>NZ_JASAOF010000010.1 GCF_029952525.1 Saccharopolyspora ipomoeae
GGTGAGCAGATCGGTCTGCGGCGGCAGCCCACCGGCAGGCGCGAAGTACGACGGCGAGTTCAAGCTGGCTCCTCCTCGACAACCCCGAACCCAGTGCAAGGCCATGACCTGCACAATCCATGTATACAAAAGCGGGGTCGGGTGCAGGATAAGCAACGCCGACGCCGTGCGGAAGCCCCCGGAGCCGCGGAGGAGATCACACTCGGCCGCTCGGCCGGAGAGTGTTGACGAGGCCGTGAACACCGCCTACGGTCTTCCCAACTCTCACGTATACTTTCGCATCGCGAAACTCGATCCACTCCAGCAATGTCGCGGAGTGGGGGCTTTGGAGGCGGCTGGTGACTGCCACGAACGACCGGTCCGGTTTGGACATCCCTCCCGCGTCGAGCGAGCGGTTGTACAGCTACGACCTCGCGCCGACGAAGAAGGACGGCCGCCGCTGGGGCGCCTACAACGTCTTCACGTTGTGGGCCAACGATGTTCACAGCCTCGGCAACTACGCTTTCGCGATCGGCCTGTTCGCGCTCGGGCTCAACGTCTGGGGCATCCTGGCCGCCTTCGTGCTGGCCTCCGCGCTGCTGTTCCTGCTGCTGACGATGTCGGGCTACATGGGGCACAAGGCCGGCGTGCCGTTCCCGGTGATGAGCCGCATCGCCTTCGGCACCAAGGGCGCGCAGATCCCGGCCGCGGTGCGCGGCGTCGTGGCGATCGCCTGGTTCGGCATCCAGACCTACCTGGCCTCCTCGGTGCTCGACGCGCTGCTCGTGGCGATTTTCCCGGGCTTGAAATCGCTGGAAGACCAGTCGGTGCTGGGACTTTCGCTGCTCGGCTGGATCACGTTCCTGGCGCTGTGGGCCGTGCAGGTCCTCATCGTCAGCTACGGCATGCACGTCATCCGCAAGTACATGGCGGTGGCCGCGCCGACGACGCTGATCACCATGCTGGGCCTGGCGATCTGGATGTTCGCACGCGCCGACTTCTCGATCTCGATGTCCACCGCCCAGCCGCTGACCGGCGGCGCGATGTGGCTGCAGATCCTGCAGGGCGCCGCGCTGTGGGTCGTCATCTACGGCACGTTCGTGCTGAACTTCTGCGACTTCACCCGCTCGGCCAAGAGCCGCAGCTCGATCGTCGTGGGCAACCTGGTCGGCATCCCGGTCAACATGCTGTTCTTCGCCGGGATCGTGGTGGTGCTCAGCGGAGCCCAGTTCAAGATCAACGGACGGGTGATCACCAGCCCGACCGACATCGTGCAGACGATCCCCAACACCTACCTGCTGGCGCTGGCCTCGCTCGCGCTGATCGTGCTCACGATCGCGGTGAACCTGCTGGCCAACTTCGTCGCCCCGATCTACGTGCTGGTCAACCTCTTCCCGAAGAAGCTGAACTTCCGGCGCGCGGGCCTGGTCAGCGCGATCATCGGCCTGGTCATCCTGCCCTGGAACCTCTACGACAGCCCGGTCGTGGTGAACTACTTCCTGGGTGGTCTCGGGGCTCTGCTCGGCCCGCTGTTCGGCGTGATCATGGCCGACTACTGGCTGATCCGGAAGACCCGCGTGAACGTCCCCGAGCTCTACACCGAGAACGCCGACGGCGAGTACCACTACACCGGTGGCTACAACCCCAAGGCGGTGTGGGCGTTCATCCCGGCCGCCGCGATCGCGGTGGTGCTGGCGCTGGTTCCGGCGTTCAGCGCGGTCGGCGGGTTCTCCTGGTTCATCGGGGCGATCCTGGGCGCCATCATCTACGCGGTCATCGGCGACCGCAGGCCCGACGCCCAGGACGTGGACGGCGAGTCCATCGCCGTCGCGGCGGAATGATCCTCCGCTGCAAGCAATTTCGAGAAAGTCGAGTCCATGCGCATCCTCGTCGTGAACGTCAACACGACCAAGTCCATCACCGAGTCGATCGGTGAGCAGGCGGCCTCGGTGGCCGCGCCCGGAACCGAGATCGTGCCGCTGACACCGTCCTTCGGCGCGGAGTCGGTCGAGGGCAACTACGAGAGCTACCTCGCGGCGATCGCGGTGATGGAGGCCGTGAAGGCCTACCCGGAGCCGTTCGACGCGATCATCCAGGCCGGCTACGGCGAGCACGGCCGGGAGGGTCTGCAGGAGCTCTTCGACGTGCCGGTCGTGGACATCACCGAGGCCGCGGCGACCACCGCGCAGTTCGTGGGCCGCACCTACTCGGTCGTGACCAGCCTCGACCGCACGGTCCCGCTGATCGAGGACCGGTTGCGCGCGGCCGGTCTCAGCGACCGGTGCGCGTCGGTGCGGGCCAGCGGCATGGCGGTGCTGGACCTGGAGCGCGACCCGCAGGCGGCGGTGGACGCCATCGCCGAGGAGGCGGTCCGCGCGGTGCGCGAGGACCGGGCGGAGGCGATCTGCCTGGGCTGCGGCGGCATGGCGGGACTGTCCGAGCGCGTCGTGGCGCGCACCGGCGTCCCGGTCGTCGACGGCGTCACGGCGGCGGTGACGATCGCGGAGTCCCTGGTCCGGCTGGGCCTGAAGACCTCCAAGGTCCGCACCTACGCGCCCCCGCGCCCCAAGGAGATGACCAACTGGCCCCCGTCCTGACGGCCTTGAGCACGGCGAAGCCGGGACCCGATCCTCGGGGCCCGGCTTCGTGGTCGCGTGGGGTGCCTCCCTCGCGCGGGGACAGTTTTTCCTCGAATCACCCCATGATCATGTCCGTTTCGTCCGGACAGTTCTCACTAAAACTGCCCCCTGCCAACGGCTGTTGTCACAGTGAGCGTTGGCAGGGGGCGGTTTTGGCTGAAATCGTCCCCTTCGCGAGGCGACAGTTTTCACTAGAACTGTCGCCTGGTGACGCTCACACCTCGCCGCGGGTGAGGAGCTTGCCCTGGGGCGCGGTGGTGTCGGTGCCGTTGCCGGCGATCTGAGTGCCGCGCAGCCAGGTGCTGCGGACGACGCCGGCCAGCGGGCGGCCGTGGTAGGCCGAGACCGGGTTGCGGTGCTGCAGGTTCGCGACGTCGACGACGAAGGCGTCGTCCGGGGCGAACACGCACAGGTCGGCGTCGTTGCCCACGGCGATGGAACCCTTGGTGCGCATCCCGGCGAGTTCGGCGGGCTTGCGCGCCATCCAGGTCACGACGTCGGACAGCGAGTACCCGCGCTGGCGCGCCTGGGTCCAGATCGCCGGCAGGCCCAGCTGCAGGCTCGACACGCCACCCCAGGCGACGCCGAAGTCGCCGATGTCGAGGCGCTTGAGCTCGGGAGTGCAGGGGGAGTGGTCGCTGACGACGCAGTCGATCGTGCCGTCCGCCAACGCCTTCCACAGCAGTTCGCGGTTGGCGGCCTCGCGGATGGGCGGGCAGCACTTGAACTGGGTGGCGCCGTCGGGGATCTCCTCGGCGGTGAAGCTCAGGTAGTGCGGGCAGGTCTCGACGGTGACGCGGACGCCGTCGGCGCGGGCCGAGGCGATCAGCGGCAGCGCGTCCGCGGAGGCCAGGTGCAGGATGTGCACGCGGGCGCCGATGCGCCGGGCCAGCTCGATGACCTGGGCGATCGCGAGGTTCTCGGCGCCCTTGGGGCGGGAGGCGAGGAAGTCGCCGTAGTCCTCGCCGTGCGGGGTCGGCGCCTGCTCGATGGCCTCGGAGTCCTCGGCGTGCACGATCATCATCGCGTCGAACCCGGCCAGCTCCCGCAGCGCGGTGTCGAGCTCGGCGGAGTCCAGCGGCGGGAACTCGTCGACCCCGGAGTGCAGCAGGAAGCACTTGAAGCCGAACACCCCGGCCTCGTGCAGGCCCCGCAGCTCGTCGAGCTTGCCGGGGATCGCGCCACCCCAGAACCCGACGTCGACGTGCGCCTTGGCCGCGGCGGTCTTGCGCTTGAGCTCCAGCGCGTCGACGTCGACGGTCGGCGGCAGGCTGTTGAGCGGCATGTCGACGATGGTGGTCACGCCGCCCGCGGCGGCCGCGCGGGTGGCGGTCTCGAAGCCCTCCCACTCGGCGCGGCCGGGGTCGTTGACGTGCACGTGCGTGTCGACCAGCCCGGGCAGCAGGACCTCGTCGCCGGCGAGCTCGACGACCCGGTGGGCGTCCAGCTCGGCGTCGAACGCGTCGACGGCGGCGATGCGGCCGTCCCGGATGCCGACGCTGCCGGACGTCTCGCCGTTCGGCCCGATGAGCCGCTGCGCCCGGAAGACCAGATCGTAAGGCTGAGCCACCGCGCTACCTCCCCTGAAGTTCCACGATACAAAAGTATATTCGAATGTATACGTAACTTACGGCTGGGGAGTTCCGCAGGTCAAGGGTGGGATCGGGGCTCAGAACACCATGCGTTCGAGGACCATCGCGCGACTCGCGCGCACGTGCCCCCGGGCGAGCTCGGCGGCCCGCTCGGCGTCGCCGGCCGCTATGGCGGAGTAGAGCTCCTCGTGCTCGCCGCAGACCCGCTCGGGCTCCAGGTTCAGCCGGAACAGCGCCGCGAGCCTGCCGTGCAGCGGTTCGAGCATCGACGCCAGCAGGTCGTTGCGGGACAGCGCGACGAGCTTGTCGTGGAACTCGGTGTTGGCCTCCGACATGGCGTCGGTGTCCTGCGACTCCAACGCCTCCCGCGCTCGCGCGACCAGCTCGCCCAGGTGCTCGACGTCGGCGGACTCGCTGCGCTCGGCGGCGAGCTTGGCCGCCAGCGCCTCCAGGGCCTCGCGGACGTCGAAGAGCTCCTCCAGCTGCTGGCGGTCCAGGCTGCGCACGAACACGCCGCGCCGCCGCGGTCGGACCTCGACCATCCCGGCGCTCTGCAGCATCCGGATCGCCTCGCGCACCGGCACGCGGGAGACGCCGAACTCGATGGCCAGCTCCTGCTCGAAGATCCGGTCGCCGGGCCGCAACCGGCCGTCGCTGATCCGGGCCTGCAGCTCGTCGTGGACCTGGTCGCGCAGCGGAACGCGGGGTTCCTCCTCGGGCACTTCGGTCACCACACGCCCTTTCCGGTCAGCAGCATCCCGACGAGTGTGCATCACGCCGAGTCAGTTGCGTCGTTCGGTGGGTTGCCGAAGCGCGAACCGGCACCTCAGGTGTCCCCGCGGAGGGTGAGGTCGAAGCTGTAGCGGGAGGCCCGGTACACGTGGGTGCCGAACTCGACGATGGCGCCGGTGTGGTCGTGGGTGATGCGCTGCATGGTCAGCAGCGCGGCCCCGGCGGGCTCGTCGAGGAGTTCGGCCTCGTCGTCCGCGGCGGTCCGGGCGCCGATGGTCTGCTGGGCCGCGTGCAGGTGGATGCCCGCCGCGCGCAGCAGCTGGTAGAGGCCCCGGTCGGTGAGGTCCTCGTCGGTCGGCGTGATCAGCGAGGCGGGCAGGTAGTTGCGCAGCCGGGCGATCGGCTCGCCGCGCGCGTAGCGGACCCGCTCCAGGTGCAGGACCTCGTCCTCTTCGGACAGTCCCAGGGCGCGAGCCGCCTCCTCGGGCGGGTGGCAGAGCTCGTTGGTCAGCACGCGGGTCGTGGGGTGCTGGTCGATGCCGCTGAGGTCGTCGTAGAGGCTGCTCAGCTCCAGCGAGCGCTTGACGCGGTTGAAGACCACCTGGGTGCCCGCGCCGCGCTTGCGGACCACGAGTCCTTTGTCGACGAGCGAGCCGATGGCCTGCCGGATGGTCGGGCGGGACAGCCCCAGGTTGCCCGCCAGTTCGATCTCGTTGTCCAGGCGCGCGCCGACCGGCAGCGCGCCGGAGGCGATGGCCTCCTCGATCTGGCTCGCCACCTGGAAGTACAGCGGGACCGGGCTGTGGTGGTCGACCGAGATCTGCCTGGCTGGATCCCACTGCGGTTCCTGGGATCGGTGTCGCATGGCCGTCACGTCGCCACGATATCAAGAACACACGACGTAAATAAGTCCGTATGTGCTGACAAAGTCTTGACAGCGATGTGGCGCGCACGTAGACAAGGGGAGTCCGTGCTCCGGCCGCCGCGAGCGGCCGCGTCCCGATGGAGGGCATCTGCGATGAGCGATCCGTTCGACGTGATCACGATGGGTCGGATCGGGGTCGACATCTACCCGCTGCAGACCGGTGTTCCGCTGCCGCAGGTGGAGACGTTCGGCAAGTACCTCGGCGGCACCGCCACCAACGTGGCCGTCGCCGCCGCCCGTCTCGGCCACCGCAGCGCGGTCATCAGCCGCACCGGAGCCGACCCGTTCGGCGAGTACGTCCACCAGGCGCTGCGCGGCTTCGACGTCGACGACCGGTGGGTGAGCTCCGTCGAGCAGTACCCGACCCCGGTCACCTTCTGCGAGCTGTTCCCGCCGGACGACTTCCCGCTGTACTTCTACCGCCGCCCCAAAGCTCCTGACCTGGAGATCTACCAGGACGAGCTGGACCTGAGCGCCATCGCCGACGCCCGCATCTTCTGGATGACCGGCACCGGGCTGGCCGAGGAGCCGAGCCGCTCGGCGACGCTCGCCGCATTGCGCCACCGGGCCAAGCGCGGCACCGCGGTCTTCGACCTGGACTGGCGGCCGATGTTCTGGCCGGACCAGGGCGAAGCGCGCCGCTGGTACCAGGAGGCGCTCGCCCACGTCACGGTCGCGGTCGGCAACCTCGACGAGGTCGAGACCGCCGTCGGCACCCGCGATCCGGAGGAGGCCGCGGAACGGCTGCTGGAGCGCGGCGTGGAGCTGGCGGTGGTCAAGCAGGGCCCGAACGGCGTCCTCGCGCGCACCCGCGGGGAGAAGACCGTGGCGCCGCCGGTCCCGGTCGACGTCGTCAACGGCCTGGGGGCCGGCGACGCCTTCGGCGGCGCGCTCTGCCACGGACTGCTGCACGACTGGCCGCTGGAGCGGACCATGCGCTTCGCCAACGCGGCCGGCGCGCTGGTCGCCGGCCGCCTCGCGTGCTCCTCGGCCATGCCCTACGCGCACGAGGTCGAGGAGACGCTGTCCAAGAACTCGGCGCTGAGCGCATGAGCACCGCCGAAGGAGAGATCCGGGTGTCACCGTTGAACATCACCGAACTGCTCGACGCGCGTGCGACGCGACCCGAGGCCATCGCCGAGGCCGCCGCGCTGCGCGCGAGACGGCCGCTGCTGGGCGAATCCGGCCGCATGATGATCGTCGCCGCCGACCACCCCGCGCGCGGCGCGCTGGCCGCGGGCGGGAACCCGCTGGCGATGGCCAACCGCGCGGACCTGCTGGACCGGCTGTGCACCGCGCTGCAACGCCCGGGCGTGGACGGGGTGCTGGGCACCGCCGACGTGCTGGAGGACCTGCTGCTGCTCGGGGCGCTGGAGGACAAGGTCGTCATCGGCTCGATGAACCGGGGCGGCCTGGCCGGTTCGGCGTTCGAGCTCGACGACCGGTTCACCGGCCACCGCGCCGAGGACCTGCACCGGATGCGCTTCGACGCGGGGAAGTTGCTGATGCGGCTGGACCTCGACGACCCCGGATCGCTGAACACCATGCAGGGCGCGGCCGACGCCGTCAACGAGCTCGCCGAGCGCGGGCTGATCGCGATGGTCGAGCCCTTCCTGTCCCGGCGGGTGGACGGCAAGGTGCGCAACGACCTCTCGGCCGAGGCGGTGGCGCGCTCGATCGCGATCGCCTCCGGGCTGGGCGGCACCTCGGCCTACACGTGGCTCAAGGTGCCGGTGGTCGACGAGCTCGACGAGATCGGACGCGCACTGGAGGCCACCACGCTGCCGACGGTGCTGCTGGGCGGCGAGGTGCCCGACGACCCGGCGGCCACCCAGGAGCGGTGGCACAAGGCGCTGCAACTGCCCAACGTGCGCGGGCTGGTCGTGGGCCGGAGCCTGCTCTACCCGCACGACGACGACGTCGCGGGCGCGGTCGACGCCGCGGTCGCCCTGCTGTAGGAGGGGAGAAGTGGTGAGCAACAAGGGATTTCACCTCGCCGACGGAGAATCGGCGCGCGACGGGTACCGCACCTTCGTCGACCCGGCAACGGCCGGCTGGGGATATTCCTCGCTGCGCGTGCTGGAGCTGTCGGCCGGGGAGTCGCGCGCGTTCGACACCGGCGACAGCGAGTGGATCGTGCTGCCGCTCAACGGTTCCTGCTCGGTGACCTGCGACGGCGAGACCTTCGAGCTGGCCGGGCGGACGAGCGTGTTCGGCGGCGTCACCGATTTCTCCTACGCGCCCAGGGACGCGCAGGTGCGGATCAGCAGCCCCGCGGGTGGCCGGTTCGCGCTGACCGGCGCGCGCTGCGAGAACCGGCTGCCCGCGCGCTACGGCCCGGCCTCGGGAGTCCCGGTGGAGCTGCGGGGTGCGGGACAGGCCAGCAGGCAGGTCAACAACTTCGGCGCGGCGCACGTCTTCGAGGCCGACCGGCTGATCGCGGTGGAGGTGCTGACCCCGGCGGGCAACTGGTCGTCCTTCCCGCCGCACAAGCACGACGAGGACCGCGAGGGCGAGTCGCGGCTGGAGGAGATCTACTACTTCGAGATCGCTGACTCGCACGGCACGCCCGGTGTGGGCTACCAGCGCGTGTACCCGTCGGGTCCGGACAGCGCCACCGACGTGCTCGCCGAGGTGCGCAGCGGGGACGTGGTGCTGATCCCGGACGGCTGGCACGGGCCGTCGATGGCGGTGCCCGGGTACGACATGTACTACCTCAACGTCATGGCGGGTCCCTCGCCGGATCGCGCCTGGCTGATCTGCGACGACCCCGCGCACGCGTGGGTGCGCGGCACCTGGGCCGATCAGCCGGTCGACGCCCGGCTACCGCTCTACCAAGCACCGTCCGAAGTGGAGGGACGATGACGACGCGCAGGCTGACCGTCGCGCAGGCGCTGGTGCGCTTCCTGGCCAACCAGCACACCGAGCGCGACGGGGTGCGGCAGCGGCTGATCGAGGGCTGCTGGGGCATCTTCGGGCACGGCAACGTCGCCGGTGTGGGGCAGGCGCTGCTGGAGTCCGGGGACCGGATGCCCTACCTGCAGGGGCGCAACGAGCAGTCGATGGTGCACGCGGCGGTGGGGTTCGCCCGCCAGCGCAACCGGATGTCGACCTACGCCGTGACCACCTCCATCGGGCCGGGCGCGACGAACCTGGTCACCGGCGCGGCGCTGGCCACCATCAACCACCTGCCGGTGCTGCTGCTGCCCGGCGACGTCTTCGCCACCCGGCCCGCCGATCCGGTGCTGCAGCAGCTGGAAGTGCCGCACGCCAAGGACGTGTCGGTCAACGACTGCCTGCGCCCGGTCTCGCGCTACTTCGACCGCATCTGGCGGCCCGAAGCGCTGATGCCCTCTGCGCTGGAGGCGATGCGGGTGCTCACCGACCCGGTGGAGACCGGCGCGGTGACCCTGGCGCTGCCGCAGGACGTGCAGGCCGAGGCGTTCGACTGGCCGGAGGAGTTCTTCGCCGAGCGGGTGTGGCGGGTGCACCGCCCGGTCGCCGACCCGGAGTCGGTGTCGGACGCCGTCGAGGCGATCCGGGGAGCCCGCCGGCCGCTGATCATCGCCGGCGGGGGTGTGCACCACAGCGGAGCCGAGCGGGAACTGGCCGAGCTGGCCGAGCGCACCGGTGTCCCGGTGGCCGAGACGCAGGCCGGTCGCGGCTCGCTGCGCCACGACCACCCGTGCGCGATGGGTTCGATCGGGCACACCGGCACCGAGGTGTCCGACGACCTGGCCCGCGACGCCGATCTGATCATCGGCGTCGGGACCCGCTACTCGGACTTCACCACGGCCTCGCGGACGCTGTTCGCGAACCCGGACGTGCGGTTCGTCAACGTCAACATCGCCTCGATCGACGCGCACAAGCAGGCCGCCGCACCGGTGATCGGCGACGCGCGCACCGCGCTGCGGCAGCTGTCGCAGGCCCTGTCCGGCCACCGCGTTCCCGCCGAGCACGCCGAACGGGCCAGGGCCGGGGCGCGGAGGTGGGCCGAGGTCGTCGACTCGGTCACGCGCGGCGCCGGGGACCAACGCCCGGGTCAGGCCGAGGTGATCGGAGCGCTCGACGAGGTCCTGGGCGAGCGGGACGTGGTCATCAACGCGGCCGGTTCGCTGCCCGAGGACCTCAACAAGCTGTGGCGCGCCAAGGACCCCCAGCAGTACCACGTCGAGTACGGCTTCTCCTGCATGGGTTACGAGATCCCGGCCGCGATCGGTGCCCGCCTGGCCGATCCGTCGCGCGAGGTGTTCGCGCTGGTCGGCGACGGCACCTACCTGATGATGCCGACCGAGCTGGTCACCGCCGTTCAAGAAGGCATCAAGATCAACCTGGTGCTGGTCCAGAACCACGGGTACGCCTCCATCGGCGGCCTGTCGGAGAAGGTCGGCGGTGAGCGGTTCGGCACCGCCTACCGCTACCGCACCGACGACGGCACCTTCACCGGCGCGCCGCTGCCCGTCGACCTCGCGGCCAACGCCGAGAGCCTGGGCATGCGGGTCCTGCGGGCCGAGACCAACGACGAGCTGCGCCGAGCCCTCCGCGACGCCCGGGAGGACCCCCGCCCCACGGCGGTCCACGTCGAAACCGATCCGGCCAAGGCCCAGTTGCCGCCCGAGGCGTGGTGGGACGTCCCGGTCGCCGAGGTCGCCACCCGCGAATCGACCCGCGAGGCACGCAAGCGCTACGAGGACCAGGCGGCAGCGCGCCGCCACCACCTGTGAGAGGAAGCAGTGAAGACCATCCAGCACTTCATCGACGGCAAGCACGCCGACGGCACCTCCGGCCGTCGCGGCACGGTCACCAACCCGGCCACCGGCGAGGCCACCGGGCAGGTCCCGCTCGCCTCGGTGTCCGAAGTGGACACCGCGGTCTCGGCGGCCGCCAAGGCCTTCGAGCCGTGGGGGACCGCGTCGCTGGCCAAGCGCACGCAGGTGATGTTCCGCTACCGGGAGCTCGTCCACGCCCACCGCGACGAGATCGCGGAGCTGATCACCGCCGAGCACGGCAAGGTGCACTCGGACGCGCTCGGCGAGGTCGCGCGCGGTCTGGAGATCGTCGAGCTGGCCTGCGGCATCCCGCAGCTGCTCAAGGGCGAGACCTCCACCCAGGTCTCCACCCGCGTGGACGTGGAGTCGATCCGCCAGCCGGTCGGCGTGGTCGCGGGCATCACCCCGTTCAACTTCCCGGCCATGGTCCCGATGTGGATGTTCCCGGTGGCCCTGGCCTGCGGCAACACCTTCGTGCTCAAGCCGAGCGAGAAGGACCCGTCGGCGACGCTGCGGCTGGTGGAACTGGCCCACGAGGCGGGCGTTCCGGACGGCGTGCTCAACCTCGTTCACGGCGACAAGACCGCCGTGGACCGGTTGCTGGAGCACCCCGACGTCGAGGCCGTCAGCTTCGTCGGATCCACCCCGATCGCCAAGCACGTCCACGACACCGCGAGCGCGCACGGCAAGCGGGTGCAGGCGCTGGGCGGTGCGAAGAACCACATGCTCGTGCTCCCCGACGCGAACCTGGACCAGGCCGCGGACGCGGCGGTGTCGGCGGCCTACGGCAGCGCGGGCGAGCGCTGCATGGCGGTGTCGGTGGTGGTGGCCGTCGAACCGATCGGCGACGAGCTCGTCGGCAAGATCGCCGACCGGGCCCGCGCGCTGACCATCGGGCCGGGCGACGACCCGGCTTCCGAGATGGGCCCGCTGATCACCGCCGAGCACCGCGACAGGGTCGCCTCCTACGTGCCCCGGGCCCGCGAGCAGGGCGCCGAGGTCGTGGTGGACGGGACCGGACTGGTCGTCGAGGGCCACGAGGGCGGGTTCTTCACCGGTGTCAGCCTCGTCGACCGGGTCACCCCGGACATGGACGTCTACGCCGACGAGATCTTCGGCCCGGTCCTGGCGGTCGTGCGCGCGGAGAACTACCAGGAGGCGCTGGCGCTGATCAACCGCTCCCGGTGGGGCAACGGCACCGCCCTGTTCACCCGCGACGGCGGCGCGGCCCGGCGCTTCCAGCTGGAGGTGCGCGCCGGCATGGTCGGCGTGAACGTGCCGATCCCGGTGCCGGTGGGCTACCACTCCTTCGGCGGCTGGAAGGACTCGCTGTTCGGCGACCACCACGTCTACGGCAACGACGGGGTGCACTTCTACACCCGGGGCAAGGTCATCACCACCCGCTGGCCGGACCCCGGCGACGGCGGCGTCGACCTCGGCTTCCCCAGCAACGGCTGAGGGCTCACCGCGGAGGGGCGGTGCTGCCCCGGGAGACCAGCTTGGGGTCCAGCACCACCTCTCGCGGAGCGCGCGCGGGATCGTCGAGTCGTTCGACCGCCAGCCGCACGGCGTGCTGGGCCATCTGCTCGGCGTCCTGGCGGATCGTGGTGAGGGCGACGGACGCCAGGTGCGAGACGTGGCTGTCGTCGTAGCCGACGAGGGAGACCCGCTCGGGAACGTCGACGCCGGCGAGCGCGAACGCGCGCAGCACGCCCAGCGCGCAGCGGTCGTTGCTCGCCAGCACGGCGGTCGGCGGCTCCGCCTCGTCGAGCAGCCGGCGGGCGGAGTCCTGCCCGGCCTGCTCGGTGTGCGCGCCCGCGAGCACCCGCGCGCGCTCGCCGAGACCGCGCGCGTCCATCGCCTTCCGGTAGGCCGCGCGGCGTTCGGCGGATCCGGGCTCGTCGCCGCCGTCGACGTGCACGATCTCGCGATGTCCGAGGTCGACCAGGTGGTCCACGGCCTGCTGGACACCGGCCTCGTCGGCGGTGCGCACGTTGTCGATCCGGGTGGACTCCTCGCGCGCGTTGATCGCCGTGACCACGGCCCGGCGCCCCCACTCGTCGAGCAGGTCCGCCGCGGCGCGCGGGCCGAGCAGGATCAGCGCCTCGCAGCGGTGGCTGAGCAGCGCTTCCACCGCCTTCGCCTCGTCGCGCGACGGCGCGGTGGCCGACAGCAGGACCTCGTAGCCGAGCCGTTCGGCCTCCGGGTAGATCGCCTCGACGAGGTCGGCCTGGAACGGCTGGTGCACGGTCAGCATCACGCCGAGCGTGCGGCTGCGGTGGCTGGCCAGCATCCGGGCCGCGGTGTCCGGCCGGTAGCCGAGCCGGTCCGCGGCCTGCAGCACGCGCTGCCTGGTCTCCTCGCCCGCGCCCGGCTTGTTGCGGAACACCAGCGAGACCAGCGCGCGGGAAACCCCTGCGGCGCGGGCGACGTCGGCCATCGTGGGCCGTCGGCCGCCGGTGCCGTCAGGGCGTGCGGGTTCGTCGATCACGTCGCCGATCCTGCCCCATTCGAAAGCCGAATGACTTTGCCAGAACGTCTTGACATATTGATGTGACCGCCAACATAGTGTTCGAGACTAGAGCGCGCTAGTCGGCGCGCGCCAGACCTGACCTCTCGCCGATCCCGGCGATTGAGACGCACCGGCGACCACGCCGGACCGAGGAGGGTTCGATGACAGCGACGTCCGAGACCACCCCGCGCACCGTCGCGGGCAACCTCTGCCTGGGTTCCGCCCCCGACTCCTGGGGCGTGTGGTTCCCCGAGGACGAGCACCAGGTGCCCTACACCCGCTTCCTCGACGAGCTCGTCGAGTCGGGCTACCGCTGGCTGGAGCTCGGTCCGCCCGGCTACCTGCCCCTGGACCCGCAGCGGCTCGCCGACGAGGTCGGCTCCCGGGGCCTGCAGGTCTCCGGCGGCACCACCTTCGGCGCGCTGCACCGGCCGGAGGAGTGGGAGCGGATGCTCGCCGAGGTGAGCGCGGTCGCCGAGCTGACCGCCGCCGTCGGCGCGCACCACCTGGTGTTCATCCCGCCGATGTTCCGGGACGAGAAGACGGGCGCTTTCACCGAATCCCCGCAGCTGAGCGCCGACCAGTGGCGCGCGCTCGGATCGGCCGCCGACGAGCTGGGCAAGATCCTGCTGGAGGAGCACGACGTCCGGCTGTGCCTGCACCCGCACGCCGACAGCCACATCCAGACCCAGCCGGAGATCGAGCGGTTCCTCGACGCCACTGACTCCCGCTACGCCAACCTCTGCCTGGACACCGGGCACGTGGCCTACGGCGGCGGCGACAACCTCGACCTGATCCGGCGGTTCGCCGAGCGCATCGGCTACGTGCACATCAAGCAGATGGACCCCGAGGTGCTCGCGCAGGTCTCCGCCGAGGGCCTGTCGTTCGGCGAGGCCGTCCAGCGCGGCGTGTGCGTCGAACCCCCGGCCGGCGTGCCCGACCCCGGCGAGGTCGTGCGCGAACTGTCCACCTTGGACGCGGAGCTGTTCGTGATCGTCGAGCAGGACCTCTACCCGTGCGCACCGGACGTGCCGATGCCCATCGCCGTGCGCACCCGCGAATACCTCGGCGGATGCGGCCTCACCGGAACCCGCCGCCCCGAGCACCGCTGACCACCACCCGGGGCGGTGCTCGCCCCGACGGGAACTGCGGTTCTCGCACCCAGAGGTTTGCAGTGCGCCCCTTTGGGCGTCCTACGAAGGAGTCCGTTCGAATGTCCGATGTGCACAGCGACGTGCCCGCTCCTGCCACCGAACCGAGATCCGGGGCCCAGTCCCGGAGGTTGAAGGTCATCACCGTCGTGGCGACCTTCGGCGGTCTGCTGTTCGGCTACGACACCGGCGTCATCAACGGTGCGCTGCCGTACATGCAGTCCGATCTGGGGCTGACCCCGCTCACCGAAGGTCTGGTGACCAGCTCGCTGCTGCTCGGCGCGACGATCGGCGCCTTCGCCGCGGGCAGGCTCGCCGATCAGCGAGGCAGGCGGCGAATCATCCTCTGGCTCGCCGCGATCTTCCTCGTCGGTGCGCTGGCCTGCACCTTCGCGCCCAGCGCCACGTTCATGGTCATCGCCCGCTTCGTGCTCGGCCTGGCCGTCGGCGGCGCCTCGGTGACCGTGCCGACCTACCTGGCCGAGATCTCGCCCGCGGAACGGCGGGGTCGGCTGGTCACGCAGAACGAGCTGATGATCGTCAGCGGTCAGCTCGCGGCGTTCACCTTCAACGCCGCGATCGCCGGGGCGCTCGGCGAATCCGCGCACGTCTGGCGCTACATGCTGGTCATCGCCTCGCTGCCCGCCGTGGTGCTGTGGTTCGGGATGCTGGTGATGCCGGAGAGCCCGCGCTGGCTGGCCTCCCGGGGACGGCTCGGCGAAGCCCTGGAGGTGTTGCGGCAGGTCCGCACCGCCCAGCGCGCCGAGTCCGAGCTCGCCGAGGTGCGGCGCCTGGCCGAGCAGGACCAGCAGCAGCGAGCCGGGGGCTGGGCCGACCTGAAGGTGCCGTGGGTGCGGCGGCTGCTGGTGGTCGGCATCGGCATCGCCGTGGTGCAGCAGGTCAGCGGCGTGAACACGATCATGTACTACGGCACGCAGATCCTGAAGAGCTCCGGTTTCTCGGCCAACGGCGCGATCGTCGCCAACATCGCCAACGGCGTGATCTCGGTGCTGGCCACCTTCGTCGGCATCTACCTGCTCGGCCGGATCAACCGCAGGCCGATGCTGCTGATCGGTCAGGCGGGCACGGCCACCGCGCTGCTGCTCCTCGCGGTGGTGTCGATGACGATGCCCGAAGGGCTGCTGCGGGGTGTCCTGGTGCTGGCGCTGACCGTGACCTTCCTGGCGTTCCAGCAGGGAGCGACCTCACCGGTCACGTGGTTGATGCTCTCGGAGATCTTCCCGCTGAAGATGCGCGGTTTCGCGTTCGGCCTGGCCAGCCTGACGTTGTGGGCGGCGAACTTCCTGGTGGGTCTGACCTACCCGATCCTGGTCGACGCGCTGGGCATCGCCACCACGTTCCTGGTGTTCGTCGCGGTCGGGGTGCTGGCCATCGCGTTCGTGGCCAAGTTCGTGCCGGAAACCCGCGGCAAGTCCCTGGAAACGCTCGAAACCGAGCTGCGCGTCCGCTACTCCTGAACCCTTCTCCGCTGAGGACCTCCCATGAAGATCGCAATCGATCCGCACATGTTCCGCGCGCTCCCGATCCGGGAGATGGTGCGCACGGTCGCCGACATCGGCTACGAGCACATCGAGCTGTCCCCGCGCGACGACTTCATGCCCTTCTTCCTGCACCCGCGCGCCGACGACGAGCGGGTCGCCGAGCTCAAGTCCGCCCTGCGCGAGACCGGAGTCGGGCTGGCCAGCGTGTTGCCGCTCTACCGCTGGTCCGGCCCGGACGAGACCGAGCGCCAGGCGGCGGTGCGGTACTGGAAGCGCATGATCGAGGTGACCGCCGAGCTCGGCTGCACGCAGATGAACTCCGAGTTCAACGGCCGCCCGGAACGGCCCGCCGAGAGCGAGGCGGCGTTCTGGCGGTCGATGGAGGAGCTGCTGCCGGTGTTCGAGCGCGAGGGCATCGCGCTGAACCTGGAAGCCCACCCGGACGACTTCTGCGAGGTCAACGCGCCCGCGGTCGATCTGGTGCGGGCGATCAACGAGCCGTGGGTGAACTACCTGTACTGCGCGCCGCACACCTTCCACCTCTCCGGCGAGGACACCGGAGCCGACATCCCGGCGATGCTGCGCTACGCCGGCGACAAGCTCACCCACGTGCACATCGCCGACACGTTCAACCACAAGGCGTCCTCCGGGCTGCGCTACATCCTCAACCCGCCCGGCACGCCCGCGCGCATCCACCAGCACCTGGACATCGACCAGGGCGAGGTCGACTGGGACGCGTTCTTCTCGACGCTGCGCGAGATGAACTTCGACGGCATCGCCACCGCCTGCGTGTTCGCCTGGGAGGACCGCGCCGTGGAGTCGTCGACGTTCATGCTCGACCGCATCACCCGCGAGCTCAAGCGCTGAAAGCCACCAGAGGAAGGGAAAACCCGTGCAGGAACAGCAACTTCGCGTCGGGCTCATCGGCGCGGGCAAGATGGGCGCCGATCACGCGCTGCGGATCCACGAGCGCATCAGCGGTGCGCGGCTGGCCGCGGTCGCCGACCCCGACCTGGACCGGGCGCAGCAGGTCGCGGGCGGCTTCGGCGCCCGCGCCACCGCCGACGCCTTCGAGGTGGTCGACGACTCCGCCGTGGACGCCCTGGTGATCGCCTCGCCCGGCTCGGTGCACGAGCCGCTGCTGCTCGCGGCCATCGAGCGCGGTGTGCCGGTGCTGTGCGAGAAGCCGCTGACGCCGGACGCGAAGTCCTCGCTGCGCGTGGTGGAAGCCGAGGAGGCCCGCGGGAAGCACCTGGTGCAGGTCGGGTTCATGCGCCGCTTCGACGCCGAGTACGCCGAGCTCAAGCGGCTGCTCGACGCGGGTGAGCTGGGCGCACCGCTGATGCTGCACTGCGTGCACCGCAACGCCGCGACACCGCCCGGGTTCACCAGCGAGATGATGATCTACGACTCGGTGGTGCACGAGTTCGACACCGCCCGCTGGTTGCTCGGCAGCGAGATCGCGGCGGTCACCGTCCGCGCTCCGCGGTCGAGTTCCGCGGCCCCGGACGGGCTGCTGGACCCGCAGGTGGTCACCGTGGAAACCACTTCGGGCGCACTGGTCGACGTCGAGATCTTCGTCAACTGCGGCTTCGGCTACCAGGTCCGCTGCGAGGCCGTCGGGGAGCGGGGCACCGCCCTCATCGGCGCCGACGGCGGCCCGCTGGTCCACCGCTCCGGGAACTGGGGCGGCACGATCAGCGACGACTTCCGCGACCGCTTCGGCGCCGCCTTCGACCGCGAGTTCCAGCGCTGGGCCGACGCGGCCCGGCACGGCCGCACCGACCCCACCGCGGCCACCACCTGGGACGGCTACGCCGCGGCCGCCGCCTGCGAAGCGGGCGTGCGAGCCCAAACCACCGCCACCAGGGCGGAAGTCGACCTCGCCGAGCGCCCCGACTTCTACGCCCGCTGACCCGACACCCCGCTCCCGTCACCTACGTCGGGACGTGAGGTGGTCGCGGTGGAACCCGCCCTCGGTGCGAGAGGGGACCGAGGTCAGCGGGTGATCGTGCGGAGCAGGGCGGAGTGGTCGAGGTCGCCGTCGCCCGCGCGGACCACGCGGTCGAACTGGGCGAGCAGCAGGTCGACGACGTCGGAGGGGGCTCCGGCGTCGTCGGCCGCGTCGCGGGCGAAGACGAGGTCCTTGAGCTGGTTGCGGGCGCTGCCGCCGCCGCTGTAGTCACCGCTGAGCCAGCGCTCGGCCTTCTGCCGCAGCACTTCCGAGCCGGCCAGCCCGTCGCCCAGCGCGGTCAGCAGGTCGGCCCTGGACAAGCCGTGCAGTTCCGCCAAGGTCAGCGCCTCGCAGAGCGCGGCGATCGTTCCGGCGACCACGATCTGGTTGCACGCCTTGGCGAGTTGACCGGACCCGGTCCCGCCCATCCGCACCGCGGTTCGCGCCACGGCGTCGAACACCGGCGCCAGCGATTCCACCGCGGACTCGTCGCCGCCGATCATCAGGCTCAGCTCACCGCGTTCTGCGCCGGGCACACCACCGCTCATCGGTGCGTCCACGACCCGCACGCCGTGCTCCGCGGCGAGGCGAGCGGCGAACTCGCGCACCGCCACCGGGGAGACGGTGCCGTGCACGACCAGTACCGGTCGCGTGACGTCGCGGGCGCGCCACCCCGCGAGCAGCCCTCCGGGGCCCGGGAGCAGGGCTTCGACCTGCGGCAGGTCCGGCAGCACGGTGAGCACGACGTCGACAGCGGCCTCGGCGGGCGTCGTGGCCTGCCGGGCGCCGAGCGAGACGACCCGCTCGGCGCGTTCCGGCGTCCGGTTCCACACCGTCAGCGAGCCCAGTTCGCGGATCAGGTTCGCCGCCATCGGTTCGCCCATCGGGCCGAGCCCGAGCAGCGACACCTCGTCGGACGGAGTCATCGGCCCAGCAGCTCCACGGTCTCCCGGCGCAGTTCCAGCACCTGGTCGAACCGCTCGTCGAGCTCGACGTCGGCCACGGTCGGGGTCGCCCCCTTCGGGATGTCGCGACGCAGCCGCACGTGGTGGGCCAGCGCGATCGGCAGCGCGCCGCGTTCGACCGACTCGCGCGCCGAGATGAGCTTGCCCCACACCGAGTAACCGCCCTCGCCGTCGAGCTCGTCACCCGCGCGCAGGTCCTTCTTCGCGGTGGCGACCACGTCGCCGAAGAACCCCTTGGGCGCGCCGGTCGGCACTCCGCGCAGCACGGCGTTGGCGATGGAGATCCCCAGTTCGAGGCCCACGTAGTGGTAGGGGCGGTAGAGCGCCGCGTAGCGCTGGGACGGGTCCGGGTGCCAGGGGTACTCGGAGAAGCAGCCGGAGACGTAGTCGTTGGTCGCCTTGACGACGACGAACACGCCTTCCTGCGTGTTGTGCGGAATCCACTCGCCGTCGCGGGTCACGCTCGACATCACGTCCACCGAGCCCTCGTGGGCGAGCACTCCTCCCGCCGCCTTCGGGCGGCAGACCGTGGCGATCTCCTCCAGGTCGCCGGGGGTGAAGGTCAGGCCGTCGTCCGAGGGGGTCAACCCGGCCGCGTTGGCGACGGCGGCCATCTCGATGGCGGCTTTCGTCCCGTCCCGGAACGCCGTGTGCATGTAGGGGTTGAGCTGGCCGGAATCGGTGAGCTCCCGGGAGAACTCCCAGTGCTCCCAGACGTTGTCGGGGTTCATCTCGTGGTAGTGGGGGAGGTACTTGGCTCCCTTGCCCGCGCACACCACGTCGAATCCGGAGGTGCGCGCCCAGTCCACGAGCTCCATGATCAGCGCGGGCTGGTCGCCGTAGGCCAGCGAGTACACCAGCCCGCGTTCGGCCGCGCGCTTGGCCAGGGCCGGACCGGCGAGCGCGTCGCCCTCGACCGTCACCATGATCACGTGCTGGCCGGAGTCGAAGGCGCGCAGGGCGTGCGCGGCACCGGCGATCGGGTTGCCGGTGGCTTCCACGATCACGTCGATGTCCTCGCGGAAGAGCGCGGCGGCGTCGGCCACCACGGCCGTGCGGTCGCCGGAGAGCGCCTCGTCGACGTCCGCGGTGACCGCGTCCTGCGGCCAGTCGACCAGCTTCAGCGCTTGCTGGGCCCGGTCCAGGTTGATGTCGGCGATGGCCGCGACCCGGATTCCCGGGGTGTTCCGGACCTGGGCGAGGAACATCGTGCCGTACCGGCCGGCGCCGATGACGCCGACGCGGATCGGGTTGCCGTCGTTCTCGCGGGCCAGCAGCAAATCGTGCAAGTTCACCGGAAACTCCCCAGCTGATAGCATGTGGTAACGGTTCCAGTTTTGTACCACCACGGTTTCCCGGGTGTCAACGGCTGGATGGGGACCGGCGGCCGTGGACTAGGGTCCGAGCAGTCCTGTGGAGGAGGGGCGATGAAGAAAGCGGCGACCATTCGCGACGTCGCCGGACGCGCGGGCGTGTCGGTTTCCGTGGTTTCCCGCGTCCTCAACGACACCGGGCCGGTGTCGGCGCCCAAGCGCGCCGCGGTGCTGGAAGCGGTGGAACAGCTCGGGTACCGGCCGAAGGCGGCCGCCCGCCAGCTCGGTCAGGACCGGCCCGACACGATCGGGCTGCTGCTCGCCGACCTCACCAACCCGTTCTTCGCCCGCCTCGCCGACCGCGTCGTCGCCGAAGCCCGATCTCGTGAGCTGCAGGTCGTGCTCATGACGACCCAGGAGGACCCGCACCTGGAGCAGCAGGCCCTGAACACGCTGCTGGACCGCTCGGTGGGCGGGGTGATCGGCACGCCCACCGGACACAACGTCGAGCACTGGGACAAGCTCGCGAACCTGGAGATGCCGGTGGTCTTCGTCGACCGCGCCATCGACGGGCTCGACCAGGTCGACGTCGTCAGCATCGAGAACGTCGAATCCGCTGCCACCGCGACCGGACACCTGCTCGACCGCGGGCATCGGCGCATCGGGCTCGTCCCGGGGCCGCTGGACACCACCACCGGGAGCGAACGCGTCCGCGGATACGAGCGAGCGCTGGCCGAACGCGGCGTCGATCTCGACGAGCGGCTGGTGCGGCCCGTCCCGTTCCGGGGCGAGACCGGTGCCGACGTGATGGCGCAGATGCTCGCCCTGGACGAACCGCCGACAGCGGTGGTCGTCGCCAACACGGCCCAGGTGCGAGCAGTGCTGCGGATGCTCACGCAGGCCCGGGTGTCGGTTCCGGACGAGCTCTCGGTGGTGGTCTTCGACGACAACCCGTGGACCGAGCTGATCCGGCCACCGCTGACCGCCGTCCGCCAGCCCATCGACATGCTCGCGCTGCACTCGGTGGACCTGGTGCACGCGCGGATGCGGCAGAAGCTTCCGCCCGCCCCGCGCAGGGTGCGCGTGCCGGCGGAATTCCTGGAACGTTCGAGCACCGCAACACGCCGATGAGCATCGCCACCGAGAGGACCGCAATGTCACGAGAAGTCGTCGTCACCGCCGTGTTCCACCCGGTCCCGGGGAAGCGGGACGAGCTGGAAACCGTTCTGAAATCGGTGATCCCGGACGTCCACGAGGAGCAGGGCTGCCTGCTCTACGCCCTGCACGAGGCACCGGGGGAGACGCTGGTGCTCATCGAGCGGTGGGAATCCCGGGAGCTGCTCGCCGCGCACCAGCGCGCCGACGCCGTCGCCCGGCTCAACGCCGAGGTCGTCGGCCTGCTCCAGTCGGCCCCGGACGTGGTGACGATGTCCGCCCTGCCCTGCGGGGACGAGGCCAAGGGCCGACTCTGATCCGGACCTCCCGGGCGGCACGATTTCCATGGAACTCGTGGATCTGATTTCCATTGAAATCGGATTCCTGGTTTCCATTGAAATCGTGCCACCCCGGGACGGTCAGGCGGGACGCCGGTGGGTGAGCCTCCACAGGCAGTACAGGCCGGTCGCGGCGGCGATCGGGCTGAGGGCCGGTTGGAGGACCAGGAGTCCGGCGGTGAGCCCGCACGAGGAGACGGCGAGCAACCGCCAGGTGCGCTGCTCGCGGTCGGTCGCGGCAGCCGTCGGCCGGGGTGCGGTGGCCGGTGCGGCCCGCAGCCCCAGGTAGACCTGGCAAGCCGCGGCGACGGTGAACACCAGCGCCCACACCCACGAGCCCTCGGACAACCGGAACCCGGCGAGCAGGAGGAAGCAGCCCGCGCCGATCGCGTACCCCGGTGTCATCGTCCTCATCGGACCAACCCCACGTACTGGGCCAGCGCGATCAGGCCGGCCACCAGCAGGACGAACGAGGACGCCGCGATGAGCGCCCGGCCGGCGCGGCCGATCCGGAAGCGCGCCGGGAGCACCCGCTTCTCCAGGACGAGCAGGCCGAAGCCGTAGGCGCCCACCGCGACCGTCCCGCCGACGATGTTGGCCGGGCTGATGAGCTTCACGAGATCACCGCCGGTGAGGATGAGCGCGATGCCGCCGACCAGCACGTAGCCGTACACCCAGCGCCGCGTCCGAGCCACGCCACCGGAGTGCACGCGCTCGGACACCGCGGACAGCGACTCGTGCGTGGTGCGGGTGTAGACCTCCCAGATCGCGTACATCGTGCCCAGGAAGACCATGATGATCGCGACGATGTAGAAGTACTGGAAGACCGGGTGGATCACGCCCAGCACATCGCCCTGGTAGGTCAGGACGTCGTTGCCGCTGGGCACGTTGTGCGCGGCGCCGAGGATCTCCTTGCCGGTGATGATGAACGCGACCGCGGTCAGGGCCATCGTGGCGAAGCTGAGCACCACGTCGCCCAGCGGCGCGCGAGACCACCCCCGCGCGCGGCGGCGCTCCTCGTCGGTGTCGGGCAGCGACAGCGGCTCCACGACCGGGACGTCGTCCGCGCGGCCCGGCAGTCCCAGCGCGCCCCAGCGCTTCTCGCGCATCAGCCCGGCGTAGCCGATGTAGTCGTACATCCCGCCGCCGAGCCCGCCCATGAACACCACGGCTTCCACCCACGCCGACTCGGCGGCGATGTCCGGGTATTCGACGTGCACGAACGGTTCGTAGGCGAAGGGCTGCGGCACGAAGCCCGCGAGCACTTCCAGCCACTGCGGATCGGCCGCGAACACCGCCACGACGACCAGGCTGACCTTGAGCGCGACGATGGCGATCTGCGCGCGTTCCAGCAGCGCGTACCAGCCGAACCAGGCGATCGCCGCAGCCAGCACGAGCAGCATCAGGCCCCAGGCGATGGCCGGACCACCGGCCACCCGGTTGAGGTATCCGCCGATCCCCGAGGCCAGGGCGCTGGCCACGAACGGGAACGACAGGACCGCGAGCGCGCCGATGAGCATCGGGAACCACCCGCGCGGTCCCGGGATCACCCGTGCCATGCCGCGCATCGGATGTTCCCCGGTGAGCACGATGTAGCGGTTGGAGGAGTAGATGACGGCCGCCTTGGCCACGGCTCCCACGACGACGACCCACAGCACCGCGAAGCCGAAGACCGCGCCCATCCGCGAGGCCAGCACGGTCTCCCCGCTGCCCACGGTCAGCGAGGCGATGATGGCCCCGGGGCCGAAGAACTTCACGATCGTCCCGAAGCTGAGCCGACGTTTGGCCAGTTCCGGGGGTACTTCCGGCAATCGCGCCTGCTCTGCGGGCAGACCGGCGTCCTGCGTGCTCATCTCCGCACCTCCGCTGCGACGAATCCCGTTGCTGCCGAGGGCGGTCGGGTGACTCCGATGCCGTGCATGCTGACTCCTTCGTCAGTCATGTATAACGTTATACTCCGAGTGCAACGTTGTACTTTGTGTCATCCGGCCGCTGCGCTGTCAACCCATAGGCTGGCGCGAGCGGACCCGAACCCGACGAGAGAGGGGACCATGGCGCGAGGTCGTGAACCCACGGTCAAGGACGTGGCGGAGCACGCGGGCGTCTCGCCCGGTGTGGTCTCCCGCGTGGTCAACGCCAACGGCTCGGTGTCCGAACGGACCCGGGAACGGGTGCTCGCCTCCATCTCGGAGCTCGGCTACCGACCGCACAGCGCCGCGCGTGAACTGCGCACCCGCACCACCAACACGATCGGCCTGGTCCTGGCGGACGTCGCCAACCCGTTCTTCTCCCAGCTCGCGGATCACATCGTCCGGCACGCCGCGGACGCCGGGCTCGGGGTGCTGCTGACCACCACGCAGGAAGACCCGGCGATGGAGCTCAAGAGCATCGAGCTGCTGCTGCAGAAGCGGGTGGGCGGGGTGATCGCGGCACCGGGCACCGAGAACGCCTCGGCGTGGCGGCACATGCGCGAGCTCGGCGTCGAGCTGACCTTCGTCGACCGGTTCATCGATCGCATCCCGGGCATCGACGTGGTCGGGATGGACAACGAGCACGCCGCGCACTCGGCGACCACGGCGCTCGTCGAACGAGGGCACCGGCGGATCGCGCTGCTCAGCGGTCCGAGCACGACCTCGACCGGCCGCGAGCGCATCGCCGGTTACCGGCGCGCGTTGCGGGAACGCGGTGTCACCGAGGACGAGTCCCTGATCGTCGAGCTCGCCTTCCGCCACGTCGAGGCCGACTCGGCGCTGTCCGGAGTCCTCGCGTTGCCCGAACCGCCGACCGCCCTGATCGTCGGCAACACCGCTGTGTCGGCCAGCGTGGTCACGCACCTGCGCGCTGCGGGAATCTCGGTGCCGGAGGAACTCTCGGTCGTCGTGTTCCACGACGCCGAGTGGACGGCGCTGACCTCGCCGCCGTTGACGGTGGTCCGGCATCGCCTCGACGACCTGGCCAAGCACGCCGTGGAGATGCTCAACACCCGGTTGAACTCGCCGGAGCGACTGCGGCGCAGGGAGAAGCGCCTCCCGAGCGAACTGGTGATCCGTCCCAGCATCGGTCCTGTCGCGTGACCTGGGGTGGGGAGGTTTTCATGAAAACTTCCCCACACCCACGACAGGGGCGAGCGGGGTTCAGGTCGGTTCGGGGATGGTGAAGAAGGTGCCGTCGGCGAAGCCGAGGCAGGGGCCGGGGCGGAGGTCGAAGCGCTCGACCTTGCCGAGGAACAGCGTGTGGTCACCGCCGTCGTGCTCGGTCCACGGGGTGCACTCGAACCAGGACGCCGTCTCCGCGAGCCGAGGTGCGTGACGGCCTTCGATCCAGGTCGGCTCGGTGTTGGGGCGGCCCGCGAAGTGCATCGCGAGGTCGCGCTGCTCGGCGGCCAGGACGTTGACCGCGAACGGCCGCCCGGCCAGCAGGGCGTGGGCGCGCACCGTGCGCTGCACGGCGATCAGCACCAGCGGCGGGTCCAGCGAGACGGAGGTGAACGAGTTGATCGTCAACCCGTGCCGCTTCACCTCGCCGTCGGCGAACCCGTCGAAGGTCACCACCGCCACACCGGTGGCGAACCGTCCCAAGCACCCGCGCAAGTCCTGCGTCTCGGCCGAGGCTGCGGTCATCGTCGATCGCTCCTAGGTCGTGGCGGCCCGGGACGGGGCCGCTCCGGTACCGATCGACGGTAGGAACGCCCGCGAGGCCGGGCAACGGCCGCGGGGTGCCGTGCCCTGGTTGCACAGACCCGTGCGCTCGGAGGACAGCGCCCGCCCGGCCCCGGGTGGCAACTTGACTGCCAGCGCAGCAGACCTGCCCCTCAGCGAACAACGGCCCGTCGCACTACCCGGAACACCGCGCGGCGGGCCACGATGACCGCGACCCAGGCACGCCTCAACGAGGAGACGCAGATGCCGAACATCGGAATCATCGGAGCCGGAACCGCGGGCCTGCACCTCGCACTGCTGCTCCAGCAGGCCGGGGTGGACACCCGGATCTACACCAACCAGACCGCCGAGCAGGTGGCGTCGGGACGACCGCAGAACAGCGTCTCGCACCACGCGCCCACCATCGCCCGCGAAGAGGCGATGGGCGTGAACTTCTGGCCGGTCGAGGAGTACGGGTACCAGGTGCACTACCACCACCTCAACGTCCCGGACGGCCCTCCGGTGTTCCGCGGCGACTTCCTGCGGCCCTCGCGGGTGCTGGACTACCGCATCTACCTGCCGCGCCTGATGGCCGAGTACGAGGAGCGCGGCGGCACCATCGAGCAGCGCTCGATCGAGCCCGGCGACTTCGAGCAGCTGGCCCGCCACCACGACCTCATCGTCGTCGCCGCGGGCAAGCGCTCCTTCGCCGAGTACTTCGGCGAACGCCCGGACGTCTCGCCCTACGCCAAGCCGCAGCGCCACCTCGCGGTCGGCTTCTGGGACGGCGTCGCGCAGACCGAACCGCGCGCGGTGACCATGTCCATCTCGCCCGGCCACGGCGAGCTGCTGGACCTGCCGATCACCACCTTCGACGGCTGGGCCAGCGCCCTGCTCTGCGAGAACGTCCCGGGCGGTGACCTGGAAGTCCTGATGACGCAGAAGGAGTCCGACGACCCCGAGGCCTACCGCAGGCTCACGCTGGACAAGCTCAAGGAGCACCACCCGACCGTCCACGAGCGCATCGACGAGTCGCGGTTCAAGCTGATGCGCCCGGGCGACGTCCTGCAGGGGGCGGTCCGCCCGGTCGTGCGCGAGGACTACCGCCTGCTGCCCGACGGAACCGTGGTGCTGTCGTTGGGCGACGCGCACTCCACCGTGGACCCGGTGACCGGCCAGGGCGCCAACTCCGCCTCGTTCGAGGCGCAGGTGGCCGCCGACGCCATCATCGAGGACGGCGTGGTCGACGAGCGCTTCGCGCAGAAGGTCGCGCTGCGCCGCCGGGAACGCGTCGACGGCCTGTCCACCTGGGTGAACACGATGATCGCCACCCCGACGCCGCCGCACCTGCAGAAGCTGCTCGGCGCCATGTCCCAGATGCGCACGCTCTGCGACGAGTTCACCGAGAACTTCAGCTACCCGCACCGCAACGGCGACATGGTCGCCACCGCGGACCGCGTGGACGCCGCGATCGCCCGGCACGCCGCGCTCGGCACCGACCCCACCCACGGAAAGGTCTCCTGATGCACAAGCTCCTGGTCCTGTACCCGCACCCGACCGACCCGGAGGCGTTCAAGGCGCACTACGAGGGCACGCACCTGCCGCTGGCGGCGAAGCTGCCGGGCATGCTGGACCACCGCTACTCCTTCGAGGTCCACGCCGAACCGGAGAGCCCGTACTTCGCGCTGTTCGAGGCCGACTTCCCGGACGCGGCCACGATGGCCGCGGCGCTGGCGTCCCCGGAAGGCCGGGCGGTGCAGGCCGACGTGCCGAACTACGCCACCGGCGGCGCCGTCGTCCTCGACTACCCGGTGCTGACGCGCTGATCGCCCCCGCTGCGCTCGTCGCCCCCGCTGCGCTCGTCACCGCCGCGCCGCGCTTCCTCCAGCGCGGCGCGGCGAAAAGCGCTGGGCGCCACGCCGGTCTGCTGCCGGAAGGTCCGCGAGAAGTGCGACGCGTCGGGGTAGCCCCAGCTGGTGGCGATCTCCGAGATCGGCCGGTGCGCGTGCAGCGGGTCGGCGAGGTCGCGGCGGATCGCCTCCAGCCGCTGCTCCCGGATCCAGGCCGACACGGTGGTGCCCTGCTGGTGGAACAGCGCGTGCAGGTGGCGGGTGGAGATGAACACGGCGCGGGCGATGCCCTCCGGGTTCAGCTCGCTGTCGCCGAGGTTGTCCAGGATGTACTCGCGGATGCGCAGCATGAGCGACAGGTGCTCCCGGTCGTGGTCGTCGGTGCGGGCGAGCGCGGCGGTGCTCAGCAGCGCCGAGATGAGCTCGACGGCGGTGCGCACCACCCGGGTGGAGGCGGGGCCTTCCAGCGCGGTGAAGTCGCGCGAGATCTCGGTCAGCAGGGGAGCGACGAGCCTGGTCAGCGCCTCCTCGGGACCGAGCGAGGTGGCGGTGATGGCGCGGACGTGGTCGGGGCTGGGATCGACCAGATCGCGCGGGAACATCACGACCACCGCGTCGATCGGGTCGGGGAAGCGCAGGTCGTAGGGGCGCGCGGTGTCGTAGACGCTGACGCTGCCGGGCAGCATCAGCGCCCGGCGGGTGTCCTGGACGAGCTCGCCGGTGCCCTCCAGCAGCAGCGTCACCTTGTAGAACAGCCGCTGCGAGGCGTCGATGAGCGCCCGGGTGCGGTGCACCTCGTGCGGGGTGACCCGCAGCCGGGCGAAGAAGACGTCGTCGAGGACGCGCCCCCGGATGGTGCCGGCGAACCGGCCGTCGCTGAGGTCGTCGACGACCAGCGGCACGAACGACGACGAGATGACCCGCTGCCACGCGAGCACGGATTCGGTCGCGAACGCGACCGGCGGCAGCAGTGCCATGCGCGCCTCCTCGACGTGTCCGGTCGCCTGGGATTAAAACCGGTCGGATCGGTCTCCCGCCAGTGCCGGTTCCGGGGACCGTTGCCATCGGTGCAGGTGGGGACGTAGTGTGTTCGGTTACTGAACGATCGGTAAGGACGGATGATGTCGGTCGACGTCGACGAGCAGATCGGCGAGTTCGAGGCCTCGGCCTCGACCGTCTTCGCCCCGCTGCGCATCCGGCCGCTGCGGCCCGGGCCGTTCCCGAACTCGCTGCGCGCCGCCTCGGCCGGCGACGTGGCGGTCACCCGCATCCGGTGCGCGCCCTGCCAGGTGCGCCGCACGCCGCGGCTGATCGGCTCGGGCGACCGCGAGCTGGTGAAGGTCACCATGCTCACCGCCGGTCGCGGCGAGGTCGAGCAGGACGGCAGGCGCTGCGTGCTCACCCCCGGCGACCTGGTCAACTACGACACCGACCGGCCGTACCGGCTGCGCTTCCCCGAGTCCTACGACATCACCGTGGTGGCGGTGCCGAAATCGCTGCTCGGCGGGCACGTCGACACCCTGGCCAGCCGCAGCGCGGTCGCGGTGCCGACCTCGCAGGGCGTGCAGCGGGTCGTCGGCGGGTTCTTCCGCACCATGACCGACGCGCTCGGCGACGACACCGGCGGGCTGAGCGGCGACGTGGGCAGGCACCTCACCGACGCTCTGGTGTCGATGGTGCTCACCGAGCTCGCCGAGCTGCGTCCCGAACCCGGTGAGGACTTCGCCGACCGGGTCCGGGCGCACTGCCTCACCCGCCTCGACGACCCGGGGCTCACCGTGGATTCGGTGGCCCGCGTGCACGGCGTCTCGGTGCGCTACCTGCACAAGGTCTTCGCCGGGAGCCCGATGACGCTGTCGGCCTGGATCCGGCGGCAGCGCCTGGAGCGCATCCGCCGCGACCTCGCCGACCCGGTCCTCGCCGACCGCACCGCCGCGGCGATCGCGGCCCGCTGGGGCGTGCTGGACGGCACCCACCTCAGCCGCGCGCTCAAGGCCGAGTTCGGGATGACGGCGGCGGAGATCCGGCGGACGGCGCGGTAGCCGCCCGCCGGATCTCCGCCGTCAGGCCAGGCTGGTCCAGATGCTCTTGACCTCGGTGAAGGCTTCGATCGCGTCCCAGCCCATCTCCCGGCCCGAACCGGAGGACTTCATCCCTCCCCACGGTGCTCCGGCGTCCAGCAGCGGCGGCATGTTGATCCACACCGTGCCCGCCTTGACCTGGTGCGCGAGCCGGTTCGCGGTGCCGATGTCGCGGCTCCAGACGTAGGCGGCCAGGCCGTACTCGGTGTCGTTGGCGCGCGGCGCCAGCTCCTCCGGGTCGTCGTAGGGCAGCACCGTCAGGACCGGCCCGAAGATCTCCTCGCGGGCGATGCGCATGTCCTGGCCGACCCCGCCGAACACCGTCGGCCGGAAGAAGTAGCCGTCGGCGAGGTGCCCGTCGGCGCGACTGCCGCCGGTGAGCAGCTGGGCGCCCTCGGCCTTGCCGATGTCGACGTAGCGCTGGATCTGCTCCAGCTGCTCCAGCGAGGCCACCGGCCCCAGCTGAGTCGACTCGTCCAGGCCTGGACCGAGCTTCATGGACCCGGCCGCGCCCGCCATCTTCTCGGCGAACTCGTCGGCGCGGCTGCGGTCGACGTAGAACCGGGTCGCCGCCGCGCACACCTGGCCGGAGTTGAGCAGCCCGGACATCAGGTTGCCCTCGATGACCGCGTCGACGTCGGCGTCGGCGGCGATGATGCTGGGCGCCTTGCCGCCCAGCTCCAGCGACACCTTCTTCAGCGCGCGTCCGGCCTCGGCGCCGATCTCGCGGCCGACGGCCGTGGAGCCGGTGAAGGAGATCTTGACGACGTCGGGGTGGCTGACCAGCGCCTTGCCCGCCTCGGGCCCGCCGGTGACGACGTTGACCACACCCGGCGGAATCCCGGCCTGCTCCAGGACTTCGGCGAGCAGCAGGGTGGTCAGCGGGGTCTGCTCGGCGGGCTTGATGACCACGGTGTTGCCGGTGGCCAGGGCCGGGGCGAGCTTCCACACCAGGATCATCAGCGGGAAGTTCCACGGCGTGATCAGCCCGCACACGCCCAGCGGCTCGCGCCGGGTGCGGTGGTCGACGTCGGGAACCGACAGGGGAGTGGTGACGCCGGTGATCTTGGTGGCCCAGCCCGCGTAGTAGCGCAGGTGCTCCACGGCGTTGGGCACCGAGAACCCGGCGCTGATCGACAGCGGCTGGCCCTGGTCGGTGGTCTCCAGCCGGGCGAACTCGGCGGCCCGCTCCTCCAGCAGGTCGGCGGCCTTGAACAGCACCCGGGCGCGCTGCGCGGGCAGCATCCCGGCCCACTCCGGCGAGCCGAACGCCTCCCGCGCCGCCGCGACCGCGCTGTCCACATCGGACTTCGACGCCTCGGGCAGGTCGGCGATGACCTCCCCGGTGGCCGGGTTGCGGGTCGAGAACGTGGTGCCACCACCGCCGGTCCACTTCCCGCCGATGAACATGTCCGTGCGCAAGGGAACTCCTCCTGGATCAGTCGAAGACGATGACGCCGCGCAGGTTTCGGCCCGCGTGCATGTCCTCGTAGGCCTGGGCGACCTGGTCGAGGGTGTAGGTCTTGGTGACGAGCTCGTCGAGCTTGAGCTGACCGTTCTGGTACATGCGCAGCAGGTTCGGGATGTCGCGGCGCGGGTTGGACTCGCCGAACAGCGACCCCTGCAGCCGCTTCTGCATCAGCGTCAGGTCGCCCAGCGCGATCGGGGCGCCGACGGCGGTGATGTCGCCGAGCCCGGTCACCACGACCGTGCCGGCCTTGCGGATGGAGGCCAGCGCCTCGCCGATGTGCTCGCCGCGCACGACGCCGATGGTGACGATCGTGGCGTCGGCGCCCTGGCCGTTGGTGACCGAGCGGGCGTGCTCGGCGGCCTCCTCGATCGAGGTGAAGAAGTGGGACGCGCCGAACTGCTTGGCCCAATCCTCCTTGGCCGCAACGGGGTCCACGGCGATGATCGTGGTCGCCCCGGAGTGGGCGGCGCCCTGCAGGGCGTTGACGCCGATGCCGCCGATGCCCATCACGATCACGGTGTCGCCGGGCTGCACGTTCGCCGAGCGCACCGCCGAACCCCAGCCGGTGGGCACGCCGCAGCCGACGAGGGCGGCCGAGCGCAGCGGGATGCTCTTGTCGATCTTGACCACGGAGTCGATGGAGACCGTGGTGTGCTCGCTGAAGGTCGAGATGCCGCACTGCTGGCCGACGGGCCGGCCGTCGAGGTGCATCCGGAAGCTGGTCGGGTCGTCGGCCCGGGCTCCGGTGAGCAGCGAGGCGCCGAGGTCGCAGAGGTTCGACAGCCCGCGCGCGCAGAACTCGCAGCGACCGCAGGCGGGCAGGAACGAGAAGACGACGTGGTCGCCGACTGCGAACCCGGGCGTGTTCGGCCCGACCGCGGTCACCACCCCGGCCCCTTCGTGGCCACCGGCGTAGGGGTGGACCCCGACCGGCACGTCCCCGGTCGCCACGTGGTCGTCGGAATGGCACAGCCCCGAAGCGGCCAGCTTCACGGTCACTTCGCCCTGCCGCGGATCGTCGAGCTCCACCTCAGCGGTCTCGTACGTCCCGGGCACCTGACGGATGATCGATGTGCGGGTGGTGATCGGCATGGGTACCTCCGGTGACTCCGTTGTCACCGGTCACTACAACCCCCGCCCACCCCCACCAGATCACCAATCCGCGCACACCCCCTCGCCAATCCGTGCACGACCGAGCGACGCAAGACGAAAACCGCGGTTCCCCGGTGGTCGGAGGTGTGCAGGTGGGGGCAGGGGACGGTTTTTCCTCGAATCGACCGGACATAACGGACATTGATCATGGGTGATTCGAGGAAGAACCGTGCTGCTCCTGGAGCCGACGGATCAGGACGGGACCCACACCTGGTTGATCGTGGTGGGGGTGAGGACGTCGTCGGGGTGGCCTGCGGCGTGGAGGTGCCCTCGGTGGAGGAGGAGGCAGTGGTCGGCCCGGCGGGCCTCGGTGAGGTCGTGGGAGACCTGGACGACCGCGCGGCCCCGGCGGGTTTCGGCGCGGATCGCGTCGGCGATGAGCCCGCGTGCCTGGGGGTCCGCGCCGGCGTCGGGTTCGTCGAGCAGCAGCAGCTCCGCCTGCTGGGCCAGCCCCTGGGCGACCAGGACGCGCTGGCGCTGACCTCCTGAGAGGGTGCCCAGGCGGCGGTGGGCGAACGCGGTGATCTCCAGGCGTTCCATCGCCTCGCCGATCGCCGCGCGGTCGGCCGCGGTGAGCTTGCGCCACGGGCCGCGCTCGGCCCACCGCCCCATCGCCACGGCGTCGAAGGCCGTGCACGGCAGCGATTCCGGGACCGCGCTGTGCTGCGGCACGAACGCCGGTCGCCCGCGGTAGCCGGTCCGCAGCGCGCCGTTTCCGGTCAGCGTGCCGGCGAGCGCGGCCATCAGGGTGGACTTGCCCGCGCCGTTCGGTCCCACCACGGCGGTGAGCGAGGCGGCCGGGATCGCCGCAGCCTCGATGTCGAGCACCTGTTTTCCCTGGTATCCGGCCTGCAACCGGCTGAGTTCGACTGCGGGTCGGGACGCGATGCTCACGGTTTCCCCTCCGGTCGTCGTGGGCGAAGTCACGCCACAACCTTGAGAACGACAATCGTTTCCATTATAGGTTGAACCACATGGAATGGCTATTAGTCCCGTTCGGGGTCTCCTTCGTCGAACGCGCGCTTTGGGCGGGTTTGCTCGTCTCGGTGATCTGCGCGCTCGCCGGAACCTGGGTCGTGCTGCGGGGAATGGCGTTCCTGACCGACGCGATGTCGCACGGGATGCTGCCCGGCGTGGCCATCGCCTCGGTGCTCGGCGGCGACCTGCTGCTGGGCGCGGCGCTGAGCGCGGGCGCGATGGCCGCCGGGGTCTCGGCGCTGGACCGCTCGCGCCGACTGTCCCGGGACACCGGGATCGGTCTGCTGTTCGTGGGGATGCTGGCCACCGGCGTGATCGTGGTGTCGCACTCGAAGTCCTTCGCCGTGGACCTGACCGGGTTCCTGTTCGGCGACGTCCTCGCCGTCACCGACGGCGACCTGGTGCGGCTCGGCATCGCGCTGGTCGTGGCGGTCGTGATCTCGGTGGCCGCCTACCGCCCGTTCCTGGCGCTGACCTTCGACCCGCGCAAGGCGCACACGCTCGGGATGCGCCCGCGCCTGGCCGGTCTGCTGATGACCGGGCTGGTGACGCTGGCGATGGTGATGTGCTTCCAGGTCGTCGGCACGCTGCTGGTCTTCGGCCTGCTCATCGCCCCGCCCGCCGCCGCCCTGCTGTGGGCGAACCGCGTGCCGGTGGTCATGGCCGGGGCCGCCGCGGTCGGCGCCGCCGCCACCGTGCTGGGCCTGCTGGCCTCCTGGCACTGGGGAACCGCCGCCGGCGCCAGCATCGCCGCCACCTCGGTGGCCCTGTTCTTCCTGTCCGCCCTGGTCTCCGCGTTGCGGGACCGGGTCCTGAGCACCGAAGAAGTCGAGAAGGAAGTCGAGCCCGTCGCGTGAAACATCGCAGCCTGAGAGCGCTCTCGTTAGGTGCCGCCGTGCTGGCCCTCGGAGCCTGTTCCGCACCACCGCCCCCGCCACCACCGGTCCCGCACGGCTACGTCGAAGGCGCCGAGGAGACCGCCGAGACCCAGTCCCGCCTCGTCGTCGCCGACGGCGGGGGAGCGGTGCGGGTGCTGGACCTGCTCACCGAGGAGGTGCGCGAGCTCGCGCCCGTTCCGGGCGTGCGCGAGGCCGCCACCGACGGCCGCTTCGCCTACCTCTCCGACGCCGACTCGGTGCACGTCGTCGACAGCGGCGGCTGGACCGTCGATCACAGCGACCACGTCCACCACTACCGAGCCGAGATCCGGGAGCTGGGGGAGGTTCCGCTCGCCACCCCGGCGCAGGCGCAGAGCGACAAGGTGGTCGTCGCGCTGTCCGGTGCCGACGGCCAGGTGGCGCTGCTGAACCGGGAACCGCTGGAGAAGGGCGAGATCGAGCGGGCCGGGAACCTCCGCGTGCGGCCCGGAACGGCGGCCGTGCCCTACGAGCAGCGCGTGCTGGCCATGTCCGACACCGGCGTGCGGGTGCTGGACCGCAACGGCGCCGAGACCGGGCGCATCGCCGAGCCCTGCGCCGAACCCACCGGGACGGCGGTGACGCGGCGCGGCGTGGTGTTCGGTTGCGCCGACGGAGCCCTGCTCGTGACCGCGGACGACGGCGAGTTCCGCGGCGAGAAGATCCCCTACCCGTCGAACGCACCGCGCGCCACCGAGTTCCACATGCGGCCCGGCAGCGACACCCTCGCCGCCCTCGCCGGCACCGACGGCGCCTGGCTGCTGGACCTGTCCCAGCGCTCGTTCACGCACGTGCCCACCGGTCCGGTGACCGCCGTCAACGCCGTCGGGGCGGGCGGTTCGCTGCTGGCCGTCGGCACCGACGGGACCTTGCGCGCCTACCGGCAGGACGGCACCGAGATCGCCCGCAACCAGGTCGTCGCCCCCGGCGGGCCACCGCCGAGCATCCAGGTCGACACCTCCCGCGCGTACGTCAACGACGTCGCCGCCGGGACGGTGCACGAGATCGACTACAACGACGGTCTCCGCGTCGCCCGGAGCTTCCAGCTGGGCGGGCAGGCCGCGCACGTGGTGGAGACGGGCCGGTGAAGCGCACCGCGACGCGCGCGATCCTCGCGCTGCTCACCCTGCTGCTCACCGCCACCGCCTGCTCCGCCGGAGCCCAGCCGCGCGCCGAGGTGGTCGTGACCACCAACATCCTCGGCGACATCACCCGGCAGATCGTCGGCGACCGCGCGTCGGTGTCGGTGCTGATGGAGGCGGGCGCCGACCCGCACTCCTTCGGGATCTCCGCGCAGCAGGCCGCCGAGCTCGAACAGGCCGACCTCGTCGTGCACAACGGGCTCGGCCTGGAGGAGGGCGTGCAGCGCCACGTCCAGACCGCCCGGGCCGAAGGGGTTCCGACCCTCGCGGTCGCCGAGCAGGTCGACCCGCTCCCGATCGCCGGACCGGGTTCGCAGGCCGACCCGCACTTCTGGACCGACCCGGCGCGGGTCGCCCGCGCCGTCGGCATCATCGCCGACCACGTCGTGTCCAACGTGGACGGGATCGACGCGGCGGCGGTGAAGGACCAAGCGGCGCAGTACGCATCGCAGGTGCTCGCGGTCGAGGGCGAGATGGCGCAGCGGTTCGAGCAGATCCCGCCGGAGCGCCGCAAGCTCGTCACCAACCACCACGTGTTCGGCTACCTCGCGCAGCGCTACGGCTTCGAGGTGATCGGTGCGGTGATCCCCAGCGGCACCACGCTGGCCTCACCCAGCGCCTCCGACCTGTCGTCGCTGGCCGACGCCGTCCGCCGAGCCGGGGTGCGCACGATCTTCGCCGACTCGTCGCAGCCGGACCGGCTGGCGCGAGTGCTGGCCGAGCAGGCCGGGCTCGACGTGCGGGTGACGCCGCTGTTCTCCGAATCGCTCACCGCTCCGGGCCGGGGTGCCGCCACCTACCTGGAGATGACCCGCGCCAACACCGAGGCGATCGCCTCCGGACTCGGCGCTTGACCTGGAAAGAGGGAGAGGAAACCATGTTGAAACGGGCTCGCTTACCGATCGCCGTCGCCACGACGGCGCTGGCCCTGGCCGCGTGCGGCACCGAGCAGGCCGCAGGACCCGCGCCGGTGGAACCCGCCAAGGCGGTCACCGACCCGATCGTCACCACCTACGACGGCGGCATCCTGGTGCTGGACGGCAAAACCCTGTCCGTGGCCCAGGACATCCCGCTGCCGGGCTTCAACCGGCTGAACCCGGCCGGCGACGCCGAGCACGTGATGGTGTCGACGTCGACGGGCTTCCAGGCGCTCGACGCCGTGCACGCCCGGCTCACCGACGTGCAGTTCCCGGCGCCCAAGCCCGGGCACGTGGTGCGCAACGCCGGCCGGACGGTGCTGTTCGCCGACGGGACCGGCGAGGTGACCTCGTTCGACACCGCCGAGCTCGCCAACGGCGCGCCCGCCACCGACAAGCACACCGCCGCCGAGGCGCACCACGGCGTCGCGGTGGAGCTGTCCAACGGGCAGATGGTGCTCTCGCTGGGCAACGAGGAGGACCGCACCGGCATCGCGGTCCTCGACGAGCACCGCCACGAGATCACCCGGAACGAGGACTGCCCCGGCGTGCACGGCGAGGCCGTCGCGCAGGGCGAAGCGGTGGTCATCGGGTGCGAGAACGGCGCGCTGGTGTACCGCGACGGGCAGATCACCAAGATCACCAGCCCGACGCCCTACGGCCGGATCGGCAACCAGGCAGGCAGCGAGCACTCGCCGATCGTGCTCGGCGACTACAAGCAGGACGAGCACGCCGAGCTCGAACGCCCGCAGCAGGTCGCGCTGGTCAACACCGCCGACTCGTCGCTGAAGCTGGTCGACCTGGGCACCAGCTACACCTTCCGCTCGCTGGGCCGCGGCCCGGCCGGGGAGGCGCTGGTGCTGGGCACCGACGGGCAGCTGCACGTGATCGACCCGGTGCAGGCCCGCGTGGTCCGCAGCATCCCGGTCATCGGGCAGTGGGAGGAGCCGCTGGAGTGGCAGCAACCGCGTCCGGCGCTGTTCGTCCGCGGCGGGACGGCCTACGTGACCGACCCCGCCAAGCGCGAGATCCACGCGATCGACCTGGGTTCCGGGCAGAAGACCGCCACCGGAGCGCTTCCCCAGGCCCCCAACGAGATCGCGACTCCGATCGCGGGTCACTGACCGCACGACGAGGCCCGGCATCTCAGCGATGCCGGGCCTCGTCGTCCCGCTAGTTGTTCTGCGCGTGAGTCGCGGGGGTGCGGGTGCGCAGGCGTGCCGGGAGGGTGTCCGCGCTCAGCGGGGTGGAGGTCATCCAGCCGGTCAGCGCGGCCAGGTCGGCGCGGTCGCGCAGCGGGCCCACGGGGATCACCGGGCCGGTGGGACGTCGCTTGAGGTCGCACGGCTGCACCAGCACCACCGTCCCGTCGCCGGAGGTCTGCGCGCGGGTGCGGCACCACAGGCTCCCGAGCTGGCAGGGCGCGCTGACCAGCACGCCGTGCGGGGTCCGGCTCACCGACTCCCGCAACGCGTCGAGCACCGGCAGCTGCTCCCGGCAGTCGTCGCACACCACCGCCGTGAATCCCACGGTCCGAGTCGCTGACTCCACCACGACCTCCTCCTAGCTCACCCAATGACACGATAACGATAACCGTTTTCAACTGCAGTGTCACGAGGGCGGTCAGGTCGTGGAGGCGTGGGGCAGGGGGCAGTTTTTCCTCGAATTGACCGGACATAACGGACATTGATCATGGGTGATTCGAGGAAAAACCGCCCTACCTCGCGATCGGGCACGCCGGGGGAGCGTCGCGGTGGGTCGGGTTGCGGCGGTAGGAGTCCGGCCCGAGGTCGTCGAGGGTGTATCCGGACGGGTAGGTGCGGGGGCGGGGGGCGACCGGGCGGGAGTCGGGGCGCGGTGAGCCGAGGCGGAGGAGCAGGGCTCGGGCCTTGAGCGCCAGGCGGACCGCGCGGCGGGCGGGCTCGGGCGGGCGGGGGATGTCGAGGGCGTCGAGCAGGTGCGGGTCCATCAGCAGGCGGGTGGCGTCGCTGACCGGGGCCGAGAGCGGGCGCGGGAACCACGAGCCGAACAGCCGCATCGTCGAGTCGGCGACGCGCCTGCCGCCTTCGTCGAAGGCGAACCGCTCGCGCTCGTAGTCGTCGAGGAACCGCTCGAACCCCGCGTAGGTCTCCGGCATGCCCTCGATCCGCATGCCCTCGCCCAACTTCCGCCACATCGCGGTCAGGCCGCGGATCTCGTTGGGGTGCAGGCGACGCCAGCCGAACTCGTTGATCCAGCGCACCGGCATCACCACGAACGTCGCCAGCGTGTAGAGGTAGTCGTCGTTGCTGATCCGGTAGCGCCAGTGGATCTGGTTGAGCCGGTCCACCGCCCGCTCCCGCGAGCTCGGCGAGTCGGGGATGAGGATCTCGTAGAGCACCAGGACCGTGTCGTCGTAGCGCTTCTGCGTGCCGCGCTCGAACTCGCCGGTGCGGTCGAGCAGCCGTCCGATGGTCGGCACCGCGTAGGTGCGGAACAGCGCGAGTTCGAGGGAACGCGTGAAGTCCCAGGGGAATTCGTACTGGAACAGCAGTCGGTAGATCTCGTCGCAGTCCCGCTCCGGGTCCATCGCGAGGATCGTCTTCAGGCGGTCGAAGCGCCGCATCCCAGGTACCTCCCCAACTGCGGTCGACCACTCGAACGTAGATCGTTGTTGGTCGTGGGTCAACAGGGTGTAAAGGCTGTCAGGAACGCTTGTCCTAGGGCTACCTGCCGATCGGGTGAGAGTTCTTATTGACAGAGTGACAACAGTGTCGCCAGACTCCGCTGAGAAACATTCAGCAGCCATGGAGGCACGTCATGCCACGAGTCCTGACCGATGAGCAGCGCGACCTGGTCGACGCCGTCGGCGAGTTCTGCCGCCGCGAGTGCGGCACCAAGGAGCAGCGGGACAAGCTCACCGCGCACGGCTCCGAGCCGCACAACCAGGACCTCTACGACAAGATGGCCGACCTCGGCTGGCTCGGCATCTCGCTGCCCGAGGCCTACGGCGGATCCGGGCAGGGCATGACCGAGCTGTGCCTGTTCCTGGAGGAGACCGCCTACGGCCGCGCCCCGATGAGCGGCTTCGCCACCACGATCATCACCGCCGCCGCCTACGAGAAGTTCGCCTCGGAGGAGCAGAAGCGCACCGTTCTCGAAGGCGTCGTGCGCGGGCGGGTGGAGGCCGTGTCGATGTCGGAACCCGGTGCCGGCTCCGACGTGGGCGCGCTGGTGTGCCGGGCCGAGAAGGTCGACGGCGGCTGGCTGATCAACGGGCAGAAGACCTGGTGCTCCAACGCCCACATCGCCGACCACATCCTGCTCATCGCCCGCACCTCGCAGGAGGACTCCAAGCACCGCGGGCTGACCCAGTTCATGGTGCCGACCGGCGTCGACGGGCTGCAGATCAGCGGCATCGAGACGATGGGCGGCCGCGAGGTCAACGACCTGTACTTCACCGACTGCTTCCTGCCGGACTCCGCCGTCGTCGGCACCGTCGGGCAGGCGTGGTCGCAGCTGATGGCCGGGCTGAACCTGGAGCGGATGATCCTCGGCGCCAACATGGTCGGAGCTGCCCGGCGGGCCTTCGACGACACGCTGGACTACGTCAAGCAGCGCGAGCAGTTCGGCAAGCCGATCGGGTCGTTCCAGGCGCTCAAGCACCGCATCGCCGACATGGCCACCGAGATCGAGTGCGCCCAGCTGCTGCTCTACAGCGTCGCCGCGGCCATCGACCGCGAACCCGGCAAGGTCTTCGCCCGCGAGGCCTCGATGGTCAAGCTCAAGAGCACCGAGCTCGCCAAGCACGTCTCCCTGGAGGGCATGCAGATGCTCGGCGGCTACGGCTACGCCACCGAGTACGACATGGAGTCGATGCTGCGCTCCACGGTCGTCTCGACCGTCTACGGCGGCACCAGCGAGATCCAGCGGGACATCATCGGCAAGACCTACGGCCTCTGATCCCCCCGATCGTGCCCTCACGTCAAGAACCGCGGTATTCGACCGACGAATGCCGCGGTTTTCGACGCGACGCGAACCGCGGTTCTCACCGATCGAAAACCGCGGTTCTCGTCTTGAGGGGCACGATCGGGGAGGGATCAGAGGAGTTGGATGTTGTCGATGAGCCAGCGGCCGTCGTCGTGGATGAGGGTCATCTGCATGCGGTTCCGGTCCACCCGGGGTTCCGGGGTGTTCTTGTTGGTGATCTTCTGGTCGACGAAGAGGGCGACGACCGCGTGGTTCTCGTCGGCGGAGACGGTGGCCGTGGTGAGGACCGTGCCCTCGGAGATCGCTTGGTTCTGGCGGATCAGTTCGGTGAGGCTGGAGCTGACCTGCTCGTACTGCTGGGCGAACTGGCCGTGGGCGTTGGCGGTGACGGCGGCGAAGTTGGAGTCCAGGCGCCGGTAGTCGTAGGTAGAGAGGTCCGTCGCGTAGCGCCGGGCGGCCTCCTGGGCGGCGGCGCGGGCCGACTCCGCGGCGACGTGGGCGCGCAGTTGCAGGCCGGTGTAGCCCAGGGCGCCGAGGAGCACCGCTGCGATCACCGCCGCGACCAGGACTCGCGGCTTGCGAAGAGCGGGGCGAGAGGTGGCGCGGGAGGCGGTCTCGGGCTCGGTCCGGGTGTCGGTCATCAGCGGACTCCTTGCAGCGGGATCGAGTACCAGGAGCGGGAACCGAGCACCTCGCTCTGCCCACCGGAGGTGCCGAGGGTGAAGCCGGCGCCGGTGTCGCCGGTGGTGGTGTCGTAGGTGCCCATCGGCCGGGGCGCGTTCGCGGCGCTGCGCTGGCCCATCCGAGGGTCGTCGCCCGGGCAGTGCCAGTCCAGGGACGGTTCGCGCGGCTCGGTGTCGGTGGGCGAGCGTCGCTCGATCGGCGTGACGCACGACGGCCCCTGGGTGATGACCAGGTCGAAGTCCGCGGTGTCGCCGTGCACGATGCGCCCCAGCCCGCCGAACGTGCCGGGCAGCGACACCAATGCCTGCTGCATCGCCGGACCCCGGACGCTGACGATCTGCCCGGTCGTGACGAGGTTGCCCAGCAGCGCGGTCACCGACGGCTCGTTGTCGGCCATCAACCGCGCCACCTGCCGCGTCGTGTCCGGGGCGGTGGACAGCAGCGACCGCACCTGCGGCTCGTCGGCGCGCACCTGGTCGGTCAGCGACCGCAGGTTCGCCGCCAGCACCCGCAACCGGTCGCCCTGCTCGCCGTTCGGCCCCACCAGGGCGCGCCCGTTGTCGAGGGTGCTGCGCAGCCGCGGCACGTTCTCCCGGGTCACCCGCAGCAGTTCCGCGCTGTTGTCCAGGATGCGGGTCAGCTCCGGGCCGGTGCCGTTGAGGCCGGTGGCGAGCGCCTCGCCGAGCCGGTCCACGTCGCGCGGGTCGACGCTGTCGCTGATCGCGGTGAAGTCGGTCAGCAACGTCTCCAGCGGCAGCGGCCGGGCGGTCCGCTCGTGCTGGATGACGCTGCCGTCGCGCAGGAACGGGCCCGCGTCGGTGTCGGCCCGCAGGTCCAGGTGCTGCAGAGCCATCGGGGTGTCCATCGCGATCACCGCCCGCGCGGAGGCGGGCACCCGCGCCGAGGAATCGATCGCCACGAGCACGCTCACCCCGGCGTCCTCGATGCGCACCCCGGTCACCGCGCCGATCTCCACGCCCCGGAACGTCACCAGCGAGTCCCGGGTGATGCCGGAGGCTTCCGGCATCCGCACCGTCACGTGGTGCGGTGCGGAGATCATGTGCGGGCGCACGACGTTGGTCACGACGTACACCGTGCAGCCGATGCTGATCAGCGCGAACAGCGCGATCTGCACCAGCATCAACCGGTTCCGCCTCACGGCGCGCCCCTTCCCGGTGCCACGACCTCGCCGAGCGTGCCCGGCACGTCCAGCGTCCCGTTGAACAGCACGTAGTCGCCCGGCGTGGCCTGCTGGAACAGCTGCGAGAAGCGGGCGAGCCCGTCGAGGGTGCCCGCCAGCTCGCCGTCGAACCCGCGCAGCTCGTCGAGGACGGGCCGCAGCTGGTGCACCTCGCCGGTGAGCGTTCCGGCGGTGCGCTGGGCGAGCCCGTCGGCGGTGGCGCTCAGCGACGCGGTGTTGGCCAGCAGCGCCCCGAACCGCTCCCGCTCCGCCAGCAGCACGTCCACACCTGGTTTGACCTGCGTGAACGTGGCCTCCAGCAGCGGCTTGTTGCGGGCGATCTCCTCGGAGGTGGAGTGCAGGGCGGCGATGACGTGGTTGATGTCGTCGCGGTGCCGCTGCAACGACCCGAGCACCGCCTGCAGCTCGTGCAGCAGGTCTCGCACCTCGCCCTCGCGCCCGTGCAGCGCGGTGCTGAGCTCGCCGACGACGGTGCGCGCCTGGTCCAGCCCGGACCCGTTGAGCACGGTGCCGACGGCGGCCAGGGTGTCCTCGATGTCGGGGCCTCGGGTGGTGCGCTCGATCGGGATCACCGCCCCGTCGCCCAGCATCGGCCCTCCCGGCGGGCGTTCCAGCATCACGAACGCCTCGCCCAGCGGTGAGGCGAGCTGCAGCTGCGCGGTGGTGCCGCCGGGCAGGTCGACGTCGGCGGCGATGTCCATCTCCACCAGGGCCCGGAAGTCGCGGGTGCGGATCGCGGTGACCCGGCCGATCTCGGCCTGCCCCGAGCGCACCACGCCGCCCAGCGGCAGCCGTCCCGCGTCGGTGAACACGGCGGTGACGTGCTTGCTCGGACCGCTGATTCCCGTGCCGATACCGGCGTTCTGCAGGTTGACCCCGCAGCCCGCGGTGGCCAGGACCACGGCGAGCGCGGGGATCGCGCGCAACCTCATCGGCCACCTCCGGTGGTCCCGCTGGGCAGCGGCAGCGGCGGCAGCGGGATGGGGATCGGGTTGACGATGCCGGGCCCGTCGCACAGCGGCAGCGGCAGCGTCTCGCACAGCGCGGCCGTGGTGTCGAACTGGCGGAGGTTGGTGGAGACGTTGAGCCGCAACCGCATCCGCTCGTCGGGCGCGATCGTGCGCTGCAGGTTGTCCAGCCCCAGCGGCAGCACGTCGAGGGTCTCGGCGAGCTGCTGCTGGTGGTCGGCCAAGGTCTGGGACAGCCGGGTGAGCTGGGCGACGTCGCCGGTGAGCCGGTCGCCGTGGTCGCGGATCAGCCCGTCGACCTGCGTCAGCGACGACGACAACCGGGTGAGCGCCGCGCTGATGTCGTCGCTCTGGGCGTTGAAGTCCGCCGTGAGATCGGAAGTCCTGGTGGCCAGCGAGTCTATTGTGGACTTGCGCTCGACGAGCAGCTGCAGCAGCCGGTCGACGTTGGCCAGCACGGCCTCGACGTCACCGCTTCCGTCGGCGAGGACCTCGGTGGCCTGGGAGACGGTGCGGATCGCCTCCCGGATCGCCGGGCCCTGCCCGTCGAGCGAGTCGGCGCCGAGGCGCATCAGCTCGCCCACCCCGCCGGGTGCCGCTCCCTGCGGGCCGAGGGCCTTGAGCAGCGTGTCCAGCGAGGCGGTCAGCTCGTCCCACTTGATCGGCGAGTGCGTGCGCGACAGCGGGATCGTCGCCCCGTCGTCGAGCGTCGGACCACCGGTGTGGGCGGGGCCGAGCTCGACGTAGCGGTCGCTGATCACCGCCGGGCTGACGATGTAGGCGTGCGCGTCGGCGGGCACCTCGGTGCCCGGTGGGAGGTCCATCGTCACCCGCACCGCGCTGCCCTGCGGCTGCACGGTGCGCACGGTGCCCACCGGGACCCCGAGGATCGCCACCCGGTTGCCGGGGAAGATGCCGTCGGCGAAGGCGAAGTCCGCCGACACCACCAACGTCTGCTGCGGTCGCAGCACGGTGTACCAGCCGGTGGCCGCCAGCACCGCCAGCAGGGTCACGGCGGCCACGATCGTCCACGCCCGTCTCATCGGCACCCCTGGAGAAGTCCGGCCACGCACAGGACGTTGTCCGGGATCGGCCCGAGCGGAGCCGAGACCTCGCCCCACGGACCGGTTCCGGAGGCGTTGGTGACGTAGCGGCTCGCCGGCCCCAGCTGGCGCAGCGTCTCGGCGATGTCGGCGTCGCTGCGCTCCAGCGAGTCGGTGACCGAGTGCAGGTCGTCCAGCAGCGGGCCGAGGACGTCGCGGTTGTCGCGCAGCAACCCGTCGAGCTGTGTTGTGACGCCGTCGAGGTCGGCGATGAGCTGCCGCAGCACGGCCCGCCGCTGGTGCAGCACGTCGGCGACCAGTTCGGCGTCGCCGAGCAGCGACACCAGCGAGTTCTGCTCCTCCAGCAAGGTGGAGGTCACCGCCTGGGTGCCGCGCAGCAGCTCGTCGATCTGCTCGCCGCGCTCGCCGAGGATCCGGGCGGCGTCGCCGATGCCGGTCAGCGCGTCGCCGGTCAGCCGCGAGTCGGCGGGGGCGGCCTGGCGCAGCGAGCCGATCATCCGCTGCAGCGCGGCGGTGTCGAGCCCGGCGGTGGTGGCCGTGGCACCCCGGCTGAGCTCGTCGAGGCTGTAGGGAACGGCGGTGCGCTCCACCGGGATCGGATCCGCCAGCTCGCCCGGACCGGCCGGATCGACCTGCAGGTAGCGGGTTCCCAGCACGGTGCGGATCTTGATCCCGGCCCGGGTGGCGGTGCCGAGCCGCTGGCCCGAATCGACGCGGAAGGTCACCAGCACCCGGTCGCCCGCCAGCTCCACCCCGGTCACCCGGCCGGCCGGGACCCCGGCGACGTTGACCGGGGTGCCGGTGGTCAGCCCGGCGGCGTTGGCGAACTCGGCGACGTGCTCCTGGGTGCGCGCGCGGAAGGCCAGCTGCGGCACCAGGACCGCCGCCAGCAGCAGCGCGAGCGCGGTGATCGCCCCGATCGCGCCGTTGCGGAGGGCTTTCGGCGGCATCGCGTGCGTCATCGGCACACCTCCGAGTGCGGTCCCGCCCCGAGGTCGACCTTGAGCCCGCCGACCGCGGCGCTGAGGTTGCAGACGTAGACGTTCATCCACGAGCCGTAGCCGCCCGCGCGGTTGATCGCGTTGAGGAACCCCGGCAGCTCGTGCACCGCCGTGGCGTAGCGCTGCTGGTCGCGCACCATCCCGGAGGTGATCTCCCGAAGCGACCGCACGTCGTGCGACAGGCCCGGACCCAGGTCGTCGAGCGCGTCGTCGAGCGATCCGGCCAGCGCGGCGCCGTTGTCGACGGACTCGGCGATCTGCGGGGCCTGCTGCGCGACCGCCGAGGTCAGCTGCGCCAGCCCGGAGATGAGCTCGCGCATCTGCTCCCGGTTCTGGTCCAGGGTGCCCAGCGCGCCGTTGAGGTTGTCCACGACCTGCCCGATGACCTGGTCCTGCTCGGCAAGCGCAGAGGTCACCGCGACGACCTTGGTCAGCAGGTCGGTGATGGTGCCCTGCTCGCCGTCGAAGACCGCGACGATCTCGCCCGCCAGCTGGTTGACCTGCCCCGGGTCGATCGCGTCGAACAGCGGCTTGAACCCGTTGAGCAGCGCGGTCAGGTCCAGCGGCGGGCGGGTGCGCTCCACCGGGATCTCGGCGCCCTCGGGCAGCGCGGGCCCGCGTCCGGACGACAGCGACAGGAACCGGCCGCCGAGCATGTCGGCGTAGCGCACCGCGGCGACGCCGTCGGAGGGGATCCGCTGGTCGGCGGCCAGGTCGAAGGCCACCCGCGCCAGCCCGTCGTCGAGCTCGATCTCGGTGACCTTCCCGACGCGCACGCCCGCGATCATCACGTCGCTGCCCGGGATGAGCCCCTCGGCGTTGGTGAACACCGCCCGGTACTCGCGGGTCGAACCGGTCACCGGGTTGCTGATCGTGTTGACCACGACCGTCCCGCACAGCAGCGCGACCAGCGCGAACGCGGCCAGCCGGATCCACGGCACCTGCTTCACGGCGTCATCACCTCCGTTCCGCGCACCATCGGGCCGAGCATCAGGCCGAGCAGGTCCGGCGACGGCGGGGCCGCCGGTGGCGCCTGCTCGGGGGTGGGCAGCAGCGGGGCGAGCCGTCGCATCGTCTCGTCCTCCTGCGGGGACCCGACCGGGCCGATGGCGGTCTCCCTCCCGCAGTTGGGCCCGGCGAGAGCGCCGTAGCGCGGGCAGTCCTGCGGCGTGTACGGGTGGGGTTCCTCCAGGCTGGCCTTCGCGCGGATCTTGAAGAACCCCGTGGAGAAGGCGCGGTTCGCGCCGTCCAGGAAGGTGTCCACACCGGCCTTGGCGTTGCCGAACGCGCCCGGGTTCGCGCCGAGGACGTCGGTGATCGGGTCGGCGCTGCGCACCAGCTCCACGGTCCGCTCGCCGTTGGCGTCGAGGAACCGCTGCGCGCGGTCGGTGACCTCGATGCCGCCCCCCAGCAGCGCCCCGATGTCCTCCCGCTGCTCGACGACCACGGTGGACAGGGCGACGGCGTTGTCCAGCGAGCGCACGAGATCCGGTGCGGCGGCGCGCAGGTCGTCACCGACAGCGGCCACCGTCTCCAGGTCCGAACCGAGGTTCCGCAGGATCGGATCGGCCTCGTCGACCAGCGCCGCGCCGTCGTCGATCATGCCGCCGAGCTGCTCGCCCCGGCCGCGCAGCGAGTCCGCCATCGCGGTCAGCGCCACCTGCAGCTGCGCCGGTTCCAGCTCGTCGAGCAGCCGGTACATCCGGGTGTAGGTGGTGTAGAGCTGCGCGGTCGGCCGCGAGGTGTCCGGCGGCACGTGCGCGCCGTCGGCCAGCCGCGTGCCGTCGCGCAGCTCGGGGCCGGTGAGGTCGAGGTACTGGTTGCCGAACAGGGTCCGCGGCAGCAGCCGCACCCGCACGTCGGCCGGGATCTCGCCGATCCGCTCGGGATCCAGCTTCATCGTCAGCCGCGCGCCCGAGTCGTCGGGCACCACCTGCGACAGCTCGCCGACCTTGATGCCCCGGTACTGCACGGGCGTGCTCTCCCGGACCGGGCCCGCCGCCGCGGGCAGCGTCGTGGTGACCTCCGGTTCGGCGGTGAACACCCCCGCGCTGCCCGCCACCGCGGTCACCGCGCCCACCACCAGCACCGACACCGCCGCGGCCCCGCGCAGGGCCAGCGACGCGCGTTCGCTCCGCCGCGCCATCGCCTACAACCCCAACGCGGGCAACGACGGTCGCACGCCCCAGAACAGCAGGCTCAGCAGCACGTCGACCACGGTGATCGCGACGATGCTGGTGCGCAGCGCCCGCCCGGCGGCCTTGCCCACGCCCTCGGGCCCGCCGGTCGCGTAGTAGCCGTGGGCGCAGTGGATCAAGGTCACCATCAGCGCGAACACCACCGCCTTGACCAGTGAGAACAGCACGTCGGTGGGGGTGAGCACCAGGTGGAAGTAGGAGTTGTAGGTCCCCGGCGAGTCGCCGTTGAGGTAGACGATCGCGAAACCCGTTGCCATGTAGGAGGCGAACAGCCCCACCAGGTACAGCGGGATCACCGAGATGAACGCCGCCGCCATCCGGGTGCTCACCAGGTAGCGCAGCGACGGGATCGCCAGCGACTCCAGCGCGTCGATCTCCTCGGCCACCCGCATCGTGCCCAGCTGCGCGGTGAACCCGGTGCCGACCTTGGCGGCCAGCGCGATGCTGGCCACGATCGGCGCGATCTCGCGGGTGTTGACCAGCGCCCCCATCAGCCCGGTCATCGGCGACATGCCGAGCAGGTCCAGCCCCCGGTAGCCCTCCAGGCCGACCTGGGTGCTGGAGACGAACGACATCGCGAACACCACGCCGATCGTCCCGCCCCCGGCCAGCAGCGACGCCGAGCCGAAGCTGATCTCGGTGACCAGCCGCACGATGTGCTTGGGGTAGCGCACCAGCACGGCCGGGACGCCGATGATCGCGCGCACGTAGAAGGTCACGTGCCTGCCGACCAGCACGAGGGTGTCCACAGCGGACGTGACGGGGGCGGTCATCAGTACTCGCCCTTGGCCGGGACGAGCACGGGGTAGAGCTCGGTGAGCGCGGTGTTGGCGATGAACACGCACACGAAGCAGATCACCACGGCCTCGTTGACGGCGTTGGCCACGCCGCCGGGCCCGCCCTGGGCGGTCAACCCCTTGAAGCAGGCCACCAGCGCGGTCAGCACCGCGAACGCCGCGGCCTTGATCAGCGCCATCGCGAAGTCCTCGACGCGCGAGTACTGCACCAGCGTCTGCAGGAACATGCCCGGCGAGGCGCCCAGCACCGAGACCTGGAACAGGAACGTGGTGCCGATGCCGACCAGCATCACGATGCAGGCCAGCAGCACCGTGGTCACCACCGCCGCGATCACCCTCGGCGCGACCAGGCGCTCGACGGTGCGCACGCCCATGACCTCCAGGGCGTCGATCTCCTCGCGGATGGTGCGCGCGCCCAGGTCGGCGCACATCGCCGAGCCGCCGATGCCGGCGATCATCAGCGCGCACACCAGGGGAGCGGCCTGGCCGACCACGACGAAGGCGACCACGGCACCGCCGTAGCCCTCCGCCCCGATCTGGCTGGCCAGCGAACCCACGTTGAGCGCCACCACGACGCCCAGCGGGATCGTCACCAGCAGCGCGGGCAGGGTCGTCACCGCGGCCAGGAAGTGCACCTGGTGCAGGCATTCCCGCCACGCCAGCCGGGCCCGGAAGGTGACCCGCGCGGTGGCGGCCAGCGCCCGGGCGCCGAAGTCCAGCAGCAAACCGGCTTGCAGCAGGGCGTCGACAACAGGCCCTGGAGAACGGCTCATCCGCTTCTCCCTCGTCTTCCGTGATTCCCGGGTCACCTTGCTGGGCGGTGCGGGTAGCGGAACCTCAGCGGCCCTCCGGGTCCGGGCGCCACTTCTGATGTATGCCGATACACGGCGTCGCGGCGTCCTCCCCGGAGAACCGCTGAGAACCCGCGGCGGTGCCGGCTGCGAGAGCGGCTCGGGCCCGCTCGCGGCTGCGCCGCTTGCGCGCGTTTCCCCGCGTGGAAGTGCGGAAAAGGGTAGTTGCGCCACGCGCGTGGCAGGATCGCGTGGAAAGGCGTTGGCGGAGAGTCGGTTCCGGCTCAGTCGGCGCGAACGGCGGGGAAGACCTCGTTCACCAGGTGCAGCACGGTGCGGGTGAGCATGACGTGCAGGTCGCTGCGGCTGAGGCTGCCGCGCACGAGCCATTCCCGCGAGGCGGCCTTGAGCATGGCGCTGTGCGCGCGGATCATGCCGCGCAGCTTCTCCCGGCCGTCGGTCACGTCGGCCATCATCGCGGCCTCCAGCACCCGGTCGGTCGCGATCTCGTCGGCCTCCAGCATGATCCGCTCGACCTCGTCGTCGTGACCGACGGCTTCCGAACCGATCGCCGAGAGCCACATGTCGCGGTTGCGCTCCACCACGTCCAGCCAGCGGTCCACGCAGATCGACAGCCGCTCCTCGGCCGTGGTCGGGGGCAGCCGTTCGGAGACCGAGGCCGGGACGACCAGCATCTGCCGGACGACCTGGAGGTAGAGCTCCTGCTTGCTGCCGAAGTAGTGGTTGATCAGCGCTCGCGCCACGCCCGCCTCGGCCGCGATGTCCGAAGTGGACACGGTGGAGAAGTTGCCCTTGCCGAACAGCTTGCGGGCGGCGGCCAGGATCTCGGCGCGCCGCGCGTCGGGCTCCAACCGTCGTCGCTGGACCGGGCGCTGGGCGTTCATGCCGACTCCTCATCTGTGGCCGTACCGACGTCAACAAGATACCGCACCCGTCCCGTCGGGAAGGCCAGCAGTGCTGGTGGAGGCCGGTTCGCGCGGTGTTGGCACGCTGCCAATACCTCACGGGTACATCCCCTCGACGGTCTCCGCGTAGCGCTCGGCGATGACCTTGCGGCGCAGGCTGAGCTTCGGCGTGAGCTCCCCGCTCTCGGCGGTCCACGGCCCCGCCAGCACCCGGAACGCCTTGACCTGCTCCACGCGCGCCAGCTGCTGGTTGGCCTGCTCCACGGCCTCCTCCAGCGCCGCGCGGACCTCGGGGTGCTCGGCCAGCTCGTCGAGGTCGGTGGTGTCGACGCCGTGGGACTTCGCCCAGCCCGGCGCGGCGTCCTCGTCGAGCACCAGCAGCGCGGTGACGTAGCGGCGCTGATCGCCGATCGCGACGGCCTGGCCGACCAGCGGGTGCGCCCGCAGCAGCGATTCGATCTTGGTGGGCGCGATGTTCTTGCCGCCCGCGGTGATGATGAGCTCCTTCTTGCGGTCGGTGATCGCCACGATCCCGCGCTCGTCGACCGTCCCGATGTCACCGGTCGGCAGCCAGCCGTCGGCGTCGGTGGCCGCGGCGATCGAGCCGTCGCGCTGCAGGTATCCGGCGAAGACCACCGGGCCGCGCACCAGCAGCTCGCCGTCGTCGGCGACCCGGACCTCCACGCCCGGACCCGGCCGACCGACCGCGCCGAGCGCGAAGACCTCCGGTGTGCTCACCGTCGCCGCACCCGTCGTCTCGCTCAGCCCCCACACCTCGTAGACCGGAAGTCCCACGCCCGCGAGGAATTCCAGCACCGCGGTCGGGATCGGCGCGGCGCCGCTGAACGCGCGCACGCAGTCGTCGAGCCCGATCGCCGCGCGCAGCGGCCGCAGCACCTGCTCGTCGAGCGCCCGGTGCCGCGCGGCGAGCTCGTCGGGCACCGGCTGATCGGCCGAGCGCAGCCGGAACACCTCCAGCGCGATCTCGCGGGCGTGCTCGATGACCGCGGCCTGCTCGGCGGGCAGTGCGGCGAGCTTGGCCGACAACCCGGCCGAGAGCTTCTCCCACACCCGGGGCACGCCGAAGAACCCGTGCGGGCGCACCGCGGCCAGCGTCGGCAACAGCTGCGCCTGGTCCTCGCAGATGGTGACGTGCCCGGCGTTGCTGATCGGCATGTAGATGCCCAGCACCCGCTCGGCGATGTGGGCCAGCGGCAGGTAGGCGACCGAGCGCGGGTGCTCGGCGACCGGCACGAGGTGGTCCTGCATCAAGGACTCGTGGATGGCGTTGCGGTGCGTGAGCACCACGCCCTTGGGTTCGCCGGTGGTGCCCGAGGTGTAGACGACGGTCAGCGGCGAGTCCGGATCGGCCTGGTCGGCGAGCCGCTCGAAAGCCGCGTCGGGCGGCCCGGGTTCGCCGCGCAGGTCGGTGTAGTCGACGAAGCTGGGGTCGGTTCCGACGCCGGGGTCGACGGTGACCACGGCCCGCAGGTGGGGGAGGTCGGCCAGCACCGGGCGCCAGCGCCGCAGCTGCTCCTCGCCCTCCAGCACCAGCACGCTCGCCTCGCTGTGCTCGGCGACGAAGCGGATCTGCTCGGTGCTCAGGGTGTCGTAGGTGGTGCAGGGCAGCGCGCCGATGTGGATGGCGGCCAGGTCGACGACCCAGTGCTCGGGCCGCTTGGCCATCGCGATGAGCATCCGGTCGCCGCGGCCGAGTCCGAGCGCGGCCAGACCGCGGGTGAGCGCGGCGACCTCGGTGCGCAGCCGGGACCAGGACCAGGTGCCGGCGTCCGCGTCGATCCCGCTGGTCAGGGCGGGGTGGTCGGGGAAGTCCCGGGCGTTGCGGCGCAGCAGTCCGGGGATGGTCAGTCCCTCGACGGCCCGGCTTACCTGCTCGGCTGTGGTCACGGCCAGTTCCCTCCGTTGCGAACCTGCGTCGAAACACGCTGAACCGCTGTTGCCCAGATGTCAACAGCCGTCGCCTGATTGTTCGCGAAGGCTGCGAACAGGGACCAACAGCGGTGTATACCTGAGGATGAATCCCGAATCAGCTATTGACAAGTGGTCAATAGAAGTCATGATTCTTCCCGGGGGTCAGGTGGGCTTTCCAACCACAGGGAGGTGGTCATGACACCGGCGGAGGAGTTCGGCGACGTCATCGTCGGAGCGGGCCTGATGGCCGGCGCGGCGAACGTGATCATGCAGCTGGGCCGGCCCGGTGTCGGCTACGGCGTCTACGAGAGCACCGTGGACAGCGGGAACCTGTTCAAGCACCCGGTCAAGCGCACCCGTACCACGTTCACCTACCTGTCGGTCGCGACGTTGGGCACCGACGAGGAGAAGCGCGCCTACCGGCGCTCGGTGAACCGATCGCACGCCCAGGTCCGCTCGGGCGAGTCGAGCCCGGTGTCCTACAACGCCTTCGACCCGGAGCTGCAGCTGTGGGTGGCGGCGTGCCTCTACAAGGGCTACGAGGACTCGTTCGTGGCCATGTCCGGCAAGCCCATCCCGGCCGACCGCCGCGAGGAGATCTTCGCGGCTTCCGCCCCGCTGGGCACGACGCTGCAGGTCAAGCCGGAGATGTGGCCGTCGACGAGGGCGGAGTTCGACGACTACTGGGAGAAGAACCTCGCCGAGGTCAGCATCGACGACACGATCCGCAGGCATCTGCTCGACATCGCCGAGCTCCGGTTCCTCCCGGCGATCCTGCGCGTCCCCTTCGCGCCGCTCAACAAGTTCATCACCACGGGCTTCCTGCCGCAGACCTTCCGCGACCAGATGGGCCTGCACTGGACCCACCGCGACCAGCGCCGCTTCGACAAGCTCACCCGAGCCATCGGCGCCGTGGCCCTCCGCCTGCCCACCCCGCTCCGCAGGTTCCCGTTCAACTACCACCTGTGGGACCTCCGCCGCCGGATGCGCAAGGGCAAACCCCTGGTCTGAGCCCTTCGCCGGAGATCGCCTCATGAGCCGCGCGGCCTCGTCGCGCGGCTCTTCCGCGTGCTGGTGAGGGGATTTTCAAGATCTTCTTGACGGGATCCGGCGCGGGGCCGGGCTTCGGTCCGGTTCGGCTGGCGTGGGTGTTTTCCGGCGCGCGGACCTGAAAAACGGCGGGAAACATCGTGTTAACCAGGTGGTTTGCAGGATTCCGGCGTTGACCGGGGTTGTCCCGGTGTTTAACGTCCCCGGCCATGACAACCGGGCTGGCCGTGGAGGCCGTGGACGAGGTGGATCGCCGCATCATCGCGGCGCTGCAGCTCAACGGGCGTGCTCCGTGGAGCGCGGTCGCGCGGTGGGCCGGTGTCAGCGAGACGACCGTGCAGCGGCGCTTCACCGCGCTGCACGAGCGCGGGCTGGTCCACGTCGTCGGGGTCATCGACCTCGACCGGACCGCCGCCGGGTCGTCGATGCTGGTCCGGGTGCAGGCCAAGCCCGGGCGGGGCTGGGACCTCGCCGAGCAGCTGGCGACCCGGCCGGAGGCGCGGTTCCTCGCCGTGGTGACCGGCACCGCCGACCTCATCGTCGACTTCGTCGCCCACGACAACGACGAGCTGCTGCGGCTGCTGTTCACCGACCTGCCCGGTGCCGAGCTGATCACCGGGACCGAGAGCGTCGCCGTCATCCGCACCTTCGCCTCGGCACCGGGCTGGGACACCGGTCTGCTGCCGCCCGAAGCCGCCGCCGAGCTGCGACCGACCCACGCGCCGCCCTACGACCGGGCGGACTGGGGCACTCCGCCGAAAGCACCGGGTGAGCTCGAAACCGCCGTGGCCGAGGAACTCGCCGCGGACGGCCGGTTGCCGGTGAGCGCGATCGCCCGCGAGCTCGGGTGCAGCGAATCCAGCGTCGCCCGCGCGATGGACCGGATGGTCTCGCGGGGCGGATTGCAGTTCCGGACGCTCGTCGAACCCGGTCTGCTGGGCTACGGCGTGGAATTCATGCTCTGGCTGTCGATTCACCCGGGAGACCTCGACGAGGCCGGTCGCCGCCTCGCGGCCCACCCCGGCACGAAGTTCCTGGCAGCCGCGACCGGCCGGTTCAACCTCGTCGGGCAGATGGTGCTGCCCGCCAAGGCCGACCTGTTCGGCTACACCACCGAGGTCATCGGCACGCTCCCCGGGCTCAACGCCTCGGACGTCACCTTGCACCTGGCCACGCTCAAGCGCGCGTGGACCCGCGTCGACCGCTTCCGCTGAGAACCGCACGGAGGGAACATGTCCGAAACACCAGAGCCGTGGCAGTGGCCGGAGCGGGCCTGGCGCCGTCACGTCGAAGCCGTGCGCGCCGGACGGCGCCTCGTGCCTCAGCAGTGGCCCGGCGGAGCGCGGGTCGCGGTCGCGCTGTCCTTCGACCCGGACCACGAGACGATCCCGCTGCGCGACGGCGAGACCAGCCCCGGGCGGCTCGCGCAGGGCGAGTACGGCGCCCGCGTCGGCGCGGGCCGGGTGCTCGAACTGCTCGCCGAGCACCGGGTCCCCGCGACGTTCTTCATGCCCGCGGTCTCGGCGCTGCTGCACCCGGCCGAGGCGCGGGACTACGCGAGCGAACCGCACGAGATCGGCGTGCACGGCTGGATCCACGAGCGCAACACCCTGCTGGCCCGCGAGGACGAGCGGGACCTGCTCGCCAGGGCGATGGAGTCGCTGGCCGAGATCACCGGCGTGCGCCCGACCGGCATCCGCACCCCGTCGTGGGACTTCTCCGAGTCCACGTTGGACACCATCCGCGAGCTCGGCTTCGCCTACGACTCCTCGCTGATGGCCGACGACGAGCCCTACGAGATCGTCGCCGAGGGCGAGCCGACCGGGATCGTGGAGATCCCCGTCGACTGGATCCGCGACGACGCGCCGTACTTCACGATGGACCGCTACGGATCCGTGCGGCCCCACACCCGCCCGCGCGACGTGCTGGAGATCTGGGTCGACGAGTTCGACGCCGCCTACCGGGCCGGGGGCGTCTTCCAACTGACCGCGCACCCGCACGTCATCGGCCACCGCTCGCGGCTGGTCGTGCTGCGGGAACTGCTCGACCACATCCGGGCGCACGGCGACGTGTGGTTCGCCACCCACGCCGAGCTCGCCGACGCCGCGCGCGCCGAGGCGACCCGGCTCGACACCGCAGGAGCGACCTCATGAGAGCGGACGCGGCGATCAGCGCCGGGAAGATGACGCGCGCTCAGCGCAAGGCCATCGTGGCGGGCACGATCGGCAACACCGTCGAGTGGGTCGACTGGGCGCTCTACTCGATCTTCGCCAAGATCATCTCGCAGGAGTTCTTCCCCGGCGGCGACGAGACCGTCGCGCTGCTGTCGACGCTGGCGGTGTTCGCGGTCGGCTTCGTGATGCGCCCGATCGGCGCCGCGGTGCTCGGCGGCTACGCCGACCGGCACGGGCGCAAGAAGGGCCTCACGCTCACCGTCGGGTTGATGGCCGGTGCGTCGTTCGTCATCGCCCTGACCCCCGGCTACGACGCGATCGGGCTGTTCGCGCCGCTGGTGCTGCTGCTGGCCCGGTTGCTCCAGGGCTTCTCCGCCGGTGGTGAGTTCGGGTCGTCCTCGGCGTTCCTCGTCGAGTCCGCCGCAGCGGGCAGGCGCGCGTTCGCCGGGTCCTGGCAGCAGGTCTCGGTCGGCGGCGGCGTGCTCATCGCCTCGCTGATGGGCACCATCGCCACCTCGGCGCTGTCGGACGCGGCGCTGCACTCCTGGGGCTGGCGCGTCGCGTTCGTCCTGGGCGGGCTGCTCGGGCTCATCGGGCTGTGGTTGCGGGTCTCGGTCGAGGACACCGACTCGTTCACCCGGGCCCGCTCGGACGGCCGGACCCGGACCAACCCGCTCAAGGCGATGTTCGTCGAGCACCCCGGAGCGGCGCTGCGGGTCGCCGGCATCACCATCGCCGGGACGCTGACGTACTACATCTGGGTCAACTACCTGCCGACCTACGCCAACATCACCACCGGGATCCCGCTGTCGCAGGCGCTGCTGTCGCAGACGTTGTGCCTGGTGGTGTTCGTGGTCGCGCTGCCCTTCGTCGGCATCCTGTCCGACCGGGTGGGCCGCAAGACCACGCTCGGCGTGTTCGCGGGCGGTTTCGTGGTGCTGTCCTGGCCGCTGCTGAACCTGCTCGGCAACAGCTTCTGGAGCCTGTTCCTGGTGCAGCTCGTCGGCATGGTCCTGGTGCTCGGGTACTCGGCGAACTGCGCGGTGATCATGGCCGAGCAGTTCCCGCCGGAAGTCCGCGCCACCGGCATCGCGCTGCCCTACGCCCTGGCGGTGGCGCTGTTCGGCGGAACCGCGCCCTACATCACGACCTGGCTCAACGACATCGGGCACAGCGACCTGCTCTGGCTCTACGTCTCCGGCTCGGCGCTGATCTCGCTGATCGTCTACCTGACGATGCCCGAGACCAAGGACGAGGAGTTCGCCTGATGCGCGCAGTGCTGGTCACCGGCGCGGCGAGCGGGCTCGGTCGCGCCATCGCCGAGGAGTTCGCCGAGCACGAGGACGTCGCGCTCACCCTCGTCGACATCGACGGCGACCGGTTGGCCGACTCGTCGGTGCCGGGAGCGCGGATCACCGCCGATCTCACCTCACCGCAGGCCTGCGAAGCGGTCGTCGAGCAGGCGTGGCCGCTGGACGTGCTGGTCAACGCCGCCGGGATCTACCCGTCGCTGGACATGGCCGACGTCGACGCCGAGAGCTGGGACCGGATCTTCGCGCTGAACGCGCGCGCCCCGGTGCTGACCACCGCCGCGTTCGCGCGGCGGGCTCGCGGCGGGGCGATCGTCAACATCTCCTCCGGGGCCGCGCTGCGCGCCCGGCCGGGCGGCGGACCCTACGCGAGCTCCAAGGCGGCGCTCGAGATGGCCACCCGCGCAGCGGCTCTGGAGCTGGGGGAGCGGGGCATCAGGGTCAACGCGGTCAGCCCGGGGTTCGTGGCGGTCGACAGCGACTGCAACCCGGTCGCCGAGGACTACGCCGCCGCGGTGTCGGTGAACCCGCTCGGCAGACCGGGCGTCCCGGCCGACGTCGCCCGCGCCGTCCGCTGGCTGGCCGGGGACAACGCCTCCTGGATCACCGGCGAGATCCTGCGCGTCGACGGCGGATCCGCCGCCGGTGCCGCACACCTGCCACGACTGTGGCCTCACCCGGTGGGGCCGAACGAGGTCCGGGAAGGACGCAACGCATGAGTTCCACGACGTACGCGGTGGTCGGCGGGGGAGCGATCGGGGGCACGCTCGCCTTCCACCTCGCCCGCGCCGGGCACCCCGTCACCGTGATCGACGCCGACGCCGAGCACGTGGCCGCCATCGCCGAACGCGGTCTGGTCCTGGACCGGGCCGGTGAGCGCACCGCCGCGCCGGTGGCGGCCGCGACTCCCGAGGAGTTCACCGGCACCTTGGAGCACGTGCTGCTCGCGGTGAAGGCCCAGGCCACGGAGTCGGCGGTGCGCTGGATCGCGCCCCGGCTCGCACCCGACGGGTACGTGGCGTCGGTGCAGAACGGGTTCAACGAGCCCGTCCTGGCCGAGCACCTCGGCCTCGCGCGCACCGTCGCGGCGTTCGTCAACATCTTCGCCGACCGCACCGAGCCCGGCGTGATCGCCGACGGCGGCCCCGGGGCCCTCGTGCTGGGTGAACCCGGCGGGGCGGTGTCGGACCGGGTGCGGTCGCTGGTGGCCGACCTGCGGGCGTGGGGTCCGGCGCAGGCCAGCGACAACGTCGAGGGATTCCTCTGGGCCAAGGCGGGATTCGGCGCGATGCTGGCCGCCACGGCGCTGGCCGACGAGCCGATGGCCGACCTGATCGACCGGCACCGGCCCGCGATGCACGCGCTGGGCGAGGAGGTCTTCGCCGTCGCCGGAACCCTGGGCGTCCGGCTGGAGGCGTTCGACGCGTTCCGCCCCACCGCCTTCGCGCGCGGCGCCGACCGCGACGACCGGGAACGCGCGGTGGCGGAGTTGACGGCCTGGCTGCGAACCCAGCCCAAGACCCGCAGCGGCATCTGGCGGGACCTCGCGGTCCGACGTCGGGAGGTCGAGGTGACCACCCACTACGCCACGGTCCTGGCCGAGGCGGACCGGCTCGGCATCGGCACGCCCCTGCTCCGGGCGGTGATGGCCGGGCTGCGCGAGCTGGAGGACGACCCCGCCGCGATGTCCGAGCGGCGGCTCGACGAGCTCGACCGCATCGCCGGGAGCCTGGTGTGACCGCCGCGGCCGCGCACGCGTGGCTCACCCAGCACCGCGACGAGATGATCGCCGACCTCGCCGCCTACGTGAACCACGAGAGCTCCAGCGACGACCTCGCCGCGCTCGACGAGTGCCTGCGGTGGGTGTGCGACTGGCTCGACGCCCGCATCGGCCCGCCGGTCGAGCACGAGCGGTTGCCGCGCGACGAGACAGGCGACGTCGTGATCCGCCGGTACTCCGGCAGCGGTGCCGAGCCGATCCTGCTGCTGGCCCACTACGACACCGTCTGGTCGACCGGCACGCTCGCCGGGTGGCCGTTCGCGGTGGACGGAGACCGGATCAGCGGTCCCGGCGTCTTCGACATGAAAGCCGGTCTGGTGCAGGCGGTCTGGGCGCTGCGCGCGCTGCAGGAGCTCGGGCTTCCCCGGCCTCCGGTCACGCTGCTGCTCAACGGCGACGAGGAGACCGGCAGCCTCGGCTCGTCCGACGTGATCGCCGCCGAGGCGCGGAAGTCCCGCGCCGCGCTCGTGTTCGAGGCCAGCGCCGACGGCGCGGTCAAGACCGCCCGCAAGGGCGTCGGGCTGTTCACGGTGACCGTCACCGGCGAAGAGGCGCACGCGGGCCTCGACCCGACGGCCGGGGCGAGCGCGGTGGTGGAGATGGCCCACCAGGTGCTGCGCTGCCGGGCGCTCACCGACCTGGACGCCGGGACGTCGGTGAACGTCGGGGTGGTGCGCGGAGGCACCCGGGCCAACGTCACGGCGGGCAGCGCGACCGCGGAGCTCGACGTCCGGGTCGCCGACGCCGTCGAGGCGAGCCGGATCGACGCCGCCCTGGCGTCGCTGGAGCCGGTGGACCCGAAGACGCGGATCACCGTCTCCGGCGGCTGGAACCGCCCGGTCTTCGAGCGAACGCCCGAGGTCGCCGCGCTCTACGAGGTGGCGCGCGACTGCGCCGTCCCGCTGGGGCTCGACCTGCGCGAGACCGCCGTCGGCGGCGCGAGCGACGGCAACTTCGCCCAGGCGGCCGGGGCTCCGGTGCTCGACGGCCTCGGCGCCGTCGGCGCAGGCGCCCACGCCCGCAACGAGCACGCGACGGTCTCCGGCCTCCTGCAACGCTCAGCGCTCACCACCGCCCTGCTGCACCACTTCGCGACGCGGTCCTCACCGGCGGACGACTTCTCCTCGAACCGTCCCGGTATTTCGGAAATTGATCACGGGTGATTCGCCCTGGTGGTGCGATCGCCTTTTGGGGCGTTTCGCCGTAGATTTCTGATTTCAGCGTCGATCGAATGGTGGGGGCTTTTCCGGATTTCCGGCTCGGGAATGTCTGGATGGTTCCTTTAATCCATTTCTCGATGGGCTTCCGGATAAGCGGAGAGGCATTCTCCAAATGTTTTCGAAATGATTTCTGGTTCCCTGTATCAGCAGGTCATGATGCTGTACTGATTTAGCCGCCAACGCTTCTCGATCGCGATTTCCGGTGACTCCGGGCACAGGGTTTTGCTCATGAGGTTAGGCATGCCTATTGTCCCTTCACGTCTCGGAGCGAGATGAGGAGGAGAGGGGATTGGCGTGCTGATCGGCAACGCGTTGATCGGGTTGCGCGAGGGCCTGGAAGCGGTTCTCGTGGTGAGCGTCCTGATCGCATTCCTGGTGCGCGGTCAGCACCGGTGGGCGCTGCGCCTGGTGTGGACCGGCGTCGCCGCCGCCGTCGCGCTGTCGGTGGGAGTCGGCGCGCTGCTCACCTACACCTCGGCGACGCTGACCTTCGAGCAGCAGGAGATGTTCGGCGGCGGGATGTCCGTCCTGGCCGTGGTCTTCGTGACCACGATGATCTTCTGGATGCGCACCACCGCGCGCACCCTGTCGGCGCAGCTGCGCGGACAGCTCGACGAAGCGCTGCGGCTCGGCAACTGGTCGGTGATCACCGTCGCCTTCCTCGCCGTGGCGCGAGAAGGCCTGGAAACAGCGGTTTTCTTCTTCTCCAGCGTCCAATCCGCCGGTGGCGGCACGATCCTGCCGCTGGCCGGGTTCCTCATCGGCATCGCCGCGTCGGTGGCGATCGGCTGGGCCCTGTACCTGGGCGCGATCAAGATCGACCTCGGGAAGTTCTTCACCGCCACCGGAGTCCTGCTGGTGTTCGTCGCCGCCGGCGTTCTCGCCTACGGCGTCCACGACCTGCAGGAAGCCGGGGTGCTGCCCGGGTTGCACGTGCTGGCCTTCGACGTCAGCGCGCAGGTCCCGCCGTCGTCCTGGTACGGGACGCTGCTGAAGGGGATCTTCAACTTCTCGCCGCAGACCACCGTGTTCGAGGCCGTCGTCTGGGTCGGCTACGCGGTGCCCGTCCTCGTCCTGTTCCTGCGGCCGCAGCGCGCCGCCGCCCCGACCCCGACCGGAGAGATCTCGTGAGAACCCTCGCCAAGTCCGCACTCCCGCTGACCCTGCTCGCGCTCGCCTCCTGCGGCCAGCAGGCCGCCCCCGCAGTTCCGGGCGCGATCGGCGTCGAAGCCGGCGACGACGCCTGCAAGGTCTCCAGCACCACCGCACCCGCCGGGACGATCACCTTCGACGTGCGCAACACGGGCTCGCAGGTCACCGAGTTCTACCTGCTCGGCGACGGTGACAAGATCATCAGCGAGGTCGAGAACATCGGCCCCGGCATGAACCGGCAGCTCGTGGCCCAGGTGCCCGAAGGCGGCAAGTACACCACCGCCTGCAAGCCCGGCATGCAGGGCGACGGCATCCGCGGCGAGTTCACCGTGACCGGCTCGGCCGAGGCCGTGACCAGCCCGGAAGCCGCCCAGGCCGTCGCCGCCTACAAGTCCTACGTGGACCAGCAGGCCGAGGAGCTCAAGGCCGAGACCGGCACGTTCGTCCAGGCCGTCAAGGCCGGTGACGTCGAGCGGGCCAAGGCGCTGTACCCGAAGGCGCGGCTGCCGTGGGAGCGCATCGAGCCCGTCGCCGAGAGCTTCGGCGACCTCGACCCCAAGATCGACGGCCGCGAGGCCGACCTCGAACCCGGCCAGCCCTTCACCGGCTACCACCGCCTGGAGAAGGACCTGTGGGTCACCGGCCCGCAGCCCGACACCCCGGCGGTGGCCGATCAGCTCGTCGCCGACGTCGACCAGCTCGTCGCCCAGGCCCACGGCGTCGAGCCCACCCCGGCCGACACCGCCAACGGCGCCAAGGAGCTGCTCGAGGAAGTCGCCACCGGCAAGGTCACCGGCGAGGAGGAGATCTTCTCGCACACCGACCTGTGGGACTTCCAGGCCAACGTCGACGGTGCCGCGAAGGTCGTCGACTCGCTGCGACCGGTGCTGTCGGCCAAGGACCCGCAGCTGCTGGGCGAGCTCGACCGCGACTTCGCCGCGGTGCAGTCGCTGCTGGACCGCTACAAGGCCGGCGACGGCTTCAAGCTCTACCAGGAGCTGTCCCCGGAGCAGGTCAAGGAGCTCGCGGCCGCCGTCGACGCGCTCAGCGAACCGCTGAGCAAGACCGCGGGGGTCGTGACGCGGTGACCTTCTCACGCCGGAAGCTGTTCGGGCTCACCGGCGCCGGCGTGGCCATCGCCGGCGCCGGGGGCGCGGTCGGCGCCACCGCCTTCGGCGGGCACGCGCACGACCCGGCCGCACAGCGGGTCCCGTTCCACGGTCCGAACCAGGCCGGGATCACGACTCCCGCGCAGGACCGGATGCACTTCGTCGCCTTCGACGTCACCACCTCGGACCGCGCCGAGCTCGTCCGCCTGCTGCAGGACTGGACCCGCGCAGCCGAGCGCATGACCGCAGGTCAGGAGGCCGTCGAGCACGGCGCGACCGGCGGCGGCGAGCAGGAACCTCCCGGTGACACCGGCGAGGCGCTCGGCCTGCCGCCGTCGGCGCTGACGCTGACCGTCGGGTTCGGCCCGTCGCTGTTCGACGGCCGGTTCGGGCTCGCGGGGCAGCGCCCGCCCGCGCTGGCCGAGCTGCCGCACTTCCCGCAGGACAACCTCGATCCGGCTCGCAGCGGGGGAGACCTGTGCGTGCAGGCGTGCGCGAACGATCCGCAGGTCGCCGTGCACGCCATCCGCAACCTGGCGCGGATCGGGTTCGGCACGGTCTCGGTGCGCTGGTCGCAGCTCGGGTTCGGACGCACCTCCAGCACCTCCCGCGAGCAGACCACGCCGCGCAACCTGTTCGGCTTCAAGGACGGCACCAACAACATCAAGTCCGAGGACACCGCCGCCCTCGACGAGCACGTCTGGGTGCGGCCCGGCGACGGTCCGGAGTGGATGGTCGGCGGGAGTTACCTGGTGGCGCGCCGGATCCGGATGCACATCGAGACCTGGGACCGGACGTCGTTGTCCGAGCAGGAGCAGATCGTGGGGCGCGCCAAGGGTTCCGGCGCTCCGCTGGGCGCCGCCGACGAGTTCGCCCCGGTGAACGTGCACGCGCTGCCAGCCGACAGCCACGTGCGGCTGGCTTCGGCGGAGAACACCGGCGCGCGCCTGCTGCGCCGCGGCTACAACTTCACCGACGGCTCGGACGGCCTCGGCAGGCTCGACGCCGGGCTGTTCTTCGTGTGCTTCAACCGCGATCCGCGCAGGCAGTTCGTGCCGATGCAGCGCGCGCTGGCCCGCGACGACACGATGATGGAGTACTTGGAGCACAACGGCTCCGCGCTGTTCGCGTGCCCGCCCGGAGTGCGACCGGGGGAGCACTGGGGCCAGGAGCTGTTCGGCTGACCTGCGCCGGAAGAGCCTGGTCCGGGCGGTCGTACGACTTTGGTCGTACGGGTCGGTCTCAGGGTCGCGCGACCGGATTTCCGGGTTCGGACCTGAGGATTCGGCGTCTCGGGCCGCCTAGCGTCTCCAGTGGAAATGATCACCCGCGCCTGGGGGCGGGTGATCCGCCTACTGGAGGGAGACCCCATGCGCGCCAAGGCAGCCGAGTACCGGGGCGGACTCGCGGCGTTGTCGGTGAACGCCTCGCTGGACGAGGTCCTGGTCCAAGCCGAGCAGCACGACGCGGCGGCGACCACGGCCGGGGAGCGGGCCGGGGCGCAGCTGGCCATCGCCGAGGCGTGCCGCAGGCTCGGGCGGGTCGACCGCGCCGAGCGGGCCTGGCGCGCCAGCTACCGCACCGCCCGCGACGCCGGTGACGCGGCGGCGATGGCCTGGGCGCTGTGGAGCGGCGGAACCCTGGCCCGCCAGCGCGGCCGCTACCCGCTGGCGCACCGGCTGCTCACCCGCGCCGCGGCCACCGCCGAGCGCGGCAACGACGTCGTCGCCCGCGGCTACTCGCTGGCCGGTCTGGCCGAAACCGGGCGCGTGCAGGGAGATTTCGCCGGGACGTTGCGGCTGCACGAGAAGCTGCTGGACGAGGCCCGCGCGCACGGGCAGCCGCGCCACGTCGTCTGGGCGCTGGAGGGCATCGCGCAGATCCACCGGCACAACGGCGACCACGACCGGGCCCTGACGCTGTTCACCGAGGCCTGCGCGATCGCCACCGACAGCGATGACCAGCGCGGACGCGCCTGGGCGCTGCGCGGCATCGCCGACCTCACCTCGCTGCGCGGCGACGTCGACGGCGCGCTGGAGCTGCTCGCCGAGGCCGAGCAGGCCTGCCGTGCGATGCGCCTGGAGGCCGCGCTGGCCTACAACCACAAGATGCGCGGCAACGTCCTCTACCGCGCGGGCCGCTACGCCGAAGCCGAGCAGGTCTACGCGGCGACGATCGAGGAGTTCACCCGGATCGCCGAACCCCGGGGGGAATCCCTCGCCCGCCTCGGCCTCATCAAATCCCAATCCCACCAAGGCATGTCACCCGACGAGGTGGCCAAGACCCTCACCGAACTCCACACCCGCTTCACCCGAGCAGGGCTCCACCACGCGGTCGACATGGTCAACGCCGCCCGCCGCGACCTCCTCCCCTGACCCCACCCCGGTCAAAAACTGCAACATTCGTCGGGTGAGAACCGCGGTTTTCGCGGCGTGAAAACCGCGGTTTTCGACGTGACCTATGCGGGGGTTTTCGACGTGGGGGTCGTAGGGTCGGCGGGTGGGTTCTGTTGCGGTGACTCCGGTGCTCGGTGGCGTGATCGGGTTTCTGCTGGTCGCGGCCGGTGCTGTGGGGTGGTTGGGCGGGTTCGCGCGGTGGTGGTCTGTGCTGGGGGCCGGGGTGCGCGGGGCCGTGCAGCTGGCGGTGGTGTCGCTGGTCATCGCCTACGTGGTGCGGTCGTCGTGGCTCGTCGGGGTGTTCGTCGTCGTGATGTTCGCGGTGGCGGTGCGGACGGCGGGGCGGCGGATCACCGGTGACCGGACCTGGTGGTGGGCGGGCGTGCCGATCGCCGCGGGGGTCGCGCCGGTGGCGGCGGTGCTCGTGGTGAGCCGGGCCGTGCCGGTGACCGGGTTGGTGCTGGTTCCGTTGGTGGGACAGCTGATCGGGGGAGCGCTGACGGCCACGGCGCTGGCCGGGCGCCGGCTGCTCGACGAGCTGGAGCAGCGCCGCGGCGAGGTCGAGGCGGCGCTGTCGCTCGGGCTGTCCGACCGGGACGCCCGGCTGGAGATCGCGCGGCCGAGCGCGGGAACCGCGCTGGTTCCCGCGCTCGACCAGACCCGCACCGTCGGCATGGTGACCCTGCCTGGCGCGTTCGTCGGCATGCTGCTCGGCGGCGCGAGCCCGGTGCAGGCCGGTGCGGTCCAGCTGCTCGTGCTGGTGGGACTGCTGGCGGTGGAAGCGGTGGCGATCGCAGCCGTGCTGGAGATCGTCGCCCGCGGTCGCCTCACCCGCCCCGGACCGCTCAGCCCGGCAGCGTGAGAGCGGAGTGCTCGACCCGCCCGGTCTCGGGCAACTCCCCGGTGAGCGACCGCAGCCCGGCGTTGCGGGTCTCCAGCTCCTCGGCGGTGGTGGGGAACAGGACGGCGTCGCCCTCGCCGACCAGCGCCTGGTTGAGCTCGACGAACTCGCGGGTGCTCGCCTCGTAGGCGGTGAAGGCCGCGGTGTGATCGGCGTGGGTGGTCAGCGCGTGAGCGAGCATGTAGGCACCGACCAGCGCCAGGCTCGACCCCTGCCCGGTCAGGAACGACGGCGCGTGCGCGGCGTCGCCCACCAGCACCGCCCGGCCGCGCGACCACGCGGGCATCCGGATCTGGCTGACGGTGTCGAAGAACAGGTCGTCGGCCACCTGCATGGCCTCGACCATCGCCGGGGTTTCCCACCCGTGCCCGGCGAACGCCTCCGCGACCATCGCGCGCTGCGCCTCCGGGTCGCGCAGCAGCTCCATCGGTGGTCGCGGGCAGGCCAGGTTGAGGAACCCGTGCACCGTCTCGCCGTCCTCGACGCCGTAGAGGATCGCGCCCTTGCCCGGCGCGTTCCACATGACGCCCTCGTGGGAGAGCCCGAAGGTGTTGGGCATGGTGAACCCGGCGAAGCAGAATCCCAGGTAGCGGTGGAACTCCAGCTCCGGCCCGAAGACGAGCTCCCGGGTGCGGGAGTGCAGCCCGTCGGCGCCGACGACCAGGTCGAAGTCCCGCTCCGCACCGCTGCGGAAGGTGACGTGCACGCCGTCGGCGCGCTCGTCGAGGACCTCGATCGAGTCGCCGAAGACGAACTCCACGTCCTCGCGCACCGCGGCGTGGAGCACGTCGGTCAGATCGCCGCGCCGGATCTCCAGGTCCTCCCCGTCGACACCGCCCACGACGTGCTGCGGGTGCACCGAGGCCGCGACGGAGCCGTCGGTGTTGAGGAACGTCAGCCGCCGAGTCGCCACGTCGGCGGCCTGCAGCCGCGGCAACAGCCCCATCCGGCGCACGACCTCCAGCGCCGTTCCCCGCACGTCGATCGGGTACCCACCGGACCGCACGGTCGCGGCCTTCTCGACCACCGTCACCTCGAACCCGCTGCGGCACAACCAGAACGCCACCGCAGGACCCGCGATGCTCGCTCCGGACACCAGCACTCGCATCTCTCTTCCCCTCAACTCGACAACTGCCGACGCATCAGCGCGACGGCGAGCACAGTGGACAGGCAGAACGCGGTCGCGCAGACCGCGATCCAGCCGAAGACGCCCGAGCTCGAATTCCCCGCGGGCAGCGCGGTGGCCTGCAGCACGGCCGTCGCGGCGAAGTTGAACACCACGGACCCGACCGCCACCACGACCATGACCAGGCTCGACACCGTCGCCCGCCGGCTCGCGGGGGCGAGCTCGCCCGCCACGTTGAACCCCGAGGTGCCCAGCGCCCCGACCGTGAAACCCAGCAGCAGCGCGAAGACCACGGCCACCGGGAACGAACTGACACCGGCGAGCATGCCGAGGCTGCCGATCGTCCCGAGCCCCACCGCGCCGGTCAGCGTCGGCACCGGACCGACGCGGCCCGCCAGCGCCCCGGCCAGCGGGCCGCCGATCATGACGCCGAGCGCCGGAGCGGCCAGCAGCGTCGCCAGCGAACCCTGACCGCCGAGCCCGTAGCCCAGCCCGAGGCTCAGCGGAACGTCTCCGACCTGCGGCAACAGCTGCAGCAGGCTCTGGTACGCCCCGGTCGCCAGCACCACGATCAGCAGGGTCAGCAGCAGCGGGCCGCCGAGCCCTCGCACGTCGATGAGCGGTTCGACCTTGCGCCGCGAGGTGCTCCACCAGCCGGTGAGCGCCGCCGCACCGACGACGAGCAGCGAGACCGGGGCCGGGTGGAGCGGGCCGAGTTCGGATCCGAGGCTGATGCAGCTGAGCACGCCGATCAGTCCGGTGCCGAGCAGCGCGGCTCCGGTGAAGTCGATCCGGCCGGGCGTGGTGATCGCCGACTCGGACACCACCGCGCGCACGGTCAGCGCCATCGCCGCCGCGACCGCGGCCGAGATGACGAACAGGACCTGGAACCCGTTCTCGGCGGCCAGCTTCTCCGCGGCGAAGCGCGAAACGATGTTGAGCACGGCGGAACCGGACGTCACGATGCCGACCACGACCATCGCCAGGCGGGGCGCGCAGACGTCGCGCACGATCGCCACGATCAGGAACAGCGCCGCCACGGCCGCGCCTTGCAGCAACCGGCCCACCACGAACACCCACGTCGTCGGTGCCACCGCGCAGACCAGGGCTCCCGCGCAGCTGATCAGCAGCGTCAGCACCAGGACTTTGCGCTTGCCGTGGACGTCGGCGCTCTTGCCGAGCAGGGGAGCCCACATCGCACCGGCGAGCATCGCGCTGGCGTTGAGCCAGGCCGCCTGGTCGGTGCCGAAGTGGTCGAGCATCTGCGGGAGGACGATCAGCGGTGCGCTGATGGCGGTGTCGACCATGAAGTTCACCAGGACGAGCACCGACACCAGTCCGATGAGACGGCCGCTCCACCTGGTGTGGAGGGGTGTCTCGACCTCGTCGACGGTTGTCATCCGCTCGCTCCTCGTGTCGCCGTGCTCGATGCCGGGCAAAAACTACACTACACGGTGTAGTGTGGAACGTCTGAGAATAGGATGAGAACATGACGACTCCCAGGGCGGCCCCGCAGGCGGACGGTCGGCGCAAGCGGACCGAGATGAAGCGCGCGGCCATCCTGGACGCGGCGGAGGAGCTGTTCGTCTCCGACGGCTTCGAGGTGACCAGCGTCGATGCCATCGCAGCGCGGGCCGGCGTCTCCAAGCGCACCGTCTACGACCACTTCGGCGACAAGCGCGGGCTGTTCGTGGGCGTGCTGGAGCGCTCCGGCGAGGTGCTGCTGCGGACCATCCGCGCCGCCATCGACGAGGAGCTGACCGAGGGGCGCGATCTCCGGGAGGCGCTGCACGCCTTCGCGCAGCGGGTCACCACCGAGACCTTCCCGTCGTCGGTCTACGTCAACTTCCGGCGCCTCAACGGCCAGAACCCGCCCGCTCCGCGGCTGCCGGACGGCCTCCACGACGAGCCGGAACGCTCGCTGGAGGAGCGCTTCACCCGCTACGCGGACGCGGGCGCGCTGCGGCTCCGCGACCCCCGCCGCGCGGTCCAGCACTTCATCGCCCTGACCATGCGCCTGGCCCTCGACGTGCTCGACCAGACCCCCGACCTCGCCCGCGACACCGACGAGCTCCACGACCTCATCGCCGACGGGGTCGACGCCTTCCTCCGCGCCTACACCTGACCCCGGGGGTGCGTGACTCCAGGGGCTGCGTCGGGTCGCCAGGGGGCGGTTTTTCCTCGAATCACCCATGATCAATGTCCGTTATGTCCGTTCAATTCGAGGAAAAACCGTCCCCCTCCAGCACCCCCGCGCGGCGGAGCGGAGCAGCTGGAGCTCGATACAGTGCCGGGGTGGGAACCGATGAGCTGCCCGAGGAGTTGCGCGAGGACGCGCGGACGTTGTGGGACTACCACGACCTCCACCACGAGTTGCGGCGCTGCGACGTCGGCGTGGGGTTGGGCAGTCATGACCTCGGTGTTGCCGACCACGTGGTCGACCTCCACGCGGCCGGGTGGTTCCCGCTGATCGTGTTCACCGGCGCGAACGCGCCGACGACCGCCGAGCGGTTCCCGCGCGGCGAGGCCGTCCACTACCGCGAGCACGCCCTGCGGCGCGGTGTCCCGGACGCCGACATCCTGGTCGAGCCGAACGCCACCAACACCGCCGAGAACATCGAGTTCACCCGAAAAGCCCTGGAACACCGGGAAGTCCGGTCGATCCTGCTGGTGTCCAAGCCGTACCAGCAGCGACGCGCCCACGCCACGGCCGAGAAGGTCTGGCCGGAGGTCGACATCGTCTGCAGCTCCCAGCGCGCTCCGCTGGAGGACTACGTCCGCGCCATCGGCGACGCCGACCGCGTCCTGCACATGCTCGTCGGCGACACCCAGCGCATCACCCTCTACGCGGAGCGCGGCTTCGCCGTCGAGCAGCACGTCCCCGACGACGTCGACGCCGCCTACCGCCGCCTGCGCGCTGCCGGCTACACCGACCGGCTCGCCCCGGAGTGATCCTGTTCCGCCGTCAGCAGAACGGCTCCGGTGGTGAGTGCGGGAGGTGTCAGGATGTGGGCATGGCGGACGTCGTGGACCTCCAGCGGAGGCGCAAGGCCCGGCCCGAGCCGTTGTGGCGCGAGGAGCTCGGCCGCAGCCTGCGCGCGGCGCGGGAGGAGCGCGGGGACCGGCTCGTCGACATCGCCGAGCGAGCCGGTGTGTCCCCGCAGTACCTCTCGGAGGTCGAACGGGGCCGCAAGGAACCGTCGAGCGAGATGATCGCCGCGATCACCGGCGCCCTCGGCATCGAGCTGCCGGACCTGCTCATCACCATCGCCGGTGACGTCCGCCGCGCCGCCCCGATCGGGCGACCCTCCGGCCCGGTACTCATGGCCGCCTAAGCGCTGTGAGGTATGCGGCGGGGCCGCATTCTCGTTCACCATCCTGGCAGCCGGCACCGCCGCAGGTTCTGATCGGCTTCGTGGCGAGTACGCCGGGACGCCGCGCATTGGCATGCTCAAGGAGCGGCGGACGGAGTCCACGGAGCCGATCAGGTTCTGCTACCCGCACCGCCAAGCAAGGTGATCCTCAAAGAGTTCCGCCGCCTAGGCGCGTTCGTCCAGGACGTGGTCTGCGAGGCCGTAGGCGACGGCCTCCCGGGCGTCGAAGACGCGGTCGCGGTCGGTGTCGTGCCGCAGGGTCGCCGCGTCCCGTCCGGTGTGCTTCGACAGGATCTCCTCCAGCTGCGTGCGCACCCGGATCACCTCGTCGGCCTGCAGGATCAGGTCCGGGATGGCGCCCCGGCCCTGCGCGGCGGGCTGGTGCAGCACCACCCGCGTGTGCGGCAGCACCGCGCGGTGACCCGGTGCTCCGGCCGCGAGCAGGACGGCGCTGGCCGCGACCGCCTGGCCGACGCAGGTCGTGGCGACCGGGGCCTTGATGTATCGGATGGTGTCGTAGAGCGCCAGCATCGCCGACGGATCGCCGCCCTCGGAGTTGATGTAGAGGTTGATCTCCCGCTCCGGGCTGTCGGCCTCCAGGTGCAGCAGCTGCGCGATGAGCGCGTTGGCCACCCCGGAATCGATCGGTGTGCCCAGGTAGACGATGCGCTCGGCGAGCAGGTGCGAGTAGACGTCCATGATCCGCTCGGCACCGCCGTTGCGCGTGATCACGTTGGGGATCGTGTAGCTGCTCATGCCCGCACCCCCGTCTCGGCGCCCAGCCCCATCGGCGTGCGCGTCGGCATCACCTGGCCGAGCCCGTCGACGATGCGGTCGACGAACCCGTAGTCGCGCGCCTGCTCGCTGCTGAACCAGCGGTCGTGCAGCGAGTCGGCGAAGATCCGCTCCAGCGGCTGCCCGGTGTCCTCGGCGATGAGGCCGAGCACGGTGTCGCGGGTGTAGCGCAGGTCGTCGGCCTGCACCTCCACCTCGACGGCCGAGCCGCTGATCCCCGACGAGCCCTGGTGCATCAGGATCCGCGCGTGCGGCAGCGCGAACCGCTTGCCGGGCGTGCCCGCCGACAGCAGGAACTGCCCCGCGCTGCAGGCCAATCCGAGCGCGAGCGTGGAGATGTCGCAGGGCACCAGGCGCATCACGTCGCGGATCGCCAGCATCGACGGCACCGAGCCGCCGGGGGAGTGGATCCACAGCGCGATGTCCTTGGCGGGATCGGCGTGGGCCAGCGAGAGCATCTGGGTGATCAGCACGGTCCCGTTGTCGTCGTCGAGCGGGCCGTCGAGCACCAGAACCCGCTGGTCGTAGAACTTCTCGCGAAGCCGGTGGTCGAACATCGGCTGCTTGTCGTCATCGCTCATTCCCCGAGCCTGCCCCGGGAACCCCACCGCGCGAGCGCCGCGCTGCCACCGGCGGATCTGCTCTCAGCAGCGCGGGAGGGTGCCCGCCTCGTCGGTCATGGCGGTGAACAGGGCGGTGGCGGTGTCGATGAGCTGCTCGCGGGTGACGGTGATGAGGCCGTTGAGCCAGGCGAGGAGGAGTTCGCTGAAGCCGCCGACCAGGATCGAGGCGGTGATCATGCTCAGCGGGTCGCCCGAACCGCCCGCGGCGTCCACGTGGCCGGCGATGATGAAGCCGGTCTCGACGCGGCGGCGGTTGAGCTTCTCGTTGCCCAGCGCCTCGACGTAGAGGACGCGGCCGCGGCGGTGGTCGGCGTCGATGAACTCCACCGTGGCGCGCACCAGCGCGCGCATCCGGTCGTGCTCGCCCGCGGCTTCGACGGCGTCGGTGACCTGCTCGCGCAGCTCGTCGATGAGCTGGTCGTAGAGGGCGATGACCAGGTCGTCGAGATCGGTGAAGCTCTCGTAGAAGTAGCGCGGGTTGAGCCGCGCGGACTGGCAGATCGCGCGCACGGAGGTGCCCGACCAGCCCTCGGTGCCCAGCAGTTCGAGGGCGGCGTCGAGCAGCAGGGCGCGCCGGGCCGACACCCGGTCGGCGGCCGGAACGCCTGCCCAGCGGGTGGGTTTCGCGGAATCATCAGGTCTTGGCAACACGCGTTACCATAACGTATGTTTCTGGCAACGGCTGTTTCCAGTCATCCCGCCTCGTTCGCACGGCCAGGGCAAGGAGGCCCCGCATGCCCGAACGCACCCTCAGCTGCAACGGCGTGGACCTGCACGTCGTGGAACAAGGCTCCGGACCGCCGGTGATCTTCTCGCACGGCTTCCCGGAGCTGGCCTACTCGTGGCGGCACCAGCTGCCCGCCCTCGCGCGGGCCGGATACCGCGCGGTCGCGCCTGACCAGCGCGGATACGGTCGCTCCTCGCGACCGGAGAGCATCGCCGACTACGACATCGAGCACCTCAGCGGCGACCTCATCGCACTGCTCGACGAGCTCGGCGAGGAGAAGGCCGTCTTCGTCGGCCACGACTGGGGCTCGATGGTCGTGTGGCAGACCGCGCTGCTGCACCCCGAGCGCGTCGCCGGGGTGTGCGGGATGAGCGTGCCGTTCACGCCGCGCCCGCCGGTCCCGCCGACCGAGGCGTTCCGGGCGCGCTACGGCAAGAACTTCTTCTACATCCTGTACTTCCAGGAACCCGGTGTCGCCGACGCCGAGCTCAACGCCCGGCCCGCGGAGACGATGCGGCGGATGCTCGCCGGTACCCGTGTCGAACCGGACCGGCCCGGCGGCATGGACGTCGCCGACGACGGGCGCGGATTCGTCGACCGCTTCCCCGAGATGACCGAACTGCCGTCCTGGCTGAGCCAGGACGAACTCGACTTCTACATCGGCGAGTTCACCCGAACCGGGTTCACCGGCGGGCTCAACTGGTACCGCAACTTCGACCGCAGCTGGGAGCGCACGCCGCAGCTGGCCGGGGCGAAGGTCGAGGTGCCCAGCTTCTTCATCGGCGGCACGGCCGACCCGGTGATCGCCATGACACCACCGTCCATCCAGGAGCCCTGGCTGTCCGACAGCCGCGGCAGCGTCCTCGTCGAGGGCGCCGGGCACTGGGTGCAGCAGGAGGCGCCCGAGGAGGTCAACACGGCCATCCTCGGATTCCTCGACTCGATCGGCTACCGGGAGAACGCATGAAAAAGCCGCTGAACTTCGGGGTCTTCTACGCGCCGTTCCACCCCATCGGCCAGGACCCGACGCTGGCGCTGGAGTACGACCTGGAGCGCGTCGAGGCGCTGGACCGCTTCGGCTTCGACGAAGCCTGGTTCGGCGAACACCACTCCGGCGGCTACGAGATCATCTCCTGCCCGGAGATCTTCATCGCCGCCGCCGCGCAGCGCACCCGCCGGATCCGGCTCGGCACCGGCGTCGTCTCGCTGCCGTACCACAACCCGTGGCTGCTGGCCGACCGGCTGGTCACCCTCGACCACCTCACGCGCGGCCGGCTCATCTTCGGCGCCGGGCCCGGGGCGCTGCCCACCGACGCCTACGTCCTGGGCATCGACCCGGTCGAGCAGCGGCGGATGATGGAGGAGTCGCTGGAGACGATCCTCGCGCTGTTCCGCGGCGAGGAACCGGTGACCCGCAAGACCGACTGGTTCCAGCTCAACGAGGCGCGGCTGCAGGTCCGGCCGCACCAGTGGCCGCACCCGGAAGTCGCGGTGGCCGCGATGGTGTCGCCGTCGGGGCCCCGGCTGGCGGGCAAGTACGGGACCTCGCTGCTGTCGCTGTCGATGTCGGCCGCCAACGAGGGATTCGCCGCGATCGGCAAGGCCTGGGGCGTGGTCGAGGAGCAGGCGGCGAAGGCCGGGAACCCCGAACCCGACCGCGCGTCCTGGCGGGTGCTCGGCACCATGCACCTCGCCGAGACCCGCGAGCAGGCCATCGACGACTGCACCTACGGCCTGCAGGAGTTCGCCGGGTACTTCGGCGGCGGCGCCGGATTCGTGCCCCTGGCCGAGAACACCGACGGAAAACCCCAGAGCCGCAGGGAGTTCGTCGAGTCCTACGCCCAGTCCGACAGCGTCGTCATCGGCACCCCGGACGACGCCATCGACTACATCGAAGGCCTGCTGGACCAGGCCGGGGGTTTCGGCACGTTCCTGCTGCTCGGGCACGACTGGGCCTCGCCGGAGCGCACCCTCAACTCCTACCGGCTGTTCGCCCAGTACGTGATCCCGCACTTCAAGGGCCGGTTGGCGGCGCCGCGCGCCTCGCACGAGTGGGCCGTGGGCAAGCGCGAGGAGATCTTCGGCCGCGCCGGGGAAGCCGTGGTCAAGGCGCACAAGCAGCACGTCGCCGAGACCGAGGCGAGCCCCTGATGCGCGCGGCGGCGCTGAACTCCGGACGCATCGTGGTCCGCGACGACGTTCCCGAGCCCGTTCCCGGGCCGGGGCAGGTGCTGGCGCAGGTCAGCGCGTGCGGGATCTGCGGATCGGACCTGCACTTCGCGAAGTTCGGCGACCAGATGCTCGCGCTCGGCGAGGAGATGGGTCGGCCCAGCGGGATCGACCTGGACCGCGACGTGTTCATGGGGCACGAGTTCGCCGCGGAGGTCCTGGAGGTGGGGCCCGGCGTCGACACCGCCCGGGCCGGGGACCTGGTGACCTCGATGCCGATCCTGCTCGGCGAGAGCGGGATGCAGCCGATCGTCTACTCCAACACCGTCGCCGCCGGTTACGGCGAGCGGCTGCTGCTGTCGGCGCCGCTGCTGCTGCCCGTGCCCAACGGGTTGCCCGCGCATCACGCGGCGCTGACCGAACCGATGGCCGTCGGGCTGCACGCGGTCAACAAGTCCGGCATCCAGGACGGCGAGAGCGCGCTGGTGCTGGGCTGCGGCCCGGTCGGGCTGTCGGTGATCGCGGCCCTGAAGGCGCGCGGGGTGGAGGAGGTCGTGGCCTCGGACCTGTCCCCGGCGCGCCGGGCGCTCGCGGGCGCGCTCGGGGCCTCGCGCACCGTCGACCCTCGTGAGGAAAGCCCTTGGGAGGGCGGGAATCCCGTGGTGTTCGAGGCCATCGGCGTGCCCGGCATCCTCGACGACGTCCTCAAGCGCGCGCCGCGCGAGGCGCGCGTGGTCGTGGTCGGGGTGTGCATGGAGACCGACTCGATCAACCCCTACTTCGGGATCAGCAAGGAGCTCAGCGTCCGGTTCGCCCTCGGCTACAGCCCCGAGGAGTTCGCGACCTCGCTGCACAACATCGCCGAGGGCGTCATCGACGTGGGGCCGCTGGTGACCGCGAGGGTTCCCCTCGACGAGATCTCGTGGGCCTTCGACGCGCTCGGAAACCCGGAAGAGCACTGCAAAATCATCGTGGAGCCGTGAATGACCGACTGGACCGAGGTCGCCACCACCCTGGCCGCCGAGTTCGCCGAGACCGCCGCCGAGACCGATCGCTCCGGGCGGTTCCCGGTCGAGAACGTCGAGCGGATGAAGGAGGCGGGCTACCTCACCCTCACCGTGCCGGAGGAGTTCGGCGGCGGGGGCGCCGATCTGGAGACCGTCGTGCGCTGCCAGAACATCCTCGCGGGCGGGTGCGCGTCGACGGCGCTGGCGATCAACATGCACCTGTTCGGGCTCGGCGCGGCGGCCGAGGGCTGGCGCAACGGGGAGAAGGAGACCGGGCCGCTGTTCGAGATGGTCAGCGACGGCACGGTCGTCGGCGGCAGCCTCACCGACGCGGCCACCGGGCTCAACGTGCGCACGTCGTCGACCCCGGCCAGGCCGGTCGAGGGCGGGTACGTCGTCAGCGGGCGCAAGTCGTTCTGCTCGCTGGCGCCGGTGCTCGGGTTCTTCTGGGGCACCGCCGCCGACACCGAGACCGGCAGGCTGCTGCTGTTCGGGCTCACCCGCAACACGCCCGGACTGGAGTTCATCGACACCTGGGACACCATGTCGATGCGCGGAACCGGTTCGTGGGACGTCAAGTTCGACGAGGTGTTCGTGCCCGACGCGGCCGTGCAGCAGGGCGCGGATCCGGCCGAGGCGGCGTTGGTGTGGGACGCGGCGCGGGAGCGCGGGTTCGCGTGGTTCGCGCTCAACGTGGCCTCGATCTACCTGGGCGTGGCCCGCGCTGCGGTGCGCTACGCCTACCACCACGTCACGAGCAGGACGGTGACGGGCGCGTCGCTGCCGATGTCGCGGCAGCCCGCGCAGATCTTCAACGCCGCCGAGATCGAACTCCTGCTGCGCCCGGCCGAGGCTCTGGTCTCCGACGGCCTGCGCCGCCGCGCCGAGACCGGCATGCTCAGCCCGCTGGAGCTCAACACCATCAAGCACACCGCCGTCAACGCCGCCGACGCGGCGGTGGACCGCTGCGTCCGGATGACCGGCGGCCACGGGATCTTCCGGAAGCTGCCGCTGGAGCGCTACTACCGCGACGTCCGAGCGGGCCAGTTCCACCCGCCGAACAACGACGTCGCCCTGGAAACCATCGGCAAGTCGGCCCTCGGCATCGACCCCACGGCAGAACCCCGGTGGCCGATGGACTGAGCCCGGCGCGTCACGGGGGTGGGGGTCGGCAGTCGGACAGTTTTAGCCATAATTGACCGGACATAACGGACATGATCATGGGTCAATTATGGCTAAAACTGTCGCCGGTCTCACCCCGAGGCGCCGCACCCGTGCGCCCGGCGCTGGCGAAGCCCCGCTCCCACGCCTCGCGGCGTTCCGGGGTGAGGCGGTGGTAGCTCGGGGTCGGGCCCTGGCGGAAGTAGACGGGGTCGTCGGTTCTCCAGGCTGCTTGGCGGAGTGGGGTTCTGGCCGTCTTGTTGCTGGCCGTGGTGGGGAGTTCCGGGGTGATGCGGACGAAGCGGGGGAGCCACTTGGTGCCGAGGTCGGGCTGTTCGGCGAGGAAGGCCGCGAAGGCGTCCGGGTCGAAGTCGGAGCGGAGCTGGAGGGCGGCCATGACCTGGTCTCCGGTCGTGGGGTCCGGGACCGGGTAGACCGCGACGGCCTCGACCGGGTCCCAGCGTTGCAGGACGCGCTCGACCGAGGCCGCGGCGAAGTTCTCGCCGTCGACGCGCAGCCAGTCGGCGGTGCGCCCGGCGAAGTAGAAGAACCCGTCGGCGTCGCGGTAGGCGAGGTCGCCGGTCCAGAAGTCGTCCCCGCGCACGCGCTCGGCCTGCGCTTCCGGGTTGTTGTAGTAGCCCTCGAACGCCGCCGCGCCGCCGATCGCCACGATCTGCCCGACCGCCTCCTCGGCGTTGACCAGAACTCCGCTCTCGTCGAATTCCGCCGGCGCGCACTCGGTTCCGGTGTCCTGCCGCAGCACCCGCACGTCGGCGCCGCCGACCGGCAGGCCCAGCGAGCCCGGGGGAGCGGCGGGAGTCCGGTTGATCCGCAGGACGCCCTCGCTCATCCCGTAGCCCTCGGACACCCGGCAGCCGAACCGCTCGGCGAAGCGCTCCGCCTCCACCGGCGACGCCTCGGTGCCCACGGCGAGCCGCAACGCGCTGTCCCGGTCCTCGGCTCGCTCGGGCTGGGCGAGCACGTAGGACAGCGTGCGGCCCACGTAGTTGACGAACGTGACGCCGTAGCGGTGGACGTCGCGGGCGAATCCCGATGCGGAGAACTTCCGCGCCAGCACCACGGTCGATCCGACGTGCATCGCGGGCGCGAGGTTCATCATCGCCGAATTCCCGTGGAACAGCGGCATGCACAGGTAGGACACCGAATCCCGGGTCAGCTCGGTGCGCGCGGCCAGCGACTCCGCCAGCACCCCCAGCCGACCGTTCGAGCAGATCACCGCCTTCGGGGCCCCGGTCGAGCCGGAGCTGAACAGCAGCAGCAACGTCCGGTCCGCGTCGGGCACCCGCGAGGGGAGCTCCTCGTCGCGCAGGTCCAGATCGCCGTCGACGTCGAGCACCGGCACCCCGTGGTCGATCCCGTCGAGCAGCCCGGCGAGACGCTCCTCGGTGACGAGGAGATCGCAGTCGGTGTGCCGGATGTCGCGGGCGAGCCCGGCCCCGCGACGGGTCGGGTTGATCCCGACCACCACCGCGCCCTCCAGCGCCGCGGCCACGATCCAGAACACGTAGTCCGGCACGTTCTCCAGCAGCACCCCGACGTGCCGCGCGCCGAGGCGGCGCAGCAGACCGGCCCGGCGCGTCCCCTCGGCGACCACCTGCGCCCAGCTCCACGACCGGTCGCCGAAGCGCAGCCCGGTCTTCGAGTCGCGGGCCCGCGCGAGCACGATCTCCGCGAACGTGCTCACTCGCCCAGGTCCCGGCCTCGGGTCTCGGAGATCAGCAGCACCGAGACGATCGAAATCCCCACCGCCGCAACGATGATGCAGCTCAGCGGCAGGCTCGACCCGCCGCTCCCGGCCACCATCGCGGCGGCGATCATCGGCGTGAACCCGGCGCCCAGCAGGCTCGCCATCTGGTAGCCCAGCGACACGCCGGTGTAGCGGACGCGGGTGCCGAACATCTCCGAGAGCATCGGAGCGAGCGGCGCGTACATGAGGTTCTGGAAGACCTGCGCGATCACCAGCGCCGCGATCATCGCGGGCACCGTCCGCATCCCCAGCAGCGCGTACATCGGGAACGCGAACAGCACCGCGCCCGCTGCCCCGATCAGCAGCACCCGCCGGCGCCCGATGCGGTCCGACAGCGCGGAGAACAGCGGGATCCCGATCAACCCGGTCAGGCTGATCAGCAGGTGCGCCCGCATGATGTCCGGCAGGTCGTAGCCGAGGCCCTTGGCGTAGGCGACGCTGTGCGACCCGATCAGCGCGGTCATCGCGAACGGCCCGATCCCGGCCGCGCACGCCAGCAGCACCGCGCGAGGCTCGCGCAGCACCCGGAGCAGCGGAACCTGCTCGCGCTCAACGCCTTTCTCCAAAGCTTGCCGGAACAGCGGGCTCTCGACCACGCTCAGCCGCACGTACAGCCCGATGATCAGCAGCACGGCGCTGGCCAGGAACGGAACCCGCCAGCCCCAGGACGTGAAGTCCTCCCGGGGCAGCAGCGTCACCAGCGCCACCGCCCCGTTGGACAGCAGCGAGCCCAGCGGTGAACCCGCCTGCATGATCCCCGCCCAGGTGCCGCGACGCCGCGCGTCGGCGTGCTCGATGACCATCAGCGCGGCCCCGCCGTACTCGCCGCCGACGGCGATGCCCTGCACGCAACGCAGCAGCACGAGCAGCACCGGCGCGGTCAGTCCGATGGAGGAGTAGGTGGGCAGCACGCCGATGAGCACGCTCGCCACACCCATCAGCACCATGCTCGTGACCAGCGCCGACTTGCGCCCGACGCGGTCGCCGAAGTGGCCGAACAGCAACCCGCCCAACGGCCGTGCGACGTACCCGGCGGCGAGCGTCCCGAACGCGGCGATGGTCGACACCGCGGGGTTCGACCCGGGGAAGTACAGCGTCCCGAAGACCAGCGCGGCCATCGTGGAGTACAGCAGGAAGTCGTAGTACTCGATCACGGTCCCCAGCAGCCCGGACAGGGCCACCTTCCGCACCTGACGCCGATCCACCACCTCGGCAGCGACCACCGCCAACACCTCCCCGAACCAAGCGCTTGCTGGGCAAGCTACGTCCAGGATCACACCAGGTCAAGAACGGACGATCGAACCGAAACCGGCCCGCGTGCGGGATGATGGTGCGCGTGGTGAACAGCGCGCGGGTTGTGCTCGGTGTGGGGGTGGTGGTGAGCCTGGTGCTCACCGCGGCCGTGTGGGCCGGTGGGTTCTGGCTCGGGGACGTGCGGTTATCACCTGATCAAGGTGCTTCCTGGTACTACTGGAAGCTGCCCGAGCCGACCTTCTGGACCAGGGCTTCGGCGTGGGCCGGGTACGCGGCGCACCAGTTGGTCGGGTGGGGGCTGATCTACTACGCGCAGCGGCACGTGCGCCGCTACACCGGCGGCCTGCACCCGGTGAACGTGGTCGCGCTGATCGCCCACCTCGGGTTCATCGCGCTGCACGAGGTGCAGACGCAGGTGTTCTACGACGGTCTCGCGCAGGACGTTTCGATCTTCTCCTCGCAGGGCTCGGTGATCCTGCTGCTGATCGTCGTGCTGATCATGGAGAACCGCCGTCGCGGGATGTTCTTCGGCCGCCCGGCGCCGATCTCGGCGGAGATCACCCGCTTCTTCCGCGAGTACCACGGGTACCTGTTCAGCTGGGCCGCGATCTACACCTTCTGGTACCACCCGATGGAGACCACCAGCGGGCACCTGATCGGCTTCGCCTACATGTTCCTGCTGCTGTTGCAGGGCAGCCTGTTCTTCACCCGCGCGCACACCGACCGCTGGTGGACGCTGACCCTCGAACTGCTCGTGGCCGTGCACGGAACGCTGGTGGCGGTGATGAACTCCGGGCCGGACGGCATGTGGCCGATGTTCCTGTTCGGCTTCCTCGGCGTCTTCGTGATCACCCAGATGCACGGCCTGGGGCTGTCCCGGACCGTCCGCTGGGTGCTGGCCGCGCTCTACCTCGCCGCTGCGGTCGCGGTGTACTCCGGGCGGTCGCTGCTCGGCCTGAACGAGATCGTCCGCATCCCGCTCATCGAATACCTCGTGGTGGCCGTTCTGGCGCTGCTGACCTGGGTGGTGCTGCGCCTGGTGCGCCGGCGGAAGCGAGAACTCGTCGGAAATGTGCGCGGGTAGGTCTCGACCTGGGGCGGTGTCCCGGCTAGACAGGCAGTCGACACTACGACCGAACAACGAGGTTCAGCCATGTCGGACTCGCCACCGCGCGTCAGCCGTACCCGCGATGAGCGGCGGTTGCTCGCCAGCACGCTCGTCGGGACGACCATCGAGTGGTACGACTTCTTCATCTACGCGCAGGCCGCGAGCCTGGTGTTCGCGCCGCACTTCTTCGCGCCGCTGAGCCAGGACGCGCCGGGCGTGGCCAGCCTGCTGTCGCTGGCGACCATCGGGATCAGCTTCCTGTTCCGGCCGCTGGGCGCGGTGATCGCCGGGCGGTTCGGCGACCGGCTCGGGCGCAAGGCCATGCTCGTGATGACGCTGATCATGATGGGGTCGGCCACCGCCCTGATCGGCCTGCTGCCGACCTACGCCCAGATCGGGGTCGGGGCGCCGATCCTGCTGATCGTGCTGCGCATCGTGCAGGGCTTCTCCGCAGGTGGTGAGTGGGGCGGCGCGGCGCTGATGGCCGTGGAGCACGCGCCGCGCGGCAAGCGGGGCTACTTCGGCGCCTACCCGCAGACCGGGGTGCCGCTGGGGCTGATCCTGGCGACCGGTGTGCTGTGGGTGATCAGCTCGTCGACCAGCGAGGAGCAGTTCAACGCCTGGGGCTGGCGGATCCCGTTCCTGCTGTCCGTCGTGCTCATCGTGTTCGGCTACCTGGTGCGCCGACTGGTCGAGGAGAGCCCGGTGTTCCAGGAGATGCTGGAGCGCAAGGCCCACTCCTCGGCGCCGCTGAGCGAGCTGTTCCGCACCAACACCCGCAACGTCGTGCTCTCGGCGCTGATCTTCGTCGCCAACAACGCGGCCGGCTACCTGGTCATCGCCTACTTCCTCAGCTACGGCAAGACGCTCGGCCTCGCGCGGCCTACGGTGCTGCTCGCGACGATCGTCGGCGCCGTCGGCTGGCTGGTGTTCACCATCTACGCGGGCGCGCTGTCCGACCGGATCGGGCGGGTGCGGACCTTCCAGATCGGCTACGCGGCGGTGTTCGCGTGGATGCTGCCGATGTTCCTGATGATGGAGACCGGCTCCGGCGTCATGTTCGCGCTGGCCATCGTGGTGCTGTCGTTCGGCATCGGGCTCTCCTACGGTCCGATGTCGGCGATGTACGCGGAGATGTTCCCGGCGAAGGTGCGCTACTCCGGCGTCTCGATCGGCTACGCCTTCGGCGCCATCCTCGGCGGGGCGTTCGCGCCCACGATCGCCGAAGCCCTCACCCAGGCCACCGGCAGCGCCTACGCCGTCGGCGCCTACATCATGGTGCTCAGCGTCATCTCCCTCCTCGCGGCCACCGCGGTCCGCGAGCCCCGGGACACCGACCTCAGCGCGTGACGACCTGCGCCTCGGACCGGCCGGGTGCCTCCACCGCGGACCGGCGGCGGGCGAAGACCCAGAGGCGCATCGCGAGGAATCTGGTGGTGCCGCCGAGGAGGGCCATCGCCGTGACGGCGGTGGCCTCCGCGGTGCTGGACGGGTCGGTGACGGCCAGGCCCAGCAGCCAGAGGGCGACCTGGTTCGAGGCGCAGTAGAAGACGAACGTCGCCAGCGTCTGCACGTGCATCCGCATCGGGTGCTCGTCGCGACCGGCGAACACCCAGCGGCGGTGCGCCAGGCTGCTGGCGATCGTGGTGATCAGCACCGAGAGCACGTTGGCGAACCCGGCGCTGAACGTGCCGCGCAGCAGCACGTACAGCGCCGCGTTGCCCAGCGTGGTGGCCGCGCCGATCCCCGTGAACAGCGCTGCCTGGCCGACGACGTGGCCGCGGAGCTCCCCCGAGAGCTCGGCGACCCGCCTGGTGAGACCACCCATGATCCGCCTTCCCACGCTCTCCCCGACTGCGCTCACCAAGTTAGGCGGGAAATGCGCGTGCTCGCGGTGAACGAGCTGGGAAGAACCTGGGAACGTTCGATCAGCGGTGCATCCACTCGTCGTAGAAGGCGGGCAGCTCCGAGGCGCGGCCCTGGAACTCGGCGTTCCGCTTCTCGGTGAAGGCGGCGACTCCTTCCTTGCCGTCGCCGACGCTGGTGTGGAACATCGCCAGCGAGTCGATCCGGTGCGCCTCGCGGGGGTGGTCGTAGGCGCTGTTGCGGCGCATCATCTGCCTGGTCAGGGCCGTGGCCACCGGCGACTTGCCCTTCGTCCAGGCGTCCGCGAGGTCCAGCGCGGCCCGCAGCAGCTCGTCGGGCTCGTGGACCGAGTTGGCCAGGCCGATCTCGGCGGTCGCGGCGGCGTCGAGGATGTCGGCGCGGTAGACGAGGTCCAGGGCCCGGGGCATTCCGACGATGCGCGGCAGGAACCACGTCGACGCGGCCTCGGGCACGATCCCGAGCCGCCCGAAGACCAGGCCGAACCGGGCCTTGCTCGACACCAGCCGCGCGTCCATCGCCAGCGTCATCGTCGCCCCGATGCCGACGGCGGCGCCGTTGATGGCGGCGATGACGGGCTTGCGGCAGTCGTGGATGGCCAGCGTCACCCGCCCGCCGGTGTCGCGGACGCGGCTCAGCTCGGGGGAGGAGAGGTCGTCCATGTCGGCCAGCGTCGGCGACTTCGACTCGTCGAGCCCGAAGACGTTGCCCTCGCTGCTGAGATCCATCCCGGCGCAGAACGCGCGCCCCTCGCCGGTGACGACCACGGCGCGGATCGAGTCGTCGTCGTTGACCTGGACGAACGTCCGCTCCAGCTCGTCGGCCATGGTGGGGGTGAAGGCGTTGAGCTGGTCGGGGCGGTCGAGCGTGACGACGAGAACCCCGTCGGTGACGTCGTGCCGGATGGTGCTCGTTTCCACACTCGTCTCCTCGTGCTGCGCAGGCGTGACGTCAACGATGTTGACACAGCCCCGAGGTCGGTCGCCGTGGTCCTGATCACGCGACTGCGCCCCGCATCGAGCGGGGCGCAGTCGCAGCGGTGCGGTCGTGGAGCAGGGGTCACTTCGAGCGGGAGGTCTGAGCGGGCACGCGCCGCTCGGGCTCCTCCTCGTCCTGCTCCTCGTCCTCGTAGTCGGTGTCCTCCTGGCCCTGTTCTTCCCGGTCCTGTTCTGCCTGGTCTTCTTCTTCCGGGCCCCGGTCCTCCTCGTCGAGCGCTTCCTCGTGGGTCTTGACGACCTCCTCGTCGCGGATCTCGCCGCGCCAGCCCTCGACCTCCTCCTGTTCGAGGATCGTGCTGGTCATCATGTGCCGCTTGATGTGCTTGAAGTCGGAGCGCACGCGCCGGCCCTGCGCCCGCCAGAGGTTGGCGGTCTTCTCGAAGAAGCCCTGCGGGTAGTACTCCAGGACCAGCAGGATCCGCGTCATGGTGGGCGCGAGCTCGTGGAAGGTCACCGCGCCGTCGACGTAGCCCTTGGCGCCGGTCGACTTCCACACGATCCGCTCGTCCGGGACCTGCTCGACGATGGTGGACTCCCAGTCGCGGTGGGAGAAGAAGATCCGGGCGCGCCAGGAGATCGTCTCGTCGGACTCCTGCTCGACCTTCTCCACCTTCCTGGTGAAGCCGGGGAAGTCCTCGAAGCGGGTCCACTGGTCGTAGACGACGCGCAGCGGAAGGCCGACGTCGACCTCCTCGATGATGTTGACGACCTTCGAGCCACCGCTGCCACCGCCACCGCCGTTACCGCCACCGACGGCTTTCTTGACCTTGTCCTTCACCCCGGCCATCCCGGCGCTGAGCGCGGAGGTGACCGGTGATTTGCCCTCGGCGAGGTCCTTGGCGCCGGTCAGCGCCGCGGTCAGCCCGGACCCGCCGTTGTCGGCGACACCGGTGAGCTTGTCGGTGAGCCCGGTGACCTTGCCGGTGACCGAGCCGACGGCGCGGGAGACGACCGCTTCGAGCAGTTCCTGCCCGGCGTCCTTGAGGTGATCGAGCGGCAGGTCGTCCTTCAGGGTCTTCTCGCGCTCAGCCATCGTTCCCACCCGACCTGCTGGACGAGGACGCGGCGGCCTTCTTGCGCGGGGTCGTCGAGGCGGCGCGCGGCGCGGACGGCTTGCGCGGCGGACGAGCGGACTTCGCCGCCGAGGTTCGCTCCTGCTTCTCGCCGCTCGGCTGTTCCTGCTCCGAACCGGACTCGTCCTGCTCGGAAGAAGTCGATTTCGTTTCCTCGTCCTCGGATTCCGAAGAATCCGACTGCGGGGATCGGATCTTCGCGGCGCGTTCGGAGAGGTTGTCGCCCAGGGAGTCGAGCTTGCTGCTCGCCGCGGCGACGGCTGCGGTCTTGGCCGCGTCGACGAGGCGGTCGCGGAGCTCGCCGGACGGGGAGAGGGTGTTGCCGGCCTTGGCCAGCAGTTCCTTGGGATCTCCCATGCGGCGCCCGAGAACGACCCCGCCGACCATGAGGGCCAGCTTCATCCGGCGACTGCGACCGAGGGCGTACCCGATCGCCACCGCCGTCGCGATCTGAGGTCCCTGTTTCATCCCGACCTCCTGCAGGAGCGATGGAATCCGCTGACCGCGAAGCGCGGTCCAGTCAGACCTACCCCCGGACGAGTGCGTCCACACATCGAGTTCACTGATCGTCCGCAGTGGAGCGAGCGCGGCGTTGTCCCCGGTGGCACGCGTCAGCGGTGCGGTGCGTTTGCATCTGGTGCAGGGAGCCGAACCTAGGGGCGCAGCAACGCGACGGGTAGGGGCGAAGTTCTCTTCTCCGCAGGCGGCCCCATCGACTAAGGCTGGAGCTGGCGCAGGGCGCGCCTGCCGACCGCGCGGGAACGGGGGGATTCGACGATGGCCGACAGGGACGAGCGACTCGAGGACGACGGCGTCAACGGGGAGCTGGTGGAATCCGGCGTCGAGGGGGAGCGGGTGTCGAGCTCGCCCGACGGGTCCGGCTCGCCCGGTGGGTACAGCTCGAACGACGAGCACCCCGACGTGTACCTCGACATTCCCGTGGTGAAGGTCGAGGAGATCAGCCTGGAGGTGGAGAACCTCCGCGCGCGGGTTTCCCTGCAGGCCGAGGTTCTCGATCTCCTCAAGCTCAACGTAGGTGTGGACGCCGAGCTCGGCCGCGTGGCGCTGCAGATCAAGGGCGTGGAGGCGCAGGCCCACCTCGACGTCCGCCTGGACAACGTCGCCAAGGTCCTCGACCGGGTTCTGACGACCATCGACCGCAACCCGCAGATCCTGGAGAACCTCACGCAGAGCCTCGGCCGCGCGGTGGAGGACGTCGGTGAAGGCGCCGGATCGGCGGTCAAGGACGTGGGCGCGGGTGCGGGCGAAGCCGTCGAGGACGTGGGTGAAGGCGCGGGCTCGGCGGTCAAGGAGGTCGGCGCCGGGGCCGGCAGCGCGGTGGAGAGCGTCGGTGAGGGCGCCGGATCGGCGGTCGAGGACGTCGGTGAGGGGGCCGGGTCGGCGGTCAAGGACGTGGGCGAAGGCGCCGGCAGCGCGGTCGAGAACGTGGGTGAGGGAGCAGGGTCGGCTGTGGAGAACGTAGGTGAGGGAGCAGGATCGGCGGTGGAGGACGTCGGTTCCGGTGCCGGTGACGCGGTCGAGAGCACGGGTGAGGCGGTCGAGCAGGTCGGCAGCGGCGCGGGCGAAGCCGTCGAGGACGTGGGCGACACCGTCGAAGACGTCGGGCAGGGCGCCCGCGAGGTGGTCGGGAGCGACGACGACTCCGATCGGCCCCGAAAGCGCCGAGCACCAGCCGATTCCGAGCGCAGGACCAGGCGCACCAGTCGCGACAGCACCTCCCGGTCGTCCAGGAGGGAGCGCCGCCGATGACGTCCGAAGACCCGGACATCACCTTCACCAGCACCGTCCGCGCGGAGGAGATGACGTTCCGCGAAGCACCTGACACCCGAGTCGATTTCACCGGTGACGCCGCCGACCGGTCGACATCCGGAAGCGACCGCACGAACCTCCCGCGCCCGGTCGCGGAGAACACGACCTACCACGACGTCCGGGTCGACTACCGGATCCAGGCCCACCTCGACCCGGAGACCTGACCCGGCTCAGTCCTGCGTCGAGCCGCGCCAGGTCTCGGTGTAGAGGTCCTTGAGGTCGAGCAGGTGGTCGCGCATCAGGGACTCGGCCTCGGCGGCTTCGCCTCGGGCGATGTGGTCGGTGATGGCGATGTGGCAGGAGTCGACCTGGTCCCACTGCTCCGGGGCGACCGAGGCGCGGTCGAGACGGGTGCGCAGGACGTCGCTGACGGGCTGGCCCATCATCGTCAGCATCAGGTTCCCGGTGGCCATGAGGATCATGGTGTGGAAGTCCATGTGCGTGACGAATCCGCTGGGATCGCGGGAATCGCGCGGGGCTTCGGCCGCGGCGCGCAGCGCTTCGACGGTGTCGGCGTCGGCGCGCTGGGCGGCCAGCCGGGCCGCGGCGGGCTCCAGCAGCAGGCGCGCTTCGAGGAGGTCGCCGATGCCCATCTGCGGGGTGGTGACGAGAACGCCGAGCATGCCGCCGAGATCGTCGACGAGCTTGGTGGGCTCGGGTGCGGCGACGAACGATCCGCCCTGCACGCCGCGCCGGGTCTCGATGAGGTGCTGGCTGGCGAGGGCGCGCAGCGCTTCGCGGACGGTGGAGCGGCTGACGCCGAACATGCCGGTCAGCTCGGACTCCGAGGGCAGCCGGGAGCCGGGTTCGAGGGTGCCGCGCATGATCTGGGAGCGGAGCTCGTCGGCGACCTGCCGGTAGGCGGGCCGCACCTTCTGCACCCGCAGGTTCGCGCGCGGTGCGCTCCGGGGCGTCTCGTCGGCGGCGTCGGTGGCGGTGCCCCGACGGTCCGGGTTCGAGCTCATCTGTTCACGCTCCGGAGTGCTCCTCGTGGTGCCGCGACCGCGTCGCGACCCTGCCTGCCATTGCATCGTATCCCCGCACGGCTACCCCGAGCGGGATTGTTGTGCAAAAGTCTGATGTATGAGTGAGAAATCTCTGATCGGTGCCCGCAGCGTGCTGTTCGTCCCCGGTGACCGCCCCGACCGGTTCGGCAAGGCCGTCGCGACCGGCGCGGACTTCGTGGTCCTGGACCTGGAGGACGCGGTCGCGCCCGAGTCCAAACCGGACGCCCGACGGGCCGTGTCGGACTGGCTGAAGACCGCGCCGTCGAACGTGATCGTGCGCGTCAACCCGCCCGCGACCCCGTGGTACGCCGAGGACGTGGCGGCGGTGCCCGGCGTCCCGGTGATGCTCCCGAAGGCCCAGGACCCCGCGGAGGTCGCCGCGCTGGCCGCCGATCTCGGCCCGAACCCGCAGATCATCCCGCTGGTCGAAACCGCGCTCGGGATCCACCGGGCCACCGAGGTCTGCGCCGTGGCGGGGGTGGTCCGGCCCGCGTTCGGCAGCGTCGACCTGGCCGCCGAGCTGGGCGTGGACCCGGCCGACAACGAGGCCCTGCGGTACGCCCGCTCCGCGCTGGTGCTGGCCGCGCGGGTGGCCGGGGCGGGGGCGCCGATCGACGGCGTCACCACCGCCGTGCGCGACGAGGAGACCTTGCTGGCCGACTCCGCGCACGCGCTCTCGCTCGGCTGCACCGCCAAGCTCTGCATCCACCCGGCGCAGGTCGAACCGGTCTCGCGGGCCTTCGCGCCCACCGCCGAAGAGGTCGAGTGGGCCAGGAAAGTGCTGGTCGCGGCGGGTGCCGGGGGAGTGGCGGTGCTCGACGGCAAGCTCATCGACCGCCCGGTCGAGCTGCGGGCGCGGGCGATCCTGCTGCGCGCCGGCGAGTCCGAATTTCCGCGGTGAACCCTTGCGGTTCTAAATGTCTGATGATTAGTGTCCGGGGTGTGGCCGGGACCACCCGGTCGCCCCGCGCACCACCGGCGCGGGGCCCGAGGAGCGCGCAGCGCAGCGCGCCGGAGGGAGCACGACAATGGCGTCTCGACCGTCCGAACCCGGCACCGGCGCGGCACCGCCGACGACCACCGACCTCACCGCCCGCCTGGACCGCATCCCGGTCGTCACCCCGCAGCACCACCGCTGGGCCTGGCTGCTGGGCTCGCTGTTCGTCTTCGACCTGGTCGACCTGAACTCCTTCGCCTTCGCCGCCCCGGCCCTGCGCGCCGAGTGGGGCCTGTCGATCGGCGCCGTCGGCGCGATCACCTCCGCCGGGTTCGTCGGCATGTTCGTCGGCGCCATCGTCGGCGGCCGGCTCTCCGACCGGATCGGACGTCGTCCCGTGCTCATCGGCGCGGTGTTCACCTACTCGCTGTTCTCACTGCTGAGCGCCTTCGCGGTCGGCCCGTGGTCGCTCGGAATCCTGCGCGTGCTCACCGGTTTCGGCCTGCAGGCCATGACCGGCGTGCTGCTGGTGTGGGTCAGCGAGATGTTCCCGCGCGCCCACCGCGGCCGCTGGCAGGCGCTGCTGCTGGCCATCGGCCTGGCCGGAGTTCCGATCGCGGCCTGGGCCGCGCGCCTGCTGGTGCCGCTGGGAGAGGGCGGCTGGCGGTGGATCTTCGTGATCGGCGCGCTGGGCGCGATCGCCGGTGTCATCGCGCTGAAGGTGCTGCCGGAGTCGGTGCGCTGGCGCGCCGCCCACGGCCTCACCGGCGGCGAGGAGGCCCTGGTCGCCAAGCTGGAGGCCCAGGCCGAGAAGCGCACCGGCGAACCGCTGCCGGAACCCGTCGCCGAGAAGCCCGTCGTCGCGGGCAAGGTCGGCGAACTGCTGCGCGGCGCCACCCTGCGCAAGACGATCGTGGCCGCGCTGGCCTGCGTGTTCCTGATCCTGTCGTTCTACGGCTTCAGCTCGTGGGTCCCGACGCTGCTGGTCGAGCGCGGCTACACCACCGCGCAGAGCCTGACGTTCTCCTCGATCCTGGCGATCGCCGCGGTGCCCGGCGCGCTGCTGGCGATGCCGATCATCGACCGCTTCGAGCGCAAGACCGTCATCTTCGGGCTGCAGGTCGCGGTCGCCGTCCTGCTGCTGCTGTTCGGCCTGATCCCGCACTCGGCCGCCATCCTGATCTGCGGTTTCGGCGCCGCGATGCTGATGCAGACCGGTGTCGCCACGCTCTACACCTACATCGCCGAGGTCTTCCCGCTGCACCTGCGCGGACTCGGATCCGGCATCGCCAACGGCTCCGGGCGGCTGGCCGGTGTGGTCGGCGGACTGCTGGTGGCGGGCCTGTACTCCGGCCTCGGGCTGCCCGCCGTCTACGTCTACCTCGCCGTCGCCGCCCTGGCGATGGGCCTGGTGATGCTGCTGTTCGGCGAGCGCACCACCAACCGCCGACTGGAAGAGATCGAACGCGCCTGAGCGCGACGAAGGAGTGTGCAACGCATGTCCGTGAAACCCGGCTGGCAGGGCCGATTCTTCGAGGACTTCGAGATCGGCGACATCTACCAGCACCCGCTGGGCCGCACGATCACCGACACCGACAACACCTGGTTCACGCTGCTGACGATGAACACCAACCAGGCGCACTTCAACGCCCAGGTCGGCGCGGACTCGGAATTCGGGAAGATGCTGGTGGTCTCGCCCCTGACGATCTCCATCGCCATAGGGCAGTCGGTCACCGACCTGACCCAGAACGCCTTCGCCAACCTCGGTCTCGACGAGCTCAAGCTGACCGCGCCGGTCTTCTCCGGCGACACCCTGTGGTCGGAGTCGATCGTGCTGTCCAAGCGCGAGTCCGGATCGCGCCCGAAGGCGGGCATCGTCACCGTCAAGACCCGCACCCTCAACCAGGACGCGGTCGAGGTCCTGTCGTTCAAGCGCACCTTCTACGTGCACAAGAAGGAAGCCGGCGGGGCGGGGACGCTGTTCCCGCAGGCCACCGAGCCGCTGAGCCTGGAGGAGTCATGAGGCCCCTGGAGGACGTGCGGATCGTCTCGCTGGAGCAGTACGGCGCGGGCCCCTTCGGCTCGATGCACCTGGCCGAGCTGGGCGCGCAGATCATCAAGATCGAGGACCCATCGGTCGACGGCGACGTGGGGCGCACCGTCCCGCCCTACGCCACCGACGGCGACTCGCTGTTCTTCCAGTCGTTCAACCGCGACAAGTCCTCGATCACCCTCGACATCCGCACCGACGAGGGCCGCGGGGTCTTCGAGGACCTGGTGCGCGAGGCCGACGCGGTGTACTCGAACCTGCGCGGCGACGTGCCGGAGAAGCTGCGCATCCGCTACGACGACCTCAAGGACGTCAACCCGCGCATCGTCTGCTGCTCGCTGACCGGCTTCGGCATGACCGGGCCGCGCTCGAAGGAACCCGGCTACGACTACGTGCTGCAGGCCCTCGGCGGGTGGATGTCGCTGACCGGCGAACCCGGTGGTGCGCCGCAGAAGACCGGTCTGTCCCTCGTGGACTACTGCGGCGGGTACGTGGCGGCGATCTCGCTGCTGTCGGGCATCCACGCCGCCCGCCGCGACGGCATCGGCACCGACTGCGACCTGTCGCTCTACGACACCGCGATCAGCCTGCTCACCTACCCCGGCACCTGGCACCTCACCGCCGGGTACGAGCCCGCCCGGACCCGGCAGTCGGCGCACCCGTCGCTGGTGCCGTTCCAGGCGTTCGAGGCCGCCGACGGGTGGCTGGTGATCGGCTGCGCGAAGGAGAAGTTCTGGCAGCGGCTCACCGAGGTCATCGGCAGGCCCGACCTCGCCGCCGACGAGCGCTTCAAGACCTTCGCCGACCGCGACCGCCACCGCGCGGAACTCCTCCCGGAGCTGGAGGGGATCCTGCGCACCCGCACCGTCGCCGACTGGCTGGAACCGCTGTACGCGGCGTCGATCCCGTGCGCGCCGATCAACGACGTCGCCGCGGCGATGACCGAACCGCACACCGTGCAGCGCGACCTCATCGCCAGCACCGAGCACCCCGCGTTCGGCACCGTGCGCACCCTGCGCAGCGCCGTCCGCGTCGGCCCGCCCGGAGCCGACCGGGCGCCGACCCGACCGGCGCCCGCGATGGGCGCCGACACCGACCGGATCCTGCGGGACCTGGGCTACACCGACGAGGCGATCGCCGAGCTGCACGAAGCCGGCGTGCTGGGGAAGGGCTGAGCAATGGACTTCACGCTCAACGACGAACAACGGCTGTTCCGCGACACGCTGCGCGACTTCGTCGACCGCGAGATCGTGCCGGTGGCCCGCGACTGGGAGGCGTCCGGCCGGTACCCGACCGAGATCGTGGAGGGGATGAAGCAGCTCGGCCTGTTCGGCCTCGCCGTCCCCGAGGAGCACGGCGGGCTCGGTGCCGACACGGTGTCGTTCGCGCTGGCCTTCGAGGAGATCTCGCGCGGCTGGATGGGCATCGCCGGCATCCTCGGCAGCCACTCGGTGTCCTGCTTCATGCTCGCCCGGCACGGCACCGAGGAGCAGAAGGCCAAGTACCTGCCGGAACTGGCCACCGGGCAGCGCCGCACCGGCATCGCGCTCACCGAACCCGGCGCGGGCACCGATCTGCAGGGCATCCTCACCACCGCCCGCCGCGACGGCGACGACTACGTCATCAACGGCACCAAGATGTGGATCACCAACGCCCGGCACGCCGACCCGCTGCCGGTGCTGGTCAAGACCGATCCCGGCGCCAGCCCCGCGCACCGGGGCATGAGCATCCTGCTCGTCGACGCCGACACGCCCGGCCTGGAAGTCACCCGCGACATCGGCAAGCTCGGCTACAAGGGCACCGAGTCCTGCGAGGTCGTGCTCACCGACGTGCGGGTCCCGTCCTCCCAGCTGCTCGGCGGCGTCGAGGGGCGCGGCATGCAGCAGGCGCTGTCGTCGCTGGAGACCGGGCGGATCAACATCGCGGCGCGCAGCGTCGGCATCGCCCAGCGCGCCTACGAGGAAGCACTCGGCTACGCCCGCGACCGCACCGCGTTCGGCCAGCCCATCGGCGACTTCCAGGCGGTGCAGCTGCGCATCGCCGAGATCGCCGTGCGCCTGCAGTCGGCGCGGCTGATGACCTACTGGGCGGCCTCGCGGATGGACGACGGGGTGCGGATGGACACCGAGTCCGGCATGGCCAAGATCTTCGCCTCCGAGCAGGCCCTGGCCTGCGCGACCGACGCCATGCGCATCCACGGCGGCTACGGTTACTCCACGGAGTTCGAGGTCGAGCGGCTGTACCGGGACGCCCCGCTGATGTCGATCGGCGAGGGCACCAACGACGTGCTGCGCGGCGTGGTCGCCAAGGCGCTGCTCGCGGGCAAGGCGACGTTGCGGTGACGCGAACAGGAGGATCGACGATGACTCTGTCCCGGCAGGTGGCCGATTTCGCCGCGAAGGCCTCGCTCTCGGACGTACCGGAGGAGGTGCTGCTGCGCGCCCGGCACCTCGTGCTCGACGCCGTCGGACTCGCCTTCGCCTCCACCCGCTACCCGTTCGCGGCGGTCGCGCGGGACGCGCTGAGCGCGTTCGGCGGCGGTGACCACCCGGTGCTGGCGATGCCCGACCGGCTCCCGGCGCGCGACGCCGCGGTGCTCAACGGCGTGCTCATCCACGGCATGGACTTCGACGACACCCACATCCCGGCGGTCACGCACGTCTCGGCGGCCGCGCTGCCCGCGGCGCTGTCGGCGGCGGTCGCCCAGGGCGCCACCACCCGGGACCTGCTGCTGGCCTACGTCCTCGGCGTGGAGGTCTCGGCGCGGGTCGGCGTCGGCGGGGCCGGCGGGTTCCACGACGTCGGGTTCCACCCGACGGCCGTCGCGGGCGCGTTCGGCGCGTCGGTGGCCGCGGGCAAGATCACCGGGCTCGACGCCGACGGGCTCGCCACCGCCCAGGGCATCGTGGGGTCGATGAGCTCCGGTCTGCTGGAGTTCCTCGCCGACGGCGCCTGGACCAAGCGCCTGCACCCGGGCTGGGCGGCCATGTCGGGCCTGACCGCCGCGGGCTTCGCGAAGGCGGGCTGGACCGGGCCGAACGAGGTCTACGAAGGCCGGTTCGGGCTCTACAACACGCACCTGACCGGCCGCGAGACGCGCCCCGAGGCCGTGGTCGAGGGCTGGGGCGAGACGTGGGAGCTGATGCGCACCGCCGTCAAGCCCTACCCGATCTGCCACTTCATCCACGCCTTCGCCGACGCCGCGCTGATCCTGCGCCCCGAGATCGGCGACACCGAGATCAGCAGCATCCGGTGCGCCATCCACCCGGTGCCGGGCAAGGTCGTGTGCGAGCCGCTGGAGGTCAAGTGGGCTCCGCGCGACGAGTACGACGCCAAGTTCAGCCTCCCGTTCGTGGTCGCGGCCGCCCTGCAGCGCGGGCGCTTCACGCTCACCGAGCTGGAGGACGAGGCGCTGCGGGACAGGGGGATTCTCGACCTGGCGGGCAAGGTGACCGTCGTCGACGACGACGAGAGCGCTTTCCCCGGAGCGTATTCCGGATACGTGGAGATCGAGCTGGCCGACGGGCGGGTGCTGCGGCACCGCGAGCAGGTCAACCGCGGCCACGACGAGCGCCCGCTGAGCAACGACGAGATCGTCGCGAAGTTCCACGACACCATCGGCACCGCGGCCTCGACGGCCACCGCCGAGAAGGTGCTCGACGCGGTCCTCTCGCTCGGCGACAACACCCCGGCGGCCGACTTCGCGGAGGCCTGCCGTGGCTGACCCCGTGGTGGCCGACTCTGTTGTGGCTGATTCTGTTGTGGCTGACGGGGTGCGGGTCGGAGTCTTCCTGACCCACCAGCAGCCCGAAGGGCGGGACCCGGTCGAGGCGTTGGGCGAACAGCTCCGCCTCGTCCGGGCCGCCCGGGACGGCGGGTTGGACTCGGTGTTCGCCGGGCAGCACCACCTGCCCGAGTCGTTCTCGCACATCCAGCCGCTGCCGTGGTTGGCCCGGCTGGCGGCCGAGGCAGGGGAGATGCGCATCGGGACCGGGATCCACCTGCTCGCGCTGCACAACCCGGTCGACACGGCCGAGAACTTCGCGAGCCTCGACGCGGTCACCGGCGGGCGCTCGGTCTTCGGCGTGGGCCTGGGCTACCGGGAGGTCGAGTACGCGGCGTTCGGGATCCCGCCGGAGCAGAAGGTCAAGCGGTTCACCGAGAACCTGCGCATCGTCCAGGAGCTGTGGAGCGGCGAACCGGTCCACGCCGACAACCCGTGGTGCCGCCTCGATGGCGTCCGCTCCACGTCGCTGCCGCGCAGCAAGCCCCCGGTGTGGATGGCGGCGAACTCCGACGGCGCGGTCCGCCGCGCCGCCCGGCTCGCCGACACGTGGATGATCAACCCGCACGCCACGAGCGCCACGATCCGCAGGCAGCTCGACCTGTTCCACGCCGAACGCGCGGTAGCGGGCCGTGAACCCGTCCGCGAACTGCCGCTCATGCGCGAGATCTACTGCGCCCCCACGAAAGATCGCGCCCTGGAGCTCGCCCGACCGCACCTGACCCGCAAGTACCAGGTCTACGCCGACTGGGGCCAGGACAAGGTGATGCCGGACCGGGAATCCTTCCGCACCGACTACGCCGAACTCGCCGACGACCGCTTCATCGTCGGCTCCCCGCAGGACTGCGTCGACGCGTTGCTCCCGTGGCGGGACTCCTTGGGTGTCAACCACTTCATCCTCCGCACCGACTGGGCGGGGATGCCGGTGGAAGACGCCCTGGCGTCGCTCCACCTCCTCGCCACCGAGGTCGCCCCCGCCCTCCGCTCGTCCTGACCCCCGGTGGGCTGACGGATTACCGGAGTAATCCGGTGACGGAAAACTCCCGTAATCCGGTGACGGAAAACTGCCGTAATCCGGTGACGGAAAACTGCCGTAATCCGGTGACGGATTACTCCCGTATTCCGGTGGCGGATTACGGGAGTAATCGGGGTGACGGAATACTGCCGTAATCCGTCACCTCGGGATGGGAGGTGGGCTAGGGCAAGGAGTCCGCTATCTTTCGAGCCTTCTCGTAGCAGTCCTCGCAGGTGGGCCAGAACCAGGCGAGTTCGGAGTTGTCGGCGCTCTGCTCGGTCAAGCCGCACAGCGTCGACACCGAAGTCCCGGTCGGGTAGACGAAAGTTCCTTCCGGGCGCGGGTCCTCGCTCGCATGACGTGCCAATGCCGACGGAACCCAATGAAACGGATACATCGCTGACCCCCAGGTGATCTGTGACTGTCCACATCAGAATCGACGTCTACTAGTCAGCGATCAAGTACCTGATCGAGCGATGGATATACCAGTTCAGAGGGCCTACGTTTCGTCTCGTGCCTGTAGACGCCAACACGATGACCCCGAGAGCTCGCGCCTTGGCCGCAGCGATCCGCACGGTCCGCGAGGAATGCGGCATCAGCGGCCGCGAACTCAGCAAACGCCTCGGCATGAGCCACGGCACGATCTCCCACTGGGAAACCGGCCGCAGAGTACCGACTCCGGAAGACGTCGCCTCCCTCCTCACCGCAGCCGGCATCACGGGAGTTGAGAAGAGGCGGATCGTCGATCTGGCCAAGCACGCCAGCGAACCCAACTGGCTCACAGTCGGCATGCCAGGCATCCCCCAGCAACTCGCAGGCGCAGTCGAATGCGAACGCTCGGCCTCGGCGATCTACCAGTGGGCGCCCATGCTCATCCCAGGGCTGCTCCAGACGACCGACTACGCGCGGGCGCTGTTGAAAGCAGCCGGTTTGCCACCCAACGAGATCGAGGCCCGGATCATGGTGCGCATCGCTCGCCGGGAGGTGATCACGCGCAAAAAACCCCTCGACCTGCACGTGCTGCTGGGCGAGAACGCGTTGCGGGATCGAATCGGGTCGAGCGAGGTTATGGTTGATCAGCTCCGCCACATCCGCGAGCTGATGCTCCGGGGCAACGTGACGGTCCAGCTCGTGCGCCCCAGCGTGGGCTGGCACCCCGGAGTGCTCGGTCCCTTCGTCCTGTACGAGTTCCCGGACTCGCCCTCAGTGGTTCACTTCGAGCACTTCAGCTCGGGAGCCTTCGTCGTCGACACAGATGACGTTCACGAGTATGGACACGCGGTCGACCTGATCGGCAGAGTTGCCTTGAGTCCTGAAACTACCTCAGAGCTCATCGAAGAGATCGCGAGCAGCACGGAGGCCCAGTGGTGAACGAAGTGCGGAACTGGCGCAAGTCCAGCTACAGCGGCCCGAACGGCGAATGCGTCGAGGTCGCCCGATTATCCGGCCACACCGCAGTGCGCGACTCGAAGCACCCGGCAGGCGGCTTCGTCACGGCGACTCCCTCCCAGTGGAGTGCGTTCGTGCACGCGCTCAAGCTCAACCGCTTCGCGGACTAGAATCGCAAGCGACGGCTCACGTCTTCACCCTGTGCCCTTTCCGCGTTCAGTGGGGTGGTCGCCTCTGGAGGGGGACAGTTTTAGCCATAATTGTCCCGATATTTCGGACATTGATCATGGGTGATTATGGCTAAAACTGTCCCCTGTCAACGGCCGATGGCAACGTGGGCGGCGCGGCGGCCCGGGCGAGCTGCCACCGGGGGTGGCTCGAAGTCGGCGGCCTCGATCTGTTCCGCGATGAGGGCCTCGGCTACGCTCGGCGGCTGCGTGAGGCCGGGGTGCCGTGCGACCTGCACGTCCCGCCCGACGTGGACCGCGGGGCCGACGCCGTGGACGCCGTCGATGAGCCGGTTCCGGATCGAGATGATCGAATCGGTGCGGCCGCACGTGGGGTGAACCGAGGAGGGAACGTGGACGCGCCGTTGATCGGTATTGAGGAACCGGGCTCGTTCGGGTGGCGGGTGTTCCACGAGCGGCACCCGGTGATGATCGAGCGGTTGTGCGCGGCGCACCCCTTCGGCCCCGACGTGCGCGACGCCCTGTCCGCGCTGTTCGAGGAATCCACCGGCGGCGTCGTCGCGCCGCTGGACGACGACGCTCCGGATCACGACGTCTGGAACGCCTGGATCGCCGACGAGGTCGGCAAGCCGTGGTCGCAGACCTCGTTCCTGTTCGCCGAGAGCTACTTCTTCCGGAAGCTCCTCGCGGCAACCGGATTCTTCTCCTCCGGGCCGTGGCGCGGGGTCGACCCGTTCGCGCCGATGAAGCGGGCCGAGCTGCACAGCGCCGCCACCGCCGACACGCTCAAGGCCCTCGACGCGCTCCCGCAGCTCGACGTCGCCGAACGCGACGCCGCCGCCGTGCGGGCGGCGGTGTGGGGCAACCAGGCCGACCTGGCGTTCCAGCTGTCCACCGACGCCAGCGGCACCACGTCGGGGCTGGTCACCGGCTCGCCCGAGCAGTTCTGGGCGCTGTTCGGCGAACCCGGCGAGGTCCACCTCGTCGCCGACAACGCCGCCGGCGAGCTCGCCGCCGACCTGGTGCTCCTCGACCGGCTGCTGACCACCGGCCGCGCCGAGCGGGTCGTGCTGCACGTCAAGCCGACGCCCTACTACGTCTCCGACGCCACCCCGACCGACGTCGTCGAAGTCCTGCACCACCTCGTCGCGATCCCCGGCGAAGCGGGCGAGATCGGACGTCGAGTCCAGGACTCGTTGCGGGAAGGGCGGATCGGCGTGCGCTCGCACCCGTTCTTCTGCGCGCCGAAGGAGTACGCCGACATGCCCGACGACCTGCGCGCCGAGTTCGCCGCGGCCTCGGTCACGATCTTCAAGGGCGACCTCAACTACCGGCGCCTCGTCGGCGACCGGCACTGGCCCGCGACCCTGCCCTTCGCCGATGCCGTCGCGCACTTCCCCGGACCGGTGGCGACGCTCCGCGTGCTCAAGTCCGAGGTCATCGTCGGCCTCGACACCGACGCGGTGTCCGCGCTCGACGCCGAAGGTCAGGCCTGGCGCACGCAGGGCTCCCACGCCCTCATCCAGACCCGGCGGTGACTACGCGCTGATGTGTCCCCGATCACGTCCGGGCAACCTCGGGCTCTCCCGCCGCGAAGCGATCCTGATGGGGGAGGGCGAATTCGCGGCCGTGCTCCGGAGATCGCGGTAGCGTCGATCTCGCGGTCGATGGGGGAACGTCGACCGCGAGATCGGAGAACTGGGGAGGCAGCGATGTTCGGTGCGCAGGTGAACCGTCGGTCCGCGCTGATCGGCGGGGTCGGAGCGCTGGGGGTGGCGACCGTCCTGCCCGCTACCGGGTCGGCGCAGGAGTACCCGCCGAACTGGCCCGCCGTGGAGCCCTACGGCACGGCTGACCAGCGGGAGGACCTGAAGTTGCGGGCGGACAACACGCGGGTCCTGGACCTCGAACTGCGGCCCCGGGACGATGAGCGGGGGCGGGTGTGGATCCGCGACACCTACGTCAACCACTTCGTCGTCGACGGCAAGTCCGTCTACGTCGCCACCGGGACCACTCGGCCCGCCGGGACCGCAACGGCGGGCGGGTACAACGACGGGATCTTCGTGTGGACCGCCGAATCCCTCGACGGGCCGTGGAAGTTGGTGGACACCACCGGGATCCGGCCGGACGCTGACAAGGGCAAGGTGTGGTCGCCGGAGTTCGTCACCGAGAACGAGCCGGGCCGGACCGTCGTCGCGCCGTGGCAGACCTACTGGGGTGAGGGCGAGAACAAGCGCGGCGCCGCGTGGGCGCCCGAGGTGCACCACTTCCGGGGGACCTGGTTCATCGTGGCGTGCATGGGGGACTCGTCGCGGAAGGTCGGGTCGTTCATGCTGCGCAGCGAAGGCGGCCTGGCCGGGCCGTACCGGGTGGTGAACGGGAACCTGGAGAAGCCCTTCGGCGACCGCAACCCCGGTGTCCCCGACGACGTCGACGAGAAGCGGTACTACCACATCGACGGGGGTCTCCACACCGAAGGCGACAAGGCCTGGCTGGTGCTGCACAACGACCTCTACGCCGAGTTCCAGGACGACATGGAGGACATCGTCCCGAAGACGAACCTCCCGACGTTCCAGCAGCAGCGCTACGACCCGGAGCCCTACCTCGAAGGCGCGCACGTGATCAAGTACGAGGGCAAGTACTACCTCGTGCACGCCGCGTGGAACAAGAAGGGCGCGAACGGGCGGCAGGCCTACACGCCGGAGGGGGAGAAGTTCCAGTACGACGCGGTGATCGCGGTGTCGGACCGGTTCGAGGGGCCGTACTCCCGGCGGTGGACCGCGGGGATCGGGGCCGGGCACAACAACCTGTTCGTCGACGCCGACGGGGCGTTGTGGGCGACGTTCTTCCGGAACCCCGCCGCCGGGTACTGGAGCGTTCCCGGGCGGAAGGAGGACGCCGCCGTGGCGGGGATCGTGCGGATGGAGTGGACCGGGCCGTCGGGGAACCGGGTGTACGCGCGGCGCCGGGGGTGAGGGCGGCCGGCGGTCTTGGTCCGAACCGCCCGGGCGTGACTTCGTCTGAGCCAGGACGGTTCGGGCCAGAACCGCGCACTACTTGGAGCGGAAGTCCGCCGCCGACGTGGCGTCGGTGAGGTGGGGCCAGCGGGGTTCGTCGCCCTTGGGGTCGTCGCCGAGGATCGTGACGCGGCGGCCGATGCGGCGTTCGGTGTAGTCGTTGACCGCGTAGTGCTGGGTGGCGCGGTTGTCCCACATGGCGATCGCGCCCTCGGTCCAGCTGAAGCGGCAGACGTTCTCCGGGCGCTCCGCCGCGGTGAACAGGTGCTGCAGGATCGCGTCGCTCTCCGCGCGCCGCAGCTGCGGGATGCGCAGCGTGAACATGCGGTTGACGTACAGCGAGCGGCGGCCCGTCACCGGGTGCGCGCGCACCACCGGGTGCTCGGCCTCGAACACCGTGCCGTTGGGGTGGGTGAAGGAGTGCACGGCGGTGAGCCCGTCCAGGAAGTCCCGCAGCGGCGCCGAGAGGTTCTCGTAGGCCAGGTGCTGGTTGCTCCACATCGTGTCACCGCCGCGCGGCGGGCAGTGCACGATCTGCAGGATCGACGCGATCGGCGGGCTCGCCTGGAACGTGACGTCGGTGTGCCACACGTCGGCCTTCGCGCCCTGGTCTGAGTCGAGCACGACGATCTCGTCGTGGCCCTCCAGCTTCGGCAGGAACGGGTGCACCTCCGGCTCGCCCAGGAACCGACCGAAGGCCTTGTGCGCCTCGGGCGAGAGCTCCTCGGCCTCGGGGAAGAACAGCACCAGGTTCTCCAGCAGCAGCGCGTGCAGCTGCGCGAAGGTCTCCTCGGTCAGCCCTTCCAGGTCGACTCCGCGGACCTCGGCGCCCAGCGCGCCGGAAGCCGGGCGCACGTCGATGCTCGACATGGGTGATCACCTCGTTCTCTCTCTGCTGCAGTCGTTTTCGGGCGCGCTCGCGCCCACGTGGGTCGTTGCGCGCACGTGCGTTGACGTGGTGTTGAGCAGTCGGTAAGGATGAAAAGCACGGAGGCGGACGGGTCTTCAATCCGAGAGAAAGCAGAGTTCCATGGATTCCGAGGAATCGCGCAAGGCCGGTCTCGAACTCGCCGGCCTCATCGACCTGGCGACACCTTTCGCCATCCGCACGGCGGTGACGCTGAAGCTGCCGGAGCTCATCGCCGATGGCACCGGCGACGTCGCCGCGCTGGCCGAGGCGAGCGGCGCCGACCGGGACGCGCTGGAGCGGCTGCTCCGCCACCTCGTCCACATCGGACTGTTCAGCGACGAGGACGGGAGTTACGGGCTCACGGCGCTGTCCCGCCGGCTGCTCGCCGAGGACGGCAAGTGGCTCAAGGACTGGCTGCTCCTCGACGGCCCGGGCGCGCGGATGGACCTGGCCTTCAGCGGCATGCTGCACTCGGTGCGCACCGGCGCGTCGGCCTACGGCGCGGTGCACGGCACCCCGTTCTGGGACGACTACCAGCGCGACGACGACCTGCGGCGCTTCTTCGGCGACGTCATGGTCGCCTACGCCTGGCAGACCGGCCCGGTGCTGGCCGCCGAGTTCGACTGGGAGCCCGTCCGGAGCGTCATCGACATCGGCGGCGGGCAGGGCGCGCTGCTGTCGGAGATCGTCAAGGCCAACCCGCACCTCGACGGCGAGGTCCTGGACCTGCCCGCCGTCGAGCCGGAGGCCGAGGAGTTCCTGCGCGAGGCCGGGGTGGCCGAGCGGGCGACGTTCGTGCCCGGCAGCTTCTTCGACGAGCTGCCCACCGGCCGGGACGTCTACCTGGTCTCGCGGGTGCTCACCGACTGGAACGACGAGGACGCTGCGCGGATCCTGCGGCGCTGCGCCGAAGCCGCGGGCCACGGCCGCGTGGTGATCGTCGAGGTGCTCGCCGGGGACTCCCACGCCCAGCAGAACACCTCGTTCGACCTGCAGTCGCTGGTGCTGCTCGGCGGCCGGGAGCGCAGCGTCGCCGACTTCGAGGTGCTGGCGGACAAGGCGGGCCTGACCGTCCTGGACACCCGCACCTGGCCCGGTGGTCTCGTCGTCGTGGAGTGCGGGAAGCGCTGAGCCGCGCACGGCGCCGGTCCTCACGCCCATCGGGGCCGGCGCCGCGACCGCGGATCGGGCACCAGGCCGAGCTGGCAGAGCCGGTCGAACGGCGTCATCGGGTGCAGCCCGAGCCCGGCGAGGTTGTGCATCACCTGGTAGCTGAGCCGCCGGTTCGCGCCGGTGTTGCGCAGCGCCCGCCGCCCGATGGCGCGGCCCGCCCACGACAGGTCGGTGAGCATCCGCGAGGCGTTGTGGCTGATCGTGCCGATCTGCTCGATCTCCGGCAGCCTGCGGTCCTGGTAGTCCCGCAACGCGCCGTCCACATCGGACCGCTCGGCGAGGCCGGTGCTCAGGGCGTGGGCGTCGTAGATGGCGCTGTTCATGCCCTGGGCAGCCATCGGGTGCACCGAGTGCGCCGACTCGCCGACCAGCGCGATGCCGGGTGCCGCGATCGCGGGCGCGGTGAAGTGCGAGACCGGCAGCGTCTGCCGGTGCTCCACGGCGGTGCGCAGCTGCTCCTCGAACTCCGCGAGCTCCGGCAGCTCGGTGAGCAGGGAGTCGGTCCAGCCGCGCAGCCCGACGTCGTCGATGCCCCGGAACTCGTCCGGCTGGATCTGCACGTAGAGGCGAATCCTGCTGCCCGGCAACGGGTACCGCATCCGCAGGCCGCGCGCGGTGGTGTGGGCGACGACCTCGGGAGCGGCGTCGGGCACGTCGGCGAGGTCCAGGGCGACCAGCCGGTGCGGGTAGTCCCGCCGCCGCGCCTCGATCCCGGCCGCCTTGCGCAACCGCGAGGAGATCCCGTCAGCGGCCACCACCAGCGGCGCCCGGATCTCGCCGTCGTTGAGCGCCGCACCGGCGATCCGGCCCCCGTCGCGGACCACGTCGGAGACCGGGACGCCCCGGCGCAGCTCGACGGTGTCGGGCAGCGTGTCGGCCAGCGCCTCCAGGATCGACTCGTGGTCGGCCGAGAGCAGCCAGTTCGACCCGTCCGGCAGCTGCGAGTAGTCCAGCGCCATCCGGCCGCGCGCTTCCACCGCCACCAGCCGCGAAAGACGCACCGCGCCGCGCTCTTCCAGGACCTCGCTCACGCCCCAGGCTCGGAGGATCTTCAGCGCGCCGGGCTGCAGCACCTCGCCCTTGGGGATGCGGGGGACCGTCGCGCGCTTCTCGACGACCACGACCCGCAGGCCCAGCGCACCGAGCGCGTGCGCGGCGGCGAGCCCGCCCACACCCGCGCCGCAGACCACGGCATCGGCGTTCTCCGCACTCATCCGGGAAGGGCCTCCTCGTCCGGGATCTCGTGCCGCGACCGCATCACCGCCTGGGTCCACGCGCTGAACACCAGCGCCGGGACCAGCAGGGCCAGCACGACGGGAAGGGGCACCGTGCGCGCGAGGATCGCCGCGGCGAGCACGAGGCGCTCCACCACGAGGATCTCGTGCGCGCGCAGCGCCCGAGCCTGGCTCAACGTGGGCGCCAGCCGCACCAGCGGCAGCACCGCGATCAGACCGGCCCCGGCCGCGACGGTCAGCAGCAGCGCGAAACCGGGCCGGTGCGGCCACAGCAGAGCCGGCATCGCGATGCCGATCGCCGCGACGTAGAGCCCGACGGCCAGCCGGGCGGCGTAGCGCTGCCCCTTGCGGACCGGGACCGAGCGGTACCCGGCGGAGCGGTCGCCGTCGACGTCCCGCATCGTGCCGACCAGGTTCGACGCCGTGTCGTGCAGCAGGAAGACCAGCGCGAACGCCACCGCCGACCACCCGGGGAGCGGGTCGGCGACCATCGAACCGATCAGGAACGCCAGCGCCGTCACCAGACCGCGCACCAGGTTCCCGGACAGGCCGATCGCCTTGCAGAACCGGCTGTAGGCCACGATCCCGCACAGCGCCAGCAGCACCAGCGGCAACGCCAGCGAGTTCGCCCAGGTCAGCACCGTCGCCGAGGCCAGAGCGAAGCCGACGCCGCAGAACACGGCGGTGCCCGGCGCCAGCCTCCCCGACGGGATCGGGCGCTGCGGCTTGGCGAGCCGGTCCAGGTCCCGGTCGAAGTAGTCCCCGAGGTAGTGCGCGGACAGCCAGCCGAACGCGGTGCCGGAGCCCGCGAGCGCGAACTCGGCGAACCCGGCCGCCCCGCTGACCCCGGCGCCCGCCACGCCCACCAGCACCGGGTACGAGAGGGTGTAGGGCCGGGAGGTCTGGACGTGCGCCCACAGCGCGGTCCGCATCGTCACCGGCTCCGGTCGATGGACAGGTCCGCGATCGCCCGCATCCGCTCGACCGCCTCCGCGCCCGGCAGGCCCGCCAGGCTGTCGCGGGCGGCGGTGATCTCCTCGGCGGCGCGGGAGCGGCTGAGCTCCAGCGCGCCGGTCGACTCCAGCAGCTCGCGCATCAACCGGTGCGCCTCCTCGGCCGGGAGCTCGCCCGACAGCGCCTCGGCGAAGCGGGCCTTCCCGGCGCTGTCGGCGTTCTCGTGGCCCACCAGCACCGGGTGCGTCGGGCGCAGGTTCGCCACGTCGCTGGTGGCGGGCTTGCCGGTGCCCTCGCCCAGGTAGGGCAGCAGGTCGTCGTAGATCTGGAAGCCGACGCCGAGGTGCTCGGCGTAGCGGGTGACCGCGTCGGCCTGCTCGGGGGTCGCGCCGCCCAGGATCGCTCCGGCCCGGCAGGCACCCCGGAACAGCGCGCCCGTCTTGAGCGCCGCCATCTCCTGGTAGTCGGCGACCGGGCAGGTCAGATCGCCCGCCATCTCCGACTCCCGCACCTGGCCCCGGCACACGTCGGCGCCCGCGCCGGCCAGCACCCGCGCGGCCTCCAGCACCGCGCCCGGTTCGGCCGAGCACTCCGAGAGGGCGGTGACCATCGTCAGGATCAGGAAGTCGCCGGTGACCAGCGCGTCGGCCATCCCGTAGCGGGCGTGCACCGTCTGGCGGCCCCGGCGCAGCTCGTCGTCGTCGATGATGTCGTCGTGCACCAGCGTCGCCACGTGCAGGTACTCCACCGCCAGCGCGGCGGGCAGCAGCGGGGCGCTGTTCCCGCCGGTGGCCTCCGCCGAGGTCAGCAGCAGCACCGGCCGCAGCATCTTGCCCGGAGCCAGCAGCGCGTGCCCGGCCATCTGCTCGGTGCGGTCGGCCACCGCCGACCACCGCTTGTCCATCTCCCGGCCGAGCAGCTCGACGAGCTCCGGGGCGAATCCGTCGTCGTTCATGCCGAAACCGGTCGCTGCGCTGCGGAATCCGCGACGAACCGGCGCGCGACCTCCAGCAGCTCGTCGTTGGCCTCGGCCGTGCCGACCGTGACCCGCACCCCGGCGCCGTCGGCCAGCGTGCGCACCGCGATGCCCTCCTCCGCGCATCGGCGCACGAACTCCTCGTTGCCCTCGCCCAGCTTGAGCCAGTGGAAGTTGGCCCGGCTGCGCGGCACGTCGATGCCGAGCTCGCGCAGTCCCGCGTGCACCCGGTCGCGCTCGGCGGCCACCGCCGCGCACCGCTCGCGCATCGCCTCCTCGGCTCCCAGCGCCGCGATCGCGGCGTCCTGGGCGACCGTGCTGACCCGGTAGAAGTAGGAGCCCGGGGTCAGCGCCGTCACCACCGAGGGGTCGGCGACGAGGTAGCCGACCCGCAGGCCCAGCAGCCCGTGCGACTTGGAGAAGGTGCGCACCACCGTCACCCGCGAGTCCTCGGCCGCCGCCCGCAGTCCGTCGGCGAGCTCGGCGGGATCGGCGAAGTCGGCGTAGGCCTCGTCGATGAGCACGCGCACCCCTGCGGGCAGCCGGTCCAGGAACGCGCGCAGCTCGTCCGCGCCGAACGCCGCGCCGGTCGGGTTGTTCGGGTTGCACAGCAGCACGACGCTGGTCCGCTCGGTGACGGCGTCGGCCATCGCGGCCAGGTCGTGCGCGTCGTCGCGCAGCGGCACCGGCACGGCCGTCGCACCCGCGCAGCGCACCAGCAGCGGGTACATCTCGAACGACGGCCACGCGTGCACGATCTCGCCACCGCCGGCGAACGCTGTCAGGAACTGCTGCAGCAGCGCACCCGAACCGGGCCCGACGAACACCCGCGAGGCGTCCACCCCGTGGTGCTCGGCGATGGCCCGCGTCAGACCGGCCGACATCGCGTCGAGGGTGAGGTTGATCCGCTCCGATCCCGCCACGACGGCCTCGCGGACACCGGGCAGCGGTGGCGCGAAGTTCTCGTTGAGGGACAACTGGTGCCGAATGGTGGGCACAGGCCGGTCTCCGTTCCTCGACAAGTGCGCGCGTGCCTGCTCACGAGCGCGCAGCGTTCGAGCGCAGAGGGAAGTTCCGGAAATCAGGCGAGACGAATTTTTCGCAGTTCTCCCCGCACTCAGAGCCTGACGTCGACGATCTTGATCCGCGTTCTCCCGCGTTGTCAACGAATCCCGGTCAACACGGGGTAAATCCCAGGGATGACCCTGAAAAGCCCAGCTCGGACTCGGGGTCGCGGAACAGTTCACTGTGGATGGATCGAGAATTTCCCGGAGGTCCGGGAATTTGCCGGATTAACAATTGTTGCGGCCGCGGAACAGCACCTGGTCGAAGATCGAGCGCTGGCGTAGAGTCCGGCCGCGCGTCGAAAACGGCCATCGGGCAACGAATTCGACGCGACCCCTGAGCATGAGGCCGCGCGATCGTGCGCGACCGGAGTGGAGGCAGCCGCATGACGACCGTCCCCGAGGAGCTCGACCGGGCGATCGGCGAGGGCGCTGAAGCCCTGTTCGCGGCCCAGCGCGCCGACGGCGTGTTCGACTACAGCGCGGACAACCTGACCTCCACCCTCGGCACCGTCGGGGCCCTGTCTGCGCTGCACCACGCCGACCCGCGGGGCAGCGCCGACCTGATCGAGGCCGGGGTGGGCTGGCTGCGGCGCACCCAGAACCCCGACGGCGGCTGGGCGATGGTCCCCGGGCTGGACAGCGAAGCCGGTCCCACGGCGGTGAGCTCGGCGGTGCTGCACCTCGTCGACCCCGACGGCAGCGCCGAGGCGGTGCGCGCCGGGCAGCGCTGGATGGACGACTTCGGCGGTCTCGACGCGATCCCGCACCCGGAGGTCGTGTCCTGGTGCCGCCAGTACTACGGCTTCGTCGGCTGGCTCTCCGCCGACGAGATGCGCCGGTTCCCGCTGGAGCTGGGGATGCTGCCGGGCCTGCACCGCAAGGTCTTCGACCTGCGCATCCCGATGGCCTTCGCGCTCGGCCTCGCCCAGGCCCGGCACAAGCCGCTCAACCCCGTGCAGAAGCTGCTGGCCAAGCTCGGCGAACCGGGCGCGCTCAAGGCGATCCGCCAGGTCCACGAGCACGAGGGCTCCACCGGCGCCTGGTGCGAGAACGCGTGGGTGACGGGGCTGGTGTGCACCGGACTCGCCCGCGCAGGGCTCGCGCCCGACCTCGTCGAGGCCGCCGTGCAGTGGTTCCGCAAGACGATGGACCCCGAGGGCTGGTGGCAGACCGGCCCGCTCGACGCCGCCTGGACCATGTACGCCGCGCGCGGCCTCGCCGAAGCCGGCTACGCCGACGACCCCCGGCTGACCGCCTCGGTGGACCTGTTCGTGCGGTTGCAGCAGCACCGCCCGTTCCTGGCCTTCGGCTGCCCGCCCGGCTACTGGGGCTGGGCGGGCACCGCGGGATGGCCCTCGACGCTGGAGACCGGCGAGATCCTGTCCGTGCTCTCCCGCCTGCCCGGTGACCGGCAGGCCGGGGCGGTGACCGCCGGGGTCGACTGGCTGACCCGCATGCAGGACTCGCGCGGCTCGTGGGGGCTGTGCGTGCGCAACACCAAGGTCGCCAACAGCGGGCCCTGCCCGATGACGACCGTGCAGGCCGTCGACGCGCTGCTCGACGCCGGAATCCCCTCCTCCGACAGCAGGATCCGCCGCGCGCTGCGCTGGCTGTCGACCGCCCAGCTGCCCGACGGCGCGTTCGAGTCGGTCTGGTACCGGCACCACACGATGGCCACCGCCGCCGTGCTGGAGACCTTCGCCCGCGCCGGTCAGGCCGACGGCGACACCGCCCGCCGCGCGCAGCGGTGGCTGGAGCGGGCTCGCCTCGACGACGGCTCGTGGGGCGACGGCCACGGTGCGCCCGCCACCGTCGAGGAGACCGGCTGGGCCGTCTCCGGCCTGCTCGCCGCCGGAGCCGACCCGGAGTCGGTGCGCGCGGGCGTCGACCGGCTGCTGGAGCGGCGCGAGCCCGGTGGTGGGTGGCCGTCGGAGAGCGTCAACGAGTACGTGCGCCACGTCAGCCGCTACAGCAATCCCGCGCTCGCCCAGGGCATGGCGCTGCGCGCCCTCGGCCGCTACCGCAACTCGCAGCGCCTCACGAACGGAGAACACGCATGACCGGCGCGACGCAGCAGGACTCCTTCACCGAGGACTACTGGCAGGACCCGCACGCCGCGTTCGCCGAGGCGCGCGCGACCTGCCCCGTCCAGGCGGTCGACTTCGAGGGCGGCCGGACGTGGCTGGTCACCCGCTACGACGACGTCAAGGCCGGGCTCACCGACGAGCGGCTCGCCAAGGACTGGCGCGCCTGCCTGCCCCCGGAGGAGCGCGAAACGGCCCCGCCCGGCCTGCCCGCGCCGATGTCGCACATGCTGACCTCCCTCGACCCGCCGGAGCACACCCGGCTCCGCGCCCTGGTCACCCAGGCGTTCACCGCCCGCCGCATCGCCACCCTGCGCCCGCGCGTGGAGGAGCTCGCCGAGGAGCTGCTGGCGGAGCTGCCCGAGGACGAGACCGTGGACCTGGTGGCGCGGTTCGCGATCGTGCTGCCGATGGTGGTGATCAGCGAACTGCTCGGCGTGCCCGAGATCGACCAGGCGGAGTTCGCCCGGCTGTCCACAGTGCTCATCGACGAGTGCCCCGACGAGGAGCTGGCCCGCGCCTCCGCGCAGATGGCGACCTACCTGGAGGGCCTGGTCGCGGCCAAGCGCGCCGCCCCCGACGACGCGCTGCTGTCGGCGCTGATCTCCGCTTCCGACGAGGGCGACCGGCTCTCCGACCTGGAGATCGTCGCGATGGCGATGCTGCTGCTCATGGCCGGGCACGAGACCACGGCGGTGTTCATCACCAACGCGGTGCGCGCCCTGGTCGACGACGACGCGGCCCGCGCCCGGCTGTCCGAACCGGAGAAGGTGCCGTCGCTGGTCGAGGAGCTGCTGCGCTGGCTGTCACCGGCGCTGAACGCCTCGCTGCGCTTCGCCACCGAGGACGTGGACATCGGCGGCGTGCGGATCGCCCGCGGCGAGTCGGTGACCCTGTCGACCGGCGCCGCCAACCGCGACCCGCAGCGCTACCCGAACCCGGACGTCCTCGACCCCGACCGCGACGTCAGCGGCCACGTCGCCTTCGGCCACGGCATCCACCGCTGCCTCGGCGCGGCCCTGGTCCGGCTCGAAGGCGAGATCGCCCTGTCCGCCCTGTTCACCCGGCACCCGGACCTCTCGATCGAGGCCGACCCGGCCGAGCTCACCTACCGCCGCAGCGTCCACGTCCACGCCCCGCGAACCCTGCCGGTCCGGCTGGGCCCCCGGGCCTGAGGACAGTTTTAGCCATAATTGTCCAGACAAAAAGGACATTGATCATGGGTGATTCTGGCTAAAACCGTCCACTGCCGCACGAGGCTCAGCCGAGGGCGATCACCTGACGGCGCTCAGCCGACCTACGACGCCACGACGAGGTCGAGACCTCGGGCGTGGAAGTGGGCCGTGGTGGCCGGGTCCGCCGCGGCGTCGGTGACCAGGATCCAGTCGGGGCTGAGCGGGGCCTGGGCGCGGAACGGGCGGCGGCCGAGCTTGTCGGCGTGCACCAGCACGTAGACGCGATCGGCCCGCCGTGCCATGAGCTCCTTGAGGCGGGTCTGCTCCAGGTCCGCCTCGCAGATCCCGTGCTCGGCGGTGACGCCGTCGGCGCCCAGGAACGCGCGGTCGAAAGTCCGCCGTTCCAGGGCGGCCTCGGTCAGCGGCCCCACGAAGCCCTGGCTCAGCGGCCGCAGGGCACCGCCCAGGCACTCGATGCGCAGGTCCGAGTGGGCCAGCTCGTGCAGCACCGTGATCGAGGTGGTGACGATCGTCAGGTCGCTGCGGTGCGCCAGCTCGCGGGCCAGGGCGGTGGTGGTGCTGCCCGAGTCGAGCAGCACCGTCTCACCGGGGCGCACCTGCTCGGCCGCCCAGCGGGCGATGGTGCGCTTGGCGTCGGCGGCCTCGCCGTTGCGCTGGCCCAGCGAGGCCTCGTGCTGCACCGGGATCGCCCCGCCGTAGGTGCGGGCGAGGCGGCCCGCCGCCTGCAGCTGGGCCAGGTCCCGCCGGATCGTCGAGGCCGTCACCCCGAACGCCCGCGACAGCTCCTCGACGCTGGTCAGCCCGGAACCCTCGGCCAGGTCGAGGATCGCGTCCCGTCGTTCCCGCGCCCCGCGCGCCATCCCGTTGCCCCTCACGCGCAGAGGTTCGCGGCCTGCCGCAGGGCCTCGACCATGCTGTCGGAGCTGGCCTTGCCCGTGCCCGCGATGTCGAAGGCCGTGCCGTGGTCGACCGAGGTGCGGATGACCGGCAGCCCGACGGTGATGTTCACGCCGGTCTCGATGCCCAGCACCTTCACCGGGCCGTGGCCCTGGTCGTGGTACATCGCGACGATCAGGTCGTACTCGCCGCGCGTGGCCAGGAAGAACGCGGTGTCGGCCGGCAGCGGGCCCTGCGCGTCGATGCCGTCGGCGCGCAGCTTCTCCAGCGCGGGGACGATCTTGGAGTCCTCCTCGCCGTAGCCGAACAGCCCGTTCTCGCCCGCGTGCGGGTTGATCCCGCAGACGCCGATGCGCGGGGATTCCACCCCGGAATCGCGCAGCGTCCGGTCGCCCCGGCGCACGGTGCGCTCCACCAGACCGGGTTCGATCTTGGCGACGGCGTCGAGGAGCCCGACGTGGGTGGTCACGTGGATGACCTTCATCGTCGGCGCCGCGAGCATCATCGACACCTCCTCGGTGCCGGTCAGGTGCGCGAGGAGTTCGGTGTGACCGGGGAAGATGTGCCCGGCCGCGTGCAGCGCCTCCTTGTTCAGCGGCGCGGTGCAGATGGCCTGGGCGGCACCGCTGGTCGCCAGCTCGCTGGCCACCCGGATGTAGTGGAAGGCGGCGTCCCCGGCCACCGGCGACACCTCGCCCCAGGCCAGGTCGTCGGGCAGCAGGCCGAGGTCGACGACGTTGATCCGGCCCGGGGTGAAGACCGCGTCGTCGATCGAGTCGACCGCGACGATCTCGGCCTCGGCACCGAGGATCTCCGCGGCCTGGCGCAGCCGGGCCGCGTCGCCGATGACGACGGGGCGGCAGCGGCCGGCGGTGTCGGCGTCGAGGAGCGCGCCGACGGTGACCTCGGGGCCGACTCCGGCGCCGTCGCCCATCGTCACGGCGATCACCGGGGTGGGGGAGGCACTGTTCATTGGGGCAACCTTTCGATTCCTGCGGGACTGAGGTGTTCGACGATGCGGGCGAGGCTGTCGGCCTCGCCGAAGCTGCCGGGCCGGGTCACCACCGAGGTGCCCTCCGGCGTGCGGCAGACGACCGCGCCGTGGTGGACCTGACCGACCGGGCTCAGCGAGCGCACGCCCAGCGCGTCGAGGACCAGCCGCGCGGTCTCCCCGCCGGTGAGCACCAGGTCCACCGGGCTCGGGCAGCCTTCGACGATGCGCGCGGCGGTGGCGGCCAGGCCGCGCGCCCGCTCCCGGGAGCGCTCCGGTGCGATCGGTTCGGACGGGTCGATGCGCAGCGCGACCGGGCCGTGCTCCAGAGCGGCCAGCGCGCGGGGGACGATCTCGCCGGTGTGGTCGAGGACGCGCGTTCCGCGCAGTTCGGCGAGGCGCAGCTGCTCGGCGGCGGTGGGCGAGCCCGTGCCGACGACCATCAGCAGCGGGTTTCCCGTTGCCGGGTGCGGATTTTCGGCCACCGGGGCCGTGGCGGTGCGGCCGAGCGCGGCGGCCAGACCACCGGACCCGGCGAGCAGGGCGCCGTCCGGTGCCGCGGCGACCACGGCGTCCAGGTCGGCGTCGGTCTCGCCGTCGCAGATCGGAACCCGGCCCGCGGCGAGGCATTCCGCGATCGCACCGGCCAGCGCGTCCGAGCGGACGATCTCCAGCGCGATGCCGCGGCAGCGGAGCGGGGTCAGCGCTTCGGCGACGCTGCGCGGCGGCGCGGTGCCTTCGACCCGCCAGCCGTCCGAGAGGTGCAGCGGCACTCCGCGCACGTGCGCGACCCCACCTGCCACGGTCCGGCCCAGCGCGGGCAGGGCAGGTGCGACGACCAGCGGCCGGTCCGCCGCCGCGCCCAGCACCGCCGCCACGGGGCCGCGCAGCTGCGAGTCGATCTTGATGAACACCGGTCGCCCGCCCTGCTCGCGCAGCGCCTCCCGGGCGCGTTGGCTCGCCTCGGCGGCCGGGAGGGCGCGGTTGTCGAGGTCCGCCACGACCACGCTCTGCGCGTTGTGCGCAAGTGGCGCGGAATTCGGTCCGCTCAGCTCGACGGTCGTCGAGCGGCCGAGAGGGCGCAGGCACGCGGCGGTCTCCACCGCTCCGGACAGGTCGTCCGCCAGCGCGAGCAGCCCTTCTGTCAGCACGTTCAGCTCCTCGTCGTGGATGGTGGCAGCGGCTGGCCGCGCCCTCCGGCCGCTGTGGCGGGGTGTCTCCACGCTAGCTGGTTTGCGCGTTTCGCGCTATGACTATTGCGTGAAACGCGCAACCCTGCCATCGTGAGCTCCACAACGAGGCCGGGTGGCCACCGCCGTTCCCCCGAGGAGTTCCCGCATGACCGTTCCGCGTTTGGAGGTGCCCGGCGTCGAGGTGCCCCTGTCGTCCCTCGTGCTCGGGACGATGACGTTCGGCGACACCGCGGACGCCGCGACCGCCGCGAGGATGCTCGACACCGCGCTCGACGCGGGCATCAACGCGGTCGACACCGCCAACGGCTACGCGGGCGGTGACACCGAGCGCATCCTCGGCGAACTGCTGCCCGCCCGCCGCGACCGCGTCTCGCTGGCCACCAAGGCGGGCATGCCGCACCCGGACGCGGGCGAGCACGCGCCGCTGTCCCCGAAGGGCCTGCGCGCCGGCCTCGACGGCAGCCTCTCGCGGCTCGGTGTGGAGCGCGTCGACCTGTTCTACCTGCACCAGCCCGACCGCGCGACGCCGCTCGCCGACACGCTCGCCACGCTCGCCGACCTGGTCGCCGAGGGCAAGATCGGCGCCTGGGGCGTCTCCAACTTCGCCGCCTGGCAGATCGCCGAGCTCCGCCACGTCGCCGACGAGGTCGGCGCCCCGCGCCCGGTCGTCGCCCAGCAGCTCTACAACCTGCTGGCCCGGCGCGTCGATGAGGAGTACGTCGAGTTCGCCCGGGTCACCGGGCTGCTCACGGTCGTCTACAACCCGCTGGCGGGCGGGCTGCTCACCGGCAGGCACAGCTTCGAGTGCGATCCCTCCTCCGGGCGCTTCGCCGACTCCCGGCTCGCCGGGATGTACCGCGAGCGCTACTGGGACGAGCGGCTCTTCGACGCCATCGCCCGCCTCGCCTCGATCGCCGACGACGCCGGGATCCCGCTGGTCGACCTGGCGCTGCGCTGGGTCCTGAGCAAGCCGGTGACCTCCGCGCTGCTGCTCGGCGGCTCGAAGGTCGAGCAGCTCGAAGCCAACATCGCGGCCCTGGGCGCCGGGGCGCTGCCGGCCGACGTCGTGGACGCCTGCGACGAGGTCGGCGCGTTCCTGCGCGGCCCGATGCCCGCCTACAACCGCTGATCTCACCTGAGGAAGAGGGGAAGAACCGTGTCCGCTGCGGAATTCGCGCGCAAGCTGCGCGCCCGCGAGAGGGTCGTCGGCTACTGGATCGTGCTCGACAACCCGATCGGCACCGAGCGCATCGCGCGCCTGGGCTACGACTACGTCGCGGTCGACGCCCAGCACGGCCTGCTCGGCTACTCGGGGCTGCTCAACGCCATGATGGCCATCGACGCCGGAGGCGCCTCGATCGGCCTGACCAGGGTCGAGGCCAACGACCCTGCCGCCATCGGCCACGCGCTCGACGCGGGCTCCAGCGGCATCATCGTGCCGCTGGTCGACACCGCCGAGGACGCCCGCGCCGCCGTCGAGGCCACCCGCTACCCGCCGCGCGGCCGCCGCTCCTACGGCCCGATGCGCTCCGGCCTGCGGATCGGACCGCGCCCGGCCGAGGCCGACGAGTCCGTGGTGCTGCTGGCGATGATCGAGACCCCGGAGGGCCTGGCCAACGTCCGCGAGATCTGCGCGACCGAAGGCATCGACGGCGTCTACGTCGGCCCGTCGGACCTGTGCCTGGCCGTCGGCGGCGCGTTCCCGGGCGACCCGGCCGTGGCCGAGGAGTTCGAGCAGGCCGTGGCCGACGTCCAGCGGGCCGCCGCCGAAGCCGGGATCGCCGCGGGCATCCACACGTCCGACGGCGCCACCGCCGCGCGCAGGCTGGAGCAGGGCTACACCTTCGCCAGCGTCGCCAGCGACCTGACGCACCTGGAGCGCGTGGCCGGCGAGCACCTGGCGGCGGTGAAGCCGTGACGGACATGATCACCGACGGCGTCCTGCGCGAGGTCGAACCGCAGCGCAGCGAGACCCACCTCAGCTCCGGGACCGCGCAGTCGCACGCCGCGAACCTCATGCCGCTGCCCAGCGGCGAGCTCGCCTGCGCCTGGTTCGCCGGGACGCAGGAAGGCCTGTCGGACATCAACATCTGGTTCGCCCGCCTCGACGCCGAAGGCCGCTGGAGCGAACCCGTGCAGGTCTCGGCCGACGCCGAGCGCTCCGAGCAGAACCCGGTGCTGTTCCCCACGCCCGACGGCGAGCTGTGGCTGCTCTACACCGCGCAGCGCTCCGGGAACCAGGACACCGCCGAGGTGCGGCTGATCGTCTCGCACGACGAGGGCCGCGCCTGGAGCGCACCGCGCACGCTGGTGCCCGCGTCCGACACCGGCGGCGTGTTCGTCCGCCAGCCCGTCGTCGTGCTCGACGACGGCCGGTGGCTGCTGCCGGTGTTCCACTGCGTGAAGCCGGAAACCGGCCGCTGGCGCGGGGACGACGACACCAGCGCGGTGCTCGTCTCCGACGACCGGGGCGCCACCTGGTCCCACCACGAGGTCCCCGGCAGCACCGGCTGCGTGCACATGAACGTTGTTCCGCTGGCCGGGGGCGGGCTGCTCGCGCTGTTCCGCAGGCGCCAGGCCGACGCGATCCACGCCAGCCGCTCCGCCGACGGGATCACCTGGAGCGAACCCGAGCCGACCGAGCTGCCCAACAACAACTCCTCCATCCAGGTCACCGCGCTGCGCGACGGCAGGCTCGCGCTGGCCTACAACCACAGCAGCGCCGCCGACGCCACCGAGCGCCGCGCCTCGCTCTACGACGAGATCGACGGCGACTCGCTCGCCGAACCCGCTGCGGTGCAGGAACAACCGCCGGGAACCGCCTTCTGGGGCGCCCCGCGCGCCCCGCTGACGGTGGCGTTGTCGGCCGACGGCGGCCGCAGCTGGCCGGTGCGCCGCGACGTGGAGGTCGGCGACGGCTACTGCTTGACCAACAACTCCCGCGACGGCCTCAACCGAGAGCTGTCCTACCCCTCCATCACCCAGACCGCCGACGGTGACGTGCACGTCGCCTTCACCCACTTCCGCCGCGCCATCAAGCACGTTCGCGTGTCCGCGGAGTGGATCGGCGGCTGACGTCCTGCCAGTGCAACGGAGCAATCATGGCTAGTGAACTCAAGGCGACCACCGCGGCGCCGCGTCCACCCGACACCTGGGCGGGATTCCTGCGGAACATGGGACCCGGCATCGTCGTGGTGATGTCCTGGCTGGGGACGGGCGACTTCATCAGCGCCTCGGTCTCCGGCTCCACCTTCGGCTACGCGCTGATCTGGACGCTGCTGATCGCCACCTTCTCCCGGTACTTCATCGTGTCGTCGATGTCGAAGTACCAGCTGTGCAACGCCGTCGGCGACGAGACGATCCTCGACGGGTACGGCCGGGTGTGGAAGGGCTTCCCGATGTTCATCGGGGCCACCACCTGCGTGCTCGGCTTCGTCTACGTCTCGTTCCTGACGCTGGCGGCGGCCACGGCGCTCGACGCGCTGGTCCGGCCGGTGCTTCCGCTGGGCAGCTGGGGAATCCCGCTGTGGGCGGTGTTCACGACCGTCGTGGCCTACGCGCTTGCGTCGCGCCGCAAGGGGCACTTCCGGGGTCTGGAGATCGTCGCCCAGATCACGATGGCAGTGCTGGTGCTGTGCTTCCTGCTGGCGCTGTTCGGCACCGGTCTCGACGTGGGCAAGCTGTTCGGCGGCCTGCTGTTCGAGATGCCGCCGGGGGACCTGGGCTACATCACCGCGGCGAGCACCGCGGTCGGGCTCATCGGTGCCGTGGGCGGTTCGGCCGCGAACCTGCTCTACCCGTACCTGATGCACGAGAAGGGTTGGCGCGGACCGGGTTTCCTCAAGCTGCAGCGGCTGGACCTGCGCTTCGGCAGCCTCGTGATGTTCGGCCTCGTGCTGGCGGTGTGGGTCGTGGCGGCCGAAACCCTGCACGGCACGGGCGAGAGCGTGTCCTCCGCCGACGGGTTGGCGAGCATGATGGAGAAGGCCATCGGCCCGGCCGGTCCGCCGATCATGTGGCTGGCGATCTTCTTCACGGTGTTCAACAACATCGTCACCCAGCCCCGGGTGTTCGTGCGGATGTTCGTGGAATCGCTGCACAAGTCCCGTCCCGAGCGGCTGGCCCGGCTGCGCGCCCAGCGCGACCTGACCGGGGTGGAGGACAAGGACGCGTTCTCCTACGACCGGCTGTTCTGGATCATCCTCACGGTGATCATGACGGTGCCGATCGTGTTCTCGCTGCCCGGCATGCCGGGGATGGTGATCATCACCCTGCTCGGCAACTCGGTCAACGTCCTCACGGTCCCGATGATCATCGTCGGCCTGATCGTCATGACCTCGAAGCGCTCCCTCATGCTCGAAGGCCACGTCAACAAGTGGTGGGAGACGGCGATCCTCGTAGCCATCGGCGCCGTCGGCCTCTGGGCCACCTACGAACTCGTCCTGAGCATCATGGGGTGAGCGACGGCAGTTCTAGTCATAACTGTCAGTGCCCTGGCACGACAGTTATGACTAAAACTGCCCACGCACCGAGCACGACGACAAAAAAGAAACCACCGCTGAACTCCCTCAACCCCAGGGCAGTGGCAGCACCTCAACGTCCCCCTCGGGCAGCGGACCCTCCGAAGGAGGAAGCACCGCAAGCCCGTCCGCCAGCGTGAGCCCCCGCAACATCGCAGGCCCCCCGAACGGCAGCGGCTGAGCCACCCCGTCCCGGACCAGCACCGGAACCAACCGGGTGCTTCCCGGGTGAGGCAGCAGATCCCCGGCTCGGGCAGTCCGGTTCTCGACCTCGGAGCGACCCCCGAGCCGGTCGAGCAGCGGCATCGCCAGGGTCACCACCCCGGCCACCGCCGCCAGCGGATTCCCCGGCAACCCGACCAGCCGACCCCCGGACGGGAGCTCGGCCAGCAGCATGGGGTGCCCGGGCCGCACGGCCACGGAGTCGACGAGCAACCGCGCCCCCAGCTCCGCGAGCGCGGTGTGCAGGTGGTCCACGGGCCCGGCCGCGGTGCTCCCGGTCGTGATCACCACATCAGCCGTGGAAGCGGAGATCGCCTCCCGCAGCGCGTCGAGCTCGTCGGGCAGCCGCCGGCACCCGACGACGTCGGCGCAGCCCTGCAGCCACGGCACCAGCATCGGGCTCAACGCATCCCGAACCCGCCCATCGCGGGGCGGCCCCGACGACAGCAGCTCGTCGCCCAGCACCAGCAGCTCCGCGCTCGGGCGCCGGTGCACCTCCAGCCGGTCGTACCCGGCGGCCGCCGCCATCCCCAGCACCGCCGGGGTGACCGTTGTCCCGGCCGGGAGCAGCACCTCGCCCTGGGAGCACTCCCGCCCGCGCGGGCGCACGTCCTGCCCGTCGCTCCGGCCGCCCACCAGGTCCGCCAGCCGCTCGCCGTCGACGCGGCCGTGCTCGCGGCGCAGCACCGACGTCGCACCCGGAGGCAGCGGAGCGCCGGTGGCGATGCCGACGGCGTCCCCGGCGGCCAGCGGCGAGGGGGCGTCGCCCGCGAGGACCTCGCCGCCGGTCAGCCGCCACGGTCCGGGGCCGGAGACGGCCCAGCCGTCCATCGCCGAGGTGTCGAACGAGGGCAGGTCGGTCCGCGCGATCAGCGGCGCGGCCAGCGCGTGCGAGAGGGCCGTCTGGGAGGGGGCCGTCTGGGAGGGGGCACCGTCGAGCGGCCGGGTCTCGGCCGGCAGGGCCTCGCCGGCGTCCCGGGCGGTGGCTCGTGCTCGATCCCAGCTCAGGACGGAGGAGTGCGGTTCCACGACCGGAGCCGCGTTGCCGGCGGACGTGCTCGCCATGACCGGCATGATTGAACCGCAGGGGCCGGAAGTCAAATCGAATTCACCGAAGAACCGATAACTCGGGACTATCGCGTTTCCCATTTTCAGCGGGAAAAGGCGTGTCGCGATTCGGCGTGATCCTGGGCACAGTCGAGCCCGGTTCGGGGCGCTTTCTGAACAGATCCTGGGTCCGTGACCAGCTGGTTTGATCGATCAAGGCGGTGCTGGTGCGGGTTGTGAACCGCTGTTTATCAACCCATAGGCGACGGTTCTTTGACTTCGCCCGGAACGGAGCCAAAGCTGACGTTCGCAACGATTTCGTTCAGCGCACCGGTGCGCTGAGGTGAACAGGGGAACGGCGACAGCATGAGTGGGATGCAAGACCCGAGCGACGACCTGAAGGTCACCCGGCCCAAGAAGTGGGCCACCGGCGCCCCCGCCGTCGCTCACGCGATCCAGTACTCGCTGAGCCAGACCTCCCCGAAGCGCACCGCGCTGACGCTGCTGAACCTCAACCAGGGCAAGGGAATCGACTGCCCCGGTTGCGCGTGGCCGGACCCCGACCCGAACCACCGCCCGATGAACGAGTACTGCGAGAACGGCGCCAAGCACGTCAACGACGAGGCGACGTCCAAGCGCATCACCCGCGAGTTCTTCCAGCAGTACTCGGTGTCCGAACTGGACGACAAGTCCGACTACTGGCTCAACCAGCAGGGCCGCCTCACCGAGCCGATGATCAAGCGCTCGGACTCGGACTTCTACGAGCCGATCAGCTGGGACGCGGCGCTCGACCTGATCGCCGAGGAGCTGCGCGGCCTCGACTCCCCGAACGAGGCGCTGTTCTACACCTCCGGCCGGCTCAGCAACGAGGCCGCGTTCCTGCTCCAGCTGTTCGCCCGCGCCTACGGCACCAACAACCTGCCGGACTGCTCCAACATGTGCCACGAGTCCAGCGGCTCGGCCATGCAGCAGACCCTCGGGGTCGGCAAGGGCACCGTCAGCCTCGACGACATCCACAACTCGGACCTGATCTTCGTGATCGGCCAGAACCCGGGCACCAACCACCCGCGGATGCTCACCGCCCTGGAGCGCACGAAGCGCAACGGCGGCGAGATCGTCGCGGTCAACCCGCTGCCCGAGGCCGGGCTGCTGCGGTTCAAGAACCCGCAGAAGGTCCGCGGCGTGCTGGGCCGGGGCACCGAGATCGCCGACCAGTTCCTGCAGATCCGCCCCGGCGGTGACTTGGCGCTGTTCAAGGCGCTGAACCTGCTGCTGCTCGAAGCCGAGGACGCCAACCCCGGCACCGTCCTGGACCACGACTACATCCGCACTCACACCACCGGTTTCGAGGAGTTCGCCCGCCGCGCCCGCGAGCTGTCCTGGGACCAGGTGCACGCGGCGACCGGCCTGACCCGCGCCGAGATCGAGCAGGTGCGCGACCGGGTTCTGGCCAGCAACAGCGTCATCGCCTGCTGGGCGATGGGGCTGACCCAGCAGAAGCACGGCGTGGCCACGATCCGCGAGGTCGTCAACTTCCTGATGCTGCGCGGCAACCTCGGCAAGCCCGGCGCGGGCGCGTGCCCGGTGCGCGGCCACAGCAACGTGCAGGGCGATCGCACGATGGGCATCTGGGAGCGGGTTCCGCAGTCCTTCCTGGACTCGATCGAGGCCGAGTTCGGCTTCACGCCGCCGAGCGAGCACGGCCTCGACTCGGTCGACTCGATCCGCGCCATGCTCGACGGCCGGGCCCGGTTCTTCCTCGGCGTGGCGGGCAACTTCGTGCGGGCCACGCCGGACAGCGAGGTCACCGAGAAGGCGCTGCGCCAGTGCCGGTTGACCGCGCACATCTCCACCAAGCTCAACCGGTCTCACACCGTCTGCGGTGAAACCGCGCTGATCCTGCCGACTCTGGGCCGCAGCGACCGCGACGTGCAGAACGGCATCGAGCAGTTCGTCACCGTCGAGGACTCGATGAGCATGGTGCACGCCTCCTTCGGGCGGCTGGAACCGGCCTCGGAGTCGCTGCTCAGCGAGGTGTCGATCCTGTCGCGGCTGGCTCGGCGCGTGCTCGGCGACTCGCCGGAGATCCCGTGGGAGTCCTTCGAGGAGCACTACGACGCGATCCGCGACCGGATCTCGCGCGTGGTGCCCGATTTCGAGGACTTCAACCAGCGGGTGGCCGACCCGGCCGGGTTCCGGCTGCCCAACCCGGTCAACCGCGGCGAGTTCCGCACCGCCAGCGGCAAGGCCGAGTTCAGCACCAACGAGTTCGAGTGGCTCGACGCCCCCGAGGGCTACCTGGTGCTGCAGTCGCTGCGCTCGCACGACCAGTGGAACACCATCCCGTACGCGATGGACGACCGCTACCGAGGCATCCACAACGCCCGCCGCGTCGTGCTGGTCAACCCCGACGACATCGAGGCGCTGGGGCTCACCGACCGCGCCGAGGTGGACCTGGTCAGCGTGTGGCACGACGGGGTCGAGCGGCGCGCGCCGAGCTTCACCGTCGTGTCGTACCCGGCCGCGCGCGGCTCGGCGGCCGCCTACTACCCGGAGACCAACGTGCTGGTCCCGCTGGACAGCGTCGCCGACGTCAGCAACACCCCGACGTCGAAGGGCGTCATCGTCCGGCTGGAGCCGGTGGCCCAGCAGTCCTGACCCTGGAGAGGTGGTCACGATGGGACGAGTGACGGTGCGGCGCCCGGTGCTGCGGATCCGCGGCGACAAGCGGTCGCAGCGGCCGGACACCCTAGCGGCCGAGGAGCCGATGGAGATCCGCGTCGGCGGGCGACCGCTGACGGTCACCATGCGCACCCCGGGCCACGACTTCGACCTGGCCGCCGGGTTCCTGGTCAGCGAGGGCGTGGTGCGGAGCGGGTCCGACATCGCCGGCATCCGGTACTGCCTGGGCACGGCCGAGGACGGGAGCAACACCTACAACGTCGTCGACGTGCTGCTGGCCCCCGGCGTGGCGGCCCCGGACGCGTCGCTGGAGCGCAACTTCTACACGACGTCCTCGTGCGGGCTGTGCGGGAAGGCGAGCCTGGACGCGGTGCGCACCACCTCGACGTGGCAGGTAGCCGACGACCCGCTGCGGCTCGACGCCGACGTGCTCGCCGAGCTGCCCGACAAGCTGCGCGAGGCGCAGAAGGTCTTCGACAGCACCGGCGGCCTGCACGCCGCCGGTCTGTTCACCGCCGACGGCGAGCTCCTCGGAGTCCGCGAGGACGTCGGTCGCCACAACGCGGTCGACAAGGTCATCGGCGACGCCGTCCGCGCGGATGGCCTCCCGCTCCGCGAGACGATCCTCGTGGTCAGCGGCCGGGCCTCCTTCGAACTCGTCCAGAAGGCCATCATGGCGGGAATCCCGGCCTTGGCGGCGGTCTCAGCCCCCTCCTCCCTGGCGGTGGAGCTCGCGGCGGACGCGGGTCTCACCCTCACGGGCTTCCTCCGAGGCGACTCCATGAACATCTACACCGGAACCCACCGCCTCGAAGACCCCAAACCCGAAGCGGCCTAACCCCACCCCGTCCAAACCCCAACATTCGACGCGACGAAAACCCCTGCATTCGCGACTACGATCGGTGACCGTTTCCCGAGAGTGAGGACAGTTCTCATGAAAACCGTCCTCCCCACCGAACGGAACCCACGGGGGCGGTGGCCCTCGTCAGATGGGTGGGGTGGGGGAAGTTTTCATGAAAACTTCCCCCACCCTCACACCCGCACCTCGAGGTGGGTGGGCGCCGAAAACCGCTGCATACGCCGTGACGGCTGGTGGACGGGTCTCGTTGAGGGGTGACAGTTTTCATGAAAACTGTCCTCTTCACTGAAGGGGACTCACGGGGGCGGTGGCCCTCGTCAGATGGGTGGAGTGGGGGACAGTTTTCATGAAAACTGTCGGCTTCTCGCAACCGCACTTTGGGGTGATAGGTCGCGAGAACCCCTGCGTTCGCACGATGAACGCAGGGGTTCTCGACGGTGGGTGGGTCACATGCGGGTGGAGCCGTCCTTGATGGCTTCTCGGATTCTGAAGTAGGTGCCGCAGCGGCAGACGTTGCGGATTTCCTCGATGTCGGCGTCGGTGATCTCGTGGCCTTCGGCGCGGGCCTGCTTGACCTTGGCGACGGCGGCCATGATCTGGCCCGGTTGGCAGTAGCCGCACTGGACGACGTCGTGGTCCAGCCAGGCCTCCTGCATCGGGTGCAGCTCCTGGCCGACGGTGTCCGGCAGGCCCTCGATCGTGGTGATCTCGTCGGACGGTCCGACGTCCTTGACCTGCACCGAGCAGGGGTTGAACGCCTTGCCGTTGATGTGGCACGTGCAGGCCTTGCAGACGTTGATCCCGCACCCGTACTTCGGCCCCGTCACGCCCAGCAGGTCGCGGATGACCCACAGCAGCCGGACGTCGTCCTCGGCCTCGACGGTGATCTGCTTCCCGTTCAGCTTGAAGGTGTGCTCAGGCATGCGTCGTCTCCTCAGTAGGTGTAGTCCAGGCCGTTGGTCGGTGACGGCGGCAGCGGTGGCACGTGCGGGTAGGGCTCGAACGCGAGCGGCTCCTTGTGGTTGATCGGGAAGTGCGTCGGGGTCGTCCCGGTCGCCGCGCGGTAGGCGCACGCGGTGGCCGCGAACGCCGGCGCGACGCCCATCTCCCCACCGCCGGAGGGCATTTCGCTCTCCTCGGCGGGCAGGATGACCGGGGTGAACTCGAACGGCAGGTTCCACTGCCTGCAGTAGAAGAAGTTGTCCCAGCTGGCCTCGGCGATCGCGCCCTTGTCGAGGTGCACGCTGGCCGTGAGCGCCTGGGCGAAGCCGTCGATGAACCCGCCCTGCATCATCGCTTCCAGGCCCAGCGGGTTGACGACGATGTGCCCGGGCAGCGTCACCAGCACGCCGCGCGTCACGCGCGGACCGGTCACGCCGTTGCGGACCGGGCGGTTGACGGTCTCCGGCCGGCAGTCGATCTCCACGAAGCAGGCCATCGTGTTCTTGTACTCGTGGTGCAGCGCGATGCCGTGCCCGACGCCGTCCGGCGTCGGCTGACCCCATCCGCCCACCTCGGCGGCCTTGTCGAGGACCTTGAGCAGGTTCTCGTTCTTGACGTACTTGCGCCGGAAGCTGTACGGGTCCATGCCCATCGTCTCGGCGAGCTCGTCGACGAACAGCTCCCGCGTGGTGGCCACGTCAGGCGAGTACACGTTGCGCGTGCTGCCCGTGTTGAACCCGCCGCGCTTCTGGTTGTTCGACGGCGACTGGTGGGTCTCGGTCAGCAGCGTCTTGGTGACGCCGAAGTTGTACAGCGACGGCGTGGTCAGCGTGAAGATGACCTCCGAGACCGAGTAACCGGCCAGCGGCAGCCGCGTCGCCGTGGAGGTCAGCGCTTCGCCGAAGCCGTGGCTGAAGTCGGTGCGCACGTTGGCCAGGTGCTGCTCCAGGCTGATCACGTCGTCGGTGAACGACGCGCGGATCGTGCCCACCGACATCGGGTGCACGCGGCCCTGCCTGCAGTCGTCGGCGCGGTGCCACATCAGCTTCACCGGCTTGCCGATCTTCTTCGACACCTCGGCGGCCTCGGAGGCCGCGTCGTGGAACAGGCACCGGCCGAACGACCCGCCGCCGGGCACCACGTGCACGGTGACCTGCTGCTGCGCGAGTCCCAGCTCCGAGGCGATGGCGGCCTGGGCGACGATCGGGATCTTCACCGTCGACCAGATCTCGGCCCGGTCGGACCGGACGTCGGCGATCGCCGAGTTCACGCCGAGCGCGCTGCCGTTGACGAAGCTGAAGGTGTACTGGCGCTCCAGCGTCTTGGTCGCCGGCGTCGGCGGGATCACCGCCGGGGGAGTGGCGGCCTTGAGCTTCTCCTCGACGGTCGCGTCCGACTCGTCGTCGACGGGGCCGGGGCCCCACGCCACGTCGAGCGCGTTGACCGCGTCGATGCACTGCCCGAAGGTCTTGGCGCGCACGGCGACACCGCTGGTGATCTCCACGACGTCGGTGACGCCGGGCATCTGCCGAACCTGGTCGAGGTTGTTGGCCCCGCGCACGGTGCCGTTGATCGTCGGCGGGCGGCACACCATCGTCGGCAGCGCGTCCGGGACCTGGAGGTCGGTGGTGAACTTCTTGCGCCCGGTCACGGCTTCCAGCGCGTCGATGCGGCGCGTGGGCTTGCCGACGATCGTGAACTCGGACTCCGGTTTGAGCGTCGCCTCGACCTCGCGGGTCCTGTCGCTGGCGGCCTTGCGCACCAGGTCGCCGTAGGGGATGGCGTTGCCCGCGGCGGAGGTGATCGTGCCGAGCTTGGCGGTGAGCAGGTCGGTCTGCTCACCGAGCACGTGGGAGGCGGCCTCCAGCAGCCTGCCCTTGGCCACGGCCGCGGCGGTGCGCACCGGCCAGTACAGCGCGCTGATCGACGCCGAACCGCCGGTGAGCTGGTTGAACACCAGCTCCGGCCGGGCGTCGGCGAGGGTGATGTGCACCTTCTCCAACGGCAGTTCGAGCTCTTCGGCGATGAGCATCGCGATCGCCGTGGTCAGGCCCTGGCCGACCTCGGTGCGGTGCAGCGCGAACGACGCCGAGCCGTCCTCGTTGAGCTGGACGGCGATGAGGTTGGCGGTGGGTCTTGCCGCGTAGACGAGGCCGTCGGTGAGGTCGACGTGATCGGCGACCTGCGGTGTCGGGGGTAAGCCCGCCCCGGTCTCGGCGGCGTGCGCGGACGGTCCGAACACCGATGCGCCGCCGAGTTCGGCCGCCGCGACGAGCGTCGGTGCCGCCAGCAGGTAACCCAGGAAGCGGCGTCTGGTGGGAGCGGTGGCGCCGGGATCCGGAGCCGTGGTGTCCGTGCGAGGAGATCGCATGGGGGCTCAACCTTTCGACGAAGCGGTCAGTTCGGACGTGGTGGTTTCGCCGTGTGTGTCGGTTGGCGAGCAATGGTGCAGGAGTGAATTCCAGTTCACATACCCCCGAGTTGGGGTGGTGAGGGCGCGGCGGCGCGTGAGGACCGATCTCCGGTGGTCAGAGGGCACCACATCCGAACCCCGATCACGCAGCGTGGGACAAGTCCACTCGAACAGCCGCCCCCGGACGGGGGTATTGGCGCGATTCGTGCACGCGGAGAATCGGTTCAGCCGCCAAATGGCCGGTATAGTGTTGCAACTCGATGCCACGTCGGAGTGGCAGGTGTCTTCGGCGTGGGACGGAGCAGGCGGACCGGAACGCGCCGATCAGCCGATGGAGGACGGACACTATGACCGGCAGCGGAGACGGCAACGGCGCCGTGTCGCGGGGGGCCGAGAACCGTGCGCGCCTGCGCCCGGACGATCGGGACGCGCTGCGCGCCGAATTGCGTTCGGTGTCAACCGAACTGGAGTTCCCGGTCGCCTTCGGCGGGGAGGTCGCCGACGGCGGCGTCCGGCTCACCGAGTGCTTCGGGGCCCTGACCCAGCGGCTGCACAACCTGGAGGTCCGCGAGGGCAAGGGCCTCGGCGGGCAGGCCCTGGCCTTCGGCAAGCCGATCGGCGTGGCCGACTACAGCGCCGCCCGCCACATCACCCACGACTACGACGGACCGGTCAAGGCCGAGCGGCTCTCGGCGGTGCTCGCCGTCCCGGTGCGGGTGCGCGGCAAGTGCCGCGCCGTGCTCTACGGCGCGATCCGGCAGCGCGTCGGCGTCGGCGACCGCGCGCGGGACTCGCTGGTGCTGGCCGGGCGTCGGCTGGCCGCCGAGCTGGCGGTGCGCGACGAGGTGGACCGGAGGTTGTCGATGGCCGAGACGATCGCGGCCACGAGCCGCCCCGAGGTTCCCGACGTCGCCAAGCTGGAGGAGCTGCGCTCCGTCCACTCCGAACTGTGCGCGATCGCGGGGACCGTGGAGGACTCCGCGCTGCGCGGCCGGATGTACGAGGTCGCTCAGCGGCTGGCCGACCTGCGCTCGGGGGAGACCGAGCCGCCACCGGAGTTCCGCCTGTCGCGCCGCGAGATCGACGTGCTCGCCCAGGTGGCGCTGGGCTGCACCAACGCCGAGGTGGCCGAGCGGCTGTCGCTGTCGCCCGAGACGGTGAAGGCATACCTGCGCACCGCCATGCGCAGGCTCGGCGCCCACACGCGGCACGAGGCCGTGGTGCGCGCCCGGTCGGCGTGGCTGCTGCCGTGACCCGGACGAGTGGTACCCCAATTCGGGTGTAACGCCGCTGGGACGGGGACTCTACGGTGTGTGGTCACCAACACACGCCACCTGCCCGGGAGGACGCCGTGACCGCGGTCGAGATTTCCTATTCGTCCGGTACCTCTGACACGCCGCTGCTGGGCGACACCATCGGCGACAACCTGCGCCGCACCGCCGAGCGCGTCCCGGACCGCGACGCGCTGGTGGAGCACGCCACGGGCCGGCGCTGGACGTACCGGGAGTTCGACGCCGAGGTCGACGCGGTCGCGCTCGGACTGCTCGACGCCGGCATCACCAAGGGCGACCGGGTGGGCATCTGGGCGCCGAACCGCGCCGAGTGGACGCTGACCCAGTACGCGACGGCGAGGATCGGCGCGATCCTGGTCAACATCAACCCCGCTTACCGGCTGCACGAGCTGGAGTACGTGCTCAACCAGGCCGGGATCCGGATGCTGGTGGCCGCGCGCTCGTTCAAGACCTCCGACTACGCGGGCATGATCGCCGAGGCGCGGCCGAAATGCGCTGGGCTGGAACAGGTCGTGCTCTTCGACGACCCGGAGTGGGCGCAGCTGCTGGAGAACGGGCGCGCGGGCGACCGCGAGCGGCTGCGCGAGGTGGCCGCGACCCTGTCGGCGGACGACGCGATCAACATCCAGTACACCTCGGGCACCACGGGTTTCCCGAAGGGCGCGACGCTGTCGCACCACAACATCCTCAACAACGGCTTCTTCGTCGGTGAGCTGTGCGGCTACAGCGAGGTGGACCGGGTGGCGATCGTGCCGCCGTTCTACCACTGCTTCGGCATGGTGATGGGCAACCTCGCCTGCACCTCGCACGGTTCGGCGATGGTGATCCCGTCGGAGGGCTTCGACCCGGGCACCGCGCTGGCGGCCGTGTCGGCCGAGCGGTGCACGTCGCTGTACGGGGTGCCGACGATGTTCATCGCCGAGCTGGACCACCCGGAGTTCGACTCGTTCGACCTGTCGTCGCTGCGCACCGGCATCATGGCGGGCTCGCCGTGCCCGGTGGAGGTGATGAAGCAGGTCATCGACCGGATGGGCATGTCGGAGGTCGCGATCTGCTACGGCATGACCGAGACCTCGCCGGTGTCGACGCAGACCCGGGCCGACGACTCGCTGGAGCGCCGGGTGTCGACGGTGGGCCGGGTGGGCCCGCACCTGGAGGTCAAGATCGTCGACCCGAGCACCGGCCTGACCGTGCCGCGCGGCGAGCCGGGGGAGCTGTGCACCCGGGGCTACTCGGTGATGCTGGGCTACTGGGAGCAGCCGGAGAAGACCCACGAGGTCATCGACGCGGCTCGCTGGATGCACACCGGCGACCTGGCGGTGATGGACTCCGACGGCTACGTCTCGATCACCGGCCGGATCAAGGACATGGTGATCCGGGGCGGCGAGAACGTCTACCCGCGCGAGATCGAGGAGTTCCTCTACACCCACCCGGACGTGCTGGACGCGCAGGTCATCGGCGTCCCCGACGACCGCTACGGCGAGGAGCTCATGGCCTGGGTGCGCCTGCGCGAGGGAGCCGAGGAGCTCACCGCCGAGGCGCTGCGCGAGTTCTGCAAGGGCAAGCTCGCGCACTACAAGATCCCGCGCTACGTCCACGTCGTCGACGACTTCCCGATGACGGTCACCGGCAAGGTCCGCAAGGTCGAGATGCGCGAACGCGCCAAGGACATCCTCGGCGGCTGAGCGGGCTCAGCGCCCGTGGTGGGCGAGCAGCGCGTGGGCCGAGTCGGCGCCGGTCGCGGGCTCGGTGTGGACGACCGCCGCGGTCAGGCGCGGAACCCGGTGCACCAGCGCGTGTTCCACGTCGTGGGCGAGCAGGTGGGCTCGTTCGACGGTGAGCGCGGGATCGACGGCCACGGCCAGCTCGGCGTGCAGGCTGTGGCCGATCCAGCGCATCCGCACCCGGTCGACGCCCCGCACGCCGGCGACTCCGGCGGCGGCCTGCTCGGCCAGGTCCACGGTGCGCGGGTCGACCGCGTCCATCAGCCGGTGCAGGACCTGCTTGGCCGCGTCGCGCAGCACGAACAGGATGGCCGCGGTGATGGCCAGGCCGATGATCGGATCCGCCAGCGGGAAGCCCAGCGCGACCCCGGCGGCGCCGAGAACCACTGCCAGCGAGGTGAACCCGTCGGTGCGTGCGTGCAGCCCGTCGGCGACCAGCGCCGCCGAACCGATCCGCCGTCCCACGGCGATCCGCCAGCGCGCCACGATCTCGTTGCCCGCGAACCCGATCAGCCCCGCCGCCGCGACGACCCACAGGTGCTGCACCGGGCGCGGCTCGACCAGCCGGAGCACGGCCTCGTACCCGGCGAAGGTGGCCGAGGCGGCGATGATGAGCACCACCACGACCCCGGCGAGATCCTCGGCCCGGCCCAGACCGTAGGTGTAGCGGCGGGTCGCCACCCGGCGGCCCAGCAGGAACGCGATGCCCACCGGCAGCGCGGTGAGCGCGTCGGCGAAGTTGTGGATCGTGTCGCCCAGCAGCGCCACCGAGTGCGTGTGCAGCACCAGCACGAGCTGCGCGATCGCGGTGACCAGCAGCGCGGCGAACGACCACACCAGGGTCCGCACGCCCCGCCTGCTGGTCTCCAGCGCCGAGTCGAACCGGTCGGCGCTGTCGTGACCGTGCGGCGTGACGGCGTGCTTGAGGTGGTGCCACCAGCGTCGCCGGACGTGCCCATGCCCGTGGCCGTGCCCGGTGGAGTCGTGCGCCATGTGCTCGTCACCTTCGCTCGCGTGCCGTCGGCTTGCCAGGATGCCCTGGTCGGGGGCAACATGCAAGCATGCGCGCGCACGACGACATGGCAACAGCCACCGATTCGCAGCAACCCGGCGACGCCAGGTTCGCGGTGGCGGCCGACGTCCTGCGCCACCTCGCCGACCCGACCCGGCTGCACCTGCTGCGGCTGCTGACGACCGAGCAGGACGTCAGCACGCTCACCGACCAGGTCGCCGCGTCGCGCTCCTCGGTCTCGCAGCACCTCGGCAGGCTGCGCCTGGCCGGGCTCGTCCAGTCCCGCCGCGAGGGGCGCCGCATGCTCTACCGCATCGCCAGCGATCACCTCGCCGCCCTGGTCGCCGAGTCCCTGGAATTCGCCGACCACGCGGTCCGCGGAATACCGCACCACCACGTCGAACGCCGGTGAGGGCGCCCCGCGGAACCCCTCGTGGAGGGAAAGCCTCCGCATAGCAACGCGTTTGACCCCTCCAGGGGTCGGTGGTCAGCGTCACCCGCGGCGCTCGGATCCGGCGGGAGCGCACGTCACGGAGTTGCGCCGGGGGCGGGGAGGTCGCCCGTCCGGATCCGCGCATTGACCCGTCCGGGCTACGGATCTTAGGTTTGCCTCGCCTTATGATCGGCGAGGAGGGGTGCTGATGCGATCACGATTTACGTTGCGGCACCGGGACTTTCGATCCGCGCGAGGTGTCCGATGAGGAAGGGGATCGGTTTCGACTCGGCGCTGACCGCGATCGCGCCGGCGGTCTGGGGCAGCACCTACCTGGTGGCCACCGAGCTCCTCCCGCCCGGGAGGCCGCTGCTGGCCTCCGCGGTGCGCGCGCTCCCCGCGGGGCTGGTGCTCCTGGCCGCGGGCCGGACGCTGCCGCGAGGTGCGTGGTGGTGGCGTGCGCTGGTCCTGGGGACGCTCAACATCGGCGCGTTCTTCTACCTGCTGTTCGTGGCCGCCTACCACCTGCCGGGCGGTGTTGCGGCGCTCGTGGTCGCGACCCAGCCGATGCTCGTGCTGGGGCTGTCGGCGGTGCTGCTCAAGAGCGGGGTCCGCCCGGTCCAGGTGGGCGCCTGCGCGCTCGGTGCCGCCGGGGTGGCGATGCTGGTCCTGACCCCGCGCGCCGGGGTCGACCTGATCGGTGTCCTCAGCGGACTCGGCGGTGCGGCGTGCATGGCCTCGGGGATCGTGCTCACCAAGCGGTGGGGGCGTCCGGACGGGGTGAACCTGCTGACCTTCACCGGGTGGCAGCTGGCCGTCGGCGGCCTGCTGCTGCTCCCGATGACGTTGCTGGTGGAAGGGCTTCCCCAGGACGTCTCGGCGGAGAACCTGGCCGGATTCGCCTACCTCAGCCTGATCGGGGCGCTGCTCGCCTACGCGCTGTGGTTCCGGGGCATCGAGAGGCTGCCCGCCGTCGCGGTGTCGTTCCTGGGATTCGCCAGTCCGCTGGCCGCCGCCGCGCTCGGTTACGCGGTGCTCGGTCAGGAGCTGTCGCCGCTGCAACTCCTCGGTGCGCTGGCGGTGATCGCCTCCGTGGTGCTCGCGCAACCCCGGCAGGCGCCCGCGCCGCAGCCGCCCGACCCCGCCTCCCGCCCGTCCGCACCGACGCGATGACGCACTTCCCAGCGAGGACGACCGTGGAAACAACCCTGTCCCCGCCGCGCGCGCACGACGCGCTCGCGGGATTCTTCCTGCCCAGCCTGCTGGAGCAGCAGGCGCTCTCCAGGCCCGACGCGATCGCGGTCGAGAGCGAGCGCGAACGGCTGACCTACCGCGACCTGCACGGGCGCAGCGCCCGGCTGGCCGACGACCTGCGCGACGCCGGCGTGGCGCCCGACGACTGCGTCGGGCTGTTCGTCGACCCCTCCCCGGACCTGGTGGGCGGGGTGTGGGGAATCCTGTCCGCGGGCGGCGCCTACCTGCCGCTGTCGCCGGAGTACCCCGAGGAACGGCTGCGCTACATGCTCGCCGACAGCGGCGCGCAGGTGGTCGTCGCCCAGGAGCACCTCGCCGCCCGGCTCGCCGAGCTCGCCCCGCCCGGCATCCGGGTGATCACCCCGAACACCACCGGGAGCGGTGCGGTCGGAGGTGGGGTGCCGCCGCGCCCCGAGGGTCTGGCGTACGTCATCTACACCTCGGGCAGCACCGGCCGACCGAAGGGCGTGCTCATCGAGCACCGCAGCATCGCCTCCCAGATGCGGTGGTTGCACGCCTTCGGCCACCTCGGTGCGGAGGCCTCGGTGCTGCAGAAGACCCCGATGAGCTTCGACGCCGCGCAGTGGGAGATCCTCGCGCCCGCCTTCGGCGCCCGGGTCGTGCTGGGCGCACCCGGGATCCACCGGGACCCGGATGCGCTGATCGACGCGATCAACGCGCACCAGGTGACCACGCTGCAGTGCGTGCCGACCCTGCTGCAGGCGCTGCTCGACACCGAGCGGTTCGGCACCTGCACGTCGCTGCGCCGCGTGTTCTCCGGCGGTGAGGCCCTGTCCCGGCCGCTGGCGCGGCAGGTGACCGACGAACTGCCCTGGGTGTCGCTGATCAACCTCTACGGGCCCACCGAGTGCACCATCAACGCCACCGCGCACCTCGTCGACCCGGCCGAGATCGGGGACGGGACGGGTGCGGTCCCGATCGGCGTCCCGGTGGACAACACCCAGTGCTTCATCCTGGACGAGAACGGCTCTCCCGCCGACATCGGCGAAACCGGCGAGCTCCACGTCGGCGGCGTCCAGCTCGCGCGCGGCTACCTGGGTCGCCCGGAGCAGACCGCGGAGAAGTTCGTCCCGTCGCCGTTCGTGCCCACCGAACGGCTGTACCGCACCGGGGATCTGGCGCACTGGAACCCCGACGGCAGCATCCAGTTCTGCGGCCGGGCCGACAACCAGGTCAAGCTGCGCGGTCACCGGGTCGAGCTCGACGAGATCGCCCTGGGCATCGCCGAGCACGCGTGGGTGCGGCAGGCGGCGGCGATCGTCACCGACGACCCGCGCACCGGGTTCCAGAACCTGATCGCCTGCGTCGAGCTCAACCCGCGCGAGGCGACGGTGATGGACCAGGGCAACGAAGGGGCCCACCACCGGTCCAAGTCCAACAAGCTGCAGGTCAAGGCCCAGCTGTCCAACCCGGGGGTCCGCGGGCCCGAGGAGCTGCGGGGCAGGCCCGTCGTGGGGCTTCCGGGTAAGCAGGAGACCGCGCACCAGCGGCGCGAGACCTTCGCCCGCAAGACCTACCGCTTCTACGAGGGCGGCGAGGTCACCCGCGCGGACATCGAGGCGCTGCTGCGGACTTCGCCGCGCCCGGAGCGCTCCCGCGGCCTCGACGAACCCGGCCTGGCCGAGTGGGGTGAGATCCTGCGGTGGTTCGGGCAGTTCCACAGCCCGGAGCGGTTGCTGCCGAAGTACTCCTACGCCTCGCCCGGGGCGCTCTACGCCACCCAGCTTTACGTGGAGATCACCGGCCTCGACGCCGTGGACCCCGGCGTGTACTACTACCACCCGGTCGATCACGTCCTGGTGCGCGTCGCCGAGCGGTCCGAGACGCGCGAACCGACGTTCCGGCTGCACTTCGCGGGCCGGACCAGCGCGATCGAACCGGTCTACGCCAACAACGTCCGGGAAGTGCTCGAATTCGAAACCGGCCACATGCTCGGCGTTCTCGAAGAGGTCCTGCCCGGTCACGGACTCGACGTCCGGGCCGGCGGGCACCAACCGTCCATCATGGACGAAATCGGTGCGGCCGATGCCGACCACTACCTCGGCACCTTCGAGATCCGGCCGAACGACGGCACCCGGCGCCCGAACGCCACCGAGCTCTACGTCCAGGCGAACCCCGGCCGCGTCGACGGGCTGCCCGCCGGGCAGTACCGCTGGACCGGTGCGGAACTGCTGCGGATCTCCGACGAGCTCGTGCAGGCCCGGCACGTGATCGCCATCAACCAGGCGGTCCACGACAGGTCGAGCTTCGGCATCACCGCGGTGAGCCGGGCCGAGGACGACCGGCTGGAGTACGTCGACCTCGGCGCCACCCTGCACCGGCTGCAGCGCAACGACCTCGGGCTCGGGTTCATGTCCTCCGGCTACAGCTCGAAGACGGGCCATCCGCTGGCGGCCGCGCGACGGGTCGACGAGATCCTGGCCTCCTGCGGGATCGAACCGGGCGCGTCGTACTTCTTCCTCGGCGGCAAGACCAGCGAGCGGCAACGGCGCAGCGAGGGCATGCACGAGGACGCCGTGCACATGCGAGGTCCCGCCGAGATCGTCAAGGACGACCTCGCGCGGTTGCTCCCCGACTACATGCTGCCGAACCGGGTGCTGGTGCTCGACCGGTTACCGCTGACCGCCAACGGCAAGGTCGACACCCGGGCGCTGGCCGGGTCGAGCGAGGTGCGCGAGGCCGAAGCCGCGCCGTACGTCGCCCCGGCCACCGACGTCGAGCGGCGGCTGGCCGGGTTGTGGGGCGAGGCCCTGAAGTACGAGGACGTGTCGACCCGGGACGAGTTCTTCGCCGCGGGCGGCAACTCGCTGATCGCCGTGACCCTGGTGAACAGGATCAACCGCGAGTTCGGCACCGAGCTGCCGCTGCAGGTCCTGTTCGTGCACCCCGAGCTCGCCGAGCTGGCGACGCGCATCGCCGACGATTCCCCGGTCGAGTCCTCGCGCCTGGTGCGGTTGCACGACGGCGGGAACGATCGGCCGGTGCACTGCTGGCCCGGACTGGGCGGCTACCCGATGAACCTGCGCGCGCTGGCCCGCGAATCCGGCCTCGGCGGACCGTTCTACGGAGTGCAGGCGCACGGCATCAACGCAGGTGAAGAGCCCTACGAGACGATCAGCGGGATGGCCGCCGCGGACCTGGCCGAGATCCGGCGGGAGCAGTCGGCCGGGCCGTACCGGTTGTGGGGGTACTCCTTCGGCGCGCGCGTGGCCTTCGAGGCCGCGTGGCAGCTGGAGCAGCAGGGCGAGCAGGTCGAGCACCTGATGCTCATCTGCCCGGGCAACCCGGAGGTCGCCGGGACGACCGACGGTGCGAGGGCGGCCTCGTACTCCGACACCACGTACCTGACGATCCTGTTTTCGGTGTTCGCCGGGACGATCAGCGGTCCGGACCTGGACCGCTGCCTGGCGGAGGTCGAGGGCGAGGACGACTTCGTGGCGTTCGTCCACGAGCGGTACCCGAGCCTGGACGAGGACGTGATCCGGCGGATCACGCGGATCGTGGAGCGGACCTACGAGTTCGATTACACCTTCCACGAGCTGGCCGAGAGGAGCGTCAGCGCACCGGTGACGCTGTTCAAGGCCGTCGGCGACGACTACTCGTTTATCGAGGGCAGCACCGGCTACTCGGCCGAGCCGCCCGGGGTGGTCGAGCTCGGCGGTGACCACTACGCGGTGCTCGGGGAGCAGGGGGTCGCCGAGCTCGCCGCCGCTCTGCGGGCCGCGCACGCCCGGCAGCGCTGACGGCTAACGTCGCAACCACCACATCGAGAACGAGGAGCGAGCGATGCCGCACGTGAACGTCAAGTTCTTCCCGAAAGAGGTCAGCGAGGAGCAGAAGCGGGGGCTGGCCGAGTCGATCACCGCTGCGCTGATCGAGCACCTGGGCACCCGCGACGGGGCCGTGTCGATCAGTCTGGAACCGGTCGAGAAGGACGTCTGGAACGACACCGTCGTGCAGCCCGAGATCGCCGGGCGGCCCGACCTGCTGATCAAGCGCCCGGACTACCTCTGAGGCCGTCCAGCAGCAGGTGGACGTAGGTGTCGGCGACCTCGTCGGCCGCGGCGTCGGTGCTGCCGCGGATCCAGTTGCTGACGCCGTTGAGCATGTCGAGCAGGCCCAGCGCGGCGAGCTTCGGGTTCATCTCCCGGAACTCGCCGCTGCGCATCCCCGCGGCGAGCACGTCGCGCACCCGCTGGTTGTAGTGCTGCAGGTACCGGTCGATCTCGGCGCGGTGCTCGGCGGTCAGCGAGGTGCGCTCGTGCTGGCCGACGCGGTACTCGACGCGGCGGTGCAGCAGGTGCCGGATGTGGGCGCGGATCAGCTCGGTCAGCCGCTCGGTCGGGGTGCCCGCCGCGTCGAGCAGCGGCAGGGTCTCCTCGACCGGTTCGCGGGTCACCGACAGGCAGATCGCGTAGAGGATCTCCTCCTTGGCGGGGAAGTGGTGGTAGAGGCTGGCGCCCCGGATGCCGACCGCCTCGGCGATGTCGCGCATCCCGACGTTGCCGTAGCCCTGCTCGGCGAAGATCCGAGCGGCGGCGGTGACGATGTCGGCGCGCCGCTGCGAGGTGCGCTGCTTGCGCCCGGCCGTTCCCTGCACGCCGCCCAGTCTCGCACCCGCCCGCGCCGGGCCGGTCATCGCGCCGCCACCTCCTCGTCGCGCTCCACCAGGAACTCGTCGAGGTCGGCTCGGCGGGTCATCCGCCAGTAGTCCACGATCCGCCACGGCATCGTGGAGACGACCCGGCCGGCCGCGTTGCGGTACCAGTTGGTCATGCCCGGGTGGGTCCACAGCATCCGCGAGTGCGCCTCGTCGTGGTCCTGGGTGTAGGCCGCCTCGACCTCGGGCCGGACCTCCGCGGAGCGCAGGTTCCGCTCGGCCATCGCGGTGAGCACGTCGACGATGTAGCGGACCTGGCACTCGGCGATGGTGATGAAGCTGCCGCCGTGCCCCAGGGCGGTGCCGGGGCCGCAGGTGAGGAACAGGTTCGGGAAGCCCGGAACGGTGATCCCCAGGTGCGCGCGGGCGTTCTCCGGTCCCCAGACCTCGGCCAGCGACAGGCCCGAACGCCCCCGGACGTCGATCGGCCACAGGAACCGGTGGGTGTGGAAACCGGTGGCCAGCACGATGACGTCGGCGGTCACCTCGGTGCCGTCGCTGCCGCGCAGGCCCGTCGGGGTGATCTCGGCGACGCCCTCGGTGATGAGCTCGACGTGCTCGCGGCGCAGCGTCCGGTACCAGCCGTTGTCCAGCAGCATCCGCTTGCCGAACGGCGGGTAGTCGGGCAGCGCCTTGGCGATGAGGTCCGGGCGTCCGTCCAGTTCGGACTCGATGTAGCGGGTGAACACCCGGCGGTGGCCGTCGTTGGCGGCGTTGACCGAGCGCTCCGGGTGCTCCCAGTCAGGGTCGACCTGCAGCGTCGGGTGGACGCGGTCGTTGAAGTTCCACGCCAGCCGCGCCCGGTACCAGACCCGGTAGAACGGCACCCGGTCCATGAGCAGGTGCACCGCGTCGTCGACCTCGCTGAAGTAGACGTCGTTCGGCGCGATCCACTGCGGCGAGCGCTGGAACACCGCCAGCGAGGCGACGTCGTCGGCGATCGCGGGCACCACCTGCATCGCGCTGGCCCCGGCGCCCACCACGGCCACCCGCTTGCCGCGCAGGTCCACGTCGGACGGCCAGTCGGCGGTGTGGAAGATCCTGCCCCGGAACGAGTTCAGACCGTCGATGTCGGGGACCTTCGGTCGGTTGAGCGCTCCGGTGGCGCTGATCAGGACCCGCGCGGTGAGCTCCTGGCCGTCGGCGGTGCGCACCGTCCAGGTCGCGGTGGTCTCGTCGTAGGCGGCGTCGGTGACCTCGGTGCCGAACCGGGTGACCGCGCGCAGGTCGTGGCGCTCGGCGACGTCGCGCAGGTAGTGCCAGACCTCGTCGCGCTTGCCGAAGTGGGTGCGCCAGGGGCGCGGCTCGAACGAGTACGAGTACAGGTGGCTGGGGGTGTCGACCCCGGCTCCGGGGTAGGCGTTCTCGTACCAGGTCCCGCCGACGTCGGGGTTCTTCTCCAGCACGACGTGCTCGACACCGGCCTCGGCGAGCTTGATCGCGGCCAGCATCCCGGACACGCCCGCGCCGATGATGATGGCGTCGATGTCCTTCGGGGCAGCGGATTTGGACTCCGTCGGGGCGAAACCCATGTCCTCGGCCAGCATCTCGGCGTACTCGGGCGAGGCGGGCTCGCCGTTGGCGAGCTCCAGCAGCGCGCGCAGCGCTTCGCCCGTGGGGGCGGGGACCGCGGCCGGTGTCCCGGACTCGTGCGCCAGGACGGCGTCGAGCGCGGCGCTCCGGATCTCGGCGGCCACCTCGGGGGTGAAGCCGCCGGAGTCGTTGTCGTCCATGCCGCGGCTGCGGGTGGGCCGGTAGGGCTCGCGCAGCCAGCGGTCGTCGCCGGTGAGCTGGAACAGGACCGGGACCAGCGACGGCAGGTTCGCGCGCTCCAGCGCCCCGGCCAGCCCGCTGCGGTCGTCGACGGTCATGCGTCCCCCTAGCCTGTCCACTGTTAGGCAATCAGTCTTGCCACGTCCGCCCCTCTCACGTCAACAGCGGGTCGTTCGTCCACTTATCCGCGCACCTCAGGGTCTTGACTTGTGCGGTGAGTCACAGCACCATCAGGCCCCGGACCTAACAGCGGATAGGCGAGGAGTTGGCGATGGAGCTGACCGAGGCGATGCGCACCGTGGGGACCTGCCGGTACTTCGCACCGGACCCCGTCCCCGACGAGGTGCTGCACCAGGCGTTCGACGCCGCCCGATTCGGCCCGCAGGGCGGCAACCGCCAGCCGGTGCGCTGGATCGTCGTCCGCGACCCGCAGCGCAAGCAGGCGCTGGCCGACCTGTACCTGCCGATGTGGAAGGCCTACCTCGGCGGCATCGGCGACGGTTCGGTCAACGTCGGGGCCATGCCCAAGGCGGTCCGCGACGCCGACCACTTCGCCGAGCACCTCGCCGAGGTTCCCGCGATCGTCGTGGTCTGCGCCGAGATCGACGGGCTGCACCCCACCGATCTGGAGCTGGACCGGCTGTCGGTGGTCGGCGGGGCGTCGATCTACCCGACCATGCAGAACTTCTGCCTGGCGCTGCGCGACCAGGGCGTCGCCTCGGCCGTCACCACGCTGCTCTGCCACGCCGAACCCGAGGTCCGCGCGCTGCTGGAGATCCCGGACGGGGTGCTCACCGCCGCGCACGTCGCCGTCGGCTACCCGCAGAAGCGGTTCCCCACCAAGCTCACCCGCAGCCCGGTGGAGGACATCGTCGCCTCCGAGACCTACACCCGGCCCTACTTCGCCGCCTCCGCGGTGTGAACGGGCGAGCTCAACCCCGAAGGGACCTGCCGTGGCCGAACTCGCCGCTCACCACCGCACCGCGCTGGGCCGCGCCACCATCGGCGACCAGCTCCGCCGCCACGCCCGCACCCAGCCCCGCAAGGTCGCCCTCGTCTCCTACGGCGCCGACGGCACCCGGGCGGAGACGACCTACGCCGAGCTGAACGAGCGGGCCGACCGCTACGCGCAGTTCTTCCTCGCGCGCGGCATCGAGCGCGGCGGCCGGATCGCCTCGATGGCGCGCAACGGCGTCGAGGTGGTCGCCGCGTACTACGGAGCGCTCAAGGTCGGTGCCGCGTTCACCGGCATCAACCCGCTCTACCGCGAGGCCGAGGTCGCCCACCAGCTCGGGCACAGCAAGGCCGAGATCGTGCTGGCCGGGACCGAGTTCGGCGAGGTCGTGGCCGCGGTCCGGCCGGACGGGGTCGAGCAGTTCGGCTACGGCCCGGAACTCGACGCGCTGCTGGCCGAACACCCCGCCGAAGAGCCGGAGGTCGAGCTCGACGAGAACGACGTCGCGCTCATCGTCTACACCTCCGGCACCGAGGCCGCGCCCAAGGGCGTGCTCATCCCGCACCGCAACTACCTCGCCTCCACCGCCCCGGCCTGGGGCTGGGGACTGGACACCGGGCCCGGCGACACGTGGCTGTTCGTGATGCCCTTCCACACGATCGCCGGGCTCGGCTCGATGACGAGCCTGACGCTGATGGGCGCGACGCTGGTGCTGCCCGCGACCGTCGAGCCCGACGCGGCGCTGCGGATCATCCAGCGGGAGCGGGTCACGGTCATCGCCCAGACGCCGACGTTCTACATCGCGCTCAGCGGGCGCGACGGCTTCGGCCCGGACGCGGTCGGCAGCGTGCGCCGGTGCATGACCTACGGCGGGCAGATCCCGCCGCACGTCATCGACGCCTGGGCGGCCGCCGCTCCGGAGGTCCTGTGGGGCACCTACTGGGGTCAGTCGGAGCTCTCGCAGCTGGGCACCGTCGGGTTCTTCCGGACCCTCGACGACATCCCCGGCGGCGACCCGTCCTGGATCGGGAAACCGGTGACGCACCTGGAGATCCGGGTGGTCGACGCCGAGGACGCCGATGCCGAGATCGGGGAGCTGATCTGCCGCACGCCCTCGGTCATGCTCGGTTACCTCGACGATCCCGAGCGGACCGCGGAGGTCTTCCGCGGCGGGTGGGTGCGCACCGGCGACATGGTGCGCGTCGACGCCGACGGGAACCTGTTCTTCCACGACCGGCTCAAGGACATGATCAAGACCGGCGGGATGAACGTCTCCTCGCAGGAGGTGGAGCGCGCGCTCTACGAGCACGCCGGGGTGCAGCGCGCCGCAGTGGTCGGCGTGCCCGATCCGTACTGGTCGGAGGCCGTGACCGCGTTCGTCGTCGCGCAACCCGGCCGGGACCTCGCGGCGGACGAGCTCACCGAGCACTGCAGGCGGCTGCTGGCCGGCTACAAGGTCCCGAAGGAGGTCCACCTGGTGGACGAGCTTCCCCTGGACCCGCAGGGCAAGATCCTCAAGCGCCGGCTCCGCTCGCTCCAGAACTCCTAGCGGGCGGCGGGGGCCTCGGTGAACAGCTGCGGGGCGATCTCGGTGCCCTCGGCGAAGTTCTGCTCGACCTCGGCCTTCTCCTCGGCGTTGGGGAGGTCGTTGGCGCAGTCGGTGCCCGCGCTGGCGCCCGACATCAGGTCCTCGCACACGCCGGTGCGGTTGTCCGGAAGGCCGAGGATGTGGCCGATCTCGTGGGTGGCGATGCGGGGGATGTGGTGGCCCTCGTTGACGGCCTCGCGGCCCATCCACACCGTGCCTGCGCCCAGCGAGTCGGTCTGGGCGCGGGGCCAGCCGTCGTCGGCGAGGACCACGAGGTCGGCCTGACCGTCGGTGGCCTTCTCGAACTTCACGTTGGCGACCTGCTCGTTCCAGGTGGCGGTGGCCTCGTCGATGGCGGCCTGGAACTCCGCGGCCTGGCTGGCGTCGTAGGTGACCACGTGCGGTGCGGCGGTGTCGCCGACGGCGGCACCGGCCAGCGGCGCACCCGTGACCAGCAGCAACGCCGTCGCCGCACCGGCGAGCGCGGTGGACGTGGAAAACCTGGGCATCTCGGCTCCTCACTCTCGTCGTCGCCCGCCGGGGTGTGGCTGGCGACGACGGCGAGGCTAGGCACGATCCCCACCCGGATCCGGACACTGGCGGATAACCGCCAGGTCAGCTGCTCTCACCGTCCGAAGTGGATCCCGGCTTTCCCGGTGGTCGCCCCTGGACGGTTTTTCCTCGAATCACCCGTGATCAACATCCCTTTTGTCCGGTCAATTCGAGGAAAAACCGTCCCCTGGTGACGATCGAGCGCCCCGCGACCACCACTCCGGAGGGTTAGTAGCGGCGGTCTATCACCGAGTTGTTGTAGGCGTACCAGCGGATGTAGCCGCGTTCGAAGTTGTTCTGGCGGCCGCCGGAGACCGAGAACTCGCCCGTCGTCGGGTAGCCGAGGTAGGAGCGTTCCCAGCCCAGGGCCGCCCAGCGCTCCCGGATCCGGCCGTAGACCTCGTGCGACCAGGTGCGGGGAGTCCAGTAGATCGACGCCGCCTTGCTGAAGTGGTTGTAGCGGCCGACGCCGTCGGGCGTGATGCTCTCGTCGGTGGTCGGGTATCCCGTCGGCCCGGTCTCCCAGCCGATCCGGCTCCACAGGTCGCGGATCGCGCCCCAGATGCCGTGCGCCCCGGTCTGCGGCGTCCAGTAGATCGAGGACGCCTTGCTGAAGTGGTTGAACCGCCCCACGCGGTCAGGCGTGCCGGTCTCGTCGGTCGTGGGGTACCCGATCGGACCGGTCTCCCAGCCGAGCCGGGCCCACTGCGCGCGGATCGCGCCCCACACGGCGTGCGAGCCGGTGTTCGCCGTCCAGTACACCGAAGCGCCGTAGGCGAAGTGGTTGTAGCGGCCCGCTCCGTCCGGTGTGGACGTCTCGTCGGTCGTCGGGGCGCCGAAGAACGCGTGCCCGCCGCGTTCCAGGTACTTGGCGAGGTTCCCGGCGTGCACCTCGTGCACCCCGGTCTCCTTGGTCCAGTACAGCCGGCCGCCCGCGTAGGTGCGGTAGTGCACCGGGCCGTCGGTGATCTCCGGTCCCGTCGGCGCGCCCAGCAGCCCGCGCACCCCGGGATCGCTGTTGTAGCGCTGGTCGATCGGCGACAGGTACTCGGCGTTGAGCGTCTGATCGGCGGGACCCATCGTGATGAACCGGGACCGCTCGGTCGGCCCGTCGGACCACCGCGAGAAGGTTGAGCCGCCGTCGGTGGCCGTGGCCGCGGCCAGCACGTCGAGCTGCGCGCCCTCGGTGACCTTCGCCGAGCTCGCGCCTCCCTCGACCGGGATCTGCAGCACCGCGGGCACGTTGCTGGTCAAGGTCAGCAGGTGCTCCCGGGGCAGCGCGGTGTAGGTGGATTTGGTCGTCACGCCCTCGGAATCGGTTGCGGTGGCGGTGAATTCCATCCGCGCGTCCGGGTGGTCGGTGAACGTCGTGTCCAGCACCGGGCCCTGCGCGCCGTCGCCCGGGTGGTCGTGGCAGGTGGTGGCCTCCGGGCAGTGCACCACCGAGCTCGTCCACGCGACCTCCAGCGGACCGTCCTCGGCGTCGGTGGCCTGGGCCGACAGCGAGATCGGGTCGCCCACGGCGAAGTCCGCCTGCGGGGGCGGGGTGAGCGTCAGCTCGGGGGAGTGGTTGGACGGGGCGACGACGATGTCGGTGCTGCCGGTCGCGTCGAACGGGTCGCGGACCGTCAACCGGGCGGTGAACCGCGGTGTTCCCGGCGCGTAGGTGTGGGTGACGTGCACGCCCGATCCGGTGGTGCCGTCGCCGAAGTCCCACTCGTAGCGCAGGGGGTCGCCGTCGAAGTCGACCGAGCCGGACCCGTCGAAGGTGACCGTGCGGGTGGCCGGATCGGTGGTGGTCGTGGCCGACGCGACCGGGGCGCTGTTGGCCGACGAGTAGCTGAGCCGCCGGAGCGCGCCGCTGTAGATGTCGGCGTAGACCAGATCGCCGTTCGGGGCGGCCTCGAACTTCACCGGACCGCCGATCCCGGTGCCCAGCGGCGGGCTCTGCGGCGGCTGCACGAGGTTGCCCTGCGAGTCCAGCCGCATGCTCCACAGCTTGCTCTGGCTGTAGTCGCCGAAGAAGTACGCGCCGCGGTAGGCCTCCGGGTAGTTCTGCCCCTGGTAGACGATTCCGCCGGTGACGCTGTTGCCCTGGTCGGTGCCGCTGCCGTGCTGGTACTCCCAGACAGGGGGAGTGTTGGCGACGTTGGCGCACTCGGGCCGGTCGGCGTAGCCCGGCGCCGGGTGGTTGCCCTCCCAGCACGGCCACTTGTAGTTCTGCCCCGGCCGCACCGCGTCGACCTCCTCCCAGGTGCCGTAGCCGACGTCGCCGACGAGCGGCGTGCCGGTGGTGGGGTCCAGCGACAGCCGGAACGGGCTGCGGAAACCGCTGGCGTACACGCGGCTTCGCCACGAACTCGGGTTGGCCGGTTGGTAGAAGGGGTTGTTCGGCACGCCGCGTCCGTCCGGCGTGATGTGCATGATCTTGCCCGCCGGGGAGTCCGGGTTGAACGTCTGGAACGCCGCCGGATCGGTGAAGCGGAAGCTCGCCAGGTCCCCGATCGACACCCACAGCGTGCCGTCCGGCGCGGCGACGATGCCGGTGATGGCGTGGACGTCGGAGAAGCTCTTGGTCTCGAAGATCACCTGCTCGTCGGCGAGCCCGGTCGGCTCCGCGCCGCCGGTGACCGTCCAGCGCGCGAGCCGCAGCAGGAAACCGTCCGCCGCATCCGGCACGGCCCGCGCCAGGTAGATGTGGCGCGAGGTCGCGTAGTCGGGCGCGGCGGCGACGCCGACCAGGCCGAGGTCCTGCACGGTGTCCACCGGCAGCTGGCCGAGCGTGTTGACCTTCCCGCTGGTCGACACCCACGCGACCTTGCCGCGCTTCCCGGTGGTCAGGGTGCTGTTGTCGGGCAGGTACGTGAAGTCGGTGAGGTCGTAGGCCGCCTGCCCGCTGGGCTGATCGCGCACCACGAACCCCGGCGGCAGCGACGGGGCGGCGGAGGCGACCGGAGCCGGTGCGACCAGCAACCCGGCCACCAGCAAGGCCAGCGCGGACAGCACCGCGCAGGACTTCTTGCGATCTACGTCGATCATCACCGTCACCTCGACCAAGCCGGGAACCAAGCAACTGTGGCTCCATCGCGCCAATTCCAACCAGGGACCAAGTGCCCTGAGAGGAACGGCTTTTCGGGCCTGAACCGCCGAAGTGCGAAGGGCTTCTTCCGGTTTCCGCCGTCGCGGTCACGCGGCGTTACACGACATCGCTGGAGTGTGACAACCGGCACGTGGCCAGGCGTGTGGTGCGGCATCGATCTTCGGGAGATCGTAGGCTGTTCAGCCTGCCGCGCGTGGGTCGTTCGGAGCACGCGCCGGAGACGACAGGAGAGGGATACCGTGGGCACACGTAGTTCGAGGACCGCGCAGCCGGCGAAACGGCGGACGCGGTGACGCTGACCACGGCACGGGAATCCCTGCAGGAGACCTCGACCAGCGCTGTCTACTGGTCGGACCCCACCTCCGACCGCCGCACCCTGATCGACGTCCTGCACGCCACGGCCCGGCGCCACCCCGACGCCGCCGCGATCGACGACGGCACCGGGGCGCTGACCTACCGCCGACTCACCGGCGAGATCGAGGCCGTGCGCCGCCGTCTCGCCGACAGCGGCATCGGCGCAGGTGACAGGGTCGGCATCCGCATCCCCTCCGGCACCGCCGAGCTCTACGTCTCGATCCTGGGCGTGCTGGCCGCGGGCGCGGCCTACGTGCCCGTCGACGCCGACGACCCCGACGACCGCGCCGAGCTCGTGTTCACCGAAGCCGACGTGTGCGCCGTCCTGACCGGCGGGAACGCCCTCGACCTGCGCCGCACGCCGGGCGGCGACCGGCGCGCGCCCACCCCCGACGACGACGCGTGGATCATCTTCACCTCCGGGTCCACCGGCAAGCCCAAGGGCGTGGCCGTCAGCCACGCCTCGGCCGCGGCTTTCGTCGACGCCGAAGCCCGCCTGTTCCTCGCCGACGAACCCATCGGGCCCGGTGACCGGGTGCTGGCCGGGCTGTCGGTGGCCTTCGACGCCTCCTGCGAGGAGATGTGGCTGGCGTGGCGGCACGGCGGCTGCCTGGTGCCCGCGCCCCGCGCGCTCGTGCGCACCGGCGTCGACCTCGGCCCCTGGCTGGTCGCCCAGCGCATCACCGTCGTCTCCACCGTGCCCACCCTCGCCGCGCTGTGGCCGGTCGAAGCCCTCGAAGACGTGCGGCTGCTCATCCTCGGCGGCGAGGCCTGCTCCCAGGAGCTCGCCGAACGCCTCGACGTCGAAGGACGCGAGGTCTGGAACACCTACGGGCCCACCGAGGCCACCGTCGTGGCCTGCGCCGCCCAGCTCAGCGCCGACGAGGAGGTCCGCATCGGCCTGCCGCTGGCGGGCTGGCGGCTCGCCGTCGTCGACGAGGCCGGGCAGCCCGTCGGCATGGGCGAGACCGGTGAGCTCGTCATCGGCGGCGCGGGCCTGGCCCGCTACCTCGACACCGCCAAGGACGCCGAGAAGTTCGCCCCGCTGCCCTCCCTGGGCTGGGACCGCGCTTACCGCAGCGGCGACGTGGTGCGCGCCGAACCCGAGGGCCTGCTGTTCGTCGGCCGCGCCGACGAGCAGGTCAAGCTCGGCGGGCGGCGGATCGAGCTCGGCGAGGTCGACGCGGCGCTGGCCGCGCTGCCGCACGTCGCCGGGGCGGCCGCCGCCGTGCAGACCACCGCCGCGGGCAACCAGGTCCTCGTCGGCTACGTCGTGCCCAGCGGCGCGGAGTTCGACCACGACGCCTCCGTGCGGCAGCTGCAGGAACGCCTGCCCGCCGCGCTGGTGCCGCTGCTGGCCGCCATCGACGACCTGCCGACCCGCACGTCCGGCAAGGTCGACCGCGCAGCCCTGCCCTGGCCGCTGCCCAACACCGGCCCCGGCGGAACCCTGTCGGCCACCGAGTCGTGGCTGGCGGAGGGCTGGGCGGAGATCCTCGGCGTCGAGGTCGCCGACCCGGCCGCCGACTTCTTCGCCCACGGCGGCGGCAGCCTCACCGCCGCGCAGCTCATCGCCCGCATCCGCACGCGCCACCCGCAGGTGTCGGTCGCCGACATCTACCAGGAGCCCACGCTCGGCGGGCTCGCCGCGCACCTCGACGCGCTGGACGCCGCCACCGACAACCCGCAGCACGAGGTCACCCCGACTCCGCGCCGCACCGGGCTGCTGCAGCTGCTCATCCTGCTGCCGATGCTCTCGCTGGTCGGGTTGCGCTGGCTGACCGCGCTCGCCGCCCTCGGCAACGTCCTGACCTGGATCGGTGCCGTGGACTTCCTGCCCGCGGTGCCCTGGTGGTGGATCGCCGGGGCGTGGGCGGTGCTGTTCACCCCGGCCGGTCGCATCACGATCTCGGCCGTGGGCGCCCGCTTCCTGCTCGACGGGGTGCGGCCCGGCAGCTACCCGCGCGGCGGCAGCGTCCACTTGAGACTGTGGACGGCGCAGCAGCTCGCCGAGTTCTCCGGCGCCACCGGCGTTTCCGGCGCGTCGTGGACCGCGTTCTACGCGCGTGCGCTGGGCGCCCAGGTCGCCGACGACGTCGACCTGCACACACCGCCGCCGATCACCGGACTGCTCAAGATCGGCAAGGGCGCGGCCGTGGAACCCGAGGTGGACCTCTCCGGCTACTGGGTCGACGGCGACCAGGTCAGGATCGGCAAGATCCGCATCGGCGCAGGCTCTCGCGTCGGCGCGCGCAGCACCCTGCTGCCCGGCGCGCGCATCGGCAAGCGCGCCGAGATCGCCGCCGGATCCACCGTGCACGGCTCGGTGCCCGCCGGTCAGCGCTGGTCCGGGTCCCCGGCCAGTCGCGTCGCCAGGTCCACCCAGGACTGGCCGACCAGCCGCCCGCCGCGGTCGCGGACCTGGGTGGCGCTCTACGGCCTGTCGTCGATGCTGCTCGGCGTGCTGCCGGTCCTGGCAGCGGCTCCGGGCGTCGTCCTGCTCGCCCGCGCCCTGACCGGGTCGCCGGACCTGAGCACCGCGCTGCTGCGGGTGCTGCCGGTGGTGCCGCTGGCGAGCATCACCTACTTCCTCAGCTACGCGCTGCTGGTGCTGGTGAGCGTGCGCGCGCTGAGCATCGGGCTGCGCGAGGGCTACCACCCCGTTCACGGCCGCGTCGCCTGGCAGGCGTGGACCACCGAGCGGCTGATGGACATGGCGCGGGTGGGCCTGTTCCCGCTCTACGCCAGCCTCATCACACCGGTGTGGCTGCGGCTGCTGGGCGCCAAGGTCGGCCGCGACGTGGAGGCCTCCACGGTGCTGGCGCTGCCGAAGATGACCAACGTCGCCGACGGCGCGTTCCTCGCCGACGACACGATGGTCGCCGCCTACGAGCTCGGCGGCGGCTGGCTGCACGTGGCGCCCGCGCGCATCGGCAAGCAGGCGTTCCTCGGCAACTCGGGCATGACCGCCGCCGGACGCCGGGTGCCCAAGCGCGGCCTGGTCGGCGTGCTGTCCTCGACACCGCGCAAGGCCAAGAAGGGCTCGTCGTGGCTGGGCATGCCGCCGATGCCGCTGCGCCGCTCGGTCGACGGCGGTGACCGCAGCCGCACCTTCGCGCCACCGCTGCGGCTCAAGATCGCCCGCGCGGTCGTCGAGCTGTTCCGCATCGTGCCGGTGATGGTGAGCGTCGCGCTGTCGGTGCTGGTGCTGTTCGCGCTCGCGCAGCTGCACGCGAGCCTCGGCCTGCTCGGCGCCGCGCTGCTGGCCGGACCGGTGGTGCTGGGCGCCGGGCTGCTCGCCTGCCTCGTGGCCACCGCCGTGAAGTGGTTGCTGATCGGGCGCTACCGGGACGGCGAGCGCCCGCTGTGGTGCTCGTTCGTGTGGCGCACCGAGCTCGCCGACATGTTCGTCGAGGTCCTGGCCGTGCCGTGGCTGATCGGTTCCGCCGCGGGCACCCCGCTGCTGACGCTGTGGCAGCGAAGCATGGGCGCCGAGATCGGCCGCGGCGTGTGGCTGGAGACCTACTGGCTGCCCGAGGCCGACCTGGTGCGCCTCGGCGACGGCGCGACCGTCAACCGCGGCTGCGTCGTGCAGACCCACCTGTTCCACGACCGCGTCATGCGGCTGGACGAGGTGAGCCTGGAGGCCGGCGCTACGCTGGGGCCGCACGGGATCGTGCTGCCCGGCGCGAGCATCGGATCCGACACCACCATCGGCCCCGGCTCGCTGGTGACCCGCGGCGACGAGGTTCCGGCCCGCACCCGCTGGCTCGGCAACCCGATCACGGTCTGGACGAACGGGAAGGGACGCGATCGTTGAGCACTGCTCCGGCACCGGGTGCGGATCGATCGACCGACTCCTACCTGCCCGAGCACGGCAACGGCGGCTACCGCGTCACCCACTACGACCTCGACCTGGACTACCAGGTGGGGCCCAACCGGCTCGGCGGGCACGCCCGCATCGCGGCCACCGCGACGCAGCCCCTGCTGCGGTTCAGCCTCGACCTCGGTGACCTGCGGGTGCGCCGCGTCCAGGTCGACGGCAAGCCCGCGAAGTACACCCACAGCGGCGGCAAGCTGCGCATCCGCCCGCAGCGGCCGATCGCCGACGGCGCCCGGTTCCGGGTGGAGGTCCGGTACTCGGGCACCCCGGCGCCGATCAGCGGCCGCTGGGGCGAGATCGGGTGGGAGGAGCTGACCGAGGGCTCGATGGTCGCCGCCCAGCCGATCGGCGCGCCGTCGTGGTTCCCGTGCAACGACCACCCGGCCGACAAGGCCACCTACCGGGTCTCGTTCACCACCGCATCGCCGTTCTCGGTGCAGGTGACCGGGAACCCGCGGTCGCAGAAGCGGGGCGGCAGCACCACCACGCACGTCTTCGAGCGGCCCGAACCGACCTCGACGTACCTGATGAGCGTGCAGGTCGGCCTGTACGACGAGGTGGAGCTGGGCTCCGGCGAGGTGCCGCAGCGCGCGGCGATCCCGGCGCGGCTGGCCGGGGCGTTCGCCCACGACTTCGGCCGCCACGGCGAGATCATGGACTTCCTGCGGGAGCTGTTCGGCCCGTACCCGTTCGGCGAGTACGTCGTGGTGGTCACCGACGACGACCTGGACGACCCGGTCGAGGCCCAGGGCATTTCGATCTTCGGCGCGAACCACGTCGACGGGCGGCGCACCCACGAACGCCTCGTCGTGCACGAGCTCGCGCACCAGTGGTGCGGCAACAGCGTCGGTCTCGCCGACTGGCGGCACATCTGGCTCAACGAGGGCTTCGCGACCTACGCCGAGTGGCTCTGGTCGGAGCGCTCGGGCGGTCCGACCGCCCAGCAGCACGCGGCGGACTGGCACGCCCGGATCGCCGGTGACCTGGTCATCGCCGACCCGGGCGTGGACCGGATGTTCGACCCCCAGGTCTACAAGCGCGGCGCGATCACCCTGCACGCGCTCCGCCACGAGCTCGGTGACCGGCCGTTCTTCGCGCTCCTGCACCGCTGGGCCACCGACCACCGCCACGGCACGGTGTCCACATCGGACTTCACCGCCCTCGCCGCGGAGTTCGGCGTCCCCGGCGGCTTCTTCACCGCGTGGCTGCACGAGGAGGAGCTCCCGCCGCTGCCCGCCTGATCCGGCCTGCGACCAGCGGCGATCGGGGCCGAGCGGTCGTGCGCCGCTCGGCCCCGATGGTCCCGGACGCGTCAGACGCGGTCGGCGGCGATGAGCAGGTACTGGAAGCTGCCGGAGGTGTAGGCGTCGATGAAGGTCTGCTCGATCCCGGTCGCCAGCGGGGACTTCGCCCGCAGCCGCCAGTAGGGCAGCGTCATCTCGGTCATGTCGACCACCTCGGTGGGCACCAGCCTGTTCGCGGTCATGGCGCGGAAGTAGTTGGAGCGCGGGTGGATGTCGCAGATGTAGTGCGCGTTGATGGTGGACACGGCCCGCGAGGGCAGGCCGTAGACGTCGTTGTAGCAGCCGGTGATCGTCACGTAGCGGCCGCCGCGCGCAAGCAACCGGGCGTGCTCGGCGAACAGGTCGTGCAGGTCCACGTACATCGTGGACTCGTTGTTCCAGATCGCCTGCATGCACCCGGTTTCGAAGCCGGTGTCGAGCATGTTCTTCAGGTGGAACGCGACCTTGCCCTCGACCTCGCGCTCCTTCGCCTGCTCGGTGGCGAACTCGACCTGCTTGCGGGAGATCGAGATGCCGTCGACCTGGCAGCCGAACCGGTCGTGCGCCATGAAGGAGGAACCGCCGCGCCCGCACCCGGCGTCCATGATCCGCTGGTCCGGCCGCACCTCGCCGAGGTGGTCGAGCAGGAACACGGCCTGCCGGGTCTCCAAGCGGTGCAGTTCCCGGGTGGTTCGTTCGCGCGCGGTGCCCGGATCGCCTTCCACGACCGACCAGTCCGGCTCACCGATGCCGTAGTGGTGGTGGAAGTAGCCGTCGACCTCGCCGAGCTCGATGTTGACCGGGTTGGCCTCCCTGTTCCAGTAGTCCGCGACACTGCCCTGGTAGTGGCTGGCGACCGAGGTGTTCGTGCTCATGTGGGCCTAGTCCTTCCTGGTTACGCGGTGTGGCGTGCGGTGGTGAAGTGCCAGTGCCTGCATCCGGCGATCCACGCCCACAGACCGGTCAGGTAGCGGGCCACCGTCGGATCGGGGAGGGCGCTGGTGGTGCGTTCGGTGTCGGCCTCGAATTCCTGGATCAGCTCGTTGTGGATCTCGCAGGACTTGACGAACGCTTCGTCGAGCGGGATGTGCTCCTCGGCCTGGATCACGGCGGGGAGGTTGAACGGCAGCCCGGGACCGCGGATCTCCCGCTCGCAGGAGGCCAGGTCGTTGTGCAGCGTGGCGATCAGCGAAGCGCGAGCGGTGCAGTCCTGGACCAGGGGATGGGCGTAGAGCTCCGGCGGGAGCTCGTAGCCGTCGAGCATGTCGGTGAGCGCGAGGCACGGCCGGAACGAGTTCATCTGCCGGTTGGCCAGGTACTGCCAGGCCGGGGGCAGCCGGTTGATCAGCCGCCACCCGTTCTCGGCGTTGTAGCCGAGGTAGAGCTGGGCGATGTCGTGCGTGGTGCGCCGCGCCTGGGCGGGCGTGCTGAACCTCTTGAGGTCGTTGAAGGCGTCGTGCTGGGCTCTGAGCACCGGGTCGTCGTCGCGGCGCTTGTCCCACTGCGCCTGGTGGGTGCCGGTCAGGCACGGCGCGTCGATCGCGGACTGGGCCATCGAGAGGTTCGGTCCGATCTGCTGGTCGTCGGCGGCGCGGCGGCTGTTGGTCTCGCAGTAGTAGTCGTCCACCACGGTCTCGGCGATGATCATCTTGGTCGCCGCGGTCATCCGCTCGACGTCGTCGCCGCCCGGGTGGCAGAGCGTGATCCCGCGCCCCGGATCGTGGTCGTGGACGCCGGCGACGTTCTCCTCGGAAGCCAGCCCCATCTCGGTCATCCAGACGATGACCCGGCGGTTGAGCTCCGCGGCCAGCTCTGGCCGTTCGGGCGGTGTTGGCGGGCAGTACAACGGCGTCGTCCTCGGCTGCGCCCCCGGCGGGGTGCACGCGCTGGTGCCCCACACACCGTCGGTGTGCTGCTGCCGGGAGGGCACCGGTGTGTCGTGCTGGACGAGCTCGATCACAGCGGCTCCTCCCGTCCGATCTCCACGTGCTCCAGCAGGCCGACCGCGTCCGGGACCAGCGGAGCGACGCTGTAGTAGGCGGTGACCAGGTAGCGGGCGATGGCCTGCTCGGTGATGCCCATGAACCGCACGTTCAACCCCGGCTGCACCTCGTCGGGCAGCGGCCCCGGCTGCAGGCCCACGACGCCCTGCCTGCGCGCACCGCGCCGCATCGCGATGATCGTCGAGGTGTTGTGCTCGGTGACGCCGATCTTGCCCAGCGGGTACACCGGAACACCGCGCCAGGTGAGGGCTTTCGAACCGTCGTCGAGCTCGGTGGCGTTGACGATCAGGCCGCGGCGGTTGCACTCGCGCAGGAACGCCGTGATCGCCTTGGGGTGCGCGAAGAAGGCGTCGGTGGAGCGCCGCATGGACAGCAGGTCGTCCATGTCGTCCGGGGTGGGCGGCCCGCCGCGGGTGGAGATCCGCTGGTCGAAGGCCGTGTTGTGGAGCAACCCGAAGTCGTGGTTGTGCACCAGCTCGTGCTCCTGGGTCTCGCGGATCTCCTCGATGGCGAGCCGGATCTGCTCCTCGGTCTGGTTCATCGGGTCGTTGTAGAGGTCGGCGACCCTGGTGTGGACCTGCAGGACCGTCTGCGTCAGCGACAGGCCGTACTCCCTGGGGGCCAGCTCGTAGTCGACGAAGCTCCCGGGCAGACCGACCTCGCCCGCGTGGCCGGCGGAGACCGCGACCTCGGCCTCGCCCTTGCGGTTCTGCGGGAGGTCCCGCCGCCGGGCGAACTCCGCGAGGTGCGCGCTCAGCCCCGGTGCGTTGGCGCGCAGTTCCACCAGGGCGTTCCAGCTCAGCACCAGGACCGTGCCCGCGGTGGCGCAGCGCAGCGTGGTCGACCAGGTCGGCTCCTCGGTGCCGAGCGCTTCGTCACCGGCATGCGTGCCATCGGTGATCACGCCCAACTTGTCGACCGTCCCGTACTCGCCCGTCGCGAGCCGCTCGACCCGGCCGTGCGCGACGATGAACACCTCCCGGACGGGAGCACCCTCCTCCGCGAGGACGTCGCCCGGCGCGACCGCTCGCGTGGTGAACGACCGGGCGATGCGCTCCAGCACGTCCACATCGGAATAACCCCGGAGCGGCGGCAGTTCGACCAGCGTCTCCGGGATGACGCGGACGTCGGTTCCCTCTTGGACGAACGAGACGCGCCCGCGGCCGACCTTGTGCTGCAGGCGCCGGTTCACCCGGTAGGTGCCGCCTTCGACGGTCTCCCAGGGGAGCTGGTTGAGCAGGTGCCGCGAGCTGATGGATTGCATCTGCGGCGGGGTCTTGGTCGTGGTCGCCAGCAGCCGGGCCGCTTCGGTCTGCAACGATGAGAATTGGTCCTCTGGGGGTGCAGTCACGTCACGAACCTTTCGTCGGTGAACTCGACCGCGCGGTTTCCGAGCGTCCGAGGCGTGGTCCGGGCGCGCGGCGACGAGATCGTCGATGTCGTTCTGCGGAGGTGGAAATCGCTGATGCGTGGATGAAAGTGGTTCACCGGAGGTGAGTTCGACGCGCGGGAACGCAGTGCTCTCCCGCGGAATCGTTCTCCTCTTGGGCAGCTGTGAGTTTAGGGCAGTGAATTTCGCGCCAGTACAGATAAATGTGTGACCGCCATCCGGGGAGTGTCCACAGTGGCGCGAATCGATTCGCGGAGACGTTCTCCGGAGAAGTTGAAAGCGGTGGTGCCGGGGCGAATTCTCGACGCCCTCGGTGACCACCTCCCCGGTCAGCCGGGTTGGAGGGTGCGGGGGAGGACGAGCTCCCCGGTGGCGCGTCCGTGCCGGTCGAGGATCCAGCCCATGCGCTTGCGGGTCCGCAGCGTCAGCACCGACTCGGACAGGCGCAGCCACGGGAGCTTCTCGTTCACCGAGCGCTCGACGCGCATGAGGTCGCCGGAGGAGCGCGCCCACAGCAGGAACATCAGGTTCGACTGGCCGGCCGTGGACACCAGCAGCCGCAGCTCGGGCAGCGTCGACAGCGAGCGGACCGTGTGGTCCAGGTCGGTCATCGGGACCTGCGCGAACCACGTGCACACGATCGGCCAGCGGCTGCGCAGTCCGGCGACCTCGCAGCGGAACGCCAGGGCGTCGGTGGCCAGCAGCCTGGCGACCTGCCTGCGCACCGTCGCCGGATCGCGGCCCAGCGCGCGGGCGATCTCGGCCGCGTTCTGCCTGCCGTCCTGCGCCAGCCGCTGCACCACCGGCCAGTACGAGTCCGGGATCCGCCCCCGCGCGGGACTTTCGGCGTGGCGGGCGGCGTCGCGCAGCGCGGCCTGCTGCTCGCGGTCGAGGGCGTCGAGGCGCCAGTCCGAACCCTGCCGGTGCACCTTGGTGGCCACGTGCGTGTTCACCTCGCGCACGCCCGGGGTGGTCGGCAGGTCGTCGAGGGTGAACGCGGCCAGCGAGTCGTAGTCCGGGACGATCACGGTCAGCACCAGGTCGCGGCCCCCGGCGGTCTCCTCGACGGAGACCGCTCGCGGATCGCGGGAGAGGCGCTCGATGGCCTCGGGCCGGTGGATCGGGTCCACCCGCAGGTCCACGAACGCCACCACGTCCCGCGACTGCTCGCCGGAGTGCACCGTCACCCACGCCAGGCCCGCCGCGCGCAGCCGCTGCCACCGGGCGGCCAGCGCCGTCGGCGACGAATCCAGCACGCGCGCGGCCTCGGCCCAGCTCACGCGCGGCGCGATCTGCAGCGCGTGGATCAGCGCGAGGTCCTCTTCTGCCAGCTCGGGCGCACGGGAACGCACGAATCACCTCTCCGGACGGCGGTCGTTGCACGAATCCTGCGATTCAACACCTCGGACCCGGCAGACATCGCACACTGACGCGCCCCGATGCCGTTATGAAGCAGGTCACGTCCGGAGGTAGCAGTTGACTGTGCACGAGGACGCGCGGGCGATCCACGACGAGCTGATCGCGCTGCGCCACGAGTTCCACCGGGAACCCGAGGTCGGGCTGCGGTTGCCGCGAACCCAGGAACGGGTTCTGGCCGCGCTCGACGACCTCCCGCTGGAGATCAGCACCGGGCGGGACACCACCTCGGTGACCGGCGTGCTGCGCGGCGGCGACGGGCCGACCGTGCTGCTGCGCGCCGACATGGACGCGCTGCCGGTCCGCGAGCGCACCGGGCTCGACTTCGCCTCGCGGACCGGCGACACCATGCACGCCTGCGGCCACGACCTGCACACCACGATGCTCATCGGCGCGGCCCGGCTGCTGAGCGCGCACCGCGACCGGCTGGGCGGCGACGTGGTGCTGATGTTCCAGCCAGGGGAGGAGGGCTGCGACGGCGCGCGGATCATGGTCGACGAGGGCGTGCTGGAGGCCTCCGGACGCCGGGTGGACGCCGCGTACGGCATGCACGTGTTCTCCTCGAACGCGCCGCAGGGCCTGTTCGTCACCCGGCCCGGCACGATGCTCTCGGCGTCCGACGAGCTGCACGTGGAGGTGCGCGGCACCGGCGGGCACGGATCGGCGCCGCACCGGACGCAGGACCCGGTGGCCGCGATCAGCGAGATGATCACCTCGCTGCAGACGATGGTGACCCGGCAGTTCGACATGTTCGACCCGGTCGTGCTCTCCGTCGGTTCGCTGCACGCCGGAACCGCGGTGAACGTCATCCCGGAGGTCGCGACCTTCGGCGCCACCGTGCGCACCTTCTCGCCGGAGTCCCGCGAGCGGATGCGGGAGCGCTCCGCCGAGGTGCTGCGCGCGGTGGCCGCGGCGCACCGCGTCGACGTCGAGGTCGACTACCGGCCGGGATACCCGCCGACCAGCACCGACGCCGAGGAGACGGCCTTCGCCGACCGCACCATCCGCGAGCTCTTCGGCGAGGAGCGGCAGCAGACCCTGGTGAACCCGCTGTCGGGCTCGGAGGACTTCTGCCGCGTGCTCGACGAGGTGCCCGGCAGCTTCATCGGCCTCGGCGCGGTTCCGGAGGGCATCGACCCGGACTCCGCCGACTACAACCACTCGCCGACAGCGCTGTTCGACGACGCGGTGCTCGCCGACGGCGCCACCGCCTACGCCGAACTCGCCCTGGCCCGCACCCACGTGGGGAGATGATCATGACCAACTCCGTGCCCCGGCCGGTGCGCCGCAAGGCGGTGCTCGCGGCTTCCATCGGCAACTTCATCGAGTGGTTCGAGTTCGGGCTCTACGGGTTCTTCGCCGCCGCGATCGCGGCGAACTTCTTCCCGGGCAGCAACAGCCTGATCGCCACCTTCGCCGCGTTCGGCGTGTCGTTCGTGCTGCGCCCGCTGGGCGCGCTGATCTTCGGCCACTACGGCGACCGGATGGGGCGGCGCACCACGCTGTCGATCTCCATCATCGGCATGTCGGTGGCCACCTTCATCATCGGCCTGCTGCCCACCTACGACGGGATCGGCCTGGCGGCTCCGATCCTGCTGGTGATCGCCCGCGTGGTGCAGGGCTTCTCCGCGGGTGGCGAGTTCGGCGGCGCGACGGCGTTCATGGTCGAGTACGCGCCGCGCAACCGGCGCACCTTCTACGGCAGCTGGCAGATGTTCACCCAGTACGCGGCCACGCTCGTGGCCACCGTGATCGGCGCGCTGCTGTCGCTGGCGCTGACGCCCGAGGCGCTCACCGAGTGGGGCTGGCGGATCCCGTTCCTGATCACCCTGCCGCTGGGTGCGATCGGGCTGTACCTGCGGCTGAAGTTGGACGAGACCCCTGAGTTCCAGGCCGAATCCGCCGAGGACAGCGGCGCTCCGCTGCTGATCACCCTGCGGGAGCACTGGCCCAACGTGCTCAAGGTGATCGGTCTGATCATCTCCGGTACGACGTGCACCTACATGGTCCAGGCGTTCTGGCCGGCGTTCCTGGTGAAGAACCTGCACATCCCGCAGGTGGACATGTTCAGCGCGATGCTGGTGGGCATCGCCGCGCTTCTGCTGACCTGCCCGGCCTGGGCGCTGCTGGCCGACCGCATCGGACGGCGCAAACCGTTCCTGATCGCCACCCCGCTGGCGCTGATGGCGCTGGCCGTGCCGATGTACCAGCTGATCCTCTCCGGCGAGTTCGCGCTGATCACGCTCGCGTACGTGCTGCTGGGGCTGCTGATGGCGCCGAGCCTGGCGGCGATCTCCACGGCGATCGCCGAGGCGTTCCCGACCAAGGTGCGCTACAGCGGGCTGTCGCTGGCCTACAGCGCCGCGGTGTCGATCTTCGGCGGATCGACGCCGCTGATCCTGTCCACGCTCGTGGAATCCACCGGCAACCCGATGGCCCCGGCCTACTACCTCATCGGAGTCGCCGCGGTCTCGGTGCTGTCGGCGGTCCTGCTGGCCGACACCGCCCGCGCACCCGCACCGGTGGAGGCCGTGCCCGCCTGACGCGCCGGTCGTCCCGCCGAGCTTGGCGGGAGCGCGGTCGGCAGTGGACGATCGGGGCATGGCCGGTGAGTACGAACGGGACATGAACTACGTCAAGACGCGGATCACCGCGGACGGGCGGGACGGATATCCGGTGGAGCCCGGGCGCTACCGCTTGGTGGTGGCCCGGGCCTGCCCGTGGGCGAACCGCGCCGTCATCGTGCGGCGGCTGCTCGGGCTGGAACCGGTGCTGTCGATGGGCATCGCCGGTCCCACCCACGACCAGCGCAGCTGGCGCTTCGACCTCGACCCCGGCGGGCGCGATCCGGTGCTGGGCATCGAGCGGTTGCAGGAGGCGTTCCTGGCGCGCTTCCCCGACTACGCCAAGGGCATCACGGTCCCGGCGATCGTCGACATCCCCAGCGGTCAGGTCGTCACCAACGACTTCCCGCAGATCACGCTCGACCTGTCCAGCGAGTGGCGCGAGCACCACCGGCCCGGCGCACCCGACCTCTACCCGGAGGACCTGCGCGGCGAGATCGATGAGATCGGCGACCTGGTGTTCCGGGTCAACAACGGCGTCTACAAGACCGGTTTCGCCCGGACCCAGGGAGCCCACGAGAAGGCCTTCACCGACCTTTTCGAAGCCCTGGACCAGCTCTCCGACCGGTTGGCAGGGCAGCGCTACCTCGTGGGCGACACCATCACCGAGGCCGACGTGCACCTGTTCCCGACGCTGGTGCGGTTCGACGCCGTCTACCACGGGCACTTCAAGTGCAACCGGCACAAGATCACCGAGATGCCGGTGCTGCGGGACTACACGCGAGACCTGTTCCAGACACCGGGTTTCGGCGACACGATCCACTTCCCGCAGATCAAGGAGCACTACTACGTGGTGCACCGCAACCTCAACCCGTCCGGCATCGTCCCGGCAGGTCCGGACTTGTCCGACCTCCTGCACCCGCACGGCCGGGACCGCTTGGGCGGCCGCCCCTTCGGCAACGGCACCCCACCCGGCCCGCCGCCTGAGTCCGAGCGCGTCCCGGACTTGGTGTGAGGGTCCGGCATCGGGACAGTTTTAGCCATAATTGTCCGGACAAAACGGACATTGATCATGGGTGATTATGGCTAAAACCGTCCCGCTGCCCAGGACTCAGCTCTTGAGGTCGGGGAACTGGTCGTCGCGCCACTCGGTCGGGTGCGTGCTCTCGTCCTCCTCGCGGGCGCGGAGCTCCACGCGGCGGATCTTGCCGGAGATCGTCTTCGGCAGCTCGAAGAACTCCACCCGCCGAACCCGCTGGTACGGCGCGAGGTGCTCGCGCGCGTAGCGCAGGATCTCGAACGCCGTGGACTCGTCGGCCTCGTGCCCGGGCGCGAGCGCGATGTAGGCCTTGGGCACCGCGAGCCGCACCGGGTCCGGCGCCGGGACCACGGCCGCCTCCGCCACCGCCGGGTGCTCGATGAGCACCGACTCCAGCTCGAACGGGCTGATCTTGTAGTCGCTGGCCTTGAACACGTCGTCGGTGCGCCCGACGTAGGTGATGTAGCCGTCGGCGTCGATCGTGGCGACGTCACCGGTGTGGTAGTAGCCGTCGGCCATCGCCGCGTCGTTGCGCTCGGAGTCGTCGCGGTAGCCGGTCATCAGCGACAGCGGCTCCTGCGAGAGGTCCAGGCAGATCTCGCCCTCCCCGGTGCCCGCCACCGGCTGACCCGTGGCCGGGTCGACCAGCACCACCGGCACGCCCGGCAGCGCGCGGCCCATCGAACCGGGCCGCACCTCCGAACCGGGCGTGTTGGCGACCTGCGCGCTGGTCTCGGTCTGCCCGAACCCGTCCCGCAGCGTCAGCCCCCACGCGCGCCGGACCTGGTCGATGACCTCCGGGTTGAGCGGCTCGCCGGCCCCGATGACCTCGCGCAGCGTCCCGGGGCGTTCGCCGAGGTCGGAGTTGATGAGCATCCGCCACACCGTCGGCGGCGCGCAGAACGTCGTGACCTCCTGCTCCCGGAGCCGTCCCAGCAGCATCGCCGGGTCGAAGCGGCGGTAGTTGACCACCAGGATCGTGGCCTCGGCGATCCACGGCGCGAAGAAGCACGACCACGCGTGCTTGGCCCAGCCGGGCGAGGAGATGTTGAGGTGCACGTCGCCGGGCTGCAGGCCCAGGAAGTACATCGTCGTCAGGTGCCCGACGGGGTAGGAGATCTGGGTGTGCTCGACGAGCTTGGGCCGCGACGTCGTGCCGGAGGTGAAGTAGTACAGCAGCGGGTCGCCCGGAGCGGTCCCCGGGTGATCCACCGGCGAGGCGGGCAGCTTCGCGGCCTCGCGCAGGTCGGCCCACCCGTCGGCCGGGCCGACGCTGATCCGCCCGTAGTCGCCGGGCACCTCGGCGAACTTGCCCGTGTCCTCGGCGTTGGCGATGACGTGCTCGGCGCCGCTGCGCGCGATCCGGTCGATCAGCTCGGCGGGCCCGACGGCGGTCGTGGTCGGGACGATCACCGCGCCCAGCTTCATGATCGCCAGCATCGACTCCCACAGCTCGACCTGGTTGCCGAGCATGAGCACCACCGGGTCGCCCTGGCGGACGCCCCGGTCGGACAGCCACGCGGCGAGGCGGTCGGAGGCGGCGGCCATCTCGGCGAAGCTGCGCCGCAGCTCGGAGCCGTCCTCCTCGACGATCACGAGCGCGGGGTGGTCGTTGCCTCGTGCGATCGCGTCGAACCAGTCGATCGCCCAGTTGAACCGGTCGCCCAGCTCCGGCCAGCGGAACTCGGTGACCGCCCGCGCGTGCTCACCGCGCAGCCCCAGGAGCTGGTCGCGACTTTCCCGGTAGGCGCCGGTGACGTCCATGCGGATCCCCTTCGAGTGCGACGACGCTGTCGGTGAGCAGGGTGCACCGACCACCGGGTCGGACACTACCCACACATGGGGGTAGCGCGATCGTGTGCTCACCGGATATTCCAGCGTGATGCACCGGCGGGGAGGGCGCATGGACGACGACGTCGCGGCGGCCGAGTGGATCGATCGGCTGCTGCCGGAGCGGCTGCGCTGGCTGGCGCGTTCGACCGGCATCCCGGTGGTGTTCGGCGGCGGCACGTCGACGACACCGGAACGCCTGGTCATCGGCCGGTTGCGTGGCACGTTCGGGACTGGTTTGCGCGGTCTGGAGGTCGGTTCCGGCAGCGGCTTGGGCGGCCGGGTGCTGCGGGACCGCGCCGCGCACCGGGTCGAGGACTACGCCCGCACCGCCGACATCACCCACGAGTATGACCCGATCGTGGTCAGCCAGGAGCGGCTGACGTCGGTGTTCGCCCTGCCGATCACGATCGGCGAGTCGGTCCGCGGCGTCCTCTACGGCGCCGCCCGCGACCACCGGCCGGTCGGCGACCGCGCCCTGCGCACGGCCGAGGTCGCCGCCGCGCAACTCGCCCGGGACGTCGAGGAGCGCCTGCGCCCCGATCCGGGCCTGGCGGGTGATCCGCTGGCCGAGCTCGCCGCCGTCATCGCCGAGACCGGGGACGACGCCCTGCGCGCCCGCCTCACCCGCATCCACCGCCGGCTCGCCGGCGACGACGCCGCTCCGGCGATCACCCTCGCACCCCGCGAGCTCGAAGCCCTCCGCCTGGTGGAGATCGGCGCCTCCAACGTCGAGATCGCCGCCCGCCTCGGCCTCAGCCCCGAGACGGTCAAGACCTACCTCCGCAACGCCACCCGAAAACTCGGAGTCCGAAACCGCACAGCAGCAGTCCACGAAGCCCGCAAAGCGGGTCTTCTGTAGTGCGGGGGCCGATTCCGATCAGAACCGGTCCTGGCTCGATCATTCCGTTTGCGTCCCGTCGATGACCTGTGCGGGGAGTGGCCGCTGTCGCAGCGCTGCTGCGAGTTCGTCGAGCACCTCGGCCGTGGAGTCCCGATCGGCTCGGGTGCACTGGTGGCCCGCGAGTTGGTAGGCGACCTCGTCGAGGAGCCGTTGGGTCTTGCGGACCAGCACCGCGAGTCGGCGTTCGGGCGTCATCGCCGACTCCAAGCGGACGCGGTCGTCGCACCGGGAGCGCCGACCTCGTCCAGCGCATGGCCCGATGCGCGCGAAGCGACGTGCGTCGTCACGCCGTGGGTCTGCTCTCCGAACTCCACCAATACCTCGGGTGGTTGAGCATGCCGGTGAACCGCTGGGACGCTTCGAAGGTTCACCTGGATCGAGCAGCGGTGCTGGCTCTGGAAGCCGACGACGCGCACCGGTTGGTGACCGCACTGAGTCCAGGCGCACCGCGCGATGCGACAGGACGACCTGACTGCCGCTACCGCAGGCCGGATCAGACGATCGGTGCGGTCGCATGAGTGGGGACAGTTTTCATGAAAACTGTCCCCACACCTAGGGCCACGGGACTCCCCTGAGGGGGCTCCGTCCCCAGGAGAGACGAAGTTTTCATGAAAACCTCCCGTCCTGAGACAGAGCGCAGTTTTCATGAAAACTTCCCCCACCCACGAGACGGGTCACATGTGGCGTCCGCCGGTGACTTCGAGGACCGCGCCCGTCATGTAGCTGGACATGTCGCTGGCGAGGAAGGTGGCGACGTCGGCCACTTCGTCCGCCGTGCCGGTGCGGCCCATCGGGATTTCCGCGAGCTTCTGGTCCTTGACGTGGTCGGGCATCACTTCGGTCATCGGGGTTTCGATGAAGCCGGGCTGGATCGCGTTGACGCGGACGTTCTTGGACGCGACTTCCTTGGCGGCGGCCTTGGTGAGGCCGACGATGCCCGCTTTGGCGGCGGAGTAGTTGGTCTGGCCGATGAAGCCGACCTTGCCGGAGATCGACGACAGGTTGATGATCGAGCCGCCACCTGCTTCGCGCATGATGCCCGCGGCTTGGCTGGTGCCGTTCCAGCAGCCGCGCAGGTGGACTCGGATGACCTCGTCGAACTGGTCCTCGGTCATCTTGCGCATGGTCGCGTCGCGGGTGATGCCGGCGTTGTTGACCATGATGTCGAGCGAGCCGAAGCGGTCGGTGGCGGCGTCGAGCAGTCGGGACACGTCTTCGCTGGAGGTGACGTCGCAGCGGATTCCGAACGCCTCGGTGGGCAGGGATTCGGCGGCGCCGCGGGCGGTGTCCTCGGCGAGATCACCGATGACGATTCGGGCGCCGTGCGAGGCGAACCGGCGGGCGATGGCCAGACCGATGCCCTGGGCGGCTCCGGTGATGACGGCGGTGCGTCCGGACAGCATGGGTTTCCTCTCTGCGGGAGCGGTGGTCACGACGTGCGCTTCTGCTCGGCGCGGACCAGGCCGCCGCCGATGATGAGGCGCTGGATCTCGCTGGTGCCCTCGTAGAGCCGCAGCAGCCGGACGTCGCGGTAGAGGCGTTCGACGGGGACTTCGCGCATGTAGCCGGTGCCGCCGTGGATCTGCACGGCGAGGTCGGCAGCTCTGCCCGCCATCTCCGTGCAGTACAGCTTCGCCGCCGACGGGGCGATGCGGCGGTCTTCGCCGGTGAGGTACTTGCGGGCGGCGTCGCGGACGAGCGCCTGCCCGGCCATGACCCCGGTCTGCTGGTCGGCGAGCATGGCCTGGACCAGCTGGAAGTCCCCGATCGCGGTCCCGCCCTGGGTGGCGGTGGCGGCGTAGGACACCGACTCGTCCAGGGCCCGCTGCGCGCACCCGACGGCGAGCCCGGCGATGTGGATGCGGCCCCGCGCCAGCGAGGTCATGGCCGCCCGGTAGCCGACGTCCCCGTCGGAGCCCACCAGCGCCTCCGGGCCGACCCGGACCTGCGAGAACGTCACCGACGCGGTCCGCGAGCCCTCTTGACCCATCTTCGCGTCGTGGCCGCTGACCTCGATGCCCGGCGTATCACCCGGAACCAGGAACACCGCGATGCCGTTGCCGGTCTCCGGTGCCGGTCGCATCCGCGCGAAGACCACGAACAGCCCGGCTTCGGTGGCGTTGGTGATGAACTGCTTGCCGCCGTCGATGGTCCAGCCGTCGCCGTCGGCCGTGGCGGTGGTGCGCAGCCCGGCCGGGTTGGACCCGGCGCCGGGCTCGGTGAGCGCGAACGACGCGACGACCTCACCGGAGGCGATGCGCGGCAGCCAGCGGGCCTTCTGCTCGTCGGTGCCGAAACCGACCAGCACCTGACCGGCGATGCCGTTGTTGGTGCCGAACATCGACCGCAGCGCCAGCGAGGTGTAGCCGAGCTGCATCGCCAGCTCGACGTCCTGCACCAGGTTCAGGCCGAGCCCGCCCCACTCCTGCGGGATGGCGTAGCCGAACAAACCCATCTCGGCGGCTTGCGCCCGCAGGTCCGCGGGGATCGCGTCGGCGTTCATGATCTCGGTCTCGCGCGGCAGCACACGACTGCGCACGAAGTCCGAGACCTGCGCCAGAACGTCCCGGAAGACGTCATCGGGAACTTCGGTGTCCATCCCCCCACCGTCGCTCACGGATCACCCGGAGTCCATCCGACCGGGCCGGAATCCCGCGACGATGAGCGCGCTGAGCACCAGCGGCAGCGAGGCCCACAGCGCCGCCGCGGTGTAGCCGCTCTGGGCGGGGAGCAGCGTTCCGCTCGGTGTGGCGGTGGTCAGCAGCAATCCGGCCGTGGCGCTGCCGGTGCTGAAGCCGATGCTGCGGGAGATCTGGTTGATCGACAGCACGCTGGCGGTCTCGCCGTGCGGAACGCCGGTCAGAACGAGTCGAGGCATCACCGACGAGATGCCTCCGACGGCGAAACCGAGCAGCGCGATCGCCCCGAGCACCAGCGGCAGCGACTGGTCGGCGACGGCGAACAGCAGCGCGGCGGCCAGGGCGATTCCCGTCGAGAGCGCGTAAGTTCCGCGCTCGGCAAGGCGTGAGACCAGCGCGGGCTGGGCCTTGCCCGCCGCGAACCCCAGCAGGGAGAACGGGATCAGCGCCGCACCGGCCGCCACACTGGGCAAGGCGAACCCGTAGTGCGCCCCTGCGGGCGTTTGCACGTAGCGGGTGAGCAGGCTGAACAGCAGGTACAAGCCGATCCCCGCGATGAGCATCGCCAGGTTCGCGCGCAGCACCGGGCCTCGAACGAGCAGGCGCAGGTTCACCAGCGGATCCGGGGTGCGCAGCTCGATGACCGCCCAGCCGACGAGAATCCCGGCCGAACCCGCGAGAACACCTCCGGCCGGCCAGGGCGGGTCCCACATCGCCGGTTCGGCCACGACGAGCAGGACGCCGAGCGTGCCGAGCGCGAGGAGCGCGGCACCGGGGACGTCGATGCGGGGCCGCGCGCCGGGCGCCTCGACCGGCAACGCGCGCCAGGCGATCACCAGGGCTGCGGCGGACAGCAGGAACCCGAGACCGTAGGCAGCGCGCAGTCCCGCGACCTGGTCGAGGAGGCTGATCACGGGGTAGCCGACACCGATTCCGACGGTCGAGGCGACCGACAGCGCCGCGATCGTCGATCCCGAGCGTTCGGGCGGCAGGTGCGCGCGGGCGACGCTCATCAGAAGTGCACCCACCGCCACTCCGAGCCCCTGCAGACCACGGCCGATCATCAGCGCGGCGAAGGGGAGGGGCAGCGCGGTCAGCAGCCCGCCCACCACGACCAGGGCGAGCGTGATCAGGATCGTGATTCGCCGGTACGGCCCGCTGCCGAGCCTGCCCAGAACCGGACCGGCGATGGCGCCGGTGAGCAGCGGCACCGTCAACGTCCACTGGGCGGCGCTCAACGACACGTGCAACCCGGTGGCCACCGGAGTGATCAGCGGCGCCCCGACGCTCCCGATGACCGCCCCGGCCAACGCCGTGGCCACGAGGGACCGGCTCAGCCTCGTGGTGCCTTCACCGCTCACCGGTTCGCCTCGGTCGTGACGTGTTCGAACAGGCCAGCCCGGATCCCGCGGGTGCTGGCAGACGCGGTTGACAAGCTACCAGTTGCTCACCACCCGCTAAACCTGCTCGCTGCCGGTCTTGCGGGCTCGGGTGGCTTCTCGGGCTGCTTCGTTGGCGTTGCCGGTGGTGGCCGCTCTGGCGGCGAGTTCCCTGTAGGTGAGGGGGTTTCGTTCGAAGTGGCCTTCGTGGGCTGCGATGGCTTCCTTGCGGGTGCGGTGCTCCGGGTGGCGGGACTCGAAGTCGCGGCGGGTTTCCGCTGCGCGGCGCCAGTGGGTGATCGTGTCGCGGTCGCCGTTGTTGAGTCCCTCCCAGGACTTCGGGGTCGCGGACAGGTCCGGCGGTGGGGCGGCTCGGCCGTGCATCGCCGGCGACGGCGGGCGGCGTCGGGTCGTCGTGCCGCAGGCCGGGCAGGGCGGAGCGGGGGAGGACCACGACGGGACCCTCCGCTCGAAGGTGATGCCGCAGGTGCAGGTGTAGTCGTACATCGGCATGGCTGCTCCTCCAGGAGACCGGTCGGCCCCGCGCGCGGGGCCGACCGGGAAGCGCGTCAGGTGTAGTAGTTGCCCGGGCCCGTGCGGAGCTGGGTGATCTGCTCCGGGTCGTGGCCGTAGATCACCTGGGCGTTCGTGCGCTCCTGGATGCCGCGGATCTTCTCGGCCGACTCCAGCCACGCCACCGAGTCGTAGACGATGCCGGCGCCGATCGCCGGTGGGCCGTAGGACTCCTTGCGGTACAAGGCATCCGAGGCGAAGATCATCGTCCCGCTGTCGGCGAGGTCCACCTGCAGGCTCATCGTGCCCCACGTGTGGCCCGGTGTGCTCAGCAGCGTGACGCCCGGCAGCAGCTCGGTGTCGCCGCGGACCGTGTCGAGCTCCAGGCCGTCGTAATCGGACTTGATGTGGGCGCCCTTGTTGTAGCCGTCGAAGGAGAACGCGCCCTCCTTCTCCCGCTCGTCGACGAGGATCTTCGTGCCCGCGCGCTGCCAGAACTTCGCGTTGGCGGCGTGGTCCATGTGCAGGTGCGACAGGACCAGGTAGTCGATGTCGCTGGGCTCCAGCTTCAGCTGCTTGAGGCGGGAATCCAGCCACTCCTCCTCGGGCACCGTGTCGACCGGGAAGAACTGGTCGAGGCCCGTCGGGCCCCAGCGGTCCTCCCAGTCGCGGGGCACGCCCGCGTCCCACATCAGCTTCTGGCCGTTGGGATGTTCCAGGTAGACGACGTGGGTGGGCACCGGGACCCAGTCGCGCTGCTTCGACGGTTGCGCCTGGGTGGCCATCCGGGACGGGTCGATGAGCAGCCACGTGAGATCGGCGTGCATCGTTCCGGTCGGGATGATGGTGACCTTGATCTTGTCGTTGTCGGACATGCCGAACCTCCCTCACTCGTGCACGATCACGCCTCGGATGAGCTTGCCCGCCTTGAGGTCCTCGTAGCCCTCGTTGACCTGGTCGAGGGTGTAGTTCTTGGTGACGAGCTCGTCGAGCTTGAGCCGCCCGGAGTTCCACAGCCGCAGCAGCTTCACGATGTCGTACTGCGGGTTGCAGGAGCCGAACTGCGCGCCCCGGATGACCTTCTCGTTGCGGGTGAACATCGCGCTCGGCAGCTGGATCGTCAGGTTCTCCGGGTTGGCCTGCCCGACCACCACGATCGTGCCGCCCTTGCCGACGATGTCGAACGCCTGCCGGACCACGACCTCGTCCATCACCCCGACCGTCAGGATCGCCTGATCGGCACCTTCGCCCCAGGTCAGCTCGTTGACCTTGGCCGCGGCCTCGTCGGCGTCGGCGAAGACGTGGGTCGCGCCGAGTTCGAGCGCGGTCTTGCGCTTGAACTCCACCGGGTCGACGACCACCACGTACTTGGCGCCCGCGTAGGCCGCGCCCTGCACCGAGTTGATGCCGACCCCGCCGGAGCCGTAGATGACCGCCGTGTCGCCGGCCTTCACCCCGCCCGCGTTGACCGCCGAACCCCAGCCGGTCGGCACGCCGCAGCCCGCCAGCACCGCCACCTCCAGGGGCAGCCACGGGTCGACCTTCACCGCGGAGCGGGCCGGGATCGTGGCGCGCTCGGAGAACGTGCCGAGCATGCACATCCCGCCCAGATCGCGGCCGTCCCGGTGGAAGCGGAAGGTCCCGTCCGGCATGTGGCCCTTGAGGATGTTCGCCCCGAGGTTGCACAGGTTCGAATGCCCGGAGGCGCAGTAGCGGCACACCCCGCAGCTCGGCATGAAGCTGCACACCACGTGATCACCCGGCTCGACGTGCGTCACGCCGGGACCCACGGCCTCGATGATCCCGGCACCCTCGTGACCACCGACGATGGGATATCGGGGTGAGTCGCCGTAGACGCCGTCGGTGAGGTGCAGGTCCGAGTGGCACAGCCCGGAGGCGGTGAACTTGATCTGCACCTCGCCGACGCGCGGCTCGTCGACGTCGAGTTCGACGATCTCGAACTCCTTGCTTCCTTCTTCCAGGACTGCAGCACGGGACTTCATCGGCCACCTCTGCGGATTCGGACGGAACGAGTGGGACGGGCTCTGAATGCGCTCGGGATCCAGCCCGCACGCGCGCCGGCCGGTGGGACGGGCGGGATCGAGGGCTGGACGGATCAGCTGGCTCCGCACACCGGGACATCACGCCTGGATATGTACGGCCAAAACTCGGTCAGTTTCACTCCGGCCTTGTCGGGTGTCAAGGTAGCAGCGCGAAAGCGACTTGTGCCAACGCAGTTCAGCCCTTCGGTTGGGCGTTGACAGGCCGCGTTCGGGCTCGCACGATTGGCCGTACATTCTTCCGGTCTCGGTGAGCCCGGAACCGGCCCGCGCGGCGTGCGCTGCGCACGATCGGGAGCGCGGATGGACTCGACCGCTGAGGCGCTGGCGCGGTGGGCGCACGAACTCGACCCGGACCCCCACGACCTGGCGCTGGCGCGGCGCTCGCTGCTGGACACCCTCGCGGTCACCCTGGCCGCCCGCGACGACGAGCTGGTGCGGCTCTCCGCCGAGCTGCCCGACGCGGCGCGCTGGGCGGCGGTCGGGCACGTGCTGGACTTCGACGACCTGCACGTGGAATCGACCACCCACATCAGCGTGGTGTGCGTGCCCGCGACCTTGGCGGCCGGTGGTGACGCCCGCGCCTACCTGGCCGGGGCCGGGGTGATGGCGCGGATCGGGGTGGCGCTGGGCTGGTCGCACTACAGCAGCGGCTGGCACGCCACCTGCACGGCCGGTGCACCGGCCGCCGCGGTGTGCGCCGGGGTCGCGCTCGGGTTGTCTGCCGAGCGGCTGGCCACGGCGATGGCGCTGGCCGTGCCGGCGGCCGGGGGCGTGCAGCGGGCCTTCGGCACCTCCGGCAAGTCGCTGCAGGTCGGCTTCGCCGCCGAGGCGGGGGTGCGGGCCGCGAGGTTGGCCGCCGCGGGCGCGACCGCCGACCCGACGGCGCTGGACGCCTGGTTGCGGCTGGTCGGAGGCGACCCGGACCGGGTGGACCTCTCCGGTCCCGCGGTGCCGGGTGGGCTGGCGATCAAGATGTTCCCCTGCTGCTACGCGCTGCAGCGCCCGATCAGCGCGCTGCGCGAGCAGCTCCCCGACGTCGAGGCCGCGACCGTGGAGGAGGTCCGGGTGCGCACGCCCGCCGGGACCGTTCAGCCGCTGATCCACCACCGGCCGAGCACCGGGTTGCAGGGCAAGTTCAGCATGGAGTACGCCGTGGCGGCGGCGCTGCTCGACCCGCACCCCGGATTCGCGAGCTTCACGGACGAGGCCGTGACCAGGGCTGAGGCCCAGCGGCTCGTTCGCCAGGTGACGGTGGACGAAACACCGGGTGGTGACTGGCTCCTCGACGGTCGGGTCGAGATCTCGGTGCGGCTGCGCGACGGCACGCGCCACGCGGCCGCGCTGGAACTCCCGCCGGGATCACCCGGGCGCCCGCCGTCCGACGAGGACCTGACCGCCAAGATCACCGACTGCGGAGCCGGATCACTGCTGTCCGATGTGGACTGGTGCGGTGCCGCGCCGCTGCTCGCCGAACACCTCCCCGGAACCGAGAAGAAGGAACCCGCGTGAGCTCCCTGAGCGAAGAAGAGCAGGCGATCGTCGACACCGTCCGCGACTTCGTCGACCGCGACGTGCGTCCCGCGGCCCGGGACCTGGAGCACGCCAACGACTACCCCGAGGAGCTCATCGAGCAGATGAAGCGGCTCGGCATCTTCGGCCTGGCGATTCCCGAGCCATACGGCGAGGTCGCGGTGTCCGCGCCGTGCTACGCGCGGGTCACCGAGCAGCTCGCACGCGGCTGGATGAGCCTCGCCGGGGCGATGGGCGGGCACACCGTGGTCTCCAAGCTCATCCACACCTTCGGCACCGAGGACCAGAAGCAGCGCTACCTGCCGAAGATGGCCACCGGCGAGATCCGCGCGACGATGGCGCTGACCGAACCCGGCGGCGGCTCCGACCTGCAGGCGCTGACCACCCACGCGCGCCGCGACGGCGACCACTACGTGATCAACGGGTCGAAGACCTGGATCACCAACGCCCGCCGCTCGCAGCTCATCGCCCTGCTGTGCAAGACCGATCCCGCGGCCGAGCCCCGGCACCGGGGCATCAGCATCGTCCTCGTCGAGCACGGTCCCGGGCTGACCGTCTCCCGCGACCTGCCCAAGCTCGGCTACAAGGGCGTGGAGAGCTGCGAGCTGTCGTTCACCGACCACCGGGCACCGGTGGAGGCGCTGCTCGGCGGCGAGGAGGGGCGCGGGTTCGCGCAGATGATGAAGGGCCTGGAGATCGGCCGCATCCAGGTCGCCTCGCGGGCGCTCGGGGTGGCGCGGGCCGCGCTCGACGACGCGCTGCGCTACTCGCAGGAGCGGGAGAGCTTCGGCAAGCCGATCTGGAAGCACCAGTCCGTCGGCAACCACCTCGCCGACATGGCCACCAAGTACAGCGCCGCCCGGCAGCTGGTGCTGCACGCCGCCGAGCGCTACGACAGCGGCGAGCGCTGCGACATGGAAGCGGGCATGGCCAAGCTGTTCGCCTCCGAGGCCGCGATGGAGATCGCGCTCAACGCCGTGCGGGTGCACGGCGGCTACGGGTACTCCACCGAGTTCGACGTGGAGCGCTACTTCCGGGACGCGCCGCTGATGATCGTCGGCGAGGGCACCAACGAGATCCAGCGCAACGTCATCAGCTCCCAGCTGATCGCCCGCGGCGGGCTCGACCCGTGACCGGGACGGCGCCGCCGGGGAGCTGACACAATCACCGGTGAGTCCACGGGTGCGGCGAGGTGGGATGAGCAGCAAGGAGCAGACCGGTCAAGCGGCGTACAAGGTGCTCGCCCGCGAACTGCGGGAGGCGATCCTGCAGCGCCGCTACGTCGACGGCACGCGGCTGCCCACCGAGGCCGAGCTCGCCGCCGAGCACCAGGTCAGCAGGCAGACCGTGCGCCGCGCGTTCCACGACCTGGTGGCCGAGGGCATGGTCTACCGGGTACCGGGGCGGGGCACGTTCGCCGCGCCCCGCGAGGGCCAGTACCTGCGGCAGTTCGGGTCCATCGAGGACCTGATGGGCCTGTCGCTGGACACCCAGCTCGAGGTGCTGCGACCGCTGCACCGCCGGGTCGACATCGACGCCGCCAGCCGCCTCCGGCTCGACAGCGACGCCGTGCACACCGTGGTGTTCCGCCGCACCCACGACGGAGAGCCGTTCTGCCACACCGCGGTTCACCTGCACCCGGCCGCCGCGGCCGTGCTCGCCGACGTGCCGGAGCTGACCGAGAGGGGCGCGGTCAGCGACGCCACCATCATCGGCCTGCTCGACACCCGGTTGTCGAACCCCATCGCCGAGGCCGAGCAGAGCATCACCGCGGCTGCCGCCGAGAAGCACCTGGCGGACGCGCTGGGCTGCACCATCGGCGACCCGCTGCTGCGCGTGGACCGCATCTACCTGACCACCGACCAGCACCCGGTCGAGCTGGCCATCAACCACTTCCTGCCCGAGCAGTACTCCTACCGCGTCAAACTCCGCCGCAGCACGCACTAGTCGCGCGACGCGTCTGATGTCGAGGGCGGCCTCGACCTTCTGGCGCAGGATCTTCTCGCCGTGCGCTCGGGCGAGCTGCACGGCAGGCGCCGGCGGCAGGAGCTTCAGCGGTGCGAGGCCGTCACCGGATGCGGTGCAGGCGGATCGCGGAGATGAGGAAGAAGATGCCGCCGAGGGTCGCGTACCCGGCGACCCCGCTCAGCGACGCATTCGGGCTGTCGGCCGTCAGGATGAAGCCGCCGCCTGCAGCGGTGGAGAGCCCGCCGCTGAGGATCATCGCCCACTGGCCGCCGAGCCGGTGGCGCAGGATCGCGACGACGAGCTGGACGATACCTGCCGTGATCGCCCACAGCCCCCACACCCGCAGCACGCCGGGGATCCCGGACGTGGACGCGACGACGAGCCCGATCGCCGCGAGCAGGCTCAGCGCCATGTTGAGGTACAGCGGCGCTTTCGCGCGGGTGGTCCCGGAGGAGCGGAAGTCGATCACAGCGGCCGCGACGTCGAACAGCGGGTAGACCACGAGCAGGGCGATCACCGCAGGGCCGGTGGTCTCGGCCGTCGCGAGAACCAGGGCGGCCCAGGCCGCGGCGAATCCGAAGCGCGCGTAGTAGAGCGTTCGCAACGACCTGAGGCCGCGCGAGGCGTCCGGCGTCGGGCTCGCGCCCTGGGCGAGGGTTGCTTCAGGAGAACGGGACATCGGGTTGATCCCCTCGGAGTGGAGCACGTAGATAGAACGATCGGTCTCATTCAGCGTGGACCTGTGCGCCCGGGTTGTCAAGAACGATCGTTCTATCTGCTAGCCTGAGCTGCGAATCTGCACGCTGTCGGAGCAGGGGGACCGATGTCGGAGGCGCGGGCGCGATTGCTCAGGGCGGCCACTCGGCTCTTCTACGCCGAAGGCCTGCACGCCGTGGGCGTCGACCGGGTCATCGCCGAAGCCCAGGTCACGCGCGCCACCCTGTACCGGCACTTCCCGAGCAAGGACGACCTGCTCGTCGCGTACTTGACGGAGGTCGACGAGAGCTTCCGCGCGCGAGTGGCCGAGGTCCGCGCCGCGGAGTCGAGTTCGGCCCGCAGCATCCAGGAGATCGGCCGGACGATCGCCTCCGACATCCGCACCTCCGGGTTCCGGGGCTGCGCGTTCCTCAACGCCGCCGCCGAGTACCCCGACCCGGAACATCCCGTCCACCGGGCGGTTCTCGCGCACCGGCAGTGGTTCCTGGAGACGATGGTCGACCTCTTCTCCGGCACCGGCAAGATCGACCCGGAACCGGCCGCCCGGCACTTCGTCATGATGCGCGACGGCGCCATGTCCGCCGGCTGCCTGACCGCTCCGGAACCGCTCTGCGAGACGTTCCTGCGCGGGGTGGAAGGACTTCTGACCTTCCGCAGCCGGGAAGCCGCGAGTTCCTGAGGCCGGAAGGTGGCCTGCGGCTGCGCGGATCCGGTGCTGGTGGCCGGGGCGTTCCGCTGATCGTGATAGAACAGGGATGACCGGTGCGCCGGAGGGCTTTTCGGGGGAGGCCGCTGCTTCCGCGCCGAGCGAGTCCGGTGCGCGCCGAACTCGGCGACGAAGTAGGAGCAGGTGGACCCTCAGCAGTGGCTGGACGATTTCCAGCGGCGCATCGGTGACATGGCGGAGAAGTCCGCGAGTCTGCAGGAGGAGCTGGCCGGGGCGAACGCCACCGCCAGCTCCCCGGACGGGACCGTCGTGGTGACGGTGAGTCCGACGGGGGCGCTGCTGGACCTGGATCTCGGCAAGCGCATCACCGAGTGCTCGCCGACCCGGATCAAGCAGATGATCCTCGACGTCGCCGGTCAGGCGCAGCGCCAGGCCGCGCACCAGGTCGCCGAGGTCTTCGCGCCCTACGGCGGCGACACCGAGGCGATGCGGCTGATCAACCGGCACCTGCCCCCGGACGACGACGAACCGGAGAGCGTGTTCACCGCGGCCCCGGAGGACTCCGATCCCGCCCCGTCAGCCGCGTCGTCCCCGTCGTCCCCGTCTGCCGCGTCGTCCCCGTCGACCCGGCCGCGTCCCGAGTCGCGTCCGGACGACGAGGAGGAGACCGACGAGGACGAGCGGCCGTGGTGACGCGCGCCGGACAGGGGAGGGGAACCGATGACTGACGCGTTCGCGGGGGCCGGTGTCGTCGAGTCCGTCGCGGGGCTGAACCAGACGATCAACGCGGAGTCCGAGAGCGAGACCGAGAAGGTCCTCGACATGACCTTCGCCTCGATCGACGCGGCGGCCTCGATCGCGTCCACCGTGGTCGATCCGCTCGGCTCGGTGATCTCGGCGGGCGTGGGATGGCTGTTCGAGCACGTGTCGATCCTGCGGGAACCGCTCGACGCGCTCATGGGCGATCCCGACGAGATCCAGGCCCACACCGAGGGGCTCAAGCAGCACAGCGACGAGGTCAAGCAGATCGCCGACCAGCACCGCGAGGCCGTGCAGGCGTTCCAGGGCTGGACCGGCGAAGCCGCCGAGGCGTTCCGCAAGAGCATGCTGCAGCTGGCCGACGAGTACACCGGCCTGTCGGAATCCGTGGCGACCACCGCGAACATCGCCGCCGTCAACGGAACCCTGGTCATCACGCTGCGCGATCTCGTCCGCGACATGATCGTCGAGCTGATCACCTCGCTGATCCAGGGCGCCCTGGTGGCGGTGTCCACGGCGGTGATCACCTTCGGCGCCTCGATCGCCGGGTTCGTCGCCTACACGATCGGCCGGGTGGCCGCGCTGGGCGTGGAGATCGGATCCAAGATCGCCAAGCTGATCGCCGCGTTCGCCCGGCAGGGAACCCGGCTCGCCAAGCTCGGTGACGCGATGGGCGACCTGACGAAGAACTTCGGCCGGTTCGCCGACGCGGCGGGCGTCGCGAGCATCGGCAACGACATCGGCCAGGCCGCGAACACCGCCTGACATCGACATCAGCCAGTAACGACGTTCAGAGAGGACGAGTCGACCCGTGGCTCGAAGCAGCACCGACGCACCCGGTTCCAGCGGCGACGCCGGCGGTGGCGCTCCCGGTGGCGGGCGCCCCGGCTCGTCCTCCGGTGGCGGACAGCAACCCCCGGGGCTGTCGCAGTCCTTCTCGGGTCCCGCGCCGGGCAAGGGCACCGGCATGCTCCCCGACGCGATGGACGCGATGACCGAGCACCTGAACCGGACCGGTGACCGGCTCGCGGCGATCGGGTCGAAGCTGGGCTCCCAGACCGTGAGCACCGAGGCCTACGGGCTGGTCGGAAGCGGCGTGTCCGGCAGCACGAACCAGGCCATCACCAAAGCCGCCGACACGACCCGGGGCGCCGCGGGCGGTTCCAAGGACGCGGGTGCGGCCGTCAGGGCGTCGAAGGAGACCGCGCAGCTCCACGACGACAACAGCGCCGCCAGGCTCCGCGACATCGATCCCGACACCGATGTCCGGCCGGGCTCCACGCAACCCGCCTCCACCGGCCCGCAGGGGAACCGCGGTCCACGCCTGCGCGAGTCGCAGAACGGGGAGTTCGGGGTGGCCGGGAACAAGGCCTACGCGGACAAGGCCACCATCGAGCGGTACGCGGCTCGGCTCGCTCCGAATTCCAGGATCACCCTGGAAGCGGGGAAACCGCTGGACGGCACCTCCAAGCACGAGATCGTGCCCGTCTTCAAGTCCGCGGAGGACGTGCGGCATCCGCTCAAGCCCGAGCACGAACCCATCGCGGGGGAGACCGAGCAGCAGCGCGCCGACAAGCTCGCCGCGTTCCACAAGTCCCTGGACAACTCGATGGCGGACATCGTCAAGAAGCAAGGTGAGATTCACGCCTCCTTCCAAGAGGCGAAGGCGAGGATCTTCCCGGGCGAGTCGGCGGAGAAGGTCGTCGCCGACAAGCACAAGGACGCGGCGATGAACCTGGCGCAGCAGAAGATGGGGATGCCCTGGATCGCCGCGCACCACGAGGGGATGTTCGGAACCAAGCCACCGACCGAGAAGCAGTACCAGGCGATGTTTTCCGACATGGTCGTCGACCACGGCGCGGCTCTCGACGCGGAACGACGCGCGACGTCCGACGGCCTGCGGATGACCATGCCGAACGACTGCAAGCAGGGGGCGGCGCAGCTCACCGGACGGGATGCCGCCGAGCTGAGCAGCGTGAAGGACGATCCTCAACCCGGGCAGAACTACTACAAGAACTTCTCCGACAAGACCGGGTGGGAGAACCACTTCGCGACGGTCGTCGGCAAGGACGGCAACAGCGACCTGACCTTCGAGACCGCAGCGGACTTCAGCCGGCAGCAGGAGTCGAGCAAGACCTACGGGTACTTCGAGATGTACGAGCGCAACGGTCCTGACGGGCAGGGTTCGTTCGATTCGGAGATCACCGCGGCGAACGAGCGGTACGCCGAGCGCAAGACCAAGGCGTTCGGCTGAGCCGCAGCACCTCCCGCGAGAGTCGGCCAAAGCTCCCAAAGCGGACCGAAAGGTGTGGCGGTTCTGCCGTTTTCGTTGTAGTCGTGTGACTTGTCTCGGCTGATCGGGCCGTTATGTTGCGCCGGAACGGTTCGATGCCCCGAGGGAGTGGCTGTGTACGAACAGGTCCTGGATCCGCTGTTCGGTTCGCTGGGATGGAGCGCGCTGGCCGCCGCGTTGCCGTTGCTGGTGCTGTTCGTCCTGCTGGGCCTGGTCCGGATGGCGGCGTGGAAGGCTTCGCTGATCGCCCTGGCCGTCTCCCTCGCGATCGCGGTGTTCATCTACCCGATGCCGGTCGGACCTGCGCTGCTGTCGGCGACGCTGGGCGCGGCGTTCGGGTTCTTCCCGATCCTGTGGATCGTGATCAACGCGATCTGGGTCTACAACATGACCGTCACCACGGGGCATTTCGACGTCCTGCAACGCACCTTCTCCCGCGTCAGCGGTGACCGTCGGATCCAGGCGGTGATCATCGCGTTCTGCTTCGGCGCGCTCCTGGAGGCCCTCGCGGGGTTCGGCACCCCGGTCGCGATCACCACCGTGATGCTGCTGGCGCTGGGCTTCACCCCGATCACCTCGGCGGTCGTCGCCCTGGTCGCCAACACCGCCCCGGTCGCCTTCGGGGCCCTGGCCTCGCCGCTGGTGACGCTCGCCAGCGTCACCGACCTGCCGCTGTCGGAGCTGGGTGCGATGACGGGTCGGCAGACCCCGATCCTGGCGGTGGTGGTGCCGATCGTGCTCGTGGGCATCATCGACGGTCTCAAGGGCGTCCGCGAGACCCTGCCCGCGACCCTGACCTGCGGTATCACCTTCGGACTGGCCCAGTTCGCCGCCGCCAACTACATCTCGGTGCCGCTGGCCGACATCGTGGCCGCGTTGGTGGCCGCGGGCGCCACCGTGCTGCTGCTGAAGGTGTGGACGCCGCAGGGCGCCGCCGAGCCCGACACCGCTGCGCACACCGACTCCCGCGCCGAGATCGTCCGCGCCTACGCCCCGTACCTGATCATCATCGCGGTGTTCGTGGTCGCCCAGATCGGCCCGGTCAGCGACCTGCTGGACGCGGTGACGGTGAAGTTCAACTGGCCCGGCCTGCACGTGGCCAACGCCGCGGGCGAGGAGCTGTCGCTCACCGAGTTCAAGTTCAACTGGCTCACCAGCGCGGGCAGCCTGCTGCTCATCTCCGGACTGCTGAGCATCGCCGCCATCCGCATCGGCGGCCGCGACGCGCTCGACCGCTACCTGGGCACCTACGTGCAGCTGAAGTGGCCGATCGTCACGGTCATGTCGGTGCTGGCCATCGCCTACGTCATGAACGCCTCGGGTCAGACCGCCACGCTCGGCAACTGGATGGCCGGAGCGGGCGGGGTCTTCGCCCTGATCGCCCCGATCCTTGGGTGGCTGGGCACCGCCGTGACCGGCTCGGACACCTCGTCCAACTCGCTGTTCGGCGCGCTGCAGGTCGCCGCGGCGAACAAGGTCGGCATCGACCCGGTCCTCGCCGCCGCCTCCAACGGCTCCGGGGGAGTGCTCGGCAAGATGATCTCCCCGCAGAACCTCGCCATCGCCGCGGGCGCGGTCGGCATGTCCGGCGAGGAGGGCGACATCTTCCGGCGGGTCCTGCCGTGGAGCGTCGTGTTCCTGGTGGCGATGTGCGCGCTCGCGTACCTGCAGTCCCTCCCGGTCCTCGCCTGGATGGTGCCGTAGGAGGTCGGCTCTCCTGCTCTGCGGTCGTCGAGCAGCGCCGTTCGCGGGACCTGGTTGACCTCCGCTGGGCGGGAACGTGCATGCTGGGGCGGTTAGATCAGGACCAGGCGCGGGGAGCGCCTGGTGAGCACCAGGGGGAATGCATGTCCGACGACGAGCGCCCGGAGATCGATCTCTCGCGCGACCCCGATCCCGGGGTCCCGAACCACGCCCGCCCCGAGGGCGCGGGCGTGGACCCGCTGATCGACCTCTCCCGCGACCCGAACCCGGGAGTTCCGAACCACGCCAAGCCCGACGACGAGGACTGAGGCGCTGACGAACGACGGCCGCGATCGGAATCCGATCGCGGCCGTCGTGCTGTCGGGGATCAGCTGAGGCGGTCGTCCTTGATCGCGTCGAGGAACGCCGCGAAGCTCTTCGGCGAAGTGCGTAAGACGGGCGAGTCCTCACCCAGCTTCGAATCCCGGATGAAGGCCGAGCCGGGCACGTTGGTGGCCACCTCGACGCACTGCTGCGCACCACCGCTGCGACTGGACTTCCGCCACGTCGGGGAGTTGGTCAGGTTGCTCACGTACTAGTCCTTACCCAGGTAGTTTTCGATCAGCTTTCGCGAGTCGTCCGGCGAGAGTGAATCATTTTCGGCTTGATCGAAGGCCAGGGTATACGCGCCCACGGACTTGATGTAGTCCGCGCCCGTGATGGTTTCGACGTAGGCGATGGTGGTGCGTGCCTTCTCAATCCAGAGCAACGTGAACGGACAGCTCAGTCCTGCGTAGGGCCCGTTGTCCAGCGGGATCACGCGCACCGAGACGGTGGGCAGCTCGGCCATCTCGACGAGGCGTTGCAGCTGGGCTTTCATCTCCTCGTGGGTCCCGACCCTGCGCAGGAGCGCTTCCTCGCCGAGCACGGCGAACACCTGGGGTGCCCCGGCTGAGTACAAGCGGTTTCCGCGTTCCTCGCGAGCGGTCGCCATTCCGTCGAGGTCGGCGGCGGTCACCACGGGCGAGCGGGAGAGTTGCGCGCGTGCGTACTCCTTCGTTTGGAGCATCCCGGGAATCTCGCTGTACACCATCCGGATCTCGGTCGCTGCGCGTTCGAGCGGGATGTACTGCTTGGCCCAGTCCGAAACGCGTTCCGGGGCGGCGCGGCGACGGGCGTCGCGGCCGAGTTGGCGGACCTGCTCGGCTTTCGGGCCTCGGATCGTGTACGTCCGCAGGAGCGTGTCCAGCTCCTTCTCCGAGGTTCCGAGGGTGCCCATCTCGACCTTGGAGAGCTTGCCCCGGTACCAGCCGAGCGCTGCGTTGGCGTCTTCCAGGCTGATGCCGCTGGCTTCTCGGAGAGCGCGAAGTCGTTCGCCGAGGATGAGCCGCTGGACGATCGGTCCGGGATCTTCGTCGTGCATGCGTGCAGTCTCTCCCACGTCGGCCGCTCTCCGGGGCCGTCTTCATCTGAGTCTCAAACTTCCCACGAACGTGGCACAGCATATACGTGTCGAAGGTTGAGTCTCACTTGTAGCCTCAACCCCACGCGTTGCAGGGCATCATTCTCGGAGGACAACGCCATGAGCGCGCCGATCGCGAACCGCCACTACTGGCTTCCGGTGGTCACGGGCCACTACGACAAGGCTCGACACGCGTTCCTCGGAGCGCGCTGGGACGGGCGCTGCTCGGACACTTCCGTGTGCGGTGAGGAGGTTCCGATGGCGCAGCCATCCGAAATGGACTGGATACTGGCGCCGTCGTGCCTGGAGTGCATGCGAGTGCTGTCAGGGCGCCCGGCCGAGTAGTCAGCGGGCCTTGAGGGCGTTGCCGGAGAGGGCGAGTTGGCGGCTCTGGGCGACGAGGCGGCCTCGGGAGTCGTAGACGACTGCGTCCTCGTTGAACCAGCCGTCGGCGCTGAGCGCGTCGCAGCGGGTGTAGGCGGCGATCGGGCCGGGGGCGGGGAGTCCGCGCAGCTGGTAGGTCAGCTCGACGGTGGGGCACCAGCCGCCGTGGCCCAGGCCGAACACCGTGGGCGGGAGCAGGTCGACCGCGATGATCAGCGACAGCGGGTCGAAGTCGGTGCCGTCGGTGAGCCGCATCCAGCCGCGCACCTCGTCGCCGGCGGTCTGGCCGCGCAGGAACGCCGTGGAGCCCGGGTCGAGGCGAACGTCGATGTGGCCGAGCAGGTTCTCGGCGGGTGTGCGGTGATCGGCGCACTCGTCGAGCGGTGTGATCGGGGGCTGCTCGCGGGCCTCCCACTCGTGAGCGGCGTCGGAGATCTCGCCCGCCGTGACCGTGGCTTCGATGCAGACCTTGTCGTTCTGCACCATGCGGGCGTGCGCGGTGGTGTAGAGCCGTCCCCGCTTGACCGTCTCGGTGTGCAGCTCGACGTCGCCGACCTCCGGTGAGCGCAGGAAGTGCGCGCTGACCGCGAGGGGATGAGACCGCTCGGTCGCGGTGAGCGCGGCCTTGGTCAGCAGCGCCATCATGTACCCGCCGTGCGGGTTCTTCCCGAGCGACCACTCGGGGTCCAGAGTCGATCCGCAGACCCCGTCGCGGAGCTCTTTCGTGGTCAGCGCATCGATGAAGGAACCCATGCGCGGCACGTTACCTGGTCGATCGAGTTCCGGAATACACCTCGATCGGCCGCCGACTTCGCCTTGCAAAGGATCATCCGATGATGTGACCTGGGTTACGCAGGTCGGGTTGATCGCTGACGAAGGAGTCGGACATGAGCAGAATGCGGTTCGGGGTGTTCCTCGCCCCCTTCCACCCAGCGGGGCAGAACCCGACGCTGGCGATGCGGCGCGACCTCAAGCTGATGGAACACCTCGACGACGTCGGCTTCGACGAGGCGTGGATCGGCGAGCACCACTCGGCGGGCAGCGAGATCATCGCCTCGCCGGAGATCTTCATCGCCGCCGCGGCCGAGCGCACCCGCAACATCAAGTTCGGCACCGGCGTGACCTCGGTCAGCTACCACAACCCGCTGTGGGTGGCCGACCGGATGGTGATGCTCGACCACTTGACCCGAGGCCGGTCCATGCTCGGCGTCGGACCCGGATCGCTGCCCACCGACTCTGCGATGATCGGGCTCAACCCCACCGACACGCGCGAACTGCTCGACATCAACTTCGACATCATCATGCGGCTGCTCGCCGGTGAGACCGTCACCGAGCAGACGCCGACGCACAAGCTCGTCGACGCCCAGCTGCAGCTGCGGCCCTACACCGAACCGCGCTTCGACGTCGCCGTCGCGGCCGTCGCGTCGCCCACCGGCCCGCGCCTCGCCGGACGCCACGGCACCGGCCTGCTGTCCATCGGCGCCACCCTCACCCAGGAGGGCTTCGACGCGCTCGCCCACCACTGGAACGTGGTGGAGGAGCGCGCGACCCACTTCGGCCAGCCCGCGCCGGACCGGTCCGGGTGGCGGCTGGTCGGGCTCATGCACATCGCCGAGACCCGCGAGCAGGCATACAAGGACGTCGAGTACGGCATCGAGCAGTGGTTCACCTACTTCCAGAAGGTGGCCGCCTTCCCGCAGATGGCCGTCGACGGCACCAACATCCGCGAGATGATCGACTTCATCAACGAGGCCGGCATCGGCGCCATCGGCACCCCGGAGGACGCCCGCGCGCAGGTGCAACGCCTGGCCGACCAGTCCGGCGGGTTCGGCGCGATGCTGCTGCTCGCGCACGAGTGGGCCAACCCCGAAGCCACCCGGCGCTCCTACGAGCTCATCGCCCAAGACGTCATGCCGCACTTCCAGGGCTCGGGCATCAGCCACCACGAATCGACCGTCCGCGCCAAGCAGCGGGCCCGCGACACCCGCAGCGGCCACGCCGAGCAGCAGATGGCCGCCGTCGACCACATGACGGAGAAGTACGCCAAGGAAGTCGCCGACAGCTGACAACAGAGCACCGACGCGATCGAGGTTCGAAGGAGAACGCGCGATGTCGTTGGAACCCGCCTCTCAGGCTTTCCTGGCCGAGCTCGCCGCATCCGGTGACCCGCCGATCCACGAGTCGACCCCGGCGGTCGCCCGGATGAGCGGGCCGATCCTCGCCGGGCTCAGCGGCCGCGGACCGGAGGTCGCGTCGGTGCGCAACCTCAAGCTGGACGGCGCGGGCGGCGCGTTCCGGGTCCGCGTGCTGCGGCCCGAGGGCGAGCCGCAAGCCGTCCTCGTCTACTTCCACGGCGGCGGGTGGGTGCTCGGCGACATCGACCTGCAGTACGACCACCTGGCCCGGAAGCTGGCGAGCCTGACGCGCTCGACCGTCGTGCTCGTCAACTACCGCAAGGCGCCGGAACACCCGTTCCCGACCGCGATCGAGGACTCCTTCACCGGGCTGACCTGGGTCGCCGAGCACGCCGACGAGCTCGCGCCACCAGGGGTTCCGCTGATCGTGGCCGGGGACAGCGCGGGCGGCAACATCGCCGCCGTGATGACGCTGCGCGCGCGGGACCGGGGGCGGCCGCGCATCGACTACCAGGTGCTGGTGTACCCGGTGACCGACTGCGACTTCGACCGGCCCTCCTACGTGGCGCCGGAGAACCAGCTGATGCTGAGCCGGGACACGATGCGGTGGTTCTGGGACCACTACCTGCCCGACGAGCGGGCGCGGACCCACCCGGACGCCTCACCGCTGCGCGCCGGGACCCACGCGGGCCTGCCGCCCGCGCTGGTCTACGTCGCCGAGCACGACCCGCTGCACGACGAGGGCGTCGCCTACGCCGAAGCGCTGCGCGCCGCCGGGGTCCCGGTGGACCTGGAGGAGGCGGAAGGGCAGATGCACGCCTACTTCCAGATGGTCAGCATCCTGCCCGGCGCCGAGACCGGCCTGGAGCTGGTGGCCAAGCACGTCAACGAGTTCATCGCGCGGTTCGGGGAGTCGGCATGACCCACCACGACGTGATCATCATCGGCGCCGGGTTCGCGGGCCTGTACCAGCTGCACCGGTTGCGCGGGCTGGGTTTCGACGTCCGGGTCGTCGAAGCCGGGGGCGACGTCGGCGGGACCTGGTACTGGAACCGGTACCCGGGTGCGCGCTGCGACATCGAGTCGATCGAGTACTCCTACTCCTTCGACCCCGATCTGGAGCAGGAGTGGGACTGGACCGAGCGCTACGCCTCCCAGTCCGAGATCCTCGCCTACGCCCGGCACGTGGCGGAGCGCTACGACCTGCGCAGGGACGTCGTGCTCAACACCCGGGTCGAGGCGCTGGACTGGGACGACGAGGCGAACCGGTGGACGGTGACCACCGACGACGGCGCGACGAGCACCGCGCGATTCGTGGTCGCGGCGACCGGGTGCCTGTCGATGCCGTCGAAACCGGAGTTCCCGGGCCGGGACGAGTTCCGGGGCGAGCAGTACTGGACGTCGAGCTGGCCGCACGAGGGCGTCGACCTGTCCGGCAAGCGCGTCGCGGTCATCGGGACCGGTTCGTCCGGGCTGCAGACGATCACCGCGATCGGGCCGGACGTGGCGAGCATGGTGGTCTTCCAGCGCACCCCGTCGTACGCGATCCCCGCGCGCAACGGGCCGGTGGGGGAGCGGTTGCGCGAGGTGCGCGGCCACTACCCGGAGTTCCGCGAGCTGAGCCGGATGGCCAAGACCGGCTTCCAGTGCGGTGAGGAGGAGACGGGCTGGTTCGTCGAGACCGATCGCGACACCGCTGATCGGGAACTCGAAAGGCGTTGGCTGGAAGGTGGTTTGTGCTACACGCAGACCTTCCAGGACGTGCTGCGCGACGCCGAGGCCAACGAGGCCGCCAGCGAGTACGTGCGCGCCCGGATCCGGCAGAAGGTCGACGACCCGGTCACGGCCGCCAAGCTCACCCCGACGTCCTACCCGGTCGGGGCGAAGCGGATGTGCGTGGACACCGGCTACTTCGAGACGTTCAACCGGGACAACGTGTCCCTCGTGGACATCAACGAGGAGCCGATCCGGCGGATCACCGAACGCGGCATCGTCGCCGGTGACACCGAGTACGAGGTGGACGTGATCGTGTTCGCCACCGGCTTCGACGCGATGACCGGGGCCCTCAACGCCATCGACATCCGCAGCGGTGGGACGACGCTGCGCGAGAAGTGGGCGACCGGCCCGCGCACCTACCTCGGGCTGATGTCGGCGGGGTTCCCGAACCTGTTCACCATCACCGGCCCGCAGAGCCCGTCGGTGCTGTCGAACATGATGACCTCCATCGAGTACCACGTGGACTGGATCGCCAACGCCCTGCAGCACCTGCGCGACCACGACCTGGAGCGCATCGAACCCGACCCCGCGGCCGAGGACAACTGGGTCACGACCACCAACGACGTCGCGGACCTCACCCTCATGCCCCGAGCCGCCTCCTGGTACATGGGCGCGAACATCCCGGGCAAGCAGCGGGTCTTCATGCCCTTCGTGGGCGGCGTGGGCACCTACAAGCAGTACTGCGACGGCATCGCCATCGCCCACTACCACGGCTTCGAACTCACCTGATTCCACCCCATCGGGCCACTCAAGACGAAAACCCCGGTTTTCGTCGCGTGAATGCCGGGGTTTTCGAACGGGTGGGGCGCCTCCGGACCCGGTGGGTGTGCGGCGGGTCCGGAGGCGGGTTTCAGTCCGCTCGGAGCGGAGGTAGTTCGCCCGAGGTCTCGTAGTGGGCGAGCTGATCGAGGCGGCGCTGGTGCCTGCCGCCCTCGAACTCCGTGGAGAGGAAGGTGTCCACGATGAGCTCCGCTTCCGTCAGGGCGTGGAGGCGGGCTCCGATGGCGGCCAGCAGGGCGTTGTTGTGCCTGCGGGCCAAGCGCGCGACGTGGGCGTTCCAGACCAGGGCGGCGCGGGCGCCGGGAACCTTGTTGGCGGCGATCTGCTCCCCGTTCCCGGAGCCGCCGATCACCACGCCCAGGCTGCCCTGGTCGGCGACCACCTGCCACGCCGCGTGGATGCAGAACGGCGGGTAGTCGTCGCTCGGGTCGTAGGTCGCCGGGCCCACGTCGATCGTCTCGTAACCCCGGTCGGCCAGCTTCTTCACCAGGTGGCTCTTGAGCTCGAAACCGGCGTGGTCGGAGCCCAGGTAGACCCGCACCGCTCAGCCCGCCCGGACGGTGTTCAGCGAACGCCGGGCCGCGGCCACGACCGCGTCCGAGGTGATGCCGAACTCGGCGTAGAGGCGCTGGTAGTCCGCCGAGGCGCCGAAGTGCTCCAGCGACACGATCTCGCCCGCGTCACCGACGAACCGGTGCCACGGCTGGGAGATGCCCGCCTCCACCGCGACCCGGGCCCGCACCGACGGCGGCAGCACCGAACGCCGGTAGGACACGTCCTGGTCCTCGAACCACTCCACGCACGGCATCGACACCACGCGGGTCGCGATCCCGTCGGCCTCCAGGGCCTCCCGCGCGGCCACGGCCAGCTGGACCTCCGATCCGGTGGCGATGAGCACCACCTGCGGCACCGCCGCCGAGGCGTCGGCCAGCACGTACCCTCCGCGGGCCACGCCCTCGGCGTCCGTCCCGGCCAGCGTCGGCACGGCCTGCCGGGTCAGCGCCAGACCGGTCGGGCCGCCGGTGTTCTCCAGGGCCGCCTTCCACACCGCCGCGGTCTCGTTCGCGTCCGCGGGTCGGGCCACCGCGAGGTCCGGGATCGCGCGCAGGCTCGCCAGGTGCTCCACCGGCTGGTGCGTCGGACCGTCCTCGCCGAGACCGATGGAGTCGTGCGTCCACACGTAGATCACCGGCAGCCGCATCAGCGCCGACAACCGCACCGCCGGGCGCATGTAGTCGCTGAAGACCATGAACGTGCCGCCGTAGGGCCGGGTTCCGCCGTGCAGCGCGATGCCGTTGAGGATCGAGCCCATCGCGTGCTCGCGGATGCCGAAGTGCAGCGTGCGGCCGTAGGGGTTGGCCGACCAGGTGTCGGTGGAGATCGACTCGGGGCCGAAGGAGTCGGCGCCCTTGATCGTCGTGTTGTTGCTCTCGGCCAGGTCGGCCGAGCCGCCCCACAGCTCCGGCAGCACCTCGCCCAGCGACGCCAGCACCTCCGAGGACGCCTTGCGGGTCGCCACGCCCTTCGCGTCGGGCTCCCAGGTCGGCAGCCCGTCGGCCCAGCCGGCGGGCAGCTCGCGGGTGCGCATCCGGTCCAGCAGGGCCTTGCGCTGCGGGTTCGCCGCCGCCCAGGCGTCGAAGGCCAGCTGCCACTTCTCGCGCAGCGCCCGGCCGCGCTCGCCGACGGCGCGGGTGTGGTCCAGCACGCCCTCGTCGACCTGGAAGCTGTCGTTCGGGTCGAAGCCCAGCAGCTCCTTGACCTTCGCCAGCTCGTCGGACCCCAGCGCGGCGCCGTGCGCCTTGCCGGTGTTCATCTTCGTCGGAGCCGGGTAACCGATCACCGTGCGCAGCACGATCAGCGTCGGACGCGACGTCTCCTGCTGAGAAGCCTTGAGCGCGGCCAGGATTCCGGTGATGTTCTCACCGCCGTCGACGGTCACCACGTGCCAGCCGTAGGCCTCGTAGCGCTTCGCGGTGTCTTCCGACAGGGCGATCTTGGTGTCGTCCTCGATCGAGATGTCGTTGGCGTCGTAGATCACCGTGAGGTTGCCCAGCTGCTGGGTTCCCGCCAGCGACGACGCCTCGGAGGTCACGCCCTCCTCGATGTCGCCGTCGGAGGCGATCACGTAGATGTGGTGGTCGAAAACGCTCTCGCCGGGCGCGGATTCGGGGTCCAGCAGGCCCCGCTCGCGGCGCGCGGCCATCGCCATCCCCACCGCGTTGGCCAGCCCCTGACCCAGCGGGCCGGTCGTGGTCTCCACGCCTCGGGTGTGGCCGTACTCCGGGTGGCCGGGGGTGAGCGACCCCCAGGTGCGCAGCGCCTGGAGGTCCTCGACCTCCAGGCCGTAGCCGGCCAGGAACAGCTGCACGTACAGCGTCAGGCTCGAATGGCCCGCCGAGAGCACGAAGCGGTCGCGGCCCAGCCAGTCCGCGTCGTTCGGGTCGTGCCGCATGACGTGCTGGAACAGCGCGTAGGCCGTCGGGGCCAGGCTCATCGCCGTGCCCGGGTGGCCGCTGCCGCACTTCTCCACCGCGTCGGCGGCCAGCACGCGAGCGGTGTCGATCGCCCGGACGTCGAGTTCGGTCCAGTCATCGGGCACGTGGGAGGTGGTCAACCGGTCGAGCTGGTCGCTCACGCGGGGTACAGCGGTCATGGCGGGCACTCCTGAGTTCTCGGTGATTGCCAACGGGTCCTACGCGGGCCACATCCGCGAATGTTCCGGGTGGTCGTCGTCGACGAGGCGGTGCGCCAGCGCGATCGCCTCGTTGCGGTCCAGGGCGTCGAAATCGGGTTCGTCGCGGGAGATTCCCTCGAAGATGGTGGCCAGGCGCTCGGCGTCGGCGACCGAGACGCTGGTGTCGCCGTCGAAACCGCCGTCGTAGCGCCGCCGCACGATCGCGGCGGCCTGCCGCAGCAGGGTGCGCTGCACGTCGCTCAAGCCCACCTGGCAGTTGCTGCCCATGTCTGGTTCTCCCTCTCGCTCAAGGTGATCCGCTACGCCGCGGGGATCGGGCGGGCCATCGCCCGGTGCAGCTCCTCCACCGCGGCGCGCTTGCCGCCCGGGTGGGAGAGCACGGCCGATCCGGCCACGAGGAGTTCGGCGCCCGCGTACCACGCCGAGCGGGCGGTGTCGCGCGAGATCCCGCCGTCCACCTCGATCTTCAGCGCGCTGTTGGACACGTCCACCAGCGCGCGCATCTCGGCGACCTTGTGCTCCATCGCCGCGATGTACTGCTGGCCGCCGAAACCCGGGTTGACCGTCATGATCACGATCTGGTCGAGCTGACCGAGCACGTGACGCACGAAGTCCAGCGGCGTGGACGGGTTCACCGCCACACCGGCCTTGGCGCCCAGTTCCCGGATGGCCGCCAGCGTGCGGTGCAGGTGCGGGCAGGTCTCGACGTGCACGATCACGGTGTCGCACCCGGCCTCGACGTAGTCCGCCAGGACCGGGTCCGGGTCCTGCACCATCAGGTGCGCCTCGAACGGGATGTCGCTGTGGGCGCGGCACGCGGCCACCACGTCGGCGCCGAAGGTCATGTTCGGGACGAAGCGGCGGTCCATCACGTCCCACTGGATGCGGCCGACACCGGCGTCGGTGAGGTCGGCGACCTCCTCGCCGAGACGCGCGTAGTCGGCGCCCAGCACCGATCCCACGATCGCCGGCTCGTTCCACGAGGAATGCGTGGTCGATCGCGTCGGTCGGGCGCGCAGCGTCGACTGCTCCACCATCGGGAAGTTCCTCTTTCCAAGGGGTCACGGCTCGGAGAAGCGGGAAGGGGCGTGCGCCCCTTCCCGTCCCGCACCGAAATTCAGCGGATCTGGGCGCGCAGGGCCTTCGCGGCGGCACCCGGGTCGGCGGCGCTGTAGATCGCGCCACCGGCCACGGCCACGGTCGCGCCCGCTTCCTGCACGGCACCGATCGAGTCGGTCTTGATGCCACCGGCGATGGAGAACGGCACACCGGCCTGCTTGCCGTCGTCCAGCAGCGCCTGGATCGAGTAGCCGGGACGGGCCTGCTCGTCCAGACCGGCGTGGATCTCGACGAAGGACACGCCGAACTTCGAGACCTCGCGGATGCGGGCGACGCGGTTGTCGACCACCGCGATCATGTCGGCGACGACGTCCTTGCCGTGCTTGCGACCGGCGGCCACGGCACCCTTGACGGTGTCGTCGTCGGCGGTGCCCATGACGGTGACCAGGTCGGCGCCCGCGGTGAAGGCCAGGTCGGCCTCCAGCTCACCGGCGTCGGCGGTCTTCATGTCGGCGAACACGAGCTTGTCCGGGTGGGCGGCCTTGATGGCCGTGATCGCCCGCAGGCCCTCGGCCTTGATCAGCGGGGTGCCCAGTTCGAGGATGTCGACGTGCTCAGCGGTCTGGCGCGCCAGGGTCAACGCATCGCCGAGCGTGGCGACGTCCAGTGCTACCTGCAGCTTCACGATAATCTCCTCAATCGGTGGTGCTCTGCGGATTTCGGGCGCGGATGATCCGCGAAACCGAGATCCGCGATGCGGTGAGCAATGTCCGGCGCCCGAACCGATCAGAATTCCGGGCGATGTGTGCGGATCACTAAAGATTCCGCGGGCTGCGCCTTTCCCGGCCCCGCAGTGGTGATCGGAGCCGCAAACGAGCAACGGCCTGTGACACTGCACGGATTCTCACCGTGCGGTCAACCTCTGCGGAACGAACGGCGGTCACGGCGGCACAAACGGTCTCCCACGCGCCTCCAGATGTCCGGAACCCCAGGTATGGGGCTTGTGCGATCACTTTCGCTGATGAAGCGATCAGGTATTGTTCACGTGATCTGAGAATGTGATTCGATTCCGCGGATCCGTTTGAGCCCAATTCAAAACCGTTCGTGCTTCCCCGGTATCTGTTCGTTCCCGATTCGTTGACCGGGCGTTGGCCGGCGTGCAGTCTCGCTATCCGATGCGGCACCGACCGCGTCTTGGTCCCGTGCTCCGCGAATTCCCGCGGGTTTCGGTGAAGAACTCGGCCCTCGCAACCGGACCGCTCGACGTCCGGTTGCGCATCGCGGCCTGGACGGAAGACATCCGAGTGGGGAGTGCCACGATGACCGACACCGTGAATCCCGGCGGCGACACGCTCAACCCGCCGCTGTTCAACTACGCGACCCTCGCCATCACCGGTGAGGTGGACCGGATCCGCCGTGGCGTGCAGCCCGCGGCCTGGGCCCGCGCCGGCTCGATGCTGCTCAAGGCTCCGGCGGTGTTCACCGTCGGCACCGGCCGCAGCGGCCTGGCCCTGCAGATGGCGGCGATGCGGCTGATGCACCTCGGCCTGTCGGTGCACGTCGTGGGCGAGGTGACCGCTCCGGCGATCGGCCCGGACGACGTCCTGATCGCCGCGTCGGGTTCGGGCACGACCAAGCGCGTCGTGCAGGCGGCCGAGACCGCGCGCAAGCAGGGCGCCAACGTCGTGTCCCTGACCACCGCGCCCGACTCGCCGCTGGCCGCGGTCTCCACCGAGGTCCTGGTCATCCCGGCCGCCGACAAGCAGGACTTCGACGGCAAGGCGTCCGACCAGTACGCGGGCAGCCTGTTCGAGCAGTCCGTCCTGCTGCTCACCGACGCCCTGTTCCACGCCCTCTGGCGCTCCAGCGGCACCCAGGCCACCGAGCTCTGGCGCCTCCACGCCAACCTGGAGTGAGCGGGTTCGCCACCGAGGCAACGGTCGAGACGAGGAGACCCTGAGATGCAGGAAACGCGAACCCGCAGCGACATCCACACCCTGGAGGCCGTGGCGCTGGGCGCCACCCAGCAGGCCGCGCTGGCCAGCTACCCGTGGGTGGGACGGCACGACAAGGACGCCGCCGACGCCGCGGCGACCGAGGCGATGCGCCAGGTCCTGGCCGACGCCCCCGGCCGCGGGACGGTGGTGATCGGCGAGGGGGAGAAGGACGAGGCCCCGATGCTGTTCAACGGCGAGACCGTGGGCAACGGCGACGGGCCCGACTTCGACATCGCCGTGGACCCGCTGGAGGGCACCTCGTTCTGCGCCAAGAGCCTCCCCGGGGCGATGGCGACCATCGCCTTCGCCGAACCCGGCACCCTCTGGTCGCCCGGGCCCGGCTTCTACATGGACAAGATCGTCGTCGGGCCCGGCGCCAAGGGCGTCATCGACCTCGACGCCCCGCCGGAGTCCACCTTGGACAGCGTCGCGAAGGCGCTGGGCAAGAAGGTCTCCGAGATGCGCGTGGTCGTCATGGACAAGCCCCGCCACACCGACCTCATCGCGCGGCTGCTGGCCGCCGGTGCGGCGGTGCACACGCCCGCCGAGGGCGACGTCGGGGGCAGCCTGGAAGCGCTGCTGCCCACCGGTGACGCCGACCTGCTGCTGGGCATCGGCGGCACACCGGAAGGCGTGATGACCGCCGCGGCCGTGCGCGGCCTGGGCGGCGACATGCTGGGGCGGCTCGCCCCGCAGCGCCAGGAGGAGGCCGACGCGATCCGCGCGGCAGGCATGGACCTCGATCGCATCTACACCTGCGACGAGCTCGTCGGCGGCGACGCCCTGTTCGCCGCCACCGGTGTGACCAGCGGTTCCCTGCTGGGCCGCCCCCGGGAGTCCGAGGGCGCCCTGCTCGCCGAGTCGCTGCTGGTCTCCCGCGGTCAGGTGCGCCGCATCGCGCACACCACCTTCGGCTCGATGCCCCGGAAGTGAGGAGCTCCGGTGACTCTGCACCTGGACGACCTTCGCGTTCGCCACCTCGGTGAATGCCGCCACGACTCGCCGCTGGCCGATCTGGTCGCGGACAAGAAGACCTCCCCGCACTACGTCTCGGAAGGGGATCGGGTCCTGCTCGACGACACAGTGTCGATGCTCGACCGGCGGGGCATGACCCCCGATCAGCTGCCGAGCTTCGAGGCCGCGGGGCCGCGTCGCAAGATCTACTTCGACCCGGCCGAGGTCACCGCGGGCATCGTGACCTGCGGTGGCCTGTGCCCCGGGCTCAACGACGTCATCCGGGGCCTGGTCCAGGAGTTGACGGTCCAGTACGACGTGAAGCGGATCCTCGGTTTCCGGAACGGTTTCCGGGGGCTGACCGCCCAGCACCGGCACGACACCGTCGACCTGACGCCCGACGTGGTGCGCGACATCCACAACTCGGGCGGCACCATCCTCGGCAGCTCGCGCGGCGGGCAGGACGCCGACGAGATGGTCGACACGCTCGTGCTGCGCGGCGTCAACGTGCTGTTCGTCGTCGGCGGCGACGGCGGCATGAACGCGGCTACCAACCTGGCCGCGGCCATCCGCGCCCGGGGTCTGGACATCGCCGTGATCGGCGTGCCCAAGACCATCGACAACGACCTGCCCTACACCGACCAGTCCTTCGGGTTCCAGAGCGCGTTCGCGCAGGCCGCGAACTTCATCTCGTCGGTCTCCATCGAAGCCTCGGCCAGCCCGGACGGCATCGGGATCGTGAAGCTGATGGGCCGGCACTCCGGCTTCATCGCCTGCTACGCGTCGCTGGCCCGCAACGCCGCCGACATCGTGCTCATCCCGGAGGTGCCGTTCCGGCTGGAAGGCGAGGACGGGCTGCTGGCTCGGGTCGAGCGCCACGTGCGCGACAAGGGCTTCGTGGTCATCGTGGTCGCCGAAGGCGCAGGTCAGGACGTGCTCGCCGAGCGCGGCCTGCTGCAGGGCGGCGCCACCGACGCCTCCGGCAACGCCAAGCTGGGCGACATCGGGCTGCTGCTGCGCGAGACCATCAGCGCCCACCTCACCGAGGCGGGCCTGTCGCCGACGGTGCGCTACATCGACCCCAGCTACGCGATCCGCAGCGTCACCGCCAACGCCTACGACAGCGTGTACTGCCTGCGCCTGGCGCACAACGCGGTCCACGCGGCGATGGCGGGGCGCACCGAGACCGCGGTGGTGCGCTGGCGCCGCCGGTTCGTGCACGTGCCGATGCCGCTGATCATCAGCCACCGCAACGAGGTCGACCCGGACGGCGATCTGTGGATGTCGGTGCAGGAGGCCACCGGTGGGCTCGTGGCGCCCAGCGACGGCCGCAAGCTCGACCGGCCCGGCATCCCGGGCGCACCCCGGCAACGCGGTGCCGGGGTCGTCGCGGGCTGACCGCTGGTTGTCGCGGCACCACCGCTCGTGGTCCGTTCGGCAGCGGTCGTGGTGCTCTGCTTGCCGCGCGATTCCAGCACGACGTAACTTTCGCCACGATGCCGCGAAACCTGAGCTCAGGAGGCGACCGCGCTCGGGTTCGCGGCCTGTTCCAGCAAGTCAGCGGTCCGCGCGGCGGCGTGGTCCGGCCCGGTTCCCCTCGCGAGCTCCGCGCGCGCCGGGTTGGTTGAGAAGACCAAAGGCGGTCTGAAGATGGCGGACATGCAGCGACTGACCTTGCCGACCCGCAACGCGGGCAAGCCCACGGTCTACGGGGCGTGGGAGCGGTTCGTGCGGGGTGAGGACGACATCGCGGGCGTGCGGCCCGAGGTGGCGCTGTCCTGGCACCGCTGCCGGGACCAGTACCGCGTCGACCCGAAGCTGACGGAGGCGCCGGTGGCCATCACCGACGTCGACCACAGCCTGGAGCACGACGTGGTGTTCGCCGAGCTGGGCTTCCGCGCCGCCTCGGTCGTCGACGAGGTCAGCAGCATCGGAGGCGTCGTCACCGTCGCCGACGCGACCGGGCGCGTGCTGGCCGAGTGGGGCAACAAGGACACCCGGAACTTCGCGGCGAAGGCCAACCTCGCGCCGTGGTACTGCTGGTCGGAGAGCGCCACCGGCACCAACGGCATGGGCACCGCGCTGGAGACCACCGCCCCGGTGGTCATCCGCGGGCCCGAGCACTGGTGCCAGGCGTTCCACGACTGGAACTGCGCGGGCGTGGCGGTTCGCGACGTGGTCACCAAGCAGCCGGTGGCCGTGCTCAACATCTCCTGCTGGCGCAGCGAGCTGCCGAAGGCGGCCGGTGCGTGGTTGAGCAACGCCGCCAGCCGCACCCAGTTCACGTTGCGCCGCCGCGCCCGCGACGCCGGCGCCGAGCTCATCGCCGCCTACAACCACGCCCGCTCGCGCGCGGCGGTGTCGCTGGCGGCGGTGGACCCGTCGGGCCGCGTGGTCATCGCCGACGACCGCGCGGGCGTGCTGCTGGGCGTCCCCAGCTGCACCCCGGCGCCGGACCCGGCGGAGCGCTGGAACCCCGGTCTGCCGGGCCTGATCCGCGCCGTCCGCTACGCCGCCAAGCAGGCCTCCCGCAACCCCGACTGGGTCGGGTCCACGCAGATCTTCACCCACCTGGCCGATGAGCCGACGCCGGTGAGCATCCGGCCGGTGTTCCAGTTCGGGCACCTGGTGGGCAACATCGTCGTGTTCGGCACCTCCGAGGGCGAGCAGATGCCGCGCTCCGAGCCGGGCGCGGCCGTCCCGGAGCAGGGCAGGGCGCCGCGGATCGTGGCCTCCCGGGAGAACCGGATGGTGCTGCTGCGCCCGCCGGAGGTCGCCTTCGCCGAGTCCGACGGCAGCGACGTGTGGCTGTCGACCGACCAGGGCAAGCTGCGGGCCTCCTCCCCGGCGCTGGACAAGATCGAACGCGAGCTGGGCGGCGCCGGGTTCCTGCGGGTGCACCGGCAGTACGTCGTCAACCTCGACCGGATTCGCGAGGTCGAGCGGGGTTTCAAGGGCGAACTGGCCCTGGTGATGGACAACGAGGCCAACACGATGGTGCCGGTGTCGCGGCGCAACGCCCCGGTGGTGCGCAAGGCGCTGGGTCTTTGAGACGCGAGGCGCTGGGTCTTCGAGACCCGAGGCGCTGAGTCGTCGAGACGCTAGGCGCTGGGCCCCTGAGAGTCGTGGGAAGGAGCTTCCATGCCGGAGAACCCCGATGCCATCGCGGTCACGCGCAACTACGACCAGAGCGTGAAGCGAGCGGCCGAGCGGTCCCGCCATCAGCCGTCGGCCGGGGGCAGCAACCAGGACTGGTGGCCGCGTCGGCTGAACCTGGAGATCCTGGCCAAGCACCACCCGAGCCGGAACCCGCTGGGCGAGGACTTCGACTACGCCGCGGAGTTCGCGAAGCTGGACCTGGATCAGGTCGCGCGCGACATCGACCGCGCGCTCACCACGTCGCAGGACTGGTGGCCCGCGGATTTCGGTCACTACGGGCCGCTGGTGCTGCGGATGGCCTGGCACTGCGCGGGCACCTACCGGGTGGGCGACGGTCGCGGTGGCCCGTGCTCGGGTTTGCAGCGCTTCGCGCCGCTGAACAGCTGGCCGGACAACCGGAACCTGGACAAGGCGCGGCGCCTGCTGTGGCCCGTCAAGCAGAAGTACGGCCGCACGCTGTCCTGGTCCGACCTGATGATCTTCGCCGGGAACCGGGCGCTGGAGTCGATGGGCTTCCGCACCCTGGGCTTCGCCGGTGGTCGCGAGGACGTCTGGGAGTCCGACGCCGACATCTACTGGGGTCCGGAACGCACCTGGCTGGGCGATGAGCGGCACACCGGCGTCCGCGACCTGGAAGAACCCTTGGCGGCGGACGAGATGGGGCTGATCTACGTCGATCCGCAGGGACCGGCGACGCTGCCGGATCCGATCGCGGCGGCGCGGGCCATCCGCGACACCTTCGCCCGGATGGCCTTCGACGACGAGGAGACCGTGGCATTGATCGTCGGCGGGCACTCCTTCGGCAAGACCCATGGCGCCGGCGACGTCTCGCACCTGGGCGCGGAGCCGGAGAGCGCGGACCTGGAGCACCAGGGACTGGGCTGGAGCAGCGACTTCGGGACCGGTAAGGGCCCCGACACGATCTCCACCGGCCTGGAGGGGACCTGGACGCCCAACCCCACGCAGTGGGACAACGGCTTCCTGGAGACCCTGTTCGGCTACGACTGGGACGTCGAGCTCAGCCCGGCCGGGGCGTGGCAGTGGATTCCGCGCGGCGACCAGGGCCACGGCACCATCCCCGACGCCCACGACCCGCTGAAGCGGCACCGGCCGACGATGCTCACCACCGACCTCGCGCTGCAGGAGGACGAGGAGTACCGGAAGATCGCGATGCGGTTCCTGGCCCGGCCGGAGCTGCTGGAGGACGCGTTCGCGCGGGCCTGGTTCAAGCTCACCCACATCGACATGGGACCGATCGAGCGCTACCGCGGACCGCTGGTGCCGCAGCAGCGCTTCCTCTGGCAGGACCCGGTCCCGGCCGTCGACCACGAACTGGTGGACGCCGACGACGTCGCCGAGCTCAAGCGGCGGGTCCTGGACTCGGGGCTGTCGGTGTCGGAGCTGGTGTTCACCGCATGGGCATCGGCCTCGACCTACCGCGACAGCGACAAGCGCGGCGGCGCCAACGGCGCCCGCATCAGACTCGAACCCCAACGCGACTGGGAGGCCAACGATCCCGAGATCACCGGACCCGTTCTGGCCGAGCTCGAACGGATTCAGGAGGTCTTCAACGCGGAACAGCCGGGTACCAAGTGGATTTCGCTCGCCGACCTGATCGTGCTCGCCGGGTGCGCGGCCGTGGAGCACGCCGCCGGCCACCGGGTCCAGGTGCCGTTCACGCCGGGTCGCACCGACGCCACCCAGGAGTGGACCGACACCGGGTCGTTCGCCGTCCTGGAGCCCCGCGCCGACGGGTTCCGCAGCTACCTCGGCCCGAAACCACCCCTGCCCTCGGAGTACCTGCTCGTCGACCGGGCCAACCAGCTCACGCTCAGCGCCCCCGAGATGACGGTGCTCATCGGCGGGCTGCGGGTGCTCGGGGCGAACCACCGCGGATCGCTGCTGGGCGTTCTCACCGAAACACCGGGAACCCTGGGCAACGACTTCTTCGTGAACCTCCTCGACATGAACACCGAGTGGTTTCCGCAGGGCGGGATCTTCACCGGACACGATCGGAGCAGCGGAGCGCAGCGGTGGAAGGCGAGCCGGGTGGATCTCGTGTTCGGCTCGAACTCCGAACTCCGCGCGATTTCCGAGGTGTACGCCAGCGACGAGGAAAAGTTCCTGCACGACTTCGCCGCCGCGTGGGACAAGGTGATGAACCTGGACCGCTTTTGACCGAAATCGTGCGCTGGAGTAAGGTCCTGGGCCCTCGTGGCACCAGGACCTTTCTCGTTCTCCGGCGTCTCGCCGAAGGCCCTGACGAGCACGAATCCGGTTGGGCGGTAGCTAATTCCGGGGGAGCGGTGGGGCACGGCAGGTTAGCGGTCAGCCCTTCCTATGTGGTTCCGGTCACCGTAAAATTTCGGAGTATCACAGGTTAATTCGGAAGTGCTCGGGACATTCGGCTCCAGGTCGGAAACGCCGTTGCACCGCCTGTGGGGAGGAAACCGATCCAACGCGCGCAGCGCCTTTCTGCGAATCCCCTCGGAAAGGCCGGGGCACACCCGTGCGCGAGTGATCCGGATGTGGACTCGAAATAGGAGGTGAGGTCCGATGACATCGACTCAGGAACGCGACGACCTTCTGAGCGAACTGGGCTTGGACGCACAGAACACCGCGGCGATCGGCCGCGTGCTCGGTACCGGCAACATCGAGCGGGCGACCGAACGCCCCGACGGCACGATGGAAGCGACCATCCGGATCAACGAGGACGAGATCGCCTGGGACCCGGCGATCCTCGTGCTGCCCCACGGCGGCAAGGTCGAGCTGACGGTCATCAACGATGACAAGAACACCCACGCGTGCCTGCTGCCCAGCAACGGCGACAAGAAGTTCCTGTGGCTGCTGAACCACTCCAAGGGCAGGGCGACGCTCGACCTGGATGGTCCCGGCTACTACTGGTACAGCTCGCCCGGCGGCAACGACGAGGGCCGCGGCCTGACCGCCGCCATCGTCGTGCTCGGCGAGGTCCCGCCGGAAGCCCGTCTCGACCGCCCCGACCAGCCGCGCCGGTGAAAGGAACGAACAGATGACCATCGAGTACGTTGACGCAGGTGAGGCGATCGATCACGGTGCGCTGAGCGCCGTGTCCGGCACCGCCCCGGCGGTCACGGACAACATCGACTACGACCGCATCCTCAACGCGCGCTCCGAGTCGCACAACTGGATCACCTACTACGGCGACTACGACGGCAAGCGCTTCAGCCTGCTGGACCAGATCAACACCGAGAACGTCAAGCGCCTCGGCCCCGCCTGGATCTTCCAGGCCGGCACCTCCGGCCAGATCGCCGGTGCCTCGACCTACGCGTTCGAGACCTGCCCGCTGGTCGTCGACGGCGTCATGTACGTGACCGGGTGGGACGGCTGGTTCTGGGCGCTGGACGCCAAGACCGGTGAGCAGCTGTGGCGCTACAAGCACGCGGTCCCGTTCGACGTCTCGCTGTGCTGCGGCAACGTCAACCGCGGCTGCGCCGTGGCCAACGGCAAGGTCTACTTCGTGACCCCCAACGCCCACCTGCTGGCGCTCGACGCCACCACGGGCAAGAAGGTCTGGGAGAAGACCATCGGCGACGTCCGCGCCGGTGAGAGCGCCTCGCTCGCGCCGCTGGTCGTCAAGGACACCCTCATCACCGGCAGCGCCGGCGGCGAGTTCGGCGTCCGCGGTCACATCGACTGCTGGGACCTGGAGACCGGCGAGCAGCGCTGGCGCTGCTACACGGTCCCGAAGCCGGGCGAGCCCGGTTCGGAGACCTGGGGCGACGCCGAGGCCAACGCCTGGGCCCGCGGCGGTGCCAACCACTGGGTGACCGGCACCTACGACCCGGACACCAACCTGTACTACGCGGGAACCGGCAACCCGGCCCCCGACTTCGACGGTGAGGTGCGCCCCGGCGACAACCTCTACACCGACAGCGTCGTCGCGGTGAACGTGGACACCGGCAAGATCGTGTGGCACTACCAGTTCACCCCGCACGACCTGTGGGACTACGACTCGACGATGGAGATGACCCTCTTCGAGCGGGACGGGAAGAAGCTCCTCGGCCACTTCGACAAGAACGGGTACTTCTTCGTCCTCGACCGCACCAACGGCGAGCTGCAGCACGTCACGCCGTTCGTCGACCGGATCGACTGGGGCACCATCACCCGCGACGGCAAGGTGACCCCGCGGAAGTACCCGGACAAGGAAGGCGAGCCGGTTCACTTCTACCCGGGCCCGGCGGGCGCGAAGGAGTGGACGCACGCGGCGTACAACCCGAACCGCGACCTGTTCTACGTGCCGGTCGCGGACGTGGGCGCCACCGCCACCCGTCGTCGTCGTGAGTTCAAGGAAGGTCAGCCCTACTGGGGCGCGGCCGTCCAGGTGGACATCGACAACATGGCCGGGTCGGTCAGCGCGTTCGACTCCCACGGCGTCGAGAAGTGGCGCTGGCGCAACCCGCACCCGATGGCCTCGTCGGTGCTGGCCACCGCCGGTGACCTCGTGTTCGCCGGTACCCCGGCGGGCGAGTTCATCGCGCTCAACGCCCAGACGGGCGAGGAGCTGTGGAAGTTCCAGTGCGGCAGCGGCCACCACGGCAGCCCGATGACCTACTCGGTCGACGGCAAGCAGTACGTCGCCGTGCCGGTCGGCTGGGGCGGATGGCTCGAGGGCATCATCCCCGGCATGCTCGGCGCCGGCCACGGCTCCGCCCTGATCGTGTTCGCGCTGCCGGACTGATCGGGATCAGCAAGACGGAGTGAAGCAGGGAGGCTCCGGCCGGGCGGTGTGCGTGTGGACGCACCGCCCGGCCGGACTCAGCTCGCACCCGCTTCCGCGAGACCACAGCAACGGGAGGATGCGTTGGGTGAACAACGACGCGTTGTCGGGATCAAGGGGGACCGCCAGGTCCTGTTCGACATCGCCGAGGTCATCGTGGCCGAAGCCGTCGGGAGGGCTGTGTGGCTGAGGACCGACCTCGGACGATTCCGGTGCGCCACCGATGGGATAGACAAGATCGATGACAAGTACGCGTCCTGCGGATTCGTGCGGGTTCACCGCAGTTATCTGGTGAACCTCAACCGCGTTCGCGAAGTGTCGCGCAAGGACGGTGGGGAGCTGGAACTCACCGTCGAGAACTACGGGTGGATCGTTCCGGTGTCCCGCCGGCGGGCCAAGTTCGTCACCGAAGCACTGGGTCTGTAGCGCTTTCGGTCGTCTTCGGCCGGCACCTGCACGTCGCCGCACCTGTTCCGAGGCTCCAGGCGCTCCCCTGCGCTGGGGGTGGGTCTCGGGGCGGGTGCGGCTTTTTCGCGTTCCCGTCCCCGTTTCCGTGCGCTCACCGCGGTGCGGATCCGGAGTCCGAGCGGGAGTGAAAAGCACGTGCTTTTTCCTGCTGGCCAAAGAATACGCGTACTGTTTGGGCGACGCAATGGGTTTCGAGCCCTCCACGTGCGTTCCCCCCGTTTGCGCTCGCGTGAGAACCGTTCGTGCGCCGACCGTCCCGGTTCGTGCCGAAATCGTTGACGCACCAGGGGGTTCGGGGCAGCCTGGGAATCCGATACGCGTCCTCGCGGCGGCTCGAAACCGCAGGTACGAGCAAGGACGGCAGAACCTCCGCGCGGTCACCCTCGCGCAGTCGAAGAATCTCAACCCGGCACTGGTAGTGCCTCACGCTGGGAGGCGTAACGAGACATGGCCACCTTGAACGAAATCGCGCGCGAAATGGTCTCCAACCGGCGCGGAATCCTCGCCGCCGACGAGAGCATCGGGACGATGTCGTCGCGTCTGGAGAGCGTCGGTGTGGCGGCCTCCGACGAGAACCGCCGCGTGTACCGCGAGCTGATCGTCACCACGCCCCAGCTGGTCGACTCGATCAGCGGCGTCATCCTGGCCGACGACACCACGCGCCAGAAGCTCTCCGACGGCCGCACCTTCCCGCAGGCCCTCCAGGACATGGGCATGCTGGCGGGAATCAAGGTCGACACCGGTGCCAAGCCGCTGGCCGGCTCCCCGGACGAGAAGGTGACCGAGGGGCTCGACGGGCTGCGCGAGCGCGTCGCCGAGTACGTGAGCCTGGGCTCGACCTTCGCCAAGTGGCGCGCCGTGATCACCATCGGCGACGGCATCCCCACCGAGCGCGCGGTGCGCGCCAACGTGCACGCGCTCGCCCGCTACGCGGGCCTGTGCCAGGAGGGCGGGCTGGTCCCGATCGTCGAGCCCGAGGTCCTCATGGACGGCTCGCACTCGCTGGCGCAGTGCCAGCAGGTGACCCGCGCGGTGCTGCGGGTGCTGTTCGACGAGCTCGACCTGATGAAGGTGCGGCTCGACGGCATGGTGCTCAAGCCCAACATGGTCGTCGCCGGCAAGAACTGCCCCGAGCAGCCCGGCGTCGACCTGGTCGCCCAGACCACCGTGGACACGCTGCGCGACACTGTTCCGGCCGAGGTGCCGGGCATCGCGTTCCTCTCCGGTGGCCAGAGCCCCGAGCTCGCCACCCGGCACCTGGGGGCCATGCAGAACTGCGGTGACCTCCCCTGGGAGCTCACCTACTCCTTCGGGCGCGCCCTGGTCGGGCCCGCTCTGGAGACGTGGCGGGGTGACAGCGCCAAGTGGGCCGACGCCCAGCAGGCGCTGTCGGTGCGCGCCGTCGCGAACGCCGCGGCGCGCTGAGCAACCCGGACCGCGGCGACAAGGTGCACCGGAACCGCAAAGGAGCGGATTGTGACCACATCGGACACTGCAACGGACCGTGAAAGACCGGCCCACCGAGAGCCCGAGGAGGTGACGGGGCCGCTCGCGGGCGACCCCGCGCTGATCGGCGTCCCCACGTTCGTGGTGGGCTCGATCGCCTTGGGCATGACCCTCGTCGGCTTCGTCCCCGCGGAGGCGGTCGGAGCGCCGGTGGCGATCATCCTTGCCGCCACCGGTCTCGGCCAGCTGGTGGCGGCCCTGTGGGCGGCGGCGATCGGCCAGAGCGCCGTCGCGTCGATCTTCGGGACCTTCGCCGGGTTCTGGCTCAGCTACGGGTTCCTCGTGCTGGGCCTGACCCACAGCTGGTTCGGGGTGCCTGAGGACAGCGCCACCGCCACGCAGGTGTTGTTCCTGACGTCGTGGTTCATCGTCGTGGCACTGCTGACGGCGGGGACGTTGCGCCTGCCCAGCGCCTACACGCTGCTGTTCGCGCTGATCGCGGCGGCGTTGGGGCTGGTGCTGCTGGCCACGGCCCAGGACTCGGCGCAGCTGAAGACCATCGGCGGGTACGTGGTCTTCACCTTCGCCACCTTGGGCGCGTACATGTTCCTGCACGTGTTGTCACTGGCCACGGGCGGCCGAGGGCTGCCACTGGGCCGCCCCCTGCGGGGCCAGTGAACAGGAGCGCGGAGGCGGCCCCAACCCACCGCCTCCGCGCTTCCCCCCCCACATCCACGCCCTGTGGGGGAGTGGAAGACCCCGGTTTTCGTCCCCGCGAAAACCGGGGTTTTCGACGCTCGGCCCGACGCGCCCGAGCTCGGCTCGGGGCGCGATCGGGTCGTGCGGTCACCTCCCGTGCGTCTCCCGGCAGTCCTCGCCGGTGACGGCCTCGGCCCACAGGCGCATCCGGTCGTGGCAGCGGCGGAATTGGGTGTAGACCGAGCTGCCGCGGACGAGCTGTTCGAGGTTCTCGTGCCGGTCGCGCGCGACGTGCCGGTCGTCGCCGACCCGCGCCCGGGTCCCGCCGTCGGAATCGGTGGATTCGAGGAGGGTGACGAGGTCGTGCCGGGCGTGCTCGTGGGTCATGGTGGCGATCCATTCGCACACGTCGCCGGGTGACAGCAGCACGGACTCGGGCAGCTGGGCCAGGCGATCGTCGCGAGTGGTGACGGTCTCGAACGGGTCGTCGCTGGAGACCTCGACGTAGGCGTGCCAGTGGATGCCGCGCCGCAGCCACTGGTCAGGATCCTGGAACAAGTGGAATCCTTTCGGGAAACGGGGATCCCCGTTCCGGCACCGCGTCGAGGTGGGGTGGACGGCACCGGTCCGGAGCCTGCTGGACCGCGCGGATCGGGGCTGAACCGCACGACCGTGCCCGGGGCTCCGCACCACCGATACCGCAGCGAATCCCCGTCGCCACGCGTGACGCCCCCCGCAGGACCCGATCGGGTGTGCGTTACTGGAGCATTGGGGTGATTTTCGCGAGCCCCCGCGCCACTCGTTTCTCAATCGGATTGGGCAATTCCGCTTCGCGTTCGACGAAAGCGGCAACGGGTGACGAGGTTTCGCGTTCGCGGAATGGAACAACGCTCATTGGTACGATCTTCCGCCACCGGCCGCGTCCTTCGAAGCCATCTTTCCTCGGCGACGGCATCGGCCCACCTCCGCCGGTGGCTCGGCAGGTCCAGGTCTGGCTGCCCAGCCTCGGACGCAGGGCATAGGGGTGGACACGGAGTCGCCCGCACGGGCCGGTCGAGGCCCTCGTTCCGGACCTGGGCGACGTGGCCGTCGTCGCCGATCCGACCACAGCCTCGAAGACCACCCCACTGCGACCGGTTGCCGAAGGACCACGCCGTCCCACCCCGGATTACGGCCGTATTCGGGTGTCGGATTACGGCCGTATTCGGGTGTCGGATTACGGCCGTAATCCGGTCACCTCCGGTGCCTCGGTTCCGGCTGGTGTCGAAAACCCCGGTTTTCGTCGCGTGAAAACCGGGGTTTTCGCCCGGGTGAATGTGTGTGGGGGCTCGGCTGGAGGGCGTGCTGCGGGTTTGGGTTGAGGGGTGGTGGGGGTGTGGGCGGTCGTATAGATCTGCTTTTTTGGTGGTTGTGGTGGTCTGATCTTGCCGTGGCCAGGCGTAACGCGGGTTCATGCGGGTTAAACATCAGAGGTATTGCCTTCGGGGTGTGTTGTGGGCCACGATGTGGGCCGCGCTGCTCGTCGACGGTGGCGCCCCACCTTCGCCAGGCAACAGATCGGGACACCTATGAAGCGCATCGGAGTGGACGTCGGCGGCACCTTCACCGACCTCGTCCTGTGGGACGACGACGGGAGCGTGACGGTGCACAAGACGCCGTCGACCAACCACGACCCGTCGATCGGCACCATGGACGGCATCGGCGTGCTGGCCGAGCGGGCCGGCATCGACCCGGCCGAGATCGAGATGTTCTTCCACGGCACGACCGTGGCCACCAACATCGTGCTGGAGCACAACGGCAGCGACGTCGGGATGATCACCACCGACGGCTTCCGCGACCTGCTGCACATCGCGCGCAAGAAGCGGCCGCTGAACTACTCCAACTACCAGGACCTGCCCTGGCAGAAGTGGCAGCTGGTGCCGCGCCGCAACCGCCGCGTCGTGCCCGAGCGCATCGACGCCGCAGGTCAGGTCCTCACCCCGCTCGACGAGGACGCCGTGCGCCGCGAGGTGCGGCTGCTGCGGGAACGTCGCGTCGAGGCGATCGCGGTCGCGTTCCTGCACGCCTACCGCAACCCCGCGCACGAGCGCCGCGTCAAGGAGCTCATCACCGAGGAGTTCCCGGAGGCCTTCGTCTCGCTCTCCAGCGAGGTCGCGCCCCAGTACCGCGAGTACGAGCGGTTCTCCACCGCCGCGCTCAACGCCTTCGTCGGACCCAAGACCTCCAGCTACATCGCCCACCTCGCCGACGCCGCTCGCGACGGGCAGGTCGGCGACGACGTGCACCTGATGACCTCCGCCGGAGGTCTGGTGACCTCCCGCAGCGCCCAGGACAAGCCGGTGTCGCTGCTGGCCAGCGGCGTGGTCGCCGGGCTGCTCGGCGGCTGCGCGATCGGGCGGGCCTCGGGATTCCCGAGCGTCATCACCCTCGACGTGGGCGGCACGTCCGCCGACATCGGCGTGGCGCCCGACGGCCGGCTGCGGATGAAGCACCTGCTCGACACCCGCATCGGCGACTACCACGCGATGGTCCCGATGGCCGAGGTCGACACCATCGGCGCTGGTGGCGGCTCCATCGCCGCCGTGGACGAGGGCGGCATGTTCCGCGTCGGCCCGCGCAGCGCCGGAGCCGTGCCCGGACCCGCCTGCTACGACCGGGGCGGCACCGAACCCACCTCCACCGACGCGATGGTCGTGATGGGCTGGCTGCGGGAGGACAGCTTCCTGTCCGGATCGATGGAAGTGGTGCCCGCGCTGGCGGAATCGGCGATCCGCGAGCACGTCGCCGACAAGCTCGGCACCGGCCTGGACAAGGCCGCGATGGGCATCTTCACGATCCTCGCGCACTCCATGACCGAGGCCATCGGCCTGCACTCGGTGCGCAAGGGCTACGACCCGCGCGAGTTCTCGCTGGTCGCGGAGGGCGGCGCCGGACCGCTGTTCGCCTGGCAGATCGCCGAGCAGCTCGGCATCCCGCGCGTCGTCGTGCCCCGGCACCCCGGCATCACCTCCGCCGTCGGGCTGCTCACCACCGACATCCGCACCGAACTGCCCACCACCGTGTGGACCTCGTCCAGCGACCCCGACATCGAGCTCATCCGGCACGAGATGAAGCGGCTCGGCGACGAGGCCCGAGCCCAGCTGCGCGCCGACGGCGTCGCCGACGCCGACATCACCCTGGAGCGCACCGCCGACTGCCGCTACCTCGGGCAGGGCTACGAGCTGCGCGTCCCGGCACCGGACGGGGAGATCGACGCCGAGTGGGTGGCGAAGACCGCCGAGGCGTTCCACGAGATCCACGGCCGCACCTACTCGCAGCGCTTCGACGACAAACCCGTGCAGCTCATCAACATCCGCGTCACCGGCGTGGGCGCGGTCTCGCACGTGCGCATCGGCGAGATCGCCCGGGGCGGCACCGACGCCGCGCACGCGGTGAAGACCACGACGCGCGCGCTGTTCTGGGAACCCGGCTCCACCGAACCGGACTGGCACGACACCCCCGTCTACCGCCGCGAGGACCTGCTGGCGGGCAACACCTTCGCCGGACCGGCCATCGTGGAGCAGTTCGACTCCACCACCATCGTCGGGCCCGGCCAGCGCGCCACCGTCGACCGCGTCGGCCACATCATCATCGAAAGGGCAGCCGCATGACCACGAAACCCATGCCCACCAGCGGTGTTTCGCTCGCGGGTGCCGCCACCCGCACCTGGGACGACGTCGAGGTGGACCCGATCACGCTGCGGGTCATCGGCGGCGCCCTCGACTCGATGGCCAAGGAGATGGCCCAGGTCCTCTACCGGATGGCCTACTCCAGCCTGATCCGCGAATCCGAGGACCTCGGCGCCGGGATCTTCGACGTCAACGGCCGCGAGCTGTGCGAATCGGATTCCACGCCGATGCACTGCGGTTCGATTCCCGCCTACATCCGCGGCATCAACCGCAGGCTCGCCGGGACCTACCGGCCCGGGGACGTCATCCTGCACAACCACCCGTACCACGGGGCCGCGCACTCGCCGGACTACGGCATCGTCATCCCGATCTTCTGGGAGGGCGAGCACGTCGGCTTCGCCGGGTGCACCGGGCACGTCTCCGACATCGGCGGCAACTTCCCCGGCCTGTGCATGGACGTCGTCGACGTCTGGGCCGAGGGCAAGCTGATGGACTCGATGAAGATCTACGACGCCGGCGCCCGCAACGACATGCTCATCCAGCACATCCTCGACAACGTGCGCACGCCCGAGCAGAACAGCGGCGACCTCGAAGCGCTCATCGCCTGCGCGCGCATCGGGGAGAAGCGGTTCCTGGAACTGCTGGAGAAGTTCGGCCTCGACACCGTCATGAGCGCCGCCGAGCGGTGGATGGACTACTCCGAGCAGATGCTGCGCGCCCGCGTCCGCGAGATCCCCGACGGCAGCTACGAAGCGCCCATCGGCTACCTCGACGACGACGGCAAGAACCGGGGCGTGCCGCTGAAGGTCCAGGTGCGCGTGCAGATCGACGGCGAGGACGTGCTCGTCGACCTCACGGGCTCCAACGACCAGGTGCCGACCGCGTTCAACGTGCCGTTCGAGGGTTCGGTGCTGCCGGTGGCCGTGAGCGCCATCCGCACGATCCTGCTCGACGAGGCCGTCACCGAGGAGTACGTGCCGCAGAACGACGGCTGCTTCCGGCCGGTGAAGGCGTACGCGCCCGAGGGCACCATCTTCAACCCGAACTTCCCGGCGTCGTGCTTCGCCCGCTTCTCCCAGGTGAACCGGGTTTTCGACGCGATCAACCTGGCGCTGGCGCCGGTGCTGCCCGACCACGCCGTGGCCGGTTCCTCCGCTGCGCTGTGCGCGATCGCCTACTCGGGGCTCGCGCCGGACGGCCGGTCCTACTGGGTCTACATCGAGATCAACGAGGGCTCCTACGGCGGCCGCAACGGCAAGGACGGCATGGACGCCGTCGACTCGCTCATGGCCAACACCCGCAACAACCCCATCGAGGAGCTGGAGCTCAACCACGCGATGCGGGCGCTGCGCTACGAGCTCCGCGACGAACCACCCGCTCCCGGCAAGTGGCGCGGCGGCATCGGCAGCGTGCGGACCTGGCTGATGCAGACCGACACGTTCCTGGGCTCGGAGGCCGACAACCGCAGCGACGCACCCGCCGGTGCGCTCGGCGGTGCCGACGGCGTGTCCGGCTCGTTCGTGCGCAACGCCGGGACCGACCGCGAGGAGGTGCTGTTCTCGAAGGTCACCCAGGAGGTCGTCCGCGCTGGGGAGACGCTGGAGATCAAGCTCCCCTCCGGCGGCGGGTTCGGCGAACCCTTCGAGCGGGACCCGTTCGCGGTGCTCTCGGACGTGTGGGACGAGTACCTCACCGCCGAGGAGGCCGCCCGCGACTACGGCGTCGTGGTCGACACCGACACCTGGACGGTCGACGACGCGGCGACCGCGGCGCTGCGCGCGGGGGTGGCGTCCTGAACGCCGGGGCTCCCTCGGCGGAGCAGGCGGCGGTCGACGACCGGCTCAACACCGTGATCAGCTGGGTCGGCGACCGGACGCCCGCCGCCGAGGGGCCGCTGGCGGGGCTGACGGTCGGCATCAAGGACAACATCGAGGTCGCCGGGGTCCGCTCGACGTGCGCGTCGAAGTTCCTGCGCGACAACGTCGCCGCGCACGACGCCACCGTCGTGCGCGCCCTGGAGGACGCGGGTGCGCGGGTCGTCGCCACCCTCAACCTCGCGGAGTTCGCCGTGGGGGTGACCTCGCAGAACTCGGCGGCGGGAGGTCCGCGCAACCCGTGGGACCTCCGCCGCGTCCCGGCCGGGTCCAGCGGCGGTTCGGGCGCGGCCGTGGCCGCCGGGCTGGTCGACCTGGCGCTGGGCACCGACACCGGCGGCTCGGTCCGGCTGCCCGCGTCGGCGTGCGGGGTGTGCGGGCTGCGGCCCAGCCCCGGCCTGGTCGACACCGTCGGCGTGTACCCGGTGAGCGCGGAGTTCGACGCGGTCGGGCCGATCGCCCGCGACGTGGACCTGGTGGCGCGGGCCTTCGACGTCCTCACCCACCAGCCGCAGCGCCCGCGCCCCCGCCCGAGCGCGATCGGCGTGCCGTCGCGGTTCGTCACCGACGACGTCGACCCGGCGATCGCCGCGGCGGTGTCCGGGCTGGTCGACGAGCTGCGCGGGCAGGGCTACGAGGTCCGCGAGGTCGAGATCCCGCACGCCGAGCAGGCGCAGGACCACGTCTACACGCTGCTGTACCCCGAGCTCGCCGAGATCCACCGGGACCGGTTGCGCACCGCGCCCGCCGACTTCCAACCGGCGACCCTGGAGCGCATCCGCCTCGGCCTGGACATCGGGGAGCGGGCGATGCGCGCCGCTGCCCAAGCCCGCGACGACTTCCGCAAGGACCTGCGCCGCGTGTTCGAGGAGGTCGAGGTGGTGGTGACGCCGACGATGCCGGTGGACGTGCCGTTCATCGACGGCGACGAGTCGGTCATCGCCGAGTCCCGCAGGCTCGGGCAGCTGTCCTACCCGTGGTCGCTGCACACCGGGCCGACGCTGTCGCTGCCGGTGGGGTTCCACCCCGGCTCGGGCATGCCGATCGGCGCGCAGCTCACCGCCGCGCACGCCGACGAGGCGGCGCTGTTCGCGGTCGGGCGCGACTACCAGCGCGCCACCGACTGGCACCGGCGGCGACCGCCGGTTCGCGTCCGTCAGTCCTCTTCGGACGCCCCGCGCAGCAGCCCCATCTCCTTGTAGGTGTCGTTCAACCGGTCCAGGTGCCTGCGCATCTCCGTCATGGCCGTCATCGAGTCACCGCGCTCGATGGCGGCCAGGATGCGTTCGTGGTCGGCGTGCGAGGCGCTCCAGAAGTCGTCGGAGGCGTGCTCGCTGGAGAACCGGTCGTGCAGCACCCGGAACACCGGCGCGCACGCCAGCTCCAGCATGGGGTTGCCCGCGGCGGCCAGGATCTGCATGTGGAAGTCCTGGTCGGCCTCGTAGGTCGGGCTGGTGCGCGGCTGCAGCGCGGCCCGCATGGCGGCCAGCTGCTCGGCGCTGCGCTGGTGCGCGGCGGTCCCGGCCGCGTGGACCTCGGTGAGCAGCCGGACGTCCATCAGCTGGTCGACGGTGACCATCTCGGCCACCGTCATCAGCGCCACGCTGTTCTCCACCTGCGTGGTCAACCGCCCCAGATCGGGCCGCAGCACGAACGTGCCCCCGCCCGGTCCGCGCGTGGTGCGCACCAGGTGCTCGCTGGCGAGGATGCGCGTCGCCTCGCGGATCGTGCTGCGGCTGAACCCGGACTCCTGCATCAGCTCGGCCTCGTTCGGCAACCGCGCCCCGGGCGGCAGATCACCGGACAGGATCCGACGTCGTATCCGGTCGGCCACCACCGCGTACGCCGGCAGCTTCACAGACTCGTCCGCACCCTCGCCCTTCACGCCCCCAGGCTAACCAAGCCGGTGCCCGCCGCCGAGCTCAACGGCCGGTGAGGCGGGCGGAGACTTCCCGGGCGGCGGACCTGGTGGCGTCGGCGACCTCGGTGAGCAGGGGGCCGACGCGGGTGGTCGGGCCCGCCACCGCGATGACCGCGACGACGCGCCCGCTGTCGAAGATCGGGGCGCCGACACCGCAGATGTCGGGCAACGTCTCGCCGCGGTTGATCGCCACGCCGTTCTCGGCGATCTCGGCCAGCTCGCGGCGGATCTCCTCGCGTCGTGGCAGGTCGGCGAGGTGGTTCTCGCGGAACGGCGCTGAGCTGAAGGCGAGGAAGCACTTGCCGGAGCTGGTCGGGTGCAGCGGGCGGCGGGTGGAGAGCGGGGCCGAGTAGCGGATGGGCTGGGTGGATTCGATGGTGTCGGTGTAGACCACCGAGTCCCCGACCAGCGACGCGAGCATGACGGTCTCGTCGAAGCGGTCGTGCAGCTGCTCCATCGCCGTGCGCGCGGGGCCCGCGACGGTGGGCGGTGCCGCGGCGAGCAGCGAGTTGATCGCCGGGCCGATGATGTAGGCGCCGTCGTCCTCGCGCAGGTAGCCCGTGGCGACCAGCCCCTTGACCAGCCCGTGAACGGAGGAGCGCGGTGCGTCCAGCGCGGCGGCCAGTTCGGACAGCCGCACCCCGGTTCCGTGCGCGGCGGCGAGTTCGAGGATCGTGGTGATCCGCGAAACGGTCCGGTGCTCCTTGGCCGCTCCGGTCTCGGAAGGTGGCACTGCGTTCCTCCGTCGTGAGTGGACACGTCGAACCTAGACCATCACCGCCCGGCTGTGGTTCCCGCGGACCGCTGCTCCCGGGTCTCGACGCGTCCGACCTGGTCGCACAGGGCCCCGACACCGATGAACGCGGCGCCGACGACGAACATCAGCGACACCGCCCAGGTCGCGTGCCCCGGCGTGGCGCTGACCAGCGCGAGCGCGGCCACCGGTGCCAGGCCGCCGGAGAACGCGCCACCCACCTCGCGGCCGGTCCCCAGGCCCGACACGCGCGTGCGGGTCGGGAACTGCTGCGACAGGAACGCGCCCTGGGCGCTGAGCATCGACGGGATGACGATCCCGGTGGCGAGGACGAGGGCGACCCAGATCATCGCGTTCTGCCCGGTGTCCAGCAGCCAGAAGAACGGGAACGCCAGCACGGCCGTGGCCGCGGCGCCGATCAGCAGGACCGCCCTGGCGCCCACCGCGTCGCAGATCCGTCCGGCGACCGGCACCGTGACGATGGCGCACGCGCTGGCCAGCGTGATCCCGAAGGCGCCGACGTTGGCGGGCACGTCGCGGAACTCCGTGAGGTAGGACAGCGAGAACGTCTTGAAGACGTAGCTGGCGCCGTTGTAGCCCGCGGTGACGGCCATGACGACCGCCAGACCGCGCCAGTCCGACCGCAGCAGCGTCCGCAGCGGTGCGATCTTCTTCCGGGCGCGGGAGGACTTCTCGAACTCCGGGGTCTCCGGCATCTGGCGGCGCACCCAGAAACCCAGTCCCACCAACGCGAACGTGGCCACGAACGGGATCCGCCATCCCCACGTGTGGAGGACGTCGTCGCTGAGGCTGGTGAGCACGGTGACGGTCAGGGACGACGCGAACAGTCCGATGTTGACGCCCAGCGCGGGCAGTGATCCCCGCAGGCCGCGGCTTTTCGCGTCGGCGTGCTCGTAGGCGACGGCGGTCGCGCTGCCCAGCTCGGCTCCGGCGCCGAGGCCCTGGAGCACCCGCAGCACGACCAGCAGGATCGGCGCTGCCAGCCCGATCGACGAGTAGGTGGGAAGCAGTCCGATGAACCCCGACGAGACGCCCATCAGCAGGAAGGTCGCCGACAGCACGCTCTTCCGGCCGAACTTGTCGCCGAGGACGCCGAAGAGGATGCCGCCGAAGGGGCGGGCCAGGAAACCGACCGCGAAGGTGGCCATCGACGCGAGCGTCGCCGCGGTCGGGTTGCCGGAGGGGAAGAACAGCTCGCCGAAGACCAGCGCGGCCATCGAGGCGTACAGGTAGAAGTCGAACCACTCCAGCGCTGAACCGATCACCACCGCTGGTCCGACGGCCTTGCGGGAGGGCTGAGGTGGTGATGCCGGTGCGTTGTGCAGCGTCATTGCTGTGTCCTCGCGTCGAAGGCGGAATCTGTTCGTAAATACGAACAAGGTGACGTGGATGAGGAAATCTAAGAAGGGCACGTTTCCCTTGTCAACCAGTTGACATCGAACAGTGCGGCGAAGCATTGTGGTCGAGCATTCCTGCGACGATTCGTATATACGAACGCATTGATTCGAGGAGGGGAACCTCATGCACTTCGGGCTGTCGGAGGACCAGGAGAGCCTGCGGGCGGGGGCGCGGGGCCTGGCCCGGAGCTTCTCCGACGAGTACTGGGCCGACTGCGATGTGCACAACCGGTTCCCGTGGGAGTTCTACAACGCCTTCGCCGAGAGCGGTTGGCTCGGCATCGCCATCCCCGAGCAGTACGGCGGGGGAGGGCTCGGAGTGCTGGAAGCCGCGCTGCTGCTGGAGGAGGTGGCCGCCTCGGGCGCCGGCATGAACGGCTGCAGCACGATGCACCTGACCATCTTCGGGCTCAACACGATCGTCAAGCACGGCAGCGAGGCGCTGCGCCAGGAGATCCTGCCCGCCGCGGCGAACGGATCGCTGCACGTCTGCTTCGGCGTCACCGAACCCGATGCGGGCACCGACACCACCCGCATCTCGACCTTCGCCGAACGCGTCGACGGCGGCTACCGCGTCAACGGGCGCAAGGTGTGGATCACCAAGGCGGGAGACTCGCAGAAGATGGTGCTCATCGCCCGCACCACCCGCCGCGAGGACGTCACCCGACCGACCGACGGGATGTCGCTGTTCCTCATCGACATCGACCCGGAACACGTGCACCTGAGCCCGATCCCGAAGCTCGGCCGCAACGCCGTGTCGTCCTACGAGGTGGTGATCGAGGACCTGTTCGTCCCGGACAGCGCACGAGTCGGCGAGGAGGGCGAGGGGTTCCGGTACCTCCTCGACGGCCTCAACCCGGAACGCATCCTGCTCGCCCACGAAGCGCTCGGAATCGGCCGTGCCGCCCTCGACCGCGCAGTGCGCTACGCCAAGGAGCGCGAGGTGTTCGACCGGCCGATCGGCCGGAACCAGGGGATCGCCTTCCCGCTGGCCGAGGTCGCGACGCGCCTCGACGCCGCCGAGCTGATGGCGCGCAACGCGGCCTGGCGCTACGACCAGGGGCTGTCCTGCGGACGGGAGGCCAACATGGCCAAGTGGCTCTGCGCCGAAGCCGGGTTCCAGGCCGCGGACCAGGCGATCCAGACCCACGGCGGCATGGGCTACGCCCGCGAGTACCACGTGGAGCGCTACTTCCGGGAGTCGCGCATCCTGCGCCTCGCCCCGGTGAGCCAGGAGATGGTGCTGAACTACGTCGCCACCCACGTCCTCGGCCTGCCCAAGTCCTACTGATCGGGAGCACGGGATGACCGCACCGGAAACGACAGGCAGTTTGAGGGGACTCCGCGTCCTCGATCTCTCGCGCATCCTCGCCGGCCCGCTGTGCGCGCAGATGCTCGCCGATCACGGCGCCGAGGTGATCAAGGTCGAACCACCGGCGGGTGACGACACCCGCGCGTGGGGCCCACCGTTCGTCACCGGCACGATGAGCGCGTACCACTCGGCGATCAACCGCAACAAGTCCAACGCCTGCCTGGACCTCACCTCACCCGAGGGGCAGCGGGTGCTCGGCGAGCTGCTCGCCGACGCCGACGTCCTGGTGGAGAACTTCAAGGCCGGAACGCTCGCCAAGTGGGGGTTCTCGGACGACGTGCTCACCGAGCGCTTCCCGGGCCTGGTGCGCTGCCGCATCACCGGGTTCGGCACCGACGGTCCGATGGGCGGCACACCGGGTTACGACGCGATCCTGCAGGCCTACGGCGGGTTGATGAGCATCAACGGCGAGCGGACCGGTCCACCGCTGCGGATGGGCGTGCCGATCGTCGACATGGTCACCGGCATCTACGCGTTCTCCGGCATCCTCCTGGCGCTGCACGACCGCCACCGGACGGGACGCGGCCAGCTCGTCGACTGCACGCTGCTCGACACCGCGATCTCGCTGCTCCACCCGCATTCCTCGGCCTGGCTGGTCTCCGGCGAGATCCCGCAGCGCACCGGGTCCGCGCACCCCTCGATCGCGCCGTACGACACCTTCGAGGCCGCCGACGGGCCGATCTTCATCAGCGGCGGCAACGACCGGATGTTCCGAAACCTGGTCGCAGTGCTGGGCATCCCGGACCTCGCCGAGGACTCCCGGTTCACCGGCAACGCCGACCGCGTCCACCACGTCGAGGAGCTGCGCGCGCTGCTGGCCGAACCGATCAGCGCGCGGACCCGCCACGACCTGGCCCGGGCGCTGCTGGAGAGGGGAGTTCCGGCAACCCCGGTGCACGACGTCGGCGAAGCGCTGACCGACCCCCAGGTCCGGCACCGCGACATGGTCGTCGATCACGAGGGCCACCGGGGTGTCGGCATCCCCATCAAGCTCGACCGCACCCCCGGCAACGTCCGCACCGAACCGCGCGAACGAGGCGCCGACACCCGGCGGATCCTGGCCTCGCTCGGCTACTCCGACGCCGAGATCTCAGCGCTCATCGCCGCCGACGCCGCGTTGACCAGCGAGGACGCGGCGACATAGGGAAAACCTGCGGGAAGTCCAGGTGTTGCCCCACTGGTCCTGTGGCGGCGAGGTGCTTAGCGTTCCGAACCGGATCGGGCCCGGGACGGCGCGATCCGCGTCCACAGCCTCACCAGCAGAAGCCGAGGAACATGTCCGCAACCACCGGATCAGACACCGCCGCCCAGGGGTTGCGGCGCGAGCTGAAGGTCACCGACGCCGCCGCGTTCTCCATCGGGCTCATCGGGCCCGTCGGTGCGATGGCGCTGCTCGGCGTCGGAGCGGCCGGGCTGCTGGGGCAGGGGGCGGCCTGGGCGTTCGTGTTCGCCGTGCTCGGGGTGTCGCTCGTCGGGTACGGGTTCATCAAGCTCTCGCAGCACATCTCGCACACCGGCTCGGTGTACGCGCTGGTCGGGCGGACGATCGGGCCGCGCGCCGGGTTCGTCGCCGGGACCGCGCTGCTCACCGCCTACGCCGCCATCGGGACCGGGTCGACGATCGAGATCGCGCTGTTCTTCGACAAGGCGCTCGCCCGGCTCGGGCTGATCGGCACCGGGCCCACCGAGTGGATCTGGACCGGCCTGGTCGCCCTGGTGCTGGTCGTCGGGCTGTCGCTGAGCGAGGTCCGGGTGATCACCCGAGCGCTGCTGCTGGTCGAGCTCGCCGGGGCCGCGCTGGTGGTGCTGCTGTGCGCGGTGATCCTGGTGCGCGCCGGCACCGGCCACGCCCCGCAGGGGCAGACGCTGAGCTGGGACTTCCTTCAGCTGCCGCCCGGGACGGGCGTCGGCACGATCGCCGCGGCGGCGGTGTTCGGGTTCCTCGCGTTCGCCGGGTTCGAAGGTGCCGCCTCGCTCGGCGAGGAGACGATGAACCCCAAGCGGGAGATCCCCCGCGCGCTGAAGATCACCATCGTGGTGGTGGGCGTGTTCTTCCTGGTCACCATCGTCGGCCAGGTCATCGGCTACGGCACGAGCGGCGTCAACGCCTTCGCCGCCGCCGAGGACCCCTACGGCGATCTGGCCGGGCAGTACCTGGGCACCTGGATGGGAGTGCTGCTGGACCTCGTCGCGAGCCTGAGCCTGTTCGCGATCACGCTGGGCACCGTCAACGGGGCCGCGCGCATCGGCTACGCGCTGGTCCGCGACTCCGGGCTCTCCGGGCCGCTGGTGCGGTTGACCCGGCGCGGGGCCCCGGCCGGGACGATCGTGGTGATCAGCGCGCTGATCCTGGTGTTCGCGACCGGTCAGTGGCTGGTCGGGACCGGGGTGCTCGACGCGACGATGAACTGGCTGACCCTCGGCACCCTCGCCCTGCTCGTCGCCTACGCGCTGGCCACGGTGGGGGCGTTGCGGTTCCTGTTCACCGGACCGCGGCCCAGGGCGCCGCGCTGGCAGGCCGTCATCCCGGTGCTGGCGCTGGCGTTCCTCGGCTACACGATCTTCACCAACGTCGTCGACGCCGAGGGCACCGCCCGGTACTTCCCGTACGTCATCCTCGCGGTCCTGGTCGTGTCCACGAGCACCGTGGTGTTCGTGCCCGGCCTGGCCGACCGCGTGCGCTCCCGCATCACCGATCACGGAGACGACCAGTGACCCGCATCGTCTGCCGCCAGCTCGCCCCGGTGCTGGGCGACCTGGCCGCCAACCACCGCGAGATCGTCCGCACCATCGCCGAGGAGACCGCCGCCGGCGCAGACGTGCTGGTCCTGCCGGAACTGGCCACCAGCGGCTACGTCTTCCGGACCCCGGAGGAGGTCGCGGCGTGCGCGATCACCCCGGACGACCCGCTCGTCGGTGAGTGGGCCGCGGCGATCAGCGGTGCGGCGGCGGTGGTGGTGTGCGGGTTCGCCGAGCGCGGCGAGAACGGGCTCGTGCACAACAGCGCCGTCGTGCTCGACGCCTCCGGTGCGCTCACGACCTACCGCAAGGTCCACCTGTGGGACCGGGAGAAGCTGTTCTTCACGCCGGGAGACCGGCTGCCCGAGGTCGTCGACACGCGCTTCGGCCGGATCGCGACCGTGATCTGCTACGACCTCGAATTCCCGGAGTACACCCGCAGCGTCGCCCTCGCCGGCGCCGACCTCATCGCCGCCCCCACCAACTGGCCGCTGGTCGACCGCCCCGACGGCGAACGCCCGCCCGAAGTCCTCATCGCCCAAGCCGCGGCCCGCGTCAACCGGGTCACCATCGCCTGCTGCGACCGCACCGGCACCGAACGAGGCCAGCAGTGGACCGAGGGCACCACCGTCATCGACCACAACGGCTGGCCCGCCGCCACAGCGGGCCCCGACCACCGAGCCGCGTGCACGGCAGACCTGACCACAGCCCGCGACAAGCAGATCAGCCCCCGCAACAACCTCTTCCACGACCGCCACCCGTCCCTCTACACCACCTCCTGACCCCACGGGGGACCCGATCACTGCCCGTGTCCGCGAAAACCGGGGGCCGGCGATGATGTGGTGCGGGGTGGGCCGGCGTCCGGTGAGCACGGCGAAGCCACGTTCACCGAGGCAGCGCGGCGGCAGGTCTACCGGCGCGACCCCACCGCCGCGCGCTGGTTCGTGCCACTGGGCGCTGTCTTTCAGTCGTCATTGTTGCTGCTCCCTCCACCTCGCCACCAGCTTCGCTTCTTCTTCGGGTGCACTGCTACTACGAGCGCCGCCATGGCCATCGACACAACGCCCAGGGCTAGGTATTCCAGTACTCGGTGTCCGATCGAAAGAATGTCCATGTTTCCTCCTTTGAAGCGACCAACGACGACGTCGTGATCAGTGGCGTTCGCTCGCTCGCACCTCGTTGCGGTCGTGTTGCGGCTTTCGGTGAGACGCGCGTGCTCATGGCTCCTGCTCATGTCAGGGTTCGGAGGCGCGGTAAGCGTCCTCGACGGCTGCCAGGGCAGTGTTGAGGTCGGCGCCGATGTCTCGTGCTCGTTCGGCGAACTCGTGTGCGGCCGCCGCCAGTGGTTCCGTTGTGGCGGCGGCTTCTGGTGAGGATGCGACGCGGGTTCCTTTGCTGCGCGCGGTTTCGAGGACACCGGTCGTTTCCAGGGCCCGGTAGGCGCGTGCGACTGTGCCGGGTGCCAGGCCCAGGTCACGTGCGAGTTGCCGGATCGAAGGCAGCGTGCTGCCCACCGGTAGTTCGCCTGTGGCGATGAGGTGCACGATCTGGTCGCGGACCTGCCGCCAGGGCGCTCGGTCGCTGCCGGTGTCGACGACGACGCGGTGGGATCCGGTCATCCGACCGCTGACCGCGTTCGGGCCCTGGGTCGATGTGGGAAAACCGAACAGATCCAGCCCAGCAGTCCCACCACGGGAGCGACGCGGTTGAAGATGAAGCTCAGGGAGTGCGCGTACTGCACCGGGCCCGGCAACAGCGAAAGCATGCCCTTCAGCACGGTGAGCGGATTGTCCAGGGGCGCGCACACGATTTGGAGCAGGACGGCTTGAACCGCGATGCCCAGCCCGAACGCGACTCGCGCACTGCGGCGGCGCAGCGCGGTGTCCACGTCCGGATCGTCGCGGGTCGGGCGCGCCATGGCGGTCCAGGCGATCGCGGGCACGATCACTGCGCACGCGATCGCGAATCCGGTCGCGAACGCGGGTCGCGGGCTTTGCTCCAGCATGAGCACCGCGACGTACGCGTCCACCTGAGAGGAGTGCTCTCGCAGCAAAGCCTGCACAGGTTCCCGGTACACGACGCCGAGAACTCCGAGGAACACCGTCACGATCGTGAACAGGCCGAACACCACCAGCGCCCAGCCCGGCACCAGATCGGTCAGCGTGCGCTTGCGCAGTGACGCCGCGCGCAGGACGTCGCGTCGGGGACGCAGATCAGCGAGCTCGGCCAGCAGCATCCCGCACAGCAGCGGCCACAGGTACCCCGCAACCGCGCTTCCACCTCGGTCGCTGTCGGCGGGCAACAGCGGGGAAGCCACCAGTGACAATGCGACGAACAAGACCGGATACCACAGTCGGCGACGTTTCAGGTATCGCACGGCGACGCCGACCTGTTCGGCGCTGGGTTCCTCGGTGAGCCAACGGCGAAGTAGATTTCGGCCGGACCTGGGGCTGGGCCACAGGACGGCGAGGAGCAGCAGTCCCACCAGCATCGTGGTCACGGCTTGCACCGCGATGTTCACGAGCACCTCCTCTTGTATCAAGGGCTTGATACAAGGGTGTCAGAAAAGATCGCGGAACGGAACAGGCCAGGTTCGGTGCATGACCTCACCGCCGCCCGCGAGCACGCGCTCGCTGCGCTCTATGCCACCCCGCCTCGAACACGGCCGACTCACATGAAACCCACTGTGATCACCTCAATGGAGATCGGGGTCCCGACTTCCATTGAAATCGCGAACGGGGTGAGGAGTTCGCGGGAGAGGGGGGGCCGCGTCTTCGGGGGAGTGGTGGTGCGACGTCCGGTTTTTCGCGGGTGTTTCCGGGTGGGTTTCTTCGGGGCATCGATCGTGCATCGGGGGTTCGGGGGTGGTTGGCAGGGGGTGTTCGGGGTGGGTGACTCGGGGGAGGTTTTCAGGGCTTCGGGGAGGTTTGGATGCGCGGGTTCCGGAGGTCGTGGCGTCGGCGCGGTGCCGGGGTGGTGTTCGGGGTTGTGGCGTTGGCCGCTCCTGTTGTGCCTGCTCAGGCGTCTGGGGTGGCCTATCCCGATGGGGAGTGGAGCGAGGCTTGGATCTCGTCGCCTTCCAGCGCCGGGGAGGCGACGTTGCACGCCGACGTGCTCCGGCCGAAGGGGCTCGCTCCCGGTGAGAAGACTCCGGTGATCCTCTCAATCGGGCCGTACTTCAACCATTCCGGGCAAACCGGTCCCGCGGGTGCTGTCGAGGGCACTCCGTACGACCCGATCGGGCCGAACGACGGGCCTTCCGAACGATTCCAGGACTTCGTCGAGGGTTCCGGACTGCTGAAGAAGGGCTACACCTTCGTCATGGTCGACCTGCGCGGGTTCGGCGGGTCCACCGGGTGCTTGGACTGGTCGGGACCGGGGGAGAAGGCCGACGTCGTCAACGCCGTGCAGTGGGCCGCGAACCAGCCGTGGTCGACCGGGCGGGTCGGCATGTACGGCAAGTCCTACGACGGGCTGACCGGGCTCGTCGGCGTCAACGAACGGCCGCCGGGCCTGGCCGCCGTGGTGTCGCAGGAGCCCGTGTACGACGACTACCGCTACCTCTACGGCGACGGCATGCGCCGCACCAACTCGGTCGCGACACCCGCGCTCTACGACGGGATCGCCGCCTCGCCCGGCCCGATCACCGACGATCCCGGCTACAACCTGCGCAGCCTCAACGACCCGCTGTGCCTAGGCAAGAACCTCGCCCAGCAGTCGCTCGACGACCGGCACGACTCGGAGTTCTGGAAGCAGCGCAACCTGATCCCCGGCGCCACCGGGTCGAACGTGCCGCTGTTCCTCGCCCAGGGCCTCACCGAGAACAACACCGTCGCCGACGGCATGCAGGAGTACCTGGCCAACCACACCGGCTACGAGCGCAGCTGGATGGGCCCGTGGGAGCACGTGCGCGGCAACGAGACCGACGAGAACGGGCGCCTGAAGATGGGGCGCCAGGGCTGGTTCGACGAGGTCATGCGCTTCTACGACCGGTTCCTCAAGGACCAGGCGCCGACCGTGGCCGACCCGCCGCACGCCGTGCAGACCAACGACGGCAGGTGGCGCTCCGAAGCCCAGTGGCCCCCGGCCGACGTGCGGGAGCACCGCACGCCGCTGATCGGCGGGAGCTACGTCGACACCGCTCAGTCGGTGTCCACCGCGGCGAACTCGTCGTCCGGTGACCCCACCGACCCGACCGTGACCTCGGGCGTGTGGACGGTGTCCCAGCCGCTGCCGCACGACGCGCACCTGTCCGGCTCGCCGGAGGTCTCCGTCGACGTCACCACGACCCGGCCCAACGCCAACCTCGTCGTCGACGTCTACGACCTCGGCCCCGACGGCACCGGGCCGCTGATCACCCGCCAGGGCCACCTCGTGCGCGAACCCGGCGAGTCGACGGTGCCGCTGACCCTGTGGGGTGCCGACTGGAAGCTGCCCGCCGGGCACCGGATCGGCGTGCGCGTCACCGACAACAACCGCGACTGGTGGCAGCTCGCCGCGCCCAGCGGCCAGACCGTCGAGGTCCGCGGCGGCTCGATCGACCTGCCGTTCCTCACGTACCGCCGCACCGGCACCGTCCAGGGCGACCCGGGCGTGCAGCTCCCGGGCTACCTGGAGCAGCAGATCGCCGCCGGCCCCACGGGTTCCGCCGAGTTCGCGCTGCCCGCGCCGCTCGCCGACCCGCCGCCGGGCTCGGTGTTCACCGGCGACTACGTCGAACCCGTCGGAGGCAACTGACCGGGGTCCCGGTCGTGGATCGGGTGACCTTCGGTCGGCCACCTGTTCGTGGTGGGGGGGGGGGGGGGTTGTT
>NZ_JASAOF010000011.1 GCF_029952525.1 Saccharopolyspora ipomoeae
CCGTTGGTTCATCGCAGCCTCCCAGACGTATCCGATGCCCTGGCCCGCGTTGTCGACGAACATCAGTTCGCGCCGGCACCGGTTTCGAGTCGCCCGCGTTTGCTCGCACAGCGGCCCAGCTGTGATGGTGGAGCTTTCCCGCTCTGACGGCACGGTCAAAAGTTCATGATTGCCAGCATGTTTCGCGATCACGCGGGCGAAAGGGGAAGAAATGCCGTGGTGGTCGGGCGCGACGACGTCCACCGTGGGCCCCGGGTGGCAGGTTCGCGATGGGGGCAGGTGAATGAGGGAGCGTTACCGGTCCGCGGGCATCAGTTGGCTCGTCCACGCGCTCGGGGTGCGCCGGAACCCGGTGCGACGTCGGGTGGACCGGCTCGTGGGCGTGGCGTTGTTCGGACTGCTCGTCGCGGCCCTGACCGTCGTGCCCGTGCTGGCGTTGTCCGCGGGCAAGGCCGAATACGCTGCGCAAAGACGTGAGGCGGCCGTGATGGCGAGCAGCCGGCACGTGGTGGACGCCGTGGTGCTCACCGACCCCGAGTTGGTCGGCTCCGAACCCGGGGGAGGCGCGAGCATGCGCGCCGATGTGGGGTGGACCGGTCACGACGGTCTCCCGCGCGCCGAGCGCGCTGAGCTCCCCACCGGCAGCCACCTGGGCAGTCGGTTCCCGCTGTGGGTCGATGCCGCAGGCCACGTGGTGCCGGCGCCGCCCGCGGAGACGACCATCCGCGTTTCCGCGGCGGGCGCTGCGGTGGGCGTGCTCGGTGTGGGGGTCCTCGGCTGCGCCGCGCTCATGAAGGCCGTTCGCTCGGTCGCCGACGCGTGGGCTCGGCGCCGTTGGGAGTGGGAGTGGGCGCAGGTCGAGCCGCAATGGTCTCGCCCCGGTCGCGGATGACCACATCCACCCGGTGCGCGGCCGGAGTGGACGCTCCTCGACGGGTACCCGGGGAGCAGGCTGCCGAGGCAACGCGAAAGGTCGAGCGAGCCGCATGAACGACATCGAGCACCTCGCCCCGGGCGACGACCGGCCGTGGTCGCCCGAAGAAGCCGCGAGCATCGCCCGCGCGGTCAACCGCGCGCCGTCGGTGCACAACACGCAACCGTGGTCGCTGTCGATGCACGACCGAGTGGTCGACCTGCACCAACGGGAAGACACCGCACCCTCCCAGCACGACCCCGAGGGGCGCGACCGCACGATCTCGTGCGGAGCTGCGCTGACCAACCTCGTCCTCGCGGTCCGCAAGCTGGGTTGGCGGGCGGACATCGCGTTCCGGGACGACCCCGAGCACCTGGCATCCGTGGCGGCGAGCAGGCGACTGGAGCCCGGCCCGGCCGAAATCCAGCGGTACGAGGCGATAGCGGACCGCGCCAGCCACCGCCGGCCCTTCGAGCCGCGCCCGGTCTCCGGTCCTGACGAGCGAGCGCTGCGCAGCGCGGCAGAGGAGCTCCCGCCCGTACGGGCTCGGTGGATCACCGGCGACGCCGAAGCGCTCCATCTGGCGCGCTTGCTGACCTACGCAGCCCGCGTCCAGCACGCCGACCAGACCTATCAGCGGGAACTGGCGAGCTGGATCGTTCAACAAGCCGATTCGAAGCCCAGCGGAGTCCCGGCGGAGGCGCTCGGGGAGCAGGGCCTCGGTGCGGTCGGGTTGGTCAGCGGCGCCACCCGGGCGCCGGACGAGGCTTGGCTGGCGGCACGCGTCGAGTCGGAATCCGTGCTGCTGCTGAGCACGCCCGAGGACGGCCTCCGTGCCCACCTCGATGCCGGTGCCGCCTTGGAGAACGCGTGGCTGGAGGCCACTCACCGCGGCTTGGGCGCCTCCGTGATGACCCAGTGCCTGCAACTCGGCGAGATCCGGCGAGGACTCGCACGAGGTGGCGGCGGGCCCGACTCGGTCCAGGTGCTGATGCGCTTCGGTCACCCGGTCGCGCCCGTTCCGCGCAGCGCGCGGCGTCCGCTGGAGGAGATCTTCGACGACGACCCGCGATAGGTCGGCACCGGCGTTGTGGCGCTCGGGTTTCGTCAGCCAGGGCCCAACGGCCCTCGACGCAGTAGCGGGTACCCCCTGACGATGGCGGAGCGGGAGCGCTCGCTGGAGGGGAAGCCCTCGGGGCGCGGTCAGATGTCGCAGGATCGTCCTGATGCGCACTGCGGAGGGGGATTGCCATGATGTTCGGCGATGGCGGCATGGGCGTGTGGGGGTTCGCGTTCATGACCGCGAACACCGTGCTGTTCTGGGTGGTGATCGTTCTGGGCATCATCGCCCTGGTCCGGTACCTCTCCCGGACGGACGCGCACGGCGGGGGATCGCAGGAGCCGACCGGCAGTGCGCAGCGCTTGCTGGCCGATCGGTTCGCGCGCGGCGAGATCGACGAGGACGAATATCAACGACGCCTTCAGGTGCTGGGCGAGCGAGCGCGACGCCGGTAGTACCGGCGAGGCGCGAGGTCTTCGATCCGTTCGAACGACGTCCCGCGCTTTCCGATCTCGGTGGTGGTTTTCGACGGCGCTCGTGGTGACGACGTGCGGATCGTCTGCTCGACGTCGCACACTCGGCGGTGCCCTTCCGCGCTGATTGAGGGGACGACCATGGGCAAGCGAGCACTCGTCGCGTACGGCTCCAGGTCCGGTGCCACCGGGGAGATCGCGGCGGAGATCGGGGCTGTCCTGTCGCGCTCCGGCTTCGACGTGAACGTGCGCCGGGCTCGGAACGTCCGCGGTGTCGAGGACTACGACCTCGTCGTCCTGGGCAGTGCCGTCTACATGGGACGGTGGTTGCGCGAAGCGCGTCGGCTGCTGAACCGCCCAGAACTTGTCGGGCGCGACGTCTGGTTGTTCAGCAGTGGACCGGTCGGTGAGCAGGCGCAGAACGGGGAGAGCGAGAAGTGGACCAAGCCGGAGCGCATCACCCGACGCGGCGAGCACATCGGCGCGCACGAGCACGTGGTGTTCGGCGGCTCGGTTTCCGAGCAGGGCGGCGGATTCCTCCGCCGGAACATGGCGAAGTCGATCGATCCGGCGTTCAGGGACCTGCGGGACTGGGATGAGATCGCGGCCTGGGCCCTCAAGATCGCTACCGCGCACGCGGACTGACCCGAGTCGGGTCGCGGTGGCCCGCCCTGCCGCCGCGCGGACGTTCCCGACCGGAGCGGCCGCGTTCACCCGCATCCGGTTGCGGAGTCGGCACGCCGCCGTACGGTCGGCGTGGACGCCGTGAGGAGCGAGGTGGCGGTATGCGGGAGGTCGTGGGGATCGACGGCTCGGAGCCCGCGCTGGAGGCCGCCCGCTGGGCAGCGGTGGACGCCCGCGTGCACCGCCGCCCGCTGCGGTTGGTGTGCGCGGTTCCTCGGGCTCCGCAGCTCGCCGAAGCGGGCTCGGGGGCGATCGTGGCCGAACGGCCGGGTTGGCTGGCGCGCGCGGTGACCGCCGCGCGCGCCGCTGCCGACGGTGTGGAGATCGAGCAGGAGCTGCGCCACGGTTCGCCCGGTGAGGTGCTGCTCGAGGAATCCCAGCGGTCGCAGCGGCTCGTCGTGGGCGCGCGAGGTCTCAACGAGTTCACCGGGGTGCGGCTCGTGCTGGGCTCCACGGCGGAACTGGTGGCCATGCGGTCGCGATGCCCGGTCGTGGTCGTCCCCGAAGCGGCCGGTCACGAGCGCCCGCGCACGGGGCCGATCATCGTGGGCGTCGACGGGTCGAAGGTGGGCGAACCCGCGCTCGCGGCGGCTTACGAGGAGGCATCGGTGCGGGCGGCGCCGCTGGTCGCCGTGCACGTGTGGAGCGATGTGGCCACCGACGGGTGGTTCGCAGCAGGAAGCGCTGACTGGGACCTGATCAGGGACGACCAGGAGCGAGTGCTCGCAGAGCGGCTCGCGGGATGGCAGGAGAAGTACCCCGACGTCGCGGTGGAACGCGTCGTCGCCCGCGATCGACCGGTCCGCTTCCTGGTCGAGCACGGTGCGCAGGCGCAGTTGCTCGTGGTGGGCAGCCGCGGACGCGGCGGCATCACCGGAATGCTGATCGGGTCCACCAGCCGTGCGCTCCTGCACTGCGCCCCGTGCCCCGTCCTGGTGGTGCGCGCTGATGAGCCGTGAGCGCACGGCGAGGGGTGCGGGGCGGTGCTCGCCCCGCTGCGGCCGGTCATGGTGAAGTGCTGCGACGTCGGCTTCATGCTGTGCTGGTCGCACCGGGGGTGAGCGATGGCCGACCTGGAACCCGAGGCACCGACCGCGGGCCGGGACTCGTTGGGAATCGCGGTGCAGCACGCGTCGAGCAAGGTGCCGATCGCCGCTCCCGGCGACTCCGTCGACGAGGTGTTCGCGGGCTTGCGCGTGCGGGAGTTCGACAGCGCGGCCGTCGTAGCCGTCTGCGATGCCGGTCGGTTGCTGGGTCTGCTGACCGTGGAGCGGCTGCTGGCGGCCCCGGAGGGCTCGCACGTCGCCGAGGTGATGGATGAGCGTCCGCCGGTGGTGGCTCCGGGAACGGATCAAGAGCGGGTGGCGTGGGAGGCGGTGCGCCACGGCGAGCCGGGCCTGGCGGTCGTCGGTCCGGGCGGACGGTTCGTCGGGGTGATCCCCCCGCACCGGTTGCTGTCGGTCCTGCTGGACGAGCACGAGCAGGACATGGCGCGGCTCGGTGGGTTCCTGGCTTCGTCGGAGTCGGCGCGCAGCGCCTCCACCGAGGGCGTGGGGCATCGGCTGTGGCACCGGTTGCCCTGGCTGCTGCTCGGGTTGGCCGGTGCGTTGTTCGCCGCGCTGATCGTGAGCGCCTTCGAGCGCCAGATGGAGCGCCAGGTGCTGATCGCGTTCTTCGTCCCCGGAGTGGTCTACCTGGCCGACGCCATCGGGACCCAGACGGAGGCGCTGATCATCCGCGGCCTGTCCGTCGGTGTGAGCATCGCTCGGGTGGCGCTCCGCGAGTTCATCACGGGTGTCCTGCTCGGTTTGCTGCTGGCGGTCTTGGCGTTTCCACTGGTGGCGGTGATCTGGGGCAACTCCGACGTGGCGCTGGCGGTGTCGGTGGCCTTGTTGGCCGCGGCGTCGGTCTCCACGCTCGTCGCGATGGTGCTGCCGTGGCTGTTCCACCGGCTGCACGAGGATCCCGCGTTCGGCTCGGGGCCGCTGGCCACCGTGGTGCAGGACCTGCTGTCGGTGAGCATCTACTTCGGGGTGGCGACCGCGCTCGCCACCTGAAGGAGGCTCGCATCATCACGGCGAACCTCCCGGCTCGTTGGCCATGAACGTTGAGCTGGTAAAGTGGTCATACCACTACGTCTTCAGGGCGGGGAGCTGCACATGAGCGTCGCGGACGACCCCTGGGTGCCGTTGCGTCAGGGATCGGTGTCCGATCTGATCGCGGAACGGATCCTCCAGGCGATCAAGTCCCAGGAGCTGAAGCCAGGGGATCGGTTGCCCTCGGAACGCGAGCTCGCGAGTCGCCTCGGTACGAGCCGGCCATCGCTGCGGGAGGCGCTGCGGTCCTTGCGGCAGAGCGGGCACGTCGACATCAAGCACGGCAGCGGCGTGTTCGTCGCGGATCCCAGCGAGTCCCACGCGCTGCGCGACGCGAAGTTCGCAGAGGAACTCACCCTCACCGAGTTGTTCGACATGCGCGAGGTGCTCGAAGTTCCCGCCACGGCGTGGGCCGCGCGCAACCAGGACCGCGAGCTGCTGGCGAAGGTGACGGAGGCGTTCCACGCCCTCGACCGCTGCGCCCGCGCAGCCGAGATCGACTGGGCCGAGCTCCGCGGGCTCGACTCCGCCTTCCACCTCCGGATCGTCGAGGCCGCGGGGAACCGCTTCCTGACCCGCACCGAGACGGTCCTGCAAGACATCCTCGCGCGCGGGATGCAGTCCACGTTGCGGTTGCCGGGCCGGCTGGAGAGGTCCCGCCGCGATCACGCGCGCATCCACGAAGCCGTGATCGCGGGTGATCCCGTCGCGGCTCGACGTGCGGCCAAAGCGCACATCGACGGGGCCCGCCGCGCCGCGCTCAAGCACCTGCGCGACGGGCTCCCGGCGGAGGAGGTGTCAGGGCAAGCGCACCGAGGGGGCGGGTGAGCCCCGGACGCCGGGATCGAGCCGCAGCAGCCGACCCGCCAGCGGCTGCTGCTCGCGTTCGGCCGCCGACAACGGGTCCAGAGCGCTCGTCACGAACAGATCGCCCAGGTCGGCGCCACCGAACGCGACGCTGGTCGGGTGCGAAACCGGCAGCGGCACAACGCGATCGAGCTGCCCGTCAGGTGCGTACCGGCGGAGCTCGCCGCCCCTGATCATGGCCACCCAGACGCCGCCCTGGGCGTCGACGGTCAACCCGTCCGGTCTGCCGGGGGAGTCCGAGACGTCGGCGAAGGTTCGACGAGCACGAGGGAGGCCCGCCTCGGTGTCGTAGTCGAAGACGTCCACGCGCAGCGTCGGCGTATCGGCGTAGTAGAGCAGCCGACCGTCCGGGCTCCAGCCCAGACCGTTGGACACGGTCACCCCGGTGACCACCGGAACCAGCCGGTCGTCGAGGCGGTAGAGGGACGCGGTGCCCGGATCCTTGTCGGCGTGCAGCGTGCCGATCAGCAGCCTGCCCCGGGGGTCGGGGCCGCCGTCGTTCAACCGCATCCTGGGATGTCGCGGCACCCCCGCGATCTCCCCGACGATCTCCGTGCCGACGACTTCCAGCAGCGCGTTGTCCCGCGCTGCGACGACGGTCCCGCGCGTGGTCGGGAACGCCGCGGCGACCTCTCCGCCCAGCACGCACCGCTCGGTGGCGCCGTCGGGGGACGAGGTCCGGTGCACCGCACCGCCCGTGATGTCCACCCACAGCAGGGTTTCGGTGCTCGCGTCCCAGAACGCTCCTTCGCCGAAGCGCGCGCGGACGTCGCCGACCGGCTCGACGGCGACCGAGCTCATGCGGTCCCTCCCGCGGCGTGCAGGAACTCGGCGGTGCGGTCCCGCAACTCCGCCGGGTCGAAGCCGCCGTCGGGCCGCGCGCCCAGCAGGTGGTGGCCAACAGCGACGCACTTCGCCCCCGCCGCCACGACCTCGGCGGCCAGCGTCGGCGTCACGCCTCCGCTGGCCATCACCTCCAGGTCCGGCATCGGGCCGCGCAGCTGACGGAGGTAGTCGGCACCGACCGCGTTGATGGGGAACACCTTGACCACGTCCGCGCCCGCGTTCCGCGCCGTCATGATCTCGGTCGGGGTGAGCGCCCCCGGCACCGAGAGCAGCCCTTCGCTGATCGTGCGGTCGACGACCTCGGCGTCGAAGTGCGGTGACACCGCGAAACGCGCCCCGGCCGCGGCCGAAGCCGCGACCTGCTCGGGAGTGCTCACCGTGCCGACTCCGATCAGCGCATCCTCCGGGAGCTCCCGGCACAGCAGTTCGATCGTCTCCATCGGACGGTCACCGGTCATGGTGACCTCGAACGAGCGCAACCCGGCTTCGTGCAGCGCCGCGCTCAGCCGGAGCGCCTGCCGCGGAGCCAGGCTGCGGTAGACCACGGTGAGCGGGCTGAGTTCGATGTCGGTCATCGGTTCCTCCCCGCGGTGACGTCGAGATCACCCGTCGGATCGTGACGGCGGCTGAGGTGCCGGCCACCGTCGACGGGGATGATCGTGCCGGTGATGAACGACGATGCGTCCGAGGCGAGGAAGGCCACCGCGTCGGCGACCTCGTCGGGGGTGCCTGCGCGGCCCAGCAGCGTGGGCGGGGCGCCGTCGTCACCCCAGCTCTTGCCGTCCAAGGTGGCCAAAGTGGACGGTGTGTTGACGACCCCCGGCGCCACCGCGTTGACCCGCACGTCCCACGGGGCCAGTTCCACGGCCAGCGCCTTCGTCGCCGCGCGCACCCCGCCCTTGCTGGCGACGTAGGGACCGTAGCCGGGCAGCGGCATGGACTCCTGGAGGCTGCAGAAGTTCACGATCGAGCCACCGGCCCTGCCCGCCGCGTGCAGTCCTCGCGCGACGGCGGTGCTCAGCACGCCCGTGGCGGTGACGTTCACCGCGAGCACGCGGGTCCAGTCGGAGAGGGACGCGTCGAGGAAACCTCCCTTCGGGGAGTAGGCCGCCGCGCAGTTGACCAGCACGTCGAAACCGGGTGCCGCCTCGGCGCGTTCGGCCAGCGCTTCGAGCTGGGTCGCGTCGGCGAGGTCGCAGGTGACCCCTTCCAGCCGTGCGGCGACCGGGTCTCCGGACCCGTCGGCGAGGTCCGCCACGGCCACGTCGCGGTCGACGCCGAGGACCGTCGCGCCGCGACGGGCCAGGTCGCGCGCCACGACCCGGCCGATCCCGGTCGCTGCCCCGGTCACGAGCGCTCGGCGTCCGCTGAGGTCGTTCATGCCTTCGTCTCCAGTTCTCGTCGTCGCTGTCACAGGTGCCGCCGGGGGATCGCGTGCCCGCGTCGTCCGCGCAGGAAGTCCAGGTCGGCCCCGGTGTCGGCCTGGCCGACGTGCTCCCGGTACAACCCGCTCCAGCCGCCTTCCCGATCGGCGGACCGCTCCTCGGTGGTGGTCTCGGCCGCGCGGCGGGCCAGCTCGGCGTCGTCGACGAGCATGTCGAGCCTGCGCGCCGCCACGTCCAGGTGCACGCGGTCGCCGGTGCGCAGCAGCGCCAGCGGGCCGCCCGCGGCGGACTCCGGAGCGACGTGCAGGACGATCGTTCCGTAGGAGGTGCCGCTCATCCGGCCATCGGTGATCCGCACCAGGTCCCGCACACCTGCGTTCAGGAGCTTCTTGGGGATCGACAGGTTGCCGATCTCGGGCATGCCCGGGTAGCCGCGCGGCCCGGCGCCGCGCACGACGAGCACCGTGTCGGCGTCCACCGGGAGATCCGGGTCGTCGCAGCGCGCGTAGTACTCCTCGACGGTGTCGAAGACCAGCGCGGTACCGGTGTGGTCGATCAGCTCCGGAGAGGCCGCCGACAGCTTGATCACCGCACCGTTCGGGGCGAGGTTGCCGGTGAGCACCGCCGTCGCCGACCCCGCGGGCTGCACCGGTTCCGCCCGCGTGCGGATCACCTCCGCGTTCCAGTTCTGAGCTCCGGCGCAGTTCTCGGCGAGGCTCCGGCCGGTGATCGTGCGGGCGTCGCCGTGGAGCTGGTCGGCCAGCTCGGTCACCACAGCCGGCACGCCGCCCGCGTAGCTGAACTCCTCCATGAGGAAACGACCGGACGGCAGCAGGTCGACCAGCAGCGGGATGTCGCGGGCCTGCCGGTCGAACTCCTCCAGCGGGAAGTCGACCTCGGCGCGCCCGGCCAGCGCGCTCAGGTGCACGATGGCGTTGGTGGAGCCGCCGATCGCGGCGTTGAGCCGCGCCGCGTTCTCGAACGACCGCCGGTCCAGGACCGTCGAGGGTCGCAGGTCCTCCTCCACCATGGACACGATCCGGTGGCCCGACTGCTCGGCGAGCGCGGAGCGGCCCGCGTCCACGGCGGGCACCGCCGCGCTGCCTGGTAGCGACAGGCCCATGACCTCCACGAGGCAGGCCATCGTGGAGGCCGTGCCCATGGTCGTGCAGTGCCCGGCGCTGCGGGACAGGCACGCCTCGGCCTGTCCGAACTCGGCGCGGCTCATCCGTCCCGCCCGGACCTCCTCGGCGAACTGCCACACGTGCGTGCCGGAACCTGCGTCGGCGCCCCGGAACTTGCCGTTGAGCATCGGCCCGCCGGTCAGCATGATCGCCGGGAGGTCGGCGCTGAGCGCGCCCATGAGCTGAGCGGGAACGGTCTTGTCGCAGCCCGCGAGCAGCACCACGCCGTCCAGCGGGTACGAGCGGAGGTTCTCCTCGACCTCCATCGCCATCAGGTTGCGGTAGAGCATCGCCGACGGACGCATCAGCGTTTCGCCCAGCGACATCGTCGGGAACTCCAGCGGGAAGCCACCGGCCAGCAGCACGCCGCGCTTGACGGCCTCGGCCACGTCGCGCAAGTGCCGGTTGCAGGGCGTGAGCTCCGACCAGCTGTTGCAGATCCCGATGACGGGCCTGCCGTCGAACATCTCCGGTGAACGGCCCGAGTTGTACAGCTTGGACCGGTGGACGAAGCCCATCTTGCCTTCGGCGCCGAACCAGGAGGTGCTGCGTCGTGCGGGTTCGGGCGATGTCATGACCGTGCCTCCTGCGGGGTGTGGCGGACCAGGCTCAACTGCATCGACGAGCCGGTGGCGAGGTGGTCGCCGTTCACCTCGACGGTGAACGGGCGGGAGTGGAAGTCGAGCAACGTGGCGGGCGTGGGCACGTCGCCGTAGGCGTGCAGTTCCCACGGGGCGTCGAGCAGGTCGTCGGTGTTGTGGACGTGCTCGTCCACCGCCAACCTCGGGAGCAGCGCCCCGTCGCGGACCAGAACCGGGATGCGTTCCAGCGGAACGGTTTCCTCGTGCATCGCCGGGCCTTCGTACCGATCGCCGGTCACGAGGTCCGTCCACCCGCCGCGCGGGACGTAGAAGCGACGCCGCACCGGCTCGCCGCCGTCGTCGAAGACCGGGACGACGAGCAGGTCCGAGCCGAGCAGGAACGCGTCGTCGCACGTCGTGGCGAGGTCGTCGTCGGGGAACTCCAGGGCCAGCGGGCGCAGCATCGGCCAGCCGTGCGCGGCGGATTCGTGCGCGGCCTGCCACAGGTAGGGCAGCAGCGAGTAGCGCAGCCGGATCCACTCGCGCGCGATGCCCGAGGCGTGCTCGCCGAACTCCCACGGCTCGCGCGGACGAAGTCCGTGAGCGCGCATGAGGGGGGAGAGCGCGCCGAACTGAGTCCAGCGCACGTAGAGCTCGGGCGTGAGCTCGGGGCCGAAGAAACCCCCGATGTCGTGCCCCCACATGCCGGGCATGCTCATGGCGTGCGACAGGCCGCCGCGCAGCGTCGCGCGCATGCCCGACACCGTGGACTCCGCGTCTCCGCCCCACTGCGCGGGGTAGCGGTGCGATCCGGCCCAGCCGGAGCGACCCCACACCAGGGGTGCGCGACCGGTCCGCTCGGCGATGGCCTCGCTCACCGCACCGTTGTAGCGCAGCGGGTACAGGTTGTGCGCGTGCTCGGCTCCGGTTCCGTCGGCGAGCCGGACGTCGTCGGGCAGGCCCTCGCCGAAGTCGGTCTTGAACACGGCGACGCCGTCGTCGAGGAACGGCCCGTGCAGGTCCTGCCACCAGCGGCGGGCCTCGGGCGAGGTGAAGTCCACCAGCGCCCGAGGTCGTCCGTCGGGGACGGGCGTGCCCGCGATCGTCGCGATCTCCCCGTCGGCGTCGGTCACCAGGTAGCCGCGTTCGGCGGCCTCGGCGTAGCGGGGCGATGCCGGATCGAGGTAGGGCAGTTCCCAGACCGAGAGCCGCAGGCCGAGGCGCTCCAGCGCGGCGACGAACTCCGCCCGATCGCCGAAGCGGTCGGTGTTCCAGATGAAGTCGCAGTTGAGCCGGTCCACGACGAGCCAGTCGGGGTCCAGGTGCAGGATGTCGCACGGGATGCTCAGCTCCCGCAGCGTGCGGCCGACTTCCTCCATCTGAGCGGCGGAGTGGTACCTGCAGCGGCCGAGCCAGTACCCGAACGCCCACACCGGCGGGACCGCGCCACGCCCGGTCAGCCGTGTGTAGGTCGTCAGCGCCTGCTTGGGCTCGGGGCCCGCGATCAGGTAGAGGTCCAGCTCGCCGCATTCGGCCTCGATGCCGAACACGCCGTTGCGGGAGTGGCCGACGTCGGCGTGGACGACGGCCCCGGTGTTGACCAGCGCGAGGTAGCCGGCCGTGGAGTACCAGACGGGGGCCGGCTTGTAGGCCATGCCGGTCCCGGTGCCGAGCGCGTCCTCGACGCGCAGGCGCAGTCGCTGCCCGTTCTTGACCGAGCGGCCGAACTGCTCGCCGAAGCCGAGGATCTCCTCGTCGGGGCCGAGTTCGAGGTTGACGGCGGTCGTGTCACCGACGGTCGCGGCGGGGGCGATGGGCAGCCCGGCGACCTGGCGGAGCTTCCCGGCGGTGCTGATCAGCGTGGCGCCCGTGGTGGTGTCTCGGACTTCCAGCGAGAAGGGGCGCCGACCGAGCGTGACGCGCAGTCGGCCACCGGTCACGATGATGGTGTGCTCGTCCTCCTCGACCGTCGTGCTGGTCTCGGCGTACTCGGGGGCGACGAGGATGCCGTGTTCGGTTCCGGTCGGCGCCGAACGCGGTGCGTCGGCCGCCCCGATCGTGATGCGCACGGCCTCGGGGCCGGCCCAGCGGACGTCCACCGCGACGTCTCGGGTGCGCAGGGGAGGGGTGTCGAGCTCGGGGAGGTTCGGCATGGTCGTCTCGATGCCCTGCTCGGCGAGCGTTTCGCCGGTGAGGAAACCGAAACCGTCGGCTCCCGGTCGGTGGAGAACGGCGCGCACTCGCGCGGTCACGCCGGATCCGGCGGTCGTGTCGGGGTGCGTTCTCACCTCCTCGACCTCGCGCAACATGTACCGCTCCGTCAACGCTGACATCTCTTCTCCCATGTCGACCGCGACCTTGACGCGGTGTCCCGCCTAGCTTAACTTCTGGCAAGAGGTCTTACCACTTCCCCCATGCAAAGGAAACCCCATGACAGGCAACGCCGCCGTCGTGCTCCGGAAACCGGACGACGTCCTGCGCCTGATCGACACAGGCCGGATCCGTCCCAAGAACCCCGGTCTGGTCAAGATCGTCGCGCTCGGCAGCATCTTCGTGGACGGCTGGGACTTGAGCAGCTTCGGTCTCGGCACCGTGCAGATCACCTCGGAGTTCAACCTCACGAACTCGGGGCTGAGCCTGCACTCGCTGCCGGTCATCTCGATGATCATCCTGCTCGGCGCGATGTTCGGCGGGCTCTTCGGTGGCTACCTCACCGACCGGGTCGGCCGCACCAAGATGCTGCTGATCACGCTGTTCCTGCTGGTCGGTGCCACGGTGCTGGCGGCGACGGCGCCCACCCCGGAACTGTTCTGCCTCTGGCGATTCCTGATGGGCGTCGGCGTCGGGCTCGACGTGCCCGTCGCGCTGGCGTTCGTCGCCGAGTACAGCGCGATCTCCAACAAGGGCCGCAACGTCACGATGGCCCAGGTGATGTCCACGGCTGCGGCTGCGGTCGCCTTCTTCGTGATCATCCCGTTCCACTTCATCGGCGTCGGCGAGGAGCTGTGGCGGTGGTCGATCGGCCTGGGCGCCATCCCCGCGCTCATCGTGCTGATCCTCCGGTTCATCTACACCGCCGAATCCCCGATGTGGGCGGCGAAGTACGAAGGTCTGGAGAAGGCCGCGGAAATCCTCCGCAAGAACTACGACCTCGAGGTCACCGTGGAGGAGGAGCGCCGCGTCGCGGCTCCGCAGGAGGAGCGGTCCCGCGCCGGCAGCCTGCTCGCGCTGTTCCGGCCGCCCTACACCGCGCGGACCATCCTGGTCAGCATTCTCGTGGTCTGCCAGGCAGCGCAGTACTACGCGATCTCGCTGTACATGCCGAAGATCTTCAAGTCCTTGTTCCCGGATGACATCGTGCTGGTGCTGGTTCTCTCCGGACTGGTCAACGTCATCGGCGCGATCGGTGCGCTCGGCTGCGTGGCCGGCACCCAGCGACTGGGGCTTCGACGACTCGGTCTGATCGGGTTCTCCATCACCGCAGGATGTTTGGCGATCATCAGCGGCGCCTTCAACGTTCTCGCCGCCTCGATCGCGGTGGTCCTGATCGCGCTGTTCTCGGCCGCGCACAACTTCGGCGCGGGCTACGTCGGCACCGCGATGGGAACGCTGTCCTACCCGACCGCCATCCGAGGGATCGGCGGCGGGTACACGCAGGCGATCACCCGGGTCGGCGGCATGATCGGAGCCTTCGCCTTCCCGGTCCTGCTCGAGGCGCAGGGCATGCGCTTCACGATCGGAGCGATCGTGCTCGCCCCGCTCGTCGCGATCGTCGCGCTGATGGTCATCCGCTGGGACCCCGTGGGCAAGGACGTCGAAGAACACGGCGACGGGGACGAGCACGACCTCGACGAGATCGGTGCGAACTCCTCGCCGAGAACGAGCTGAGCCGGTGGGAGCCCCCGCGTGGCGGAGGGCTCCCACCTCCCCGAACCGCCTGCCCTGACGGAACCCGTCCCGGGCCGAACCGGAGGACGTCCGGCCGCGAAGGTCCTCCCGCAGCACCCATCACAGGAGAAGAACGAATGCCTACCCAGCCCACGGTCCTGATCGACGGCCGATGGACCTCGCGCGAGTCCGCCCTTGCTGTCCGCAACCCGGCCGATGGCAGCCTCGTCGGCCGTCTGGACTGGACGGACGCCGAGCAGGCGGCCGCGGACGCCACCGCGGCGGCCGAGGCGGCGGCCACCGCCTTCGCCGGCTGGGCCGGCACCGGAGTCCGGGAGCGGTGCCGTCTGCTCTCGGCCGCGGCGGACCTCATCGAGGAGCGCGCTGACTTCCTCGCCGACCTGCTCGCCCGCGAGGCGGGCAAGCGACTTCCCGAGGCGCGCGGCGAGATCGCGTTCTCGGTGGAGTACTTCCGCTGGTTCGCCGAGCAGGCGAGGCGGCCGCACGGGGCCGTGGTCCAGGAGGAGAGGGCGGTGCGGCGGCACCTGGTGCGCCGCAAACCGGCCGGGGTGGTGGCGAGCCTGACGCCCTGGAACTTCCCGTGCTCGATCCAGGCCCGGAAGCTCGCGCCCGCGCTCGCCGCGGGCTGCACGGTGGTGGCGCGCGTGTCGGAGAAGGCGCCCCTCGCGGTCACCGAGATGATCCGGTGCCTCACCGACGCCGGGCTGCCCCCGGGTGCGGTCAACCTCGTGCACGGACCCGCCGCGGAGATCACGGAGGCGCTGCTCGCACACCGCGCGGTGCGCGTCGTCTCGTTCACCGGCTCCACGGAGGTCGGACGGCTCATCATGCGGCAGGCGTCGAACCGGATCGTACGGCCCTTGCTGGAACTCGGTGGGAACGCGCCCTTCCTCGTCCTCGACGACGCCGATGTGGACGCCGCCGTCGAGGGCGCGATGCTGGCCCGCTTCCGCAACACCGGCCAGTCCTGCATCGCGGCGAACCGCTTCTTGGTCCAGGACGGCGTGCACGACGAGTTCGTGGCCGCGTTCGCGGCCAGGATCAAGGCGATGACGGTCGGCGACGGCACGGCCGACCCGTGCCCCGACCTCGGCCCCGTGATCGACGACGAGCGGGCAGCGGCCGTTCGCGGCTTGGTGGACGAAGCGGTGGCAGCGGGTGCCCAGGTCCACGGCGGCGAGCAGCGACTCCCGGAGGCCGGTAGCTACGTCGCGCCGTGCGTGCTCACGGAAGTGCCGCAGGACGTCGGCCTGGCGGCGGAGGAGGTGTTCGGACCGGTGGCGGGAATCTTCCGGTTCTCCACCGTCGAGGAGGCGCTGACCACCGCGAACGCCACCGAGATGGGACTCGCGGGTTATGTCTACTCCGGTGACCTCGGCCGCGGGTGGCGGATCGGCGAGCAGCTGGACGTGGGCATCCTCGGCGTCAACGAGCCGCTGCCCAGCGTCGCCTTCGCGCCGATGGGCGGCGTCAAGCAGTCGGGCCTCGGTAGGGAGGGCGCCGACGTCGGACTCGAGGAGTTCACCGAGGTCCAGTACGCAGCGCTGACGCTGTGAGCGCGGCAACGGCGGTCCTCCTGGCCATCCCGGTGCTGATCGGAGCCCTCACGCAGCGCACTACGGGTCTCGGCTTCGGGTTGGTCGGGGGGCCGCTGATGGTCGCGGCCGCCGGCCCGCACGTCGGGGTGAGCATGTCGAACGCCCTGTCGATGGTGCTGTGCGGGGCCGTGCTGGCCCGGACCTGGCGGGACACCCACTGGCGTGCCGTGCTGCTGCTGGCGCTGCCCGCGATGGCGGCGATTCCGCTCGGCGCGTTCGTGGCAGCGGTCGCGCCGACCGGGCCGTTGCTCGTGCTGATCGGGTCGATGGTGATCGTCGCGGTGGTCGCCACGGTGCTGGCCGGGCGGCAGAGGCTATTGCGGGGTGTGCCGGGTGCGGTGATCGCCGGAGCGATTTCGGGCTTCATGAGCGTGACCGCCGGGGTCGGAGGGCCGATGGTGTCGGTGTACGCGCTCTCCGAGCAGTGGGCTCGACGCGTGCTCATCCCGACCGCGCAGGCGTACCTGCTCATGGTGAACCTCGGTTCCCTGGTGTCGAAGGGAATTCCGGAGGTGTCCCCGCTCGGCTGGCTGTGCTGCGGCGCGGCGCTGGTGATCGGCGCGATCGCGGGGGAGCGGCTGGACGAGCGGATCGCGCCGAAGACGGGACGCCGGTTGATCATCGGCGTCGCCTTGATCGGCGGCGCCGCCGCAGTGGTCAGGGGCATCGCGACGATGCTGTGAGCGCGGTCGGCAGGGTGAGCTCCGGGAGCGATCCCGGGGTGGTCCGGCAACACGGAGCAGGTCGGTTGTGGGGTTCGACAAACGGCGCGGGTCGGTGTGCTGGTGTGCGTTCGCCCTGGCTTCCTAGCGTTGGTGTCGCTGATGCCGGGCCCGGACTCCGGTGCGGGCGAGTCGACCGACGGGGTGCCGATGAGCTGGGACTTCTCCACCGAACCGGAGTTTGCCGCGAAGCTGGACTGGGCGCGCGAGTTCGTCCGCGACGAGATCTACCCGCTGGAGGTGCTCGACCTCGACCACGCCGAGTTCCGCCGGCTCGCCGCGCCGCTGCAGCAGCGGGTCAAGGAGCAGGGGCTGTGGGCCGCGCACCTGGGACCGGAGCTGGGCGGTCAGGGGTACGGGCAGCTGCGGCTCGGTCTGCTGCACGAGATCCTGGGGACCAGCGAGCTCGCGCCGTTCGCGTTCGGGTGCCAGGCGCCGGACTCCGGCAACATCGAGCTACTCGCGCTGGCCGGAACCCCCGAGCAGAAGGCGCGCTGGATGCGCCCGCTGCTGGACGGTGAGGTGCTCAGCGCGTTCTCGATGACCGAGCAGGGCACCGGCTCGGATCCCCGGCAGTTCACCACCACCGCGCGGCTGGTCGACGGCCAGTGGGTCCTCAACGGCGGGAAGTGGTTCGTGGGCAACGCGTCCCGGGCGGACTTCCACATCGTGATGGCGGTGACCGAGCCGGATGCTCCCGCGCGGGCGCGCATGTCGATGCTGATCGTGCCCACCGACGCCGAGGGCATCGAGACTCGCGAGATCGGCCTGATGAACGATCCGGACCACAAGCACCCGGTGTGGTCGCACTGCGAGGTGTCCTACCGCGACGTCCGGGTCCCCGCGGAGAACCTGCTCGGTGATCGCGGGGAGGCGTTCACGCTGGCGCAGAAGCGGCTCGGACCCGGCCGGATCCACCACTGCATGCGGTGGATCGGGGTGTGCCGCCGAGCCTTCGACATGCTCTGCGAGCGGGCCGTGAGCATCGACGTGCACGGCGGGCCGCTGGCCGACAAGCAGACCGTCCAGAACTGGGTGGCCGACTGCGCGGCGGCAATCGAGTCCGCGCGCCTGCTCACGCTCCACGCCGCGTGGAAGATCGACCAGGTCGGCGCCTCCGCGGCGCGCACCGAGATCGCGATGATCAAGTACCACGGGGCCGCCGTGCTGCACGACGTGATCGACAAGGCCGTCCAGGTGCACGGCTCGCTCGGGTTCTCCACCGACATGCCGCTCGAGCAGATGTACCGGTGGGCGCGTGCCGCGCGGATCTACGACGGCCCGGATGAGGTCCACCGCGTGTCGGTGGCTCGCCGACTGCTGCGGGAGTACAGCCCGACACCGACGCCCAGCGAGCACGTCCCGACCCGGCGGGCGAGCGCGCTCGAACGGTTCCGGGAGCAGCTCGACGTGGCTGCGGTGCTGCGATGAGCACCGAGAGCCGCACCGTCGAACCGGCGCTGGCGCACTGGCTGTCCGACCACCTCGATCGGCCCGGTCCCTGGGAGCTCCGTCGGCTGACCGGGGGCAACTCCAACGAGACCTGCCTGCTGCGCAACACCGACACCGAGTTCGTGCTGCGCAGGCCACCGCGGCACGCGTTGTCGGCCTCCGCGCACAGCGTCGCGCGGGAGCACCGGCTGCTCGCCGCCTTGCAGGACACCGCCGTACCGGTCCCGAGGGCCTTCGCGCTGTGCGAGGACCCCGGAGTTCCCTCGGCACCGTTCCTGCTGATGGAGCACATCCCGGGAGCGGTGGCGATCACCGACGAGCTCCCCGCCGCCTACGGCGCGGACCCGAACTCGCTGACCGCGGTGGCCGACGAGATCGTGGACGCGCTCGCCGCGATCCACCTCCTGGATTGGCGGGCCGCCGGTCTGGAGGGCTTCGGCCGTCCCGAGGGGTTCCTGGAGCGGCAGGTGCAGCGCTGGTACCGGCAGTGGCAGAAGATCGAGCGGCGTCCGCTGCCCGCGATGCCCCGGCTGGCCGCGTGGTTGGAGGAGCACCGGCCGGAAGCGGGTCGCCCCGCGCTGATGCACGGCGACTTCCACCTGGACAACTGCCTGTTCTCCGCTGCCGAGCCGCGCGCGCTGGCGGTGATCGATTGGGAGACCGCCACGATCGGGGACCCGCTCATGGACCTGGGCCTGCTGGTGGCGTTCTGGGGTGAGCGCGAGCTCGCGCACCCCGGGATGCCCGGGGTGCAAGCGGTATCCAGGGCACCCGGCGCTCCGACCGGCGAACACCTGCTGGACCGGTACGCGCAGGTCACCGGCACGTCCGTGCGGCACATCGACTACTACCGCTGCCTGGCGCTGTTCAAGCTGGCCGCGATCACCGAGGCCGCGCACACCCAGTACCTGGACGGCGAGCTGCGCACCGAGTACGCCGCGGCGCTGGAGCACGACGTCCCCGCGCTGCTCGCGGAGGCCTGCGCGATCGCCGGGCTCCGCCGCTGAGCCCGTTTGGGGAGAACCACAAACAGCCGGGTGCTCCGTCCTTTGAGCAGGCCCACCGGGTCGCCAACATGGTGTCCGGCAGTGCGTTCCGGCGAAGCAGGACCCGGGCGAAGGGGACGACGTGAACGAACGCAATTTCGGACTCTGGTACGACTTCCGCAACCCGCCGCAGTGGCACCGGCCGTTCAGCGCGCTGTACCGCGAGGTGCTGGACCAGATCGAGTGGGCGGAGGGTCTCGGGCTCGGCTCGGTCTGGCTGACCGAGCACCACTTCTGCGAGGACGGGTACACGCCGTCGCCGTTCACCCTCGCGGCGGCGATCGGGGAGCGCACCAGCACCATGCGGATCGGGACGAACCTGATCGTGGCGCCGCTGCACAACCCGGTCCGGCTCGCCGAGGACGCCGCCACGGTCTCGCTGCTCACCGGAGGGCGGTTCGACCTCGGCCTCGGCATGGGTTACTGGGAGCCGGAGTTCGCCGCGTTCGGGCGCAGCCTGAAGAACCGGCCCAGCATGCTGGAGGAGTGCGTCGAGCTGATCCGCCGAGCGTGGTCCGGTTCGCGGGAACCCTTCGAGGGCAAGCGGTTCCAGTTCCCCGGCCGCCCGATCACCCCGGTCCCAGAGCAGGCCCCGCAGCTGCTGGTCGGCGCGCTTGCGGACCCGGCGATCGAGCGGGCCGCGCGGATCGCGGACGGGTTCCTGAGCACCCAGAACCCGCACCAGCCGACCTACCTGGACGCGCTGGAGCGGTGCGGGAAGTCCCGGGACGAGGGCCGCATCTACGCCGGCCAGTGGACGATCATCGCGGAGGACCCGGAGCGCGAGTGGGCGCGAATCGGTCAGCACGCGCTGTACCAGCTGAACAACTACATCTCCTGGGGCGCGTTCGGCCCTCCGGACCAGGTGCCGCAGTTCGCCGACGCCGACCAGATCGTCGCGGCCGGTGCGTTCCAGCTGTGGGACCCGGCCACCGCGGTCGAGGAGATCACCGCCCTGCTGCGGGAACGGCCGCAGATCAAGGACATGCACTTCTGGGCGCAGCTGCCCGGCGAGCCGGTGGAGTCCGGTTCCGCGCGCATCGAGCTGCTGGCCACCGAGGTGCTGCCGCGGGTGCGCCAGCGGCTGTCCGCGGAGGTGGGCGCATGAGCAACCCGCTGCTGATCACGGAGTTCCTGCACCGGGCCCGCGATCTGTTCGGCGGGAAGCAGATCGTGCAGTACGCCGACGGCGCCGAGGTGCACCGGTACACCTACCGCGACTACTACGAGCGCGTGGTGCGGTTGGCCGGGGCCCTGGTGCGGCTGGGGGTGCGGCCCGGGGACCGCGTCGCGACGCTGGCCTGGAACCACCACCGCCACCTGGAGCTGTACCTCGCGGTGCCGCTCGCCGGGGCGGTGCTGCACACCGTGAACCTGCGGCTGGAACCGGACGAGATCGGCCACATCGTCGACCACGCCCAAGACCGGGTCGTCGTCGCGGATTCCGCGCTGCTGCCCCTGCTCGGGCCGGCTCGCCAGCGGAACCCGCAGATGCTCGTGGTGTGCACCGACGGACGACCCGAGCCCGGGGTGCTGAACTTCGAGCAGCTGGTCGCCGACGGTCCTGAGCTCGCGGAGCCACCGGCCGTGCAGGAGCACGACCTGGCCGCGCTCTGCTACACCTCCGGCACCACCGGGCCGCCGAAGGGCGTCGGCTACTCGCACCGCTCGCTCTACCTGCACACCTTCGCCGCCTGCCTGGCGGACGGGCACGCGATCTGCGAGCGGGACACCGTGGCGCACGTCGTGCCGATGTTCCACGCGAACGCGTGGGGCGTGCCGTTCGCCGCGCTGATGTCCGGTGCGAACCAGGTGCTGCCCGGCCCGCACCCGACTCCCGCGCAGATCGCGACGATCATCGAGGAGCAGCGGGTCACCTACACCGGGATGGTGCCGACCGTCGCGGTCGACCTGGTTCGGCACGCGACCCGCGCGGGCGCCGACCTGACCAGCCTGCGCGCCCTGGTGCTCGGCGGTACGGCACCCGGGGTGGAGTTGATCAGGGCGATCGAGGACGACCTGGGCGTGCCGGTCTTCCAGGGCTGGGGCATGACCGAGATATCGCCGATGGGCACGTTCTCCCGGCCGCCACCGGCAGCCGACCACGACCCGGCGCTGCGCCACGAGTACGTGCGCAAGCAGGGCAGGCTGCTGCCCGGGCTGCGCTGGCGGCTCGTCGACGACGAGGGCAACGATCTGCCGCACGACGGGGTGGCGCGCGGCGAGCTGCTGCTGCGCGGTCCGTGGGTGGTCGACTCGTACTACCGGGACCCGCACCCGGAGAGCTTCGCCGACGGCTGGTTGCGCACCGGCGACGTCGCCACCATCGACCCCGACGGCTACCTGGAGATCGTCGACCGGGCCAAGGACCTGATCAAGAGCGGCGGCGAGTGGATCAGCTCCACGGCGCTGGAGCAGGCGATCCTGGAACACCCCGCGGTCGCCGACGTCGCCGTGGTGGCGGTCCCGCACGAGCGGTGGCAGGAGCGCCCGCTGGCGGTGGTGGTGCCCCACCGGGAGATCACCCCGGAGGAGCTGCTCGACGGCTTGCGCGAACGGGTGCCGCGCTGGTGGCTCCCCGAACGCGTGGTGATCACCGACGACCTGCCCAGGACCAGCGTGGGCAAGGTCGACAAGAAGCGGCTCAGGCGATCGGTCCCCGGACCGTCCGCGGACAACGCACACGGGAAGGCGCGGTCATGACACATCTGGAAGTGGAAGAAGCCCGCAGGATCTACTTCGAACACCACCGCGGCGACGGGCGGCCGGTCGTGCTGGTCCACGGCTGGGGCGCCACCGGCCGGTGCTGGGACACCGTCGCACCGGCGTTGCGGGCCAACGGCAACGAGGTGGTGATCCTCGACCAGCGCACCTGCGGCCGGTCCGACAACGACTTCGAGGACGTCTCGATCGCCGCGCTCGGCTCCGACGTGGCGCGGTTGTGCGAACACCTCGGGCTGCGCGAGCCGGTGATCAACGGCTGGTCGCTGGGCGGCGCGGTGGCCGTGGACGCGGTCGCCCGGCTCGGAAGCGACGTCGGTGGTCTGGTGCTCACCGGCGGCGCGACTCCGCGCTACACCGCGAGCTCCGACTGGCCGCACGGCGGCACCCACGACGACGTGCAGGCCGTGCTGGACGGGCTGGCCGCCGACCGGGCCACCACCTTCCGCAGCGTTGCCGAAGCGGTGTGCGCGAAGCCGGTGGGGGAGCAGGTGGTGAACTGGTTGTGGGGCATGTTCCTGGAGATGGGCCCGCTCGGTGACCAGTCGCTGCGCGACCTCGCGGACGCGGACCAGCGCAAGACGATCGGCTCGCTGGACGTGCCGACGCTGCTGCTGCACGGCACGGAGGACGGGTTCGTGCCGTTCTCCGGTGCGCAGGCCGCGGTCTCGCTGTACCCGGACGCGACGCTGGTGGACTTCGAGGGGTGCGGGCACGCGCCGTTCCTGGAGGACCGCGAGCGCTACCTCGCCGAGCTGATCGGGTTCCTGAACCGATGAGCACGTGGCTGGTCACCGGCGGGTCGCGGGGCATCGGCCGGGCGGTCGTCGACCACGTCGCCGCCTCCGGCGATCGCGTCGCCTCGCTGGCCCGGTCGTCGTCCGCCGAACCGGCCGCGCATCCCGACCGCGTCCTGGAGGTCAAGGCCGACGTCGCGGACGGCGCCTCGGTCCGCGACGGGCTGCGGACCGTGCAGGAGGCCTTCGGTTCCGTCGACGTGATCGTCAACAGCGCGGGCGTGCACCGGGGCGGCCGGGTGGAGAGCCTGGACCGGGAGGCCTGGGACGAGGTCGTGAGCACGAACCTCACCGGTGCTTTCGAGGTGTGCCGCGCCGCGGTTCCGGTGCTGTCCGCCGGGGCGTCGATCGTGAACGTCGGTGCGGTGGTGGGCTGGCGGGGATTTCCCGGCGACGTGGCCTACGGCTCGGCCAAGGCCGGGCTCAGCGGCCTGACGCAGGTGCTCGCGGTGGAGCTGGCACCGCGCGGTGTTCGGGTCAACCTGGTCGTCCCCGGGTTTGTGGACACCGACATGACCGCGGGGCTCAGCGAGCGGGCGCGCGCCCGGGTGATCGGGACGATTCCGGCGGGCCGGACCGGCACCGCCCAGGAGATCGCCGAGGTCATCGTGGCGGTCGCCAGGTCGACGTACATGACCGGTGCGACCGTGCCCGTCGACGGCGGGCTCCTCGCCTCGTTCGGGGGGCACATGCGATGAGCGCCGTTTGTGCGGAGCTCCAACGACCCCGTTCACGAGCCGGTCCACGCAGGCGAATCCGTGATTAGCGTCGATCGGGAATCGCCGGTTCGACGAGGGAGCAGTCCATGAGTGCTGAGGCCGCTGAGAGAACGCTCGCGCAGAAGAACAAGGAACTCGTCGCCGAGTTCATGGAGGTCTTCTCGACCGGCGACGTCGAGAAGATCCTGTCGTACCTCTCGGACTCCGCCACCTGGTGGGTGGGCGGCACGATCGAGGGGATTTCGGGAACCAAGAACAAGGAGGAGTTCGGCGAGATGCTCGCCGGGCTGTCCACTCTGACGGTGACCGGAGCGATCCGGCTGACCCCGCACGCCTGGACCGCCGAGGGCGATCGGGTGGCCGTGGAGACCGAGTCCTATTCGGAGCTCACCAACGGCCGCGTCTACAACAACCTCTACCACTTCGCGTTCGAGGTTCGGGACGGCCTGATCCAGAGCGTCAAGGAATTCCTCGACACCGAGCACACCCGCGCGATCTTCCTCGCGGCCTGACACGCACCGATCGATCAAAGGAGATTGAGATGGACGTCGGCACCCTGCTCGTGTTCCAGAACTGGTACGAAGACATGAGCGATGAGGAGGTCTTCACCCGCGAGCTGAACTTCGGGGTGTTGGCCGAGCAGTACGGGTTCGATTCCGTGTGGTCCGCCGAGCACCACTTCGACGACTACTCGATGTGCCCGGACAACGTGCAAGTGCTGTCCTACCTCGCGGGCAAGACGTCCCGGATCAAGCTGGGCACGGGAGCGGTGATCCTGCCGTGGAACGACCCGCTGCGGGTCGTCGAGAAGATCACCATGCTCGACCACGTGTCGGACGGCCGCGTGCTGTTCGGCATGGGCCGGGGCCTGGCGAAGATGGAGTACGAGGGCTTCCGGGTGGACATGAACGAGGCGCGCGGGCGCTTCGACGAAGCCGCTCCGATGATCATGAACGGGCTGCGCACCGGTCACGTGGAGAACAGCGGACCGTTCTACGACCAGCCCCGCGTCACCGTCCGCCCCGGACCGAACGGGCGGTCCTGGGACGGCAGGTTGTTCGGCGTCGCCATGTCGCCGGATTCCATCCCGGCGATCGCGAAGCTCGGCGTGCAGCTGATGACCTTCATGCAGTACCCGTTCGAGCAGCACGCCGAGGCCATCAACCGGTGGCGCGACCTGCACCGGGAGAACCACGGTTCCGAGCCCGGCCCGCCCCTGATCCAGGACTTCGTGTACTGCCACGAGGACCCGGAGGAGGCCAAGCGCGTGGCGCACGAGCACATCTCGCGCTACTTCATGTCGGTCATCAAGCACTACGACTTCGCCGGCTCGCACTGGCGCGAGACCAAGGGCTACGAGGCGTACCAGGTCGGCGCGGACATGATCCGGGAAGCCGGCATGGAAGCGGCCGCGGAGGCCTACGTGGAGGCCAACGCCTACGGCACTCCCGAGCAGATCGTGGAGAAGTACGCGCACCGCCGCGACCTCGGCGGCGACCTGATGGCCAACGCCGCGTTCTGCTTCGGCGGCCTGCCGTTCGAGAAGGCCGAAGCGAGCCTGAAGCTGTTCGGCGAGAAGGTCGTTCCCGAACTGCACAAGATGAAGGCCCGCACTTCAGCGACGGTCTGAACCGCTCGCCGCGATCCGGGATCCGCGGCGCGGACGTCTCGGGTCGCGGCTCCGCGCACCACGGCTGACGGGAAGGGGTGCAGTGATCGTGGATTCGGTGATGACCACGCCGGAGCAGCGGGCGACGGCGTTCCGAGAGGTGATGGCCGGGGTGTGCACCCCGGTGTCGGTGGTGACCGCGATGGACGGCGACCGGCCGCACGGCACGACCGTGAGCGCGTTCGCCTCGCTGTCCCTGAACCCGCCGATGGTGCTGGTGGCGCTGGACCGGGCGTCCGAGCTGCTCGCGTTGGTGCGCCGCAGCGACCGGTTCGGCGTCAACGTGCTCGCCGACGGGCAGTCCGCACTCGCCAAGCAGTTCGCGCGCAAGGGGTCCGCGAAGTTCCACGGCGTCCGGTGGTGTCCGGCGGGCGGGCTTCCCCGGCTGGACGGGGCGTCCGGGTGGCTGGCGTGCGAGGTGAGCGGTCTGGTCGACGGCGGTGATCACGTCATCGCGATCGGCGCGATCCTGGACGCCGATGCTCGGGGCACCGCGCCGCTGACCTACCACCAGCGGCGGTTCGGGACGCACACCGCGTTCCGGGGGCAGCCATGACTGCCGGTCCGCCGCCGAGCGAGGCGGTCCAGCACGCGGTGGCCGCGCTCGCGCGGGGCCGGATGATCCTGGTGATCGACGATGCCGACCGGGAGGACGAGGGCGACCTCGTCGCCGCCGCGTCGGGCATCACCCCCGCCCAGATGGCCTTCCTGGTGCGGCACACCACCGGCATCGTGTGCGCCCCGATGACGCCCGAGCGGGCGGACGGCCTGCAGCTGCGGCAGATGGTCACCGACAACACCGACTCGCACGGCACCGCCTTCACCGTCAGCGTCGACCACAGCAGCACCGGAACGGGAGTGTCCGCTCCGGATCGCACCGCGACGGTCCGCGCGCTCGCCGACCCGGTGACCCGGCCCGCCGACCTGCGCCGCCCCGGTCACGTGTTCCCGCTGCGCGCCAAGGAGGGCGGCGTGCTGGTGCGCGCCGGGCACACCGAGGCGGCCGTGGACCTGGTCGGCATGGCCGGTGCCGGGGACGTCGGGGTGATCAGCGAAGTGGTGTCCGACGACGGAGGCATGCGGCGCGGTGCCGAGCTGCGCGCGTTCGCCGCCGAGCACGACCTGCCCGTGCTGCACATCGCCGACCTGGTGCGCTACCGCCGGGCCACCGAGCGCCTGGTGGAACCGATCGCCACCTCCACGATGCCCACCGAGTTCGGGGACTTCCGGGCGGTGGCCTACCGCAGCACCCTGGACGGCACCGAGCACCTGGCGCTGGTGATGGGCGATGTCGCCGACGCGGGCCGATCGGCGGCGGGCGTCCTCGTGCGGGTGCACAGCGAATGCCTGACCGGGGACATCCTCGGTTCGCTGCGCTGCGACTGCGGAGCGCAGCTGGAGCAGGCGCTGCGCGCCATCGCCGAGGAGGGCTGCGGAGCGGTGGTCTACCTCCGCGGCCACGAGGGGCGCGGGATCGGGCTGGCGCACAAGATCCGCGCCTACGCGTTGCAGGAGCAGGGCTTGGACACCGTCGACGCGAACACCGCCCAAGGGCTGCCGGTGGATTCGCGCAGCTACGGGACCGGTGCGCAGATCCTCGGTGACCTCGGCATCCGCCGGCTGCGGCTGATCACGAACAACCCGGCCAAGTACGGCGGCCTCGACGGCTACGCGCTCGACATCGTCTCCCGCGTGCACCTGCCGACGGTGCCGACTCCGCACAACGTCCGGTACCTGCGCACGAAGCGCGACCGGCTCGGTCACGCGCTGCCCACGAGCCGACCGCAGGCTCCGCCCGAGCGAGGTATGGACCCGGCGGGGTGACCTGGGGCACAGTGTGCCCAACCAACGGTGAGGCGAGCCCATGCACGAGCAGACGGTCGGCGCGCTGCCCGACCCGCCCGCGCCGAGGCCCGGAGAGCAGCCCGGATGCACCTCGTCGTGGGTGGACGTCGCGCACCGCGAACGCGATGTGATCATCGCCTTCGGCGAGATCACCAACGAGGCGATCACCTCGGCGAACCAGGAGGACCTGCTGTGCCTGGTCGGCAAGCAGCTGTGCCACCTGCTCGGCGTCACCCGCTGCTCGGTGTACCTGCGCGGCAACGACGACCGCTTCCGCGGTGCGGCGGGCTACAGCGAGGTCGAGGGCGACATCAGCGCCGCCGTCCAGGCCCAGGAGGCCGGCATTCCCGGTGATCACTTCAGCCGCGAAGTGATCACCACGGCCGCACCCGTGCTGATCAGCGACGTGCCGGGGGACTCGCGGCCGCACCGGCGCACCATGGAGTACTGGCGGGTGCGCGCCATGCTCGGCGTGCCGCTGGTGTTCGACGACGAGGTGATCGGCCTGATCTTCGTCGACAACGAGGAGCAGGAGCACACCTACACCGACGAGGACATCGCGCTCGCCGAGCTGTTCGCCGGACTGGGCGCGCTGTTCATCCGGCAAGCGATGCTCAACGCCCGGCTCAAGAAGCAGACCGCCGAGGTCGTGCAGCAGAAGAACAGCCTGGCCTACCTCGCCGACGTGCACCAGAAGCTGACCAACGCGGTGCTCGACGGCGCCGACATCCAGACCGTCGTCCGACTGCTCAGCGACCTGTCCGCGAAGCCGGTGGTCCTCTACGGCGAGGACTTCGAGGTGCTGGCCTGGGCGGCACCCGCGGGTCTGAAGATGACGCAGCCCCCGGTGCTCGCCGCCAACATCCGGGCCATGCCCTCGGTGCACGACACCCTGCAGGCGCTGTCCGCCAACCGCCCCTCGGCCGTGGTCCCGCAAACCCTCGCCATCGGCCTCGGTCGCAGGCACCTGATGTGCCGGCTCATCATCGAGGGGACCCCGAGCGGGTACCTCAGCATCGTCGAGGTGGGGCGCAGCCTGCAGCGCCTGGACACCAAGCTCGCCGAGCACGGCGCCACGGTGCTGTCGCTGCAGATCCTCTCCGAGCGGCGGCAGGCCGAGGCCGAGGGGCAGGCCCGCGAGGACTACTTGTCCGACCTGCTGCGCAACACCCGGAACGCGGAACAGCTGGGTCGCCGAGGGCCCCAGTTCGGCATCGACCTGTCCGAGCCGCACGTGCTGGTGCGCTTCTCCCTGGACAGCACCGCACCGCAGGTGAGCGGCTCGGCCGCACGACGACTGGTGGTCGGGCAGCTGGCCAAGGAGCTGGGCAGCGCGGAACCGCTCGCGGTGAGCTTGCCCGGCGTCATCATCGTGCTGGTCGGCCTGCGCCGCGAGGACGAGGGCGTCACCGAGCCGGGAGCGCTGCGCGACGCGGCATCAGGGGTGCTCTCCGCGCTGTCGCCGCGGCTGAACATCCGCACCGCGGTGATCTCCGGGACGTGTCGCAAGGCCGAGGACTTCCCGATCGCGCACCGCGAGCTGCGCGAGATCGACGACCTGGCGCGCTCGTTCGGCTGGTGCGGCGGGGTGCTGACCGCCGACGAGCTGGGCCTGTTCCGGGTGGTGGTGGCCAGCGGACGGGTGAAGGAAGCCGTCCACTTCGCGCACGAGCTCATCCGGCCGCTCGAACAGCACGACGACGGCACGCTGCTGGCGACGTGGCGCGCGTTCGTGGCCGCCGAGGGCAAGGCGCAGGCCACGGCGAGCGCGCTGAACGTGCACGAGAACACCGTCCGCTACCGGCTCGGCAAGATCCGCGAGCACATCCGGCAGGATCCGACCACTTTGGACTCGCTGCTGTGCGCGCGGATGGCCTTCCAGATCCTGGACCTCGCGGGCTGCTAGACACCCGTCGATTGTGGACGTGCACAACGACGCCGGGAAGTCGCCCTTCTGCCGCTGCGGTTTCCGGTCGTTGACTGGGGAACGACACCGCATCCGCAGCACACCCGGAGGCCAGCATGTCCCTTTCCGGCAGCATCGCACTCGTCACCGGCGCCACGCAGGGCATCGGCCGGGCCACCGCGTTGCGGCTCGCCGAAGACGGCGCGCACGTGGTGTGCGCCGACATCCAGCCGACGGACGGAACCGTGGAGGAGATCGGGAACGCGGGCGGATCCGGCGAATCGGTGTGGCTCGACGTGCGCTCCGCCGACGCGTGGTCGAAGGCCACGAGCGCTGTGCGCGAGAAGCACGGCCGCATCGACCACCTCGCGAACGTGGCCGGCGTGGTGAACCTGCTCAGCGAGGACACCGTCGTGGGCTTGACCGAGGAGGCCTGGCAGCAGGTCATCGACACCGACCTCAAGGGCCCGTGGCTGGGCATGCGCGCGGTCATCCCCGGGATGATCGACACCGGTGGCGGCCGGATCGTGAACATCTCCTCGCTCGCCGCGCTTCGCGGGTTGCCGAACCTCGCGTCCTACACCGCGGCGAAGGCGGGCGTCGCCGGCCTGACGAGGCAGGCCGCGTACGAGTACGCCAAGCACAACATCCTGATCAACGCGATCGCCCCCGGCACCATCGACACCCCGATCCTCGCGGACATCACCGAGGAGATGCGCCGGGCCAACGCCGACGCGCACATGATCCGACGGCTCGGCGACCCCGCCGAGATCGCCTCGATGGCCGCCTACTTCTTCCGCGAGGGCTCGTTCCTCACCGGGCTGACCTACCCCGTGGACGGCGGTTGGTCCAGCAAGGGCAACTTCTGACCCCGCTTCCAGCGGTTCTTCCGCGTCCGAGGGGACGTGAACTCCAGGATTTCCCGTGTTCGGGCGATTCGCACCAGGTCATCGGCCTTCCCAGCGAGGAGGGCGCTTCTCGGCGAAGGCGCGGGGACCTTCCTCGGCGTCCGCCGAGTCGAGCATTGCTCGGTAGTTCGGCAGGTCGCCGCTGCGCAGCAGGTGGTAGCCGGATTCGACGTCCAGCGACTCGGTTCGGCGGATGATCTCCTTGACCGCGGCGGTCGCCAGCGGTGCGGCCGCGCAGATCCGATCGGCCATCTCGGTCGCCCGGTCCACCAGGTCCGCGGCCGGGACCACCCGGTTGATCAGGCCCCAGCGCTGTGCTTCGGATGCCGTCATGCGGCGGCCGGTGAGCAGCAGGTCGGATGCGATCGCTGCTGGCAGGCGCTTCGGCAACCGGAGCACGCCGCCGGAGTCCGCGACCATCCCCAGGTTGACCTCGGGGAGCGCGAACTCCGCGTGCTCGGCTGCCACGACGAGGTCGGCCGCGAGGGCGAGCTCGAACCCGCCGCCGAGCGCCAGCCCGTTGACCGCGGCGATCACCGGCTTGTCGAGGGTGAAGAACTCGGTGAGCCCGGCGAAGCCGGTGGGGCCGTGGTCGGCGTCGATGTCCTCGCCCTGGGCCGCGGCCTTGAGGTCCCAGCCTGCGGAGAAGAACCGGTCGCCGGCCCCGGTCAGCACTGCGACGCGCAGCGAGTCCTCGCGCCGCAGGAGGTCGAACGCCGCGTGCAGCGCCTGGCTGGTGGCCACGTCGATCGCGTTGGCCTTGGGGCGGTCCAACGTCACCGTCAGGACACCGCCGTGGATGTCGGTGCGCACTCGTTCAGTCATCGGATTCGAGTCCCCGTTCGTCGTCGTGTGGAAGCTTCGTCGCTCGCGGCCGTCTTCCGGACCAGGACGTCCACCGCCACGGCCGCGTTCGGAAGCGCCAGCAGCGGGTTCACGTCCAGTTCCACGAGCCGGTCGTCGCTGCGCGCGTGCTCGGCGACGGCGGTGATCGCGTCCAGCACGGCGGGCACGTCGGCGCCGGGTCCCCGGAAACCCGCCAGCAGCGGCCAGATCCGGAGTCCGCGCAGAGCTTCTTCGATCTGCCCGCGCGTCGCGGGCAGCAGCAGGGTCGCGGTGTCCCGCACCAGTTCCACGAGGACGCCGCCCGCACCGAGCGTCAGAGCGAGGCCGAACCGGGGGTCGCGGCGCACTCCCACCAGGAGCTCGGCGACCGCTCCCTGGACCATGTGCTCGACCAGGAACTCATCGGTCAGCGCGGCCATCTCCGCCACGGCGTCGCGCACTTGTTCGCGGCTGGTCAGGCCCACGCGCACGCCGCCGACTTCGCTCTTGTGCGCCAGATCGGTTGATACGGCCTTGACCACCACCGGGAATCCGAGTCCGGCGGCGGCATCCGGTGCGGCGTGGGCGGCGGTCAGCACGCCCTCGGGGACGGTGAGTCCGGCGACCGCTAGCTCGGTCTTGCCGGTCCGCTCGTCGAGCTGGTGGTGCGCTTCGGTGGCCGTCGTCGGGGTCGGCAACGGGGACAGTGCTTCTGCTCTCCGCTGCGCCTCACCGATGTGCACGGCGGCGGCGATGGCCGCGAGGCAGTCGCGGATGCCCTGCATCGGTGCGATGCCCGCGTCGAGCAGTCGTTCGCCCACCGGCTCCGGGAGTCCCTCGGGGAGCGAGCTGACCACGCACGCCGTTCCGGACACGGCGCGGTGGGCGGCCAGCAGCGCGTCCGCGGTCGTCGTCCAGGGGCCGTCGACGCAGCGGTCGTCGCGGGGGAAGTCGACCACCAGCAGGTGGCAGTCGAGACCGGTGTCGAGCACTTCGGTGAAGCACGCGGTCTGCGCGGGGAGATCGCCCCAGATGTAGGTGTGGTAGTCGAGCGGATTGGCCACGGCGACCCGGTCGCCGAGCAGTTGCCGCAGACTCGTCTCGGTGCGGGCCGGGAGCGGAGGCAGTTCGAGTCCGTGCCGTTCTGCCAGATCCGCCACCAGCGCCGCTTCGCCGCCGGAGCAGCTGGCGGAGGTGATGCGGTTGCCGGGCAGTGCGCCGTGCACGTGCAGGAACTTCAGGGTCTCCACGAAGGTTTCGACGTTGTGCGCGCGGGCCATGCCCAGTCGCCGGAACAGCGCGTCGCAGAGGACGTCGGAGCCCGCGAGCGAGCTGGTGTGGCTGAGGTTGGCGCGCGCTCCGAGTTCGGAGGTGCCCGATTTCAGCACCACCACCGGTACTCCTGCGCGCAGCGCTCGGAGCCCGACCCTGGACAGACCTGCGACGTCGTCGATGCCCTCCAAGTGCAGGCCGATCGCGGTGATGCGGGAGTCGGCCAGCATCGCCTCGACGAGGTCGGCGACGCCGGTCACAGCGCCGTTGCCGAGGGTGATCAGTTGCGCGAGGGGGAGCGAGCGGCGTTGCATGGTGAGGTTCTGGCCGATGTTGCCGCTCTGGGTGATGACCGCGACTCCGCGCTCGACCTGCCGGCCGCCGTGCTGGTCCGGCCACAGCGCGGCGCCGTCGAGGTAGTTGAGGGTGCCGATGCAGTTCGGGCCGACCAGCGCCATGTCGGCCGCAGCGTCCACAAGGGACTGCTGCAGGGCCGCGCCGTCGGTGCCGTGCTCGGCGAAACCGGAGGCGTGGCAGACCACTCCGCCGGTGCCACGTGCTGCGAGATCGGCGACCACGTCGACGGTCGCCTCTCTCGGTACCGCGACGAACGCGGCGTCAGGTGCGTCGGGGAGATCAGCGGTGGTGCGGTAGCACGGCAAGCCCTCGATGGTGCTCCGGGTCGGGTGCACCGGCCAGATGGGTCCGCCGAAGCCGACCCGGCGGCATTGCCTGATCGCTTCGGCCGCGGTGTCGCCCCCGAACACAGCGATGTGCCGGGGCGCCAGCATCCGGCGGAGGTTGTCTTGTCGTGATGTGGAAGGGGGAAGTGGATCAACGCTCATGACGCACCCTCGGGGCTCGCGGATGATGGGTTGTCCGGGTGAGAGCCGGAACGGTCGCTCCCGAACTCGTGAGGCTCAGGCGCCCAGCGGGCGGAGCAGCGAGCGCGAGATGATGTGGCGCTGGATTTCGCTGGTGCCGTCCCAGATCCGCTCCACGCGAGCGTCGCGCCAGAACCGTTCGACGGGCAGTTCCGCCATCAGGCCCATGCCGCCGAAGATCTGCAGCGCGCGGTCGGTGATTCGTCCCAGCGCCTCGGATGCGAACAGCTTGGCCATCGCCGCGTCCTGGTCGGACATGTCGCCGCTGTCCAACTTGGCGGCGGCGCGCAGGGTCAGGAGTTCGGCTGCGTCGAGTTCGGTTGCCATGTCGGCCAACTGGAACCCGACGCCCTGGAACTTGCCGATGGGCTGGCCGAACTGCTGTCGTTCCGCCGCCCACCGGGTGGCCATCTCCAGCACTCGCCGCCCGCGGCCGACGCTGGTGGCCGCGACGCTCAGCCGGCTGGCTCCCAACCACTGGCCCATCAGATCGAATCCCCTGCCTTCCTCGCCGAGCCGCTGCCCGGCCGGGATCCGGCAGTCGTCGAAGATGAGCTCGCACTGGTGGTAGCCGCGGTGCGAGACGCACGCCGACCCCTGGCGAACGGTCAGCCCGGGTGCGTCGAGGTCCACCAGGAACGCGGTGATGAGGTTCTTCGGGCCGCGCGGTGTCTGCTCGGTGCCGGTGGCGGCGAACAGCACGACGAAGTCGGAGGTGTCGGCGTGGCTGATGAAGTGCTTGGTCCCGTTGAGCACGTAGTCGCTGCCGTCGCGCACGGCACGGGTGGTCATGGACCGCACGTCCGAGCCCGCGCCGGGTTCGGTCATGGCCAGGCAGTCGTGGCGCTCGCCGCGGATCGCGGGCATGAGGTAGCGGTCGCGCTGTTCGCCTTCGCAGGCCTGCAGGATGTTGCTCGGGCGGGCGACGAGCATCTGCAGCGCGAAGCTGGTGCGACCGAGTTCCCGTTCCACCAGCGTGATCGCGGTGGCGTCCAAGCCGCCACCACCCAGTTCGGCGGGCATGTTGGCGGCGTAGAGGCCGGCTTCGAGGGCTTTGCGCCGGATGCGTTCGGCGATGTCGGGCGGGACTTCGTCCAGGCGCTCGACTGCCTCTTCGTGCGGTTCCAGTTCGGTGGCCACGAACTTCCGCACGGTGTCGACGATGATCCGCTGTTCGTCGGTCAGGGCGAAATCCACGGTGCGCTCCTCGAATGCTGTTGCTCGTGTGCAGCGAGCGGGTGTTTTCCCGGAGGTCGGAGCACGCCGGTCAGCGCCGGATGCCCATGGGGCGGCCGACGACGTCCGGGACCGGAAGGGCGGCGTGCGACCGGTGGATGGCGGCCAGCCGGTGTTGCAGGTGGTGCGGCAGATCGCTGGACCTGCCGCGGTCGATGTCGACGTGCACCAGCAGATGCTCGGCCGTGGCGAGCAGCACGTCGGTCTGCCCGTGGCGCATCTCGTGGAAGAGGTGCACTCGCCTGGTGTCGTGATCGAGCACCTGCAGGCTGAGCGTCAACGGCTCGCCTTCGACGGCTTCGCGGCGGTTGTGGATGTGGGTCTCCACTGTGTAGAGCGAGTGCCCGCCTTCCCGGTACTGCTCGTCGATGCCGAGGTAGCGGAAGAACGCGTCCGAGTTGTCGCCGAACACCAGCAGGTAGCAGGACTCGCTCATGTGGCCGTTGTAGTCAACCCATCGCGAGCTGACGGGCGTGCGGTGCAGCCGTAGCGGTGCCGGTACTTCCGCAGCGTCGTCCCACGGGCGACGTCCGCTGCCTTCGTAAGGAGTAACCACTCGATCCATAATGTCTCGCAATGTGCGGCGCTAGTTCGTAATGTGCGACGCTACGAGACGGGTTGCAGAGGCGTCAAGACGCTTGGACCGAGCCGGCTGAGCGGACGGCGCCACGCGCAGCGCCGCGAAATCGATCCCCTAGGGTGGGGGCATGAGTGTGGAGGCAGCCCATGACCAGGACGAACACAAGTCCTCGGCCGGCCGCGTGCAGTCGGTCGACCGCGCGGTGGCGCTGCTCAACGCGGTGGCGGCGAGCTCCCCGGAGGGGAGGCCTGCCGCCGAACTCGCTGCGGACTGCGGGCTCAACCGCGCGACCGCGTGGCGGCTGCTCGCCACGCTGGAACACCACGGGCTGATCGAGCGCGACCCGGTCACCAACCGCTACGCGATCGGCTTCGCGATCAGCCGGATGGCGGCCACTGCGGGTGTGGACGTGCTGGTGCGGCGCGCCCACGACGTTCTGGAGCGCCTGAGCCGGAAGACCGGCGAGACGGCGAACCTCGCCGTCGTGCAGCGGCTCGGGCTGACCTACGTGGACGAAGTGGTGCCGCCCGTGGTGCTCAGCGCTCGCTGGCTCGGCCGGCAGGTCCCGATCCACGCGACGTCGGCCGGCAAGGCGTTCCTGGCCTGGCTGCCGGAGGACGAGGTCGAAGCGATGCTCGCCTCCCCGCTGCCGGAGTACACGGCCACCACCCGCACCGACCAGGACGCGCTGCGCTCCGAACTCGCCGAAATCCGGGAGCAGGGTTACAGCGTCAGCGTCGGCGAGCTGGAATCCCAGGTGTACGGCGTCGCGGCGCCGGTGTTGGACACCAGCCGCCGCCCCTTCGCCATCGTCAGCATCTGGGGTCCGCGTGACCGCGTGCCGGAGTCCCGCTTCGCCGAACTCGGTGCCCTGGCCCGCGACGCCGCTTCGGAGATCGCTGCCGCGATGGCGTGAAACGCGGACGCCTCGTGGTGGTCGGTGGGAGGTTCACTCCCGCCTGCGGGGCTGGGTGTCCTCGTGGATGTGCTGGGCCTCCTCCCAGTACTCCTCGGCGTGGCGCATGGCGGAGGCGAGGACGCCGTTCATGCGTTCGAGGTCTCTGATCGCGCGGTCCAGGGCTTCGTGCGGGTGGTCCCGGAGCGCTTCGCGGTAGAGGCGGTCGCGATCGACCTGATCGAGCTTGTTGGTCAGCTCCTGGGCCAGGTTGTGCAAGGACCCCAACACCCCGAGCAGTGCTGCGCCGAACGGCGGCCAGTCCAAGGAGACCAGGTCGGCCGCGGCGCAGTTCCGCATGGCGCTGTCGAGCGATTCCCTGGCCGCGTACATGTCTTCGAGGGGGTGGTCAGCCATGACTTCCTGCCTTCGCCGATCTGGTCGAGCTCGTTGCTACCCGGTGGGCGGCTAACTCAAACTCCCGCGGCCCACTCGCGCGCGGGACGTGCGGATCGGCCGGATCCGGCGTCTCCTGCAGACCTGGCGCGCGACGCCGATCCTGGAGCAGAGCGGCTCGGCGGGCAGATCGCATCGATTTCAGGAGGTCATCGACATGGCAGGCGAAACCACCAAGCGAGCTGACGACCACTTGCTGACACCCGACAACGCGGTGCTGGTGCTCATCGACTACCAGCCCGAGCAGGTCGGCACCGTCCGTTCGATCGGGCATGACGAGCTGATGCTCAACATCACCGCCGTGGCGCGGGCCGCGCAGGCCTACGACCTGCCGGTGGTCCTGAGCACCGTCGGTGTCGAGCTCGGCGTCAACACGGGCACCATCGCCGAGTTGCGCGATGCGCTGCCCGCGACGAAGGAGATCGACCGAACGACGCTGAACTCCTGGGAGGACGAGGACTTCCGCGCCGCTGTGGAGGCGACCGGCCGGAAGAAGATCATCATGACCGGTCTGTGGACCGAGGTGTGCGTGGCGTTCCCGACGCTGGACCTGCTCCGCGAGGGCTACGAGGTGTACCCGGTGGCCGACGCGATCGGCGGCATCAGCAGCACCGCGCACGAGCAGGCCATGGTCCGCATGACCAGCGCGGGAGCCCAGCCGGTCACCGCCATCTCCCTGGTCGCCGAGCTGCAGCGCGACTGGGGCAGGCCGGACGCCGACGAGCTCCGGGGCATCATGCGCTGGTACTTCCCGAAGCTCGACGACCTCAGCGCGAAGGGCTGACGACCGGCCCGCCCTGCCGGGCCGGGTTCACGGGCGGTGCGGCACCGCCCTCAGGAGCGTGACCCGCACGGTTCCGCCGGGCACGTCGTAGGTCCGCTCCTCGCCCTGCCGGGCCCCGGTCAGCGCGGCTCCTAGGGGAGACTCGGGGGAGTAGACGGCGAGCCCGTCGGCGTCGGCTCCGTCGCGCGTGCCGAGCAAGAAGGTCTCGGTCTCGCCGTCGTCGAACCGGACGGTCAGCAGCATCCCGGGTTCGGCGACCCCGTCGTCCGGTGGCGGCTCGCCGACCACGGCGTTGCTGAGCAGGTCCCTGATCTCGCGGATGCGGGCACGTCGGTGCCCCTCGTCCACCAGCGGGTCGGACTCGGTGTCGATCTCGGCAGCAGAACGGCGGTTGAGCAGCTCGGCGAGCTCCGCCCGCAGCCGGTCGTGGACCTGCTGCGTCATCCAACGGCCTTGAGTGGTGGTCATGGGCTTCCTCTTGTCGATAGATCGGGCTCGGTCACCGGGGCAGCGGGTGGGGCGGGTGCAGTGCGTTGTCCGCGTTCGGCACGACGGTGCCCGGATTTCTCGTCCGAGGTTCGGGTCGGGCTGGAAAGCGCGGACTCTCGCGAAGCGGCACCTGGACGTCCGGCCCGTTCGCTGGGCGGGGCACCGCTGGAGGTGAAGTTCAGCTCGCGCGCTCTCGCCGCCGGGGACGCACCGGTCTGAGCCAGGTTCCGCGGTGGTCCGGGGGCGGGGCGAGCACCGTCGGAGCACGGCCGGTGTCTGCGATGCCAACGCCCATGACCAGCCCTCCCGTGAAGTGACCTCACCGTTCAACGCCGATCGTGGCAGAACCCGACGCGGACGGCGCTGTGGAAAACGAACAATTCAACACCTCACACGTGTGCGAATCCTCCACCACCCGCTGCCGCAACGTTGCTGCTTGACCGTGACGGACGACCGAGACACGTGATCACGGCATTGATCGCAGGGGTGTCGGGACCACCGGTGGTGGGTCCCATTTCGTGGTCGTCGGTCGGTAGAGCCTGAGCATCAGCCGGAACGGGCCTGCCGGCACCGGGAGCCAGTTCGCTGTCGCCTCCGGTCGCGCGGTGCTGATCTTGATTGTCAGCGACCCGTCCCTGCCGTAGGCCAGCCCGGGAGTGCGGTCGCCGATGGCATATCGGCCGATCTCGTTGTCCACCAGCAGGCCCTTCGCGTGGTAGGCGGTCAGGGACCAGAACGCGTCGACCGGGGGCAGCGATCCGGTTTCGAACGTCAGCCGGTAGTCCGATGCGCCGCCGTCGAGGAGATCTCCGTTGGAGTCGACTTCGCAGACCGGGTACAGCGCTTCGGAGGCGGGGTTGATGAAGATCTGCGAGTGGGCTACGGCGGCCCGCAGCAGGTGGTCGGTGCCGAAGTCGGTTCCGGTGTCGTTGATCGCCCAGCCGTTGGCTGGTCGGCCGAGTCGGCGCACGTGGTCGGCGATGTCCTGGAGCCCGCGTCGCAGACCGTCGGCGACCTCCAGCGGAGAGGAGTTGTCCAGCACTCGGGTCAGCGCCCGTCGGAGGGGGACGTCGACTACTGCAGGTGCGGCGTCGACCAGGACCTGCTGGAGCGCCCGCGTGAAGGCGTCGGGATCGGTGGTCTCGTCCTCGCGGGACAGGCGGGCGAGTTCCAGGTCGTCGGCGGCATTCGGGTGAACGTCGTCGACGGGCAGACGTTGCAGCTCGATGGAGTCCTGCAGCCGATGAACGGTGGCGAGATCGTCGCCCGATTCCTCCGGCTCGACCAAGATCCGCCCGACGACCATGGCATAGCGCCACGGGGTGTGCAGTCGAACTTCGTCGTCGGTGACCTCGCACCGGGCCGGTCCGCGCGTGATCGAGACCGCGGGCAGCCGTTGGCCCTGTGCCGGTGCGCTGATCGTGATCGGGGTGCTGGTGTCAGGTAGGGCGACCTGGAAGCTCGCGTATCGGGTGCCGAAGTCCGGGAACCGCAAGGTGAAGCTGTTGTGCTGGACGTCCAGCCAGGCGACGGAGTAGAGGGTGTCGACGTTGGGGGCGACACCGACGGTCAGCGTCGGATCGGAGAGCCGACGCTGATGTCCGAGGGTGTTCAGCGGGGCACCCGCGGAGTTGAGCGGTCGTGCCGCGGTCGGGTCCAGCGGCTGGGTGAAGTTGAGACGTACCCGCTGGGCGAAGACGAGCGGGTAGGCCCACACCTGGACCGCCCGCGCGTCCTCGTCGAGGCCGGTCGTTCGATCGTCGGACACATCGCCTCCCTACTGATCTGAACTCGGTTCAATTACGATAGTCGAATCGCGTCCTCGATCCCACTGGGTGCGGGAGCGATACCGAGAACATGACGCGCACGCGAGGATGGGTGGGGACATGGGACCGCTCGGCTATGACACCAACGATCTGCCCCAGTTCGGGAGATCGGCGAGTGACGACATCCTCCCGGCCGAGGAGTGGAGCCGCTCGTCCTGGGTTGAGTCGCTGGGCGTGCAAGCCGCGATCTACGCCACGCCCGCAGTGCTGCAGTACGCGCAGATGTCGGAGCAGGTGCTGCGGCCCGGTGCGCCGGGTCGGATGGCCTCGTTCATGCACGAGCGGGTCCCGGCCGGCCCGGATTTCCACGCGTTTCGAGCGCCCAATGTGGACACCCTCTACTCCAACGCGTGGGTGCGCGTGGGCGAGGAGCCGGTCGAGCTCCGGCTCCCGGATTTCGGGGAACGCTACTTCACCGTCCAGGTCGTCGACGCCTACAGCAACTCCATCAACATCAGCGCCCGGACCTTCGGCGCGGCTGCGGCCCGCTACTGGTTGGTCCCGCCCGACTGGTCGGGAGAAGTGCCCGATGACGTCACTGTCGTGCGGGTCGCGACCGCCATCATCTGGTTGTTGCTCCGAATCCAGGTGCTGGACGGCGACCTCGGCGTGGTCCACGAGCTGCAGGACCACGTCACCGTGGCTGGTGGCGCGCCCGGTGGCGACCTCGGCCCCGTGATGGGCGCCGCAGAGGTGGAGGACGACTGGCGCGCCTTCTACCGCGCGTTCGACGCGGTGCTGCGCCTCAACGCGTTCCCCTGTGACGAGTGGGCCCACGTGCGGCAGTTCCGGGGCCTGGGGTTGCTCGGGCCGAGTCCCTGGGATCCGGCCGCGCTCGACGCGGCAACGGCGGGCGCGTTGGAGCGCTCCTTCGCCACCGCGCAGGCACTGCTGCGCTCCTCGCGCCCTCAGCTGGGCGTTGCGACCGGAACCGGGTGGACGCGCGTGCTCGACAAGGGGGCGCACGGGCACAACTTCCTTGCTCGGGCGGTGATGAATCACGTAGGCCTCGGCGCCAACGTCGCGGAGGAGAACACGTCGTTCAACACGCACGTGGACTCCGCCGGGCGGAGGCTGGCCGGGCGCGATGGTCCGTACTTTCTCGAATTCGCCGTGCAGCCACCGCAAACGGCGTTCTGGAGCGTGACCCTCTACCACGCCGAGACGGGTCGGCTCTACGCCAACCCCGCGCACCGCCACTCCCTGGGCAGCGCAGCGCTCGCCGGTAATGGGGGATCGGCGCGACTGGTTCTCAGCCACGCCGATCCGGGTGCCGCGAACTGGCTTCCGTGCCCGGAGAGCGAGTTCTACCTGATCCTGCGCATCTACTCGCCCGGCCGGGAGGTCATCGCGGGATCCTGGCTGCCCGCTCCGGTGCGTCGAGAGGCGGGCGCGGGCGACGACGGACTATGACCGAACCGGCGGGGAGTCCGGCTCGTCGGCAGCCGGGCTCCCCTCCCGGGCCATGTCGTCGCGCGAGGTTTCGTGCATCGTCGCGACGACGACCAGGCCCACCAGCGCGGCGAACACCGCGTAGAACGCCGGAGAGAGCGTGAGCCCGGTGACCTTGACCAGTCCGGTCGCGATCAGTGACACGAGTCCGGTCCCGATGACGCCGCCCACGTTGAAGCCGAGCGAGATCCCGGTGTAGCGCACCCTGGTCGGGAACAGCTCGCTGTACTGCGTGTAAACCACGCCCTGCTGGATGCTGAACGGGATGTTGAGGACCAGCGCGGCGACGATGGCCAGGACGAGCGAACCTTGCTGCATCACCCAGAAGCACGGGACCGCGAGCAGGACGAACCCCAGCATCGCGCTGGCGAGGACGCGGCGGCGACCGAGACGGTCGCTCAGGGCACCGGCCCAGGGGATGACGGCCAGTGGCATGAGCACGATCAGCACGATCAGCCAGAGCGACCCCGTCAGCGGGTAGCGCAGCACCGCCGAGAGGTGGACGAGCAGGTAGACCGAAGCGAGCCCGCCGGTGGTCATGGTCGAGTAGGCGATGCCGATGACTCGGAGGACTGAGGCCTTGTGAGTCCGAAGCACCTCCGTGACAGGCGCTTTGGGCGGCGTCGAGTTCTTCGCCATCTGCACGAACAGCGGGGAGTCTTCGACTCGCATGCGGTAGACGACCGCCCCGACCAGCAGGGGAGCGGCGATGAGGAACGGGACCCGCCAGCCCCAGCTGCTCATCTGTTGCGCGGACGTGAGTGCGCTCAGGATCGCGACGGTCCCCGCGGCGCTGGCGATGCCGAGTGAGATTCCGATCGAGGTCGCGGAACCGAACAGGCCGCGCCTCCGTGAGGGTGCCGACTCGGTGGACAGCGAAGCGGCCCCGCCGATTTCGCCCCCCGCGGCGAGTCCCTGAACGATGCGGAGGAGGGTCAGGAGGATGGGTGCCCCGATGCCGATCGAGGCGTAGGTCGGGAGGATTCCGGTCAGGATCGTGGCGGCTCCCATCACCGCGACGGTGGCCATGAGCACGGCTTTCCGGCCGCGCCGGTCACCGATGCGGCCGAAGATCAACCCGCCGAGGGGTCTGGCCAGGGAGCCGGTGGCGACCACCCCCAACGTCCCAAGCAGTCCGACGAGGCTGTCGCCCGCAGGAAAGAACAGCGGTGCCAGGACGACGGCGAGGTAGCCGTAGATGGCGAAGTCGTAGTACTCGATGGCGGTTCCGGCTGATGCTGCCACGCTGGCGCGGCGGGCCAGGCGTTCGCGATCACGCATTGCTTGTGTCGACATCGGCGCTCCTTTGCGCTCGGCAACGACCGTCGCAGTCGTTCGGCCGGCAGTGCCGACACCGTAGACATGAATTGACATCAGTTCAACAGCTTCGCGCTGAGAAGGGCGACGCTGAAAGCCGAAGGGAGCGTTCGGATGTGAACGCCCGCGTGTTCTCAGAGCCGGACGAGGGTCTTGCCTGTTGTGCGACCGGCCAGCATGTCGGCCAATGCGGTGGGTGCGGACTCGAGACCTTCGTAGATGCTCTCCCGGTGGACGAGGCGCCCCTCGGCCAGCCAGCATCCGAGCCGTTGCTGCATCTCATCGAGCAGCGGAACGTGCGCGCTGCCGCGGAATCCGCGCAGGGTGAGGTTCTTCGAAGTGGCGAGGAACAGGTTGCGCGGTCCCGCCGCCGCTCCCTCGTACTCGGAGATCGACCCGCACAGCGCGATCCGGCCGTTGTCGTTCAACGCGTGGAGCGCGGCTTCGAGGTGAGTGCCGCCGACGGAGTCGAAGCAGAGCCCCAGCCCCTCGGGTGCGGCCTGCTGCAGTGACTCCGACAACGGACGCGAACGCCAGTTGAAGGCCGCATCCACGCCGACCTCGTCGAGCAGCCAGGCCACCTTCTCGTCGCTTCCGGCGCTGGCCACGACCCGCAGTCCGCTGAGCTTCGCGATCTGGCACACCAGGTTGCCGACGGCGCCGGCGCCGGCCGACACCCAGATCGTGCCGGTGTCGTCCAACGCGTCGATCACGTGCAGGCCGGCGTAGGCGGTCAGGCCCATCGCCCCGAGCGGGCCCAAGTACGCATGGGCCGGAACGGCGTCGACGTCGAGACGGCGCAGGCTCGCGATGCCGTTCATCGCGACCTCCCCGGAATCGACCACCGCATGGCTGCGCCAGCCGTAGGAGTGCCACACCGTGCTGCCGACGGGGAAGCCGTCGGCCTGCGACTCCTCGACGACCCCGACGGCGAAGACGCCGTCCATCGCCGACCCGGGCGGGAAGGCGGGGAAGTAGCCCTGCGGCGCATCGGCGCGCAGGCGCAGCCGCAGCCCGGGATCCACCGATGTCCAGGTGTTGCGCACCAGCACCTGCCCCGGCCCGGGGTCGGGCAATTCGACGGTCGTGAGCTCGAAGTGGCGTCGGCCGACCTCGCCGGCCGGCAGTTCGCGCACCTGCACTTGGACGCTTTCCATGAGGTCTCCTGGAGGTCGTGGGTTTCAGGGCTTCGGGCTGTGCTGGGGGAGGACCACTGCGCGGCCGAGGACCCGGCCGTGCCGGAGGTCGTCGAGCGCCTCGTCCGCGTCGTCGAGCGGATAGGTCGTGGTCTCGGCGCGGAGGTCGTGCTCGCGCGCGAGCGCGACGACCTCGGTGAGTTCGTCCCGGGAGCCCCAGAACGGGAGGCGCACCCGCGCTCCCGGTGGCAGTGCGGCGCCTTTCGCGACGGGCAGAGTGCCGCCTGCGCTGCCGATGACGACGATCTCGCCGCTCCGGCGCAGCGATCGCGCGGCCAACGCCATCGTCGCGTCGCTGCCGACGAAGTCCAGCACGACGTCCGCGTGCCGCGGGTGCAGCGCGCCGTGCACCTCGTCCGGGGCGCAGGCGATCGCGGCGCCGCAGGCGAGTGCGAGGTCGCGGGCGTCGCCGCGGACGTCCACGGCGATGACGCGGGCGTGCGAGGTGGCGGTGAGAACGCTGATCGCGAGGTGGCCCAGGCCGCCGACACCGATCACGAGCGCGATCGCGTCCGGTTCCGCGAGCGCGTCCCGGCACCCGCTGATCGCGTGGTACGACGTGAGTCCCGCGTCGGCCAGCGTAGCCGCGAGAGCCGGATCGAGACCGTCGGCGGGGACGAGGCGCCCGGCTTCGACGACCATCTCATCGGCGAGCCCGCCGTTGACGCCCAGGCCGATACCCGCTGCGCCCGGATCGGGGCGGTCGCAGTAGTTCGGCCTTCCCGCCGTGCACCGCGCGCACTGACCGCACCCCCACGGGCTGTGGACGATCACCTGGTCGCCGACGTGGACGCCGGTCGTGCCCGGCCCGAGTTCGGCTACTCGACCGCAGGTTTCGTGGCCGAGCGTGTACGGCGTCGGCCAGGTCGTGGCAGGGCCGACGCCAGTCGTGTCGATGACGTGCAGATCAGACTGGCAGAGGCCAGCGGCCAGAACCTCCAGTCGAACCTGACCGGCCGTCGGCACTGGGGAGGGGACCTCGGTCAGTCCGCTGCTGCCGTCGGTGAACATCCGGTACGCGCGCACGCTGCCCCTCCTCGGCTGGGGACTGGTTCCTAAAATGAACTTAGTTCAGTATGAGCGACTCCAGGCCTCTGCCACAACGATGTGAATGCGCTACTTCCGACGGCTGGTCGACGCGCTAACCGTCGATCAACTCGGTCGGCGGCTGGGGCTCCGGCGTTCGACGGCGCTTGACACGCGCGAGCTGACGGCCCAGTATTGAATTGAAGTCAGTTCAAGGAGGAAACATGGCAGTTGAGGACGACATCCAGTTCGAGAAGGACGGCAACGTCGCGCGCGTTTGGTTGAACCGACCGCACAAGCGCAACTGCATCACGGTGCCGATGCTCAACCGGCTCGACGAGATCATCACCGAGATCGACAACGACCCCGAGCTGCGCGTCCTGGTCGTCCGCGGCCGTGAGAACACCTTCTCGTCCGGCTTCGACCTGGACAGCCTGCAATCCGACTTCATCGGCTCGAGCACCGCGATGGACGTCGCCGTGGTGTCGGCCAAGGTCTGCGACCGGCTCTACAACATGTCGACGCCGTCGGTGGCCGTCATCGAGGGCTACGCCACCGCGGGCGGGTTCGAGGTCATGATCTCCTGCGACTTCGCGATCGCCGAGGACGACGCGAAGATCGGTGACTTCCACATCCGCCGCGCCCTGTTCGGCGGTGCCGGTCCGATCTACCGCCTGCCGCGCATGCTGGGCATCCGCAAGACCAAGGAGCTCATGCTCACCGGAAAGCTGCTCAGCGGCAAGGAGGCCGACGACTTCGACCTCGTCAACGCCAGCGCTCCGGCCGCTGAGCTGGACGAGACCGTCGAGAAGTTCATCAGCCACCTCACCGACAAGAGCCCGTTCCAGATGAAGCTCACCAAGATGGCGGTGGACCGGGGCCTGGACGCCGACATCGCCTCGCTGATGGTGCTGGAGCACCTCGCCGTGGGGGTCACGCTCAACTCTCAGGACGCGGCCGAAGGTGTCTCGGCGTTCCTGGAGAAGCGCGACCCGAAGTGGACCGGTCGCTGAACGGGTGCTCCGTCGCGTGGTGATCGAGCAGTGGTGCTGGCAGAGGAGCTTGAGATGACGAAGCCGACCGTCGTGGACGCCGATCCCGAGCTCGGTGCGCGGGTTCGCGCCGAGCTCGGCGGGTCAGGTCCGTTGCGGACGCTGGAAGGTGGCCGCAGCGGATTGACCTACGCGGTTACCGACTCCGCTGGGAAGGACCACGTCATCAAGGCGGTACCGCCGGGGCGGCGTGCGGTGGGTCGCAACGACGTCCTGCGGCAGTCGCACGTGCTCTCGGCGCTGGCCGACGCCGGCGCCGGACCCGGGGTGCCGCTTCCCGCAGTCACCGCTCGAAGCGAGGCGGAGCCGGCCTGGTTCGCCATGGAACGCGCTGCCGGGACGGCCGGGGAACCGGTGCTCGAAGAGCATTCGCTGTCTCCGGGGATCGCCCGGGATCGGATGTTCGCGGCGGCGCGCATCCTCCGCGAGCTGCACGCGGTGCCGCTCGCGGAGATCGAAGCCGGTCTGCGCTCGGCCGGTGGCGAGGTCCCGGAACCACTGCGCCCCGCGGACGAGCTCGTGCGCTGGACCAGGACGATGCAGGCCGTTCCCGAAGAGCTCCGATCCGGTTCGGCGGCGTTGTTGTCCGCGCTGGAGATCGCAGTGCCCGACGCGGTGGGCCCGGTGCTGGTGCACGGCGACTTCCGGCTCGGGAACCTGCTGTGCGCGGGTGCCGAGCCGACGGCGTTGGTCGACTGGGAGATCTGGAGCATCGGTGATCCGCGGGTCGACCTCGGTTGGTTCGGGGTTTTCACCGACGGCGCGTTGTTCCCCGGGGTCGGCCGCGTCGTGGCGGAGCTGCCGTCCGAAGCGGAGCTGCTGGCGGCCTACGGGAACCCGGAACCGCCGGACTACGCGTGGTTCCGCGCGCTCGGGCGGATGAAGATGGCCGCGATCATGGGGCACAACCTGAAGCGGCACCGCGAGGGCGTGCACCACGACCCGGTCCAGGAGCAACTCCCGGCCACCATCGGTGCGCTGATCGCCTCGGGGCGTTCGATCCTCGAAGAGGTGGCGCGATGACAGTGCCGACTCCTGGGGAGCTGTTCGGGCTGCGGGGCAAGACGGCACTGGTCACCGGTGCGTCGTCGGGGCTGGGCGCGCGGTTCGCGATGGTGCTGGCCGCGGCCGGCGCGACCGTGTGGATCACGGCCCGTCGCGAGGAGAAGCTCAACGCGCTGGCAGCGACGAATCCGGCTCTTCGCGTCCTGCCCGGCGACCTCGCCGATGAACGGTCCAGGGAGAAGTTGATCGCCGCGATCGCCGCTGATGCCGGGGCCGTCGATGTGCTGGTGAACAACGCAGGCACGGACAGCGGTGCGAAGCCGTTGGACGAGACTCCGACCGGGTTCGCGGGGGTGCTCGGCACAAACCTGGTCGCCCCGTTCCACCTGGCGCAACTCGCGGCGCGCGCGGCGGACGGGAAGTCGTTGTCGGTGATCAACGTCAGTTCGATCCTCGGACTGGTCTCCGCGGCTCCGCTGGGCGGCGCGAGCTACGCCTCGGCCAAGGCCGGCCTGATCGGTCTCACCCGGGAGCTCGCCGGGCATTGGGGCGGTCGCGGTGTGCGCGTCAACGCGCTGGCACCGGGGTGGTTCCGAACGGAGATGAACGACGAACTGTTCGCCGACGACCGGTCGGTGCGCTGGATCGAGCGCAACACCATGCTCCGCCGGGCCGGAGAAGGCTCCGAGCTGGACGGGGCACTGCTCTTCCTCGCATCAGCGGCGTCGAACTACTGCACCGGTCAGGTGCTGGCGGTCGATGGAGGGTGGACGGCCCGATGACGAGCATCGATGAATTCGTCGCCGAGGCGCGCACGTGGCTGGAGCAGAACGCGACACCACGCCAGGACGCCGATGCGTCCCGCGCATCGGTGTCGGTGTTCCACAACCTGCCGGCCGACGAGGAACGAGCGCTGCTCGACCGCGTCTGCGCCTGGCAACGCCTGCGGTTCGACGCCGGCTACGGCGCACTGACCTGGCCCGAATCCGACGGGGGTGCCGGGCTGACACCAGCGCACGAGGAGGCGTTCGTCGAGCTGGAGCGAGAGTTCGACACTCCCGGCCAGCACGAGTTGGCGTCGGTCAGCGCTCATCTGATCGCGCCGACGATCGACTTGTTCGGCACCCCGGAACAGCGTCGGCGCCTAGTTCGGCCGCTGCTGCGGGGCGACGAACTCGCCTGCCAGCTGTTCTCCGAGCCGTCCGCGGGATCCGACCTCGCCGGGCTCGCCACCCGCGCCGAGCAGCGAGGAACGGAATGGGTGGTCAACGGGCAGAAGGTGTGGAGCTCGGGCGCCCAGTTCGCGGGGTGGGGCGAGCTCATCGCGCGAACCGACCCGGACGCCCCGAAGCACCGCGGTCTCACGGCGTTCCTGCTGCCGATGGACACCCCCGGCGTCGAGGTGCGTCCGCTGCGGCAGATGTCGGGAGGGGCGTCGTTCTGCGAGGTGTTCCTCGACGACGTTCGCATCCCGGACACCTGGCGCCTCGGTGAGGTCGGTGCGGGCTGGAAGGTCACCCTCGCCACGTTGGGCTTCGAGCGCAGCCACTCCGGTGCGAACACCGAACTCGGCGGCGGTTACCGGCATCTGGTGGCGACCGCGCGCAGGCTCGGCAGGCTCGACGATCCCGACGTGCGGCGCGGGCTGGCCGAGGTGTGGGTGCGGGAGAAGGTCGGCGAACTGGCGGCGACCCGGGACCGCGAGGCGCGGCTGGACGGTGCCGAGCCGACCTCCATCGGCTCGCTGCGCAAGCTCGCATGGGCGCAGAAGCTCAAGCAGGTCAGCGAAGTCGCGGTCACCGTGCTGGGGAACCGGCTGGTCGTCGACACCGGTGACGACGTGTACCAGTGGACCGAACACGTGCTGGGAGCGCCCGGGTACCGGATCGCGGGCGGGTCGGATGAGATCCAGCGCAACATCATCGCCGAACGCGTTCTGGGCCTGCCCACCGAACCGCGCGGTGACAAGGACGTGCCGTGGCGGGACATCCCGCGGTAGCCGCTGGACGGGAAGACAGACATGAGACGGGAGTGGCCATGCAGGCTGATAGCTCAGGCTCGGCGCGCACCGTGGCGGAGGCGGTCGCTGCGGCGCGGCCGCAGCGTAGCCCGCTCCGAGGGCGGACCGCGCTGGTGACCGGTGGTTCGCGCGGGCTCGGCCGGGAGATCTCGATCGCCTTCGCCGCGGCAGGCGCGGACGTCGCCGTGGTGTCCCGGAAGAAGGACGCCTGCGACCAGCTCGCGGGTGAACTCGCCGACGCCACGGGGCGCAGGGTGACCGCGCACGGAGCCCATGTCGGCGAGTGGGAACGACTGCCCGCCTTGCTCGACGAGGTCGAGGAGTCCCTCGGCCCGGTGGACATCGTGGTGAACAACGCGGGTATCGCCCCGGTCTACCCGAGCCTGACCGAGGTCTCGGAGCAGCTGTTCGACAAGGTCGTCGGCGTGAACCTCAAGGGACCGTTCCGCCTGATGGCCTTGGCCGGTGAGCGGATGGCGTCCCGTGACGGCGGAGCGATTCTCAACATCTCCTCGATGGCCTCGGGCCGGCCGACTCGGAGCGACTTGCCGTACGCGGCGGCGAAGGCGGCGTTGAACACGCTCACCGCGGGCTTCGCGCAGGAGTACGGCCCGCTGGTGCGGGTGAACACGATCCTCGCCGGGCCGTTCTTCACCGACATCAGTTCGGCGTGGGACATGGACGCGTTCGAGCAGATGGCCGAGACATGGCCGTCGAAGCGCGGGGGCGATCCCTCGGAGATCGTCGGTGCGGCGCTGTACCTGTGCGGACCGACGTCCAGCTACACGACCGGTTCGCTGCTGGCCGTCGACGGGGGGAGGCTGGCCGCGCCATGACACGAGTCGCGATGAGACTGGTGGACGACGGACTCGTCACCGACACGCCCGACGGTCCGGCGCTGCTGGGCAGCCGGTGCGCCGACTGCGCTGCGTGGACGTTCCCGCGGCAGACGGGGTGCCCGCGCTGCACCGGAGATCGCATGGCGGACACGCCGCTGGCGCGCAACGGCACGCTGTGGACGTTCACGATCCAGGGCTTCCGCCCGAAGGAACCGTACGCGGGACCCGAGGAGTTCGAACCGTTCGGGTTGGGTTACGTCGAGCTTCCCGGACAGCTCGTGGTGGAAGCCCGCTTGACGGAGTCGGATCCGGAGGCGCTGGAGATCGGGATGCCGATGCACCTGGAGCTGGTGCCATTTCGGACAGCGGACGACGGCGTTCCGGTGCACACCTTCGCGTTCGCCCCGGATCAGGAGGTGCGGAGATGACCGACGGTGTGGCGATCGTGGGGATCGGGATCCACCGGTTCGGGCGGACCGAGGGAGTCTCCGGCCGCGCTCAGGCCGTGCACGCCGCGCGGGATGCGTTGCGCGACGCGGGCCTGTCCTTCTCGGACATGCAGTTCGGGTTCGGCGGTTCGCACTCGGCCGGAGACGCCGACACGCTGGTCTCGGAGCTGGGGCTGACCGGATTGCCTTTCATCAACGTGGCCAACGGTTGTGCGACCGGTGGTTCGGCGCTGATCTCGGCCGACGCCGCGATTCGCTCCGGGCAGCACGATCTCGGCATCGTGATCGGGTTCGACAAGCACCCCCGGGGCGCGTTCAACGTGGATCCGGCCGAGCACGGCCTCGGCTCGTGGTACGGCGAGACGGGGATGATGGTCACCACCCAGTTCTTCGGCATGAAGATCCAGCGGTACCTGCACGACCACGACATCAGCCCCGACGTCCTCGCGTTGATCGCGGAGAAGTCCTTCCGGAACGGAGCGCTGAACCCCCACGCGTGGCGGCGCGACCAGCTCACCGCGGCTGAAATCGCCGCAGCACCGATGATCTCGCACCCGCTGACCCAGTACATGTACTGCTCGCCAGGGGAGGGCGCGGTCGCCTTGGTGCTGTGCCGCGCCGACAAGGCGAACCGGTACACCGAGAAACCCATCTTCCTGCGCGGTGCGGCGTTCCGCAGCCGTCGCTACGGATCGTTCGAGGTCTACGCGCCCTGGATCGCCATCGAGCGCGCGGAGTCGCCGACGGTGGAGGCATCGCAGGCGGCGTTCGACGCCGCGGGGATCTCACCGTCCGAAGTGGACATTGCCCAGATCCAGGACACCGAGTCCGGGGCGGAGCTGATGCACATGGCCGAGACCGGCCTGTGCGAGCACGGTGAGCAAGAGGACCTGATCAAGTCCGGGGGTACGGCGATCGACGGGCGGCTGCCGATCAACACCGATGGCGGGTGCATCGCCAACGGTGAGCCGGTCGGCGCCTCCGGGCTGCGGCAGATCTACGAGAACGCGCTCCAACTGCGCGGTGATGCCGGCGCCCATCAGGTGCCGTCTCCGCCGCGAGTGGGTTTCACGCACGTCTACGGTGCGCCGGGGATCAGCGCGTGCACGGTTCTGACCCGTTGAGAGGACGATGGGCATGGCTTGGGATTTCGAAACCGACCCAGATGTGCAGCGGGAGCTGGACTGGGTCGAGGAGTTCGTCCGCGACGAGGTCGAACCGGTGGACCAGGTGGTCGAGCACGCCTGGAACACCCGCGACCCGCGCCGCAACGCGCTGATCAGACCGCTGCAGGAGCGGGTGCGGGAGCGCGAGCTGTGGGCCTGCCACCTCGGTCCCGAGCTGGGTGGCAAGGGGTACGGGCAGCTGCGATTGGCGCTGCTGAACGAGAAGCTCGGGCGCACGCATTCCGGACCGGTCGTGTTCGGCTGCCAGGCACCGGACTCGGGGAACGCGGAGATCCTCGCCCACTACGGCAGCGACTTCCTGAAGAGGACATACTTGGAGCCCTTGATCGAGGGCTCCATCGTGTCCTCGTTCTCGATGACCGAGCCGCACGGTGGATCCGACCCGACGGGCTTCCGGACCACTGCGGTGCTCGACGGTGACAGCTGGGTGATCAACGGGGAGAAGTGGTTCTCCTCGCACGCGGTGTTCGCCGAGTTCCTCATCGTGATGGCGGTGACCGAGCCGGACGCCCCGCCGCACGAGCGGATGTCGATGTTCGTCGTGCCCGCGGACGCGCCGGGTATCGAACGGGTGCGGGACGTGTCGGTGTGGGGGCACGAGGAGGCCGTCGGGACCCACCAGTACCTGCGGTACACCGATGTCCGCGTGCCTGCGGAGAACCTGCTGGGGCAGCGCGGTGAGGGGTTCGCCGTCGCGCAGACCCGGCTCGGGGGCGGCCGCATCCACCATGCGATGCGCACGGTCGGCCTGGTCCAGCGCGCGTTCGAGCTGATGAAACGCCGCGCGGTGTCGCGCACCACGAAGGGCGCTCGGTTGGCGGACAAGCAGCTGGTGCAGGAGATGATCGCCGATTCCTGGATCCAGATCGAGCAGTTCCGGCTCCTGGTGCTGCGGACGGCGTGGAAGATCGACAAGTTCAACGATTACCGCGCGGTGCGGGCCGACATCGCTGCCGTGAAGGCGGCGATGCCGAAGGTGTTGATGGAGGTCTCGTCCCGAGCTATCCAGATCCACGGCTCGCTGGGCATCTCCAAAGAGCTGCCGTTCGGCAAGTGGGTGATGGAGTCGTTCCACATGGGACTCGCCGACGGTGCCACCGAGGTCCACAAGACCAACCTCGCCAAGGCACTCGTCCGCAGCACCACACCGGACGACGGGCTCTTCCCTCCCTACACCGGACCCGAACTCAATCGGCAGGCGCTCGAACGGTACGCGGAGTTGCTCGCAGAAGCGGACGAGGCCGAACCGGTGGCGGGTGGTGCGGCGTGACCGGTCGAAGGCTGACGCACGACGCGGAGGTCGAGGAGTTCCGCTGTGCCGTCCGGGGCTTCCTGCGCGAGCACGCGGACACCACGGCGGTGTTCGGCGCGATGCGCGAAGAACGTGCCTGGGATACGGCGGTGTGGAGCCGGCTCGTCGGCGAGCTCGGCGTGGTCGGGCTGGACGTGCCGGAGACCTGCGGTGGCGCGGGCGCCGGATTTCGCCCGGTTGCGGTCGTGGCCGAGGAGCTGGGCCGATCCCTGGTCCGACTGCCGTGGTTCGCGAGCGCCGTGCTCGGCGTCGGCGTGCTGCTCCACGCCGAGGGCGCGGAGACCGAGGACCGCAGGACGCAACTGCTGACCGCGTTGGCCGGTGGTGAGCGCACCGCCACGCTGGCCTGGGCGGAAGCCGCTGACCGCCTGGACGCACCGAGCATCGAGGCCTCGGCCGAGCACGATGGCGGCACCTGGCGCGTCACCGGCCGCAAGATCCTCGTCGTCGAAGGCGCCATGACGGACCTGCTGTTCGTCGCGGCCCGCGCGAACGACGGGCTGGCCCTGTTCGTCGTCGAAGGGGACGCACCGGGTGTGGGCCGCACCGCTGACCGCGCGATGGATCCGAACCGCCAACTCGCCACCGTCACCTTCGACGGAGCACCGGCACACCTGGTCAGCGATCCGGGTACGGGCGAGCGGGTGCTCGCGCGCGTGCGCGACCGCGCGGTGACGGCGCTGGCCTGCGAGCAGACCGGCGGTGCGGCGGCGTCCCTCGACCTGGCGGTCGAGCACGCCAAGAACCGCATCCAGTTCGGACGTCCGATCGGGATGCTGCAGGCGATCAAGCATCGCTGCGCCGACATGGCCGTGGAGCTGGAGGCCGCGCGGTCGGCATCGCTGTGGGCGACCGCGGCGGTGGCGGAGGGCTCACCGGAGACCGGGATCGCCGCCGCGACTGCCGCGCTGGCCTGCAGCCGGGCCTATGAATACGTCGCCGCCGAAGCCATCCAGGTGCACGGAGGCATCGGCTTCACCTGGGAGCACCCCGCCCACCTGCACTTCCGCCGGGCGGCCACCAGCGCGGTGCTCTTCGGTGATCGTCGTACCCACCGGGAGAGTCTGTTGACCGGTCTGCGCGTCGACACCGAGTGACCGGTGAAACCCGGCGGCCGATGGAACGCGGGAGGACCGCGCGTCTGCCGCCGATAGGGAGGATCAACGATGACCTCGACCACCAGCGAGACCACGTCTCGGGAGCAGCTGCTCGTCGGCAAGCGAGCCAGCATCGCAGCCGCTGCCGGCACGGCGGTGGAGTACTACGACTTCGCGATCTACGGCTACCTCGCGGTGGTCATCGCACCGGCGTTCTTCCCGTCGAGCAGCGGTGCGGCGAGTCTGCTGTCCACGTTGGCGCTGATCGGAGGCGGGTTCTTCGCCCGTCCGATCGGTGGCTTCGTCTTCAGCCGCCTCGGTGACCGGCTGGGCCGACGACGCGTCCTCCTCATCACCGTGACCATCATGGGCGTGGCGACGTTCGGCGCGGGACTGCTCCCGCCGTTCGCGAGCATCGGTGTCGCCGCACCGCTGTTGCTGGCCGTGCTGCGCGTGGCGCAGGGAATCTCGGCCGGCGGGGAGGTGGGCGGGGCGACCGCGCTGGCCAACGAATCGGCACCACCGAAGTGGCGTGGGCTCTTCGGGTCGGCGACCTCGATCGGCTGTGCGGTCGGCATGTCGTCCGCGTCGATCGTCGTCGGAGTCCTGAGCGTGTTGCTGACCGATGCCCAGATGTCGGCGTGGGGTTGGCGGATCCCGTTCCTGCTCGCCGGGCCGTTGCTGATCGGCTGCTTGCTCTACCGGATCCGGGTGGAGGATTCCCCGCTGTTCAAGGAGATGCTGGCGACCTCCGAACCGGTGAAGTCCCCGGTCGTGGAGGTCATGAGGAACCACCGCCGTGCTCTGCTGCTGACGATCGGCATCGGCTTCGCCCAGCTGACGGCCGGCAGCCTCGCCTCGATCTACATCGTGGTGCACCTGACGAAGGTGCTCGGTTACCAGCTCTCCGGTTCGATGTGGGTGACCGCGATCGTGTCGCTGATGCCGCTGCTGCTCATCCCGTTGGCCGGACGTCTCAGCGACCGGTACGGCAGGCGCGCGGTGCTCCTGTCCGGTTTCGGCGGGTTCGTCGTCCTCGCGGTGCCTTGCTTCGCGCTGATGGAGCTGGGCAGCTATCCGCTCGCCCTCGCGGCGGGTTTGGTCCTCAACGTCCCTTTCGCGGCCGTGCAGGGCGTGGTGTACACGCAGTTCTCCGAGTGGTTCCCCACCCGCGTCCGTCACAGCGGTGTCTCGCTCGGGTTCAACATCGCGGGAGTGATCGGTTCGGGCCCGGTGTCGTTCGTCGCGACGTGGCTGGTGGTTGCCACCCACATGACGATGAGCCCGGCGTTCTACATGGTCGGCAGTGCCGCGGTGGGCTTGGTGATCGTGTGGTTCATCCGGGAGACCTCGCATGACGATCTGAGTGAAGGTGTGGTGAGCGATGTTTGATCTGTTGGTGCTCGGCGGCGGTATCGCCGGCATGACGGCGGCGGCCGCGACGGTCCGCGGTGGCGGCTCGGCGATGGTGGTGGAGAAGGGGCCCTCGCTCGGCGGATCGGGCCAGTACGCGGGATACATCTGGACCGCGCCCGACCACGACGTGATGGACCGGGTGAACCCCGGTGGCGATCCCGGGCTGAAACGGGCGGTGGTGGACGATTTCGACGACGCCGTGGAGTGGATCGGTTCGCTGGGCGTGAGTTGCGGCAAGCGCGTGCCGGTGATCGGCTACGGGCGCGGGCACCGGTTCGACACGGCGCAGTACGTCGACCGCTGCCGGCAGGTGGTGGCGGCGAACGGCGAGATCATCACCGAGGGTTCGGCCCGGCGGCTGCTCCTCGACGACGGCACGGTGCGCGGAGCGGAGGTAGAGCTGGCCGACGGCGTGGTGCGAACGGTGGAGGCGAAGGCGACGCTGCTGGCCACAGGCGGCTTCCAGGCCGACCCCGAGCTGCGCGCCCGGTATCTGCACGAGCAGGCGCGGGACGTCGAGCTGCGGTCGAACCCGTTCAGCAGTGGGGACGGACTGCGGTTGGCCGCCGAGGCGGGTGCGGTGATCGGGTCGGAGGGCGCCGGGTTCTACGGGCACCTGATCCCGTCCGGTGTCTCGCTGGAACCGGAGTTGTTCGTGGACATCACGCTCTACTACAGCGAGCACGCAGCCCTGTTCAACCTGGCGGGTGAGCGGTTCGTGGATGAGACGGCTGCCGATCACCTCACGGCGATGGCGCTGCTGGAACAACCGGAGGCGCGGGGCTTGCTGGTCACCGATTCCCGCGGCTACCGGGAGCGGATCACCGGTGCCTACGTCGAGGGAGGCGACAGCCTCGACAAGTTCGCGCTCGCCCGGTCCCGGGGTGCGCGGTGCGTGGTTGCCGACAGCGTGTCCGATTTCGCCGAGATGCCCGCCGAGTGGGGCTACGACGGCCCCGGGATCGCCGAGGAGCTGGGTCGGCTCGCCAAGGGCGAGTCCGCTCGGCCCGCGCGCGAGTTCGACCCGCGGCCGTTGGACGAACCGCCGTACTACGTCGTGGAGGCGCGGCCCGCGGTGACGTTCCCGTTCACCGGTGTTCGCATTGACCCGCGGGCGCGCGTCCTCGCCGCGGACGGCACGCCGATCCCGGGCCTGCTCGCGGCGGGATCCGACATCGGGGGCCTGTACGAGCGCGCCTACGCCGGAGGGCTGGCGCCGGCGATCGTGTTCGCGCGGCGCGCCGCAGCCGGAGCCCTCGTGAACTGACATCGGTTGGCATCTATGCTGGGTCCCCACCGACGGAGGGAAAGGTGTGGGCGTCGAGACGTTGCGGGAGGCCGACGACGGCCCCCGGTCGAAGCGGGCGGCAATTCTGGGCGCTGCCGTGGAGCATTTCGGTGAGGTCGGTTTCGAGGCCACCAAGTGGTCGGAGATCGCCAAGCACGTCGGCATCGGCCAGACCGCGCTGTACCACTACTTCGAGTCGAAAGCGCATTGCCTGCTGACGGTGATGCGCATCGGTCTGCACAACTCGGACGAGGCGTTCCGCACGGCGACCGCCGACGCTCCGAGCGCGCACGAGGCGCTGCGCCGGGCTGTGCGCAGTGCGTACGACATCTCGGATCTGGAAGTGCGGCAGAACCGCATCCTGCAGGCCAACATCGCGTTGCTGGTCAGCGAGCGCAGCTCGGAGCGGGAGGAGGCCGAACGGCTGGCCTGCCGGCAATTGGTCACCAAGATCGAGCGGAACTGGACGGAGCTGCTCCGCCAGGGGATGGACTCCGGCGAGTTCGCGCGCCGCGATCCGCAGCTGCTGGCGCGCACGCTGCTGGGCACGATCGTCGGCGTGTGGCGCTGGTACCGACCGGGTGGTGAGTCCAGCCTCGACGAGATCTGCGAGCTGGTGACCCATTGCTGCGTGCGCATCGTGACACCGTGACCGCGACCGCGACCGCGCTGCGTGCGCGGCGCGGTCGTCTTCCTCTCGCACGCAGCGGGCCGGTGGCGGTGCGCCCGGGTCGCCGAGCGATCCCGAGAGCTCACCGCTGATGTCCGACCGCCGGTCGACGCAGCCCCACGCGATTGCCGCGTCGCATTCCCCTTGGTTCGATACCGCCGCGATCAGCGACGATCCGGTGCGGTTGCCGCGCGTTGACCTCAAGGTCCGCGCGCTTCCACCTCGTCTTCTGCAACTTCAGCGTTCCGGACGATTTTGAGTCTTGCGGCGAGTTCTGCGGCGCGCTAGCTTCGTTGAAGCGAACTGAATTCAGCTTAGTTGTCGGACGGGCTGGATGATCCCTCCAGCGGCCGAACTCGTTCCGGCTGGTGTACCACCTCGTCAACGGCGACAGGGAGGAACCGCACGTGCTCATCGCAGACTACTTCGCACGGCTGGACGGCCCGGATCCGTTGAGCGGGCTGGAGCTGGTGGACTCCGATATCGAGTTCCTCCTCGCGCTACCGGGCAACGAAGTGTCAGGGCGTGGCCTGGACGATCTCGGCTCCTACATCTCGGGTCGCCCGGCGGTCGGGCGCAAGCACCGCGTTCTCCGGTCCAGCCGGGACCACGAGCTGGAAATGGTCTACGGCGTGGTCGTCGAAGGACCGGAGGAGAAACCCACCGGCTCGTTCGCCTCGGTCGGTGTGGTCTCGCCCGACGGGAAGCTGGCGCGCTACCAGGCGTTCTTCCACCCGACGTTCTCCATGTTCCCCGAGGAGGCGGCATGACGACCACGGCAGGTGCGCCCACCCTGACCCGGTGGTTCGCGCTCATCGACTCCGACCGCCCCGAAGGCATCCTCGACTTGATCGCGCCGGATTTCCGGTTCTCGATCGTGTTCGGCACGGGCGCGGGACAGGCGACGGACTTCGCGGGGGAACGCGAGGCGCTCGAAGGATACCTGCGCCAGCGCGAGAAAGGGGTGCTCACGCACCACGTGGTGTCGGCGAGCGTCAACGGCCATGACGAATTCGTGCTGGGCGAGACCAGGCGCGGCGATGTGTTCGAGTCGACTTTCGTCGCGGCCGCCCGAATCGGATCCGACGGCGAGGTCAGGAATTTGATGATCGGTCGCTCGCCCATGTTGGAGCTGCACGATCCCCGCTGAGCGAGCGCAGAAGTGGAAGGACGAACGCGAACATGTTCAATTTGGCCTTGCTGGCGTCCCGCCCCCCGGAATGGACCCACGAGCAGTTCATCGAGTGGTGGCGGGGCGAACACGCCGAGGTGACGTATCCGCTGCCGGGCCTGCGGGCATGGCGGCACACCGCCATCACCAGCGCGATGGAGCCGCGCTCGGAGGGCTGGGACGGGCTGTCCGTGTTGAGCTTCGATTCGGAGGAGGCGGCGCGCGCGGCGCTGGCCGGCCCCGAGTGGGACGCAGCGGTCCGGCACGTCGGGCGCATGCGGGGCAAGCGGATCGCGGTGTTCGGCGAAGAGCGAGAGATGTTCCTGGGCTGAGTCCCTGAGCCAACGGAGGCGAATTCAATGCGGGAACTGGTGGCCGAACTCGAGTCGAGAGCTGCCACGTCGGCCGCAGGTGGCGATGCGGTCATCGCGGTCGATGCCGACGGAGAGCATTCGCTCGGGGAGTTGCTGCGCGCCGCCGATGAGTTGTCGACCGCGGTGCGCGAGGCCGCCGGACCGCACGCGACGATCTTGGTGCAGGCCGACAACTCCTGGCGAACCGTGGTCGCGGCCCTCGCCGCGGGCAAGCTGGACGGCACCATCGGTCTGCTCAGCCACCACGCCACCCGCGCCGAGTGCGACGCGGCGTGCGAGGACATCGACCCGGCGGTGGTGATCGCCTCGCCGGAATGCCTCGGTGAGTGGTTACCGGATTCCGACGGCCGGCAGGTGCTCGACGGGTGGGGCAGTCGAACGCGGACGGCGAGGCCGGGACCGCGTTGGAACGGCGGCGTGGTGATCGGGCTGACTTCCGGTTCGACCGGCCGCGCCAAGGGCGTGGTGCAATCGGAGACGGCGCTGCGCTACGCCGGGCAGAGCACCATCGATGCGGTCGGCCTCGCCCCCGGTGACTCCGTTGCGGCGCTGGTTCCGCTGTCGTCGGCAGCGGCGTTCTGCTTCGGGCTGTACCTGCCGCTCATGCTCGGCGGCCGGATCGTGTTCCTGGACCGGTGGCACCCGCCGACCGCGCTGAGGCTGATGGCCGAACACGACGTCCGCTGGACGATGTGCGTGCCGACGATGGCCCTGCAGCTGGCGAGCGCGGTGGAGAGCGACCTGCCGCTGCGCGATGTCCGGGCGATGACGATCGGCGGCGGCCCGATGGAGGAGGCGGCGCTCGCGCGCGCGGAGGAGCGCCTGGGCACGCGGATCCTGCGCGTGTTCGGCATGTCCGAGTGCCTGGGACACACGTCGCCGCGACTGGACGACCCCGACGAGACGCGTCTGGGCACCGATGGTCGGCCGTTCCCGGGTACGGACCTGCGCGTGGTCGACCTGGACGGCGCGCCGGTTCCAGCTGCCGAGGTCGGGCGGGCGCAGGTGCGGGGGCCGTCGCTGTTCCTCGGGTACGCGCGCAGCGGAACCGTCGAAGCGCCCGAGCTGACACCGGACGGGTACTTCCCGACCGGAGATCTGATGTCGATTCGGGCCGACGGCGTGGTGTCGGTGCGCGGCCGGGAGAAGGACGTGATCATCCGCGGTGGCCGCAACATCGACATCGTCGAGGTGGAGACGGCCCTCGCCTCGCACCCGGCCGTCGAGCAGCTGTGCATCGTGCCGGTGCCGGACGAGCTCCTGGGCGAGCGGGTCGCCGCGCTGGTCGTGACACCGGATGCCGGTTTCGACCTCGACACCGCGACGGCGTATCTGGACCAGCGCGGGCTGATGAAGGGCAAGTGGCCCGAGTACCTGTTCCGAGTGGGCGAGCTGCCGCTGAACCGGGTTGGCAAGCTGTCGCGGGCGGATGCCGCCCGCATGGCCCGCGAGCTCAGTGAGCGCAGCGCCGTCTGACGGCCGCACGGGAAGAGATCAACGGGCCGTCCTTCGACGCGAGGAACGGCCCGTTGATCTGTCAGGGCTACCTGGCGCTCCAGCCGCCGTCGACGTAGAGCTCCGAACCGGTGGTGTATCCAGCGTCGTCGCTGGCCAGGTGGGCGACCGCGGCGGCGACCTCCTCGGGGCGCCCCAACCTGCCCATCGGCGTGTTGGCGAGCATGGCCCGGTGCCGTTCGCTGCCGTCGAAGCGCTCGTGCAGCTGGTCGGTGCCGATGAATCCGGGCACCACCGCGTTGACGCGGACCCCGCGCTGGGCCCAGTGCAAGGCGGCGTTCGCGGTCATCGAGCGCACGGCTCCCTTCGCGGCGGCGTAGCCGAAGCTGTTGGCCAGCCCGCCTCCGGTGCCGAGGATCGACGCGATGTTGACGATCGAGCCTCCGCCGCTGCGCTCGATCAGCGGTCCGCAGTGCTTCATGCCGAGCCAGGTGCCCCGCTGATCGATGTCGATCACGCGTTCCCAGTGCTGCGCCGTCTCGTTCTCGACGGTGGCCAGGCTGCCGATGCCGGCGTTGTTGACCAGCACGTCAAGGCCTCCGTGCTCGTCCTCCACCGCCGTCGTCACCTCGATCCACCGCTGCTCATCGGCGACGTCGAGCGCGTGGAGCGCCCCTTCGGCGCCGAGGTCGGCGGCCAGCCGTTCGCAAGCGTCGGCGTCGACGTCCGTGATGACCACCCGAGCGCCTTCCTCGATGAGCCTGCGCACGATGGGGACACCGAGCCCACCGGTGGCCCCGGTGACGAGTGCTGTGCTGCGGTCGAGTCGTCTGGTCACATGACCTCCTCAGGAACTGAACTGGAGTCAGTTTAGACGGCCGGGCCGGCTGTTCCCAGCTGTCGACGTCTATACAACTGAATTCAGTTCTGTTAACCTCGGTTTGCTTGAGCGGCCGTGGAGTTCGCAAGCCCGGTGCGCCGGAAGTCCCCAAGCGGCCCCATCCGGTTCGGCCGTCTCGCGTTCTTCAACTTCGTCGTACCTGGAGAAACCATGCCCGAGGCATACATCGTCGAGGCCCTTCGCACGCCGGTCGGTCGTCGTGGTGGCGGGCTCAGCTCCCTCCACCCGAATGATCTCGGCGCGCGCGTTCTGGCCGCGTTGATGGCCAAGACCGGCGTCGATCCGGCCGCGGTCGATGACGTGATCTTCGGGTGCGTCGACCAGATGGGAGCGCAGGCCGGGAACGTAGCCCGGAACGCGTGGCTGGGCGCCGGAATGCCGGAAGCAGTGCCCGCGACCACGATCGACCGTCAGTGCGGGTCTTCTCAGCAGGCGGTCCACTTCGCGGCGCAGGCCGTGATGTCCGGTACCCAGGACCTCGTGATAGCCGGTGGCGTCGAGGTGATGTCGTTAGTGCCGCTCGCGAGCCCGGCCGTCGTCGGCCGGCGCGAGGGGATGGGGTTCCCCTACGGCGGCGACGGTTGGGCGAACCGGTACGGGGACCAGGAGATCTCCCAGTTCCGCGGCGCGGAGCTCATCGCCGAGAAGTGGAACATCTCGCGCGAGGACATGGAGTGGCTGGCCTTCGACAGCCATCAGCGTGCCACCGCGGCCACATCCGATGGTCTGTTCGCCGACGAAGTCGTGCCGGTCGGTGATGCCACCGCGGACGAGGGGCCGCGGCCGGACAGCTCGCTGGAGAAGATGGCTGCGCTGAGGCCCCTCCGCGAGGGCGGTCGACTCACGGCTGCCGTGTCGAGCCAGATCTCCGATGGGGCGTCCGCTCTGCTGATCGCATCGGAGAAAGCGGTCCGGGTTCACGGGCTCACACCGCTGGCGCGGATTCACACCATGGCGGTCGTGGGGTCCGACCCGGTGTTCATGCTCACGGGTCCGATCCCCGCGACGGAGGCGATCCTGGCCAAGGCCGGCCTCAGCATCGACGAGATCGACCTGTTCGAGGTCAACGAGGCGTTCGCCTCGGTTGTCCTGGCCTGGCTGAAGGAGTCCGGAGCCGCTTGGGAGAAGACGAACGTGCTCGGCGGTGCCATCGCGCTGGGGCACCCGCTCGGCGCGACCGGGGCCAGGCTCATGACCACCCTGGTCCACCACTTGGGCCGGACCGGAGGCCGGTACGGCCTGCAGACCATGTGCGAGGGCGGCGGAATGGCGAACGCGATAGTGATCGAACGCATCTGACGGCACAGGAGCGGGTCTGAGATGACCGAGGAGCTGTTCGTCGATCGTCAACGGGGAGCTGGGTTCATGAGGGGGAGCAGTTCGGAGGGGGCACCTGTCACCGTCGAGGTGCGGGATTCGATCGCCCACGTGGTGATGCGACGCGGCGAGCGGGGCAACCCCATTGATCTCGTGATGGCATGCGCGCTCCTGGACGCCGCGCGAGTCTGCCGCCGCGCAAACCCCCGGGTCGTGCTGCTGCGGGGTGAGGGGCACTCGTTCTGCGTCGGAGGGGACCTTCGCGACTTCTCGTCGGTGGATGTCGAGAACCGGCGCGACCACCTGATCTCCGTCACGGACGCCCTGCACGACGCGCTGCGCATCTTCGCGTCGATGGAAGCACCGCTCATCACCGCAGTGCACGGCTCGGTGGCCGGAGCCGGGGTCGGCCTTGCCGCTGCTGCGGATCTGACGATCGCCTCCGCTGATGCGGTGTTCCGACTCGCCTACACCCGAATCGGCTATTCGCCGGACGCCGGTGTGACCTGGTGGCTGCCGCGACTGGTAGGCCCGAAACGTGCCACGGAACTGCTGCTGACGAACCCGCGGATCACTGCGGACGAGGCGGCTGCCATGGGTCTGATCACCCGAGTCACCGATGGCGAGACTCTGATCGACGAGGCTGAGCAGCTCGCCGATCAATTGAGTCATGGCGCGACGGGCGCATTCGGTGCCACGAAACACCTCGTTGCCCAAGGGCTCTGCAGTGGACTCGACGCCCAACTGGACCGCGAGTCCCGGTCGCTGGCTGCAGCGGCGGCATCACCCGAGGGAATCGAGGGCGTGGCCGCTTTTCTCGCGAAACGCTCACCGCGCTTTCCGCATCCGACCGAGGGCTGAGCCGTAGCCCGGCCCCGCTCTCTCCGAGCGGTTACCGCGCCGGTGCGAAAAAGAGCCTCCGCTCACGCCAAATGAACTGAACCAGGCCCTATCGAGCGAAGGGACGCGTGTGAAGACGAATCTGGACAGGGGACCGTGGGCCAGCAGCGGAGTCGAGACGATCCGACCGGACGTGCACCGGATACCGCTGCCGCTGCCCAATGACGGCCTCCGGGCCGTCAACGTCTACGTGCTGGAAGACGGCGACGACCTCATCCTGATCGATGGCGGCTGGGCGATCTCGGAATCACTCCGCGCACTGGAAGTCGGACTGGCCGCGCTCGGCCACGATCTCGGCGAGGTGAGCCACATCCTGGTCACGCACGTGCACCGGGACCACTACACCCAGGCCGTCGAGCTGCGCAGGCTGGTCGGGTCCCGGGTCTACCTGGGCGCTGGTGAGCGCCCGGGACTGGACATGCTGGACGAGGTTCGCACGGACGTTCCGGTCACCTCTCTGGACACCTTGCGGCGGGCAGGCGCCGACCAACTCGCTGAGCGCCTCCTGCGCGAGATGGACTGGAGCGGTTTCGAAGCGAGCGTCTGGGAGAAGCCGGATCACTGGTTGAGGCCCGGGGTGGTCCAATTCGAGCGGCACGCGCTGCGCGTGGTCCCGACGCCCGGTCATACCAGAGGGCATGTGGTGTACCTCGATGAGGAGCGGGGACTGCTGTTCTCCGGTGACCACGTGCTTCCGCACATCACCCCGTCGATCGGCTTCGAGTTGACCACATCCGGTCGGCCGCTCGCGGACTACCTGGACTCGCTGCACCTCATCACGACGTTCGCGGACGCGGAGCTGCTGCCGGCGCACGGACCAGCTGGAGGCAGTGCGCACGCGAGAGCCACCGAACTCCTCGAACATCACGAAACGCGGCTGGAGGACACCCTCAACGTGCTCGGACGCCGCGCAAGCGATGCGTTCACCGCGGCACGGGACCTGATGTGGACCAGGCACGAGGTTCCTTTCGCAGAGCTCAACGCCTTCAACCAGATGCTCGCGGTGAACGAGACAGCCGCGCACCTTGACGTGCTGGCCGAACGTGGACAACTCGCGGTCGAGATCGTGGCGGGGGTGAAGCGGTACGCGCGCACGGACGGCATCGGCGTTCGTGACGTGCGGTGAAGGAATCCCGGCTTCGAACCGTTCTCGAAACGACTTCGACTCAACGTTCCACAGCATCGACATGAAGGAGAGCGGTCTATGACTGCACAGCGGGTTCTGGTGACCGGTGCGGGTAGCGGCATCGGACGAGCAACGGCGGAGTGCTTCGCCCGTGACGGCGCCTCCGTCGTGGTCTGCGACGTGCGAGGCGATGCCGCAGCGGAAGTCGCCGATGCGCTCGGCGATGCATGTGTCGCTGTGCAGTGCGACGTGAGCGACGAAGACAGCGTCGCTCACGCGATGATGGTCGGCGGACAGCGGTTCGGTGGGCTGGACTCGGTCGTCGGCGCGGCCGGCATCGTGATGGGCGGTCCCGCGCACGAGATGTCTTCGGAAGAGTGGCACGACCTCGTTCGAGTCAACCTCACGGGGATGTTCTTCACGGTCAAGCACGCCTTGCGGCACCTGCTCGCGGCCGGTGGCGGCTCCCTGGTGACCGTCGGGTCAGTCGGATCGCTCGTCGCTGCGGGACGCAGCGCCGCCTACGACGCGACGAAGGGCGGCGTCGTACAGCTCACGCGTGGAATCGCGGCGGAGTACGCCGAACACGGGATCCGAGCCAACTGCGTGTGCCCCGGTCATGTCTCGACGAACCTGGCGGCCAACAGCGAGGGCGTCTACGGCGCGTCCGTGACACCGGCCGGCCCCCAGCGGAGAACGATTCCGCCCGTGCCTCGCGCAGGTTCACCGGAGGAGATCGCGAAGGTCATCGCGTTCCTGTGCTCCCCGAGTGCATCGTTCATGACCGGCACCGCCGTCCCCGTCGACGGCGGCTACACGGCCGTCTGATCGGCGTTCATCACGGCGGGGGCTATCACCTGATCGGGTGAGTGGTTTTGACACGCCGGGTGTGTTTCGCGGGAAGGACCGCGATGGCCGAGAGCGCGGCCTCAGACCTCGACCTGCAGGTATCGGTTCCGAGTGGCTGCGCTGTGCGTCGTCGTGTTCGCTGAGGGGTGGGTTGAGCTCCGGATTCCTCGGTGGGGAGGGGACAGGGGCGGCATCGTGGACCGGTTCCGGGCGCTGGCGGAGCTGCCTCTGAACGGGGCTACCCGTCGAGGGAGGTGGCTCAGGAGCTCTGGGCCGAGTCGTACTTCCAGCGAGCCGTGCAGGTGTACCTGTGGGTGTTGCCCGCGGTGAACGGGCAGGCCATCGCCAGAGCACGGGGGAGCTGTTCGGGTTCGGGTGCAACGTCGTCGCGGTGTACGAGAAGCGGTTGAAGCCGAAGACGCTCATCACCACCCCGAACTCGGACGTGATCTACGGTCTCGTGTTCGCCGACCTGTCCGAGACCGGGCCGCTGGTGTTCAACGCTCCGCCGCGCGTGCAAGGACTGATCGACGATGCGTGGCACCGCCCGCTGGTCGGTCCGGTGGTCGATGGTGTGCAGCACCTGGGCGATGTCGGGATCCCCGGGCCTGATCAGGGTGCGGGTGGCAAGTACCTGATCGTGCGCGAGGGCGACGATCCCGGGGTCGATGTCACCGGCTACTACGTCTACGCGAGCCCGACGAACGCCGTTTACCTGCTCCTGCGGGGCTTTTTCAGGTCGGTGGACGACTTGGCGCCCGGTGTGGTGCAGATCGAGGGGATCACCTTGGCCCCGCTTCACGGCGAGGCGAAGCCGATGGTGTTCGTCAACGCCTCCGACGTGGCGGCCCACGCGCTCTTCCCCTCGGACGGGACCTTCTTCGACATGCTCGACGACGTCATCCTGGGCGAGGTCGATGACCGGACGGATCCGTACATGCACGGCATGCTCGCCGCGCTCGGGATCCGCCGCGGCCACGTGTTCGACCCGGCACCTCAAGAGCGCGAGCTGCTCGACCTCGCGGCGAGGACCGCGTGGCGGATGGCGAAGGGAATCGCCGCGGACTACGACCAGCAGGACAACGCGCTGTGGTGGCTCGACCGGCACTGGGTCGCGCACGTGAAGACCCCACCGGACGACTTCCGCCGCACCTTGCTCGACGAGACCGGGCGAGACCGGGAGAGCGGGCACACGGACGTCAACGCCAAGGCGCACATGTTCATCAACCACTTCTCGATCTCGACCGGCATGGTCACCGTCGTTCCGGGACACGGCGCCAAGTACTGCAACGCGTACAAGGACGCCGACGGCGAGCACCTGCGCGGAGAGCGCACCTACCGGATCGACCTGCCCGCAGACCCGCCCGCGGAGATCCTGTGGTTCCTCACCGTGTACGACGCCGAAACCGCCGCAGGCGTCGACGCGCCCGGCCAGGTCTACCCGTCGCTGAACTCGATGGACCCCATCGAACCCAACGACGACGGCACGTTCACCGTACACGTCGGCCCCGAACGGCCCCGAACCGGAATTCTTCGACCGAGCCTACGAACCAGTTGACTTCCAACGCCTCTCGTCCTCCTGAACCCTTGAGAGCAATGATCAGACCGGTGTTGTCGGGGCGCGGGTTTACGCTGGCGGTATGACCCCGGATGAGCTCAGGAACGCGTGTTTGGCCTTCGCCGGTGCCGGGGAGGAGTTCCCGTTCGACGAGGCCAACAGCGTGTTCAAGGTTCGTGGGAAGATCTTCGCGATCAGCCGGTTGTCAGGTGTGCCGCTGCGGGTGAGCTTGAAGTGCGACCCGGAGTTGGCGGTGCAGCTGCGGTCGACGTTCCCGGCCATCACGCCCGGCTACCACCTGAACAAGCGCCATTGGAACACGGTCGTGCTCGACGGTTCCGTTCCGGAACACCTCGTGCGGGAGATGATCGAGGATTCTTACGACCTCGTCGTCGCCGGGCTTCCCAAGCGCGAGCAGGTGAAGCTCCACTGGGTGGGCCTGAGCCGCGGCGAGTGAGTACTGATTCCCGCACGATCCCGCGACGAGGTGGCCTCGGTGGAGTGCGAGGTCGCGGTTCTGGCCGAGGCCAGGCTCCCAAGCGGTTTCCGGTAGGGAGCATGATCATTGTGGTCGTCGAGGCAGCACCAGGATGCGGTCGACTTTTTTCGCGCGAGATGGTGATCGGCTACCTCGGTTCCGGACTGGAAGCTCGAACAGCTCCAGTCGGATGTGGCGCCCACAGCGATGCCGCCAAGCGAGGCCCAGCTGGCCTTCCGGTATAGCTAATGCGCTGCGAAACCCACCCAAGACGCAGCTAAGGCGAAGACCGTAGTCTCGCCTCAGTTGATGTGGGCTCCCCAAGGTCAAACCGTGGGGAATTCTGTTTCGGAGGACTTGCACACTATTCACCCGCCTCGCGGTTCCGCGATCCTGTCTCGTGCCGGGCTGGGACTTGTGCCTGGTGGCTGATTCCACGGTCACTCGTGGCGGGGTGCGCGTTTGAGCGTGATGGAGCTGATGCGGTCGGCGAGCGCGTCCGGGATGTTCCAGTCGTCGGGGGTTCCGGTGAGGCAGGCGTCGTGGTTGACGGCGGCTTTGACGATGGCTTCGGCGTCGTCGGCGGTGAGGCCGGTGAAGCGGATGCGGGCTTTGCCGGGTCCGTCGACGGCCACGACGCCGTGGTTCGGGCACCCGCCGAGGCAGTGCACGTTGCGGACGTCGATCTTGTCGGCGGCGGGATCGGCGGCGAGCGCGGCGGTCAGCGACCGTCCGAAATCGCCGCTTTGCTCGGGGTCGTAGCGCGGGCAGGTGCGGCAGACGAGCAGCGTCACTGGTGCCTCCGGGCAAGCTCGGTGTCGTGCTGGTGCACGACAGGAGTTCCGCTGAACTCCCAGTTCGCCGACCTTCGGCGAACTGGGATCTGGCACGCGGGGGTGCTCGATCCGGAATCTCCTGGAATGTGAAGGAAAGGATGGCTCGCCGAGCCGCAGCGGGCGGGCTCGGCGAGCCACCGGTCAGGACGCCTCGGGTGTTTCCTTGTGGAACTTGCCGTCCTTCATGATGTAGTGGAGCTTGTCGTGGTCTTGGAGCACGGTGATGTCGGCCAGCGGGTCACCGTCGACCAGGAGGAGGTCGGCGAGGTAGCCGGGCTGGACCTTGCCGAGTTCGTCCGGGCGCTGCATGATCTCGCCGCCGAGCGCGGTGGCGGACACGATGGCTTCCATCGGGCTGAACCCGAAGCGCTCGACGAAGTGCTGCAGGTCGCGGGCGTAGGTGCCGTGCGGTGTCCAGGCGAAGCCGTAGTCACCGCCCGGGAGGACCTTGATGCCGCGCTTGTGCATCTCGATCATCGCTTCGGTGGCGATTTCCAGCTCGCGCTTGTAGCCGGCGGCTTCGGCGGCCTCCTGCGGGTAGCCGAAGTCGGCGGCCTCGTAGAGGGTGGCGATCAGCCAGTTCACCGCCGGGGCCACGAACACCCAGTCCTTGGCCTGCTCGAGCATGTCCATGCCCTCGGGGTCGGTGAAGCTGGCGTGGTAGACGACGTCGACGCCGTGGCGCACGCACATCTTCACGCTCTCGGCGCTGCGCGCGTGGGCGCAGACCATCTTGCCCCGCCGGTGCGCCTCGGCGACGCAGGCCGCGACCTCCTCGTCGGAGAAGTACGTGTCCTCCGCGCGCTGGGTGCCGGTGATCTCCTCTCCGGTCATGGACAGCTTGATCTGGTCCACGCCGAGGTCGATGAGTTCCCGGACGGCCTTGCGCATCCCTTCGGGTCCGTCGGCGAACAGCGTGATCCCCTTGACCAGAGCGCCGCCGGTGACGGCGATCTCCGGGCCGTTGGCCCGGTATCGCGGACCGGGGATGCGCCCGGCCTCGATGGCATCACGCACGACGACGTCCAGCCGCATCTTCGCGGAGGCGGCACCGAACCCCATGGTGTAGCCGGAATCCAGGAACGTCTTCGCCGAATCGACGGTGAACAACAGGTGTTCCTCGACCGGCAGCGCGCCCAGCCCGTCCATATCGGCACTGTTGTTCCAAGTCAGGTGCGTGTGGGCGTCGCACAGGCCGGACATGAGCGTCCGGCCCCGCCCCTCGATCACGCGGGCGCCCTCAGCGGCACCGGGCGCGGTGGTGCCGACGGAGGTGATCCGGTCGTGGTCGACCAGCACGTCGCCGCGGTAGGGCTCGGCGCCTGTGGAGTCCAAGATGGACACGTCGCGGAACAGGACCTTTTTCGCGTTGATGGACATGGGTTTCTCCTCGTCATTGAGGGTGGGTACGCCCCTCGCGGCAGTCCTGATCTCTCTGGGTGAGATCCGGGTGCCCGGTGGTGTACCGAAGTCTTTTCTTGTGGATCAGAGGAACTTCCGCAGGTGGTCGGTGACCTCACCTGCGGCTTCGACGGCGGTCCAGTGACCGACGCCCGGGAGCACCTCCACCACGGCGTTGCCGTGGTCGGCGGCGAGCTGCTCGCTGACCGCAGGAGGGCCGACCTTGTCTTCGGAGCCGGTGATCAGCAGCAGCGGCAGGTGCGCCGGTACCGGGCCGGGATCGGTGGCGGCGGCCAGGGCTTCGCAGTTGCGGGCGTAGCCTTCCGGGTCTTGGCGCATGACCAGCTCGCGCACGAGCGCGGCGACCTCCGGTTTGTCCCGCCGCGTGGCCTCGGACAGCGCGTTGGCCACCACGCCCGGCGCCACGGCGCCGGTGCCCTGGGATCGCAGCACTCCGGCGCGGTCGCGCTGGGCCTGGCGCCCGGCCTCGGCGGGTTCGGCCACCGCGCCCAGCAACGCCAGCGAGGCGACCTTGCCCGGGTGACGCGCGGCGAGCTCGCGCACCACGAGCGTGCCCATCGAGTGCCCGACCACGGCGGCGGAGTCCACGTCGAGTTCGTCGAGCACGGCGGCGAGGTCGTCGGCGTGCGAGGTGATGCTGATGCCCTCTCGGGTGGCCGAGCGGCCGGCGCCCGCGGAGTCCACCCGGATGACGCGGTGCGTTGCGGCCAACGCTTCGGCCTGCACCTGGTAGAAGTTCGACGTTCCGCCGAGGCCGTGCACCATCAGCACCGCGGGGCCGTCCCCGTCGACCTCGACGGCGAGCTCGGCACCATTGATCTTCACGAGCGCTGCTCCTTTCCTCACTGAATTCGGTTCCGGAGTCGTCCGAGGCCGCTGATCGACACCTCGACGACATCGCCGCTGCTGAGGAACCGGGGCGGGTCGAACCCGATCCCGACCCCGGCCGGGGTGCCGGTGGCGATGACGTCGCCCGGTTCGAGGGTGATCCCGCCGGAGATCGTCGAGATCAGGTCGGGAATGTCGAAGATGAGGTCCTTGACCAGCGCGAGCTGGCGACTTTCACCGTTGACGGTCGTCTCCAGCTCAAGCGCGGCGACGTCGGTGATCTCGTCGGCGGTCACCGCGTACGGTCCCATCGGGCAGTGCGTGTCCAGCGACTTGCCGAGCAGCCACTGCTTGTGGTCGCGCTGCACGTCCCGGGCGGTGACGTCGTTGATGATCGAGTAGCCCCACACGTGGTCGAAGGCCTCATCGCGGGTGATCCCGCGCCCGCCACGACCGATGATCACGGCCAGCTCGCCCTCGTAGTCCAGCTCCGAGGTGACGCCCGGATGCGACTCCACGACGTCGTAGGGCCCGGTCACCGACGTGGTCGCCTTCGAGAACACCACCGGGCGCTCGGGCAACTCCTCGGAGCGGCTGGGTGTGTCGTACCCGCTGCGGCCGAACTCGGCGACGTGCGCCTTGTAGTTCTTGCCCACGCAGAACACGTTGCGCCGCGGCCGCGGAATTGGCGCGCGCAGAGTGACGTCGTGCAAGGGCGTTGCCGGCTGGGTCGCGGCGTTGGCGGCCAGAACCTGCCCGAGTTCGGTCCAGTGCTCGATCACCTCGACCACACCGAACCCCGCGGGCAGCAACCCGTTGACATCGCGCACCACTCCGGCCTCGGAGTCGATGACCCCGACTCGATCGCCCGCCTCGGCGGAGTACGTCACCAGTCTCATGCGAACCAATCCTGACCATTTGTGACCAATAGGAGATAGCCAGGACCCTACGCCGCAGTTTCGGCCTTGTCGATACCTGGCAAGGCCGAAACCAAGGTCAACCACATTGGTCTTCATTGGTCTCGAATTGGATGCTAGAGTGAGCGCGTGACATCAGTGGAACGGTCGCTGCGGGCACTGGTGGCCGAAGGCACCAACGCGGGCACGCTCGCTCCCGGGGACAAGCTGCCCACCGAACGCGACCTCGTCGAACGGTTGTCCGCGCCGCGCAGCGCCGTGCGCCGAGCTCTGGAACGGCTGGAGGACGACGGGCTGGTCATCCGGCACGTCGGGCGCGGCACCTTCCTCACCGACGCCATCGCACCCCAGGCCGACGGCGCACCCGCCGACACCAGCCCGGCCGAGATCATGCAGGTCCGGCAACTCCTCGAGCCGCAGGTGGCCACGCTCGCAGCACGAGTGGCCACCCAAGCCGACCTCGCCCGCATCACCGAAGCGCTCGAGGCCGGCGGCTCCGCCGACGATTTCGAGGGCTTCGAACGCTTCGACGCCGTGCTGCACCGCTCCATCGCCACCGCCGCCCACAACGGGCTGCTCATGTCGATGTTCGAGGTCATGAACACCGCCCGCTCACTGCCGGTGTGGGGAAACCTCAAGCGGCGCACCTCCACCCCCGAACTGCGCCGCTGCTACCACCGCGAACACACCGAGATCGTCGAAGCACTCCGCGACCGCGACCCCGACGGCGCGGGCGACGCCATGCGCCGCCACCTCCAGCACGTCGCCGACAGCCTCCTCGGCCGCGGCTGACCTACCGCCTGGCTGGGGGCAATCAGTGGAATCGCGCGGACTCGGCTGTGTGCGGGTTCCAGCATGCGATCGGCGCCGGAGCGGACCCGCGGAACTGGCTCACGTGATCAAGACGGGCCGGGTGGAATGCGCGGTTGCTCGTGCCGAACTGGAGAACGCGGGCGGCGGGTGGAGCGATCTCCGGGAACCGACGTCTACGCGACGGTTCTCTCGGCGACGTCAGGACGCCGCTGCCGAGCGCCAAGCCAGAACGGCTGACCAGCGACCTGCAGGTTCGCCACGAGCCAGGTGAGAGAGCGGCGGAAACAAGAATTCACCCGGCGAACCGGGTGAATGGTGCGCGTGTCCGAGGGGGAGTTGCGCACCATCCATCCGCCTTCTGCGGTTGCACTTGGCTGCTGGCGGCCAGGTAATTTCGGCGCCTTCGAGACGATCAATCGCGGAGCGAGTTCACGCGAGATCTCCCATACGCGTTGCCTATGGCCGGAGTAGGGCATCGCTCATTGTCGGCGCCCCGCACGAGCGCTTTGACTCAGTGGATGACAGGGCGTCCGCGAGGCAACAGCGCCTGGCGGGCTCGTGCGGATGGAGAGGGGTGCGGTGATGGGTGCTGACCTGACCGGCAAGGTCGTCCTGCTGACGGGTGCGACCGGTGATATCGGCGTTGCGTACACCATGGCGTTGACCGGGCAGGGGGCGAACGTGGTGGCCACCGACCTGGACGGCTTCTCCGAAACGGGTCGGGAGATCGCGGAGAAGGCCACGGCGCAAGGTGCGGGTCAAGCTGTTTTCGCCGGTTGCGACATCACGTCGGACGAAGACCTGCAGCGCGTGGTGGACCTGGCCGGTGAGCGGTTCGGCGGCCTGGATTGCCTGGTCAACAACGCGGCGATCTACCGGACGCTGGGGCCGAAGAGGACGCTCACGGAGCTGACCAACGACGAGTGGGACCTCGTGCTCCGCGTCAACGTTCGCGGTTGCTGGCAGTCGATCCGCGCCGTTGCCCCCGCCATGCGGGAGCGGGGTGGCGGGCGGATCGTCAACATCGCCTCCGTCGTGTCCCGGACCGGGGCGGCCGGTTTCGCGCACTACGTGGCGTCCAAGGCGGCGGTCGAGGGTTTGACCCGCGCCGCGGCGCGCGAGCTGGGGCCGGAGGGCATCGCGGTGAACGCGGTCTCGCCCGGCTTGGTCGACGACGCGGCTTCTCGCGACATCAACGATGCGAACTACTTGGAACGCATGAAGACCACGCGTTCCGTGCCGCGTTCCATGGAACCCGAGGACCTGGTCGGTGCGGTGGTGTGGTTGTGCGGCGACGGCAGCGGTTTCGTGACCGGGCAGACGATCGTGGTGGACGGCGGAGGGGTGTTCGTGTGATGCGTCCCGACGAGTTCCCACCTCGCATCGTCGTCGGCATCACCGGTGCGTCCGGTGCGATCTACGGGATCCGCGCGCTGGAGCTGCTCGCACAGTTGGGAGTCGAAACGCACCTGGTGCTCACCCGCGCGGCGCGGGCGACCTTGGCGCAGGAGACGTCCTGGACGGCCGCGGACGCGCGGGAGCGGGCGTCGGTGACGCACTCGGAGCACGATCTGGGGGCCGCGATCGCGAGCGGGTCGTTCCCGGTCGACGGAATGCTCGTCGCGCCGTGCAGCGTCAAGACCTTGTCGGCGATCGCCAACAGCTTCGACGACAACCTGCTGGTGCGCGCTGCTGATGTGACGTTGAAGGAGCGCAGGCCCCTGGTGCTGATGTTGCGCGAGACACCGCTGCACCCCGGGCACATCCGGTTGATGGCGCAGGCCGCCGAAGCTGGAGCGGTGCTGATGCCGCCCGTGCCGGCGTTCTACACCCAGCCCTCGTCGATCGACGAGATGGTCACCCACACCGTCGCTCGCGCGCTGGACGCCCTGTCGTTGCCACACCCGCACGCGACCCGGTGGTCCGGAGAGCGGAGCTCGTCGTCGGCTACCGAGCAGCGGTCTGTTCGCGCATGATGTCGGCATGGAGCTCCACCAACTGCGCTACGTGCTCGCGGTCGCGCGCGCCGGGAGCTTCAGCCGAGCGGCCGAGGACCTCTACCTGGCCCAGCCGTCGTTGTCGGTTCAGATCCGCAAGCTCGAGAAGGAGCTCGGCATCGCCCTCTTCGACCGGCTGGGCCGCAGGGTGGTGCTCACCGCGGCCGGTGAGGAGTTCGTCGCCCACGTCCAGCAGGCGTTGGCGCACCTCGACCGGGCGCGGGCGGGCGCCGCCGCCGTGCGCAGCCTGCAAGGTGGGCGGGTGTCGATCGGCGTGCTGCCCAGCGTCGGCGCCGGGCTGATGCGGTGCGACTGCGTGTGGAGGCTGCTGCCTCGTCGTGATGGATCTGCGTCGTGCAGCTGGGGCACTGGCCGGCGATCTCGATGACGACTTCCACACCGGTGAATCCGTGGGCGTCAGCGACGCTGGCGGCCCAGTCCTCGACGAAGGTCACCGACACGGGGACGTGTCGTCGGCATTCGCGGCAGATCAGGTGGTAACCGAGTCCGTCGGCGGGCGCGATGCTGAACAGCTGCGTGCCGTCGGTGTCGGGCATGGTGTGCGCGAGTCCGAACTCGACGAAGGTGTGCAGCGCGCGGTAGACGGTGGACAGGCCGATTCGCTCGCCGGTTGAGCGGATCGCCAGGTGCAGTGACTGGGCGCTGACGAAACCGCGCGTTCGCGACAGCGCTCGGAGGACGGCTCGTTGTTGTGGAGTGGTGGCGTGGCTGACAAGCGAGCTCGCGTTTGCTGGCATGACACGCGATTCCGATCACCTCGACGTGGTGGGGGAGCGCGGCGGAGAGGCCGCAGGGTGGGGCGTCCTCTCCGCCGCGTTGCGCGGGCCCGGGTGGCCGTCAGGGCCCGCTGCTCAGGCGACGGCGAGAGCGTCGATGCGCCCGGATCGTCGTGCGGTGTAGGCGGTGTCCCGGTCGGTGGTGATCGCGGTGACCGGGTCCTCATCGCGTGCTCCGCCGACGGGGCGCAGCTCGTCGCCGGGCCCGGTGGAGGGGTCGATCCGCCACACGAGCACGGTGCCGTCGGTGTCGCCGCTGATCAGGGTGCGGCGGTCGCCGGGGAGCCACGCGAAGGCCGTGACCGACGCCTGGTGGCCGGTGCAGACGACTCCGGCGCGGCCGGTCGGGCCGGGGCCGGAGAAGTCCCAGCAGGTGAGGACTTCGGCTGATTCGCAGGCCATCCAGCGTCCGCTGTCCTCGAAGGCCAGGTGGGAGACGGTGGCCGGGAAACCGTGCATCTCGAAGTCCGCGCTGTCGCCGACCTTCCAGCCGTGCAGCGTGGCGTCCTGGCTGCCGCCGACGATCCAGCGGCCGTTCGGCGCGGCCGCCAAACCGGAGATCGCGCCGGGAGCGGCCAGGGTGTTGGTGATCCGATCGGTCTCGGGTTCGAAAATCGTCACGCCCTGGTAGGCCGAGGCCGCCACCCGCAACCGGCCGCGCGGCCACAGCACGTTGGTCACGGTGCTCGCCAGCTGTTCGGAGCTCCACCGGACCGCGATCGGTGCCGGAGTCGACCCCGCCGCGCTGACCGACGTGATCAACAACGCTCAGTCAGAACGCGCCGCGGCTCGCGCCGAACTGGAGAACACACCGGCGACGAGTGCAGCGATCTCCGAGGCGGAGGTCTACGCGATGGTCGATTCCCTCGGCGATGTCGGCGCGGCGCTGTCGAGCGCAAAGCCCGAGCGGCTGGCCAGCCTCTACGAGTCCGTTGACCTGCAGGTTCGGTACGAGCCGGGTGAGAGAGCTGCCGAAATAAAAATTCACCCGGCGAACCGGGTGAATAGTGTGCGTGTCCGAGGGGGGACTCGATCCCCCATATGCGTGCAATTTCCCGTGTTTGGGGAAATCACACCAAAACTATAGCAGTCGGTGGTGTGTCCTGGTACGAGTTTGCGTGGCTGGGTGCGGGGAGTCGACCGGTGGGTTTTGTGGGCGTGTTGCGGGCAGTGTCTTGCCGCGCTCGGGGGTCTGATCGTGGGTGTCTGGTGTGCGGCTGTTCGGGTGGTGTCGGCGGTACGGCGTCATGGGGGCTGTGTGCCGACGTTCCAGGACTGCTTGGTCAGTGGTCCGGACGGAAGGTGCGCGACGGGCGAGTCAGAGGGGACCGGCCAGTCAGGGCGAGCCCGGTATGGCCGTGGTGGACGGCGGCGTCGGGAAGCCGAGTGTGCCACGCTGGCCTCTCATCAATGAGCCTGCCCAGCGAATGGCTTGGTGCAGTGTGCTCCGAGCGTGATGGTGTCGCACCCCAGCAGCCATGAACACCAGTCGTACGGCCTCGGACCCAGTACCGTGGGCCGGATTTCCGACGCTTCTCGGTCGCGGAATTATCGAGGGCCTTTGCGTCAGAATCCCGGTTTACCTCGGTGCTGATGGCCTGGCGTGCGGAAGCTGTCCCTTTGCTCGGCATTATTCGCCCGGGTGTTGGCGGCGGTGGTCGGTGTTTCCGATGTGATTTGCGCCGGTGATCGCTGTGCCGTTCTCGAGTCCCGCCCGGACTGTCTCATCCTGGTACGGATCGGACGCGGGCCACCGCCATACGGTCGATCCCATGCTTCCACAGCACGTCCAACGACGGGCACACGACAGGTGCAGCGATACCGGAGAGCGCACCGGTGTCGCCGTCGACGCGGCACCCGTCCTGATGCGGTGGCGCTCAGCCGTCGCTGGTTTTCGGTAGGGCGAGGCTGCACAAGGCCTTGCGCAGGAAACGAAATAGGAATTGTCGAAAATGCCGCTCATGTCGGCAATAAAACCGATCTGCAGGAGTGCGATTCACGATGAAGGACATTCTCTTCCATCTGCCCGTCGTTGGGAGTTATGATCAGCTCAAGCGCGGGTTCTCCGGTATTAATGACCGGAATTACCAGAACATGCTCTGGCAGATTTCTGAGCAGTCGAAGCTGGCGGATGAGCTGGGGTTCTGGGGCGTCGCCTTCACGGAGCACCACTTCCACATCGAAGGCTTCGAGGAATCCAACAACCCGATCTTGCTGGACCTCTACATCGGCATGCAGACCCAGCGTCTGCGGGTCGGCCAGATGGCGAACGTGCTGCCGTTCCAGAACCCGATCCGGCTCGCCGAGGACATCGCGATGCTGGATCACATGACGCGTGGCCGGGCGTTCACGGGTATCGCTCGTGGGTATCAGAAGCGTTGGGCCGATGTTCTGGGCCAGGGCTATCACGTGGGCGCGACCGGCTCGGACAAGTCGAAGCAGGACAACGCCAACCGTGCGCGCTTCGTCGAGCACTGGGAGATCATGAAGAAGCTCTGGACCGAGCGCACGGTCTCGATCCAGACGGAAAACTGGCAGATTCCGCCGGCGGACGTCCACTTCGGGCACGAGGCGGTCAATCAGTACGGCACCGGGCTCGACGAGAACGGCATGGTCAAAGAGGTCGGCATCGCCCCCAAGCCGCACCAGAACCCGTATCCTCCGGTGTTCCAGCCGTTCAGCTTCAGCGAGGAATCGTTCCGGTTCTGCGCTCGCGAGGGCATCGTGCCGATCGTCATGAACACCGACCCGACGATCATCAACCAGCTGATGGACGTCTACCAGGAGGAAGCCGAAGCCTCCGGCCACGGTGCGCTTAAGCGTGGTGAGCGGGTTGGGATCTTCCGGGACGTTCTCCTCTCGCGCGACGCCGACGAGGCCCACTACTGGGCCGAGCGCGGCAACGGATTTGTCTTTCCGGCCTGGTTCGGTCCGGTCGGCTTCTCAGAGGTGTTCCGCAATAAAGGCGAGACGGGCTCGATCGGGTCGGACTACGCGACGCTGCGGGACCGCGGTTTCGAGTTCGTCGGTACTCCGGACGACGTCAACCGTCACATCGAGAAGATGGTCAACCAGCATGGACCCGAGTACTTGGTTCACTTCCAGCACTCCGGGCCGAAGCCGCACGACGTCCAGATGCGGAGCCACGAGCTCTACATGACCGAGGTCGCCCCCAACTGGTTCTGAGCCGCGCGGATCGGCGCCCTGTCACTGCGGTGCCGGGGCGCCGGAAGCATCCAGTCCGTCCAAGGGAGGAATCATGGGAAGGTTGATCGGTAAGACGGCGCTGGTCACCGGCGCCGCTCGCGGACAAGGTCGATCGCACGCACTCACGCTCGCGCAGCACGGCGCGGACGTGGTTGCGATCGACATTGGTACCGACGTCGCGACGGTCCCGTATCCGCAGGGACGAGAAGGACAACTCGAGTCACTTGCGGAAGAGATCGAAGCGCTCGGACGCGGTGCGCTGACGCGTGTGTGCGATGTCAGATCGTCTGAGGGGCTGTCGGAACTCGTAGGCGATGCGATCGCCGAGTTCGGACAGCTGGACATCGTCGTCGCCAATGCGGGCGTCTGGAACCTGGGCCGCTTGTGGGAAATCTCCGAAGGGGAGTGGCACGACGTCGTCGACGTCAACCTCACCGGAGCCTGGCGAACGATCAAGGCGGTCGCCCCGCACATGATCGAGCGTAGAACCGGATCGATCGTGCTTGTCTCCTCCATCAACGGTCTTGAAGGTGGAGACGGCTACGCCCACTACACCGCAGCCAAGCACGGCGTGCTCGGGCTGATGAAGACCGCGGCACTGGAACTCGCACCCCACAACGTGCGATGCAACGCGATCTGCCCGGGAATCATCGGCACCGAGATGAACAACTGGCAGGGCGCGCGCAACTTCATGGCCGGTCACGATCACGGCACCGCCGAAGACAGGCGTTCCGGCGCGGCCCATTGGTCCGCCCTGGCCGGCCGCAACTTGCTCCCGCCGCAATCGACGAGCAACGCGGTGCTGTGGCTCGCTTCGGAGGAGACGTCCGATGTCACCGGAGTCGCTCTGCCCGTCGACGGGGGCCATCTGACGCTTCCCGGGATGAACCCGAACCCCGCACCTGCCTAGGTGGCGGAACGACGAAATCGCAATCAAGCACGTACCGGAGGGGATCGGCACCATGGGCCGTTTGGAAGGCAAAGTCGCATTCGTCACGGGCGCCGCCCGCGGGCAGGGCCGCAGTCATGCGGTGCGCCTCGCGGAGGAAGGCGCCGACATCATCGCCGTCGACCTGTGCGACTCGATCCCCTCCGTGAAGTGCTACGCCCCGGCCAGCGCGGATGATTTGAAGCAAACCGCCGCCGCCGTCGAGTTCACCGGGCGGAGGGTCGTCTCGGCGCGGGTCGATGTTCGAGACGCCGACGCGCTGACGAGGGCAGTTCGGAACGGGGTCACGGAGTTGGGCCGACTCGACATAGTCGTGGCGAACGCCGGAATCCTCGAACTGGACCCAGTCGCCGAGGTCCGAGCTGAGAGCTGGCGAGACATCATCGACATCAACCTCACCGGAGTGTGGAACACCGTCCAAGCAGCGTTACCGCACATGACTAGCCAAGGTACCGGCGGTTCCATCGTCCTGACGAGTTCGACCGCGGGGCTGAAGGGACTGTCCAACGCCGCTCCTTACACGGCGTCCAAACATGGAGTTGTTGGTCTGATGAAGACACTGGCCAAGGAGCTCGGCGAACACTCTATCCGCGTGAACACGGTCAATCCCACCAACGTCGACACAAGCATGATTCAAAACGGACGCGTGTGGGGACTGTTCGATCCAAGCAACCCAGCCCCGACCAAGGAATCTGCCAGGTCGGCGTTCACCACCGTGAGCGTGTTGCCCGTTCCCTGGGTCGAAACCGCCGACGTGAGCAACGCCGTGGCCTTCCTCGCTTCGGACGAGGCTCGATACATCACCGGTATCACCATGCCCATTGATGCCGGATTCCTCATCAAATGACCTGCCGGAAAGGGGTTTCTGCCCGATGAGCACCACACCAGCAGTCACTCACGACGAGTTCCGCGCGGTCATGGGTTCGATCGCCACGCCCGTGGCAGTCGTATCGGCCTTCGACCGCGACCGGCCGCACGGCACCACTGTGAGCGCCTTCATGTCCCTGTCCAAGGAACCACCGATGACCGTTGTGTCCCTCGACCGATCATCGGACCTGCTCCGCTACATCGATGATGCGCAACAGTTCGGGATCAACGTGCTAGCGGCTCACCAGTCAGCCATCGCAACCGCTTTCGCGCGCAAAGGCACCGACAAGATGGCCGAACTCGCGTGGATCGTCGATTCTGGACTACCCCGGATCGACGACACCAGCGGCTGGATCGCGTGCGACGTCGCGAAAATGGTCGACGGGGGCGATCACGTCCTCGTGCTCGGTGACGTCGTGTCATTGGACCACGCACCGTATCCGCCATTGGTCTACCACCAAGGCACCTTCGGCTCACATACCCCGATGGCGACTCAAAACAGCTGAGGTAACGATGGAAAACAAGGACGTGCAGGAAGGCGGAGCAGTGGTCCGGGCACTGGCGGCCCTGGCCCGCGGTGAGATGGTCGTGCTGCTCGACGACGCGGACCGCGAGAACGAGGCGGATCTGGTGATGGCCGCATCGGCGGCCACGGAGACCAGCGTCGCGTTCATGGTCGCCCACACCACGGGCATCCTGTGCTGCCCGATGCGCGGCGACCGACTTGATTCGCTCGAACTTCCACTCATGGTCGAGCGGAACACGGATACGCACCAGACCGCGTTCACCGTCAGCGTGGACCACCATGAGACCTCAACCGGTGTCTCGGCGGAGGACCGGGCGCGGACCATTCGGTCGCTCAGTGACCCGGCGACGAAGTCAGATCATCTGCGCAAGCCGGGCCACGTGTTCCCGCTGCGGTATCGCGAGGGGGGAGTGCTGCGCCGCGCAGGCCACACCGAGGCCTCGGTCGACCTGCTGCGCCTGGCCGGCATGCCCGAGACAGGGCTGATCAGCGAGCTGGTCGAACCGTCGGGCTCGATGATGCGGGGACCGTCTGCGGAAGCCTTCGCCCGTGTGCACGACCTGGAGCTCGTCACCGTTGCCGACGTCATCCGGTATCGCCAGCACGTGCTGCGAGAGTCCGCCGTCGAGGTGACGGGTGAATCATGGCTACCGACCGAGTTCGGGGCATTTCGCGCCTACGCCTTCCGGAGCACGGAAACCGGGATCGAGCATCTGGTGCTGGTGCGTGGAGATCTCTCAACCGCACGTGAACCGGTGCTGGTGCGGGTGCACAGCGAGTGCGCGACCGGCGACATCATGTGCTCGATGAGATGCGACTGCGGGGCCCAGCTGCGCGAAGCGCTGCGCCTGATCGACGCCGAAGGTGTCGGCGTGGTCGTCTACCTGCGCGGTCAGGAGGGCCGCGGTATCGGTCTGGGACGAAAGCTACAGGCCTATTCGCTGCAGGAATCAGGCTTGGACACGGTCGATGCCAACACGGCGCTCGGACTCCCGGTGGATTCACGCGACTACCGCGACGGCGCGGCCATCCTGACCCATCTGGGAGTGGCAGCGATCAATCTGATCACCAACAATTCCGCTAAATGCACCGACCTTTCGGAAAATGGGATCACAGTGGTGGAACGCGTGGCGTTGCCCCTGAATGCGACCGAGCACAACCTGTCGTATTTGCAGACCAAGCGCGATCGGCTGGGTCATGCGATCCCAGATATCAAGGCACCCGCTGGAAGTGTTTGGTGATCAAAATCTGCCCTCAAGATTGTTGAGGGCAGTGGCTTCGCCAGGAAAGAAAAATAAGATACAGTAGCCCAAAAAACGAGCGCAGCTCGGCAGTTGCATCACTCAGTGAGCTCAGAGTGGAGTTCCGGATGTCACGCAATCCTTCTGCAGTCGAGATCGTCTCCTCGGCGTTGCCCAACCGCATCGCGGCCTCGTGGCACCGCTCGCTGGCCTGTGGCCTGCAGCGAAGCGACCGGAAGGAGCTTCCTTACTCTGAGGGCGCGCTCGATGACAGTCCGTTGTTGCGGGCGGCGCGGCCGGTGCTCGACCGATTCGGTCAGACGCTGTCCGGAGCGCCGGCCAGCGTGATGCTCGCCGACGAGAACGGCTGCATCCTGGATCAGCGCATTGGTGATCTTCAGACGCTGCAGCAAGCGCTTCAGAAGTCGGGCGCGGCTCCAGGGGTCTTGTTCGCGGAAGAATTCGCGGGAACGAATGGCGTCGGCACCGCTTTGGAGGATGCCTCGGTCACCACCGTTCATGGCGACCAGCATTTTGCCGAGTACATGCGGCACCTCTCGTGCGTCGGCTCGCCGATTCGGCATCCCATCACGAACTCGCTTCGAGGGGTCCTGGATCTCACAACCCTGGTCGAGGACTACAACCCGCTGATGGCTCCGCTGGTGCTGGAGGCGGTGAAGCACATCGAGACCAGGCTGACCCAATTCTCCAGCGCCCATGAAGTCGCCTTGATGGAAGAGTTCACACGCACCTCCACCAAATGTCATGGCCCGGTGGTGGGGATCGCGTCGAACGTGTTCCTCTGCAACACCGCCGCGACCGGGGTGATCCATCCGTACGACCACACGCTGCTCTGGGAGCTCGCGACGTCGAAGGCCACAACGGACCAGTTCGACGCTGCGGTCGAGCTGGGGGCGGGCCCGTGCGTGGTGACCTGCATCCCGGTGGCTCCCAGCCTTGCGAAGGAACGCGGTTACGTGCTTCGTCTCGATTACACCGCCGGGTCCAGTGGCGGGCGGCGGCGCGGCGGGACCAGGGGCACGGCGCGCGCGTTCGATCTGCCGGGCAGGAGCGCCCTCTGGCGGCGGGCCATCGGCGAGTTGCGGCAGTGCGTCAACGATCCGACTCCGGTCGTCATCCTCGGCGAGGACGGGCTCGGCAAGGTCACTTTGGGCAAGCAGCTGCTGGAAGCTGCCGCACGCCGTGGCGAAGCGCAGATCGTCGAAGCAGGTGAGGTGATCTCCGGTGAGGTCCTCCAGCCCCTGCAGCAGGGAGTCGGGGTGGTCCTGCGCTGCACTGGCGCACCTTCGGCAGGTGAGTTGTCCGAGCTCGTCACCCGAGCGAAGACCGCAGTCGAAGCCGACTCGCGGGTTGGCCGGCTCGTCGTGACGCTTCGGTCGCCCTGCGCGGCGGAACGGGAGATCCAGCGCGGGCTCACCGGGATAGCGCGGTCAGTTCAACTTCCGCCGTTGCGGAGGCGCCCCGAGGACGTCGCGGACATCGTGCCTGTGGTTCTCCGTTCCCTGCAAGGCGGCTCTCGCCTGCGCTGCTCGCCGAGCGCGATGCAGATGCTGATGAAGGATCAGTGGCGGGACAACGTGGAGGGCATCGAACGGGCGCTCCGGCACGCTTGCTCGGCGGCACGAGGTGTGGATCTCCAACCTGGAGATCTTCCACAGTGGCTGGTCGCGGAATCGAGTGGTCGCGCATTGTCGACTTTTGAACGAGCTGAACGAGATCTGATCATCGAGACGCTTCACGGCGTCGGCAACAACCGGACGCAGGCGGCCAGAATTCTCGGGATCGGCAGGGCCACCTTGTACCGCAAGATGCGCAGCCTCGCGATTCCGGTTTCCGGGCGGCATGTCTCGTAGTAGCCGGCGGGTTGTGTGAGCCCGCGCCGCGGCTGAATCGAAAGACGCTGTCGCAGCGCCGTTGACCCTGGTGTGCGTGTGCCTCCAGGAGCATTCGCGCGCCCAATCCTCGAAACGGAAGGTGAACCTCACGTGCAACCTCGAAACGATCACGACCTGGAAATCATTCAGGTGAAGTACGCCGAGAGAATGTCTTGGATGAGCGATGCGTTCCTGAATTTCGCGTCGTACGGTCGACCGGACGAGAAGATCCTGATGGACTACAACTTCTGGGTCATCCGTAATGACGACGAGGTAGTGCTGCTCGACACCGGCTATGACGTCGCCGGGTGCAACTGGCTGGACGAATCTCCGACGGCAAGCCCGCTGGAATCCCTCGCTGCGTTGGACATCGACCCGCTTGGCGTCTCGACGGTCATCGCTTCCCACTTCCACTACGACCACATCGGCTTCCTGCGGCTCTTCGGCAATGCTCGCGTCATCGCGGCGCAGGCGGAGTACGACCATTGGACGGTGCTACGAGGTCCGGGTGCTCGTTTCGAGGATCATTTCGTCGCAAGTCCTGATCTCGACGAGATCTACCGGGCGGAGTCCGAAGGCCGCCTCGTGCTCGTCCCCGAAGGACCGACCGAGGTCGTGCCGGGCGTCACGGTCTACCCGGTGGGCGGGCACACCCCTGGACAGTTGATCACGCTGGTGCGAGGGCGGACCGGATCGGCCATCCTGACCTCCGATGCAGCGCACCTCTATGAGCAGATCCACTACGGCTGGCCGTTTTTCGCTCACTCGGACCTGGATCAGGTCAAGATCGCCTACAGGGTGATCGATGATCTCGCCGCCCAAACAGGCGCCGTCGTCGTGCCCGGGCATGACAGCCGGGTGCGGGAGCACTTCCCGCCCTACCCAGGACAGGCGGGAGCGTTCGCAACCATGCTCACGCCTCACGGCTCCTAAACCGGTCATCGGCACGAGAGCGACGGCGGAGGCGCGACTCCGGTCCGTGGCACAACAGACCAACAGCACGAGAGATGAGGGAGATCCAGATGAGCGATGACCTTCCGAAGATCGGAAACGTCCTGTACCCGGTCGGCGATGTCGCGGCCGCGAGGCAGTTCTACGGTGAATGCCTCGGGCTCGGTGTGAAGTTCACCGACGGCGACCGTTTCAGCGCCCTCGACGGCGGCAGCACCACGCTTGCGCTCGCGGGCCCGGTCGAGGACGTCACCGGTGGCGTGGTGGCAGCCTCGTTCAAGGTCGCGGACCTGAACGCCACGGTAAAGGCGGTCATCGCGCGAGGCGGCGAGGTCGTGCGGCCTGCCGAACGTGGGCCCCACGAGGTCCGCGCGGTGGTTCGGGATCCCTGGCGCAATACGTTCGTGCTGTATTCATCTCTCCGGTAGGCCACGCCGCCAACGGAGAAGCCACGAGGACGAAAAGGGCGCCGCAGTCCGGGATTGAAAATGATCTGAGGCGGTCCGCTCGCGAAGTGAGCGGGCCGCCTCAGATCATTTCGTTCATCGACGTGCCTCCGGTGACTCCCCGCTTGTCGGCGGGAACCGGCGTCGGTGTTCGTCCCTCGGCGGCTACGGCCGCGGCGCCCTGCTCGGCCGCCTCAGGGTCGAGGTAGATGCCGCCTCGGGTGACCGGTTCGAGCTCCTCGGTCAGGTCGTAGCGCATCGGGACGCCCGTCGGGATGTTGACCCCGCTGATGGCGCTGTCGGAGAGGTTTTCCAGGTGTTTGACGAGGGCGCGCAGCGAGTTTCCGTGGGCAACGACCAGGACTGTCCGGCCCGCTCGCAAGTCCGGTACGATCGCGGATTCCCAGTACGGCACCAATCGCGCCACCACGTCCTCGAGGCTCTCGGTCCTGGGCACGCCGTCGCGCAGCTCGGCGTAGCGGGGGTCGGTGCTCTGGTGGTGCTCGCTGTCCAGATCGATCGGCGGTGGCGCCGCGTGGTAGGACCGGCGCCACCGCATGTACTGATCCTCGCCGAATTCGGCCCGGATCTGCTCCTTGCTCTTGCCCTGGAGCGAACCGTAATGCCGCTCGTTGAGGCGCCAACTGCGACGCACATCGATCCAGGTGCGGTCGGCCGCGTCGAGAGCGAGATCCGCCGTGGAGATCGCGCGGCGCAGCAAGGAAGTGTGCACGACGTCCGGCAGAAGCCGGGCCTTCGACAACAGCTCGCCGCACCGCCGGGCTTCGTCGCGGCCACGTTCCGTGAGCGGCACGTCGACCCAGCCGCCGAACCGCACGAGCGCGTTCCAGGTGCTCTGCCCGTGCCGCACGAGCATCAAGGTCGCATGTTCAGACACGCGGGCAAACTCCCATTCGCATCGCAGAAAAACAAGTATCGCAGGGCGTTCTGAACATTCAAGATCTACTGTGGAGGATCAAGGGAACCGCCGTGCGATCCAGACGATAGCTTACTTCTCCGCTGTCTGGCGACTGTCTCAACTTGGTACGGGTTCGGCATGGCGCAGCGTCCTACGTTCTGGTCCAACGTGTTCGAAACGCCTGAATCTCTGAATGCGCGGATTGATTCGATCTGGCGTGGGATCGAGGGCCTGGGAATGGCCCTCATCCAAGGTCGATCGGTCGCCTGGGCCCGTTTTTCGAGAGGGAAAGCCAGATGCCAGCTGCTACTGAGCTCGCCAAGCACTTCACCACCGTCTCCGCCGAATCGCTTCCAGAGGCGCCACTGTCCGAGATGCGTCGACTGCTGCTGGACTACCTCGGGGTGGCGTTGTCCGGGAGCCGCACCGAATCCGGCCGGATCGCCGGTGAGGTGATGATCGGTCTGGGAGGAGTCCCGCAGGCCACGGTGCTCGGTCGCGGCGACAAGGTCCCCGCAGTGCACGCGGCGTTCGCCAACGCGGTCTCCGAGCACTCGATCGAAATGGACGACGTCGATGACCTGGCCTTGTTTCACCACGGTCCGCCAGTGGTCTCGGCCGCACTGGCGACCGCGGAGTGGACCAACAGTTCCGGCCACGAACTGCTTGCCGCGATGCTGTGCGGTTGCGAGATGATGAACCGCCTCAGCCTTGCCACCAACCCAGCGCTGCGAGACCGTGGCTACCACACCACGCCGGCCTGCGGCGTGTTTGGCGCGACGGTCGCCGCGTCTCGATTGCTACGTCTGGACGCCGACCAGCTGGTCAGCGCGCTGGGCCTCGCCGGTGCGCAAGCGTCTGGCCTGATGGAGATGTATGGGCCGTCGATGCAGAAGCGCATCAACCCGGGACCGGCCGCGCGCAACGGCGTGGTCGCGGCCATGCTGGCTCAAGCCGGTTTCACCGGCGCGGACACGGTGTTCGAGGGGGAGCGAGGTTTCGGGCAGGCCTTCGCCGGTGGCATCGACGTCGACGTCCTGCTCGAAGATCTCGGCGCCGAGGTCCCGGTGGCGGTTGAGTACAAGGCCTACTCCGCGGCCAGGCCGATCCACAACGCCATCGACGGCGCGCTGCAGCTCAAGCAACTCGGGGTTACCGCGTCGGAGATCGAGCGCCTTGTGGTGTTCCGCCACCCAGACTGGTCGGAGTACCACCGCAACTTCGCACCGGCGACCTACCACGAGGCACAGGTCAGCCTGCCCTACTCCACGGCGGTGGCCCTGATCGACGGCGCCGCACTGCCGGCCCAGTACTCCGACGACCAGGTTCGCCGTCCCGACCTGGTGGCGCTCATGGGCAAAATGCGCGTCGAGACCGATCCAAGCCTGTCTCGGGGCGTCTCGTGCCGCCTGGAGGTCACGCGGACCGACGGCAATACGGTGACCGTTCAGGTGGACGACGCCAAGGGCTCGCTGGGGAACCCGATGACCGATGCGGATCTGGAGGCCAAGTTCACGCGCCTGGTCGCTCCGGTGCTTCCCAAGGGGGCACCGGAGGAGATCGTGCGGGCCGTTCGCGAGGTCTCCCCGGTTGACGAGCTGATCGCGCTGTGCGCTGCGGGGGAGGCGCGCGATGGAGCGTGAGGACAGGTTGCTCGAGGGCGCGTTCGACACTCACGCGCACGGCTACCCGGAGTTCACCCTCGGCATGCGGCCGCGAGTCGACAACGCCGGATGGGCTCGATTGGCGGCCGCAGCCGGAATGCGCGGTTTCGTCGTGAAGTCGCACATCTTCCCGACCACCAACGTGGCGCACATGCTTCGCGAACTCGAGCCGGAACTCGACATCGTCGGAGGCATCTCCTGCAACCCGTCGTCGGGCGGACTCAGCCCGTTGACGGTGGAGCTGGCGGGACAGACTGGCGGCGGCATCGTCTGGATGCCCACGTGGTCCGCCCTTCAGGACCCGCCGAAGCCGAGCATCTTCCGGGAACGGATGAAACCCTGGGTCAGCACCCTGACGACCGATCCGGAGTTCGTGCCCGACCTCGGAATCCTGGCCGCCGACGGCACCCTGCTGCCCGAGGTCGCGCGCATCGTCGAGCTGTGTAAGACCTACGACATGGTGCTGGCCACCGGCCACCTACCGATCAAGGCGAGCCTCATCCTCGCAGAAGAGGCCGAGGCCAAAGGCGTTCGACTGCTGCTGACCCACCCGCTGTCCGGTTCGGTGGGCGCGACCATCGACGAGCAACGCACCGTGGTCCGGCACGGAGGCACGATCGAGCACGTCTTCATCGGCTGCATGCCGATGCACCAGCGGATGGACCCGAAACGCATCGTGGAAGCCGTTGAGGCGGTCGGCGCAGAGAACTGCGTGATGGCCAGCGATGCGATCGAGGCCTGGAATCCGCCCGCACCGGAGGTGCTGCGGATGTTCATCGCTACCATGCTCGCCCTTGGCGTGTCCGAGGGAGCCGTGCACCAGATGACGCACGAGTCGCCAGCGCGCTTGCTCAACCTCGACGCCCGCCGGGAGGTGGCGGCATGACGTCAACAGATGTGCTCTCCAAGTTCGTCGCGGCCACTACGGAGGCGGATATCCCCGCCGAGGTGCTCGAACACGCCAAGTTGTGCCTGCTCGACACGCTCGGCTGCGGCCTGTACGGGTCGACCACCCCGCAGGCGTCGATCGTGCGCGACATGCTCGCCGCGCAAGGTGGAGGCGACGCCGTGGTCCTAGGTTCCGACGTTCGCTTGAGCCCGGCGGACGCGACGTTGGCCAACGGCACCGCGGTCCACGCCTTCGAACTCGATGATCTGCATCCGCGTTCGATCGTGCACCCCGGTTCGGTCGTGGTCACGGCCGCGCTCGCGGCCGCCACGCTGCGCCCGGCGACCACGGGACGCCAGTTCCTGGCTGCCATGGTCCTCGGATACGAGGTGGCCGCACGTGTCGGTTCGACCATGGGCGCGGCGCACCTGCTCGCCGGCTGGCATCCCACGGGCACGCACGGCGCGCTTGGAGCCGCGGCGGGCGCGGGCACCGTGCTCGGCCTTGACGCGGCCCAACTCGCCGACGCGCTGGGCACCGCCGGCTCGCAATCGGCCGGCCTGATGGCCGCGCAGTACGAGTCGATGGTCAAGCGGTTCCACGCTGGCCGGGCCGCACAGAGCGGGCTGTACGCGGCCTTGCTCGGGGAGCGCGGTTACACCGGCATCCGTGACCTGTTCGAGGCCGAGTACGGGGGCTATCTCGGGACGTTCTCACCGCGCGCTGATCCGGCGATGCTCACCGCCGAGCTCGGTACTCGGTGGGAGACCCTCGCGGTGGGGTTCAAGCCCTACTCCACCAACGGCAGCTGTCACCCGTCGATCGATTGCCTGCGCGAGATGTACCACCAGCACGGTGTTCGCGCCGCTGACGTCGATGCGGTGACGATCTCGGTGTCCACGGCCACGGTCAAGCACGTCGGCTGGCCGTATGAGCCGGACACGGTGACCACTGCCCAGATGAATCTGCCCTACATCACCGCGGTGGTGCTCACGGACGGAGAGGCCTTCGTGGACCAGTTCACCGACGAGAGGATCCGCGACCCCCACCTGCTCGCGATGACGCGGCGGGTACACGTGGTCGCCGATCCGGAGATCGACGCGCTCGGCGACACGGCCCGGCACAAGACGCGGCTGGCGGTGACGCTGCGCGACGGCACCGTGTTCACGGCCTCCCGCGATCATGCGCACGGCAGCGCGCGGGAACCGATGACGGTCGGCGAGGTGCGTGGGAAGTTCCGCGGGTTGGCCGGGACCGTGTACACCCCGGAGCACGTTGCCGCGCTCGAGGCTGCCGTGGGCGCGCTCGATGACGCACCTGACCTGACGGAGCTGACCGGTCTGCTGGGGGCTGGTCGCCATGACTGAGTCTGCTGAGAAGCGCAAGCTGTACCGGGTCGTCGCCGCGGCGATGTCGGGCACCGCTGTTGAGTGGTACGACTTCGCCGTTTACGGCACAGCGGCGACCTTGGTGTTCAGCAAGCTGTTCTTCCCTGGTGGCGGTGATCCGCTCTCCGGGGTCATCGAGGCGTTCGTGACCTACGCCGTCGGTTTCGCCGCCAGGCCGCTGGGCGGCGCGGTGTTCGGGCACTTCGGTGACAAGTACGGCCGTAAGCGCTTGCTGCAGGTGTCGCTCGTCCTGATCGGTACCAGCACCTTCCTCATGGGCTTGCTACCGACCTTCCAGCAGGTCGGCTACGCGGCACCGCTGGCGCTGGTGATCCTGCGATTCGTCCAAGGCTTCGCCGTCGGCGGCGAGTGGGGCGGCGCGGTCCTGTTGATCGCCGAGCACAGCCCGGACAACAGGCGGGGTTTCTGGACGAGCTTCGTACAAGCAGCCGCGCCCGTGGGCAATGTCATCGCGGCGCTGGTGCTCTGGGCGCTCTCCAGCGTTCTCGACGACGCGAGCTTCCTGAGCTGGGGTTGGCGCATCGCGTTCTTGCTCTCCGCGGTCATCGCCTTGGTCGGGTGGTATGTGCGGACTCGCATCGAGGACGCGCCGATCTTCAAGGAGGCCGCCAATCGCGCCAAGACGGCCAAGCCCTCCCGCCCACCGATGCTGGAGGTCATCCGCACCCAGCCGCGCAACTTGCTGATCGCGATCGGCCTCAAGTTGGCGGAGAACATCTGGTACTGGATCGTGGCGGCCTTCTCTGTGACCTACCTCAACTACCTGGGCATCAAGACGGGCAACATCCTGTTGCTCCTGCTGACCGCGCAGTTCCTGGCCTGTCTGGCGATCGTGTTCTTCGGGCACCTGTGCGACCGGATCGGCCGCAAACCGGTCTACCTGTTCGGGATCGTCACCTCTGCGGCCTTCTCGTTTGCGATCTTCCCCTTGTACCGGAGCGAGAGCATGGTGTTGACGTTGCTCGGGATCTGCGTCGGGCTCATCACCTGGTCGGCGATGTACGCGCCGCAGTCAGCGCTCATGGCGGAGATGTTCCCGACTCGGGTTCGCTACTCGGGCGTATCCATCGGCTACCAGTTCTCGTCCATCTTCGCCGGCTCGCTGGCACCGATCATCGCGACCGCTCTGCTGCAGACCTACGGTGCGTCGTTGCCCATCTCGCTCTACGTTGCCACCGCGGCCCTCCTGTCGCTCGTCGCGCTGTTCTTCGCCCGGGAATCCCGCGGGAACTCGTTGCGGGACGCGGGCCTCAACGACGAGCAGAGCTCGGCAGAAGCGGTACCGAACCGGATTGCGTGACGAGATCCGGCGAGTACCAGGTACTGCACGACATCGCAGCTGAGGAAGGAGACCACAGTTGTTGAGCTTCGACATTGCAGGCAAACACGTTGTGATCACGGGAGGTGGAGGTGGAATCGGCGGTGCCACAGCCGTCGAGATGGCTGACCTCGGTGCGACGGTCACGGTGCTGGATCAGGATCGTGACCGGGCGCAAAGCGTCGTCGACAAGATCACGACTGCGGGCGGTACCGCTCACGCAGCGGTGCTGGATCTTTCGGATGTCGACCAGGTGCGGTCAGCGTTCGCCGCGCTCGAGCGCCCGTGCGACATCCTGGTCAACACCGCGGGACTGATCAAGTACACCTCCTTGCTGGAGCAGGACGAGGACAGTTTCGACCAGCTGTTAGCGGTGAACCTGCGCGGAACCTTCTTTTGCCTGCAGGAAGCCGCCAAGCAAATGACCAGCGGGAGCGGCGGGGCCATCGTGAACCTGGCTTCCACAGCGGCTTTCGTGGCCGCCCGGTTGCCGGCGACGGCGTACGCGATGACCAAAGCCGGCGTACGCCAGCTCACCACCGCGGCATCGACCGAGCTCGCTCCACAAGGAGTGCGGGTGAACGCAGTCGCGCCCGCCACGATCGAAACACCCTTCGTCAAGGGCACGATCGACACCCCGGAACAACGGGCGGCCACTGCGGCCAGATCACCCATCGGTCGGATCGGTCAGCCGGCTGATGTGGTCGGGGCGATCGTGTTCCTCGCCTCGCCGCTGGCCGGGTTCATCACCGGGCACACGCTGGTCATCGATGGTGGCCGACTCGGACGCGCGAGCTGAGGAGGTCCATTCAGATGCTTCACGCCATCCCGAACGCCGCAGAGAAGAGGACGGAGCTTCGCGCTCGCCTGTCCGGAAATGAGATCCTCTGCATGCCAGGCGCGTTCAATCCGCTGAGTGCCAAATTGATCGAGGAAAAGGGTTTTGGAGGAGTTTACGTCTCCGGGGCGGTCCTGAGCGCTGATCTTGGGCTTCCTGACATCGGGCTCACCAGCATCACCGAGGTCGCGCAGCGTGGCGGTCAGATCGCGCGGATGACCGCGCTACCGACGCTCATCGACGCCGACACGGGGTTCGGGGAGCCGATGAACGTCGCTCGCACAGTCCAACTCCTCGAAGATGCCGGCCTCGTCGGAATGCACATCGAGGATCAGGTCAACCCCAAGCGCTGCGGGCATTTGGACGGCAAGGACGTCGTTGACGAGATGACCGCGGTGCGGCGCATCAAGGCCGCCGTGCACGCACGCCGCGATCCCAACTTCCTGATCACCGCCCGCACCGACATGCGAGGTGTCGCGGATCTGCCCAGCGCGATCGCCCGGGCCCAGGCGCTCGTCGACGCCGGTGCCGACGCGCTCTTCCCCGAGGCGATGAGAACGCTCGACGAGTTCGCGGCGGTACGAGCCGCGGTCGACGTGCCGATCCTGGCGAACATGACCGAGTTCGGCAAGAGCGAGCTCTTCAGCGTCCAGCAACTGGACGACGTAGGCGTGAACATCGTGATCTTCCCGGTTTCACTGCTCCGCCTTGCAATGGGCGCGGCGGAACGAGGCCTGGACACGCTTCTCGCCGAAGGGTCGCTGAAGTCGAGGACGACGGACATGCAAACCCGCAAGCGCCTCTACAAGCTCGTGGACTACCAGAGCTACTCGATGTTCGACGACCAGGTCTACACGTTCGACCTCGGGTCGAACCTGGATTGATCGTGCGGCGGGGGAGAGGGACGGGCGTGATGCGCCCAGTTCGACATGCGGAAGACGTTTCCGGAGGGTGAGCATGAGTGACAGCGGGTTCAGTTCGGTCGGATTCATCGGCTTGGGTGTGATGGGTGGCCCCGAGTGCGCGAACATCGCGCGGAAGTCCGGGTTGCCGGTCAAGATCTACGACACAGATGCCGACAAGATCGCGGCTCTCGAGCGCGATGGCGCCGTGCCGGCTACGGGAATCGCGGACGTGGCCGAGACCTGTGAAGTGATCTTCCTGTCGCTGCCAGGTCGGCCGCAGGTCGAAGCGGTCGTCAGGGGCGCGGGAGGGCTGCTCGAGCACCTTCGGCCAGGGCAGGTCCTGGTCGACCTCAGCACCTCACCGGTCGACCTGGTGCAAGAACTCGGTCGTGAGCTGGCCGGGAACGGCGTGCTGTTCATCGACGCTCCCGTGGCGCGGACGCGGCAGGCCGCGATCGACGGAACGCTGAGCATCATGGTGGGAGCTCCCACGCCGGAAGACTTCCACCGCATCAAGCCACTGCTCGGCTGCATGGCAACAGAAGTGACCCACTGTGGGCCGACAGGCGCGGGGGCGATGGTCAAGGTCCTCAACAACATGGTCGTCTTCGAGACGGTCGTCGCCCTCTCCGAGGCCATCAGCGTCGCGCGCCGCTCTGGCCTGGTTGATCCCGATACGCTGTTCAAGACTTTCGCGGGCGGCTCCGCGGACAGCTTTGCCCTGCGGCACCACGGGATGAAGGCGATCCTGCCCGACGAGCACGGTCTGGGCATCTTCTCCTCGCGCTACATGCACAAGGACATCGCCTACGCGATTGAAGCCGCGACAGCGGCCGGACTCGCACTGCCGGCAGCCACTCTCGCGAGCGAGCTGCTGCAGAGCGCCATCGACCTGGGCTACGGGGACAACTACCACACCGCGGTGGTGCGCGGAATCGACCGCGCCGAGGGGGAGCCGTCATGACGACGCACGAGGTGTACGCGGTGAAGTTCGCCCAGCACCACCGTGCGCGGCGGGTCGACTTCTACCACGGGGCGGGTGCCGAGCCGGTGGATAGTCCCGTGGGAATCGACTACTTTGTGTGGCTGATCCGCTCACCGGAGGCCGACATCGTCGTCGACGCCGGTTTCACCCCCGAGGTCGCGCGCAAGCGCAGTCGCCCGGATTACTACCGCTCCCCGTCAGCAGCCCTCGAGCTGCTGGGGGTCGAACCTGCTTGCGTTCCCTACGTCGTGCTGACCCACCTGCACTACGACCACGCCGGTGACCTTGACCCGTTCACCTCCGCCAGAATCGTTCTGCAGGACCAGGAACTGCGGTTCTGGACCGGCCGCCACATCCACCGGCGCGAGCTGCTCCGGCACATCGAAACCGAGGACGTCCTGCGACTCGTGCGGATGAGCCATGCGGGACGCGTCCTGTTCGTGGATGGGAGTCGGGAGCTCGTTCCGGGAGTGACCGTCCACCAACTCGGCGGTCATACCCCCGGCATGCAGGTGGTGCGGGTCGAGACCGGGAGCGGTCCGATCGTGCTCGCCGGTGACGCGACACATCTCCAAGACAACATCGGTGGTGACGCCCCCGCCTCGGTGTTCACCGACCTGCCGCTGGTCTACGAGGGGTTTGATCGCATGGTAGATCTGGCGGGCGGCGATATCGAGCGGGTAATCCCAGGGCATGAGCCCACGCTTCTCGACCGCATCCCCCCGGTAGCAGGCCTCGACGGGATCGCGGGCCGCATCGCGTGAGTACGCGGACGTGCACGCCCGGCCGCGTGCATCTGCTCGACGGGGAATGAACTACCAGGACCTAGCCAATCCGGATTCACCTCCCGCACCTGACCGAAACATTCCGGCTGCAGGGCATCGCCCCGCCGCGGACCGTGTTGAGGTCGTGGAGTCGTTGCCTGACCGCACCATAACGCCAGCCTGATGCCCGTTGACTGTCTCAACCTGGTACGCATCCGGCGCCGACTGGCGCTCTACTGTCAGCAGATGTTTTCCACGCACCTTTCTGGCCCAGAGGCGAGTATGACATTTTCAGGAAAGTCCGCGTTCCTGGTCAGTTCCCGTTGTCGATCGCTTCTCGGCACTCCGCTCATTGCCGAGGCGGGCGGCGGCGCAGCAGCTTCGCGGCCGGTGGCTAAAAGCGCACTTTCCCAGACAGGAAAGAGGGTTTAACGCACCCTGTGCGCATCTAATATCAGGAGGAAGCGAGAATGGCAAAACTAAACGGCAAGGTCGCGATCATCACCGGCGGCGCTGGTGGCATCGGCAAGGAAACCGCCCAGCTTTTCTTGAAGGAAGGCGCGAAGGTTGCCTTGGTCGATCTGTCCGCGGAACAACTGGATCAAGCACGAGCAGAGCTTGGTGTTCTCGGCGACGTTATCACTGTTCAGGCAAATGTCTCCAAAGAGGACGATGTTGAGAGATACGTCAGGGAGGTTGTTGACCGATTCGGAAGGATTGATGCCTTCTTCAACAACGCAGGAGTTGAGGGAGGTCACTCAAGGATCGTAGATTACAAGCTTGAGGAATTTGAAAAGGTCATGTCCGTGAATGCGCGCGGCGTTTTCCTGGGGCTGAAGCACGTACTGCGCGTCATGATTCAGCAGCGAAACGGCAGCGTCATCAACACGTCGTCTACCGCTGGCCTCATGGGAGTTCCGGGCATGGTGCCGTACTCGGCGTCCAAGCATGCCGTTGTCGGCATTACGAGGACCGCCGCGCTCGAAGTGGCCGAGAACAAGGTGCGTGTGAATTCTATCCATCCCGCGCCAGTGAACACGAAGATGATGGAATCGATCGAAAAGAACACTGATCCGGACAATCCTGAAGCGGTCAAAGAATCGTGGACAAACGGAATCCCGCTGAAGCGGTACGCGGATCCACATGAAATCGCCGCGCTGGTGCTGTTCCTTGCTTCCGATGAAAGCAGGTTCATCACCGGCGCGCAGTATCGCATCGATGGCGGGATGGGAGCTCAATCGTAGTACGAGAACTGAATTTTTCTGGCCTAGCCGGGGTCGGGCCGCTCGGATTGAGTGGGTTAAGGGCCGCGTCGGCGACAGTGTCGATGGCCTCGGAATCGATTGGAGTGAATTTGTTGAGACGGCCGACGTCGTCGGCCGCGGTACTTCGTCTCGATCCAGGTTCCGCTCGCCAGCTGCAGCTCCCTCGTGTCCGAACGAGGATGCCTGAGACCGCAGTATCACCATTGAGGTGCGCTATCCGGGGAGGGCGTCGTCCTGGAACGTGTCCGCGTTCAAGGGCTGGGGGGAGACGGGGCACTCTGAGGTCGGTGCCCTTGGTGTGCAGCCGTGGATACCGGCGCCCAACTTGAGGCCTCGATCGCGGTAGCAGCCTGGCGCCGATGTCACGAGCGAAGCCTGCCGCATTCGCTTATTGGCCTGGGGCGGGTCTCTGGGCAGCCGACACTGTTCCAGCTACGGGTCTGCCGTGGCGTCTTTGTACGGCTATTCGGGTGGTGCTGGCAGGGGTGGCGTCATGGGGGCGGTGCGCCGACGTTCCAGAACTGCTTGGTCAACGGTTCGGGATGTGAGGTGCGAAGTGGCTGGAACGGAGTCAGGGGCATCTGGGGTGTCTGGTTGCGGTCACAGCCAGAGGTGGCGTCGTGGGATGGCCCAAGGTGGGTCGGGGGTGCGGTTTGCGTTTTACGGCCGGATGTCGACCAGGGAGTTTCAGCATCGGGAGACGTCGCGGGCGTGGCAGCGGGAGGTTGCCGAGGTCACGAACGCTGGCCGTGGGGTTGTTGTGGAGGAGTTTTTCGATGAGGGCTGTTCACGCCGGTCCTCCTGGTGGAAACGACCGGCTGCGGCGGCGTTGCTGGCTGCGGCGGGGAGTTCGGATTGCGGTTTTGATGCGGTGATTGTGGGGGAGTACGAGCGGGCGTTTTGTGGGAATCAGTTCCGCGAGGTCATGCCGGTTCTTGCTGAGCGGGACATCCAGTTGTGGCTGCCGGAGGCGGATGGTCCGGTGGATCTGGGGGATCCGGAGCATCGGGCGTTGATGGTGTTGTTGGGTTCGCAGTTGCGGCGTGAGGCGGTGCGGTCGCGGCATCGGGTGTTGGCGGCGATGCGGACGCAGGCGTCCGAGCAGGGGCGGTTTTTGGGTGGGAGGCCGCCGTATGGGTATCGGCTTGTTGATGTGGGTCCGCATCCGATTGCGGAGCATGCGCGGTGGGGGCGTCGGTTGCATCAGTTGGAGCCGGATCCGGTGACGGGTCCGTGGGTGCGGTGGGTTTTCGAGCAGCGTGCGGTGGGGCGGAGCATTGCTGGGATCGCGCGGGAGCTGAATGATCGTGGGGTTCCGTGTCCGTCGGGTGCTGATCCGGGGCGGAATCGGCATCGTTCGGGGCGGGCGTGGAGGACGCCGACGGTGGCCGGGATTCTGGAGAATCCGCGCTATACGGGTAGGCAGGTGTGGAACCGTACCGGCACGGTCCGGAGTCCTGGGGCGGCGCGTCGTGCCGGTGGTACGGGGCGCCGTACGGACTCGGGGGAGTGGGCGGTGTCGCACGCGCCTGCCCATGCGGCGTTGGTGTACGAGGCGACGTTTCGTACGGTGCAGGGCATCCGGGCGGCGAGAAGATCCCAGGACGGCGGGATCCGGACGTATCTACTGTCGGGACTGGTGGTGTGTGGGGCGTGTGATCGGCGGTTCGATTCGCATTGGGCGCACAACCGGCCCGGTTACCGCTGCCGGCACGGTCGCACCAGCGCCCGCGCCGAGGCACCGGGTCTAAAGAGCGTCTATGTCAGGGAGGAACACCTACTTGACGGGCTGCGATCCCGGCTGCCCGAGCTCACCGGCGGCGACCAGGATGTGGTCGACTATCTTCGCGCGAACGGGTTGGTGATCGTCTACCTTGGCCCGGACTGGACACTCGAAGAGCTCCAGCCGGAAACGGCGTCCACAGCGCCACCCAGCGGGACACAGCTGGCCTTTCCGGTGTAGCTGATGAGCTGCGAAAACCACCCTAGACGCGACTGAGGCGAGACCGTGGTCTCGCCTCAGCTGATATCCGGGATCCCCAAGGTCAAACCCGTGGGGTAATTCTGTGTCCGAGGACGGACTTGCACACTATTCACCCGCCTTCTGCTCCCTGAAACAGGCTGAAGCAGAGGGCTTTTTGTTGTCCCAGGTGTCCCGGCCCGATGAAGCCTGGGACATCGTTTTGGGACAGGCAGTGGTGCCTTGTGAGCTGCGGAAACGTCGATGGGTGGGCGCAGGGGCACCTGCCATTCGGTGTCCCTGCTTGTCCCCGGCCGTGGTCTGTGATGCACGTAGAGGGCGTTGGCTATTGGGGACACGTGCGTGGTCCTGGTTGAGTCGATAGCGGCCTCGGCTGCAGGGCCACCACGTCGACATCATCTTCTAACCGGCAATCCCTATTTGTGTTCGTGATGCCATCAGCGGTAACTGAAATCTGAGGTCCACCAAGGTTTGGAATAGAAGCCCGTGACCCGATCGCCAGCTCGCAAGGTGCTGGCCCCCGTCTGTGGAAGAACCAAGGTTGCCGTGTTCCTCGAGTTCGTGGCTGACGCGCATCGGGGTTCACTCCGGTGCGTGCCGCTCAGCTGCGAGGAAGTCGATCAAGTGCCATGTGGTGGTTCGGTCCCGCGGAGGAGTGTGGCGGACGACTGCGCGGGGCACGGCGGGTCAGACCGGCCATGTGGCCACGGGTAGCTCTTGTTCGGTGCGGCGACTGGCCGGAGGTTCTCGTCGTCACTGGAACAGGGCCGCTGTGTTGCCGGTCGCGGACTAGTGCCTATTGACAGCCCCTCCGTCATCCCGCATCGTCTTGTACGTCCAACGCACAAAAGTTCGTTGGTCGCACAAGGAGACAATGATGTCGGTAAGATCGGTGTTACACAGCGCGTTCACTTCAAAGCTGTATGTGACAGTCCTCGTGGCGATCGCACTTGGTGCAGCTCTTGGTCTCATCGCGCCCGAGGTCGGTGAGTCGCTTGAACCGGTCGGTACCGGCTTCATCTCGTTGATTCAGATGCTCATCGGCCCGGTGGTGTTCTGCACGATCGTCACTGGGATCGCCTCGGCCGGGGAGCTGACCGCCGTCGGGCGAGTTGGCGTGAAGGCCCTGGTCTACTTCGAGGTCGTCACGACGGTCGCGCTGTTGGCCGGTTTGGTCGTGATGGACGTGTTCGAGCCGGGCAAGGGCATCAACGCGGATCCGAACTCACTGCACTTGTCGGGGTCGGCGGAGAAGTACCTGCAGGCCGGTGAAAGCCAGAACTGGTACGACTTCCTGATTCAGATCATTCCCCACAGCGTTGTGAGCGCTTTTGCCGAAGGCAACGTGCTGCAGGTGCTGCTCGTCGCGATTCTGTTCGCGATCGCCATCAAGGCCCTGGGGGGCAGAGGTGAGCCGCTGGTCCGTGGCATCGCGCGCGTCGGTGACGCGGTTTTCGGCGTGGTCAAGCTCGTGATGTACCTGGCGCCCCTGGGGGCGTTCGGGGCGATGGCCTACACCACCGGCAAGTTCGGGTTGGCGACGCTGACCAGCTTGGGCAGTGTGATCGGGCTGTTCTGGGCGACCGGGATCGGCTTCAGCCTCGTGGTGTTCGGCGTGATCGCTCGCTTGTGCGGCCTGCGGATCCTCAAGCTCTACCGCTACTTCAAGGACGAGCTGCTGATCACCCTGGGCACCTCCAACTACGAGGTCGTGATGCCGCAGCTGATGCGCAAGCTGGAGAACCTCGGCGCGCCCAAGCGGATCGTCGGACTCGTGGTGCCGTTCGGGTACGCGTTCAACGGGGACGGCGTGTGCCTCTACCTCGGCTTCGCGTCGCTGTACATCGCGCAGGCGTTCAACGTTGAGCTGTCCTTGTGGCAGCAGATCGGGCTGCTGGCCGTTTTCGTGATCACGTCGAAGGGCAGCGCGGGCGTCGCGGGTGCGGGCTTCGTCATCCTCGCGGCGACGTTGTCGACGACTGGAGTGGTCCCGGTCGTGGGGATCATGTTGATCCTCGGTATCGACCGCTTCCTGTCGACCATGCGCGGTTTGGTCAGCCTGTCCGGTCAGATCATGGGCAGCTTGGTCGTGTCGCGGTGGGAACGCGCGCTCGATCTCGAACGCGCTCGCGCGGTCCTCAATGGAGAGTCTGTTGAGCCACTCGTGGAAGACGACAACGAGGGCGAGAAATCGGCTGCTGTCGTCAGTCCCGCGGGTAGTAGCGCCTGAACTTGATCTCGGAACGGTGGTGTGCCGAACAACCGGTCCGGCTACCCACATTGCTCGTGGGTCTTGAGAACGCAGAGCGTTCCGGCCCCCTGTCGGAAGGAATCCAACACTGATGGCCCGCCTGGAATACCACAGCGATGACAGCGAGGTCGCTGCGCGCATCCGCGAACGACGCGGTGGGAAGCTCACCCCGTTGGACAGGATGCTGCTCCACAGCCCCGCCATCGCTGACGGCTGGAACAGCCTGCTCGGCGCGATCCGAGCTCGCGCGAGTCTTGCCGATGACGTCCGGGAACTGGCGATCCTGCGCGTCGCGGCGCTCAACGGCGCGGATTACGAGTGGAACGCGCACGAACCGGTGGCACGTCGGGCAGGCATGACCCTCGAGCAGACCGAGGTGCTGCGTGAACACGCTGAGAACGCGGGCGGAGTCCTCAATCCCGGGCAACGTGCTGCACTGGCCTACACCGATGCGATGACCCGCTGCATCGAGGTACCGGACGAGATCTTCCTGGAGCTGCGCAGCCACTTCGACGACCAGCAGATCGTCGAGCTCACCGCGACGATCGGTACCTACAACCTGGTTTCCCGATTCTTGGTAGCCCTGCACGTGGGCCGGTCGGATCAGGGGGCCGAAGCCGACACCATTGACGAGGACGGAGCTGTGGCATGAGCGGTCGACTGGCAGGCAAGGTCGCGATCGTCACCGGTGCGGGAAGCGTCGCTCAGGGCTGGGGAAACGGTCGTGCCACTGCGGTCATCTTCGCCCGCGAGGGAGCGCGGGTTCTGGTCGTGGACCGCGAGGAAGGCCCCATGGAACCCACGTTGAGAATGATCGCCGATGAAGGTGGTACGGCGGCGGCGCACACGTGCGATGTGACCGATTCCGACTCCGTCGCAGGGATGATCGAGGCTGCGCGCACTGCCTTCGGCAGGGTGGATGTGCTCGTCAACAACGTCGGAGGATCTCGCCGCGGCGGGCCTGTCGAGCTCGACGAGCAAACCTGGCAGGCGCAGCTGGACACCAACCTCTCCAGCGTCTACCTGGGGTGCAAGCACGTCATCCCGGTCATGAAGGAGCAGGGGAGCGGTGCGATCGTCAACGTCGCCTCGACTTCCGGCCTGCGGTGGACCGGTTCGGCGCAGGTGGGCTACGCCTCGGCCAAGGCCGGCATCATCCAGCTGTCCAAGGTGGTCGCCGTGCAGCACGCCCCTGACGGCATCCGCGTCAACACCGTCGTTCCGGGACAGCTGCACACACCCATGGTGGGAGCCCGCCTCGCCGGTCAGCGTACCGGAGGCGACGTCGATGCGCTGCTGGCGCAACGCCAGGCACGGATCCCACTCGGGTTCATGGGCGACGGTCGCGACACCGCGAACGCCGCGCTCTTCCTGGCTTCCGACGAAGCGCGATTCGTCACCGGTACCGAAATCGTCGTCGACGGCGGCATGACCGCCCGATGCGACTGAGCAGGAGAACCCGATGACCACACCGTTCAACCCGGGACCGCATCCCGCGCCACACGCCCCGACGATCGAGGTGCCGGATGACGCCTGCGACGCGCACTGCCACATCTTCGGCCCCACGAGCCGCTTCCCGTACGCGGCGGATCGGACGTTCACGCCACCGGAAGCGCCACTGGCCGATTTGCAGGATCTGCACCGGCTGCTGGGGTTCCAGCGGGCGGTGATCGTCCAGTCGGCCGCCCACGGAGCCGACCACAGGTCGCTGCTCGCGGCGTTGAAGGAGGGGCGAGGCCGCTACCGCGGTGTCGCCCTGATCCGCCCCGACACCTCGGCCGCGGGCGTCGCGCGGCTGCACGAGGCCGGAGTCCGGGGGACCCGCCTGCACTTCACACCACACCTCGGCGCAGCACCGGCTCCCGAGGCGATTGAAGCGATTATCGCGCTGGTTCGTCCCTACGGCTGGCACATCGCGCTGCACGTCGCCGGCGACGGGCTGGCCGAGCACGAGGACTTCATCCGGTCGATCCCGCTCCCGGTCGTCATCGACCACATGGGCCGGGTCGACCTGCATCAAGGACTTGACTCGCCTGCGGTGACGGCGTTGCGGAGGCTGCTCGACACCGGTCGGGTCTGGGTCAAACTCAGCGGTGCGGATCGCATCGCCACGTCACCGCCGGACATGTGTGACTCCACGGCCCTGGCCCGCTTGCTCGCCAGGAGTGCTCCGGAGCGCGTTGTTTGGGGCACCGACTTCCCCCATCCCAACACCCACGGCTTCGTGCCCGACGACGGCGACCTCGTCGACCTGCTCGCCGAAGTCGTGCCAGCGGAGGCAGACCGCAAGCGTTTGCTGGTGGACAACCCCGCTGAGTGCTTCGGGTTCCATGCTTGACGGCGCAGCCGCCACTCCGAGGTGCCGAGGACCGCTCTTCGCTGCTGTGGGATGGGGTAAATTTGGCCCGTTCGGAGGTAGAGAAGCAGGCGGACGAGCAACGGAGAGACGCAGGAGTGTCGCGGGAAGATCCGGATTTCATCGATTCCGTGGACAAGGCATTGCAGGTCATGATGGCCTTCTCAGCGGAACACCCGGAGCTGACCATCAGCCAAGCGGCCGAGCTCACCGGACTCACCCGTGCGACCGTGCGTCGCGTGCTGCTCACGTTCTCGCGGATCGGGTTCGCCGAACAGCGCGACCGCCGTTTCAGGCTCACCTCGAAGGTCATGCGCCTCGGATACGGGTACCTGTCGTCCTCCCCGTGGTGGGAACACGCAGAACCGCACATGCGCAGCCTGTCCAACGCGACCCAGGAATCGTCCTCGCTGGCGACCTTGGACGGCACGGAGATCGTCTACCTGGCCCGAGTGCCGAGCCCGCGAAGCGTGTCCATCACGCTGAACATCGGTTCTCGGCTGCCGGCGTACCCGACCTCGCTGGGACGCGTCCTGCTGGCTGCTCTGCCGGACGACGAGCTCGACGCCTACTTCGAGCAGGCCGAGCTGGTGCCGCTCACCACACGCACGATCACCGATCCCAGCGAGCTGCGCGTGGCTCTGATGGCCGTGCGCGAGGACGGTTACGCCCTGATCGACGGCGAGCGCGAGGAGGGTGTCCGATCGGTCGCCGCACCCGTCAGGGATCGCAGTGGTGTCATCGCTGCGCTCAACATCTCGGTCAACGCCGCACGCATGTCGACCGACGAACTTCGCCAGCGATGCGCACCGCTCGTTCGCGAACACGCCGACTCCATTTCGGCGGAGATCAGCCACCGCTGAAACGCGCTGGTGCGCACGGGGCGACCATGCTCGATTCCCTCACCTCCGTGGACGGCGTCCCTGGTCGGTGAACCGATGCTGTGAGGAGTCCGGGTGACAGAAGGTGTGCTGTTCGTGCTCTCCGAGCCCGCGGTGGGCCAGGAAGTTCTCTTCGACGACTGGTACGACACAGAGCACGCACCCGCCAGGGCGCGTCTTCCTGGCATTCGCACGGCGCGCCGCTACCGGGCCACCGATAGACGAGAGCCGGGTTGGCTGGCGCTCTACGACCTCGACCTCGAGGTTTTGGAATCCGACCGGTACCGGAGCCTGCGCGCGTGTCGAAGCGATCGGGAGAAGGCCGTCATGGCGGCGCTGCCCATCCTGGACCGGCGCACCTACGAACTGCTCGGTAAGCATGGTCACGACACCGGCCGGCCCGCGCCGCTGCTGGTCGCGACGTCGCTGACAGTACGGGCAGAGGACGAGCCCGAGCTGGACGACTGGTACGAGCAGGAGCACATCCCGCTGCTGACGGCGATCCCGGGTTGGAACCGCATCCGCCGGTATCGGAAGGCGAGCGGTCGAGGACCGGCCTTTCTCGCCTTGCACGAGCTGAGCGGTCCGGGCGTGTTCGACACCGACGGCTACAGGACGGCGACCACGACCTCGTGGCGCAGCCGGATCCACCGCCGCGTGATCGAGCGAGAACGGCGGACCTTCGCGCTGCACAAGGATTTCAGCCAGCGCTGACCGCGAGCCGCGCGGCCCGGTCGGTGGCGCGGTGGTCAGATGCTGGTGATGTCTTCGCGATCCTGTCCGCCGGAGGCACGCAGGTCCGGATTCGCCGCGCGGATGGCTGCGGCGTGGTGGACGTGGTCGGTTGCCAGCTGAGCAGCGGCCTTCGCATCGCCGTCCCGCAGGGCTTTCAGGATGGCGTCGTGGTCGCGTTGCAGCGCCTCGGCGGCGTCCTTGCTTCCCCAGATGGTCGCGGGTGGGGTGAAACGGACCCACAAGGTCTCGACGTACTGCAGGACCAGCGGCGATGCTTGCTCGTAAATCGTAAAGTGGAACTGCTTGTTCAGGCGTGACAGCTCAGCGGGAGTAGCCCCGTCCCGGAGTGCCTGGTCGATCTCGGCGTGCTGTTGCTCGATCTCCTGCAGCTTGTCGGGAGTCATCCGCTCGACGGCCATCTCCGAGGCGACGGATTCGACGGCGGCGCGCAGCCGGTAGAGGTCTGCGGCGGTCTCCGGGGTCATCTCGCGGACCGAGGCGCCCTTGTGGGTGGAGTAGACGATCATGCCGTCGGCTTCCAGGATGCGCAGCGCTTCCCGGACCGGGGTGGGGCTGACCCCGTACCGCTTGGCCAGGACCGTCTGCTTGATCAGCTCACCGGGCCGGAGCGTTCCGGCCGCGACGTCCTCGCGGATCCGGTCGGCGACCCAGGCGGTGCGGCTCTGAGGAGGGGAGTCCGCGTTCCCGAAGCTCATGTGTCGCCCTTCTGATCGTTCAGCGCGGTGAAACGGTCAACAGTCTATTGCCTATCGACTTACCCACGGTAACCGAGTCTTATCCATGGACAACACTCTATAGAGTATGTAGCTTCTTGGCTGCCGCCAACGGGGGCGGCCCGATCACCCAGCGGGAGAAGTGCATGGACGCGCAGACGGGACTGACCTGGCACGTCGCGAAGTGGATCGTCGAACAGCAGGCGCGGCCTCTGCCCGCGGACCTGGACCGGCACCTGCGACGGCTGACGCTCGATGCGGTGGCCGGCATGGTCGCCAGCTCGGTGGGGCCGGTGTCGGCTGCGGTCGCACGTCACGCCGCAGCTCTGTACCCCGGCGACGTGGCGACCTCGATCGGACGCGGGAGCTCGTCGGTGCTCGGCGCTGCACTGGTCAACGGCACCAGCGGCCACGGCATCGAGTCCGACGAGGGCTACACGCCGGGCAGCATGCATCCCACGTCGGTGGTGCTGCCCACGGTGTTCGCCCTCGGGCAGAGCCTCGGCGCCGACGCGGGACGCGTGCGCATCGCTGCGGCGATCGGCATGGAACTCGCGTGCCGGATCGCCGCTGCCGGCCACCCGGCCACCCGCAACCGGCATTTCCACAACACCCCGCTGGCAGGCGTGTTCGGCGCGACCGCCGCGGCGTGCGTGCTGCGCGGACTGCCGGAGGCCGAAGTCGCCAACGCGCTCGGCATCGCCGGCTCGCACGCGGGCGGGTTGTTCGAGTTCCTCAGCGGCTCGGCGGAGGTGAAGCGCTTCCACCCCGGAAAGGCGGCGCGCGATGGCATCGCCGCAGCGGATCTCGCCGCCGCCGGGCTCACGGGTCCAACCACCGTCCTGGAAGGCACTGACGGCTACTTCGCCGCCTATGCGGGCGCGGCCGGCGAGGCGTGGTTCCCCGAGCACGTCATCGACGGGCTCGGGGAGGGGTGGGTGCTGCTGAGGACCTACGTCAAGCCCTACCCGTGCTGCCGCCACCTCCACGGCGCCATCGACGGTGCGCTGCAGCTGCGCCGCGAGCACGCGATCGACCCCGCCGACATCACCGCGGTGAAGGTCGAGACGTTCCCGATCGCCGCTCGGCACACCGGAACCGATCTGAACACGACCCTGCAGGCACAGCTGAGCCTGCCCTACACGGTCGCCGCCGCTCTCGTCCGCGGGTCGGTGACCTTGACCGACTTCGAGCCCGCCGGTCGCGCTGACACCGCCGTGCGGGATCTGATGGGGCGCATCTCGGTGACCGTGGATCCGGATGCCGATGCCGCCTACCCCCGGTCCGGCCGCCCGGCCCGGACCACCATCGAGCTCGGGAACAGGCGCGCGCACACCACCTGGGTGCAGCACCCGTACGGAGAACCGGCGAACCCGCTGTCCGACGAGGCGCTCGAGGACAAGGTGCGCGGATTGTGCGAACCGGTGGTGGGTGCGGCCGCGACCACCGAACTCATCACCTCGGTCCAGGCATTCGACGATCTGGGATTCCTGGCCGACATCGACCGGGCGATCCGGTCCAGCGCACTCGTCGCCGGCTGACCAGCACCCCGCCACCACACACCAGACCACTTGCGAGGAGCCATCCAATGAAGGTTGGTGTCGAAGCACTGGAGCTCACCTACGGGGAGCACCGAGCAGTGAAGAACCTGGACCTGACGATCCCCGACGGCAGTTCCGTCGTGCTCCTGGGGCAGTCCGGGTGCGGGAAGACCAGCACCATGCGGTGCATCGCCGGTCTCGAATCTCCCTCCGGCGGCCGGATCACCATCGGCGAACGGACCGTCTACGACGGCGCGAGCGGCACCTCGATCCCGTCGCACAAGCGCAACGTCGGCATGGTCTTCCAGTCCTACGCCGTGTGGCCGCACATGACCGTCCTCGACAACGTCGCGTTCCCGCTGAAGATGAAGGGCGTCGGGCGGGCCGAAGCTCGCCGCAAAGCGATCGACGTGCTCGAAGTCGTCGGGCTCGGTCACCTGGGGGAGCGCGGGGCCAGCATGCTCTCCGGCGGCCAGATGCAACGGGTTGCGCTGGCCCGATCGATGGCGATGGAACCCGCGGTGCTGCTGCTGGACGAACCGCTGTCCAACCTCGATGCGCGGTTGCGCGACGAGCTGCGGGTCGAACTGCGCAGGATCCAGCTCGACCGAGGGCTGACCAGCCTCTACGTCACCCACGACCAGCAGGAGGCCCTCGCGCTGGCCGACCGCATCGCCATCATGCAAGGAGGCCGGATCACCCAGCTGGGAACGCCCGAGGAGATCTACGCAGCTCCTGCCAGCGCGTCCATCGCGAGCTTCCTCGGCGTCACCAACGTCTTCGAGGTCGACAGCCTCGACGGGAACCGTGCCGTCCTGGCTGATCAGGGCGGACAACTCTTAGTCGACGAAGCCGAAGCCGGTATCCCGGGTACGCGCTTCGCCTGCATCCGACCCGAGCACGTCCGCGTCACCCCGGCCACGGGCGAGGGTGCGGCCACGGCGACGAACCGGATGCGCGGGACCGTGGAAGTCGCGGTCTTCCAGGGTGCTTCGATCCGCTGCACCGTGCGCACTGGAACAGGTTTGGCGATCGAGGCGATCTGCCCGCCGCCGGTCACCGGGACGCTCGCCACCGGGTCCGAGGTCTCGCTCGAGGTCGACGCCCGTGCTGTCCGGCTGCTGCCGGAAGACGTGACCGAGCTCCAGCAGGCGCAGGAGGTCGTCGCGGTATGACCACCACACCGACCAGACCCGCGCCCCCTGCGACCGCGACAGCCCGCAGACGCCGCAACCCGGTACCGCTGCGCACCCGAGTCCTGGGACTGCCGCTGCTGGCGTTCGTGTCGTTCCTGGTCCTGGTCCCGGCCCTGTTGATCGCGGTGGCCGCCTTCGCCACCGACGTGCCGAGGCCGGGAAGTTCCGACCTGTCCTTCACCCTGGCGAACCTGCAGGTCCTCGCCGCCGAAGGGGTGCTCACCGCCGCGCTGAACTCGCTGCTCATCGCGGTGGGCGCGACGGTGCTGGCCCTGCTGATCGGTGGGTCGCTGGCCTTCCTGGCCGCGCGGACCAATGTCCGGGCCCGCGGGTTCCTATACTTGATCGGGCTGATGCCGCTGTTCCTGCCGTCCTACGTGGGCGCGCTGGCCTGGTCGATCCTGGCCAGCCCAGGAGCCGGGCTGATCAACGTCGCGGTCCGCGACCTCGGTGGGACAGGGCCGGTCGTGAACGTCTACACGATCGCCGGGGTCATCGTAGTGATGGCGATGTACTACGCGCCCTACGCCTTCCTGATGATCCACAGCTCGATGTCGTTGATGAACCCGGACCTCGAAGACGCCGCCGGTGTGCACGGCAGCGCGCCCTGGCGGACCATCCGATCGGTCACCGTGCCGCTGGCGCTGCCCGCGATCCTGGGCTCCGGGTTGCTGATCTTCGTGCTCGTGTTCGAGAACTTCCCGGTCTCTCAGGTGCTGGCAACCCCAGGCGGGATCGACACCCTCCCGACCTTCATCTACAAGCTGATGAACTCCACCCCGTCGCGGGGCAACGAAGCCGCCGTGATCGCGATCGTGCTCGTCGCGGTGGTGCTGGCGGTGACGTGGATGCAGCGCCGCTACCTGGCCAAGAGGTCCTTCACCACGGTGTCGGGCAAGGGCGTGAAGGCCCGCAAGATCGCACTCGGCCGGTGGCGGACACCGGCGTTGGTCGCCGCATTGGCGTACTTCGTGCTGTCGATCGTGCTGCCACTGCTCGCCCTGTTGCTGTCGGCCGTGCGGAGTTCGCCGTACATGAGCTCGTTCTTCGCGTTGGCCGAGCCGGGCGCGCTCGACGCGAGTTCGTTCTCCGAGGCACTGTCGTCCGAAGGATTCCTCGCGGCCACCACCAACAGCGTCGTGGTCTCGATCGCTGCCGCGGCCGTCGGCACCGCACTGGCCTTCGTCGTCGGCTACGTGGTCTACCGGACCAAGTCGTGGGGTCGCGGTGCGCTGGAGAATGTGTCGATGGTCCCGCTGGCCATTCCCCACGTCGTGCTCGGCATCGGTCTTCTCTGGACGTGGTTGGTCATGCCGTTGCCGGTCTACGGCACGCTCTGGGTGCTGATCATCGGGTTCGTGGCCGTGCAGATGCCCCAGGGATTCCGGGGGATCGCCTCTTCGATCCGCGCCACTGACCGCGACCTGGAGGACAGCGCCGTGATGCTCGGCGCCCGTCGCAGCCGAGCGATCGCGGTGATCACGGTGCCGCTGCTGCGGGTGTCCGTGCTGTCCACGTTCCTCCTGCTGCTCATGCTGAGCATGCGTGAGCTGACCGTGCCGCTGTTCCTCTACACCACAGACACCGAAATCCTGTCGATCGCCATCTACGACCAGTTCGAGAACGGTGGTGCGCTCAACGAAGCCTCGGCCACCGCGCTCATCTACTGCGCGATCATGTTCCTGCTCAGCTACCTGCCCCGCCGGCTTGGCGCGGGCTCGGGAGGCCACAGTGCCTGAGACGACGACGTTTCCCCGCACCCGCTCCGGTCGGCGACGCGGTGGCGCGCTGGTGGCCTTGGTCGCCGCCGCGAGCCTGCTGGTGTCGGCCTGTGGTGGCTCGGCGCACAACACCCCGACCGCTCGTGCGGCCAAGCTGCTCGCGCCGCCGCGGGTGGACACCAGCAACGGTTTGACCATCGACGGTGAGCATATCGCCGACAAAGCGCTCTACGACGCCGCGAAGGGCAAGAAGGTCGTGCTGTACTCGGCAGCCGGCAAGGAGGCCGAAGACCTCACCATCGCGCGGTTCACGGCCGAGACGGGGATCCAGGTCGAGCTGACCCGCTTGCCGAACAACAAGCTCGCCGAGCGGGCGTTGTCCGAACACGGCGCAGGTCGGCTCGAGGCCGACGTGATCCGGCTGACCGACCCGCGCACGGCGCGGAAGTTCGGCGAGGCGGGGTTGTACGTGCCGTACCGGACGCCGTTCCACGACAAGCTGGCCGCAGCCGGTGCCACGGTCGACGCGAACTGGTTCCCCGGCTACTACTTCGTGAACGCGATGGCCTACAACTCGGCCATCCACACCGAGAACCCGCCGAACGGTTGGGAAGACCTCACCAACCCGAAGTACCAGGGTCAGCTCGGCATCGTGGCGATCACCACGGGCGGCACGTTGAGCGCGCTCACGCGGTTCCAGATCGAGCAGTTCGGCGTCGGATTCCTCGACCGCATGGCTGCCCAGGACCCCCGGGTGTTCAACTCGACCTCGACGGAGGTGGACGCCCTCGCGCGCGGTGAGATCTCGATCGCGACCGTCAGCTTCAATAACGCGTTCGGGGCGCAGACCAACGGCGCGCCGATCCGGCTGGTCATTCCGGAGGAAGGCGTGTCGGCGTCCGAAGGGCCGCTCGGTCTGACCCCGAAGGGAGCCGACAATCCGGCCGCCCAGGTCTTCGCCAACTGGTCGTTGTCCAAGTCCGGTCAGAAGTTCGTCGGTTCCCAAGGTTTCGTCCCGGTCCGCACCGACGTCGGCCCGGTGCAGGCCGGGGAGTACGAGCTGCCGGCCGCGGACTCCCCGCGCTTCCACCTGCTTGACGAGGAGGGCTTCGCCCGCCACGCGAAGGCCGACCAGGCGCTGTGGAAGCAGAAGTTCAACTTCATCGGCTGAACCAACCTCTCGCAAAGACAAGGAAATCCCAGCATGACTTCGACCCTCGACCGATCGGCCGATGACGACCTCGCGCGCAACGAGCTGCTCGAATCGGTCAACGCGTTCGCCGCACGGCACTTGGCACCTGGCGCGCTGGAACGGGCTCATGAGCCGAGCTACTCCTGGGACATCGCAGCCCAGCTGGGGGAGCAGGGCTTGTTGGGCCTGACGATCTCCGAACAGGACGGCGGGCAGGGAGCCGGTTTGGCCACGGCGGTCGCGGTGATCCAGGCGGTCGCCCAGCACTGCCCGAAGAGCGCGGACATCCTGCAAGCAGGCAACTTCGGTGCCATCCGCACCTTCGCCCAGTTCGCAACGCCGGAGCAGAAGGCGGCGTACCTCCCGGACCTGCTCGCCGGACGGGGCCTGCTCTCGCTCGGCATGAGCGAGCCGGAAGCCGGCTCGGCCGCGACCGAGCTGGCCACCAGCGCCGTCGAGGACGGCGACGACCTCGTCATCAACGGCACCAAGATCTGGGGCACCCACAGCGTGGACGCCACGCTGTACCTGGTCTACGTCCGCTTCGGTCCCGGTACCCGCAACATCGGTTCGGTACTGGTGGAACGCGGCGATCACGGCCTCGAAGTCGGCAAGCCATCGTCCTACATGAGCGGCGAGACCTGGGCCCAGCTCTACTTCGAGGACTGCCGGATCCCGAAGTCGCGGATCCTGCTCGGCCCGGGCGGATTCAAGAAGCAGATGAGCGGCTTCAACGTCGAACGCATCGGCAACGCTTCCCGCTCGCTGGCGCTGGGAAGGCTCGCGTTCGACCTCGCCAGGGAACACGTCTCCCACCGCACCCAGTTCGGCCGCACGCTCAACGAGTTCCAAGGCGTGCAGTGGGCCTTCGCCGAAGCCGCAGTCGCTCTGGACTCCGCCGACGCGCTGCTCGCTCGCGCGGTGGCGAACGCCGAAGACGGTCTGCCGTCCGCGTACGAGACCACCGTCGCGAAGTACGCGGCCAACACCGCCGGGTTCAAAGCGGCGGACGCGGCGATGCAGATGATGGGCGCGCTCGGCTACAGCACCGAGTCACTCGTCGAGTACTGCCAGCGCCGCACCCGCGGCTGGATGATCGCGGGCGGGTCGTTGGAGATGATGAAGAACCGCATTGCGGAGGAGATCTTCGGCCGGCGCTTCCCGCAGCGAGCGACGTCGTGACCGCCGGATTCGGGCCGGTGCGCGTCGAGCACGACGGCGATGTCGCCGTCGTCGTGCTCGACAACCCACCGGTGAACGCGAGCACGGCTCGGATCAGGTCTGGTCTGCTGGAGGCGTTGCGGCAGACCGCGAACGACGACGCGGTGACCGGTGTGGTGCTCATCGGTGCGGGCAAGCACCTGATGTCCGGATCGGACCTGCGGGAGTTCTCCGCCGACGACGTCCCGGAACCGCAGCTGCCCGAGGTGCTCTCCGCGATCGAGAACCACCCCCGGCCGGTGGTCGCGGCGATGTCCGGCTCCACGCTCGGCGGGGGGCTCGAACTCGCGCTGGCCTGCGATCGGCGGATCGCGCACACCGGGAGCCGGGTCGGACTGCCCGAAGTCAGCCTCGGCATGATCCCGGGCGCCGGCGGAATCGTGCGCAGCGCACGTCTGCTGGAACCCGACCAGCTGCTGGACCTGGTGGTGTCGGCCGAACCGATTCCGGTGGAATCCGCTGCGGAGCTCGGCCTGGTCGATGACGTCGTGGACGACTTGCGAGAGGCCGCGGTTGCCGCGGCGAGAACCACGACCAAGCGCGTGCTCACCTCCCTGCCGACGCGTGAAGGTGCACCGGGTCTGCTCGAGGACAGAGCTCGTCGACTGATCGCCGGGCGCGGCGCGGACCCGGCAGTCGTCGCGGCTGTGGGCGCGGTGCTGACCGCGACCGCACTGCCCGCGCCGACCGCGTTGCGGCACGAGCGCGCCGAGTTCACCCGGCTGCGGCGCGGCCCGCAGGCCGCGGCCCGGAGGCACGTGTTCTTCGCCCGGGTAGCTGCCGCGCGCGAAGCACGGCCTGGCGTCGAGCGTCCCGTTCGGACGGTCGGAGTGATCGGCGCCGGAACGATGGGGGCCGGCATCGCCCGCGCATTCGCCTCGGCGGGTGTTGACGTGGCGCTCGTCGACCGCGATACCGCTGCGCTGGAGCGCGCGACCGACCACGTGGCGCGCGCCGGTGGCGATGCTGTGGCACGACTGCGCACGGGGACCGCGTTCGACCTGATCTCGGACGTCGACCTCGTGGTGGAAGCCGTCGTCGAGGACCTCGACGTCAAGATCGCCGTGCTCGGCGAGGCAGCCGGTGTCGTCCGCCCGGGCGTGCCGCTGGCGACCAACACCTCCTATCTCGACATCGATGCCTTGGCCGCAGCGGTCGCCGATCCGGAGCGGGTGTTGGGAATGCACTTCCTGGCACCGGCGCATCGCACCCGCGTGCTGGAGGTCGTGCGCGGGAGCGCCACGTCGCGGGAAGCCCTGGAACACGTGCTGTCCGCAGCGCGGGCGCTGGGAAAGCTCCCGGTGATCGTCGGGGTCTGCGACGGTTTCGCGGGCAACCGGATCTTCTCCGCGTACCGGCACCAGTGCGAGCTGCTGGTGGAAGAGGGCGCGACGCCGCGCCAGGTCGACGATGCGCTGGTAGACGTCGGCTTCGCGATGGGGCCGTTCGCGGTGGCCGACATGTCCGGACTGGACGTCGCCTGGCACGCGCGGCGGCGCCGGGACGCGAGCCGGGACCCGCGGGAACGCTATTCGGACCTCGCCGATCGGTTCGTGGAGAAGGGGCGGCTCGGGCAGAAGACCGGTGCCGGCTGGTACCGCTACCTCGACGGCGACCGAACGCCCCTGGACGATCCGGAGTCCGCGGGGCTGATCGACGACGCTCGTGCGGCCAACGGGATCACCCCTCGGGAGATCCGCGGAGTCGAGATCGTCGAGAGGGTGCTCACCGCGACGGCCAACGAGGCGGCCCTCGTGCTCGCCGAGGGAGTCGCCGCCAGGCCCGGCGACATCGACGTCCTGATGACGTGGGGGTACGGGTTCCCGGAAAGCCTCGGTGGACCGTGCCACTGGGCGAGCACCCGCTCGGCGGCGGATCACGCAGCGGCCCTGGAACGGCTGAAAAATGCCGTCGGATGGGGTTTCCAGCCAGGTGACCCTGTCCTGCTGGGCTGACTCATGCGCCCGCTGGAGTCAGAGCAGCACGGCGTGCTGGGCGACCGACGCCACGACTCGGCCGTCGCGAGCGTGCAGCGTCCCGCGGGCCAGGCCGCCGGCCTCTCCCGCAGCCGGGCAGTCCTGCACGTAGAGGAACCACTCGCCGGGTTCGAGGTCGGCGTGGAACCACATCGCGTGGTCCGCGCTGACCGCGGGCCGGTGCAGGTCCGCCCGTTCACCGCGGGCGCGGGCGATCACGGGCAACAGCGAGCGGTCGGAGGCGAACGCCAGCACGGCGCGTCGCAGGTGGCTGCTCGCTTCCGGCACGGATTCGGCGCGCAGCCACAGGCAGCGCGGTGCGGCCGTGTCGCCCGGCGGCCCGTCGACCGGGCGCACGTCGAGCGGGCGGGAGGCGGTGCGCCAGTCGCCGAGCGGGGGCAGGCGCACCCCTCCCGCCGCCATCCCCGCGGCCCGGCGTTGTGGCAGCGAGGGAAGCGATTCGGGATCGGGCACCTGCGGTGGCCGGATCGACGCACTGGAACTGCTCGGTTCTCCTGGCCCCAGGGACACCATCCCAGTGACGATCTCGCGCCCCGACTGCTCAGCGCTGATGGCGAGCACGGTGCGGCTGCGACCTGCGCGGATCGTTCGCACCGGGTAGGAGATCGGCTCGTGCGGGCGTCCGGGTCGGAGGAAGTAGATGTGCAGGGACTCGACGAACCGGTCGGCAGGTGCGTACGCGGCGGCGGCGAGCACGACTTGGGCGAGCAGGTGACCTCCGAAGACCCGTTGGTCGAACCCGGCGATGGGGGAGCCGACGAGACGCTCGCCCTCCCATCGGAGCTCGATCCGATCGGCGAGCGGGGTTCGGTTGACCACGCCGGGCAGCGAGGTCTCGTCCCCGTGGCGGGTTTCTTCGGTGCTTCTGGTGTCGATGTGGTCCACACCGCAGACACTACATGAAACACTCTATAGAGTATTGAATGAGTTCAGGAGAGAAGCCGGCCTGGCCGGTGGAACGTTCCGCATCCAGCGAGGAGAGCCGATGCCTCAGAATCCCGTCCCCGCGCAGGCCAACCGCGCTTCGACCGCGACGGCGCTGTCCGGACCGCTGCTGCACCCCGCATCGGTCGCGATCGTGGGGGCCTCCGACGACCCGAGGAAGACCACCGGCCGCCCTCAACGATTCCTCGCTGCCGCCGGGTTCGGGGGAACCGCCTGGTTCGTCAACCCCAGCCGGGAAACGGTGCAGGGCGAGAAGGCATACCCGAGCCTGTCCGCGTTGCCCGGCGTACCCGACCACGTCTACGTCATGACGGGTGCCGAGGCGGCCATCGACACCGTGGCTGAGGCGTCGCGGCTCGGTGTGCCGGTCGTGACGGTGCTGTCGTCCGGATTCGCCGAAGAGGGGGCGGAGGGCCAAGCCCGAGAGGACCGGTTGCGCGCTGCCGCAGCGCAGGGGGCGACCCGGGTGGTCGGTCCGTCCAGCCTCGGCGTGGTCAACCCGCGCAGCGGCGTGATGCTCACCGGCAACGCCGCGTTCGGCGAACCGGACACGCCTGCGGGCGGGATCTTCGTCGCCTCGCAGTCCGGCAGCGTCATCGGCGCGCTCGTGTCCCGGGCACGTGGACGGGGGATCGGCTTCGCCGGCCTGGTGTCCACCGGTGGTGAGGCGGACCTCTCGCTCGGGGAGATCTGCTCGGCGACGCTGGACGACCCGGACATCACCTCTTACGCGCTGTTCTTGGAGTCCCTGCGGCACTCAGCGGACCTGGCCGAGTTCGCGGCCGCGGCCCACCGCGCGGGCAAACCCGTCGCGGTCTACAAGCTTGGCCGCTCCGACGAGGCGCGGGCGCTCACGGTGTCGCACACCGGTGCCTTGGCCGGCGAGGACAGCGAGGCCGAGGCGTTCTTCCGCGCATGCGGTTTCGCCCGGGTCTCGACGTTCGAAGGACTCTGCGAGGCGCCGGCCCTGCTGGAGCGGGTCCCCGCGGACGGCCCCTCCCGGCCGCGCGTCGGCGTCGTCACGACCACCGGTGGCGGTGCCGCGATCATGGTCGATCAACTCGCGTTGCGGGACCTGTCCGTGCGCGGACCCAGCCACGAACTCGTCGACCGGATGACCGAAGCCGGAGCACCAGTTCCGCACAGCCTGATCGCCGACCTCGGCCTCGCCGGCGCCAAGCACGACGTGGTCTCTGCGGCTCTGCGGGAGATGCAGGATTCCGGCGAGTTCGACCTCGTGCTGTTCGTGATCGGTTCCTCGGCGCGGTTGAACCCGGAGCTCGCCGTGCAGGCCCTCGCCGAGCGCGGTGGGCACGCCGTACCCGTCGTCGGGTTCGCGCTTCCCGAGGCGCCGGAAGCCGCGGAACTGCTGGCGTCGTCCGGAGTTCCGGCGTTCCGCACGCCCGAGTCCTGCGCTGACGCGGTCGCCGCCGCGTTCGGTCGTCGGTCGGCGCTCATCGATCCGAAGGGACTGCTCGGCTCGTTCGAAGGCGCAACGCAGCTCCTCGACGAGCAGACGTCTGCCGAGCTCCTCGACGTCGTCGGCGTGCCGACACTGCCCTCAGTAGCGCTCAAGGTCACCTCGATGGACGAGGAGATTTCCTTGCCGTTCGACTACCCGGTCGTGGTCAAGGCCCTCTCGGACCAGCTCGCGCACAAGACGGATGCCGGGGGAGTCGTTCTCGACGTCGCCAGTGCCGATGGCTTGCGCGCCGCTGTTCGCGCGGTCGTCTCCGACGTCGCGGACAAGACCGGAATCACCGTCGACCGGGTGTTGGTGCAGCCAATGGCGGACAAGGGAGTCGGGGAGGTGCTGGTCGGCTATCGACGCAGCCAGGACGTGGGCCCGCTTGTCGTGCTCTCCACCGGCGGCGTCCAAGCCGAGCTCTACGACGACAGCGCTGTGCGGTTGGCACCCGTGGACCACGCCACAGCTGCGGAGATGATCGAGGAGGTCACCGGCTTGGCAGTGCTCAAGGGGCACCGCGGTGCACCTGCCGGAGACACCGACGCCTTGACCGACACCATCGTCGCCTTGTCCCGGCTCGCCGTCGAACGGCCGTCCGTGATCGAGGCAGAGGCCAACCCAGTGCGCGTGCGCACCGACGGCGTCGTCGCCCTCGACGCCCTCGTCCGCTGCGTCAAGGAGGCCGACCGTGCATGAGGCGGTGATCTGTGAGCCGTTGCGGACGCCCTTGGGCGGGTGCGGATTCCACTCGTGAGCCCCTGGCGCGTCGCACTCGTCGTGCAGGCGACGTGCGGGCAGGCGTTCTGGCTGGGCATCCGGGTCGTCGTCGGCTATCGCGCACTCGAGGCCGGCGGCGGTCCGGAGTTCCTGGGCCTGCTCGCGACGGCATTCGCGGCCCCCGCGCTGGTGGCCTCGATCCCGGTGGGGAAGGTGACGGACCGCCTCGGTGGCGCCGGCGTCACAGCCGTCGGGCTGCTGCTGAGCGGGACCGGCGCGATCGTGGCGCTGTCCGACGACGGGCTGGCGATGCTGCTGGCCGGTGCGCTCATCATGGGCCTGGGACAGCAACTTCTCATGGTGGGGCAGCAGACGTTCATCGCTCACGTCGGCGCCGGTAGCGACGCCGCGTTCGGGACTCTCACGGCCGCGTCGTCGATCGGGCAGATGATCGGACCACCCGTGGTGACAGCGGTGCTGGCGGTGGAAAACGGCTTGGCCTCCGGCACCGAAGGCGGTCTGGTGGCCTGTCTGTTGTTCCTGGTGCTGGCGTTGCCGTTGACTCCCCGGTTGCTGCGAACCGATCGCGCACTGCGGTCGCAGCGGGGCTCGTCGCCGGGCGAGCGGCCGGGGACTCGGAAGCTGCTGCGTCTCCCGGGCATGTGGCGGTCGCTCGTGGTCAGTGGTGCGGTTCTGGTCACGCTCGACCTCCTCTACGCGTTCATCCCGGTCTGGGCGGTCGAGCAGGGCGTGGATCCCCGGGCCGTTGGATTGCTCCTCGCCCTGCGCGCGGCGGTCTCGCTCATCACCCGGACAGGTCTGTCCCGCTTGGTGAATCGCTTCGGGCGGCTACCGCTGATCGCCACCTCCGTACTCGCGGGAGCAGTAGCACTGGGTGGCCTGCCGCTGGTGGGGGCGTGGGGTGCGGTTCCGGTGATGGTCGGTCTGGGTATCGCGCTGGGCCTGCCACAACCACTGACGATGGCGTGGGTGACGTCGCTGAGCCCGCCGTCCTCACACGGCGCGGCTCTCGGGCTGCGCCTGACCGTCAACCGGATGGCACAGGTGAGCCTGCCGTTGCTGGTCGGCGCCGTTCTCGGCCCGGTCGGCGTGATCGGCGTCTTCTGGGCGAACGCGGCGCTCCTGCTCGGAGCAGCGGGGAGCGTCATAGCCCGGCGACGACGCGACTGACGCCACCCAGATTGCGTGCCGGAAGAGCAACTGATCGAACTGATCTCTCGACCGCCGACCAGGTTTCCGGACATCTAAGTCGGCACCGGCTCCGAAATGCACCTTGTTCGTCCGATGGGAGGAGCGCGGAACGGCCGAATCAGCGACCGCTGGACGATTTAGAGACTCGTGGGCAGGTACGGGGCTGGTAGGTCGAGATTGATGCGGCAGCGTTCGCAGACGCCGTCGGGGGTCGTCCCAATTGAGCCAATGGCTAGAGAGGCGTGACGAGGCCAGAGACGAGCCCGAGAGCTGCGTATCCGAGAGGGATTTGCACTCCCACGGATAAAGACGCAGGTCAGGACGTTGAGGGGTCGAGTGGCCCCAGACATCCGCACCAAAAACCCCAGGTCAAAGACTTGACCTGGGGTTGATGCTGTGTCCGAGGACGGACTTGCACACTATTCACCCGCCTTCTGCTTCCCGAAACCGGTTGAAGCAGGGGCTTTTTTGGTGTCCCGTGTGTCCCTTCGGCACACGGTTCGGGACACCCTGCTGGGACAGGCCGGATCACTCTGTGAACTGCGAGAACGCGGAGTGGCATGGGGCGGGGACGGGTGTTGCGGGGTGTCCCCATGTGTCCCTGAACCGGTTTGGACGCTTCCAACGAGCGTTAGCCGGTGGGGCATAGAGGGGTGTCCCGCGAGTTCCGCTTGGCTTGTCCAGCTGCACAGCTCGTTGGACGGTCTAGAAGGAAACCCGACGACCACCGGCTGGACGTGAGGTGCCTAGATCGCCAGTCGGGCGGGTTTGGTGATGTGGTTCAGGGAGCGGGCATCGGGGTCCACGGCTCGGAGCTTGGACCCCGCTCGAGTTTGAGGCGATCTACACCGCTGCGTCGGCGGCCTGAAACCAGTCAACTGCGGTGGCTACTGGAGGCTGGGCAGACTCGCGTGGTGCTCGTCGGCCATGCATCGGGGCCAGCCGGGGGTGTCCACGTCGCTTTCCGTTCAGGGCATCGAGAACCTCATCCCCCGATGCCGGCGGCTTTCGGGGGATGAGTGCGTCTCAGCGTGTCGATGCTGCGATCCAGTCGTCGTAGAACGGTGGCATGCGGGATGCCTTCTGTTCGAAGGTGGCGGGCCGCTTCTCGCGGAAGGCTGCCACGCCTTCCGCGCCATCGCCGGTGCTCGTGTAGAACATCGCCAGCGACTCCACGCGATGCGCCGACTCGGGGTTGTCCACGCACGCGTTGCGGTAGATCATCTGCCGTGTCAGAGCTGTCGCCACCGGAGATCGGTTCAAGGTCCAGCGGTCAGCCAGCTCGTGGGCTTGCTGGATCAGTCGATCCGGTGGGTGGATGGCGCTGGCGATCCCGGCGGCCAACGTGGCCTCGGCATCGAGGATGTCTGCGGAGTAGACGAGGTCCAATGCCCTGGCCATGCCGACCACGCGGGGCAAGAACCAGGTCGATGCTGCCTCCGGTGTGATTCCCAGGCGGCCGAACACCAAGCCGTACCGCGCGGTCGTTGACATCAGTCGTGCGTCCATGGCCAACGTCATGGACGCCCCGATTCCGACAGCGGGGCCGTTGATCGCGGCGATCACCGGTTTGAGGCACGAGTGGATCGCCAGTGTGACCCTTCCGCCGGTGTCCCGGACGCGCCTGATCTCCGGGCTGTCCAGGTCGCTCATGTCGGCGAGGGTGGGTGAACGTGATTCGTCGAGTCCGAAAACGTTGCCTTCGGCTCCGAGGTCCATCCCGGCGCAGAACGCTCGTCCCGCCCCTGTGACGACGATCGCGCGCACCTCGTCGTTGTCGTTGGCCGCGTTGAACGTTCGCTCGAGCTCGTCGGCCATCGTGGGTGTGAAGGCGTTGAGGCTGTCCGGCCGGTTGAGCGTGATGGTGAGGATGCCCTCGTCGATGTGGTGATCGAGGGTGCTGTAAGTCATTGGTCGCGCGCTCCAGTTGGTCGGCTGTGGCGTGTTCATCCGCGCAGGCTGGCGAGTTGTTCGATGGTCTTCTCGGCGTCGGTGACGATTCCGGTGACGATGTCGTGGCAGGTCTCGACGGATTCGATGAGCCCTTGCGCTTGGCCTGCCCACCACAAGCCGTCTTCCATGCGTCCTCGCTCCAGCACCTGGGTTCGGCCCCGAGCACCGGAGGCCAGTTCGGCGACGTCGTCGAACACCGCGCCGGGGCGTTGTGATCGGGTGGCGATCTCCTCGGAGATCGCGTTGCGCGCGACCCGCGCGGTGTTGTTGAACTCGCGGAAGATCAGCTGGGTCGCTCGTTCGTCGTTGGCGACGATCTGATCCTTGACGTTGCGGTGCACCGGGGCCTCTGCGCTGGCGACGAACCGGGTGCCCATGTTGATGGCGCACGCTCCGAGAGCGAGGGCGGCTGCCAGCCCATCGCCGGTTGCGAATCCTCCGCTGGCGATGATCGGGATCTCCACCTGCCGGACGGCCGCGGGGATGAGAATCAGGCCGGGGATGTCGTCGTTGCCCGGGTGGCCGGCGCATTCGAAGCCGTCGATGCTGACCGCGTCGACGCCCAGCTCCTGGGCCTTGACCGCATGTCTCACCGACACGGCCTTGTGGATCACCTTGACTCCCGCGGCTTTGAAGGCGGCCACGTGCTCTGCCGGGTTGCTGCCGGCTGTTTCAACCACGCTGATCCCGCTCTCGATGATCGCGGCTCGGTATTCGTCGTAGGGCACCGGTGCGACGGTGGGAAGGATCGTGAGGTTGACGCCGAACGGTCGGTCGGTCATCTCCCGGCACCGCGCGATCTCGCGGGCGAGCGCCTCCGGAGTGGGTTGCGTGAGCGCCGTGAGGAAACCGAGCGCTCCGGCCTCGGCCACCCCGGAGATGAGCTCTGCGGTGCCGACGCCGGTCATGCCGCCGCAGACGATCGGGTGGTCCACGCCGAACAGCTCGGTGAAACGGGTCGAGATCACGAGTTCTGAGCCTCCCTGCGGCCCGCTGCGCGTGAGCGGCCCATGATAATGAAAGTCGAATCGAGGTTGAGTTTGCGTCGGGTGCGGGTCGGTGTCAAGAGGTGGAGGCGGGCGGGAGTAGGGCCGGGCGACGATCGAATCGGTAGAATGTCGAATCGGTATCGACATCCTCGGGGGAAGGGGCGGCAGGCGTGGCTGAGAAGAAGTCCGACCAGCAGCGCCGTTCACCGACCAAGAAGGCCGCGAAGGTGGAGGAGTCTGCCAAGGTCGAGCCCGCTGTCCGCCAGGCCCCGGCCCGGCCCGATGCGGTTCTCCAGCGCCGCGGCGTGGCCCGCGTTCAGGCGATCCTGGACGCCGCCGAGGAGCTCCTCACCGAAGCCGGTTACGACGCCGCCACCCTGAAGGCGATCAGCGAGCGCACCGGCATCCCCGTCGCGTCGATCTACCACTACTTCGCAGATCGTCACCAGGTCGATGCCGCGCTCATCAGCCGGCACATCGAGGTCCTAGAAGGGCGCATGAGGGCGGTTGACGGGATCGGCGGACTGGAGTCGCTCGCCGATGCCGCGGCTGCCGTGTTCGATCCGCTCGTCGAGTACTTCCGCGCCCATCCCAGCTGCACCGAGCTCTGGTTCTCGGGGCGCAGCGAGGCGGTGGCGGTTCTGGTGGCGCGCTTCGACGACGCGACCGCTGAATTGTTGCGGAACCTCGCGATCGAGAGGGGGCTCCTCGAAGAGAGCACGCCGCAGCTGGCGATGCGCGTGGCCTTCGAGGCGGGCGGAGCCCTCTTCGACATGGCCTTCAAGCAGGACCCGAAGGGTGACGACGCGGTGCTGGCCGAGGCCGAGCGGCTCGTGTCCGCGTACCTCCAGACCTACGCGCGGCGCGAACGTTGATTGCAGCCCGGCCCTAGCAACCGGGCCTGAGGCGCACCCCCGGTTGCGTCGAGCTGTCATTTCGACACCACGGCACCCTGGCGTCCGTTCTCGTGGCTTGTTCACCTCCCTTCGGTCTCGCCTGCCTTGGCCGATCGGGTTGATCTCCGGCGGGTTCGCGTCTTGTGGCGGGGCGGTGCACAGGCATTAAACTCGAAACCAAATCGACTTTGATTTCAGCGACGGATGCGGGAGTGAGCGGAAATGACCACAGAGCAAGACGTGCACGAGGAGACCCGTGATGTCGTCGTCATCGGCGCGGGCATGGCCGGATTGATGGCTGCTACGACCCTTCGCGATGAGGCCGACGTGGTCGTGCTGGAGGCGTCGGGCAGGTCCGGTGGGCGGGTCGAGACGGTCCAGCAGGGTGATTACTGGATCAACCTCGGCACCCAGTTCACCGAGGGGACCGGGCCGCTGATCGACGCGCTCCACCACCACGGCATCGAGATGGGATCGCTGGCGGACAAGAGCGTGGCGCTGGTCCTCAACGGGAAGTCGGTCGACACGGCCAACCCGCTCGCGCTCATGTTCCGCACGCGGATGAGCTTCCTCGATCGGCTGGGCATGGCGATGGTCGCTGCCCGCATCTTCGCGGCGGTCCCGTTCCTGGAGTCGAACAGCGGCATCGCCAAGAGGGTGCGCGCCAGGCTCGACGAGCGACTCGCGGCGGACCTGCTGCGGGGCGTCCGCTCCCGGTTGGCGCAGGACATGGTCCGGTCGTGGTCGGGCCAGTGGATGGGATGCGAACCCGGGGAGACGGCCGCGACCCAGCTGGTGACCTCGATCGGGCTCGCGCTGGCGGACCCGGCCAAGGTGCCGAACTTCGCTCTGCCCGTCGGAGGCAATCAGACGTTGACCGACATCCTCGCCGCCGATCTCGGTGACCGCCTGCGCCTCAAGTCCCCCGTCGAGTCCGTGGAGGGCAGCGGTGACGGGGTCGTGGTGAACTACACCGGGTCCCACGGGCCGGGCCGTGTACACGCGAAGCGCGCCATCGTCGCGGTTCCCAGCGATGTCGCGGTCCGAATCCTCCCGGGACTTCCCCAGGCGTACCGGAACGGTTTCGACGACATCCGCTACGGCCGGTACGTGATCGCGGGCTTCTTCACCGATGAGGCAGGACCTCAGCCTTGGGACGACTACTTCGCCGTGTCCACGCCCCAGCTGTCGTTCCAGGCGATGTTCAACCACGCCGCCGCCCTGCGCGGGGACGGCCCGCGGAAACCGGGCGGTGCGCTGGCCTGCTTCGCCGGTGGTGCTGCGGCCGATTCCATGTTCGAGCTCTCCGACGACGAGATCGTCGCTCGGTTCAGCAGGGACCTGCTCTCGATCTACCCCCAGCTGGAGGGCAAGCTGGGGGAGGGGATCGTGCGCCGGCACCGTCGCGTTGTGCCGTTCTGGGCGCCTGGCCGACGTGACTCCTTGCCGACTCTGCGCAAACCCCTCGGGCCGGTTCACCTGGCCGGCGATTACCAGCTCGACATGCCTTCGCTCGCCGATGCGGCGACCTCGGGGGAGAACGCGGCGAAAGCGGTCCTCGCGAGCTTGAAGCGCTGATATCGCGCGCTTCCGCCCGCGTCAGCGGGCTCGTCGTCCGCCGGACTCCGCATCGACGCGGAGTCCGGCGGACGACGTAGGACTGCCGGCCGCACGTGTTCACCGACCGCCTGGCATGAGCCGCTACCGGCACCGCCGAGCGCGGTGATCCCGCGCAGCATCACCGGATTTCCTAGTCGCTCGGTGCTGGAAGTGGAAACACCAGCCCGCCAGTGCTCGTGGAGCGCTGACGGGCTGGTGAGCCGTGGGTGGTGCTCAGTCGATCTCCTGGTCGATGCGACCGATGCGCGAGTCGGGGGTGTGGCCATCGAGGGTGATACCGGGGTAGCCGCGCTCGGCGAGTTCGGCGCACATGCGGCGGTACTTGCCGACGCCGCCGACGTAGCCCATGAAGGTGGTGGGCTTGCCGGCGATGTTCGAGCCGCGGTACCAGGAGTCGGTGCTGGCGTAGAGGGTCTGGCCGACGGTTTCCTCGGTGATGGTCACCCAGTCCTCCTGGGCTTCGCTAGTGGGTTCGATGACCTCGGCGCCTCGGGCTTTGGCGTGGTCGATGAGCCCGGTGATCCAGTCCACCGCCTGCTCGATGGTGACGATGACGTTGCTGACGAGCGCGGGGCTTTGCGGGCCGCCGATCATGAAGAAGTTAGGGAACCCGGCCGTCATGATCCCCAGCAGGGTGCGGGTTCCGTCGCTCCACGCGTCCTGCAGCTTGCCCGCCTGCGGCGTGGTGATGTTGAGCGCGAACAGCGGGCCGGTGAAGGCGTCGAACCCGATCGCCAGCACCAGGGCGTCGACCTGGTAGAAGTCGTTGCTGGTGACGATGCTGTCGGCGGTCATGGTCTCGATGGGTTCGTCGCGCAGCGAGACCACGGAGACGTTGGGGCGGTTGAAGGTTTCGTAGTAGTCGGTGCCGAAGCAGCTTCGTTTGGCGCCCAGCGGGTGGTACCTGGGCTCCAGTACGCGTGCTTTCTCGGGGGCGTCGACGATCTCGCGGATCTTCCCGCGCATGAACTCCGCGGCGGTCTCGTTGGCCTCGGGATCGAGGAGCAGGTCGGAGAACTCCGCGCCGACACCGAGAAATCCGCTGCGCTCGTAGGCCTTCTCGTAGCGCTCGTGCCGTTCTTCGGCTGAGACGTCGAAGGCGCGATCGGTGACCGGCCGGTCCGGGATGCCGCCGGGGGAGTGGCGGCACTCCTCACGGATCGCGGGGTAGTTGCTCTTGATCTTCTCGACGGTCTCGGCGTCGAGCGGAGCGTTGCGGGCCGGGAAGACGTAGTTCGGCGTGCGCTGAAAAACGGTGAGGTGTTCGGCGACTTCGGCGATGAGCGGGATGCACTGCACGCCGGAGGATCCGGTGCCGATGACGGCGACGCGCTTGCCGGCGAGGTCGTCCAAGGAGATGTTCCAGCGGCTGGTGGACACCGTAAGCCCGGCGAAGTTCTCCTGCCCGGGCACGTCGACGTCCTTCGGCGTGGACAGGCCGCCCGAGCCGGCGAGCAGGTAGCGGCCTCGGCGGGTTTCACCGGAGTCGAGGGCGACTTCCCAGAGGCGCTCGTCGGCCAACCAGGTCGCGGAGACCACCCTGGTGTTGAACTGGAAGTGCCGCCGGAGGTCGAAGCGATCCGCCACGTGGTTGATGTAGGCCAGGATCTCGGCCTGCGGGGCGAAGCGCTCGCTCCAGGTCCACTCCTGCTGGAGCTCTTCGCTGAAGGAGTAGGAGTAGTAGACGCTCTCGACGTCGCAGCGGGCCCCGGGGTAGGTGTTCCAGTACCAGGTCCCGCCGACGCTGGGAGCGGTCTCGAACCCGGCGAAGCTCCAGCCCTTCTCGGTGGTCTTGTGCGCGGCGTACAGCCCGGAGAACCCGGCGCCGACGCACAGCACGTCCACAACAGGGGCGGTCGACGAACTGGTGTCAGTCATGGTCTCTGCCTTCTCGTCGTCTGGAGCGGGTCATGGACAAGCCACAGGTAGATTGTCAAATGTCTGAGTCATTTGACTAAGAAGTTAAGCGCGGGCTGTTCGTTCGTCAATGGCAGGACCGCGCCTCACGTGGGGCAGGCCGTCGCGGCGAGACCGCGAAGGTGGTGAACGACGTCGTCGATTGCCGCATCGGTCTTGGCGAAGACACCGACCTCGGTGAAGAAGCCGTGGAACACCCCGGGGTAGCGGATCGCGGTTACCGCAACGCCGTCGTGGCGCAGGCGCTCGGCGTAGGCCTCGCCGTCGTCGCGCAGCGGGTCGACCTCGGCGGTCAGGACCAGCGCGGGTGGCAGGTCCCGCAACGACCGGGCCCTCATCGGGGCTGCGAGATGTCCGACGTTCACGCGGCCGGCGCCGACGTACTGCTGCCAGAGCCAGCGGGCGTCGGCAGCGGTGAGCAGGGGTGCGTCGGCGAACTCCGTCCAGGACGGTCTGGAGAACGAATCGTCGACGGCGGGGTAGATGAGGACCTGCGAGGCCGGCCGGGGAAGTGCGAGGTCCCGTATCTGGAGGCAGAGCGCGGCGGCGAGGTTGCCGCCTGCCGAGTCTCCGCCCACCGCGATCACGTCCGGGTCGATGCCGAGCTCGGGTGCCGATCGGCGGAGCCAGGTCAGCGCGTCGAAGGAGTCCTCGAGGGCGGCCGGGTGGGGGTGCTCCGGGGCGAGTCGGTACTCCGGGGACAGCACCGCCCACCCGGACCGTGCGGCGATGGCGCGGCAGACCTCATCGGCGCCGTCGAGGGTGCCGAGGACGAATCCGCCGCCGTGGAGGTAGATCAGCGCCGGTCGTGGGTCTGCTGTGGCGGGACGGGGCGGGTGGTACAGGCGAGCCCGGAGGTGTCCCGACCGGCCGCGCACGGTCAGCTCGTCGACGCGGTCCAGGTGGGTCTTGGGGTTCTCGGAAGGCGCTGTGGACAACAGCTCTCGCGCCGATTCGGCTCCGAGTTCGCGGAGCGGGCTCCTTAGCACTTCCGCGATGGCCTGGGCGACGAGTTGGGCGTCGGCGTCGAGGTGGCCCCAGTACGAGGGGCGGGACTTGGTCACGCGATGACTCCCCAGGTTGAGGTGGGTTGGGGTGTTGACAGTGTGTGACCTGTGCCGCAACATAGTCAAACGTCCAAGTCGCCTGACTAAGACCGCCGAGTGGTGGAACGGGCGACTCTCCGCGCTTCGCGTGTGATCTCGCGAATTCGAAAGGACCACAAGATGACCGAAACCGCGACGGTCCCCACGGCGCCCCCAGCGGCGGCAGGACAGGTCGAGGTCAGGACCGAGGACGATGCGAGCCCGATCGTTCGGTTGATCGGGCGCACCCTGCGGGATTCGAACAGGGTCGGGCACGCCTTCGAGACCCTGCGCAGATCGACGGGAGCGGTGGCGATCTGTTCGCACGACACGCCGCAGTCGGCGACGATCGCCTTCGGCGACAACGGGATTGACGTCTCCAGCGGCGTGTTCACTGCGCCGGACGTGACGCTCACCGTCGACCTCAACGCGCGCTTCGCGCCGATCGGGGAACCCGCGGGCGATGCCGATCTCGCCGCCGGGATCCTCACCGCCCTGTCCCCGCCGCTGCCGGACTGGCGCGCCGCGGCGCAGCGCTTCTGGGAGACGGCTCGGTCCATGCCGGGCATTCCCGATGTCTTGATCGCGGTGACCGAAGGGCCCGACGGCGTGGAGCAAGCCGTTGTGGGGAACGGAAATACGCAGTACTTGATCGCGGGGGATCCCGACACGCTCGCGGGGGTCTTCTCCGGTGCGGACGACCTCGTCGCCGTGTTGTCCTCGGGTCTGCTGGGGATCCAGGGCACGTTGTCCCAGCTGTCCGTGATGGTCGGCGCTTCTTGGAAGGTTCGTTACGATGACTGAACTCACCACTCCTGCACGGGGCTCGCACGCCCTGGAGACCCGGTCGCGGACGGTGCGGCTGGAGGCGACGAACCCGGAAGGCAGTTTCCTGGGCAAGAACGTCGCCCGGGAGAAGTTCACCTCCGGTGTGGACTCCGGTTTCGCGTTCGCCGATCTGCTGTTCGGACTGGATCTGGGCAACGCCCCGGCCTTCGGGTTCGCCTACCCGGAATGGCGCGGGCACCTGGACGACGTGTACTTCCACCCGGACATGTCGACGCTGGTGGAGTGGGCGCCGGGTCTGGACGCGGTGATCGGGGACTACTGGCTCAAGGACGGGACGCCGGTTCCGCTGTGCCCGCGCAATCTCGTGCGGAAGATGGTTGATCGGCTCTCGGTTTCCGGTTTCACCGCCACCGTCGCCGTTGAGATCGAGGCGACGGTCTTCGAGGAGTCGGTTCAGGAGGCGCGGTCGCGCGGTTATCGCGACCTCACGCCTCTCGGCGGAAGCGCGGGTACCGCGTACCACCTCGCGAAGTCGAACGACTGGGTCGAGTACATGAGCGCGGTCGCGCGCCGTCTCGACGAGGTGGGCATCGCGTGGGAGGCCTGGAGCGACGAGGACGCCGCCGGTCAGATCGAGCTGAACCTCGCGCCGGGGGATCCGATCGCGGTCGGGGATGCGTGGGCGCGGACCCGGCAGGTCATGCGGGAGGTCGCGTTCGAGCAGGGGCGCACCGTGACGTTCATGGCCAAGCCCACCGCCGGCTACGGCCAGGCGTCGCACCTGAACGTGTCGCTGCAGCGCGACGGGATCAACGCGTTCTACGCCGAGGAGGGGCCGTCGGCGACGATGCGCCACGCCATCGGCGGACTGCTAGCGACGATCGAGGGCACCGCGTCGATCGTGCTGCCGCAGATCACGTCGTACCGGCGGTTGGTCGACCTCAGCGGACCTCCGGTGACGGTCACGTGGGGCATCAGCAACAAGACCACCGCGGTGCGGGCGGTGTGCGGGCACCCGACGCAGTCCCGCCTGGAGTACCGGCTGCCCGGTGCGGACGCGAACCTCTACCTCGCGCTCGCCGGTGTGCTGGCGGGTGTGATCGCGGGCGTGGAGCGCGAGATCGAACCACCGGAGCCGGTGGACGCGATGGCGTGGTGCCTGCCGCCGGGGCTGGGCGTCGAGCGCTTGCCGGACACCATGACCAAGGCGGCCGACAAGCTCGAGCAGGATCCAATCCTCCGGGACCTGCTGGGCGCGGAGTTCGTGGACTACTGGGTCGGGACTCGCAGGTGGGAGTGGATGCAGTTCCACACCGCGGGCGGTGATCCGTTCGCCGAGCTCTCGGAGTGGGAGTCGGCCCGGTACTTCGAACTGCCGTGATCGCGATGACCACCGACACCTCACTCCAGACGCGGCCGCTCATCGGCATCACCGGCCGGCGGTACCGGTTGGAGCTGCTCGGAGGAGATCGCCGCTACGGCGATCGCTGCGCGGACAGCTACATGTCGGACTTCGCCGACCGCATCGACCGAGCCGGTGGGCTGCCCGTACACCTGTCGTACGACACCGACGCGGAGGCGATCTGCCACTGGCTGTGCGGCGTGGTCATCACCGGCGGGCAGGACCTGCACCCGGCGTGCTGGGGCGGGGACACCTCGGTGGTCCGCGAGGTCGACCCTCGCGCAGACCCGACGGTCCACGACGCCGAGCGCGACGAGTACGAGATCGCCCTAGTGCGCGCAGCCCTGGCACGGGGGATCCCGGTGCTGGGCGTGTGCCGGGGCATGCAGGTCCTCAACGTGGCGCTCGGCGGGACCCTCGTCGCCGACCTCCCGCCGAGCTCGGTCCAGCACCTCTCGGCGGAGTCGGCACCGACCGACGGCGCGGCCGATCACGTCGTGACCTTCGAACCCGGCTCGATCGCGGCGGAACTGCTCGGGGAGCAGGTGGTGACCAACTCGTGGCACCACCAGGCCGTCGACCGCTGCGGTGCGGGGCTGGTGGTGACCGGCCGGACCGGCGATGGCGTGGTCGAGGCCGTGGAACTGCCCGGATCACCGGTCCTCGGGGTGCAGTGGCACCCGGAATGGATGGTGCGGGCGGATCCGACGCTGAGGTGGATCGTCGAGGAGTCCGCCGGCCGGATCACCACGACAGCAACATCGACGAACGCGAGAGAAAGGCAGCAGTCATCGTGAACGAGTGGGGCGAAAGGGCCGGCGTCGCGTCGCTGTCGGGTGAGCAACCGGTCGTGCCGGTGGAGCGCATGGGGGAGGACCCGTCCACTCCGACGCTGAACGCGTTGCTGTCGGAATGCGCGACGCGCTTCCCCGACAGGGAGTTCCTGCGCTTCGGCGACACGTCGTGGACCTTCGCCGAGATCGACAGGTGGACGTCCAAGTTGGCGCACCGGCTGATCGAGGTCGACGGCGTCCGGGTGGGCGACCGCGTCGCGATCATGCTGCCCAACATCGTGCACTGGCCGGTCGCGTGGCTGGCCGTGCTCAAGGCCGGTGCCGTGGCCGTGCCGATCAACTCCTCCTACAAGAGCGCAGACCTCGCGTTCGTCCTGGAAGACTCGGGCGCGCGAATCGTGGTCACCGACAGGGAACGCGCACCGCTCGTGGACGACGCGGCCACCGAACGCGGTCTGGGGGAGGTGCGCATCGTCGATCTCGCTGAGGACGGGACCGGTCCGTTCCCGGCGACCGCGCCGGAGGTGGTCGTCGACGCCGACACGCTGGCCAACCTGCAGTACACCTCGGGCACGACCGGGTTCCCGAAGGCGTGCGTGCTCACCCACGACTACTGGGTACGCCTGGGCTGGGTCTGCGCCGCGATCACCGAACTCGGGCCCGAGGACGTCCTGCTGACGGCTCAACCGTTCTCGTACATGGATCCGCAGTGGAACACCGCGCTCGCCTTGACGGTCGGGGCACCTCTGGTGGTGCTGCCGCGGTTCTCCGCCTCCGGCTTCATCGCCGACGTCCGCCGCCATCGGGCGACGTTCTGCTACGTGCTCGGCTCGATGCCGACCCTGCTGTTCAAGCAGGAACCACACCCCGACGACCTGGACAACGACCTCCGGCTGGTGCTGTGCTCGGGCATTCCGGCGGGTCTGCACGCCCAGCTGGAACAGCGCTGGGGAGCCCCGTGGCGGGAGGTCTTCGGCATGACCGAGTCCGGGGTGGACCTGTTCAGCCCGGTCGACGACACCAGCGCGGTGGGAAGCGGCAGTCTCGGGACTCCCGTGCCGAGCAAGACGATCCGCGTGGTCGATCGGGACGGCAACGATGCTCGCGACGGCGAACCGGGCGAGATGGTCATCTCCGGCAAGCCGATGATGAACGGTTACTGGAACAGGCCGGAGGCGACCGCGGAGGTGCTGCGGGACGGCTGGCTCCGCACCGGCGACGTCGTGGTGCGCCGGCCTGAGGGCGGTGTCCAGCTGGTCGGGCGGGTCAAGGACATGGTGCGCCGCGGCGGGGAGAACGTCGCGAGCGCCGAGGTCGAGGCCGCGCTCGAGCGCGACGACGCGGTCGTCGACTCCGCCGTCGTCGCCGAACCCGACGAGGTGCTCGGCGAGGAGGTCAAGGCCTTCGTCCAACTCGCCGAGGGGATCGAGCCCGAACGCGCGACGGCCGAGCGGATCACCGAACGAGTCCGCCACCAGTTGGCGCACTTCAAGGTCCCGCGCTACGTCGAGTTCGTGCCGGGCTTCCCTCGCACGCCCTCGGAGCGGATCAACAAGCCGGCGCTCAAGGGGCGCGCGGCGGAGGAGCCCGGGATCACCCACGACCTGCGCCCTCACCGCGAGAGCGCCTCAGCGACCGCGACTTCGAACGTCGTCGACGTCGAGGTCGTGCGGGAGGTGGCCGTGGTGACGCTGCGCCGCCCGGAGAAGCTCAACGCCCTGGACGTCGAGGCGCGGGTGCGGCTGGCGGAGGTCATCCGCGAGCACGGAACAGGTGACACCGCCCGCGGAATCGTGCTCACCGGCGAGGGACGGGCGTTCTCGGCGGGGGAGGACCTCTCGGCCACTCCCACCTCGTACGACGAGCTCCGGACGGCCTTGGAGACCTTCCACGACATCACGCGGGCGATCCTGCAGACGAACGTTCCGGTCATCGCGGCGGTCAACGGCCTCGCCGTGGGCGGTGCATCGGAGATCACGCTGTGCTGCGATGCGCGGATCGCGAGCCCTGCTGCGGAGTACTACCAGCCGGAGAACCGTCGCGGCCTGACCATCTCGAACGCATCGAGCGTGCTGCTCCCGCGCCTGGTGGGCAACCACGCGATGAGGATGATCCTCGGCTCGCCGCGGATCGGTGCCGACGAGGCACTGCGGATCGGTCTGGTGGACGAGATCGCGCCGCAGGACGAACTGCTCGACCACGCCATCGACACGGTCCACGCCTGGACCCCGGAGAACAGCACGACAGTTCCCCACCTGGTGCTGCTGCGACCGCAGCTCGAGGAGGTCGAGAAGGCCTTCGCCCGCGAGGACGTGGCCGGGCAGCAGGCGTGGGACAGCGGGATGGTCAGCGCGGGCGTCGCGGGTTTCTGGACGGCCAAGGCGGGTCGCCCGTGACCCGGAAAGCCCTGAGCCGAGCCGTTCATCGCACAGCGAGGCCAATCGCAGAGGAGAGCGCGAGATGATCGAGACGAAGGCCGCGGTCCTGAACGCGGTCAACGAGCCGCTGGACCTGGCCGTGATCCAGGTCGACGAGCCGGAACCGCTGGAAGTGCGCGTGGCAGTCACGCACGTGGGTCTCTGCCACAGCGATTTGCACTACATGAGCGGAACGGTGCCGATCGACCTGCCGGCGGTTCTCGGCCACGAGGTCGCCGGCGTCGTCGAGTCGGTGGGGTCGTCGGTGTCGGGTCTGCAGCCAGGAGACCGGGTCGTCGGGGCGCTGACGCCGTCCTGCGGCCGGTGCACCAACTGCGAGGCGGGTCGGTCGACGCAATGTCAGCGGGTAGCGGAGATCCGACAGCGACCACGACCGGCCTTCCAGTTCGCCGACGGTCGGCCGATCGAGCGGCTCGGTGCCATCGGGGGCTTCTCGCAGCACATCCTGATGCGGGAGAACGCGCTGGTGAAGGTCGCCGACGACGTGCCGCTGCACGTCGGCTGCTTGCTCTCGTGCTGCATCACCACCGGCGTCGGCGCCGTCTTCCGCGGCGTCCGGATGCGCCCCGGCAGCACCGCCGCCGTCATCGGGTGCGGTGGGGTCGGCTCGGCGATCATCCAAGGGGCCCGGCTCGCTGGCGCGTCGGCGATCGTCGCCATCGACCTCGACGAAGCCCGCCTGAAGGCGGCACGCAGCTACGGCGCGACGCACGTCGTCAACGGCGGAGCCGACGATGTCGTCGCCCAGGTGCGCGAGCAGCTGGGCGACGGGGTCGACTACGCGTTCGAAGCGGTTGGCTCGGCGCGCACCGCCTCGACCGCTCTGGCCGTCGTGCGGCCGACGGGCACCGCGTGTCTGGTGGGCATCGCCCCGGCAGGCACGGAACTGAGCGTGCCCGCGCTGGACTTCTTCTTCGAGGAGAAGCGACTCATCGGTTCCTACATGGGCTCGGGCCAGGCTCGCCAGGACATCGCGCAGTTCGCCCGGCTGTACCAGCAGGGCCAGCTGCTCCTCGACGAGATGGTCACGCAGGTGATCCCGCTGCGCGAGATCAACGAGGGCTTCGAAGCGATGAAATCCGGTGACGTGACACGCGTCGTCGTCGACCTGCAGTCCTGAACACCGCACGAAGGCGATCCCCCAATGACGAGCAAGGACAACAGGATTCCCCAGCCGGTGAACTACATCGCCGACGACTGGAGCGAATGCGAGACGGTCCACGACGCGTGGAACGTCGACCCCAACACGCGGGAACCCGTTCACCGCGCGGTTACGACCGCCGCAGGTGAGCTGGAGCGCGCGCTGCACCACGCGGAGCGGACGTACGACATCGGGCGCTGGGACGACCAGGCGCGCCGCGAGCGAGCGGACGTCCTCGAGCGCGTCGCCGCACTGCTCGAGACCCGCGTCGAGGACATCGCTCGAACCGATTCCCTCACCAGTGGCGCTCCCATCAGCGTCACCCGGAAAGCCGCGTCGTTCCTGCCGGCCAGAATTCGATCCGCGGCGAGCGATCTGCTGCGCATCCCCCACGTGACGGCGTTGGAGGCGGGGGGCCGAGACGTCCGCCTCCACAAGGTTCCGTGGGGTCCGGCCGCGATCCTGACCCCGTGGAACGGCCCGAGCTTCATCCCCGCGGCGAAGGTCGTCAGCGCGGTCGCGGCGGGCTGCCCGGTGGTCCTGAAGCCGTCGGAGCACGCGCCGAGCAGTGCGCAGATCATCGTCGAGTGCTTCGTGGAGGCGGGCCTGCCCGCCGGCGCCTTGCAGCTCGTGCACGGTGCGGGTGACATCGGTGCCGCGCTGACCACCGATCGGCGCATCAAGATCGTTTCGTTCACCGGGGGACCGGGTGCGGGCCGGGCGATCGCCCGGGCAGCCGCGGAGGACTTCAAGGTGCTGCAGCTAGAGCTCGGCGGCAACAACCCGGCGCTCGTGCTCGAGGACGCGGACGTCGAGGTCGCCGCCGACGGCGTGCTCGACGGCATGACCAAGCTGAACGGTCAGTGGTGCGAAGGACCCGGCAAGGTCCTCGCCCACCGCCGTCTGGTCGGTCCGCTGCTCGAGACGTTGACGGAGCGCATCGCCAAGCTCGTGGTCGGCCATTCTCTCGACGAGGACGTCGAGATCGGTCCCCTCTCGAACGCGGCGCACTTCCACACCCTGCAGAGCAGGATCGAGGGGCTGCGCGATCTCGGCGCGACCATCCACCAGTCGGCCCCGCTGCCGGACCTCGACGGGTTCTTCCTCTCGCCCACGATCGCCACCGACGTCAACCCCGCACGGGCCACCGCCGAACTCTTCGGCCCGGTGGTGTCCCTGCATCCCGTCGACTCCGACGAGGAGGCGCTGCGCACCGCCAACGCGACGCCTTCCGGACTGGCCGCCTACGTGTTCGGCACCGATACCGGCCACGCGATGGAGATCGGCTCGCGCGTTCTGTCGGGCGAGGTGCGCGTCAACGGCGCCAAACTCGCCGACCTCGGTGAGGGCTCGGCTCAGAGCTTCTGGGGCCCGGCCGGCATCGGCGGCCACGGGCCTGCTGAGTCGGTCCGCGTCTTTTGCGGCGACAGGGTCGTCGGCGTTGACTCGCCTGGTCTCCCGCTCTGAGGACGCGGCATAGCAGCGATCCAGGGCGGCACGAGCCGTTCTGGATCGCTGCACGGATGCGGGTCAGGCCCGTGTGGGTGGCACGTACGAGCTCATGGTCCGATCAGCGGGCCGCAGGAGCAGGTTCGAGCCGAGTCGCCAGCCAGCTCTCGAGGACCGACGCGGAGATCTCCATCTGTTCCGCTGCGGTGGAACGGTCGCCGTAGGTCAACCAGTTCAGGCCGAAGCCGTCGGCCAAGCTCGCGATGACGTAAGCGAGGTGGTCGATGGTCTCCGGTTCGATTGACCGGTCCGCGGCCGCGCTCCGGAGCGTGTCGCGCAGGGTTTCCATGGCCTTGTCGTACACCGTGATGGCGTGGTCTCGGTTCTGCCGCCGTGCCCAGTTGGTGACCTCCAGGGCCGTCGACCCGAGGTTGGGCGATTCGAGGTAGAACTCCATGACGTCGCGGAGGAGTGCCTGAGCTGTCAGGACGAGATCGGCACGCGGTTCGCTGCTCACGATGACGTCGCGGAACCTGCCTGCGACGAACTCGAACACGTCCGTCAGCAGATCCTCTTTGGAGTCGTAGCAGTAGTGCAGCGTCGCCAGCGGCGCCTGTGCCTGCTCGGCGATGCGCCGCGTCGTCGCGCCGTCGACGCCGCGGGCCGCGATGACGTCGACCGCTGCGCGGACGAAGTCACTGCGCCGCTCGGCGGCGGAGATTCGTGGCACGAGAGCCTCCCGATCTCGGGGCGTCCCCAGTTAGTTGGACATTTGACCCAGTCAAGGAGAAGCCTACCAGTCGCGGCGGAATTGGACGGCGTGGTTGCGATTTGAAAAAGTCGGTCAAATGACTGGCTCAAATGACTAAGTCGCGGGTAGCATATGGCCGGGATCACAAGTTCCTGGTCTGCGACACGCAAACGCGCTGATGGCGAGCACACACGCCGCCCGCCACACCCGGCGGGGCGCCTCCTGAATCAGTCGCCTGCCGCGCCTATGGCCGCACGTCGGCCACCGAGACCAGCACCACTGGCCTTCGGAGCAGGAGCGAAGGCTCGACCCAGAGGACAAGAACCATGAAGGACCTGCTCTTCCTGCTGGCCGATCTGTGGATGATCTTCGCCGGCTTCTTCTTCGGGTGGAAGTTCATCCGGAACTACCGCAACTACCTGCTCGGCTTGGAATGGATGATCGTGGCCACCTCGGGCACGAACTTCCTGATCTGGGCGCTGACCGGTGGTCACGACGGCAGCGTGCTGTACAGCATCGCCTACTTCTTCGACGCCTTCTCGCGATCGGTCGGCATCACGCTCATCCTCGTCATGGGCCTCATGCGGGTCACCCACCGCTACAAGCCCAGCGTGGTGGTCGATGCCGCCGCGTTCGGGTTGGCCATCGCCGCCGGGCTGTATCTCCAGCAGTTCCGCGCCCCCGCGCTCCACGTCGGCCCGGCCACGTTCTACGTCGTGGTCAACGTGCTCACCACGCTCTTCCTCGTCTACTTCTCGTGGCGGCTCTGGCGCATCGGCGCCAAGGGGCTGGCCGTCGGTGCGGGCCTGGCGACGGCAGCGGCATCCGCCATCGCGATCACCTACGACTTCTTCCCGATCCCGGGCGACGACGCGCACCGGACGATCTTCTACAGCGCCGCGCTGGCCGTCTGGGGAACCCAGATGTGCGTGTACTACTTCGCCTACCGCGCCGCGCACGACCACAACGTCGCGACGGGTGTCGAACCGGCGGCGCACGCCCAGAGCACGGCACGACTCTGAGCGCCGAGGCGCGGACAACGCATCTGTGAGGAGCACGTCAATGAGGACGAGCAACGTGAAGTACGAACCCTTCAGCGGATGGGTCGATCCGCCTGGCGATGTCCAACCCGCCTTGGCTGGGGACCGGACCTGCTCGGTCGCGGTCATCGGCGGCGGCATCAACGGCATGTCCACGGCGCTGCGGCTGGCCGAGCGCGCCCAGGACGTCGTGCTGCTGGAAGCCGAGTTCTGCGGGCACGGATCCAGCTCCCGCAACGCCGGGCAGCTGGCCGGCGCCCCAGGCGGCGACCTGCAGCTGCTGAACCTGTTGTTCGGCAAGAAGATGCCCGCCATCGCGCGGTTCGCCGACCACGCCGCGCACCACGTGGAAGACGTGCTGAAGCGGTTCGACATCGACTGCGACTACGAACCTGTCGGCAACTGCTTCGCCGCCGTCTCACCTGGACAGATGGGACGCGTGCGGCGCGTGGCCAAGATCCTGCGCAAAGCCGGCACCGACGTCGAACTCGGCACCAGCGACGAACTCGGCATCCCGAGAGGATTCCTCGGCGGCATGCGCGAGGTGGTCGGCGGGATCATGAACCCCGGCAAGTTCGCCCTGGGCCTGCGTCGAGCCCTGCTGTCCTCAGACGCCCAGGTCTTCGAGCGGACGAATGTCACCGACGTGACCCGCGAGGGAGGCCAGGTCATCATCTCCACCCCGCGCGGTGCTGTTCGTGCGGACAAGGTGGTGCTCGCGACCAACGCCTTCGCCGGCGAGTGGGAGATCACCCCACGGCACCTCGCCGTCCCCATCTGGGTGTGCGAGGTCGAAACCGAGCCGATCGATCCCGAGCGCCTGGCCGCACTGGGCTGGACCAGTCGGTCGGGACTGGTGACTCAGCACGCCATCATGGAGAACTACCGGCTGACCTCGCGCAACACCATCGTCTTCGGCGTCCGGCGGCTCGAGCGAGGCACGACCTACCCGCTTCCACCGAAGACACCGGATCCAGCACTGGTCGAGGAACTCGCCGAAGCCTTCGCGATGCGCTTCCCGACCCTCTCCGACCTGGCCATCGATCGCGCGTGGGGAGGGTGGATCGCGATCACCTCGACCTGGTTGCCGCTCGCCGGCCAACTCGGTGATGACATCTTCTACTCGATCGCGTGCAACGGCCACGGGCTCGCCCAGGCGCCCTACCTCGGGTCGCTCATGGCCGATCTGATCGTCGACGGCCAACGCCACGAAGATCTCGAGGTCTTGTGGAAAAAGACGCCGAAGTTCCCCCGCCCGATGATGATGGGCCCGGTGGGGCTGCGCACGATCTGGGCCGTCGACCGCTTCAACGACGTGGTCAACGGCAGCCGGCGACGCGCCCGTCGGCGTTCGACGCCGCGGGCTTGATGCCCACCGAGAGCTTCCCGTCCGCTGGCACGCCGCTACCGGGGATGCCCTGTCGCACGAGCGAGGAGGAACGTGAGTGAGAACGGGAAACGTGGCCGAGCAGGCCTGTCGCGCCGCGGAGTGCTGACGGCAGGCGGCGGTCTGGCCGCTGCCGGTCTGGCGTGGGGACGAGAAACGGCGGTGCAGGCGGCGCCCACCAGCACTAGCGCGGACGTGGTCGTTGTCGGGGCGGGGATTTCGGGCCTCACCGCCGCGCGCCGCCTGGTTCAGGCCGGTGCCGGGTCGGTGCTGGTGCTGGAGGCGAACGACCGGGTCGGAGGCCGGACGGAGAACCTCGACGCCGGCAACGGCGTGATCACCGAGGGCGGCGGGCAGTGGGTCGGCCCGGGCCAGGACCGCGTCCTCGCACTGATCGATGAGCTCGGCCTCACGACGTTCAAGACCTACGTCCAGGGCAAGTCGATCTGCCTGCGCAACGGGAACCGGCAGACCTACGAGGGGACGATGCCCCCGATCGGCCCGGATGCGCTTGCGGATTGGGTGCAGTTGCAGACGCGGCTCGAGCAGATGGCCTCGACGGTGCCGGCCGAGGCGCCGTGGGACGCCCAGAACGCCATCGAGTGGGACAGCACGACCTTCGGGGCGTGGCTCGACTCGAATTCCGCCAGCGCCGAGGCGAAGTGGCTGTTCACGTTGGGCTTCAGCATCATCTTCGCCGAGGACCCGCACAACACCTCCTTCCTCCGGGCACTCCAGGCGATCGGCACTTCCGGTGGTGTCGAGCACATGTTCAACACCACCGGGGGTTCCCAGGAGTCGCGCATCGTCGGCGGCTCGCAGCTGATCTCGCAGAGGATGGCGGACCAACTCGGAGATCGGGTCGTCGTCGGATCACCGGTGACCGAGATCAGCCAGGAGAGCCAGGGCGTCGTGGTGACCTCAGCGCGCACCCAGGTGCGGTGCGAGCGAGTGATCGTCGCCATGGCGCCCGCGGATGCGGAACGGATCCGGTTCGCTCCGGGACTGCCGGGCCGCCGCGCGATGCTGCAGCGAAAGTGGCACAACGGCACGGAGAACAAGCTGGCCGCGATCTACGACGAGCCGTTCTGGCGCGGGCAGGGGTTCAGCGGACAGGCGATGACCGACTTGCCCGGAGCGCCCTACGTCATCGACAACTCACCGCCCGATGGCAGCGTCGGCATCCTCCTGACGTTCATCGGAACCGCCGGGTACGGCCCCGGTCTCCAGTGGAGCGACGCGATCCTCGATGACCCCGGCTCGCGCCGTTCCGCGTTCCTCAATGGCCTGACCACCCTGTTCGGTCCGAAAGCGGCGCAACCGACACGATGCGTCGAGAAGGACTGGCTCCACGAACCCTGGATCGAGGGGGGTGTGAGCACGCGGGCGCCTGGGACTCTCACCCAGTACCGGAATGCCGCACGCGAGCCCGTGGGCCGGATTCACTGGGCAGGCACCGAGACCGGAATCCTCTACGAGGGCTACATGGACGCTGCCGTCAGCGCCGGAGAGCGCGCCGCTGATGAAGTCGTTCAGAAGCTCTGACCACCTCCAGCACGTGGGGCGGCCCAGGGCGACCGGCGGCCGCGCTCGTCGAGAGGACCCACACGGCCAAACGATCATTGGGATTGAAGATGACCAGACTGACCACATCGGTAAGACCCGTTGCACCCACGAGGCTCGGCCCTTCGCGCGGTGCGCTCATCAGCGTAGCGGCGGTCCTGGCCACCGTGACCAACGCGGTCTCCTTCATGTTCCCGCCGCTGCTGCCGCTGATGCAGGCGCAGTTCGAGCTCGACGTCTCGGCGTCGGCGTGGATCTTCACCGCGGCGACGCTGGGCGGTGGCGCGGGTTTCGTCCTGCTGCCGCGTCTGGCCGACGTGCTCAACGACCGCACCACGTCGTTGTTGTCCGGTGCCGTGCTCACGGTCGGCGCGCTCACGCCCGCCATCGGCAATTCGTACGCGACGCTGCTGATCGGCGCAGCCCTGCTCGGGTTCGGCAGCTCGGCGCAGCTGCTGCCGCTCGGCTTCCTGCGTCGGCACCTGCCGGGTGATGCGGTCTCCACGGCGGTCAGCGTGCTCATCATGGCCACCGGATCCGGCACCGTCGCCGGCATGATCGGCGGTGGGCTGACGGTGAAGTTCCTGTCGCTGCAGAGCTTCTTCTTCATCCTGACGGCCACCGCGGTGGCCACCACGGTGGCCCTGGTCGTCGTCATCCCATCGTCCAAGCCGGTCTCGACGGGAAAGATCGGTATTCCTGGAACGGCGTGGATGCTCGCGTGGCTCACCCTCATCCTGCTCGCGCTGACCCAGGGCCTGCTGTGGGGCGGAGTGGCGATCGTGCTGCTGCTCGCCGGTGTCGTCGGTGGTGTGGCGTGGGTTCGGGTGGAGCGTCGGTCGACGTCGGCGGTGTTCGACGTCAAGGTGCTGCAGAAGCCCTTCGTCAAACCGGCGTGCTTCGCAGCTGCGATGTTCGGCTGCGTGGACGCCGGATTCCTCCTGCTGGTGTCCTACTACACCCAGACGCCGACGTCGGCCGGATACGGGTTGGGCGTGGACGCTCTGGGCACGGGGCTGCTCCTGCTGCCCTTCGCGCTGATGATGTTCGTCGGAGGCAAGGCCGCCGAAAGGGCGGTCGCGAAGGGCCGCAAGAGCGCCGTCCTCATCGTCGGCGCCGCCGTCTGCTCGGTCGGGCTCGCCTGGCTCGGATTCGCCCACCAGCAGTGGTGGCACTACCTCGTCGGTGCCGCTCTCGTCGGCGCCGGCAGCCGCGTGGGCTACAGCGGCAGCTTCGCGGCACCGCAGATGGTCGTACCGGAACACAAGGCCGGGATGGCAGCGGGCATGGTAGGGACCACGATGGCCATCGGCATCGCTTTCGGCGCTGCCCTGGTCAGCGGACTGCTCACCGCTGCCACCATCCCCGGCACGAGCGTGCCGGAGGAATACCTCTACGCGGTCGGCTACGCGATCACCTCCGCGTTCTCGCTGATGGTCGTGCTCGTCGCGACCCTCGCGCGTCTTCGCCAGCGCAGGAGTCGCCCGGCAACCAGCACGAGGATCACGCCCCACCCGCCTGCGCATGGAAGATCGAGGAGGCCGCTGGCAATGGCAGGGCGGGGCCAGCGAGTTTGACCTTGTCGGTGCCAGCGAGGTTTGGTGCGCCGAGGTAGGTGACTGCGCTCCGGCCGTCGTCGCGGCGGGGCTCGTGCGAGGCGATCTACCGGGACAGCAAGATCGGCGAGATTCTCGTGTGGGAGCCAACGAGACCCTGAAGTGGTTCGCGGCGCACCATCTTCGGCAAGGACCGGGTGAGCTTGGCGGGACGAACCGCGCGCTCAACCGACGCAGTGAGAAACATCCTCGGCGGGGACACCGGTATCGCCAGATCAAACAGACCCTAGATCGTGACCGATGCCGCCGTCACGACCCTCCGCAGCCCGCGGGGAGTGCACTGGCAATACGGACCGCGAGGTCGCGGTCTTGAGCACGCCGGGTCACCGATTTCTCGTCATACGGCGGCACAACCGAATAACTCGAGTACGACGTCTTCGTCGACCCGCCGTCATAACGCCGACACGTCAAGGAGATCCCCATGCCGAAGCAGCACTCGTCGTCGGAGGGCCATATTCTGGTCGAGGCCGAGGAGTTCGATGACTTCGGTGGTTGGACCCTCGACTCGCAGTTCGACATGGAGATGGGCTCGCCCTATCTGCTCGCGCACGGTCTAGGGGTACCGGTCGCCGATGCCACCACCAACATCGAGGTCGAGGTGGGCGGGGCCTACCGCGTCTGGGTTCGCGCGAAGGATTGGGTGCCCGCGCATCATCCAGGTCGTTTCACCGTCTCGATCAACGGCGAGCGGCTACCGGTCGAGTTCGGCGCGAACGGACAAGACTGGAGTTGGGAAGACGCCGGCCTCATCGAGTTGCGCCCCGGTTTGGCCAGGATCGCGCTCACCGACCTGACCGGGTTCGACGGCCGCTGTGATGCCCTCTACCTGACCACCAGCGACAAGGAGCCACCCAATGGTGTCGGTCCCGAATCCCGAGAGTGGCGACGTCGGCTACGCGGTCTGCCGGACGACCCGTTCGACGGCGGCACGTTCGACGTCGTGATCGCCGGCGGAGGCGTGACCGGGTCCGCGGCAGCGCTCGCGGCAGGCCGACTGGGCCTGAGCGTCGCCTTGATCCAGAACCGGCCGGTCCTGGGCGGCAACGCCAGCAACGAGATCGGACTCACCCCACGCGGCGAGACCGGCCCGCTGGTCAAATCCCTCGCCGAGCGAGCCGATGACGGTGACCTCGCCGCCCTCGACCTGCTCCTGGCCGAGCCGAGCGTGTCGGTATTCCTCGAACACCACATCTTCGACGCAACCCGAGCCGACGGCCGGATCACCTCCATCGACGCCCGCGATGCCCGCTCCGGACGCGAGACCCGATTCCACGGCGCGATGTTCATCGACTGCACCGGCACCGCCATCCTCGGCCTGTACGCGGGCGCCGAAACGATGTTCGGCTACGAAAGCCGCGCCGAATTCAACGAGCCACTCGCCCCCGAACAACGCATCGAATCGCATCACGGCAACACCGTGTTCTTCCGCACCCGAGAAGCAGACCGGCCCGTCGACTTCCCGGATGTTCCCTGGGCCGTCGATGTGGCCAAGGATTACGCCGACCTCGGTGGACAACTCGAACGCCCCGGCGTCGACAACGTCCCCGGCCCCGTCGCCGGCCACGCCCGGACACCGGATCCCAGCATCCGCCGACGCATGCTCTTTCCCGCGACCCACTTCTGGGAATACGGCCAAGACCACGACCCCTACACCGATGCCGAACACATCCGCGACCACCTGCTACGGGCCATCTACGGAACGTTCTCGAACGTGAAAACCCTCGAACCCGACACCTACGCGAACCTCACGCTCGACTGGGTCGCACACGTCCCCGGCCAAGGAGAATTCCGCAGGTACAAAGGCGATTACGTCCTAACCGAGAACGACATCCGTGAACACCGGAAGTTCACCGACACCGTTGCATGGAACTCCGGCGCCTTCTGCCTCCACTACCCCGGACACGAAAAATACGACTTCCGGCTACGTGACTGGAAATGGGACACCCGCGACGATGCCCCGTTCGAGGTCCCGTTCCGAAGCCTCTACTCCGCCGACATCGACAACCTCATGATGGCCGGCAAACACATCAGCGTCACCCACATCGCCGGCTCAGTCACCAAGTTCATGGGCAACGGCGCACAACACGCCATCGCCACCGCAGCCGCCGCCAAGATCTGCCTGCAGCACGACACCACGCCCAGGGACGTCTACAAACACCATCTCGACGAACTCCAGAAAACCGTCGCTGAACTCGGAGGGTCCTACTTCTGGGAACCCGGCGAACCAAGCTAGGAGGCCGCCGACTGTCGTGACCACCGTCGAGGGTGAGGTCCCGTGGGCTGTCGCCTTTTGCTGTCCCAGCCGTCCCGGCGTTAGTCCATCAAGGACACCGCGCCGGGGAGAGGTCTGGGTGCAATGTGAGCTCCGAAAACATGGAGTGATGGGTGGGCGCGTCGGGGGCTTCCCGGCGTGTCCCGAATTCGGCTCCCTGCACGGATTCCACGGGTGTTGGAGTGGCCTGTGTTGGGTGTCCCCGAGGTGTCGGTTTCTACAGCCGTCAACATCGTGGAGGGCTTCAGGGGTGACTGAAGCAGATGGGAGGAGCTCGCGGGTGTGACGGTCATGTCGTCTTGTGCGGCGGGGGGAGCTCCGGTCGGCAGCGCTGCCGACCGGAGCTCCCTGTCTCAGCGGGTGACCATGAGCTTGCGGACTCCGTAGTTGACGCCGGTGAAGTCCATGGGTCTCATTCAACGATGTGGCGAGCCGCAGGTTGGGGAACCGAAAACCTGTGTCCGCGAGGTTGTTGGGCGGTTGTTGTCGGGGTGGTTGTTTACGCTGGTGGTATGACCCCGGATGAGCTCAGGAGCGCGTGTTTGGCCTTCGCCGGTGTCGGCGAGGAGTTTCCGTTCGACGAGGCCAACAGCGTGTTCAAGGTTCGTGGGAAGATCTTCGCGATCAGCCGGTTGGCCGGTGTGCCGCTGCGGGTGAGTCTGAAGTGCGACCCGGAGTTGGCGGTGCAGCTGCGGTCGACGTTCCCGGCCATCACGCCCGGCTACCACCTGAACAAGCGGCATTGGAACACGGTCGTGCTCGACGGTTCCGTTCCGGAACGCCTCGTGCGGGAGATGATCGAGGATTCTTACGATCTTGCGTCGCCGGGCTTGCGAAGCGCGGCAGGTGAAGCTCCACTGGGCGGGCCTGGGCCGTGGTGAATGAGTCCTGACGTTCGCTGGCGGAGCGTTTCGAGGCCGAAGGCTCGGTGGGGGTGCGAGGTCACCTCGTCCTGGTCGAGGCCAGGCTCCCGGGCGGATTCCGGTGGGGATCGTGATCAGTGTGGTCGTCGAGGCGCCAGGTCTGAGCAGTGTCTACGTCCGGGAGGGACACTTTCTCGAGGGGCTCGGGTTCTTGCCTCCCGAGCTCACAGGTGGCGGCGACCAGGATGTGGCCGACTATCTACGCGCGAATGGGTTGGTGATCGTCGGCCCCGGCCCGGACTGGATACTCGAACAGCGCCAGCCGAAGCGGTGCCTGCAGTGCTGCCACCCAGCGGAACACAGCGGGCCTGTCCGGTGCGCTGGCCGATGCACCGCCCGGGTACCGCGGGGACATTGGCATTGTCGGCGTGTCGAGCGAGCACCGGGCAGGAGAGCAGCGAAAACCGTCCTAGACGTGACTGAGGCGAGACCGTAGTCTCGCCTCAGCTGATGTCCGGGATCCCCAAGGTCAAACCCGTGGGGTAATTCTGTGTCCGAGGGGGACTCGATCCCGCAAGTGCGTGCGATTTCCCGCGTTTGGTGAAATCACACCAAAACTATAGCAGCCAGTGCCGTGCGTGGGGTGAGTGTGCGTCGCGGGTGTGCGGGGTGTCGACGGGCAGGAATTGTCGGCGTGTTGCGAGCAGCGGTTGGCCGCGATGGCGGAGTCGTGAGTGGGATCTCGTGCGGCTGTTCGGTTGGTAGCCGGTGGCTGCTCGACGTTAAAGGGCTTTGGACGGTGGCGCCGGGGACTGCGTGATCAATAGCCGCGTGCGACGCACGGCCAGAGGAGGTCGACAGCGGGAGCCTCATCGCGGGGCAGGACACTTTCCTGTGTCTCGTTGCGGACCAGGGTGATGAGTTGATCCTTGGACTGGATTGATTCCAGAGGTTCCGCGCAGCCGGCCAGGTCGACCGATGACGCTGTGGCAGGTCCGGTTGGTCGGTCGGCGGCGCGCCGACCAACCGGACGGGAGTTGTCCAGCGCTCGGGCTGGTTCTCTGCCGAGGTCAGGTGACGACGACCGCTCGGGCCCCGTTCTCGGCGGCGCAGTAGTCGACGGCTTCGCCGATGTCGTCGAAGCCGAAGGTCGCGGTGACCAGCTGGTCGAGCAGGAGTGCGCCTCGCTGGTAGAGGTCAACGAGTCGCGGGACGTCGGACTTGACGTGGGCAGATCCGTAGAGGCAGCCCTTGACCGTTTTGCCGGACATGACGACGTTGTTGAAGACCTCATCGATGCCTACGCCAGGGGCGGCCCCGACGAGCACCGCGGTGCCGCCGCGTCGGGTCATGGCAACGGCTTGATTGACTGTTTCTTGCCGACCAGCCACCTCGACGACGACGTCCGCGCCCCTCCGACCGGTGAGCTTCTGCACCTGCTTGACCACGTCCGCACTCGCGGTCAGGGTGTGGGTCGCGCCGAGTTCGGTGGCCAGTGCCAGGCGTTCGGGGTGCAAATCGATCGCGATGATGGTGGTGGCCCCGGCGATCCGGGCGCCCTGCACCGCGTTCAAACCGACTCCACCGCATCCGATGACGGCCACCGAGTCTCCTACCCGCACGTTGCCCGTCTTGACCGCAGCGCCGAATCCGGTCAGCACACCGCATCCGAGCAGCGCAGCAGAGGACATCGGGACCTCGCTGGGAATCTTGATGGCCGCACCCGACGGGACGACGGTGCGCTGGGAGAAGGTGCCGAGTCCGCAGAACTGGCGAACCGGCTCGCCGTCGAGGCTCATGCGCGTGCTGCCGTCGGGCATCGTGTGTGCGCCGAGCATGGTGCGCGGTTGACCGCACAGGTGCTGTTCCGCGCGCTGGCAGTAGAAGCAGGTGTCGCAGCTGGCCAGCCAGGCCAGCACCACGTGGTCGCCGACTGCGAGGTCGGTGACGCCGGGACCCGTGCCCACCACGACACCTGCGCCCTCGTGCCCCAGGATGAGCGGCAGCGGCGCGGGCAGCTTCCCGGAGAACACGCCGACGTCGGAGTGGCAGACGCCGGTGGCGCGCACGTCCACGACGACCTCGCCCGGACCGGGCTCGGCAAGCTCGACATCGGCGATCCGCAGCGGTGCGCCGCTTTTCTCGAACAGTGCGGCTCGGGTCATTTTGGAGTCTCCATTTCTAGATCGGTCACTTGGCTTCGAGGCCCGTGACGTGTGCGGAGGTCGTGCCGCAGGTAGCGGGATCAGTCGTTTTGGGTCCGCGGTGACCCGAAGTCGTCGCGCAGGACGTTCTTGCGGATCTTGCCGCTGGCATTGCGCGGGAGTTCGTCCACCAGGTGGAAGTGCTTTGGCACCTTGAACTTGGCGAGCCGTTCGACGAGCCAGGCACGAAGCGCTTTCAGGTCGATCGCCCTGCCTTCGGCGGCAACGATGATGGCCGCCCCGACTTCGACGTACCGTTCGTCGGGAATACCGATGACCGCGGCATCGTCGATGTCCTCGTGACTGGTCAGCACCATCTCGACTTCGGCTGGGTAGACGTTCTCGCCGCCGCTGCGGTACATGTCCTTGGCTCGACCGGCGATGGTGAGGAACCCGTCGGCGTCGACGCGGCCGAGGTCCCCGGAGCGACACCAGCCGTTGACGAAGGTGGTTTCGGTGGCATCGGGGCGGTTCCAGTACCCGATGCTCACACCGCCGCTGCGCACGCAGATCTCACCGACCTCGTCGACGTCGGTACGCGATCCGTCGGGGCGGATCACCTTGACCTCGGTCATGGCCTGCGGTCGGCCGATGCTCGTCTCCCGGCCGCGGGCGACGTCGAACTCCAGGCTGGTGCTCACCGCCCCGCCTTCGGTGAGGCTGTATGACTGCACCAGCTTCACGCCGGGAATGCGGCGTTCCAGCTCGTCGTAGACCCAGGGCATCACGATGTCGCCACCGGTGACGATGCGCTCGAGAGTCCTCGGCACCAGGTCGTCCAGGTCGTCCCAGCGGAGGAGGTCGAACAGCATGAACGGGTACAGCAGCATGTCAGTGGTGCCGTGCTCGCGGCCTACCGAGAGGAAGCTGTCGAGGCTGAACCCGCCGGAGGGGAAGGTGACAGCGGTCCCGTGCGCTGCGAGAGCGGGAAGCAGGAGCACCTCGAAGCCACCCGCGTGGAACAGGGGGCCGCTGGTCTGCGCGACGGTTCGGTCGTCGATTCGCCACCGCTGGATCTGGATCGAGGCGGTCCACAGCGCATTGCTGTGCGTGAACAACGCACCCTTGGGTCGGCCCGTCGTCCCCGACGAGTACATCAGCGACACCGGGTCCTCGGGGAAGATCGTGGGAAATCCGGATGCATCGGATTCCTCGTCGGCGAAGAGCGATACGGGGATGGCCCAGTCAGGAGCCGCCCCTCGGACTACGTAGGTGGATACCTGGATCTCATCGCGGAGCGAGGCGATGACAGGGCAGAAATCGCTGTCCAGGATCAGCAGCGATGTCTGCGAATCCGCGAGTGCGAATCGCAGCTCAGGACCGCTCAGCCTCCAGTTCAGGCGAACCGCGATGCCACCGACCCGACCGATGGCCAGGTACAACGCGATGTAATCGGTGCAGTTGCGCAGCAGGATCCCGATTCGGTCTCCCTTCCGCGCACCCGCCTTCTGCAGGGCCCGGGCATACCTCAGCTCGGTGGCACGCAGTTCTGCCCAGTTCAGGGCGGGTTCGCCGCCTAGGACGACGGCTGGTTGGTGAGGATCGACGGCGGGCATCTGGCCGGCGGTCGAATCCGTGATGAAGTTCAGGCTCATCCCCATTGATGACTCCCGTTGAGATGCCGCTGGGGCGTTTTGACAGGTGCGGTTCAGCTGTTCGAGTGGTGGGGTGAGGTGTGCACCGAACCCTGGACGACTGCGCCGGAGGAGCGGAGGGCATCCACCTCGCGTGCGGCGAAGCCCCAGTCCTGGAGTGCCCGGGCCGTATCCGCACCGGCCGGTACCGCAGGCCCTTGCACCGCGCCAGGCGTTCGGCTGAAGCGCGGTGCGGGAGCGGGCTGCAGCACCCCGTCGAGCGGCACGAAGCTGCCGCGCGCCCGGGCGTGGTCGTGTTGCAAGGCCTCGTCGAGGTCGAGGACGGGCGTCGTGCACGCTTCCCGGTCCGCGAAGCGGGCCTCCCACTCCGCCCGAGTACGGGTCTTGAACGCGCCTTCGATTCGTGCGCGCAGTTCCGGCCATGCTCCCCGGTCCCATTGGGAGGCGGCGAGGCCTGGATCCAGCCCGAGCACGTCGAGCAGTTCGGAGAAGAACTTCGCCTCGATCGCACCGACGGCCATCCACCCTGCGTCCGACGTCTCGTACACCGCGTAGAAAGGTGCCCCGCCGTCGAGGGCGTTGGTGCCACGCTTCAGGCCGAGCATTCCGGCTTGACGTTGACCGTAGAAGATCCCGCCGAGCAGGGCGATGCCGTCGAGCATTGCAGCGTCGACCACCTGGCCGTGCCCGCTGCTGCGTGCCTCCCACAGCGCTGAGAGGACGCCCATCGCCAGCATGAGACCCCCGCCGGCGAAATCGCCGAGCAGGTTGAGCGGGATCGCGGGAGCGCCTTCTGGCGGTCCCATGGCGGCGAGCAGGCCGGAAGTCGCGAGGTAGTTCAGATCATGTCCGGCCCGGTCGCTCAGCGGCCCGTCCTGGCCCCAACCGGTGGCCCGGCCGTAGACGAGCCGCGGGTTGCGCGTGAAGCACTCCGCCGGCCCGACCCCGAGCCGTTCGGCCACGCCCGGCCGATTGCCCTCGATCAGGGCATCTGCCTGTTCGGCCAGCCGCAGAACCGCTGCCGCACCGTCAGGGTGCTTCAGGTCGATGGCGACCGAACGGCGACCGCGATCGTTGACGAATGCGGGCTGGCGTTCGTTGCTGGCGCCGAGGTCGGTGCGGACCGTTCCCACGTCGCTCGGCCTGTCGATGCGCAGCACCTCAGCTCCCAGGTCGCTGAACAGCATCCCGCACCAGGGGCCGGGTCCGAGCCCCGCCAGCTCGATGATCTTCAATCCGGTCAGTGGCCCCATGGCCTCGCCTTTCTCTCCGGTGAGTTCGGCTTCGAAGGATGGACGTTCCACGCGCTCTTGAATCGGAAGTTTTGTTGGCGCGCTGCCGACCACCGCTCACGAGCGGCCGACCAGGATTTGCTTCACCTCGGTGAATCCGAGGATGCCTTCGGGACCCGATTCACGCCCCCAGCCGGAGGCCCGCACCCCGCCGAACGGGGAGCTCATGTCCGGACCGAAGGAGTTGACCGCCACCGAACCGGATCGGATCCGGCTGGCGACCTCGATGCCCGCGTCGACGTCGGCGGTGTACACGGCGCCGGACAGGCCGTACTCCGTGGCGTTGGCGAGCCGAACGGCGTCGTCGAGGTCGTGGTACTTCTGCACCGCGGTCACGGGGCCGAACACCTCACGGCTGGCCAGGTCGAAGTGCTCGCCGACATCGGTGAACAAAGTCGGCTGGTGGTACCAACCGGCGTCGAGCCCGTCGGGTCGGCCGCCGCCGGCGACGAGGCACGCGCCATCCGCCTTCGCCTGCGCGACGAAGGACTCCACGCGATCCAGCGCGGCTTGGTTGATCAGCGGGCCGACGTGGGTGGCGCGGTCGAGCGGATCACCGACGGTCAGGCGGGCCCAGGCGGCCTGGAGGCGCTCGACCACCTCGTCGTGCCTGCGTTCGGAGACCAGGACTCGGGACAGCAAGGCGCAGACTTGTCCCGCGCCGCTGGTCGCGCCTGGGACCAGTGCACGCAACACCTCGTCGATCTTCGCGTCGTCGAGGATCAGCGCTGGGGACTTGCCGCCGAGTTCGAGTTGTGTTCGCGCGTACCGATCATGCGTCGCGGCGAGCACGTCCTGCGCGGCCGCGTGCCCACCGGTTAGCGAGACCAGGTCCACCCGCGGGTCGCGAGTCAGCGTCCTGCCGATGTCCGCGGTGCCGCAGACGGCGTTGACCGCCCCGGCGGGAAAGCCCGCCTCCCGAGCGCACTCGGCCACGATGGCCATGACCAGGTGGGTTTCCGGCGCGGCCTTGATCACCACGGGGCAGCCGGCCAGAAGGGCCGGGACCACTTTGGACGCGATCGTCACCACAGGGCCGTTGTAGGGGAGGATCCCGAGCACGACTCCGACGGGTTCACGCCGCAACAGGACGTCGCCGAGCTCCGAGCTCCGCTTGTGCTCCGCCAGCACCGATTCGGCGCCGGCCAGTGCGGAACGCCAGGCTGCGAGGGTGCCGAAGCGGTGCAACGTCCGTCCGTGTCTGATCGGCATGCCGGCTTCCACGCCCCACACGACGTGCATCGCGTCAGCGCGTTCGTCGATGAGGTCCAGCCACCGTTGGCACGCCGCAATGCGGTCGGCCAGCGGTGTGCGGGCCCAGGTCTCACGGGCCGCATCGGCCGCATCGACCGCGCTGGTGGCATCGGCGGGGGAGGGGTACCTGACCACGCCCACCGGCCTGCCTGTCGAGGGTGAGACGACCGGATGAGGTTCGCCGGTCGCCGGTCGCCATCCGCCGCCGATGAAGACCTCGTCCGTGTGCGGGATCCGCACGTCTGCTACGTCCATCGGTTGTTACCTCCCGTCGACGCACTCGCGTCGGCGATCGTTGTTCGGACGGGTTCAGCTGAGTGGTGCCCCGTACCTGTTCGGGCTGGGCCCTCTGGAAGTCCGGCGCGTCGAGCTCGTACAGGGGGCCAGGGGCGCCGGGCGTGGCGCGACGTCGATCGCGCCCCCCGTTGTTGACGCCGTGGGCACTTGACGTGCGCCGGTTCGTTAGGATTGCTGCGGAGCGTCGGGCCTGCGATGAGCCCTCAGCACGCGATTCCGGACGAGGAGGATCAAGATGAGTGCGCCGCACGCGGGTGCAGGGTCGCGAACCTCCGGTACCGGGCAGCAAGGGGAGACGCGTGCTATGCGCAAGCGCGCTGAACGCATCCGGCTCATCGAGCACACGGCAGCGCGGTTGTTCGCCGAACGGGGCTACGAAGCGACCAACTTCGAGGACATCGGCGCCGTCCTCGACATACGCGGCGCCAGCCTCTACTACTACTTTTCCTCTAAGGAAGAGCTCTTCCTGCGGTGCATGGAGAACTCGGCTGCCGAGGTGTTCCCGCGCTTGCGGGCTATCGCGGAGTCCGACGGAGCGCCGATGCACCGACTCCGGCAGATGTTTCGCGAGGAAGCGGTGATCACGCTTCGCGAGTACCCGGAATTCGTCCCGCTGTTCCTCAAAGTCCAGGTGTCGATCGACGCTCTCGAACAGCGCCGGGACGAGCTGCGCCGCGAGCAGACCCTGATCTTTCGCGACGTCGTCGACGAGCTCTCCGCATCGCCGACTGCGCAGGTCGAGAACCTGCACACGACCTTGAACTTGGCCTTGGGTGGGCTGGCGCTCATCGGCGAGTGGTTCAACCCGGAACGGGACCTCGACGTCGAAGAGTTCGCCGACCAGGTGTCGTGGACGTTGATCAGGCTGTTCGGAGAACAGCCGGGGTAGCTGCGTCGTCGGATCCCGTCCCGTGGGGGCCGGCCAGCCTGCGGACGTTCCGCCGGGGCATCCGCGCCTGGTGTCGTCGTGCCTCTGTTGAACTAGCCGGTGTTGACGGCCCAGGTCGTCGCAGTCCTGGCTGAGGCGCGAATGAGCCGGCGTGATGCCGAGCGTCTCGGTGATCAGGTTCGCGACGATGGGTGCCGTCATGCTCGAATCGTTCCTTCTGATGCCACTGCCGCACGGGGATCTCGGGGCCCACAGAGCGGTGCGCGATCCGTCCGGTTGCGGGTCCCGTAGAGCGTTCTGTCCTGCTGACGGGCCTGATGTTAGCACAAATTCTAGTCACGACTAGAAAATCTAGCTAGGGATGGATTCAGCTCGGACGGCGTGGATCCCAGCCGGCAGGTGAACCTTGATTGCACGATAGATAATATATAGTCTTCTTGGGATACAGTGGTCCGCTAGACGTGAGAGCCGAGGCCAAAGGGCCACTGTCCGGTTTGCTGATGGGGCTGGTGACCCGCGTCGAGGGTCTCGGTCGGCGTCGTGAGCGGGCCGTGCACCCCTTCTTCCTCGTAGCCGCCGCCTTCGCGAAAAGAGGAGTCTTCCCATGGCAACAACCAGCACCGTGCGCCGGGTGTGGGCGCTCGACGCACCGCAGCTGACCATCGATTGCGGTCTCTTGATGCTGGGGACGGGCGGCGCGCAGGAGACGATTCCCTCGCCTGCGTTCCTCGTCGAGCACGACGAAGGGCTGCTGCTCTTCGACACCAGCCTCGCCAGCTCGGCCGCCGGTGACCCGGCTGCTGCCTACGGCGAACTCGCCACAGCGTTCCAGATCGAATTCCCCGAGTCGTACCGGCTCGACCGGCAGATCGAGTCGATCGGGTACCGGGCCAGCGACGTTCGGCGAATCGTGCTCTCCCACATGCACTTCGACCACACGGGCGGCCTCGATCTGTTCCCGCACGCGCAGGGGTTCATCGGAGCGGGAGAGCTCCGGTACGCGAGAACACCATCCAACTTGGACGCCGCGTTCTTCCGCGAAGCCGACATCGAGGCTGCAGGGCGGATCGCGTGGAACGAGGTTCCGGCCGGTTACGACCACGATCTGTTCGGTGACGGCAGCGTGGTGCTGTTGTCGCTGCACGGCCACACCCCGGGGACCCTGGGGTTGAAGGTGCGTATGCCCGATGAGAGCACGCTGGTGCTGACCGGTGACGCGGCGCACAAGCGTGCGAACGTCGAAGCGACCACCGGGATGCCCTTTGATGTCGACCGGCTGAACAAAAACAGCTCTTTGCAGAAGATCGGCTTGTTGGCCAGCCAGCCGGGCACCACCGTCTGGATCAGCCATGATCCGCAGGATTGGTCCGAATTCCGAGGCGCCGGCGCGGAGATCACCAGCGCGGCGTCGCTGCGGTCGCGCACGGCAGACCCTGAATCGGCATGACGCGCTATAGCGGATATTCAGGGAGAGGTGGCGGAAGATGAGAACGGTTGCAGCAGTCGTTGACGAGGGCAGCACCGAACTGGACCTGCGCGAGCTGCACGTCGACGAGCCAGGTTTCGGTGAAGTGCACGTCAGATTCGTCGCATCCGGGCTCTGCCACTCGGATTACCACTTCATCGATGGCGTACTGGGCGGTCGCACGCCGATCGTCCTCGGGCACGAGGGCGCAGGCATCGTCGAGCTCGTCGGTCCAGGCGTCACGCGGTTGCAGCCGGGGGACCACGTGGTGGGCAGCTTTGTGCCCACTTGCGGGGCCTGCCGGTACTGCGCGACTGGTCGATCCAGCCTGTGCGACATGGCCGCCGACACGATGAACGGCACCTTCCCGGACGGCAAGTTCCGGTTCCACGATGCGCGCGGGCGGGAGTACGGCAGCCTGTGCATGCTGGGGACCTTTTCGGAAAGGGCCACCGTCATGGAGCGATCCATGATCAAGATCGATCCGTGGATTCCGCTCGAAGTTGCTGTCCTGGTGGGTTGTGGGGTGCCAACGGGCTGGGGAACGGCCACGGAGGCCGGCGGCGTTCACTTCGGGGACACAGCCGTCGTCTACGGCGTCGGTGGGATCGGGATCAACTCGATCCAGGGAGCGGCATTCGCCGGCGCGAAGTTCGTCGTGGCAGTGGACCCACTGGAGTTCAAACGAGACATGGCGCTCAAGTTGGGTGCCACCCATGCCTTCGCGACCGCGGAAGAGGCTGCCGAGCGCGTCCACGAGCTGACTTGGGGGCAAGGCGCTGACCAGGCGCTGGTGACCGTCGGAGTGGTTGACGAGAAGGTGATCGGTGATGCCTTCGACATCGTCGGCAAGGGCGGGACTGTGGTGGTCACCGGCCTCGGCGCCCCCGAGGACCGCACCATCCACGTGTCAGGGGCGATGATGACGAAGTGGGAGAAGACGATCAGGGGCTCGATGTTTGGGTCCCTGAATCCGCACCACGACATCATCAAACTCCTGCGCTTGTACGACAGTGGCCATCTCAAGCTCGACGAACTCGCGACCCAGCGCTACCGGTTGGACGAGATCAACCAGGGATACGCCGATCTCAAGGAGGGGAAGATCATCCGCGGCGTCGTCGTGCACGACCAGTGAGCACGCATCCGCGGAAAGCCGAGAACGAGCGGTACCTTGGCGGCTCATCCGCCACTTCGGTGGCACACCCGATGAGCTCGTCCCGGGTGTGAGCCGACCAGTTCGCGGGCCTTGACGTCGTCCGCCGGTGCCAGGGCATGCAGGTGGGTCATCGCAGGTGTCGGGCTGACTCATCCCTCGGTGCATCGTGTGCCCGGCGGCTTTCGAACGCCGCGGCCAGGCTCTTTCGGCAGGTGCGCAGGATCTGCCGTGTCGCCGGTGTGTCAGGACTGTTGTGGCAACGCCTGCAGATCACGGAAACGTCGCCTCTGCGGTGCGTGTGGCAGGTGATGCGTTCGAACGGCGAGAGCTCCTCGCGGTCCTCAGCGACGTCTTCCGCGATCAGCAGGTGTGCCAGGCGACGATCGCGGAGGTCCGCGTAGCGTTCGCCAAACTGCACGACCTCTGCGGGCGCCGGATGGGAAGCATGCGGGAACCGTCGACGGTGTCCGCGAAGCCTGGTTCGTTCGGGGTGGGGCTGGACGAGCATCATCTGCCTCGGTGGTCCGTTCTGAGGACCTGTCCAGTGTCTTTCGACCCGGGCTTGGAAGAAGCCGTGCGATTGCGTAGGCACCTACCTAATCAGGCTGGCTCGTACCAGGCGGAGGTTGCGACTGGCACTACGATCATGATCGGCAATGGGCACTTCGAAGACAAGCGTGCCCGACCTGGGTCCGACCACGCTCGGACCGTCTACCGGACCCACCTCGACGCGGTGTCGGTGGCCGAGGACGGGTTCTTGAGCCTCCTCGCTGGTAGAGGTGCCTGAGGATCCGGTGCGCGACCCAAGCGAACCCAACATGCCGCTGAGCGGACTAGTCTTGAGTTCTGATGAATGCGCCGTCCGTTGAGCAGTTGCAAGGCGGGTGGCCGGCGGATCTGACGAGCTTTGTCGGCCGCCGTAGGGAGCTGGCCGAGGTGCGGCGTGCGCTGGCCGCTTCCCGGCTGGTGAGCCTCGTGGGTCCGGGTGGAGTGGGCAAGACGCGATTGGCCTCACGGGCCGCGTGGGAGGTGCGTCGAGCGTTTCCCGGTGGTGTGGTTTTGGTCGAGCTGGCGGGGTTGGAAGACGAGCGCCTGGTGTCGCAGGCGGTGGTGACGGCTCTGGGCATTCGCGACCAGAGAGCTCGATGGTCGCCGGAGACGCTGGCCGAGCAGGTGGGACAGCGGCGCCTGCTGCTGGTGTTCGACAACTGCGAACACGTGGTCGACGCTGCCGCCGCCACAGCTGCCACGCTGCTGCAACGTTGTCCAGACCTCCGGATTCTCACCACCACACGGCAACCGCTTGCCGTCGCCGGTGAGCACATCTTGAACGTCCCCGCTCTGACCTGCCCTCCTGATGGCGCGGCAGTGTCGCCTGACGGACTGTCCGCGTATGAGGCCGGCGCGTTGTTCGTGGATCGGGCGAGGGCAGCCGTGTCGGAGTTCGTGCTCGACGAACGCACTGGTCCGGTCGTGGGTGCCATCTGCCGCCGGCTGGACGGGGTCCCGTTGGCGATCGAGTTGGCCGCGTTTAGCCTCCGGGTGCTGTCGCCGGAGCAGATCCTGCAGCGACTCGACGATCGATTCGGCTTTCTGACCGGAGGGAACCGGGCGGCAGCGCCTCGGCACCGGACGCTTCGAGCCCTGATCGACTGGAGCTTCGACTTGTGCTCGGAGCAAGAGCGGGCCGTGTGGGCCCGAGCGTCTGTGTTCGCCGACCACTTCGACCTCGACGGAGTCGAAGCGGTTTGCTCGGATCAGGTCTCCTCCGATGCCGGGATCTTCAGCGTGGTCGCCGGCCTCGTGGACAAGTCGATCTTGATCCGGGGCGAGCACGAGGGCCGCGTCCGCTTCCGGATGCTCGAGTCGATCCGGGAGTACGGACACGAAATCCTCCGTGATTCTGGCCAGGAAACGTCCGTGCGGCGTCGGCATCGTGACTGGTGCCTCGCGTTGGCCGAACAGATGCGACACCGGTGGTTCGGCCCGGGCCAGGGCGAGTTGTTCTCGCAGATGCGTCTGGAACATGCAAACGTCCGTGCCGCTCTCGATTTCTGCGTGCGAGAACCGGGCGAGGTCGCTGCGGGTGTGCGCATCACCGATGGCCTGCGGGATTACTGGCGTGTGAGCGGGCTGATCAGCGAGGGCCGGCACTGGTGCGATCGCTTGATGGAACGCGAAACCGCGTCGACTCTTAACCGGTTGTGCTTGCTGATCAACGCGGCTCACTTCGCGTTGTTGCAAACTGAGGTGTCCAAGGCAACGGCGTTGCTTCAGGAAGCCGAGTGCGTTCAGCAGGAGCTCGGCGACGAGAACAGCGACCTGTTCATCCAGGTGGTTCGTGGTTTCGCGGCATCGCTGGGGCACGATTACGTGGGTGGGCTGGCTACGGCGGAGCAGGTGCTGGATGTGCTTCGCGAGTCCGAGGAGTTTTCCTGGCTTTTCGCTGGGCTCGCGCTTGTGGGCGTGTGCAGCACGCTGTTGGGAGACTCTGAGAAGGCGACCGCGTACTACCACGAGCTGCGTCATCTGTGCCGCGAGCGGGGTGAGAAGTGGCGCCAGTCCTATGCGTTGTGGGGGCTCGGCATGGAGGCATGGCGCCAGGGAGATGCGTCAACGGCCGCCACTTTGGTGCGGGAAGCGCTCGAGAATTTGCAAGATTTCAACGATTACCACACCGCCGGGCTGTGCGCCGAGGCGTTGGCGTGGATCACCAGTAGTGAGGGCCAGCCCGAGCGAGCCGCCTGCTTGCTCGGGCTGGCCCACACCATCCGCGGCGAGGAAGGTGGTCCCCTGCTGCCGTTGTTCGAGGAGTACCACGACCAGTGCGAACGGCAGGTCAGGGGAGCGTTGGGTGAGCGTGCCTACGCGATGTCGTTCGAGCAGGGCGCGGCCGTCCGAGTCGACGAGGCCCTCGGATACGCGCTAGGACAGAAGCGTCGTGCCGAGCCGACGCCGAAGGCGGAGAGCGTGAAACCGCTGAGTCGCCGGGAGCAGGAGATCGCCGGGCTCGTCGCGCAGGGGATGAGCAACAAGGAGATCGCGAACTCCCTGGTGATCTCGCGTCGCACTGCAGAGGCTCACGTGGAGCACATCCTGGTCAAGCTCGGGTTCACCTCCCGCGGCCAGATCGCGGCCTGGCTGTCCGAGCAGCGGAACCAGGACATTTCCTGAGGCGCGGATTTCCCTGACGACCTCCGTTCGGGCGGTCACGATTCGTCGGCGTACAGCACTCCGGAGGCGAGTAGCTCATCGATCTCATGAGCGGTCAAGACTTCGGAGGCCACTTCGCGGGTGTCGGCTCCGACCTTGGGAGCTCGGCCGGCGCGGTCGGGGCGCTGACCGTCGAACTTCCACGGGGGTCGGAGCAAGGCCAGGCCGTCGTCCTGACGTTCGACGAGCTCGAGGTGCTGGACTTGTTCGTGATCGAGATACCCGTTCATCGAGAGGACCGGAGCGAACGGGACGTCGTTCTCGGTGAGCACCTTCTCCCAGTGCTCTTTCGACTTCGTGGCGAACTCCGCTTCGACGATCGGCGTCAGCTCGAAGTAGTTCGCCTCGCGAGGCCTGTACTCGGCGAACCGCGGGTCCTCGGCGAGATCCATCCGATCCATCGCCCGGCACAGCGATGTCCAGAACTTCTGAGAGGACGACAGGTGGACGGCCAGGTACTCACCGGAGGACGTCGGCACGCAGAAGTTCTGGGCTTGCGGGTGGCGACTGGTGCGGGTCGGATCCTCGCCCAGCTCGAAGGCCTGGGTGATCCCGTCAGTGGTGAGCACGCTAACGGCCTCCATGATCGAGGTCTCCATGCGCTGCGGTTGTCCGGTCTTGAGGCGGCCGACGAGTGCGGCAAGCACGCCGGTCGCCGTGCTGAGGCCGGTGACGAGATCCGCGCTCAAGCCGCCTGCGAGCTGCGGGCGCCCGCTGTCGCTGAACAGCGAGTACAGACCACCGAAAGCGTGCCCGATGGTGTCGTAGGCAGGGCGGTCTGCCAAAGGACCGGTGGTGCCGAAACCGGTGACCGAGCCGTAGACGATGTCCGGGCGCAACGCGCGACAGTCCTCGGGTCCGAGTCCCATCGCCGCGACCTTGCCCGGCCGGAGATTTTCGAGCACGACGTCGAAGAAGGGAACCAATGCCTTGACGACCGCGATTCCTTCACGCGTCTTGAGGTCTACCGAGATGCTGCGCTTTCCGGTGTTGTACTGGCGGAAGTACGGGCTCCGATCGTTCTGGTGACGGCGGAAGTCCTCGCCGGTGACGGGGCGCTCCACCTTCACGACTTCGGCGCCCAGCGCGCAGAGGAACGATGTCCCGAAGGGGAGGGCGATGTAGCCCCCGATCTCGAGGATTCGGATGCCGTCGAGCGGCTTGTGCTGCATGGTGCCCGCCTTCACTGCCAGGTTACTGTCATATTTTATATAATATGAGCGCGCTCGGTCGGTCAACCTCCGGGCGCCGCGGACTCGGCCCGGTTGCGCGGGGCCCTGGGCGTCGACCGTGAGGGTGGCGTCCGTTGGGCACGGGGTGAAGCCGTGGCGGTATCCAGCGGCCCAAGTTGTGCCCTTGATGCGGGTCTGCGCTGGGAGTTTACTCCTGCGGACGGCAGCACTTCCGTCAAGAAAAAATATTATGTAGTTTACATTGGTGACTCGCCTCTCCTGCACCGCGACTGCGACCACCGGTTCGGATCTTCCGTGAGCCGGGGTGAAAGACAGAGGAACGACCCGATGAACCGACAGACGGATCTCTGGCAAGGTCAGTACGACAAGTTGTTCGTCGGAGGTCGGTGGGTGCCGCCGGCGTCCGATCGGATCTTCGAGGTGATTTCACCCGCCACCGAGCAGCCGGTGGCACGTGTCCCGGAAGGCGTTGAAGCCGATATCGACGCCGCGGTGAGCTCGGCGCGCCACGCGTTCGACAAGGGGCCTTGGCCTCGCATGCCGCTCGAGCAGCGGATCGCGGTGTTGCGCGAGCTCAGCGCTGAGCTCGCCGCCCACGAGGACGACGTGGCCAAGCTGGTCAGCGCCGAAATGGGTTGTCCGATCACTCTCTCGACGAAGATGCAGTCCATCGCCCCGCGTCTGCTGCTGGACGCCTTCCTGGAACTCGCACCCAGCTACCCGTGGGCCGATACCCGCAAGTCCGCGACCGGTAGTGCGCTGGTCATACGCGAACCGGTCGGTGTCGTCGCTGCAATCGTGCCGTGGAATGCACCGCTGCTCATCACGATGATCAAACTCGCTCCTGCATTGCTCGCAGGATGCACGATGGTCATCAAACCCTCGCCCGAGACACCGCTCGACTCGTACCTGCTCGGTCACCTGCTCGAGAAGGCCGGGCTCCCGGAAGGGGTCGTGAACATCGTCCCCGCTCAGCGCGAGGCCAGCGAGCACCTCGTGCGCCACAGCGGCGTGGACAAGGTCTCGTTCACCGGTTCGACTGCGGCTGGGCGGCGGATCGCCTCTCTGTGCGGCCAGGATCTGCGCAGGGTGACGCTCGAGCTTGGTGGCAAGTCGGCGGCAGTGGTGCTCGAAGACGCCGATCTCGACGCTGTCATTCCCGCCATTCGAGCGGCTTCCTTGCGCAACAGCGGTCAGGTGTGCAGCAACAAGACACGGATCGTGGTGGCGCGGTCGCGGCGGGACGAACTGCACGATCGCTTGGTTGAGCTGATCAAGTCGATGCCGGTGGGCGACCCGTTCGACCCGGAGACCGAAATCGGCCCCTTGGTGAGCGCGAACCAGCGCGCCCGGGTGGAGGGCTACATCGCCGATGGCACGAAGTCGGGAGCGTCGCTGCTCGTTGGCGGGGATCGTCCCGGTCACCTCGACCGCGGCTGGTACGTCGCTCCGACGGTGTTCGCCGACGTGGATCCGAACGCGAAGATCGCTAAAGAGGAGATCTTCGGCCCGGTGCTCACGGTGCACACGTTCGAGGGTGAGGAAGAGGCCGTCGAGATCGCCAACAACTCTGAGTACGGACTCAACGGTTCGGTGTTCTCAGACGACACCGACCGCGCCTTGTCGGTGGCGCGGCAAATCCGCACCGGCACTGTTGAGGTCAACGGCAATCCGGTCGGCTTCACCGCACCGATCGGCGGTTTCAAGAACAGCGGGATCGGACGCGAAGCAGGCCTCGAGGGCTTCGACGCCTACGTCGAACTCAAGTCGTACGGCTTGCCGCGGTGAACATGCCGCTGTCCGGACCCTGCACGCGAAAGGCGACCACCATGGAAACCATCCCCCCGGTCGAAGAGGCTGCGGCGAAGCTCGTCACCGAGCTTACCTTCGACTCGATCCCCGCCGACGCGCTCGCCGGGGCTCGGCGCTTGATGCAGGACCAGCTGGCCGTCCAGATCGGCAGTGCGGTACTGCCGTGGAGCCGAGCAGTTCTCGACCTGACCCGCTCGGCCCATGCTCCAGGTAGCTCGCACGTGACTACCAGCGGTGATGCGATGAGCGCTGCGGACGCCGCGTTCGTCAACTCGACGTTCGGACACGGTTTCGAGTACGACGACGCCCACCGCGCGAGCTCATCACATCCCGGGAGTTGTGTGGTGTCGGCCGCGCTCGCCATCGGTGAGGAACTCGGGTCCTCGATGCGGGAGGTTGTGACAGGCATCGTCGCGGGGTACGAGGTCTACACCCGGATCGGGAACCTGGCCGCACCCGAATTGCTCGAACGCGGCTTCCACCCGCACGGGCTGCTGTCGAACTTCGGCGCTGCCGCCGTGGTCGCCAAGATGCGCGGCTTCGACTTCGAGACCACGGTGCACGCGCTCGCCATCGGCCTCAGCCACGCGTCGGGAACCACCGAGTACACCTCGTCTGGAGGTTCGATCAAGCGCGTTCACTCGGGGATCGGCACTCGCAACGGGATCCGTGCGGCAGAGATGGCCGCCGCCGGTATCACCGGCCCGACCACCTTCCTGTCCGGCGCGAAGGGTTTCTTCCACGCGTTCGTTGGCCGGCCCGTCCCCGATGAAGCCGCCGCCACGTTCGGCCTGGACAAGACCTTCGAGATCACCCGTGTGTGGGTCAAGCCCTACTGCTGCTGCGGAATCAACCACGCGTACATCGACGGGGCACGTCGGTTGGCCGGGCGCCCGGCCGAGGTCGAATCGGTGCTGTTGGGAATTCAGACCGGCGGTGACGTGGTGATCGGCAACAAGAACGCGAACGCGAGAGCGCCGAAGATCATCGAACACCTCCAGTACAGCCTCCCTTACCAGTTCTCCCTGTCGATGCTGGGCAAGGGCAACGGCTTCCAAAGCCACCACGACTACATGGCCGGTCGGCTCGACATCGGTGAGGGCAGCGACGTGGCGATCTTGGCGAGCAAGGTCCGGATCGAGGTCAAGCCGGAGTTGGACACGTCCTACCGGGGCCGTTGGGTAGGCGACATCGCGGTGCGCTACCAGGACGGCACCAGCGAGAGCGTGTTCGTCGACAACCCCACCGGGACCGCCGAGAACCCGATGTCGCAGGAGGATCTGGACGCGAAGTTCCACGAGCTGACCGTTTCGGTGATCGGTGCCGAACGCAGTGAGGCGCTTCTGAGCGCTATTACAACGGAGGACCTGGACACGCCGGCGTCCGAGTTCGCGGCACTGCTGAGGGCCTGATCTCGGCCGTCCCACGGCAAGCAGGCACGGGAATCAGAGAGTTCGCCGCAGTCCGCGTGCTTGGTCCCAGGCGCAAGCGGGTTGGCCGTTTGATTTCTTGCCATTGACCTAACCAAATAGAAAGCATAATATATTTTCATTGTCGTTGATGTGGAAGGAGCCGCTGCGTGAGCGCTCCCCTGGAGGGGGTCACGGTCCTGTCGATCGAACAGGCGATCTCGGCCCCGCTGTGCACTCGCCACCTCGCAGACCTGGGGGCCCGGGTGGTCAAGATCGAGAACCCCGCCGGAGGTGACTCGACGCGGCATTACGACGACGTGGTGCGCGGTATGGCGGCGCACTTCGTCTGGCTCAACCACGGCAAGGAATCAGCGGCGCTGAACTTGACCGACTCCTCCGACATGGAGGTCTTCGGGCGATTGCTGGCGAAGGCCGATGTGCTGGTCAGCAACCTGGCTCCCGGTGCCCTGCGGCGGCTGGGCCTGGATCCGGCTGATCTGGTGGCGCGCCATCCGCGGCTGATCGTCGTGGACATCTCCGGCTACGGGACCGGTGGTTCGCTCGACCACAAGCGGGCCTACGACCTGCTCATCCAGGCCGAAGGCGGTTCTTGCTCGATCACCGGCTTGCCCGGTGCTCCCGCCAAACCAGGCGTGCCCATCGCCGACATCGGGACGGCGCTCTACGCCAAATCCGCGGTTCTGGCCGCGCTGTACGAGCGTCAGCACAGTGGGCGCGGCACCGTGATTCCGATCGCGATGCTCGATGTCGTGGCCGAGATGATGGGCTTCGCGCTCAACGGTGTGCTGCACGGTGGGCCGGAGCCCGAGCCAGTGGGCATGGGGTCGCCGATGATCGCGCCTTATGGTGCTTATGCCACCAAGGACGGCCAAACGGCTGTGCTCGGTACGACCAGCGACCGCGAATGGCAACGGTTGGCGCGGGACCTCCTGCAACGCCCTGAGCTGGCGGACGACTCCCGTTATGCCCACAACGCGGATCGGGTGGCGCTGCGTGAGGAGCTCGACGAGATCCTCGAACAATGGTGCGCTCAGCGCGATCTGGCTGAGATCCAGCTGCTCGCCGATGAAGCAGGAATCGGAAACGCCCGGCTGAACAGCGTTCGCGATCTCGCGAACCACCCGCAACTGGCCGAGCGCGGTCGTTGGAGGCAGGTGGGCACTCCCGTTGGTCCGGTGCCGGCCCTCCTCCCGCCCGCGCTCGGCACGGAGTGGAAGGTCCCCGACGGCCGTGTTCCCGCGCTGGGCGCGGACACCGAGGCGATCCGCGCGGAGGTCGCCGAAGCAGGACGGGCTGATCGATGAAGACGTCTTGCACCCGCCTCGGTGGGCGCGAAGTCGCGGCATAGCAAGAGGAAGAGCTGCCGAGCAGCCCCAGTCTAGGAGAGTGAACCGTGTCCGCTTCGAATTCTTTGCGACGCGCCGCGATCGTCAGCCCCATGCGCACGCCCGTCGGCGCTTTTGGCGGAGCCCTTCGCGATGTGCCGGTGGAGGACCTGGCGGCCGCGGTCGTCCGGGAGGTGGTGGCGAGGTCTGGTGTGGATGCTGAGCGCATCGACGACGTCGTCTTCGCCCAGTCCTACGCCAATTCCGAGGTTCCCTGCGTAGGGCGCTGGGTGGCGTTGCACGCCGGGTTGCCGATCCAGGTTCCGGGAATGCAGCTGGACCGCCGGTGCGGTGGTGGGCTCCAAGCCCTGGTCACAGGCGCCATGATGGTTCAGACCGGTGCCGCCGACGTGGTCCTGGTGGGCGGCGTCGAATCGATGAGCCGGATCGAGTACTACTCGACAGCGACGAGGTGGGGCGCTCGCGCCGGCACCGTTTCGCTCTACGACCGGCTCGACCGGGGGCGTGAGCGATCGCAGCCGGAAGCCCGCTTCGGACGGATCTCGGGGATGATCGAGACGGCCGAGAACCTCGCCACCGATTGCGGCATCAGCCGGGCGCAGGCGGACGCCTACGCAGCGCGCAGCCAGCAACGGGCTGGCGCGGCGTGGCGGGATGGCCGGTTCGACGCCGAGGTGGTCCCCATCGAGGTCCCGCAGCGCAAGGGCGACCCGATCGTCGGCACCGACGAAGGAGTCCGCCCCGACTCGACTCCGGACACGCTGGCCCGCTTGCGGACCATCGTGCCCGACGGGACCGTCACGGCGGGGAACGCCGCTCAGCAGAACGATGCCGCAGCAGCCTGCCTGATCGTCGCCGAGGACCGGTTGAGCGAACTCGGATTGGAGCCGCTCGGCTACCTCGGCGGCTGGGCCGCGGCTGGCTGCGACCCGGCCCGAATGGGCATCGGTCCCGTGCCCGCCGTCGGAAAGCTCGCCGCCCGGGCCGGCACCGACACACGTGGGTTCCTGGACGGTCTGGATCTCGTGGAGCTCAACGAGGCGTTCGCCGTGCAGGTGCTGGCAGTTCTGGAGGGCTGGGGGTGGCACGACCACGATCGGCTCAACGTCAACGGATCCGGAATCTCGCTCGGCCATCCCATTGGTGCCACCGGCATGCGGATGGTCACCACGCTGCTGCACGAGCTCACCCGGCGCGGTGGTGGTACTGGACTCGCCACGATGTGCGTCGGAGGTGGGCAGGGGCTGGCCGCGACCTTCGAAACGGCGTGAGCACCGCCGCAGGAACTCATTTGTCGGAGCACGAAAGATACGCTGGAGGCGTCAATGGCAGCCGCTCCTTTCTCGGCCCAGTACTGGAGCGAGGTCGAGACCTTTTCCCCTGCGCAGGCCCGCGCGATTCAGGACGAACGCCTGCGTGAACAGCTGGCGTACCTGGCGGCGAACAGCGCCTTCTACCAGGACAAATTCGCCGAGCACAAGGTCGACGCGGCCAAGATCAGGACGGTCGATGATCTGGCCGAGTTGCCGTTCACCGAAAAGCAGGAACTGCGCGACAGCCTGGCCTCCTCGCCGCCTCTCGGCGCGCATGTGGCCGCTGACGCGGCCGACATCGTGCAGGTGCAGGCGTCGTCCGGTACCACGGGCAGCCCGTCGTACGTGGGGCTGACCAGCAGCGATATCGAGACCTGGTGCGAGTTGGGCGCCCGCGCGCTGTACGCGAACGGGTTCCGCCCGGGAGATCGACTGCTGCACGCGTTCGGCATGAGCAAGGGCTTCGTCGGTGGGCTACCGGTGATCCAGATCATGCAGTACATGGGCATCGTCGACATCCCCATCGGCGCCGAAGCGGGCGCGGAGCGATTGCTGCGGGTGCAGGCCGATCAACGCCCGAACGCGATGATCGGAACGCCGCACTTCTTGGCCCATCTCGCTGAACAGGCGCCGAAGATCGTCGGCCTTTCCGCTCGTGATCTCGGTGTCCGGGCCATCAGCGTCGGTGGCGAGCCCGGAGGTGGTCTTCCCGCCGTGCGCGAGAACCTCGAGAACTTGTGGGGCGCGACGTCGCGGGAGATGCTCGGCGGAACGGACATCGCGTGCACCTATTGGGGTGAGTGCGAGGCCAACGACGGGATGCACTTCCTGTCTCCCGACCTCATGGTCGCGGAACTGATCGACCCGGACACGGGTGATCGACTCGACCCCGTCGAGGGTGTGCAAGGTGAGCTCGTCTACACGGCACTGCGCCGCCAGGCGTCACCGGTTCTTCGATTCCGGACCAGAGATCACGTCGTCGTCACCGGGACTGATTGCTCTTGTGGGAGAACGGGTTTCAAGGTTCGTTGCATCGGACGCACCGACGACATGCTGATCGTCCGCGGTATCAACGTGTTCCCGTCGGCGATCAAGCAACTTGTCGTCGAACTCGCCCCGGACACGACCGGCGAAATGCGGATTCGGCCGGACTTCGAAGGGCATTCGACTCAGCGCCCGCTTCCCGTCGTCGTCGAGCACGCGCGGGGCATGGATGAGCACCAGCGGGATGAGCTCCGTTCGAAGCTCGAACAGCGCATCCGCTCGGCGCTCAACGTGAAGACGAATGTCGAGATGGTCCCGGACGGGACCCTCAAGCGGCCCGACCACGTCAAGGTCGCGCTGATCGAACGAGATGTGTGACGGTGACGGAGCGCGTGCGTGTCCGCGTCGTGCAGTGAACGAGCAAAATCCTGATGGGCAGTGCCCTACGTCGGCGGATTGGGGAGGGCGTGGCATGAGCGGGCCTTTGGAAGGTGTTCGGGTCGTGGTGCTCGCGGGTATGGGCCCGGTGCCCTTCGCCGGCATGCTCCTGGCCGACATGGGGGCGGAGGTCGTCCGAGTGGTTCGCCCGGCCAACCGGAGGCAGCGTGCGCTGGCCAACACCGAGGGGCTGCGCCCCGAACACGACCTGGCCGATAGGGGAGTGGATGCCGTCGCGGTCGACCTCAAAGACCCCGACGGCGTGGAAGCAGTCCTCACGCTCGTGGAGTCGGCGGACGTGTTCGTGGAGGGGTATCGCCCCGGCGTTGCGGAACGGTTGGGCCTCGGGCCCGACGTCGTGCTGGAGCGCAACCCGACTGCCGTCTACGCTCGGCTCACGGGCTACGGACAGAGCGGGCCGCTGTCGAGGCAGGCCGGTCACGACATCAACTACGTCGCGCAGTCCGGGGCGCTGCACGCCATGGCTCGGGCCGGTGAGGCGCCGCGCCCTCCGATCAACTTGTTGGGCGACTACGCCGGTGGTGGAACGGTCGCGGCCTTCGGCATCGTGTGCGCTGTGTTGGAGGCGCGCGGATCCGGACGAGGACAGGTCGTGGACGCCGCGATGGTCGACGGCGTCGCGCTCCTGACGGCCAAGCTCCAGGGCCTGCGAGCTGCCGGTCTGTTCAGCGACGAGCCCGGTACGAACTGGCTGGACTCGGGAGCGCCGTACTACGACACGTACCTCTGCGCGGACGGCCGCTACATCGCGGTAGGCGCTCTGGAATCAGACTTCTACCAGGCGTTCATCTCGCGGCTGGGCGTCGACACCCGCAACTGGCCGGACCAGCAAGACCGGGATTCCTGGCCTCGGTTGAGGAAGCTGATCGCGGGAGCGGTGGCGTCCAAGACGCAGGCCGAGTGGGCCGCCATCTACGGCGGCACCGACGCATGCGTCACCCCGGTGTTGACGTTCGAGGAAGCAGCCGCAGATCCGCACAACGCGGAGCGGCAGGTCTTCCAGAGCATCGACGGCGTGCTGCACCCCTCGCCGGCGCCGCGCTTCAGCCGGACTCCAGCGAGGGAACCGGCCCCTCCCAGCGCGCAGGTCGTCGATGTGCAGGAGCTGATCGAATCCTGGACGGGCGCGCCCGCTGTCTCAAGACGCTGACGTAGTCCTCGTCGGCTCATAGGGCAGCAAGAATACAATCGAATATATAATATAGAGAACCTGGCGTCTTTGGCCGAGGCAGAAGACGGCACCGTGCGACGGGCGGAGACACCCGCCGTACTCCACGCAAGGAGGACCACCGTTGAAGCCGTATCGATCAATGCTCTTCGTCCCGGGACACAAACCGACCTGGGCTGAGAAGGCCGTGTCCGCCGGGGCGGACGCGGTGATCCTCGACCTCGAGGACTCCGTGCCGCCCACGCACAAGGAAGAGGCGCGCAAGACCGTTCAGGAGACGATCGGGCGCCTGGACGAGGCAGGTGTGGGCAGCGACGTTTGGGTGCGGCCGAACAGCTTCGACAGCGGACTGTTCGGTGCGGATGTCGAGAACGTCGTGGTTCCTGGACTTGCCGGCTTGTTCCTGCCCAAGGTGTTCACCTCGGAGGAGATCGTGCGGATCGATGCCGTCGTCTCCCACATCGAGGAGCGCGACGGGTTGGCACCGGGATCGATCGGCTTGATCGTCAGCTTCGAGACCGCGGTCTCGATGGCGCACTGCGAGGAGATCGCAGCGGCGAGCCCGCGGGTGTCGAGCCTGCTGGGCGCGACCGGTCCGAACGCCGACGTCGGGCGCGAGCTGGGCTTCGAGTTCACTGCGGAAGGCCTGGAGACCCTGTACCTGCGCAGCCGGATCATCCTCGCGGCCCGAGCCGCGGGCATTCACCACCCGGTCACGGGCGTCTGGCAGGACATCAAGGACCTCGACGGGTGCCGGCGCTTCATCGAGGATGGTCGTCGCCTGGGCTACCGGGGCATGGTCTGCATCCACCCGTCGCACGTCGCCATCGCCAACGAGGTCTTCACACCTTCACCCGAGACCGTCGACTTCTACCGCCGCATGATCGCGGCTTACCGGGATGCGGAGAAGCAGGGCAGCTCGGCGGTCGACTTCGAGGGGCAGCACATCGACATCGCGCACGTGAAGACGGCTGAGGGCATCATCGAGCTGGCAGAATCGCTCGGGTTGTAACCAAGGGCTCATCGAAAAGCGGAGATGGGGCGTGAGGCACACAGTGCTCACGCCCCATCTCCGCTTTTCGATGAGGAACGGTCGTTCAGGCTCAAGCAGGCCGTTCAACGACCGGACTCAGCAGGAGGGTGAGTCGGGTTCAGGACAGGAGGACCAAGGACTCGGCCACGCAAGCCGGTTTGCTCGCCCCGTCGAGCTCGATGACATACCGGGTCGTCAGGGTGGCGCCGGCGGGCCCCTCCTGAAGGTCGATGAACGTGGCCTTGGCACGCACCGTCGATCCCGAGGGGACCGGAGAAGGGAACCGGGCCTTGTTGAGCCCGTAGTTGATCCTGGCGGTACCGAAATCGAGGTGGAAGAGCTGCTGGCCGAAGTGGGGGAGCAGCGAGAGGGTCAAGTAGCCGTGGGCGATGGTCGTGCCGAACGGGCCAGCGGCGGCTCGTTCGGGATCGACGTGGATCCACTGGTGGTCACCGGTCGCGTCGGCGAAGGCTGTGATCCGTTCCTGGGTGACCACCAGTGGTGCTGTGGGTCCGAGCTCGACACCGAGCGCGGCTTTGACCTCGTTCAGCGAGGTGAAGGTGCGGGTCATTCTGTTGCCCTTTCAAGTTGAGGGCGCCGTGGTGCCCGGAGCGGGAACCTCGCGATTCGGTTTCTGCTGCGTCCGGGCACCACGCGCTCACATGAAGCGGCCGCCGGTGACTTCCAGCACCGTGCCGGTCATGTAGGAGGAGAGGTCGGAGGCGAGGAAGAGCGCGACGGAGGCGACCTCGGCGACCTCGCCGGCTCGCTTCATCGGGATCTCGTCCATCTTCTGGTCCCAGGCCTTCTGAGGCATCGCCTCGGTCATCGCCGTGCGGATGAGACCGGGCTGGATCGCGTTGACCCGGACGCCGTGGTGGGCCATCTCCTTGGCCGCAGCCTTGGTGAGGCCGACAATCCCTGCTTTGGCTGCGGAGTAGTTGGTCTGGCCGACCATTCCGACCTTGCCGGACAGCGAGGAGAGGTTGACGATGGTGCCGCGCTTGCACTCGCGCATCAGGGCCGAGGCCTTGCGGGTACCGTTCCAGGTGCCCTTCAGGTGGACGTTGACGACCTGGTCGAACTGCTCCTCGGTCATCGTGCGCATCGTGGCGTCGCGAGTGATGCCGGCGTTGTTGACCATGACGTCCGTCGGGCCGAAGCTCTCTTCAGCGGCCGCGAGAAGCGCGTCCACGTCTGACTCGGCGGTGACGTCGCAGCGGATGCCCCTGGCGACGTCGGGTCCGCCCAGCTGCTGAGCAGCGAGTTCGGCGGCGTCGCCGTTGAGGTCGGCGAGCACGACGCGGGCGCCCTCGGCGGTGAAGCGCTGTGCGATGGCGAGTCCGATGCCCTGCGCGCCTCCGGTGATCACCGCGGTGCGGCCCTCGAGCAGTGGCTGTGCCATGTCAGTTCCTTTGCTGTGGTCGTCCGTCAGATCTTGTTCCGGTTGATCAGCTGTGCGGCGATCACGTTGCGCTGGATCTCGTTGGTCCCTTCACCGACGATCATCAGCGGTGCGTCGCGGAAGTAGCGTTCGACGTCGTACTCCTTGGAGTAGCCGTACCCGCCGTGGACTCGAATCGCGTCGAGCGCCACTTCCATGGCGGCCTCCGAGGCGTACAGCTTGGCCATTCCGGCCTCCATGTCGGAGCGCTCACCTGCATCGAGGCGTTCGGCCGCGTCGAGGGTGAGCAGCCTGGCGGCGCGCATCTTGGTGGCCATGTCGGCCAGCTGGTTGCCGACCGACTGGTGCTTCCAGATCGGCTTGCCGAACGACTCGCGTTCCTGGGAGTAGCGGACGGCGGCGTCGAGAGCGGCCTGCCCGACACCCAGGGCGCGGGAGGCGACCTGGATGCGCCCGACCTCCAGGCCGCGCATCATCTGGGACCAGCCTTGGTGGGCCGTGCCGCCGAGCACTGCGTCGCCTGGCACGTGCATCTCGTCGAAGACGAGCTCGCATGCCTCGACGCCGCGGTAGCCGAGCTTGGACAACTTCTTGGAGATGACGAGCCCATCGCCGGGTTCGACGAGCAGCACGCTCATGCCCTTGTGCGCGGGCTTGGCCGTGCTGTCGGTGATGCAGAGGAGGCCGATCAGGCCGGAGTGCGCGGCGTTGGAAATCCACGTCTTCGAACCGGTGATCGACCAGCCGTCCCCGTCCGGTACGGCGTGCGTGCGCATCGCCTGCAGGTCACTTCCGCCACCGGGCTCGGTGAGGGCCATGGTCGCCCGGATCGTTCCGTCGGCCATCTTGGGCAGGTAGCGCTCGCGTTGCTCCGGCGTGCCGAAGGTCTTGATCAGGTACGTGATCACCGAGTGCCCGCCGATCGCACCGGCCAGGCTCATCCAACCGCGCGCGAGCTCTTCGGTGATCTGCGAGAAGCAAGCGGTGCTGACGTCGACTCCGCCGCTGTCAGCGGGTGCTAGCAGACCGAAGAACCCGAGCTGTTTCATCTCCTCGATGAACTCCGCGGGATAGATGTCGTCTTCTTCGAACTCACGGACCCGCGGGCGCACCCGCTCGTCGACGAATTCCCGAACCAGGGCAACCATCTGCTGCTCGTCGGAACTGAGTCTCATCGGTTTCCTACTTTCGCCTGTCGAGTGTTCAGCCTGCTGCGCGTCGCTGTGCGTTGCGCACGAGCCCGCCGCCGATGATGAGCCTCTGGACCTCGCTGGTGCCTTCGTAGAGCCGGAGCAGCCGCGCGTCGCGGTAGATGCGCTCGACCGGGACCTCGCGCATGTACCCGGTGCCACCGTGGACCTGGACCGCCAGGTCGGCGACCTTGGCGAGCATTTCGGTGCAGTAGAGCTTGGCGGCCGACGGTCCGATGCGGGTGTCGGCACCGCTGACGTAGTTGCGCGCGGTCTCGCGCACCAGGGAGCGGCCGGCCAGGACACCGGTCTGCTGGTCGGCGAGCATTGCCTGCACGAGCTGGAACTCGCCGATCGCGTTTCCACCTTGGGTGGCCGAGGCAGCGTAGGCGACGGATTCGTCCAGGGCGCGTTGGGCGCTGCCGACGGCAAGGGCGGCGATGTGCACGCGGCCGCGGGCGAGGGAGGTCATGGCAGCGCGGTACCCGGCGTCTTCCGAGCCGCCCACCAGCGCTGAGCCGGGCACCCGCACACCGGAGAAGTGCACGTCCGCGGTCCAAGCGCCTTCCTGACCCATCTTCTGGTCCTTGGTTCCCACTTCGACACCGGGAGTGTTCGCGGGCACGAGGAAGACCGCGATCCCTGTTCCGGAGTCGTCGGCCGGCCGCGTACGTGCGAAGACCACGAACAGGTCGGCGATCGGGGCATTGGTGATGAACCGCTTCTGCCCCTCGATCACCCAGTCGTCACCATCGCGGACCGCGCTGGTGCGCAATCCCGCGGGGTTCGATCCGGCGCCCGGTTCGGTCAGTGCGAAGGAGGCCACCACCTCGCCGGATGCGATTCGCTCGAGCCAGGTGGCCTTCTGCTCGTCGGTTCCGAAATTGACCAAGACCTGGCCGGCGATCCCGTTGTTGGTCCCGAACATCGACCGCAGAGCCAATGAGGTGTAGCCGAACTCGAACGCGAGCTCGACGTCCTGCGTGAGGTCCAGGCCGAGCCCGCCCCACTCCTGCGGGATCGCGTACCCGAACAGCCCCATCTCCTCGGCCTGCTTGCGCAGGTCGGAGGGGATGGCGTCGGCTTCCATGATCTCCTGCTCGCGCGGTACGACCTTCGATCGCACGAAGTCGCGCACCAGAGCCAGGATTGGTTCGAAGTCCTCAGAACTGACTGCTGCCATGCCTGTCACTATCGACGGGATCAACGATAATGTAAAATATTTTATCGTGAACGTGCCTTGAGTCACACCGCTGCGGCTTGCCGGGGCGGGCGGGCAAGAGGCCGCCTGAGGTCGGCATGAGGCTCCGCGTTGCCGTTGACTGGACTGCGGCGCTAGGGTAAACATAATATATTGTTTGCAAGGTTCAGTATCTGCACTCGATCTGGACCCCGCCGCGCCTCCGGGAGTCGGCGGAGCCGCGTTGGAGCGGGTCCCGTCATCACCCGGACTTCCACACGAACGCAAAGGACATCCGCCATGCCCGGTCTTTACTTCGAGGAGTTCGAACCCGGTGCCGTCATCGAGCACGCGACGCGGCGCACCGTCACCGAGACTGACAACGTGCTGTTCAGCACGTTGACCTTGAACCTGGCGCCGCTGCACCTCGACGCCGAGTACAGCAAGAACAGCATCCACGGGCAGCGGTTGGTCAACAGTCTGTTCATCCTGGGCCTGGTCTCCGGTGTCACCGTGCCCGACACCACGCAGGGGACGACGCTGGGCAACCTCGGGTTCGGCGAGGTCAAGTTCCCCAACCCGGTCTTCCACGGCGACACGATCCGCGCGCGCACCGAGATCGTGAGCAAGCGCGAATCCAAGAGCCGCACCGATTCAGGCATCGTGAACTTCCGCCACTACGGGATCAATCAGCGCGACGAGATCGTCTGCGACGCCTTGCGCGCCGGACTGATGATCAAGCGGTCCGCGGCTGAATCCGCAGCGGCCTCCTGACGTCGCAGGCAGGCCGACCCCAGTCGCGCAGAGCATAAGGAGAAAGATGACTTCGCACGAAGAGAGCACCGTCGAGGTCGTGCGCAAGGCGACCCGTGAGCTGGCGCAGAAGTTCGACTACGAGTACTGGCTGGAGAAGGACCGCAAGCACGAATACCCCTGGGAGTTCGTGAAAGCCTTCGCCGATGGTGGCTGGCTCGGTGCGATGATCCCCGAGGAATACGGGGGCATCGGCCTCGGTCTGACCGAGTCAGCGGTCATGATGTCGGAGATCGCCGCCTCCGGTGCGGGGATGAGCGGCGGTTCCGCAGTCCACTTCTACGTGTTCCCGCCGGCTCCGATCCTCAAGCACGGCTCCGAGGAGATGAAGCGGGAGTGGCTGCCGAAACTCGCCAAGGGCGAGATCCTCATGGCGTTCGGCGTCACCGAACCAACGGCTGGTGTGGACACTTCCCGGATCACGACCAGGGCCGAGAAGATCAACGGTGGCTGGTTGGTCAACGGGCAGAAGGTGTGGATCACCAATGCCCAGAACGCCCACAAGATCTTGCTGCTGGCACGCACGTCGCCGCGCCGCGAGGACAAGCCGCTGCACGGCATGACCCTGTTCTTCACCGACCTCAATCGTGAGCGGATCACCGTCCGGGAGATCGAGAAGCTGGGACGGGCGTCGATCGACTCCAACGAGCTGTTCATCGACAACCTCGAGGTCAGCGATGATGAAGTCGTCGGTGAGGTGGACAAGGGCTTCTACTACCTGATCGACGGCCTGAACCCCGAGCGCGCCGTGGTCGGGATGGAGGGCATCGGTCTGGGTCGTGCCGCGCTGGAGCTGGCCACGAAGTACGCGGGGGACCGGGTCGTGTTCGACCGCCCGATCGGGAAGAACCAGGCGGTCGCCCACCCGCTCGCCGACTCGTGGATCCGACTGGAAGCCGCCGAGCTGATGGCGATGAAGGCCGCCGAGTTGTTCGACGCGGACCAGCCCTGTGGCCCCGAGTCGGCCGCGGCCAAGTTCCTCGGCGCTGAGGCGGGGTTCGAAGCGTGTGACCGAGCCCTGTCGACGCACGGTGGGTACGCCTACGCGAAGGAGTACCACGTGGAGCGGCTGTGGCGGGAGGTCCGCCTGCTGCGCAATGCGCCGTTCTCCCAGGAGATGGTCCTCAACTACGTGTCCTCGAAGGTGCTGGGGCTTCCCCGGGCGTACTGACGGCGTGCTGCCGACGAGCTTCGGCCAGTTGCTGTCGCCGAGCTCGTCGGCTGCGTCATTTCCGGCTGATGTGGGCGGTGCTGCGGGCGAGGCCGGTGGAATCGGCGCAGTCGGAGTGGTTTCTCAGCCGTCGCAGCGCTGTCACGGCGCTCCTGATCAGGATCTTGCTAGAAGGGCATTTACTGGAAATGAACGTTGTTGTGTTGGTTAAGCAGGTGCCCGACACGTATTCCGAGCGGAAGCTGTCTGCTGCGGATCACACGTTGGACCGCGAGTCGGCGGATGCCGTGTTGGATGAGATCAACGAGCGCGCCGTGGAGGAGGCGCTGTTGGTCAAGGAGGCTCAGGGCGGCGAAGTGACCGTCGTGTGCATGGGCCCGGATCGCGCCACGGATGCCATCCGCAAGGCGCTGTCGATGGGCGCCGACAAGGCGGTGCACCTCGCCGACGAGGCGCTGCACGGCACCGACGCGCCCGCCACCGCCAAGGCGCTGGCGAAGGTCATCGGCACCGTGGAGGGTGTCGACCTGGTCATCGCCGGCAACGAGGCGACCGACGGTCGCTCCGGTGCGGTGCCGGCGATGGTCGCCGAGGTGCTCGGCTGGCCGCAGCTGACCTTCTCGCGCAAGGTCTCCACCGACGGTTCCGCGGTGAAGGTCGAGCGCGAGACCGACGCGGGCATCCTGACCGTCGAGGCCGGTCTGCCGGCCGTCGTGTCGGTCACCGAGAAGATCAACGAGCCGCGGTACCCGTCGTTCAAGGGCATCATGGCCGCGAAGAAGAAGCCGGTGACCGCGCTGTCGCTGGCCGATGCGGGGATCGACGCCTCCGAGGTGGGCCTGGCCAACGCCGGCTCCCAGGTCGTCGAGTCCGCACCGAAGCCGCCGAAGTCCGGCGGTGTGAAGGTCACCGACGAGGGCGAAGGCGGCGTTGGCGTTGCCGAGTTCCTGGCCGGCGAGAAGCTGCTCTGACGAGGACTGCAAGGAGGAAAGATCATGTCTGAAGTTCTGGTCCTCGTCGACCACGCTGCTGGTGAGGTCAAGAAGGTCACGCTGGAACTGCTCACGGCCGCCCGCCGGATTGGTTCACCGTCGGCCGTGGTGGTGGGCGAGCCGGGCACAGCGGACAAGCTCACTGCTGTTTTGGCCGAGTTTGGTGCCGAGAAGGTCTACGCGGCCGAGTCCGCCGAGGCCGCGGAGTTCTTGGTGACGCCGCAGGTCGACGTGCTGGCCGCGCTGGCGGGTTCGGCGAGCCCGGCGGCGGTGCTGGTGCCGGCGTCGGTGGACGGCAAGGAGGTCGCCGGTCGTTTGGCGATCCGCCTGGGTTCGGGTCTGCTGTCGGAGGTCGTGGACGTCGACGCCGACGGCGTTGCTTCGCACTCGCTGTTCGGTGGCACCTACGACGCCAAGGCGAAGGTCACCCAGGGCACCCCGGTGATCACCGTGCTGCCGGGCTCCATCGAGGCCGAGCAGGCCTCCGGTGCCGCGGCGGTCGAGCAGGTCGAGGTTCCGGCCGCCTCCGGTGCCAAGATCACGGGTCGGCAGCCGGCCGAGGCCGGCGACCGCCCGGAGCTCACCGAGGCCAGCATCGTGGTCTCCGGTGGTCGTGGTGTCGGTTCGGCCGAGCAGTTCGAGGTCGTGGAGAAGCTGGCCGACACCCTCGGTGCCGCTGTGGGTGCCTCGCGTGCCGCGGTGGACTCGGGCTTCTACCCGCACCAGTTCCAGGTGGGGCAGACCGGTAAGACGGTCTCGCCGCAGCTCTACATCGCCCTGGGCATCTCCGGTGCGATCCAGCACCGGGCGGGCATGCAGACGTCCAAGACGATCGTCGCGGTGAACAAGGACCCGGAGGCGCCGATCTTCGAGATCGCCGACTACGGCGTCGTGGGCGACCTGTTCAAGGTCGCCCCGCAGCTGGCCGACGAGGTCACCAAGCGCAAGGGCTGAAGGCCTCTCCCTGTTCTCGGCGTGCCTGCGTTTCGTGGGTGGGCGCAGGCACGCCGGAATCTCGAACCACTCAGTGAAGGACCGTGAGCATGGGTGCTCTGCAGCTCGTCCTGGGGCTGATCTGCCTGGCCGTGACCGCCGTGGCGGTGGCGATGGCGTTCCGGACCGTCTGGCGGATGATCTCGTCGATCCGTCTAGGTCAGCCCGCTCCTGGAAGGTCGGGGCCGTTCGGGGCCAGGTTCGGTACCATGCTCAAGGAGATCCTCGGTCACACGCGGATGCTGAAGTGGGGCCACGTGGGCGTGGCGCACTGGTTGGTGATGGTCGGGTTCGGTGGCTTGAGCCTCAGCGTTCTGGAGGCGTACTTCGAGGTGTTCTGGCCGGCGTTCGAGACGCCGGTGCTGAGCTGGTTCGGTCCGTGGAACCTGGTCGTGGAGCTGCTGGGTGTCGGCACGGTGCTCGGTGGTTTCTGGTTGATCGGTGTGCGGCAGCGGGAGCATCCGCGGCGGGCGGGTCGCGTGTCGCGGTTCCAGGGTTCGAACTTCTGGCAGGCGTACTTCGTCGAGGCCGTGGTGGTGCTGGAGGGTTTCGGGATCATCGGGCTGCGTGCCTTCAAACAGGCTGCTGGCTTGTTCGAGGCGCCGGTGTGGTCGGCTCCGCTGACCTACGCCTTGGGCAGCGTGCTGCCGGTGAGCACTGCGGCGATCTCGTTGTTCGCGACGTTCAAGATCCTCTCTGCGATGATCTGGGTCATCGTGATCGCCTCGAACCCCACGATGGGTGTGGCCTGGCACCGGTTCTCGGCGTTCTTCAACATCTACTTCAAGC
>NZ_JASAOF010000012.1 GCF_029952525.1 Saccharopolyspora ipomoeae
CACCGCCGAAGAACGGGACGGCACCGCCGAAGAACGGGACGGCACCGCCGAAGAACGGGACGGCACCGCCGAAGAAGCTGACCGTCACCCGGGTCGCCGCGTGGCGCAGCAAGGACCTGACCCAGCGGGTGGTGCGGCTGTTCTTCTCGCTGGCGCACGCCGACGGGGCCGACCGGTCCGGGCTGGCCAAGTTCACCTACGCGTGGATGGGCAACTACGCGGTCGACGCGGCGATGGCGGTCGCGCTGGCCAACACGCTGTTCTTCTCGGCGGCCACCGCCGAGAGCAAGGACAAGGTCGCGCTGTACCTGCTGATCACGGTCGCGCCGTTCGCGGTGATCGCCCCGGTGATCGGCCCCGCCCTGGACCGCCTCCAGCAAGGCCGGAGGGCCGCGCTGGCGGCGTCGTTCGCGGTGCGCGTGGTGCTGGCCGCGGTGATGGCGCTGAACTTCAACAGCTGGCTGCTCTACCCGGCCGCGCTGGGTTGCATGGTGCTGTCGAAGTCCTTCGGCGTGCTCAAGGCGGCGATGACGCCACGGGTGCTGCCCGGCCAGATCACCCTGACCAAGGCCAACTCGCGGCTCACCGCGTTCGGTCTGGCGGCGGGTGGCGCGTTCGGCGCGATCGCCTCCGGTTTCGCCTGGCTGTGGGGGTCGGAGGGCGCGCTGTGGTTCATGGCCGCGATGGCCGCCGGGGGCGTGTGGCTCTGCCTGCGCATCCCGGGCTGGGTGGAGAGCACCGAGGGCGAGGTCCAGACGTCGATCGGTGATCCGCTGATCGGTGATCGGGGCCGCTCCCGCAAGGTGGCGCTGAGCGATCACGTCGTGGTGGCCCTGTGGGGCAACGGCGGCATCCGCGTGCTCACCGGGTTCCTGACGCTGTTCGCCGCGTTCGTGATCAAGCACGACACCCAGCACGACCCGTTCACGCAGCTGGTGCTGCTGGGCCTGGTCGGCGGCGCGGCCGGTGTCGGCAGCTTCCTGGGCAACGCGCTCGGCTCGCGGATGACGTTCGAGAAACCGGACCGGCTGATCATCGGCTGCCTCGGAGCGGCGATGGGTGTGGCGGCCTGCGCCGCCGCCCTGGCCGGGCTACCGCTGGCGGTGGTCGTCGGCCTGGTCGGCGCGACCGCCTCGGCGCTGGCGAAGGTGTGCCTGGACGCGGTGATCCAGCGGGACATGCCGGAGGCCTCGCGGGCCTCTGCGTTCGGCCGCTCCGAAACGATCCTGCAGCTGAGCTGGGTCTTCGGCGGCGCGCTCGGCGTGCTGCTGCCACCGGTGTACTGGATCGGGTTCCTGGTGGTCGCCGCGCTGCTGGCCCTGGTGCTGTCGCAGACGGTCGTGCGGGGCCGCGGCGGCACGCTGATCCCGGTGATCCCGCTGCCATCGCGGCTGCGGCGTTCGGCGAGCGCACCGGCCACCGCCCGGTCGACCACCGGCCCGTAGGCTCTGGCCGTGCATCGTGGACTGAAGCCGCTGCTGGCGGTGGCCGCTGCCGGGCTCGCCGCCGGCTGCTCCTCCCCCAGCCAACCGCAGGTGACCTTCTACTCGCACGGGGACTCGGTGGCCGTCGACGCCGCCCAGTACTGCGACCCGACCGGTGACCAGTGCTCTCCCCCGAACCAGGAGGCGGTGGGTGAGCTGCGGATGGTCGATCGCGACCCGCTGCAGATCTCGGTGCCCGCCGAGGTCGCCAACGCGCCGTGGCAGGTGGTGTTCCTCTACCAGGGTCTCGACGGCAAGCAGCTGGACGGCCGCAGCCCGGTGTTCACGCCGAACTCGCGCCACTCGTACACGCTGCAGCTGCCGCCGGACGGCGCCCGCATCGAGCACGTCGAGGTCCAGCAGTTCTCGGCGGTGCTCACCCAAGGCGCCGACGGCGGAGTCGACTTCGGCATCGGCGGCAGCTGGGTCCTCGACGTCAAGCAGTGAGGCCGCGCGCGTCAGGCAAGCGCCGGAAGCGCTTTCTCAGTACCCCACCTGAGGCACTTGCACCGCCGCGGGTTCTGACACGTCTTCTGGGGAGGACAGCCGTAGCGCCGTGTATTGACTGACATACATCAGTCTCGGATCCCGGAGCCAGAAGGCGTGTCAGGTTCCGCTACCCGCACCGCCAAGCAAGAAGACCGCGGAGTCTTCCTGAAACCGGTCAGTTGCCACCCGGGTCGAGTTCGCGCGCCACGGCGCGGACCACTTCGCCGATGCGCTTGGAGGTCTTGCGGTCGGGGTAGCGGCCTCGGGCCAGGTCGGGCTGGACCTTCAGCTCCAGGAGCTTGATCATGTCCTCGACCATGCCGTGCAGCTCGTCGGCGGGACGGCGGCGCGCCTCCGTGACCGAGGGCAGCGGGTCCAGTAACTTCACCTTCAACGCCTGCGGGCCGCGTCGACCCTGCGCCATGTCGAAGTCGACGCGCTGGCCGGTCTTGAGCGCATCCACACCAGATGGCAACGCGGAGGAACGCACGTACACGTCCTCCCCGCCATCCTGGGTCAGGAAGCCGAAGCCCTTGTCCGAGTCGAACCACTTGACCCTGCCGGTCGGCACTGTCCTCACCGTTCCCTGTCGAATGCGCGCTGACCCGCTCGCGGGCCACGATCCCTGCCGTTGTTCCCACCGCAACGCGGCAAACGCCCCGTCACGACGAAAGCGCCCCGTTAACGCCACGCAGGTGCGCGCGCCGGGACGCGTCCCACCAAGCGTACCGCGAAGGTGGACCACGTCACCCATCCTTATCGACCCAGACCGGTTGCAGCCGTTGGTGCTGCTGTGAATACGCTGCTCACATGGCGAGCAACTCACCCAGATCCGCAGTGCTTCCGGTCGCGATGGCGATGTTCGGCGTCGGCCTGCTCGCCATCATCGTGATCTTCGCGCTCTTCGCCACCGGTCATCAAGACCTCCCGGCGTGGGTCAGCCTCGCGACCCTGCTGTGCCCGGCGGGCCTGATCTTCGGCGTGATCGCGACCGTGGTGCGCGCCCGCCGGAACTAGACGCGGGCCGCCAGCCAGGCCGGGAACTCGGTGAGGTCGTTGAGCGCCACGTCGGCTCCGGCGTCGCTGAGCTCGGCGGTCGAGTAGGGGCCGGTGGCCACGGCGACCGCGGTGGCTCCGGCCGCGTGCCCGCCGACGATGTCGCCGAAGTGGTCGCCGACGTAGATGGTCGCGCCCTCGGCCAGCAGCACGTCGCCCTTGCCCGCGCCGAACACGCCGCCGGCGAGCCGGTCGACGTTCCAGCCCATCGCCTTTAGGTGCAGCGCGGCGTTTGGCTCGTACTTGCCGGTGACCACCAGCGTCCGCCCGCCCGCGGCGCGCACGGCTTCCAGGGCCTCGGCGGCGCCCGGCAGGGCGATCGTCTCGCCGATGACGACGGTCGGGTAGATCGCGCGGAAGTGGGTGACGAGCCGCGCGACCATCGGCTCGTCGAAGCCGTAGCCGCGCAGCACGTCCTCCAGGGGCGGCCCGAGGTTCGACGCGAAGTGCTGCCCGTCCAGCTCGGTGCCGAACTCCTCGTTGAGGGCCTCGAAGGCGCGGACCATGCCGGGCCGCGGATCGATGAGGGTCATGTCCAGGTCGAATCCGACCGTGAGTGCGTTGCGCTCGTCCATCGCGGCCAGCCTACGGATCCGCGCGCGGCGAACTTGACGCGAAACTGTCCGGTACCGAAACTAGCTGGAGTAGCGCACCTCACACCACGGCGAGCCGGAGTCGTTCAATGACGAGCACGCACCCCGCCCAGCGCGAGAGCTTCCACTCCCTGCAAGCACGCGGCCTGAACTGGGAATCGCTGCCGCTGCGGCTGTTCTCCAAGGGCAATGCCCGCTTCTGGAACCCGGCCGACATCGACTTCACCCAGGACGCCCAGGACTGGCAGCAACTCACCGACGACGAGAAGCGCGGCGTGGCCGGGCTGTGCGCCCAGTTCATCGCCGGCGAGGAAGCCGTCACCGAGGACCTCCAGCCGTTCATGGCGGCGATGGCCGCCGAGGGCCGCTTCGGCGACGAGATGTACCTCACCCAGTTCTGCTTCGAAGAGGCCAAGCACACCCAGGTGTTCCGGCTGTGGATGGACGCGGTCGGCCTCACCGACGACCTGCACGAGTTCGTCGCCGAGAACCCCGGCTACCGGGAGATCTTCTACAAGGCGCTGCCGGAGACGCTGCAGGCGCTGCACACCGATCCCAGCCCGGAGAACCAGGTCCGAGCCTCGGTCACCTACAACCACGTGGTCGAGGGGACGCTGGCGCTCACCGGCTACTTCGCCTGGCACAAGATCTGCGTCAGCCGCGGCATCCTGCCGGGGATGCAGCAGGTCATCAAGCTCATCGGCGACGACGAGCGCAGGCACATGGCCTGGGGCACCTTCACCTGCCGCAGGCACGTGGCCGCCGACGAGCGCAACTGGGCGGTCGTCGAGGACCAGATGGCGACGCTGCTGCCGCACGCCATCGCCCAGGTCCAGTGGCAGCCCGCCGACGCCCCGGAGGAGCTGCCCTTCCAGCTCGACAAGGAGGAGCTCACCGCCTACGCGTCGGACCGCGCGACCCGCCGCCTCGGCGCGATCTCCAGCGCCCGCGGCATGCCGCTGGCCCAGATCGACGTCGACGCCGAACCCGAAGCCCTCGAAGACCGCTTCGGCGCCGAAGACGCAGCAGAACTCGACAAGCTCCGCACCTCAGAGGAATGACAGTTTTCATGAAAACTGTCCCCACCTCTGACCTCCCGGGGTGGTGCAGTTTTCATGAAAACTGCACCACCCCCGAACACGACCCAAACCCCTCGTAACGCCTGTTGGGGTGCTTAGACGGGACAGTTTTCATGAGAACTGTCCGTCCCCTGGTCTCGTGGAGAGGTGACAGTTTTCATGAAAACTGTCCGTTCTCCGGGTGTCGTGGGGTGGCGCAGTTTTAAATAAAAAAAAGTTTTCATGAAAACTTCGCCACCACGAGCGGGGTCAGGCTTGGAAGGGGTCCGTGACGTGGTCTCGGAGGTCGGCGATGGAGCGGACGACCTTCGTCGGGCGGTACGGGAACAGCTCCGCCGTGTCCTGATCGGAGATGCCGGACAGGACCAGGATCGTCTGCAGCCCCGACTCCAGGCCGGAGCGGACGTCGGTGTCCATCCGGTCGCCGATCATCAGCGTGTTCTCCGAGTGCACGCCCAGGTGGCGCAGCGCGGAGCGCATCATCAGCGGGTTCGGCTTGCCCACGTAGTACGGGGCGCGGCCGGTGACCCGCTCGATCAGCGCGGCGACGGCACCGGTGGCCGGCAACGTCCCCTCGCGACTCGGACCCTTCTCGTCCGGGTTGGTGGCGATGAACCGGGCACCGTTCTCCACCAGCCGGATGGCCTTGGTGATGGCCTCGAAGCTGTAGGTGCGCGTCTCGCCGAGGATCACGTAGTCGGGATCCCGGTCGGTGAGCACGTAACCGATGTTGTGCAGCGCGGTGGTCAGCCCGGATTCGCCGACGACGAACGCCGAACCGCCGGGGCGCTGCTGCTCCAGGAACTGCGCCGTGGCCAGCGCGGACGTCCAGATCGCCTCCTCCGGGATGTCCAGCCCGCTGCGCAGTAGCCGGGCACGCAGGTCCCGTGGGGTGTAGATCGAGTTGTTGGTGAAGACCATGAACGGGATGCCGTTCTCCCGAAGAGCGGCCACGAACTCGTCCGCGCCGGGCACCATGTGCTCCTCGTGGACCAGCACGCCGTCCATGTCCATCAGGTACGTCCAGGTGGATGGCTCAGTCACGCCCATGATGATCCTCCGGGAACGGGGTGTATGGCCACCTCGGTAGCCTTGATCACGAACCACACGTCCTCACCTGCGGAAAGTCCGAGCTCGGCGACGGCCGCCGGGGTGACGTCGGCGGCGGGACCGCTCTCAGCGCGCACCCGGACGACGTCGCCGCGCGGTTCCAGGGCCGCGACGGTGACCGGCAGCGCGTTGCGCGGGCTGCCGTGCGGGCGCTCCCGGTGCACGGCCACCGCTGCCGGGGCGAACACCGCCGCGGCCGGTTCCCGGACGTCGAGCTCCTCCACGACCCGGCCGCTGATGATCTCGTCGCCGATCCGCACTCCCCCGTCGACCGCGGTACCCGCGAGCAGGTTGAGCCCGGCCAGGCGTGCGGTGAAGGCCTCGCGCGGCCGGGACAGGACCTCGCTGGTCCGGCCCTGCTCGACGATCCGCCCGTCGCGCAGCACCAGCAGCCGGTCGGCCAGCACCACGGCGTCGAGCACGTCGTGGGTGACCAGCACAGTCGGCATGTCCTGGCGGCGCAGCACCTGGTGCAGCAGGCCGCGCATCGCCGGGGCCGCGTCGACGTCCAGCGCCGCCAGCGGCTCGTCGAGCATGAGCAGCCGGGGGTCACCGGCCAGCGCGCGAGCCAGCGCGACCCGCTGCGCCTGACCGCCGGAGAGCCGCGCGGGACGGCGTCCGGCCAGCTCGACGACACCGGTCTCGACCAGCCAGTGCTCGGCGATCTCCCTCGCCCGCGCCTTGCTCGCGCCCGCCGCGCGGGGCCCGAAGGCGACGTTGTCGCGCGCGGTGAGGTTCGGGAACAGCAACGGTTGCTGCGCCAGCAACCCCACACCGCGCCGGTGGGTGGCGACGTGGACGCGGCGCTCGGTGTCCAGCCACGGCGCCCCGTCCAGCTCGACGACGCCCCGATCCGGCACCAGCTGTCCGGCCAGCACCGACAGCAGCGTCGACTTCCCGGCGCCGTTGTGCCCGAGCACCGCCAGCACCTCGCCGGAGGCCACCTCGAAGTCGGCGCGCAGCGAGAACTCCGCGCGGTGCAGCTCGACGTCCACCCTCAGGCCGCTCACAACCGTCCCTCCACAGCTCTCGGGCGGGCGATCACGATCACCAGCAGGGCCACGACCACCAGCAACAACGACATCGCCACCGCAGCGTCCACATCGGACTGGGCGGTGGTGTAGATGGCCAGCGGCAGGGTCCGGGTGCTGCCCTGCAAGCTGCCCGCGAAGGTGATCGTCGCGCCGAACTCGCCCAGCGCGCGGGCGAACGTCAGCACCAGGCTCGACCCGAGCGCGGGCAGCAGCAGCGGCAGCGTGACCCGTCGGAACGCCAGCCACGGGCCCGCGCCCAGCGTCGCCGCGACCTGCTCGTAGCGGCCGCCCGCGGTGCGCAACGCCCCTTCCAGCCCCACCACCAGGAACGGCATCGCGACGAACGTCTGCGACAGCACGACCGCCGCGGTGGTGTAGGGCAACCGGATCCCGACCACCGCCAGCACGCCGCCGAGCGGCCCGGTCCGGCCCAGCAGGTAGAGCAGCGCGAGACCGCCGACGACCGGCGGCAGCACCAGCGGCAGCAGCACCAGCGCCCGCACCACGCGCAGCCCGCGCATCCGGGAGCGGGCCAGCACGACCGCCAGCGGCACCCCGAGCAAAGCGGCCAGCGCGGTCGCGATCAGGCCCGTGACCACCGACAACCGCAGCGCGTCCAGCGCGGAAGGGCTCAGCAGCAGCGCGGGCAACCGGGCCGGTTCGACCCGGGTGAGCAGGCCGAACACCGGCAGCGCCACCAGCGCCAGCGCGAGCGCCGCAGGCACCCACAGCACGGCGGGCACCTGCGGCGGATGACGCCTGATCACGGAACGTCGAAGCCGTGCGCGCCGAGGACCTCGTGGCCGACCGGGCCGCGCACGAACGACACGAACTCGTCGGCGGCCTGCGCCTGCTGCGAGTCCTTGACGGTGGCGATCGGGTAGCTGTTGACGACCTGCGGCGACTCCGGGAAGTCGATCACCTGCACCTGCTCCCCCGCCGCCTCGGCGTCGGTGACGTAGACCAGACCGGCATCGGCCTCGCCCGCGACGACCTTCTGCAGCACCTGCTTGACGTCGTTCTCCTCGCTGACCGGCTGCAACCCGACCCCGGCGACCTGGGCGACCTTCTGCGTCGCCGCGCCGCACGGCACCTGAGGTGCGCAGACGACCAGCTTCTTGCCGCCGAGGTCGTGCAGCGAGGTCACGTGGCCGGGGTTGCCGGGAGGCACGACCAGGGTCAGCCGGTTGGTGGCGAAGGTCTGCGGCGGCGAGACGAGATCGGCGACCTTGGCCATGTTCTTGTCGTCGGCGGAGGCGAACACGTCGCCCGGGCGGCCCTGCTTGATCTGCTCCGCGAGCGTCGAGGAGCCCTGGTAGTCGAACCGCACCTCGACGTCCGGGTGGTCGGCGGTGAACCGCTTCCCCAACTCGTCGAAGGACTCGGTCAGCGACGCCGCGGCCAGCACGGTGACCGTCTTCCGCTCCGCGGGCGCCTGGCCTGGCTGCACCTCCTGGCCGGGCTGGGCCTGCCCGCAACCCGCCAGCAGGGTCAGCGCGAGCATCCCGCCCGCGATCATCTTGAGCTTCGACATTCAGCCCTCTCCCGGTGTCTCCACCACGACGTTGGTCGACTTGACCACGGCCACCGCGAGCGACCCGGGCACCAGCCCGAGTTCGCGGACCGCCTCGGTGCTCATCAGCGACACCACCCGGTGCGGACCGCACTGGATCTCCACCTGCGACATCACCTTGTCCGAGACGATCTCGGTCACCAGCCCCACCCAGCGGTTGCGCGCCGAACGCCCGACGGCCGACGGGTCCGGCGCGGACCGGGCCTGGTCGCGGGTGAACTCGGCGAGCGCGGCTCCGTCGACGACCAGCCGTCCGGCCGAGTCGCGCTCCGCGGGCAACTGCCCGCCGTCGACCCAGCGGCGAACGGTGTCGTCGCTGACGCCGAGCAGCGAGGCTGATTCTGCGATCCGATAGTGCGGCACGCGCACGACGATACTTCCGCAGGTGCGGCGAAACTAGGCCCTCTCGACCCGCGAACTCGGATCGTTAACCTCCGCCGCACCCCTGTTGACCAGCGCTCTTGGCGGGCTCGAATCCTCGCGCGCGATCGAAAATCGTCGGTGCGAGGAGATAGGGTCGAGTTGTGAACGCGGTGGACTTGGGAATCCCGCTCGTGCGCCGCTCGACCGACTCCTCCGAACGGCCGGACACTCCGGAACTGGTGGACCGCTTCGGCCGGGTGGCGACGGATCTGCGCGTCTCCCTGATCGACAAGTGCAACCTGCGCTGCACCTACTGCATGCCCGCCGAGGGTCTGCCGTGGCTCAAGCGCGACGAGATGCTCGACACCGACGAGATGATCCGGCTGATCCGGATCGCGGTCGAGGAGCTGGGCGTGACCACGGTGCGCTTCACCGGTGGTGAGCCGCTGCTGCGCCAGGACCTGGTCGACGTCATCGCGGCGACCTCGTCGCTGCCGAGCAGGCCCACGACCTCGCTGACCACCAACGGCATCAACCTCGGCGGGTTCGCCGAGAAGCTGGTGACGGCCGGGCTGAACCGGGTCAACGTCTCGCTGGACACCCTGGACCGAGCGGTGTTCAAGGAGCTGACCAGGCGCGACCGGATGCAGGACGTGCTCGACGGGCTCGCGGCGGCCAAGACGATGAAGCTCGAACCGGTCAAGGTCAACGCGGTGCTGATGCGCGGCGTCAACGAGCACGAGGCCCCGGACCTGCTGCGCTACTGCATCGAGCGCGGGTACCAGCTGCGGTTCATCGAGCAGATGCCGCTGGACGCCCAGCACGAGTGGGACCGCGGCGCGATGATCACCGCCGACGAGATCCTGGAGATGCTGAGCAGGGACTTCACGCTCACCCCGGACGTCGCCGAGCGCGGGTCGGCCCCGGCCGAGCGCTGGCTGGTCGACGGCGGCCCGGCCACGGTGGGCGTGATCGCCTCGGTGACGAGGCCGTTCTGCGCGGCGTGCGACCGCACGCGGTTGACCGCCGACGGGCAGCTACGCTCGTGCCTGTTCTCGACGACGGAGACGGACCTGCGCGGACCCATGCGCGAAGGGGCCACCGACGCCGAGCTGATCCGGCTGTGGCAGGGCGAGATGTGGGCCAAGGCCGCCGGGCACGGGATGGACTCCGGCGAGTTCGCCCAACCATCCAGGCCGATGAGCGCAATCGGGGGTTAGCGGAGATGACCGCGGTGTCGGAGCAGAGCACCGGTCCGGCGGAGGGCGCCGTCTCGGTGCAGGTCCGCTATTTCGCCGGCGCTCGCGCGGCGGCCGGCGTCCCCGAGGAGACGGTGCTGCTGGCCCGCCCGGCGGGCGCGGCGCCGACCGTCTCCGACGCCATCGCGGCGGCGCTGAACCAGCACGACGAGAAGCTCGCCAAGGTGATGCCGGCGTGCAGCTTCCTGCTGGACGGCGTGGCCGTGCGGGACCGCGGCACGCTGATTCCCGCTGACGCCACGCTGGACGTCCTGCCGCCGTTCGCGGGCGGCTGAAACCCCCGCGCACTGTTTCTTCTGCGCGCGTGCGGGTGCGCGCGAATACAACATGCCCTGGCGTGTCGTACAGCCTCGTCCGGGTGACTTTCTGGTTGATTCTTCCCTCATTCGATCTTGGTCCGCGGGGCGCTCTCCGGAGCCCCCGCCCGACCGCTTGAACGCCACCCGATCCAGCGACTAGACCAATCACGGTCCGTCAGAATGTGAACACACATCGCGTTGGCGCTCTGCCACCCGTGTCCCCCACGACCCGGGGTGGCCCACGCGCGCTCGACGGTTGGTGACGGCGTGACGGGGGTTCCCCAGTGGGAGCATCGAGGTGACCCAAGCCTCACTTACGGTGATCGATATCAGCCCGGAAACGGTCCGATAACGACGCTCTGATCAGGCAAAATGATCGGGATCGCCACCCCTTCGGCCGGTGTTACTGTGACCAGCGTCACATGGTAGAAGATTTCCGATCTTCGGATTGGTTACGTAGTGTCGCTCCTCGGTCGGCCCCGAACCGATCAGCAAGGAACCCGAGAGCCCGTGGCGCCGAGCCTGTCCAGCGGGCCCTCACCCCGAAAACGAAAACGAACCGGACAGGAACGAGGGACATCTCAGGGCTCCCCGAAAGCTCCGAGATGCCGCCGGCTCCCCCGAGACCGGCGGGCACGGACCCGGCTCCACCCGAAGGAGCCAGACGAGGGTTCGACCCGAGGCGCGGCTGGAGAGAGGGACATGGGCAAGCACCGCAAGCCTTCGAGTACCAAGCGCAACTTCGCCCGGATCGCCGTTGCCGGCGCTGTGGTCGCCACCCCGATCGCGATCGCCGCACCCGCCAACGCAGCGGACTGGGACACCCTCGCGCAGTGCGAGAGCAGCGGTAACTGGAGCGCCAACACCGGCAACGGCTTCTACGGCGGCCTCCAGTTCACCCCGTCGACCTGGGCCGCTTACGGCGGCAGCCAGTACGCCAGCAGCGCCCACAACGCCACCCGCGAGCAGCAGATCGAGGTCGCGGAGAAGGTCCTGGCCTCCCAGGGCAAGAACGCGTGGCCGGGCTGCAGCGCGAAGCTGAACTGGACCAGCGGCTCGACCAAGTCGAGCACCAAGACCGAGTCCACGCCGAAGAAGAAGACCACCACGACGACGACCAAGTCGACGGTCAAGGCGGACGGCGCGGACTACACCGTGAAGGTGGGCGACACCCTGGGCAAGATCGCGCAGCAGTTCGGCGTGAACTACCAGGACATCGCCGCCAAGAACTCCAGCGTCATCAGCGACCCGAACCTCATCTTCCCGGGTCAGCAGCTCGACGTGAAGTAAGACTGCGCGGTCAGGCATCCCCCAACGCCGACCGGCAAGAGAAGCACGCGCCGTCTCCCCCGACACAGCACGTGCTTCGCCAGGAGAACCCCTCCACCGCAACGCCCCCAACGCGGTGGAGGGGTTCTTCTCGTGCAGACGAAGTCGAATTACCAGCAACGACGAGGCAAGGACGGCAACGGAAACCCCTAGGGGCAGTTGACCCATTCCTCGGAGTTGTCGTCGAAGACCTGCCGCTTCCAGATGGGGAGCCGCCGCTTCACCTCGTCGACGAGCTCGGAGCAGGCGTTGAAGGCCTGCTTCCGGTGCTCGGCGGCGACGGCGCACCCCAGCGCCACATCCCCGATCTTGAGCATCCCGATCCGGTGCGACGTGGCGATGGCCCGAACGCCCTCGAACCGCCCGGCGATGTCGGCAGCGACTTCCTGGATGACGTCCTGGGCGATGGGGTGCCCGGTGTACTCGAGTTCGAGGACGCCGCGTCCGCCGTCGTGGTCGCGGACAACCCCGTTGAAGGTCACGACGGCCCCGGCGGCGTTGTGCTCGACGAGCCGGGCGAGGGCCTCGACGTCGATGGCCTCGTCGACGACGTCGGCCCGGAGGACGTCGGCCGCGGTGCGGGCGGTCCCGGGGCGGGTGGGCGCGGTGCCGGAGCCGGGGTGGTCGCCGCCGTGGAGCTGGTCGACGGCGTGGTCGAGGACGCCTCCGAGCACGCCGAGGCCGTCCTTGACGCCGCCGGTGGAGCCGGGGAGGTTCACGATCAGGGTGCGGCCGCTGACACCGGCGAGGCCGCGGGAGAGCACGGCGGTGGGGACCTCGGGCAGTCCGGCGGCGCGGATGGCGTCGGCGAGCCCGGGGATCTGGTGGTCGAGGACTCCGGCGGTGACCTCGGGGGTGCGGTCGGTGGGGTTGATGCCGGTGCCGCCGGTGGTGATGACGACGTCGACGCCGCCGTTCACGGCGGTGCGCAGCTGGTCGCCGACCGGATCGCCGTCGGGGACCACGAACGGGTCGGGAGTGTCGTAGCCCCGGTCGCGCAGCCACTTGACGATCACGGGACCGGTGCGGTCCTCGTAGATCCCGGCTGCGGCGCGGTTGGACGCGGCGACGACTCGCGCGGTCCTCGTCATGGAGACCTCCCGTGGTTTTCCCGGTCCTGGTGCAACGACGACCAGTGACTGATTAGTCCCTGCTGCGAATGGCGGCGGAGCCGCTGTTTCAGGTGTGGGACTCAGCCCGCACCGCCGCAGGTCCTGCTGCTGGCACCGCCACGCACATCAACCCCGAACCACTTCCTAGTCCGCTTCGCGCTCCCAGAGACCGGTCTTGCCGCCCTCCTTGCGCTCGACCTGGACCTGGTCGAGGACCGCGCCGGGGTCGACGGCCTTGATCATGTCGTGCAGAGCGAGCCCGGCGACGGCGACCGCGGTCAGCGCCTCCATCTCGACGCCGGTGCGATCGGTCGTCTTGACCGCGGCGGTGATCCGGACGTCTGTGTCGCCGAGTTCGAGCTCGACCTTGGCGCCGGAGATCGCGATGGGGTGGCACAGCGGGATGAGGTCGGGGGTGCGCTTGGCGCCCATGATCCCGGCGAGCCGCGCGGTGGCGATGGCGTCGCCCTTGGGCAGCCCGTCGCGGCGCAGCAGCGCGATCACCTCGGCGGTCGTGCGCACGACCCCGCTGGCCACGGCCCTGCGGGCGGTGGCGTCCTTCTCGGACACGTCGACCATGCGCGCGGCCCCGGCCGCGTCCACGTGCGTGAGCTCCTCCTGCGCCATGCCCCCGAGCCTAGAGGACCCGCATCCCCCGACCGAGTGCAGGCGACGTCGAAGACCCCGGCGTTCGTCGCGCGAGAACCGGGGTTCTCGACGCGATGGATGCCGGGGTCTTCGACGCGGTGGTGGGAGGGGTCAGAAGTCGAGGTCTTCGGCCATGCTCCAGGGGAGGGAGGAGCCTCCTCGGGAGGTGGTTTCGGCTGGTTTGGCGGCGAGGGCCGCCTTCTTGACGGCGTCCGCGACCGCGGGGGCGACCGCGCTGTCGAAGACGCTCGGGACGATGAAGGAGGCGTTGAGGCGCTCGCCGTCGACCACGTCGGCGATGGCGTTGGAGGCCGCGAGCATCATGTCGTCGGTGATCTCGTGGGCGTGCGCGTCGAGCAGCCCCCGGAAGACGCCGGGGAACGCCAGCACGTTGTTGATCTGGTTCGGGTAGTCGCTGCGCCCGGTGGCCACGATGGTGGCGTGCTGCTGGGCCTCCAGCGGGTCGATCTCCGGGTCCGGGTTGGCCAGCGCGAACACGATCGCGTCCGAGTTCATCGTGGCCACGTCGTCGGCGGAGAGCAGGTTCGGCGCCGAGACGCCGATGAACACGTCCGCCTCGCGCACCGCGTCGGACAGCGTGCCGGTGCGGCCCTCGGTGTTGGTGGTGGCGGCGATGTTCTGCAGGTTCTCGTCGGTGTCGCCGCGCCCGGTGTGCACGATGCCGTTGATGTCGACGGCGATGATGTCGGCGGGCTTCTTCTTCTGCAGCAGGCGGATGATCGCCGAGCCCGCGGCGCCGACGCCGCAGACCACGATGCGGCAGTCGGAGATGTCCTTCTCCACCACGCGCAGCGCGTTGCGCAGGGCGCCGAGCACGACGATGGCGGTGCCGTGCTGGTCGTCGTGGAAGACGGGGATGTTGAGCTTCTCGCGCAGCCGGGCCTCGATCTCGAAGCAGCGCGGCGCGGCGATGTCCTCCAGGTTGATGCCGCCGTAGACGGGGGCGATCAGCTCGACGGCGCGGATGATCTCCTCGGTGTCCTGGGTGTCCAGGCACACCGGCCAGGCGTTGACGCCGGCGAACTTCTTGAACAGCGCCGCCTTGCCCTCCATGACCGGCATCGAGGCCTCCGGGCCGATGTTGCCCAGGCCGAGCACGGCCGAGCCGTCGGTGACCACGGCGACCGCGTTGCGCTTGATGGTCAGGCGCCGGGCGTCGTCGGGGTTCTCGGCGATCGCGGTGCACACGCGGGCGACGCCGGGCGTGTAGGCGCGGGAGAGGTCGTCCCGGTTGGCGAGGGCGACGCGGGAGTTGACCTCGATCTTGCCGCCGAGGTGGACCAGGAAGGTCCGGTCGGAGACCTTGCGGACGCGCACGCCGGGCAGCGCCTCGAGGATCTCGGTGACCTCGCCCGCGTGGTCGGCGGACTGCGCGTTGCAGGTGATGTCGACGACGATGCGGTCGGCGTGCGACTCGACGACGTCGAACGCCGTGATCACCCCGCCCGCTCGACCGATCGCGCTGGTCAGGTCACCGGCGGCGGTCGTCGACGGCGGCGCCTCGACGCGAACGGTGATCGAGTACCCAGGACCTGGAACCGGCATTGGCACACCCCTGTCGAGCGAACGGCTATGGACGTGGGTGCCGTTCTCCAGCGCCCTCGCAGCAGATCAACTGCCCGGGACGCAAGCCCCTCGATCCCGCTAAGCGGCCGGAACTTCACCCAGCACGAAAAAGCCTAAAACTTTCCCGACTGTGAGCTAGATCCGGTCCGCTACTCACCGGTCAGCCTTGACAGGGCGCGTTCGGCGGGGGGACGGAACAGCCGAACCGGCGCGAAGCCGGTCCGGCCGCCGGGTGTCACTTGTTGATGACGGTGACCGGGTGCTCGTACGGGACCACGTCCTCGTTGAGCGGGAACGTCGTGTCCCCGAACGGCGACAGCGCGCCCTGCTTGTCGGCCACCAGCTCGCTGACCGCGTGGTCGCCCTGCGGCCAGCTCGGGTCGATGCGGTCCTTCTTCGTCTTGCCGGCCACGTCATTCCTCCTGCACATTCCGGCTACGGGTAATCCCAGTCTGCCGGATCGACGCGATCGAACTCACCCAAGGGTGGCCCAGCTCGCGCCGATCCTCCCCCGCTACTGCGCAGGGACGGGTCACCGCAGAACCCGGGGTGACCGGATTTCAATGGAAGTCAGGGGTCCGATCTCAATGGAACTCGGACCCCTGACTTCCATTGAAATCGTGAAACCTGCCGGTGGGCGGGTGGGGTGGTGCGGGCGAGTGCGGGGAGTCGGGGACGAGTCCTGGGTATCGTGGACGCGATGTCTCCAGTGGGAATGTGGCTCCGGGACCGCAGCGACGAGCAGCTCGTCGCGCTGCTGCGCGCGCGCCCGGATCTGGCGACGCCGCCGCCCGCCGACCTGTCCGTGCTGGGCTCCCGGGTCGCGCAGCGATCATCGGTGGCGCGCGCCTGCGAGGAGCTGGACTCCTTCGCGCTGAGCGCGATGGAGGCGCTGGTGCTGCTCGACGCCGATCAGCAGCCCGCCTCCCTCGACGCGGTGGCGCAGCTGCTGGGCTCCGACGTCACCGTGCAGCGGGTCCGGCGGACCGTGACGGCGTTGCGCGACCTGGCCCTGGTGTGGGGTGACGACGAGGCGCTGGAGATCGCGGGCACGGCGCGCGAGGTGCTGCCGACGTTCCCCGGCGGCCTGGGCCGACCGGCCGACGACCTGACCGAGGTGACGGCGAAGGCCGCGCTGGCGGACCTGGACGAGGAGGAGCGGCGGCTGGTCGGCGCGCTCGCCGACGGCTCCCCCATCGGCCGCACCAAGGACGCCTCCGCGCACGTCCCGCTGGAGAAGGCGGCCAACCCGATCCAGCGGCTGCTGGCCAAGGGCCTGCTGCTGCGCCGCGACACCGAGACCGTGGAGCTCCCCCGCCAGCTGGCGCTCGCCGTGCGCGGCGACCGCCCGATGGGCCGGGTCGAGCCCGAGGAACCGGCTCCGGAGCTGACGCAGACCGACCGGGAGCGGGTGGACTCGACCGCGGGCGGCGCCGCGCTGGAGCTGCTGCGGCACGTCGAGGAGCTGCTGCGCGCGTGGGAGGCCGACCCGCCGGACGTGCTGCGCTCGGGCGGTGTCGGCATCCGCGACGTGCGCCGGACCGCCAAGACCGTCGAGGTCGACGAGCAGCACATGTCGCTGCTGGTGGAGGTGGCCGTCGCCGCCGGTCTGCTGGACCGCACCGAGGACGCCGAGCCGCGCTGGCTGCCGACGATCTCCTCCGACACCTGGCTGGCCTCCCCCGTCGAGCAGCGCTGGGCGGCGCTGGCCGCCGCGTGGCTGGACCTGCCCCGGCTGCCGGGGCTGACCGGGGCCCGCGACGAGAAGGACCGGTTGATCGGGCCGCTGTCGGACGAGCTCAGCCGCCCGCTGGCGCCGAAGGACCGCCGCCGCGTCCTCGACTACCTCGACGAGCTGCCCGGCGGCTGCGGTGCCCGCCCGGACGACGTGGCCACCGTGCTGGCCTGGCGCGCGCCCCGGCACGCGGGCCGGCTGCGCGACGACCTGGTGCGCTGGACGCTGTCGGAGGCCACCGCGCTGGGGATCGTCGCGCTGGACGCGATGACCACCGCCGGTCGCGCGCTGCTGTTCGACGGCCCGGCCGAGGCCGCGCACCGGCTCGGCGAGGTGCTGCCGGAGCCGCTGGACCACGTGCTGGTGCAGGCGGACCTGACGATCGTCGCCCCGGGACGCCTGGAACCCGACCTGGCGACCGAGATGAAGCTGGTCGCCGACGTGGAGTCGGCGGGCAGCGCCACCGTCTACCGGGTGAGCGAGGGCAGCGTCCGCCGCGCCCTGGACGCCGGGCACACCGCCGACGACCTGCACGCGCTGTTCCGGGACCGGTCCAAGACGCCCATCCCGCAGGGCCTGACGTACTTGATCGACGACGTCGCCCGCCGCCACGGCAAGCTCCGCGCCGGGACCGCGTCGGCCTTCCTGCGCTGCGACGATCCGGTGGTGCTGGCCGAGGTGCTGGCGACGCCGTCGGCGGAGGAGCTGGAGCTGCGGCGGATCGCGCCGACCGTGCTGATCAGCCCGCTCCCGCTGGCCGATCTGGTGGACGGGCTGCGGGCGGCCGGGTTCGCGCCGGTCGCGGAAGGACCCGACGGCACCGTGCTGGACCTGCGGGCGAGCGGTCGCCGCACCCGCGGCAAGACCCGGCAGCGCCCCGCCTACGGGCCGCCGGTGCCCGGCGCCGAGCAGCTGCAGGCGATGGTCACGCAGCTGCGCGCCAACGACATCGCGGGGTCGGCCCGCCTGGGCCGGGCCGTGATCCCGGAGCGCGGGCGCCCGAGCGCGGAGGCGACGCTGGCGCTGCTGCGCGACGCCGCGGCCGACGACCGCAGCGTGTGGCTGGGTTTCGTGGACACCCACGGGGTGCGCAGCCAGCACGTGGTGCGCCCGGTCAGCGTCGGCGGCGGGATCTTGCAGGGCGTCGACGCGGCGAACGACGAGCTCGGCAGCTTCCCGCTGCACCGCATCACGTCGGTCGCCCTCGTCGAGGACTGACGGGGGAGGCCAGGACCGCCCTAGGTCAGTGCTGGGTGGCGAGGCGCTGGCGCATCGCGTGCTCGACCAGCGTGATCAGGGCCTTCTTGGTCGATTCCCGGTCGCGGGCGTCGACGGTGATCATCGGGACGGTCTCCGCGATGGTCAGGGCCTCGCGGACGTCCTCCATGCGGTGGTGCGTGACCCCGTCGAAGGTGTTGACGGCGACGATGTAGGGCAGACCCCGGTCGTCGAAGAAGTCGATCGAGGCGAACGCGTCGGCGAGCCGCCGGGTGTCGACCAGGACGACGGCGCCGATCGCGCCGCGCACCAGGTCGTCCCACATGAACCAGAACCGGTGCCGGCCGGGCGTGCCGAACAGGTAGAGGATCAGGTCCTGGTCGAGCGAAACCCGGCCGAAGTCCATCGCGACGGTCGTGGTGACCTTGCCCGGCGTGGCCGTGAGGTCGTCGACGCCGACGCTGGCCTCGGTCATGACCGCTTCGGTGGTCAGCGGAACGATCTCCGAGACCGAACCGACGAACGTCGTCTTCCCGACACCGAAACCACCGGCGACCACGATCTTCGTCGAGGTCTTCTGGTTGCTCGGTTGCTGCGACCGGGGATCAGAGCCTGCGAAGCCCACTGAGCACCCTCTCCAAGAACTCCATGGACGGCCGATCACCGACGACCATGCCACTGTCATGAATCAGAACCAGCCCGGTGTCGGCCATGTCGCCGATCAGGACCCGCACCACGCCGAGCGGCAGCCGCATGTGCGCGGCGACCTCGGCGACCGAGCGGGCCTCCAGGCACAGCTCGGAGATCGAGCGGTGCTCGGGCCGGGATTGGGTCGCCTGGTTGCGACCTCGTTCGCTGGTGCTTACCAACGTCTCGATAGCAAGATCATAATCGGTGCGGGTGCGCCCCCGAGTGCGGGCGTACGGCCGAACGAGTGAACCGCCGCTGTCCTCGGCTTCCATCTCGTCCATCGCCGGGATCGCCGGCATCGAGCCGGAAATCGACGGCATGGACTGGGAAATCGGTGACATCGACTGCGAGATGGACGGCATCGACACCGACGGCGGACCGCCGTCCGAGCGGGGACGCGGGGTCGGGGCGCCGCCCTGGGAACCCCACCCGTCCTGAGAACCCCACCCGTCCTGGGAGCCCCAGCTGTCCTGCGGCGCCCAGTTGCCCTGGGGTCCGCGGGGGTCCCGGGGCTGGCCGTCTTGGGAAGCCCGGCCGTCTTGGGAAGCCTGGCCGTCGTAGGAAGCCCGGGCGCTCTGCCCGCCCGAGGAGTCGCCGTACCCGCCCGACCCGAACAGGTCGGCACCCGGTCCCCCGAACAGCGCGCGGTCGTACCCGCCGATGGCGTCGCCCCCCTGCCCGGAAGGCGCGTCGTCGACGAAGTCGTCCTGCCAGGACTCCGCGCTCAGCCGCTTGTTGTAGAGGCGGAACAGGTCACCGTCCCAGCTGGGTTCGGAACCGGCGTTCATGGTCAGCTCCCCTCAGCTCTCCCCAGCCGGAATCACCGGCGACCCATGCCCTGCAGCTGCGCGCGCAGTTCGGGCGTGAGCTGACGACCGACCCGCTCCACGAGCAGGGTCATCTCGTAGGCGACCAGGCCGATGTCGGCGTTGGGCGCTGCCAGCACGGCCAGGCATGACCCGTCGCTGATCGACATCAGGAACAGGTAGCCCTGCTCCATCTCGACGACGGTCTGGGTCACCTCGCCTGCTTCGAAGCAGCGCGCGGCGCCTTGGGTGAGGCTGACCAGACCGGACGCGACGGCGGAGAGCTGCTCGGCGCGGTCACGCGGCAAGCCCTGGGAACCCGCCAGCAGCAGACCATCCGCGGACACGACCACCGAGTGCGCGACGCCGGGCACCCGGCGCACGAAGTCGGTGATCAGCCAACTGAAGCTGTTGCTGCTCATCGGTTGCTGCACGGACCCGTTCACTCCTGCTCCTCGGGACGGCTCGGATTCGAGCGGGGAAGTTCGGTGGAAACCGGTTCGGACTTGGCGTGCCTGCCCTTGTGGACGCCCTGCTGGAAGTTCGCCATGCGTCCGCGAACGGCGTCAGCCGAACGCGGGGCGGCGGGCTTGCGGCGAGGGGTCTGCGGGGTGCGGGGCGCTGCCGAGCCGGGCACGAGGTTGGTCTTGGGCACCCGCTTGGGAAGTCCGGCCGCGGTCGTCTCCTGAACCTCGGGGGTCTGCAGGAGGGCCTCGGCGGCTTTCCAACCGACATCCGCTTGTCCCCAGCCCGGGTCGGGCGTGGTGGTGCGCGGAACTTCGTCGACCACCGGCTCCGACGCGGGGCTCGACGGGGTCGAGGGCGCGGCGGCAGCCGGGTCGGCGGGCTTGGGGTCGGCAGCGGCGGTCGAGTCCTCCACATCGGACTCGCGGAACCACTGCGAGAGCACGGCTTCGTAGATCGGCAGGCGTTGGGTAGGCGCATCGTCCATGTCCCAGGACTCCCTCGGCTCGTCGTCGGCGTAAGCCGTCGACCCGCCGTCGAAGCCCGGGGTGTCCGGACCGGAAGTGCCTCGCACGGATGCGTTCTCGGACTCCCAGGACTCCGACGCCGGCTCCGGCCGGCTTTCGTTCCCTGGGGCGCCCTCGTGACCGCCGCCGAAGGCCGCGCCGATTCCACCGCCGTTCAGGCCGCTTCCGCTCAGGGAGCCGCCGTTGAGCGAGCCGCTGTCGTGCTCGCTCCCGTTCAGGCCACCACCGCTGAAGCCGTTGCGGTCCTCATCGGAGCCGAAGGGCTGCGACGGGGCGAAGTTCTTGGTCTTCTCCGCCTCGAACGGGCTGTGGAACAGGTCGGTCGACGAGGTCTCCGACGGTGCACCGCACTGCCCGTCGAAGCCCGGGTCGATGTCCGGCCAGGCTTCCGCCCCGACACCGTCGTCGTGGGGCGCCCGGTCGTCATCCTCCCATCGGGGGACGCTCGTTGCGCCGAACGAATCGCCGGTGGACGTCGTGATGGAGTACTGCGGCGGCTCGGCGCCGAAGTCGTCGTCCTGGTCCTGGAACTCGTGGCCGTTGACGTCGTGGCCGTTGAAGCCCTGGCCGTTGAACGAGGCGATGCCCGGCATGGAGGTGTCGGAGTCGCGAGCCGCCTGGTTCATCGAGGTGAACGAGGTCGGCGGCTCGGAACCGCTCAGGCTGGGCAGCTCGGCCCGGGTGGTCGGCGCGTCCAGGCCCGGCTGCTGGCCGTTGGTGGCGGCGCGACCGCCGAACGCGGCGGCCAGACCGAGCTGGGTGCCGGTCTCGCCGGGCCCGCGCTCCTCCGGCTGCGGGGTGCGCGGCATGTCGGGCATCGGCACCGGGCCGTCCGGGGTGAGCTGGACGACGAGGTCGCCGGACAGGCGCACGGTCGCGGTGACGCCGCCCTCCAGGCCCTCGTTGTTGCCGAGCTCGACCTCGATGTTGTGCCTGCGGGCCAGCTGACCGACCACGAACAGACCCATCCGGCGGGAGACCGCGACGTCGATCTCCGGCGGCCGCACGAGCCGCTCGTTGATCTCGTCGATCTCGCCGGCGTCGATGCCCACGCCGCGGTCGCGGATCTCGATGACCAGCTGCTGGCGGCGGTAGGCGGTCCGGACGGTGACCTCGGTGTCCGGGTTGGAGAACACCGTGGCGTTCTCCAGCAGCTCGGCGACCAGGTGCACGAAGTCGTTGACCACACGGCCCTGCAGGGCCAGTTCGGGGGCGTCGACCACGGCGACCCGGGCGTACTGCTCGACCTCGGAGACGGCGGCGCCGAGGACCTCGGTGAGCGGGACCGGGCGCATGGTGCGCCGGGTGAGGTCGGTGCCGCCGAGGATCAGCAGGTTCTCGTTGTTCCGCCGCATGCGGGTGGCCAGGTGGTCCAGCTCGAAGAGGCTGGACAGCTGGTCCGGGTCCTGCTCGTCCTGCTCCAGGCGGTCGATGAGCGCCAGCTGGCGCTGCACCAGGGTCTGCGACCGGCGGGCGAGGTTGACGAACAGGTCGTTGACGTTGTTGCGCAGCATGGCCTGCTCGACGGCCAGTCGCAGCGCCTGCTGGTGCACCGCGTCGAAGGTGCGGGCGACCTGCCCGATCTCCTCGTCGGTGTAGACCGGCACGGTCGGGACCGTGGTCTGGTGCGAGGCGCCCGGGTTCTCGGTGACCCGGTTGATCGCGTCCGGCAGGCTCTTCTGCGCGATCTCCAGCGCGTTGTAGCGCAGCGTGCGCAGCGGCCGCAGCATCGAGCGGGCGATGAAGGTCGCGACGCCGAACGCGACGATCAGCAGCAGCGCCACCAGGGCGGAGTCGCGGATCAGCGTCCAGGTGGCCGAGTCGGCCAGCGCGGTGGCGTCGGAGTGCAGGTCTTCGAGGACGTCGGACTCGACCTCGCGGACGAGGTCGGTGCGCTGCCCGGACTCCTGCCCCCAGTCGGCCGGGGAGACGCCGAGGTTCTGGTTCTGCTGATCGTTGTCGTAGGCGATCAGCGAGCTCTGCTCCATCTGCTCGGTGCGGTCGATCGCCGCACCGGCGACGCGCTCGGCGAACAGGGCGCGCTGCTCCTGGGTGGCCGCGGACTCGAACTCGCTGTAGGCGGCCTCGTAGCGGGCGTTGGCGGCGCGCATCTCGTCGGGCTGACCGGTCAGGAACTCATCGCGCAGCGCGGCGCTGAGCAGGATGGAGCGCTGCCGCGCGAGCTGCTCCTTGGCCTGGCCGAGGGAGTCGGCGGCGCGAGCGGTCTGCGCGGTGTCGGTGTTGGCCGCGGAGTTGGCGACCTGGTTGTTGATGGTCAGCAGCGTGTCGATCACCGAGTTGTAGGCGATCATCGTCTGCGGGCTGGTGAAGCCGCTGTTGACGGTGCCGCGCAGCGCTCCGAGGCTGCCGAGCCGGTGCTCGGCGCTCTGGAAGGCGAAGCGGACCTCGGGGGTGAAGCCCTCGAGCTGCGAGTCGAACGCCATCACCTGCTGGACAGCGGTGTCGACCCGCTTGCCCTGGTTGGCGTAGTCGGTGCCCGCGCTGCCGCCGTTGGCGGTGGTGAGCACGATCGCGAAGTCCCGCTCGCGCTGCAGCTCGTGGGTGAGGTTGGAGGTCTGCTGCGCCAACTCGACCTGGTCGACGATGGTCTGCATCTGCGACTGGCTGCTGAGGCCGTCGTAGATGCGCACGCCACCGACGCCGAGCGCGGCCAGGGTCGGCACGAGCAGGACGGCGGCCATCTTGTACCGGAGGCGCCAGTTGCGCAGCCACCACTTCTTGGTCCGGGCGGCAGCCGGATCGGCTGCACCGGCTGAGGTCGCGGGGTCGTTGTTGAGCATCCCTGTTTCCTGCGCTGCGGCGGACATGTGCGGAACCGCCACGGCTAGCTGCCCTCTCTGGCCGTGACGGTGGAGATCATCGTGCTGGGAATGTGCCCGCGAACCGACGCTGCCGCATCGGGTACCCACGAGCGGGTCCACGTCACCTCGGCGATCGAGTTTCCGCAGACCCCGACTCTGTCAGCCGGGCTTGCCATCACACTCCCTGGTCACAACGTGCATTCCCCCGAAGCAGAGGCCGGTCACCTCGACGGGCGAGACTATACTTAACCCGGCGTCACAAGTCAGGCCCCCAATACGGGTGTCCATCACTCTTAAGAGTGCCGTGGATAACAGCTGGGCCAAACGTGTGACCCATAGTTAGTTACGCCTGGTTGTAACCCGATAGTTCAAACCTTTACAGTCCTTTTTGCGCCCCACCCGTCACGGCAGTCGGGTTCGCGCCCGGCCCGCACCGGCGCGCTCCGTCGAACGCCGTGGCCAAGTCCACAGTGCACAGACGCACCTGCGGGACCCTGATCGGGGTTGTCCGCGCCCGACTGGCGGGGAGTTCTCGCCGGTGGCGCGCCATGTCGTGCGTTTCGCAAGGAGGACTCGATGACCCTGGCCAGTCGCGCTATGTCGCGGAGAGGTCTGCTCAAACTAGCCGGTGGCACCGCCACCGCGGGCGCGCTGATGGGCGCCAGCGGCTGCGGCCTGCTCGGCGGCTCGGAATCGGCGGGCGGCGGCGACGGCCAGATCGAGAAGCCGAACCTCAAGGTCGGCGCCATGCCGGTCACCGACCTCGCCCCGCTGCACCTGGCCGTGCGCAACGGCATCTTCCAGCAGGAGGGCCTCAACGTCGAGATCGTCACGACCTCGGACGGCAGCGCGGCGCTGACCAGCACCATCGGCGGCGACTACGACATCACCTACGCCAGCTACGTGCCCTTCTTCGCCGCTCAGGCGCGGGGCGTGGCCGACCTCAAGATCGTGGCCGACTGCGGTGCGGGCGCTCCGAACACGACCACGATCATGACCTCGCCGAACTCCCGGGTGCGCACGCCGCAGGACCTGGCGGGCAAGACGATCGCCATCTCCGGCCCGCGCACCATCTCGGAACTGCTGGTCAAGGCCACCATGCGGGCCTACGGCGTGGACTTCTCGAAGTCCGAGTTCACCGCGATCCCGTTCATCAACATGCCGGCCGCGCTGCAGCAGGGCCGGGTGGACGCCGCGATCCTGACCGAGCCGTTCCTGACCCAGGCCGCGCGCAGCAGCGGAGCCGTCCCGGTGGCCGACACCAACACCGGCCCGCTGGAGGACCTGCCGCTGACCGGCTACGGCGCGACCGCCAAGTTCGTGCAGGACAACCCCAAGACGGTGGCCGCCTTCCAGCGCGCGATGGACCGGGCCGTGGCCGAGTCGCAGGACCGCTCCAAGATCGAGCCGCTGCTGCCGGAGTTCGCCAAGATCGACAAGGACACGGCCGCGATCATCTCGCTGCTGAAGTTCAACTCGCGCGCCGACGCCACGCGCCTGCAGCGGGTTCCGCGCCTGATGAAGGACTTCGGCTTCCTGGACAAGGACATCGACGTCGCCAAGATGATCGTGCCGCCGGCCCAGGCCTGACCTGCCGCGCGGGCTGATCTCAGACGCAGGGCTGAACGCCGGGCCTCCTTCGGGATGAGCCCGGCGTTCGTCTTCCTCAGTCGAAAATCCGGTCCGGACCGGGTTCCGGGTTCTGAAGTTGTCCGGAACTCGCCACGAACTCCCGCCGAGCCGCAGACGTTTCGTCCGCTTCGAGACGCCTGCGGCTTTCGTCTTGCAACATCCGTGTATTTCCCGTTTTTGAACACAACCTCACCCGTTCGCGATGTGGAGGACACCCTTCGTGTTCTTTGCTCTCGCGAACGAGTGATGAGAGACACACCTTCGACTACTCGTCACAACGAGGCAATTACGTCTTGTTGTTCCCCCCTGGTCAGGTCTCTAGAGTTCTGCACGCACCGATGCAGCCGGTGACCTGGAGAACGCGGGACGTGCCCGAAACGGGGGACGCCCTCGTCCCGCGAGCGCCGCCACCCGCAGCGCACGCGCACCCGCCTCCCGGCCGCAGCGGCCTCGGTCCACGCAAGTCGCTCCAGCCGCCAGGCCCGCCCCGGGCCACACCCCGCCACGCCAGGAGGAAACGATGCGTCCCACCCACCGCCCGCTCGGCCGCCGAGACCTGTTGAAGATCGCCGGTGGTGCGGTCACCGCGGGAGCGCTGATGGGATCCAGCGGTTGCGGACTCCTCGGTGGCGCCGAGCAGCAGTCCTCCGGGAACGCCCAGGTGGAGAAGTCGCGGCTGCGCGTCGGCGCGCTGCCCACCGCCGAGCTCGCCCCGCTGTACCTGGCCGTGGAAGCCGGCCACTTCCAGCGCGAGGGCCTCCAGGTCGAGATCGTCTCCGCCCCCGACGGCGGCGCCGCGCTCAACAGCGCCATCGGCGGCGACCTGGACATCACCTTCTCCAGCTACGTGCCGATCTTCGCCGCGCAGGCCAAGGGCGTGGCCAACCTCAAGATCGTCGCCGACTGCATGTCCGCGGTGCCCAACAGCTGCCTGATCATGTCCGGGCCGAACTCCAACGTGCGCACCCCGCAGGACCTGGCGGGCAAGCGGATCGCCATCTCCGGTGCGGGCACGATCTCCGAGCTGCTGGTCAAGGCATCGATGAAGGCCAACAACGTGCCCTCCGACAAGGTGCAGATGGTGCCGCTGGGCTTCATGAACATGCCCAACGCGCTCAAGACCGGCCAGGTCGACGCCGCGATGGTCGTCGAGCCCTTCCTGACGCTGGCCGCCCGCGACGCCGACGCCGTCCCGGTCCTCGACACCACCACCGGGCCGCTGGAGGACCTGCCGCTGGGCGGCTACGTGTCCAACTCCCAGTTCGCCGAGCAGAACCCGAAGACCGTCGCGGCGTTCCAGCGCGCGATGACCGCGTCGGTGGCCGAGGCGCAGGACCGGGCCAAGATCGAGCCGCTGCTGCCCAAGTTCGCCAAAATCGACAAGGAAACTGCGTCCATCATCACATTGCTGAAATTGAACGCGCGTGCAGACGCCACCCGCTTGCAGCGCGTTCCCCGATTGATGCTGGAATTCGGTTACATCAACAAGGACGTCGACGTGGCGAGCATGATCATCCAGCCGCCGCAGAGCTGATCGGGACATGACCAGAACAATCCGGGGTCTGCTCGGACTGCTGGGATTCCTGCTGTTGTGGGAAGCCTTCAGCAGGTCCGGGCTCGTCGACCCGCAGTACTTCCCACCGCCCTCGGTGGTGCTGACCAGGTTCGTCGAGCTGCTCGGCGACTCCTCCTTCCTGCTCGACCTGATCGCGAGCGTGCTGGCCTGGGCCATCGCGCTGGGCATCTCGATCGCCATCGCGGTGCCCGCGGGTCTGCTGCTGGGCAGCGTCCGCGGCATCCGGGTGGCCACCCGCGCGATCATCGAGTTCCTCCGGCCGATCCCCTCGGTGGCGCTGATCCCGCTGGCCATCGTGCTGGTCGGCTCCGGACCGGAGACCAAGATCGCGCTCGCGGTGTACGCGGCGGTGTGGCCGATCCTGTTCAACACGATCTACGCGTTGGACGAGGTCGACCCGGTGATGGTGGACACCGCGCGGTCCTTCGGCTTCGGCCGGGTCCGCACGATGTTCACCGTGCTGCTGCCCAACGCCGCGCCGTTCGTGCTCACCGGCATCCGGATGTCGGCCTCGGTCGCGCTGATCCTGGTGGTCAGCACGGAGTTCCTGGCAGGCGGCGGTTCCGGCCTGGGCAGCTTCGTGCTGGACGCCTCCACCGGCGCGGGCCGGATGGACCTGGTGCTGGCCGGGACGATCGTCGCGGGCATCGTCGGCTACCTCATCAACGAGGCGCTGGAAACGGTGCACAAGCGCGGCCTGGCGTGGAGCGCGGTCGATCGGGAGGCAGTGTGACGGGCCACCACTTTCCCGGCTTTCCCAATTCCCCGGGAATTGACATCGCGAATTCACTGGAATTCAACGCGCGGTTGCGAGGTGCGCAATGAAGAAGACGCGTGGATTTCTCCGCCAGTGGCTCGTGTTCATCGTCGCCGTGCTGCTGTGGGAATTGGTGACCCAGCTCGCGCAGCACCCGTTCTTCCCGTCGCCGAGCAAGATCCTCGCCACGGCCGGGCAGAAGTGGTTCTCCGGACCACCGCAGTCGCTGTTCCTGACCACCGAGGCCACCGGCGACCTGCTGGCCAGCCTCGGCCGGGTCGCGCTGGGCTGGGTGCTGGCCGCGGTCATCGGCGTCGCCCTGGGCACGCTGCTGGGCCGGTCCCGCACGCTGCTGGACTACGTCGGGCCGCTGATGGCGTTCATGCGCGCCATCCCGTCCCCGGTGCTGGTGCCGGTGTTCATCGTGCTGCTGGGCATCGGCTCGTCGATGCAGATCACCGTGATCGTGTTCAGCGTCGTGTGGCCGATCCTGCTCAACACCGTCGACGGCGTCCGCTCTGTCGACCAGGTCAAGGTGGACACCGCGCGGTCCTTCCGGATCCCGCGCGGTCAGTGGATCACCGGCGTGGTGCTGCCCGCCGCCACGCCCAAGATCTTCGCCGGACTGCGGGTTAGCCTGTCGTTGTCGCTGGTGCTGATGGTCGTCTCGGAGCTGGTGGGCTCCACCAACGGCATCGGCTACCGGTTGATGTTCGACCAGCGGCAGTTCGACTTCCCGGCGATGTGGGCGGGAATCGTCCTGCTGGGCGTCCTCGGATACGTACTGAACACCCTGCTGCTCGTGGTGGAACGCCGTGCGCTGAGCTGGCAGCCCTCGCAGGCGTCGGCGGACCAAGTTGTCGGAGGCTGACCAATGACCCGAACGAACACGATGCTGGAAGTCTCCGGACTCGGTCACCGCTACGGCGGGGAGAACGGGCACCAGGCCATCGCCGACCTCACCTTCGAGGTCCGCACCGGTGAGCTGGCGTGCATCGTCGGCCCGTCCGGCTGCGGCAAGTCGACCATGCTGCGAGGCATCTCCGGCCTGATCAAGCCGACCACCGGCGACGTGAGCCTGCACGGCGAGCCGGTCGACGGCGTGCCCAGCGACCTGGCCGTGGTCTTCCAGGACTACAGCCGCTCGCTGTTCCCGTGGAAGTCGGTGCGCGCCAACGTCGAGTTCCCGCTGCAGGCCCGCGGTGTCAGCCGCGCCGAGCGGCGGGAGCGCGCCGACGAGGTGCTGGAGTGGGTCGGCCTGTCGGGCGCGGCGAAGAAGTACCCGTGGCAGCTCTCCGGCGGCATGCAGCAGCGGGTGTCGATCGCCCGCGCCCTGGCCTGCCGGCCGGCGCTGCTGCTGATGGACGAGCCGTTCGCGTCGGTCGACGCGCAGACCCGCTTCGAGCTGGAGGACCTGCTGCTGCGGGTCCGCAAGCAGTTCGACAGCACGGTCCTGCTGGTCACCCACGACATCGACGAGAGCATCTACCTCGCCGACCGGGTGTTCGTGCTGTCGAAATCCCCGGCGACGATCGTCAAGGACCTGGAGATCCCGCTCGGTCGCGAGCGCGACCAGATCACCACCCGCGAGTCGGAGACGTTCGTGCACCTGCGCAGCGAGGTGGCCCGCCTCCTCGACGTCAAGAGCGCAGGCCCGGCCCCGGCCTCGTCCGCGGAGACCACTCAGGTCATGTGACGCAGCGGAGAAGGGCGGTCCCGGTTGCTCCGGGACCGCCCTTCTTCCATGTCAACCTCGGTGCAAGCGGCGGAGCCGCGAGGTGCGGAGCCCGCTCTCGCAGCCGGCACCGCCGCGGGTTCTCAGACGTCGTCTGGCGAGTACGCCGCGACGCCGTGTATTGGCATACAAAAGGAGTGGCGCACGGAGTCCAGGCGGCGTCTGAGGTTCCGCTACCCGCACCGCCACGCAAAACGAGTGCCGAACTGTGGGTTTCAGTACAGGAAGCGCTGGCCCGGGTCGACCTTGACGTGCAGCAGGCTCGGGCCCTGCTTGCCGGAGAACTCCTCCGGCAGCGCCTGGGCGAGCTCCTCCGGGGTCTGGATGAGCTTGGCCGGGCAGCCGAGGCTGGTCGCCAGTCCGACGAAGTCGATGCCGCCGAGTTCCACGCCCGGCAGCTTGCTGCCGCCCGCGGCCTCGCCCAGCACCGCCACCGCCGCGTAGCGCGAGTTGTCCATGATCACGAAGGTGACCGGGGCCTGCTCGCGCACCGCCGTCCACAGCGACTGGATGCCGTACATGCTGGAGCCGTCGCCCAGCAGCGCCACCGTGCGCCGGGCCGGGTCGGCCATGCCGACGCCGACCGCCGCGCCCACGCCGTAGCCCAGGGCGCCCGAGAAGCCGGTGAAGAACCCGCCGTCGGTGGAGCGCACCGGGAAGTACTCGTGCAGGTCGTTGCGGTGGCTCGGGGTCTCCTCCACGACCGCCGCGTCGGCGGGCAGCTGCTCGACGAGCGCGTCGAAGACGTAGGAGGCGGTCATCGGCGTGGTCGCGGCGGGCTTCTCCGGCCGCGGCATCGTCGCGGGCGCCTGCCGCTCCAGGTCCTCCAGCTGCGCGTTGACCTGCGGGACCGCGTGCGCCATCGTGCCCATCACGCCGCGCCCGGAGCGGGCGCGCGCCAGCACGTCGGCGTCGTCGTGGACCAGGAACAGCTCCGGCAGCGCGACCTCGGCCTCGCCCCGGTAGACGTGGTAGGTGAACGCGGGCGCACCCCACACCACGACCAGGTCGTAGCTCCCGAGCTCCTGGCTGAGCAGCCGCTGCTCGGGCTGCAGGAACCCGGCGAAGCACGGGTGGTCCTCCGGGAAGGAGCAGCGCGGCGACATCGGCGGCGCGTACACCGACGCCTTGGTCTTCTCCGCCAGCCGCACCATCTCGTCCACCACGCCGTCGGCGTCGACGGCGGGGCCCGCGACGAACGCGGGCCGCTCGCAGCGCCGCAGCGCCTCGGCGAGCTCGGTGATCGCCGTCGGGTCCGGCGCGAACCCGGGCGTGCGCGGGCGGGCCGCGACCTCGACGCCCGGCTCGTCCCAGTCGTCGGCCGGGATGGACAGGAACACCGGGCCGTGGGGCGGGGTGGTGGCCATCTGGTAGGCGCGCACCAGCGCGGCCGGGACGTCCGCGGCGCGAGCGGGCTCGTAGCTCCACTTCACGTACGGCTTCGGGAAGTTCGGAGCCTCGGTGGCGCCCAGGAACGGCTCGCCGAACATCAGGCTGCGGGTCTGCTGACCAGCGGTGATGACCATCGGCGTGCGGTTCCGGTAGGCGGTGAACACCGCGCCCAGCGCGTGCCCGACGCCACCGGCCGAGTGAAGGTTGACCAGCACCGGCTCGCGGCGGGACTGGGAGTAGCCGTCGGCCATCGCGACCACCGCGGACTCCTGGAGCCCGAGCACGTAGTGGAAGTCGTCCGGCCAGCCGGTCAGGAAGGGGACCTCGGTCGTGCCCGGGTTGCCGAACACCGTGGTCAGCCCGAGCTCGCGCATCAACCCCCGGGTGATGTCGCGGACCGTGCGATCCTCGCTACCCATGTCCATCCCCTCCTCGCCGCGCTGGTCCCGACCCGTCGCGGCAGACCGAATTCGTTAGCGGTAAGAAACTCTAAACGCCCTGGACGTCTCCGAAGCAGACGGTTTTCCGGCTGAAGACGTAGTAGCCCTCGTTCTCTTCGCAGGCCGACTCCGGGTCCTGCCCGCCGACGACCCTGGTGACCTGGTCCTCGGCCTTCGAGCACTCCAGCTTCAGCGGCAGGACTCCCTCGTCCTGCTGGAACGGCGTCAGGCAGTCGCCGACCCGGACGTCGAGCACGATGCAGTAGGTGCTGTCGTCGGCGAAGTTGACGTAGTCGTCGCCGCAGCCCGCGAGGTCGCGCCCCTCGCGGACGTCGACGACCTCGTAGTCGGAGTCCGGGGAGCCGCAGTCGGCGGAGGCCATGCGACCGCCGCGCTCGTCGTTCAGCGCCATGCAGTCACCGGCCTCGATGCGGTTGCTCGCGGCCACGGCGAGCGTGATCGCGACGGCGCTCCCGAGCAGCAGCACCACCGCGCCGATCACGAGCCCGACGACGAGACCGGTCCGCTTCTTCGGCGGCGGCGGCGGTGGCGGCTGCTGGTTCCCCGCGACCTGCCGCCAGAACGCGTCCGAACCCTGCTGCGGGTACTGGTAGCCCTGCTGCCAGCCACCCGGGTACGGGCCGGACTGCGCGCCGTAGGGGTCCGGTTGCGGTGGGTAGGTCACTGGTCCTCCGTGGTCGAGTTCGCCACGATCAACCTACCCGGCCAGGGAAAACACCTGGTTACGCGGCATCCCGCCGGAGCACGAACAGGAAGGGGGCGTCGAGGCCGCGCAGGTCCATCGCGCACAGCAGCGTGTCGTCGTCGACCTTGCGGAACGGGTCGTGGATCGGCAGCGCGTCGTAGACCATCGCCGCCGAGGACACGCCCCGGTACTCGACCATCCGCAGCCGCGCGCGGGGTTTCGCCGTGGTCATCAGGGGCATGAGCAGCCGGAACAGCTTCGCGACGACCGGGCTGTTGAGCTTGTCGGCGATGCCGAGCATCAGCCCCACCGGCATGAACGCGGGGTTGATGCTGACCACCCGGTCGCCCTTGCCGCGGAACAGCAGCGGCTCGGCGTCCTCGGGACCGCTGAACCGCTTGCCGTACCAGCCGAAGCGCTCCAGCAGCCCGTCGAACGGGTTCCCGGTCGCGATGCCGTTCCCCCGCCACGTCCCGGCCAGCTCCTCGACCCGCACCGGCGGCAGCGAGTCGAACAGCTCCAGCACGTCCTCCCGCCGGACCCGGCCGTCCTTCGCGGCCCCGGCCTCCAACTCCCGCAACCGCCCCACGACGTCCACCACGACCCGCACCCTCCTCACCGATCACGACCAAGATCGAAAAACGCTCCCACCCCTCCCCTCCCACGACAATCCCCCGAGCGCCCCAGTCCGCGCCCCGGCCTCCCGCCGACCGCTCCAGTCCGCACTCACGTCACCAGGGGACAGTTTTTCCTCGAATCACCCATGATCAATGTCCGTTATGCCCGGACAGTTCTCACTAAAACCGTCATCTGGTGACGCACGCGCGCGTCGGGATCAGGCGATGTGGGTCACTTCGCCGGGTTCTGGGGGTCGGACCCGCGGGGAGCAGGTCGGAGCGGGTGGAATACTGGGTCGGGAGTCCGGTTGGTGGCTGCCAACAGCGCTGATCACCTGCGGAAACGCCGCCCGAACCCCGAGGGAGCGCTCACCTTGACCGACGGACCTCTCATCGTCCAGTCCGACAAGACGTTGCTGCTCGAGGTCGATCACGACCTCGCCGACGACGCGCGCACCGCCATCGCACCCTTCGCCGAGCTGGAGCGCGCGCCGGAGCACGTGCACACCTACCGGATCACGCCGCTGGCGCTGTGGAACGCCCGCGCCGCCGGGCACGACGCCGAGCAGGTCGTCGACGGCCTGGTCCGCTACTCCCGCTTCCCCGTCCCGCAGCCGCTGCTGGTCGACATCGTCGAGACCATGGGCCGCTTCGGACGGCTGCAGCTGGTCAACGACCCCGCGCACGGACTCGTGCTCAGCTCCGTCGACCGGGCCGTGCTCGAAGAGGTCCTGCGCAACAAGAAGATCATCCCGATGCTGGGCTCGCGCATCGACGACGACACCGTCGTCGTGCACCCCAGCGAGCGCGGACGCCTCAAGCAGATGCTGCTCAAGGTCGGCTGGCCCGCCGAGGACCTCGCCGGCTACGTCGACGGCGAAGCCCACCCCATCGAGCTGGAGCAGGACGGCTGGAACCTGCGCGACTACCAGCGCCAGGCCGTCCAGTCCTTCTGGGCCGGCGGGTCCGGCGTCGTCGTGCTGCCCTGCGGCGCGGGCAAGACCCTCGTCGGCGCCGCCGCGATGGCCGAGGCCGCCGCGACCACGCTGATCCTGGTCACCAACACCGTCGCGGGCCGCCAGTGGAAGCGCGAGCTGATCGAGCGGACCTCGCTGACCGAGGACGAGATCGGCGAGTACTCCGGCGAGAAGAAGGAGATCCGGCCGGTCACCATCGCCACCTACCAGGTGATCACCCGCCGCTCCAAGGGCGAGTACAAGCACCTGGAGCTGTTCGACTCCCGCGACTGGGGCCTGGTCGTCTACGACGAGGTGCACCTGCTGCCCGCCCCGGTGTTCCGGATGACCGCCGACCTGCAGTCCCGCCGCCGCCTCGGCCTGACCGCCACCCTCGTCCGCGAGGACGGCCGCGAGGGCGACGTGTTCTCGCTGATCGGCCCGAAGCGCTACGACGCCCCGTGGAAGGACATCGAGGCCCAGGGCTGGATCGCGCCCGCCGAGTGCGTCGAGGTGCGGGTGACGCTCACCGACGACGAGCGGCTGCGCTACGCCACCTCCGAGGCCGAGGACCGCTACAAGCTGTGCGCGACCGCGCGCACCAAGGCCCCGGTGGTGAAGGCGATCCTCGACCAGCACCCGGGCGAACCGGCCCTGGTCATCGGCGCCTACCTGGACCAGCTGCACGACCTCGGCGAGGCGCTGGACGCACCGATCGTGGAGGGCTCGACGAAGAACAAGGAGCGCGAGGAGCTCTTCGACGCGTTCCGGCGCGGCGAGATCAACCGGCTCGTGGTGTCCAAGGTCGCCAACTTCTCGATCGACCTGCCGGAAGCCTCGGTCGCCGTGCAGGTCTCGGGCACCTTCGGCTCCCGGCAGGAGGAGGCGCAGCGGCTCGGTCGCCTGCTTCGTCCCAAGAGCGAGCGCAAGCAGGCGCACTTCTACTCCGTCGTCTCGCGCGACACCCTCGACACCGACTACGCCGCGCACCGGCAGCGCTTCCTCGCCGAGCAGGGCTACGCGTACCGGATCGTGGACGCCGACGACCTGCTCGGCCCGGCCCTCCCGGACGCAGGGTGAGGATCTGCGGACAGTCGTCCTCCAAAAGGGGTCCGCGTGCGGCTGCTTTGCAGCTACCGTTGCGATGAACGAACGCAGCGTCTGAGCTGCAAGACACTGGAGATCGGATGGAAACCGAGCACGAACGACCGGCGATGGGCGGTGCGCACCGCTTCGTCGGACTCGCGGAGAACCTGGAACGCTACGCCGGCACGCCCACCGGCGCCGAGCCGCCGAACGTGCACGGCAGCAACCGCGGCTACGGTCTGGTGTTCTTCTTCCTCGAGGAGCTCCATCTGACGACGGTGATCAGCAGCGGCCTGCGGTTCCAGCCGCTGGGCGCCGAACCGGCGCAGGAGCTGGCCTGCACGGTCTACAAGGAGCAGGCCGAAGCCGCCCGCCACCTCGTGGACCTCACCTCGGAGCTGCTGGTGCAGCAGCGCACCTTCCTGGTGCCGGACCAGATCGTCCCGAACGAGAAACCGCTGCTCCCGGGCACGGAGTTCCACGGCGTCCTCGCCAGCGGCCACCCGATCTTCCCCTCGGAGTTCACCCGCTTCACCGACCCCGAGGGCAACGAGCAGCTCCAGGTCTTCACGCTGCTCCCGGTCACCCTGGGCGAGCTCAACTACATCCTCGACCACGGTGTGACAGCCCTCCGCCAGCAGTGGGCCCGCTTCGAGGTGGACGTCTTCGACCTCGGCCGCCCCAGCATCGCCTGACCCCGCACCCGACCAACGACCCGACGTCCTCACGTCGTCGCGATTTCAATGGAAGTCGGGTTCCCGATTTCCATGGAAATCAGATCCCCGACTTCCATTGAAATCGCGTGCCCTCGGGGGCGCGGGTGGCGGTGCGGGCTGAAAGGATTGGGGTATGGCGAGCTTCGATCCTGCGGCGTTGGATGCGGTCCGGGTGTACGCGTTGCCGATGCGGAACCGCTTCCGCGGGATCACCGTGCGGCGCGGGGTGCTGATGTCGGGCCCCGCCGGGTGGGGTGAGTTCTGCCCGTTCGAGGACTACGACGACGCCGGGGCCGTGCCGTGGTTGCGGGCCGCGCTGGAGGCGTGCCACGAGCGCTGGCCCGAGCCGGTGCGGGAGCGGATTCCCGTGAACTGCACCGTTCCCGCCGTGTCGGCGGAGAAGGCGCAGCAGATCGTGGCGGGTTCGGGGTGCCGGACCGCGAAGGTCAAGGTCGCCGATCCGGGGCAGCCCGCCGCGGACGACCTGGAGCGGGTCGCCGCCGTGCGGGACGCGCTCGGGCCGGACGGGGCGATCCGGGTCGACGCGAACGCCGCGTGGGACGTCGACACCGCGATCGAGCGCATCCGCGAGCTCGACAAGGCCGCCGGGGGTCTGGAGTACGCCGAGCAGCCGTGCCCGAGCGTCGAGGAGCTGGCCGCGGTGCGGCGCAAGGTCGACGTGCGGATCGCCGCCGACGAGAGCATCCGCCGGGCCGAGGACCCGCTGCGGGTGGCCGTGGCCGGGGCCGCCGACGTGGCGATCATCAAGGCGACCCCGCTGGGCGGGGTCCGCCGGGCGCTGCAGGTCGCGGAGGCCTGCGGGCTGCCGTGCGTGGTGTCCTCGGCGGTGGAGACCAGCGTCGGCCTGTCCGCCCAGCTCGCGCTGGCCGGTGCCCTGCCGGAACTGCCGTTCGCCTGCGGTCTGGGCACGATGGCGCTGCTCGACGGCGACGTCGTGGCCGACTCGCTGCTGCCCGAGCAGGGCTCGATGTCGGTGCCCACGGCGCCCCCGGAGCCCGACCCGGCGCTGGTCGCGGCCGCCACCCCGCCCGCCGACGTGCAGCGCTGGTGGCTCGACCGCCTCGGCCGGGTCGGAACCCTCCTGGGGGCCTAGGGGGCCGTTGAGGCATGCGGCGGAGCCGCGTTCTCTTCCACCACCCCGGCAACTGGCACCGGCGCGGGTTCTGAGCGCCTTCGTGGCGAGCACGCCGGGACGCCGCGTATTCGAATGCTCAAGGAGCGGCGCACGGAGTCCACGAAGGCGCTCAGGTTCCGCACCCGCACCGCCACGCAGGTTGACCACGAACCAGTTTCAGGATCAAGCCGCGCGCTTGCGGGCGCGGCGCTTCTTGAAGCGGCGCAGGACGATGAAGGCGACGAGCAGGCCGATCGCGGCCGGGGCCACCCGCTTGAGGACCGGCGCTCCGGCGGTGCCCAGCAGGTCGATGGCCTCGTCGTTGGCGGCGGGCTCGGACGCCGAGGCCGCGCTCGAATCGGCCGGGGTGACCCGCCAGCTGGTGTCCTTGCGCGCCGAGGTCGACCCCACCGCGGCACCGGCGGCGGCCGCACCCGCAGCGGCGGCGGTGCCGTTCCCGCTGGAACCGCTGGAGGTCTCGGTGCTCTTCGGCTCCGCGGCAGCCGACTCCTGGGACGCCGGGGCCTCGCGCTCCGACTCCAGCTTCTTGGCGAGGTTGTCGGCGAACTGGTTCAGGATCTTGCCGCCGACCTCGGAGATCAGGCCCCGGCCCAGCTGGGCGGGCTTGCCGGTGACCTTGAGGTCGGTGTCGACGGTGCCGTGGGTGGTCCCGTCCTGCTCGGTCAGGTTCACCACGACCGTCGCGGCCGCCGTGCCCGCGCCGCGCGAGTCCTTGCCGCTGGCGTCGATGACCAGGCGGCGGTTCTTCTCGTCGACGTCCTTGAAGACGCCGGTTCCCTTGTACAGCAGGGTGACCGGGCCGAGCTTGACCTTCACCGATCCGGCGAACTCGTTCCCCTCGGCCTTGGTCAGCGTGGCGCCGGGCATGCACGGAGCGACCGCCTCGGGGTCGGTCATCGCCTTCCACGCCGCATCGATCGGCACCGGAACGCTGAACGTGTGCTGCATCTCCACTGGAAGGTCCTCCTGATTGGCCGTGCTCGGCTCAGGCGCAGAGCCGTCGTTGAGTCTGAAGCTATAACGCAGTCCGCCCACCAGCCTCCCAGGCCGGACGGCGTGCCGGTAGCCCGTTCGGCCCAGCGAGTCGGACCACCCCGTCCACGAGAAGGATCGGGGCCTGGCGACGATTCCTCGCAACCGCCGCCAGGCCCGCATCGATCGATCGTGATCAGCCGCCCGCCGCCGCGAGCACGGCGCGACCGGTCAGCACCTCGGCGAGGTGCTCCCGGTAATCGGCGTCGGCGCTGGAATCGCCTGCCGCGCTGGTGCCTTCGGTGGCGTGCCGGGCCGCCTCGCGGATGGCGTCGGAGGTCGCCTGCTTGCCGACCAGCGCCTGCTCCACGCCCATCGCCCGGATGGGGGTGGCGCCCATGTTGGTCAGCGCGATGCGCGCCTCGGCGATCGCACCGCCGGAGACCCGCACCGCGGCGGCGACGCCGACGATCGACCACGCCTGGGCGACCCGGTTGAACTTCTCGTAGTGGGCGTTCCAGCCGGTCCACTTCGGCATCCGCACCTCGACCAGCAGTTCCGTCGGTTCGAGCGCGGTCGTGAAGTAGTCGACGAAGAACTCCGACGCCGGGACGGTCCGGCGGCCGGTGGGCCCGGCGATGACCATCTCGCAGTCCAGCGCCAGCGCCGGGGCCGGCAGGTCACCGGCCGGGTCGGCGTGCGCCAGCGAGCCGCCGAAAGTGCCCCGGTGGCGCACCTGGGGGTCGGCGACGGTGCGGGTGGCCAGCGCGATCAGCTCGGCGTGCTGCTGGATCAGCGGGTCGCGCTGCACCTCGTAGTGGGTGGTCATCGCCCCGATGACGAGCCGGTCGCCGTCCTCGCGGACGCCCCGCATCTCCGGGATGCGGCCGACGTCGACGATCGTGCCGGGATCGGCCATCCGCATCCGCAGCACGGGCAGCAGGCTCTGCCCGCCGCCGAGCACCTTGGCGTCCTCGCCCGCAGCGGCGAGCGCGGCCACCGCCTCCTCGACGGTGGAGGGCGCGGTGTATTCGAACTGTGCCGGGATCACTGGACACCTCCGGGGTTCATCGAGCCGAGTCCGCCGCCCGCCTCGGGCGCGGTCTTCCCGGACGCGCGAGCGCCGGTCATCGCCCGCCACACGCGCTGCGGCGAGCAGGGCATCTCGACGTCGTTGACGCCCATCGGGCGCAGCGCGTCGACGATCGCGTTGACCACCGCCGGGGTCGAGGCGATCGTGCCCGCCTCCCCGACTCCCTTGACGCCCAGGGCGTTCGAGGTCGCGCGGGTCTCGGTGCGGTCGGTGACGAACTCCGGCAGGTCGGCGGCCGAGGGCACCAGGTAGTCGGCCAGGGTGCCCGTGGTGAGCGTGCCGGTCTCGTCGTGGACGGCCTCCTCGTAGAGCGCCTGCGCGATGCCCTGGGCGAGACCGCCGTGCACCTGGCCCTCCACGATCAGCGGGTTGACCACCGCGCCGATGTCGTCCACGCACACGTACTTGCGGATCTTGACCTGCCCGGTCTCGGTGTCCACCTCGGTGGCGCAGAGGTGGGTGCCGTGCGGGAAGGAGAAGTTCTCCGGGTCGAACGTGGCGTCGGAGTCGAGGTTGGGCTCCACCCCGTCGGGCAGGTCGTGCGCGGCGAACACCGCGAGCGCCACCTCGGCCATCCCCACGCCCCGGTCGGTGCCGCGCACGCCGAACTTGCCCGCGGCGAACTCGACGTCTTCCTCGGCGCATTCGAGCATGTGCGCGGCGATCGGCTTGGCCTTGTCGATGACCTTGTCGGCGGCCGCGACGACGGCCATGCCGCCCACGACCAGCGACCGGGACCCGTAGGTGTCCATGCCGCGCGGCGAGACCTGGGTGTCGCCGTGTAGCACCTCGACGTCCTCGAACGGCACGCCGAGCCGGTCGGCCACGATCTGGCTCCACGCCGTCTCGTGCCCCTGGCCGTGCGGGGTGGCGCCGGTGACGACCTCGACCTTGCCGGTGGGCAGCATCCGGATCGACGCGTGCTCCCAGCCGCCCGCGCCGTAGGACAGCGAGCCGAGCACCCGCGAGGGCGCCAGGCCGCACATCTCGGTGAACGTGGAGACGCCGATGCCCAGCTGGACCGGGTCGTTGTCGCGGCGGCGGCGCTCCTGCTCCTCGCGCAGCGAGGTGTAGCCGAACAGCTCCATCGCCTTGTCGGTCGCGGCCTCGTAGTTGCCCGAGTCGTAGGTGAGGCCCGCGACGGTGTCGTACGGGAACTCCTCGTGGGCGATCCAGTTCTTGCGCCGCACCTCCAGCGGTTCCATGCCCAGCTCGGCGGCCAGCTCGTCCATCATCCGCTCGATGCCGAAGGTGGCCTCCGGACGTCCGGCGCCGCGGTAGGCGTCGGTCGGCGTCTTGTTGGTGAACACGTTGGTGCAGCTGAAGTGGTACGCCGGGATCTTGTAGATCGAGTTGAACATCAGCGCGCCCAGGATCGGCACGCCCGGGGTGACCAGGCGCAGGTAGGCGCCCATGTCGGCGAGTAGTTCGACCTTGAGCCCGGTGATCCGGCCGTCGCGGGTGGCCGCCATCGACAGCTTCTGGATCTGGTCGCGGCCGTGGTGCGCCGAGACCATCGACTCGGAGCGGGTCTCGGTCCACTTGACCGGGCGGCCGAGCCGCTGGGCCATCAGGAACGCGAGCACCTCCTCCGGCGTGACCTGCAGCTTCCCGCCGAATCCGCCGCCGACGTCGGGGGCGATGACGCGGATCTTGCTCTCCGGCACGCCCAGCGTCATGGCGAGCATGACGCGCAGGATGTGCGGGACCTGGGTGGCCGACCAGACGGTGATCTGCTCACCGGTCGGGTCGACGACGACCGAGCGCGGCTCCATGAACGCCGGGATCAGCCGCTGCTGCCGGAAGGTCCGCTCGACGCGCACCTCCGCGCTCGCCAGCGCCTGCTCGACGTCGCCGCCGGTGCCGGCCTCGACCGAGTCGAAGGTCCACACGGCGTTGGTGTTGGTGCCCAGGTCCTCGTGGACCAGCGGTGATCCCGGCGCGATCGCGGAGGGCATGTCCAGCACGACCGGCAGGTCCTCGTAGTCGACGTCGATGGCGTCCATCGCGTCGCGGGCCTCGGCGGCGGAGCGGGCGGCGACCATCGCCACCGCCTCACCGGCGAAGCGCACCTCGTCGACGGCCATCGGCGGTGCCTGCGGGGCCTTCATGTCCTCGGTGATCGGCCACGCGCAGGGCAGGCTGCCCTGGACGTCGGCGATGTCGCGGCCGGTGACGACGGCGACGACGCCCGGGGACTTCTTGGCGGCCTCGGTGTCGATCGCGGTGATCTTGGCGTGCGCCATCGGCGAGCGCAGGATCGCCAGGTGCAGGGTCCCGCTGGGCGCGAGGTTGTCGGTCCAGCGCGTGCGGCCGGTGATCAGCCGCGCGTCCTCCTTGCGCTTGCGGGAACGACCGAGTTCCGGCTCTGCCACAGCGGTCATGACTGGCGACCTCCCGTTGCCTCGGCACCGGTCCGCTCGTCGGCGGGCCTGCGCTGCATGGGCGTGTCGTCGGTGTGCTCGGCCGCGGGCCCGGCGCCGGGTTCCATGCGCTGGGCGGCGTCGCGCACCGCTCGGACGATGTTCTGGTAGCCGGTGCAGCGGCAGAGGTTGCCCTCCATGCCCTCGCGCACGGCCTGCTCGTCGGGTTCGGGCTCCTCCGCCAGCAGGTCCAAGGCCTGCATGATCATCCCGGGCGTGCAGTAGCCGCACTGCAGCGCGTGGTTGTCGTGGAAGGCCTCCTGCAGCGGGTGCAGCTTGCCGTCCTGGGACAGCCCTTCGATGGTGGTGACGTCGGTGCCGTCGGCCTGCACGGCCAGGACGGAACACGACTTGACGCTGTGCCCGTCCATGTGAACGGTGCAGGCGCCGCAGTTGCTGGTGTCGCAACCGATGACGGTGCCGGTCTTGCCGAGCCGCTCGCGCAGGTACTGCACGAGCAGCGTTCTGGGTTCCACTTCGTCGGTGTACTCGGTGCCGTCTACGTTGACGGTGATGCGGGACATGGAGCGGCCTCCTCGCCAGGAGCGCGAGCGTTCGGGAACGCGACTATCCGCCGAGTGACGGATGTCACTCGGCTAGAGGGTCCTACTCCGTCCCGGCGAGAGCAAGAGCACCCGGCGAGGGGCCACTGCTCTCAGTCGTGGTGGTGGATCGGACCCTCCACGTCCGAAAGCCTCACACCGCGGCCGCCCCAGCGCAGCGCGATCAGCTCGGCGGCGATGGACACCGCCGTCTCCTCGGGCGTCCTGGCGCCCAGGTCGAGGCCGATCGGCGAGGACACGCGGGCCAGCTCCTCCTCGGTGACGCCCTCCTCGCGGAGCCGCTGCATGCGGTCCTCGTGGGTGCGGCGCGAGCCCATCGCACCGATGTAGCCGACGTTCTGGCGCAGCGCTTCCTGGAGCACCGGCACGTCGAACTTGGGGTCGTGGGTGAGCACCATGACGGCGGTGCGCTCGTCGAGCCGTCCCTCCTCGGCCTGGCCGGCGAGGTAGCGGTGCGGCCAGTCGACGACCACGTCGTCCACGCCCGGGAAGCGGCTGTTGGTGGCGAACACCGGGCGGGCGTCGCACACCGTGACCCGGTAGCCGAGGAAACCGCCCATCCGGGCCATCGCGGCGGCGAAGTCGATCGCGCCGAAGACCAGCATCCGCGGCGGCGGCTCGAAGGAGTTGACGAACACCCGCATGCCCTCGCCGCGGCGCTGCCCCTCCGGGCCGTACTCGATGACGCCGCTGCGGCCGCTGGCGAGCATGCCGCGCACGTCGTCGACGACGGCGTCGTCGACCCGGCTGGAGCCGAGCGTGCCGCGCACCCGGTCCCGCCAGATCAGCAGGTGGGTGCCGACCTGGGCCCGCTCCGGGTGCTCGATGACGGTGGCCACCGCGACCGGCTCCTCCGCGCGCACCGAGGCGGCGACCTCGTCGAGGTCGGGGAAGGTCTCGCGGTCGATCCGCTCGACGAAGACGTCGAGGATGCCGCCGCAGGTCAGGCCCACCGCGAAGGCGTCGTCGTCGCTGACGCCGTAGCGGCGCAGCACCGGATCCGAGCCCTGCAGGACGGTGGAGCCCTCCTCGTAGACGGCGCCCTCCACGCATCCGCCGGACACGCTGCCGACAGCTTCACCCTCCTGGGTGACGAGCATCGAGGCGCCCGCAGGGCGGGGCGCGGAGCGGAAGGTGGCCACCACGGTGCCCAGCCCGACGGACTCGCCGGCCTCCCAGCGCTTGGTCAAGTCGTCCAACACGTCACGCACAGCACACCTCCACGGGCCTCACCGGCCCCTTCAAGCATCCACCCGGACCGGCGTCAGGCGAAACCGACCGGTACGCCGGGGATCTGCTCCCCGGACTGGGAAAGTCTGCGAACCCATGACCAGATGTCTTCCAGCGACCGCAGGCTGTGACCGGCCACCATTCGGTCAACGTGCGGGAGTGCCGCCACAATTCCGGATTGCACGGGTTGATATCCGTCGTGCCCGGCGTGCGGGTTCGCCCAGATCACGCCCCGGGCCAGGCGGTGCAGCCTGCGCATCTGCTCGGCCAGGTCGGACGCGTCGCCGCGCTCCCACCCGTCGGAGAAGAGCACCACCACGGAGCCGCGCGCCATGCCGCGCTGACCCCACCTGTCCAGGAACACCCGGAGAGTGTCACCCAGTCGTGTGCCCCCGGAGAAGTCGGGGACCGCTCGGGACGCCGCCTGCAGCGCCGACTCCGCGTCGCGCTGGCGCAACTGCCTGCTCACCCGGGTCATCCGGGTCCCGAGCGTGAAGACCTCGGTGCTCGCCGGGGCCCGGCGCACCACGACGTGGGCGAAGCGCAGCAGCGCGTCCGAGTAGGGGCTCATCGAGCCCGAGACGTCGATGAGCAGCACCACCCGGCGCGCCCGGCGCGAGCGGTGCTGGCGGGGCAGGCGCACCGGCTCCCCACCGGAGCGCAGCATCGCCCGCAGCGTCGCCCTCGGGCTCAACGCCCCGCGCTTGCCCGGCTCGCGGCGCAGCGCCGGGCGCGTCGGGGGCTCGGGCCGCAGCATCGCCAGCATCCGGCGGAGGTGCTCGCGCTCGGCGGCGCTGAGCTCGGTGACGTCCCGGTTGCGCAGCACCTCGGCGTCGCTGGCCGCTGCGGCCAGGGGGTTCTCGCCCTCCCCCTCGCCGTCGGCGCCCTCAGCCGTCAGCGCCGCGATCTTGGCCTGCCGGACCACCGGCTGCCCCGGCTGCTCCACGGGCATCGGCTCACCGCTGAACCACGTCGCGAACGCCGAGTCGTACCGCGCGACGTCGTCGGGCTCGGAGCACAGGGTCAACCGCCCGGCCCAGTACACCCCGTCCCGGTCGGTCACCCCCACCTGCTCCACGGCGTCCAGGAAGCTCTGCACCCGGTTCGGCCCCACGGCCATCCCCGAGTGCCGCAGAGCCCGGGCGAACCCCACCAACCCGGTCACGGTCTCCACCACGCACCTCCTCCTCTGCTCACCTGGGGTTTCACGATTACCGCCGTAATCCGCCCACGGAATACCGCCGTAATCGGGGTCCCGAATACCGCCGTAATCCGGTCACCCCGAGGTGGGCGGCAGCGGACTCGGGCTCAGGGGGCGGTGAGGACTCCTGCTGAGCGGACTCGGTCCGCGTCTTCCCGGTACTTGAGGACCGCGCCGAGGGTGGTGGCGGCGGTTTCCGTGTCCAGGGAGCCCGCGCCGAGAGCTTGGAGGGCTTGGGTCCAGTCGAGGGCCTCGGCCACGCCCGGGGGTTTGAGGAGCTCCATCTGGCGCATCCGCTGGAGGGCACCGGCGACCTGCTCGGCGAGGCGGACGTCGACGCCGGGGAGGCGCCGGCGCAGGATCGCGACCTCGCGCTCCAGGCCCGGGTGCTCCAGCCAGTGGTAGAGGCAGCGGCGCTTGAGGGCGTCGTGGACCTCGCGGGTGCGGTTGGAGGTGAGGATGACGATCGGCGGCTCGGCGGCGCGCACCTCGCCGTACTCCGGGATGCTCACCGCGTACTCCGAGAGCACCTCCAGCAGGAACGCCTCGAACTCGTCGTCGGCGCGGTCGATCTCGTCGACCAGCAGCACGCACGGCGCTTCCTGCAGAGCCCGCAGCAGCGGCCTGGCCAGCAGGAATCGCGGCGTGTAGAGGGAGGATTCGGCGGCGTCGGCGTCCAGCTCACCGCCGGAGGCCGCCTCCAGGGTGCGCAGGTGCAGCAGCTGCCGGGGGAAGTCCCAGTCGTAGAGCGCCTGGGCGGCGTCGATGCCCTCGTGGCACTGCAGGCGGATCAGGTCCACCCCGAGCGCCGCCGACAGGGCCTGGGCGAGCGCGGTCTTGCCGGTGCCCGGTTCGCCTTCGGTGAGCAGCGGGCGCCGCATCCGGATCGCCAGGAAGGCCGCGGTCGCGATCCCGTCGTCGGGCAGGTAACCGGTTTCGTCCAGCGCCGCCGCGACCTCGGCCGGTGATGTCATCTCGAGAGCGTCAGCCACCCCCCGAGCCTATTCGACCGCACGGCATCACCCCATAGGATGCGCGTCGGTCACGATCACGAGGTGGGTGCATGAGCAGGTTCCAGGGGTTCCCGGCGCACGTGGAGAAGCACGTCGGGCGGGTGCGCGGCGCGGACAGCCGCAGCGCCGGAGGTCGCGAGCGGGCCTACAACCTCGTCTACTGCGATCACGCCGACGACGCCCACGTAACCGTGCTGACCAGCGGACTCCGCGAGCACACGGCAGGCGCGCCGCTGCCGCAGGAGCTGCTGTGCACGCTGCACCGCGACCAGGAGGTCTACGCCAAGCACCTGGTGGGCGTGATCGCCGAGCTGCTCACCGAGTCGCAGGCGCGGGTGGGCTACGGCGCGCTGATCATGAACGACCGGGTGCTGCTGCCCGACACCGACATCGCGGGCGCCCTGGCCGCGCCGCACCCCTACCTCGGGGACGAGTTCGACGTGCTGCTCGACGACGGGGAGCCGGTGCTGCAGCTGATCACGCTCATCCCGATCACCCGGTCGGAGTCGCAGCTGGTCGCCCGCTTCGGCCGCGACGCGCTCTACGACCGGTGGGAGGCGTCTGAGACCGACCTCGTCGACATCTTCCGCGCGGATGTGGGCAGGGGACAGTTTTAGTGAAAACTGTCCGGACATTTCGGACATTGATCATGGGTGATTCGAGGAAAAACTGTCCCCTGCCGAGTCACCGCAGACCGGGGGCCTGGGCGATGAAGGTGTCGAGCACACCGTCGGCCACGAGGACCTGGCCCGCGGGGCGGACCTCGGCGGTCGTGGTGCGGATGCGCTGGGCCGCGTCGACGGCCCAGCGGGCCTCGTCGAAGCGGGCCTTGGCCATCGCCTCGTCGCCCGAGGCGCGGGCCTGGAGCCCGTCGGCCGTGGCGAGCAGCGCCTGACCCCACTGGTCGGTGGCCGCCAGCCAGTGGTCGGTGTCGGCGACGAAGTCCCTCGGCGCCCCGGCCCGGATGCGCTCCGGAGCCGCGGCGATGACCTCGGCGTAGGCCCGCAGGTCGCGGACCGCCGCGCGCCGGTCACCGCCGGACCACCCCGCGCGGAACGCGTCGAGACGACGGGACAGCTCCGGGGCCGGCGGCAGCCAGGCCGAGCCGTTCGCGACCGGGGCCATGTGCTCCAGGTCGAAGAACGCCAGCAGCGCCTCCACCGTCGCCGGATCGCCCCGCACGCCCGGGTCCTCCCCGGCGAACCGCTTGCCCGCCAGGTACTCGGCGGCGGCCCGCCACGACCGCTGCGGGTCGAAGTCCTCGTCGTTCCAGGAGAAGTCGGCCGCGCCCATCTCCACGACCTTGCTCGCCGCGGCCTGGTTCATCGGGTTCACCACGTCCCCGGCCAGCTGCCCGCCGAGCCCGCGCTCGCGCTTGTCGTAGGAGCCCAGCATGATCCGGCCGCGCGAGCCGTTGAAGTCGTTGACCGGGTAGTTGTCCCACAGGAAGACCTTGCGGCCCCACACCCGCTCGGCCTGCTGCGCGTCGGACACGGTGATCTGGCGCGGGATCACGCCGTCGCCGGTCCACATCACCAGCACCCGCGGGTCCAGGACCTCGCGGATCGCGGTCTTGTACTCGGAGTCCTCGACGTCGGAGTACTCGGTCGGCACGAACTGGAGCGGCGCGACGCCCTGGTGGGTGTCGACGAACTCCCGCTGCACCCGGTTGAGCAGGTCGGCCTGCGCGCGACCGGCCGAGCCCTCCGAAGGGCTGCCGTAGGCGCGCTCGTCGCCGTCGCAGTTCCAGCGGGTGTAGGAGATGTCGTCCAGCGGCAGCGAGAAGTCGCGGACGCCCTCGTCGTACATGGCCTGCAGCTTCGCCTGCAGCGCCTGGAAATCGCGCGGATCGCTGTAGCAGATGGAGTTGCCCGGCGAGAGCGCGAAGGTGAACTTCACGTGGTGCGCCTGGGCCTGCCCGATCAGCTCGCGGACCTCGCCGATCTCCCGCTCCGGGTACGGCTCGCGCCACTTCTCCCGGTGGTACGGGTCGTCCTTGGGCGCGTAGACGTAGGTGTTGAGCTTGACGTCGCCGTAGAACGCCAGCTGGTCCATCCGCTCCTCGTGCGTCCACGGCGGGCCGTAGAAGCCCTCGATCGCACCGCGCAGCGGCATCGCCGGGCGGTCCAGCACGCCGACCCCGGCGATGCGGCCCGGCGAGACGAGCTGCCGCAGCGTCTGCACGCCGTAGTAGACCCCGGCGGGGTCGGAGGCGCCGACGAACACCTCGGCGTCGACGTCCGGGCGCACCGCCAGCACGTAGCCCTCGTTCGCCATCGGCACCGGGGCGCCCATCCCGGCTTCCTGCAGCCCCTTGACCACGGTCGGCGCGGTGCGCTCACCGATCCGCACCCGAAGCGCGGCGTCGTCGGCGGGTTGGCCCGGCTCGCGGATCACGACGTCGTCGGCGCCGGCGAGCTCGAAGACCTGCTTGGCGAGGTCCTGGGTCGGCTTGTCGACCAGCGGGTCCACCACGATCTCGACCTTGCCGCGGACCGCGACGTCGTCACCGATCCGGTCGATGCCCTCGGGCTGCGGCACGACCGACGGCAGACCCTGACCGGGCAGCGCGTCGGAGCTCTGCGGCGCGGGCTGCTCGGGTGGCGCGGAGTTCGTGCACCCCGCCAGAGCCATCACCCCGGCTGCGCACACCGCGAACGACCTGGCAAAACCGCGCATCGAGCTCCCCATCCCATCCAACGTCGACGCCCCAGTCCAACACACCCGGGTGTGCCCCGAACGGGTCACCTACCCGCCTGACGCAAAGACGAAGGGCCGCCCCCTGGTGGGGACGGCCCTCGTCAGCTGCGGGTCGGGCTCAGAAGCCCATGCCACCCATGCCGCCGGTCGGGTCGGCGGCCGCGGCCGCGTCCCCGCCCTTCTCCGGCTTGTCCGCGACCACGGCTTCGGTGGTCAGGAACAGCGCGGCGATCGACGCGGCGTTCTGCAGCGCCGAGCGGGTGACCTTGGCCGGGTCGATGACGCCGGCCTGAACCAGGTCCTCGTACTCGCCGGTCGCGGCGTTGAGGCCGTGACCCGAGGTCAGGTTCTTGACCTTCTCCGCGACGACGCCGCCCTCGAGACCGGCGTTGACCGCGATCTGCTTGAGCGGGGCCTCGACGGCCAGCTTGACGCTGTTGGCGCCGGTGGCCTCGTCGCCCTCGAGCTTGAGACCGTCGAACGCGGTCTGCGCGGCCTGCAGCAGGGCCACGCCACCACCGGCGACGATGCCCTCCTCGACGGCGGCCTTCGCGTTGCGGACCGCGTCCTCGATGCGGTGCTTGCGCTCCTTGAGCTCGACCTCGGTGGCCGCACCCGCCTTGATGACGGCGACGCCACCGGCCAGCTTGGCCAGGCGCTCCTGCAGCTTCTCGCGGTCGTAGTCGGAGTCCGAGCGCTCGATCTCGGCGCGGATCTCGTTGACCCGGCCGGCGATCTGCTCGTCGTCGCCCGCACCCTCGACGATGGTGGTCTCGTCCTTGGTCACCACGACCTTGCGGGCCTGGCCCAGCAGGCTCAAGTCAGCGGTGTCCAGCTTGAGGCCGACCTCTTCGCTGATGACCTGACCACCGGTGAGGATGGCCATGTCCTGCAGCATCGCCTTGCGGCGGTCGCCGAAGCCCGGGGCCTTGACGGCGACGGACTTGAAGGTGCCGCGGATCTTGTTGACCACCAGGGTCGACAGGGCCTCGCCCTCGACGTCCTCGGCGATGATCAGCAGCGGCTTGTTGGCCTGCATGACCTTCTCCAGCAGCGGGAGGAGGTCCTTGACGTTGGAGATCTTGCTGCTCAGCAGCAGGATGTACGGGTCGTCGAGGACGGCCTCCATGCGCTCCGTGTCGGTCACGAAGTACATCGAGATGAGGCCCTTGTCGAAGCGCATGCCCTCGGTGAGCTCGAGTTCGAGCCCGAAGGTGTTGCTCTCCTCGACGGTGATGACGCCTTCCTTGCCGACCTTGTCCATCGCCTCGGCGATGAGCTCGCCGATCTGGCGGTCGCCGGCGGAGATCGCGGCGGTGGCGGCGATCTGGTCCTTGGTCTCGATCTCCTTGGCGTTCTTGAGCAGCTGCTCGGCGATCGCCTCGGTGGCCTTCTCGATGCCCTTCTTCAGGGCGATCGGGGAGGCGCCGGCCGCGACGTTGCGCAGACCCTCGCGAACCAGGGCCTGGGCGAGCACGGTGGCGGTGGTGGTGCCGTCACCCGCGACGTCGTCGGTCTTCTTCGCGACCTCCTTGACCAGCTCGGCCCCGATCTTCTCCCACGGGTCCTCGAGCTCGATCTCCTTGGCGATCGAGACGCCGTCGTTGGTGATGGTCGGCGCGCCCCACTTCTTCTCGAGCACGACATTCCGGCCCTTGGGGCCGAGCGTCACCTTGACGGCGTCGGCGAGGGTGTTCATGCCGCGCTCAAGACCGCGGCGGGCGTCCTCGTCGAACGCGATCATCTTGGCCATTGCGGTGTGGTCCTCCACCTATCAGGACGCCGTCGGTGCACACTGGTGCGTGCACGACGGCAGGACTCTGCTCGGCCAGGCTCGGTGCCCGCGACGGACGATCGCGCGGCGGCACCGTCATGTGGCGCCACCGGAACGACCTCACCGTCCCGACCTGGCACTCAACCCTGATGAGTGCCAGTACCGTGTTTAGCACTCACAGGGGGCGAGTGCAAGCGACCCGTCCGGGACTCACCCGCCGGCGGTCGGCACCGAGGTGGGCAGCCGCCCCGAGGTGGGCGTGGACGTCGAGCCCGAGCCGCCGTCCGAGGTGGCCATCGCCACGAACAGCAGCACGATCACCAGCAGCGCCACGACCACCAGGACCGGCACGATCCACTTCGCCGCGCCGCCCGACGAGGTCTTGGTGAACGCCGATGACCCGGCGGGCATCGGCGGCCGCACCCGCACCGGCTGCTGGTACCCGGCCGCGTAGGGCTGCGGGTAGGGGCCGGACTGCTGGTGCATCGGCTGCTGGTGCCCAGGCTGCCCGTGCACCGGCTGCTGGTGCACCGGCTGGGGCGCGGCGGCCTGCGGCACCGGCTGCTGGGCGATGCGCGGCGGCGCCGGGGCCTCCCCCGCCGCCGGGCCGAGCGCGGCGCGAGCGGCGGCGACGAGGTCCTGGCAGGTCGCGTAGCGCTGGTCGGCGCGCTTGGCCATGCCCCGGCGGAGCACGTCGTCGATCGGCGGCGGCAGCAGCACCAGCGATCCCGGCGTCGGCGGTTCGGCGCCCAGGTGGCCCTGGATGACCTCCTGCACCGAGCCGCCGAACGGCGGGCGCCCGGTCAGGCAGGCGAAGAGCACGCAGGCCAGCGCGTACTGGTCGGTGCGGCCGTCGACCGGCTCGCCGCGCAGGTGCTCGGGCGCGGCGAAGGTGGGCGAGCCCAGGAAGTCCCCGGAGGACGTGCGGTGACCGGTGGCGCCGCGCCGGGTCAGCCCGAAGTCGGCGAGGTAGACGTGCTCGTGCACCGATTCGCGCGAGGTGACCAGCACGTTCGCCGGTTTGAGGTCGAGGTGCACCAGGCCGCGCTCGTGCAGCATGTCCAGCGCCTCGGCGATCTGCCCCAGCAGCTCCAGGGTCCGCTTCGGCGAGATCGGGCCGTCGGAGATCAGCCCGGCCAGGTCGGTGCCCTCGACCAGCCGCATCGCGATGTAGAGCATGCCGTCGACCTCGCCGAAGTCGTACAGCGGCACGATGTTGGCGTGGTCGATGGCCGAGGTGTTGCGGGCCTCGTCGACGAAGCGCTCGCGGAACTCGGAGTCGCCGGTGATGTGCTCCCCCATCACCTTCAGCGCGACCTTGCGACCGAGCCGGACGTCGGTGGCGCGGTACATCACGCTCATCCCGCCGCGACCGAGCACACCGTCGATCTTGTAGTGGCCGAGCTTGCGACCGGTCAAATCATCCGAGGACACGCTCGGCAGCGTAGTCGTCGGAGGCGTCGGACGGGTGCAGGTTCAGCGGACCCAGCGCTGCGCCTGCCGTTCCGCGCGTTGCGGCCCGGTCCCCCGACCAGGAGAACCGGGCCGCACGACGACCTGGTGCGCAGTTCTTGTCAGACTTTGCGAACGCCGTCGGCTTGAGTTCGGCCATCACGGCCGGCTTTCACCTCGAATTCGACCCGATCTCCCTCGGAAAGGGTGCGGAAACCAGACATGTTGATCGCGGAGTAATGGACGAACACATCGGAACCACCGTCCGTCGCGATGAATCCGTAGCCCTTCTCCGAGTTGAACCATTTGACCGTGCCGACCGCCACGGCGTCCTCCTCAAGAAAATGTGATGCACGACGCTAGCGTCGCTGGAGCATCGGCCACACTACTCCGGAAAATCTGGCTCGTCGCGGGTTCGGCAATACGACTTTTCCGTTAAACGCTGGGCCGAACGGGTGGCCGCCGCAGCCACGTTGCGTTATCGAACGGAGCCAATTCCCCCGAGTGTCGCAATCGTTCTCCACCCGTGGCGAAAAACGGTAACGAAGCTTCCCCGGGTGAAACGCGCGAGCAACGCCGAACGGATACGTCAGACCATTCGGGATCCGGAGACCATTCGCGATTGTGCGCCGACAACGGCGTCAGGAACGCGGTCCGAGACCATTCGACTTGAGCCAGCCGACCAGTCCCCGCGGATTCCGCGTCTGGGTCAGCACCTGCCCCGGACCGGCGAAGTCGAAGACCAGCCCCTCGCCGCTCTTGAGCGACTGCGCCACGCCCTGGTTCATCTGCCGCAGCTGGCTCTGCACCGTGTCGGCGTAGGCGACCACGTGACCCGTGTCGATCGTGACGTACTCGCCGGGCTGCAGCGTCACCACGTCCAGCGCGCCGTAGCAGGCCACCACCGCCGAGCCGTGCCCGCTCAGCCGGGTGAGGAACCCGCTCTCACCGCCGAAGAGGTTCTGGAAACCGCCCCACTGCGTCTCCACCTGCACCGCGCTCGCCGAGGCCAGCCAGTTCCCCCTGGTCACGCACCAGCCGACCCGGCCGTCGAGCTCCAGCACGTTGAGGTCGCCGGGCAGCGTCGGCGCCACGTCGACCCAGCCGCCCTGCTGCGGCGCGGTGTAGGTCGAGACGTAGAACGACTCGCCGCCCAGCGCCGAGCGGGCCAGCGACTTGAGGAAACCGCCCTGCGCGCGCGACTCGACGCTCACGCCGTAGCTGGTGGCCAGCATCGAACCGGACTCCACCCGCACCGGCTCCCCCGGAGCCAGCATCAGCCGGGCGACCCCGTAGGACGGCGTGTGACGAGTGCGGACCTGCACGGCGAACCCCCTTCGAGCGCCCCGCGACTCGGGGCACGGCGATTCTACGAAGACCGCCCCCGGCTCGCGGAAAGTCCGCTCGGCCGACGTGAAAACGCGGCCCCGCTGACGTGAGAGCGCGCCATTGTGCCATCCCGCCGCGCGCGGCCGACCCCACGCCGATGGCGACACGGCGTGCCCGATGACAGATGATGCGTGCGTGTCGTCCAACAACACCGCTCCCGAGCTGAGGTCGGTCACCGATCACCGCGCGAAGGTCGCCTCGCTGCTGACCCGCACGCCGGTCGAGACGCGGCCGCTGGAGAACTGCCTGGGCCTGGCGCTGGCCGCCGACCTGGTCGCGCCGATCTCGCTGCCGCCCTTCAGCAACTCCGCGATGGACGGCTACGCGGTGCGCTCGGTCGACCTGACCGAGGCCACCCCCGACTCGCCGGTGACGCTGCCGGTCGCCGAGGACATCCCGGCCGGCCGGGTCGACGTGCCGCCGCTGCAGCCGGGCACCGCGCACCGGATCATGACCGGCGCGCAGCTGCCGCCGGGCGCCGACTCGGTGATCCCGGTGGAGCGCACCGACGCCGGCACCGAGACCGTGGCGCTGTTCGCCTCGGTGCAGCCGGGCGCGAGCGTGCGCCGCGCGGGCGACGACGTCACCGAAGGCACCACCGTGCTCACCGCCGGGACCCGGTTGGGCGCCGCGCAGCTGGGCGTGGCCGCGGCCGTCGGCATCGCCGAGCTGCCGGTGCACCGGCCGGTTCGGGTGCTGGTGCTGTCCACCGGCTCGGAGCTGGTCGCGCCCGGCGAGGAGCTGCAGCGCGGTCAGATCTACGAGTCCAACGGGCTGATGCTCGCCGCCGCGGTCCGCGAGGCCGGTGGCGAGGCGACGGTGCTGCGGTTCGTGCCCGACGACGTCGCGGCCTTCCACGCCGCGCTGGCCGAGCACCTGGACTCGGCCGACCTGCTGCTGACCTCGGGCGGGGTCAGCGCGGGCGCCTACGAGGTGGTCAAGGACGCGCTGTCGGGCAACGGCGTGGAGTTCACCAAGGTCGCGATGCAGCCGGGCACGCCGCAGGGCTGCGGCCGCTACCGGGACGCGTTCGCGGTGGTCACGCTGCCGGGCAACCCGGTGAGCTCGATGGTCTCGTTCGAGGTGTTCGTGCGCCCGGCCATCCTCGCCGCGGCCGGGCACGCGAGGACGTCGCGGCACGAGCGGCAGGCGGTGCTCACCGAGTCGCTGACCGCGCCCGCGGGCAAGCGGCAGTTCCGGCGCGGGGTGTTCGACCCGGCGACCGGCGAGGTCGGCCTGCAGGGGGCGTCCGGTTCGCACCTGCTGGGCAGTTTGGCGAAGGCGGACTGCCTGCTGTCGATCCCCGAGGACGTGACGGACCTGCCCGCCGGGTCCACAGTGGACGTGGTGTTGCTGGACTAGTTCAAGTCGATATCGCTTGTCACACCGTTGTTGACGGGTCGATGCGCGGTCCCCAAGACTGCTTGCCCGACCTTCCGCTTCCCCTCCGGAGTTTTGCACGTGCGTGGCCCCTGGCGCGCCGCCTTGGCGCTGGCGTTGCACATCGGTTTCTTCGTCGTGTCCCTCGGCCTGGTCGCAGGCCTGCTGATGATGGCGGGCATGACGTTCCGCCGGGACACCGTCGGAGGGCTCAAGGTCGCCTTCGCCGCCCTCGTCGTCGGCGCGACCCTGCTCTTCTGCCTGCGCGCGGTGCTGCGCAACAAGGTCCGGCCGCGCGGCGTGCCGCTGGACCGCGTGAACCAGCCCAACCTGTGGCGGACCATCGACCAGCTCGTCGACGCGACCGACTCCCCGCTGCCCGACGAAATCCGCATCACCTCCGAGCCGAGCGTCACCGTCCGCGAGGACACCGCCCTCCTCGGCCTGCGCACCCGCACCCGCTACCTGGAGATCGGGCTGCCGATGCTGGCGGCGCTGACCACGTCCGAGCTCGGCGCGCTGCTGGCGCACGCCGTCGGCAGGCTCACCGGGCGCAGCAGGCTCGCGGTCACCGCGCACCGGGTGCTGGCCAGCGTGCGGCGGACCCGCGACGGCCTCACCCCCGGGCCGGTGAAGTGGCTTTTCGCCGGGTACGCGCGGGTGTTCACCGCGATCGCCGTGACCACCACCAAGGAGCTGGTGCTGGCCGGTGACGCCGCCGCCGTGCGGGTCGCGGGCAAGCGGACCGCGGTGATGGCGCTGCGCAAGTCGGTGGCGGTGGAGCTCGGCTGGCAGGACTACACCGACGAGTACCTGAGCATGGCGGCCACGATCGGCCACGCGCCGGACGTGCTGCTGGGCTTCCGCAGCTTCATGGACCACCCGACGCGCAAGCCCGCGCTGGCCGAGCGCGCCAAGGTGGCCATCGCCGAGGAGACCGGCGAGCTTCCGGTGCGCACGCGGGTCGAGATGATGAAACGACTCAAGTCCGCCGACAAGGAGGTCGACGAGCGCCCGGCGTTCGCGATCCTGCGCAAGCCCCGCAACGCCGTGCCCGAGCTGGAGGACCACCTGCTGGTGGACTCGCTCGGCCCGCGGATGCCGTGGCCGGACGTGGTGCGGAAGGCCGGTGCGGCGCAGTCCGCCGAGAAGGCCGCGCAGCTCAGCGCCGCCGCCCACCAGTGCGGGCTCGGCGTGGACCCGACGATCCAGGGCGTCCTGGTGGCCATCCACCGCGGCCACGGCCGCGACCTGGTCAACCCCGTGCTCAACCCGGGCCTGCACCCGTCGACGATCGACCAGGCCGCCGAGGACACCCTCACCGACCTGCTGGGATGCACCGTCGTCGACGCGCTGGTCTGCGCCGGGCGCGCCCACCACGAGCTCGACTGGGGCGGCCCGCCCGGGATCCGGCTGGCCAACGGCCGCCCGATCGACCCGGACCGCCTGGTCCGCCCCGCCGTCGCCGACCCGCGGCTCATCCCCGGCCTGCACCGGGTCCTGGTCGACCTCGGCGTCCCGCTGCGCCACACGCGCGAGCCCGCCGAGGAGCCCGAGCCCGTGCTGTCGGGCATCGTCAGCCCCGTGCTGTGCTCCGGCGAGTCCTACGACCTGCTGGTCACCGACCGGGGGCTGCTCCTGCTGCCCAGCGACGCCAGCGCCGCGAAGCGGCTGCTCGCGGGCACCCTGGCGATGCTGCGCGAGGCCGAGGAGGAGCAGCTCAGCGAGCTCGCCTCGCGCCCGATCGCCGAGCTGCGGGAGCGCTCCGGCGCGCAGTGGGTGGACAGCCGCGACGTGGCCAGAGCCCGCCTCGACCAGGACAAGACCGGCTGGTCGCTGGAGCTGGACCTCTACCTCGACGAGTACGCGATGTCGACGCTGGACGACGTCCGCGTGGTCTCCGGCCCCGACGAGGGCGTCTCGGTGCTCACCCTGCGCAGCACCGCCGACGGCGTCGAGCACGGCGAGCCGTACCACGGCCTGTCCGAGCTGATGGGAGCCCGGATGGAGCTGGACGAGCCCGCCCTATCGCTGGACTGACGCCTGTCGCTGGGCTGGGGCTGTCGTTGGGCTGGGGCTGTCGCTGCACCGGGGCCCGTCGTCGGGCTGAGCCGCCGCAGACGGACAAAGAGGCCGTTCGGAACCTCCCCGTAGGTGCCGAACGGCCTCTTTGTTTTTCGGGTCCGTGCGCCCCCCGACGGCGCACGGCCCTCTTTTCGCGGTCCGCAGCACCTGGCAAGCGAAGGTGCCGTTCGCGGACACGAAGGAGATGAACTGATCAACGTTTCGTGACGCGGTTTCTAGTGTAATTGAGTTCACAGCTCGTCCGTAGCCGCTATCGGAGGACGTTGGCGACTCGTTTGGTGACTCCGCGTCAACGAAGTCACTGTTCTCTCCACGACCGGATGCGGTCACTCCAGGGACGGAAGGACCCCGACGGTTGGTTGCACCGGCAAGGAGGCTGCGCGTGGTCGTTCACCCGTCCGTGTGACTTCGTGCGTGCGGGGCGGTAGCATCTCGGCCGAAATACGTGCAGGTCAGGCGGTTCGTCCTTGATCGACTGCGGCCCCTGGCGACGGAGCCGATCGGACGTCGGCGATGCTGTACGTCTACGGCGCAGGCTGGACTACCGCGCCGCGCTGACATGACCTCCGACGCAGGGGCGCGACTACCTCGATGAGCAGCACCCAAGAGAGCCCGCTGGCGCACCTGATCGCGCTGGCCAAGGACACCGTTCCGCCGATGCACCCGGCAGGCAGGCCGTTCGTCATCGGCGCCGCCGTCGCCACGCTGGTGCTGCGCCGCATCTGGCGTCCGCTGGGCGCCGTCGGCGCGGTGCTCACCGCCTGGTGCGCGTGGTTCTTCCGCGAGCCGGTGCGCACGACCCCGACCCGCGAGGGCCTGGCCGTGGCCGCCGCCGACGGCGCCGTCGCGCACGTCGAGAGCGCCGTCCCGCCGGCCGAGCTCGGGCTCGGCGACGAGCCGATGACCCGCATCAGCACCTTCCTGACGATCTTCGACGTGCACGTCCAGCGCGCACCGGTCAGCGGCCGGATCGACAAGATCGTCTACCGGCCGGGCAAGTTCCTCTCCGCCGACCTGGACAAGGCCAGCGAGGACAACGAGCGCAACTCGATGGCGCTGCGCACCGAGGACGGCACCCGCGTCGCGGTCGTGCAGATCGCCGGCCTGGTCGCCCGCCGCATCGTCTGCGAGGTCGCCGAGGGCGACATCGTCGCGGCGGGCTCCACCTACGGGCTCATCCGCTTCGGCTCCCGCGTCGACCTCTACGTGCCCGCCGACAGCGAGGTCCTGGTCGAGCCCGGCCAGCGCACCATCGGCGGCGAGACGCCGCTGGCCGAACTGCCCAGGGGGAAGCGCGAACGATGAGCATGCGGACCACCCCCGGCGTCCGGCTGCTGCCCAATGCGATCACCGTGCTGGCGATGTGCGCCGGCCTGTCCGCGATCCAGTTCGCCCTCAACGGGCAGCTGGACTTCGCGATCGGGTCCGTCGCCGTCGCCGCCGTGCTCGACGGCCTCGACGGGCGGATAGCCCGACTCCTCGACGCCACCTCCAAGATGGGCGCGGAGCTGGACTCGCTGGCCGACGCGATGTCCTTCGGCGTGGCCCCGGCGCTGACCCTCTACGCCTGGCACATGCAGGACAACCGGGCCGGCTGGGTGGTCTCGCTGATCTTCGCGGTCTGCATGGTGCTGCGGCTCGCGCGGTTCAACACGCTGCTCGACGACGCCGAGCAGCCCGCGTTCGCCAAGGAGTTCTTCGTCGGCGTGCCCGCCCCGGCCGCCGGTCTGCTGGCGCTGCTGCCGCTCGCGCTGACCGCGCACTTCGGCTACCCGGGCTGGTGGGCGAACCAGACCGTGGTGATGGTCTGGATGGTGCTCATCGCCGCGCTCGCGGTCAGCCGGGTGCCCACGCTGTCGCTGAAGACCGTCAAGGTGCCGCCGAAGCTGGTGGCCCCGCTGCTGGTCGGCGTGGCGCTGCTGGCCGCGCTGGTCGTGGTGTTCCCGCTGATCTCGCTGGCCATCGCGATGGTGCTCTACCTGCTGCACATCCCCTACGCGGTCTACCGCTACCGGTGGCTGTCGCAGCACCCCGAGGCCTGGGACGCCGCGCCGCGCGAGCGCCGCGACATCCGCCGCCGCAACCAGCGCCGCCTGGGACTCCGCCCGCCGCTGCGCCGCAGCGTGGCGGGCGCCGCGCGCCGCGTCCGCCTCCCCCGCCGCCCCACGGGTCCGGGCCACCCCCGCCGCAGCTGGCGTCGCCTGGAGCTCCGGCGCAACCGCGACGACTACTGAGGCAGCGGACAGTTTTAGTGAAAACTGTCCCGACATTTCGGACATTGATCATGGGTGATTCGAGGAAAAACTGTCCCCTGCCCACCCTGGTGATCACCGCGACCACTGCTCTCGGCACCTCAGGGGCTGTCTGCGGCTAAGGTCGGCGGGGTGGCTTCGATCAGCTTGACCGCTCGCGCGTCCACCTCCGCTCGCGACACCCGGCGCGGGGTGGTGCGGCTGCACCCCGAGGTGATGGACGCGCTGGGGCTCCGGCCGTGGAGCGCGGTGCGGTTGACCGGGGCCCGGGAGACCGTGGCGCTGGCCGCCGCGGCCGAGCGCACCTCCCCCACCGGGTTCCTGCTGCTCGACGACGTCGCGCTGCTCAACCTCGGGGTCACCGAGGGAACCTCCGTCGCGGTCGCCCCGGCCCAGGTGGAGGTCGCCAAGCGGGTCGGCATCACCGGTTCCCGGATGGCGCGGGCGACGGTGTCGCCGGAGACCGCGCGGCTGGCGCTGACCGGCAAGGTCTTCTCCCCCGGCGACGCGGTGTCGCTGCTGCCGCAGGACCTCTCCCCCGCCTCCTCCTCGCGCGCCGGCGAGGTGCGCAGGCAGATGTCCGCCGCGATCGGCCTGACCTGGACCAACGAGCTCATCACGATCGCCTCCGCCGATCCCGCCGGTGCCGTGGCCGTCCAACCGTCCACAGTGGTCGAGTGGCAGGACGGCGTCACCGGGACCCCGCCCGAGCCCGCCGGAACCCCTGCCGCGCCCGCCGGAACCCCTGCCGCGCCGCGGGAAGCACCCGCCGCCGAGGAGCACCCGGCCGTGCCGGTGGCCGACCTGGTGGGCTCGCGGGACACCGCGCGCAGGCTCACCGAGTGGCTGCGGCTGGCCTTCGACCAGCCCGACCTGCTGCGCAGGCTCGGCGCCGAACCCCGCCTCGGAGCGCTGATCAGCGGCCCGCCCGGCGTCGGCAAGGCCACGCTGGTGCGCGCGGTGTGCGCCGAGACGGACGCCGAGCTCGTCGAGGTCGCCGCGCCCAGCATCGCCGCGCTGGAGGCCCGCACCGCCGCCGCGCGGCTGCAGCAGGCCGTCGACCGCGCCACGGCCGCCTCCGGCGACCGGGTCCTGCTGATCACCGACGTCGAGGCGCTGCTGCCCGAGTCCGACCCGCCGCCGCTGGCCACCGTCGCGCTCGACGCGCTGCGCGACGCACTCGGCCGCGACCGGCTCGCAGTGGTCGTCACCAGCGCGAACCCGCAGTCGGTCGATCCGCGGCTGCGCGAGCCCGGCCTGGTCGATCGCGAGCTGACCGTCGGGTTGCCCGACGACACCACCCGCGCCGACCTGCTGGGCGTGCTGCTGCGCGGCACCCCGCTCGACGAGGACGTGCGGCTCGACGACATCGCCGGTCGCACACCGGGTTTCGTCGTCGCCGACCTGCTGGCGCTGTGCCGGGAGGCCGCGCTGGGCGCCGCGCTGCGGTATTCCGACGACCCCGCCGACCCGCGCCTGCGCCACCAGGACCTGCTCGACGCGCTGTCCTCGATCCGGCCGATCTCGATGTCCACTTCGGACAACCTGCAGACCGGTGGGCTCACCCTCGACGACGTCGGCGACATGACCGAGGTCAAGCAGGCCCTCACCGAGACGGTGCTGTGGCCGCTGCAGTACCCGGACTCGTTCACCCGGCTGGGAGTCGAGCCACCGCGCGGCGTGCTGCTCTACGGCCCGCCGGGCTGCGGCAAGACCCACCTGGTGCGGGCGCTCGCGGGCAGCGGCAGGCTCAACGTGCTCGCGGTCAAGGGCGCGGAGCTGATGGACAAGTGGGTCGGCGAGTCCGAGCGCGCCGTGCGGGAGCTGTTCCTGCGCGCCCGGGGCGCCGCGCCCGCGCTGGTGTTCCTCGACGAGGTGGACGCGCTGGCCCCGCGACGCGGCCAGTCGTCGGACTCCGGCGTCGCCGACCGCGTGGTCGCGGCCCTGCTCACCGAGCTCGACGGCGTCGAGCCGATGCGCGACGTGGTGGTGCTGGCGGCCACCAACCGGCCGGAGCTGATCGACCCCGCCCTGCTGCGCCCGGGTCGGCTGGAGCGCCTCGTCTACGTCCCGCCGCCGGACGCCGACGCCCGCGAGGCGATCCTCGCGGCGGCGGCGAAGAACACGCCGCTCGCCGACGACGTCGACCTCGCGGACCTGGCCGCCGCGCTCGACGGCTACTCGGCGGCCGACTGCACGGCCCTGATCCGCGAAGCGGCCCTCACGGCGATGCGCGAATCCCTCACGGCGGCCGAGGTCACGGCGAGCCACCTGCGCACGGCGCGCGGGGCGGTCCGCCCGTCCCTGGACCCGGCCCAGCTCGAAGCCCTCGCCTCCTACGCCGACGACCAGCGAGGATGACCAGCCGGTCAAGCACCGAAGGTGCCGCACCGCCAAGCGAGGAGACCGCGGATCACTTCCCGGTGGAAGGGCCCTTGTAGTCGTTGGTGATGATGGCGATCAGACCGGGGGTGGCGTCCTGTATCCCGTCGAAGCGGGCGTCGGCGCGGGCGCCGATGCGGGCGGCGAGCTCCTCGGCCTGCCGCTCCTCGTCGGTGCCGGGCCGGAAGTAGACCGTGGTGGTCGGGATCTTCCCCGCCGCGTAGTTGCCGACCTCGGGCACGTCGTAGCCGGCCTTGCGGAGGTCCTCGGCGGCGCGGTGCGCGAGACCGGAGATCGTCGAGTTGTTGTAGACCCGGACGATGATCTGCTCGCTGCCCTTGCCGGACCCGACCGGGACGTCCTGCGCCTGCCCGGATCCCGTCGACTGCCCCGAACCCGTCGACTGGCCGGAGCCCGGTTCCTGGCCCGAGCCCGGCTGCGTGGCCTGCGGCGGCTCGGTCACCGGCGGGGGCGCGACCGGCGGCGGCTGGACGGGCGGGGTGACGGTGGACGGCGCGGGTTTCAGCGGCGGTTGCACCTGCGAGGAGGGTTCCGGCGGGAGGGGTTGGGCGGTGTCCGAGGACTCGCCCGACATCAGGGTCACGGTCCCGAACACGGCGGCGAGCACGCCGACTCCGATCAGACCCAGGCCGATCAGCTTGGCCCCGCCGGGCCCGCCGGACGGTTCCCCAACACTCATCAGTGCAACTCGATTCCCAGTCGTTGAGCGGCCCTGGCGCGCTGCCGCGCCGCCCGTGCCTTGCGCAGTCTCTTGATCAGCATAGGGTCCGCGCGGAACGCCGCGGGAGAATCCAGCAGCGTGTTGAGAAGTTGGTAGTAGCGCGACGCGGACATGTCGAACAGCTCGCGGATCGCGATGTCCTTCTTGCCCGAGCGCTTCCACCACTGCGCTTCGAAGGCGAGGATCCCGCGCTCCCGGTCGGTCAACTCCCGGTCGGTCAACTCCCGGTCGGTCAGCTCCCGATCGGCTGGTTCCCGTTCCGCGGGAACGGGTTCCGGCTCGACGATCCGCTCGATGGGCTGGGTGATCGGTTCCGCCACCTGCAGCCGCCGACGTGCCGGAGCCTGCTGCCCGTGCGTCCGCGCGAGCTGCTCGCACTGACGGGCGATCTCCTTCGCGGTCAGCATCTGGGCGGCGTCCATCCGGCTCCTCGCCTCGCGATCGGTCGCGGAGAATCACACGGCTGTCATTCCCGCACCAATTGAACCATGCCGTGATCCGGACGGGGAGCCGATCACACACCGGTTTCACGCGCAAGAGCGGCCCGGGTGCCTCACCTGCGCAACCGATAGGGTCCGCGCATGGCTGTTCACCCCATCCGCGTCTACGGCGACCCCGTGCTGCACCACCCGACCCGCCGCGTGGAGAACTTCGACGAGGAGTTGCGCACGCTCGTCGAGGACATGTTCGAGACGATGGCGGCGGCGAACGGGGTCGGGCTGGCTGCCAACCAGATCGGCGTCGACCTGCGGTTGTTCGTCTACGACTGCCCCGACGACGAGGGCGTGCAGCACCGCGGCCTGGTGGTGAACCCCGAGCTGACGACCTCGGAGATCCCGGAGACGATGCCGGACCCGGACGAGGACTGGGAGGGCTGCCTGTCGGTTCCCGGCGAGTCCTACCCGACGGGCCGGGCGAGCTGGGCGAAGGTCACCGGGTCCGATGTGGACGGTGAGCCGGTCGAGGTCGAGGGCACCGGCTTCTTCGCGCGCTGCCTGCAGCACGAGACCGATCACCTCGACGGCTACGTCTACCTGGACCGCCTCACCGGCAGGCACGCCCGCGCCGCGAAGAAGATGATCAAGCGCAACGAGTGGGGCGTTCCCGGGCTCAGCTGGGACCCGGCCGAGATGGGCGACCCGTTCGCCGACGACTGATCCGGATGGCTGAGCCTCCGGATCCGACTGTTGTCTCCGGGGGCTCCTGGCCGTAGCCTCGGGCACTGCACAAATCAATCCGCGGGAGCTCGCACCGAAAGCGGGCTGAGAGGGTGGCTGGAGCAACTCCGGGGCCGCCGACCGCAGAACCTGACCGGGTAATGCCGGCGTAGGGAGTGAACGGCAGTGGCCGACGTGTATCCGAACGCATCCGGAATCACCACGGGACCCATCGAGGGATCCCGAAAGGTCTTCAGCAGCACCGAATCCGGGCTGCGCGTGCCGTTCCGCCGCATCGAGCTGACCAACGGTGAACACCTCGACGTCTACGACACGTCGGGGCCGTACACCGATGACACCGCCACCGTGGACGTCCACAGTGGTCTGGCTCCGACGCGCGCGGGATGGCGGGACGGACGGGAGCACAACACCCAGCTGGGCTGGGCGAAGGCGGGCGCGATCACCCGCGAGATGGAGTACATCGCGCACCGCGAGGGCGTCTCGGCGGAGTTCGTCCGCGACGAGGTCGCCTCGGGCCGCGCGGTGATCCCGGCGAACCGGTGCCACCCGGAGAGCGAGCCGATGATCATCGGCAAGAACTTCCTGGTCAAGGTCAACGCCAACATCGGCAACTCCGCCGTCACCTCCTCGGTCGAGGAGGAGGTGGAGAAGATGGTGTGGGCGACCCGCTGGGGAGCCGACACCGTGATGGACCTGTCCACCGGCAAGCGCATCCACGAGACCCGCGAGCGCATCCTGCGCAACTCGCCGGTGCCGATCGGGACCGTGCCGATCTACCAGGCGCTGGAGAAGGTCAACGGCGACCCGGCCTCGCTGACCTGGGAGATCTACCGGGACACCGTGATCGAGCAGTGCGAGCAGGGCGTGGACTACATGACCGTGCACGCCGGGGTGCTGCTGCGCTACGTGCCGCTGACCGCCCAGCGCGTCACCGGCATCGTCTCCCGCGGCGGGTCGATCATGGCCGCCTGGTGCCTGGCGCACCACCAGGAGAGCTTCCTCTACACGCACTACAGCGAGCTGTGCGAGATTCTGCGCGCCTACGACGTGACGTTCTCGCTGGGTGACGGCCTGCGGCCGGGTTCGATCGCCGACGCCAACGACCGCGCCCAGTTCGCCGAGCTGGAGACCCTCGGCGAGCTCACCCACATCGCCCGCGAGCACGACGTGCAGGTGATGATCGAGGGCCCGGGTCACGTGCCGATGCACAAGATCGCGGAGAACGTGCGGCTGGAGGAGGAGCTGTGCGGTGAGGCGCCGTTCTACACGCTCGGCCCGCTGACCACCGACATCGCGCCCGCCTACGACCACATCACCTCCGGGATCGGCGCGGCGATGATCGCCCAGGCCGGCACGGCGATGCTCTGCTACGTCACGCCGAAGGAGCACCTGGGCCTGCCGAACCGCGACGACGTGAAGACCGGCGTGATCACCTACAAGATCGCCGCCCACGCCGCCGACCTGGCCAAGGGGCATCCGCGAGCCCAGGAGCGCGACGACGCGTTGTCGCAGGCCCGCTTCGAGTTCCGCTGGACCGACCAGTTCAACCTGTCGCTGGACCCGGACACGGCCCGCGCCTTCCACGACGAGACGCTGCCCGCCGAACCGGCGAAGACGGCCCACTTCTGCTCGATGTGCGGCCCGAAGTTCTGCTCCATGAAGATCACCCAGGACGTCCGCGCCTACGCCGAGGAGCACGGCCTCACCAGCGTCGAAGCCATCGAAGCGGGCATGGCCGAGAAGTCCGAGGAGTTCACCCGAACCGGAGGCGAGGTCTACTTGCCGATCGCGGCCAACGACTGACGCGGCCGCTGGGGCGGCTCCGCGCGGAGCCGCCCCAGCACCTCAGAACTGGTCGGTTGGAATGGACAAATCGAACGGCTCTGGAAGCTCGATCGGTTTGCCGAACGGAAACCGCTCGCGTTTCCCGTAAGTTCCATCCTGCGGGTCCGAGTGCAGGAAAGCCGCCGGTCCATCTTCGGCGAATCGATCGATCAGCAGGTACAGCGGCACCTCAGCTTGCCCGTAGGCCCACAGCTTTTCCTTGCGGTCGACATCCGCGTTGCTCTTTGAGGTGATCTCCGCGACGAGGAGCGCGCGTTCAACCGGCACCGGCCCCACCGTGTCGTCGTTCGGCAGCTCACCGAACGGAATCACCGCGATGTCCGGCACGAACAGACACCTCCGAAGAGGTATCGCGACGCCCGCAGTCTGGAAAACTCCCCATTCCTCTGAGATTGCTCGGTCCAGTGCGCGTTGAACACGCGCCGCGATCGCGTTGTGCGGATAACCCGGCGGCGGGGACATGACGATCGTCTCCTCGATGATCTCCGCGCGCCAGGCCTTGTTCGGCAGGTCCAAGTGCTGCCAGGTCTGCACCAACTCGTCCCACGTCGAGTACGACGGTGCCGGAGCAGCAGTCATAGCGCGGTCACCTCCTGTGTTGTTTTCATCACGCACAGTACTCACCGCCTCTGACAATCTTGCGATCTGCCTGGTCATGAGCCTATCGGGAATCCTTCACACCGTCAGCAGCTAGGCGATTCCAGATCATCGGTGACACGTAGCATCTCGGGAATGCAAGAAAGCACTGCTCCGGCCACTGCGTTGACGATCGCCGGGTCGGATTCCGGTGGTAGTGCCGGGATGCACGCGGATCTGCGGACCTTCTTCGCCTGCGGGGTGCACGGGATGACCGCCGTGACAGCGGTGACCGTGCAGAACACCGTGGGCGTGACCGGGCTGGTGGAGGTGCCGCCGGAGACGGTCGCCGCGCAGGTCGACGCGGTCGCCTCGGACATCGGGGTGGGCGCGGCGAAGACCGGGGTGCTGGCCTCGGCAGCCACCATCGACGCCGTCCTCGACGTGTGCGACCGGCACGGGATCGGTCGCGGCGGGCGGACGCCGTTCGTCGTCGACCCGGTGGCGGCCTCGCGCAGCGGTGAACCGCTGCTGCGGCCCGACGCGCTCGACGCGCTGCGGTACCGGGCGTTCCCCCGGGCCACCCTGGTCACCCCGAACCTCGACGAGGTGCGGCTGCTGACCGGCATCGACGCGCGCACCCGCGACGACCTGCTGGACGCGGCGAAGGCGGTCCACGACTTCGGCCCCGAGTGGGTGCTGATCAAGAGCGGCCACCTGCCCGACGACCCCGAGTGCGTCGACCTCCTCTTCGACGGCACCGAGGCCCTCGCGCTCCCCGGACCGCGCTACGCCACCGAGCACACCCACGGCGCCGGCGACGTGTTCGCCTCGGCGATCACCGCCGCGCTGGCCAAGGGCGCCTCGATGCCCGACGCGGTGCGCGGCGGCAAGCGGTTCGTCACCCGCAGCGTCGCCGACGCCTACCCGCTCGGGTCGGGCGTGGGACCCGTGTCGACCTTCTGGCGCATCAGCCCTCGCTCGTACTGACCAATCAATAGGGTGATTCTCGCCCCCACCCTGTAACCCGATAGGTGCTACTCGTCGACATATGTTCGAGAGACGCGTAATCCCAGGGCCCGGAACCTGGAGCGCGGCGAGGGATGACAGGGGTTTGCGAGAGCGTGGCTAAAGCGGTGTTGACACGAGCGCGGGGATGGCTGGCCACCGAGGCGGGGGCGCCGGATCCCCGGCAGCGCCAGTACGTGCTGCTGGTGGTGCTCGCCGTCCTCGCCGGAACCGTCGCCGGGTGGTTCTTCGAGGTGCAGACCCCGATGCTGCTCGGGGCGCTGACGACCGTGCTGGCGCTGACCGCCACCAGCGGTCAGGCGCTGCGCTCCGATCTGCGCCGGTTCATGTGGCTCACGCCCGCGCTGGTGCTGATGATGGCCGTCGGCCCGATGCTGACCAAGGTGCCGGTGCTGGCCGGGCTCGCCGTCGCCCTCGTGGTGTTCGGCACCGGGATGCTGCCCGCGCTCGGCGAGCACTACCGGATCGGCGGGCAGATCTTCGCCGCGGCGACGCTGGTGACCACCACGACCGGCATCGGCAACGACCAGCCGTTCCTGGTGCTGCTGGCCTCCACGCTCGCGGGCGGGCTGTTCGCGCTGCTGCTGCGGGTGATCGTCGGGCTCGGCGACCCCGGCCACGCGACCCGCGTCGCCGTGGCGCGCACCCTGCTCACCCCCGGTCCCGGCGTGCTCGAAGGGGCCGCGGCCGCGTGGCGCGCCGACGGCTCCAGCACCTGGCTCGGACAGGTGCTGGCGGGTTCGGCCCGGTTCCGGGCGGCCCGCGAGACGCTGCTCGCGCAGGCCCAGCAGAGCGACCGGATCGAGGCCGAGAGGCTGCGCGAGATCGTCGCCGAAGCCGACAAGGTCGCCGCCGAGCTCGCCCGCGCCGTCCGCTCCCGCGCCTGCACCGGCCTGCCGATGGCGGCCCGCCGCGACCCGGCGCAGATGGTCGTCGCCCGGGGCGGCAGGCAGGACCTGCCCGACGCGGTCGCGGGCGTGAACCAGGGCCTGGACCGGATCCGCGCGGCCGTCGTCAACCGGGACGAGACCCCGGTGCCGCCCGCCGAGGAGGGTGCGCTGAAGGAGCGGCTGATGGGCGCGGTCCGCGCGCACCTGTCGTTCCGGTCCTCGCTGTTCCGGCACGCGCTGCGCTGCACGCTGGCCGTCGCGGTCGGCATGGTGATCGTGCTGCTGATGCGCGACCCGTCGGCGTCGAGCCTGCTGCTCGCGCTCTACGTGGTGCTGGCGCCGGCCGCGCGCGACAGCATGACCGGCGCCCTGGAGCGCACCGGTGGCGCGGTGCTGGGCGTGACCGCCCTGGCCATCCTGATCACCCTGCTGCCCGGCGCCTACCTGCTGGTTCCGCTGGTCATCGGCGGGATGCTGCTGAACATGCCGCGACTGCGGGCCGAGTACCAGGTGGTGCTGGGCTGCCTGATCGTGATCACCGTCGTGGACCAGGCGATGACGCTGGACCGGCCGCTGGTCAACGTCGGCATCAGCTTCGCCGCCAACACCGCGGTCGGCGCGGCGATCGCGCTGATCGTCGGCTACGTGAGCTACCTGGTGCTGCCCAGCAGCATCGTCCCGGACGTGCGGGGCGCGGTGCGCTCCACCGTCTGGTCTGTCTCGGAACTGCTGCGCAGCGTCCGCGCCTCCGGTCAGGGCGCGGACCTGCCGAAGGCGCTGCAGGCCGCGAACGTGCTCGCGCTGCGCCGCACCCAGGACCTGCTGGGGATGCCGGCTCTGCTGGACGGCACCGGCGAGGAGACCGACGACAACCACGCCACCCGCGCCGCCGCGATCGCCCTGGACGCGCTGCGCCAGGACGTCTCCACGCTGGCCTTCCGGCCCGCCGAGGAGCGCAAGGTCGCGGTCCCCGCGCTGCGCTCGGTCGACGACCTGCTGGGCGGCAAGTCCACGGCGAAGATCCCCGACATCCCGGCGGGCGGCGCCCCGGCCTCCGAGCTGCTGGCGAGCTCCTTGGTGGAGAACGCCCTGCACGCCCGCCAGGCCATCGACCGCACCTTCGGCTACGACAACCCGTGGAAGAGCTACACGATCAGCTTCGTCCGCCCCGAACGCCTCCACATCCGCTGAGCAGCTGCCGCCACGGCTGGTCGCGCCGGGTTCGGTGGTGCGGCTGGGGACGGTTTCAGCCGGAATCGCCCGGGATCTAGGAGTCGAGATCCCGGGCGCTGGCCAAAAACCGTCCAACTCCCCGACCCTTCGGGACCAGAGCTAGCCCATCGGGGTGCCGGGGCTGGAGGCTTGGGCCCAGAAGCGCTGGGGGATGCGGCCCGCTTGGGAGGCGAGGCGGCCCGCTTCGACCGCCGAGCGCATCGCCGTGGCCATCCGCTCCGGGTCCTGGGCCCGGGTGACCGCGGTGGCCAGGAGGACCGCGGAGCAGCCGAGCTCCATCGCCAGAGCCGCGTCGGAGGCCGTGCCGATGCCCGCGTCGAGGACGATCGGGACGTTCGCCCGGGAGACGATCATCTCGATGTTGTGCGGGTTGCGGATGCCCAGACCGGTGCCGATCGGCGAGCCCAGCGGCATGACCGCCGCGCAGCCGACCTCCTCCAGCTTCAGCGCCAGCACCGGGTCGTCGTTGGTGTAGGCCAGGACGACGAAGCCCTGGTCCACCAGCTGCTCGGCGGCGTCGAGGAGCTCCACCGGGTCGGGCAGGAGGGTGTCCTCGTCGGCCACCACCTCCAGCTTGACCCAGTTGGTCTCCAGCGCTTCGCGGGCCAGCTGGGCGGTGAGCACCGCTTCGGCCGCGGTGCGGCAGCCCGCGGTGTTGGGCAGCGCCTCGATGCCCAGCTTGCGCAGCAGGTCGAGCACGCCGGTGCCGCCGCCCGCGTCGGCGCGGCGCATCGCGACGGTGGTCAGCTCCGTGCCGGACGCGATCAGCGCGCGCTCCAGGACCGCGAGGTTGGTGGCCCCGCCGGTCCCGGTGATCAGACGCGAACCGAACTCACGACCGGCGATCACCAATGGGTCGTCCACGGTCACCCTCCTTGCACTGCGGTGAGGACTTCGATGCTGGCGTCGGCGTGCACCGCCGTGCCCTGCCAGGACGCGCGCGGCACCACCGCGCCGTCCAGGGCCACGGCCACGCCTCGTTCCGGCACGCCGAAGTCGTCCAGAACCGACGCGAGCGTGGCGTCGGCAGCGACCTCCCGCGCCTCGCCGTTGATCACGACGTTCACTGCTGCCCTCCCAAACGACTCGGATCGGTGGCCTTGATGAGCGCGCCGGGCTCGTCCCCGCGCAGCAGCGCCAGCACCGCGTCGACGGTGACCGGCGTGAGCAGGAACCCGCCCCGGTGATGTCCGGTGGCGGCCAGCACCCCGGGTTCCAGCCAGCCGATGAGCGGCAGGTTGTCGGCGGTGCTCGGGCGCAGCCCGGCGGTGGCCTCGACCAGCGCGTACTCGGCGATGCCCGGCATCACGGTCTCGGCGTCGGCGAGCAGGTCGCGGACGCCGCCGACGGTGACCTCGGTGTCGAAGCCGACCTCGTGCTGGGTGGCGCCGAGCACCACTCCCCCGTCGTCGCGCGGCACCAGGTAGCAGGGCCTGCCGCGCACCGGGCCGCGCACGGTCCGCACCGGCGGCGGCAGCGCGGTGGCGCGGCGCCGCAGCCGCAGGATCTCGCCCTTGACCGGGCGGATCCTGCCGGACAGCGCGGGGTGCAGATCTCCGGAGCGCACGCCCGCGGAGATCACCGCGAGGTCGCACTCCAGCTCGGAGTCGGCGAGTTCCACGGCACCGGACCGGACCCGCTCGGCGCGCTCGGCGACGAACTCCACGCCCGCCGCCTTCGCCGCCGCCTGCAGCGCGGTCAGCGCGAGCCGGTTGTCCACCGCGAGATCACCGGGGATCTCCAGCCCGCCGCGCACCGCGGGGCCCAGCGCGGGTTCGCGCTTGCGGAGCTCGCGGCCGGTCAGCCGGGTGACGCTGCGGCCGAGCCCGGCCAGGTACCCGGCGACGGTGTCGAGCTCGCCGCGGTCGGCGCCGTCGATGCCGATCATCAACGTGCCCTCGGTGCGCAGCCCGGACGGCAGTCCGGCGGCGCGCGCGAGCTCGTCGGCGAAGCCGGGCCAGCGGTCCAGCGACGTCGTGCCGAGTTCGAGCAGTTCCTCCTCGCCGGGCCACGCCTCGGCCAAGGGGGCGAGCATCCCGCCCGCCACGTGCGATGCGCCGGAGGCGGGGGCCGGATCGACCAGGCTCACCCGGTTCCCGGCCTCGGCGGCGCGCCAGGCCACCGACAGGCCGACGACTCCGCCGCCCACCACGACGACATGATCGGTTCGTTTCCCAGACAACTCCACGCTCCCTGCGCCGGCATGACCCGGATCAGGTTCGACGGTCGGAGCCCTGCGCTCCCTCTCAGCCCGGTCCGCCGGGCTCCCGTGCTCACCGCCCACCACACTACCCGTCCGCAGATCACGACGTCAGAGGTTGGTTGGGCCGTCCCTCCTCTAGGCTGGGGGCATGCCTGGTTTGGACGGCTTCGGGATTCGCGCTCGCCTCGCCGAGGCGAAGTTGTACTTGTGCACCGGCGCGCGGAGCGAGCGGGGTGATCTCGCGGAGTTCGTCGACGCCGCCCTGGAGGGCGGGGTGGACATCATCCAGCTCCGGGACAAGGGCCCGAACGGCGCTCCGCTGGAGGCCCGCCAGGAGCTCGCGGCGCTGGAGGTGCTGGCGGAGGCGTGCGTCCGGCACGGGGCGCTGCTGGCGGTCAACGACCGCGCCGACGTGGCGCTCGCGGCCGAGGCCGACGTGCTGCACCTGGGCCAGGACGACCTGCCGGTGGAGCTCGCCCGCCGCGTCGTCGGCGACCAGGTGGTGATCGGCCGCTCCACGCACGACATCGCGCAGGCGGACTCGGCGGCCACCGAGGCGGGCGTGGACTACTTCTGCACCGGCCCGGTGTGGACGACGCCGACGAAGCCCGGCCGTCCGGCCGCGGGCATCGACCTGGTCCGGCACGCGGCCGAGCACCGCGGCCACGGTCGCCCGTGGTTCGCCATCGGCGGCATCGGGCTCGACAACGTCGACGAGGCCGTCGAGGCCGGTGCCGAGCGGATCGTGGTGGTCCGCGCGATCACCGAGGCCGAGGACCCCGTCGCGGCGGCGCGCGAGCTGCGGTCGCGACTTCCGTGACATGGGACGACCCCCGGCGGTCGGTTCCGGGGGTCGCGAAGTTCTCATGAGAACTTCCCCCACCCACGACACGTGCCGTGAGCGGGGGAAGTCTCGGATCACTGGATCAACGGGGAATCACTGGGTCAGCAGGGAGACGCCGTAGGCGGACAGGGCCTCGCCGACCGGCTGGAAGTAGGTCGTGCCACCGCTGCTGCAGTCGCCCGAACCACCCGAGGTCATGCCCTGGGCCTGGTCGCCCGAGATGAACGAGCCACCGGAGTCGCCCGGCTCGGCGCAGACGTCGGTGCGGGTCAGGCCCTCGACCGTGCCCTGCTCGTACTGCACGGACTGGTTCTTGGCCTCGACGGTGCCGCAGTGCCAGCCGGTGGTGGAACCCGAGCGGCAGATCGAGGCGCCCTCGGCGGCCTCGGACGACCCGGCGACGGCCTGGGTGCCGCCCTGGTAGTTGTTCACCGCGGGCTGCGGGGTGTCGTCGTCGCCGACGGAGATGTAGGAGTAGTCGTCGCCCGGGAAGGACGAGCCCTCGAAGGTGCCGCTGGGCTCGGTGGTGGTGTCGCCGGCGCCACCGCAGTGGCCCGCCGAGACGAAACCGCCGTCGACGGCGAAGCCGACGGAGCAGCGGGCGCCGCTGCCGATGTAGTAGGCGTTGCCGCCGACCACGTCCATCAGCGTCTTCGGCTGCTCCTGCGACTCGACGATCTTCACCGCGCCGTCGGGAGCGCCCGCGGCCTGCGCGAACTGCGCGGCCTCGGCGGCGGCACCCGGCTTGACCGTGACGACGACCGCGTTCTGCCGGTTGCTGGTGTACCAGCCGGTGACGCTCTGCGGGGCCTGGGCCTTGCCCGCGTTGAGGCCGTCGACGACGCCGGTGAGCTGCTGGGCGCTGAAGGCGACCTGGCGGACCTCGGCCCCGGCGGCGCGGACCTGCTCGGAGCGGGCCGCGTCGGTCACGCCGACGACGAGCTTGCCGGTCGCGGAGTCGAAGTAGGCGCCGCCGAAGGCGTCGGCCAACGCGCCGCGCAGGGTGCTCTCGGTGCGCTGGGCCGCGGATTCGAGGTGGAGCCGGTCGAGGGCCTGCGCCTCGGTGAGGCCCAGGTCGCGCTGCATGGCCTCCAGCAACGTGCCCGCCACCGGAACGGAGGTCGGCGCGGTGGCGGTGGCCGGCACGGTGAGCGCGGCGACCGTGCCCGCGGTGACCAGAACGGTCCCGGCAATGCGAGCCGCGAGTCTACGTTTCATCTCGTGTCTCCCTTGTAGTGACCTGATCTCTCAAGGCCCCGTCGCCGGTCCAGTATCAGATCCTCTCAGGGAAATCACATCCAGCTTTTAGCGCAATGTGCGCAAAACAACTCCCCTTTCATCGGAGATCACCGACAGAATGGCGGCGTTTCACCGTTTTTCGCATTTATCCGAGCGGGAGTCCCGGCAGCGTCGACTGCGGAGCGGGTTCGGTCGACTCCGGTGCGGATTCGGTGGTCGAGGGTTGCGTTGTGGGAGAACCGGATTCCGTCGGCGGCGCCGTGGGCACCGGGGCCTCGCTGCTCGGCGGGGTGGCGGGAGCGGAGGGTTCCGTCGACGGCGCCTCGCTGGTCGGAGCCGGTTCGCCGGTGGTGGGCTCGGTCCGCTCGGCCTCGACGGGGGCGGGCTGCAGCACCTGACCGAGCGTCGTCCCATCACCGCCGGACAGCGGACGGCCGGTGATCCCCTCGAAGCCGGTGACCAGCAGCATGCTCACCGCGAACACGAACGCGCAGGTCGCGCCGACCAGCGCCCAGCGCCCCCACCTGCGGCGGGGCACCGGCGGGGAGAGCACGGTGCGGGGTTCCTCGACGGCCCCGGGCCTCTCGACGGCCCCGGGTTCATCCACGACCTCGCCGCCGGGCCACTGCAGGCCGGTGACCTCCAGCTTCCGCGTCACCTCCTCGGTCTCGCCGGACCTCGGCCGCCCCAGCTGGGTGCGGCGTTGCCGCAGTTCGGCGGCCTTCGCGGCGGCGACCGCGGCCTTCTCCCGGGTCTTCTCGAACGACCGCTGGTACAGCGCTCCGCCGACGGTGATGATCACGCTGGTCAGGCCCGCGCCGAGCACGGTCCCGGCCACGCCGAGCCGCGAACCGAGGAACGCCGCCGTCGCCGACGCCAGCGCCGCTCCGCCGACCTGAGCCGGGGAGACCTGCATCTTCTTCTCGCTCTGCTTCTCCGGCCGATCTTCTTCGGCCGAATCCGCGCCGCCCTTCACCATTTCCCTCACACGCGCAATGGGAGTCCTTCGCTCTGCCCCACCCAACGCGCACGCCCGCGAGGTTTTCTCCCCGCCCGCGTCTTTCGTGAGCACTCCCACGACGTGTAACGAAAAGCGGTGTCACTGCCCGGAATTCCGATTGCGCGCAGCGTGAGGGATTCAGGCGGGCGGATTCAGGCGCGCGACGAACTTGTAGCGATCACCGCGGTAGATCGAACGCACCCATTCCACCGGGCGGCCCTCGGTGTCGAAGGAGTGCCGGGACAGCAGCAGCATCGGCAGGCCGACGTCGGAGCCGAGCAGCTCGGCCTCCTCGGGGCTGGCCAGCGCGGTCTCGATGGTCTCCTCGGCGTGGCCGAGCTCGACCTCGAAGGTCTCCCGCAGCACCTGGTACAGCGAGCCGCCGGACTCCAGCCTCGCGGTCAGGCCGCGGAAGCGGGCCAACGGCAGGTGGGTGGTCTCGATGGCCATCGGCTCGCCGTCGGCCAGCCGCAGGCGGCGCAGGCGGAGCACCGCGGACCCGGCCTTGGTGCCGAGCAGGACGGCGAGCTCCTCGTCTGCGGCCTCCTCGACGACCTCCAGCAGCCGGGAGGTGGGCTGCCTGCCCTGGGCGCGCATGTCCTCGGTGTAGGAGGACAGCTGGAGCCGCTGGGCGACCTTGGGCTTGGCGGCGAAGGTGCCCTTGCCCTGCACGCGCAGCAGCCGGCCTTCCACGGTCAGCTCCGCGAGGGCCTGGCGGACCGTGGTGCGGGAGACGTCGAACTCCGAGGCCAGCGAGCGCTCGGTGGGGATCGGCGAACCGGGGGGCATCGACCGCAGCAGGTCGAGCAGGTGCTGCTTGAGACCCCAGTACTTCGGTTCCCGCGGCGCGCGACCCTGCGGATCCGCCCCGCCGGACACGGTCGTGTCGAGCATCGTTCCTCCTACCCGCCGCAGCCTGACCATCGAGCATGCCCGACCGCGCCGCCGCGCGGAACGCACCCGGCGCAGATCGTGCGTGCTGATCAATTCAGTCTTTGGTGTGCGAGCACACTAACGCCGATTCCTGTTGACAATGAGTGTCGCTCACCACAATCCGTGACGCCCCGGCGGTCGCGGTGAAGCCGTCCATCGGACGAACGCCAGTGCTCTCCGGTTCCGGACCGAGTAGAATTGGTCTGGACCTTATGGAAGGGATGGGCCCGACATGTCCGCCACCCCCGGCACCCACATGAAGGACGAGATCGACCAGCAGCCCGCGGTCTTCGCGGACCTGCTGGCCGCCCGCGAGCAGATCGCCGAGGTCGCGGCGGCCGTGGCCGAGCGGCGCCCGCGGTTCGCGCTGCTCGCGGCGCGCGGCTCCAGCGACCACGCCGCGCTCTACGCGAAGTACCTGATCGAGGTGCTGCTGCAACTGCCCGTCGGCCTCACCTCGCCGTCGACGACCACGCTCTACGGCGCCCGGCCGGACCTGACCGACGTGCTGCTGGTGACCGTCAGTCAGAGCGGCGGCTCGCCCGACCTCGTCGCGGTCACCGAGTCCGGCCGGGCGCGCGGAGCGCTGACCGTCGCGGTCACCAACACCGCCGACTCGCCGCTGGCCTCGGCCGCCGAGCTGTCGCTGGACATCTGCGCGGGCCCGGAGCGGGCGGTCGCCGCGACCAAGACCTACAGCGCCACGTTGCTGGCGTTGTACCTGCTCATCGATGCCATTCGCGGCGGGGACGGCGCGCACGCCCGCGCCCTCCCGGACCTGGCGGCCACCGCGCTCGACGAGTCGCGCGACCCCGTCGAGGAGACCGCGCAGCGCTACCGGTTCGCCGGCCGCCTGGTGACGACCGGGCGCGGGTACTCGCTGGCCACCGCGCACGAGGCCGCGCTCAAGCTCGCCGAGACCAGCTACCTGTCGGCCCGCTCCTACAGCGGCGCCGACCTGCTGCACGGCCCGGTCGCCGCCGTCGACAACGAGACCGCCGTGCTCGCGGTCTGCAGCGCGGGCCTGGGCGGGGAATCGACCCGCGAGGTGATCGACGCGGTGCACCAGCGCGGCGCGGAGATCTGCGCCATCGGCTCCGCGGCGTCGAAAACCCCTGCCTCGCACCGCATCCCGCTTCCGGAGACGGCCGAGGAGGTCGCCCCGATCCTGGAGATCCTGCCCGCCCAGCAACTCGCCCTCGACCTCGCCCTGGCCAGGGGCATCGACCCCGACAACCCCCGGGGCCTCCAGAAGATCACCAAGACCACCTGACCCGGGGACAGTTTTCATGAAAACTGTGCTCTCCCCGGGACCGGGAAGTTTTCATGAAAACCTCCCCACCTCCCCACGACGGAGGTCTCCACGGAGGTCTGCGTCGTCGTGGGACGGGACAGTTTTCATGAAAACTTCCCGTCAGAGGGTGTAGATCTCGCGTGCCGTGGTGTCGAAGACGGCGGTGCGCTCGGTGTCGCTGAGGCCGGAGGTGAGGTCCTTGGCGACGCCGAGGACCTCGGTGTAGGAAGCCGCGAGGAGGCAGACCGGCCAGTCGGAGCCGAACATGACGCGGCCCGGGCCGAAGGCGTCCAGGACCACGTCGGCGCAGGCGCGCAGCCGCGACGGGTCCGGCTGGGCCGCCCACTCGTCCTCGGTGACCAGGCCGGACAGCTTGCAGACGACGTTCGGGTGCGCCGCCAGCGCGCGGATCCGGCTCGCCCACGGCTCCCACTCCCCGGTCGCCACCGGCGGTTTCGCGCAGTGGTCGAGCACGAACGTCAGCTGCGGGAACTGCCCGACTGCCTTGATCGCGGCGGGCAGCTGGTGCGGGCGGATCAGCAGCTCGTAGAGCAGCCCCGCGTCCTCCACCGCGCCGAGCCCGGCGAGCACGTCCGGCCGGACCAGCCAGTCCGGGTCGTCCTCGTCCTCGACCTGGTGCCGGATGCCGCGCAGCCAGCCTCCCGACGGGTGGGTCTGCAACCGGCCGATCTGCTCGCGGGTGTCCCTGGCGGTGAGGTCGACCCAGCCGACGACGGCGGCGATCCGGTCGACGGTCTCGGCCAGCACCAGCATCTCCGGCGTCTCGTCCGGGTCGGCGACCGTCTGCACCAGCACGGTGGCCTCGACCGAGGTGCCGCGCAGCGCGGCCTGCAGGTCCGCCGGGCGGAAGTCGCGGCGCAGCGGATCCATCTCCGGGCCGGTCATCCAGGGTTGGTCGCGGACGTCGAGATCCCACAGGTGGTGGTGGGTGTCCACGGTCATCGAGCGCCTCCGCGGGTGTCCACATCAGACGGAGCGCTCGGGTGGGCGTCGCGCATGTTCTCTCTTCTCCCCGACGGTGACACGACGCCTCGATGTATAGCCGCTCCCCGTCCGCGAGACCAGGCCCCGGATTGATCACTTTCCGTCGTATCGCACGCCCCGCTCGCCGCGCCGGAGTAGAAAGAGCGCATGCACGGTGATGACCCCACGGCCCTCGTCCTCGGGCTGGACGTCGGCGGCACCAGCAGCCGCGCCCTGGTCAGCGACCTGTCCGGTCGCGTGCTGGGCGTCGGGGAGGCAGCGGGCGGCAACCCGAACTCGCACCCCGCGCCCGAGGCCGTCGCGCAGATGGCGAGCGCCGCGCGGCAGGCCCTGGGCGCCCACGACCCGGCCGCGGTGCGCGGGTGCGTGCTCGGCATGGCCGGGGTGAGCAAGATGGCCGATCCCGCGTTCGGCGAGTTCTTCCGCGACGAGTGGTCGCGGCTGGGCCTGGGCTGCGGGACGACGCCGGTCAGCGACGGTGTCGTCGCCTTCGCCGCCGGGACGCCGGAGCCGCGGGGAACGGTGCTGATCGCCGGGACCGGCGCGGTCGCCGAGCGCGTCGAGGAGCACCGCGTGGTCGCCACCCTCGGCGGCTGGGGCTGGCTGCTGGGCGACGAGGGCTCGGCGTACTGGCTCGGTCGCGAGGCCGTCCGCGCGACGCTGCGCGCGCTGGAGCGCGGCGCGGTGATCGAGGGCCTGGCCGAGGAGGTCTGCGCGCGCCTGGGCGTGCCACCCGAGCGCAAAGCGCTGATCACCGCGGCGAACGCGCGCGAACCGATCCGCCTCGCCGAGCTCGCGCCGCTGGTCACGGCGGCCGAGGACGACGCGGCGGAGGACATCGTGCACCGCGCGGCCGTGCTGCTGGCCGACACCGCGGCCACCGCCCGACCGGACCAGAGCTCCCCGGTGGTGCTCGCCGGTGGCCTGCTCGGTCCCGACGACCGCATCGGCCAGGCCCTGCGCGCCGAGCTGGAGGCCCGCTCCTGGCCGGAGCCGCTCACGGCGGGCTCCGGTGCCGCGGGTGCCGCCTGGCTGGCCGCGCTCCCCCTGTCCCCGGACCCGAACTCCCTGCACAAGACGCTCCTGGGCTGACGCGGTCGATCCCGCATCAACTGATCGGTTGATCCGGGATCGACCGGCCGACGCCGGGGGACGAACCGTTGGATCGACGTCCCGCGCCTCCGCAGCGCCGAAGCTGGGAGCACAACGCCGGAACGCACCAACGAACAGGGAGAACCACCCGTGAAGACCCGCACCCGCGCCCTCGTCGGAACCCTCGTCGGCATCGGCCTCCTCGGCGGAGCCACCGGCCTCACCGTCGCCCAGGCCGACCCCACCGCGCAGCAGGCGCCGAAGCCCTCGGCCGTCGTCGCCCAGCAGCCGGTCCTCAGCGCCGACGCCGCGATCAAGGCCGCCCAGGCCGCCCTGGACGCCGCCGAGGCCAAGGGCCAGCACGTCACCGTCTCCGTCGTCGACCGCGCAGGCAACGAGCGCGTCCAGCTGACCGGCGACGGCGCGGGCCCGCAGAGCTTCGACTCCGCCGAGCGCAAGGCCTACACCGCCGTCGCCTGGGGCAAGGCCACCTCCGAGCTGAGCAAGCAGGCCGGTGGTCAGGGCGCCACGCTGCGCGACATCCCGAACACCCTCTTCCTCGCGGGCGGTGTCCCGGTCAGCGCCGGAACCCCGATCGCCGGCATCGGCGTCGCGGGCGCACCCAGCGGCGACCTGGACGAGGAATTCGCCAAGGCCGGCCTGCAGGCCATCCAGGCCGACCTGCGCTGACCCCGATTACGGCCGTAGTCCGGCACCCGATTACCGCCGTAATCCGGCACCCGATCACCGCCGTAATCCGGCACCCGATCACCGCCGTAATCCGGCACCCGATTACCGCCGTAATCCGGCACCCGATTACCGCCGTAATCCGGGACCCGATTACGGCCGTAATCCGGGACCGCGGACTGGGCCGATCCCGACCGGGCCGGTCCCCGTTGCCCCCGGGGGTCGGTCTGCCCCCTCCCGAGCGGAAGGACGTTCCCATGCTCACTCGACGCCTCGCGCTCGGGATCTTCACCGCCCTCGCGCTGGCTTCCTGCGCACCCGCCGAGCAGCCGCCGGCTCCCCCGACGCCGGCGGCTGCTCCCGCCCCGTCCCAGGAGACGACCGTGTCCGACCACCAGCTCCTGCGCGCCGCGGACGCCGGTGACATCGGCGCCGTGCGCGCCGCGCTCGGCGCCGGGGCCAACGTCGAGGCCCGCGACGAGCACCGCCGCACCCCGCTGCTGCTCGCCGCCCTCGGTGACCACGTCGACGTCGCCCGCGAACTCGTCCGCGCCGGGGCCGACCCCGACGCCCAGGACGATCGCCGCGACACCCCGTTCCTGGTCACCGGCGTCACCGGCAGCGTCGACATGCTCGAAACCCTGCTGCCCGCCGACCCCGACCTCACCCTCACCAACCGCTACGGCGGCACCGCGCTGATCCCCGCGGGCGAGCACGCCCACGTCGAGTACCTCCGCGCCGCGGTGCGCACCGGCATCGACGTCGACCACGTCAACGACCTGGGCTGGACGGCGCTGCTGGAGGCCGTCGTCCTCGGCGACGGAGGCCCCCGCCACCAGCAGGCCGTGCAAGCCCTCCTCGACGGCGGCGCCGACCCCTCGATCCCCGACCGGGACGGCGTCACCGCCCTCCAGCACGCCGAACGAGACGGCCACACCGACCTCGCCCGAATCCTCCGCTCCACCTGACCCCAGAACGAGAACCGCTGTTCTCGCGCGTTGAGAACAGCGGTTTTCGTCGCGCGAAAACAGCGGTTTTCGACGTGGGGTCAGGTGTTGTCAGAGGAGGCCGACTTCGGTGAGGGCGCCTCGGATGACCTGGAGCTCGGCTTCGTCCGCCTCGACCAGGGGCAGACGGGGCGTGCCGACGTGGTGACCGAGGAGGTTGAGGGCCGCCTTGACCGGGATCGGGTTCGTGGTGACGCCGAGGGCCGAGTAGAGGGGCTTGAGGCTCGCGTCGATCTCGGCGCGGCGGGCCGGGTCGGTGACCATCTGCTTCATCTGCGGCCCCACCAGGTGGCTGGCCACCAGGATGCCGCCGAGCGCGCCGAGGTCCAGGGCCTGGGCGAAGCCGTCGTCGTTGCCCGCGTAGAGACCGAGGCCGTCGATCTGGGCGAGCGCGTCGTTGTCCGCCTGCTTGACGTAGTCCAGGTTGTCGACCTGGCCGAGCTCGCGCAGCAGGTCGTGGTCCAGCGACAGACCGATCCGCGACGGGACGTTGTAGAGCACCACCGGCTTGTCGGTGGCCTTGCCGATCTCGGTGAAGTGCCGCACCAGACCGCGCCGGTTCGGCTTGTTGTAGTACGGGGTCACCGACAGGATCCCGTCCGCGCCGATCTCGGTGACGCGCTCGGTCATCCAGCAGGCGTGCGCGGTGTTGTTCGAACCGGTCGAGGCGATCACCGTGACGCCCTCGGGACGCTCGCCGACGGCGAGCTCGACCAGCCGCAGGTGCTCGGCGTCCGACAGCGTCGGCGCCTCGCCGGTCGTCCCGCACACGACGACGCCGTCGGAGCCGTTGTCCAGCAGGTGGTGGAACAGGTTCAGGAAGGCTTCTTCGTCGACCTTCTGCCGGTCGTCGAACGGGGTCACGATCGCGGTGATCACGCTGCCGAGAGACATGTGCGCATTGTGCGCCCGCGCCCCGGAGGTGTCACGTCGCGGGTTCCCGCGGGTGACGCATGCCCGGATGATCCCCCGGCAGCGACCGGCGCAGCACCCACCAGCTCACCGCCACGCACACCGCCACCAGCGGCCAGGTCAGCACGACCTGCGCGATCGTCAACGGCCCGGTCGCCCCGGCCAGCCACAGCGGGATGAACACCACCAGCCGCACCGCGTACTGCCCGACCCACACCCAGCTGGCCCGGCTGTAGCCGCGCACCAGGTCGGGGTCCTGACGCCACTTGCGGCCCTGCCCGAGGGCGACGCCGACGACGACGCCGAGCAGCGGCCAGCGGATCGCGATGCTGGTCATCCAGGCCAGCGCGCTCAGCGCGTTGCTGGCCAGGCGGGGCAGGAAGAAGTCGGCGGCGTCGCCGGTGCGGATCGCGATGAGCGCGCCCAGCATCACCGCCAGCAGGCTGATCAGGACCGCCAGCGGCCGAGCGCCCTTGCGCAGGCGGTAGCCGCCGATGAGGGCTCCGACCACCACCGCGGCGGCGCTGCCGATCACGATCGACTCGCCGCCGAAGAACCAGCCGGCGCCGAAGGCGATGGGCGGGAGGCTCGCGTCGATCGCACTCCCGCGGCCGCCGAGCAACCGCATGAACGAATCGCGGTCGTCCCGCTCGATGTCCGTCTCCTGCGTCACGACACTAAGCCTGCCCTAAGTTCCGGCCGAACCAAAATGTCCGATCCCGGTCTCCAGCTCTACCCGAGTTGGCGGGCGCGTTCCACCAGGGTCGCGATCTCGGCGGCGATGGTCGGCTTGTCCGCGGGCTGGCACGCGACCGCGTCCTGGCCGTCGACCCGCTCCCCCTGCATCGCGTAGCGGCCCCGGTCGGTGTCGAACCAGATCAGGTTGGGCACCCGCGCCCGGCGGCCGCCCGCGACGACGAAGTGGCCGAAGCGGAACTTGGGCCGCGAGGTGACGGCGCGCAGCTCGGGAAGGCCCTCGATGTCGGCGTCGGCGGGCATTCCGCCGCGCCGGTCGGCCACCGCGCGCAGCGCCGGACCGGCGCCGACGGGCGCGTCCGGGAGCAGGTCGGCGGCGGTGCGCGGCAGGGCGCTCGGCGACAGGAACGTCATCCGCATCCCCCGGCCGTCGAAGACGCCGAGCACCCCGACCTCGCCGGTCGCCACCACCCTGGCCGCGAGCCGGTGACCGGCGCGGACGTCGAGCAGACCGGACGCCGCGATCGACACCTCCGAGCTGCACAGCAGGTAGAGGGCGTCCTCGACCTCGGGTTCCGGGCGGCCGTTGCGCGCCAGGCCGGTGGACTCCAGCTCCCGCCAGACGCGCTGGGCGACCTGGTTGCGGTCCTCGGGCAGCTCGGCGATGCGCGGCAGCTCGAACGGGTACTGCCGGACGGCGAGGTTCAGCTGCTCACCGAGCAGGTCGACCGCGGGGGCCGACAGGGTGATCGTCTCAACCATCACAGCTCACATTTCGCGTTGGCGGTACCCAGTGTTATCAGTGGTCGGTTCTCTCGGGCGCGCTTCGACCCGGGCGGGACCCGCCCGGGGTTCACCGGCCCGTCAGAAGTCCCGGAAGCTCGCCGGGGACTCGCCGAGCACCGGCGGCGCCACGAGCCGGCCGCCGTCATCGTCGTCCCACAGCTCATCGGCCTCGATGAGGAACTGCGGCACGGCTCCGCTGCCGGACTCGCCCGGCTTGTAGCCGGCCCCGGCGCGCAGGTCGTCACCGCCCTCGCGGCGCTCCTCCTTGAAGTCGTCGGCCGACCACGAGGTGTTGCGCCCGTAACCGGGACGACCCGAGCCGCTCGACCAGGAACCTGCCGAGCCCATCGGGCCGAACCCGCCGTCGGGGCGCTCGGTGACCTTCGGCGTCCGGACCGTCCGCGTCTTCGGCCGCTGCTGCTCCGGCCGCTGCTCCGGCCGCTGCTCCGGAGCCTCCGGAGCCCGCGACGCCTCAGGCCGCGGCGGCGGCGGCTGCGCGGGCGGCTGGGCAGGTCGCTGCGGTCCGGGCGCCGGGGGTGCGGGCGGCTGCTGGGCAGGCGCCTGCGGCACCGGCGGTGCGGGCGGCTGCGGTGCGGGCTGCTGCGGCGCGGGCGGCTGCGGCGCGGGCGGCTGCGGCGCGGGCGGCTGGGGTGCAGCCGAGTGCTGGGCAGCGGGTTGCGGTGCCGGAGGCTGGGGTGCCGGAGGTTGGGGCGCGGGCGGCTGCGGGCCGACCGGCGGTTCCACCGGCTGCTCCACCTGCGGCGGCGGCATCGGTGGTCCGGCCGGTCGCGGCGGAGGCGGCGCCATCGGCGGCGGCCCCTGCGGACGGGGCGGACCACCGTTCGGAACCCCAGGGGTGCCCGCGGGCGGGGACGGGGGCGGCTGCTGCGGCCCCGACGGCTGCTGACCCGGCGCCCCGGGAGGCGGCCCGACCTGCGGCATCGGTCCGCTCGGCGGCCCCGGCGGAGGCCCCATCGGTCGCGGACCCGACTGCGGACCCGACTGGGGCCTGTTCTGCGGTGGTGGCGAAGTCCTCGTGACGGCGTCCCCACCCGACGGAACGTCGGGTTCAGGTGCAGGTGCGGCGTCCGAAGGCCGAGAAGCGGGCGCCTGCGGGATCGGCCCGCTCGTGGGCCCGTCCGCCAGCGGGCCGCGCAGCACGCCGTCGCGCACCTGCGGTCCGCTCTCCGGCGCGGGCACCGGAGCGGGCGTCGACGTGGGCGCCGGAGCCGAACCAGGATCCGAAGGCGGTGCGGGGCGGCGGTTTTCGGGAGGCGGGAGCAGCGATCCGCTCAGACTGGCGCCTTCCGGGCGCCCGTGACGCGGTTCGTCCGGCTCCGCCAGGGAACCCGACAACCCGGCGGAACCGGGCATTCCAGCAGAACCGGTCAAGTCGGCAGAACCGGGCAGGTCGGCGGGCCCGGGTAAGTCGGCAGGCTCGGCCACCGGAGGCTCCGGCGGCGGCGCGGAACCGCCTCCGCCGAGATCGCCGGAGAGCGACGGGAGACCGCCGGTGGACGGGCGCGAGGGCTCGGCGGGGCGGCTCGGCGGAGCGGAACCCGCTCCGCGCTGCTCCTGCTCGAAGCGGTCCGGGAGCTGTTCGGCGCGCTGCCAGAAGGCGAACGGGTGCGCCTCACCGGCGAGCGCGGCCAGCTCGGCGCGCACGTCGAGGCGTCCCGGGCGCGGCGCGGGCGGGCCCGGGCGCGCGGGAGGTGCGGGCGGCGGGCCGGCGGGCCCGGCGTCGCTGAGCGATCCGCGCAGCGGTGGTTCTGCTCGGCGTCGGCCACCGGTCTCGGGACCACCTCGCCGGTTCGGCGCCTCGAAGCCCGCCGGCCCCGGCGCGGACGCCGGATTCTGCGGTGCCGTCACGATTCCCCCAGCTGTAGAGGACGGTTGCGGAGACCGGCGATCGGAATCGCGGCCACAATGGGATCGACGCCCACAATGGAACCGACGCACTGCCCCATGTCGTCGTTCCCCATCAACCGGCCACGACGGCGAGAGCGCGCAACGGCTGCTCCGGCGTCCTGCGAGCGGACGCGCGTCGAGCTGTGACCTGCAGCGATCGCGTCATCGTGAGCCCCCTTGTCACTTCTGTTACCGCCGAAGGACATTAGCAGCTGACGTTCATCCGTATCGGTGTTTCCCGCCAAGATCCCGCCCCCTGCCGCCGGACGAGCTGATGCACCGCACGTCAAGGAAGAGCATCGTTTCGATCAAGTCAACCGACCAAACGGACATAATTTCTAGACTGCCCAGTGCCGTTAGTCACTCGCCGGGAACCTTCGGTGGCGTAGGTACGTTCCGGAGGGCCACTGTTGATTCCGCACCAACACGAGGGTGGGAAGAGCAGGGAGGACGGGTCGACATGGGATCGGGGCGCTGGGACAGCTTCGTCGCGCTGGGAGACAGCTTCACCGAAGGTCTGGCCGATGCCACTGAGGAGCACGACGTCTACCGCGGCTGGGCCGACCGGCTCGCCGCGCATCTCACCGAGCAGAACCCGGATCTGCGCTACGCCAACCTGGCGGTGCGCGGCAAGCTGATCCGGCAGATCGTCACCGACCAGGTCCCGCAGGCCATCGCGCTCGAACCCTCGCTGGTCGCGCTGACCGCGGGCGGCAACGACATCATCCGGCCGGGCAGCGACCCGGACCTGGTGGCCGCGCTCTTCGACGACGCGGTCGCCCGGATCCGCGCGACCGGAGCCGACGTGCTCATCGGCACCGGCTTCGACACCGCGCGCACCCCGGTCCTCAAGCACGTGCGCGGCAAGGTCGGCACCTACAACTCGCACCTGCGCTCGATCGCCGACCGGCACGGCTGCTACGTCATGGACCTGTGGTCGATGCAGGTCCTCAAGGACCCGCGCGCCTGGTGCGAGGACCGGCTGCACCTGTCCGCCGACGGCCACCGCCGCGTCGCGCTGCGCGCCTGCTCGGCGCTGGGAGTGCCCACCACCGAGGACTGGAACGAGCCCTGGCCGGACCTGGACGAGCGCAGCTGGCAGGAGCAGGCCGCCGAGGACATCAAGTGGGCCCGCGAGTACCTCGCCCCCTGGATCAGCCGCCGCCTCCGAGGAGTCTCCAGCGGAGACGGCCGCACAGCCAAGCGCCCCTGCCTCGAAAAAATGCCCACGAACTGCGGATAAGCGCCGAAGGCGCTTTCTCTTTCACCACCTGAGCAGCCCGCACCGCCGGGGGTTCTGAGCGGCTTCGTGGCGAGCACGCCGCGACGCCGTGTATCGGCATACATCAGGAGTGGCGCGCGGAGTCCACGGAGCCGCTCAGGTTCCCCCACCCGCACCGCTGAGCAAGGGGACCAAGGGACAAAGCAATAGAGAAGACGAGCGCTCGGGCGGCTCCCCCGAACCGTCCGAGCGCTCGTCACACCCCCACACCCGGCTTCCCGGATGCCCTGCACCCCCTGCGGTCGTCCCGGCCGCGAACGACCGGGACGACCGGGGCGACAATCCCCCCTTGGACTCCCCCCAGAGCCGCCCGTGCGCGGATCAAGCACGGATCGATCCGCACGATCAAGTTCCCAGTCGGCCCTACACGTCCGCTAAACGCGCGCTAAACGATCCTCAACCGGCCTCGTCGAGCCGCTGTCGAACCTCTCTGACCTGCGGAGATCCCTCGGCCTCGAAGATCGACAGCGCGGTTTCCCAACGGGTGCAGGCGACGGGGACGTCGCCGCGGAGCCGCGCGACGTCCCCGAGGCCGAGGTTGGCCGAGGCCTGCCGGACCGCCGAACCGCACTGCCGGGCCACTTCGAGGGCCTCGTGGTGGAAGCGCTCACCGTCGTCGAGGTTGCCGAGCTCGATGCTGACCTCGCCGCAGTTGTTGAGCACCATCGCCAGGGTTTCCAGGTCGTCGGCCTCGCGGTAGAGGCCCTCGGCCTCGCGCAGGTGCCGCAGCGCGGCCTCCAGCTCGCCGTTGACCTGCTCGACCATCGCGAGGTTGTTGAGCGCCCCGGCCACGAAGTAGCGGTCGCCGAGCGAGCGGTAGACCTTGAGCGCGTCCTTGGAGTGGATCTTGGCCTCTTCGTAGCGGCGCAGCCGGAACAGCGCGCTGGAGAGGTTGACCTGGGTCATCGCGAGCCGCTCGGAGTCGCCGGTCTGGACGGCGACCCGGTAGGACTCCTCGTAGTGCGCCAGCGCCTCGTCGAGCTTGCCGGAGCGGGCGCAGGCGACGCCGAGACCGGCGGACATGAGCACCTTGCCGACGGGATCTCCCACGGCGCGGGCGGATTCGGCGCCGTCGGTGTAGACGCGGAGCCAGTCCTCCCACGGGCAGCGGACCATGAGGTAGTTGAACTGCAGCCGGGCCAGCGGCCAGGCCATGTCGTGCATCCCGGCGAGCTTGGCGGCGCGGACCGCGGCGACGAGGTTCGGCCACTCGGCGTCGAACCACTCCAGGGCCTGCGAGCGGGACCCGACCTCCGGGCGGTGGTCGCCCTGCGCGCAGAAGTCGAGCTCGTCGCGGGTCGGCCGCAGGAAGCGGCGGGCGTGATCGGCGGCGCACAGGTAGTGCCCCAGCAGCCGGCGCAGCGCCGCGGAGTCCTCGACTCCGGCGGGCAGTTCGCGGGCGTAGGCGCGCAGCAGGTCGTGCATGCCGAACCGGTCCGGTTCCGGCTCGGTGACCAGGTGCGCCAGGGCCAGCGCCCGCAGCCTGCGCTGCGCGGAGGCCGGGTCGGTGTCGCACAGCGCGGCCACCGCGTGAGCGGTGAAGGTCTGGCCGGGGATCAGGCCGAGCACCCGGAAGGTCTCGGCGTGCACCGGCGGCAGGCTCCGGTAGGAGATGTCGAAGGCGCGGCGCACGCTGGTGTCGGCGTCGTCGTCGATGTCCAGCGCCTGCAACCGGTTTCGCTCGTCGGTGAGCTCGTGCACCAGGTCGGAGACGCCGCGCGCCGGGTTGGCGGCCAGCCGGGCGGCCGCGATGCGCAGCGCCAGCGGCAGCCCGCCGCACAGCTCGGCGAGCTCGGCGGCCGCGTCGGGTTCGGCGGCGGACTTGCCGGGAACCCCTGCGCGGTCGAGCAGTTCGATGGCGCTCTCGGTGGGCAGCGTCTCCAGCGGCAGCACCCGCGCGCCCGAGCGCACCACGAGCCCGTCGAGCCTGCGCCTGCTGGTGACCACGACCAGCGAGGCCGCGCTGCCCGGCAGCAGCGGCAGCACCTGGTCGGAGTCGCGGGCGTTGTCCAGCAGCACCAGCACCTTCCGCTTCGCCAGCAGCGACCGGTAGAGCGCGGTGCGGTCGTCGAGCTCGACCGGGATCGCGTCGGAGGCGACGCCGAGCGTCTTGAGCATGCTGGTCAGCGCCTCACCGGGGGTGAGCGGCTGGTGCTCGGAGTCGAAACCGCGCAGCGAGGCGTAGAGCTGACCGTCGGGGAACTCCTCGGCGACCCGGTGCGACCAGGTCAGCGCCAGTGCGCTCTTGCCGACACCGGCGGTGCCGGTGAGCACGGTGATCAGGCTGGAGCCCTTCTCGCGGGTCTCCAGCATCGCGTTCAGCGTCGCGAACTCCAGCCGCCGGCCGACGAAACCGGCCGGTGCGGGCGGGAGTTCGGCCGGGACGGGGCGCCGGATGCCGAGGCCGGGTTCGGCGCGGCTGGGGTGGTTGCGCAGCGCCGGGTCGTCGCGCAGCAGCTTCTCGTAGAGCTCGCGCAGTTCGGGGCCGGGGTCGATGCCGAGCTCGTGGGACAGCCGGTGCCGCAGCTCGTGGTAGCGGGCCTGGGCCTCGGCGCGGTGCCCGGCGCGGTAGTTGGCCAGCATCAGCTGCCCGGCCAGCCGCTCCCGGATCGGGTGCTGGTCGACCAATGTGGACAGTTCGGCGATGAGCTGGTGGTGCCTGCCGAGTTCGAGGTCGGCGGCGATGCGCTCCTCCAGCGCCAGCAGCCGGAGCTCGTCGAGGTTGGGCGCGACCATCCGGTGCAGCCTGCTGCCCGCGATGTCGGCGAGCACCGAACCGCTCCACAGCTCCAGGGCCTCGGTGAGCAGGCGCGATCGCTCGGCGGGTTCGAGCCCGTGCGCCCGGCTGATGAGGCTGCGCGCGCGGTGCGCGTCGATGCGCTCCCCGTCGACGCGCAGCAGGTAGCCGGGCGCGCGGGTGATGATCTCAGGACCGCTGGTGCCGAAGAACTTCCGCAGCCGGGAGACGTAGCCCTGGATGATGGTGCGGGCGCTGGCCGGGGGTTCGTCGTCCCACAGGGTGTCGATCAGCCGGTCCATCGGCACGACCTGGTTGGGCTCCAGCAGCAGGCAGGCCAGCAGCGCGCGCACCGGCGTGCGACCGACTTCCAGCGGAACGCCGTCGAGGCGCACCTCGAGGGGACCGAGCAGGCGGAATTCGAAGCCCGCGGTCCCCCCTAAGCTGCCCAGCGGCGTCATCTTCACCCAAATCCGACTTCCGGCCTACGTCTGGCGTGACCGACACACGGTAGCGATCCGAGACGGAGTCGAGACCGAGGCGTTCACACCGCTCACACCAATGGAGTATGCCCGATTCACCAGGCGGAACATCGGTCTCCGCTTTCGTCTCAGGTGAACGTCTCCCGGCCGCCGGAGCGGGCAAGTAAAGTCTGAGTACGTCGATCACCCGAACGAGTGGCGCAGCAGGACGCCGCGGAAGGAGCACCACCCGTGCCGACGACGTCCACAGTGGTCGATCGGGCGGTGGGTTGCCTGCTGGGCGGCGCCCTCGGCGACTCGCTCGGCACCCTGGTGGAGTACTCGCCGCTGGAGGACATCCGCGCCGAGTTCGGACCGGACGGACTCACCGAACCCGCTCCGCAGGCGATGCTCGGCGACGCCACCCAGATGGCGCTGTTCGCCGGCGAGGGCTACCTGCACGCGTGGACCACGGGCAACAGCGGTGGCCAGTGGCGGCCCGTCGAATCCACCGCCGCGGCGCTGCGCCGCTGGCTGCTGACCCAGCAGGAGGACAAGCCCGCGCCCGGCGCCACCGGCCTGCTCGCCGAACCCGAGCTCTACGTGAGCCGCGCGCCCGGCCTGACCAGCCTGCGCGCGCTGGAGGAACCCGAGCTCGGCACGCCGGACCGGCCGCGCAACACCTCCAAGGGCTGCGGCGGCCTGGACCGCAGCACCCCCATCGGCTTCTCCCCCACCTCCGAGATGGCCTACCAGCTGGCCTGCCAGTGCGCGGCTCTCACGCACGGCGGAGTCGGCGGCTGGTCCTCGGCGGGTGCGCTGGCGCTGATCGTGCACCTGGTCGCCGTGCAGCAGCGCCGGTTGCCCGCGGCCGTCGACCAGGCCGCGGGACGCGTGCTGCGCGAGGACTTCGAGACCGCCAACGCGCTCGCCGAAGCCGCGACCCTGGCCCGGCTCGGCGCCAGCGTCGGTCACGTCGAACGCCTCGGCCAGGGCTGGATCGGCCCGGAAGCGCTGGCCATCGGCGTCTACTGCGCGCTCGCGCTGCCCAAGCCCGAGCAGTTCGCCGACGCGATCCGCTTGGCGGTCAACCACTCCGGGCACAGCGACTCCACCGCGGCGGTCACCGGCAGCATCCTCGGCGCCCGCCACGGCACCGCCGTCCTGCCCCGGAACTGGCTGGCGCGCCTGGAACTGGCCGACGTCATCGAGCGCATCGGCCACGACCTCGGCGCCTCCTGCTCCGGAGAGCCGTTCAACGAGCGCCGCTACCTGGGACTGGCCTGAGACCTCAGGCCGGAACCGGGGCCCGGGAGGCGCGAGCGAGGCGGCGGCTGCCGATGGCCCGGCAGACCAGGTAGATCACGAACGAGATGATCGTGACGAAGGCGCTCACCGGCGCGCCCGGCGCCAGCGACAGCAGGATGCCGCCCAGCACGGCGACTTCGGCGAACACCACGGCCAGGACCGTCGCGCGGACCGGGCTCGCGGTCACCCGCGCCGCGGCGGCGCCCGGCGTGACCATCAGGGCCAGCACCAGCAGCGCACCGACGGTGTAGACGCCCAGAGCCGTGGCGACGCCGACCAGGACCGCGAACAGCGGGGTCAGCACGCGGGTCGGCACGCCGCGCGCGGTGGCGACGTCGGGGTCGACGCTGGCGAACAGCAGCGGCCGGTACACGAAGGCCAGCACCAGCAGCACCACCACCGCGCAGCCGCTGAGCAGCAGCACGTCGGAGGAGTCCACGCCGACGATCTGCCCGACCAGCAGGCTGAACTTGTTGGCGGTGCGCTCCGGGTTCAGCCACAGCAGGAACACGCCGACGCCCAGCCCGAACGACAGGATCGCGCCGATCACCGAGTCGCGTTCGGTCTGCTTCTGGCCCAGCAGGCCCAGCAGCAGCGCCGCCACGACCGCACCGGCCAGCGCGCCGACGCCGACGCTCACCCCGACCAGCAGCGCCGCGGCGGCACCGGTGAAGGCCAGCTCGGCGGTGCCGTGCACGGCGAAGGACATCTTGCGCGCGACCACCAGCGGCGCCAGGCAACCCGACACGAGGCCGAGCGCGGCGGCCGCCAGCAGCGCCTGCTGCACGAACGGGTAGCCGAGCAGGTTGATCATGGTGTCGAAGTCGAGCACCTTGCTCAGCGACTCAACGACGTCGTTCACGCTTCGTCCGCCCCCACCACGTGGTGCTCGTCGTTCTCGGCCCCGGCCACGACGAGACGGCCGCCCACGCGGGCGACCTCGACGTCGGTCCGGTAGAGCTCCGAGAGCGTTTCGGAGTTCATCACCTCGTCCGGCGTGCCGATCCGGAACCGGCCGTCGACCAGGTACAGCACCCGGTCCACCAGCGGCAGCACCGGGTTGATCTCGTGCGTCACGAACAGCACGCCCGCGTCGGTGCGGCGGGCCTGCTCGGCGATCAGCCGGGAGACCTTGCGCTGGTGCGAGAGGTCCAGCGACAGCAGCGGTTCGTCGCACAGCAGCACCGACGGGTCGCTGACCAGCGCCTGCGCCACCCGCAGCCGCTGCTGCTCACCGCCGGAGAGCAGGCCGACCGGCATCCTCGCGTACTCGGTGGCCTCGACCGCGCGCAGCGCGTCGGCGACCCGGCGCTTGCGCTCGCGGCGCCCGCCGAAGCCCAGGCCCCAGTGGTGACCGTCGAGGCCGAGACCGACGAGGTCGCTGCCGCGCACCGTGACGTTGGCCTCCAGCGCCCGCTGCTGCGGGATGTAGCCGATCCGGTCGCTGCCGCGCCGCGCCGGTTCCCCTCCGATGTGGACGGTCCCGGAGTTGAGCTCCTGCAACCCGAGCAGCACCCGGAGCAGGCTGGTCTTGCCCGAGCCGTTCGGGCCGAGCACGGCCACGAACTCGCCCGGCGCGACGTCGAGGTCCAGGCCGGACCACAGGGTCCGCTCGCCGTAGGCCAGCGTCGCGCCGCGCAGCGAGACGGCCGGAGACCCGGCGTCGGCCTGAGCCGCCGCCGGGTCTGCGTCCACCGGTTCCGCGTCCACCGGTTCCGGGGTGTCCGCGAGCTGTTCAGAGGTCATCGGTTGAGGGCACCTTGCAATGCGGTGATCTGCGCGTCCATCCACTGCACGTAACCGGCGCCCTCCGGCAGCGTCTCGGTCATCTCCACGACCGGGATCTGCTGCGCGTCGGCGGCGGTGCGCACGTTGCGGGTGACCGGCGATTCGGTCTGCGGGTTGTAGATGACGGCGACGGCCTGACGCGCGTTGATCGCGTTCTGCACGTCGGCGACGGCGGCCGCCGAGGGGTCGGTCTCGGACTCGATGGCGTTGACGAACGACGGCGGGGTCACGTCGTTCAGCTTGGCGGACTCGATCATGTAGTGCGCCACCGGCTCGGTGACGATCACCGGCTTGCCCTGGTGCGCTGCGGCGATCTCGCCGACCCGGTTCTCCAGCCCGGCGACCTGCTGCTCGAACCCGGCGGCGTTGGCCTCGAACTGCTGGGCCTTGGCCGGCTGGATCTTGCCGAGCTCCGCGGCGATCTGGTCCGCGACCTCGTGCACGGCGTGCAGGTCGTACCAGACGTGCTCGTTGACCGAGTGGTCATGACCCTCGTGACCACCGGCGGGCTCCCCCGCGTGCGGCTCCTCCGCGTGCGGCTCGCCCGCGTGCTCGCCCTCCGCCGGGGCGGGCTCGGGGTGCTCGGAGTCGACGGCCTGCACGGTCGGCTTGGCGTTCTGCCCCAGGACCTGGGTCATGAACTCGTCGTAGCCACCGCCGTTGAGCACCACCAGGTTCGCGTCGCTGATCTTGGCGGCGTCCTGCGGGCTGCTCTCGTACGAGTGCGGGTCGGCCCCGGCGTCGCTGATGATCGACTCGACCTCTACGGCGTCGCCGCCGACGGCCTGCGCGACGCTGCCCCAGACGCTGGTCGACGCGACGACCTTGATCTTGTCATCGGGTCCGGGCGCGGCGGTCTCCCCCGCCGAGCAGCCGCTCAGCGCGATGGCGCTGACGGTCAATCCGGCTAAAGCGGTCACAGCGGTGCGGCTGCGGACGGTCATGGATGGCACTCCCGGGTGATCAGGTCAGGACGCTGTCGAGCGACTCCAGATGCGAACGGTAACGGTAACCGTTGTCAACTGCAGTCTAAGCGCCCTTCAACCAAACGCACTAGAGCCCGTCGTATTTCCGAACGCGACATGCCCCACAAGCAGCAACAACGCCCCCGCCCGGAAGACCGGACGAGGGCGTTGGCGCGATCGCCGACCCCGCAGGAGACGGCGGCGATCAAGACCGGGTCACGCCGCCAGGCGGACACCCGTTTCGGGGTGGAACAGGTGCACCTCACCGGCGTCGCGGAGGGCGACCTTGACGTTCTGGCCCAGCGCCGGGGGCGTGCGTCCGTCGGCGCGGACGACGAAGCGCTCCGAGGAACCGCCGACCGTGATCGAGCCGTGGATGAGCGCGTCGGCACCCAGCTCCTCGACCAGCTCGACGGTCATGTCCAGGCCCTCGGAGTCGCTGGAGGTCAGCTCCAGGGCCTCGGGGCGGACGCCGAAGGTGACCTCCTCGAGGTCGCCCGCGGCGGCCAGCGCCTCGCGGGACAGCGGGACCGTGGTGCCGTCGAGCACCGCGCCCTCGCTGCTCAGCGGTACCGTCTTGAGATTCATGGCCGGGGAGCCGATGAAACCGGCGACGAACGCGTTCGCCGGGTTCTCGTAGAGCTCGCGCGGCGAGGCCACCTGCTGCAGCAGGCCGTCCTTGAGCACCGCCACGCGGTGGCCCATCGTCATCGCCTCGACCTGGTCGTGGGTGACGTAGATGGTCGTGGTGCCGAGCCGCTTCTGCAGCGCGGCGATGTTGGCGCGGGTCTCCACGCGCAGCTTGGCGTCCAAGTTGGACAGCGGCTCGTCCATCAGGAACACGCTGGGCTCGCGGACGATCGCACGACCCATCGCGACCCGCTGGCGCTGACCGCCGGACAGCGCCTTCGGCTTGCGGTCCAGGTACTTCTCGAGGTCGAGCATGCGCGCGGCCTCGGTCACCTTCTCGTTGATGACGGCCTTCGGCGTCTTGCGCAGCTTGAGCGCGAAGCCCATGTTCTCCGCGACCGTCATGTGCGGGTAGAGCGCGTAGGACTGGAAGACCATCGCGATGTCCCGCGCCTTCGGCGGGGTGTTGGTGACATCGCTGCCACCGATGGAAATACCGCCCTCGTCGATGTCCTCGAGCCCGGCCAGCATGCGCAACGCCGTGGACTTCCCGGACCCGGAGGGCCCCACCAGAACGAGGAACTCACCGTCGGCGACGTCCAGCTCCAGCTGGTCGACCGCCTTGACCGGCGGGCTGCCGGGGTAGACGCGCGAGGCGTTGACGTACGCGACCTCAGCCATATGTGACACCCTTCACTACAAATGGTCCAGAGGACGCTATCCGTCGAAAGTGTTTCCGTCACTCCCCCGAGGGAACCATTTCGGACAGTGATCAGCCTACATCGTTCCGTGTTCGACGTTCGAACATCAGTGGGACGTAGGTCATGCTCGCTTCACCCTCGGGTTCTGAACCGTTACGGTTCCTGCATGGCGCGGTCAACGAATGCCCGGCGGCCTGCGACCCTCGCGTCGCTCGCTGCGGAACTCGGGGTCTCCCGGACGACGGTGTCGAACGCCTACAACCGTCCGGATCAGCTGTCCCCCGAGCTGCGCAAGCGCGTCCTGGAGACGGCGCGGCGGCTCGGGTACCCGGGACCGGACCCGGTCGCACGCTCGCTGCGCACCCGCAAGGCGGGTGCGGTCGGCCTGCTGCTCACCGAGAACCTCTCCTACGCGTTCCGCGACCCGGGAGCCGTCGGCTTCCTGGAGGGGCTCGCGCTGGCCTGCGAGGACGCCGGGCAGGGGCTGACGCTCATCCCGGCCAGCCCCGAGCGCGAGGACGTCGCCTCGGTGCACCGCGCCGGCGTCGACGGCTTCGTCGTCTACTCCGTTCCCGAGGACGACCCGCACCTGGCCGCCGTGCTGGAGCGCCCCGTCCCGGTCGTGGTGTGCGACCAGCCGCGCCTCGACAACCTCGACTGGGTCGGCCCGGACGACCGCAAGGCCATCAAGGCCGTCGCCGACCACCTGATCGGGCTCGGCCACCGGCGGATCGGCGTGCTGTGCATGCGCCTGGCGCGCGGCCGCAACGACGGCCCCGCCACCGTGCAGCGGCAGGCCAACGCCAGCTTCCACGTGCAGAAGGCCCGCCTGACCGCGCTCGCCGAGGAGTTCAGCGAGGCCGGCGTGGACTGGACGACGGTGCCGGTCGTGGAGCGCTTCGACCACACGCTGGACTCGGGCGCCTCCGCCGCCGCTCAGGCGCTGGAGATCGACCCGGAGATCACCGCGCTGGTGTGCACCTCGGACATCCTGGCGCTCGGCGCGCTGCGCGAGGCCCGCAACCGCGGCCTGCGCGTGCCGGAAGACCTCACCATCACCGGCTTCGACGGCATCCCGGACGCCGAGCGCGCCGGGCTCACCACGGTCCGCCAGCCCTGGCTGGAGAAGGGCCGCGCCGCCGGTCGCCTCCTGCTGGAGACCGCCGAGCCCAGCCGCCCCCGCCACATCCAGCTGGAGACCCAGCTCATCACCGGCTCCACCTCGGGACCGCCCCGCTCCGGCGAGGAGTTCTGGTTCGGCCCGTGACCCGGGGTGACCCGATTTCAATGGAAGTCGGGGACCCGAGTTCCGTTGGAACCGGGTCGGGTCAGTAGTTGGTCCACTCGCCCTGGGCGTAGTCGAGGATCGTCGGGTGCATCAGCGTCGAGGGCTGCAAGTCCGGGAGGCGGGCGCGGTCCGGTGGGAACGCCTGCGCCGCCCGGAGCGTGGCCGCGTCGAGGGAGCGCAGCGGCGGGACGTCGTCGGGCAGCCGGGGTTCCGGAGCCGCGGAACCCCGGGTGACCAGGTGGAACCCCCACTCGCCGAAGGCCGGGACGGAGACCTCGTAGGGCGTGGTGGCCAGGCCCAGCGAGCGCAGCGTCGCCTCGACGCACCAGTACGCCTTCGGCGCGAAGTACGGCGACCCGGCTTGCACGACCATCCGCCCCCGGTCGGTCATGGCGTGGTCCACCAGGCCGTAGAACTCGGCGGAGTACAGCTTCGCGGTCGCCGTGGAGTCGGCGTCCGGCATGTCGACGAACACCACGTCGTAGCGGTCCCGGTTCTCCCGCAGCCAGCTGAACGCGTCCGCCGGGATCGCGCGCACCCTCGGGTCGCGGAACGCGTCGCGGTTCAGCGACGACACCCGCTCGTCGCTGCGCGCCAGCTCCAGCACGGCCGGGTCGAGGTCGACCAGCGTCACCTCGCGCACGTCCGGGTAGCGCAGGACCTCCCGGAGCGCCAGGCCGTCCCCGCCGCCGAGCACCAGCACCCGCCCGCGCGGGCCGCTCATCGCCGGGTGCACCAGCGCCTCGTGGTACCGGTACTCGTCGATCGAGCTGAACTGCAGGTCCCCGTTGAGGAACAGCCGCGTGTCCCGCACGCCGCTCAGCGACACCGACTCGGTGAGCACCACGTCCTGGTAGGGCGTGCGCTCGGCGTGCACCACGGGGGCGGAGTACAGCGCCTGCCGCGCGGTGACCTCGAAGTCGTCGGCGTAGGCGTAGGCGCCCAGCAGCAGGCCCGCCACCAGGGCCGACGCGCCGATCAGCAGCAGCCTGGCCCGCTTGGACAGCTCGCGGCGGAACACCGTGAGCACCAGGCCCAGCCCGGCGGCGGCGTTGACCATCCCGACCAGCAGCGCGCCCTGCACCTGCCCGAACAGCGGCAGCAGCAGGAACGGGAACGCCAGGCCGCCCACCAGGCCGCCGACGTAGTCCGCGGCGAACAGGTCGGCGACCGCCGACCCCGCGTCCTGGCTGCGGATGCGCTGCAGCAGCACCATCAGCAGCGGGATCTCGGCACCGATGAGCAGTCCCAGCACCAGCGCGGTCGCGATCAGCGCGGGCAGGTACAGGCTCAGCCACGCGAACGCCGCGTAGAGCCCGAGCACGCTGAGCCCGCCGAGCAGCGCCAGCAGCAGCTCGATCCCGGCGAAGGACGCCGCCGCCCACGGCTGGAGCGGTTTCGCGGCCAGCGCCCCGACGCCCATCGCGAACACCATCAGCGACAGCACGATCGAGGCCTGCCCGATCGTGTCGCCGATCAGGTAGCTGCCGAGCGCGACCAGCGCGAGCTCGTAGACCAGTCCGCAGGCGGCGCAGACGAACACCGCCACCAGCACCGCGAACCGCGCCACGCGGTTCCGCCGTGCCGGGGGCGAGTCCTCCTGCGCCGGAGCGGCTTCGGTCGTCGTCACCGGATCATCAGTAGATCGCGGCAGCCATCAGCACCGCGAGCACCAGGTGCGCGGACGCCGACACCCAGGTCGCCGGGTGCATGTCCGGCGAGGCCAGCTCGTCGCCGAGCTTGCCGGGCGTGATGGCGTCGATGAGCAGGAACGACAGGCTCATCAGGATCAGCCCGAGCAGGCCGTAGGCGACCGTGCCGATCAGGCCGAGCAGCAGGTCGTTGGCGCTGGCCATGATCGCGGTGGTGAGGATGATCCCGACGCCGAGCAGGCCGGAGACCAGCAGCAGCGCGGCGTTCGGGTTGCGGTTGACCCAGATCAGGTCGCGCAGCTTGCCCGGGGTCGCGAGGTCGACGAGCACGTAGCCGAGGGCCATCATCGCCACGCCGATCACCCCGTAGGCGACCGCGGCGAACAGGCCGGCGAGCAGTTCGTTGAGCAAGGTGGTGTGCCTTCCGTGTCGTGGTGCGTCAGCGCGGCGGCCCGGCCTGAGCCGCTCGCGGAGGTCGAGGTGCGGTGGCGGGACCGCTGGTCACTTGCCTACTCCCGGTCCGCCGCCGCGGAAGGTCTCGCCGCGCGTGGAGCTCCAGCCCCACACGTGCCCGACGTGGCTGTGGTAGTGCCGGTAGGCGCGATCGGCGTCCATCAGGTGGATGACCGACCCTGCCCCGTGCGGCTGGATGATCACCGCGTCGTCGGAGTAGCGCAGGTAGACGCCCGAGGCGTCGGTGGACTGCGCCTGCGGACGCCACTTGGCGGTGATCTCGGCAGCGACGGTCCTCGGCGGTTTCGGGCTCGTGTAGGCCGCGTTGTCGTCGTCGCCCGCGATGTCGAGGTGCGCGGCGCGGGTGTAGTTCTGCTGGACGTAGCCGCGCGCCCCACCGCCACCGGCGAAGATCATCACCAGTCCGACGATGAGCGCGATCACCACGGTCACACCCGCGATGACGAACCAGTACCTGGGTTTCATCGATCAGCCCGCCGTCGGGTAGATGAGCACGTCGTAGCGGCCGAGCTTCTCGCCCGCGGTGGCCTCCCACGCGGCGCCGCCGTAGGACTCGAAGCCCAGCAGCGCGCCGTCGGAGGACTCGTAGTCGTGGTAGCGCACGGTGCCCTGGGCATCCAGGCCCGTCGTCGCCTCGCTGCGGAAGTTCGCCGAACCCGACTCGCCCGAGCGGTAGGTGCGGCCCTCGTGCTCGATCGTCGGCGCCCCGGGGGCTCCGACGCCGGTCACCGGCGTCCACAGGGTCAGGACCAGGTCCGGGTCCTCCTCGACCGCCAGCCACACCTGAGTGCCCCGGGAGTCGTCGAGCAGGTGCTCCGACCAGCTCCAGCCGCCCTCGTCGAGGCGCAGGCTCCCGCGCACGGTGTAGGTGGTCGAGCGGATCTCCACGATGTCCCCGGCCTTGAGCGCGCGGGGATCACCGCGCAACGAGTCCTGGTCGCCGGTCCCGAAGGGGTCCTGCGGCGCTCCCGCCCGCGACTCCCCCGGTCGCTCTCCTCGCCGCGCCCGCACCCCGAGCACCACGGCGACGACCGCGACCACGACCAGCAGCAGCACCAGGACGACCAGCAGCGCTGTCATTCCGGAACGCCCCCTTCCACGCGATGTCGCGCTGAGGCTAACCGCTGGAGATCACCCGAGTGGCCCAAACACCCGAAACGTGACCAACCGGAACGCGGAACGGGCCGCCCACCAGTGGTGGGCGGCCCGTTCGAGGAGGTGGATCAGGCGGACAGCAGCTGGGCGCAGCGGATCAGGCCCAGGTGCGAGTACGCCTGCGGGTGGTTGCCGAGGGAGCGCTCCGCGATCGGGTCGTACTCCTCCGACAGCAGGCCCGTCGGGCCGGCGGTGTCCACGATCTGCTGGAACAGCTCCTCCGCCTCGGTGCGGCGACCGGTGAGCAGGTAGGCCTCGATCAGCCACGCCGCGCACAGGTGGAACCCGCCCTCGTCACCGGGCAGGCCGTCGTCCCGCCGGTAGCGGTAGACGGTGGAGCCGCTGCGCAGCTCCGCCTCGATGGCGGTGACCGTGGCGCGGAACCGCTCGTCGGACGGGTCGATCAGACCCGACAGGCCGACGTAGAGCGAGGCCGCGTCGAGGTCGGAGCCCTCGTAGGCGGTGGTGAACGCCTGCACGTCCGGGTGCCAGCCGTTCTTCACGACGTCCTCGGCGATCTGGTCGCGCAGCGGGACCCACGCCTCGTCGAGCTCGCGGCCGTAGGTCTCGGCGATCTTGACCGCGCGGTCCAGCGTCACCCAGCACATCACCTTGGAGTAGACGTGGTGACGCGGCGCGTCGCGCTCCTCCCAGATGCCGTGGTCGGGCTCGAACCAGCGCTTGCCGACCGCGTCGGCCATCGCCGTGACCAGCTCCCAGTCGCTGTCCCGGACCGTGCCGGTGGCCTGCGCGAGGTGCGCGATGAGCTCCACGACCGGACCGAACACGTCGAGCTGGACCTGCTGGTCGGCGAGGTTGCCGACGCGCACCGGACGCGAACCCGCGTAGCCGGGCAGGCTGTCGATGACGGCCTCCGGGCCGAGGCCGGTGCCCTGCAGCGAGTACAGCGGGTGCAGCCGCTCCGGCCCCGGCACGCTCTCCAGCACCCGGTGCAGCCAGTCCAGGAACGCCTCCGCCTCGCCGTTCGAGCCGAGCGTGACCAGCGCCTGGGCGGTCATCGCACCGTCGCGCAGCCAGCAGTAGCGGTAGTCCCAGTTGCGGACGCCGCCGATCTCCTCGGGGAGCGAGGTGGTGGCGGCGGCCATGATCGCGCCGGTGTCGGAGTGCACCAGGCCGCGCAGCGTCAGCGCCGAGCGGGCCACCAGGTCGCGCTCGACCTCCGGCAGCGACAGCGTCTTCATCCACTCCGACCAGTACGCCTCGGCCTCGGCCCGGCGGGCGGGCTCGTCGGTGGGCGTGAGGTCCTCGGTGCCGCCGCGCATCTCCAGCACCACCGGCTCGCCCTCGGTGAGTTCGAGGACGGCCTTGGCGGACTGGTGCATGCCGTCGGAGGTGATCTCCCACTGCACGCCGGGCGAGTGCAGCACCATCGGCTCGGAGGTGCCCTGCACGCGCAGGCCCCCGGCCTCGGGCGTGATCCGCACCGGCACCTGGCCGAACTCCGGCCGCGGCGCGAACTCCACCGACACCGTCGTGCTGCCGTTGATCACGCGCACCAGGTCGGTGCGGTGGCTGTCGGTGCCGTGCGCCAGGTAGTCGGTGACCAGCAGCCGCGACCAGCGGGTCTCCACGGTCATCGTGTTGGGCACGTAGCGCTGGCCCAGCGGCAGCGGGCTGCGCTGACCGCCGTTGCCCCCGGCGTGCGGGCGGATGCTGAAGTGCCCGGCGGTCGGACCGCCGAGCAGGTCGGCGAACACCGCGGCCGAGTCCGGCCCGGGGTGGCACATCCAGGTCACCCGGGCGTCCGGGGTGAGCAGCGCGATCGTGCGCTCGTTGGACAGCATGGTCAGCCGCTCGATGGGCGGCGCCTGCTCGCCGTAGAGCCAGGTGCGCCGCTCCTCCATGAGGAACGCGAGCACGGTGGCCACGTCGGTCGTGCTGCTGATCCGGTGCGCGGCCAGCGACTCGCCCTCGCCGACCTTGATGCCCAGGTCGGGGCCCTGGAGGCGGGCGAATGCCTTCTCGTCGGTGACGTCGTCGCCGAGGAAGATCGCGGCGGTGGCGCCGACCTGGTGGCGCAGCGCGTCGAGCGCGTTGCCCTTGTCGGTCTGCACCACGGCCAGCTCGATGACGGCCTTGCCCTCGGTGACCTGCACGCCGTCCCACTGGGCGGGGCCGGTGCGGACGGCGTCGAGGACGGTTTCGGCCACGTCGTGCTCGGCGCGGCGGACGTGGACGGCGACGCTGGCCGGCTTGGCCTCCAGCGTCACGCCGGTCTGGCCGCGCACGATGTCCTGCACGGCGACCTGCAACTCGGTCCGGAGCTGGGTGGCCTCGGGTTCGAGTCCGTGCACGAAGCCGACGTCGAACTCCGAGCCGTGGCTGCCGACGAGGTGGACCTCGGCGGGCAACCGGGACAGGGTGGCGAGGTCGCGCAGCGCACGACCGGAGATCACCGCCGTGGTGGTCGCGGGCAGCGCGGCGAGCGAGCGCAGCGCGTGCACGGATTCGGGTAGCGGTTTGGCCTGGGTCGGGTCGGCCACGATCGGCGCGAGCGTGCCGTCGTAGTCGCAGGCGACCAGAAGTCGAGGCGTCCGCGCGAGCTGCACGATCACGCGTCGCAGCTCCGCAGGCAGGGCTTCGGCGGTCAACGCCATACTCCTTGGGGCAGGTCAAGTCTGGATGGATCGATCCGGAACGCCTGAGGCGATAACCATCTGCTGGCGACCGGTTCTGCTCAGTATCGCCGACGCGGTGGGATCCGCTGTTGCGGACCGGTTACCGTCAGCTACTCCACGAGGGGCGCGCCCAACGCTTCGAGGAACGACCGCGCCCAGCGGTCGACGTCGTGCGTGAGCACTTGCCTACGCAGAGCGCGCATCCTACGGCGGCCCTCCGCCTCGTCGATCTCCAGGGCGGCGAGCAACGCGTCCTTCACCCCGTCCAGGTTATGGGGATTCACCAGGAACGCACTGGTGAGCTCGGCGGCCGCCCCGGCGAACTCGCTGAGCACGAGCGCCCCGCCCAGGTCGTACCGGCACGCGACGTACTCCTTGCAGACCAGGTTCATCCCGTCGCGCACGGGGGTCACGACCATGACGTCGGCCGCGGCGTACAGCGCGACCAGGTCCTTCTTGTCGACCGAGGTGTGCAGGTAGTGCACGGCCGGGTGACCGACGCGCCCGAACAGGCCGTTGATCCGGCCGACCTCGCGCTCGATGCCGTCGCGCATCTGCTTGTAGTGCTCGACGCGTTCCCGGCTGGGCGTGGCGACCTGGATCATCGTCACGTCCTCGGCCTTGATCTGGCCCTCGGCGAGCAGCTCGTGCATGGCGTGCAGGCGCACGTCGATGCCCTTGGTGTAGTCCAGCCGGTCCACCCCGAGCATGATCTTGCGCGGGTTGCCCAGGTCCGCGCGCAGCTTCTTGACCCGCTGCTGGACGTCCTTGCTGCGCGCGAGCCGGTCGAGCTCGGTGGAGGCGATGGAGATCGGGAACGCGCCGACCCGCACGGTCCGGTCGCCTACCTGCACGACGCCGGGCCGGTTGCGCACGCCGACCTGACCGCGGCTGGGTTCGAAGCCGGCGAGCCTGCGCGCCAGCCACAGGAAGTTCTGCGCGCCGCCGGGCCGGTGGAAGCCGACGAGGTCGGCGCCGAGCAGGCCGCGCACGATCTCGGTCCGCCACGGCAGCTGCATGAACAGCTCGACCGGCGGGAACGGGATGTGCAGGAAGAAGCCGATCCGCAGGTCGGGCCGGAGTTCGCGGAGCATCGCGGGCACCAGCTGCAGCTGGTAGTCCTGCACCCACACGGTGGCGCCCTCGGCGCTGACCTCGGCGGCGGCCTCGGCGAAGCGGCGGTTGACCCGCTGGTAGGCGTTCCACCAGGAGCGGTCGAACACCGGCGGCACGACCACGTCGTGGTACAGCGGCCACAGCGTGGCGTTGGAGAAGCCCTCGTAGTACTCGGCGAACTCCGACGCCGACAGCCGCACCGGGTACAGCTGCATCTCGCCGTCGTCGAACGGCTGGACCTCGACGTCGGCGACGCCCGGCCAGCCGACCCAGGCGCCTCGCCGGGCCCGCAGGAACGGTTCGAGCGCGGTGACCAGCCCGCCGGGGCTGTGCTTCCAGCGCTCGGTGCCGTCCTCCAGCTTCTCCAGGTCGACGGGTAGCCGGTTGGCGACCACGACGAAGTCCGCCCGGCCGGAACTCCTCTTGGGCTCGTCGCCCTCGCTCACCGGAAACCCTCCCGCCATGTGTCCACCTGGAGTTGTGAGGCTACTCAAACGGCCTCTTCATCGCGTGCTTCGTGTGGCCCAAACACCCTCGCGTGTTTCGGTCCGGATGGGGCCTTAACTTCGTCGCGGTTGCGTTGCGCGGCAAGTCCTTCTCAGTCCAGCCGCCGCCTGCTGGGGCGCAGCGGTCCGGACAGCCTGGGCCCGGAGATCCGCCGCTCCAGGTTGCCGAGCCTGCTGCGCACCGGCTGCGCCAGGTACTCGCCGAGCACCACGCCCGCGCCCAGCGCCAGACCCGTGGCCACCGCCAGCATGAGCGTGGCGACACCGGTCGGGCTGCCCAGCACCGACAGCTCGAACAGACCCCGGTAGGTCGCCAGACCGGGCAGCAGCGGCGACACTGCGGAGACCGCGATGACCAGCGCCGGGATCTGCAACCGCCGGGCGACGATGCCGCCGACGAAACCGACGACGGTGGTGGCCACCGCACCGGCCAGCACGGGGTTGAGCGCCACGCCGTCGGGCATGGTCAGCGTCGCGTACACCCCGGCGGCCACGCCGCCGCCGATGCCGGCGATGAGCAGCGGTCGCGGCGGCGCGTAGCTGGCCAGCGCGAAGCAGGCCGAGGTGGAGGCACCGGCGAGCACCTGCACCGACAGCACCAGGCCGGGCGCGGTCACCTGCGCTCTCCCCAGCGATTGGGCGTCGAGCCCGGCGACCTGGTCGCCGCCGATGCGCAGGCCGATGTAGAGCGCGAGCACCACGCCAGCGATGAGCCCGGCGGTCATCATCGCCAGTTCCGCCATCCGGCCCGCCGCGGTGACGTTGTATCCGGTGATGGCGTCCTGCATGGAACCGACGACGGTCATCCCGGACAGCAGCACGATGATGCTCGCGGCGATCGCCAGCGGCGCGCTGCTCAGCAGGCCCAGCGCGTAGGCGCCGAGCGCGATGGTGGTCGCCACGGCGCCGCCGACGGCTTGCTGGAAGAAGAACGGCAGGGCGCGCTTGTTCAGCAGCCGCCCGACGCGGTCGACCAGCGCGGTGGTGCCGGCGGCGACCATCGGCAGGAACGGGTCGTTGCCGCCGCCGAGCAGCACCGCCAGCGAGGCGGCCATGCCGGCCCAGGCCAGGGTGGCGACCCAGCGCGGGAACGGGTGCGAGGCGGTGGTGATCCGGTCCAGGTCGGCGTAGGCGTCGCTGGCGCTGATCTCGCCCGCGGTGATGCGCCGCAGCAGCTTCTCGACGTCGGCGAGGCGGGTGTAGTCGATGGAGCGGTTGCGGACCACGCGCAGCGACGTGATCGGCGGCTGCTCGGTGCCTCTGTAGCAGGAGACGGTGATCGACGTGTAGATCACGTCGACCTCGCAGTGCGGCAGACCGTAGGCGCTGACCACGCCGATGATCGTCGCGGTGACGTCGGAGGCACCCGCGCCGCTGGCCATCTGCACCTCACCGATGCGCAGGCCGAGGTCGAGGACCAGGTGGACGGTTGATTCGTCGGGCAGCGAGGGCCCGTAGACGACGTTGCGAGAGCCCGGGACGATGGTCTGCTCGGGGTCGCGCCGCCGCAGCACACCACGCGCGCGCTGCGTGATTCCCACCGCGGTCTTTCCTTCCTGCCGCGCCCCGCGAGCGGAGCGCCGCCGTGGCTGATCTTCCCCTCGGGCATCGCCTGTCATGAGCGGACCGTTGCAGTCGGCATCTGTGGCTTCCATCACTGGTCGTGGGCGCACGCGCGGCCGCCTCCCGGGCCGAGCGCTGCGGCGCTTACGATGTTCGCGCACACCTCGTTGTCGCGCGCCGCTGTAGCTCAGTTGGTAGAGCGCCCGCCTTGTAAGCGGATGGTCAGGGGTTCGAGTCCCCTCAGCGGCTCCGAGCGTACCTGACCAGGTCTTTTGACTGAGCGGGTACGCCTGTGTCCGCTCCGCCACAGTCCGCTCCGGAGAATTCTGGTCCCGGGACCAGCAAGAATGCGTCGAATCGCTCAGAACCTGCGATCACGAGCCCATTTCCGGAGTTGAAGATCACTTCGGACGCGGCGGCTGGACACCGGACTACTCCGACCTATACCGTCCCTGCGGTCGTCGATCGTGAATTCTGGTGGGGTTACTGGTGCGCATTGCCGTTGACGATCTGACAGACCCGGAGATCGAGTCTTTCCTGCAGGGGCACATCAGCGAGATGCGCGCGGTCTCGCCGCCCGGGAGCACGCACGCGCTGGAGCTCAGCTCCCTGCGCCGACCTGGGGTTACGTTCTGGTCCGCCCGCGAGGGCGACGCGGTGCTGGGCTGCGGAGCGATCAAAGAAATCGATCTTGAACACGCCGAGATCAAATCAATGCGCACCGACCCGTCGCACAAGAATCGCGGAATCGCGTCGCAACTGCTGACGCACATCATCGGCGAATCGAAACTCATGGGCTACACGCGCCTGAGCCTGGAAACCGGTTCGGCCGATTTCTTCGAACCCGCCCGCAAGCTCTACCTCAAGCACGGCTTCGACTACTGCGAACCCTTCGCCGAATACCGCAAAGACCCCAACAGCGTCTTCATGACCAGAACCCTCTGACCCGAACACCGACGTCGGCGCCGCGGTCGGCGACGGCGGCGCATCATGGGGGTGTGGCTGGTGGACCGACGCTGACGGACAAGCTGTTCCGGGTGGCGGTGTGGCTCAAGGGCCTGGACGCCGTGACCCAGCTGCTCGGCGGCGTGCTGCTGATCTTCTTCTCGCCGCGCGAGCTGACCCGGATCGCGCACGGCGTGGTGACGCGCGATCTGCTCGGCCCGCCGACCGGCGCGCTCGCCGGGCACTTCGAGGAGGCGGTGCAGCACTTCGCGGGCGGCACCCGCGCCTTCGTGATCGGCTACCTGCTGGTGCACGGCCTGATCAAGCTCGTCCTGGTGATCGCGCTGCTGCGCGAGGCGGTCCGCTGGTACCCGGTGGCCATCACCGCGCTGGGCCTGTTCGTGCTCTTCGAACTGGTCCGGGGCGTGCAGACGCACTCGCTGGTGCTGCCCGCGCTCACCGCGCTGGACATCGTGATCATCGTGCTGGTGATCAAGGAGTATCGCGAGATCCGCCGGGACTCCGCCTGAGCCGGAGGGGAATCCGATCTCCCGGGGTTGAATTGCGTTGGGAAATACTGGGAATTGCCGGGTGCCGCATTTCCCGGTGATGGCGAGTTGTGCTCAATCAATGGACAGCACCACTCGATCGAGTGAAGGTCGATTTCGGCTCTCGCCCAACCGCGAACCGAAGGAGACCAACGTGTCGCTCGTCCGCAATCTCGCCGGACTCGCCGGTGCCGTGATCGCCGGCGGCCTGCTGGCGGTGCCCGCGCAGGCAGCCCCCACCCCGCAGGACGTCCAGCCGTACATCATCGATGGCCGCGAGGTGGACAGCGCGCCGTGGGCGGCCCGGCTGTTCGTCGACGACCAGGAGACCTGCACCGCCTCGATCATCGCCCCCGAGTGGATCCTCACCGCTCAGCACTGCGTCGCCGACGCGGCCGACGGCAACGGCCTGAGCTTCAACGTCGGCGACGTCGACCAGACCAAGGGCGAGCACGTCAACGCCATCCCCGGCGAGGTGCACATCCACGACACCGCCGACATCGCCCTGGTCAAGATCGACAAGGCGGTGCAGACCGACTACGCGCCGCTGGGCGACCCGGGCACCGTCGCCAACGGCGACACCGTGCAGACCTACGGCTGGGGCGCGACCTGCACCGACAAGCCGGAGATCGAGTGCCAGGCGCCGATCCTCAAGGTCGCCGACGTCAACGTGACCGGCGTGAACGGCGACTGCACCGACTACCGCGGCGGCCAGGCCATCTGCGCCTCGCGCGGGGACGGCATCCCGGCGGGCGGCGACTCCGGCGGCCCCATGTTCGCCGGTGACAAGCAGGTCGGCGTGGCCTCCACCAGCGACCGCGCGACCTCGACGGCCTACGTCAACATCACCGAGTACCGCGACTGGATCTCGGGCCTGGCCGGCGTCTGATCGACCTCCCACCGGGGACCCCGACGCAGGCACGGGTCCCCACTCCAGCGGGCGCATTCGCCCGGGGCGTGCCGGCCCCGGCGGGTGCGCCCGCTTCCATTTCTCACCTGATCCGAGCAGTATTCACAAGACCGGAAGATTTCCTGCCCGACGCGGATCAGCCGCTCTCGGAATCACCGTTTCCGCTGGTCAGAGGTTGCCGAAAATTGTCCTGCAAATCCCCGGAGAGACCGGCTAGCACCGGCTCAGACGGCGGATCAACGTTTCTGTAGTGCTTCTCACGTGTAAAATCGAGAATCGCCTGGTAGATGCCGGAAGAAAGGCGTGAGAACCTGACTCACGACGGATGTTCTGTTAAGTTGGCACAACATGACCGGCGATAAACCGAGCCATAAACACGAAGATCGGAATGGCGGAAGCGGTTCAGCCGGACGGTTGGAGATCGACGCTCCGGTCGTCGCGGACGGCCCTGAGCTCTACCGGATCACTCGCGATTCGGCAGTGCTCGATGTGAACTCGTCCTACGCATATTTGTTGTGGTGCCGGGACTTCTCGCAGACCTCCGCGGTGGCGCGTGTCGACGGTGCGGTAGTGGGCTTCGTGACCGGGTTCATCCGGCCCGACGCTCCGGACACCCTCGTGGTGTGGCAGATCGCCGTCGATGCCTCCCAGCGCGGTGGTGGCGTGGCCGGCAAGCTGCTGAACCACCTGGTCGATCGAGTGCGGGGGCGCGACGTGCGATTCCTGGAGACCACGATCACCCCGGACAACACCGCATCGATCAAGCTTTTCAGCGCGCTGGCGCGCGACCGAGCGACGCAGATCACCAGCAGCGAGTTGTTCACCGCTGACCTGTTCCCGGACTCGCACCTGGGAGAGGACCTGTACCGCATCGGGCCGTTCGACGCCGCCTGAGGCAAAGCCACTCCACTCTTTCCCGTCTTCAAGCGCCGGGCGCCCGCGCGCCGTCGGCCGAACGGAGGATCCGTGAACGACATCTTCGCCACCCTCGAATCTGAAGTCCGCAGCTACAGCAGAACGTGGCCGACCACGTTCGACCGCGCGGTCGGCAGCTACCTCTACGACGAGGACGGCACCGGCTACCTCGACTTCTTCGCCGGCGCGGGTGCGCTCAACTACGGGCACAACAACCCCGCGCTCAAGCAGAAGCTGCTCGACTACATCGCCCGCGACGGCGTGACCCACGGTCTCGACCAGGCCACCAAGGCCAAGGCCGAGTTCCTGGAGTCGTTCAACACCAACGTGCTGCAGCGGCGCGGGCTGAACTACAAGGTCCAGTTCCCCGGCCCGACGGGCACCAACTCGGTGGAGTCGGCGCTGAAGCTGGCCCGCAAGATCACCGGCCGCGAGTCGATCATCAGCTTCACCAACGCCTTCCACGGCATGACGCTGGGCTCGCTGTCGGTCACCGGCAACTCGATGAAGCGCGGCGGCGCGGGCATCCCGCTGGTGCACGCCACCCCGATGCCCTACGACGACTACTTCGACGGCCAGGTGCCCGACTTCCTGTACTTCGAGCGGATGCTGGAGGACAGCGGTTCCGGCCTCAACGAGCCGGCCGCGGTCATCGTCGAGACGCTGCAGGGCGAGGGCGGCATCAACTCCTCGCGCCCCGAGTGGCTGCGCGGCCTCTACGACCTGTGCCAGAAGCACGGGATGCTGATGATCGTCGACGACGTGCAGATGGGCTGCGGCCGGACCGGTCCGTTCTTCTCCTTCGAGGAGGCCGGCATCCAGCCCGACATCGTCTGCCTGTCGAAGTCCATCGGCGGCTACGGCATGCCGCTGGCGCTGACGCTGATCAAGCCCGAGCACGACGTGTGGGAGCCGGGCGAGCACAACGGCACGTTCCGCGGCAACAACCCCGCGTTCGTCACCGCCGCTGAGGCATTCCGGCTGTACTGGTCGAACGACGAGCTGGAGAAGTCGACCATCGCCAAGGGCGAGCGGGTCGGCCAGGTGCTGGAGGAGATCGCCGCCGAGCACGGTGGCGCCATCGCCAAGGGCCGCGGGCTGGCTCGCGGCCTGGGCTTCGAGGACACCAACGTGGCGGGCAAGGTCTCCAAGGCCGCGTTCGACCGCAAGCTGCTGATGGAGACCTCCGGTCCCTCCAGCGAGGTCCTCAAGATCATGCCGCCGCTGACCGTCTCCGACGACGAGCTGGAGAAGGGCCTGGAGATCGTGCGCGACTCGGTTCGTGCCGTTCTGGCCTGATTCGACGTTGCTTCCGCGGGTCGGGAGGGTGAAAAAGCCATTCGAACGGCTTTCACCTCTCCCGACCCGAGCACGTCGTGCGGCAAGCTGCGTGTGGCGCGTTCCCGCGCAGTGCACCAACCAAGATTCACAGGAGGAAACGTGATCGTCCGGCACCTCTCGGAGATCGAGGACACCGACGCCGACATCAAGACCGAGAACTGGCGCAGCAAGCGCATTCTCCTCGCCAAGGACAAGCTGGGCTTCTCGGTGCACGAGACCACGCTGTACGCCGGCACGGTGAACGACTTCTGGTACGCCAACCACATCGAAGCCGTGTTCATCACCGAGGGCGAGGGCGAGGTCGAGAACAAGGCGACCGGTGAGGTCCACCAGCTGAAGCCGGGTTCGATCTACGTGCTCAACGACGCCGACAAGCACCAGGTGCGTCCCAAGACGACCATGAAGACCGTGTGCGTGTTCAACCCGCCGGTCACCGGTCGCGAGGTGCACGACGAGAACGGCGTCTACCCGCTGATCGTCGAGGACTGATCATCGCGGGCTGATTCAGCTCCACGCGCGGCGGGTACCCGGAGACCGGGGACCCGCCGCGCTGTCATTCACCACCAGGGTTTTCCCCACGCGTGCGACGTGGGGGAACGCGGGCACTCGACGTGTGCCGCTTCTCAACGAGGAACCGAGAACGGCGGGCGGTGTCATCCAGACATCGATCCGCTCCGGCGGGAATTCGCGAAGGAGGCGCAACCCATGACCGTCGCTGATCTGAGCACCACGGACCGCTACCCGACGCGGGGCTCCGATTCGGCGTTGCTCGAACGGACCGATCCGACCGTCTGGTCCGGTGGGCCCACCGGACCGGCCACGCGCGACGAGCTGGCCGCCCACGACACCAAGGGCTTCCACGTCCAGGAGGGGCTGCTGTCCCCCGCGGAGGTGCAGACCTACTGGCAGGAGCTGGAGCGGCTGACGCGCGACGAGGAGGTCCGCGCCGACGAGCGCACGATCATCGAGCGCTCGTCCGACGAGGTCCGGTCCATCTTCGAGGTGCACCGGATCAGTCCGCTGATCGGGGAGCTGACCCGCGATCCGCGGGTGCTCGACCGGGCCAGGCAGATCCTGGGGTCGGACGTGTACGTGCACCAGAGCCGGATCAACTACATGCCCGGTTTCCGCGGCACCGGCTTCTACTGGCACTCCGACTTCGAGACCTGGCACGCCGAGGACGGCATGCCGGACCCGCGCGCGGTGAGCATCTCGATCGCGCTGACCGACAACTTCCCGTTCAACGGCGGTCTGATGATCATGCCGGGCGCTCACCGCACGTTCGTCTCGTGCGCGGGTGAGACCCCGGAGCAGAACCACAAGACCTCGCTCAAGCAGCAGCGGGTGGGCGTCCCGTCCGAGGAGGCCATCACCAAGCTCGCCTACGAGCACGGGATCGAGCAGTTCACCGGCCCGGCGGGCTCGGCCCTGTGGTTCGACTCCAACTGCATGCACGGTTCGGGCAACAACATCACGCCCTATCCGCGCTCGAACATCTTCATCGTGTTCAACAGCGCGGAGAACTCGCTGGTGGATCCCTACGCGGCCAGCGCCCCACGCCCGAACCACATCGCCTCCAGGGACTTCACCCCCCTGCAACGCTGACACCGACGGCTGGGCTCGGAGCGGGGCGCCTGACCACCCAGGCACCCCGCTCCACCCTCCCGGCCCGTCCGCGCCGCCCCGCCCGACGCGACGCGACGCGAGGCGAGGCGAGGCGAGGCGAGGCGATGTCACGGTGACAACGTCCGTTGCCAGTGGACAGTTTTAGCCATAACTGTCCGGACAAAAAGGACATTGATCATGGGTGATTATGGCTAAAACTGTCCACTGCCCTCACCTCACGGGGTGGGCGGCGAGGACCTGGCCGACCTCGGTGGCGACTTCGGGGTTGAGGAGGGGGTACCTGCCGCCGGCCACGAAGCGTTCTGAGAGTTCGAAGGTGATGACCTCGCCCTGGGCGAGGAGTTCGGCCGTGGCTCGGGGCTGGGTGGCGACGTTGTCCGGGTGGGTGATGGTGACGTCGGCGTAGGTGGCCGCGAGGTAGGGGCTGGCGAACTGGGTGAAGGAGTCGCCGACCACCCGGACCGGAGCCGTGATCATCCCCGGTTTCGGGGTCGACCTCAGGTGCAGCGGCTCGTGGAAGTCGCTGGGCTTGAACTGCGTGTTGTCCTCTCCCCCGTCCGGTGCCAGCGCGTAGGCCTGGATGTCCACCGCGCGATCCTGGCCCAGCAGGTCGGGGATGTCGGCGCTGTGCGGGTACCGCCGCGACGGCGTCATCTTCCAGGTGCCGGTGATGCCCGGCGAAAGCCGTTCCGCCAGCTGGTAGACCATCGTCGCGCCGCCCTCGTGGGTCCAGTGCGTGTCGATGTCGTGGTAGATCGGGTGCCCGTTGCGCTCGGCCGCTCGGCGCAGCGGCGCGCGCAGGTCGATCGCGCCGGTCGCCTTCGGGACCCGCCGCCAGAACTCCTCCCGGGCCGCCTCCGAGCAGTCCTTCCCCGCGTAGTTCTCCGGCAGGTGCTCGGGGTACGCGGTCGACTTGTCCGGGGCGATGACCAGCTGGAACGTCCGGCCCGACGACTCCACGGCCTTCCGCCACGCGCGGAGCCCGGCGATGATCTCGTCCGTCGTGCGGCTCGGCACGCAGCGGTAGGACACGTCGTGCCCCAGGTACAGCCAGCCGTCGCGGCCCTCGATGACCGGCGGGAACACGCTCTCGTCGATCGGCGGTTTGGCGTCCACCTGTCCCGCACCCACCGGCGAGCTGTGCGACCCACCCGCCAGCGGCGCCGGCTCGCCGAACACGCCCCGGCTGATGCCGCTGACCGCCTGCACCGCCGCCTTGCGGAACGGCAGGTGATCGGTGGCCCACCCGTTCAACCCGGTGAAGAACCCGAAACCCTCGGTGACGCTGGGGAACTCGGCCAGCGGCCGGTTCTCCAGCTGCTCCGGCCGCGCCCCGAACAACCAGCTGCTCAACGGCGCGCTGAAGAACGCCAGCGCGCAGATCAACGCCACCAGCTGACGTCGGCCGTGCCGAGGCCGGTGCAGCGGGTGATCCCGCGGCAACCACGCCTCGTGCACCGGAGGCAGCTCCGGAGTCCTCACCTGTCCCCTCCTAGAACTGGTAGTACAGGAACGGGCTGAACGTGCCGGTGGCGACGAGCAGGCCCGCGTAGCCGAGGCCCGCCGTGAGCACCACCGCGCGCACGACGTAGGCCTCGCGGGTGCGGACCGCCTCCAGGAACGGGCCGGTGCCCGAACCAGCTGGCAGCAGCACCACGATCAGCGCGATCAGCAGGAAGAACAACCGCTGGTGGGTCACCGACGCCGCGACGATGTCGGTCAGCCCCGCCAGGTCCGGGATCAGCATGTGCCCGAGCATCCCCAGCGCGCTGCCCAGGTCGGGTGCGCGGAAGAACACCCAGCCGACCACCACCAGCAGCAGCGTCAACGCCCGCCGCGCCAGTCGTGACCGCAGGTCCGCGGGTGCGGCCGACCAGCCGAAGCGGCGCTCCAGCACCAGCAGACCGCCGTGGAACAGCCCCCACACCAGGTAGGTCCACGCGGCGCCGTGCCAGAAACCGGTCAGCACGAAGATGATCGTCAGGTTCCGGTACGTCGTCGCCGTGCCGCGGCGGTTGCCGCCGAGCGGGATGTAGACGTAGTCGCGGAACCAGCGCGACAGCGACATGTGCCAGCGCCGCCAGAACTCGGTGATCGTCACCGACGAGTAGGGCCGCGCGAAGTTCTCCGGCAGCCGGAACCCCAGCATCCGCCCCAACCCGATCGCCATGTCCGAGTAGCCGGAGAAGTCGAAGTACAGCTGCATCGTGTAGCCGATCGCGCCCAGCCAGGCGATCGCGAACGTCATGTCCTGCGCGGGAGTCGCGAAGCACGCGTCGACCATCGGTGCCAGCGTGTCGGCGACGACGACCTTCTTCGTCAAACCCCAGGCGAAGCGCGGGAACCCGGCCGCGATGTCATCGAGCCGGTGCGTGCGGCGCTGCGGCAGCTGATCGGCGATCTCCCGGTAGCGCACGATCGGACCCGCCACCAGCTGCGGGAACATCGCGATGTAGGTGACGAACGAGACCGGGTCCCGCAGCGCCGGGCGCTCGCCCCGGTAGATGTCCACCACGTAGGAGATGTGGTGGAACGTGTAGAACGAGATGCCGATCGGCAACGCCAGGTGCAGCACCGGGTAGTCGCCGCCGAACCAGCGCGCCAGCACCGCCAGCTGCTCGGTCGCGAACCCCGCGTACTTCCAGATCAGCAGGATCGTCAGGTTGAACGCGACCACGCCGATCAGCAGCCACCGGCGGCGTTCCCGCTGCCCCGGCCAGTCGTCGCCCGGCTCCAGGCGGCGACCGGCCAGGAAGTTCACCGCGATGCACGCCAGCAGCAGCACCGTCGTGCCGCCCGCCCCGCTCGCGTAGAACAGCAGGCTGGCCAGCGCGACGACGACGTTGCGCCCGCTGCGGGGTGCCACCAGCACGACCGCGAGCACGGCCGGCAGGAAGTACCACAGGAACAGCGGCGAAGCGAAGGACATCGAAGGGCCTCGGTTGCGGGAGGCCCACGCCTCCTCGGATCGGTTGCCGGAGCAGCCTAACCGAGGTCAGCGCGTCGCAGGTCCGGAATGGACCGAGCTCTCGCCCCTCAGCGGACCCGGCGCCGCCGGGCGACCTCGGAGAGCACGACACCCGCGGCGACCGAGGCGTTGAGCGACTCGACGTCGCCGGCCATCGGGATCGACACCGTCTGGTCGCAGGTCTCGCGCACCAGGCGCGACAGCCCCCGCCCCTCCGAGCCGACGACGACCACCAGCGGGCCGGTGGCCAGCTCCAGCTCGTCGGAGGTGATGTCGGAGTCCGCGTCGAGGCCGACGACCATCAGCCCGGCCTCCTTGTAGTCCTTGAGCGTGCGCGTGAGGTTGACGGCCTTGGCGACCGGCAGCTTCGCCGCCGTGCCCGCGCTCGTCCGCCACGCCACCGCCGTGATCCCGGCGCTGCGCCGCTGCGGCACGACCACGCCGTGCGCGCCGAACGCGGCCGCCGAGCGGATCACCGCGCCCAGGTTGCGCGGGTCGGTGACGCCGTCGAGCGCCACGATCAGCGGCGGCAGGCCGGTGTCCTGCGCGGCCGCGAGCACCTCGTCGGGGTGGGCGTAGTCGAACGGCGGCACCTGCAGGGCCAGGCCCTGGTGCATCGCGTTGTGGGTGAGCCGGTCCAGCTCGACGCGCGGCACGTCGAGCACCGGGATGCCCCGGTTCTTGGCCTCGCGCACCGCTTCGGTGACCCGGTCGTCGACGTCGATGCCCTGCGCGACGTACATGCCGCTGGCCGGGACGCCTGCGCGGACGCACTCCACCACCGGGTTGCGCCCGGCGACGAGCTCGGGCGCGTTCTCCGCCGCGGCCTGGCGCTTGGCGCGCTGCTGGTCGGCCTTGGCGCGCTGGTCGGCGCGCTTCTTGGCCGGGTGCGTGACGCGGTCCTCCGCCTTCGGGGTCGGGCCCTTGCCCTTGAGACCGCGCCGCCGCTGCCCGCCGGAACCGACGACCATGCCCTTCTTGTTGGTCTTGCGCACGCCACCGCGGCGCTTGTCGTTGCCGGCCACGAGTTACCCGTCTTTCAATGTCCACGTCGGACCGTCGGGGGTGTCCTCGACGGCGATCCCGCCCTCCTGCAGCCGGTCTCGCAGCAGGTCGGCGGTGGCGAAGTCCTTCTCCGCGCGCGCCTTCTGGCGCTGCTCCAGCACCAGGCGCACGGCCTCGCCGAGGGCGTCGCGGGCGGCGTCGCCGCCCTCCTCGGCCCACTGCGGCGACAGCGGGTCCAGGCCGAGCACCCCGGTCATCGCGCGCACCGACGACGCGGCCGCGCGGGCCGCCTCGTCGTCACCGCGGTCCAGCGCGGCGTTGCCCTCGCGGACCGCCGCGTGGATGGCGGCGGTCGCCTGCGGCGTGCCCAGGTCGTCGTCGAGGGCTTCGGCGAACTCCGCGGCGACCTCGCCCGGCTCGACCGAACCGGCGCGGGAGACGACCTTGCGGACGAAGTTCTCGATCCGCCCGTACGCCGAAGCCGCCTCCTGCAGGCCCGCTTCGGAGAACTCGATGGTGGACCGGTAGTGCGGGGTGACCAGGTAGTACCGCAGCTCCACGGCCCGCGCGCGCTCCAGCACCGCCGGGATGGACAGCACGTTGCCGAGCGACTTCGACATCTTCTCGCCGCTCATGGTGACCCACGCGTTGTGCATCCAGTACTGGGCGAACCCGTCGCCCGCGGCGTGCGACTGCGCCAGCTCGTTCTCGTGGTGCGGGAACACCAGGTCCAGGCCGCCGCCGTGGATGTCGAACTCGCCGCCCAGGTAGAAGGTCGCCATCGCCGAGCACTCCAGGTGCCAGCCGGGGCGCCCGTGGCCCCACGGCGTCGGCCAGCTCGGCTCGCCCGGCTTCGCGCCCTTCCAGAGCGTGAAGTCGCGCGGGTCGCGCTTGCCGGAGGCCAGCGACTCGCCCTGCTGCACCTCGTCGAGGCGCTGCCCGGAGAGCTTGCCGTACTGGTCGCCGTAGGAGGCGACGTCGAAGTAGACGTCACCGCCGGACGGGTAGGCGTGGCCCTTGTCGATGAGGCGCTGGATCAGGTCGATCATCTGCGTGACGTGCCCGGTGGCGCGCGGCAGCACCGACGGCGGCAGGCAGCCCAGCCGGTCGTAGGCCGACTCGAAGGCGCGCTCGTGCGTGGCAGCCCACTCCCACCACGGCCGGCCCGCTTCGGCCGCCTTGGTGAGGATCTTGTCGTCGATGTCGGTGACGTTGCGCACCAGGCGCACGTCGTAGCCCGAGCGCTGCAGCCAGCGGCGCAGCACGTCGAAGTTCAGCCCGCTGCGGACGTGACCGACGTGCGGAACCCCCTGCACGGTGGCACCACAGACATAGATCGACGCCACTCCGTCGCAGCGCGGGTGGAACTCGCGCGTCGTGCGGGTCGCTGTGTCATGTAGGTGCAGGCTCACGACCCCGATGGTACGGGGAAGGGCTTCAGGGCAATCACGACAGGCCGACCGAGCTGATGGTGGTCACCCTGCTTGGCGGTGCGGGTAGCGGAACCTGAGCGCTGCCGTGGACTCCGTGCGCCGCTCCTTATGTATGCCAATACGCGGCGTCACGGCGTACTCGCCACGAAAGCGCTCAGAACCCGCGGCGGTGCAGGTTGCTTAGGTGGGGCACAGAGAAAGCACCTTCGGTGCTTGCCTGACGGTCAGCGCAGCAGATCGCCCACCGCGTCGATCAGGCCGGTCGGGCGTTCGCTGGTCGGAGCGGGGTCGACGATCGCGACCTCGCACCCGACACCGGCCGCGCCGCCGTCGGCCTCCTCGCTGTCGCCGACCATGAGCGCCTCCTCCGGGGCGACGCCGAGGCGCTCGCAGGCCCGCAGGAAGATCTTCGGATCCGGCTTGATCACCTCTTCGAGGTACGACAGCAGGAACTCGTCGACGTGCCGGCTGACGCCGAGGCGGTCGAAGGCCGGGCGGATGTCGAAGGCGATGTTGCTGATCACACCCACCTTCACGCCCTGCTCGGACAACCGGCGCAGCACCTCGGCGGCGTCCGGGTACGGGGTCCACTGGTCGGGGTCGATCAGCCGGGCGTAGAGGCCGTGCGCCTGCCGGTCCGGGACGCCGGAGCTGCGCAGGACCTCGACGTAGACCTTGCGGTGCAGCTCGGGGTCGAGGTCGCGCTTCTCCCACGCGTCCAGGAACTCATCGCCGAGCTCGACGATCCGGCCGGTCGGTGCGGTCATCCGCCGCATGATCTCGGCCTGGGCGGAGAGGTCGAAGGGGGTTCCGTCGGAGTCGGTGAGGTCGGAGTACCAGGACGGGTTCTCCTCCAGTCGGAACAGGGTGCCGGAGAAGTCGAAGATCACCGCTCGCAGAGTCACACGGCCACGGTATGCGCGCCGGGCGAACCCGACATGAACATGCGGCCTAGCTCACGACCAGGGGCGGAGATTTCCCCCGTTCGCCGGGCTCCCGGGTCGCCGGAGTACGGGTCTCCTGGGAATCGTCCCCGGCGAGAGGACAGTTTTAGCCAGAACTGTCCGGACAAAACGGACTTCGATCATGGGCAGTTCTGGCTAAAACTGCCCGCACTGGAGTGATGATTCCGCACTGCGGAAACGATCTCGGTCGGAGTCGTCGTTCTTCATCGGGAGGACGATGGCCGCGACGCTCGCCGCGGCGCTCAGCCACAGCAGCACGACCGCCAGCGCCAGGTCGAGCTCGTCGCCCAGCGACCACAGCACGACCGACACCGGCCACAACACCAGCGGCTGCACCACGAGCAGCCGACGCACCCACCGGTTCCGCTCGATCACCATGCTTCGAGGATCGCGCGCGGGCGCCCCCGATCAGAAGGGTGCGAGCCCTGAGTTTTCCCCGACTCCAACTACCCGTCACACCGGGGTAGCCGGCCGTTACTCAGCGGAAAACCAGCGCGGTCGCGACCGCCGCGATGCCCTCGCCGCGCCCGGTCAGACCGAGCCCGTCGGAAGTCGTGCCGGACACCGACACCGGCGCCCCGACCGCCTTCGACAGCACCTCCTGCGCCTCCTCGCGGCGCTTGCCGATGCGCGGCGCGTTGCCGATCACCTGCACCGTCGCGTTGCCGATCGCGAAGCCCTCGGCGGCGATCCGCGAGCGGACCTCCTCCAGCAGCTCCGCGCCGTGCGCGCCGGCCCAGCGATCGTCGCCGGTGCCGAACACCGCGCCCAGATCACCCAGGCCCGCGGCCGACAGCAGCGCGTCGCACAGCGCGTGCGAGGCGACGTCGCCGTCGGAGTGACCCGCGCAGCCGTCGGCGTCCGGCCACCGCAACCCGGCCATCCAGCACTCGCGTCCGGCCTGCACGGGGTGCACGTCGACGCCCTGCCCGACGAACGGCAGACGATCAGTCACTTCGGGGAACTCTCCTCGGCGGCCAGGACGGCCTCGGCGACCGCCAGGTCGAAGGCGGTGGTGATCTTCAGGGCGTCCGGGTGGCCGTCGACGGTGTGCACCTTGCCGCCGACGCGCTCGACCAGCCCGGCGTCGTCGGTGGCGATGTCGCCCGCGGCGGCGTAGGCCTGCCGCAGCACGTCGATGTTGAAGCCCTGAGGGGTCTGCACCGCTCGCAGCGGTGCGCGGTCGACGGTCTCCACGACCGCGCCCGACTCGTCGACCCGCTTGATCGTGTCGGTCACCGGCAGCACCGGGATCACGGCGGGCGCACCGGCCTCCACCGCGGACACGACATCGCGGATGACGCTCGCCGGCGTGAAGCACCTCGCGGCGTCGTGCACCAGCACGACGTGCGCGTCCGGGGCCACGTCGGCGACGGCGCCGAGCGCCAGGCGCACCGAGTCCGTTCGCTCGGCACCACCCGGCACCACGTGCGCGTTCGGCAGCGTGGCGAGCTCGGCCGCCACGACCTCGACCTGGTCGGGCGGCGAGGCCACCACGACGTGCTGCACGCGGTCCGAGCCCAGCAGGCCCCGGACCGCGCGCAGCAGCAGAGATTCACCTTTGACCGGAACCAGCGCCTTGGGCACGTTCAACCCCAGGCGCACCCCACGACCAGCGGCGGGGACCAGCGCGACAACGCTCACGCTCTAGCCGTTCCGATCACTCACACCGCAGCGGCGAGGACTTCGTCCAGCAGCGTTTCCGCTTTGCCCTCGTCAGTGCCCTCGGCCAGCGCCAGCTCGCTGACCAGGATCTGACGAGCCTTCGCCAGCATTCGCTTCTCGCCTGCGGACAGGCCACGATCCTTCTCGCGTCGCCAGAGGTCGCGCACCACTTCGGCCACCTTGTTCACATCGCCCGAGGCGAGTTTCTCCAGGTTGGCCTTGTACCGACGAGACCAGTTCGTGGGCTCCTCGGTGTGCGGGGCCCGCAGCACGTCGAAAACTCGATCCAGACCCTCTTGACCGACTACGTCCCGAACACCGACGATCTCGGCGTTGTCCGCGGGAACGCGCACCGTCAGGTCACCCTGCGCAACCTTGAGGACGAGGTACTGCTTCTCCTCGCCCTTGATCACACGAGTCTCGATTGCTTCGATGAGCGCGGCACCGTGGTGCGGGTAGACGACGGTCTCTCCGACCTTGAAAACCATGTGTCCTCTGCCCCTTTCGCTACCCCTACTTTAACACGTAGGGCAACCGGGCTTCGACCACCTCACCATCCGTAATCGCAGGTCAGAGCGTGGGCGGTACTTGACAAGAAGCGCTCCGACGTGCAAGGCAGCCCCTTTCGGCCCTGTGAAACCGTCCATAATGGACCGTCCGTACGGGTGGTTCTGCGGGCCTGTCGCAGCCGCCGATACGTAGTTCGGCAAGCCCCTGCGCGACCCCCGGCGGACGGGGACTAAGCTCCACGTGGTTGTCCGGCAATCAGGAAGGGACGCTGCAACCGTGAGCCGCCCTCAGCACCTCAAGGCCGTCCGCCTGCGGTTGATCCCGGCCGCACTCGGACTCGGCGCCGTCGTCGCCCTCGCCGGCTGCAGTGCCGGTCAGGTCACCGAGACCGACACGCAGGTTGCCGCCGTCAACGGCGGTAGCGGCGATGCGCAGCAGGTCGCCGTCCGCAACGCCACGCTCGCGTTCCCGACCGAGGGCGCGTTCTACCGCGCCGGCTCGTCGGCCCCGCTCGAGCTGGTCCTGAGCAACACCGGCCCGAACGACAAGCTCGTGCAGGTCACGAGCCCGTTCGCGGCGTCCGGCCAGGTCGGCGGCACGACCGACCTGCCGACCAACACCTCGCTGCACGCGTCGGGCCCGACGGCCAAGCCCGCGGGCAACGACCAGCGCACCGTGCAGATCGCGCTGAACGGCCTCAAGCAGGACATCACGCCCGGCGTGACGGTCCCGGTGACCTTCGTGTTCGAGAAGGCTGGCCCGGTCACCGTCCAGGTCCCGATCGGCGCGGACCACAACCCGCGCCCCGAGCACGGCAGCCCAGCCGAAGGCCAGCACGCCGGCGGCGGTCACTGACCCAGACCTTCCCAGCGCGAAGGCCCCCGGAGCCCGGCTCCGGGGGCCTTCGTCGTCCCCGCCCCCGTCACGTCGAAGCCCCCGGTTTCCACCGGTCGGATGTTGCGGTTCTCGACCTCCGGAGCGGTGCGGGTGAGTCGGTGGGGGTGATCGTCGGGGTGGGTGGATAGCCTCGCGGCGTGCCTCCCAAGACCTCTCGTTCCCGTCCTGCGTTCCGGTGTGCCGACTGCGGCCATGAGGTCGCCAAGTGGGTGGGGCGGTGTCCCGGATGCCAGGCGTGGGGGACGATCGAGGAGGCCGCTGCCGCCCGGCCCGCGCTGGCGAAGGTCTCCGCCGGGGCGCCGAGCACTCCGGCGCGGCCGATCGCCGAGGTGGACCTCGACTCGGCCCGATCCGTGTCGACCGGGATCGGCGAGCTGGACCGGGTGCTGGGCGGCGGGATCGTGCCCGGGGCCGTCGTGCTGCTGGCCGGCGAGCCCGGTGTGGGGAAGAGCACACTTCTGCTGGAGGTCGCGCACCGCTGGGCCTCCGGCGCCTCCCCCGGCGCTTCGCTGTACGTCACCGGTGAGGAATCCGCAGGTCAGGTGCGCCTTCGTGCGGAGCGGACCGACTCGGTGCACCCGGAGCTCTTCCTCGGCGCCGAGAGCGACCTGTCCGCGGTGCTGGGGCACGTCGACGCGGTCAAGCCCGGCCTGCTCATCGTCGACTCGGTGCAGACCGTCCAGTCCCCCGACGCCGACGGCAGCCCGGGCGGGGTGACGCAGGTGCGCGCGGTGACCACGGCGCTGGTGGCGCTGGCCAAGGAGCGCGGGCTGCCGGTCGTGCTGGTCGGGCACGTCACCAAGGACGGCGCGGTCGCCGGGCCGCGCGTGCTGGAGCACCTGGTGGACGTGGTGCTGCAGTTCGAGGGCGACCGGCACTCCTCGCTGCGGATGCTGCGCGGCGTGAAGAACCGCTTCGGCCCGTCCGACGAGGTCGGCTGCTTCGAGCAGCGCGATGACGGCATCGCCGAGGTCCCGGACCCGTCGGGCCTGTTCATCAACCGGCAGGAGGCCGCCGTGGACGGCACGGCGGTGACGGTCATGGTCGAGGGCAAGCGGCCGCTGCTGGTGGAGATCCAGGCGCTGCTGATGAAGACCGAGATGGCGATGCCGCGCCGCTCGGTGAGCGGCCTGGACTCGGCCCGGGTGTCGATGATGCTGGCGGTGCTGGGCAAGCACGGGCACATCCCGACCGGCTCGCACGACGTGTTCGCCGCGACCGTGGGCGGCACCAAGATCGGCGAACCGGCCGCGGACCTGGCGATCGCGATGGCGGTCGCGTCCTCGCAGACCGGCCGCCCGCTGCCGCCGAACCTGGTGGTGATCGGCGAGGTCGGGTTGGCGGGCGAGATCCGCCGCGTCAACGGCGTCGGGCGACGTCTCGCCGAGGCCGCCCGGCTCGGCTTCGACCGCGCCCTGGTCCCGCCTGACCCGGGCCCGCTGCCCAAGGGCATCAAGGTCACCGAAGTCGCCACGATCAAGGACGCGCTCAAGCTGGTCCGCCGCCGCAAGCAGGAGGACTAGGAGCTGTTGATCTCTCGCCCTGCGTGGCGGTGCGGGTGGCGGAGCCTGGGTGGCGGAAGAGAATGCGGCTCCGCCGCATGCCTCAACAGCCTCAGGGCACGACCTTGAACGGCACGGGTGCGCTGGTGATCGAGGTGAGGCGCGCGACGACCTGGTAGTCGCCCGGCGGGACGGGCTTCTGACCTTCGACGGCGCAGCCGGGAACCGAGGTCAGGCCGGACCACAGCACGTCGTTGCGGACGGGCTTGCCGGGTTCGAGGACGGGCTGCTCGTTGGTCGACTCGGCGTAGCAGTCGTTGCTGGACCACACGTGCCGTCCGGCGGGAGTGGTCACCTCGATCTCGCGGAGCATCCGGTTGAGGTCGCGCCCGCAGCGCTGCGGGCCGGTGTTGGTGACGGTGGCGGCCAGTCCGATCCGCTCACCGGCCCGGAAGGCGGGCTGCCCGACCTCGGCCGCGACGCGCACCACCTCGTCGGGACACGCCTGCGGCGCGGTGTCGGCGGCGATCGCCAGAGGCGCGCCCGCCGCCTGCGGGACCGGTTCGGGCTGGCCGGGCCCGGCGATCAGGGCGATCACGCCCCACCCGACGAGTCCGACCGCTAACAGGGCCGCCGAGACCGCCACGGCGCGGCGACGCCAGTACACCGCGGGTGGCAACGGACCGTTCGGATCAAACACGAACCGACAGTAACGTGTCGGATACTCTGAATGGACCCCTCAATGATCGCCCGATGGGGCGCATCCGTTGCCGCGCTCGGTGATCGCCGGGCTTCTTCCGGGTGATCATCGAGCGCCTGGCAGGATCTGCAGACGCCATGAACAGTCCCACCACCGCAGCCGACACCCGTCTCGACCTCGACGCGCTGTCCGACTGGTTCACCGCCACCGCCCGCCCGCTGCCGTGGCGCGCCGCCGGCGTGACCGGCTGGGGCGTGCTGGTCAGCGAGACGATGCTGCAGCAGACCCCGGTCAACCGCGTGCAGCCGATCTGGGAGGAGTGGATGCGCCGCTGGCCGCACCCCTCCGACCTGGCCGCCGAGCCGCAGGGCGAGGTCCTGCGCGCCTGGGGCAAGCTCGGCTACCCGCGCCGCGCGCTGCGGCTGCACGAGGCCGCCGCGACCATCGCCGCCGAGCACGACGACGTCGTTCCGTCCGATGTGGACACCCTGCTCGCGCTGCCCGGCATCGGGGCGTACACGGCCCGCGCCGTCGCGGCCTTCGCCTACGGCAGGCGCGCCCCGGTCGTCGACACCAACGTCCGCCGGGTGGTGGCGCGCGCGGTGCACGGCGCCGGTGACGCGGGCCCGCCGTCGACCAAGCGCGACCTGGCCGACGTGGACGCCCTGCTGCCCGACGAGGACGAGCCGGCCGCGCTGCTGTCGGCGGCGCTGATGGAGCTCGGGCAGGTCGTGTGCACGGTCCGCTCGCCGAGCTGCGAGGCGTGCCCGATCGCCGCGGACTGCGCGTGGCAGCACAACGGGCGCCCGGCCTACGCGGGACCGCCGAAGAAGGTGCAGAAGTTCGCGGGCACCGACCGCCAGGTGCGCGGCAGGCTGCTGGACGTGCTGCGCGGCTCGACCGGCCCGGTCACCCGCGAGCAGCTCGACGCGGCGTGGAACGAGGCCGGTCAGCGCGACCGGTGCCTGGACTCGCTGCTGGTGGACGGCCTGGTCGAGCAGACCGACGACGGCCGCTTCGCCCTGCCCGGGGAGCGCTGATGGCCGACGCGCTGGTCTGCCACTTCGACGACGAGACCGAGTCGAGCCTGCGCGCGCTGCGGGAACGGCTCGGCGAGGCGGGGATCGACGTCCCGGACGAGCGCCCGAGCGTGACGATGGCCCGGGCCGGGAGCATTCCCGCCGCCGCCCGCAAGGCGCTGCGCGGCGAGCTGGAGCTGCTGTCGATCCCGGACCTGTGGCTGCACGCCCTCGGCACGCTGCCCGGCGACGAGCGGATGCTGCTGCTGGGCGCGGTCGTCGACACCGAGCTGCTGGCGGTGCACTCGGCCGTGCACGACGCGCTGGCGGGCAAGGTGAAGAACCCGTCGGCCTACTACTTCCCCGGCGCCTGGATCCCCTACTGCGCGCTGGCGCGCGGTCTCGACACCGACCAGCTCGCCCGAGCGTTCACCGCCCTCCTGCCGCCCGAACCGGTCCGCGCGGCGGTGCGGGAGATCAGCGTCGTCGACACCAGGACCGGAGACGCGGAAACCCTCCTGACGCGCTGAGAAATGTTGAGGACCTGCGTTGCTCAGCGGTGCGGGTAGCGGAACCGGTGCCTCAGGTGGTGGAGGAGGATTCGGCTCCGCCACATCCATTGACCGCCCCCATGTCGGGCAGATCAATACGAGTTGCCGATCAGCCCTGCAGCGGCCACTTTGGACGTGCACTGCCTCCACGAGACCGGAGGAGGGTTCATGTACGTCCTCGGCGCGGGAATCCTCGCGCACGGGATCGCCGCGAAGGGCCCGGAAGGCGTGGTGTTCGCCAACCTGGATCTCCGCGTCGAGCCCGGTTCGCTGACCGTGGTGACCGGGCCCAGCGGTTCCGGGCGCACGTCGCTGCTGCTGGTGCTGTGCGGGCGGCTGCGGATCATCACCGGTGAGCTGGACGTGGACGGATTCCCGCTGCCGCGCAAGGCCGCTCGGGCGCGCAAGCTGATCCGCCCGGCGCGGCTGCGGCCCGGCTGCGAGCTGGAGGACCGGCACCGGGTCCGGGAGGCGATCACCGAGCGCAGGCTGATCAGCGGCACCAACAAGGCCTCCATCGAACTCGGCCTGGAGCTCGTCGGTCTGGACGTGGACCGGTCGCTGCTGATCGGCGAGCTGCCACCGGAGGAGCAGCTGCTGCTCGCCATCGGGCTCGCCGCGGCTCCGGCGCCCGCCGGGATCGTCGTGGACGACGTCGACGCCGGGCTCACCCGGGCCGGCCGGGCGCGGGTGTGGGCGGCGTTGCGCGAGGTCACCGGGATCGGCATGACGGTGATCGCCAGCACCACCGATCCCCCGGCGGGCGACCTCAACGTGGTGCGACTGCCCGCGGGGCGGTTCCCCGAGCCGACCGCGGAGATCGAGCTCCCGGGCAAGGCCGGCCGGTGAAGGCCGTCAGGCTCGCCTGGCTGGAACTGCGGCGCTTTCGCGGCTCGCTGCTCCGGCTGGTCCCGCTCGTGCTGATCCTGGTGCCGCTGCTGTACGGGGCGCTGTACCTGTGGTCGAACTGGGACCCCTACGGCAAGCTCGACCGGGTTCCGGTGGCGGTGGTCAACAACGACCGGGCGGTGGACGCGCGGGGCGAGCACCTGGACGCGGGCGTGCAGTTCGTCAAGCAGCTCAAGGTCAACGACGTCTTCGACTGGCGGTTCGTGCGCGGCACCGACGCGCGGCGCGGACTCGCCGAGGGGCGCTACTACTTCATCATCGAGGTCCCGACGGACTTCAGCGCGAAGCTCGCCGCCGCGGCCGACGGGAACCCGCAGCGGGCGGCGGTGCGGCTGACGAAGAACGACGCGAACGGCTACATCGCCGGGATCATGGCCGACACCGTCAAGACCGAGCTGCAGAACCAGATCAACGCCGCCGCGCACGCCAGCTACGCCCGCGCCCTCTACGGCGAGCTCGGGCAGATGCGGGAGAAGTTGCAGGTCGCCTCGGAGGCGTCGAAGCAGCTGGTGGACGGCACGGCGCTGAGCCAGCAGGGCACGGCCGCGCTCACCCGCGGGCTCGGCGGGGTGCGGGACGGAACGAGCCTGGTCTCGCGCGGGGTGGAGGACATCTCGCAGGCGACGGGCCAGTTGGACCGGCAGCTGGGCAGCATCGCCGACTTCGCCGCCGATCAGCTGCCGGGCGCGGTGAACTCGCTGGTCAACGCCAGCGGTGTGGCGGTGAGCAGCCTGACGTCGATCTCGACGGCCACGGCGATGATGGAGCAGCAGGCCGCCGACGGGTACTCGGCCGTGCAGGGGCTGGGCTCGGCGCACCCGGACCTGCGCGGCGATCCGGCCTACGAGCAGGCGCTGGACACCTCGCGCCGACTCGCCGCCGGCGCGTCGGAAACCGACTCGCGGGCGCGCGAGGCGCTGCGCACGGCGGAGGAGGCCAACCGCCGGGCCCGGGCGGTGCAGAGCAGCATGGGCCCGCTGCAGGAGCGGGTCCGGTCGATCACCGCGCCGGTGGACACGCTGCACTCCGGCACCACGCAGGTCACGTCGGGCTCGCAGGGCATCGCGGGCGGGCTGAACTCGCTGGTGGCGGGCAGCACCGTGCTGCAGAACGGGGCGGGTCAGCTCAACGACGGGTCGCGCGAGCTGCGGACGATGATCAACGACACGCTGAACAAGATCCCGCCGACGAACCCGACGGAGGTCTCCCGCGCAGCCGACGTGCTGGGCTCGCCGACCGAGATCCGCACCGACAACCTCAACCCGGCCCACGTCTACGGGCGCGGCCTGGCGCCGTTCTTCTTCGCGATCGCGCTGTGGGTGTTCGGGCTGTTCGCGTACCTGCTGCTCAAGCCGGTGAACCTGCGGGCGCTGGCGGACAAGGTCAACCCGTTCACCATCGCGCTGGCCGGGCTGCTGCCCGCCGCCGCGCTGGGGGTGATCGGCGGGATGGTGCTGTACCTGGTGGTCGACCTCGGCCTGGGTCTCGCGCCGGTGAGCATCGGCTGGACGATCGGGTTGCTGTCGCTGGCGGCGGTGACGTTCGTGGCGATCGACCACCTGCTGCGCACCGCGTTCGGCGCGGTCGGCGACCTGCTGTCGCTGGTGCTGCTGATCGTGCAGCTCACCGCGTGCGGCGGCCTGTACCCGATGGAGACGGCGCCGATGCCGTTCCAGGCCGTCCACCCGTTCCTGCCGATGACGTACCTGGTCGACGGCCTGCGGGTGACGATCTCCGGCGGCCTGGCCTCGCACCTCTACCGGGACCTGATCGTCCTCGGCGGCGTCCTGGCGGTGGTCCTGCTCCTCACGACCCTCGTGGTCCATCGACAGCGCACCTGGACCCTCGCCCGCCTCCACCCCCAGATCGAGATCTGAGGGTCGGGGAAGTTTTCATGAAAACTGTCCCCGCAGACGACCACGAGACACCCCTCGATGTCCTCCCGTCCCCACGAGAGGGGAAGTTTTCATGAAAACCTCCCGGTCTCCGGGGGTGGACGGTTTTCATGAAAACTGTCCCCTCCACGAGAGTCGGGAGGACTTCCACCTTCGGTGAGATCGAGGAGACAGGGTGCGCCGGGGCGTTCGCTCGTAGGGTGGGTCCATGGCTGTTGTGAAGATCAATGCGATCGAGGTCCCCGAAGGTTCCGGCCCGGAGCTGGAGAAGCGCTTCGCCTCCCGCCACGGCTCGGTCGACGACGCGCCCGGCTTCCTCGGGTTCGAGCTGCTGCGCCCCGTCCAGGGCGACAACCGCTACTTCGTCTACACGAAGTGGGAGACCGAGGAGGACTTCCAGAACTGGGCCAACGGCCCGGCCAAGGAGGCCCACGCGGGCGAGCGCAAGAACCCGGTGGCGTCCGGCTCCAACCTGCTGGAGTTCGAGGTCGTCCTGGGCTCCTACCCGGAGAAGTGAGTCACCCGGCGACGCGCAGGGTCGTGAACACGGCCCTGTGGTCGCTGCCGGGCACGTCGACGACCTCGTAGTCCTCCGGCCGCACCCCGCCGGAGGCGAGCACGTGGTCGATGGTGACCGGCGGCGCCGTCCAGCCCGACGGCCACGTCGGCGTCAGGCCCTGCCCCAGCGCTCCGGCGGCGTCGACGTAGCCGCGCCCGATGAGGTCCTTGAGCCGGGTGTGGTCGAGCGTGGCGTTGAAGTCGCCCGCCATCACCCGCGGCTGCCCGGTCAGCGACGGCTCGGGCAGCGCGGCCAGGTCGCGCGCCCAGACCTCCGCGGTGCCCTCCCCCATCGGGTAGAGCGGGTGCACCGCGACGAACTCCACGTCCCGCCCCACCGGCACGTCCACCAGCGCCGACGGCTGCGCCAGCGTCGTCGGCGGGACCAGCGCGAGCTCGCGCAGCGGGTGACGGGAGACGATGCCGGTGCCGTCGGCCTGCGGCCCGGCGTGCAGCACCCGGTTCGGCAGCGCGGCGAACAGGCCCGCGGCGTCCAGCTCGGCGACCATCTCCGGGGTGAGCTCCTGGAGGCTGAGCACGTCGACCCGCCGGGTCCGGACCTCGTCGACGATCGCGGCCGCGTCGGCGCGGCCGAAGTAGGTGTTGACCGACAGCACGCGCAGCGGCTCGCCCTCTGCGGCGATCCCGTCCGGGACCGCCCTCGGCGCGACCGTGTAGACGAGCGCGGCCGTGGCGAGCAGCGCGATGAGCACGTTCAGCCAGCGCCGCAGCACCATGCCCAGCAGCACCAGGACGACGCCGACGATCACCGCGTACTGCGCCAGGGCGGTCAGCGCGACCGTGTAGCGCTCGACGTCGAGCTCGACGACCGGTAGCGCCGCCCAGGCCGCGAAGGCCAGCGTGAGCAGCGACAGCAGGGCCGTCGCGCATCCTCCGCCTGGTCGGCGGGCGACGTCGTCCTCCACCTCGTCGGGCACCTCGTGCGCCACCCGCGTCATCGCCGCCTCCGTCTTCCCGGGCCCCGAACTCCGCCATGTGGACGTCCGACGTCCACGCATGGTTGTGCCACCAGACTTCCAGAGGTCAACGGACACGCCGGAGAGTGCCGCAGCTCACACCCGATCAAGGCGAAACGCCCGAATCCGCTGGAATCATGGAAGAAACGGACACTCGACCTCGGAGTTCAACCCCGCATGGATCTGACGACGACAGCCGCCACGTCCGCCCAGCCCACAGGCTTCACGGCCTGGGTGATCGGGGTGATGGAAACCCTCGGAGGCCCCGGCGCGGGCATGATCATCGCGCTGGAGAACCTCTTCCCGCCGATCCCGTCGGAGCTGATCCTGCCGCTGGCCGGGTTCACCGCGAGCCAGGGCGACATGTCGCTGCTCGGCGCGATCCTGTGGACCACGATCGGCTCGCTCGTCGGCGCCCTGGCGCTCTACGGGCTCGGCGCCTCGCTGGGCCGCGAGCGCACGCGGGCGATCGCCGCGAAGCTGCCGCTGGTGAAGCTCTCCGACGTGGACAAGACCGAGGCGTGGTTCGCCAAGCACGGGGTGAAGGCCGTGTTCTTCGGCCGGATGATCCCGCTGTTCCGCAGCTTCATCTCGCTGCCCGCCGGGGTCGAGCGGATGCGGCTGAGCACGTTCGCGCTGTTCACGACGTTGGGCAGCCTGATCTGGAACAGCGTTTTCGTGATCGCCGGCTACCTGCTCGGCCAGCACTGGTACCTCGTCGAGGAGTACGCGGGCCTGCTCTCGCGGGCGGTGGTGATCACCGCGGCGCTCACCGTCGTGGCGTTCGTGGCGATCCGCATCCGCAACAACCGCCGCGAGCAGGCGAGCGCTGAGGCCCCCACCGTCCAGTTCGCCCGCGTCCCGGCGGACCAGCCCACGGAGGAGATCCGCCGCCTCCGCTGATCCGGCTGGAGCCCTCCCGGGCGGCGGACAGTTTTAGCCATAATTGCCCATGATCAATGTCCGAAATGTCGGGACAATTATGGCTAAAACTGTCCCACTGCCCAGGGCTCGCGAGCCGCACCCCGGAACGCGAACGGCCCCCGCACCGAGGTGGTGCGGGGGCCGTCGTCGTGGGGTCCTGGGTCAGGACTCCGCGTTGCCGTTGTTCTGCTGGTCCTCGCCCTGGGCGGAGACGCCGACCGGCGGGGTGTCCGGGACCGCGGACGGCTTCGGCTCACCGCGGAAGGTGAACACGGCCTTGTCGTCCGGGCCTTCGCCTTCCCAGCCCTCGACGTCCACGATGACGATCTGCCCCGGCTCGACCTCGCCGAACAGGATCTTCTCGGACAGCTTGTCCTCGATCTCCCGCTGGATCGTCCGGCGCAGCGGCCGCGCACCCAGCACCGGGTCGAACCCGCGCTTGGCCAGCAGCTTCTTCGCGTTCTCGGTGAGCTCCAGGGCCATGTCCTTGCCCTTGAGCGCCTTCTCCACGCGCCCGGAGAGGAGATCGACCATCTGGATGATCTCGTTCTCGGTGAGCTGGTGGAAGACGATCACGTCGTCGATCCGGTTGAGGAACTCCGGCCGGAAGTGCTTCTTCATCTCCTCGTGGACCTTGGACTTCATCCGCTCGTAGTTGGACTCAGCGCCCTGACCACTGGAGAAGCCCAGTCCGACGGCCTTGGAGATGTCCTGCGTGCCGAGGTTCGAGGTGAAGATCAGCACCGTGTTCTTGAAGTCCACCGTGCGGCCCTGGCCGTCGGTCAGGCGACCGTCCTCCAGCACCTGCAGCAGCGTGTTGTAGATCTCCTGGTGGGCCTTCTCGATCTCGTCGAACAGGACCACGGAGAACGGCTTGCGGCGGACCTTCTCGGTGAGCTGGCCGCCCTCCTCGTAGCCGACGTACCCGGGCGGGGCGCCGAACAGCCGCGAGGCGGTGTAGCGGTCGTGGAACTCACCCATGTCGATCTGCACGAGCGCGTCGTCGTCGCCGAAGAGGAACTCCGCCAGCGCCTTGGACAGCTCGGTCTTACCGACACCGGACGGACCGGCGAAGATGAACGAACCGGACGGGCGCTTCGGGTCCTTCAGGCCGGCGCGGGTGCGGCGGATCGCCTGCGAGACGGCCTTGACCGCGTCGTCCTGGCCGATGATCCGCTTGTGCAGCTCGTCCTCCATGCGGAGCAGACGGGTGGTCTCCTCCTCGGTGAGCTTGAAGACGGGGATGCCGGTCCAGTTGGCCAGCACCTCGGCGATCTGCTCGTCGTCGACCTCGGCGACGACGTCCAGGTCACCGGCCTTCCACTGCTTCTCGCGCTCCTCCTTCTGGCCGAGGAGCTGCTTCTCCTCGTCCCGCAGGCGGGCGGCCCGCTCGAAGTCCTGCGCGTCGATCGCGGACTCCTTCTCGCGGCGGACCTCGGCGATCTTCTCGTCGAACTCGCGCAGGTCCGGCGGAGCGGTCATCCGGCGGATGCGCATCCGGGCACCGGCCTCGTCGATCAGGTCGATCGCCTTGTCCGGCAGGTACCGGTCGTTGATGTAGCGGTCGGCCAGGCTGGCCGCCGACACCAGCGCGCCGTCGGTGATCGACACGCGGTGGTGCGCCTCGTAGCGGTCCCGCAGGCCCTTGAGGATCTCGACCGTGTGCTCCAGCGACGGCTCGCCGACCTGGATCGGCTGGAAGCGGCGCTCCAGGGCCGGGTCCTTCTCGACGTACTTGCGGTACTCCTCCAACGTGGTGGCACCGATGGTCTGCAGCTCGCCGCGGGCCAGCATCGGCTTGAGGATGCTGGCGGCGTCGATCGCGCCCTCGGCGGCACCCGCACCGACCAGGGTGTGGATCTCGTCGATGAACAGGATGATGTCGCCGCGGGTCTTGATCTCCTTGAGCACCTTCTTCAGGCGCTCCTCGAAGTCACCGCGGTAGCGGGAACCGGCGACCAGCGAACCCAGGTCGAGGGTGTAGAGCTGCTTGTCCTTGAGGGTCTCGGGCACCTCGCCCTTGACGACCTGCGAGGCGAGGCCCTCCACGACGGCGGTCTTGCCCACACCGGCTTCACCGATGAGCACCGGGTTGTTCTTGGTGCGCCGCGAGAGGACCTGCATGATCCGCTCGATCTCCTTGTCCCGGCCGATGACCGGGTCGAGCTTGCCCTCGCGCGCCGCCTGGGTGAGGTTGCGTCCGAACTGGTCCAGCACCAGCGACGACGACGGGGTGCCCTCGCCGCGGCCGCCGGCCTCGGCGGGCTCCTTGCCCTGGTAGCCGGACAGCAGCTGCAGGACCTGCTGGCGCACGCGGTTGAGGTCCGCACCGAGCTTGACGAGCACCTGGGCGGCGACGCCCTCGCCCTCGCGGATCAGCCCGAGCAGGATGTGCTCGGTGCCGATGTAGTTGTGGCCGAGCTGCAGCGCCTCCCGAAGCGACAGCTCCAGCACCTTCTTGGCCCGTGGGGTGAACGGGATGTGTCCGCTGGGGGCCTGCTGCCCCTGGCCGATGATCTCCTCGACCTGCTGGCGCACGCCCTCCAGCGCGATACCCAGCGACTCCAGCGCCTTGGCGGCGACACCCTCACCCTCGTGGATCAAGCCCAGGAGAATGTGCTCGGTGCCGATGTAGTTGTGGTTGAGCATCCGGGCCTCTTCCTGGGCCAGGACAACCACCCGCCTCGCGCGGTCGGTGAACCTCTCGAACATTCGCACTCCCTGACTGCTGCGCCGGCGGTCTAGTTCCGGGACACGGCTTTAGCGCTACGCCGCGATCCACGACGGGTTCAGCACTCTTGGGGACCACTGTAGTAGCCAACCCCGGTCGCGGTCCGTGCCCGCTGCGCCACATTCTTGCGCGGCACACTGCCCAACGGCGCGTTGGCCTGCAGGATTCCTGATCTCGGCCCCGTTCCGCTGAGCGCGAACAGCGCGCGTCGGAACGTCACGCACCGTGTTCACGCCTCGGTCCCGACTCCTTCTCCGGCCCGCCGTCCCCCGATCGGGACCACCATCGGGGTACCCGCAACCGGATCGGGAATCACGCGGGCGCGAAGATCGAAAACGTCGGCCAGGAGCTCCTCGGTGAGCACATCGCCGGGCTCGCCGGACGCGACGACGGCGCCGTCCTTCATCGCGACCAGCCGGTCGGCGTAGCGGGCCGCCAGGTTGAGGTCGTGCAGCACCATCACCACGGTGCGCCCGCTCTCGTCGTGCAACCGGCCGACCAGCTCCAGCACGTCCACCTGGTGCGAGAGGTCGAGGTAGGTCGTCGGCTCGTCGAGCAGCAGCAGGTCCGTGCCCTGCGCCAGCGCCATCGACAGCCAGGCGCGCTGCCGCTGCCCGCCGGAGAGCTCGTCGAGGGTGCGCTCCGCGAGGTCGCCGATGCCGGTCATGGCCAGCGCCTCGGCCACCGCCGACTCGTCGTCGCTGGACCACTGCCGGTACCAGGACTGGTGCGGGTGCCGCCCGCGCGCGACCAGGTCGGCCACCGTCAGGCCCTCCGGGGCCTGCGGCGACTGCGGGAGGACGCCGAGGATCCGGGCGACCTCCTTGGTCGACATCTTGTGGATCTGCTTGCCGTCCAGCAGCACCTCGCCGCGCTGCGGCTGCAGCAACCGGCCCAGGGCGCGCAGCAGGGTCGACTTGCCGCAGCCGTTCGGGCCGATCACGGCGGTGATCGTGCCGCCCAGGACCTCGAAGTCGAGGCCGTCGACGACCACCCGGTCGCCGTAGCCCAGCTTGAGGTCGCGGGCCCGCAGGCGGTCGGTGGTCTGGGTCTGCTCGGTCTGGGCAGAGGTGGACGCGGTCATGCTCGGACCTCCCGGTACCGACGAACGAGCAGGTAGATCAGGTACGGGGCGCCCAGGATCGCGGTCACGATGCCGACCGGGAGCTCCAGGGTGCCGAACGCGGTCCGGGCGATGACGTCCGAACCGACCACCAGCGCCGCGCCGAGCACGGCCGACGTCAGCAGCGGCGGGCGCGAGGTGCGCGCGACCCGCAGCGCGATCTGCGGGGTGGCCAGCGCGACGAACTGGATCGGCCCGGCCGCCGCGGTGGCGATCGAGGCCAGCACGACCGAGGCGAACAGCAGGAAGCCGCGCGCCAGGTCCATCCGCACGCCCAGACCGCGCACCGTGTCGTCGTCGAACTGCAGCGCGCCCAGCACGTGGGCGCCGACGAGCGTGAGCGGGATCAGCACGGCCAGCGCGATGCCGGTGGGCACCACGTGCTCCCAGCCGCGCGCGTTGAGGCTGCCGGTCAGCCACACCATCGCCCGGCCCGCGTCGTTGACGTCGCCGACGGTCAGCAGCCAGTACACGGCGTTGCCCGCCAGCGCGCTGACGCCCACGCCGACCAGCACCAACCGGTAGGAGTCCACGCCGCGCCGGTAGGCCAGCAGGTAGACGGCGATGCCGGTGATCAGGCCGCCGGCCAGCGCCACCACCGGCAGCCCGTAGTCCGACAGCGCACCGGCGAGGCTGCCCGCGGTCCCGGCGAACACGATGATCGCGACCGCCGCGCACCCGGCGCCCCAGGTGATGCCGAGCATGTCCGGGCTGGCCAGCGGGTTGCGGGCGAGCGCCTGCATGATCGCGCCCGCCAGGCCGAGGGCGGCGCCGACGAACAGGGCGGTGAGCCCGCGCGGCATCCGCAGTTCCCAGATGATGATCGACTGCGCCCGGTCGCCGCCGCCGAACAGCGTGCTGAGCACCTCGGGCGGGCTGATCTGGTACTCGCCGATGCCGACGTCGAGGACGAACACCGCCAGCAGCACCGCCAGCCCACCGACGAGGGCCAGCATCGGCCGCATCCGGATCACGCCGGAGAACGGGCCGAGCCGCAGCGGTCGCCGCCCGGCGACCTGCTCGACCGGCCGGTCCTGAACGGTCGCCGTCATAGCCGCACCAACTTCCGGCGTCGCACGAGCGCGATGAAGAACGGGGCGCCGACCATCGCCAGCATCACGCCCACCTGCACCTCGGCGGGCCGGGCGACGACGCGGCCGAGCACGTCGGTCAGCAGCACCAGAGAGGCGCCGAGCAGCGCGGCGAAGGGCAGCAGCCAGCGGTAGTCGGCACCGGTGAAGTAGCGGGCCACGTGCGGCACGACCAGGCCGACGAAGCCGATCGGCCCGCAGATGGCGACCGCGGCGCCCACCAGGACGCTGACCGCGGCGATCCCGGCGCGCCGCGCCCAGGCCACCCGGTGGCCCAGCGAGCTGGCCACGTCGTCGCCCAGCGACAGCGCGTTGAGGCTGCTGGCGTTGGCCAGCCCCAGCACCAGGCCGATCACCAGGAACGGCGCGACCTGCGGCAGCACCGAGGCGTCGGTGATGGCGATCGAGCCGACCTTCCAGAACCGGTAGGTGTCCATCGTCTGCTGGTCGGTGAGCACCAGCGCGGAGGTGATGGCGTGCAGCAGCGAGCTGATCGCCGTGCCGGCCAGGGCCAGCGTCACCGGCGTGGGCCCGCCGCGACCCATCGAGCCGATCGCGAACACCGCGACGGCGCCGAGGAGCGATCCGGCGAAGCCGAACCAGATGAAGCCGAACAGGGTGGAGATGCCGAAGGTGTAGACGGCGAGCACGACGCCGAGGCCCGCGCCCTGGGTGATGCCGAGGATGCCGGGGTCGGCGAGCGGGTTGCGGGTGTGCCCCTGCATCAGCGCCCCGGCGAGGCCGAGCGCGACGCCGGCGAGCACGCCGGCCAGCGTCCGCGGGATCCGCAGCTCCTGGATGATCAGGTCGTTCTCGCTGCCGCCGGGCGCGACCAGGCCGCTCCAGACCTCCGCGAGCGGGATGGTCTTGGCACCGACCGCGACGCTCAGCACGGCGCTGACGACCAGCACGAGCACCAGGATCCCGATGCCGGTGAGGCGCCGGGAGCGCCTGCGCTGGAGGCGCTCGCCCGGTGCGGCGGACGCGGTTTCCGACGTGGGCGGCTCGGCGAGAGCCTCCGTTCGAGCCACGTCCCACTCCCCTTCGGTGTTCACCCGGACGTCGCCCAGGTTAGGACAACCTAAGCCACACCGACAGGGCGGGTTCGAATGTCCGCCGTCACAGTCGGACACCCGGAGTTGTTCCGCTCCAGGTCAGAAAAGATGAACAACCGTTGCGGAGCCGGCGCCCGGGCCGTCGGGGCGCCGATTTCCGGGAAAGTTGATCAATACCGGTTTCACCGTGGAAATGAGTTATCCGAACGCAACAAGAGGCGTTCACCGGGCCCCGACGGCCCGGCAAACGCCTCTTGTCCGCGATTCAGTTCGCCTGGTGGTACTGCTCGACGATGTCGGCCGGGATGCGACCGCGGTCGGAGACCTTCAGGCCCCGCTTCCGCGCCCATTCCCGAATGGCCTGGTTCTGCTCGCGGTCCGCGCTGGTGGAACCGCCACCAGCCGAGGAACGCTGCGCGGAACCCGGACGCGGGCCCGGCTTCTTCCGGCCTCCCGCGCGCCGCGCGTTGGAGACGTAGTTCGCCAGCGCCTCCCGCAGGTCTCCGGCATTGTCGGCGGAAAGGTCGATCTGGTACGACACGCCGTCCAATCCGAACTCAACGGTTTCGTCGGCCTGCCCACCGTCCAGATCGTCGACAAGGGTGACAGTGACCTTCTGCGCCATCTTCGAAGTCCTCCCCGAGCAAAATTGTGCATTAGCGGGACAGCAACCATCTGCCGGGAGCGGAAACCCCCTCGCCAGAACGCCAGCCGCACTTGGCGAGCACCTCGGCCGCACTTGTACGAGTGCGGCCGACACAAGGACAAGTACGTCAAAAGCCGTCGCCGACACATTCTGAGGTCAGGTTAGCGCAGCAACTCCGATAATGCACTCATCCTGTCCACAAAATTCTGTTGAGCCACCCTGATCGGGTCATTCCGGGCGGACCAAGGGGAACAGGATCGTCTCCCGGATACCGAGACCGGTCAGCGCCATCAACAACCGGTCGATACCCATTCCGACGCCGCCGCTGGGAGGCATTCCGTACTCCAGAGCGCGCAGAAAGTCCTCGTCGACCGGCATGGCCTCGTCGTCCCCGGCGGCCGCGAGCCTCGCCTGCTCCTCCAGGCGCTGCCGTTCCACCACGGGATCCACGAGTTCCGAGTAACCGGTCGCGAGCTCGAAGCCGCGAACGTAGAGATCCCACTTTTCCGCGACGCCGTCCTTCTCCCGGTGCTGCCGGGTCAGCGGCGAGGTCTCGACCGGGAAGTCGCGAACGAACGTGGGAGCCGTCAAATGGTCGCCGACGGTGTGCTCCCACAGCTCTTCCACGAGCTTGCCGTGACCCATCTTCGGATCCACCTGCAATCCGAGCGCATCGGCGTGCTTGCGCAGCGTCTCCGCAGGAGTTTCCGGAGTGACCTCGGATTCCAGGGCTTCGGACAACGACTCGTACATGGTCAGCGTCGCCCACTCGCCGGAGAGGTCGTACTCGGTTCCGTCGAACCACGTCACGACCTGCGAACCGGAGACGCGTTCCGCCGCTTCCTGGATGAGCGACCTGGTCAGATCGGCCATGTCGTTGTAATCGGCATAGGCCTGGTAGAACTCCAGCATCGCGAACTCGGGCGAGTGGGAAGAATCACTGCCCTCGTTGCGGAAGTTTCGGTTGATCTCGAAAACCTTCTCGATCCCACCGACAACGCAACGCTTCAGATACAACTCCGGCGCGATGCGCAGGAACAGGTCGATGTCGAAGGCGTTGGAATGCGTGGTGAACGGACGAGCGGCCGCACCGCCCTGCAACGTCTGCAGCATCGGGGTTTCCACCTCGACGTATCCGCGGCCCTCGAAGGAATCGCGCAGCGAGCGCTGCACCGCGGCGCGAGTGCGGACCGTGTCGGCCGCCTGCTTGCGCACGATGAGGTCCACGTAGCGCTGCCGGACGCGCATTTCCTCGCCGAGTTCCTTGTGCATGACCGGAAGCGGGCGCAGCGACTTCGCCGCCATCCGCCATTCATCGGCCATCACCGAGAGCTCACCGCGCCGCGAGGTGATGACCTCGCCGTGCACGAACACGTGGTCTCCGAGGTCGACCTCGGCCTTCCAGCGGGTCAGCGATTCCTCGCCGACCTGCTTGAGGCTGAGCATCGCCTGCAGTTCGGTCCCGTCGCCCGCGCGCAGCGTGGCGAAGCAGAGCTTGCCGGTGTTGCGCAGGAACATCACGCGGCCGGCCACGCCGACCTGCTCGCCGGTCGCGGTGTCGGGCTCCAGCCCGTCGTGGGCGGAGCGGATCTCGGCGAGCCCGTGCGTGATGGGCAGCGTCACCGGGTACGGGTCGACTCCGGCGTCGAGCAGGCGCTCCCGCTTCTCCCGCCGGATCCGCATCTGTTCCGGCAGGTCTTCGACGCCGTCAGCGCTGGTTGCCGGGGGATTGGAAGTGTCCTGGTCAGTCACGCGAAACAGGGTACGGAGTGACAGGAGAGGGGAGTTGACCGGCCTGCTTAGCGGTGCGGGTGGCGGAACCTGAGCGCCTTCGTGGACTCCGTGCGCCGCTCCTTGAGTATTCGAATACGCGGCGTCCCGGCGTACTCGCCACGAAGGCGCTCAGAACCCGCGGCGGTGCCGGCTGCTCGGGTGGTGAAGGAGGAAGCACCTTCGGTGCTTGCCTGACGGTTAGCGGAAGTTGCGGTCGTAGACCAGGCGCAGGCCCAGCAGCGTGAGGTCCGGGACGTGGTGGGTGATCGTGGTCGATTCGGAGAAGACCAGCGGCGCCAATCCTCCGGTCGCCAACACCGTCGTGGGTCCTCCGTGGGTGGCTTCGAGCTCGTCGACGATGCGCCGGACGAGACCGTCGACCTGACCCGCGAATCCGAAAAGAATTCCGGATTGGAGGCATTCCACGGTGTTCTTTCCGATGACCGACCGCGGACGCACCAATTCCACCTTGCGCAGCTGAGCCGCGCGCGACGCCAGCGCGTCCAGCGAGATCTCCACACCGGGCGCGAAGGCCCCGCCCAGGAACTCCCCCTTCGCCGAGATCACGTCGACGTTGGTCGAGGTCCCGAAGTCGACCACCACGCAGTTCGTGGAGTGCAGGTGGTGCGCGGCCAAGGTGTTGATCACGCGGTCCGCGCCGACCTCCTTCGGGTTGTCCACCAGCAGCGGGACACCCGTGCGCACACCCGGCTCGACGACCACCCGGGGGACGTCGGTCCAGTACCGCTCCAGCATCACCCGCAGCTCGCGCAGCAGCGCCGGGACGGTCGACAGCGCCGCGATGCCGGTGACCTTCTCGGCGTAGTCGCCGATCAGGCCCCGCATCGTCAGCGCCATCTCGTCGGCGGTCATGCGGGGCTCGGTCCGCATCCGCCAGTCGCGCACCAACGTCGCGGCGAGATCCGGCGGGTCATCGACGTCGTCGTACAGACCGAGAACGATGTTGGTGTTTCCGACGTCAATGGCCAGCAGCAAGGAACGTTCCCTTCACAAAGCGCACGTCAGGCAACCGGCGAAGCCGGTTTCTCAGTGCCCCACCTAAGGCGCTCGCACCGCCGCGGGTTCTCAGACGTCTTCTGGTGAGGACAGCCGACACGCCGTGTATTGGCATACATAAGTCTCGGATCCCGGAGCCAGAAGGCGTCTGAGGTTCCGCTACCCGCACCGCCAAGCAGCAGGACCACAGAGTTCTTGATCAGTTCTCCGGCTGCTGGAGCAGAGCATCGAGCTTGGCGGCGTCGTCAGTCTCCGCGTCGGCTTGAGAGGACAAGAGACCCGATCCCTCCGGCGCATGACCAGGGTTCGTCCCCAGCTCAACCGGCTTGTTATCAGCGTCGACGAAGATCACCTTGGGCTGGAAGGACCGGGCTTCGAGCTCGTCCATCACGCCGTAGGCGATGAGGATGACGATGTCCCCGGGCTCGATCAGGTGCGCAGCCGCACCGTTGATCCCGATGACGCCGGACCTCCGCTCGCCGGTGATCACGTACGTCTCCAGCCGAGCACCGTTGGTGACGTCGACGATCGCGACCTGCTCGCCCTCCAGCAGGTCGGCGGCCTCCATCAGGTCCTTGTCGACGGTCACCGAGCCGACGTAGTGCAGGTCGGCCTGGGTGACGGTGGCCCGGTGGATCTTGGACTTCAACATCGTGCGGAACATCGCTGACCTCCTAGGGGCCGGACTTCACTCGCCGAGCAGGACCATCGCGTTGTCGAGCAGCCTGGTGGAACCGACCTTCGCCGCCACCAGCAGCCGCGCCTCGCCGGACTCCGGGGTCGGTCCCAGCTCCGGGTCGCGCAGCTCCAGGTAGTCCGGCTGCACCAGGGGTTCGGTGGCCAGCACCTCGCGGGCCGCCTTGAGCACCGCCTCCGGGCCGCCGACCGCGGCGTGCGCGCCGGCGGTCAGCGACGCCGAGATCGCCAGGGCGGCGCGGCGCTGCTCCTCGTCGAGGTAGACGTTGCGGCTGGACAGGGCCAGGCCGTCGGACTCGCGGACGGTGGGGATGCCCTGGATCTGCGAGTCCAGGTTGAACTGCCGCGCCATCTTCCGGATCAGCACCAGCTGCTGGTAGTCCTTCTCGCCGAAGAACGCCAGGTCCGGGCGCACGATGTTGAGCAGCTTGAGCACGACGGTGAGCATCCCGTCGAAGTGCCCCCGGCGGGTCGCGCCCTCCAGCTCATCACCCAGCGGCCCGGCCTGCACCGCCAGCTCGCGGCCGTCCGCGTACATCGCGTCGACGGTCGGCGCGAACACCAGACCCACCCCGGCCTCGCGGCAGGCCTCGACGTCGGCCTCGAAGGTGCGCGGGTAGCGGTCGAAGTCCTCGTTCGGGCCGAACTGCAGCGGGTTGACGAAGATCGACACCACCACGACGACGTTGGCGTCCTTCGCCCGCTTGATCAGCTCCAGGTGGCCGCGGTGCAGCGCGCCCATCGTGGGCACCAGGTGCACCCTGCGGCCGGTCGCCCGCAGCGCGCGGGTGACCCGCGCGAGCTCCGCCGGATCGGTGTGCACGGTGAGCTCTCCGGCCTGGTAGCCGGGGTTGTTCGTCATCGTCGACTCCATGTCTTCGCCGCGACGTGCGCGGTCAGGCCTGTTCCTCGTCGAGGGCCTCGCGCACGCGCGCGGCGACGTCGCCGCGCAGCAGGCCGCTCCGCTCGGCCCGCAGCGCCGTGCGCCGGGCCAGCTCCCGATACCCCGGCACGACGTCCGGGTCGGCGTCGGACAGCGCGCGCAGGTGCCCGCGCACGGTTCCGGAATCGCCGCGCACCACCGGGCCGGTGTAGGCGCGGTCGCCCAGGCGCAGCGCGTTGTCCAGCGACGCCGACAGCAGCGGCGCCATCACCCGCCCGGGCACCTCCACCCCGGCGTCGCGCAGCAGCTGCTGGCACTCGTTGACCAGCGTGATCAGGTGGTTCGCCCCGTGGGTGAGGGCCGCGTGGTAGAGCGGGCGGGACTCCTCGTCGATGCGCACCGGCTCCATGCCCAGCTCGATCGCGATGCTCTCGGCGACGCTCCAGCCGGTGAGCTCGGTCGCGGTGATCACCATGCAGGCGTCGGAGAGCCGGTCGACGTCCTCCGGGCGACCGGTGAAGGTCATCGCCGGGTGCAGCGCCATCGTCAGCGCGCCGATCGCGGCGGCCGGCTCCAGCGCGGTCACGCCCTGCGAGCCCGAGGTGTGCACGACCAGCTGCGACGCGTGCAGCGCGTCGGCGGAGACCAGGCCCTGCACCATGCCGGGGATCGCGTCGTCCGGGATGGCCAGGACCAGCAGTTCGGCGTTCTTGGCGACCGCGTCCGGCGGCTCGATCGGCACACCGGGCAGCAGTTCCTCCGCGCGGCGCAGCGAGGCGTCCGAGACCGCGGAGACCGCGACGACCTCGTGCCCGATCCGCTGCAGCGCGGCGCCCAGCACGGCACCCACCCGACCGGCGGAGACGATCCCCACCCGCAGTCGAGGGCCCGTGGGTTCAGCAGACATCGCCACGTGTTCCTCCAAAACCGTTCCAGTCCCGATACCGGGTACCAGACAGCGCCGCGAGAGTAGCCCCAACACCCCGGTCAGGGGCCACCCCAAGACGGCTAAAGGTGGCGAGAACCACGCGAACGTGCCCGCTCACTCGCGGGGTTTGGGCACGCGTCGGGTCAGCTCGTCGATGTTGATCTTGGCGGTGTGGATGGCCTCCTGGCGGCCCGCCGCCGAGCGGCGCGCCTGCTTGAGGTCGGCGATCAGCTTCTCGCGGCGAGCCCGGCGCGCGGCGCTGGTGGTGCGGCCCGCCTCCGAGCGGTGCTGCAGGAACGCCAGCTCGGTCACCGCGATCTGGTAGTCGCGCACCGACTTCGCGGCCTGCGCGCCCGCGCGCTTCCTGACCTTGCTCTGCCAGCCCTGCCTGCCGGTCAGGCTCGCCAGCAGCTCCATCTCGCTGCGCGCGATCAACCCGGCCCGCTCCAGCTTCGGCAGCTGCTCGATGACGATCCGCTGCTCCCGCTTGCGCTGCCACATGATCAGCGCGAACGTGCCGAGGAACACCGGGACCATGATCAGGAAGTAGACGTTGATGAACCCGGTGCCGCCCAGGAACGTCGCCGAGTTCCACACCGCGTGCAGCAGCACCGCCACCAGGTAACCGCCGAGCAGCCAGCCGAACTGCTGCAACCGCGTCCGCGCACCCCACGCGAAACCGACCGCGATGCCGAACATCGACGTGAACAGCGGGTGCGAGAACGGGGCCAGGACACCGCGCAGCACGAACAGCGCCACGACCGCTCCCCCGGTCACACCACCATCGGCGAATGCCTTGCCGAAGTACAGGATGTTCTCGGTGAAGGCGAAACCGGCGGCGGTCAGCGAGGCGTAGACGATGCCGTCGACCAGGCCGTTGAACTCCGCGCGGCGGCGCATCCACAGGCCGACCACGAACACGGCCTTGGCGGCCTCCTCCACCACCGGGCCCATCACCGCGGTCAGGAAGAAGCGGTGATCGGTCTGGCCCAGGAACAGGTTCGCCACCGACTCCGAGGTGCTGTTGAGCAGCAGCGAGCAGGCCGTCGCACCGCCCGCGCCCCACAGGAACGCGCCGATCATCAGCATCGGCGGCTCGGGTTCCCAGCGATCGATCCACACCGTCGCGGCCACCACGATCCCGACCGGCAGCAGCGCGGCGACCGCGCCGAACACGGCGGGCATCGCACCGACCCGGGACGTCGTGATCCCCAGCATGACCAGCCCGATCATCCCGAGCAGGATCAGACCGGCGATGGGCCAGCCGACGGCGTGGTGCTTGCGGCTCTGCAACCGGCGCGCGCGGGAGACGTCAGCGACCGGCTCCGCGTGATCAGGACTCGACACGCCCCAGACCCTATTGGGCTCGCTTCGCGGCTGACCGAATGGTCGCCTTCTCGCAACCTTCAGGCACGGCGACGGCGGCGCCGCTGCACGTCCGGCGCACCGCCGTAGGCGGCGATGAGGTCGTTGACCGACGTGCCCGAGCCGGTGTGCGCGCCCGACGGGTCGGGCTCGGCCGGCTTCTCGTAGGCCGAGCGGTCGGGCCGCCTCGGCGCGCTCGGAACCGGTTGCGCGGCTTGCGGTTTCGAATCCCGCGGGGCGGTCTGCGGCTTGGCGGCCGGGGTCTCGGTCAGCGGGACCTCACCGGAGAGCTTGGCCATCACGTCGGTCTTCGCGGCGGCCGGGACCGGCTCCGGCTGCTTCTTCGGCCGCACCGGCTGCTGGATGGCCGTCTTCTGCTGCTGGACCGGCTTGGCTTGCTGGACCGGCTTGGCCTGCTGGACCGGTTTGGCCTGCTGGGGGCGCAGGAACTTCGTCTCGCCCTGCGAGCGCTCCGGCAGCGAGCGGACCCGGGTGGACTCGGCGCGCAGCGCGACCCGCTCGAAGAGCACGTCACCGCCGATCACCTGCTCCAGAGTGGTGCGCAGCTTGGTCAGCTCGGCCTGCAGCGCGCGGATCTGCGTGTCGGAGTTCTCCGACGCGCGGCGCTGGGCCTCCGCCTCGGCCTCCAGCTCGAACTCGCGGCGCGCGGCGATCTCGCGCTCCAGCTCCAGTTCGTAGATCCGCTGCCGGTCGGCGACCGCCTGCTCGCTCTCGACGACCCGGTGGCGCAGCCGCGCCACGGCGAACGCGCCCAGCAGCGCGGCCCACAGCGCGGCGATCAGGCCGAGGCGCAGCAGCCGCGCGTCCTCGCTGAGGATGAGGACCGACGTGGCGGCTGCGGCGAGCACGAGCGCGCCGCCCCACAGGACGTGGGAGCGCCCGCTGTCGGGGTCGGTCTCGGTGGTGCCGCGCTCGGACATGGCGCCCACCGTACAAGGCGGTTATCAGTTCGAGACCTGAAGGTGTGCCAAACCGTTCGCACGTTGCGCAGGTCAGCTGAGCGGTGACTGCTCCGAACAGCGCAGTGCGTGGGCGGTTTCACTCGTCCTCGTCGAGCTCGTCCGGGTCGTCCGGGTTCCGGAGGCAGTGCTCCAGCCACAGTCCCGCGCCGATCAGCGCGGCCGCGCTGATCAAGCCGACGACCGCCGCGAGCGTGTCCGACCGCGCCGCCTGCACCGTGTTCATGATCGGCAGCAGGTACCCGAGCAGGCCGATCCACACCCCGGCCATGATCGCCCCGGCCAGCGACGACGCCTTCGCCAACGCCACCGCCCGAGCCGCCGTCAACGCCTCCACGGGCTCCACCCCGGGCTTCCGCTGGACCCGCGGCCGCAGCACCAGGGCCAGCGCGACGTCCACGACGGCGATCAACAGCAAGGTCGCCCCGGCCAGCAGCGGCAACGGGGGCAGATCCCCGTAGCTCAGCTGGCAGGCCAGGAACACCACCACGGCCGCCACCAACCCCGAGGCCACCAACTGCCCGGGCTTGGTGAACGACATCTGCTCAGTACGTCGAGGCGACACACCCCCAGCATCCCACCTGACCCAACTCCACGTTCCGGTCCCCAACCCCGCGTTCCGGTCCCCAACCGCGGATTGCTCCCGCAATCCGGTGACGGAGAACGGGAGCAATCCGCCTCCCCGAGGTGAGTGGTTCCGGGGGTACCGATTACTGCCGTAATCCGTGTGCGGAATACGGCAGTAATCCGGGTGCGGAATACCGGCGTTTTCCGTCCGGGACCTGGCCGGGCCGCGGCTGGTGGGGTTCGTCAGCGGAGGGTGAGGTCGTCCCGGTGGTGGACGTCGTTGATGTCCGACTCCGGGAGGGCCGCGAGGAGGTCCGCGACCCGGCCGTGGCCGGGGACGGTGGCGTCCGGGTCGATCGCCAGCCAGGGGATGAGGACCGTGGCTCTCGACGGGGTGCCCGGGTGCGGGAGGAGGAGATCGGGGTGGGTGCTGCGGACGTCGTCGACCGCGACGACGTCGACGTCGAGGGTGCGGGGACCCCAGCGCTGCTCGCGGACCCGTTCCGCCTGCTGTTCGAGAGCTTGGGCGCGGCGCAGCCAGTCCCACTCGTCGAGGTCCGGGGAGTCGGCGATGACGACCGCGTTGAGGAAGTCCGGCTGGTCCGTCACACCCCACGGGGCCGTCTCGTAGACCGGGGAGACCGCGACCAGCACGTCGGCGAGGCCCTCGACCGCGAGCCGCAAGTAGCTCAACCGGTCGCCGAGGTTCGACCCCAGCGACAGCACCGCCCTGCTCACGCCGGCACCACGTTCCCCCGCCCGCCCCGGCGGGAGCGGCGGATGGTGACCGCGACGTCGGCGAAGGCCAGCGGGATCGGCGCGTGCGGCTTGTGCAGCGTGACCTCGGTGCCGTAGGCCCGCTCGTCCTCCATCACCCGGTCGGCGATCTCGGCGGCGACCGTCTCGATGAGGTCCCGCGAGGGGCCGCCGACGATCCCGGCCGCCATCTCGGCGAGCTCGCCGTAGTGCAGCGTCTTGGTGAGGTCGTCGGTCGAGGCCGCGTCGGCCAGGTCGAGCCAGACCGTGATGTCGACCAGGAAGTCCTGGCCGTCCCGCTTCTCGTGGTCGAAGACGCCGTGGTTGCCGCGCACCGCGAGCCCGGTCAGCGTGATCCGATCAGCCAAGGCACTCTCCCCCGCTGCGCCAGGCGGCCGTGGTCGCGACCGCGTCCAGGGACCGCTGCACGTCGTGCACCCGCACGCCCCACGCGCCCCGGTCCGCGGACAGCGCGGAGACCACGGCGGTCGCCGTCTCCCTGCCGTCCGGCGGGCGCGGCGCACCGTCGTCGTCGGCCAGCAGCGCGCCCAGGAACCGCTTTCGGGAAGCCCCCACCAGAACGGGAAATCCCTGGTCGACGAGGCTGTCGAGGTTCTGCAGCAGCTGCCAGTCCTGCCTGCCGGTCTTGGCGAAGCCCAGACCCGGGTCGAGCACGATCGCCTCCTCGGCCACGCCCGCGCGCACCGCCGCCTCGACCTGCCGCAGCAGCTCGTCGCGGACGTCGGTGACCACGTCGTCGTACTGGGCGAGCGCGTTCATGTTCTTGCTGTGACCCCGCCAGTGCATCAGCACCCACGGCAGGCCGGTGTCGGCGGCGACGTGCGCCATCTCCGGGTCGGCGAGCCCGCCCGACACGTCGTTGATCACCGAGGCGCCCGCGCCCGCGGTCGCCGCGGCCACCTCGGCCCGCGTGGTGTCCACGCTGACCGGCACGCCCGCCGCGACCAGCTCCCGCACCACCGGCAGCACCCGCTCGATCTCGGTCGCGGCGTCCACCCGCTCCGAGCCTGGCCGGGTGGACTCGCCGCCGACGTCGACGATGTCGGCGCCCATCCGGTGCATCTCCACGCCGTGCGCGACCGCCGCCGCGCGGTCCAGGTAGCGCCCGCCGTCGGAGAACGAGTCCGGCGTGACGTTGAGGATGCCCATCACGGCGCAGCGCGCCGGGCAGGGCAGCTTGGCGTGCATCAACGCCCCCTGATCAGGGCCAGCGCCTCGGAACGCGAGGACGCCGAGCTGCGGAAGATGCCGCGCACCGCCGACGTCGTGGTGGTCGATCCGGCCTTGCGCACACCGCGCATGCCCATGCACAGGTGCTCGGCGTCGATCACCACGATCACGCCGCGCGGCTCCAGCCTGCGCGCCAGCGCGTCGGCGACCTGCGACGTCAGCCGCTCCTGCACCTGCGGGCGCTTGGCGTAGAGATCGACCAGCCGAGCCAGCTTCGACAACCCGGTCACCCGCCCCTGCTCGTTCGGGATGTACCCGATGTGCGCGGTGCCGTGGAAGGGGAGCAAGTGGTGTTCACACTGTGAATACACCGGGATGTCCCGGACGAGGACGAGTTCCTCGTGCGCCTCGTCGAAGGTCTTGTCCAAGACCTCGTCCGGGTTGGTGTAGAGCCCCGCGAACAGCTCGCGGTAGGCGCGGGCGACGCGCTGCGGGGTTTCCCGCAGACCGTCGCGGTCGGGGTCCTCACCGGCTGCGATGAGCAGTTCCCGGATCGCGGCCTCGGCGCGGGCCTGGTCGAACTGGGGCATGTGAAAAGAGCCGTCGGGGCGGGAGTTGCCCGCCCCGATCGGCTCGTCGACCGCATTGGTCACAGTTGCTGTCCTCCACTGGCTTCGCAGCGCCCGGCGGGCGCTGCGCCCGCCAGTATCAGCGGCCGTTGTTGCCGCTGCCGTTCTCCCTGGCCGAATCCTGGCCCTCCGGCCGGTCGGATTGCGGTTCGCCCTGCTCCGAGGACTGCTGACCGCGCTCCCAGGAAGGCGTCCAGTTGTAGTTCGAACCGGACGGGTTGGTCGCCGGGGTCCATCCAGGAGGAGCACCGTAGTTCGGCGGCACCGCGGAGGGAACCTGCTGACCGGACTGCGGCTGCTGGATCTGCACCGTGCCCTGGTTCGCCCCGGCGCCCGCCGGGGTCTGCTCCTGGGCCGGGGTCTGCTCCTGAACCGGGGTGCCGTTCTGCTCGGCACCGGTGGCCTGGGCGGACGGCGCCGGGGTCGGCTCCTCCACGACCGGGGGCCACGGCTCGCCGCGCTCCTTGGCCAGCTCACCCGGGGTCTTGATCGGCGGCTTCTCCGACGGGGTGCGCCCGCCGAAGTCGTTGAACGCGGTGATCCGCGGCCGCTTCTCCACCCGCGAGAAGATCCGCTCCAGGTCCTTGCGGTTGAGCGTCTCCTTATCGATGAGCTCCAGCACGAGGTCGTCGAGGACGTCGCGGTAGGTGTTGAGCACCTCCCACGCCTCGGTGTGCGCGGCCTCGATGAGTCGGCGCACCTCCTCGTCGATCTCGTGCGCGACCTCCAGCGAGTAGTTCGGCTGCTGACCGGCGGTGCGGCCCAGGAACGGGTCGCCCTCCTCCTTGCCGTACTTGACGGCGCCGAGGCGAGCGGTCATGCCGTACTCGGTGACCATCGCGCGAGCGATCTTGGTGGCCTGCTCGATGTCGCTGGAGGCGCCGGTGGTCGGCTCGTGGAACACGAGCTCCTCGGCGGAGCGGCCACCCAGCGCGAACACCAGGCGACCGATCATCTCCGAGCGGGTCATCATGTCCTTGTCGTCCTCGGGGACGACGAGCGCGTGACCACCGGTGCGGCCGCGCGGCAGGATCGTGAGCTTGTAGACCGGCTCCAGGTCGGGCATCGCCCACGCGGCCAGGGCGTGTCCGCCCTCGTGGTAGGCGGTGATCTTCTTGTCCCGCTCCGAGATGATCTTGCTCTTGCGGCGCGGGCCGCCGACGACGCGGTCCACCGCCTCCTCCATCGCGGAGGCGTTGATCAGCTGGCCGTTCTCGCGGGCGGTGAGCAGCGCGGCCTCGTTGACCACGTTCTCCAGGTCCGCGCCGGAGAAGCCGACCGTGCGCTTGGCCAGGCCGTCCATGTCGACGTCCTGCGCGAGCGGCTTGCCCTTGGAGTGCACGCCCAGGATCGCCTTGCGGCCCCGCAGGTCCGGTGCCGAGACCGGGATCTGGCGGTCGAAGCGGCCGGGGCGCAGCAGCGCCGGGTCCAGGATGTCCGGGCGGTTGGTGGCGGCGATCAGGATGATGCCGCCGCGCGAGTCGAAGCCGTCCATCTCGACGAGCAGCTGGTTCAGCGTCTGCTCGCGCTCGTCGTGACCACCGCCGAGACCGGCGCCGCGCTGGCGGCCGACCGCGTCGATCTCGTCGACGAAGATGATGCAGGGCGCGTTCTGCTTGGCCTGCTCGAACAGGTCGCGGACGCGGGAGGCACCGACACCGACGAACATCTCGACGAAGTCCGAACCGGAGATCGAGTAGAACGGCACCCCGGCCTCGCCGGCGACCGCGCGGGCCAGCAGCGTCTTACCGGTACCGGGCGGGCCGTAGAGCAGCACGCCCTTGGGGATCTTCGCGCCCAGGGCCTGGTAGCGGCCCGGGTTCTGCAGGAAGTCCTTGATCTCGTGCAGCTCCTCGACGGCCTCATCGGCGCCGGCGACGTCGCCGAAGAGCGTCTTGGGCATGTCCTTGGTGAGCTGCTTGGCCTTGGACTTGCCGAAGTTCAGGACGCGGTTCCCGCCGCCCTGGACGTTGTTCATCATCCACATCAGCAGCAGCACGAGCAGGCCGATGGGCACGAGGTAGAACAGCATCTGCACCCAGAACGAGTCCTGGGTGACCTTGGTGTTCCAGGTCGGCACGTGAGCGTTGCGGATCTCGCCGACGACCTGCTCGGTGGAGCCGGCCGGGTAGTTCGCGATCAGCTGATTGCTGCCCTGGAAGTTCTGGCCGTCGTTGAGGGTCAGCCGGACCCGCTGCTCCTTGTCCTCGATGGTCGCTTCCTTGACCTTGCCCTGGGCGATCTGTTCCAGGGCTTGCGAGGTGGAGACTTCGCGGTAGGCGCGAGTCTCGTCGAAGAGCACGCTGAAGGCGTAGACCAACAGGAACGCTGTCAGGATCCACAGCAGCGGGTTGCGGAGCAGGCGCTTTCGGTCCATTCACTTGCGGCCGACGGGCGGCCTCGACCCTCCCTGACTGTTACTTCGGGTGACGACCCCTGATGCGGACACCCGCCGTCAACCCCTTCAGACCAGCGTACCGGCCGATGCGCGCGCACGACCATGCCGCGCCCAGCACAGGGCGCCCAGATTACTAGGACCGCCCCGCCTCACGTGGGCGGGACGATCCTGCACCGAGCATCACACGCCCGAGGTGTACACCTTCGGATCGAGAGTGCCGATGTAGGGCAGATCACGATAGCGCTCTGCGTAGTCGAGACCGTAGCCGACGACGAACTCGTTCGGGATGTCGAATCCGACGTAGCGCACCGGCACGTCCACCTGCACCGCGTCCGGCTTGCGCAGCAGCGTGCAGACCTCCAGCGAGGCGGGGTTGCGCGCGTTGAGGTTCTTGAGCAGCCACGACAGCGTCAGGCCCGAGTCGATGATGTCCTCGACGATCACCACGTGCTTGCCCGCGATGTCGCGGTCGAGGTCCTTGAGGATCCGCACCACACCGGACGACGAGGTCGACGAGCCGTACGAGCTGACCGCCATGAACTCCAGCTGCGCGGGCTGCGGGAGCGCCCTGGCGAAGTCGGTCATGAACATGACCGCGCCCTTGAGCACTCCGACCAGCAGCAGATCACCGCCCTGCCGGTAGTCCTCGTCGACCTGCTTGGCCAGCTCCGCGACCTTGTCCTTGATCTGCTGCTCGGTGATGAGCACAGAAGCGATATCGCCGTCGTACACGGCTCGGCTTCCCCTCTTGTCGGATCAACAATTCCCCAAGCCGGAGACCCGCCCCGACGTTCGTGCCGGTGCACCGTCAGCCATTCGGCGGCTTGCGGTCCGCCGTCTCCACCCGCAGCCTGCCATGCGCCCGGCGCAGCACAAAGTCGCCCGGCAGCGCAGGGCCGCCCTGCCCGCGCCAGTCGGCGATGAGCGCATCGGCCGAGCGCAGGTGGGAATCGGTCATTTCGGGCACGCCTTCGGCGGTGAGCCACTCCCGCAGCACCCGCCGCCGCACGGCCGCCGGCAGCAGCCGGAGCTCGGCGCAGTCGAGGCCGTGATCGGCGCGGACGCGGGACAGCTCGGCGGCCGCGACCTCCTCCAGCGCGTCGGAGTCCTCCCGCAGCTGGCGAGCGGTGCGGGCCAGCGCTTCGGCGACGCCGCCCTGCAGCACCTCCTCCAGCAGCGGCAGCACCTCTGTGCGCAACCGCACACGCGTGAACCGGGGGTCGGCGTTGTGCGGGTCCTGCCAGGGTTCGAGGCCCTGGGCGCGGCAGGCGGCTTCGGTGGTGGCGCGCCGGACGCCCAGGAACGGGCGGGCCCACGGCGGGTCCAGCGGGCGCATCCCGGCGATCGAGCGCGAGCCCGAGCCTCGGCCCAGCCCCAGCAGCACCGTCTCCGCCTGGTCGTCGAGGGTGTGGCCGAGCAGCACCGGGGCGCCGCTCGGGCGCTCGGCCCGCAGCGCCGTGTAGCGGGCCTTGCGGGCGGCGGCCTCCAGACCGCCCATCCCGTCGACGGCGACCTCCACGACCTGCGCGGACATCCCGATCCGGGCCAGCTGCTCGACGGCGCGTTCCGCGATCGCGCCGGAGCCCACCTGCAGGCCGTGATCGACCACGATCGCCTGGGCGGGGACCCCGAGGCGCCGGGCGACGTGCGCGGCGGCGGCCGCGAGCGCCAGCGAGTCCGCGCCGCCGGAGCAGGCCACGACCAGCGGTGATCCCCGGAACGGCGCCGCCTCGGGGGACTCCAGCAGCCGCCGCACGGCGGTTCGGGTCTCGCTCACGGCGGGCTCGGGAGGCATCCCCCGATTGTCCCCGCCCGCCGGGAACCCGCTCGTCCCGGCCGCTGCGGTCAGCCGTGGACCCGGCGGATCCAGGCGTCCGGGTCGGTGATCTCCGACCTGGTCGGGAGGTTGTCCGGATGCGCCCAGACGGCGTTGAAGCCGGACATGCCGACCCGGTCGACGACGTGGTCGGTGAAGGCCGCGCCCTGCGCGTACTGGCGGATCTTGGCGTCCACCCCCAGCAGGCTGCGCAGGATGCGGTCCAGAACGCCGCCGCCCGCGCGGCGCTCGGTGAAGCGGCGGCGGATCGTGCCGACGCTGGGCACGACCTGCGGGCCGACCGCGTCCATCACGTGATCGGCGTGGCCCTCCAGCAGCGTGGAGATGGCGATGATCCGGTCCAGCGCGGCCCGCTGCTCCGGCGACTGCAGCAGCTCCAGGAGCCCGACCACGCCCGGGCTGGAGTCGGCGCGGCGGGCCGTGCGGGCCTCGCGGATCACGTTCGGCAACCGGGTCAGCAGCTCGCCGGTACCGCCCTCCATCTGCGTCAGCAGCTCCCCGAGGCCGGCGGCGAAGTGCTCCCGCAGCCACGGCACGGCGTTGAACTGCAACCGGTGCGTCGACTCGTGCAGGCAGACCCACATCAGGAAGTCGTCGGCAGGCACGCCCAGCGACTGCTGCGCGGCCACGATGTTCGGCGCGACCAGCAGCAACCGCCCGCGCTGGCCCTCCACCCCGGACTCGCCGTAGGGGTCGAACTGGCCCAGCACCTTGCCGCCCAGGTAGGCCAGAACGACACCGGCCTGCACCCCGGCGCTGCGCGCGCTGACCTCCCCCAGCAGGTCACCGCCGCGCAGCGCCTGCGAATCCACGGTGGCCAGGGCGGCGCTGGTCATCTCGGACAGGCCGAAGGCGGCACCGCGCACCCAGTCGGGCCGGTCCACCACGTCGCCCTCGGCGATCGGCAGGTCCAGGCCCAGACCGGTCCGCTCGCGCACGTGCGACTCGGCCTCGGCGCTGAACCGGCGCAGCGAGCGCACGGCCCGCGCGGCCTCGGCCTTGGGCACCTCGGGTCCCGGCTTCATCAACCGCACCGCGGTGCCCACGGCGACGTTCCAGTCCAGCGTCCGGGGCGCCTCGACGGCGGAAGTGGCGTTCACCTCACCGACCGTACCCGCCGGAACGCGCCCCGGACATCAGGCTTTCGTGCTGTGACCAGGTGTTAGGAACCAACGGGACTCACCGTGCGCGGCGGTGCGGGTGGCGGAGCAGCTCGCTCGGGTGTGGAGAACGCCGCTCCGCCGCACGCCCCCTAACGGCATCCGCAGCCGCGGAGGGCGTCGGCGAGCTGGTCCAGTGCCGGGCGCGCCTGCGAGGAGCTGGTGCCGTTGGACATCATCGCGAACACCAGCAGCCTGCCGTCCTGGGTGACGACCGAACCGGCGAGGCTGTTGGCGCCGTCGAGCGTGCCCGTCTTGGCGCGCACCCAGCCCTGGCCGGGGCTGTCCTGGTACCGGTCGGCGAGGCTGCCGCTGCCGCCCGCGACGGGCATGCCAGGCAGGAGGTCCCGCAGCTTCGCGGAGGACTCCGGCAGCACGCCGTCCGGCCCGGGCGGGGCGGTCGCCTTGTGCAGCAGCTGCCCGAGCAGCTGCGGCGTGATCCGGTCGTCCAGCGACAACCCGCTGCCGTCGGCCATCGCGGTGCCGCTGACGTCGAGGCCGTTGCGCTGCAGCACCTCGCGGACCGCCTGGGTGCCGCCCGCGAACGACGGCTCCTTCCCGGTGGCGATGGCGACCTCGCGGGTCAGCGCCTCGGCCAGCACGTTGTCGGAGTGCTGCAGCACGTTCTCCACCAGCTCCGACACCGGGGCCGACTGCACCTGGCCCAGGACCTGCGCGTTCGCCGGGGCGTTGCCGGGCGCTGCGCTCGCGGCGCCGAGCCGCTTCGCGAGCTCCTGACCGGCCTGCAGCGCGGGCGTCTGGGTGCGCGGGCTGTAGTCCACCGTCGGGTCGGCCCGGCCGCCGTCGAGCATCACCGGTTCCATCGGCGCGTAGAACCCGGCCGCCACGTCCTCCGGCAGCCAGCCCGGCGCCGCCGACGGACCCCGGTAGCGGCTGGTGTCGACCAGGACGGTGCTCACCGAACCGCCGGAGGCGGCCTTGACCTGCGCGACCAGGTCGTCGAGCTTCGCCGCGCCCCGGTACACCGACTCCCGATCGCCGGACAGCGCCGACAGCGTCGGGTCACCGCCGCCGACCAGCACCACAGTGCCCGGCTGACTGCCGCGCACCACCTTCGTCGTCAGCCGCGCGTCGTGGTCGAGGGTGAGCAGCGCGGCGCTCATCGCCAGCAGCTTGCCCGTCGAGGCCGGCATCAGCGGCTGGCCCGGGTTCTGCTGCCAGAGCACGTTGCCGGTTCGGGCGTCCATGACGATGCCGCCGAGCGTGCCCAGCGCCGGGTTCGCGGCCGGACCGGCCAGCGCGGCGCTGATCCCCGACTGCGCGGGCGTCGGCGCGTTCTGGCCCAGCGGGGTGATCTTCGGGTCGAGGCGGACCGGCGCGGGCGGGTCGGCGATCTGGGTCTTGCTCAGCAACGACGGACCGAACGCCGCGGCCGCGCCCAGCAGCACGACCAGGCCGATCGCGAGGCCGATCAGCGGCCCGCGGCCCCTGCGTCCGGTCTTCGCCCTCTCCGGCTGGAACGGGATGTGCTGCGGCACGGCCCGCGAGGCGACCGGGTCGGTCGTGTCCTCCGGCTGGTGCGGCGCGGACAGCCCCGCGAAGTCCTCCGGACTCGCGTAGGCCTGCGGGGCCTGGTGCCCCTGCGCGAGCGGTGCCTGCGGGTTCGGCGGCGCGAGGCCGACCGTTGGGTCGGCCTGCGGCACCGACAGCCCGGCGAAGTCGGACGCCGAGGCGGTGCGCGGCTCGTCGAAGTCGATCCGGTCGATCCACTGGGTGCGCTCGGCGGGTGCCTCCGAGGGCGCGGACTCGCGCAGCTGCTTGAGGTCGATCCGGGTCGTCTGCTCGGCAGCCGACTCCGGCGGCTCCTCCTTCTTCCCGTCCGGCTTCTTCTTCCCGTCAGGCTTCGCCAGCGCGGCGTCGAGGTCCGCCCGCGAGATCCGCTGGGTCCGCTCAGCGGCCTCCTCCTCGGGCTCCCCCGCGCCGGACCCGGTCTCGGATTCGGCCTGAACCTCGGGCTCGGAGTCGCTCGCGGTCTTCGGCTCGTCGTCGACGACGAGCCGCATCACCTGCGTCTGCTCAGCGGGCCACTCCGGTTCCACCGGCGTCCCGGCAGCGGGCGTCTCGTCCTCGTCCGCCTCCGACTCGGACGACGCCTCAGACTCGGAATCCGTCTCGGACTCGGTTGCGAGGACCGGGGAAGTTTTCATGAGAACTTCCCCACCCGAGGACCCTCGATCGGAGGACTCCTCCTCCTCGGCAGATCCCCCCTGATCAGAAGGATCCTCCTGGTCAGAAGACTCCATCCCCGGGGACTCCCGGTCAGAAGATTCCTCCGGAACCGAGGACTCGTCCTGATCGGGTGACTTCTGATCCGTGGTGGGGGTGGGGGAAGTTTTCATGAAAACTTCGCCGTCACCAGAAGACTCCTGCTCCGGGGAGTCCTCCTGGTCCTCGGTGTCGGTGCCCTGTTCGGTCGCGGGCTGCTCCGAGCCGTCCTCGGAGTCCGGGGACTCGGGCTTCTCGCTCTCAGGCTTCTCGGTCTCGGGTGCGGGGGCGTCTTCGTCCTTGTCGGGGAAGGCGGCCTCGGGCTCTGTCGAGGTGTCCTCGTCCGCGTCCTTCGAGTCCGTCGAATCCGCGTCCGTCGCGTCCTTCGAGTCCCCGTCCTTCGAGTTGGGCGCCTTCGGCTCGTCCGACTCGGACTTGTCTTCGGAGGAGTCTTCGGCGGGCTGCTCGTCCTCGTCGCCCGCGTCGGAATCAGCGGAGCCGGTCTCGTCGGAGGTGGAGTCGGTCTCGGTAGTGGCGGGCTCTGCTGCGTTCGCGTCCTCGGCCGGTTCCTCCGGGGTGGTGTCCTCCTCGCCAGACTCCTGCTGAGGACCTTCCTGATCTGCGGTTTCCGGCTCCGGCTTCGCTTCGGCGCTCTCGGCCGAGCCATCCGAGGTCGAGTCGTCCGAGGAGGGCTCGGTGAGCTTCTGCGTCTGGGCCGTGGCGCTCCGCACCGCGGACCTGGCGAGCTTCACCGTGCTCGACACCCCATCGCCGGACTCGCCATCGCTCCCGGATTCGCCGTCGCTGCCCGGGGCCCCGTCGTTCCTCGGAGCCCCGTCGTTCCCGGAGGCGCCGTCGAACAGGCTCCCGGCGACGCGAACGGTCGCCGTGGGGGTCTCGGCGGATGTGGTCTTGGTCCCAGAATCCGAGGCGCTCGGAGCGGTCTGACCCGATTCCGGTCCGGCGTCACCGGTCTCGTCGGCGGCAGAGCTCGCCGGGGGTTCCGCGGGGTTCACCGAAGGCTTCGCCGGGTCGCTTGCGGGCGGGGTGTTCTCCGACGTCTCAGCAGCTCGATCCGGGGACGGCGCAGCGGTGCGCGACCGGTTCCCCTGGTCCGGTGAGGCCGCTCGGACGTCGGTTTCGGACACCTCACCCCGGGTGTTCTGGGGTTCGGGCACGTGCTCCTCCTCGACTGGAGGTCAGACTGCCAGATTGCGAGCTCTCGCACTGCGGTGGGGCCCGGGGCCCGAGCGTGGTCCACACTAGACGTGGTCGCGCGCGCGAGCGTGCGGTTGCATCCGACGCAAGACGAGTGAGGAACCGCGTGGACTTCGACGTCACGATCGAGATCCCCAAGGGGAACCGGAACAAGTACGAGGTGGACCACGAGACGGGTCGTATCCGTCTCGACCGGACGTTGTTCACCGCCACGCAGTACCCGGCCGACTACGGGTTCGTCGACGACACCCTGGGTGAGGACGGCGACCCGTTGGACGCGCTGGTGCTGGTCCAGGAGCCGACCTTCCCGGGTTGCCTGATCAAGTCGCGCGCCATCGGCATGTTCCGCATGCGCGACGAGAAGGGCGGCGACGACAAGGTCATCTGCGTTCCTTCGGACGACCCCCGCCAGGAGCACCTGCAGGACATCCACCACCTCTCCGAGTTCTACAGGCTGGAGATCCAGCACTTCTTCGAGGTGTACAAGGACCTGGAGCCGGGCAAGAGCGTGGAGGGCGCCACGTGGGTCGGCCGTGCCGAGGCGCAGGCCGAGATCAAGAAGTCGTACGAGCGCGCCAAGGAAGCGGGCCACTGACGCTCCCTCCGGGCCACATCGGAAGACCCTCCTCGCAGACGCGCGGAGGGTCTTTTCGTGCCCCGAGGGGGCGCTCTGAAGTTCTGCACAGCCGAGTTCTCCACAGTTGTGGATGGATTCCCCCAGCCCTGTGGACAACTGGGGACAACCTTGTGGACGAACGCTCACCGGTACCGCATCTTCCCAGGTCGGGGCACTCTCCCCAGGGGTGAGCCGTCGGCCCGGCGGAGCACCACCATCGGCTCCTCGGACGCGTGTTTTCCACAGCCTCGGACGTACGGGCGCTGCTCGCGAGGTTGGTAGAACCAGCCCAGCTCGACCTTCGCCCGCGCCACCGATCTCCGCCGCACCAGGTGCCGCCGGAGCCACCGCGCCATCCCCACGGCCACGACTCCCGCCGCCGCGGCCAGCATCAACCACGCCATCGCTCTCCTTCCTCCGCGATGTAGGGATGCCCCGAGCCGAAGATCATGACGACCTCGCGCCCGGAGATCACCCTGATGGCCCCAAATTCAACGCCTGTTGAGCCGAGGGCCGGTGCGGAGTTACCGTCGAGGCGACGCACGAGGAGGTGGTCGTCGTGTCGGCGCTGCGGAGCGACCCGGTTCTGCCGATCGGCCGGGTTCTGGGGCTGGAGAAGGTCGACGCGGGAATGGGCGAGCTGGTCGGCGGGAAGGCCGCCAACCTCGGTGAGCTGATCGGCGCCGGGTTCCGGGTGCCGCCGGGCTTCGTGCTCACCACCGAGACCTGCGCGGCGGTCTGCCCGGTCGACGACCTGATCGGCGACCTGCCGGGCTCGGCCGCCCTCATCCGCGACCGGATCACGAGCGCCGAACTGCCGCCGGATCTGGTCGGCGCGATCACCGGCGCCCGCGACGAGCTAGGGGCGGGCCCGGTGGCGGTGCGCTCGTCGGCGACGGCCGAGGACCTGCCGCACGCGAGCTTCGCCGGTCAGCAGGACACCTATCTCAACGTCGTCGGCACCGAGGCGCTGCTCGACGCGGTCCGCCGCTGCTGGGCGTCGCTGTGGTCCGACCGCGCGGTCGCCTACCGGGAGGCCAACGGCGTCGAGCACGCCGCCGTGCGGATCGCGGTCGTGGTCCAGCGGATGGTCGACGCGCACGCCGCCGGAGTCCTGTTCACCGCGAACCCGGTCACCGGGGATCGGGCGGAGTGCGTCATCGACGCCAGCACCGGGCTCGGCGAGTCGGTGGTCTCCGGTGCCGTCACCCCGGACCACTTCGTGGTGCGCGGGGACCGGGTGAGCGCGCAGCCAGGCGACAAGCCGACCAGCGTCCGGGCCGTCCCGGGCGGCGGGGTGGAGACCGTCGCGCAGGACTCGGAGACCGCCTCGATCGGCGAGGCGCAGGCCCGCGAGCTCGCCGAGGTCGGCCGGCGGGTGGCGCGGCACTTCGGGACGCCGCAGGACGTGGAGTGGGCGATCGGCGCCGACGGCCTGTGGCTGACCCAGTCGCGGCCGATCACGACGCTGTTCCCGCTGCCCGCCGAGAGCGAGCGCGGGCTGCGGATGTACCTGTCGGTCAACGTCGCGCAGGGCGTGTACCGGCCGCTGACGCCGATGGGCGCGGCGACGCTGGGCCTGCTGGCCGCCGGGGTGCTGCGGGAGCTCGGGATCCCGTCGCCCGACTCGCGACCGGCGCCGCTGCGGGAGGTCGACGGGTGGGTGTTCCTGGACATCACCGGCACGACCGGCAACCGCATCGGCCGGGCGGTGCTGCCGCGTCTGCTGGCAGCGGCCGAGGCGCGCACCGGGCGGGTCTACGAGTCCATGATGGACGATCCCCGGCTGCCGCTGCGTCCCGGCGTGCCGTGGCGCGTGCTGCGCGGGCTCGCCGGGGTCCTGGCGCGCAACCGGATCCCGCTGCTGGTGGCCGGTGTGCTGCGCGATCCCGCCCGCGCCCGCGAGGAGGCGTTCCGCCGGGTCGATGAGCTGCGCGCCGATCTCGCCGCCGCGCGACCGGTCACCGCCCGGGAGCGGCTCGACGCCGCCCGGCACGCGCTGCGGCGGACCACCGCGCCGGTCATGGCGTGGGTGGCGCCGAGGATGATGCCGATCCTGCTGCTGAGCCGCCTGCTGCCGAAGCTCACCGGGGCGAGCGAGGCGGAGGTCCAGGTGGTGCTGTCCGGCGTCCCGCACAACGTGACCACCGAGATGGACCTGGAGCTGTGGGCGATCGCGCAACGCCTCGGCCCGGACGTCGACGACCTCGCCGCCCGCTACCGGGACCGGGACCTGCCGTCCGAGGTCCTGCGCGGGCTCGACGAGTTCCTGGCGCGGCACGGGCATCGCACCGCCGCCGAGATCGACGCGGGCGTCGCGCGCTGGTCCGAGCACCCCGAGAAGGTCCTGGCGCTGGTGGAGAACTACGCCCGCACCGGCTCGGCCGGGCACGACGCGGTGCAGCGCTTCCGCGCGGCGGCCGACGAGGCGGAGGTGATGGCCGCCGAGATCGTCGCCCGGCAGCAGAACCGCCCGCGCGCCCGCTTCACGGCCTGGCTGCTGAACCGGGTCCGGAACCTCATCGGGATGCGCGAGCTGCCGAAGTACTGCGCTGTCCTCGGAATCGCACACGCCCGCAGGCACATCCGAGGTATCGGTGCGGAACTCGCCGAATCCGGTTGGATTTCCGATCCGGACGACGTGTTCTTTCTGAACTACGAGGAGCTCTCGGACGTCATCGACGGGGCGGACCACCACGACCTCATCGCGACCCGCCGCGAGACCCATGCCCGCGAACTCCGCCGCAAGCACCTGCCGAGGCTCCTGCTCTCCGACGGAACGGAACCGGAAACCCTTCTCCCCCAGCAGAACTCGGAGAACACCCTGCGCGGCACGTCGGCCTCACCGGGCACGGTCACCGGCACGGCCCGGGTGATCCACGACCCGGCCCACGCCCGCCTCCAACCGGGCGAGATCCTCGTCGCCCCCTCCACCGACCCGGGCTGGACCCCGCTGTTCCTCACGGCCTCCGGCCTGGTGATGGAGATGGGCGGCCCCAACTCCCACGGCGCCACGGTCGCCCGCGAGAACGGGATCCCCGCCGTCGTGGGCGTTCCGCACGCCACCACCGCCATCCCCGACGGCCGCACCATCACCCTCCACGGCTCCACCGGCACCGTCGACCTCTGACCCGTTCGAAAACCCCGGTTTTCGCGCGATGAATGTTGCGGTTCTTGACGTGGGTGAGGGGTGAGGACGCGAAAAGGGCGGTGCGCGACGGGAAACGCGCACCGCCCTCAGCGGTCTCAGACTCGCCGGGAGGGGCTGGGCGAGGTCTGGATGTCGTCGTGACGGGGGCCGATCACCCGAATCGTCCGGCGGGGAAGGGGATGCGCCGGGACCGAGAACGGGTTGGCGGGTTCGGGGATGTCAGTTGCCGAGCTGGGTGGCGCTGCCGAGCGGGCCGTGCGAGACGACGTCGTTGACCTTGTCCAGCGGCGAACCGGCCTTGCCGGTGATGCCCTGGACGTCGCTGACGACGGGAAGTCCGCCCGCGAGACCGCCGACCGGGTCGCCGGCCTTGCCGGTGGGCAGCGCGCTGCCGCCGACCTCGGTGTTGTTCTCCAGCACGTTGCTCACGGTGTCGCCCACGATGTTGGTGGGAACCGGGGTGGCCTGCTGACCGGGCTTGGTCTGCGGGGCGCTCTGGGTCACCTGGTCCAGGGTGCCGGTGAGGGTGGTGGGCAGGGCGCCGGTGGGCAGGGCGTCCGTCGCACCGCTCTTGCCGACGGGCAGCGCACCGGCCACGGGCAGGCCGCCGCCGATGAGGTCGGTGACCGGCTTGAGGATGTCGGCGCCCGGCAGACCGCTCTTGCCGACCGGCAGGCCGCCGCCGACCAGGTCGGTGACCGGCTTGAGGACGTCACCGCCCGGCAGACCGCTCTTGCCGACGGGCAGCGAGTCGGCGACCGGCAGACCACCCGTGACGTCGGTGACCGGGCCGAGGGCGTCGAGCCCGGGCAGGCCGCTCTTGCCCGCGGGCAGGGTGGAACCGGTCGGCAGCGGGACCTCGTCGAGCGCGGACGCCGGGTCGAGGCTGTGGGTGTGCCCGGTGCTGGCGTCCTGGACCGCGTCGACGACCGGCTTGAGCAGGGTGCCGGCGGGGGTGCCGCTGACGACCTGGCTGACCGGGTCACCGGAGCGGCCGGTGAGCTGCTGGTCGAGCGGAACCACGTCACCGACGGTCTTCTGGGCCGATGCGAGGGTTCCGGCGGCGTGGAACGCGGTGTTGGCCACGCCGTTGTCGGTGGGCAGCGATGCCGGCAGCTGCGGGCTCTCGGCAGCTGTGGCCGTGGCCGCGAAGCTGACGGCGCCGGCGCCACCGACCAGTACGGCGGCCGCCGCGGTAAAGGTGCGCTTCATCGCAATGCTCCTCTCTGCACAGGCCGAGTCCTGTGCGCCCGGCGGAGGTTACGGAAGAAACACCTGCCACTATTCAGCGATCACTTAAGAAGGAAATATCAACAACGCGTGATCAAAAATCGCGGAACTTTCTTCACTATCGAGGGAAGGCCCACCGGACTTGATTACTGCATGAGCCCGTCATTGACTGCCGACGGCAACCGGCGGGCGCGTTCGGCGCGCAACGCCTCGACCGCTTCGGCGAATTCGGCGTAGGCCTCGCGCTCGGAACCGAAGCGGCGGTAGCGGCCGACGCGCAGTTCCACGGCCTCGTACTCGCGCTCCAGGGCGTCGGCCGTCTCCTGCCAGGAGGCGCTGCGGTCGCGGTGCTTGGCGTAGCCCGCGTACGCCGCGGCCACGGCCACCAGCAGGCTCAGCACGATGGCGACCCAGCGGATGTCCGGGACGGAGGCCGCGGTCGCCGTCGCGGTGGCGGCGATGATCGAGCCGCCGATCACCACGGTCTGCAGCGCGCTGTCCTTCCAGCGGTCGCCGCGCGCCTCGTGGCGGTAGCGCTCGATGAGCTCCGGCAGCTGCGCCCGGTAGCGCTTGTGCGCGTCGAGCAGGTCGCCGGTCCCCAGTTCGTCCAGCAGTTGTTCGCGGTGCGCACCTTCGAGTGCGCGCAGGTCGGTGTCCACCGCGCGAACCCTAAAGTGCTGGCGGTACACGTACACCGCCGCCACGCCCGCCGAGGTCGCGGCGACGAAGAACGTCACCGCCGCGGGCACCACCGAGGCCGATAACGCCAGCAGCGTCACCCCCACCGCCGCCAGCAGCAGGTTCCCCGGGACGGCCCACGCGAGCAGCAGCCGCTGCACGATGCGCTCCCGGTAGAGCTCCTCGGAGCGCTGCGCGATGCGGCGCTCCCAGTCCCCCTGCTGGAGGCCGTCCCCCTGCCGGTGATCCTCGGCGAGCACCCCACCGCCGACGATCCCGGCCGTACTCACTCGCTCCATCACATGTCCTTCCAGCGCGTTAGTGCGATCGAAGTGTCTCCCGGAGTTCCACGACAATCGGCCAGGAGGGTGACTCTCGACTAGGCCTAAAGGTCCACTACCGGCTGCGCCGAGTGATCATCGCTGGGCTCGAACGCCGCGAACCCCGCAATACCCGGCAGTGATAACAGTGAGTGGCGCGATGCCGGGGAGCGCTGCGCGGTTCCGGGTTCCGGGTTCCGACACTGTGGCAGCGCCGCCGGAACTCCGCTCCACCGGGTGGGCAGAACGGCGTTCCGGCGGCGCCGGTGCGCTGGATCTTTCGCGAGCGGCGCGAGAAAGCGCGCGCTCCTCCTAGTGGTCGGGCCAGTCGGTCAGCATCCGCGAATCGCCGTAGAAGGAAACGGGATCGACCGCCTGCCCCTTGATCTCGATCTGGAAGTGCAGGTGCGGCCCGGTGGATTGACCGCGATTGCCCATCGCGGCGATGAGATCACCCGAGTGGACCTTTCGGCCGACTTCCACGTAGGCCGAATCGATGTGGCCGTAGGTGGAAACCGTGTCGTTCGGGTGCGCGATTCGGACCCACAGCCCGTACCCGCTGGCCGGACCGGAATCGATGACGGTGCCGGCCGAGGCCGCGCGGATGGGTGTGCCGACGTCGTTGGCGATGTCGACGCCCTTGTGCATCTCGCCCCACCGCATCTCGAAACCGCTGCTGATCACGCCGCGCGTCGGCGCGACCCACGGCGCGGGCCGGGGGGCTGGTGGTCCGGAGTCGATCGGGGGGATCGCGGCGGGGTGCGCGACCGGTCGTACTGCTGGGATATTCCGCTCGGGGTGGGCATCCTGCACAGCCACCGCAGCGGCGGCGATTCCTCCGGCGCAGAGTCCGGCGCTGAGCAGGATTCCGAGGACCTCATTGATGACGGGTCTTTCTCGCAATGCCATTGTGCTTCACTCCTGGCGCCCCGGCGCTTTTCACGCCGCGGCTCGGTGAATTCCGGTGGCATACGCCGGTCTATTCGTTTCCGGCGTCGGGGCTGCCCGCACAAGATTGGAGCCGAGTTCGTCGCGGCGTGCATTTCCGCATTCGCCGAGCGGTTTCCCGACTTGTGCTCTTCGCCGTCAACTGGATCGGTTCGCCAATCCACCACAGGAATCACACCGGACACCGAGCGTCCACTGTGGTCGTGATTTCCGGTGCACGATCCGGGGCCGGTCCCGCACGGTCCGGGGAGGCGGCACGGAGGGTGCATGGGAATGAAGGAGTTTCCGGTTAGCGGCCCGGAACGCCTTACCACCCGACCGATAGTCACCCGATCAGGTCAAAACCGATCGTCTTCCCGGCGCGTCGCCGCGTTCCTAGGCTGACGAGCAGGTCGAGCGCAGGGAGGGCCCGAAACATGGACTACGACCGGATCGAGACCCGCGCGGTGCACGGCGGCGAGCGCCGACCGGGACCCGAGGGATCGGTGGTGTACCCGATCTACCAGGGCACGGTGTACTCGGTGCCGAGCGGGACCGACTACCACGACCTCCGCTACATCCGGCTCAACTCGACGCCGTCGCAGTCCTACCTGCACGACAAGCTCGCGGCGCTGGAGGGCGCCGAGGCCGGGCTCGCCACCGCCTCCGGGATGGCGGCGATCTCGACCGCGCTGCACAGCGTCCTGCGCAGCGGCGACCACCTGCTGGTCGGCGACTGCCTCTACGGCGGCACGCACGACTTCCTCACCCACCACGCCGCCGACTTCGGCTGGGACGTCACCTTCATCGACCCGCACCGCCCGGACACCTGGGAGGCCGCGCGCACCCCGCGGACCAAGGCGGTGCTCGTCGAGACCATCACGAACCCGCTGGTCAGGGTGGGAATGCTGCCCGAGGTCGCCGAGTTCGCGCGCGCCAACGGGCTGGTCAGCCTGATCGACAACACCTTCGCCACACCGGTGAACTTCCGGCCGGTGGCGGCGGGTTTCGACCTGGTGCTGCACAGCGCGACGAAGTACCTCAACGGGCACTCGGACATCGTGGCCGGGGCGATCGTCGGACGGGCCGAGCACGTCGAGCGGGCGCGGACGACCTCCAACCACTTCGGCGGCAGCCTCGACCCGCACGCCGGGTTCCTGCTGGCCCGGGGCCTGAAGACGCTGGCGCTGCGGGTGCGCGCGCAGAACGAGAACGCGCTGCGGCTGGCCGAGTTCCTGGCCGGACGGACCGAGATCGCCCAGGTCAACCACCCCGGCCTGACGTCGCACCCGGACCACGAGCGGGCGGCGGCGCTGCTCGACGGCTTCGGCGGGATGCTCAGCATCCGCCCGGTCGGCGGGGTCGCCGCCGCGCAGAAGCTCATCGACGCGCTGCGGCTGCCGTTCGACGCGCCGAGCCTCGGCGGGGTCGAGTCGCTGATCACCCGCCCGGCCGCGACCTCGCACGCGGGCATGAGCGAGCACGACCGGCTCGCGCTCGGCGTCACCGACGACCTGGTCCGCATCAGCGTCGGCGTGGAGAGCCCGGAGGACCTCATCGCCGACTTCGACCAGGCCCTCGCGACCCTGTGACCACCCGGACGTGATCTGACGACGGCCGGTGGCAAGTTGTCGCAGACGACGGCTTCGTCCGCTGCGTCCTCGGTAGGTTCCTCGGTGTGACTCCTCCGCTCGGCGGGGCTTCTGGCCCGTACTACACCGTGGGTGAGGTCGACGACCACGACGAGGTCGTCCCGTTCATCCCCAGGGATCAACCGTTCGTTCCGCCGACCGCCGTCGAGAGGGAGCTCCGCGCCGCCGTCGTCGACGAGGACCCGTGGTCGTACCTGTGCGTGCTGGCCGCGGTCGGCGCCTACCACCCGGTGGCGCTGGTGCACGCGCACCGCAACCCCGCGAAGCGGCAGATGGTGACCTCGACGCTGGGCGACGGACGGGTCGCGACGTTCGTCTACACCCAGGACATGCTGCCGCGGCCGCATCCGTACCTGGTCTACGAGTTCTCCTCGGTGCGCACGCTGGCGGAGATCGTGCCGGACGAGGTCGAGGTGCTGGCGGTCAACGCGAACACCCCGTGCGAGCTGTACCTGGAGGTCACCGACGACGAGCGGGCGCGCTGGCAGGAGGCCCACGAGCGCTACGGCGCACCGGGTTTGAGCGGCAACCGGCTGGTCACCCGGATGAGCCGGGGCGCCGAGCCGACGGAGCTGCTGCACGGTCTGGCCTGCGGCGCCCACCTCTGCTACCTCAACGGCGACGCGTGGAACAACCTCGACTGGCACGGCCTGGGCTACAGCGGCGAGGTGGAGCGGCTGGCCGAGGGCTGGGGCGTGAAGGTCCGGCAGGACTGGATCACCCTGCAGAACCGGCTGATCAACTGCGACGTCAGCACCTCCGACTGGGATTTCGTGCTGGGCGGGCGCACCTTCCTGATCTCCACCGAGGGCCCGCAGGTCGACCCGCAGCGCTGGCGGGAGTGCGTGGACACCACGATCCGCAACAACATCGCCGCGAACGTCCCCGGCGCTTCCGCCGAGCGGGGAGGCAGTCCGGAAGTCGATTCCTACGCCGAGTTCCTGTGCGGGCTGGTCGGCAAGATCGTCCGGTACGAGGCCCGGTTCCGCGCCGACGAGCTGCTGCCGCCGGACGGTCACGTGCGCACGGTCGCGGCCTGGGACCTGGGGCGAGCCTCGACGATGGCCCGCTGGGGCCGCGGCGCGCGCTACGCGACGCAGGCCGAGATGTACGAGGCGCTGGACCTGGTCGGCCGGGAGACGCGGTCGCGCTACTCGTCGTGGGAGGAGTTCTCGGTCGGCTACGTCCTGGGCCGCTGCCTGCACTTCGACGACGAGGCGTTCGGCCCCACCTACACCGACGTCCTCGAAGCCCACCGGGCGCTGCTCGCGGAGAGCGAGAGCCCTTGGCTCACGGTTCCGTTCCACCTGGCGGAGCGTTGAGGATCACTCCTGTCCCGGCGTGCCTGCCGGGGTCGCTCTGAGCTGGGCGCTTCGCGCGATTGGCGAGAAGTCGACAAGATCAAGGCAAGTCCACCCCGCTCTGGCTGTCACCTGATCGGGTGGTGTTTGTCTAGGATCAGCGGGTCCCGCGATGACCCGGCTGCATTGGACCGACGTTGAGCGAGCAACCGAGTACGAGATCCGGCCACGGGCTCTGGCTGTCCCGCGCCGCGCTGGGCTTCGTCGCCCTCGCCGCGCTCATGGGTTGGGGCGCCAGCTTCGTCGGCCTGCACGCCTACGGCCAGGACCAGATGGTCGGTTTCAGCTACTGGACCGCGTGGCTGATCCCGGCGACCTTCGACGGCGCCGCCTTCGGCGCCACGCTCATCACCTACCGCGCGTCGATCTACGGGCGCAGCGCCGTGCGCGGACGGCTGCTGATGTGGATCTTCACCGCGATCTCGTCGTGGATCAACTGGATCCACCAGCTCACCCCGGAAGCCCGCATCGTCGCCGCCGGACTGCCGGTCGCGGCCGTCGCGGTCTTCGACGTGGTGCTCGCCGAGCTGCGCGCGGACTTCGAGGAGCGCCACGGCAAGCGCCGACTGCGGCTTCGCCCGGGCCTGCTCGTGCTCCGCTGGCTCGTCGACCGCGACGGCACCTCGGGCGCCTTCCGCCGCCAGGTCACCGACATCCCGGTCTCGGAGATCGCCGGGCTCAGCGTGCAGGACGAGCACCGCGCCGCGATCACGCCCGCGCCCGACCCGAAACCGGCGCCCGACCCGAAACCCGAGCCCGCGCCCGAGCCGGTGGTCGCGGCGGCACCGAAGCCCGAGCCCGCGCGCGAGACCCCGCCGCACCGGCCCACCCAGGAACTCCCGAAGCAGCCGGACGAAACCCCTTCTCCTGCAACGGAAACGAGCGATCCCGAAACCCCGGTCGCCGAGAACCCGCCGGAGCACGCGGAGTTCGCGGCCGAATCCCAGGACGTCGACGAGCACCGGCCGAGCCCGTCCGAGCAGACGCTCACGCTGCCGCCGGTCCCGGCCGACCCGCTGAGCGACGAGGACAAGCGGACCTTCGCCCGCCGCGACTACCGGCTCTCGCTGGAGATCGGCGAGCCGATCACCGGTGCCCAGCTCGGCCACCGCTACGGCTTCTCGGAGCGCTGGGGCCGCCGCCAGATCGCCGCGGTCCGGGTCGAGATGGAGCAGGAGGACGAGGAGGCCGAGCTGGTCGCGGCCCGCTGATCACCCTCACCCGATCACGAGGTGAGGGCCTCCACCAGGGCCTTGCGGTGCTGGCGGGTCTGCTTGGGCATGTTCCAGCCCAGCACGCCGACCGGCCGGCCGTCGCGGTGGTGCAGCTCCACGAAACGCCGCTCGGCGCGGTCGCCTTCGACCACGGTGACCTCGTCGTCAGGCGAGAGCACGCCGTGGACGTGGATCTTCGCGTCGAACTGGTCGGTCCAGAAGTACGGGATCGGGCTGTAGGCGCGGTCGCCGCCGAGGACGTTGTCCGCGACGGTCATCGCCTGCTCGCTCGCGTTGGTCCGGTTCTCCAGCCGGATCACGCCGAACTCCGGGTGCTCCCAGCGCGCCACGTCGCCGACCGCGTAGATGCCCTCGGCGGCGCGGCAGCGGGAGTCGCAGACCAGTCCGCGCTCGACCTTCAGGCCGCTGCCCTCCAGCCAGTCCGTCGCCGGGTCGGCGCCGATCGCGACCACCACGACGTCGGCGGGCAGCACCTCGCCGGAGGCGAGCCGGACCCCGCCGACGCGGTCGCCGTCGGCGACCAGACCGTCCACCGCAGCGCCCAGCCGGAGCCGAACGCCCTGGTCGGCGTGCAGTTCTCCCAGCGCCGCACCGGCTCCCGGTCCGAGCTGGGCCGCCATCGGGGAGGCGAGCGGGCCGGTCAGCGTCACGTCGAGCCCCATGCCGCGCGCGGTCGCGGCGATCTCGCTGCCGAGCACGCCCTCCCCGACCACGACGAGCCGCCCGGCGTTGAGCAGGTCGGCGCGCAGCGCGACGCTGTCGTCGAGGGTGCGCAGCACGTGCACCCCGGCGAGCCCGTCGTGACCGGGCAGCCGGCGCGGCCGGACACCGGTGGCCACCACGATCGACTCGGCTCGCAGCTCCCGGCCGGAAGCCGTGCGCACGGTGCGCTCGGCGGCGTCGAGCGCGACGGCCGGGTCGCCGAGCAGGAACTCCGCGTCCAGCTTCTCCAGCGCCTCGGCGCTGCGGAGGCCGGTCCGCTCGACCTCCCACTGCCCGGCCAGCACCTGCTTGGACAGCGGCGGCCGGTCGTAGGGCAGGTGCGGCTCGGCGCCGAGCACCGTCACCGCGCCGTCGAAACCCTTGCGCCGCAAGGCGTCCGCCGTGGTCAACCCGGCTGCCGCGGCTCCCACGACCAGCACTGCGCTCACGTCGTCGTTCCCCTGTTCACTCGGTGACGGGCGCCAGCCACAGGCCGGTGAGCGCGTCGATCACGTTCTGCGCGGTTTCTTCCCAGGTCAGACGGGCTGTTCCGTCGGCGAGGGCGCGTTCCTGCTCGGCCATCATGTGCACCAGCACGTGGCGGGTCATGTCGTTTCGCACGATCTTGGCGCGCAGCGGCAGGTCGGGAAGGCAGTTGTTGAGGCCGTCCATGACCCGCATCAGCGTCGGGCCGGACATGGTCTCGGCGACGACGAGCTCGCGCAGCGACGGGTCGCTCATCAGCTGGGCGCTGAAGCGCGCCATCGTGGAGTCGCTCAGCGAGGCGTGGTGCTCGACCGAGGGCCGGACCAGGCAGACCAGCCAGTCGCGGACGTCGCGGGAGTCACCGCACTCGGCGACCAGCTGCTCCCGGCGCGCCTCGATAGGCTCGGCGTGCCTGCGCACGATGGCGCGCAGCAGGTCGGCCTTGGTCCCGAAGTGGTAGCCGACGGCGGCGTTGTTGCCCTGACCTGCGGCTTCGCTGATCTGCCTGTTGGACACGGCGAAGACGCCCTGCTCGGCGAAGAGCCGCTCGGCGACGTCGAGGATGCGCTCCTTCGTGGCACTGGCCCGGGAGGTCGCATTCATGACGCCCAGCTTAAGTCAGGTGACTGATCCTGTGCTACCCAGCAGAGTCGCATATCGCTCCAGGTCGACGTTGCCTCCGCTGATGATGACACCCACCCGCTCGCCCTCGATCTCGGCGGCGGCGTTGCGGGCGGCGGCGAGCCCGAGGCAGCCGGTGGGCTCGACGACGATCTTGAGGTAGGTCGCGAACAGCCGCATCGACTCGACGAGCTGGGCGTCGGTCGCGGTCCGGATGTCGTCCACGGCGTTCCGGATGATCGCGAAGGTGTGCTCGCCCAGGTGCTGGGTCTGCGCCCCGTCGGCGATCGTCCGGGGCGTGTCGATGTGCACGATCTCGCCGCTGCGCAGCGACCGGCGACCGTCGTCACCGGCCTCCGGCTCGACCCCGAACACCCGGCACCCCGGCGACAGGGCCCTGGCGGCCAGGGCTGTTCCGGACAGCAGGCCACCGCCGCCGAGCGGCACGAACAGCGCGTCGAGCTCACCGACCTCCTCGAAGAGCTCCTTCGCGGCGGTGCCCTGCCCGGCGATCACGTCCGGGTGGTCGTAGGGCGGGATCAGCGCGAGGCCCTGCTCGTCGGCGAGCGCGGTCCCGATCGCCTCGCGGTCCTCGGCGTAGCGGTCGTAGCGCACGATCTTCCCGCCGTAACCGCTGGTCGCGGCCACCTTGGAGGCCGGTGCGTCGTGCGGCATCACGATCGTCGCCGGCACCCCGAGCAACTGGCAGGACAACGCGATCGCCTGCGCGTGGTTCCCCGAGGAGAACGTCACCACGCCCCGCCGCCGCTGCTCCTCGGGGAGCGACGCGACGGCGTTGAACGCTCCCCGGAACTTGAAAGCCCCCATCCGCTGGAAGTTCTCAGCCTTGAAGAACACCTCGGCCCCCACGACCTCGTCCACCAACCGAGACCGCAGCACGGGAGTCCGATGAGCCACCCCCGCCAACCGACCCCCGGCAACCACCACGTCCTGGAACTCGACCATCCCGCCCCCTTCGCACGTCACGGTGAGAGCCCTCCCGGGCCGCGGACAGTTTTAGCCATAATTGACCGGACAAAAGGGACATTGATCAT
>NZ_JASAOF010000013.1 GCF_029952525.1 Saccharopolyspora ipomoeae
ACTTCGTGGGTGGGGGAAGTTTTCATGAAAACTTCCCCCACCCACGAAGTGGGGATCTTTCACGAAACCACCCCCACCAGGGACGGAACCCCTTCCCGTCCTCACGACAGTCCGTTCGGTGGTGGGGACAGTTTTCATGAAAACCTCCCCACCTCATCACCACCGTCACTAGGGTTCCGGGGTGGGGACAGTTTTCATGAGAACTTCGTTTCCCCAGGTCACCGAGGTAGTTCGGCGATGGCTCCGGCCATCGCGAGGAACTGGGCCGCCGCCGGGGACAGCGGCCCCGGGCGCCAGAACAGGACTCCTCGGCGCACTACCCGGGGCCGCAGCGGGAGCACGACAGCACCGCGCGCGGCCGCGTCGCGGGCCATCGACCGGGGCAGCAGCGTGGCACCGGCCCCGGCCAGCACCAGCGGGACGATCATCGCCTGGTGCGCGGTCTCGACCGCGAACGCCGGTTCGCCGCCCCGGGCGCCGACGGTGTCCTCGATGACCGCGCGCGTCGCCGTGCCCGGCGGCGTGGCGATCCAGTCCAGCGTGGACAACTCCGGCACGCTCAACCGCTTCTGACCGGGCGCGGACCCGGGCGGCAGGACGGCGAAGATCTCCCGCCCCCGCAGCACCATGCACTCCAGGTCGCCGATCGGGTGCTCCGAGTCGACGACCCCGAGCTCGCACTCACCGGCGCGCACCGCCGAGGTCACGTCGGTGCCCAGCTCCGGGTCGGCAACGTTGACCGCCACCCTGGGGTTCTCCCGCAGGAAATCGCCGATCAGCTCGGCGAGCGGGTCGACGGCCAGCGTCGTCTGCGCCACGACGTCCAGCCGCCCGCTGGCCAGGCCCAGCACCTCGCGGACCGAAGCGGTGGCGGTGCTCAGGTCGCGCATCACCTGCCGGGCGGGCTCGACCAGCGCGTCCCCGGCCGGGGTCAGCGACACGCCGTGCGGCAGCCGGTGGAAGACCTTGCCGCCCAGCTCCTTCTCCAGGTTGCGGATGGCGTGCGACAGCGACGGCTGGGCCACGTGCATCGCCTGCGCGGCGGCGGTGAAGCTGCCGTGCTCGACGATCGCCAGGAAGTACTCCAGCTCCCGCCGGTCCATCACACCTGCCCTCCCGCGCGTTCCGCCTGCCCGGCAGTGCACCGGGCAGGCGGGACGCCGCCTACTCGTGCGCGGTGCGGAACGCCGACGCCGCCTCCACATCGGACCACTGGTCGTCGTCGAGGTCCACGCGGAGCCGCCGCAGCCCGCCGGTGAAGGCGTTGTCGACCGGCGCGTAGTCGTCGGTGACCGGGCTGGCCCGGTCCACGCCGATGTCGAAGGTCTCGTCGAAGGCGAAGTAGTACGGGATCGTCGCGTCCACCCGCCCCGAGGCGACCTCGGTGCCGTCGATCCGAAGCGTCGCGGTGCCGCCCTTGCCGACACCGCCGCCGTCGTAGTCGAACCGCACGCTGACCTCGTGCTCGCCCGCTGTCACCGCTTCCGGTGCGCGGACGTGCTGGACGACCGTGCCGAAGTAGTTGTAGGCGTAGCAGGGCTTCCCGTCGTGGAAGTAGAACGACCACCCGCCGGTGTGCCCGCCCTGGGCCACCAACACGCCTTCGGCACCGCCCTCGGGCACCTCGACCAGCGCGGTGAGGGTGTGCGAGCGGTTCTTGACGTTGGGCGCGGTCTCCTCGGTGAGCCGCTTGGCGCCCGCGTGGAAGGTCACCGACCGCCGGTCGCCCATCAGGTCCAGCCGCCCGGCTTCGAGGGGGTTCTCCCGCTCGGTCATCCGGTCGTCCAGCGGAAGCACGTTGTGCTTGGCCGCCTCCACCAGGAACAGCTGCTGCAGCACGCGCAGCTTGTCCGGGTGCTCCTCGGCGAGGTCGTGGGACTGGGTCCAGTCGACGTTGGTGTTGTACAGCTCCCACTCGTCGTCGTCGAAGGAGCGGCGAACGCCGTCCTGCACCATCACCCACGGCGTGCCGTGGCGGGTCACGGCCATCCACCCGTCCTGGTAGATGCCGCGGTTGCCGACCATCTCGAAGTACTGCACGCGGTGCCGGTCGGGCGCGTCGGCATCGTTGAAGCTGTAGAGCATGCTGGTGCCCTCGATGGGCTGCTGCGCGACGCCGTTGACCTCGGTCGGGTGCGGCAGGCCCGCGGCTTCGAGGATCGTCGGCACGATGTCGATGACGTGGTGGAACTGGTCGCGCAGCCCGCCGCGCTCGGTGATGCCCGCGGGCCAGTGCACGATCATGCCGTCGCGGATGCCGCCGAAGTGCGAGGCGACCTGCTTGGTCCACTGGTAGGGCGTGTTCATCGCCAGCGCCCAGCCGACCGGGTAGTGCGCGTGCGTGGTCGCGTCGCCCAGGGAGGCGTCGTGGGCGTTGATGAACTCGGCGCTGTCGGGGATGCCGCTGGCGAAGCGGTGCTCGTTGAGCGTGCCGCCCAGGCCGCCCTCGGCGGAGGCGCCGTTGTCGCCGAGGATGTAGACGAACATCGTGTTGTCGAGCTCGCCCAGCTCGTCGAGGGCGTCGACTAGGCGTCCGACCTGGTCGTCGGTGTGCTCGGCGAACCCGGCGTAGAGCTCCATGAGGGAGGCGGCGGCCCGCTGCTCCTCGGCTGAGAGCTCGTCCCAGTGCGGCACGCCCTCGGACCACGGGGCGAGTTCGGCGTCCTCCGGGACGACGCCGAGCTCCTTCTGGCGCTCCAGGGTGATCTCGCGCTGCCGGTTCCAGCCGTGGTCGAACTTGCCCCGGTACTTCTCGCGGTACTCCTGCGGCACGTGGTACGGCGCGTGGGTGGCGCCGAAGGGCAGGTAGGCGAAGAACGGGTTGTCGGGCTTGAGCGCGGTCTGGTCGCGCACCCAGTCGATCGCGTTGTCCACCAGGTCCTCGGACAGGTGGTAGCCGTCCTCGGGTTTGCGGGTGGGCTCAACGGGTTTCGTGCCGTCGAACAGCACGGGGTACCAGTGGTTCATCTCGGCGCACAGGAAGCCGTAGAACTTCTCGAAGCCCTCGCCGGTGGGCCACCGGTCGAACGGGCCGGCCGCGCTGACGTCGCGCGCCGGGGTCTGGTGCCACTTGCCGAAGGCGGCGGTGTTGTAGCCGTTGCCCTGCAGCATCTGACCGATGGTGGCGGCGCTGAGCGGGCGGATGCCGCAGTAGCCGGGCGCTGCGGAGGCCATCTCGGTGGTGACGCCCATGCCGACGGAGTGGTGGTTGCGGCCGGTCAGCAGCGCCTGCCGGGTCGGCGAGCAGATCGCGGTGACGTGGAAGCGGTTGTAGCGCAGGCCGTTGTCGGCCAACCGCTCCGCGGTGGGCATGTTGCAGGGCCCGCCGAACGCGCTGGGCGCCCCGAACCCCATGTCGTCGATGAGCACGACGACGACGTTCGGCGCCCCCTGCGGCGGGCGCAGCGGCTGCCGCGGCTGGAACGGCGGGCTCTGATCACGCGCGTCGAGCGAGGTAGCGGCAGGCGGCTGAGGATCGGGGATCGGCAAACGTTCGCGGGAGAACTCCTCCACGAGCAACCTCCAGGCAGCGTCGAGCCCGCCACTTTTGGTGGCGCACCAGCGAAAACATCGATGTGCTCGGCGGAAACCGAAACACCGCAAGACCTTTGCGCTCGCATGCTATCCACAGGTCCGAACCAAACAACCCCGATCCACCCCCTGGGACGGAGTCCCAGGTCACACTTCCCCCAGGTTTCCCCAGATCACTCCCGAAGCAGACCAATCCTCGATCCACCCCATAGAGAACACCTATACAGCGGTGCCCAGGCATGACGCCACCGCGCCCCCTGCGCCAAACGGTGGTCGGCGGTGGACGGTTTTAGCCATAATCACCCATGATCAATGTCCGAAATGTCGGGACAGTTCTCACTAAAACCGTCCCCTGGTGACGAGAACGCCCTCCCCCGACACGGAGTCGAGGGAGGGCGCCGACGTCAGATCATCGGGGCGGTCAGGGCTACTTCTTGCCGCCCTTGGACTTGTCGTCCTTGGCTTCCTCCGTGGAGAGGGCCGCGACGAAGGCTTCCTGCGGGACCTCGACCCGGCCGATGGTCTTCATCCGCTTCTTGCCCTCCTTCTGCTTCTCCAGCAGCTTGCGCTTCCGGCTGATGTCACCGCCGTAGCACTTGGCGAGGACGTCCTTGCGGATCGCGCGGATGGTCTCGCGGGCGATGATGCGCGAGCCGATGGCCGCCTGGATCGGGACCTCGAACTGCTGGCGCGGGATGAGTTCGCGCAGCTTGGTGGCCATCTTCGTGCCGTAGGCGTAGGCGCCGTCGCGGTGCACGATCGCGCTGAAGGCGTCGACCGGCTCGCCCTGCAGCAGGATGTCGACCTTGACCAGGTTGGAGGTCTGCATCCCCGACTCCTCGTAGTCCATCGAGGCGTAGCCGCGGGTGCGGGACTTGAGCTGGTCGAAGAAGTCGAAGACGATCTCGCCCAGCGGCAGCGTGTAGCGCAGCTCGACGCGGCTCTCCGACAAGTAGTCCATGCCGTTGAGCTGGCCGCGGCGGCCCTGGCACAGCTCCATGATCGTGCCCACGAACTCCGACGGGGCGATCACCGTGCACTTGGCGATCGGCTCGGAGACGTCCTTGATCTTGCCCTCGGGCCAGTCGGACGGGTTGGTCACCACGAGCTCGGTGCCGTCCTCCATCTCGACCTCGTAGACGACGTTCGGCGCGGTGGAGATCAGGTTCAGGTTGAACTCGCGCTCCAGCCGGTCCCGGGTGATCTCCAGGTGGAGCAGGCCGAGGAAGCCGCAGCGGAAACCGAAGCCCAGCGCGCCCGAGGTCTCGGGTTCGTAGGTGAGCGCGGCGTCGTTGAGCTGCAGCTTCTCCAGCGCCTCGCGCAGGATGGGGTAGTCGGAGCCGTCGATCGGGTAGAGCCCGGAGTAGACCATCGGCTTGGGCTCGCGGTAGCCGGCCAGCGGCTCGGTCGCACCCTTGCGCTCGGCGGTGACGGTGTCGCCGACCTTGGACTGGCGGACGTCCTTCACACCGGTGATCAGGTAGCCGACCTCGCCGACGCCCAGGCCCTTCGACGGCTTGGGCTCCGGGGAGATGATGCCGACTTCCAGCAGCTCGTGGGTGGCGCCGGTGGACATCATCTTGATCCGCTGCCGCGGGGTGATCTTGCCGTCGACGACCCGGATGTAGGTGACCACGCCGCGGTAGGTGTCGTAGACCGAGTCGAAGATCATCGCGCGCGGGGCGGTGTCGTCGACGCCTTCCGGCGCCGGGACCTGCTTGACGACCTCGTCGAGGACCGCGCCGACACCGTCACCGGTCTTGGCCGACACGCGCAGCACGTCCTCGGGCTCGCAGCCGATGATGTGCGCGAGCTCGGCGGCGTACTTGTCCGGCTCGGCCGCCGGCAGGTCGATCTTGTTGAGCACCGGGATGATCTGCAGGTCGTGCTCCATGGCGAGGTAGAGGTTCGCCAGGGTCTGCGCCTCGATGCCCTGCGCGGCGTCGACCAGCAGGATCGCGCCCTCGCAGGCGGCCAGCGACCGGCTGACCTCGTAGGTGAAGTCGACGTGCCCGGGAGTGTCGATCATGTGAAGCACGTGCTCTTCGCCGTCGACGGCCCACGGCAGGCGCACGTTCTGCGCCTTGATCGTGATGCCGCGCTCGCGCTCGATGTCCATCCGGTCGAGGTACTGGGCCCGGTAGGCACGCTCCCCCAGCACACCGGTCAGCTGCAGCATCCGGTCGGCCAGCGTCGACTTCCCGTGGTCGATGTGCGCGATGATGCAGAAGTTCCGGATCCGCTCCGGCGGCGTGAAGGTGGTGTCGGCGAAACTGCTCACTCGGGTTCCTCGGATGTCGGCGGCGTTCCTACGGCTGTCGGCGTTCGTCGGCAGACGTCGGCCCGGGCTCCCCGGCGGATGACGCGCAGGGTTCACCCCATAGTCCCACGCCACGCCCGGTACCCGACGCCCAACTCCCGGTCATCCCCCGCACCCCCGCTTGCCACCACGGCAAACCGTTCCGCCTCGAGGTGCTGGCGCACTAGTCGCCTCGGGTGTCGCGTCGGATGGGGTGGTCGGCGGGGACCTCGACGAGGACGATCCTCATGCCGTCGGGATCGGCGATCCAGCCCTCGTGCAGGCCCCACGGCTTGTGCTCGGGCTCGGCGAGGACGGTGACGCCCTGGTCGCGGAGCTCGTCGAAGCTGGCGCGCAGGTCCCGGACCTGGAGCCACAGGACCTGGTCCGGGCTCGGCCCCTGACCACCCCGCCCGGAGACCTCCAGATATCCCTGCCCCAGGAAGAACACCGTGCCGCCGGGGAACTCGCGGCAGATCGCCAACCCCAGCACGTCGCGGTAGAACCGCACCGACCGATCGTGATCGCCGGGCCGCAAGATCATCCGGCTGTTCAAGACCTCCATGCCGGTAGTTCTACCGGCCGGTTCGGTCATCCGCACACGTCCTCATCAGCACGCGTGCCGCTGCCGCGCATCCGGATCGACGAGCCGCTGCAATCGGCGCAGCAGATCCGCAGCCCGACGCCGGTCCACCTTGGACGTGGAAGATCCACCCTCACCCGCAGCAGCAGCGACCAGCAAGCCGCGAGTCCACTCGGATCGAGCGACCGGGGTCGTCACTGGAGGACCGTGATGCTGCGTCTGATGGGGCGTTCTTCGGCGCTGTTGACGAAGAGGTCGGGTGACTCCGATCGGATTCTTTCGACGTCTTCGAACACGGCGCGCAGGTGACTGCGCAGGGCGTCGACGGCGGCGTCGAGGTCGCGGGCTTCGAGGCCGTCGACGATCTCGGCGTGCTGGTCGATCAGGTCCGGGACCGGGCTGACCGTGCGGAGGCCGAGGCGGCGGGCGCGGTCGAGGTGGGCCTTGGCCTGTTCGACCGTGCGCCAGGCGTTGGCATGATCGCCTGCGGCGAGCAGGCGCTGGTGGAAGGCCTCGTCGAGCTCGAAGAACCCGTTGACGTCGTCGGCCGCGGCGCGCTGCTGCTCCAACAGGTCGCGCAGGGCCTCGACGTCGGAGTCGGTGCGGAGCCGCACCGCGTCGGCCAGCGAGGCGACCTCGACGGCTTCGCGGACGAACTGGGCGTCGGCGATGCGCTGCGGATCGACCCGGGAGACGAACGAGCCGAGCTTCGGGAAGACGCGGACCAGGTCCTCTTCGGCGAGCAGCAACAGGCTCTCGCGGACCGGGGTGCGGGACACCTCCAGCTCACCGGCCAGCTCGTTCTCCGACAGCGGGTGCCCCGGGGGCAGCTGCAGGGTGATGATGCGCCGGCGGATCTCGCGGTGCACCGTCACTCGCGCCGAGGTCTTGCCCGCTGTGCTGGTCATGGTCACCACCCTATCGACAACCCTTGACCTCTGGGATCCCAGCACTTGTATGGTAGCGCTGGTATTCATCCCTGGAGGAGGGTCAATGTCGACGGACCTCGCACCGAGCGCGGGCGGACGATCGCTGCGTCGCACGGTCGCCGCCTCGGTGATCGGCACGATCGCCGAGTACTACGACTTCTTCATCTACGGCACCGCCTCGGCGCTGGTGTTCAACAAGGTCTTCTTCCCCGAGGTCGATCCGCTCGTCGGCACCCTCGCCGCGTTCTCCACCTACGCGGTCGGCTTCTTCGCCCGTCCGCTCGGTGGCCTGGTGTGGGGCCACATCGGCGACCGGCTCGGGCGCAAGAAGACCCTGGTCTACACGCTGCTGCTCACCGGGCTCGGCACCTTCGCGGTCGGCCTGATGCCCACCTACGAGCAGATCGGGCTGTGGGCGGCGATCATCCTGGTGCTGGTGCGGCTCCTGCAGGGCTTCGGCGTCGGCGGCGAGCAGGGCGGAGCGCTGCTGCTCACGGCCGAGGCCGCACCGCCGGGCAAGCGCGGCTTCTACGCGAGCTTCGTTCAGATGGGCTCGCCCGCCGCCTACCTGATCCCGACCGTGCTGTTCGCCGTGCTCCAAGCGCAGCTGCCCGAGGCCCAGTTCCTCTCCTGGGGCTGGCGCGTCCCGTTCCTGCTCAGCGCGGTCGTCGTGATCATCGGTCTCTACATCCGGATGCGGGTTCCCGAGTCGGAGACCTTCGAAGCCGTCAAGCAGCAGGAACCGCAGCGCGCGCCGCTCAAGCGGCTGCTGACCGACCACCGGCGCGAGGTCTTCGGCGGCATGCTCGCCAAGTTCGTCGAAGCCGCGGTGTTCCCGCTCTACACCGTCTTCCTCGTCTCCTACGCCGAAGCGCACGACGTCGACAGCTCCATCGTGCTGGACGCGGTGATCATCGCGATCCTCGCCGAGCTGATCATGCTGCCGTTCTGGGGCAAGCTCACCGACCGCATCGGCCGCCGCACCACGTTCATCGGCGCCGCCGTGCTCAACCTGGTGCTGCTGGTGCCGGCGTTCCTGGCCGTGGAGAGCGGCGACGTCGTGCTGATCACGCTGCTCATGATCGCCGGACTGGCCTTCGGCCACGCCGGGACCTACGCGCCGCAGGCCTCCTACTTCCCGGAGCTGTTCCCCTCCGGCGCCCGCTACAGCGGGGTGTCGGTCGTGTGGCAGTTCGGGGCGATGATCGCCAGCGGTCCGTTCACCGTCGTCGCCTCCGCGCTGCTGGTGCTCGCCGACGGCGGCTTCACCTGGGTCGCGGTCTACGTGGCGGGATTGATCGTGCTGAGCCTGATCGGCCTGCGCTTCCTTCCCGAAACCGCTCCGAACCGCCGCAGCGGCGCCGAGTACGCCGACTGGCCCGGCGCCGAGGAACGACCCGAGAGGACCGAGGTTGTCCAAGATCGTTGATGCGAAGGTCATCGTCACCTCGCCCGGGCGCAACTACGTGACGCTCAAGATCACCACCTCCGACGGTGTGATCGGCTGGGGCGACGCGACGCTCAACGGGCGCGAGCTCGCGGTGGCGTCCTACCTGCGCGATCACCTCTGCCCGCAGCTGATCGGACGCGACTCGCAGCGCATCGACGACACCTGGCAGTACCTGTACAAGGGCGCCTACTGGCGGCGCGGGCCGGTCACCATGACCGCGATCGCCGCTGTGGACGTCGCGTTGTGGGACATCAAGGGCAAGGTCGCCGGGATGCCGGTCCACCAGCTGCTCGGCGGTCCAGCCCGGGACGGCGTGCTGGCCTACTGCCACGCCACCGGCGAGGACATCCCCGCGCTGCTCGACGACGTCGCCGCGCACCTGGACCAGGGGTTCCTGGCGGTCCGCGCGCAGGCCTCGGTGCCCGGCGTCGACAAGGCCTACGGCGTCGCGGCCAAGGGCGAGTTCTACGAGCCCGCATCGTCGGCGGTTCCGGAGGAAGGTCGCTGGGACAGCGAGTCCTACCTGCGGCACGCCCCGAAGGTGCTCGGTGCGGTGCGGGAGCGGTTCGGGTTCGACTTCCACCTGCTCCACGACGTGCACCACCGGCTCACCCCCATCGAGGCCGGACGGCTGGGCAAGGACCTCGAAGAGCACCGGATGTTCTGGATCGAGGACCCCTCCCCCGCCGAGGATCAGAGCGCGTTCCGGCTGATCCGCGAGCACACCACCACTCCGATCGCGGTCGGCGAGGTGTTCAACTCGATCTGGGACTGCCAGCAGCTCATCACCGAGCGGCTGATCGATTACATCCGCACCTCGGTCTCGCACGCGGGCGGCATCACGCACCTGCGGCGGATCTTCGCCCTCGCCGAGCTCTACGGCGTGCGCACCGGTTCCCACGGTGCCGGAGACCTCTCACCGGTGTCGTTGTCCGCGGCGCTCAACGTGGACCTGGTGGTGCCGAACTTCGGCATCCAGGAGTACATGGGTCACACCGAGCAGACCTCCGAGGTGTTCCACTCCGGCTACACCTTCGCCGACGGCTACCTGCATCCCAGCGACGAACCCGGCCTGGGCGTGTGGGTCGACGAGGCGGCTGCCGAGCGGTTCCCGTACGAGCCGCGCTACCTGCCGGTCAACCGCCGCCGCGACGGGTCGGTGCACGACTGGTGACGCGCGCGAAACGGCCCCTCCCCCGTCGTGGGGAAGGGGCCGTTTCGTCGACCGAGAAGGCTCAGATCTTGTTCACGCGAGCGGCCATGGCCGACTTCTTGTTGGCGGCCTGGTTCTTGTGGATGACGCCCTTGCTGGCGGCCTTGTCCAGCTGACGGCTGGCGGCCTGCTGCAGCTCGACGGCCTTGTCCTTCTCGCCGGCGTCAGCGGCCGCGCGGAACTTGCGGATGGCGGACTTCAGCGACGTCTTCACAACCTTGTTGCGCTGGCGGTTCGCCTCGTTGGTCTTGATCCGCTTCATCTGGGACTTGATGTTGGCCACTGGTGCGCCTCTTCCTCGTCAGTCGAATCGCGTGCCGCACTCGATCGGCCCGGTCCGGGGACCGGTCTTCCTCCACGGCGGAATGCCGTACGACACGATCGTCCATGTTAACAAGGCTCACCTGCGGCTTCGCCGGGTGGTCCCGGCGCCGCGAGAGCGCTCACACCCGCTCGGAGTCCGGTGTGCGCAGGCCATACGGTGATGCCTCGTGCTCACCGCGTTGAACTGGCCCGGATTCGCCGATCTCACCCTCACCGGGCTGCTGTTCCTCTGCGCGGCGGCGTTCCTGGCCGGGGCCGTGGACGCCATCGTCGGCGGCGGTGGGCTCATCCAGCTGCCCGCGATGCTCATGCTGCTGCCCGGTGGCGAGGTCATCTACTCGCTGGCCACCAGCAAGATCGCCGCCATCGCCGGGACCTCCGCCGCGGCCCGAACCTACGCCAAGCGAACGCCGATGGACTGGCGGGCCGCGCTGCCGATGGCGCTGGTGGCGCTCCTCGGATCGCTGGGCGGAGCGGCGCTGGCCGACGCGCTGCCGTCCTCGGTGCTCAACGTCGTCGTGCTCGTCGCCCTGGTCGTCGTCGGCATCTACACGTGGCGCAAACCCGACCTCGGGTCGGTGCACGCACCCCGGTTCGCGCGACGCCTCCAACTGGTGCTGATGCTGCTCGGCGGCGCTGCGATCGGCTTCTGGGACGGCATCGCCGGGCCCGGAACCGGATCGTTCCTGGTGTTCTGGCTGGTCGGCCTCGTCGGATTCGCCTTCGTCACCGCCTCGGCCACCGCGAAGGTCGTCAACGTGGCCACCAACCTGGGCGCGCTGGTCTTCTTCATCCCCGCGGGCAAGGTGCTGTGGGGACTGGGCCTGGTGATGGCCGCGAGCAACATCGCGGGCAGCGTCCTGGGCGCGACGCTGGCCGCCGGTCGCGGATCGGCGTTCGTGCGCCGGGTCTTCCTGACCGTCGTCGTCGGCCTGGTCGTCAGCCTCGGCTGGAAGATCGCGCTCAGCGGCTGATCAGGACTAGGCTCCTGAGGATCATGGGGGCTGTCGCCGTCGTTCTCGTCGTGCTCGCCGCGTTCGCGCACGCGGGGTGGAACTACTTCGCCAAGCGGGCCGGCTCGTCCGGGGCCGGGTTCGTGTGGCTGACCGCGAGCTGCTCCGCGGTGCTCTACCTGCCGGTCGCCTCGGGCGCCTTGCTGTGGGGAGCTTCTCACGACGACTTCCCCGCCCCCACGACGTTCCTCCTGGGCGTCGTGGTCAGCGCGACCATCCACCTCGGGTACTTCCTGCTGCTGCAGCGCGGTTACGCCGTCGGCGACATGTCGGTGGTGTACCCGCTGGCCAGGGGAACCGGGCCGATGCTGTCGATGCTGGTGGCCGTGCTCGTGCTGCACGAGCGGCCGGGCTGGCTCGGCGTGTGCGGCGGGCTGCTGGTGGTGTGCGGGGTGTTCGTGATCGGGCTGTCCGACGGCGTGCCGCGCTCTGGGGCGAACCTCGCCGGTGTCGGGTTCGGGCTGCTCACCGGGGCCCTCATCGCCACCTACACGGTCTGGGACGCGCACGCCGTGACCGGGCTGGCGCTGTCGCCGCTGCTGTTCGACTGGGCCAACAACTTCACCCGCAGCGTCCTGCTCTCCCCCTACGCGATCCGCCGCCGCGGCGTGCTCGCGCGGATCTGGTCCGAACACCGCCGGGAGATCATCGCCGTCGGCCTGCTCTCGCCCCTGGCCTACATCCTCGTGCTGTTCGCGATGCAGCTCGCGCCGGTGAGCCTGGTGGCCCCGGCTCGGGAGCTGAGCATCGTCATCGCCGGGCTGCTGGCCTGGCGGGTGCTCGGCGAGGCGCAGCCGGTCCGGCGCCTGACCGGGGCCGTCGTGGTGCTGGCCGGAGTGGTGCTGCTCGGGGTGGCGTGATCAGCTGCGCTGGTTGCGCAGCGACACCAGGCGCAGGACGGTCTTCTCCAGGGCGTAGTCGGCGTCGGCCGCCATGCCCTTCACGCCCGCGTTGACCTCGGCGACGACCTGCAGCGCGGCGGACAGGCTCGTCGGCGTCCAGCCCCGGGACTGGGACAGGGCCTTCTTCACCTTCCACGCGGGCATGCCGAGGTCCCCGGCCAGCCGGTAGGGATCGTTGCGGCCGCCCGCTGCCGCGACGCGGCCGATGGTGCGCACCGAATCGGCCAGGGCGTCGGCGATGAGCACGTGCGGCACCCCGAGCTGGATCGCCCAGCGCAGCGCCTCCAACGCCCCGGCGCGGTCGCCCACCACGGCCTTCTCCGCGACCGCGAACCCGGTCACCTCGGCGCGGCCCCGGTAGTACCGGCCGACCGCGTCCGCGTCGATCTTGCCGCCGGTGTCGGCCACCAGCTGCGAGGCCGCCGCCGCCAGTTCCCGCAGGTCCGAGCCGACCGCCTCGATGAGGGCGTTGACCCCGCCCGAGTCGGACTTGCCTCCCGCGCGGCGGATCTCGTCCCGGACGAACGCCTCGCGGTCGGCGGGCTTGGTGAGCTTCTTGCACTCGGTGACGCGCGCGCCCGCCTTCTTCAGCGCGTTGGGCAGCTCCTTGGCGTGCTTGGCCCGGCCACCACCGCTGTGCACCACGATCAGCGTGATGCCCTCGGCGGGCTGCTTGGCGTGGGTCAGCAGGGCTTCGGCGATCTCCTTGCCCGCGTCCTGAGCCGACTCGATCGCGAGCACCCGCGCCTCCGCGAACAGCGAGGGACTCAGCATTTCAGCGAGCTCAGGAGGGGTGAGCTCACTCACCTTCACCCGGCTGAAATCGGCCTCCGGATCGGCGGCGCGCGCGGCACCGACCGCCGCCCACATCGCGCGCTCGACCAGCAGCTCTTCGTCCCCGAGCACCAGGTGCAGGGGGTCGGCGACAACGGTCGGTGAGCTCATGCGGGCATGGTCCCACGGAGCGGCGACAGTCCCGCCATCTGGATGCGCACTGGCCAGGAAGACGTGCGTTCCACTAACGTTGCCGCCACAACCGAATAGCTCATCCAGAGGGGCAGAGGGAACGGCCCGTTGAAGCCCCGGCAACCGTTCGTCCGATGCATCGTGCGAAAAACCGGCGCGAGGTCACGGACGCAAACAGGTGCCAATTCCGACCCGTCCGCGGGACAGATGAGGAGAGGACCTCGCGCGATGACTGCTGCTGCCCACGCCGCCACCACTGCCGGCAAGAAGTTCGATCTCGGCAACGCCGTCGAACTGGTGTCCAAGGAAGAGGGACACCGGCAGCCCCTGGCTCCTGAGTTCGTCTCCCTCGAGGACTTCTCGCCGCTCGAGGTCGCCTACGACTTCCCCCAGCTCCGCCGCGAGGACATCGAGGCCGGTCCGCGTTCCATCTGGCGCTACAAGCAGCTGCTGCCGGTGCCGAGCAACGTCGACCAGATCCCCAACACCGAGCCCGGCTGTACCCGCTTGATCCAGGCGGACAACCTGGCCAAGGCGCTGGGCGTCAAGAAGATCTGGATCAAGGACGACACCGGCAACCCCACGCACTCCTTCAAGGACCGCGTCGTGGCCGTGGCCCTGGCCGCCGCCCGCGAGTTCGGGTTCAAGGTGCTGGCGTGCCCGTCCACCGGCAACCTCGCCAACGCCGTGGCCGCCGCCGCTGCCCGCGCGGGCTGGGACTCGGTCGTGCTGGTGCCCAAGACCCTCGAGCGCGCCAAGATCCTGATGAGCGCGGTCTACGACGGCTCGCTGCTCGCGGTCGACGGCAACTACGACGACGTCAACCGGCTGGCCACCGAGCTCGCCGGTGACCACGAGGACTGGGCGTTCGTCAACGTCAACGTCCGGCCCTACTACTCCGAGGGTTCCAAGACCCTGGCCTTCGAGGTCGCCGAGCAGCTGGGCTGGCGTCGTCCCGAGCAGATCGTGGTGCCGATCGCCTCCGGCTCGCAGCTGACCAAGGTCTACAAGGGCTTCAACGAGCTCAGCCAGGTCGGCCTGGTCGAGGACTCCCCGGTGAAGATCTTCGGCGCGCAGGCCACCGGCTGCTCCCCGGTCTCCACCGCCTACCGCAACGGCCACGACGTGGTGCAGCCGGTCAAGCCGGACACCATCGCCCGCTCGCTGGCCATCGGGGCCCCCGCCGACGGTCCGTACGTGCTCGACGTCGTCCGCAAGACCGGCGGCGCCATCGAGGACGTCACCGACGACGAGGTCCGCGCCGGCATCCGCCTGCTGGCCCGCACCGAGGGCATCTTCGCCGAGACCGCTGGTGGCGTGACCGTCGCGACCGCCAAGAAGCTCATCGAGGCCGGCAAGATCGACCCGGACGCCGAGACGGTCCTGCTGATCACCGGTGACGGCCTCAAGACCCTGGACGCCGTCGAGGGCGAGCTGGGCCCGAAGGCCACCGTGGCGCCGACGACCGAGTCGGTGAACCAGGCGCTGGGCCTCTGATCCAGCCGGGCTCCGATCCAGCCGGCCTCTGATCCAGTTGTAGGTCGAACCTCCTCTCTCGCGAGCGGGTGGTCGCCCCCACGGGCGGCCACCCGCTTCGTCGTCCACAACGGACGGTCAGTTCTCCTCGGCGCGCAAGGGATCTCCGCGAGAGACGAAGCGCGGTCCCCGCGGCCCCGGCAGGACCGCGATGTCCCCTTCCTGGTCGGTGCGCAGCACCCGGGCACCGGCGCGGGTGAGCGTGTCGATCACGAAGGCGTTGGGGTGGCCGTAGTCGTTGCCCGCGCCGACGCTGATCAGCGCGAGCCCGGGCCGCACCGCGGTGAGGAAACGCGGTGCGCTGTACCGGGATCCGTGGTGCGGCACCTTGAGCACGTCGGCTCGCAAGTCCTCCCGCGACGACACCAGCCGCCCCTGCCCCGGCAGCTCCACGTCTCCGGTGAGCAGCACCCGGCCCGCCGGGGTGGTCGCGCGGATCACCAGCGAGGCGTCGTTGGCGTCGTCTGCCGTCTGGGTCCGGGTCACGCTCGGATCCGGGGCCAGCACGTCGAGCACCAGGGAAGGCCAGGTCAGCCGTTGCCCGGCCTGCAGCGCGACGATCGGTGCGCGGTGCGCGCGGGTGTCGCGCACCAGATCGTCGAACGCCCACTCCGGTTCCCGCAGCGGTCCGATCCCCACCGCACCGACCGGCATCTCGCCGAGCACCGTGCGCAGACCGCTGACGTGGTCGGCGTGCAGGTGCGTCAGCACCGCCATCGACACGCGCTGGATCCCCAAGCGCCGCAGGCAGTTCGCGGACCGTCGGGGGTCCGGCCCGGTGTCGACCACCACGGCCTCCCCCGGCGTGCCGGTGGCCAGCACCAGCCCGTCCCCCTGCCCGACGTCGCAGGCCACCACGCTCCAGCCCGGCACCGGCCAGCCCGGCAGCATCGTGCGCACCGGCAGCACGACCAGGGCGCTGAGCAGCACCGCGACCACCGCCAGCAGCCGAACCCTCCTTCCTCGCAACGCGATCAGCCCCACCAGCAGCAACACCGCGAGCAGCAGTCCCCCACCGGTCCCGGTCGGCCAGTCGAACACCGCCCCCGGCACCGCGGCGGCGCGATCGGCGATCAGCAGCACCCACGCCAGTTCCGGGCCCGCCAGCTCGACGAGGAGCCCCGCGAGCCACGTCGACGCCGGTGCGGTGACGGTGGCCAGCACGCCGAGCACCGTCGCCGGTGCGATCACCGGTGCCGCCAGCAGGTTCGCCGGCACCGCGACCAGGCTCACCCCACCGGAGATCGCGGCGATCAACGGCGCGGTGACCACGTGGGCGGCCACCGGCACCGCGATCGCCTCCGCCAGCCCGACCGGGACACCGCGGGCGCGCAGCGCGGCCGCCCAGGCCGGGGCGAGCAGCACCAGTCCCGCCGTCGCAGCGACCGACAGGGCGAACCCGGCGCTGGTCGCCAGTTCCGGGAGCAGGAGCAACAGCCCGACGACGCTCGCCGCCAGGGCGGGCAGCGCCGAGCGTCGCCGCCCCAGCACCAGCGCCAGCAGCGTGATCGCCCCCATCGCGGCCGCGCGCAGGACGCTCGGCTCCGGTCCGGTCAACCCCACGAACCCGACCAGGACCAGTGCGGCGCCCACCGCGCAGACCACCGGGCCGAGTCCCAGCAGGTGCAGCAGCACCAGGACCGCGCCGCACACGATCGCAAGGTTGGCGCCCGACACTGCTGTGAGATGGCTGAGCCCGGCCGTCTCGAAGTCCTGCTCCACCTCCGGTGGCAGCCCCGCGGTGTCTCCGACCACCAGCCCGGGCAGCAGGCCCGAGGCTTCCGGGGACAGGTGCTCGGCGGAGACCTCGCGCAGTCCCGACCGCAGCTCGGCGGCGACCCGCTGCCATCGCGGTGGCGGGCTCACCTCGCTCGGCGCCTGGTGGATCGGCAGCATCGCGACGACCAGCCGGCCGTCCCGGGGCGGTGCCGCCTTGCCCCGGACGGTGAGCCGCTGCCCGGCGATCAGCCCGCGCCACCGGTCGGTCGGCACCAGCAGCACCACCGAACCGCCGGACTGGACGCGCCGACCGGCGACCTCGGTGGTCACCACTTCGGCGCGTGCCAGCGAGCGGTCCTGCGCCCGGCTGCCGCCGAAAGCCGCGCCGCGCAGCGGGGTCGGGGCGGAGGTCAGCTCGACCCGAACCGTCACCGCCTCGCCCTCGGTCGCCGCCCGCCGCAGCGGGTGCTCGGCGACGTCGTGGACCCGGACCGCGATCGCGCTGCCCGCGACCCCTGCCAGCAGCAGGACCACCAGCACGGCCCTGGCTCCCGCCCGGCGCCGCGAGAACCCCAGGACCAGCGGGGCCGCGATCGCGGCCGCCGAGGCCACCACCGCCGCGCAGACCCACCCGGCCCGCAGGCCCAGCAGAGTCACCAGCCAGACCACCGCGGCGGCCGGGACCAGCCGCAGGTCCGGCCGCCGGATCACACCCGCACCAGGTCGCGCAGCTTGGACAGCCGCGCGTCGCCGATCCCGCCGACCTCGCCGAGCTGGTCCACGGAGTCGAAGCGGCCGTGTTCGGTGCGCCACTGCAGGATTCGCTCGGCGGTGACCTCGCCGACCCCTGGCAGTCCATCGAGCTGCTCCTTCGTCGCCGCGTTGAGGTCGAGCCTGCCGTCACCACCACCGGAACCCGGCTGTCCGGACTGGGCCTGCTGGGCTTCAGGTGGCACGGGGATGGCGACGTAGAGCTGCTCGCCGTCGGCGAGGCGGCGGGCGAGGTTGAGCCCGGTCAGGTCGGTCTCGGGCAGCGCGCCACCGGCCGCCGACACGGCGTCGGCGACCCGCGCGCCCGCGGGCACGGTGACCAGACCTGGCCGCTCCACCCGGCCCACGACGCTGACCACCAGCTCGGCGGGAGCGGTGGGACCGGTCGACACGGGTGCGGGCGGAGGCGGCAGCGGTGGCGGCGCGGACTCGGCCTCGGGCCGGTCCGACCAGGCGAGCACGAGGACCCCGGCCAGCACGACGGCGGCTACGAGCGCGACCGCGAGCAGCCCGGCTCGGCCGGGGTCCACTCTGGACCGCAGCAGGGGTTCCGGGAGCCATCGCTCGGCGAGCCGCGACAGCGGCGAACTTCGGCCGCCCTCGGGCTTTTTCACCGAATAGTTGCGCTCGATCCGGTCGGTCGGTTCGTCGTGCTCGGCCTCGCGGCGCAGCGTCTGCAGCCGGGACCGGGTGCCGAGCTGCTCGTAGGAGTCGTCATCGGTGGCGCGGAAGAGCTTGGAGTCGAACATGTCGACGACGTTAGCGCGATCGAAAGACGTTGTGCACGTTCATTTTTGGTGCATCTGACTACTGTGGATGGATACCCGCCGAGATTCAGCTCGATGGTGTGGAATCCGCGCCCCGAAGGGTTTTCAACCGCCGAAACGCCACCCGTTCGGGAGAACCACGACACCCACCGATCCGGGCCCGATGTGCGCCCCGATGACCGCGCCGACCTCCGAGACGACGCACTCGACCGACTCCCCCAGCTCGGCGGAGAAGCGCGCCGCGAGCTCCTCGGCGTGCTCGGTCGCGGCGAGGTGGTGCACCGCGATCGCCGCCGATCCGGAACCCGCCGCCTCCAGCGACAGATCGCGCAGCCGCGCCATCGCCCGGGTCGTGGTGCGCACCTTCTCCAAGGCGTCGATGCGCCCGTCGTGGACGTGCAGCAGCGGTTTGATCGACAGCGCGGTCCCCAGCACCGCCGCAGCGGTGCCGATCCGGCCGCCGCGCCGCAGGTACTCAAGGGTCTGCACGGAGAAGGTGGTGGTCGTGCGCGCGGCGGTGACCGCGGCCGTGTGCTCCACCTCGGCCAGATCCGCCCCGGCGGTCGCCGCGTCGGCGGCGGCCAGCACGGAGAAGCCCAGGCCCATCGCCGCGGACCGGGAGTCCACGACCCGGATCCGGTCGGGATCGGTCTCCCGCGCGGCCAGCCGCGCCGCGTCCCACGTCCCCGACAGCTGCCGGGACAGGTGCACCGCGACCACGCCCTCGGCCCCGTCGTCGAGAGCCCGACGGTAGGCGCGGGCCAGCTCTCCGGAGGTCGCGCTGGCGGTGGTCACCCGCTGCTTGCGCTCCAGGGCGTCGGCGAGGTCGCAGGGCGAGAACCCGGTCTCGTCGACGTGCTTCCCGCCGTCCACGCTGACGTGCAGCGGAACGACCCGGATCCCGTACCGCGCGGCGTACCCGGGAGGCAGGTAGGCCGTGGAATCGGTGACGACGGCAATGGACACGAGCGCAACCCTACGACGTCAGACGGCGGATGCGATCACGCGTGGCTCTGGGCGCCGGCGTTGTAGGCCATCAGGCGCCAGCGGTGATCGCTGGGGCTGCGGCGCTTGAGCACCACCCAGTGGCAGTTGCGCACACCGCCCAGGCCCGGCCACAGCTCCACGGGCAGGGCGAGCAGCTTCGCGGTGAGCGCGGTGATCAGCCCGCCGTGGGCGACCAGCAGCGCGGTGTCGGTGAACTGGTCGTCCAGCTCGGCGACGACCTCGACGGCCCGCGCGGCGACCTCCACCCGGGACTCCCCGCCCGGCGGCGCCCACGTGGGGTTCGCCCGCCAGGTGTTGAGCGCACCGGGCCAGCCGTGCTCGACCTCGGCGCCGCTGAGCCCCTGCCACTCGCCGACGTGGGTCTCCCGCAACCGCTTGTCCAGCTTCACCGGCTCACCGCTGACCTTGGCGTAGGCGGCGGCGGTGGTCCGCGCGCGGTTGAGGTCGGAGCTGATGGCCACCGACGGCTCGAAGGCCGCGATGTCGGGGGCGGCCCGCTCGGCCTGCTCGACGCCGTTGGCGGTCAGCGAGCTGTCCAGGTGCCCCTGGATGCGGCCGGCGAGGTTGTAGTCGGTCTCGCCGTGCCGCCACAGCACGAGCCGGTCGAGGCTCACTCGGCGTCCTCCGCGGGCGCGCCCTGGTCGACGAACTCGATCCGCGGGCAGTCCTTCCACAGCTTCTCCAGCTGGTAGAAGGCGCGCTCGTCGTCGTGCTGGACGTGCACCACGAGGTCGACGAAGTCCAGCAGGACCCAGCGCCCCTCGCGGGCGCCCTCGCGCCGGACCGGCTTGACGCCCGCCGCGCGCAGCTTCTCCTCGACCGAGTCGACGATCGCTTCGACCTGCCTCTCGTTGGGCGCGGAGGCGATCATGAAGCAGTCGGTGATGACCAGCTGCTCGGAGACATCCAGCAGGACCACGTCGGTGGCCTTCTTGTCGGCCGCCGCCTGGGCGGCGATCAGGGCCAGCTCGCGGGCGTTCTCGGTGGCTGCCACGTCACTCCTCTCGGCCGGGCTCGGTGTGCCCACGCCGGGTAGCAGGATAGGCCGCCGGTCCCGGCTGGGATCCGCCCGGCCTTCGCGTACGAGTCCTTTATGCCCGAGCGCTGCGCCCGGGTCCACGCGGGCCCGCGGATCGCTCTGGCGCTGCGGCCGCGCTCGTCGTCGAAGCGCACCACGAGACCGGCTACCAGCGCCGACGCCCCGGCTCGGGTCCTGACCAGGAGGAACAGCTGACCTCCCAACCGGTCATCAGCCTGCTGCGCCCGCACCGCACCGAGGCGAACTGCCGGGGTGACGGGCGGTGAACCAACCGGCCGGTGCACGTCCGGCTGTGGTGATGGTCATGCGAAGCGCGGACCGCTGGGCGCGAAGCTCCCCGTCGGCGGCTCAAGCGAGGACGCGCCGGGTCTCGATGGTCACTCCCCCGCTGGCTCGGCCCCCGCACACGCCCGCGATGCTCAAGCAGTAGCGCACCCACATGTTCAGCTGCATCTCCTTGGCCAGCCGGAGCTGGGCGTAGAGGAGGTTCACCAGCCCGCTGCTCGGGCGGGCCCACGTCTCGATCTCGAAGCGCAGGTGGTCGTCCCCCGGAACCGCGCGGAACTCGATCTGCCCCGCTTCGAGGTGCCCCTGCAGCGTCACGAAGCGGAAGCGGTCGGGTTCGCACGCGACGACCCGCACGGGACCGTCCCACGGTCCTGGCATGCGCACCACGAACTCGTCGCCGAGGCGCATCGCGTCGGTCTCGCCGCTGGTCTTGTAGAACCTCGCCACTTCGGTGGGGGCGGCGCAGTTGAGGTTCTCCTTCACCTGCTCCATCAGCTCGGCGGGGCCGCGCACCCCGTCCTCGATGCGCACGCTGAAGAGCCGGTGGTACAGCTCGCCCACCCCGGCCGCCTCCGGCTGGCAGCGCTCGTCGCGCAGCTCGCGGGGGATCTCCGGCGACGGCCGCTCATCGGTCCGCACCCGCACCTCGCTGCGGTGCAGCGGAGTCGTCTGCCACAGGTAGCGCCAGGAGACCAGCGCCATGCCCAGCAACCACCCCGTCAGCAGGGTGACGCGCCCGGTGATCTCGGCCATCTCGTTCCCTTTCGCGGAACCGGCTGGGAGCAGGGATGCTGGCATGGTCCCTCCAGTCGAGCAGGATCACACGTCAGCGAGGTGACATCGGTGATCGCGCAACTACACCGAATCGGCGTGCGCAGCGCGTACCTGCAGGCGGCGTCCATGGGATCGGTGGCCCTGTGCATCGGCCTGTGGATCCGGGCGAAGACCGTCGACCAGGAGGAGCGGGGCAACGCCGAGCGCAGGGCCCTGTTCGTCGGATTGTGGCCGCCCACCCTGTGGCTGATCGGCGACACCCTCCGCGAGCTGGAGTGAGCGGCTCCCGCGGCGGCCTGCTCACCGGCGTCGATCACGTCGCAGCGCTGGACGACCTGGTGTGGCGGCAGGTCAACTACGCGGCGGAGGAAGTGCGCGCGCCGTTCTGGAACGTCGACTCCCACCGCCGGTCCCTCGGCGTCGAACGGCCCGGTCCGCCCGAACCGGGCGGGATCTGGGAGACCGCGTGCCGACTGGTGCGCGACTACGAGTTCGCCACCCCGGGCCGGATTCGCGCGATCTACCGGCGCGGATCAGCGCTGCTGGGGCGGGATCTGCTGTTGGAGGGCCACTTCGCCGGCCTGCGCTTCCACATGGGGGTGCGCGTGACGGAGATCGTCGACGAGACCGGTCCCGAGCGGATCTGGGGCTGGTCTTACGAAACCCTCGACGGGCACCTCGAACGCGGGAAGATGAGCTACCTGGTGACCAAGCACCCCACCTCGGGCCGCGTGGAGTTCCTCGTCTCGGGGTACTCGCAGCGCTCACCCGATCTGGGACCCGTGGTGAAGCTGGGCTGGGCGGTCTTCGGCAGGAGCACGCAGCTCCGGTTCTACCGCCACTGCGGCGAGCGGCTGAACCGGCTGGTGCAGCAGGCTCTGGCCGGACGTGCGCCGGGCCCGGCGCACGTCTCGGACGGCGTGGTCCTGGCGCCCTCCGACGCGGCTCCGCACCGGTTCGACGTCGTCCACGTCCGCCTCGAACACCCGGGCTGACCCGCGTGCGAATCTCCCCGCTAAGGACCCCACTCGGCTGGGGTTTCGCGGTAGAGGCCGCGTTTGGTGATGTACTGGACGATTCCGTCGGGGACCAGGTACCAGACCGGGAGGCCCGCTCGTACGCGGTCCCGGCAGCCGGTGGAGGAGATCGCCATCGCCGGGATCTCCACCAGCGACACCGAGCCGTCCGGCAGGTGCGCGCTGTTGAGCGAGTAGCCGGGGCGCGTCACGCCGATGAAGTGGGCGAGCTCGAACATCTCCTCGACGCGGTGCCAGGACAGGATCTGCTCCAGGGCGTCGGCACCGGTGATGAAGTACAGGTCCGCGTCCGGGAACTCCTCGTGGAGGTCCTTGAGCGTGTCGGCCGTGTAGGTCGGGCCCTTGCGGTCGACGTCCACCCGGCTGACCAGGAACCGCGGGTTGGACGCGGTCGCGATCACGGTCATCAGGTAGCGGTCCTCGGCCGGCGAGACGACCTCGTGGCTCTTCTGCCACGGTTGCCCGGTGGGCACGAAGATCACCTGTTCGAGGCCGAACTGCGCCTGCACTTCGCTGGCGGCCACGAGGTGGCCGTGATGAATGGGATCGAAGGTGCCACCCATGACCCCGATCCGGCGTCGAGACATAGCTGACAACCCTAGATAAGCATCACGACCAGGCACGTCAGCGGGGCGCTCGGGGGTGTCGGAGGACACGGTCCCGGCGTGGACTCCCCTCAAACCCCACGCCGGGCCCCGCGGCTGACCACGAGGCCCGGTCCAGGCTCCCCCCTCGACCGGGCCCCGCAGCCCTGCACGAACCTCGGCGGCTGGGGGCCCACCTCGGTTCGCGGGCGCTGCCTCTCGGGCGCGCACGGGTGAGACCCGCGCGCTTCGGGATTCATGACGTGAATTCTGAAGTGACCTGAGTCACACCCACATCACTCGTTGCGGTCATTCCTCGGGGGCGACGACCTTCCCGGTCTCGACGTCCTTGACCAGGATCGCCTCCACCGGGCACGACTCCGCCGCGTCCACGACGTCGTCGGACGGCTCGGTCCGGTCCTGCAGCGCGGTCGAGTAGCCCTCGACCAGCTCGAAGTGGTCCGGGGCGACCCCAGCGCACATGCCCGACCCGATGCAGGTGTTCGCGTCGATCTCGATCGACCAGCTCATCAGTCCACCTTCTTCCCTATGAGCGAGATCACTCGCCACCTTGCCACGACAGCACCATCCGCTGAGGCCCCCGCACCAGCAGACCGGTCTTCCAGTCCACGTCCTCCTCCGGCGAGTGCGCGAAGTCCAGACCGGGCAGCCGGGTGAGCAGGGTGCGCAACGCGACCTGCAGCTCCAGCCGGGCCAGCTGAGCGCCCAGGCAGTGGTGCGGGCCGTGCCCGAACCCGACGTGCGAGGCCTCCGCCCGAGCCAGGTCGAGGGACTCCGGGTCGTCGAAGACGGACTCGTCGCGGTTGGCGGACCCGACGCTGGACAGCACCGGCTCACCGGCGCGGACCAGCACGCCGCCGACCTCGACGTCCTCGATCGCGTACCGCGCGAACCCCGCGCCCACGCCCAGCGGCACGAAGCGCAGCAGCTCCTCCACGGCCGACGGGACCAGGTCCAGATCGGCCCGTAGCGCCTCCAGCTGCTCGGGGTGGGTCAGCAGCACGTGGAGGAAGTTGGGGATCTGCGACGCGGTCGTCTCGTGGCCCGCGACCAGGATTCCGGCGGCCAGCCGGACCATCTCGTCCTCGGTGAGCTTGTCCTGCTCGTCGCGGGCGGCGATGAGGCCGGTGATCAGGTCGTCGGCGGGCTCGGCGCGACGCTGGGCGATCAGACCGGCGATGTAGTCCATCATCCGGTCCATGTAGTCGCTGGTCTGCTCGGCGGTGAGCTTGTTGGTGGACAGGAACGCGTCCGACCACACCCGGAAGTCCGCGCGATCGGCGAAGGGCACGCCGAGCAGCTCGCAGATCACCGTGATGGGCAGCGGCAGCGCGAACTCCTCGACGAGGTCGGCCGGGCCGCCCCGCTCGATCATGCCGCTGACCAGCTCGTCGGCGATGTCCTGGGTGCGCGGGCGCAGCTTCTCTACCCGGCGCTGGGTGAAGGCCTTGGCGACCAGGCGGCGCAGCCGGGTGTGATCCGGCGGGTCCATGCTCAGGATCCCGCCGGTCGGCTTGGCCGGCCGCATGCGCGGCTCGTCGCGGCGGAGGACCTCGGCGCGGCTGAAGCGCGGGTCGCCCAGGACGAGTTTGACGTCCTCGTAGCGGGTGGCCAGCCAGGCCTCCTCGCCGTAGGGCAGCTTGACCCGGCTCAGCGGCTCCTGCTCGCGCAACCGGGCGTAGATCGGGTCGAGGTCGAGCGCCTCGGCGACGTTGAACGGGTAGGTCCTCGGCTCCGTGGTGGTCATGCGCAGCTCCCGGCAGACAGCGGTTGTAAGCGCTCGCTTACAACATCACGCTACGCCCGGGAAAACCGCTGCGCACGCCCTGATCAGCGATCGCCCGAAAGGTCCGTTCGCTCCAGGATCGCGGATGCGGCACGGGAGACGTAGCGGACGATGTCGTCCGGGTCGGCCTCCGCGAGAGGGCTCTTGCCGAGCACCGAGCGGACCATGCCGATGCCGAACACCCACGCCAGCACGAGGTCCGCCCGCAACATCGCGTCATCGGCGTCGGTGAGCTCGGCGAGCCGCTCTGTGTAGCGGGCGCCGAGCTCGCCGCGCAGCATCTCGGCCGCCCGCTCGTCGCTCCACGAGCGCAGCATCGCCACCAGCGGGTGCTCTCCGTTGGGCTGAGCGCTGTCGATCAGGCTCAGCAGCAGCTGCCGCGGCAGCTCCTCGGCGGAGAGCTCCGCGACCACCTGCTCGCTGTTGCGGGTCAGCACCGCCGCGAACAGCTCCTGCTTGGACCCGAAGTAGCGGAACAGCAGCGCCTGGTTCGCCCCGGCTCGGGCCGCGACGTCGCGCACCGTCGTCGCGCTGAAGCCGCGCTCGGTGAACAGCTCCGAGGCGGCGTTCAGCAGTGCTTCCTTCGTGGCCGCGGAGTCGCGCTTGCGTCGCGGCGCCTGCGTCAAGTTCAGCTCCCCGGCTTGGCCGGTGCCGAGCCCGGCCGCACGTGGCCGTCGCCGTGGGCGATCCACTTGGTGGAGGTCAGCTCGGGCAGGCCCATCGGGCCGCGCGCGTGCAGCTTCTGGGTGGAGATGCCGATCTCGGCGCCCATCCCGAACTCCCCGCCGTCGGTGAACGCGGTGCTGGCGTTGACCATCACCGCGGCCGCGTCGACCTGCGCGGTGAACTGCTGAGCGGAGCGGACGTCGCTGGTCACGATGGCCTCGGTGTGCCCGGAGCCGTGCTCGCGGATGTGCTCGATCGCGGCGGGCATCGAGTCCACGACGGCGGCGGCGATGTCCAGCGACAGGTACTCGGTGTCCCAGTCCTCGTCGGTGACCGGCACGACGTTCGCACCGCCCACGGCCACCACTCGCTCATCGCCGTGCACCGTGACCCCCGCCTCGCCCAGCTCGGCGATCGCGCGCGGCAGGAACTCCTCGGCGATGTCGGCGTGCACCAGGAACGTCTCGGCAGCGTTGCACACGCTGGGGCGGCGGGCCTTGGAGTTGAGCAGGATGCGCAGGGCCACGTCGATCTCGGCGCTGGAGTCGACGTAGACGTGGCAGTTGCCCACCCCGGTCTCGATCGCCGGGACCGTGGACTGCTCGACGACCGCCGAGATCAGCCCGGCACCGCCGCGCGGGATGACCACGTCGACCAGGCCGCGCGCGGTGATCAGGTGGTGCACCGAGGCGCGGTCGTGGCAGGGCAGCAGCTGGACCGAGTCGGCGGGCAGGCCGTGCTCGGCGACGACGTCGCGCAGCACCGCCACCAGCGCCGTGTTGGAGGCCTCCGCCGACGACGAGCCGCGCAGCAGCGCCGCGTTGCCCGACTTCAGGGTCAGCCCGGCGGCGTCGACCGTCACGTTCGGACGCCCCTCGTAGACGATGCCGACCACGCCGAGCGGCACCCGCACCTGGCGCAGCTGGACGCCGTTGGGCAGCACCTGACCGCGCAGCACCTCCCCCACCGGGTCCGGCAGGCCGGCGACGGTGCGCAGGCCGTCGGCCATCGCCTCGATGCGGCCGGTGCTCAGGCTCAGCCGGTCGATCATGGCCTCGGCGGTGCCCGACTCGCGGGCGGCGGCCACGTCGCGCTCGTTGGCCTCCAGCACCTCCGGGGCGCGTTTGACCAGCTCGTCGGCCATCGCGTGCAGCAGCGCGTCCTTGGTGCCGCGCGTGGCCTGCGCCAGCTCGGCGGCGGCTCCGCGCGCCCGGCGCGCGGCCTCGCGCACCTGTTCGCGCAGCTCGTCGCCGGTGGCCCTGTCAGAGGTGGGGAACTCGATGACGGTCACTCCACCAGCCTAATCCGTCCCGGCAACGCATTTCCCGATCCTCGCGGCAACGTGACCGGCTGCTCCGCCAACTCCCTGATCCGGAAGTCGGTCAGCCGCTCCCGGCGAGGCGGTCGCGGAGTGGTGGGCGAAGGCGGTCCCGACACGCCCGCGCGGCCCCGGGCGTGGCCCGTCGGGGACGTCCGGTAGGAATTCGGGTCGTGGACGAAGAAGCGCTGCGGGAACTCGCCGAGGAACGACTCCGCGCACTGGCCGGCCCCGACGCCGCGCTGCGCGAGGACCAGTGGGCGGCGATCCGCGCGCTGGTCCTCGAACGCCGCCGCGCGCTGGTCGTGCAGCGGACCGGCTGGGGCAAGTCGGCCGTGTACTTCATCGCGACCGCACTGCTGCGCGAGCTCGGCGAGGGGCCGACCGTGATCGTCTCGCCGCTGCTGGCGCTGATGCGCAACCAGGTCGCCGCCGCGGCCAACGCCGACGTGCACGCCGCCACCATCAACTCGGCCAACCCCGAGGAGTGGAACGACATCGAGGAGCGCGTCGCCTCCGGCGAGGTCGACGTGCTGCTGGTCAGCCCGGAACGGCTCAACAACCCCGACTTCCGCGACACGATCCTGCCCGAGCTCACCCAGAGCGCCGGACTGCTGGTGGTCGACGAGGCGCACTGCATCTCCGACTGGGGCCACGACTTCCGCCCCGACTACCGGCGGCTGCGCACCCTGCTCACCGAACTGCCCGAGGGCGTTCCGGTGCTCGCCACCACCGCCACCGCCAACGACCGGGTGGTCGCCGACGTCTCCGAGCAGCTCGGCGTCGGCGGCGAGTTCACCGACCCGCAGGAGACGCTGGTGCTGCGCGGCACCCTGGACCGCGAGAGCCTGCGGCTCGGCGTGCTCCGGCTCCCCACCGCGCAGGCCCGGCTCGGCTGGCTGGCCGGACAGCTCAAGGAGCTGCCCGGTTCCGGCATCATCTACACGCTCACCGTCGCCGCCGCCCACGAGATCACCTCCTACCTGCGGGAACAGGGCTACGAGGTGGCCGCGTACTCGGGCCGCACCGACCCGGCCGAGCGCGAGCAGGCCGAGGCCGACCTGCTCAACAACCGGGTCAAGGCGCTGGTGGCGACCTCCGCGCTGGGCATGGGCTTCGACAAGCCCGACCTGGGTTTCGTGGTGCACGTCGGCGCGCCGTCCTCGCCGATCGCCTACTACCAGCAGATCGGTCGTGCCGGTCGCGGCGTGCAGCGCGCCGAGGTGCTGCTGCTGCCCGGGCCGGAGGACCGCGAGATCTGGAGCTACTTCGCGTCGCTGGCGTTCCCGCCGGAACCGACCGTGCGCGCGGTGCTCGACGCGCTCACCGAGCACGGCAAGCTCTCCACCGCCGCCCTGGAACCGCACGTGGAGCTGGGCCGCAACCGGCTGGAGATGGTGCTCAAGGTCCTCGACGTCGACGGCGCGGTGCAGCGGGTGAAGGGCGGCTGGGAGGCCACCGGCGAGCCCTGGCACTACGACGCCGAGCGCTACGGCCGCATCGAGACCGAGCGGCAGGCCGAGCAGCAGGCGATGCTCGACTACCAGACGACGTCGTCGTGCCGGATGGAGTTCCTGCGCCGCCAGCTCGACGACCCGCACGCCGAGCCCTGCGGGCGCTGCGACAACTGCACCGGCGCGGGCTATTCGGCCGAGGTCGACGACCAGGCCGTGCAGCAGGCGCAGGAGCGGTTGCAGCGGCCGGGCGTGGACATCGCACCGCGCAAGATGTGGCCGAGCGGCATGTCCTCGCTCGGCGTGGAGGCCTCCGGCAAGCTCCCGGCCGACGAGCAGACCACGACCGGGCGCGCGGTCGGCAGGCTCACCGACATCGGCTGGGGCAACCGGCTGCGCGAACTGCTGGCCACCGGCGCCCCCGACCAGGAGCTGCCGGACGACCTGTTCCAGGCCGCGATCAAGGTGCTGGCCGCGTGGGAGTGGGAGCAGCGCCCGGTCGGCGTCGTGGCGCTGGGCTCGCGGACGCGGCCGAAGCTGGTGCGCAGCCTGGCCGAGCGCATCGCCGGGATCGGCCGGTTGCCGCTGCTCGGCGAGGTCCTGACGAACCCGAACACGACGCCGAACCGCGCCACCAACAGCGCGCAGCGGGTGGCGTCGCTGTGGCGGCAGTTCAAGATCGACGACGAGCTGGCGGGCGCGCTGTCCGGCCTGGACGGGCCGGTGCTGCTGATGGACGACTACGCCGACACCGGGTGGACCGCAACGGTCGTCGGCCGCATGCTCCGCCAGGCCGGTGCACCCGCGGTGCTGCCGTTCACCCTCGCCTCGACCAGCTAGCCACCTCCGCGGCCAGCGCCGACAGCGGCAGCGGACCGGTGGCCAGCACCCCGTCGTGGAAGGCGCGCAGGTCGACCCCGGCCTGCGCGCGCAACCGCTGGAACTCCAAGCGCCCGGCCATGTAGGACAGCGCCTGGCCCGGCGCCTCGATGTAGCGGTCGGTTTCGCTCTGCACCTCCACCTCGGCCGTGGGAGTGCGGGTGCGCAGGAAGTCCACGACCTGCTGCCGGGTCCAGCCGAAGGCGTGCAGCCCGGTGTCGACGACGAGCCGGGCGGCACGCGCGGAGTCCATCGCCAGCAAGCCCAACCTGCTGAGATCGTCGCTGTAGAGCCCGATCTCGTCGGCCAGCCGCTCGGCGTAGAGGCCCCAGCCCTCGATGTAGGCGTTGAAACCGGCGACCTTGCGGATCGTCGGGACGTCGGTGAGCTGCTGGGCGAGGCTGATCTGGAAGTGGTGCCCGGGAACGGCCTCGTGGAACGCCAGCGGCTCGGCGAGGAACCGGGGCCGCTGCTCGGCGGCGTAGGTGTTGGCGAAGTAGGTGCCCGGCCGCGAACCGTCGATCGGACCCGGCAGGTAGGCGCCGCCCACGGCGTCCGGGGCCTGGTCCTCCGGGAAGGGCGAGACGCGGCAGCGCTGCGCCGGGGTCCGGCCGAACCACTGCGGCGCGACCTCTTCCGCCCTGGTCACAGCAGTTTTCGCGGCATCGAGCAGTTCCTGCCCGCTGGACCAGTACAGCGCCGGGTCGGTGCGCATCCGGTGCCGGATCTCGGCGACGTCGCGCAGGCCGAAGACGCGGGAGCCGATCTCGGCGTACTCCTCGTCGAGTTCCGCCAGCAGCTCCAGACCGGTCCGGTGCAGCTCCTCGGGGGTGCGCTCGGTCGTGGTGTGCATCCGGACCAGCGACGCGTAGGTCCGCTCGCCGTCCGGCAGGAAGCACAGCCCCGGCTCGTCGTCGGAACGTCCGGGCAGGTCCCGCAGGACCTCGCGGTAGGCCGCGAACGCGGGCCGAACCCGCTCCTCCAGCAGGCGATTCCGCTCGTCCTCCGAGTTCAGCGGTGGTTTGCGCAGCGGATCGCGCTGGGGTGCGGCCAGGTGCGCGTCCACGTGGTCGATCGCGACCCGCACCCGGCGGGCGACGGGCAGCCGTCCCGCCCGCGCCCCGTCCAGGTGCCGCTGCCCGCTGCGGGCGAGGAACTCCGGGATCCCCGCCAGCAGGCGCAGGAAATCCCGCTCCTGCTCCGGGTTTCGGGGTGCTGCTCCGGCACCATCTCCAGGACCTCGCTCAGCGGCGAGACGGCAGAGTCGTGCATCGTGTGCTCGACCAGCCGGGACTCGACGCGGGCGGCCACGCCCTCCGCCTCGGCGACGACCACCTCGCGGGTGAGGTCGTCGCCGTCGAGATCGCGCGCCGCCGCCGCGATGCGCAGAGCCCGCGCGCGCAGGTCGAACTGGGCGTCCTCGCGGGGATCGGGGAGCCTGCCGGTCGTGCCGGGCAGTCCCAGCAGCTGCTCGTTGAGCGGGTTCTCCTCGATCAGCACGTCGAGGACGTCGTCGGCCACGTCGCGCACCATCCGGGCAGTGTGACCCGGAAGCGGGGTGATCTCATCCGGAATTCGGTGATTCCAAATCGGATTCGGATCTTTCCCCCACCTGGTCGAGCGCTTACCGTGTCGGCACCTCATTCCCGGGCGCGACGCGGAGGTTTCGATGCCCCAGGACGAAGCGGTGGCGCACAAGCTGCCGGTCCGGACGCTGGTCGCGGCCAGCATCGGCAACGCCATCGAGTGGTACGACTGGACCATCTACACCGCGTTCAGCGTGTACTTCGCCTCCGCGTTCTTCCCCGGCGAGTGGGCGCTGATCAACACGCTGGCGACGTTCGCCCTCGCGTTCTTCTTCCGCCCGCTCGGCGGCTGGTTGCTCGGGCGCTTCGCCGACCTGCGCGGGCGCAAGACCGCGATGCTGGTGACGATCTCGCTGATGGCCGGCGGGTCGCTGATCATCGGCGTCCTGCCGACGTTCGAGAGCATCGGCTGGCTCGCGGCGGTGCTGCTCGTGCTCGCCCGCATCGGGCAGGGGCTCTCGCTCGGCGGCGAGGTCTCCAACGCCTCGGCCTACCTCGCCGAGATCGCACCGCCCTCGCGGCGCGGCCGGTACTCGTCGTTCTTCTACATCTCCACCGGGGCCGCGCTGCTCATCGCCTCGCTGCTGGGGTACGTGCTGACCTCGGTGCTCAGCGAGGAGCAGCTGGCGGCGTACGGCTGGCGGATCCCGTTCATCATCGGCGGGCTCCTCGGGCTCATCGGCATGTGGCTGCGGCGCACGCTGAGCGAGACCGAGCAGTACGAGGAGAACAAGACCAAGGCGAAGTCCCTGAAGAACCCGCTGATGCTGACGCTGCGGGAGCACCCCAAGGCCGTCGGCCAGCTCGTCGGGTTCTCGATGCTCTCGACGCTGTGCTACTACACGTTCTTCAGCGCGCTGACGCCGTTCGCGGTGAAGAACCGGGATGCCGATGCCACCGACGTGTTCCTCGCGCTGTCCATCGCCACCGCGTTGTTCATCGCGCTGCAGTACCCCATGGGCGCGGTGTCCGACCGCTACGGCCGCAAACCGCAGCTCCTGGCCTGGTCGGCGGCGATGGCGGTCCTCATCGTCCCGCTGTCCTACCTGGTGCGGCCGGGGTTGGGCAGCCTGCTGGTGGTGTTCTGCATCGGCGTCGGTCTCTACACCGCGATGACCTCGATCGCGCCCGCGATCATGTCGGAGCTGTTCCCCACCGAGCTGCGCGGCCTGGGCATCGGCGCCTGGTACAACCTCACCGTCGCCGTCTTCGGCGGCACCGCGCCGCTGGTCATCCAGGCCTTCGCGAAGTTCGAGATCGCGACCGGGTTCTTCTACTACATCGCGATCGGTGCGGTGATCGCGTTCTTCGTGATCCGCACCCTGCCCGAGACCCGGGGGACCGAGCTCCGTTGAGTGGTGGGGGAAGTTTTCATGAAAACTTCCCCGTCACCTCAACGGGACCAGGTCGTCGGCGTGGACGACCTCGCGGCGCTGCTCCGCCGGGAGGTCGTGGGTGGAGCGGCCGATGAGCGTCGGCAGCTCCTCGGCGTCGTAGGCGACCACTCCGCGCGCCACGACCTTGCCGGTCGGGTTGAGCAGCTCCACGACGTCGCCGCCGTCGAAAGCGCCCTCCACGGCGGTGATCCCGGCCGCGAGCAGCGAGCGGCGGCGCTTGACCACCGCCGCCACGGCACCGTCGTCGAGCCAGAGCCGGCCGTTGGCGCCCGCGGCGTGGGCCAGCCAGAAGCGGCGGGCCGACAGGCGGTTCCCGGTGGCGGCGAAGGCCGTGCCGACGTCGGCCGGGCCCAGCGCGCTCGCGGCGTTGGCCGAGGAGGTCAGCAGCACCGGGATCCCGGAGGTGCAGGCGACCCTCGCCGCCGCGACCTTCGAGGCCATGCCCCCGGTGCCCAGGCCGGAGGCGCCGGTGCTGCCCGCGTCCACGCCCTCCATGTCGGCGGCGCCGGTGACCTCGCGGATCACCTTCGCCCCGCCCTTGCGGGGATCGCCGTCGTAGAGCGCGTCCACATCGGACAGCAGGATCAGCGCGTCGGCGCCGACCAGGTGCGAGACCAGGGCGGCGAGCCGGTCGTTGTCGCCGAAGCGGATCTCGGTGGTGGCCACCGTGTCGTTCTCGTTGACCACCGGCACCACGCCCAGCCCGAGCAGCCGGTTCAGGGTGCGCTGGGCGTTGCGGTAGTTGCTGCGGCGCACCACGTCATCGGCGGTGAGCAGCACCTGGCCGACGGTGAGGTCGAAGCGGGCGAACGACTCCGCGTAGGCGTGCGCGAGCGCGAGCTGCCCGACCGACGCGGCGGCCTGCTGCGTGGCCAGGTCCTTCGGCCTGCGGCGCAACCCCATCGGGGCGATGCCCGCGGCGATGGCGCCCGAGGACACCAGCACGACCTGCCCGCCGGCGGCGACCCGCTTGGCGACCGTGTCCACCAGGACCGCCAGCCGCTCGGCGTCCAGGCCGCCCTCGGTGGTGGTCAGCGACGACGAACCGATCTTCACCACGATCCGCTGCGCGGCCGCGACGGCCTTCCGAGTCGCCGAGGGGCTCACTCGTCGTCCTCGTCCTCGTCGCCGACGTAGCGGCCGAACTCGTCGAGCCCGGTGCCGCGGCGCAGCTTCTTGGCGATCTTGCGATCGTGCGCCGAGACCCGGTCGTCGGTCTCCAGCCGCAGGTCGTGGCCGCGTCGGCCGAGCACGCTGGCCATCCCGGCCGGGGTGGTGGGCTCCCAGTCGAAGGTCATGGTGCCGATGGTGACCTGGCTGCCCGGCTCGGCGCCCTGCTTGGCCAGCGCGTCCTCCACGCCCAGCTTGGCCAGCCGGTCGGCGAGGAAGCCCACGGCCTCGCTGTTGTTGAAGTCGGTCTGCCGGACCCACCGCTCCGGCTTCTCGCCGCGCACGATGAAGGCGTCCTCGTCCTCCGGGTCGGGCTCGACGGTGAAACCGCCGTCGTCGACCGCGGTCGGCCGCACGACCACGCGCGCCGGTTCCGGCTCGGGCAGCGTCTCGCGGTAGCGCTCGACCTCGGCGCCCATCGCGAAGCTCAGCTCGCGCAGGCCCTCGCGGGAGGCCGTGGAGATCTCGAAGACCGGCCAGCCGCGCTCCTCGACCTCCGCGCGCACGAAGTCGGCGAGCTCGCGGGCCTCCGGCACGTCGATCTTGTTGAGCACCACCATGCGCGGGCGGTCGGCCAGGTCGGCCCCGCCGTGCTCGGCGGCCAGCGCCGGGGTGTACTCGGCGAGCTCGTTCTCCAGCGCGTCGATGTCGGAGATCGGGTCGCGGCCCGGCTCCAGCGTCGCGCAGTCCACGACGTGGACCAGCACCGCGCAGCGCTCGATGTGGCGCAGGAAGTCCAGGCCCAGACCGCGGCCCTGGCTGGCGCCCGGGATCAGGCCGGGCACGTCGGCGACGGTGAACACGGTCTCGCCCGCGGTGACCACACCCAGGTTCGGCACCAGGGTCGTGAACGGGTAGTCGGCGATCTTCGGCTTGGCCGCCGAGAGGACCGAGATCAGCGAGGACTTGCCCGCGGAGGGGAAGCCGAGCAGGCCGACGTCGGCGACCGACTTCAGCTCCAGCACCAGCTCCAGCTCGTCACCGGGCTCGCCCAGCAGCGCGAACCCGGGAGCCTTGCGGGCCTTGGACGCCAGCGCGGCGTTGCCCAGGCCGCCGCGACCACCGGCCGCCGCGACGAACGTGGTGCCCGGCCCGACCAGGTCGGCCAGCACCTCGCCGTCCGGGGACAGCACGACCGTGCCGTCCGGGACCGGCAGCACCAGGTCGTCGCCCTGCGCGCCGTTGCGGTGACCGCCCTTGCCGGGCTGGCCCTTCACCGCCTGCGCGTTGGGGCGGTAGTGGAAGTCGAGCAGGGTGTGCACGCCGGAGTCGACGACCAGCCGGACGTCGCCGCCCTTGCCGCCGTTGCCCCCGTCAGGACCGCCCAGCGGCTTGAACTTCTCCCTGTGCACCGAGGCGCAGCCATTTCCCCCGTCGCCTGCGGCGACGTTGATGGTCACGCGGTCGACGAACCGCGACACGAATGCCTCCAGGAAGATCAAGCCGAACGGGTGCCCGGCGGGTGTAGCTCTGGGTTCACGAGTGCGATGACGCTGAGTGCAACAGCCGAAGGGCGCTCGCGCTTCCCGACCGCAACGCGGGTCACCCCGGACAACACAAAGCGAGGGGCGGCCCGGACATGCCGGTTCCGCCCCTCGCCGGGAAGTTGCTGGCCTGCGTCGAGAGCCGGATCAGGCCTCGACCGGCTGCACGCTGACGGCCTTGCGGCCGCGGTAACGCCCGAACTCGACGGTACCGGCGGACAGCGCGAACAGGGTGTCGTCGTTGCCGCGACCGACGTTCAGACCCGGGTGGAACTTGGTCCCACGCTGACGGATCAGGATCTCGCCGGCCTTGACGACCTGGCCGCCGTAGCGCTTCACCCCGAGGTACTTGGGGTTCGAGTCGCGGCCGTTCCGAGAGCTGGATGCGCCCTTCTTGTGTGCCATGACTACTCAGGTCCTCACTTGTTGATGCCGGTGACCTTCACGCGGGTCAGCTTCTGCCGGTGACCCTGGCGCTTCTGGTAGCCGGTCTTGTTCTTGAACTTGTGGATGCGGATCTTGGGGCCCTTGGTCTGCTCGACCAGCTCGCCGGTCACCGACACCTTGGCCAGCGCGTCGGCGTCGGTCGTGACGTCGGAGCCATCGACGACCAGAACCGCCGGGAGCGCGACCTCGGAGCCCAGCTCGCCCTCGAGCTTCTCGACCTGGACGACGTCCCCGACAGCCACCTTGTACTGCTTGCCGCCGGTCTTGACGATCGCGTACATGAGTCGGAAGTCTCCTGCTGCTCGGTTTCGCTAATTCACCAGTGTGCGGCGGACGTCCGCCCCTGCCGCGAAGGCCGGGGCTTCCTACCACGCCGCCGGTGCAGCGTCTCGGTGGGTTCCTGTCTCAGCAGCGAGGACCGCGCGAGCGACCGCACTCGAAACAGGCGTTTAATCTCTCCGCCCGTCCGGCGGCGAGAAGTTCTCACCCATCATACAGACCAGGTTTCCGTCCCCGATCGACCGGGGCCGTGTACCACCAGTGCGGATCCTCGCGGACCCCGCGCTGACGGGCGAGCCGGAACAGCATAAGCGAGCTCACCCGAGCCCGGCGAACCGCCCCACCGCGCGTCCGCCGCCCTGGCGGGTTCCGGCCGGATCGGCCCGTTCCGCCACCGCCATGACCTGCTCTTGCTACCGTCAGTGGCCGCTCGTGATGATCTAGGGAAACGCTCAGTGACTGACACCGCTCCGGAGACCGCCCGCCAGGCCGCCGCCCCGACACCGGTCGCCCCCGGCCCGCTGCGGCGCTTCGGCCCGCTGCTGCTGGGGCTGTCGGCCGTCGTGCCGCCGCTGATGATGCTGCGCGAGGTCCTGCGCTACCCGCAGATGCACTTCTACGACTACTGGTGGGTGCTGCTCGACATCACCGACGCCGACGGCGCGCTGCGCCCGGAGGCGCTGCTGGGCTTCCGCAACGAGCACCCGTTCGTGCTGCCGAGCCTGCTGTTCTGGCTCAGCGCCCGGTTCGGGCACGGGCTCAACCAGCCGCTCGGGCTCGCGGTGCTGGCGATGGGCGCGGGCTGCGTGCTGCTGGTGCGGGCGATGCTGCCGGGGCACCTCGACGCCTGGCAGCGCGCGGGCCTGGTCGCGGCCACCTCGACGCTGGTGTTCAACCCGCACGGCATCCACAACTACGTGCGCTCGATGAGCGGCGCCTCCTGGATCCTGGCGATGCTGCTGGTGCTGGGCGCCCTGCTGGCGATGCACCGCGAGCACCGGGTGATCGCCGTGGTGCTGGGGCTGCTGGCCTCGATCAGCTACGGCACCTCGTTCGCGGTGTGGCCGGCGCTGGCGCTGGTCGCCTGGCTGCGCGGCGACCGGCGCAAGTGGATCGCGACGCCGCTGGTGGTCGGGTTCGTCGTGGTCGCGGCATGGCTGGTGCTGCGCGGACCGCAGGGCGGCGGCGGGAGCTCGCCGACCGACGATCCGGCTCAGGCGATGCTGGCGGGGCTGAGCATGCTCGGCATGGTGTGGACCGGCACCGAACCCTCGGTCGCGCTGCTGGCCGGGGTGGCCGGGATCGGAGTGCTGGTGCTGCACGCGCGGCAGAGCACCGCCGAGCGGCGGATCGCCGCCCCCTGGTGGGGCCTGGCGCTGTACGCGCTGGGCTGCGCGGTGATGATCTCCGGTTCGCGGGCCGCGTTCGGCGAGTCGGCCGGGCTGCAGAGCCGTTACAACAGCATGACCGCGGCGCTCTGGATCGCGGTGCTGGTGATCGTGGTCGCCTGGGCCCGCTGGCCGCGGTTCCGCGCCGTCGCGGTCGGCGGCACGGTGCTGGCCACGGTCGCGCTCGGGGCGCCGATGGCGCAGAGCGTGCGGGCCGACGCGCCCAACCAGCAGCTGCTGGCGGTCGCCGCGCGGATCGGGCACCCCGACGCCTTCACCGACCGCTTCCCGTCGCCGGAGCAGCTGCTGCCGCGGCTCCGGGCGCTCGGGCACTACCCCTTCTCCCCCGAGTTCTCCCTGGGCTGCCCGGACGGGCTCACCGTCGGCGACCGGGTCAGCACCGCGGGCTGGCGGACGCCCAGCGTCGACTCGCTGCGCGAATCCCGGCCGGACGGCCGCGACGTCGTGCTCAACGTCGAGACCGACCAGGTCCAGGGCGGAGCGCGGATGCTCAAGGGCTGGGCGATCTCCGGCATCGAACGCGCGCGCTGCGTGGCCGTGCTCGACCGGACCGGCACCGTCGTCGGCGGCGGAGTCGTCGACATCCCACGCTCCGACGCCGAGGCCGCGACGCCGGGCATCGAGAGCGGGCTCGGGTTCCAGGCCGCGGCACCGGCCCAGCCGGGCCCGCTGCGCGTGGCCTTCCAGTTCCCCGACGGCTGGTGGATCCGGCCGCTCACCGAGAAACCGCAGGTGGCGCCATGAGTGTCCCGGAAGTCTCGCTGCTGGCCCCGGCCAAGAACGAGCGCGACAGCCTCCCGAAGCTCTTCACCGAGATCCGCGAGGCGATGGCCCGGCAGCACCGCGAGTGGGAGCTGGTGATCGTCGACGACGGCAGCACCGACGACAGCTGGCGGATCATCACCGAGCACCCCGCGCTGGACCCCCGCATCCGGGGCATCCGGTTGCGCCGCAACTTCGGCAAGGCCGCGGCGCTGGCCGCCGGGGTCGCCGAGCTGCGCGGCGAGCTGATGGTCACCCTCGACGCCGATCTGCAGGACGATCCCGCCGAGATCCCCCGGCTGCTGGCCGAGCTCGACGACGGCGCCGACCTGGTCAGCGGGCACAAGGCCGAGCGCAAGGACCCGCTGGGCAAGCGGCTGCCGTCGAAGGTGTTCAACTGGGTCACCGGCCTGATCACCGGGCTGCGGCTGTCCGACCACAACTGCGGGCTCAAGGCCGCGCGCACCGAGGTCTACCGGCGGGTTCCGCTCTACGGCGAGCTGCACCGCTACATCCCGGCGCTGGCGCACCAGTTGGGCTACCGGGTCGTGGAGCGGACCGTCAACCACCGGCCCCGGCAGCACGGGGTGTCCAAGTACGGGCTGGAGCGCTACGCGCGCGGCGCGCTGGACCTGCTGACGGTGATGGCGCTGACGCGCTACGGACGCCGTCCGGCGCACCTGTTCGGCGGTCTCGGGATGATCGCGGGCACCCTCGGGACGGCGGTGCTGCTCTACCTCACCGGGGTCTGGTTGTTCACCCCGGAATCGATCGGAACCCGTCCGCTTCTGACGCTCGGGATTCTGCTGGAGATCTTCGGTGTCCAGATGATCTCACTGGGTCTTCTGGCCGAACTCGTGCTGCACCGAACAGGGCGCGAACACGACGTGACGGTGCTGGTCACGGAGCAAACCGGAATTTCCGAACACCACGCTTCGTGACCAAACATTTCAAATCGGAACACAACGCGGTAACGGGATACTGACAAGGCCTTTGCCCATTACCTGACGCATTTGCGAAATTGTGCGGGGGGCGGCAGAACACACCCCGTCATCGCCCGTAGGGTCTCCCCCGTGCAGCAAGAGTCGGCGAAGAAATTGCGGCTGCTCGCCACGCTCCTGGGACTGGTCGGCACCGTCTTGGCGCTACTGGTCCCGTTCCTCCCCGTCAACCACAAGGTGGGGACGTTGCGGTGGCCGACAGCAGAAGGAACCAGACCGGTTTCCGCCCCGCTGGTGACCTACGAGCCCGTGTGGCTGGACGCGAAGGTCCCGTGCGCCTCGGCGCGCAGCCTGGACGCGCGGACCGAAGGGCCGGGGTTGCTGCTGAGCACCAACTCCCCCGACTCGGATTCCGGTCAGCTCACCGGTCTCGTGATGCAGGTCGACGGCGGTCAGGTCCTGCTCTACAACAAGGGCCAGCAGATCGGCACCACGCCGCTGCCCGCCGGTGACTGCACCCTGAAGGTGCGCTCCGACGGCGGCGCCACGACCGCCAGCCTCGGCAAGGAGCGGTGGGTCAACCAGAGCGGCGATCAGCGCCCCCAGGTGACCGGCATCTACTCCGGGCTCGACGACGAGCGCGACGACGTGCGCGGCCTCGACTTCCAGGCGCGCGTGGACAACCGGTTCAGCTCGTGGGCGACCCCGCTGAAGACCGCCGTCATCGTGCTCACGCTGGCCTCGTTCATCGGCTCGGTGATGTGCCTGCGGCGCCTGGACGCCCTGGCGGGCAGACGCGCGCCGCGACTGGCGCCGCGCCGCTGGTGGCGGCCGACGCTGCGGGACATCTCGGTGTTCCTCGCGCTGGGCATCTGGTGGCTGATCGGGGCGATGACGTCCGACGACGGCTACGTGCTGAGCATGGTGCGCTCCGAGCAGAGCGCCGGGTACGTCACCAACTACTACCGCTGGTTCGCCAACCCGGAATCGCCGTTCGGGTGGTTCTACGAGGTCTACTCGCTGTGGGTGCGGGTGTCGACGGCGACGCCGTGGGTGCGGCTGCCCGCGCTGCTGATGGGCGTCATCAGCTGGCTGCTGATCTCCCGCGAGGTGCTGCCGAGGCTCGGCCAGCAGGTGCGGCGCTCCAACGCCGCCGGCTGGGCCGCGGCCGCGGTGTTCCTGGCGTTCTGGCTGCCCTACAACAACGGTCTGCGCGCCGAGCCGGTCGTGGTGCTGTTCTCGCTGCTGGCGCTGTGCGCCGTCGAGCGGGCCGTGGCCACCGAGCGGCTCACTCCGGCCGCGCTGGGCCTGGTCGCCGCCGCGCTGTCGGTGGGCGTCAACCCGCACGGCCTGATCGCCGTGCTCCCCTACGTCGCCGGGTTCAAGCCGCTGTTCCGGATGGTGCGCAAACGAGCGCACGAGTTCGGCTGGTTGCCGGTGCTGGCACCGATCTCCGCGTCCGGGTTCGTGATGCTGACGCTGGTCTTCTACGACCAGACGTGGCAGTCGGTGATGGACGCGATGGAGCTCAAGACGACCTTCGGCCCCAACGGCCACTGGTACGAGGAGCTCAGCCGCTACCTGCTGCTGTTCAGCGAGAGCCCGGACGGGTCGCTGAGCCGCCGGTTCCCGGTGCTGCTGGTGATCCTGTGCCTGGCGACCTGCGCGGTGGTGCTGCTGCGCCGCGGCCGCATCCGCGGTGCCGCGCTCGGCCCGAGCCGGCGGCTGCTGGCCGTGGCCGGCCTGGCCTTCGTCGTGCTGGCGCTCACGCCCACCAAGCACACCCACCACTTCGGCATCTTCGCCGCGGTCGGCGGCGCGCTGGCCGCGCTGACGGCGCTGGCGACCAGCAGCACGGTGCTGCGGTCGCGGCGCAACCGGATGGCGTTCGTGACCGGTCTGCTGGTGATCCTGGCCTTCGCGGTGACCGGCCCGAACGCCTGGTGGTACGTCTCCGGCTGGGGCGTCCCGTGGTTCGACAAGCCGCCGTCGATCAAGGGCTACAAGGCCAGCACGATGATCCTGGGGCTGGCCTTCGTCACCGCGGTCATCGCGGTGATCGAGCACCTGCGGATCGACGAGAACAACCCGAAGATCGTCGACGAGAGCTGGGAGAGCAAGGAGAAGCGCAACCTCGCGCTGCGCTGGGGCACCGCGCCGCTGTCGGTGCTGTGCGCCTTGCTGGTGCTCGGTGAGCTCGCCGCGTTCGGCAAGGGCATCGTCGAGCAGGGGTCGAGCTACACGCTGGGCACCGACAACATCAAGCAGCTCACGGGCCGCAGCTGCGGGCTGTCCGACTCGGTCGGGGTGGAGACCAACCCGCGCGAGGGCGTGCTGAAGGCCTCGGCGCAGCAGCCGACGGTGGCCGCTCCCGGCGTGAAGGCGCCGCAGCGGCTGGCCAACCAGGAGAACGCCGAGCAGTACCTGCAGCCCAAGCAGGTCGGCTTCACCGACCCGGGCGTGCCGCCGACCGACGAGTCCTCGCCGGATGCGCCGAACTGGCGTCCGCCGAACCAGTTCGGCGGGCCGGAGGCGCCGGTGTGGGGCAGCTACGACGAGGCCGGGCAGTCCACCGGCGAGCTGCGCACCCCCTGGTACGACATCCCGGAGGAGGCCAAGGCAGGCAAGCTCCCGGTGGCGATCAGCATCGCCGGCGCGGAGACCGGTGCCAACCAGGTCTACTTCGAGCTGGGCAAGGACACCCCACAGGGCTTCCAGATCACCCACCGATACCCCGTCGAGCAGGGTCCGCCGCCGGGGTGGCGCGACCACCGCTACGTGCTCGGCGCGGAGGGCAAGGACGCCACGAAGCTGCGGATGGTGCTGGTCGACCAGTCGCTGGGGCAGACCGGGTGGCTGGCGGTGTCGGCGCCGCGCGTGCCGAAGCTGACGCAGCTGACGCGGTTCGTGGGCGACGACCCGGCGTTCGTGGAGTGGCCGGCCGGTCTGGTGCACCCGTGCCTGGAGATCTCGGGGCTGTACAACGGCATCGCCGAGATGCCGAAGTTCCGGGTGAGCGCGGGTGAGCTGGTCCGCGACGTCGGTGCGGGCTGGTCCTCGCCGGACGCCGGCGGGTCGTTCGGCTGGATGACGGTCGCGGCCAGCGTCCGGAACCTGCCGACGTACCTGAACAACGATCCGCAGAAGGACTGGGGCTCGCTGTACCAGGTGCACCCGTACACGCCGGAGGCCCTGCCGGCCTCGGCGGCCCTGGAGCTGCACACGGAGACCCACTCGGGCCTCTGGTCGCCCGGCCCCCTCACCCAGGGGCTCCAGCTGCCGGGGGACATGCCGAGCTCCGACGACCGCACGGACATCCCCAAGTTCGACAGCGACCAGAACTGATCCGCCCCCTTCGCTGAGGCCCCGGTCCCGCCCGGACCGGGGCCTCACGTGTGTCCGCGCTCAGCAGTGGACAGTTTTAGCCATAATTGTCCGGACAAAACGGACATTGATCATGGGTGATTATGGCTAAAACTGTCGCCTGGTGACGACCGCGCCCTCCGCGACCGGGGAACCGCGTCGTGGTGGTGACGCATACTTCGCGGGTGGGGTATTGGGAGTCGGGGGTGGACGCGGAGCTCCGGGGGTTCGTGTCGTGCGTGTGGGGGCACGGGGATGAGCCCGTCGGGGTTTCGCAACTCGTCGTGCCCGACGGGTGCGTGGACGTGATCTGGCGGCCCGGTGGGATCGAGGTCGTGGGACCGGACACCGGGGCCTGGGTCTCGGGGATCGCGGCCGGGAGTTCGTTGTTCGGGATTCGGGCTCGGCCCGGGATGGCCGGGTTGCTGCTCGGGGTTCCCGCCTCCGAAGTGCGGGATCAGCGGGTCGATGCCGAGGATCTGTGGGGTGCCCGGGCTCGGGCGCTCGCCGAAGCGATCGACGAGCGGCCCGGGATGGCGCCGGTGCTGCTGGCGGACTTCGCGCGGCAGCGGCTCGCCGAGTGGGACCCCGACCCGATCGCGACCGCCGCCGTGGCCGCGCTCGACGATCCGCGCCCGCCGTCGGTGGCCGGGCTCGCCGATCGCGTCGGGGTCTCCGAACGTCAGCTGCGCCGCCGGATCGGCGACGCCGTCGGCTACGGTCCGCGAACCCTGGTGAGCGTGCTGCGCTTCCAGCGCGCCGCGCGCGGCGGCGGGGCGCTCGCCGACCTCGCCCACCGCTGCGGCTACGCCGACCAGGCCCACCTGACCAGGGAGTTCCGCAGGCTCACCGGCACGACTCCGAAGCGGTTCCTCGGTCAGGCGTCGTAGGCCCGCAGCACCCGCAGCGCGTCGAGCGTGACCCGCGGCCTGCCCTCCAGAGCGGTTCCCGGAGACCACTCCAGCCAGTGGATCGGCCATCCCCCGTCCTCGCCCTGCTGCCCCGCCAGGTGGTCCAGCCCCCGCTCGATCTCGGCGTCGTCGAACCAGCCCCGCGCCAGGCTCGCCGGGTTCGCCGCGTAGTCGCAGGTCAGCGGCACCTCCCCGGAGGCGTAGCCGGGTGCGGTCCGCGCCCCCTCCGGGTGGGCGGGGTCGAGCAGCACGTACCCGGCCTCCCGGATGAGGCCGCCGAGGCGCTCGGCGGCGGCGCGGGCCCGCTCTCGGTCCGGCACGTGGTCGAGGAACGCGATCGCGGCGATGGCCTCGTACGGGTGGGTCTCGGTGAGCGCGTCGACGCGCTTCCAGCAGAACTCCGTCGCTCCCGCCAGCCACGGGTGCGCGACCGCGTTGCGGTGCAGCACCCCGGCCAGCAGCGCCGTGGTTAGCAGCGCGCCCTCGGGCTCCTCGACGATCGGGATCCACGGTGCGTGCGGGTAGTCGCGCAACCGCAGGTCACCGGCGGGAACACCACCGTCGGGCCGGGTGATGGTCGTGAGGTGGTCGCAGATCGCGGGCGCGGCCTCGGCGCACTGACCGATCTCGTCGAGGATCGTCAGCGCCGTCCACGTCTGCAGCGGCTGGCTGACGGGACCGCGCGCGTCCGGTTCCAGCCCGTAGCCGAACCCGCCGTCGGCGCAGCGGTAGGCCTCCAGCGCGGTGCGCACGGGCTCGGCCGGTCCCCCGGCGTGGAGGTGTTCGAAGCGGCGCTGCTCCAGCACGCGCGCCGTCAGCCAGATGAAGCGCTCGGCGTCGGCCAGGCGCTGCGGGGTGAGACGAGTCATGTCCCGACGCTAAGCGGAGATGGCCGACCCGTTCTTGAACGGATCGGCCATCTCCGGGATCACTGCCCTGCTCAGCTCTCGGCTGGCTGGTCGCTCGCCGACGGGCCGGACGGGCGCGAGACCGCGCGGCGCCGGGCCCGGCGAACCGGGGCGGCCGGTTCGACGTTGGCCAGGGCGTCAACGGTGGACTGCTGCTCGGCCGGCTTGGACACCACCAGCGGCTGCACCGGTGCGCCCGCGCTCCCGGCGGACCGGACGGCCTTGCGGCGCGGCCGGGCACCGTTGGCGGACTCGGCGGGCTCCTGCTTCGGCTCGACCGGAGCCGCAGGGGCCTCGCTGACCTGCGGCTTCTCCGCGACCGGCGCAGCGGTCCCGGCGGGCTCGGGCTCGGCCGGCTCGGTCTCGGCGGACTCGGTCTCGACCCGCTTCGACTCGACCCGCTTCGACTCGGCGGGCTTCGACTCGGCGGGCTTGGGCTCGGCCTTCGGCTCGGGCTTGCGCTCCTCCGCCTTGGACTCGGGCTCGGGCTTGGGCGCCTTGTCCTCGGCCTTCGGCTTGGACTCCTGCTTCGGCTCCGCTGCCTTCGGCTCGGGAGCCTTCTCAGCGGCCTTCTCGGCGGCCTTCTCCGAGGCCTTCTCAGCGGCCTTCGGCTCGGGCGCCTGCTGCTCGGTGTCCTGCTGCTTGCCGCGGTTGCGGTTCCGGCGACCGCCGCCGTTGCCGTTCTGGTTGCCGCCGCCGTTGCCGCCACCGCCGTTGCCGTGCTGGTGGTGGATCGGCTCGGTGGAGACCATCAACCCGCGCCCGCGGCAGTGCTCGCAGGTGCTGCTGTAGGCCTCGAGCAGGCCGGTGCCGACGCGCTTGCGGGTCATCTGCACCAGGCCGAGCGACGTCACCTCGGCGACCTGGTGGCGGGTGCGGTCCCGGCCCAGGCACTCGGTGAGCCGGCGCAGCACCAGGTCGCGGTTGGACTCCAGCACCATGTCGATGAAGTCGATGACGATGATGCCGCCGATGTCGCGCAACCGGAGCTGGCGGACGATCTCCTCCGCGGCCTCCAGGTTGTTCCGGGTCACCGTCTCCTCCAGGTTGCCCCCGGATCCGGTGAACTTGCCGGTGTTGACGTCGATGACCGTCATGGCCTCAGTGCGGTCGATCACGAGGTAACCGCCGGAGGGCAGCCAGACCTTGCGGTCCAGGGCCTTGGCGATCTGCTCGTTGATCCGCTTCTCGTGGAACACGTCGTTCTTGCCGACGTGCTTCTCCAAGCGCGCGGCCAGGTCGGGCGCCACGTGGCCGACGTAGGCCTCGATGGTCTCCCACGCGTCGTTGCCCTGGACGGTCATCGACGAGAAGTCCTCGGTGAACAGGTCGCGGACGACCTTGATCAGCAGGTCGGGCTCCTCGTAGAGCAGCTGCGGGGCGTTGGCGCCGGGGGTCTCGGCCTTCTCCTTGATGACCTCCCACTGCGCCTGCAGCCGCCGCACGTCGCGGTCGAGGGCCTCCTCGCTGGTGCCCTCGGACGCGGTGCGGATGATCACGCCGGCGTTCTCCGGGACGATCCGCTTGAGGATCTCCTTGAGGCGCTTGCGCTCGTTGTCGGGCAGCTTGCGGCTGATGCCGGTGGCCCCGCCGCCGGGCACGTAGACCAGGAACCGGCCCGGCAGGCTGATCTGGGTGGTCAGGCGGGCACCCTTGTGGCCGACCGGGTCCTTGGTGACCTGCACCAGGACGCTGTCGCCGGTCTGCAGCGCCTGCTCGATGCGACGCGCCTTGCCTGCGAGCCCGGCGGCGTCCCAGTCGACCTCACCGGCGTAGAGGACCGCGTTGCGGCCCCGGCCGATGTCGACGAAGGCGGCCTCCATGCTGGGCAGCACGTTCTGCACGCGGCCCAGGTAGACGTTGCCGACCAGCGAGCCGGAGCCCGAGGAGGTCACGAAGTTCTCGACGAGGACGTTGTCCTCCAGCACCGCGATCTGGGTCTGCTCGCCGTTCTGGCGGACGACCATCTTGCGGTCCACCGACTCGCGGCGGGCCAGGAACTCCGACTCCGAGAGCACGGGCGCGCGGCGGCGACCGGCCTCGCGGCCGTCCCGGCGGCGCTGGCGCTTGGCCTCCAGGCGGGTCGAGCCCTTGACGGCGCGGACCTCGTCGTCGCTGGAGTCCTGGCGCGAGGAGGTCTCGGAGGGCTCCCGGACGTGCACCACGGTGTTCGGCGGGTCGTCCTCGCGGCTGCCGCTCTCGTCGTCGGACGTGCCCTTGCGGCGACGGCGCCGACGGCGGCGGCGCGAGCCCTCGCCCTGTCCCTCGGACTCGGCGGGCTGCTCCTCGGACGTCTCCTCCGCGGGCTCGCCGGCGCCGTCGGCCTGCGCGCCCTCGGACTGGCCGCCCTCGGAGGTCTCGTCGCCACCGTTGTCGGTGTCGGAGTCGGCACCCCGGCCCCGGCCGCGGCCACGGCGACCGCGGCGGCGACGGCGGCGGTTGCCCGAATCACCGGAGTCGTCGGAGTCGTCCTCGGCAGCGGTGTCGGTCTGCTCCTCCGCCGAGGAGGGCTCCTCCGCGGAAGTGGTCTCGGCGGGCTCGGGAGCCGCCTCGGTCTGCGGCGCGGCGGCCGGGCGCTCCACCGGCGCCTGCGGCGCCAGGAACATGGCCTCCGGGGCCGCGAACAGCGGCGTCAGGCCACCGGCCGAGGTCTCCTGCTGCGACGCCGGTGCCGGGGCGAAGTCGGCCGCGGGCACGGACGCCTGCTCCGGCTCGGCGGCCTGCTCGGCGGCCTCAGCGGCAGGGGTCTCGGCCGCAGGGGTCTCAGCAGCCGCGGAGGTCTCGGCGACCGGAGCCGCCTCGGCCGTCCCCTCGTCGCCCTCGTCGGCGACCATCTCCGGGTTCAGCGACTGCACGACGCGCAGGGCGACGTCCCGGTTGATGTTCGACTGGGCGCTGCGGACCGGCTCACCGATCTCGTCGAGCGCCTTGATGACCTCCCGGCTGCTGGCGCCCAGCAGCTTGGCGAGTGCGTGCACCCGGAGCTTCGCGGGCAGCTCGATCGTGCCCTGCTCCTCCTGGGTGGGTGTGGGCGATTGCCCGCTGGCGTTGTTCCCAGCGGGCGTGTCCATGTTCAACATCCAGCTCCTCCGCCCCCGGGCGCGTCCGGGTGGACGCGGCCGCACAGAGGCATGTGCGATCTTCTAGTTTCCGCCGCCCGCGGGCGACGGCAATTCTTCGTGGTCCCTCCGCCCCGGACCTGCAGTCCGGGAAGCCGTACGGCGGGTCGACGACGTCACGCCGTCCGTCACCCGACCGCGGGCTCTCCCGCCGGAGTCCGGTCGCCGCCTGAGTCCTGGGCCAACGGGTCGGCAATGCCTCCCCCGTCATCGAGCCGACCCTGTTCCAGCCGGGTCGCGCTCGCGGCGGCCGACGGTGCCAGACCGGCGACGACACGCAGGGCGCTCAGTACGTCGTCGGGTCGTACGACGGGTGTTGTCTGCCGCACGACCGTAACGAGTATCCCATACGGTGCGCACGCCTCGGGCCAATCGTCCACCCGGGGGGTCGCGCCGCGTATTTGATCACGCTGCGCAATCGGCCGAGGACCTTCCAGGACCTCGGCGCTGAGGAGCGCGGCGCGGGCGTCGATGGTCCGCCTGCCGTCCTTGGTCATGCGCTCGACCAGCGCGCTGTCCGCGGCCATGAGCTGCTCGGCCGCCCGGCGCAACTCGTCCACCTCGACGCCGGGCACGTCGATGCGCCACTTGCTGACCTCCAGCCGGTCCGCGAGCGGGCCCGGGCTCGCCTCCACCGCCGTGAGCAGGTCGATCCCGTCGGGCAGCGCGGAGTCCAGCTCGGCGCGCAGCGCCTCGGGCTCGACCCGCTCCACCAACTGCAGCTCGACGTACTCGGCCTCGCTGGACACGCCCGTGGGCACGGCTCCGGCCCAGGACACCTTCGGGTGCGGGCTGAAGCCCTGGGAGTAGGCCATCGGAACGCCGGCCCGGCGCAGCGCGCGCTCGAAGGTGCGCGCCACGTCGCGGTGCGAGGTGAACCGCAGCCTGCCCCGCTTGGCGTACCGCAGGCGCAGCTTCTGCACCGGCGGCGCCGAAGGATTGGGGTGATCTCGCCGACTCAGAATGCCTCCCCGACCATGATCGTCACCGCCGGTCCCCCAGGACCGCTCACGATGGCGATGCTTGCGTGCTCAACCGCGCGGTGACAACACCTCGCGGGAAGTTTTCGATCCAGACCGTACCTGGCCGACGGTGTCGCGCACGTTCGCGCGCGAAACCCTCGCCGCGCGCGAACGCGCAGGTCAACCGTTGCTGAACGCCGGATTCCGGACCGGCGAGCCCTGCCCGACCGGCGAGATCGGCAGCAGTTTTCGCCCGGTCGGGCCGACCTCGATGTCGGTGCCCATCGTCGGGCACACGCCGCAGTCGAAGCACGGCGTCCAGCGGCAGTCGTCCTGCTCGCGGGCGTCGAGGGCGTCCTGCCAGTCCGCCCACAGCCACTCCTTGTCCAGCCCGGAGTCCAGGTGGTCCCAGGGCAGGACCTCGCCCTCGGTGCGCTCGCGGGTGGTGAACCAGGCCAGGTCCACGCCCACCTCGGCGAGCTCGGCCTCGGCGCAGTCGACCCAGCGCTCGTAGGAGAAGTGCTCGTTCCAGCCGTCGAAGCGGCCGCCCTCGCGCCACACCCGCTCGATGACCCGGCCCAGCCTGCGGTCGCCGCGCGAGAGGAGTCCTTCGATCAGCGAGGGCTTGCCGTCGTGGTAGCGCATGCCGATGTTGCGGCCCAGCGAGCGGTCGGTGTTGATCGCCTCGCGGAGCTTGCGCAGCCGGTCGTCGACGGTCTCCGGGTCGGTCTGCGACGCCCACTGGAACGGGGTGTGCGGCTTGGGCACGAACCCGCCGATGGAGATCGTGCAGCGGATGTCCTTGCGACCCGACGCCTCGCGACCTGCGCGGATGACCTCCTTGGCCATCTCGGCGATCTGCAGGACGTCCTCGTCCTCCTCGGTGGGCAGGCCGCACATGAAGTACAGCTTGACCTGCCGCCAGCCGTTGGCGAAGGCCGCCGAGACGGTGCGGATCAGGTCTTCCTCGGAGACCATCTTGTTGATCACCCGGCGGATCCGCTCGCTGCCGCCCTCGGGCGCGAAGGTCAGCCCGGAGCGGCGGCCGTTGCGGGACAGCTCGTTGGCCAGGTCGATGTTGAAGGCGTCGACCCGGGTCGAGGGCAGCGACAGACCGGTGTTGGTGCCCTCGTAGCGGTCGGCGAGGCCCTTGGTGATCTCGGCGATCTCGGAGTGGTCGGCCGAGGACAGCGACAGCAGGCCGACCTCCTCGAAGCCGGTGTTCTGCAGGCCCTGCTGGACCATCTCGCCGATGCCCTCGATGGAGCGCTCGCGCACCGGGCGGGTGATCATCCCGGCCTGGCAGAAGCGGCAGCCGCGGGTGCAGCCGCGGAAGATCTCCACGCTCATCCGCTCGTGCACGCTCTCGGCGAGCGGCACCAGCGGCTGCTTCGGGTACGGCCAGTCGTCGAGCTCCATCGTGGTGCGCTTGAACACCCGGTAGGGGGCGCGCTCCTGGTTGGGCACGACCTCGGCGATGGCGCCGTCGTCGCTGTAGGAGACGTCGTAGAACTTGGGGACGTAGACGCCGCCGGACTCGGCCAGCCGCAGCAGCAGCTCGTCGCGACCGCCCGGGCAACCCTCGTCCTTCCACCGCCGGACGGCCTCGGTGATCTCCAGGACGGCTTCCTCGCCGTCACCGAGCACGGCCGCGTCGAGGAAGTCGGCGATCGGCTCCGGGTTGAACGCGGCGTGCCCACCGGCCAGCACGATCGGGTGATCGTCGGTGCGGTCGGTGGCGTGCAGCGGGATGCCGGCCAGGTTCAGCGCGCTGAGCAGGTTGGTGTAGCCGAGCTCGGTGGCGAAGCTGATGCCGAAGACGTCGAAGGCGCCGACCGGGCGGTGGGCGTCCACGGTGAACTGCGGGATGTCGTGCTCGCGCATCAGCTCTTCGAGGTCCGGCCACACCGCGTAGGTGCGCTCGGCGAGCACGTCCTCCTGCTCGTTGAGGACCTCGTAGAGGATCTGGACGCCCTGGTTGGGCAGACCGACCTCGTAGGCGTCGGGGTACATCAGGCACCACCGAACGGTGGTGTCCTCCCACGCCTTCACGGTCGAGTTGAGCTCGCCGCCCACGTACTGCACGGGCTTGGAAACCCGCGGCAGCAAGGGCTCCAACCTGTCGAAAACGGACTCCACAGCCACGCGACCAGGGTAGAGGTCCCCCGACGGGACGCCGAGCGGGGGCGATTCCAGCCGGGGAGCACCCGGCTGAAACCACCCTGACCTTGGCCTGAACCAGTCGTTGGCCTACGCGCAAGCGGCGCAGCCGCGAGGCGTGAACACCACCCTCGCAGCCCGCACCGCCGCGGGTTCTGACACGTCTTCTGGCGAGTACGCCGCGGCGCCGTGCATTGGACGTACACAAGCCGTGGCGCACGGAGTCCAGAAGACGTGTCAGGTTCCGCTACCCGCACCGCCGAGCAGAACGACCACGAGTACAGGTGTCAGGCACCCAGGTCGGGGAACCAGAGCTTGAGCTCGCGGGCTGCGGACTCCGGGGAGTCCGAGCCGTGGACCAGGTTGAACTGGACCTCCAGGCCGAAGTCGCCGCGGATGGAGCCCGGGGCGGCCTTCTCGACCGGGTGGGTGCCGCCGGCCAGCTGGCGGAAGGCGGCGATGGCGTTCGAGCCCTCGACGCAGGCCGCCACGACCGGACCGCCGGTGATGAACTCGATCAGGCTCTCGAAGAACGGCTTGCCGTCGTGCTCGGCGTAGTGCTGCTCGGCGAGCTGGCGGTCGACGTTCTTGAGCTCCAGCGCGACCAGCTTCAGGCCCTTGCGCTCGATCCGGCTGATGACCTCGCCGACGAGGCCCCGCTCGACGCCGTCGGGCTTGACCAGCACCAGAGTGCGCTCGCTCACGTTCTCTCTCCTCACTTCACGGTTGCGCCAGGCGCGACGACCCAGCGCCCGAATTGACCGCAAGCGTATCGACGCAGGTGAACCGACCCCTCCCGGGGCCCGAATCGATCACGCCCGGGTAGGTGGGGCCAGATCTCAATGGAAATCAGGTTCCCGACTTCCATTGAAATCCGATTCCCCGGGGACGTCACCGCTGCGGGTCGAGGGTCTTGGTCCAGAGGGACGTGCCCTGCTGGTCGCGGAGGTCGACGGTGAGCTGGGCGGTGTCGCCGTCGATGGTGACCTCGCCGAAGTGCTGGAAGCCCTCCAGCGGGGAGGCGCCCTGGCGGGTGGGGGCGCTGACGAAGGCGACCTCCGGGCCGAACGTCGGGTCCATCTCGCTGGGGCCGAAGGCACCGGCGTTGAGCGGACCGGAGACGAACTCCCAGAACGCGTCGAACCCGGAGAACGCGGCGCGCTCCGGCGAGTAGTGGATCGCCGCCGAGTAGTGCACGTCGGCGGTCAGCCAGACCACGTTGCGGACCTGGCGGCGGCTGATCTCCTGCAGCACCCGGGCCAGCTCGGCCTCGCGACCGTTCGGCGCGCCGGGCAGGCCGTTGGCGACGGCCTCGATGCTGTCGCCGTCCGGGACGATGATGCCGAGCGGCATGTCCGAGGCGATGACCTTCCAGGTCGCGCGGGACTTCGTCAGCTCGTCGACCAGCCATCGGGCCTGCTCGTCGCCGAGGATGCGCTCCGGCGTCGTGCCCGGGGAGTTCGCGTCGCGGTAGCTGCGCATGTCGAGGACGAAGACGTCCAGCAGCGGGCCGTGCGAGACCTTGCGGTGGACGCGGCCGTCGACTGCGTCCTGCCTGCGGACCGGCTGCCACTCGTGGAACGCCTGGAACGCGCGCTGGGCCAGCACGTCCACCCGCTTCTCGGTGTACTTGTCGTTGTCGAGGATCTCGCCGGGGTACCAGTTGTTGGTGACCTCGTGGTCGTCCCACTGGATCAGCTGCGGCACGTTCGCGACGAAGGCCCGCACGTTCTCGTCGAGCAGGTTGTAGGCGAACTGGCCCCGGTACTCGGCCAGCGTCTCGGCGACCTTGCTCTTCTCCGGGGTGACGACGTTGCGCCAGACCCGGCCGTCGGGCAGCGTCACCGACTCCTCCACCGGCCCGTCGGCGTAGACGGTGTCGCCGCTGTGCAGGAAGAAGTCCGGCCGGCGCTCGGCCATCGCGCGGTAGATCGTCATGCCGCCGATGTCGGGGTTGATGCCCCAGCCCTGGCCGACCACGTCGCCCGACCACAGGAACCGCACGTCGCGGCGGTCCTGCGGCACGGTCCGGAAGGTGCCGGTCAGGCCCTCGCTCGCCACCCGGCCGTCGAGGTCCTCGGCGGTGACCCGGTAGTGCACCTCGGTCCCGGCGGGCAGGCCGGACAGCCGCAGCTCACCCGTGCCGTCGGTGTCGGGGGTCAGCTCCGGGCCGGGGACGCGCAGCGCGTCGCGGAAGTCCGGGCGGCGGGAGATCTCCACGAACATCCGGGAGGGGCGGTCGGCGCGGGTCCACACCACGGCTCCGTCCGGGCGCGGGTCGCCCAGCTGCGCGCCGTGGGTCAGCACGGGACGGCCGGAGCGCGCGAACGCGGTCCCGGGCAGCAGAGCGCCGGCCGCGAGCAGGCCGGCACCGGTGGCGCCGCGGCGCAGCAGCGCGCGGCGAGTCAGGTTCTCGGGGGTCATGGGCCCGGTTCTAATCCGGTCAGACCGCGCGGTGCTCACGGCCGGTCGACGAGCGGGTGAAACTTCGGTGTTGCTTCGCCGCGCCCGCGCGCGCTCTGGTGCGGGCCCGCTCGGACCGATAGCTTCACGAGCAAACCGACTGGCCGGTCTGACGAGGAGGTCACGATGCGCGCCGCCGTGCACACCGCCGCCAACGAACCGCTGCGGATCGAGCAGCTGGACGATCCGACGCCGCAGGCCGGCGAGGTCGCCATCGACGTGCGCTCCTGCGGCGCCTGCCACAGCGACCTGCACGTGCTCAAGGGCGAGCTGCCGTTCCCGACGCCAGCGGTGCTCGGCCACGAGGTGGCCGGGGTGGTCGCCGAGCTCGGGCCCGGCGTCAGCGGCCTGTCGGTGGGCGACCCGGTCGTGACCAGCTTCATCATGCCCTGCGGCCAGTGCGGCCAGTGCTCGCGCGGCAACGAGGAGATCTGCGAGCGGTTCTTCCGGTTCAACCGGGGCCAGGGCAAGCTATACGACGACGACACCCGGCTGCACCGCCCCGGCGGCGAACCGGTGTGGATGTACTCCCAGGGCGGCATGGCGGAGCGCTGCGTGACCCCGGTGACCTCGGTGTACCGGGTTCCCGACGGCGTGGAGCTCTCCGACGTCGCCTCGGTCGGCTGCTCGACTATGACCGCCTACGGCGCGCTGCGGCACGCGGCGAACGTGCAGGTGGGCGACACCGTCGCGGTCGTCGCGGCGGGTGGTGTCGGTTCGGCGCTGATCCAGCTGGCCGCGGTCTTCGGCGCGTCGATGATCATCGCGGTGGACATCAGCGACGACAAGCTCACCGCCGCCCGCGAGCTCGGCGCCACGCACGTGGTCAACTCGTCCGAAGTGGACGCTCCGGCGGTGATCCGCGAGCTGACCGGCGGTCGCGGCGTGGACGTCGCGTTCGAGGCGCTGGGAGCCGTGCCGACGTTCAACGTCGCCCGCGACTCGGTCGTCGAGGGCGGCCAGGTCGTGGTCGTGGGCATCGCCGCGAAGGGCACGACCGGCGAGTTCGACCTCGCCACGATCGCCCGGCGCAAGCTGCAGATCAAGGGCTCCTACGGCGCCAAGCCGCGCCGCGACATGCCGGTCCTGCTCGACCTCGTCGCCCGCGGCCACCTCCGCCCGCAGGACGCCATCAGCCGCCGCTACCCCTTCGAGAAGGTCCAGGACGCCTTCGACGCCCTCAACCGGGGCGAGATCCTCGGCCGAGCCGTAGTCGACCTCGGCTGACCAGCGAGATCAGTCGGTGCCCTCCGGGTGGCCCGGAGGGTGTCCGAGCTGGTCGTAGAGCCGGCCCTCGCGCATGCGCTTGGCGATGTCCTTGCGGAGGTGCAGGATGTAGGCCCAGATCAGGGCGAAGATCGCGCCCATGATGCCGATCGACGGGTGGATGAAGGCGCAGAGGATCATCGCGCCCTGCAGGCCCAGGGCGAAGCCCAGGCCCCACGGGCGGCGCTGCACGAAGGCCGCCACCAGCATCAGCACCGACAGCACGATGACGACCACGAAGCCCGCGCTGGAGACCCCTCCGCCGAACTTCCACACCACCGGCAGCGCCAGCAGGAACGTGATGAACTCCAGCGCCAGCGTGGCGGCCATGATGCCGCGCAGGCCCTTCCACGGGTCGCGCACACCTTCGGGCGCCTCCGGCAGGCCCTTCTCGGGCTGGGGATTCTCGGGCTGGGAATTCTCGGGCTGGGACTCGTCGGCCACGACCGCTCCCGTCTCGTTCACGCGGGCTCCTTGCCGAACAGGGCGCGGGCCTCACCCGCGGTCACCACGGATCCGGTGATCACCACGCCGCCGCCGGACACCGACTCACCGGGGTCGTCGGTCTCCTCGGCCAGCTGGATCGCCTGCTCGACCGCGTTGTCCAGCCGCGGCTCGACCATGATCCGGTCCTGCCCGAAGATCTCCAGCGCGACCCCGGCCAGCTCGTCCGGGTCCATCGAGCGCGGCGAGGAGTTGCGGGTCAGCACGAGCTCCTCCACCACCGGCTCCAGCTCGGCGAGGATGCCGCGCGCGTCCTTGTCGCCGAGCACGCCGATCACCGCGACCAGCTTGCGGAAGGAGAACTCGGAGCTCAGCGCGTCGGCGAGGGCTCGGGCGCCGTGCGGGTTGTGGGCGGCGTCGACCAGCACCGTCGGTGCCGCGCGCACGCGCTCCAGCCTGCCGGGCACGATCACCGAGGCGAACCCCGACCGCACCCGCTCGACGTCGAGCTGCCGGTCGGCTCCGGCGCCGAAGAAGGCCTCGACGGCGGCCAGCGCGAGGGCCGCGTTGCGGGCCTGGTGCTCGCCGTGCAGCGGCAGGAAGATCTCGTCGTAGACGCCGCCGAGGCCCTGCAGCTTCAGCAGCTGGCCGCCGACGGCGACGGTGCGCTCCAGGACGCCGAACTCCTGGCCCTCGCGGGCCACGGTGGCGTCGACCTCGGCGATCCGGTTCATGATCTCCGGCTGCGCCTCGGCGGGCTGGGAGGCCATGATCACGACGGAGTCGGGCTTGATGATCCCGGCCTTCTCGCGGGCGATCCCGGCGAGGTCGGTGCCGAGGTACTCGGCGTGGTCGAGCGCGACGGGGCAGATCACCGCGACGTTGGCGTCGGCGACGTTGGTGGCGTCCCAGCTGCCGCCGAGCCCGACCTCCACGACGCCGACGTCCACCGGCGCTTCGGCGAAGGCCGCGAACGCCATGCCGGTGAGCACCTCGAACTTGCTCATCTTCACGTCGTTCTGGGAGTCCACGATGGACACGTAGGGCGCGACGTCGCGGTAGGCCTCGACGTAGCCCTCCGGGCTGATCGGGGCGCCGTCGACGCCGATGCGCTCGGTGGCCAGCTGCAGGTGCGGGCTGGTGTAGCGACCGGTGCGCAGTTCGAGCCCGGTGAGCAGGGCGTCGATGATGCGCGTCGTGGACGACTTGCCGTTGGTGCCCGCGATGTGCACGACCGGGTAGCCGCGCTGCGGCTCGGCGAGCAGGTCGGTGAGCGCGCGCATGCGATCCAGCGACGGCTCGATCTTGGTCTCCGGCCAGCGTTCGTTGAGCTCGGCCTCCACCACGCGCAGCTCGTGCAGCGCGGCGGGATCCATGCCGGTCAAGTAGCCACTCCCCTAGCGACGACGGAAATGCCGAAGTTGAAGTCTACGTCTCCCCAGGTCGCCCCCACCCCGCACCCGCTCAACGCGAAGATCCCCGGAGCGGTGCGGCTCCGGTGGTGACCTCGCTGGAGCGGGACAGTTTTAGCCATAATTGTCCGGACATAACGGACATCGATCATGGGTGATTATGGCTAAAACTGTCCCCTGGTGAGGATCGCCGCCACCGTGAGACCCCTCCCGCCCGGAAGGACCCCGGACACGGGGTCACCCCGGACACGGGGGTCAGCTCTGCGGGAGGGCTTCGAGGCGGGCCGTGATGCGGGCGATGTCGGCCTCCGCGGTCTCGCGGCGGGCCTTGATCTTGTCCACCACCTCGGCCGGCGCCTTGGCCAGGAACGACTCGTTGCCGAGCTTCTTGTCGGCCCCGGACAGCTCCTTCTCCGCGGCGGCGAGGTCCTTGGCCAGGCGCTTGCGCTCGGCCTCGACGTCGATCGCCCCGGACAGGTCGAGCTCCACGGTCACGGTGCCCTCGGCCAGGCCGACCTCGATGGAGGCCGACGAGGTGAAGCCGTCCTCCGGCGCCGTCACCTTCGCCAGCGAGCGCACCGCCGGCACGTGCGCGTCCAGACCCAGCTCGGAGACGCCGCTGAGCCGCGCCGCGACCTTCTGGCCCGGCTTGAGGCCCTGGTCGGACCGGAACCGGCGGATCTCGGTGATGAGCTTCTGCGTCGCCGCGATCCGGTCCGCCGCACCGGTGTCGACGCCCGCGCCGGTGGCCTGCGGCCAGTCCGCGATGACCACGGACTCGCGGCCGGTCAGCGCCGTCCACAGGGTCTCGGTGAGGAACGGGATCGTCGGGTGCAGCAGCCGCAGCAGCGTGTCGAGGACCTGACCCAGCACCTGGCGGGTCAGCTCGGCGCGCTCCTCGGTGCCGTCGAACTGGACCTTGGACAGCTCCAGGTACCAGTCGCAGAACTCGTCCCACGTGAAGTGGTAGAGCGCCTCGGTGGCCTTGGCGAACTGGAAGTCCTCCATCATCTCGTCCACGTAGGACACCAGGGCGTCCGCGCGGTCGAGGATCCAGCGGTCGGCGTCGGTCAGCGCAGCGCGGTCCAGAGTGGACTCCGGCAGCCGGGCGCCGTTCATCATCGCGAACTTGGTGGCGTTGAACAGCTTCGTGCCGAAGCTGCGCGACGCCGAGACCCACTCCTCGCTGATCGGCGAGTCGGTGCCCGGGTTCGCGCCGCGCGCCAGGGTGAACCGCAGCGCGTCGGTGCCGTAGGTGTCCATCCACTCCAGCGGATCGACGGTGTTGCCCGCGGACTTCGACATCTTCTTGCCGTGCGCGTCGCGGACCATGCCGTGCAGCGCGATGGTCTTGAACGGGATGGCGCGGGCCGGGTCCCGGTCCTTCATCGCGTACAGGCCCATCATCATCATCCGGACGACCCAGAAGAAGAGGATGTCGTAGCCGGTGACCAGCACCGACGTCGGGTAGAACTTCTCCAGCTCCGGGGTCTCGTCGGGCCAGCCCATCGTGGAGAACGGCCACAGGCCGGACGAGAACCAGGTGTCGAGGACGTCCTCGTCCTGGCGCCAGCCGTCGCCCGACGGCGGTTCCTCGTCCGGTCCGACGCACACGACCTCGCCGTTCGGGCCGTACCAGATCGGGATCCGGTGGCCCCACCACAGCTGCCGCGAGATGGCCCAGTCGTGCAGGTTGTCGACCCAGTCGAAGTAGCGCTTGGCCATCTCCGGCGGGTGCACGGCGACCCGGCCGTCGCGGACGGCGTCGCCGGCGGCCTGCGCCAGCGGGCCGACCTTGACGAACCACTGCAACGACAGCCGCGGCTCGATCGGCTCCTTGGAGCGCGAGCTGTGGCCGACGCTGTGCAGGTAGGGGCGCTTCTCGGCGACGATGCGGCCCTGCTCGCGCAGCGCCTCGCGCACCGCGACCCGGGCCTCGAAGCGGTCCATGCCGTCGAAGCGGGTTCCGGTGTGGGCGATGCGGCCCTGCTCGTCCATGATCGTCAGCATCGGCAGGTCGTGCCGCTTGCCGATCTCGAAGTCGTTCGGGTCGTGCGCCGGGGTCACCTTGACCGCGCCGGTGCCGAACTCGGGATCGACGTGCTCGTCCGGCACGATCGGGATCTTGCGGCCGGTCAGCGGCAGCTCGACCTCGGTGCCGACCACGTGCCGGTAGCGCTCGTCGTTCGGGTGCACCGCGATGGCGGTGTCGCCGAGCATGGTCTCGACGCGCGTGGTGGCCACCACGATCGAGTTCTCGCCGTCGCCGTAGCGCATGGAGACGAGCTCGCCCTCGACCTCCTTGTGCTCCACCTCGATGTCGGAGATCGCGGTGCGCATCTCCGGCGACCAGTTGACCAGCCGCTCGGCGCGGTAGATCAGACCGTCGTCGTAGAGGTTCTTGAAGATCGTCTGCACGGCGCGGGACAGCCCGTCGTCCATGGTGAAGCGCTCGCGGGACCAGTCGACGCTGTCGCCGAGGCGACGCATCTGCGACAGGATCGCCCCGCCGTGCTTCTCCTTCCACTGCCAGACGCGCTCCAGGAACTTCTCGCGGCCCAGCTCGCGGTGGTCGACGCCCTCCTCGCGCAGCTGCTTCTCGACCAGCGCCTGCACCGCGATGCTGGCGTGGTCCATGCCCGGCAGCCACAGCGCCTCGTAGCCCTGCATCCGGCGGCGCCGGGTGAGGATGTCCATGAGGGTGTGCTCGAAGGCGTGGCCGATGTGCAGGCTGCCGGTGACGTTCGGCGGCGGGATGACGATCGAGAACGGCGGCTTGTCGCTGTTCGCGTCGGCGGTGAAGTACTCGGCGGCCACCCAGCGCTCGTACAGCTCGGCCTCTACGTCGGCCGGGTTCCAGGTCGACGGGAGTTCACGGTTGGCTGCGGCTGCGTGGGTCTGTGTCACACGTCGGATTCTACGAGTGCCCGAACGGCGGTTTCCCCGGGCATACCACCCGCCGCCACCAGCGGGTACGTGAGGTGAGGCACGCGAAAGGGCCCGGCTCGCGATGAGCCGGGCCCTTTCGGCGCCGCAGGTCAGCCGGTGAACAGCTTGGTGACCTTGGTGATGAGCTCGTAGAGGCCGTAGAGGAACGGGACGCCCACCCACAGCCACGCGACGATCAGGAGGATCTGGCGGTTCACGGTGCTCACTGCTGCTCTCCCTTCGCCGGTTCGTGGAACTTCGGGTCGACCGGCCGGATCAGCTCGTTGGCGATGAAGCCCACGATCAGCAGGCCGATCATGATGTAGAGGGAGACCGCGTACAGGTCGGGCCCCTGGGCACCGGCGGCCTCCTGCGAGTCGGCGACCGCGTTGACGATGAGCGGCCCGAGCACGCCCGCCGCGGACCAGGCGGTGAGCAGCCGGCCGTGGATCGCGCCGACCTGCAGGCTGCCGAACAGGTCCTTCAGGTACGCCGGAGCGGTGGCGAACCCGCCGCCGTAGAACGACAGGATCAGGATCGCGCAGAGCACGAACACCGGGACGCCGGTCGCGCCGAACAGCAGGATGCCCAGGTACAGCAGCGTTCCACCACCGAGGTAGAGGCGGTAGATGTTCTTCCGCCCCACGATGTCCGAAGTGGACGACCAGACGAAGCGCCCGGCCATGTTGGTCAGCGACAGCAGCGCCACGAAACCGGCGGCCGCGCCGGTGGCGACCGGGGTCGCGCTGTGCGCGAAGAAGCCCACGATCATCGGCGACGCCTTCTCCAGGATGCCGATGCCCGCGGTGACGTTGCAGCACAGGATGACCCACAGCAGCCAGAACTGCGGAGTGCGCAGCGCGTTCTTGGCGGTCACGTTCGCCGTGGTGATCATCGGCTTGGCGAGCTGCTCGGGCATCGACTTCGGCTTCCAGCCCGGAGCCGGGGTGCGGACCAGCAGCGCGCCCAGCGACATGAACACCGCGTAGACCACGCCGTGCACCAGGAACGTCTGCGCGATGCCGGAGCGGTCCTCGCCGAAGGCGGACAGCATCGACGTCGACCACGGCGAGGCGATCAGCGCGCCACCGCCGAAGCCCATGATGGCGATGCCGGTGGCCATGCCCGGGCGGTCCGGGAACCACTTCATCAGCGTCGACACCGGCGAGATGTAGCCGATGCCCAGGCCGATGCCGCCGACGAAGCCGTAACCGAGCACGACCAGCCAGTACTGGCCCAGCGCCACGCCCAGCGCGGAGATCAGGAAGCCCAGCGAGAAGCAGACCGCCGACACGGTCATCGCCCAGCGCGGGCCGCGCTTCTCGACCGTCGTGCCGCCCACCGCGGCGGACAGGCCCAGCATGACGATGCCCAGCTGGAACGGCAGCGCGCTCAGCGTCCCGGACAGCCCGAGGGAGTCCTCCAGCGCCGGCTTGAACACGCTCCACGCGTAGACCTGCCCGATCGACAGGTGCACGGCCAGCGCTGCCGGCGGGATCAGCCACCTGCTCCAGTCCGGTGGTGCGACGATTCGACTGGGTGACAGCAGCCCTGAAACCATTGGGCCTCCCGGCTTCGCGACGTTGATAAAGCGCGCCGAGCATACTGTTGACCAGGACCCGGAACGAGGAATCTCTTTCAATTTGAAACAAAGTTCCGAGGAGGCCCGATGGGACGCGTCACGGTGCGACGACCGGTGCTGCGGATCGCCTCGAACGGGCATCGCAGCAGGCCGGACGCCCTCGCCGCCGAAGAACCGCTGGAGATCCGGGTCAACGGCAAGCCGCTGACGGTGACGATGCGCACACCCGGCCACGACGTCGAACTGGCCCACGGCTTCCTGCTCACCGAGAGCGTCATCGGCGACGCCGAGGAGCTGGCGACCGCGCGCTACTGCGACAGCCCCGGTCCCGACGGCCGCAACACCTACAACGTGCTCGACGTCGCGCTCGCCCCGGGCGTTCCGATGCCCGACGCCTCCGTGGAGCGGAACTTCTACACGACCTCCTCCTGCGGGGTGTGCGGCAAGGCCGCGCTGGACTCGGTGAAGCTGCGCACCCGCCACTCCCCCGCCGCCGATCCGGTGCGCATCCGGACGGACACCCTCATCGGCCTGCCGGACGCGCTGCGCTCGGCCCAGCGCGTGTTCGACTCCACCGGCGGCCTGCACGCGGCCGGGCTGTTCACCTCGGACGGGCGGCTGCTCGCGGTGCGCGAGGACGTCGGCAGGCACAACGCGGTGGACAAGGTGATGGGCTGGGCGCTGATGCAGCGCCGTGTTCCGCTGAGCGGCTGCGTGCTCGTGGTCTCCGGCCGCGCCTCGTTCGAGCTGGTGCAGAAGGCCGCGATGGCCGGTGCTCCGGTGCTCGCGGCGGTCTCGGCGCCCTCGTCGCTGGCGGTGGAGCTGGCCGAGGAGCAGGGCATGACGCTGATCGGTTTCCTGCGCGGGTCCTCGATGAACGTCTACACCGGAGCGGAGCGGGTGACGATCGCGGAATCCGCGTGACGGACGCCTGCCGGAGTTGGGATGATTGCCGCAGGTGTTCGAGGAGAGGACTGCATTGCCGAACCGGAGATCGATCGGCGGGGCCCTGTCGCGCCGCGCGCTGCTGGCGGGGGCCGCCGGGCTCACGGCAGCCGGGCTCGGCCTCACCACCGACAGCACGAGCGCTCCCGTCGAGCAGCGCGTGTCGCTGGCCAAGAACGTCTCCGTGGAGCGGATCTACTCGCAGGCCCGCAAGCAGGCCGTGGACATGGTGGTCATCCACCCCAAGGGCGTCGATCCGCGGGGGCTGCCGGTGTGCCTGATGCTGCACGGGCGCTTCGGGGACGCGCTGGACTCGGTCTCCGGGCTGCCGATGTGGCTGTCGAACTCCGTTGCGGCCGGGCGGATTCCGCCGTTCACGCTGCTGTCGGTGGACGGTGGTCCGAACAACTACTGGCATCGCCGTCCCGGTGACGACGCGATGGGCATGCTGCTCGACGAGGTCCCGCAGTGGCTCTCCGAGCGCGAGCTCGGGAAGCCGATCGCGGCGGCGGGCATCTCGATGGGCGGCTTCGGCGCCCTGGTCTACGCCCGGCGGCGACGCGAGCTCGGCGACCCGCTGCAGACCGCGGGCGTCATCGCGCCCGCCCTGCACACCAGCTGGCGGGAGATGCGCAAGCGACGCGCGTTCACCAACGAGGCGGAGTGGCGCGCCATCGACCCGCTGCACCACCTCAACGCCCTCGGTGACCTGCCGATCGGTGTCTGGTGCGGCAACGCCGACCGCTTCATCGAAGGCACCCGCCGCTTCATCCGCCTCACCCACCCCACCTACGCCTCGACGAGTCCGGGCCGCCACAACAAGACCTACTTCCGCAAGGCCCTCCCCGAACTCGTCGACTTCATCGGCGGCCACATCCACCCCTGACCAGCGGTCCCCCCGATCGAAAACCGCAGCATTCATCGCGCGAAAACCGGGGTTTTCGACGCGATGAATTTTGCGGTTTTCGACGTGGGGGTGTGTTTGGGCTGGTGGGGGCCTAGACGAGGCGGAGTTGTTCCTGGGAGCGGCCTGCCGTGTAGGCGTCGGTGTCGAAGCGGTCGTGGAGCGGGGCGGTGCCGTAGAGGGTCCAGCGCAGGGCGGAGGGCCAGGGGCCGTAGCCGGCGTCGGTGTTGAGGTGGCCGCCGTCGAGGATGACGTCCATCTCCACCTGGAGGTCCTCGGCGAGGGCGTGGGCGCGGTGCATCGGCAGCAAGGCGTCCCCGGTGCCGACCACCAGGCGGGTCACGCCCGCGGCGCGGCGCAGGGACGTGGCGTCGACCGGGTACGGGGTGATGTCACGAGCGTCCGGGTGGTCCCACTCGGTGTCCGGCGGGGCGACCAGCAGGACCCGGTCCGCGCGGCGGTCGTCGGGTCCGATGGTGGCCGCGTGGTGCAACCACAGGGCGACGCCGCAGGAGTGCGCCGCGACCACCAGCTCCGCTTCCGGCGGCACGGCGGCCAGGTGCTCGCGCAGCACCGGCAGCCAACGACGCAGGTCGGGGCGGTCCGGATCGGGGAGCACGGGGGCGTCGACGTGGACGTCCTCGTCCCGGAGCCGCGTCGCCAACCACTGCTGCCAGTGCCAGGGGCCCGCACCGGTCATCCCGTGGACCAGCACAACACGCATCTCGCTCATGGCAGGCACTCCCGGACTAGTCGTCGCCACCCATCCAATATCAACTATTCCCCGCGGCCGCGCAGGACGTGGCACCGGGTGTCCGCCGGGTGACCGACATGACCGCGTCAGGGGAGCGAACGGCGAAGCGCCCCGTGCCGGGTTCGGCACGGGGCGCTCGCGAAGTGACAGCTCAGGCGGACTTCTCGCGCCGCTCCCGGCGGGACGCCTGACGGGCCACGATCGTCGGGTTGACGTTCTCCCGCACGGTCTGCTCGGTGATCACGACCTTGGCCACGTCCGAGCGGCTCGGGATGTCGTACATGACCGGCAGCAGGACCTCTTCCAGGATCGCGCGCAGACCGCGCGCCCCGGTGCCCCGCAGGATCGCCTGGTCGGCGATGGCCTCCAGCGCCGTCTTGGTGAACTCCAGCTCCACGTTGTCCATCTCGAACAAGCGCTTGTACTGCTTCACCAGCGCGTTGCGCGGCTCGGTGAGGATCTGCACCAGCGACGGCTTGTCGAGGTTGGTGACGCTGGCCATCGTGGGAAGACGACCGATGAACTCCGGGATCAAGCCGTACTTGATCAGGTCCTCGGGCATCACGTCGGAGAAGTAGTCGGCGGTGTCGATCTCGGTCTTGGAGCGCAGCTCCGCGCCGAAGCCGACGCTGTGCTTGCCGACCCGCTCCTCGACGATCTTCTCCAGCCCGGCGAACGCGCCGGCCACGACGAACAGCACGTTCGTGGTGTCGATCTGGATGAACTCCTGGTGCGGGTGCTTGCGTCCGCCCTGCGGCGGCACGCTCGCGGTGGTGCCCTCCAGGATCTTCAGCAGCGCCTGCTGGACGCCCTCACCGGAGACGTCGCGGGTGATCGACGGGTTCTCGCTCTTGCGGGCGATCTTGTCGACCTCGTCGATGTAGATGATGCCGGTCTCGGCGCGCTTGACGTCGTAGTCGGCGGCCTGGATCAGCTTGAGCAGGATGTTCTCGACGTCCTCGCCCACGTAGCCGGCCTCGGTCAGCGCCGTGGCGTCGGCGATCGCGAAGGGCACGTTGAGCATCTTGGCGAGCGTCTGCGCCAGGTAGGTCTTGCCGCAGCCGGTCGGGCCGAGCATCAGGATGTTGGACTTGGCCAGCTCGACGGCCTCTTCACCCCGCGCCTCGCGCCGCTCACCGGCCTGGATGCGCTTGTAGTGGTTGTAGACCGCGACCGAGAGGTTGCGCTTGGCCGGGTCCTGCCCGATGACGTACTGGTCGAGGAACTCGTGGATCTCCGCGGGCTTGGGCAGCTCGTCGAGCTTGACCTCGCCGGCCTCGGCCAGCTCCTCCTCGATGATCTCGTTGCAGAGATCGATGCACTCATCGCAGATGTACACGCCGGGGCCGGCGATGAGTTTCTTCACCTGCTTCTGGCTCTTCCCGCAGAAGGAGCACTTCAGCAGGTCGCCGCCGTCACCGATACGTGCCATGACCGCTGACCCCGTCCCCTCCGGCACACCCTCCGAACGGCGTGCCTGACCGTATGTGCCTCCGACGGTACCTGTCGTTCCCCGAGTTCGGGGAGACTCACAGTGTCCGCCATCGCCGTGCGTGCTGTGACCAGCGTCGCGCTCGGCGTGTCGCGACCCGTGCGGCCGGGCGTGGCGCCCGTCGAGCCGCGTGCCGCGACCGGAACTCACGCTGCCGGAACGTTTCCCGGGGACCCGGAAGCCCCCGGGAAACGCCACGTCAGGACTGCTGCGACGAGAGCTTCCGGTACGGCACGACCTCGTCGATGATGCCGTACTCCTTGGCCTGCTCGGCCGTGAGGATCTTGTCGCGGTCGACGTCCTCGTGCACCTGCTCCTGGGAGCGCTTGGTGTGCTTGGCCAGCGAGGACTCCATGAGGTCGCGCATCCGCTGGACCTCGTCGGCCTGGATCTCCAGGTCGGAGACCTGACCGTAGATGCCCTCCACGGACGGCTGGTGGATCAGCACGCGGGAGTTGGGCAGCGCCTGGCGCTTGCCCTCGGTGCCCGCGGCCAGCAGCACCGCCGCCGCCGAGGCCGCCTGGCCCAGGCAGATGGTGCGCACGTCGGGGCGCACGTACTGGATGGTGTCGTAGATGGCCATCATCGCGGTGAACGAGCCACCGGGGGAGTTGATGTACATCTGGATCTCGCGGTCCGGGTCGTCGGACTCCAGGAACAGCAGCTGCGCCATGACGTCGTTGGCCGAGGCGTCGTCGACCTGGACGCCGAGGAACACGATGCGCTCCTCGAACAGCTTGTTGTACGGGTTGGACTCCTTGACCCCGTACGCGGTGCGCTCGACGAACGACGGCAGCACGTACCGGGACTGCAACGACTGGTAAGGGTTCACGACGGGTGACTCCTCGTAATTCGGTCCGGGTGCGGGAGAGGTGATCAGCTGGTCGGCAGGTTCGCCGCGCTCGCCACGTAGTCCACGAGCCCGTAGTCGCGGGCCTCCTCGGCGGTGAACCACCGGTCCCGGTCGAAGTCGGTCATGATCGTTTCGACGGACTTGCCCGTCTGCCCGGCGATCAGGGAGGCCATCTCCTCCTTGTGCTTGGAGAACATCTTGGCCTGGATCGCGATGTCGGCCGCGGTTCCGCCCAGTCCGGCCGAGGGCTGGTGCATCATGATCCGCGCGTGCGGCAGCGCGAAGCGCTTGCCCTTGGCACCCGCGGAGAGCAGGAACTGCCCCATCGAGGCCGCCATGCCCATCGCGACCGTGGCGACGTCCGGCTTGATCAGCTCCATGGTGTCGTAGATCGCCATGCCCGCCGTGACCGAACCGCCCGGCGAGTTGATGTACAGCGAAATGTCGCGGTCCGGGTCCTCGGCCGCCAGCAGCAGCAGCTGCGAGCAGATCTGGTTCGAGATGTTCTCCTCGACCTGGGAGCCGAGGACGATGATCCGCTCGCGCAGCAGTCGCTCGTACACCGAGTCGTTGAGCGAGAGTCCGTTCGTGCCCGTCCGCATGGACGGCGCCTGCGCGTCGGACGCCGGAACAGTCAGGTGCTGCGTCACGTCTCCCCTGCCTTCTCCCACATTGGGCCCTTGTCCACCCTGGTCGGTCGGGTCGTCCCGGAGCTCGTCGGCGGTCCTTCCAAAATGGACCGGACGAACCACCGGGAGTCCTCGGCGACCGCAGGTGATGTCCTGCTTCCCTACTCGGGTGATCCGCTACAACCGACCCTAACGAACGTGGACGGCACCAGCTTCCCAGTACCGCCCACGTTCGCTTAGAGCTTGCGTATCAAGTTGTCCGGCGAGAGCCCGGTCACTGCTTGGCGGACTCGGCCTTCTCGTCGTCGGCCTCGACCTCGGCGGCGTCGCCCTCGACGACCGCGGGGGTCTCCTCGTCCTCCTGCGGACCGAACAGCTCGTCCATGTCCAGCGCGTTGCCCGACGCGTCGGTCACGGTGGCCTGGCGGACCACCGAGAACAGCGCCTTGCTGCGGCGGACGTCGGCGAACAGCGCGCCGATCTGGCCCGACTCCTGGGCCTGCTGCACGAACTGGTCGGGGCTCATGCCGAAGCGCTGCGCCTGGTAGATGATCCGCTGCGTCAGCTCCTCGTCCGAGACCGACACGCCCTCTTCATCGGCGATGGTGTCCAGCACCAGCTGGGTGCGAACGGCCTTCTCGGCCTCTTCGCGGGTCTCGGCGTCGAACTGCTCGCGAGTCTTGTCCTGGGACTCCAGGTACGCCTCGAAGGCCTTCTCGTCGTGGTCGAACGGGTGCACCGCGTCGTGCTGGCGCACCTCGATCTCCTGCTCGACGACCTTCTCCGGGAGCGGGACCTCGACGGTCTCGAGCAGCACGTCCAGGACCTTGTCCCGGGCCTGCATGCCCTGCTCCATCTTCTTGACCCGGCCCAGGCGCTCGCGCAGGTCCGCGATCAGCTCTTCGGCGGTGTCGAACTCGCTGGCCATCTGGGCGAACTCGTCGTCGGCCTCGGGCAGCTGGCGCTCCTTGACGGAGTTCACCTTGACCGAGACCTCGGCGTCCTTGCCGGCGTACTCACCGGCCACCAGCTTGGTGGTGAAGGTCTTCGTCTCGCCCTCGGTCGCGCCGATCACGGCGTCGTCGATGCCCTCGACGAGCTGGCCCGAGCCGATCTCGTAGGACAGGCCCGAGGTCTGGGCGTCCTCGACCTCTTCGCCGTCGACCGTGGCCGACAGGTCGATGCTGAGGAAGTCGCCCTCCTGCGCGGGGCGGTCGACGCCGGTCAGGGTGCCGAAACGAGCGCGCAGCGAGTCGAGCTGCTCGTTGACGTCCTCTTCCGCGACCTCGACGTCGTCGACGCTCACCGACAGCTCGCCGAAGGCGGGCACGGTGATCTCGGGGCGGACGTCGACCTCGGCGGTGAACGCGATCTCCGCGCCGTCCTCGATCTTGGTCACCTCGATGTCCGGGCGACCGAGGGTGCGCAGCTCGTCGCTGTTGACAGCCTCCAGGTACTTGGCCGGAACCGCCTCGTTGACGACCTCGTCGAGCACGGGCCCACGACCGATGCGGCTCTCCAGCACCCGCGCCGGGACCTTGCCCGGCCGGAAGCCGGGGATGCGGACCTGCTGGGCGAGTTCCTTGTACGCGCGGTCGAAGTTCGGCTTGAGCTCGTCGAACGGCACCTCGACGTTGATCCGGACGCGCGTCGGGCTCAGGTGCTCGACGGTGCTCTTCACGTGGTCTCCTAGTGCGAACGTGCTTGATTCCCCGGCGCTGGCCTTGAGGGCGCGGCCAAACACCACGTCCAATGCCGGGCTGACCACCGAGTCTATTGCTTCCCACCCGAGCACACGGTCCGGGGTTGCGACAAGCGCCCCGTACCGGCCCTCGCACCGGCTCAGCGAGCGGGCGGAACCCCCAGCTCGGTCGGCGTCGCGGCGGTCACGATGCCCGCCGCCGGAGACGTGGTGGGGACGACCTGCGGACCGGGCACCCACAGCGACACGGCGACGAGCGCCACCACGGCGGCGGCGCACAGGGCCGCGCACACCGCGGCGGCGGACCGCTGAACGCCGGTTCCGGCCGGAATCGCATCACGCACGCCGGGGAAATCGGAGCGGTTCACCGAGTCGTTACCGGGGACCACCCGCCGGTGCGGCGGGGATCACCCGGGAGAAGCGGAACCGGCCACTCGCGAGCACTGCGAGCGGCCGGCCGACACGTCGGGGTGGCGGGATTTGAACCCACGACCCCTCGCACCCAAAGCGAGTGCGCTACCAACCTGCGCCACACCCCGTCCGACGTGCGGCGCACCCGGGAATCACCGGGTGCGTTGCGAAGAGCTTATCGCGACCGGTTAAGCTAGGGCACGCAAGGTCACCAACGGACCGCGGCAACCCCGCGGCGACCAGGTGAAACCGGCACGCGGGCGTAGCTCAATGGTAGAGCCCCAGTCTTCCAAACTGGCTACGCGGGTTCGATTCCCGTCGCCCGCTCCGAGCAGGGCGGAGACCCCGGTGACGCAGCCGGGATCTCCGCCCTTCTTCGTGCCCGCGCTCTACTCGCGAGGGGCGGTTTTCGACCAGCGAGACGCCTGTGACCGGCGACAACATCGTCTTGGGGATTGTCGGCCGAGTGCGGGATGCTGAAGGTGTTTCCGGTCTTTTCGGCGGGGGGATTTCGTGCGGCGGCTCGAGTACAAGTGGCTGGTCGGCATCACGTTCGTGCTGGCGCTGATCATGCAGATCCTGGACGTCACGATCCTCAACGTGGCCCTGGCCACGCTGGGTCGTGAGTTCCACGCCGAGCCCGCGCAGCTGCAGTGGGTGCTGACCGGCTACATGATCAGCCTGGCGGTGTTCATCCCCTCGTCCGGCTGGATCGCCGACCGCTTCGGCAGCAAGAAGACCTTCCAGGCCGCGGTCGTCATCTTCACGCTGGCCTCGATGCTGTGCGGGTTGGCGGTGTCGATGGAGATGCTCGTCGGCTCGCGCATCCTGCAGGGAGTCGGCGGCGGCATGCTCGTGCCCGTCGGCCAGGCCATGATGTTCCGCGCCTTCCCGGCCCACGAGCGCGCCAAGGCCGGGGCGGTGCTGTCGATCCCGATCACCGTCGCGCCGATGCTGGGACCGCTGCTCGGCGGCGTCCTGGTCGAGTTCGCGAGCTGGCGGTGGATCTTCTTCATCAACCTGCCGGTGGGGGCGCTGGCGCTGCTGTTCACGATCCTGTTCCTCAAGGAGGAGAGCACCCGCGATCCGGGCCGCTTCGACGTGCCGGGCTTCGTGCTCGCCGGCGCGGGCCTGGCCACGCTGCTGGTCGGGCTGGACCAGGGAGCGCAGATCGGCTGGACGCGGCCCGCGGTGTGGCTGAGCCTGATCGCGGCCGCGCTGCTCATCGGTGGTCTGGTGTGGCGGGAGCTCGCCGTGCGCTCGCCGATGCTGGACCTGCGGCTGCTGGGCGACCGGCTGTTCGGCACCGGCAACCTGCTGCTGCTGTGCATGACCGGGGCGATGTTCGGCGTGCTGTTCCTCATCCCGCTCTACCTGCAGACGCTGCGCGGGGTGTCGCCGATGTTCGCGGGCCTGGTGCTGATGCCGCAGGCGCTGGCGATGCTGGCCACCACGCAGGTCGTCAGCCGCGTCTACGGACGCATCGGCCCGAAGCGCCTGGTGATCGCCGGGTTCGTCGTCCAGCTGATCATCGGCGGGATGCTGCAGCTGCAGAACCTGTCGACGCCGCTGTGGGCGCTGGGCCTGATGCTGGCCACCCAGGGCCTGGCGATGGGCCTGCTGATGACGCCGGTGCAGACCGCGACGTTCGCTCAGATCTCCGGTCCGGCGATGGGCATGGCGAGCTCGATGTTCAACGTCACCCGCCAGGTCGCCACCGCGCTGGGCACGGCGGTGGTGGCGACGGTGCTCACGGTCCTCTCGCAGCACAACCAATCCACTGTGGACCCGTCCGTGCCTGCGGCTGCGGCCGAAGCGCAGCTGGGCGCGTTCCACGGCGCGTTCCTGGTCTCGGTGGCGTTCGCGGTGCTGGGTATTGTGCTCGCATTGCGGGTGCGCGACGCCGATGCCGCGGCCACTCTCGACCGCCCGAAAGCCGCCGCACGGCAGGGTGAACCCGAGCCGTCGAAGCCGTGAGATAGGTCAAGCGCGCCCCACTTCCGGACACGTCCGGGCACTATGTGAGGGGTGACCGACATGCCACATGCCGATCAGGTTCGCAATCACACCCGCTGGCGCACCGACTGGCACCGCGGCCGCACCGGCTACGCCTGGGTGCTGCCGCTGGCCGACCAGCCCGGGCTGCGCAAACTGGTCAACGACTACCAGTACGCGCTGCGCGATCTGCCCGGTTTCGACCTGGTCCCGCTGGAATGGATGCACATCCTGGTGCAGGAGATCGGGTTCACCGACGAGGTGGATCCGTCCCGCATCGAGCCGCTGCTGGAGGCCGCGCGGCCGAAGCTGGCCGAGGTCATGCCGCTGACGCTGGCGTTCCACCACGCGGTCGTGCTGCCCGAGTCGCTGGCGCTGCCCGCCGAGCCGCAGTCGAGCGTGCTCGACCTGCGCGCGGCCGTGCGCGAGGCCACCTCCGAGGTGCTCGACTCGGTCCCGTCGGAGCCCGAGGACATCGACAAGCACGTCAGCCTCGCCCACTCCACGACCGACGGTCCGGCGATCTTCGCCATCGCGACTCTGCAGGCCACCATCGTCGAGTCGGCGACCGCGAAGGTCTCGGCGTTGTCGCTGGTCAAGATGAGCCGCGACCACTCCAGCACCGAGTGGGAGACGATCGCCGAGGTGCCGCTGGGCGGCTGAAAAACGGGTCGCCTCGATCTCCCCGGAGCGGTACCAATGCTGCATGGGCAATCTTGAGGCGAGGCGGCTCGACGACTCCGAGCACGACGAGTTCACGTCCGTGTTCGGGGCCGCGTTCTTGGAGGACTCCGAGGCGGACCTGGCGCGGCTGAGGCCGATCGTCCCGCACGTCACGCCGCTCGGGGTGTTCGACGACGCCGAGATGGTGGGCTGCGGCGGGCACTACTCGACGTACATGAGCCTGCCCGGTGCGCGGAGCTGCCCCGTCGCGGGCGTGACGCTCGTCGGTGTCAAGCCAGGTCACCGCCGTCGCGGCGTGCTGACGGCCCTGATGCGCGCGCAGCTCGACGGCCTGCGCGACGCCGACGTCCCGCTGGCCGCGCTGTACGCCTCCGAAGGCGCCATCTACGGCCGGTTCGGCTACGGCATGGCGAGCTTCGAGAACCACCTCTCGCTGCCCGGCCGCGTCGCGTTCCGCGGTGACGTGGAGGTCGACGAGCGGCCGGTGCGCGAGATCGACCTGGACGAGGCGCTGCCGGCGATCTACGCGCAGCACGCGCGGGCGGCGGCGAACCGGCCGGGCTGGATCGGCCGCGACAGCGCGTGGCGGGCCCGGGAGCGGATGCGGCAGGCCCGCGCGGGTCGCGCGCCCTACCGCTGCGCCCTGCACGACGGCGGTCACGCGATCTACCGGGTGTCCCCGGACTGGACGGAGCGCGGGCCGGACTACCGGATGGAGGTCGTCTCGCTGGTCGCCGACGACCCCGCCTCCTACGCCGCGCTGTGCCGTCACCTGCTGGACTTCGACCTGGTCAGCGAGGTCACCTGGCGCAAGGCAGCGATCGACGAGCCGGTGGTGCGGATGCTGGTCGATCCGCGCGCGGCCGCGCAGCGCGTCGTCGACGGCGTGTGGCTGCGGTTGGTCGACGTCGAGGCCGCGCTGACCTCCCGCGACTACCTCGCGGACGTGGACGTGGTGCTGGAGGTGCGCGACGCGTTCTGCCCGTGGAACGAGGGCCGCTGGCGGCTGCGCACCCGCGCGAGCGCGGTCGAGCGCACCTCCGAGCCGGCGCAGCTGGCGCTGGACGTGGCGGATCTGGCCGCGGCCTACCTGGGCGGGAGCACGCTGCACCAGCTCGCAGCGGCCGGGCGGGTGCGCGAGCTGGAGCCGGGTGCGCTGACCGCCGCCTCGCGGGCGCTGGCGGGCGATCGCGCTCCGAGCTGTCCCGACGCCTTCTGACGCGCGTACCGTCGAGGGCAACGGCGTCCCCCGGGGGAGGCAGGGATGACCAGCGCACTCGTGGTTCTGCTGATCGTGCTACTCGTGCTGGGCACCGCCGTGTGGTGGTCCCGGCGGAAGGTGCTGGCGCACCAGCGCAAGCAGTTGGAGGACGACAAGGCCGAGGCCCGCCGCTGGGTGGAGCGGCTGGGCGGTCAGGTCCTCAACCTCGTCGGCACCGATGAGGCCGCCAAGCAGGCCCTGGCCGACGCCTCCGAGCGGCACGCCGCCGCGCTCACCCAGCTGGAGGCGGCCACCACGGCCAAGCAGGCCCGGCTGACCTCGGAGACGGCGATGGAGGGCCTGTACTACGTGCGCGCCGCACGCCTGGCGATGGACATGGACCCCGGTCCGGAGCTGCCGGTCCTGACGGGTCAGCGCTACGCGGGTCACGTCGACGAGGACCGCGAGGTCGAGGTCGACGGCAGGACGCAGGTCGCCTCGCCGCACCCGAGCGAGCGCACGCCGCACTACTACCCCGGCGGCACGGTCGCCGGGAAGCCGGTGCCCCAGGGCTGGTACAGCGACCCGTGGTGGAAGCCCGCCCTGGCCGCAGGCGTGTGGACCGCGGGTTCGTACGCGTTGATGTCGGCCATGTTCGTCGGCATGGCCACGGTCCCCGCGGAGGCCGCCTACGCAGACGGCTACGCGGACGGCGTGAACGCCGACGGCGCAGGCCCCGACGGGATGGACCCGGGAGCGGACGGCATGAACCCGGACACCTTCAACGACGGCGGCCTCGACGGCTTCGACCTCGGCGGCTTCGGCTTCTGACCGCTCGTCAACGGACAGTTTTAGCCATCATCACCCATGATCAATGTCCGTTTTGCCCGGACAATCATGGCTAAAACTGTCCAGTGCCGAGCCCGACGGCGCCCGCACCTCAACTCTCGGACTTGAGCGCGTCGCTGCAGAAGCGGCAAGTGGGGAAGCAGATCCAGTCGAGCTCGCTGGGGCGAGCGAGGGCGAGGTGTTCACCGCACACCGACATGGCGGCGCGCTCGCCGTCCCACCGGGTGCCTCGGAAGGCGTGGCGCGTTCCGCCGGTTTGATCGTGGTGCGGCACCGGGACCCGGAAGTGACGTTCCGACCGGGAGCCGACCTGTGCTGCCCGCTGAGAAGCGTTGTCGCTGTTCATGGTCACGACTTCGGCGTCATCACGTCGCGGGTGGAGATGATGTTCCTCGTGCGAATGCTCCGGGCATGATTCGCATGAGCGCTATCGGCCGGCGAGCGCGGAGAGGAGGCCTTCGAGGCTGTGCGGGGCTCGGCGACGTCGTGCTGCAGCGGCGGCGTCGGCCAGTCGCGAGGCCGCTCGGGCCGAGGTCACTTCCGCCGCCAGGTTCGCGACCTGGGTCGCTGCGCGTTCCGCTTCCGACCACGAGCGGACCTCCACCAGGGCGGCGACCAGGTTCGCGCCACCCAAGTAGGCCGCCCACCGGTAGCGGTCCGGAACCCCTTCGAGCGCAGCGGCGTAGCAATCCACTGCTCGGTCCGGACGTCCGATCGCGCGCCACATGCCGCCTTCGTGAGCGGTGAGCTCTCGCCGGTCCACCCACCAGGCCCACTCCGGGTCGGTGCTCTGGACGCTGGAATCGACCTCGGCCTGCGCACGGCGGATGAGCGTGAACGAGCGCTCGTCGCCCAGGGCGGCGGCAGCCCGCGCCCGTCGGAGAGCCGCCATGACTCGCACGCGCGGGCTGAGCCGGAAGCGTTCCATGAGTTCGACCGTTCGCAGGGCTTCCCGATCCTGCCCTGCCTCCTGAGCCAGCAAGGCCATGTTGCCCAGCAGGAACAGCTCCATGCCGGTGTCTCCGGCGAGCCTGGCCAGGTGGAGCGCCTCCAGGTTGAGCGCGCGGGCCTTGTCGTGCTGCTGGGCGTCGAACGCGAGCCATCCGGCGACTTCGCCGAGTTCCGCCACGGTGGCGGTGAAATCGGTTTCGAGCGAGGCCGGGACCATCCCGGAGGCCAGCCGCGCGGTCGCGGTCGTGAACATGCGGACGGCCATCGAGACGAGTTCCGCGCCCCCGTACCGACCGTCGAGCTGCACCAGGTTCGCAATGCTCCGACGCAGTTCGTCGACGTGGTCGCTGGTCACGGGCTCGCCACTGCGCGGGAGCAGCGCTGGCTCGGCCGGGAAGGCGCTGCGCACGAGGTCCCCGCCCACGCCCAGCACCTCGTCCAGGCGCTCGACGAGAGCCCGGGCCGGAACCGCGCGGTCGTTCTCCCAGCGGGACACCGCCGATTGGTCCACGTGAACGCGCTCGGCGAGCTGCGGTTGGGTGAGCCCCGACGCCGCGCGGTGCCGTCGCCGGACGCGACCGAACGACTCGTCTGTCACGGGTGAGCCACCTCCTGCCGGAGCCCGCAGCGGGCGAATGATCCCAGGCTAGCGGGGGCTGGGCGGGGGTTCGCGGCTCACCAGGGGACAGTTTTAGCCATAATCACCCATGATCGATGTCCGTTTTGCCCGGACAATTGTGGCTAGAACTGTCCAGTGCCGGTCATTCGGGTTGGCAGGTGGGGCACCAGTAGAGGTTGCGGGCGACGAGGTCGGCTCTGGCGATCTCGTCACCGCAGATGAGGCAGGGCATTCCGGCGCGGCGGTAGGTGTAGACCTCGCCGCCGTGGCGGTCCTGGCGCGGGGCTCTGCCGGTGGCCTCGGGGAGGTGTTCGGGGCGGACGGTGTCGATGCGGCCGACCTTGACGCCGTCGGCCATGAGCTCGACCAGGTCGGCCCAGATGAGCTCCCAGCGCTCGCGACCCAGGTCGCGTCCGGGCGTCATGGGCGGGATGCCGTGCCGGAACAGCACTTCGGCGCGGTAGACGTTGCCGACGCCGGCGAGCACCTTCTGATCCATCAGCAGCGCGGCGATGCTGGTGCGCGACTTCGAGATCCGCGTCCACGCGCGCTCGGGATCGGCGTCCACGCGCAGCGGGTCCGGGCCGAGCCGGTCGCGGACGGTCGCGACCTCGTCCGGGGTGATCAGCTCGCAGCGGGTGGGACCGCGCAGGTCGGTGAAGTGCGTTCGGCCGACGAGGCGCATCCGCACCTGCCCGCGCGGCTCGGTGACCGGCAGCTCGGTCTCGGTGAACGTGCCGTAGAGCCCGAGGTGGACGTGCACCACGCGGTCCGCGCCGTAGCAGTGGAACAGGTGCTTGCCGTGCGCCTCAGCGCGCTCGAACACGGCTCCGTCCAGCTCCGATGCGCTGGAGGCGAAGCGCCCCTGCGGGCTGCTGACCCGGACCCGGGTGCCCGCGAACAGCTCCTGGTGCACCCCGGCGAGCCGGTGCAGCGTGTGGCCCTCCGGCAAAACCGTCCTCCCGAAGTCGTTGTGCGCGCGGGAGAAAAGTCAAGCACACGGGCGTCGCACCACCCGCCCGGGGATGCTCAGATGAGGACCCAGACCACAACCGATTCGACCAGGTAGACCGCCGTGCACCAGAGCGCGATCCACAGCCCTCGACGCACCGGCTGCTCGGCGGGCCGCAGGAGCCCGGCGAGGAACGCGACCAGCACCACCGCCACCGCCCCGGCGATCAGCCACAACCCGGCGCCCAGCGCGCAGTCGGGCTCTGGGCAGGTCGAACCGGGCCCGCCGAGGAGCAGCGGGGAGAGTGCGCTGTTGGCGAAGAACAGCACGCCGACGCCGATGGCGGTCGCGATCAGCGCGGTGAGAGCGGCGTAGAGACGCATCTGCCGAGTCTGGCAGAGATCAGCTGGGGGTCGCACTAGGCTTCCCGCGTGGACGACACCTGGATCGAACTCGCGGCGGGCGTGTTCGCCCGGCGCCACGCCGAGCTGGACCTGACTACCGGCCTCGTAGTCGGCGACGAGGCGGCGCTGGTGATCGACACCCGGGGCGATCACCGCCAGGGCGCCGAGCTCGCCGAGGCGGTCCGCGAGATCACCGCGCTGCCGCTGCGGATCGCCCTCACGCACGGCCACTTCGACCACTGCTTCGGCACCTCCGCGTTCCTCCCGGCCCCGGTGTGGGCGCAGGCCCGGTGCCCGCACTTCCTCGACCGCACCGCCGTCGACCAGCGCGAACACTGGGTCGCCCACTACCGCGAGCAGGGCGACGCCGACACCGCCGACGCGCTCGCCGCCTCCGCACCGGCCCTCCCCGACCACCTCGTCACCGACACCGCCGTGCTCGACCTCGGCGGCCGGGAGGTGCACCTGCACCACTTCGGCCCCGGCCACACCGATCACGACCTCGTCGCGCACGTCCCCGACGCCGCGGTGGTCTTCGCCGGAGACCTGGTCGAGCAGGGCGCTCCCCCGGACTTCGAGGACGCCCACCCCCTGCACTGGCCCTCCACAGTGGACGCACTCCTCGACCTGAACCCCACCACCGTGGTCCCCGGCCACGGACTCCCCGTCACGGCGGAGTTCGCACGGGACCAATCGGCGGACCTGGCCCGCCTCGCCGACGTCTGCCGCGGCCGGACATCACCGGACGAATCACCCTTCCCGCCGGAAACCACCCGGTCAGCGCTAGACCGTTCAGCCCAGTGAATGGCATCGTTCGGCCGCATTGTGCTAGTCGATGGCACCGACCGGACCGAGCACACGTCACACTGACCGGAGCCACGAAGCCGCACTGCACGTGCCGTTTGAGCCGGGGGAAGGCTGATCATGTCTGGACGGGACTTCGACGCGTCGAGCGAGGAGAAGGTCGCGCGGAACGCCGCGCTGCGGAACCAGATCGACGACATGCTCGACGACCTGCGCAAGCGCACCGCCGACATCCAGGAGAAGCGGGAAAGCGCCGCGCGGCAGACGTTCGAGGCCACCTCCGACGACGGCCTGGTCAGCGCCCGGGTGGACGCGACCGGGACCGTGCAGGAAGTCCGCCTGTCGGACAAGGCGTTCGAGCGCACCAACCCGGAGAAGCTGGCGCGGTCGATCACCAGCGTGATCCGGGAGGCCTCCGGGACCGCGCAGCGGCAGCTGCAGTCCGAGTTCGCGCCGCTGGCCGACACCTCGCACGTTCCCGAGGTGCCCGGGATGCCGTCGTTGCAGGGCCTGCTCAACAGCGGTCCGCTGGTCGCACCGCCCGATCCCGAAGCCGAGCGCGCCCAGCGCCGCAGCGAGGAGTCCCACTCCGGCCGTGCCGCGTCCGCACCGCAGGTGCAGGCCGGACCGGACGACTGGGACGACGACTGGGAGAGCAACCGCCGAGGTGGCCGCCGATGAGCGGCAAGATGCGGATGCAGCCCGAGGAGATCCGCTCGGGCGGCAAGAAGATCGGCAACGCGGGGGACGACCTCGACCAGGTCCTGAACACCCTCAAGTCCTCTTTGGACGGCGAAGGCGAGTGCTGGGGCGACGACGAGGCCGGCCAGAAGTTCGGCGGTGACTACACCAAGGGCCGCGACAGCGTCCTGGAGAGCCTGAAGAAGGTGGTCAAGGCGCTCGGCGACATCGACGACAACCTCAAAGCCACCGCCGACGACACCGAATCCGGCGACGAGCAGAGCGCGAGCGGCATCGGCAAGTCCGGCTCGAACATGCCTCGGTAGGGAGTTGACCACACGTGAGCATCGAGATGCCCGACGAGGTCAAGTGGCTGCTGCCGATCGTCGTCGGGCAGTCCTGGCCGGAGGGTGACGAGGACGCCATGCGCCGGATGGCCGACGCGTGGCGCACGGCCGCCGAAGGCATCGACGGCGTCCGGAACTCCGCCAACGGCGGTGCGCAGCAGGCCAAGTCCGCGATGGAGGGCCAGACCGCGGACGCGTTCACCAAGCTGTGGAAGGACATCGGCGACGGCGGCGACGCGGCCCTGCCGAAGCTCAAGGAAGCGTGCGAGAAGCTCGCGAAGTCCTGCGACGACGCGGCCCTCGACGTCGAGCACACCAAGCTCACCATCATCGCGTCGCTGATCGCGCTGGCCATCCAGATCGCCGCGATGATCGCCGCCGCACCGGCCACCTTCGGAGCCTCCACCGCCGGTATCGCCGCAGCTCAGGGCATCACCCGAGCCGTGGTGCTGCAGATCTTCAAGCAGCTCGTGTTCAGCATCCTCAAGAACGTCGCCATCGAGGTCGCGACGTCGGTGGCGATCGAGTTCGCGGTGCAGGGCACCCAGGTCGCGATGGGCACCCGCGACGGCCTCGACGGCGGCAAGTTCAAGGACGCCGCGATCAGCGGTGCCATCGGCGGCGCCGTGGGCGGCGTCTTCGAAGGCGCGGGCAAGGCGTTCGGCAAGGGCGCCGGCGACGCCCTCGGCGACGCGGCCGGTGACGCGGCGGGCAACGCGGGTACCGCCGCCGGGCGCGCGGCGGGCGACGCCGCAGGTGAGGCGGCCGGTGAGGCCGCCGAGAGCGCGGCGAAGTCCATCGGCAAGGAGGCCCTGAAGGAAGGCGCGCTCGGTGCCGCCCAAGGCGCGGTGGGCAGCGCGGCCGAACAGCTCATCACCGAGGGCAAGCTCGACTGGAGCGACGTCGGCACCGGCGCGATGTCCGGCGGCGCGACCGGATCGCTCATGGGCGGCATCGGCGGCGCGAAGAACGAGTTCGGCGGCGTCGACGTGCCCGACACCGACGGCGGCTCGTCGGGGTCGTCGGACTCGGGTGGGTCTTCGTCGGACAGCTCGTCGTCCAGCTCCGGGTCGTCTTCGGACAGCTCTTCGTCGACCGACTCGGGATCGTCGTCCGACAGCGGGTCCTCCGATTCCGGCTCGTCCGACGGCGGGCCCTCCGATTCGAGCGCGTCCTCCTCCGACAGCGGCTCCGACTCGGGTGGAGCGTCGTCAGACAGCTCGTCGTCCGACTCGGGGTCGTCCGAAAGCCGTTCCTCGTCCTCCGACAGCGGGTCTTCGTCGACCGATCCCGGCTCGTCCACTTCGGACTCACCGGGCTCGTCGTCCTCCGATTCCGGTTCCGGCTCGACGTCGGACTCCTCGCCAGACAGCCGTTCCTCGTCGGATTCCGGGTCGTCCTCGGACTCGGGTTCGAGCCGCGCCGCGGATTCCGGCGGTTCGTCGTCGGATTCCGGTGTCTCGACCGCCAGCACCTCGGATTCCCCCAACACCTCGGATTCCCCCAGCAGCTCGTCGGGCTCGCAGACCTCGGACGGCCCGTCCAGCGCGGATTCCTCGTCGGGCTCCGACGCGAGGTCGAGCTCCGACGGCGGTTCCTCCGCCGCTGACGCGCGCTCCTCCGCCGACACCGGCTCGTCCGGAGGCGGCACGACCGATCCGGGCCGCTCCGACGCACCGTCCTCTTCGGACTCCTCCAGCTCGTCGTCGAACGGTTCCTCCGGCAGCGGCGGGGCTTCCGGCGGAGGTGGAATGTCCCAGGCCGGCGGAGGCGGATCGTCGAGCTCGCACTCGGGTGGTTCCGGCGGCGGATCGTTCAGCGGCACGCTGCCCGTCGACGGCGACCGCGCACCGAGCTCCCCGGCGAGCACGGCGGCGGCGAACGTGGACGCCCCCGCAGCCCCCGCCCCCAGCGCAGCCGGTCCCGCTCCGGCCGCTCCGCGCGCGGACCAGCCCGCAGCGGGTGGCCCGGTGGGTGGCGGCATGGCCGGTGGCGCCCCGGGCACGACCGGTGGAGCGGGTGCGACGCCGTCCGCAGGAGGCGGCCGCCCCGGCGGCAGCGGCGGCTGGACGGGAACCGCGGGTTCCCCCGGCGCGGCGGCCCGCCCGATGGGCGGTGACCTGGGCACGCGCCCGGACGCGCCCCGCACCACGCCCCGTGGTGCGGACTCCCCGTCGCGTCCCGACACCGGCGTCCCCCAGCAGCGCACCTCGCGCCCGGACTCCCCCACGTCCACCCGGCCCGACGCCACGACACCCCGCCCGGACGGCCCGGGCCAGCGCCCCGGCGCCCCCAGGACGGAAACCCCTGGTCAGCACCCTGATGGCAGCCGTCCGGACGGGTCCAGGCCGAACGGATCCGATCAGACACCGGATGGTCCCGGCCAGGGTCAGGACGGCCCGGACGGCGCTCGCCCGGAGAGCTCCGATTCCCCCGACCAGCGCCACGACGGCCCGGACCACGACTCCGACCGGCCCCGCGACGCCGAACCCGGCACCCCGGAGCGCCAGGAGCAGCTCGACCAGGCCGAGTCCACCCGCCAGGAGACCCCGGCGGGCTCGTCGTTCCACGACGACCCGAGGATGCGCGACCTGGCGGACCGGGTCCCGGACGACGGCGTCCACCACACGGTCGACGCACACGCCTTACCCGACGGCCGGGTCCGCATCGGCGACCACACGTTCTCGGCGAAGGAATTCGCCGACATGCTCCGCCGGGACCCGAACTTCGACGGCACCAAACCGGTCCGCCTCCTCTCCTGCGACGCAGGCACCAGCGGCCTGGCCCGCGACCTGTCGAACGAGCTCGGAGTCCCCGTCACCGCCCCCAACGGCCTCGCCTGGACCGACGGCAACGGCCGGGTCTTCGCCACCGACATGGGACCCGACGGCCGCCCCGGCTGGCCCCCGAACGGCACCTGGGAAACCCACCACCCCGACGGCACCACCACCCCCTCCAGCAACGACGGCTTCCACCCGACCCGAGATGGGGAAGACCCTGGTAAGCGTCCGGCTGACGCCGAATCGCGGGGCGATGACGGAACTCCTTCGCCGCGCACGCACGACGACGAAGGACGCCCCATCCGGAACGTCACAGCAGACGATCCACTTTCACCCAAGCGTTCCAAGCAATTCGCCGCAGAAGACGACAATTCCACACGTCCAAAACTGGAAGAGAACACGCGGTACGTAGTCACGGATCAGAGCGGCCGGTACCGCGGTGAATTCATCACGGACAAGGACGGGAACATCAAGGAGGTCAACGCGGAGGCCGGCCGAAAGGGCGCTTGGAATCCTGACCTCCGTCGACCCATTCATCCCGACGCGACTTACCGAGTGACTTCGACGGTCGACGGTCAGCGGATTGATTACAAGTACCAAACCGATGGCCTCGGTCGAACTATCAGCGCGGAAGGCGAACTTCACCACACCGGCTCCGACAAGGACCGCCGAGGCCCCGACCAAGGCCCTCGCGGGCACGACGGTCGAGATGAGATCAAATCCCAGAACGAGGCCTCGATCAAGGAGTTCCAGGAAGAGCACGGACGGGACCCACAGCCGCACGAAGTCGAACTCTACGAGGAAGTCGGCTGGGACGGCGGACATCTAATCGGTACCGAATTCGGCGGGGCGGGCGAGTACATCAACATGATCCCCATGCTCCGAGAGCTGAACCAGGCGCAGCCAGATTCATCAAGGCTGGATAACTACCGCAAGCTCGAAGAGTACCTGGGCAGTGAAATCCAGGCGGGCAAGAAGGTGGAAATGCGCGTGGAAGTACTCTATTCCGACGACACCAGAATTCCCGAAGTCGTCGCGGTCAAGTACGGAATCGACGGCACCATTCACCCACCACTACTGTTTGAGAACATCCCAGATCAACAAATATGAGCGTGTTAGAATGCGCGAGGCGTAGACCTACCTGCCGAGGAAAGGCCCCCGATGACAGGCCCTGAAGTGGGACTCGACGAGCAGTCACAGTATTTGAACGAAGCCGCCCAAGGTATCGCCGAGCGCGTTCCTGCCGGTTGGTCCACAGCCGAGTTCAAGTACGTGGCCGCAGCCGGCACGAGCAGCTATCGGGTCAACGTCACCATGAGCGATGGCACGGACGTCGAGACGAACGACGTGCCACTCACCGTCGTGCGCGCGATGAGTCGTTTGCGGCGCGCCATGCATGACGAACACCAGGGAACCTGGTTCACCGCCACGATTACGGTCGACCAATCAGGGCGCTACAAGACCGATTTCGAGTACGACTCAGAGCCGCACTTCCCCGTCGCGATCAGCCCCAAGAGCTTCGTCGAAGACCTGGAGCGCTTCCCCCGCGACGAGGAGAACATCCCGCCTTGGCTCCAGGAGAAACTGCACGAGGCGAACGAGAGCTAAGCCGCGAGGGCTCTGAACGAGCAGAAGTCCGGGATCCTCATGGTGTCGTCACCTGTTGAAACGGTCGGACTTCACCGCGTCCAGGAACATCGCCCACTGAGGGACCGTCACCGCGGCGACCAGCTCGTCGGAGTCCTCGCGGTAGTCGACGTCGAGGCCCGCCGCGTAGCGGACCTCCTGCGGTGCACCGTCGAAGCGCACGAGCGGCCGGAGCCGCTGCTGGAGGGCTTGGCTTCGGCCTCCGTGGTCGGCCACGGGTGCGGATCGCGGACGGTGATCACTCGGCAATTCTACCCGCACACGAGTTTTCGCAGGTCAGCGTGGCTGCAGTGCGGCGAGGACGGCGAGGCCGGTGCGGATCGGGTCGAGGACCAGCGGGAGGTCCGGGTCCTGGGCGGTCGTGTCTACCGCGGAGCAGCCGTTGACCACTGCCGTGACTCCTGCGTCGCGGGCCGCGATCAGGGCCGGGCGCATCGCGGCGGCCCAGCGGTCCGGGTCGGTGATGTCCTCGACCTCCAGGTCCAGGACGCTGACCTCGTGGAACGCCGAGTCCCAGCCGTAGGCGGTGATGCGGTCGCGGAGCTCGGCCGCGATCGCCTCGTTGCGGGTGATCGCGCCGACCCGGTGCCCGGCGGCGACGGCGGCGCCCACGGTCAGGCGCAGCAGGCCGAGAGCAGGTGTACCGCCGAGCGCGCCGCCGTCGGCGGGGACCGCCGGGTCCAGCACGCAGTCCGGCAGCACCGCGTCGCACTCCGGTGCTGCGGACAGGGCTGCGGCGACCAGCTTCTCGGAACGTCGGACGTCGTCGGCGGTGTTGAGCGCGCGGGGTCCGTCCGGCAGATCGCTCAGGACGATCTCGACGCCCGCCGGGGACAGCGCGTCGTAGCGGGCCTGGCGGCGAGCCACCTCGGCCGGGCCGACGGTGATCGGGGTGACGGCGTGGACGAGCATGTTCCTCCTCATCGAGTGCCCAGCGCGGAACCGAGTGCGCGCAAGGTCTTTCCCGCGTCCGGGGCGTCCGGCAGGTCCGCGACGTGGTCGCGGATCGCCGCGACCGCCGCCGGGTCGCCCAGCAGGTCGCTCAGAACGCGGATCCGGTCGTCGGCGGTGAACGGCTGGAACGCGGCGTCCCCCACCGGGTTCGGGCGCTCGGCGACGTGGCGGCCCCGGTCCGAGGTGACCGTGACCCGGACCGGGCGCTCGTCCGGCAACCGGGCGTCGAGGTCGGCCGCCGGGCGCACCACGACGCGGTGGGCGAGGTCCGCCGTCGCCGGGTCGGCGAGGGAGTCCGCGGAGAGGTCGGCCGGGACGACGCGGCCCCGGCGCAGGGCGGTGGCCACCACGAACGGCAGCGAGAACATCGCGGCCAGCGGTGTCGGCCAGCTCGCGCGGTCGAGCTGCGCGCCCAGCGAGTGGATCTCCACCAGGACCTGCGCCGTTCCCTCGTCGACCTGGTCGCGCAGGGACAGGGCCGCGTCGATGGCGGCGTGGGTGAACGAGCACGACGAGTGCTGCTTGAAGTAGCCGCCGAGGACTTCCCAGCGCTCCCCCACACCGTCGTCGAGGACGGCCGGGTCGAGGGTGCCGAGCAGGTCGCCGAGGGCGTGCGCGGCGATGCCCGTCGGGTGCCCGGTGCCGGTCGCGGCGAGCCGGGCCGCGACCAGGCCGGACTGGTTGGCGGCACCGATCCAGTTGTCGCGCACCGGGTTTCCGTCCAGGGCGGCCGAGAACGGCCCTGCGATCGGCATCCCGCTCGCCGCGTCGATCGCGGCCGTCGCGCCCTGCCCGTCGAGCCCCAGGACCCGGGCGCAACCGGCGCCCGCGCCCGCCACGCCCCAGTTGCCGTGGGGGTGGGTGCCCGGCCGGAGGCTGGTCGCGCGGCCGAAGCGGGCGGCGACCTCGTAGGCGGCGAGCAGCGCCGCGCACAGCTCCGCGCCCGTCGTCGTCCCGCGGGAGGCCAGGGCCAGGACGGCGGGGAACCCGTGCGCCGCCGGGTGTCCCCCGGCCAGCCGGTGCCCGTCGTCGAGTTCGAGCCGGACCGCCGCCGTGGCGTTGAGCCACGCGGCGGCGTCCACCGCCGCGGTGCGGCCGGTGCCGAACACCGGTGCCGGGCCGTCCGGTGCGTCCCACGCCTCGACGAACGCGCGCTGCGCGGGTTCGCGCGAACCGAGGGCCGTCACCGCCACGGCGTCGACCAGCACCGTCAGCAGGCGCTCCCGGACCTCGGCCGGGGCGTCGGACCAGCGCAGCCGGGCCACCCACTCGCCCAGCCCGCCGACCGCGCCCCGGACCGCCTCCTGCTGCTCCACCGTCATGCCTCCACCGCGGCGGGCGCGGCGCTGGAGGTCGTGGTGCGCTCGCGCGGCACCAGCAGCATCAGCAGCGCACCGGCCACCGCCAGACCCGCCATGACCACGAAACCGCTGGTGAAGCTGCCGGTGCTGGACACGATGAAGCCCATCAGCGACGGCGCCACGATCCCGGCCGAGGCGAACGCGGCGTCGGCGAACCCGGCCGCGCTGCCCGGCTGGTCGGGGGCCGCGTCGATCGAGGCCACCCACCAGATCCCGCCGGTGATGAAGCCGAAGCCCACGCCCGCCGAGATCGAGATCAGCGCGACCGTCAGGGTCGGGGCGATCGCCAGCGGCACCAGCGAGCACCCGGCCAGCAGCAGCGCCACGCCCATCACCGCGAACCGGCTGCGGATCTTCGGGCTGCGCCGGTAGACGCGGTCCACGACCACGCCGCCGACCAGCGCACCGACGATGCCGCACGCCCACGGGGCGATCGAGAACGCGCCCGCCTGCTTCACGCTGAGCCCGTAGGCACCGGACAGGAACGACGGCAGCCAGTACATGAAGCCCCAGAACATGAAGCCCCACGCGAAGTAGCCGCCCGCGACGACCCACAGGTTCCGGTTGGTCAGCAGCGGGCGCCACCGCACCTTCGCCCGGCCACCGGTGGCCTCGACCTCCTGATCGGCGGCGATCAGCGCGCGCTCGGCGTCGTCGAGCCGCGGCGACTCGTCGGGCAGGTCGCGCAGCAGCCACATCGCCAGGACCGCCCACACCACGCCGAGGCCCGCGAGCGTCCAGAACATGCCCTGCCAGCCGACCAGGTCCATCAGCCGCGTCAGCAGCGGACCGGAGATCAGCAGGCTGCCCGAGACCGCGACGCCGCCGCACAGCGCCAGCGCCACACCGCGCTCCCGGATCGGCAGCCAGCGGCTCACCGTCCGGGTCGCCGCCGGGAACGCCGGCGACTCGCCGACACCGAGCAGCAGCCGGATCACCAGCAGTCCCGCGAACGAGCCCGCGACCGGGATCAGCGCCGTGGTGATCGAGAACAGCGCGACGGCGGCGAGCAGCACCCGCTGGCAGCCGAAGCGGTCCACCAGCGGCCCGGACAGAAACGCCGCGACCATGTAGCCGACGGAGAAGACCGAGCTGATGATCCCGTACTGCGCGGTGGTGATGCCGAAGGCCTGCTCCAGCGGTTCGACCGCGTAGGACACCGCGCTGCGGTCGATGTAGTTGATGACGATGAGGCTGACGATCAGCCCCAAGGTCACGAAGCGGAACCGTGTTCTCATGGTGGATTCCCTCGCGTCCGAACTGGTTTCACGCTTGCCGGTCATCAGCGGCCCGTCGGCCGGTGCAGGTAGCTGCCGCGCGGCTCGCCCACGACCTCGCCCTGGTCGAAGATCCGCTGCCCGCGCAGGAAGGTGGTCTCCACCGTCGCGCCGATCTCCATGCCGCGGAACGGCGTGTACTCCTGGGTGGATTCGGAGTCCGCCGGGTCCACCACGAACGAGCGGTCCGGGTCGACCAGCGCGATGTCCGCGTCGAATCCGGGCGCGATGTCGCCCTTGGTGGGCAGGCCGAGGCGCCGGGCGGGGTTGGTGGAGGTGAGCTCGGCGACGGCCGACATCGACAGCCCGCGCTTGCGGCCCTCGCCGACCAGGCCCGGCAGCAGGTACTCGGTCCCGCCGAAGCCGGACTTGGCGGCGAAGACGTCGTCGTGGTCCTCGCCGAACTTGCGCTCCTCGCGGCAGCAGGCGTGGTCGGAGACGACCCAGCTGACGTCACCGGCGAGCAGGTGCTCCCAGAGCTTCTCGACGTCGGCCCTCGGGCGCAGCGGCGGGTTGACCTTGCCGCCGACGCCGTCGGCGGTGGTCACGTCGGCGAGCAGGTGGCCGATGGTGACCTCGCGGCGGAAGTCGACGTGCGGGAAGGTCTTGGCCATCAGCATCGCCGCCTCCATCGCCTTGCCCGACGACAGGTGCAGCAGGTTGATGGTCGGCAGGCCCGTCTCGTGCGCGAGGTAGGAGGCGATGGTCACCGCCAGGCCCTCGGAGTGCGGCGGGCGCGACGCGCTGTAGGCCTCCAGGCCGGACAGCTCGCCCTCCTCCTCGACCAGCCGCGTGTAGGCGGTCATGATCTCGGCGGTCTCGCAGTGCAGCGACAGCGAGATCTGGTCGGCGATGTCCGGGTTGGCCTCGCGGGCGGCCTGGATGCCGCGCATGACGAACTCGAAGTGGGCGATGTCGTAGCGCTCGCCCTCCGGGATCATCAGGAAGTCGCTCTGGTCGGTGGAGCGGCCGTGCAACCCGTGGCTGCCGTAGAACATGAAGATCTTGAACGAGGTCACGCCGTGGTCGCGCACCAGCGCGGGGATCTCGTCGATGTGCGAGGACTGCATCGGCGCGAGGTGGAACGCGTAGTCCACGTAGGACCGGCCCTCGGCGGCGCTCAGCACCTCCGGGAACACCTCGGAGTACGGGCCGCCGCGGTTGAGGTAGTACTGGCCGGTGCGCATGTAGGTCAGCGAGGTGGTCACGCCGCCCTGCGCGCACGCCCGGCTCTCGGTCTCGGTGTCGTCCGACAGCGGGTTGTAGATGCCCCAGTGCTGGTGGGCGTCGACGACTCCGGGGAACGCGAGCCTGCCGCGTCCGTCGTGGACGGTCGCGCCCTCCGGAACGTCCAGTCCCGCACCGACTTCGGTGATGACGCCGCCGGTGACGGCGATGTCGGCGGCGACGGGCTCCCCACCACCGGGACGGACGACGCGGACGTCGCGGATGATCAGATCGGGCTTGCTCATCGGGCACCTTCCGGAGTTCGAGTGGTGGGCAGCGACCGGGCGAGGTGCCCGGCGGCGAGGTAGGCGAGGCCCAGCGCGGGGAGCAGGCCGTTGCCGGCCAGGTAGCCGGCCGCGCCGTGGCCGGAGATGCCGGCGGCGGCACCACCGGCGGCGTAGAGGCCGGGGATCGGGTCGCCGGCGGTGTCGAGGACGCGGGCGTGCTCGTCGACGAGCAACCCGCCCTGGGTGTGGAACAGCGCCGGGATGATCTCCACGGCCCGGAACGGCGCGCGCAGCGGCGTCGCGGCCGAGCGGCCGAACCGGTCGGTCTCGCCCGGCTCGACCTGCGACAACGCGGCGATCTCGGCCTCCAGCGGCTCGGCGGGCACGCCGATGGCCGCCGCCAGCTCGGGCAGCGAGTCCGCGCTGCGGACCGCGCCCGCGGCCAGCACGTCCTGGTAGTCGCCGAAGGAGCGGCACAGGCCGTCGACGCGCTCGTCGAACACCAGCCAGCCGCGCCCGCCCGGCCGGGCCGCGAGGGTGGCGGCGTACTCGGAGTAGCCGGTGGTCTCGTCGCCGAAGCGCTCACCGCCGGAGTCGACGACGGCGCCGCCGTGCATCACCGCGGTCCAGGTCACCAGGGTCTGCGCGGACGCCGACAGGGCGGCGTGGCCCTGGTAGGCGTCGAGGAATCCGACGGCCGCGCCGAGCTCGCCGCCGATGCGCAGCGCGTCACCTCGGGAGTGCTCGCCGCCGTGGTAGTGCGCGCCCGCGATCTCGGGCTGGTGCTTCGCGACCAGCTCGCGGTCGGCGCCGTAGCCGTTGGTGGCGAGCAGGACCGCGCGGGTGCTGATCTCCTCGCGCCCGCCGTCGGGGGTCTCGACCACGGCGATCCGGCCGCCGTCGCGCGCTTCCACGCCGGTCAGCCGCGCGGGAACCATCAGGTCGATCCGCTCGCTGCGCTCCACCGCCTCCAGCAGGTGGCGCAGCAGCGAGGAGCCGTGCCTGCCGGGCACGCTGTGCACCCGGGGCGCGGAGTGCCCGGGGTAGCTGAAGTCGGTGGGCAGCTCGATCGGCATCCCGACCTGGTCGGCGAGCCATTCCACGAGCTCAGCACCGACGTGGGCCAGCGCCGTGGCGATCCGCGCGTCGGCGGATCCGGCCGTCTTGCGCGCGATGTCGGCGATGAACCGCTCCGGGGAGTCCTCGATCCCCGCTTGAGCCTGAAAACGCGATCCGGGCCCCGGAATCATCGCGGTCGACATCGAGGTGTTGTTGCCGCGCCGGAAGTTCGGATCGGAGTCCACCACGAGCACGTCGAGCCCCAGCTCGGCTGCGCGGATCGCGGCGGTCAGGCCGCCACCGGCGCCCGCGACCACCAGGTCCACGTCGAACGTCATCGTTCCTCCTCATCCCGACCGACGGATGCCGTTCCGCTGAGAGAAACAGGCGTCCCGGCCGTTCGGTGAGGTCGATAACACCAGGCAGCCTGGATAAGTGCAAGAGTTGCGATGTAAATTCCTTGACACCAACGACGATCCCCAACATTCTTGTTCCGTCTAGCGGTACGTATTTGACGACGAGGAGAATCGCGTGGCGGAGTCGAGCGGCGGCACCGGAGCCACCGAGCGCGTGGCCGACGTCCTGCTGTTGTTCACCGACGGGCCTCCCACCCTCGGCGTCAGCCAGGTGGCCCGGGAGCTGGACCTGTCCAAGGCCGTGGTCCACCGCATCCTGCAGTCGCTGACCAGCAGGAACCTGATCGCCTACGACCCGGAGACCCGCGAGTACCGGCTCGGGCCCGCCGCCGCGGCGCTGGGCAGCCGGGCGCTGCGCGACTCCGACCTGCGCGCGGCGGCCCTGCCGTTCCTGGCCGAGCTGCGCGACAAGCTGCACGAGACCGTCACCATCAGCGCCAAGGTGCACGGCGGCCGCGTCTACCTCGACCAGGTCGTCGGCACCCACGAGATCACCATGTCGGTCGAGCTCGGCAAGCGGTTCCCGCTGCACGCCGGCTCGTCCGGCAAGTGCGTGCTCGCCCACTGCGACCCCGACGAGGTCGACCGGCTGCTCTCCGGCGACCTCCTCGCGCTCACCCCCAACACCCCGACCGACCCGGAAGCCCTGCGCGCCGAGCTCGCCCGCATCCGCGAGCGCGGCTACGCCGCCTCGGCCGGTGAGCGCCAGGGCGACGCCGGATCGGTCGCCGTTGCCGTGTTCGGCCCGGTCGGGGTCGTCGGCGCGGTGTCGGTGTGCGGACCGCGTTTCCGGGTCACCGAGGAGTTCGTCGCCGCCACCGCCCCGCAGCTGATCGAGACCGCCGACCGGATCACCGCTCGACTCGGCGGCACCGCACCCGCGCGCGCCGTCGCCACCACCGGAAGGACGACATGAGCCACGACCACCCGGCCGCGCTGGGGGGCCTGAAGGTCCTCGACGCCTCCACCCTGTTCGCGGGCCCGCTGGCCGCCACGCTGCTCGGCGACCACGGAGCCGACGTCATCAAGATCGAGCACCCGCGCGGCGACCCGGCCCGCACCCACGGCTCGCAGAAGGACGGCGTCGGCCTCTGGTGGAAGATGCTGGCCCGCAACAAGCGCGCGATCACCCTCGTGCTGTCCACCCCGCGCGGCCGCGAGCTGTTCCTCGACCTGGCCGCCGACGCCGACGTGGTCATCGAGAACTTCCGGCCCGGGACCCTGGAGCGCTGGGGCCTGGGCTGGGAGGAGCTGTCGGCCCGCAACCCCGAGCTGGTGCTGGCTCGGGTCACCGGCTTCGGCCAGACCGGCCCCTACTCCAGCCGCCCCGGGTTCGGGACGCTGGCCGAGGCGATGAGCGGGTTCGCCGCCATGACCGGTGAGCCCGACGGTCCGCCCACCCTGCCGCCGTTCGGCCTCGCCGACGGCGTGGCCGCGCTGACCACGGCGTTCGCCATCATGACCGCGCTGCGCGCCCGCGAGACCACCGGCCGCGGGCAGGTCGTGGACACCGCGATCATCGAACCGCTGCTGCACCTGCTCGGCCCCGGCTTGATCGCCTACGACCAGCTCGGCGTGCTGCAGCCGCGCACCGGCAACCGCTCCACCAACAACGCCCCGCGCAACACCTACCAGTGCGCCGACGGCCAGTGGGTGGCCGTGTCCACCAGCGCCCACTCCATCGCCGAACGCGTGATGCGGCTGGTCGGCGCGCCCGAGCTGATCGACGAGCCCTGGTTCGCCAGCGGCGCGAGCAGGGCCGAGCACGTCGAGGAGCTCGACGCCGCCGTCGGTTCCTGGATCGCCGCCCGCAACCGCGACGAGGTCGTCGACGCCTTCGAGAAGGCCGAGGCCGCCGTCGCACCGATCTACACCGCCGCCGACGTGCTCGCCGACCCGCACTTCAACGCCCTCGGCAGCATCGTGACCCTCGACGACGAGGAGCTGGGCCCGGTCCGGTTCCAGAACACCCCGTTCCGGCTGTCGGACACGCCCAGCCGGATCGCCACCACCGGCCCGCGCCTGGGAGCCCACACCGCCGAGGTGCTGGGCGAGCTCGGGGTCGACGCCGAGGAGCTGGAAAGCCTTCGCGCGCAGGGGGTTCTGTGACCACCATCGGCCTGGCCCGCAGCTGGCTCTACGTCCCCGGGCACCGCGCCGACCTCGTCGGCAAGGCGCTCGACGGCCCGGCCGACGCCGTCGTGCTGGACCTGGAGGACGCGGTCCCGCCCGCGCACAAGGACCAGGCCCGCGACGTCGCGGTGCGGACCTGCCGGTCCCGGCCGGACCGGGTGTGGGTCCGCATCAACGGCGCGGGCACCGCCTGGTCCGAAGCCGACGCGGCGGCGCTGATCGGCAGCGGTGCGGCGGGAATTCGGGTTCCCAAGGCCGAATCCCCTTCCGCTGTCGCCGATCTCGCCGAGCGGACCGGGCTGGCGCTGCACCTGCTGATCGAGAGCGCCCGCGGCCTGCGCGCGGCGTTCGAGCTCGCCGAGTGCCACCCGCTGATCGCCGGGGTCTCCCCCGGCGAAACCGATCTGGCCGCCGACCTGCGGATTCGCGACCGCCGCGAACTCGCCTGGGCCCGCGCCCGGATCGTGGCCGCCAACCGCGCCGCCGGGCTGCCCAGCCCGGTCGCCAGCGTCTGGACCGACCTGTCCGACACCACCGGGCTCGCCGAGGACAGCGCCGCGCTGCGCGACGCCGGGTTCTTCGGCCGCTCGGTGATCCACCCGGGGCAGATCGACCCCGTGCACCGGACCTTCACCCCGGACCGCGACGAGGTCGAGCGAGCCCGCGCGCTCCTCGACGCGCTCGACGTCGCGGGCGACTCCGCGGCGTGGGTCGACGACCGGGGGCGCTTCGTCGACCCGGCCGTCGTCGCCGGAGCCCGCTGGGTGACCGAGCTCGCCGACGCGCTCGGCGGCTCCCCCACGAGCACGACGTCACCGCACGATCACGACGAACCGGCCGGTGCCCGGCCGGGAAGGAGCACCTCGTGACCACCACCTCCGCAGGCCCCGACCTGCTCGACGCCGTCCGGGCCGGGACCCGGGTCATCGAGCTCGGCCACCCGCTCTACACCGGCATGGCAGGTTCGCCGAACCACCCGGGCTTCCGGATGACGCTGGAGCGCCGCCACGGCGACGCGATCCGCCCCGACGGCGGCTCGGCGTCCAACGAGGTCATCGTCACCGGCGGGCACACCGGCACCCACGTCGACGCCCTCGCCCACGTCAGCCACGACGGGCTGCTGCACGGCGGCGTCGACGCCGCCGAGTCCCAGCGCGGCGGCAAGCACACCGTGCACGGCGCCGAGACCATCCCGCCGATGGTCACCCGGGGCGTGTTCCTCGACGTCGCCGCGGTGCGCGGCGTCGACGTCCTCGAACCCGGCTACGGCGTCACCGCCGAGGACCTGGCCCGCGCCGCCGAGCGCGCCGGGGCCGAGCCCGGCGCGGGCGACATCGCTGTGGTGCGCACCGGCTGGGGACGGTTGTTCGGCGACGCGCAGGCCTACGTCGGCAAGGAGACCGGTGTTCCCGGCATGACCGTCGACGCCGCGCACTGGCTGGCCGAGCGGCGGATCGTGGCCACCGGCACCGACACCACCGCCTACGAGCAGATCCCGGCCGGTGCCGGGCACCGCGTGCTGCCGGTGCACCGGGTCCTGCTGGTCGAGCACGGCATCCACATCGTCGAGCACATGGCCTGCGAGGACGCGGCCGAGGCCGGGATCGGCGAGTTCCTGGCCGTGTTCGCCCCGCTGCGCATCGTCGGCGCCACCGGCGCCCCGGTCCGCCCGCTGGCGGTGGTCCCGGCATGACGACTCCCGCGCAACGCATCGGCGAGGTCGGCGCCCGGCTGGCGACCGAGGGCGTCGACGACGTCCTGGCCGACGACCTGGTCCGGCGCATCGTCGACGTCGTCGGCAACTCGCTGGCCGCCACCCGCGAGGAACCCGCCCGCATCGCCGGCGCCGTGGCCACCGAGTGGGGCGGAGCCCCGCAGGCCACCGGAATCGGCATGGGACAACGGCTCCCGGCCCCGTCGGCGGCCCTGGTGAACGGAACCCTGGCGCACAGCCTCGATTTCGACGACACCCACCTGCCGTCGGTGCTGCACCCGTCGGCCGCCGTCGTCCCCGCCGCGCTGGCCACCGCCGAGCGCACCGGCGCGGGCGGCGCGGCGCTGCTGGCCGCCGCCGCGATGGGCATCGAGGTGACCTGCCGCCTGGGCATGGCCGGTTACGACGAGGAGCTCGGCAACTCGGTGTTCTTCGAGCACGGTCAGCACGCGACGGCGATCTGCGGCGCGGTCGGGGCGGCGGTGGCCTCCGGCATGCTGCAGGGGCTCGACGCCGAGCAGCTGACCTCGGTGATCGGCATCGCCGCCAGCATGGGCGCCGGGGTCATCGAGGCCAACCGCACCGGCGGCACGATCAAGCGGGTGCACTGCGGCTGGGCCGCGCACGCGGGCGTCGCCGCCGCCGACCTGGCCAGGCACGGCCTGACCGGGCCGCCCACGGTCGTCGAGGGGCGGTTCGGGTTCCTGCGCGCCTTCTGCGGCGAGCGGACCCACCCGGAGCGCGTCACCGAGGGCCTCGGCGAGCGGTGGGAGACGACCGGGGTGTTCTTCAAGCCCTACCCGTGCAACCACTTCACGCACGCGGGCGTGGACGCGGCGCTGCGGCTGCGCGAGCGCGGCGTCACCGCCGACCAGGTCCGGGAGCTGGTGCTCGGCGTTCCGGCCCCCGTGATGCGCACGATCGCCGAACCCGCCGAGGAGAAGCGGCGGCCCCGCTCCGGCTACCACGCGGCGTTCTCGGGCCCTTACACCGTTGCGGCGGCGCTGCTCGGCGGCGGCGGGCTGGGCGTGTTCCACGAGGACTTCACCGACGCCGCCGCGGCCGACCCGGCGCGCCTGGACCTGGCCGGGCGGGTGCGGGTCGTCGCCGACGACGAGGCCACCGCCGGATTCCCGCGCCAGTTCCCCGCGGTCCTCACCGCCGAGCTCACCGACGGCACGACGGTGACCGAGCGGATCCGCGAGAACCGGGGCGGCCCGCAACGCCCCCTGTCGGCCGACGAGCTCGCGGCCAAGTTCACCGGCAACGCCGAACGCGCGGTCGGACCCGACCGCGCCGCCGAGATCGTGGCCTCGCTCTGGACCCTCCGCGAGGACCGTCCCGTCACCGAGGTGATGTCCGGGCTGCACACCCCGTGACCCGCGTTCCCGGAGGCCGGCCCCGTCCCCCGACCGGGGCCGGCCTCCGCGGGCACCCGAGAACCGTGATGACCGGGAAAAACCCGCCCGCACCCGTTCTCGCAGCTCAACCCCGCCACCTGGGAAAAATCCGGTAAACATCGGAACTTTCCCACCCGGGCCGGAACCCCCGATGTTAGACCGGTGTGCGGTGGATCAGTAGTCGAACTGCGGGTCTTCGGTGCGGCTGCGCTTGAGCTCGAAGAAGTACGGGTAGCTGGCCATGGCGACCGCGCCGTCGAAGATCTTGGCGGCCTCCTCGCCCTTCGGGACCCGGGTGATGACCGGGCCGAAGAAGGCGACGCCGTCGACGTGCAGGGTGGGCGTGCCGACCTCGTCGCCGACCGGGTCCATGCCCTGGTGGTGGCTGGTCCGCAGCTCCTCGTCGTACTCGGTGCTGTGCGCGGCCTGCGCGAGCTCGGCGGGCAGCCCGACCTCGGCCAGCGCGCCCTCGATCGCCTCGTCGAAGTCCTTGATGCCCCGGTCGTGGATGCGCTGGCCCAGCGCGGTGTACAGCGGCGAGAGGACCTCGTCGCCGTGGTGCTTGGCCGCGGCGATGCACACGCGCACCGGGCCCCAGCCGCGCTTCATCAGGTCCAGGTACTGCTCGGGAAGGTCGCGGCCCTCGTTGAGCACGGCCAGGCTCATCACGCGGAAGCTCAGGTCGATGTCGCGGACCTTCTCGACCTCCAGGATCCAGCGCGAGGAGACCCAGGCGAACGGGCACAGCGGGTCGAAGTAGAAGTCCACCTTGGGGCGGGCAGCGGCGGTCATCCGTGCCTCCATCAGTCGAAGTCGGGCAGGTGCCTGGGCGCAGCACCACGTCTGGGGCGCGGCGGCCCCGAAGTAGTAACCACGCCGCGGCCGATTGTCTTCCCGGCGCCTCCGACACGCCGATGATCGCGGAGGTGCGTGCCCGGGAGCGCGACTCCGGCCCGACGTGATTTGATGCCTGCGCCGGGCATCCACACCGGCCATGACCGTCCCTACGAACTACGAGGTGATCCGTGGCACCGCCGAACCTCACCCGCGAACAGGCCGAGCAGCGCGCCGCGTTGCTGGAGGTCCAGTCCTATGTGATCGAACTGGACCTCTCCGCCGGCGCGGGCGGTGTGGAAGTGGAGACCTTCGGTTCCACGACCACGGTTCGCTTCCGCAGCAACCAGCCCGGCGCCGACACCTGGATCGACCTGGTGGCCGACGAGGTGCGCAGCGCGGTGCTCAACGGCGTCGAGCTCGACGTCTCCGACTACGACGAGTCGACCGGCATCCGCCTGCCCGGCCTGGCAGCCGAGAACGAACTCGTGGTGCGCGCGAACTGCGCCTACACGAACACCGGTGAAGGTCTGCACCGCTTCATCGACCCCGTCGACGGAGCCGTCTACCTCTACAGCCAGTTCGAGACCGCCGACGCGAAGCGGATGTTCACCTGCTTCGACCAGCCCGACCTGAAGGCGACCTACCAGATCACGGTCGACGCCCCGGGCGACTGGAAGGTCATCTCCAACGCCGCCGGTGAGATCACCGAGACTGACTCGGGCAAGCGCCACGTCTTCGACACCACCAGGCCGATGTCGACCTACCTGGTCGCGCTGGTCGCCGGCCCCTACGCCGAGTGGCGCGACGAGTTCCCCGGCGAGGACGGCCAGGACCCGATCCCGCTGGGCATCTACTGCCGCGCCTCGCTGGCCGAACACCTCGACGCCGAGCGGCTGTTCACCGAGACCAAGCAGGGATTCGGCTTCTACCACAAGGCGTTCGGCGTCCCGTACCCGTTCGGCAAGTACGACCAGTGCTTCGTGCCGGAGTTCAACGCGGGCGCCATGGAGAACGCCGGGTGCGTGACCTTCCTGGAGGACTACGTCTTCCGGTCGAAGGTGACCGGCTACCTCTACGAGCGCCGCGCCGAGACCGTGCTGCACGAGATGGCGCACATGTGGTTCGGCGACCTGGTCACCATGCGCTGGTGGAACGACCTGTGGCTCAACGAGTCCTTCGCGACCTGGGCCAGCGTCCTCGCCCAGGTCGGCGCCACCGAGTACGACGCCGCCTGGACGACCTTCGCCAGCGTCGAGAAGTCCTGGGCCTACCGCCAGGACCAGCTGCCCTCGACGCACCCGGTCGCCGCCGACATCCCGGACCTGCAGGCCGTTGAGGTCAACTTCGACGGCATCACCTACGCCAAGGGCGCCTCGGTGCTCAAGCAGCTGGTCGCCTACGTGGGTCTGGACAACTTCCTGGCCGGGCTGCGGGTCTACTTCGACCGGCACGCCTGGAGCAACGCCACCCTCGACGACCTGCTCAAGGCGCTGGAGGAGGCCTCCGGCCGGGACCTGTCCTGGTGGAGCGCGCAGTGGCTGGAGACCACCGGCCTGAACATGCTGCGCCCGCGCTTCAGCACCGACGACGAGGGCCGGTTCACCCAGTTCTCGGTGGTGCAGAACGGGGCCCGGCCCGGTGCCGGTGAGCTGCGCACGCACCGCCTCGCGATCGGCATCTACGACGACGAGAACCGCAAGCTGGTGCGCAGGCACCGCGTCGAGCTCGACGTCTCCGGCGAGGTCACCGAGGTCCCGGACCTGGTCGGCGTGCACCGCGGCAAGCTGGTGCTGGTCAACGACGACGACCTGACCTACTGCTCGCTGCGCTTCGACCCCGAGTCGCTGGCCACGCTGGTGGACCGGATCGGCGACATCGACGAGTCGCTGCCGCGCGCGCTGTGCTGGTCCACGGCGTGGGAGATGACCCGCGAGGCCGAGCTCAAGGCCCGCGACTTCGTGACCCTGGTGCTGGGCGCCTCGGCCGAGGCCGGCATCGGCGCGGAGAGCCAGATCGGCGTGGTGCAGCGGGTGCTGCTGCAGACGCAGACCGCGCTGAACTCCTACGCGGACCCGTCCTGGCAGCCCGAGGGCTGGCGCCGGTTCAGCTCCCGGCTGTTCGAGCTGGCCCGCGCCGCGGCGCCCGGTTCGGACCACCAGCTGGCGTTCGTCAACTCGCTGACCGGGTCGGTGCTCTCCGACGAGCAGGTCGACGAGCTGCGCGGCTGGCTGGACGGCTCGGCCCCGCTGCCGGGTCTGACGGTCGACACCGATCTGCGCTGGGGTCTGCTGCAGGCGCTGGTCGCGCACGGCGCGGCCGGTGAGGCGGAGATCGACGCGGAGCTGGAGTCCGACCAGACCGCGACCGGCCGCCGCCGCGCCGAGCGGGCCCGGGCCCTGATCCCCACCGCGGGGTCGAAGGAGAAGGCCTGGCAGCGCGCGGTGCACGACGACCAGCTGCCGAACGCGGTCAGCGACTCGATCATCGCCGGTTTCCAGCACCCGGCCCAGCGCGAGCTGCTGGCGCCGTACGTGCAGCGGTACTTCGAGTCGATCGACGAGGTCTGGCAGCGCCGCTCCAGCGAGCGGGCTCAGCCGACGGTGATCGGCCTGTTCCCGTCCTGGGCGGTCACCGACGAGACCGTCGCGGCCGCCGACGCGTGGCTGGCGGGCGACCGCCCGGCGGCCCTGCGCCGCCTGGTCTCGGAAGGCCGCGCGGGCATCGTCCGCGCCCTCGCCGCCCGCGAGTTCGACCGCTCCTGACACCGCGGGGTGGGGGAGGTTCTCAGGACTTCCCCCACCCGCACCAGGACGAGGTTTTCATGAAAACTTCGTCCCCCACCAGAGGTGACGGTTCCACGAGAACCTTCTGGCCTCGGACGAGTGCGGGGAGATCGAAGTTTTCATGAAAACCTCGCGTTCTCCGGTGGAGGGACGTTTTCATGAAAACTTCGTCCACCTCAGGGCGTTGAAAAGCCGCCTCGGTCGTGACCGGGGCGGCTTCTTCGCGTCTGCGATCAGTGGTGCTCCGCGGACTTGAACGAGGTGCCCGCGGCGTCGGCGAGCATGCGGACCGCGCTGATGAGGCCGTCGATGATCTCGTCCTCCTTGAAGGAGGCGACCATGCTCATGGCGGCCAGCTGGCAGCTGCGGTCCGGGATCCGGCGGTGCGCTTCCTCGCCGGTGACGATCTCGAACTTGCGCTGACCGGGCGAGACCGCGATCAGCGCGGCCTCCGGGGCCTGAGCGCCGAGGTTGGCGTGCAGCTCCTCGGACTGCTTGCGGGTGTCCTCGCCGAGGTCGCCGAGGTAGACGGCGAACTCCAGGCCGGTGCTGCGACTGGCGACCGCCATCGCCTCGTCGAGGCGGGCGAGCTCGCTCGTGCTGAACGGCAGCCGCGGGCGCTCCGGCTCGACGCGCCGCGCCACGGACAGGCGACCCGTCGCCATGCGAGCCTCCCCGGTTCCGAGCCCACCGCTTTCCGTTCGACCGGCCTCTGGTTGACCGGTCTCTGGTTGACCGGCCTCTGGAGCCATCTCACCACTTGCCACTTGCGCCTCCCCGAGCCGTGACGGGCCGTGCGTCGTCCGGCACGTCCTCACCTTCGCCGTCCGCCGGCACCGCGGCGTTCACGCCCTGCGGGTGGGCAGACCAGAACACCGGAGCGAAGTCCCAGTCCTCCCCCGCGCGGTAGCGCGCGCGGGACAGCTTGGGCCACATCGCGATGAGCACGATCACGCCGTAGATGGCCGCTGGGATCACCGCCAGGACCAGCACACTCTCCAGAGCAGTCACGCCCAGTACGGTAGCCGATCGACCGGCTTCCGTGTGCGCGTCCGTCCGGGTGCCGCGATCTTGGTGCGGTGACCGGCGGTGTGATCATCCGGCAATTCACCCGAAGCACCAGCGCCTCGTTCCGGTTGAGCGGATCTCGCCACCGAGGGTGACGCCCTCGACCATCCGAATCCGGACGAGCCGGGTTTTCCGCCTCCACCCTCCGCACGCCGGGTATGGTGACCCAAATCACGCTTCTTAACTCGTTCGGGGCAAACCTTGCACCCGAATGGAGTCGGACCGGACGGGGGTAGTTCGCGGCAGGTTGGCGGCTTGTTCCTGTCGGCTTCTGATCATAGTTTTCACCTGTATGGGTCTTGCATATTTGATCACATGCGTTCAGAGCACCCTATGTATTCGGGAGGCCCCCATGTCGCGCATCGAAGCCGCCACTCAGCGCAGCGAACTCACCCTTTCGATGACCGGCCAACCGCTCGTTGATCACGGAGTGCGAATCAGCAGCCGCCGCGACGGAGTCCGCATCAGCGGTCTCGCGGACGGCGTCCGGATCAGCGGACGGCACGACGGGGTCCGCATCAGCGGCAAGCGCGACGGCGTGCGGATCAGCGGTCTCGCGGACGGCGTCCGCATCAGTGGGCGCCGCGACGGCGTCCGCATCAGCGGGCGCCGGGACGGGGTCCGCATCAGCGGCCGTCAGGACGGCGTGCGGATCAGCGGCCGCCGCGACGGGGTGCGCATCAGCGGGCGCGCCCGCGACGGGGTGCGGATCAGCTGACCCGGCACGCCCCGGACGCGCCCACCGGCGAGATCACGCCGCCGACTCCCCCAAGTACGGCAACCACAGCGGGTCGGTCTCGTTCAGGCCCGCCAGCAACCGCCAGTGCCGGCCGCGCGGCGCCTGCGGGGCGGTCGGCAACCGCCACCCCAGCTCAGCGAGGGTCTTGTCGGCCTTGCGGTGGTTGCACTTGGTGCAGCAGGCGACGCAGTTCTCCCACGTGTGCGGCCCCCCGCGACTGCGCGGGAGAACATGATCTATCGTTTCCGCTCGTGCGCCGCAGTAGACGCACCGGTGGTTGTCCCGGAGCATCAACGCGGCCCGGGTCAGCGGGACCCGGCCGCGGTACGGCACGCGCACGAAGGTGCTCAGCCTGATCACGGACGGGATCTCGACCTCCGCGCTCGCGGAGTGCAGGGTCATCCCGGCCGAGTCACCGTGGACCACCTCCGCCTTGCCGCAGACGACCATCACGATGGCGCGGCGCAGCGGGAGCGCGGTGAGCGGTTCGAAGGTCGTGTTGAGCAGCAGGACCCGTCGCTTGCGCCAGGACGTGGCGTGACCGGGAGGCCGATCCGCCTGCGGTGGCCCCGAGCCTCGGCTCGTCGGGCACAGCGGGGCCCGCGACGCCAGGCCCGTGGCCTTGAGCGCCGGTTGTCGGATCGGTTGTCGGTCTGGCACGCGACCACCTCCACCGGTGTCGGGCAAAGTTCAGCACAGAACCAGGTCCGAACGCACGTGTGATTCGCCACGCCACGCCGCCGAGGTGACTGCGACTGCCGTTCTCGCAGGTGAGAGACCCACACCGCGATCACGTCCGCCGTCGCCCGCCTCGTCGGCGCCACGCTCCCGATTGTCGATCACCGAACCCGGAACCGCGTTGATCAGCTCGGGTGAATCACGCCCAGAGGGTCGCCGGACCCCTCCCGCTCCCCTGCCCGCCACGTATCGTCGCGCTCGTGACCGACGTTCAAGCGCACCTGAGCTACCCGACCGCCGACCGCGAGGACGTCGTGGAGATCCTCCACGGCCGCGAGGTCGCCGACCCGTACCGGTGGTTGGAGGACGTGTCCGCGCCGGCCACCGAGGCGTGGTCGTCGGCTCAGGACGAGCTGGCCCGCTCCTGGCTGGACGCGATGCCGGGCCGCGAAGCGGTGGCCGAGCGGCTGCGCTCGCTGCTGGCGACCGGTTCCGTTGGCGCGCCGCTGTGGCGCAACGGGCGGGCGTTCTTCACCCGCCGCGAGCCTGACCAGGAGTTCAGCGTGCTGCACGTGCGCGAGGCCGACGGCAGCGAGCGGGTGCTGCTGGACGTCACCGAGCTCGACCCGTCCGGACTGACCACGCTCGACAGCTGGGTGCCGAGCCTGGAGGGCGATCTGCTGGCCTACCAGATCTCGGTGGGCGGCGACGAGGAGTCGTTGCTGCACGTCATCGACGTGGCCACCGGCGAGCTGGTCGAGGGCCCGATCGACCGCTGCCGGTACTCGACGATCTCCTGGCTGCCGGGCGGGCAGGAGTTCTTCTACATCCGCCGCCTGCACCCCGACCTGGTGCCCGACGGCGAGGAGCAGTTCCACCGCCGCGTGTGGCGGCACCGGGTGGGCGCCGATCCCGAGCAGGACGTGCTGGTGCACGGCGAGGGCCTGGACCACACCTTCTACTACGGCACGCACGTGTCGCGGGACGGCCGCTGGCTGATCATCGAGGGCAGCATGGGCACCGCGCGCCGCGACGCGGTGTGGATCGCCGACCTCTCCGACTGCACCGGGGTCCCCGCTCTCCGGCAGATCGTGGACACCACCGACGGCTACCGGGTGGCCGCGTGGGTGGAGCGCGACGGCCGGATGTACGTGATGACCACCAAGGACGCGCCGCGCTGGCGGCTGTGCGTGGCCGATCCGGAGCACCCGGAACCGGAGAACTGGACCGAGCTGATCGCCGAGGAACCGGATTCGGTGCTGGAGGCGGTCCGCCACTTCGACGGCGACGACCCGCGCCTGGTGGTGCTGCGCACCCGGCACGCGGTGTCCGAGCTGACGCTGCACGACCCGGTCACCGGTGAGCGCACCGCCGAGATCCCGCTGCCCGGCACCGGCCAGATCACCGCGCTGACCACGGTCGACTCGGCCACCGAGCAGCATCGCGACGAGCTGTGGATCGGCTGGACGGACTTCGCGACCCCGCCGTGCGTGCACGTCTACGACCGCGGCACCGGCGAGGTCGCGCTGGAGTCCTCCGCGCCGGGGACGGCCGAGCTGCCGCCGGTGCACACCCGGCAGGTCACCTACCGCTCGGCCGACGGCACCGACGTGCGGATGTTCGTGCTGGCGCCGGTCGCCGAGCCGGACCGCCCGCGACCGGTGTTCCTGACCGGCTACGGCGGCTTCTCGCTGTCCCGCGAGCCGGGGTACATGCCCTCGGCGCTGGCCTGGGTGGCGGCGGGCGGGGTGTGGGCGCTGCCGTCGCTGCGCGGCGGCGGCGAGGAGGGCGAGGAGTGGCACGTCGCCGGGATGCGCGAGCAGAAGCAGCACACCTTCGACGACTTCCACGCCGCCGCCGAGCACCTGATCGAGACGGGCTGGACGACCGCGGAGCAGCTGGCGATCTCGGGCGGTTCCAACGGCGGCCTGCTGGTGGGCGCGGCCCTGACGCAGCGGCCGGAGCTGTACCGGGCGGTGGTGTGCTCGGCTCCGCTGCTGGACATGGTGCGCTACGAGCGGTTCCTGCTCGGCCGGACGTGGAACGACGAGTACGGCACGGCCGACGATCCGGAGGAGCTGGGCTGGCTGCTGTCGTACTCGCCGTACCACAACGTGACGGAGAACACGGACTACCCGTCGGTGCTGTTCACGGTCTTCGAGTCCGATTCACGCGTGGACCCCAACCACGCGCGCAAGATGTGCGCGGCGTTGCAGCACGCCACTGGATCCGACCCGGACAAACGGCCTATTCTGATCCGCCGGGAGACCGAGGTGGGCCATGCCGCCCGGTCGGTGTCCCGTACCGTGGGGCTGACGACCGACCAGCTCGTCTTCCTCGCGGAGGCGACCGGTCTCGCTTGGGACTGAGCCCCGAACTCGGTTCCGGCCGACCGGTTTTCGATCGTCGTGCGCTGCGGGGCGTGCACGAAGTTCGAGCCGGCCGGTGCTCGCGCGATGCGGCGCACCCGTTGAACGACAGCACGTGGAGACCCCCGAACCCATGAACTTGCCGCTTTTATCCCAGCCGCCGACGTGCGGCGAGTCCGAGCTCTGGTGCCAGGCGGTGTACGACTGGACCCGGAACGCCTGGCTGGCCAGCTACGCCGACCTGCTCATCGCCAAGCCGCTGCAGATCCTGCTGGTGCTGGTGGTCGCTTTCATCATCCGGTGGCTGCTGCACCGGATGATCACCCGCCTGACGCAGGGCAACGGCAAGCCCCCGAAGCTGCTGGCCCCGCTGCGCGAGCGCCGGGGTGACAGCCTCACCACCGAGCTGCTGACCGAGCGCCGCAAGCAGCGCGCGAAGACGATCGGCTCGGTGCTCAAGTCGCTGGTGTCGTTCGTGATCTACGGCCTCGCCGCGATCTACGTCCTGCAGGTGCTGGGCGTGCAGATCGCCCCGGTGCTGGCCTCGGCCGGTGTGCTGGGCGTGGCGGTCGCCTTCGGCGCCCAGAACCTGGTGCGGGACTTCCTGTCCGGCATGTTCATGATGGTCGAGGACCAGTACGGCGTCGGCGACACGGTCGACCTGGGCGAGGCCATCGGTTCGGTCGAGGCGGTGGGCCTGCGGGTCACCACGCTGCGCGACATCAACGGCACCGTCTGGTACGTCCGCAACGGCGAGATCCTGCGGGTCGGCAACTCCTCGCAGGGCTTCGCGGTCGCGGTCGTGGACTTCCCGATCTCGCACAGCTCCGACGTGGAGAAGGCCATCGAGGTCGCGGGCAGGGTCGCCACGGACGCGACGTCCAAGGAGCCGCTCTCGAAGGACGTCCTGGAGCAGCCGCAGATGCTCGGCGTCGACCAGATCACCTCGGACACGGTCACCCTGAGGCTGACGGTCAAGGTCCGGCCGGGCCGCCAGTGGGCGGTGCAGCGCAGGCTCCGGGTCGAGATCAAACGGGCCTACGACGACTCGGCCATCGAGCCCCCGTACCCGAACGGGCGCCCGCTGCCCCCGAACACGGTCTCGACCAACTGACCAGCGGGATCCCCCGAGCCGAACCCTCCGGCCGGGGGATCCCGTATTAGTAGCGGAAGCAAGCACCGAAGGCGCTCCCTCTTCCACCACCCGAGCGACCTGCACCGCCGCGGGTTCTACCCGCATCGCCGAGCAGGATGACCACGGAGTCTTGTCTGCAGACGGAAGCAGGCACGCACCGCACCCGACCGACCACTGAAGCCAACGCCCCGAACCAACCTGAGAGGATGGAACCGTGACTTCCGTGGAGAGTTTCTACGAGCAGGTCGGCGGCGAACCCACCTTCCACCGCATCGTGGCCCGCTTCTACGAGGAGGTGGCCAAGGACGAGCTGCTGCGCCCGCTCTACCCCGAGGAAGACCTGGGGCCGGCGGAGGAGCGCCTGCGGCTGTTCCTGATGCAGTACTGGGGCGGCCCGCACACCTACTCCGACCAGCGGGGACATCCTCGGCTGCGGATGCGGCACGCGCCGTTCAAGGTCGGTCCGGCCGAGCGGGACGCCTGGCTGCGCTGCATGCGGCTGGCCGTGGACGAGGCCGGGTTGCAGCCCCAACACCGCGACCAGCTCTGGCAGTACCTGGAGATGGCCGCCAACAGCATGATGAACTCGTGGTTCTGACCGGCGGACCCGATCTAGGAGCGAAGGACCTGGTGATGCGGCAGGTGGGCACGCAGGACCACCACGGCGAGAGGCCGTGGTGGTTCGACGCGGTGTGCTACCAGATCGACGTCGGCGCGTTCGCCGACGCCGACGGTGACGGGGTCGGCGACCTCGACGGGATTCGCGGCAGGCTCGGTTACCTGGAGCTGCTGGGCGTCGACGTGATCGTGCTGGCCGGCATCGCCGGTTCCGATCCGGCTTCTCCGGCGCTGGCGAGACTGCTCGCGGAGGCGCACGACAACGGGCTTCGGGTGCTGATGGCGATGGACGTCGATCCGGCGCGCGCCGATCCGGGTCCGGTGCTGCGGCCGTGGCTGGATCAGGGGGTGGACGGGTTCCACCTCGCGCCGCGCAACGATCCGGCGGACGCGGTGGCCTCGGTGGTGGCCGAGTACCCGGATCGGATCGTGATCGGCAGCGGTACCGGTGGCTGGCAGCTGCTGTTCGGCTTGGACCTGGCCGTGGCGGGGTTCTCGGCGGAGCCGGTGCGCAAGGCGATCACGACGGTGCTGGACTCCCCCGGCCCGCGCCCGGCGTGGGCGATGGCGAGCCGGGACAGCACGCGCATCCGCGATCACGCGGCGTTGACGCCGGTGCGGGCGATGGCGCTGGTGCAGCTGGCGCTGCCGGGCGCGGTGTGCCTGCGGCACGGCGAGGAGCTGGGGCTGCCGGGCACGGAGCGGGTCCGGATGCCGTGGGAGGGCTTGATGCGGCCCTTCGGGTTCTCGGCGGCGCGGGCGGACTGGTCGTCGATCCCGCACGACTGGGTGCACTTCACGGTGGAGGCGCAGCTGGAGGACGAGGAGTCGACGCTGTCGCTGTACCGGCACGCGATGGAGATGCGGGCGACGCATCCGGCGTTCACGGGTGACGAGGTGGAGTGGTTCGGGGCGCCGGAGGACTGCTTCGCGTTCCGCCGTGTCGGCAGCAGCCTGATCTGCGCGTTGAACACCTCGGCCGAGCCGGTTCCGCTGCCCCCGGGCGAGGTGCTGCTGAGCTCGCGGCCGCTGGTGGCGGGCGAGTTGCCGCCGGGCACCGCCGCCTGGCTCGTGTGAGCCGGGCCTCGCGGGCGCGGGCAGGTGCGGGGGCGCGCGGAAGCGGTCGGTAGATTTCCGGTCGAAGCCCCCGAGATCACCTGGATGTCATGACTGCGGTTGCGCCCGAACGGAGTTCACGCCGGGCGCCCGCCGCTACCTCCAGGAGGCCGTCGCGGCTCGTGGGCGTGGACGTGGCCCGCTTCGTGGCCGTGTTCGGCATGTTCTGCATCCACTTCGGGGTGCCGTTCACGACCGGTTTGCCGGAGGTGTGGGCGGCGCAGTTCTTCAGCGGCCGCTCGACGGCGCTGTTCACGTTGCTGGCGGGTGTGTCGCTGGCGTTGATGACGGGTCGTGCGACGCCGCCGTCGGGCAGCGCGTTGCGCGACGCTCGGCTGCGGGTGGCGGTGCGCGCGGTGGCGCTGCTGGTGCTGGGCCTGGCGCTGGCGAAGGCCACCGAGGCGACCGGGTTCCTGCTGACGGTGATCATCCCGTTCTACGGCTTGTACTTCCTGCTGGCGGTGCCGTTCCTGCGGCTGCGGGCGCGCGGTCTGGTCGTGGCGGCGGCGGTGAGCGCGGCGGTGGGGCCGCAGCTGTCGTTCGTGCTGCGCGGCTGGATCGCGGCGGACACCCCGCTGGCGGGTCTGGTGTCCCTGGTCAACGGCGTCGACCCGGGGCATCTGCTGGCCGATGAGGGTCTGTTCGACCTGCTGCTGCTCGGCTTCTACCCGGCCGCGTCCTACCTGCCGCTGGTGCTGGCGGGGCTGGCCGTGGGCCGGATGGATCTGACCTCGCGGTGGCTCCGGCTGCGGCTGGGCGCGGTGGGCCTGGTGCTGTCGCTGGTGGGCTACCAGGTGTCGTTCCTGCTGGTGCCGGTCGGCCCGCCCGCCCCGGTGGAGGGCACGATCCCGGTCGGGCACCCGGAGTGGTTGCTGGCGGCCAACGCGCACAGCGGGACGACTTTCGAGCTGCTGGGCTCGGGCGGGATCGCGCTGATCGTCCTGGCGCTGTGCCTGGAGCTGGCCGATCGGACGGGGAGCGCGCTGACGCCGCTGGCCAAGGCCGGGTCGATGGCGCTGACGCTGTACGCGGCGCACGCGCTGGCGCTGTCCTGGCAGATCGTCTCCGGTGGCTGGCCGCTGAGCGGGGTGCCGGAAGACCTGGCGCACCTGGCGAGCTCGGGCCCGTCGCTGCCGGACGACCCGAACTTGCCGTGGTTCCCGCGCGACGGTCACGAGCCGACGGGTCTCACGGCGTTCGTGAACACCTTCATGCCGGAGGTGTTCCTGATCTTCACCTTCGCCTTCACCTGCGCCTGGCGCCGCTTCTTCCGCCGCGGCCCGCTTGAAGCCCTGGTCAGCGACATCGTCCGAGCGGTCACCGACCGACGCCCGAAACCCACCCACTAACCGCACCACGGCAGAAATCCCCTCCCCCACCCACGGCGGCTTCCCGTCCACCACACGGATTACCGCCGTAATCCGGACCCCGAAAACCGCCGTAATCCGTCCACCACACGGAAAACCGCCGTAATCCGGTGGCTGAATACCGCCGTAATCCGTCCGACAGGCGGATCGCCGTTCAGAGCAGCAGCGGTAGGAGGGCGTGGCGGCGGCGGACGACGGCGCCGTAGCGGGAGTCGAGGCGCAGCCAGGAGTCGGTGGCGCTGACCCGGACGATCTCCTCCTCGCCGGGCGCCTTGACCAGGAACCCCATGCCGGAGAGGACGAACAGGCAGCGCAGCGGCACTTTCACGTCGAAGCCGGAGCCCTGGACGGTGAAGACCTCCTGGTCCAGCAGCGACGCCGGGGGCGTGCCCTTGGGGCCGACGTTCTCCTTGGCGACGTCGATGCCGCGCTCGGCGACCTCGCCGACCAGCGAGGCCGGGAGGTCCTCGACGAGCTGCCACCCGGTGGCCGGCGGCAGCTCCGAGCGCCACAGCAGGTCCTTCGGCGCGCCCGGGTCCATCACGTCGCCCCCGGCGACGGTGAGCGTCGCCAGCAGCTCGTTGCCGGAGATCGTCAGGTCGGCCGGGTCGACCGAGCCCTCCACGGCGCGGGTGGACAGGGCGTCGAAGGGGGTGGCCGCCCAGACGTCCATCCGGTCGGTGCCGGGGCGGTTGCGCATCCGGACCACCGTCTGGGAGTCGAGCCGGACCGCGCGGGCGACGAAGGCGCCCAGGTCGTCGCGCTCGACCCGGTCCGGCATGCGGAGCTCAGGCACGGTGCGCCTCCAGCTGCTCGGCCCGCCACTCGGACAGGAAGTCGCGTTCCTCGGCGGTGAGCCGCCGCGGCCGCCCGGCGCGCAGGTCGTAGGGCACCATCAGCGTCTCCGCGGTGCACACGGCTTCCTGCGCGAACGCGGTGTAGTCGAGGACGAACGACGCGGCCTTGAGGTCGCGCACCGACATCCGGACCTGCAGCGAGCGGGCCGCGTACATCAGCGGCGAGTGGTAGTCGATGACCACGCGGGCCACGACCATGCCTTCGGCCATGCCCAGCAGGCCCTGCTTCTCGGCCTCGGTGAACAGCAGATCGGCCCGCGCCTCCTCCAGCAACGTGATCGTCCTGGCGTGGTTGACGTGACCGAACGCGTCCATGTCGGACCAGCGCAGGGCCACTTCCGCTACGAAGGCGCCCACGGGGTTCCTCTCTGCTGTGGGGGTGGGGAAGTTTTCATGAAAACTTCCCCACCCGATGTTCACCGGACCATGCTGCGGAGCTGACGCGCCGCCACCGACAGCGTGGCCAGGTCCAGCCGCCCGGAGCTCACGATCTGCTCCAGCGACGAGTTGGCCCGCGCCAGTCGGGAGGCGTTCGCCGACTCCCAGCGCGCGATCTTCTCCTCCGAGCCGTCCTCCGGTTCGGAGGTGCGCAGGACGTCCACGGTGATCGCGCGCAGCGACGCGTAGAAATCATCCCGCAGCGCCAGCCTAGCCAGTGCGTGCCACCGGTTGCCGCGCTCCAGCTCGTTGACCGCGATGAGCATCCGCTCCACGTCCAGGTGGGCCCAGAGCGCGTAGTACAGCTCGGCGCTCTCCCGCGGGCTGCGCTCGGCGGTGATGCCCGCGTCGCGCTCGGCGAGCTCGGCGACCTCGCGGATGTCCAGCAGCGCGAAGGCGTCGAGCAGCACCGCGACCCGCTCGGCCAGCTCCTCCGGCACCCCGGCGGCCACCCAGCGCTCGATCTGCGCGGCGACGCCCTCGGCGGCCCGGCCGCGCAGCAGTCCGCGCACGGTCGGGGTGAGCTCGTCGACGACCGGCCGGAACCGGGTGATCTCGGCGCCGATGGCCAGCGGCTGCGGCCGGTTGGTCAGCATCCAGCGGGCCGCCCGGTCGAGCAGGCGCCGGCTCTCCAGCACCATCTCGTCGGCGATGGCGCTGGGCACCGAACCGCCCAGCGCGTCGATGTCGGCCCACAGCCGTCGCAGGTCGTAGACGTTGGTGACGACCGCGAACGCCCGCACCGCGTCGGTGCTGGAAGCGCTGAGCTCCTCGGCCAGCCGGTAGGCGTAGGAGATGCCCGCGCCGTCGACCATCTCGTTGACCAGCAGCGTCGTGATGATCTCGCGGCGCAGCGGGTGCGCGGCGATGGCGTCGCCGTAGCGCTCCTGCAGCGGCTTCGGGAAGTACTCCGGCAGCCGCTCGGCGAAGGCCTCGGCGTCGGGCAGGCCGCTGTCGAGGACGTCGCGCTTGAGCTGGAGCTTCACGTGCGCCATCAGCGTCGCCAGCTCCGGCGAGCTCAGCCCGTCGCCGGACTTCTCCAGGTCGCGGAACGCCTTCTTGGTCGGCAGCGCCTCCAGCTCCCGGTCCAGGCCCGCGGACTGCTCCAGCGCCGCGACCTGCCGGGCGTGCACCGGCAACATCGGACCGGAGTGGGCGCGGGAGATGCCCAGCACCGCGTTCTGCCGGTGGTTGTCGGCCAGCACCAGGTCGCCGACCTCGTCGGTCATCTCGGCCAGCAGCTCGTTGCGCTGCGGTCCGGTGAGCCTGCCGTCGCTGACCAGGTGGTCCAGCAGGATCTTGATGTTGACCTCGTGGTCGGAGCAGTCGACGCCGGCGGAGTTGTCCAGCGCGTCGGTGTTGACCTTGCCGCCGGTGCGGGAGAACTCGATCCGGCCCAGCGAGGTCAGGCCGAGGTTGCCGCCCTCGCCGACGACCTTGACCCGCAGGTCGGCGCCGTTGACGCGGACCGCGTCGTTGGCCTTGTCGCCGACCTCGGCGTGGCTCTCGGCCGCCGACTTGACGTAGGTGCCGATGCCGCCGTTCCACAGCAGGTCGGCCGGGGCCAGCAGGATCCGCTTGATCAGCTCGGCCGGGGCGAGTCCGCGCACCGACTCGTCGATGCCCAGCGCCTCGCGGATCTGCGGGTTCAGCGGGATGGACTTCAGCGAGCGCGACCACACGCCGCCGCCCTCGCTGATCTTGGTGCGGTCGTAGTCGTCCCAGGTGGAGCGCGGCAGGTCGAACAGCCTGCGCCGCTCGGCGAAGGAGCTCGCCGCGTCCGGGTTCGGGTCGATGAAGATGTGCATGTGGTTGAACGCGGCCACCAGCCGGATGTGCTCGGAGAGCAGCATCCCGTTGCCGAACACGTCACCGGCCATGTCGCCGACGCCGACGACGGTGAACTCCTCGCTCTGGGTGTCCACGTCGAGCTCGCGGAAGTGCCGCTTGACGCTCTCCCACGCGCCCTTGGCGGTGATGCCCATCGCCTTGTGGTCGTAGCCGACCGAGCCGCCGGAGGCGAAGGCGTCGCCGAGCCAGAAGCCGTAGGACTGGGCGACGTCGTTGGCGATGTCGGAGAACGTCGCGGTGCCCTTGTCGGCGGCGACGACCAGGTACGTGTCGTCACCGTCGTGGCGCACCACGTTCGGCGGCGGGGCGACCTCGCCGCCCACCAGGTTGTCGGTGAGGTCGAGCAGGCCGGAGATGAACATCCGGTAGCAGGCGACGCCCTCGTCCTGCGCGGCCTTGCGGTCCACCGCCGGGTCGCCGGTGGCGATCGGCGGGCGCTTGACGACGAACCCGCCCTTGGCGCCGACCGGCACGATCACCGCGTTCTTCACCGCCTGCGCCTTGACCAGGCCCAGGATCTCGGTGCGGAAGTCCTGCGGCCGGTCCGACCAGCGCAGACCGCCTCGGGCGACGGAGCCGAACCGCAGGTGCACGCCCTCCACGAACGGCGAGTACACGAAGATCTCGAACTGCGGCCGGGGTTCGGGCAGGCCGGGGATCTCGCGGGGTTCGAGCTTGAACGCCAGGAACGGGCGCTCCCGCTCGCTGGTGTCGACGTAGTAGTTGGTGCGCAGCGTGGCCCGGATCAGGCTCAGGTAGTTGCGCAGGATGCGGTCCGCGTCGAGGCTGGTGACCTCGTCGATCAGGGTGGTGACCGACTCGGTGAGCTCGGCCTCGCGGGCCTTGCGGTCGGCCTCGCCCAGCTCCGGGTCGAAGCGGGCCTCGAACAGCCGCACCAGCGCGGTCGTGGTCGTGCGGTGCTGGAGGACGGTGTCCTCGATGTAGTCCTGGGTGTAGGCGATGCCGACCTGGCGCAGGTACTTGGCGTAGGCGCGCAGCACCGCGGCCTGCCGCCAGTTCAGCCCGGCCCGCAGCACCAGCGCGTTGAACCGGTCGACCTCGGCGTCGCCCAGCCACACCGCGCGGAAGGCGTCCTCGAACCGCTGCCGCAGCGAGTCCAGCAGCTGCCCGTCGGTGCTGTCGAGCAGCCCGGCGTCGAGCCGCAGCCCGAAGTCGTAGATGTAGCACTGCCGCCCGGAGCTCTCCAGGGTCACGTCGTAGGGCCGCTCGTCGACGACCTCGACGCCCATGCTCTGCAGCACCGGCAGCACCCGGGACAGCGTGACCCGGCCGCCGACGTAGAGCTTGAAGCGGCGCTGCCCGGCGCTGGCGTCGCGCGGCACGTAGAACGACATGCGCAGGTCGTCGGCGCCGCTCAGCGACTCCAGCCGACGCAGGTCGCGCAGGCCCTCGGCGGCGCTGAAGTCCTCCTTGTAGGCCTCCGGGAACACCGAGGCGTAGTCCTGCCCGGCCTGGCTGATGGCCTCCGACAGGGCTCGCGCCGGTCCGCCCTCGGCGCGGCCGGAGCGCTCGGCGTCGACCTCGGCGACCATCTGGTCGTCCCAGGTGTGGATGGCCTCGTCGAGCCGCTGCTGGATGCGCTGCAGGTTCGGCTCGACCTGCTCGTCGGGGTCGGTGTGGACGACGAAGTGCACTCGCGCCAGCGTGGATTCGCCCACGCGCGTGCTGTACTCCAGGCTCGTGCCGCCGAGCTCGTCGAGCAGCACCTCCTGCATCGCCAGCCGCGAGCTGGTCGTGTACCGGTCGCGCGGCAGGTAGACCAGGCAGGAGAAGAACCGGCCGTAGGCGTCGCGGCGCAGGAACGGCTTGAGCTTGCGGCGCTCGGCGAGGGCCAGGACGCCGGTGATGGTCTCCTGCAGCGTCTCGAAGTCGGTGGAGAACAGCTCGGTGCGCGGGTAGCTCTGGATCTCCTCCAGCATCCGCTGCCCGGAGTAGGACTCCAGCGGGAAGCCCGCGCGGTGGATGACGTCCCGCACCCGGCGCTCGACGAACGGGATGTCCAGGACGTCCTCGTGCAGCGCCGTGGTGGTGAACAGGCCGAGGAAGCGGTGCTCACCGGTGACCCGGCCGGAGTCGTCGAAGGTCTTGACGCCCACGTAGAACGGGTGGACCGGGCGGTGCACTGTGGACGGTGCGCTGGCCTGGGTGAGCACCAGCAGCTCCGACGACAGCGCGTGCGCCTTGGAGTCCGGGCCGGTGGTCAGGCTGCGGGCGGCGACGCTGTCGCTGCGCAGCACGCCCAGCCCGGAGGCCAGCACGGCCTGCAGCGACTCGCCGTCGCCCTCGACGAGCTCGTAGTGCCGGTAGCCGAGGAAGGTGAAGTGGCCGTCGGCGAGCCAGCGCAGCAGGCCGGCACCGTCGGTGACCTGCTCGGACGACAGCGGCGGCGGCGTCTTCTCCAGCTCGTCGGCCAGCGAGCGGGCGCAGGCGTGCATCCGCTCGGTGTCCTCGACGACCTCGCGCACGTCGTTGAGGACGTCGGCGAGGTCCTGCTTGAGCGCGGCGAGGCGGTCGGGGTCGACGACCTGGCCGACCTCGACGAACATCCAGCTCTCGGCCATCGCCCCGTCCGGCGGGTCGGCCGGGTCCGCCTCGGGCAGGACCTCCAGCAGCTCACCGGCGAGGTCGCGGCGGACGACGACGATGGGGTGGATGACGCGCAGCACGTCGGCGTTGTCGCGACCGAGCTCGGCGATCAGCGAGTCCACCAGGTACGGCATGTCGTCGGTGACGGTCTGCACCACGGTCGCCTGGCTCTGCCAGCCGTGCTCGTCGCGCGTCGGGTTGACGATCTGCACGAGCGGGCGCCCGGCGGCGCGGGACGCGGCCAGCCGGTGGTGCGTTCTGAGGGCTCCGACGAGATCGTTCGGATCGTCGTCGACGAGCTCTTCGGCCGGCACGTGGCGGTAGTAGGTGCGAAGCAGCTCGCCGAGCTCGGGTGCGAACTCGACGGCTCGTTCCAGCAACCGACGCTTGGCCAGTTCAGGGTTCTCGGACTGCTCGCCGGTGGTTCCGGTCAGCAGCTGTCCGGGATTCGAGGTCATGTCAGGCAGCTCCACGCTTTACGGCACCTCGTTGTGCCAACAGGTTCCACTCTAAGACTGCCAGTTCCCGCTCACGGGGCCGGGATCTGATCGAGGTGTGGTGGTGAAAACAGGCGCAACGATCGATGTCCGTGAGGTTTCTCAGAGCAACGGATCCACTGCCGCGCCACCGATTCCGGGTGCGCGGTGCCGGGCCCCGAAGCCGTCGTGTCGATCATCCTCTGTGGACTCGTGTCGGTTGCGTCCGGTCTCGCCGCCGGTGTCGTGATCCGTGTGGTTCGAATCGCCGTCGCTGTGGCTGTCGCCATATCCGGGCTCACCGTAACCGGGTTTGTGGCGACCGCCATACCCGATGGCCGCGATTCCCCCGCTCACCTGCTGCTCGGCCTCGTCGGTCCGTCCGGCGTTGTAGGCCATGAGCGCGTCGGCGAGCAGGTCTGCCAGGCTCGCGTCGGCGCTCGGCTCCGGCGGTGTCGGTTCCGGCGGTGTTGGTTCCGGTGCTGGCGGTTCTGGCGGCGCCGGTTCCGGATCGGGTTCCACCTGGCGGAGGTTCGGGTCGGTGTCCTCGGCGGAGCGCGCCGACGACTCGCGCTCGGGGTCGGGCTGGAACGCGGCGAGCGGATCGGGGTCGGCGTGCCGCCGTCCCCGGCGGCGGGACGGCTGGTGGTCGGCGGGGAGCTTCAGCTCCGCCCGGATCTCGGCCAGCGACTTGCCCCGCGACCGACGTCCGCCCTGTTCCTGGGGCTCGTGCTCCTCGGGGCGGGCGTGCGCGCTCGGCTCCGGGACGTCCTCGGGCTCGGGCAGCGGGAAGCCCTGCGCGGGTGTGACGGGCTCGGGCTCGGGCCGGGGCGCGTGCTCGCGGCGGTCGTGTGCCTCGGTGATCCGCCGCAGGCTGTCGGCCGCCGCGGCCAGCGGATCCCCGCTCCACCGCTGCCCGGGGTCCTCCTCGCCGTAGCCGTCCTCGTACCCACCGGCTTCCTCGTGCGTGTCGGGCTCGACGCGTTCCGGCTCGTCGGAGGGCCACCAGCTCCCCGCGGAACGCTCCGCAGGCGCGTTCTCCTCGGGAACCTCGAACACCTCGCTCGGCGAAGCCGAGTCGAAAGCCACCCGAGGCTCGGACAACCCACCCCCACCAACGGACTCAGCAGCCTCAACAGGAGCGGCAGCCTCAACAGGAGCGGGAGTCTCGACAGGAGCGGACACCTCGGCGCTCTCCCGATCCTCAGCCTCCTTGGCCACCCGACTCGTCAAAGCCTCCATCAACAACCGCGCAGCGTCATGCGCCTCCGCGTAACCGCCCCGAGCCCCCTCGGTCTTCGCGGACTCCGCCCGAACCACCTCAGGTCCCGTTTCAGAAGTGAGGGAAGTTTTCATGAAAACTTCCCCCTCCCCCTCGGAGGTCTCCCGGCGGTCGGACCCGACCCCGTCCAGGTCGTCATCCTCCACCGAAACCACGTCGTGACTGGTCACAGAGGGTTCAACCGCTCCGGGTGCAGGGGTTCGGTCCGGAGCGGGTTCCGGGGTTCGAGGGGTGGTGCGGGCCGGGGGTTCGGGTTCGTGGGTGGGGGAAGTTTTCATGAAAACTTCGCGCTCCGACACCACGGCCACGGGAGCGGCGCGACGGCCCCGGCGCCCGTCCGGGGCGGGTGCCTCGGAGTCCGCCGGGTAGGCCTTGAGGAGGCTGAGGCGGGCGTGGTGCACCTGGGACCGCCAGCGGCGGTCGGCCGAGTAGGCGCCGCGCAGGGTCTGCAGGGCCTCGGCTATCTCCTCGACCCGCTCGTGCGCGCGGGAGAGGGCGTTGAGCGCTTCGGCGAGCAGGCCGTCGAGGCCGTGCCGCTCGGAGATCGCGGCGGTCTCGGCCAGCACCCGCAGCGCGGACTCGTGGTCCCCGCCCGGCAGGTGCACGCGGGTGGCCAGCGCCAGCCCGAGCCACCCGGTGGGCCCGGCGGCCGCGGCGCGGACGGGTTCGGCCAGCACGGCCTGGCTGGTCTCGACGGCTTCGACTCGGTGGCCCTGGTCGAGCAGGGCGTGCACGCGCTCCAGCAGGAGGCGGGTCTGGATCTCGCCGCCTTCGGCCTCGGGGTCGCTGAGCCGCCGCAGCAGTCCGAGCCCGGTGTCGGTGGCGGCCACGGCCTCGGCGAACTCGCCGAGCCTGCGGCGGTGCGCTGCCCGCAACGCCCACACCCGGGCCTTGAGCACGCGGGTGGTGTCCTGCTCGGAGTCGCAGTCGGCGTAGAGGCGCTCGGCCTCGTCGAGGACGTCGGCGCGCTCGTCGACGTCCTGCTGCCCGGGCAGCGCGGAGGCCAGCGCGAGCAGCGCGTGGGCGCGCAGCACGGGGTCGATCCGCTCGCGCGCCAGCTCGCGGCGCAGGAGCCGGACGGCGACCTCGTGGCTGCCGGAGCTGACCGCGCACCAGCCGAGCTCGATGCGCAGCCTGGTCAGGACGTCGGGGAACCCGGCCGTCTCGGCGTCCTGGACGGCGGTGAGGGCGCGGCCGGTGGCCGCGACCCCGCGCCCCAGCCGGTTGGCGGCGAACAGGGCCAGCGCCTCGGCGCGCAGCCGCGCGCCCCGGTCGCCGGTGCGCCTGGCGAGCGCCGCCGCTCTGTCGCTGAGCACCAAGGTGAGTTCGGGAACTCTCCACCGCATCTGCCACGCGGGTTCGAGCAATCCCTCCACCGAGCTGGGCTCTGCCACAGCGGCCACGCTCGCCAAGGCGCCTCCGTTCAGCCGCGGGTCAACTTGCGATGGGTAACCCGGTGCGGACGGGCGGCGTCGGCGCCCAGCCGCTCGATCTTGTTCTCCTCGTACCCCTCGAAGTTACCTTCGAACCAGAACCACTTGGCGGGGTTCTCCTCATCTCCCTCCCACGCGAGGATGTGCGTGGCGACGCGGTCCAGGAACCAGCGGTCGTGGGAGATGACCACGGCGCAGCCGGGGAACTGCTCCAGCGCGTTCTCCAGCGAGCCCAGGGTCTCGACGTCCAGGTCGTTCGTCGGCTCGTCCAGCAGGATCAGGTTGCCGCCGGCCTTGAGCGTCAGCGCCAGGTTCAGCCGGTTGCGCTCACCACCGGAGAGCACGCCCGCCGGCTTCTGCTGGTCCGGGCCCTTGAACCCGAACGCGCTGACGTAGGCGCGGGACGGCATCTCGACCTGGCCGACCTGGATGTAGTCCAGACCGTCGGACACGACCTCCCACACGTTCTTGTCGGGGTCGATGTTCGCGCGGTTCTGGTCCACGTACGAGAGCTTGACCGTGTCGCCGACCTTGACCGTTCCGCTGTCCGGCTCCTCCAGCCCGACGATGGTCTTGAACAGCGTGGTCTTGCCGACGCCGTTCGGGCCGATGACGCCGACGATGCCGTTGCGCGGCAGGCTGAACGACAGGTCGTCGATCAGCAGCTCGTCGAAGCCCTTCTTGAGGTGCTCGACCTCGACCACCGTGTTGCCCAGGCGCGGGCCCGGCGGGATCTGGATCTCCTCGAAGTCGAGCTTGCGGGTCTTCTCCGCCTCGTTGGCCATCTCCTCGTAGCGGGCCAGGCGGGCCCGCGACTTGGTCTGCTTGGCCTTGGCGTTGGAGCGGACCCACTCCAGCTCGTCCTTGAGGCGCTTCTGCAGCTTGGCGTCCCGCTTGCCCTGGACCGCGAGGCGCTCCTGCTTCTTCTCCAGGTAGGTGGAGTAGTTGCCCTCGTAGGGGTAGGTGCGGCCGCGGTCGAGCTCCAGGATCCAGCCGGCGACGTTGTCCAGGAAGTACCTGTCGTGCGTCACGGCGAGGACGGCGCCCTGGTAGTTGGCCAGGAACTGCTCCAGCCAGAGCACGGATTCGGCGTCGAGGTGGTTCGTGGGCTCGTCGAGCAGCAACAGGTCGGGCTTGCTCAGCAGCAGCTTGCAGAGCGCGACGCGGCGTCGCTCACCACCGGAGAGGTGCTTGACCTCGGCGTCCGGCGGCGGGCAGCGCAGAGCGTCCATCGCCTGCTCCAGCTGGGAGTCCAGTTCCCACGCGTCGGCGTGGTCCAGGTCCTCCTGGAGCTTGCCCATCTCCTCCATCAACTCGTCGGAGTAGTCGGTCGCGAGCTGTTCGGCGATCTCGTTGAAGCGGTTGAGCTTCACCTTGATCTCGCCGACGCCCTCCTCGACGTTGCCGAGGACCGTCTTCTCCTCGTTCAACGGGGGTTCCTGCTGCATGATGCCCACGGTGTAACCCGGCGACAGGAACGCTTCTCCGTTGTTCGGCTGGTCGAGTCCCGCCATGATGCGCAGCACGGTCGACTTGCCAGCCCCGTTCGGCCCGACGACGCCGATCTTGGCGCCCGGGTAGAACTGGATGGTCGCGTTGTCGAGGATGACCTTGTCACCATGCGTCTTGCGCACGTTTTTCATGGTGTAAATGAACTCGGCCATACCCCGAATCGTAGTGGCGTCCCACCCCGAGCCCCGCACGCGGGCCCCCGGGAGAACGAAGGGGTGTTCAGCTGCGCGGCGAGTCCTGATCGGCCAGGCGTTTGAGCATCTCGTTGTAAGCGGTGAGATCCGCGTCCCCGTCCTTGTCGGCCTTGCGGTCGAGACGACGGGCCTGCCGATCGTCCGCCCGGGACCACTGGATCAGCAGCGCCAGCATCACCACGACCAGCGGCACCTCACCGGAGGCCCAGGCGAGGCCACCGCCGAGCTGCTGGTCGGCGAGCAGGTCGGTCATCCACGGCAGGTCGAGGCTGCGGTAGAAGTCGGCGCCGATGGGCTTGGCGGACATCATCAGGGCGATGCCGAAGAACGCGTGGAAGGGCATGGAGGCGAAGACCATGCCGACCTTGCCGATGGGCGGCAGCTGGCGCGGCGACGGGTCGATGCCGATGACGGGCCAGTAGAAGACGTAGCCGACCAGCAGGAAGTGCGCGTTCATCGCCAGGTGCGCCCAGTGCTGGCTCAGCGCCAGGTCGAACAGGCCGGTGAAGTACAGCGCGTAGAACGACCCGACGAACAGCACCAGCGCTACGACGGGGTGGGTGAGCGCGCGGGTCAGCGGCGAGTGCACGAACGCCGTCAGCCACTCGCGCGGACCGGGCGGCTGCCCCTTGCCCGCGGGCTTGAGCACCCGCAGCGCCAGCGACGTCGGCCCGCCCAGCACCAGGAACACCGGCGCCAGCATGGACAGCAGCATGTGCTGACCCATGTGCACGCTGAACACGGCGGGCGCGTAGCGGCCGACGCCGGCGGAGGTGGCGACGAGGATCGTCAGGCAGCCGCACAGCCAGGCGATGGTGCGCCCGACGGGCCACTTGTCGCCGCGTGCGCGCAGCCGGTGCACGCCCCACAGGTAGAGGCCTGCCAGGACCAGGGCGGCCGTGCCGTAGACGAGGTCGAAGCGGAAGTCGAACAGCAGCCGCAGGGTGTCCGGCGGCGCGTCGAGGGTGTAGCCGATGATCAGCTCGGTGCGGCTGGGCACGGTGGTGTAGCCGCCGGGCGGCGGGGTGCGACCGAGCGCGACGGCGACGCCGAGGGTGGCGAACATGATCAGCACTTCGACGGCGCCGAGCCGCAGCAGCCCGGACGACCCGGCCTCCAGCCGGGCGACGACCTTGCTGCGCTGCAGGTATCCGAACACGCCGAGCACCAGCAAGCCGATGATCTTCAGCAGCACCAGCAGCCCGTAGGTCGATCCGAACAGCTGCTCCGGCGAGACCCGCACCAGCGCGTTGATCACTCCGGACAGCGCCATCGCGACCCAGCTGACCAGGGCGATCACCGAGAACCGGCGCGCGACCAGCGGCAGGTGCGCCCCGCCGCGGGCGGCGTGGGCGATCAGCGCGATCAGCCCGCCGACCCACAGCACGGCTCCGACGAGGTGGAACAGCAGGCTGTTGGTGGCGATGTCGTGGGCACCGCCGCTGGCGGAGTGCCCGGTGGCGATGACCGGCAGCAGCCCGGCGAGGCCGAGCGCGAAGGTCACCACGGTCCAGCCCCAGGACAGCACGATCCGGCAGGCCAGGGCGACGACGAACGCGATGATCGCGGTCAGCGCCCAGGCCTTGGCCTCTTCGAGCGCGTCGAGGAGGCCGAGCATCACGTCGGCGCTGAGCACCTCGTTCACCGGGCGGCCGGTGGCATCGGCGCAGATGAACGGCACCATCAGCGCGGCGCCGACGAACCAGACCGAGGCTCCCCAGCCCGCGGCGCGCACGGCGGCGTAGCCGTCGGCGAGCAGCGCTCCGGAGCGCTTCGCGGGGATGCCGAACGAGGCCAGCAGCAGGGAGCCGACGGTGACCACGGCTCCGGTCTCGGCGATCACCCGGACCACGGGCAGCCCGTACTGGGTGACGGGACCGGGGTCGGGCAGTCCGAGCAGGGCGTAGTTGGCCCCGGCGGACAGCGCGGTCAGGCCGGCGGCGATCAGCGCCGCGAGCACTCCTGCGGTGAAGACCAGCACGCCGACCGTGCCGGAGGCGCTGCGCCGTTGACCAGTGGGCCGTTGACCAGTGGGCCGCTGACCAGTGGGCCGCTGACCAGCAGGCCGTGGACCAGGGCTGGAACTCTGTGCGGCGGCGGACTCGGATGGCACGTACCGAGCGTAACCGTCGCTGTGCGCCGATCACCGGTCAGGATGGCGCACCTGGGCGTGGTCTCCCGCACTCACCGCCGCTACGGTTACCCCGTGCCGAAGTTCCGTGACCGCCTGCCACGTCTGCTCGTGCTGTGCGTGCTGATCGGCGGACCGGCGCTGACCGGGTGCGCGTCCGACGTCGCGGGCACGCCCATCCCGGCCGCGGGCTTCCACGACCAGCCCGAGGCGACGCAGACCCGCTCGGCGATCGCGACGCCGCCCAGCATCCCGGGCCCGCGCGGCGAGGTCGACCCGTGCACATTGCTCGCCCCCGCCGACCTGGTCCCGGTCGGCGGCGCGGTGGGCCCGCCGCATCCCGGCAACCCGGTCCCGGGCGCGTGCGCGCACCTGCTGGGCGGCCACCCGGACAACACGGCCGCCGCCGGCTTCCACGAGCCGTACCCGGTCCTCGCCAAGCGGCAACCGAGGGGCGTCGAAGTGGACGTGCTCGGTTACTCCAGCTGGCTGTACTGCGAACCGGTCACGGGCTACCAGACGTGCACGGCGGCGACGGCGATCAGATCGGACAGATCGCTGCTGACGATGCTGTCCCTCAAGGACGCCTCGGCCGCCGACACCGCGGATCGCCTCTTCGGCCTCACCACTACCGCCCTGCGGAAACTGCCCCCGACGTAACCCGCTTGCCGGTTGTCGAAAAGCTTGCCGTTGTGTACCGGCTCGGCAACGTTGCCGCGTCGTTCCCACACGCGATGCGGCCGACCGCTACCCTCCTTGCTGCACAACGTCGGGCATACCGCCCACCGAACGGCCCCCATAGCTCAGCCGGATAGAGCAAAGGACTTCTAATCCTTAGGTCGCAGGTTCGAGTCCTGCTGGGGGCGCCGAACCCCCTGGTAACGCAAGTGGGGGGTTGATCTGGTACGAGATCAACCCCCGCTTCACCCCGCACCCGCTCGTTCTGGATCTGTTCGGGGTCAGGCGCTGGGGACGAGTTCGGCGAGGAGTTCTTGGACTCGTCGGTCGATGTCGTCGCGGATCTCGCGGACGGCGTCGACGCCTCGTCCCGCGGGGTCGGTGAGTTCCCAGTCGAGGTAGCGCTTGCCGGGGAAGACGGGGCAGGCGTCGCCGCAGCCCATGGTGATGACCACGTCGGCGGCTTCGACGGCGTCGGTGGTGAGCTTCTTCGGGACTTCCCGCGACAGGTCCAGGTCGAGTTCGTTCATGACTTCGACCACGGCGGGGTTGATCGTGTCGGCTGGTGCGGAACCAGCGGAGCGGACGGCGACCGCGCCCTGCGCGCGGTGGTGCAGCAGGGCGGCGGCCATCTGGGATCGGCCGGCGTTGTGCACGCAGACGAACAGGACCTCGGGGGTGGTGGGCACGATGGCTCCTCGACTCTCAGCGATGTCGTGGTGATCAGGCGTCGGCTCGGACGTGGTGGGCTTCCGATGGCGTGGTGCTGCTGAACCAGCGCCGGGTGGCGAGTGAGACGTAGACGAGCGCGACCAGCACCGGGACCTCGATCAGCGGCCCCACGACACCGGCCAGGGCCTGGCCGCTGGTGACGCCGAAGGTCGCGATCGCGACGGCGATGGCCAGCTCGAAGTTGTTGCCCGCAGCGGTGAACGACAACGTCGCGGAGCGCTCGTAGTTCAGGCCGATGGCCTTGCCCAGCGCGAACGATCCCGCCCACATCACCGCGAAGTAGACCAGCAGCGGCAGCGCGATGCGCGCGACGTCCAGCGGGCTGGACGTGATCGCCTCCCCCTGCAGCGCGAAGAGGATCACGATGGTGAACAGCAGCCCGTAGAGCGCGACCGGGCCGATCTTGGGCAGGAACCGCGACTCGTACCACTCGCGGCCCTTCGCTCGCTCGCCGAACCAGCGGGTGAGGTATCCGGCCAGCAGCGGGATGCCGAGGAAGATCAGCACGTTCTTGGCGATCTCCCAGGCCGAGACCTCCAGCCCGGCGACCGGCAGGCCGAGCCAGCCGGGCAGCGCGGAGAGGTAGAACCAGCCGAGTCCCGCGAAGGCGACGACCTGGAACACCGAGTTGAGCGCGACCAGCACGGCGGCGGCCTCGCGGTCCCCGCAGGCCAGGTCGTTCCAGATGATGACCATCGCGATGCAGCGCGCCAGGCCGACGATGATCAGCCCGGTCCGGTACTCCGGCAGATCGGGCAGGAACACCCAGGCCAGCGCGAACATCAGCGCCGGGCCGAGCACCCAGTTGAGCGCGATCGAGGAGACCATCAGGCGCTTGTCGCCGGTGACGGTGTCGAGCCGGTCGTAGCGGACCTTGGCCAGCACCGGGTACATCATCACCAGCAGGCCCAGCGCGATGGGCAGCGAGACGCCGTCGACTTGCACGGCGTCCAACGCGGAGCCCAGCCCGGGGATCCACCGGCCGGCCAGGAGCCCGACGAGCATCGCGGCTCCGATCCACACCGGCAACAACCGGTCCAAGGCGGACAGTTTCGCCACGACGGCGTTGTCCTGGAGCTGCGTCATGCCGACACCGCCACGTCCTGAGCGGGTGCCAGCGAGTCGGACAGCAGGCGCATCGTGTCCGGCCGGACGCGGTAGTAGATCCAGGTCCCGCGCCGCTCACCCTCGATCACCCCGGCCTCGCGCAGCACCTTGAGGTGGTGCGAGATCGTCGGCCCGGACAGCTCGAACGCCCCGGTCAGGTCGCACACGCAGGCCTCGCCACCGGCGTGCGAGGCGATCAGGGACAGCAGCCGCAACCGCACCGGCTCACCGATCGCCTTGAAAACCCGCGCGAGCGTTGCCGCCTGCTCAGCATCGAGCGGTTCCCGCATCACCGGCGAGCAGCACAGCGCCTCGTCACCCACCGGCGACCCTTGTTTCGACATTTTTCTATCTTGACAGCCGTCGAATCCAGGGCGCAAGCTCCGGGTGTTCATCTGTTTCGATGGAAATCGAAGTAAGGGGTTGAGATGTCTCGCATGCAACTGGCTCTGCGCGTGGGCGACCTGGACGGCTCGATCGCGTTCTACTCGAAGCTCTTCGGCACCGAACCCGCCAAGCTCCGGTCCGGCTACGCCAACTTCGCCATCGCCGAACCGCCGCTCAAGCTCGTGCTCGTCGAAGGCGAATCCGGGCAGGACACCGCCATCGACCACCTGGGCGTGGAGGTCGACGACACCGAGCAGGTCAGCGACGCCACCGACCGGCTCAAGGCACTCGGGTTGTTCACCGAAGTCGAGGAGGACACCACCTGCTGCTACGCCCGCCAGGACAAGGTCTGGGTCCGCGGCCCGGGCCGGGAACCCTGGGAGGTCTACGTCGTCAAGGCCGACTCCCAGACCTTCGGCGCCTCGACGACCGAGGAGTGCGCTGCACCCTGCTGCACCACCGACGAGGCCGCCAGCGCATAACTCGCCGTCGATCGCGGCCCGGCACCGGTCGGCGGGCGCACCCCTCTGGCCGACCCTGGCGAAGCGTTGTGTAGCACTGCGCGGTGAACCGGCCGCGCCGCCGTGTTGCAATGAGCCGTCCGCGTTCGGAGCCGGCTCAGGAGGGGTCATGACCAGCGCAGCGCTGTGGGGGTTCACCGTCGTGGCGGTGCTGGCCGTGCTCACGCCCGGCCTGGACACGATGCTCGCCCTGCGCCACGCGCTGCTCGGAGGCCGTCGCGCGGGGTTCACCGCGGTCCTCGGGATCACGACGGGCTGCCTGATCTGGGGTACGGCGAGCATCGTCGGCCTGACGGCGCTGCTCACGGCCTCGGAGATCGCCTACAACGTCGTCCGCGTCCTCGGCGCCGCCTACCTGATCTGGCTCGGCACGTCAGCGCTGTGGAAGACGTTGCCCCGCAACAGGAAAGCGGAGCCGGAAGACGTCCAGATCCCGGCCGGGCGTTCCGCCTTCCGCGCGGGCCTGATGACCAACCTGCTCAACCCCAAGGTCGGCGTCTTCTACATGAGCCTGCTGCCCCAGTTCCTCCCCACCGGCCCGACGGCCTCGGCCTGGGGAGCCCTGCTGGTGGCCATCCACCTCACCGTCGGCCTGCTCTGGCTGCCGAGCCTGGTCTGGATGGCCGGACGAGCCCGGGCCTTCCTGCAGAAGGCCCGGGTCCGCCGCTGGATGGACCGCATCACGGCAACGGTGCTGCTCGGCCTCGGCGTGAAACTCGCCGCCGAGGTCTGAGGGATTCGGGCTGCGCCGGGTCTGCCGCCGAGAAGCGCGCTGCCCGTTCAGTCCTCCGACGAGGAGGTGCGCACGGGGAAGTGGGGACGTGTGGCCTCCGGTAGAGGCCACAGCAGCCGGCGACCGATCACCGAGGCCGGCTCTACCTAGTCGGGTAAACGGTGATGCCGTCCCTCACCAAGTCGACGTCCATCCCGTGGGAGATCGCACTCTTGACCGCCTCCGGTCCCGTCCCGTGCTTCGTCAGAAGGTCCTGGTAGTCGCTTCTGAACTCCGATACCGCGACATACGCACGGACGTCGTCTTGGGACCAGTTCTTCGGGAACATGGTGCTCTGGTCCTTCTGGTTCGGAACCCCGTCACGCCTGTAGGGCCCTAGTTCGTGCACCTTGGTCTCTCGTCCGACCACGTTCCCCTGCGGATGAACTTCCTGAGGAAGCCCTGGACGGCCGTTCAACCGCTGTTGTGGTGAATAGGCGTGCAGACCGGTCGGCGTTCTCCCATCGGTGGTCCTCTCGCCCTTGAAAATGTGGATATCCGTTTTCTTGTGCTTCTCCTTGAAACGCTCGGCGATCTCCGGAATCGCGTTGCGCGCCCTGGCATGATCGCCCTGCGTCTTCCGCTTCTGCTCCTCCGTGCACTTCGTCGGGGCCAGGCCGAGCGGGTCGAGCAAGGTGGTCGGATTGGAGACGTAGGCGTGGTGGTTGAACCCACCGGAAAGCCCGATCGGATCGGGACTTGCGAAACGCCCGATCACGGGGTCGTAATAGCGGAAGAAGTTGTAGTGGAGCCCGGTCTCTGCATCGAAGTACTGACCGGGAAACCGCAACGGCATGCCCACCGAGTTGCGAGCATCGTCGTCAGCGCGTCCCCACAGACTGGCGCGGCTGAACCATGCGATCGCCCCGTCATCGTCGACCAGTTCGGCGGGGGCGCCGACGAGATCGGTCACGATCGCGTAGAACTGCCCATCAACCCACTCCCGGGATGCCTGCGAAATCCGTTCGCTCTGAATCAGCGGCCGGTAACTGCCGGGCTCGTAATCCCAGACGGTGACGCGGGTTCCGCGGGTATCGAATTGAGCCTGCTCGACGAGGACGTCACCATCCCAGGTGAAGTCCGTCCGCGCCATGACGTTTCCAAGCGGGGCGAGGTGTTCCTTGGAGATCCGTCGCCCGAGTGCGTCGTAGCGGTACCGCCACTGCGTCCCATCGGGCATTCCGACTGCGACGAGTCGGTCATCAGCATCCCAGGAGTAGCGCCACGTCTCGACGCCCTGCGTCAGTCGTTTCCGCTGGCGCACGACCATGCGCCCCTGGGCGTCGTGCTCGTATCGAATAGCACCCGCGCTGCGGATCAGCGTGCCGGTGTAGGCGCGCTCCCCGAGCGCGTCCTGGTCGGTAGCCGTTGGCCACGCGGCGCTGCTGATATTGCCCGCGGGATCGTACGCGTACCGCTCCGCCCATCCTGCCGCGTGCACGCCCGTCACCCGGCCCCTTCCATCAAGAGCGAACCGGCGCGAACCGGCGACCATGTCGTCGACCTCGATGAGCCGGCCATCTGCCCGGTAGCGGAAAGACCGTTGCTGGCTGCGCTGGCCGGAGGCGTTCGTCACCGCCTGAGATCGGAGGAGACCGGACGCAGTCCACTCCTGGTTGATGATCGCTCCCGATCCCAGTCGGCGACCGATCTCCCGCCCCAGCTTGTCGTACTCGAAGGCCAACGTTCGCCCGGCGACGCGCAAACCTGCCGGTTGCCCGTTCGCGTCGTACTCCCACACGCTCTCCACGCCCGAGGGCGTGCTTCGACGAACCCGGCGGCCCAGCGCGTCATAGGAGCTGCGAACCACGCGGCCGTTGACGCTCTCGCTGGTGACCCGTCCGAGGTCGTCATAGGTGTAGGTGAGGCGGCTGTCCTCGTTCACCGCCTCCAGCAGCAATCCGCTCGCGTTGAAGGTGAAGCTCGTCATCGCGGTACCACAGCGGCGCTGCACAACGTTGCCCAGCGGGTCGTGGCCGAACTCGGTCGTCTCCCCCATGGCGTTGACCCTCTCGACGAGCTGGCCCGCCGCGTCGTAGCGGTACGAGACCGTCGCGCCGTTGAAATCTGTTTCCCTGACGAGATTCCCGGCGGAGTCGTAGTCGTAGCGCCAGACCAGCCCCTGTTCGTTCGTGACACCGACCAGGCGCATCTCCGTGTCGTAGGTGAACTCCAGCCTCGTCCCGTCCGGCCTGATCTCCGCCTTGATCAGGTCGAAGTGCGTGTATTCCCTGTGAACCGTCGCTTGCTGGTCGGAATGCGCGCGTTCGTTCCCCTCACCATCGAAGGCCCACCGCTGGACGTTGCCGTCCGGGTCCTGGCTCCACGCGACTCGACCGGACACCGTGTAGCCCAGGCGCTGAACCGCACCAGCGGGGTCGACGATCGCGACTATCCGGCCGAACTGATCACGCTCGTACCGGGTGACCGCACCCATGGCGTCGGTGACGCTCGCGACCAAACCGTCGATCCCGTTCTCGACCCGAGTGATGCCACCATGCGCGTCGGTTATCGAGACCAGGTTGCCGCGCTCGTCGTAGGCGAACATCGTGGCTGCCCCTGCGGCGTCGACCTCCTTGACCAGGTTGCCCCGTTCGTCGTACTCGCGGCGGGTGACGGCTCCATCGGCTTCTCGGAGAACGGTCGGCAGACCGAGCGCGTTGTACTCGCGGCGCAGCGTGCTGCCGTCAGGCCGGGTGATGGCGGTGACGTTGCCAGCGCTGTCGTAGTCGTACCGCACCGTCCGCCCAATTTGATCGGTCCGGCGCAGCAACCGGTCGTGGACGTCCCATTCCGACTCGGTGACGTTGCCCAGCGGGTCCACTTCCCTGACGACCTGACCGGCCTCGTTCATGTGGAACGCGGTTCGGTGACCGAGGGAATTCGTGTGGTAAGTGATCCGAGTTGCGGTGTCGTATTCCATCGTTCCGCTGAGGAACCCGCCGGACCCTTCGGTGCGCACGCAGCGCCCGGTCGCATCGTAGGTGTACCGGTACCACTCACCGTTGCGGTCGGTCCAGCTCACGATGCGCCCATCGGCGTCGTACTCGAACCGCATCGGCTGACCGGAGGCGTTGATCACCTGTGTGAGACGCCCGTCGGTGTAGCCGTAACGCATCAGTTCGACTTCGGATCCGTCTGCTCCCACCGAACGCAACGCCGTGATCCGGTGGTCGGACGACTCCACGCGGACGAGGTGGCCACCGGTGTGCCGGATCTCCGTCGGCACACCGGAGTCGTCGCGGCTGAACTCGATGCGGTTGCCGTTGTGGTCGAAAATCGCCGCCAGCGGGCGAACTCCGGTACCCGGCGCGAAGTAGAGGACGCAGGATCGCTGGGCGTCTTCGAGCAAGTAGCCACCGTCGTCCGCTCTCCCGAGCGAACGACTTGGACCATCCTCGCTGTGGACCCAACCCCCGGCAACGGGGTGTGGAAAGTGCTGGAGCGTGCCGTCGGCAGACACGTAGCTGACTCCAGAACCATCGACTTCCAGTCGCTCATCCAGTGTGGACACCCATTCGCGTCCGAACCAACTCCCGAGCCTGTAACCGGAGAAGTGCGTGCGAGAGATCTCCAGCGGCAGTGCGGCTTCGAACCGAGCGTCGGTTTCAGCCATCACCATCTGCCCGGTGGAGACGTCGATCGGGTCCCCGCAGGTGTTCGCCCTGTCCAACGAGCGCGGGTTCGACCTCTCGTTTCGCGCGTTGGAAGGTGTCGTCGAAGCAGGCGAATCGATCGACCTCGAATTGCCTCCAGCGCCAGAGCCGGATCCGTTGGTGTCGAGCGACCGGTCGGCCGACTGGGAGTGGGTGTTGCTCGGCGGCGAACCGCCGCCCTCGGGCTTGTTGTCCGCGCTCGCGGACTTCGTGGAGGCCGGGCCGTCGTTCGCGCTGCCGTCCTTCTTGATCTTGTTCAGCTGCTTGCCTGCGTCGCCGAAGCCATCGCCGAGCTTCTTCAACAGCGGGGTCAGCGCCTTCATGGCCTTGATGAGCTTGGTGGTGATGTCGGCGATCCTGGCCGCGACCTTGGCGACCTCCGCGACGACCTGCGGGACCACCCAGGCCATCGCGATGCCCAGCGTGCAGACGACCTGCAACGCCCAGCTGATCAGGTGGCCGACGAGCTCGGCGATGATGTCGCGCACCAGCGACCGCACCATGCCCACGACCTCGCCGGCCGTGCCGATGCCGTCGGCAGCGCCCTCGGCGGCCTTCTTCGCCGCGTCGATCAGCGCCTTGGTGTCGTCGCTGCGCTTCCGGTACGCGTCCCCGGCCTCGCCCGTCCACCCAGCGGTGTCCTTCTTGACGAGGTCGGTCATCTCCTCGGCGACCATTCCCAGTTCGTTCGCGACGTTCTTCCACGTCTCCGAGTGCGCCTTGATCTCGTCGGGGTCGCCGGTCAGCGAATCCAACGCGTCCGACACCGGGCCGACGTGCTCGATCAACCAGCCGACACCGGCGGAGAAGATGGCGCCGAACGGGTCCATCGCCATGCCCAGCGCGTCCAGCCCTGTTCCGACCACGCCCATGACGCCCGAGGCCCAGTCGCCGGATTCGATCGCCTTCTGCGTGTCGGCGACGGACTCCGCGATCTGGATACCGCTGTAGGACTTCGTCGAGTCCTCGCGCTCGGCCACCAACGGATTCGCCATGTAAACCCCCAGAACAAACCAGCAGAGATCAGATGAAGGAGCGGATCAGTCGCGCAGCGGATCGAAGTCGGGACCGAACTCGTCGTCGTCCTCGTCCTCGAAACGCGGCTTCTTCGGCTGCGCCGGAGGCGGCGCGGGAGCCGGCGGCGCGGCGGGCGGAGTCGAAGTCTCGTCCTCCTCGGCTGGGCCGTCCCACTTCGAGGAGGTCTCCTCCTCGACCTCGTCCTCCGGCTGCTCCGGGAACCGCTCGCGCAGGTTGTCCAGCATCATCGAGCGGGTCTGCTGGTCCTCGTCGCCGAGGGTCGCCTGCATCGTCTCGCCGACCTTGCCGGCGATGTCGGCCTGGGCGCGGTGCATCGTCGACAGGATCTGCGCGGCGAGCTCGTTCGGCGCCATCGAGCGAACCTTGTCGGTGAGTTCCAGGTTCGTGACGCTGCCGTCGGCGCGCACCGTCACCTTGATGCGCCCGTCAGAGCTCGTGGCCGACAGCCTCAGCTGCTCGGTCTGCGCCTGCACTTCCTGGTAGCGCTGCGCCTTCTCCGCAAAACCCTGCGCCCACTGCTGGATTCGGCGCTCCGCCTCGTCGGGGTCGGCCCCGGCGACAGCGAATCCTCCCGAGCTCTGGCCCGTCATCGCACAACCTCCGTCGAAATCTCAAAGTCCTTGGTGTTCGGCGTGAACCGATCCCGAGTCCGACCAGCCGCGACCGGTCAGGCCGGTGTGCCGGGCTCGGTCGGCCGGAGGGGCTCCTCCCGCGGCTCTCCCCGCATCACCGGCGAGACGGCCTGCTGCTGCGGGGAGACGCCCTGCTGCATCGGCTCCGCCAACGGCGTCCCGCGCTCCGCCGCCCGCACCGCCTCCTGCTGCGGCTCCATCACCGATGTCCCCAGCTGCTGCGGCTCCCGCATCGCGGTCCCCTGCTGCATCGGCTCCGCCACCGGTGTCCCCAGCTGCTGCGGCGAACCGCCGCCGCTGTCGACGGCCGGGACTCCGCGCAGCGCCACGGCCGACTGCTTCACCTTGACGGCCTCGTCGAACTTCTTCAGCTCGTCGGAGTTGGCGTCGTCGGTCTCCTGGTAGTCCTTGGCGCTGGAGCGCACGTTGTCGGCCGTGACGGTGATGCCCTCCTTCGCCGCCTTCAGCGCGTTGATCCCTTCCTCTTCCATCGGGTTGACGATGGAAGGCAAGAACGAGCACAGCAGCCCGTAGGCCTCATCGGACATGCTCACGGTCTCGGCCGCCGAGAGCGCGGTGTCCACCCGGTCGGTCAGCGCTTCCAGGTGGCTGGCGTGCGCGGTCAGGTCCTCGGCCTGGACCTTGAACGACGTCATGGCTTCCTCCTCGGATTCCTCAGGCCACCGCGGACACGACGTCGGCGAGGCGGTGCTCGATGCGCTGGTTGTCGGCCGGGGCGATGCTGAGCCACTCCCCCTGCTTGACCATCAGGTAGCGGCCCTGGTGGGTGTCGAACCAGGTCACGAGGGTTGTGGCACGGCGTGTTCCGCGTGAAACACCGAACTGCCCGCCTGCCCGCCGGTTGTTGGCGAGTTCGAGCACGGTCGCCGCGTCCTGGGGCGACAGCCCGGCCTTGACCAGCGCGACGTCCTCGTCGACGTCACCGCCGAACGGGTCGTCAGCGTCCTCGGCGAGCGCCTTCGTCAGCGCATCGGCCGGGATCGAGATCGCCCGCTGCTGCCCCTGCTCGCACGGTGGCAGCACGCCCACGGCGGACATCGCCAGGGACGTGGGGCGGATCTCGGTCAGCCGCAGCTCGTTCCCGTCGAGTTCCGCGAGCACCCCGCTGCGGCGCGCGACCGCGGCCAGCGCCAGGATCGGCCGGTCCCGATGCCCGATCACGTCCACCGAGGTGTCGTGCTCCACCAGCAACCGCAGCAGGTCCACCAGCCGCGGATCGAGTTCGCGGCCGGTGGCGAGTCCGCGCCGGGCCAGCGAGCGGAACACCTCGTCGGCGAGTTCCGCCCGCTCCTCCATCGTCGCGCCGAGGCTCGGAACCTCCAGCGGGTGCGGAATCCTGCCGAGGCCGAGAGCGGACCAGACCAGGTCGAACTCGGCGGTGGAGAGCACGAAGTCCGGATTCGTCATTCTTCGCTCTTTTTCTTCTTCTTGCCCTCGCCGATGACCGGCGGCGGGAGGTCCTTGCCCGGGACTTCGACGACCGGGCCGCCCTCGACGTACTTGACCTTGCGTTCCTCGTCCTGGTTGCCCTGGCCGCCGCGACCCATCGCGCCGCCCATCGCACCGGCACCCATCGCGCCGCCGCCCGTCATGCCGCCGGACTGACCGGCGGCGGACCCACCGGTCGGCCCCTGGGCAGGTGCACCGTGGTCGGCGCCCTGACCACCGCCGACACCGACCGAACCGCCGGGCGTCAGGTTGCTCCCGGCCGCACCACCGGCGGCCGGCATCTGCGGGACGGAACCGCCGCCACCGCCCGCCGAACCACCGCTGGCCAGGTTGGTCTGCGCGTTGCCCGGGAACTCGCTCCCCGGGCCACCGGTCTCCGGGATCGGGGGGAGCTTCCCCTCCCAGTTCCGGTTCCCGCCCCGGTCGTTCCGGCCGTTCGGGCGACGCCCGCCGGGGCCCTGGTACCCGTCGCCGGGCCCCTGGACCGGGCGCATCTTCCGGGTCTTGGCCTGCGTGCTGTCACCGCCCCGCCACGCCGAGCCCTGCGGGGTGGTGTGGTTCGACTTGTAATCGCCCAGCTGCGGCGGGTTCTGCTGCGGCCCGCTGCTCGCGGGGTTCACCGGGTTCGCCTTCATCGTGGGGGCGTCCGCCGAGCTCTGGCTGGTGATGCCCGGGAGCTGCATCTTCTTCGTCGGCGCGTTCGCACCGGGCGGTGTCGGACCTTGCTGCGCCGAAAGCGGAGCGCCCTCGGGCCCCGTCCCGCCGGTCTGCGACGACAGCGGGGGCGCCTGCTGCCCGGACGGCGGGAGGGAGGACTTGCTGATCTTCTGGGTCGCCTGGGATCCGCCGTCGGCGAACTGCTGCTGGGTGCCTGCGGGGCCCTGCTCGGAGTTCTTCGCCGACACGTCGTCGCCCGAACCGGGCGACGGCTTCTTCTTCAGGTCTTCGATCGGGTCCGGGGGCCGCTCGAACCGCGGGGTGTCGCCGTCGATCTCGCGGGAGGACGACTCCATCCGCGTCATCACGCGCACGGCCTGCTCGTGGGCGCTGGAGGATCGCTCCTCGGCGACGCGGATGTCGTCCTGCGCCTTGACGAACGACTCCAGATCACCGGCCGCGTACGCCATCGCGACCGTGAGACCGAGCTTCTTGTCGTCGGTTTTGACCGGCTCGGGCATCTCGGCCTTGGCCTTCTCCATGATCCGGCCCTGCTCCGACATGCGCTCGGCCAGCGCACCGGCCGATTCACCGGCGTCGCGGCTCCAATCGGCCAGCTTCTGGATCGCCGAGCGCGCGGCGTCGGCGGCCTCTCCCTGCCAGCCCGATTCGGTGGCGCGGAGCTTCTCCGACATCCGGTCGGCGGCCTCGGCCATCTCGCGGCCGAGCTTCGTCCACTCGTCGGCGAGCTGTCCCGCTCGTCCCGGGTCGTTGTCGATGTGCACGGCGTCGTAGAGCTCTTCGTGGCTTCGCGACGCCCAGTTCTGGGTTTCCACCAACGCGAGGTCGGGTGATTGCTCAGGCATGGTCTCTCCCCAGGTGGATCAGATGAGCTTCTGGAAGGAGTCGGCTACGCGCTCGTCGGTGTTGCGATAGGTGCGCATCGCGTCCTCGATCGCGTCCCGCGCGTCCACCAGGACTTCTCGGTACCGGGTGAGCACCGAGACCAGCGAGTTATCGCCGCCTTCGGCCCGTCCCGCGAACTTCCCCGCCATCGCCGTACCCACCGGGTTCTTCCCGAACGGGGCCTCCCGGGCGAGGTTCCGCGCCCGCGACAACCAGTCGTCGACCGCGTTCAAGCGCTCGTCCAGCGCGGAACGGATCGCCTCACCGGCGTCCGGGTCCAACTTCAGGTCCAGCTTCTCGACGCCATCGCGCATGGCCGCGACGGAATCCGTCGAGTCGGCGAGCGACGACGATGCCTGGTCATCTGGCTTGTTCATCGATTCCCCCGGCACAACAAGGAAAGCGGCCCCCATCCGATTGAAACTGATCAACGCCCCCAACAGGCCAACACTAACCACACGCGTTCGGCCGCCGGGCGGTTCACCGCCATCGTGATCAGTTGTTTACCCGGGGGACGAGAAGTGTGAGATAACCGACGAACTCGCGAGGCAACCATGCCGCAACGGCATGATTCCGCCCGCTGTCGCCCGCAATTCATTTCCACAGTGGAGGGAGATCAGCCGGGCGCCTTCGGGAGGAACTTGAGGCGCTGGTCCATGTCGGACACATCCGCCTGGAGCTCGCCGAGAGCGCGCTGCATCGCCCCGACCTGCGCCTCCATGTCGGCGACGTTCCCGCTGGTCCCGGACACGTTGTGGTTCATCTCGTCCATGCGCGCGGTGATGCTGCGCAGCTCCGCGCTCATCTGCCGGATGCTCGCCGCCACCGACGGGAGCCCGGCGGTGTCGCTCTGCAACATCACGATGGTCCGGCTGAGACTCGCGATCTGACCGTTGAGCGCGCCGACGCTCTGCGCCATGTCCGGAAACGGTCCCATCAAGTCGCGCATCGCGACGATGTTCCGATCGAGTTCGGACATCTCCGCTCTGAGCATTTCGAGGTTGCCGAGCGCGGACAACTGCTGGTTCGTGCGATCCAGATTCGAGGTGACCGAATCGAGCTGGGAGTGCATCCGCGAGAAGTTGTACTGCAACAGCCCCATCGTGACGAGGTAGACGACCGCGCCCCCGATCAGCAGGATCCGCATCGACCGCTTCCCGCCCGAACCGCCCGCCAGGTCGTCCATCGACACGCACTCCCTCGCAAGCGCTCACCACGGGCGCTCCCACGACACCGCTCGCCACGACACCGCCAACCCAACGACCCGCCCCGCTCCCCGTGACGAACACGCGAGTCACATCACGTCGCCGGCGTCCGGACGGCTGGTCACGGGGCGTCGATCATGCCCCGTCGTGCTGCTTCCGGGGGTTGGGGGAAACTGGGGTGATGACTCAGGAGTCGCCCGCGTTGCAGGAGGCCCGGCGGATCGCCGAGGACGTGCTCTTCCCCGCCGCGCTGGAGGTCGACGCCGCCGAGCGCGTTCCGGAGAGCCACCTGGAACTGCTCGCCGAGCGCGGCTTCTACGGTCTCGCGGCCTCGCCGGAGACGACCCCGCTCGACGTCGGCGACTTCTCCTCGGTGCTGCGGCTCATCGAGGTCCTCGCCTCCGGTTGCCTGACCACGACGTTCGTGTGGATCCAGCACCACGGCGTGCTCGCCGCGGCCGAGACCACCAAGAACCGCAACCTCCGCGAGAACTACCTGTCCGACCTGGTCAGCGGCAAGCGCCGGGGAGGGATCGCGCTCGGTTCGGCGCTGCGGACCGGTCCGGCCCCGCTGCGCGCGGAGCCGGTCGTCGGCGGCTACCTGCTGGAAGGCGTGGCGCCCTGGTTCACCGGCTGGGGCATGGTCGACTCGCTGCTGGTCGCCGGGCGCACCTCCGACGACACGCTGGTCTTCGCGATGCTCGACGTGGCCGAGAGCGACGTGCTGCACGCCGACCCGCTGGAGCTGATGGCCGTGCAGGCCAGCGGCACCGTGACGCTGCGGTTCAACCGGTACTTCGTGCCGCGCGACCGGATCGCCTCGACGGTGCCGCAGGCCGACTACCTGCAGGGCGATTCGGGCTCGGTGCGGTTCAACGGGGCGCTGGCGCTGGGCGTGGCCGGACGCGCGATCGCGCTGCTCGGTGACGACGCGGGCGGCCTGCCCGCCGAGCTGGACGCGGCGCGGGCGAGTCTCGTCGAGGCCGGTGCCGAGGAGCTCTCCGAGGTGCGGGCGCGGGCTTCCGAGCTGGCGATGCGCGCGGCCTCGGCAGCCGCTGTGCACCACGGCAGCCGGTCGGTGCTGCCGGGGAGCCACGCGCAGCGGCTGGTCCGCGAGGCGACGTTCCTGCTGCTGTTCGGCTCGCGCCCGGCGATCAAGTCCGCGCTGCTGGACCGGCTCACCGCTCCGCGAGAACCCGCTTGAGGATCTTCCCGGAGGCGTTGCGGGGCAGCTCGCCGACGAACTCCACCGAGCGGGGCAGCTTGAAGTTGGCCAGCCGCTGCTTGCAGAAGGCCAGCACGGCTTCCTCGGTCAGCGCGGCGTCGCCGACCACGTAGGCCTTGCCGACCTCGCCGAGCCGCTCGTGCGGCACCCCGATCACCGCCACGTCCCGCACGCCGTCGAGGTAGGCCAGGGCCTGCTCGACCTCGGCCGGGTAGACGTTGAACCCGCCGCAGACGTACATGTCCTTGAGCCGGTCGGTGATGCGCAGGTAGCCGCGCTCGTCGAGGACGCCGATGTCGCCGGTGTGCAGCCGCCCGTCGGTGTCGACGGCGTGCGCGGTGGCGCCCGGGTCGTCGAGGTAGCCGCGCATCACGTTCGGCCCGCGCAGCACCACCTCGCCCGCCTGCCCCGGGGGCATGTCGCGGCCGTCGGCGTCGACCACGGCGACCTCGAAACCGGCGGCGGCCCGGCCGCAGGTGTGCGCGACGGTCTCGGCGTCGTCGCCGGGCCGGCACATGGTGGCCACCACGGCCTCGGTGAGGCCGTAAGCGGTGAGCACGGTGTCGAAACCCAGGTCGGAGCGCATCCGCTCGACCAGCGCGACGGGCACGGTGGCCGCGCCGGTGACCGCGAGCCGCAGGCCCGGCAGCTCGCGGCCGCCGCGTTCAGGGGCGTGCAGCAGGGTCTGGAAGATCGTGGGGGCGGCGGCCAGGATCGAGATGCGCTCGGTGTCGATCACGTCGAGCGTCGAGGCCGCGTCGAAGACCGCCTGCGGCAGCATGGTGCTGCCGGTCAGCAGGCACACCAGGATCCCGGCCTTGTAGCCGAAGCTGTGCGAGAACGGGTTGACCAGCAGGTACCGGTCGCCCTTGCGGACCGCACCGCACTCCGCCCACGCCGCGGCCACGCCGAGGGACTGGCGGTGCAGGGACATGACGCCCTTGGCCCGTCCGGTGGTGCCGGAGGTGAACAGCACGTCGGCGAGGTCGTCGGCGGTGACGGCGTCGGCGCGGCGCTCGACCTCGGATTCGGGGACCTTGGCGGCGAGGTCGGCGATCTCGTCCCAGTCGTGGACGCCGGGACCGGCGGGGGTCGCGGTGCCGACGGGGACGCGCAGGACCGCGCGCAGCTCGGGCAATCCGGCGACGACCTCGCCCGGGCCGTCGCCCGCGGCCTCGTGGATGCCCGCGAGCCGGTCCACGCCCAGGAACTCGTCGGCGACGACCAGCGCGCGAGCCTTGCTGCGGTGCAGCAGCTCGGCGGATTCCACGCCGGTGAAGCGGGTGTTGACCGGGATCAGCGTCGCTCCCGCGTAGGACGCGCCGAGAGCCGCGAGGACCCAGTGGTGGGTGTTCGGGGAGTTCAGCGCCACCCGGTCGCCGGGCCGGACGCCGACGGCGACGAACATCCGCGCCACCTCCCGGACCCGCTCGGCGAGCTGACCGAAGGTCAGCCGGACCGGTCCGTCCACCAGCGCTTCGATCTCGCCGAAGCGTTCCGCCGCACCCCGGACCGCTGCCGGAATCGACTCCACGCCCTGCGCACGAGCCATCTCGCCCTCCCCGGTCGGACACCGACGTCGCGAACCCGGCACGCAGCCTACCCAAGCAAGCACCCGCTTGGTAGCCCCTCGGCAAGGGACAGTTTTAGTCATAATTGCCCAGACAAAAACGGACATTGATCATGGGTGGTTATGGCTAAAACTGCCCCCTGGTGACGCACGCACCCGACGGGACCACCACCCCGGACCCGCAGGCGGGGCAGCGGGGGCGGCTGTTCGGGGGAAGGCGGGGAACAGGCCGGTCACGAAGGCGGGCCCGGCGCAAGCGGACGATTCCTCCTTCGGATCCGGTGTGGCAGCATGTGCCGCGAATTGCCCGGAAACGGCGGTTTCAGGCATTCCTCGCCATTCGGGCTCAGCGCGAAAACCGCTTCCCATGACGGTCTTTCGCGGCCCAACTCCGCCGAGGAGGGACGATGAGCAGCGCCGCCATCGGTTCCGAGCAGATCCCGCCCACCCATCCCAGAGAACTCCGCCGCGTGGTCACCTCGTCGGTGGTCGGCACGGCCCTGGAGTGGTACGACTTCTTCATATACGGCTTCGCCGTCACGCTGGTGTTCAACAAGCTGTTCTTCCCCACCAGCGATCCGGCGGTCGGCACCATCGCGGGCTTCGCGACCTTCGGCGTCGGCTTCGCCATCCGGCCGCTGGGCGGTTTCCTGTTCGGCCACCTCGGGGACCGCGTCGGACGCCGCGCCACGCTGGTGCTGACGACGCTGATCATGGGCGTCTCGACCGGCCTGATCGGCCTGCTGCCGACCTACGAGACGATCGGCGTGTGGGCTCCGGTGCTGCTCACGCTGCTGCGGGTCTGCCAGGGACTGGGCGCGGGCGCGGAGTTCGGCGGCGCATCGACCCTGCTGTGCGAGCACGCCCCGCCGCACCGGCGCGGCTACCTCAGCTCGTACGCCCAGACCGGCGTGCAGATCGGCCTGCTGCTCGGCACGGTGACCTTCCTGCTGGTGGAATCCCTCGGCACCGAGGCCGTGCAGGCGTGGGCCTGGCGGGTCCCGTTCCTGCTCAGCTTCGCGATGATCGCGGTGTCGCTGTACGTGCGGCTGCGGGTGGCGGAATCCCCGGTGTTCGAGCGGATGTCGACCGGCCGACGCACGGTCAAGCTGCCGGTGTTCGAGGCGATGCGCCGCTACCCGCGCAACTTCCTGATCGGCGTCGGCGCGCACATCTGCGACACCGCCGTGGTCTACATCTACGCGACCTTCAGCGTCGCCTACCTCCAGGAGACCCTCGGGTTACCGCGCTGGGTCGGGCTGACCGGCGTGATCACCTCGACGTTCGTGGTGATCGTGCTGCAACCGGTCTACGGCGCGCTGTCGGACCGCATCGGCCGCAAACCGCTGAACCTGTTCAGCGTGATCTTCACCGGCTTGTTCGCGTTCCCGTTCTTCGCCCTGCTCGACAGCGAGCAACCGCTGCTGATCTGGCTCGCGCTGGTGGTGGCGGCCGGACTGGGACTGGCGCCGATGATCGCGGTGCAGCCCGCGTTCTACGCGGAGCTGTTCGGGGCCCGGGTCCGCTACACGGGGTTCGCCTCGTCCCGCGAGATCGGCGCGGCGCTGGGCGGGTTCTCCCCGCTGGTGGCCTCCGCGCTGGTGCTGCAGGGCGGGGGCTCCGGCCGGCTGGTGGCGGTGTGGATGATCGCGACCGCGCTGATCTCGCTGGTCGCCTTCGCGTTCTCCCGCGAGACGCGGAGCGTGGACATCGCGGCCCCGGACACCGACCGCACCCAGCCGTGAGGTCGGCCCAGCCCGGTCAGATCAAGCCCCGTCAGTCAGGCCCGGGTCAGCTTGCCACGGCGGCCGACTCGTCGCCGTCCGCGGTCTCGGTCAGCTCCGAGACGAAGGACGGCGCGGGCGAGAACTGCCACGTGGTGTCCGCCGGGTCGCACAGCTCGTTGGCCAGCTCCTCGTAGATCGGCACGCTGTCGGCCGTCTCGGTCTTCTTCTCCCCCATTGCCGCATCCCCTCATCATCGTCAGCGGGCGAGGTTCCTCGTCCCTGCGATGACGTGCCCGCCTCGGCACCGACGGGCCCGTCACAGGTGGAGCTCCGCTGTGGAGATCCACGCCGGTACCCAAACACAACGCCGGGCCCCGCAGACAAGTTCGGCGGCAACATTTAACCCTTACGGGTGAAGATCGCTTGCTCCCTCGGCGCTGCGGCGCATCAGCGCTGCGACCAGGTCCCGCCGCCCTGCACCAGGTCCCACTCGCGACCCCAGGCGCGCATGCCGATCCGGCGCGCGGCGGCCTGCACCGCGCCGATCAGCGCGAAGCTGCCGATCTCCAGCACCACCAGCAGCAGGATCCCGGCGAACACCGCCGAGGCCGTGACCGACTGCGCGTCCGGTGGTGGCGGCACCCGGTCGCCCCGCTGGTCGACCCACACCGGAACGGTGTCGCCGACCTTCGCCGAGGACGGCACCTGCACGCGGGAGCGCTGCTCGTGCAGGCCGTTGCGCCACTCCACGACCGCCGTCGAGCTGACCGCGTCCTGGCTGTAGACCTCCGAGACCGGGATGCTCAGCGAGGGCGCCGTGGTGACCACCGCGTTCACCGAGCGGCTCGTCGCCGCGGCCTGCTCGGCCCGCTCGGACAGGTCCCGGTGCGTCGACTCGGCGAACATGCCGGACACCGGGACCGCGATCATCGCGACCATCACCAGCAGCAGAGTGAGCCCGGCGGCGAGCCGGTCGATCGGCCTGCGCAACGGGTTCCTCCCGATGCTCAGCGAGTTGACCAGCCACGCCGCGTGCGCCTTGAGCGCCGCCCCCATGAGCGAACCTCCCGTGGATCCTTGGGCGCAGGAACCCGCGGTGAGATCGCGGTGGCCCTGCGCAACGACTACCCACGAGGAGTATGCCCGGCGCGACATCGATCGTTATCGCACCGTGACCGGTCATACACTATCGATGCGACGAATGTCCGTTATTGATCCGCGGTGTCACGCTTTCGGCCGCACCGCAACACCTTCCAGTGAGAGCGCGGGGCCCGTCGACCACTCAGCGGCGTCGCCGCCACCACTTGCGGGTCCCGCGGTCCGGTTCGGCCGGGGTCCGGACGATCTCCTGCAGCCACTCGTGCCAGGCCGCGGCGTGGTCGGCGGCCGACGACCTCAGCAGCTTGCTGACCCGGCGGTGATCGGCGCGCCTGCCGCTGCGCACCCACCGCTCCAGCTCCCGGTCGTAGGAGGTGCGCATCTCGGTCGTGGCACCGTCGGACCAGGCCAGCACGAACGCCAGCGCCACGGCGCCGTCGCGTCGGGACTCCTCGGCCTGCGCGTCGCCGAAGATCGCGGGCAGCTCCCGCAGGAGCAGCTGCTGCAGGTTCGGCCCGGCCCTGCCGATCGCGCGCGCGGCGGCGCGGGGATCGGCCGCCAGCAGCGCGGTCACCACCTCGGGCAACCGCGCGCGCAGCACCCGATCGGAGATCCCGGACAGCGACCCGACCTCGGAGTCGCGGCCGAACGCGGCGATCCAGGACCGCACCCGGGCGTCCTCGGACCACAGTTCCCGCAGGTCGGAGCTGAGGTGGTGGCCGAGCACGCGCAGCAGGTCGAGGTAGCGGCCGGTGACCTTGGCCTTGTCGAGGACCGCGAAGGCGCGCTGCGCGATCGACTCGGTGACGGCGGTGGCCGGCAGCGCCCCGATCAACCGGTGCAGCTCGTCGACGGTGGGCGACGCGGCGCCGAACAGGGCGGCCAGCACGGCCTCGGGAGAGTCGGGGAGATCGGGGTCGCGCATCCGCTCGGCGAAGAGGTCGATCGTCTCGCGGCGGGTGTCGCCCTTGGCGCGCACCGCGGCGGACAGGACCGCGGCGTCCAGCGGCTCGAAGGGGTCGGTGGCGATGTGCCGCAGCAGCGGCCACCAGTGCTCGGTGACGGCGGCGAGCACGGTCTCGGAGTGCTCCAGCCGGGCGACCAGCGTGGCCCGCAGCAGGGCGACGAGCTCGTCGGCGCAGGGCCACAGCGACGGGTCCAGCGCGGCTTCGGGGTGCGAGGCCCACCAGCTCACGAACCGCTCGGCGGTGAACCGGTGCGGCGGCAGGTCCGCTCCGAACCGGGTGGCGGTGCGTAACAGCAGGTCGACGCGGTCCGGGGCGACCTCGTCGGCGGCCGCGGACAGCAGCGAGCGGGCCTCCTCGGCCTCGTCGGCGCCCCACGGGTGCGGTGTCAGCGGCGACTCCGGGACCCGCCCGCCGGCGACGATCCCGGCGATCTCGCGGCGGAGCAGCGCCATCCGGGCCGAACCGGCGTGCTCGGCGGCGAGGTCCGCGAGCACCTCGCGGGGCGGGTCGGCGGCCAGCACCGCCGACAGGACCGGTCCGCGCACGTCGGCGGGGGCGCTGCGCAGCCAGGCAGCGAGCAGCGCGCAGTCCTCGGTGGCGAGCCCCTCGCCGAGCACGATCACGCCGGCGGCCAGCCGGTCGGCGGGGCCGGCGTGCTGCTCGCCCCGGGCTCGGGCGAACTCGTCGGCCAGCTCGATGGAGTCGACGACCTCGACCGAGTCGGGGGTGAGGACGCGCGGCACCCAGCGTCGGGTCTCCGGTGCCGCCCGGGGCGGTTCGTCGGCACTCGGCGGTTCCGGCTGCGCCGGTATCCCTCCGCTCATCGCACGCTCCCGTTCCGCTGACGATCACCGGGCCACCCGAAGAGATTATCCGCGGACCCCGACCACGCGTGAGTGAATAGGTACCGCAGGCCGAAAACCTGCCGACCGAGAGGAGCCGCATGATCATCGACGCCCTGGAGCAGACCTGGCAGGCGTGGGCACGACTCGGCGCGCAGCTCGACGACGAGCAGTGGGCGCGGCCGACGCGGCTGCCGAGCTGGACCGTCAAGGACGTCTACACCCACGTCAGCCCGTTCCCGTCGGCGACGAAGGCCGGAATCGAAGCCCCCTCACCCGACGCCCCGGTCAGCCACGGCGACGCCGCCGGGCTGCTGGCGTTCATGCAGGAACCGGGCGGGGTGGCCGAGCAGAGCGCGGAGCTGCTCAAGGAATCGGCGACCGCGCGGTCGCAGACGATGTCGACCGGCGAGCTCGTCGCGCAGTTCGCCGAGATCGCCCCGCAGGCCGTCGCGGAGCTCCGCGAGGCCGACCTGGAGCGCACGGTGCACTACGGCGGGTTCGCGGTGGTGCCCGCGCGCGAGGCGCTGCGGATCTTCGTGCTGGAGGGCGTCGCGCACTACCTCGACATCGCCGCCGCGCTGGATCTCGACCGCCCCGGCCCGCTGGCCGGTGAGGCGCTGCGGGTGGCGGTCGACCTGCTCGCCGAAACCGCCGACCCGATCGCGTTCATCGACGCCGCGACCGGGCGCAGCGACGCCCCGGTGCTGCCGGTGATGCGCTGAATCAGCCGATCACGGGGTCAACCGATCACGGGGGTCAGCGCGGCGTCCACGGCGATCGCCACGAACACCAGCGTCAGGTACGAGTTCGACAGGTGGAACAGCGTCATCGGCTTCAGCGCCAGGCCCTTGCGGGCGTTGTTGTGCAGGCGCTGCGCGACCACCAGGAAGACCACGCCCGAGATGCCGGCCAGCGCGATGTAGACCCAGCTGGTGACCGGGAACAGCAGCAGCGTGCAGCCGACGGTGGCCCAGCTGTAGGCGAGGATGCGCGCCGAGACCTGCTTGGTCGTGGCGACCACCGGCAGCATCGGCACGCCCGCGCGGGCGTAGTCGTCCTTGTACTTCATGGCCAGCGACCAGAAGTGCGGCGGCGTCCACAGGAACACCACGCCGAACATCACGATCGCGGGCCACTCGACCTTGCCGGTCACCGCGGCCCAGCCGACCACCACGGGCATGCAGCCGGCGGCGCCACCCCAGACGATGTTCTGCGAGGTGCGGCGCTTGAGCACCAGCGTGTAGACGAAGACGTAGAACAGGATCGCGGCCGTGGACAGCGACGCGGCCAGCAGGTTCGCCCCGAGCCACAGCACCAGGAACGACACGACGCCCAGCGCGATGCCGAAGATCAGCGCGCTGCGGCGCGGCACCTCGTAGCGCACCAGCGGGCGCTTCTTGGTGCGGTCCATGACGGCGTCGATGTCGGAGTCCGCGACGCAGTTGAGCGCGTTGGCGCTGCCCGCGGACATGGCGCCGCCGACCAGCGTGACGATCACCAGCCACGGGGACGGGATGCCGCGCTCGGCGAGGAACATCGCGGGAATGGTCGTGACCAGCAGCAGCTCGATGACGCGCGGCTTGGTCAGCGCGAAGTAGGCGCCGACCACCGTGCGGCGGCGCACCGGCTTCGCCGGCGCGGTCTGCTGCGTCCGGTCCACGGACTCGGGGATGGCTGTCATGAGGCGGTCGTTTCCTCCGCGGTCTGCTGCTGCACGATCGGCTTTCCCGCCATCCGCAGCTCGTGCCAGCGCACCACCTTGCGCTCGGCGAAGAACGCGCCGAACGGGATGGTCCCGGCCAGCAGGACCAGCAGCATCCGGCCCATCGGGACGCGCAGCTGGGTGGTCGCCACCACGGCGACCAGCAGGTAGACCATGTAGAGCCAGCCGTGCGCGATGCCGATCGTGGTCACCCACGTCGTACCGGTCTCTTGCGTCGCCGAACCCTCGGCCCACAGGCCGAGGAAGTGGCCGTACTTGAGCACCATGGCGGCGCACAAGAGGATCAGCAGCACGGCAGTGACGTACGCCATGATCCGGTAGAAGATCAGCACACCAGGCTTCACGCCAATCCCTCAATCCCGCGTCGTGCCCCACACCGTCGCGCCCGCGTTCGGGCGCCTGGCAACACCGGTGTCAATAGACCGTACGACACGCGCCCTTCGAGCTCGCCCGCGACCTCGACCTAGAGTGGCGAGCCACACTCCCCCGTCGAAAACCCCTGCGTTCGCCGCGTCGAGAACCCCCGGTTCTCGCGCGACGAATGTTGCGGTTCTCGACGGGAGGGGACGAATCAGGTCATTCGGTAGGACTTCGCGATGAGGTCGAAGGAGCGGAGCTTGGTGGCGGCGTCGGGGAGGTTGGCGGTGAGCATGAGCTCGTCGGCGCCGGTGCGGTCGCGGAGCTCGTCGAGACCTGCGCGGACGGTGTCGGGGTTGCCGTGGACGGCGTCGGCGAGCCAGTGGTCGACGAAGGCCCGGTCGAGATCGGTGTAGGGGTAGTCGCGGGCCTGCTGCCGGGTCGGCTGCTTGCCCGGGGCGCCCTGGCGGAGCTTGAGCATGCTCAGCGCGACGGGGCGGATGATGTCCAGCGCCTCCTCGTCGGTGTCGGCGGCCACCGCCTGCACGCCGATCATCGAGTAGGGCTCGTCGAGGACTTCGGAGGGCTGGAAGGACTCGCGGTAGAGCTCCAGGGCGGGCAGCGTGTTCTGCGCGCTGAAGTGGTGGGCGAAGGCGAACGGCAGCCCGAGGGCCCCGGCCAGCTGCGCGCTGAACCCGCTGGAGCCCAGCAGCCACACCGGCGGCAGCGGCCCGTGCGGCACGGACTGGACCCCGGCGTACGGGTGGTCCAGCGGGAAGTCGTCGTCGAGGAACGCGATCAGCTCGCCGAGCTGCTGCGGGAAGTCCTCCGCCGACAGCGGGCCCTCGGTCCGCCGCAGCGCCCGCGCGGTGGCCTGGTCGGTGCCGGGCGCGCGGCCGACGCCGAGGTCGATGCGACCGGGGTGCAGCGCCTGCAGCGTCCCGAACTGCTCGGCGACGACCAGCGGCGCGTGGTTGGGCAGCATGACGCCGCCGGAGCCGAGCCGCAGCGTCCGGGTGCTCGCGGCCAGGTGCGCGATCACCACGGCGGGCGAGGAGCTGGCGATGCCGGGCATCCCGTGGTGCTCGGCCACCCACATGCGGTGGAACCCGAGCTCCTCCACCCGCTGGGCCAGCTCGGTGGTCGCCGCCAGGGCGTCCGACGGCGAATCCTCGACTCCCACGGTCGCCAGGTCCAGCACGGACAGCGGCACCGGCGCCTCACCGCGGGCCACCCCGCGCACGGGGTCCCCACCACTCACGAGTCCACTCATCGCTCCCTACAACCACCCGACCCCCCACGGTGTTCCCACCCCACCAACCCACCGATTACGCCGGTAACCGGGCACCCGGTTACGCCGGTAATCGGGGGTCCGATTACCGCCGTAACCGGGCACCCGAATACGGCGGTAATCGAGGGTCCGAATACGGCGGTAATCGGGCACCGGAATACGGCGGTATTCGGGGTTCTTCTTGGGCGGCCCCGGGTGGCGTGGGGCGCGTCCTCAGTTGCGGGAGAGGGCGTAGTCCCTGGTGGGGGTCTTTCGGCGGGTGAGCAGCGAGTCGCGGATCTCGCCCGCGCGGACCGCGCCGTTGGACAGCAGCGACGACGTGATGCCGTGGGTGTGCTCGGTGCCGCCCTGGAGGTAGATGGCGCCGGGCAGGTCGCCCGCGGTGCGCACCCGGTAGTCGCGCTCGACCTGCAGCGAGCCCTGCTCGTCCCACTCGCAGTACCGGGCCAGCTCGCCGAGCAGCGTGTACGGGTCTCGGGGGCGGCAACCGGTGGCGTAGACGAGCAGGTCGGCGTCGAGGACGCTTCGCTCGCCGGTGGGCTGGAACTCGACGGTGACCTCCGCGCCGTCCGGGCGGCTGTCGACGCCGACGAGCCTGCTGGCGTTGTGGATCCGCAGCCGCTCGGTCCCCTTGACCTTCTCCTGGTAGGCGCGGGCGTAGAGCTCCTCGATCAGCTCCAGGTCGACCACCGAGTAGTTGGTGTTGCGGTGGTAGTCCATGAGCTTGGCGCGGACCTCGGGCGAGGAGGCGTAGAAGTCGTCGACGGCCTGCGGGTCGAAGATCCGGTTGGCGAAGGGGCTGTCGTCGGCGGGGCTGTAGCCGTAGCGGCCGAACACCGCGCACACCTCGGAGTCGGTGAAGGTGCGGTGCAGGTAGTCGGTGACCTCGGCGGCCGACTGGCCGGCGCCGACGACCACGCAGCGCCGGGGCGCCTCGGTCAGCTCGCCGACGCGGTGCATGAGGTCGAGGTTGTGCCAGACCCGCTCGCCGAGCTCGGCGCCCTCGGGCACCGAGGCTTCCAGGCCGATGGCCATGACGATGTTGCGGGCCTTGTGCACGGCCAGCTGCCCGCCGTGCCGGACGACGACCTCGTAGTGCTCGTCGACCGGGTGGACCTCGACGACCTCGGAGTCGTAGCGGACCACGTCGTCGAGCCGCTCGGCCGCCCACGCCAGGTAGTCGTGGTACTCGACGCGGGTGGGGAACAGCGTCTTGTGGTTGATGAAGTCGGCCAGCCTGCCCTTGTCGTGCAGGTAGGACAGGAACGAGAAGTCGCTGGCCGGGTTGCGCATGGTGACCAGGTCCTTGAGGTAGGACACCTGCATCGTGGTGCCCTCGATGAGCATGCCCCGGTGCCACCCGAAGGACGCCTGGCGCTCGAAGAAGACCGCGTCGACCGGGTCGTCGGCGCCGCGGTTGTGCTCGTCGAGCGCGATCGCCAGCGCCAGGTTGGAGGGCCCGAAACCGATCCCCAGCACGTCGTGGACTTTCTCTTGGTTCAGCGCCGCAGACACGTCGTCCCCTCGGTTCGCCGGAGCCCGACTCGCGGGCGAGTCCTGGTACCGGCGAGACCGCGCAGGTCAGGCCGGTTGGTCGCCGCGTCGGTCAGTCCCGATCGTGGTTGTGCTTGTCGTGGTATTCCGTCTCGGCCATGCCGTACTTCCAGTAGCCGATGGCCAGCACGGACTGGGCGTCCATGCCTCGCTCGTCGCGCAGGTGCCGCCGGATTCCGCGCACCACGCCGGACTCCCCCGCCACCCAGGCGGAGACGTCGACGTCGGCGGGCACGTCCAGCTCCTGCACGGCGTTGATCAGTTGGCGCGACAGGCCTGCCGAGCGGCCGTCGCGGTGCATCCAGGTCCACCGCAGGTCCGGCGGGCACTGCACGTGCTGCCGGTCGGCGGCGGTGTCGACCTCGACGAGCACCTGGCCGCGCGCGGTGGGCGGCAGCTCCTCGACGAGGCTGGAGATCGCCGGCAGCGCGGTCTCGTCACCGACCAGCAGGTACCAGTCGGCGGCACGGCAGACGCGGCCGCCGGGGCCCATCACGCCGAGGCGGTCGCCGGGCCGCGCGTTGCGGGCCCAGTTGGAGGCCACCCCGTGCTCGCCGTGCATGACGAAGTCGATGTCGAGCTCGCCGCGCGACTCGTCGTAGCGGCGGACGGTGTAGGTGCGCATGGTGGGCCGGACTTCCGGTGCCGGCCAGGTGTACCGGCCGGTCTCGGGGTCCAGCTGCGGCAGGATCGGGCGTTCCTGGCCCTGGCGCGGCACGAAGACCTTGACGTTGGGTCCGGTGTGCTGGTCGAGGAAGCCCTCCAGCTCCTCGCCGCCGAGGGTGACCCGCCGCATGGACGGGCTGATCTCGGCGGTGCGCAGCACCTCGAGGTCGCGTGCCGGGGGCCGGTTGCGCCGGAGTCGATCCGCAGTACCCATCGACCGTGCGTTCCTTTCCGCTCCACCAACGATCACTCAGTTAAGGCTAGCCTAACCATAGATCGGAAGAATGTCTTCCCCGTGGTGGCTCAGATCTCTCGCGTCTTCTCAGCGCCCCGCCGCGACCGGTTCCCGTTGCGGCGCCACGACTTCCGTGACCCGCAAGGCGAGCAGAACACCGACGATCGCGAATCCGGCGGAGGTCAGCATCGCCAGGTGGTAGGAACCCAGGCCCGGTCCCGAAGCGGCGAGAACGCTGGCCGTGATGGCCACGCCCAGCGCCGAACCGACCTGCCGCTGCACGTTGAACAGCGTCGAAGCGCCGCCGGTGGCGGCCTTGTCGATGGTGCTGAACGCGATCACCTGGAGCTCGGCCGTGGCCGCCCCGACGAAGAACCCGGACGCCAGCTGGACGAACGCGGCCATCCACGCGTCGTGCGGCCCGATGAGGTTCATCATCGCGAACGAGGCCGCCGCGCCCAGCATCGCCACCGCGATCAGCAACCGCGGCCCGAACCTGCGGTGCGCCCAGGCGACCAGCTGCGAGGCGATCATCAGCCCGACCGCCTTCGGCAGCGTCACCAGGCCCGTCTCCCACGCCGAGGCGCCCAGCTCCACCTGGTACATCAGGGTGAACCCGTAGAGGGTGCCGAGGAATCCGACCAGGCAGGTGAACAGGATCAGGCTCGCCCGGCGGAAGTGGTCGTCGGCGAACAACCGCAGGTCCAGCATCGGGTGCTCGGCGCGCAGCTGGGACCGCACCAGCAGGCCCAGCAACACGAGCCCGGCGGCGCCGGCGCCCCAGCTCAGCACCGCCGAAGTACCGCTGGCGATGCCTTCGAGGCTGAACACGACCAGCCCGAGACCCGGTGCGGCGAGCGCGAATCCGCGCAGGTCGAAGCGCTTGTCGGGAGCTTCCACGTGCTCTCGCAGCAGCAGCGCGCCGAAGACCAGCGCTGCCAGGCCGATCGGCAGGTTCACGAAGAAGCCCCACCGCCAGGTCAGGTGCTCGACGAAGAACCCGCCCAGCACCGGCCCCAGCGCGGGTGCGACCGCCGTGGGCAGCAGCAGAACCCGGGACAGCCGGATCCGCTCCGCGGGCGGGTAGGCGCGGAACAGCAGCGTCAGCGCGACCGGGCTCATCACGCCGCCGCCCGCGCCTTGCAGGACGCGCGCCAGGGTCAGCTGCGTCAGGTCGCCGGAGATCCCGCACAGCGCCGAGGCGAGCACGAACGTCCCGAACGCCGCCAGGAACACGCGTTTCGTGCCGAAGCGGTCGCCGAGCCAGCCCGACACCGGGATGCACACCGCGAGGCTCACGAGGTAGCCGACGTTGACCGCCGACGCCGCGCTCGCCGACACCGAGAACTCGTCGACCAGCGCGGGCAGCGCCACGTTGACGATGGTGGCGTCCATGCCGTTCATGAACATCGCCGCGACGTAGCAGACGCACACCGCGACCTGCGGGTTCACCCGCCGCCCGGCGGTGACCATCAGGGGGGCCATCAGCGGGCCGGCCGCATGTCGGTCCAGTGGACCTCGATGTGGTCGACGCAGGACTGCCGGTCGGTCGGCCCGTGCGCGACGGTCCAGCCGGCCGGCACCTCGATCGCGGCCGGCCACAGCGAGTACTGGTCCTGATCGTTGATCAGGGCGTAGTACTGCGCGTCCGGATCCTCGAACGGGTTGGTCATCGGTTCGTTCCTCCTCGCGTTCGCCCTCGCCCGGTCACCCGTCGAGCGCGTCGAGCGCGTCGAGCGATTCCTGCACGATCGCTGCGATCTCGGCCAGCGGTTCCGGCTGAGTCATGTCCTTGTGCTCGCAGGCGATGTCGTGGTGGATCACGGCACCGTCCACGTAGGGCTGCCACATGGCGCTGGTCAGCGACTCCTTCGCCGGGTTCACGGTGGCGTAGAAGAACAGCACGTCACCCCGGAACCGGTCGTGCTCGGCGGTGTTCTCCAGGACCGCGCAGTTGGCGAAGTTGTCGATGATGGCGGTGACGCTGTGCTCCTCCAGGTTCGCCAGCGCGCTGCCCTCGGCCGAGAGGACCTCCAGCACGTATTCGCGGGTCAGCGTCCCGTCGCGGAGCTCGGAGAGGTCGTATCCGGCCATGTAGAGCAGGGCCCGCAGCGCCTCCTCCTCGGTGGGCAGCACGTCCCAGACGTCCTTGGGGTAGGAGTCGAGCATGCACAGGAAGCGCACCTCCTCGCCCTGGGCCTGCAGCTGGGTGCTCATCTCGTGGGCGACCACGCCGCCGAAGGACCAGCCCAAGAAGTGGTACGGCCCGTGGGGCTGCACCGCGCGGACGTGCTCCAGGTACTCGGCGGCCATCTCGGCGAGGCTGCCCGCCACCGGCGCCGGCTCGGCCAACCCGCGGGTCTGGATGCCGTAGATCGGCCGCTCGTCGTCGATCAGCTTGAGCAGCCCGGAGAACGGCCAGGCCAGACCGGCCGCCGGGTGCACGCAGAACAGCGGCGGCTCGGCGCCGCTGGTGCGCAGCGGGAGCAGGATCTCCAGCGCGTCGCGGCCCCCGCCGGTGCGCAGGCGCTCGGCGAGCCCGGCCACGCTGGGCGCGGCGAACAGGCTGCCGACGTTGACCTTGATGCCCAGCGCGTCGCGGATCCGCCCGATGAGCTTGGCCGCGAGCAGCGAGTGCCCGCCCAGGTCGAAGAACCCGTCGTGCACGCCGACCCTGGGCAGGCCCAGGACCTCGGCGAACAGCCCGCAGAGGATCTCCTCGGTGGGGTTGCGCGGCATGTCGTTGCCGACCGCCTCGGCCAGGTCGGGCGCGGGCAGCGCGCGGCGGTCGAGCTTGCCGTTGGGCAGCAGCGGCAGCGCGTCGACGAACACCACGGCCGCCGGGACCATGTAGTCGGGCAGCTCCTCACCCACGTGCCTGCGCAACTCGGCCGCGTCGGAGTCACCGACGACGTAGGCCACCAGCCGCTTGTCACCGGGGGTGTCCTCGCGGACCACGGCGGCGACCTGCGAGACGTCGGCGTGCTGAGCCAGCACCGCCTCGACCTCGCCGAGCTCGATGCGGAAACCGCGGATCTTGACCTGGTCGTCGGCGCGGCCGGCGAAGTCCAAGGTCCCGTCGGCGCGCCAGCGCACCAGGTCGCCGGTGCGGTACATGCGGGCGCCGGGTTCGCCGAACGGGTCGGCGACGAAGCGCTCGGCGGTCAGCCCGGCCCGGTTGAGGTAGCCGCGGGCGAGCCCGAGCCCGGAGACGTAGAGCTCGCCGACGACCCCGGGCGGGCAGGGCTGCAGCCGCTCGTCGAGGACGTGGACGCGAGCGCCCGGGTCGGGCACGCCGATCGGCACCGAGCTCGACACCGCGTCCGGGTCGCAGTCCCACAGCGTGGTGTTGACGGTGGCCTCGGTCGGTCCGTAGCAGTTGAGCATCGGCCGGTCCCGGCCCCAGCGCTGCACCAGGTCGGAGGGCACCTTCTCGGCGCCGCACAGCAGCGTCGCGTTCTCCGGCAGCCGCACGTCGGTGGGGAACATGCCCATCATCGACGGCCCGATCGCCAGGTGCGTGACCTCGTGGCGCCGCGCGTACTCGGCCAGCGCCTCGCCGGGGACGCGCAGGTCGGAGGGCACGACGACGAGGGTTCCGCCGCTGAGCAGGCCCATGCACATCTCCCAGAACGCCACGTCGAAGCTCGGCGAGGCGAACTGCAGCACCCGGCTGTCGGGGGTGATGCCGACGCGGCGGGTCTGGGTGGCCAGCAGCTTGCCAATGCCGCTGTGGGCCACGATCACGCCCTTGGGCGTACCGGTGGAGCCGGAGGTGTAGATGACGTAGGCGGCGTCGTCGAGCTCGGGTTCCGGCAGCCGCGGGTCGCCCTCGGGGCGGTCGGCGTGGTGCACCAGCGTCGTGGGCAGGTCCGCGTCGAGGTCGTCGGTGAGCACCAGCCGCGGCCGGGCGTCGTCGACCATGTGCCGCAGGCGTTCCGGCGGGTACTCGGGGTCGAGCGCGAGGTAGGCGGCTCCGGCGTGCATCGCCGCGAGCAGGCCGATGATCAGCTCGGCCGAGCGCGGCAGCATCACGCCGACGATGTCGCCCGGCCCGGCACCCCGCTCCACCAGCAGCTTCGCCTGCTCGGTGACGCGCTCGCGCAGCTGCCGGTAGGTGAGCTCGGTGTCGGCGAAGACCAGCGCGGTCTTGTCCGGCGCGGCTTCGGCGCGCTCGGCGAGCAGCTGCGGGAAGGTGCCCGCGGGCCCGACGTCGCCGGTCGCGTCGCCCCAGGCCAGGACCTGCTTGCGGGTCCGGTCGCCGAGCACGTCGAGCCGCCCGATGGGCGTGTCCGGTGCGGCGACGGCGGATTCGAGCAACATCACGAACCGGTCGACCAGCGATTCGACCGTGCGCTCGGTGAACAGGTCGGTGCTGTACTGCACCAGTCCGCTGACGTCGCCGTGAGCGCTCTCATGGAGGCTGAAGGCCAGGTCGAACTTCGCCGCTCCCGCCGGGATCGTGTCCACGGAGGTCTCGATCCCGGGCAGGTCGGCGCGCACCGAGTCGGCGGCGCCCCAGTACGCCAGCATCACCTGGAACAGCGGGTGGCGGGCCAGCGAGCGCGTCGGGTTGAGCAGTTCGGCGAGCCGCTCGAAGGGCAGCTCGGCGTTGTCGAAGGCTGCGAGGTCGGTCTGGCGCACCCGGTCCAGCAGCTCGGCGAAGGTCGGGTCGCCGGAGGTGTCGGTGCGCAGCACGAGGCTGTTGACGAAGAACCCGACGAGGTCGTCGAGCCGGTCGTCGGCGCGTCCGGCCACGGGCGAGCCGATCGGGACGTCGGTGCCGGCGCCCATCCTGGTCAGCAGCGCGGCGAGCGCGGTCTGCAGCACCATGAACGCGCTGGCCTGGTGCTCGGCGGCCAGGTCCCGCAGTCGGCGGTGCAGGTCGGCGTCGAGGCTGAAGCGCACGGACTCGCCGCGGTGGCTGGACGCGGCCGGGCGCGGGTAGTCGGTGGGCAGCTCCAGCTGGTCGGGCAGGTCGGCGAGGGCCTGCTTCCAGAACTCCAGCTGCCGGGCGGCCACACCGCCCGGGTCGGCCTCGTCGCCGAGGAGTTCGCGCTGCCACAGCGCGTAGTCCACGTACTGCACCGGCAGCGGTTCCCACTGCGGCGCCGCACCGTTCAGCCGCGCGGCGTAGGCGACCGACAGGTCGTGCACCAGCGGGCGCACCGACCACTCGTCGCCCGCGACGTGGTGCAGCAGCACCAGCAGCGCGGTCCGGTCGCCGTCGCGGAACAGCTCGGTGCGGATCGGCGCCTCGGTGGCCAGGTCGAATCCTCGCCGCGCCGCCTCGGCCAGCGCGGAGTCCACATCGGACACATCGGTGACGTTCAGCTCCGGCACGTGGTCGCCGACCTGCTGGCGGGGCTCGCCGAGGGTGTCGGGGAACGTGGTCCGCAGGCTCTCGTGCCGGGCGACGACGTCGCCGAGCGCGGCGCGCAGCGCGGCCACGTCGGGCTCGGTGCTCATCCGCAGCACCAGCGGCATGTTGTAGGTGGCGCTGGGGCCTTCGAGCCGGTTGAGGAACCACAGCCGCTGCTGGGCGAACGAGAGCGGCACCTCGTCGGGGCGTTGCACCGGGCGCAGTTCGGGTTGGGCGTCGCCGGAAACCCGCAGCCGCTCGGACAGTTCCGCGACGGTCGGGTGGTCGAAGAGGGTGCGGATGCCGAGCTCGGCGCCGAGTTCGGCGCGCACCCGGGTCAGCAACCGGGTCGCCAGCAGCGAGTGCCCGCCGAGCTCGAAGAAGCCGTCGTCGACCCCGACCTCCTCCACGCCCAGCACCTCGCCGAACAACCGGCACAGCACCCGCTCGGCGTGGGTGCGCGGTTCCCTGCCGCCACCGGAGACCTCCGGCGCGGGCAGCGCCTCGGCGTCGAGCTTCCCGTTGGCGGTCAACGGGATCTCGTCGACGTCGACGAACGCGGCCGGGACCATGTAGGAGGGCAGCCGGTCGGCGAGGTGGGCGCGCAGCGACGCCGGGTCCGCCCCGCCGACGGTGTAGCCGACCAGCCGCCGGTCGCCGGGGACGTCCTCGCGCAGCACGACCGCGGCCTGCTTGACCTGCGGGTGCACGGCCAGGTTGGCCTCGATCTCACCGAGTTCGATGCGGAACCCGCGCACCTTGACCTGCTGGTCGGCGCGGCCCATGAACTCGATGGCCCCGTCGGGCCGCCAGCGCCCGAGGTCGCCGGAGCGGTACATCCGCGAGCCGGGCTCGCCGAACGGGTCGGCGACGAACCGCTGCGCGGTCAGCCCGCGCCGCCCCAGGTACCCGCGCGCCAATCCCGCACCGGCCACGTACATCTCGCCGGTCACGCCGGGCGGGACCGGCTGCAGCCGCGAATCCAGCAGGTAGACCCGCAGATCCGGGATTCCCCGCCCGATGACGCTGCCGTCGCGGCGGGCCACCAGGTCGGCGTCGAGCTCGACGTAGGAGACGTGCACGGTGGTCTCGGTGATCCCGTACATGTTGATCAGCTTGGGCGACTCGGGATGCCGTCGGTACCAGTCGTCCAACCTGGACAGTTCCAGCGCCTCGCCGCCGAAGACGACGTAGCGCAGCGCCAGCTCGGCGCCCGGGTTCTCCCGATCGGCCTGGCTGAGCTGGTAGAACGCCGAGGGCGTCTGGTTGAGCACGGTGACCCGCTCGCGCCGCAGCAGCTCCAGGAACTCCTCCGGCGAGCGGCTGACCTCGTGCGGCACCACGACGAGCCTGCCGCCGTGCAGCAGCGCTCCCCACAGCTCCCACACCGAGAAGTCGAAGGCGTAGGAGTGGAACAGCGTCCACACGTCGTCGCCGGTGAACCCGAACCACGGGTCGGTGGCCGAGAACAGCCGCACCACGTTCTGGTGCGGGATCGCCACGCCCTTGGGCTGCCCGGTCGAGCCCGAGGTGTAGATGACGTAGGCGGCGTGCTCGCTGGTCAGCGGCCCGCGCTCGCCGGGCTTGGGGTTGCGCTGGGAGTGCCGCACGATCTCGGCGATGGCGGTCCCGTCGTCGAGCAGCACGCGGGTGATGCCCTCGGGCAGCCGGTCGGCGTGCTCGCGGTTGCTGATGAGCATGGTCGGCTGAGCGTCGCCGACGATGTAGGCGATCCGCTCGGCCGGGTGCCCGGGGTCCAGCGGCAGGTAGGCGGCTCCGGCTTTGAGCACGGCCAGCAGCGACACCACGAGCTCGGTCGAGCGCGGCAGCGCCAGCGCCACCAGCTGCTCGGGCCCGACGCCGTGGTCGATGAGGTGGTGCGCGAGCTGGTTGGCGCGCGCGTCGAGCTCGCCGTAGGTCAGGGACGCGCCCCGGAAGGTCACCGCGACCGAGTCGGGGGTTCGCTGCGCCTGCTCCTCGAACAGCTGCGGCAGCGTCGCCGGTTCGGCCTCGGCGAAGCCCGGCACCGGCGCGTTCCACTCGTCGAGGATGCGGGTGCGCTCGTCGCGGGTGAGCAGCTCGACGCCGCCGACCGGGGTGTCGCCGGCGGCGTCGGCGAAGGTGTCGAGGAACCGCAGGAACCGCTCGCGGTGCGCGGCCAGCTCCTCGGCGGTGTAGCGGTCGGGGTTGGCGTCGAACTCGAAGCGCAGCTCGTCGCCCTCGGTGCGGACGAGCACGCTGAGGTCGTCGACGGGCCCGGCGGCGACGTTGTGCACCTTCCCGGGCGCCCCGGCGAAGTCGAGGTCGTAGTCGAAGGACTTGATGTTGATCATCGGTCCGAACAGGGTCCGGTCCGAACCGAGCAGCATCAGGTCCCGGCGCAGCTGCTCGCTGCGGTGTCGCTGGTGCTTGCGCAGGTCCCGCACGGCCTTGGCGACCTGCGCGATCAGCTCGTCGCGGGTGGTGCCGGCGTCGACCCGCAGCCGCAGCGGCAGGACGTTGACGACCATGCCGGGCACGCGCAGCGCCACCGAGCCCATCCGGCCCATCACCGGCAGGCCCAGCACGACGTCGTTCGCCCCGGTCATCCGGTGCAGGTAGGCGCCGAAGGCGGCGATCAGCGCGTCCGGCCAGATCGTGCGCGCCTCCTCGGCGGCCGCGCCCAGCGCCTCCAGCGAGGAGGCGGCGGCGAGCTGCCGGTGGAAGGTGCGCGCGGTGGGCCGCGAGCGCTCGGTGAGGGTGACCACGTCGGGGTCGTCGGCGAAGCGCTCGCGCCAGTAGGTGGCGTCGCGCTCGGCCTTCGGCGAGGCCAGGTACTCCTGCTCGTCGTCGACGAGCTCCGCCAGGCCCGCGAACGGCGACTCGCCCGGCTGCTCACCGGCTACGAGCGCGCTGTAGACCTCGGCGACGCGGCGCAGGATGATCGAGAACCCGTACCCGTCCACGGCCACGTGGTGGATGCGCTGGTACCACCACCAGCGCCGCTCCCCCAGCCTGCACAGCGCCGCGGTCCACAACCGGCCGCCGTCGCCCTGCCCCCGGGTGAGGTCGACGGGCGCGTCCAGGTCGGCGCGGATCCACTCCTCGGCGCGGGCGTCCGGATCGGCCTCGCCGGAGAAGTCCAGCACCGGCAGCTCGACTGCGCCGAGCTCGTCGACGACCTGCTGCGGGCCCTCACCGTCGTCGACGACCCGGATCCGCAGCGTCTCGGCCTCGGCGACCGCGGTGCGCAGGGCTTCGGCGAACAGCTCCGGGTCGATCTCCGCCTCGATCTCCACGCGCTCGGCGGTGTTGAAGATCGGGTTGGCGTGGTCGAGTTGTTGGGCGAACCAGATCCCGGCCTGCGCCGCGGACAGCGGCAACTGGTGCGGCAACTGGTCAGCTCGCGACGGCATTGCTCTCCCCACGATCAACAAGATAAGTAAGGCTAACCTTAGTCAAGATTCGATCGGGAGTACACCCGCACACCGGACCGCCTGACGTGGGGCTACTCACCCGGGCGTGCGAACACCATCAACGCGGAGTTCTTGTTCGGCAAACCGACCTCGGCCGCGTGCGCGAAGCCCGCCTTGCCGAACGCGCCCACCGACGCTCCATTGTGGACATTTGGTTCGGCGACGACGTTCCGGCACGCCGGGTCCGCCGCGAGCAGTCCCCGCGCGACCGCGCCGAGCAGTTCCGAGCCCACACCCTTGCCGATCGCGTCCGGCTCGCCGATCGCGATGTGCGCGCCGAGGTCGTGCGGCGCGTGCGAGTAGCAGCGCGCCAGCTTGTCCCGCTGCACCCGGTAGAGCTCCAGGTAGCCGATGTCGCGCCCGTCGCGCGCCACCACGCACGGCACCGAGTGCTCCCCGGCCAGCTGGGTGGCGAGCTCGTCGCGCCACCGCTCCAGCGGCCAGTCCTGGTTCCAGTTGACCGCGACGTGCTCGCGGTTCATCCAGCGGTGCACCAGCGCGACGTCCGCACCGCCGTCCTCGCCGGTGATCGCCACCGGTCGCAGCGACCAGCCCTCGCCCAGCTCCGGCAGCGGCACCCCGGGCACGTCAGCGGGCTGGTCGAGCCGCAGCGGGTTGCGGTGCTCGAAGGGAACCGGCCGCACCCGCACCGCACCCGTCTCGTCGCGGTACCGCAGCTGCGAGCCGTTGAGCGCGGCGAGATCGGTCAGGGTCGGGCTGGTCAGCCAGTGCTCGACCAGCTCGGCGACCTGCGAGTGCTGCTCGGCGATCCCGCCGAGCCGCTTGGCCAGCTCGGCCAGCAGGTACTCCTCGTGCACCACGCCGCGCCGGCCCAGCAGGCCGATGACGACCAGCACGCCCCGGCTGAGCAGCCGCGCGGTGAGCCCACCCCGGTCGGTGCCGTCGAACGCGAGCACCTCCGGCAGCAGCCGCTCCTCGACGTGCCGGGTCAGCCAGCGCTGGGCTTCGGCGGCGTTGGACAGCTGACGGCCCACGGCCACCAGGTCGTCGCGCAGCGGCAGCGGATCCACCTCGCGACGCGGCAGGGCGTCCAGCAGCCAGTCGACGAGCGTGCCGGACTCCGGCCGGTTGATCGGCGCCTCGGCGCGCGAGCGCGCCCGCGCGTCGGCCGAGCAGGCGGCGGCCAGCAGCGCCGGGTCCGCCGAGACCAGCGTCCGGCCCTCGGCGTCGAGCACGCCGATCGAACCGAACCCGTGCGCACCCGTCGGGGAGTCGTAGACGACGTCCACGTGCAGCGACAGCGATCCGATGGTCAGCCGCAGCGGACCCTCGGCGACCGGCGTGTGCGTCTCGGCCAGCCAACGCCGCAGCAGCACCGAGGCCCGTTGGTGCTGTCGCCCGACCAGGTCGGCTCCGTGAGACACGCCGCGCTCCCCTCCATCTGTGAACATCTTTGTAAGCGGAGCCTAACCTAAGCACTTGATCGGGCGATAGAGCGTCGCCGCCGATCGCCGCGCGGCGGCAACGGCCGGGCGAGCCGATCACCCCGATTCCGGCGTGCACTGTGGACAGATCGGTGCCAACATCTCCGGACGCGGCAAGCCGACCAACACGATTGATCAACACCTGATCCGGTGATGATCGTTGTGTCTCGCTGGGCGTTGCCCGAACATCCGCCCTACTCTCCGAAGCATCGAATGGGCCTACCGTCCGGAGAGGAGATCACCCATGGATGACGCCGACGCAGTCGTGCCGCTCCGGCCGGGTTTCGACATCCAGGTCCGCGGTTTCAGCCGCCACCAGGTCATCGAGCACATCGAGCTCCTGGAAGACCAGCTGCGCATGGTCACCATCGATCGCAACGAAGCGGTCCGGCTCAACAACGACCTGCGCAAGCTCTGCGACGACACCCGCCGCAGCCTGGATCAAGCCGAGCAGCGCCTCAAGAGCATCGAATCCTCCGACACCGGTCTGCCGGCCGCCTCGCAGCGAGTGCAGAACATGCTCGCGATCGCCGAGGACGAGGTGCAGACCCTGCGCGATCAGGCCAAGCGCCAGGCCGAGATCATCCGCGGCACGGCGGAGACCGAGGCCCGCGCGCTGATCAGCGAAGCCGAGCAGGCCGCCTCCGAGCTCCGCGACGAGTGCAACGAGCTCGTCTCCGACGTCGAGTCGCGGCGCGCGAAGCTGCAGCGCGAGCACGAGCAGAAGCTCAGCGAGCAGCGCAGTCGCGAGTACCGGATGCGGCAGGAGATCCGCAACGAGTACAAGAAGGTCGTCACCGACGCCCAGGAGGAGTCCGACTCGCTGATCGCCGAGACCCGCAAGCAGTGCGGGCAGTGGGACGCCGAGTCGGAGCAGATGCGGCTGGAAGCCCTGGAGGAGATCCGCGTCGAGCGGATGCGGCTGGAGGAGCTGCGCTCCTCGGTGCTGCAGGCGATGGACGGCGCCAAGCGCGTCCTCGACGAGTCCGCCGCGAACCTGCGCAGCACGACCGACGCCCCCGTCGAGACCGACGGGTCGGTGGAGCCCGACGAGCACCGGCTCCAGCCCGTCACGCTGCCCGAGCAGCAACGCGACGACGTGCAGACCTACACGATCCCGATCGAGCCGCAGCACACCACCAACGGAGCCGCCCAGGCTCCCGGTGCGCGGCAGAACTGACAGCGCTCGGCAGAGCTGACCCCGGAGGCGGCTGGTGGAAATGCTGTTTCTGATGTTCGTGTGCGGTCTCGCGGTGGCCACGCTGGTGTTCTGGCCACTGCTCCACCGCGCGAACCGCAAGGCGGAAGCGTCCCAGCAGCCGGAGGCGGCCCCGCGCGGCAAGCACGCGCTGGGCGCCGCCGCGGCTCCGGGCGAGGAGACCGCGACGGCCGAGGCGTCCTCCGAGGGCGAGAAGACCGACCGCGAGGGCGAGCCCACCCAGCCGGTGAAGATCGACGAGGCGATCGCGCCGCAGCCGCGCGCGCCCGAGCCGATGGAGATGCCGGAGATCCCGACCGACATCTTCGAGGCCAGATACCAGGCCAAGTTCAACCGCTCCAAGCGCCGCCTGGAGCGCCTGCGCTCGGAGATCAGCAAGGCCGGCTGAACTGGCCGCGAGTCCGTGCGGTGCGAAGATGGTACGGGTGTCCCACCGGTTGCTAGGTTCGTGAGCGAACCGCGCAACCGATGGCTGGAGCCTCCTTGGTGAACACCCCGCACCGGATATACCTCGTCGCCACCACCGGTCACCCCAACTACGGCGACGAGCTGATCGCCGCGGCGTGGCTCAAGCACCTGGCGAAGGTCGCTCCGCGCAGCGAGATCTGGATCGACTGCCCCAACCCCGGGCCCAGCTCGGTGATGCTCTCCGACCTGCACCCCAACGTGCGCTTCACCGACACGTTCTGGCGGCTGTGCTGGGAGGCCCCCGAGGACGAGCCGTGGGCCGTGGCGGCGTTCGTGCAGCACGCGATCCACAACCCCGGACTGGCGCCGCGCTGGGTCGCCGGCATCGAGCTGGTCAGGCAGATGGACCTGTTCCACGTGATCGGCGGCGGCTTCATCAACGGCATCTGGCCCCGCCACATCGGCCTGCTCGCGGCCACCGCCGCGGCCGCGCACCGCTCCGGCGGTCGCGCGGTGATGACCGGCCAGGGCCTCTCCCCCGTCGCCGACGGGGGAGAACCGCTGCTGCGCAGCCTGGCCGACCAGTTCGAGGTCGTCGACGTCCGCGACGAGCCGTCGGCGGCGATGCTGGTCAACGCCTCCACCACCGGCGACGACATGTTCTTCGGCGTCGAGCCCGGCCTGTTCCGCACCGAGGACGACGACGTCCGCGAGGTCATGGTCTGCATGCAGTCGGACCTGCTGGACGAGACGGTCCCGGCGCTGGCCGGCTTCCTGCTCGACACGCTGCGCGAGTGGAAGGTCGACCCCGATCAGGTGGCGTTCGTGGAGGGCATCCCGCGCGCCGACCGGGAGGTCTTCGCGCTCGTCGAGCACGACCTGCCCGGAGCCCGGTTCCACGCCTTCGACGAGATCATGCGCGAGGGCCTGCCCGCCAAGCCCGGGCAGCGGTGGCTGTCGACCCGGTTCCACCTGCACCTGCTGGCCGCCGCGGCCGGGGCGAGCGGCGTCGCGGTGTCGATCAACTCCGGGTACTACACCAACAAGCACCGGTCGCTGATCGAGCGCGGTTCGGGCTGGCAGCTGAGCGAGGGCCTGGAGATCCCGGCGAGTCCGAGCGGGGGCGGGTTCAGCACCGCCGCGCTGCGCGAGCTGCAGCAGCGCAAGTCGGCGCTGGCCAGGACCATCTACGGCTGAGCGACCCGGTCCGGCTCGGCGTGAGCCGCGTCGACGGGCGCGTCCTCCGGCGTGCGGGCCTCCGGGATCTCGCACGCCGGACCTTCCTCGGGATCCGGCCAGATCCGGGGTGCCTCGGTGATCTCGGGCCCGAGCTCGGCCTTCTCGGGCTCGTCGGATTCGGTCTGGTTCCGGCGGTCGGCGATGTAGAACGGCGCGGCGGCCAGGATCGGGACCGACATGCCGATGAACACGATCAGAAGAGAACTCACTGCCCCGGGACTCCATCCACGCCTGAAGAACGACCGCCCCCTGAATGCCCAGCTCGAGCAGGGGTTTCGCCCTGGATGTCGCTGTGCTGGGCGCTTCGTTAACACCACAAGATCGTGACCTGCATCACAACATGAATCACGCTTTGGTGTTATCCGAAGAGGACGACGGCCCACCGCTCGCGATGAGCCGCCGTCAGCGTAACTGAGATGCGAATTCCTTGTCAGGCAAGGAATTTCGCGGTCGGCCAGGTCTCCTTGATCCACGCGCTGTTCCAGAACAGCCACTCGTACTCGGTCGCGCGGGCGAACGCGGCGAACATCTGCTCCCGCGTCGCCTCGTCGGCGCGCGCCGCGACCTTGTCGGTGAGCTCGCGCGCGGACAGCACCGCCTCCGCGAACTCGTCATCGGCGTAGGTGGTGATCCACGCCTTGTACGGGTGACCGTCGATGTCGCCGGTCGCGTCGAGGATCGTGCTGCCGACGTGCTGGTAGACCCAGAAGCACGGCAGGATCGCCGCTAGCAGCACCGGGTAGGACTCGGTCAGCGCGCAGGCCCGCAGGTAGGACGTGTAGCCCAGGCACGTCGGCGAGGTGTCGATCCCGGCGATCTCCTCGTCCGTCAGCCCGAACTCGGCGACGTAGCCGGCGTGCAGCCGGCGCTCCTCGATCAGCGCGCCCTGCGCGGCACCGGCCAGGAACGCCGCGTCCACGGCGTCGTCGGCGCGGGCCGCCGCGGCCGACAGCGCCTGCGCGAAGCCGACCAGGTAGCGGGCGTCCTGGACGATGTAGAAGGCGAAGACGTCCCGCTGCAGGCTGCCGTCGGCGAGCGCGACGTTGAACGGGTGCTCCTCGATCGCCTTCTGGAGTCCGGCGGTCCGGTCCCACGCCTCAGCGCAGAAACCCCCGGCAGGCGGTGCGGGCAAGGTGCTCATGAAAACCCTCGCAGAGATCGGTGGGTCCGGGAGTCGGACAGTTCTGGCCAGAACTGTCCATGATCGAAGTCCGAAATGTCCGGTCGATTATGGCTAGAACTGTCACCACCAGCGGTGGAAGTGGTGCACCGGACCGTGACCGCGGCCCACGTCGAGGCGTTCCGAGGCGCGCAGCGCGTCGGTGAGGTACTGCTTGGCCTCGCGAACGGCCTCCAGCCAATCCGCGCGCTGCGGGCGCAGCGCCGCGATCGCCGCCGAGAGCGTGCAGCCGGTGCCGTGATCGTTGGTGGTGGCCACCCGCTCGCTGCTGAGGAACTCGGCCAGCCCGTCGCCGTGGAGCAGGTCGACGCTGGTCTCCCCGTCCAGGTGACCGCCCTTGAGCAGCACCTGCTTGGCGCCCAGGCCCGCCAGCCGCTCGGCCTGCGCCGGCATCTCGTCGGGGCTGCCGATCTCGGACTCGCCGAGCAGGTCGGCCGCTTCCGGCAGGTTCGGCGTGATCAGGTCCACCCGCGGCAGCAGCACGTCGCGCAGCGCGCCGACGGCCTCCGGCGCCAGCAGCCGGTCGCCGCTCTTGGCGACCATGACCGGGTCGAGCACCACGAACCGCGGCGCGTAGCGCTCCAGCACGGCCGCGACGGCGCGGATGACCTCGGCGTTGGCCAGCATGCCGATCTTGACCGCGTCCACCCGGACGTCGTCGAGCAGCGTCACCAGCTGGTCGGTGATGAAGTCCGGCGGCACCTCCTGCACCCGGCTCACCCCGGTCGTGGTCTGCGCGACCAGCGCGGTGATCACCGACATGCCGTAGGCGCCGTTGGCGGAGAAGGCCTTGAGGTCGGCCTGGATACCGGCACCGCCGCTCGGATCGGTCCCGGCGATGGTCAGCACGTTGGGGGCCATGACGTCCCTCCGCTAGTACGAGCTAGGTCAGGTTCAACGGGTCTGTTCTCAGCCCCGGGCCGGGGCACCCCGCGTCACTGGCACCAACCTAACAACCGAGGGCAAGCCCCGGCCCCGCGCGGTTCAGTCGATCAACCCGAGCACCTGGCCGACGCTGAGCACCTCGCCCGCCCGCACCTGGTGCCACGCCGTGCCGGTGGCCAGCGCCCGCACCCTGATCCCGGGGCCGTCGGAGTCGGCCGGACGCAGCTCGGCCAGCGGCTGACCCGCCCGCACCCGGCTCCCGTCCGGCACCAGCCACCGCACGACCACCCACCGGTCCGGGCCGGGCCGCGCGCCCGGCAGGTGCAACTCGGTCATCTCGCGGCCCCCCGCCTCGCCGAGCGGTCAGGATGCGGCGAATGCCGCAGCGGATGAGCCCGCCGGCAGGAAAAGCCACCCCGATGGAGCAGTGCGATCGCGATCGATTTCACACCGTGAAAGCCCCCACCGGAAGGCAAGGTCACCCTTCGTCGAAGACTAAAGTGGAGGGCGATGGAAACCACGACCGATGCCCCAGGCTTCGCCCGCTCGCGCCGGCAGCGTCCTGCTCAGGACCCGGCGCAGATCTGGGCGCCGCTAGCGGACCTGACCGAGGCCGCCGTCGCGGCCGCCGGATCGGGGACGGTGGCGATCACCCGCGGATTCGACCGCAACAGCCGTCAGCGCGCCAAAGCGCTGCGCGAACTGCTGTCCCGGCGCGACGTGCCGGCGATCGAGGTCACGCCCGCCCCGGGCAGTGACCGGCTGCTGACCGACGTGGCGGTCAGCGCGGTGGTCAACCTGATCGGCGCCGGCTCGTGGCAGCCCTACCGGCTGGCCGCGCAGCTGCGCGCCCCGGTGCTGACCCCCAAGCCCGGCACCGAGCCGGGCGAGGAGGCCACCAGGGATGTCATCGCGCTGGCCGGCGAGGAGTCCGGCAAGCGGGACGTCGCGCTCTCGCACGTCGCGGTCCGCGGCGACAACCCGGCCGAGGGTCGGCTGACCGTGTCCTTCGACGGCTCCGAGCAGGTCATCGAGGGCGGCTGGCTGACCGCGACGGTCTCCGGCGACGCGCTGAGCGTGCAGTTCGGCGGCCAGGACCTGGCCGAGCAGGCGGTCACCACCGGCACGATCCGCGTCCAGGCCTCCGACGCACCGCACCGCCTGGTGCGCGACGAGCTGCCGATCGCTGACTTCGAAGGCGCGGTAGTGCTCTCCGCCGAGGAAGCCGGGCTGAAGGTTCGCCCGGTCTGACCAAATCTGACGCCGGACGGGTGTATCCGGCTAACAGCACCGACTCAGGGGCGATTCCCGTTGTGGGATCGCCCCTGAGTCGTGTCCGGGGTCGCGACCGGGGAACCGCAGGTCCGGACATGGCTCACAGCGTTTTCAGGTGATTTCGCCGCAGTGCCGTCATGCACGTCGGGCCGGCGCGTCCCTACACCGGAAGCGCGCAGCGCGCCGCTTCACCGCATCTGGCGGATCGGCACAGGGAGGCTGGGACTGTGGGGCCCAACCAGGAGTGGCACATCAGCTGCCGCGACGTCGCCGGACGGCGACAGGACATGTCGGTGTTCGTCAACCACGGCCGGGTCGTGATCGTGTCACCGCCCGGGGAGACGGCGGTGCTCTCACCGCTGGAGGTCGGCCGTCTGCGCGCGGCCCTGCGCGACGCGGTCGTCACCGCGGCGGGGACCGAGTAGGCCCCGACCCGGATCACTGGGGGTCGGCGCGGCGGGTAGAGGCTCCCCCCTCACCCGCCGCGCCGCCTACGTCGCGACCGCGGAATCGGGATACTCGACACGGAGGGCTTGGCCGGGAGGATTACTCACGGCACAATCTACTCCCGAGTAGGTTTCGCGGACGAGGGGTGACCGAGTGAGCTTTCTGCGGCGACTGCCGAGCTTTCTGACCAACCACGCCGCACCGGCCCTGCACACCTTGTTCGTGCTGGTCAAGCAGGGTGTGGTGCGACCGATGCGGCCCGACAGGCTGGTCCGCATCGCCCTGGCCTACCGCCGTTGGGGCATCACCCTGCCGCTCGGCTTCGCCGTCGGCGCCGCGCGCCACCCGGACCGACCGGCCGTGATCGACGAGCGCGGAGCGCTCAGCTACGCCGAGCTCGCCACCCGCACCACCCGGCTGGCCGCCGCGCTGCGCGACCGGGTGCCCGCCAAGACCCGCGTCGGCGTGCTCACCCGCAACCACCACGGGCCCGTCGAGGTCATCGTGGCCGCCGCCAAGCTCGGCGTCGACGTCGTGCTGCTCAACGTCGGGCTCAGCACCCGCCAGCTCGCCGACGTGCTCGCCGAGCAGAACGTCAGCCTGCTCGTCCTCGACGAGGAGTTCGCCGGGCACCTCCAGGACCTGCCCAGCGACCTCGACGTCGTCCTCGGCTGGGCCGACGGGCCCACCGAGCACCACACGCTCGACCACCTCATCGCCACCGAGCCCGCCACCAAGCTCCCGCGGCCACCGCGGCACTCGCGGCTGATCGTGCTCACCTCCGGCACCACCGGGACGCCCAAGGGCGCTCGCCGGCCCGACCCGCCGAGCCTCAACCCCGCGGGCGCGGTGTTCTCCCGCATCCCGCTGCGCGCCGGAGAGCGCGTCCTGCTCAGCGCGCCCCTGTTCCACACGTGGGCGATCGCCGGGTTCCAGCTCTCCGCCGTGCTCGGCGCGACGCTGGTGCTGCGCCGCAAGTTCGACGCCGTCGACACTCTGCGGACCGTGCAGCGGCACCGGGTCAGCGCCATGTTCGGCGTCCCGGTGATGCTGCAGCGGATCCTCGACCTGCCCGCCGAGGAGCGCGAGCGGTTCGACACCTCGTCGCTGCGCATCGTCGCCGCCAGCGGTTCCGCGCTGCCCGGTGACCTGGCCACCCGATTCCAGCGCGCCTTCGGCCCGGTGCTCTACAACCTCTACGGCTCCACCGAGGTCTCGTGGGTCAGCATCGCCACGCCCGCCGACCTGCGCGCCGCCCCGAGCTCGGCCGGGCGGCCGCCGCGCGGCACGCAGGTGCGCATCCTCGACGACAACGGCGAGCCGGTCCGCCGAGGCGAGACCGGGCGGATCTTCGCAGGCAACGACATGCTGTTCGACGGCTACACCAACGGCAACAGCCGGGAACGCCGCGACGGCCTCATGTCCACCGGCGACCTGGGACGATTCGACCGATCCGGACGCCTGTTCATCGCGGGCCGCGAGGACGACATGATCATCTCCGGCGGCGAGAACGTCTACCCCAAGGAGACCGAGGACGCCATCACCAGGCTCGACGAGGTGGCCGAGGCCGCCGTCATCGGCGTCGACGACGCCGACTTCGGCCAGCGCCTGGCCGCGTTCGTCGTGCCCCGCGAGAAGGGCGCCCTCGACGCCGACCAGGTCCGCGACCACGTGCGCGGGTGCGTCTCGAAGTTCGCCGTCCCGCGCGATGTGATCTTCCTCGACGAACTCCCCCGCAACCCCACCGGCAAGGTCGTCCCCCGCGAACTGCGAACCCACCTCGACGAATAGCCGAGGTACCGATCAAGACACTCTTCCCGCGGCCCGGGGGTCGCGGGAGTTAGGCTGCGTCGAGTGAATGACCGTCTAGTGTGGATCGACTGCGAAATGACCGGGCTGGAGCTCGGCAAGGACGCGTTGATCGAAATCGCCGCCCTGGTCACCGACGCCGACCTCAACATCCTCGGCGACGGCGTCGACATCGTCATCCACGCCGATGACGACGCCCTCGCCGGGATGCCCGAAGTCGTGCGCGACATGCACGCGCGCTCCGGGCTCACCGACGAGGTCCGCGCCTCCCAGGTGACCCTCGCCGAGGCCGAGCAGCAGGTCCTGGAGTACATCCGGCAGTACGTGCCCGACGTGCGCTCCGCACCGCTGGCCGGCAACTCCATCGCCACCGACCGCGGGTTCATCGCCCGCGACATGCCGCAGCTCGACGCCCACCTGCACTACCGGATGGTCGACGTCTCCTCCGTCAAGGAGCTCTGCAAGCGCTGGTACCCGCGCATCTACTACGCGCAGCCGGAGAAGGGACTCGCCCACCGCGCCCTGGCCGACATCCGCGAATCCATCCGCGAACTGGCCTACTACCGGCGCACCGCGTTCGTCCCGCACCCCGGCCCCAGCAGCGAGCAGGCCCAGGCCGTCGCCGCCGAACTCCTCAGCGACAACGAAGGGGTCAGCGGGAGCACCAAGGCCCGCGAGCAGTCCTGAGACTGCCGCTGAGCTGCTCGGACGCGAAAACCGGAGCCGGTGGAAAACCCCTCGCGGGCACACGCTAGGATGGTTCTCGTTGCTCCGGACGGGGCCCGGCAGGGCGCGGTCCGAGCGGCCGAGGTGGGTGTAGCTCAGTCGGTAGAGCACTGGGTTGTGGTCCCAGGTGTCGCGGGTTCGATTCCCGTCACTCACCCTAGAGAAAATTGCAGTTCAAAAACTCCGGCCGACTGCCAAACGGGCAGTCGGCCGGAGTTTTTTGGTTCTGCCACGTCCGATTCCGGGAGCGGAATGGGTTCCAGCAGCTCGTCGAGCGAGGTACGGCTCCCGCACCTCCTCCGGGCCTGCCAGGACCGGTCGTCAGGGCTCACGTCCCACGTTCTCCGCTCGCACCGGGGCCCGGTCGCTGGCGCGGCGATCGCCGAGAGCGATTCACCTGACACGGGCATCCGAGTGGCAGGAGCACCGCGCACGCCGTACCTCTGGACGGCGCAAGAACTCGAATCCAGCTGGAAGGGAATCGAAGCAATGCGCCTTCGCGCCACACTCGCTGCCGTAACGCTCGCCGGCGCCGCTGTTCTCGGCATGGCCGGGAGCGCCGCCGCCCAAGACGACGACGACCCCGTTTGCGACTTCGCTGAACCCGGCACTGCTCTCTACATCGCCTGCGAAGACGGAGACGACTGACGGCACGGCCCGCTCCGGCGCACGGCGGCGCCGTGCGCGGCGAGCTTCCATCCGGGGCGGGCAAAGAGAAAGCGACTGCGTCATTCGCCTGACGCAGTCGCTTTGCTCTGGTTCTCTTACTTGTTGCCCTTCTTCCACTGTTCCCAGGGGACTTGCCAGTCTCCGAAGCCGTCCCAGGAGCGCAGGTCCGGGCCGCCCGAGTTGGTGATCTCGACCACGTCGCCCTTCTTGAGCAGGTTGAAGATCCACTCGGCGTTCTCGTTGCTCATGTTGATGCAACCGTGGCTGACGTTGCGGTGCCCCTGGTCGGCGACCGACCACGGGGCCGCGTGCAGGAACTCGCCGCCGTTGGAGATGCGGACAGCCCACTCGACCTCGGTCTGGTAGCCACCGGCTTCCAGCGGCAGGCCGTAGGTCGTGGAGTCCATCATCTTCTTGCGGTGGTGCTCGGTCACCACGTGGATGCCGTTGTTCGACGGGAACTCCGGCTTGCCCAGCGCCACCGGCATGGTCCGGATGACCTGGCCGTTCTTCTCGACGCTCATCTGGTGCGACGCGCCGTCGGCCTTGAGCACCACGCGGTCGCCGATGGTGATGGTGGCCTCGCGGTCCTCCTCACCCCACAGACCCGGGCCGAACTCGTGGCCGTAGGCGTTGACGTCGATCGAGATCTTCGTGCCCGCCTGCCAGTAGTCCTTCGGCCGCCAGTGCACCTCGCGGCTGTTGAACCAGTAGAACGCGCCCTCCACGGCCGGTTCGGTCGCGATCTTGATCGCTTCCTCGGCCTTCGCCTTGTCCGGCGCGGGTGCGTCCTTGCTGAACCGGAACACCAGCGGCTGCCCGACACCCACGGTCTCGCCGTCCAGCGGGATCATCGAGACGTAGGTCTGCGACTTCGGCTGAACCGTCGTGAACGTCGACTGCTGCGTGATCGCAGGCCCCTCGCCCTGCGCCGTCACCGCCAGCGTGTACGTCTTGCCGTACCCGGCCTTCTCCGTCGACGTCCAGCTCACGCCGTCCGGAGAGATCTGACCGGGCACCTCCTTCCCGTCGGAGTTCGTCAGCTTCGCGTTGACGATCTTGCCGCGGCTGACCTTCGCCGTCACCGGGTCCAGCGGTGACACGTCCTTGGTCCCGTTCTGCGGTGCGAACTGGACCACCGGGGCCTGCGGCCCCTGCTCCTCCTCGGCTGCCGCTCCCCCGCCGCCGCTGCACCCGGCGACCAGCAAACCCACCAGCCCGACGACCAGCCCAGCCGTCGGACGGCCAACCCGCGAGAAAAACCCGACCGGGTTACACCTTCCAGTCATTGGCAACTATCCGTCCCGTCACAAAGCACACCTGCGCCTCACGACCAGTGTGCCGTAATCGCCCGACCGTGCGTGCAGCGACCGGGTCCCCACGCAGTGTCATATTCCGCAGGTCCTCGGCCGCTCATCACACCCCTCCGGAGGACGCGCGTCGGCCTCCCGGGTTGCGGCCGCGATCCGGGGTGCCCCCCTGCCGGAGGACCCGCGCACAGCCGTGCTAGAGTTTTCGACGTCGCCAGGGAGACCGGACGGAAACCCCGGAGGACACGCCAGCGCCAATAGCTCAACTGGCAGAGCAGCTGACTCTTAATCAGCGGGTTCGGGGTTCGAGTCCCTGTTGGCGCACAGCAGCGAAAAGGCCCGCCTTCCCGGCGGGCCTTTTTCGTTTTCCGATCCGCCGAATTGTGCCCCAGAACACGAATCGGACCTGCTGCGCAGGCCGTTCCGAGCCCGTGCTAATCTTTTTCGCGTTGCCGGGGAGACCCGGCGAGGCCAGCGCCAATAGCTCAACTGGCAGAGCAGCTGACTCTTAATCAGCGGGTTCGG
>NZ_JASAOF010000014.1 GCF_029952525.1 Saccharopolyspora ipomoeae
AGCGCCCCCCCCCCCGCCCCACGTCTCGGGCGCTACGCCTCGGCGACCGCCGCCGATTCCTCGGCGACCTTCTTGGCCCTGCGGATCGCCCACACCGTGACGATCAGCGCGATGCCGGTCAGCGGGTAGCCCATCGCGATCCGGGCGAAGGCCAGCCAGCCGGTCTGGTCGTTGTCGTAGAGCCACTGCTGCACCACGTACTTCGCGGCGAACACCGCGGTCCAGGACAGCGTGGCGATGTCGTAGGCGCGCATCGCGCGGCGCTGCTTGCGCCAGCTCATGCCCAGGCCGTTGAGCGCCGACCAGGCCACGCCCACCAGCGGCCAGCGGGCCGCCACCGACACCAGGAACACGCCGCCGTAGATCAGGCTGGTCCAGATGCCGAGCAGGAAGAAGCCCTTGGTCTCGCCGGACCGGTAGGCGATGAACGAGCAGACCGCCACGCCGAGCACGCCGGAGATCGCCGGTTGCAGCGGTTCCTTGCGCACCATGCGGAAGATCGCGATGGCGACGGCGACCCCGATGGAGGCCCAGATCGCCGGCATCATCGAGGTGAACGAGCTGACCACCACGAACACGACGATCGGCACAGCGGAGTAGGCGAGCCCGCTGACACCGCCCATCTGCTCCAGCAGGGTCTGCTCGGAAACACCGGTCCGGCCCTCGGGCCGCCGGTCGTCGTCGGCCTGCCGGGCGTTGATCCCGGCGGCCGAGGCGTCGTGTTCGCTCATGCGGTGTTCTGCAACTCGTAGTAGGGGTTGTACAGCACCTTGCGACCGTCCCGGACTGCGATCCGGCCACGGGCCTTCACGATACGGCCCGGCTCGATGCCGACGATGCGCCTCCGGCCGAGCCACACCAACGTCACCCCTTCGGTGCCGTCGTAGAGCTCGGCCTCCAGGGTGGGAGCGGATGTCTTGGGGCAGAGCTCGACGCTGCGCACCCGGCCCAGCACCACCGCTTCCTCCCCGCACTGGCACTCGCTGGCCCGCTGCGCACCGCCCGCCTGCGACCGGTCGGAGAGGTCGTCGGCGTCCAGTTCGGCGACGTCGCTGGTCAGCCTCCGCACGAAGCGTTTCCAGTAGCCGCCTTCGGTCTTGCTCATCTAGCGCTCCTGTGCGCCTCGGGGCTCGAATCCGCAGCCCGTGCACGTTCCAGCGTAACCGCCCCGGCAGGGGGAAACCCACGCCCGGCGGGATTAAGAAACCCACCGCACACCGGCGATTCCGCCCCACCCGATCGGGCGCGGGGTGGGGCGGTGCGGCCACCCCGCCCCGACCACCTCAGACCTGGCCGTTGGGGGTCTCGGTCTGCGCCTGCTGGATGTGCCGGAGGATCGCCTCGGGGAGCTCGATCGGCAGCGGCGTGCGCACCGGCATCGGCTCCGTCCCCCGGACGACCACGGTGTCGTCCAGCACGCCGTAGAGCAGGCGCGCGCACTCCTTGGCCGACTCCGCCGGACCGGCCGCCACGCCGCGCAGCAGCCAGCGCGGGCCGTCGACGCCGACGAACCGCAGCGCGGCCTTCGGCGAGTCGGCGACCAGCTCGACGCCCCAGTCGCCCTGCTCGGTGTGCACCCGCGCGCCGTCCTTGCGCAGCTGCTCGGCCAGCTCGTTGCTGACCTCATCCCACAGCCCGCCGCTGCGGGGCGCCGCGAAGGCGCTCACCGTCAGCCGGCCGACCGGGGTGACCAGGTGCACCGCGCGGACCGGGCCAGCCGGGTCGACCTCGACCTGCAGCTGACCGCCCTCGGGCACCGGAACCCGGACCGAGCCGAGGTCGAGCCGTTCCACCCCGGATTCGGGCGCCTCGGCCTCGTCGAACGGCCCCCGGGCGGGAGCCTGCGGCTCCGGCACCTCGTCCTCGACGGCCGCCTCGCGCTTGGACTTGCCCCGGCCCCTTCTGAACATCCCCTCAGACCTCCGTCCTGTGACCGGCACCGGTCGTTCCCGACGCCGTCAGCACCTCGTGACCACCTGTGGAGCCATAGCCACCGGCACCGCGCGACGACTCGGGCAGCTCGTCGACCTCGGCGAACACGGCGTGCTCGACCTTCTGCACGACGAGCTGGGCGATCCGGTCACCTCGTCGCAGCGACACCGGCTGCACCCGATCATGATTGATCAGGCAGACCTTGATCTCACCGCGGTACCCGGAATCGATCGTGCCGGGCGTGTTGACCACGCTGAGGCCGGTCTTGGCGGCCATGCCGGAGCGGGGGTGCACGAAACCCGCGTACCCCTCCGGCAGCGCCACGGCGACGCCGGTGCCCACGAGGGCGCGTTCACCCGGTTCGAGAACCACATCACTGGTGGTTACCAGATCGGCACCGGCATCCCCCGGTTTGGCGTATTCGGGAAGCGGTACGTCGGGGTCGACTCTGGTAAGCAGGACCTTCACGTTCGACACGGGCGGCGAGACTACCCTGAACACGTGTCGGAAAGCGTAGAAGCAGCCACCACGAACGGGGACACCCCCGGTCAGGCGAATGCGAAGGGGCAGGCCGTGTTCCGCGAGCGCCTGTACGCGTCCTGGTGGACCTGGCCGTTGCCGCTGATCGCGGCGGTGCTGATGGCCGCGCAGGTGCACATGGGCTACCCGGGCGTGCGCGCTTGGCTGCCCTACGTCGTGCTGGTGCCGCTGGCCATCGCGATCCCGCTGTGGCTGGGCAGGCTCAAGATCGAGGTCGCGGACGACGAGCTGTGGGTGGGGGACGCCCACCTGCCGCTGCGGTTCATCGACGAGGTCGAGATCGTGCCCGCCGCCGAGCAGCGCCGGGCGCTCGGCCCGGACCTGGACCCGGCCGCGTTCCTGGTGCACCGCTCGTGGGTGCGCACCTCGGTCCGCGTCTGGCTCGACGACCCGGACGACCCCACCCCGTACTGGGTGGTCAGCACCCGCAAGCCCGAGAAGCTCAGAGCGGTGCTGCTCGGCGAGTCCTGAGCAGCACCGGATCCGCATTGGTCCCGGGTGACCGGAACAATGCGAAATCGGCGGTGTTGTTCTCACCGGGAAAAACACTGGGCACACGCCCCGCGTGTGCCCAGCTACTTCCCGCTTGTGCGTCGTCGACGTGCGCCTCAGGCGGCGCAATCACGGCAGATGAACTGGCCGTTCTTGGTCTCGGCCAGCCGGCTGCGGTGATGAACGAGGAAGCAGCTTGAGCAGGTGAACTCGTCAGCCTGCTTCGGGAGCACCTTGACGGTCATCTCCTCACCGGACAGGTCAGCGCCCGGCAGTTCGAAGTTCTCCGCGATCGCCCCTTCGTCTTCGTCGACGACGCCGGATTGCGCATCGTTGCGTCGCGCCTTCAGCTCCTCCAACGAGTCCTCCGCCAAGTCCTCGGACTCGCGGCGAGGAGCGTCGTAGTCGGTCGCCATCGTGATTCACCCCTGCGTTAGTGGAGACTGCAATGGTGTGCCGCTGGTAAACGTTCCAGGACCCGAATTTGTGCCCGATGGGACAGTGATCGCGGTCTCGCCCTGCAACGCGTCTAGTTCCCCCGTAAAGAGCGACTCGCCTCAACCCGGCACTCCGTGAGGCGCCGAGAGGGTAGCTCATTACTTCTGCGAACACGCAGCAGGTCACCCGTAGGTGTGGCATTACGCGCATCCGGCGGGCATCGTAGATCAAGATCGGACGAGCCGAGGGGGCGCGCGGAGCCGCTCTCCCGGTTGCTCCCCCGATCGCCTCGTGATGCGATGCGCTCGCGGTTTCCCGGGCGACGTCGGCATCGCGATGATCACGGGGAGATCAAGACACGGCAGCGGCGACCAACACCGCGCACCACAGGTTCAACCCCTAGGCTGATCCAGTGCGGGCGGGAGCACGCGGTTCCGAGGCATCCAGGGAGGGGCGGACGTGGCAGCCGTAGGTGCAAGGTGGGGTCGTCGGGTCGGATATCGCCGACGTCGACCACTGCCCGCGCTGGTCGTGCTGGTGGCGCTGGTGGTGTTGTCCGGACTGCTGTGGACGCGCGTCTTCGGCTCCGTGGAGGACATCGACGCCGCCACCACGTGCAACCCGCCCGGAGCCCCGACCGCCCCGCCCGAGGTCAGCGGGCAGCCCGCGCAGGTCCCGCTGGGCACCATGCTGCAGCGCGACGCGCTGGACTCCACGACCCCGGTCCCGCCGCAGGACGTGCACGTGCGGGTGCTCAACGGCAACGGCGAGAGCCGCCAGGCCACGATGGTCGGCGATGAGCTCGCGAGCCTGGGCTTCACGGCTGCCGGCGCCGACAACGACGCCGTCTACGTCAACTACGACCTGCAGTGCCACGGCCAGATCCGGTTCGGCGCGGCAGGCATGAGCGCTGCGCGCACGTTGAGCCTGATCGCGCCGTGCGCGCAGCTGGTGCGCGACGAGCGCGAGGACGCGGGCGTGGACTTCGCGCTGGGCGCGGAGTTCGACGACATCAAGAGCACCCAGGAGGCCAAGCAGATCCTGCAGCAGCTGCAGAACTGGGTGCCGCAGCGCGATCAGCAGGAGAGCGCGCAGCAGGAGGTCACGCCGCCGAAGATCAGCGAGGAGCTGCTCACCAACGCGCGCGACGTGCACTGCTGATAACGATTCACCACAGGGCCGGCAACGGCTCCTCAACGATCCCGTGGCGGAAACCCGGCCGAGAAGTGGCGGGTTTCCGCCACCGTCGTCTCTAGACCGCTCCCGCGTCGGCGGCGCGCAGCGCGGCGGTCAGCCCGTCGGCCACGCCCGGGGTGGCGCACACCAGCATCTCGTCGCCCAGCCCGTCGGAGGAACCCGCGGCGGGCAGCCGCAGCGTCGCCCCGGCCTCCTCGGCGACCAGCGCCCCGGCGGCCCAGTCCCAGCGGTTGAGCCCGACCTCGTAGGTCGCGTCCAGCCAGCCGGCCGCGACCGCGCACAGGTCCAGCGAGGCGGCTCCGGCGCGCCGGATGTCGCGCACCTGCCCCAGCAGGTCGCCCACGACCCGGGCCTGGGCGGTGCGCCGCCGCACGTCGTAGGCGAAGCCGGTGCCCACCAGCGCCAGGTCCAGCCGGTCGGCGCCGGAGACGCGCAGCGGTCGCCCGTCCAGGAACGCGCCGCGCCCGGCCGCGGCGCTCCAGACCCGCCCGGAGACGGGTTCGACGACGGCACCGGCGACCGACCGGCCGTCGAGCTGCGCGGCGAGCGAGACGGCGTAGAACGGGAATCCGTAGAGGTAGTTCACGGTGCCGTCGATCGGGTCGACGACCCAGCGCAGCCCGTCCAGGGCGCCGTCGCCGCCTTCCTCCTCGCCCAGCACCGACTCGCCCGGGCGCAGCTCGGCGAGGCGCTCGCGCACCAGGCGTTCCACGGCGCGATCGCCCATCGTGACGACGTCGGTCTCGGTGCTCTTCGTTCCGACACCGTCGGTGACCGCCTCGTCACGCACGGTGCGAGCCAGTTCGGCGGCTTCGCGCGCGATCCGCACCGCGACCTCGGACAAAGCTGTTGCGTCCACATCTTTTGCCAATCCCACGCAGACATCGCAACACAGTCCCGTTAAGGTCTCCACACCTTGGTCTGAATCGAATAGGAAGGATCAGCCATGGCGACAGCCCGCGGGTTCGGCGTGGATATCGGCGGATCCGGCATCAAGGGATCGCCGGTCGACATCGATGCCGGAGTGCTGGCCGAGGAGCGCTTGCGCATCCCGACGCCGCAACCCTCGACCCCGGACGCGGTTGCCGATTCCGTGGCCGAGATCGTCGAGAAGTTCGCCTGGACCGGCCCGGTCGGAGTCACGCTCCCCTGCGTCATCAAGGACGGCACGGCGCTGACGGCCGCCAACATCGACAAGGGCTGGATCGGTACCGATGCCCAGTCGCTGTTCGCGGAGCGCCTCGGACGCGCCCGGGAGGAGATCGTCGTGCTCAACGACGCCGACGCGGCCGGTGTCGCGGAGATGCGGGTCGGCGCGGGCGTCGGGCACCAGGGCCAGGTCGTGGTGCTGACCTTCGGCACCGGGATCGGCAGCGCGATGTTCATCGACGGCAAGCTCATCCCCAGCACCGAGTTCGGCCACATCGAGGTCGACGGCCACGACGCCGAGTCGCAGGCCGCCGCATCGGTCAAGGACGACCTGGAGCTCTCCTACGAGGAGTGGGCGCCGCGGGTGACCCGGTACATCCAGTCCCTGGAGAAGTTCATCTGGCCGGACCTGTTCATCGCCGGAGGCGGTGTCAGCCGGAAGGGCCACAAGTGGATCCCGCTGCTGGAGACCCGCACCCCCGTGGTGGCCGCTGCGCTGCGCAACGACGCCGGCATCGTCGGCGCCGCCATGGCGGCCGCGAGCAGCGAGCACAGCTGATCCGACCGCTGCCGGGCACAGCGACGACCGCGCGCTGGGCCCGGCCGCGGCGGGGTTGATCGAGTGACCCCCGTCGGAGTGTTCGGCACGGCTCGCAACGGGCCTCCGGAGCCGTGCCTAGCACACATCGAGACCCGCGGACTCCGCCTTGCAGCGGAACCGCACCCCCGCATCGCGGTTACAATGGAACGCGACCCACTTGGTTCGAAGTCCTTTTGGCTGGTGAACACTGGTGAACCCGCCCGCTGGTGCAAACCGACACCGACGGCGGGGGCCGGTGCGCCGGCGAGCCGACCACCCCGGCAGTTCGGGTGATCGTTCGCCAGCCAGGACGCCGAATCGGGTGGGCTGTTCCCCGACCTTTGGCGGCCGAGGTTTCGCGCCCTCCGGCCAGCCCTGATCGACCGTCGCGAAAGGGCGTACGTGGCAGCCGCAGAAACCGCAACCCGACGCTCCAGCACCGCCGCAACCGCCGGCGGCGCCCAAGCCGAGTCGGGCCAGTCCCAGGCCACCCCAGCTTCGGAGGCGGCTGCTTCGTCTGACGTCGAGCAGACGAAGCCTGCCGCGCGCAAGAGCACCGCCAAGAGCTCCGCGGGTGCGAAGTCGACGACACGCAAGACCGCAGCCAAGAAGAGCACCGCCAAGACCCCGGCGAAGAAGACGGCGAAGTCGGCTTCCGCCAAGGGCACCGGCGAGGGCATGGAGATCGACGAACCGATCGAGACCGACCTGACCTCCCCGGAGGTCGGCGATCTCGCGGACGTCGAGGTGGAGATTCCCGAAGAACCGGTTCCGGACGAGGACTCCAAGGAGTCCGGCGACTTCGTCTGGGACGAGGAGGAGTCCGAGGCGCTCCGCCAGGCGCGCAAGGACGCCGAGCTCACCGCGTCCGCGGACTCGGTGCGGGCCTACCTCAAGCAGATCGGCAAGGTCGCGCTGCTCAACGCCGAGGAAGAGGTCGAGCTGGCCAAGCGCATCGAGGCCGGCCTCTACGGTGCCGAGCGGTTGCGCCAGATCGAGGAGTCCGGCGAGCAGCTGACCACGCAGATGCGGCGCGACCTGCGCTGGATCGTGCGTGACGGCGAGCGCGCCAAGAACCACCTGCTGGAGGCGAACCTCCGGCTCGTGGTCAGCCTCGCCAAGCGCTACACCGGCCGCGGCATGGCGTTCCTGGACCTGATCCAGGAGGGCAACCTCGGCCTGATCCGCGCGGTCGAGAAGTTCGACTACACCAAGGGCTACAAGTTCTCCACGTACGCGACCTGGTGGATCCGCCAGGCCATCACGCGTGCGATGGCCGACCAGGCGCGCACCATCCGCATCCCGGTGCACATGGTCGAGGTCATCAACAAGCTCGGCCGCATCCAGCGCGAGCTGCTGCAGGACCTCGGTCGCGAGCCCACGCCGGAAGAGCTCGCCAAGGAAATGGACATCACCCCGGAGAAGGTGCTGGAGATCCAGCAGTACGCCCGGGAGCCCATCTCGCTCGACCAGACCATCGGCGACGAGGGCGACAGCCAGCTCGGTGACTTCATCGAGGACTCCGAGGCGGTCGTCGCGGTCGACGCGGTGTCGTTCACGCTGCTGCAGGACCAGCTGCAGTCGGTGCTGGCGACGCTGTCGGAGCGCGAGGCGGGCGTGGTCCGGCTGCGCTTCGGCCTCACCGACGGCCAGCCGCGGACGCTGGACGAGATCGGCCAGGTCTACGGGGTCACCCGGGAACGGATCCGGCAGATCGAGTCCAAGACGATGTCGAAGCTGCGCCACCCGTCGCGGTCCCAGGTCCTCCGGGACTACCTGGACTGACCGGATTGTCCGGAACCGGCCGTCGATCCTCTCGGATCGGCGGCCGGTTTCGTGTGTCCACTTCGGTCCGCGGAGGGCGGTTCGAGCGGCTCCGGAGGCCGGATTCCGGTCCGAGGGCTGAGATTCGCTGTTCGCTTCCAGAGGAACGGAGCCGACCACAGATCGTCATATTTGTGATCCAGGGCACGGTGAAAACCCTTGACGCGACCGGACGTTTGCCCAGCTAGATCCATTGATCTTTACATCGTCGCAGGTCAGAGACTTGCTTCAGTTGTTGATCACACTCCGCGAGGACCGCTGCTGCAACCGGGTGCTTCATGGTGACGACCGTCGCTAGCCCGCGCGGGAACACTGACTCCGGCCAGAACGTCTGGAAGAGTGGAGCCAACGAGCACCGACCCTGCAGCCAGTAGGACACCGGTGGTCGTAGCAGGATCGAGGGCGTCGGGATGAAATCCGACGCCGGGACGGAGGGAGATATCGATGCCGGGAACGCTCACCCGCCCCGAGCTGACCGCCGCCGACCGCTGCGACCGCTGCGGGGCCGCTGCCAAGCTTCGCGCCGTACTGCCGTCCGGTGGCGAGCTTCTGTTCTGCGGGCACCACGCCCGCGCCTACGAGGCCGGCCTGAAGGACGTCCAGGCCGACCTCCAGCAGGACGAGCAGCAGTGACAACCTGATCAGCCAGGTCACCGGGCCCCCGCAGCCGCGCGCTGCGGGGGCCCGGTGCGTTTCGGCCCGCTCGGGCGGATCAGGCGCTGACTTCGCCCAGGGCGGTCAGCAGGCGGTCGACCTCCTCGGCGGTCGAGTAGTGCGACAGGCTCGCCCGGACCCCGCCCTCCGGGCCGATGCCGAGGGCGTGCACGAGCTCCCACGCGTAGGAGTGCCCAGCGGAGACGTTGAGCCCGCGTTCCGACAGCGCCGCGGAGACCTCCGCAGGCGCCTTGCCCCGGACGCTGAAGAACGCGGTGGGCGTCGTCGGCCCCTGCGGGGCGCCGTGCCGCCGCACGCCGCTCAACCCGGCCAGACCGTCGAACAGGCGGTTCGCCAGCCGCGCTTCGTGGGCGGCGACGGCCTCCCGCGAGGTCGCGAGCCGTTCGGCCCGGGTTCCGGTGGCGTCGGTGTCCAGGTCGGCCAGGTGCTCGACGGCGGCGACGACGCCGGCCATCGCGGCGAACGGGTTGGTGCCGAGCTCGAAGCGCTCCGGGGAGCTCTCCGGCGAGGGCTTGAGCTTGTCGGGGTGCAGGTTCTCCAATCCCCACGGGTCGGCGGCCACGACCGCGGCCAGGTGCGGCCCCGCCCACTTGTAGGCGCTGGTGGCGTAGAAGTCCGCACCCAGATCGGCGATGCGCACGTGCGCGTGCGGGCAGTGCTGCACGCCGTCGACGTAGGACAGCGCGCCGACCTCGCGCGCCCGGTCGGTGATGGGCTTGAGGTCCGGCACGACGCCGAGGATGTTGGAGGCGGCGGTGACGGCGACGAGCTTGGTGCGGTCCCCGATCAGCCCGACGACCTCGTCGACCCGGAGCTCCCCGGTGGCCGGGTCGATCTCGGCGGTGCGCACGGTCGCCCCGGCCCGCTGCGCGAGCTGCACCCACGGCCGGACGTTGGCGTCGTGGTCGAGGTTGGTCACCACGATCTCGTCACCGGGGTTCCAGCCGAGCGCCAGCACGCCGGCGAACCGGTAGGTCAAGGCCGTCATGCTGGGGCCGAAGGTCACGCACGCCGGGTCGGGGGCGCCGACCAGATCGGCCACCGCGCCGCGGGCCTCGGCGACGATCCCGGAGGAGCGGCGGCTCGACTCGTAGGGCCCGCCCACGTTCGACAGCCCGGCGCGGTAGGCGTCGCTGATCGCCTCGATCACCGCCTCGGGCACCTGCGTGCCCGCGGCCCCGTCCAGCCACGCCCGGCCGTCGGCCAGGGCGGGGTACTGCGCCCGTACCTTCTCAACGTCGAATCCCATGCCACGACCCTAGAAGACCGGACACCCCACCAAGATCATCGCCCTCGGTCCCACGGTCACGGTGCCGACGTCCGTCACCAGGGGACAGTTTTAGTGATAACTGTCCGGACATTTCGGACATCGATCATGGACAGTTACGGCTAAAACTGTCCCCCACCCGGGACCCGAGCCGCAGGATCACCAGGAGCGGAGGGTGGCGATGCGCTCCTCGAGCTGCTCGACGGTCGCCATCGACGTGGGCGGGCCGCCGCAGGCCTTCTGCAGCTCGTTGTAGATCTTCCCGTGCGGCTTGCGGGTGCGGTGGTGGTGCAGCGACACCAGCGTGTTGAGCTCCTTGCGGAGCTTCTGCAGCCGCTCCTGCACGGTCTGCGGGCGCGCGGCCTGCTCGGCCTGCTCGGCGGCCTTGGCCGCCTTCGCCTCCGCCTCGCGCTTGCCGACGTCCTGCAGCTGCTGCGACTGCCGCTGCCGCAGCAGCGCCTTGACCTGGTCCGGTTCCAGCAGGCCCGGCAGACCGAGGTAGTCCTGCTCCTCGTCGGTGGTGCTGAACGCGGCGGTGCCGAACGACGACCCGTCGTAGATCACCTGGTCCAGCTCGGCCTCGGCACCCAGCGAGGTGAACGCCTTCTCCTCCTCGCCGGGCTCGTCGCGCTGGGCGTTGGCCGCGGCGACCAGCTCGTCGTCCCAGCCGTCCTTCTCCCGGTGCGGCTTGCCCAGCACGTGGTCGCGCTGCGCCTCCAGCTGGCTGGCCAGCTCCAGCAGCACCGGCACGCTGGGCAGGAAGATGCTGGCCGTCTCCCCCGGCCGCCGCGACCGCACGAAGCGACCGATGGCCTGGGCGAAGAACAGCGGCGTGGAGGCGCTGGTGGCGTAGACGCCGACGGCCAGGCGCGGCACGTCGACGCCCTCGGAGACCATCCGGACCGCGACCATCCACTTGTCCTCGGACTCGGCGAAGTCACCGATCCGCGACGACGCCTGCGGGTCGTCGGAGAGCACCACGACCGGTTCCGATCCGGTGATCTCGTGCAGCGCCTTGGCGTAGGCCTTGGCCGTGGGGTGGTCGGTGGCGATCACCAGCCCGCCCGCGTCCGGGATGCCGCCCTGGCGCAGCTGCTCCAGCCGCGTGTCGGCGGCCTTGAGCACCGCCGGGATCCACTCCCCGGCCGGGTCCAGCGCGGTCCGCCACGCGCGGGCGGTCTGCTCGGCGGTGAGCGGCTCGCCGAGTCGCGCGCTGAACTCGTCCCCGGCGTTGGTGCGCCAGCGCGCCTCGCCCGAGTAGGCCAGGAACAGCACCGGCCGCACGACGCCGTCGGCGAGCGCGTCGGAGTAGCCGTAGGAGTGGTCGGCGCGGCTGCGCAGCGAGCCGTCGGCGTCGGGCTCGTAGCCGATGAACGGGATCGGCGAGTCGTCGCTGCGGAACGGCGTACCGGTCAGCGACAGCCGCCGCACCGCGGGCGTGAAGGCCTCGCGGATCGCGTCGCCCCACGACTTGGCGTCACCGGCGTGGTGCACCTCGTCCAGGATCACCAGCGTCTTGCGGCGCTCGGTGCGCACCCGGTGCAGGTTGGGGTGGGCGGCGACCTGCGCGTAGGTGACCACGACGCCGCGGTAGTCGCTGGAGGTGACGCCGTCGGCGTTGCGGAAGTTCGAGTCCAGCGGGATCCCGGCGCCGCCCGCCGCCAGCGCCCACTGGTGCTTGAGGTGCTCGGTCGGCGCGACCACGGTGACCTGCTCGACGGTGCGGTCGGCCAGCAGCTCGGCGGCCACCCGCAGACCGAAGGTCGTCTTGCCCGCCCCCGGCGTCGCGACCGCGAGGAAGTCCTGCGGCCGGTTGGCCAGGTACTTGGTGAGGGCTCGCCGCTGCCAGGCTCGAAGTGGCCGGGACGGTGCCTGCGAGGGATTGCTCAGAACTGATCGGACGGAATAGTCGAGTTGCGTTTCGGACACGCCGGCTCGCCGCTCCCTTCCTCGTCTCCCCAAACCGGATGGTGCGGGCACATCCGTTGAGCCCCGCTACCGCCACGCTCCCCCCGGAGCCACCGGAACCGGATCAACCAGCACCGATCAACTTGTGGCGGGCCGTCGTGCAGCTTACCTTCGCGCTTCGATCAACACCGGTTCGGCCGATCGAGACGGTTCCGACACTCCGGTTTCAACACCTCGACGCCTGCGCGCGCGGTCCATGCAGCATCCTTGTAGGCGAGATGGGTTCGCCAAGTTCGCCAGACAGTCGGGGGCGCAGCGCAACCGCGGCGCGGGACGAGGTCCCGGTCCGCCGCGGTCCCCTGCGCTTGATCGCGCGCACCCTGGACAAGGCGTGGTGGGACAACATCTTCTCGGAGTCGGCGGCCGCCGCGTTCTGGCAGACGATGTCGCTGCCACCGCTGCTGCTGGGTCTGCTGGGCAGCCTGGGCTACCTGGGCGACTGGTTCGGCCCCGCGATCGTCGACGCGGTGCACGACAAGATCCTGGCGTTCTGCTCCACGGTGTTCACCAGCAGCGTCGTGGACCAGATCATCGGGCCGACGGTCGGCGACATCCTCACCAAGGGGCGCAGCGAGATCGCCTCGATGGGTTTCCTGCTGTCGCTGTGGGCCGGCTCGTCGGCGCTGGCGTCGCTGGTCGACTCGATCACGCAGGCCTACGACCAGTACCTGGTGCGCAACAGCGTCTGGCAGCGGATCGTGGCGCTGCTGCTGTACCTGGTGGGGCTGGTGCTGGCGATCGTGGGGCTGCCGGTGATCGCCCTGGGCCCGGAGTGGCTGCCCACGGTGTTCCCGCACTTCCTGCAGGACGACGTCACCTGGCTGATCCACGCCATCTACTACCCCGCCACGGCCGCCGGGCTGGTGATCGCGCTGGCGACGCTCTACAGCGTGGCGCTGCCGCGCAAGCTGCCCTGGCACCGGGGCGTGCCGGGCGCGCTGCTGGCGATGGTGCTGTTCCTGGTGGCCAGCTACGGGCTGCGGGTCTACATCACGTGGATCACCAGCACCGGCTACACCTACGGCGCGCTGGCCACGCCGATCGCGTTCCTGCTGTTCGCGTTCTTCATCGGGTTCGCAATCATCATGGGCGCCGAGTTCAACAACGCGATCCAGGAGATGTGGCCGGCGAAGATGACGCGCCGGGAGCGTCGCCGCTGGCGCCGCCTGGAGATGCGGCGGCTGGCGCAGCGGATGCACACCGAGGACGGCTACCGGGCGTGGCGCGAGGACAACACTCCCCCGCCGCACGACGACGAGCCCGAGCCGCGATCCGGGCAGCAGCCGAAGGCGGACCCGCCGTCGGATCCGGAACCGCCGACCAACGGCAAGCCGGTGGGGTTCAAGCGCCCGGGCCAGCCCGAACCGCACGGCGGCTGACCCGCGGCGGTTCGGGGAGCACCGCTCTACTCGTCACCGCCGCCCGGGGGCAGCGACTCGAAGATCTCCTTGCAGTCCGGGCAGACCGGCGAGCCCGGCTTGGCGGACTTGGTCACCGGGAAGACCTCACCGCACAGCGCCACCACGAAGGTGCCCATGACCGCGCTCTCGGCGATCTTGTCCTTCTGCACGTAGTGGAATACCTCGGGACGATCATCGCTTTCCTGATCAGCGGTCTCGTTCCGGGTGTCGGTCTCCGGCAGCGTCATCGTGCTCATGTCACCAATGATGCCGCACACCGCATGGGTCTGTCCGCAGCGGTGGCGCTCCCGCTTCGAGGAAAGCGAAGGTCAGGCGCTTTCGATGACCTGGTGCCCTGGGGATTCGATGCTGCGGTGCGACCGGCGGAACCGGTTGACGTGCTCGGTCTTGCGCGCGGGCCGGTCGTTGGCGATCAGCACCGCCATCCACGGCAGCGGGATGGAGATCGCCAGGATGATCAGTGACAACCACCACAGCTGCCACAGCTGGAACACGACCACCGCCCCGATCAGGCACGGGATGCGGCTGGCCATCATGATCGCGTATCGGCGGCGACGCATCGCCTGCTGATCGTCCATCGACGGCTGGGCCTCGGTGATCAGCACCGGGGAGTCGTCACGATGTGAAGTGTTCACGACGCTACCTCCGAATTCCATGCTCCCACCCGCGCCTGCCCGCCGATACCCCCGGGGGCGGCCGATTGCCCCCTCCGGTTGACCCGCGAGACCCACGCTCGAAACCTCCTGGGGTTAGATTCGAGGCGGAGCGAGAACCAGCGGGAGAGGCAGGACGATGCTGTACGCGGTGAGCAAACGGGTCGTGGGCGCGGTGGCGCGGTCCGTCTACCGGCCGAAGGTCATCGACGCGGAGAAGGTGCCCACCACGGGCCCGGTGATCCTCGCGCCGAACCACCTCGCCGTGCTGGACAGCTTCATCGTCCCGCTGGTGCTGCCGCGCCCGGTGGCGTTCCTGGCCAAGGCCGAGTACTTCCAGGGGACCGGCGTGAAGGGCGGCCTCAGCAAGTGGCTGTTCAGCTCGCTGGGCGCGATCCCCGTCGAGCGGGGGCGCGGCCGCGCCGCGATGGAGGCGATCGGCGCGGCCGAGCAGGTGCTGCGCGACGGCGGTGCCTTCGGCATCCACCCGGAGGGCACCCGCTCCCCCGACGGCCGCCTCTACCGGGGCCGCACCGGCGTCGCCCGGCTCACGCTCAGCACCGGTGCCCCGGTCGTCCCGGTCGCGCTGACCGGGACCGACAAGCTCCAGCCGCGCGGCACCAAGATCCCCCGGCTCGCCCCGGTCACGGTCCGCTTCGGCGACCCGCTGGACTTCTCCCGCTACGCGGGCATGGAGTCCTCGCTGCCGGTCCTGCGCTCCATCACCGACGAGATCATGTACTCCATCGCCGAGCTCTCGGACCAGGAGTACGTCGACAAGTACCAGAAACCGGGCGCAGCAGCGGCCGCCTGACCTCCCCACCCAGAGGTCGGTGTTCGCCCTCGGTGGGTCAGGTGCGCATGTGGCGGTGGAGGGTTTCGGCGGCTTCGCGGATCTCGGGGAGCCCTTCGTCGCCGACGCCCGCGGCGCGCAGGGCGGCGTCGGCACCGGTGCGGGCGAAGTCGTCGGGATCGAGGTGCCGCGTGTCGCGGCGGATGAGGATGACGCTCTCGACGACGCCGAAGACGAAGTCCGCCCGCGACGTCCCTTCCGGTCCGGCGAGGGTTTCCACCAGGACGCGGTAGGCCGCTTTGAGCTCGGCCCGCTGTCGGCGGAACTCCTCGAAGCGCGGCCCGGCGATCTCCGGCAGCAGGTGGAGCGCCCCTAGGTTGTGCTCACCGCCGGCCAGCAGCGCGATGTCGGCGCGGCAGAGCGCCCACAACCGCGCGGCGGGGTCCTCGGAGCGCTGCAGCAGAGCCGCGGCGAACTCCGCGGAGGGCCGCACGGTGCGCTCCAGCAGCGCGGCCAGCACGTCTTGCTTGGTCTCGAAGTAGTGGTACAGCGCGGCCTGCCGCAGTCCGGCGCGGTCGGCCAGCATCCGCGTGGTCGTGGCCGCGAAACCGCGCTCGGTGAACAGCGCCGCACCCGCGGCGAGCAGGTCCTCCCGGGAATCGCCGGTCCCCGCCGATCCGGCCCGAGGCCGTCCCACTTTCGCTCGCACCCGGCCAGCATTCCCGATCGCGGCGGTGTCCGGGGGCGTGACGGGCGCGTTCGCCCGAGTGCGAAACGCGCTTCTCACACCGGCTAACCCGGGCGTGATCTACTGCTTCGCGGCCTTCGCGGCGGCCTTCTGCTCCTTCTTGAAGGAGCGGACCTCCTGGAGGGTCTGCTCGTCGACGACGTCGGCGATGGAGCGGCGGGAGCCGTCGTCGCCGTACGCGCCTGCCGCTTCGCGCCAGCCCTTCGGCTGGACACCGCGCTGCTTGCCGAGCAGGGCGAGGAAGATGCGGGCCTTCTGGTCGCCGTAGCCGGGCAGGGCCTTGAGCCGCTTGAGGACTTCCTTGCCGTCGGGGTCGCCGTCGGTCCAGATCCGCTCGGTCCGCCCGTCGTAGTGCTCGACGACGTGCTGCGCGAGGGCCTGCACGCGCTTGGCCATCGACCCGCCGTAGCGGTGGATCGCCGGCTTCTGCACGCAGAGCTCGACGAACTCCTCCGGATCGCACTCGGCGATCTTGGTGACGTCGAACCCGCCCATCCGGTCATCGATCTTCTTCGGCCCGGCGAACGCCAGCTCCATCGCCACCTGCTGATCCAGCAGCATGCCGGTGAGCAGGGCGAACGAGTCCTCGGAGAGCAGGCGGTCCGCCTCGGCGTCGCCGGTCAGGTGCAGTGCGTCGGACATGCCCGCATCATCTCACGCACCCGGGACCCGGGCGTGCTCCCGACTCACCCGGCCAGTTCCGCGCGGGAAGCGACCCCGGCGAGGAGACGGCGCACCGCGAACCCATGACCGCGCGTGCCGATGACGAGGAACCGGGCTCAGCGCGAGCCACACCGCGTCGGGATCGGCGTCGACCCCGACCGAGTGCTCATCGATGCGGGGAAGCTGCGAGACCTCCACCCGCCGCACGCTACGCGCCGAACAACCGCTCGTGACCGCTTCCGCCGAACACGCGCCCTGGGCGCTTTGGCAGGCTGTGGCGCGTGCGCACCTGGACGTCGAGCCTCGATCGGGCCACGCGGCTGTTCTGGCGGATCACCGGCCGCCCCGTCGACCTCGCCGGTTCCGAGCCCTGGCTCGACGCGCCGATGCACGACCGCTCGGTCGTCGGCGAGGACTGGTTGCTCCCCCACGACCACGGCGACGCGGACGAGACCGGGCTGCTCGCCGACATGTCGGAGCTGGACGGGCCGGATTTCCGAGCGGCCGACCTGCACCCGGACGTCCGGGACTTCTACGAGCGCACCTCGCGGTGGCGGATGGAGGTGTGGACCCAGTGGAACCCGGTGTTCCAGCCCGGCGGTGAGGTCGTCTCCCGGCTGTTCGGACGCCGCGTGCAGCAGCTCGCGCTGCCCACCCGGCCGCTCGACGTGGCCTGCGGCATGGACAGCAAGGTCGTGCCCGTCCTAGATCCCGGCGGGACCCGGCGTGCCGCCGCGTGGATCCGGACGCTGCGCTCGACCGGCGAGTACGTCTACAGCGGGCACTACGCGACCCGGACGCTGCCGGGTCGGCGCAGCCCGAGCGTGCACGTGGCGTTCCCACTCGAATCAGGCAACGTCCAGGTCTTCCTGCGTCCCGTGGCGCTGCCCGGGGGCGGTCTGGAGCTGCGGTCGCCCGCCGGTGCGTTCGGCCAGGACGGCGCCTACGCCGTCGTCGCGGACGGCGGGCGCACCTTCGCCGCCCGCATCCCGATCCACGAGACCTTCCACGTCTTCGTCGACAACGAGGGGACCCTGCGCACCGACCACGCCCTGCACCTGTGGTCCGCCCCCGTGGTGCGCCTGCACTACAAGCTCGTCCGGGCCGGTTGAGGTGGGTTGATCAGTCGGTGCGCCGGGTGAGGTAGACGTGCTCCTCGTCGGGGCGGTCCGGAGCCTCCCTGACTTCGAGGAGGTCGAAGCCCGCTTCGGCGAGGCTCGTCGCGATCTCCTCCTCGGTGCGGAAGCGGAGGGTGGAGTCGGAGAGGAGCTCCTCGCCGTCGGGGAAGCGGTAGGTGCTGCGGAAGGAGACCAGCGGCGGCGTCACGTCGGTCAGCTCGTCGTGCCGTTCGACCAGGCCGATACCCGGCAGGTCGACGCTGGTGGTGCCGGGCCACCGCTCCCACGCCCGGCGCGCCGGTTTGCGGCTCTCGAACACCAAGTGGGTTCCCGGCCGCAGGGCGGCGCGGACGCTGAGCAGGACTCGCGTCCACTCCTCGTCGGTGGTGAAGAGCTGCGCGACGTTGCCGGTCATCACCGCCAGGTCGGCGGCGATCGTCGGCAGGATCGTGGCGTCGCAGCGCACCCAGACGACGCGGGCAGACCCGTCCTTGGCGCGGGCGACCGCGAGGGATGCCTCGGCCGGGTCGGTCCCGACGACCGTGCGCCCGGTCTCCTCCAGCCGGATCGCCAAAGAGCCGGTTCCGCAGCCGACGTCGAGGACCCGGGCCGAGCCCAGCTCGTCGGCGATCTCCAGGTAGGCGTCGAGGTCACTGCGGTCCGGTTCGAACGCGTCGTAGAGCGGCGCGAGCCGGGGATGGGCGAACATCGCGTCAGGCACCGGCCGAATCTAGCGGCGCGGGCGCGCGATGCGTACCGCCTTTCCGCTCACTGCGACGCGAAGTCCAGCTCTGCGGTGCTGACCGTGCCCGCCGTGCGGCCGGGGGCGACCTGGTACTGCCAGTACAGGTTGGTGTGCGCGATGACCTCCTCCGGCGAGGGCGCGCCGTAGCGGGTCAGATCGCTGGTGGTGTGCGCGTCGCTGACCAGCGTCGCGTCGTAACCGCGGGTGAACGCCCCGTGCAGGGTGCACCGCACGCACTGGTCGGTCTGCGCTCCCGCCACGATCACCCGGCCGATGCCGCGCGCGGCGAGCACCTTCTCCAGCTCGGTGTCCTCGAAGGCGTCGCCGTAGGACTTGTGCACCAGCGACTCGGCGTCGCCCGGGTCCAGCTCGGGCACCAGGTCCCAGCCCTCGCTGTCGCGGATCAGGCCGTCGTCGTGGTGCTGGACCCAGACCACGTCCACCCCGGCCGCGCGCGCCCGGTCCACGAGGTCGCCGATGTTGGCCACGACGCGGTTCCGGTCGTGGGCGTCGGCGACCACGCCGTTCTGCACGTCGATGACGAGCAACGCGGTGTTCGGCCTGTTCTCCAGAGTGGTCATGGCATCTCCCCCATCGCCGTCACCCCGATGCTAAGCCGGGCCACCGACGGTGTCGGCCGTCCCGGACCTCCCCGGCCGAGTGAGCGGATGCGCGGGTCGGCGGGCGTGTGAGGATTCAGGGCGTGATTCCAGATCTGTCCGCTGACCGCATCGACCGACTTCGCGACGCGTTCCGCGCCGCCTCCTACGACGCCGACGGCGTCCTCGACCTGCTCGGCCACTCCGCGCACGCCGCGCTCGGCCGCGGTGAGCCGGTGCCCGCGCTGCGCGCCACCGAGGGCGCCGGTGCGCTGGGCACGCTCGTCCGCCTGTTCCTGCTGGGCCAGGCCGAGACGCGGCCCGACGTGCAGGCCGCCCTCGGCTCGCTGAGCACCGACGACGCGCTGGCCGCGGGCATCCTGGCCGCCGACGGCGAGCTGCTCCGCGCCGGCCTGGACATCCGCCCCTACGGCGAGGGCGAGCACTCCTGGTGGGTGGTGTCGGACCTGGATTCCGACCTGCGCGGCGGGCGTCCCGTCGACGCCGACCACGTGCTGGGCGTCGGTCACGCGTCGCTGAGCCTGGTGCGCGCCACCACCCGGCGGCCGATCGGCTCGGTGCTCGACCTGGGCACCGGCTGCGGCGTGCAGGCCCTGCACGCGAGCACGCACGCGCGGAGCATCACCGTCACCGACGTCTCGAAGCGGGCGCTGGCGCTGGCCGAGGCGACGTTCCGGCTCAACGGGGTCGACGCCGAGGTCGGCGAGGGCGAGTGGTTCGAGCCGGTCCGCGGCCGCAAGTTCGACCTGGTCGTGTGCAACCCGCCGTTCGTGGTGGGTCCGCCGCGCACCGACTTCACCTACCGCGACTCCGGGCTGGCCGGGGACGACGCGAGCGCGCTGGTGGTGCGCCAGCTGCCGTCGTTCCTCAACGAGGGCGGCACCGGGCAGCTGCTCGCCTCGTGGGTGCATCGCGAGGGCGAGGACTGGGAGGACCGGGTCGCCTCCTGGTTGCCGCCGGGTGCCGGGGTGGACGCGTGGTTCGTGCAGCGCGACGTCGCCGACCCGGATCTCTACGTGGGCACCTGGCTGCGCGACGCGGGCTACGACCTGCGTTCCGAGCAGGGCCTGCGCAAGGCCGCCGAGTGGCTGGACTGGTTCGAGACCAACGACGTGATCGGCATCGGTTTCGGCTTCATCACCCTGCGCCGCACCGACGGGCCCGGCGAGGTGGTCTGCGAGGACCTGCGGCACGCCTTCGACGACCCGCTGGGACCGGAGTCCGACGCCTGGCTGCGCCGGGTCGACTGGCTGCGCGACCACGACTCCGACGACGACCTGCTGGCCGCCAGGCTGGTCACCGCCGACAGCACCGTCCTGGAGCAGGTCTCGCAACCCGGAGACGAGGGCTGGGAACCCCTGGTGCACCGGCTGCACCGCACCGACGGTCCCGGGTGGCAGCACGAGATCGATGAGCTCGGCGTCCGGTTGCTGGCGGGATTCCGGGGTGCGCTGCCGCTGGAGGAACTGCTGGAACTGCTGGCGATGGGTTACGGCGAAGATGTGGAGGACTTGACCTCCGCTGCCATTCCGATGGTGCGGGAACTCATCCGGCACGGAATGGTCGTTCCGGCCGAATGGCGAGGTGTTGATCAATGAGGGCAATCGTCACGCGGGTCACTCGCGCCTCCGTAACGGTCGAGGGCGAAGTCGTCGGGAAGATCGAAGAACCAGGGCTGTTGGTCCTATTGGGTGTGACCCATTCCGACGGGCGTGAGGAAGTCGCAAAAATGGCCCGGAAACTGCACGAGATTCGCGCGCTCCGGGACGAGGAGTCCTGCGCCACGACGGGAGCCCCGCTGCTGGTGGTCAGCCAGTTCACCCTCTACGGGTCGACCAGGAAGGGCCGCCGCCCCTCGTGGACCGAGGCCGCCCGACCGGAGCAGGCCGAACCACTGGTCGACGCGGTCGTGGCGGAGCTCCGGGAACGGGGCGCGCGGGTGTCCACCGGGGCGTTCGGCGCGATGATGGCGGTCGAAAGTGTGAACGACGGACCATTCACACTTTTGGTTGAGGTCTAAATGTAACGAGAGCTCTCAGCAAATCCTCAGACTCAGGGCGCAACCGATGTGACGGCCGCGACGTCTTCGAATCGAGAACTTCGGGAACGAATTCGTCGCGCCCGTCGTTTTCCAGGTAACGAAGCTTCGACGGCCATGCCGTCCGCGGTGACCGGAACAGTCCGGCACCGACTCGGCACCCGGAGAAGAACGTAGGCGCGGAAGCCCCGGTTAATACCGAGCGTACGCGTCCTGCACACCGCGCACCGATGCGTCGGTGTGAATTGCGCCCCGCTAGCCAGCCCGTCAGGGAGGGAGCTCATGACCGTCCCGCAGACCACCAAGCCAGACGTCGCCGTCGCCGAAGAACTGGACACCCAGGGACCATCGGCCGACCTGGTGCGCGTCTACCTCAACGGCATCGGGCGCACCGCGCTGCTCACGGCACAGGAAGAGGTCGACCTCGCCAAGCGCATCGAGGCCGGGGTTTTCGCCAAGCACCTGCTGGAAACCGGCAAGAACCTCTCCCCCGAGCGGCGTTCGGACCTCAATGCCGTCGTCCGGGACGGTCGTCGCGCGAAGAACCACCTGATGGAGGCCAACCTCCGCCTGGTCGTCAGCCTCGCCAAGCGCTACACCGGCCGCGGCATGCCCCTGCTGGACCTCATCCAGGAGGGCAACCTGGGGCTGATCCGCGCGGTGGAGAAGTTCGACTACACCAAGGGCTTCAAGTTCTCGACCTACGCGACCTGGTGGATCCGGCAGGCCATCACCCGGGGCATGGCCGACCAGAGCCGCACCATCCGGCTCCCCGTCCACCTCGTCGAGCAGGTCAACAAGCTGGCCCGCATCAAGCGCGACCTGCACCAGAAGCTGGGCCGCGAGGCCACCGACGACGAGCTCTCGGAGGAGGCGGGCATCCCGGTCGAGAAGATCCTCGACCTGATGGACCACTCGCGCGATCCGGTCAGCCTGGACATGCCGGTGGGCACCGAGGAGGACGCCCCGCTGGGCGACTTCATCGAGGACGCCGAGTCCGCCGACGCCGAGAACGCGGTGATCTCCGGCTTCCTGCAGGACGACCTGCGCCGGGTCCTGTCCACGCTCGAGGAGCGCGAGCAGGCGGTCATCCGGATGCGCTACGGCCTCGAGGACGGCCAGCCGCGCACCCTGGACCAGATCGGCAAGGCCTTCGGCCTGTCCCGCGAGCGGGTCCGCCAGATCGAGCGCGAGGTCATGTCCAAGCTCCGCCAGGGCGACCGCGCCGACAAGCTCCGCGCCTACGCCAGCTGACCCATCGGGGCGCCCTTCACCGCGAAGGGCGCCCCTTCTTTCGCCACTGATGTGACGCCTGAGGCGGTCCGTGCCCTGTTCGGGGGAATTCGGCGTCACTTTGCACCCGAACGGCTCGTTGACCCGAGACACCCCGCGGGGCGAAGATCTTCTTCCGCAAACTTGAGCGGTGGGGTCCTCCACCGCTTGCTGGAGGAGGCCGGACTCGTCGAAAGGGCGGGTCCGACCTCCTCACCTACTTCTCCAGGAACTTCTCCCGCCACCGGTCGAGCTCGTCGTCGGTGACGCCGTGGCCGGCCAACCAGCCCGCGGCCGCGTCCTGGTGCTCGTCGAAGATCTCCAGCACGCTCTCGATGGCCTGCGTCGGCGTGGCCATGAGCTCGGCGACCATCTCCTCGTCCACGCCCGGCGGCAGCTCCGGCAGCTCTTCGAGGCGTTGCAGGACGCGCAGCATGTTCTTGTCGGTGCGCACGTAGTCGGCGACGATCGCGTCCGGTCGCACGCCCGCGGCGCTGAGCAGCATCGCCGAGACCACGCCGGTGCGGTCCTTGCCGGCCGCGCAGTGCACCAGCGCCGGGCCGTCGGCCGCCAGGACGTGCCGGAAGACCTCCACCAGCTTCTTCGGCGCGCCCTGCAGCATGCCCCGGTAGAGAGTGGTCAGCTCGTGGACCGCCTCGTCGTCCTCGTCCGGCGTGTCCAGACCCTCCAGCACCCGCACGCGGTGCACCAGGCTCGCCGTGGCCATCGGGTGCTCGTCCCGGGTCTCGGCGGCCTCGCGCAGGTCGACGACCACGCGCGGCGGCCACGCGGGCAGTCCGCTCGGGTCGCGGTCCCCGAGCCGCGGTGCGTCGCTGCGGTAGACCACTCCGCTCCTGGTCAGCACACCGCTGCCGGTGGGCTGACCGCCGAGGTCGCGCAGGTTGACCAGTTCGTCGAGCGCCATGAGGCCTCCGAATCGGGAGAAGAGCCGTCCAGGTTCGAGAATCTCAACCCGAGCGCATTTCGACCAGCTCCCGCCGCGGGTCTCCGTCACACATTGCCGACCCGTGTGGACGCCGTGATCCGCTGCGCGGTTACATGAGTGCACGCGTAACCCGAACGCGCGCAAAGGAGCCGCGACGTGACCACCACGAATTTCGACTTCACCGAGGTGCTCCCCCTCGGCCCCGACGACACCGAGTACCGCTTGGTGACCGATGAAGGCATCAAGGTCGTCGAAGCCGCAGGGCGCCGCTTCTTGGAGATCGAGCCCGCCACGCTGACCTCGCTGGCCGCCGAGGCGATCAAGGACATCCAGCACCTGCTGCGTCCGTCGCACCTCGCCCAGCTGAAGTCGATCGTGGAAGACCCGGAGGCCAGCGCGAACGACCGGTTCGTGGCCACGGACCTGCTGCGCAACGCCTGCGTGTCGGCCGGTGGGGTGCTGCCGATGTGCCAGGACACGGGCACGGCGATCGTCATCGGCAAGCGCACCGAGACGGTGCTCACCGGCGGCCAGGACGAGGAGTCGCTGGCGCGCGGCATCTTCAACGCCTACCAGGACCTCAACCTGCGCTACTCGCAGATGGCGCCGTTGAACTTCTGGGAGGAGCGCAACACCGGCAGCAACCTGCCCGCCCAGATCGAGCTGTTCAACAAGCCGGGCACCGACCCGTTCTACGAGCTGCTGTTCATGGCCAAGGGCGGCGGCAGCGCCAACAAGACGTTCCTCTACCAGGAGACCAAGGCGCTGCTGAACCCGACGCGGCTGGGCCGCTTCCTGGAGGAGAAGCTGCGCTCGCTGGGCACTGCGGCGTGCCCGCCGTACCACCTGGCGATCGTCGTCGGCGGCATGTCGGCCGAGTACAACCTCAAGGTCGCCAAGCTGGCCTCCGCCCGCTACCTCGACGAGCTGCCGCGCGAGGGCTCGGGCTCCGGCCACGCGCTGCGCGACGTCGAGATGGAGCAGCAGGTCCTGGAGATGACCCGCCAGTTCGGCATCGGCGCGCAGTTCGGCGGCAAGTACTTCTGCCACGACGTGCGCGTGATCCGCCTGCCCCGGCACGGCGCCTCGCTGCCGGTCGGCGTGGCGGTGTCCTGCTCGGCGGACCGGCAGGCCAAGGCCAAGATCACCCCGGAGGGCGTGTTCCTGGAGCAGCTGGAGCGCGACCCGGCGAAGTACCTGCCGGAGGTCTCCGACGAGCAGCTCTCCGACGAGGTCGTGAAGATCGACCTCAACCGGCCGATGGACGAGATCCGCTCCGAGCTGTCGAAGCTGCCGGTCAAGACGCGGGTGTCGCTGACCGGTCCGCTGGTGGTGGCGCGCGACATCGCGCACGCCAAGATCGCCGAGCGGCTCGACGCGGGCGAGCCGATGCCCGACTACATGCGCGACCACCCGGTGTACTACGCGGGTCCGGCCAAGACGCCCGACGGCTACGCCTCGGGCTCCTTCGGCCCGACCACCGCCGGCCGGATGGACTCGTACGTGGAGCAGTTCCAGGCCGCGGGCGGCTCGATGGTCATGCTGGCCAAGGGCAACCGGTCCAAGCAGGTCTCGCAGTCCTGCCAGAACCACGGCGGGTTCTACCTCGGTTCGATCGGTGGTCCGGCCGCGCGGCTGGCGCAGGACTGCATCCGCAAGGTCGAGGTGCTGGAGTACCCCGAGCTGGGCATGGAAGCGGTGTGGCGCATCGAGGTCGAGGACTTCCCCGCCTTCATCGTCGTCGACGACAAGGGCAACGACTTCTTCGCCAACTCCACGCAGCCGACCCTGCAGATCTCGTTCGGCCGCTGAGGTTCTCGCACGACCGGTCCCGGGCTCACCCGCGCGCGAGGCGCGGGTGAGCCCGAGCGGCCGCGGTCATCCCGCTTGTGCGGACCCGTGAGGAACGAACTGCCGAACCCGGTGCGCCGTGGAGCCCCACCTCCGGCGGCGAACCGGCTTCACGCGCGGCGGCGGCAGGTTACCGCCGCGCAGCAGCCGAATCAGCGCGGGACCTTCACATCCTTCTGCTCCAGGACCACCTTTCGCCCTTCCAGCGGGGCGCTGAGGCTCACCGCCACGGGCGGGTACCGCAGGTCCATCGTGCAGATTCCCGGCGGATCCGGGGTTTCCTCCACGAGGAGGATCTTCACGTGGTCAGCGGTCTGCTCCGCCACTTCGGCGCGCACCTTGCTGCAGCCGCCCTCCTGACCGGTGGCGACCACTGCGGTACCGTTGTCCTGAGTCCAGACCTTCTTCGGATATCCTCGCGGCAGCTGCGAGAGGTCGATGGCTTCCGCGGCCACCGGCGTCCGCTCCGGTTCAGGTTTCGGCTGAACCGGTCCGGGTGGCGCCGGAGGCTGACCACCGAACCCCACGTCGTTGGTCGGTTGTTGGGCGCAGGCTGCCAGCACCAGTAGCAGACTCCCCGCGCCCACTGCGGTTCGTAGGCGTCTCATGCCTTGTAGACGGACGCGCGGGAGTCGCGGGTTGCGTCCCGGCCGAAGTGGATCGGTACCCACCTTTCACACAATTCACCCGGCCGGGCCGAAACCTCCTCCGCGGAGCTGATCAGCGTTCGAGGACGCCGTTCATCCAGTCCTGGATCCAGGCGGCCATCTCACCGGAGCTGCGGGTCCACTTGAAGTGGTCCACCGGCCCTCCCGCGTCGTCGGCGGTGTAGTGGCGGCTCGTCCGCTCGGCGCGGGTGGAGTGCTTGACCAGGTCGTCCATCGCCGATGTCGGGGCCAGCTCGTCGTTGGCCACGGTCACCGTGAGCAGCGGGGTCGTCACCTCGGCCATCGCCGCGTCGTAGTCGAGGTCGGAACCGCGGAGCCGCCAGCGGCCGGTGCGCGCCTGGCGCGCCCAGTCCCGCATCAGCCCGGTCGCCTGCTTGCCGCCGAAGACGTATCCGGGCCAGTAGCCGAGCAGGGTCGAGGCCAGCGCGATCGTCTGGGTGCCGAGCAGCGAGTAGTAGTACTTGGCCAGGCCCGGGTAGCCCCGGTACCAGACCGACCCGGTGGCGATCAGGGCCGCGCCGCTGATCCGGCCGGGGTTGGCGGCGGTGTGCAGCAGCGCGATCTGGCCGCCGAGGCTGTGTCCGAGGACGAACCGGGGCGCCCGGGGGAAGACGGACTCGACGAGGTCGAGCACGGCGTCGAGGTCGTCGACGAAGTCCTGGTAGCCGAAGTGCACGCCGCGCCGGGCCCGGGGCTTGTTCTCGCCCTGGCCGCGCACGTCGAACGACACGACGGTCATGCCGAGCCGGTGCAGCTCCGCGACGAACGGCCGGTAGTAGCCGGCCGGCACGCCCATGGCCGGCGCCAGCACCGCGACCGGCGCGCTCGGGTCGTCCTGCTGCACCGCTCGCACCTTGATGCGGTACTGGCCCGCGGGGACCACGCCGAGCACGGGCGCCGGTGCGTCGACTTTCCGGGTCGTGACCTCATCCACGCGCACCAGATTAACGGAACGACCCGGTTTCGATCTGCGGGTCTGTGTCCCCCGTCGCAGTCGGCACCCGACGCAGACGGTTACCGCAGTCGACGCGGTCCGGTGTCCAACGCCGCGGGCGATTCGCCCAAGGACACCTTCGCCCCGGTGACCGCAGCCCCGGTGGGCGAGGCCAGCACGGGCTGCAACGCCAGGTAGCGCACCTCCGGCAGGTCCTCGGCCAGCGTCGCCACCCGCAGCACCAGGTCCTCCAGCGCCGACAGGTCCGCGGGCTCCACGCCCCGGTAGCCGACCAGCAGCGGCGCCGCGCGGGGCGCGCGCACCAACGTCGCGACGTCCACGTCGGTCAGCGGCAGCGCGCGGTAGGCCTTGTCCCCCAGCAGCTCGCTGGCCACGCCGGAGAGCCCGAAGGACACCAACGTGCCGAACGAGGGGTCGTCGAGCAGGTCGATCACGCACGAGGTCCCGCGCCCGGCCATCCGCTGCACGTAGACCTGCTCGACGCCGGAGACTCGCCGCACGTCTTCGTAGGCCGTGCGCACCGCCTCCGGCCCGGTCAGGTCCAGCCGGACGCCGACCAGGTCGTTGCGGTGCCGCAGATCCGTGCTGGTCGACTTCAGCACCACCGGGTAGCCCAGTTCCTCGGCCGCCGCTACCGCCGCGTCCACGTCGCCGACCTTGCGGAAGGGCACCAGCTCGATGCCGTAGCACTCCAGCAGGCGCACCGTGCGCTCGTCGCCGAGCTCGGAGACGCCCTCGGCCAACCACTGCTCGACCAGCGAACGCGCCTCCTCGGCCGCCACGTCCGGGCGCACGAAGTGCCCCTTCGGCGCTGCGCGCCACTTCGCGTAGCGGGTCACGCGCGCCAGCGCGAGCACCGAGCGCTCCGGGCTCGGGTACGACGGCACCGAGCCCTTGCCGGTCGTGCCGTCCGGGCCCGGCACCCGCAGCTCGTCCGGAACGCCCTCGGCCGCCAGGAACGTGGTCGCCACCGGCTTCGAGCGGGTCGCGTCGGCCTCGTGCAACGCCTCCCGCAGCGCCCGCGCGTAGGCCGCGCCGGGCACCGCCACCGGCGGGGCGAACACCGTGATCAGCGCGTCGACGTCGTCGCGCAGGGCGGCATCGCGCACCGCGGCCGCGAACTCGTCGGGCTCCGCCGAGGCGCCGACGTCGACCGGATCGTGCGCCAGCTGCAACCCCTGCGCCTGCGCCACGTCGGCGGCGATCATTCCCAGCGCCGAGGAGTTGCCCACGATCGAAACCCGGTCGCCCTGCGGCAACGGCTGGTGCGCGAGCAGCAGCGCGGTGTCGAACATCTGCGCCACCGACTCGACGCGGATCACGCCGGACTGCTCGAACAGCGCCTGCACGCTCGTCTCGTCGATCTCCACCGTCGTGGCCGCCAAACCGGCCCGCACCGAGTTGCGGCCCGACTTGACCACCACGACCGGCTTGCTGCGCGCCAGCCGCCGGGCCAACCGGCCGAACTTGCGCGGGTTGCCGAACGATTCCAGGTACAGCAGCACCACGTCGGTGGCCGGGTCGGTCTGCCAGTACTGCAGCAGGTCGTTGCCGGACAGGTCGGCGCGGTTGCCCGCCGAGACGAACGTCGACAGGCCGAGCCCGCGCTCGGTGGCGGTCTCCAGGATCGCCACGCCCAGCGCACCGGACTGGCAGAAGAACCCGGTCCGGCCGCGCCCGGGCAGCTGCGGCGCGAGACTCGCGTTGAGCCGGAACTCCGGGTCCGGGTTGACCACGCCGAGCGCGTTCGGACCGACCACGCGCATGCCGTGCACCCGCGCGGCGCGCACCATCTCGCGTTCCACCTCGCGCCCCTCCGAACCGGTCTCGCTGAACCCGGAGGAGACGATGACCAGCGTTTTCACGCCCTTGGCCAAGCAGTCGTCGAGGACCTCGTTGACGCCGGCCGCCGGGATCGCCACCACCGCCAGGTCGACCTCGTCGGGGATGTCGAGCACCGAGGCGTAGGCGCGCACCCCGCGCACCGAGCGGTGCTCGGGGTTGACCGGGTAGACCGGCCCGTTGAAGTCGGCGGTGAGCAGGTTGGTCAGCACCGCGTGGCCGATCTTGCGGTGGTCGGTGGAAGCGCCGATCACCGCCACCGCCCGCGGCCGCAGCAGGTTGTGCACGCTGCGCGCCTCGGCGGCCTGCTCGCGCGCCCGGGCCACCGCCACGGACTCCTCGGTCGGGTCGATGTCGAACTCCAGGTGCACCACGCCTTCCTCCATCGCCCGGCTCACCTGGTAACCGGCGTCGCGGAAGACGCGCACCATCGTGGAGTTCTCGGCCAGCACCTCGGCCACGAAGCGCCGCAGACCGCACTCCTGCGCGGCCGCGGCGAGGTGTTCGAGCAGGATCGACCCCAGACCGCGCCCCTGATGACCGTCCTCGACGACGAAGGCGACCTCGGCCGACTCCTGCTCGCCGAGGCGGTCGAAGCGGCCGACGGCGACGATGTCATCGCCGAGCAGCGCCACCAGCGCGACCCGGTTGACGTAGTCGACCTGCGTGAACCGGCGCGCGTCGCGCTCGGGCATCCGCGGGTACGGGCCGAAGTAGCGGTAGTACCTGGTGCGGTCGCTGAGCCTCCCGTGGAAGGCGACCAGCTTGTCCTTGTCGGCCGGGGTGATCGGCCGCATGTGCACCGTGCCGCCGTCGGAGAGGACGACGTCGGCTTCCCACTGCCGGGGGTAGTCCTGCTCCGGCCCGGTCTCCTCTCTCGCTTCTTCGTCCACTTCGGGCACTCCTCAGTCGCGACTGTCAGCCGGGTCCAGCCCGAGCAGGGGGAACACCGCGTGCCGGGCGTCGCGGATCGCGGTGTCGACCGCGGACGCGGTCACCCCGGACCAGCGCTCGAAGGACGGGTCGGCCCCGTCCGACATCGACGTCGGCATCGGCACGTTCTGCGCACGCCGGACGGCGTACGCGATCCAATCCTCGGGGATGGTCGTCTCCGGCGCGATATCCCGGTTCAGCAGCGTCGCCAGCAGGTGGGTCCAGGCTCGCGGCACCACGCGGAACAGCGAGTAGCCACCACCGCCCAGAGCCAGCCACTTCCCCCCGGCGTAGCTCTCGGCCAGGTCGCGGAGGTCCTGGTAGGTGGCGCGCTGGGCGTCGACGGTCAGCGACAGGTCGGCGAGCGGGTCGTCCCGGTGCGCATCGGCCCCGCACTGGGTGACCAGCACCTGCGGCCGGAACTGGTCCAGCACCGACGGGACCACGGCGTGGAAGGCGCGACGCCAGTCGGCATCACCGGTGCCCGGCGGCAGCGGGACGTTGACCGCGGTGCCGTCGGCGTTGCCGCGCCCGACCTCGGTGGCGAAACCGGTTCCCGGCCACAGCGTCACCGGGTGCTGGTGCAGCGAGATGGTCATGACCCGCGGGTCGTCGTAGAAGGCCGCCTGCACCCCGTCGCCGTGGTGCACGTCGACGTCGAGGTAGGCGATGCGCTCCACGCCCTGCTCCAGCATCCAGGCGATGGCCGCCGAGCAGTCGTTGTAGACGCAGAACCCGGCGGCGCGGTCGGCCATCGCGTGGTGCAGTCCCCCGGCGATGTTGACCGCCCGGTCCGCCACGCCCGAGACAATCTGCTCCGCGGCCTTGATCGACGCTCCGGCGATCAAGGCCGAGGCCTCGTGCATCCGGTCGAAGATCGGGTTGTCATCGGTGCCCAACCCGTGCCCGACCTCCCAAGCGCTCAGCGGCGCGGCGCGCACCGCCGCCATGTACTCGGCGGTGTGCACGCGCAGCAGGTCCTGCTCGGTGGCGGGTTCGGGCTTGATCGTCTCCACGCCGTCGAGCACGCCGAGCGAGTTGGCCAGCCGCATGGTCAGGTCCAGCCGGATCGGATGCAGCGGATGGTGCCCGCCCAGGTCGTACTCGAGCACCGACTCGTCCCAGACCACGGCCAACTGAGAACCCATGGGCGGGACGCTACCTGCCGGACGCGCCCCGACACAGGGTCTCGACGGCCCGAGGAGCCGAATCGGATGGATCTCGCCGACCGCTCACCCGGCCTCCGGACCGGTCGCCGCCGGTCGTGACGGGTCCGCCGCCCAGTTCGACCACGAGCCCGCGTAGAGCGCGGCGGGCGCGTGGGCGTCGGTGACCCCGGCGTGTTCCAGCGCCAGCAGCACCGAGCAGGCCGTGACCCCCGAGCCGCAGTAGGCCCCGACGGCGGTGGCTCCGGTGACGCCCAGCGCGGCGAAGCGCTCGGCCAGCTCCTCCGGCGAACGCCACCGGCCCGTGGGCGCGACGTGCTCGCTGAACGGCGCGTTGCGCGCGCCCGGGACGTGCCCGGCGCGCGGATCCATCGGTTCCACCTCGCCCCGGTAGCGCTCCGGTGCGCGGGCGTCGAGCAGCACGCCGTCTCGGGCCAGCTCCGCCGCCTGGTCGGCGTCGATCACCGGCATCGCCCCGGGACGCACCCGGAACCCGCCATCACCGGGTTCGGGGACGTCGGTGGTGGTCGGCTTGCCCTCGGCGGTCCACGCCGCGTAGCCGCCGTCGAGCACGGCCACCGACCGGTGTCCCGCCCAGCGCAGCAGCCACCAGGCCCGCGCCGCCGCCGAACCGTTGTCGGCGTCGTAGACCACGACCGGGCGGTCGGCGTCCACGCCCGCCCGACGCAGCACCTCCTGCAGCGCGGTCGGATCGGGCAGCGGATGCCGCCCGGCCGAACTCGGCTCAGCGGCCAGTTCGGCGTCCAGATCCACGAAAACCGCTCCGGGCACGTGCCCCGCGGCGTAGTCGTCGCGGCCCGGTGGGCCGAGCAGTGACCACCGCACGTCCAGCAAGGTCGGGTGCGGCTCCGCACCCAGTGCGGTCATGAGATCATCGGTACTGATCAAGGGATGCATGACGGCCTTTCGAAGCCCGCCGACGAGGTCGGTCGCTGATCCTGGCTGTCAACTCCCCGGCCACTGACCGTTGTCGCTGGCAGCGACTAGCATCGTGGTTGGGACTTGAATGGGGAGCCGACGTGAACGATCTCATCGATACCACTGAGATGTACCTCCGCACCATTTACGACCTCGAGGAAGAGGGCGTGGTGCCGCTGCGGGCGCGGATCGCCGAGCGCCTGGAGCAGAGCGGACCGACCGTCAGCCAGACGGTGGCCCGCATGGAGCGGGACGGCCTGCTCACGGTCGCCGAGGATCGCCACCTCGAACTGACCAAGGCCGGCCGCGCCCGCGCGATCAGCGTGATGCGCAAGCACCGCCTCGCCGAACGGCTCCTCGTCGACGTGATCGGCCTCGAGTGGGAGCACGTGCACAACGAGGCGTGCCGCTGGGAGCACGTGATGAGCGAGGCCGTCGAGCGCAAGCTCGTCAAGCTCCTCGGCGGCCCCACCACCTCTCCCTACGGCAACCCCATTCCCGGCCTGGACGACCTCGGTGTCGACCACATCGACACCGCGATCGACGGTGAGCTCCAGCGGGTCGACGAGATCGCCCGCAACGGCGGTGGCCGCGCGGTCATCCGCCGGATCTCCGAGCACGTGCAGCTCGACCCGGATCTGATGACCGATCTCAAGGAGGTGGGGGTCGTCCCGGGCAACGAGGTCGAGATCATGTCGGTGGTCGGTGCGAACAAGCCGATCGAGGTCCGCGGCCAGAGCGGTGCCGCAGAGCTGACCCCCAGCATCGCGCACGCGGTGATGGTGACGGCCAAGTGAGCGTCTCCACCCGCGCGGCAGAGCTCTTCGCCGCCGAGCACGGCCGCGCGCCCAGCGCGGTGTGGTCCGCACCCGGCCGGGTCAACCTCATCGGTGAGCACACCGACTACAACGACGGTTTCGTGCTCCCGATGGCGATCCCGCACCGGGTCGCGGTGGCCATCGGTCCGCGCGACGACCGCAAGCTCGTGGCCACGACGTGGGGCGACGACGGTGAGCTCCACCAGGCGGACGAGCTCGTCGTCGACGACCTCCGGCCCGGCTCCCCCACCGGTTGGCCCGCGTTTCCCGCAGGCGTCGCATGGGCGCTGCGCGAAGCCGGTCACGCCGTCCCCGGCCTGGACCTGTTGATCGTCGGTGACGTCCCCACCGGCGCCGGCCTGTCCTCGTCCCACGCGCTGCAGTGCGCTCTGGCGCTGGCGATGCTCGATCATCTCGGCCTGGCACCGGGCGAGCCCGGCGCGCCGAGCCTGGCGGAGATCGCCCGGCTGGTGCAGCGCTCGGAGAACGACTACGTCGGGGCCCCCACCGGCCTGCTCGACCAGACGGCGTCGCTGCGCTGCGTCGAGTCCCGCGTGCTGTTCTTCGACGTCCGCTCCGGTGACGCCGAGCAGGTCCCGTTCGATCCCCGCGGCGCGGGTCTCGAACTGCTCGTCATCGACACCCGCGCCAAGCACTCGCACAGCGAATCCGGCTACGGAGAACGCCGGAAGGGCTGCGAGCGGGCGGCGGAGCTGCTCGAGGTGAAGGCGCTGCGGGACATCTCGGCGGCGCAGCTGCCGGAGGCGAACGAGAAGCTTCCGGACGAGCTTCAGCCGCTGGTCAAGCACGTGGTGACGGAGAACGAGCGGGTGCTGTCCGCCGTCGAGCTGCTGCGCTCCGGCGGGTACGCCGAGATCGGTCCGCTGCTCAACGCCTCCCACGCCAGCCTCCGCGACGACTACCGCGTCTCCTGCCTCGAACTCGACGTCGCAGTGGACGCAGCGGTGCAGGCCGGCGCACTGGGCGCGCGGATGACCGGCGGTGGCTTCGGCGGTTCGGCGATCGCGCTGATCCCGACGGCCGACCGCGCCCGGGTCGAGTCGGCCGTTCGGGCCGCGTTCGCCGAGCGGAGCCTGGCCGAACCGCGCGTGTTCATCGCGATACCCTCCGCCGGTGCGGGGCGGGACAGGTGACGACCCGGTCCTCGGCCGCTTCCCGCTGAGTCGATTGGTTCTCCCACGGAAGGCAGTGCGCAGTTGAAGCTCCTGGTCACAGGCGGTGCCGGTTACGTCGGAAGCGTGTGCGCAGCACGCCTGGTGGAAGCAGGCCACGAGGTCGTCGTGGTCGACGACCTGTCCACCGGGCACGCCGACGCGATCCCGGACGGCTGCAAGTTCGTCGAGGCGGACATCGCCTCGGCGGCGGGTGAACTGCTCGCGGAGCAGTTCGACGGCGTGCTGCACTTCGCGGCGAAGTCGCTCGTCGGCGAGTCGATGGAGCAGCCGCAGAAGTACTGGCAGGGCAACGTCGTGACGTCGCTGCGACTGCTGGACGCGATGCGCGAACACGGCACGCCGCGCCTGGTGTTCTCGTCCACGGCGGCGACGTACGGCGAACCGGAGTCCTCCCCGATCACCGAGGACCTCCCGACGCGGCCCACCAACACCTACGGCGCGACCAAGCTGGCGATCGACCACGCGATCACGTCGTACGCCTCCGCCCACGGCATCGGCGCGGTCAGCCTCCGGTACTTCAACGTCGCCGGGGCGCATGGGGCCTTCGGTGAGCGGCACGCCGTCGAGACCCACCTGATCCCGATCGTGCTGCAGGTGGCGCTGGGCCAGCGCGAGCAGGTGCAGATCTTCGGCGAGGACTGGCCCACCGCCGACGGCACCTGCGTCCGCGACTACATCCACGTCACCGACCTCGCCGACGCGCACCTGCTGGCGCTGGAAAACGCGACGAGCGGCCAGCACCGCATCTACAACCTCGGCAACGGCACGGGCTTCTCGGTCAAGCAGGTCATCGACACCTGCCGCGAGGTCACCGGGCACCCGATCCCCGCCCAGGTCGCTCCCCGCCGGGCCGGCGACCCCGCGACGCTGGTGGCCTCCAGTCAGCGCGCCCGGGCCGAGCTGGGGTGGCAGCCCCAGCGCGCCGACCTCGGCGTGATCGTCGGTGACGCGTGGGAGTTCACCCGCGCCCGCCACGCGTCCTGAGCGCTGCTTCCTCTTCTTCGCGCACATCAGCAGGGTCCCTCCTCGTCGAGCAGGAGCTGGACGTCGTCGGCCGAATCCCTGGCGATGCCGGCCAGCTCCGCCGGCGGGAGGCCCGCGTCCAGCGACCGGCGCAGCAGGACCCCCAGGTTGTGGTCGAGCTTGACCTGCTCGATGCGTTCGAGCGCGACGCTGGCCAGCGCGCCCTCGCCGCGGACGTAGGCCGAGAACGCCAGCAGCGCCGCGACCTCGACGACCTCGGGTTCCGGTGCCTTGCGCACGAGGGTGAGCCAGAGCTCCTCGGCCGGGCGCGCCAGTTCGGTCAGCGCGGCACCGATGACGACGTCGCGGACGCGGACGTCCGACACCGCCTGCAGCACGCCCAGCAGGTCGTCCTCGGTGAGCGCCGAACCGGCGGCGATGCGCCGGATCGCGCCGAAGACCGTGCGCACGTCCGTGGCGTGCCGGGACGGGTCGTAGGAGTCGATGGCGTCCTCGACGAGCGCGTCGAGCTTGGCCGACCAGCGGTTGAGGACCTCCGGTGATTCAGGCGCGACGAGCTCGCGGAGCTCCTCCCTGCTGCCGAAGGTCACCGATCCCTGGGCGGCCATCAGCGCGCCCATCGGAGATTCCTTCGGGTCCGCGACGACGCCGCGGCAGTCCTCGTCGTAGTAGCACGTCCACGGCTCACCGACCCCGATCGCCGGCGTGTGCACCGCGTGGGCGGTGATGATTCCCGCCTGCAGCAGGGTTTTCCGCACCACTTCGACGACGTCGTGCAGCGGCGGCCCGGAGCCGTCGCCGGGGCTGTCGGTGGTGTGGCAGGCCCCGCCGCAAGTCTCCGGGCACGCGGCGAGGTTGGGACGGTCCCCGATCACGATCATGAACACGCCTTCGGCCTGCTGCTTGCCCACGGCCCCGGTGAGCAGGAACTCGCTGAACAGGCATGCCTGTGACGGGCACGGCAGGTCGACGCGCATGGTCGCGCCGAACCTCGGTGTTCCGGTCAGGTCGTGCATCGTGATCAGCACGAACGAGTCGGTCGGGTGGAAGCCGAGCATGTGCGGGATCGCGGCGAGCACGTCCCCGGGGTCGCTCAGCGAGAGCTGGGTGTTCAATCGCGTCGTCATGACCACCACGATGCGGACGAAAACGCCTCCGCCGAAAGCGGATTCGGCAATCTCTGGACAACTTCATCCGCTGTGGACGGATCGGGGTTGAAACCCTTGAAACCACACCGATCAGCGTCGATCGGTCAGGTCAATTCACTGCTCGATCGGGTATCACCGTCCGCCATGACACCGGTTTTCGCGAAAGACCGTCACGAGATCCGCCCGACCACCGGAAGTGAGACCTGCGTGCGCGCCAGGTCCAGCGCCAGTCCCGCACCCGGACGGGGCCGCAACGTGAAGTCGTGATCGCTGGAGAGCACCACGACGCCGAGCCGGTGCCCCGGCGCGAAGACGTAGTCGTCGGGCTGCATCCGCACGGTGATCGCGTACTGGCGCCCCGGTTCGATCGGCGTCGTCCGGTCCAGGGCCTCGCGGTTCTGCGGGTCGGCCCAGCCTCGGGTGACCACCGAGACCGATCCGTCCGGTGCCTGATCGACCAGCAGCGCGGTCACGTTGGCGGCCGGCTCGTCGAAGCTGAGTCCGAGCTCTGCGCGCACCTCCCCGCTGACCCGGGCCCGCTCGACGAGCGGTTCGGTGAAGTAGGCCAACCGGTTCGGCGAGCTGGCGGCGGAAGCGAGGTCCTCGGCCTTCTGGCCCGCGTCGTCGGTGAGCCCTTCCACCGCTCGCTGAGCGGGCGCTTCGGCGCTCAGACCACCGCGCTGCGAGCCGCCCGCCGTCGGCCGCAGCACCGTCTCGGCGACCCCCGGAGCAGGCCATTCGGCCTCCTCGGTCCAGCTGCCGTCCTCGCGCTGGACCGTGGCGCGGGGCTCGTCCTCGACCCCGTTGGGCACGCCGTGCAGGTACCGGGTGAACCACCGGTTGAGGGTTCGCAACCACTCCTGCTCGCGCAGTTCGAGGGGGTCCGTGTGGCCGGACTGGTGCCACCAGATCTTGTGCGGCACGTCGTGCTCCCGCAGCAGCCCGTACCACTGGGCGGCCTGGCGGGTCTTGACGTTCCAGTCGTTGAGCCCGTGCACCGACAGCACCGCCGCGCGCACCCGGTCCGCGTCGCCGAAATAGTTGCGCTCGCCCCAGAAGGGGCTGTCATCACCGGTGATGCGGTCCTGCTCCGCGGTGAGCCCGTCGATCACCGGGCGGCAGGGCTCGCGGTCGGCTCGGGTGTGGACGTACTCGGCCAGCACGTCGGCGTCCTCGCCCTGGTACCCACCGGGAGCGACCACGGCGCCGTCGGTGCGGTAGTAGTCGTACCAGTTGGAGATGGCCCCGATGGGCACGATCGCTTCCAGCCCCTCGACGCCGGTGGCGGCGACGGCGTTCGGCAGGGTCCCGTTGTAGGAGACGCCCATCATGCCGACCTTGCCGGTCGACCAGGTCGCCGGAATCTCGGTGCCGGCGGCGTCGTGCCCCGGCGCCCGACCGTTGAGCCAGTCCACCACGGACTTGGCGCCGATCGTCTCGTTCTCGGCCCCCGTGGTCGGGCACCCGGTGGACTCCCCCGTGCCCAGCGACTCCGCGTAGACCACGGCATACCCCCTGGCCAGCAGGTATTGCTCGTAGGCCCAGTCGATCTCGGCGGCCACCGCGATCCGCTCGTCACCGGAGGTGCTCAGCGTCGTCCGGGCACCCGACCGCTCCGGCACGTGCAGCTCGGTGTCGACGTTGTGGTTGGGCACGTCGTTGCCGCCGGAGAAGTACGGGCTGGCCTGGTAGACCACAGGCACCCGCAGTCCCTGGTCGGACTCGGCGGGCCGCACCACCTGGACGTGCACCCGGTCCTGCGATCCGTCGTGGTCGCTGTCGACCGGCGCGGTGACGAACAGGTCCTGCCGCACCGCCCGCGCCGGGTCGAACACCGGCTGCGCCTCGCCGTCGGCGAACACCGGACCCTGCGGCGGCTCGGCCCCCGCGGCCGCGGACCCGATCAGGGGCAGGGCGACGATCGCCGCGAGCAAACCTGTCCGAACGCGCCGCATGCGGGGCTCCCGAAGCTGGAGAAGTGGACGACACCGGCACTTTTCTTAGCGCGAAACGGGAAGTCAAACACCGATGCGGCGGGTTCCCGCCAGAACCACCCGAGCGGCAGTAAGGTCGAAGCATCCGAACCGGAACCCAAGGAGTGCGCATGTCGATTCCCTCCAGCCTGCTGACGTCGGCCGGGTTGATCGGTGGCTTCGCGGTGGCCCGCGCTTCGCAGCACCGGCACTGGGGTGGAGTCGTCGCGGCGGGCGCCGGCCTGGGCGCGATGGAGATCTGCCGTCGCCGGGCCGGTGTCGTCCCCGCGCTGGCCCTGGGCGCTACCTACGGAACCGCGCTGGTCGGATCGCACCCGCTGGCCAAGAAGATCGGCGCCTGGCCGTCGGTGTTCACCGTGACCGCGGCGACGGCCACCGCTGCGCACCTGCTCACCCGCCGCTGAGGAACTCCTCGAAGGTCTCCCGGCCCACGGCTCGGTCCGCGACGAGGTTGGCCCCGGACCGCAGCTCCCGGAACAACGAGCCCGGCGGGCGCAGTCGCAACACCCTTCGGCGCAGGCCGTTGGCCTGGAAGTAGGCCCTGGTCAGGTCCTCGTGGCTGCGCACCTGCGGGCCGCCCAGGTCCGCCACTCGTCCCGCTGCGTCGCAGCGGGCGAGCTCGGCGAGCCGCTCCGCGACGTCACGCACCGAGATCGGCTGGAACCGCACGCCGAACAGCGCCGCCACCACCGGTGAGCGGCGTTGCACGGCGCTGAACTTGGCGACGAGGTCGTGGAACTGCGTGGTGCGCAGGATCGTCCACGGCAGCCCGGATTCGCTGATCAGCCGCTCGGACTCGAGCTTGGCGCGGTAGTAGAACAGCGGGATCCGCTCGATGCCGACGATGGAGATGTAGACCACGTGCGGTCGACCGGACCGGCGGGCGAACTCCACCAGGTTGCGGGTGGCCTGCACGTCGTGACCGCTGTTGGTGGTCGCGCAGTGCACGATCACGTCCGCGCCGGAGACCGCGTCCGCGAGTCCCTGCCGGGTGCGCAGATCGCCGACCACCCGACCCGTGCCCGGGCGGCGGCTGAGCACCTCGACGTCCTCGTCATCCTCCCGCAGTCGCCGCACGAGAGCGCTGCCGAGCGTTCCGGTCCCACCGGTGACCAAGATCGACTTTCCCACGTCGTGGCCCTCCCCTCGAAGTCTCACCGGGCAGACGAGGTCAACCCCGCCGGCGTGACGCCATGACCAGCGCAATCCGGTGATCCACGTCATAGATGAGCGGTGCGGTGTCGGCTTGGCCGCAGGTCGTGCTCACACCGACCGGCCACAACGACTAGGCTGTTTCCTGCTCGTTACCCGATACGGCGAAGGATTCAACCGGTGCCCGATCCAGCTTCAACCATCGAAGAGCTGACCGCCCAGCGCGACCGCGCCCACCAGGAGTTCGCAGATCTCGTGGCGCGTGGCCTGAAACTGGATATCACCCGAGGAAAGCCCTCGCCGAAGCAACTCGACCTCTCCAACGAGCTGCTCGACCTCGCCAGCGGAACCGACGCCGACGGTGCCGACCTGCGCAACTACGGCGGCCTCAACGGCCTGCCCGAGCTGCGCGAGATCTTCAGCACCGACCTGCAGGTGCCGGTCGACCAGCTGCTCGCCGCGGGCAACTCCAGCCTGGAGCTGATGCACGACGCGCTGGTGTTCGCACTGCTCAACGGGGTTCCCGGCGGCTCGCAGCGCTGGGTCGCCGAGCCGGAGATCGCGTTCCTGTGCCCGGTTCCCGGCTACGACCGCCACTTCGCTCTCACCGAGCGCCTCGGGATCAAGATGATCACCGTTCCGATGACCGCGGACGGCCCCGACATGGACGTCGTCGAGCGGCTCGTCGCCGAGGACTCCCGGATCAAGGGCATCTGGTGCGTGCCGAAGTACAGCAACCCGGACGGCACCGTCTACTCCGACGAGACCGTGCGGCGGCTGGCGGCGATGAGCACCGCTGCATCCGACTTCCGGATCTTCTGGGACAACGCCTACGCGGTGCACCACCTCACCGACGACGAGGCGGAGATCGCCGACCTGCTGGCGCTGTGCGCCGAGAACGGCAACCCGGACCGCGCGCTGGTGTTCGGCTCCACCTCGAAGATCACCTTCGCGGGCGCGGGCGTGGCGTTCTTCGGTTCCTCCCCCGCCAACATCGAGTGGTGGCTGGCATCGACCTCCAAGCGCAGCATCGGCCCGAACAAGGTCAACCAGCGGGCGCACGCCCGACTGCTGCGCGACCGCGACGGGCTGCGCGAGCACATGCGCAAGCACGCCGCGCTGATCCGGCCCAAGTTCGAAGCCGTGGACAAGATCCTCAGCGCCGAACTGGGCGGGACCGGCCTCGCTCGGTGGAGCAACCCGGCCGGCGGCTACTTCATCAGCCTGGAGGTTCCCGAAGGCTGCGCGAAGGCCGTCGTCGCCAAGGCCAAGGAAGCGGGCATCGCGCTCACCCCGGCCGGCTCGACCCACCCCCACGGTGACGACCCGGCCGACTCGGTGATCCGCATCGCGCCGACCTTCCCGGAGCTCGCCGACGTCGAGGCCGCCACGGCGGGCCTGGCCGTCTGCGTCCGCTTGATCGCCACCGAGAAGCTGCTGGCGGACGAGCAGTCCTGACCCGAGCACGACGAAGGCCGGTGCGGTTCCGCGGAACCGCACCGGCCTTCGTCGTCTGATCAGCTGGAGCTCTCACCTTCCAGCACCAGCGGCCAGGCGTCCTCGTAGACGACACCGGGCTCCGGCGGGACGGGCTCTCCCGTGTCCGGATCCACGCAGCCCAGGTCGAACGCCTCGGCCGCGGTGACCGGCGAGATCACACCACCCTCGATGAACCATCCGTACACGTGCTTGACCAGCACGTCCTCGCCGCGCGCATCGGTGAACGCGACCTCCTCGCTGAGCGAGTGCAGGACGATCGACACCACCGCTTCCTCGTCGAGCAACTCGTCGAGGTAGTGCTCGGCCTCGGGGTTCTCCAAGGCCAGTTCCCCGGCGTAGTCGATCGCCGCCAGGGTGGTCACGGACCGGTCCGGGTCCGGGAGCCCGGTCACGGTCAGGACGTGAATCCCAGGTGCCGCGAAGAGAATCGCGTTCTTCAACAGGTTTCGTGCCCGCATCTCCACCTCCGCTTGTTCGGTGCGGACGAGCGTGCCGAATCCGCGGCGCTCCACCGGGTTCTTCCGGCGGTCGCCCGACGGGCGTCGCCTGACCGTGAACGCCTCACCTGGCCAAACGCGAACGGTGTTGACACGAAAGAAGTCCGGGGTGGGTGTGTTGGTCACACCCACCCCGGACTTCGGTCATTCAGCCCTCAGGCTCAGCTGCAGCCCGAGGTGGAACCGCAGCCCTCGCAGAGGTAGCAGGAACCGGACGGGCGCATCTTCGTGCCGCAGGTCATGCACAGCGGCGCGTCGGCGGCCTTGCCCAGCTGGAGCTCGAGCAGCTCGGTGGAGCTCCCCGCGCGGACGTCGTCCTTGGACTCGGACTTCTCCTCGGCCTTCGAGTAGTCCACCGTGGACCGCATCGTGTCCAGGTCGACGTTGTCCGACGCCGGAGCCGGTTCCGTGTTGTTGACCTGGGCTTCCCGCTCGTCCACGGTGAAGATGCCCAGCTGGGCGCGCTTCTCGTAGGGCAGGTAGTCCAGCGCCAGGCGGCGGAACAGGTAGTCCAGGACGCTGCTGGCCATCCGGATGTCCGGGTCGTCGGTCATACCGGCCGGCTCGAAGCGCAGGTTCTGGAACTTCGAGACGTAGAACTCCAGCGGGATGCCGTACTGCAGACCCACCGAGATCGACATCGAGAAGGCGTCCATCACGCCGGCCAAGGTCGAGCCCTGCTTGCCGAGCTTGACGAAGATCTCGCCCAGCCCGTCGTCCGGGTACGACCCGGCGTGCAGGTAGCCCTCGGCACCGCCCACGGTGAACGACACCGTCTGGCTCGGGCGCTTCTTGGGCAGGCGCTTGCGGACCGGGCGGTACTCGATCTGCTTCTCGACCGCCTTCTCCGACTCGCCCTTGTCGCCCTTGCCCGCGGACAGCGGCTGGCCGACCTTGCAGTTGTCGCGGTAGATCGCCAGCGCCTTCAGGCCCAGCTTCCAGCCCTCGAAGTAGAGCTCCTCGACCTCTTCGACGGTGGCCGACTCCGGCATGTTGACCGTCTTGGAGATCGCACCCGAGATGAACGGCTGCACCGCGGCCATCATCCGGACGTGGCCCATCGGCGCGATCGAGCGCTCGCCCATCGCGCAGTCGAAGACCTCGTAGTGCTCCGGGCGCAGACCCGGCGCGTCGATGACGTGGCCGTGCTCGGCGATGTACTCGACGACCGCCTCGATCTGCTCTTCCTGGTAGCCCAGCGCCTGCAGGGCGCGCGGCACCGTCTGGTTGACGATCTGCATCGAGCCGCCGCCGACCAGCTTCTTGAACTTCACCAGCGCCAGGTCGGGCTCGACACCGGTGGTGTCGCAGTCCATCATCAGGCCGATGGTGCCGGTCGGGGCCAGCACCGACGCCTGGGCGTTGCGCCAGCCGTTGCGGCCACCGATCTCCAGACCCTGCTGCCAGACCTCGGTGGCCAGCTTGTGCACGGTCTTGTCGTTGTGGTGGTAGGTGCGCACCAGGTCGTTGGCCGCGGCGTGCTTGCGCATGACCCGCTGGTGGCCCTCGGCGTTGCGGGCGTAGCCCTCGTACGGGCCCACGACACCGGCCAGCTCAGCCGAGCGCTTGTAGGCGGTACCGGTCATCAGCGAGGTGATCGCCCCGGCCAGCGCACGACCGCCGTCCGAGTCGTAGGCGTGACCGGTGGCCATCAGCAGCGCGCCGAGGTTGGCGTAGCCGATGCCCAGCTGGCGGAACTTGCGGGTGGTGACGCCGATCGACTCGGTGGGGAAGTCGGCGAAGCAGATCGAGATGTCCATCGCGGTGATGACGAACTCGACGGCCTTGGAGAACAGCTCGGCGTCGAAGGTCAGGTCATCGCGCAGGAACTTCATCAGGTTCAGCGAAGCCAGGTTGCAGCTGGAGTTGTCCAGGTGCATGTACTCCGAGCACGGGTTGGACGCGGTGATCCGGCCCGTCTCCGGCGAGGTGTGCCAGTCGTTGATCGTGTCGTCGTACTGGATGCCCGGGTCGGCGCACTCCCACGCGGCCTTGGCCATCTTGCGGAACAGCTCGCGGCCCTTGACGGTGCTGATCACGTCGCCGTCGGTGCGGGAGCGCAGGCCGAAGTCGCCGTCGCTCTCGACCGAGCGCATGAACTCGTCGGAGACGCGCACCGAGTTGTTCGCGTTCTGGTACTGCACCGAGTTCGAGTCCGCGCCGCCCAGGTCCATGTCGAAACCGGCGTCGCGCAGCGCGCGGATCTTGTGCTCCTCGCGCGACTTGGTCTCGATGAACTCCTCGACGTCGGGGTGGTCGACGTCGAGCACGACCATCTTGGCCGCGCGGCGGGTGGCGCCACCGGACTTGATGGTGCCCGCGGAGGCGTCGGCGCCGCGCATGAACGACACCGGGCCGGAGGCCGTGCCACCGGAGGACAGCAGCTCCTTGCTGGAGCGGATCCGGGACAGGTTCAGCCCGGCGCCGGAGCCGCCCTTGAAGATCAGGCCCTCTTCCTTGTACCAGTCGAGGATCGACTCCATCGTGTCGTCGACCGACAGGATGAAGCAGGCCGAGACCTGCTGGCGGGAGCTGGTGCCCACGTTGAACCAGACCGGCGAGTTGAAGCTGAAGACCTGGTGCAGAAGCATGTAGGTCAGCTCGTGCTCGAAGATCTCGGCGTCGGCGTCGGTGGCGAAGTAGCCGTTCTCGACACCCGAGGCGACGTAGGTCTTGACGACCCGGTCGATCAGCTGCCGCAGGCTGCTCTCGCGCTCGTCGGTGCCGACGGCACCGCGGAAGTACTTGCTGGTGACGATGTTGACCGCGTTCAACGACCAGAAGTCGGGGAACTCGACCCCGCGCTGCTCGAAGTTGACCGAACCGTCCCGCCAGTTGGTCATCACCACATCGCGGCGCTCCCACTTGACGTCGTCGTAGGGGTGCACCCCCTCGGTGGTGTAGACGCGCTCCACCCGGATGCCCTCGCGGGCACCTGCTTCCGGCTCCCCCGCTGCGCCGGCCGGGCTACCGACGGTCTCTGTCATGACCTGCCCCTTTTCGTTCTTCATCGCTCGCTCAGTCGATCGCGTTCTGTCGGCCCCGTCCGGGCTCCCCGTCCGGTTCGGTCGCGGCTCTGTTCTCTTCGGCGTGCCCGCCCGGGACGCCGATTGGCGTTTCGCGCTTCCGCCCCCTCTGCGGGACGCGCGCCGTCGCGGCTTGCTCAACCGCCGCTCTCCACGTCTCGTTGCTCGCCGTCCCGCTGGGTCTCCCTCGCGGACCGCAGGTCGGCTATTTCCTTCTCGAAGTCCTCCACCGAGGAGTACGCGCGGTAGACGCTGGCGAAGCGCAGGTACGCGACTTCGTCCAGCTCCCGCAGCGGACCGAGGATGGCCAGCCCGACCTCGTGGCTGGGCAGCTCGGCGATGCCGGAGGACCGGATCGCCTCCTCCACCTGGTGCGCCAACTGCTGCAGCGCGTCCTCTTCTACCGGACGCCCCTGACACGCGCGGCGCACACCGGTCACCACCTTGTCCCGGCTGAAGGGTTCGGTGACACCCGACCGCTTCACGACCGACAACACCAGTTCTTCGATGGTCGTGAACCGGCGACCGCACGCCGAGCACGAACGCCGACGACGGATCGCCTGGCCGTCCTCGACCTCGCGCGAGTCCACGACCCTGGAGTCATCGCCGCGGCAGAACGGGCACCGCACCGGCCATGCACCCCCTTCCCCCTGAGCGGCCGCCGACCGACTCCCACCGGCCCACGACCACGTACGCCCATGGAGTACCCGGAAGACCGGAAGCCCAATCTCTGGGCTAACCACATGGACGTAACTACTAGATGTTGTGGTCGACTCTAAACCCGTGTCCAACCGCGTTGCAAACCGACACACCCTTGTCGCCCGGCCGGATGACGCACTCCTCGCCCCAGCTGCGAAAACCCGGCGAACCACAACATCTAGTGGTTCGGTCAGCTACCGACCGGCACCACCAGGTGACGTCCCGCTTCGGCGGAAGCGCCCCCGAGACCGTTGAGCTCGACGATGCGCTCGACCACCGCACGGGGGTCCTCGTCGGGAGCCATCCGCGTCGCGATGCCCCAGAGAGTGTCCCCCGTTCGCACCTGCACAACGGTGGTACCTCCCGTCACCGGCGCGTCGCCGACCCCGAACAGCCCCACCAGCACCACGACGAGGAAGGTCGCGGCCGCGACGCCGCCCAGCACGAGCCACTCACCGGCTCTGCCGATCGCGCGCAGCGGCCGCGCGCACGATCTGACCTCGCCCACCCGGCCACGACCGGCCGCCTGGATCACCCGCCCATGTGGGCGACGCTCTTCCGCACGTCGGCGGGGCGACACGATCGGTTCGACTTCCGGCCGCACGGCGAGCGATTCCCGCTCAACCGGCCGAACCCGCCGTACTGTGTCGATGAACGTGGTCATGTCGCCTCCCGCGCGGAAACAATGATCGAAAGGTTGTTCGATCGAACCTCCGTGCGATTGTGTACCAAGAGTGGCCTTCAGCGCGAGACCCGAGCCTGAAATTAACTCGAACAGGTGTTTGATCTCCGTGTTTGTCGCGTCTACTGTGGAAAGCGAGCGGCGAACGGCGGTCACCGGCGACCAGAACCGGGGCGACGCACCGCTCGACCCACACCAGCACCGCAGTTCACACGGATTCAGGAGGCAGCGGTGGCGACGAATGCGACCGGCTCTGTCGGGGGCCGCGTACACGACATCAAGGACTCCCCTGCCGAGGTGGACACCGTGCCGGAACAGGCCACGGCGGCCGAGGAGCTCAGCGACCGCCAGCTGAAGGTCCTCGAAGCCATCCGGGAGTGGATGAGCGAGCACGGCTACCCACCGAGCGTGCGGGAGATCGGCGACGCGGTCGGCCTGACCTCCACCTCGTCGGTGGCCTACCAGCTGCGCGTGCTGGAGCGCAAGGGCTTCCTGCGCCGCGACCCGCACCGGCCGCGCACCGTGGGCGTGCTCGTCGGCGGCGAGTCCGAGAGCGAGACCCAGGCCAAGCCGGCCTACGTACCGGTCGTCGGGCGTATCGCGGCCGGTGGCCCGATCCTCGCCGAGGAGTCCATCGAGGACGTCTTCCCACTGCCGAAGGAAATCGTCGGCGACGGGACGCTGTTCCTGCTCAAGGTCGTCGGCGACTCGATGGTCGACCTGGCCATCACCGACGGGGACTGGGTCGCGGTTCGCCAGCAGCCCGAGGCCGACAACGGCGAGGTCGTCGCAGCGATGATCGAAGGCGAGGCCACGGTCAAGACGCTCAAGCGCACCGACGATCACGTCTGGCTGATGCCGCACAACTCGGCCTACGAACCCATCCTCGGAGATGACGCCCAGATCCTCGGCAAGGTCGTCGCGGTCCTGCGCCGTCTCTGACCTGGGGGCCGTCTCTGACCTGGGGGCCGTCTCTGACCTGGGGCCGTCCCAGACCTGGGCGCCGTCCCTGACCGAAGACCGCCTCCGGACGAGGCCCTCCTGCGAACGAGGCGGTCAGGAGCGCCTGCGGCGCCAGCCCACCAGGTAGACCAGCAGGGCGGCGACGACTACGGCGAAGACCAGCGAGCGGCCGGTGGACATGCCGTCCTCCTCGGCCGCGGGCTGGGCCTGATCACCGTCGCCGGGTGCGGGGTTCGCCGCGGGCTCCTCGGACGGGTCCCCGTCCGCACCGGAAACGCGGCGGATCGGCTCGTTGCCCTCCGACCCCGACAGCAGCCCGCCGCCGGGTTCCCAGGCGATGGCCTCGCCCTGCTCCTCGTTCGGCAGCGGGATGCGCACGGGTTCGCCGCGGAGCGCCTCGAGCACGTCGCCGTTCGGCGAGCGGTAGACGTAGGCCTCGGTGTAGGTGCGCAGCGCGACCAGCGTGCCGTCCGCGCTCACCGAACCGCCGGTGACCAGGACCGAGCCCATCGACCCGTCCATCGGCCCGCCCGGCGTCCTGGTCGCGCGCAACGACACTGTGCCGACTCGTTCCATCGGGACGGTGGCGTCCGGGTCCAGCGGTTGCGCGGGCCGGTAGACGCCCGCCCAGCCGAGCGGTTCCTTGGTGACGACGTAGGGCACTCCCGCGCGATCCAGCAGGAGCGCTTCGGCGTCGTGCGGGCTGTCCGGGTACTGCATCCGGTACAGCGTCGAGCCGCCGCCCGCGGGCAGGACGTGCAGCGCGACGGTCTTGCGGTCGTGCCGGTTGTCGCCGGTGTCGGCGAGCCACACCGCGCCGTCGGGCGCCAGCGCCAGGTCCTCGACGTCGTAGGGGTTGGCCGTGCTGGTGCGCTGGGACACCACTTCGCAGGTCTGCGGGTTCAGCAGGAACACCTGCACCGAAGATCCCCCGTCACCGACGGCGTACCAGTGGTTCCCGTCGGAGGCCAGGCCCGACAGCTCGGAGAGCTCGGAGTCCTCGACCGTGCACACCTCGACCGGTCCCGGTTGGCCGTGCGCGGGCGTGCCGGTGACGATCACGCCCGCGGCGAGCAGCGCGGCCCCGGTCAGGCCGCCGGCTCGGTCAGGCCGCACCGTCGGCCGCGAACGGCTCGAGCAACGAGGCCAGGTCCGGCCGGACCTTGGCCTGGATGCGGGTGCCCTCCGGCGTGTGCTCCTCGACGACGACCTCTCCGTCGCTGTGCAGCCGCGCCACCAGATCACCCCGCGTGTAGGGGATCAGGGCGTTGACGAACAGCTCCGGTCGGGGAAGCCGGTCGGCGATGATCTCGCGAAGACCCTCGATGCCCTTGCCGCTGTGCGCGGAGACGAACACGGCCTCCGGGAGCAGGCGGCGCAGCTCGGCCATCCTGGTCGCGTCCACCGAGTCGATCTTGTTGACGACCAGCAGCTCCGGCGGCATCTCCGAGGCGTGCTCCTCGGAGATCTCGCTGAGCACCTCCCGCACCGCGGCGACCTGCTCGTGCGGCGACGACTCGGAGCCGTCGACCACGTGGACCAGCAGGTCGGCGCTGGCGACCTCCTCCAGGGTGGAGCGGAACGCCTCGACCAGCTGGTGCGGCAGGTGCCGGACGAACCCGACGGTGTCGGTGAGGGTGTGCGGCCTGCCATCCGGGGTGACCGCCTTGCGGGTGGTCGGGTCCAGGGTGGCGAACAGCGCGTCCTCGACCAGCACACCGGCGCCGGTCAGGGCGTTGAGCAGGCTGGACTTGCCGGCGTTGGTGTAACCGGCGATGGCCACGCCCGGGACCTCGTTGGACTCGCGGCGGCTGCGCTTGGTGCCGCGGACGGTCTTCATCGCCGCCAGTTCCTTGCGCAGCTTGCTGATGCGCTTGTGCACGCTCCGGCGGTCGGTCTCCAGCTTGGTCTCACCGGGACCGCGGGTGCCCACGCCGCCGTTGGCGCCCGCCCGGCCACCGGCCTGACGGGACATCGTTTCACCCCAACCGCGCAGGCGCGGCAGGAAGTACTGCAGCTGAGCGAGCTCGACCTGCGCCTTGCCCTCCTTGGAACGGGCGTGCTGCGCGAAGATGTCGAGGATCAGCGCGGTTCGGTCGACGACCTTGACCTTGAGCTTCTCCTCCAGCTGCCGCAGCTGGCCGGGCGAGAGCTCGCCGTCGCAGATGACCGTGTCGGCGCCGTTGGAGGCGACCAGGTCGCGCAGCTCGCGGACCTTGCCCGAGCCGATGTAGGTGCCCGGGTCGGGCCGGTCGCGGCGCTGGATGATGCCGTCGAGCACCTCCGAGCCCGCGGTCTCGGCGAGGCGCGCGAGCTCGGTCAGCGAGGCGTCGGCGTGCTCGGCGTCGCCTTCGGTCCACACGCCCACCAGCACGACGCGCTCCAGGCGCAGCCGCCGGTACTCGACCTCGGTGATGTCCTCGAGCTCGGTGGACAGGCCCGAGATCCGCCGGAGGGACGCGCGTTCCTCCAGCTCCATCTCGCCGGTGGACGGCTCGTCCCCGTCGAGGATCGGTTCGAATTCGTCGACGTCGGCCACGTCCGGCTCCAACGCCGAGTCCTGGTCGAGCTCTGGGGATGCGGTCAAGGAATCTCTCATCTCAGGGTCATTGTCCCACGCTGCGCGACCCATTTTCCCGCACAGCGCTCGCAGGCGCCCGATCGCGCACCGCCGAAACCGGCGTTGACCTGCGCTTTCGGGAAGTCTCTCGTCACGGGTTCTGCCACCAACCGGCGTCGAGCCGTCCCCCGCCGACGAGCACGGCCGGTCCGGTCAGGGTCGAGCCGCTGGCGGTGACCTCCACCTCGACGGTGCCGCCGGGGATGTGCACGGTCCGGTGCCCGGTGGTCTGACCTGCGGCGTGCAGCGCGGCGGCGGTCGCGGCGACCGTGCCGGTGCCGCAGGAGCGGGTCTCGCCCACGCCGCGCTCGTGCACCCGCATGCGCACCTCGTCGCCGCCCAGCGGCCGGACGAACTCGACGTTCACGCCGTCCGGGAACAGGTGCGCGTCGTGCGGCGGGGCGGTGTCGAGGTTCAGGGCGTCGAGGTCGTGGTCGCCGACGCAGACCAGGTGGGGGTTGCCGACGTCGACCGCGACCCCGGAGAAGACCTGGCCGGTCACGGCCGTGGTGGACTCGCCGAAGATCTTGGCCTGCCCCATCTCCACGGTCACCCGGCCGTCGTCGTGGGTGCGCACCGGACGGATGCCCGCGCGAGTGCCGACCGGCAGGTCACCGGCCTGCGCGAGGCCGGACTCGACCAGGTAGCGGGCGAAGACCCGCACGCCGTTGCCGCACATCTCGGCGATGGAGCCGTCGGCGTTGCGGTAGTCCATGAACCACACGTCGCCGGGGACGTCGGCGGGAGCGTCGGGCAGGTTGGCCGCTCGGATCACGCGCAGCACGCCGTCAGCGCCCAGGCCGCGCTGCCTGTCGCACAGCGCGCGCACCCGGTCCTCGGTGAGCTCCAGCTCACCGTCCGGGTCGGGGAGGATGACGAAGTCGTTCTGGGTCCCGTGGCCCTTGATGTACTCGGGTCCTGCGAAGGCGTGCACGTCGCCAGTCTACGGATTCACCAGGGCCAGGACATCGTCGGCAAGCGAGGCGTCGGCGGCGTCGAACCAGCGGATGCGTTCGTCGCGGCGGAACCAGGAGCGCTGCCGTCGCACGAAGCGACGGGTCAGCCGCGCGGTCTCGGCGGCCGCGGCGGTCATGTCGCCCGCCCCGTCGAACTCGGCGAGCACCTGCTGGTAACCCAGGGCCCGGCTGGCGGTGCGGCCGTGCCGGAGCCCCTGTTCTTCCAGGTGGCGCACCTCGTCGGCCAGGCCCGCGTCGAACATGCGGGTCACGCGCTCGTCGACGCGGTCGTCGAGGTCCTCGGCCGGGCGGTCCAGGCCGATCAGGACGGTGCCGTAGCGGGCGGGCCCGGGCGTGGGCAGGTTCGCCGAGAACGGCTCGCCGGTGATCTCGATGACCTCCAGCGCCCGCACGATGCGCCGCCCGTTGCTGGTCAGGATGGCCGTCGCCGCTGCCGGATCGAGCTCGGCGAGCCTGCGGTGCAGCGCGACCGGGCCGAGCCGGGCCAGCTCGTCCTCGTACTTCTGCCGCACCTGGGGGTCGGTCCCCGGGAAGGTCAGGTCGTCGACGACCGCCTGCACGTAGAGCCCGGAACCGCCGACGAGGATCGGAGTGCGGCCGCGGGCGAGGACGTCCTCCACGTCGGCGCGGGCGGCGCGCTGGTAGGCCGCCACGGAGGCGGTCTCGGTGACGTCGAGGACGTCGAGCTGGTGGTGCGGGATGCCGCGTCGCTCGTCCGGGGTGAGCTTGGCGGTGCCGATGTCCATGCCTCGGTAGAGCTGCATGGCGTCGGCGTTGATCACCTCGCCGTCGAGGCGTTCGGCGAGCGCTACGGCCAGGTCGGACTTGCCGGTCGCGGTGGGCCCGACGACGGCGACGGGGTGCGGGAGCGGGGACACACCAGAACCTTAAGAGCTCGCCCGGCGCTTCAGTCGTCCCTGGTCCAGGTGGCGACGTCGTAGGTCACCCCGAACGGGGTGCCCGAGTAGAGCAGCTCACCCCTCCAGGTGCCCTCGGCGACCACTCCCGGTAGCACCTGCAGGGCCTCGCGGGACACCCCGACCTCGGCGCACAGCGCGGGATCCAGCTCCATCAGGGCCTCGGCGTCGACCCGGGCCAGGGCGGTGGCCAGCAGCTCGTCCAGCGGCCGGGCGCGGTGGTCGGGCCGGTGCGGGGAGCGCTCGTCCGAGCGGTTGCTGCCCTCGGCCAGGACCAGCAGCGCGGTGTCCGATCCGGCGAGCTCCGCACCCAGGTCGCGGCACTGCTCGGCCGGGGTGCCGGGCGCCAGCAGCCGCACGTCGACGGTCCGGGCGCCCGCCTGCTCGCGCAGCAGCCCGGCGATGAGGGCGGGCAACGGCAGCTCCGTTAGCGGTTCGGCCGCATCACCGAGCGATGGGTCGCCGAGCGAGACGCGCACGTCCCGGCCGTAGCCGGCGAAGGTGCCCGAGGTGGTCGAACTGAATCGGATCGGGCCGGAGGGATCTACGCCAACGGCCACCCATTCGGCGCTCGAATCCGCCAGACTGGACACGGCGCGCAAACAGGCGCCTCGCAACCGCTCGGTTTCGGCATCGGCCCGCACGGTCAGGGCGGGAACCAGCAGCGGCGGGTGCGGCACGACGGCGACTCGGGTGATCACATCCGTGCACGTTAAGAGGTCACGGTCGACTTGGTTGGAGCGGGTGACCGCGGAGCGCGGCGGTGCGGACCGGTGCGAGGCATCGGCACCCTGCTCGCTGCCGCTGGACGGGCCTCCGATGACAATGAAGCCGTGCAGGTCATGGCGTCGCGAGGTTTCGGCCGGGCACCGATTCGGACGTGGAGTACCGGATCGGCTGCTGACCTGTTTGAATGCGCCAGCGGAAGCCGGACCATCCGACGGTTCGGGCTGACGCTTGCTGGGCCCCGTCGATGCGGGGCGCCCGTGCCGGACACGGGCATCGGAGCGGGCACGCAAGGAGGAAGCCGGCCATGACGCACCAGGACACGACCCCCGAGTCGGTCGCCAGCAAGGCGGTCGCGGACTCGACCAGCAGCAACACCGGGTCACCCGCGGTCGCGCCCGCAGTACCGAAAGCCTCCTCGGACCCGTCCAAGTGGGGTCGGGTCGACGCCGACGGGACGGTGTACGTGAGCACCTCCGACGGCGAGCGGGCGATCGGTTCGTGGCAAGCCGGTGATGCGGCCGAAGGCCTGGCCCTCTACGCCCGCAAGTTCGACGACATGGTCACCGAGGTCGAGCTGCTCGAAACCCGGCTGGGCACCCACGCCGGGGAGCCGAAGCACACCCTGACCAGCGCCAAGCACCTCCAGGAGGCGCTGCCCGAGGCGGCCGTGATCGGTGATCTCGGCGCGCTGGCCGCCCGCCTCGAGCACCTGGTGGCCCGGGCCGAGGAGGCCGTCGAGGGCGCCAAGCACGAGAAGGAGCGCGCCCGCGCGGACGCCATCGCCCGCAAGGAGGCGCTGGTCGCCGAGGCCGAGGAGATCGCGCACGAGTCGACGCACTGGAAGTCGGCGGGCGACCGGCTGCGGCAGATCCTCGAGGAGTGGAAGAAGGTCCGCGGCGTCGACCGCAAGACCGACGAGCAGCTGTGGCGGCGGTTCTCCAAGGCCCGCGACGCCTTCAGCCGCCGTCGCGGCTCGCACTTCGCCGAGCTGGACCGCCAGCGCGCGGCCTCGAAGGTCCACAAGCAGGAGCTGGTCGAGGAGGCCGAGTCGCTGACCGAGTCCAGCGACTGGGGCGAGACGGCGAACCGCTACAAGCAGCTGATGCAGGAGTGGAAGGCCGCCGGGCGGGCTCCCAAGGACACCGACGAGCAGCTGTGGCAGCGCTTCCGCGCCGCCCAGGACCGGTTCTTCAGCCGCCGTTCTGCGGCGTTCTCCGAGCGCGACGCCGAGTACGCCGCCAACGCGAAGCTGAAGGAGGAGCTGCTGGTCGAGGCCGAGCAGATCGATCCGTCGGCCGATCTGAAGACGGCGCAGTCGCAGCTGCAGCGGTTGCAGGAGCGCTGGGACGAGATCGGCAAGGTCCCGCGCGAGCGGATGCGCGAGCTGGAGGGTCGGCTGCGCGCGGTGGCCGACAAGGTCCACGAGGCCGCCGACGCCCAGTGGCGCCGGACCGACCCGGAGGCCCAGGCCCGCGTCGACCAGTTCCGCGGCCGCGTCGAGCAGTTCGAGGCGCAGGCGGAGAAGGCCCGGGCCGCCGGTGACGAGCGCCGCGCCAAGAAGGCCGACGAGCAGGCCGCGCAGTGGCGCGAGTGGCTGCGCGCAGCGGAGCAGGCCATCGCCAGCCGCTGAGCCGGAACGCGAAGAAGCCCCGCACCCGTTCCGGTGCGGGGCTTCTTCGCGAGCGGTCGCAATCGCGGGACCGGTCAGTCGCGGGACCAGACGATGCGCATCCACTGGATCGCCAGGATCAGCATGCACGCCACGGCGAGGAGGAGGCCGACGCCCGGCCCCCCGGTGCCGCTCGTCTGCCGCGACCAGATCGCGATCATGCCTTCGAAGGTGACTACGAGTCCGGCGAGACCGGCCACGAACGCCGCTCCCCAGAATCGGGTGATCAGCGCCAGCGCGCCGAAGCCGAGCCCGATGATGGTGGCGTTGATCGCGAACAGCCGCGGCAGCAGGCCCACCTTCAGGTCCGGGTCGGCCTGCCCGGCCAGCACCTGCCAGCCCGCGCTGTCACCGGCCCACGGCAGCAGCGCGCTCACCACGAGCACCAGCATCACCGTGGCGATGACCAGCGCCTTGGAGCCGGGGTCGAAGCGCCGCAGCACCGCGATGCGGGGTTTGACGTCCTGTTCCTCGCTCAACACGCACATCCCTGCTGCGCCGCCGGCTGCGGGGCCGGGGCGCCGATGGAGGGCAGCCCGAGGCTGACCCCGGAGGTCTTGGGTCGCACGCCTTCCTCCCAGTGGTCGCCGGCGCGGGTCCGGCGGTGGCCGGTGATCTCGGTGTCGGCGACCAGGTGGTGCGGGGCGGCGCGGGTGATCGTGGTCCGCACGAGATCGCCGGGGCGGATCTCGCCGTCGAGCGCGCCGGTGGGCGTGAAGTGCACCAGGCGGCCGTCGCGGGCGCGGCCGCTGAGCCGGTGGGTCTCGGCGTCCTTGCGCCCCTCCCCCTCGGCGACCAGCAGCTCGACCTCGCGGCCGACGATCTTCTTGTTCTCCTCCCAGGAGATCTCGTTCTGCAGCGCGACCAGCCGGTCGTAGCGCTGCTGGACGACCTCCTTGGGCAGCTGGTCGGGCATGTCCGCGGCGGGCGTGCCCGGGCGCTTGGAGTACTGGAAGGTGAAGGCGCTGGAGAACCGGGCGCGGCGCACGACCTCCATCGTGGCCTCGAAGTCCTCCTCGGTCTCCCCCGGGAACCCGACGATGATGTCGGTGGTGATGGCCGCGTCCGGCATGGCCCGGCGGACCTTGCCGACGATGTCGAGGAAGCGCTCGCTGCGGTAGGAGCGGCGCATCGCCTTGAGGACCCGGTCCGAACCGGACTGCAGCGGCATGTGCAGCTGCGGGCAGACGTTGGGCGTCTCGGCCATCGCCTCGATGACGTCGTCGGTGAAGTCGCGCGGGTGCGGCGAGGTGAAGCGGACCCGCTCCAGGCCCTCGATCTGGCCGCAGGAGCGCAGCAGCTTGCCGAAGGCGAAGCGGTCGCCGAACTCCACGCCGTAGGCGTTGACGTTCTGGCCCAGCAGGGTCACCTCGAGCACGCCCTCGGAGACCAGCGCTTCGACCTCGGAGAGGATCTCGCCGGGGCGGCGGTCCTTCTCCTTGCCGCGCAGCGACGGCACGATGCAGAAGGTGCAGGTGTTGTTGCAGCCCACCGACACCGAGACCCAGCCGGAGTAGGCGGAGTCGCGGCGCGCCGGGAGCGTGGACGGGAAGACGTCCAGCGACTCCAGGATCTCGACCTCGGCCTCCTGGTTGTGCCGCGCGCGCTCCAGCAGCGTCGGCAGCGAGCCGAGGTTGTGGGTGCCGAAGACGACGTCGACCCAGGGCGCCTTCTTGACGATGGTGTCGCGGTCCTTCTGCGCGAGGCAGCCACCGACGGCGATCTGCATGTTCGGGTTGACGTCCTTCTGCGGACGCATGTGGCCGAGCGTGCCGTAGAGCCGGTTGTCGGCGTTCTCGCGCACCGCGCAGGTGTTGAACACGACCACGTCGGCGGGCATCTCCCCGCCACCGGCGGCCCGCACGTATCCGGCGTCCTCCAGCATGCCCGCGAGCCGCTCGGAGTCGTGCACGTTCATCTGACAGCCGAAAGTGCGGATCTCGTACGTCTTCGTGCTCACCGTTCCACGGTAGCGCCTGGTCAGATCGCCGATTCACCCGCCCGGACCGATGATGGGGCGGTGCCGGACCACACCGGGCAACTACGGAGCGCAACAGGGGTGCACGGGTTAAGCCCTTACGCGGATGAGGACAACCGCATTGCGTAACTGAGTTGAAACAACGTATCGATCCCAACCACTGGACTCCGGCTGCGCGACAGGCTTAAGTTTCCGCCAACGAAATCCACAAACGACGCATTCGGGAGCACTGAATGACCGCAGCCCCCTCGGACTCCCCGATGATCCGGATGTCCGCGGTCGACAAGTTCTTCGGCTCACTGCACGTGCTGCGGTCGATCGATCTCGAAGTGCCCCGCGGACAGGTCGTCGTCGTGCTGGGTCCCTCCGGCTCCGGCAAGTCGACGCTGTGCCGGGCCATCAACCGGCTGGAGCCGATCGACTCCGGATCGATCGAGATCGACGGCGTGCCGCTGCCCGCCGAAGGACGTGCCCTGGCCGAACTGCGCGCCGACGTCGGCATGGTCTTCCAGCAGTTCAACCTCTTCGCGCACAAGACGATCCTGGAGAACGTCACGCTCGGACCGATCAAGGTGCGCGGGCAGGGCCGCGACGAGGCCCAGCGCGAGGCCACGAAGCTGCTGGAGCGCGTCGGCATCGCCGACCAGGCCGACAAGTACCCGGCGCAGCTCTCCGGTGGCCAGCAGCAGCGGGCGGCCATCGCCCGGGCGCTGGCGATGAAGCCGAAGGTGATGCTCTTCGACGAGCCGACCTCCGCGCTGGACCCGGAGATGGTCAACGAGGTGCTCGACGTGATGACCGGCCTGGCCGACGAGGGCATGACGATGGTGGTCGTCACGCACGAGATGGGTTTCGCCCGCCGCGCCGCGCACCGCGTCCTGTTCATGGCCGATGGCGAGGTCGTCGAGGACGCCGAGCCCGAGAAGTTCTTCGGAGAGCCGAAGAGCGACCGGGCCAAGGACTTCCTCGGCAAGATCCTCACCCACTGATGTTCTCCACCCACTGCACAGAGAGGCGTTAAGCAGATGCGAGGCAAGAGGTTTCGTCTGGTCACGGTGCTGACGGCATCGCTGGCCCTGGCGCTGTCCGCCTGCGGCGGGGGCGGCGAGAACCAGCTGGCCGGCGGCGGTGGCGCCCCGGAGATCCCGGTCGACCAGAACGCGCAGTTCGAACCCGGCACCACGATGGCCAACCTCAAGCAGGCGGGCACCATCCGGATCGGCACCAAGATCGACCAGCCGCTGTTCGGCCTGAACGATCTGGAGGGCAAGCCGCAGGGCTTCGACGTCGAGATGGCCAAGCTGGTCGCGGCGAAGCTGGGCATCCCGGCCGACAAGATCCAGTGGGTCGAGGCGCCGAGCAAGACCCGCGAGGAGATCATCGAGCAGGGCCGCGTCGACATGGTGGTGGCCACCTACACCATCAACGACTCGCGCAAGCAGCGGATCAGCTTCGCCGGGCCGTACTACACCGCCGGTCAGGACATCATGGTCAAGTCCGACGACTCCCGGATCACCGGTCCGGAGACGCTGCGGCCCACCGGGGCCAAGGTCTGCTCGGTGACGGGTTCGACCCCGGCCGAGAAGATCAAGGAGTACGTCGACCCGCAGAACCTGGTGCTCTTCGACGTCTACTCCAAGTGCGCCGACGCGCTGCGCACCGGCCAGGTCCAGGCCGTGACCACGGACAACGTGATCCTGATGGGACTGGTCGAGAAGAGCGGCGGCCAGTTCAAGATCCTGGAGAAGCCCTTCACCGAGGAGCCCTACGGCATCGGCATCAAGAAGGGCGACACGAAGTTCTGCGAGTTCATCGACCAGACCCTCGCACAGGCCGGCCAGGACGGCACCTACGCGAAGGCCTGGCAGGCCACGGCCGGGAAGGTGTCGCCGCAGACGCCGGCCCTGCCGCAGCCCGATCCCTGCAGCTGACCTGATCGCGGAATGAGGGTGCCGCCCGATCGGGTCGGCACCCTCATCTCTTGGGCCCCATCTCTTCGGCCGGAGTGGAATCTGTGCAAGTCATCATCGACAACCTGCCGCTGTACCTGAGCGGCCTCGTGCGCACCCTGGAGATCTGCCTGCTGGCGGGTCTGCTCGCGCTGGTCATCGGCACCATCGCGGCCGGTTTCCGGGTCTCCCCGCTGCCCCCGCTGCGGGCCGCCGGGACCAGCTGGGTCACCGTGCTGCGCAACTGCCCGCTGACCGTGGTGCTGTTCTTCATGGCCTTCGGGCTGCCGGAGCTGGGCATCAACGGCTCCTACTTCTGGTTCGGCACGATCGGCCTGGCGCTGTACACCTCGGCGTTCGTGTGCGAGGCGATCCGCAGCGGCATCAACGCAGTCCCGGCCGGTCAGGCCGAGGCGGCGCGGGCGGTGGGCCTGACCTTCGGCCAGTCGCTGTCGCTGGTCGTGCTGCCGCAGGCGGTGCGCACGGTGGTGCCGCCGCTCGGCAACGTGATCATCGCGATGATCAAGAACTCGGCGCTGGTCGGCGCCTTCGGCGTCGGCGGCGACCTGTTCTCGGTCGGCGACACGCTCACCTCGGCGCGCGGTCTGGCCGCGCTGCCGGTGCTGCTCGGCGTGGTGCTGTTCTACCTGGTGCTCACCATCCCGGCCGGCCTGCTGCTGGGGTACCTGGAGCGGAAGGTGGCGATCGCGCGATGACCAACTCGGTTCTCTACGAGGCACCCGGCCCGCAGGCCAAGCGCCGCTCGCTGGTGGCCAGCGCCGTGGTCGGGCTGCTGCTGCTCGCGGTCGTCGGCTGGGTGCTCTACACCCTGGGCAGCCAGGGGCAGCTGACCGCCGAGAAGTGGGGTCCGCTGCTGGACCCGACCAACGGCACCTTCACCGCGCTGTGGGGCCTGCTGGGCACCGGCCTGCTGGGCACGCTCACCGCGGCCGTGCTGGCGATGGTGTTCTCGCTGGTCATCGGCACGTTGCTGGCGATCACCCGGGTCGTGAGCGCGCCCTGGTACCGCTGGCTGGTGGTCGGCGTGGTCGAGCTGCTGCGCGGCATCCCGGTCGTGATCATGGTCTTCTTCGCGTTCCGGGTGCTGCCCTCGCTCGGCCTGGACCTGTCGCCGATGTGGTTCCTGGTGATCGGCCTGACCGCGTACAACTCGGTGATCATCGCCGAGATCGTGCGCGCCGGGATCCTGGCGCTGCCCAAGGGCCAGAGCGAAGCGGCCTACGCGATCGGTCTGCGCCGGGGCCAGGTGCTGGGCTCGGTGCTGCTGCCGCAGGCGTTCCGGGCGATGCTGCCCGCGCTGATCAGCCAGCTCGTGGTGATCGTCAAGGACACCTCGCTGGGCTTCATCGTCGCCTACGTCGACGTGGTCCGGGAGGCTCAGGTGATCATCCAGAACCTGAACAACCCGATCCAGACCTACATCGTGGTCGGCGCGATCTTCATCCTGATCAACTACGCGCTGAGCAGGCTGGCGACCTACACCGAACGCCGCCTCAGCCAGGGCCGCAAGGGCAAGCTGGGCAAGGTCGAGGTCGCCGAGGCCGGCGAAGCGGCCCGGCTCTGACCGGCTCGGCCCGACGAAGCGGGGCGCCTCCCACATCGCGTGGGCGGCGCCCCGTTCTTCACGGTCGGGCCGAGATGCCCTGGGGCGTCAGGTTCGCGTCGGCGAGGCGCTGCCAGGTGCCGTCGCCCACTCCGGCTTCGATCATGCCCCGGAGCTCCTCGGCGAGCTTGGGGTCGTCGGCCTTGATGACCAGGTTCCGCTCGGTGTCGGTGACCGCGTAGGGGATCTGGGTGAGCTGCGGGACGTCGGCGGTGCCGCCGAGCAGGACGTCGACGTTGCCCGCACCGACCGCGTCGCGCAGCAGCGTCGGGGGCAACCGGCGGAACTGCACCTGGGTCTCCGGGTTCAGGCCCATGCGCCGGGCCAGGTCGCGCGCGATGTCGGCGTCGAAGCCCCGGTACTCGCCGGCCGGGTCCCGGGTGACGAAGGCGGGCTGATCGGCGCGCACGCCCACCATCAGCTTCTGGCGCTGCTTGATCGCCGTCAGCGTCGGCGAGCTGCCCAGCTCGACGTCGCTGCCCGCCGAGGGGTCCGGCGCGGGCGCCGGGGCCTCCGGGGCGGGCGGAGCGGGTGGTGGCGCGGCGGGTTCCGCGTGCCCGCACCCGGCCAGACCGACGGCCAGCGCCGCCACTGTGAGCAGGCGAATCCTCACAACCACTCCTTCACCATCGGGGCGTCGACGACCATGATCGCGCACCCGCTGTGTCCTGCGGGAACGCATTCCCACCGACTGGATCGATTGTGAAATCCAGGCCACACCCGCTAGTGTGACGCGCGCCATGTGGCGCCAACGTCGTCGCCCGTTTGTCCAGCTCAACCTCGGAGGCGATCATGGCGCCACTGCACCCCGTCGTGGAGCAGGTCACCCGCCGCATCGCAGAACGCAGCGCGCAGACCCGCTCCGCCTACCTCGACCGCATCAACGCCGCCGCAGCGGCGGACGGTCCCGTCCGGGGCGACCTGCCCTGCAGCAACCTCGCGCACGGCTTCGCCGCCTGCAGCGGATCGGACCGGCTCGCGATCCGCGGCGCGCGCAAGCCCGGGGTGGCGATCGTGTCGGCCTACAACGACATGCTCTCCGCGCACCAGCCCTACGACGAGTTCCCCGCGTGGCTGAAGGATTCCGTCCGCGAGGCCGGTGGTGTCGCGCAGTTCGCCGGTGGCGTGCCCGCCATGTGCGACGGCATCACGCAGGGCCGCACCGGCATGGAGCTGTCGCTGTTCTCCCGCGACGTGATCGCGATGGCCACCGGTGTCGCGCTGTCCCACGAGATGTTCGACGGGGCGCTGCTGCTCGGGGTCTGCGACAAGATCGTGCCGGGCCTGCTGATCGGCGCGCTGGCCTTCGGCCACCTGCCGACGCTGCTGGTGCCCGCCGGACCGATGCCCTCGGGGCTGCCGAACCGGGAGAAGAGCCGCATCCGGCAGCTGTTCGCCGAGGGAAAGGCGACCCGGGAAGACCTGCTGGAGGCCGAATCCGCCTCCTACCACTCCCCCGGCACCTGCACGTTCTACGGCACCGCCAACTCCAACCAGCTGGTCGTCGAGGTCATGGGCCTGCACCTGCCCGGATCCAGCTTCGTGCCGCCGAGCACCCCGCTGCGCAAGGCGCTGACCGAGGAAGCCGGGCGGCAGGTCGTGCGGCTCGGCGAGGCCGAGCAGCGCACCCCGATCGGCGAGGTGCTCGACGAGAAGGCGATCGTCAACGGCGTCGTCGCGCTGCTGGCCACCGGCGGCTCGACCAACCACACGCTGCACCTGCCGGCCATCGCCGCAGCAGCGGGCATCGAGCTGACCTGGGACGACTTCTCCGACCTGTCGGCGGTCGTGCCGTCGCTGGGCAAGGTGTACCCGAACGGTTCGGCCGACATCAACCACTTCGCGGCGGCCGGGGGCGTGCAGACGCTCATCGGTGAACTGCTCGACGCAGGTCTGCTGCACGCCGACGTCCGCACCGTCGCCGGTCCCGGGCTGGACCGCTACCGGCAGCAGCCGTTCCTCGACGACGGTGAGCTGGTGTGGCGGGACGCGCCCGCGAAGAGCCTCGACATCGATGTGCTGCGCGGCGTCGACGACCCGTTCGCGCCGGACGGCGGGCTGCGGGTGCTGGAGGGGAACCTCGGGCGCGCGGTGATCAAGGTGTCGGCGGTGGCCGCCGAGCACCGCACCGTGACCGCGCCGGCGCGGGTCTTCGACGACCAGCACGCGTTCAGCGCCGCCTTCTCCGCCGGGGAGATCGACCACGACGTCGTCGTGGTCATCCGCAACCAGGGTCCGCAGGCCAACGGCATGCCCGAGCTGCACGGGCTCACCCCGGCGCTGGGCGTGCTGATGGATCGCGGGCACCAGGTCGCGCTGGTCACCGACGGCCGCATGTCGGGCGCGTCCGGCAAGATCCCGGCCGCCATCCAGCTCACCCCGGAAGCCACCGCGGGCGGGCCGCTGGCGCGCGTCCAGGACGGCGACGTTCTCCGGCTCGACGCCGATCGCGGCACCCTCGAAGCGCTGGTGCCCGCCGACGAGCTCGCCGCGCGGCAGCCCGCCGCAGGCGCGAACCCGGCTCCGTTCGGCACCGGGCGCGAGCTGTTCACCGCGTTCCGCCAGGCCGTCGGCCGCGCCGACCAGGGCGCGAGCGTGTTCGGGCAGGCGCAGCCGCGAACCGACCAGGTGCGAGCATGACCAGCGGCGGAACCACCGCCCTGACGCGATTGGAATCGAAGATGAACACCGCAGCCGACGTGTTCGACCTGGCTCCCGTGGTGCCGGTCGTGGCTCTCGACGACGTCGAGCACGCCGTTCCGCTGGCCGAAGCGCTGCTGCGCGGCGGGATCCGGACCATCGAGGTCACCCTGCGCACCCCGGCCGGGCTTCCGGCGATCGAGCGGATCGCGGCCGAGGTTCCCGACATGGTCGCGGGTGCGGGCACCATCACCGAGGTCGGGCAGGCCAAGCAGGCCGCCGACGCCGGTGCCCGCTACCTGGTCACGCCCGGCACCACCGACCGGCTCCTCGACGACCTGGACGCCTCCGGCGTGCCGTACCTGGCGGGTGCGGGCACGGTCTCGGAGGCGATGCGGCTGGCCGAACGCGGGGCGAGCGCGATGAAGTTCTTCCCCGCCGAGCCCAGCGGCGGTGTGCCGTTCCTCAAGGGCATCGCCGGGCCGCTGCCGCACCTGCGGTTCTGCCCGACCGGCGGCATCAGCCCGGCGACCGCGCCGGACTACCTGGCGCTGCCCAACGTCGGCTGCGTGGGCGGCTCCTGGCTCGCGCCGAAGAACCTCCTCGCCGCGGGCGACTGGGCCAAGATCGAACAACTGGCCGCCGAAGCCGCCGCCCTCCGCTGATCCCCGGGGCGCCCGTCAGCGGGCGGGCGCCCCCACCCGAGCGGGAAAACCCCGTTCTCGTCCTGTCGAAAACCGCGGCACTCGTCTGTCGAGAACCCCGGTTCTCGCGGGTCGGAAGTTGCGGTTCTTGACCGGTCGAAACCGGGGTTCTCGTCAGGAGGCGAGGAGGGCGAGGGCTTGGGGGATGGAGTCGACCACCGGGCGGCCGGAGGTCTCGAGCTTGGTGCGGTCCATGACTCCGGTGGTGACGAGGATGCAGTTGGCGCCGGCTCGTTCGGCGGCGTGGGCGTCGTCGAGGACGTCGCCGATGAGGACCACCTCGGCCGGGTCGAGTTCCTGGACCTTGAGGTGGGCGCGGAGGTGCTCGTCCTTGGACCCTCCGCCGACCGCGGTGCGCAGGCCGTCCATCCGGTCGAAGAACGCGTGCAGGCCGCGGGCGGTGACCAGGTCGACCAGCTCGTCGTGGAACCACATCGACAGCAGCGATTGGGTGCCGCCGGTCGCCGCCCAGTCCCGAAGGGCGTGCGGGACGCCCTCGGCCATGCCGCAGGAATCCAGCAGTTCCCGGTAGGCCACGTGGTAGAGCTCGTCGACGCGGGCCCAGTCGTCCTCGGTGATCTCGCGCCGCAGCAGCCGCGCGTAGCAGTCGCGCAGCGGCCGGCTGTAGATCGCGCGCCACTCGTCGATGTCGATGTGCTCGCGGTCGAAGAGCGTGCAGACACTGTTCACCGCCGACACCACGGCGTGGTTGTCGTCGAGGAGCGTTCCGTTCCAGTCCCACACGATGTGCCGGGGGCTCGACTTGGTCATGACCCCGGACCCTACGACGCCCACCCGACGTTCTGGTACCCGCGTCCCACAGTCAGAGAGCTCCGGCGAAGCGCACCGGGTTCCGGGAGCGGGCCGTTCAGCTCGCGGGATTCAACCGGCTTTCACCCCAGCGACCCAGGGGCGGGTCAGGGCAGGTCGAGGTCCGAGTTCGCCGCGGGATCCCCGGCGTTCTCGATCTCCTCCTTGACGATCCGGTAGGCCAGACCTTCGGAGTAGCCCTTGCGGGCGAGCATTCCGACCAGGCGGCGCATCTTCGCGGTGTGCTCGACCGAGCCCATGCCGCGCAGCTTGCGCTGCACGAGCTCGCGGGCGCGCTCCGCCTCCGCATCGCCGTCCACGTTGGACAGAGCGGATTCCACCAGGTGCTCGTCGATGCCCTTGCGGCGCAGCTCGAACCCCAGCGCCTTGCGGCCCAGCCCCTGCGAGCGCTGACGCTGGTTGACCCACTCCTCGGCGAACGAGGCGTCGTCGACCAAGCCCGCGTCGACGAACTTCTGCAGCACGGCATCGGCGATCTCCTCGTCGATGTCCTTGCGCAGCAAGGCCTGCCGCAGTTCGAGACGGCTTCGCGCGCGGCTGGCCAGCAGCCGGTACACCACGTCGCGCGCTTGGGCGGCGGGGTCGTCGGGCTTGCGCTGCGGCTTGGTGTCCGCAGCGGCGTCCCGCGGTTCGGAGTCGGGGGTGCGGCGTCCGCGCCCCCGACTCCGGCCTTCGTCGTTCATCCGCGCCAAGGCCGGATCAGAACTCGACCGGCGCGGGCTCGGCGGCGGCGTTGTCGCCCTCGGCGTCGAGGGTGGCGCCGATGCCGAGCTTCTCCTTGATCCGCTTCTCGATCTCGTTGGCCACGTCGGGGTTCTCCCGCATGAACTTGCGGGCGTTCTCCTTGCCCTGGCCCAGCTGGTCGCCCTCGTAGGTGTACCAGGCACCGGACTTGCGGATGATGCCCTGCTCAACACCCATGTCGATCAGCGAGCCCTCGCGGCTGATGCCGACGCCGTAGATGATGTCGAACTCGGCCTGCTTGAACGGCGGCGCGACCTTGTTCTTGACGATCTTCACGCGGGTCCGGTTGCCGACCGCGTCGGAACCGTCCTTGAGCGTCTCGATCCGGCGCACGTCCAGCCGCACCGAGGAGTAGAACTTCAGCGCCTTACCACCGGTGGTGGTCTCCGGGGAGCCGAACATGACGCCGACCTTCTCGCGGAGCTGGTTGATGAAGATCGCGGTGGTCTTGGCGTTGTAGAGCGCGGAGGTGAGCTTGCGCAGCGCCTGGCTCATCAGCCGGGCCTGCAGACCCACGTGGCTGTCGCCCATCTCGCCCTCGATCTCGGCGCGCGGCACGAGCGCGGCCACCGAGTCGATGACGATGATGTCCAGCGCGCCGGAGCGGATCAGCATGTCCGCGATCTCCAGCGCCTGCTCACCGGTGTCGGGCTGGGACACCAGCAGCGCGTCGGTGTCGACGCCGATCGCCTTGGCGTACTCCGGGTCCAGCGCGTGCTCGGCGTCGACGAAGGCCGCCGTGCCGCCGAGCTTCTGGGCGTTGGCCACGGCGTGCAGGGCGACCGAGGTCTTACCGCTGCTCTCCGGGCCGTAGACCTCGACGATGCGACCGCGCGGCAGGCCGCCGATGCCCAGCGCGACGTCGAGCGAGATGGAACCGGTCGGGATGACCTCGACCGGCGGCCGCGAGTCGTCGCCGAGCCGCATGACCGATCCCTTGCCGAACTGCTTGTCGATCTGGGCGAGCGCCAGCTCCAGCGCCTTGCCCTTGTCCGGTGTCGCTGCTGCCATCGGGGTCCACCTCGGTGAAGTCTTCGAGTCGGGTCTTCGGGCGACTCTCTTTGCGGGCGAGTCGTTCACGTCGTTTCAGACGCTACGGGCTGGGACCGACAATCCGACTCGCGGGGTTTGCGGGCGCTCCCGGTCCCGTGGCACCCATACTAAGCGAACGGATGTTCGAGCACCGAACCGACACGCCGGTCGAATCACCTGGTCGTGTGACGGTGCGATCAGGGGCTCGTGGGAGGACACTCGGGACGACCTCGTGTTTTCCCAGGAGGTGCTCATCATGCGCATGGATCGCTACCTTCCGCCGGAGCACCCGCTGAACCGCTTCTACCGGGTCGCCGCCGCCGTCTTCGGGGCGTGCCTGATGGCCTTCGGCGTGCTCGGACTCGCCAACCGGGTCCCGCTGTTCACCACCGACGGCATCGACGTGCTGGGCCTGTCCAGCAACGGGCTGCTGGCCGTCGTGTCGATCGTCGTCGGCGCGATCCTGGTCGGAGCGGCCGCCTGGGGCGGACCGGTCTCCTCCACCACCACGGCCGCCATCGGAGTGCTGTTCTTCCTGTCCGGGCTGGTCAACCTGGTTCTGATCAGCACGTCGTGGAACATCTTCGCCTTCGAGATGCAGAACGTGGTGTTCAGCTTCGTCGCGGGCCTGGTGCTGATGTTCTTCGGCTTCTACGGCCGGGTCAGCGGTGGACTTCCGCAGGACAACCCCTACGTGCGCTACCGCCACCACGAACCGCCGGTGCAGGAGGACCCCGACTCGGTGCTCGCCGACGAGCGGCGGATCTCCGAGCTGGAACCGATGTGCAACGACGAGATGGCCGTGGCCGAGGGCCGCGCCACCCCCGAGCAGCAGCGCCGGGTCGCCGCCGAGCGGATGCGGCACCTGCGCCAGGAGCGGCGCCGCGCCTACGAGCACTACCGCGAGTCCCACCGCACCGAGCAGCAGGAGATCAGCGCCCAGAACCTCTGGGCCGACTTCCAGGACGGGGAGAAGCCGGAGAAGTCCAGCCCTGCCGGGTGAGGTGCCTCAGCGGCGCTCGGCCGGGACCTCGAAGGCGTCGCAGACCGCCGACCAGACCTCCTTGGTCGTGTAGCCGTCCTCCAGGGCCTGGTCCACGGTGCGCCCGCCCAAGGACGAGAACACGTGGTCCTGGGCGAGCATCTCGGACCTGACCCGGCCGAACTCCTCGGCCATGCGGTGGCGGAAAGCGGTGTGGCGCATCGTCGACCAGCGTACGTGTCCGCCGTAGCCTGGTGATGTGCTGCTCCTGCAGGCCGACCCGACCGGCATGTCCACGCCCCTCGGCAAGCTCGTGATCGCCGCGACCCTCATCGCGGTGATCGTCCTGGCCATCCGCTTCTTCTGGCAGAACCGCCGCTAAGAACTGTGCTGTGGTCACCCTGCTTGGCGGTGCGGGTAGCGGAACCTGAGCGCTTCCGTGGACTCCGTGCGCCAATCCTGATGTGTGCCAACACACGGCGTCCCGGCGTACTCGCCACGAAAGCGCTCAGAACCCGCGACGGTGCCAGCTGAGTCCCACACCTGAAACAGCGGCTCCCGCCGCACTGCGATCAGCGACCAGGCCGTCTGTCGGTGACGTGGTCCAGCATGGGGACGTGAACGACGTGCTGGAGGGGTTCTCCGCGGCGACCCGCGACTGGTTCCGCGGGGCCTTCGACGCGCCCACCGAGGCTCAGCGGGGCGCGTGGGAGGCCATCGCGGCGGGCGAGCACGCCCTGGTGGTGGCACCGACCGGTTCCGGCAAGACGCTCGCGGCGTTCCTGTCCGCGCTCGACCGGCTCGCCGCCGAGGACGTGCCCGCCGACCCGAAGAAGCGCTGCCGGGTCCTCTACGTGTCGCCGCTGAAGGCCCTGGCCGTCGACGTGGAGCGGAACCTGCGCGCGCCGCTGGCCGGGATCCGGCAGGCCACCCGGCGACTGGGCGGCGAACCACCGGACGTCCAGGTCGGCATCCGCACCGGCGACACCCCCGCCGACCAGCGTCGATCGTTCGCCCGCAAACCGCCGGACGTGCTCGTCACCACCCCCGAATCGCTGTTCCTGCTGCTCACCTCGGCGGCGCGCGAGTCGCTGACCGGGGTGGAGACGGTGATCGTCGACGAGGTGCACGCCGTGGCCGGGACCAAGCGCGGCGCGCACCTGGCGCTGTCGCTGGAACGGCTCGACGCGCTGCTGGACCGTCCCGCGCAGCGCGTCGGGCTGTCGGCGACCGTGCGCCCGGTCGAGGAGGTGAGCACCTACCTCGCCGGTGGCCGGCCGGTGCGCACCGTGCAGCCCGCGCACCCCAAGGAGGTCGAGGTCCGGGTCGAGGTGCCGGTGCCGGACATGGCCGAGCTCGGCGCGTCCTCCGGCGACGACGGCGACCAGGCCCCTGACCAGCACACCTCCATCTGGCCATCGGTGCAGGAACGCATCCTGGAACTGATCCGGCAGCACCGGTCGACCATCGTGTTCAGCAACTCCCGGCGGCTCGCCGAACGGCTCACGGCGGGCATCAACGAGCTCGCCGTCGAGCAGCCGGAGCCGATGTCCCGCTTCCCCGCCGAGGCGGTCGGCGGTTCCGGGGTCGGCGCGGGAGCTCCGCCGGTGGTGGCCAAGGCGCACCACGGGTCGATGTCGAAGGAGCAGCGCGCCGTCGTCGAGGAGGAGCTCAAGTCCGGGACCCTGCCGTGCGTCGTGGCCACGTCCTCGCTGGAGCTGGGCATCGACATGGGCGCGGTGGACCTGGTGATCCAGGTCGAGACGCCGCCGACGGTGGCGTCCGGTCTGCAGCGCATCGGCCGCGGTGGCCACCAGGTCGGCGCGGTGTCGCGCGGGGTGGTCTTCCCGAAGTTCCGGGGTGATCTGGTCGGCTGCGCGGTGGTGTCGGAGCGGATGGCCGACGGGCTCATCGAGTCGCTCACCTACCCGCGCAACCCGCTGGACGTGCTGGCCCAGCAGATCGTGTCGATGACGGCGATGGACGACTGGCCGGTGACCGAGCTCGCCGCGCTGGTCCGCCGGTCGGCGCCCTACGCGGGCCTGCCCGACTCGGCGCTGCACGCGGTGCTGGACATGCTCGCCGGGCGCTATCCCAGCGAGGAGTTCGGCGAGCTGCGGGCGCGGATCGTGTGGGACCGGGTCAACGACGAGCTGCGCGCCCGGCCGGGAGCGCAGCGGCTCGCGGTGACCTCCGGCGGCACCATCCCCGACCGGGGTCTGTTCACCGTGACCACGCCCGGCGACGAGGAGGCCGGGCGGGGCGGCGTGCGGGTCGGCGAGCTCGACGAGGAGATGGTCTACGAATCCCGCGTCGGCGACACGTTCCTGCTGGGCACCAGCGCGTGGCGGGTCGAGGACATCACCCACGACCGGGTCGTCGTCACGCCCGCGCCGGGCCAGCCGGGGCGGATGCCGTTCTGGCGCGGCGACCAACCGGGCCGTCCGCTGGAGCTCGGCCGAGCGCTGGGGGCCTTCGTCCGCGAGCTGACCGGTGCCGACGCGCAAGCGGCCCGGGAGCGCATCACCGCCGCGGGACTGGACGAGTGGGCGTGCGACAACCTGCTGTCCTACTTGGACGAGCAGCGGCGGGCCACGCGGCACGTGCCCGACGACCGGACGATCGTCGTCGAGCGGTTCCGCGACGAGCTCGGCGACTGGCGGATGGTGGTGCACTCCCCCTTCGGCGCCCAGGTCAACGGCCCGTGGGCGCTGGCCGTCGGCGCGCGGATCCGGGAGCGCCGCGGCATCGAACCGCAGATCGCCTCCTCCGACGACGGCATCGTGATCCGGCTGGCCGACGCGCTGGACGAGTCCGGGGCCGAGGTGCTGCCCACCGCCGACGACGTCCTGCTGCCGCCCGAGGAGGCGCAGCAGCTGGTCACCGACGAGGTCGGCGGCTCAGCGCTGTTCGCCGCGCGGTTCCGGGAGTGCGCGGCTCGCGCGCTGCTGCTGCCGCGCCGCGATCCGCGCCGCCGCACCCCGCTGTGGCAGCAGCGGCAGCGGTCGGCGCAGCTGCTGGCCGTGGCGTCGCAGTACGAGCAGTTCCCGATCGTGCTGGAGGCGATGCGGGAGTGCCTCCAGGACGTCTACGACGTGCCGGGGCTGACCGAGCTGATGCAGCAGGTCGCGGCCCGCAAGGTGCGCGTGGTGGAGGTGGAGACGCCGACGCCGTCGCCGTTCGCGCGCAGCCTCCTGTTCGGCTACATCGGCATGTTCCTCTACGAGACCGACGCTCCGCTGGCCGAGCGCCGGTCGGCCGCGCTGAGCCTGGACTCGACGCTGCTCGCCGAGCTGCTCGGCTCGGAGGCCCTGCGCGAGCTGCTGGATCCGGAGTCGCTGGACGAGATCGAGCAGCAGCTGCAGCGCCTCGACCCCGATCGCCGGCCGCGCGACGCCGAAGGCGCGGCCGACCTGCTGCACTTCCTCGGCGATCTGTCCACGTCGGAGGCCGAGAAGCGCGGTGTGCGGCCGGAATGGCTGGAGGAGCTGGCCGAGCAGCGCCGCGTCCTGCAGGTCCGGATGGCCGGGGAGCAGCGCTGGATCCCGATCGAGGACGCCGGCAAGGTCCGCGACGCGCTCGGCGTCGCGCTGCCGGTGGGCGTGCCCGAGGCGTTCACCGAACCGGTCGCCGATCCGCTCGGGGACCTGCTGATCCGCTACGCGCGCTGCCGCGGCCCGTTCACCGCCGAGACCGCCGCGCAGCGGTTCGGGCTGGGCGTGGCGGTGGTGCACGGCGTGCTGGACCGGCTCACCGGTTCCGGGCGGTTGGTGCGCGGCGAGCTGCGCCCGCTGGAGTCCGGTGGCGGGGGCGCGCTGGAGTACTGCGACGCGGAGGTGCTGCGCCGGTTGCGGCGGGCGTCGCTGGCCCGGCTGCGCGCCGAGGTCGAACCGGTGGAACCCGCTGCGCTGGGCCGGTTCCTGCCGGTGTGGCACGGCATCGGGGCCCGGTTGCGCACGGCGCCGACCGTGGACGACGTGTACGCGGTGGTCGAGCAGCTGGCCGGGGCGCCGGTTCCGGCGAGCGCGCTGGAGTCGCTGGTGCTGCCCGCGCGGCTGCCCGGCTACTCCCCCGCCCTGCTGGACGAGCTGACCGCGACCGGCGAGGTGAGCTGGGTCGGCTCGGGCTCGCTGGCCGGGGGCGACGGGTGGATCGCGCTGGCGCCCACCGACGTCGCCGATCTGCTGCTGCCGGACCTTCCCGAGGAGCCGCCGGATTCGCCGCTGCACCGCGCCGTGGTGTCGTCGTTGGAGGGCGGCGCGCTGTTCTTCCGGCAGCTCGCCGACCGCGCGGGGGCGCTGCTGCTGGAGCAGGATGAGGCGGCGCCCGCCGACGACGCGGTCACGGCCGCGCTGTGGGACCTGGTGTGGGCGGGGACGGTCACCAACGACACGCTGGCGCCGTTGCGCTCGCTGGTCTCCGGCCGGGGTGCCGCGCACAAGCCGCGTCGCAGCGCCCCGCGCGGCCGGTACGCGCGGCTGCGGGCGGGGCGCCCGTCGATGCCGCCGCGCGGCGGGCCGCCGACGGTGTCCGGGCGCTGGTCGCTGGCTCCGCGACCGGCCGCCGAACCGACGCGTCGCGCGCACGCGCGCGCCGAGGCGTTCCTGGAGCGGCACGGGGTGCTGACCAGGGGCGCTCTGGACGTCGAGCGGGTGACCGGGGGTTTCTCCGCCGTGTACAAGGTTCTTCGGGCGATGGAGGAGTCCGGGCGCTGCCGTCGCGGGTACGTGATCGAGGGCTTGGGTGCCGCGCAGTTCGCGGTCCCGGGCGCCATCGACCGGTTGCGGGCGCTCGCCGGTGACGACGAGACCGGCGGTGAGGCGGTCGTGCTGGCCGCCGCCGACCCGGCGCAGCCCTACGGCGGTGCGCTCGACTGGCCGGCCGCGATGGGGGAGACCCGGCACCGGCCCGGCCGCAAGGCGGGCGCGCTGGTGGTGCTGGTCGGCGGCGAGGCCGTGTTCTACGTCGAACGCGGGGGCAAGTCGCTGCTGTCGTTCACCGAGGACGAGTCCGCGCTCCGGGCGGCTGCGGCCGGGCTGGCCCGCGTGGTCCGGGAGGGCTGGCTCGACCAGCTCTCGGTGGAGCGCGCCGACGGCGAGGGCGCCTGGGGTTCGAAGCTGGCCGAGGTCCTCACCGAGGCCGGGTTCCGGGCCACCCCGAAGGGCCTGCGCCTGCGGGCGTGAGCACTACAGCTCCAGGAACGGTGCGGCGTAGGCGAATTCGCCGCGCGCGGACGGGTCGTGGGTCGTCAGCGGTCGGGCCTGGAAGTGCGGGGCCCACTCGGGAACCGGTGGCGTGATGCCGAGCTGCGCGGCGGGTTCGAAGCCGAACCTCGGGTAGTAGTCGGCGTGCCCGAGCAGGACGACGAGCGGTTCGCCGAGGGCGTCGGCGGCACCGAGCACGGCGTGCATCAGCGCCGATCCGACGCCCGTGCTCTGGGCGGCCGGGTGCACGCCGAGCGGGCCGAGCCCGAGCGCCGGTGCGTCGCCGATGTGCGCACGGCTGCACACCACGTGCCCGGTGATCTCGCCGTCGCGTTCGGCGACCAGCGAGAGCTCCGGCAACCACGCCGCGCTCGCGCGCAGGGCGTCGACCAGACCCACCTCGGCGGGGAGGGCCTGCGGGTTCTCGGTGTCGGCGAACGCTTCGGCGTGCACGCGGCGAATCCCGGTGATGTCGGCGGCGTTCTCGCGGCGGATCAGCATCCGCCCACGATGTGCTCCCTCCTCGTTCCGGGCAACCGAATTTCGCGGCGCCCGCCCGTCACCGGGTGGCCAGCTGGAGCAGCCCCCAGAGCTGAGCGATGGCGTCGGGGTCCCCGCTGGTCTCGACGGCGCGGTTGGGCAGCCTGCCCCACATCCACAGGTAGACGGCGCTGGGATCGCCGCCGACCACCGCATCCGGTGTCGTGGTGGCCACGTCCTGCGAGCTGGTGACCGCGGCGCCGCTCGGGTCGGCGGTGATCAGCCAGTTGCAGCCGGGCACGTGCACGCCCACCGAGCACGGCCGCGTGGCGGTGATCTGCAGCGAGTGCAGCCGGTAGCCGAAGAAGACCCGCAGCACCTCGTCGACGCCGTCGGTGGCGACCTCCGGATCGATCGGCGTGTGCTCGATCCCGGCGGCCGTCTGGACGTCGGCGCGGTGCACGGTGGTGGCGTGCAGCATCCGGCGCACCCAGAAGGCCGCGGTGTGCTGCTCGGGCCACCAGGTCGGGCACGGGTCGTGCGGTGGTCGGGAGACGAACTCGGCGAGCAGGTCGGCCATCCGCACGGCGAACCGGTTGGTCAGCTCCCGCAGATCCGGCGTGCCGGGGAGTTCCCAGCGCCGGTGCGCCTCCGGCGATCCGAGCCAGGACAGCACGTCCTCGCACAGGTCGCCGAGGTGCCGGACCGTCTGGCCGACGGTCCGGCCGGACGCGCTGAACACCGGTGCGTCGACGTGCACGTCGTGCGTCGCCGCGGTCAGCAGCTGCGCCTCGATCCCCAGTTGGTCGAGCATGCGTTCGTGTTCGAGTGCCACATCAGTACCGTTCACGCGTCGCCCCCAGCAGGCTTCGTCCCACGATGCCGAGGAATTCCCGGCTGTTGTCCAGCAGTTCGTCGGCGTGCGCGTCGGTCGTGGTCGGGATTCCGGCCTCGGCGGCGGCGCGCCGGTTGGTGTGCGCGGCGAAGTAGGCCGCCCACTCGCGCAGTTCGGGAGCAGCCGCGGTCAGCAGCTGCCAGACGCTCGCCGGTCGCTTGTCCTGGCGGCGCATCGCGCGCGCCACGACCACCGCTGTGGCCGCCCGCAGCGCCGCCAGGTGCGCGGCCACGAACCGCTCGCCTGGGCGTTGGGCGATCTCGGCCTCGTGCAGGCAGGTTCGCGCGTGCAGCAGCAGCGAGAGCGCGCCGGCCGGCGTGTCCGCCTCCGGCGTGGGCCCGCGGTTCTCGGCGGAGTGGCGCGGCGACGGGATCGACAGGTCGGTGGGATAAGACATCGGCTCTCTCCCTTCGGCTGTGGGGTCCGGCGGCGGGGCGCTTCCCCCACCCCGTCGCCGGACCGGTGTTCGAACGAGAGTTCGTCGAACTGTCGTTCGAACATGGCCAGATTAGCGCCAGCCGGAGATCGACTCAAGCGATGCGCTGTAGCTCACCTGTTCGAGTCACGAACCTGCGGAGGTGATCATGGAATCGCGTTGTCCGGGAGCGAGAAGGACCGCGAGTGCGGGAGGAGTTAGTGTTCGGCCGTGACCGCTGCGCCCTCCCCCAGCTGCGACCGGGTTGTCGAACTGACCACCGATCAGTTGCGAGCGAGACTCCCCGAGGCCCTCCGGATCTACGTGACCGCGATGGGCTACCCGCCCGTGACCGCTCAGCAGCGCGCACCGATGTGGTCGGCTCACATGCTGCGCGCCGGCTGGCGCTGCATCGGCGCGTTCAACGACGACGACGAGCTCACCGGCATCGGCTACGGCTACCTCGGAGCCCCCGGCCAGTGGTGGCACGAGCAGGTCCGCCGCGGCCTGGAGGACACCGGAGGCGACCCGGGCACCTGGCTCGAGGACTACTTCGAGCTCACCGAGCTGCACGTGCACCCCAGCGCCCAGGGCGCTGGGCTCGGCGAGGAGATCCTGCGCAGGCTGCTCGACGGCGCGCCGGGCAGCAAGGTCCTGCTGTCGACCCCGGAGGGGCCGACCCGCGCCTGGAAGCTCTACCAGCGCGTCGGTTTCCAGGACGTCCTGCGCAACTACAGCTTCACCGGCGACCCCAGGCCCTTCGCCGTCCTCGGCCGCCCCCTGCCGCTGTGAGGAGTCGCCTTGCTTGGCGGTGCGGGTAGCAGAACCTGATCGGCTCCGTGGACTCCGTGCGCCGCTCCTTGAGTATGCCAATACACGGCGTCCCGGCGTACTCGCCACGAAGCCGATCAGAACCTGCGGCGGTGCCAGTGCCTTAGGTGGTGAAAGAGAATGCGGCTCCGCCGCATAGCAGCTCCTTGCCCTCGACGTTGAAAACCCCGGTTTTCGCGCGGTGAGAACCGGGGCTTTCGACGGCGACGCCGCGTCAGAGCCGGGTGAGCTGGTCTCGGAGGGTGTCGAGGCCCATCGAGCCCATCTTCAGGGCTTCGGTGTGGAACGCCTTGACGTCGAAGGCCGAGCCGTGCCGCCGGCGGGCCTCGTCGCGGGCGGCGCGCCAGAGGCGTTCGCCGAGCTTGTACGACGGGGCCTGGCCCGGCCAGCCCAGGTAGCGGTCGATCTCGTCGCGGACCTGCGCCGGGTCGGTGATGGTGCGCGAGAGCATGAACTCCAGCCCGAGCTCCGGCGTCCACCGCTCGCCCTCGTGGAACCCGGTCCCGGCCGGGATCTCCAGCTCCAGGTGCATGCCGATGTCGACGACCACGCGCGCGGCGCGGAACAGCTGGTCGTTGAGCATGCCCAGCAGGTCGCCGTCGTCGGAGAGGTAGCCGAGCTCGCGCATCAGCCGCTCCGCGTACAGCGCCCAGCCCTCGCCGTGCCCGGAGACGAAGCAGGCCAGCCGCTGGAACTTGTTGAGCCGCTCCGCCTCGTGCACCGAGGTCGCCACCTGCAGGTGATGCCCCGGCACGCCCTCGTGGTACACAGTGGACACTTCGCGCCAGGTCGGGAAGTCCTCCCGGTCGGCGGGCACCGACCACCACATCCGGCCCGGGCGGGAGAAGTCGTCGGTGGGACCGGTGTAGTAGGCGCCGACGCCGCCCCCGGGCGGGGCGATCTTGCACTCCAGCCGCATCAGCGCGTCCGGGATCTCGAAGTGCGTCCCGCGCAGGTCCGCCAGGGCCTGGTCGGAGAGCCGCTGCATCCACCGCTCGAACTCGCGCTGCCCGCGCACCCGGTAGCGCTCGTCGGCGTCGAGCGCGGCGGCGGCCTCGGCCAGCGAGGCGCCCGGCTTGATCCGGTCGGCGACCTGCTTCATCTCGGCCTCGATGCCGGAGAACTCCTGCCAGCCCCACTCGTAGGCCTCGCGCAGGTCCAGCTTCGCGCCGGTGAAGTAGCGGGACCACAGCCGGTAGCGCTCCTCGCCGACCGCGTCCTTCTCCGGGGCCTGGGGCAGCAGGTCGCCGCGCAGGAAGTCGGCCAGGCCCGCGTAGGCCTCGGCGGCCGACTCGGCGGCGGTCTCCAGCTCCCGGCGCAGCGAGTCCTCGACGCCCTGGGCGCGGCCGACCATCGCGGCGAAGAACGACTCACCGCCGGTGCGCCCGGACCAGGTGTCGCACTGCTCGGCGACCTTGCGGACCTGCCGCGCGGCCGCGACGTTTCCGGAGGCGGCGGCCTCGGCGAGCCCGGCGCGCAGCCCCAGCACCGCGCGCGGCATCGCCGCCAGGCGGCGGCCGATCGTCCGCCAGTCGGCGGCGGTGTCGCCGGGCATGAGGTCGAAGACCTGGCGCAGCTCCTGGGCGGGGCTGGCGATGACGTTCAGCGAGGACATGTCCGCGCCGATCTCGTGCAGTTCGACGTCGAGACCGATGCGCTCGGTGAACACGGCCTGCGCGATCCGCTCGGAGTCGTCGGCCGGAGTCGCCTCGCGCACCGCGGCGAGGCTCCGAGCCGCGAGCTCCGCGCGGGCCCGGTGACCGTCGGGCGAGTAGTCGGTCAGTTCCTCTTCCCCACCGGGCACGCCCAGGTAGGTGCTCGCGATCGGATCCAGCGCCGCCAGCTCGTCGACGAACCGGTCGCTGATCGCGTGTACGCCGTTGTGGTCAACTCCCATGCCGCCACGCTAGCGCGCGCCGAAAGAACCGACGCGATACGACGAAAAGCGGACACGCGTGAGTCGATCACACGAACGGCGAAGGTCCCGCTTCGGTGGCAGCATCCCTCGCGTGGAGGGGAACACACCGCGTCGCGCGCTGAAGCTGCTGCTGGTCGTCGTGCTGTGCACGCTGCTCAGCGGCTGCCTGCACGTCAGAGCCGCCATGACGATCTCCGGCGAGGACAAGGTCTCCGGCGAGGTGCTGGTGGCCACCGAAACCCCGGACGGCAAGGTGCCGTTCGAGCTGCGACCACCTCCCGATCTCGCCGACCGCGTGCACGTGCGCCCCTACAAGGAGGGCACCCGGGTCGGCGCGAACCTGTCGTTCAACGACCTCTCCTACCAGGAGATCGAGCAGCTGGCGGCCGCGATGAGCCCGGCGGACTCGCGCTTCTCGCTGAAGATGTACCGCACCGGCTCGCTCGTGGTCTTCGAGGGATCGGCGGATCTCACGCCGCTCGCCGACACCGATTCCGGGATCGAGCTGAAGATCAGCGCGCCGGGCGAGATCACCACCACCAACGGCGAGGAGAGCGCCGGCACCGTCACCTGGCTGCTGCAGCCGGGCGAGATCACCCAACCGCAGGCGACCTTCCAGTTCTCCACCGGCTCCGGCCTGGACTGGATCGGCTGGGCGCTGCTGGTCTGCGGCGTGGCGATCGTCTCGGCGGCGCTGGTCGGCGCGCTCGCACTGCGCAACCACCTGCGCACCAGACCCGGTGCTCGACTCTGAGACGTGCTGGGGATCGCTCCGCTCGGCGGTGCGGACGGCGGAACCCAGCGCCGTCACGCTCCGGAGTTTTCCCAGCTACGGGGAGCGACGCAGTGGCCCCGCAGGAAGCCGCGCGAACGCATCGCGCAGGATGGAGGTGTGCCTCCCATGTATTCGGCCACCATGCGGGCCCCCGGCGGCAACGCCGATTTCGAAGCTGATCTGCCCGGTCACGTCCAGCGGACGCTGACGGCCTACTTGCAAGCGCGGCGCGACGAGGCGGCCGACCTCGATCCCGCCGTCGGGGCCGCTGTGGCCGAGCTCAACGACTTCGTGCTCGGCGGCGGCAAGCGCATCCGCCCGACCTTCGCCTGGTGGGGCTGGCGGGCTTGCGGCGGCGCGGCCGACGGGCCGGAGGCCGCGGCGATGCTGCAGGCGGCGAGCGCGCTGGAGCTGATCCAGACCTGCGCGCTGGTGCACGACGACCTCATCGACGAGTCCGACACGCGGCGCGGCAAGCCGACCGTTCACCGGCGCTTCCAGCAGCAGCACCGCGACTCCGACTACACCGGTGACGACACCCAGTTCGGCATGGCCGCCGCCGTGCTGCTCGGCGACCTGGCGCTGGCCTGGGCCGACGACATGCTGCACTCCGCCGGCATCCCGGCCGAGGCGATGCAGCGAGCGCTGCGGCCGTGGCGCGCGATGCGCACCGAGGTCCTCTCCGGCCAGTACCTGGACGTGCTGGGCCAGGTGAACGTCGACGAGTCGCCCGAGGCCGCGCTGAAGATCTGCCAGCTCAAGGCCGCTTCCTACACCGTCCAGCGGCCGCTGGAGATCGGCGCCGAGATCGCCGGGGCGGGCCCCGAGGAGCTGGCGGCGCTGCGCCGCTTCGGTTCCGACATCGGCGTGGCCTTCCAGCTGCGCGACGACCTGCTCGGCGTGTTCGGCGACCCGGTGGTGACCGGCAAGCCCGCCGGGGACGACCTCCGCGAGGGCAAGCGCACGGTGCTCATCGCCGAGGCCGTGGCCGAGGCCCGCGAGCGCGGGGACCAGGAGAAGCTGGACCTGCTGCACGAGGTGCTGGGCGACCCGCTGCTCACCGAGGAGCGGGTGGAAGCCGCCCGCGAGGTGCTCACCGAGCTGGGTGCGGTCACCGCCGTGGAGAAGCGGATCACCGAGCTGACCGGGTCGGCGATGCTCGCCCTGCACACCGCCGGGCTCGACGAGCCGGCGGCGTCGCGGCTGGCCGAGCTGGCCATCGCGGTCACCGACCGCAGCCACTGATCCGATGCGCGCGGTCGCCGGTCGCACCGACCACGTGGTGATCGTCGGCGCAGGTCTGGCGGGCCTGTCGGCCGCGCTGCACCTGGCCGGTACCGGACGTCGCGTGACGGTGCTGGAACGCGCCGACGTGCCCGGCGGGCGCGCCGGGCTGCACGTGCTCGACGGGTACCGGATCGACACCGGGCCGACGGTGCTGACCATGCCCGAGCTGCTCGACGAGGCGCTGCACGCGGTCGGCTCGTCGGTGCGCGAACGCCTCGACCTGATCCCGCTGCACCCCGCCTACCAGGCGCGTTTCGCCGACGGCTCGGAGCTGGCGGTGCACACCGACGCCGAGGCGATGGAGCAGGAGGTCCGGCGGCTGGCCGGGCCGCGCGAGGCCGACGGGTACCGGCGGCTGCGGCGCTGGCTGACCGAGGTGCACCGGGCGGAGATGCACCGGTTCATCGACGCCAACTTCGACTCGCCGCTGGACCTGGTCTCGCCGGAGCTGGCGCGACTGGTCGCGCTCGGCGGGTTCGGCAGGTTCGGCCCGGCGATCGGGCGGTTCCTGCGCGACGAGCGGGTGCGACGGGTGTTCTCCTTCCAGGCGCTCTACGCCGGGCTGGACCCGCGCCGCGCGCTGGCGCTGTACGCGGTGATCTCCTACATGGACACGGTCAACGGCGTGTGGTTCCCGCGCGGCGGCATGCACGCGGTGCCCACGGCGATGGCCGAAGCGGCGGCGAGCGCCGGGGTGGAGTTCCGCTACGGCGCCGAGGTCACCGGGCTGGAGCGCAGCGGTGATCGGATCACCGCGGTCCGCACCGCCGACGAGCGGGTCCCGGCCGACGCCGTGGTGCTCACCCCGGACCTGCCGGTGGTGCACCGGTTGCTGGGCCGGAGCCCGAAGCGCCGGTTGCGCTGGTCGCCGTCGGCGGTGGTGCTGCACGCGGGCACCACGCGCGACTGGGGTTCGGCGCACCACACGATCTCGTTCGGCGAGGCCTGGCAGGACACCTTCACCGAGATCATCCGCGACGGCCGTCCGATGAGCGATCCGTCGCTGCTGATCACCAGGCCGACCGCGAGCGATCCGTCGCTGGCGCCGGAGGGCCGCGAGCTGCACTACGTGCTCGCGCCGTGCCCGAACCTGCGGACCGGGCCGATCGACTGGCGGCGCGTGGGGCCTCGCTACCGGGACGAGCTGGTGGGCGTCCTCGAACGCCGGGGCTTCGCGGGCTTCGACGCCGCGATCGAGACGTCGGAGCTGGTGACGCCGCTGGAGTGGGCGGCGGAGGGGCACGCCGCCGGGACGCCGTTCTCGGCGGCGCACACCTTCTCCCAGACCGGGCCGTTCCGGCCGAGGAACCTGGTCCGGGGGCTGGGCAACGTCGTCCTCGCCGGGTCGGGGACGACGCCGGGCGTCGGCGTCCCGCCGGTGCTGATCTCGGGCAAGCTCGCCGCGCAGCGCGTGGTGGGCGGTTTTAGCCATAATTGACCGGGCAAAACGGACATTGATCATGGGTGATCATGGCTAAAACCGTCCCGGATGGCGCCACGCGGGCACTCTGACGATGATGCTGGGGGGCTGATCATCGCGGTCCCGCAACGACACCCAGTGAGCTAGGAGTTCGCATGTCCAAGCCGCCGCTGCCGCCCGACGCCGTCGAGCTGCTGCGCCGCGCCAACCCGTCCGTGATCACGACGCTGCGCTCCGACGGCACGCCGGTCTCGACCCCCACCTGGTACCTGTGGGAGGACGACGGCCGAGTCATGATCAACATGGACGCCGGTCGGGTTCGCCTCAAGCACATCCGGCGCGACCCGCGCGTGACGCTGAGCGTCCTCGACTCCGGCGACTGGTACACCCACGTCACCATCGTCGGCCGGGTGACCGAGTTCGCCGACGACGAGGGCCTGGTCCACATCGACCGGCTCGCGCAGCACTACCTCGGAGACAAGTACCCGAACCGGGAGAACCCGCGGGTCACCGCGTGGATCGAGGTCGACAGGTGGCACGGCTGGGGCGCCATGAAGGACAACAACCAGCCCGGCTGAGCCGCACCGGCCGCGGGTGGCGCACCGGTCGCCACCCGCGCCGGCCTCAGAAGCCCATCGCTTGAGCGCGCCGCTTGACCTCGCGGCCCCGGTCGCCGCGCAGGGCGTCGATCGGAGTGCCCGGGAGCGTGTCGTCGGCGGTGAACAACCAGCGCAGGATCTCGTCCTCGTGGTAACCGGCGTCCCGGAGCAGGGTGATCGTGCCGGGCAGGCCCTTCACGATCTCGTCGTCGAGGAAGAAGGCGCTGGGAACGCCCAGCTCCTTGTTCCGGCGCAGGGCGAGCAGATGACCATCACGAATGAGTTGATGCACCCGGGTGACGGACCGGCCGAGCTTCTCAGCCACGGCGGTCAGCGGCACAACCTCCACGTCGGGGGCCAGCACGTCCGGGGCAGCAGGGATTGCAACCACGTCGAACACCTTGCCACATCGCAGCCCGGTGTGCCGAGCACCGCTCGCGTAATCTCGTTGATCAACACCCTCGCCCGACCGACCACCGGTATCGTGCGCGTACCTGCCACAATCGGGGGTGGCAAGGAACCCGGGGAATGGCGAGCGATGACATCTGAGACGCGGCAAGGGCAGGGCAACGGCCTCGTCGGAGCCTTCCTCGAGCGTCGCTACCGGGTGGACTCGGTCATCGCTCGCGGCGGCATGTCGACCGTCTACCGGGGCCTGGACACCAGGCTGGAGCGTCCGGTCGCGCTGAAGGTGATGGACGGCCGCTACTCCGGTGACCGCTCGTTCGTCGACCGCTTCGAGCGCGAGGCCCGTTCCGCCGCGAAGCTGCACCACAACGACGTCGTCGCCGTCTACGACCAGGGCGTTGACCACGGCCCCGACGGCGACCACGTGTTCCTGGTGATGGAGCTCGTCGAGGGCTGCACGCTGCGCGATCTGATCATGGACCGGGGCGGCAAGCTGCCGCCGGCGATGGCGCTCAGCGTCATGCAGCCGGTCCTCTCGGCGCTGGCCGCCGCGCACCGGGCGGGCATGGTGCACCGCGACGTCAAGCCGGAGAACGTGCTCATCGGCAACGACGGTTCGGTCAAGGTCGCCGACTTCGGGCTGGTCCGCGCCGCCGCCGAGGCGGGCACCACCAGCGGCAGCATCATCCTGGGAACCGTCGCCTACCTCTCCCCCGAGCAGGTCACGACGGGTGCCGCCGACGCGCGCACCGACGTCTACGCCGCAGGGATCGTGCTCTACGAGCTGCTGACCGGTCGCCCGCCCTACGTCGGCGACACCGCGATGTCGGTGGCCTACCAGCACGTCAACGACGACGTCCCGCCTCCCGCGCAGACCTCGCCGGAGGTGCCGCCCGCGATCGACGCCCTGGTGCTGCGCGCCACCCGGCGCGACCCGGCGCAGCGGCCCGCCGACGCCGAGGCGTTCCTGGCCGAGCTGGACCAGGCGCGGACCGACCTGGGCATCGAACCGGTGGCCGTGCCGGTGCCCGCCTCCGAGGCGCGGACCGCGCTGATGCCGCCGGTCGCCGACCCGCCGACCGAGCAGTTCCCGACCGTGCGCGCCCAGCCGACGCGGGTCGAACCGCTGCCCGCGGCCCAGCCGCCGCGCCAGCACACCCGCGCGCTCGCCCGCCCGGCCACCGACGAGTACCACGCCCCACCGCCGGGTTCCGGCATGGCACCGGAACGCCGCCGGGGCCGCCGCAACGGGGCCATGTGGGCGCTGGTCGTGCTGGTGGTGGCCGCGCTGGTGGGCGGGGCCGCGTTCTGGCTCGGCTTCGGCAGCTCCGTCGCGGTGCCCAAGCTGGTCGGGGTCTCCGAGCAGCAGGCCGTCCAGTCGCTGGAGAGCGCGGGCCTGAGCGCGAACGTGAGCAAGGAGAACGACAACGACGTGCCGGAAGGCATCGTGCTCAGCTCCAGCCCCGCCGAGGGCTCCAAGGTGCGCAGCGGTGGTTCCGTCGACGTCGTGGTCTCGCTCGGCAAGCCCGCGGTCCCGCAGATCGCGGCGGGCGTCACGGTCGCCGAGGCCGAGAACCTGATCCGCAACGCCAAGCTGCAGCCCAAGCAGGACTCCTCCGGTTCCCGGTACGACCGCAACGTCCCCGAGGGCCGCGTGATCGGCGTCGACCCGGGTCCGGGCACGCGGGTGAACCTCAACTCCGAGGTGTCGCTGATCGTCAGCAAGGGCCCGCCGCCGGTGCAGGTCCCGGACGTGCGCGGGATGAGCCGCGAGGACGCGTTCACCACGCTGAGCAACGCCGGTTTCGAGCCCTACGACGCGGGCCAGCAGTTCGACGGCGACATCGACGCCGGGAAGGTGATCAGCACCAACCCGGCGATCGGCACCGAGGTGAAGCTGGTCGGCCAGCCGCGGATCGGCGTGGTCGTGTCCAACGCGGTCCCGGTCCCCAGCCTCAACGGCATGAAGGTCACCGAGGCGCAGGCCCAGGTCGCCCAGCTCGGGCTGCAGCTGAGCGTGCAGGCGCTGTTCCAGCGGCAGGACATGGTCATCCTGGGTCAGTACCCGCTGCCGGGCAGTCGCGTGCAGCCGGGCTCGGCCATCCACGTCACGGCGTTCTGATCACAGGCCCCGGGGTCGCCTCTTCGGTGGGAGATCTCCACCCGGCAGTGTGATCCTGATCTCGTGTCCGACTTGTAACGTTTCTCCGACGTGTGGATCTACCTGGGGCGACCCGGGTTTCGAAGATCAGCTCCGGCCGCCATCCCCGACGCGATCTGGCCTGGTCAGAGCCGGATGAGCAGGCGCTTGTGGAACTATTGAACGCACAATGGCCCCGAGTGTCTCAGTGGAGTCGGCCCCCGACCGGTCCGAGCGGACCACCAACACGACAGCCGACCCGTTCAGCCCCGGCGGGCGTCTCCCCGGACGTCCGCTGCCCTGGCGCACCATCGCGCTGGGCGCGATCGGTTCCGCGCTGCTGCTGGCCGGCTCGATCGGCGCCGCCGGAACCCTGATCCACGACCCGGTCCTGGGCGACGGCCCGCTGTCGGTGCTGCGCTACGGGCACGGCCGCGACGTCGCCATCACCTCCGTCTACCTCGGCTTCGCCCTGCTCGTGTGGGCGTGGGTGCGGCTCGGGCGCGGCGTGCTCGCCGAGCTGGTCACCGCGCGCGGAGTGCTGTGGGCGACGGCCGCGTGGCTGGCGCCGATCATGGTCGCCCCACCGCTGTTCACCCGCGACGTCTACAGCTACCTCGGCCAGGGCCTGCTGGCGCTGCACGGCATGGACCCCTACGGCGTGGGCCCGGCGATGCTGACCGGGCCGATCCCGGAGAACGTCCACCCCACTTGGCAGACCACGCCCGCGCCCTACGGGCCGCTGTTCATCGGCGTGGCCAAGGGCGTGATCCTGCTGGCCGGGCACGACGTGATCGCCAGCGTCATCGTGATGCGCCTGGTGCTGCTCGGCGGCCTGGTGCTGCTGATCTGCGCGCTGCCCGGCCTGGTCGAGCGGCTGGGCGGGCGGCTCCCGGTCGCGCTGTGGCTGGTGGCGGCGAGCCCGATGACCGTGGTGCACCTGGTCGGCGGCCCGCACAACGACATGCTCATGATCGGCCTGCTCGCGACCGGGACGCTGGCGATGCTCAAGGGCCGCAAGGTGCTCGGCATCGGGCTGGTGTCGGCGGCGATGGCCGTCAAGGCGACCGCGGGTCTGGCGCTGCCGTTCCTGGTGTGGCTGTGGGCGGAGCGGCTGGAGGGCCCGAGGCTGCGCCGCTTCGTGCACGCCGTGGTGCCCGCGCTGGGCGTGTTCGTGGTGGTCTTCGGCGCGTGCACGGCGCTGGCGAAGGTCGGTTTCGGCTGGCTGTCGGCGCTGTCGGCGCCGGGCATGATCGTGAACTACCTGTCGGCGCCGACGGCCGTCGGGCAGGCCGCGCACACGGTGCTGTCGCTGTTCGGCGAGCTCAACATCTGGCCGATCGTGGGCACCACCCGCACGCTCGGCTCGATGCTGCTGCTGGCGCTGCTGGCCTGGAACTGGTGGCAGGCCCGCGACGGCGGCACCGAGGCCGTGCGGCGCGCGGCGATCGTGCTGTGCTGCGGTGCGCTGCTCTCGCCCGTCGTGCTGCCCTGGTACCTGACCTGGGGCCTGGCGCTGGGCTCGGCGTTCGCGTGGACGCCCCGAGCCCTGTCCTACGTGGTGGGGGCCTCGATCGCGCTGGTGCTGGCCTACTACCCCGACGGCGAGCAGGCGATGTACAACTGGCCGTTCGTCGCGGTCGGCATCGGTGCGGCCGTGCTGGGCGGGATCTCCCTGGTGCGCTTCGACCCGCTCGGCCTCAGCGACCCGATCCGCGACTTCACCCGGGACCTCCGCTCCCCGCAGCTCCGCCGCTAGGAACGACGAAGCGGGGCCCGGACGAATCCGGACCCCGCTCTCTCGTCAGGCAAGCGGCGAAGCCGCTTTCTCTTTCACCACCTGAGCAACTCGCACCACCGCGGGTTCTCAGACGTCGTCTGGTGAGGACAGCCGCAGCGCCGTGCATTGGACATACATCAGTCGCGGATCCCGGAGCCAGACGGCGTCTGAGGTTCCGCTACCCGCACCGCCAAGCAACGGGAGCGGGAACCCCGTTCACAACTCAGCCGCGCAGCATCTCGGCGACGAGGAACGCGAGCTCCAGCGACTGCTGGGTGTTCAGGCGCGGGTCGCAGGCGGTCTCGTAGCGGCCGGCCAGGTCGGAGTCGGAGATCTCCTGGGCACCGCCCAGGCACTCGGTGACGTCCTCGCCGGTCAGCTCGATGTGGATGCCGCCCGGGTGGGTGCCCAGCCGGTTGTGCACCTCGAAGAAGCCCTGCACCTCGTCGACGACGCGGTCGAAGTGACGGGTCTTGTAGCCGGTGCTGGCCTCGTGGGTGTTGCCGTGCATGGGGTCGCACTGCCAGATCACCTGGTGCCCGGAGGCGGTGACCTTCTCGACGATGTCGGGCAGCACGTCGCGCACCTTGCCGTTGCCCATCCGGCTGATCAGCGTGAGCCGACCCGGCTCGTTGTTCGGGTCGAGCCGCTCGACGTACTCCACGGCCTGCTCGGGCGTGGTCGTCGGGCCGATCTTGAGACCGATCGGGTTGGAGATCAGCTCGGCGAAGGCGATGTGCGCGCCGTCGAGCTGGCGGGTGCGGTCGCCGATCCACAGGAAGTGACCGGACAGGTCGTAGAGCTTGGCCTGGTCACCGCTGGTGTCCAGGCGCAGCATCGCGCGCTCGTAGTCGAGCACGAGCGCCTCGTGGCTGGCGAAGAACTCCACCGAGTGCAGGCTGGAGTCGTCGACGCCGCAGGCGTGCATGAAGCGCAGGCCGCGGTCGATCTCGGCGGCGACGGACTCGTAGCGCTCACCCGCCGGCGAGTTGAGCACGAAGTCCTTGTTCCAGTCGTGCACCTTGGTCAGCGCGGCCATCCCGGCGCTGGTCATCGCGCGGGAGAGGTTCATCGCGGCGCTGGCGTTGGCGTAGGCGCGGATGAGCCGCGACGGGTCGTGCCGCCGGGCCTCCTCGGTGGCGACCAGCGAGTTGACCATGTCGCCCCGGTAGGACGGCAGGCCGAGGGCGTCGGTGTCGCTGGAGCGCGGCTTGGCGTACTGACCGGCGATGCGTCCGAGCTTGACCACCGGCATGCTCGCGCCGTAGGTCAGGACGACGGCCATCTGCAGCAGGGTCCGGATGTTGCCGCGGATGTGCGGCTCGGTGTTGTCCGCGAACGTCTCCGCGCAGTCACCCCCCTGCAGCAGAAAGGCCTCGCCGCGCGCGACGGCGGCGAGGTGGCGGCGCAGCTGGTCCACCTCGGTGGGCACGGTCACCGGGGGAACGCTCTCCAGCACCTTGCGAACGCTGCCGACCTCTTGGTCCGGCCACGTCGGCTGCTGGGCCGCCGGGCGAGCGAGGGCGTCGTCGAGACGCGCGCGCATCTCCGAGGGCAGCGGAGGCAACTCGGGCAGGTCATCTACGGGGACGTCGACGGTCCAGTTCACACGGTAAAGAATAGGCGCTCGGCGCCACTGGTTTTCCGCCGGGAGCGCAGTCTCACACTCGGACCCACCACGTCCGCTACCGGTCGGCGTCGATTCAGAATCCGCCCACCCCACCACGAGCCCCGCTCATCACACGTCCCCCACCGAACGACCACCCCGACCCGAAACCGGAAAACCCGGCGGGGAACGGCCGACATCGGTTCAGAGCCCGCTCACCCCGGCCCAGCGCGCGAAACCCGTCAGCCCACCGGAAGGCGCCCGCTCCCCGGCGAGCAGCGCCCGCACCGTCTCCCGCACCGACGGATGGGCCCTGACCTGATGCGGGGAGACCCGGCGAGCGGAGTTGAGCTCGTCCAGCGCCCGGTCCCGGTTCCCGTGCAACGTCCACGCCCGAGCCTGGTCGATGTGGTGGCGCGCGACGCGCTCCGGCCGCGCGGCGTCGACGATCGACACCCGGGCTCCCCGGCTGACGGCCTCCGTCGCGTCGTAGCGCTCGACCGGGACCGCGCACCAGTGCACGTCGACGTTCAGCTCGCTCGCATCGGTGTTGCAGTACGGCGCCGCCTCGGCTCCCGCCCGGACCAGCTCCCGGGCCGAGCGGACGTGCTCGTCGGCGCGGTCGCCGTCGCCGCCGCGCGCGGCGAGCACCGCCGCCCGCAAGTGCAGCTGCGCCCGGACGCCGAGGGCTCGCGGGTCCGTCCGGTCGGCGACGCGGTGCAGCGCGCGAGCGAGCAGCCGCGCACCGGAGGCGTGGTGCCCGGCCTGCAGGAACTGGCTCGACCGGTGCCACGCCGAGACCTCTCGGCGGAGCGGATCAGCGGTGTCCGGCGCGATCGCCACGTGCCGTTCCGTCGCGATCGCGGCGAGGTCCGGATGCCCGAACCTGCCCGCGACGGACGCGCTCAGCCGGTAGGTGTCGTGCAGCACCGCCCGTGCCCGCTCGCCGTCGTCGGTGCCCGGCGAGGTGTCCCCGACCAGCGCGAAGAGGTGGTGCAGGGCTTGCGGGAGGAGCCGCGCGAGGTCGGCGTAGCGCTGCGCGGCGCGGAGCCGTTCGGCACGGTCGAGGAGCGCCCTCAGCTCAGGCGTGCTCAGCTCGCGGCCGCTGGGCCGCGGATCGTCGAAGGCGTGCAGCGCTTCCCGGAGTTCGGGGATGTCGGCCTGCTCGCTGTGGAAGTCGGCGACGACGTCGGCGATGCGAACCCCGTGCAGCTCCCGGGCATCAACCCCGAACGCCTTCGCGCAGGCCGAGAGGAACGCGGGGCTCGGTGGTGTCCGCCCCTGCTCGACCTTCTTGACCAGGCTCGTGGACACGAAGGTGCGCGCGGCCAACTGCTGCTGCGTCCACCCGGCGAGCTTGCGCAGCACGGCGATCCGAGTCCCGGCGCTCTCCACCCGAGCATTGTCCCCGCGTTGTCCCTCAGGACCGCAAGTGACTCCTAGTGCCATTCGTGCAACGTTACGTAATCAGCAGCGATGGAGGCACGGATGACCCCCGCCGCGCGCCACTTCTGGCTCCCGGTCGCGGACGACTCGCACGGCTACGGCCTGACCCGCCACGCGTTCCCCGGACGCAGAGCCGACGCCGGTTCCGCCGAACCCGCGCACTGCGGCGAGGTCTTCGCCCTGGCAACTCCGTCCGAAATGGACTGGATCTGTGCCCCCACCTGCCGGACCTGCAACGAAACCCTCAAAGCCGGCCACCCGGGATGACCCGATCACACCCGTTCTCAGCGACCGGATTGCTCCCGCATTCGGGTCCCCGATCACGGGATCAATCCGCCCAACGACGGCGCAGTCCGGTGGTCGTTCGTCGCCGGGGACGGTTTTAGCCATAATTACCCGGACAATTCGGACTTTGATCATGGGTGATCATGGCTAAAACCGTCCCGCTCCCGGGCCACGGCGGCACGTGCGGTCCGAGCGCACGTCAGTAGGTCCCGCCGAGCTTCCGGTGATCCCAGGTGATGGTTCGGGTGGGGGTGAAGCGGAGGCCGACTCGCTTGGCGGCCCGGCCTCGCATGAGTTCGCGGACCCCGTCGTCCTGAGCCTCGGCTTCGGTGAGCTGGCCGTAGCGGACGGCGATGGCCAGGCCGAGGCGTTCGATCTCGTCCGGTCCTTCGAGGACCTCGACGTCGCACTCCAGCGAAACGCCGCGCAGCTCCCCGTAGTCCGTGCCGGCCTCCAGCAGCAGGGTGGCGCGCGGGTCGCGGCGCAGGTTCACCGTCTTCTGCGAGGTGCCGTAGGACCAGACCTCGATCGTCGTGCCGTTCGGCACGAACCACATCGGCACCAGGTGAGGACGCCCGTCGGACTTCACGCTGGCCAGGATCACGACCCTGCGCTCGCCGATGAACTCGACGATCTCGCCCTCGGACATGGCGATCTGACCGCGCCGCGACATGAGCACTCGCTTCCCGTTGAACCGGTGGTGCGTCAATCCTGTGCCGCCCCACCGACCCCCGTCAACGTGACAGCGTTGCTGTCACATAACGAAGCTCAGCGCACCGCCACCGCTTCCGCTTCCTGGGCGTCGGCGTCGTAGCCGACGGGTTCCCAGCGCTTGGCGAGGAGGGCGATGAGGCCCATGAGCGGGGCGAGGGCGATCACCCAGAACACGCCGCTGCCCAGGGCCGTGCTCAGGACCGGGAAGAAGAACAGCGCCAGCGTCGAGCCGACCCGCAGCGTGCCCTGGTTGAAACCTAGGCCGGTGCCGCGCATCGACGTCGGGTAGCTCAACGAGGCGAAGCTCATGAAGTGCGCGCCCGGACCCGAGGCCTGGGCGAACATGAACGCGCCCAGCGCGGCGATCGCGAACAGCACGTAGGCAGTGCCGTCGGGCTCGCCGATCAGCGCCAGCACCACCAGCGAGCCCAGCTGGACGGCGAAGCCGACGAAGGTCAGCCGCCACGCACCGGCCCGGTTGGCCAGCCGGATCCCCAGCACACCACCGGTGACGGCGAAGACCAGGTTGAGCACCAGCGACGCGCTGATCGTGTTCAGCGCGCCCTGCGCCAGGATGCTCGCGATGATCACCGGCAGCCCGTAGGCGACCGCGTTGTAGCCGAAGGTCTGCGCCAGCCCGATCGTCAGGGCCTGGAAGGTGCGGGCCCGGTAGCGGCGCTCGAAAAGCCGCTTGACCTCGGGAAGTCCCTTGCGCTCGGGCTTGCGCGGGGCCTCCGCGCCCTCGGCGACGACGGCGTTCACGCCGTAGGAGCGGGTGAGGATCTCCGCCGCGCGGTGCAGATCGCCGTTGTCGGCCGCCCACGACGGCGACTCGTTCATGTACTTGTTGCGCACCAGCAGGATCACCACCGCGGGCACCGCGCCGAAACCGACCGTGAACCGCCACAGCAGACCGTGGTGGGCCTCCGGGAGCAGGAAGTACAGCGCCATGATCACGACGTAGCAGCCGCTGGTGGCCACGTACCAGGCCGTCGACCAGGACGCGGTGCGCGCGCCCTTGCTGCCCTTGCCGCGCAGCCGGGAGAACTCGGCGAGGAAGGCCATCGCGACCGGGATGTCCATGCCCACACCGATTCCCATCAGGAACCGGCACAGGATCAGCACCTCGGCGTTGGGCGCCAGCGCGCAGCCGATCGCGGAGACGACGAAGAAGAGCATGTCGGCCATGAAGACCCGGTAGCGGCCGAGCCGGTCCACCAGCACGCCGCCGAACCAGGCGCCGAGGATCGCACCCACGCTGATCGACGCCGTCACCGCGCCCGCGCCGAACGAGCTCAGCCCGAACTGCTGCTTGATGTCGGTGATGCCGTAGGCCAGCGACGTCAGGTCGTAGGCGTCGAGGAAGATCCCGCCCAGCGCCAGCAGCACGATCATCTTCGCGTGGCTGCCGCGCGCCGCACCCGAGTTGACCAGTTCTGTGACGTCCTGCGCCGAGCGGATGAGCACCGGCGGGCGCTCGGCGGCGGATTGCGTGGACACGCGGGCTCCTTCGCATGGAACGGGGAACACGGCCGCGGCACCGACGAGGGGCCTGCGAACCGTTCGAACGGCGAAGGAAGAGCCTAACCGGACGAGAACCCTCGTCCACATGCTGGAACGCAGGTTCCCCGGAACGCGGCTACCACGGTCGGAGGAATCCGAACCGGCTCTGTGAGCTGCGGTGCTACGAATCTTCCATGAGCAGCAATTCCGCCGAAGTCGATCTGCGCGACCTGCAGGAGCACGCCGCTCGGTTCGTCCGCCGAGCCGCAGCCGGTGACGAAGTCATCATCACGATCACCGGGCACCCGGCCGCACGCCTGATTCCGGCGACCGCCCCGAACCATTGGCGGACCTTCGAGGAACTGGCAGAGATTTTCACGGAATCACCCGCCTTCGATCACGAAACCGAGATCGGGGACCAGCTCCACCGCACGTCCTCAACCACGAACCGCCGCCCAACCGGGATCGGAAGGGCGGCGGCTGGATCGGTGATCAGCCGAAGAGGACTTCTGCTTCGGCGAGGCGCTCCTTGGGGACCGTCTTGAGGGAGGCCGTGGCCTCGCGGAGCGGGACGCGGACGATGTCGGTGCCGCGCAGGGCGACCATCTTGCCGAAGTCGCCCTCGGCGACGGCGTCGATGGCGTGCAGGCCGAAGCGGGTGGCCAGCACCCGGTCGTAGGCCGTGGGGGTGCCGCCGCGCTGGGTGTGGCCCAGGACCACCGCGCGGGACTCCTTGCCGGTGCGGTGCGCGATCTCGTCGGCCAGCCAGGTGCCGACACCGCCGAGCCGGACGTGCCCGAAGGCGTCCTTCTCGCCGCCGGCCAGCAGCTCCTCGCCGCCCTCCGGGATCGCGCCCTCCGCGACGACGATGATCGGGGCGTACTGGCGCTCGAAGCGCTGCTCCACCCAGTCGACGACGCGATCGACGCTGAACTCCTGCTCCGGCACCAGGATCACGTTCGCGCCGCCCGCGAGGCCCGAGTGCAGCGCGATCCAGCCCGCGTGCCTGCCCATCACCTCGACGACCAGCGCGCGGTGGTGCGACTCGGCGGTGGTGCGCAGCCGGTCGATCGCCTCGGTCGCGATGTGCACCGCGGTGTCGAAGCCGAAGGTGTAGTCGGTCGCGTCGAGGTCGTTGTCGATCGTCTTCGGCACGCCCACCACCGGCACGCCGTCGGCGGTGAGCTTCTCGGCCACGCCGAGGGTGTCCTCACCGCCGATGGCGATCAGCGCGTCGATCCGCTGCTCGGCGACGGTGGCCTTGAGCCGCTCCACTCCGCCGTCGACCTGGTAGGGATTGGTGCGGGAGGAACCGAGGATCGTGCCGCCCCGGTTGAGGATCTCCTCCACCTTGTCCAGCGTCAGCGGCGTCGTCAGGCCGTCGATCGGGCCTAGCCAGCCGTTCCGGAAACCGATGATCTCGTGGCCGAAGACCGAGATCCCCTTGCGGGTCACCGCGCGGAGCACCGCGTTGAGCCCCGGGCAGTCGCCGCCACCGGTGAGTACTCCGACACGCATTCCAGCGGACATCGCTGTTGCCGCCTCCTCGAATCCAACCCATGAGTGATCCACGTCTCCCCCTCGGAGACAGAGTTTCACGGACTGGATCGGTGCAGCAAGGACTTGGCGCCATTACCCTCCGGTAATCACCGGTTCACAGCGAGTGCTCGGCTCAGAGGGGGTAGCCGCGCTTGCGCTGGACCTCCTCGATGACCTTCCAGCGCTCCAGGTTGTGCTTGGCGTCGGCCAGCGCGTCGTGGGCGTTGTCGGGAGCCGACGGCAGCTTCGGCTTGCCGACGTCCTCCCACCGCTGCCGCAGGTCACGGGTGAACTTGGGGATGCGCGAGGGCAGCGTCGGCATCGGGCCCCACAGCTGGGCCAGCGCCACGTGGTCGTAGGCGGCGTACCAGGCCCACAGCTCGATGTTCCCGTTCCGCGAGGTCAGGAACTTGTAGAGGTCCTCGCGGATGCGCGCCCGCGACTTCCACACCTGCTCGGCCGGCGGCGGCAACTGCGGCAGCACGTGCTGGCGCACCCAGGCGCCCGCCCGGGCGGCGTCGAACTCGGTGGACACCGCGTAGAACTCGCGGCCGGTCTCGTCGACCACACCGATCGACACCAGATCGATGGTCCGCCCGTCCTCGATGAACTCGCAGTCGTAGAAGTACCGCACCCGGGAAGCGTATGCGCCGCTGCTCCCGCGCTCGGGCTCGGCCCGTCAGCCCGCCTTGGACTCCGGCAGCCGGGACGCCGAACTGCTGCTCCACCCGCCCAGGTCGTTGCCCTGCGCGGCGAGCTCGTCCTTGACCTTCGCGGCGTAGACGTCGACGTACTCCTGACCGGAGAGCTCCATCAGGGCGTACATGATCTCGTCGGTGATCGAGCGCTCCACGAAGCGGTCACCGGCCATGCCCTCGTAGCGGGAGAAGTCCAGCGGCTCGCCGACCTTGACCACGACCTTGTGCGGCCACCACATCTTGGAGCCGATCGGGTTGACCTTGTCGGTGCCGAACATCGCGATCGGGATGACCGGCATCCCCGATTCCAGCGCCATCCGCGCCACACCGGTCTTGCCCTTGTAGAGGCGGCCGTCCGGGGAGCGGGTGCCCTCCGGGTAGACGCCGAGCAGCTTGCCCTCGCTGAGCAGCCGGACGCCCGTGTCGAGCGCGGCCTGCGCGGCGGCACCGCTGGAGCGGTCGATCGGGACCTGGCCGACGCCGGAGAAGAAGGCCTTCTTGAGCTTGCCGCGCACGCCCTTGCCGGTGAAGTACTCGCGCTTGGCCAGGAACGTGACCCGGCGCGGCATCATCAGCGGCATGAAGAACGAGTCCGCGACGGCCATGTGATTGCTGACCAGGATCGCGCCACCGTCGAGCGGAACGTGCTCGACCCCGTCGACGCGCGGGCGGCAGAACAACTTCATGAGGGGACCGAGCAGTAGGTGTTTCATCACCCAGTACATCACGGCGCCGCCGCCTCCTCACGCGTGAAATGGTGCTGTTCAGCCTACGGAGCGCGCACTTTGCGCACAATGCGCACCCGCCCGGAAACCGATCACGTCACACCTGGTATGGACCCGTTCCGGTCGCGCCGGATGCGCGCGGCGAGCCGGTCCCGAACGTCGGCGACGCGTGCGACGATGGGTCCGGCTTGACCGGTGCCGCGGTGCGCATCCGGATTGGGAGGTTCGCGGGTGGGAGGAAGAGGGTCCGTGCTCGTAGGCGCAGAACCGTTCGCGCACGAGGGGTCCGAGGACATCGGCGTGCTGTTGTGCCACGGCTTCACCAGCACCCCGCAGAGCATGCGGGCGTGGGCCGAGCACCTGGCCGAGGCCGGGTTGTCCGTGCGCTGCCCCCTGCTGCCGGGGCACGGCACGCGGTGGCAGGACCTCAACCGCACGACCTGGCGGGACTGGTACGGCGCCGTCGAGCACGCGCTCGACGAGCTGCGCGGCCGGTGCCGGACGGTCTTCGTCTTCGGCCTGTCGATGGGCGGCACGCTGACCCTGCGGCTCGCCGAACAGCACCCCGACCTCGCCGGGATCGTGCTGGTCAACCCGTCGGTGATGACCTTGCGCAAGGAGGCGAAGCTGCTCCCGCTGATCAGCCGCGTGGTGCCGTCGCTGGCCGCGATCGCCGGTGACATCGCCAAGCCCGAGACCGTGGAGCTGGCCTACTCGCGGCTGCCGCTGCGCGGCATGGCGAGCCTGCAGCAGCTGTGGGGCGTGGTGCGGGCCGATCTGGCATCCGTGCGGCAACCGTTGCTTCTGCTGCACTCGGCGGTCGATCATGTGGTGGAGCCGGAGAACTCCGCGATCGTGCTGAACGAGGTGAGCAGCGAGGACGTCACCGAGGTGGTGCTCGACGACAGCTACCACGTCGCGACCCTCGATCACGACGCGCCGCGGATCTTCGGCGACAGCGTCGAGTTCGTGCACCGTGTCCACCGCGAACGGGTCGGGGAGACCGTATGAGCGCGCGCCACAACTCCTCCGACGGTCCGGAGGACATCGATGCCGCTTTCGCCGAGATCGTCGCCGACCTGGAGCGCGACGAGGAGTTCGGCAAGTGGCCCGGCGAGGGCGAGTCCGCCGACGAGTCGGAGACCTCCGGCCGGACCGAGACCCCCAAACCGGCTGAGGCTCCCCAACCGGCCGAGGCTCCCGCTCCGCAGTCCCAGCCCGAGGGCCCGCGCGACTGGACGCCCGGCGAGGAAGAGGAGGAGCACTACGTCCCCCCGGAACCTCCGCCGATGCCGGTCCCCAGCGCGGCGACGTTCCTGGGCATCGGCATCGTGCTGGTCGGCGTGCTGGTGCTGCTGGTGCCCGGCATCGCCGGCATCGGAGCGACGGTGAAGCTCCCGCTCGGCCTGGTGCTGATCAGCGCCGGGATCGGCTGGCTCCTCTTCCGCCTCCGCCGCACACCACCCCACGACGCGGACGACGACGGAGCGCAGGTCTAGCGGACCTTCGGGCCTGTCAGGACGTGCTGGCGGGCTATGGCCGCCGCCCCGATCATGGCCGCGGGGTCGCCGTGGTGGGCGACTCGGACGCGGGCGAGCGGGCGGTGGCCGGAGCCGGTGACGGCGGCGGCGTAGTGCTCGCGGGCCCGGTCCAGGAACAGGTGCGCCGAGTCCGAGACGCCGCCCGAGATGACCACGACCTCCGGGTCGTAGACGTCGGCGACCAGCGCCAGCCCCTCCCCCAGCCACCGGGCCAGGTCGTGCATCGCGCGCTGCGCGAGCTCGTCGCCGGCGTCGGCCGCGCGGGCCACGTCGACGCCCGTCGGCAGCCCCGTGGCACCCAGGTCGGCGGCCGTGGCGGCCAGCGCGGTACCGCTGCAGTAGCGCTCCCAGCAGCCCCGCTTGCCGCACGGGCACTCGCGGCCGTCCGGCACCAGGCGCAGGTGGCCCAGCTCGGGGGCGACGCCGAACGCGCCGCGGAAGACCTCGCCGTTGATCACCAACGCCCCGCCGATGCCGGTGCCGATGGCCACCAGCGCGGCCACCCGCGCCCCGACGGCGGCGCCGAAGCGCTGCTCGGCCACCGCGGCCGCGTTCGCGTCGTGCTCCAGCACCACCGGCAGGCCCAGGCGGTGGGAGAGCTCGTCGGCGACGGCGACGTGCCGCCACGGCAGGTGCGGCGCGAACCGCACCACCCGCAGGTCCTCGCTGACGAACCCGGCCACGGCCAGGCCCACGCCGTCGACCGGGTAGGTGTCGGTGAGCACCCGGACGGTGTCGGCGATCGCCGAGTTGAGCTCCGCACCCGTCTTCGGAGTCGGCACCCGGTGCGTCCGCAGGATCTGGCCGTGCTCGTCCACCACGGCCGCGCGCGCACTGGTGCCGCCCACGTCCACGCCGATCGTCAGCACACCGCGTCGCTCTCCGCGAGCACCGGGCCCGCGACCCGCTGGACCTGGATGCGCTGCACCTTCGGCTCCTCCGGCTCGGGTTCCTCGTCGGCGGGCGTCTCGTTCGCCGCGGTCCCGGAGTGGTCGACCAGCGCCTGGCGCAGCAACTGCACGATGCCCAGCAGCTGATCGTTGAGCTCCGGGCGCTGCCCGCGAGCCAGCGCCATCGCCGCGCACAGCGGGCACCAGCCGCAGCCGGCCCCGTCCTGCTCCGGTGCCTGCTCGCAACCGCGCAGGTACTCCTCGGCCTTGCCGGCCAGCGCGTCCAGCAGCAGCCGCAGCTCTTCGAGCAGTCGATCGTGCTCGCGCATCTCGCCTCACCGCATCCAGAGATCGGGGTCGGGACGGAATCGCACCGTCAGCCCGTCGTCGCCGGCCACGGCCGAGGTCACCACGCACCGCTGCAGCACAGCGGGCAGGGCCACGAGCCGTCGCCGACCGTCGACGGTAATCGCCAGCTCCGGACCGATCCGGGCCAGGTCCAGCTCGGCCGCCGGGTGCAGCGGCAACCCGATCCGCAGCGTGTACTCCGAGTCCAGCGACCGGCCACCACCGCCGACGTGCATCTCCGGCGCTGCGGCGTCGTTGGCGAGCGGATCGCCGTCGCCGTAGAGCTCGGCGCCCAGGTCCAGCAGCTGCTCGGTGCCCACCGGCTCGGCGGCCCGGTGCTCGACGGTGCGCAGCGGCAGGTCGGTGGCCGCGCGCAGCGCGTCGAGGACGTTCTCCTGCTCCTTGCGGCGGGTCCGCAGCCAGCTCGCCGCGTCGCCGCGGGCCGAACCCGGGTGCGGGACCAGGCGATTGGCGACCAGCCCGTCGACGCGGATGCGCTGCAGCGCCAGGGCGGTCAGCGTCCGGCGGGTCTCGGCGGCGACCACGGATTCCGGGGTGAGCACCAGGCGGACGCTGGTCCCGGCGTCGGTGAGCATGTCCTTGAGGGCGGCCAGCTGCTCGGCGAGCCTGCCGAGCCCGTCGGCCACCGCGTCCCAGCGCTCGACCTGGTCGCTGCCCGCGATCCCGGCCAGCAGGCCGCGAACGGCCCTGCGGTGCGCGGGGAACAGCCGCTCCAGGTATCCGGCCAGGGATTCCGGCAGGGCGAGCAGCCGCAGCGTCTCGGCGGTCGGGCCGCAGTCGACGATCACCGTGTCCCACAGCCCGCTCGCGGCGAGCCGGTGCACCTCGGCCAGCGCCAGCAGGTCCTCGACGCCGGGGAGGACGGTGAGCTCCTCGGCGTCGACGTCGCCGATTCCCGCGCCGCGCAACAGGGTTCGCAGGTGTTCCCGCAGTTCGCGCCAGGTGCCGTCGACCAGTCCCCGGGTCTGCACCTCGGCGGCGTGCAGCACCGCCCCGGTTTCGCCGACGCGGACCTCGCGGGGCTGCGCGCCGAGTTCGGCGCCCAGCGCGTCGGCCAGCGAGTGCGCCGGATCGGTCGACACGGCCAGCACCTTGCCGCCCTCGCCCGCGACGCGCGCGGCGGTGGCCGCGGCCAGGGTCGTCTTGCCGACCCCGCCCTTTCCGGTGAACAGCAGGATGCGCAAGGGCGGTCTATTCCGCTTCCACGCGGCGCTTGAGCTCCTTGAGCGCCGTGTCCATGATCATCTTCTCGGCCTTGCGGCGGAACATGCCGATCATCGGGATCGCCAGCGTCACCGCGAGGCTGTAGGTCACCTGGGTGCGCTCGTCGCCGAGCGGCTTGAGCGTGTAGCTGCCCTGCTGGGCCTTCTGCACCTGACCCTCGGTCAGCTCCCAGCTCACCGAGAGACCGTCGGCGGACCAGTCGTAGACGTTGGTGTAGGTGTCCTTGACCACGCCCGCGTCCAGCACGAACCGGACCCGCTCGGCGTTGCCGCCGGAGTCCTGGGAGAGCACCTCGGTCTCCTTGACCGCTTCCGCCCACTCCGGATAGGCCGGGAAATCCGCGATGACCGCCATGATCCGCGCAGCCGGGGCTTCGATCTCGATGGACTGGGTGGACTGATCGACCATGCGCGCAGGTTACCGGGTAGCCCCCGGCGCGACGTCAACGAGGAGCAAGGTTTCTCCGAAGTCCGCGAAACTCACCTCCTCGGGCGTCATCACCACCGCAGGACGTAGGGCGTCTGCGTCCGCTTGAAGTGCCCGACGTTGACGCACTCGGTGCGCCCGAGCCGCATCCGCTGCGACAGCGGCTGGTGCACGTGACCGAACAGCGACCACCGGGGCTGATCAGCGCGGATGCGCTCCAGGACGCTGCCGGCACCGGCCTCCTGGTTGCGCGCCACGACGTCGTAGGTCAGCTCCGGAACGGCGGGCGGCTGGTGGGTGCACAGCACGTCCACCGGCGGCAGCGCGGCGACCGCCTCGTCGTACTCCTCGGCGACGCGCAGGTAGGGCACCCACGCCGAGTGCTGGCGCAGCGTCGCGCCCTCGGGCAGCCGGACGCCGCCGACGAAGCCGAAGGTCAGCCCGCCGATCTCGACCGTCTCGCCGTCGAAGATCCGGATGCCCTCGCTCGCGAACTCCGGCCACAGGTGCGGCGCGTCGACGTTGCCCGGCGTGGCGTAGGTCGGGGCGGTCATCGCGCCGAACAGCTCGGCGTACTGCTCCCGCACCGCCTCGGTGATCGTCGCGGCCGGGTCGGTCAGGCTCGCCCACAGCGAGCGGATGTAGGCCCCGAACTCCGGCCCGCGACGGCTGCGCCGCAGCTCGGCGAACCGCGCGACCTTCTCGGCCCCGAAGACCCGGCCGAGGATGCCCTTGCCGTGGTCCTGGTAGTCGACGAAGTCGATCAGGTCCCCCAGCACGACCAGCGCGTCGGCCCCGTCTCCGGCGCGTTTCAATGCCTCGACGTTTCCGTGAACGTCCGACACGACGTGAACGCGCAACCTCAACCCCTCTTCCCGACGACGGGCCGCCCTCGAACCTGATCGGTCCCAAACCTAATCGGCCGAGGTGCCGGATCGCACCGCCCGTTGTGCACTTGTTCCTGCCTACCCGGTTCCTCGCGTGTGACGCCCGTGACCGGTGGGAGATCATCCGAATCGACGAGGTCTAGGCTGTGACCGCTGGTGTGGCCTGAGATAACGGGGGCTACCGCCCAGTAACTATCAGCGTTAGGTTGTGCCCACTAGACAGGCTTTTTTCCCGGAGGTTTCGACGTGCGAGAGTTCAGCGCACCCGCCACTACGACAGTGGCAGAGGACGAGAACCTCACCGACATGGTGTGGGCCAACGCGGAGCGTTTCGGGAGCACGGTGAGCTTCCGCCGCAGGGTGGACGGCACCTGGGTCGACGTCACCGCCGCGGACTTCGCGGCGCAGGTCCTGGCCGTGGCCAAGGGCCTGATCGCAGCCGGAGTGGAGTCCGGCGACCGGGTGGGGCTGATGTCCCGCACCCGCTACGAGTGGACGCTGCTGGACTTCGCGATCTGGACTGTCGGCGGCGTCACAGTCCCGATCTACGAGACCTCCTCGTCCGACCAGGCCGAGTGGATCCTCACCGACTCGGGCGCGAAGGCGGCCATCGTGGAGACCGAGGCCCACCGCGCCGAGGTCGACAAGGTGATCGACCGGCTCTCCGAGGTCCGCCACGTGTGGCAGATCGAGGGCCCGACGAGCGGCGGCGCGGCCGGCGCGATCGACGAGCTCACCGCGCTCGGCGCGGAGGTATCGGACCAGCAGGTCCACGAGCGCCGCAAGTCGGTCAACGCCGAGGACCCGGCTACGCTCATCTACACGTCGGGCACCACCGGCCGCCCCAAGGGCTGCGTGCTGACCCATCGCAACATGCTCGCCGAGGTGCGGGCCGACATCGACGCGTTCCCGCAGCTGACCAAGCCGGGCAACTCGCTGCTGATGTTCCTGCCGATGGCCCACGTGCTCGCCCGCGCGATCACCATCATGTGCATCTACGGCAAGGTCACCCTCGGCCACACGCCGGACGTCAAGGACCTGATCAACGACCTCGGCTCGTTCCGGCCGACTTTCGTGCTGGCCGTGCCGCGCGTGTTCGAGAAGGTCTACAACACGGCCAAGCAGAAGGCCCACGGCGACGGCAAGGGCAAGATCTTCGACGCCGCCGAGGAAACCGCCGTCCAGTACTCCAAGGCGATGGACGACGGCGGCGCCGGGCTCGGCCTCAAGGTCAAGCACGCGGTGTTCAACAAGCTCGTCTACGGCAAGCTGCGCGCCGCGCTCGGCGGCCGCTGCATCGCGGCGGTGTCCGGTGGCGCGCCGCTGGGCGAGCGGCTCGCGCACTTCTTCCGCGGCGTCGGCGTCCCGGTGCTGGAGGGCTACGGCCTGACCGAGACCACCGCGGCCGCCGCGGTCAACGTCGAGGACGGCTTCAAGGTCGGCACCGTCGGCCGCCCGCTGGCCGGCACCACGATCCGCATCGCCGACGACGGCGAGGTGCTGATCAAGGGCGACGTGGTGTTCAAGGAGTACTGGAACAACCCGACCGCCACCAAGGAGTCCATCGAGGACGGCTGGTTCCACACCGGCGACCTGGGTTCCCTGGACGACGAGGGCTACCTGCGCATCACCGGCCGCAAGAAGGAGATCATCGTCACCGCGGGCGGCAAGAACGTCGCCCCGGCCGTGCTGGAGGACGCGCTGCGCTCCCACCCGCTGATCAGCCAGTGCATGGTGGTCGGCGACCAGAAGCCGTTCATCGGCGTGCTGATCACGCTGGACCCGGAGTTCGTGCCGTCCTGGCTGGCCAACAACGGCCGATCGGCCGACACGCCGATGTCCGAGCTGATCAACGACCCGACGCTGCGGGCCGAGGTCCAGGGCGCGGTCGACGAGGCCAACAAGGCGGTCTCGCGCGCGGAGGCGATCAAGCAGTTCCGCATCCTCACCGAGGACTTCACCGAGGCCACCGGCGAGCTCACCCCGAGCATGAAGCTCAAGCGCAACAAGGTCGCCGAGAACCACGCAGCGGACATCGAAGCCATCTACTCCTGACCCCACCGACGGACCCCCGGTCGAAAACCGCAACATTCGCGCGACGAAAACAGCGGTTTTCGTCCGGTCGAATACCGCGGTTTTCGACTTGAGGGGCCGGTTCGGGTGAACTTCGGCGGTGCGATCACCGGGAAACCGGTGTTCGCACCGCCGTTTTCGTGCGTCCGGAGAGGATCGAAGGGCGCGGGGTTCGGTCCGGAGGTGCCGGGTCAGGAGAGGGTGCGGGGCAGGTCTTCGCCCCAGGCCTGGAGGAGTTGGGGGCTGGTGAGGCCGGTGGTCTCCAGGAGCGCCGACTCCGCGGCTTCCGGGGTGGTGGCCGTGGCCATGCGGCGGTAGAGGTCGGTGAGGCGGTCCTCGCCGATGCGTCCGGCCAGGTAGTGCACGATCGACCAGGACTGCTGGTAGGTGACGTCGAGGCGGCTTCCGGCCTGGTGGAACTCGCTGTTGGTCGGCAGCCGCAGCGGCGGGCCGACCTCGCTGACCACGCGGGCCAGCTCGGGAGCGATGTCGCGCGGAGCGAGCCCGGTCTTGCGGTAGCCGACGTAGTCCGGGAAGCCCTCCAGCATCCACATCGGAGCGCCGTCGGCGGTGACCGCGCGAGCCGCGACGTGGGTGATCTCGTGCCGCAGCACCACGCCCAGCGCCACCTCCGGGAGTTCCACCGACGTGCGCGGGGTGAGCACCACCCGGGCGCCCTCGACCCGCTTCGTCCGGATGTCCACCAGATCGGCGACCGCCACCCCGGCGATGCCGTCGACGGCGAACTCCGGCCCCACCAGCGCCCGCAGCTCCTCGGGCGATTCGGGGACCAGCACGCCCACCCGCTGCGCCCAGCCGCTCCCCCACACCTCGGTGACGTCGGCGACCGACGAGTCCAGCTGCGCCGCCACCCGGTCCACGGCCTTCGCGTCGTGGCCGACGACCAGCCCGCGATCGGTGCGCCGCACCTCGCACGGCCCGAAGTCCCACGGTCCGCGCCAGGCGTCCGGCACGACACCGGTGTCGTCGGTGAGGTACCAGGACGCGCCCCGCCGGGCGAACAGGTAGCCCAGCGGGCGCTCGGTCGGCACCGAGTCCGCACCGGACAGCGCGTAGCGCAGCGCCACCCGGGACGCCAGGACGCCGTCGGCGGCGGGCACCGGGGCGTGCGGCAGCGGAGCGCCGTCGAGCCGGTAGTCGAAGGTCGTCAGCGGCACCGTCTGCAGGTTGTGGAACAGCTGCAGCTGCCGCTGCTGGAACTCGGCGGGCGCCTCGGGGTCCACGGTGGCCGCGAACGCCGCCTCGTCGCCGCTGCGGATCGCGTCCTGCCGACGCGCCAGCAGCTCGCGCACGGCCGTCTCAGGGGCGGGAAGCCGCGCCGCCAGACCGGCGTTCTCCGCCGGGGCGGGCCGAGGGGTGACCGGGGCCGGTTCGGGCAGACCCACCAGCGCGAGCCCGCCGAGCACCGCGGCCGACGCGGCGAGCACCAGCCAGCCGCGCGCTTTCCCGGTCGAAGACACGGATCGCATCGTAAGTCCGATCACCAACCCGGTCGACGTGGCCCGGGAAGCAGTTCGGGGCCGGTCCCCGGAGGAACCGGCCCCGAACGAGCGCTGGATCAGCCCGCGACGCGACGCATCGAGGTGACGTCGCCGATCGACTTGTAGTCGCTGACCTTGACCACGTCGCCCGAGGTCGGGGCGTGCACGGCCTTGCCGTTGCCGATGTACATCGACACGTGGCTGACCGGGCTGTAGTAGAAGATCAGGTCGCCCGGCTTGAGCTGGCTCGCCGAGATCGACTTGCCCTCGGTCACCTGGGTCTTGGTGGAACCGCCGATGGTCACGCCGGCCTGCTTGTAGGCCCACTGCATCAGACCGGAGCAGTCGAAGGTGCTCGGGCCCTTGGCTCCCCACACGTAGGCGGAGCCCTGCTTGCTCAGCGCGGCGTTGACGGCCTCGACCGCCGCGCCCGCACCGGCGATGGAGCCGACACCGGTGTCGCCGTCGGAGATCAGCGAGTCCTGGTCCTCACCGCTGAGCTCGGCGTACTTCTCCTCGACCTTGTCGATCTGGTCCTGCATCGCCTTGGACTTGTTCTTCAGGTCCTCGGAGATGCGCGCGGCGTCCTGCTCGGCCTGGGCGGCGCGGTTGCGCGCGTCCTTGGCCGTGCGCTCGGCCGTCTCGGCCTGGTGCGTGGCGGCCGCCAGCGCCTTGACCGCATCGTTGTTGTCCTTGGCCAGCGCGTCCAGCGCGGAGGCGCGGTCCAGGAAGTCATCAGGGGTCTCGCTCACCAGCAGCGCGGAGAGCTTGTTCATCCGCGCGCCCTGGTAGGAGGCGTGGGTGAGCCTGTCGACCTGGCCGCGGAACTTCTCTTCCTCCCCGCGGGCCTGGTTGGCGACCTGCTCGGCCTGCGCGGCCTGAGCCTCGGAACGGGCCAGTTCGGCCTTCTTGGCCTCGTGGTCGTCCTCGGCCTTCTTCTTCTCCTCGGTGAGCTGCTCAGCCTGGTGCTGGAGCTCGCGGACCTGCTTGGCCGCGTCCGAGGCGGTGTTCGGGAGAGGCGGATCTGCGAGGGCGGCTCCGCCGGAGGTCATGCCGACGACGGCTGCGACCGCGGTTGCGGCCAGGGCACCTCGCAATGAGCGCTTGATTCCGTGCGACGCCACGTCGCGCACAGCTCCTTCGTGCGTCCAACCGCCTGACCGCATGCGGAAAACCCGCTGGAACGCGGCCCGGTTCCCCGACAAAACCGAATCAGCGGCGCCTCGCGTGTCGCCCGGTCTGGACGACTGATCGCCACGAGGACTCAGGTAGGTTACGAAAGGTGAGGCGGCGCGTCTATACGCGGGTCCTGTTTTCTACTGAGCGCGACTGATCTCCCCTAACGGAGGATAGTTGCTCGCTCACAGTGATGGATCATTCGGACTTATCACCTGGAACAGTGACAACAACACGCCCACCTTCGGGACACGGAGCGTGCTCGGGTGATCTTCTATGACTTCCGACACGTGGCGGAAGTCGCCAGGCGGGCCCGTTCCAGCGGCGAACGGTCAGACCCTGTTCAACCGCGCCAGCAACATCGCCGAGGAGACCGCGTAGGCCCCGCGCCGCTGCACCGAGGTCACCACCGCCCGATCCGACGTGGCGACCACGACCTGCCTGCCCTCCGGCTCGGCCGCGACGAGATCGCGGATCACGTCGTCGGCCTGCACGCCCGAGTCGCTGAACAGCACCCGCACCCCGCGCGGCCCGGCCGTCGGCACCGCCAGCACGTCCGCCCCGTCGAACACCAGCGTGACCTCCGCACCCGTGCGCGCGGCCAGCGCGGCGAGCTGGTGCGCCAACCGATCCCGCTGATCCGCCAGCGGCAGCTCCGGGTACCCGGTCTTGGTGACGTTGTAGCCGTCGACGATCAGGTGCACCGCGGGCAGGCCCAGCAGCCGGTCCAGGGCGGCCACGTCCGCCACCGCACCGGCGACCGCCGTCTGCTCCCGCACCCGCCGCACCACGTCGGCCGGGCGCGGACCCGACCCGGCGGCACCCAGCTCCCGGCGCAGCCCGCTGACCGCGCCCTCCAGGGTCTCCAGCAGCAGCGCCAACCGGACCTCGTCGCCTTGCCGCGCCTCGCGGGCGCTCTCCCGCGCCACCTGAACCTCGGCGGCGGCCCGGTCGGCGCGCTGCCGCTCCTCCCGCGCGCGCTCCTGTTCCCGGTCCCGCTCGGCGGCGATCTCGGCGATCGCCGCCTCGCGGTCGGTGCGCGCCCGCGCGAGCTCCTCGCGCGCCGCCTCGGCCGCGTCCTTGGCCTCCCGCAGCCGCATGCCCTGCTCCCGCAGGCGCTTGCGCAGCCGGTCGGCCTCCTCGTTGCCCGCCGCCTGGTCCGCCGACTCCCGCGCCTCGGCCAGCTCACCCTTGAGGCGGTCGACCTCGGCGACCAGGCGCTCGACCTTGGCCAGCGCCGAATCCCGCTCGGCGCGCAGCTGCCCCTGCTCGCTGCGGAAGGCGATCAGCTCCGCGTAGTGCGGCGCGATCGCGGCGCCCAGCAGCACCGCGGCGGCCCCGACCACCACCGGATCCGGGTCCTCCAGCGACAGCGCGTCGGGGCGGTGGTGACGGCACCAGTCCAGCACCGACGTCCGGAACACCGACGACTCGCTCAGCGCGGTCAGCAGCGCGGGCTGGCCGAGCTTGGCGCGCTTGGCCGGTGCGAAGCGCACCACCGGGCGCAGCGCCGCCGGCACGTCCGACGGGCGCATCTCGTCGAGCGCCCCGGCTGCCAGGTCCGCGAGCCGCGCGCGCAGCGGTGGCGGCAGGTCCTCGAAATCGACAGGCGCAGCGCCGGAAGTGCGCTGTGCACCGTCCACAGCGGACTCCTCAGGGGTGGGACCGTCCTGTCCCGAACTCGCCGTCGCCATCCCCCCAGGCTAATCGCCGATGTCCCCCACCCGTGCCACCGCCGCGTTGTCGGTAGGAGGACGTAACGTGCCGATGATGTCCGCGCACCGCCAGCTGAGCTTCGACGAGATCGCCATCAGCGACGAAATCCCGTTGCACGCAGCGACTTTCGTGGTGGTCGACCTGGAGACGACCGGGGGTGATCGGGAGGGCGACGCGGTCACCGAGATCGGCGCGGTGAAGGTCCGCGGCGGGGAGGTGCTCGGCGAGTTCGCAACGCTGGTGAACCCCGAACGCGGCATCCCGCCCGCCGTCGTGTCGATCACCGGCATCACCGAGGCGATGGTGCACGACGCACCGCGCTGGGACAGCGTGCTGCCCGCGTTCCTGGAGTTCTGCCGGGGAGCGGTGCTGGTCGCCCACAACGCGCCGTTCGACATCGGGTTCCTGCGCGCCGGCTGCCAGAAGCTCGGGCTGGAGTGGCCGAAACCGCAGGTAGTCGACACCGTCCGGCTCGCGCGCCGGGTGCTCACCCGCGACGAGACGCCCAACCACAAGCTCGGCACGCTCGCCCGCGTCCTGGGCGCGCGCACCCAACCGGTGCACCGGGCGCTGGACGACGCGCGCGCCACCGTCGACGTGCTGCACTCGCTGCTGGAGCGCGTCGGCCCGCTCGGCGTGCGCACCCTGGAGGACCTGCTCGGGCACCTGCCCGACGTCACCCCGCAGCAGAAGCGCAAGCGCGGGCTCGCCGACGCGCTGCCCAACTCGCCGGGCGTCTACCTCTTCCGGGGCCCCAACGACGAGGTCCTCTACGTCGGCACCGCCTCCGACCTGCGGCGGCGCGTCCGGCAGTACTTCACCGCGGGCGAGCGCCGAGCGCGGGTGAAGGAGATGGTCGGCATCGCCGAGCGCGTCGACCACGTCGAGTGCGCGCACCCGCTGGAGGCCGAGGTCCGGGAGCTGCGGCTGCTCTCCGCGCACCAGCCGCGCTACAACCGGCGCTCGAAGTTCCCGCAGCGCGCGTGGTGGGTCGTGCTCACCGACGAGGCGTTCCCGAGGCTGTCGATCGTGCGCACGCCGCGCGAGGACGCGCTGGGCCCGTTCGGGTCGCGGCACGCCGCGAGCACCGCCGTCGAAGCGCTGCAGTCGGCGACGCTCGTGCGGCGCTGCACCGACCGGCTCTCGCCGCGCAAGACGCTCCGCCCGTGCGCCCTGCACGAGCTGGGCCGCTGCGGGGCGCCGTGCGCCGGACTGCAGAGCACCGAGGACTACGAGCCCGAGGTGATCGCGATCCGCGACGTCATCCGCGGGCGCAGCGGGCACCTGCTGGAACGGCTGCGAGAGGAGCTCCAGCGGCTCTCCGACGCCGAGCGGTTCGAGGACGCCGCCACCCACCGCGACCGGCTCGCCGACCTGGTCCGGTCGCTCGACCGCGGCCAGCGGCTGTCCGCTCTGGCGTCGATCCCGGAACTGGTCGCGGCCCGCCCGGACGGGCGCCAGGGCTGGCACCTGGCGGTCATCCGCCACGGCCGCCTCGCCTCCGCCGGGGTCGCCCGCCGAGGTGTCCCGCCGATGCCGGTCGTCGACGTGCTCCAGGCCTCAGCGGAAACCGTCCTCGACGGCCCCGGCCCCCTCCACGGCGCCACCGCCGACGAGACCCGAGTCCTCTACCGCTGGCTCACCACCGGCGGCACCCGCCTCGTCCGCACCACACCCCCCTGGACCGAACCGGCCTCAGCAGCCGCCACCTGGCGCTCGTGGCTCGACAAGGCCACCACCGGCAAAACCCCCTACGCCGCCCTCGACTGACCCGCGGACCCCAGCGGGGTGAACGGATTACTCCAGTATTCCGTTCACCGATTACTGGAGTATTCCGTCCCCGGATTACTCCCGTATTCCGTTCACCACGCGGATCAGCAGCGGGGGACGGATCACGGCCGTGATCCGGTCGGGGACGGGGTCAGGCGGTCATGTCGAAGGCCGCGTTGATCTTGGTGGGGCGGAGGCGGACGACGAGCTCGCCGGGGACGCCGTTGCGGCGGCCGAACTCCTCGGCCTTGTCGGGGCCCATGTAGCGGGCGGCGATCGTGGTGGCCGTCTCTACGAGGTCCTGCGGGTCTTCGGAGATCTCCGCCGTGCCCTGGACCTGGACGAACGCGAACGGCGGTTGGGGCAGGTCGACGCACAGCGCCAGCCTCGGGTCCCGGAGGATCGACTTGCCCTTGGCCGTGTCCTTGCCGGTGTTGAACACCAGCACGTCGCCGTCCACGACGAACCACACCGGCGCCACCAGCGGGCGCCCGTCGGCGGCCGTGAAACCGAGCAACCCGGTGCGGGTGCCCTGGGAGAGGAACTCGCGAACCTTCGGATCCTGCAGCGTAGCCATGCCCGGGACGCTACCGACCGCCCCCGGCCCGCGCCTGGAGAAAGCGAAGCGGCCCGGCACCCCGAGGGGTACCGGGCCGCTTCGACCGCGGTGCTTACTCCGCCGACTGCGACTTGCCTGCGGCGAGCTGCGCGCGCTCCTCCGCTTCGCGGACCGCGTCGTCGTGACGGGCCTGCTCCAGAGCAGCGGTCTCGTCGACCGGGTCGGGCCGCAGCAGGCTGCCCTCGACCGGGTGCCCGGCGGCGCCCAGCTTGTTCATCTTCTTCGGCACCGGAGCGCCCTGGTACGGGAGCTCGTGCGGGTGACCGTGGTCGTCCACCGGGCCGAGCGGCTGGTGGACCTCGATGAACTCACCGTGCGGGAGCCGCTTGATGATGCCGGTCTCGACGCCGTGGTCGAGCACCTCGCGGTCGCTGTGCTGGAGGCCCAGGCACATCCGGTAGGTGATCCAGTACGCGATCGGCGGCGCGACCAGCAGGCCGATGCGGCCGGCCCAGGTCATCGCGTTCAGCGAGATGTTGAACTCGAACGCGATGATGTCGTTCGTACCGGAGATCATCAGCACCATGAAGAACGTCAGCGCCATGGCACCCAGCGAGGTGCGTACCGGGTTGTCGCGCGGACGCTGCAGCAGGTTGTGGTGCGCGTCGTCGCCGCTGAGCTTGCGCTCGATCGCCGGGTACATGATCGCCGTCGTGAAGATCATGCCCATGAACAGCACGGTCGGGAAGAACACCGCCGGGATCGTGAACGGTCCCAGGTAGACCTCCCAGGCCGGCCACAGACGCGACGAACCGTCCGTCCAGATCATGTACCAGTCGGGCTGCGACGCGGCGGAGATCTGCGAGGCGATGTACGGGCCCAGGTTCCAGATCGGGTTGATCTGGAAGACACCGGCCATGATCGCGCAGACGCCGACGACCATCGCGAAGAACGCACCGGCCTTGACCGCGAACACCGGCATGATCCGGACGCCGACCACGTTGCTCTCGGTGCGCTTCACGCCCGGGAACTGGGTGTGCTTCTGGTACCAGACCAGCGCCAGGTGCGCCGCGACCAGGCCCAGGATCAGACCCGGCAGCAGGAACACGTGGAACAGGTAGAACCGCGGGATCAGGTCGGTGCCCGGGAACTCGGCGCCGAACAGGATCCAGTGCACCCAGGTGCCGAGCACCGGGATCGACATCGCGATGCCGGAGGCGATCCGGACACCGGTGCCGGACAGCAGGTCGTCCGGCAGCGAGTAGCCGGTGAAGCCCTCGAACATGCCGAGGATGAACAGCGTGACGCCGATCATCCAGTTCGTCTCACGCGGGCGGCGGAACGCGCCGGTGAAGAAGATGCGCAGCATGTGCGCCACCATCGACGCCATGAACAGCAGCGCCGCCCAGTGGTGCAGCTGGCGGGCGAACAGACCGCCGCGGACCTCGAAGGAGATGTCCAGCGCGCTCTCGAACGCCCGCGACATCTCGACGCCGCGCAGGTTGGTGAACACGCCCTGGTACTCGACCTCCTGCATGGAGGGGTCGAAGAAGAACGCCAGGTAGGTGCCCGTGATCAGCAGCAGGATGAACGTGTAGAGCGCGATCTCGCCGAGCAGGAACGACCAGTGCGTCGGGAAGACCTTGTTCAGCTGCCGCCGCATGCCGGGAGCGAAGCGGTAGCGCGTGTCCAGCTCGTCGGCGGCGTGCGCGACCTTGCCGTACAGCTTGCTCTCTCCCTTCGTGGGCGTGGTGATCGAACTCATGACTTACGCTCCCAGTACGCCGGACCGACGGGCTCGATGAAGTCGCCTTTCGCCACGAAGTAGCCGTCCTCGTCCACCGTGATCGGCAGCTGGGGCAGGGCACGCGTGGCCGGGCCGAACACCGGCTTCGCATAGGTGTTGACCACGTCGAACTGCGACTGGTGGCACGGGCAGAGCAGGCGGCCGGTCTGCTGCTCGAACAGCGACGTCGGGCAGCCCAGGTGGGTGCAGATCTTCGAGTAGGCGTAGTAGTCGCCGTAGTTGAAGTCTTCCTGCCCCTTGCGCTTGACCGGCTTGCTGCCGGGGCGGAGCCGGATCAGCATGACCGGCGCGTCGCCCTTGCGCATCGAGGTGATGAGCTCTTCCTCGTTGTGCCGCCACGCCTCGCGGAACGGGAAGACGGTCTCGAAACCACCGGCGTCGATGTCCTCGGGACGCAGCAGCGAGACGTCGTGCGGGTTGCCCGTGTCGCGACGCAGGTAGATCTTCTCGCCCGGGTGCTCCGGCATCCAGCCCGTGTGCAGCAGCGACGCCTGGCCCTCCTCGGCCCAGGGGTTGCGCACCATGCCGCCGAGCACGAACACGCCGGCACCGAGGCCGAAGGCGCCGAGGCCGAAGCCCGCGGACCGCGTGATCATCTTGCGGCGGGCGATGCCGCTGCGCTCCCCGGCGTCGGCCAGGATCGCGGCGGTCGTCTGCCGGTCCACCTCGCTGGAGCCGTGGCCGTCGTGGCGCTGCTGCACCGCGACCTCGTGCGGGATGAACTTCTTCTGGTACTGCACCACGCCGATGCCCACGGCCAGGATGGACAGGCCGAGGAAGAACCCGATCAGCGGGTTGTACAGCGAGTAGATGAAGTGCCCGCGCGGCTCGTTGTAGGGCTGGTACTCCCACGGCCAGAAGATGAAGACCGCGACGAAGGCCAGCGCGGACAGACCGGCCAGCGCGAACCAGGCGGAGACGTTGCGCTCGGCCCGGCGCTCGGCGCGGGTGCCCTTGACCGGGAAGTTGTCCCGGTACTCGACGAGCTCGACGTCGTCGAGGGCCAGGCCCAGACGCATCTTCTCGTCGCGGCTCATCTCGGCCAGTTCGGCCTCGGTGTATTCCTTGTTCTCTTGGTCACTCATGCCCTGGCTCCGATCCACAGGGTGAGGCCGATCAGCGCGCCGAGTCCCACGACCCAGGCGATCACCGTCTCCGGTCCCGGCCCGTAGCCGCCGAGGTCATTGCCGCCCGGGTTGTTGTTCCCGTTGGTCACGGACTTGACGTAGGCGATGATGTCTTTCTTCTCTTCCGGGGTGAGCTGCCGGTCCGAGAACTTCGGCATGTTCTGCGGCCCGGTGAGCATCGCGTTGTAGATGTCGGTCTCGGTCGCCTCGTGCAGGTTCGGGGCGAACTTGCCGGAGGACATCGCGATGCCGCGCCCGGTGAAGTTGTGGCAGGAGGAGCAGTTCAGGCGGTAGAGCTCGCCACCGCGGGCGGGGTCGCCGCCCTGCAGCGCCTCACCGGACTGCTTCGGCGACTCCGGCCCACCGCCGTAGGTCTGCACGTAGGCGCCCAGCGCGTCGATCTCCTCCGGGCTGAACTTCGGCGGCTTGCGCATGGCCTGCGCCTCCTGGCGGACCATCGGCATGCGGCCGGTGGAGACCTGGAAGTGCACGGCGGCTTCGCCGACGCCCGTCAGGCTGGGGCCACGGTCCTGCACGCCTTGCAGGTTGGATCCGTGGCAGCTGATGCAGGCGTTGTTGTAGAGCTGCTCGCCCTGCCTCACCAGCGCCGGGTCCGCTGCGGCGTGCGCGGTCTGCGGCTCGGGAGTCACGACGGTGTACAGCCCACCGGCACCCACCAGCGCGATGCCCAGCGCCAGTACACCGGAGATCCGCCGCTTGAGCTTCGAGCCCGCGCGGTTCCGTTTCTTAGTGGTGGTCATGAGTGCGGCAACCCTTGCTGTCCGGTTCGGGGTGTTCGTTTCGGCCTCGTTCGTGCCAGGCGATCGAGGTTCCTCGCTGGAGGAGCGATCACGGGACGAGGTAGATCACGGCGAAGAGGCCGATCCACACGATGTCCACGAAGTGCCAGTAGTACGACACGACGATCGCTGCGATGGCTTGGGCCGGCGTGAACTTGCTGAGCTTCGTCCGGATGATCAGGAAGACGAACGCGACCAGACCGCCGACGACGTGCAGCCCGTGGAAGCCGGTCGTCATGTAGAAGACCGTGCCGTAGGCCGACGACGCGATGGTGGTCGCGTGCTCGGTGACCAACTGGAAGTACTCACCGGCCTGCCCGAGCACGAAGATCGTGCCCATGATCAGCGTGATCACGTACCACCGGCGGAGACCGAAGACGTCACCCCGCTCCGCCGCGAACACGCCCCACTGGCAGGTGAACGAGGACGCCACCAGGATGATCGTGAACGGGAGGGCGTACGGGAGGTTCAGGTGAGTGGGCGGTGGTGGCCACACGCCCTCGTTCTGCGCCTTCACCGTGAAGAACATGGCGAAGAGCCCAGCGAAGAACATCAGCTCGCTGGCCAACCAAACGATGGTGCCGACGCTGACCATGTTGGGTCGGTTCAGCGAGTGCACGCGTTGACTGATTGAGGGCGCTGCCGTTGTCACGCGACGCATTATGTCTTGCAGCTTTTCCCCTCGCGCCCTCGGGGCCTCCCCTACGACCGCGGGGTGATCGGATCGCGATCTGGAGGTAACTCAACGTGAAAACTCTTCGGACCGCGCTGGCGGCCCTGGGGCTCGGCCGCCGCCGCACCGGCAAGCCCGTGATCAGCATCGATGATCCCGGTCTGCAGGTGGTGGTGTGGTCCTACGACGACACCGAGGCGGCCTCGACCGCCTTGGCCCGCGCCACCGGGTGGGAGCCCGAGCACCCGGCCGTGCTGCGGCACCACCTGGCACTTCCGGGTGACGTGGTCGACACCGCTGAGGCGCTGTTGGCCCAGGACGACTGGGTCCTGCGGCCCGGAGGGCGCGCGGAGGAGCTCAGCGTGTCCGGATCGACCCCGTTGGTCGCTCTCCGTGTGCAGCGATTGGATGCGTTGCATTGCTCACAGGAGAGCTCGCGGATGGCCGGACTGGCCCAGCGGCACGGCGGCCAGGTCTTCGGCTGGGACGCGCTGCAACCCGGATCCGACTGATCGAATCCGGCCCGACTGATCGAATCCGGCGAGGTGGCTACTGTCACACCCGCTCCGGCGGCTAGCATTCGTCACGAGTCAAGCCCCGTGCTGCGCACATCGGGTGCGGGTGTCCCGCCAGCTCGACGAGGAGCCAGTGATGAGCACCGCAACAACGAACGTTCTCGTGTTCAGCCACCGCCCCGAGGTCCGGGAGGCGATCATCAACGCCGTCGGGCGCCGCCCGGCACCCGATCTGGACCGGCTGCACTACGTCGAGGCGGGCACCGTCGCCGACGTCCTCAGCGAGGTCGACGCGGGCAAGGTCGACCTGCTGATCCTGGACGGCGAGGCCCAGCCCACCGGCGGCATGGGCGTCTCGCGCCAGCTCAAGAACGAGATCGCGCAGTGCCCGCCGATCGTCGTCGCGGTCCGCCGCAAGGACGACCGCTGGCTGGCCACCTGGTCCCAGGCCGACGCGGTCCTGGTCCACCCGCTGGACCCGCTGGCCTCCGCCGAGACGGTCGCCGAGGTCCTGCGCACCCAGGGCAAGCCCGTCCCCGCCTGACCCCATCGCTGCGAGTGGTGACCGGATTTCAACGGAAGTCGGGACTCCGATTTCCGTTGAAATCCGGTCACCTCGTTGCGATCCATGCCATAACCGGCGGATCAGGAGGCGTGGCGGAAGGCAGGGTAGTTTCTTCGAACAGGCAACACCGACGGAGTAGATCGTGGGAACCATGGCGGGAAGTTGGGCAGGGCTGCTGGGCAGCCTGGTCGCGGGTACGGACCTGTCCGCGGAGGACACCGCCTGGGCCATGGACCTGATCATGTCCGGCGAGGCGACCCCGGCCCAGGTGGCCGGGTTCGTGGTCGCGCTGCGGGCCAAGGGCGAGACGCCCTCCGAGGTGCGCGGCATGGCCGACGCGATGCTGCAGCACGCCCGCACCCTGGACATCACCCAGCGCGCGGTGGACATCGTCGGCACCGGCGGTGATCGCAGCGGCAGCGTCAACATCTCCACGATGGCCTCGATCGTGCTGGCCGCGTCCGGGGTCACCGTCGTCAAGCACGGCAACCGGGCGGCCTCCTCGAAGTGCGGCACCGCCGACGTGCTCGAAGAGCTCGGCGTGGCGATCGAGCTGGCGCCCCGGGACGTGACCCGCTGCGTGGAGGAGGTCGGCATCGGCTTCTGCTTCGCGCCGGTGTTCCACCCCGGTTTCAAGCACGCCGGTTCCCCGCGCCGCGAGATCGGCATCCCGACCGCGTTCAACCTGCTCGGCCCGCTGACCAACCCGGCCCGCCCGGCCGCTGGCCTGATCGGCTGCGCGGACCGCCGGATGGCGCCGGTGGTCGCCGACGTCTTCGCGGCCCGCGGCAACTCGGCCCTGGTGGTGCGCGGCGACGACGGCATGGACGAGATCACCACCACGGCCGCCAGCACGGTCTGGGTGGTCCACGACGGCACGGTCCGCGAAGAGGCGCTCGATCCGCAGGACTTCGGCATCGCCCGCACCCGCGCCGAGGACCTCCAGGGCGGCGACGCCAAGGACAACGCCCAGGTCGTGCGGGACCTGCTGGCCGGGAAGAAGGGACCCGTCCGGGACGCGGTCCTGCTCAACGCCGCGGGCGCGCGCGTCGCCTACGACGGGCCCGGAGCCGACCTGCAGACCCAGTTCGAGGCCGGTCTGGCCCGGGTGGCCGAGGCGATCGATTCGGGCGCCGCAGCGGCCCTCCTGGACCGCTGGACGACGCTGTGCGCCGAGCTGCGCTGACTCACTCCTCCTCGAGGCCGATGGAGAAGGCGGCCTCGGTGTCCCTGCGCGAGTAGGAGCGGAAGGCGATGTGGGTGTCGGTGTCCTCGACGCCGGCCACCTTGTTGATCTTCCCGGGGACGATGTCGGCCAGCTCCTCGTGCTTGGCGACGCGGAGCATGGCGATGAGGTCGACGTCGCCGGCGCAGGAGTACACCTCGTCGACACCGTCGAGGTCGGCGATCTCCTGAGCCGCCTCGGCGAGGCGGTCAGCGGCGGTCTTGATCAGCACGATCGCGGTGATCACGACGGGAATCCTCCTGGCTGCGTGGGTGCTTCGACGGACGAATCCTAGGCGGTGTCGACGCATGCGGCGGAGCCGCGTTCTCTTCCACCACCTGAGGCACTGGCACCGCCGCGGGTTCTGAGCGCCTCCGTGGCGAGTACGCCGGGACGCCGTGCATTGGACATACATCAGGAGCGGCGCACGGAGTCCACGGAGGCGCTCAGGTTCCGCCGCCCGCACCGCCAAGCAAAGCAAGTCCTCACCGTTCTCAGACGCGAAGAGGCCCCTCGGTGGGAACCGAGGGGCCTCTTCGGGTACTTCGCGTCAGTGGCTGCTCTGGCCGGTGTGGTACTCGAACACCAGGCCCGCGACCATGATCAGCAGGAAGCCGACCGCGAGCACGATCATCCAGACGTGGAAGAACGCCAGGGCGATGCCCGCGAACGCCGCGCCTGCGGCCAGGCCGACCGGCCAGTAGCTGCCCGGGCTGAAGAAGCCCAGTTCACCGGCACCGTCGCTGATCTCCGCGTCCGGGTTGTCCTCGGGGCGGTCCTCGATCCGGCGAGCCACGAAGGACAGGTAGCTGCCGATGATCAGGGACAGTCCGCCGACCAGGATCAGCGCCACGGTGCCCACCGGCTCCTTGGCCCAGAGCCCGTAGACCACTGCGGACAGGAAGAAGAAAACGGTGATGATGTTGAAGATCTTCGCTTCGACCTTCATGGAGTCCTCGCTCTCACGCCGTACGCCCCGTCGAGGGCACCCCTAGCTGTTCGTCCCGATGCCGGAGGGCTGACCACCCGTGCGATCGGTGTTGAACGGAACACCGGTCACCGCGTGCGGCGTGCACAGCTCACCGCAGTTCATCTCGCCGAGCGCCTCGGCCGCGGTGTACGGCTGGCCCGTCCGCGGGTTCACCTGGGTGCGCAGCTGCATGTACCGGTCGAACTTGTCCTGCGACAGCGCGCGGACCTCGAAGTTCATCATCGCGTGGTAGGTGCCGCACAGCTCGGCGCACCGGCCCACGAACGAGCCTTCTCGCTCCACGGTGTTCTGGAAGACGTTGTCCTGGTTGTTCTTGTCCGGGTACGGGAAGGTGTCCCGCTTGAAGTGCCACTCAGGGACGAAGAACGAGTGGATGACGTCGGTGGAGCTGATGTGGTACTCGACGCGCTCGCCGACCGGCACGACCAGCAGCGGGATCTCGCTGCTGCTGCCGACGGTGCGCACCGGCTGCCCGTCCGGCGTCTTGTACTCCGGGTAGTTGAACTCCCAGTTCCACTGGAACGAGACCACGTTCACGGTCTGGTCCGGGTTGGCCGGCTTGGCCAGGACCGTGTTCTGCGTGACCGCCGTGAAGTAGAACAGCACGACCACCAGCACGAACGGAATCGCCGTGTAGATGAGTTCGAGCGGCAGGTTGTACTGGAACTGCCGCGGCAGCTCGTCGTCCTTCTTCTTCTTGCGGTGGAACGCGACCGACCAGAAGATCAGCGCCCACACCAACACACCGACCGCGAGTGCTGCGATGACCGACCAGGTCCACAGGTTCCGCATCGCCTCGGCCTGCGGGGTGACACCCTCTGGCCATCCGAACCGCAGGACCTCGTCGGTCGTGCAGCCAGTGGCCGCGACACCAACCAGGCCGATCAGACCAGCGACCTTGACCAGCCGTGGCACTCGGGTCCCCTCCTTCAGGCCCACTGCGCGACGCCTCCTCGTGCAAAACTCACCGAAGCGGCTTGGGTTGGATCCTCGCTCGCCCGCAGGCGACCGCAGATCCGCCGCCGGAATCCTGGGCAGAGCCTAGCCCAGGTGTAGCCGCGATACTGCTCCGGGGGCGGAGATCACGCCCGCACCACGCGCGTGCAGCGCGCGGGCCGAGGTTCTGCATACTGGACGCAGCCTTTTCCCCCCGACTCGGAGAGGTGCACGAGACGCGTGTGCGGCCTGCTTGGACTCATCTGTCCCACCGAAGAAACTGCCGGTTACAGCGTGAACGCCGTGGCCAACGCGCTGCCGTGTCAACGCCACCGGGGACCGGACGAGAGCGACACCTGGCAGGGCGGTGAGGTCGTCCTCGGCTTCAACCGCCTGTCGATCATCGACCTGGAGCACTCCCACCAGCCGCTGACCTGGGGTCCGCCGGAGAACCCGCAGCGCTACACGATCACCTTCAACGGTGAGATCTACAACTACCTGGAGCTGCGCGCCGAGCTCATCGAGCAGTACGGCGCCCGCTTCGGCACCGACGGCGACACCGAGGTCATCGTCGCGGCCTACCACTACATGGGCCCGCACTCGGTCGGCCGGCTGCGCGGCATGTTCGCGTTCATGATCTGGGACAGCGAGCGCAAGGTGGTCTACGGCGCCCGCGACCCGTTCGGCATCAAGCCGCTGTTCTTCGCCACCGGCCCCGGCGGCACGGCCTTCGCCAGCGAGAAGAAGAGCCTGCTCAGCCTGGCGAACACGCTGAAGATCAGCGAGGAGCTCGACCACAAGGCGATGCAGCACTACTTCGTGCTGCAGTACGTGCCGGAGCCCGAGTCGCTGCACCGGCAGATCCGCAGGATCGAGTCGGGCACCTCGTTCACCGTCGCCCCCGGCGGCCAGGTGGTGACCGAGCGGTACTTCCAGCCGAACTTCCGGCCGCGCCCGGCCAACACCGACGCCGACGTCCGGCGGCTGCAGAACGAGATCGTCGATGTGATGCGCGACTCGGTCGCCAAGCACATGCGCGCCGACGTGACGGTCGGCTCGTTCCTGTCCGGCGGCATCGACTCCACGGCGATCGCGGCGCTGGCCAAGGAGCACAACCCGAACCTGATCACCTTCACCACCGGTTTCGAGCGGCAGGGCTACTCGGAGGTGGACGTGGCCGCCGAGTCGGCCGCGGCGATCGGCGTCAAGCACGTGGTCCGCACCGTCTCCGCGCAGGAGATGATGGACGCGCTGCCGCTGATCACCTGGTACCTCGACGACCCGGTGGCCGACCCGGCGCTGGTCCCGCTGTGGTTCATCGCCCGCGAGGCCCGCCAGCACGTGAAGGTGGTGCTCTCCGGCGAGGGCGCCGACGAGCTGTTCGGCGGCTACACGATCTACCGCGAGCCGCTGTCGCTGGCGCCGTTCGAGAAGGTGCCGGGGGCGCTGCGCAAGGCGATGGGCAAGGTCTCCACCCGGATCCCGGAGGGCGTGCGCGGCAAGGACCTGCTGCGGCGCGGTTCGCTGGACCTGGAGGAGCGCTACTACGGCAACGCGCGGATCTTCCGCGACGACCAGCTGCGCAACATCATGCGGGCCTTCGACCCGGGCGTCTCGCACAAGGACATCACCGGCGCTCCGTACTCCCTGTCGAAGAACTGGGACCCGGTGACCCGGATGCAGCACGTGGACCTGTTCACCTGGCTGCGCGGCGACATCCTGGTCAAGGCCGACAAGATGACGATGGCCAACTCGCTGGAGCTGCGGGTGCCGTTCCTGGACCCGGAGGTCTTCCGGGTGGCGAGCACGGTGCCGCTGGAGCAGAAGATCACCAGCGAGACCACCAAGTACGCGCTGCGCCAGGCCATGTACCAGGTCGTCCCGGCGCACGTGCTCAACCGGCGCAAGCTGGGCTTCCCGGTGCCGATCCGGCACTGGCTCAAGGACGAGATGCACGACTGGGCGCGCAACATCATCCAGCAGTCGCAGACCGATCACCTGCTGGACCGCCGCGCGATCCTGCAGCTGCTGGAGGAGCACCGCTCCGGAGTCCTCGACCACAGCCGCCGCCTGTGGGCCCTGCTGGTGTTCATGCTCTGGCACGCCATCTTCATCGAGGGCCGCCTCTCCCCCGAGGTCCCCGAGCCCCACTACCCCGTGCGCCTCTGACCCGAACGCACAACGGCCGGTCCACCCCACGGGAGGCGGACCGGCCGTTTTCACGTCCCGGGTCAGCAGTTGTTCTTGCTGGTGAACGGGGTGTGGTCGTAGTAGGGGACGGCTTCGCCGTTGAGGACGACCTTGCGGTCGGCGCCGTCGAGGATCTGCTCGTAGTGCAGGTGGGGGCCGGTCACGCCGCCGGTGGCGCCGGCCTCGCCGATCTTGCTGCCCGCCGAGACCTTCTCACCGACGGAGACTCCCTGGCTGGACAGGTGGGCGTAGCGGGTGCGCCAGCCGTTGCCGTGGTCGAGCTCGATCCAGCGGCCGTAGCTGGTGTCACCCTCGTTCTCCGACCTGGTCACCGTGCCGCCCGCCGAGGCGAGGACGGCCATGCCGGTGATGCCGTCGCGCTGGAAGTCGACCGAGTTGGCCGGGCTGTGCCCGCTGAACGTGGCGGCCGTGACCTCGACGCCGCACTTGAAGGGCACTTGGAAGTTCGGAGCCGCCGAGGCGGGCGCCTGGAAACCGACCACGGCGACGGCGGACAGCGCCGCCGCTGCCGCGGTCGTGCCTAATCGTCGCATCACGCGAATCACCTCCGTGTTGTTGGTGATTCACATGTGACCACGTTCAACTGGGCGGAAATAGACCCACACGTCGTTCACTTTTCCCGGTTTTCCAGCCAGACCGCGGTGTTCGGCGCCAGCTCACCGGTCCAGGCGGCGAGCCCGTCGCTGCTCATCAGGAGCTCACCGGGCAGGTCCAGCGCGACCGGTGCGTCGCCGAGGTTGGTGGCGCAGGTGAAGCCCGGTTCGCGGCGGAACGCCAGCACGCCGTCGGGGGCGTCCAGCCAGGTCAGCTCCCCGTCGCCCAGCGCGGGCAGCTCGCGGCGTCGCGCGAGGGCCGCGCGGTAGAGCCGCAGCACCGAGGCCGGGTCCGCGCCTTGGACCTCCACCGTCGAGTCCGCCCACTCCCCCGGCGCGGGCAGCCAGCTCCCGCCCGGGCCGAAGCCGAACGGGGGCCGCTCGCCGGACCAGGGCAGCGGGACCCGGCAGCCGTCGCGGCCGACGTCGGTGCCGCCGGAGCGGGTCCAGATCGGGTCCTGGCGGACCTCGTCGGGCAGCTCCAGAACCTCGGGCAGTCCCAGCTCCTCGCCCTGGTAGACGTAGACCGAGCCAGGCAGGGCGAAGCTGAGCAGCGCCGCCGCGCGGGCGCGGGCGAGACCCAGCTCGCCGCCGCCGTAGCGGGTCACCGGTCGCTGGACGTCGTGGTTGCCCAGCACCCACGTCGTGGTCGCGCCGACCTGCCCGGTGGTGGCCAGCGACTCGGTGATGACCTGCCGGAACTCCGCCGCCGACCAGGGTGCCTCCAGGAGCGCGAAGTTGAACGCCTGGTGCAGCTCGTCGGGCCGGACGTAGCGGGCCAGCCGTTCCTGGGTCGAGGCCCACGCCTCGGCGACGCCGATCCGGCCGCCCGAGTAGGAGTCGAGCAGCGCGCGCCAGTCGCGGTAGATCTCGTGCACCTCGTCCTGGTCGAAGTACGGCAGCTCACCGCGTCCCAGCAGCGAGATCTGCTCGTCCAGGCCGGTGTCGGGCAGGTCGGGATGCTTGATCATGCCGTGCGCGACGTCGATGCGGAACCCGTCGACGCCCCGGTCCAGCCAGAACTTGAGCACCTTGCGGAAGTCCGCGCGCACCTGCGCGTTCCGCCAGTTCAGGTCTGGTTGTTCGGGCGCGAACAGGTGCAGGTACCACTGGCCGTCGGGCAGCCGGGACCAGGCGGGGCCGCCGAAGACGGACTCCCAGTCGTTGGGCGGCCCGTCGCCGCGTCCGTCGCGGATCAGGTAGCGGTCGCGCTCGGCCGAACCCGGTTCGGCGGCCAGGGCTTCGGTGAACCACGGGTGCCGGTCGGAGGTGTGGTTGGGGACGATGTCGACGAGCACCCGCAGTCCCGCGTCGTGGGCCTGGGCGAGCAGGGCGTCGAGGTCGGCGAGGTCGCCGAACAGCGGGTCCACGCCGCAGTGGTCGGCGACGTCGTAACCACCGTCGGCCATCGGCGACGGGTAGAACGGGGTCAGCCAGATCGCGTCGACACCGAGGTCCACGAGGTGCGGCAACCGGTCCCGCACGCCGGCGAGATCGCCGACGCCGTCGCCGTCGGAATCGGCGAAGCTGCGCACGTAGATCTGGTACACCACGGCATCACGCCACCAAGCCATCGTGCTTCCCTCCTGGAGCGGGACAGTTTTAGCCATAATTGACCGGACAAAAGGGACTTCGATCATGGACAGTTCTGGCTAAAACTGTCCTCACAGCCCTCGGGTGGATTCCCGCACGATGAGGTTCGGGCGGAACAACCGGCTGAAGCTCGTCGAGCCGCGCTCGGCGCCGTCGGGGTCGAGCTGCCGCAACAGCTCGTCGACGGCCGCGGCGGCCATGTCGCGGATCGGCTGGGCCAGGGTCGTCAGGGCGGGCTGGCAGTGGGCGGCCATCGGGATGTCGTCGAACCCGACCACGGAGACGTCGTCCGGGGTGGCCAGGCCGCGCCGCTTGGCCTCCCCCATCGCCCCGAGCGCCATCACGTCCGACGAGCACAGCACCGCCGTGGGCTGCGAGGTCTCCAGCAACCGGGCCATCGCCTCCGCGCCGCCGTCGGCGGAGAACGCGCCGTGCGCGACGAGGTCGGCGACGGGCTCGACACCCGCCTCCTCCAGCGCGGCGGCCCAGCCCGCGCGCTTGAGCCGCGAGGGCAGCGCGCGCGACGGGCCGCTGACGAAGCCGATCCGCCGATGCCCCAGCTCCAGCAGGTGCCGGGTGGCGGTGTGCCCGGCCAGGTGCTCGTCGACGGTGATGTCCGGGACGTCCAGGCTCGGAGCGCCGCCGTTGACGAACACCATCCGGACGCCCTCGCGCCCCAGCTTCTCGTAGTAGCCGCGAGTGCGGCGCTCGTCGGTGTCCGGGTTCGCGATCTCCGGCGACACGAAGATCATCCCCTCCACGCCGCGAGCTTGGAGCATCTGCACGTACTCGCGCTCGCTCATCGCCGCCCGCGTGTTGCACAGCAGCGAGGCATAACCCGCTTGCGAGGCACGGCTTTCCAGCGCTTCGGCGAAGGCCGGGAACACGGGGTTGGACAGCTCGGGCACCAGCAGTCCGATGACCCCGGTGCGCCGCAGCGCCCCGACGCCGCGCGCGGTGTGCGGCAGCTGGTTGACCACGTCGAGCACGCGCTGCCGGGTCTCCTCGGCGATGCCGGACTTGCGGTTGAGCACGCGGCTCACCGTGGACACGCTCACCCCGGCCGCTTCCGCGATCTCGGCCAGACCCGCCAACGCCAGCCTCCCTCCACTGCCGATGTTGCTGACACGATCCTGCACGGTGCGGCAAGAATTTGCAATCATCTTCCGTTCCCGGTTGCCGCAATGCTGGCCATTTCTGCTCGAACATCTTGACGACGATCACATTCCGGGTATGCAATCTAACGCCAGGCGCTCGCAAAAATTTGCACACAGGAGGTCTGGACATGAGACCCAAGGCCACGGTCACCGCTGCCCTGGTCGCCACCCTCGCCCTGGCCGGGTGCGGCGGATCGACGGGCGACGCGAACGAAGTCGTGTACTGGGACACCAGCGGCTCCGCCGAGAGCGCGGTGTTCGGCGAGATCGCCCAGGAGTGCGGCCGCACCGGCGGCTACCGGGTGCGAGTCGAGACGGTGGCCTTCGACCAGGCCCTCAACAACTACAAGACCGCGGCCCAGGGCGGCCAGGGACCGGACGTGCTGCGCGCCGACGTCGGCTGGGTCGCCCAGCTCGCCCAGGCCGGGCTCGTCCAGGACCTCACCGGCACGCCGCTGGCCACCGACACCGCCGACTTCCTGCCCAACACGCTGGAATCGACGCGGTTCCAAGGCAAGACCTACGCCGTCCCGCAGGTCACCGACGCGCTCGCGCTGTTCTACAACAAGCGCAAGCTCGACGCCGCCGGCGTGGCTCCGCCGCAGAGCTGGGACGAGCTCAAGGCCATCGCGCCGAAGCTCGGCGGCGAGAACGCGCTGTTCCTCAACAACGACGAGTACTACGCGCTGCCGTTCATCTACACCCACGGCGGCGACCTGGTGAACCCCGACGCGCGGATGATCACCGTCAACTCCCCCGAGGCGGTGCGCGGCGTGCAGGTCGCCAAGGACCTGCTCGACGCCAAGGCCGCGCGCACCTCGCTGGACCAGCCCAACTCCTACACCAGCATGAAGACCGCCTTCACCACCGGCGAGACCGCGATGGTGATCGACGGGCCGTGGGCCGTCTCCGAGTTCACCGCCTCCCCCGAGTTCGCCGACCCCGCCAACCTCGGCATCGCCCCGGTTCCCGGCTCGGCGACCCCGTCGCCGGTCGGCGGGCACGACTACGTGATCCGGCAGGGCAGCGACGCCACCGAGGCCTCGCAGAAGTTCGTGTCCTGCATGAGCAGCAGCGCCAACCAGGCGAAGGTCGCCGCGGAGCTGGGTCTGCTGCCGACCCGCCGGTCCGCCTACGACGACCCGGCCGTGGCCGCGAACCCGATCGTCACCGCCTTCCGCCCGCTGGCCGCGACCACGCACTCGCGGGCGTGGCTCCCGCAGAACGCCGAACTCCTCGAACCGCTGCAGACCGCGTACGGCGACGTGCTCTCCGGACGCAAGCCGACCCAGGCCGCGCTCGACGAGCTCGCGCGGACCTACCAGTCCACGATCCTCACCGACTACGCGAAGCGCTGACCATGCGGAACCTCCTCGCCCGGTACTGGTTCGGCTACGCGATGGTGCTGCCGGTGGTCGCGGTCCTCGCGCTGCTGGTCGTGCTGCCGTTGCTGCAGGGCCTCTACTTCGGGTTCACCGACATCAACGACACCACCATCGCCAACCCCGTCCTGGACCGGGAGGCGCGGTACTCCTTCGTCGGCTGGGACAACTACCTCAACGTGCTGTCCGGTTCGGCGGCGTTCGGGTCGTTCTGGTCGACGCTGGTGCGCACCGTGATCTGGACGTTCGCGTGCGTGGTCTGCCACTACGGCATCGGGCTGGGCCTGGCGATGCTGCTCAACCGGCGGATGCGCGGGCGCGGGCTGTACCGGGTGCTGCTGATCCTGCCGTGGGCGGTGCCGGTGTTCATCAGCGCATTCGCCTGGCGCTACCTGCTCAACGCCGAGTACGGGCTGGTCAACTGGGCCCTGGAGGCGCTGGGGCTGCCCGGTCAGGTGTGGCTCGGGCAGTCGGACCTGGCGCTGGTGTCGGTGATCGTGGTCAACGTGTGGCTGGGCGTGCCGTTCATGATGGTGGCCCTGCTCGGCGGGCTGCAGGCCATCCCGTCGGACCTCTACGAGGCCGCGGAGATGGACGGCGCGACGCCCTGGCAGCGGTTCGTCCACGTGACGCTGCCGGGGCTGCGGCCGGTGTCGAGCAGCGTGGTGCTGCTCGGCGTGATCTGGACGTTCAACATGTTCCCGGTCATCTACCTGATCACCGGCAACAACCCGCACACCCGGATCCTGGTGACCTACGCCTTCGAGCGGTTCTTCTCCGGCGCCACCAGGGATTACGCGATCGCCTCCACCTACGGCGTGCTGATCCTGTCGGTGCTGCTGGTCTTCGCCGCGATCTACCGCCGCGCGATGGCGCGGCAAGGAGAGGTGTTGTGATGAGCATCGACGCGGCGTCCCTGCGGGCGTCCTCCGCCGCGGCCCGGCCTCGGGGCCGGGGAAGGCGTTCGACGTGGGCGAGCATCGGGTTGCACGGCGCGCTGGTCCTGGCGTCGCTGATCGCGGTGTTCCCGGTGTTCTGGGTCGTGGTGGTGTCGTTCAAGCCCGACGCCAAGGCCGTCGAGGCGACGCCGACGCTGTTCGCCGACTCCAGCCTGGACAACTACGCCGACGTGCTCAGCGGCGCGAAGGGCTCGTTCCTGGCGTGGTTCGGCAACTCGGTGCTCATCGCGGCGCTGACCACGGTGCTGGGCGTGCTGCTGGCGGCCAGCACCGCCTACGCGCTGAGCCGCTTCCGGTTCCCGGGCAGGCACTGGATGCTGCTGTCGTTCCTGGTCGTGCAGATGTTCCCGTTCGCGGTGCTGATCGTGCCGCTGTACAACGTCCTGCTCACCCTGGGGTTGCAGGGCAGCGCGCTCGGTCTGGTGCTGGTGTACTGCAGCACCGCGATCCCGTTCTGCACGTTCATGCTCAAGGGCTACTTCGACGGCATCCCGGCCGACATCGACGAGGCCGGCCGGGTCGACGGGCTCTCGCCGTGGGGCGTGTTCTGGCGTCTGGTGCTGCCGCTGGCCCGGCCTGGGCTGGCGGTGACCGGCTTCTACTCGTTCATCGTGGCCTGGAGCGAGGTCGCGTTCGCCTCGGCGTTCCTGTCCGCGGCCGACGAGTCGAAGACCCTCGCGGTCGGGTTGCAGGTGTTCGTGCAGCAGAACCGGGCCGAGTGGGGTCACCTCGCGGCGGCCTCGGTGCTGGTGGCGATCCCGGCGGTGATCGTGTTCTACGCCGTGCAGCGCTTCCTGGTCTCGGGTCTGGCGGCGGGCAGCGTGAAGGGCTGAGCGGCCCGGACTTCGCCGCGAAGTTCGAGTCCGGAACCTCCGCTTGGGATCTCGCGTGAAATTCGATTCTCCCACGCCGGGTTTCGGAGGGGTCGGCGTTGTGCGACACCACTACGCTGGACGGCATGGCGGAATTCAGGCTCGACCGGCCGTTGGTGCTCGACGGCGGGTTGGCCACGGAGCTGGAGGCGATGGGGCACGAGCTCGCCGACGCGCTGTGGTCGGCTCGCCTGCTGACCGATGCCCCTGAGGAGATCGTGGCCGCGCACGCCGCGTTCTACCGCGCGGGCGCCGACGTCGCCACCACCGCCAGCTATCAGGCGTCGTTCGAGGGGTTCGCCGAGCGCGGCCTGGACCGCGCCGGGGCGGAGCGGCTGATGCGGCGCAGCGTCGAGCTCGCGCGGCTGGCCGGTGAGGTGGAGCCGGGCGAGCGCCGGTGGGTCGCCGCCTCCGTCGGACCCTACGGCGCGACGCTGGCCGACGGTTCCGAGTACCGCGGCGACTACGGGCTGACCAAGCAGCAGCTGCGCGAGTTCCACCTGCCCCGCCTGGAGACGCTGGCGAGCGCCGCCCCGGACATCCTCGCGCTGGAGACCATCCCGGAGCTCTCCGAGGCCGAGGTCCTGGTCGAAGCCGTGGAGGGGCTGGGTGTCCCGGCGTGGCTGTCGTTCACCGTCGACGGCGTCCGCACCCGAGGTGGCCAGCCGCTCGCCGACGCGTTCGCGCTGGCCGAGTCGGACGCGGTCACCGCCATCGGCATCAACTGCTCAGCGCCCGAGGACGTCCTCCCGGCGCTCGAAACCGCCCGCGCCGCAACGGCGAAGCCCCTGGTCGCCTACCCCAACAGCGGCGAGGGCTGGGACGCCGAGCAGCACGCCTGGACCGGCGATGCCCGCCTGTCCCCGCAGCAGGCCCGCCGCTGGCGCGACGCCGGAGCCCTCCTCGTCGGAGGCTGCTGCCGAGTCCGCCCGGAAGACATCACCGCGGTGGCGGAAGCCCTCATGGACTCGGAGTCCTGACGAACTTCTCAACGACGGCGCAGTTCTCATGAAAACTTCCCCTCCCCCGAGGCCGAGAGGTTCACATGGAAACTGCGTCCTCCCAAGGATGAGAAGGTGCGACGGAGAACTCCGGACCTCAGTGGTGGGGAAGTTCTCATGAAAACTGTCATCCTCGATGGGTGGGGAGGTTTTCATGAAAACCTCCCCACCCGTCGAGGTGTCGGGCCCGGTCAGCCGAGCTTGGCTCCGGCGTGGAGGGCGACTCCGGAGTTCGGAGCGACGGTGGCGGTGAACTTGCCGTCGTCGCCGACGTCGATCGTCCGGCCGGTGCAGGCACCGTCGGCGAGCTCACCGGACATCACGTCGCAGTAGCTGCCCGCGGGCAACGAGGTCTGGTAGGTCTGCGACAGCTCGCCGCCCTCGCGGTTGATCACCACGAAGCCCTTGTCCTCGCGGCCGAAGGCGATCTGCCCGCCGCCGTTGTCCCACCAGTTGCTGAGACCGGTGCCGGCGACGGCGCCGTGGAACCCGGCCATCCCGGCGATCACCGGGTGCCGGTGCTCGCACACCCACGCCTGGTCGTCGCAGTTCGCGGGCTTGGTCGTGCCGTCGGTCTCCGCGGGCGGGCCCTGGTCGGAGTTGTCGAAGGCGTAACCGGAGATGAGCTGCGGCGTGCCGTACGGGTAGGCGAGCTCGAAGGCCACGCCCAGGTCGTAGGCCGCGCCGTCCTTGTAGGTCAGGGTCGGCGTGCTGCGCTGGGTGTCGTGGTTGTCGATGAACACGACGGCCTGCTCGCTGGGCAGGGTCATCGAACTGCCCAGGTCGGCCAGCTGCGCGAGCGAACCGTTCTTGAACGCGTCGCTGACCTTGCCGTGGTAGGCGAACTCGGTGACGTCACCGTTGCCGGTGTACTCCCCCGCCGTCGTGGTGGAGTCGGCGATGACCTCCTGGAACACGTAGGGCTTCTGCCCGGTCCCGGGAACGGCGTCGAGACCGCCGAAGATCGCGCCGACGTCCTCCGGAGGCATGTGCTTGACCCCGTCGACCCGGAAGCCCGACACGCCCAGGCTGATCAGGTCGTTGAGGTAGGCGGTCTCGCGCTGGCGGACGTAGTCGCTCTCGGTCTTGAGGTCGGAGAGACCGACGAGCTCGCAGTTGCGGACCTCCCACTTGTCCTCGTAGTTGGCGATGTCGCGGCGGCAGTCGTGGAAGTCCGCGTCCGAGTAGGTGCCCGGGTAGTCGTACTTGGTGAACTCCGACCCCGCGCTGCCCGGGTGGTCGCCGTCGGACCCGGCCATGTGGTTGACCACGGCGTCGGCGTAGATCTGCACGCCCGCGTCGTTGCAGGTCTTGACCATGTTGGCGAACTGCTCGCGGTTCCCGCGGCGGCTCTCGATCTGGTAGCTGACCGGCTGGTAGTCCTGGTACCAGGGGTGCCCGGCCTCGGGCAGCACGATGTGCTCCTGCGGCGGCGAGACCTGGACGGCGCCGTAGCCCTTCGGCCCGAGGAAGCCGGTGCACTCGTTGGCGATCGAGTCCCAGTTCCACTGGAACATCTGCACGATCGGTCCGGTCACGGGAGCGGTGGCCGGACCGGGGGCCGGGGCCTGGCCGAACGCGGCGGGCACCAGGGCGGTGCCGACCACGGCGGCGGCCAGCGCTATCGCCGGTAATCGCATGACCTTCTCCTTCGCGTCGTCGAGCGGTGAAGCGAACGCCTACGATCACATTTTCTTGCGCGAGTTAAGTCAATACGCCAACCGAACCGGCAATTTACCAGCAATAACACTTCGCAAATTCTTGCAATTCAATGCGAATCAACGGCCGCGCAGCAGCACCCGGACCGGGCCCGGTCGCGGTTACAGCGGCAGCACCGCCGCGATCTCGTCGGCCGCGTCCTGCCCGTACGCCTCGGCGAAGCGCTTGGCGGCCCGGCCGTGGTCGAGGGTCCACTCCTGGGTCCCGGTGACCTCCAGGACGTGCACCGCGATGAGCGAGCCCAGCTGCGCCGCCCGCTCCAGCGACAGGCCGCTCTGGACGGCGGCGAGGAACCCGGCGCGGAACCCGTCCCCGACGCCCGTCGGGTCGGCCCGCGCCACCTCCGGAACGGCGGGCACCTCAAGCCGCTGCCCGTCGCGGTCGACGATCTCGGCCCCGTCGGCGCCGAGCGTGGTGATGCGAACACCGACCTCGCCGCGCACGTCGTCCTCGTTCCAGCCGGTCTTCTGCAGCAGCAGGCCCCACTCGTAGTGGTTGGCGAACAGGTAGTCGGCGCCCGAGACCATCCGCCGGATCTCCTCGCCGCTGAGCCGCGCGAGCTGCTGCGACGGGTCGCTGGCGAAGCGGTAGCCGCGCTGCCTGCACTCGTCCGCGTGCCGCAGCATGGCCTTCGGGTCGTTCGGGCTGATCAGCACCAGGTCGATGTCGTGCTCGGCGACCACCGGCGCGAGCTCGATGTTGCGCGCCTCGGTCATCGCCCCGGCGTAGAAGGAGGCGATCTGGTTGAAGGCCTGGTCGGTGGTGCACACGAACCGCGCGGTGTGGGCGTACTCGGAGACGTGCACGCCGTCGCAGTTCACGCCGTGGCGCTCCAGCCACGACCGGTAGTCCGCGAAGTCCTCGCCCACGGCCCCCACCAGCACCGGGTCCCGGCCCAGCACGCCGAGCGCGAAGGCGATGTTGGCCGCGGCGCCACCGCGCCGCACCACGAGGTCGTCGACGAGGAAGCTCAACGAGACCTGCTGCAGGCTGTCGGAGACCAGCTGGTCGGTGAACCTGCCGGGGAAGTGCATCAGGTGGTCGCTGGCGATGCTGCCGGTCACTGCGACGGACACAGCGCGCCTCCATTTCACTACGGAAGGTGACGGAAGCGTCAACCGTAGCGCTCACGTCGAGGTCCGTCCCCGTTTCCACCCGGGCGCGGCAGACAATGGGGGCATGCGCGATGTGGAGATCTCCGACGACATGATCCGGCTGGGGCAGCTGCTGAAGCTGTCCGGGCTGGTCGAGCACGGCGCCGAGGCCAAGGACGTGCTGGAAGAAGGCCTGGTCAAGGTCAACGGCGCGGTGGAGACCCGCCGCGGCCGTCAGCTCGTCGACGGCGACGAGATCGTGCTCGACGACGAGATCGTCCGCGTCGTCAGCACGGCCTGAGCAGCATCGAGGCCGGCACCCGAGCGGGTGCCGGCCTCGATGCCGGAAAAGGCTCGATCAGTGGAACGAGTCACCGCAGGCGCACGAACCGCCCGCGTTGGGGTTGTCGATCGTGAAGCCCTGCTTCTCGATGGAGTCGACGAAGTCGATGACCGCGCCCTCCAGGTAGGGGGCGCTCATCCGGTCGACGACCACGCCGAGGCCCTCGAAGTCGCGGCGAGCGTCGCCGTCGAGGCTGCGCTCGTCGAAGAAGAGCTGGTAGCGCAGACCGGCGCAGCCACCCGGCTGGACGGCGATGCGCAGGTGCATGTCATCGCGACCCTCCTGGTCCAGCAGGGCCTTGGCCTTCTGGGCAGCAGAGTCGGTCAGCGTGACACCGTGAGCGGGCGCCTCGGTCTCAGTGGTGTTCGGGGCGGTCATGGACACTCCCTCGTGGTCTCGCTCTCCGATTCCGGCGTGACGTTCAACCACGTCCGGATCCGGGGTATTCCCGCGGGCGAACCCGGGGACGGTTTCGTCTCCTCCCTACATGGTGGCATAAGCCCGGGCCGATCAGGTGTGACGTGGTGAGCGCGGACGTACCGGACGGTCTCCTGCAAGCCGGCTGAGCCTCCTGCAAGACCGCTGGGCGCGTCACATAACCTGGGGGTGTGAGGTTCCTTCGCCGCAGCAGCGCAGAGCAGACCGCCAGCACGGACGCCGAGACCGAGGTCGAGCAGTCCGCGGAGGAGCGCGCGCAGAATCACACCCCCAAGAAGGGCAAGCCCACGCCCTCGCGGCGTGAGGCCGAGGGCAAGCGGCGCGGCCCGGTTCCGCCGCCCCCGATGACCCAGCGCGAAGCGGTCAAGCGCGCCCGGGGCAACAAGGAGGAGCGCCGCAAGGCCGCCACCGAGCGCCGCGAGCGCATGATGCAGGGCGACGACCGCTACCTCATGCCCCGCGACAAGGGCCCGGTGCGCGCTCACGTGCGCGACCTGGTGGACACCCGCAGGCACCTGATGGGCCTGTTCATGCCGCTGGTGCTGATCGTGTTCGCCACCACGCTGGCGCAGAACATGCTCATCCAGCAGTACGCGACGCTGTTCTGCCTGTTCCTGCTGATCATGATGGTGATCGAGGGTTCGCTGCTGGGCCGCTACGTCAACAAGCGGGTGCGGGCCAAGTTCCCGGACCACAAGGACCGGCCGTTCTCGCTGGGCTGGTACGCGTTCACCCGTGCGATGCAGATCCGCAAGCTGCGGGTTCCGCGCCCGCGCTACTCGCCCAAGGACATCGCCAAGATCAACTGATCTCGCGGCTCCACCGGCGCGCCCCGCTCGTGAGCGGGGCGCGTCTTCTTTCGCGCGGCCGTCTCAAGTTGAGACAGGCTCGGCCTGCTGCCGCCCGCTCACCGCTCCTACGCTCGGCCGATCTCATCCCCGGCAGCCCCGAAGGAGCGGCGACCATGACGATCCGCACGATGATCAGCCCGGCCCGGTACGTGCAGGGCGCGGGAGCGATCCACCAGCTCGGCAAGCACGTGGCGCAGATCGGTGCGAAGCCGCTGCTCGTCGCCGACGACGTGGTCTGGGGCTTCGTCGGCCACGACGTGGAGGCGTCGCTGTCCGCGGCGGGGCTGCCGGTCGTTCGCCGGGGCTTCGGCGGTGTGCCGAGCTCGAAGGAGGTGGACCGGCTGGTCGGCGAGATCACCTCGACGGGAGCCGACGTGGTGGTCGCGATCGGCGGCGGCAGCACGATCGACGCGGTGAAGGCCGCGGGTCACCTGGCCGGCGTCCGCTGGGCGAACGCACCCACGGTGGCCTCGACGGACGCCCCGTGCAGCGCCCTGTCGGTGATCTACACCGAGGACGGCGAGTTCGAGGCGTACCGGTTCTTCCCCCGCAACCCCGACCTGGTGCTGGTCGATTCGCAGATCGTCGCGAACGCCCCGGCGGAGTTCCTCGTCGCCGGTGTCGGCGACGCGCTGGCGACCTGGCTGGAGGCCCGCGCCACGTCCCGGTCGGGGTCGGCGACGATGGCGGGCGGCCTGCCCACGGTCACCGGCACCGCGCTGGCCCAGCTGAGCTGGGACGTCCTGTGGGAGAACTCGCTGCCGGCGATCGACGCGGTCCGCGACAACCAGGTGACCCCGGCGGTGGAGAAGGTCATCGAGGCCAACACGCTGCTGTCGGGCCTGGGCTTCGAGTCGGGCGGGCTGGCCGCTGCCCACGCGATCCACAACGGCTTGACCTCGGTCGCCGCCACCCACGGCCTCGCCCACGGCCAGAAGGTCAACCTGGGCTCGGTCGCCCAGCTGGTCCTGGAGGGCGCCGCCCCCGCCGAGCTGCGCGAGTTCATCGAGTTCACCACCGCCGTCGGCCTGCCCACCACCCTCACCGAGGTCGGCATCCGCCCCGACGACGCGGACACGATCCGAGCCGTGGCCACCGCAGCAGCAGCCGAGGGCGAAACCATCCACTCGATGCCCTTCGAGGTCACCCCCGACGACGTCGCAGCAGCCCTCACCTCGATCGACCGCCACGCCACCAGAATCCGCGAGAACGCCAACCTCCCCACCCCCAAGCCCCACACGGCCAACCACTGAACCCAAGGCCGGTCGGCACGACCAGTACCGACCGGCCCCACGGCTCGGCGCGATGCGGGGAAACCGACGCCGAGCCGGGCCTTTCACACCCGCGAGGCCTCAACGATGATCCGTCGACCCGCCCCTTGGTGACATGTTCCTGCTCGAATTTCGACCAGGAAACCCACCACCTCACCGAGCGCTCGTGAGCGCCGGGGCACGATCTCCGTCAATTGGGCGAAACCGGTGTGGGCGTGGTGGGTTCGCCGTAGTCTGAGGTGCGGGTGCACTGGTGCTCGGGCACACAGACCGAACAGCTGGGGGTCGCGTGACGCTCCACGGGCGGCACGAGTCGTTGCGATTTCTGGCCGAAGCCGCTTCGGCCGCGATGGTCGGGCAGGGTGCGCTGGTCATGGTGCGGGCCGACCCGGGGCTCGGAGTCACCTCCTTGCTGGAAGCGCACCTCTCGGCCATGCGGGACTCCGGGCTGCGCGGGTACCGCGTTCCCGTGCTGCCGCCGGAAGGACGCACGCCGCTGTCCGCCGGGACTCCGGAGTGGGAGGAGCCCGCGCTGGTCGTCATCGACGACCTGCACCGCGCCGACGACGAAACCCTGCTCGCGCTGCACGATCTCGCCGAAGGAATCTACGGCAGGCCGCTGCTGATCGTGACTGGTCGGCACCGCGGTGTCGCCCCGGACCGCTTCGCGGGGCTCGACCGGCTCGGCATCGTGCACGACCTGCACCCGCTGGACGAGGACGCCGTCCTGGCGATGCGACCCGACGTGGCCCGTGCCGGGGAGGCCGGGGGCAATCCGTGGTTGTTGAGCCGGATCACCGCCGGGGACCGCGCCACGCAGGTCAGCGCGTGGGCCGCCGGTCTCGCCGGGGCCGACGTGGATCTGCTGCGCTGCGCCGCGCTGCTCGGCGAATCCGCCTCCGTCGACGAACTCGCCGCGGTGAGCGGGACGACGCCGAGCGACGCGCTCACCGCCGTGGCGAGGCTGTCCGCTCGCGGCTTGGTGCAGGAGCGCTCCGGTGAGGTCCAGGTGCGCCATCCGGTGGTCCGCACCGACATCGCCACGACCTCCGCAGGTCTGCGCGGTTCGGTGGCGCGGGCGCTCGCCGAGCGCGACGCGCCGGTCGCGCGCATCGCCGATCACCTCGCGCACGCCCCGATGGACGCCTGGGCGGTGCGCTGGGTAGCCGAGCACGCCGAGCAGCTGACCGCGCGCTCCTCGCCGAAAGTCGTGCGGCTGCTGGAAAGCGCGGTGGCCGCGCTGTCCCCCGGCGACCCCCGGGTGCCCGCGCTGCGCGCCGCCCGGACCGAAGCGCTGCTGTGGAGCGGAAGCGCCGAGCAGGCACGCCGCGCCGCTGCGGAAATCCTTCTCGCCCAACCGGATCCGCCCGTCCGCCACCGCCTGCTCGCCGTGCTCGGAATCATCGCCAACGGCGAGTTCGCGCCCGGAACCGCGCTCTCGGTGCTGGAACCCGAACGCCGCAACGGGAAGCTGCCCGCGAGGCTCGCGGCGCTCGACGCCTACGCCCACCTGCTGACCGGTGACCTGGAGGCCACCGCACGGGCGGTGGCGGAGGCGAGCGAGGCCGCCGACGAACCGCTCGTCGAGGTCTACCTGTGCAACATCAGGGCCATCGGGCAGTGCCTGGCGCGCGACTACTCGGCGGCCCTCGAACAGCTGGACCGGGCGTCGGTGCTGCTGGAGGTCTCGGCGTACGAACCGGCCCAGTGGCTGATGTCGCGGCTGCTGCGGGCGGTGGTGCAGAACCTCGAAGAGGACCCGGCCGTGATGGACACGATCGACCAGGCGCGGCCGGTCGCGCGCAGCATCGGTCTGGGGTTCCTGCCGTGGCTGCACACCATCGCCGCCGTCGCAGCGCTGAAGTTCGGCGAGTGGGACCGGGCGCTCGCCGAGGTGGACGCCGGGCTCGCCCTGCCGCACCAGCACGGCATGGCGGGCCCGCTCCACGCGGTGGCTGCCACGATCCTGGTCAACCGCGGAGACCTGCCCGCCGGGCGCGAGCACGCCGAACTCGCCGACCAGGCCGTTCCGCACGGGGTGGCGACGTTCTACCAGCCGCTGATGACGGTGACCCGGGCGCTGCTGGCCGGAGTCGACGGGGACCTGGGCCGCGCGGTGAAGATCGTGCGCGACGTCGTCGAGGGCGGTGGCGGCATGCCCACCGACCGCTCCATCGCACCGGTCTGCGTGCCGCTGGTGCGCATCGCGGTCGCCGGCGGCGAGCGCGACCTGGCCCGCCGGTTGACCGAGCGGATGCTGGAGTGGAGCCACGACGACAGCACGATCACCTACTGCCGGAGCCTGATCGCCGACGACGTGGACGAACTGCTGGCCGCCGCACAGGCTTTCGCCGACAGCAGCGCCCCGCTGGCCGCCGCGCAGGCCGCGCAGGACGCCGCGGTGGCGCTGGCGGCGGCCGGTCGTTCCGACGCCGCCAAAGCGGCCTACTCGGCCGCGATCGACAAGTTCGCGGCGATGGCCGCCCACCGCGAGATCGACCGGACCGCCGCCCACCTGCGCGCCCACGGCGTGCAGCTCGGGGCGTCCGGCCCCCGCAGGCGGCCCAAGCACGGCTGGGACAGCCTCACCGGCGCGGAGATGCGGGTCGTGGAGCTCGTCGCGCAGGGGCTGACGAACCGCGAGGTCGCCGAGCGGTTGGTCGTGTCGGTGCGCACCGTGGACTCCCACGTCTCGCGCGTGCTGCGCAAGCTCGGCTGCTCGTCGCGCCTCGAACTCGCCGTCAAGCACCGGGAACGGCGCTAGCCCGCCGACGAAGATCGGCAACATTGCCGATGTTCCCGCCGCGCGGTTCTGGTGATCTGTGGGTATCGCGCTGGAGCGCGTCGCTGGCATGGGGACAGCGGGGGGCACGCAGGGGCGAGACCGCGGCGTTCACCGGCGAACGCCGCGGTCTCGCCCGTCTCGCGAGGTCTTCGAGCGCTCCGCGCTCGGCTCTCGGCACGGCCGATCAGAGGAAGGCAGAGACCGGACATGACCGACTCCGGAGAGGCGAACGTCATCGCCACCGCGTCCGCCGGGGTGCAGGACCTGGCCAGGGCCACCACCTCGGTGCTCGACCAGGCGGGGCCGGCCGGTGAGGTGGGCAAGCCCGTCGTGCGCGCCCTGACCAACGTCTGGGAGGGCTACTTCGGCGCGCCGATCCCTCCCGAAGGGACGAACTGGAACGCCTACACCCACGAGCAGCTGTACGCGATGGTGTGGGAGAACGCCGACGCCGCCGACGTCACCGGCATCGCCGACGAGTGGGGCAGGCACAGCACGGAGCTCGCCGGTCACGCCGACGCGATGCACCGGCAGCGGTCGACGATGCAGCAGCACTGGACCAGCGAATCGGCCGATGCCGCCACCAGCGCGCTCGGCCTGATCGGCGACCGGACCTCCGGCGTCGGCGAACGCGCCAGCACCGTCTCGCACGCCACCCAGAACGCGGGCGACGCCCTGTCGTCGGCCCGCAACTCGATGCCGCCACCGCCCGGTGATCCGACCGGGACCGTGGCGGGCACCGGTGTCGCCGGGGCAGGTGCGGGCGCGGTGGTCGGCGGCGTCATCGGCGCCGCCGCGGGCGGTGTCGGCGCGGTGCCCGGCGCGATGATCGGCGCTGCCGTCGGCGCGGCGGCGGCCGGGGGGACCAGCATGTTCCTGGCCTCGACGAACGCCGCCGCGAAGAAGGCCGAGGCGGTGCACGTGATGACGCAGTACGAGGCGGCGCTGCGCCGCAGCAGCGCCGCCATCGCTCCGCCCGGAACCCCCGGCGCCGCAGGCGGACCGGCGCCCGCCGCCACGACGGCCGCCGGGATCTCCGGGGTCGGCGCAGCGGGCACCGGCGGCGTCCCTTGGGGGAAGTTGGTGGGCGGAGCCGATCCGCTGGGCGGCGGCGCGGGACGGGCCACCGCGGGGCTTGGCGGCGCGGCGGGAGCCCTCCGGGGCCTGGGCGCGGCCGGAGCGGGCGGCATGGCCCCCGGGCGTGCCGGGGCGGCAAGCGGTGAGGACGACGAGCAGGTGCACGAGAACAAGCTGCCCACCATCGACCGCGGACTTTTCGACGACGACCGGCCGGCCAGCGCGCCGGTCATCGGCTGACGCAGGAGTGAACGTTGAGCAAGGGATATCGCGTCGCGACGGAAGACCTCGCCGCGCAGGCCAAGGAGCTGTCCCAGGTCGGTGATCAGACCGACGGGCTGGTGACCTCCGCTCGGCAGCTCGCCGACCGGACGCCGATGCTGGGCACCGCGCCGCCCGCGCTGCACCTGGCGATGCGGCTGCGCCGGAGCGCAGGGGAATCCGGTCTCACCCGCGAGATCACCGCGGCGCACGCCGCGCTGGGCGACTTCCACAGCGCCCTGCACGACACCGCGACCGGGTACGAGCACTCCGACACCACCGCTGCGGACTTGCTGCGCGGCGCGGACTCTGCGACATGACCGCTGCGACGACCCGTCCGAAGCGGGAGGGGATCGATTTCGGGCAGGTCGAGCTCGACCTGCTGGCCGCGCACGCCGGGGTGACCTGGCCGTTCCCGCTGCGCATCCCGTCGTTCGGGCGCATCGCCGGGGAGCGCGAGACGCTGTTCGCGGCGGCCGGGCACACCCTGCGGCTGCGCGGCCTCGCCGACGACGACGGCCCCGCCGGGGCCGCGACGGAGCTGGTCACCGCGCTGCGCCAGTACCGAGGCACGGTCGACCTGGTGCTGGTCGACGAGACCGGTGCGAGCGCTGTGCTGGCGATGCTCTACCGCTCCTCGGTGCTGGTCTTCGAGCAGCGGCTCGACGGCGACCCGGCCACCACCGTGCGGATCCGCCGGGTCGCGCCGAAGGCGCTCGTGGACGAGCTCGTCGCGCTGGTGCCGGAGCACCCACCGGCGAAGTCGATGCCGATCAACCTGCCGCACCGCGTCGTGGACGACGTGGCGGCGCTCAACGAGATCGACGACGACCGGCTCAAGCAGCGGCGCTTCCGGGAGCTCGTCCGGGACTGCGGCGGCGATCCGGGGGCGCTGGACCGGCTGGTCGCGGTGCTGCCCGCGCTCACCGGCCGCGGCCAGCTCGGCGCGACCCGCCGGACCAGCCGGGGCGACGAGCGCCGAGGCGCGGAACTGTCCTGGTTGGACGGTCCGCACGGCAGGCTCCGGGTGAACCGGACCGACGGCGGCTGGGTGAGCCTCAACCCGCTGCGGCCCGCCGTGGTGCGGGCCGCGCTCACCGACCTCGTCTCGACCGCCCGCGAACCGCGCTGACCCGAACACGTTTCGAGAGGAATCATGGTGAACTCAGCTCAGCAGTGGCTCGCTGACTACGACGCCACGCTCGCCCGGGCGGCGGCCGACGCGCAGGCCGCCAGCGCCAGTCTCAAGCAGGTCAACGGCACGGCGACCTCCCCGCGCGGCGAGATCTCGGTGCAGGTCGGCCCGAGCGGGGCGCTGGTGGACATCCGGCTCACCCCGGCGGCGCGAGCCCTCGAAGCCGAGAAGCTCGCGCAACTCATCCTCACCACCACCCAGCAGGCGCAGCGGATGGTGGGCACGCACGTCATGGAGATCATGACCGACTACCTCGGCGAGGGGCCGGCGCTCGAATTCGTCCGGGAGAACATGCCGGTCGACACCGACGAACCGCCGCAGGACGACGACGACTTCTTCGCCAACCCGCGGGTGATCGTCTGATGAGCACCGAGTTCCACGTCGACCACGAGCAGATCCGCGCCCACGCAAGCACCGTGGCGGGCCTGTCCGACGGCCTGTCCTCGACGGCCCGCGCGGTGGCCGGCGGGCCGGCGGGCAACGCGCTGGGCAGCTTCGTGGAGTTCGCCACCCTGGGGTTCGGCGAGGCCATGACCCAAGCGGCCCAAGCGGTTTCGGCCGCTTCGGGCGCCCTGGACAGCGTGAGCCGAGGACTGGCGCGCAGCGCCGAGGACTACCAGCGCGCCGACGACGAGGGCGTCGCGCTGCTGGCGAAGGAGGACCGATGAGCCTGGAGATGAGCCTCCCGCTGGGCTCGGCGGGCACCATGGCGCTCGTCGCGGACGTGCGCTCCACCAACGACGCGGTCCGGGGTGGCGGCTGGGACTCCGGGAGCTACGGGTCCGGCGGCGACACCGGTGCCGCGACGGGCGGCGACCCGCTGTCGGCGCTGGTCGGCTCGGGGTTCGGGTTCGTGGCCGATCTCGTGCCGTTCCTGGGGGAACCGCTGCAGCAGCTCGCGGGCGACCCGGGCGCGGTGGCCGCCGGCGTGCAGGGCTTGCAGGACATGGGCAGCGGAGTCGCGTCGATCTCCGAGTCCTACGGTCAGGCGGCGGGCCCGGAGACGAGCGGGTGGTCCGGCGCCGCGGCGACCGAATACCTCAAGACCGCAGCGGAACTCGTCGGCGGTCTCCAGGGGCTCGGGGAAGCCGCCTCCGGTCTCGGTGCGGCGCTGGCCGGTCTGGGCGATGCGGCCGCCAAGACGGCGAACGAGGTGACGATCCTGGTCAACGAGGCCGTCGGCCGGATCGTCGTCATCATGAACCAGGCCATCGCGGCAGCCCAGGCCACGTTCGGCGGGAGCATCGCCGCGGCGATCCCCCAGGTCGTGCAGGTCGCCACCGAGTACGGCGTCCGGATCTCCGGGCACATGGGCAACCTGCTCAACAGCGCCCAGGGGCTGATGGGGCACGTCGACGAGGTCATGAAGGTCGTCACCGCCATCGGTGGCGTGGTGGGCAAGATCGCGGACCAGGCCGGGCAGATCACCGAGGGCGCCACGAGCCCGTCCGGTTCCAGCGCGGCGGGTTCGAGCGCGGCCGGTTCCAGCGCGGCCGGTTCCAGCGCGACAGCCGTGTCCCCGCACCTCGGCACGGGCGGAAGCGCCTCGCCGGGCATGACGGCCGCGGCCTCCCTGGCCGGTGGCGCGGGCGGTGCGCAGTCGACGCCGAGCCCCGGCGGTGCCGCGCACGCCGGACCCGTCCCGGGTTCACCGGCCGCGGGTCTCGCGGGCCCGAACGCCAACGGCGCCGCCGCCTCGGGCGCGGGTGGTTTCGGGATGGCGCCCATGACCCCGCAGCGCAAGCAGCAGGACACCACCGAGACCGAGCACACCTCGCGCCTCTCGAACCGGCTCAACGCGGAAACCGAGTTCCCGAAGCAGGACGATCACGGCTACCGGTCCTGACCGGCACCCGTGACGGCGCGGTCCAGGGCGGCGCTTGCCGAGCCCGCCACCTGGACCTACCCGCGTCCCTGGACCGGCTCGTGTACCGAGCACCTGGCGACGGGGGGATGACGCACGACACGGCTGGGGTGGTGACCGGGCGATCTCCGGGTACGGTCTCGGCGGTTGTTGTGCGGGAGGTTTCGTGCGGTCTTTGGTGTTGGGCGGGGCTCGATCCGGGAAGTCGGCGCACGCCGAGGGGTTGGTGCCCGAGGACGGTGCGGTGGTGTACGTGGCCACGGCGCGGCGGGATCCTTCGGATGCCGAGTGGAACGAGCGGATCGCCCAGCACGTGGCTCGGCGGCCTTCGAGCTGGCGGACCGTGGAGGCGCCCGACGCCGAGGCGCTGCGGCGGGTCCTCGCCGAGGCCGGTGGCGGTGAGCACGTGCTGGTGGACGACCTGGCGACCTGGATGACCGGGGTGCTCGACGACGCCGGGGCGTGGGAACGGGATCCGGCCGCCCTGGCGGTCGTCGCGCGGCACTGCGACGCGCTGGTGTCGGCGGTGGCCGGGTGCGCCGGGCGGGTCGTGCTGGTGTCGGCCGAGGTCGGCCTCGGCGTCGTGCCCGGTACGCGATCTGGAAGGCTGTTCCGGGACGAGCTCGGCTCGCTCAACGCCAGGCTGGCGGCGGTGTGCGACGAGGTGCTGCTGTTGGTCGCCGGATGTCCGCTGCGCGTCCGATGAGCCCGCAGGGCCTTGCTGAGCTGCGGTTTTTCAACACGGAGGTTTTCGCTTGTCCACCGAACAGAACGACCCCGGCATGATCGAGTTCCCGCCGGTCCCGGCGCCCGACGAGCAGGCCTCGCGGGAAGCCGCGGCGCGGCAGGCGCAGCTGACCAAGCCGGCCGGTTCCCTGGGACGGCTGGAGGAGCTGGGCGTGTGGTTCGCCGGGCGGCAGGGCGCCTGCCCGCCGCGCCCGCCCGCCCGCGCGCGGGTCGTCGTCTTCGCAGGTGATCACGGCATCGCGCAGCACGGCGTGTCCGCCTACCCGCCCGAGGTCACCGGGCAGATGGTCGCGAACTTCCTCTCCGGCGGTGCCGCGGTGAACGTGCTGGCCTCCCACGCGGGCGCGACCGTGCGCGTGGTGGACATGGCCGTCGCCGTCGACACCCCGCCGGTGGTCAGCGCGCACAAGGTGCGCCGCGGCTCCGGGGCCATCGACCGCGAGGACGCGCTCACCGACGAGGAGGTGCGGGCCGCGATCCGGGCCGGGCGGACCATCGCCGACGAGGAGGTCGACTCGGGGGCCGATCTGCTCATCGCCGGGGACATGGGCATCGGCAACACCACGCCCGCCGCCGTGCTGATCTCGCTGCTCACCGGCACCGAGCCGGTCGCCGTCGTCGGGCGCGGCACCGGCATCGACGACCAGGCGTGGATGCGCAAGACCGCCGCGATCCGGGACGCGCTGCGCCGGGCCCGCAAGGTCCACAACGACCCGGTGGCGCTGCTGCGCACCTCCACCGGGGCCGACATCGCCGCGCTCGCCGGGTTCCTCGCCCAGGCCGCGGTGCGCAAGACGCCGGTGCTGCTCGACGGTGTCGTGGTCGGTGCCGCGGCGCTGGCCGCCGAGGAGCTCGCGCCCGGGGCGCGGCAGTGGTGGCTGGCCGGGCACCGGTCGGCCGAGCCGGGCGGCCCGATGGTGCTGCAGCACCTCGACCTCGAACCCGTGCTGGACATGCAGCTGCGGCTCGGCGAGGGTTCCGGCGCGCTGACGGCGCTGCCGGTGCTGACGGCGGCGGTGAAGGTGCTGGCCGAGATGGCCACCTTCGACGAAGCCGGGGTCGCGGGCAGCTCCGACGAGGCCGGGGCGTGATCGACGGGCTGCGCCTGGCGGTCTCCTGGCTGACGGTGCTGCCGGTGCGGGCGGGTCAGGTCGACGACCGCGCGTGCCGGCAGGCGATCTCGTTCGCCCCGCTGGTCGGAGCCCTCGTCGGCGGGATCGGGGCGCTGGTGCTGTGGGGTCTCAACGCCCTGGGTGCTCCCCCGCTGCTGGCCGGACTGCTCGTGGTGGCGCTGCTGGTGCTGGTCACCAGGGGTATGCACGTGGACGGGCTGGCCGACAGCGTCGACGGGCTCGGCTGCTACGGGCCTCCGGAGCGCGCGCTGCAGGTGATGCGCGACGGCGGCGCCGGACCGTTCGCGGTGGTCGCGCTGATCCTGGTGATCGGCGTGCAGGCGGTGAGCATCGGCGAGCTCGCGGCGACGCCGTGGGCGCTGGTCCTGGCGTGCGCCGCGGGCCGCGCGGCGTTCGTGCTGTGCTGCCGCGCCGGTCTGCCCTCGGCCCGCCCGGAGGGCATGGGCGCGCTCGTCGCGGGAAGCCAGCCGCTGTGGCTGGTGCTCGGCTGGTGGCTGATCGCGACCCTGGCCGCGCTGCTGATCAGCCCAGCCGCAGCGGTCTCCGTCCTCGTCGCCGCGGGGTTGTTGGTGCTGTTCACCCGCCACGTCCGCCGCCGCTTCGGCGGGATCACCGGCGACGTCCTCGGCGCCGCCTCGGAACTCGCCACGACGGTGGTCCTGGTGGGTTCGGTGCTCGGCAGCGGACAGTTTTAGCCATAACTGTCCATGATCAATGCCCGAAATGTCCGGACAGTTAGGACTAAAACTGTCCCGTGGTGAGCACCGCACGACGGTGAGCGCTGGGCGTCGTCCCGCGCAACCGCTTGAAGGCGGCGCTGAAGGTGAAGGGATCGGCGTAGCCGACGGTGCGGGCGATCTCGGCGATCGTCCTGGCACCGTCCTCGGCGAGCAGGTCCGCCGCCAGGGTCATGCGCCAGCGGGTGAGGTAGGTCAGCGGCGGTTCGCCGACCAGGTCCGTGAACCGCTTCGCCAGGGTCGAGCGGGACGCACCGGCGCGCCGGGCCAGCGCGGCGACCGTCCAGGGCGCCGCCGGTTCGGCGTGCAGCAGCCGCAGCGCCTCACCCACCACCGGATCGCGCTGGGCCCGCCACCAGCCCGGGGGCTCGCCGCCGGGCCGGTCGAACCACTCGCGCAACGTGCACACCAGCATCCAGTCCAGCAGCCGGTCGAGCACCAGCTGCTGCCCCGGCGCGTCCACCGCGACCTCCGCCGCGAGGTGGTCGAGCACCGGATCACCGGTCCCGCCCGAGGCCACCCGCAGCACCACCGGCAGCGCCTCCAGCAGCCTGCGGCTGATCTCGCCGCGCAGCGGGTAGGCCCCGACGATCAGCGTCGCCCCACCGCCCTCCCCCGGGTCGTGCCAGCCCAGCCGGTGCCGGGTACCGCCCAGCTCGGGCGCCGAGCAGAACTCGCCGCAGTCCAGCGGTTCCGCCGCGGTCCCCGGCTCGTCGACGACGGTGAACGCGCCCGGCCCGCGCACCACGACGGTGTCGCGGTCGTGGAGCGGCTCGGGCTCACCGCCCTCCGGGATGATCCAGCCCCGCCCGTCGAGGACGGTGACCAGCGTCAGCGGCGCGCCGTCGACGAAGCGCAGCGACCAGGGCGGGGTCAGGGTCGTGCTGCCGAACAACGAGCCCTGGGCCCGCACACCCCGGAAGAGGTCACCGAACGCGTCCACGGCACCGACGCTAGACGATGACGCAGGTGATCCGGATTCTCACCCATGTCGTCGTCCGAGCGGGCGCGGTTGACTCGACGCCATGAGCACGCTGACCGACCAGGACCGCGACTTCCTCCACCGCCCGCTGCACGGCTTCCTGACGGTGGCCGCAGGCCCCGTCCCGCCGCAGCCGCGCCCGGTGTGGTTCGAGGCGACCGCCGGGGGCACGATCGAGCTGTTCACCGACCCGGACTCGGCCAAGGTGCCGCGCCTGCGCCGCGATCCGCGCGCCTCGCTGATCGTCGCCGCCCCGGCCACCGAGCGCGAGCGGTGGGTGTCGATCACCGGCCGCACCACCATCGCCTCCGACGGCACCGCTGAGCTGGTCGAACGCCTCGCCGCGCGCTACTGGGACCTGACCGACCCGGCCCGGCAGGACGACCTGGCCGGGCTGCGCGCAGGCACCTGGCTGCGGATCGTCCTCCACCCGGACAAGATCGCCCGCCTGGAGTTCTAGACACGACGGCGCCCCCTGCGATCGATCGCAGGGGGCGCCGTGGAAGAGGTGTCAGCCCAGCTTGGTCATCCAGCCGTGGGTGTCCTCGACCGAGCCGTACTGGATGCCGGTCAGCTTCTCGCGGAGCTTCAAGGTCACCTCGCCCGGCCGGCCGTCGGCGATGCCGAACTCGCCGTCGCGGTGCTTGACGTGGCCGACCGGGGTGATCACCGCGGCGGTGCCGCAGGCGAAGACCTCGGTGAGCTCGCCGGTGGTGGCCGCCTTCTCCCACTCCTCGACGGTGATCTTGCGCTCCTCGACTTGCATGCCGAGCTCCTTGCCCAGCTCCAGCAGCGAGGACCGGGTCACGCCGGGCAGCAGGCTGCCGCTCAGCGCCGGGGTCACCAGCCTCGCGTCGGCACCCGAGCCGAACACGAAGAACAGGTTCATCCCGCCCATCTCCTCGACCGTGTGCCGGTCGCAGGCGTCCAGCCAGACGACCTGGTCGCAGCCCTGCTCGACGGCCTGCGCCTGCGCCAGGAACGACGCCGCGTAGTTGCCCGCGAACTTGGCCGCACCGGTCCCGCCGGGCGCGGCGCGCACGAACTCGTGGCTCAACCACACCGTCACCGGCTTCACGCCACCGGCGAAGTACGACCCGGCCGGTGAGGCGATCAGCGAGTACAGGTAGCTGTTGGACGGGTGGTTCACACCCAGCCCGATCTCCGTGGAGACCATGAAGGGACGCAGGTACAGCGAGCTCTCACCGGTGCTCGGGACCCACTCGCGGTCGACCGCGACCAGCTCTCGCAGCGATTCGACGAACAGCTCCTCGGGCAGCTCGGCCATCGCGATCCGCTTGGCGGAGTCGCGGAAGCGGCGGGCGTTGGCGTCCGGGCGGAACGCCGCGATCGAACCGTCGGGCTGCCGGTAGGCCTTGAGGCCCTCGAAGATCGCCTGCGCGTAGTGCAGGACCGACGTGGCGGGGTCGAACTCCAGCGCGTGGTACGCCTCCAGGCGGGCGTCGTGCCAGCCCTGGTCCTCGGACCACTTGATCGTCACCATGTGGTCGGTGAAGAACTTGCCGAACCCGGGATTCGCCAGCACTTCCGCGCGGCGCTCGGCTGAGGCCGGTTGCGGGTTGGGGTTCCGGGTGAAAGACAGTTCTCCGCTCATGCGCGTACGGTATCGCGTGCGCTGGAGCAGTGAAAACCGGCTCGGGTTCAGTTGGTCATCCAAGTATCGAGCCGTTGCCGAACGGACGCGGAGATTCTGCTGATTCCGCCACCGAATCCGACATATGATGTGGTCATGACGCAGGCCCACAACACCCCCGCGCCGCAGCCCACCTCGGTCCAGCAGGACGTCCGAGCAGCCGTGATCGCCGCCCTGATGCCCTTCGGCGCCGGAATGCTGCTGACCCTCGGCTACGCGTGGATCGGCTGGTTCGGGCTGGTGCTCGCGGCCGTCGGCGTCGCGGGCTGGGGTTTCTGGTGGCGCGGCAAGCACCAGCAGTGGTTCCCGCAGCAGGTGACCACCGGAACGGTCGTCGGCCAGACGGTCCTGATCGCGGTGATCACCTTGCTGCTCTTCATCACGATCAGCTGAGCAGCCACCCGGGCAGGTCGGGGCGGGGCCAGGCCGGGTCCGGGCGCGCGTCGCAGTAGGTGCCGTCGAAGGGGAACGCGCCGTCCTTGGCCAGGGAGATCATCTCCTCGCCCTCGGCGCGCAGGGTCGCCAGCTCGGACGTGCTGAAACGGCCTGCGGCCAGCGCGTCCTCGAGCTCGTCCTCGTCCTTCCAGGACCAGCTGCCGTCGGGCATCACCTCGACGTCGAGCACCCCGTCGACCCGCCGCACGCCGTGCTCGTCGCGGCCGCGCGGGATCTCCAGGTTCACGTACCAGTTCCGGAACTCGCCGGAGGGCTCGAAGAACCACCACACCGACGACCAGCGGTGCTCGTGGACCAGCCGCAGCGTCGGCGTCCCGCGCCACGTCGAGCGCGCGGGCACCCGGGGACCGGAGAACCGCTCCGCGAGCGGCATCTCGCGCGGGCTCCTCCCGTCCGGGGAGGTCGTGATCCGGATCGGGGTGTCGGGCAGCACCCAGCAGAGCAGTTCCGCGCCGTCGTCGGAGACGACGCGGGCCGGGTGCACGGTGCCGAGCGAACCGTCCAGGCGCCAGAAGCTGTAGAGCACGTCGTCGCCCGGGGCCCACTGGTACCGCGGAGCGCCCCAGGTCTTCTCGTCCACCATCGCGTTGGGCATGACCGCCTCATTTCCACCGGCGTGAAACGACTCCCGCCAGCAACGGACCGACAACAACCACACCGAGCGTTGTCAGCATCGCAGAGATCGGCATGCTCATCGCCAGCACGACCGACAAACCCATCCCAAGGCACGCACCCCGCATGGGCCATGTGGGCCCATCGGAGAGCAGCAAACGGGCGCCTGCGTTGGCGAAAGCGTAGTGCAGCAGCAGCGCGCAGGCCGCGAACGACAGCAACGCGATCGGGTCGATCAGCTGCGAGACGACCACCGCAGCGACCCCGATGATCAGGTCCAGCGGGTACGGCGTGCCGGACGGGCCGGTGCGCCCGAGGGCGCGCGGCAGCTCCCGGTCGCGCACCAGCGCGAGCCCGGTCGAGCGCGCCGACTCCAGCGCCCCCAGCAGCACCGGCAGCAGCGCGACGGCCGCGCCGACGCACACCAGCGGCACCAGGTCGGCGGCCGCGGCGGCGGTGAGCACGTCGCGGATCGGCATCGGCGACAGCGCCAGCCGCTCCCAGCCCAGCTGGTAGGTCAGGGCCGCGGTCATCAGCACCAGCAGCGCCGCGACCGCGATCAGCGAGATCCGGGTGGCGCTGCGGATCGTGGTCCACGGCGCGCGATCGGCGTCGTCGGCGGGCGCGGCGAGCCGCTCGAAACCGGTGAAGGCCAGGAACAGCACTCCACCGGCGCCGATGATGCCCACCGCGCTGTCGTCGGAGGCGCCGGGATCGACGTGCGCGACGGGACCGCCCGCCGGGGCGATCGCGAAGCAGATCGCCACCACCAGCAGGACCACCGCCGCGCTCAGCCCGACCCACAGCCACGCCGCCGCGCCCCGGATCCGCAGCCCGGTGGTCGTGGCGAGCACCACCAGCAGGATCACCGCACCCGCCACCAGCGCGCTGGAGCTCGGCAGGAAGAACTCGCCGATCACGCGGGCGATCGCGGCCATCGCGGCGACGTGGGCGGCGAGGTAGGCCGAGGCGCCGACGCGGGCGGGCAGCACGCCCATCCGCTCGCGCACGCACGCGTAGGCCGCGCCCGGGCCCCGGTACCTGCTGGACTGGTAGGCCGTGGCGGACGCCGCGCACACCGCGGTCAGCAGCGCGACCAGCACCCCCAACAGCGCCCACGGGCCCGCCGCGGCGGCAGCGGGCGCCGGTCCGAGCAGCACTCCGACGCCGATCATGCCGCTGAGCGCGAGCGGGAGCGCGTCGCGACCGGTCGTCAATCGGCCGTCCGATTCAACCTGTCGGGTCACCGGCCCACCCTTGCAGACGCGTACGGGGACTTCAGCCGCCTGTCGGCTGACTCGTGGCGAGCGTCCGTGACAGAGCGTATGACGGACCGCGAACCGTTCGGCTCGCGCCACCTCGCCACGCCCAGGGCGAACACGCCGATCCCCGGTCGGCCCGGCGTTCTAGAGTGCGGGCAGGCTCTGGGAGAACCACAGCACCGATCCGGAGGATGACCACGTGACGACCCCGAAACTCGCCCTCACCGACACCGCGGTGGCCAAGCTGAGCGCGGACGCGCTCGTCATCGGCACCGTCTCCGGCGCCGACGGCCTGCAGCTCGCGCCCGGGGCCGAGCCGGTCGCCACCGCCTTCGACGGCGACCTGGTGAAGGTGCTGACGTCGCTGGGTGCGAGCGGCAAGGCCGACGAGGTCGTCAAGCTGCCCGCGAGCGGCCTGGCCGCGACCGTGCTGCTGGCGGTCGGTCTCGGCAAGGCCGGCGAGGACGGCCCGACCGCGGAGTCCGTGCGCCGCGCGTCCGGTGCCGCGGCCCGCGCGCTGTCCGGCGTCGAGCACGCCGCCACCACGCTGTCCGCCGCCGACCTGCCGGCCACCGTGCAGGGCACGGTGATGGGCGCCTACGGCTTCACCGAGTACAAGTCGAGCAACGGCGACGGCCCGGTGGCCGCGGTGGACTTCGTGGTCGCCGACGCCAAGGCCGACACCGCCACCCACGCCCTCAAGGGCGGCAGCGCGATCGGCGAGGCGGTCAACATCGCCCGCGACCTGATCAACACCCCGCCGAACGACCTGTTCCCGGCGTCGTTCGCCGAGCGCGCCACCGAGCTCGCCAAGGGCGCGGGCCTGGAGGTCGAGGTCCTCGACGACGCGGCGCTGCGCAAGCAGGGCTTCGGCGGCATCCTCGGCGTCGGCGCCGGCTCCTCGCGTCCGCCGCGCCTGGTGCGGATCCGGCACAAGGGCCCGAAGGCGGCGAAGAAGGTCGCGCTGGTCGGCAAGGGCATCACCTTCGACACCGGCGGCATCTCGCTGAAGCCGGGCGGGGGCATGGAGAACATGACCTCGGACATGTCCGGCGCCGCCTCGGTGATCGCGACCATGGTGCTGGCCGCGAAGCTGAACTACCCGCTGGACATCACCGCCACCGTCCCGATGGCCGAGAACATGCCGTCCGGCACGGCCTACCGGCCCGGCGACGTGCTCAAGATGTACGGCGGCAAGACCGTCGAGGTGCTCAACACCGACGCCGAGGGCCGGTTGGTCCTGGTCGACGCGATGGTGCGGGCCTGCGAGGACGAGCCCGACTACCTCATCGAGACCTCCACGCTGACCGGTGCGCAGGTCGTCGCGCTGGGCAACCGCACGCCGGGCGTGATGGGCGAGGACGCGTTCCGCGACCGCGTCGCGAAGCTGTCGCAGGCCGCCGGTGAGGGCGGTTGGCCGATGCCGCTGCCGGACGAGCTGCGCGCGGACCTGGACTCCAAGCTCGCCGACCTGGCCAACGTCACCAACCACCGCTGGGGCGGCATGCTCGCCGCGGGCATCTTCCTGCGGGAGTTCGTGGCCGAGGGCGTGCAGTGGGCCCACATCGACATCGCCGGCCCGGCCTACAACACCAACTCGCCGTGGGGCTACACGCCGAAGGGCGGCACCGGCGTCCCGGTCCGCACGCTGGCGGCGGTGCTCGCCGACATCGCCGAGAACGGCTGATCCCCGGGTCGCTGACCCCGGGTGTTCGCAGGAGCCGGGATTCCCACCGGGAATCCCGGCTTTTGTGACTCGGGTCACGAAAAGGTCACCACCCGGGGGTGCACCGATGTCACGATGGGTTGATGACCGAATCGCAACCGGCCACGCTGACCGCGACCAGGCACGGCTATCAGGTCGACGTGGTGTGGACCGGCAACACCGGCCAGGGCACCGCCACCTACCGCAGCTACGAGCGCACGCACGAGGTGCGCGCCGTCGGCAAGGACTCCATCGACGCTTCCGCCGACCCCGTGTTCCTCGGTGACGCCGACCGCTACAACCCCGAAGAGCTCCTCGTCGCCTCGCTGTCGCAGTGCCACATGCTGTGGTTCCTGCACCTGGCCGCCGACTCCGGAATCGTGGTCACCGGCTACCACGACCGCGCGCGCGGCATCCTCGCGGAGAACTCCGACGGCACCGGCCAGTTCGAGGCCGTCGAGCTCGCACCCGAGGTCACCGTCTGCGATCTCGCCGCCGTCGACGTCGCCGAAGCGCTGCACGAACGCGCCCACGAGCTCTGCTACATCGCCAAGTCCGTGACCTTCCCGGTGCGGTGCACGCCGACGACGCGCGTCGCGAACTGACACCGTGAATCGATCACGGGAGAATCGATTCAGCCTTCGGGACGGCCGTGACGCAGCGAATCCGGTAAAAGCGCGATCGCGCGTTCACGGCCGTTCGTCGGCGGCGCGCTGCGCGCGGCGGCGAAGAATGCGCTGCCGGGCCTGGTAATCGCGCATCCGCTGCGGATATCCGACTTTCGCGACCTCGTAGAGCGGAATTCCGAGCTGCTTGGTGAATCGCCCCGCCGCCGACGGCGATGCGACCCGGCGCCGGGTCCATTCCCCGTCGTGCGCGATGAGCAGCAACGTCGTCTCGGTCACGAACGTGCGGGGTTCCAGGAAGCCCTCGACACCACGGCGCCGCGCCGCCCAGCCCCGGAGGTGATCGGTGTCCGCGGAAGTGGCGCGTCGCCCGGTGCCGGGACGGCGGCTGCGGAACCGGTCGAAAAATCCCACGGCACTCCCCTCCCCGAGCCAATTCAGGCCGGTCTCGTTCGATTTTGCCACCGCGAACATGTGCGGAGTGTGAAAACGAGCTGAGAATGCGCGACCGCGAGCGCCGAATGCAGCACAGATCACCCGGCCCACCGCGCATCGGCCGGTCGGGTGGTGACAAGATGGCCGGTGGTGTGCATGACCACCAGGTCACGCAGCCGACTGCAAGTCAATGACGCCCTGTCGAGGAGTGCGAAGTGACCGACACGTCCGCCGATCTGGTCATTCTCGGCGGCGGTTCGGGCGGCTACGCCTGCGCTTTCCGCGCGGCCGAGCTCGGCCTGTCCGTCGTCCTCATTGAAAAGGACAAGCTCGGTGGGACCTGCCTGCACCGAGGTTGCATCCCGACCAAGGCCCTGCTGCACGCGGCCGAGGTCGCCGATTCCACCCGAGACGCCGACCAGTTCGGGGTGCGCGCAGCCCTCGAAGGCATCGACATCGACGGTGTCAACAAGTACAAGGACAACATCATCTCGGGCCTGTACAAGGGCCTGCAGGGCCTGGCCAAGGCCCACAAGGTGACGATGGTCGAAGGCGCGGGCACGCTCGTCGACGCCAACACCGTCGAGGTCAACGGCACCCGCTACACCGGCAAGAACGTGGTGCTGGCCACCGGCTCCTACTCCAAGTCGCTGCCGGGCCTGGAGCTCGGCGGGCGGATCATCGCCAGCGAGCAGGCGCTGAACCTGGACTTCATCCCGAACAAGGTCGTCGTGCTCGGCGGCGGTGTGATCGGTGTCGAGTTCGCGAGCGTCTGGGCCTCCTTCGGCGCCGAGGTCACCGTCGTGGAAGCGCTGCCGCACCTGGTGCCCAACGAGGACGAGTTCGCCTCGAAGCGCCTGGAGCGCGCCTTCCGCAAGCGCGGCATCAAGTTCAAGACCGGCGTGAAGTTCACCGGCGCCACCCAGAACGACGACGGCGTGTCGGTCAGCCTGGAGAACGGCGAGACCTACGACGCGGACCTGCTGCTGGTCGCCGTCGGCCGCGGCCCGAACACCGCCGGTCACGGCTTCGAGCAGGTCGGCGTGAACATGGAGCGCGGTTTCGTCCGCACCGACGAGCGCCTGCGCACCAACGTCCCGGGCGTGTTCGCCGTCGGCGACATCGTGCCGGGCCTGCAGCTGGCGCACCGCGGCTTCCAGCAGGGCATCTTCATCGCCGAGGAGATCGCGGGCCTGAACCCGCAGCCGATCGACGAGGCCGGCATCCCGCGCGTGACCTACTGCCACCCGGAGGTCGCCTCGGTGGGCCTGACCGAGGCCGCCGCCAAGGAGCAGTACGGCTCGGTGGAGACCTTCACCTACGACCTGGCCGGCAACGGCAAGAGCCAGATCCTCAAGACGCAGGGCGCGGTCAAGCTGGTCCGCGCGACCGACGGTCCCGTCGTCGGCCTGCACATGGTCGGCGACCGCGTCGGTGAGCTCATCGGCGAGGCGCAGCTGATCTACAACTGGGAGGCGCTGCCGGAGGACGTCGCTCCCCTGGTCCACGCCCACCCGACCCAGACCGAAGCCCTGGGCGAGGCCCACCTCGCCCTGGCCGGCAAGCCGCTGCACGTCCACGGCTGAGCGCAGCCGCACCGTCAGCAGCTACAGGACAGCCGCACCCCGCCACACCCACGAGGAGTCAGCAACAGATGGCCTTCTCCGTTCAGATGCCGGCGCTCGGCGAGAGCGTCGCCGAAGGCACGATCACCCGGTGGCTCAAGCAGGAGGGCGAGACCGTCGAGGTCGACGAACCCCTGCTGGAGGTCTCCACCGACAAGGTCGACACCGAGATCCCGTCCCCGGCCGCCGGTGTGCTGCAGCGCATCGTCGCCCAGGAGGACGACACCGTCGAGATCGGTGGTGAGCTCGCGGTCATCGGCGACGCCGGTGAGGCGCCCGCCGCTCCCGCCGCCTCTGAGACTCCGGCCGCCGCCCCGGCCCCGGCCGCCGAGCCCGAGCCCGCTCCCGCTGCCGAGGCGCCCGCCGCTCCGGCGGCCCCCGCCGCCCCGGCCGGTGGCGCGCAGGGCACCGACGTCGCCATGCCCGCGCTGGGCGAGAGCGTCGCCGAGGGCACGATCACCCGGTGGCTCAAGCAGATCGGCGACTCGGTCGAGGTCGACGAGCCGCTGCTGGAGGTCTCCACCGACAAGGTCGACACCGAGATCCCGTCCCCGGTGGCCGGCACGCTGCTGGAGATCACCGCCGGTGAGGACGACACCGTCGAGGTCGGCGCGAAGCTCGCGGTGATCGGCGCCGCCGGTGCCGCCGCCGCTCCGGCCGCCCCGGCTCCCGAGCCGACCCCGGCCCCGGAGCCCACCCCGGCTCCGGCCGCCGCCGCTCCGGCTCCGGCCGCCCCGGCTGCTCCCGCTGCTCCCGCTGCCCCCGCCGCTCCGGCTGCTCCGGCTGCTCCGGCCGAGGAGGAGGCTCCGGCGAACAACGGTGGCGCCCCGTACGTGACGCCGCTGGTGCGCAAGCTGGCCAACGAGCACGGCATCGACCTGACCTCGATCAAGGGCAGCGGTGTCGGCGGCCGGATCCGCAAGCAGGACGTCCAGGCCGCGATCGACGCCAACCAGGCCCCGGCCCCGACGGCTCCGGCCGCCCCGGCCGCTGCCACGACCACCGCCGCCCCGGCCACCGCGGTCGAGCCGTCGGAGGAGGCCAAGGCGCTGCGCGGCACCACGCAGAAGATGTCGCGCCTGCGGCAGCTGCTGGCCCGCCGCATGGTCGAGTCGCTGCAGACCGCGGCGCAGCTGACCACGGTGATCGAGGTCGACGTCACCCGCATCGCGCGGCTGCGCGAGCGCGCGAAGGGCAGCTTCGAAGCGGCCGAGGGCGTCAAGCTCTCGTTCCTGCCGTTCTTCGCCAAGGCCGCGGCCGAGGCGCTGAAGCTGCACCCGAAGCTGAACGCCTCGATCGACGAGGAGAGCAGCTCGGTCACCTACCACGGCGCCGAGCACCTCTCGGTCGCGGTGGACACCGAGCGCGGTCTGGTCTCGCCGGTGATCCACGACGCGGGCGACCTCAACCTCGGTGGCCTGGCCCGCAAGATCGCGGACCTGGCGGCGCGGACCCGCAACAACAAGATCAAGCCCGACGAGCTCTCCGGTGGCACCTTCACCATCACCAACACCGGTAGCCGCGGGGCGCTGTTCGACACGCCGATCCTGAACCCGCCGCAGGTGGGCATGCTGGGCACCGGCACCGTCGTGAAGCGCCCGGTCGTCGTCGCCGACGAGAACGGCGGCGACACGATCGCGATCCGCTCGATGGTGTACCTGGCGCTGTCCTACGACCACCGCCTGGTCGACGGCGCCGACGCCGCCCGCTTCCTGACCACGCTCAAGCAGCGCCTGGAAGAGGGAGCCTTCGAGGCCGACCTGGGCCTCTGAAGGAGGGTTCGCACTCGCCTTGCTTGGCGGTGCGGGTAGCGGAACCTCAGCGGCTCGCCGGCTCCGGGCGCCACTCCTGATGTATGCCAATACACGGCGTCGCGGCGTCCTCACCAGCGAACCGCTGAGAACCCGCGGCGGTGCGGGCTGAGTCCCGCACCTGAAACGAGTTGAAGCGGCCGCTCACCGGTTCCGGTGGGCGGTCGCTCTTTTCGCGTCCGAACGGTTCGCACGCGCGCGCCCGGTGCGGCACGATGCCGGGCATGCGCGTCGTTGTCGCCGGTTCGTCGGGATTGATCGGTACGTCGCTGGTGGCCGGGCTCCGCCAGGCCGAGCACGAGGTGGTGCGCCTGGTCCGCCGCCTGCCCGCCGCCCCGGACGAGCGCGGCTGGGACCCCGGCACCGGCAGGCTCGACGCCGATGCCCTGGAGGGCGCCGACGCGGTGGTCAACCTCAGCGGCCCGGGCATCGGCGACAAGCGCTGGAGCCCGGAGCGCAAGCGCCACCTGCTGCGCGCCCGGGTGCGGGCCACCGAGGTCCTCGCGAACGCCGTCGCCGAGGCCGGTGTCCCGGTGCTGGCCAACGCCTCGGCGGTCGGGTTCTACGGCGACACCGGATCGCACCCGGTCACCGAGGCGTCCCCGCCGGGCACGGACTTCCTGGCGATGCTGTGCCGCCGCTGGGAGGCCGCGACAGCCCCGGCCGCCGACGCCGGGGCCCGGGTGGTGCTGCTGCGCACCGGCCTGGTGATCTCGCCGTCCGGCGGGCTGCTCGGCCAGCTCAGGCCGCTGTTCTCGCTGATGCTCGGCGGCCGGCTCGGCTCGGGGAGCCAGTACATGCCGTGGATCTCGCTGGACGACGAGGTCGCCGCGATCCGCTTCGCGCTGGAGAACCCGGAGGTGTCGGGGCCGGTGAACCTGACCGGCCCGGCGCCGGTGACCAACACCGAGTTCACCCGTGCGCTGGGCGAGGCCTTGGGCCGCCCGGCGCCGTGGATCGTGCCGGGTTTCGCGCTGCGGATCGTTCTCGGCGAGTTCGCCAACACCGCCCTGACCGGCCAGCGGGCGATGCCGACGGTGCTGGAGGCCAACGGCTTCGGGTTCCAGCACCCGACGCTGGGTGCGGCGCTGGCCGCGGCTACCGGGAAGTAGCCGACCTTCGGCCGCCGGGAGGTGTCCGAGGCGTAGCCTGGCGCCGTGAGTCGTGCCAATTCTTCGTGCCGCGCATCGTCCGAACCGATGGCCGTGCGGCACCTGGGAACCATCGATTACCTGGACGCGTGGGACTTGCAGCGCGAGCTGGCCACCGGCCGCGCGGAGGGCCTCAACCCGGACACCCTCCTGCTGCTGGAGCACCCGTCGGTCTACACCGCGGGCAAGCGGACCCAGCCGGAGGACCGCCCGACCGACGGCACGCCGGTCATCGACGTCGACCGCGGCGGCAAGATCACCTGGCACGGCCCGGGGCAGATCGTCGGCTACCCGCTCGTGCAGCTGACGGACCCGATCGACGTCGTGGACTACGTGCGCCGCCTGGAGCAGGCGCTGATCCACGTGTGCGACCGGTTCGGCCTGGAGGCGGGCCGGGTCGAGGGCCGCAGCGGCGTGTGGCTGCCCGCCGTCGACGGCCGCCCGGAGCGCAAGATCGCCGCGATCGGCATCCGCGTGCAGCGCGGCGTGACGATGCACGGCCTGGAGCTCAACTGCAACGCCGACCTGAGCGAGTTCGACCGGATCATCCCGTGCGGCATCGCCGATGCCGGGACCACGTCGCTGTCGGCGGAGCTGGGCCGCGACGTCCCGGTCGACGAGGCGTATCCGCTGGTGGAGCAGGCCGTGCAGGACGCGCTGGACGGTCGCCTGGAGATCACCGAGCGCAACATCCCGCGTCACCAGCCCGCGGCGGCGGGCGTCACGCTGGCGCTGGATCCGAGCTTGCGCTGACAGACACGACTCCACTCCTCTAGTATTCCGGAAATACGGACTACTGGAGGAGTGGCCATGTCGCTGTCCCGTCGAAGCCTTCTCGTCGCGGCCGGAGCCGCGGCTCCCCTGCTGCTCGCCCGCCCCGCCCTGGCCGCACCACCGGACCTGAGCACGCCCGAGGGCTGGCTGAGCTGGATCTCCGCTCACCGCGCCGGGCTGAGCCTGCGGCTCGACGACGGGCGCGGCGGACGGTTGAGCCACCGCGCCGACATCGCCCGGCCGCTGGCCTCGGCGGTCAAGGTGCTGCACCTGGCGGCCTACGCGGACGCCGTCGCGGCCGGCCGGCTCGATCCGCGCGAGCAGGTCAGGGTCGGTGACTGGGAGCGCTACTACGTGCCCACCGACGGCGGCGCGCACCCGGCCGCGCTGCGCCACCTCGGCGTTCCGCTCGCCGAAGCCGGGCTCCACGCGGCCGATCCCGAGCAGCGGGTGGCGCTGGACGACGTGGTCGCGGTGATGATCCTGTTCAGCGACAGCGCCGCGCCCGACCTGCTGCGCGACCGGCTGGGCGCCGAGGCGGTGATCGCGGCCGGGGCCGCCCGCGGCTGGCCGGAGGCCGACGTGCGGTCGCTGTGCGCGGAGTACCTGTTCGTCGTGCTGCCCGAGACCGCGCCGCCCGCAGGACTCCCGGTGCCGGCGCGGCGCGAGTGGGGGTTCGCCCTCGAACGCAGGCACCGCGACGAGCCCGCGCTGCGCCAGGAGGTCCTGCGACGGCTGCAGGCCGGTGTCCCCGGCTACCCGGCGCAGCTCGCGTGGGCGTCGACGACCGCCGCTGGATCGGCGGACCGGCTGGCGGCCGCGCACCGCGCGCTCAGCGCCGAAGGCGGGATCGCGCGCACCCACCTGGAACGGCCGCTCGCGGGATCGCTGCCACCGGGCGTGAGCGGCATCGGGATCAAGGGAGGCAGCCTTCCCGGCGTGCTGACCAGCGGGATCTCGGTGCGCCGGGCGGACGGCACGCTCGGCTGGGGCGCGCTGCTGGCGCACGGCGACATCAGCGCCGAGCAGCTGAGCACCGGCGATCCGGGACTGCCGCTGCTGCTGGCCATCGAGGACCCGGGTTGGCGGGACCGGCTGGCGACGGCGCTGGGCGGCTGAGGCAAGCTCGTCGCGTGGACCTGCAACAGCGCGTCGAAGCACTCGAAGCCCGCGTGGCCGCCCTGGAGTCCGGCCGCTCCGCCGCGGCGGAACCGGCCCCGGAACCCAGCGGCGGCCACGTGCGCTACGAAGGGCACCTGGCCGAGCCCGCCGAGCTGGACTGGGTGATCACCGTCGACCCGGCCCGCGTGCTCGAACTGCCCGACGGCCCGCGCACGGACGTCCTGGCCGCCCTCGGCCACCCGGCGCGCGCCGCCATCGTCCGGCTCCTCGCCGCCCAGGGGCCCCAACCCGCCGCGACCCTCCAGGAGGCGGCCGACCTCGGCTCCCCCGGCCGCCTCTACCACCACCTCAAGTCCCTGACCGCGGCGAACCTCGTCGAGCAGGACAAGCGCGGCACCTACCGCCTCCGCCCGAAGGCCACCATCCCCGCCCTCGTCCTCCTCACCGCCGCCTCCGACATCGCCGACCAACTCCGCTGAGCCCGACGTCCCGTCCGCACCGCTCCTCACCAGGTGACAGTTCTAGTGAGAACTGTCCGGGCAAAACGGACATTGATCATGGGTGATTCGAGGAAAAACTGCCCCCTGCCGAGTTATCGCGACCGCAGCGAACCGGACTGGGGGGAACCGGACTCCCGAGGTAGGGCATCGCGGAGGAGCTCGGCGAGGTGGGTGGCGCGGCGCTCGGTGCCCTGGGCGATCTGGGTGCGGCAGGAGAAGCCGTCGGCGAGGACGAGGGTGTCCTCCGCCGCTTCGCGGACCTTCGGGTAGAGCTCGCGCTCGGCGCAGGCCTGCGAGACGTCCCAGTGGCCCGGTTCGAAGCCGAAGTTGCCCGCCAACCCGCAGCACCCCGCGGAGATGACGTCGAGGTCGACGCCGAGACGTTCCAGCAGCCGCCGGTCGGGACCCCAGCTCCCCTTGGCCTCCTGGTGGCAGTGGACCTGCGCGATCGCCTCGACGTCGAGTCGCCCGAACGGCAGCGGACCGTCGTGCTCGGCGACGAACTCCGCGAACGTCCTCGTCTGCGCCGCGAGCCGCCGGGCCCGCCCGTCACCGGGCAGCAGCTCGGTCGCCTCGTCGCGCAGCATCACCGTGCAGGACGGCTCCAGCCCGATCACCGCGCGCCCGGCGGCCAGGTGCGGCGCGAGAGCGGCCAGCGAGCGCTCCAACACCTTCCGCGCGCCGTCGAGCTGACCGGTGGAGTGCCAGGTCAGGCCGCAGCACACGAAGCCCTCCGGCAGCACCACCCGATAGCCCAGCGCCTCCATGACCTCCACCGCGGCTTCACCGACCTCGGGGCTGAGGTGGTTGGTGAAGGTGTCCGGCCACAGCACGACCGTCGCACCCCCGCACTCCGCCCGTCGCCGCAGCCGCCGGGTCAGCGACCGGGGCGCGAAGCGGATCATCTCCCGACGCGGCTCGATCCCGCCCGCCCGCTTGACCAGCGCGGACACCGGAGGGAGCGCGAGCAGCGCGTTGCTCACCGCCGCCAGGCCCGGCACCGCCGAGATCAGCCTGAGCCACACCGGCAGCCGACCCATCGAGTAGTGCGCCCGAGGCCGGCCCCGGCCTCGGTAGTGGTGGTGCAGGAACTCGGCCTTGTAGGTGGCCATGTCGACGTTGACCGGGCAGTCGCTCGCGCAGGCCTTGCAGGACAGGCACAGGTCGAGCGCCTCCAGCGCCTCACCCGAACTCCATCCGTCGACGACGGACTCGCCGCGCAACATCTCGGCCAGCACCCGCGCCCGGCCTCGGGTGGAGTGCACCTCGTCGCGGGTCACCTTGAACGAGGGGCACATGCTGCCGGTGTCGAGGTTGCGGCAGGACCCGACACCGACGCAGCGGTTGACCGCGGCGGCGAACGATCCCCCGTCGCGGCTCAGCGCGTGCACCGGGGTGACCTCCAGCGCGCGGTGACCCGGCCCGGGCCGCACGCCGGCGTCGATCGGCGCCGGGTCGACCAGCACTTCGGGGTTGAGCAGGCCGTGCGGGTCGAAGATCCGCTTGAACTCCGCGAAGCAGTCCCGCGCCTGCCGGGAGTACATGTGCCGCAGCAGTTCCGAGCGCGCCCGGCCGTCTCCGTGCTCGCCGGAGACCGAGCCGCCGTGGGCGGCGACCAGCCGCGCGGCCTCGGTGATGAACGACCGGTAAGCGGCCACCCCCTCCTCGGTGCCCAGCCGGAAGTCGACGCGCAGGTGCAGGCAGCCCTCGCCGAAGTGCCCGAACGGCACCCCGCGCAGCCCGTGGGAGTCCAGCAGCGCGTAGAGATCGCGCAGGTAGGCGGCCAGGTTCTCGGGCGGGACGGCGGAGTCCTCCCAGCCGGGCCACGCCTCGCCGCCGTCGGCGAGACGCGTGACGATGCCCGCGCCGCCTTCCCGGATCCGCCACAGCTCCCGGGTGCGCACCGGGTCGGTGACCACCAGCGATTCCGCCCCGTCGATCCGCTCGGTGGCCAGTCGCGCGAGCTCGGCGGCCCGCTGCTCGGCCTCGGCCTGCACCTCTCCCCCGGCTTCGCAGTACAACCAGGCCCGCCCGCCCGGGAGCTCCTGCCCGGCGTCCTGCTTGCCGGGCCGGGACCGCAGCGCGGCGAGCAGGTCGGCGCCCATGCCCTCGACGGTCATAGCCCCGGCCGCGGCCAGCTCGGGCGCGACCTCGGCGGCGCGGTAGACGTCCGGGAAGCCGATCACCGCGAGCGCGCGGGCGGCGGGTACCGGGACGAGCCGGACCGTGGCCTCGGTGACGATCCCGCAGGTGCTCTCGCTGCCGACCAGGGCCTTGGCCAGGTCGAACCCCCGCTCGGGCAGCACGTGCTGGAGCCCGTACCCGGAGACCTGGCGGCGGAACCGGCCGAGCTCGGTGCGCAGCACCGCGAGGTTGCCGGCCACCAGCTCGCGCAGCCGATCGTCCAGCTCGGGGTCGTCGCTGCCGCTCGCGGTGGCGGTGAGCGGCGAGCCGTCGGCCCGGATCATCCGCAGCGACACCACGTTCTCGGCGGTCGTGCCCCACACGACCGAGTGCGCACCGCAGGCGTTGTTGCCGATCATCCCGCCGATCGTGCAGCGCGAGTGGGTCGAGGGATCGGGCGCGAAGGTCAGCCCGTGCTCGGCAGCTGCGGCCCGCAGGTCGTCGAGCACGACGCCCGGCTGCACCCGCGCCGTCCGCGCGTCGGGGTCGATCTCCAGGATCCGGTCCATCCGCCGCGAGAAGTCCAGCACCACACCGGACCCGATCGCGTTGCCCGCCACCGACGTCCCACCACCCCGAGCGGTCACGGCCGCTCCGCGCGCGGCCGCGACCCGCACCACTCGCGCGACGTCCTCTTCGGACTCCGGTTCCACCACCGCCACCGGAATCCGCCGGTAGATCGACGCATCAGACCCGTACGCCGCCAACGAGGTCAGGTCCGTCCGAACCTTCCCGGGCACCGCACGTTCGAGCTCCCCCAGCACCGCACCCGTCTCCACCTGCACCAGCACAACCTCCCACCGAACGCACCCATCCCGGCCGTCGAAAACCCCTGCATTCGTCCCGTCGAAAACCCCGGTTCTCGTCGCGATGAGAACCGGGGTTTCGACGCTACGGCCACCGACGTCCACCCGGGTTCGTGGCGGCCGGAGTGCGGGGGTCGGTGTTCGTGGGGTGGGGAAGTTTTCATGAAAACTTCCCCACCCCTGACACAGGCGGTCAGAGCTGCGGGGCGACCTCGGAGGCGACGACGTCCAGGTGGCCGAGGTCGGTCAGGTCGAGGACCTGCAGGTACAGGCGGCTGATGCCGGTGCGCTCCCGCCAGGAACCGATCTTGTCGACGACCTCCGCCGGGGTTCCCGCCAGGCCGTTGGCGCGCAGCTCGTCGACCTCGCGGCCGATGGCCTGGGCGCGGCGGGCGAGCTCGGCCTCGTCCTTGCCGACGCACAGCACCATCGCCGCGGACCGGACGATCTCCCCGCTGTCCCGGCCGATCGCCTGGCAGGCGGCGTCGACGCGCTCGAACTGCGCTGCTGCGGTGTCCACGTCGACGAAGGGCAGGTTGAACTCGTCGGCGAAGCGGGCGGCCAGCGCCGGGGTGCGCTTCTTGCCCGCACCGCCGATGAGCACCGGCGGGCGCGGCCGCTGGGCGGGCTTGGGCAGCGCGGGCGAGTCGGTGAGCTGGTAGTGCTGCCCGTCGAAGGAGAACGTCTCGCCCTCGGGCGTCTCCCACAGGCCGGTGATGATCTCCAGCTGCTCGGCGTAGCGGTCGAACCGCTCCTTCAGCGACGGGAACGGGATGCCGTAGGCGGTGTGCTCCTCCTCGTACCACCCGCTGCCGAGGCCGAACTCGACGCGCCCGCCGGACATCTGGTCGACCTGCGCGACGGAGATCGCCAACGGTCCGGGAAGCCGGAACGTCCCGGCGGTCATCAAGGTGCCCAGCCGCAGGCGGCTGGTCTCGCGGGCGAGGCCACCGAGGGTCACCCAGGCGTCGGTCGGGCCCGGGTCACCGGCGACCGACCCCATCTTCAGGTAGTGGTCGGAGCGGAAGAACGCGTCGTAGCCGGTGTCCTCGGCGTGCTTGGCGACGCGCAGCAGGTCGTCGTAGCTCGCGCCCTGCTGGGGCTCGGTGAAGATCCGCAAGGTGAAGTTCTGTGTCACGGCCACCGAGGCTAGTGGTCCGGACCTGGACCCGCCGTAGCGGTCAGCCCACGCGGAGTCCGTTGAGGACGCGTTCCACGCACACCGCGATGTCGGCGCGCTCCTGGATCGGCGAGGCCGACCCGGCGATGGCGGTCGCGCCCGCTGACAGGGCGCCGAACATGATCCGGGCCAGGGCGTCGATCGGCAGGTCGTCGCCGATCTCACCGGAGGCGAGGAGGTTGGCCACGACGGCCCGCAGCACGCCGAAGGTGTAGGCCTCCTCGGCTTCGCGCCAGCGGTCCCACCCCATCACCGCGGGACCGTCCTGCACGACGATGCGCTGGTAGGAGGGCTCCAGGCAGACCTCCAGGAACGCCCGCAGGCCGGAGCGGGTGGCCTCCCACGGGTCACCGGAGTCCGAGACGACCTCCGACAGCCTGGCCACGACCCCGGTCTCCACGGCGCTGAAGGCCGCCTCGAACAGCGCCTGCTTGCCGCCGAAGTGGTGGTACAGGGCGCCTTTGGTGACGCGGGCGCGCTTGGCGATCTCGTCCAGCGAGGTCTGCGAGTACCCGTGCTCGGTGAACAGCTCCACCGCCGAATCCACCAGTGCCTGCCTGGTCGATTCGGAGTACTCGATGCGCCGGGGACGAGCTGTAGCCATGCTCACAACCCTATGACATACCGACGGTACGACGCCGTGCTACCGTGGGTTCAGTGACATACCGACAGTATGTCGCTGAACCTCGGGTATCCCCGATCCCTGGAGAACGCCATGAGTTGGAATGACTTCTACCAGCGGCAACAGGCGTTGGCCGAGGTCCTCGACAGCGCTCGTCGGGACCTCTCGGCAGCCTTCGAAACCGTTCCAGGCCCCTTCCGCGACATCGACGAGCTGCTCGCCGCGCTGCACCGCAAGTGGATGCTGCAGCTGACCGGCCGCGTCGAGGTCGCGCTGACCGACACCGACGCCGCCCCGCACGGCGACCGCGTCGAGGCCGTCACCGCGGCGTGGCGCCGGACCGCTCAGGACAACCCGGGCCTGCGCGCCGCGCTCGACGTCCACGCGGGCAGCCCGGCGCTGCAGGACGTCACGGCCCGCGAGCACCGGATGCTCGCGATCGCCGCCGGACTGGCCGAGGAGCACGAGCCGCCGCAGGACGCGGCACGCGTCGGCCGCGCCTTCGTCCAGCTGCTCCGCGCCGCTCCGGACTCGGACCGACACGCCCGGCCGGGCCGGCTCCGCAGGCTCATCCCGAGCTTCTGACCTGATCGCGGGGCGCTTCCGAGCACCTCGCGATCACCGTCGGCCACAGCCCGGTCGAGAGCAGGCCTCCGCTCAACCGCGGCCACCGCCGGGGACCTGCTCGGGTCCGCATCTCGGCGCGACTGTGCACTCTGCCCGCTCCCGGAGCGCCGCGAGCAGCATTCCGCACAGCTTCCGAGCGCGGGGTGACAGCCGTCACGACCTGCGACGATATCCGCTGCTCAGCCGCGCACCCTTGACCAACACCGGGGGTGGAGGGCGTAGCCTGGGCGCGTGACTGTGGCGCCTGAGGGTCGCAAGCTGCTGCGGTTGGAGGCCCGCAACAGCCAGACTCCGATCGAGAAGAAGCCGTCGTGGATCAAGACCCGCGCGCGGATGGGTCCCGAGTACAAGGAGCTCAAGGGCCTCGTCAAGCGCGAGGGGCTGCACACCGTCTGCGAGGAGGCGGGCTGCCCGAACATCTTCGAGTGCTGGGAAGACCGCGAAGCCACCTTCCTCATCGGTGGTGACCAGTGCACCCGGCGCTGCGACTTCTGCCAGATCGACACCGGCAAGCCTGCCGCGCTGGACACCTCCGAACCGCGCAAGGTCGCCGAGTCCGTGCAGGCCATGGGCCTCCGCTACTCCACGGTCACCGGCGTCGCCCGCGATGACCTGGAGGACGGCGGCGCCTGGCTGTACGCCGAGACGGTCCGCCAGATCCACGAGCTCAACCCGGGCACCGGCGTGGAGCTGCTGATCCCGGACTTCAACGCCGAGCCCGACCAGCTCGCCGAGGTCTTCGGCTCCCGGCCGGAGGTGCTGGCGCACAACCTGGAGACCGTGCCCAGCGTGTTCCGCCGGATCCGCCCGGGCTTCCGCTACGAGCGGTCGCTCGACGTGATCACGCAGGCCCGCGACGCCGGCCTGGTCACCAAGTCGAACCTGATCCTGGGCATGGGCGAGACCGCCGACGAGGTCCGGCCCGCGCTGCAGGACCTGCGCGACGCGGGCTGCGACATCATCACGATCACCCAGTACCTGCGCCCCAGCCCGAGGCACCACCCCGTGGACCGCTGGGTCAAGCCCGAGGAGTTCGTGGAGCACACGAAGGCGGCCGAGGAGATCGGCTTCCCGGGCGTCATGGCCGGTCCCCTGGTCCGCTCCAGCTACCGGGCGGGCCGCCTGTTCGCCAAGGCCACGGTCCACCGGGGCATGCCCCTCCCGGACAACATGGCCCACCTCGCAGAAGCAGGCACAGCAGCCCAAGAAGCCAGCGCACTGCTGAACCGCTGACAGAAGAGAAGGGGGGGGGGGGGGGGGGTTGGGGTGGGGTGGTCGGTCCACCAGGTGACCAGGG
>NZ_JASAOF010000015.1 GCF_029952525.1 Saccharopolyspora ipomoeae
CCGCCGGTTCATCACCGGCGGCGCCACTCACCTCGTGCTGCTCTGGTGGGTCCTGCGAGCTAAGCGACGCACTCCGCCCTCGAACGAACAGCGTTCAACCGCTGTTCTCGCTGGAGGAGTGAGTCAACGTCGACCGTAGTCGTAGTCGTCGTACCCGTCGTCGTGCGAGTCATCGCGGTCTTCGCTGGACCACTCGCCGGACTCCGAGGTCGACAGCTCGCGCTGCAGAGCCTCTATGTCCATGGACGGGGAACTGTACTTAAGCTCGCGGGCCACCTTCGTCTGCTTGGCCTTAGCCCGGCCGCGCCCCATGGCTCGACCCCCTCGCACAGGGTGTGCGGGGCGGACAGGGGAAAGCCGGCCCCGCATGATCTCGACAACTTTTCCTGTAACTACCGTACCGTGTCGAGGCGGTTGAACGCGACGTGGTGCCGTGAGTTGGCGGTCGTGTCTTGGGTGATGTGTCCCTCGCCCGTTTCGATCAACCTCCCGAGGCCCTCCGGAGGGGGCCGTGAGTCGCGCGAACCGGCTCGTCGCGGGCATGACACCATGCTCGCTGTGCCAGAGCCGTTCGTCGCCTACCTGAGGGTCTACGAGCCCCTGTCGTCGTTCGAGTCACCGCTGCGCGAGGAAGTCGAGGCGGCGGTGGACCGCGGGTCCGTGGACCCGTTCGACGCGGGGCTGTGGGAGCAGCACCTGTGGCTGCGCAGCCAGCTGGCCGCGCCTCCCCGGCTGCTCCCCGGGGAGAACGCCGACGGCGAGGTCCAGGGCGTGGGCGGAGTCCTCGTGCTGGACCCCAAGGAGGTCCCGACCGCCCCGGCTGCCACCGTCGGTCCCGGCCCGCTGGTGTGCCCGCTGGACGTGCGCGGGCGCGCCGCCGCGGCCCTGGTGGGATTCCTCGGCGACGCGGACGTCCCGCTGCGCACGGCGGCCCTGCCGGAGTCGGTGGAGAAGGCCCGCACGCGCGCGGGCGCGGTGGTCAGCGAGCTCGGCGGCGGAGCCGTGCACGTGCTGTCGTCGACCTGGACGGTCCCGCTGCCCTGGTTCGTCGTCGTGGACCCCACCGAGCGCTGCGTGTTCACCGAACCCGAGCGCCGCCGCGTCTGCTGGCGGGTCGCGATGGCCGACGCCCGGCGCCGGGTCGCCCGCGCCCACTCGGTGTCGCAGCAGTCGATCGGCGAGGACGGGCCGACCCGGATCCTCAAGGAGACCGGGCGCTGGCTGGAGCGGTTCCACCCGCACAGCGCCGTCGAGCTCGACTACGGTGGCCTCGTGCAGCTCATGACCCAGGACGACCTCGACGCCGACACCTCCGCCGAGGACGTCCACGCCATCGTCGACGCCATGGAAGCCGACGACGCCGAAGAGGTCGCCACCCGCTACGAGCAGCTCCGCGACTTCTGGTCCGAGTTCGCTTCAAGGGAACACCACAACTGACCGGACTCCGATCCGCCGACCCACGCGCACCCGCGCCCGAACCCGGATTACCGCAGTAATCGGGAACCTGATTCCGGCGGCAATCCGGGTTCGGCATCCGGTGGGCACCCTCGGAACTCGGAATACTGCCGTAATCCGTTCACCGAATACCGCCGTATTCCGTCATCTCCCGGGGCGGGGTGGGCCTGACGTCAGGGGTGGCAGCGGATCTCTCCGTTGAGGACGGCGAACCAGCCGTTGTCGGAGTCCCGCCAGGTGTGCCAGGCGGTGGCGAGGTCTTCGAGTTCGTCCTCGGCGGTCAGGCCGTAGGAGATCGCCTGGGTGGCGAAGGACGACCGGCGGATCCGGTCCGCCCAGAGGTCGCCCCACCAGGCGCGTTCCTCCGGCGTGTCGTAGCACCAGGCCGAGGCCGTGCACTCGACGTCGGTGAAACCCGCCTGCAGCGCCCAGGTCTTGAGGTGCTTGCCGCCGTCGGGGAAGGCGTCGTTGTGGCGGGCGACCTCGCGGTAGAGCTCCAGCCAGCGGTCCAGCCCCGGGTTGTCCGGGGACCAGCGCATCCCGCCGTAGTCGGCGTCGCGGACGGCGACGATCCCGCCGGGCCGGCACACCCGGCGCATCTCGCGCAGCGCGGCCACCGGGTCGGTGAGGTGCTGCAGGACCTGGTGGGCGTGCACCACGTCGAAGGAGTCGTCGGCGTGGGGCAGCCGGTAGACGTCGGCGGTCTCGAACTCGACGTTGCCCAGGCCGCGCTCCGCGGCGGCGGCGCGGGAGATGGTCAGCGGGTCCTCGACGTTGTCGATGCCCAGGACCCGGCCCGGTGCGACGCGCTCGGCGAAGTCCAGGGTGATCGTCCCCGGCCCGCAGCCCACGTCCAGCACCTCGACGCCGGGGCGGAGGTCGCCGAGCAGGTAGGCGGCGGAGTTCTCGGCCGTCCGCCACTGGTGCGACCGCAGCACGCTCTCGTGGTGCCCGTGCGTGTAGGTGTCCTGAGCGCTCATCACTCACCATCCCGATATCTGGGAATTTCGTTCCGAAATATGAGCATATCGCGAACGAGTCGCTGGTGAGAAGCCTTCAGGGGTGAACGATCCCGAACGCAGCAAAGATCAGGTCCCCGACTTCCGCTGAAATCGGGGACCTGACTTCCGTTGAAATCGCGCGAATCAGTCCAAGGCGCCGGGGATGAGCCGGACCGAGCCCACGGGCTCGCCGCCGCCCAGGACGGGGATCTCGGCGAGGTCGTCCAGATCCCCGATCCCCGATCCCTCGACGCCGAGGCGGGAGAGGAGGCCGACCGCGATGGGCAGGCGGGGGCGGTCGGCGCCGTCGGCGATCTTGATCGCGGCCGCGCGGCCGTCCGGCAGCGCGAACGCGAAGACGCCCTCCGCCCCGATCTTGCTGATCAGACCGGGGACCGCGCCCATCAGGCGGGTGTCCTCCCGGCCGGTGCCCGCCACCAGCCACGGGTGCTCGTGCATCGCGTCCCCGACCGGCGTGCCGACCAGGCGCTGGAACACCCGGGCCAGACCGGTCAGCGAGATCGCGAACAGCGGGGCGCCGCAGCCGTCCACCGCCGTGTTGGCCAGCGGCTCGCCCGCCAGGTCCACGACGGTCTCGGCGATCGCGACCTGCAGCGGGTGCTTCGGATCCAGGTAGTCGGCCGTCGACCAGCCGTTGATCACGCAGGTCGCCAGCATCGCGGCGTGCTTGCCGGAGCAGTTCATCGCGATCCGCCGCTCCACCGAGACGCCGCGGCGCGCCTCCGCGCCCAGCGGCAGGTCGGGCGGGCATCGCAGGTCGTCCTCGGTCAGCGAGTAGCGGGCCAGCAGCTCGCCGACGCGGCGCACGTGGTCGTCCTCGCCGCTGTGCGACGCGGTCGCCAGAGCCAGGTCGGCGGAGGGGAGTTCGAGCCCGCAGCGCAGCATCCCGGCCGCCTGAGCGGGTTTGAGCGAGGAACGCGGGTACATCGGAGCGGTCGCGTCACCCAGCGAGAGCAGGGGAGCACCGTCCGGGTCGATCATCACCACCGAACCGTGGTGCAGGCCTTCCCGAAGTCCACTTCGGACGATCTCGACGAGTGGAACAGGTTGGATCAACGCCGGTCTCGCTCCTCAGCCAGAAGGTCATCCACCGAAGCAGCGCCTTCCCGGTAGCGGCGGGCGATCTCGGCGTTGAGCCGATCCACGACCTGCTGGACCTCGCGGCGGCGCTGCGACACCGAGTCCTCCTCGGCGGTGTAGGCGCTCAGCGCCCGGTCCAGCTTCTCATCGGACAGCGACATGACGTCGGACAGGTCCACGTCCGAGACCAGCGCCTCCACGTGCCTGCGGTGCGCTTCGGCGCGCGAGGGCTCGGTGGTCTGGTAGCGGCCGGAGCCCATCGCAGGGCCGACCGCGTTGTCGGACAGGATGGCGACCAGCTGCTCGACCACCGACCGCGAACCGTCCTCGCGCCGGCGGCGCTGCTCCGCGCGCACGATGTCGATGCGGGCGTGCAGCACCCGCCGCAGGTAGGACAGGTCCGTCTCCTCCTGGGCGGCCTCGTCCCGCAGCGCGCGCACCTCGCCCAGCGCGTGCTGCTCGATGCCACTGGTGTAGTCCGGGGACAGGACCCTGTCGATGCGGCGCCGTCCACCCGGGCGGACTTCGATCACGTGGCCATCCTCCGGCAATTCGGTCGAGCTCGCCAACATTTCGGGTGATGTCATTACGACAACAGTGTGACGCCGAGCTTTCGATCAGCGTTCCTCGGTGGTCGCAACGACCCTGATCGGGTGATCGGCATGCCTCAAGGGATACCGGCCCTGTCAAATGGCGACGTCACTCCACGCGCAGAACTTGAGGACCGTTATCGAACCTAACCTCCTCAGCGCCCACGAAGCCGGTCCGCCGCCAGCCGACCGGGTGGCTCGCCGGTGTCCGGCGGCACCGAGTCCGGGTCGACCGCCGCGGCCACCGAACGCTCCTCCGCCGGGTCACCCGCCATCAGCTCCGCGTCCACCGGGGCCGAGCGCTTGAGCAGCGCCAACGCCACCGGACCGAGCTCGTGGTGCTGGACGACGCTGCCCACCCGGCCGACCTTCCGGTCGCCGTGCAGCACCGGGTCGCCGGTCTCCGGCGAGACCTCCACCGACCCGTCCAGGTGCAGCAGCACCATCCGGCGCGGCGGCTTGCCCACGTTGTGGACCTTCGCGACCGTCTCCTGACCCCGGTAGCAGCCCTTCGCGACGTGCGCGGCGAGGTGGATCCAGCCCAGCTCGTGCGGGATCGAGCGGTCATCGGTGTCCAGCCCGACCCGAGGCCGCAGCGCCTCCACGCGCAGCGCCTCGAACGCCATCGTCCCCGACGGCCGGATGCCGGCGTCGGTGAGCTTGAGCCACCAGTCCACCATCGACTCGCGCGGCACCAGCAGGTCGTAGGTCTGCAGGTTCCGGAACGGGACGTTGCGCACGAACCCGCCGCCCGGCAACCCGCGCACCTCGTAGGCGCCCGAGGGCACCTCGGTGAACCCGGCGAGGACGCCGCCCGCGTCCGGGCCCATCGCCGTCAGCACCGCGAACTCCGAGGTCGCGTCGCGCGGCTCCACCTTCGACCAGAACCGCATCGCGTCCAGGTACTGCAGCAGCGTCTGCCTGCCGTCCACGCCGATCGTCGGCAGCGCGCTCGTGGCCTCCGCGCCCGCGTCGGTGTCCAGGAACACCACGCCGTCGTGGTGGGCGACCATCATGTGGCTGTCCACCCGGCCGTGCGTGTCGAGCACCAGCGCCTCGGTGCCCTGCCCCTCCGGCAGCTCCGTGAGGTGCTGCGAGAGCACCAGGTGCAGCCAGCTCAGCCGCTCCTCGCCGGGCACCGCGATGACCTCGCGGTGCGAGCGGTCCACCAGCACCGCCGAGCGCGCCGCCGAGCGCTGCTCGGCGAACGGGTCCCCGAAGTGCCAGGGCACGCCGACGTCCACCGACTCCTCCGGCGCGGGCACCGCGCCCGGCAGATCCAGCAGGGGTGAAACCATCAGCGCTCCTTGAATCGCGTGCTCGTCCGACACCGGGTTCAGCCGATGTCGGCGTTCTGGCATTCTCGGCAGGTGCCGGACAGCGCCAGGTGCGTGGCGTCGAGGGCGAACCCGTGCTCGCGGCGCAGCTTGTCCGCCAGCTCGTCCATCGTCTCGATGGCCACCTCGTCGATCCGCCCGCAGCGGTGGCACGCCAGGTGGACGTGCTCGTGCTCCTCGGCGGAGTAGGTCGGCGCGCCGTGACCGAGATGGGTGTGCCGCACCAGCCCGAGCTGCTCCAGCAGGTCGAGCGCCCGGTAGATGGTGGTGATGTTGATCGTCGGCGCGGTTTCCTGCACCTTCTTGCACACCTGCTCGGGCGTGGCGTGCCCCAGCTCGCGCACGGCGTCGAGCACCAGCTGGCGCTGCGGCGTCATGCGCATGCCGCGTTGGTGCAAGGTGCTGCGCAGCGATCCCTGGTCGCTCAATGCCCGCTCCTGTGCTCGGCGCGAATCCCCCTCGATCGTAACCTCCGGGCGCACCGCCGGATCTGGACGCTCTACGCTCGCGGCATGCGCGTACTGGCACTTCTGGACGGGACCCTCGCCGACCCCGAGGCACCGCTGTTCCGGGCCGACGACCTCGGCGTGATGCGGGGCGACGGCTGCTTCGAGACGATCCTGGTCGTCGATCGGGAGCCGCGCGAGCTCGGCCCGCACCTGGACCGCATGGAGCGCTCGGCGCAGCTGATGCAGATGCCGCTGCCGGAGCGCGAGGCGTGGGAGCGAGCCGGTCAGGCCGTCATCGACGCCTGGCCGTGGGACGCCGAACCCGAGATGGGCCTGAAGTTCGTCTGCACCCGCGGCATCGACGGCGGCGACGGCACACCGCACGGCTTCGCGATGGGCATGGACGTCGGTCCGGACACCAAGCGCAAGCGCGACGGCGGCGTCGAGGTCGTGACCCTCGACCGCGGCTACCCGTCGGACCTGATGCAGCGCGCCCCCTGGCTGCTGCTCTCGGCCAAGACCCTGTCCTACGCGGTCAACATGGCGGCCCTCCGCGAAGCCGAGTCCCGCGGTGCCGACGAGGTCATCTTCACCGCCACCGACGGCGTCGTCCTCGAAGGACCGACCTCGACCGTCGTGCTCGCCCAGGGCCGGAAGCTGCTGACCACCCCGCCGACCTCGGGGGTTCTCAAGGGGACCACGCAGGGGGCTCTCTTCCGCGCCGCTGAGCAGGCCGGGTGGGAGACCGAGGTGGTCAACTTCCCCGTGTCGGCTCTGTTCGAGTCCGATGGGGTGTGGCTCGCGTCCAGCATTCGGAAGATCACGCAGGTGCGGGCGATCGATGGGACGTCGATCAAGGCCGACGAAGCCCTGCACACCGACATCGCTGGGTTGTACGAGTCGAACTACCGGGGTTGAGTCCCGGGGCCTTTTCGCCTGACGTGCCGGTGATCTGGGGTTTCGTCCACTGACACTACTCAGTGGTCCCTCTGCTTGGCGGTGCCAGAAGCGGAACCTCAGACGCCTTCTGGCTCCGGGATCCGAGGCTTATGTATGCCAATACACGACACGTCGGCTGTCCTCCCCAGAAGACGTCTGAGAACCCGCGGCGGTGCCGGTTGCTCAGGTGGGGTACTGAGAAACCGGCTTCGCCGGTTGCCTGACGTCTTTCAGCCGACGACGCGGTCGAGCTTTGCTGAGAGGCGGGGCTGGAGCTCGTGCTCGGAGGTGGCCCGCTCCTCGACGTAGGCGAGGGCTCCGTCCACGACGCCGTAGAGGCGGCTCGCGGCCGTGACGTCCTCGCCGCTCGGGGTGCGCAGCACGGCGTCCGAGCCGAACTCCCAGGTCGTGGTGTTGCGCGGGGTGCCGATGAGCAGCTCGGTCACGCCGGTCGAGTGCATCAGCATGAACTCGATCGTGTCGTCCGGCTGCGGGCGCAGGAAGCCCTGCTCGCGGAACGCCGGTCCGACGACGTTGCCGCCCTCGCCGTCCAGCTTCCAGGCGCGGCTCTCGTAGATCAGGAACGGGCGACCGTCGTGGGAGATCGTCACCTGCTGGATGAACCGGTAGGTCTCCTCCAGCGACGGGTGCGCGGCCTCGCCCTCGCCGCGCCACACGCCGACCAGCGGCAGCAGCGACAGGCATGCGTCATCCAGCGACGGGCCCATCCGCAGGTTCGCGGTGTCGCCCTCGCCGGGGAGGTCGTCGAACTCGGGGACGTTGAGTTCCCGGGTGATCTTGGCTCGTTCCGCCGCCGCGGCAACTGCGGCGTCGCCGCTGCCCGGCTGCGGTTCGTTCGGCGTTGCAGTCATCGCGTCGAGGCTACAACGAGGCGCTGATCAGTCGTTGAACAGGCGGTACACCACGTAGAAGGCGAACCAGATGGTCGCGACCGCAGCGAGTCCGACGAGCGTGACGAGGCCGTAGTGCATGAAGTCGAGGAGTTCCACGCGTGAAGGATAACCACGGCGCCGCCCCGGCGGAGTGTGGCGTGCGGCATGATCGGCGTGGTGCGCGGTCGCGACAGGCCGCTGAACACCAGGAACGTCAGAGCCGGGACGAGGATCACATGGACTTCGAGACGCTGCGCGAGCGCGCGCTGGCCTACCGCGAGGAGCTGCTGGCCCGCAAGGACAAGATCGCTCCGGCCGACTTCGGGTGGTACCCGTACGACACGATGGCCAACATCTTCCACCTGGACGCCCTGCTCAGCGGCGAGCACCGGCAGGTCTTCGACCGCATCGCGGGCACCCGCATCGCCGACATCGGCGCCGCCGACGGCGACTTCGGGTTCTTCCTGGAGGACGAGCTGGGCTGCGAGGTCGACCTGATCGACAACGCGCCCACCAACTTCAACGGCCTGCGCGGCGCCCGGCGCCTGGTGGCGGAGTTGCCGTCGCGCGCGCAGGTGCACGAGATCGACCTCGACGCCCAGTTCCGGCTGCCCGCCGAGCACTACGGCGCGGTGTTCTTCCTCGGCCTGCTCTACCACCTGAAGAACCCGTTCCTGGTGCTGGAGCGGCTGGCCGAGCGCGCCGAGCTGTGCTTCGTCTCGACCCGCATCGCCCAGGTCACCCCGGACGGCACCCGCATCGCCGACCAGCCGGTCGCCTACCTGCTGGACCCGGCTGAGGCCAACAACGACGCCACCAACTTCTGGATCTTCAGCGAGACCGGCCTGCGCCGCCTGTTCGACCGCACCGGCTGGGAGGTCGTCGACTTCACCACCGTCGGCTGCCGGGAGGACTCCGATCCCCGGACCCCCGACCGCGACGAGCGGGCCTTCGCGCTGCTGCGCTCGCGCAAGGCGTGAGACGACCGGCGCGGCCTGAGACGACCCAGCACTGCCTGAAACGACCCAGCACTGCCTGAAACGACGAAGGGCCGGCACCTCGGTGAGGTGCCGGCCCTTCGGGTCGATCAGGTCAGGCGACCGCGATGTCCACCGCGTGCACGCCAGCGCCGCTCGGGGAGACCTGGGACTCGCCCTTGCCGCTGCGGTGCAGCGCGCGGACGGTCCAGTCGCCGGGGGCGGCGTAGAACCGGAAGTCGCCCTCCTCGGAGGTGACGACCTCGGCGGTGAACTCACCGGAGGAGTCCAGCAGGCGGACGAAAGCCCCGCCGACGGGCGACTCCCCGGCTCGCACCTTGCCGGCCACGACGACCTGGTCAGTGGCCTCGTCGACCGCGGTTGCCGACTGCTGCGGCGCTCCGCATCCACTCATGACGCAAACTCCTTGCTCGGTGTTACCGGGTGATCAGGCCTCGGACGGGTTCTCGATCGGCACGCCGACCAGCGAGCCGTACTCGGTCCAGGAACCGTCGTAGTTCTTGACGTTCTGGTGGCCGAGCAGCTCGCGCAGCACGAACCAGGTGTGCGACGAGCGCTCGCCGATGCGGCAGTAGGCGATGGTGTCCTTGCCGGTGTCCAGCCCGGCCTCGCCGTAGATCTCCTTGAGCTCCTCGTCGGAGCGGAAGGTGCCGTCCTCGTTCGCGGCCTTGCTCCACGGCACGTTGATCGCGCTGGGGATGTGGCCACCGCGCTGCGCGGCCTCCTGCGGCAGGTGCGCCGGGGCCAGCAGCTTGCCGGAGAACTCGTCGGGCGAGCGCACGTCGACCAGGTTCTTGTTGCCGATGGCGTCCACGACCTCGTCCCGGAAGGCGCGGATCGAGGTGTCCGGTTCCTGGGCCTTGTAGGTGGTGGCGGCCTTGTTCGGCTCGTCCTTGGTCAGCTCGCGGCCGTCGAGCTCCCACTTCTTGCGGCCACCGTCGAGCAGCTTGACGTCGTCGTGGCCGTAGAGCTTGAAGTACCAGTAGGCGTAGGCGGCGAACCAGTTGTTGTTGCCGCCGTAGAGCACCACGGTGTCGTCGTTGCTGATGCCCTTGGCGGACAGCAGCTTCTCGAAGCCCTCGCGGTTGACGAAGTCACGACGGACGTGGTCCTGCAGGTCGTTCTTCCAGTCCAGCTTGATGGCCCCGGGGATGTGGCCGCCGTCGTAGGCGGTGGTGTCCTCGTCCACCTCAGCGAACACCACCCCGGCGGTGTTCAGGTTCTCCTCGGCCCACTCGGTGGAGACCAGGACGTCTGCGCGGCTCATCGAGCGACTCCTTCGTTGATCTTCGAACTGTGGTTTCAGTCTGCTGTGGACGCCCCGGCCGGCGCGAACCGGCGGAGCACCAGGTACATCTGGCATCCGAGGCAGTAGCCGAACACCGCGTTGAGCAGTGCCGCCACCAGGGCGAAGGCGTTGGCCACGATGCCGAGGGTGGTCAGGTCCGCCGCGTAGCCGATGGTGGCCACGAGAGCGAAGACGAAACCGACCCCTTGCGAGAAGCGGACAGGTGCGGGTTCCTCGCGGTCCTCCGGGGCGACCGGCGCCAACCTGGGCTGCACGGTGCTCCGGTAGAGAGCCCCCCACGGGTTGAGGCCCATCCCGATGAACGCGCACAGACCGAACAGAACCATCTGGGCCGCCATCACGCGCCAGCTCGTGGTGATCAGGCCCAGCGCGAGGATCGCGCTGGTGATCGCCGCGGTGAACCGGACACCTCGCGGGTCGAGCGTCGTGACAGACATCTTCGAAGGCCTCCTGACGATGTGGACTGGGTCTGCCGAGTCCGTCAGGCGGTCGAGGGCGCACGCCGGCGGGAGTCATGAGGGCATGACGAGGCCGTGCGGGGAGCGCGTACTACCGCCCGGTCAGTGCCATCAACACAGGCTGCTACCCACGCGGCAGAGATCAACCGCGCGCCTTCGGGTCAGCAGTACATGCACGACCCGGAGATTACCCGGATCGACCGATCGCCGGGAAGAACGTTCATACAGTGGGACGGATCTAACGGAGTTGCTCGACTCGTTGCCGGGTCAGAGGTGCGGCTCGATCGCCTCGGCGAGGGCCTGGGGGCGGGGGACGCCGCCGATGCGGAAGAGCTCGCGGCCCGCGCGGTCGAGGACCAATGTCGTGGGCGTGGTGTGCACGCGCAGCGGCGTGGACCACTCGGGGTGGTCGGTGAGGTCGACCTCGACGTGCCTGACCTGGTCGTTCTTGCCCGCGAAGTCCGCCAGCAGGATGCGGGTGTGCCGGCACGGCTGGCAGAACGTCGTCGACAGCTGCAGCAGCGTCACCTGCGCGTCCGGGTCCGGAGCGGCGTCGAGCCGCTGCTTGAGCCCGTCCGGGAAGTGGTCGGTCACGATCTCCTCGCCCCCGCTGCTGCGCACCTTGCCCTGCCGCGCCTGCCACACCAGGCCCAGCACCAGCGCCACCGGCACCACCACCAGCAGCGCGATCACACCCGGGCTCATCCGGTCGTCACCCCGCTGCCGCTGATCGTCACGTTCTCGGCGGTGCCCTCGACGACCATCGCGCCGCGCTCCGCCCGCACGGCCGTGGGCTGCACCTCGAACGGCAGCATCCCCGGGTCGAGGGTGGTGTTGAACTGCTTGAGCACCGACTGCTCGAAGATCGGCGGCAGCTCGATCTTGCCGAACGCGCTGTTGTTGAGCTCCAGCTTCCGCGGCTCGATCTCCATCTTGCCGTTGACCAGCGACATCACCGCGATCACCCGGACCTTGTTGTCCGAGCCCGCGATGTTGACCGTGCCGTCGAGCTGCACCAGCGCCCGCTGGTCCTCGCCGCCCTCGGCCAGCCGCTTGTCGGCCTCGCTGACGTTGCCGTCGTCGTCGGCCAGCGCGTCCGGGGCCGCCGGTTCGATCGTCAGGTCCTGGATGCCGATCAGCCGCGCCACGTCGGAGGCCCGCAGCTTCACCCGGCCGACCAGCTGGTCCACCGAGAGCTCGTCGGCGGTCCCGGCGATGACCTCGGATGTGGCGACCTTCGCGCCGTGCAGGTCGGCCTCGATGCCCACCTCGTTGAACGGGCCCACCGGCACCGCGTTGGCCACCAGCTGCACGTCGCGGTAGTCGCCGGCGGCGACCTGCGTCAGGAACGGGAAGCCGTTGATCGAGACTTCCGGGTTCTCCGGCAGCTTGAGCTGCTGGGCGACCTTCTTCGACACCTGGTACTCCGCGAACGCGGCCGACCCGAAGTCGGCGGCGACCAGGAGACCCAGGACGAGTACGAGGGTGATCGCGAGCTTCTTCACTCCGAGCGTTCCGTTTCTGTCGGGGCGCCGGTCACCCGACCGCGTGGGGATCGGGTGGCCTCACTGTAATCATCGCCCACGCGGCGATCCGGTCCACCAGCTCGGGAGTGGTCGAGCTCTCCGCGTGCCGCATGCCCTCCACCGGCCAGAACTCCGCGCCGCCCGCCTCCGCGAGCGCCAGTGCGTCGGCGAGCGGGAAGTAGTGGTCGTCGGTGCCGTGCACGATCAGCTGCGGGATCTCGATGCGGGTGGCGAGCTCGATCGGCGAGGTCGGAACCCGAGGCCACGGGCCCGCCAGCCGCACGCCGAGCAGCCGCGCGCTCGCCCGGCCGTGCGGCTGCTCCAGCAGCCAGTGCACCCGGCGCATCGCGGCCGTGTCGCGCACGAACCAGCGGGCCGGGCTGCTCACCGCGACCACCGCGTCCGGCGGCGTGCCGAGCGCGGCCTGGCGCAGGACCACGGATCCGCCCAGCGAAAACCCGAGTGTGACGACGCGCTCACATCCGGCGGCGCGCAGATGTGCGACGGCGGCGTCGACGTCCATCGCCTCGTTCGGGCCCACGGTGGTGCGACCACCGGAGCGGCCGTGGCCGCGGAAGTCGGTCGCCAGCACCGGCCCGTGCGTCGCCAGCCGCTCCAGCACCCCGCGCACGCTGGGCTTCCGGATGTGGTTGGTGAACCCGTGGCCGACCACGAACCCCAGCGGCGCGGGCAGTCCGGGACCGGGGTGCAGCACGCCCCGCAGACGCGTACCGTCCTCGGCGCGCAACGTGACGGGCCGGTCCGGAAACATGCCGGAAACACGGTGACGGTTTCCGTTCACAATTGTGATGCCCTCGGTTGGACCTGGGTTTTTCCGCCGCATGTCGGTTATTCTCCTTGCCATCCACAGGCAACGACGCCGAGTCATCCGCCCACTGCGGGTGATGACCACACAACATGGCTGTCGACTCTCGCGCCTGGAGATGGAGGCCCCAGATGAGCTCCGAGCTGCTCCTGCTGACCGGTGAGTCCGACTGCGATGCGGTCCTGCCGTCGCTGGCACTGCTGCCGCACCGCGTCCGAATCCTCCCCGCCGACCCCGGAGCCATCCTGTCCGGCGGTGCCCACGACGTCGTCATCGTCGACGCCCGCGCCGACCTGGCAGGCGCCCGCGACCTCTGCCGCCTGCTGTCCGCGGGTGACGTGCCCGTGATCGCGCTGGTCAACGAGGGCGGCCTGGTCACCGTCAGCGCCGAGTGGGGCGTGGACGACATCCTCCTGCCGACCACCGGCCCGGCCGAGATCGACGCCCGGCTGCGCCTGCTGGTCTCCCGCCGCAGCAGCGCTTCCAGCAGCGGCGACGGCTCGCTCAGCGTCGGCGACCTGGTGATCGAGGAGGCCACCTACACGGCCCGGCTGCGCGGCCGCGCGCTCGAACTGACCTACAAGGAGTTCGAGCTGCTGAAGTTCCTGGCCAACCACGCGGGCCGGGTGTTCACCCGCGCCCAGCTGCTGCAGGAGGTCTGGGGCTACGACTTCTTCGGCGGCACCCGCACGGTCGACGTCCACGTGCGGCGGCTGCGCGCCAAGCTCGGCCCCGAGCACGACTCGATGATCGGCACCGTGCGCAACGTCGGCTACAAGTTCGTCCGCCCGAACCGCGGCGGCTCGTCCTCGCCGCTGGCCACCGAGCTCACCGAGACCGAGACCGTCGAGATCACCGACGAGGACCTGCGCAGCCTCAACGCCTGACACCGAGATCAACCAGGAGCCCCCGATCACCGATCGGGGGCTCCTTCGCGTTCGGATCGGTAGGGTCATAAGCGTGCAGTTGACTTGGCGTAACGGACTGGATGACGCGGAGACCGCTGAGGTGATGGGTCTTCTCGACGAGGCGGAGAAGGCCGACGGCGTGGCGCCGGTGGGCGAGCACGTGATCCTGCGGCTGAAGGCCCACCGCGACGTGGTGCACCAGATCGAACCGGTGCAGGCCGACGTCCGCTCCGAGCACTTCATCCTCCGCGACTCCGGTGGGGTGCTGATCGGTTACGCCCACCTGGACACCGAGCACGAGCCGGGCGCCGGGCAGCTGGTGGCCGAGCTCGCCGTGCACCCCGAGCACCGCAGGCGGGGCGCGGGCGCCCGGCTCGTCGAGGCGCTGCTGGAGCGCGCCGAGCTGGGCACCGAGCCGGACGCCGACTCGGGTCGGCTGCGGATCTGGTCGCACGGCGAGCACCCGGGAGCGGTGCGGCTGGCCGAGCGCTACGGCCTGCACCGGCCGCGCGAGCTGTGGCGGATGGGTCGCGAGCTCGCCGAGCCGGAGCTGCCCGAGGTGACGCTGCCGGAGGGCGTGACGATCCGCGCGTTCGAGCCGGGCCGGGACGAGGCCGAGGTCGTGCGGGTGAACCACCGCGCGTTCGTCTGGCACCCCGAGCAGGGCGACATGACCGAGGACGACGTGCGCACCAAGGAGCGCGAGGACTGGTTCGACCCGCAGGGCTTCTTCCTCGCGGTCGACGCGGCGGGCGCGCTGCAGGGCTTCCACTGGACGAAGGTGCACCCGGACGGGACCGGTGAGGTCTACGTCGTCGGCGTCGACCCGCACGCGCAGGGCGGTGGCTTGGGCAAGTCACTGACAGTGGCCGGATTGCGGTACTTGCGGGACACTGGCCGTAGTCGCGTCATGCTCTACGTCGAGGCCGACAACGTCCCTGCGGTGAAGGTCTACCAGCGGTTGGGCTTCGCCAAGTGGGACAGCGATGTGCAATTCGGACGCTGACCCGCCGATGCGCTGAGTCACGGCGGGACCGGAACGCGGGTGTCCTCATCGCCCGTTCGAATGTGGCCCCGCTTACTCAGGGTGCCTTGTTCACTTCGCGTTCACTTGGATGGCGAGGGACGTCCACTCGGGCTGCTTAGCGTTCGGGCCAAGCGGCACAAAGCACGAGCGTCCGCGCTCGGCCGCGCCCCGCAAGTTTGTCCCCTTGGGTGGAGGAACGAAGTGAGAATCAAGCGGCACAGCGCTGCGTTGGCCGTCGTCGCCGCGGGCGCGCTCGTGCTCGCCGGCTGCGGATCGGACCAGAACGTCCCGCAGGGCGGCGGCAACCCGGCCCTCGACAGCGTCCAGGTCGAGTGCGGCACCAAGCCCGTCTCCGGTGAGGGCTCGTCGGCGCAGAAGAACGCCGTCGACGTCTTCGCCCGCGACTACGGCCTCAAGTGCGCCGGCCAGACCGTGAACTACACCAAGTCCGGTTCCGGCAAGGGCGTCGCCGCGTTCACCGCCGGCCAGATCGACTTCGGCGGCTCGGACTCCGCGCTCAAGGAGGAGAAGGGCGAGGTCGCCAAGGCCGCCGAGCGCTGCCAGGGCAACCCGGCCTGGAACATCCCGATGGTGTTCGGCCCCATCGCGATCTCCTACAACCTCCCGGGCGTCAGCGACCTCACCCTCAACCCGGACCTGATCCGCAAGATCTACATGGGTGAGATCAAGAAGTGGGACGACCCGGCGATCAAGGCCGCGAACCCCAACGCGCAGCTGCCCTCGATCGAGATCGTGCCGTTCTTCCGCTCGGACGAGTCGGGCACCACCGAGAACTTCCAGAAGTACCTGAAGACCGCCACCGGTGGCGCGTTCTCCGGTGAGGGCAAGACCTTCCAGGGCGGCCAGGGCGTCGGCCAGGGCCGCGACGGCTCCGACCAGGTGGCGCAGTCGGTCAAGGCGACCGAGGGCGGCTTCACCTACGTCGAGTGGTCCTTCCCGAAGAACCTGGGCCTGGGCATCGCCAAGATCGACAGCGGCGCCGGCCCGGTCGAGCTCAACACCGCCAACGTCGGCAAGGCCATCGAAGAGGCCAAGATCGAGGGCCAGGGCAACGACCTGCGCGTCGACCTGGAGTCGATCTACGGCAACAAGGCCCCGGGCGTCTACCCGATCGTCCTGAACACCTACGAGATCGTCTGCTCGAAGGGTTACGACCCGGAGACCGCCAAGGCGGTCAAGGCGTTCCTGAAGGTGGCCGCCAACGCCAACCCGCAGGAACTGGAGAAGGCGGGCTACGTCCCGCTGCCCGAGGCCTTCAAGACCAAGGTCCTGGGCGCCGTCGACGCCATCGCATGACCGTGTGACCGGGCCCGCCCGCGACCCGGGCGGGCCCCTGGTCCTGCGGAGAGGATGAGAGGCTGCGAGCAGCAGTGACCGACTCAACGAGAGCCGAGACGCGCCCCGCGGACACCACCGGTGCCCAGCGGGGCGCTTCGGCGCATTCCGGACCGGAGGCTCCCATTTCCGCTCCAGAGACGTCCGCGGGCAAGACCTCCCGCGTGGGCGACAAGGTGTTCTCCTCGCTCGCCACGGCGTCCGGGGCGTTCGTGGTGGCGGTGATCGCGGCGATCGCGATCTTCCTGCTCATCCGGGCGATCCCCGCGCTGCAGGTGAACCACGTGAACTTCCTGTTCAGCCGGGAGTGGGACACGCGGAACCCCGCAGACATGAGCTTCGGGATCCTGGACCTGGCCTGGATCACCGTGGCGAGCTCCGTGGTCGCGCTGGTGATCGCGATGCCGCTGTCCGGCGGGATCGCGCTGTTCCTCACCCGCTACGCGCCGCGCAGCCTGGCCCGCCCGTTCGCCTACATCGTCGACCTGCTGGCCGCGGTGCCCTCGGTCGTCTACGGCCTCTGGGGATTCCTGGTGCTGGGACCGGTCCTCAAGCCGGTGTCGACGTGGCTGAACGAGACGCTGGGCTGGATCCCGATCTTCGGCCAGGGCAACATCGCCCAGGTCGACTCCGGCGCGAACGTCTTCACCGCGGGCATCGTGCTCGCCGTGATGATCATCCCGACGATCACCGGCGTCACCCGGGAGGTCTTCGCGCGGACCCCGGACGCCCAGGTCGAGGGCGCGCTCGCGCTCGGCGCCACCAACTGGGAGGTCGTCAAGACCACGGTGTGGCCGTTCGGCCGCAACGGTTTCGTCGGCGGCTCGATGCTCGGCCTCGGCCGCGCGCTGGGCGAGACGATGGCCCTGACCATCATCCTGAGCGGCGCCACCGCCCCTCCCGGGTACAGCATCTTCGACAGCGGGGCGACCTTCGCCTCCAAGATCGCGCTCGGGTCGGCGGAGTTCAACAACAACCTGCAGGTCGGTGCCTACATCTCCGCAGGTCTGGTGCTGTTCGTCATCACCTTCGCAGTCAACGCGATCGCGCGCTGGATCGAGAGTGCGGCCGGCGCTAAGGGGAAGTCATGAGGACCGACGCTGCCGACGTGGAGCAGCTCGCAACCGCGCCGGCCTTCCAGAGCATCGGCTTCGGCCGGAAGTTCAAGAACAACCTGGCCACCGTGCTGTTCGCGGCCGCCTTCGTGGTCGCGGTCATCCCGCTGCTGTGGGTGCTGTGGACGCTGATCGAACGCGGCCTCAAGCCCATCCTCAGCGCCGACTGGTGGTCGCACTCCTTCAACGGCCTGCTGCCGACCGACGAGGGCGGCGGTGTCTACCACGCCCTGGTCGGCACCATCTTCGAAGGCCTGGTCTGCCTGGTCTTCGCGGTGCCGCTGGGCGTGATGGTCGCGGTCTACCTGGTCGAGTACGGGCAGAGCTCGAAGCTGGCCAAGGCCGCGACGTTCATGGTGGACATCCTCAGCGGCCTGCCCTCGATCGTGGCCGGCCTGTTCATCTACGCGCTGTGGATCACCACCTTCGGCATGACCCGCAGCGGTTTCGCGGTGGCGCTCGCGCTGCTGCTGCTGATGCTGCCGGTCGTCGTCCGGGTCACCGAGACGATGCTGCTGATCGTGCCGAACGAGCTCCGCGAGGCGGCCTACGCGCTGGGCCTGCCCAAGTGGAAGACCATCGTGCGGATCGTCCTGCCGACCGCGCTGTCGGGCATCGTCACCGGTGTCATGCTCGGCCTGGCGCGCGTGCTCGGTGAGACCGCACCGTTGCTGATCCTGGTCGGGTACTCGTCCTCGATCAACTTCGACCTGTTCAAGGGTGAGATGGCGTCGCTGCCGCTGACCATCTTCATGGAGCGCAGTACCGGAACCACGGCCGGTGACTACCGGATGTGGGGGGCCGCGCTCACCCTCGTGATCGTCATCATGCTGATCAACCTTGTCGCGACCGGTCTGTCCAAGATCTTCGCGATCAAGACGAAGTAGGGACTTTCGACATGGCCAAGCGTCTCGACATCAAAGACCTGAACCTGCACTACGGCAAGTTCCACGCCGTGCAGGACGTGACCCTGCAGGTCCCGGCCCGGAGCGTCACCGCGTTCATCGGCCCCTCCGGTTGCGGCAAGTCCACCGTCCTGCGGTCGCTGAACCGGATGCACGAGGTCATCCCGGGTGCCCGCGTCGACGGCAAGGTGATGCTCGACGGCGAGGACATCTACGCCGACGACGTCGACCCGGTGCAGGTCCGCAAGACCATCGGCATGGTCTTCCAGCGCGCCAACCCGTTCCCCACCATGTCCATCCGCGACAACGTGGTGGCCGGGCTGAAGCTGGCCGGTGAGAAGAACAAGTCGCACCTCGACGAGGTCGCCGAGAAGGCGCTTCGCGGCGCGAACCTGTGGGAAGAGGTCAAGGACCGGCTGAACAAGCCGGGCGGCGGCCTCTCCGGCGGTCAGCAGCAGCGGCTCTGCATCGCCCGCGCGATCGCGGTGCGGCCCGACGTGCTGCTCATGGACGAGCCCTGCTCGGCGCTGGACCCGATCTCGACGCTGGCGATCGAGGACCTGATCTCGCACCTCAAGCAGGACTACACGATCGTCATCGTCACCCACAACATGCAGCAGGCCGCTCGCGTCAGCGACCAGACCGCGTTCTTCAACCTTCGCGCGGTCGGGGAGCCCGGTCAGCTGGTGGAGATCGACGAGACCGGCAAGATCTTCTCGAACCCCACCCAGAAGGCCACCGAGGACTACATCTCCGGCCGCTTCGGCTGATCTTGATCTGAACTGATCCGTGGTCGTTTTGCTTGGCGGTGCGGGTAGCGGAACCTCAGACGCCTTCTGGCTCCGGGATCCGAGGCTTATGTATGCCAATACACGACACGTCGGCTGTCCTCCCCAGAAGACGTCTGAGAACCCGCGGCGGTGCGGGTTGCGAGGGTGGGGTACCGAGAAACCGGCTTCGCCGGTTGCCTGACGGGTGACGAAGGCGGGGCCTCCATCGAGGAGGCCCCGCCTTCTGTCGTCTGCTCAGGTGGGCAGTTCGTCCGCGACCGAGGAGATGAAGGCGCTGGAGTCCTTGGGGTTCAACGCGCTGGTGCAGACCTGCTCGAACGCCTTCAGGTAGTCGGAGGTGTCCGCGGCCTTGTCGAGGAAGCGGGAGTTGGCCGAGTCACCGAGGTGCACGACCTGCGGGTCCGCCTCGTTGGCGAAGGAGAAGACCGCGGCGCGGTCGCCCATCAGCGGGTGGCCGCCGACGCTGAACGGCAGGACCTGCAGCGTGACGTTGCGGCGGTAGCCCAGCAGGACCAGGTGCTCCAGCTGCTGGCGCATCACGGCCGGGCTGCCCACGCAGCGGCGCAGCGCGGACTCGTCGAGCACCGCCCACAGCTCCAGCGGCTGCTCGCCCAGCAGCCGCTGCTGGCGGGTCGAGACGACCTTGAGGCGCTCGGCGATCTCGTCGTCGGTGAACACCTGCGAGTCCGAGGCCAGCAGCGCGCGCGTGTAGTCGGTGGTCTGCAGCAGCTCGGGCAGCGGGTCGCTGCCGAAGCAGCTGACGGCCTTCGCGGACGTCTCCAGGCCCAGGTAGGTCTGCAGGCCCGGGCGCTGCGCGGTGCTCGGGTACTGCTGCCACCAGCCGCGCTGCTTGGAGTCCTGAGCGAGGTCGATGAGCGCGTCCAGCTGGTCGCCGGTGGCGCCGTAGAACTCGGCCATCAGCCGCACGTCCGAGGTCCGCACCGGGACCCGGCCGAGTTCGATCTGGCTGATCTTGCCCTGCGAGCAGTCCAGGTGGGCGGCGACCTCGCGGTGCGTGCGTCCGGCGATCTCGCGGAGGCGCCGCAGTTCACTGCCCAGTCGACGTCGGTGCACGGTCGGACTCTTACCCACCGCGCACCTCATCGGTACGAGTTCGGTCGCTTCTCACCCGAAAGAGGATGGCACACGATGATCGCAACATCGAGTGCTGAGATCGACTATTAATACTTTCCGCGGAAGTTCACACCTGACCAGCGGAAACGCATCAACGGGACGGCATCTTTCCGGTCACGATGAACTCGACCCGGCGGGCCACCGCGACCGCGTGGTCGGCGAAGCGCTCGTAGAAGCGGCCCAGCAGCGTCACGTCGACGGCCGTGGCCACGCCGTGCTCCCAGTCGGGGCTCATCATCACGGTGAACAGGTGCCGGTGCAGGTCGTCCATCTCGTCGTCGACCTCGTCGAGCAGCCGCGCCGCCTCGATGTCCTGGGTCCTGATGACGGTGCTGACCTGGTTGGCCAGCTTCACCGCGATGCGGCCCATCTCGGCGAAGTAGGCGGCGACGTCGTCGGGCAGCACCGCGTTCGGGTGCCTGCGGCGCGCGGCCTTGGCGACGTGCAGCGCGAGATCGCCCATCCGCTCCATGTCCTCGGCGGCGTGGATGGTGGCGATGACGCTGCGCAGGTCGCCGGCGACCGGGGCCTGCAGGGCCAGCAGCCCGAAGGCGTACTCTTCGGCGCGCGACCGCGCCTCGTCGACCAGCGAGTCCTCGTCGATGACCTGCTCGGCCAGGCTCAGGTCGGCTTCCAGGAGCGATTTGGTGGCGCGCTCCATCGCCGTCCCGACCATCGCCGACATGGAGGCGAGAACGTCGGTGAGCATGCCTAGTTGTTCCTGGTAGACCTCGCGCATGTCACCCAGCGTACTTCGCGGCGGAATCGGGCAGAATGACCTGTGGTGAACCACGGGTGAACAGGTCGTGATCCGCGCAACCGGAAACGGACGTTCCCGCTGGTCAGCCGCAGATGTCGTGGCCGGCATTAACGGTTGAGAGATCACCCGGCAGCGAGGGGTCCGCGGGCTGCTGGTGCAGCGTCCGGCCCACTCCTGCGGCCCCGCCGGAACCACCCGATCCGCCGATGGGCGCGCTCTGGGCGGCCTGCTGCGGAGCGGCGTCGGTGGTCACCGGAGCTCCGTCGATCATCGACTGGAACAGCGACTTCGCGGCGTCGTCCCGCAGGACCTCCATGCCCTCGTCGTTGGCGTAGCCGGTGGTCGGGACCGTCACGAAGGTGACCTTGCTCGGGTCCAGGCCCTGCAGCTGCTGGCCGAGGTCCATCAGCCGGTCGGCACCGATGTTGTCGCCGAAGGTGTTGGCGCTGACGGCCTTGACGAAGTCGCTGAGCTTGCGCGGGTCGAGCAGCACCTGGCTGGACATCGTCTTGCGCAGCAGCGACGACAGGAACATCTGCTGGCGCTGCATCCGGCCGTAGTCCGAGGTCGGGTCGCCCTTGACGTGGCGGGCGCGGACGTAGGTCAGCGCCTGGTCACCGGTCAGGTTGTGGCGACCGGCCTCCGGGATGACCGTGCCCAGCGTGGTGTCGATGACGGGCTTCTCGGTGCAGACCTCGACGCCGTGCACCGCGTCGACCATCGACTTGAAGCCGTTGAAGTCGATGCCCAGGAAGCTGTCCATCCGCAGGCCGGAGACCTGCTGGATGACCTTGGTGGTGCACAGCGGGCCGCCGACCGCGTAGGCCTCGTTGAGCCGCGCGCCCTGCTTGGCCGGGACGACCTCGTTGCTGTACTGGCCGGTCTTGGAGTCCCAGCGCTGGCAGGCGGGCATGTTCACCTGCAGGTCGCGCGGGAAGGACACCAGCACCACGCGGCTCCGGTCGGCCGGGATGTGCGCGATCATCGTGGTGTCCGAGCGCGCGCCCGGCTCGTCGGACTCGTTGCCGACCCCGTCCGCGGCGGTGGCCCCGGCGCGGGTGTCGGAACCGATCATGAGGAAGTTCTGGTCGCCGGCCTGACCGGCGGCGTCCTTGATGTCCTGCGAGTTCGGGTCCAGCGCCAGCACCGCCGGAGGGCCGAACAGGGTGGTGGCGCCCCAGGCGAAGCCCAGCGACAGGAACACCGTCAGCGAGGCCGCGACGGCCACGGCCATCACGATGAGGTTCGTGCGGCGCTTGCGCTGCTTCTTCTTCCACTCCATGCGCGACGCGCCGCCGCGGTCGTCGTGGAAGTCGAACGGCATGTCGCTGCCGAGCTCGGGTTCCTTCTTGTTGCCGGGCAGCCACGCGTAGCGCTTGCGGCGCTTGGCCTCCTCGGCGGCGATCTCGTCGTGCACCGCGGAGAAGCGGGCGAGCGTGAGGTCGATCTGCTCGATGTCGTTCTTGCGGTCGCCGTCGCCGTCCAGGTCGTCGTCGACGACCTCGGCCTCGTCGTCGAACTCGTCGAGCTCGGAGTAGCCGTCGGCGGGCTGGACGATCGCCGTCTCCTCGGCCCGCTCGACCGGGGGAGGCGCGGGCTTGGCGGGCTGCCCGTTCTGCGCCGCGGGTTTCTGGGCTGCCTGGGGCGGCTGCTGGGGAGCGGCCGGGACGCGGGGGTGCTGCGTGGTCGCGTCCATGTCCGCCTGCGGGGCCGCGGGCGGTGCGGGGCGCGGGTTGCGGCCGGACGGCGGCGAGACGCGCTGCGGGGCGTCGGTGCTCAACGCCTGGCTGATCCGGGTGGCCTCCTCGCCGGGCGGCTCGGGGTTGCGCCGGGCGGGACGGGCGGCGGCGCCACCGGCGAACGCGGCGGCGGCGCCCGGGGCCGAGGGCGGAGGCGGGGTGGGCCGCTGGTTGCGGCCGGACGGCGGGGAGACCGGCCCTGCGGGCGGCTGCTGCACCGGTCGGGGGCCGGTGCCGGGGGCCGTCCAGCCCGCCGGGGGTGCCGGGTTGATCGGCGGCGCGGGCGGGTTGGGCATCGGGCGGCTCGGCGGCGCCTGCCGGGGGCGGCGGCCGGGCGGTTCGGGGTTCGTCCAGGCCTGCGCCGGTTCCGGCGGTGCCTGCGGAGCGGCCCGGCGGGGGCCGGTCTGCGGGGGCTGGGGCGCGGCCGGTGGCTGGCTGACCGGCGGCGGGGAGCTCGGGGGTTGGCTCGCGGGCGGCTGGGGTTCAGCCGCGCGGCGGTGGCCTGAGGTGTTCGGACCCTTGCCGTGCTTGGACAGCAGGTCGATCACTCGAGTGCCGCCCGTGCCGTCCTCGGACAGCGCGCGTCGGCGACGTCCGGAACCACCACTCGCCGAACCGGTGGCATCGGCGTCCTCGTCGGGGCGGGTACGCCGGTGCCCGAAGTCGCCATGCCGGGGGTCTTGCGGCACGCGTGTTCCCTCCCAACCTGCCTCAGTCATCGTTCTGCGAATCGTCCTGGCGCGTCGACACTCCCCGACATGCATCGCGTGGCGCCTAGAAGATAGTACGGCGGATCGCCCGAACTGACGATAGCGCCGACAGTTTCTTCACAATCAGTGCACGATCCTACCGCGCGGCTCGTCTATTGCGACGAGCCGTGCTAAGCCAGATGACCGATAAGTTCACAATTCGAATGGACCCTGCGTTTTCGCGTGATCGCCATCAGTAGCCGGCGGCTCTTCTCCCCGTTTCGGTGACCCGCTCGGAAGCGGCACCCGCCAACCGGACTTCGGCGCCTTTTCGGTAGGCGACGGCATTCCGACCGGCACGCTTCGCCGCGTACAGCAGGGCGTCGGCCGAGATCAACTGCTGCTCGCCCGAGACGTGCCCGCCGGTGCCCTGCTCGTGCGCGACGCCGATGCTGATCGTCACACCGAGGCCGGGCGCCATCGTCTCCCACTGGAAGTGCTCCACCCGCTGCCGGGCCGCCTCGCAGACCTGCACCGCCGAGTTGGGCAGGATGTGCGGCAGCACCAGCACGAACTCCTCGCCGCCGTAGCGGGCGCAGAACGCCCCGTCCGGCAGGGCCTCCTGCAGCAGGTCCACGACCCGCTGCAGCACCCGGTCTCCGAACAGGTGCCCGTAGGTGTCGTTGACCACCTTGAACCAGTCCAGGTCGATCAGCGCCACGGCCAGGCCCTCGCCCGTCATGGCGTTCTCGGCGACCAGGTCCGCGAGCCGTTCGTCGAGGTAGCGACGGTTGTAGCTGGCGGTGAGGCTGTCCCGGAGGCTCTCCTCGCGGGCCTTGGCGTGCTCCCGGCGCAGCAGCTCGACCTCGCTGCGCAGCTGCTCGGGCACCGCCGGCTTGTCCGAGGACATCATGTCCAGCGCTGATCGCAGGTGGTGGTAGGCCTGCCGCCACTGACCCCGGGAGGCCAGCAGTCGCGCTATGGACTCGTGCAGTTCCGCCATGCCCGTGCCGTTGGCGACTTCCTCACGGCTGCGGGGCGTGGGCGGTTGCGGCACGTCTCCTCCGCTGGGGTGCGGGTCCTGCCCGGTGAATCCGTTGCGGATCATGTCGGCCACCTCCCGTCCGCGCTGTCGTTCGGTCTGACGGAACGATCATGCCGTTTCGACTCGACCGGTGCCTCGGTTCGCGCGATCGAGTGACAACTTCGGCGATTCCGAGACCGAGCCATCGGCTCCTAGGTGTGTACCGGGCGGAGGGGTGGATGTGGAAGCGAATCGGGACGGACCCACCCGCACGGACGAGCAAACCAGTGTCAGTTTCGCATCACCGCCCCGCAAGCCGATCGAGGTGATCTTGGCCGCAGATTCCGGGTTTTCGGGTCCTGGCTCATCGAGGAGCCACTGCTTTCATCGAGGACCCGCTGCTGTCATTGAGGACAGGGTGCGAAGCCGAACGTCCGCCCGTCGAGCACCACGAGGTGTTGTGACCCGATTTGATGACCGGTGGTGCTGCCGCCCGTTCGGGTGGTGACCTCGACGCCGATGACCCAGATCTGCCCGTGCGGGACGACGCCGTCGGCGGTGAAACCGGGATCGGGCCGCAGCGTGCTCCACGCCGGGTCGAGCCGGACGGTGAGGTCGCCGAGCTCGCACGTGTTGGCGGTGAAGTCGGGGTGCTGCGTTCGGTTGAAGAACTCCTGCTGCGCCGCCGGTCCCGCCGCGGCCGCCGCGTTGTTGTCGGCGAAGTAGCCGCGGAAGTCCGGCTGTTGCGGCGTCGAGGCGCAGCCGGTCAGGCACAGCGCGGCGAGCAGCAGCGGCCAGGCCCGCACCGCTCAGCCGCCGCTGGAGTCGACCTCGGCACCGGCCGGGACGGTCGCGTCGTCGGGGTCGTCGAGCCAGCCCTCCGGCAGCACGACCTTGCCCGCCGACCCCTGGCGCCCGCGCGGTCCCTCGGCGTCGGTCGGGAACGGCACGTTCGGGTCGAGCTGGGCCAGCAGGTCGTCGAGCTGCGCGAGGCTGGACACGAGCCCGAAGCCGTGCCGCAGGTCGGAGCCGACGGGGAAGCCGCGCAGGTACTGGGACATGTGCTTGCGCAGGTCGCGCAGGCCCTTCTCCTCGCCCATGTGGTCGGCGAGCAGCTCGGCGTGCCGCCGCAGGACGCGCGAGACCTCGCCGAGGTCCGGGCCCTCCGGGATCGGCTGCCCGGTGAAGGCGGCCTGCAGGTCGCGGAACAGCCAGGGGCGGCCGAGGCAGCCGCGCCCGACGACCACGCCGTCGCAGCCGGTCTCGTCGACCATCCGCAGCGCGTCGTCGGCGCTGAAGATGTCGCCGTTGCCCAGCACCGGGATCGACGTGACGTGCTGCTTGAGGGTGCGGATCGCCGACCAGTCGGCGGTGCCGGAGTAGCGCTGCGAGGCGGTCCTGCCGTGCAGCGCGACGGCCGCGGCGCCCTCCTCCTCGGCGATGCTCCCGGCGTCGAGGTAGGTGATGTGCTCGTCGTCGATGCCGATGCGGAACTTCACGGTCACCGGGATGCCCGCCGGTGAAGCGGCGGTGACGGCCGCGCGCACGATGTCGCGGAACAGCCGCCGCTTGTACGGCAGCGCCGAACCGCCGCCCTTGCGGGTCACCTTGGGCACCGGGCAGCCGAAGTTCATGTCGACGTGATCGGCGAGGTCCTCCTCGACGATCATCCGGACGGCCTGCCCCATGGTGACCGGGTCGACGCCGTAGAGCTGCATCGAGCGCGGGCTCTCGTCGGCGTCGAAGGTGATCATCTCGAGCGTCTTCGGGTGCCGTTCCACCAGCGCCCGGCTGGTGATCATCTCGCACACGTACAGCCCGGCGCCGTACTCCCGGCACAGCCGTCGGAACGCCACGTTCGTGATTCCCGCCATCGGGGCGAGCACCACCGGCGGATCGACCTCGTGAGGTCCGATCCGCAGCGTCTTGGCACCCGTCGGGGCGGGCAGGTCCAGAGCGGTCATCAAGCCCATTGTCCCCGACCCCGAACCTCGATCACCCGTGACCTGCGTCAAAGTCGTTCCGGTGGGAAAAGCGAGGAGGGCACCCGCCTGCGCGGCGGGTGCCCTCCCGGTGGTTCAGCGGATCAGAAGTCCGCGGTGATGCAGCCCAGGCGCGAGCCCGCCGAGCCGGCCTTGCCGGGCTCGGAGTGGGTGTGGGTCTCGTGCAGGACGACCGACTGCGCGTCGTCGCGGGTGGCCAGCGACCAGGCGCCCTCGGCGGTGGCGGTGCCGTTGCCCTGCGCGTCGGTGTGGAAGTCCAGCCACACCTCGTTCTGCGGGTTGGCGTAGGCCGGGTCGACCGACGGCTTCACCGGGTCGGCCTTCTCCTGGTAGTGGGAGCCCGCGTCCTCGCCGGTCGCACCGCACGGCTTGACGTGCACGTGGGCGCCGTAGGGGCGGTTCGGCTGCAGGCCCTTGACCTCGACGGTCACCTTGCTCTTGCCGTCGGCGGAGGAGGAGTTGACGGTGATCTGCCCGCCCGCCGGGACCTCCTCCGGCTTGTACGTGATGGCCTTGGCGGTCGGCGAGAAGTTCTCGAAGGTGCCCGAGGTCTGCTTGCCCGCAGCGGACTGGCCCTCGGCGGGCGTCTGCGGCGCGGGCTGGTGCTGCGCGTGCTCGGCCTCCTGGGCCCCGCCGCCGCAGCCTGCGAGGAGTGCGCCGGCGGTGCACAGGCCCACGATCGAACCGAACAGTCGGGTCCGCTGCTGAAGCATGTGTATCTGTCCTTAGTGGTCGCCGAGGTCTCGGCTGTTGACGCTGCCCGCATAAACGTTTTTGGCATATTCAGGGTTTCGCCTGATCAGCGGCCGCGCGGGCATTCCCTTCCCTGGGGGATTGATCCTAAGTACCCAAGGTTGCGTTCCGGCATCGTCGGGGCCACGCGGACGTGCATCATCCGAAAGCGCGAAGGGGTCGTCGCTGCTCATGACGATCCAGCGCGCAGGTCGAGCGATCCTCATCACCCGGGTGCAATCGTGATCTTCATTCGTCCCCTGTGGACGGACGTGTTGATCAGCGCCGCTTATCGGTCGAGAAGCGCGATCGATCCCGAACGAGCCCCGGCATTGCGCGCGCGCCGCGATCTCCTTAAGGTGTTACTTGAAGTAACAGGTTCGCTCGGTATCCTCGGAGGAGGTCGCGATGCCGGTTCCTGAGGCGTTCTCCAAGCTGGTCGACACGACCGTCGCGCAGACGGCGAAGTTCTACGAGCAGGTCCGCCAGGACGGCTCCGAGCACATCGCGCGCTTCTCCGGCCGCGCCGCCAGCTGGGCGGATCAGGCGGGCGCGGCCACGGCCGAGTTCACCGAGGACGCCGCGACCAAGGCCGCCGCGGTGAGCCGCACGGCGGCCGACCGGGTCGCCGCCGCGACCAGCGGCCTCGCCGAGAACGTCGGCGAGCGCATCATCCGGGTCGGCGAGAAGCTCACCCGCCGGGACTGACCTCAGGCGTTCCGCTCGGCGTCGATGACGCGGCCCACCGAATCGGGGTCGCGGCCGACGACGGTGGTGCTGTCGGAGGCGGTGATGATCGGGCGCTGGATCAGCTTCGGGTTCTCGCTCATCAGGCGCAGCCAGTCGCCCCGGTGCTCGGCGTCCTTCGGCACCTCGCGGAGTCCGACCTCCGCGGCGACGGCCTCACCGGTCCGCGCGATGTCCCACGGTTCCAACCCGAGCCGCTCCAGAACGGCCTCCAGCTCGGCGACCGTCGGCGGCTCCTCCAGGTACCGCCGCACGGTGTACTCGGCCCCCGCCGCGTCCAGCTCGCTCACCGCGGACCGGCACTTCGAGCACGCCGGGTTCACCCAAATCTCCATCACGACCCCAGACTACTGCCCCGAGAAGGCGGATGTCCTTTGTAGGCGGTCAAAACCTCGTCCACGGACCCCCTCATCCGAACCACCCCCTCGTCCATCCAGACAACGACCGCGACCGCGAGTCGGCACCGGATCACTTGGCCAGTCGGGCGGAACGCACCGCGGTGATGGTCTTGGGTTACTTGGGTTCGGGGGCTTGAGCGGGGCGGTTTTCGCCGGAATCGCCCGGGATTTCACAGTGAAACCCCGGGCGGTTCTGGGAAAAACCGCCCCTGGTGGGGATCACACGAGCAGGGAGCGCTCGTGGAGGTGGTCGAAGATGATCTGGTCCACCGGTGAGACGCGGTCGCGGTCGGCGTAGCCGAGCCAGATGAGCTCGGCGATCTCGCTGCTCGCGGCCGGGGTGCCCTCGTGGGCCGCGGTGTAGCAGGTCATGCGGACCAGGACGTCGGCGTTCTGGCCGTGCGCCTCGGCTTCGAAGGTGCCGATGTGGGTGGCGCTGTCCCGGTCGATGGTGACCGCCAGCTCCTCGGTGATCTCGCGGGCGAGGGTGTCCAGATCGGACTCGCCGGGTTCCCGCTTGCCGCCCGGGAAGTAGTAGACGTCCTTGCCGTGCGACCGGGTGCTGAGGACCTTGCCGTCCCGCAGCTCGATCCACGCGATCTTGTCGATGACCTTCACGAGTCCTCCCCATCAGCTCCTGCTCCGCAAGGATGACTCGGCTGCGACGCCCGCACGCGGCGGGGTGTCGGTCGCCCGCCCGGGGCCCGCGAGTTCGCTACGGTGCGGCTGCCGCGAGGAGAGGGGACGTCGTGGGGTGGTTCGAAGCGATCGTGCTGGGGCTGGTGCAGGGGCTCACCGAGTTCCTGCCGATCTCCTCCAGCGCGCACGTCCGCGTCGTGGCGGCGTTCGCCGGGTGGGACGACCCGGGGGCGGCGTTCACCGCGGTCATCCAGATCGGCACCGAGCTGGCGATCGTCGCGTACTTCGCGAGGAAGATCGGTTCGATCCTGCGGAACTGGTTCCGCTCGCTGCACGACCGCGACCACCGGCATCACCCCGACGCCCGGATGGGGTGGCTCATCATCGTCGGCACCCTCCCGGTGGTGGTGCTGGGCGTGCTGTTCGAGGACGCGATCGACTCGGTGTTCCGGGACCTGCGGCTGACCGCCGTAGTGCTGATCGGCTTCGGCCTGCTGCTGGGCTGGGCCGACCGGTTCGGCCGCAAGCAGCGCACCCTCGACGACCTGACCGTGCCGCACGGCCTCGCCTACGGGTGCGCGCAGGCGCTCGCCCTGATCCCCGGCGTCTCCCGCTCGGGCGGCACCACGACCGCCGGTCTGCTGATGGGCTACCGGCGTCCGGACGCCGCCGAGTACTCGTTCCTGCTGGCGGCCCCGGCGGTGTTCGGCTCCGGGATCTACAAGCTCACCGACATCGGCGACGGCACCGCGCCCGCCTGGGGCCCGACGCTGGTCGCGACCGTCGTGTCGTTCGCGGTCGGCTACGCCGTCGTCGCGTGGTTGATGGCCTACATCAAGCGCGGCACCTTCGTTCCGTTCGTGATCTACCGCGTCGTGCTGGGCGTTGTGCTGCTGGTGCTGGTGTTCGCGGGCGTGCTCGACCCGGCGGCCGGTCCGAGCACGTAGTCTCGGCTGCGGATGACGTGCTGCGCGGCGAGGAGACACTGCATGCCTGAGCTGGCCTTTCGGGGTCGAACCGTGGTCAGCGATCGTGCCTTGATCATGGCGATCGTGAACCGGACGCCGGATTCGTTCTACGACCACGGCGCCACGTTCGAGGAGGACCGGGCTCGGGCGGCCATCGCGCACGCCGTCGCCGAGGGGGCCGACGTCCTGGACATCGGCGGGATCCCGGCGAGCCCGGGGCCGGAGGTCACGGTGGACGAGGAACTCCACCGCGTCCTGCCGACCCTGGAGTGGACGCGCTCGGAGTTCCCGGACCTGATCATCAGCATCGACACCTACCGGCACGAGGTCGCCGACGTCGTGTGCCGGGCGGGCGCGGACCTGCTCAACGACACGTGGCAGGGCTACGACCCGAAGATGCTGGAGGTCGCCGCGAAGTACGGGGCCGGTTACGTCTGCTCGCACACCGGCGGCCTGGAGCCGCGCACCGATCCCACCAGCCCGCAGTACGACGACGTCGTCGCGGACGTCATCGCCGAGACCACGAGCCTCGCCGAGAAGGCCGTCGCTCTCGGCGTTCCGCGCGAGGGCGTGCTGATCGACCCCGCGATCGACTTCGGCAAGAACACCTACCAGTCGCTGGAGATCCTCGGACGGCTCCAGGAGATGATCGACACCGGGTGGCCGGTGCTGATGGCGATGAGCAACAAGAACGTCGTGGGCGAGACCCTCGGCGTCGAGCTGGACGACCGGGTCACCGGGACGCTCGCCGCGACCGCCCTGGCGGCGCAGGCAGGTGCGGCGATGTTCCGCGCGCACCAGGTCCGCGAGACCCGGCACACCCTGGAGATGGTCGCGAGCATCGGCGGCGAGCGGAAGCCGTCGCGGGTGGTGAGGTACCTGTGATGCGGCGCGTGTGGCCGCCGGACGAGGCGGGAAGCGTGGACCGCGCCGAGCTGGAGCGCCTGTACGGCTATCCCGAGGACCGGTCCCAGTGGCTCGCGATGAACTTCGTGAGCAGCGTCGACGGCGCGGTCGAGGTGGCGGGCCGCTCGCGCGGCCTGAGCAACGAGGCCGACCGCGAGGTGTACCCGCTGGGCAGCAGCCTGGCTGACGTGATCCTGGTGGGGGCGAGCACCGCGATCATCGAGGAGTTCCGCGGCGTCGAACCGGACGAGCAGCAGGCCGAGCTGCGCGCCCGCCACGGGCTCGCCCCGGTTCCGCGCATCGCGGTCGTCACCTCCGGTCGGTCGCTCCCGGCCGACGCGCCCGTGATCACCGACGTGCAGGTCCCCACGATCGTGATCACCTGCCGCTCCGCACCCGCCGCGCTGCGCGAGGAGTGGGAAGCGGCGGGCGCCGAGGTCCTCGTGGCGGGCGACGGCTCGGTCGACTTCGCCGCAGCGACAAGCGCTTTGGCGCAGCGCGGCCTCAAGCGGATCCACTGCGACGGCGGCCCGCGCCTGTTCGGCTCGCTGCTGGAAGCAGGCGTCGTCGACGAACTCCGCCTGACGCTCTCCCCGATGCTGGTCTCCGGCACGGCGGAGCGCATCGCCGCCGGCACGGGCATCGACCCCGCCCACCTCACCCTGGCCTCGGTCCTGGCCCAGGACGACACCCTGCTCCTCCGCTACCTGATCAACCGCTGACCGGCTGATCGGTTGGTCATCTCGACCGTCGCGGAGCCATCCCCCGGGGGGCGTTCGCCGGGGACACATCGCATTCGCGGGCGTCGGCGATGGGTCCGATCAACCATCGGCTCCGGCGACCGTTCGCGCCACCTCTCGCTGCCTGGCACGTGCGAGTGAACCGGAGGCACGTAGTCGTGCGAGGTCACTTCCTCTTGACAATCATGGCCGGTGTTGCGTGATGTGAGGAAGGGGCGGGAGATGCGAAGAGTTGTACTCGGGACGACGGCCGCGCTGTTGGTCGTCGGTGCAACGCCTGCGTACGCGGTGGACACCGCTGTCACCTTTACGGTGCAGGGTGCTGCGTTGACCGTGGCGGGGCCGGCCAACGCGTCGTTGCCGAGCGCGAGCATCGGGGCTCCCACTTCGGGTCCGTTGGGGACGGTCACGGTCAGCGATCAGCGTGGTGTTGTGCCCGCGCCGTGGACCTCGACGGTGAACTCGACCGATTTCGTGACGGGTGCGAGCGGGCCGTCCGAGACGATCCCCAACGGCAACATCTCCTACGCTTCGGGCCCAGCGACGTCCACCGCCGGGGCCGGGACGTTCACCCCCGGACAGCCGACCACTGGCGATGCCGTGCCATTGGACACCGCGAAAACGGCGTTCAGCCACGTCGGGGGCGGCGGCGCCAACACCGCCGGGTGGAATCCCAGGCTGACGGTCAACGTGCCACCCACCGCCGCACAAGGAACCTACACGGGAACGGTCACACACTCAGTTGCTTGACTCATGGCTCCGGTCCAGCGTGCTCGTGCTGACTCTCGTGGCCGTGGTGATGGGGGCGGGCGGACCTTCCACAGCCGCTGCGGAGTCTGATCCATCTGCGCCGGTCACGTTCGGGATCAAGCTGCTCGACGCCCCGTTGGAGCGGCAGGCGGATCCGCGTGCCAACACTTACATCGTTGATCATCTGCCGCCGGGATCGACGATTCAGCGGCGGGTTCAGGTCACGAACGAGACCAACCGCCCCCAGCGCTTCGAGCTGTACCCCGGTGCGGCCTCGGTCGACGGGGGTGTGTTCGCCTTCGGTCAGGGACGCCAGGTCAACGAACTCGCGACGTGGGTTCGCCTGGACCGGCCGGTCCTGGATCTTCCACCGCACGGCGTTGAGCAGGTGCTGGCCACGATCACCATTCCTCGTGATGCTTCGCGAGGCGAGCGCTACGGCGTCATCTGGGCCGAGCACACGACTCCTCCCACCCCGGAGGCCAACGTCGGTTTCGTCAACCGCGTGGCGTTCGCATGTATCTCGACGTCGGTCCCGGCGGCGAACCGCCCACGGATTTCCAGATCAGCGGGATCACCCCTGAACGAGATCCCGAGGGGCGGCCGTTGATCCGCGCTCACGTCCGCAACACCGGGGGACGTGCCGTGGACATGAGCGGAACGATGTCCCTGTCCAACGGGCCCGGGGGACTCAACGCCGGCCCCTATCCCGTGGAGCTTGGAACGACCGTTGCCCCCGGACAGAGCTCCACGGCCACAACAATCCTGGACGAGCGACTTCCCGAAGGGCCGTGGACCGTCCACCTCACCCTGCGCAGCGGGCTCGTCGAACGCACCGGAACCGCCACGATCACCCTGCCCCGGTCGGGCGCCGGGCCACTGGTCGGCCTCACCTCCGGAACCTGGTCAGGCACAGCGGCCGCGCTCGTGCTCGTGCCCGCCGTCGTCATCATCCTGTTCGGCGCCCGTCTGCTCCGGCGACGCCGGTAGGAGAAACGCCCAGCACGCAGGAGATCACCGCGCAACGAACACGAGTAGCTACTATCCGTCAGGTGATTCCCATGCCGTCGCCTGCCCGCCGCATGGCATTGGTGATGAGCACCTGCGTACTCGCGTGGTGCAGCGGCGGGTCGGCAGCCACAGCTCAGACCGAACCGCCGCAGCCACGTGCCCTCACCATCACCGCCCCGACCACCGCCAATCTCGGATCCGCGGGGATCGGTGACACGGTCACCGGCCAGCTGGGCACGGTCACGGCGAGCGACACCACGGGCGTCCCCACCCTCACCTGGACCGCAACGGTCACCTCCACGAACTTCGTCACCGGAGCAGGCACCTCGCCCCAAACGATCCCCACCACGGCTGTGCGCTACTGGTCGGGCCCCGCCACCTCGACCAGCGGGATCGGAACCTTCACCCCCGGCCAGCCGACCCAGGCCAACGCGGTCACGCTCAACTCCCCCCGCACCGCGTTCAGCCGGATCGGTACCGGGTATTCCACCGCCAGTTGGAACCCCACCATCCAGATCACCATCCCCTCAACCGCAGCGGCCGGTACCTACAGCGGCACCATCACCCACTCCCTGGCGTAGGAGAACTCGGACTCCCGGCTGACTCGCTGCACCCCTCAGCGGGCTGCGGTCGATCTGCTCACGCCCTGGCCATCGCCGACCGCCACCGCGCGCCACGAAAACACCGCTACGCCAACGACGAAGACGGAGCACTAGCGAGTGGGCGCTGCCGGCCCCTCCTGGGCGGTCGAGGTGCTGCGTCGCCGGTGCACCGAGGCGCATTCCACGGCAAAAGCACGGCGGCGATCTTGAAAAGAAGAACCCCAGGCCTTGTGACCTGGGGTTTTGGTGGGCCGCCAGGGGATCGAACCCTGAACCCGCGGATTGTCGATCCATGATGGACAGTGCTTGTCGTTGTCTGACGGCACCTTTGGTGAGCTGCGTGGATGGCGATTTGGAAGTTCGCCTTGCCTGGCGTCATTTGCCGTCATCTGCGGGTGGTTCTTGGCAATTAATCGGCGACTTCTGCTGTCCCTTGCCGTGGTTTGACGGCCTTCGCGGGGACAAGTTGCGTGACCACCAGGCCGGGCTTGGCGGAGCGGTTCGTGAGTTCGAAGGTGGCGAGCGCCCACCAGTCGCCCACGCAGGTCTGGTGCCAAGCTAGCAGGATGCCGGGGACGGTGGCTGAGATGTCGATGCCGCCCGCTCGTACGCGGAGCGGGGTGTTGCCGTAGCCGACGTCGCGTTGAGGTGGGAGGGCCTGTACCAGGTGGCCCCAGATGGGTTGCGGGGTGTCCGGCCGTCGCCGTGTGCCCTGCCAGCCATCGTCACCCTCGCTCGCCACCTGGTGCCCGCCCCGACGTGAAGTTTGGTCGGGTCGGCCAGAGAGGTGCAGCGGCCGACCCGCGCCGAGCTTTCTGGATCTTCCCCATCCTTCAGTCCGACGCCCCGAGAGTAGAACACACGTGCGAATGATCGCCAGTCCGTAAAGCTCGCAGGAGGCGCAGCCGCCACACGAATAATGGTCGGACTTCAGGGGCGAGCTACATGGGCTACACGGTGTCAGCGCGAGCAGCTGCAAGGCTGGGGCAAGGGCGAGCACACTGGCAGCCATGGACATGCCTCGTGGGCGCTCATTTGCGTGGCTGGTGACGCACCGACCGCTTGTTGTCGGCGTTGCGGTGCTGCTCCCACTCGCGGCGTGTGCGGTGCTCAGCGTCTTCCGCGACAGCGTTCCGAACACTAGTTCCGCCCTGGGCCTAGTTCTGCTCATCGTCGCAGCGGCCTCCACTGGTATCAGATCGGCGGGCCTGCTCGCGGCGTTGTCGAGCGCGGTCTGGTTCGACTTCTTCCTCACCGAGCCGTACAACCGGTTCGCCATCACTGACCAGGCCGACATCGAAACCGCTGCTCTGCTCATGCTCGTCGGGGCTGCGGTCAGCGAGATAGCACTGTGGGGTCGACGCCAACAAGCCCGTGCAAGCCTCGAGCAGGGCTACCTGGACGGCGTGCTCAGGACCGCTGCGGCGGTAAGCGCTGGCCAGTCCTCCACTGAATCGCTGATCGAGCACGTCTGCGGACAGATCGTTGAGCTCTTGCAAATCGATCGCTGCCGGTTCGATCCCGGCGACGGCCCCGTGCTTGCCACGATCGAGGCCGACGGAACCGTCAAATACAACGCCCACCCGCTAAATGTCAGGCGTCTGGGCCTCCCGACCGACACGGAGATCGAGCTCGTGGTCCAAAGCCACGGCGCCATTCACGGCCGATTTCTACTCACTGCCGCCACCAGCGTCGTCAGGCCATCACAGCAGCAGCTGCGCGTCGCGGTCACCCTCGCCAACCAGGTGGGTGTCGCGCTCGCAACCAACACCGACGACGGCAACGAGGGCCAGCCGAGCACCAGCTCATGAACGGTAGTCCGCACCCAGGAAACCCACTGCGGTTCGAACGCCGTCCGCACGCAAAGCAGCGGCGCAATTGAAGACACCCGAGATTGTCGCCACCGCCGTGATCAGGTTTCCGAGCCATTGCCATTGAGGTCCCATGATCGGCAACCTAGCGGTGACCACAAGCCGGTGAGCACCTTCGCGGCCGACACTTTCGTACTCGCTGGAGCGGTAAGGCGACCACCTCGCGAGCGCGCCCAGCACTGTTCCTTGAGTTTGCCCAGGTGAGCGATGGCCTGCGGCAGGGAAGCCGCGGTTGGCTTGGTCGGCTTCGGGCGTGCTCCTGCGGGGCCGCCTGCCACCGCTGGCGTCAGGGTGCGGCTGCCGACCTTTCCGCTTGCGCCCGGTCGCGGCGTTGGCCTGCCGGGACCGGTGAGCGCAGCGAGCCGCACGCCCGGCCGGCCAACGACCGCTTGACCGGGCTCGCATACAGGAAGGTCGGCAGCTCCACCCTGGCTCGCATACAGCGGTAGGCGGCCCCGCAGGGGCCGCCCTTGATGAAGTAGAGAAAGTTTAAACACGCGGACCAGAACCGCAGGCCAGAAGGCTGCGGGTTCAGTTGACGACGCCGTAGCAGAAGACTCGAAGGTGAGCGTGCTCGACGTGCCATTCCATGCAGTCGATGCCCGTTGATCCGAGGTCCGCGAGAACCCTCCCGCACGCCTCGCCTCCGATGGGGCACGTCCACCAGGTGCGCTCGTCGATGACGACCACGCCGAGGTCCAGTCGCAGGCTCCCCACTTTGATCTCCGCCACGCGACAATCGTACGTAAACGCGACATACGCGGGTATAGGTAGGTAGCCGCGACATTCGACTGGCTTAGCGTCGAAGTGCGGGCGAACGTAGGCGAGTGGCCTCAAACTACGTCTCGACTGGCGAAGCGGCGAAAGCGATCGGCGTGGACCGACGCACGCTGCAGCGGTGGGCGGCTGAGGGGGCCGTTGAACCGGCCTTGGTGACGAACGGTGGTCACCAGCGGTGGGATGTCGAAGACCTGAAGGAACAGCTGCGCCAGAAGCGTCGTTCCGACAAGGGCCAGTAGCCCGGATAGCAGAAACGGCGCCGCTCGGTAGCGAACGACGCCGTCTCAGGTTGGTGCTCGGTCAGGTTGCGTTGTTTCCGTCGATGCAGCGACGCAGTTCATCGAGAGACCTCTTCAGGAGCGCACGTTCGAAGTCCTGCGGGTCGTCCTCGTCCGGCCGGTACTCGGCCATCTTCTCGTGGACGTTGTCGTACCACTGCCGCAACTTGCTTGCGCCATCCTCGGCCAATCGCCCGTCGGCCAATGCGTGCTGGATGACCACTTCGAGCTCCTGCGCCATCAGGTCCGGCTTAGGGCGCTGCGGGTTGACCCAGTCGTCGGCCAGTACCGGGCGAAGTCGAGCTGCTTGCCGATTCCAGTGGAACAGCAGCTCCAGGTCCACCGTGAAGTCATCGGGCAGCTCGGTCGGCCAAAGCTCCCGCACTGCAGCACGTTGCCCTGACCACGGGGTCGAGCCGACGCGAGGGAGGATCTCGGGGAACAAGGCTCCGGCCACCGGCGCGAAGAAGCCGTGGAGCCAGAGCTGCGGGTACAACGGGCGCCAGTAGAGATCGGAGACCACCGCGTCCGCGAGACCCTGCAGTACGGGCTGAGCGAGAAGCGCGACGAGCGGGGGATTCCCGAAGTACTGCAAGTCGCCATCGATCAGGCAGATGACGTCGCCGTCGGTGGCCGGGACGCCGCTTGAGATGGCGGCACCCTTCCCTGCGGGCGACTCGACGACCTTCGCACCGGCCTTCGCCGCGAGGTCCGCGGTTTGGTCGGTACACCCACTCGCGCTGACGGTGACGTCTCCGTCGACGCCGAGCACCTCAAGGCCAGCGAACGAGTCGGCCACGACCTGCGCGATGGTCTCTTCTTCGTTGTGCGCAGGGATCAAGACACTCACGCTCATGTCGCGCTTCGACAGCGTCCGCTCCTCGACGAGCTCGATTCCGAGCGCCGGGTCGATCGAAGGTCGATTCATGCGTCACCTGCCGCGTTCAGCTGCTCAGACGTCCAAGGCCGCAGCTCCTCGGTGACCGTGATTTCGGTGGTGTCAGCCGGATACCGGGCCTCGGAGTACTCCACCACGCGGTCCTGAGTATCGATCGACCGGCTCAGGACGTGCAGCATGGGAGTTCCGGGGTTCATGCCCCATGCCGCCCGTTCGCTGGGCGTGGGCTGGGCGGAGAACACCGTCCGCGTGAAGCGGGCGAGCTCGATGCCGACCGTGTAGAGCTGGTGCTGATGGCCGCCGGGCCACGGCTCGTTGTTCTGGTCGAGCAACGCGGGATTGCCCTCGATGAGGGCGCGCGGGATGTAGGAAACGCTCCAGGAGCACCGCAGTCCGGTTGACTTGTGGACCATCTCGTACACGCGCTGAACCAGCGGAGTGCCTGGCTCGACACCCAAGATCTCCGCCTGCTCCGCATCGGCCGGGGTCTCCGTGTAGATGGAGCTGGAGTCGGTGTCGTCGATCGAGATGCCGGCCGTTAGCTCGATGGCACCGGTCTCCCTGCGCTCTGCTTCAGGTCGGAGGACCAGGTCCTTCTGCTGCTGGGTCCATCCGTCCGAGAGGTAGATGTTGTGCCGCTTCTTTGGCGCCTGAACGGTCGCGGGCTTACCGCGCCCGCCGGGCACAACCAGGCCCTCGTCGCGCAGGAGCGCGAGCGCGCCCTCAGCCGTCGCCTTGGCCACCTCCCACTCTGCCGAGATCACGCTGAGGCTCGGCAACGCGTCGCCCGGCTTGAGCTCTCCTGACGCGATCGCCTCCCGTAGGTGGTTGGCAATCCGGTCCCTCACCGGGACAAAACCGCTGGTCTCTGGGGTCATACGGCCATTAGACCACATCGCTTCCTAGTTTCCTAGGAAACCCCCTTGCGGATCGTTCGTCGGTCGGGTTAGAGTGATCCCAACATTCCTAGGAAACTAGGAACCTAGGAACCATCTAGCGGAGGTAAGACAGTGCGGAACATCCCGGTCAACCTGCAGGGTCACAAGCTCATGATCACCGAGGCGCCGACGCTGAAGATGTTCGAGAACGACCACGGCGTTCAGGAGGTCGTGACCGACCGGCAGGGGGTTCAGCAGTTCGTGGTCTCGCTGTTCGTCAAGCGCAAGGCCCAGCCCGGCGAGTACGCGGGCAAGGGTGAGGAGATCAAGGTGACCCTGACCGCCGACCCCGGCGAGGGCTTCGAGGAGGGCACCTACGTCGAGCTGATCGACGCGACGGTCAGCTACTGGGAGCGCAACGGTCGCTCGGGTCTGTCCTTCCGGGCCAACGGCATGACCCCGCTCGGCGCGACGGTCTCGGCCGCAGCCTGATCGAGCCACCCATTCCGACCGTTTCTTTCTGATTCTTTTAAGCCGAATCCGGCTGCTTGTTGTTTGAGAATTCCATAGTGGGCCGAGCTATGCCCAAAACCGGCGGAATGTGTCGTCGGTTGGGCTTTATTGACCCCCGGCCGTCTGCGGATGTTCCGGGGGTCTTTATGGCCTTCGGGAAAGGAGATTTGGAAATGTCGCTCAAGTACTGCCCGGCGTGCCACTGCGACAAGTGGCGCTACCAGCACACGCACGACCAGTACTGCTTGGACCGAGAGTGGGTGGTGTTCCTGTGAACACGCTGCAGCGGGACCAGGCGCTGGAGGACCTTCGTCGGCTGTCCACAGAGCTCACGGAGGCATTCGCGACCGCAGGTGATGCGGCGTACTCGGTGGATGTGCCCGGTGGCCCGACCGCGTGCGGGGCGGACATGCGCGAGGTGACGGGCCAGCTGCTGGCGTCGCTTCAGATCGTAGTGACCGTCATTCGCAGGGTTGAAGAGCAGGAGGACGAGTCCGATGAATGACCTGTTCGATTCCTCGTTCGGTTTCCACGGTTCGGGCTGCCTCGGCGGCCGGTGATCAGATCTTCCCGGGATTTCCTCGGGCGAAAAGGAAAGGTGGTTGCAGGTGGAGGTTACGAAGCAGCTGTTCCGGCGCAATTCGCGCGGAGTCAAGCGGCTGTCGACGATCGGTTCGCTGATGGATCAGCTGAACCAGGACGTGAACAAGGTCGAGTTCCTCGACGGCGAGTTCGTCGAGGACCGGCACTACGCGGAGGCCCAGGAGCTGGCCGCTGCGGTGGCGAAGGCGGCGGACGCGGTGCGTGAGGGCATCGCCGAGCACGGTGGATCGAGTGTTGCGAAGGAGTACAAGTAATGGCCAATGCAGACGGTGTGACCGGCACGGTTCGCGAGATCGACGCGACCATGCTGGAGCTGACCAAGACGGTGACCAACTTCGGCGTTCCGAAGGGCCTCGGTGGTCCGCTGAACCAGCTGAAGCGGGCGGTGGGCGACCTGGTGGCCCACCTGGAGATGTCGCAGCGCAGAAGCTAACCGCACAACCCCAAGCACGGCAGGGCGTCGGATTCCCAGAACGGGAGTCCGACGCCCTTTTTCATGAAAGGGCAGGCAGTCATGCGAGACACGCGAGTGGGCACGGAACGGACTCCGGCGCGGGTGGTCGGCGGCTGGATGCTGCGGCACCCCCGGACGATGGGCAGCACGACGGCGGTGGGCACGGCGGGCGTGACGCTCGGCTACCAGACCGTTCTGTGGGCTGCGGGGATCGCGGTGTTGGCCGGTGCCTCGTGGAGGCTGCTGGACGCCCCGACCTTCGACCGCTTCGCCGGACGGCTCGTGCGGGCCTGGTGGAGACGCTGGGTCATCTACCAGCGCCAATGGATGCGCGTGGTTGCCTCCTGCGGGTTGGTCACTTCCGACCACCGCGGTGATCAGCTGGTACCGAAGCTGGTCGCGGTCCGCTCGAACTGGGTGTGGGATTCGCTGCACATCCGCATGGCCAAAGGCCAGGAGCCCGAGGACTACGGGCAGGCGCTCGACCGGCTGGCGAACTCCTTCAAGGCGCAGGCCGCGTCGATGCGCATCCTCAAGCCCGGCAAGATCGCCCTGGACTTCCAGCGGCGCGAGCCGTTCAACGAGATGGTGATCCCGCTTCCCGCGATGCCGGAATCGGTGGACGCGGTGGACCTGCGCAAGCTGGAGATCGGCCGGACCGAATTCGGCCGGCCTTTCCACCTCGACTTGGTCAAGCGGGACATCCACGTGCTGTTGGCGGGCGAGACCGGCGCGGGCAAGGGCTCGTGGCTGTGGGGCATCCAGCGCGCTCTGGCACCGATGATCCGGGCCGGTCATGTCCGGCTGTGGGTGATCGACCCCAAGGGCGGCATGGAACTCGGCGGCGGCCGGGAGATGTATCACCGCTTCGCCGACTCCGACCGCGCCGGACTGGCGCTGATGCGGGAGTACGTCCAGACGCTGGACGAGCGCAAGTTCGAACTCGGCCGCCAGGGCATCCGCAACGCGTCCCCGTCCCGGGAAACCCCGCTTGACGTGCTGATCTGCGACGAGCTGGCCGCGATGACCGCCTACACCGACCGGGACATCCGCATGGAGTTCCACCAGCTGCTGTCCAAGGGACTCACGCAGTTCCGCGCGGTCGGCGGACGGATCATCGCCGCGACACAGGAGCCCACCAAGGACGTCGTCCCGATGCGTGGGCTGTTCCCCACCAAGATCGCGCTCCGGGTCGATTCCGCCTCGTACGTGGACATGTGCCTCGGCGAAGGGATGCGGGACCTCGGCGCGTTCGCCGACAAGATCCCCACCTACCTCGCCGGAGTGGCCTACGCCAAGAACGACGGGCGCAAAGAACCCCAGCGCGTCCGGGCCGCTTTCAGCACCGATGACGACATCGCCGAGCTGGTGGCCTTCTGCACCGAGCTCAACAACGTGACCCCGATCCGCAAGGAGGTCGAGCTGCCGGACGGCACGGTCACCAACCCCTACGACGTCGACTTCGAGGAGTTCGAGGACGACGAGCTCGAAGAGATCGAGCACTTCGAGGGCGAAGACGACGAAGAGATCGCCTGACCATTCACAGTAAGGAGATTCACCCATGCACATCGTCCACGTTGAACTGTCCGGTAAGGGCGTGCTGATCAGCATCGGCGTCCTGGCCTTCGTGCTGGCCGTGCTGGCCCTGGTCTGGCTGGTGCTGAACCCGGCCGTCGCGATCGGCATCGGGATCGGCCTGGTGCTGCTCGTGCGGGGTCTGATCGTGCTGTTCAGCCCGGCGAAGTAGGAGGCATCGTGTCCGAACACGACCAGCCCGAGGCCACCGGCAACGACGGGCGGACGCGGCGGGTGCGCAAGCTCGGAGACCGGATCTCCGAGGCCCGCCGCCTGCGGGGCCTGATCCGTGACCCTGATCTTCAGGCCGTGGAGATGGAGCGCAACGGACGGCGCACCCTCGCCGGGCTGTGGTTCTTCCTGGCGCTGGGCCTGGTGTTCACCACCACCGGTGTGCAGCAGTTCCTCGCCGGGAAGACCACACCCGCCGATCCCCTGTGGTGGGCCGCGTGGACCGTGGAACCGATGTTCGCCGGGTTGTTGATCGTGTTGCTCAACTTCGAGGCGGTCATCCTCTCCCACGGAGTCGAGCCCGATCACCACTGGTGGTCCCGCCTCAAAAGGGTGTTGCTGACCTCGACGCTGCTGATGAACGTCATCCCGCAACTGCTCCCGCTGCTGACGGGACGATGGGCGGACTTCAACGCGGGCTCGGCGGTCGTGCATGCGATCATCCCGGTCATCGTCTACGGCATCGCCGAAGTCATCCCGGTCATCCAAGCCCGGCAACGGCAGGTCATCTTGGCCGCCTACGCCGCCGCCGATCCACCCGCACCGGAACAACCGGTGGATCCGGGACCGGCCGAAGTGCCGGAACGACCGGAGGTCTCGGAGCTGCCGGAAAGGCCGGCCACCGCGTCCACTGAACGTCCGCGACCGGCGGAACGACCGGACACCACCTCGGTCATCGGGAAATCGATGAACCTCCCGGCTGGCGTCCTGCAGGGCATTTCCGACGCCTGGGAGCTGGCGAATGCCGAAGGCCGGGAGTTCACCGCGGCTGATGTCCGCCAGGTTGTCCGCCTGCCGGAACCGGTGGCCGCGCAGATCGTCGCCGATCTCAACGCCGCCGAAAAGCCCGTCACCAACGGCCACCCCGTGGCCTGATGTGACGACATCCCACAACTGAAGATCGCGAGTTCAACCCCTGCTCGGCGGGCATCCACCGAGCACGGGAACGACCTCCGTGGGTGCTCCGCCGAGCCCTCTTCTGGGAGGTCACATGGCATTGCCCGAAGTCCCGGCGGTGGACCGCCTCGCCCGGCGGCTCCAGTCCCCGGACTACCAGCAGTGGCGCTCGATGGTGGAAGCTACCGGCGGATGCGCCCACCCGGTCCGGCTGACCGGACACTGGATGCTCACCGACAAGACCACCGGCGCGCTGCTGTCCAAGCCCGACGGCACCCCGGCCCTGAAGTCCGGGCACCTGTTCGCCCCTTGCGGCAACCGCCGCGAGTCGGTCTGCCCCGCGTGCTCGGACCGCTACGCTGCCGACGCCTTCCACCTCGTGCGTGCCGGGATGTCCGGTGGCTCCAAGGGCGTGCCGGTCACCGTGGCCGACAAACCGCGGTTGTTCGTCACCCTGACCGCACCCTCGTTCGGGCCGGTCCACAACCGCCGGACCTCGGCCAACGGCAAGCGCGTGCCGTGCCGATGCGGTCGCTTCCACCACGAACACGACCCGGCCATCGGCCAGCCCGTCGACCCGAGCGGCTACGACTACACCGGCCACGTCCTCTGGCAGGCCCACGCCGGGAAGCTGTGGAACCGCTTCACCATCTACCTCCGGCGACACATCGCCCGTGCGGCCGGCATCCCGGTGAAGAGCCTCAAGGACCACGCCCGGCTGTCGTACGCCAAGGTCGCCGAGTTCCAGAAGCGCGGCGTCATCCACTTCCACGCGATGATCCGCCTCGACGGCCCGGAGGGCGCGGCCGACGCGACTCCGTCCTGGGCCACCGCTGATCTGCTCACCGACGCCGTTCACGCCGCACACGCCGCGACCGGCGTCGAAGCGCCCGAGATCGACAGCACCACGCGGCTGCTGACTTGGGGAGAGCAGATCGACGTCCGACCGATCCGGGCAGTGGACGCCCACCAGGTCGAAGACGACCAGGGCGCCATCACCGATGACCGGCTGGCCTCCTACGTCGCCAAGTACGCCACCAAGGGCACCGGGAAGTCCGAAGCCGCCGATCGGCCGATCCGATCCCGCGAACACATCGAGCTCCTGGAAGCCAGCGAGCACCACCGGCAGATCATGCGCACCGCGTGGGACCTTGGCGGGCTGGAGGACCTCGACGGTCTCAACCTGCGGCGCTGGTGCCACATGCTCGCGTTCCGCGGGCACTTCCTGTCCAAGTCCCAGCGCTACTCCACCACGTTCAAGCGCATCCGGGGCGACCGCCAGATCTGGCGGCTGGAGCAGAACCTCGACGAACTCGGCGTCACCGCCGACTCGGTGGCCGTGGTCAACCACTGGGAGATGACCAGCATCGGCCACCGCGATCCCGAGGAGCAGGAACTCGCCCTCGCCATCGCCGACCGCAAGCGCCAAGCCCGAAAAGACCGCTACGCCAACGAAAGGAAGGACTGACTATGCGCAACCTGTGGGGAATCGACGACGTTGCCAGCTACCTCGGTGTGCCGGTCGGCACCCTCTACCAGTGGCGTAGCCGGGGATATGGTCCGACCGGACGCAAGATCGGAAAGTACGTCCGGTTCAAGCCCGAGGACGTCGAGAACTGGTTCGAGTCTCAGGCTGCGGGGGTGATCTGAGATGGCAGGTCGTCTGCCGCTTCCGCTGGGCACGATGGGTGAGATCTCGGTCAAGCACGTCGGGAAGTCCTGGTCGGCAAGAGCCTGGTACCGGCGTGAAGACGGAACATATGCCGACGTGCGTCGTCGCGGCCGGACCAAGGAGCTGGCTCGGCAGGCTGTCCGGGATGCGGTCAAGGACTTGGTCCCGGTGTCCGACGGCACCGATCTCACTGCCACATCGCTGTTCGCCGACGCTGCCCAAGCGTGGCTCGACCAGTTCAGGAAGGACGCTGAGAACGGTACGTACTCCCTGACCTCACTGGACACCTACGAGAACGTGTACGAGAACCACATCAAGCCAGGTCTCGGTGAGCTGCGGCTGTATGAGGTGAAGACGCCGGTGGTCAACAAGATCTGCCAGGCCAAGCTCAAGGACAACAGCTTGACCTTGGCCAAGCTCGTCAAGGCCGTGATCAGCAACATCATGACCTTTGCGATTCAAGCTGGGGCGGTTGAGACCAACCCGACGAAGGGCATCGCCGCCCTCTCCGAGCGTAGAGCCAAGATCAAGCGGAAGAAGCCTAGGGCCCTGACCAAGGACGAACTGAGCGATCTGCTCAAGATCCTTGACCAAGATGAGAAGGCGAAGAAGCGGGACCTGCCGGACCTGGTGCGTTTCTTCATCGCGACGGGTGAGCGAGCGGGTGAGGCTCTGGGTGCTCACTGGGAGGACTTCGATCCTGAGGCGAAAAAGCTGCGGATGAGCGGGAACCTGATCCGTGCACGTGGCAAGGGTGCCTTGCGCAACGACGGGAAGACCGACGGCTCGGCGCGGGACATCGCGCTCCCTGACTGGGCGGTGAACATGCTCCGGGAGCGCGCCGAGCAACTGGGTGAGGTTGATCCAGGCAAGCCGATCTTCGTCAACACGAAGGGTGGGTACCTCAACGCGTCGAACGTCTACAACCGGACGTGGGCACCGTTCCGGACCCGCGCTGGCTACGAGTGGGTGACCTTCCACACGCTGCGCAAGACGGTCGCCACGCTGCTGGACGAAGCGGGCCTGACGGCTCGCCAGGTGGCGGACCTGCTGGGCCACTCGCGGGTGTCGATGACCCAAGACGTGTACTTCGGCCGGGGGCAGCAGTCCCGTGCCAGTGCCGAAGCCCTGGCCTTCGTGGTACCCATCGAGGGTCCGGGGAAAGTTGGCAATTAATTGGCAATCGGGCCTCGGCAACAAAGAACCCCAGGCCTGTGACCTGGGGTTTTGGTGGGCCGCCAGGGGATCGAACCCTGAACCCGCGGATTAAAAGTCCGCTGCTCTGCCAGTTGAGCTAACGGCCCGCGTGCCCAGGCTACAAGGTCCGGATGATCTCCGTGGCCCGTGGTCGCGGCAATTCGGACCGAAGTCACACCACACCGACCGAGGAGGGCGACTCGTGACCTACCTGTACCGGCTCGCGACGCGCGCGGACTTGCCCGCGATCGTCGGCATCTACAACTCGGTGATCCCGGACCGCTCGGCGACCTGCGACCTCGACCCGGTCACCGTCGAATCGCGCGAGGACTGGTTCGCCAAGTCGGATCCCCAGCGCTACCCGGTCTGGGTGGGGCACGAGCCGCCAAACCCGGATGTCGTGACCGGGTACGTGTCTCTGGAGCCGTTCCTCAACGGTCGTCCCGGCTACGACGTCACCGCCGACCTCGCGCTCTACCTGCATGCCGATCACCGCGGCAGCGGCCAAGGCGCGTGCCTGCTGCGCCATGCGATCGCGCAAGCCCCCGAACTCGGCTTCCGGAACATCGCGACCACGATCTTCGCCTCGAACCAGCGCAGTCTCCGCCTCTTCCGCGCTCACGGCTTCCAGGAGTGGGGACGGCTCCCGGCCGTCGCCGATCTCGACGGCCGCTCCGAAGACGTCGTCTTCGTCGGCCTCCCGCTGGCTCAGGCGTGACCCGCGGTCGGGAACCTGCGGTATTCGCCCCGACGGTTCCCGTGGGATTCGTCGGTCGGGTTGTTGACCTCGACTTCGTCCTGGAGAAGGGTCGGGGGTGCGGTCTCGGCGGCCGTGTTCTTCAGGGTTTGTCGACATGGGGAGAGCTGTGAGCGGGATCCTTGCGACGCACACCGGAAGTCTGATCCGTCCGAGCGAGTTGTTGTCGTTCCTGTCCGCGAAGGCCGGGGGTGCCGACGTGGATGAGGAAGCCTATGGGGCGTGTCTGGTCAAGTCCGTCGACCACGTCGTGCGCAGGCAGGTGGAGGCGGGCATCGACGTCGTCGACGACGGTGAGATGGGCAAGGCCAGCTGGATCACCTACCTCTACGAGCGCATCAGTGGCCTGGAATCCCGGCCGATCGAGCTCGACGGTCCGAGCATGCTGCCGCCGAGCCGCGACCGGCAGGCGTTCCCCGGCGCCTACGCCGAGCTCGACGCGCTCGACGAGGCAGCCACCCGCAAGAGCAACTCGCAGGCCGACGAGCGGGAACCAGCGGCGTGGTTCTGCACCGGCCCGCTGCGCTACGACCGGACCGCCATCGATCGCGACATCGCGAACCTGAAAGCCGCTGTGGCGCAGCACGAAGGAGTCGAGGGCTTCCTGCCGGTCGTCGCTCCTGCCAGCGCCTACTGGCTGACCGACGAGCACTACGACTCCGACGAGGAGTTCGTGTTCGCGCTGGCCGACGCGCTCAAGGAGGAGTACCGGGCGATCGTCGACAGCGGCCTGATGCTGCAGGTCGACGACGCGGTGCTGATGCACGAGTGCGACACGATCCTGGCCCGAGGTGGCACCTACGACGACTACCGGCGGTGGGCGGAGCTGCGCGTCCGCGCGCTCAACCACGCGCTGGAAGGACTTCCGGAGGAACGCGTCCGGTATCACGTGTGCTTCGGCAGCTGGCACGGTCCGCACGCGTTCGACCCGCCGCTGCGCGACGTCGTCGACCTGATCCTGCAGGTCAACGCCGGTGCCTACGCGATGGAGCAGGCCAACCCGCGGCACGAGCACGAGTGGCGGGTGTGGGAGGACGTGCAGCTGCCGGACGGCAAGAAGCTCATCCCGGGCGTGGTCACGCACCACACCAACGTCGTCGAGCACCCGGAACTGGTGGCGCAGCGGCTGATCCGGCTCGCCGGGGTCGTGGGGCGGGACAACGTGCTGGCCGGGACCGACTGCGGGTTCGCGCAGGGCGCGTTCGTGCACCGGGTGCACGAGGAGATCCAGTGGGCGAAGCTCTCGGCGCTCGCCGAGGGCGCGCGGCTGGCCTCGGAACACCTCTGGAGCCGCTGATAATGAGCGGATGATCGGTAAATGCCGTTGTGCCGCTTGGTTTTTCGGTAGGATGGCGTGATGTCGAGATCAGTGCGCGACGTCGACGGTCTGCTGCGGATGCTGGACGAGATCTTCCCGTCACCCCAACCTTTCTGGGACGGCTTCTACGCGGATCGCGACCGCGACGTCCCGTTCTTCGTCACCAAACCCGATGAGAACCTCGTGTCCTACGTGGACGACGGCGTGCTGAAGTCGGGCCGCGCGCTGGACCTCGGGTGCGGCCCCGGCCGCAACGCGATGCACCTGGCCGCAACGGGTTTCGACGTCGACGCCGTCGACCTGTCGGCCACCGCCATCGCGTGGGCCCGCGAACGAGCACCGGAAATCCGCTTCCGGCACGGCGATGCGTTCACCCTCGACCTCGCCGGGCCCTACGACCTGATCTACGACTCGGGCTGCTTCCACCACCTGCCGCCGCACCGCCGCATCAGCTACCTCGACCTCGTCGACCGGCTGCTGGCCCCCGGCGGTCATCTGGCCATGACCTGCTTCGTCACCGGCGCCGAGAACACCGGAACCGAGCTGCCCGACGCCGACCTCTACCGCCTGGGCGACCTGCGCGGCGGCCTCGCCTACGGCCCCGACGAGCTGCGCGCGATCTTCGCCGACCTCAGCCCGGTCGAGATCCGCCCGATGCGCGCCCAGCCGCCGGAGTCACCGACCTTCGGCGCGGACTTCCTCCAGGCCGCGCTGTTCCGCCGCTGAGCCGTCAGGCGCAGATCGACGGGGTCGCCCGGCCCAGGGCGGCCTGGTGGAGGGCGTCGAGATCGCGGGCGGTGTGCGCGTAGGCGCTGACCAGGTGGCCCGTGCAGGACGGGCCGTCGCGGAGCTCGTCGGTGTCGCGCAGCTGCACCAGGATCGCCTCGCCCAGCCGGTCCAGCTCCGGGCGGATCTCGCCGAGATCGGGGCGTTCGGTCGGCTGCTCGTCGGGGTGCGCGGTCCAGCGGGCGTGCAGCCCGCGCTGCACGAGCTTGCTGGCCTCGATCTGGTCGCGGAAGACCCGCGTGGCCTCCTCCGGGTCGAGCCCGAGCTCCACCGCCCGCGCGGCGACTCCGTCGAGCACCTCCTGCTCGCGCTCGGGGTCCTCGATCGGCGAGTCCGTCCCCCACTTCGCGGCGGCGACCTGGTCGGACAGCACCACCCGCTCGGCGGCGGACCCCACCAGCGGATCCAGCGCGCCCTCGGCCTGCGCCGGGGCCCCGAGCCCCAGCACCGCGGCGACCACGGCACCCCCGACGACCAACGACCTCATCGCAGAACCTCCCCAGGATGATCAGGTGTTCCCAGTCATACACCCGAATCCCGCCCCGGTCGACACGATTTCAACGGAAGTCGGGTCCCCGATTTCAATGGAAATCCGGGACCCGACTTCCGTTGAAATCGTGAATCCCCTGCTCGGCCGTGGCCGGAGCCGGGTGCTGGGAGTCCGGTTAGTGTGGAGGAGGTGGACTACAGCACCGACTTGTTCTTGATCATCTCGGGCTGGGGCGCCGCCTCGCCCGGCTGGCTGCAGGCCGTCGCCCTGGTGCTGACCCATGCGCTGCTGCTCGGGTTCATCCCCGTCGCCGGGTACGTGTGGTGGCGGGTGGACCGGCGGGCGCGGGCCGCGCTGGCGATCCTGATCTCCGGTGGTGCGGCCTGGGTGCTCACCGACCCGGTCAAGGACGTCGTCCGGCAGCTGCGGCCGTGCCGGACTTTCCCGGTGCGCACGGTCGAGCACTGCAGCGAGGTCGGTGTCTTCTCCTTCCCCAGCGGGCACTCGGCCACGGCGGCGGCCTTCGCGGTGACGGTGGCCGTGCTGTGGCGGCGGGCCGCCGCGATCGTGGCGGTGGTGGCCGTGCTGGAGGCGTTCCTGCGGATCTACCTGGGCGTGCACTACCCGCACGACGTGCTCGCGGGCCTCCTGTTCGGCGCCATCATCGGTGCGATCGCGGCCGTCGCGAGCAAGCCGAGCGCGAAACGACCGCCGACCGTCCTCGCTGACGAGACCGCTGCTGCCCAGAAGTGTTGAAAGAGTGCGGCGGCACCGACGCGCAGAGCAACCACGTGAACGGTTCTCAGAGCTCCGCGTGGACCAGCTCGCCCTCGGTGGCCTGGGCTGATCCCCCGGTGTTCTCCGCCAGCCAGGCGTGGAAGGTCTCGACGTCCTCGACCGGGACGTGGACGTGGAAGCGGACCACGGCGTCGTAGGAGGTGTCGGCCACCTGGTAACCGGCCGACCGCAGATCGTTGTCGAGCCGGCCCGCCAGCACGTAGTCGGCCTCCACCTCCAGCACCCGCACCGGACGCCGCTCCAGCGTCCCGACGTGCTCCAACGCCTCGGACACCGCGCCGCCGTAGGCGCGGACCAAGCCGCCCGCGCCCAGCAGCACCCCGCCGAAGTAGCGGGTGACCACGGCGACGGTGTTGGTGATCTCGTTGCGGCGCAGCACTTCCAGCATCGGCACCCCGGCCGTGCCCGCGGGTTCGCCGTCATCGCTGGACTTCTGGATCTCCCCGGAGTCGCCGAGGACGAACGCCGAGCAGTGGTGCCGGGCGTCGTGGTGCGCCTTGCGCTGCAGCTGGATGAACTCCCGCGCCTCGGCTTCGGAGGTCACCCGCAGCAGCGAGCAGATGAACCGGGACTTGCGCACCTCGATCTCGTGCTCGCCCGACCGCTTGATCGTCCGCATGCGACCTCCCCACCGCCATCCTCCCACCTGGGGGTTCACCGATCGGCGTGTGGGGATTTTCATGGAAAGGGCGGGCGATTCCGGGCCTGTCGGTACCGCCCCGTACCGTCCACCCTCATGGAGCAGTCATCGAGCCCGTTTGAACCAGGCGTGCGTGTGCGTGCCACGTTCGGCCGGTTCCGTGATCAGGAGGGCACGGTGGTGGAGACCGCCACCGGTCTCCCGCAGGTCTTCGAGGGCCCGGTCCTCTGGGTCAGATTCGACGGCGCCGAAGAACCCGGCCTCGTAGCGGGCCGCTTCCTGGAAGAGGCGGCGTGATTTCTTGAATCCCGTGGTCACCTCGCTCGGCGGTGCCGGTGGCAGATCCCGAGCGGCTCCGTGGACTGCGGGTGCGGCCGTCCTAGCCACGAAGCCGCTCAGAACCTGCGGCGGTGCGGGTTGCTCAGGTGGGGCTGACCAGCCCCAGAACCCCTGATCAGCCCCAGACCTCCTGATCAGCCCCAGACCTCCTGGGCCGTTTCGACGACCAGGCGGAGCTTGGCGACCTCTTCCTCGTAGGTCAGCGCGTTGCCGTCCTTGGTCGAGGCGAAGCCGCACTGCGGCGACAGGCACAGCTGGTCGAGGTCGACGTACTTGGCGGCCTCGTCGATGCGGCGCTTGAGCTCGTCCTTGGACTCCAGCTCACCGCGCTTGGTCGTGACCAGGCCCAGCACCACGTACTTGCCCCGGGGCACGTGCCGCAGCGGGGCGAAGCCGCCCGAGCGCTCGTCGTCGAACTCCATGAAGAAGCCGTCGACCTCCAGCTCGTTGAACAGGGCCTCGGCGACGAAGTCGTAGCCGCCCTCGGCCACCCACGACGACCGGAAGTTGCCCCGGCACATGTGGGTGGTCACCGTGAGCGTGTCCGGACGTCCGCGCAGCGACTCGTTGATCAGCCGGATGTCCTTGATGTGCGCGTTCTCGCCGTCCTCGCCCCGCGCGTTGAGCATCTCCCGCTGCTTGGGGTCGTTGAGGTAGGCCAGGCTGGTGTCGTCGAGCTGCAGGTAGTGGCAGCCCAGGTCGGCCAGCGCCCGCACCTCCGCCCGGTAGGCGGCGGCCAGGTCGGCGCGGAACTGCTCCATGTCCGGGTAGACCTCGGAGTCCACGGCCGCAGGTCCGCCCCGGTAGGTGAGCATGCCGGGCGACGGGATGGTCAGCTTCGGCGTGTTCTTGGTGGTCCGGGACGCCAGGTACTTGAAGGCGTCGGCGAAGATCGTGCCCGAGAGCTTGATCTTGTCGGTGACCTTCAGGTCCGGGGTGATGAACTCGATGTCGCCCTGGGCGTTGTGGAACTGGACCTTGAGGTTGTTGTCGTCGACGCGTTCGACGCCGTCCAGCTGGTACAGGAAGTCCATGTGCCAGGAGCTGCGGCGGAACTCGCCGTCCGTGGCGCTCTGCAGGCCGACGTCCTCCTGCATCTTCACGACCTGAGCGATCGCCTCGTCCTCGATGCCGCGCAGCTCGGCGTCGTCGATGCGGCCGGCCGCGTGCGAGTCACGGGCTTCCAGCAGGCGTTCGGGGCGGAGCAGGCTGCCGACGTGGTCGGCCCGGAACGGTGGTGCAACACGTGGGCTCATGGGACGCAAGATAGTTCTCGGGCCAGGGCGTGCCTAGGTGAGTTTTCATTTTCCGAAAACCCGTCCCCTTCCGGGTGCCGGTTGACTCGTTCACGGCGTGTGACCAAGGACAATTCGGTACATACGGTCGAGTGGATAAAATTGTGGAGCAGCACTGTCGGGGATGACGGATGGAGACGATGCGAGTTCTCGTGATCGGAGCCGGAGTCGGAGGACTCGCAATCGCCAACGGATTGCTCCGCCGCGGCTATGACGTGCAGGTTTACGAACACCACGACGCGCTGAGGACATCGGGCGCCGGCATCACGGTGTGGAGCAACGGCACCGCCGCGCTGCGCGAGCTGGGCGTGGACATCAGCGATCGCGGGCACCAGCTCGACAGCCTCCGGTCACTCACCGAATCCGGGCGGTTGCTCTGGGAAGCCGATCTCGACGAGGTCACCGAACGGCTCGGCTCCCCGACCGTGCAGATCCCGCGCCGCCGGCTCATCGCCGAGATGGCCGGGGCGCTGCCCGCAGGGGCGCTCCAGTTCGGCCGCCGCTGCGTCGCCATCACCGAGCACCCCGACCACGTGCGAGTGGACTTCGCCGACGGCTCCAGCGCCACCGGCGACCTGCTCATCGGCGCCGACGGCCAGCGGTCGGTGGTGCGGCAGCAGGTCATCGGCGGCGAACCCGCCAAGCCCACCGGCTGGGCCAGCTGGCAGGGCCTGACCCGCAGCGACCTGCCGGTGGCCGAGGGCAGGCAGACGCTCAACATCGCCGGGCGCAACGCGCACTGCGGGCTCATCCCCACCGGCGACGGGCTGCTGCACTGGTGGTTCGACATGCCGTGGCGCGCGGGCGACCCGGTGCACGCGGTCGCCGAGCTCCGCGAGCTGTTCCGCGGCTGGCCGGAGCCGGTGGAGGCGCTGCTGGACTCGGTCACCGACGACGACCTGGGGTTCTTCCCGCACATCCGGCACAAGGTCCCGCAGGTGTGGGGCGGTGCCCGCAGCACGCTGCTCGGCGACGCCGTGCACGCGATGCCGCCCGCGGTCGCCCAGGCCGCCAACCAGACCCTCGAAGACGCCTGGCTGCTCACCGAGTACCTGGCCGACGGCGAGGGCTCCCTCGCCGACCGGCTGCGCGCCTACGAGTTCGAACGCCGCCCCCGGGTCCTCAAGGTGTCCCGCACGGCGGCCCTGACCTCGGCCCAGCGGCGCACCCCGATCCAGCGCCTCGCGCGCTTCCCCGGCTGGCTCGCCACCCACAGCCAGGTCGTGTCGCTGCGCTCCGGCAGCAACGTCCTGCGCTCGTTGGCGGCCAAACCGGCGCTGCGCGCGGCCTGAGCAGCGAGAAGGGCCCTCGACCTGATCAGGTCGAGGGCCCTTCTCCGTTCAGTTCCGGATCACATGTCGTCCGGGTTCGGGCCGACGCGGACGCCGTTCTCCAGGGCCGTGAGGGCCTTGATGTCGTCCTGGGCGAGCTCGAAGTCGAAGACCTCGATGTTCTCCTGGATGCGGGACGGCGTGACCGACTTCGGGATGGTCACGTTGCCCAGCTCGATGTGCCAGCGCAGCACGATCTGGGCCGGGGTCTTGCCGTACTTCTCCGCCAGGTTGGCGACCGTGGCGCTGTCGAGCAGACCGTTGTTGCGGCCCAGCGGGCTCCACGCCTCCGTCAGGATGCCGTGCTCGGCGTGGAAGGCGCGCAGCTCGGCCTGCGGCAGGTTCGGGTGCAGCTCGATCTGGTTCAGCGCGGGCACGACGTCGGTCTCGTCGAACAGGCGCTTGAGGTGCGCGATCTGGAAGTTCGAGACGCCGATCGCCTTGGCGCGGCCGCTCTTGCTGATCTCCTCGAACGCCTTCCAGGTCTCCACGTACTTGTCCTGGCTCGGAACGGGCCAGTGGATCAGGTACAGGTCGACGTAGTCCAGACCGAGGCGGGCCATGCTCGCGTCGAAGGCCTTGAGCGTGCTGTCGTAGCCCTGGTCGTCGTTCCACAGCTTGGTGGTGACGAACAGGTCCTCCCGCTCGACGCCGGACTCGGCGATGGCCTTGCCGACGCCTTCCTCGTTGCCGTACACCTTCGCGGTGTCGATGCTGCGGTACCCGGCGTCGAGCGCTGCGCGAACCGGGGCGATGACCTCGTCGGCCGGAACCTGGAAGACGCCGTAGCCCAGCTGGGGCATCGAAGCACCGGTGTTCAGCGTGACGTTCGGAACCTGAGTCATGTGGGTGTTTCCTCCACCGAGTTCGGGATTGTCTGGCCGCAGTTCGGAATTGGTACAGGGCCCCCGTCCGGCTGGAACCGATTCAGGGGCACCTGCATTCCAGAGCACTCGTGTGAGCTGAGCAACCGCAGATCAGGCGGTGAGCTCGGATTCCGCCGACGCGGTCTGCTGCGAGGACTGGTGCGAGACCACGACCCCGCGCCGGTTCGGGCGGGTGCCCAAGCGGCCGGACAGCACCGCGAAGCTCAGCCCGACCAGCGCCAGCAGCGCGCCGACCCAGCTCGGTGACACCAGCCCGAACCCGGCCGCGATCACCACGCCGCCCAGGTAGGCGCCCAGCGAGTTGGCGATGTTGAAGGTGGACTGGATGCTCGCCGAACCCAGCGCCGGGGCCTCCTTGGCCTCGTCGAGGATGCGCGCCTGGATGCTGGGGATCGCGGTGAAGCCGGTCGCGCCGATCAGGAACACCATGATCGGAGCCATGATCGGGTTCTGCGCGGTCAGCGCGAACACCGCCAGCGAGACCGCCAGCGCCGAGATGCCCGCGCACAGCGTCTTCAGCGGTGCGCGGTCGGCCAGCCGGCCGCCGATCGCGGTGCCGACGGTCATGCCGACGCCGAACACGGCCAGCAGCGGGGTGACGGCGGTGGCGCTGAACCCGGTCACGTCGGTGAGCACGGGCTTGATGTAGCTGTAGAAGGAGAAGATCGCGGCGAAGCCGAAGACCACGACGGCGAAGGCGATCCACACCTGCGGGTTGCGGAAGGCCCGCAGCTCCCCGCGCAGGCTGACCTCGGTGGGCTTGGGCTGCTTGGGCACCAGCACCGCCACGGCCGCCAGCGCGAGCACGCCGATCACCGCGACCAGGCCGAACGCCCAGCGCCAGCCGAGCGCGTGGCCGAGCTGGGTGCCGATCGGCACGCCGACGATGTTGGCGACGGTGAGACCGATGAACATCATCGAGATGGCCTGCCCGCGCCGGTCGGCGGCGACGAGACCGGCGGCGACGACCGCGCCGATGCCGAAGAACGCGCCGTGCGGCAGGCCCGAGATGAACCGGGCGGCCAGCAGCGTCCCGTGGTTCAGGGCGAACGCCGAGAACAGGTTTCCCGCGGTGAACAGCACGAGCATCCACAGCAGCATCGTCTTGCGACGGGCTCGCAGACCGAGCATGGTCAGCGCGGGCGCGCCGATGACGACGCCGAGTGCGTACAGCGAGATGTACCCGCCGGCGTCGGGGATCGACACCTGCAGGTCGGTGGCCACTTCTGGCAGCAGCCCCATCATCACGAACTCGGTCGTTCCGATCCCGAATGCGGCGATGGCCAGGGCCAACAGGGCAATGGGCAAGGAATTCTCCCGTGTGGTGAAGGTGTGGTCCTCTTCCGCGCGCTGCACTGCACGGCGTGCTCAGGCGTTCGTCGCCTTGCTGGTGCTGGGGTGGCTGCGGAAACGATTCAGTTCAGCGCCCACGATGGCGCTCCGCACACGTTCAACAGTACTCAGGCCTGCGCTGTTCCTCGTCCGAGTATGAAGCGCGCCACTTCCGAGATCGCTCGTTCGGACCACAGCGCTGCGAGATCAGCTCGTCCACTGTGGAATTCAACGGTGCGGAACGCACAACCGAATGGCGCTCGGATTGGGCGAATTCGGAAATCCCCGAAAATCTCGAAAATGGAGAGCTGAATGCGAAAGCCGGGTTCACGTCTCGTCGCGGGAGCAGCGCTCGCCATGACGGCGCTCGTCGCCGCCGCGATCCCCGGAGCGGCGGCACCACCCGTGCCCAGCCAGTACGCCAGCCGGCCGGACCTGAGTCCACCGCAGGTGCAGATCGAGTCACCCGCGCGCGGCACCGAACCCGGCTACATCTTCCTCGACGCCCGCGGCACCGCGACCCAAGGCGGACCGATGATCGTCGACGACTCCGGGCAGCCCGTGTGGTTCCGGCCCTACGGCGACGGCATGAGCCGGGTGAGCACGTCTCTGCGCACCCAGACCTACCGCGGCCAACCGGTGCTGACCTGGTGGGAAGGTGATCAGGACGAGGGCTGGGGCGACGGCGAGTTCCACGTGCTCGACCAGTCCTACGAGGAGGTCGCCACCGTCAGGACCGGCAACGGGGTCGACACCGACCTGCACGACATGACCATCACGCCGCGCGACACCGCGCTGCTGCTCGGCTACCACCAGGTGGAGCGCGACGGGCGCCAGGTGGTCGAGGGCGTGATCCAGGAGGTCGACATCGCCACCGGCCGCGTCCTGTTCGACTGGCGGAGCCTCGACCACGTCGGGCTGGAGGAGTCGACGATTCCCGCCCCGGCCGACCCGAACGCGCTGTTCGACTACCTGCACCCGAACTCGGTCACCGAGGACGCGAACGGGAACCTGCTGCTGTCGGCCCGCAACACCGACGCCGTCTACCAGATCGACCGCGCCACCGGCGCGATCCAATGGCGGCTGGGCGGCGTGCGCAGCGACTTCGCCGTCGATCCGGCCGCGCGGTTCGCCCGGCAGCACGACGCCCGCTGGCTGCCGACCGGGCAGCTGAGCATCTTCGACAACGCCTCCGACGTGCCCGGACCGCCCTCGCGCGGCATCGTCGTCGACCTCGACCCGGGCGCCCGCACGGCCCGGCTCGCCCAGTCCGTCGCCCATCCCGGCGGGACGACGAGCCCCACCCAGGGCAGCTACCAGGTCCTGCCCGGCGGCCACCACTTCGTGGGCTGGGGCTCGCAGGGGCAGTTCACCGAGTACGACGCGGCGGGCGGGGTCGTGCTGCACGCGTCGCTCGGCGACGGGATGCAGTCCTACCGCGCGCTGCGCCTGCCGTGGGTCGGCACGCCGAAGACCCGCCCGGACGTCGCGATCCGCGATGAGAACGGCACCCGCGCGCTCTACACCAGCTGGAACGGCGCCACCGAGGTCCGCGGCTGGCGGCTGCTCGCCGGCGACACCCCGTTCACGGTGGAGCCGGTCGGCGACGTGGCCAAGGCCGGGTTCGAGACCCGCGGCGTCGTCGCAGGCCCCGAGCGCTACGTCGCCGTCGAAGCCCTCGATGCCCAGGGTCGAGTCCTCGGCCGCTCCGACACGGTCTCCTAACTCCGCGAGACGTCCCGTTGGGGTGGGGAAGTTTTCATGAAAACTTCCCCACCCCAAAGATCCCCGAAGGATCCGAGGTTTTCATGAAAACTGTCCCGATCCAGACTGATCAGGAGCACGAGATGCCCTGGTGGGAGCCTCCCCACCCCGTTCTCCGAGGGTGACTGGAGAAGGGGAGGTTTTCATGAGAACTGCCCACTCGACCTCCTCTCCCGAGGTCTTTGGGGAGGGAAGTTTTCATGAAAACTGCGCCGTCAACGGCGTCGGAGACTGGCGTGCGCCTCGGAGTCGAGGCGGTCGGCCATGTGCGGGTAGTGCAGCTCGAACGCCGGCCGGATCGAGCGGATCCGGGGCAGCGCGGTGAAGTTGTGCCGCGGCGGCGGGCACGACGTCGCCCACTCCAGCGAGTTCCCGTGCCCCCACGGGTCGTCCACCTCGACCGGCGTGCCGTAGCGGTAGCTGGTGAGCACGTTGTACAGGAACGGCAGCATCGAGGCGCCCAGCACGAACGCGCCGATCGTGGACACCGCGTTCAAGGCCGTGAACCCGTCGGTGACCAGGTAGTCGGCGTAGCGGCGCGGCATCCCCTCGTCACCCAGCCAGTGCTGCACCAGGAACGTCGTGTGGAACCCGACGAACGTGAGCCAGAAGTGCAGCCTGCCCAGCCGCTCGTCCATCATCCGGCCGGTGATCTTCGGGAACCAGAAGTAGACCCCGGCGAACACCGCGAACACGATCGTCCCGAACAGCACGTAGTGGAAGTGCGCCACCACGAAGTAGGTGTCGGTGATGTGGAAGTCCAGCGGTGGTGAGGCCAGCAGGACGCCGGTCAGCCCGCCGAGCAGGAACGTCACCAGGAAACCGACGGCGAACAGCATCGGGGTCTCGAACGTCAGCTTCCCCCGCCACATCGTGCCGATCCAGTTGAAGAACTTGATCCCGGTCGGCACCGCGATCAGGAACGTGGCGAACGAGAAGAACGGCAGCAGCACGGCCCCGGTGGCGAACATGTGGTGCGCCCACACGATCGCCGACAAGCCCATGATCACCATCGTGGCCAGCACCAGCCCGGTGTAGCCGAACAGCGGTTTCCGGCTGAACACCGGCAGGATCTCGGTGACGATGCCGAAGAACGGCAGCGCCACGATGTAGACCTCGGGATGGCCGAAGAACCAGAACAGGTGCTGGTAGAGGATCGCCCCGCCGTGCGCCGGGTCGAAGACGTGCCCGCCCAGGTGCCGGTCGATCAGCAGCCCGAACAGCGCGGCGGTCAGGATCGGGAACGCCATCAGCACCAGGATGCTGGTGGCCAGCACGTTCCAGGTGAAGATCGGCATCCGCCACATCGTCATGCCGGGGCAGCGCAGGCAGACCACCGTCGTGATCATGTTGACCGCGCCCAGGATCGTGCCCAGCCCGGACACGATCAGCCCCGCCGCCCACAGGTCACCGCCCGGGCCGCCGGTGAAGGCGCCGCGCGAGAGCGGCGCGTAGGCCGTCCAGCCGAAGTCGGCGGCGCCGCCGGGCGTCAGGAAGCCGCTGATCACGATCAGCCCGCCGAACAGGAACAGCCAGTAGGACAGCGCGTTGAGCCGCGGGAACGCCACGTCAGGCGCGCCGATCTGCAGCGGCAGGACGATGTTGGCGAAGCCGAACACGATCGGCGTCGCGAACAGCAGCAGCATCACCGTGCCGTGCATGGTGAACAGCTGGTTGTACTGCTCCTGCGACAGCATCTGGAGCCCGGGAGCGGCCAGCTCGCCGCGGATGAGCAGCGCCATCGCGCCCCCGGCGAGGAAGAACGCGAACGAGGTGAGCAGGTACAGGACCCCGATGTCCTTCGGATCGGTGGTCCGCAGCCACGGCACCAGCCGTCCGCCCTTGCGCGGGCGCCTTCCCGTCAGGGCCCGCGTGGGTACCGCGGTGGGATGGATTTCGGTGGTGGCCATGTCCGCCTCCGGACGAGCGCGGGAGCGACCTACCGGCCCAGTCTTCTCCCGCGGCGGAGCCCCCGCAAGCGACCACCGGCGCAGCGAAACCCGGCCTCCGCCATGCGGAAGGGCTCAGATCGCGGCGATGGCGCCGTGCGCCATGTCGCGCAGCAGCCGCGACATGGCGGAGGTGTCCAGGTGCGCGCTGAACGGCGTCGAGTTGATCAGGCCGAACACCGCGTGCACGGCGGCGCGGGCGCGCGGGCGGTCCAGCGCCGGGCGGGCGTCGACCAGGGTCTGCACCCACACCTCGACGTAGAGCCGCTGCGACTCCCGGACGCGCCGGTGATCGCGGTCGGAGAGGCTGTCCAGGTCGCGCATGTGCACGGTGATCAGAGCCGGGTTGCGCAGCGCGAACTCGACGTGCCAGCGCACCAGCCGGTCCAGCGCCTCCGTCGGATCGGTGGTGGCGTCGACCCGGTCCTTGCCGCCGAGCAGCAGCCGGTCGCTGATACCGGTCAGCAGCTCCGCCAGCATCGCGTCCTTGCTGCGGAAGTGCCTGTACAGGGCGGGTCCGGAGATGCCGACGGCCGCGCCGATGTCGTCGATCCCGACGCCGTGGAAGCCCGCTCGCGCGAACTTCTCGGCCGCGGCGGTCAGGATCTGCTCGCGCCGGGTCGGCTTCGCCGCATCGGTGGACATGCCCCGAGATACTAGACGAGAGCGTTAGTCATCGTTAACATGAGGCTCAAGTTAACGATGACTAACCGCCCGAGGAAGGTGTGCCCCATGGATGCGCCCGTCCTGCGCACGTCGGTGGATCCGGACTCGCCGGAGTACGCGCGCAACGCCGAGCAGCACGCCAAGCTCGTCGACGACCTCAACGCGCAGCTGACCCGAGCCCGCCTGGGCGGGCCGGAGAAGGCGCGGATCAGGCACGTCGAGCGCGGCAAGCTGCTGCCCCGCGACCGCGTGGACGCGCTGCTGGACCGGGGTTCGCCGTTCCTGGAGCTCTCGCCGATGGCCGCGCACGGCCTCTACGACGACGAGGCGCCGGCCGCCGGGATCATCACCGGTGTCGGCCGGGTCGCCGGCCGGGAGTGCGTGATCGTCGCCAACGACGCCACCGTCAAGGGCGGCACCTACTACCCGGTGACGGTCAAGAAGCACCTGCGCGCCCAGGAGGTCGCGCTGCACAACAACCTGCCGTGCCTGTACCTGGTCGACTCGGGTGGCGCGTTCCTGCCCAGGCAGGACGACGTGTTCCCGGATCGCGAGCACTTCGGCCGGATCTTCTACAACCAGGCCACGATGTCGGCGCGCGGCATCCCGCAGATCGCGGCCGTGCTCGGGTCCTGCACGGCCGGTGGCGCCTACGTGCCGGCGATGAGCGACGAGGCGGTGATCGTCCGCGAGCAGGGCACGATCTTCCTCGGCGGTCCACCGCTGGTGAAGGCCGCGACCGGTGCCGAGGTCACCGCCGAGGAGCTGGGCGGCGGTGAGCTGCACTCGCGCACCTCCGGCGTCACCGACCACCTCGCCGCCGACGACGCCGACGCGCTGCGCATCGTCCGCGACATCGTGAGCACCCTGGGGCCGCGCGAGCCGCGGCCGTGGGAGGTCGCGCCCAGCGAGGAGCCCGCGGTCGACCCCGACGAGCTCTACGGCGCGGTTCCCACCGACTCGCGCACGCCCTACGACGTGCGCGAGGTGATCGCGCGGATCGTCGACGGCAGCCGGTTCCAGGAGTTCAAGCAGGAGTACGGGCAGACGCTGGTCACCGGCTTCGCCCGGATCCACGGTCAGCCGGTCGGCATCATCGCCAACAACGGGATCCTGTTCAGCGAGTCGGCGATGAAGGGCGCGCACTTCATCGAGCTGTGCGACAAGCGCTCGATCCCGCTGGTGTTCCTGCAGAACATCTCCGGGTTCATGGTCGGCAAGGAGTACGAGGCCGGCGGCATCGCCAAGCACGGCGCGAAGATGGTCACCGCCGTGGCCTGCGCCCGGGTCCCGAAGTTCACCGTGGTCATCGGCGGCTCGTTCGGCGCCGGGAACTACTCGATGTGCGGGCGGGCCTACTCGCCCCGATTCATGTGGATGTGGCCCAACGCCCGGATCTCGGTGATGGGCGGCGAGCAGGCCGCATCGGTGCTGGCCACCGTCCGCCGCGACCAGAAGGACGCGCGAGGCGAGGACTGGTCGACCGAGGACGAAGAGGCCTTCAAGCAGCCGATCCGCGACCAGTACGAGCACCAGGGCCACCCGTACTACGCGACGGCCCGGCTCTGGGACGACGGCGTGATCGACCCCAAGCAGACCCGGGACGTGCTGGGGCTGGCCATCTCGGCGGCGGGCAACGCCCCGCTCGAACCGATCTCCTACGGCGTTTTCCGGATGTGAGTGGAGTGAGCATGTTCGACACCGTGCTGGTCGCCAATCGCGGCGAGATCGCGGTCCGGGTCATCCGCACCCTGCGTGAGCTGGGCATCCGCTCGGTCGCGGTGTTCAGCGACGCCGACCGGAACGCGCGTCACGTCGCCGAAGCCGACACGTCCGTCCACATCGGACCGGCGTTGGCGTCCGAGAGCTACCTCAACGGCAAGCGGATCCTCGACGCAGCCCGGGAGACCGGGGCGCAGGCCATCCACCCCGGCTACGGGTTCCTCGCCGAGAACGCCGATTTCGCGCGCGCCTGCGAGCAGGCGGGCGTGGTGTTCATCGGCCCGCCGGCGAGCGCGATCGAGTCGATGGGCGACAAGATCCGCGCCAAGCAGACGGTCTCGGCCGCCGGCGTGCCCGTCGTGCCCGGCCGCAGCGACCCCGACATGACCGACGCCGACCTGCACCGGGCGGCCCTCGACGTCGGGTTCCCGGTGCTGCTCAAGCCATCGGCGGGCGGCGGCGGCAAGGGGATGCGACTGGTGCACGCCGAATCCGAGCTCGACGACCAGATCGCCTCGGCGCGCCGCGAGGCGGGAGCCGCCTTCGGCGACGACACCCTGTTCGTCGAGCGGTTCGTCTCCCGGCCCCGGCACATCGAGGTCCAGGTCCTCGCCGACGCCCACGGCACCGTCGTGCACCTCGGTGAGCGCGAGTGCAGCCTGCAACGACGCCACCAGAAGATCGTCGAGGAGGCCCCGTCACCGCTGCTCGACGCCGAGACCCGCGCCCGCATCGGCGCCTCGGCGGCCGACGCCGCCCGAGCGGTCGGCTACACCGGGGCCGGGACGGTGGAGTTCATCGTCTCCGCCGACCGGCCGGACGAGTTCTTCTTCATGGAGATGAACACCCGCCTGCAGGTCGAGCACCCGGTGACCGAGCTGGTCACGGCCGTGCGCGGTGAACGCGGCGTCGACCTCGTCGAGCAGCAGGTCCGGGTCGCCTCCGGCGAGCCGCTCGCCTGGCGGCAGCAGGACCTGTCCCTCGACGGCCACGCCGTCGAGGCCCGCGTCTACGCCGAGGACCCGGCCCGCGGCTTCCTGCCCACCGGCGGCGAGCTGCTCGCCGTTCACGAACCCACCGGCCCGGGCGTCCGCGTCGACTCCGGCATCCGACAGGGCGGCAGCGTCGGCTCCGACTACGACCCGATGCTGGCCAAGGTCATCGCCTGGGCCCCGCACCGGGCCGACGCCCTGCGTCGGCTCGACAAGGCCCTGGCCGACACGACGATCCTGGGCCTGAGCAGCAACATCGCGTTCCTCCGCGCCCTGCTGCAGCACCCGGAGGTGCTCGCGGGCGACCTCGACACCGGTCTGGTCGAGCGCGACCTGGACTCCCTCACCGAGGACGCCGTCCCCGAGCACGCCTACGTCGCCGCCGCCCTGCGCGGCCTCCTCGCGGCCCAGCCCGGCCGCGGTGCCGACCCGTGGGACGTCCCGAACGGCTGGCGCATCGGGCCACCGGCCTGGAGCACCTGGCGCTTCGCCGACGACCTCAAGATCCACCTCCGGGGCACCCCGGACCGGGCCGAGGTCGTGGTGGAGTCCGGCGGGTCGACGACCACCGCCGAGGTCTCCGCCCACGCCAGGGACGACGCGCTCACCGTCACCTACGAGGGGCGCACCCGCCGCTACCGGTTCGCGCACGTCGACGGCACCACCTGGCTCGCCTCCGACGGCCACGCCTGGGCGCTCACCGAGCACGAGCTGCTGGCCGAGCGCGGCGGCACCGCGGGCCGCTCCGACGGCGTGGTCACCGCCCCGATGCCGGGAACGGTGCTGGTCGCCGACGTCGCCCAGGGGCAGCAGGTGCGCAGCGGACAGCGCCTGTTCGTCGTCGAGGCGATGAAGATGGAGCACACCGTCACGGCCCCGATCGACGGAACCGTCACCGAATTGCACGCGCGGAAGGGGCAGTCGGTCGGGCTCGACCAGCCGCTGGCCGTCCTCACCGCCGAAGGGGAGGGATGAGGAGATGGTGGACCACCGGCTCACCGAGGAGCACGAGGCGCTGCGGCAGAGCGTGCAGGACTTCGCGCGAAAGGACGTCGCCCCGGTCATCGCCGACTACTACGAGCGGGAGGAGTTCGCCTACCCGCTGGTGCGCAAGATGGGCGAGATGGGCCTGTTCGGCCTGCCCGTGCCCGAGGAGCACGGCGGCATGGGCGGCGACTACTTCGCGCTGTGCCTGGCGCTGGAGGAGCTCGGACGCGTCGACCAGTCGGTCGCCATCACCCTCGAAGCGGGCGTCTCGCTGGGCATCATGCCGTTGCTGCGGTTCGGCTCGGACGAGCAGAAGCGCACCTGGCTGCCCAAGCTCGCCACCGGTGAGGTGCTGGGCGCGTTCGGCCTCACCGAGCCCGACGGCGGTTCCGACGCGGGGGCCACCCGCACGACCGCTGTCCTCGACGGCGACGAGTGGGTGATCAACGGCGCGAAGGCGTTCATCACCAACTCCGGCACCGACATGACCGGGTTCGTCACGGTCACGGCGGTCACCGGCGAACGTCCGGACGGGCGCAAGGAGATCTCGGCGATCCTGGTGCCGTCCGGGACCCCGGGCTTCACGGTCGCCAAGAAGTACTCGAAGGTCGGCTGGAACGCCTCCGACACCCACGCCCTGTCCTTCGACGACTGCCGCGTCCCGGCGGCCAACCTCGTCGGCGAGCGCGGGCGGGGCTACGCCCAGTTCCTGGCCACGCTCACCGAGGGCCGGGTGGCCATCGCCGCCCTCGGCGTCGGCACCGCGCAGGGCTGCGTCGACGAGTGCCTGCGCTACCTGGGAGAACGCGAGGCGTTCGGGCACAAGATCGGCGAGTACCAGGCGATGCAGTTCAAGGTCGCCCAGATGGAGCTGCGGGCGCACACGGCCCGGCTGGCCTACTACGACGCCGCCTCGCGGATGGTGCGCGGCGAGCCGTACAAGAAGCAGGCGGCGATCGCGAAGCTGGCCTCGTCGAACGCGGCGATGGACAACGCCCGCGACGCCACCCAGATCTTCGGCGGCTACGGCTTCATGAACGAGACGCCGGTGGGGCGCTTCTACCGCGACTCCAAGATCCTGGAGATCGGCGAGGGCACCAGCGAGGTTCAGCTCATGCTCATCGCCAGGGAGCTGGGTCTGCCGGCCTGACCTCCGGCAGACGCGAAACGAGGCCGTGGGCGCGCATCGGGGGGCGCGCCCACGGCCTCGTCGAGTTCGTGTCACATGGGGCGGTAGCGGTCGACCGGGACGGTCATCTCCTCGGTTCGCTCCACGTCGGGGATGCCTCCGGAGAAGTCGGAGGGCATCGGGTCGGGGGTGTTGTTGTCGGGGTAGGGGCCGTCCTGGCCGGGCCACGCGGGCGCCTGCGCAGCGGGCTGCTGCACCTGCGTCTGGGCCTCGTGCTCCTCCTCGGCGATCTCGAGGTGCTGCATCACCCAGTCGCGCGCGAGCGCGGCCGGGGATGTGCCCTGCTTGACGGCGAGCTCGCGGAGTCGCTCGTTGGCCAGCAGCGGCAGCCGCAGCTGGTACACCTGAGCGGCACCGAAGCGACGCCCTGACCCGGTGGTTTCGGGGTTGTCCGCCGGGTCCAGCGCAGCCAGGTACGACTCGAATTCGGGGTCCGGTTCGGCTTCCTCGGCTGTCTTGCGCTGCCGATTCGCCCTGGTTCGTCCTAGAGCCACGCGGACACGATAACGGTTGTGTTGCGGCCTGCCTATCACGGCGACCTCGGAATTCCAGCCGTGCGTCCAGGCCGGGCACCGCCACCTGCGAGTGAGCCGGCCGGGGCGGGAGATGGCGAAAACCCGTCCTGACGTGGAAGGGCCCCCGCGCCAGGGGGAGGAGCACGGGGGCCGGAGGGGATCTCCACAGGTGCTGACCGGGGGTGTGTCAGCGAGGCCGATTGTGGCACGCGCCTCCCTCTGCCGGGGAGTGTTCTCGCCACGATTCGTGCTTCCGGAGCCGTCCGCGGGCACCCGGTCGGCGGTCGCGGTGCGCTACGAGCGGTGAGGTCGCCGAGATCCGGAATGCCGGAGCTGTCGCGTTCGTTGTCCGGTTAGGACGCGGGGATGTGACGCAGCCGATATCCGAAGTGGATCGACCCACGCACGCGATTACGCTCAGTTGACTGCGAATCACTCTCTGGGGGGCTGCGGCTGTTGACAACCTGTGGATAACCTGCGGCCGAAACCCGAGGCCTGGGAGGCGTCATGTACGGGTCGCTGGACGTACGAAAGTTCTTGTGGCAGCAGGACGACGGGCAGTCGCGCCAGTCGGGCGCGGTGCCCGGGCAGCGCGTCGGCGAGCCTTCGCGCATCTCGGAGGAGCAGGTCCACCGGGCCAGGATCGCGGTCGCCCGCAGCGCCGAGAGCGCGGAGGACTGCCGCCTGCTGCTGGACATGCTGGGTCTGGTCCCGGACGAGGACGGCCAACCGCCGGTGGCGCGCTGACCTGGGACGCGCACGCGGCCGGACCGGCCGCGCGCCGGAGCGGTGTGCCGGGCGCAGCCCCGGTCGGCGTGCGTTCTCCGAACGTGTGACACGCGGGTGTTCCGCTGGGCGAAAGACCGGCGTCCGGGGTAACTTCCGGTGGCATATTTGATCATCCGTTCGGGCGGGGTCTCGCCCGCACGAGCGGGTCATGCACTGCCATCGGGGGTCGGAGTCGATCAATGCCGCAGCAGCAGCGGGCACAGCTCACGCGTCACTCGATCCTGGTCGCCGCGGCCGGGGTGATCGATGAGGTCGGCTACGAGGCCGCCAGGCTCAGCGCGATCCTGCGCCGCTGTGAGACGACCAAGGGCGCGTTCTACTTCCACTTCAGCGGCAAGGAGGAGGTCGCGCACGCGCTGGTCGAGCGCTACCGCGAGAACCTCACCGAGCTCAGCGAACGCTGGTACCAGCGCGCGCAGGACCCGATGGCGACGCTGGTCGGCCTCACCTGCGACACGGCTCGCCGCCTGGAGGAGGACGTGCTGCTGCGCGCGGGTCTCGTGCTGGCCTGCAACCACGTCGGCACGGACACCGACGGCTGGGAGTCCCTGTTCGACGATCTGGTCGGTCGCGCGGCGGAGCGCGGTCAGCTGCGGCCGGGCGCGGATCCGGCCGCCGCGGCCCGCCTCTGCTACGCGATGGTGGTCGGCACGAACCTGTTGGTGGCCGGCGACCCGCACCGCCTCGCGGCCCGCCTGGAGGAGTCGTGGCGAGTCCTGCTTCCGGGCCTGCTCGCCGACAGCTCCCGCCTGGCCGCCGCAGCCCGATGATCATGAGTCGTGGATCACAAAACCGGCCCGCTGTCGGTTTTGACCGCTTCCATCCCCTGCGGACCCGGTCCGGCGGGTGCCGGGCGGCCGTGGGGAGTCATGCTCGACTGTGGCGATTGGGCTGGTCAGGCGGCTAGTATCGGCGTCAGGCGCGGGGCGCCGAGGTGGCCCGCGGCGGTGTCGCGCGGTTTAGGGGACCCCCGGTTTGGGTGGCCGGAAGCGTGTGTCGTAAGCTTTCATCACTGCCAACGGGGCGCCCCGAAAGGGAAAGCCGGTTGGAGGCGACGGCCGGACCGGTTTCGGATCGGTCAAGCCCCCATCGTCTAGCGGCCTAGGACGCCGCCCTTTCAAGGCGGTAGCGCGGGTTCGAATCCCGTTGGGGGTACGAACAACTGAAGAACGATTGCATGGCCCAGTGGCGCAGTTGGTTAGCGCGCCGCCCTGTCACGGCGGAGGTCGCGGGTTCGAGTCCCGTCTGGGTCGCCAAGGCGAACGGCATCAAGCCGGACGCTATCGGCCAGGTAGCTCAGTTGGTACGAGCGTCCGCCTGAAAAGCGGAAGGTCGGCGGTTCGACCCCGCCCCTGGCCACCGCTCTCACCTGCGAAGAAGCCCCTCCGGATCCCGGAGGGGCTTTTTTGGGTCTCAGTTGTTGCGCTGGTGGCCTGTGGGTTAGGAGATTCGTGGAGGTCAGGTCTCAGATCCTGTTGAGGCCGGGCATGCCCATCGTGAGCCAAGTGATCAGCTCAGACCTCGTTGAGATCGTCAGTCGTAGACTCGTTCCCCAGGGCTGTTTCGTCTCGCAGCGCTTTGAGGGTGCCCAACTCTCGGTCGATGTCGCGCCGTTTGGCTTCAAGTCGTTGAAGCTCCTGGTCGAGCAGCTTTTCCATGAGGCCTGTGCGTTCTTCCGGGGGCGCTTCCAGGCACGGGAGCAGTTCGTTGATCGTGGCGCTGCACAGTCCGGCGGCGAACAGGTGCTGGATCATGACGACGCGTTCGATCATGGAGGGGTCGAAGTCCCTCCACCCTCCCGGAGTGCGTTCTGAGCGGATCAGGCCCAGGCCTTCGTAGTAGCGCAACGACCGGGCGCTGACACCGCTGGCGTCCGCCAGTTCGCCTATGCGCATGAAGACCTCCTCAGGCTGTGTCCACTCAAGTGTTGCAGTTGACACCGGTGTGAGGTTCCAGGATCGAGGGGACGCGCCCACCACGGGTGCCCGTGGAACCGGAGGTCCCCGGTGACGAAGCAGATCCACGTGTGGTCGGACTACGTTTGCCCGTTTTGCCTGATCGCTGACGAGGTCATCGAGCGCGCGATCGAAGATGACGCGGATGTGGAGGTCGTCCACCATCCCCATGAGTTGCGCCCTCGACCGGCGCCAACGCTGCGGCCCGAGGATCCGTACCTGCCCGATATCTGGCAGCGCGCCGTCTACCCGATGGCTCGCCGCTACGGCGTGCCGTTGAAGCTGCCCAGCATTTCCCCGCAGCCCTACACCGACTTGGCATTTCGCGGCGCGCAGTACGCCGCGGACTGCGAACGGGCGCACGCCTACCACCGCCGCGTGATGACCGCGTTCTTCCGCGAAGACCTCGATATCGGGGACCGGTCGGTGCTCGGCCGCCTGGCAGAGGACGTCGGCCTGGATCCCTCCGGGTTCGATCGGGCGCTGGACGAGGCCACCTATACCGAGCGGCACCGGCAAGCACTGGCCGACTCAGCCTCGATGGACATCACGGTGGTTCCGACCATCGTCATCGGGACGCGGCGCATCCACGGGGTAGCAGCCGAAGGTGTAATCCGCCGTGCTCTGCACGAAACGGCCGTCGCATGAGTACCGACGCCACCCGGCTCAGCGATCTCATGGTCCGCGCCGTCGAGGCTGGCACCCGCCACGTTCTGTCAGGCGGGCTTCCGTTCGTCGGCGTGGTTGTCACCGCGGACGGTTGGGTCTCAGCACCAGGGTTCAACCGCGTTCCAGAGACCGGGGACCCTACGGCCCATGCCGAGATTGTCGCCATCCGACAAGCGGCCGAGGAGCGGGGAGCCTCGGCGCTAACCGGAGCGACGCTGCTGGCCACCGGTGAACCCTGCGCCCTGTGTTACCGCTTCTCCGCTGGTCACGGCATCAGCCGCGTCTACTACGCCGTTGACCGCGACAGTGCCGCTGAATGGGGATTCGACTACCGGGCCGGTTACGCCGCCGACCGCACCCAGGACCTCGCCCTTTCCGCAACCGCCCAACACCTCGCCGTCGACGGAGCTCTGGAGCCGTTCGTCGCTTACCTGCATCGCCAGGCCGGCGGCAGTGCTCCCCGCCTCTGACGCACGAAAGGACCTTCTCCCATGCACTGGCTCTACCTCGGCATCGCCGTCATCTTCGAGATCACCGTTGCCATCTCCGCAGGTAAAGCTCAAGGCTTCACCAACGCCTCGTGGACCATCGCAACGCTGGTCAGCGGCGGCATCGCCACCTACTTCCTCAGCCTGTCACTGCTCACCTTCGACGTCGGCGTCGGCTACGCGATCTGGACCTCGGTCGCCGGCGTCGGGATCGTCCTGCTCGGCGCGCTCTTGTTCGGCCAGCGCCTGGACTGGCGCAAGCTCCTCGGAATCGTTGCCGTGATCGCCGGTGTGGTCGGGCTCCAACTCAGCGGCATCGCATAACCAGGCACGACGGCTTCGCACGAACCAACCCTGCAATCACGAGAGGCACCCGCAATGACCTCACCGGTAGGAACGACTGCGTCCAGTTCCCGGGCCCGCGCCTGGCTAACCCTCCTCCTCGCCGGCTGCTTCGAGATCGGCTACGCCCTGTGCGTTGGAGGTAGCCGAGGCTTCACGGTGCTGTCGTGGTCACTCGTCGCTGTGGTCTTCTTCCTGCTGACCCTGTTCGCGCTGAGCATGTCGCTGCGCACCATCGACGTCGGCATCGGCTACGCCGTCTGGGCCGGCATCGGCGCAGTCGGAGCCGCGCTCCTCGGACCACTGTTCTTCGATGAGCCCCTCACGGCTGCGAAGGCGTTCTGGCTGGCCGTCATCATCGCAGGAGTGGTCTGGCTCAAACTTGCGGATAGCCCCAAGCGAGCCGGCACGACTCAATGAGATCGCCGGGATGTTGTTCCGGTCTGCGGACCAACTGCGTGGTCTCATTCGTTCGCGTTCACGGCGTTTCGAAAGTGGCTTCGGATGTTCATCGCGATCCTTTGTGCAGGCCACCGGGCTCGTCGCCTTCCGAGCGTGCATGGCCTCGACGCGTTTGACGCCGGATTCGCGCGATCGGCATCGACACGCCGGGTGTTGACCGCACGCGGGCCGTGTAGGGTGAACGGTGGTCGTTGTATTTCTGGGTTCGTGTTTTTGCGCATGCTCGCAGGATGTTGATGCGGGCGAGCTTCTTTCTTTGGTTTGCAGCTGGAGTGAGCCGCCGTCTGAGATCCCCCGGCCCGGGCCTCCGCGCGGTGTGGGTGCCCGTGATAACCCCAGCTCCCGAAGGAGACCGACATGACCAACGGAACCGTGAAGTGGTTCAACTCGGAAAAGGGCTTCGGCTTCATCGCCCCGGACGAGGGCGGCCCGGACGTGTTCGTGCACTACTCGGCCATCGACGCCGGTGGCTTTCGCAGCCTGGACGAGGACCAGCAGGTGACCTACGAGGTCAGCCAGGGCCCCAAGGGCCCGCAGGCCGACCTCGTGCGTGTTGTCTGAGGCTCCGCTGAGTCTTCTTCCCGGCCCGCGCCTCGCGTGCGGGCCGGGGAACCGCGGTTTCACCCGGCACAGCTCCCGCACCCGCCACCTGCGGTGCGGTTGAGGCAGGCCGAGGCGATCTAGTCGCGCAGCACGCTCGCCGCCGTGACGACGCTGCCCACCGCTGGTGAGCGCAACGACGCGGCTGGTCCGTAGCCTGCTGCACCAATTCTTCTCCTTCTTCCGGTTGAGCCGAGCGCGTGTGCGCCGGCGGTTCCCGGAACCGAGTCTTGTTTCTGCCTGCGGCCTGCAGCGGCGACTTCTCTGCGTTGCGCCAGGCCACAGTTTCCTTCGACGTGTATTGGAGCCCGATGCGGGCCAACTACAGCCTGATCACAACCCTGCCCACCCTGTTCGCAGTGGAGGGTGACCTCGCCGGCGAGGAAGTCGTCCTGCTGGCCGAGCGGCTCTGGCCGCACGTGCTGACCGGACCACCGGACACGCTCGTGGACCTGGCCCAGGCCAGCACCATCGATACCGCCGGGGTCGACCTTCTGGTCGCCGCACACTCCTACGCGGCTCACCGGTGCATTCCGCTGCGCATCGTCAACGCAGCGCCTCGGGTGCTGCGCGTGCTGCAGGCGGCCGGAGTTCACGCGCTCCCGCCCCGCGGCCGCCGTCCCGATTGCGCGGCCGCGAAGACCACGACACCTGCACCCCGGCAGCACAACGCGGCGGTGATGGCTTGATGCGGCACTGCCGTCACGTCGCGCGGACGTTGTCCGACGATGCCTGGCAGATCACCGATGCCGAAGGCCAGCACACCGCCCGCATCGCCGGCACCGAACACGATGCGGTCGCCCGCGCTCACCACCAGCTCGCAGCCTACGGCGGAGGACGCGTGTTCCTCACCGACGCCGACTGACCAACGAATACCGGCTTCAGACCCCGCGAATGGACTTTCCCGTGAACCTCTCCACCTCCCTCCGCCCTGGCAATGTGCCGCGGAACGGCCACGACCCGCGTCCACCTGGCCGCGGAGACACCTCTCGCGCGCGGAGGCCGGTGGCGCCCGTGGCGTTCCTCGAGCCCGGCACGACCGGCCCCACCTCGGCTCCACTGCCTCGGCGCACCGATCAGGACGAGAAGACGCTGCGCCCGCTCCGCACGCCCTTTTCCACTGGCGAACCCGGAGGTTCGTGATCGAACGCGCCGACGGCATGGGCCCCGCGCTCAGAGTTGCAAGAAGCCCCCGTCGATCCCGGCGGGGGCTTCTTCGTCTGGCCTTCGAGGTGTTCATTGCCCCAGTGGCCATGTGCGTGCGTCGTCCGCGATGGTGGGGACGGTTCAAAGGATCGCGAGTGCGAGGACGTTGCCTCCGCAGGCTGCTGCTAGGCAGGCGGTTGTGCTGATCAGGATGTTCAGTCCGGCGATCAGGTGTGAGCCGTCCTGGGCCAGGCGGAGGGTTTCGTAGCTGAACGTGGAATAGGTGGTCAGGGCGCCGCAGAAACCTGTTCCGGTGATGGCGAAGACAGTCGGGTCGGTCGGGAGCGCGACGAGGAACGCGAGCAGCAGGGATCCGCTGACGTTGACGGTCAGGGTTCCCCACGGGAACACCGAGTCGTGCCGGGACTGCACGGCGCGATCGACGAGGTAGCGCAGCGGTGCTCCGACGGCGGCGCCGAGAGCGACCCACAGCAGCGTCATCGGAGATCGTTCTCGTGCTCGCGGCCGACGTAGCGGATCACCTCGACCTCGTCGACGATCGCCATGCCCTCTTCGATTAGCTCGTCGAGCTGCGGCAGGAACTCCCGGATCCGCTCGGCGGCGTCGACGATGATGATCACCATGGGCAGGTCTTCCGACAGCGAGAGGATCCGGGTGGTGTGGATGTGGTTGGACGCGCCGTACCCCTCCTGGCCGCGCAGCACGGTGGCACCGGCCAGGCCTGCGGCGTGCGCTCGGTGCACGATCTCGGTGTAGAGCGGTTTGTGGCGCCACTTGTCGAACTCGCCGACGAAGATCGTCAGCCGCAGCGCCGGTCCGTGCCGCTTCATGAGCGTCCCGCCTTCCTGCGTGCTGCTTGGAGCAGCGCCCGCATCAGGATCGTTCCCGTGAGGACGGCCACCATCGCGACCACGACGGTGAGCGCCATGTAGATCAGGGCCACGTGCGGGGCCCCGACCGCGATGGCCCGCTGGATCTCCACGACGTAGGTGGAGAAGGTCGTGTACCCGCTGAGGAAGCCCACGCCGATGAACGGGCGAAGCAGTCGCTGACCAGGCCAGACATCGCTGATCAAGACCATCAGCACGCCGATCAGCGCGCAGCCGCCGGCATTGATGCACAGCGTTGCCCACGGCACGGCCCCGGACGCGGTCGGGAACGCCGTTGTCAGCCCGTGCCGAGCCAGTGCGCCCAGCGCGCCACCAGCGGCGATGGCGATCAGCACTGCGGCCGGGTGATCGCGCCACTCCCGCTGCGGTGGCGCACCGAGGCCGACATCGGCGTCCACGGGCGGTTCTGAAGACATCCACGCGCTCCTACCGGCATCACCGGCAGGGACCGTTCACGGCCGGACTGCGGTTCGGCGGTCCCCACCGCCGCACATCATCAACCCGTCCGGCCCAACGGGCTCGTCGACGCGGACGCCCGTTCGCGGATCACTCCCAGGTGAGGAAGCGGTAGTGGAGGCCGGTGGTGGACTCGTGCCATTCGCCGACCGTGTCTGCGGGGCGGTCGAGTTCGGGGGCGTGGGTGTCGCCTTCGAAGGGTTCTTGGATCTCGGTGACGACGATCTTGTCTGCCAGGGGCAGGGCCGCTCGGTAGACGGCTGCGCCGCCGATCACCCAGACGTCGCCGGACACCGCGGCGAGGGCCGTGTCGAGGTCCGGGAAGGTTTCCGCGCCGTCCTGCGGGGTGCGGGAGAGGACGAGGTTGCGCCTGCCGGGCAGGGGGCGGAAGCGGGGCGGGAGGGATTCCCAGGTGCGGCGGCCCATGAGCACCGTGGCGCCCCGGGTGACCGCGCGGAAGTGCTTGAGGTCCTCCGGCAGGTGCCACGGCATGGTGCCGTCGCGGCCGATGACGCCCGTGGACGACTGGGCCCAGATCAGGCCGATCACACCGCCACCGGAGCCTTGATGCCGGGGTGCGGGTCGTAGCCTTCGATCTCGAAGTGCTCGTAGGTGTAATCGAACAGGCTGCCCGCCGGTTTCAGGCTCAGCGTCGGGAACGGCCGGGCTTCGCGGGAGAGCTGCCTGCGGACCTGCTCCTCGTGGTTGTCGTAGATGTGGCAGTCGCCGCCGGTCCAGATGAAGTCGCCCACGTCCAGGCCGACCTGGTCGGCGATCATGTGCGTGAGCAGCGCGTAGCTGGCGATGTTGAACGGCACGCCCAGGAACAGGTCGGCGCTGCGCTGGTACAGCTGGCAGGACAGCTCGCCGTCGGCGACGTAGAACTGGAAGAACGCGTGGCACGGCGGCAGCGCCATCCGCGGGATGTCGGCGACGTTCCACGCCGAGACGATGATCCGCCGCGAGTCGGGGTTCTCCCGCAGCGCGCGCAGGACCTCGCTGAGCTGGTCGATGTGGCCGCCGTCCGGCGTCGGCCACGACCGCCACTGGACGCCGTAGATCGGTCCGAGGTCGCCGTCCGGGCCGGCCCACTCGTCCCAGATCGTGACGCCCTTGTCCTGCAGCCACGTGGCGTTGGAGTCGCCGCGCAGGAACCACAGCAGCTCGTACGCGAGCGACCGGAAGTGGACCTTCTTCGTGGTGATCAGCGGGAACCCGTCGGAGAGCCGGTAGCGCAGCTGGTGACCGAAGATCGACCGCGTCCCGGTCCCGGTGCGGTCGTCCTTGCGGGCTCCCGTGTCCAGCACGTAGCGGAGCAGGTCTTCGTACTGCGTGTCCGGCATACCGATGAGCCTACAAGCGGGCCCGGACGCGGGATGTACCACGGTGAACGCGGTCGCTCCAGGTCTGCGCCTCCGGACGGCGGTGGGCGGGGAGAGCCAGGTGGGCGCACCAGGCGCATCGACCGTTCGGCGCAGCCGGACGACCGTTGGGCGCAGCCCGGCTTGTCACAGGTGTGTCGAGAAGAACTCGGTGAGCCGCTCCACCGCTGGGTCGACGTACCGGGGCTCGTCGTAGAGCTCGTAGTGGCCCGCGCCGTCGATCACCATCAGGTCGACCGGGTTCGGGGCGAGCTCCCACAGCCGCACGCCGTCCTCGTAGGAGCCGGTGCTGCCGCGCCGACCTGCGACCACGACCTGCAGCGGCTGCGTCAGCAGCTCCTCGACCAGGTGGAACGCGTCGTAGCCGAGCAGCAGCGAGTCGCCGCGCGACAGGCGGCGGTTCGTCGAGCTCTCGTGCCCGCCGCGCTCGGTGCGGTAGTAGGTGATCGCCTGGATCGTGTCGACGTCCGCGAGCTCGCCCGCCTCGTCGAGGGTGTCGGGCAGCCAGTTCGAGCGGGTCAGCGCACCGGTCCGGTTCTCCTCGGTGCGCGCGGCGGCCAGCTCGCCGAGCGCGGCGGCCGGGCCGTCCGGCTGGAACCCCCGGAACGCGGTGCCGATGTTGCCGGGAACGACCGTGCCGACGGCCTTGATGCGGTGATCGGTGCGGGCGGTGTGCACCGCGTACCCGCCGCCAGCGCAGATCCCGAGGACCCCGATCCGCTCCGGATCGACGCCGTCGCGCGTGCTCAGCGCGTCGATGGCGTACGAGATGTCCTCGCCCCTGCGGTACGGGTCCTCGAGATCGCGCGGCTCGCCGCCGCTTTGGCCCTGGTGGCTCGGGTCGAACGTGAGGGCCGTGATGCCTCGGGCGGCGAGCCGGGACGCGTAGTTCGCGCCGATCTGCTCCTTGACGCTGCTGCCGGGCGTGGAGAGCACCACGGCACGTGGTGGGGCGGCGTCGTCCGGGCGGTGCAGGTCGGCCGCGAGCTCGTAGGGCCCGCGCGGGATCGTGAGGTGCTCGATCATGCGATCGCCTTTCCGCTGAAGATCCCCTTTTTCAGCGTACTCACGATCGGCGCCTCCGGTTGTCAGCTCACCGGGGTGAGGCTCGCGAGGGCTTCGGCGACGCAGTCGGCCCAGGGGCGGTCGAGGCTGGTGACGCCGGAGTCGCCGGTGAAGGCGCTGGAGATCACCACGTCCGGCGTGAGCAGAGCCAGGGTTTCGAGGCTGCGCACGAGGGAGTCGTGGTCGCTGTGGCCGGGCAGGTATCCGGCGAACCACGCGCCGTCGGCACCGCGGACGATCGTGTCGCCGGTGAGCAGGTAGCGCGTCCCGTCCGCGCCCGGAACCAGGAAGCAGGCGCTGCCCGGGGTGTGACCCGGGGTCGGGATCACCTCGAAACCGGCCTCTTCCGTTCTCCTCTCGTCGAAAGTCCCGTCCACGTCGCAGGTTTCGCGCGCGACGGGAGCTTCGGCGGCTGTGATGTGCAGTTCCGAGCCGAAGCGCTGCTTGATGGTGCGCAGCGACGGGGCGATCTCGTCCCGGTGGCTGAGGTACTGGTGCCGCACGCCGCCGAGCTCGGCCATCGCCTCGATCTCGGACTCCAACGAGGTGTTGTAGAACAGCACGTTCCCGCCCGGTGAGGTCCACAGGTAGGCGTGGGTGCTCAGGCCGGGGGCCGGGTACTCGGGTTCGGTTTCCCAGAGATCAGGTCGAATCCGCTTCATGACTACCTCCAGTCGAAGAGCCTGACCCCACGCTAGAAGTTCCAGTTGACTCGAAGTCAAGGCGCGGCGTGGTGCCCTGTCCCGGGACGTCCGTTGCAGGAGGGGGACGGTTTTCCTCGAATCACCCATGATCAACATTCGTTTTGTCCGGATGATTCGAGGAAGAACCGTCCCCTGGCGACGTCCGCTCGAACCGGACCACCGGTCGCTCGGCGCCGGAAAGCGGGCCCGTGCCACCGGGTTTCCCGGCGGGCCGGGAGATGAACTCGGCGTGAACAGCGATCATCTCGGTCCCTGAACCGCCGCGAATCGGCCCTACGCTGTGCTGACCAGCGCTGATGGGAGGGGGCAATGGCCAACCTGTGGGCGGGTCTGGTCGGCATCGTCGCCGAACTCGGTACCCCGGGGTGGATCGCGTTGGCCGCGGCGCTCATGCTCGCCGCGCCGCTAGCGGACCGGTTGGTGATCCGGCGCAAGCGCATCGACTACCGCGTCCTGTACAACTCGAAGATCGGCCTCGACCCGCTGTCCAGGCACGACGAGCTGTCCTCCGAGGCGGATCCGCGGCTGCGGCACCTCACCGACATGGCCAACCGGATGAGCGTGGTCATCATCCGCATCCGCAACGTCGGCAGCTACGACATCGAGAAGCGCGACTACGACCTCCCCCTCTCGTTCACCTTCGGCAAGCGCGTCGTGTGGGACGCGCGGATCTCCGAGGCGAGCACCCCCGAACTGCGCGCGGCGGCTCGGGCCAACCTCGCGTTCTTCACCGAGGACACCGCGCCCCGCCGACCCGCTCCCGGCGACTCCGGCGACCTGGGCGCCGTGCGGACGTGGCTGCGCAGCCGCATGTCGACCACGATCGAAGCCGGTGCGACCGAGCTCGGTCCGCAGTGGCACGGCGTGCGGGTGGGGCAGCTGGCGCTCAAGCGGCGGGAGAAGTTCAAGCTCGTCGTGGTCCTGCAGGAGCCCGACGACCGCTCCGGCGGCGAGACGACCAAGACGGTGCTGGCAGACGGCCGGATCGAGAACGGCTGGATCCGCGACGAGAAGACCAAACCCCGCTTCACCGGGGCCGCGGTGGCGACCGGGCTGAGCCTGCTGCTCGCCGGTGCGCTGATCGCGACCTCGATCCACGCCGCCGTCTCCGCCGAACCCGACCACTGCGCGAGCGGCTCCATCCAGATCGCCGGGTCCAGCGCCTTCATGCCGGTCGTCGACCGGGTGGCCGAGCAGTACGAGAAGGACTGCGACGGCGCGACCATCAGCACCTCCGACACCGGCAGCATCGACGGGCTGGGACTGCTCGGCCGCGACGCGGGATCGCCCGTGGTCGGGGTGTTCTCCGACGGCCCGGCCGATCACGGCGACTTCCAGCAGCGGCCGATCGCCGTCGTCACCTTCGCCGTCGTCGTCAACAGCGAGACCGACGTCCCGGGCCTGACCTCCGACGATCTCCGCGCCATCTTCTCCGGGGAGGTGACGGACTGGAGCCAGGTCGGCGGCGCGCCGGGTCCGATCAAGATCGTCGACCGCACCGATCTGTCCGGCACCCGGAAGGTGTTCGAGAACGAGGTCATCAAGGGCGACATCACCGCGCCGACGCTGCCCTGCGACAGCCACGTCCTCGCACCGGACGGCCCGCCCGTGCGCTGCTGGTCGCCCAACACCGCCGCCGTGCTCAACCGCGTCGAGACGACGCCCGGCGCGATCGGGTTCGCCGACGTGCACGCCGCCAGGACCGTCGCCGAGGCCCGGGCGCTGGCGATCGTGCCCCTGGACGGCAAGGACCCGGGCAAGGACGGATACCCGTTCTGGGCGGTGGAGTACCTCTACACCCGCAAGTCCGAGGACGACCCGCTGCTCACCCGGTTCCAGGAGTACCTCACCGGCGATCCGGCCCGCGCGCTCCTGATCGGCGCCGAGACCACTCCCTGCGGCAACCCGAGCCAGAAGCCCTGCCCCGACCGCTAGGCGACGTAGTCGCTTAGGTGCTTCGCGGTGAGGGTCCTGCCGGACGCGACGAGGTCGGCCGGGGTTCCCTCGAAGACCACCTGACCGCCGTCGTGACCGGCACCGGGACCGAGGTCGATGATCCAGTCCGCGTGCGCCATGACCGCCTGGTGGTGCTCGATGACGATCACCGACTTGCCCGAGTCCACGAGCCGGTCCAGCAGGCCCAGCAGCTGCTGCACGTCGGCCAGGTGCAGGCCCGTGGTGGGCTCGTCGAGGACGTAGACGCCGCCCTTGTCCCCCATGCGCGTGGCCAGCTTGAGGCGCTGCCGCTCACCACCGGACAGCGTCGTCAGCGGCTGGCCGAGCCGCAGGTAGCCGAGCCCGACCTGGTCCATGCGCTCCAGGATTTTGTGCGCGGCCGGCGTGCGGGCCTCACCGGAACCGAAGAACTCCTCGGCCTGGGCGACCGACAGGTCCAGCACCTCGCTGATGTCCCGGCCGCCGAAGGTGTACTCCAGCACGTCGGCGTTGAACCGCTTGCCTTCGCACTCCTCGCAGGTCGTGGCGACGGTGTCCATGATCCCCAGATCGGTGTAGACGACCCCGGCGCCGTTGCAGGTCGGGCAGGCGCCCTCCGAGTTCGCGCTGAACAGGGCCGGTTTCACGCCGTTGGCCTTGGCGAAGGCCTTGCGGATCGGGTCGAGCAGACCGGTGTAGGTCGCGGGGTTGCTGCGCCGCGACCCTCGGATGCCGCTCTGGTCGATGGCCACCACGCCCTCCTCTGCGGGCAGCGACCCGTGGATCAGCGAGCTCTTGCCCGAACCCGCCACCCCGGTGACCACGCACAGCACGCCCAGCGGCACGTCGACGTCGACGTCGCGCAGGTTGTTGGCGTTGGCCCCGCGGATCTCCAGCGCTCCCACGGTCTTCCTGAACTGCGATTTCAGCGAGGCGCGGTCGTCGAAGTGCTTCCCGGTGACGGTGTCGCTCGCGCGCAGGCCCGCCACGTCGCCCTCGAAGCACACCGCACCGCCGTCGGTGCCCGCGCCCGGACCCAGGTCGACGACGTGGTCGGCGATGGCGATCGTCTCCGGCTTGTGCTCGACGACCAGCACCGTGTTGCCCTTGTCGCGCAGCCGCAGCAGCAGGTCGTTCATCCGCTGGATGTCGTGCGGGTGCAGCCCGATCGTGGGCTCGTCGAACACGTAGGTCACGTCGGTCAGCGACGAGCCCAGGTGCCGGATCATCTTGGTGCGCTGCGCCTCACCGCCCGACAGCGTTCCGGCGGGGCGGTCCAGCGACAGGTAGCCGAGGCCGATCTCGACGAACGAGTCGAGGGTGTGCCGGAGCTTGCCGAGCAGCGGCGCCACCGACGGCTCGTCCAGGCCGCCGACCCACTCGGCGAGGTCGCTGATCTGCATCCGGCACGCGTCGGCGATGCTGATCCCGGCGATCTTCGACGACCGCGCGCCCTCGTTCAGCCGCGTGCCCTCGCACTCCGGGCAGGTGTCGAAGGTGATCGCCCGGTCCACGAACGCGCGGATGTGCGGCTGCATCCCCTCGCGGTCCTTGGACAGCATCGACTTCTGGATGCGCGGGATCAGCCCCTCGTAGGTGACGTTGACGCCCTCGACCTTGATCCGGGTGGCCTCCTTGTGCAGGAGGTTGAACAGCTCCTTCTTGGTGTACTCGCGGATCGGCTTGTCCGGGTCGAGGAACCCCGAACCCATGTAGATCCGCCCGTACCAGCCCTCCATCGTGTAGCCGGGGATCGTCAGCGCGCCCTCGCGCAGCGACTTCGAGTCGTCGTAGAGCTGGGTGAGGTCGAAGTCGGACACGCTGCCGCGTCCCTCGCACCTCGGGCACATGCCGCCGGTGACGCTGAACTCGCGGCGCTCCTTCACCTTCATCCCGCCGCGCTCCAGGGTGACCGCGCCCGCGCCGCTGACCGAGGCGACGTTGAACGAGAACGCCTGCGGCGAACCGATGTGCGGCTCGCCGACGCGGCTGAACAGGATGCGCAGCATCGCGTTGGCGTCGGTGGCGGTGCCGACCGTCGAGCGCGGGTCGGCGCCCATCCGCTCCTGGTCGACGATGATCGCCGTGGTCAGGCCGTCGAGCACGTCGACGTCGGGGCGCGCCAGCGTCGGCATGAAGCCCTGCAGGAAAGCGCTGTACGTCTCGTTGATCATTCGCTGCGATTCGGCGGCGATCGTGCCGAAGACCAGCGAGCTCTTGCCCGACCCGGACACACCGGTGAACACCGTCAACCGGCGCTTGGGGATCTCGACGCTGACGTCCGCGAGGTTGTTGACGCGCGCCCCGTGCACGCGGATCAGGTCATGGCTGTCGGCGACGTGCATAGCGGCTCCCGTTCGACGTGCCCGGCAGGGGCTCCCGCTCGGAGCCCCTGCTGCGGCTTGCTCACCAGCGGAATCCTGCCACGAAGCACCGACGATCGCGTCCGTTTCGTCCCGACGGTTCAGGGCCTCCGCCCGGTGAACGCCAGCAGCGTCGAGAACCGCGGTTGGCTCGGTCGTTCAGGGGACGAGAGGGCCGTCAAGGATTGTGCGGGCGGCTTCGCGATCTCCGGTGCAGGTGATGGCGGGGTCGTCCGGGGTGAGGCGGTTCCAGAGCAGCAGGGTGAGCGACTCCGCCGTCGCCGCGAGTTCGGCGACCGGTTCGCCGGGGCCGTAGGTCCAGGTCGCGGGGGTGTCGGTGGCGCGGAGGCGGATCGCGTGGCGGGGCGCCGGGGCGCGACCGAGGGAGACCTGGCGCGGGGCCATCGTGTCGAAGACCTCGGCGACGCCGTCGGCGGCGAGGTCCGGTGAGATCGGGGTGATCCGGCCGAGCGCGTTCTCTGCGTCCCAGCGGTGGATGACGGTCTCGTGGCAGCGGCGGCGTCGCCAGAACCCGACGGTGCTCGGCGGCGCGATCGTCCACGCTGCGCTCTCGGGATCCGCGGACAGCTCCGCCAGCATGGTTTCGCAGGTGTTCTCGAACCACGCGATCAACCCGTCCTCCGGCGCGGGAGCGCGCTGGTGATCGCCGTGTCCCTCCCGGACGGCCGTGGCAACCCAGAGGTTCTCGTTGCCCAGGTGGTCGGCCAGCTCCCGCAGGGTCCAACCGGGGCAGTGCTCGATCGGAACCGACAGATCACCACCCAGCAGTTCCCGGAACGCCTCCAACTGCCTGCCCAACTCACCGAGGAAGTCCACGATCGTGACGTTAGTCCACCTCGCCGACACGCCCCCGAGGTCGAGATCCGCGGTTCTCGACGCGAACCGCAGTTCTTGCAGGTTTTGTCAGTGGGTGCGGGTAGCTTCGGGTTGCCTCGCGGGGATCGCTGCGGATGACGACGTCGTGGTCAGCGTGGAGGTGGCTGAGCTTCGGTCCGAAGTGATCGGGACGGTGCTGTCCACCTTGGCCGCTCAGGTCGCTGCGGACGCAGGTGAAGGTGGAGTGGATCTCGTCCACATTCAACGTGGGCTGGGAATGGCGACGCCCCCGCGCTCAACCGGCCTGGGGGTTACCGGGAGTGCGGGGGCGTCAAGGTCCACCCCTGGGGGTCAGGTGGACGGCGTCAATGCTACTGCGTGGTATCCAAGATGTCTCTAGGGGAAGAGATCTTTTTTCACCCGCACGGCGGTGAATTGCAGACATGCCTGCGTGAGAGGGCCGATCGCCGCCGCGTACAGCACGGTTCCCAGGCCGGCCGTGCCGCCGAGCAGCCAGCCCGCGGCGAGCACGCAGACCTCGATGGACGTTCGCACCGCCCGCATCGACCACCCGGTCCGCGCGTGCAGTCCCGTCATCAGACCGTCGCGTGGTCCCGGGCCGAGGCGGGCGCCGACGTAGGTGGCGGTCGCCAGCGCGTTGAGCACGACTCCCGTGACCAGCAGCGGGACCCGCATCGCGAGCGCCTGCACCGGAGGGAGCGCGGCGAGCGTGGCGTCCACGGCGACGGCGATCAGCAGCACGTTGGCGACCGTGCCCACGCCCGGCCGCTCCCGCAGCGGCAGCCAGCACAGCAGGACCGCCACGCCCACCACGGCGCTGGCCGTGCCCATGCTCGCGCCCAGCCGCTCGGCGATGCCCTGGTCGAGCACGCTCCACGGCGACAGGCCCAGGTCGCCGCGCACCATCAGCGCCAGGCTCGCCCCGTAGAGCAGCAGCCCGCCGATGAGCTGCGCGAACCGGGCGAGGGGGCGGAATCGCATCGACAGCGGTGAGAGATCCACGGGAACCGTTGCTGAGGCCATGACCCAGTCATAGCCGTGAATTGGACTTCAACTCGATATCCAATCTGGCTATTCTGGACTCATGTTGCCGACTCCCGGTGCGCACATCCACGGCCAGAAGCTCCTCGACCTCCTCGGGTTCTGGCACCAGGGCGCTCGCCCGTCCTCGCAGCTGCTCGCCGACGGCGTCCGTCAGCTGGTGCTCGACGGTCGGCTCCCTCCCGGCACCCGGCTGCCCGCCGAGCGGGAGCTCGCCGCGTCCCTCGACGTGAGCCGCACCCTCGTCGCCCGAGCGCTGGAACGACTGCGCGAGGACGGTTTCGCGGCGAGCCGGCGCGGCGCGGGATCGTGGGTGAAGCTGCCGGACTCACGGCGCGGCAGCGAGATGCACGGCGGCTGGTTCCCCTCCAACGACCCGGGCGTGATCAACCTGGCCCAGGCCACGCCCGGCGCTCCGCCGGAGCTGCGCGGGGCCTTGGAGCGCGCGCAGGTGCGGCTCGCGGAGCAGATCGGCGATCACGGCTACCAGCCGCACGGGCTGCCCGCGCTGCGCGCCCGCGTCGCCGAGCGCTACACCGCGCGCGGACTGCCCACCAACCCCGAGCAGATCATGATCACCAACGGCGCTCAGCACGCGTTCGCGCTGGTCCTGCGCGCGCTGGTCTCCCCCGGTGAGCGCGTCCTCGTCGAGCACCCGACCTACCCGAACGCGATCGAGGCGCTGCGCGGGCTCGGGGCCGCACCGGTGGCCGTGCCGATGACCGGCGACGGCTGGGACCTGGAGCTGCTCGCCGCGACCCTGCGCCAGACCTCGCCGCGGCTGGCCTACCTGATCCCCGACTTCCACAACCCGACCGGCGTGCGGCTGGACGCCGGAGGCCGCGAGCGGCTGGCGCGGGCGCTCGCCCGGACCTGCACCAACGCGGTGATCGACGAGACGCTGCTGGACATCGATCTCACCGGGCGGCAGGCGCCGCCACCGATGGCGAGCTTCACCGACCGGGTCATCACCATCGGTTCGGCGGGCAAGTCGTTCTGGGGAGGATTGCGGCTCGGCTGGGTGCGGGCCGGGGAGGAGTTCGTCCAGCGGCTGGTGCTCGGTCGTGCCGCGACCGACCTGGGCACCCCGGTGCTGGAGCAGCTGGTGCTCGCCGAGCTCCTCGACGACGCCGAACCCGTGCTCGCCCGGCGGCGGGCCGAAGCCCAGGAGCGGCTGGACGTGCTGGTCGCGGCGTTGCGGGAGTACCTGCCGGAGTGGCGGTACCGAATTCCCGACGGCGGTCTGTCGCTGTGGTGCGACGTCGGCGAACCCATCGCCAGCAGGCTGGCCGTGGCAGCCGAGGCTCACTCGGTGAGACTCGCTCCGGGGGCGCGGTTCTCGGTGAACGGATCGCTGGAGCGCTGGATCCGGGTTCCCTACACGCTGCCCGGCGAGCGGCTGGTCGAGGCGATCCAGCGGCTCGCGGCGGCAGCGGGTTCGGTGCGGCCGGGGCCGGCACCGAACCCGCTCACCGTTCCCATCGCCTGAAGCTCACACCCCTCGTAGCGAGCTTCAGGACTGCGCCGGGTGGGAAACCGGGCGAAGTCCCGTGCGGATTTCGTGCGGATCCCACCGATGAGAAGTTGCCGGCCGCCCGTCGGCACGGCCCCTCGACGTGCCGACGGGCGGTTCGACCTGTGGGGCGCCGCCCCGGTGCCGCTGGGGCAATAGCGGCACCGGGGCCAGGGCCCAGTCCTGTTCTTCCAGCAGGTCAGAGACGCTTAATCAGCGATGTTCTTCAGCGACGCTGCCGGGCAGGCTGATGGCGCCCCGGTCCGATCCGGCCGGGCGCAGGCGTCCGGATCGGAGTCCATCGGGTGGTGTTGACACCAGAGTCACCGCAGATGCGGTTTCATGCAGGCCGGATCGGCCGCTGTTAGTCGGGCGACGCCGTGGTTTCGGCCGATCGTGTGTTGATGTCCGGGCCGATGTCGCGTTGCGCCACCAGTGCTGCGGCGGTGTCGGAAAGATCGGGTGATCCGGGCAGGATGGCGTGTGCGCTGCGCAGGCCACCGATGCAGCCGGTGTTCGCGGAGGTCAGCGAACTGGCAGGTGGTGAGCAGGGCGCGGGCGCCGCCGGGCTCGAATCGCTCTGCCGCTCCACGTCCGGCGCCGGGGCCTCGTCGGGCGCCCGGGGTTGCGCGTCGTCGCGGGCGGTGCTCGTGCCGGTCGCGGCCGCCGATTCGTGCGTGATCGGCTCGCTGACCAGCTCGGGAGTCGTCTCCTGCTGCTGGCCGTGGGCGGCCGCAGGCGTGGTGTGGCGCGCGTGGGAGACCTGGGCCGACGAGCCCTGGCCCTTCTCGGACGCGGAGTCGGCGTTCGACGAGGAGTTCGTCTCGGCCTGCTCGGGGCGTTGGCCGTCGTCCTCGGAGTTGCCGACCGCGGGTTCGGCCGGGCTCGGGACGTCGGGCTTGCTCGGCTGGACCTTCTCGGGCTTGGCGGGTTCGGCCGTCTCGGGCTGGACCTTCTCCGGCTTCGCGGGTTCGACGCCGGACGTGTCCGGCTTCGACCCGGAGTCCTGCACGTCGGGCTTCGACGGCTTCTCGGAGCCCGAGCTGCTCGACCCCTTCGAATCCGATGCCGTCGAGTCAGAGCCCGAGCTGCTGGAGCCCTTCGAGTCGGACCCCTTCGCCGTGTCTGGCCCCTTCGCCGAGCCGGACCCCGTCGCCGAGTCGGATGAGGAGGCGGACTGCGTGGCGCTGGGCTTGTCGGCGTGCGCGTGTTCGGCGGCCGAGGCCGCGGTCGCACCACCGACGAGCACCCCGAGGCACACGCCGCTGAACAACGAGATCCGCACCAGGAACGCGGCGGTCCGCGAACGGGGACCGCGCGCTGCGCAGATTCCCTTCACGGTGATCACCGCCAATGTCCGTCAGGTTCGCGCGGTTCGAGCGCGGCGGGGCAACGGCTGCGCCGGGGTCGGCGCCTCCGGTTGACATTCAACCACTCCAGGGGGCGATTTCGGACCACCCGGAGCGACGATCACGACAGTTGGGCCAGCATTCTCCATGCATTCGGGGGACTCCGGAAGGGGCCAAACGTTGTCGCGACGAAGTGGTCCGTTCCCCGAAAGGGTCTCGTCCGCTGTGGACTTCGCCCGAAACATGCAGAGTGTCCGCTGTGGATCACGATCACCAGCGCGGCGGCCTGGGGCTGGCCGAACTCCATCGCATCTGGACGTCCTACGGGCACGAGATGGTGCTGCACGATGCGGGCGGCGACTCGGAATGCCTGGTCAGGCGGGGTGAACTGCTGGCTCCGGCGGAGTCGCTGGATCCCGTTCTGGACCGCTACCGGCGGTGGATCGACCGGGTGCACCACGACGAGGAGCTGCTGCTGGCCCGCATCCGGCTGCGCGATGCGGAACGCGATCACTGCGTGGAGCTCGCCCGCGACACCTCCGGTGTGTCGGTGAACAACGTGCACGTGGGCAGCCCGGTCATGTTCGGCACACCGGTGATGTTCGGGACCGGCGCCGAAGCGGAGTTCAGCCCGCCGGTTCCGGAACCGCCTGCGGCCCAATGGGAACCGCCCGTGGTCGTGGGAGTCCTGGACACCGGCTGCGATCCGCACCCCTGGTTCACCGGCCGCCCGGGGTTCGTCGCGGCGCCGGAGGTGCTCGACGCGGACGACGACTCGGGGCAGGACCGGCAGGCGGGGCACGGCACCTTCGTCAGCGGTGTCGTGCTCCAGCACGCGCCCGGCGCGGTCATCCGGTCGCAGCGCGTGCTGTCCTCGCTGGGCTTCACCGACGACCTCACCGTCGCCACCGGGCTGCGCGCGCTGCGGCGTTCGGCGGAGCAGCGGGGCGTTCCGGTCGACGTGGTGGTGCTGACCTCCGGCTGCCACACCGCCGACGACGAGTGCCCGGAGATCCTGGCCGCCGAGCTGCGGGAGATGGCCCCGGCCGTCGTCGTGGCCGCCGCGGGCAACCACGGCCGGACCCGACCGTTCTGGCCCGCCGCGCTGCCCGACGTGGTGGGCGTGGCCGCGACCGGGCCCGACGGCCGGATCGCGGATTTCTCCAACAGCGGCGACTGGGTCGACGCGGCGGCTCCCGGCGTGGACGTGCGCAGCTGCTTCGTCCGGATGCGGGCCGGGGGTGGCCGCAGCTTCGGCTACGCGCGCTGGAGCGGGACGTCGTTCGCCGCGCCCCGCGTCGCCGCCGTGATCGCCACCGCGCTCCAGGCCGACCGCGATCCCGAGCGGGCTCGCGCGGCCGTCGCGCACATCTACCCGGCCGCGGTTTCCGAGACCGATGTGGCGCCCGAGACGGATGCGGTGCCCGAAACTGCTGCGGTGGAGTGATTCCGGCGGGCAATTCTTGACTCGATCGTGGGGTATCCGGCTCGAACTGAATCTTTGAGGCCCCCTTCCTCCTCTTACTCGGTGGGAAAGAAGACAACGCCGAGCTCCGGAGGTGCTGGTCGTGTACGAGGTCGGGGAAGCCGGTCCGGCTGCGGTGCTGCTGAGTCGGGCGGCGTCCGGGGACGAACAGGCGTGGCGGGAACTGGTGGACCTGTACACGCCGGTGATCTGGGGTGTTTCGCGCGCGTTCGCCGGCAACACCGCCGACGCCGAGGACGTCTGCCAGGCCACCTGGCTGTCGCTGGCGGAGAACCTGGATCGGTTGCGGGAGCCGGAGAAGCTGCCGGGCTGGCTGGTGACCACCGCGAGGCGGGAGGCGATCCGGTTGCGCCGGGCCCGGTCGCGGGAGGCGCCGATCGGGCTGGACACCGATCACCTGGACGGTTCCGAGCGTTCCGAGCCCGCCGAGAACCTGGTGATGCGGATGGTCTCGGCCTCCCGCCTGGCGCAGGCGTTCGGTGGCCTGCCACAGCGGTGCCAGCAGCTGCTGCGCGTCCTGGCGGTCACGCCGGAGGCCAGCTACGCCCAGGTCAGCGAGGCCTTGGGGATCCCCAGAGGAACGATCGGTCCGAAGAAGAGCCGGTGCCTGGCCGAGCTGCGCAAGCGGCTGCTCGGCGCCGAACTGCCCGAGGAGGTGGCGGGATGAACCAGCGGATTCCAGCGGAACTGCGCAAGCTGCGCGAGCTGTTCCAGACCGAGGACCCGGTCCCGGAACGGGTCCTGGCCGGTTCGTACGCGGCGGTCGCGATGCGCACGAGCGGTCGCGACCGGGGCGAGCTCAAGCTCGTCGGCGACTCGGCGGACGAGCGCGTCGGGGTGCGCACCGGAGGACCGCAGAACCGGGTGCTGACCTTCGCGATGCCCGGGCGCGTGCTGGAGATGGACCTGGTGCCCGCCGCGAGCGGGCTGGTCACGGTCTCCGGGCTGGTGCTCAACAAGGCCGGGCAGGCTTCGCCGACCGGCGAGGTCGTGCTGCGCCACCCCGCGGGTGAGCGCAGCGGCGAGCTGGACCGGCACGGCGCGTTCCAGGTGACCGACGTGCCGCGCGGACCGCTGAGCGTGGTCTACCGGCCGGAGCGGGCCGAGCCCGCCTTCGCGGATTGGCTGGTCTGTTGAGCGCCGCGGCGGCGGTGACACCGCCGGAGGCGATCGCGGACGCGCTGCGCTGGCGCGAGGAGGCGACGGCCGTGCCGAGGGACGCGCTGCGCGAGGCCGAGCGGCTGCTGGCGGGCGCGGCACCGGAGGGAGAGCTGCGGGTGCTCGCACGGCACATCGCGGCGCTGGCCTCGGTCGAGCTCGGCATGGTCGAGCAGGCGCGCGGGCACGTGCGGCTCGGGCTGTCCACCGCCCAGCGCGGGCGGTGGGCCAAGCGGTCCGCGCAGCTGCAGCTGACGCTGGCCTGGATCGAGCTGGAGCGCGGCGACACCGGGGCGAGCTGGGCGAACCTGGCCGCGGCCGAGCCGCACCTGCCCGCCGACGATCGGCCCCGGGCGACCTGCCTGCGGGGGCTGCTGCACTGCCAGCGCGGTCATCACCGGGATGCGCGGCTGCGGCTGACCAGCGCGCTGGCCCACCTCGACGGGGACCGGCGCTGGCGGGCGAACGCGCTGCTCGGTCGTGGCCTGGCCAACCTCTACACCAACCGGTTGGAGGAGGCCGAGCAGGACCTGGCCGACGCCGAGCGGATCTTCGCCGCCGACGGCCGGGGCGCGCGGGCGGCGGGGTGTCGGCACAACCGGGGCTGCGTGGCGTTCCGGGCCGGGGACCTGCCCCGGGCGCTGCGGCTGTTCGAGGAGGCCGAGGCCGCCGGGCTCGACGTCCGGGCCAACCCCGAAGCGCTGGTCGACCGGGGTGAGGCGCTGGCGGCGGCGGGGCTGACGCAGCAGGCCCGCGCGGTCATGGAGCAGGCGGCCCGGCGGCTGTCCGCCACCGGGAAGCAGGGCAGGCTCGCCGAGACCCGGCTGGCGCTGGCCGGGTGCGCGTTGCGCGACGGCGACCCGGCGGCCGCGGTCGAGGCCGCGAGCGCGGCGCGGCGGTTGTTCCGGACGCAGAAGCGGCCGGCCTGGGCGGCGCTGGCCGCGGCGATCGTGTGGCAGGCCAAGCTGCGGACCGGCCAGAGCACGCGCTGCGCCCTGTCGGCTGCGCGCCGCGCGGCCTCCGCCTGCGAGGAGTTCGGGTGGCGGGCCACAGCGGCGGAGCTGCGGCTGACCGCCGGGAAGACCGCGCAGCGCGCGGGACTGCACTCGGTGGCGCGCAAGCTGCTCCGCCGCTGCGCCCGGCTGCGCGAAAGCGACGCCGTGCCACCGCAGTTGCGGGCGATCGGGTGGTTGGCGGACGCGCTGCTGGCCGAGCAGGACGGCAACACCGCGCGGCTGCTCCGGTCCTGTCGCGCGGGCCTGCGCGCGGTCGACGGTCAGGCCGTGGACATGGCCGCCTTCGAGATGCGGGTGCACGCGCTGGGGCTCGCCGACGAGCTCGGCGAGGTCGCGGTGCGGGCCGCGCTGCGCGTCGGCGACCCGCAGCTGGTGCTGCGCTGGACGGAGCGCTCCCGAGCCAGCGCGCTGCACCGGCGTTCGCTGCTCCCGCCGACGGATCCGGCGCTCAACGACGCCCTGGTGCGGCTGCGGGGCGCGGTGCTCGACGCGCAGCGGTCCGCCGACCCGCAGCGCGGCATGAGAACCGTCGCCGACATGGAAGAGCGGGTGCGCCGCCGGGCGATGCTCGTCCAGGGACGCACCGACCGGCTGCGGGCACCGGCCGAGGCCGACGAGATCAGCGCCGAGCTCGGGGAGGCCGTGCTGCTGAGCCTGTTCTCCGAGCGCGGCAACCTGTTCGCGGTGTCCATCGTGGACGGTGAGTTCGGGTTGCACGCGCTCGGTCCGGAATCGGCCGCCGAAGCGCAGGCGCTCCGGCTCCGGCACCTGCTCTCGCGCCAGGCGTGCGGGGTGGCGTCGCGCGCGGCGCCGATGTTCGAGCACGGGATCAGCGTGGCAGCGGCGGAACTCCAGTCGCAGCTGCTGTCCCCGGTGCTGGCCGAGCTGGAGCGGGGGCGCGGTCTGGTCGTGGTGCCGACCGGGCGGTTGCACCTGCTGCCGTGGTCGGTGCTGCCGGCGTGCGGCGGGAACGCGGTCACGGTGAGCCCGTCCATCCGCTGCTGGCTGGGTGGCGCGGCCCGGGCTCGCGCGGCCGATCCCGCCGGGGAGCGGGTGTGGGTCGCCGGGCCTGCGCTGGACCACGCCGAGCGCGAGGTCACGACCTTGCAGCGGCGAGGTGGTGGACGGCTGCTCGCCGGTGATCAGGCGCGGACCGACCAGGTCCTGTCCGCAGTGGACGGAGCGGCGGTGGCGCATCTGGCCGCGCACGGTCATTTTCGCGCTGACCAGCCGTTGCTGTCCTGCCTGGATCTGGTCGACGGGCCGCTCTACGCCCACGACCTCGACGGCCTGCACCGGAGCCCCACCACGGTCGTGCTCTCGGCCTGCGACGTCGGCAAGTCCGCGATCAGCAGGGGCGATCAGCTCAGCGGGCTGACCGCCACGCTGCTCGAACGCGGCACCGCCACGGTGATCGCGAGCGTCGTCCCGGTCCCGGACGAGCGCACCGTGGAAGTCATGCTGACCCTGCACGAGGCCCTCGACGCGGGTCTGCCACCAGCAGCAGCCCTCGCGAAAGCCCAAGCGCAGCACGGAGAAACGGGCTTCATCTGCATCGGCTACGGAGGTGGTTGAGACCCGTCGCCGCAGAACCCCCTACCGGAGCTTGTGCAACCGCCGGATTCCTTCGTCGAGGACTTCGTCCTTCTTGCAGAAGGCGAAGCGGACCAGGTGCTTGAAGTCGTCGGGGTTGTCGCAGAAGACCTGGACGGGGATGGCGGCGACGCCGACGCGTTCGGGCAGCGAGCGGCAGAACTCGGCGCCGTCGGTGTAGCCGAGCGGGCGGACGTCGGTGCAGATGAAGTAGGTGCCTTCGCTGTCGAGCACGTCGAAGCCGGCTTCAGCGAGTCCTTCGGCCAGCCGGTCGCGCTTGCGCTGCAGGTCGGTGCGCAGGGAGTCGACCCAGGGCAGCTCGTGCCGCAGGGCGTGGGCGACCGCCGGCTGGAACGGGGCACCGCCGACGAAGGTCATGAACTGCTTGGCGGCCCGGACCGCCGCGACCAGCTCGGCGGGTCCGCAGACCCAGCCGATCTTCCAGCCGGTGGCGCTGAAGCTCTTGCCGACGCTGGAGATCGACACGGTGCGCTCGGCCATGCCGGGCAGGCTCGCCAGCGGGTGGTGCTCGCGGCCGTCGAACAGGAGGTGCTCGTAGACCTCGTCGGTGACGGCGATGACGTCGTTGTCCCGGCAGACCTGGGCGATCGCGGCCAGCTCGGCATCGGTGAACACGGTGCCGGTGGGGTTGTGCGGTGAGTTGAGGATCAGCGCGCGGGTCTGCGGTCCGACGACCGATCGCAGCTGGTCGAGGTCGAGCTCGAAGCGGTGGTCGGGGCCCTGGCGCAGGCCGACGGTCTTGCGCACGCCACCTGCCATCGCGACGGCGACGGGGTAGGAGTCGTAGTACGGCTCGACGAGCACGACCTCCTCGCCGGGCTCGACCAGCGCCATCATCGTCGCGGTCAGGGCCTCGGTGGCGCCGACGGTGACCAGCACCTGGTCGGCCGGGTCGTAGGTGGTGCCGTAGCGGGCGCGGTGCTCGCTGATGGCCGCGCGCAGCTCGGGCTCACCGGCGCCCGGCGGGTACTGGTTCACGCCGTTGGCGATGGCGTCCCGCGCGACGCGCAGCATGCTCTCCGGGCCGTCGGTGTCGGGGAAGCCCTGGCCGAGGTTGACCGCGCCGGTGCGGCGGGCCAGCTCGGTGATCTCCGCGAAGATCGTGGACGTGAACGGCTGGAGACGCGAGGTCAAAGCAGGAGTGCGCACGCTTGCGGAGCCTAATACACCGAACAACCCGCGTGACCAGCGTTTTAAGGCCCCCGAGGGGTGGGGCCGGGCGCCGTGTCGGGGCTCACGTCGTCGTGTTCGCCCCGGCTTGCCCGAAAACGCTGCCACAATCGTGGAGTGCAACCCACGACGGTCCCCGACTCGGACAAGCGCCGGAGCCTGCGGCGGATGAAGGCGGTGGCCACCGCGTTCCTGCTGGTGGCGACGGCGGTCTACTTCTTCGCGCGGTGGCAGGAGAACGCGGGGGCCGGGGCCTGGGTGGGCTACGTCCGGGCCGCGGCGGAAGCGGGCATGGTCGGTGCGCTGGCGGACTGGTTCGCGGTGACGGCGCTGTTCCGGCGGCCGCTGGGGCTGCCGATCCCGCACACGGCGATCATCCCGACCCGCAAGGACACCATCGGCCGCAGCCTGGGCGACTTCGTCGGCACGAACTTCCTGGCCGAGAACGTGGTGCGGGACAAGCTGCGCAGCGCCGGGATCAGCCGCCGCATCGGGGTCTGGCTCGACGACGACGATCACGCCGAGCGGGTCACGTCGGAGCTGGCCACGGCGGTGCGGGGTGCCGTGCAGGTGCTCCGGGACGACGACGTGCAGGCGATCATCGAGCACGGGGTGGTGCGCAAGCTCGTCGACCAGCAGTGGGGGCCGCCGCTGGGCCGGATCCTGGGCCAGGTGTTCAGCGACGGATCGCACCACAAGCTGGTCGACCTGGTTTGCGACCGCGCTTACGACTGGGTGCGCGACAACCACGAGACCGTGCTGCGGGTGGTCAGCCAGCGCGCGCCGTCGTGGTCGCCGAAGTTCGTCGACGCGATGCTCGCGGACAAGATCTACGCCGAGGTCCTGTCGTTCGCGTGGGCGGTGCGCACCGATTCGGAGCACCCGATGCGCCAGGCCGTGGATCGCTTCCTGGTCGAGTTCGCCCACGACCTGCAGCACGACGAGAAGACGATGGCCAAGGCCGAGCAGATCAAGCACCAGGTGCTGGAGCACCCGGAGGTGCAGAACCTGGTGTCCTCGGCCTGGGGCACGGCCAAGAAGATGCTGCTCGACGCCGCCGAGGACCCGTCCAGCGAGCTGCGCGTGCGGGTCCGCGACGGCCTCCGCTCGCTCGGGGCCCGGCTGCACGCCGAGCCCGAGCTGCGGGAGAAGGTCGACGGCTGGCTGGAGGGCGCCGCGACCTACGTCGTGTCGAACTACCGGGACGAGCTGACCACGCTGATCACCGACACGGTGGAGCGCTGGGACGCCCAGGAGACCTCGCGCAAGATCGAGCTCCAGGTCGGCAGGGACCTGCAGTTCATCCGCATCAACGGCACCGTCGTGGGCGCCCTGGCGGGTCTGGCGATCTACGCGATCTCGGAGCTGCTGATCTAGGTTTTCGCGGCATGCGGCGGAGCCGCGTTCTCCTCCACCACCCGGGCAACCCCGCACCGCTGAGCAAGGTGACGACGATCGCTTTGGTCAGGCGGGAGTGTGTCTCTCGCGCCAGGAACGGGCCTTCTCCCGGTTGCCGCAGACTCGCATCGAGCACCAGGTGCGGGATCTGTTGCGGGAGCGGTCGTAGAACGCCCACAGGCAGTCCTCGGCCGGGCAGATCTTGATGCGTTCCCAGTGCTCGGTGTGCACGAGTCGGGTGGCGGCGACGAGCACGCTGCCCAGCGCGTCCACGCCGACCAGCGAGGGGATGCCGTTGCGCAGCTGCACCTGCACGGGCCAGGTCGTGTTCGCCAAGCCGGTGGGGCGGGTTCCGCAGGCCACCGACGACCGCATGGTGTCGCGGATCTCGCGGGCCGCTTCGACTTCGGGGACCACGACCAGGCCGCGTTCGGTGCACCACCGCTGCCAATGGGCGTGCTCGTCGAGGACTTCGGTGCCCTTCTCGGCGTCGCAGGTGTTGAGGAAGGCCAGGACTAGCTCGATGTCGTGGTCGAAGTCGAGTCCGACCGCCTCCAGCACAGACGCGCGGTCCACTTCCGGAGCGACAGCTCTGCTGTTCACGGACACCATCGTAAGCCAGTAGGGGGTTGCGGCCGACACTTGTAACCTGCATTCTGCTCATTGGTGGTTAGTTAGCTCCGACACAGATGAGGAGAAGTGCGATGAGTGCGTTGACGCTCGCCGCGTACGCGATCGACTGCGCCGACCCGCGCCGGCTCGCCGAGTTCTACGGCCGCTTGCTGGGATGGCAGATCGACGAGGAGGAGTCCGGCGATCGGTGGGTGGAGCTCGCCGACCCGTCCGGCGGTGCGCCGCTGGCGTTCCAGCTCGACCCGCACCACAAGCGCTCGACCTGGCCGAGCCCGGAGGTGCCGCAGATGGCGCACCTCGACGTCCGGGTGGGCACGCTCGACGAGGGGCACGAGCGGGCGATCGCCGCCGGGGCGGTCCAGCTCCCGCAGCCGGCCGATCAGCGCGACGCGAGATTTCGGGTTTACGCCGATCCCGAAGGTCACCCCTTCTGCATGTGCGCAAGTCAGTAGGGTTTCCGGCCGAGCGCTAGCAGGGTGTTAGCTGGGTGCTTGCAAGAGCTAGCACTCGGGGCTATGGTGGATGTCGAAACCGGAGAGGTGCCCGATGGAACGCGTGGACAAAGCCGTCCCCAAGGCCGTGAACCAGGCGGTCAGCGACCTCGGTGGCTACATCCGGACCCAACGCAACAACGCCCAGATCTCGTTGCGGCAGCTGGCGAAGCTCGCCGGAGTGTCCAACCCGTATCTGAGCCAGGTGGAACGCGGGCTGCGCAAGCCGAGCGCGGAGATCCTCCAGCAGATCGCCAAGGGGCTGCGGATCTCCGCCGAGGCGCTCTACGTGCAGGCCGGAATCCTGGAGAGCCGCGAGTCCGGGCCCGTGATCGACGCGATCCTCGCCGATCCGGAGCTCAGCGAGCGGCAGAAACAAGTGCTTCTGGACATCTACTCCTCGTTCCGGCGCGAGCAGGACGCCGCGGAGGACGGGGACAGCGACGGGGACACCCACCAACCCGAGGAGTGAACCGCGATGCCGGCTTTCCCCAAGACCGACGACGTCAACAAGGCCTTCAAGGAGGGCGTCGACCAGGCCCGGACCCCGCTGCTGGCGGCGCTGGGCGCCGGTGACCTCGCCGCGCAGGCCGTGCTGGACGCCGTCACCAAGTTCCGCAACCAGGTCGCCGAGCGCACCGAGTCGGCCAAGTCCGAGCTGCCCAAGGACTTCAGCGAGTTCAAGGCCAAGCTCGACCCGTCCGAGGTGCGCAAGCAGCTCGAGACCTACGGCGAGTCCGCCAAGAAGTTCTACGAGCAGCTCTCCGAGCACGGCGAGGAGACCTTCAAGAAGCTGCAGGACTCCACGCAGGTGAAGAAGGTCCGCGAGCAGGTCGGCACCGCCCAGGGCAAGGTCGAGGACACCGTCGGCGACGTGCGCGGCCTGGCCGACGACGTGCTCGGCAAGGTCACCCGCACCTTCGTCAAGGAGGACGCGGAGCCGGAGACCGACTCCGACAAGGCCGACTCCGCGAAGACCGAGGAGCCGAAGGCCGAGACCACCGAGAAGCCGGCCGACACCAAGCCCGCCGCCAAGCCGGCTGCGGCCAAGGCCACTCCGGCGCCGAAGGCGACGACCACCAAGGCGACGCCCGCCAAGAAGTCGACGAGCGCCAAGGCCGCCGACGACGAATGATCGCCGCGAGCGCCGGTCCCGGTACCCGACGGGTGCCGGGACCGGTTGCTGCCGGAGGCGGGTGCCCACGGCGGCACCCGGCACGTAAGGTGGGCACGTGGGTTTTTCGAGCGGAATGCCGCTGTACTGGTGGATCCTGACGGTCATCTGGATCGTGTGCATCCCGGTCGGTGTGTTCGCGTTCGTGCACGCCGCGCTGCAGCGCGCGGATGCCTTCACGGCCGCGGACAAGTTGAACAAGCTGGCCTGGATGGGGATCACCGGCGCCGCCGCGCTGCTGCTGATCGTCGACACGCGCGGGCCCTACGGGATCATCTGGATCGCCGGGCTGGTCGCCGCGCTGGTCTACATCGTCGACGTGCGGCCGAAGGTGAAGGAAGTCCAGGGGCGGTCCTGGTAGTGCGCGCTCGCTGGCGGGCGCTGGGCAGCGGTGCGCCGGTGACGCTGGTCGCGCACGGACTCGGCGCGACCGAGGGCGAGGCGCGCATCCCCGCGTCCGGCCTGCGCGGCACCCGGGTGGTGATCACCCTGCCCGGGCACGGCTCCGCGCCCGACGCCCCGGCCGGGTACTGGAACTACGCTTCGGTGGCCGCCGACGTGCTCGCCATCGCCGACGAGGTCGGTGCGACGCAGGCGGTAGGCGTCTCGCTCGGCGCAGGCGCGCTGACCCGCATCGCCGCCGAGCACCCCGATCGCTTCCAGCGCCTGGCGCTGCTGCTCCCGGCCGCGCTGGACCGGCCCCGGGAATCCGCAGCGGCCTGGGCCTACGAGCGGTTGGCCGCCGCGATCGCCGCCGATGACGAGGGCGCGAGCCTGCGGGAGGCGCTGGCCGCCGAGATCCCGCCCGGCGTCGAGGTCGGCGATCACCTGGCGCAGCGGGCCACCGCGCTGTCCCGGCTCGCCGAGGCGCTGCGCGAGCTGCCGGAGCAAATCCCGGTCGCCGACGCGAGCGCGCTGTCGCGGGCGTCGGCCGAGGTCCTGGTCATCGGCGCCACCAGCGATCCGATGCACCCCGCCTCGGCGGCGAAGGCCACCGCCGCCGCGTTCGGCGACGCCCGGCTGGAGCTGCTGGAGTCCCAGGCGCCGATGCTCACCCACCGCAAGCTGCTGCGGGACCTGCTGACGGGTTTCCTGCGCTGAGCGTTCTATCGTGCGGGCATGGGTTTCGATGGGTCCGCGGCGGCGGGAACGCTGGAAGTCACCACGGCGCTGGAGCGCCTCGACCTGCTCGCCGACCCGGTCGCCGAGTCCGTGCGCGGGCTCGGTGACGACCGGATCGGCGTGGCCGAGATCGACCCGGATCTGGCCGACACCGCCGCGTTCTGCGAGAAGTACGGCTCGCCGCTGGAGCTCTCGGCGAACTGCGTGGTGGTGGCGGGCAAGCGCGCCGGCGAGGTCCGCCGCGCGGCCTGCGTCGTGCTGGCCACCACCCGCGCCGACGTCAACGGCGTGGTGAAGCGCCGTCTCGACGTCCGCAAGGCGTCGTTCGCCGCGATGGACGAGGCGGTGATGCTCACCGGCATGGAGTACGGCGGCATCACCCCGTTCGGCCTGCCCGAGGGCTGGCCGATCCTCGTCGATCCCCGCGTGGTCGAGGCCGGCGCGGTCGTCGTCGGCAGCGGCCTCCGCCGCAGCAAGATCATCACCCCGGCCGACGTGCTCCCGGAGCTCCCGCACGCCGAAGTCCTCGAAGACCTCGCCCGCTGAGCGGTGGTCCCGGGAGGCGCGTTCCGCACCAGCAGACGGTTTTTCCTCGAATTGTCCGGGCAAAACGGACATTGATCATGGGTGATTCGAGGAAAAACCGTCCCTTGGTGACGCTCAGAACACGACGGTGCGCTTGCCGTGGACCAGGACGCGGTCCTCGACGTGGGAGCGCAGGCCCCGGGAGAGCACCATCTTCTCGATGTCGCGCCCCTTGCGGACCATGTCCGCGACGTCGTCGGTGTGATCGATGCGGATCACGCCCTGCTCGATGATCGGGCCCGCGTCCAGCTCCGCCGTCACGTAGTGGCAGGTCGCGCCGATCAGCTTCACGCCGCGCTCGTAGGCCTGGTGGTACGGCCGGGCACCGGCGAACGACGGCAGGAAGCTGTGGTGGATGTTGATCGCCTTGCCCGCCCACCGCTCGCACAGCTCCGGCGGCAGCACCTGCATGAACCGGGCGAGCACGATCGCGTCCGGGTCGTGCTGCTCGGCCAGCTCCCGGACCTGCTCGAACGCGGCCGCCTTGGTCTCCGGGTCCTTGCTGAAGGGCACGTGGTGGAACGGGATGCCGTGCGCCTCGGTGATCGGCCCCAGCTCCGGGTGGTTGCCGATCACCGCGCACAGCTCGACGTCCAGCTCCCCGGATCCGACCCGGCCGAGCAGGTCGTGCAGGCAGTGGGCCTCCTTGGACACCAGCACCACGACGCGGCGGCGCTCGGCGGTGTCCCAGATCCGCCACTCGGCCCGGTCGCTGAGCTCGCCCGCCACGGCGCCGAAGCGCTCGCGCAGCTCCTCGATGCCGAACGGCAGCGAGTCCGCGCGCACCTCCTGCCGGGTGAAGAACCAGCCGGTCGTGGTGTCGGTGTGGTGACCGGCCTCGACGATCCATCCGCCGTGCTCGGCCAGGAAGCCGGAGACGGCGGCGACGATCCCGGTCCGGTCGGGACAGCCGAGGGTGATGACGAAGCGACGTTCGGAAGAGCTCACGACCAAGATTGTCGCAGGTCGGGTGGGTTCCTTCAGCGTCCGGCCGCCACACCGGCCAGCGCGGTGTCGCCGGTGACCGAAGCGGAACTGGGCCGTCCCCACACCCGTCGGTACACCGCGTCGGCGGTGCCCGCGACGGTCGCGCCGGTCTCCAGCCCGGCGCCCGCGGGAGCCCCGGTCTCGGGGCGTTCGCCGGGCCGGTAGGTCACCAGCCAGGCCCGTCCCGCGTCGGCCGCGTGGTAGAGCACGGTGCCGTCGTGCTCGCCCGCGCTCCAGTCGCCGAGCGGCAGCAGGACGGTGAGCATCTCGTCGATGCCGTCGGCCGCCAGCTCCGGGTCGAAGACCAGGTCGTGCGCCTGCCCGAGGGCGAGTTCGGCGTCGAGCCGGTGGATCGCGGTCTCGTGCGCGACCCGCCGCGCCCAGCCGGTCGGGGTCGCGTCGTCGAAGAACGCCCACACCCGCCGATCCGGGTCCATCGTGGACAGATCGGAGACGAGTTCGCCGCGGAGCTCGTCCCACCAGGACAGCAGCGCGTCGAAATCCGCTGGGGCGTCGGGAACGTCCGGGCGCGCGTCGCCCGGGCCCGACCGCAGCGATGCCCGCACCCGCGCGTAGACGCGCGCGAGGTGCCCGGTCATCCGCCGGACGTCCCAGCCCGGGCAGGTCGAGACCGGGGCGTCCGGACCGGCTTGCAGGACCGCACGCCGGAAAGCGTCCGCCTGCTCCTGAAACGCCTTGAGGTGGAAGTCGCGATCCATGCCCCCCATTAAAGGCGCTACCCCGCTCGCGGGGAAACGCCCGCTCCCGTCGTGTCCGAGACGGCGCAGTTTTCATGAAAACTGTCATCCCCCTGCGAAGCAGGGTCACGTTCGAGAACCGAGACGAGATCCCGTTCCGATGCAGGTGAGAAGCACCCTCCCGTCCCCAGACCGTTCCCCGTCCTCTAGAGGACGGGGAAGTTTTCATGAAAACTTCCCCCACTCACGGAGACCCGGGGTGGTGCAGTTTTCATGAAAACTTCGTCATCCGAGGTCAGGGGGCGACGGAGGACCAGGGGACGGTGAGTTCTCCGAGGCGCCAGCGGGGGTGGCGGTCGAGGACCGGCCACCGCTCCGCGAGGAGGCGGACGGCGTGGGCCCAGCGGGCGCGGGGGCCGAAGGTGGCCAGCGGAGCGGCCGTCGCCCAGCACGAGTCGAGTTCGCCGAGCAGCGCGTGGATCCGCTCGCCGGGGACGTTGCGGTGGATCAGCGTCTTCGGCAGCCGCTCGGCGAGGTCGGAGGGCTTGTCGATGGCGGAGGGGAGGCAGGCCAGCGTGAGCGTGCGCGGGCCCTCGCGGGTGAGCGTGACCCAGCAGCAGCGGCGGCCGATCTCGTCGCAGGTGCCCTCAACGAGCAGCCCTGTCGGGGCGAGCCGCGAGCACAGCTCGTCCCACGCCTTCCACGCCTCCGGCTCGGTGTACTGGCGCAGCACGTTGAGCGCGCGGATCAGCGCGGGACCGGGGAAGCCGCGGACGCCCGCGGCGAGGCCCGCGAGCTCGAACCCGCCGCGCCGGAACTCCAGCCGGGGCGGATCGGCGACGACCTTGCCCGCCGCCACCCGCTCCGGGTCGATCTCCAGCCCCACCACCCGCAGCCGCGGGTGCAGCCCGGAGAGCCGCTGCGCGAGCTCGACGGTGGTGGTCGGGGTGGCGCCGTAGCCGAGGTCGATGACCACGGGTTCCACGGCGGTGCGGACAGCGCGGGCGACCTGCGGGGTGGCGGCGATCCAGCGGTCGACGCGGCGCAGCCGGTTGGGGTTGGTGGTGCCGCGCGTCGGCATCCCCATCGCCCGGGCGCGGCCGGCGGCGAGCCGGGGGTTGCGCTTCTTCGGGACGTTCATCGCGGGCGGGAGTCGCGCGCTCAGGCGCGCTGGGCCAGCCACGCGGCCGTGAAGTGGTCCTCCTCGACCAGCATCTTCTGCACCTGCTCGGCGACGAGGTCTTCGAGCTTGCCGCCGACGAACGGGACGGTGACCTTGACCGAGCCCTCCACGACGAGCTCGCTGACCGCGGGCCCGGTGGGGTCGACGAGGTCGCGCAGCCACATCGAGCCGGTGATGGAGCAGGGGGCGCCGGCGATCTCGGCCGCGATCTCGCCGGTGTAGTGGCCGTCCTCCTCGCGCCGCCAGGACTCGCTGCGGTCGATGAGCAGGTCGCCGCCGACGACCGTGCGGGCCACCGACGGGAGCTTGTCGGCCGGGACGCCCTGACGGGTCTGGAAGCGGGCCCCGTCGTCGGTGTCCACGTGCTGCAGCAGGGTCGCGGTGGAGCCGCCGAGCTCCTCCAGCCGGGCTGCGAGGTAGTCGGAATCGATCAGCGCCCGGTACACCTCGACGGCGGGCCGTTCGGAGGTGCTGCGGTGCTCGATGCGGCGTGCCATGCAGCGGAGGTTACCTTTGGCAGTCGTGAGTGCCTCTACGTCCGGTGCCGAAGAAGTGCGCGACGACACTGCCCTGCCTGGTGAGAAGCCGGGCGGTGGGTCGCCGCTGGCCGAGTTCACCACCCTGCGACTCGGCGGCCCCGCGACCGGCCTCGTGGTCGCCACCAGCGAGAACGAGCTGGTCGACGCGGTCCGCGCGGCCGACGACGGCGGGCACCGGCTGCTGGTGCTCGGCGGCGGGTCGAACCTGGTCATCGCCGACGAGGGCTTCGACGGGCACGCCGTGCGCATCGCGACCCGCGGCCGCGAGTACGACAACGTCGGCGACGGGATCGTGCAGCTCACCGCCGAGGCGGGCGAGGACTGGGACGACGTGGTCGCCGACTCGGTGGCCCAGGGCCTGGGCGGGCTGGAGTGCCTGTCGGGCATCCCGGGCCTGGCCGGGGCGACCCCGGTGCAGAACGTCGGCGCCTACGGCGTGGAGGTCTCCGAGCTGCTGGTCTCGGTCGACCTGCTGGACCGGCGCACCGGCCGGGTGCGGACCGTGCGGGCCGCCGACCTGGGCCTGACCTACCGCAGCAGCGTCCTCAAGCACAGCGACGCGGCGGTGGTGCTGCGCGCCCGGTTCCGGCTGCACGACAGCGGCCTGTCGGCGCCGATCCGCTACGCCGAGCTGGCCCGGACGCTGGGCGTGGAGCCCGGGGAGCGGGTGGACGCAGCGAAGGCGCGGGACGCGGTGCTGGGGCTGCGGCGCGGCAAGGGCATGGTGCTCGACCCGGCCGATCACGACACCTGGAGCGCGGGCTCGTTCTTCACCAACCCGATCGTGCCGGAGGCCGAGCTGCCCGCCGCGCTGGAGCGCATCGCCGAGCGGGTGGGCGCGGACCAGCGGATCCCGCAGTACCCGGCCGAGGGCGGCGGGAAGCTGTCGGCGGCCTGGCTGATCGAGCGCGCCGGTTTCGCCAAGGGCCACCGGGGGCCGGGCGGTCGGGTCGCGCTGTCGAGCAAGCACACCCTGGCGCTGACCAACCGGGGCGGCGCGACCACCGCGGACCTGCTGGAACTGGCCCGCGAGGTCCGCGACGGCGTCCGCGAGGTCTTCGGCGTCACCCTCGCTCCCGAGCCCGTGATGGTCGATTGCGCGCTCTGATCCAGCGGCCATCCAGGTGACTCTTAGTGACTAACAGGTAACCCTGTGTGTTAAATGGCAGAGGTGGAGGGGGCCACCATGCTGAGCATCAGGGAACTTCGCGACCGCGCGGTGATCCGCCCGATCAAGCGCGCGGTCGAGGACCAGCTGCTGGACCTGCCCGGGGTCACGGGCGTGGACATCGGTGCCCGGACGCGCGCGGGCAGCCGACTCCGCGAGCAGGTCATCGTCGTGTCGGTCGCCCGCAAGCGGCCGCGCGATGTCCTCGGCAGGGACGGTTGCGTGCCCGCCGAGCTGTTCGGCATCCCCACCGACGTGGTCGAGGAGCAGGCTCTCCTGCAGCACATCCACCGCTCCAGCGAGGAGCCGCTGCGGTGGCCGACCCGGACGATCGGCTCCGACGGCGGTCCGGGGTGCCCGCTGCGCGCGGTGCGCGGCGGCAGCGGCCTGGCGCCGTGCCGGTCGGTCCGGCTGGAGGCCGGCGAGTACCGCCGGATCGGGACGCTCGGGGTGCTGGTGGCCGGTGATTCCGCCGAGCCGATGGGACTGACGACCTTCGACGTCGGCTGCCTGGACGACGCGTGGTCGGTGGGCGACCGGATGGCCGAGCCGGAGAGCGGCCAGGTGCACGCCGAACTCGCCAGGGCCGCGCTGTCGGGCCGGGTGGACGCGGCCGCCGTCCGCGTCGTGCCCGGTCTGACGGCCTCGCCGGAGGTCGGCAGGCTCGGCCCGGTCACCGGTCACGCGCGGGCCTACCCCGGCGAGCCGGTCCGCAAGCACGGGTTCGGCACGGGTCTCACCGACGGCGTCGTGACCTCGGTGGACGCCACGATCCGCGTCGATCACGGGGCGGCGCTGGGGGTGCGGGTGCTGCGCGAGCAGATCCGGATCACCACCGATCGGCCGCACTTCTGCGGCCCGGGTGATGCCGGGGCGGCCGTCGTCGACCCGTCGGGCCGGTTGCTGGGTCTGCACGTCGCCGGGGCCGAGGGCGGGGTCGTCGGATATGCGACTCCGATAGGGGACGTTCTCTCGGAACTCGACGTCCGGCTCCACCCGCGATTCCAGCCGCTCGGCGTCTGAGGGCCGTTCGCGCGAATTGTGCCGGGGAATCGCGCGAACTCCATTTCGCGTCGAATGCCCCCCTTTCGGGGCAGGTGGAGCGGCATTCGGCGGTTGTGATGCGATGCACAAGCGTCCCGGACATCTTTTCGCGCCGTCGCGCGTCTTAATGGTGGGGGCGAGGAGAACCGCCGGCTGGAGAGAAGCGCGTTCGCTTTTTCCGGCGGTGACCGTTTTTTGCCGATTTCGACTTCATTTTCAGAGAGGATTCCTTCGAAGTGAGTGGTGTGATGCGGCTGCCGTGGCGCGTGTTGTTGGGGGCGTTGGCGGCCGTCCTGCTGATCGCGGGCTGTTCTGCGCAATCGCAGGAGCAGTCCCAGCCCGCTCCGCCGGTCGCCGCGGTCCACCTCGAACCGGGCGCCGGTGCGGGTGAGGTCAGTCCGACCGCTCCGATCAAGGCTTCCGTGGGCGAGGGGCGCTTCGAGTCCGTCCAGCTGACCAACGCCGACGGCAAGGCCGTGGCCGGGCAGCTGGCCGCCGACGGCACGAGCTGGCAGGCGACCGAGGCGCTCGGCTACGGCAAGGAGTACACCTGGTCCGGCCAGGCCGTCGGGACCGACGGGAGGAAGGCGCCGGTGCAGGGCTCCTTCCGCACGGTGCAGCCGAAGAAGACGGTCCGGGCCACGGTCAACCCGACCGACGACGCGAAGGTCGGCATCGCGATGCCGATCAGCGTCAAGTTCGACGAGCCGGTCAAGGACAAGGCGGCGGCGGAGCGCGCGCTGAGCGTGCAGACCTCCACGCCCGTCGAGGGCTCGTGGGCGTGGCTGTCGGACAAGCAGGTCGACTACCGGCCCAAGGAGTACTGGCCGGCGAACACGCACGTCACCGTCAAGGCCGACCTCTACGGCGTGCCCTACGGCGACGGCTCCTACGGCCTGGCCGACCTGACCAGCGATTTCGACATCGGCCGCGCGCAGATCGTCAAGGCCGCGGTGGGCACCCACCAGATGGTCGTGATGCGCGACGGGCAGCAGGTGGCCAGCTACCCGGCCAGCTACGGCGAGGAGTACGACCCGGGGCGCAACACCCCGAACGGCACGTACATCGTGATGGAGAAGAACCCCGTCGAGATCATGGACAACCCGCGCTACGGGTACCACGACGTGCGCAAGACCTTCGCGGCCCGCTTCTCCAACCACGGCGAGTTCATCCACGAGAACCAGGAGAACGCCGCCGCGCTGGGCAAGGTGAACAACTCGCACGGCTGCATCAACCTCAACGCCGCCGACGCCAAGGCCTACTACGACAGCGCCCTGCTGGGCGACCCGGTCGAGGTCACGGGCTCGGCGAGCTCGATGGAGCCGCGCTACGACGTCTACGACTGGATTTTGACCTGGGACCAGTGGAAGGCGAAGTCCGCTCTCTGATCGAGGCCGGGGTGGGGAAGTTTTCATGAGAACTTCCCCACCCCCACCGCGCCGCGGTGGAAGCGCGGACGGTCTGTGACGGAAGCCACCGAGGGGCGGCGGAGCGGGGGTTTCGCCGCCCCTCGGGGGTAGCGTCGTGGGTTGGCTCCGAGGTTTCAGCGCGTCGACGGGAATGTTTCGGCGGCGTGCGGTGTCGGGGTTGATCGGGTCCGAACAACTCGGGCCCACCGGCTTGCGATGGGCAGCAGATGACTTCCAGGACCTTGCGGATGCGGCCGCGCCGCGCCGCCGTCTTCTCGTTGCACACCTCCCCGCTGGAGCAGCCCGGCACCGGTGACGCGGGCGGGATGAACGTCTACATCGCCCAGACCTCCCGGCGGCTCGCCGAGCTCGGCACCGAGGTGGAGATCTTCACCCGCGCCACCTCCTCCGACATCCCGCCGATCGCGGAGCTGGCACCGGGCGTGCTGGTCCGCAACGTGGTGGCCGGCCCGTTCGAGGGCCTGGACAAGAACGACCTCCCCTCGCAGCTGTGCGCGTTCGCCGCCGGCGCGCTGCGGGTGGAGGCCCGGCACGAGCCGGGGTACTACGACGTGGTGCACTCGCACTACTGGCTGTCCGGCCAGGTGGGCTGGCTGGCCCGGGAGCGCTGGGGAGTGCCGCTGGTGCACACCGCGCACACGCTGGCCAAGGTCAAGAACGCCAACCTCGCCGAGGGCGACTCGCCGGAGCCCCGGGTGCGGGTGCTGGGCGAGGAGCAGATCGTCGATCAGGCCGACATGCTGGTGGCGAACACCGAGTTCGAGGCCACCGATCTCATCGACCGCTACGACGCCGATCCGGACGCGGTCGCGACGATCCCGCCGGGGGTGGACCTGGAGGTCTTCACCCCGGGCGACGGGTCGGCCGCGCGCGAGGAGCTGGGCGTTCCCGCCGACGCGCTGGTGCTGGCGTTCGTCGGACGGATCCAGCCGCTGAAGGCGCCGGACGTGCTGCTGCGCGCGGCCGCCGAGCTGCTGCGGCGCCGTCCGGAGCTGCGCGAGCGCTTGGTGGTGCTGGTCGTCGGCGGTCCTTCCGGCAGCGGTCTGGAGCGGCCCCGGGCCCTGCAGCAGCTGGCGGTGGACCTGGGTGTCGACGACGTGGTGCGCTTCCTGCCGCCGCGCGGCGGGGCGGACCTCGCCCGCCTCTACCGCGCTGCCGACGTCGTGGCTGTGCCCAGCCACAACGAGTCGTTCGGCCTGGTCGCGCTGGAGGCGCAGGCGTGCGGCACGCCGGTGGTGGCGGCCGCGGTCGGCGGCCTCCCGGTGGCGGTCGCCGACGACGTGTCCGGCGTGCTGGTCGACGGCCACCGCACCGGGCAGTGGGCCGACGCGCTGGGCTCGGTGCTGCTGAACCCGGAGCTGCGGCACCGGCTGGCGGCCCGCGCGCGGGAGCACGCGAGCACGTTCTCCTGGGCGCGCACGACGGAGTCCCTGCTGGAGACCTACGCGCAGGCGAAACTGGCGTTCAACCGGAGCCTGCGGATCGAGGAGGTGACGGCGTGACCCCGGAACAGGTGATCACGTCCACGCTGGAGGCCAACGAGCTCGCCCACCAGGACAAGGGCGAGGGGCGCTTCTTCGTGACGCTGCCCGGCACGAAGAAGCTGCAGACCAACTGCTGGCTCATCGTCGCCGAGCACGCCCTGCTCATCGAGGCGTTCGTCTGCAGGCAGCCGGACGAGAACCACGAGAACGTCTACCGCTACCTGCTGCGCCGCAACGCCAAGCTCTACGGCGTGCACTACACGATCGACAAGACCGGTGACATCTACCTGGTGGGCCGCATCAGCCACCAGGCCACCACCCCGGACGAGCTGGACAGGATCCTCGGCCAGGTCCTCGAAGCGGCCGACGGGGACTTCAACACCCTCCTGGAACTCGGCTTCGCCACTGCCATCAGGAGGGAATGGGCCTGGCGCGAGTCCAGGGGCGAGTCCCTCGCCAACCTCCAACCCTTCAAGCAACTGGTGGACCAAGAGGACTGAAAGAGTCCACGTCAGGCAAGCACCGCAGGTGCTTTCGCAGTACCCCACCCGAGCGACCGGCGCCGCCGCGGGTTCTGAGCGCCTTCGTGGCGAGTACGCCGGGACACCGCGTATTCACATACTCAAGGAGCGGCGCACGGAGTCCACGGAGGCGCTCAGGTTCCGCCACTGGCACCGCTGAGCAACTGGACCACGCACCACGGGAGGGGCGGCTCGGGAGAGAGGGGGAGTCACGAGCTCGAGCCGCCCCACCACGGTGGTCCCGCCTGACGGGTCTGGAGGGCGGGGGGCACCCTGAACCCGGCGGGGCGCGGCTCGTTGGGGGAGCTGAACCGCGCTCACGCTCTCGCGAGATCGGGGAGTGCGTGGGAGCCGATCAAGGAGAGCGTTGTCAACTTCGCAGAGTTATGTAGCTGCCACAAGGCCGCCGCATTACTCCATTCGTGTGATGTTCGACTAGAAAACTAGAGCACGCACGGTTGGAGGCGCCATATCTTCCACGGAAAGTGACGGCCGACACTGTCGTGTCACAGCCGGGCGGGGATCACGTAACTCTCGGGTGAAGCTCACAACCCCGCTGCCCTGCGGAACGGGCCGGATAGCCTGGGGCCATGACTTCGACTTTGGTGCTGCTGCGGCACGGTGAGAGCACGTGGAACGCCGAGAACCTGTTCACCGGCTGGGTGGACGTCCCGCTGTCGGACAAGGGCCAGGCCGAGGCCAAGCGCGGCGGTGAGCTCCTCCGCGACGCGGGCGTGCTGCCGGACGTGCTGCACACCTCGCTGCTGCGGCGCGCGATCTCCACGGCGAACATCGCCCTCGACGGCGCCGACCGCCACTGGATCCCGGTGAAGCGCGACTGGCGGCTCAACGAGCGCCACTACGGCGCGCTGCAGGGCAAGAACAAGAAGCAGACGCTGGAGGCCTACGGCGAGGAGCAGTTCATGCTCTGGCGCCGCTCCTACGACACCCCGCCGCCGGAGATCGAGCTCGGCGACGAGTTCAGCCAGGACTCCGACCCGCGCTACGCCGACCTCGGCGCGGAGATGCCGCGGACCGAGTGCCTCAAGGACGTCGTGGCCCGGCTGCTGCCGTACTGGGAGTCGGCGATCGTGCCGGATCTCCAGGCGGGCAAGACGGTGCTGGTCGCCGCGCACGGCAACTCGCTGCGGGCGCTGGTCAAGCACCTGGACGGGATCTCGGACGAGAACATCGCCGGGCTGAACATCCCCACCGGCATCCCGCTGCGCTACGACCTCGACGAGAACTTCAAGCCCACCAACCCGGGCGGCACCTACCTCGACCCGGAGGCCGCCGCCGCTGCCGCCGCGGCCGTGGCGAACCAGGGCCGCTGACCCGCTGCTGAACCACCGGCGGGCCGCTGAACCACCGGCTTCGCGGGGGAGGGCACCTCGGGAACGTTCCCGAGGTGCCCTCCACGCGTCGCTCACGTGGGTGACGAGTGGCGAGAAGTCGCCGAGTCGGGGAACGGAGCGCTACCGAGGCCCGGGCGGTAGCTGAACCAGCTCCGATCAGGGGGTGAACCACAGGTGAAGAAGCGCCCGATTCGTGTCACGGGCGTCACGGAACGCCCTCGTGGACTGGCATTCGCCCACCCGAGCTTGCTTACGATGCAGACGTGACCGCATTGGGCTGGACCGCCCTGATCATCGCCGCGCTCCTGCTGGGCGCGGTCGGCGGATTCTTGGTTGCCAGAGGACCCCGGCCCTACCGCACGTCCAAGCCCCAGGGCCCCACCGTCGCCGAACTCCTGCAGCGCCTGGTGCACACCAGCACCAACGGCGTCGTCGTGCTCAACCGCTTCGGCGACGTGGTGCTGCACAACCCGCGCGCCGCCGAGCTGGGCGTCATCCAGGACTACCGGGCCGACGCGCGCGCCCAGAAGGCCGCCGAGCAGGCCGTGCGCACCGGCGAGCCGGTGACCGTCGACCTGTGCCCGCTGGACGGGCGCGCCTCGCTGGCCGGCCGCGGCCCGGCCGCGGTGCTCGGCGACGTCCGGCCGCTCGGGGACGGCTTCGCCGTCGTCGACGCCGCCGACCAGTCCGACTCGGTGCGCCTGGAGGCGACCCGGCGCGACTTCGTGGCCAACGTGAGCCACGAGCTCAAGACCCCGGTGGGCGCGCTGGCGCTGCTGGCCGAGGCTCTGCTGGACAGCGCCGACGACGCCGACGAGGTCAAGCGCTTCTCCACCAAGATCCTGCACGAGTCCACGCGCCTGGGAACGCTGGTCTCGGAGCTGATCGCGCTGTCGCGGCTGCAGGGCGCCGAGCGGCTGCCCGAGCTGACCACGGTCGAGGTCGACGACGTGGTCGAGGAAGCGCTGGGCCGGTCCCGGCTGGCCGCCGAGTCCGCCGGGATAGAGATCGCGGTGGACGGACCGTCCGGCTACCTGCTGGAGGGCGACCGGGCGCTGCTGGTCACGGCCCTGACGAACCTGGTCACCAACGCGGTCAACTACTCCCCCCACGGCAGCCCGGTGTCGATCTCGCGCCGGTTGTCCGAGGACTTCGTCGAGATCGCGGTCACCGACCGCGGCATCGGGATCGAGCCGGAGCACCACGAGCGGGTGTTCGAGCGGTTCTTCCGGGTGGACCCCGCGCGCTCGCGGGCCACCGGCGGTACCGGCTTGGGGCTGGCCATCGTCAAGCACGTCGCCGCCAACCACGGAGGCGAGGTGAAGCTGTGGAGCAGGCCGGGGACGGGCTCCACCTTCACCATCCGGGTGCCCCGGCACAGCGTTGCCGAGAGCGACGACGAGGCGACCACCGAACCCGATCGGGCGGCACCTGCCGCGCGGTCCACCACCGACAGTGCGGACGGCGTGACAACCGTCGAAACAGGAGGAGTCCGGTGACCAGAGTGCTGATCGTGGAGGACGAGGAGTCCTTCGCCGACCCGCTTGCCTTCATGCTCCGCAAGGAGGGCTTCACGGCCGCCGTCGCGGCCAACGGCACCGATGCCCTGGACGAGTTCGACCGCAACGGCGCGGACATCGTGCTGCTGGACCTGATGCTGCCCGGGATGAGCGGCACCGACGTGTGCAAGCAGCTGCGGCAGCGCTCCGCCGTGCCGGTGATCATGGTGACCGCGCGCGACAGCGAGATCGACAAGGTCGTGGGCCTGGAGCTGGGCGCGGACGACTACGTCACCAAGCCCTACTCGGCGCGCGAGCTCATCGCCCGGGTGCGGGCGGTGCTGCGCCGCCGCGGCGAGGCCGAGGAGCTGCAGCCGCAGGTGCTGGCGGCCGGTCCGGTGCGGATGGACGTCGAGCGGCACGTGGTCACCGTCGAGGGCGAGGACGTGAACCTGCCGCTCAAGGAGTTCGACCTGCTGGAGTACCTGCTGCGCAACGTCGGCCGGGTGCTCACCCGCGGTCAGCTCATCGACCGGGTCTGGGGCGCGGACTACGTCGGCGACACCAAGACCCTGGACGTGCACGTCAAGCGGCTGCGCTCGAAGGTCGAACCGGACCCTGCGGACCCGAGCTACCTGATCACCGTGCGTGGTCTTGGCTACAAGTTCGAGGCCTGAGCCGGCCGGGTGCGACCGGTCGCATCCCCGAGAGGCTGATGACCTGGTGGCGGGCCCTGATGACCTGGTGGCGGGTGCGGCGGGAGTGTTCCGGGACGCAGTTTCCCGCCCACCTGCAGCCCGGGGACGTGCGCAGCCGGTAATTTGTCGGTCATGCGCCTAGGGGTCCTCGACGTCGGATCCAACACCGTCCACCTGCTCGTGGTGGACGCGCACCGCGGTGCGCATCCGACCCCGATGACATCGGAGAAGACCGTCCTGCGACTCGCCGAGCGGATCGGCGCGCAGGGCGGCCGACTCGCCGACGACGACGCGGACGCGCTGATCCGGACGATCGCCGACGCGCAGGAAGCGGCCGTGGCCGCCGGGTGCGAGGAGCTGATGGCCTTCGCGACCTCGGCGATCCGCGACGCGGACAACGCCGTGGAGGTCCTGGACCGGCTGCGCGCCGAGACCGGCGTCGAGCTGGAGGTGCTGCCGGGCGAGGACGAGGCCCGCTACACCTTCCTCGCGGCCCGCCGCTGGTACGGCTGGTCGGCGGGCAACCTGCTGCTGCTCGACATCGGCGGCGGTTCGCTGGAGATGGCGCTGGGCATCGACGAGCAGCCCGACCTGGCCGTCTCGCTGCCGCTGGGCGCTGGCCGGATGAGCCGCACGATGCTGCACGACCCGCCGAAGCAGGACGAGATCAAGAAGGCGCGCGAGTGGCTGGAGGGCCAGCTGGCGCCGACCGCGAAGAAGTTCCGCAAGCTCGCCCGCCCGGACCGCGTGGTGGCGACGTCGAAGACGTTCCGCTCGCTGGCCCGGCTGACCGGTTCCGCGCCGTCCTCGGCGGGCCAGCGCGTGCCGCGCAAGCTCACCGACACGGGGTTGCGGCAGCTGCTGGCGTTCATCACCCGCATGTCCTCGAACGACATGGCTTCACTCGACGGTGTGAGTTCGGCTCGGGCGCACCAGCTCGTCGGCGGTGCCCTGGTCGCCGAGGCCGCGATGAAGGCCCTGGGAGTCACCGAACTCGACATCTGCCCGTGGGCGCTGCGCGAGGGAGTCATCCTTCGGCGGCTGGACCACACCAACGGAGATAGTCACACTGCGTTCAAGAGCGGCGTTCCGGTGCGTGCGGGGGGCACGGACGGGCTCGTGCCGGCGCAGGAGAATGCGTCCGGCCCGACACGGAATGAAACCGAGGCACCGGTGGACGGAACTGGACTGCAACCGCGGCACGGGGCACGGTGGGAACGATGAGTCGGGACAGCGGGGCGGACCAGCCCACCCAGCGCACCGTGGCAGAGCTGCTGGCCGAGTACGGCGGCAGCTCCGACAAGAGCTCCCGGCGCCGGCGCAGGAAGGCCGAGGACCCGACCGAGACCGCGCCGCAGGAGATCATCAACCGCGTCCTGTCGGACAGCGGTCAGATGCGCGCGGTCAACCCGGACGAGGAGGCCCCGGCGAGCCGCAGGCACGGCGGGCAGCCGCCGCAGACACCTCCGGCCCCGGCACCCCAGGCCCCCCAGGGACAGGCACCTCAGGCTCAGCCGCCTCAGTCGCAGGTACCACCGCCTGCGGCCCCGCCCGCGGCGCAGCAGCCGCCGCAGGCTCCTCCGGCAGCGCCGCAGCCGCCCGCGCGCCCGGCACCGGAGACCCCGGCCGAGTCCGGGCCGCAGCCCGGCAGCGCCGGCTACTGGGCGCAGCGCTTCGGCAGCGCCGGTGGCGCGTCCGCCTCCCCGGCGCCGTCCGCGCCGAGCACCGACGCCGAGGCGACGATCCGGCAGCCCGCGCTGCCGGCGCCGCCCCCGTCCGGACCGGCCGCCGGACCGGCCGCCGGACCTGTTGCCGGTCCGCCGATGGCTCCGGCCGGACCGCCGCAGCTGCCGGAGAGCTTCACGGAGCAGCTCCCGCGCATCGACGGCGGCGTCGGCGCCTACCCGGCGCAGGCCGAGCCCGAGTCCGACCCGTACGACTTCGACGATCAGAGCCTCGCCGAGGGCGGCTACGAGCAGGCCCCCTACGAGCAGCCGTACGACCAGTCCTACGACGAGGACTACGACCTCTCGGCGCCCGCCGGGCTCGACGACGACTACGACCCGGACGAGGGCGACCGGCCGCCGTCGGCGGGCAAGGAGTGGGGCACGCTGGCCCTGCAGGGCGTCCTCGGCCTGGTCGGCGGCGGTGCGGTGTGGGTCGGCTTCCGCTGGTTGTGGATCAACGCGACGATCGCCGCGTTCGGCGCGGCACTGGTGTTCACCGGCCTTTTGGTGCTCGTTGCGTGGAAGTTCTTCCGCACCAACGATCTGCAGACCATCCTGCTGTCGGTGCTGGTGGGCCTGTTCTGCACGGTGTCGCCCGCGGCGCTGCTGCTGATCAACCAATGAGAGGTCGTCGGTGTTGGCTCGGACAGGTGATGTGAACGTCCGGACGCCAGACCGCTGCGCAACCGCTCCACGACCGTCGGTCATGCTTGGTACGAGATGACTGGACAACCAACCCGACCCGAGCGGCAGGACGCCCCCGACCGGATACCGGTGGGGCTGTCCAGCGCCTCGGTGTGGCCGCAGCCGGCGCGCGCGGCCTTCGAGATGTCGGCGGACCTCGGTTTCGACGGGGTCGAGGTGATGGTCTGGGCCGACGCGGTCAGCCAGGACGTCAAGGCGCTGAGCCGCCTGTCCCAGCAGCACGGGGTCCCGGTCCTGGCCGTGCACGCGCCCTGCCTGCTGATCACGCAGCGCGTGTGGTCGCCGGAACCCGAGGAGCGGCTGCGCAAGGCCGTGGTGGCGGCCTCCGAGCTGGGTGCCTCGACGGTCGTGGTGCACCCGCCGTTCCGCTGGCAGCGCCGCTACGCCGAGGCGTTCCCGGAACTGGTGGAGGAGCTGGAGGAGACCAGCGGCATCAAGATCGCGGTGGAGAACATGTTCCCGCTGCGCCCGCCGAACTCGCTGAACCGGCTGCGCACCGCCCGGTCGTCCGGGGCCAAGGGCAACGGCGGGCTGTCGGCGTTCAAGCCCTCGCCGGACCCGACCGACGTGGGCTTCCGGAACTACACCCTGGACCTCTCGCACGCGGCAGCCGCGCACGTCGACGCGATCGAGCTGCTCAAGCGGATGAGCAGCGGGCTCGCCCACGTGCACCTGGCCGACGGCACCGGGGCAGCGCACGACGAGCACCTGCTGCCGGGTCAGGGGAGCCAGCCGTGCGCCGAGGTGTGCGAGGCGCTGGCGGCCGACGGCTACGAGGGCTCGGTCGTGCTGGAGGTCAACACCCGCAAGGCCAAGAATCCCCAGCAACGAGCCGATCTCCTGGCCGAAGCCCTGCTCTTCGCCCGTCTGCACCTCGAACCGCTGGGCACTTAGGGCCGCTAACCGACGCCTGATGATCAACTTCGGCGGCGGTCATTAGAATCCTCGATCATGAACTCGTTGCGCGCAGTGGGCTTTCGACCGGTGGACCCCACGTGACCGAGGTCCAGGACTCGTTCTCCGCGGCCACCTCGGTGCGTTCGCTCGGCGACGGCAGTTACGTCGCGAACCTCCACCCCGACTGGGCTGTCGGGGACAACCCGCACGGCGGCTACCTGCTGGCACTGCTCACCAGAGCGGTCTGCGACGGCACCGGGTTGGAACCGCTGTCGATCAGCGCGCAGTACCTGCGGCCGCCGCGCGTCGGTCCGGTGATGATCCGGCTGCAACCGCTCAAGACCGGCAAGACCGTCACCGTCGTGCGCGCGTCCCTGGAGCAGCGCGGGCAGGTGTGCGTCGACGCCACGGTCACCGCCGGGCGGATGCCCGCGGCCGAACCGGAGTGGTCGGACCTGCCGTCGATGCCGGTGAACCCGCCGCCGGACGCCGTCGACCTGAGCCAGTCGACGCGGTTCTTCCACCTCGCAGAGGTCTGCGACATGCGGCTGGACCCGAACAACGCCGAGTTCCTCAACGGCGGCACCGGCGAGCCCCGCTACCGGATGTGGGTCAAACCGCGCGACGGCCACCCGGACCTGCTGTTCGGCCTGGTCGCGGGTGACCTCACCGTCCCGGTGACGCTGAACCTGGGCCGCTTCGGCTGGGCCCCCACGGTCCAGCTGACCGCCTACCTGCGCGCGCACCCGGCCAACGGCTGGCTGCGGATGTTCGTCGACTGCCGCGCCGTCCACGGCCAGTGGTTCGACGAGGACGTCCAGGTCGTCGACTCGGTGGGCCGCCTCATCTGCCAATCCCGCCAACTCGCCCTCTCCCCCTCCTGACCGGTGCACCCGGACTGACCGGGGACCCCGATTTCAATGGAAATCAGGTCCACGACTTCCGTTGAAATCGGGTCCCTCCCCGGGTGCGCGGGTCAGGTGAGGTGGATGACGTCGAGAGCGCCTTCGGCGTGGTGCTGGCGGAGGCGCTTCTTGTCGAACTTGCCGACGCTGGTCTTGGGGGCCTCGGTGATGAAGGTCCAGTACTCCGGGAGCTGCCAGTTCGCGACCGAGCCGGTGAGGAACTCGCGGAGCTCGGCGGCGTCGGCGGTCTGACCCTCGCGCAGCACCACCGCCACCAGCGGGCGCTCCGACCACTTCTCGTCGGGGACGCCGATGACCATCGCCTCGGCCACCGCCGGATGGGCCATGACCTGGTTCTCCAGCTCCACCGAGGAGATCCACTCGCCGCCGGACTTGATCACGTCCTTGGCCCGGTCGGTCAGGTGCAGGAAGCCCTCCGGCGTCAGGAACCCGACATCACCGGTGCGCAGCCAGCCGTCGTGGAACTTCTCCGGGTCGTCGTCGCCGTAGTAGGCCTTGGCCACCCACGGGCCGCGAACCTCCAGCTCACCGACGCTCTGCCCGTCCCACTGCAGGATCCGGCCGTCGTCGCCGACCAGCCGCCCCTCCACCGAGGCGGGCAGCCGGCCCTGGCTCTCCCGGTAGGCCCACACGTCCTCGCCGGTGGCCGCGGCCGGCGGCCGGGCGAGGCTGCCCAGCGGGGACGTCTCGGTCATGCCCCAGGCGTGCACGACGGTGATGCCGTAGCGCTCCTGGAAGGTCCGCATCATCGCGGGCGGGCAGGCCGATCCGCCGATCACGACCTCGTGCATCGAGGAGATGTCGCGCGGGTTCGCGTCGAGCTCGGCGAGCACGCCCTGCCAGATCGTGGGCACCGCGGCCGCCATCGTCGGGCGCTCGGCGGCCATCATCGTCACCAGCGGCTCGGGCTGCAGGAACCGGTCCGGCATGATCATCGAGGCGCCGACCATGAACGCCGCGTAGGGCAGGCCCCACGACATCGCGTGGAACATCGGCACGACCGCCAGGCCCCGGTCGCCCTGCCGCAGGCCCATGCCGTCGGTCATGCAGACCTGCATCGAGTGCAGGTAGATCGAGCGGTGCGAGTAGACGACGCCCTTGGGGTTGGCGGTGGTCCCGGACGTGTAGCACATGGCCGCCGCCGAGCGCTCGTCCAGCTCGGGCCAGTCGAACTCGTCGGGCTGCCCGGCGAGGAGCTCGGCGTAGCCGTGCACCTCGACCCCGGGCGGGGCCTCCAGCGCCGCCGCGTCACCGCCGACCACGACGACGTGCCGGACGGTCTTCATGTCCGGCAGCAGCTTCCCGAACAGCGGCAGCAGCGTGCGGTCGACCAGCACCACGTGGTCCTCGGCGTGGTTGGCGACGTAGACGACCTGCTCCGGGAACAGGCGGATGTTGAGGGTGTGCAGCACCGCGCCCATCGACGGCACCGCGAGGTACGCGGCGAGGTGCTCGGCGTTGTTCCACATGAACGTGCCGACGCGGTGGTCACCGGTGACGCCGAGGCCGCGCAGGGCGTGGGCCAGGCGAGCGGCGTCCCGGCCGACCTCGGCGTAGTCGCTGCGCCGAGCCCCGTCCCCGGTCCAGGTGACGACCTCGGCGGAGGCGCCGTGCGGGCCGGAGCCCTGCCGCAGGATCCGGGCGATCGAGAGGGGGCCGTCGTTCATCGTGCTCAACATGGTCGAAGCTCCTTCGGGTGGGGATCGCTCGGTGTGGCGGGGTGAAAGACCTTCGGTTGTGGTGCAAGACACAGTATCTTCCAGGTCAGGTCAACGGGAGGGCTCGACACGCAGCGTGGTCTGGCACCCTGAGGCGCATGACGACCATCGCCGTGCTCGGAGCCGGGAAGATCGGAGAAGCCCTGCTCTCGGGCCTGATCAAGGCAGGCCGGGCCCCGTCCGACCTGCTGTTCACCGAGCGCTTCCCGACCCGGGCCGAGGAGCTGACCAAGACCTACGGCATCTCGCACGTGGACGTGCCCGCGGCGGTGGAGCGCGCGGACGTCATCGTGGTCGCGGTCAAGCCGCAGGACATCGAGCCGCTGCTGGACGAGGTGGCGCCGAAGATCCCGTCGGGCAAGCTGGTCGTCTCGCTGTGCGCGGGCCTGCCGACGAAGCTGTTCGAGCGCCGGTTGCCGGAGGGCACGGCGGTCGTGCGGGTCATGCCGAACACGCCGATGCTGGTCGGCGAGGCGATGGCCGCCATCTCCGGCGGTGCGCACGCCGAGGAGCACCACCTGGACCTGGTCGAGGAGCTGCTGGGCAGCGTCGGCAAGGTCGCCCGGGTCCCGGAGAGCCAGCAGGACGCGGTCACCGCGCTGTCCGGATCGGGTCCGGCGTACTTCTTCTACCTGGTCGAGGCCATGATCGACGCCGGGATCCTGCTGGGCATCCCGCGCGCCACGGCCGCCGACCTCATCGTCCAGTCCGCGGTCGGGGCGGCCGCCATGCTCCGCGAGGGCGACGGCCACCCGGTGATGCTCCGCGAGGCGGTCACCTCCCCGGCGGGCACCACGATCGCGGGAATCCGCGAACTGGAGAAGCACGGAGTCCGCGCAGCCCTCATCGACGCCATCGAAGCGGCCCGAGACCGCTCGGTAGAGCTCGGCAAGGCCCACGAGGAGCACTGACGTCAGGCAAGCACCGGAGGTGCTTTCTCCTTACCCCACCTGAGCAACCGGCACCGCCGCGGGTTCTGGGCGCCTTCGTGGCGAGTACGCCGTGACGCCGTGTATCGGCATACATAAGGAGCGGCGCACGGAGTCCACGGAGGCGCTCAGGTTCCGCTACTGGCACCGCCAAGCAGAGTGAGCACGTACCGCCCCTCGCAAAAAAGTCAACTCAACAATCTCGCTGTGTCCCGTTAGTCTCGGTGGAGCACGTGCGTGAGGTTTCCGGCGGAGGGGAAGCCGCCGGGGGCGACACGTGCGAAGGGCACGGTGAAGCATGTCTGCGAACTCCGAACCCAGCCAGCAGGCGCCTCCCAACATGGGTCAGGTGCGGTTCCTCACCGTCGCCGAGGTGGCCAAGCTGATGCGGGTCTCGAAGATGACCGTCTACCGGCTCGTGCACGCCGGTGAGCTGCCCGCGGCGCGGGTGGGGCGCTCGTTCCGGGTCGCCGAGAAGGACGTCCACGCCTACCTCGAGCACGCCTACTACGACGCGGGATGAGCCGACCGCGATGATCACCCCCAGGTGCGCCCGGGGGTGATCGAATCGCGCTTGCCGGACCACGGCGGCAGCCCCGAGACCAGGGCGGGTAAAGTTTTGGGTTGGTCGTGCCTGACGCGCTCCTGGCAGCTGCTCCGGCACGGAAGACGTTCGAACCGCCGTCAAGAGTGAAGGAGTCCGCATGGGCTCGGTCATCAAGAAGCGCCGCAAGCGTATGTCCAAGAAGAAGCACCGCAAGCTGCTTCGCAAGACGCGCGTCCAGCGTCGCAAGTTGGGCAAGTGATGTGAGAACCGCCGTCGACCACTGGAGTCGACGGCGGTTTTTCTTGCACGACCCCGCTTGGTAACGCCCGGTCAACCCGGTCGGGGGCGGGTGCGCCTGTAGCATCGATCTCGGGCGGCACTCCTTCGACTGCGCGGGGTGACTAATGGGGCCGAACGTCGTGCTGGTGACGGGTGTGAGCCGCTTCCTGGGCGGACACCTGGCGGCGCGGCTGGCGGCGAACCCGGCGATCGACCGGGTGCTGGGGGTCGACACCGTCCAACCCGGTCGCGACCTGCTGCGGCGGATGGGGCGCACCGAGTTCGTGCGCGCCGACATCCGGAACCCGCTGATCAGCAAGGTCATCAACAACGCCGGGGTGGACACCGTGGTGCACGCGGCGATCAACACGCACACGGGTCCGGGCGGGCGCGCGACGCTCAAGGAGATGAACGTCATCGGCAGCATGCAGCTGCTCGCCGCCTGCCAGCAGTCTCCCCGGGTCCGCAAGGTCGTGGTGCGCTCCACCTGCGCCGTCTACGGGTCGAGCTCGCGGGATCCCGCCGTGTTCACCGAGGACGTCGAGCCCAAGGACCTGCCCTCGTCCGGCTACGCCAAGGACGCGGTCGAGATCGAGGGCTACGTGCGGGGTTTCGGCCGCCGCAGGCCCGACGTGGACATCACCACGCTGCGGTTCTCCAACCTGATCGGCCCGCGCATCGACGCGATGCTGGCCCGCTACTTCATGCTCCCGGTGGTGCCCACCGTCCTCGGCTTCGACGCGCGCTTCCAGCTGCTGCACTCCGAGGACGCGCTGGCCGTGCTGGAGCGCGCGACGCTCGGGGACAAGACCGGCGTCTACAACGTCGCCGGAGACGGGGTGCTGATGCTGTCCCAGGCGATCCGCCGCGCGGGCCGGGTGGCGCTGCCGCTGCCGAGCATGTCCGTCCCGGCCGTGACGCAGCTGTTCCGCAGCGCCCGGCTGGTCGACTTCTCCCCGGAGCAGCTGCGCTTCCTCAACTTCGGCCGGGTGGTGGACGCCACACGTCTCCGTGAGACCTTCGGGTACACCCCGCGCTGGACCACCCAGCAGGCGTTCGACGACTTCGTGCGCGGTCGCGGACTCCGCCCCGTGGTGGAGCCGGACAACATCATGGCGCTGGAACGGCGCGCCGGGGAACTGCTTTCCAGACTGCGGTGAGAGACGGAGGCGCGATGGCCGATGCGCAGGTGATCCCGCTGCGACCGGAGGACGGCGACCGGATCCCGCCCGTCCCCGAGGAACCGGGGTGGGAGGAGTCCGTCATCGACGTGCTCGCCTTCGCCCGCCGCCGCCTGCTCGGCGACTACCAGGTCGACGAGTTCGGCTTCGACGAGGAGCTCACCGACGAGGTGCTGCTGCGCCTGATCCGCCCCTTCTACGAGAAGTGGTTCCGGGTGGAGACCATCGGCGCGCACAACGTGCCCGAGACCGGGGCGCTGCTGGTCGCCAACCACTCCGGCACGCTGCCGTGGGACGCGCTGATGACCACCATCGCCGTGCACGACCACCACCCGGCCGAGCGGCACCTGCGGATGCTGGGCGCGGACCTGGTGTTCCGGATGCCGGTGCTGGGGCCGCTGGCCCGCAAGGCCGGGCACACGCTGGCCTGCAACCCCGACGCCGAGCGGCTGCTGACCAACGGCGAGCTCGTCGGCGTCTGGCCGGAGGGCTTCAAGGGCATCGGCAAACCGTTCAAGGACCGCTACAAGCTGCAGCGGTTCGGCCGCGGCGGCTTCGTGTCGGCCGCCCTGCGCACCGGGGCGCCGATCATCCCGTGCGCGATCGTCGGCGCCGAGGAGATCTACCCGAAGCTGGCCGATCTCAAGCCGCTCGCCCGCCTGCTGGGGCTGCCGTACTTCCCGGTGACCCCGCTGTTCCCGCACTTCGGCCCGCTGGGCGCGGTCCCGCTGCCGTCGAAGTGGTACATCGAGTTCGGCGAGCCGATCGAGACCAGCGGCTACCCGGAGGGCGCGGCCGACGACCCGATGCTGGTGTTCAGCCTCTCCGACCAGGTCCGCGAGATCATCCAGCAGACCCTCTACCGCCTGCTGTCCCAGCGCACGAACGTCTTCCTCGGCTGATATCCACCCGGTCTGATGATCCCGCCCCATCGGGCATGCAGGGGGCGCCACCGGATGTTCAGGATGTAGCTGGCCGGCGCGACGGGCGGGGATGCCGCCGCGCCGGCCCGTCCGCACCCCTACTACTGGAGGCGATTCCGGTGGCGGCGAAGCTCAACCCGTACCTGCAGTTCAACGGCGACGCCCGGCAGGCGTTGGAGTTCTACCGCTCGGTGCTCGGCGGTGACCTGGCGCTGAACACCTACGGCCAGTTCGGTCAGGCCGACGGCCCGCTCGCGGACAAGATCATGCACGGGAACCTGATCTCCGAGCTCGGGTTCACGATCATGGCGGCCGACGCGCCGCCGGACATGACACCGCAGCCCGGCAGCAACTTCTCGATCAGCATCAGCGGCGAAGCGACCGACGGCGACGCCCTCCGCGGCTACTTCGCGAAGCTCTCCGAGGGCGGCCAGGTCCACGTCCCGCTGGAGAAGCAGATGTGGGGCGACGAGTTCGGCATGTGCACCGACAGGTTCGGCATCAACTGGATGGTCGACATCTCCGGTTGAGCTCAGGAGCGGTCGCGGCGGCGGTAGGCCATGCCCGCTGCGACCGCTCCGGCCGCCGCTCCCGCGCCGAGCATGGAGTTGAGGCCGATGCGGACGGCCTTGCGGCCGGTGCGGAAGTCGCGGACCTCCCACTCGCGGGCGCGCGCGATCTCGCGGAGCCGCTGGTCCGGGTTCACCGCGACGGCCGTGCCCACCACGGACAGCATCGGGATGTCGTTGGCCGAGTCCGAGTAGGCGGTGCAGCGCCGCAGGTCCAGGCCCTCGCTGGCGGCGATCGCGCGGACCGCGTGCGCCTTGGCGCGACCGTGCAGCATCTCGCCGACGAGCCGGCCGGTGTAGATCCCGTTCTCGCTCTCCGACACCGTGCCCAGCGCGCCGGTCAGGCCCAGCCGCCGCGCGATGATCGAGGCCAGCTCGACCGGGGTCGCGGTCACCAGCCAGACCCGCTGACCGGCGTCGAGGTGCATCTGCGCGAGCGCGCGGGTGCCCGCCCAGATCCGGTCGGCCATCAGCTCGTCGTAGATCTCCTCGCTGAGGTTCACCAGCTCCTCGACGCTGCGCCCGGCCACGAACGACAGCGCCTGCTCCCGGCTGGCCTGGATGTCCTGCGGGTTCTCCCGCCCGCCGATGCGGAACTTGAGCTGCTGCCAGGCGAATCCGGCCAGGTCACCGGCGTTGAAGAACTTGCGGGCGGCCAGACCTCGGGCGAAGTGGAACAGCGAGGCGCCCATCATCATCGTGTTGTCGACGTCGAAGAACGCCGCCGCGGTCAGGTCGGGCGGCGTCGTGAGCGTGCCGTCCTGGACCGGGGCAGCGGCGACCGCGGCCTCCGCTGAGGCGCGACCCGCTACCTTCGCGCTGTCGATCTGCTCTGTGCTGGACGTGCGCATGCCGTTGTGGTCCGCGTCATCGGCCGAGCCCTGCCGTGTCGGCACCGCCGCGCCTCCCGGGTTCCTCCGGAGTGGTGATGTGCGAAGTCCGTGGTCCGATCCGACCCGCTCCGAGGATGCCGTCCGGGTCGGCGTCCTCCTAGCTTAAGACCTCGCCCGCGCCACGATTGCGCACCTACGCCGGGAACGGCAAGAACCTTGATCGTGTCGAAGCGGCGGAGCCGCTTTTTCTTCTCGGTGAGCTGTCTCGCGACCCCACCCGCACCGCCGAGCGGAGGGAGCGCGATCTCCTGAGGGCTAGCGGAGATCGTCGGGCAGGAGTTGGGCCAGTCGGCGGACCGCGCGGTGCTGCAGGGCCTTGACGGCGCCCTCGTTCCGTTGCATCGCCACGGCGGTCTCGGTCACCGAGAGGTCCTGCAGGAACCGCAGCCGGATGCATTCCCGCTGGTCGGGGTTGAGCTGGCGGATGCACTGCAGCAGCTCGCTGTTGGTGGCGTCGAGCAGCACCTGGTGCTCGGGTCCGACGTGCGAGCCCTTGGCGGGCAGGTGGTCGGTGACCTCCGAGGTGGGGATCTCCAGCCGGTTCCGGCTCGACTTGATGTGGTCGAGGATGAGGTTCTTGGCGATGGTGATGAACCAGGCGGCCACGTCGCGGCCCTGGTAGCTGATCGAGGCGATGCGCCGCAGCGCCCGCAGGAACGTCTCGCTGGTGATGTCCTCGGCCAGGCAGTGATCGCTGACCCGGAACAGCACGTACCGGTAGACGGTCTGCGAGTACTCGTCGTAGAGCCTGCCGAAGGCGTCGTTGTCGCCCTGCTGGGCCGCGCTGACGTAGGCCCAGCTGTCGGGGACGCAGTTGTCCAGGACGGTGTCCGCGATCTCCGACCAGGCGTCGGGCGTGCTCGGTGAACTCACAGGCCGTGACCGCACGTGGTGAGTGCGGCCTGCGGTGTCGGGGGCGGGGGGTGCGAGCGTCTCGGGGCTGCTCATCTCCGGCGACCTCCTGCCTTCGTTGGCTTCGCCGACTGGCGGTGGTACGGGGACGCACCGCGCCGGCAACCATGTCGTCGTGCCCGTGACGGACACCTGATCCGGGGACCGATCAGGGCCGACGGGTTGCGCCGGTACCGCTCGATCGGGCCTTCACTCGACTGGCCGACCTCCCACCGAAGTGGGCGTTGGAGCAGCAGCATACGTGTTGTTACTCAGAAGTAGGTAGTTCATTGCGGTGACGGTCCGGTCGCGTTGCGTGGCTCCCCGGCGAGATGAGCCCGATCACGCCGGGTGATTTTGGCCACGTGAGCAGGACGATCGCGCCAGTGAGCCCGGTCTCCGCCCGGTCGCGGGCTGAGTACGTTGGAGTCGCGGATTTTTTTCGAACGACCCGCCGAGGAGGCGACGTGCACGAGGTCACCGTGATCTCCCGCGAGGGCTGCCACTCCTGCGTCGACGCGATCTCCGACGTGCGCCGGATCTGCGATGAGCTGGGGGTCCCGTGGTCGGTCATCGACGTCGACGGCGACTCGGAGCTGCGCGCCGAGTACGGCGACCGGGTCCCGGTGATCTTGATCGATGGAGCCGAGCACGGTTTCTGGAAGGTCGAGGAAGAACGCCTCCGCCGAGCGCTGGGCGACTAGCCCCGATTCGGAGCCCGCGAGCCCCGTCACGTGCCCTGTACCACCCGTTTTGGCACTTCAGGGGGGTATCCGCAATGATGGCGGGGAAGGTTTGCGCCTCCGGTGCTGCGGCCCCCGCCGACTTTGTGCATGCATTCACAAATGGCTACGGTGTAAGGGTCGTGCCGCCGGAACTCCCCGCCGGAATCTCCGGCGCGGATCAGCGGATCAGGTGGTTCGGTCTCACCGCTTCCCCGGTGTTCGTCCCACCTCGATGCCGCCCGAGGGGCAGACCACCAGCAGGCGAGGGAGATCCAGCGTGACGGCCCAAGGAGCGGACGTGCCAGAAGGAGACGGGCAGAGCTCTGCCCGGACCGCTGCGTCCCCGCGGACCCCGGACGCCGACGCGACCGACGCCGCCGGCACCAACGGGAGCCAGAACAACGGCGACCAGACCACTGGCGACCAGACCAATGGGGCGGCCATCGAGGTCCCGGCCGCTCGCGAGCGCGCCCGCTCCATCCCGGAGGCGGCCGTCGCCCGGCTCGCGGTCTACCTGCGCGCCCTGTCCTCGCTCGCCGAGCAGGACATCACCACTGTCTCCAGCGAGGAGCTGGCCACCGCGGCGGGCGTGAACTCCGCCAAGCTGCGCAAGGACCTCTCCTACATCGGCTCCTACGGCACCCGCGGCGTCGGCTACGAGGTCGAGGTGCTGATCGGTCAGATCGAGCGGACGCTCGGCCTGACCCGCAAGCACAGCGTCGCCGTGGTCGGGATCGGCAACCTCGGCCACGCGCTGGCCAACTACGGCGGGTTCCCCGGCCGCGGTTTCCCGGTGTCGGCGCTGTTCGACCTCGACGACGACCTGGTCGGCGTGCCGGTCGGCGGCATCCCTGTCAGCCACATCGACGACATCGTCGACGTGTGCTCCCAGCGCGAGGTCACCATCGGCGTCATCGCCACCCCCACCCAGGGCGCGCAGGAGGTCTGCGACCGCCTGGTGGCGGGCGGCGTCACGTGCATCCTGAACTTCGCCCCGGTCGTGCTGCAGGTTCCCGAGCACGTCGAGGTGCGCAAGGTCGACTTGGCGGTGGAGATGCAGATCCTGTCGTTCCACGTGGCCCGGCGGCAGCAGGAAGCGGCCGCCTCCGGCGAAGCCGCGTCCGGTCAGGTCGCGTCCGGCCAGGTCAACGGGGCCGGTCCGCCGGGCGGCGGCGCAGGGCTCCCGGGCGAGATCGATTCGGCGAACAGGATGGTGGAACGGCTGTGAACCTGCTCACCGTCGGGATTTCCCACCACAGCGCCCCGGTCCGGGTCCTGGAGCGGGTCGCCATCAGTGGCGGGGACATCAACAAGATCCTCGACGAGCTCGTGCTCCGCGAGCACATCGCCGAGGCGTTCGTGATCTCCACCTGCAACCGGGTCGAGATCTACGCGCTGGCCGAGACCTTCCACGGCGGCCTGGACGACGTGACGGCAGTGCTGTCGCGGCACTCCGGCGCCGAGGTCGCCGAGCTGGCCGACCACCTCTACGTCTACTACGCCGGTGCCGCCGTCGAGCACCTGTTCTCGGTGTCGTCCGGGCTGGACTCGATGGTCGTCGGCGAGGCCCAGATCCTCGGCCAGCTGCGCCAGGCCTACGGCACCGCCGACGAGCGCGGCACCGTCGGCAAGACGCTGCACGAGCTGGCCCAGCAGGCGCTGCGCGTCGGCAAGCGGGTGCACAGCGAGACCGGCATCGACAACGAGGGCGCCTCGGTCGTCTCCGAGGCCCTGGCCGACGCCGAGATCGCGCTCGACGGGCTCGCGGGCAAGAACGCGCTGCTGGTCGGCGCGGGCTCGATGGGCGGCCTGACCGCCGCGCAGCTCAAGCGCGCCGGCATCGGCCGCATCGTCATCGCCAACCGCACCGCCGCCAACGGCGAGCGGCTGGCCGAGTCGCTGCGCGCCGACGGCGTGGACGCCGGGACCGCGGACCTGTCCGGCCTGGCCGAGGCGATCGCCGCCGCCGACCTGGTCGTGGCCTGCACCGGCGCGGTCGGTGCGGTGGTGACCGAGGAGGTCGTGTCGGCCGCGCTGACCGTCCGCGACGACCGTCCGCTGCTGTGCTGCGACCTCGGTCTGCCGCGCGACGTCGCCGCCGAGGTCGGCGACCTGCCCGGCGTCACCGTCGTCGACCTGGCGAGCCTGCAGCAGCGGCTGTCGGCCAAGCAGGGCGGCAACGAGTCCGACCGGGCCGCCGAGATCGTCGCCGAGGAGGTGCGCGGCTACCTCGCCGCGCAGCGCTCGGCCGAGGTGACCCCCACGGTCACCGCGCTCCGCAAGCGCGCCGCCGAGGTCGTCGACAGCGAGCTGCTGCGGCTGGACTCGCGGCTGCCCGACATCGACGCCCCGACCCGCGAGGAGCTCAGCCGCACCGTCCGCCGCGTGGTGGACAAGCTGCTGCACTCGCCGACCGTGCGCGTCAAGCAACTCGCGTCGCAGCCGGGCGGTTCCGGCTACGCCGACGCCCTCCGCGAACTCTTCGAGCTCGACCCGCAGGCCGCTGCGGTGATCGGCACCCCGCAGGCCGAGGAGAACCTCCCCGGCGGTGTCACGGTCGCCCAGGCGCTGCTGCGCGGACGAGCGGAACAGGACGGTGAGGACCGTTGAACAAGACCCTCCGCATCGGCACCCGGGGCAGCGCGCTGGCGATGGCGCAGAGCACGTGGGTCGCCGAGCAGCTGGAGGCGGCCGGTTACCCGACCCAGCTGGTGACCGTCGCGACCCCCGGTGACAAGTCGATGGCCCCGATCGCCGAGATCGGTGTCGGCGTGTTCACCTCGGCGCTGCGCGAGGCGCTCGCGGCCGACGAGGTCGACGTCGCGATCCACTCCTACAAAGACCTGCCGACCGAACCGGACCCCCGGTTGTCGCTGGCCGCCGTCCCGGTCCGGGAGGACCCGAGGGACGCGCTGGTGGCACGGGACGGTCTGACGCTCGGCGAACTGCCCCCGGGGTCCGTTGTGGGCACCGGTTCGCCGCGCCGCGCCAGTCAGCTCCGGGCCGCAGGCCTGGGGCTGGAGGTGCGCGGCATCCGCGGCAATGTGGACACCCGAATGCGCAAGGTGACCGACGGCGAGCTGGACGCCGTCGTCCTCGCCCGCGCCGGGCTGGCCCGGGTGGGCCGGCTTTCGGTGATCACGGAAACGCTCGATCCGCTGCAGATGCTGCCCGCGCCCGCCCAGGGCGCGCTCGCAGTGGAATGCCGCGTCGAAGACGTGGACACAGAGCACCTGCTGCAGTCCGTTTTGGACGATCAGGCCAGCCGCGCCGCGGTTGCCGCCGAACGCGCCGTGCTGGCCCGGCTCGAAGCCGGTTGCCACGCGCCGGTCGGTGCGCTGGCCGAGGTGGTGGAGGACCTCGACGACGACGGGCGCGTGGCGCTGCGCCTGTCCGTGCGTGGAGTGGTGGCGACAGACGACGACGTTCTGGTCCGCGCCTCCGCCACTGGTGAGACGACCGCCGCAGAGCAGCTCGGCCTGGAACTGGCCGATGAGCTGCTCGAAGCCCGGGCCGCACTGCTCAGCGGCCCCGGCAGTAGTTGATGGGGAGTGCCCTGATGACCCGAGCACGTAAGACCCCCGGACGGATTGCTTTCGTGGGCTCCGGTCCCGGTGACGCGGGACTGCTCACCGTTCGGGGCCGGGATGTGATCGCCCGCGCTTCGCTGCTGGTGACCGACCCGGACGTACCTTCCGACATCGTCGCCCTGGCCGCCGAGGGGGCGGAGGTCCGCCCCGCCGTCGGCGACCCGGCCGACGTCGCCAAGGACCTGGCCAACGAGGCCGACACCGGCCGCAACGTGGTCCGGCTCGTCGCCGGCGACCCGCTGACCGCCGACGCGGTGGTCCGCGAGACGCAGGAGGTCGCCAAGACCGAGGCGCCGTTCGACGTGATCCCCGGTGTCGCCAGCGGCAGCGCGGTTCCGGCCTACGCCGGCATCGCGCTGGGCGCGGTGCACACCGAGGTCGACGTCCGCGGTGACGCCGACTGGCCGGCGCTGGCCGGTGTGCCCGGCGCGCTGGTGCTGCACACGACCGGCAGCCACCTCGCCGAGGCGGCGTCGCGGCTGGTCGAGCACGGCCGTCCGGCGACCACCCCCGTCGCGGTGACCGCGTCCGGCACCACGGTGGCGCAGCGCACGATCGACACCACGCTGGCCTCGCTGGCCGCCGACGCCGGTGAGCTGCAGGGCCACCTGGTGGTGACGATCGGCGACATCGTCTCCGAGCGGAACAAGCTGTCCTGGTGGGAGTCCCGCGCCCTGTACGGCTGGAAGATCCTGGTGCCGCGCACCAAGGAGCAGGCCGGTGTGATGAGCGAGCGGCTGTGGTCGCACGGTGCGGTCTCGCACGAGGTGCCGACCATCTCCGTGGAGCCGCCGCGCAGCCCCGCGCAGATGGAGCGCGCGGTCAAGGGCCTGGTCGACGGCCGCTACCAGTGGGTCGTGTTCACCTCGGCGAACGCGGTCCGCGCGGTGTGGGAGAAGTTCGCGGAGTTCGGCCTGGACGCCCGCGCGTTCTCCGGTGTGAAGATCGCCTGCGTCGGCGAGGCCACCGCGGAGAAGGTGCGCGCCTTCGGCATCATCCCGGAGCTGCTGCCCTCGGGTGACCAGTCGAGCGAGGGCCTGCTGCAGGAGTTCCCGCCGCACGACGACATCCTGGACCCGGTGGACCGGGTGCTGCTGCCGCGCGCCGACATCGCCACCGAGACGCTGTCGGCGGGTCTGCAGGAGCGCGGCTGGGAGGTCGACGACGTGACGGCCTACCGGACCGTCCGCGCCGCGCCGCCGCCGGCCGAGACCCGCGAGATGATCAAGACCGGTGGTTTCGACGCGGTCTGCTTCACCTCGTCCTCCACGGTGCGCAACCTGGTCGGCATCGCGGGCAAGCCGCACGCCCGCACGCTGGTCGCCTGCATCGGCCCGAACACGGCCGAGACGGCCAAGGAGTTCGGCCTGCGCGTCGACGTCCAGCCCGAGGCCCCCAGGGTCGAGGAGCTGGTCGACGCCCTGGCGGCCCACGCGGCCCGCCTCCGCGCGGAAGGCGCTCTGCCGCCCCCGCGCAAGGCCAAGCGAGCCCGCCGCAGCTGAAGCAGCTGACCGAAGGGCGCCTCCCCACCGGGGAGGCGCCCTTCGTCATCTCCGTCCCTCGTCCCTCCGTCGAAAACCCCTCCTTGGGCGTCGTGATGGGAACAGCCTGGGTACCAGCTGGAGCCCGGCGCCGGTGGTGGTTCGCCGCGGACCTGCACCCCGTCGGTGCGGCGGTCCCGGTCACCATCCGTCGAGGCCTGCGGAGTGCGGATGGGTGGGATCGCTACGCTCGGGGGGTCACCCCGCCGAGTCTGCTTGGGGAGCCGCAGTTATGTACCCGACGAGCCGTCCCCGTCGTCTCCGCCGAAATCCGGCGGTGCGTCGTCTGGTGTCCGAGACCTCCGTGGAGCCGCGGCACCTGGTGCTGCCGATGTTCGTCCGCGAGGGCGCCACCGAGCCGTCGCCGATCTCCTCGATGCCGGGAGTCGTCCAGCACAGCCGCGATTCCCTGAAGAAGGCCGCCGTCGAGGCGGTCAGCGCGGGTGTCGGCGGGCTGATGCTCTTCGGCGTGCCGGAGGAGCACGACGCGGTCGGATCGGGCGCGGTCGACCCGGACGGCATCCTCAACGTCGCGCTGCGCGACCTGCGCGCCGAGGTCGGGGACAGCACGGTGCTGATGGCGGACCTGTGCCTGGACGAGTTCACCGACCACGGCCACTGCGGCGTGCTGGACGAGGACGGCAACGTCGACAACGACCGCACGCTGCAGATCTACGGCGAGATGGGCGTGGTGCAGGCGCAGTCCGGCGCTCACGTGGTCGCGCCCAGCGGCATGATGGACGGCCAGGTCGGTGTGATCCGCGATTCGCTGGACGCCACCGGCTACGACGACGTGTCGATCATGGCCTACTCCGCGAAGTACGCCTCGGCGTTCTTCGGCCCGTTCCGCGAGGCCGTCGACTCCCAGCTCAAGGGTGACCGCAAGACCTACCAGCAGGACCCGGCCAACGGCCGCGAAGCCCTGCGCGAAGCCGACCTCGACCTGGCCGAGGGCGCGGACGTGGTGATGGTCAAGCCCGCTCTGTCCTACTTGGACGTGCTGCGCGACATCGCCGGCGTCGCCGACGTGCCGGTCGCCGCCTACCAGGTCTCCGGCGAGTACGCGATGGTCGAGGCGGCCGTGGCGAACGGCTGGCTCGACCGGAAGCGCACCGTGCTGGAGACGCTGACGTCGATCCGCCGCGCGGGCGCCGACATCGTGCTCACCTACTGGGCGACCGAAGCGGCCCAGTGGCTTCGGGACTCGGGGTTCCAGGGCTCGGGGTTGCAGGACGCGCGCGCATGACCGGAGTGGAGCAGCAGGTGGACGCCTTCGGCCGACCCGTCAAGCAGCCCGAACCGCCGCAGCCGCCCCGGGCGCTGCAGATCGCGCGGTGGCTGTGGGTGGCCTCGGTGCTGGTCGGCGTGGTGCAGGCGTTCATCCAGCTGCTCGACCGCGAGCGGCTGATCGGCGAGCTGCGGCAGCTCCAGCCGGAGATGACCCAGACCGACCTGGACGCCGCCGCCAACAGCGGCATCATGTTCACCTTCATGTTCAAGGCGCTGACGCTGATGGTGTACGTGCTGCTGAGCAGGCGGGTGCTGGAGGCCCGCAACTGGGCCCGGGTGACGCTGACCGTGTTCGGCGCGTTCGGCGTGCTCAACGCCGTGATCACGGTGCTGACGGTGTCGCTGGTCGGCCCGGAGCTGATCGAGCAGCTCACCGGGATGGCCGTGGGCGGCTCGGACGTGGTGTTCGCGGTGCTGGTGGCCGCGGTGGAGGCCGCCGCGATCGTGTACATGTACCGGCCGGAGTCCAACCGCTTCGTCCGGGAGAACCGGGGTCACCGCCCGCAGCCGCCGCGCACCGTGCTGTGACGGTCGCGTTGGACACCCCGCCGGGGTGTTCCTAGTCTGGCCTGGTGACGCCGCCTGACGCAGTCAACCCGTACGGAGCCGCCCCGCCGCCCCCGGAAGGCTCCGGGTCGCGGCGGCCGCGCACGGTCGACTACTCGTTCTGGGCGGGCATCGCCTGCCCGATCATCGGGTTCGTGCTGCTCGCGCTGTCGTTCTCGGTGATCACCGACGCCGAGCTGGAGATGATCCTCGGCGAGGCTGGAGCGGCCGGCGGGCAGACGCTCACCCTCGACCAGGCCCGCGCGCTGTTCCGGGTGACGATGGCGATCGTGGTGGTGTTCTGCCTGATCCTGGCCGGGTTGTGGATCATGTTCCTGATCTTCATGCGCAACGGCCGCAACTGGGCCCGCATCGTGATCACGGTGGTCGGCGCCCTCTGGTTCCTGCTCACGATCCCCACGGTCATCGGCGGAGCCACCGGCGCCGTCCTGACCACCCTCGCCGCGGTCCTCCAACTCGCGGCCCTCGCAGCCACGATCATCTACGCCTACCTCACCCCCTCCAACCCCCACTTCCAACCCCGCAACTCCGTGTGATCACGGAGAGGAGTTCTCAGGTGTGCAGCGCCGCGACGGACTCGACCAGGCCGAGATCTTCGAGCCGACCGAGGATGTCGTGGATCGTGCAGGGCGGCCTCGTGCAGGAGTCGGCGATGCGCTGGACGCAGGACATCTACAGGTCCATGTCCTGGGTGAGTTGGGTGAGTTCTTCGGCTGCTTCTCGGCGGCGTTGGTCGTCTTGACGCATGTACTGGAGCACGGACTCGACCTTGACGCGCCGATGCGTGCCCACCATGCGGTAGTCGATCTCGCCTGCTTCTAGGAGGCCGATCAGGTAGGGCCGTGACACGTTGAGCATGTCGGCTGTCTGTTGCGTGGTCAGGTCGGCGCCGGCCGGGACGACGGAAACACCCTTGCCCGCGGCCATGTGCGCGAGGATCCGGGCGAAGAGTTCGACAGCGCCTCGTGGTACGACGAGCTGATCGCCGTCGTCATCCGCCAGCCGGACACTGCTCTCGTGGTGCCTGTCGAGGTAGTCGCGGATGTGCGGCAGCGCTTTGACCGCGGTGGCCGAATCGGTCTTGCTCGGCTGGATCGAGTCGAGGGCGAGCTGAGTCATGGCACCATCCCCTTCGTGTTCCTATCCGCAGTATCCGCAACAAACGAAATAAGCGCAACAGGTCCGTCTTCGTGTTCGGGGGTACTTGACCTGAAGTGGTGGACAGGGGTATCGGGGGTTTCTAGGGTTCTTGCGTGAGTTATCCGCAGAATCCTTGGCAGCAGGGTGGTTACCCGCAGTCGGGGACCCCGTCGGGTGGTTTTCCGCAGCAGGCTCCCGGCGGTTACCAGCCCCATCCGCAGAACCCGTTCAGCGCGCCGCCGGTGCCGGTGCACGAGATGGCGGCGCCGCGCCGCCCCGCCACCGTGGAGACCGCGTTCTGGATCGCCGTGGTGCTCCCGCTGCTGGTGACGGTGCTCAACGTGGTCAGCTACCTGCTGCTGCAGGGCTGGGTGCAGGATTCGATCGCCGGTGGGACGGACGAGGATCTCGCGGCGGAGATGTCGTCGGCCGTCAACGGCGTGATGATGGTCTTCTTCATCGTCCTGACGATCTTCTACCTGATCCTGACCGGGCTGTGGATCGCCTTCGGCTTCAAATTGCGGGCCGGGCGCAACTGGGCGCGCGTCACCCTCACGATCTTCGCCGGGTTCTGGGCGATGTCCAGCGTCGGCACGCTCGGCTCCGGCGGCGTGGCGGCCGGGATGGCCGACGGCGACGCGCTGCCCGGCTCCTACTACGCGCTGAGCTACGTGCAGGGCGGGCTCGGCGTGCTCGGCACGGTGGCTTTCGTGGTGCTGGTCTTCATGTCGGCCTCCAACGCCTACTTCGACGCCTCCCGCCCCCGGTACTGACGCGATGGCACCGCCGAAACCGCTGCGGATCTCCGTCGTGCTGTGGTGGGTCGTCGCGCTGCTGCTCCTCCTGGAGACCGGGCTGAGCTGGTTCGACCCGGCGATCGAGGACCGGTTGCTGCTGGTCAACACCGTCGTCGGGATCGTCTTGGCCGCGATCTACCTGGTGCTGGGGGCGATGGTGTTCCGTCGCAGGGCGTGGGCGCGGCTCGCGCTCACGATCTTCGCGGCCGCGCACCTGGTGCTGATGGTCGTTTCGGGTGCCGGTTTCGGCATCCCGATGCTCCTGCTTGCGCTCGGTGTCGCCGGAACCGTATTGATGTGGGCGCGGCAGAGCTCCGACTGGCTGACAGGAGAGCGATGAGCGATCCGGTGTTGTACTCCGAACGCGGCAGCAGCTGGTGGCCGGTGCTGTGGGGACCGGTGTTCGCGGGACTCGGACTGGTCGCCGAGCAGGTCACGCTGGGGCCGGAGCACGTGGCGATGTGGATCTTCGTCGGCCTCGGGCTCGCCGTGGCCGCCGCGATCTGGGTCTACGGCAGGCGCAGGCTGCTGTCGGTCACCCTGACCCCGTCCGAACTGGTGCTCGGCCGGGAAACCGTCGAGGTCAAGCGCATCGCCTCGGTCAGCGACGTCGGCGCACCGGTCGGCGCGCGGGTGCTCGGCGGCAGCTGGACCACCCCGAAGGGGACCGGCGAGATCCCGCTGCGCCTCGACGACGACACCGTCGTGCTGGCCTGGGCCAAGGACTCCGAGAAGCTCTCCGCCGAGCTGACCAGGCTCGTCGAGAAGTCCGAGCTGTAGTCGCCCGGGCTCCAGTCGCCCGGGCTCCAGTCGCCCGGGCTCCAGTCGGCGGATCAGCGCGGTCCGGAACGCGGGATGTGAGACGCTTTCGGCCGTGACTGCCGAACCGTGGCCCAGCGACGGGCCGAAGCTCGACGGCGACGCCGAACCGGAACGCGCCGGTGGCCGGCTCAACCAGCCGTGGCGGGCGGCGGTGGCCGGGATCGAACTGGTCGCCGCGGTCGCCCTCGGGCTGCTGGCCTGGTGGGCGTGGGGCCGGGGCGTGGTGACCATCTACCTGCCCGGACCGCACGGCGCCGTCGACGTCGTGACCCGCTCCCTCGGCAGCTGGCTTTCGGGCTCGGTGATAGCCGCGACCCTGGGCGGACTGCTGCTCATCGACGCCGTGCGCCAGATCGTCCTCGCCGCCCGAGCGGGTCGCGAGTAGGCGCACTTCGCGCACGCGGCGGAGCCGCATTCCCTTCCACCACCTGAGGCGCCGGCACCGCAACCTGCACCGCCGAGCGAGGTGACCACCGACCGTTCGTCGTCGGGGTGCGCCCGGCCACACGGCCGGGAGTGTCAGACTGGGGAGCGTGACAGCTTCTGCGAACTCCGCTTCGACCCGGCACGACGATCCGGCTCCGCAGTCGCGGCAGCTGTTCGAGCGTGCGCAGGCGGTGACGCCCGGCGGCGTCAACTCCCCGGTCCGCGCCTTCCAGTCCGTCGGCGGCACGCCGCGGTTCATGGTGCGCGGCGAGGGCGCCTACCTCTGGGACGCCGACGACAACCGCTACGTCGACCTGGTCTCGTCCTGGGGCCCGATGATCAACGGGCACGCCCACCCCGACGTCGTCGCCGCGGTGCGCGACACGGCCGTGCACGGCACGTCGTTCGGCACGCCCGGCGTCGGTGAGATCGACCTGGCGCAGGAGATCATCGACCGGGTCGAGCCCGTCGAGCAGGTCCGGCTGGTCAACTCCGGCACCGAGGCGACGATGACCGCCGTCCGGCTCGCCCGGGCCTTCACCGGCAAGCAGAAGATCGTCAAGTTCGCCGGTTGCTACCACGGTCACGTGGACGCGCTGCTGGCCGCGGCCGGGTCCGGGGTCGCCACCCTGGGCCTGCCGACCTCGCCGGGCGTGACCGGTGCGCAGGCCGCCGACACCCTCGTGCTGCCCTACAACGACCTCGACGCCGTGCGGCAGGTCTTCGCCGAGCAGGGCGACGAGATCGCCTGCGTGATCACCGAGGCCGCCGCCGGCAACATGGGCACGGTCGCTCCGCTGCCCGGCTTCAACGCCGGCCTCAAGGAGCTGACCAGCGCCAACGGCGCGCTGCTGATCATGGACGAGGTGATGACCGGCTTCCGCGTCTCGTCCGCCGGGTGGTTCGGCATCGACGGCGTCGCCGGTGACCTCTACACCTTCGGCAAGGTCATGTCCGGCGGGCTGCCCGCCGCCGCGTTCGGCGGTCGCGCCGACGTGATGGAGCGGCTCGCGCCGACCGGCCCGGTCTACCAGGCGGGCACGCTCGCCGGGAACCCGATCGCCGTGGCCTCCGGCCTGGCCAACCTCCGCGCCGCCGACGCCTCGGTGTACGCGGCGCTGGACCGCAACGCCGAGCGGCTGCGCGAGCTGATCGGCTCCGCGCTGACCGCCGAGGGCGTGGCGCACCAGATCGCCTCGGCGGGCAACATGCTCAGCGTCTTCTTCAGCGAGACGCCGGTGCACAGCTACGAGCAGGCCCAGGGCCAGCAGACCTGGCGCTTCCCGCCGTTCTTCCACGAGCTGCTGGCGCGCGGCGTCTACCCGCCGCCGAGCGCGTTCGAGACCTGGTTCGTCAACGCGGCGATGGACGACGCCGCGTTCGAGCAGATCGCCGACGCCCTCCCGCACGCCGCGCGCGCGGCCGCCGCCGCGACGGCTCCGGAGGCTTCGAAGTGACCCAGCAGCAGAGCGGGACCGAGCCGCAGGGCGAGAAGACCCTCGTTCACTTCCTCCGCCACGGCGAGGTCCACAACCCGGAGGGCGTCCTCTACGGGCGCCTCCCCGGCTACCGGCTTTCCGACCGGGGCGAGCAGCAGGCCAAGCTGGTCGCTGAGTTCCTCTCCGGACACGACATCGCCCGCGTGATCGCCTCGCCGCTGCAGCGCGCGCAGGAGACCGCCCGCCCGCTGGGCGCGATGTTCCAGACCGAGGTGGCCACCGACGACCGGCTCATCGAGGCCGACAACCGCTTCGAGGGCCTGAAGGTCTCCGTCGGCGACGGCGCGCTGCGCTCGCCGCGGCACTGGCCGAAGCTGTGGAACCCGTTCGCGCCCTCGTGGGGCGAGCCGTACCTGGAGATCGCGCACCGGATGCTCGGCGCCGCGCACCGCGCGCGGGCCGCCGCCTACGGCCGGGAGGCCGTGTGCGTGTCGCACCAGCTGCCGATCTGGACGCTGCGCCGCTACGTCGAGGGCAAGCCGATGTGGCACGACCCCCGGCGCAGGCAGTGCTCGCTGGCGTCCCTGACGACCCTGGTGTTCCGGGGCGAAGAACTCGTGCGGGTCGCCTACGTGGAACCCGCTGGTGGCACCGATCCGAGAGTGACGGGCGCATGAGGAAGCTTCTGGTGCGGCTCGGCCTGATCACGGCCGTGCTGGCGATGGTGGGCGGCTGCGCCGCTCAGGAGGACTCGAACAAGGCCGGGGGCGAGTTCACGTTCGTCTCGCCCGGCGGGCAGACGCGGATCTTCTACCCGGCCGATCAGCGGGGCAAGATCAGCTCGCTGTCCGGCGACGACCTGCTCACGCCCGGCAAGCAGCTGGGCATCCAGGACTTTCCGGGCCAGGTCGTGGTGCTCAACATCTGGGGCTCCTGGTGCGGTCCGTGCCGCTCGGAGGCCGACGACCTGCAGGCCGTGCAGGACAAGCTCGGCCCGCAGGGCGTGCAGGTGCTGGGCATCGACGTCCGGGACAGCCAGAGCGCGGCGGCGGACTTCCACCGCGACCGCGGCCTGACCTACCCGTCGATCTTCGACCCGGCCGGCCGCACGCTGCTGTCGCTGCGCCAGTTCCCGCGCAGCACGGTCCCGGCCACGATCGTCCTGGACCGCCAGCACCGGGTCGCCGCGATCTTCCTGACCGAAATGCTGGAGAGCGAACTCCTACCCGAGGTCCAGAAGATCGCCGCCGAGCCTTCATGAGGGACTGCTCCGCTGTCCCGTCTGCTGGGCAGATGCGGTTCATCGGCAGGTCTTGTCCACTGACAAGACTCCGTGGTCACCCTGCTCGGCGGTGCGGGTAGCGGAACCTGGCACGCCTTCTGGCTCCGGGATCCGAGGCTTGTGTATGCCGATGCACGACACGTCGGCTGTCCTCCCCAGAAGACGTGTCAGAACCCGCGGCGGTGCGAGCGTCTTGGGTGGGGTGCTGAGAAACCGGCTTCGCCGGTTGCCTGACGTTGTGTGACACCTGTCTCCCGAGGGGCGACGTTGGTCCTGAAATCGGCGGGACCAACGTCCCCCCGGCGCGCGGTTCGTGCCTGGGAGTCGCGTTCACCTGGGCGTTTGTGGGCCGGTTCACCGAGCCCGGTGCGTGAGGGCGACGTCGGCTTTCCTACCCTCGAAGCGTGAACCCCACCGAGCTCGCCGCGTCCGGACCGCTGCTGTTCGCGGCGGCCATCGCGGCGCTCGCCGGGGCGATCAGCTTCGCCTCGCCCTGCGTGGTGCCGCTGGTCCCCGGCTACCTGGCGTACCTCGCCGGGGTCGTGGGTGCCGATGCGCCGCCGGTCGACGAGGCCGAGACCGAGCAGGACCGGCGCGGTCGCTGGCGGGTGGCCGGTGCCGCGCTGCTGTTCGTGGCCGGTTTCAGCGTCGTGTTCGCCGCCGGGGCGCTGCTGCTGCTCGGCCTGTCCGACGCCCTGCTGACCAACGAGCTGCTGCTGCAGCGCATCGGCGGCGTCGTCACCGTCGCGATGGGCCTGGTGTTCCTCGGCCTGATCCCCGCCCTGCAGCGGGACGTGCGCGTGCACCGCGTGCCCCGCGCCGGGGTGTGGGGCGCGCCGCTGCTCGGCGCGGTGTTCGGCCTCGGCTGGACGCCGTGCCTGGGACCGACTCTCGTGGGCGTCATCTCGGTCGCCGCGGGCACCGATGTGGACACCGGGACCGCGCTGCGCGGAATCCTGCTGGTGCTCGCCTACTGCGTCGGTCTCGGCGTCCCGTTCGTCGTGCTGGCGCTGGGTGCCCGCTGGGCCGTGCGCAGCGCGGGCTGGCTGCGGCGACGCGGACGCGCGATCCAGATCGCGGGTGGAGTGCTGCTGGTGGTGGTGGGCCTGCTGCTCGTCACCGGTCTGTGGGGAGAGCTGATCTCGATGCTTCGTGGCCCGATCGCCGGTTTCGAGACGCCGATCTGATGCGCGACCACCTCCGAACCGCCCTGTCCTTCCTGCGCAACACCTGGCGCGGGCTGACGTCCATGCGCACCGCTCTGGTGCTGCTGTTCCTGCTGGCGCTGGCCGCGCTGCCCGGCGCGCTGATCCCGCAGCGCTCGCTGAACCAGTCCGAAGTGGACAAGTACTTCCAGGACTACCCGGACATCGCGCCGCTGCTCGACAAGATCGGCATGTTCGAGGTGTTCAGCTCCGTCTGGTTCGCCTCGATCTACGTGCTGCTGTTCATCTCGCTGATCGGCTGCCTGCTGCCGCGCTGCTGGGAGTACTACAAGCAGTGGCGCAGCAAGCCCGTCCGCACGCCGCGCAACCTCGCCCGGCTGCCGCACCACGCCGAGAAGGCGCTGGACACCTCGGTCGACGCGGCCATCGACGACGCCAAGAAGCGGCTGCGCGGCTGGCGGATGGTCGAGCACACCGAGGCCGACGGGGCCCGCTCGATCAGCGCCGAGCGCGGATTCCTGCGCGAGATCGGCAACCTCGTGTTCCACTTCGCGCTGGTCGGGCTGCTGATCGGGCTCGCGGGCGGCAAGCTCTACGGCTACGAGGGCCAGGTCATCGTGGTCGCCGACGGTTCGGAGTTCTGCAACTCCGGCACCTACAACTACGACTCGTTCCGCGCGGGGCTGTCGGTCGACGGCACCCAGCTGTCCCCGTTCTGCGTCAAGGTCGACGACTTCGACGTGCAGTACCAGCCCAACGGGCAGGTCGCCAGCTACAACGTCGGCATGCAGTACCAGTCCGACGAGGACCTGGAGACCAACACCTGGAGGCCCTACGACCTGCAGGTGAACCACCCGCTGCGCACCGCGGGCGACCGGGTCTACCTGACCGGCAACGGCTACGCGCCCCGGTTCACCGTCACCTGGCCCGACGGCCAGCAGCGCACCGGACTCGTGCAGTGGCAGCCGATGTCGCCGCAGACGATGCTGTCGCAGGGCGCCACCAAGTTCGACCCGCCCGGCGTGACCGACGAGGTGCAGCGCAGGCAGAACCAGCTGGCCATCACGGGTCTGTTCGCGCCGACCGCCGCGTTCGACGGCAAGATCCTCAGCTCCGGGTTCCCCGACCTGCTGGACCCGACCGCGGCCATCGACGTGATGCGCGGCGACCTCGGGCTGGACTCCGGCCGCGGCCAGTCGATCTTCGGCGTGGACCAGTCGATGGTGCAGCAGGGCAGGCTCCAGCGGGTCGCGCGCGAGAACGTCCGCGTCGGCCAGGAGATCCGCCTCGACGACGGCACCACGGTCCGCTTCGACGGCGTCGAGCGCTGGGCGAACCTGCAGATCTCGCACGACCCGTTCCAGACATCGGTGCTGGTCTTCGCGGTGCTCATCATCGGTGGGCTCGGCACCTCGCTGATCATCAAGCGCCGCCGCATCTGGGTGCGGGCCGCTCCGCACCCGGAACCCGGCGAAAACGGCTCCGCGCGTACCGTTGTCGAGGTCGGCGGGCTCGCCCGCACCGACCAGGCCGGGTACGGCGAGGAGTTCGCCCGGATCGCCGACGACCTGCTCGGTGCGGATGTCGACCACTCGCCCCAGCCCCGCGCGGACGCAGGGACCGCGCGCGAAAGGAAGAGCTGATGCCGGTCAACCAGACGCTGTCCAACTACAGCGACATGGCCTACGCCACCTCGGTGGTCATCTACATCGCGTCGATGCTGCTGTACTTCGGCGAATTCGCCCTGGGCCGGGTCGCCACGGCCGCCCAGGCGCGGGAGGCCGCGCTGGTCGGCGTGAAGTCCGGTGCCCAGAAGTCGGGGGCCGAGAAGTCCTCGGACGCCAAGGACGTCGTCGGCCACGTCCCGGCCGCGCCGAAGCGCCCGCTGGCCGAGCGGCTGGGCGGCATGGCCGTGTCGATGACCGTGCTCGGCGCGCTGGTCCACTTCGGTTCCCTGCTCACGCGCGGTCTGGCCACCGGCCGGGTGCCGTGGGGCAACATGTACGAGTTCGGCTCGGCGATCTGCCTGGCGGCCGTCGTGGCCTGGCTGATCGTGCTGTTCCGGCAGCTGCGCAACGCCCGCCGCGAGGCCACCCCGGCCCAGCTGCGCGGGCTCGGCGGATTCCTGATGCTGCCGGTGACGCTGCTGCTGTTCCTGTCCGGCACCGTGCTCTACGCCGACGCCGCGCCGCTGCAGCCCGCGCTGCAGTCGTACTGGATCGTCATCCACGTCGCCGCCGCGATCGTCTCCAGCGGCGCGCTGCTGTTCGCCGGTGTCGCCAGCATCCTCTACCTGCTGCGCAGCCGGTACGAGAACAACCCGCTGAAGATGGTCAAGTTCGGCTCGCGGCTGCCCACCAGCCAGGCTCTGGACCGGATGGCCTACCGCGCCACCGTGATCATCTTCCCGGTGTGGACGTTCGCGATCGTCGCCGGCGCCATCTGGGCCGAGGCCGCGTGGGGCCGCTTCTGGGGCTGGGACCCCAAGGAGACCTGCGCGTTCATCGCCTGGATCGTCTACGCCGCCTACCTGCACGCCCGCGCGACCGCGGGCTGGCGCGGGGTGCGCTCGGCGTGGATCAACATCCTCGGCCTGGCCGTGATGATCTTCAACCTGTTCTTCGTGAACCTCGTCGTGACGGGATTGCACTCCTACGCCGGTCTGTGAGCACCCGATCCGGCGTTCGCAGCAGCGCGACGGCGCGTTCGGCTCGCAGTCGTGGCGTGCATCGCGTTTGGTGTCCGGGAGAACCGAGGCGCCTACCCGCCACCTATGGTGACTAGGGGGTATGGGTGGCGTTAGGTTTTGCCGACGTGGGGCCCGCCCGAACATGATGGGCTCGACTCGAACGTGGGAGGGACGGCGACGGTGACGGGACAGTACGAAGAGCCCGAGACGCGGCGGGACATCGATGCGACCGCGCCGCGGACCGACGGCCCGGCCGGCACCGAGGCGGAGACCGGCAAGAACGGCAACGGCTCCTACACCGAGCCGGAAACCCGCCCGCAGCAGCCGAAACCGGTTCCGGAGCACCCCGAGCCGTCGTACGTGGACCCGTCGCAGCCGGACGTCTCCGGTCCTTTCCCGGTCGCGGAGGCTCCGCAGCCGTACTACCCGAGCGGAGCGCCGGTGTACCCCGACCCGTCCCAGTCCGGCCCGCACGCCCAACCGCAGGCCCAGCAGCCCCAGGCCCAGCAGACGCCGCCGCAGGCCCAGGCCCCGCAGGTTCAGGGGCAGCAGCAGTGGCCCGGGCAGTCCGGTCCGTACCCGGTCTCCTCGGGCCCGCACCCGGTCGCCGAGGGCGGTTCCGGCCCGGTGAGCCCCTACGCGCCGGTGTCCGGCGGTCCGTCCGGTCCGTTCCCGACGGGCCAGCCGTACCCGCCGCAGCAGGCCCCCCAGCAGGGACCGCCCCAGCAGGGACCGCAGCCGAACGCCGACCTGTCCTCGGCGCAGCTGCTGCGCCAGACCAAGCGGCCGCCGCAGTCCGGCTGGCGCAAGGCCGTCTACCTGGCCAGCGGCAAGACCGTGAACTTCGGCGAGGGACCGACCGACCGCAAGCGCCGGGAGCTGATCGCGCGGGTCAACCAGCCGCTGCAGGGCTGCTACAAGATCGCGATGCTCAGCCTCAAGGGCGGCGTCGGCAAGACCACCGCGACCGCGACCCTCGGCGCCACGTTCGCGTCGCTGCGCGGTGACCGGGTCATCGCGGTCGACGCCAACCCCGACCGCGGCACGCTGAGCCAGAAGATCCCGCTGGAGACCACCGCGACCGTCCGGCACCTGCTGCGCGACGCGCACCGGATCCGCCGCTACAGCGACGTCCGCTCCTACACCTCGCAGGGCCCGAGTCGTCTCGAGATCCTCGCCAGCGAGCAGGACCCGGCCGTCTCCGAGGCGTTCAGCGAGGACGACTACCGGCGCACGGTGACGCTGCTGGAGCACTTCTACAACGTGGTGCTCACCGACTGCGGCACCGGCCTGATGCACTCCGCGATGAAGGGCGTGCTCGACGTCGCCGACTCGCTGGTGATCGTCTCGTCCAGCTCCCTCGACGGCGCCCGCAGCGCCTCGGCGACCCTGGACTGGCTGGACGCGCACGGCTACGGCGACCTGGTGTCGCGCTCCGTCGCGGTCATCAACTCGGTGCGCCCGGCCTCGGGCAAGGTCGACGTGGACAAGCTCGGCGCCCACTTCGCGGCCCGCTGCCGCGCGGTCTCGCGCATCCCGTTCGACGCCCACCTGGAGGAGGGCGCCGAGGTCGAGCTCGACCAGCTGGCAGCTCCCACGCGCATGGCGCTGCTGGACCTGGCGGCAATGGTCGCCGACGACTTCCCGCACGCCTCAGGACGGCAGGCCTCTCAGGGGTAGAGGCCTGTGGTCCCTCTTGCCTCCGCGGTGCGGGTAGGACGGGCTTCCGTTCACTGAAACCGCTCTGTGGTCGTTTTGCTCGGCGGTGCGGGTAGCGGAACCTGGCACGTCTTCTGGCTCCGGGATCCGAGGCTTGTGTATGCCAATGCACGACACGTCGGCTGTCCTCCCCAGAAGACGTGTCAGAACCCGCGGCGGTGCCAGCGCCTTAGGCGGGGTAGTGAGAAACCGGCTTCGCCGGTTGCCTGACGAGGGTGGGGTTCACTCCTCGTCGGTCGGGCGCTTGTTCTTGCGCTGCTCCTCGGCGAGCCTGCGGAGGAACTCCGGGTCGTCGTCGGGGGCGACGGGCGCTCTGCGCGGACGTGTCGTCGCGACCTGCGGTCCGAACGCCTTCCACATCAGCACAGCGATGGTGAGCGCGCCGATCGCGGCGAGGACGTAGATCATCGAGGGCACCTCCAACCGTTCCGCTTACGAGATTAGCCAATCAGAGCGGGTGGTGTCTTTGTCCGGAGGTGTCCGGTTTCCAGCGGTGCTCGTCCAGCGGTGCTTATCCAGCGGTGTTCGTCCAGCGGTGTTGGTCTAGCGGGGCCCCTGGTGACGCCTCGCACCTGCGCGAGGCGTCACCAGGGGCGGCGGTCGTCATCGGCCGGCCGCCCAGCGATCTTCGACTTGGTGCAGTGATTCTCGGCTGTGCAGACTGCTTCCTCGGCGCCTGCAGCGGTGTTCGGGGCACTCACCACGAGGGGTCTTGGGGAGTGGTCCTGAGCCACCGCCGCGTTGACTTCCGCGCCGCTTCGAGATGTTCTCCGCTGCCGGACTCGGTCAGGCGGTGCGGTTCACATCGTTGGTCAGCTCGGCCAGCAGGGTGCGGACCTCAGACTCGCGGAAACGACGGTGACCACCGGGGGTGCGGATGGAACCGATCCGGCCGGCGGTCGCCCATCGGGTCACGGTCTTGGGGTCGACCCGGAAGAGCGCCGCGACCTCACCCGGGGTGAGGAGCTGCTCCTGACCGTTCTGGCGAGGCTGCTGAGTCGACGCGGTCACAGGTGACCTCCACATTTGCGATAACTGGTATTCGGGCATTCCGGTCGCATCCTGGCACTTCAGGGGCCAGGTACTCGAACGTTTGGGTTTAGGTAAAGGGAAGGTAAGGGACGAAAGCGGCGCATCGGGCGGTGGCCGTCGCGGGCCGCATCCGCCGGGACGGGCCGGTCAGCAGGTGCTCTACCCTGGATGACGTGCGGGAACAGCAGGAGACGACGACCGGCGAGACCGAGGCGACCACAGCGACCGCTCCCGAGGCGGGCGCCGATCAGCCGACCGGCGGGACGTCCGAGGTCAAGCCCAACCTTGCCCGCGACATCGCGCTCTACACGGTCGCCCGGTTCGGCCTGGTCGCGATCGTCGCCGCGCTGCTGATGCTGGCCCAGGTGCCGGTGCTGGTGGCGATCGCGGTGTCGGTGGTCGTCGTCATGCCGCTGTCGCTGCTGGTCTTCGGCCGGTTGCGGCGCAGGGTCGCGATCGGCATGGCCGAGCGCACCGAGGACCGCAGGCAGCGCCGCGAGCAGCTGCGCGCCGAACTGCGCGGCGACGCCCCGGCGGATGCCGAATGACCAGCGACATCGACCGCTCCTGCGAGCGCACCAGGGCGTGGGTCAGCGAGGCCGTCCGGATCATCGAGGCCGACGCCAACCGCAGCGCCGACACCCACCTGCTGCGGTACCCGCTGCCCGCGGAGTGGGGGATCGACCTCTACCTCAAGGACGAGTCAACACATCCGACCGGTTCGCTCAAGCACCGACTGGCCCGATCCCTGTTCCTCTACGCCATCTGCAACGGATGGGTGACCGAAAACACACCCGTGATCGAGGCGTCGTCGGGCTCGACGGCGGTGTCGGAGGCCTACTTCGCCCGCCTGCTCGGACTGCCGTTCATCGCCGTGATGCCCCGCTCCACCAGCGCCGAGAAGGTCTCGCTGATCGAGTGGCAGGGCGGGCGCTGCCACTTCGTGGACGAGCCCGGCGCGATCTACACCGAGTCGCGACGGCTCGCAGCCGAGCTCGGCGGCCACTTCATGGACCAGTTCACCCACGCCGAGCGGGCCACCGACTGGCGGGGCAACAACAACATCGCCGAGTCGATCTTCGACCAGCTCGCGCTCGAACCGCACCCCGAGCCCGCCTGGATCGTGGTCGGAGCGGGCACCGGCGGCACCAGCGCCACCATCGGCCGCTACCTGCGCTACCGCAGGCTCGGCACCCGGCTGGCCGTCGTCGATCCGCAGCGCTCGGTGTTCTTCGAGGCCTGGCGCGACAGCGACCCGGGGCTGACCAGCGACACCGGCTCCCGCATCGAGGGGATCGGCAGGCCGCGCGTCGAGCCGTCCTTCATCGGGCAGGCCATCGACCGGATGATCAAGGTGCCGGACGCGGCCTCCATCGCCACCATCCGCTGCACCGAGCACGTCCTCGGCCGCCGCGTCGGCGGCTCCACCGGAACCAACCTGTGGGGCGTTTTCGCGCTGGTCTCGGAGATGCTCGCGCAGGGACGCCGGGGCAGCATCGTCACGCTGCTCTGCGACGGGGGCGAGCGCTACACCCACACCTACTTCGACGACGCGTGGGTCGCCGAGCAGGGCATGGACCTGGAAGCCCCGCGCAAGGCCCTGGACCGCTTCCACACCACCGGCGAGTTCCAGGCAGACTAGGGCCCGTCGATCTTTCGCGGAGGAGGTCCGGTGCTCGAACGCCTGCTGATCAGCGCCGTCGCCTGCACCGCGCTCGCCGGGTGCAGCGCGGTGCAGGAGGTCGTGCCCACGCCGCCGTCGTCCGAGCCGAGCACGTCCGAGGAGTCCACGGCGACCAGCACGGCCCCGTCGATCACCCGCGACGTGCCGCCGGAGCAGCGGCGGATGCTGGGAACGCTGACGGCAGCGGACCTGTGCGGGCTCCTCCGGCCCGACGAGATCGCGGCGCTGGCCTTCGACGTCGAGCCCGGTCGGCCTCGGGAGGTCGGCATCGAGCCGCCGGTGCGCGGCTGCGCGTTCGAGTCCCGCACCGGCGGACGTCAGGTCCTGATCGGCGCGCAGGCCCCCGGCTACGCCGACCTGGGCGACGAGGAGATCGAGCTCGGCCCGGTGCGCGGCACCAAGGTCCTGCGCACCTCGGACTGCACCGTCTACGCCCCGGTCGCCGAGGCGACCCTCCAGGTGTCGGTGATCTCCGGTGAGACCGACTCCGACCTCTGCCGCATGGCCTCGGACGTCACCCAGTACGTCCTGCCTGTGCTTTCTTAGGTCCGTGGTTGCTTTGCTTGGCGGTGCGGGGAAAGCACCTGCGGCGCTTGGCCTCTAGCCGAACGCCAGGGTGGCGCCCGTGATGGCGCCCCAGGCGAGCATGGCGAAGCCGGTGTCCCGGACCGCGGGGATCAGGTAGCGGCCGGTGGCGCCGCGGATGACCGCGCGCAGCGGGATCAGCAGCAGCGGCAGGGCCAGGAATCCCAGCAGCACCCAGGAGTTGCGCAGCCCGATCAGGACCGTGATGACGAACGGCACCAGCGCCAGCGCGGTGTAGAGGGTGCGGGTGTCGCGGTCGCCGAGCATCACCGCCAGGGTCCGCTTGCCGGTGACCCGGTCGGAGGGGATGTCGCGGAGGTTGTTGGCCACCAGCACCGCGCAGGACAGCGAGCCGATGCCCACCGCCGCGCCGATGCTGAAGCCCGAGATCGTCCCGGCCTGCACGAACATCGTGCCCAGGACGGCGATCAGGCCGAAGAAGACGAACACCGCGACCTCGCCCAGGCCCGCGTAGCCGTAGGGCTTGCTGCCGCCGGTGTAGAACCAGGCACCCGCGATGCACAGCGCGCCGATCGCCAGCAGCCACCACTGGCCGCTCAGCGCGACGACGCCGAGCCCGGACACCGCGGCCACCCCGAAGCACGCGAACGCGGCGTTGCGGACCGCTCCCGGCCGCGCCGAGCGCGATCCGACCAGCCGGAACGGGCCGACGCGCGAGTCGTCGGTGCCGCGGATGCCGTCGGAGTAGTCGTTGGCGAAGTTGACCCCGATGATCAGGCTCAGGGCCACCACCAGGGCCAGCAGCGCGATCAGCGGGTCGAACGAGTCCACTCCCGCGGCGGCGCCGGTTCCGGCCAGCACCGGCGCGATCGCATTCGGGAAGGTGCGCAGACGGGCACCTTCGATCCATTGCGCGACAGTCGCCATGAGCCTCATCTTCGCTCACCGGCGATGCGGCTCGGCTAGCAGGTGGCACACATCGGGAGCGGTGCGCGGAGCCCGGAAGCCGCTCGGGTTCCGCCACCCGCACCGCCGAGCGAGGTGACCGCGAAGCGGTTCTCAGCAGGTCAGCTGGGCGGCGAGCGCGCGTCGGTCCGGTTTGCCGGGCCCGCGCAGCGGGAGCTCGTCGAGCAGGGTGATGCGCTTCGGCGCGGCCGCGGCGCCCAGCCGCGCGCGGACGGCGGCCCGGAGGGCGTCGACATCGGGTTCGGCGGCCGGGTCCGGGACGATCGCGGCCACCACGGCCTGGCCCCACTCGGCGTCGTCCACGCCGAGCACGCAGGCCTCCCGGACGCCGGGCTGCTCGGTGAGGACCCGCTCGACCGGCAGCGGGGCGACCTTCTCGCCACCGGTGATGATCACGTCGTCGGCGCGGCCGAGCACCTCCAGCTTGCCGTCGTCGAAGCGGCCGAGGTCGCCGGTGCGGAACCAGCCGCCCGCGAAGACCTCGGCGTCGGGCCGGTTGCGGTAGCCCCTGGCCAGCATCGGCCCGGCCAGCCGGATCGGACCGAGGTCGCCTTCGACGTCGACCCGCGCCACGTCCAGCGGGACGCCGTCGTAGACGCAGCCGCCCGCGGTCTCGCTCATGCCGTAGGTGGTGGTCGCCCGCACACCGCGCTCCCGGGCGTCGGCGAGCAGGGCTGGCGGGGTGGCGGCGCCGCCGAGCAGCACCGCGTCGAACTCGCGCAGCGCGGTCAGGCCCGCGCCGCCGTCGGCGATCAGCCGGGAGAGCTGGGTCGGCACCAGGGCCGTGTAGTGCGGGCCGTCGGCGGCCAGGAGGGGGCGCGCGGCCTCGGCGAAGGCGTCCGGGCGGAAGCCGTTCGAGGTGTCGACCGCGTGCGGTCGGGTGCCCGCCAGAAGCGCTCTGACCAGGACCTGGACTCCCGCCACGTGGTGCGCCGGCATCGCCAGCAGCCAGTGCCCGGCTCCGCCGAGCCTGCGGTGGGTGGCCTCCGCCGAGGCGCGCAGCGAGCTCGCGGGCAGCAGCACCCCCTTGGGCGCGCCGGTGGAGCCGGAGGTGGCGATGACCAGCGCGGTCGGGTCGTCCTGGGCGTCCTCGCCGGGGTTCAGCGGGCCGCTCAGGGCGGTGGCCAGGCGTTGCGCCTCCTCGGGGGCGTCGGCCGCGACCGGCAGCAGGGCGGGTCCGGCGCCGTCGAGCGCGCGGCGGAGGGCGGGCAGCACGTCCAACGCCCGGGTTCCCGGTGGCACTTCGAGCGGCTGCAGGTCCCGGGCGTTCGGCATGGGCTCCATTCTCGGCGCGGTGGCCGGGAGCGCGGCCGCCGGGAGACCGAGAGGTTCGACACTAGCTCACCTGTTCGAGCGATCAAGTGTTCGAAAGGATCGGTCGATGATGTGGGGGTGAGCGGAAGGAGAAGGCGATGTTTCTCGTGTTCGTGCTGGTCATCCCCGTCTTCACCGGGTCGTCCCCTGCCGGCGGGCCGGGGTCGTCGGAGGACGTGAGGCCCGGCCGCGGCGGTGCCGACCCGGCCGGGCCCCGGCGGGAGACGCCGGACGAGCAGGGCCAAGGGCTGCTGCTGTCCGGCGTGCTGCCCGACGAGGACTGGGAGGTCTCAGAAGTACCAGGGGAACTGGGACCAGTCGGGGTCTCGTTTCTGCAGGAACGCGTCCCT
>NZ_JASAOF010000016.1 GCF_029952525.1 Saccharopolyspora ipomoeae
TCGCCACCGGTTGCCCGTTCTGCAAGGTGATGCTCTCCGACGGCGTCACGACCCGAAAGTCGGAGCAGGTCGCCAACGAGTCCGTCGAGGTCGTCGACGTCGCCCAACTCCTGCTCAACGCCGTCAAGCGCGGCGACGACAAGAAGGACGGCGCCGCCGAACCCGAACCCGCCGGCAGCTGACCGAAAAACGCTGAAGGGCGCCTCCCCCCCGGGAGGCGCCCTTCTTCGTCTTCAGCCGTCGTCGAGGGAGGTTAAGAACCGCCGCCAGGAATCAACGGGGAAGGCCAGAACCCCGGTGTCCGGGCTTTTGGAGTCCCTCACCGCGACGCCCTCTTCGAGGAACGCGACCTCAACGCACGCTGCGTCGTTGCCGCCAACGCTGCGACTACTCTTGCGCCACCTGGCTTTCGTGAGATCCATGCTCAGCCTCCGCTAGCTCTCGGAGCCGTACGACCGAGTCCGCGCAGTTCAACGCCGCGGCTCTCAAGCGCTCGAAGGTCAGCGTAGCCCGCTGGACGGTTGCCGGATTTTCGATGTGAACCGAGCCCGAGGCGTGCTCGACGTAAAGAACATCGAGATCGTCCGGGTCTGGATAGCTGAGCAGCACGAAGGATCCCTCCAAGCCGCGAGCAAGTCCAAGCCTGATCGGCAGCACCCGAATGGTCACCGTGCTCAGCTCGGCGAGCTCAACGAGCCGCAGCAACTGCCTGCGCATGACGTCCGCTCCACCAATGGGCCTGAGGAGCGCGGACTCCTCGATGACCGCCTCGTAGGTCATCTGGCTGAGCCGCTCTTTGCGTCGCATGCGCGCGGCAGTGATCTGGGGAAGGCGGTCGAGTTCCACAGATCCACCACCAACGAACAGCTCTCGCGCGTACTCCTCGGTCTGGAAGATGCCCGGTACAACCCCGAGCTGCCACTCACGGACAGCAACAGCTTCTTCTTCCAAGTCGTAGTAGCCGCGACTCGTAATGCCGTACGCGTGCCACCACGGCTTGGCCTTCGCCGACCTGGCGAGATCGACCAGTCCCGGGTCGTAGGCGTCGTAGAGGTCCATCATCGAGCGCACCTCGTGCACGGAGGTGGCGACCTCGCCGGTCTCCTTGCGGCTGAGGGCACTTGTCGACATGTCGAGCGCAGCGGCGGCCTGCTCCTGGGTGAGCCCGGCGTCCTCGCGCAACCGCCGTATCCGGCGCGCGAGCCGACGCCGCCGAAAGGTGGGGCTGGTGCGCACGAATTCCATGATCGTAGCGGGAACCCGGAACCGGGATTCCCGATTGCGGTGATCCCATTGGGGGACTCCCGCCCGGACCCTCTACGCAATGACACCGAGGATCTCCGGCCTGGCCGAGAAGAACATCGACGGGACTCCGGACCCCGACCACGTGCGGCTCTGGGGCATGGACCTGGAGACGAGAGCCGTTCTGTACTGGCGGGAGCAGGGCAAGAGCCAGTTTGCGGTCTTCGACACGGTCGAGAGCGCCGACGAGCGCTTCGGCCGACTCTTCGACCTCGCGCTCTACTTCCCGCAGCCCTGAGAAGTGATCGAGGGCCGTTCCCCACCCGCGGGAACGGCCCTCGATCGGCTGGCTGGAGGGATCAGCTGCCCATCTCCTCCAGGGAGCGGCCGTTGGTCTCCTTCAGGTACTTGACCACGAACACCACCGACAGCGCCGCGAACGCCGCGTAGATGAAGTACGTGACCGGCAGGTTCCAGTCCCGCATGCTCGGGAAGGACACCGTCACCAGCCAGTTCGCGATCCAGTTCGTCGCGGTGCCCAGCGCCAGGGCCGCAGCGCGGATGCGAGCCGGGAACATCTCGCCCAGCAGCACCCACATCACGACGCCCCACGAGGCGGCGAAGAACAGCACGAACGCGCTCGCCGAGATCAGCGCGACGACACCCCACTGCGCGGGCAGCACGGCGTCCTCGCCGACGACCTGGGCGAAGCTGAAGGCCCAGCCGGTCACGGCCAGCGAGACCGTCATGCCGACCGAACCGATGATCAGCAGCGGCTTGCGGCCGATCTTGTCGACCAGCGCGATCGCCACCAACGTGCCGATGATGTTCACGATCGACGTGAACAGGCTCAGCAGCAGCGAGCTCTCCTCGTTGATGCCGACCGAGTGCCACAGCGACGACGAGTAGTAGAAGATCACGTTGATGCCGACGAACTGCTGCAACGCCGCGATGGCCATGCCGACCCAGACGATCGGCAGCACGCCGAACTTGCCGCGCAGGTCGCTCAGCTTCGGCTTCGTCTCGCCCAGGGCCGCCTGGATCTCGCCGATCTTGCCGTCGACGTCACCGGGCTCGATCTTGGTCAGCACCTCGCGCGCCCGGTCGACCTTGCCCGCGGCCACCAGGTAGCGCGGGGACTCGGGGATCGAGGAGGCGACGATCAGGTAGACCACGGCCGGGATCGCGGCCACGCCCAGCATCCACTGCCACGCCTGGATCGGCCCCAGCATCCCGGAGGCGCTGCCGCCCGCGAACGCCGCCAGGGCGTAGTTGACCAGCTGCGACACGGCGATGCCGAGCACGATCGCCAACTGCTGCAACGAGGCGAGCCTGCCCCGGTACTCAGCGGGTGCCACCTCGGCGATGTAGGCCGGGGCGATCACCGAGGCGATGCCGATCGCGACACCGCCGACCACGCGCCAGATCGCCAGGTCCCAGATCGCGAAGGGAACGGCCGAGCCGATGGCGCTGATGATGAACAGCACGGCGGCGACCTGCATGACCCGGATCCGGCCGATCCGGTCCGCCAGACCACCGGCGATGCCGGCACCGACGGCCGACCCCAGCAGCGCCGACGACACGGTCAGACCGGTCATCGCCGAGCCGACGCCGAAGTGCTCCTGGATCGCGTCGACGCCACCGTTGATCACGGAGGTGTCGTACCCGAACAAGAAGCCGCCGAGAGCCGCAGCCCCGGCGATCATCACCACGTGCCCGAGCTTGGCGGTTCCGCCCGAGGCACGCGACTGCAATGCGGACATCGATTCTCCCGCTTGCCCACACGCCGATCCGCCCCGTTGCGGGATCGTTCCAGAGCGCCGGGCGTCGGGGATCGTAAGTTCTTAACCCCGCACTTGCCTTGCTCGATTCAGGGTGATTTGCTTCACGCCGCAAGAATCCGCAGGCAACAGCCCTTACCTGGCAAAACGTCACATTCCCTGGGAACGCGAACAGTTACCAACCGGTTCCCCACCGCGCTCGCGACCACCCCTGAGCGCACGAACGCGCACGATCACCGACAGCATCCACCTCCGCCCCGCGCTCCAGCCGTCGGCGACCGGTCACGGTGACAACGTCCGTTGGCAGTGGACAGTTTTAGCCATAACTATCCGGACAAAAGGGATCTTGATCATGGGTGATTATGGCTAAAACTGTCCACTGCCGCGGCGAGCACCTCACGGGACCACCGCTCCGCGACGGAGGTCGGGGCGTGGGGTCGGGGCGTGGGGTCGCTCAGCGGCGGGTGTCGGTGACCTTGAAGTTGAGGTAGGCGCGGGAGGACGTCGGACCGCGCTGCCCCTGGTAGCGGGAACCCGCTTCCTTCGAGCCGTACGGGAAGTCCGCGGGGCTGGACAGCCGCAGCAGGCACAGCTGCCCGATCTTCATCCCCGGCCACAGGGTGATCGGCAGGTTCGCGACGTTCGACAGCTCCAGCGTGATGTGCCCGCTGAACCCGGGGTCGATGAACCCGGCCGTGGAGTGCGTCAGCAGTCCGAGCCGCCCCAGCGACGACTTGCCCTCCAGCCGGCTGGCCAGGTCGTCGGGCAGCTTCACCGCCTCGAACGTCGACCCCAGCACGAACTCGCCCGGGTGCAGCACGAACGGCTCGCCCTCGGGCGTCTCAACCAGCGACGTCAGCTCGTCCTGCTGCTTCGACGGGTCGATGTGGGTGTACCGGGTGTTGTCGAAGACCCGGAAGTAGCGGTCCAGCCGCACGTCGATGCTCGACGGCTGGATCATCGAGGGGTCGAACGGATCCAGTTCGAGGCGTCCCTCGTCCAGCTCTTTACGCAGGTCCCGATCACTCAGCAGCACGACACAAGGGTATCGGGAGCCTATGTCGATCTTGCCCGCCCACCGTGCTAATCTACGCACCGTCGGACGGAGTACACCGTCACGACCGCTGCGGATGTAGTTCAATGGTAGAACATCAGCTTCCCAAGCTGAGAACGCGGGTTCGATTCCCGTCATCCGCTCCAACTCCCGAAGGCCCAGGTCAGAAGCGCACAGCTTCGCCTGGGCCTTCGTTGTCGGGCCAGTTCCCTAGGCTCGCCTGATGGCGGAAACACATGGTTACGACGTGTCGATCGAGTGGACCGGCAACCTCGGGACCGGCACCGACGGCTACCGCACCTTCAGCCGCTCGCACGAGATCCTCGCCGAGGGGAAAGCACCGATCGCGGCCTCGGCGGACCCGGCGTTCCGGGGCGATCGGTCCCGCTGGAACCCGGAAGAACTGCTGGTCGCGACGGTCGCCCAGTGCCACATGCTCTGGTACCTCCACCTCTGCGCGAACGCCGGCATCACGGTCATCGACTACGAGGACGACGCCCACGGCGTCATGACGATGGACGAGCACGGGGGAGGCGGCCAGCTGACCGAGGTCACCCTCCGCCCCCGGGTGACCGTCACCGACCCCGCCACGATCGACGAGGCCAACGCCCTGCACTCGAAGATCCACGAGGTCTGCTTCATCGCCCGCTCGGTCAACTTCCCCATCCACCACCAACCCGAAGCCCACGTGCTCTGACCTCAAGCGGAAGAGGCCTCGGTCAGGGCGATCATCGGCAGGGTCGTTCCGATCGGGGCTTCGAGGGTCTTCTCGAAGAAGGGGCGGAGGCGGGCCCAGGCCTTGGGGTGCCGGGTCTCGTAGCGGCGGAGGGTGGCGGCGACTTCCTCGGCGGTGAGTCTGCGGGCCGTGACCGGGATGCGCGTGCGGGTGCCGATCGAGACGTGGGCGTTCGGGTGGGCGTCGAGGTTGCGCAGCCACTGGGTGCGCTCGCCGAACCCGGCGGCCAGCACGTAGCCGGTGTCCGTCCGGTCCACGACCTCCAGGACCGCGTAGCGAGGTTGACCGGACTTCCGGCCGACGTGCTCCAGCATGAGCAGCCGAGACCCGAACACCACGCCCAGGCGGGCGCGGAACAGCCAGATGGGCGCGCGGACGAGCCACCTGGTGCGCAGCAACTTCACCGCCAGATCCGTCATCCCCCCAGCAGAGCACAGCTTCCGCGCCGCTGTCCGGGAAAATCGGTCGACAGAGCTGGGAAGATGTTCCGGTTCCGATACGAGCTGATCTTGGGGGGAGAGCATGGATCCGCGGGATGCCGATGCGAGCCGCTTCGCCGGTGAGGCCCTGGCCAACGGCGAGCCGACGGGGTGGTTCGAGCCGCTCTACGCCGCCGCGTCCGGCGGCCAGGCCGTCGTGCCGTGGGACATCCCGGTGCCGCACGCCTTGCTGCCCGAGTGGGGGCGCGAGGTCGACGGCTCCGGCCGTTCAGCCCTCGTGGTGGGCTGCGGGTACGGGCGCGACGCCGAGTTCCTCGCCTCGCTGGGATTCCGGACCACGGCGTTCGACATCTCCGCGACCGCGATCCGCGAGGCACGCCGGCGCCACCCCGGCTCCGACGTCGAGTACGTGACGGCCGACCTGCTGAACCCGCCCGCCGAGTGGATCGGCGCGTTCGACCTCGTGCTGGAGTCGATCACTGTGCAGTCGATGCCGCCGTCGCTGCGCGCCGAGGCCACCGAGCGCGTCGCCGGCATGGTCGCGCCCGGCGGCGAACTGCTGGTCATCTCGGGCATCCGCGAGGAGGGCGTGGAGGTGGACGGACCGCCGTGGCCGCTGACCCGCGGCGAGATCGACGCGTTCGCCACCGGAGGGCTGCGGCCGGAGAAGATCGAGCGGTTGCCGCTTCCGGCGAACCCGGAGACGAGTTCGTGGCGGGCGCTCTTCACCCGTTAGAGCCCACCCGCGCGGATCGCCGCGCGAGATCCCCCGAGCGGTCACGGCCTCGGAGCTACGGTGCGCGGGTACTCGACTGAGGAGTGATCGCATGGCATGGGCACAACTGGTCGCTCTGTGCGGCTCCGGCTTCCTCATCCTCGGCACCGGACTGGCCGCCTGGGTACGTCGCGACCACACCTGACCCGCTGCTCGGCGGGCCCCCACGCGAGCCCGCCGAGCAGGGCCCCTCAGAGGTCGAAGACCACGCCGGTCTTGACCTGAAGCGTGCAGCTGTTGGAGTAGGTCTGGGTGTAGCGGATCTCCTTGCCGCGCCACTTGCCCTCGATCGTGGCCGTGACCGGCTGGTGCTCCAGCGTGCAGACCTTGCCGAGGTTCGCCTGCATCGCGGTGAAGTTCCCGTTGACCTTCTCCAGCTCTTCGCACGCCTTCGCGGCGTGCTGATGGGTACCCCCGGACGGGTGACACTTGAGCTCACCGAACTTGTTCGCGGTGAGGACGTCGCTCTTCACGGTCAGCCGCATCGTGCTGTCGGGGGCCGCGGTCGGCGCCGCGGTGGCGATCCCGGGGATGACGGCGGTTCCGGCGAGGAGCGCGGTGGCCAGGAGCACTCGACGAGTCAGTTTCGCAAACACCGTTCCTCAACTCTCCTGCTGCGGGAAGTCGTGACCGACTGGGAGCGAGAATCCCCGGACGGCAAAACCACTGCGCGCCAACGGTTCCTCGCGAACGCTCGGGAGGGCGGACGACTCGTCCGCGCCGGGCGATCCTCACGCTACTGCACTACCCGACGTAGCCTCATGTCACCTAAACCAGCGACATCGCAAGGAACTTCACGCACTAGTAGTAATCGCGTCCACTGAGGACTTCTCGCTCTTGTTGTGATGTCAACGGAATTCACGTCCCGATTTCAACCGAAACCAGGACCCTGATTTCCATTGAAATCGGGCACCCCACCACCCGCAACTCAGGCGGATCAGGCGCGAGGTGCGGAACCTTCGTCTGCGGCGGCATCTTCGACCCCGACACCGGGAACCCCCTCGCCGCCTCGACCTGATGCACCTGCTCGACCCGACGCCATCGGGCCCGACCCCGCCGAATCCGACCCCGCCGTCGGGCCGCCCCCACCGATCAGCGCGTGGAGCGTCGTACCGGGCGAATAACGTGCGCCGGGTGACCGACTACGCCCGCACCGCGGCCTCCTACGACCTCATCGCCGCCGACTACGCCGAGCACTTCGCAGGCGAGATCGACTCGAAGCCCCTGGACCGCTCGATGCTCACCGCCTTCGCCGAGCTCGTCTCCGGCCCGGTCCTCGACGTCGGCTGCGGCACCGGCTTCGCCACCGAGATCCTGCACCGCCACGGCGTCGACGTCTCCGGCATCGACCTCTCCGCGCAGATGCTCGACCAGTCCCGACGCCGACTCCCGGACGTCCGCTTCACCCAGGGCTCGATGACCTCGCTCGACGTCCCTCCGGGGTCGCTGGGCGGCATCGTCGCCTGGTACTCGATCATCCACACCTCACCGGAGGACCTGCCCGGCGTCTTCGCCGAGTTCCGACGAGCGCTGGCCCCGGGCGGGCACCTCCTGCTGGCCTTCCAGACCGCAGGGGACACCCTGCACCTCCCCGAGGCATTCGGCCGCCGGATCGACCTCGACTTCCTCCGCTCCGACCCCGCCGACATCGCCGGCCTCCTCACCGACGCGGACCTCACGCCCCACGCCACCCTCGTCCGCGAACCCGAAGGCGAGCGCACACCCCACGCGTTCGTGCTGGCCCGCCGCTGACAACCCCTGCCGGTGTCGGTGCGCGGTGCCAAGCTGAGCTGATGGACGCCGAGCACTTCGACTGGAACCAAGCACTGCGGGAGCAGTGGGAATGGCACTGGGACAACCAGCTCCGCCCCCGCCTCCAGGGCCTCACCGACGAGGAGTACTTCTGGTCGCCGGTCCCGGACGCCTGGAGCGTCCGGCCGCGCGGCACCTCGACCGCCCAGATCCAAGCGGGCGCGGGGGATCTCACGATCGACTACGGGTTCCCCGCACCGGAACCGGCTCCCTTCACCACGATCGCCTGGCGCCTCGGGCACGTCATCGTCGGCGTCCTCGCGATGCGCAACGCCGCCCACTTCGGCGCACCCCGGACCGACTACTTCTCGTGGGACTACGCGCCGGACGCCACCACCGCGCTGAACCAGCTGGAAACCCAGCTCGACGTCTGGCTCACCGGCCTCCGCGGCCTGACCGAGGCACAACTCCGCGCCCCGGTCGGCGACGAGGAGCCCTACCCGCGCGCCCCGATGGCAGAACTCGTCCTGCACATCCACCGCGAGCTCATCCACCACCTCTCGGAGGTCTGCCTCCTCCGAGACCTCCACACCCACCAGATCAGAGCTGGAGGAACATGAGCACCTCGTCGCGGTCGTCGTCGGGACCGAGCCGAAGCGCACCCGGCCACCGGCCGATCTCCTCCCACCCGAGCCGCCCGTAGAACCGCCCCAGGCCGATCCCGGCACGCGCGGCGAGGTGCAGCTGCTCCAGGCCCATCTCATCGCGCGCAACCCGGCGAGCTTCAACCATCAACGCGGTCCCGACCCCCTCACCACGCCGCTCGGGACGGCTCTGCACGTGGTTCACCGTCCCCCAGTGCGAGACCAGCGCGAACGTGTCGCGCCGGATGACGAGCCACCCCACCAGCTCCTCGCCGCTCCACGCCATCAGCACGCGACAGGTCCGCGGATCCAACGCACCCACGATCGCGTCGACCGACGCAGCGACCTCCCCCTCCTCCACCGGGGGAAACGGAAACCCCACCGCCCCACCGGCATTCGACACGTCAACCCAACACCGAACCAACGAACCCCGCAGCCCGGAATCCACATCCCCAACCCCAACGGCCTGCGAAAACACCCACGCACCACGACTCATCCCCCGAGCATCGCAACCCGCCGACAACCTCGTCGGTAGCCTGACGGGGTTCGGTTTGGTTGACTGCTGGGGTGGATTCTCAGGTGTTCGTCGTGTCCGGTTGTCGGGAGATCGCTGCTGAGGCTGGGTGGATCTTCGAGTTGATCGCCGATCCCGCTCGGCAGCCGTCGTGGGACGGCAACGACAACCTCAGCGAGGCGCCGACCGGTCAGCGGGTGCGGGCTGAAGGTGCCGTGTTCACGATGACGCTGACCACCGGCGGTGTCCGGGACAACCACGTCGTCGAGTTCGAGGAGGGGCGCCGCATCGCCTGGATGCCCTCGGACCACGGCCACGAACCGGCCGGGCACCTCTGGCGGTGGGAGCTGGAACCCGTCGGCGACGGCCGCACCCGCGTCACGCACACCTACGACTGGTCCCGGCTCACCGACGAGAAACGCCTCGTCCGCGCCCGATCGACCACCGAGGCACAGCTGCGAGCTTCCATCGACCGCCTCGCCGAACTGGCCGAGCGCGGCTGAGCAGCGCAGCTCATTCCGCGAGCAGCTGCTCTCGGAGGATGTCGGCGTGCCCGCAGTGGTGGGCCAGTTCCCGGAGGACCTGCAGGTACACCCAGCGGAGCGTGCGCGGACCGGCCCGGTGACCGGTCACGACGGTGTCCAGCGGTAGGTCCGCGACCAGCGAACGGGCCTTGGCGCAGGCTTCCCGGTGAGCTGCCGTGACCGACGCGATCGTGTCGTCGTCGGAGAGGCGGAAGGACTCGTCCGGGCTCCGCACCAGCCCCAGCTCCCGGCGGGACGTTCCGCCGACGCACTCCTCGAACCACACCCGCTGCATCCACGTGACGTGCTTGAGCAGCCCGAGGGGCGTCGTCGCCGACGAGACGAGCCGACGACGCGCCTGCTCCTCGGTCAGACCGTCGAGAGACGCCTCAACGGCGGAGCGGTAGTCCTCGACGAACGCGTCCAGCTGGGTGCGCTCATCCTCCATCGGCACGTCGAACGAACCCATCGGGCTCTCCCATCACGGCATCGGTCGAGAACGCGGCTACTCCTGGGCCATGTCGACGAAGCGGCTGTAGTGGAGCTGGTGGGCGACGGTGATCGTCGCCGTGGGACCGGCACGGTGCTTGGCGACCATCAGGTCCGCCTCGCCCATGCGCGGGTCGTCCCGCTCGAACGCGTCCGGCCGGTGGATCAGGATGACCATGTCCGCGTCCTGCTCCAGTGAACCCGACTCACGCAGGTCCGACAGCTGCGGCTTCTTGTCCGTTCGCTGCTCCGGACCTCGGTTGAGCTGCGAGATCGCGACCAGCGGCACTTCGAGCTCCTTGGCCAGCAGCTTGAGGTTTCGGGAGAACTCCGACACCTCCTGCTGACGGGACTCGACGCGCTTGCCCGAGGTCATCAGCTGCATGTAGTCGACGACGATGAGCTGGATGTCGTGGCGCTGCTTGAGCCGCCGCGCCTTGGCCCGGATCTCCATCATCGTCAGGTTCGGCGAGTCGTCGACGAAGATCGGCGCCTCGCTGATCTCGCTCATCCGCCGGGCCAGCCGCGTCCAGTCGTCGTCGGTCATGCGACCACCGCGCATGTCGCCCAGCCGGATGCGCGCCTCGGCGGAGAGCATGCGCATCACGATCTCGGTGCGCCCCATCTCCAGCGAGAAGATGACGCTCGCCATCCCGTGCTTCACCGACGCCGACCTGGCGAAGTCCAGCCCCAGAGTCGAGTTGTGCGTCGGGATCATCGACCTGGACGCCAAGTAGAGGTGATCCGACGAATCCACCTCGACGCACCTGACCGGCACGCTCTCCACGGGCCGGACGTCGGTGAACTTCAGGTCCGGGCGGTGCACCACGACCGCAGGACCGATCGACGCCAGCTTCTCGGTGGTGAGAACCGTTCCATCGTCCAGCTGCCACTGGTGGTTGGCGTCGGCGGTGATGGTCGTGCCGTCGGAGAACTCGATCTCGTAGCACGGGCGGTCGTGCATGACCTCGGTCGCGGCGACGACCTCGGTCGGCTTGCCGTCGGCTCCGATCAGATGATCGCCGACCTGGACCTCGCCCATCGTCGTCCAGCCGTCCGGCGTGGGCAGCGGAGTGTCCAAGGCCAGCGCCTTACCCACACCCGGTCGCGCCGCGACGATGATCATTTGGCCTGCGTGGAGGCCGTTGGTGAGGGCGTCGAGGTCGGCGAAGCCGGTGGGGATGCCCTGGGACTCGCCGCCTCGGGACGCGATCGCGTCGATCTCGTCCATCGTGGGCTGGAGGAGCTCCTCCAGGGCGTGGTAGTCCTCGCTGGCCTTGCGCTCGGTGACGTCGTAGATCGACGCCTGGGCGCGGTCCACGACCTCCTCGATCGCCGCGCCCTCCGAGCCGTGGTAGCCCAGCTGCACGATGCGGGTGCCCGCCTCCACGAGGCGGCGCAGGATCGCCTTCTCCGAGACGATCTCCGCGTAGTAGCCGGCGTTCGCGGCCGTGGGGACCGTGGCGATCAGGGTGTGCAGGTACGGGGCGCCGCCGACCTTGGTCAGCTCCTGGCGCCGCTCCAGCTCCGCCGAGACCGTGATCGCGTCCGCCGGCTCACCGCGGCCGTAGAGGTCCAGGATGCAGTCGTAGATCGCCTGGTGCGCGGGCCGGTAGAAGTCGTTCGGGCTCAGCGCCTCGACGACGTCGGCGATCGCGTCCTTGCTCAGCATCATGCCGCCGAGCACCGACTGCTCGGCCGCCAAGTCCTGCGGGGGCTGGCGCTCGAACGTGCTGGCGCCGCCGGGTGCACCTCCACCGTCGTCAGTGAAGTACGGGTCGTCCTCCCGCTCGTCGGGAACCGTCACCGGAACCCGTCACCTCCTCCGGCCAGCAGCCTGTCGTCCGTGCTCACCACGGCGACCGTTTCCTGCGCGCGCTCCGGCCACGGTACCGAGGACGGACCGTAGGCGGAGGCGCACGCGCGCGAAGCTAGATCGCCCGCATAGAGCAGGCAACTCAAGTTGTGGACAAACCTCGGGACAACCTGTGGATAGGTTGAAGCGAGCTGGGGACAACTCCGGACAGCCTTCCCCGCCGCTGGGGACAACTTGGGGACAAGTGGCGTAGATGCACTGAAAACCCCAGGTCACAGCATCGGTGAAGGCTGTGGAAGAAATCCGTGGAAAACTCCCGGCGTGTCGCCACCATCGGCGTGTCGTCATCAACAGCGGTGGGTGATCAGCAGAAGATCATCGTGACCGCCAGTGCACGGCCGGGAGACGGCATCGTCCACCCCGTCACACGAATGCCGGAGTGGACGATGCCGCTGAAGAGAATCCGGTACTACCGGGTCACTGCTCGCCGGTGACCTGGACGTTGACGTTGGCCGTCACGTCCGGGTGCAGCTGCACGTCGACGACGTGCTTGCCCAGCGACTTGATGTGGCCGCGCAGCGAGACCGAACGCTTGTCGAGGTTCGGGCCACCGGCCTTGCGCACCGCGGCGACGACGTCGCCGCTGGTGATGGAGCCGAACAGCTTGCCCTGCGAGGAGACCTTGGCGGTCAGCGTGACCGCGTCCAGGTTCTGCAGCTGCTGCTTGAGCTCGTGGGCGTGCTCCAGGTTCCGCACCCGGCGGTTCTCCTGAACGCGGCGGATCGTCTCGACCTGCTTCTGCGCACCCTTGGTGGCCACGATGGCCAGGTTGCGGGGCAGCAGGTAGTTCCGCGCGTAACCGTCCTTGACCTCGACGATGTCGCCGGACTCGCCGAGGCCGGACACGTCAGCGGTGAGGATGATCTTCATGACGTGACTCCTTTCTCAGATCAGCGAGCGGTCGAGGTGTAGGGCAGCAGGGCCATCTCACGCGCGTTCTTCACCGCGATGGCGACGTCGCGCTGGTGCTGGCTGCAGTTGCCGGTGACCCGGCGGGCACGGATCTTGCCGCGGTCGGAGATGTACTTCCGCAGCAGCGTCGTGTCCTTGTAGTCGATCAGCGTGGCCTTGTCCTTGCAGAACACGCAGACCTTCTTCTTCGGCTTGCGCACAGGCGCCTTGGCCATTGGTCTTCCTCCTGAACGAAAAACTTCCTAAGCGTTAGCTGCGGCGACCGTCAGAACGGCGGCTCGTCGCTGAAGCCACCGCCGGATCCCGCCGGCGGGGCCGAACCCCACGGGTCGTCGGCCGGCGGACCGGCCGGGGCGCTGCCGCCACCGAAACCGCCGCCACCACCGCGGCTGACCTTGTTGACCTTGGCGGTCGCGTAGCGCAGGGCGGGCCCGATGTCGTCGACCTCGAGCTCGACGACCGTGCGCTTCTCGCCTTCCTTGGTCTCGAAGGACCGCTGGCGCAGACGACCCTGCGCGATCACCCGCATGCCCCGGGTCAGCGACTCGGCCACGTTCTCCGCGGCCTGCCGCCAGATGTTGCAGCGCAGGAACAGCGCCTCGCCGTCCTTCCACTCACCGCTCTGGCGGTCGAAGGTCCGGGGCGTGGACGCGATCGTGAAGTTCGCGACGGCGGCACCGGACGGAGTGAAGCGCAGCTCCGGGTCGGCGGTCAGGTTGCCGACCACCGTGATTACCGTTTCACCAGCCATGACCTGGGGACTCCAGTCTGGTCGTCAGCGGGTACGGGCGTTGATCAGGCAGTCGCCTTGGCGGCGCGGGCCTTGGCGGCACGCGCGGCCTTGCGGGGCTCAACGATCTTCCGCTGGACCTTGGTCCGCAGGATGGACTCGTTGAGGTTCAGCTGACGGTCCAGCTCCTTGACGGTGGCCGGCTCAGCGTTGATGTCCAGGACGACGTAGATGCCCTCGGAGTTCTTGTTGATCTCGAAGGACAGCCGACGACGGCCCCAGACGTCGACCTTCTCGACGGTGCCACCGTCGTTGCGGACGACGTTGAGGAAGTTCTCCAGGGACGGAGCGACGGTGCGCTCGTCCAGGCTCGGGTCCAGGATGACCATGAGCTCATAGTGACGCATGAAGACCATTCACCTCCTGTGGACTCACGGCCACGGACTTTCCGTGGCAGGAGGGTCGTTCGCGTCAACGAACCGGTCAAGGCTAGCAAGGGGCACCGACCGCGAGGACATCGGCCTCGCCTCGGTGTGCTGGGACCCCGCCCCTGGTCAGAAACCCTGCGTCAGTGGCGGCGCAGGACCCACGCGCGGACCAGCGCGGCGGTGACGACCGCGAGCGAGATCGCGGCGATGAGGACCGGCAGGGCCACGCGCTCGGAGACCTCGGTCGGCAGGGCCTCCGCCTGGCCCGCCGCGCGGATCTCGTCCTGCTCGTCCTGGACGCGCTGCCGCTCCTCGGCCTGGCGGGCCAGGTCACCGACGTCAGGGGCCATGCCCGGGACGGCACCGTTCGGGATCGCGCCGTAGCGGGCCTGCGCCCACGGCAGCGAGGCACCGCGCAGGCTCGGCGGCAGCATGCTGACCGCGGCCGGGGCGCCGTTGGCGCTGGGCACGGACGGCACCGGGCTCGTCGACGGGGCCGACGGCGGCGGCTCGGCCGGCGCGGGAGCCGGGGCGGGCTCCGGCGGCGGGGGCGTCTCGGACGACGGCGGAGGCGGCTGCTCGGAGGACGGCGGCGGCTCCTCCTCCGGCTCAGGGGTGTTGACCGTGATCGAGTTGCCGAGGCTGACCAGGTTGGTGAAGTGGAAGCGGACGGCCTCCAGCTTGTCCTCCGGCAGGCCCAGCGAGCTCAGGCGCGGCGTCGCGGCCTGCGCGATCTCGCGGCCGGAGAAGGAGTTGGTGCCCGGCTCGGCGACGCCCAGCGGGATCGGGTCGCCCGCGGCGAAGCTCGACGAGGCGTCGTTGGCCAACCCGAAGGCCAGCGGCATCGCCAGCAGCACGGCCTGGTTGAGCTTGAAGTCCAGGGTCTTGGGCAGCACGGAGATCTGCTGACCGGCCTCACCGGAGACGATCGCGATCGAGTGGTCGACGACCAGCGGCTCGGCGGCGCTCGCCGTTCCCGCACCGAGGCAGGTTCCCGCCAACATCGCCACACCGGCCGCACCTGCGGCTACGGTGCGTCGGAGCGCGTTCGGTTTGATCAGCGGGTTGGGGTTTCCCCAGGTACCCATGGCTCGCCTCCCCGCGAACGGCTCCGGAACGACAGACACTGTCTCAAAGCTCCTAACGCGTGAGTACCGCCGTTGGTTGCGGGATTCCGGCAAATCCGTTGATGTTCCACTTCGTGGAACATCCCGGGCCGCCCCGGTTCCCGGAAACGGCCGCCGGGGACGAATAGACTGCGCGGCATGCGTATCGGCGCTCATGTTCGCGATGACGATCCGCTGACCGCTGCCGCTGAGCGCGGCGCGGAGGTGGTGCAGTTCTTCCTGTCCGACCCGCAGGGGTGGAAGGCGCCGAAGCCGCACCCGCAGGCCGAGCAGCTGCGGGACAGCGACGTTGCCGTTTTCATCCACGCACCTTATGTGATCAACGTGGCGTCGTTGAACAACAGGATCCGCATCCCGTCGCGGAAGTCGGTGGCGCAGCAGGCGAAGGCCGCCGCCGAGGTCGGTGCGCAGGGCCTGATCGTGCACGGCGGGCACGTCACCAAGGACGACGATCCGGCCGAGGGCATCGCGAACTGGCGGAAGCTGTTCGAGCGGCAGGCCGCCGAGGGCGGTTTCGAGGTGCCGATCCTGATCGAGAACACCGCCGGTGGCGCCAACGCGATGGCCAGGCGGTTCGACGTGCTGTCGCGGTTGTGGGACGCGGTGGGCGAGTTCGGCGCGGGTTTCTGCCTGGACACCTGCCACGCGCACGCGGCGGGCGAGGAGCTGCTGGACGTGGTGGACCGGGTCAAGGCCATCACGGGCCGGATCGACCTGGTGCACCTCAACGACTCGCGCGACGAGTTCGGCTCGTCGCGGGACCGGCACGCCAACATCGGCTCGGGCCTGATCGATCCGGAGCTGCTGGTGGGCGTGGTGTCGAAGGCGGGCGCGCCGGTGGTGGTGGAGACCCCGGACGAGGGGCAGGCCGACGACATCGCGTTCCTCCGGTCGAAGTCGAGCTGAACGTCGGTGGTCCCGGCGCTGCCGGGTGAGAGGAGCCCGGTATCAGGGTCGCGCGCGGCTTGACGGTGTCGGCGTTGGCGGTGTTGTGCCTGCTGACGGCCGTGACGTTGGCCTTGGGATACGCGAACAAGGCGCGGTGCACCGGGCCGGAGTTCAACGAGTGGGGGCGGTCCGGCCCGGACTACCAGATGCGCTCCTACCGGGACGTCTGCTACTCGGACGTCCAGAACCTGTGGGTGGGCCGGGACATCGATCGGCACGTGTTCCCGTACGTGCACGGCGGCATCGATCCGGACGGGTCGCTGTGGGGCGGGGTCGTGGAGTACCCGGTGCTGACCGGGGTGCTGATCTGGGCGGGCGCGTTCTTCGTGGACACCGACGCGGGGTTCCTGCTGTCGTCGGCGCTGCTGATGGCGCCGTTCGGGCTCGCGGTGGCGTGGTGGCTGGGCCGGTTGAGCCGGTGGCGGGCGCTGCTGTGGGCGCTCGGGCCGCCGCTGGTGCTGTACGCGTACCACAACTGGGACCTCCCGGTGGTGGCGAGCGCGGTGGCGGCGGTGTTCGTGATGCACCGCTGGCAGGCGTCGCTGGCGCGGCGGTCGACGGCGGCCGCGGTGCTGCTGGGGCTGGGTTTCGCGTTGAAGCTGTACCCGGCGATCTTCGTGCTGCCGCTGATGCTCCACGTGTTCACCGAGGGCGGCCGCGATTGGCGGGGCGCGCTGCGGGTGGCGGGTTCGGCGGCCGCGACGGGCGTGCTGGTGAACGTGCCGTTCGCGCTGGCGGGTTTCCAGGGTTGGGCGGCGTCGTTCGAGTTCCAGTCGCGGCGGCAGGTGGATCTGAGCACGAATTCCATCTGGTACTGGGGTTTTCGGCACTGGACCGGTGACGAGGGCTTCCAGGACGCGATGGGGATCGTCTCGCCGGGCCTGATGCTGGTGTCGTTCGCGCTGGCGTGCTGGATCGGCTGGTTGCGCTACGAGAAGACCGGGACGTACCCGTGGGTGCAGGTGTCGGCGGCGATGCTGTGCGGGTTCCTGCTGCTGCACAAGGTGCACTCGCCGCAGTACACGTTGTGGTTGTTGCCGTTCTTCGTGCTGGTGCAGGTGCGCTGGGGCTGGATCGTGGCGTACCTGGTGGCGGATTTCGCGATGTGCGTCGGCATCTTCCGGTGGCTGTACCTGGGCAACGAGGGCGAGCCCAGCGGCATCCACGACGGTTTCACGGCTCAGGCCCTGATGATCGGTGTCTGGGGGCGGGCGGCGCTGCTGATCGGCCTGTTCGTGGCGTTCCTGGCGGCGCGCACGACGATCGAGGAGAGGACCGAGGTTTCAGGTGGGACCCCGCTCCGCCCCACCGAGCGGCGGAGTTACAGCTGGAACTCCGGTCGCTGAGCACGAGAGGGGACCCGCGACCACTGCGGTCGCGGGTCCCCTCTCGTTGCGGGGTCCGGATCAGAAGACGGACTCGTCGAGCTCCATGAGGGAGTTGTCGGCGGCCTCGATGATCTTGCGGCGGCCGGTGAGCTCGGGCAGGACGTTCTTGGCGAAGAAGCGGGCGACCGCGACCTTGCCCTGGTAGAACGCCTCGTCCTTGCCGGCACCGGCGTCGAGGGCGGCGAGCGCGATCTCGGCCTGCTGCAGCAGCTTCCAGCCGATGAGCAGGTCACCGACGGACATCAGGAACGAGACGGCGTGCTGGCCGACCTTGTAGATGTTCTTGATGTCCTCCTGCGCGGAGGTCAGGAACTCGAACAGCGTGCCGAGCTGGCCCTGGACGTCGCCGAGGGCGCGGGTGAGGAGCTCGCGCTCCTCCTTGAGGCGCTCGTCGGCGTCGGAGTTCTCCAGCGTCTTCTGGATCTCGGCGGCGACGTGGCCGATCGCGGCGCCCTTGTTGCGGACGATCTTGCGGAAGAAGAAGTCCTGCGCCTGGATCGCGGTGGTGCCCTCGTAGAGGCTGTCGATCTTGGCGTCGCGGATGTACTGCTCGATCGGGTAGTCCTGCAGGAAGCCGGAGCCGCCGAGGGTCTGCAGCGAGTGCGTGAGCATCTCGTAGGCACGCTCGGAGCCGACGCCCTTGACGATGGGCAGCAGCAGGTCGTTGACGGCCTCGGCGAGGCTGACGTCGCTGCCGTCGTGCTGGCCCTGGGCGATCTGGTCCTGGTAGTCCGCGGTGTAGAGGTAGATGGCGCGCAGGCCTTCTGCGTAGGCCTTCTGCAGCATCAGAGCGCGGCGCACGTCGGGGTGGTTGGTGATGGTGACGCGCGGGGCGGTCTTGTCGGTGCTGCGGGTGAGGTCGGCGCCCTGCACGCGCTCCTTGGCGTAGTCGAGCGCGTTGAGGTAGCCGGTGGACAGCGTGGCGATGGCCTTGGTGCCGACCATCATCCGCGCGTACTCGATGACCTGGAACATCTGCGCGATGCCGTCGTGGACGTCGCCGAGCAGCCAGCCCTTGGCGGGGGTGCCGTGCTGGCCGAAGGTGACCTCGCAGGTGGCGGAGGCGTTGATGCCCATCTTGTGCTCGACGTTGGTGACGTAGACGCCGTTGCGCTCGCCGGGCTCACCGGTCTCGCCGTCGAAGTGGTACTTCGGCAGCAGGAACAGGCTCAGGCCCTTGGTGCCGGGCTTGGACTCGATGCCGGGTCCCTCGGGGCGGGCGAGCACCAGGTGCATGATGTTCTCGGTCATGTCCTGGTCGGCGGAGGTGATGAACCGCTTCACGCCGTCGAGGTGCCAGGTGCCGTCCTCCTGCAGGACCGCCTTGGTGCGGCCGGAGCCGACGTCGGAGCCCGCGTCGGGCTCGGTGAGGACCATCGTGGCGCCCCAGCCGCGCTCGATCATGAGCTCGGCCCACTTCTTCTGCTCCTCGGTGCCGTTCTTCCAGAGGATCGTCGCGAAGTTGGGGCCCGCCATGTACATGTAGATCGGCGGGTTGGCGCCGAGGATCAGCTCGGCGGCGGACCAGGTGACGGTCGGCGGGATGCCGTAGCCGCCCAGCTCGTCCGGGAGGCCGAGTCGCCACCACTCACCGTCCATGACGGCCTGGTAGGACTTCTTGAACGCCTCGGGGAGGGTGACCGAGTGGGTGGCCGGGTCGAAGTGGGCGCCCTTGCGGTCGCCTTCGACGAAGGAGTCGGCGAGCGGGCCGGTGGCCAGGTCGTTGAGTTCGGAAAGCACGCCGCGAACGGTGTCCTGGTCGGACTGCTCGAAGGCGCCCTTGCCCAGTCGGTCCTGCACCTTGAGGACCTCGAACAGGTTGAATTCGAGGTCTCGGACGTTGCTCTTGTAGTGGCCCATCGAAGGCTCCCTCTTGCGCGCTGCTGCGGGTGGGCCCGGCACCGAGCCCTTACTCGTCGGTAACAAGAGGGTATTACCTGGCGGTAACTTCTGTCGAGGCGACCTGGGCCACCCTCCCCGCGCACCCCTGCTGACCTGCGTTCCCGTCCGCAAAAACCCCTCGGCCGGGGAAAATTCGGAAGCGCTCCGTCACCCCCGCGACCTACAGTGGCCGAACCGGACTTCACGCTGGGGGTTGAGATGGTTGCGGTGCGTGCGGAAGCGCTGGTGAAGAGCTTCGGATCGACCCGCGCCCTGAACGGGATCGACCTGGAGGTCCCGCGCGGGGAGGTGCTCGGCCTGCTCGGACCCAACGGCGCGGGCAAGACGACCGCGGTCCGCATCCTGACCACGCTGTTGCGGCCGGACTCGGGGCGGGCGTTCGTGGCCGGGCACGACGTGCTCGCCGACCCGCACGCGGTGCGGCGCTCGATCGGGCTGTCCGGGCAGTACGCGGCCGTCGACGAGAACCTCACCGGCTTCGAGAACCTGCACATGGTCGGTCGCCTCTACGGGATGTCCCGCGCGAAGGCCTCGGCGCGGGCGCGGCAGCTCATCGACCGGTTCAACCTCGACGAGGCCGCGGACCGGCCGTCGAAGGGCTACTCCGGCGGCATGCGGCGACGACTCGACCTGGCCGGTGCGCTGGTCGCCTCGCCGACCGTGGTGATCCTCGACGAACCCACCACCGGGCTCGACCCGCGCGGCCGGCTCGACACCTGGGCGGTCATCGGCGAGCTCGTCGCCGACGGCACCACGGTCCTGCTGACCACCCAGTACCTGGAGGAGGCCGACCAGCTCGCCGACTCGATCGCGGTCATCGACCGCGGCCGGGTGATCGCCAGCGGCACCGCCGACCAGCTCAAGTCCCGGGTCGGCGGCGAATGCCTGGAGCTCGTCGCCGCCGACGCGGCCGACCTGCCGGTGGTGGCGCGGGTGCTGCACGAGGTCGGCACCGCCGAACCGCAGGTGGAGAACTCGCTGCGGCGGGTCAGCGTGCCGGTCGAGGCTGGCCCGAAAGCGCTGATCGAGGCGCTGCGGCGGCTCGACGCCGAGAACGTCGGGGTCAACGACGTCGGCCTGCACCGGCCGACGCTGGACGACGTGTTCCTGGGGCTGACCGGGCGGCACGCCGAGGCCCCTCACGCGGAGGACTCCGAGGAGGAGCGGGCATGAACGCGCTGGCGGCGAGCGTCCGCGACAGCAACGTCGTGGCCTGGCGGAACCTGATGAACATCAAGCGCAACCCCGACCTGCTGCTGGCGGGCACGGCGCAGCCGATCATGTTCGTGCTGATGTTCGCCTACGTCTTCGGCGGCAGCCTCGGCGGCGGCGCCTACCGGGAGTTCCTGATCGCCGGGATCTTCGTGCAGACGGTGGCGTTCAACAGCGCGTTCACCGTGATCGGCCTGGCCAACGACCTGCAGAAGGGCATGATGGACCGCTTCCGGTCGCTGCCCATGTCGCGGGTCGCGGTGCTGCTCGGGCGCACCACCTCGGACCTGCTGGTCAGCGTGCTGACCGTGGTGATCATGTCGCTGTGCGGGCTGATCGTGGGCTGGCGGATCCGCGGCGACCTGCTCGACGCCGCGCTGGCGTTCGGTCTCCTGCTGCTGTTCTCGTTCGCGATGTCGTGGGTGGGGGCGTTCATCGGGCTGGTGGCGCGCAGCGTCGAGGTCGCCCAGAGCGCGGGCCTGCTGTGGATGTTCCCGGTGACCTTCGTGTCCTCGGCGTTCGTGCCCGCCGAGTCGATGCCGGGGCCGCTGCGGGTCTTCGCGGAGTGGAACCCGATCACGGTGTACTCCGACGCGTTGCGGGAGCTGTTCGGCAACCCGGTGCGGGTGACCGGCCCACCACCGGACAGCTGGCCGGCCCAGCACGCGGTCCTGTACTCGGTGGTATCGGCGCTGGTGATCCTCGCGGTCTTCATCCCGCTGGCGGTGGCTCGCTACCGCCGCGTGGCGAGTCGGTGACGGCCCCTCCACGATGGTCCACAAGGGACTCTCGTTAGTGCGCGGCGATAACATTTCCGCTGCTGGGAAGCGCTTTGGAGTTCACTCCTTGGTGTGAACGAGCCCGGACTCGCGCGGTGGTTGAGCGGAACCGGGCCGATCAGCCCGCACTATCTGCCCGTCTCCGAGAAAGGCACCACGGACCGCGAGGTGGGTTATGCGCCGAACGAACGTCAAATACGCCGCAGCAGTGATCGCTTGCACCGGTGCCCTGCTCGCCGGGTGCGCGGGCGGCCCCGAAGGCGGGTCGGGCATGCCGCCTCAGCAGGGCCAGGAAGGCCAGCAGCCCGGCGGCGCAGGCCAGGGCGGCGAGGCCCAGGGCGGGGAGCAGACCCCGGGCGGCATGGGTGCCGGTGAGCAGGGCGGCGACGCGGCCCAGGCCAAGACCGAGCTGCAGGGCAAGCTCGACCAGCTCGCCCAGAGCACGCCGATCACCTTCGACCCGGACAGCAGCGAGCTCAACGACCAGGGCAAGCAGACGGTCACCCAGGTCGCGGACCTGCTCAAGAGCGCTCCGCAGGAGCTGAAGTTCACGGTGTCGGGCTTCACCGCGTCGGGCACCAACTCGGACCAGGACAGCCAGCAGCTGTCGCAGGCGCGCGCCCAGGCGGTCGCCGATCAGCTGGCGCAGGCCGGTATCGGTGCCGACCGGCTGCAGGTGTCCGGTCAGGGCGACGCGGGCGGCGACCCCGCCTCGTCCCGCAAGGTCGAGGTCAAGGTCCAGTAATCACCTCCGGGGTGGGGAAGTTTTCATGAAAACTTCCCCACCCGTGAGACCTCGGTCGCGAACGGACCTGGTCAGGCACCCGGACCGGTACCCTCGGCGAGGATGGTCACGGAGGTGTCGATGGCTTCTTCCGCCGAGACGCGGACGGTCTCCGCGCCCGCGCGCGGCAAGCCGGCCTCCGCCGTTCCCCTCGACCTGCTGGCCGCGGTCGCCGCCGGTGGCGCGCTCGGGTCGGTGCTGCGCTACGGCGCCGGCCTGATCTGGCCAGGGCCGACGTCGACGTTCCTGGTCAACGTCCTGGGCTGCCTGGCCATCGGCGTGCTGATGTGCGTGATCACCGAGCTGATCACCCCGCACCGGATGCTGCGGCCCTTCCTCGGCGTGGGCGTGCTGGGCGGGTTCACCACCTTCTCCACCTACGTCACCGACGCGCTGCGGCTGGCCGTGACTGCGCCACTGGCCGCGCTCGGATACCTGCTGGGCACGGTCCTGTGCTGCCTGATCGCCGTGTTCGTCGGCGTGGCCGCGACGCGAGCGCTGGCGCGCGGGGTGCGGCGGGAGGCGTCGTGACGGTCCTGCTCGTCGCGTTCGGCGGCGCCACCGGGGCGAGCCTGCGCTTCCTGACCGACCGCTGGGTGCAGGCGCGCCACGAGACCGGCTTCCCGTGGGGAACGCTGGTGGTCAACGCGGTCGGCTCGCTGCTCCTCGGGTTCCTCGCCGGGGCGGCCCTGTTCGGCGCACCGCTGCCGGTGCTGCAGACCGCGGTGGGCGTGGGGTTGTGCGGCGCGCTGACGACCTTCAGCACCTTCGGCTACGAGACCGTGCGCCTGCTGACCGGCGGCGCTCGGCTGCTGGGGCTGCTCAACGTGGTGGGATCGGTGCTGGTCGGGCTCGGTTCGGGTCTGCTCGGCGTGCTGCTGGCCGCCGCGCTCTGGCACTGAGCCTCACCCCATCGGGGGATCACGACACGAGTGCACGACCTTGCTCGCGCTCCCGGGTTCGCCGTGGATCGGTCTCTAACCTGTGGGCACGAGATCCGCACACGTGAGCGAACGGGGTCCCCATGCGCACCGTCTTCATCCACGGCGAGCAGGAACGTTTCGACGAGACCTGCGCCGAACTGATCAACCGCTTCACCGGCCGACACCCCGAGCTCGATGCGGCGGAGGTGGTCGAGCTGCTGCTGGACGACAAGTTCCTCGCCGACGGCATGCTGGCGCACTGGAGCGAGGAGGACGTGGTCCGCGTCCTGACCGAGGTCGTGCCGAGGCGTGCGGTGCTGACCGAGGACTGGTCGTCGGTCCCGGCCGTGCTGCACCGCTGGGTCGACTTCCTCGCCGAGGAGCGGCTGCTGACCTCGACCGATGCGACCTCCGAGCTGCACGAGGTGATCGACGCTACCGTCCCGGCCTACCTGACGGCGATGGCCGATCCGGGCGAGTGGGGCTCGGAGAAGTTCTGGACGACCACGATGCGCGAGCTGGGCGTCGACGACTCCGACGACGCCGCGGTGGAGGCCTTCCACGAGGCGGTGGACGCCGGTGAGCTCGACGTCGACCAGGACACGGCCGACGAGATCACCGCGCGCGAGGCCGCCGAGCCGGAACCGCAGCCGAGGGTGTGGCTGAGCCCGGTGGAGCTGACCGAGTCCGAACCGCACCGCGCGATCGCGGCTCAGGCGCCGATCACGCAGCAGATCCGCACCGTCTTGGAGCAGGCCTCGGACGGACCGGAGAAGCTGGCGGCCGCCCTGGGCGACGACGAGGGCACCGCCCGGCTGCTGCTGGAGTGGGCGCAGCGCGCGGGCCTGCTGCGGGTCACGGGTGAGCAGCTGGTGCCGACGCTGATCGCCGCTCCGGTGCTGGACGAGCCGGAGGTGCTGTGGACGAAGCTGTGGCAGAGCTTCGTGCTGCTCGACGACGCCTTCCGCGAGGACCTCGACGCGATCGACGCCGACACCGACGACGACCTGCTGCCGGAGCTGGTGCAGTCCGCGCTGAGCGTCCTCTACGCCGCGGGGGACGAGGTGCCGCTGGAGATCGTGGCCGCCACGGCCGCCGACGTGCTGGGCGCCGAGACCCCGGGGCCGGTGCTGGCCCTGGTGACGCGGATCGTGCGGCGGTGGGAGTCGATGGGTGCGCTGCGCACCCGCCCTGCCGGTGACGACGAGGAGCCGTTCGAGACGTTCGTCGAGCTGCAGCCCGCGGGCGTGTGGGCGGCGCGGGAGTCGTTGCGGGCGTTCGGTTTCCGCGTGCCGACCACCGAGGCGTTGCGGATGGCGCCTGCCGAGCTGGTGGTGCTGCTGTTCGCCGACGCCACGCCACCGGTGCAGCAGGCGCTGGCCGCGCACTGGATCGATCACCGGGGTTCGCAGCAGGCGGCGGAGGAGCTGACCGCGCTGCTGGAGCTGGTGGACGACCCGGCGGTCCGGCTTCCCGCGCTGGCGCTGCTGGAGGCGGCCGGCGAGGACGGGGTCGCGGCGGCGCGCGAGGTGGCCGACGACCCGGTGTGCGGCGCGGCGGTGCGGGTGTGGCTGCAGGCCACGACCGACGAGCCGTTGGCGCGCGAGGGCGATCGGGTGCTGTTCAACGCCGACGTGATGGCGGTGTCGCTGGAGTCGGATCCGGCGCTGCTGGTCGGCGAGGTCGCCGAGCAGCCGCAGGAGGAGCAGCTGCAGCTGGTGGCGGATCTGGCCGCCAGCGGGCACTCGCACGCCGAGGCGCTGCTGGCGGCGCTGGCCGAGCACCACGAGGACGAGGAGGTCGCGGCGGCGGCGCGCAGCGCCCTGGATGCCTGATTCGCGGTGACGCTGCTCATGTCCGTTTGTTCTGCTAACGAGAATTGTTTAGCATTGCGAACGAAATGACTTTTCCGAGCAGCCGCAACCGCAGCTGCGGACGCCGTTGATGAGGGGTGGCGTGGCGATGAGCGCCGGGCACGAAGTTCGGTTACTCGACGTCTTCAAGGGACAACCGAAGGCGGTGTGGATCACCGCCTTCGCGGCGGTCATCGCCTTCATGGGAATCGGCCTGGTCGACCCGATCCTGCTGTCCATCGCCGAGGCGATGCACGCGGGACCCGAGCAGGTCACCCTGCTGTTCTCGTCCTACCTGGGCGTTCAGGTCGTGGCCATGCTGATCACCGGTGCGTTCAGCGCCCGCTACGGGCCCAAGCGCACCGTGGTCACCGGCCTCGTCCTGATCGTGCTGGCGACCGTCGCGTGCGCGCTGGCGAGCTCCATCGGCCAGCTCGTCGCGCTGCGCGCGGTGTGGGGCCTGGGCAACGCGTTCTTCATCGCCACCGCCCTGTCGGTGATCGTCGGCGCCGCCTCGGGCGGCCAGCAGGCCGCCATCCTGCTCTACGAGGCGGCGCTGGGCATCGGCCTGTCCACCGGTCCGCTGCTCGGCGCGCTGCTGGGCAACATCTCCTGGCGCGGCCCGTTCGCGGGCACCGCCGCGCTGATGGCCGTCGCGCTGATCCTCTCCGCCGGGTTCCTGCCCAAGGACGGCGACCGGTCCAGCCGCGCGAGGATCGGTGTCCTCGACCCGCTCAAGGCGCTCAAGCACAGCGGGCTGCTGCGCACCTCGCTCGGCTCGGCGCTCTACACCGCCAGCTTCTTCATCGTGCTGGCCTGGTCGCCGTTCGTGCTGGAGTACGGCGCGATCGCGGTCGGCCTGGTGTTCTTCGGCTGGGGCCTGTGCGTGGCGGTGGCCGGCGTGACGCTGGCGCCGAAGCTCGCGGCCCGCTTCGGCGAGGTCGGCGCCACGATCATCGCCGTGCTGCTCTACGCGGTGATCCTCGGCATCATGGCGCTGGGACCGAAACCGGTCGTGGTCGTCGGCGTGATCCTCAGCGGTCTGGCGTCGGGCCTGCTCAACACGCTGTTCACCGGGTCGGCGATGAGCGTGAGCGACGCGCCGCGCCCGGTCGCCAGCGCGGGCTACAACTTCTGCCGCTGGCTCGGCGGTGCCGCCGCGGCGACGCTGGTCGGCCACGTCGCGACCTGGTTCGGCTCCAACCACGCCCCGTTCGGCGTGGGTGCGGCGCTGTGCGTGATCGCCGCGCTGCTGCTGGTCCCGGGCCTGCGCGGCAAGGGCGACGCGCAGCGGGTCCCGGCCGAGGCGGCCGTGGTCGGCGAAGAGGTCTGATCGAGGCGGTTCGCGAAAGGGCGTGCGGGTCTTGACGATCCGCGCGCCCTTTCGCCGTTCGCCCAATGTTCGCCAAACGCTTGCGCCGCGTTCGCGGTCGCCTACGCTCCATGCCGTTCTCGAACAGCTTGGAGGTCCCGGTGGCTCCCGAACGTCGACTCCTGCCGCTGCTCAACGGCGGACGCGCCCGCGTCACCTGCCGCTACCGCTGCGGCGACCAGTGCTCCCAACACCCGCCGAACACCTCGGACAACCCCACCTTCGGGCAAGCGCTGAACCAGGTCCTGAGCCGCCGCGGCCTGCTCAAGGCCGGGGCGGTGGCCTCGGCCGCGCTCGCCGTCCCCGCGCTCGCGTCCCGCGAGGCCGCCGCCGCGACCGGACTGGACTTCGTGCCGATCCGGCCGAACACCGAGGACGCGGTGGTGATCCCGGAGGGCTTCCAGCAGCAGGTCGTCATCCGCTGGGGCGACCCGATCCTGCCCGGCGCACCGGAGTTCGACTTCGACGCGCAGACCCCGGAGGCCCAGGAAGGCCAGTTCGGCTACAACAACGACTTCTGCGCGCTGCTGCCGCTGCCCGACGGGCGCCGGCTGATGATCAACAACCACGAGTACGTCACCGAGGAGTTCGTCTTCCGCGGCTACGACGCCGACAACCCCACCGAGCAGCAGGCCCGGATCTCCTGGGCCGCGCACGGGCTCTCGGTCGTGGTGCTGGACGACAAGAAGCCGGTGCTCGACCCGCTGAACCGGCGGATCACCCTCACCACCCCGTTCGAGCTGCGCGGACCCGCCGCGGGAAGCGAGTTCCTGAAGACCCCCGCTGACCCGACGGGCACGCGCTCGCTGGGCACCATGAACAACTGCTCGGGCGGCGTGACGCCGTGGGGCACGATCCTGTCCGGCGAGGAGAACTTCCACCAGTACTTCGCCCACGCCGACTCCGTCACCGACCCGACGACGCGGGAACGCCTCGCGCGCTACGGCGTGGAGGGAGCCGAGACCGACCGCAAGTGGGAGCGCTTCGACTCGCGCTGGGACCTCTCCCAGCAGGTCAACGAGCCAAACCGGTTCGGCTGGATCGTGGAGGTCGACCCGCACGACCCGTCCTCCACGCCGGTCAAGCACACCGCTCTCGGCCGGTTCAAGCACGAGGGCGCCAACATCCGCGTCCTCGACGACGGCCGCGTCGCCGCCTACCTGGGCGATGACGAGAAGTTCGAGTACCTGTACCGGTTCGTCTCCGACGGCGCGGTGAAACCCGGCGGCAGCGGCCTCGCGCGCAGGCACAACATGGCGCTGCTGGATTCCGGCACGCTCTACGTCGCCAAGCTCACCGGCGACAGCCCCGGGGAGATCGACGGGTCCGGGACGCTGCCCTCCGACGGCGAGTTCGACGGCGCGGGCGAGTGGATCCCGTTGGCGCACAACGACACCAGCTTCGTCGAGGGCATGAGCGCCGAGGAGGTCTACGTCTTCACGCGGCTGGCCGCCGACAAGGCGGGCGCCACCAAGATGGACCGGCCCGAGGACGTCCAGCCGCACCCGACGACCGGGCGGGTCTACGCCGCGCTGACCAACAACTCCGACCGCGGCACCGACGGCGAGGCCCCGGCCGACGAGCCGAACCCGCGCAACACCAACAAGCACGGCCAGGTCCTGGAGCTCGACGACGACCCGGCGGGCGTCCGGTTCGCCTGGCGGCTGCTGCTGGTCTGCGGCGATCCGGCCGACCCGTCGACCTACTTCGCCGGGTACGACAAGTCGCAGGTCAGCCCGATCACCTGCCCGGACAACGTCGCCTTCGACAGCCGCGGCAACCTGTGGATCACCACCGATTCCAGCGGCGAGCTCGGTTTCAACGACGGCCTCTACGCCGTCCCGCTGGAAGGCCCGGAACGCGGCCACGTCAAGGCATTCCTCAGCGTCCCCCGGGGCGCGGAAGCCTGCGGCCCGGTCATCGAGGACGACCTCGTCCTCGTCTCGGCCCAGCACCCCGGCGAGGTGGACGGCGCCAACGCCGACAACCCCGCCAGCCACTGGCCGGACGGAGGCACCACGCAACCCCGCCCCTCGGTGGTCGCCGTCTGGCGCTGAGGCGGGGGTCTGAGATGGGGGACTGAGATAGGTGCGCCGAGGTAGGGGGCGGTTTTAGCCATAACTGTCCATGATCGACGCCCCTTTTGTCCGGACTGTTATGGCTAAAACCGTCCCCTGCCCGCGCTCCAGCCCCGGCGGATCAGCTCCTGAGCCTCCGGTAGAGGCGCACCCAGGACCGGGGCGGCAGATCCTTCGGGAGCGGCGGCAAGCCGTGCGCGCGAAGGCCGGTCGCATTGCGGATCATCTCCGCGAGCGACCGGCCTCTCGCCTGGTAGACGGCCTCGACGAAGGACTGGTAGTCGGAACGGCACTCCTCCGGGAGCAGTCGGCGCCTGGTGATGCGGAGGATTCCGCCGTCGCAGGCCGGGATCGGGCGGAAGTGGCGGGCCGGGACCTCACCCACCAGCCGGAAGTCGAACCACGGGGACCACTGCGCGTTGAGCTGACTTCCTCCCCTCGCCCGCTTCCTGGCCACCTCGTGCTGGACCAGCAGGACCGCTTCGGTCCAGTCGGGGAGGCCGAGCAGGCGGCGGGTCGTGGCCGTGGTGATGCCGAACGGCAGGTTGCCGACCACCGCGTGCGGTCGCGTCGGGAACCGGAATTCCCGCATGTCGCAGCGGTGGAGGCGCACTTGCGGGAATTCGGCGGCCAGGCGGTCGGCCCAGCGCGGGTCGAGTTCGACCGCGATCACCGGGCGCCCGAGCTCGACGAGCTCCCGGGTGAGGGCGCCGCGGCCCGCCCCGAGTTCGACGACCGGGTTCGGCGACGGCGTCAGCGCACGCGCGATGCGCCCAGCCGCGGACGGGTTGATCAGGAAGTTCTGGCCGAGTTCGCGGCGCGCTCGATCGCGCGCCGACCTGCGGCGAGAGGACATGGGGACTGCTCCTGCACTCGCGAACCGGATGGGGAACCGGGTCTCGCGCGCGCAGGCAGGCAGCGAATCACCGCAGCATCAACCGCGCGTCGGGCGACGAGACCCGGACGCGAACGGCGACGCGATTCGACGAGCCGCGCCGCCTAGGCGGAACGCAGCCGGATGAAGAAAGCAGCAGAACAAAGCCCCATGTCGACAAACCTACAAGCCCCCACCCCACCCCCGAAACCGATTTTTCCACCCCTCCCGACTCGCCCGGGGTCGAAAACCGCGGTTTTCGACCGACGAATGTTGCGGTTCTTGACCTGGGGAGGGTGTGGCGAGGCGTCGGCGGGTGACCGGTGGGGTGGCGGGCGCTGGTTTTGGCGACTCTGCGTTGCTTGTTCGGTTCTTGTTCACCCGGATGTACCGGGGAGATCGCCCGATCTGTCTAGCGTTCGAGTGTTCCGAACGAATCTCCTGGAGGTCCGCTTGTCTTCCCGACAGGACAGCGGGCGGGTCATCCCGCTCCCCCTCGCGTCCCACCACAGCGCGAGCCGATCCTCGATCACCTGCAAGTACCGCTGCGGCAACGCATGCCAGCACGAGGCGCCGAACACCTCCGGCAACGCCTACTTCGGTGACATCGTCGAGTCCGTGCTCAGCCGCCGCGGCGCGCTCAAGGCCACCGGCGCGCTCGCGCTCACGGTCGGCGGGGCGTCCCTGCTCACCGGCACCGCGGCCGCCGCACCCCGGCCCGCCGCGACCGGCGGCGCGGTGCCCGGCACCGACTTCGCGCCCGTCGCGCCGAACACCGAGGACGCCGTGGTCACCGCCGACGGCTACCGGCAAGGCGTCGTGATCCGCTGGGGAGACCCGGTCGTCGAGGGCGCGCCCGAGTTCGACTTCGCGAACCAGAGCGCCGCCGCCCAGGAGAAGCAGTTCGGCTACAACAACGACTTCGCCGAGCTCATCGCCCTGGACCGGACCGGATCCCAGAGCCTGCTGGTGTGCAACCACGAGTACACCACCGAGGAGCACATGTTCCTCGGCTACGACGAGAACAACCCCACCGAGGAGCAGGCCAAGATCGCCTGGGCCGCGCACGGCCTCTCGGTGGTGCTCGTCGAGCGCCAGGACGACGGCGGCCTCAAGCCGGCGCCGAGCCGCTACAACCGGCGCATCACCCTCAACACCCCGTTCGAGCTGCGCGGACCGGCCGCGGGCAGCGACCTGCTCAAGACCTCGGTCGACCCGACCGGCACGAAGGTCTTCGGCACCCAGAACAACTGCTCCGGCAGCCTCACGCCGTGGGGCACGATCCTGTCCGGCGAGGAGAACTTCAACCAGTACTTCGCCAACGCCGACACGGTCACCGACCCGGCCGCCAAGGAGCGCCTCGACCGCTACGGCTTCGAAGGCACCGCCAGCACCCGCAAGTGGGAGCGGTTCGACAAGCGCTGGGACATCGCGCAGGAACCCAACGAGGTCAACCGGTTCGGCTGGATCGTCGAGATCGACCCGAACGACCCGACCTCCACGCCGGTCAAGCACACCGCGCTCGGCCGCTTCAAGCACGAGGGCGCCGCCGTCCAGATCGCCGACGACGGCCGCGTCGTGGCCTACACCGGTGACGACGAGCGCTTCGACTACATCTACAAGTTCGTCTCCCGCGGCAAGGTCAAGCAGGGCACCAGCGCCCTGGCCCGCAGGCACAACATGAGCCTGCTCGACGACGGCACGCTCTACGTCGCCAAGTTCACCGGCAACAGCCCGGCCGGCGAGATCGACGGCACCGGGACGCTGCCCTCCGACGGCAAGTTCGACGGCATCGGCGAGTGGATCGCGCTGGCCAGCGGCACCGAGTCCTTCGTCCCCGGCTTCACCGCCGAGGAGGTCTACGTCTTCACGCGCCTGGCCGCCGACAAGGCCGGTGCCACCAAGATGGACCGGCCGGAGGACATCCAGCCGAACCCGGTCAACGGCAAGGTCTACTGCGCGCTGACCAACAACAGCAACCGCGGCAGCGAGGGCAACGCCGCTCCGGACGAGGCCAACCCGCGCGTCGGCAACAAGCACGGCCACGTGCTGGAGCTCGACGACGACACCACCGGCACCCGCTTCGGCTGGAACCTGCTGCTGGTGTGCGGCGACCCGAACGACGCGGGCACCTACTTCGGCGGCTTCGACAAGGCGCAGGTCAGCCCGATCTCGTGCCCGGACAACGTGGCCTTCGACCGCCACGGCAACCTGTGGATCTCCACCGACGGCAACGCGCTGGACTCCAACGACGGCCTGTTCGCGGTGCCGGTCGACGGTCCCGAGCGCGGTTTCGTCAAGCAGTTCCTGACGGTGCCCAAGGGCGCCGAGACCTGCGGTCCCGTGGTGCGCGACAAGGTCGTGACCGTCGCGGTCCAGCACCCCGGCGAGATCGACGGGCACAACGCGGGCAACCCGGCATCGCACTGGCCCGACGGCGGCACCTCCCAGCCGCGCCCGTCGGTCGTGGCGATCTGGCGCGAGGACGGCGGTGAGATCGGCCGCGGCTGATCTCACCTTGCGAGCGCGGGGGTCTCCGGCGGAAGCCGGGGGCCCTCGTTGCGTTCCGGGCCCACCACCCCCGCCCCGAGGCAGTTGACGGAATACGGCCGTAATCCGTCACCGGATTACGGCCGTATTCCGTCAACTGAACCCCGCGTCAGGAGCTGGTCACCTCCGTCGACCCGATTTCAAGGGAAGTCGGGGACCGAAGTTCCATTGAAATCGGGTCGTCCCGGCGGGATCAGGGTTCGGGGGTGGGGTTGGGTTCTGAGGTGGGGTTCTGCTTGGGGGCCGATTTCAGGGCGATGACCGTGAAGGCGGCGGCGATCATGACGATGCCGACGACCCAGAGCCCGGAGCGCTGGGAGCCGGTGACGTCGGCCAGCGCGCCCGTGACGTAGGGGGCGGCGAAGCCGCTGATGTTGCCCAGCGAGTTGATCAGCGCGATGCCGCCGGCCGCCGCGGCACCGGCGAGGAAGTTGCTGGGCAGCGCCCAGAACGTCGGCAGGGCGGCGCAGACGCCGACCGCGCAGATCGTCACCGCGACCATCGCCAGGTACGGGTTGCCCAGGTACAGCGCGACGGGGATCGCGACGCCGCCGAGCAGCATCGGCAGCGCCACGTGCCAGACCCGCTCGCGGGTGCGGTCGCCGTGCGCCGCCCAGATCACCATCGCGATCGCGCCGATCACGTACGGAACCGCCGTGACCAGACCCGCTTCCATCGTGGACAGGTCCGTGCCGTACTGCTGCTCGAAGCCCTTGATGATCGTCGGCAGGAAGAAGCCCAGCGCGTAGAGGCCGTAGGCGATGCCGAAGTAGACGAACGCCAGCGCCAGGATCCGCGGGTGCGTGAGGGCCTTGCGCAGCGGCCACGCGTGGGCGGCCTCGGTCTCGGCGCGCTCGGCCTCCAGCTGCCCGGACAGCCACTCCCGCTCCTCGGCCTTGAGCCACTTGGCCTGCTCAGGCCGGTCGGTGAGGAAGAACCAGGTGGCCACGGCCAGCAGCATCGCCGGGACGCCCTCGACCAGGAACATGAACCGCCAGCCGGACAGGCCGAAGACGCCGTGACCGCTGGAGATCAGCGCGCTGGACACGGTCGCGCCGATGGCGCTGGAGACCGGGACGGCCGCCATGAACAGCGCCACGGCCTTGGCCCGCTGCACCGCGGGGAACCAGTACGTGAGGTACAGGATGATGCCCGGGAAGAACCCGGCCTCGGCGACGCCCAGCAGGAACCGCAGCACCACCAGGGCCGTCGCGTTCGGCACGAAGGCCATCACGGTCGCGACGATCCCCCAGGTGATCATGATCCGGGCGAGCCACTTGCGGGCGCCGAAGCGGTGCAGAGCGAGGTTGCTCGGCACCTCCAGCACCAGGTAGCCGAGGAAGAAGATCCCGGAGGCGAATCCGAAGACCGTTGCGGTCATGCCCAGTTCGTCGTTCATCCCGTTCGGCCCGGCGAACCCGATGTTCACCCGGTCCAGGTAGTTGACGAAGTACAGCAGGCACAGGAAGGGCATCAGCCGGATCGCGACCTTGCGCAGGACCCGGTTCTGCATCTCTGCAGAGGCGACGTTGACGCTGCTCACCCGAAGGGCATACGCGCCGCTCGGCCACCGGGTCAAGGGAGGACCGGTGGATGGGACGGCCGGTCGCTCGGGTGAATTGCACCACCTGTAGCGTTACAGACATGCCAGAACGCCCGATTGCCCTGGTCACCGGCGCCTCACGAGGCATCGGGGCCGCGGTCGCGCGTGAGCTGTCCCACACTCATGACCTGTTGTTGGGCGGCCGCGACACCGACGCCATCCAGACCCTGATCGACGAACTGCCCGGCGCCGCCCGCGAGTGGCCGGTGGAACTCACCGACCACGCCGCGCTGGCCGACGCCGCGACCGACATCGAGCGAGTCGACGTCCTGGTGCACTGCGCCGGACTCGTCGAGCTCGGCCAGATCGCCGACGCCACCGGCGATTCGTGGCGGCGCACCTTCGAGGTGAACCTCTTCGCCGTCACCGAGCTCACCCGCCTGCTGCTGCCGCAGCTGCGCGCCGCCCAGGGCCACGTCGTCCTGGTCAACTCCGGCGCGGGCCTCAGCGCCAAGCCGAACTGGGGCGCCTACGCGGCGAGCAAGTTCGCGCTGCGAGCCTTCGCCGACGTGCTGCGCGCCGAGGAGGCCACCAACAGCGTGCGCGTGACCTCGGTGTTCCCCGGTCGCACCGCGACCGACATGCAGCGCTCGGTCCGCGAGCAGGAGGGCGGTGCCTTCGAGGCCGACCGCTACCTGCGTCCCGAGTCGGTGGCGAAGCCGATCATCTCGGCCGTGAACGCCACCGAGGACTCGCACCTCACCGAGATCATCGTTCGCCCCGCCGCGGCCTGATCCCTGCGGGCGACGCCTGGCGGGGGCAGTTCTTCCTCGAATCGTCCCGACGTTTCGGACATCGATCACGGGTGATTCGAGGAGGAACCCTCCCCTGCCGCGTCAGCCGCGCACGTGCTGCGCCGCCGTCCGAGCCGCGGCCTGCACGGTGCGGCGGTCGACGCGGGTGGGCTCGCGGTCGTTGAGGACTTCCTCGCCCGCCACCCAGACGTCCCGCACGCTGCGCGAACCCGCCGCCCACACGACGTTGGACAGCACCTGCTCGTCGGGCGCGTCCAAACCCGTCGCGAACGCGGGGTTGTCGACGTCGAGGTGCACGATGTCGGCCCAGCGGCCCGGTTCCAGCGCACCGATGTCGTCGCGGTGCAGCGCCTCGGCCCCGCCGCGGGTGGCGGCCAGCAGCGCGGCCCGCGCGCTCAGCGCCGTCGCGTCGCCGGTGACCGTGCGCGCCAGCAGGCCCGCGAGCTGCACCTCCTCCCACAGGTCCAGGTCGTCGTTGCTGGACGGGCCGTCGGTGCCCAGGCCGACCGGGATACCGGCGCGCAGCAGCTCGACGAGCCGCGCGGTGCCGGAGGCGAGCTTGGCGTTGGAACCGGGGCAGTGCGCGACCCCGACGCCGCGACGCGCGAGCAGCTCGATGTCGTCGTCGCCGAGGTGCACGCCGTGCGCTGCGATGACACGACCTTCGAGCACGCCCAGCTTGTCCAGCAGCGCCGGCACCGAGCCGTACTCCTCGCGCTGCACCGCGTCCTCGGCGAGCGTCTCGGCGACGTGGGTGTGCACCAGCGCGCCGCGCTGCTGGGCGGATTCTCCGATGGTCTGCAGGGCTTCCGGCGGCAGCAGGTAGGCCGAGTGCGGGCCGTAGGCGAGCTCGATGCGCTCACCCGGCCCGAAGCGCAGGCCGTCGGCGTCGATCCAGCGGTCGATGCCCTCGACCGCGCCGCGCCAGCCGCCCAGCGCCTCCAGCGCGGGGGTGTCGATCACTGCTGTGGCCAGAACCGCGCGGGAACCGACCGCCAGCGTCGCCTCGACCATCGACTCGGTGATGAAGTACATCTCGGCGCTGGTCGTCACGCCCGCCCGCAGCATCTCGACGCAGCCCAGCTCCATGCCGGCGCGGACGTCGGAGGGCCGCAGCCGCGCCTCGGCCGGGAAGATCACCTCGTTGAGCCAGCGCAGCAGCGGCAGGTCCGCGCCCATGCCGCGCAGCAGGGTCATCGGGCTGTGGGCGTGCGCGTTGATCAGGCCGGGCAGCAGGATGCCGCCGCATTCGCGGACGGTGACGTCGTTGGAGCGCTCCGGCGCGCCCTGCCGGGGTCCGCAGTAGGTGATGCGGCCGGTGTCGTCGACGTCGACCACCGCGTCCCGGATGACCGAGCAGGTCGGGTCGCAGGGCAGTGCCATCGGTGCGTGCAGGCGGAGTGCGGTCGGCATGACCGCATTCTGCCGCACCCCGTTCCGGCCCCGGACGTTCCCGCGATTGGCCGAAAGACCGAGGTGCGCTGGCCGATCGGCTGATCTGCGGGCCCGGTTTTCCTGGCCCGGCGGCCGATACCGGTTTCCGCCCCGGTGCCCGACTCTGGAGTCAGGCCGCGGGAGCGACCCGCCCCCTTAGGGGCAGGTCCCCGATGCGCCGACCGAATGATCAGGGAAAACATCCCCGGCTGGCCGATCCGCGAGCACCCGCTCAACCGCCACGCTGGGGAGGAGGAACCGAGTCGGGGAGGTTCACCATGTTCGAGACCACGATGACCGCGATCGCCGCCGCCATCGCCATGATCGCCCTGCTGCTGATGGCGTTGAGCTCGGTGCTGCCGGATCTGCTGGAGGGCGGTCGGGACCGCAAGCGCCGCGGGATCAGTCCTGGGGCAGGTCCGTGCCCAGACACCGGCGGCTCATCCGGGCCAGAACGTCGTAGCGGGGCCGAATTCGCTCTTCTGGAGCCGAGGCCTGCGGCGGTGGTTCCTGCACCCGGCGGACGGTTACCCGCTCCGCCGGCTCTGGTGGATCGTCCGCTCCGCTCCTGGCTCGCCGGGCCGCGTTCCTGCTCACCGTGAAGGCGGGCTCGGATCCGCTGGTGCGCGGGCCCGAGCGCAGCCATTCCAGCCGGTGCAGCGCTTCGCTGTGGTGGTCGGTGATGGTGACGCGGGCGGCGTCGAAGGAGTGCAGCACGGCCCGGTTGATCTCGACGACGGCGCGGTCCCGCCACAGGCTGCGCTCGGTGGAGGTGTCCATGCCCAACCGCTCGGCGACCTGCCGGGTCAGCCCGTAGGCCTGGTCGTCGGCCAGGCCGCGGGTGCCGATCTCGGTGCCCACGAACCAGGTGTTGAACGGCGCGGCGGGGTAGCGGATGCCGCCGATGTCGAGGTGCATGTTGCTGATCAGCGGGACGCTGTGCCAGCGCAGGCCGAGCTCCTCGAACCAGCGGTAGTCGGGGTGCTCCAGCGGCACTTCCTGCACGACGTCGCGGGGCACGGGGACGAGCTTGACGCCCTCGTGCTCGGTCTCCACGACGAGCGGCAGGTGGTCGAAGCGGCCGCGCGGCGCCGGGGGTTTCCAGCCGAGCCGCTGCGCCTGCGCGGTGAATCCCTGGTAGCGGGCGTCGCCGAGGACACCGCCGTCGGCCAGGGTGTAGCCGGCGTAGCGGACGACCTGCTCGTTCCAGATCCGCGGGCCCGCCGACTCGGGGGCGTCGGGGGCGAAGACGGTGATCAGCGGCCGGATCCGGCCGGCGTTGGTGGCCAGCCGCAGGTGTTCGAAGCACTCGCTGGCGATGGCCGAGGCGTTGCGCAGGCCGCGCAGGTCGCGGACCTCGACCCGGTTCCACGGCAGGCCGCCGGTGCACCAGCCGCTGTCGCGCAGCGCGACGCGGGCTCCGTGGGTGAGCTCGGCGGTGGTGTGCCGGTAGGTGCCGGTTTCGGCGATGCTGCGCCGCACCTCGGCGAGCCGGTCGCGGAGCGATCCGGCTTCGGGGTGCGCGGAGTGGAAGGAGCGCAGGAAGTCCTCGGCTGCGGTCACCGTCGGGTTCGTCGGGCTCGGGCTGAGTTCTTCGCGAATGGCCGTCACGCCGCGAGAACCTAACTTCCGGAACCACCGCCTGAGCAGCCCTCAGGCCATCACTTTCCGGTGATCTTGAGCAGCCACGATCAGGTGTTCCGCTGACCCGATGTAACTGACATCGACCCGATCACCGCAACCCTTGATCCGCCAAAAGAGTGAACTCCCAGCCCCCTCAAGTCGAATACCGCGGTTTTCGCGCGATGAAAACAGCGGTTTTCGACACGGGGAGGGGTGTCAGGGGCGTTCGTAGATGAGGTCGTGGATCTCTCGGCCCTCGTCGTGGGCGCGGTTCTCGAACTTGGTGATGGGGCGCCAGTCGGGGCGCGGGGCCCAGCCGCCGGGTTCGTCGGCGTAGCGGTTGCGCAGGCCCGGTTCCGCTTCGCAGACCTCGCGCATCTGCTCGGCGTAGTTCTCCCAGTCGGTGGCCAGGTGCAGGACACCGCCCGGGCGCAGCCGCGAGGTGATCAGCGCGACGGACTCGGGCTGGACCAGGCGGCGCTTGTGGTGCCGCTTCTTCGGCCACGGGTCCGGGAAGTAGATCCGCACCTCGTCCAGCGACTCCGGTTCGACGTGGTCGCGCAGCAGCACGATGGCGTCGCCGCGCAGCAGCCGGAGGTTGGAGACCTCCAGCTTCTCGGCGCGCAGCATCAGCTGGGCCAGACCGGGCTTGTAGACCTCGACCGCCAGGTAGTTGTCGTCCGGCTGCGCGGCGACGAGCTGCGCCGTCGTCTCGCCCATGCCCGAGCCGATCTCCAGCACCACGGGCGCGGAGCGGCCGAACCAGGACTCCACGTCCAGCGGCCCTTCCGGCAGCTCGGTGACGTCGGCGCCGAGCTCGGCCCAGTGGCGGTCCCAGGCCCGCTGCTGCCCGACGGTCATCCGCTCGCCCCGCTGGACGTAGCTGACGACGGTACGGCGGAACGGAACCTGCTGGTCAGAGGAATTCACGAGGACGAATTATCGCAAACCGGCAGCGCGTCCCCGTCACCGCGTGGAGGGTGCGCAGCGCTGACTGACGCGAGCCACGAAGTCGCGAGACGTCGACACCCCGCTCGCAGCTCGCACCGCCGCGGGTTCTGCGACGTCGTCCGGCGAGTGCGCCGCGGCGCCGTGCATCGGCGTGCATCAGGAGTGGCGCACGGGGTCCGGACGGCGCGTCGGTTCCGCTACCCGCACCGCCGAGCAAGACGACCGCTGATCTTGAAAGTCACCAGGCCTCGACCTGCGGGAGCAGGGAGAGCAGCTTGCCCGTGCTGGTCGGCACCGGCAGGGACTCGGTCTCGCCGTAGGCGGGGACGGCGTTGAGCCAGCCGTCGTGGTCGTCGGTGAGGACGATCGTGGTGGGCATCCGGACGTCGCCGCGGTCGGACGGGGCGTACTCCCAGTACCCGGCCTCGCTGGTGCCGACCCAGGGCACGAAGACCCAGCCGGGGCGCGACGAGAGGATCGCGTGCACCTCGTCCTCGATCTTGAACGCCTCGGCGCGCGAGGCGATGTCGCCGCGGTCCAGCGCGCGCAGCCACCAGGGCGCGGGCAGCCGACGCGCAGCGCCGTTGAGCTTGCGGAAGAGCTCCAGGACCTGGCGCTCGGAGGCGGTGTGGATCCAGCTGCGGCGAAGCGACGCGGGTGTCGCGGCTTCGGTGGCAGGCGGGTGCGCCTCGGTCGCCAGCGACCACTCGAGTCGCGGAACCGGCTCCAGCTGGACGTCGTTGCCGTCGTGCTTGGCGCGGACACCCCCGCTTCGGGGAAGAACGATCAGAGCACTCTCTTGTGAAGAAAGCATGTGGCCCACTCCTCTGGTGTGGAGAAAGACGCGAGCCGAACTACTCGCCCACGGCCAGCGCATGCCCCCAAGCGACGCTGGTTGCGGGACACCTCTACTTATGCCTTACCACAGCCAAACCGACGAATGAGACAACCGTGTAAAATGTGATCGCAATCACACGGGAGACTCGTTCGGTTGACCTAGTCCAGGTCAGGTCGACAAGGGGAGTCGTGGCGGTTGGAGTAGAGGCGTGCCGGATCAGACGTTCCAACGCGTGGAGATCAACGGCGGAGTGGTCGTCGGCGTCGACGCCTCCGCCTCGTCCTTGCGAGCCCTGGCGGTCGCGGCCGAGGAGGCCGCCCGCCGCAACGCGGTCCTGCACGTGGTCCGCGCCTGGAGCATGCGCACGGCCCCGCGTCCTCCGGACTGCCCGCCGAACGCGGTCCCGAGCATGGACGCCTTCCAGCAGGAGGTGGAGCGCGAGACCGAGAAGCTGGTGCAGGACAGGCTCGGCGACACCGGGGTCACCACGGAGATCCACGCGGTCCACTCGCCGAGCCCGCAAGCTCTCCTGGCCGCCTCCAGAGGAGCGGACCTCCTCGTGGTCGGCCACCGGGGCAGAGGGGGATTCGCAGGCCTCATGCTCGGCTCAGTAGCAGAACAATGCGTAAGGCACGCAGCCTGCCCGGTACTGGTAGTAAGACCCTCCGTCTAACCAGAACAACCGTCAGACAAGCGCCGAAGGCGCTTTCTCTTTCCCCACCTCAGACGCTGGCACCGCCGCGGGTTCTGAGCGCCTTCGTGGCGAGTACGCCGTGACGCCGTGTATCGGCATACATCAGGAGCGGCGCACGGAGTCCACGGAGGCGCTCAGGTTCCGCTACTCGCACCGCCAAGCAAAAAGACCACAGAGCGGTTCCATCAAGAAAAGAAAAGCACAGGGCCCGGGCCATCCCCCGAATGACAGCCCGGGCCCTCCCCCGTCCCGACCGCCGGCGCCCCCGAGCGCTGCTGCAGTCGGTCGTCTTTGGTTGTGCTTCAGCGTTCTCGAGTCACGGTGTGATCGTCCGCTGACTCACCGCGTCCGATGTGACCCGGTGCGATCGGCTTCCGCTCGATCTTGCAGCCGATCCTATCGGTCGGCGTGACCAGACTCTCGGCCGGGCTCGGTAACGTTGCGCGTTCCCGGGCCCAGCTGGGGATTCCCGGCTTTGATCAAGGGCTTTCGGCTCCATGATCAAATCCGCTGGTCAGGCATCACGCCGGTGGGTCACGACGAGTCCGATCACCCAGACACCCACCGTGACGGCTCCGAAGTACGCGAGTGACGCCCAGGGGCCGAGGGGCATGTTCGCGGACAGGGGGCCTTCGCCGCTGAGGAAGTTGTCGGCCATCACGAAGGGCATCCACCGCTGGGCCTCGGTGCCGATCTCGGGGATGAGCGCGACGAGGTTCTCGACGAGCAGCGACCACAGCAGCAGCACGGTGACGGCGCCCGCGGTCTGGCGCAGGAGCATGCCGACGCCGACTGCGAGGATCGCGGAGAACGCGAAAACCGGCCCGACACCGGCGACCTGCCGCCACTGGTCGGCGGTGGTGAGCGCGAGGTCGGAGCTGGGCAGCAGCACCTTGGCGACGCCCCAGGAGCCGAACGCGCAGATCTCGCCGATGATCAGCGCGAGGACGGCGACGACGGCGGTCTTGGCGAGCAGCACGGCGGTGCGGTTGGGCACGGCCACGAAGGTCGCCCGGATGGTGCCGAAGCGGTATTCGGTGGTGATCGCCAGCGCGGCGAGCACCAGGGTCACCATGAGTCCGAACTGGTGCCCGAACTGCGTTGTGCTGAGCGCGATCCCGTCGGAGTAGGCGGCGATGAGCGCGGTGAACCCGATGGGCAGGGCGAGCGCGAGGACCATGCACCACCAGGGGGCGCGGGTGGAGAAGAGCTTCATCCGCTCGACGGCGAGCAGGGTCATCGGGCCACCCCCTGGGCGGTCAGCTCGGGCGACTCGCCGAGCGCGGTCTGGTATTCGACGGCGTCGCTGGTCATCTGCATGAAGGCGTCTTCCAGCGAGCCGCGCTGCGCGGTGAGCTCGTGCAGCACGATGCGGTGCTGCGCGGCGATCTCGCCGACCCGCTCGGTGGTGACGCCGTCGAGGACGAGCCGGTCGTCGGCGGCGGTGCGGACGGTGATCTGCTCGTCGGCGAGGAGTCGTTGCAGCTGCGGGGCTTCGGGGGTGCGCACGAGCACGGAGCTGCTGCCCGCGCTGTCGACGAACTCGGCGGTGCTGCACTGGGCGATGAGCTTGCCGCGGCCGACGACGACGAGTTCTTCTGCGGTGAGCGACATCTCGCTCAGCAGGTGGCTGGAGACGAAGACGGTCCGGCCTTCGGCGGCGAGGCCCTGCATGAACCGGCGGATCCAGTGGATGCCTTCGGGGTCGAGGCCGTTGACGGGTTCGTCGAAGAGCAGGACTTCGGGGTCGCCGAGCAGCGCGGTGGCGATGCCGAGGCGCTGCGACATGCCGAGCGAGAACCCGCCGGCCTTGCGCCGGGCGACGTCGGTGAGCCCGACCTGGTCGAGGACCTCGTCGACGCGCTGCATGCCGATGCCGTTGGAGCGCGCGATCCACCGCAGGTGCGCGCGGGCGGTGCGGTTGGGGTGCACCCACTTGGCGTCGAGGAGGGCGCCGACGGTGCGCAGCGGGTTCTTGAGCTCCTGGTAGCGCTTGCCGTTGATGCGCACGTCGCCCGCGGTGGGGTTGTCGAGCCCGAGCACCATGCGCATGGTGGTGGACTTGCCCGCGCCGTTGGGGCCGAGGAATCCGGTGACGTGACCGGGTTTGACGGTGAAGGACAGGTCGTCCACCGCCACCTTCTGGCCGTAGCGCTTGGTGAGGCCTCTCGCCTCGATCATGATCACTCCTGTTGCTGGGACGCGGAGCAGTGCCGGTAGTAGTGAACCGGCCCCGAGGATGACGCACCTCAGGGTTGTCCCGGATCGCCACCCCGGTCCTTCAACGACGCTCCACAGTGGACTTCGGGTTGACCGGGAACATCCCGGGTGAGCGGGGGACGTTTCAGGTGAACAGTCGGTTCAGCTCGACCGCGAGCCCGTCGTCGGCGACGGTGCCGATGGTGGCGTCGGCGGCGGCGCGCAGGTCGAGCGGCGCCTGCCCCATCGCCACGCCGCGGGCCGCCCAGCTCAGCATCTCGAAGTCGTTGGTGCCGTCGCCTGCGGCGAAGGTGCGATCCGGGGCGATGCCGAGTTCGGTGCGCAGCTTCTCCAGCGCAGCCCCCTTGGACAGGCCCTCGGGGACGACGGTGACCCAGGGCTCGTAGGTGTCGACGGTGATGGCGCACTGCGGCAGCCGGACATCGGCGAGGGTGGTGGCGAGCTCGGCCGGGTCGCGGCCGGTCCACTCGGCGATGAGCCGGGGCACGGGTGCGGCGGTGAGCTCGTCGAGCGGCGTGAGCCGCTGCGGCCCGTGCAGCTTCTCGGGGTCGAACGGTGCGGAGACGAGGTTGCCGACGCCGACGTCCTCGGCGGCGTAGATGCTGCCGGGCAGGTGCTCGCGGAGGGTCCGCAGCACCGGGGTGGCGTCGAAGGACGCGACGGACACGGGTTCGCGCCGCGCCACGTCGACCAGCACAGCACCGTTGGAGCACAACGCGAATCCGCTGGTCAGACCCAGTTCGTCGAGCACGGGCACGGTCCCGAGGAAGGTCCGCCCGGTCGCCACGACCAGCTGCGCACCGCCCTCGGCCGCGCGCCGCACGGCGTCCTTCACCGCTGCGGAGATCGTGTCGGTCTCCGGATCCAGCAGGGTCCCGTCGATGTCCAGGGCGACCAGTTCGGGCTTGAAGTCAGCGCTCACCCGTGCAGGCTATCCGCGCGTCGAAAACCGCGGTTTTCATCGCGCGAATGCAGCGGTTCTCGTCGCGGGGGCGGCGGGGTGGGGTGGTCCTGCGCGGAGTGGGGGTTGCGGGTGGGGGTGGCGTGGCAGGATGGGGCGGGTGGATTCCCCGGACGTCCGGAATGTCTGAGTTCATCGGAAGGGCATCGTGAACACGGCACCCGAGCAGCGCTGGGCAGGCCCGTTGTCGGCTGCCGTGGCGCGGTTGTGCGCGGAGTTGCAGCCCCGGGTGTCCGAGCGCACCGCCGAGGGGTTCGGCGAAGTGTTGCACCGGCTCGGAGCGCCGCTGCAGGTCGCGGTGGCCGGTCGGATCAAGTCCGGCAAGTCGACCCTGGTCAACGCGTTGATCGGGAGGCGGGTGGCGCCCACCGACGTCGGTGAGTGCACTCGGCTGGTCACCCGGTTCCAGTACGGGACGGTCGACCGCGTCGAGGTCGTGTTCCACGACGGGCGCAGGCAGACCGTGCCGTTCGACCCCACCGGGGGCATCCCCGCCGACCTGGGCGTGGACTTCGACGAGGTCTCCCACCTGGAGGCCTACCTGACCAACGCCGTGCTGCGCGATCTCACGGTGATCGACACCCCGGGCCTGGGTTCGCTGGACTCCGACTCGGTCGCGCGCACCGAGCAGGCGCTCGGGACCCAACAGCTCGATCCGGTCTCGCGCGATGCCGTGATCGGCGCCGAGGCCGTGCTCTACGTGGTCACCCAGGGCGTGCGGGCCGACGACGAGCAGGCGCTGGCCGCCTTCACCGCCGCCACCGCCAGCCGCGAGGCCGGTCCGGTGAACGCGATCGCGCTGCTCAACAAGGCCGACATGATCGAGGCCGACAGCGTCGAGGGCTCCGGCGACGAGCTGTGGAAGGCCGCCGAGATCCTGGCCGCCAAGCAGTCCGCGCTGCTCAAGCCGAAGGTCGCCGACGTGCTCCCGGTGATCGGGCTGCTCGCCGAGACCGCCGAGACCGGCGGGTTCACCGCGCCCGACGCCGAAGCGCTGCGCTCGCTGGCCAAGCTCGACGAGGACACGCGGGAGACGCTGCTGCTGTCGGCGGACCTGTTCACCAGCTGGGAGTGCGAGGTCCCGGCGGGCACCCGGACCCAGCTGCTGGAGCGGATGGACCTGCACGGCGTGCGCTGCGCGCTGGAGGCGCTGGACGCCGAGCCCGACATCACGGCGGGGGAGCTGCGGCGCCGCATCCGCGACGCCTCGGGCCTGGCGTCCGTGCTGAGCAGGCTGGACTCGGTGTTCCGGGTTCGCGCGGACGGGATCAAGGCGGCCGCCGCGCTCGCGTCGATCACCGCCCTCTCGCAGGCCTCCGGCGATCGCGACGAGCGGCGCGAGGTGCACGACGCGATCGAGGGCCTGCTGGCCCGGCCGGAGGCCCACCAGCTGCGCGTCCTGGAGGCGTTGACGCTGGTCGCGGCCGGTGCGGTGGAGATGCCCCCGGACCTGGCCGACGAGGTCATGCGGGTCGGCAGCAGCACCGATCCCGGCGAGCAGCTGGGCGGTCCCGGCCTGCCGCAGGCCGAGCTGACCGACCTCGCGCTGGAGCGCGCCAACTGGTGGCGCTCGTTCTCCTCGTTCGGTGCCACGCCCGCCCAGAGTCGGGTCGCGCACGTGGTGCACCGGGCCTACTTCCTGATCTGGCAGCAACTGCGAACCAGGTGATCACCGTGCGGAGCTGGAGGCGGTCCAAGAAGTCACCCGAAAGCGGAACCGAGGTCCTTTCGGGTCCGTCTGATCCCCACGAGACCGCCGAACAGGCCTCCGACGCAGACGCCGATCAGGGGACAGACATGACCGCCGTGACCAGCGAAACCGTCATCGACCCGCTCGAACAGGCGCTGACCGACCGCGCCGCGCTGATCCAGCTGTGCGTGTACGCCGTGGACCGGGCCCGCAGCGCGGGCGTGGCCGAACGGCTCGCGGACGGCCTCACCGGCATCGGCGTCACCGCGCTGCGCCCCGACGGCGAGCGCTTCGACCCGGGCCTGCACGAGGCCGGCGGCACCCTGCCCACCGACGATCCCGAGCTCGACGGCGTCATCGCCGAGACCGAGCTGCTCGGCTTCGCCGACCGGGACCGCGTGCTGCGCACCCCGGTCGTGACCGTCTACCAGCTGCGCAGGTGAACCGGTACCGTCGCCTGGGACCTACCGAGAGGACGGCATGACCACGGCGCCTGGTGTTGCTGCCGCCGCGCTCCCGCAGCAGGTCAAGCAGACCCGGGACAAGCTGCTCGGGTTCCTGCGCGAGGCGGACCCGACCGCGTTCGAGTGGGTCGAGCAGGTCCGCCGCAGCCGCCCCGGCACGCCCAGCGCGGTCGTCGTCGGCGAGACCAACCGCGGCAAGAGCTCGCTGGTCAACGCGCTGCTGGAGCACCCGAACCTCTCGCCGGTGGACGCCGACGTCGCCACCAGCACCTACCTGCGGTTCGAGCACGGCGAGCAGTGGTCCGCCCAGGCCTGCTACCCCGGCCAGCAGGACCCGGTGCCGTTCGACCTCGACGAGCTGCCGAACTGGACCAGCGCCGACCGCGACCTGCCCGAAGGACAGCTGCCGCCCCGCTACGTGCGGGTCACCGCGCCGCTGGCGGAGCTGACCGAGCTGATGCTCGTCGACACCCCCGGGGTCGGCGGGCTGGAGGAGCTGCACGGCGAGCTGGCCCGCGAGGCGGCGGTGTCGGCGACCGCGCTGCTGTTCGTCGTCGACGCCTCGTCCCCGTTCACCCGCGGCGAGCTGGAGTTCCTGCAGCAGGTCGGCGAACGCGTCGAGACCGTGGTGTTCGCGCTGGCCAAGACCGATCAGCACCGCGGCTGGCGGCAGGTGCTCGCCGAGGACCGCAGGCTGCTGGCCGAGCACGCGCCCCGGTTCGCCGAGGTGCCGATCTTCCCGGTCTCCGCCCGCCTGCACCTGCGCGCCGCGCAGGCCCCGGATTCGGCCAACGCCGAGCTGCTGCGCGGCAAGTCCGGCGTGGTGGAGCTGCGCGAGGAGCTGCAGCGGCTGATCGCCGGCCGGTCGGCGATGCTCGGCGAGGCCAACACGATGCGCGCGCTGTCGACCGTGCTCGGCGAGCTCACCGCGACCCTGGAGGCCGAGAAGCGGGCGCTGACCGTCGGCGAGGACGAGGCCGAGTCGCTGCGCGCCCGCCGCGACGAGCTCAGCACCGCCCGCCGCTCCTCGACCCGGGGCTGGCAGGTCAAGCTGCGCGGCGAGATCCAGCGGACCCGGGTGGAGGTCAGCCACGAGGTGTCGCGGCAGGTCCGCGACGTGCAGAACTGGTTCCGCCGGTCCATCGACGGCGCCGCCCGCAAGGAGATCGACGACCTGCCCCGCCAGGTCGACATCGCGCTGCAGATGGCCTCGACCCGAATCGCCGCGACGCTGTCGACGCGCCTGGCGGCGGTGGCCGAGCAGGCCCTCAACGACCTGTTCTCCGCCGAGGAGCTGGACGTGATCCGCTCGCAGTTCGCGCGCGGCGCGCAAGCTCCGATCCAGCTGCGCCCGCCGGACCGGCGTCCGCCCACCGCCGAGGACAAGCTGCTGGTGTTCATGGGCGTCTCCGGCGGTCTCGGCATCGGTCGCGCGGCGGCGATGCCGCTGGCCGGGCTGGGCGTGGCGACGCTGAACCCGGTGGTGCTGCCGGTGACGATCGTGCTCGGCCTGAGCGCGGGTTGGTGGCTTGCCCGCACCCGCAAGCACGCGGCCGACAAGCAGCACCTCAAGCAGTGGCTCACCGATGCCATCGCCGACGCCCGCTCGGCCCTGGACCAGCTGGTCGCCGAGCAGCTCATCGAGGCCGAGCAGCAGCTCTCGCTGGCCCTGGACGAGGCGCTGACCAGGCGGATCGAGGCGATCGACGCCGAGCTCCGGGACGTCGACAAGGCCCTGAAGATGGACGCCGCCGAGCGCAGCCGCCGGTTGCAGACGGTCGATCGGCGCCTCACCGAGTCCTCCTCCGGCCGCGAGCGCGCCGAGCACCTGCTCTCCGCGATCCGCAACCTCCGCGATTCCTGACCCGCTCAACCCCAGGTCAGGGGCCCCGCACCCGGGTGGTGATCGCGATTTCAACGGAAATCGGAACCCTGATCTCCGTTGAAATCGGGTTCTCCCGGACGACGGGTTCTTCCGGGTGGGAACCTGGGGGTTCTACGCTGCGTCCAAAGGTTCGCAGGTGAAGGCGGCGGAGGGTGCCGACGTGTACATCGAGGAGACCGGGGCCGGGGACGGGGACATCAAGGTCACCGTCGACGGCGAGGAGTACACCGCCGAGGCCAACTACGACCTCGACGGCGACGGCCTGGACGAGACGGTCGCGGTGATGACCGACGACGGCTACGTCGCCTACATCGACGACAACGCCGACGGCCACGCCGACCTGATGCAGACCATCACCGCCGACGGGCAGGTCCTCGACCAGGCGCGGTTCCACGCCGACAGCGGCGAGTGGACGGCGGAGGCCCCGCAGCAGAACCCCGGCGGCGCCGAGGAGCACGCCGACGACGACAAGCAGATGGTCGTCGACACCCCGCAGGGAGACGTGCAGGTCGGACCGGCCACCGAGGACACCAACTCCGACGGGGTCGCCGACACCGCGGTCGTGCAGTCCGAGAACGGCAACACCGTGATGCTCACCGACGTCGACGGCGACGGAGCCGCGGACCAGGTCGTCGAGATCACCCAGACCGGCGACGTGACGATCTCGCACCACACCGGCGAGGGCGAGTGGACCGTGGTCGAGCAGGGCCGGATCGGCGACAACGGCCAGTACGCGCCGAACCGGGCGGCCTCGGCCACCGACGACACGACCTGGACCTTCGACGAACCCGAGTTCCAGCCCCACCCCCAAGCGCCCCCGCCGCCGGCCGACGCGGCCGTCCCGGAGATCTGCGAGGGCGAGCCGGCGAGTTCCGGAAAGGACGACTCCTGGGTGTGACCCCGGGTCGCGCAATTCGCGACGGAATGTGAGTTCACCACCCGCCCGTGGCCCGATTCTCAGGCCATCGGGCGGTTTTTCATTCCGCTGTTCCGCGAGCGGCAACCGCCATTCGGCGGCTGTCTGCGGTTCACCGGTCGTTCGCACTGCTGTCCGCTTCGCCGGAAAATCTGGCACCTCACGCGCGCCCGGCGACGGGATTTCCGTGACGAGCGGAGAAGAAGTGCGAACTGAATCGATTCCCTTATCGTTCCTGTGAGAGAACCGACAACCCCGATCTTCATTGCGCGCCGTTATCCCCGTTAGCCTCGTTGCATCCCTTTTCCACTTCGCCCGGCTCTCCGGGCCGGGCGAAGCGTTCCCTGCAAACGTCGGCGGGCAGCCCCGTCGGCGACCAATCCGGGCTGTGGCGCCCAGTCAGGAGACACGTCGCGATGACCGCAGTGACCATCCCCGGTCTCGACCAGGCCCCGACCGAGCACGAGCGCCTGTTGTCGTGGGTGCGAGAGGTCGCGGAGCTGACCACACCCGATCGCGTGGTGTGGTGTGACGGTTCGCAGGACGAGTGGACGCGACTGACCGACCGCCTCGTCGAGGCCGGCACCTTCACGCGTCTCGACAAGAAGCCGAACTCGTTCTACGCGGCGTCGGACCCGTCCGACGTGGCGCGGGTCGAGGAGCGGACCTACATCTGCTCGGTCGAGGAGAAAGACGCCGGGGTCACCAACAACTGGATGGACCCGGCCAAGATGAAGGCCACCATGACCGAGCTCTACCGGGGCTCCATGCGCGGCCGCACGATGTACGTCATCCCGTTCTGCATGGGTCCGCTGGGCGCTGAGGAGCCGAAGCTGGGCGTGGAGATCACCGACTCCGAGTACGTCGTGGTCTCGATGCACATCATGACCCGGATGGGCGCCAAGGTGCTGGAGCGCCTGGGCACCGACGCCCCGTTCGTCCCCGCGCTGCACTCGGTGGGCGCGCCGCTGGAGCCGGGCCAGCAGGACGTGCCGTGGCCGTGCAACGACACCAAGTACATCACGCACTTCCCCGAGGAGCGGATGATCTGGAGCTACGGCTCCGGCTACGGCGGCAACGCGCTGCTGGGCAAGAAGTGCTACTCGCTGCGCATCGCCTCGGCGATGGCCCGCGACGAGGGCTGGCTCGCCGAGCACATGCTGATCCTCAAGCTGATCTCCCCGGAGAACAAGGTCCACTACGTGGCGGCCGCGTTCCCCTCCTCGTGCGGCAAGACCAACCTGGCGATGCTGCAGCCGACCATCCCGGGCTGGAAGGTCGAGACCCTCGGCGACGACATCGCCTGGATGCGCTTCGGCGAGGACGGCCGCCTGTACGCGGTCAACCCCGAGGCCGGCTTCTTCGGCGTCGCGCCGGGCACCGACGAGCACACCAACCCGAACGCGATGCGCACCATCGAGAAGGGCAACTCGCTGTTCACCAACGTCGCGCTGACCGACGACGGTGACGTCTGGTGGGAGGGCATGGGCGGCGAGACGCCCGCGCACCTGACCGACTGGAAGGGCAACGACTGGACCCCGGACAGCGACGTCAAGGCCGCGCACCCGAACTCGCGCTACTGCACGCCGATGTCGCAGTGCCCGATCCTGGCGCCGGAGTGGGACGACCCGCAGGGCGTGCCGATCTCGGCGATCCTGTTCGGCGGTCGCCGCAAGACCACGGTTCCGCTGGTCAACGAGTCGTTCAACTGGCAGCACGGCGTGTTCATGGGCGCCACCATGTCCTCGGAGACCACCGCCGCGGCCTCCGGCCAGGTCGGCGTCGTACGTCGCGACCCGATGGCCATGCTGCCGTTCATCGGCTACAACGTCGGCGACTACCTGCAGCACTGGGTGAACACCGGCAAGGACGCGGACGCCTCCAAGCTGCCGAAGATCTACTACGTCAACTGGTTCCGCCGCGACGAGTCCGGCAAGAAGATCGTGTGGCCGGGCTTCGGCGAGAACTCGCGCGTGCTCAAGTGGATCGTCGAGCGGCTGGAGGGCAACGCCGCCGCCGTCGACACCCCGATCGGCCGCGTGCCCTCCGCCGACGAGATCGACGTCTCCGGTCTGGACACCCCGACCGAGGACATCGAGACCGCGCTCAACGTCGACGTCGACGAGTGGAAGGCGGAGCTGCCGCTGATCCAGGAGTGGTTCGACACCATCGGTGACGACCTGCCCACCTCGATGCGCGACGAGTTCGAGGCCCTCAAGCAGCGCCTCGGCTGACGAACCCGGTCGGTGCGCGACCGGTTCGTCGTGGGAAGACCCGGTCACGCGCCCACCTGAAGCGGCGGTTCCCCTCATTCGCGAGGGGGACCGCCGCTTCGTCGTCGGCGAAGTTTTCATGAAAACGTCGCACCCTCCGAACGTTCCCGGTTCCTCCGGACTGCGACGCTTGCGATCGACCTGAGATCCGGATCACACTGCTTGGGCAGCTCAAGTCCAATCGTTTGCACAAGTCAGTGATCATGCGCGTCTCAACGAGGAGAGCTCGATGGCGAGTGCGTCGTGGCAGGGGACGAATCTGCCCAGGGTCGGGGGGTTCAACCGCGCGGTCGTGCTGGACACGATCCGGCGTCACGGCGAGATCAGCCGCGTCGAACTCGCGCAGCGCACCGGGCTGACCGCGCAGACGATGTCCAACATCGTGCGGGGGCTGATGGACGAAGGGCTGGTCACCGAGAACGGGCACGCGCCCTCCACCGGCGGCAAGCGGCGGGTGCTGCTCAAGGTCGCCCCGGACGCCCACTCCGCCATCGGCCTGCACCTCGATCCCGAGCGCATCACCGGCGTCCTCGTCGACCTCGCGGGCGGGGTCCGGCTGCGCGCCACCCGGCGGCTGCCCCACGACGCCACGCCCTCCTCCGTCGCCGCCGCGCTCACCCGCATCGGCCAGCAGCTGGTGCGCCGTTCCGGGCTCGAACCCGACCGCGTGCTCGGCGCCGGGCTCGCGGTGCCCGGGCCGCTGGATCCCGCGCACCGCAAGGTCCTCGACCCGCCGAACCTGGAGGGCTGGACCGAGGTTCCGCTCGCCGACCTCGTCGAGGAGCGGTTCGCGCTGCCGGTGGTGATGGACAACGACGCCACCGCCGCCGCCATCGGCGAGCGCTGGTCGGGCTGCGCGCAGCGCTCCGGCTCGTTCGTCTACGTCTACCTGGGCACCGGCGTCGGCATCGGCGTCGTGCTCGGCGACCAGGTGCACCGCGGCGTCAGCAACAACGCCGGCGAGATCGGCCACGTGCACAGCGGCGGCGCCCGCGAGTGCCACTGCGGCAGGCGCGGCTGCCTGGAGGCCTACTGCTCGATGCGCGCCGTCGTCGCCGACTGGCGCGCGGCCATCGGCCGCCCCGCGCCCACCTCGGTGGCCGCCGCCTACGACCAGCTGTGCAAGGACGCGGTGGCCGGGGAGGCCGCGGCCCGCAAGGTGTTGCGGCAGACCGCGACCCGCCTCGGCCAGGCCCTCGCCTCGGTGGTCAGCGTCCTCGACGTGGACCGCGTGGTGCTCGGCGGACCCGCGCTGCGGCACGTCTCCGAGCTGGTGCGCAACCGGGTGTCGAAGGTGATCACTGCGCAGGTGTGGGCGCCGCAGGTGCGCCCGGTGCGCGTCGAGTCCGCGCTGATCGGCGAGGACGCCGCCGCGGTCGGCGCGGCGTCACTGGTGTTCGACCACGCCTACTCACCCCGCCTCAACACGCTGCTGGGTTCCTGAGTCCGCCTGGATTCCCGAATCCGCCTGGGTTCCCGAGACCGCGTCCGCCACGGCGTTGCCGAAGGCCGCCATGCCCTGGGCGTTCGGGTGCAGGGGAGCGGCCCACGAGGTCGGGACGACGCCCTCGAAGTACTTCTGCTCCGGCGCCCGGCACACGTCGTGGCCCTCGCTGACCGGGCCGAGGTCGACGAACGTCGCGCCGTGCGCGCGGGCCCGCTCGCCCAGCCGCTCGCTCAACCTGTCCACACTGGACTGGATGTAGTCGGCGTCGCGGGCCCACATCGGTTCCTTCGGGTAGCAGCCGCCCGGCGGCAGGTATGTGCCGTATCCGACCACCACGACCTCCGCGTTCGGCGCCCGGTCGGCGATCTCGTCCAGCGCCGCGTCCAGGTCCGGGGTGAACTCGTCGATGCGCTCGGCCAGCTCGTCGCCTCCGTCGGCGGTGAAGCGGTCCGCGCAGGACGCCCCCACCGGTTCCGGCAGCGCGTTCAGGCAGGACACCGCCGCCTGCACCAGGGACACGTCGTTGCCGCCGATGGTGACCGTGACCAGGTCGGTGGAGTCGCTCAGCGCCTCGTACTGCGGTGGCAGCACGAAGTGCTGGCGGCCGGAGAAGTCCTCGGTGTCGGCGCCCGAGCACGTCACGTCCCGGAGCTGGGCGCCCAACCGCGCCGCCGCGATCTGCGGGTAGTTCATCGTGGACCGGAAGCACAGCAGGTTCGGGTCCGGGCCCGGCACCAGCGGCCCGGCCGCCGCGGAGTCCCCCATCGCCACGTACTCGAACGCGTCCTCATCCGCTCGCGCCGCTGCATCCCCTTGCGCCGCCGCGGGAACTCCCGCCGTCAGCAACGCCATCACCCCGGCACCCGCGACCACCGGCAACCGCAACCCCAGCACGAAGACCTCCCGAACCCGATCAAGACGACCAAACCTCTCGATCTGAGCACGAGAACCTCCCCGAGAGCGGGGATTGCACCCGCTCGGCGGCCGGGAATCCCCCGATGGGGCGGGCTTTTCGAACTCACGGGAAGTTCGTCAGGGCGCGGAGGCGTCGAGGCCCCGGGTCACTGGATGTCGCGGCGGAGCGCTCTGGTGATGCCGGCGGCGACGGTGGTCGCCAGCACCCAGCCCGCCGCGATGAGCGCGACCGTGATCCACTGCGAGGTCCCCGAGGTCCGCCACATCACGTCGTGGCCGAGGTTGATGATCGGCACCAGCTGGTCGACGGTGTAGAGCAGCGGGCTCCAGTGCGGGTGGTCCTCCGCGTTGACCGGCTGCAGCGGACCGTGCATCGAGAACCACGTGGTGCCCGCCGCCGACAGCAGCACCAGCCAGATCAGCGCGCGCAGCGGGCGGTAGCCGTAGCTGACCGTGATGAGCTGCAGGAAGCTCCACAACCGCACCGGCGGCCGGAACGCCGCGCGGGTGGAGGCCGCGATCGCTTTGTAGCGGCGGCGCTGCTTCTCGATCAGCACCGCGACCGCGTGCTCCTCGTTCCCGTTGTTGCTGAACACCTTCGCGAGCTGGTCGTACGGGCCGGGCTGGTAGCGGTCGCCGGAGTTGGCGCGCAGCCACGCCAGCCGCTCCTGGACCTTGCCGACGTCGGTGGGCTCGACGCTGTCGGTGAAGTTGTCGTAGCTGAAGTCGTCGACGTCGACGCCCCCACCGGCCTCCCACAGCGCCGCGTTGTCGGCCAGCAGCTCGCACTGGGCCTGCCGCAACAGGATTCGGCCCTTCGGCGGCTCCTCGACGCTGAGCGTCAGCTCCTGGGTGACCATGCCGAAACCGTTGATGGCGTTGCGGCTCAACCCGTCTCCGAGCCGCGCGCCGTGGAAGTTGGCCTGCCTGCCGACCTCGGCGCGGCGCAGCTGGATCTCGCCCTCGGCGACGAACGGCCGAACTCCCGATGCGCACACCAGGTCTCGCGCGATCCGCGCGCCGCGCAGGTCGACCGACGCCTTGTAGGCCAGCTTGTGCCGGTGCCAGGCGGGCTTGGTGAGCTCGGTGGAGCGCATGTCGAGGTTCGCGCCGACCGACGCGCCCTGCAGCTGCACCGAACCGGTGACGTCGGCCTCGCGGCAGTCGAAGTTGCTGCCCACGGTCACCCTGCTCGCCTGCAGCACGTCGGTGCGCGCACCGGTCAGCCGCGCCCGGTTGAGCTGGAAGCTGCCGTGCACCCGCACGTCGGTCATCCGCCACTCGCCCCACACCTCGGCCCGGCCTGCGGCGAGGTTGCCGCGGATCTCGGTGCCGTCGAGGTGGATCGCGCGCAGCGAGCGGTCCACGGCCGCCCGCGCGGACTGCGCCCAGGTGAGGTCGATCTGCGCGCCGGAGAGCCGCAGGTCGCCGTCGATGCTGGCGCTGACCATGCGGATCGTGCCGCCGCTGCGGAAGTTCTCGTCCATCACGACGTCGCCGTGCACGTGGCTGCGGTCGGCGATGAGCGTGCTGGTCGGGTCGTCGTAGGGCGATTCGCCGCGGCGCGGCGGGCTCATCCCGGGTTCCAGGACGGCATCGCGCATCCGCAGGTCGCCGGAGATCGTCGCGCTCGGGATGAACACCAGCCCGGCGACGGTGAACGACCGCCCGGTGTTGGGGTCGACGTCGCAGCGCAGCGAGCCGCCGAGCTGGATCCCGTTGGCGTTGAGCGCCAACCGGCCCCGGTTGCGCAGCGATGCCCCGGCCAGCGTCAGGTTGCCGCCGATCTTGGCGCCGGGGATGCGGATCTCGCCCGCGACGCTCATCCGCATGCCGAGCATCGCCCCGGCCACGGTGAGCCGGTCGGCGTAGATGGCCCGGTGCCCGGGGTGGTGCAGTTCGCTGTCGTTGAGCAGCAGCGATCCGCCGAGCTCGGCGTCGGCGAGGTCGATGACCCCGCCGCGGCTGGTGCAGTGCAGCAGGTGGGTGTCGCTGGTGGTGCGCAGGTTCCGCGCCTGCATCCCGGGCAGCAGGCAGTCCCGCAGGACCAGCCCCGCCATCGAGGCCTGCCGCACGTCGGGCGAGTGGAGGAACCGGCAGCGCACGAACTCCAGCAGGTAGGGCAGTTCGGCGGCGCGCAGGTTGAGGCAGCCGCTGATCACCGCGTCCTGGATGAGGATCACCGGCTGCTGCCGGGCGCGCCGGGCGAACGGGCGACGGCTCGTCTCGTCCGGCGACTCGATCAGCCGCCGGGACAGGAACTCGCCGCGGATCTCCTGGTCGGCCTCGTGGTCCTCGGCGTGCACGTCGAGCGGGGCGCCTTCCGGCGTGTCCGGTCTGCCGCTGCGCAGCAGCTCGTCGACCCGACGCTCGGCCGCGGTCTGCGGACCGCTGCCGTTCTCCTTCACCCTGCCGCTCGGCACCCGTTGCCCCCGAAACCCCGTGAAACGTTGTCGATCATCTACCCAATAGGACGCCCGACCACCACCGGAGGTTTCGCCCAGCCCCAGAAAACACCGGGATGGCGTAGATGCGCTGCCGTTCCACGTGAAACGGCCCCGGCGTGTCGGAATTCGACACGCCGGGGCCGTTCGGGGGTCAACAGCACGAGCACCCAGGACAAGCGGCGAAGCCGCTTTCTCCTCCACCACCCTGGCGACTTGCACCGCCGCGGGTTCTGAGCGGTGCTGTGGCGCGCGGAGTCCACAGCACCGGTCAGGTTCCGCTACCCGCGCCGCCCAGCAGAGGGACCACCATCGATCATCTAATCCTGGTGAATCGGGTCCAGGACTCGGGCGAGGAAGGTGCGGGTGCGCTCCTCCTTCGGGTTGCCGATGACCTCGGCGGGCGGGCCCTGCTCGATGATGCCGCCGCCGTCCATGAACAGGACGCGGTCGGCGACCTCGCGGGCGAACTGCATCTCGTGGGTGACCACCAGCATCGTCATGCCCTCGTCGGCGAGCTGGCGCATCACGCCGAGCACGTCGCCGACCAGCTCCGGGTCCAGCGCGGAGGTCGGCTCGTCGAAGAGCATCACGTGCGGGTTCATCGACAGCGCCCGCGCGATCGCGACCCGCTGCTGCTGACCGCCGGAGAGCTGCGCCGGCATCGAGTCGGCCTTCTCGGACAACCCGACCTTGTCGAGGTTCTCCTTGGCGACCTTCTCCGACTCCTCCTTCGAGCGGCCCAGCACCTTGCGCTGCGCCACCGTCAGGTTCTCCAGCACCGACAGGTGGGAGAAGAGGTTGAACTGCTGGAACACCATGCCGACGTGCCGGCGGGCGCCGTCGAGGTCGGTGTCCGGGTCGGTCAGCTCGGTCCCGTCGACCGAGACCTTGCCCGCCGACGGCACTTCCAGCAGGTTCACGCAGCGCAGCAGGGTCGACTTGCCGGACCCGGAGGGTCCGATCACGCAGACGACCTCGCCGCGCTCGACCTGGAGGTCGATGTCGCGCAGCACTTCCAGCGAGCCGAAGGACTTGCTCAGCCCGGAGAGCTCGATCATCACGTCGCTCACTTGGTGGCCTCCTTGGTCCGGACGCCGCCGAACTTGCGCTCCAGCAGGTCGGAGACGCGCGACAGCGGAATCGTGATGATCAGGTAGCACAGACCGGCGATCAGGATCGGCGTCAGCGACTGGTACTGGTTCAGCGCGCCGCGACCGAACTTCGCCAGCTCGTACTGGTCGACCGACAGGCCCAGCAGGTAGATCAGCGAGGAGTCCTTGGTCAGCAGGATCAGCTCGTTGGTCAGCGGCGGCAGGATGATCCGGAACGCCTGCGGCAGCACCACGGTGATCATCGTGCGGCTCGACGACATGCCCAGCGAGCGGGCCGCCTCGACCTGCCCCTTCGGCACGGCCTGGATGCCCGCGCGGATGGTCTCGGCCATGTAGGCGGCGCCGACCAGACCGAGGCTGAGCATCACGGTCGAGAGGTTGGTGAACTTGACGCCGAACGCGATCGGCAGGCCGTAGCCGAACGCGATGAACACCAGCAGCGCGGGAAGTCCGCGGAACAGCTCGATGTAGCCGGTGGCGAGCCACCGGTAGGGGGCGACCGGCGACATCTTCATCAGCGCCAGCAGCACCGCCAGCGCGAGGCCGAACCCGAAGCCCACCGCGGTGTAGAGGACGGTGTTGAGCAGCGCGGTCGTGATCACGTCGGGGAACTGGGCCCGGGCGACCTCGACGTTGAAGAACGCCCGGCCGATCTGGCCCCAGTCCGCGACGAAGACCAGCGCCACGACGGCCACGATCAGCACCGCGTACTGGATGCCGAGGTTGAGCCGTGCCCGCTGTCGTCGGCCCATGCCTGCCTTGGGCCGCTCGATCTCGGTTGTCATCGACTTCTCTCCATGTATCCGGCGGGAACCGCGACGGTGTTCGCGGCCCCGAGCACCGCTCGGGGCCGGCGTGGTCGACGCCGGCCCCGATCAGGCACGAATCAGCGGGTCACTCCGGCTTCTTGCCGAACCACTTCTCGTAGATGCGGTCGTACTCACCGGACTGCTTGGCCTTGGCCAGCGACTCGTTGACCTTGGTCAGCAGCGCGGTGTTGCCCTTGCGGACGCCGATGCCGTACTTGTCGCCGGTCACGAACTCCTTGGTGACCTCGACGTCCTGGTTGTTCTTGGCGAAGCTGTAGAGCACGCCGTTGTCGTTGATCGCGGCGTCGACCCGGTTGATCTGAACCCCGTTCTGCTGCAGGGCCAGGTCGTCGAAGTCCACGACCTCGTAGCCGAACTCGGCCTTGTGCGCCTCGGCGTAGTCCTTGCCGGTGGTGCCGACCTGCACGCCCAGCTTCTTGCCGCGCAGCTGGGAGAGGTCGGTGATGCCGGAGCCCTTCTTGACCATCAGCGCCTGCTCGGCGTCGAAGTACGGGTCGGAGAAGTCGAGGTTCTGCTTGCGGGAGTCGGTGATCGTCATCGCGGCGGCCGCGACGTCGCACTGCCCGCTGTTGAGCGACTCACCCGACTGGATGCCCTCGTCGAAGGGCGCGTCGACGATGTTCTGCTTCACACCGAGGTCGCGCGCGACCAGGTCCACCAGGTCCACGTCGAAGCCGACGATCTTGCCGCCTTCGCCCGGGAACTGGAACGGCTCGTAGGGCAGGTGGGTGCAGGTGGTCAGCGAACCGGGAGCGATGAGGCTCAGTTCGCCGCCGCCCTGCCCTCCGCCGCTCGTCGTGGATTCGACACAACCTGTCACTGCCACAGCCAAGGTCAGCGCAGGCAGCATTGCCAGCGCACGGAGGGTTCTGCGACGCGCCACGATGTAACTCCTAGTAGGTGAGAACGCGGGTGCTCGAATGGTGCCACTCGATCGGACGTAAACCCAATAGCTCGTGTTGCGAATCCATCAAGTTCGTCGAAAACCGACATCAACCTCCCGGACATCGAACGGCAAACCTGACGCGCCCGCAGCCCCACCGCAACAGGATTTCCGGCCGCCACCCGCAGTCCACCCCAGAACCCACCGGTCAAACCCCCACATCCTGTGTCCACCACCACGCCCCCGGGACACCCACGCCCATCACCTGCAGTCACCAACCCGCTCCCACCGGCACCCGAACCCGGCCATCACCCGGGGTCACGATGCCGACGTCCGTCACCAGTGGACAGTTTTAGCCATAATTGTCCGGACAAAAAGGACATTGATCATGGGTGATCATGGCTAAAACTGTCGCCTGGGGACCATGTCGACAAAGCGCCACGCCCGCGATGTCGACATGCGCCCACAACGCGAGCAGGGCCCTCCCCGGAGACGGGAAGGGCCCTGCTGGAGGGTTTTTCAGCCGATCAGCGCGGCCCCTGGGGCGGGGGCGGGCAGTGGATGATCGGCTGCGGGTTGTACTTCACCTTCTGGTTCTCGGTGCGGACCTCGCCGGTCGTGATGTCCCGGATGGTGCGGGTGTCCACGACGGTGAAGCCGGGCGTGCCCTTGCTCGGGCTGCACGGACCGTTGGTCGGGCCGGGCTTCTCCACCGGCGGCGTCGGCTCGGTGCGCGGACCGGTCGACGACTGCACGTCGAACTGCTTGGTGCCCCACAGCTTCACCGTGATCGACGACGGCGTCCACTCCGTGGTGATCATGATGCCGCTCTTGGCGACGTTCTTGAACTTCACGTCGATGAGGCTCTGCCCGCTCGGCGACTGGAACACCGTCGCCTCGCGACCCGCCGGGTAGCGGCTGATGTAGTAGCTGTGCGCCTTGTGCTCGACGTCCTTCATGCCCGCGAAGTACGAGGCGTTGTACAGCGTGGTCGCGAACTGCGAGATGCCGCCGCCCACGGCCTTGCCCGGGTGACCGTCCTCGATGATCCCCGACTCGACGTAGCCCTGCGGCACACCGCGCGGACCCGTGTAGCCGTTGAGGCTGAACGTCTCGCCCGGGCGCAGGATCGCGCCGTTGACCTGCTCGGCGACCCGGCGGATGTTCACGCCCGAAGCCGGTTCGAAACCGCCGGTCTGGAACTCGCCCACGACCTCGCGGATGCCCAGCTGGTTGGCCTGATCGGTGGTGAACTGCGCCGGAGCCGGCATGTAGACCGCCTGCACCGAGCGCTGCTGCGGCTTCTGCACCGTCTCCAGCATCGGCGCCAGGCTCTTCTCCCAGTCCACGCCGACGCCGTCCTCGGACGGGTGCACGACCGGGGCGCCGTTCTCCAGCTTGATCTCGGCGTCCTTGCCGGGCTTCATCGTCTCGCGCAGCTGCGGTTCGAGGGCTCCGACCAGCGTCGGACCGTCGAGCTCGGCCTTGAGACCGCCCCGCCCGTCGGGGGTGAAGCGCAGCGCCTGGGCGATCGCCTCCGGCTCCAGCGTCGCGTCCTTGCCCTGACCGCGCACGGTCACCGGGCCGGACACGGCGGGCTCGGCGATCTCGTGCAGCGCCTTCTGCACGCCCTCGCGAGTGGTGCTCACCGGCAGCTGCGTGACCGGCAGCGGGATCGGACGTCCCTCGGCCCAGTGCGCCTGGATCTCGTTGGCCGCGTGCTGGACGTCGAGGTTCTGCCCCGGAACCGGGTTCACCGCGACGGGCGTGGTGCCCTCGAAGCGGATGTTGCCGTCGGTGGGCTCCAGCCCCAGCTGCGGGCTGACCTCCTGCAGCGCGGCGACCAGCTGCTCGCGGTCGCTGGTGCTGACCGGGGTGACGTCGTGGGTGCTGAACAGCGAGCCGATCCGGGTGAACGGGTTCAGCGGCTGCTCGTCGGCCTTCTTCACGGTCGCGGCCCAGTCCATCCGCAGGCCGACCTCGTCGGGCTTGACGGTGGCGCCGCGGTCGCCGACCTGCAGCCGCACCGGCTTGTCGAGACCGGGTTCGAGCGCGTCGCGGAGCTTGCTCTCGGCGGCGGCCGGTTCGAGCGTGCCGACGTCGACGCCGGCGACGACCGTGCCGCGCGGCAGCGATCCGCTGGTGAAAAGCAGGTCACCGACGTAGATCAGGGCTAACGCCGCGGCCGCGGCACCGGCGATCAACCCGCCCTTGAGCAGCTTCTGCCGCTTCTCGTCGACGGGCCGGGGCTCGTCGGAGGAGTTCCAGCCGAGGTCGGTGCCCGCGACACCACCGCCGCCGAACATCGCGGTCTGCGTCGCGGCCGGGGCCCCGTGCTGGACGGTCGGCTGCTGAGCAGCGGACTGCTGCTGGGCCGTCGGTTGGTGTTTTTGGTGAGCCGGGGGCTGGTGTGCACCGACGGCCGGGATCGTCTGGGTCTCGCCGATGGGGAACCCGCTGAAGTCGGCGGGCAGCGCCGCGATCTGCTGGGTCCGCTCGGCGTCGGACTCCTTGGGCGCCGACGCCTCCGGCTTCACGGACTCCGTCGGGGCCGACCCGGTCGACGCCGCCGCGTCCGGCGTTGCCTCGGGGTCCTGGACCGGCCAGGCCTGCGTGGTCTCGACGTCCGACGCGTTCTGCTGGTCCGGGTCGGTGCGCAGCCGTTCGGTCGACGGATCCGCACCACTGGACTTCTCGTGGTTTTCCGGCACCGCTTCCCCTTCTCCTGTCGGTCCTGCGGTGGGGGCGTTGTGAGGCGCGCGCCCGCGCTCGCCGGGGGTCCGGCTACAGGTACAGGCCCGTGCCCTGATCGGTCTGCTCGGTGGCCACCGCGTGCAGGTCCCGTTCCCGCATCACCAGGTAGGCCTGTCCCTGGACTTCGACCTCGAACTGCTCATCGGGGTTGAACAGCACCTGGTCGCCCACCTTGACGGTCCGCACGTGACTGCCCACGCCGAAGACCTCACCCCAGATCAGCCGCTTGGCCATCTGCGCGGTCGCCGGAATCACGATGCCGCCGCTGCTGCGGCGTTCGCCGGACTCGGCGGCGATGCGCACCATGACCCTGTCGTGCAGCATCTGGATTTCGAGCTTGGCATCGGTCACCCGAAAAGTTTACTTGCCCCCACCGGGTGACCCGGGCGCCAGGGGGCCCTCGAAACACCGCGTTGACCACGTGATTCGCGATGTCGCTGGGCAGCGCGCGACGACGGGGTCGGACCCAAGTGGGACCGGCCCCGTCCGCATCGTCACGACCTGGGCTTTTGCGCGATCGGTACCAGTACGGTCTCGATTCGCCGGATCAGGCGTCCAGACCGCCCATCACCAGCGGTAGCCGACCGGGGCCGGTCGCCGAGATCGTCACCGGCACGCCCCAGTCCTGCCTGGTCAAACGGCAGGCGGGGTGCTCGATCTCGTCGTCGTCATCGCAGCTGGCGGCCTGGGCGACCACGTGCAGGACGCCGTGCTCGACGCCCTCGGCCAGCACCAGGCGGCGGGTCAGGTCGGTGCCCACGCCCGCGCCCTCGACCAGCAGGTCCTCCGGCGTCGAGGTGATCTCCAGGCGGGTGGACGGCCCGTAGCGCTCGTCGAGCTTGGTGCCGGGCGGCGGCGTGAACACCACCGCGAGCTCCACCTCGCCCGATCCGATCTCCGTGGAGGGCCGCTTGACCTGCTGCGAGGCGCCCTCGATCAGCTTCGCCGCCAGCCCCGGCGGGACCGGGCGCTCCAGCCGGTGGGAGGCGGAGGCGACCACGACGAGCTCGCCGTCGACGACGGTCGCGCCCGAGGGTTCGGCGAGGTCGGTGGCCAGCGTGGACACCTCGCCGGTGCCGGGCTCGTAGCGGCGGATCGCGCCGTTGTAGGTATCGCAGACCGCGACCGAGCCGTCCGGCAGCACCGCCACGCCCAGCGGGTGCTGCAGCAGCGCCTTCTCGGCGGGGCCGTCGGCGTGGCCGAAGTCGAACAGGCCGGTGCCCACCGCTGTGAGCAGCGCGAACCCGTCGCCGTCGGCCTCGACCCAGCGCAGCGCGGAGGTCTCGGAGTCGGCCAGCCACAGGCGGTCGCCGCCGTCGGCGAGACCGGACGTCTGGGCGAAGAACGCCTGGTCGGCGGCACCGTCGCGGAGTCCTTCGACGGTGGTGCCCGCGAACCGGCGGACCTGGCCGGTGCGGGGGTCGAACAGGCCGAGCGTGTGGTTGCCGGCCATCGCGATCACCACGCCCCCGGCGGGTTCCCACCAGGCGACGTCCCACGGGCTGGTCAGCGGCGTTTCCAGCGCGGGCCCGCTGTCGGAGCCGTCGCGCCACTGCTCACCGGTTCCGGCCAGCGTGGTGACGTGCCCGTCGGCGAGCCGCAGGCCGCGCAGCAGGTGGTTGACGGTGTCGGCGACGACCACGTCGTAGCCGACCTCGGCGGCGAGCTCGGTGGGCAGCAGCGCGAGACCGGCGGGTTCGGCGAAGGTCGGTTCGGTGCCGTCGGCGCGACCGCGCTCACCGGTGCCGATGCGGCGCACCACGGTCTCGCCGTCGGGTTCGAACTCCACCAGCGAGTGGTTCGCCGAGTCCGAGACCAGCAGGTTCCCGTCGTCCAGCGCGACGACCTTGCCGGGGAACCGCAGCGTCGTCTCCGGCGCGGGCGGCGGAACGTAGGGACCGTCGCCGCGGTGCAGCGTGCCCTTGGCGTCGTGCTCGGCGATGACCTCGGTGATCACGCTGCGCAGCGCCTCGACGTGCCCCTCACCTGCGGCGACGTGCACGACGTAGCCCTCGGGGTCGACGACGACCAGCGTCGGCCAGGCCTTCACCGCGTAGTTCTGCCAGGTCGTCAGCTCCGGGTCGTCGAGGACCGGGTGGTGCACGGCGTAGCGCTCGACGGCCGCGATCAGCGCGTCCGGGTCGGCCTCGTGCTCGAACTTCGGCGAGTGCACGCCGACGGTCACGACCTCGTCCGCGAACTCGGCTTCCAGCGGCCGGAGCTCGTCGATCACGTGCAGGCAGTTGATGCAGCAGAAGGTCCAGAAGTCGAGGATCACGACCTTCCCGCGGAAGTCCTGGAGCCGGAGCTCCCTCCCCCCGGTGTTCAACCACTGCCGCCCCACGAGCTCGGCGGCCCGCACCCGACCTCGACGTTTCTGCTGCTCACTCACACGGGGAGTCAACAACACGCCACCATCCCGTGTTCCCGGAGGTGGTCGGGTTCATGACGTCGACCACCCGGCCCTCGGAGGCTCGCGATTTCAAGGGAAGTCGGGTCCCCGATTTCCATTGAGATCGGGAACCCCCGCACCGGTCACGGGGCCGGGAGGAGGGTCGCGGCCGTGGTGGTGAGGGTGGTGAGGGCTGTTTCGACGACCGGGTGCCGGGCGCCTCCGAGGCGGGTGGCGGCGAGGATGCGGCGGGCCGGGGCGGGTTCGCCGCGCAGCGGGATGCGCACGACCGGCCAGTCGTGGAGGCGGGCGAGGCGCGGGACCAGGATGATCCCGAAGTGGTGCGCGACCAGGGCCGTTCCGGTGTCCCACTCGTCGGCGTAGTGGGCGATGTTCGGGCTGAAGCCTGCTGACGTGCAGGCCGCGCGGACCAGCTCGTGGTACGTGCTGCCCGGGCGGCCGACGATCCACTGCTCGTCGGCGACGTCGGCGAGCGAGACGCGGGAGCGCTCGGCGAGCCGGTGCCCGGCGGGCACGACCAGGTCCAGCGGATCGTCGACGAGGTGTTGCTGGTCGAAGCGCTCATCCGCGGACGGCGGCAGGTCCGCGGTGTTGATCACCAGCGCCAGGTCGGCCTCACCCGCCAGCAGCAGGTCGAAGCAGCGAGCGGGTTCGGCTTCGATCACCCGGACCCGGACCTGCGGGTAGTGCTCGCGCAGCGCGGCCGCGGCGGGCGGGAGCAGGTGGGTGGCGGCGGTGGAGAAGCCGCACAGCGTGAACGGGCCGCTGGGCTCGTCCGCCGCGGCGGCGAGCTCGGCGTAGGCGCGCTCGACCTGGGCGTGCAGCAGCTCGGCGTGCCGCAGCACGGTCCGCGCTGCGGCGGTGAGCTTGACGCCGCGCCCGGACTGCGCGATCAGCTCGGTCCCGAGCTCGTCGGCGAGCTGGCGCAGCTGGTACGACACCGCCGACGGCGTGTAGTTCAGGGCCGCCGCGGCGGCGGTGACGGTGCCGTGGTGGGACACCATCTGCAGCACCTTGAGCCGAGGATCGATCATGCAACCATTTTGCACGATCTGATGAAGGAACGTCTGATTTTCTTCAGCGGTTTCCGTCGGCAACCTGGAGACCGTGATCCCCTCGGCGTCCCCCGCTAGCTCGGTCCGCACCGGCCTCTACGTCCTCGTCGTCCTCACCGTCGGCGCCTACCTCCCGAGCCCGCTGCTGCCCGGTTACCAGCACGACTTCGGGTTCAACGACCTGACCACGACCCTGATCTACGCCACGTTCGCCCTGGTCAGCGCGCCCGCACTGGTACTCCTGGGGCCGGTCACCGACGTCGTGGGCCCGCGTTCGGTGCTGCGCGCGAGCCTCGTCGCGGGCGCGGTGGCCTCGCTCTGCTTCGCCCTCGCCTCCGGCCCGCTGTGGCTGGTGGCCGGCCGAGCGGCCCAGGGCATCGCGCTCGGCTCGGCCACCGGCGCCGCAGGCGTGCTGATTAGCGATAACTCCCGCCGAGGCGCCTTCCTCGCCAGCACCGCCTTCGTCGCGGGCACCGCCGCGGGCCCCATCGCGGGCGGCGTCCTCGCCCAGCACGCCCCGGCCCCCTACGTCCTCCCGTACCTCCTCCACCTCGCCCTCCTCGGCTACGCCTGGCTCCGCGTCTCCGCCCTGACCGCTCCTCGCGTCGAGAACCGCGGTTCTCGCGCGGCGAATGCAGGGGTTCTCGACGCGAAGCTCCTGTCCGGCGTGGTGCGGTTGGGGCTTCCGGTGGGGGTGCGTCGAATCTTCTGGTTCTCGGCCGCGAGCGGGTTCTCGGCCTGGACCGCGGTGGGGTTGTTCCTCTCGTTGATCCCGGTGCTGCTCGACCGGGCCGGGAACACCGACCTGGCAGTGTCGGGCTGCGTGGTGGGGTCCGTGCTGATCTGCTCGGTCGCCGCTCAACCTCTGGTGCCGCGTCTCGGGGCGGTGCGGGCGCAGGGGCACGGGCTGGTCGCGCTGTTCGCGAGCCTCGTCCTGCTGGCCTTGACCAGCGGTGGGTCGATGGTGGTCACGACGATCGCGGCCGTCGCGGCCGGGATCGGGCACGGACTCGCCTACGGCGGTGCCGCCGGGGCCGTGGAATCCGCCGCCCCCGCGGGTCGGCGGGGTGCGATCACCGGGGCTCTCTACCTCGCCTTCTACCTCGGGGCCGGGTGCCCGGCGATCGCGGTCGGACTCATCACGCTCGGGTACCCGCTGGAGACCGCGATGTCGTGGGTGACGGCCGTGGCGGCCGCGTTCGTGCTGCTGACGGCGTTGTTCGGAAAATCGCTCGCCCCGGTCACCGCCACCCGGCACCATCAGCGGAATGCGAGCGGACGAATCGGATCGCACTTCACGAGCGCTGAACGCGGCGGTGGCCGCAGGCCGGGACCTCGGCCTCGACGTGAGCGGGGCGACGGTGCTGCACGACCTGTTCTCCGTCGTCGTCCACCTCGCACCGGCGCCGGTGGTCGTGCGGGTGCCGGTGGTGCTGCCCCGGAGCAGCGACGTCACCGCCCTGGCGGCGCGCCAGCGGACGGAGCTCGACGTGGTGGCGTGGCTGGCCGAGCAGGGGCATCCGGTGATCCCGCCGAGCCCGCTGGTGCCTAGGGAACCGGTTCTGCGCGACGGGTTCTCGATGACGTTCTGGCAGTTCACCGAGATCCTGGAGACCGTCGAACCCGACTACGCGCGCAACGCCGGCCTGGTCGCCGACATGCACCGCGCGTTGCGCGGGTATCCCGGCGAGCTGCCGTTCCTGTCGGCGGCCGAACCGCAGATGATCACCGATTCCCTGGAGGACCTCGGCGGCGAGGTGGATCCGGCCGATCTCGACCGCGCCCGTCGGGAGTGGGCTGTGCTGGAACCGCTGGTGCGCTCGCGCTCGGCGTTCCAGGCGGAGTTCGGCGTCGACCTGCAGCCGATCCACGGCGACGCCCCGCCGTTCAACATCGTGCCGACCCCGAACGGCGAGCTCTACGCGGACTTCGAGCTGGTAGCTCTGGGCCCGCCGGAATGGGACCTGGCGGCGTTCGGACCGGAGTGCGAAGCCTCCTACGACGCCCGCGCCCGCGCGCTCGGCCTGCGGGAGCTGGACGAACGGGTGCTGCGGTTCGTCAACGCCGTCGGCATGCTGCGGTCGCTGTCGTGCCTGGCACTGGTACCGCAGCTGCCGATGCTCGCCGACGCCCTGAAACCCGCGATCGAGCAGTGGCGGGAGATGCCGTTCGCCGGAGGACTGACCAGCTGAACCCGGCCGCCCGGTGGTCGCGCGGCGGTTCGGGGCAGAGCGAGCTGTTCGACGAGCTTCCCGCTCTGGGCGGAGCACCGGACCAGAACGATCCGGCGGAGGTCCGGCGCACCTGCTGGGACGACAGGGGCCTCGTGCTGGACGAGATGCAGGGCTGATCAGGCGCTGCGCGGCCTGGAGCTCAGGGCGGCCTGGAACTCGGGCGGCCTGGAACTCGGGCGGCCTGGAACTGCGGGAACGAGGCCCGGAAATTGGAAAGCCCCGCGATGCTGCCAGGTCGGGGGTCCGACAGCACCGCGGGGTCATCAGGAATATCGACACCCACCCAGCGTTCGTTACACACGTCCCGCAGTGTGTCTTAGGTCACTTCGAATCACCTGTACCGGCGACCCTTCGCGGCCGCACCCCCACGACCCGTGTCGATCTCACCGCCCCTGCCGACATCCCGCATCGCCCCGTATACCCGGTTCTAGATCTTGCGCTATACACCGGTAGAGAGCGGAATCGAGCGGTAGCGGGTCGGGGCAGTGGACAGTTTTAGCCATAATCACCCATGATCGATGTCCTTTTTGTCCGGACAATTATGGCTAAAACTGTCCCCGCCTCAGTCCTGGGTCAGCAGGTAGCGGCCGAAGTGGGGCACCGTGAACGCGATCTGGCCGCGTTCGCCGGAGTAGACGAGGCCCTTCTTGATCAGCGCGTCGCGGGCCGGTGAGAGCGAGGAGGGGCGGCGCTCCAGGTACTCGGCGATCTTGGCCGTGGGGGCGGGTTCGTCCTTGCCCTCCACCAGCTCGGCCATCGCGCGCAGGTACTCGCGCTCGGCCGGGGTGGCGCGCTCGTAGCGGGAGCCGAAGAACCCGACCGCCAGCTCCGACTCCGCCTCGGGCGCCGCGAGCCGGACGTCCTCCTCGGCGATCTCGGTGCGCACGGCCGCGTCCCAGGTCGCCTTGCCGTACGCCTGCACGAAGTACGGGTAGCCGCCGGAGACGGTGAACAGCGTGTCGAGCGCGTCCGGGGTGATCTCGGCTTCCTCCCGCTCGATCGGCGCGATCACCGCGCGGTCGGCGTCGGAGCGGTCCAGCCGGTCGATGCGGACGTAGCGGAACAGCCGCTCCGAGTAGGACTTGCTGGCCGACAGCACCGCGGGCACGTGCGGCAGGCCCGCGCCGACGACCACCAGCGGAGCGCCCGACTGGGACAGCTCGTGGCACGCCGCGCACAGCGCCGAGACGTCCTCGGCCTGCACGTCCTGCATCTCGTCGAGCAGCAGCGCGATGCCCGTGCCGACGTCGGCGGCCAGGTCCGCGACCTCGGTGAACAGCTCCACCAGGTCGATCTCGATGTCGCCGGAGTCCGCCCGGCCGACCGCCGCGGGCACGTCGATGCCGGGCTGCCAGCGGTCGCGCAGCTTCGCGTCGTTGGGGTTCGCCTTGAGCGCGAAGGCCTTGAGCACGGCCAGGACCTCCTCGACCCGGTCCGGCGCGCGGTGCCGGACGGCCAGGTCGCGGATCGCGCGGTGCAGGGCCGCGGACAGCGGACGCCGCAGTCCGGCCTCCGGACGGGCCTCGACCTTGCCCGCGCCCCAGCCGCGGCGGACCGCCATCGAGCGCAGCTCGCCGAGCAGCACCGTCTTGCCGACGCCGCGGAGTCCGGTGAGCACCAGGCTCCGCTCCGGACGACCTCGGGCGACGCGTTCCAGCACGACCTCGAAGGCGTCCAGCTCGCGGGTGCGTCCGGCCAGCTCCGGCGGTCGCTGTCCGGCGCCGGGGGCGAAGGGGTTGCGGACCGGGTCCATAACCCTCGGACTGTATCCGCGTCTCTAGCGCAGATTCGATACTTGACGAGATTCCGGTAGCCCGTGTTGGTCCCGGCCACCTCCCACCCGAACTCCGGACCTCTCCCTCAACACTCCGGTAGGACACCCACCCGGGTGGTTTGACCCGAATACGGCGGTAATCGGGTCCCCGATTACGGCGGTAATCCGTCCACGACACGGAATACCGCCGTATTCGGGTGCCGGATTACCGCCGTATTCGGGTCATCCTCGGGGAGTATCCGGGTGTATTGGGGATTTGCTAGAGAGGGGTATTCGGGGTGATGGAGGTGCGAAAGCCCCCGGTGACCTGGGGGGAGGTCTCCGGGGGCTTTCGCGGGGGTGGGGCTTCGGAAGAGCGGGTCAGCGCTCGATGATCGCGGTGAGGCCCTGGCCGCCTGCGGCGCAGATCGAGACCAGGCCCTTGCCCTCGCCCTTCTCGGCGAGGAGCTTGGCCAGGGTCGCGACGATGCGGCCGCCGGTGGCGGCGAACGGGTGGCCCGCGGCCAGCGAGGAGCCGTTGACGTTGAGCTTCGCCGTGTCGATGTCGCCGAGGACCTTGTCGCGGCCGAGCCGGTTCTTGCAGAACTCCGGGTCCTGCCAGGCCTTCAGCGTCGCCAGCACCTGCGAGGCGAACGCCTCGTGGATCTCGTAGAAGTCGAAGTCGCCCAGCTGCAGGCCGTTGCGGTCCAGCAGCTTCGGGACCGCGTAGGCCGGGGCCATCAGCAGACCCTCGTCGCCGCTGACGTGGTCGACGGCGGCCGGGGCGATGTCCGACAGGTAGGCCAGCACCGGGATGTTGTTGGCCTTGGCCCACTCCTCGCTGGCGAGCAGCACGGTGGACGCGCCGTCGGTCAGCGGGGTCGAGTTGCCCGCGGTCATGGTCGCGCCCTCGCCCTTGCCGAACACCGGCTTGAGCTTCGCGAGCTTCTCCACGGAGCTGTCCGCGCGCAGGTTCTGGTCCTTGGCCAGGCCCTGGAACGAAGTGATCAGGTCGTCGAAGAAGCCGCGGTCGTAGGCGGCGGCGAGCCGGTGGTGGCTGCGGGCGGCCAGCTCGTCCTGGGCCTCGCGGGTGATCTCCCAGGCCAGCGCGGTCTTGGCGGCGTGCTCACCCATGGACAGACCGGTGCGCGGCTCGGAGTTCTGCGGGATCTCCGGCACGACGTGCTGCGGCCGCGCCCCGGCCAGTGCCTTGATCTTGGCGCCGGTGGTCTTGGCGTGGTTGGCCTTGAGCAGCACCCGGCGGAAGTCGTCGTTGACGGCGATCGGTGCGTCGCTGGCGGAGTCGACGCCGCCGCCGATGCCGACCTCGATCTGGCCGAGCGCGATCTTGTTGGCGACCGAGACGACGGCCTCCAGGCCGGTCGCGCACGCCATCTGCACGTCGTGGGCGGGGGTGCGCGGGTCGAGCTGGGAGCCCAGCACGGTCTCCCGCGCGAGGTTGAAGTCGCGGCTGTGCTTGAGCACGGCGCCGGCGACGAACTCGTCGACGGTCTTGTCGGCCAGCCCGAAGCGGGCGACGAGCCCGTCGAGCGCGGCGGTGAGCATGTCCTGGTTGGAAGCGCGAGCGAAGGGACCGCCGGATCGCGCGAACGGGATCCGATTGCCGCCGAGGATCGCGACTCGCCGAACGGTGGCCATACCTACTCCCTCGTTGCTGGTTCGTTCCTGGCCAATCTAACCTACCCGCGGGTAAGTTAGCCGTCGAGTGACCGTGCGACTTCGTGTCCGAACCCTCATGAACCGCCTCCTCGGGAGTGTCCAGAGATGTCCGATCGATACCAGCAGTTCACCCAGTCCGCGTTCGGGCGCCAGCTCGTCAAGAAGCTGGGGCTGCCCGACCCGACGCCGCTGCGCCGCTTCACGCCGGGCGAGCCGCTGATCGCCGGGCCGGTGCTGCTCGGCGGTTCGGGCAGGCTCGCCGACTCGGTCAACGCGACGCTGCAGGACGTCGGCGCCGACGTGCGCAAGGAGCGCGCCGACGACGAGCGCTACGCCGCGCTGGTCTTCGACGCCACCGGCATCACCTCCAGCCAGGGCCTGCGCGAGCTGTACGACTTCTTCGGCCCCGCCATCCGCCAGATCGACCGCTGCGGCCGGCTGATCGTGCTCGGCACCCAGCCCGAGACCCTGTCCGACCCGCGCGCGGCCACCGCGCAGCGCGCGCTGGAGGGCTTCACCCGCACCGCGGGCAAGGAGCTCAAGCGCGGCGCCACCTCGCAGCTGGTCTACGTCGCCGAGGGCGCCGAGAAGGCCACCGACTCCACGCTGCGGTTCCTGCTGTCCGGCAAGTCCGCCTACGTGTCCGGCCAGGTCGTGCGCATCGGCCAGGCCGACGTGCCGGAGATCGCCCAGGACCGCCCGCTGCAGGACAAGATCGCGCTGGTCACCGGCGCCTCCCGGGGCATCGGCGCGGCCATCGCCGAGACCCTGGCCCGCGACGGCGCGCACGTGGTCTGCCTGGACGTGCCCGCCCAGGGCGGCGAGCTCGCCGAGGTCGCCAACCGCATCGGCGGCTCGACGCTGCAGCTCGACATCACCGCCGAGGACGCCCCCGCCAAGCTCGCCGAGCACTTCAGCGAGCGGTACGACGGCCTCGACGTCGTGGTGCACAACGCGGGCATCACCCGCGACAAGACGATCGGCCGGATGAGCGAGGCCCAGTGGGACTCGGTGCTCGCGGTGAACCTGACCTCGCAGGAGCGGATCGACGAGAAGCTGCTGAGCGAGGACTCGCCGCTGCGCGCGGGCGGCCGGATCATCTGCGTGTCGTCGATGAGCGGCATCGCCGGCAACGTCGGCCAGGGCAACTACGCCGCGTCCAAGGCGGGCGTGATCGGGCACGTGCAGTCCACCGCGCCGCTGGCCGCGAAGAAGGGCGCCACCATCAACGCCGTCGCGCCGGGCTTCATCGAGACCAAGATGACCGCCGCGATCCCGCTGTTCGTGCGGGAGGCCGGTCGCCGGATGAACAGCATGTCGCAGGGAGGCAAGCCGATCGACGTCGCCGAGACCATCGCCTGGTACGCCAACCCCGCCTCGGCCGGGGTGAACGGCAACGTGGTCCGGGTCTGCGGCCAGAGCCTGCTCGGCGCCTGAGGTCTGGAGGGACGATGCCGGAACTTTCCACCGCCCCCAGCCTGGGGCCGCTGTACCTCAAGGCCGCCGCGACCGGCCCGACCCGCCGCGGCGGCGAGCTGCCGGAGACCGAGTACGTGCGGCGCGGGATCACCGTCGACCCCGTGGAGCTGGCCGAGTACAACCGGGTCTGCGGGTTCAGGTTGCGCGACGAGCTGCCGATCACCTACCCGCACATCCTGTCGTTCCCCGCGTCGGTGCAGCTGATGACCGACAAGGGGTTCCCGTTCCCGCTGGTGGGGCTGGTGCACGTGGCCAACCGGATCCAGCAGGACCGGCCGGTGCTGGTGACCGACGAGCTGACCCAGGTGGTCAAGGTCGCCGACCTGCGACCGCACCCGAAGGGCAAGCAGTTCGACGTGGTCACCGAGACCAGCGTCGACGGCGAGGTGGTGTGGCGGGAGACCTCCACCTACCTGCGCGTGGGCAAGCGGGACGAGAGCGCGCCGCAGAAGCCGCGCCGGGAGATCGAGCCGGGCGCGGCTTCGGGAACGTGGCGGGTGCCCGCGGGTCTCGGCCGCGAGTACGCGGCGGTCTCCGGTGACCGGAACCCGATCCACCTGCACGCCCTGACGGCGAAGGCCTTCGGCTTCCCGAAGGCGATCGCCCACGGCATGTGGTCCAAGGCCCGCTGCCTCGCGGCCCTGGAAGGACGTCTGCCGGAGGCGTTCACCGTGGACGTCGACTTCGCCAAGCCGCTGCTGCTGCCGTCGAAGGCCGACTTCACGATGCGCCGGACCGCCGCGGGCTGGGACTTCGCCCTCCACTCCCGCTCCGGAAAACCCCACCTCACGGGCTCCGTCACGGCCTGACGACCTGTCCCACGTCGACGACCCCGGTTCTCATCGCGCGAGAACCGGGGTTCTTGACGGAGGGATCAGGAGGGGGTGGGGGTTTCGGAGGTGGGGAACCAGGAGCGGCCTTCGACGAGTTCTCCGAAGCCGAGCCAGAGCATGTTCATCAGGCGCATGGCCATGCCCTCGGCCGTGTAGTCGGGGTGCTGGAACCACCACTCGACCAGGGCCTCACCGGCGCCGACCAGGGCGGCGGCGAAGGGTTCGGTCTGCTCGGACTGCATCGGCTGGGGCGAGTCCGTGGTCGCCTCGGCCAGCAGAGCCGCGATCAGGTCGGTGGCGCGAGCGCGCCACTCGGAGAGCTCCTGGACGTAGGGCTCGCCGGGCACGTCGCCCTGGCGGTGCAGCAGCTGCCACCCGGCCTTGTTGATCTTCACGTAGTCGAAGAACATGTGCAGCCGGTGCCAGAGCTGATCGGCAGGGGTCGCGGTCTCGCCGATGTCGGCGCCGATGGCCTCGACGAGCTTCGCCGCCTCGCGCCGGACGCACGCGATGAACAGCTCGTCCTTGGCACCGAGGTAGGCGTAGAGCATCGGTTTCGAGATGCTCGCGGTCTCGGCGATCTCGTCCATCGACGCGTTGTGGAACCCGTGCTTGGCGAACACCTCCACGGCGGCGTCGAGAATCTGACGCTCCCGCACCTCCCTGGGCAGGCGCCGGGACCGGGGGCGCTCGCTGTCCCGATGTTCTTCCATCTCACCTCATACGCTGGTAATTCGCCTCAGGTTAGTGGAGCGACTCAAGTCTGTGCGGCTTGCCCGCCAACCTACTCGCACGTAGTCTTACTCCCCAGTAACCAATGGAGGTGGCAGCGTTGCCGCAATCCCCACCGGACCCGATCGCCACCCTCGGCAGCGTCGATCCCCGTTCGATCGACAAGGCCGAGCTGGTCCGCCTGCTGCGCGCCGCCTCCGAGACCGCCACCTCCGGCGGCCTCGACCTCAGCTCCCTCACCCCCGAGCAGTTCGCCCGGCTGATCTCCCGATCGTCGGTCGACCAGCTCAACGCCGTGCTCGCCGAACCCGCGCTGCGCGAGAGCATCCTCGACGAGATCTTCCGGCGCATGGGCGAGCACTACCAGCCCGAACACGCCAAGCGCAGCCACGCCGTCGTGAACTGGCGGATCGGCAAGGGCGACGACCTGCTGCACTTCGAGTGCGTGCTGGCCGACGGCCGCTGCCAGGTGACCAAGGGCGCCCAGCACGCCTCGCCCACGGTCACCATCACCATGACCCCGCTCGACTTCCTCCAGCTGACCTCGGGGAACACCACCGCGCCGAAGCTGGTCATGGCGCGACGGGTCCGACTCGCCGGGGACATCGGCTTCGCCGTCAACCTGCCCAAGCTGTTCCAGATCCCGAAGGCGTGAATCTCGCGCACCAGACACCGGGTCGCCGGAAAGCCCCCCACGACGACCCGGGCCCAAGCGGACGGGCCGCGCTCCCGAACCCCCAGCGGAGCCCGGTCCGTTCGCGCGTTCCCCGGTGATTGCCCTAGCAGATCAACTTGTTCGCAGGGTTAACCGCAGGTCAGTGGCATATGACACGGTGCGGAATTGCACAACCGGTACCGGTGTTGATTCGGTAGAGGGCAGTATGCAGCCTGGCCGCGTTGTGAGATCGGTTCATCTCGCTGGATCGTGATCGCTGATGCACCATGTGCGTGGACAGGTGCAACGGCATTCGTCCGATTGGATGAATCGCAGACCGATGCGTCAGGATGAGCACCGGTCCGCGTCCCACCGATGAGTGAAGGGCCGACGGCCCGGAGCGCATCGAACGAGTTCTGCGGGGAGAGCTCGGCTCGGCCAACGCTTCGATGACGAACGGGAGGGCGAAGCGGTGAAGAAGTTGAGTACGCCTGAGGCGGAGACTCCGATCTTCCGAGAGATCAACAAGGAGCTCGGCGAGCTGCCGGAGATCGACATCCACGACTTCGACAAGCACGCGTTCGATTTTCTCCGCGAGTACGACGAGCAGAAGTCCCAGGAGGCCGTGCAGGAGACCCCTGCTGAGGAGGCCGAACCCGTCGCCGTGTCGGCAGGCTCCACCACCTCGGAGTCCGGTTCCGCAGGCTCCGAGACGTCCGGAGGCCGCCGAGGCGGGCGCCGCCGCAAGGGCAACTGACCAGACTTGACCGACGGCCCGCGCCATCCGGGGGGATGGCGCGGGCCGTTCGGCTGTCCTGAGGTTGTCGGACACCCGTGCCAGCCTGGTCGGCGTGACCGGATGGCGGGAATTCACCGAACAAGCACCTGAGCTGGCCGAGGCCGCTCGGGCACGACTCGAATCCGCGCGGCACCACGTGCTGGCGACGCTGCGCGCGGACGGATCGCCGCGGGTCAGCGGCAGCGAGGTCGGCTGGTACCGGGACGAGCTCGTGCTCGGCTCGATGCCGGGCGCGCGCAAGGCCCGCGACCTGCAGCGCGACGGGCGGTTCGCGATCCACACCAATCCCGGCGACGGCACGATGACCGAGCCGGACGTCAAGATCTCCGGGCTGGCCACCGAGGTGACCGGCGACGACCAGGCCGCCTGGGTCGCCGAGGCCGGGCCGCCGCAGTCCGACGCGCACCTGTTCCGCTGCGCGATCACCGAGGTCGTCACCACCGCCGTCGCCGACGACCAGACCCACCTGGTGATCACCTCGTGGACCCCGGACCGGGGCGTTCGCGTCTTCGAGCGCGCGTGAGAAGGGCGCCCCCGGGAACTCCCGGAGGCGCCCTTCGCGCGGATCAGTAGGTGAAGGCCAGGCTCGGGTTGGCCAGCAGCGCGCCGACGTCGGCGAGGTACTGGGAACCCTGCTGACCGTCGACCACCCGGTGGTCGAAGCTCAGCGCGAGCTGGCAGATCTTGCGCGGCACCACCTGGCCGTCGACCACCCACGGCATGTCGCGGATCGCGCCGAAGGCGAGGATCGCGGACTCACCGGGGTTGATGATCGGCGTGCCGGTGTCGACGCCGAAGACGCCGACGTTGGTGATGGTGATCGTGCCGCCGACCATGTCGGCCGGGGCCGTCTTGCCGTCCCGGGCGGTGTTGGTCAGCTGCTCCAGGGACTCGGCGAGCTCGCGCAGCGACATCCCGTCGGCGTCGCGGACCTTGGGCACCACCAGGCCGCGCGGCGTGGCCGCGGCGACCCCGAGGTGCACGTAGTCCTTGTAGACGATCTCGCCGGCCGCCTCGTCCCACGTCGCGTTGACGTCCGGCGTCCGGCGGGCGGCCAGGCACATGGCCTTGGCCGCGAACGCCAGCGGCGTGATCTTCACGCCGCGGAACGCCGGGTCCGACTTGAGCTGCTCGCGCAGCTCCATCATCGGCGTGACGTCGACGGTCAGGAACTCGGTGACGTGCGGCGCGGTGAACGCGCTGTCCACCATCGCCTGCGCGGTCGCCTTCCGGACGCCCTTGATCGGCACCCGTCGCTCGCGCGCACCGGACGGGGTGGCCGCCGGTGCCGCGGGGGCGGCCGCGGTCTGGACGTCCTCGCGGGTGATCACGCCGCCCGTGCCGGACCCGGCCAGCGAGCGCAGGTCCACGCCGAGGTCCTTGGCCAGCTTGCGGACCGGTGGCTTGGCCAGCGGAACGGAGCCGCGCACCTCCTCGACCTGCGGAGCCCGCGGTTCCGGCGGCGCGGCGGTGGCCGTGCCGCGGGTGTCCGTGCCGGTGTCCGTGTTGGGGGTCGCCGTGCCGTGGGTCGCCGTGCCGTTGACCCGGTCCTTGCGGGGACGCCGCTTGGCCGACGAGGTCCGCGGGCCGTAGCCGACGAGCGTGGCGATCCGGCCGTTGGACTCCTCGCCGATCTTGCCGGAGGTCTCCTGCGGTTCCGGTTCCGGTTCCGGCTCGGGTTCGGGCTCGGCACCGGCCATCTCGATGCTGATGATCGGCGTGCCGACCTCCACGGTCTGGCCCGGCTCCACCAGCAGGTCGCGGATCGTGCCCGCCCACGGGCACGGCAGCTCCACCGAGGCCTTGGCGGTCTCGATCTCCACGATCACCTGGTTGACGGTGACGTTCTCGCCGGCCTGCACCTTCCAGCCGACGATCTCCGCCTCGGTCAGCCCCTCACCGACGTCGGGCAGGGGGAACTTCTTGAGCGCCATCGATGAACTCCCCTCAGTACGCCAGCGAACGGTCGACCACGTCCAGCACCCGGTCGAGGTCGGGCAGGAAGCCCTCCTCCAACTTCGACGGCGGGTAGGGCGTGTCGAACCCGGTCGCCCGCAGCACCGGGGCCTCCAGCGAGTAGAAGCACTCCTGCTGCACCCGGGTGGCGATCTCGGAGGTCACCGACGACTCCGCCGGGGCCTCGCTGACCAGCACCAACCGGCCGGTGCGGCGCACCGACTCGAACACCGGCCCCAGGTCCAGCGGGGACAGCGCGCGCAGGTCCACGACCTCCAGGTCCAGCCCGTCCTCGGACGCCGCGGCCGCGGCGTCCAGGCAGGTCCGCACCATCGGGCCGTAGGCCGCGACGGTGACGGCCGAGCCGGACCGCGCGACGCGGGAGCTCAGCAGCGGCAGCGGGTCGATCGAGGTGTCGAGCTCCGCCTTCTCGTAGTAGCGGCGCTTGGGCTCGAAGAACAGCACCGGGTCGTCGCACTCGATGGCCTGCTGCAGCATCCAGTAGGCGTCCACCGGGTTCGAGCAGGACACCACCTTGAGGCCGGCGATGTGCGCGAACAGCGATTCCGGCGACTCCGAGTGGTGCTCGACCGCACCGATGCCGCCGCCGTAGGGCACCCGGATCACGATCGGCATCTTGACCTTGCCCTGGCTGCGGTAGTGCAGCTTGGCGAGCTGGCTGATGATCTGGTCGAAGCCGGGGAAGATGAACCCGTCGAACTGGATCTCGCACACCGGCCGGTAGCCGCGGATGGCCAGGCCGATCGCGGTGCCGATGATCCCGGACTCGGCCAGCGGGGTGTCGAGCACGCGGTGCTCGCCGAAGTCCTTCTGCAGTCCGTCGGTGATCCGGAAGACGCCGCCGAGCTTGCCGACGTCCTCACCCATGATCAGCACCTTCGGGTCGCGCTCCAGCGACGCGCGCAGGCCCATGTTCAGCGCCTTGGCGATGGTGACCGTCTGGGTCCCCGACGGGGTGGTCGGGCGTTCGAGAGCGGGCGCGGCCATCAGCGAACACCTCCTGCCACGGTCTCGTCGGCGAATCCGGCCAGGTAGGACAGGTACTCCTCGCGCTGCGCGGCGAGCTGCGGGCTCTCCTCGGCGTAGACGTTCGAGAAGATCCGCTCCGGCGGCGGCTCCTGCATGGTGAAGCAGAACTCGCGGAAGCGCTCGGCGAGCTGGTCGGCTTCGGCGTCGACGGAGTCGAAGAACTCCTGGTCGGCGGCGTGCTCGCGGATCAGGTGCACACGCAGCCGCTCGATCGGGTCCTTGAGCTTCCAGGCCTCCTGCTCGTCGGTCATCCGGTAGCGGGTCGGGTCGTCGGAGGTGGTGTGGGCGTCCATCCGGTAGGTGAACGCCTCGATGAGCACCGGGCCGTTGCCGTTGCGGCACTCGTCCAGCGCCCACTTCGAGACGGCGAGGCTGGCCAGCACGTCGTTGCCGTCCACCCGGATGCCGGGGAAGCCGTAGCCGCTGGCGCGCTGGTAGAGCGGTACTCGGGTCTGCCGCTCCAGCGGCTCGGAGATCGCCCACTGGTTGTTCTGGCAGAAGAAGACCACCGGCGAGTCGTACACGGCCGACCACACCATCGCCTCGTGCACGTCGCCCTGGCTGGTGGCGCCGTCGCCGAAGAAGACCATGGTGGCCTCGCCGTCGGGATCGCCGACCTTGCCGTCGAAGCGCTGCCCCATCGCGTAGCCGGTGGCGTTGAGGCACTGGTTGCCGATGACGATCGTGTACAGGTGGAACCCGGTGCTCGTGGGGTCCCAGCTGCCGTGGTCGGTGCCGCGGAAGATGCCGAGCAGTTCGGTGGGGTCGATGCCCCGAGCCCAGGCCACGCCGTGCTCCCGGTAGCTCGGGAAGGCCATGTCCTGCGGTTTCAGCGCCCTGCCCGCCCCGATCTGGGCGGCTTCCTGGCCCAGCAGCGGCACCCAGATGCCGAGCTGGCCCTGGCGCTGCAGCGCGTTGCCCTCCCGGTCGGCGCGGCGGACCAGCACCATGTCCCGGTAGAGGTCGCGCAGCTGCTCGGGTGAGATGTCGATGTCGAAGTCCGGGTGCTGGACCCGCTGACCTTCCGGGGTGAGGAGCTGAACGAGGTCAGCCCCACCTTCACTCGTCGCGCGCAAACCGGCGATCACCTGCTCCCGTGTGGGCTTGGCTGCGGTTGCGGCAGGGAGGTCGGTGCGCTTCGCGGGCGGTTCGCCGGATGAGGACGTCCATTGCTCGGGGGACATGTGTGATCTCCTCGTGTCGCGCCGATGTCACCGCTTGTGGCGGTGCTGATCGGCTGCCCCGCCGGCCTGCCGGTGACCTGGTGGGTCACCCGGTCGGCCGAGCGGAGCGGTGGATCGCTCCTCGTCATCCTGGCACGAAAACCCCGTGATCCGTGAGCCCTGCCACAGGGAGTGGATCGGTACAGCGGCGAGCGATCAACTCCCGTGCGGTCACGTTAGTTCTTCTGAGGACAGTGCGAATTCGCAGGTCATCGAATTAATGGAGGACCGACTAACGAGTTCCGGACCATTGCGGTACCGATATTGGGTCCGCCCTCGCTCCCGTTGCGGGAATACGACAACCGCCCACCCCGGTGACCGTGACCCGAACAGAGCAGCCACCATCCCGGCACCCCCGGTGCCACACTGCGCTCATGACGCACCTGAGCCTGCCCGAGGAGTTCGTGCTGCTGCTGCACAAGCCCCGCGGCTCCTACTACGCCACCGCCGACCACACCGGCGCCGCCGAGCTGGGCGAGCTGGTGCTCACCGAGCGCTTCGCGCTCACCGACAAGAAGCTGACCGTGCTCGACCCGGCGCCCACCGGCACCGCCTGGATCGACGAGTCCGTCGATTTCGTGCAGCGCAAAGCGGGACCGAAGGGCAGGCCGCTGGCCGCGACGACGTTCATCCAGAGCCGCCGCAAAGCCCGCGAGCGGCACGCCGAAGCGCTCGTCGAGCGCGGGCTGATGCGCCGCGAGCGGCGGAAGGCGCTGTTCATCCCCTACGACCACTTCACCCCCGATCCGGGGACGCGGGACGCGCTGGCCGCCCGGATCCGGGCCGCCGCGCGCAACGAGGTCCAGCTCGACGAGCGCCTCGCGATGCTGGCCGCGCTGGTGCAGGCCACCGGGCTGCAGACGCACCTCGGCCTGGACAAGGCCGAGCGCAAGCGGCTCAAGGAGATCAGCAAGGGCGAGGAGCTGGGCGGTGCGGTCCGCGACGTCATCGCCCAGACCACGGCCGTGCTCACCGCCGTGACCGTCGCGGGCGGCGCGGCGGCGTCGGGCAGCTGACCGACTCGCGCCAGGTCCGGACGCGTCCCACCAGTTGGGCATAGGATCGCGCTCGTGGATCGAGCTGCTGTTGCCAAGACCGTTGACCAAGCCTGGGACCAGGCGATTCTGCCGAGCCTGTCCGAGCTGGTGAGGATTCCCGCGGTGTCGCCGTCGTTCGACGCCGAGTGGGAGACCACCGGGCACCTCGACGCCGCGATCGAGCACGTGCGGGCGTGGATCGACGGCCGGGGCATCGAGGGCGCGGCGATCGAGGTCGTCCGGCTGCCCGGCCGGACGCCGCTGCTGCTGGTGGACGTGCCCGGTTCGGCCGGGGCGCCGGACGAGTCCGCGCTGCTCTACGGCCACCTCGACAAGCAGCCGCCGGTCGGCGGCTGGTCGGAGGGCCTGGGCCCGTGGACGCCGGTGGTGCGCGACGGCAAGCTCTTCGGCCGGGGCGCCGCCGACGACGGCTACGCGGGCTACGCGGCGGTGACCGCGATCGAGGCGGTCCGCGCGCACGGCGGCGAGCACGCGCGCTGCGTGGTGCTGCTGGAGACCGGTGAGGAGTCCGGCAGCCCCGACCTGCCCGCCTACCTGGAGCACCTGCGCGACCGGCTCGGCGCCGTGTCGCTGGTCGTGTGCCTGGACTCGGGCGCGGGCGACTACGAGCGGATGTGGCTGACCAACTCGCTGCGCGGCATGGTGCAGCTGGAGGTCACCGTGCAGGTGCTCGACTCCGGCCTGCACTCCGGGATCGCCAGCGGCATCGCGCCCAGCTCGTTCCGGATCATGCGGCAGCTGCTGGACCGCTTGGAGGACTCCGCGACCGGCGAGATCCTGGTTCCGGAGCTCAACGTGGACATCCCGGCCAACCGGATCGACGAGGCCCGCTCGGCCGTCGAGGCCGTGCCCGGCATGATCCGCGACTCGGTGCCGTGGCCGGAGGGCGTGCGGCCGGTCGCCGATGACGAGGTCGAGCTGGCGCTGAACAACACCTGGCGACCGACGCTGTCGATCATCGGCGCGGACGGGCTGCCCAAGCCCGCCGACGCCGGCAACGTGCTGCGGCCGTCGACGACGCTGCAGCTGAGCTTCCGGGTGCCGCCGACCGCTGACCCGCAGGCCGCGCTGGACGCGGTGCGCGCGAAGCTGTCCGCCGACGTCCCCTACGGCGCTCGCGTGACCTTCGGCCACTCGGAGGCCGGACTGGGCTGGAACGCCCCCGACCCGGCCCCGTGGCTGTCGAGCGCGCTGGACGTCGCGAGCGAGGAGATCTTCGGCGCGGGCTGGCGGACGATGGGCCTGGGCGGTTCGATCCCGTTCATGGGACTGCTGCACGAGGCGTACCCGGACGCGCAGTTCGTGGTCACCGGCGCCCTCGGCCCGGACAGCAACGCCCACGTCCCGGACGAGAGCCTCGACCTGGCCTTCGCCACCAAGATCACCAGCGCCATCGCCTGCATCCTCGACGCCCACGCCACCCGGTGACGGGTCGGGGCAGTGCTGGTCAGGAAGCCCCGGGCGCTCAGGACTTGGGGATGAGGAGCCAGAGGACGAGGTAGACCACGAACTGGGGTCCGGGCAGCAGGCAGGAGACCAGGAAGAGGATCCGGACCGTCGTCGGTCGCATCCCGAAGCGGCGGGCGAGGCCCGCGCAGACCCCGGCGATCATCGCCTCGTCCTTCGGGCGGGACAGGGACTTGTTCTGGTGCATCGTCGTCATGCCCCCACGATGCGCCGCGCGCCGTCGCGGGACCTCAGGGACGAGCCCTGACCCCTCCCGGAGACGTCCCCGGCCGTGTGGGCAGTTTTAGCCATGATCAACCATGATCAATGCCCGTTTTGTCCGGACGAATATGGCTAGAACTGTCCAACAGCCGGGGACGGCACTCTCGGCGGAGGAGGACCTCAGCGGGAGTCGAGCCGGTGGTGGGGTGTGGTTAGCAAGCGGGGGTGTAGGTGCGGGTGGCGAGGAGCTGGTCCCCGGAGGTGACCTCGACCGTGCTGCGGGCGTTGTTCGGCAGCGGCGTGCTCGCCAGGACCAGGCCCTTGGCACCGACCGAGCCGGAGCCCTTGGTCTCGCCGTTGACCTTCACCGCGTAGGGCGTCGTCGGGGCGTCCGGGGCCGCGGTGATGCGGTACTCCACCGACGGCGTGTGCGCCGGGTCGGGGAACGCCGCCGCGAGCATCGGCATCGAACCGACCAGCGCCGACATGTCCTGGCACCGGGCGTCGCCGAGCTGGACCTGGACCGGGGCCGGGGCCGGAGCCGGAGCGGCCGAAGCGGTAGCCGCGAACGCGGCGGGAACCGCCACCGCCGCGGTGACGGGAACGGCTGCCGCCGCAGTGACGGGAACGGCTGCCGCCGCGGCAGCGAGAACGAAGGTCAGCGTGCGACCGGGCATCTGCGAAGCACCTCCACGAGAACGAGCGGATCAGCGCCTCGAAGCTAGAGCTCCCCGGGTCAGCGCGACCGTCCGTTGCCCCCAACGAGCGACACCGGGTAACACGAACCGGTCGCGAGCACCGTCGAGCACTCCCCCGCACGGGTCGTCGATGCCGCCGGCGTGCTCGCCCCGCGTCGCCAGGGCGGTGCGCACCTTGTCGCGAGCCGGGTCGAGGATCTCGCGGACGATCAGCGCGCACAGCAGCACGACCATCGCGTCCCGGACCAGCACCGCGCCCAGGAACCAGTCCTCCGGCAGCCCCTTGTTGGCCGTGCCCAGGTAGTAGTACATGCGCGGCGCCCACACCGCGGCGTCGATGATCATCCAGGACAGCAGCAGCCGCCAGCGCGGCAGCGCCAGCACCGCCAGCGGCACCAGCCACAACGAGTACTGCGGGCTCCACACCTTGTTCGTCAGCAGGAACGCCGCCACCACCAGGAAGCACAGCTGCGCCACCCGCGGCCGCGTCGGCGCGGCCATCGCCAGCCAGCCGACCGCCAGGCAGGCCACCAGGAACAGGCCGAGGCTCACCGCGTTGAGCACCACCGGCGTCGCACCCGGCGCCAGGTGACCGTCGAAGCCCTCCCAGGAGGTGAAGTACATCAGCGCGTTGTACAGCGAGTCCGGGTCGGCGGGACGCGAGCTGTTCAACCGGAAGAACTCGCCCCAGCCGTCCGGGTAGGCCAGCAGGATCGGCACGTTGATCGCCAGCCAGGACAGGGCGGCGGCCAGCACCGCCCGCATCGCGTCGGGCAGCTTGCCCGCCCGCCAGGCCAGGACCAGCAGCGGGCCGAGGAAGAACAGCGGGTAGAGCTTCGCCGCGCCGCCGACGCCGATGAGCACGCCCGCCAGCACCGGTCGTCGTCGCGCCCACGCGAGCAACCCGGCGGTGCCCAGCGCCGTGGCGAGGGTGTCGAAGTTGGTGAAGGCGTGCGCGAACACCAGCGGGGACACCGCTGCCAGCGCGACGTCCCAGACCCGCCTGCGGGCCAGGAGAACCAGCGCCCAGATCGTCACCAACCAGGCCGCCGCCAGCCAGAACGAGGTGATGTTGAAGTACAGGACGCTGAGCAGTCCGCCCGGCAACCAGCCGAAACCGGCCAGCGTCGCCCAGCCGTCGGCGGCCCGCGCGTTGACCCACTGGAAGATCCCGGTCAGCACCGGGTACTCCATGTACCGGGTCTTCTCCTGCGGCGTGCCCTGGTTCTCCACCCAGCCCGTCTTGTACGGGAACGCGTTGTCGGGCGCGAGATCGCCCATGCCGTAGCGCGGGATGATGTCGGTGTAGCACATGGCGGTGTACTGCTTGCTGTTCCGCCAGTCCAGCTGCGGCCCGCTGGTCGTGTCGTAGGTGACCTGGCAGGGAGCCTTGAACAGCCACGCCGCCGCCAGCGTCAGCACCGCCAGCAACAGGATCACCCGCAACGGCGTCCAGAACCACTGCCGCCCCACCTGCGCGTGCCTGCCCAGCGGCCCGCCGATGATCCGGCCGGCCTTGCGGCCGAGCGGTTCGGTCCACGTCGGGGAGACCCGGTCGGCTGGGGAGAGCGACGTCGAGTCCACCGCCGCCGCAAGAGCTTTGCCCGACGCTGCCGCCGCACGAGCGTTGCCCGATGGTGCCGCTGCTTCCGGATCGGCGGTTTCGTTGGTGGACACGCCCGGATGCTACTTGGCCCGGAAAAACCCGAGGGGCACCCGCCGGGTCGGCGGATGCCCCTCGGGACGAACGGGATCGGGCTAGCCGCCCCAACCCCCGTCGCGCGTGGGCGCGACGTCACCGGGCTGGTCCGGTTCGCTCGTGGACGACTCGCACGGCGGCTCGAAGAACCCGCCGCAATCACTGCCGCCCCCGCCCGGACGCGTCCGGGTGGCCGTCGGGTCCTGGCTCTCCGACTCGCTCGGCGGCGTCGTCGGGGGCATCGACGACGTCGGCGGCTCCGAGGACGTCGGAGGCGGCGGCAACGGGATGTCCTCGAACTGACCGATGGTGTCGGTCTTCTTGAACTGCTCGACCTTGAGGCCCTTGTGGTAGTTGTTCATGAACTGCTGCCACACCATGGCCGGGTACTTGCCGCCGTAGAAGCTGGTGCCCGAGTTGTCCTCCAGCGGCACGTTGCGGCCGTTCTCGCTGGCCAGCATCGACACCGAGGTGGACAGCTGCGGCGTCGCACCGATCATCCACGCGGTCGCGTTGTCCTTGGTGTCCAGGTACTGGTGGGTACCGGTCTTGGACATCACCGGCCGGCCGCCTTCGAGACCGCGCTTGGCGTGGTCGGCGACGTCGAACATCGACGCGATGGTGTTGTAGGCCAGCTTCGCGGCCTCCGAGTCCGACTCGTCGTAGAGGTTCTTGGTCGGCTCGTTGTGGATCTTGATCGCCGGGCCCTCGCGCGGCGTGATCTCCCGGACCATGTGCGGCACGTGCGACTTGCCCTGGTTGGCCAGCGTCGCGTAGGCGTTCGCCATGTCGATCGGCTTCACCGGGTACATGCCGAGCGCGATACCGGACTGGGTCTGGCCGTCGGCGTTCTGCAGGGTCTTGGTCTCGCCCTTGCCCGACTTGTAGGCCTCCGGGACGCCCGCGGCGTGCGCTGCCTCGGCCACCGCCGGCGGACCGACCCGGGCGGCGATGTTGACGAACACGGTGTTGACCGACTTCGTCATCGCCTCGCGGACGCCGCACCGGTTCGGGATGTCGCAGGCCACGCCCGGGGCGTTGGCGAAGTCCGTGCCCGCGATCTTCTGCGGGCTCGAACCGTCGTAGAACTCGCCGATGCCCAGGCCCTTGTGCAGACCGGCCAGCACCGCGAACGGCTTGAACGACGAACCGGGCTCGGTCGGCGCGACCGCCCAGTCGTAGCCGCCGACGTCACCGCCGCCGCCGTAGTAGGCCTTGACCTCGCCCGTCTTGGGCTCGACCGCCACCAGCGAGGTCTTGATGTTGTCCGGCAGCGTGTTCTCTGCCTGGCTCGTGGCGGCGTCGACCGCGGCCTTCTGGGCCTTCGGGTCGATCGTCGTCTTGATCTTGTATCCCTCGCGGGCCAGCGTGTCCTCGTCGTAGCCGGCCTCTTCCAGCTCGCGGAGCACCTGGTCCTTGATCTTGAACTGGTCCGGCGTCAACCGCTTGTCGATCCGCCAGTCGCTCTGCCCCCGGGTCTCCGGCGGCGTCGTCAGCGGCTCGCGCTCGGAGGCGGGCAGGAACCCGTTCTGGACCATCTGGTCGAGCACGTAGTTGAACCGCGAGGTCGCCTGCTCCATGTCCTCGCGCGGGTCGTTGCCCTTCGGGCGCTGGACCATGCCCGCCAGGACCGCGGCCTCGCCCGGCGTGATCTCGCTGGGCTTCTTGCCGAAGTAGGCGTTGGCCGCCGCCGTGATGCCGTTGGCGCCGCGGCCGTAGTAGGCGGTGTTGAGGTACGACAGCAGGATGTCGTCCTTGCTGCGCTCGTTGGTGATCTTGAACGCCAGCACGATCTCCTTGACCTTGCGAACGTAGTCGGGGTCCGACTTGTTCAGCTCCAGGTCGAGCTTGATGAACTGCTGGGTGATCGTGGAACCACCACCGACGCCGGAGCCGGTGAACATGAAGAACACCGACCGGGCGATGCCCTGGAAGTCGAATCCGGGGTTCGTGTAGAAGCTCGCGTCCTCAGCGGAGATCGTCGCGTCGCGCAGCGGCTTGGACACCTGGTTGAGGTCGCGCACGACCTCCCGGGACCCGTCCGAGCTCACCGTCGCCAGCGGCGAGTCGTCCGCGTAGGTGATCGTGATCGGCTGCTTCATGTTCAGCAGCTTCTGCTCGTCCGGCGCCTCCCAGAAGAGGTAGCCGTAGATGAACACGATCGTCGGGATGATCACTCCCGCGGCCGCGGCCACGTAGCAGGCCCTGCGGACGCGCCGCCATATGACGGCGCGCTTGGCTTGAGCGGCACTCATGTCGTCGTCCGGATCCTCGCTGTCATCCGTGCCTCGGCCGTCCCCGCCCCGGAAACCGGCGGCGCCGACGTCGGCGGCACCCCCGGCCCTGCGGTCGCCGAGCGAATCGTTGTCGCCGTACGGGTCGTCATCAAGATCGTCGGCGTAGTAGTTGTACGTCGCCTGATCGGAGTGCGTGAGCAGGTTCGGCTCGCGACCGACACCCGCACCAGCGCCGGCTGCTCCAGCAGCACCAGCGGCGGCAGCGGCTCCACCGGCGGCAGCCGCTCCACCGGCCGCCGCGCCGGACGCGCCGGAGCCTCCCCGGTCATCGCCCGGGGTCTGCGGGATGTTCTGGGTGGGCGCCTCACCGGGCGGCGGCGCGGGGCGGCCGGGGGGAGGCTGCTGGCCGGACGGGGGCTGGCCCGGACGTCCCGGCGGCGGAGGAGGAGGCGACGGCGAGTAGCTCGTCGCGTCGTCCTCCCCGTTTAACCTGCTGGTCAGCGGTGACGAGCCCGAACCGGGTGCGGAGTCGTCGTCGAACGACGGCGTCCACGCACCGGTCGTCTCCTCCGGCGCCTCGGCACCGGGTCCACCAGCGCCGGGTCCACCGGCGGGGGCTCCCTCGGCACCGGGCCACTGCGGCTGTCCGCCGGACGGCGCGCCGGGACGCCCCGGCGGGGGCGGCGGCTGCTGGCCGCCCGCTCCCGGACGGGGACCGGGCTGCTGCTCGCCGGGCCACGCGGGACCACCGCTCGGGGGCGGCGGAGGTCCGGACGGGCGCTGCGGCGGCTGGCCCGGGTTCTGCGGCGGGGGTGGCGCGGGGCGACCGTCGGGGTTCGGATGCCGGGAGTGGCGGCCCTTGGCGTGGTCGTCACGCTCGTCGTTCACGAGTTGGCCTCCAGGACAGGCGTCGGGGCGACGCCGGTGATGCGTTCACGTCGGGGGTGCGCCGCATCGGCGCATGCGGTCGTGCCGGGTGCACGAACGATCTCACTCCGCTGCAGTCTTGCGTCCCGAGCGACCGTCGTTCAAGCCGTCGGTCCCGAGAACGTAAGACAGCACCAGGTGGTTCCAGTTACATGTGCGGCACACCTCGACGACGTAGACGTTGAACTCCTCGAACAAGGTGGCCATCCGGTCCAGCTCCTCGGGCTTGCGCGCCGATCCGGACGCGTGCTTGAGGGCGTCGCCGAACACCCAGGAGACCTGGGTCAGCTCTTCCTTCCTGCACACCGGGCAGGTGGTGTCGCTGGGCTCACCGTGGAACTTCGCCGCCTGCAGCAGGTACGGGTCGGCGTCGCAGACCTCCATCACCCCGACGCGACCAGCGTGCAACTGCGCCAGCAGCGCTCGGCGCTGCAACGCGTAGTCGACCACTTGCCGTTGGGTCCGCACGACCACAGGGTACGTGCCGCCCCGACGCGCTCCATGCGCCGTTCAGGGCAGGCGGGCACCCCCGGCGTCACGTGCGGTGATGCCGAACACCCCCGGCACCGCTCGACCGCGTGGTCCGATATATCGGCGCGATATAATCCGCCGGGTGACCCGGTCGGCGTTGACAGTCCTTATTATTCGCGGCGCCTATTAGACGCTGGTGGGAGGTGCAGATGCTCGAACTCGCGGTGCTCGGGCTGCTGCACAACTCGTCCATGCACGGCTACGAGCTGCGGAAACAGCTCAACGACACGCTCGGCGTGTTCCGGGCGCTCTCCTGCGGATCGCTGTACCCGACGCTGCGCAGGCTGTGCCGCGCCGGGCTGATCGAGGAGGAGTCGGACGCCGACGAGTCCAAGGCCTGGGGCCGACGCGCCCGCCGCGTGTACCGCATCACCGCCACCGGCGAGCAGCGCTTCGCCGAGCTGGTCGCCGACAGCAGCTCCCGCGCCTGCGAGGACAACGCCTTCGGCGTGCACGTGGTGTTCTTCTCCCGCACCCCCGCCGACGCGCGGCTGCGCATCCTCCTCGCGCGGCGCCGCCGCGTGGAGGAGCGGCAGGAGGGCCTGCGCAGCGCGCTGGCCCGGTCCGGCGAATGCCTGGACCGCTACACGCGGGAGCTGCACCGGCTTCGGCTGGACCACAGCGAGCGCGAGGTTCGCTGGCTGGACGAGATCATCGAGACCGAACGAGCCGAGCAGGCCGCTGCCTCGGCGGCAGTGCCCGATTCGACCGGGCCCGATTCGACCGGGCCCAACTCGACCGGGCCCGAAACCGGTGGCTGCCCGCACGCGGGCGATCCGCCACCGGCGCAACTCAAGCAAGGACACGACAGATGACCAAGAAGGAGGGCCCTGCCATGGGCGGAGATCGTCCCGGTCGCTCGGTGCGAGTGGCGATCGTCGGCGTTGGGAACTGCGCTGCATCGCTGGTGCAGGGTGTGCACTACTACTCCGACGCCGAGCCGGACACCCGGGTGCCCGGTTTGATGCACGTCGCCTTCGGCGACTACCACGTCAGCGACGTGAAGTTCGTCGCCGCGTTCGACGTGGACGCCAAGAAGGTGGGTCGGGACCTCTCCGAGGCCATCGTCGCCAGCGAGAACAACACCATCAAGATCGCCGACGTGCCGCCGCTGGGCGTCACCGTGCAGCGCGGCCACACCCACGACGGTCTGGGCCGGTTCTACCGGGAGACCATCGAGGAGTCCGACGAGCAGCCGGTCGACGTGGTCCAGGCGCTGCGCGACGCCGAGGTCGACGTGCTGGTGTCCTACCTGCCGGTGGGCTCCGAGGACGCCGACAAGTTCTACGCGCAGTGCGCCATCGACGCGGGCGTGGCCTTCGTCAACGCGCTCCCGGTGTTCATCGCCTCCGACCCCGAGTGGGCCGCCAAGTTCACCGAGGCCGGCGTCCCGATCGTCGGTGACGACATCAAGTCGCAGGTCGGCGCCACCATCACGCACCGCGTGCTGGCCAAGCTCTTCGAGGACCGGGGCGTGCACCTGGACCGCACGATGCAGCTCAACGTCGGCGGCAACATGGACTTCCTGAACATGAAGGAACTGGAGCGCCTGGAGTCGAAGAAGACCTCCAAGACGCAGTCGGTGACCTCGCAGGTCGACCGCGACCTGGGCAAGCGCAACGTGCACATCGGCCCGTCGGACTACGTGCCGTGGCTGGACGACCGCAAGTGGGCCTACATCCGGCTGGAGGGGCGCGCCTTCGGCGACGTGCCGCTGAACCTGGAGTACAAGCTCGAGGTGTGGGACTCGCCGAACTCGGCGGGCATCATCATCGACGCGATCCGCGCCGCCAAGATCGCCAAGGACCGCGGCATCGGCGGCCCGATCCTGTCGGCCTCCTCGTACTTCATGAAGTCGCCGCCGGAGCAGTACTCCGACTCCGACGCCTACCAGGCCGTCGAGGACTTCATCGCGGGCGACGCCGAGCGCTGACCCGGACCGGAAGCCAGAAGCGGGGCACCCACCTCACCGTGGGTGCCCCGCCTCGTTCAGCAGGGGTTACATGACCCAAGGTGTACCTCCTTCCGGGTCGGCGACCAGGTCTTTTTCAGATTCCAATGGTCATCTTGCGTAGCGGTGCGGGTAGCGGAACCTCAGACGCCGCCTGGACTCCGTGCGCCGCTCCTGATGTATGCCACGCGGCGGTGCCAGCTGCGAGGGTGGGGTTCCACGCCTCGCGGCTCCGCCGCTTGCACTCACTCCTCATTCAGGACCGCACCTTCGAAGTCAGCTGGTGTTCGGCTCGGGCGAGGACCGAGTGGACCGAGGCGTGGCCGTCGGTGGTGACCCAGGAGACGCGCAGGCCGGGGCGGACGCGCTTGCGCCCGACGCGCATCGGCCAGCCGGCGACCTCGCGGGCCTGCGCGGCGATCCGCTCGCCGGTGCCGCTCGGGTGCTCGGCGACCACCGCGAACTCGTCGCCGCCGTAGCGGGCCACGGTGTGCTCGTCCTTGAGCCCCTCGCGCAGCCGTCCGGCCAGCGTGGACAGCATCTCGTCGCCGCGCTCGAAGCCGTGCGCGGCGTTGAAGTCGGCCAGCCGCTGCACGTCGATGAGGACCAAGGTGGACAGCGTGCCCCGGGAGCGGGAGCGGACCAGCGACTGCTCCAGGCGGTCCAGCAGCAGCACGCGCCCGGGCAGCCCGGTCAGCGGGTCGAGCAGGCCGGAGGAGTGCGACACGTCGGTGTGCACCGACTGCAGCAGCACCAGCACTCGCCTGCGACCGCCGACGGTGACCGCGTGGTAGTCCGCCCAGATGCGGCTCTGGGTGTGACCGCTGATGATGACGAGCGGGATGGACAGCGGGCAGCCCGCCCGCAGCACCTGCCCGGCCAGGTCGGCCCAGTCCGGCATGGGCGAGCCGGTGTCGTCGCGGACCTCCCAGTCGTGCGGGCGGGTGCCGGTGAGCATGTCGGCCTTGTCGAGCTGCATCAGCCCGGCGGCGACGTCGTTGGTGGCCAGCACCTGGCCGCGGTCGTCGGTCAGCAGCATCCCGACGTTGAGCCCGCTGACGAGTTCGTCCCACACCGGCGCCAGCTGGGCAGCAGCCACGTCGAGGACACTCATTCGGCCCCTCCCTCCCCACCAAACGGAGCAGTCCGTTCGAGCCTCCCCTTGTGACCGGGCGCTTTTCAAGAGCGAAGCGACCACCCGTAACGGTGGAATAACCGTCCGTCCAACACAGAGCGTCAAGGCTCTTGTCACACCTTCCCCACGCGTCACCTCGATCCTCGGAAATTGATCATTCGTGCAGGTGAAACACGATCGGGAAGACCTCGCCGAAACGCCCCGCGTCCACAAGCGATAGAGAGAGCGTCACAACCGGCCTCCGACCGTCGGAGACGACCGGACTCATCTCTACCCTGGGGCGGCAGTGGTAGCCGAGAGGATGGTGCATGTCCATGCCCGGAACCGCGGACCTGCGTCCGCTGGCCGAGCGACTGCGTGATCACAGGTCGTTGCTGGCCGTCATCGCGATCGCCGAGCTGATCGCCGTGGTGGTGGTCTCGACCGTCAACACCCACGACCACATCGACGGCGAGGTCTACCGGCAGGGCGCTCAGGCGCTGCTGGCGGGCCGCGATCTGTACCACGGCCTGCCCCCCACCGAGTCCGGGCTGCGGCTGCCGTTCATCTACCCGCCGTTCGCGGCGATCGTGTTCGCGCCGCTGGCGCTGGTGCCGAAGGCGATCTCCACCGCGGTGATCATGCTGGTCAGCCACCTCGCGCTGCTGACCACGCTGTACGTGGTGCTGCGCGAGTCGACGTTCCTGCAGGCGCACCGCGACAAGGTGCTGCTGGTGACCGCCGCCGTGCTGCCGATCGCCACGATCAGCGAGCCGATCATGGAGACGATCACCTACGCGCAGATCAACATCGTGCTGATGGCGCTGGTCGTCGTGGACTGCCTGTGGCGGGTCGAGGGCACCAAGAAGCTGCCCTACCCGCGCGGCCTGCTGATCGGCATCGCCGCCGGCATCAAGCTCACGCCGCTGGTGTTCCTGCTGCTGCCGCTGCTGCGCAAGGACTTCCGGATGATCGCCGTGTCGCTGCTGGGATTCGCGGGCACCGCGCTGCTCGGGCTGCTGGTCACCTTCGACAACGCCCGTCGCTTCTGGCTGCACGAGATGTTCGCGACCAGCAACGTCAACTTCGGGCCGAAGTTCACCGGCGACGCCTCGACCTACGCGGGCAACCAGTCGATGAAGTCGCTGCTGGCGAAGCTGAGCGTGCCGCACCTCGGCCTGCTGCTGGGCGTGCTCGTGGTGCTGGTGCTGGGCCTGGCCGTGCTGGGGATGCTCAACGCGATCCGGCAGCGCGACCTGCCGACCGCCGTGGTGATCAACGGCGTGCTCGGGCTGCTGCTCTCGCCGATCTCCTGGTCGCACCACTGGGTCTGGGCGATCCCCGGCCTGGTGCTGCTCGGCGGCGCGGCCGTCGTGCGCCGCGACTGGGCGATGCTGCTGATCACGACGATGATCGGCTGCTTCTTCATGATGGGCCCGCACTGGAAGATGCCCCAGGGCAAGGGCCTGGAGCTGACCTGGAACGTCTTCGAGCAGTTCGTCGGCAACTCGTACGTCTACTTCGGGCTCGCCTTCCTGATCTACAACGTCGTCCTGTGGTGGCGGGAGCGGGACCGGGAACCGGTGGACATCCCACGGGTGGAGAAACCGCCTGCTGTGACGCCCTGAGACGTGAAGAAGGCCCCCTCCACCGGAGGGGGCCTTCTTCGCTCTCGCCATCAGATGCGGTTCATGACCACGGTCTCGGCGTTGTCGAAGCGGTGCATCATCTCGGGGCTGACCGCCGGCATCGGCAGCGTGACGTCCGGGGCACCGGACAGCAGCGGCAGCTCGGAGCGGGAGGCGACCATCGTCCGCTGCGGCAGGACGGCGTCCTCCAGGGCAGCGGTGATCCGGTTCGGCGTCGGCGCCGAGGCCGAACCGTTCTGCAGCGCGTTGAGCTCGCCGAGGCCCGGCAGCGGCGCGGACAGGCCCGGGCCGCTGCGCTCGACGGTGCCCGGGACCTTGGACAGCTCCAGCAGCGACAGGCCGTCCAGCAGCGGCACCTCGGTGACCGGGGCCTGCCGCTCGCCCGGCACGTGCAGCGGCACGAATTCCGCGGGCGAGGCCGGGGGAGCGGGCGGTTCGGCCAGCGCCGCGGACAGCACCAGCGGCGGCACCGTGTGCAGGTCGCTGCGCAGCCCGCCCACGTCGGACGCGGTCAGGTCGACGGCGTCGGTGGCCAGCAGGCCGCCTTCCAGCAGACCGGCGGGCTCGGGCTGCTCGCGGGAGGCCAAGGCGCCCTCGTAGAGGTCCATGATCCCGTCGGCCTGGCCGAAGCCGTCGAAGTAGACGAGGTCGTCGTGCGGGATGACCAGCTCGGCGGTCTGCGGCCCGCTGTCGCCCGCGGGATCGCGGACGACGTCGCCGATCGAGGCGGACCAGCTCAGCGAGCGGTGGAAGCCCTCGGCCGGGGTGACAGGCGCGGGCCCCTGCGCCGCGCGGCGCAGGTCAAGCGGCTTGGCCTCGGCCGGGTCCGCGGCCCACCCCGCCAGCTGCAGCGGCGACTCCTGGAAGCGCAGCGCGGGGATCTCGCGGGTCAGCTCGTTGGCGGACTCATCGAGGTGGTCACGACGCTGCGCACCCTCTGCGAACAGGTCTCCGGCCAGGCAACGGCCCAGCGGCGCAGTGTCGTCGAGCGCGGGCGGGAACACCGACTCTCCCAACGGCATCGGACGCTGCTGACAGGCGTCCCCGGCGGAAGCGACCCCCGTTCCGACGGCCAGCATGCCACCAGTGACCAGCGCGGTCTGAACGCCGCGCTTCGCCCAAGTCTGCATGGATCTTCTCCTTCACCAGGCTCCCCGCGTTCGGGGGGAAAATCAACTTCGAGCGCCGCACCGCAATCAGAACTTGATCATGGTCGGGCGGCGGTGGACTCAGATCGCGAAGTGACCGGCGCGCGGCATCGCCACGCTGCGAGTCGCGGCCGGTCAGCGGGTCAGTCGGGAGTCGCGCCGGGCTGCGGGGCCGGGACGCCGCGCGGCAGCTCGTGCCGATCGCCGGCGCAGGCGTCCGGCCGGGCGGCGTCGGCCCTCGGGACCGCCGGGTGCCTGCCGAGCAGACCGGTGCCGTGCTGCTGCCCGTCCGCCGTCTTGGCGCACCCGGCGGGCGCGGGCAGCGCGGAGCCTCCCTCCGGGAGCTCCGGGTCGGGGGTGTCGGGAACGGGGTGTCCGCCCGTCCGGACCGGGTCGTCCGCCTGCACCGCGGACGCGGGCTCCGGAACGGGGGCGTCCGCGGCGGGCCGCGGGACGTCCGCCTGCCGGTCCGGCGCGGCGGCGGTGTTCGGGGTGGGTTCCGCCGGATCCGCGGGCCCAGCGGCCTGCGGGGATTCCGCGACCTCCGGCGGCTCGGCGGCGGTCTCCTCGTCGAGATCGCCGGTGAGCAGGTGCCCGACTGGTTCGGCGGGCACCAGGGAGAGCGGGTCGACGCGGTCGAGCGGGAACGAAGCCGGATCGGACACCCGCTCCACCGCCGCGGCCGGAACTCGCGCGACCTGATCGGTGAGCGCGGCCGCCCCGGACAGCGCCGGGGAGTCCGCCAGGGCGGGGGCGTCGGTGAGCGACTGCGCGGGCTCGTCCGACGCAGCCTCCGCGGGCTGGCCGATCAGCAGGGCCGCGGAGGTCCCGGCAGCCGCCGTTCCGGCCAGGACCAGGGCACGACCGAGCCACCGCCGTGCGGCGGTGAGCGTCGTGCGGTCGCGGACGGACATCGCGGTGCCAGAACCTCCTCGGCCTGCTGTGACTCCCCCACGGAGCTTCGTCCTCCCTCGCGTCCGGAACTCTGTCAAACCAAGGTCGACTTCCGTAAGCGCACGGAAGCCAGTTCGCTACATCGTGTTACACACCCCGACTTGCCGAACCCCCCCGAACCGGACGTCCCCGACGGGCGGGGTGTCCGGATTGCGCCGGTGTTCCGGGTCCCCGATCGCGGCCGCATTCCGCGTGCGACCCGGATTGCGGCCGTGTTCGGGTTCCGGAGAACCGCTGTGATCCGGTCGCCCAGGGCACGACGGGTGGCGGCGTTGGGGGGTTGCGGAATCAAGATCGGCGATACGGTGGCGGGGTGAGCGAGCCGAAGATCAGCGGGCCGGACGACGCCTCCACGTCGATCCCACGGGTGCTGCGGGTGTCCGCGGCGGTGAGCTGGCGGATGCTGGTGATCGCCGCCGCTCTCTACGTGATGGGCGTGATCATCACCCGGATCTACGTGGTCGTGATCCCGGTGGCCATCGCGCTGCTGCTGTCGGCGCTGCTGGCGCCCCTGGTGTCGTGGCTGGCCCGGCACAAGGTGCCCCGGTCGCTGGCGACGGTGATGGTGCTGGTCGGCGGCCTCGCCGTGGTCGGCGGAGTGCTGACCGGCGTCGTCAACGCCTTCATCAACGGCTTCCCCGACCTGCAGCGCCAGGTCGTGGCCAGCCTCGAAGCGATGCGGCAGTGGCTGGCCGTGTCGCCGCTGCACCTCAACGACGACCAGATCGCCAACTACATCCAGCAGGCGCGGGACTGGCTGCAGTCCAACCAGGCGATGCTCACCAGCGGCGCCCTGTCCACGGCGAGCACCTTCGGCAACCTGCTGACCGGGCTGGTGCTGGCGCTGTTCACCCTCATCTACTTCCTGTACGACGGCCGTCGGGTGTGGCTGTTCGTGATCCGGCTGGCCCCGCGCCACGTGCGCGACAAGGTCGACCGCGCCGGTATCGCCGGGTTCACCTCGCTGGTCGGGTTCGTGCGGGCCACCGCCCTGGTCGCGGTGGCCGACGCGCTCGGCATCGGTCTGGGCCTGGTGATCCTGGGCGTTCCGCTGGCGATCCCGCTGGCCGCGCTGGTGTTCCTCGGCGGTTTCGTGCCGATCGTCGGTGCGGTCGCCTCGGGCGCGGTCGCGGTCCTGGTGGCGCTGGTGACCGAGGGCTGGATCGTGGCGCTGATCGTGGTCGGCATCGTGCTGGCCGTGCAGCAGCTGGAGGGCAACGTCCTGCAGCCGCTGATCCTCGGGCGCGCGGTGCAGATCCACGCGCTGGGCGTGGTGCTGGCGATCAGCATCGGCGTCGTGATCAACGGCATCGTCGGCGCGCTGCTGGCGATCCCGATGGTCGCGGTGCTCAACGCCGCCATCCGCGCGCTCGTCGCCGTCGAGGAGGAGATCCCGGACACCACCGGCCTCCCGCTCGAACCGTCCGACGAGGAACCCGAGGACGAACCGGCCGACGAGACCGAGGACGACGAGAAGAAGAAGGACTAGGCGATTCCGCGGCATGCGGCGGAGCCGCGTTCTCTTCCACCACCCCGGCAACTGGCACCGGCGCCTTCGTGGCGAGCACGCCGGGACGCCGCGTGTTCGAAATGCTCGAGGAGCGGCGCGCGGAGTCCACGAAGGCGCGGCGCTGTCCCCATCGGGGGTTTCCGCCACCCGCACCGCTGAGCAACGCAAGTCCTCAACGGTTCCTAGGCCACCGTCACGGCGTTCCGGCCCGCTGCCTTCGCCGCGAGCATGGCGGCGTCGGCGGCGAGCAGGAGGTCGGTGAGCTCGTAGTCGAACCGGCCGGTGGCCGCGACGCCGATGCTCACCGTCAGGCCGGTGAGCTCGCGCTGCTCGCCCCGGATGTCGCGGACGGGCACCGACAGGGCGGTGGTGGCCGCGCGGATCCGGTCGGCCACCCGGTAGGCGGTCTCGCACTCGGTGCCCGGCAGCAGCACCACGAACTCCTCACCGCCGAAGCGCCCGGCCAGGTCCTCCCGGCGGACGTTGTTCCTGAGCATCCCGGCGAACCTGCCCAGCACGGTGTCGCCCGCCACGTGGCCGACCTCGTCGTTGACCCGCTTGAAGTGGTCGAGGTCCAGCAGCAGCACGGCGACCGGCTGCTGCCGCTGCCGGGCTCGCATCAGCTCCAACCGCGCGAGCCGGTCCCAGTGGGTGGCGTTGGCGAGCCCGGTCTTGCCATCGCTCTGCGCCGACCGCCGCCACTGCGGCAGCTGGCTGGCCAGGTCCAGCAGCACCATCGACGGACCGGCCAGCAGCGCGGCGAACGGCGCCCACTGCATCGCCACCGCCAGCAGACCGCCGAGGCTCGCCGCGACGATGCCCAGCAGCACGTCGATCGGCTCGCCCAGCACCGCGGTGCGGGTGGCTTCCGGCCTGCGCAACCGGATCCCGCCCGCGACCACCGAGGACCGCACGACCAGCAGCACGACGCCGGTGACGAAGAACCCCGGCGAGGTCCACACCGGCTCGTCCCAGCCCATCACCAGCCGCGCTGCGAACGTGGCGACGGTGGTGGCCGCGGTGGTGAACAACCAGCGGTGCGGTTCGGGCCGGTCGTGCAGAACCCCGTGCAGCGCGGGCCCGAGCAGCAGCAGGGCCAGGAGATTCGGTGGCAGCAGCAGGATTCCGGCCGCGAGGTAGACGATGTGCAGCGTCCAGGGGTTGCGCCGGATCTGCCGCCGGAGGTTGATCGACACTGAGGTGACCACGATGGTCGCGCCCGCCGTCACGGCCAGCGCCGCGAAGTGGGCGAGGTCGTCGGGATCGGGCCGCCGCCCGGTGACGAACACCAGCACGACGAGGGCCAGCGCGAGCGCTTGGACGAGCAGGACGTAGCCGATCGCAGCAGGGCGCATCCGCCACAGCGACCAATGCCCCATCTCTCACCTCCCGTCCGGAGCCTCGCACAGCGATTCGGCGGACCGAAGCACAACGTGAAAACGGTGAACGGCGTTTCGCGCCGAAGACCCCCGACCGGGCGTGACGGCTCGGCGGAACGGAGCAACGCGACGCGCGTCGCTTTCCCTCCCGCGCGATTCCGCCGCGGGCCGCGCGTGGGGCAGGATGGTCGGTCGGGAGGAGTTCGAGTTGACCGGTTCGCAAGCAGCGCCGACGCCACCTCAGGTGGCCGACGGGCGCACCCCGCTGTGGCGGGGGCACAACGTCTTTCGCGTCGTGACGTTCCTCTACGCCGCGTTCTGGTTCGGCATGAACTACAGCTCCTACGCGCGGCCTTGGCTGGCGGCCATCTGCATCAGCTGCATGGCGGTGTGGACGGTGTTCACGATCTGGCGCTACCGGACCCGGGCCGGGCGCACGAACCTCCTGGTGGCCACCGACGTGGTGGTGGTCAACGCGCTGTTCCTGCTCAACGAGTTCATCCTGACCGAGGCGCACATGAACACCTCGGACCCGTCGGTGGTGACGGTCTGGCACTCCACCGGCGTCACCGCGGCGGCGGTGCAGTGGGGGATGAAGGGCGGTGTCGTCGCGGGGATTCTCGCCGCGGGGGCGAACCTGCTGATCCGCGGCCGGATCGGCTCGGACATGGCGATGGACACGCTGCTGCTGGTCGGGGTCGGGCTGGTGATCGGTCTGAACTCGGACACCGCGCGCCGGTCGACCGAGCGGCTCGCGCGGGCGCTGCGCGCCGAAGCCGCCACGGCGGAGCGGGAACGGCTCGCCCGGTCCATCCACGACAGCGTGCTGCAGGTGCTGGCCCGGGTGCGCAGGCGCGGCGCCGAACTCGGCGGCGAGGCGGCGGAACTCGCGGAACTGGCGGGGGAGCAGGAGATCAAGCTGCGCTCGCTGATCGCCACCAAGCCGGAGTCCACTGAGGACGGTGAGACGGATCTGGCGGCCCGGCTCCAGGTGCTGCGCACCGCGCGGGTGCACGTGTCGGTGCCGGGAAACCCGGTTCGGCTGACGGAGCAGCTCAGCGCGGACCTCGCGGCGGTGGTCCGGGAGGCGCTGGCCAACGTCGACAAGCACGCGGGCGAGAAGGCCCAGGCGTGGGTGCTGCTGGAGGAGCTGCCGGACGAGATCGTGCTCAGCGTCCGCGACGACGGGCCGGGCATCCCCGACGGACGGTTGGACGAGGCCGCCGCCGAAGGGCGGATGGGAATTGCGAAATCCATCCGGGGTCGGGTCACCGCCCTGGGTGGGATGATCACCCTCGACACCGCGCCGGGCGAGGGAACCGAGTGGGAGGTGCGCGTCCCGCGCGCTCCCGAGACCCCCCGCGCCCCCAGGAATGCACGCCGCAGAGGAGGAGAGCGATGAGCGAACCGCCGGTCACCGTGATGGTCGTCGACGACCACCCGATGTGGCGGGATGGGGTCGCGCGCGATTTGGGCGAGCGCGGTTTCGAGGTCCGCGCGACCGCGGGCGACGCCGCGTCGGCGCTGCGCATCGCGCAGGCCGTGACGCCGGACGTGGTGCTGATGGACCTCAACCTGGGCGACACCTCGGGCGTGCAGGCGACGCTGCAGATCACCCAGGAGATCCCCGGGACGCGGGTGCTGGTGCTCTCGGCGAGCGGCGAGCACGCCGACGTCCTGGAGGCCGTCAAGGCCGGCGCCTCGGGCTACCTGGTCAAGTCCGCCTCGGCGGAGGAGCTGGTGGACGCGGTCCGCCGCACGGCCGCCGGCGACGCGGTGTTCACCGCGGGCCTGGCCGGCCTGGTCCTCGGCGAGTACCGCCGCATGGCCATCACCCCCGACTCGGAGCACCAGGCCCCGCAGCTCACCGAGCGCGAGACGGAGGTCCTGCGCCTGGTGGCCAAGGGCATGACGGCCCGCCAGATCGCGACGAAGCTGGTCATCTCCCACCGCACGGTCGAGAACCACGTCCAGTCGACGCTCCGCAAGCTCCAGCTGCACAACCGCGTGGAACTCGCTCGCTACGCGATCGAGCACGGCCTCGACCAAGACGGAGACCCCGACCCCGAGGACTCCTGACCCGGCGCCGCGTTGCCGCGTGCGGCGCCGAGGTCAGGCGAGGGTGGTCTTGGTGGTTTGCCGGGCTGCTGCTGCGCTGGGGGCTTCGAGGGCTGCTTCGGCGGCCTTGCGGAACGTGCCGAGGGGGTGTTGGGCGAGGGCTGCGCCTACCGCTCGGACGGCCGAGGCGTTCATCGAGAGGCTGGTGACGCCGAGACCCGCGAGAACGCCCGCCAGGTGCGGGTCGGAGGCGGCTTCGCCGCAGACACCTACCGATTTGTCGACATGTCGACCCGCCTGCCCGATCATCGCGATGAGCCGCAGCAGCGCGGGCTGCCAGGGGTCGTTGAGCCCGGCCAGTGCGCCGGCCATCCGGTCGGCGGCGAAGACGTACTGGGCCAGGTCGTTGGTGCCGATGCTGACGAAGTCGACGGCCTGCAGGATCTCCGCCGCCGACAGCGCGGCGGCCGGGACCTCGATCATCACGCCGACTCGATCGATTCCGCGGGCGCGAGCGCGCTCGGCGAACCACGCGGCCTCGTCCGCGGTGGCGACCATCGGCGCCATCACGGACACCTCGGCTCCGGAGTCCTGAGCCGCTCCGGCGATCGCCTCCAGCTGGGTGTCGACCAGGTCCGGCCGGTCGAAGGCGACCCGCAGGCCGCGCACGCCCAGCGCCGGGTTCGGCTCGACACCCATGTCCAGGAACGCCAGCGGCTTGTCCGCCCCGGCGTCGAGGGTGCGCACGACCACGGGCTTGCCCGCGAACGGCGCCAGCACCTCGGCGTAGGCGGCGCGCTGGGTGGCCACGTCGGGTTCGACGTCGGCGCCCAGGTAGCAGAACTCGGTGCGGAACAGCCCGACTCCCTGCGCACCGGCCTCGACGGCCGCGGTCGAGTCGGTGGCCGAGCCGACGTTGGCCAGCACCTTGACCGGCGCGCCGTCGGAGGTCTGCCCGACGCCGTCCCAGTCTGCGTGCTCGGGTCGCTCGGCGGCGCGGGCCGCGACCTCGACGTCCGAGAGCTCGACCGTCCCCTCGTCGCCGTCGACGGTGGCGCCGGAGGCCGGGACACCGGAGGCGGGGACACCGAGCACGCCGCGCACCGCGACGACCGCCGGAATCCCGAGCGCGCGCGCCAGGATCGCGGTGTGGCTGGTGGGCCCGCCCTCCTCGGTGACCAGCGCGAGCACCAGCTCGGGGTCGAGGTCGGCGGTGTCGGCGGGCGCGAGGTCGCGGGCGACCAGCACGCTCGGCGCGGTGATCTCGGGGACGCCGGGCGGGGTGACGCCCTCGATCACGGCGATGATCCGGTCCCGCACGTCGTGCACGTCGCGGGCGCGCTCGGCCATGTAGCCGCCGGCGGCGCGAAGCGCGTCGGCGAAGCCGTTGGCGGCCTCGAAGACGGCGCGGGCGGCGGGCAGCGACCGGGTCGACACGAGCTGCTCGGCCTGCGAGGTCAGGGCCGGGTCCATGGCCATCGCGGCGGTGGTCTCCAGCACGGCCTTGGCGTCGCCGCCGACCTTCGCAGCGCGCTGGAACAGCCCTTGGGCCACCGCGTCGGCGGCGGGGCTGATCCGGGCGGCCTCGGCGACGAGATCGGCCGGGGCGGGCGTGGCGGCGGGCTCGGGCAGCGGGTCGGCGACCCGGACGATCGGCCCGGCGGCACGGCCGGAGCTGACTCCGACACCAGTCAAACGCGACATGGTCTAGACCATACCTTTCCGAGTTGCTCAGCAGAAGCGCGCGGCGCGGATACGACACGCACCTCAACACCCCGCTGAAGACCAGCGTAGGGACGGTTTTCCCATTTGGCTTGATCGTGTGAGCCAGCGGGCGCCCGCGGGTCCGCCGCGGGTTCCTACGTCACCCGGATGCAGCAGCGGGTGGCGTTACTCATAGGTAACAACTGAGTAGCCGTACGGATCCGGCTCGCACCCCTGAAATCGCAGGCTGTGGGCATGACATTCACCGCGACGCTCACCGAGCCGAAACTGGACGCGCACCGCTTCACCGAGCGACTGGCCGCCCTCGTGACCTTCTTCGCGGCCCAACCCTCACCGTCCGACGACGACCCCGCGAGCCACCGCTTCCGCACCCAGGCCCCCCGTTCCCGTGCCGAGGAGGACCGGGCCGAAACCGCCCCTGGCGAGCCGGTCGACACGAGCCACCACGACGAATCCCAGTCCCCGGTCGCCTCGACCGGGGAACCCGGCGAACGCGAACAGCGGAAAGGCCGGAAAAGACCGGGAAGAAAACGCGAGTAACGCCCTCACCAGGGAAAACACCCTGAATGCAGAATTTGATGTGCTTTCGGACACAGCGGATTATTCCGCTTGTGATCCACCGTTCGAGCGAATTCCGCTGTCAAGGTGGATCTTTTCCCCGGGCGTTGCCGTCAAACTGAACGGGTTGTCGCTCGTCGGTAATCGCGCCATCGACGATCGCAACCTGCTGTGGGCCGGCCGCAACGCCCCCCGTGCGGTCGGCCCACGGTCTCAGCTCCCCGGGCCCGCTTCCCGGGTCAGGACGACCCGCTCAGGCGGGCAGCAGGTGCGGAGCGTGCTCGGCCACCGCGGCCAGGACCTGCCGGGTCGACGGGTTGACCGCCTGCCAGTCCCCGATCACCACGGTGGGCACGGTCTCGTTGCCGTCGGCGATGGAGCGCACGACGCCCGCCGCCTCCGGGTCCTGCCAGATGTCGACCTCCTCGAACGCCAGACCGGACCCCTGCAGGCCCGCGCGCAGCGACATGCAGAACGGGCACCCCGGCCTGCTGTAGACGGTGACGTGTTCCGCGGACATCCGACCTCCAGTTCGCCAAGCTCCTCTGCAAGCTTCAACGATCCCGGCGCCGAATTCATCCGCCGGGAGACGCAGCTCATGTCGTCCACACAGGACCCCTTCCAGCGCAGCGGTGACGCCCGTTACGGTCTGACCGTCCGGCCGAGGGGCCGGACCGGGACCGAGGGGTGGAGGACATGACGGAGCTGTCCCCGCGCGAGACGGAGCTGTCCCCGCGCGAGCGGGCGCGGGCGGCCACCGAGCAGGACATCCGGCACCACGCCCGGACGCTGCTCGTCGAGCACGGCAGCGACGCGGTGACGCTGCGCGCGATCGCGCGCGAGCTGGGCATCACCGCGCCCGCCCTCTACCGCTACTACGCCTCCCGCGAGGACCTGCTGCGGCAGCTCTGCGACGACGTCTGCGCCGACCTCTCCGAGGAGCTCTCGGCGGCGTTCGACCCGGTCACCGAGCACTTCCTGGACCGCACGTTCGCGGTCTGCCGCCGGTTCCGCTCCTGGGCGCTGGCGCACCCGAAGGAGTTCGCGCTGGTCTTCGCGACCCCGAAGGACCGCTCCCGGCAGCCGGACCGGTTCGCGGGCGTGTTCCTGAGCATCGTCGCCCCGATGATCTCGGAGAACCCGAACGCGCAGGAGAAGGTGAAGGCGTCGGTGGACCTGCCGGACCTGTCGGTGCAGCAGAAGTCGTTGGCCGACGCCTTCTCCCACGAGGGCATCGACATGCCCCCGGAAGCCCTGGACGCAGAGGCGGTGTACTTCCTTATGCGCTGGTGGGTGCGCCTGTACGGGCACATCGCGCTGGAGGTCTTCGGCCGCTTCCCGTTCGAGGTGATCCACGCCGATCAGCTCTTCGACGCGGCGCTGCAGGAGCTGGCCGAGGAGAGCGGCCTGATCTGAGCCTCACTCAGTGTGGTCGGATCAGCGCGGGCCCGAGCTCGACCTGCACGCGCGGGTGACAGACGTCCGCGTGGAACCTCTCGCGCAGGCGATGCGCCCCGATGTAGGGCGGTGGCTCCGTCCGCGCCCGCATCCGCGCCGTCCCCGGACGCCGGTCCGCCTCCAGCACGGCGATGAAATACCTTGCGAATTCGGAGAGTTCGCTCCGCTCGCGGATCGACTTCTGCAGCGCCCACACGGTCAGCGCGCCCGGCCCTGACCCCGCGTGCTGGCCGTTCCCACCGCGCAGCGGGAAGGTCAGCAGGACAACGGCCGTCACCAGGAGTGCACCCACCCCCACGAGCCACCCGGTTGAGAACACCTGAAGCGTGATTTCGCGAAACATGCTGTCATACCTCCATTTTCATCAGTCCGATGTGGAGAGACTAGCGACGCGCCCCCGAAACCCCGCAGCGGCTCCGGCGGCTCTCCGGCCGCGCGGCATCGTCCCGTCGTTCCCGGGTTGCGGAGGGGGACGGTTTTTCCTCGAATCACCCGTGATCAATGTCCGTTTCGCCCGGACAGTTCGAGGAAAAACCGTCCGCTGGAGAGGCGCGGCGCAGCGCGGAACCACCGCATGATCGTTTTCGGGTGATCGAAATTCGGGGGATTGTAGCCGTTCGGCAGGCTGTTCCGCGGAGGTTCATCAGATCGGGAAAACAGGGGCGATGGGGTTGTGTTCGCGGCGAGGAATTCGGTTGCGCCGGTTCGCGGATTTCCGTCGTTCGGCGGAGCGGGAGGGCACCTGGGCGGCGTTGTCACAGAGCGCATCCGAATGGCGATCGGGAACGCCTCCCAGATCACGCGAGTGTCGCAATGGCACGCTACCTAGGCCACATCTTCGCTGGTCATACCGCCCATCTCGTCACGATCAGTGTTTGATTGCGCGGTAAATCGCTTTCGATCGTCGCCCCAACAGCGTGGTAACTTCGTCGTTCCCGGTGCTTTCGAATTCATTCACGCACGCTAACGACGGAGCACTCCCCAGTGGACGTGGCATTGTGGGTTGCCCTCGCGGCAATCGTAGTGATTCTGCTCGCCTTCCTGGTTTCCCTGCAGCGCCTCAAGTTCCAGATCCGGCTGCGCGATGAGGAAGCGCACCACTTGGTCACGCGGCGACTCCCGGCGCTGATGGACGCCGAGCGCGGCCTGCCCATCGACGTGCCCGGGCCGCTGCGCCCCAACCTCGCCGACACCGCCTTCCAGCACGAGCTGCAGACCGTCATCGGCCAGTTCGCGGGCTTCGCCGACGAGACCCGGCAGCGCGCCGACCGCGCCGCCAAGGCCACGCTGATCTCCACCATGCGCGGCGTGCAGAGCCTCGCCAACGAGCAGCAGCTGGCCATCACCGAGATGCAGCACGAGCACGACGACCCGGGCGTGCTCGCCGGGCTGATGAAGATCGACCACGCCAACTCGCAGCTCGTGCGGCGCGCTCAGGCCACCGCCGTGCTGTGCGGAACGTGGCCCGGCCGGCAGCGCTCCGCCGCGCCGGTGCTCGACGTGGTGCGCGGGGCGACCTCCCGCATCCGCGACTACCTGCGGATCGAGGCGCACGCCGAGAGCGAGCTCGCCGTGTCCAGCCGCGCCGTCGAACCCGTCGTGCTCGCGCTCGCCGAGCTGCTCGACAACGCGGCCCGCTACTCGCAGCCCGCCACCCAGGTCCAGGTGCACTTCCAGCCCGCGCACAACGGGCTGTCCATCGTCGTCGACGACGCCGGTGTCGGCATGAGCCCCGAATCCCGGGAACGCGCGAAAGCGCTGCTCACCGGCCGGGAAGTCGTCGACATCAACAAGCTCGGCGACCCGCCGCAGATCGGGTTCGCGCTCGCCGGGGTGCTCGCCGCGCGGTACGGGTTCAAGGTCTTCGTGGAAGCCGCCTCGCCCTACGGGGGCATGCGCGCGGTGCTGTTCCTGCCCAACGAGCTGCTCACCAAGACCGAAACACCCGCTCCCGCAACGGCGATGAACGAACCGGCCGCGAACGAACCGGTCGGGCAGCAGGAGACCAGCAGCGGACTGCCCAAGCGGCAGCGCCGCAGCAGCACGACCGTGCCGACCCGGTCCCGTGACCAGGGGAACCGACCTGACCAGGGGAATTGGGCCGAGCAGGGGAACTGGGGAAGGGGCAAGCCATCGGTGATGGGGGCGTGGCAACGCGGCAGCCTCACCGGTCGCGGGTCCGAGGACAAACCGGCCGACGAAGAGGGAACGACCGCATCATGAACCGACAACACGACCTGGGGTGGATGCTCGACGAGGCGCTGCGGATCCCGGAGGCCAGGCACGCGATCCTGCTGTCCTCCGACGGGCTGCTCATGGCCCACTCCGCGGACATCACCTCCGACGAAGCCGAGCGGCACGCCGCGGCCATGTCCGGCCTGCAGTCGCTGGCCCGCGCCAACGCCGCGTTCTGCGGCTCGACCGAGAAGTCGTGGCAGCAGACCATCACCGAGTACGACCACGGCTTCGTCTTCCTCGTCGCCGCGGGCCCGCGCGCCTACGTCGCCGCCTCCGCAGGTCACGGCGTGGACGTGGAGAGCATGACCCACCGGTTGATGGAGCTCGTCCAGCGGCTCGGGAAGGAACTCAGCGCCGGTCAGCGCGTCGGTGAGTTCGCGTGAAGCGCCGCGAGAGCGCGTTGGTCCGACCGCACGTCGTCACCGGCGGCCGAGCCCGACCGTCGCGCAACACCTTCGAGATGGACACCCAGATCTTCGCGGTCCGCCAGGCCTCGCCCGGCACCGCCGGACCCGAGATGCGGCGCGTGCTGGGGCTGTGCCGGGAGCGGCCGATGTCGGTCGCCGAGCTGTCCGCGCACCTCGCGCTACCGCTCAGCGTGACGAAGGTGCTGCTCGGAGACCTGCTGGACGGCGGCCACATCGTGACGCGCAGCGCCCAGCGCGACCTCGAAGCACCGCGGCTGGAACTGCTGCAGGGCGTCCTCGACGGGCTCCGCGCCGGCCTGTAGGGAGCACTCGTGACCGACGACCGAACCCGGCTGCACGCACCGGAATTCGCCGCCGACCCGCAGACCGCCTACCGGCGGCTGCGGGAGGCGGGGCCGACCGCACCGGTGGAGATCGCGCCGGACGTGCCCGCGACGCTGGTGCTCGGCTACGCCGAAGCCCTGCAGGTGCTGCGCGATCCGGCGAACTTCCCGAAGGACCCGAGGTCCTGGCAGCGCACCGTGCCGCAGAGCTGCCCGGTGCTGCCGCTGATGACCTACCGGCCGAACTGCCTGTTCACCGACGGTGCCACGCACACCCGGTTGCGCGGCGCCGTGACCGACGCGCTCGCCCGCGTCGACACCCGGGAACTGCGCACCAACCTGGAGGAGACGGCCGACGCGCTCATCGACCGGTTCGCCGCCGACGGCAGGGCCGACCTCGTCGAGCAGTACGCACGGGTGCTGCCGCTGCTGATGGTGACCCGCATCTGCGGGGCACCGCCGGTGATCTCGGAGAAGATCGTCTCCGGCGCGCTGGCGCTTTTCGACGGGGTGGACAGCGGGCGGGGGATCGGTGAGGCGGTCGCCGAGCTCGTCGCCGCGAAGCGGGGCAAACCCGGCCCCGACGTGGTGTCCTGGCTGCTCGCGCACCAGGCCGGGCTCTCCGACGAGGAGGCGGTGCACCAGGTGGCGCTGCTGTGCGGGGTGGGCAGCGAACCGCTGCAGAACCTGATCGCGAACACGCTGCGGCTGCTGCTGGTCGACGAGCGGTTCGCCGGTGATCTCTCCGGTGGGAGCCTGCCGGTGGGCGACGCGCTCGACGAGGTGCTGTGGACCGATCCGCCGATCGCCAACCACGGCGCCGTCTTCCCGCCCCGGGAGGTGCAGGTCGGCGGCAACCCGGTGCCCGCGGACCAGCCGCTGCTGATCAGCTTCGCGGGCGCGAACACCGATCCCGCGGTGGATTCCCCCGGGAGAGCGGGGAATCGGGCGCACGTCGCGTTCGGCGCGGGCAGGCACGCGTGCCCGACACCCGCGCAGCGCATCGCGCGGATGACGGGCACCGCGGCCGTCGAACGCGTCCTGGACCGGTTGCCGGACCTGGAACCTGCGGTGCCCGCCGACGGGCTGGAGTGGAAACCCGGCCCGTTCCACCGGTCCCTGACCTCGCTTCCGGTGACGTTCCCGCCACCGCCCCAGCAGATCCGGCCGTGGCTCGGCTCGCCGACACCGGTCGTGCGACGGGAACCGGGCCCCTACCAACCCGCGGGGCGCTGGGGAGCGTTCGTCCGCTGGCTGCGCGGGGGCTGACCTACAGCGAGCCGACCTTCGCCTGGTGCAGCTTCTTCACGACGTTGAGCGCGTCCGGGTACTGCCCGGAGCCGGATTCGTGCAGCACGTAGGCGGTTCCGCCGAGGTCGTCGATGCCCTCGGACATGCTCGGCGAGCGGAAGCAGTGCGTCGCCGGGATGTCGATGTCGGTGGCGCCCTTGGTGGTGACGTAGAGGTTGCTGCGCACGTCGCGGGACAGCGAGGTGCTGTAGACGAACTTGTCGCCGGTGACCATCAGGCCCTGGGTGCCCTTCGGGACCTCGTAGGACTTGCCGGTGGTGAGGTCTCCGTTCTCGGCGACGCTGTAGGCGTACATCTTCTCGCGGCCCTCGCGGCTGTACTTGCCCGCGTAGACGGTGTTCCCGTCGCCGGCCAGGAACGACGCGCCGTAGACCTCGCGGGCCTCGCCGGTCTGCTTGAGGTACGGGCTGCCCTCGGCCTTCAGCGCGTCGGCGATCCGGGAGAGCTCGTACTTGCGGATCGTGTAGTGGCCCTCGGAGTTGTTGCGGCCGGTCACGAACGCCCAGCCGCGGGCGATCGCGATGCCGCTGGCGTGGGTCTCGGCGATCTCGACGTCGCCGACGGTCTTGCCGGTGGCCGGGTCGACGCCGTAGATCTTGGCGTTCGAACCGTCCTTCCCGTACGCGGTGACCAGCAGCAGGCCGTGGCCCGCGCCGTCCCAGTCGTTCCAGGCGGCCAGGCCCTGCGGCGTGTGCTCGGGGATGCCCGGGATGTCCGGGCCCGCGCTGAACTTCTCGTCGTAGGTGTAGCCCGCCGAAGGCCCGCCGTAGAAGGAGGCGTCCTCGCCGCTGGAGTCGGAATCGCAGGTGATCGCCGCGCTCTCGGCGGCCGACCCCGTCACCGGAACCCCCAGCAGCAAGGCACCGCTCACCGCGGCCACGACGCTCTTCCGGACCAGCGCTCTCATCGTTTCTCCCTCAGTGGTGCTCAACGCGGACACGGTTGAGACGCAGCGGATCCGATTCGGTTCCCTCCGCTTCGAACACCACCGGGGAAAAATCGCGTCAGGGGAGCGGGTTCGCCCTGTCGTGGGCGATCTGCGCGCCCTGGCGTGCGGATTCGGCCCCGGTCGCGATGGGGGCCGTGAGCCACTGGCGGGGCATGCCGAAGGCCTCGACGAGGTCGACCGCGTGCGGGCGGAGTTCGCCGCAGAGCGTGTTGATCGCCTGGGTGATGGCCTTGGCGCGGCGCGGGCTGATGCGCTCGTGCTCCAGGAACCAGGCCTTGTCCTCCTCGACGATCGACAGCGCGTAGAGGTCGCAGAGCTTGTCGAGGAGTTCGGCGTTGCGCGGGTCCCGGCACCGGTCGACGGCGGCGACGAACGCGTCCAGCACCAGCCGGTCGATGTGCACCCGCGCGGCGCGCAGCACGTGGTCCTGGGCGTTGTTGAACACGTCGAAGGCGTTGTCCTTGTTGGCCTTCCGCAGCCGGCGGCCGAGACCGTCGAGCACGTGCTCCTCGCGGTCCTGGAACGCCTTGAGCTGCCAGCCGCGGTCGAGGATGTCGTCCTTGTTCGAGGCGTCGATGATCCGCTGCACGATCGAGTGCGCGGCGGAGCGCTCGATGACCGCGCCGACGAACTGGTCGGCGACGAACTTCGCCAGGCCCAGCGTGCCGATCCCGTCGAACTGGTCCTTGTAGTTGGTCAGCAGGCCCTTGGCGACCAGCTGCAGCAGGACCGTGTTGTCGCCCTCGAACGTGGTGAACACGTCGGTGTCGGCCTTCAGCCCCGCCAGCTGGTTCTCGGTGAGGTAGCCCGCTCCGCCGCAGGCCTCGCGGCAGGTCTGGATGGTGTGCGTGGCGTGCCAGGTGGTGACCGCCTTGAGCCCGGCGGCGCGGGACTCCAGCTCGCGCTGGGCCCGCTCGTCACCGCCGCGCTGCACCTCGTCGAGGGCCTGCACCAGCTCCTCCTGGGCGAAGTGCAGGGCGAACGACTTCGCCAGCGCGGGGAGGAGTTTCCGCTGGTGCGCCAGGTAGTCGAGGACCACGACCTCCTCGTCGCCGCCCGGCCGGTCGAACTGGCGGCGCGCGTCGGCGTACCGCAGCGCGATCTCCAGGGCCAGCTTGGCCGCGGAGCCCGCGGTGCCCGCCACCGAGATCCGGCCGCGGATCAGCGTGCCGAGCATCGTGAAGAACCGCTTGCCCTCGCTGTCGATCGGGCTGCTGTAGGTGCCGTCCTCGGCGACGTCGCCGTAGCGGTTGAGCAGGTTCTCCCGCGGCACCCGCACCCGGTCGAAGTAGAGGCGGCCGTTGTCGACGCCGTTGAGCCCGGCCTTGCGCCCGCAGTCCTCGATCCGCACGCCCTCGCAGGGGTTCCCGGCCTCGTCCCGGATCGGGACCAGCAGCGCGTGCACGCCGTGGCTCTTGGCCCCGGTGTTGCCATTGCCGCCGGTGATGAGCTGGGCGAACACCACCGCCATCCGGCCGTCGCGGGCGGCGTTGCCGATGTACTCCTTGCGCGCCGCCTCGTGCGGGGTGTGGACGGCGAACTCCTGGGTCGTCTCGTCGTAGGTGGCGGTGGTGCGCAGCCGCTGCACGTCGGAACCGTGACCGGTCTCGGTCATCGCGAAGCAGCCCGGCAGCTCGACGCTCATGATGTCGCGCAGGTAGCGCTCGTGGTGGCGCTCGGTGCCGAGCGCGACGACGGCGCCGCCGAACAGACCCCACTGCACGCCGGACTTGACCATCAGCGACAGGTTCCCGGCCAGCAGCTCCAGCGAGACGACCGATCCGCCCTGGTCACCGCCGCCGCCCTGGGCGACGGGGAACCCGAGCTCGGGGACGCCGGACTTGGCCAGCAGCCGCAGCTGCTCCAGCGTCCGCGCCCGGTGGCTCTCGGTGTCGAGGTCGTCGGCGTTGGCGAGGTCGTTCTCGCGCAGCGACGCGCGGACCTTCTCGCGCACCGACGCCCACCGCCCGTCCAGCAGGGCGCGCAGCTCAGCGGCGTCGAAAGCGGGCCCCGCCGCGGCGGAACCCACGTCAGCGGACCTCGTTTCAGCGGGCCTCGTGTCAGCAGGCTGGGTCATCTCGCGGCCTCCAGGTTCTCCGTCCGACGCCGCCCACCGTAGTTACCGACGGGTAACCCCGCCATGCGACGAACCTCACCACGCACCGTAATACCGGACACCCCGCACCGGACCCGGCACACGCCCGAGGCCGAACACCGCAGTTCCCAGCCGCGTCGTTCGACCCGAGGACGTCCGGAACGCCGAGAACCCCGGTTCTCGTGCGACGAGAGCCGGGGTTCTGGACGTGCGGGGTGCCGGGTGGGTCAGGCGACGATGTTGACCAGGCGGTTGGGGACGACGATGACCTTGCGGGGATCCTTGCCGTCCAGGGCCGCGGCGATCTTGTCGTCGGCCAGGGCCGCGGACTTGACCGCGTCCTGGTCGGCGGACGCCGGGACCTGGATGCGGGAGCGGACCTTGCCGTTGACCTGGATCGGGTACTCGATCGAGTCCTCCACCAGGTACTGCTCGTCGGCGACCGGGAACGGGCCGTGGGCCAGGCTCTCGGCGTGGCCCAGGCGGGTCCACAGCTCCTCCGCCAGGTGCGGCGTCAGCGGAGCCACCATCAGCACCAGCGGTTCCACCACCGAGCGCGGCGTGCCCGCGGCCGCCGAGTAGACCTTGGTGATCCGGTTGTTGAACTCGATCAGCTTCGCCACCGCGGTGTTGAACCGCAGCTCCGCGAAGTCCTCCCGGACGCCCGCGATCGTCTTGTGCAGGGCGCGCAGCATCTCGGTGTCCGGCTCGTCGTCGGTCACCCGCAGCTCACCGGTGCTCTCGTCGACGACGTTGCGCCACAACCGCTGCAGGAACCGGTGCGAGCCGACGACGTCCTTGGTCACCCATGGGCGCGAGGCCTCCAGCGGGCCCATCGACATCTCGTACAGCCGCAGCGTGTCCACGCCGTAGGCGTCGGCCATCTCGTCCGGCGACACCGAGTTCTTCAGGCTCTTGCCCATCTTCCCGTACTCGCGGGAGACCTCTTCGCCCTGGTAGAAGAACTTCCCGTCCTTCTCGTCGACCTCTTCGGCCGGGACGTAGACGCCGCGCGCGTCGGTGAAGGCGTACGCCTGGATGTAGCCCTGGTTGTACAGCCGCCGGTACGGCTCCTCCGAGGACACGAAACCCAGGTCGAACAGGATCTTGTGCCAGAACCGCGAGTACAGCAGGTGCAGCACCGCGTGCTCCACGCCGCCGACGTACAGGTCCACGCCGCCCGGGTCGTTGCCGCCGTGCACCTGCGGGTTCTTGCCCATCCAGTACTGCTCGTTGGCCGGGTCGACGAACCGCTCGGAGTTGTCCGGGTCGATGTAGCGCAGCTGGTACCAGCAGGAACCCGCCCACTGCGGCATGACGTTGGTGTCGCGCTCGTAGTGCTTGAGCCCGTCGCCCAGGTCCAGCTCGACGTTGCGCCACGCCTCGGCCTTCGCCAGCGGCGGCTCCGGGCGGGAGTCGGCGTCCTCCGGGTCGAAGGTGCGCGGCGAGTAGTCCTCGACCTCCGGCAGCTCGACCGGCAGCCGGTCCTCCGGCACGCCGCGCGGCACGCCGTCGTCGCCGTAGACGATCGGGAACGGCTCGCCCCAGTAGCGCTGGCGGGCGAACAGCCAGTCGCGCAGCTTGTACTGGACCGTGCCGCGGCCGTGGCCGTGCTCCTCCAGCCAGGCGATGACGGTCTTCTTGGCGTCGGCGATGTCCAGGCCGTTCAGGCTCAGGCCGGTGGACTCGGACGCGGAGTTGATGGCCGGTCCGTCACCGGTGTAGGCGTCGCCGTCGAACCCGTCGGCCGGCTGCACCGTCCGGATGATCGGCAGCCCCAGCACGGTGGCGAAGTCCCAGTCGCGCTGGTCCTGGCCGGGGACGGCCATGATCGCGCCGGTGCCGTAGCCCATCAGCACGTAGTCGGCGATGAAGATCGGGATGCGGGCGCCGTTGACCGGGTTGGTCGCGTGCGCGCCGGTGAAGACGCCGGTCTTCTCCTTGTTCTCCTGCCGGTCCAGGTCGGACTTCATCGAGGCGGCCCGCCGGTAGGCGGCCACGGCGTCCGCCGGGGTGGCCGCGCCACCGGTCCAGCGCTCGTCCGCGTCGTCCGGCCAGGAGGCGGTGACCAGCTCGTCGACCAGCGGGTGCTCCGGCGCCAGGACCATGTAGGTCGCGCCGAACAGGGTGTCCGGACGGGTCGTGAAGACCTCGACGGAACGGCCGGAGTCGCCGACCGGGAACACCACGTTGGCGCCCTGCGAGCGGCCGATCCAGTTCCGCTGCATCGTCTTGACCTTGTCCGGCCAGTCCAACCGGTCCAGGTCGTCGACCAGGCGGTCCGCGTAGGCGGTGATCCGCATCATCCACTGCTTCAGGTTGCGGCGGAACACCGGGAAGTTGCCGCGCTCGGTCAGCCCGTCCGCGGTCACCTCCTCGTTGGCCACCACGGTGCCCAGGCCCGGCGCCCAGTTGACCGGCGCCTCGGACAAGTAGGCCAGCCGGTACGGGTCGACGATCTCGCGGCGCTCGGCCTCGGACAGCTCCGCCCACGGGCGGCCGTCCGGGGTGGCGCGGTCACCGGAGGCGAACTCGGCCTCCAGCTCGCTGATCCGCCGCGCGCGGCCCCGGCCGCCGTCGGCGTCCGGGTCGTACCAGGCGTTGAAGATCTGCAGGAAGATCCACTGCGTCCACCGGTAGAACTCGATGTCGGTGGTGGCGATGCGGCGGCGCTCGTCGTGCCCCAGGCCCAGCCGGCGGATCTGGCCCAGGAAGCGCTCGATGTTGGCCTCGGTCGTGGTGCGCGGGTGCGTGCCCGTCTGCACCGCGTACTGCTCGGCGGGCAGGCCGAACGAGTCGAAGCCCATCGTGTGCAGCACGTTGCGGCCCTGCATCCGGTGGTAGCGGGCGTAGACGTCGCTGCCGATGTAGCCCAGCGGGTGACCGACGTGCAGACCGGAACCGGACGGGTACGGGAACATGTCCTGGACGAACAGCTTGTCCGCGGGCACCTCGCCATCGGCCAGCGAGCCCGCGGGGTTCGGCGCGTGGAACGTGCCGCGCTCGGTCCACTCCCGCTGCCAGCGCTGCTCGATCTCGGTCGCGGTGCCCGCCGTGTAGCGGTGCGCCGGCACCTCTTCGGTCGAAGTGGCCTCGTTGGGCTGGCCAGTCATGTCGTTTGCGTCCTTCCCTGCTCCGCCGGAACGCGCGCGTTCGTGCGCCCTAGTGTGCCGCCCCCGGAAAACGGAAAACCCCCCAGCCCTGCTCGGGCATGAGGGGTCGCCGCGCTGAACCGTCTCATCGGCTCAACGCGGCCTCGCAAGAAGCAGCTGCGCGTTCATGGGTCCAGAGTAGCGGACCAGGCAAAACGGTTTCCGCTCGGCGTGTGGGACAGCGCACCCGGAGCCGGTGTCCGGCCGATCTCCGCCGGGCGGAGGTTTAGGCTGCGGGGGTGCTCGCTGTTCAGGTGATCCTTTGCGCGGTTCTGATCCTCGGCGGAGCGGCCCTGCTGCTGCTCGGGTTCCGGGGCCTTCGGGGTTCGCTGCCCCTCAACACCTACGTCGGCGTGCGGACACCCGCCGCGATGCGCAGCGAGGAGGCCTTCGAGCTCGCCAACCGGGCCGCCGGTCCGGCGCTGCTGGCCGGCGGCGGGATCGCCGTGCTGGCCGGGGCGTCGCTGCCCGCGCTGGCGAGCGGCTTCAGCGTCGGGATGGTCGCGGTGCTCGGCCTCGTCGGCGCCTTCGCCCTGATGACCGTCGGCGGGGTTGTGGGCAACCGGGCCGCGGAGACGGTCCCGGCACCCGCTCCGGCCGGTGGCTGTGGAGGCTGCGCGGGCGGCTGCTGCAGCGCCTGACCAGCGCGAACGCACTTCTCCCCAAGTTCTCCACAGGCAGTTCTCCACAGGCTGTGGAGAACTAGAGGCGCGTCAACCATGCGGCGGAGCCGCATTCTCTTCCACCACCCAAGGCACTGGCACCGCCGCGGGTTCTGAGCGCCTTCGTGGCGAGTACGCCGTGACGCCGCGTATTGGCATACATCAGGAGCGGCGCACGGAGTCCACGAAGGCGCTCAGGTTCCGCCACCCGCACCGCCAAGCAACGCAACCACTGGAACCAGTCTCAGTTGAGCTTGACGTCGCCCGGGTGCGTGGCGAGGAACGCGAGCGGTGGGCCCTGCCTGCGAAGGACTCTCGACCAGAGCTCGTCGTCGGGGTCGGCGATGACGTCGTCGGGCAGCGCCGGGACGACCAGCCAGTCGCCGCGCTCGATCTCCCCGGCCAGCTGGCCCGCGTCCCACCCCGAGTAGCCGGCGAAGAACCGCAGCCCGCGCGCCCGGGGCGCCAGCGCCTCCGGGTCGCCGTCCAGGTCGACCATCCCGACGGGTCCGCGCACGCCGACCACGCCGTCGACCGCCGCGACGTCCTCGCCCGCGCGCAACGTCGCCAGGCAGATCGCGGTGCGCTGCTCGACCGGTCCGCCCACGAACAGCGACTGGGGGAGCGTCGCGTGATCGCCCCACTTCGGGAGCACGTCGTGCACGGCGACCTCGCTGGGCCGGTTGAGCACGACCCCGAGGGTGCCCTCCGAGCGGTGGTGGATGACGTAGACGACGGTTCGCCGGAAGTTCTTGTCCATCAGCTGCGGAGCAGCGACCAGCAGCGTCCCCGGCTCCACCCCAGCATCTGGGCTCACAGCGTCTGGGCCCACAGCGTCTGATCCCACCTCCGCATGATCTCACCGGATCACCGGAGCTGACCCCGTCCTCGCGCAACAAGATGGGCGGAAAACCGGGAGAAGATACGAATGAGTGGTGACCAGTGAGCATTACTCCTCACCAATCACCACTCAGTAGTAATAGCGAACTTGCTCCAGGTCACTGACCTGCGTTTTCGATGCCCTGCTCGCGGGCCCAGCGGTGCAGTTCCGCGATCGCTTCCTCGCGCGACATGGGTCCGCGGTCCAGCCGGAGCTCCTTGAGGTGCTTCCACGCCCGCCCCACGACCGGCCCCGGATCGACGCCGAGCAGCTGCATGATCTCGTTGCCGTCGAGGTCCGGGCGGACCTTCGCCAGGTCCTCCTCGGCCGCGATCCGGTCGATCCGCTCCTCCAGGTCGTCGTAGGCGCGCTGCAGCGCGTTGGCCTTGCGCTTGTTGCGGGTCGTGCAGTCGGCGCGCACCAGCTTGTGCAGCCGGGTCAGCAGCGGGCCCGCGTCGTTGACGTAGCGGCGCACCGCCGAGTCCGTCCACTGCCCGTCGCTGTAGCCGTGGAACCGCAGGTGCAGGAACACCAGGTCCGAGACCTGGTTGATGACGTCCTTCGGGTAGCGCAGCGCGCGCAGCCGCTTGCGGGTCATCTTCGCCCCGACCACCTCGTGGTGGTGGAAGCTCACCCCGCCGCCGGGCTCGAAGCGCCGGGTCGCGGGCTTGCCGATGTCGTGCAGCAGCGCGGCCAGCCGCAGCACCAGGTCCGGCTCGGCGTCCGGATCGGCGGCCCGCTCCAGGTCGATGGCCTGGTCCAGCACCGTCAGCGAGTGGCTGTAGACGTCCTTGTGCTGGTGGTGCTCGTCGATCTCCAGCTTCATCGCGGGCACCTCGGGCAGCACGTGCTCGGCCAGCCCGGAGTCCACCAGCAGCTCCACGCCCCGCCGCGGGAACTCGCCGCACAGCAGCTTCGACAGCTCCACCTGCACGCGCTCCGGCGTGATCCGGGCGATCTCGGCGGACATGGCGGTCATCGCCTCGACCACGCGGTCGCTGGGGGTGAAGCCGAGCTGGGCGACGAAGCGGGCCGCGCGCAGCATCCGCAGCGGGTCGTCGGCGAAGGAGTCCTCCGGCGCGGCCGGGGTGTCCAGCCGCCGCTCGACCAGGTCGGTCATGCCGCCGTGCAGGTCGACGAAGGTGCGCGCGGGCAGCTCGATGGCCATCGCGTTGACGGTGAAGTCGCGGCGCACCAGGTCGCCGGAGATGGAGTCGCCGAAGGCCACCTCGGGGTTGCGCCCGACGCGGTCGTAGCTGTCGGCGCGGAAGGTGGTGATCTCCACCGTCGTGCCGTGCCGGAAGGCGCCGAGCGTGCCGAACTGGATGCCGGTGTCCCAGATCGTCTCCGCCCACCCGGTCAGCAGCTCGCGGACCCGCTCGGGGTGGGCGTCGGTGGTGAAGTCCAGGTCCGTGCCCAGGCGTCCCAGCAGCGCGTCCCGCACGCTGCCGCCCACCAGGTAGAGCCGGTGACCGGCGGCGGCGAAGCGCTCACCCAGCTCCTCGGCGACCGGTGCGACCTTGATCAGCTCGACGACCGCGTTGCGCTGGGCGTCGAGCTCGGAGGAGGTCTGAGGGGTACCGGGTTGCTGCTTGGTGGACACGATTCACCAGGGTATCGGCCGGGTGAGACCACCCACGACGCGCGCCCGAGGTTCCACCGGCCGGGGCCCGTGCGAGACGACCACGCGATCCGACCAAGCACTACCATCGGGGCCATGCCCCCGTCGCCCGGCCGCTCCGGCGGTTCCCAGCCGGGGCGTCGGAACCGGCGCCGGCGGCGTCGGCTGCGGACGGTCGACGAGACCTCGGCCGGCGGACTGGTGATCGACGGCGATCACGGGCTGGCTGCGATCATCGGGAGGCTGGATCGCAGGGGGCGGCTGTTGTGGTCGTTGCCGAAGGGGCACATCGAGCCTGGTGAGACGCCGGAGCAGACCGCGGTGCGCGAGGTCGCCGAGGAGACCGGCATCATCGGCCGCGTGGTGACCGCGATCGGCACCATCGATTACTGGTTCGTCGCAGGGAATCGGCGAATCCACAAGACCGTTCACCACTTCCTGCTGGACGCGGTGGGCGGAGAGCTGTCCGACGAGGACGTGGAGGTCACCGAGGTGGCGTGGGTGCCGCTCGGTGAGCTGGACGAGGTGTTGGCCTACGCCGACGAACGCCGGCTGGTGCGCCGGGCCCTGAGCCTGCGCGACCGCGGCGAGCGCGACGGCGGCGCGGACGGTCTCGCGGGAGGCGAGCGCCTCGGGGCACGACCGACGAGAGGGAGCGGGACGGAGCAGACGTGAGGTTTCTGCTGGCCGCGCTGTGCGCGGTGCTGTTGTTCGCGATGCTGCCGGTCACCCAGGCGACCGCGCAGAGCGGCAACTCAGCCGACTTCGACGTGACCAAGGTCACGCCATCGGTGGTGGGTGGCGGATCTCCGGGAGAGGTCGTCGTCAGCGGCACGCTGACCAACCGCAGCGGCCGCGCGCTCACCGGGATCCAGGCCCACGTCGAGCGCGGCGCACCGCCCACCAGCGAACCCGCCGTGCAGCGCGCCATCCGCGAGGGCTCCAACGGCATCAGCGAGCCCGCCTCCACCCCGATCGCCGACCGGCTCGAACCCGGCCAGTCGACCCCCGTCCAGATCCGCGTCCCGCTGACCGGCGCGAACTCGCTGCAGCTCAGCCAGCCCGGCGTCTACCCGCTGCTGGTCGAGATCCAGGCCGGGCGCACCAGCGTCGCCGAGACCCAGTTCCTGCTGCCGGTCACCGCGGTTCCCGGCCAGCCGCCGATGCGGCCCGCGCAGGCCACCCCGACGAGCCTGATCGTGCCGATCGTCGACACCCCGCGCCTGGAGCGCGAGGCGCTGCCCGGCGGTCGCGCGGTGCTCGTCGACGACCAGCTGTCCACCTCGCTCGCGCCCGGCGGGCGGCTCTACGACCTCGTGCAAGCCATCAGCGACAGCGCCCCCGCCGGGTCCTCGCTGGGCAACGCGCTGTGCTTCGCCATCGACCCGGACCTGCTCATCACCGCCAAGGCGATGCAGGGCGGCTACCAGGTCCGCCAGCCCAACGGCAGCCTCGTCGAGGGCATCGGCCGCTCCGCCGCCGACCTGTGGCTGACCAAGCTCCGCCAGGCCACCACCGGCCGCTGCGTCATCCCGCTGCCCTACGCCGACGCCGACGTCGTCGCGCTCGGCCGCGCCGGGCTGCCCGACCTGGTCAACGGCGCGATGGACGGTTCCCAGCTGCTCAGCGCGCCGGACGGGCTCGGCGTCGACCCCCGCGACGTGCTGTGGCCGATCGAGGGCGCGATCGCCGACCCGAAGGCCGGCGACCTGCCGTCGACGATGCTGCTCGACACGCGCGCGATGAACATCCCGGTCGGCTCGCTGACCCCGGTCAAGCTGCGCGGCAGCAACACCACCGCCATCCCGATCGACCCGCTGATGGCCTCCGCGCTGGACCCGAACCGCGACACCCAGCAGGAGGTCACCCAGCCCTCGCCGCCCGGCGGCGGGTCGCTGACCTCGCAGAACGCGCTCGGCGCGCTCGCGTTCCGGGCCACCGGCGGCTACATCCCCAACGCCACCTCGGTGCTGGCGCCGCCGCGCCGCTGGAACATGCGCGCCGACGACCTGCGCGGCCTGCTCACCGGGCTGTCCAAGCTCGACGCCGACGGCCTGATCCGGCTCACCGCGCTGCCCGAGCCGAACCCCGCGACGCTCTCCGAGGCCGACCTGACCTACCCGGTGCAGGCCGGCGGCTCGGAGATCCCGCGCGAGGTGATCGACCAGCTCGCCGCGCAGAACTTCAAGGTCGGCGACCTGGCCCGATCCTCGGAGTCGGACCGCGCCCAGACCGTCGAACCCGGCCGGGTCACGACCCCGCTGCGCAACGGTCTGCTGCACGGCGTCTCCAGCGCCTGGCGCGGGAACTCCGGCGCGGCCGAGGACTGGGTGCGCCGCGCGAGCTCGCCGATCAGGGACATGCTCGGCAAGGTCCGCATCGAGGAGTACCCGGGCACCACCAACCGGCTGTCCTCGGACAGCCCGATCCCGGTCACCGTGGTCAACGACCTGCCGTTCACCGTCGGCATCCGGTTCAAGATCCCGAACGTGCCCGGCGTCGAGGTGCAGCACGACTTCGGCGGCGGCCTGGCCACCGTGCCCGCCAACGGGCGGCGGCAGTTCATGCTGGAGGCCTCCGCGCAGCGCGCCGGCCGGTTCATGGTCGACATCAGCGTCACCGCCGGCGCGGGCACCCCGCTGGGCGCCTCCAAGCGGATGCCGATGGAGTCCACCGAGTACGGCGCGCTGATCCCGTGGCTGACCGGCATCGCCGGGGCCGTGCTGGTGCTGCTGTCGGTGCGCCGGATCCTGAACAAGGCCAGGGCCCGCCGCGAGCGCAAGACCGCAGCTCAGCAGGCGGCCGACGCGGCTCAGACGCAGCCGCTCGCGCACGCCGTCACCGGCACCCCCGCCGCGCAGCGGCCCACCACCGAAGGCGACCGCGACCGGGGCTGAGATCCTGGTGCGCACGTCCCGGAACGCCGGGCGGCGCAGGCGCGGGTAAGGATTGAGGTAGTGAACCGACACGATCCCAGGGGGTCCGGCGGGCAGCACGACAGCCCGACGATGCCGATCAACCGCAACCCGCGGCAGGGGCAGGCGGGCCCGAACGAGCGGCACGGCTGGCACGTCGCCGAGACGCAGCCGATCTCCGCCATCCCCGCCGAGCCCGGACCGGACCAGGCCTTCGAGCAGTCCGCCGAGCAGACCCAGGTCATCCGGCCGGTGTCGCCGGGCAAGCCGTCGCTGCTCAAGGCCAGCGGTTCGATGGCCATCGCCACCCTGATCAGCCGGATCACCGGCTTCCTCTGGAAGCTGCTGCTGGCGTTCGCGGTCGGCTTCGGCGTCGTCAACGACTCGTTCAACGTCTCCAACACGCTGCCCAACAGCATCTTCGAGCTGCTCATCGGTGGCGTGCTGACCAGCGTCGTGGTGCCGGTGCTGGTGCGCTCGCAGAAGGCCGACGCCGACGGCGGCCAGCGGTTCGTGCAGCAGATGATGACGCTGGCCGTGGTGGTGCTGGGCATCGGCACGCTCATCGCCGTCGTCGCCGCGCCGCTGCTGACCTGGATCTTCGTCACCGAGTCGGACACCTCGAACACCGAGCTGGTCAACGTCCTGGCCTACCTGCTGCTGCCGCAGATCTTCTTCTACGGCCTGTCCGCGCTGGCCGGCGCGATCCTGCAGTCCAAGCAGATCTTCAGCCCGCCGGCCTGGGCGCCGGTGGTCAACAACCTGGTCGTGATCGTCACGATCGGCGTGTACATGCTGCTGCCGGGCCAGATGTCGCTGAACCCCGTGTCGATGACCGACGCGCACGTGCTGGTGCTCGGCATCGGCGTCACGCTCGGCGTCGTCAGCCAGGCCGCGATCCAGATCCCGGCGCTGCGCTCGACCGGTTTCACCTTCCGCTGGCGCTGGGGCTGGGACTCGCGGCTGTCGGAGTTCGGCGGACTGGCGCTGTGGATGCTGGCCTACGTCGCGATCAGCCAGGTCGGCCTGGTCGCGCTGAGCCGCGTGGCCTTCACCGGTGACGAGGGCGGCTGGTCGACCTACAACTACGTCTGGATGCTGCTGCAGCTGCCCTACGGCGTCATCGGCTTCTCGATCATGACCGCGATCCTGCCGCGGATGTCGGCGGCAGCTGCGGACGAGGACTACGCCAAGGTGATCGACGACCTGTCGCTGGGCAACCGGCTGTCGACGGTGACCCTGATGCCGGTCAGCGCGGTCATGACGGCGCTGGGCGTGCCGCTGGCGCTGTCCCTGTTCGCGCTGCGCGGCGAGACCGGCTCGGCCACGACGCTCGGTGTGGCGCTGGCGATTTCGGCCTTCGGCGTGCTGCCGTACGCGTTGACGATGATGCAGATGCGGACGTTCAACGCGCTCAGCGACGCCCGCACCCCGACGCTGATCATGGTCGTGATGACCGCGGCGAAGGTGCTGCTGGCGATCCTCGTCGCGGCGATCCTGCCGTCCGATCAGATCGTCTACGGCCTGACCTTCGTCAACTCCTTCACGTTCATCGTCGGGTGGTTGGTCGGCGAGGCCTGGCTGCGGCACCGGCTCGGACCGCTCGGCAGCGGCCGATTCCTGGCCACAGCGGGGAAATCGCTGGTCGCCTCGGTGATCGGCGGACTCGCCGCGTGGGGTGTCGCCGTCGGCGTCGACGCGCTGATCCCGGGTGCGGCCGGGGCGGGGACCGGGTGGCTGCAGCTGCTGATCGGCAGCGCCGTCGGGTTCGCGGTGATCTTCGGGTTGATGTCCATGCTTCGAGTGGCGGAACTTCAGCCTGCGATCGGGCGCCTCACCGGTTTGCTACGTCGTCGCTGACTTTCACGTCACGTACCCTCGTCTACGAAGTCTCCTTCCGTGAGGGCAACCCGTAGGCGGACCGGAAGGAGCGGGAGAGGGAAGGTGACCAGCAAACCCACCGAGCGGATCGCGGCGGACAGCGACGACGAACCGGGAGCCGATGCTCCGGCGGAGCAGCTCACACCGGGCCGGGTCTTGGACCACGGCCGGTATCGGCTGCTCTCCCAAGTCGGCTCGGACGAACGCTGCAACGCAGAACTGTGGCGTGCCAAGGACGGAGTCCTCGGCCGCGACGTCGCGCTGACGATCCTGGTCGGGGATCGCGCGGACGCCGAGGCCGCCACCAACGCGCGACGCACCCTGGAACGCGCGATGCACGCCAGCACCTTCAACCACGTCGGCGTCGCGCGGGTGCTCGACGTCGTCACCTCGTCCGCAGGCGACCCGCCCGGAGTCCTCGGTCTGGTCATCGCCGAGTGGACCCACGGCACCGATCTGCTGGACCTGGTCGCCGAGGGCCCGCTGCCGCCCGGAACCGCCGCCCGGCTGATGCAGCCGCTGGCCGCGGCCGTCGAGGCGGCGCACCACGCCGGTCTCGTCCTCGGGGCCGATCACCCGCAGCGCATCCGGGTCACGCCGGAGGGCGAAGTGCGGATGGCGTTCCCGGGTCCGCTGGCGCACGCCACCTCCAGCGACGACGTGCGGGGGCTCGGCGCCGCGCTGTACCTGCTGCTCACCGGGCGCTGGGCGCTGGGCGACGCGCCCGAGGGACTGCCGGCGGCACCGACCGGACCGGACGGGAACCTCGTCGCGCCGCGCACGCTGCGCCCGACCGTGCCGATGGAGCTGTCCACCGTCGCGGTCCGCGCGCTCGGCAACCCGGACTCGACCGGCACCACCGGGGGAGTCCGCACCGGTGCCGCCGTGCTGCGGGTGCTGGAGCAGTACGCGACCTACGAGCCGACCAACACCCTGTCCAACGGCGCCCCGCCCGCCGAGTCCAACGAGGTGTGGCGGCGCGAGGACCCGAAGCCGGACAAGACGCGGAACAAGAAGCTCGCGGTCAGCGTCGGCGTGCTCGCGGTGGCGACGATCCTGGTGATCGGCTGGATCGCGGTCGGCGTGATCGGCATCTTCACCGAGTCGAACCAGTCCAGCGGCACGGGCACGGTGATCAGCGGCAACAACCCGGGGACCTCCGCCCAGCAACCGTCCCCGCAGGCGGCACCGGTGCGGATCTCGGAGGGCACGTCGTTCACGGCGCAGGGCAATCCGGACGCGCCCGCGCGGATCAACAACCTCTTCGACGGCGACCCGAGCACCTACTGGTCGACCTTCGGCTACTTCCAGCAGCTGGGCCCCGGCGGCATCAACACCGCCACCGGTGCCGTGCTGACCCTGGAGCGCCCTGCGGTGCTGCAGCAGGTCGTCATCAACTCGCCGAGCGCCGGTTCCAAGGTGGAGATCCGCCAGGTCGACGGCTCGCCGAGCATGAACTCCAAGCTGCTGGGCAGCGCGACCCTCAACTCCGGTGACACGCCGATCAAGCTGGAGGCGGTCGCCCCGAGCAGCAAGATCATGGTGGTGCTCACCCAGCTCGCGCAGGACGGCGGCGAGTACAGCTCCAAGATCAACGAGATCACGGTCTCCGGAAGCGCCGCCTGACCGGGAGAACCCGACGAAGCGGATGTGATCGCAGTCACGATCACATCCGCTTTCTCGTTGCCGACCAGCGGAATTCGGTCACAATTCCGCACGCCGCCCTGGCGCCGACTCACGGTCAGTATTGTCTTGAGCCGTGTCTGTCCCTGCCCCTTCCGACGCCGAGCTCATCGCGGCGCACACACACGGGGATCCACATGCGTTCTCCGAGCTCTTCCGACGACATCGGGATCGGCTGTGGGCCGTGGCCCTGCGGACCATGCGCGACCCCGACGAAGCGGCGGACGCGCTGCAGGACGCGATGATCTCGGCCTTCCGCAACGCCGCGTCGTTCCGCGCCGAGTCCCAGGTCACCACGTGGCTGCACCGGATCGTCGTGAACGCCTGCCTGGACCGGATCCGCCGCCGTCAGGCGCGGCCCACGGTCCCGCTGCCGGAGACCGGACCCGAACCGGCGGTCCCGCGCGACGCGATCGCCGATCAGGACACCAGAATGGCCGTGCAAGACGCGCTGGCCCAGCTCCCGGAGGACCAGCGCGCCGCGATCGTCCTGGTCGATGTGGAGGGGTATTCGGTGGCCGAAACCGCCGCGATGCTCGGGGTCGCCGACGGCACCATCAAGAGCCGGTGCGCGCGCGGTCGAGCCAGGCTCGCGAAACTTCTGGGGCACCTGCGGAACCCAAGTGCAGATGCGAACGTCCCAGATGACGCGATGGCAATGCGTCGACGGGAGGGACGATGAGTGGGGAGAGCGGGCGCGCGGGGGCGCCGCAGGGACCTCCTTGGTCCCTGGACCTGCTGGCCGATCTGCACGCGGGAGTGCTGGACGGCCCGACCGCCGACGAGCTGCGCCGCCAGGTCGAGGCCGACCCGGAGGCACGGGAGATCCTGGCCGCGCTGGACGCCACCAGCGCCGACCTCTCCGACCTGCCCCCGCTGACCATCCCGGACGACGTCTCGGCCCGGATCGACGCGGCGCTGCAGGACGAGGTCCGCGCCTGGACCGCCGAGCAGGAGCCGACCCGGCCGGTGCCAACGATGTCGACCCCGGTGACCAGCCCGGCAGGCGACTCCAGCCCGGCAGCTGCGACCGGCGGCTCGGCGCAGGTCGTCGACTTCGCCGCGGCCAAGGCCCGCCGTCGCCGCCGGATGACGCTCGGCGCCGGGCTCGTGGGCGTCGCGGCGGCCGCGGCGGCGGTGATCTTCGCTGTCCTGCCCGGCACCGGGAGCGACAGCCACACCGCGCAGCCACCGGCCCCGTCGCACCAGCACGGGAACCAGGGCGCACCGCTGGCCCTCTCCGGCGACCAGGTGCACCTCGACGGGCAGCAGTTCTCGCAGGTCATGTCCTCGGAGCAGTACGTGTCCGCGCTCGCCGACCCGCAGCAGCTGATCGGCTGCCTGCGGGCCAACGGCGTGCAGGGCGGCACACCGATGGGCGCCCGCGAGATCACCCTCAACGGCAAGCCCGCGCAGCTGCTGATCCTGCCGGGCGGTGGCCTCGGCAAGTTCCGCCTCTTAGCGGTCGGCCCCGACTGCGCCAGCGGCAACCCCTCGACCATCTCCGACAGCACGTTCGGCGGCTAGGTCGCGGCGTCCGCGACGCGCCCGGTTTCTCCCGCATCGTGGGAGGAGCCGGGCGCGTTGTGCGCTGCAGCACCGGGTCCCGGAGATCGGGAACATCGCCGAATAGGATCGCGTTGATGCCAATACGGTCGCGCTCCTTGCGCGGCGCAGACGCGACGAGGGAAGGGGCACGGTGACCAGCGACGTCCGCAACGTGATCATCGTTGGTTCCGGTCCGGCCGGCTACACCGCTGCGGTGTACGCGGCCCGGGCAGAGCTGGAGCCGGTGATCTTCGAGGGAACCCAGTTCGGTGGCGCCTTGATGACCACCACCGAGGTGGAGAACTACCCGGGGTTCAAGGACGGGATCATGGGTCCCGACCTCATGGAGCAGATGCGCTCCCAGGCCGAGCGCTTCGGTGCCGAGCTGCGCACCGAGGACGTCGAGCGCATCGACCTCGCCGGTGACGTCAAGACCGTCGTCGCCAACGGGGTCGAGTACCGGGCCCGCGCGGTCATCCTCGCGATGGGCGCCGCGGCGCGCTACCTGGGCGTCCCGGGCGAGGAGACGCTGCTCGGCCGCGGTGTGTCCGCCTGCGCGACCTGCGACGGGTTCTTCTTCCGCGACCAGGACATCGCCGTCATCGGCGGCGGTGACTCCGCGATGGAGGAGGCCACCTTCCTGACCCGCTTCGCGAAGTCGGTGACGATCATCCACCGCCGCGAGGAGTTCCGCGCCTCCAAGATCATGCTGGAGCGCGCGCGGGCCAACGAGAAGATCAAGTGGCTGACCAACAAGGCCGTCGACGAGGTGCAGGGCGAGGGCAAGGTCGCCTCGCTGAAGCTGCGCGACACCGTCACCGACGAGACCTCCGAGCTGGCCGTGAGCGGCATGTTCGTGGCCATCGGCCACGACCCGCGCAGCGAGCTGGTGCGCGGTCAGGTCACCCTCGACGACGAGGGCTACGTGCAGGTGCAGCAGCCCAGCACGCACACCGGCATCCCCGGCGTGTTCGCCTGCGGTGACCTGGTGGACCACACCTACCGGCAGGCCATCACCGCCGCCGGTTCCGGTTGCTCCGCCGCGATCGACGCGGAGCGCTGGCTCGCCGAGAACGAGACCCCGCAGGCCGAGATCGCCTCCGAGCTGGTCGGCGGCGGCTACGGGGCCTGAGGCCCGCCGTCCCGACACCCAGACCACCCCACTTTCAACACAAGGGAGATGAGCATGGCCGGCAACACCGTGACCGTGGACGCCGATTCCTTCAAGAGCACCGTTCTCGACAGCGACAAGCCCGTGCTGGTCGACTTCTGGGCCACCTGGTGCGGTCCGTGCAAGATGGTCGCCCCGGTGCTGGAGGAGATCGCCGACGAGCACGCCGACAAGATCACCGTCGCCAAGCTCGACATCGACCAGAACCCCACCGTTTCCCGCGACTACCAGGTGATGTCGGTCCCGACCCTGCTGGTCTTCAAGAACGGCGAGCCGGTCAAGCAGATCGTCGGTGCCAAGCCGAAGGCCGCGCTGCTGTCGGACCTCGAGGACTACCTCTGATCGCGAACCTGTGATTTCGCTGTGAAATCAGCCTCGTTTCGAGGCAACCGAATAACGCGGACCCGCCGTCTTGTCGATAGGACAGTGACGGCGGGTTCGTGTTTTCACCGCCGTGCGGGATCAGTCGTGTACGGTCCGTCGTCGCACGTCCGACCCGCTGCCCCTGGGCCGCAGCGCCGGGGTGCGCAGCACAAGGCACAATGACCCGACGGGTCCGCCGGCAGCGGGCCCGCTCCGCAAACGCAGAACTCGGGGCAACCCGATCATCCTCCGCGTCGGTGTCGCGCCGACGCCTGAATCGAGCGAGGAGTGCATGCAGCTGCTCCACCGCGGTGACGTCGGTCCGGCCGTTGCCGAGATCAAGAACACCCTTGCGTCGCTGGGACTGCTGCCGGCCAACGGTCGGCCGGGGTCCGCGATCTTCGACGAAGCGGTGGAACAAGCGGTACGCGGATTCCAGCAGCAGCGCGGCCTGATCACCGACGGCGTCGTCGGCCCGGCCACCTACCGCGCTCTCACCGACGCCCGCTGGCGCCTCGGCGACCGCTCGCTCGCCTTCCTGGTGTCCAAGCCGGTCAGCGGCGACGACGTGTTCGCCCTGCAGGAGCGGCTCCTGGAGCTGGGCTACGACGCGGGACGACCGGACGGCATCTTCAGCGCCGAGACGGAGCAGGCGCTGCGCAGCTTCCAGCGCGACTACGGGCTCACCCCGGACGGCATCTGCGGCCCCGGCACCCTGCGCGCCCTCAAGCAGCTCGCCCCCAAGGTCCGCGGCGGCCGCCCGGTGTTCCTGCGCGAGCAGGAGAAGGTCCGCCGGGCCGGTCCGCGGCTGCGCGGCAAGCGCATCGTGATCGACCCGGGTCACGGCGGTTCGGACCGCGGTGTGACCGTCGGCGACGTCTCCGAGGCCGACCTGACCTGGGACCTGGCCCGCCGGCTGGAGGGCCGGATGGTGGCCACCGGCATGGAAGCGCTGATCACGCGCGGCCCGAACGCCTGCCCGCCCGACGCCGACCGCGCCGCGTTCGCCAACGAGGCGGGTGCCGACATGTTCCTGTCGCTGCACCTGGACGCCAACCCGTCGCCGCTGGCCGACGGCGTCGCGAGCTTCCACTTCGGCACCGGCAACGGCACCACCTCGACGGTGGGGGAGGCGCTGGCCGGGTTCCTGCAGCGCGAGATCGTGGCCCGCACCGGCATGCGCGACTGCCGGTCCCACCCGAAGACCTGGGACGTCCTCCGGCTGACCCGCATGCCCGCGGTCCGGATGGAGCTCGGCTACCTGACCAACGAGGCCGACCGCAGCCGCCTGCTCGACCCGTCGTTCCGCGACGTGGTGGCCGAGGGCCTGCTGGTCGCGGTCAAGCGGCTCTACCTGCTCGGCAAGGACGATCAGCCCACGGGCACGTTCACCTTCGACGACCTGCTGCGCCACGAGCTGGCGCGCGCTGAGGGCGCCTGAGAGCTTCCGAACCGCTCTTCAGGGAAACCACCCGCCGCCGCGGGTTCTGAGCGGCTCTCCGGTGAGGACAGCCGCAGCGCCGTGCATCGGCGATACACCGGTCTCGGCTCCCGGAGTCGGCGAACCGATCACCCTCCGACGGCGGGTTCCGCCGTCTTGATGGTGACCGACGTCAGGAGGCGCTCCAGGGCCGCTTCGACGTCTTCCTTCCAGCTGATGGCGGTCCGCAGCTCCAGCCGCATCCGCGGCCACTTCGGGTGCTGGCGGACCGTCTTGAAGCCCACCTGCTGCAGGAAACCGGCCGGGATCACGCAGCTCTCGGCCTCGCCGGTCAGATCGCCGAACGCCTCGACCGCCTTCACGCCGCGCCGGGTCAGGTCCTTGGCGACGTTCTGCACCAGGACGCGGCCCAGGCCGCCGTCCTCGAACTCGGGCGTGACCTTCAGAGCCGTGAGCAGCACGGCATCAGCGCTCACCGGGGCGGTCGGGAAGGACGCGGCGCGCGGCACGGCGGCGGGAGGCGCGTAGATCGCGTACCCGGCCGGGACGCCGTCGACGTAGATGAGACGGCCGCAGGAGCCCCACTCCAGCAGCACGCTGGAGACCCAGGCCTCCTTCTCCAGCTCGGTCTCGCCGAACTCCTCCGCCTGCTCCCTGATGTGCGGCGCCAGCTCCCAGTAGACGCACCGGCGGCACTTCGGGGGCAGGTGGTCGAGGTTGTCCAGCGTGACGCCGACCACGCGTCGCGACACCTGACCTCCTGGCAAGCCGCACCAACCCGCGCTCTGCTCGGCGGGAGTACCGCCAGAATAGGCCGCTCACCTGCCCGACGGGAAGCACCGCTACGCACCCGGAACTTCTCGATGGGGTGAGATCCCTAACCGCAACCGAAACATGATCCACGGGCGGACGAGCGCGACCGGGACCAACCTGATGTTCCACGTGAAACGACGACAGCACAGCCCGCGGCCGCCAGGCGGCCGACCAGCGCCGACGAGAGGCCTGTTACACAGGCGATACCGCACGACGATAGGGCCTATAGAATCGCCCGAATCTTGGTGCGCCTAACCGAAACGGGAGCGCGATATGTCGGATCAAGGAAGCCAACCGGACCAGCCTGACCAGTCGCTGGACAAGGCCGCCCGCAACCTGGACGCCTACCGAGCTCGCTACGCCGAGCGCACGGCCGGGATGACCGCCTCCGAGATCCGAGCTCTCTTCGCCGTCGCCAGCCGCCCCGAGGTGGTCTCGTTGGCGGGCGGCATGCCCAACCTCGCCGCCCTCCCGCTGGACTCGCTGGCCACCGAGGTCGCCCGCCTGGTGTCCGAGGACGGGCAGGTCGCGCTGCAGTACGGCTCCGCGCACGGCGTGCCGGAGCTGCGCGAGCAGATCTGCGAGGTGATGGCCCTCGAAGGGATCAGCGCGCACCCGGACGACGTGGTGGTGACCGCCGGTTCCCAGATGGGCCTGGACATGGTCACCCGCATCTTCTGCGACCCGGGCGACGTGATCCTGGCCGAGGGCCCGTCGTACGTCGGCGCGCTGGGTTCCTTCGGGGCCTACCAGGCCGAGGTCGTCCACGTGGCGATGGACGACGACGGGCTGCAGCCGGAGGCGCTGCGCCAGGCGATCGACGAGGTCGGCAAGCAGGGCAAGCGGATCAAGTTCCTGTACACGATCCCGAACTTCCACAACCCGGGCGGCATCACGCTGGCGGTGAACCGGCGGGCGGAGATCCTGGAGATCTGCCGCCAAGCCGACATCCTCGTGGTCGAGGACAACCCGTACGGCCTGCTCGGCTTCGACGGCAAGCCCTACCCGGCGCTGCGGAGCATGGACCCGGACAACGTGGTGTACCTGGGGTCGTTCTCGAAGACCTTCGCCTCGGGCCTCCGCGTGGGCTGGGTGCTCGCCCCGCTGGCCATCCGGGAGAAGCTGGTGCTGACCGCCGAGTCCGCCACGCTGTGCCCGCCCACGTTGAACCAGATGATCGTCTCCCGGTACCTGTCGACGCACGACTGGCAGGGCCAGATCAAGATCTTCCAGGAGCAGTACCGGGAACGCCGGGACGCGATGATGGCCGCGCTGGAGCAGTACATGCCTGCCGGGTGCACGTGGACCAAACCCGAGGGCGGCTTCTTCGTCTGGTTGACCGTGCCGGAGGGCGTGGACACCAAGGCGATGCTGCCGCGGGCGGTGACCCAGCGGGTCGCCTACGTGTCGGGCACCGGCTTCTACCGCGACGGCTTCGGCAGCAGGCAGATGCGGCTGTCCTACTGCTACCCGACGCCGGAGCGGATCCGCGAGGGCGTGCGCCGGCTCGCCAACACGCTGTCCGAGGAGATGGAGCTGGTCCGCACCTTCGGTACCGTGCCGCCCAGGAGCGTGCCGGGCCCGCAGGCGCCGTCGCCCGACACCGCGTGAGTTTTCCCCATCCACACGACCGGTCCACTGCGCCTCTCCGGGTGCGGTGGACCGCTACTTTTCCGAGGTGCTTGAAGAGTGTCTGATCGCTGGGTTGCCGTGCTCGCCGGTGGGCTTTCGCACGAGCGCGACGTGTCGCTGCGTTCCGGCCGCCGGCTGTCCGCCGCGCTGCGCTCGGTCGGCATGACCGTGGCGGAGTGGGACGCGGACGCGCGCCTGCTGTCACGTCTCACCGAGGAGCGCCCGGACGCCGTGGTCATCGCGCTGCACGGAGGGGAGGGGGAGAACGGCTCCGTGCAGGCCGTGCTGGACATGCTCGGCATCCCCTACGTCGGCACCGGGCCGCACGCCTCGCGTCGCGCCTGGGACAAGCCCACTGCCAAGGCTGAGTTGGCCCGTGCGGGCCTGACGACGCCGGACTGGGTGGCTCTCCCGCACGCGACCTTCCGCGAGCTGGGGGCCCAGCACGTGCTCGACGCGCTCGTCGGCAAGCTCGGCCTCCCGCTGATGCTCAAGCCGGACCAGGGCGGCTCGGGTCTGGGCGCCCAGGTGGTGCGGGACGCCGAGGGCCTGCCGTCCGCGATGGTCGGCGCGCTGTCCTACGGCGACGCGGTGCTCGTCGAGCGCTTCATCGAGGGGACCGAGGTCGCGATCACCGTCGTCGAGGGCCCGGACGGGCCGGAGGCGCTGCCGGCCGTCGAGATCGAGGCCGCCGACGGCGTCTACGACTACACGGCTCGCTACACGGCCGGGCTCACCAACTACCGGGCTCCGGCCGACATCTCCGCCGACACGGCGGCGGCCGCGGGGGAGCTCGCGATCGCGGCGCACAAGCTGCTCGGGCTCCGCGACATCTCCCGGACGGACGCGATCATCGACACCGACGGCGTCCCGCACTTCCTCGACGCGAAGGTGTCGCCGGGCCTGACCGAGACCTCGCTGCTGCCGATGGCGGTCGAGGCGGCCGGTCGGTCGCTCGGGGAGACCTACGCCGGACTCGTCGAGCGGGCGATCAAGCGCGGCGCGTGACTCGCGCCTGTTTCACGTGAAACAAAAGCGGCGGACTCCGTGGAGTCCGCCGCTTTTTCGTCGGTAGCCGATCGTCACCGATATCGGCCCATGTGATGACGGAACGTCATCGTCACCGTGACGTAAAGCCCTGGTGTCATTCCTCGCTGATTCCGCGGGCCTCTTGACCCAAGATCATCTCCGCGATGCGCTCAAGATCATCGACCGACCCGTACTCGATGGTGATCTTGCCCTTCCGGGTCCCGCGGGTCACCTTCACCTTGGTGTCGAAGTGGTTCGCGAGCCGATCCGCGAGCCGATCGAAGCCGGGGGCCTGGATCGGCTTCTTCGCGGCGGCCTTCTCCTTCGCCGGGCCCTCGGACTTCTTCAGCGTCACCTGCTCCTCGGTCGCGCGGACCGACAGCCCCTCCGCGACGATCCGCTTCGCGAGGTCCTCCTGGTGCCCGACGTCCTCCAGGCTCAGCAACGCGCGGGCGTGACCGGCCGAGAGCACCCCGACCGCCACCCGGCGCTGCACCTCCAGGGGGAGACGCAGCAGCCGGATCGTGTTGGTGATGACCGGGCGGCTCCGCCCGATCCGATCGGCGAGTTCGTCGTGGGTGACGCCGAACTCGTCGAGCAGCTGCTGGTAGGCGGCCGCTTCCTCCAGCGGGTTGAGCTGCACGCGGTGGATGTTCTCCAGCAGCGCGTCCCGGAGCAGCGCGTCGTCCTTGGTCTCGCGGACGATCGCGGGGATCTCCTCCAGACCCGCCAGCTGCGAAGCGCGCCACCGGCGCTCGCCCATGATCAGCTCGTACTGATCGTCCTCGATCTCGCGCACCACGATGGGCTGCATGAGCCCGAACTCGCGGATCGAGTGCTCCAACTCGTTGAGCGCTTCCTCGTCGAAGACCTGACGAGGCTGCTTCGGGTTGGGAGTGATCGACGCGATGGGGATCTCTTTGTACACGGCACCGGCCACGGATCCCTGCACCGTCTCCTCGGTTTCACGTGAAACAGGGGAGCTCTGCTCGGGAGTTCCGTACGCCGGCCCACCGCGAACCCCGGACGTCACCCCGCCCAGCGTGGCGCCATCGGCACCCGCCGGGGGAGCGCTCGGGATCAGCGCGGCGATACCGCGTCCCAGACCACCTCGTCGCTCGGTCATGCTGTCTTCCTTTCGGCACCCCGCTCCGCGATCTCTCGCGCCGCGTCCAGGTAGCTCATCGAGCCTCGTGATCCCGGATCGTAGGTCAGAACCGTCTGACCGAAGCCCGGAGCTTCAGAAATCTTCACGCTACGCGGGATCACGGTTCTCAGGGTGAGATCACCGAAGTGACCTCGCACCTCGGCGGTGACCTGATCCGCGAGCTTGGTGCGACCGTCGTACATGGTCAGCAGGATCGTCGAGACCCACAGCGCCGGGTTCAGGTGCGACTGCACCAGCTCGATGTTGCGGAGCAGCTGGCCCAGGCCCTCCAGCGCGTAGTACTCGCACTGGATCGGGATCAGCACCTCGTGCGCCGCGACCAACGCGTTCACCGTGAGCAGGCCGAGCGACGGCGGGCAGTCCACGAAGACGTAGTCGAAGTCCAACGCCTCGACCGCCTCGGCGTTCAGCGCCTCCTTGAGGCGGCCCTCGCGGGCGACCATCGTGACGAGCTCGATCTCCGAACCCGCGAGGTCGATCGTCGCGGGCACGCAGAACAGGTTGTCGGACTGCGTGCTCTTGGCCGCCGCGTCCGCCACGCTGATCTCGCCGAGCAGCACCTCGTAGACCGACGGGACGCCACCGCGGTGCTCGACGCCCAGCGCCGTGCTCGCGTTGCCCTGAGGGTCGAGGTCGATCACGAGTACCTTGAGCCCGTGCAGCGCGAGACCGGCCGCGAGGTTCACCGTGGACGTCGTCTTGCCGACGCCGCCCTTCTGGTTGGCCACCGTGATGATCCGCCGGTTCTTGGGCCGGGGGAGGTCCAGCTCGTCGGGGTGGAGGACGCGCGTCGCGCGCTGCGCCTCCTCCATGATGGGAGTCCAGCCGATGTCGTCCCGGCCGAAGCTCATGGCGTTGCTCTCCGGGCCGGAGGGGAATCGCATGGCGCCCATCGCGCGCCCCCTTGTTTCACGTGAAACCCGACCCGCTCCGTTTTCCTCCGGATTCACCGTCCACGTTCCTTTCTCGCTCGACGTGCGTCACGACGCCGACCGGACGAGGTTCGGGCCGCCGCGACCCGCTCCACCACGACAACGGTCGTCGGCACCTCCAGTGCGCCGACACCGCATGATTTGACTTCGCCACGACCGCCACCGGCCGCAGCGATCGCCGCCGCATCCCGTTCGAGTTCCTCGGCCGCGCTTTCGCCCTTCATGGCGAGGAGGAGGCCGTTCTGTCGCAGCAGCGGGAGAGACCACTTCGCGAGCCGTTCCATCGGCGCCACGGCGCGCGCGGTCACGACGTCCTGATCGGCCAGTCGTTCGCGCACCGGACCCTCCTCGGCACGACCACGCACCACCTCAACGGTGAGTGCCAGCTCGGTGATGACTTCCTGCAACCACGTCACCCGCCGAGCCATCGGCTCCAGCAAGGTGAGGGTGAGATCCGGGCGAGCGATCGCCAACGGGATGCCCGGCAACCCCGCCCCTGAGCCTACGTCGACAACCCGGCTTTCAGGGGGGAGCAACTCCGCAATCACAGCAGAGTTCAGCAGATGTCTTTCCCAGAGTCGATCCAACTCGCGGGGACCGATCAATCCGCGGCGGATTCCGTGCTCCTGGAGTAACTCGGCGAACCTCTCCGCCAGCTCCACCCGCTCACCGAAAACGACCCGCGCCGCCTCGGGCACCCCTGCGGTCAAGACACTCACCCCGCTGTTTCACGTGAAACCGAAGACTTCGCGTCTAGCCTGCCGGATCCACATCCAGCGTCATGCACCAACCCGCAGTTTCACGTGAAACACGCCGAACGAGTCCAGCGAACGCACCAACCATTCAGCCAGACCAGAGTTGCAAAACCATCGCGCCAAGACCCCAGGACCGCAACCAACCCAACCGCCGAAGGTGGTTTCTCAGTACCACGCAACCGGCGAAGCCGATTTCTCCTTACCCCACCTGAGCAGCCGACACCGCCGCGGGTTCTGACACGTCTTCTGGGGAGGACAGCCGACGTGCCGTGTATTGGCATACACAAGCCTCGGATCCCGGAGCCAGAAGGCGTGTCAGGTTCCGCTTCTGGCACCGCCGAGCAAAGAGACCACTGAGTTCTTGATCAGTAAACCGGACCAGGACACAAAGGTGCCCCCACCGGACCAGTCCGGCAGGGGCACCAAACAGGGGAGTGAAAGATCCCTAGCTCTTGAAGATGACGACCTTGCGGCTGGGTTCTTCTCCTTCGGACTCCGAGTGCACCCCATCGATCGCCGCCACGGCATCGTGGATGATCTTCCGCTCGAACGGCGTCATGGGCCGGAGCCGGGCGGCCTGCCCGGTCTTGAGGACCTCCTCGGCCGAGGACCGGCCCATCTCCGACAGCTCCTCGCGCCGACCGGCCCGCCAGCCGGCGACGTCGAGCATGAGGCGGGACCGCACGCCGGTGTCCTGCTGGACGGCGAGGCGGGTGAGTTCCTGCAGCGCTTCCAGCACCTGGCCGCGGCCGCCGACGAGCTTCTCCAGGTCGGATCCGCCGTCGATGCTCACCACCGCGCGGCCGGCCTCGACGTCGAGGTCGATGTCGCCGTCGTAGTCGAGCAGGTCGAGGAGCCGTTCGAGGTAGTCGCCGGCGATGTCGCCCTCCTGCACCAGCAGGGCCTCGGTGTTGGACACCTCGGCCGAAGCCGCCTCGGGGGAGGACTCGTCGGTGGCGGGGGAGTCGGTGGCCTCGGCGACGGCCGGGCTCTCCTGCACAGTTTCAGACACTGGGTGTCTCCTCTCCAGGGGTTCGTGATGCGGTCAGCGGGTCTCGCCCGGCTTGTCCGCATCGCGAGCGCGGTCTTCGATCACCCCGGGGATCTCACCGGGTTGGTCAGCGGACGCCTTCTCAGCGGTGGTGTCGCCGGTCGTCGACTCGACGGTCGACTCCACGGCGGCGGATTCGACGACCGCGGGCGCGTCAGCGGACGCAGCCTCCTCGCGATCGATCCGGCGGTACACCACTCGTTGCTGTCCCAGCGTCCAGAAGTTGTTGGCGAGCCAGTAAATCAGAATGGCCAGCGGCAGGAACGGACCACCGACGATAGCGAACATCGGGAAGATCCACAGCATCAGCTTGTTGGTCATCGCCGCCTGCGGGTTGGCGGCCGCGTCGGCGCTCTGGCGCTGCAGCGAGTGCCGGGCGGTGAAGTGGGTGGCGATCGCGGCGGCGATCATCAGCGGGACGCCCACGGTCATCATGGCCACGCGGTCGGTGCCGAAGGTGGCGAGCACCTCGGGCGCCTGGCTGATGGTGTTGGAAAGCTTCGCGCCGAACAGGTCGGCCTCGACGAAGGAGGCGACGTCGGCCGCGTTGAAGACGAAGTTGCCGGGGGCGCCGGGCTTGAACCCGTTGAGGACGTGGAAGAGGCCGATGAACACCGGGATCTGCACGAGCATCGGCAGGCAGCCGGACAGCGGGTTGAAGCCCTGCTCGGTCTGGAGCTTCTGCATCTCCGCGGCGAGCTTCTGCTTGTCGTCGCCGTGCTTCTCCTGCAGTTCCCGGACGAGGGGAGCGAACTCCTGCATCTTCTTCATCGACCGCACCTGGTGCACGAACGGCTTGAACAGCAGCGCGCGCAGCGTGAAGACGAGGAAGATCACCGAGAGCGCCCAGGCGAACCCGCTCGACGGTTCGAGCACGTACCCGAAGACCTTGTGCCAGAACCAGAGGATGGCCGACACGGGGTAGTAGATGAAGTCCAGCACGCGGGCTACTCCTCGGCGGGTTGGTCGGGAAGGCGAATGCCGGCTCGCCGCTCACGGGGTGGTGGGACCGGGTCCAGTCCTCCGGGGTGCCAGGGTCCGCAGCGCAGGAGCCTGCGGAGGGTGAGCCATCCGCCGCGGAACAGCCCGTGCGTGGTCAGCGCCTCGACGGCGTAGGCGCTGCAGCTGGGGTAGAACCGGCACATCGGCGGCAGCAGCGGGGAGATGACCTTGCGGTAGGCGTGGACGGGGCCGAGCAGGAGCCACGCGGGCGCACCGGCCTTCCGACCCGCAGGACTTTCGTCATGCGTATCGTCATGCCGACTTTCCGGTGCCATCTCCTACAACCCCGCCATCAACCGCTGTCCGGGCCCTCCAGGTATCGAACGCGGAGCTTCTTCAGCGCCGCGTCGATGTCCGATCCCAGCTCTCGGCTGGACGCGTCCGCTGCCGGGGGCAGCGCCCGGACCACCACCAGTGTGCCAGCGGGCAGGTCGGGGAGGCGGTCTCGCATCAGGTGCCGCAGACGGCGGGCGACGCGGTGGCGGACCACCGCCACGCCCACGGCCTTGCTTACGACAAAACCCACCCGGGTCGAAGCAGTCGAGTCCCGGGTGGGTGCCGTATTAGCTTGAGCCTCCGGCCGGGCCTCACTCACTCGAGCCCGGTGCTGGTCCGGGCGCAGGACGTGAACCACCAGTCGGGGACGTCCGGCCCGACGACCACGACGGACCACCAGGCGGAAGTCCTGGTTCCTGGTCAGCCGGGCTGCCGTGGGAAGCACGGCCGGACGCGATCAGGCAGACAGCTGCGCGCGGCCCCGGCGACGGCGCGCGGCCACGATGGCCCGGCCGGCGCGAGTGCGCATGCGCAGCCGGAACCCGTGCTTCCTGGCACGGCGGCGGTTGTTCGGCTGGAAAGTGCGCTTGCCCTTGCTCACGGTCGGATCTCCCGGTTACTACAGGCACCGATGGTCGCTTGTGAACCACGGTTCGGTCTTGGTGTCCCCGGTTCTTCAACCCGCAGGTCCGCAGGTGCGGACCGAGAGCCGCAAGGCCGGGCGTGATGTCGGCGCGCCGACATGCCCGCTGCACAAGCGGGGGACTGTAAGAGGGTACGTCAGAGCCAACAGCGGGTGCACAGCCGGGGTGGCTTCCAGCGGTCTCGGCGCCATAACGAAGGCCACCGGTCCCGGCGAAGCGAGGTCGCCGGGTGAAGATCCAGGTCAGCGCAGGTGATCGGATCACCGCTCGTCGACGAACAACAGCCTGCCACATCACGATCACCGGGAGGCCCCCGGGATCTGCTTGTGGCGGCGCCCGCCGCTTGTTAGCGTGCCTCCCTGCGATGGCGCGGCCGGTGGGTGGGAGCATCGGTCGGCAGTCAGGGGGACTGACCTCGATCGCAGTGGGTACTACGGCCCCAGGGGGAGACACCGGAGCGGCCTGCCGTACCTTCATACACACGTTGTGGACAACTCTGTGGACACGTGTGTCCATCGAGTCGCCCACCTGTCCCGTGGTACCCGCTGCCCGTGCAACTGTGAGGGCTGGGGACCCGGGTCGCAACCGGGGAGCATCAAGCGAGGGGAGGGGAGCAGGCGGTGTCCGACCACCAAGCCGATCTCGGTCGAGTTTGGGAAGAGGTGGTGCAGGAGCTGTCCTCCGGCACGCTCTCGCCGCAGCAACGCGCGTGGATGCGGGTCACCCGCCCCATCGGCCTGCTCGACGGGACCGCGCTGCTGGCCGCTCCGAGCGACTTCGCGAAGGAAGCCATCGAGCGCGCGCTGCGCGACCCGATCACCGATGCCCTGTCCCGCCGCCTCGGCCGCGACGTCTCGCTGGCCGTCAAGGTCGACACCGCGGTGCCCGCGCCGACCCGTCCGGTCGCCGCGCCCGCGCCCGAGACCTGGAGCCCGCGCGGAGGGGACGAGCAGTCCCCGGCCGGCTACATCTCGGTGCCCGGCTTCGGCGGCGACAGCTCCTACGGTCACACCGCCCACACGGGCTCGATCGGGCACACGGGCTCGATCCCGATCGTGCCCAGCACGCCGGACACCCGGAACACCCCGGAGCGAGCGCCGGAAACGCGCAGCTCGGAGGGGCAGGGCAAGCACGCCGCGCCGGAACCGCACCCGGCTCCGGCCGCCAACATCGACTTCCCGACGGCCGAGTTCAAGTGGCCCAACGGGGAGATCCCCAAGCCGCCCGCGGCCAAGCCGGAACCCGAGGTGCAAGCCGAGGCGGACGCGGTTCCCGAGGAGGAGCCCGCCGAGCAGGAGGCTCCCGAACCCGCCGAGCAGGCCGCCGACGAGGGCGTGTGGCCGACCTTCGGCCGAGGTCAGGGGGCCCAGAGCGGTCCCGGCGGCCAGAACGGCCCGGGTGCCCAGAGCACCCCGGGCGTGCAGACCTCGCAGACGATCCCGTCGGCCGAGCCGCAGCAGGGCCAGCCGTTCACGGCGCCCAAGCACGCGCCGCCGACGTCGCAGACCAGGCTCAACGCCAAGTACACCTTCGACACCTTCGTGATCGGTTCGTCGAACCGGTTCGCGCACGCAGCCGCGGTCGCCGCGGCCGAGGCGCCCGCCCGGGCGTACAACCCGCTGTTCATCTGGGGCGAGTCGGGTCTCGGCAAGACGCACCTGCTGCACGCGGTCGGGCACTACACGCAGCGGTTGTTCCCGGGGATGCGGGTCCGCTACGTCTCGACCGAGGAGTTCACCAACGACTTCATCAACTCGCTGCGCGACGACCGGCAGGTGGCGTTCCAGCGCCGCTACCGCGACGTCGACGTGCTGCTGGTCGACGACATCCAGTTCCTGGAGGGCAAGGAAGGTACTCAGGAGGAGTTCTTCCACACCTTCAACACGCTGCACAACTCGAACAAGCAGATCGTGGTGTCGTCCGACCGGCCGCCGAAGGGGCTGCGCACGCTGGAGGACCGGCTGCGCACCCGCTTCGAGTGGGGCCTGATCACCGACATCCAGCCGCCCGAGCTGGAGACGCGGATCGCGATCCTCCGCAAGAAGGCGGCCCAGGACCGGATGAACGCGCCGGCCGACGTGCTGGAGTTCATCGCTTCCCGCATCGAGCGCAACATCCGCGAGCTGGAAGGCGCGCTGATCCGGGTCACGGCGTTCGCGTCGCTGAACCGGCAGCCGGTCGACCTGCAGCTGGCCGAGATCGTGCTGCGCGATCTGATCCCGGACTCGCAGACCCCGGAGATCACCGCGCCGACGATCATGGCGGTGACCGCGGATTACTTCGGCGTGACCATCGACGACCTGTGCGGACCGGGCAAGACGAAGGCGCTGGCCCAGGCTCGGCAGATCGCGATGTACCTGTGCCGGGAGCTGACGGACTCGTCGCTGCCGAAGATCGGCCAGTACTTCGGCAGCCGTGACCACACCACCGTCATGTACGCCGACAAGAAGATCCGCAAGGAGATGGCCGAGCGCCGGCGCGTGTACGAGCACGTCCAGGAGCTCACCGCCCGCATCAAGCAGCAGTCCCGCTGAACCACCGAACCTCGCCGAGGGCAACCGCCGTCCGAGTCGTCCTGCGTCCGCTTCCGCGCTGCAGGCCCGCTCCGAGGCGTTCAAGCCGACTCTCTGACCTGCACTTTTACACCGTCAGCCGCTCATTTGGCCGCTGACGGCATTTTTCGGGTCCCCCGGTGTGATTCCCTGGCCCGCGCGCGCTCGAACTTTCTGGTAGCGCGGCCTGCTCCGAGCCACCCGCTCCAGCAGTAAAGTTCCGCCGCCACGACGCGCCCCCACCCCCGCGCCCGACACCCGCCCGGAGGCGCCGGCGTCGAAGAACGGGGTTTTCGCGCGTCGAAAACCCCGGTTTTCGACGCGCGAATGTTGCGGTTTTCGTCCCCGGGAGGGGAGTCGCGGGGTTTCTGATCGGCTGGTGAGGTCCGGCCGGAGGGGTGGAGCAGAAAGAATCGCGCTCCTGCGGGGGCTCCCGGACGCCCGTGCGCAAGGGTTGGGCGCCAACTTCACCACTTCCAGTGTTCATCCGAACGCGGTGCGTGGGACCGGGAACATTCACAGCCAGAACTTTTCTGCCGGGGCCCGTGGGCTTCGCCTCACCCCGGCGGCAGAAAACCGGCCGGAACCGCCGGCTGTCCACAGAAAAACGATCCCCAGGGTTGACCAGCCCTTTTCCCCACCCCATCCACAAGCTGTGCACAGGCTGCCCACATGGTTCGGACCGGTTGCCAACAGAGTTCCCACAACTCTGCCCACAACCCGACGGGTGGAGAAGGCTCGATCCACCCGGGGATGGGTACAACCGGGGGTCCGACTGTGGATGGGGGTGTGGACAACTGGGGATGGTTGTGGAGGAACTCGATGCGGCCAGAAGTTGTCCACCACCCGGCTGTCGCAGTCCCCGGTTACTTCCAGTGGCCATCCACACCGGCGCAGGCCACTCGACCAGCCCAAACGACGGTTGTCCCCACAACTCACAGGCCTTACTACTACTGCGGACATTTCTTCTCTTTGAAGAAAAAAGAAAAAGAGAACTAGGGGCGGTGGATAAGTGGACAACTCGCGGCCTCTCGGCTCGATCCGGCTCGGACCGAGTGCCCCGACCCGGATGCGGAGATCCGTGAGCACGCTCTACGGTGGAACTCCCGCAGCGAGAAGCCCCTGCCCGAACTCCTCGCGAAGTTCAGGCCGTTCTCGATGCGGGTCGCTTCGCCCCCGATGCGGAGCACACCGAACCTTCCAGCCGCGCACGGCTCGACACAGTTCTCGGCAGCCGAGCCACGGCTGAAACCGAAAGGACACCCATGAAGATCCGCGTGGAGCGTGACGGTCTTGCCGACGCCGTCGCCTGGGTCGCGCGCAGCCTGCCGTCGCGGCCACCGGTTCCGGTGCTGGGCGGGGTGCTGCTCGATGCGAGTACCGGGGAAGCGCTGACCATTTCCGGCTTCGACTACGAGGTTTCGGCTCAGGTCACCATCGACGCCTCGATCGACGCCAGCGGCAAGACCCTGGTCTCCGGGCGCCTGCTGGCCGACATCACCAAGGCGCTGCCGGCGCGCCCGGTCGAGCTGACCGTCGACGGTTCCCGGGTGACGATCACCTGCGGCAGCTCGCGGTTCAGCCTGCCGACCATGCCGGTCGAGGACTACCCGGCGCTGCCGGAGATGCCCGAGCACGTCGGCTCGGTGCCCACCGACCTGTTCAGCGAGGCGGTCGGCCAGGTCGCCATCGCCGCCGGCAAGGACGACACCCTGCCGATGCTGACCGGCATCCGGATGGAGATCGACGCGGACAAGCTCACGATGGTGGCCACGGACCGGTTCCGGCTGGCCATGCGCGAGATCACCTGGGAGCCGGGCACCAGCATCGAGCCCACCCAGGTCCTGGTCCCGGCCAAGACGCTCGCGGACTCGGCCAAGACGCTGGGCGCCGGTGCGAGCAAGGTCGAGATCTCGCTGGCCTCCGGCGACGGACTGCTCGGCCTGTCCGGCACGAGCCGGCGGAACACCAGCCGCCTGCTGGACGCGGAATTCCCCAAGTACCGCCAGCTGCTGCCCTCCGAGACCGCGCTGACCGCGAACATCGACGTCGCGCCGCTGGCCGAGGCGATCAAGCGCGTGTCGCTGGTCGCCGAGCGCGGCACGCAGGTCCGGCTCGAGTTCTCCGACCGCCTGCTGCGGCTGTCCGCCGGCGGTGACGACGAAGGCAGCGCCGAGGAAGAGCTGCCGATCGAGCTCGACGGCGGCGAGGAGCTGACCATCGCGTTCAACCCGGCGTACCTGCAGGACGGGCTCAGCGCACTGAAGTCGGAGCGCGCCCAGCTGCAGTTCACCACCGCCAACCGACCGGCGTTGATCAAGCCGATCGGTGACGACGGCCAGGTCCAGGAGGGCTACCTGTACCTGTTGATGCCGGTCCGGCTGCCCGGCTGACGTCCGCCCCGATCGCGGCGGTCCGCCTCGGGGTGGTGCGCGGCTCACATCCGGCGCACCACCCGGGCGGCCGTCCGGGGCCGCGGTCGTAGGCTCCGGCCAGATCGATTCAGCGGGTTCGCCCGCAGCGCGGCCGGCCACGCGCCGACCTCCACAAGTCGACACACAGTTCGGATAGGGAGTTCCAGTGCAACTCGGGCTTGTCGGCCTCGGCCGAATGGGTTTCAACATGCGCGAGCGGCTGCGGGCCGCCGGTCACGAGGTCGTGGGGTACGACCGCAACCCGGACGTCAGCGACGCGGCGTCCGTGGCGGAGATGGTCGAGAAGCTGTCCGGTCCGCGGATCGTGTGGATCATGGTTCCGCACGGCGACCCGACCCGGCAGACCGTCGAGGAGCTGTCCGGGCTGCTGTCCGCCGGTGACCTGGTGATCGAGGGCGGCAACTCGAAGTTCACCGATGACCAGGCCAACGCCGCGCTGCTCGCCGAGAACGGCATCAAGTACGTCGACGTCGGTGTGTCCGGCGGCGTGTGGGGTGCGCGGAACGGCTACGGCCTGATGGCCGGTGGCGATGCCGAGGACGTCGAGCGCGCGATGCCGATCTTCGACGCGCTGCGCCCGGAGGGGCCGCGCGACCAGGGCTTCGCGCACTCCGGTCCGGTCGGGGCCGGTCACTACGCGAAGATGGTCCACAACGGCATCGAGTACGGCCTGATGCAGGCCTACGCCGAGGGCTTCGAGCTGCTCGCCGCCTCCGACGTGGTCACCGACGTGCCGGCCACGATCAAGGCCTGGAGCCAGGGCACCGTCGTGCGCTCCTGGCTGCTCGACCTGCTGGTCCGCGCCCTCGACGAGGACCCGGAGCTGGCCGAGCTGCGCGGCTACGTGCAGGACTCGGGCGAGGGCCGGTGGACCATCGAGGAAGCGATCAACAACGCGGTCCCGGCCCCGGTCATGACCGCCGCGCTCTACGCCCGGTTCGCCTCGCGCCAGGAGGACTCGCCCGCCATGAAGGCGGTCGCGGCGCTGCGCAACCAGTTCGGCGGGCACGCGGTCCAGAAGTCCGAGGGCTGACCTCCCGGCCTCGGGGGGGGGGGGGAGGTGTTATTTATAAGTGCCCCCCCCCCACGGGGCGGGGCCGCG
>NZ_JASAOF010000017.1 GCF_029952525.1 Saccharopolyspora ipomoeae
TTTCCGCCTCCGGAATACCGGAGTAATCCGTCAGGAACGGCAACACCTCGGACTCGCTCGCGCGCACCGCGACCATCACCCCACCCGACGGCAATGCCTGCATCAGACGAGCACGGGCCGAGATCAAGGTGCAGGCGTCCTCCAAAGACAACACGCCCGCCACATGCGCTGCGGCCACCTCACCGATCGAATGACCCGCCAAGTGGTCCGGGGTGATGCCGAAGGACTCGATCAGGCGATACAACGCCACCTCGATGGCGAACAGAGCCGGTTGGGCGATGCCCGTCTGGTTCAAAGCTTCCTGGTCCTCGCCCCACATCACTTCGCGAACCGACGGGTCCAGGTGGTCCAGGACCTCGTCCAGAGACTCTGCGAACACCGGGAAGCGGACGTAGAGATCCCTGCCCATGCCCAGGCGCTGGGAACCCTGGCCGGAGAACAGCACCGCGACGGACCGGTCTCCGGCGGTGCCGCGGGCGACCTCCGCTGGGGCGTCGCCCGCGTCCGAGGCGAGCAGCACGGCGCGGTGGTCGAACGTCGATCGGGCCGTGACCAGCGAGTACCCGACGTCGGCTGCGGGTTCGCCGATCGAGCGCACCCGCGCGATCTGCTCTTCCAGAGCCGCCTCGGTCTTGGCCGAGACCGGCCACGGCACCGCCTCCGAGATCGGTCGCTCAGCGGGCGCGGCGTCGGCGGGAGGCTGTTCGATGATCACGTGTGCGTTGGTGCCGCTGACGCCGAAGGAGGAGATCCCGGCGCGTCGAGGATGACCGTCCGTGACCCACTCGCGGGGCTCGGTGACCAGCTCGACCGCGCCGTCCTCCCAGTCCACGTGGGTGGACGGGGTGTCGGCGTGCAGCGTCGGGGGAACCACGCCGTGGCGCATGGCCTGCACCATCTTGATCACGCCCGCCACGCCCGAGGCCGCCTGGCTGTGGCCGATGTTGGACTTCACAGTCCCCAGCAGCAGCGGCCGCTCGCGGTCGCGACCGTAGGTCGCCAGCAACGCCTGGGCCTCGATCGGATCGCCCAGCGTCGTCCCGGTCCCGTGCGCCTCGACGACGTCGACGTCCGTTGTGGACAGTCCCGCACCGGCGAGGGCCTGGCGGATGACGCGCTGCTGCGAGGGACCGTTGGGCGCGGTGAGCCCGTTGGAGGCGCCGTCGGAGTTGATCGCGCTGCCGCGCAGCACCCCCAGCACCTCGTGACCGTGGCGACGGGCGTCCGAAAGGCGTTCCAGCACCAGCACTCCGACGCCCTCGGACCAGCCGACGCCGTCGGCTTCGTCGGAGAAGGACTTGCAGCGGCCGTCCGGGGCCAGGCCGCGCTGGCGGGAGAACTCCAGGAACGTGCGCGGCGTCGACATGACGGTGACGCCCCCGGCCAGCGCCAGCGAGCACTCCCGCTGGCGCAGCGCTTGCGCGGCCAGGTGCATCGACACCAGCGACGACGAGCAGGCGGTGTCCACGGTCATCGCGGGGCCTTCGAAGCCGAAGGCGTAGGACAGGCGGCCGGAGACGACGCTCGGCGAGGCGCCGAGGTTCTGGTAGCCCTCGAACGCGGCGTCGGTGAGCAGGGTGCTGTAGTCGTTGTACATCACCCCGGCGAACACACCGGTCCGACTGCCGCGCAACGACATCGGGTCGATGCCGCTGCGTTCCAGGGATTCCCAAGCGACTTCCAGCAGCAGCCGCTGCTGGGCGTCCGTGGCCAGCGCTTCGCGCGGCGACATCCCGAAGAACGCGGGGTCGAAATCGCCCGCGTCGTGCAGGAATCCGCCGTTCCGAGTGTAGGAGGTGCCCGCGTGATCGGGGTCTGGGTCGAACAGCGCGTCCACGTCCCAGCCCCGGTTGACCGGGAACTCCGAGATCGCGTCGACGCCGTCGGACACCAACCGCCACAGGTCCTCCGGAGATGAGACGCCACCCGGGTAGCGGCAGGCCATCCCGACGATGACCACCGGGTCGTCGTCCGCGCTCGCCGGAGCCGGAACCGGTTGGGAAACAGCGTTTTCCGATCCGAACAGCTCGTCGTGCAGGTGGTCGGCCAGGGCTCGGGCCGTAGGGTGGTCGAAGATCAGGGTTGTCGGCAGGCGCAGCCCGGTCGCCGCACCCAGCTGGTTGCGCAGCTCCACGGCCGTCAGCGAGTCGAAGCCGAGTTCCTGGAACGCCCGGCTCGGGTCGACCACGTCGCCGCCGGCATGCCCCAGCACGGCGGCGACTTCGCGGCGCACCAAGCCCAGCAACGCCCCGGAGCGTTCCGACTCCGGCAGCGCGGTCAGCCGCGCAACCAGCGTCTCGGTGGCTTCCGACCTCGCGCGCGCACGACGTGCCCGGCCGTGCACGAGCCCGCGCAGCAGCGGCGGCACGTCACCGGACCGCGTCAGGTCCAGCAGCGCGGGCACGACCACGGGCCGCCCTGCGGTCAGCGCGGCGTCGAACAGGCGAATCCCCTGCTCAGGAGGCAGCGGCGGCATGCCGGAACGGCCGAGCCGCTGGGCGTCGACGTCGGAGGCCATGCCGTGCTGCCACGGCCCCCACGCGAGCGACGCGCCCGGAAGTCCCTGTGCGCGGCGGTGTTCGACCAGGGCGTCCAGGAAGGCGTTGCCCGCCGCGTAGTTGGCCTGGCCGGGGGTGCCGAGGATCCCGGCGGCGGAGGAGAACACGACGAACGCCGACAGGTCTCGCGTCAGCTCGTGCAGGTTCCAGGCCGCGTCGACCTTGGGGCGCAGCACGGCGTGCACGCGTTCGGGGGTCAGCGTCTCGATCACGCCGTCGTCGAGGACACCGGCGGCGTGCACCACCGCCCGCACCTCGTGCTCGGCCAGCAGGGTCTCGACCGCGGCGCGGTCGGCGACGTCGCAGGCCCGCGCCTCGACCCAGGCGCCCTGCTCGGTCAGGTCGCTGACCAGGTCGTCGGCGGTGCCGCTGCGGCTGACCAGCAGGAGCTCGCGCACCCCGTGCTCGGCGACGAGGTGCCGGGCCACCAGCGCGCCCAGTCCGCCGGTGCCACCGGTGATGAGCACGGGACCGTCCCAGCGTGCCGGCTCGTCCTGCGGGGCGGTCCGGGTCAGGCGGGCGGCGAGCAGGTCTCCGCCTCGCAGCAGCATCTGCGGTTCGTCGCAGGTCAAGGCACCGGCGAGAGCGCTGGTGTCGACGGGTTCCGGACCGAGGTCGAGCAGCGCGAACCGGCCGGGGTGCTCGGTCTGGGCGGTGCGGACCAGGCCCCACACCGCTGCGGCCGCCGGGTCGGCGCCGGAGGTCGCACCGCGAGTCACGAACAGCAGGCGGGTGCCCTCGCGGGCCAGGCAGTCCTGGACCTGGGCGAGCGCGAGCGCGGTGACGTCGTGGGCGGAGGTGATCACCTCGTCGCCGCCCGCGACCGGGACGACCACTAGGTCGGCGTCGGGCTCCACCGGAACGCCGATGTCCCGGAGACCGTGCGGGTCCGGGCCCGCGAGGGCGATCGCGGCCGGGGGTTCGCCGCCGGTGACCGGGGTCCACTCGACGGTGAACAGCGCGTTGTCCGCACCCCGCGCCTCGACCGGCATCGGCCGGGTGCGCAGCGAGTCGATCGAGGCCACCGGAAGACCGGTCGCGTCCGCGAGGGTGAGCGCGAACTCGCCGTCGGCGCGCGGGGAGATCCGCACCCGCACGGCCGATGCCTCGGTGGCGTGCAGTGCCACGCCCTGCCAGGAGAACGGCAGCCCGCCGCGCTCGATGACCTCGGGGTCAGCGACGCCGGAGGCGTGCAGGCAGGCGTCCAGCAGCGCTGGGTGCAGGCCGAAGCCGGTGCTGTCGGTCCCGTCCGGGAGCGCGACCTCGGCGAAGACCTCGTCGCCGCGACGCCACACCGCGCGCAGCCCGCGGAAGACGGGACCGTAGGCGAACCCGGCCGAGGCGAAGCGCTCGTAGCCGCTGTCGACGTCCTCGGGCACGGCGTCGACGGGAGGCCATTCTCCCAGGTCATCGGGCTTGCGGTCGCCGGTGGTGAGCGATCCGGCGGCGTGCTGGGTCCACGGCAGGTCGGTGTCGCGTTCGGTCCGGGACAGCACCGCGATCGGGCGTCGGCCCGACTCGTCCGGCGCGCCCACCGACACCTGGAGCTGCACCGCGCCGCGCTCGGGGAGCACCAGCGGGGCGGCGAGGGTGAGCTCCTCGACCTCCTCGCAGCCCACCTCGTCGGCGGCCCGCATCGCGAGTTCGAGGAAAGCCGTGCCGGGGAACAGGATTCGCCCGCCGACGGCGTGATCGGCGAGCCACGGGTGGGTGTCGAGCGAGAGCCTGCTGGTGATCAGGAACCCGTCCGCCTCGGCGAGTTCGACCGCCGCCCCCAGCAAGGGGTGCTCGACCGGGGCGAGCCCGGCGGCGCGCATCCCGCGCCCGGCGGTGAGCCGGGGCCAGTAGCGGCGGCGCTGGAAGGCGTAGGTGGGCAGGTCGACCCGCTGCGCCCGCGCCCCGTCGAAGAACGGCGTCCAGTCCACCCCGACCCCGGCCACGTGCAACGCGGCCAACGCCGACGGCAGCGCATCCTCTTCGCCGCGGCCCTTCCGCAGCGCGGGCACGATCACCGCCCCGGGCGCGGACTCGGAGGCCATCGCGCTGAGCACCCCGTCCGGACCGATCTCCAGGAACGCGTCCACACCCCGTTCGCTCAACGAGGTCACGTGGTCGGCGAACCGCACGGCCTCGCGCACATGCCGAACCCAGAACTCGGGTGAAGTCACATCCCCGGACGCCGCGATCGGAATCCGAGGCTCGCGGAACACCAACCCGCTGATCGCTTCCCGGAACTCCCCCAACATCGGCTCCATCAAAGCCGAGTGAAAAGCATGAGAAACGCTCAACCGCTGGAACTTCCAACGCCCGGCAACCTCAAGAACAACGTCCTCGTCCCCAGCCAAAACCACCGAACTCGGCCCGTTCACAGCCGCCAGCGAAACCACACCACCCGAACCACCCCCGCCCCCAAGTGACGGAATACCGGAGTAATCCGATCCCCGAATACCGGAGTAATCCGCTTCCCGAATACGGGAGTAATCCGTCAGGAACGGCAGCACCTCGGACTCACTCGCCCGAACCGACACCATCACCCCGCCCGAGGGCAACGCCTGCATCAGGCGGGCTCGGGCCGTGATCAAGGTGCAGGCGTCCTCCAGGGACAACACGCCCGCCACGTGGGCTGCGGCCACCTCACCGATCGAGTGGCCTGCGAGGTGGTCCGGGGTGATGCCGAAGGACTCGATCAGGCGATACAGAGCCACCTCCAGGGCGAACAGGGCCGGTTGGGCGTTGCCCGTCTGGTTCAAGGCATCCTGGTCCTCACCCCACATCACCTCGCGAACCGACGGGTCCAGGTGCTGAAGGACCTCGTCGAGAGCTTCCGCGAAGGCCGGGAAGCGGTCGTAGAGGTCCCTGCCCATGCCGAGGCGCTGGGAGCCCTGGCCCGCGAAGAGGACCGCGAGAGTGCGGTCGGTGGCGACGCCCCGGGTTGCCTCGGTGATCGACTCTCGGGCGGCGAGGAGGACCGCGCGGTGGCTCAGCGGGGTGCGCGTGGTGGCCAGGGAGTAGCCGATGTCGACGCGGACGCCGTCCCAGTCGCGGAGTCGGGAGATCTGCTCGTCCAGCGCCGCCTCGGACTTCGCCGACACCACCCACGGCACCACCGTCGGCGACACCCACGGCTCCACCGCGGGCACGTCGAGCGCCGCCGGGTGCTCCAGGACGACGTGCGCGTTCGTGCCGCTCACCCCGAACGACGACACGCCGGCGCGACGCGGGCGGCCCGTCTCCGGCCAGGCCGTGCCGGCCGTGAGCAGCCGGACCGCACCGGCCGACCAGTCCACGTGCGAGGACGGCGTGTCGACGTGCAGCGTCTTCGGCAGGACGCCGCGCCGCATCGCCATCACCATCTTGATCACCCCGGCGACACCGGCCGCGGCCTGCGTGTGCCCGAGGTTCGACTTCACCGACCCCAGCAGAAGCGGAGTCGCCCGGTCGCCGCCGTAGGTGGCCATCAGCGCGTCGGCCTCGATCGGGTCGCCGAGCGCGGTGCCGGTCCCGTGCGCCTCCACGGCGTCCACTTCGGACGCGTCGAGGTTCGCGGAGCGCAGGGCTTCTCGGATCACGCGCTGCTGCGACGGGCCGTTCGGCGCGGTCAGGCCGTTGGACGCGCCGTCCTGGTTCACCGCGCTCCCCCGCAGCACCGCCAGCACGCGGTGCCCGTTGCGCTGGGCGTCGGAGAGGCGTTCCAGCACCAGCATGCCGACGCCTTCGGACCAACCCGTGCCGTCGGCGGCGTCGGAGAACGCCTTGCAGCGGCCGTCGGCGGCCAGGCCGCGCTGCCGGGTGAACTCGAAGAACGCGTGCGGCGTCGACATGACCGTGACACCGCCGGCCAGCGCGAGCGCGCACTCGCCCTGCCGCAGCGATTGCGCCGCCAGGTGCATCGAGACCAGCGACGACGAGCACGCCGTGTCGACGGTGACCGCAGGCCCTTCGAACCCGAAGGTGTAGGCCACGCGACCGGAGAGCACGCTGGCGATGTGGCCGGTGGCCGCGTGCCCTTCCGGAACGTCCGGACCGGTGCCGAGGAGCGAGGCGTAGTCCTGACCGTTGGTGCCGAGGAACGCCCCGGTCCTGCTCCCCCGCAGCCGCGCGGGGTCGAGGTGCGCGCGTTCCAGCGCCTCCCAGGCGGTTTCGAGGACGAGCCGCTGCTGCGGGTCCATCCCGGCCGCTTCGCGCGGCGAGATGCCGAAGAAGTCCGCGTCGAATTCCGTTGCGCCTTCGAGGAACCCGCCTTCGGCGGCGAGGCTCGACTCGGCCAGCGCGCTCCGGTCCCACCCCCGGTCGTCGGGGAACGGGCCGATGGCGTCGACGCCGCCGTCGACCAGCCGCCACAGGTCCTCCGGCGAACGCACCCCGCCCGGGAAGCGGCAGGCCATGCCGACGATCGCGATCGGTTCGCCGTTCCTGAGCTCCAGTTCGGCGACGCGCTCGCGGGCTCGGCGGAGGTCGACGGTGGTGCGCCTCAGGTATTCGACGACTCGTTCCTGCTGATCTTCCGCCACCGGTCCACCTTCATGTCTCGTGTCGAGCTGGATCTCGTCAGGAGAGGTCGAGCAGCCCGTTGTCGATGGTGTTGAGCAGTTCGTCGACGGGCATCGACTTGATGTCGTCCTCGGAGGGACGCCCGCCGGCCGAGGGCCGGCCGCGCTCGCGCAGCCAGGCGAGGGTGTCCTCGAGCCGCTGCTTGATCTCGTCGACGTCGTCGTCCGAGGCCCGCAGCGCCGTGGAGAACCGCTCGAACTCGCTGAGCGCGGACCCGACCTCCGCGGTGTCCTCGACGGTGAGGTTCGCCAGCAGGTGGTCGGCCACGGCGCGCGGCGTCGGGTAGTCGAACAGCAGCGCCGAGGGCAGCGGCACGCCCGTCGCCTTCCGCAGCCGGTCGCGCATCTCCAGGCTGGTCAGCGAGTCGAAACCCACGTCGCGGAAGGCGTTGTCGACGCCGATCGCGGCCGAGCTCGGGTGTCCGAGCACAGCGGCCGCCTCGGCCCGAACGAGGTCCAGGACGGCCGGGCCGCGATCGGCCTGCGCCAGGTGGGCGAGCTCGTCGACGAACCCGGAGGTGCCGGAGGTGGCGAGGGCGCGCCGCGCGGCCTCGATTCCCGACAGCAGCGGGCTGGGACGGACTGCGGTGAAGTGCGGGGCGAAGTTCTCCCAGTCCAGGTCGGCCACGGTGAGAGCGGTGCGGTCGTCGGCGACGGCCTGCCACAGCGCGGCGAGGGCGAGTTCCGGTTCCATCGGCAGAACACCGCGCCGCCTCAGCCGCTCGGCGATCGCCTCGTCCGCGGCGGCGCCCGCCCCGGCCCAGGCTCCCCAGGCGATCGAGGTGGCGGGCAGGCCTTCGACGCGGCGCTGGCGGGCGACGGCGTCGAGGACGGCGTTGGCGGCGGCGTAGTTGGCCTGCCCGGCGTTGCCGATCGTGCCCGCGACCGAGGAGAACAGCACGAAGAAGTCCAGGTCGCGGTCGCGGGTGAGCTCGTCGAGCAGCAGCGCGGAGTCCACCTTGGACTCGAAGACCTCGCCGAAGCGCTCGGGCGTGAGCTGGTCGAGCACGCCGTCGTCGACGACACCGGCCGCGTGCACCACACCGGTGAGGTCGTCGATGCCGTCGAGCACGGTGCCGAGCGCGTCGCGGTCGGCGGCGTCGCAGGCCTCGATCCGCACCCGCACTCCCCGCTCGCCCAGCTGCTCGGCGAGCTCGGTGGCGGCCGGGGCGTCCGGGCCGCGACGGCTGATCAGCACGATCCCTTCGGCGCCGCGTTCGGCCAGGTCGCGGGCCAGGTGCGCGCCGAGCGAGCCGGTTCCGCCGGTGATCAGCACCGTGCCGGACAGCGGTGCCGGGGCGGCCCGGTGCGAGCGCGGTGCGGGGGCGAGCCTGCGGGCGAACGCTCCTCGGGAGCGGATGGCGACCTGGTCCTCCGCTCCGGCGAGGACACCGGTGAGGAGCTCGGCGCCGCGGGCGTCGAGGTGGTCCGGTAGGTCGATCAGGCCGCCCCACCTGCCGGGCAGCTCCAGGGCGGCGACCCGCCCCAGACCCCACACACCCGCGTAGGTGGAGTCGCGCACCGGGTCGTCGTCCGCGACCGAGACCGCCCCTCGGGTCACGGCCCACACGCGGGCGTCGACGCTCGCGTCGCCGAGCGCCTGGAGCAGGACGGCGCACTCGACCTCATCACCGAGCGCGATCACGCCCGCCGGGGCGGGAACGTCGGTCAGCTGCTTGGCGAGGTCGTCGCGCCGGGTGCCGGGTTCGATCGGCAGGCGCACCGCGTCGGCGCCGAGTGCGTCGGCGATCGCGAGCGCCCACGGGTCGGTGGCGAGCTCGGCGGGTGCCGCGATCAGCCACGGTCCGTCGGGTGTCGCCGGCCGGTGCGTCAGCGGGGTCCAGGTCTCCTGGTAGCACCAGTCGTCGGCGAGGTTGGCGGCGAGCTGTTCCGGCCAGTAGCGCTCGCGCTGGAACGGGTAGGTCGGCAGGTCGACGAGGTGTGCTCCGGTGCCCGTGAAGCACGGTGCCCAGCCGACGTCCACGCCGGACACGTGCAGCCGCGCCAGCGCCTCGACCAGGCCGGTCTCGCCGTCGCGGTCCTGACGCTGCGCCGGGACGAGCACCGCGTCCTCGGGCGCGGAGTCGGCGGCCATCGCCGAGAGCACCCCGTCGGGGCCCAGTTCCAGGAAGGCGTTCACGCCCCGCTCGCCCAGGGTCCGCACGGTGTCGCCGAAGCGCACGGTGTTGCGGACGTGCTGAACCCAGAACTCCGGCGACGTCACGTCGCCGTCGACGGCGATCGGTGTCGTCGGCGTCCGCAGCGACAACCCGCTGATCGCCTCGCGGAAGTCATCGAGCATCGGGTCCATCAAGGACGAGTGAAACGCATGACTGACCAGCAGATTCCTAGACTTCCACCGCGCCGCCACCTCACCCACGGCGTCCGCGTCCCCGGCCAGAACAACCGACTCCGGCCCGTTCACCGCCGCCAATGAGATGACACCCGTTCGAGAATTGCCATTTTCGTGGGGTCGAATACCGGAGTTTTCGGTGGGTCGAATACTCCGGTAATCGTCCCCCCGAATCTGGGAGTTTTTGACCGCAGCAACACCACCCGACAGGAACGGCAAGACCTCGGACTCGCTCGCGCGGACCGCGACCATCACCCCACCCGTGGGCAAGGCCTGCATCAACGAGGCTCGGGCCGTGATCAGAGTGCACGCGTCCTGGAGGGACAACACGCCCGCCACGTGGGCCGCGGCCACCTCACCGATCGAGTGGCCTGCAACGTAGTCCGGGTTGAGGCCGAAGGACTGCGCCAAGCGGTACTGGGCTACCTCCAGGGCGAACAAGGCCGGTTGGGCGACGCCCGTTTGGTTGAGGGCTTCCTGATCGTCGCCCCACATCACCTCTCGGACCGACGGGTCCAAGTGGGACAGGACCTCGTCCAGCGCCCGCGCGAACACCGGGAAGCGGGCGTAGAGGTCTCGGCCCATGCCCAGGCGTTGGGAGCCTTGGCCTGCGAAGAGGACTGCGAGGGTGCGGTCTGTGGCGGTGTCTCGGATTTCGCCGGAGGGCAGGCTGACTGCTCGGTGGTTGAAGGTGGAGCGGGAGGTGGCCAGGGAGTGGCCTATGTCGAGGGCTGTGTGGTCGAGGGCGTTGAGGTGGGTGATCTGGTCGTCGAGGGCGGTTTCGGTCTTGGCTGAGATTGGCCACGGGGTGATGGCCGGTTCGATCTCGGTGGGTTCGGACGGGCTGTCCTGGGGCGGGGCTTGTTCGACGATCACGTGGGCGTTGGTGCCGCCGATGCCGAAGGAGGAGACGCCTGCGCGTCGCGGGCGCCCGGTGTCGGGCCAGCCGACCGGGGCGTTGAGCAGCTCGACCGCGCCCGAACCCCAGGTGACGTGGCCGGACGGGGTTTCTGCGTGCAGCGTGCGCGGGGCGATGCCGTGACGCATCGCCATCACCATCTTGATCACCCCAGCGACGCCCGCCGCGGCCTGCGTGTGACCGAGGTTCGACTTCACCGACCCCAGCAGCAGCGGACGCTCCCGACCCTGACCGTAGGTCGCCAGCAACGCCTGCGCCTCGATCGGATCACCCAGAGTCGTCCCGGTGCCGTGCCCTTCGACCACATCGACGTCCGAAGTGGACAGACCAGCACTGGCCAGGGCTCGGCGGATGACGCGCTGCTGCGAGGGCCCGTTCGGGGCGGTCAGGCCGTTGGAGGCGCCGTCGGAGTTCACCGCCGAGCCTCGCAGCACCGCCAGCACCCGGTGCCCGTTCCGGCGGGCGTCGGACAGGCGCTCCAGCACGAGCACGCCGGCGCCCTCGGACCAGCCGACGCCGTCGGCGTCGTCGGAGAAGGACTTGCAGCGGCCGTCCGGGGCAAGGCCGCCCTGCATGGTGAACTCGACGAACGTCGACGGAGTCGACATGACCGTGGCGCCCCCGGCCAGCGCCAGCGAGCACTCCCCCTGCCGCAACGACTGCGCCGCGAGGTGCATCGACACCAGCGACGACGAGCACGCCGTGTCCACCGTGACCGCCGGTCCCTCGAACCCGAGCGCGTAGGCGACGCGGCCGGACGCGACGCTGCCCGCGGTCCCGGTCGTCCAGTAGCCCTCGGTTCCCTCGGGCGCGTCGACGAGACCCGTGCCGTAGTCGTGGTACATGACGCCGGTGAACACGCCCGCGTCGCGGCCCCGCAGCGTCGTCGGGTCGATGCCCGAGCGCTCCAGCGCCTCCCAGGAGACCTCCAGCAGCAGCCGCTGCTGCGGGTCCATCGCCAGGGCCTCGCGCGGGGAGATGCCGAAGAACCCGGCGTCGAAATCGGCTGCGTCGTGCAGGAATCCGCCGTGCCGGGTGGCGCTGGTGCCGGGACGTCCAGGTTCGCCGCCGAGCTTGGCGAGGTTCCAGCCGCGATCGGCCGGGAACGGCGACAGCACGTCACCGCCGTCGGCGACCAGCTGCCAGAGGTCTTCCGGCGAGCTCACCCCGCCGGGGAAGCGGCACCCCATGCCGACGATCGCGATCGGCTCGCCGGGCTCCGGGCGAGGCCCGGCGATCGGGGGCCGGGTTCGCGTGCCGAGCAGTTCGGCAAGCAGGTGGCGGGCCAGCGCGTGCGGAGTCGGGTGGTCGAACGCCACCGGAGCGGGCAGGTCCAGGCCGGTGGCGGCGGTCAGCCGGTTGCGCAACGCCACCGCGCTCATCGAGGTCAACCCGAGCTCGCGGAACGCGCTCCGGGCCGCCGCGGTGCCCAGCGAATCGAGCCCGAGGGCCTGCGAGACCTCGGCGCACACCAGCTCCAGCAGGAAAAGCTCCTGCTCCTGCGATGACAGGCCGGTGAGCCGCTGCCGCAGCTCGGAGGTCGCCGCCTCGTCCGCCTCCGTCACGCGCGAGGCGTCGTCGAGCAGCTCGCTGGAGAACGACTCCCGGTCGGCGAGCAGGCGCGCGGGCAAGTCGTGCAACAGGTGCCGGGTGACCTTGCCGGAAGCCGTCCGGGGGATGCGCCGGGTCTCGTAGAGCCGCTCGGGGATCTTGAAACCGGACAGCCGCTCCCGGCACACCGCGAACAACGCCTCGGTGTCGACCCCGGTCTCGCGCGGAACCACGAAGGCCACCGGCACCTCGCCGAGCACCTCGTGCGGTTCACCCGCCACGGCGACGTCGGCGACCCCGGGGGCGCCGCGCAGGACTTCCTCGACCTCGCCGGGGTGGATGTTCTCCCCGCCCCGGTTGATCAGCTCCTTCACCCGGCCGGTGATGGTCAGGTAGCCGGCCTCGTCCTGCCTGGCCAGGTCGCCCGTGCGGTACCAGCCGCCCGGCAGCGCGGCGGCCGTCGCCTCCGGCTGGTCGTGGTAGCCCACCATCAGGTTCGGGCCGCGCACCCACACCTCGCCCTCACCGCCCGCGACGTCGAGCCCGGTGTCCGGGTCCACGAGCCGCAACGCCAGACCGGGCACCGGCAGGCCGCAGGAGCCGTCGACGCGGGAACCGTGCTGCCAGTTCACCGCCATCAGACCGCAGGTCTCGGTGCTGCCGTAGCCGTCGAGCAGCGGGACGCCGAAGGTCTCCTCGAAGGCCGTGCGCAGCGACGCCGGGCACACCGACCCGGCGGTCAAGCAGCGCTCCAGCCCGCTCGTGTCGACGTCGTGGTTCTGGGCGGCCTCCAGCAGGTGGTGGTACATCGCGGGCACGCCGGTGAGGAACGTGTAGGTCTCGTCCTGGAACGCGCGCAGCACCTCCTCGCCGGAGAAGCCGTCGAGGACGCGGCAGGTGGCGCCGACCGCGGTCACGCCGATCACGCACAGCACGTGCGCGAGGCTGTGGTGCAGCGGCAGCGGCCACAGCACCCGGTCCTGCCCGGACAGGCCGACGATCGGCGCGTAGCAGGCCGCCACCGACCACAGGCAGCTGCGCTGCGTCGACAGCACGCCCTTGGGCTTGCCGGTGGTGCCGGAGGTGTAGAGCATCCAGGCGACGTCGTCGAGGTCCTGGTCGTCGCGGGCGGGCTGCGCCGGTGCGGCGGCCATCAGGTCCGCGTAGCGGGTGACCTCGGCCGGGGTGCCCTCGGGGAGCGGGTCGTCTCCGGTGACCACGATCCGCAGGTGCGGGCGCTCCCGCTGCGCGGCCACGACCTGGTCGAGCCGTCCGCGGTCGGTGATCACGACGCGGGCGCCGCTGTCGTCGAGGACGTAGGACAGCTCGGCGTCGGCGGAGTGCGGGTTGAACGGCAGCGCCACACCACTGGCGCGGGCCACCGCGAGGTAGGACTCCAGCGTCTCCACCGAGTTGCCGAGGTAGATCATCGCCCGGTCGCCGCGGTCCAGCCGGTCCGCCAGGTGACCCGCCAGCCGTGCCGTGCGCCGCTCGTAGTCGGCGTAGGTGAGGTCCCGCCGGTGGTCGCTGAACGCGATCTTGTCCGGCCACCGCTCGGCGTGCTCGCGCAGCAGCTCGGACAGCGGCCGGATGAGTTCGGTACGTAACACGACGGCGACGCTCCCTCGTCCAGTGGCTGATCGGGTCGGCCGCCGCTCGGGCCGTCGAACCGGCAGGGCGAACCGGGACGCCCCGGCACCGGACGACGTCGCTTGCAACCAGCCGCGACGCTAGACCGAGGGGTAGTGAGAATTTCCCTAGCAAGCACCCGCGCCGGGATCGCGGGAGTTCAGGACTGGGAGTTCCCCGAGTGTTCTGCGCCTACGGTTGACGCCGCAACGCCACCGACTTCGAGCGGAAGTGAGATGTCGATCCCAGCTGAGCCCCCAAGGTCCGACCGCGGTGCCGACGCGGACGTGGTGATCGTCGGCTGCGGCCCGGTGGGGCTGACCCTCGCCCTGCTGCTCGCGCACCGCGGGTGGCAGGTGGCGGTCCTGGAGCGCTACGCCGAGCAGTACCCGTTCCCGCGCGTCGTCACCATCGACGGCGAGACCTCCCGGAACTTCGCCGCCGCCGGGATCGGCGACCAGCTGCACGATCTCGGCGAGCCGATGGGCGTCTACGAGTTCCGCAACGCGGCCGGCGAGGTGCTGCTCAGCTTCGACGCGCCGTACCGGCCCGGCCACCAGGGCTGGCCGAAAGCCGCTGTCATGCACCAGCCTTCGTACGAGGCCGCGCTGCGCGCGCACGCCGAGACGCTGCCGAACCTGCGGCTGCTCTGCGGCCACGAGGTCGAGGACCTGACCGATCACGGCGACCGCGTCGAGGTGCGCGCGTCCGGCCCGGCGCTGGAGGACGGCCGCATCACCGGCTCGTGGCTGGTCGGCTGCGACGGGGCGAACAGCGTCGTCCGCGAGCACATCGGCGCGCAGGTCACCGACCACGGGTTCTCCCAGGACTGGTTGCTGTGCGACGTGGTGTTCCACGAGCCGCGCGAGTTCCACCCGACCGACGTGCAGATCTGCGACCCGGCGCGGCCGACGACCATCGTCGCCAGCGGGCGCGGTCACCGCCGGTGGGAGTTCATGCTGCTGCCCGGCGAGACCGTCGAGGAGTTCAGCACCGAGGAGGCGCTGTGGCGGCTGCTCGAACCGCACGGCGTGTCCCCGGAGAACGCGAAGCTGACCCGCAACATCGTCTACACCTTCGACGCCTGCATGACCGAGCAGTGGCGCAGCGGGCGGCTGCTGCTGGCCGGGGACTCGGCGCACCTGATGCCACCGTTCGCAGGTCAGGGCATGTGCTCGGGCGTGCGGGACGCGGCGAGCCTGGCGTGGCGGCTGGACCTGGTGCTGGGCGGCCGGGCCGCCGAGCGGCTGCTGGACACCTACCCCGCCGAGCGCGCCAAGCAGGTCCGGCGCACCACCGACGCCTCCATCGAGATGGGCAAGCTGGTCTCCGAGCTCGACCCGGCCAAGGCCGCGGCCCGCGACGAGTACCTCATCGCCGCGCGCTCCGAGCAGGACCAGCCCGAGGCCGCGCCGCCGTCGTTCGCGCTGGAGGACGGGTTCCTGCGGCGGGCCCTCGGCCGCACCATCGCCAAGCCGGCCGGGGAGCTCATGCCGCAGGGCGCGGTGGCGCGCGGCGAGCAGCGCGGGTTGTTCGACGACGTGGTCGGTCGCGGTTTCGTGCTGCTGTCCTCGGTGGACCCGCGCGAGGCGCTCGACGACGAGTCCCGCTCGTTCCTCGACGACCTCGGCGCGCACCTGGTGCGGGTGCTTCCGTTCGGGTCCGGCCCCAAGCACGCGGGCCCGCACGAGGTCGTCGACGTCGGCAACACCTACCTCCCGTACCTCACCGAGTCCCGGCAGGTCGCGGTGCTGGTGCGGCCGGACTTCTACGTCTTCGGCGGGGCGCGCGACCGCGCCGACCTCACCCGGCTCGTGCGCGAGCTGCGCGCCCAGATCACCGGGTCGCCGTCCCTCCAGCGCAGGCCGGTCGCGGCCCGGCGCGATCCACGGCACTGACCAGAAAGGGCGGACCACCATGTCGACGAGCGCGCAGGACTCCGCGACCGCGGACGACTTCAGCTCGGGCTTCCGCAAGCTCAACACCAAGCACTCCTCCGGTCCGCCGCCCGAGCGGGTCAAGGGCGCGGTGTCGGAGATCTACAACGGGGTCGCCTCGTGGTCGACCCAGGGCGACTTCTGGAACTGGGGCCTGCACGACGAGGACCTGCTGAGCGAGATCCGCTCTCTCATACCGGGTTTCGACGAGCACGGCACCGACGGGTTCTCCGAGCAGCTGTACTTCCAGGCGCTGCGCCAGGTTCCGGTCCCGCTGGGCGACTACGCGGGCAAGAAGGTCCTCGAAGTCGGCTGCGGTCTCGGCGAGGGGCTGAACTTCGTGTCGCGGATCATCGACGCCTCGGAGGTCGTCGGGCTCGACCTGTCGCAGGCCGCCACCGACCGCGCCAACGCACGGCTGTCCCGGGGCGATCGGCTGCGCTTCGTGCAGGGCGACGCGGAGGACCTGCCGTTCGCCGACGGCGAGTTCGACGTGGTGCTCAACGTCGAGAGCTCCCACAACTACCCCGATCTCGGCGGATTCCTGAACGAGGCCGCCCGCGTGCTCAAGCCCGGCGGGTACCTCTCGCACATCGACCTGTTCATCGACCAGTCCCACGAGCTGCTCGGCCGGATCAAGCAGGAGGACGGGCCGCTGGAGTGGGTCGAGGACGTCGACGTGACCGAGCGGGTGCGCTCGGCGATCCGCAAGCGCCTGGAGCCGGGAAGCTTCTACCGCCGGAACTTCTCGGCGAAGAAGCTGTCGTTCAAGACCCGGATCATGATGGGGCGCGGCGGTTCTCACCTCGCCGGAGCCGATTTCGTCGGACATCGCGACGTGGTCGACCAGGTGCTGGAGGCGACCCGCATCCGGCCCAGGCGCGCCCAGCAGTCCTACCACAGCTACCGGCACCACATCGCCCGCAAGAAGCCGTGATCCCAGACGCGATCTTGGTGAAGCAGTGGGCGTTTCACTAACGCCCGCCTGCCTATCGTGTCATCGTCCGGCCCTTCCACGCCCAGGAGAAGTCTTGACGGACAACGCGAACGAGGTCAGCCAGCAGCCGCTGCTCGATCTGACCACCGGATTCATGCGCTTCAAGACCTTCGCGGCCGCGGTGGAGCTGGACGTGTTCACCCGGCTCTCCGGGGGACGCGAGGTCACCGCCGAGGAGTTCGCCGCGGAGATCGGGCTGCAGCAGCGCCCGGCGGACATCCTGCTGCCTGCGCTGGTGTCGCTCGACCTGCTCGACAAGCGCGACGGCCGCTACCGGAACTCGGCGATGGCCGAGGAGTTCCTGGTCAGGGGAAAGCCCTACTTCTTCGGCGGTTTCGTGCAGTTCTACGACCGCGGCCTCTACCCCGGCTGGGAGCAGCTGGTGAACTCGCTGCGCACGAACCGGTCGATGTTCGTCGACCCCGAGCAGCAGCAGGACACGGTCTTCGCCCCCAACGACTTCATGATGAACTTCTTCTGGGAGGCGATGCACGCGCTGGCCGGCTACACCGGCAAGGAGCTCGGTGCGGCCTACGACTTCAGCCGCCACCAGCGCCTCCTCGACGTCGGCGGCGGTTCCGGCGGCATCCCGATCGAGCTGTGCAGCCGGGTTCCGGGGCTGAGCGCGGGCGTCTACGAACTGCCGCACGTGTGCACCGTGGTCGAGCGCAAGATCGCCGAGGCCGGGCTCGACGACGTCATCGACGCCGTGCCCGGTGACTTCACCACCGACGAGACGCTTCCCGGCGGCTACGACGCCATGCTGCTCAGCCAGGTCATGCACTGCGGCGACGAGAAGAGCAACCGGGAACTGCTGGACAAGTGCTTCGCCGCGCTCGAACCCGGAGGCTCCGTGCTCATCTGCGAGCTGCTGCTCGACCCCGACCGCACCGGACCCGCCAACGCCGCGGTGATGGGGCTGAACATGCTGGTCAGCCACCCGGGCGGGCAGAACTACTCGGAGGCCGAGTACCAGGACTGGCTCGCCGACGCGGGATTCGTCGACCTGGAGGTGATCCGCATCAACGCGGCGGGCGCCGACGGCGCCGTCATCGGCCGCAAACCCGAGTGACCTGATTTCAATGGAAACCGGGTCCCGGATCTCCACTGAAATCGGGTTCCCGACTTCCCGGGGTGGGGGAAGTTTTCATGAAAACTTCCCCCACCCGCGCAGGAGGAGAACATGAGCGATCCCAGCGATGTGCCGGTGCTCATCGTCGGTGGGGGCGGCGCGGGGCTGACCGCGTCGATCCTGCTGTCGCTGCAGGGAGTGGAATCGCTGCTGGTCAGCGCGGCGCCGACGACCTCGACGCTGCCCAAGGCGCACATCCTGCACCAGCGGACGATGGAGATCCTGCGCGACGCGGGCGTCGCCGACGCCGTCTACGAGCGCGGCACGCCGCCGCAGAACATGACCCACGCCGGCTGGTACGTCGAGGGCACCGACGATCCCGAGCGGGGTCGTTGCCTGGGCAAGGTCGAGCTGTGGGGTGCCGGCGGAGCCAACCCGGCGTGGGCGGCCGCCAGCCACTGCCGTCCGGCGAACCTGCCGCAGCGCCACCTCGAACCGCTGCTCAAGCAGCGCGCCGACGAGCTCGGCCCGGGCCGCGTCCGGTTCGGCCACGAGCTGACCGACTTCCAGCAGGACGGCACCGGCGTGACCGCGACGGTGCGCGACGGCGCGACCGGTGAGACCTACCGGGTGCGCGGCGACTACCTGCTGGCCTGCGACGGCGGCCGGATGATCGGTCCCGCGCTGGGCATCGGTTTCGAGGGCATGGACGACATCGCGCGCATGGTGTCGGTGCACCTGACCGCCGACCTGTCTACCCGCGTGTCGGATCCCGAGGTCCTGCTGCGCTGGTTCTGGCTGCCGGAAACCGGTGTCGGCGCGACCCTGCTGCCCGCGGGCCCCACCCGCTGGGGCCCGGACTCCGAGGAGTGGGTCGTGCACACCAGCCCGGTCACCGGTGGTGCCGACGCACCCGGCGACGAGTCGGTGCTGGCCGAGGTCCGCACCATCCTCGGGCTCGCCGAGTCAGAGATGCAGGTGCACGCCGTGTCGCGCTGGACGATGGGCGGCTCGGTCGCGGAGCGGTTCCGCGACGGCCGGATCTTCCTGCTCGGCGACGCCGCGCACCGCTTCCCGCCCACCGGCGGGTACGGGCTGAACTCGGCGGTGCAGGACGCGCACAACCTCGCCTGGAAGCTCGCGGCGGTGCTCAACGGCGACGCCGGGGAGGCGCTGCTGGACAGCTACGAGGTCGAGCGCCGCAAGGTCACCGGGCGCACCGTCGGGCAGGCGGTGAACAACATCGTCAACCACCTCTCGGCGATCGAGGTCGTCGGCATGGGCCCGGACAGCGTCCCGTCGGAGAACTGGACGGCGCTGCGCAGGCTGTGGAGCGGGTTGCCGGAGGACGCGGAGTTCCGCGCCTCGGTGCACCGGGCCATCGCCGGCCAGTCGATGGAGTTCAACGCCCTCAACCTGGAGACCGGCTACACCTACGAGTCCGGCGCGGTGCTGCCCGACGGCACGCCGGAACCCGCCAATCCCGATCCGATCCGGCACTACCAGCCCGGCACGCGTCCCGGCCGGCCGCTGCCGCACGCGCTGCTGGAGGACCGGGACGGCCACCGCTACCCGATCATGGACCTGGTCCGGCCGGGCCGGTTCCTGCTGATCGCGGGCGAGGACGACCGGTGGACCGAGGCCGCGGTCGAGCTCGTCAAGCGCACCGAGCTGCCGCTGGACGCGGTGAGCATCGGGCACCTCGACGGCGACCACCTGGACCCGCGCTCGGCGTGGGTCGGGCACCGCGGCGTCACCGAGCGCGGCGCGGTGCTGATCCGCCCGGACCGGTTCGTCGCCTGGCGCAGCCCGGACGCCGCCGCGGACCCGGTCGCGGAGCTGACCGAGGTGTTCACCCGGCTCCTCGGCGGCACCGACCACGACGAAAACCCTAGGAGCCGTTGATGTCCGAGACGAGCGCCTCGAACGCCGAGGCCGTCGGCAAGCTCTACGACCGGTTCGCCGCCGAGTCCCGCGACCTGTGGCCCGAGGAGGCGGAGGTGCCGAACTTCGGCTTCGGCGAGCACCTGCACTTCGGCTACTGGGAGTCCGAGGACGACGACGCGCCCCTGGGGGTCGCGGCGCTGCGGCTCACCGACATGGTGATCGACCGGCTGCGCGTCGACGACACCCACCACGTGCTCGACGTCGGGTGCGGCATCGGCGGTCCCGCGCTGCGGACGGCTCGCCGCACGGGCGCGCGGGTCACCGGCATCACGGTCAGCGAGGCGCAGATCGAGCAGGCGAAAGCCGTTGCGCGGTCGGAAGGTCTGCGGCTGGACTTCCAGCTGGCGGACGCGTTGCGGCTGCCGTTCCCGGATGCCTCGTTCGACGCGGTGTTCGCGCTGGAGTCGATGATGCACATGCCGGACCGCAGGCAGGTGCTCGGCGAGATCGCCCGCGTGCTGCGCCCTGGTGGCCGCCTGGTCCTCACGGACTTCTTCGAGCGCGCCCCGATCCCCGAGGTCCACCGCCCGTTCGTGGACCTGCTGCTGGAGAGCTCCCTGATCACCACGGTCCCGGTCGAGGACTACCCGCAGATGCTGCGCGACGCGGGAATGCTGTTCGACGAGATCCGGGACATCAGCGACCACACGACCCGCAAGACCTTCATCGCGATGTCCAAGCCCTGGACCGACTGGGCCGCCAACAAGCCCGAAGCCACCCTCGACCAGGCCCTGGCGGCGGGCATCCCCGCCCCCGGCCTCATCGACGTCAAGGAGCTCGGCTACCTCCTGCTCGCGGCCCAGCGCCCCTGAGCCGCCCAGACCGCGTGGCCCGCACCCTGGCCACGCGGTTTCCCACTCGCCGCAGCGCCTCGGCCCCGTTCGGCTCGAACGTCACCAGGGGACGGTTCTAGCCAGAATCGCCCGGGATCTCACCCCCGAAATCCCGGGCGATTCTGGCTAAAACTGTCCCTACCGCACGACGTTGCGACCCGAACCCGCCTCCCCGACGGGGGTCGGCCCAGAGCTGCGGCCGCCGTCCCGGGGTGTCGCGGAATGCGGCCGCGATCAGGTCCCCGATCGCGGCCGCATTCCGCGTGTCACCAGGTGACGGGGAGTTCTCGGACGCTGTAGGTGATCGCTGCGTCCCGGTAGTGGAGGTCCTCCAGCGGGGTGGCGAGGGCGAGGGTGGGGATGCGGCGCACGAGGGTGCCGATGGCGACCTGCATCTCGACCCGGGTCAGGAACTTGCCGACGCAGCTGTGGAGACCGTGGCCGAAGGACAGGGAGATTCCCGTCTCCCGGGTGATGTCCAGGCGATCCGCGTCGGGGTGGGCCGCCTCGTCGCGGTCCGCCGACGGCAGCAGGAGGATCACGCCGTCGCCCGCCGGGATGGTGCGGCCCGCGATCTCCACGTCCTCCAGGGCGACCCGGCCCATGCCCCACTGCATGATGTTCTGGTGCCGCAGCAGCTCCTCCACGGCACTGTTGATCAGGCTCGGGTCGTCGCGGAGCTTGGCCAGCTGGTCCGGGTTCTCCAGCAGCGTCATGACGCTCAGCGAGATGGCGCTGGCCGAGGTGTCGTAGCCGGCCGAGAGCAGCATCATCGCCATCGCGGTGATCTCCTCCCGGGTGATCTCGCCGTTGGCGAGGTGGTTGCCGGCGAGCCAGCCCAGCAGGTCGTCGGTGGGCTTCTTCGCCTTGGCCGTGACGAGCCTGCGCAGGTACTGGAACAGGGAGCTCGCCGCGCCCTTGTTCACCGACGGGTTCGCGGTCGGCTCGTTGAGCTTCTGCACCCACCTGCCGAACGCCACCCGGTCCCGGTAGGGCACGCCGAGCAGCTTGCAGATCACCGACAGCGGGACCTCCTTGGCGTACTCGGCCACGAGGTCCACCGGCGGTCCCGCCGCGAGCATCGCGTCGATCCGGGCGTCCACCAGTTCCTGCAGGTAGGGCCGCATCGCCTCGGCCCGCTTGCGGGTGAACTGGCCGACCACCATCCGCCGGTAGCGGGTGTGGTCCGGCGGATCGGACTGGACGAACGCCCCGGGCGGCGCCGGTTCCGGGAAGAACAACCGCGGATATCCCGGGTGCGCCACCTGGGAGCTCAGCCGCGGATCGCTGAGCGCGGCCCGCACGTCGTCGTAGCGGCTGATCACCCACGCGTCGTCGCCCGCCGACGTCCGCACCCGGCACACCGGCTCCTCCTCGCGGAGCCGCCGGTACTCGGGAGGCGGGTCCAGCCGGTGCGCGTCGTCGCGCGGCATCGGGAACGGGCACGCGCGGAGCTCTTCGCCCATCATCTTCGGACCTCCCTCACCAGCGGATCGGGAATCGTTCGAGGCCGCCGGCGAGCTTGCCGCCCGCGCGCGATTCCAGCTCCGTCTGCGGCACCGCGAGGCTCAGCTCCGGCAGCCGCGAGAACAGGGCCGTGAACCCGACCGCCATGATGATCCGCACCAGCGGCGCCCCGGTGCAGTGGCGCATGCCGTGGCCGAAGGTGAAGTGCGGGTTGGGCGTGCGGGTGACGTCGAACCGCTCGGGGTTCTCGTAGACGCGGTCGTCGAAGTTCGCCAGCGAGAAGTCCAGCATCACGAGGTCACCGGAGGGGATCGTCACTCCCCCGACCTCCATGTCCTCGCTGGTGTAGCGCGGCAGGACGGGGCTGCCGATGGTCGCCCGCATCACCTCGTCGACGGCGCGCGCCATGATCTCCGGGTCGTCGAGCGCCAGCTCGCGCTGCTCCGGGTTGAGCAGGAACAGCAGCACCCCGAAGTCGAGGTGGCTGACCAGCCCGGCCAAGCCGGTGAACAGCAGGACCACGACGTGCATGCCGATCTCGTCGTCGGTCAGGCCGCTCTCGACGAACCGGGTGATCACGTCGTCGCCGGGGTCGTCCCGGCGACGCCTGCCGACCTCGGCGGCGAACGCGAACACCGACTCCATGCCGCCTTCGGCGTGCTCCCGGTCGACGGCGCCGACCCGGTCCATCTGGGTCAGCAGCTCCTCGCGGGCGTCCTCGGGGATGCCGATCAGGTCGCACAGCGCGTTCTGCGAGTACACCGTGGAGAACATCTCGTGCAGGTCGACGGGCTGACCGGCGGCGATGATCTCGTCGATCTTGGCGTGCGCGATGGCCTCCACCCGCGACTTGCGGTCGAGGACGCGGCGGGCCGCGAAGCTCTTGGTGTAGAGGGCTCGCTTCTCCTCGTGGACCTTGCGCTCGGTCTCCACGTCGGTGTTGGTGACGAGCATGTCCAGCATCGGGTTGCGCAGGAACCGCGGCGCGTTGGCCGGGTCCGGGTGGTACCGGGCGAGCCGGTTGTCCTGCAGCAGCTCCTTGACCTCGGCGTGCCGGGTCACCAGCCACGCCTCGTCACCGGCGGGCGTGCGGATGCGGCACACCGGTGCCTTCTTCTGCAGGTCGAGGCGGACCTGGCTGAAGCTGAGGATGGACGGGCGTTCGACTCCCACCAGGGGGAGCTCTTCGTCTGTTGCGGTCATGACACCTCTCCAGGTGCGGTCGGGGTTCGGGTGCCGAGCCAGTCCTCGATCACCTGCGCGGTCAGGTCGGAGTCCTCCTTCACCATCGACATGTGGTCGGTCTGGACCAGCCGGAGGTCGTCGTGCGGAACGGCGACGTCCTTGCCGGTGATCTCCAGGTCGGTGCCGTCGACCTCCTTGGCGCAGCGGATCATCAGCTTCGGCGCCGAGGTCTCCAGTCCGATGTCGACGATGCGGACGAACCAGTGCGCCATCGCCGACAAGCGGGCGCTGTTGAGGCTCACCGCAGGGGATTCCATGGTGTTGAAGTAGTTGGTGGTGACCGCGTCGAAGTCCATGCCCTCGTGGCTGTCGTAGCGGAGGCTGAGCGTGTCGAGCATGATCACCGCCTCGGGCGTGATGCCCCAGGTCTCCTCCAGCACGGCGGCCGCGAAGTAGGCGAGGGTGCCGCCGGAGGAGTGGCCGACTAGCGCGAACGGTTCGCCGTCGCTGGCGTGCAGCACCGCCTCGGCGACCCAGCGGGCGGCGGCTTCGCCGGTCGCGGGCAGCGGTTCGCCGGGTTCGAAGCCGACCAGCGGCAGCGCGGCGACCTCGCGCTTGCCGCGCAGCTGCGCCGCCAGCCGCGCGTACATGTGGATGCCCGCGGTGGCGCCCGGGGCGCTGATGCAGATCAGCTTCGGCTGCTTCGGGCCGTCGGCCAGCGGGACCGGGGTGGGCAGTTCCTCCAGCTCGGCGGGGTTCTCGAACTGCGGTCGCAGCAGGGCGACGTGCTTGAGGACCTGGAGTCCCTGCAGCGTCTGGCCGGAGCTGACCGACTGCATGAACAGCCCGTGGAGCGTGTCGCCCGGGTCCACGGCCCGGCCCAGGCCCGGGGTGGGCGCGGCCCTGGGCCCGTCGAGGGAGCCGAGTTCGACGAGCAGGGTCTTGGCGAGTTGGGCGGGGGTCTTGCTGTCGAAGACGATCGAGCTGGAGGGCCGCGCGCCGAGCTGCTCGGAGAGCTGGTTGCGCAGCTCCACGGCGATGAGCGAGTCGAAACCCAGCTCCAGGAAGTCGCGTTCGGGATCGACGGCGCTGGGATCGGGGTGGCCGAGCAGCGCGGCCGACGTGTCGACGATGAGGACCCGCAGCATGGGTTCCCGCGCCTCCGGGTCCGCTTCGCGCAGCCGGTCCCGGAAGGTGACCGCGGCCGTGCCGGAGGGCCGGGCGGCGGGTTCGTCGGGGCGCAGGCCCCGCAGCAGCGGGGCGACGTTGCCGCGCGAGCCGGTCTCGACGTGGGCCGCGACCAGCAGGGCGTCGTCGCCGGTGAGGGCGGCGTCGAACAGGGCGTGTCCCCGCTCGGGCGCCAGCGGCGGTATGCCGGAGCGGGTGATGCGGTCCAGCGCGGCGTCGCTGAGCTCGCCGGTCATGCCGCCCGTCTGCATCCACGGGCCCCACGCCAGCGACACGCCCGGGAGTCCGGCGGCCCTGCGGTGGGCGGCGAGGGCGTCGAGGTAGGCGTTGGCGGCGCCGTAGTTGCCCTGCCCGGCGCCGCCGAGCACGTTGGCCAGCGACGAGTACAGGACGAACGCCGACAGGTCGAGATCGCGCGTGGCCGCGTGCAGGTTCCACGCGCCGTCGACCTTGGGGCGCATCACGTCGGCGAGCCGCTGCGGGGTGAGCGCGTCGACCAGCCCGTCGTCGAGCACGCCGGCGGTGTGCACGACCGCGCCCAGCGGGCGCTCGGCCGGGATCGACTTGAGCAGGGCCGTCACGGCGTCGGGGTCGGCGACGTCGACCGCCGCGGCGGTCGCGGCGGCGCCGTGCTCGGCGAGTTCGGCCTGCAGCTCGGCGGCTCCCGGGGCGTCGGCGCCGCGGCGGCTGACCAGCAGCAGGTGCCGGACGCCGCGCCGGGTGACCAGGTGGCGGGCGAGTTCGGCGCCGAGGCCGCCGGTTCCGCCGGTGATGAGCACCGTGCGCTCGGGATCCCAGTCGGCGTGCGGGGTTTCGGTGCGCGGGAGTTCGACGAGGCGGGCGACGTGGGTTCTTCCGCCGCGCACCAGCACCTGCGGTTCGTCGGTGGAGACCAGCTCGGGCAGCGTCGCGGCCGACAGCGGTTCGCCGTCGGAGTCGACGAGCAGGAACCGTCCCGGGTTCTCCGACTGGGCCGAGCGCACGAGGCCCCAGGCCGCAGCGGAGGCGAGGTCTTCGCCGGTGGTGGCGCCGTGGCTGACGAACACGACGCGCGCGCGGTCGTAGCGCGGGTCGGCGAGGCATTCCTGCACCAGCCCCAGCACCCGCTCGGCGAGGGCGTGCGCGTCGGCGGCGTCCCGGCCGCTGGAGAGGGTCACCAGGAAGACGTCGGGGGCGATGCCGCTGTCACCGGCGGCGTCGGCGAGGGTTTCGCCGTAACCGGTGACGGTCTGGCCCGCGCTGTAGAGCAGGTGGGCGAGGTCGAGCTCGTCGCTGCCGATGATCGCCCAGCGCGCACCGGAGGACGCCGTGCCGACGTCGGTGCTCACCCAGTCGACGCGGTGCAGCGCACCCCGCGGCTCGTCGAGCTTCCCGAACGCGGTGCGGGGGTCGACCGCGGACTCGGGCCAGTACCGCTCGCGGTCGAACGGGTAGGTCGGCAGCTCCACCTTCCGCGCCCCGGTCCCGGCGAACAGCGGAGCCCAGTCGACCCCGGCCCCGCTGACGTGCAACCGGGCCAGCGCGGCCAGGAACGCGACGTCCTCACCTCGGTCCTTCCGCAATGACGGGACACATCCGTCGACCATCGCCGACAGCGCCCCGTCCGGCCCGACCTCCAGGAACCGCCTGACCCCTTCCTCCCGCAACGACGTCACGGAGTCGTGGAACCGCACGGCCTCCCGAACATGCCGCACCCAAAACTCAGGCGAGGTGACGTCCCCAGCAGCCACAACCGGAACCCGAGCCTCACGGAACGACAACCCCTCAACGACGTCCCGGAACTCCCCGAGCATCGGCTCCATGCGCGCCGAGTGGAAAGCATGAGACACGCTGAGTCGCTTGAACTCCCAGTTCCCGGCAACCGCCATCACGGCGTCCTCATCCCCAGCCAGCACGACCGACTCCGGGCCGTTCACAGCCGCCAAAGAGACGACACCCGATCGAGAATTGCCATTTTCAGGGGGACGAATACCGGAGTTTTCGGGGGGACGAATACTCCGGTATTCGTCCCCCCGAATACGGGAGTTTTCCGTGTCAGAAGGTTCACCCGACAGGTACGGCAGGACATCGGACTCGCTCGCGCGGACCGCGACCATCACACCGCCCGAAGGCAGGGCCTGCATCAACGAGGCTCGGGCCGTGATCAACGTGCAGGCGTCCTCGAGGGACAGCACACCGGCTACGTGGGCTGCGGCGACTTCCCCGATCGAGTGGCCTGCCAAGTGGTCCGGGGTGATGCCGAAGGACTCGATGAGGCGGTAGAGGGCGATCTCGAAGGCGAACAGGGCCGGTTGGGCGACGGCTGTCTGGTTGAGGGCTTCCTGGTCCTCGCCCCACATCACCTCTCGGACCGACGGGTCCAAGTGGGACAGGACCTCGTCCAGGGACTTGGCGAAGACCGGGTGGCGGGCGTGGAGATCTCGGCCCATGCCGAGGCGTTGGGAGCCCTGGCCCGAGAACAGCATCGCCAGGGGGCCGGGGCTCGCGACGCCTCGGGCCGCTTCTAGGAGACCGTCTTCGGTGGTGAGGAGGACTGCGCGGTGGTCGAAGGTGGTGCGGGTGGCGAGCAGCGAGTGGCCGATGTCGTGGGGGTGACCGTCGAGCGCGCGGATCCGCTCGAGCTGGGCGTCGAGCGCCGCCGGGGACTTCGCCGAGACGACCAGCGGGACCGGGCCGGTGGCCGCGGGCTCCGGTTCCGCGGCCGGTTCGGGTGCTTCGCGGAGGATGACGTGGGCGTTGGTGCCGCTGACGCCGAACGAGGACACCCCGGCGCGGCGCGGCTTCTCGCCGCGCGGCCACGACTCCGGCTCGGTGAGCAGGCGTGCGCTGCCCGCCGACCAGTCGACGTGCGCCGACGGCTCGCTGACGTGGAGCGTCCGGGGCAGCAGCTCGTGCTGCAGCGCCAGCACCATCTTGATGACCCCGGCGGCACCGGCCGCGGCCTGGGTGTGGCCGATGTTGGACTTGATCGCGCCGAGCCGCAGCGGCTGCTCCCGCTCCTGCCCGTAGGTCGCCAGCAGCGCCTGCGCCTCGATCGGGTCGCCCAGGGTCGTTCCGGTGCCGTGCGCCTCCACGGCGTCCACATCGGACGGTCCGAGTCCGGCGGAGGCCAGGGCCGCGCGGATCACCTCGCGCTGCGCGGGACCGTTGGGCGCGGTCAGCCCGTTGGAGGCGCCGTCCTGGTTGACCGCGCTGCCCTCCAGCACCGCCAGCACCGGGTGCCCGTGGCGCTCGGCGTCGGAGAGCTTCTCCACCACCAGCACGCCGATGCCCTCCGACCAGCCGGTTCCGTCGGCGTCGTCGGAGAACGCCTTGCACCGCCCGTCCGGGGCGAGCCCGCCCTGCCGGGTGAACCCGGCGAAGTTCGACGAGGTGGCCATGACCGTGACCCCGCCCGCCACCGCCAGCGAGCACTCGCCGCCGCGCAGCGCCTGCGCCGCCAGATGCAGCGACACCAGCGCCGAGGAGCACGCGGTGTCCACCGTCACCGCCGGCCCCTCGAAGCCGAAGGTGTAGGCGACGCGGCCGGAGATCACGCTGGCGGCGGTGCCCATCCCGGCGTGCCCGCCGACGTCCTCCTGCGAGCCGATGAGCACGTGCCCGTAGTCCTGACCGTTGGTGCCGACGAACACCCCGGTCCGGCTGCCGCGCAGCGACACCGGGTCGATGCCGGCGCGTTCGACGGCCTCCCAGGTGGTTTCGAGCAGGAGGCGCTGCTGCGGGTCCATCGCCAGCGCCTCGCGCGGCGAGATCCCGAAGAAGCCCGGGTCGAACTCGGCCGCGTCGTGGAGGAAGCCGCCCTGCAGGGTGGCGCTGCGGCCGTCGTCGCCGCCCGCGAGGGTGCCCAGGTCCCAGCCGCGATCGGTCGGGAAGCCCGAGATCGCGTCGCGGCCGGACTCCAGCACGTCCCACAAGTCCTCCGGCGTGCGCACCCCGCCGGGGAAGCGGCAGGCGAGACCGACGATCGCGACCGGTTCGTGCTTGCCGGCCTCGACCTCCTCCAGCCGTTGACGGGCCTTGTGCAGGTCGGCGGTGACCCACTTCAGGTACTCAACGAGCTTCTCTTCGTCGGGCATGGCCGGTGTGCCTTCCTTCTCGGAACCAGGATCAGCGCTCGGCGTCGCGGCCGAGCTCGTTGTCGATGAACGCCAGGACCTCGTCGGTGCTGGCCGCCTGGATCCGCTCGGCCACCGCGACCTCCTCGGCTCCCACGCCGGACCCGCCGTACTGGGACAGCAGGTTGCGCAGCCGCGCCGGGGCGCCGGAGCGGGCCCGCTGCTCCGGGTCGCTGGCGGCCAGCAGCGATTCCAGCCGGTCGAGCTCGCCGAGCAGGACCTCCACCGGGTCGGCTTCGGCGCCGAAGAGCTCCCCGGCGAGGAACGCGGCGAGCTCGGCGGGCGTCGGGTGGTCGAACACCAGCGTCGAGGGCAGCTTCACGCCGCACGCGGCCGACAGGCTGTTGCGCAGCTCCACCGCGGTCAGCGAGTCGAAGCCGACCTGGCGGAACTCCTTGTCCGGGTCCACGGCCTCCGGCGAGGTGTGGCCGAGGACCCCGGCGGCGTGGCCGCGCACGAGACCCACCAGGTGCCGCATCCGCTCGTCCGGGTCGAGCCCGGCGAGGCTGCTCGCCAGGTCGATCTCGGGACGCTGCGCCGCGGGTTCGGGTCCGCTGATCAGACCGCGCAGCACGGCGGCCACGGGCCCGTCGCTGCGGCCGCCGACGATCCGGGCGGCGACCAGCAGCGCGTCGTCCCGGCCGGTGGCCTCGTCGAACAGCGCGAGGCCCTGGGCGACCGACAGCGGCGGCACGTCGGAACGCCCGATCCGCTCGGCGGCGCCGTCGGCCAAACCGCTTGCCATGCCGACGGATTCGGTCCACGGCCCCCAGGCCAGGGACGTCGCGACCAGTCCCCGCGCCCGGCGGTGTTCGGCGAGGGCGTCGAGGAAGGCGTTGGCCGCCGCGTAGTTGCCCTGACCGGCCGAGCCGATGACCCCGGCGATCGAGGAGTAGAGGACGAACGCCGACAGGTCGAGATCGCGGGTGGCCTCGTGCAGGTTCCAGGCGCCGTCGACCTTGGGCCGCAGCACCGCGTCCAGCCGTTCCGGCGTCAGCGACGAGACGATGCCGTCGTCGAGCACACCGGCGGCGTGCACCACGGCCGTCAGCGGTCGCTCCACTTCGGACACCAGCCGGTCCACGGCGGCGCGGTCGGCGAAGTCGCAGGCCGCGACCGCGACCTCGGCACCGCTCTCGACGAGCTCGTCCCGGAGTTCGGCCGCCCCCACGGCTTCCGGGCCGCTGCGGGACGCGAGCAGCAGGTGCCGCACACCACGCTCGGCGACCAGGTGCCGCGCGAGCTCGGCGCCCAGGCCACCGGTGCCGCCGGTGATGAGCACCGTGCCCTCGGGGTCCCAGTCGCGGGGTTCGGCCTGGTCCGCGATCCGGTCGAGCCTGCCGACCAGCGGTGTTCCGCCGCGCAGCAGCACCTGGGTCTCACCGGAGTCGAGCAGTCCCGGCACCATCGGCAGCGCGTCCGGCTCGTCGAGGTCGACCAGCAGGAACGTGCCGGGGTTCTCCGACTGGGCCGAGCGCACCAGGCCCCACGCGGTCGCGGCGGCGAGGTCGTCGCCGCCGACCGCGCCCCGGGTGGCGAGCACCAGGCGGCTGCGGGTGAACCGGTCGTCGGCCGACCACTCCTGCACCAGGTCCAGCACTCGGGCCGCCGTCTCGCGGGCGGCGCGGGCGCCGGTGTCCTCGCAGGTCAGCGGGACCAGCACGACGTCGGGCACGTCGTCGGCGATCGCCGCGAGCGCGGGCGCGGCGGTCACCTGGTGACCGGCCTTGTCCAGCGCCACGGCGGCGCCGAGCACGTCGTCGCCGAGCACCACCCACCGGGTGTCCTCGCCCGCGGCCGTGGCCTCGGCGGGCACCCAGTCCAGCCGCAGCAGCCGATCCCGTTGCGGCGCAGCGGTGTTCTGCAGCGGTGTCGGCCAGAAGCGCTCGTGCTGGAACGGGTAGGTCGGCAGGGGCACGCGCCGCGCACCGGCACCGGTGAACAGCCGCTCCCAGTCGACCCGCACGCCCGAGACGAACAGCCTGGCCAGCGCGGTCACCGCGGACACCTCCTCGTCGCGGTCCCGGCGCAGCAGCGGCACGCACCCGTCGGCCAGGGCCGAGAGCACGCCGTCCGGCCCGACCTCCAGGAACGCGTCGGCCCCGGCCTCGCGCAGCGCTGCGACGCCGTCGGCGAAGCGCACGGGCTCGCGGACGTGCCGCACCCAGTACTCGGATGAGGCCAGCTCCTCGGGTGAGGCGAGGCGGCCGCTGAGGTTGGACACGACCGGGATCTCCGGTTCGCGGAAGGTCAGGTCGGCGACCGCGGTGCGGAACTCCTCCAGCATCGGCTCGACCAGCGGCGAGTGGAACGCGTGCGAGACCGGAAGCCGCCGGGTCCGGCGGCCCTGCTCGGCGAAGCGCTCGGCGACCGCCGCCACGGCGGCCTCGGCACCGGAGAGCACCACCGAGTCGGCGGCGTTGATCGCGCCGATCGCGACCTCGTCGCTCAGGTGCGGCGCCACCTCGTCCTCGGTGGCCTGCACGGCGACCATCGCGCCTCCGGCGGGCAGCGCCTGCATCAGGCGGGCTCGCGCCGAGACCAGCCGGCAGGCGTCGGTCAGCGACAGCACCCCGGCGACGTGCGCCGCGGCGATCTCGCCGATGGAGTGACCGCCGACGAATTCCGGTGCCACGCCCCAGGATTCGACGAGCCGGTAGAGCGCGACCTCGACGGCGAACAGCGCGGGCTGGGTGCGTCCGGTGCTGTTGAGGGCTTCGGCGTCGGCACCCCAGATGACCTCGCGGAGCCCGTCGTCGAGCTCGGCCAGCACGGCGTCGAGGGCGTCGGCGAAGACCGGGAACCGCTCGTGGAGCTCGCGGCCCATGCCGAGCCGCTGCGAGCCCTGACCGGAGAACAGCACCGCCACCGAGCGGCGCCGGGCCTCTCCCCTGGCGAGCTCGCGTCCGTCCAGCAGCACCGCCCGGTGCTCGAACGTCGAGCGCCGCAGCAGCGACGCGCCCACGTCGACCGGGTCGTGCTCGACGCTCCGGAGGCGTTCGAGCTGGTCGTCGAGGGCTTCGGGGGTCTTGGCCGACACCACCCAGGGCGCGGCGATCGTCCGCCGCTCCTCGGTGACCGCCTCGACCTCGGGGGCGCGTTCGAGGATCACGTGCGCGTTGGTGCCGCTGATGCCGAACGACGACACCCCGGCGCGCGCGGGCCGCTCCGACGCGGGCCACTCGGTCACACCGGTGAGCAGCTCGATGTCGCCCGCCGACCAGTCGACGTGCGAGGACGGCTCGGTGACGTGCAGCGTCCGCGGCAGCACGCCGTGGCGCAGCGCCATCACCATCTTGATCACCCCGGCGGCACCGGCCGCGGCCTGCGTGTGGCCGAGGTTGGACTTCACCGACCCCAGCAGCAGCGGCCGCTCCCGGTCCTGGCCGTAGGTCGCCAGCAGCGCTTGGGCCTCGATCGGGTCGCCCAAAGTCGTTCCGGTGCCGTGGGCTTCGACGGCGTCCACATCGGACGGTTCCAGCCCGGCGCCGGCGAGCGCCTGCCGGATCACCCGCTGCTGCGACGGGCCGTTCGGCGCGGTCAGGCCGTTGGACGCGCCGTCCTGGTTGACCGCGCTGCCCCGCAGCACCGCCAGCACCTCGTGGCCGTTGCGCTGCGCGTCGGACAGGCGCTCGACCACCAGCACGCCGATGCCCTCCGACCAGGCGGTGCCGTCGGCGGTGTCGGAGAACGGCTTGCAGCGGCCGTCGAACGCGAGCCCGCCCTGCTGGGTGAACTCCATGAACGCGCCCGGCGTCGACATCAGCTGCACGCCCCCGGCCAGCGCCAGCGAGCACTCGCCGTTGCGCAGCGCCTGCATCGCCACGTGCAGCGCCACCAGCGCCGACGAGCACGCGGTGTCGATGGTCATCGCCGGGCCTTCGAGCCCGAGCACGTAGGACAGGCGACCGGAGATGATGCTCGGCGAGGTCCCGGTGCCCGAGTACCCGGCCATGCTCAGCTCCGAACCGAGCACGAGGTGCGCGTAGTCCTGGCCGCTGGCGCCGACGAACACGCCGGTGCGGCTGCCGCGCAGCGACACCGGGTCGATGCCGGCGCGTTCCAGCGCCTCCCACGACAGCTCCAGCGTCAGCCGCTGGTGCGGGTCCATCGACACGGCCTCGCGCGGCGAGATGCCGAAGAACGCCGGGTCGAAGTCGGCGATGCCGGAGATGAACCCGCCGCAGTCGGTGGCGCTGCTGCCCGGCCCGTCACCGGCGAGCGAGGCGAGGTCCCAGCCCCGGTCGGTCGGGAACGGGCCGATCGCGTCGCGCCCCTCGGCCAGCAGCTCCCACAGCGCCTCCGGCGTGTCGGCACCGCCCGGGAAGCGGCAGCTGAGCCCGACGATGGCGATCGGGTCGTCGCGGACGTCGACGCTGGTGAGCGGTTCGTCGGTGGCCTCGACGTCGGGGGCCTCGGCGTCGAAGAGCTCGCCGAGCAGGAACTCCGCCATCTCCACCGGCGTCGGGTAGTCGAAGACCAGCGTGGCCGGCAGCGTCAGGCCCGTCGCCGTGCCCAGCCGGTTCCCCAGTTCGACCGAGGTCAGCGAGTCGAAGCCGAGCTGCCGGAACTCGCGCTCCTCGTCGATGGAGTCGGACGACGAGTGCCCCAGGACCGCGGCGGCCTCCCCGCGCACCAGGTCCACGAGAGCCCGGGCGCGCTGCGCCGGCGGCACGCTCTGCAGCTGCGAAGCGGCCGCGGCGCCGTCGGTGCCGGACGCGGCGACGCGGCGGCTGCCGCGCACCAGGCCCTGCAGCATCGGCGGTAGCATGCCGGTCAGCGCCCCGGTCTTGATCTGCGCGGGCACCACCAGCGGCGAGTCGACGCCGGTGGCCAGGTCGAACAGCCACAGGCCGATCTCGACGGGCAGCGGTGGCAGCGCCGACTGCTCCAGGCGCTGCAGCTGCCGGGCGTCCATCGTGCTGGTCATGCCGAGCGACGAGGCCCACGCGCTCCACGCCAGCGACATCGCGGGCAGCCCGAGGTCGCGCCGGTGCGCGGCAAGCGCGTCGAGGAAGCTGTTGCCGGCCGCGTAGTTGCCCTGGCCCGGTGTGCCGAGCAGACCCGACACCGACGAGTACAGGACGAACGCGGCCAGGTCCTGGTCGCGGGTGAGCTCGTGCAGGTGCCAGGCGGCGTCGGCCTTGGGCTTGAGGACCTTCTCCAGCCGCTCGTGGGTGAGCGACCCGATCGCGCCGTCGTCGAGCACGCCGGAGGCGTGCACCACGGCGGTCAGCGGGCGGTCCACTTCGGACAGAACGCGGGCGAGCGAGTCGCGGTCGGCCAGGTCGCAGGCCTCGATGGCCACGGTCGCGCCGTGCTCGGAGAGCTCGTCGCGCAGCTCCGCCGCGCCCGGCGCGTCCGGCCCCCGGCGGCTGAGCAGCAGCAGGTGCCGCACGCCGCGGGTGACCACGAGGTGCCGGGCGAGCTCGGCGCCCAGACCACCGGTGCCGCCGGTGATGAGGACCGTGCCGTCGGGATCCCAGCCCTCCGGAACCGTGAGCACGATCTTGCCGATGTGCTTGGCGCGGCTCATGAACCGGAACGCCTCGCGGGCCCGCCGCACGTCCCAGGACTTGATCGGCAGCGGTTCCAGCACGCCCTGGTCGAACAGCTCCAGCAGCTCGTGGAGCATCTGCTGGATGCGGTCGGGCTCCACCCAACCCAGGTCGAACGGCAGGTAGCGGATGCCGGGCAGGTCGTCCTGGTCGCGCAGGTCCGTCTTGCCCATCTCCAGGAACCGGCCGCCGTCTCCGAGCAGCCGCAGCGACGCGTCGATGAACTCGCCGGACAGGGCGTTGAGCACCACGTCGACGCCCTGGCCGAACCGCTGCTCGAACTCCACGGTGCGGGAGGAGGCGATGTGGTCGTCGGGGATGCCGAAACCGCGCAGCACGTCCTGCTTGCCCTCGCCGGCGGTCGCGAACACCTCCGCGCCGAGGTGCTGGGCGAGCTGGATCGCGGCCATGCCCACACCACCCGCACCGGCGTGGACCAGCACCTTCTCGCCCGGCTGCACGGAAGCCAGGTCGACCAGCGCGTGGTAGGCGGTGAGGAACACCAGCGGCACGGACGCCGCGACCTCGAAGGTCCAGTCGTCGGGCACCCGCGCGAGGTGCCGCTCGTCGACCACGCCCAGCGGGCCGAAACCGCCGGGCAGCATGCCGAACACCGGGTCACCGACCCGCAGGTCCGCCACGTCCGGGCCGGTCTCGACCACGACACCGGCGGCCTCGTTGCCCAGCAGCCCGGCCTCGCCCGGGTACATGCCCAGGGCGTTGAGGACGTCCCGGAAGTTCATGCCCGCGCTGCGGATCCCGACCCGGACCTGGCGCCCCACCAGCGGTTCCAGCACCTCCGGGTAGGGGGTGAGTTCGAGGTCGTCGAGGCTGCCGCGGTGGGCGATGTCGAGCCGCCAGGGGCCGCCGGTCGGGGGTACCAGGCCGCCGTCGGTGGCCATCCGGGCCAGCCGCGCCGCGAAGGCGTCGCCGCCGCGGACCGCGAGCTGCGGCTCGCGGGTGCCGAACATGCCGGGGGTGACGTCCGCGTCGGGGTCGAGGTCGATCAGCTGGAACCGGCCCGGCTGCTCGGCCTGCGCCGAGCGCACCAGGCCCCACACCGAAGCCGAGCCGAGGTCGGTGATCGGTTCGCCGTCGATGGACACCGCACCCCGGGTGACGAACACGATGGGCTTGCGGGCCTGCTGGAGCATGTCGAGCACGCGCTTGGTCTCGTCGTGCGCGGACTCGGGGTTCATGCCGCCGGTGATCTCGACCAGGTCGACCGACGGGCCCTCCACCGAGTCGTCGACCTCGACCGGCACCCACTCGACCCGGTACAGCGGGTCCTCGACGGGCTTCACGGCGGCCGGCTGGTCGGTCGAGGGAGTGCGGACGACCAGCGAGGACACCGACATCACCGGCTTGCCCTCGACGTCGACCGCGGCCACCGACACGCCCGACCGGCCCGAGCGGGACAGCCGCACCCGCAACCGCGAGGCACCGATGGCGTGCAGCGAAACGCCGTCCCACGCGAACGGGAGCCCCTGGCCCGCGTCGTCGAGGAACGCGATCGCGTGCAGCGCGGAGTCCAGCAGGGCCGGGTGCACGCCGAACGAGCCCGCGTCGTCGATGGTCTCGGGCAGCGCGACCTCGACGAAGACGTCCTCGCCGCACCGCCAGGCCGCCTCCAGGCCCTGGAACACCGGGCCGTAGGACAGGCCGCCCTCGTGCAGGGTGGTGTAGAAGCCGTCGAGGTCGATCTCCTCGGCCCCGGCCGGGGGCCACTCGGTGGTGTCGAGCTCGGCGGTGTGGGCGCCGGAGACGAGCGTGCCGCTCGCGTGCTGCGTCCACTCCTCGGTGTTGGCGGGCCGGGCGTGGACGCTCACCGCGCGGCGACCGCTGTCGTCGGGGTCCTGCACCCGCACCTGCACGTCGACGGCGTCGCGCTCGCCGAGCACCAGCGGCACGACGATGCTCAGCCCGTCCACCCGGTCGCAGTCGACCATGTCACCCGCGCGCAGCGCGAAGTCGAGGAACCCGGTGCCGGGGAACAGCACCGCGCCGCCGACGACGTGATCGGCCAGCCACGGGTTCGTCGACACCGACAACCGGCCGGACAGCACCAGCTGCTCGGTCCCGGCCACCGTGACGGCGGCGGTGAGCAGCGGGTGCCCGCCGCGGGTGAGCCCGAACGCCCGCGCGTCGCTGCGCCCGGTCCCGGAGGTCTTGGGCCACAACCGCTTGTGCTGGAACGGGTAGGTCGGCAGGTCCACCGACCGAGCCCCGCTCCCGGCGAACCAGGCGTCCCAGTCGACCCGCACGCCGTCGGCGTGCAGCCGGGCCAGCGCGGTGATCGCGGCGACCTCCTCGCCCCGGTCCCCGCGCAGCACCGGGTGCGCCCCGGCGACCATCGCCGCCAGGACCCCGTCCGGCCCGACCTCCAGGAACCGGCTCGCCCCGGCCTCCCGCAACGCCTCGACGTTGTCGGAGAACCGCACGGCCTCCCGCACGTGCCGAACCCAGAACTCGGGGCTCGTCACGTCCCCGGACGCGAACACCGGAATCCGGGGCTCCTGGAACCCGATCCCGCGGATCGCCTCCCGGAACTCCTCCAGCACCGGCTCCATGAGCGCCGAGTGGAAAGCATGAGAAACCTTGAGCCGCTTGAACTCCCAGTTCGACGCGACCTCAAGAACAGCGTCCTCGTCCCCGGCCAGAACCACCGAGTTCGGCCCGTTCACAGCCGCCAGCGACACCACACCACCCGAACCACTCCCGTCCCCAGATGACGGAATACGGGAGTAATCCGCTTCCGGAATACGGGAGTAATCCGCCACCGCGAGCCCGGACGAGCCGTCCGTCAGGTACGGCGCGACCTCGGACTCGCCGGCGCGGACCGCGACCATCGCGCCACCGGTCGGCAACGCCTGCATCAGGCGGGCGCGGGCCGTGATCAGGGTGCACGCGTCTTCCAAGGTCAGGACGCCCGCCACGTGGGCCGCGGCGACCTCCCCGATCGAGTGGCCTGCGAGGTAGCGGGGGCGGACCCCGAAGGATTCGAGGAGGCGGTAGAGGGCGACCTCGATGGCGAACAGGGCTGGTTGGGTCCAGCCCGTCTGGTCGAGGGCCTCGACGTCGTCGCCCCACATGACCTCGCGGAGCTGCGGGTCGAGGTGCAGCAGGGCCGCGTCGAGGGCGTCGGCGAACACCGGGAAGCGGTCGTAGAGCTCGCGGCCCATGCCCGAGCGCTGGGAGCCCTGGCCGGAGAACAGCATCGCCAGCGGTCCGTCGGCGGCGACGCCGCGCGCGATCTCGGCGCCGTCGAGCAGCACCGCGCGGTGCGCGAAGGTCGCGCGGCCGGTCGCCAGCGTGTAGCCGACGTCGAGCGGGTCGCCGTCGACCTGGCGGATCCGCTCGACCTGCTCGTCGAGCGCCTCCTCGGTCCGAGCGCTGACCAGCCACGGCGTCGGGCCCGCCTCCCCGCGCACCGGCGGTTCGGGGGACTCGACGGATTCGAGGATGATGTGGGCGTTGGTGCCGCTCATGCCGAACGACGACACGCCCGCGCGGCGCGGCCGGTCCTCGACCGGCCAGGCCGCGGGCTCGGTGAGCAGCTCGATCCCGCCGGACCAGTCGATGCGCGAGGACGGCTCGGTGACGTGCAGCGTCTTGGGAACGAGCCCGTTGCGCATCGCCATCACGACCTTGATCACGCCCGAAGCGCCGGCGGCGGCCTGCGAGTGACCGAGGTTCGACTTCACCGACCCGATCAGCAGCGGATGCCGCCGGTCGTGGTCGTAGGCGGCGACCAGCGCTTCGGCCTCGATCGGGTCGCCCAGCGTGGTTCCGGTCCCGTGCGCCTCGACGACGTCCACATCGGACGGTTCCAGCCGGGCGCTCGCCAGGGCTTCGCGGATGACGCGCTGCTGCGAAGGACCGTTGGGCGCGGTGAGCCCGTTCGAGGCCCCGTCCTGGTTGACCGCCGAGCCGCGCACCACGGCCAGCACCTGGTGCCCGTGGCGCTCGGCGTCGGAAAGCCGCTCCAGCACCAGCATCCCGACACCTTCGGACCAGCCGGTGCCGTCGGCGTCGTCGGAGAACGCCTTGCAGCGCCCGTCCTCGGCGATGCCGCCCTGCAGCGAGAAACCGCCGAAGCTGGTGGGCGTCGCCAGCACGCTCACGCCCCCGGCCAGCGCCAGCGAGCACTCGCCGCCGGACAGCGCCCGCGCAGCCATGTGCAGCGACACCAGCGCCGACGAGCAGGCGGTGTCGACGGTGACCGCCGGTCCTTCCAGGCCCAGCACGTAGGACAGGCGGCCGGACAGGACGCTGGCGGCCAGGCCGGTGCTGGCGTGGCCCTGCAGGTCCTCGTTGGCCGCCATCACGATCTGCTGGTAGTCCTGCCCGTTGGTGCCGACGAACACGCCGGTCCGGCTGCCGCGCAGCGACGACGGGTCCACTCCGGCGCGCTCGAACGCCTCCCAGGAGGTCTCCAGCAGGAGCCGCTGCTGCGGGTCCATCGCCAGCGCCTCGCGCGGCGGGATGCTGAAGAACTCCGGGTCGAAATCGGCGACGCCGGTGAGGAATCCGCCCTTGCCGGTGGAGCTGGTCATGCCCGCCAGGTCCCAGCCGCGGTCGGTCGGGAAGTCGCCGATCGCGTCCCGGCCCTCCACCAGCATCCGCCACAGGTCCTCGGGCGAGTCGACGCCGCCGGAGTAGTGGCAGGCCATGCCGACGATGGCGATGTCGTCGTCCGCGCTCAGCGGCGCGGCCTCGCTCACCTGGACCGGCGCGGCGGCTTCGTCGTCGAGGAGTTCGGCGACGAGGTGGTCGGCGAGACCGCGCGGGGTGGGGTGGTCGAAGACGAGCCCGGTGGGCAGGTTCAGCCCGGTGACCTCCCGGAGCCGGTTGCGGAGCTCGACGGCGGTCAGCGAGTCGAATCCCAGGTCGCGGAAGGCCTTGTCGGCGCTGATCGCGCCCTCGTCGGCGTGCCCGAGCGCGGTGGCGGCGTGGGTGAGCACCAGGTCGAGCAGGACCTCGACGCGGTCGCCCGGGTGCGTGGCGCGCAGTTCCCGGCGCAGTTCAGCGCCGCGTTCCTCGCTGTCGGTGGCCGACCCCAGCCGGGCCAGCACGTCCCGCGCCTCGGGCAGGTCTGCCAGCACGGGGCTGCGGCGCAGGTTCAGCAGCGCGCCGAGCACGCGCGGCTGGTTGAGGTCGGCGACGATCGTGGCGGGGGTCGTCTCGCCGACCGCGCGGCGCAGCGCCGACAGCGCGAGCTCCGGGTCCAGCGTGGAGGAACCGAGTCGGCTGATCTCCTCGGCGGCGCCGGTGTTGGACGCCATCCCCTCGCCGGTCCAAGCGCCCCAGGCGATCGAGGTCGCCGGGAGCCCGGCGGCGTTCCTGCGGTGCGCGATGCCGTCGAGCACCGCGTTGGCCGCGGCGTAGGTGCTCTGCGCGGGGCTGCCGACGGCGCCGGTCACCGAGGAGAACAGCACGAAGGCGGTCAGGTCGAGGTCACGGGTGAGCTCGTCGAGCAGCAGCGCGGACTCCGCCTTGGCGCGGACGACCTCGTCGAACCGATCGGGGGTGAGCTCGTCGAGGGAGCCGCCGTCGAGCACGCCCGCAGCGTGCACCACCGCGGTGACCTGGGACAACCCGGACAGGACCGCGCTCAGCGCGTCCCTGTCGGCGACGTCGCAGGCCACGACCGACACCTCGGCACCGGTGTCGCGCAGCTCCTCGCTCAGCTCGGCGGCGCCCGGCGCGTCGGGGCCGCGTCGGCTCAGCAGCACGACGTGCTGCGCGCCGCGCCGGGCGACGTCGCGGGCGACGTGGCCGCCGAGCGCGCCGGTGCCGCCGGTGATGACGACGGTGCCCGACGGTTCCCACTCGGCGAGCGCGCCCCCGGGCGCCTGCGCGATCCGGCGGCCGAAGACGCCCGCCGCCCGGACGGCGACCTGGTCCTCCCCGGACTCGCCGTCGAGGACCGAGGCCAGGCGCGCGGCGGTGCGCTCGTCGAGGGGCTGCTCGGGCAGGTCGACGAGACCGCCCCAGCGGTGCGGATGTTCGAGCGCCGCGACGCGGCCGAGTCCCCAGACGCCGGCCTGCCACGGGCTGGTGACCGCGTCCGAGCGGCCGACCGACACGGCGCCGCTGGTCAGCGTCCACAGCGGCGCGGTGACCCCGGCGTCGCCGAGTGCCTGCACCAGTGCGGCGGTGCCGAGGACGGGGGTCGGGTCGCCGGGGTCGTCGAGCGCCAGCAACGACACGACGCCCGTGACCTCGGTGTGCGCGACGGTGATCCGCTCGGCGAGGTGGGCGCGGTCGGTGGCGTCGACCTCGCAGGTGACGGCGGTGTCGAGCGCGGCGAGCACGGCCGTCGCGCGCGGGTCGTCGGCGAGGTGCCGGGGCACCACGACCAGGTGTGTTCCGGGTTCGCCGGTCGTGAGGCCGGTGAGCGGCCGCCAGGTCTCGCGGTGCCGCCAGGAGTCCACGGCGGTGCGCGCTTGGCGGCGGCTCCGCCAGGCCGACAGGGCGGGCACGACGGCCGCGACGGTTTCGTCGTCGAGGGCCAGGGTCTCCGCGATCGAGGCCAGGTCCTCGCGCTGCACGGCCGACCAGAACGCCTCGTCGGCCGGGTCGGTACCGGCGGCGACGGGATCGGCGAGCTCGGGCCAGAAGCGTTCGTGCTGGAAGGCGTAGGTGGGCAGGTCCACCGAACGGCCGCCCGCGTACACCGGCGCCCAGTCGACCTCGACACCGCTGACGTGCAACCGCGCCAGCGCGGTCAGGAGCCCGGTCCGCTCGTCGCGATCCTTGCGCAGCGCGGGAATCGCACCGTCGACCATCGCGGCCAGCACACCACCGGGGCCGACCTCCAGGAACGAGGTCGCCCCGGCCTCCCGCAACGCAGCGACGTTGTCGGAGAACCGCACGGTCTCCCGCACGTGCCGCACCCAGTACTCGGCCGAGGTGACGTCCCCATCGGCCTGCACGGGAATCCGAGGCTCGTCGAACCTCAACCCCTCAACGACCGCCCGGAACTCCTCGACCATCGGCTCCATCAACGCCGAGTGGAAAGCATGAGAAACCGAAAGCCGCGTGAACTCCCACCGCTGCGCGACCTCCATCACGGCGTCCTCGTCCCCAGCCAACACGACCGACTCAGGACCGTTCACCGCCGCCAACGACACGACCCCCCGACAAAAACTGCCATTTTCATCGGGACGAATACCGGAGTTTTCGTCCCCCTGAATATGGGAGTTTTTGACCCCAGAAAGATCACCCGACAGGAACGGCAGCACCTCGGACTCGCTCGCACGGACCGCGACCATCACCCCGCCCGAAGGCAAGGCCTGCATCAACCTGGCTCGGGCCGAGATCAGCGTGCAGGCGTCCTCCAGGGACAACACGCCAGCCACATGGGCCGCAGCCACCTCCCCGATCGAGTGGCCCGCGAGGTAGCGGGGACGGACACCGAAGGACTCGATCAGGCGAAAGAGGGCTACCTCGATCGCGAACAACGCCGGCTGGGCGTTGCCCGTTTGGTTGAGGGACTCCTCGTCGTCGCCCCACATGACTTCTCGGACCGACGGGTCCAAGTGGTTCAGGACCTCGTCCAGAGCCTCCGCGAACACCGGGAAGCGCTCGTGGAGGCCCTTGCCCATGCCCAGGCGTTGGGAACCCTGGCCTGAGAACAGGACCGCTGGGGTTTGCTCGGTGGCCACTCCCCTGGCGATTTCCAGGTCGTCGAGCAGGACCGCGCGGTGCTCGAAGGTGCTGCGGTGCGCGAGCAGCGAGTGTCCGATGTGGAGCGTGTTGCCCTCGTGCGCGCGGATTCGCTCCACCTGGGCGTCGAGCGCGGGCTCGGACTTGGCGCTGACCAATAGGGGAACCGGGCCGTCGGACTGCTGCTCGGTGTCCTCCACGAGCTCGGGAGCCTCGGCGACCGACTCCAGGATGACGTGCGCGTTGGTGCCGGACAGGCCGAAGGAGGACACGCCGCTTCGGCGCGGGCGGTCCAGCTCCACCCACGGCCGGGCCTCGGTGGCGAGCTCGACGGCCCCGGCGGACCAGTCGACGTGCGAGGACGGTTCGGAGACGTGCAGCGTCTTCGGGACCATCCCGTGCTGCATCGCCAGTACCATCTTGATCACCCCGGCGACACCGGCCGCGGCCTGCGTGTGCCCGAGGTTCGACTTCACCGCGCCGAGCAGCAGCGGGTGCTCCCGCTCGCGCCCGTAGGTGGCGATGAGCGCCTGCGCCTCGATCGGGTCACCCAAGGTCGTCCCGGTGCCGTGCGCCTCCACCGCGTCCACATCGGACGGTTCGAGCCCGGCGTTGGCCAGGGCCTGGCGGATGACGCGCTGCTGCGCGGGTCCGTTGGGCGCGGTGAGCCCGTTCGAAGCGCCGTCCTGGTTGACCGCCGTACCGCGCACCGTGGCGAGGATCCGGTGACCCCGGCGCTCGGCGTCGGAGCGCCGCTCCACGACCAGCACGCCCACGCCCTCGGACCAGCCGGTACCGCCGGTGTCGTCCGAGAACGCCCGGCAGCGGGCGTCGGCCGCCAGCCCGCCCTGGGCGTTGAAACCGGCGAAGTTCATCGGCGTGGACATCACCGTGACACCGCCGACCAGCGCCAGCGACGACTCGCCCGCGCGCAGCGACCGGGCCGCCAGGTCCAGCGCCACCAGCGATGACGAGCAGGCGGTGTCGACGGTCAGCGCCGGTCCTTCGAGCCCGAAGGCGTAGGACAGGCGCCCGGAGATGACGGCGGCGGCCAGGCCGGTGCTGGAGTGCCCCATGATCTCCTCGCGGGAGCGGAGCACGAGGTTGGTGTAGTCCTGGCCGTTGGTGCCGATGAACACGCCGGTGTCGCTGCCGCGCAGCCCGGCGGCGTCGATGCCGGTGCGCTCGACGGCCTCCCACGCGACCTCCAGCAGCTGGCGCTGCTGCGGGTCCATCGCCACCGCCTCGCGCGGCGAGATCCCGAAGAACCCGGGGTCGAAATCGGCTGCGCCGTCGAGGAATCCGCCTTCGGAGGTGGCACCGGAGGCCAGCGGGTCCTGCTCCCAGCCGCGGTCGGTCGGGAACCCGGAGATGGCGTCGGTGCCGTCGGCGAGCAGCTGCCAGAAGTCCTCGGGCGAGCGCACCCCGCCCGGGAAGCGGCAACTCATCCCGACGATGACGATCGGGTCGTCGCCGGTGTCGGCGTGCTGCGGGGTCGGGTCGAGATCGGGCTGCTCACCGAGGAGTTCGGCGAGCAGGTGCTCGGCGAGCTCGCCCGGCGTCGGGTGGTCGAAGGTGAGGGTCGCGGGCAGCGTCAGGCCGGTCGCGGCGGCGAGCCGGTTGCGGAGCTCGATCGCGGTCAGCGAGTCGAAACCCAGGGCGCGGAACTCCTTGTCGGCGCGCACGTCCGCGCCCGAGGAGTGCCCGAGCACGGCTGCGGCTTCGGTGCGCACGACGTCGGTGACGTGGCGCAACCGGTCCGCGCCGCGCAGCCCGGCCAACGCGTGCGCCTCGGCGGCGCCGCGCCCGCTGGCGGCGGTCCGCCGACCCGGCCGCACGAGCCCGCGCAGGATCGCCGGGACCTCTCCCCCGGCTGGCCGGGCCCCGGTCGCCAGCGGCACCAGCAGCTGCGCGTCGGAGGCGACGGCGGCGTCGAACAGCGCCAGACCGCGCTCCACCGACAGGGTCGGCATCCCGCGCAGGTCGGCCAGCGTGGAGGTCATGCCCGCGTCGGCTTCCCAAGCGCCCCACGCCAGCGACAGCGCGGGCAGCCCGAGGCCGCGCCGGTGCGCGGCGAGCGCGTCCAGGTAGCTGTTGGCGGCGGCGTAGTTGCCCTGCCCGGCCGAGCCCATCACGCCGGCCACCGAGGAGTAGACGACGAACGCGGCCAGGTCGTGGTCCTGGGTGAGCTCGTGCAGGTTCCAGGCGGCGTCGACCTTCGGGCGCAGCACGGTGCTGAGCCGCTCGGTGTCGAGCGAGCCGATCACACCGTCGTCGAGGACACCGGCGGTGTGGATCACGGCGGTCAGCCGCACCGAGTCCAGCAGCGAGGCGAGCGCGGTGCGGTCGGTGACGTCGCAGGCCGCCACGGTCACCTCGGCTCCGAGCCCGGCCAGCTCCTCTCGGAGCTCAGCGGCTCCCGGGGCGTCGGGGCCGCGTCGGCTCACCAGCAGCAGCTCGCGCACGCCCCGCTCGGCGACGAGGTGCCGCGCCAGCTCGGCACCGAGCCCGCCGGTGCCGCCGGTGATGAGCACCGTCCCGTCGGGATTCCAAGCGCCGTGGGGGTTCTCGTTCAGCGAGGCCCGCGCGAGGCGTCCGACGCGGGCCTGCCCGTCGCGGACGATCACCTGCGTCTCGCCCGCTTCCAGCAGCGCGGGCAGACCCGGCAGCAGGGCCGCGGACTCGTCGGCGTCGTCGAGGTCGACCAGCAGGAACCGGCCGGGGTGCTCGGTCTGCGCCGCGCGCACGAGTCCCCACGCGGCGGCCGCGGCCGGGTCGTCGCCGGACACGGCGCCGCGGGTGAGGAACACCATCGCGGGCTCGGCCGAGCCCGGTTCGGCGACGCGTTCCTGCAGCAGGCTCAGGACGCGGGCGGTGAGGTCGTGCGCGCGCTGCGGTTCGACTCCGCCCACCAGCGGCACCGCCACCACCGAACCGGATTCGGGCACGGCATCGACCGGCAGGGCGGCCACCGCGGTCCTCGGGCCGGGGAACCCGAGGTCGAGATCGTGGTCGGCGAGCAGGGACCAGTCGTCGAAACCGGCGGGCTCGACGTCCTGCGGAACCCAGTCCAGCTCGTACAGCGAGCGCGGATGGGAGTCCGGCGCCGTTTCCGGGACCGGGGCGAGCACGGCCCGCGCCGAGAGCACCGGGGCGCCGGTGACGTCGGCGGCTTCGACGCTCACACCGCCGGAATCGCTGGTCAGGCGCACGTGCAGCACCGAGGCGCCGATGGCGTGCAACGTCACGTCCGCCCAGTCCGCGGGCACGCCCTGGGCGCCGAGGACCGTCGCGGCGTGCAGGGCGGCGTCGAGCAGGGCCGGGTGCAGGCCGAACGCCTCGGCACCGGAGAGCTCCTCCGGCAGCGCGACCTCGGCGAAGACCGCGTCGTGGCCGCGCCAGGCGGCGCGCAGGCCGCGGAACGCCGGGCCGCGCAGCACCTCGCCCGGCTCGTCGTAGAAGCCGTCGATGTCGACGACCGTGGCTCCGCGCGGCGGCCACGCCGACAGGTCGAAGTCCGCCGCGCCCGCGGTGGCGCCGAGGGTTCCGGTGGCGTGCAGCAGCCACTCGGACTCGTCGTCGGGGCGGGCGTGCACGCGCAGCTCGCGGCGACCGGACTCGTCCGGTTCGCCCACGCGCAGCTGCACCTGCAGCGGCGCGTCGTCCGGCAGCACCAGCGGGGCGACCCGGGTGAGCTCCTCGATCCGCTCGCAGCCGACGCGGTCGGCCGCGCAGGACGCCAGCTCCAAAACGACCGAGGTCGGCAGCAGCGCCCGCTCGTCGACGAGGTGCTCGGCCAGCCACGGGTGCGCGGCCGGCGACACCGTGCCGGTCAGGATCAGCTCGTCGGATCCCGCGACGGTCATCGCCGCACCGAGCAGCGGGTGGTCGGCGGCCGACAGCCCGAGCCCGGTCGGGTCGCCCGCGCTGACCGACACCGACGGCCAGAATCGCTGGCGCTCGAACGCGTAGGTCGGCAGCGCGACTCGGCGCCCACCGGCGTGCACCGGCGACCAGTCGACGTCGATCCCGGTGACGTGCAACCGCGCCAGCGCGGTGAGGAACGCGGTCTCCTCGTCGCGGTCCGAGCGCAGCGCGGGAACACCGTCGCCGACCAGCGCGGACAGCACGCCGTCCGGCCCCAGTTCCAAGAACGTCACGTCGCCCGCAGCGGCGACGTTGTCGGCGAACCGCACGGTCTCCCGCACGTGCCTCACCCAGAACTCAGGATCGGTCACCTCCCCGGACGCAACCACCGGCACCCGAGGCTCGCGGAACGTCAACCCCGCCACGACCTCCCGGAACTCCCCCAACATCGGCTCCATCAAAGCCGAGTGAAAAGCATGAGAAACCCCGAGCCGCTTGAACTCCCACTTCCCCGCAACCTCAAGAACAGCGTCCTCATCCCCTGCCAGCACCACCGAGTTCGGCCCGTTCACCGCCGCCAGCGACACCACACCACCCGAACCACCCCCGCCCCCAAGTGACGGAATACCGGAGTAATCCGATCCCCGAATACCGGAGTTTTCCGCCTCCGGAATACCGGAGTAATCCGTCAGGAACGGCAACACCTCGGACTCACTCGCCCGAACCGACACCATCACCCCACCCGACGGCAACGCCTGCATCAAGCAGGCGCGGACCGAGATCAAGGTGCAGGCGTCCTCCAGGGACAACACGCCCGACACATGCGCTGCGGCCACCTCACCGATCGAGTGGCCGACGAGTTTCGCCGGGGTGACGCCGAAGAACTCGATCAGGCGATACAGGGCGACTTCGAGGGCGAACAGAGCCGGTTGGGCGTTGCCCGTCTGGTTCAGGGATTCCTGATCCTCGCCCCACATGATGTCGCGAAGCTGAGGGTCGAGGTGGTTCAGGACCTCGTCGAGAGCCTCCGCGAACACCGGGAAACGCGCGTAGAGATCCCGGCCCATGCCCAGGCGCTGGGAGCCCTGGCCGGTGAACAGGAACGCCGGGGTGCGGCGGGTGGCCTCGCCGCGGGCGATCTCCTCGCCGTCGAGCAGGACCGCGCGGTGCTCGAACGTGGCGCGGCCGGTGGCCAGTGAGTGACCGATGTCCAGGGGGTTGCCGTCGAGGGCCCGCAACCGCGCGAGCTGCTCGTCCAGCGATGCCTCGGACTTCGCGCTGACCGGCCACGGGACCGGTCCCGTCGGCTCGACGGCGGCGGGGAGCTCGGCGGGGGCCGGAGCTTCGAGGATGACGTGGGCGTTGGTGCCGCTCACGCCGAACGACGACACGCCGGCGCGGGCCGGGCGGTCGCTCGACGGCCACGGGACCGGCGTGGTCACCAGCTCGGCGGCGCCCGCCGACCAGTCGACGTGCGAGGACGGCTCGGACACGTGCAACGTCCGCGGCACCGTGCCGTGCCGCATCGCCATCACCATCTTGATCACCCCGGCGACCCCGGCGGCGGCCTGGGTGTGCCCGAGGTTGGACTTGATCGTGCCCACCAGCAGCGGGTTCTCGCGTTCCTGGCCGTAGGTGGCGAGCAGGCTGCGAGCCTCGATCGGGTCACCCAGCGGGGTCCCGGTGCCGTGCGCCTCCACGACGTCCACATCGGACGGTTCGATCCCGGCCTGGTCGAGGGTCTGGCGGATGATGCGCTGCTGCGCCCGGCCGTTCGGCGCCGTGAACCCGTTGGAGGCGCCGTCGGAGTTCACCGCCGAACCCCGCACCACCGCGAGGACCTCGTGCCCGTGGCGCTCGGCGTCGGAAAGTCGCTCCAGCAGCAGCATCCCGACGCCTTCGGACCAACCGGTGCCGTCGGCGTCGTCGGAGAACGCCTTGCAGCGCCCGTCGGGAGCCAGCCCGCCCTGGCGGCTGAACTCCACCAGCGATCCCGGCGTGCACATGACGTTCACGCCACCGGCCAACGCCAGCCCGCACTCGCCCGCGCGCAGCGCGTGCACCGCGAAGTGCAGCGACACCAGCGACGACGAGCACGCGGTGTCGACCGTCGCGGTCGGTCCCTCCAGGCCCAGCTCGTAGGAGATGCGGCCGGACTCGGCGCTGGCGGCGATGCCGGTCCCGATGTCGCCGGTCGCGTCCGACACGGAGCGGATCAGCAGGTGCTGGTAGTCCTGCCCGTTCGTGCCGACGAACACGCCGGTGCGGCTGCCGCGCAGCGACGACGGGTCGATGCCCGCGCTCTCGACGGCCTGCCACGAGGTCTCCAGCAGCAGCCGCTGCTGCGGATCCATCGTCAGCGCCTCGCGCGGTGAGATCCCGAAGAAACCGGGGTCGAAGTCGGCGATGCCGGGCAGGAACCCGCCGCGCACGCTGACCCGGGTGCCGCGCTCGTCGACCCCGGCGTCACCGAGCGCGCCCACGTCCCAGCCCCGGTCGGTGGGCAGCTCGGAGGTCGCGTCACGACCGGCGGCGACCAGCTCCCACAGGTCCTCCGGCGAGTCCACGCCGCCCGGGTAGCGGCAGGCCATGCCGACGATGGCGATCGGCTCGGTGGCGGCGGCCACCAGCTGCCGGTTCTGCCGCCGCAGGCGGTCGGTCTCCTTGACCGCCGCGCGCAGCGCCTCGACGACCTTGTCGCTGGAGTCGTTCATGGTCAGCTCCTTCAGTCCTGGCCGTCGAGTGCGGCTTGCACCAGGTCATCGACGGACATCGCGTCGATGCCGTCGTCGTGGGAGGGCTCAGCGTCGTCGCGACCGATCAGCTGCAGCAGCGGTTCCAGCACGCCGATCTCCCGCAGTTGCGAGAGCGGGACCCTGCCGAGCAGCCGCCGGATCTCGGCTTCCTCGTCGTGGGCCCCGGCGTCGTCCTGGGCCCCGGCCTCGGGCAGCAGCTCGCCGAGGACGTGCTCGGCGAGGTCGGCCGGGGTCGGGTGGTCGAACACCAGCGTCGAGGCCAGGCTCAGGCCGGTGGCCGCGCCGAGCTGGTTGCGCAGCTCCACCACCGCCAGCGAGTCGAACCCGAGGTCGCGGAACGGCCGGTCGGCGCGCACCACCTCGACGTCGGGCTGGCCCAGGACGGCGGCCGCGAGCGTGCGCACCAGCTCCAGCACCGCGTCGAGGCGCTGGTCGGGTGCGAGCCCGGTGAGCTGCTCGCGCAGCGCGGGTTCGGACGGCGTCGCGCTGTCGGTGACGTCGTCGCCGATGAGCTCGCGCAGCAGCGGGTTCGGGCGGGCCGGTCGGCCGGAGCGGCCGGTGTCGACGGCGGCGACGACCGCGGTCGGTTCCGGTTCGGCGGCCAGCTGGCGCAGCGCGGTGCAGGCCAGTTCCGGCGCCATCGGCTTGATCCCGGCGCGCTGCGCGCTCTGCTCGGCCTCGGCGGAGCCCGCCATTCCCCCGCCGCCCCAGGCTCCCCAGGCGATCGAGGTCGCCGGAGCGCCTCGGGACCTGCGGCGTTCGGCCAGGGCGTCGAGCGCGGAGTTCGCCGCCGCGTAGTTGGCCTGGCCGGGGCTGCCGACGGCCGAGGACGCCGAGGAGAACAGCACGAACGCGTCGAGGCCGGAGGTCAGCTCGTCGAGCAGCAGCGCCGAGTCGACCTTGGCGCGGAAGACGTCGGCGAAGCGCTCCAGTGTCATCCGGTCCAGCACGCCGTCGTCGATGACGCCCGCGGTGTGCACGACGCCGGTGAGCGTGCCCGGCACTGCGGCCAGCAGCGCCTGCAGCTCCGCCCGGTCGGCGACGTCGCAGGCCGCGACGGTGACGCCGACGCCGATCTCCTCCAGCTCGTGCCGCAGAGCGTCGGCTCCGGGCGCGTCGGGGCCGCGCCTGCTGGCCAGCACCAGGTGCTCGGCGCCCCCGCGGGCCAGCGAGCGGGCGACGTGGCCGCCGAGCGCGCCGGTGCCGCCGGTGATGAGCACCGTGCCGGTGGGGTCCCAAGTGGCGGCCGGTGCGGGCGCGGGCGCCTGCACGAGCCTGCGGGCGAACACCCCTCCGGCGCGCAGGGCCACCTGGTCCTCGCCGTCGAGTCCGGCGAGCACCGCGCGGAACAGGGTCGCGGCCCGGTCGTCGAACTCGTCGGGCAGGTCGATGAGACCGCCCCAGCGCTCCGGGTGCTCCAGGGCCGCGACCCGGCCGAGGCCCCACACCCCGGCCTGCGTCACGTCCTCGACGTGGTCGGTGCGGTCGGTGGACACGCCGCGGCGGGTCGCGCACCACAGCGGTGCGGTGATCCCGGCGTCGCCGAGCGCCTGGACGAGCGCGGCGGTGAGCAGCACGCCGTCCGGTGCCGATCCGATGCCCGGCGCGGTGTGCGCCAGGAACGAGGCGACCCCGTCGATTCCGCTGCCGTGCTCGCGGAGTGCGCCGGCGAGGGCGTCGCGGTCGGGTGCGTCGACCTCGACCACGACGGTGCTCGCGCCGAGCGCTTCGACGGCGGCGGTGACGTGCTGGTCGTGCTCGCGCGGGACGACCGCCAGCCAAGTGCCGGTGAGCTCGCCGGTGTGCGAACCGCCGAGCGGGCGCCAGGCGATCCGGTGCCGCCAGCTGTCGACCTCGGCGAGGTCCTGGTGCTGCTTGCGCCAGTCGAGCAGCGCGGGCAGCACCTCCGACAGCGCGGTGCCGTCGACCTGCAGGACGTTCTCCAGCGACGGGAAGTCCTGGCGCTCCACGGCGTCCCAGAACGCCTGGTCGTCGGTGTCGGGCCTTGCGGCGGTCGCCGGAGCCGGGAGGGTGTCGGGCCAGTAGCGCTGGTGCTGGAAGGCGTAGGTGGGCAGGTCGATCCGGTGCGCCCCGGTGCCGTCGAAGAACGCCGACCAGTCGGGGCTCGCGCCGGTCACGAACAGCCGACCGAGCGCCTGGGTGAACCAGGCCTGCTCGTCGCGGTCCCGCCGCAGCACCGGAACGCTGTTGCCGACCAGCGTCGACAGCGGCGAGTCGGGCCCGATCTCGACGAAGCTCGTCGCACCGGAGGCGTCGACGTTGTCGGCGAAGCGCACGGTGTCGCGCACGTGCCGCACCCAGTGCTCGGGCGACGTCACGTCACCGCTGGTGGCCATCGGGATCTGCGGTTCGCGGAAGGTCAAGCCCCGCACGACGTCCCGGAAGTCGTCGAGCATCGGTTCCATCAGCGGCGAGTGGAACGCGTGGGAAACCTTGAGCCGCTTGAACTCCCAGTTCCCGGCGAGCTCCAGGACCTCGTCCTCCGCGCCGGCCAGCACGACCGAGGAGGCCCCGTTGACCGCGGCGATCGACACGCCCTCGGTCAGCAGCTCGGCCACGTCCTCCTCGCCGGCCTGCACCGAGGCCATCGCGCCGCCCTCCGGCAGCGCCTGCATCAGCGAGGCGCGGGCGCTGACCAGCGCGGCCGCGTCGGTCAGCGACAGGACCCCGGCGACGTGCGCCGCGGCGATCTCGCCGATGGAGTGACCGACGAGGTGGTCGGGCTCGATGCCGAGCGATTCGACGAGCCGGAACAGGGCGACCTCGACCGCGAACAGCGCGGGCTGGGCGTAGCCGGTCTGGTCGAGCAGGTCCGCGTCGTCGCCCCACATCACGTCGCGCAGCTTCGGGTCGAGGTGCTCCAGCACCTCGTCCAGCGCGCGGGCGAACACCGGGAACCGCTCGTGGAGGCCGCGTCCCATTCCGAGGCGCTGGGCGCCCTGGCCGGAGAACAGGAACGCGAGCTTGCGGTTGCGGGCGGCTTCGCCACGCCACACCCGGCGGCTGGTGCGGTCCTCGGCCAGGGCCGTGAGCCCGTCGACCAGCTCCTCGTGGTCGGCGGCCAGGACGGCGGCGCGCTGCTCGAACGCCGCGCGCGTCGTCGCGGCCGAGAACGCCACGTCGGTGAGCGCGTGCCCGGAGCCGACGCGGTCGAGGAGCCGTCGAGCCTGGTCTCGGAGCGCGGCTGGGGTACGCCCCGACACCGGGACCAGCACCTCCGACACGGGCACGGTCGGTTCGGCGACCTCGGTGTCGTCCTCGTACTGCTCGATGATCACGTGCGCGTTGGTGCCGCTGGCGCCGAACGACGAGACACCGGCGCGGCGCGGGTGCGGCGACTCCGGCCAGGCGGTTCGCTCGGTGAGCAGCCGCAGCTCGCCGGACTCCCAGTCGACGTGCGACGACGGGGTGTCGGCGTGCAGCGTCTTCGGCAGTTCGCCGTGCCGCATCGCCATGACCATCTTCATGATCCCGGCGACGCCCGAGGCGGCCTGGGTGTGGCCGATGTTGGACTTCACCGCGCCCAGCCACAGCGGCCGCTCGCGGCCCCGCCCGTAGGTGGCCAGCAGGCCCTGGGCCTCGATCGGGTCGCCGAGCTCGGTGCCGGTCCCGTGCGCCTCCACGGCGTCCACATCGGACGGTGCGAGTCCGGCCGAGGCGAGCGCCTGGCGGATCACCCGCTGCTGCGCGGGACCGCTGGGTGCGGTGAGGCCGTTGGAGGCGCCATCGGAGTTGATGGCCGAGCCGCGCACCACCGCGAGGACCTGGTGCCCGTTGCGCTCGGCGTCCGAAAGCCGTTCCAGCACCAGGACTCCGACGCCCTCGGCCCAGCCGGTGCCGTCGGCGTCGTCGGAGAAGGCCTTGCAGCGGCCGTCGCCCGACAGCGCGCCCTGGGCACTGAACTCGACGAACCCGACCGGCGTGGCCATCACGGTGACACCACCGGCCAGCGCCATCGAGCACTCGCCGGAGCGCAGCGCCTGCGCCGCCAGGTGCAGCGACACCAGCGACGACGAGCAGGCGGTGTCCACCGACACCGTCGGGCCCTGCAGCCCGAAGGTGTAGGCGACCCGGCCGGACAGCAGGCTCGCCGACTGGGCGGTCTGCCACTCCATGCCGGTGATCTCGGCCGGGGCCCGGTACTCGCCGCTGCCGCCGCCGACGAACACGCCGGTGTCTGTGCCGCGCAACCGGCCCGGGTCGATGCCCGCGCGTTCCAGCGATTCCCACGCCGCTTCCAGCACGAGCCGCTGCTGCGGGTCCATCACCAGGGCCTCGCGCGGCGAGATCGCGAAGAAGTCCGGGTCGAAATCGGCGACGTCGTGCAGGAACCCGCCGCAGCGGGTGGCGCTGCGGCCCTCGTCGAAGAGCGCGCCGAGGTCCCATCCGCGGTCGGTGGGCATCTCGCCGACGGCGTCGACCTCGTCGACCAGCAGCTGCCACAGGTCCTCGGGAGAGCGCACTCCGCCCGGGTAGCGGCAGCTCATGCCGACGATCGCGATCGGTTCGTCGGTCGCCTGCCTGGTGACCTGCTGGACCGGTCCGTCGCTCGCGCCGAGCAGTTCGGCGAGCAGGTGCTCGGCGAGCTCGACGGGCGTCGGGTGGTCGAAGACCAGCGTCGCCGACAGGGAGAGCCCCGTGGCGCGGTCGAGCTGGTTGCGCAGGTCGACGGCGGTGAGCGAGTCGAAACCGAGGTCGCGGAACGGCGCGTCGTCCTCGACGGCCTCCGCGTCGCCGTGGCCGAGCACCGCTGCGGCGCGCTCGCGCACGAGGGCCAGCGCGGTGCTTCGGCGCCGTCCCTCGGGCATGGCGAGCAGTGCGCGCCGCAGCTCAGGTTCGCCCGCGGGCTCGTCGACGCGGGCCTCGGGGATGCCGGAGAACAGCACCGCCCGCTCGGCCAATGCCGGCGCGAACGTCTCCCAGTGCACGTCCGCGACGGCAACGGCAGGCTCCTGGCCTGCGACGACGCGGCCGAGCGCGGCCAGCGCGCGCTGCGCGGGCACCGCGGGCAGGCCGCTGAGGCGCAGGTGGGAGGTCATGCTCGGGTCCGTCGTCTCCGCCCACGGTCCCCACGCGACGAAGCGCGTCGGGCGGCCTCGGTCGTGGCGCTGCCGCGCGAACGCGGCCAGCCGCGCGTCGTGGGCGGCCTGCTGCGCGCCACCGCGCACGCCCCAGGTGCCGGCGATGGAGCCGAGCACCAGGAACGCGTCCAGGTCGCGGTCGGCCAGCAGCTCATCGAGGTGGCCGAGACCGGTGAGCGCGTGCTCGGGTGCGTCGGCGTGGACGACGGCGGTGAGGTCGTCGCCGACGGTGCCGAGGAGCGCGGCGAGCGCGTCGCGGTCGGACGCGTCGCAGGACACGACCGTGGCCTGCAGGTCAGACAGCTCGGTCTCGCCGGTGAGCACGAGGTGCTCGGCGCCGTTGTCGGCGAGCCAGCGGGCGACGAGCGCACCCATCGGGCCGGTGCCGCCGACGACGAGGACGGTGCCCCGGGGCGTCCAGGGTTCGCCGTCGGTGCCCGCGCGCACCAGGCGGCGGGCGCGGGTGCCGTCGGTGCGGATCGCGATCTCGGACTCGTCGGCGGGGAAGGCGGTGAACCAGTCGGCGACGACCTCGGGCAGGTCGATCAGGCCACCCCAGCTCTCGGGGTGCTCCAGGGCTGCGACCTGGCCTTCGCCCCAGACGTCGGCCTGCTCGGGGTGGCGCAGCGGTTCGTCGCCGACGGCGACGGCACCGCGCGTCACGCACCACAGCGGCGCGGTGATCCCGGCCTCGGCCAGCGCGTCGAGCAGCTCGATCGGCCGCTGGTCGCGCAGCGACACGACTCCCGCGTACTCGACTCCGGTGTCCGCCGCGCTGACGTTCTCGGCGCGGACCGCGTCGACGCCCAGCGCGTCGGCCGCATTGGCCGCCCACGGGTCGTCGCCGGGCACGAGCACGAGCCACTGGCCGCGCGCGTCGCGGCTGCCGGAGACCGGGGTCCAGTCGATCGCGTAGCGCCAGTCCGGTTCGGTGCGCTCGACGACGCTGCCCGGCACGGTCTCCGGCCAGTAGCGCTGGTGCTGGAAGGCGTAGGTGGGCAGGTGAACCCGCCGCGCCCCGGTTCCGGCGAAGAACGCCGACCAGTCCACGCCGATCCCGGCCACGAACATCCGCCCGAGCGCGGCGGCGACGCTCTCCTGCTCATCGCGACCTCGCCGCAGCACGGGCACGCTGCCCTCGACCAACGCGGACAACGGCCCATCGGGCCCGATCTCGACGAACCGCGAAGCCCCGCACCGCTCCACGTTGTCGGCGAACCGCACCGTCTCCCGCACGTGCCGCACCCAGAACTCGGGGTCGGTCACATCCCCGGAAACAACCACCGGAACCCGAGGTTCGCGGAACACCAACCCGCTGATCGCTTCCCGAAACTCCCCCAACATCGGCTCCATCAAAGCCGAGTGAAAAGCATGAGAAACCCCGAGCCGCTTGAACTCCCAGTTCTCGGCGATTTCAAGGACCGCGTCCTCGTCCCCGGCCAGAACGACCGAGTTCGGCCCGTTCACCGCCGCCAGCGACACCACACCACCCGAACCACTCCCGTCCCCAGGTGACGGAATACGGGAGTAATCCGGTCCCCGAATACCGGAGTAATCCGATCCCCGAATACGGGAGTTTTCCGCCTCCGGAATACCGGAGTAATCCGTCAGGAACGGCAACACCTCGGACTCACTCGCCCGAACCGACACCATCACCCCACCCGACGGCAATGCCTGCATCAAGCGGGCGCGGACCGAGATCAAGGTGCAGGCGTCCTCCAGAGACAACACGCCCGACACATGCGCTGCGGCCACCTCACCGATCGAGTGGCCGACGAGTTTCGCCGGGGTGACGCCGAAGAACTCGATCAGGCGATACAGGGCGACTTCGAGAGCGAACAGAGCCGGTTGGGCGTTGCCCGTCTGGCTCAGGGATTCCTCGTCCTCGCCCCACATCACGTCCCGGAGGTGGGGGTCCAGGTGGGAGAGGACCTCGTCGAAGGCTTCCGCGAAGACCGGATAGTGCTCGTGGAGGTCCCGGCCCATGCCCAGGCGCTGGGAGCCCTGGCCTGAGAACAGGAACGCCGTGGAGCCGTTGGTGCGGGAGACCGCGTCCCGGGTGACCTCGACGAGGCCCGTGGCCGTGGGCATCAGGGCGGCGCGGTGGGCGAAGGCCGAGCGGGTCGTGGCCAGCGAGAACGCGACGTCCAGCAGGTCACCCTCGGCGGCGCGGACCCGCTCGACCTGCGCGTCGAGCGCTGCCGCGGTCTTGCCGCTGACCAGCAACGGGACCGCGACCGGGCGCCGCTGCTCGACGGGAACCGGCTGCTCGTCAGCAACCGGCTGCTCGTCAGCGGCTTCCAGGACGACGTGGGCGTTGGTGCCGGACAGGCCGAAGGCCGAGACACCCGCGCGTCGCGGCCGTCCCACGTCCGGCCACGCGACCGGTTCGGTGAGCAGTCGCAGCGAACCGGAAACCCAGTCGATGTGCGTGGTGGGCTCGTCGACGTGCGCCGTCTTCGGCAGGAGGCCCTCGCGCATCGCCATCACCACCTTGATGACACCGGCGACGCCGGCGGCCGCCTGCGCGTGCCCGATGTTGGACTTCACCGACCCCAGCCACAGCGGCCGGTCCCGGTCGGCGAAGGTCGACAGCAGCGCTTGGGCCTCGATCGGGTCGCCGAGAGTGGTTCCGGTGCCGTGCGCCTCGATCGCGTCGATGTCCGCAGTGGACAGTCCGGCGTCCGCGAGCGCGCTGCGGATCACGCGTTGCTGCGACGGGCCGTTCGGCGCGGTGAGGCCGTTGGAGGCGCCGTCGGAGTTCACCGCCGAACCTCGCAGCACGCCCCACACCTCGTGGCCGTTGCGGCGCGCGTCGGACAGCCGCTCCAGCACCAGCACGCCCACGCCCTCGGACCAGGCGGTGCCGTCGGCGGCCTCGGCGAAGGCCTTGCAGCGGCCGTCGGCCGCGAGCCCGTCCTGGGCGGTGAACTCGACGAACGAGTCGGGGCTGGACATCACCGACACGCCACCGGCCAGCGCCAGCGAGCACTCGCCGTTGCGCAGCGCGGTGCTCGCCCAGTGCATGGCCACGATCGACGAGGAGCACGCGGTGTCGACGGTGACCGCCGGGCCCTCCAGGCCTAGCGCGTAGGCGAGGCGGCCGGACATGACGCTGGCGGTGTTGCCGGTGGCCAGGTAGCCGAGCACGTCGGCGTTGAGCGAGCGCCGCAGCACGTGCTCGTAGTCCTGGCCGTTGGTGCCGACGAACACACCGGTCTCGCTGCCGCGCAGCGCGGCCGGGTCCAGGCCCGCGCGTTCCAGTGCCTCCCAAGCGGTTTCGAGCACGAGACGCTGCTGCGGGTCCATCGCCAGCGCCTCGCGCGGCGAGATGCCGAAGAACGCGGCGTCGAAATCGGCTACGTCGCGCAGGAAGCTCGCTTCCCGCGCGGCCGACGCCCCTGCGCCGAGCGCGTCGAGGTCCCAGCCGCGGTCGGTGGGGAACGGGCCGACGGTGTCGGCACCGTCGGCGACCAGCCGCCACAGCTCCTCCGGCGAGCCGATGCCGCCCGGGAAGCGGCAGCCTATGCCGACGATCGCGATCGGCTCGTCGGTGTCGGCCCGCGCGACCTCCACCGGCGCGACCTCCGCTGACCCGACCGCCGCTGGGCCCACGGCCTGCGCCAGCAGGAACTCGGCCAGGTCGACCGGTGTCGGGTAGTCGAACAGCAGGGAGGCCGGCAACGTCAGACCGATGGCCGCCGACAGCTGGTTGCGCAGCTCCAGAGTCGTCAACGAGTCGAAGCCGAGGTCGCGGAACGCGCGGTCGGCGTCGATCTCGGAGGCCCGGGAGTGCCCGAGAACCCCGGCGATGTTGGCGAGCAGCAGGTCGAGCACCGCGCGGCGGCGCTCGGCCTCCGGCAGCCTCGCCAGCTCCCGCAGCGGCTCGCTGCGCTGCTCCGGAGCGACCTCGGCCCGCGCCTCCGCCAGCTCGCCGACCAGCGGCGCGGGGCGCAGCTGGGTCAGGCCCGGCAGGAACCGCGCCCAGTCGATGTCGGCGACCGCGATCGCGGTGTCGCCGCGCTCGACGGCCTGACGCAGCGCGGAGATCGCCAGCTCGGGCGCCATCGGGCTGAACCCGCCGCGCCGCAACCGGTCCTCGACGCCTTCGTCGACGGCCATGCCCGACCCGGCCCACGGGCCCCACGCGACCGAGGTGGCCGGGAGTCCCCGCGCCCGGCGCATCTCGGCGAAAGCGTCCAGGTACGCGTTGGCGGCGGCGTAGTTGCCCTGACCGGCGGCACCGATGACGCCCGCGGTGGAGGAGAACAGCACGAACGCGTCGAGGTCGGAGGTCAGCTCGTGCAGGTTGCGGGCCGCGATCGCCTTGGCGCGCAGCACGCGGGTGAAGCTCTCCGGGGTGAACGAGTCGACCAGGCCGTCGTCGACGGCACCGGCCGCGTGGAACACCGAGGTGACCCGGTGCTCGGCGAGCAGCGCCGCCAGGGCGTCGCGGTCGGCCACGTCGCACGCGGCGATGGTGACCCGCTCCCCCAGCTCCTCGGCGAGCGCGGCGGCACCGGGCGCGTCCGCGCCGCGCGTGCCCACCAGCAGCAGGTGCTCGGCTCCGGCATCGGCCAGCCACCGGGCGACGTGCGCGCCGAGCGCGCCGGTGCCGCCGGTGACCAGCACCGTACCGGGCGAGAACTCGCGACCGGTGCTGTCCAGGGCTGCTCCGGCCCGGACCAGCCTGCGGCCGTGGACACCGGAGGGCCGCACCGCGACCTGGTCCTCACCGCCCCCGGCGAGGACCCCGGCCAGGCGGCGGACCGCGTTGCGGTCGAGCCGCTCGGGCAGGTCGACCAGACCGCCCCAGAGCTGGGGGTGCTCCAGCGCGACGACCCGGCCGAGACCCCACACGGCGGCCTGATCGGGGTTCGGCACGCCGTCGGTCACCGACACCGCGTTGCGGGTCGCGACCCACAGCCGGGCGTCGATGCCGCTGCCCGCCAGCGCCTGCACGGCGGTGGTGGTGTCGGCGAGACCCGCGTGCAGGTCGGCGTCGAGGGCGAGCAGCGACAGCACCCCGTCGACCGGAACGTCCAAGTCCCGCAGGGAATCCGCGAGCGCGGACGGGTCGGCGACCTCCAGGCGCGTGACCTCGGCACCGAGCCCGTCGACCAGCTCGGACTCGTCCTGTCCGGGGGCGTGGAGCACGAGCCAGCGGCCGGTGAGCGCGGCCGAGGAGGTGACGGGACGCCAGCTGACGCGGTAGCGCCAGGAGTCCACCGTGGACAGCTGATGGCTGCGCCGCCACTCGGCGAGGGCCGCGAAGTCCTCGCGCTCGACGGCGTCCCAGAACTGCTCGTCGAGCGGCACCGAACCCGAGGTCTCGGGCTCGGCCGGAGTGGTGTCGGGCCAGAAGCGCTCGTGCTGGAACGGGTAGGTGGGCAGGTCGACGGGCCGCGCGCCGCTGCCGTCGAACAGCGCCGCCCAGTTCACGCCGGTGCCGCGCACGTGCACGCGGGCCAGCGAGCCGAGCAGCGCGGGAACGTCGTCGCGGTCGGCCCGCAGCGACGGCGCCAGCACCGCGTCGTCGCCGAGGATCTCCTGGGCGAGCGCGCACAACGTGCCGTCGGGGCCGATCTCCAGCGCCGCGCGCACGTCGCGTTCGGCCAGCTGCGCCACGTTGTCGGCGAAGCGCACGGTCTCCCGCACGTGCCGCACCCAGTGCTCCGGAGAGGTCACATCGCCGGAGACCACCAGCGGGATCTGCGGCTCGTGGAACTCCAAACCCTCCACGACGGCCCGGAAATCGTCCAGCACCGGATCCATCAGCGGCGAGTGGAACGCGTGGGACACCCTGAGCCGCTTGGACTTCCAGCGCTGCGCCAGCTCCAGCACCTCGGCCTCGACACCCGCGATGACCACCGCGTCCGGGCCGTTGACCGCCGCGATCGACACGCCCCCGGTCAGATGCGGGGCCACCTCGGCCTCACCGGCCTGCACAGCCACCATCGCGCCGCCCTCCGGCAGCGCCTGCATCAGCGAAGCACGCGCCGACACCATCCGGCACGCGTCCTCCAACGACAGCACACCCGCCACGTGCGCCGCGGCGATCTCACCGACCGAGTGGCCGACCAGCTGGTCCGGCGTCACGCCCAGCGACTCCACCAGCCGGAACAGGGACACCTCGATCGCGAACAGCGCGGGCTGGGCAAACCCGGTGCGGTCGAGCAGGTCCGCGTCGTCGCCCCACACGACCTCGCGCAGCGGGATCGGCAGTTCGCCGTCGAGGTGCGCGCACACCTCGTCGAAGGCGTCGGCGAACACCGGGAACCGCTCGTAGAGCTCGCGCCCCATGCCCAGGCGCTGCGAGCCCTGGCCGGAGAACATCAACGCCGTGCGGCCGCGCGTCGCGATTCCGCGCACCAGGCCCGGGTCGGGGAGGTCGTCGCGCAGCGCGGTCAGCCCGGCCACCGCCTCGTCGCGGCCGGCCGCGATCACCGCGGCGCGGTGCTCGAACGTCGAGCGCCCCGTGGCCAGCCCCGCCGCGAGATCCGTCAGGTGCAGGTCGGGACGCTCGTCGAGCAGCGCGAGCAGGCGCGCGGCCTGCGCTCGCAGCGCCCCGTCGGCACGTGCCGAGACCAGCACCGGTACGGGCCCGCCGACCGGCTCGTCGTCGGCTGCAGGCGTCTCCGGGGCCTGCTCCAGGATGGCGTGGGCGTTGGTACCGGACAGGCCGAACGACGACACCGCCGCCCGGCGCGGGCGGTCCACCTCGGGCCACGCGGTCTCCTCGGCGAGGAGCTCGATGGCGCCGGGAACCCAGTCGACCTTCGTCGACGGCTGCTCGACGTGCAGCGTCCGGGGCAGCACGCCGCGCTGCAGCGCCTCCACCACCTTGATGACGCCGGCCACGCCCGAAGCCATCTGGGTGTGGCCGATGTTGGACTTGATCGACCCGAGCAGCAGCGGACGCTGCCGGTCCCGGCCGTAGGTGGCGAGCAGCGCGTCGGCCTCGATCGGGTCGCCCAGCGCCGTCCCGGTCCCGTGCCCCTCCACGGCGTCCACATCGGACGCCTCCAGGCGGGCGTTGGCCAGGGCCTGGCGGATGACGCGCTGCTGCGCGAGACCGTTGGGGGCGGTGAGCCCGTTGGACTCGCCGTCCTGGTTGACGGCGCTGCCGCGCACCACCGCCAGCACCGGGTGACCGTTGCGCTTCGCGTCGGAGAGCCGCTCCAGCAGCACCAGGCCCACGCCCTCGGCCAGGGTCATGCCGTCGGCGTCCTCGGAGTAGGCCTTGCAGCGGCCGTCGACGGCCAGCGCGCGCTGCCTGCTGAAGCCGACGAACGCGCCCGGGGTCGACATGATGCTCACACCACCGGCCAGGGCCAGCGAGCTCTCGCCGCCGCGCAGCGACTGGCAGGCCAGGTGCAGCGCCATCAGCGACGACGAGCACGCGGTGTCGAGCGTGACCGCCGGGCCCTCCAGCCCGAACAGGTAGCTGATCCGGCCGGACAGGACGCTGGAGAGCGCGCCGGTGATCATGTGGCCCTCGTCCGGGGACGCGCCGCCGCGCCCGGCCGAGTAGTCCTGGTAGCTGGCGCCGATGAACGCGCCGGTGAGGCTGCGGCGCAGCCGGTGCGGGTCGATGCCCGCGCGCTCGATGGCCTCCCACGCGGTCTCCAGCAGCAGCCGCTGCTGCGGGTCCATCGACAGCGCCTCGCGCGGGCTGATGCCGAAGAAACCGGGGTCGAACTCCGCCGCGTCGTGCAGGAACCCGCCCTGCACCGAGTAGGTGCTGCCGGCCCGGTCCGGGTCCGGGTCGTGCAGGAGACCTTCCCAGCCGCGGTCGGTGGGGAACCCGGAGATGGCGTCGACGCCGTCGGAGACCAGCCGCCACAGGTCTTCCGGTGAGCTCACGCCCCCGGGGTAGCGGCAGGCCATGCCGACGATGGCGATCGGCTCGTCGTCGGTGACCGAGGCGACCACCGGGGTGTCGCGGCGGGTCTCGCCGCCGCCGATCTGCGCCAGCAGGTGCTCGGTGAGCGCCAGCGCGCTCGGGTGGTCGAAGACCATCGTCGTGGCCAGCCGCAGACCGGTGGCGGTGGCCAGCCGGTTGCGCAGGTCGACGGCGGTGATCGAGTCGAAGCCGACCTCGCGGAACGCGCGGTCCTCCGGCAGCGCGTCGGGACTGCTGTGGCCGAGGACCTTCGCGGCCTCGGCGCGCACCAGCTGCAGCACGGCCTGCCTGCGCTCGACCGCGGGCAGCGCGCGCAGCGCGGCCGCGGCGCCGCCGTCGGCGGCCCGGGTCTGCTCGGCGGCGGTGAGCTCGCGGACCTCGGGGATCTCGTCGAACAGCGTCGTCGGCCGGGCCGCGGTGAACACCGGGTGGTAGCGGTCCCAGGCGACGTGGGCGAGGGCCAGCTCCGTCTCGTCGTCCTCGATCGCCCGCTGCAGCGAGCCCAGCGCCAGCTCGGCCTTCATGAACTCCAGGCCGCTGCGCCGGATCTGCTCCGGGTCGACGCGGCCGAGGCCCAGGTCGTCCGACCAGATGCCCCAGGAGATCGCGGTGGCGCGCAGGCCGCGGGCGCGGCGGTGGCAGGCCAGCGAGTTGAGGTAGGCGTTGCCCGCGACGTAGGCGGCGTGGTCGCCGCTGCCCCACATGCCCGACACCGACGAGAACAGGACGAACGCGTCGAGGTCGTGCTCGACGAGCTCGTCGAGGTTGCGGGCGCCGTGGACCTTGGCGCGCAGCACCTCGTCGAGGACCTCGACGGTGGCGTCCTCGATCGGGTACAGGCCGATGGTGGCGGCGGCGTGCACGACCGCGCGCAGCTGGTGACCGTCGGCGCGCAGGTCGTCGAGCAGCCCGGCCACGGCGTCGCGGTCGGCGACGTCGCAGGCCACGACCGTGGCCGGGGTGCCGAGTTCGCGCAGTTCGGCGGCGAGTTCGGCGGCGCCGGGCGCGTCCGGGCCGCTGCGGCTGGTGAGCACGAGGTGCTCGGCGCCCAGGTGCGCCAGCCAGCGGGCGACGTGCGGGCCGAGGGTGCCGGTGCCGCCGGTGATCAGCGTGGTGCCGCGCGGCGTCCACTGGTCGGCGCGGTCGGCGCGGTCGGCCAGGTCGGTTCGGTCGGCGCGGGCCGGGGCGTGGACGACGCGGCGGGCGAGGACTCCATTGGCGCGCACGGCGATCTGGTCCTCGTCGCCGGGCCGGGCGAGCGCGGCGGCGAACCGGCGGGCGGCGCGCGGGTCGAGCTCGACGGGCAGGTCGATCGACCCGCCCCAGCGCTGCGGGTGCTCCAGCGCGGCCGACCAGCCCAGACCCAGCGCCAGCGCCTGCGTCGGGTGCGCCACCGCATCGGCGCGGCCGGTGGCGACGGCGTCGCGGGTGATGTTCCACAGCGGCGCGTCGATCCCGGCGTCACCGAGGGCCTGGATCAGCGCGACCGTGAGCACCAGTCCCAGCGGCAGCTCGGCGGTGGTCTCGGCCGGTTCCTCGGCCGAGGGCAGCACCGACACGACACCGGCGAGTTCGATCCCGTCGAGCTCGCCGAGCCGCTCGGCCAGCACCGCGCGGTCCGCGCAGGTCTCGTCGAGGACCAGGCTCCGCACGTCGGCGCCGTTCTCGGCCAGCGCGGAGCGCACGTCGTCAGCGGCGCCGCTCTCCGGGCCGCTCTCCGGGCTGTTCTCCGGGCTGTTCTCCGGGCCGCTTTCGGCGCCGACCAGCAGCCAGGTCCCGTTGAGCGTCGCGTCCTGCAGCCCGCGCAGCGGTTTCCAGGTGACGCGGTAGCGCCAGGAGTCCGTTGTGGACTTCTCGCGGCTGCGTTCGCGCCACGAGTGCAGCGCGGGCAGCACGGCGGCCAGGGATTCCTCGTCGACGTGCAGGCTGGAGGTCAGTGCGGCGAGGTCGGACTGCTCGACGGCGGCCCAGAACTCGGCGTCGGCCGGGTCGTTCGCTCCTCCCCCGGCCTGGCCGTGCCGACCCGGCACCGCGGGCTCGATCCAGAACCGCTCCCGCTGGAACGGGTAGGTCGGCAGGTCCACCCGCCGGGCGCCCTCGAAGTGCGGCGAGAAGTCGACCGCGACGCCGCGCACGAACGCCTCCGCCAGCGAGGTCAGCACCCGGTCGGTGCCGCCCGCGTCGCGGCGCAGCGTGCCGCAGGCGACCGCGCGGACCTCGGCGTCGTCGATCGCGTCCTGCACGCCCGGCGTGAGCACCGGGTGCGCGGAGACCTCGACGAACGCCCGGTGCCCCGTCTCCAGCAGCGCGTCGACGGTCTCGGTGAACCGCACCGTCCGGCGCAGGTTGCGGTACCAGTACTCGGCGTCGGTGTCGGCGCCGTCGAGGCGTTCGCCGGTGACCGTGGAGAAGAACGGCACGTCCGGCCGCTGCGGGCGGATCGGCGCCAGCTCGCGCAGCAGCTCGTCGTGCAGGTCCTCGACGTGCCGGGAGTGCGAGGCGTAGTCCACCTCGATGCGGCGGACCCGCACGCCCTCCTCGACCAGCGTCGCGCACAGCTCGTCGAGCGCGTCCAGGTCGCCCGAGATCGCCACCGAGCGCGGGCCGTTGGTGGCGGCCAGCGACACGCGACCGTCCCAGGCGGCCAGGCGGGGTTCGACCTCGGCGGCGGGCAGCGCGACGGAGGCGATGCCGCCGCGCCCCGCCAGTGCGCCCGCGATGGCCTTGCTGCGCAGCGCGACGACGCGCGCGGCGTCCTGCAGCGACAGCGCACCGGCCACGCAGGCGGCGGCGATCTCGCCCTGCGAGTGGCCGATGACCGCGTCGGGTTCGACGCCGTGGGCGCGCCACACCTCGGCAAGCGACACCATCACGGCCCAGGTCGCGGGCTGCACGACGTCCACGCGGTCCAGCGATTCGCCGTTGCGCACCACGTCGACCAGCGAGAAGTCGGTGAACGGGGCGAGCGCGGCGGCGCACTCGTAGAAGCGGTCGGCGAACGCGGGCGACTCGTCGAGCAGCTGCGCGCCCATGCCGACCCACTGCGCGCCCTGACCGGGGAAGACGAACGTCACCTTGGAGTCGACGTCGGCGACACCGCGTGCGACCTCGGCCCCGTCGAGCAGCACGGCCCGCTGCTCCAGCTGCGACCGCAGCGTCAGCGAGTACCCGACATCAGCCGGATCGGCCTCGACCCGCCGCACCCGCTCGATCTGGGCGTCCAGCGCACGCGGCGTCTTCGCCGAGATCGTCCACAGGACCGGTGTCTCCGAGGTCTCCGGGGTCTCCGGGGTCTCGTTCTGGGGGTGGGTGGTGGGGGAAGTTTTCATGAAAACTTCCCCCGCACCCTCCAGCACGACGTGGGCGTTGGTCCCGCTGATCCCGAACGACGACACGGCGCAGCGCCGCGCCCGCCCCGTCTCCGGCCACCGCTGGTCGTCGTGCAGCAGCGACACCGCGCCGGAATCCCAGTCGACGTGGGAGGACGGCGTGTCGCAGTGCAGCGTGCGCGGCAGCACGCCCTCCTGCAGCGCCATCACCATCTTGATCACGCCGGCCACGCCCGCGGCGGACTGCGCGTGGCCGATGTTGGACTTCACCGACCCGACCAGCAGCGGGCGGTCGGCGTCGCGGTGCTGCCCGTAGGTCGCCAGCAGCGCCTGCGCCTCGATCGGGTCGCCGAGCGCGGTGCCGGTGCCGTGCGCCTCAACGACGTCCACATCGGACGGTTCGACGCCCGCGTTGGCCAGCGCCTGCGCGATGACCCGCCGCTGCGAGGGACCGTTCGGCGCGGACAGGCCGTTGGAGGCGCCGTCCTGGTTGATCGCCGAGCCGCGCACCACGGCCAGCACCGGGTGCCCGTTGCGCTCGGCGTCGGAGAGCCGCTCCACCAGCAGCACGCCGATGCCCTCGGAGAGGATCATGCCGTCGGCCGAGTCGGAGAAGGCCTTGCAGCGGCCGTCGGCGGCCAGCGCGCGCTGCTGGCTGAAGGCGATGAGGGGCTTGGGGTTGGGCATCACCGTGACGCCGCCCGCCAGCGCGAAGCTGCTCTCGCCGCTGCGCAGCGACTGGCAGGCCAGGTGCAGCGCCACCAGCGACGACGAGCAGGCGGTGTCGACGGTGACGGCGGGCCCCTCCAGGCCGAACAGGTAGGACACGCGGCCGGACAGCACGCTCGGGCTGCTGCCGGTGACCTGGTAGCCCTCGGAGGCACCGTCCCCGCCGCCGTACTCGATGTAGCTGGAGCCGATGAACGCGCCCGTGCTGGTGCCGCGCAGCGCGGCCGGGTCGATGCCGGCGCGTTCGACGGCCTCCCACGTGGACTCCAGCAGCAGCCGCTGCTGCGGGTCCATGCCGAGGGCTTCGCGCGGGGAGATGCCGAAGAAGCCCGGGTCGAACTCGGCGGCGTCGTCGAGGTAGCCGCCCGCGGTGGTGTAGGTGGTGCCGGGGTGGTCGGGGTCCGGATCGTGCAGGGCCGCGATGTCGAAGCCCCGGTCGTTCGGGAACTCCGTGATCGCGTCGGTGCCGTTCTTGATGAGCTCCCAGAACTCCTCGGGAGTGCCGGCGCCGCCGGGGAAGCGGCAGCTCATGCCGATGATCGCGATCGGCTCGTCGGTGGAACCGTCCAGCTGCGGCCGCCGCGCCAGGTCGTCGGCCCCGCTCCCGATGAGCTCGGCCACCAGGTGCTCGGCGAGCACCTTCGGAGTCGGGTGATCGAACACCAGCGTCGCGGGCAGCGACAGGCCGGTCGCGGTGGCGAGCTTCTTGCGCAGCTCCACGGCGGTCAGCGAGTCGAAGCCGATGTCGCGGAAGGCGCGCTGCTCCCCCACCTCCTCGGCGGAGCTGTGCCCGAGCACCGCGGCGGCCTCGGCGCGCACCAGGTCGAGGACGTGGCGCTCCCGGTCGCCCGAGGCCATCTCGCGCAGTCGCCGGGCCAGGTCGGAGTCGTCGGCCGACCCGCCGGTCTCGGCGGTCTCGGCCAGCGCGCGCACGTCCGGCAGGTCGGCGAGCAGCGCGCTGGGCCGCATCGCGGTGAAGACCGGGTGGAACTGCTCCCAGTCGACGTCGGCGACGGTGACCGTGGTGTCGCCCTGCACCGCGGCGCGGTTGAGCTCGGTGATCGCCTGCTGCGGCGGCAGCGGGGCCAGGCCGCGGCGCGACAGGTCGTCGGCCACCGCTTCGTGGGTGGCCATCCCGGATTCGGCCCACGGGCCCCACGACACGGAGGTCGCGGTGAGGCCGCTCGCCCGGCGCTGCTCGGCGAGGGCGTCCAGCAGCGCGTTCCCGGCGGCGTAGGCGCTCTGCCCGCCGCTGCCCCAGACCCCGGCGATCGAACCGAACAGCACGAACAGGTCCAGGTCGCGGTAGCCGAGCAGGTGGTGCAGGTGCAGCGCGCCGAGGACCTTCGCCGAGAGCACGTCGGCGAACTCGGTGTACGAGGTCTGCGCCAGCGGAGCGGCCTGACCGACCCCGGCCGCGTGCACGACACCGGTCAGCTCGGGGAGGTCGGGGTCGTCGAGGTCAGCGAGCAGTTCCGACACGGCGACGTGGTCGGCGACGTCGCAGGCCACGACGTCCACGCGCGGGCCGAGGGCTTCCAGTTCGGCGCGCAGCTCGGCGGCTCCGGGCGCCTCGGCGCCCCGGCGGCTGGTGAGCACAAGGCGCTCGACGCCGCTGCGGGCGAGCCAGCGGGCGGTTTCGGCGCCGAGCGCGCCGGTGCCGCCGGTGATCAGGACGGTGCCGCGCCCGGCGTAGGAGTCGCGGGACGGCAGCGCGTCGACGGTGCGCCGCGCCAAGCGCCTGCCGAGCAGGCCGCTAGGGCGGATCGCCACCTGGTCCTCGGTGCGGTCGCGGCCGAGTCCGGCGACGGCGGCGACCAGGCGCTGGGCGGCGCGCTCGTCGACGACCTCGGGCAGGTCGATCACGCCCGCCCACCGCTCGGGGTGCTCCAGGGCGGCGACCCGGCCGAAGCCCCAGATCGCGGCCTGCGCGACCGACGCGATCTCATCGGCGGGGCCGGTGCTCACCGCGCCCCGCGTGACCGTCCACAGCGGAGCGTCGAGGGTCTGGGCGAGCGCGAGGGTGAGGCCGAGACCGACCGACAGCGCGGGGTTCTCGGCGCAACGGGTCTCGTCGAGGGCGAGCAGCGACACCGCTCCGGCGCAGTCGGTGAGCCGCTCGGCCAGCACCTCCGGATCCAGGCAGGTCTCGTCGAGCAGCACCACCGACACCTCGGCGCCGGCTGAGGTGAGCGCCTCGCGCACCGGCCCGACCAGTCCCTCCTGGGCGGCCGAGGAGGCCAGCAGCAGCCAATGCCCTTCCAGCGCGGGGGCGTCCGCCGCGCGCAACGGGGCCCACAGCACCCGGTAGCGCCAGGTGTCGAGCAGCGCCTTGTCCTGGTTGCCCTTCCGCCACGACGACAGCGCCGGAAGCAGCGCGTCCAGCTGCGAGCGGTCGTCGAGGTCCAGGCCCAGCACGGCCGCCAGCTCGGCGGCGTCACCGCGCTCGACCGCGGCCCACAGCCGCGTGTCGCTCGGGTCGGACTGGCTGAGCCCGCCGGTCAGGGCGGGGCCGCCGGTGGGGACCGGCCAGTAGTGCTCGTGCTGGAAGGCGTAGGTGGGCAGGTCGACGCGCCGCGCACCGGTTCCGGCGAAGTGCGCGGCCCAGTCGACCCGCACCCCGCGCACGTGCGCGCGGGCCAGCGCGGTGAGCAGCGACGCCGGCTCGTCGCGGTCGGCGCGCAGCACCGGCACGCAGTCCTCGACCAGCGCCGACAGCGCGCCCCCGGGGCCGATCTCCAGGAACGTCGTGACCCCGTCCTCGCGCAGCGAAGCCACGTTGTCGGCGAAGCGCACGGTCTCCCGGACGTGCCGCACCCAGTGCTCCGGCGAGGTGACATCGCCGGTCACGACGAGCGGGATCTGCGGCTCGTGGAACTCCAAACCCTCCACGACAGCCCGGAAATCGTCCAGCACCGGATCCATCAGCGGCGAGTGGAACGCGTGGGACACCCTGAGCCGCTTGGACTTCCAGCGCTGCGCCAGATCCAGCACCTCGGCCTCGACACCCGCGATGACCACCGCGTCCGGGCCGTTGACCGCCGCGATCGACACGCCCTCGGTCAGATGCGGGGCCACCTCGGCCTCACCGGCCTGCACCGAGACCATCGCGCCACCGGTGGGCAGCGCCTGCATCAGCGAGGCGCGCGCGGACACCATCCGGCAGGCGTCGTCCAGCGACAGCACACCCGCCACGTGCGCCGCGGCGATCTCACCGACCGAGTGCCCGGCCAGGGAGCGCGGCCGCACGCCGAAGGATTCGACCAGGCGGAACAGCGCGACCTCGATCGCGAACAGCGCGGGCTGGGCGTGGCCGGTCTCGTTCAGCAGGTCCGCGTCCTCGCCCCACACGACCTCGCGGACGCCCGGGTCGAACCGGTCGAGGACCTCGTCGAAGGCTTCGGCGAACACCGGGAACCGGGCGTGCAGCTCGCGGCCCGCGCCCAGGCGCTGCGAGCCCTGGCCGGAGAACAGGAACGCCGTGCGGCCGGTCTCGGCATCGCCGGTGACCACGGCCGGATCGGAGCGGTCGGCGGCCAGCGCGTCCAGCGCGCGCAGCAGCACCTCGCGGTCGTCGGCGACGATGGCGGCGCGCTGTTCGAACGCAGTGCGCGAGGTGGCCAGCGAGAAGCCCAGATCGGTCAGCGCGGTGTCCTGGGAATCCAGGTGGGCGCGCAGCCGCGCGGCCTGCGCGCGCACGCCGTGGCGGGTCCGCGCCGACAGCAGCACCGGAACGGCGCCGAGTTCGTCCGGCGCGGGCTTCTCCGGCTCTTCCGGCGGCTGCTCGATGATCAGGTGCGCGTTGGTGCCGCTGATGCCGAACGACGAGATCCCGGCCCGGCGCGGGCGGTCGCTCCGAGGCCACTCCGCGCGCTCGGCGAGGATCTCCACCGCGCCCTCGGACCAGTCCACACGCGACGACGGGGCGTCGACGTGCAAGGTCTTGGGCAGCACGCCGTGGCGCATCGCCTGCACCATCTTGATGACCCCGGCGACACCGGCGGCGGCCTGCGTGTGGCCCATGTTCGACTTGACCGAACCGAGCAGCAGGGCCTCGTCCCGGTCCTGGCCGTAGGTCGCCAGCAGCGCCTGCGCCTCGATCGGGTCGCCCAGCGAGGTGCCGGTTCCGTGCGCCTCGACGACGTCCACATCTGACGGTTCGAGGTTCGCGCCGGCCAGCGCGGCGCGGATCACGCGCTGCTGCGCGGGACCGTTCGGCGCCATCAGGCCGTTGGAGGCCCCGTCCTGGTTGACCGCGCTGCCCCGCACCACGCCGAGGACCCGGTGGCCGTTGCGGCGGGCGTCGGAGAGCCGCTCCAGCACCACGACGCCGACGCCCTCGGACCAGCCGACGCCGTCGGCGGAGTCGGAGAAGGCCTTGCAGCGGCCGTCCGGGGACAAGCCGCGCTGCCGGGAGAACTCGATGAGCGCGGTCGGCGTCGACATCACCGTCACACCACCGGCCAGCGCCAGCGAGCACTCGCCCGCGCGCAGCGCCTGCATCGCCCAGTGCATCGCGACCAGCGACGACGAGCACGCGGTGTCGACCGTGACCGCCGGACCCTCCAGGCCCAGCGCGTAGGAGACGCGGCCGGAGACGACGCTCGGAGAGGTACCGCTGCCCTGGAAGCCCTCGGCCTCCCCGCCCAGGCCCGCGCCGTAGTCGCTGTACATGACGCCGGCGAAGACACCGGTCGGCGTGCCGCGCAGCGAACGCGGGTCGATCCCGGCGTGCTCGATGGCCTCCCAGGTGGTTTCGAGCAACAACCGCTGCTGCGCGTCGGTGGCCAGCGCCTCGCGCGGGGACATGCCGAAGAACCCGGCGTCGAACTCGCCCGCGTCGTGCAGGAACCCGCCGAACCGCGCGTAGGAGGTGCCCGGGTGGTCCGGGTCCGGGTGGTACAGCCGTTCCAAGTCCCAGCCGCGGTTGGTGGGCAGCCCGGAGACCGCGTCGCCGCCCTCGTCGACGAGCCGCCACAGCTCGTCCGGCGAACCGACCCCGCCCGGGTACCGGCAGCCCATGCCGACCAGCACGATCGGGTCGTCCTCGGTGGCGGCGCGGGCGACGGTGCCGGGGCGGGCCTCGACCTGCTCGTCGAGCAGCTCGCCGAGCAGGTGCGCGGCCAGCGCGGCGGGCGTCGGGTAGTCGAACACCATCGTCGCGGGCAGTCGCAGCCCGGTGACGGCGGTGAGCTGGTTGCGCAGCTCGACGGCGGTCAGCGAGTCGAAACCCAGGTCCTGGAACTGCCGCTCGGCATCGACGTCGTCGGCGCTCGCGTGCCCGAGCACGGCAGCCACGCGGCCCCGCACGAGGTCCAGCACGGCGCTGCCGCGGTCGTCCTCGGACATGCCGGACAGCCGCTGGACGAGCGTGTCGGCGGTCTGCGACCCGGCGGCGCGACGACGGGTGCGGGTGCGCACGAGGCCGCGCAGCAGTGCGGGAACCTCGCCGCGGCCGCGCATCGTGGCCAGGTCCAGCTTGGCGGGGACCACCACGGGCCGGTCCCCGGCGATCGCGGAGTCGAACAGCCGCAGGCCGTCGTCCACGGGCAGCGGCGGCATGCCGACGCGGGCCATGCGCTCGGCCTCGGCGTCGGAGAGCATGCCGTCCTGCTGCCAGGCGCCCCACGCCAGCGACACGGCGGGCAGGCCCTGGGCATGGCGGTGCTCGGCGAGCGCGTCGAGGAAGACGTTGGCCGCGGCGTAGTTGCCCTGACCGGCGTTGCCGAAAGCACCGGCGGCCGAGGAGAACAGGACGAACGCCGACAGCGCCTCGTCGCGGGTGAGCTCGTGCAGGTTCCACGCGGCGTCGACCTTCGGCCGCAGCACGGCGTGCAGGCGTTCGGGGGTGAGCGCGTCGACGACGCCGTCGTCGAGCACGCCGGCGGCGTGCACCACGGCGCCGATCTCGTGCTGGTCGAGCAGCGCGGCCAGCGCGTCCCGGTCGGCGACGTCGCAGGCGGCGACCTGCACCCGGGCACCCAGCCCGGTCAGCTCGTCGACGAGCTCGCCGGCCAGACCGCGACGGCTCACCAGCAGCAGGTCCCGCACCCCGTGCTCGATGACCAGGTGCCGGGCGAGAACCCCGCCCAGGCCTCCGGTCCCACCGGTGATGAGAACGGTGCCTTCCCAGGTCGGAGCACTGGTCGGGACCGACTCGGCACGCGCCAGCCGGGGCGCGCGGATCTCGCCCTCGCGCAGCACCAGCTGCGGTTCCTCGGACAGCAGCACTCGCGGCAGGGCGGCCCGCGACTCCTCGGTGCCGTCGAGCTCCACGAACCCGAAAGCGCCGGGGTGCTCGGCCTGCGCCGAGCCGACCAGCCCTCGCACGGTGGACGCCGCGAGGTCTCCGGTGCGCGCCACGAACACGACCCGCTCGGCCCGGTGCTCCTGGACGATCTCCAGCGCCCGCGCGGCGGCCTCGTGCGCCGAGGCCGCGACGTCGTCGCCGCCCACGACCGGCACCACGACCACGTCGGCCCCGCCGGCCCCGTCGGTCCCGTCGGGAGAGCCTTCGCTCAGCCCGAAGACGTCCTCCCCCAGCACCGCGACACCTGCGGCCTCCGGGGACCGGTCCGCGACCGGGACCAGGTCGATCCTGAACAGGGAGTCGCGGTCCTGCGCGCCCGCGGGGGCGCCTGCGGCCGGGCGGATGACCAGGGAGTCCACCGTGGCGACCAGCGCGCCCGCACCGTCGGCGGCCGCGACGGCCAGGGCTCCGTCGTCGCCCAGGGTCAGGCGCACGCGCAACGTCGTGGCACCGGAGGCGTGCAGCGACACGCCTTCCCAGGAGAACGGGACACCGGACTCGCCGAGGCCCGCGACCTGGGCGGCGTGCAGCGCCGAGTCCAGCAGCGCCGGGTGCAGGCCGAACTCGGACAGCTCGACGTCCTCGGGCAGCTCGACCTCGGCGAACACCTCGCCGTCGGCGCCGCGCCACGCGGCGCGCAAGCCCTGGAACGCCGGGCCGTAGGCGAAACCGCGCTCGGCGAAGCGCTCGTAGCAGCCGTCGACGTCGAGCGCTGCGGCGTCGGCGGGCGGCCAGGTCTCGGCGTCGAACGAGGCCCCACTCATCCCCGCCCCGGTCGCCCCTGTCTCAGTCGCCCCCGCCCCAGTCGCCCCCGCCGCGAGCGTGCCGCTCGCGTGCTGCGTCCACGGCTGCTCGTCCTCGGACTCCGGCCGCGAGTAGACCGTCACCGAGCGCTGCCCGGCGGCGTCGGGCTTGCCGATCCACAGCTGCACCTGCACCGCCCCGCGCTCGGGCAGCACCAGCGGCGCGGTGAGCGTGAGCTCGTCGACGCGGTCGCAGCCGACCTCGTCACCGGCGCGGATCGCCAGCTCGACGAACGCCGTGCCCGGCAGCAGCACCGCGCCGTCGACCACGTGGTCCACCAGCCACGGGTGCGATTGCCGCGAGAGCCTGCCGGTGAGCAGCACCCCGTCGGAGTCGGCCAGCGACACCGCCGCCGACAGCAGCGGGTGGTGCGCGGTGCCGAGCCCGGCCAGCCGCGGGTCGGCGAAGCCGAAACCGCCGCTCTTCGGCCAGAACCGCTTGCGCTGGAAGGCGTAGGTGGGCAGGTCGACGCGACGTGCGCCGGTCCCGGCGAAGTACGCGGCCCAGTCCACGGCGATGCCGCGCACGTGCGCGGACGCCAGCGCGGCGGTGATCGTCTCGACCTCGGGACGGCCGGAGCGCAGCGCGGGCACGGCGGAGGAGTCCACGCACTCCTGCACCATCGCCGACAGGACCCCGTCGGGGCCCAGTTCGAGGAAGGTCGTGACGCCGTGGTCGTGCATCCAGGCCACGCCGTCGGCGAAGCGCACGGCGCGACGGACCTGGTCCACCCAGTAGTCGACGGAGGTGACCTGCTCCAGCCGCACCTGCTCACCGGTCACCGTGGACACCAGCGGGATTCTCGGCGCCTCGATCGAGAGTCCTTCGAGGACGGCGCGGAACTCGTCGAGCGCGGGTTCGACCAGCGGCGAGTGGAAGGCGTGGGAGACGTGCAGGCGGCTGGTCCTGCGGTTCTCGGCGGCGCAGGCGGCCTCGACGGCGGCGACGGCGTCCTCGGTACCGGACACGACCAGCGAGCGCGGGCTGTTGATGGCGGCGATCGACGCGGCGTCGGCCGGGACCGCGTCGAGGTGGGGCTGGATCTCGGCTTCGGTCGCGGTCACGGCCAGCATCGCGCCGCCCGGGGGCAGCGCCTGGATGAGCCTGCCGCGCGCGGTGACGAGCTTCGCGGCGTCGGCCAGCGAGAACACGCCCGCGACGTGCGCGGCGGCGATCTCGCCGATCGAGTGGCCCGCGACGAAATCGGGCTTGATCCCCCAGGATTCGACTAGCCGGTGCAGCGCGACCTCGACGGCGAACAGCGCGGGCTGGGCGAACTCGGTGCGCGCCAGCCGGTCGGCGTCGGTGCCCCACATGACCTCGCGGACGGCCGGGTCGAGCTGGTCGAGGACCTCGTCCAGGGCTTCGGCGAACACCGGGAACCGGGCGTGCAGCTCGCGGCCCATGCCCGGGTGCTGCGCGCCCTGGCCGGTGAACAGCTGCGCCAGCTTGCCGCGGCCCTGCGCGACGCCCCGCACCACCCGGGACCCGGCCTCGCCGCGAGCCAGCTCGTCGAGCGCAGCGGTGAAACTCTCAGTGTTATCAGCCAGTACGACCGCCCGCTGCTCGAAACTGGACCGGGTCGTCGCCGTGGAGAACCCGAGGTCCAGCAAATCTTCATCCACAGTGGACAGACGCGCGGCCTGCTCCTGGAGCGCGGCGGGGCTGCGGCCGGACACCAGAACCGGGACCACCGGAACGTCCGGCACCGACGGGGTTTCCGGCCCGTCCCCGCCCTGCTCCTCGGGTTCGGGGGCCTGCTCGATGATGGTGTGCGCGTTGGTGCCGCTGAGCCCGAACGAGGACACCGCCGCACGACGCGGCTCACCGGTCTCCGGCCACGGCGTGTTCTCGGTGACCAGCCGCACCGCGCCCGCGGACCAGTCCACGTGCGACGACGGCTCGTCGACGCCCAGCGTGCTCGGCACGATCCCGTGCCGCATCGCCATGATCATCTTGATCACGCCGGCCACACCGGCGGCGGCCTGCGTGTGGCTGATGTTGGACTTCACCGAGCCCAGCAGCAGCGGCCGGTCCGCGTCGCGCTGGCGCCCGTAGGTGGCCAGCAGCGCCTGCGCCTCGACCGGATCGCCCAGCGTCGTGCCCGTGCCGTGCGCCTCCACGGCATCGATCTGGTCGGCGGTCAGCCGCGCGTTGACCAGCGCCTGCTGGATCACCCGCTGCTGCGACGGACCGTTGGGCGCGGTGAGCCCGTTGGACGCGCCGTCCTGGTTCACCGCCGAACCCCGCATCACCGCCAGGACCTCGTGGCCGTTGCGCTGCGCGTCGGACAACCGCTCCAGCACCAGCACGCCGGCGCCCTCGGCCCAGCCGGTGCCGTCCGCGGCATCGGCGAACGAGCGGCAGCGGCCGTCCGAGGACAACCCGCCTTGGCGGCTGAATTCGATGAACGTAGCCGGGTTCGACATCACCGTCACACCACCGGCCAGCGCCATCGAGCACTCGCCGTGGCGCAGCGCGTGCGCGGCCATGTGCATCGCCGCCAGCGACGACGAGCACGCCGTGTCCAACGTGACCGCCGGGCCGACCAGACCCAGCGCGTAGGCGATGCGGCCGGAGATGACGCTCTGCGAACTGCCCAGCAGCGCCGCGCCCTCGGCGCCCTCGCCGGGCGCGACCTGGTAGTCCTGGTTCATCGCGCCGATGAACACCGCGGTCTCGGTGCCCTTGATGGTGTGCGGGTCGATCCCGGCGCGCTCCAGCGCCTCCCAGGTCACCTCGAGCACCACCCGCTGCTGCGGGTTCATGCCCAGCGCCTCGCGCGGCGAGATGCCGAAGAAGTCGGCGTCGAAATCACCTGCGCCGCGCAGGAAACCGCCCTGGTCGGTGGACGACATCGCGAGCAGTTCCGGGTCCCAGCCGCGGTCGTCGGGGAACTCCCCCACGCCGTGCTCGCCGGAGGACACCATGCGCCACAGGTCCTCCGGGCCGGTGATCCCGCCCGGGTAGCGGCAGCCGATACCGACGACGGCGATGGGTTCCTGCGCCGCGGCCTCCACGTCGCGCAACCGCCGCCGGGTCCGCTGGAGGTCCGCGCTGGCCCGCCGCAGGTAGTCCCGGAGCTTCTGCTCGTTGTCCATCTCCACCAAACCCATCTCGACGACGCCCGTTGTCACGGCCCACCGGGCCAGGACGCGATCACGCAGGAGGATCGACCCGCCGGGAAGTGTTGTGCAGCAATGGCTCAGAAACCCCTAGTTCTCGCCTGGCCGCTCGGGGATCGGCGCGAGCGCCGCGAAATCTAGGGATTCCCCGGCACCGGGGTGAGGTCTCCTGGCGCGAGGCCCGCTGACCGCCATCGGAGAGTGCCGATTGCTGATCTCCTTCTTGAAGACCCATCTCCGGCCGTACCGGCGCGCTCTGCTGGTCCTGCTGGTGCTGCAGGTCGTTCAGACGATGGCCACGCTGCTGCAGCCGACCTTCTACTCGCTGGTCGTCGACCGCGGCGTGGTGCGCGGCGACATCGACGCCATCCGCACGCTCGGCACCGCGATGATCGGGGTGGCGCTGCTGCAGATCCTCGCCGCGATCGGTGCGGCGGCGCTGGGCGCGCGGGTGGCGGCCGCGCTCGGCCGCGACCTGCGCTCGCGGGTGTTCCGCCGGGTCATGGGCGTCTCGGCCCGCGAGGTCGCCCGGTTCGGCGCCCCGTCGCTGATCACCCGCACCACCAACGACGTCCAGCAGGTCCAGGCGCTGGTGGTCACCCTGCTCGACATCGCCGTCGCCGCGACCATCACCTGCGTCGGCGGCGTGGTGATGGCGCTGGTGCAGGACGTGTCGCTGTCGCTGATCATCGTCGCGCTCGTGATGGTCCTGGTGGTCGGGCTGACGGTGATCCTGGTGCGCATCAGCCCCACCTACGGGCGGATGCAGCGGGGCGTGGAGAGCATCAACCGGTTGCTGCGCGAGCAGATCTCCGGCATCCGCATCATCCGCGCCTTCGTCCGCGACGACCACGAGCGCGCCCGGTTCGGCGAGGCCAACACCGAGCTGTTCGGCGTCGGGATGAAGGTCGGGCGCATGATGGCCACGATCCCGGTGGTGGTCATGATGCTGATGAACACCGCGACGCTGCCGATCATCTGGTTCGCCACCCAGCGCATCGACGCGGGCCAGGCCCAACTGGGGTCGATCTCGGCGCTGCTGGGCTACGTGACGCTGATCATCACCGCGATCATCATGGCCACCGTCGTGTTCGCCGACCTGCCGCGCGCCGCGGTGTCGGTGCGCCGCGTCCAGGAGGTCCTCGACACCGGGACGAGCGTGCCGGTGCCCGAGCACCCGGTCCGCGGTTCCCGGCTGCACGGGCAGCTGCGGATCCGGGCCGCCGGGTTCCGGTACCCCGGCGCGTCGGCACCCGTGCTCCACGACGTCGAGCTCGTCGCCGAACCCGGCCAGACCGTGGCGATCGTCGGCAGCACCGGCAGCGGCAAGACGACCCTGCTCAACCTCGCGCTGCGGCTCTACGACACCACCAGCGGCAGCGTCCACGTCAACGGCATCGACGTGCGCGAGTACGACCCGGAAGCGCTGCACTCGGTGATCGGCATCGTGCCGCAGGAACCGCAGATGTTCAGCGGCACCATCGCCTCGAACCTCTGCTACGGCAGACCCATCGCCCGCGACCGCGAGCTGTGGCACGCCCTCGAGATCGCCCAGGCGCGAGACTTCGTGGAGCGGCTGCCCGGCATGCTCAGCGCACGCGTCACCCAAGGCGGCTCGAACCTCTCCGGCGGGCAGCGGCAACGCCTCGCGATCGCCCGAGCCCTGGTGCTGCGCCCCGAGATCTACCTGCTCGACGACAGCTTCTCCGCCCTGGACCGCACCACCGAGGCGCGGCTGCGCGAAGCGCTGGGGCGCGCCGTCCCGAACGCGACCATGATCGTCGTCGCGCAGCGGATCAGCGCCGTGCAGAACGCCGACCGCATCGTCGTCCTCGACCAGGGCCGCGTGGTGGGCACCGGCACGCACGCCGAACTGCTGCACCGCAACCGGACCTACCAGGAGATCGCGCACTCCCAGGCGCTCCCGCAGGAGGTCCCGCCCCGCGACGGCCGAGTCATCCGAGGAGTCCTGCATGGTCAGCGCGGCTAGCGGACCGTCGTCGAACGTGACGCGGCTGCTCGGCCTGCTGCGGCCGCACCGGTTCCGCCTGGTGCTGGTGGCGGTGCTGGGCACCGCGGCGACGGCGTTCAACCTCGCCGGGCCGAAGCTCGTCGGCAACGCCACCGACATGGCCTTCGCGGGCGTGGTCAGCCGGGGGCTCCCGCTGGGAGCGTCCAAGGAGGACGTGATCGCCGGGATGCGCGCCCGCGGTGAGGACACGCTGGCGAACGTCCTCAGCACCGCCGACATCGTCCCCGGCCACGGCGTGGACTTCCAAGCGCTGTTCCAGCTGCTGCTGGTCATCCTCGCGCTCTACGTGGCCAGCGGGCTGTGCATGCTCGGGCAGGGGCGTCTCGTCGCGTTCATCGCGCAGCGCACCATGTTCGCGCTGCGGGACCGGGTGAGCGCGAAGCTGACCCGGCTGCCGCTGGGCTACTTCGACCGCCACTCGCGGGGCGAGGTCCTCAGCCGGGTCACCAACGACGTCGACAACCTCCAGCGCACGCTGCAGCAGACCCTCGGGCACATGGTCAACTCGGTGTTCGCGGTGGTCGGCGTGATGACGGTGATGGTGTGGCTCTCGCCGATGCTCGCGGGCCTGGTGCTGGTGAGCGTGCTCGTCGCGGCCGCCGTGGCGCTGCGGATCAGCAGGCGGGCGCGACCGCGCTTCGCCGAGCGGTGGCAGCGCACCGGCACGCTCAACGGCTACGTCGAGGAGATCTACACCGGGCACTCGACCGTGCTGGCCTTCGGCCGCCGCGAGTTCGTCGAGCGCGTCTTCGACGTGCACAACGACGGCCTCTCCGACGCATCGTCGAAAGCGCAGACGCTGTCCGGGATGATCGGGCCGGTCACCCGGTTCGTCACCGACCTCAACTACGTGATGGTCGCCGTGGTCGGGGCGCTGCAGGTGGCCGGCGGCTCGATGTCGATCGGCAGCGTGCAGTCGTTCATGCAGTACTCCAGCATGTTCACCCAGCCCATCATCGACATGGCGAACTTCTCCGCCCAGCTCCAGTCCGGCATGGCCTCCGCCCGGCGGATCTTCGAGGTCCTCGACGAACCCGAGCAGCGGCCCGCGCCACCCCGACCGGTGCGGCCGGGCCGGGTGCGCGGGCGGGTGGAGTTCCAGCGGGTCGACTTCCGCTACGAGGCGCACGCGCCGCTGATCGAGGACCTGACGCTGACCGCCGTGCCGGGGCAGCTCATCGCGATCGTCGGCCCGACGGGGGCGGGCAAGTCGACCCTGGGCAACCTCCTGCTGCGGTTCTACGAGGTCGACGAGGGCAAGATCCTGCTCGACGACGTCGACGTCGCCACCATGACCCGCGAGGACCTGCGGTCCCAGATCGGCCTGGTCTCGCAGGACTCGTGGCTGTTCTCCGGCACCATCGCCGACAACATCGCCTACGGACGGCCCGGCGCGACCCGCCAGGAGGTCGTCGACGCGGCCCGGGCGATGTGCGTCGACCGCTTCGTGCGCTCGCTGCCCGACGGCTACGACACCGTCCTCGACGACGAGTCGTCGGCCGTCAGCGCGGGTGAGCGCCAGCTCATCACGCTGGCCCGGGCTTTCCTCGCCGGTCCGTCGATCCTGCTGCTGGACGAGGCCACCAGCTCCGTGGACTCCCGCACCGAGGTCCTCATCCAGCAGGCGATGGCCTCGCTGCGCGCCGGGCGCACCAGCTTCGTCATCGCCCACCGGCTGTCGACCATCCGCCACGCCGACCTGATCCTGGTCATGGACTCCGGCCGGGTCGTCGAGCGCGGCACCCACCACGAGCTCCTCGAGGCCGGTGGCCACTACGCCCGGCTGTACGCGGCCTGAGCCCGGTGTCCTGATCTCCCTGGGAAACTAGGGATTCGCGAGTACCGGGTCGGGTTGGATGGTGGGCGGACGAGGCCACGACCGGAAGGATCGGCGACCGAGTTGAACCAGGCGAATCAGTCGAACCAGTTGAACACCATCGAGGACGACGTCACCACCGCGTGGATCCGGCGGTACCGGCCGTCGGCGACGAGCACGGCGCGGCTCGTGTGCTTCCCGCACGCGGGCGGATCGGCGAGCTTCTTCCACCCGCTGGCACCGCGCTTCGCCCCCGACACCGACGTGGTGTCGCTGCAGTACCCGGGGCGCCAGGACCGGCGGAAGGAGCCGTTCGTCGAGGACATCGAGTCCCTCGCCGACCTCCTGGCCGACGAGATCGCCGCGCTCAGCGACAAGCCCACCGTCTTCTTCGGGCACAGCATGGGCGCGGCACTGGCCTTCGAGACCGCGCACCGGCTCGAACAGCGCGGCACCCGCGCACCGCGCTCGGTGATCGCCTCCGGCCGCCGGGGTCCGGCGACGGTGCGCGACGAGGAGGTGCACAAGCGCGACGACGAGGGCGTCATCGCCGAGCTGAAGAAGCTCAACGGGACCGACATGGCGATCTTCGGCGACGAGGAGCTGCTGCGGATGGCGCTGCCGGCGATCCGCAACGACTACCGCGCCATCGAGTCCTACCGCTGCGAGGAGAGCAAGGCGCTGCGCGCGCCGATCGTCGTGCTCACCGGCGATCAGGACCCGAAGACCACCCGCGCCGAGGCCGAGGCCTGGGAGAAGCACACCGAGGGCGCGTTCCGGCTCCGCGAGTTCACCGGCGGGCACTTCTTCCTCACCGAGCACCAGGTCGAGGTCAACCGCGAGATCGAGACCGAGCTCGCCGCAGCGCGGAGGGCTGGCGAGCATGGCTGAGACCCGAGCCGAGAATCCCGGAAACCGGGGCAGCATCGGCACTGCCGGCACCATCGTGCTGTGGGTGCTGCAGGCGCTGCTCGCGGTGGTGTTCGTGATGGCCGCGGTGCCGAAGTTCCTCGGCGACCCGACGATGGTGGCCACCTTCGAGGCCGTCGGCGTCGGCCAGTGGCTGCGCTACGTCACCGGGGTCGTGGAGATCGCCGGCGCGATCGGGCTGCTCGTGCCGCGGTTCACCGGCCCGGCCGCGCTGGGGCTGGTCGGCGTCATGATCGGGGCGACGGTGACGAACCTGCTGACCGCCCCGCCGATCGCGGTGGTGACGGTCGTGCTGGGCGCGCTGCTCGCCCTGGTCGCCTGGCGCCGCTGGTCCAGCGTCCGCGTGCTGCTCGGGCGCTGAGACCGGCGGGAGTCACCCGACCGGCCCCGCCGGGAGCACGTCGGCCAGTTCAGCGCGGCCCGCGACGCCCAGCTTCCGGTAGATCCTGGTCAGGTGCTTCTCCACCGTGCGCGAGGTGATGCGGGCCTCGCGGGCGATCTCGTCGTTGGTGCGGCCGGTGCGCGCCAGCATCGCCACCTGGTGCTCCGACGGCGTCAGCAGCGGAGCCCTGGCCGGCATCGCAGCGGCCTGCCCGCCCAGTTCGGCGTTGGTGCGGTCGATCATCCGCTGCACCCCGCACTCGATGGCGAGGTTGCGCGCCTCCTCGAAGTGCTTCTCGGCACCCGAGCGGCCGGTGGCGCGCAGCCGCCGCCCGTACAGCAGGTGCGCGCGGGCGAGCTCCACGCGGTTGGCGGACCGGCCGAGCACCGAGATCGCCTCCCGCAGCAGCCGGAGCTCCTTGCCGCCGTCGCTGAGCACGGCGTGGGTGCGCAGCGCCCGCCCGATGGCGACCGGGGCGCCCCACTGCTGCGCCAGCTCGTACTCCTGCTCCACGAGCTCGTTCGCCTCGTCGACGTTGCCGAGCCGGTGGTGCATCATCGCGGCCATCCCGCGCCACGGGCACAGCGCCGGATTGCGCATGCCCCAGTGGTCGAGCTGCTGCCCCAGGTCCAGGATGCTCTGCAGCTCCGGACCGACCTCGCCGCGCTCGGTGGCCACCGAGCCCTTGAGCAGCCGCAGCGCCGCGGTGACGCACACGTTGTTCTTCGACGCCGCACCGCCTTCCAGCACGCGACCCGCCAGGTCGTGGTCGGCGGTCTCCAGCGCCAGGAACGCCACGGTGAGCAGGGTCGCGGAATTGCCGTGCTCCCAGCCCAACCCGCCGAGCTCGATGGCCTCCCGGGTCACCGACAGCGCCTGGTCGAGCCGACCGGTGGACATCAGCACCAAGCCCTTCTCGGTGCACAGCAGCGTGCGCGCGACGAGGTCGCCGTTGCGCTGCTGCCGCTCGCGAGCCCGGTCCAGCCACGCCGAGAGCTTGCCCGGGGCGTCGGCGGCGACGAGCGCGTTCGCCAGCAGCGGCAGTCCGGTGTGGACGTGGGTGGTGCGGGCCGGTTCGCGCTCCAGGACGCGGTTGGCCAGCCGGGCCACCTCGGACGCACCGATCTCGGAGGCGACGGTGGCCGCGTAGAGCAGCACCGCCAGGAGTTCGCGCTGCGCCGCGCTGTCCAGCGGCGGGTTCGCGCCGAGCGAGCGCAACCGGCGCACGTTGTCGGCCAGGCCCAGCGGGTCCTCGATCATGAGGTAGCGCCGACGCGCCTCCATGCGCAGCACCCGGTCCGACGACGACAGGTCCTGCTCCTCCCCGAAGTCCTGGACGACCTCGCGGATCATCTCGGTGATCGGCGCGGGCGAGGTGGCCAGCATCATCGGCGACAGGCGCGAGAGCGCGGCGGCGCGCTCGTGGCTGGAGTCGAGCATCGACACCGACTGCGACACGTGCCGCACCGATGCCGACGGGTCGAAAGCCCGCTCCGCGGTGGCGAGTTCGACGAGAAGGCCGGCGCGCTGCTCCCCGTCGGGCGCGCTGTCGAGCAGCGCCCGGCGCAGGTAGGTCGCCGCGGTCTCCGGTGCGCCGCAGTCCAGTTCGTCTTCAGCGGCGTCGCGCAGCACCCGCAGCGCCCAGTCGTCGACCGGTCCCGCGACCTCGACGAGGTAGCGGGCCACTTCGCGCGGCGAGTGCCCCTGGTGGTGCAGCCACCTCGCGGCGCGCAGGTGCACTTCCTCGCGCCCCTCGCCGGCCGCGAGCTCCTCGACGGCCGCGCGCACGACCTGCCTCGCGGGCCCGAGGCACGACTCGGAGTTGAGCAGGCCCAGCTGACGCACCACCCGCACGGCGTCGACGTGCTGGCACTCGGAGAGACCGGCGACGCGGCCCACGAGCTCGGTGTCGGCGCTCTCGCCGAGCACCGCCGCGGTCTGGAGCAGCCGGTGCACCGCCGGCGGCTGCTCGCGCAGGCACGACACGAGCCGTTCCCGCAGACCGGCGGGACGCGGCGCGGCCTCGATCGCGGGCAGACCGGCGGTCCTGGCCTCCGAGAGCATCGACATGAGGAACAGCGGGTTGCCGGCCGAGCCGTCCCGGCACGCGGTCACCAGGTCCTCACCGACGCGCTCCCCGAGCTCGCCGCGCACCAGCGCGCGCACCGCGGCCGCCGACAGCAGCCCCGGTCTCAGGACCTGGGTGGCCGCGTCGCTGATCCGCCGGACCTGCGGGAGCTCGGCCCCGGGATCACCGTCGAGCACGGTCACCGCGAGCGTGACCGGCATGCTCGCGACCCGTCCGCTGAGCTCGTCCAGGCAGGTCAGCGAGGCGCTGTCGGCGGCGTGCAGGTCGTCGACCAGGATCAGCAGCGGGCTCTCGGCGCTCATCCCCGCGATGTGCGACGGCACCGCTGCCGGTCCCGGATCAACAGCAGCCGGGTCCAGCAGCTGGCGCACCACGCCGAGCTCGAAGTCCCGCTCCTGCGGCGCGCACGAGGCCCGCAGCACGCGCAGCCCGCTGCGACGGGCCCGGGGCGCGCACGCGCTGAGCAGTTCCGACTTCCCGATGCCCAGCGGGCCGCTGATGACCAGCAGCGATCCGCTTCCCGCCCGGGTGGCGGCCAGCGCCGCGTCGACGGTGTCGAGCTCGTGCTCGCGCTCCCACAGCGCCCACGGCTCCCCCGCTGCGCTCGCGGTCGCCCCTGCCCTCGACGCCGACCGGTCCAGGTCCGGTGCCGCACCGCGCGTCCCGGTCATCTGCATCGCCCCCTCGATCGTCGTCATGGTCTTCCGGCGAGCGGTTCCGCTTCGACCTCGTCGTCGCGGTGCTGGCGACGGGTCCGCGCGCCGCCGAGCGCCGCGGCCAGATCCGCGCGCTTGGACACCCGCAGCTTGCGGTAGGCGTTGGTGAGGTGGGTTTCGACCGTGCGCAGCGTGACGAACAGCGCCTCGGCGATCGCCCGGTTGCTGGCACCGGCGGCCGCCATCGTCGCCACCCGGCGTTCGCTGCCGGTGAGCAGGTCAACCGGCGAGCGCAGCGGCTGCCCGACCCGGCCGCCCGCGGTCACCACCAGCGTGCGGGCGTGGTCGGCGATGGGCTTGGCCCCGCACAGGGTGGCCAGGTCGATGCAGCGCCGCAGGTGCTTGCGGGCGCCCCGCTCGTCCTCGGTGCGCAGCAGCACCTCACCGAGCCGGAAGTGGGCGCGGGCCTCGTCCAGCCAGGCCGGCGAGCCGGAGAGCACCTCCACGGCCTCGGTCAGCGAGCCCACCGCGCGCACCGGGTCCTCGGCGACCACACCGCGGGTCATCAGGTGCCGGCCGAGCGCCCGCGCGGTGCCCCAGCGCTGGGCCGCCTCCTCGTCCTGATCGAGCAGGTCCGCGGCTTCCGAGCGACGTCCGAGACCGGCCAGCAGGATGGCCGCATCGGTGCGCCACGGCACGAACACCGGGTTGGTGATGCCCGCACCGGTCATGCTCCGGCCGCAGCCCAGCAGCACTTCCGCGGCCGCCGTGAACTCCCCCCGAATCCAGTGCACGCGCGCCCGGGCGTGCAGGAAGTAGTGCCATTCGAGGGTGGCCTCGTCGAACCAGTCCCGCTCGATGCGTCCGAGCACCTCGTCGGCCTGATCGACGTCGCCGAGCTCCACCAGCGCGCTGGCCCAGGCCGTGTACTGCGCGGCGGTCGAGTCGGCGCACACGGTCTGCGCGCAGATGTCGGCCGCGGTTCGCGCCTCCTCCGCTGCACCTCGCACGTCGCCGAAGTGCAGCAGCACCCGGGCGTAGCAGGACAGCGAGTAGGAGTAGTCCCAGCGCGCCCCCATGCTCTCGACCAGCTCCACCGCGCGCTGCGCCGCGGGCAGCAGGTCCTCGGTGGCGTCGGCCAGGTGCAGGGCGAACAGCGCGCACCGCTCGGTCCACGGGTCGGCGTCGCTGGCCTGGAAGTTCAGGGCGGTGCGCGCGTGCTGCACGACCTGCGCCGACGGTTCCCCGCGCAACGACTGCACGAACGCGGTCGCGGCGAGCATGCGGCGCTCGGCCGGGGTGCCGCCGGAGAGCAGCGGGCGCTCGGCGATGCGGTCCTGCACGAGGCCGAAGGTCGACTTCTCACCGCTGCCGATGATCAGCAGCATCGATTCGACCGACAGGCACAGCTCGCGCAACGCGGCCGAGGCGTCGTGGCGAGCCTTGAGGGTCAGCATCGCCAGCACCTCGCCCAGCGCCCGGACCGCCTCGGGGTGGCGCTGGGCGGTGACGGCGGTCATCGCGAAGTTCAGCACGAACGACACGTAGACCGTGGGGTCGGTGACCTGGTCGAGCAGTTTCCGCAGGATCGGCAGCGCCGCGTACGGGTCGAGCTGCGCCAGGACCCGGCCGAGGTCGGCGCGCACCCGGATTCGCTGCGGCTCGGAGGTCTCGACGTCGAGCACCCGCCGCAGGTACCGCACGGCGATCTCAGGAGCGCCCTGCTGCTCGGTGAGCGCGGCGGCGTCGCGCAGCACGCCCGCCATCCACGGCTGGTTCAGCTCGGCCAGCTGCACCAGGTGCTCGGCGACCTCGATGGCGGGCCGACCGGTGTCGTTGAGGATGCGGGCGGCGCGCAGTCTGTCCTCTTCGGACACCGGGACGACGTCGAGCACCGCGGCGCGCATCCCGTCGTGGGCGAAGTCCACACCGGACTCGGCCACGACATCGCGCCTCCGCAGCACCTCGAGCGCCTCGGTGACCTGCCAGCGGGTCACCCCAGCCATCGCCGCGACGGTTTCCACGCCCGCCCCGGGCCCGAGCACGGCCACGGCCGCGGCGACCCGGGCGATGCGCCGGGGCAGCCCGGCCAACCGGCTCCGCACGGAGGCCGCAAGCACGCCCCGCCCGATCTGCTCGGCCGAGAGCTCACCCGTCTCGTCGGGCCGGACCCCGGCCTTGACCAGGGCGTCGATCAGCCGGTGCAGCAGCGCGGGGTTCCCGCCGGAGGTGCGGGCGCAGGTGTCGACGAAATCGCTTTCCGGTACGACGGGCAGCGTCGCCGTCACGACCTCGGCGACGTCGTCGCGACTCAGCGGGGCCGGTTCGATCACGGTGGTGGTCCGCTGGGCGACGAGGTCGGACATGGTGGCCCGGGCGGGGCCGTCGAGCTCGTCGCACCGGTAGCCGAGCACGACCAGCAGCGGCAGGTCGGCGGCGCGGCGCAGCAGGAAGTCCAGCCAGCGCAGCGACGCGGCGTCGCAGTGGTGGGCGTCGTCGACGACGAGCACCAGCGGACGGGTGGCCATCAGGTTCGCGGCCAGGGAGTGCAGGGCCGACAGCGTGGCGTAGTCGCTGGAGTTGCGGGCCACCGGCAGGTCGGGGAACAGCGCGGGGACCGCGGAGTCGGCGACGTCGTCGGCGCCGAGCTCCAGTGGTTCGAAGATCCGCCGCACCGCGTCGTAGCGCGGTGGACGGGGCGTGTCCGGGCAGCGCACCTGCAGGACGGCGCAGGCCCTCAGCTGCTCGCGCCGCCGGAATTCGCTCAGCAGACGGCTCTTGCCGACTCCGCTCGGCCCCCGGACGACGACGCAGCGCGCACGACTCGCCCGGGCGTCCGCGAACGCCTCCGCGAGCACGGCGCACTCACGAGAGCGACCAACCCAGGGCTGGATCGGCTCGGCGATGCGCTGTTGGTCACCCCGCAACCCAACTCACCCCGACTTACACGTTCCGACCAGGGATTTCCCAGCCGCGCTCGCGGGGTTCGTCCGCCGGTAGACCCTGCGCAGTCCACCACCGGCCCGCCTGGGAGCGCAACCATTGATCATTTTCGGAAACCAGCCGAATCCCTAGTTCCCCTGCGGTAGCGGAGATCGTGGTCCGCGGACCGGGCTGCCCGTCCACATCGGACCGTCGCAGCCGTTCCCGCCGCACTCCGCGACCGAGAAGTGACCGGGAACTCCCCTACTTCACGTAGTCGCGCGGAACCCGGGGAGGCCAGCTTCCGACGCTGAGCAACCCGAGGCTGTAGGCACGGGACACCAGCGCGGCTCGGTTGGGCGCTTTGAGCTTCTTGAGCATCGCACCCACGTGGTACTCAACGCCCTGCCGGCTCAGGAACAGCCGGGAGGCCAGTCGCACGGTCGACTCCCCGGTGGCGATGCCTTCGAGGATGCGGGCGTTGAGCTCGGACAGGACCCTCTTGCGGTCGGCGACGACCACGTTGGCCTTGTTCAGCTTCTCCGGGGACAGCAGCACCACGAACTGGGTCAGCTCACCGGAGGAGGCACCGCGCACGGCGACCCCGGTGATGTCGCCGGTGAAGGCGGTCTGATCAGCGCCGACGCCCACGAAGTACTCGGAGAACCGCTGGCTGCGTCCGTCGAGCAGTCGCTCGAAGTTCCGGCTGATCGGCTCCCGCACGCCGGGGTGCAGCAGCTCGCAGAAGTTCCGTCCCACGACCGACTCGCGGGAGCGGCCGAATTGATCGACAAAGGCGTCGTTGGCTTGGGTGATCCGCATCTGCAGATCCAAACTCGCCAAGTGGAGCCCTGATCGCTCGAGCAGCGACTGGAACACGTCCGCGTCGGCGATATCATTTCTCAATTCATCGCCACACGCGTTGTCGAAGAGGCGAGAATCGGCGGCAACAGGGGGCATTGACGGTGTACCTCTCTCGAATCCTGAGGAATCCCGACTGCCGGGAAGATCTGTTTGTCTCCGCACGGAGACACCTCCGATCGTATGAAGCGCGCTCTTATGAGGTCAACGCGACGGAGAGCCCGCTCCCTAATGTTGTGGTTGCCGACACCAGCAGTTCGTGCACCTCTCTCAGAAAAAAATTTGAACCGCCCACCACCTGCGACGATCGGAGGGGTGCGGCCCGAACGGGCTCCTCACGTTGAACCGTTCGGGCCAATCTCATCATGCTGAGAACAGCGCATCCATACACGCGTGATCCGCGCCACTGGCACCCGGGGAGAGTATTTAGTCGCCCAAAGCCCGCCGTTCTGAGCCGGACAAGACCGAACACTCAGAGCAATTGCTCAAATGAGCCGCGTAGCCATTCGTGCTCATCTGAGCGCGTGTAAATCCCAGACTTCACAGAATTCCCATTTTACCGAGCGACGAGCAGGAATCCTTATATTCGCGATTGGGCGCAGCGGCCAAACGGTTCATTCCATCGCGGTAACGAATTGAACCCGCTCGATCAATTCAGCCCGCAACCGCCCGTCAACCCGCGGCTGAAGCCCGGAGCCGGATCCGGGTGGTGCTCCGCGGCTCCACCACGAGCGCGCCGGGATGCGAGCCCGGTCCGTCCCGCTCGACGTGTCCCGCCGTCCGGACCGCCGCGACCGCGCCGACGAGAGGTGCGGCCGCTCGGGACGGCCTGACGTGATCGGCCGTCCGGACCCGCCCTTTCACCGCGAGGTGAACAATCGCGACGATCGCACCGAACAATGGAAATCCCGCCGCACGCGACGATGAATACAATTGCGCCCATCCCCCCGTGGTTGCCCCGCACGCCCTCTTTCCGGCGATCATCGCGCGACCTTCACCACGCGGTCCCATCACTAGGACGCACGGGCCCCACCGGGTTCAGCGCATGAGGCGATCAGTTCTCATCGGAAGCGGGCCGCGAGGTTTCGGACTCGCGCTGATTGGCCGCTTCCTCGTCTTCGCGCAGGCCCCGCGCCTCAGCCTTGAGCACCCGCGCGGACTGCCCGAGCGAGCGCGCGACCTGCGGCAACTTGCTCGAACCGAACAGCAGAGCGACCACGATCAGCACGATCAACCAGTGCCATGCGCTCAACGATCCCATGCCCGCGTCCTTCCGCTACTGCCATTACCGCCCACAACCGCTCACACAGTCTACCGACCGCGCGATCGCGATCTTTCGCGGTGCGAACTTCCGCTTTCCTCACACCAAATGAATGGTTTGCCCGCTTTGATTGCATGCTGACCTGTTTCGTTTTCGCCGGATTGGGCAGCCACGCTTTCTTCCACTACCGTCCTTCGCCATGCTCACGCTCCGCACGAAGGCATCTGCGCATTGCGAATCCGCGACCCTCCGAACGAGGAGGTGGTCGTGGTGACCGGCAAGACGAAAGAACCCGGACTCTCCCCCGGCGTCCGGTCCGTCGGCGGCATCACCGTCGTCGATCCCTCCCTGGTGCGACGCGCGGTCGCCGCCGCGGCGGTGGGGAACGTGACCGAGTGGTTCGACTTCGGCGTCTTCGCCTACATGGCGACCACGATCGGCAAGGTCTTCTACCCGTCGTCGAGCCCCACCGCCCAGCTGCTGGCGACGTTCGGCACCTTCGCCGCGGCGTTCCTGGTCCGCCCCATCGGCGGCATGTTCTTCGGTCCGCTCGGCGACCGCATCGGCCGCACGAAGGTGCTGGCCACCACGATGATCATGATGGCGGCCGGCACGTTCTGCATCGGCCTGATCCCCAGCCACGCCACCATCGGGCTGGCCGCCCCCATCCTCCTGCTGCTGGCCCGGCTCGTCCAGGGCTTCTCCACCGGCGGCGAGTACGGCGGCGCGATGACGTTCATCGCCGAGTACGCCCCGGACCGCAGGCGCGGTTTCCTGGGAAGCTGGCTGGAGTTCGGCACGCTGACCGGCTACATCTTCGGCGCGGTGATCGTCGCGGTGCTCACGGCAACGATGTCGGACGACGCGCTGCTGTCGTGGGGTTGGCGCATCCCGTTCCTGATCGCGGGGCCGCTGGGCGTCGTCGGCATGTACCTGCGGCTGAAGCTGGAGGAGACCCCGGCCTTCGCCCAGCTCGTCGAGACCCACGAGAGGCGCGAGGCCGAGTCGGCCAAGACCGAGTTCCGGGAGATCTTCGTCCGCCACTGGCCGGCGATGCTGATCTGCGGCGCCTTGGTCCTGGTGTTCAACGTGACCAACTACATGCTCACCGCCTACATGCCGACCTACCTGTCGGACGAGCTGCCGCCCGGCATCAGCGACACGGAGTCGTCGGTGCTGCAGATCGTGGTCATGGCGGTGATGCTCGTGGTCATCACGTTCATCGGCAGCGCCAGCGACCGCTTCGGCCGCAAACCGGTCATCATGACCGGCTGCATCGCCCTGGTGGTCCTGTCGGTCCCGTCGGTCCTGCTCATCCAGCAGAACACGGTCCCGACGGTCTTCGCCGGTCTGATGATCATGGGGTTGATGCTGGTGGTCTTCAGCGCCACGATGCCCTCGACCCTGCCCGCCCTGTTCCCGACCAACATCCGCCAGGGCGGCCTGTCGGTCTCGTTCAACATCTCGGTGTCCCTGTTCGGCGGCACGGTGGCCACGGTGATGACGGCCCTGATCGCCGCGACCGGCGACCTGATGTGGCCGGGCTACTACCTGATCGGCGCCGGCGTCATCGGCGCGATCGGGATCTGGTTCGCCCAGGAGTCCGCAGGACGGCCCCTCCCGGGTTCCCCCGCTTCGGCGGCCCCGGACGAGGAGATCTCCGCATCCCGGTAGTGCGGGCGCGTCGGGTACCGGAGCCGTTGTCCGGCACCCGACGTGGTTCCCCGGCAGATGGAGTTGTCAAACAGCAAGTGCCACGAGGGCGTGTTGGGACACCCGGCCGCGGGCCGGTTCAGGTGACGGGTTCGGGTTGTCGAGGTTCGGGGACGAGTTCCCGGACCAGCTGTTGGTGAACGCTCGGCCGAGCGGTTCCCCCGGGCCGTGGCGTCTGATCCGGATCGATGCGTCGGGGTGGCGTGAACAGCGTTCTCCCTTCGTCGACGGCGATGCTCCAGTGATCACTGTGGACCGTCCGGTGGTGGAACCCGCACAGCATCACCATGTTGTCGAGGCGCGTGACTCCGCCGTTGAACCACTCGACGATGTGGTGTGCCTGCGAGGTCCCCGGCGGGTGCTCGCATCCGGGGAACGCGCAGACCCCGTCCCTCCGGAACAGCGCGGCCCGCAGTTGAGGCGGTGCGGTCCGCTCCTCCCTCCCGTAATCGAGCGCGACACCGTCGCCTCCGAGCACGACGGGCAGGATCCCCGCATCGCACGCCAGGCGGCGCACCGCGTCAGCGCTGATCGGCTCCCCGTCGGCGAACATCCCGGGCACGACTCCCTCGGCGTCGGGGTCGAGACTGCGCACCAGGTCGTCGTAGCCGACGGTGACCTGGACCTGCACCCGCTGGCCGCCCACCCTCGGCATCCCCTCGGAGCCGACCGCGAGATCCACCAACGTCGCCAATCCGTCGGCGTGCCGCTGAGCAGGAGTGCGCGGGTCAGGAGTCCCGTCGTAGGCGGGACACGGCTTGGACAGAGGCCGCAGCGCGGCGATGAACTTCCGCCCGACCTCCTTGTCCAGCCGTGCTTTGACCACCACGCTCCCGTCGTCGGTGGTGACGTAGTGCAGCTCTCGCGACTCGTGCTGCGCGGCCTCCTCCGACACCGCGGCCTTCCGGTCGTAACGGGCGTTGATCCCGTTGGCCAGCTGCCGCAGATCCCGGGGCCGACACCGCCGAGCCCGCTGCACCAGCACCGCTTCCACCCGAGGCGCCTCACCTGCGGCGTGATCGGGAAGCCGCTTCACGCACGAGGCGATGACCTGGGCGTGCTCCACGCTGATCGCCCCTTCGGACAACGCGCGTCGCGCCTCGCTCGCCCCACTGCTGACGGCGACCTCGACACGACCACGCGCCTGCCCCGGATCAACCCCGAGCACGTCCTGCAACCACGCACCGGTGCTGCGCGCCCCGTGGGCACGCGCCACCTCGTACCGCTCGGCCTCGGCGATCAACTCGCTCTGCACCGAGTGCACGTACCGCGCGAGCGACTCCAATTCTCTTATGGCACCGGCCAATTCACCGGCACGCCTCGGTGACGCCACGGCTTCCGCAACAGCGGCCCGAGCCGTGGCAACGGCATCGGCAAAAACCTGCGTCATCGAACTCATGTTCCCCATTGTGCCCGCCGCCCCGCCGCGCGCACCATCGCTAGATCAGGTGATCGAACGACCAAAAACGGGAGAAACAAGCACTTTTCAGATTCTTCTGGGATACGGCAGGTTCCACCGGATGCGACCACCCGGTTTGTAGATCGAGAGCCAGGTGGCCGCCCCGATGGTGAGGACGTGGAACACGGCCATGCCGATGAGATTCACCTGCGCCCCGACGGACTGCGATCCGGAGGCTTGGGCGGCTGCGATCCAGCCGGGCGCGAGACTGGCGGTGATCGCGATCGTCACCACTACCAAGACCAGCTTGATCAACGGCCAGTGGTGCGCCGCGACGCCCCACTTGGTGCCGACGGAGAGGATCAGCCCGGTCCCGAGCGTGAGCAGCGAAGCGGGCCGAGCCAACCATCCGATGAGCAGTTCGTGGAACTCGTAACCGGCCCGGACGACGCCGAGCTCGGGTTCAACCAGCACCGCAGCGGTCAGCGCGAACGTCACGGCGGCAATGCCCAACCACCCGACACCCGCGACGACGTGCACCAGCAACACCGCCCGCCGAGCCCGCGCGGAGAGTCGACGACTCCGGGACTTCGGCTGGGCCTTCTTGATCGTGATCATCGAGTCTCCAGGTGAGTCGGCAACCGAGCCGCGCCCGGGTGCTCGTCTGACACCGGAGATCGTGCGACGCCAACCCCACGACGTCGTCCTCACCAGCACGTCACCCCACGTACGCCTACCTGCGTACAACTCTCGACGAGCCGTGCCCCACCCCCACCACCACACGTCCACGCGGTGACCGAGGCGGTCGGCGCTCCGCTCACGGCGGTGGTAGCGCAACCGCAACGGACGCGACTCCATCTAGGAGGGTGTCCGTCGGGTGTCCGCTCACCGGTTCGGTTTCGGCGATGGTGAGCAGCGTCCCGTCCTGGTCGGAGTCGTAGTGCTCGCCGGTGAACCGGAACCCGCCGAATCCCAGGAGCTGGGTTCCGACCGGCGTCACGTCACCCGTCCCGTACTCGTCCTCGACCCGCTTCAAACCCGAAGCGGTCGCGCGAGACGGCATTCGCACCCACATGACCGATACAGCGATGACGTTGCCCTCCGCGTCGGCGACCGGGAAGAGCTTCTGCTGCAGTTTCTTGCACGGATGGCTCAGGAAGTACTCCTGCACTTCGCCGTAGGACTGCGCGACACACGAAAGGTCACGACGCACCTCGTTCTTGATCCGTCGGAGCCCCATCCGTTTCCAGGCTTCGCGCTCGTTTCCCTTGCGAGCGGCGTTCCGGCCATTACTGGTGTTCTTGGCCTGGACCGCGCGCTGGCCGGCTGCGCTCTCCACCGAGGTACCGACGGACGCGGTGGTCCCGCCACCACCGGTGGAGAACATCAGCCCTGCCACTACCGCAGCCCCCACTGTCCCGCTGGCGGTCTTGGTCCATCTGCCTTTGCTGTCGCGAGGCTGATTGGGATTCAAAGGCAGGATCTCCCCTCCATCGAGTCACTGATCGACCCGATGGTCTTAAGACCCGCACGCTGCGTCCGGATAACGCAGGAGGATCACCCGAACGCCACAACCTGAGCCCGGAGATTCGCTTCGCTCTCAGCGCCCACCCCGCGCATCCGCACCGATGTCGCTTACGCGACGCCCTTTCCGGTGAAGCAGTAGCGTCGCGCACCGTCCGCGCCGTCCTTCAGGCACGCCTCGATCGTGACGCTCTTGCCTTCGGGGATGTTCACGTTCTTGAACTCGCACCGGTCGGGAGGGTTGGCCCCGTCGGTGTCCTCGGCCTGCACGCGATGGTTGCCGCTGGAGTCGCTCCAGCTCACCGAGCCCCAGGCACGCAGCCCGTCCTCCTGCATGTCGCAGACCTCGAGGACGTCACCGTCGTGGAAGAAGATCGCCTTCCCGCCGGGGTTGTCGTCGAGGGTGACGGCTCCACCGTCCTCTCCCATGGCCTGGACGGGGTCCGCTTGGGCCACCGTTGCAGCCGGCCCGAGCAGGACCAGCGCCCCCAGCAGTGGAATCGCGCGAACCAGGTTCTTCCGCATCTGCATCTCCTGTTCTCGTCGTGAACACGCGAGGACCGGGCAGGAACCGTTGATCCACGGCACTGCCCATCGCGGTGAAGAGAGTTCCGGCGGCCCTCAGATCTCGCTGAAGCGAATTCGCTCCGCGTCCTACCGGCAACTTCCAGGGCGACGCTACCAACGCGGGCACCCGCCCACCCGGCTTCGCACAAGGCTTCTTTGACCAAAGCCAATGCGCACACGGGGTGCCGCACAAGTGTTCAAAGGGGGACCGTCTCGGCCACGGATCTCTGAAACCACGAACCCCGGTTCGCTCACTTACGATGCGGGACGTACCGGTGTCGCAGGTGAGGAGCGGGCGATGAAGGCGTTGCAGTACCGGGAGATCGGATCCGCACCCGAGGTCGTCACCGTCCCCGATCCGGAACCCGGCCCCGGGCAGGTGCTGCTGAAGGTCACCGCCGCCGGGGCGTGCCACTCCGACATCGCCGTGATGAGCTGGCCCGCCGAGGGCTTCCCGTACGCGCTGCCGATGACCTTGGGCCACGAGGGCGTCGGCACGGTGGCCGCGCTGGGCGCGGGAGTCAGCGGCCTGGCCGAGGGCGATGCGGTCGCGGTCTACGGACCGTGGGGCTGCGGGATCTGCCTCAACTGCGCCGCGGGCAAGGAGAACTACTGCCTGCGCGCCGCCGACCTGGACATCAACCCGCCCGGACTCGGCTCCCCCGGCTCGATGGCGGAGTACATGATCGTCGACGACCCGCGGCACCTCGCCCCGCTGAACGGCCTGGACCCGGTCGACGCGGTCCCGCTCACCGACGCCGGCCTGACGCCGTACCACGCGATCAAGCCGACGCTCCCCAAGCTCGTGCCGGGCGCGACCGCGGTGGTCATCGGCGTCGGCGGGCTCGGCCACATCGCCGTCCAGATCCTGCGCGCGCTGACCAGCGCCCGCGTCATCGCCCTGGACGTCAACGAGGACAAGCTCGCCCTCGCTCGCACCGTCGGCGCCCACGAGACCCTGCTGTCCGACGACCAGGCCGCCGCCAAGGTCCGCGACCTCACCGACGGCCGCGGAGCCCAAGCCGTCTTCGACTTCGTCGGCGCCCAGCCCACGGTGACCACCGCCGGCGCAGTGGCCTCGGTCGAAGCCGACATCACCATCGTCGGCATCGCCGGCGGCACCCTCCCCGTCGGCTTCGGCGCACTCCCCTTCGAAGCCTCCGTCACCGCGCCCTACTGGGGAAGCCGAAGCGAGTTCCACGAGGTCCTGGAACTGGCCCGAGCCGGAGCGATCTCCGTGCACACCGAGACGTACTCCCTCGACGACGCACCCCGAGCCTACGAACGCCTCCACGACGGCACGGTCAACGGCCGAGCAGTCGTGCTACCGCACGGGTGACGCGACTCCCGCTACCTTCCGGTGAGGAAGGAACCGAGAAGGAAGGCACCCGAACCGAATCGGAAGCGCATTTCGCGTGCTCCGGGCAAGTTCAACGCCCAGTGCTCAGGTCTTCGGTGGGAAGCGGGTTTCGTTGCGTTCGATCTTCGCGTTGGCCGCTTCGATCAGGTCGATGCCGCACATGTCGGTCAGGCGCACCAGGTTCAGCATCACGTCCGCGGCCTCGTCGGCGAGCCGTTCCTTCAGCGGTCCCTCGGCGAGCCCGGCCTTCGTCTCATCGTCGCTGAGCCACTGCAGCTCGGCGACGAGCTCCCCGGCCTCCCCGCTCAGCGCCATCGCCAGGTTCTTCGGCGTGTGGTACTGCTCCCAGTCCCGAGCTGCCGCGAATTCCTGAAGCCGCTCACCAAGCCTCGCAACACTGTCCATCAGCCCACCGTATCCAGCACTGCAGCACGACTCGCCGGACCCGTGCTCACACCGTCAGGCCGCTCGGTCGAGGGCTGGCGAAGTCGGGTTCGGCCAGCACATTCGCTCCCCTCGCAGCGCCGCCCTCCGCCGCTGGTCGCGACACCTCGTGATCAGCACCGTTCCGCCGAAAGGCTTTGTACGCTTCTGCTTCGTTGACCGCGGTGGCCCTGCGGCATACGTTGGTTAGCGATCGTTCGTCAAAGGTGACGAGGGGGCGTGAGATGGCCGTCGGGCCTGCGGTGGGGTCCCGGATGCGGTTGGTCGCTTCGGGATTGGAGTTCCCGGAGGGGCCCATCGCTCTGAGCGATGGTTCGGTGCTGCTGGTGGAGATCCGCGGGCAGCGGTTGTCGCGGGTGAGCCCGGACGGTCGGGTGTCGGTCGTCGCGGAGTTGGGCGGCGGGCCGAACGGGGCCGCGATCGGCCCTGATGGGGCCGTGTACGTGTGCAACAACGGTGGTTTCGAGTGGCACGACCGCGAGGGGATCACCGCGCCGGGGCATCAGCCGGCGGACTACATCGGCGGCCGGATCCAGCGGGTGTCGGTGGACGGCGACGTCACCGACCTCTACACCGAGTGCGACGGTCGGCCGCTGCGCGGGCCGAACGACCTCGTCTTCGACGAGCGGGGCGGGTTCTGGTTCACCGACCTCGGCAAGTCCCGTGAGCGGGACAGCGACACCGGTGCCCTGTACTACGCGCAGCCGGACGGCTCCTCGATCACCGAGGTCGTGCACCCGCTGGTGCAGCCCAACGGCGTCGGCTTGTCACCGGACGGAACTCGGCTGTACGTCGCGGAGACCGGGCCCGGGCGGGTGTGGTTCTGGGATCTGGCCGGACCTGGTCGCGTCGACGGCCGCGCGCAGTTGCTGCACGGGTTCTCGGGGCTGCAGATGCTGGATTCGCTGGCGGTCGACGGGGACGGCAACGTGTGCGTGGCGACGCTGGTCACCGGGGCGGTGAGCGCGATCGCGCCGGACGGGACGCTGTTGCGGCAGGTCGCGGTGCCCGAGCCGGATCCGTTCGTCACCAACATCTGCTTCGCGGGCGCGGATTCGCGAACCGCGTTCGTCACCTCCTCGGGCCGGGGTCTGCTCTACGCGGTGGAGTGGGATTCACCCGGGCTGGATCTGGAGTTCTCGGCGTGAGCGACGTCGACTACGTCGTCGACGGATACGTCGGGGTCGTGACGCTGAACCGTCCCGACGTGCACAACGCGCTTCGCCGTCAGACCTACGACGAGCTCACCGAGCTGGTGCGCGGCACGTCGGAGCGGGTCCTGGTGATCACCGGGGCCGGTCGGTCGTTCTGCTCGGGGATGACGTCCGCGAGCTGATGCACGGCGGCGACGCCCCTCCCCGGCCGGAACCGCGGCTCACCCCGGCCGCCGGTGCGCTCCTGCGCAGCGACGTCCCGGTGATCGCCGCCGTCAACGGGCCGGCGGTGGGTTGGGGCATGGAGCTGGCGCTCATGGCGGATCTGCGGATCGCCTGGACGCGGGCGCGGTTCGGGGAGTTGTTCGTCAAGCGCGGGCTGTGCAGCGACGTCGCGGGCATCGCTCGGCTGGCGCAGCTGGTCGGACGCGAACGCGCCGCCGAACTGCTGCTCACCGGCGAGGTGATCGACGCCGAGCGGGCGGAGCGGATCGGGCTCGTCGGGCGGGTCGTCGACGACGAGCAGCTGCTGCCGACCGCGGTGGAGCGGGCTCAGGTGATCGCGGCCAATCCCCCGCTGGCGGTGGCCGCGCTCAAGCGCGGGCTGCGGCGAGCGCTGGACCCGGACTGGAACGACCTCGGGGCGTGGGTGAGCACGACGCTCGGCGAGCTGTTCGCGACCGAGGACCGCCGCGAGGGCGTGCGGTCGTTCCTGGAGAGGCGCGAACCCCACTACCGCGGCAGGTGAGCGATGTTCGAGCCCGCCGGGCGCATCGCGGCCACGTCCCCGTTCTCCACGCGGCGAATCAAGAGCCTCGTCTACGCCGGGGAACCGTCGGTGGCGGGGCACGTGACCGACACGCGGGAGGCGTTTCCGGAGCGCTTCGCCGCCCGAGGACCACGCCGAGGACGTCGTCGCGTTCCCGCAGCGCAGGTCGCCGTCCGGTGAAATGGTGCGGACCACTGATGTTCACGTTGTGGTGATCTGCCTGTCCAGTTGTCGCAGATCCGCCCCGAGAAGCTGAGGCGCTTCTAGATTCCGGGGACCCCGACGACCTTTCGGGCGCCGACAACCTTTCGGGAGGACGTGTGAAGCACAACCGCATGAACCCGGTGATCAAGCTGCTCGTGGCCGCTTTCGCCGTGCTGGGGCTGCTCGGCGGCGGCAGCGCCGTCATCGCGCCGAACGCCACGGCCGCGGTCGCGCAGGCCTGCGAGGTCAAGGGCTGCGACGAGGCCATCAGCTCGAACGCGACCTGGGCGTCGCTGAACTACCCGTCGGAGCGCGGCTGGGTGGACTGGCCGGACGGGCAGTGCAACTTCGCCGGTGGCACCTACAACAACTACGAAGGTGAACTCCCCGAGGGCCACAGCTACCTGGAGTTCGACGTGACCCCGCGGGAGTGCGGGGCCCAGCGCCAGGCCTACCGCCTGGTCGTGGACACCACCACCAACGAGGTCTACTTCTCCCCCGACCACTACGAGACCTTCCACCTGCTCTGAGGCACCGGCCGGTTTCAGCTGGAGCCGCGCGGTTCCAGCTGAAACCGGCGCGCCGGGGCTCCCACGGGGCGAAAGACCTGCGCGGCAGTCCGCGAGGTGTGCTCGACTGGGCTTCGAAGCGTTCCGTACCGGCGTGGGAGGCGGGCGTGGACAAGTCGACTGCGAAGTCCCCGCTGGTGGCCTGGCGCGGGTTGAGCGCCGGATTCCTGCTGATCATGGGCGGGATTCATCTGTTCCTCGTGTTCGCCGGGACCGGGGGCCTGCTCGGTGTGCTGTTCGTGGTGAACGCGGTCGGGTCGGTCGCGCTGGCCGTGGCGCTGATGTCCGGGCGACGGCTGGTGCTGGTGAGCTCGATGAGCCTGCTGTTCATGTTGGGGACGTTGTTGTCGCTGGTGATCGCGCTGAGCCCCGTCTCGCTGTTCGGGCTGAGGTCGAGCCTCGACTACCAGCTCGCTCCCACTTCGCTGGTCGTGGAAACGGCCGGGGTGATCGTCCTCGCCGCGACCACCGCTCTCGCGCTCCGAAACCGCGCTTGACCACGGCCTTTCACCTAGCGAAGTTTTCATGAAAACTTCCCCACCCCAGTAGTCCGACACCCAGGAACCAACGTTCCGTAGGTGGGGACAGTTTTCATGAAAACTGCCCCCTCTGGAGCCCGGGAGGCCGGGGTCGAGTCGGGGTAGAGCGTGTGCGGGTTCGTTCGCCTGGCGACAGTCCCGGTCGCTGGGTGAACTTCCGGAGAGCTCTCCCGCAGGTCGGTGCGCGGCTTCCCAGCGGGCTCGGCGCGAGCGCCGTCGTGGCTGGTCAGCAGCGAGGATGAGGCCGCTCGCCGAGCCCCCTCGCGAGGTCCGTTCCGGGGTGTTCGTGCCCCGCGTCACAGTTAATCCCGCTCTGACCCGTGCTTAGGATCCGCGTCACACGAAGCGCCGGTGGCGCGGTGGTCTCAACGGTGAGCGGGAGGTCGTGGATGTCCGGCAGGATTCGGAATCGCCAGTGGGCGGCGAAGGTCGTCGAGGCCGAGGAGGCCGCCGGGCTGATCGGGCCGGGCGAGAACGTGGGCATGAGCGGCTTCACCGGGGCCGGGTATCCCAAGGAGGTGCCTGGGGCCCTGGCGAAGCGGGTCGCGGTGGCGCACGAGCACGGTGAGCCGATGAAAGTCGGGTTGTGGACCGGGGCGTCGACGGCACCGGAGCTGGACGGGGCGCTGGCCGAGGTCGAGGGAATCGACCTGCGGTTGCCGTACCAGTCGGACCCGGTGAGCCGGGCGAAGATCAACGAGGGCCGGCTGGACTACACCGACATCCACCTCTCGCACGTAGCGCAGCGCGTCTGGCAGGGCATCTACGGCGACCTGGACGTGGCGGTGGTGGAGGTCAGCGGCATCACCGAGGACGGCAGGCTGATCCCGTCGTCGTCGGTGGGCAACAACAAGACCTGGCTGGAGCAGGCCGACCGGGTGATCGTCGAGGTCAACTCCTGGCAGAGCGAGCACCTCGAGGGCATGCACGACGTCTACTACGGGACCGCGCTCCCGCCGCACCGCAGGCCGATCCCGATCACGCACCCGGCCGACCGGATCGGCGTGCCGCACCTGGATTGCCCGCTGGAGAAGGTGATCGCGGTGGTGGAGACCGAATCTCCCGACCGCAACGGCGCTTTCACCCCGCCCGACGCGATCTCCGAGCAGATCGCCGGGCACGTCCTGGACTTCCTCGAACTGGAGGTCGCCGCGGGCCGGCTGCCCCGGGAACTGCTGCCGATCCAGTCGGGCGTCGGCAACGTCGCCAACGCCGTGCTCGCCGGGCTGGAGAACGGGCCGTTCCACGGGTTGACCGCCTACACCGAGGTCATCCAGGACGGGATGTTGCAGCTGATCGAGTCAGGCAGGATGGAAATGGCGTCCGCGACGGCGTTCTCGCTGAGCCCGACCGCGGTGGAGCGGTTCAACCGGGACGCCGCCGCCTTCCGCGACAAGATCGTGCTGCGGCCGCAGGAGATCAGCAACCACCCCGAGGTGGTGCGCAGGCTCGGCTGCCTGGCGATGAACGGCATCGTGGAGGCCGACCTCTACGGCAACATCAACTCCACGCACCTGATGGGAAGCCGCATCCAGAACGGCATCGGCGGCTCCGGCGACTTCGCCCGCAACGCCTACGTGTCGATCTTCGTGACGCCGTCGCAGGCCAAGGGCGGTGACGTGTCGACGATCGTGCCGATGGTCTCGCACGTCGACCACACCGAGCACGACGTGGACGTCATCGTCACCGAGCAGGGCCTGGCCGACCTGCGCGGCCTGTCCCCGAAGCAGCGCGCCGAGCGCGTCATCGAGCACTGCGCGCACCCCGACTTCCGCCCGGCGCTGCGCGACTACTTCGAGCGGTCCCAGCGCTCGGCGTTCGGCCTGCACACACCGCACCTGCTCGACGAGTCCCTGTCCTGGCACCAGCGCTACGTCCGGACCGGTTCGATGCGGTGAGTCGGTCCGCGGCCTGGGACGACCGAGCCGTTGCCCGCCTTCGACGACCGGCTCACCGGCCCGTGGAGTGGAGGCCGCCGTCCGCGTGCAGGAGGGCGCCCGTGGTGCTGGGGAGCCAGTCCGAGAGGAGGGTGCAGATCGTTCTGCCGACCGGTTCCGGGTCGGTGGTGTCCCAGCCGAGCGGGGCGCGGGATTTCCAGGCCTCCTCCAGGTCGTCCGGGCCGCCGATGGAGCGGGCGGCGACCGTGCGCAGCGGGCCCGCAGCGACGAGGTTGACGCGGATGCCGTCGGGGCCGAGCTCTCGGGCCAGGTAGCGGGTCGTCGATTCCAGGGCCGCCTTGGCGACTCCCATCCAGTTGTAGCCGGGCCAGGTGACTCGGGCGTCGAAGTCCACGCCGACGATCGAGCCGCCTCGGCCCATCAGCGGACGGCAGGCCGTGGCCAGGGATTTCAGCGAGTACGCCGAGACCTCCACGGCCGTGGCCACGTCCTGCCACGGGGTGTCGAGGAAGTCCTCGCCGAGACAGCTCGGGGGTGCGTAGGCGATGGAGTGCAGCACCCCGTCGAGGCGGTCGACGTGCTCGCGCAACCGCGGGGCGAGGTCGTCGAGCATGGCCTGGTCGGTGACGTCGAGCTCGATCACCGGGGGCGGGTCCGGGAGCCGGTTGGCGATGCGCCGCACCAGGCTGAGTCGGCCGTATCCGGTGAGCACGACCCGGGCTCCCTGCTGCTGGGCGACCTTGGCCGCGTGGAAGGCGATCGAGGACTCCGTGAGGACCCCCGTGATCAGGACCTGCTTGCCCGCCAGCAATCCCATCTGCTGCTCCTCGTTCGTAGTGATGCTCAGTGGCCCATTCCGGCGCCGCCGTCGACCGGGATGACCGCGCCGGTGACGTAGCCCGCCTGCTCGGAGGCGAGCCAGCCGACCGCGGCGGCGACCTCGGCCGCCTCGCCGGGACGACCGAGCGGGACCCCGTCGAGGATCTGCCGCCTGCGCGTCTCACCGAGCTCGTCGGTCATGTCGGTGCTGATCAGGCCGGGTGCGACGACGTTGGCCGTGATGCCCCGGGAGCCGAGTTCGCGGGCCAGGGAGCGGGCGAGCCCGACCAGGCCCGCTTTGCTCGCGGCGTAGTTCGCCTGGCCCGCCTCGCCGCGCAGCGCCACCACCGAGGACACGAAGATCAGCCGTCCGCGGCGTTGCCGCAGCATGCTGCGCGCGCCTCGCCGGGCGACCCGGTAGGCGCCGGTCAGGTTCGCGTCGAGGACCCCGCTGAACTGCGCTTCGTCCATGCGCAGCAGGAGACCGTCGTCGGTGATGCCCGCGTTGGCCACCACCGTGGTGATCGGGCCCAGCTCGGCCTCCGCCTTCTCGAACGCCTCCTCCACCTGGGCGGTGTCGGTGACGTCGCAGGGCACGCCGAACAGGTCGTCCGGGCAGGTGCCGCGGTGGGTGATCGCGACCGGCTCTCCCCGGGCCCGCAGCTCGCGGGCGATCGCCAGGCCGATCCCCCGGTTCCCGCCGGTCACCAGCGCCGCCACCGCTCAGCCCTCCCAGGCGCCGAGGACGACGACCGCGTTGTGACCGCCGAAGCCGAACGAGTTGCTCATGGCCACCCGGACCTCGTGCTGCTGCGGTTCGTGGGCGACGAAGTTGATGTCGTCGGCCAGCGGCCGGTGGCAGTTGATCGTGGGCGGCACGATGCCGGTGCGGATCGCCTGGACCGTCGTGATCGCCTCGACGGCACCGGCCGCGCCGATCATGTGACCGGTCATGGACTTGATCGAGCAGATCGGGATCTCCGAGACCCGCGAGCCCAGGACCTCCCGCAGCGAGGCGATCTCGGAGGCGTCGTTGAGCTTGGTGCTGGTGCCGTGGGCGTTGACGTGATCCACCTGCTCCGGGGCGACCCCGGCGTCGGCGAGGGCCGCGCGCATCGCGCGCTTGGCGCCCAGGCCCTCGGGTTGCGGGGCCGTCCAGTGGTGGGCGTCGGAGGAGCAGCCGTAGCCGAGGACCTCGGCGAGGATCGTGGCTCCCCGCCGCTCGGCGTGCTCGGCGTCCTCCAGGACCAGGACCCCGGCTCCGGCGCTCATCACGAAGCCGTCGCGGTCCTCGTCGAACGGGCGCGACGCGGCCTGCGGGTCGTCGACGCGGCGGGACAGGGCTCGGGCGTTGCCGCTGCCCGCGAGGTCGACGCGGGTGACGCAGTTGTCGGCGCCGCCGACGATCGCGGCGTCGGTGATGCCGAACTGGATCCAGCGGGCCGCCTCGCCGAGCGCGTCCGTGCCGGTGGCGCAGGCGCTGCTGATCGCGCGGCTCGGGCCCCGGGCCCCGAAGGCCATGCTGATCTCCCCTGCGGCGCTGTCGATCGCACCGGTGATCGGGGCGTAGGGGCTGATCGCGCGCGGGCCCTTCTCGCGGATGGTGACCGAGAAGCCGTCGATGGAGTTGACGGCGCCGTATCCGCTTCCGATGAGCACGCCGACCCGGTCGGCGTTGTCGTCGTCGACGTCCAGCTTGGCCATCCGGGTGGCCTGGGTCGCCGCGGCCATCGCGTACTGGGCGTAGCTGTCCATGCGTCGGGCCAGCGTGCGCGGCATGTGCTCGGCGGGGTCGAAGCCCTCGATCTGCCCGGCGATCGAGGTCGGCAGGTCGGAGGCGTCGAAGGTGCTGATCTCGGCGACACCGCTGCGCCCGGCCAGGAACGCCTCCCAGGTGTTCTCGAAGGTCAGGCCGACGGGGGTGACGGCGCCGACGCCGGTGACGACCACGCGGCGGCGCAGGGAGCGGAGGTTCTCGGAAATCACGGGTTCTCCTCGGGTTGGGGGCTGCCGAAGTCGCCTTCGGGTCGCAGGGCGGAGTCGTCGAGGCTCACCGGGATCTCGATCACGCAGGGGACGCCCTCGGCCGTGAGCCGGAGGGCTTCGGTGAGGGCGGCGGTGAGCTCGTCGCGGTGCCGCGCCAGCGCGTGGTGCGCGCCCGGTGTGCGCACCAGCGGTTCGTCGTCGCGGGTGAAGCGGTGCCGCGTGAGGGGCGGTTCGTGCTGGTCGGCCTGCTGCTGCAGCCAGCCGTAGCCACCGTTGCGCAGCACCAGGTAGCAGACTCCGAGGCGCTCGCGGACCAGCGTGCGCAGTTCGTTGGCGAACAGGCCGAAGGCGCCGTCGCCGACCAGCGCCAGCACAGGGCGGTCCGGCTCGGCGGCCTTCACCCCGGCCGCCGCGGCAGCGCCGAAGCCGAGGCTGGTCTGCTCCGAGGGCACCACCGAGCCGCCGTGGCGGCCGCAGCTGTAGTTCGGGAAGAAGTAGGACCACATGTCCTGCAACCCGTTCTCCTGCACCAGGATTCGCCCCTCGGGCACGATCTCCCGGACGGCGGCGAGCAGGTCGGGGATGCCGGACGTGCGGGGCCGCAGCGCCAGCCGCGTGGTCGTGACCAGGTCGGCCCACGCCGCGCGGTCGCCGCCGAGGTCACCGGCCAGCCACGACTCGACCGTCGCGGCGGCGTCGCCGACGACGCACGGGCCCGAGTGCTCGGTGGAGAGCTCCTCGGCGGCGATGTTCAGCTGCACCACCGGGACCGAATCCCCCACGGGTTCGGGCCATTCCAGGGTCGCGGTCTCCTCCAGCCTGCTGCCCAGGGCGATCACGCAGTCCGACGTGGACCACAGCTCGGCGGTGGCGGGTGCCGCGTAGAGACCGGAGAGCCCGAGGAAGTGCGGGTGGTCCTCGTCCACGGCGCCGCGCCCGGAGGCGGTGGTGAAGATCGCCGCGCCCAGGCGTTCGGCCAGGCGCTCCACGACGCGCTCGGCGTTGCGGTGCCGCATCCCGCCGCCGACCAGCAGGATCGGCCGACGTGCGTCCCGAACCTGCTGCGGCACACCGGTCGTCAGCTCCACACCGCTACCGCGCAGCGGGATCTCGGCCGCCGGCAGGTGGTCCGGGACCTCCAGGTACACCGGGCCCGGCGCGCCGCGCGCCGCCACCAGCATCGCGCGGCGCAGGGCCGGGACCAGGCGGTCGGCGTGCTCGACGCGGTGCGCCCACTTCGTCAGCGGCGCCAGCGCCGCGACCTGGTCCAGCTCCTGGAAAGCGCGGGCACCGATGTGGTGCGGATCGGTGCCCGCGCCGATCAGGACCACCGGAGCGCGGGAGCACCGGGCCTCCAGCAGGCCGGTGGTGGCGTTGGTGGCCGCGGGCCCCTTGCCCACGACCGCGACCGAGGCCGAACCGGTGTGCAGGGCGTGGCCGGTGGCCATGAACAGGGCGTTGCGCTGGTCCCGGCACAGCACCAGCCTCGGCGGGTCCTCGGCGCGCTCCAGCGCGTCGAGCAGCTTCAGGTCGTCGCCGGGCAGGCCGAACAGGGTGCTGACGCCGTGCTGCCGCAGCACTTCCAGGACCGCCGTCCAGGCTCCTTCGAGGTGATCAGACATCGGCGGCACCGATCAGCTCACGACGTCGCGTCCCGGTCCCGAGGTGATCGGCGACGGCCTTGGACAGCAGCAGCGGCTCGGCCACCCGCTTGGTGCCCACGGCCGCGTAGTTGGCGACGATGCCCCTGCCGCCGAAGGGCTCGTTGCCGTCGTCGTGGTCGACCAGGGTGCTGTTGACCGTGACCTGGTGCCGCTTGCGCAGGAACGACACCACTTCCGGCAGGTCGCCGTAGACCGTGGCGCCCATCGCGCGGTCGATGTAGAACGGCGAGTTCAGCACCGACAGGAGCTCCTGCTCGTCGGAGTAGCGCACCACGTTGAAGATCGGCGCGAACATCTCCGTCGCCTTCTCCTTCGGGTCCAGCGGCAGGTCCAGCACCGTGGGCCGCAGGTGCATGTCGATGATGCTGACCTCGCCGCCGGAGACGATGTGCTGCGAGTGCTTGCGCAGGTAGTCGAAGGAGTCGGCGAAGGCCTCCAGGTAGTACATCGACCCGTAGTCGCTGGTGGTGTCGCGGTTGTCGCCGTGCCGGAGCTTGGCCACGTAGTGGCACAGCGCGGGCACGAACACGTCGGCCAGCGAATCGTGCACGAAGATGCGGTCCGGCCCGAAGCAGTCCTGCCCGGAATTGATCATCCGCACGTCGATCAGCGCCGGGATCGCGCTGCGCAGGTCGGCGTCCGGGCCGAGGACGAACGGGTTGACGCCCTGCCCGAAGAACACGAACAGCTGCTCGGAGCTCAGCTGCCCGCGCACCTTCTCGGCGTTGTGGTAGGTGCCGGTGAACACCACCAGCTCCGACTCGGCGACCGGCCCCGCGATGAACTCGCGCTGCGCCATCGAGCAGTCGTGGATCGGCAGCTTGTGCGCCGGCGAGAGCATCTCGTGCAGCTTGCGGGTGACGTCGGCGATCTTGCTGGAGGCGCGGAAGCTGACGTGATCGCAGTACAGGCTCGGGATCAGCAGGTACAGCACGTACGAGTACAGCGGGATGTTCGAGGGCATGAACACGGCCGCGCCCTCGACCGGCCGGGGCCGGTGCTTGAGGACCTCCTCCTGGGCGCCTTCGAGGGTCCGGATGCACAGGTCGATCTCGCCGTTGACCGTCGCGTGGTGCGAGACCTCGGTGAGCAGCTCGTGGACCTGGGCTCGCTGGGACTGCAGGAACTCGACGACCGCGCGCAACGCCTGCAGCCGCTCCGGGTGCGGGATCGACGGGGTCGCCCGGGTCCGGCCGCGGGCCATTTCGCGCAGCGCCTCGGTGTCGACCTTGCCGTTGAGGTTGAGCGGGAACTCCGGCACCACCACGACCCGGTTGGGTCGCTCGTACTCGGCGAGTTCGGCGGCGAAGCGGGCCCGCCAGTGCGCGGGGCTGCGGTCCTGCTCGTCGGCGACGACGAACACCAGCTCGCTGCCCAGCCTCTCGTGGTCGAACGGGACCACCCGCACCGGGTTGCCGCAGCGCTCCACCTTCTCGACCAGCGCGTCCGGGTAGATCGTGTGGCCGAGGCGGTGCACCGCCCGCTTGCGGCCGATCAGGGTCAGGTTGCCCTGGTCGTCGAGCCAGCCGAGGTCGTGGGTGCGGTACTCGCGGTCGGTGACCGGCACCGGTTCGCCGTCCTCGCCGAGGTAGGCGTTGAGGTAGTCGGGGGTGCGCACCACGACCTCGCCGCGCTCGCCCGGCGGCAGCGGATCGCCGTGCGCGTCCACGATCCGGATGTCGATGCCGTCGAGCGCACGACCCACGCCGCGCGGGTCCGGTTCCACGGCCAGCGCGATGTTGCCGGCCTCGCTGCTGCCGTAGCCGTCCAGCAGCGGCTTGCCGATGACGGTGCGGAACCGGCCGCTCAGCGCCGCCGACAGCGGCGCCCCGCCCACGCACCACATCCGGACGCTGGCCAGCGACCCGTGGTAGCGGTTGCGCCTGCCGTAGATCGACAGCATCGTGTCGTAGCTCGACGGGGTGGCGTCGACGACCGTCACGCCGTGCTCGCTGATCCGGTCCAGCGCCTGGTCGAGGCGGTGGGACGAGTTCACCACCAGCGTGAACTCCGACCACCACCACAGCAGGATGATCGACAGCCCGTACTGGTGGGAGAACGGCAGCAGCGGCATGAGCACGTCGTCGGCGACGTAGCGCATCCGGTCCTGGGTGCGTTCGATGTTGGCGCGCACCGAGGAACCGGAGCGCACGATGCCCTTGGGCGCGCCGGTGGTGCCCGAGGACCACAGGACCAGCCCGTCGGCTCGCTCGTACCAGGCGTCGAACGACAGCGCGTCGTGCACGTCGGCGAACGCGTCGACCGGCCGGGCCAGCCGCACCTCGCTGAGCGCGTTCTCCAGCGAGATGACCTCGGCGCCGAGGTCCTCGGCCGGCACGGTGCGGTCGCGCAGCAGCCATCTCGCCCTGGCGTGATCGATGACGCGGCGGTGCTCCTTGGCCGACTGCCGGTGGTCGACGAGCACGATGGAGGCGTCCACCGCGATCAGCGCGAACAGCGCCACCACGAACTCCGCTGAGTTCGCCGCCGAGAGCACGACCCGGTCCCCGGGCCGCACGCCCCTGCCGCGCAGCCGGTTGGCCAGCAGCGCGGAGTCCCAGGCGACCTGGTCGCGGCCGACCACGCCTTCGGTGGTGATGAGCCCACCGCGTCCGTTGTCCCCCATGTTTCCTCGCCTTCCTGAAGTCGATGCGCGAACAGTGGTGGTGGCCGGGTCAGCGCGCACCGGCGCGCTCCGCCGTCGCCGACGCGGTGGTGATCAGGTGTTCCTGGAACCCCTCGTCGACGCCGATGAGCCGCATGTGGCGGCGCAGGATGTCCAGGCTCATCCGCCGGAAGCCGCGGTTGCCCACCGCCGAGGTCTCCTGGTCGACGCGCAACGCCAACGGCACCGCCTGCTCCAGGACCTCGCAGATGTCGTCGTGGTGTCCCTCCAGGACCCCGGTGCGCAGGGCGTGCATGCCGAAACCGACGTGGCGGGACTCGTCCCGGCACATCGCGGTGAAGGCGGTCCTGATGCCGTCGAGCCCGCCGACGTCGCGCAGCGCCTGGACCAGCACCCGCTGCCCGACCAGCGCCAGCACGCCCTCGGTGATCATGTGGAACAGGGTGACCGCGCGCAGCCACTGCCCGTAGTCCAACGGCCTGCGGTGCAGGTCCCGGACGATCCCGGCCTCCAGCACGCTCAGCTCGCGGTGGGCGGGGGCGGCGAGGTTCCAGCTCTCGGCGAGCATCCGCTTCGGATCGGGGTCCATGCCCAGGATCTCCTCGCCGAGCCGGAACACCAGGTGGGTGTGCCGGGTCTCGTCGGCGATCTGGGTGCCGAGGAACACCGAGTACTGCTCGTCCGGGGAACCGCTGATGATCGGGCCGAGCATGTCGAGCCCGGTGTACTCGCCGATGATGAACGTCGCGATGGACTCGGCGACGATCGCGCGGAAGCCTGGCGTGATCGCGTGGTCGAAGTTCTCCTTGTCCGGTCCCAGCTCGACGTCGGCGGCGGACCACTGCTGGCGGTCCCACCGCTCGTAGAGCTCCCGGGGTTTGAGCCGCTGCGCGGCCATCACGTGCGCGTGCTGCATCACCTCGCTCAACGGGACCTTCGGCAGCTCGCTCAGCGAGGCCTCGTCCATGAGCAGCGGCGTCCACCGACTCATCTCTCACGTCCTTCGCACCACAGTGGCCGATCCGCGCGAGAGTGGTTGCGGCAGCGCGGATCGCCGGAGTTCGACACGGGTTCCGGAGGCGGGTGAAGGCGCACCGACCACCGGTGTGGAGAGACTGAAGGAGCCGTGAATCGCCGGAGAGGGCCCGAGTGAAACAGCCGTTCTGAGGCGGGTCAAGGGAATCGGGGGAATGTGGGGTTGGGGCACCCCTACCCCTATCTGGCGGGAAATGGTCAGCGCTGCGCCGAACAGACTCACGCCTTTCCGCAGCCCGACCGAATCTGATCGTTTTGCTTGACACTTCACCAGGGCGTACTTAGCGTTCGCGCCGACCGAAGGGCCTTGCACGACGGGGCGCGGTGAATTCCGGGAATACGGTGATGAATTCGCGGGAACCGGGGAACGCCGAGCCACGTCGGACTGGGGACTGAAGCGAGCAAGGCATCGCGGGGAAACCCGAACTCCACGGGCCGAAAAGCCCATGACAACAGCGCGTACGAGCACATCGGTTCGTCGCGCTCTCGAACGCTGACCGAAAGACGGTGCCAATGCAGGGAAGACTCGTCCGCATCGAATGGGCCACCGAGGACGATTACGAGCTCATCGCGAGTTGGCTGAAGCCGCTGTCGCCGGCCGCGGCGATGACCGCCGACACCCGGGAGTTCCTGACCCCGGCGAAGGTGAAGGCCGCCAACGAGGACGGCAACGTGCGGTTCTTCATGGCCGTGGCCAACGACGGCGAGCGCGTCGGCGCGGTCAACTACCGGCCGGTGAACAGCTCCGGTTCCTACAGCCTCGGCGGTGTCGTCGGCGACTGGCAGAAGTGGAGCCGCGGCTACGGGGCCGAGGCGTTCGGCCTGGTCATCGAGCACCTGTTCAACGGGCTCAACGCGCACCGCGTCGAGTTCACCACGGCCGCCTACAACAAGGAGACGCTCAAGATCCTGACCAAGGGCGGATTCGTGCTGGAGGGCGTGCTGCGGGACTACCACTACCTCGACGGCATGTACTACGACCGCACCGTCTGGTCGATCCTGCGCGAGGAGTTCGAGGAGTACGCCGCGGCCAGCGCCGAGCACTTCCCGGTGGTCGACGCGATCCCCGCCGAGGACAAGGAGAAGGCGCGCGAGCTGCTGAGCAAGTTCCTGGCCAACGACCCGCCCACGTCGCTGCGCGATTTCGAGCGGCGCAGCAGCCGGACGCGCGCGTACTGACGCGGCGGGGAGGTGAGCGGGCATGCGTGAGGACCTGGAGCTGTACTCGCTGGCGGACCGGGTGTTCTACGAGGCGCCGTCGCGCTGGGAGGCGGCCGCGACGACCTTCGAGCTGGTCGAGGCCGCGCTCCCGGACGGCTGGGTGCGCGGCGGCAACGGCGACTGGTGCATGGTCCGGCCCGACGGACCTGACCTGCCCGACCAGGGCTGGAAGGTCCACGTGTCGGCGACGCCGGAGAACTCCTCGCGCGTGCTGGCCGAGGTGTCGCGGCACTGCTTCGCGGCGGGCGTCGCGTTCAAGTTCCTGCGCACCCGGAACCTGGTGCGCGCCTACAGCTTGAAGTACGCGCCGCGCTCGGCGAGCGGGAAGCTGCTGACGCTCTACCCCGTCGACGACGCCCAGCTGGAGACGACGGTCAAGGCGCTGTCGACGGCCCTGGACGGGGAACGCGGCCCGTACGTGCTCACCGATCTGCGGATCGGCGGAGGACCGGTGTTCGTGCGCTACGGCGGCTTTTCGGTCAAGCACTGCTTCACCCCGGACGGCGAGCAGCTCCTGGCCGTCGAGAACCCCGACGGTGAGCTGGTTCCCGACGATCGTCGCCCGTTCTTCACCACGCCCGAGTGGGTTTCGACGCCGGGATTCCTCGCACCGCACCTGGACGCGCGGTCCGGGCAGTCGGCCTCGCTGGGGTACCGGATCACCGAGGCCCTGCACTTCTCCAACGGCGGCGGGGTCTACCTCGCGCGCCGCGAGGACGACGGCACCGAGGTCGTGCTCAAGGAGGCGCGCCCGCTGGCCGGGCTGGACTCGTCCGGCCGGGACGCCGTGGCGCGGCTGGAGCACGAGGTCACCGCCCTGCGCGCGCTGGAGGGCGTCGCGGGAGTGCCCCGGGTGCACGAGGTCGTCGACGTGTGGGAGCACCGGTTCGCCGTGCTGGACCGGGTTCCCGGCCGCACTCTGCAGGCGTGGGGCGCGCTGCACCACCCGCTGGTCGGACCCGAGACCAGCCCTGGAGCCGCGCGGGACTACGCCGAGCGCGCGGTGCGGGTGCTGCGTCGGGTGACCGCGGTGATCGAGCGGATCCACGAGCGCGGCGTGGTCTTCGGCGACCTGCACCCGGCGAACGTCCTCGTCGACGACGAGGACCGGGTGGGGCTGGTCGACTTCGAGGCCGCCTCCGACATCGGCGACCAGCGGCGCCAGCACATGGGCTACGCCGGTTTCACCGACCCCGACGCGCGCGGCGCCGAGGTCGACCGGCAGGCGCTCGGCGCTCTCGCGCTGTGGTTGTTCCTGCCGCTGACCAGTCTCAACGCCCTGCACCCCGGCAAGGCGAGCGAGCTGCTCGCCGCAGTGGAGGAGCACTTCACCGTGCCCGACGACGTCCGCACCCTCATCCTCGACCGGGTCCGCCGACCCGCCCCGGCCACGTCGGTCGCGGCGGCTCCCGAGGTCCGGTTCACCGACGAGCCCGGCCGCCGGGCCGCGCGGGACTCGCTGGCCGAGGCGATCCGGGCCACCGCCGCTCCCGACCGCGACGACCGGCTGTTCCCCGGCGACGTGCAGGGATTCCTCAACGGCGGCACCGATTTCGCGTTCGGCGCGGCCGGGGTGCTGTGGGCGCTGCGCACCGCCGGGCACGACGTCGAGCCCGAGCACGTCGCCTGGCTGGCCGAGCGCGCCGAGCGGTCCGCCGGCAGGCCCGGGTTCTTCGACGGCGCGCACGGCACCGCGCACGTCCTCGACCTGCTGGGACACCCCGCGCGGGCGGCCGAGCTCGTCGACCGCGCCGCGCCGGACGTGGCGCGCACCCAGGACGTGAGCCTGTTCAGCGGGCTGGCCGGGATCGGGCTGAACCACCTGCACCTGGGCGAGCGCGACCCCGCGCAGCTGGCCCGAGCCCTGGAGATCGCCGACCGGGTCGCCGAGGCCGTCGAGAGCGGCCGGTCGCACGGCATCGACGCCGCCGGCCGGGTCGGCCTGCGCGACGCGGGCACGCGCGGCGGGCTGCTGCGCGGCTGGAGCGGGCCGGCGCTGCTGTTCCTGCGCTGCTACGAGGCGACCGGGCGGCGCCACCACCTGGACCTGGCGGTGCGCGCGCTGCACCGCGACCTGGACCTGTGCGTGTCCCGGCCGGACGGAACGCTGCAGGTCGACGGCGGTTTCCGGACCCTGCCGTACCTCGACGTCGGCTCGGCGGGCATCGCGCTGGTGGCCGACGAGGTGCTGCGGCACGTGCCCGACGAGCGGCTGTCGGGCAGCTCGGCCGGGTTGCACCGCAGCTGCCGCAGCACGCTGGTGGTGCAGTCGGGGTTGTTCGCGGGCCGGGCCGGGCTGCTGGCGACGCTGGCGCGGTCCTCGCCCGGTGAGCGGCTGCCGGAATCGGCGGTGGCGCACCTGTCGGTGCTGCACTGGCACGCGCTGGGCTACCACGGGCACCTCGCGTTCCCCGGGGAGGGCAACTTCCGGTTGTCGATGGATTTCGCGACCGGCAACGCGGGCGTGCTCGCGGCGCTGGCGTCGTTGGACGAGCCGGTCGGATTCATGCCCTTCCTGGAACCACTACCAACCCCTGGTCATCATCGAAACCCATTGCTGGGGAGCAATTCCTGATAGAATTCGAGTCGAACCTGGGGAAAGCGAAGAACACCCGCCAATTCGGCGACGGATTCGCTTGCGCGAAAGCACCTCCCGGGCGATTCGGTTCCCGAAGACTTCGCCGTCGACCGTTCGGCGAGGACATCCGGATGAACAGTTAGGTGGTGAATTGACGTGTCGATCCTCGACCTCCAGGCCCTGGAGACCACCGCGGCCGAGGCCTCCGTGCCGGGCAGCACCGCGAGCACCAACTGCTGACCTCCTCGCCCTCCCCAACAGGGCGAAGGAACGGCGCGACGACGCGAGAGGAGGTGATTTCCCATGTCGATCCTCGACCTGCAGGCCCTGGAGACCGCGGCCGCCGAGGCCCACGTCCCGGGCAGCACCTGGAGCAGCGGCTGCTGAGGCGTTTCGCCTTGACCCGCTGAGCACCAGCAGGCGTTCCGCCGGTTCGGCCACAGGGTTCCGAACCGGCGGAATCGCCCTTTCCTCCCACCCGATGACCGGAAGATCAGCGATACTGTCCCGAGTTGATCTTTTCCCCCGATGACGGAACGGGACCGCGATGACCACCAGCTCCGACCGCCCGCGATTCGGCCGCGAAGAACGAGTGCTGCACGCGTCCGCGTTCGCCAGCGGCCCGATGGAGGTCCTGGACTTCCTGCTGCCGCTCTACGCCGGAGCCGTGCTGGCCGCCGCCCCCGGCCAGTCCGGGGCGCTGGTCGCGGTGTGCGCGCTGGCGGCGCTGGTGACCCGGCCGCTGAGCGGCCACCTGGCCGACCGCCTCAACGAGCTCGTGGTCGCCGCCGCCGGAGCGGTGCTGCACGCCGCCGCGCTGGCCGGGTTCGCGCTGAGCGGCGGGCTGCCTGCGGCCTTCGCGATGGCGGCGCTGACCGGCATCGGCAGCGCCTTCTTCTGGGTCGGCGTCCGCAGCTGGATCGGCGGCCGCAGCGGCGGCGACGACGGCCGCGGCTTCGGGCGGCTGCTGTCGTTCGAGGGAACCGGCCAGCTCATCGCCTACGTCATCTGCTTCACGATGCTCGAAGACCTCGGCTACCCCGCGGTGTTCGCGCTCGGCGCCGTCTCCGCGCTCCTCGCCGCCGTGCTGCTCGGCTTCACCGCGCGCGGCGACGACCCGCGCCCCCCGGCACCGTCCGACCCGGTCTCGACGCGAGACCTGCTGCCGTTCCTGGTGATCTGCGGGGTGACCGCGGCGCTGGAGGCCGCGATGAGCCTGCTGCTGCTCCTGCACCTGCAGACCGCCCACCACTACGGCCCCTACGCGATCGCCTCCGCGCTGGCGCCGGGCTTCATCGCGTTCGTGCTGGTCCCGAACATCGCCCACCGCGTGCTCGCGCGGATCGGCAAGCGCACCGCGGTGATGGCCGCGCTGCTGGCCAGCGCCCTGGTCACCGGTGTGCTGGCCGCCGCGCCCGAGCCGTGGGTGCTCAGCGTCGTGTGGATCTTCGCCGCGGCCGCGCTGGGCATCGCGATCCCCGCCGAGCAGTCGGCCATCTCCGAGCGGGCCGGGGCCCGCATCGGCACGCGCCTCAGCCACTACGAGAGCGCCCAGCTGGCGGGCGTGGCCGCGGGCACCGCCGCGATCGGCGCGCTCTACCAGGCCGCCGGGATCGCCGTCTCGGGCGCCGTCGCGGCCGTCGCGCTGGCCATCACCGCCGCGGCCGTGCCCGTCGCCTGGCGTTCGCTGACCGCCACCACCGCGCTGCGGGACACCAGCGGGTAGCGGCCGATGGGACGACACCGCGCGCACGCCGACGCACCCACGGTGCGGTTGAGGGAGCGCCCGCTCAGGCGGGGACCGTACCGGGGACTGCTCACCGGGTCGTCGATCAACGTCGTCGGCGACGTCATCGGCACCGCGGCGCTGCCGCTGTTCGTCCTGGAAACCACGCACGACCTGGCGCTGACCGGCTGGATCGCGACGGTCAGCGTCGGCGGCTCGGTGGTCACCGGCCTGCTGCAGGGACCGCTGATCGACCGGCTCGGGTTCCGCGCCAGCATGCTGTTCTCCAGCGTCTTCGCCGCCGCCACGACCCTGTCGGTGTACCTGCTGCACGTGGCCGGCCTGCTCACGCCGCCGCTCCTGCTGCTGCTCGCGCTGGTGCGGAGCGTCGCCGACGAACCCGGACGAGTGGCGATCTTCGGCATCGTGCCGCAGCTGGCCGGGCAGGCCGGGGTGCCGCTGGAGCGCGCCAACGCGACGCTGCGCACCGTCACGGCCTCCTCGAACCTGGTGGGACCGCTGGCGGCGGGCGGGATCGCGGCGTTCGCGGGCAGCGAGTGGACGATCCTGCTCAACGCCGTCACCGGCCTGCTCGGCACGACCGTGCTGCTGCTGTTCGCCCGCGCCCCGCGCACCGCTGCCACCGAGCAGGTCGGCGCCGACGAGGACGGGATGAGCTACTACCGGCGGTTCCGCATCGGGCTGCGCTACCTGTTCCAGGACAAGCTGCTGCGCACGCTGGTGGTGGCCACGATGGTGTTCGCGGCGTTCGACTCCAGCTTCGCCACGATCGGGCTGACCGCCTACGCCGCCGAGGTCCTGCACCAGCCCGCCCTCTACGGCGGCCTGATCAGCGCGTTCGGCATCGGTTCGCTGGTGGGCACGATCGGCTACGGCGCCGTCGGGCACAAGCTGCCCAAGCGCCGCACCTACCTCACCGTCTACCTCGCGTTCTCGGCGCTGGTGCTGCTGATGTCGTTGGAGCTGGGCGTGGCTCCGGCGTTCGCGGTGATGGCCGCGGCGGGCCTGGTGACCAGCCCGCTGGACATGCTCTACATGGCCGCGCTGCAGGAACGGGTGCCGAAGCGGTTGTTCGGCCGGGTCATCAGCATCGCCAACACGGTCCTCAGCGCCCCGGCTCCGCTGGCGGTCGCCGCGGCGACCGGGCTGATCAGCAGCGTCGGCGTGCGCACGACCATGCTCGCGCTGGGCTGCGGCTACCTGGCGCTGGCGGTCGGCCTGGTGTTCGTGCGGCACCTGCACAAGCTCGACACGACGCCGGTCGACGGCAGCGAGGTCACGCGGCGGCTGCCGCGGAAGGTGCAGGCGACGCAACCGATCCCCCGCCGGTTCGACCACCTGGCGACGCAGCCCATTCCCAGAATTCCCACTTCCCCGCCCGGACATCGGGTGTGGATGCTGTCGGCGGACGCCGGACTCACCCAACCGATTCCGCGAATCGGTGCGGCGCACCTGCCGACGGTGCAATGGCAGCGGCACGAATTCAGCCGGGATTCCGGCGAGATCCAGCAGAACAGGATTTTCGAGTCGTGACCGCTGCTACGATCACGAACGGCATTTGATTCACAGACGGAGGATTCATGTCGAATGCGAAGCACATAGCCATCGGCGCGCTCATGGTGGTGGCCGGGGTCCTGCTGCGGATCTACGGTGGTGAAACCGAGGTCGGCCCGTTCGAATTGCGGACGGTGGGCAACGTCATCGCCATCATCGGTGGCATCGAGGCCGTCATCGGCGTCGCCTCCATCTTCTTCCCGGAGAAGAAGCTCAAGTAGATCCCGGGGGATTCTGGGGGGATCGCCCGCTGACCTGGTCGGACTCGGGCAGGACGTCGGTGGTCGCGGTGGCGGCCACCGGCTTCACTCACACTTTCCGATGAGACCCCCTACTACCCCGAAGATGGCATCGGAATCATTGCCGCACAATTTCTTCCACTGGTAGGTTCACCGCATGGGACTGGGGCTGGAACTGGCGGGCACGAATGCCACCTGGGTGTTCGAGCACGACAGAATCGAGATCAATTACTCCAGCGGACTCGGGCATCCCCGCCTGCTGCGCAAGCTCAAGCACAGGACCATCCCGTACCACGCCATTTCCCGCGCGACCGCCGCCGGCGGCGACGGTCATCCGCAGTTGACGCTCCACTTGCGACCCGGCGCGGATCCGCTCACCGAGGTCGCCGCGGGCCAGCTCGCCGACGATTCCGAACCGAACCAGATCGAGCTGGAACCGAATCAGCAGGAACTGGCGGCCTACTACGCCGACCACATCAACGACCACTGCGATCTCAACCCGGATTCCGACGCGCTCGCGCCGCGCTTCCTCGTCGAGGTCGACCAGTCCCCGCGACGGCTCAAGGGCTACGACGGGGAGGCGTCCTTCGACGGCTCCGCGGTCGAGTTCCAGTGGCACCCGGACGCGTCCCGGGTCAAGCACCGCTCGCCGAAGCGGCGCCACGAGCTCACCGAGCTCGTCGGCGTCGAGTGGGTCAAGCCGGGTCTGACCTCGGGCCACTTCCTGCTGGTGCCGCACGGCGATCGGGCCGAGGCCCCGCCCGCCGACAACATCCGGGCCCTGCTGTTCGGCTTCGGGTTCGGCACCACCGCCAACTCGCTGCCGTTCGCCGCCGCCGTGCTGGCCGCGATCCGGCAGGCCCAGCCCGAGCTGACCGCGCTCGGCGCCGCTCCGGAGCCGCGGATGCTGCCTGGCGCGCCGCAGCGGCCGGAGATGTCGCGGGAGGAGATCCTCGCGACGATCCGCGAGCTGGGGCAGCTGCACGCCGACGGCATCCTCACCCAGCAGGAGTTCGAGGCCAAGAAGCGGGAACTGCTCGACCGGCTCTGATCGCGCCTGCCCATCGCAAGCCAGAGAGGTGAACACCGGTGCGCCGTGACGCGCTCTACTTCCCGGGCCTGGTGCCGACGAAGTTCTCCGCGATCGAGGACTTCCTGCGCACCAGCGACCACGCCCGCGCCCGGATCGAGGTCGCCGACGACGTGCTCGGCTACTCGCTGCTGGACGCCTACGCCGAGGCCGAGGTCTACGACTGGGAGGTCTACGAGTCCGGGTTCCTGGTGCTGACCCTGGCCTTGGCCGACTGGGCGCTCGACCACGTCGAGCTCGACCCGGTGCTGTGCGGCGGGCAGAGCTTCGGCGCCATCATCGCCGCGGTGTTCAGCGGCGCTCTGTCCTACGAGGACGGTCTGCGGCTGGTGCGCGCCAGCGCGGCCGTGGAACTCGACTACTTCGCGGCCGTGCCGGAACCGCTGGGCTGCCTGTTCTTCTACCGCCTGGACTCGCGGACGGTCGACGCCCTCGTGGCCGACTTCCCCGGCGAGCTGGAGGTGTCGATCTACCTCGACGATTCCGTGCACGCCGTGTCGGGCACGCTCGCCGACCTGCAGCTGTTCGAGGACCGCGTGCGCGAGTCCGGCGGCTACCCGTTCTACACGATGAACCGATCGGAGCACTGCTCCACCGTCCGGCCGCTGCGCGATCGACTCGAAACCGAGGTGTACGACCGCGTTTCGTGGAACAGTCCGAAGTGGCCGATGCTGTCGGACGTCAGCGGGAGGCTGCTGACCGATCCGGCTGAGATCGAGGAGGACCTGCTCGACGGGTGGGTGACCCCGGTGCGCTGGAGCACCGTGGTCGAGGGCATGCGCGCCGCCCGCGCCGAGCACGCGCACATCATCGGGCCCAGGAACATGTTCGCCCGGATCACCAACAACGCGCTGCCCACCGACGTCATCACCCCCAAGAAGGTCGCCGACCACCCCTCGGCGACGGCGAAGCGAGTTCACCGATGAGCACCCGATTACCCCCGGGCCCGACCCTTCCCGCGCTGACCCAGACCTGGCGCTACTGGCGCTCCCCCGCCGAGTTCGTGCGCCGCTGCCACGAGCAGTTCGGCGCGCGGTTCACCGTGCGGCTGTGGCCGTTCGGCACCGTCGTCGTCCTCGCCGATCCCGGTGACGTCAAGGCCCTGGTGCGCAGCGATCCGTCGGTGTTCCAGGCCGGTCGCGCCAACAGCTTCGGGGAGATGGTGCTGGGCCGCGAGTCGGTGTTCGTCATCGACGACGAGGAGCACGCCCGCACCCGGGCCCTGATGATGCCCGCGTTCCACGGCAAGGCGGTCCGCGACCAGGTCGAGCTGATGCGCGAGATCACCGCCGCCAACCTCGCGTCCTGGCCGGTGGGCGAGCCGGTGCAGGCACTGCCGCAGATGCAGGCGATCTCGCTGGAGGTCATCTCCCGCAACGTGATGGGCATCGACGACTCCGCGCTCAAGGAGAAGGTGCAGGAGGCCGTCCTGCGGCTGCTGCGCACCGGGTCGGTGTTCGACGTGCTGCCCGGTCACGACCGGTTCCCGTCGCTGCACCCCGGCAGGCTCAAGCGCAGGCGGATGCGCGCCCGCGCGGACGCCCTGCTGCGCGAGCAGATCGCCGCGCACCGCGCCGATCCTCGGCTCGACGAGCGCACCGACGTGCTGGCGATGCTGCTGCGCGCCTCGGAGGCCGAGGGCGGGTGGATGTCGGACGCCAACATCTGCGACCAGCTGATCACGCTGCTGCTGGCCGGGCACGAGACGACCGCGACGGGCCTCGCGTGGTGCCTGGAGCGCCTGGTGCGCCACCCGGAGGTGCTGGCCGAGGCGCAGCGCGCCGCCGACACCGACGACGACACCTACCTGGACGCGGTGATCAAGGAGGCGTTGCGCTGCCGCCCGGTGGTGCCGGACGTGGGCCGGAAGCTGGCGCGCGACGCCGACTTCGCCGGGTACCGGCTGCCCAAGGGCACGAGCCTGTGGCCGAGCATCGAGCTGCTGCACACCTCGGCCGAGTCGTTCCCGGATCCCGGGGCGTTCCGGCCGGAGCGGTTCCTCGAACGAGGCTCGATGGCCGACTGGGTGCCCTTCGGCATCGGCAACCGGCGCTGCCTGGGCGCCACGTTCGCCCAGGTGGAGTCGCGGGTGGTGCTGCGGGAGTTGTTGCGCCACTTCGAGTTCGAGACCACCGACGCCCCGGGTGAGGCCGCCAAGGCGCGGCACGTGACGCAGGTTCCGGTGGGTTTCGCGACGGTGACCGTGCGGCGGCGCGACGCGGCATGAGCGCGATCTGCGTGGTGGGCGCGGGCCCGCGCGGGACGTCGGTGCTGGAGCGGCTGTGCGCGTGGGCCGGGGACGAACCGCTGGTGCTCCACGTGGTCGACCCGTTCCCGCCCGGCCCGGGCCGGATCTGGCGGCGCGCCCAGTCGGACCTGCTGTGGATGAACTCCACGGTCGCCGACGTCCGGATGTTCACCGGGCCGGACGCGGCCCGGCACGGCCCCGCCGGGGTGGTGCCGACGTTCGAGGAGTGGCTGGGCTCGGTCGCCCGGCACGAGCTGCCCGGGGAGTTCCCCGAGCTGACCGGGCGGTCCTTCGCGCCCCGGCCCCTGGTGGGCGCCTACTTCTCGTGGGTGTTCGAGCGCGTCGTGGCCACCGCCCCCGCTTCGGTGCGGGTGGTCGTGCACCGCACCCGCGCCGTCGAGCTGACCGACCACCCCGAGGGCCAGCTCGTGACGCTGGCCGACGGCACCCGGCTGGTCGTGGACCAGGTGGTGCTGGCGCAGGGCAACTTCGAGGCGGAGACCACCGACGAGGAGCGGGAGCTGTCCGGGTACGCCGAGCGGCACGGCTTGAGCTACTTCCCGTCGGGCTACTGCGACGAGGACCGGTTGCGCTCGCTGCCTGCCGGGGAACCGGTGCTGCTGCGCGGTTTCGGGCTGACCTTCATCGACTGCATGGCGCTGCTGTGCGAGGGCCGGGGCGGCCGGTTCGAACCCGACCCGGTGCACGGGTTGCGGTACCGGCCGTCCGCGCGGGAACCGGTGCTGCACGTGGGGTCCCGGCGCGGCCTGCCGCATCGCGCGAAGTTCGGCTTCGAGCTGGAATCCCCGCCGCTGCCGAAGTTCTTCACCGCCGAGGCCGCGCGGGCGCTGGGCGTTCCGCTGGAGTTCGAGCGGGACCTGCTGCCGCTGGTGTTCGAGGAGACCGCGGCCGCCTACTACCACGAGCTCTTCCGCACCCGCCCGGATCGCGTGCGCTGCTCCTGGCCGGAGTTCAGCGCCGCGTGGGACCGGCCGGAGCGGGACCAGCTGGTCGCCGAGTGCGTGCCGGAGCCATCGGATCGGTTCTCCTGGGACCTGCTGGACCGCCACCTCACCGACCCCGGCCCGGACCTGCAGGCCGCGATCCGCGACCACATCGCCGATGACCTGCGGCGTCGCGGCGATCCGGCGTTCAGCCCGGAGCTGGCGGCGGTGCAGGGGCTGCTGTCGGCGGTGGGCGTGCTCATCGAGCTGGTGGAGGCCGAGGAGCTGTCGGCCCGTTCGCTGGTGGTGGAGCTGGAGCACGGGTTCCTGCCGTTGCTGAGCCACATCACCAGCGGGCCGCCGCCGCGCCGGTTGGCCGAGCTGCTCGCGCTGTCCCGCGCCGGCGTGGTCCACTTCCTCGGCCCCGGCACCGAGGTCCGCCCCGAGGACGGCGTCTTCCGCGCCTCGGGAGAGCTGATGCCCGAGCCGGTGGAGGCGCGCGTGCTGGTCGAGTCGCGGCTGCGCACGCCGTCGCTGCTGGACACCTCCGACGCACTGCTGCGGCGCCTGCGCGAGGCCGGCGAGTGCGTCCCGCAGACCCATCACGACGCCGACGGCACCGAGCACACCACCGGCAAGATCAGCGTCCGCGCGGGCGACCACCGGTTGCTGCGCGCCGACGGCACGCCGCACCCGAACCGCTTCGCCATCGGCCCCTACGTCGCCGGCGTCCACACCCCCACCAGCGGCCCGGGCGCCTCCGGCTTCTTCGCGAGCAGCGACCTCCTCGCCCGCACCGCGCTCGAAGGACTAGTACCCGCGCACTAGGTCCACGGTCCCGGCCGGCCGTCGTCCTGCGAGGTGCTCCGCGATGTTGTGGGCCAAGCGCTCGTGGAAGCCCCGGCGCAGGGTGACGGCCGGGTTGGCGATGTGCGGGGTGATGATCGCGCGCGGATGCGTCCACAGCGGGTGGTCGTCGGGCAACGGTTCGGGGTCGGTGACGTCGAGCGCGGCACCGCCGATGCGCCCCTCGTCGAGGGCGCCGACCAGGGCGTCGGTGTCGACGACGGAGCCGCGCGCGACGTTGACCAGCCACGCTCCGGGCCGCATGCGGGAGAGCTGATCGCGACCGACGAGGTGCCGGGTGTCGCTGGTGGCGGGCGCGGCGATGACGACGTGGTCGGCCTGCGACCACACCTCGCCGGAATCGGCGGCGGCCAGGGTCCGGGCCGCTCCCGGCACGTCCCGGCCGCTGCGCGTGACCGCGACGACCTCCGCGCCCAGGGCGCGCAGCGGCGGGATCAGCGCCCTGCCGATGCTGCCGCAACCGATGATCGCGACCGCGGCGCCGCCGAGCGTGCCCACCTGCGGCATCAGCTCGGACTTGGACCAGGTGGTGGCGCGGACACAGTCCGGCATCCGGCGCAGCCCGGCCAGCAACAGCAGCAGCGCGTGCTCGGCGACCGGGGCCGCGTAGGCACCGATGGCGGCGGTCCAGGTTCGGGCGTCGTCGATGATCCCGGCGTCGAGCCACTGCTCCACCCCGGCGGAGGGGAGCTGCACCCAGCGGATCGAATCCGGGAGAGCTGCGGGGAATTCGGCGGTGGCCGAGGTCGTCCAGGCGAGCGCCTCGGCCTCGTCGAGCCCCACCACCTCGGCCCCGGCCCGCCGAGCGACGTCGGCCGCGCTGCCGTCGGGATCGGGCAGGACCGCCATCTTGAGCTTGCTCATGGTCAACCTCTTCCGGGGTCAGAATCCGAGGACCTGGGCGAATCCCTGCACCGCCGCGGCGGCGACGAGCAGCGCCACCACGACCAGGGCCAGGTTCTCCTTCCAGGTGTTGACGTGCTCGCCCATGATCCGGCGCTTGTTGAGCATCGCGATCAGGCCGACCACGATGATCAGCAGGAACGGTGAGGTCAGCACGTGCGAGATCACCACGAGCACGACGAAACCCGGTGCGGCCGGCAGCGACCAGACGATCGCGGACAGCCCCCAGACGACCATCACCTTGTAGAAGACGTCCTTGCGCGGATCGTCGCCGACGCGCTCGCGGCGTCCCGGCCGGACCGTGTGCAGGGCCTCGACGCTCATCTTGCTCAGCGCGAACAGCGAGCCCGCCACCGTCGTCCATGCCGCGCCCAGCAGACCCAGGTAGAACAGGTAGGTGCCGATCGGGCCGATCGCGGTGCCCAGGGCCCCGGCGATGTCGGAGGCCTCCTCCACTCCCTCCCCGCTGCTCAGGACCTCGGCGCCGAGCGCCCACACGCACACGCCGAGGAACAGCACGACCACCGAGCCGAACAGCAGGTCGTACTGCTGCACGCGCCGGTAGGCCGGGGTCACCCAGCCCTTCTCGCGCAGGAACTGCGGGTAGAACAGGTTGGCCATCGACCCGAGCGTCGCCAGCACGAGACTCGATGCCACCAGCGACGAGTCGAACAGCCCGCTCTGCGGCGGCAGTTCGAAGGCGAAGCCGCGCACCAGTTCCGGCCAGTTGATGCCCACCATGACCACGCCGACGACGAACGCGGCGACCATCACCGCGAGCACGACCTTGAAGGTGTTCTCCAGGACGCCGTAGGCGCCGCGGAAGGTCACCGCGAACACCGACACCGCGCCGAGCACCGACCACCAGAACGGCGTCAGCCCGCCGAAGAGCCCGTGCAGCGCCACACCGACGCCGCTGAAGCTGAACGCCAGCAGCAGGTGCGTGTACAGGACGAACGAGATCAGCATCAGCCAGCCGAGAACCGGGTGCGTGCGCGCGAAACCGCGCACGATGCTGGAGTCCTGCTGCACGTTGTACAGCGGGTACTTGGCGAGGCTGTTGACGAACAGGAACCGGAACACCAGCGACAGCGGCAGAACCCACAGCAGCGCGTACCCGTAGTTGCCGCCCGCCACGGAGTTGTCGATGAGGTCCCCGGTCCCGACCCAGCTCAACGCGATGACGATCCCCGGCCCGAACGACTTCAGGTACCCGAGGAACGAGGTGGGCGGAGGCGCCGCGACGGCCTCAGCGGAGGCGGCACCGGTCGACTTCGGCTTCGATTCAACCACGAGAGGCTCCTTTGCCCGAGCCAGCGAGGCCTCCCACCGCACCTCGTCAGGCGCGCCCAGGAGCCCACCGCAGCGGGGGCACCAACAACTCCCCCACCCGCTGGCGACTGTCGCAGTGCTCTGAATCACCCGGAATGATCGCCCCTGACGCTAAGCCCCCGCCCCATGCCCGTCCAACATCAAATGAGCATCCACCGATACCCGAACAGCATGACCATCCCCCGAACCGGTCCCCTCGCGTCAAGAACCCCGGTTTTCGTCGCGCGAAAACCGGGGTTCTTGACGTGGGAGGGGTCAGGACAGGTGGGTGGTGATGGCGTTGATGATGCTGGGGCGGAGTTCGGCGGCGGTGACGATGGCGTCCACCGAGCCGACCTCGACCGCCCGCTGGATGCTGTGGACGCGGTCGAACTCGGCGGCGACCTCGCTGAGCTTCTCGGCCCGGACCTCGGCGCGGACGTCGGCGAGCTTGAGGCTCTGGGCCGCGCGCTCCGGGCCTTCGGCGTTGGCCACGAGCTCGTCGAGCTCGCGCACCCGCGGGTCGTTGGCCGTGCGCTCGTTGACGTCACCGGCGAAGACCACCGCGGCCGCCGGGGCGCCGCCGATCACCGAGGCGTAGGAACCCTCCACGGCCAGCACCGTCATGTTCGGGTTCAACGCCTTGGAGAACACCACGAACGCGCCGCCGTGGTAGCGGGAGATCACGCAGAACACGATCGGGCCGTCGAAGTTGACGATGGCGCGGCCGATCTCGGCGCCGTACTCCAGCTGCAGCTTGCGCATCGACTCCGGCGAGCCGTCGAACCCGGACAGGTTCGCCAGCACCACCAGCGGACGGTTCCCGCTGGCCGCGTTGATCGCGCGCGCCACCTTCTTCGAGGAGCGCGGGAACAGCGTGCCCGAGGTGTAGGTGTCCGGGCCGTCGGTGGGCGGGAACCCGCGACGGGCCACCGACTGCGACTCGATGCCCAGCAGGCACACCGGCTGACCGCCCAGGTGCGCGTCCTGCACGACGGCCGTGTCGGCGTCGGCCATCCCGGCCCAGCGCTCCAGCACCTCGTGGTCCTGGTCGGCGACCGCGCGCATCACGGTGCGGATGTCGAAGGACTTCTTGCGGTCCGGGTTGGCGGTGGTGGAGAAGATCTCGCCCACGGTGGTGAAGTCGCTGCCGGCCAGCTCGTGCGGGAAGCTCGAGATGTCCCGCTCGACCGGGTCGCTGGTGCCCGCGCTGCGCGGACCGGACTCGCCCGGGGCGACGTAGGTGTGCTCGTAGTGCGCCATCAGCACCTCGGCGGCCGCACCCAGGTTCGGCGCCCAGTACTGCGCCTGCCCGTTCGGCCCCATCACCCGGTCGTAGCCGCCGATGCCGAAGTTGTCCTCCGCAGAGACACCACCGGAGAAGTCCAGCGACTGCTTGCCGGTGAGCACCATCGCCGAATCCGGCGTCATCACCAGGATCCCCTTGGTGTGCATCAACATCGTGGCCTCGGCGTTCCAATAGGGCTGAGCGCCCACGTTGATCCCGGCCACCACGACGTTGATCTCACCGCCGTCCTGGGTGAACCGCACGATGCGCTTGAGCGCGGCGGCGACCCAGTCCATGTTCTCGGTACCCGACGACATGGAGATCCGGGCACCGGCCGAGAGCGCGAACCACTCCAGCGGCACGCCCATCTCCTCGGCCAGGTCGATCGCGGCGATCACCCGCGAGCACTCCGGCTCCGACAGCGCGCCCAGCGCCTTGGTCGGATCACCCAGCAGCACAACGCGTTTCACGCCCTCGGGGTGCAGTGTCGTCGGGGTGCTGACGACGCCGGCGACGATCGCCGCCGAGTTCTGCCCCTTCGGGCGGTCCACCGGCACCAGCACGCCGGAGTCGTCGAGGTCGTGCTCGACGAACGAGCCCGAGGCACCGGCGAGCATCCCGGTCAGCTCGTAGGGGTAGGTGGTGCCGCGGTTCTCGGCGCGCAGCACCTTCTGCCGGTAGCTGTCCAGCGGCTTGATCGGCTCGGTCGAGGGCTCCTCGACCGAGATCCGCACGCCCGAACCGGGTTTCGACCCGATGCGCACCGCGACCTCGGCGAGCTCGCCGGTCTCGGCGTCGCGCTGCCGCACCAGGAACAGGACCTCTTCCAGCCCGGCCCCGGCCGCGGTGGGCAGCACGCGCTGGGCGACGACGTCGAGCTCGTCGAGCGAGAGCTCGTTCGGCGGCCAGACGTAGACGACGATCCGGTTGGTCCCGGCGCGCTTCTTGCCGTTGGGCTTCTGGGCCTTGCGGATCGCGTCGAGGCAGGCGGTGAGCACGCCTTCAGCGGCGGGCAGCGCGACGAGCCTGCCGTCGTCCTCCCGCAGCGGGGTGAGGTCCCGCACCTGGGCCAGCGCCACCAGCCGCTCGTCGGCGGGGTTCTCCGGCGCCACGCAGCGGAACAGGTAGACCTCCTCGTCGGAGGAGGGCAGGCGGGTGAGGTCGAACTCGCGCAGCCGCTCCAGCTGCATCCGGTCGGCGATCAGCGGGTGCAGGCCGCGGATCAGCCGCTCCTCGGCGAAGCCGTCGACCGAGGGCCGGAACGTGAAGTGGTGGTGCATCACCGCACCGCTGGGACCGGCCACGGTGGTGGTGATCCGGTTGACGGCGGCGGGCAGCTGCTGCGCGGTGAGCACCTCGCCGAGGCGGGCGGCCATCGCGTCGGTGTCGTCGGGCTGGCCGTCCCACACCAGGTAGACGTCGGCGACCAGGTCGCTGTCGGCGGCGAGCTCGCCGATGGCGCGCACGACGTCGGGCAGCGCCGCGAAGTCCACCGCGGTGCTCACCACGCGCGAACCGGCGCCGCGGTGCTCGGCGCTGACGAACGTGCAGCCCGCGGCCTCGAAGGCGCGGACCTCGTCGAGCTCCCGGTTGCCGTAGTAGCGGCGCGCGAGCACCTCCAGCAGCGGTGCCGGGTCGGTGCCGGGACGCCCGATGCGCTGGCCGACGAGGCGGACCAGCGGTTCGGCGCTGGAGACCATCGCCGAGATGCGCTCGGCGCGGTCCGGTGCGTCCGGGTTCTCGTCGAGGTGCCGCAGGTGCTTGCGCACGCCCGCGTAGACCTCGGCGCGGTGGCGGCGCAGCATCGGCTGCGCGAACCAGCGGAACGCCACGGTGCGGGCGAGGTCGCACAGCGCGGGGAAGCGGACCTGCGTGGCGGCGACCAGGTGTTCCATCGCGAGTCCGGCGGCCTGGCGCTGGGCGCCGGACGGCGGGGCCTCGGCCAGCCACTGGCGCAGCAGCGTGGCCACGGCCGCCTCGTCGGAGGAGGCGCGCTGCTGGGCGAGGAAGATCCGGAACACGGCTTCTTCCAGCTCCGGCGTGCGGTCGAGGTCGGTGACGCCGTAGTGGCCGAGCACCCGGGTCAGGCGGCCCTGGAAGGTCTCGGAGAGCCCGGCGCGCTCGACGTCGAGGCTCTGCAGGTAGGTGTGGAAGTACTCGCGCGGGCTGTGCACCCGGGAGTCGGCCGCGGTCTCCTCGCCGACCGGCCGGTTGCGGCTGAGCTCGGAGAGGTCGGCGAAGACCTCCAGCAGCTCGATCTCCTCGGCCAGCGGCCGGTTCCCGGCCTCGACGAGCTCCTCGCGGGCGCGGAGGTAGTCGTTGAGGACGCGGCGCTCGTCCTGCGGGTCGACGTCGAAGCCGAGCAGCATGCTGCGCAGGTCCTGCCGGTTGCGCTCGGCGCGCTCGGCGGCGCCGAGCCCGTCGGGGGTGCTGGGCAGTTCGAGGTCGGTGGTGTCGGTGGTGGTCTGCTCGGCGGCGTCGTCGGAGTCGCCGAGCGGTTCGAGCCGCAGCAGCGGCGCGCCGGTCTCGACCTGACTCCCGGTGCGCACCAGGCATTCCCGCAGCTTCGCGCGGAACGGGGCGCGCAGCACGGTCTCCATCTTCATGGATTCCAGCACCAGGACCGGTGCGCCTTCCTCGACCTCGGCGCCGACCTCCAGCGGGGTCGCGACGACCAGCGCGGGGGCCGGGGATCGCAGCACGCCGCCCTCGTCGCGGCTGACCCGGTGGGCCACGCCGTCGACCTCGGCCAGGCACACCGGTCCGTGGGTGTCGGTGACGACGCGGAACCGCTGGCCGTTGACGGTGAGCTGGCGGACGTGGGCGTCGAACCGCTCGATCTCGACGTCGGCGGTGTGCACGGCGGAGCCGTTGCCGGCGCTGATGCCGATGCGGAACCGCTCGTGCCCGACGCGGGCGACCTGCACCCGGTAGCCGGCGCCGCGCAGCTTGAACTCCAGGGGGCGGCCGCTCTCGTGCTGGGCCTGCGGGCGGCCGCCGTGCGCGGCGGCGAAGAACCGCTGCCGCTCGACGAGCTCGGCGTCCTCGTAGGCGTCGATCCCGGCGGCGGCCAGCGCGATCGCGGAGTGGCGGTCGGCCTGCAGCTCGCCTTCGGCGCGGACGCGGTCGATCCAGCCGGTGTCGGCGGAGCCGTCGATGACCTCGGGGCGGTCGAGCAGGTCGAGCACGAAGCTCTTGTTGGTGGCGCCGCCGGCGACGATGACGGTGGTCTGCGCCATGGCGCGGCGCAGCCTGCCCAGGGCCTCGTCGCGGTCGCGGCCGACGGCGATGATCTTGGCGATCATGGAGTCGAAGTCGGCGGGGATGGTGTCGCCCTCGCCGACGCCGGTGTCGACGCGGATGCCGGGACCGGCCGGGAAGTCGAGCCGGACGATCTTGCCGGGCGAGGGCGCGAAGTCGCGCTCGGGGTCCTCGGCGTTGAGCCGCGCTTCGATCGCGTGGCCGGACTCGGCGGGCGGCTCGCCTTCCAGCTTGCCGCCGGAGGCGACGTGCAGCTGGTACTTGACCAGGTCGACGCCGGTGGTGGCCTCGGTGATCGGGTGCTCGACCTGCAGGCGGGTGTTGACCTCTAGGAACGCGAACAGCCGCTCGCCCGGGTGGTAGAGGAACTCGACGGTGCACGCACCGCGGTAGTCGACGGCGACGGCCAGCCGCTCGGCGGACTCCTTGAGCTCGCGGGCCTGCTCGGCGCTGAGCACCGGCGAGGCGGACTCCTCGATGATCTTCTGGTTGCGCCGCTGCACCGAGCAGTCCCGCACGCCCAGCGCCCAGGCGGTGCCCTGGCCGTCGGCGATGACCTGCACCTCGACGTGCCGGGCCCCGGTGACCAGGCGTTCCAGGAACACCGCGCCGGAACCGAAGGCCCGCTCGGCCTCCAACCGGGTGCGCTCGTAGGCCTCGGTCAGCTCGGCCTCGTCGTGGATCACGCGGATGCCGCGCCCGCCACCACCGGCGGTGGCCTTGAGCATCAGCGGGTAACCGATCTCACCGGCGCTGCGGATCGCGGAGTCGAGGTCGGCCACCTCGCCGCGGCTCCACGGCGCCACCGGCACGCCGACCTCCTCGGCGAGGAGCTTGGCGCCGATCTTGTCGCCGAGCCTGCGCATCGCCTCGGCGCTGGGGCCGATGAAGGTCACGCCCAGCTTGTCGCAGAGCTCGGCGAACGCCGGGTCCTCGGCGACGAAACCCCAGCCCACCCAAGCAGCGTCGGCACCGGTCTCGGTCAGGGCGCGCTCCAGCACGGCCATGTCGAGGTAGGGCCGGTCGCGGGCCAGGCCCAGGTCGTAGGTCACGTCCGCCTCGCGGACGAAGGCGGCCGCGCGGTCGGCGTCGGTGTGCAGGGCGACGGTCTCGATCCGGTCCCCGGTTTCCGCCTCGACCTCCCGCACAGCATGAATCAGCCGCATCGCGGCTTCCCCGCGGTTGACGATCGCCACACGACGGAACACCGACCAGACCTCCTAAGCTCTTCGCGGGAGCAGCCGCTCCCGACCTTCAAGAACACCCTCCCGGTTACTCGCGGGTAGGGATATGTAGCCGGTGCCGCGCGGTGCGGCCCAAAATTAGTCGGGACCCACCAAACGGGAGATCGTCCGGGCACTCGCCGAAGCCGGGCGGGGACACTCGGAGCACACGCGCAGTGCCGTTCGCGCGGACGGGCACGGCACCTTTCGGAGGAGCAGATGGCGTTCACCCCGCAGACCTGGCCGGGCCGGGTCATCCCGGCCGACCGGGAGCAGGCCGAGCTGGCCACCCGCAAGCTCTTCGGCGAGCTCTTCCCCGGCCACCCGGTGACCTCGCAGGCCATCACGATCCTCAGCCGCTGGTTCGACGCGGGGTGGTGCGTGGACGCGATCAAGGTCGCGCTCGACAACCTGCCGGAGGGCCGGGAGGGCTTCCAGCCTCGGCGCGGCGATCAGGAGTCGCCGGAGGACTTCCTGGTCCGGCGGCTGCGCAAGTGGTTCCGCGAGGAGGACGACGACTTCGAGCGCAACGCCCGGCTGGCCCCGCCGCGCGCCGGGCAGTCGCTGGACATGCACCTGCGGCTCAAGCGCCAGCAGCAGATCAACGACGGTCTGGTCTCCCGGCCGCGGCGGCTCACCGAGGCCGGGCAGCAGGCCCGCAGGCAGGTCCGCGAGCGCGCCGGCGAGGGACGTCCGGACCCGATCGCCCGCGCTCGCGCCCGCGACGCCCGCGTGCAGCAGGCGATGGACGCCCTGGCCGTCGACGTGCCCCCGGCCCACGCCGAGGAGGGCCAGAACGCGCCCGACGACCGCCGCGACTCGCAGCTGGTCGCCACCTACGCTGCCCGCACGGCGACGGTCAAGCACGACCCGACGGTCCGCCGCATCCTCGCGCGCCTCACCGAGGAGCGGCGTCGTCCCAACGCCCAGGAGATGATCATCCTGCGCCGCGCGGTCCGCGCCGCCCAGCAGCGCGCCTCCCTCGGCACGCTCGCCGCCGCCACCGCCGACTCGACCAACGAGGTCCTCAACCCCGACGCCCAGCGCATCCTCACCTACCTCGACCACGCCCTGAACTCCGGCCTCACCCTCGACCAAACCCTCGCCCTCATGCACACCCAGGTCGACACCACCACCCAACACCCCTGACTCCGGTCCGGGAACCGGAGTTTCAGCGGAAACGTCACCCGCGTGACACCCCTGGGTGTGGGGAAGTTTTCATGAGAACGTCCCCATCGCGGACCAAGCCGGACTCACCGCTCAAAATGGAACAACCCGCCCTCGCTCGATCACGTTTTTCCCGCGATCGCAGCGTTTCTCGCTGAGAAGTGGGGAATCTGCGAATCCCGATCGACTTCTGGAATATTTTGGCGGCCCGGTGTCTTATGGAGTTCGTGCCCGCTTCGTCTTCCGGTGTCGGGCTGCGCTCCGAGCGCGGCCCCATCCTGCTCGCCCTGATGTTGTCCACCGCGCTCGTGGCGCTGGACGCGACGATCATCGCCACCGCGTCGTCCACGATCGCGCGGGATCTCGGCAGCTTCGCGCAGGTCCCGTGGCTGTTCTCGGCCTACATGCTGGCCCAGGCGGTGAGCACGCCGCTGTTCGGCAGGCTCGCCGACGTGCTCGGCCGCAAGCGGCTGATGCTGGCCGGTGTCGGGTTCTTCCTGGTCGGGTCGGTGCTGTGCGGGGCGGCGTGGTCGATGCCCGCGATGATCGTCGGCCGCGTGCTGCAGGGCCTGGGCGCGGGCGCGGTGATGCCGGTGTCGCTGACCATCGCCGCCGACATCTACACGCTGCAGGAACGCGCGAAGACCCAGGGGTACCTCGCCTCGGTGTGGGCGATCTCGTCGGTGGTCGGTCCGACGCTGGGCGGCGTGTTCAGCGAGTTCGTGAGCTGGCGCTGGATCTTCTGGATCAACCTGCCGCTGTGCTTCGCGGCCGCGACGATGCTGGTGCTCAAGTACCACGAGTCGCCGCGCGAGGGCGATCGCGAGCCGATCGACTACCTCGGTGCGTCGCTGCTGACCGGCGGCAGCACGCTGATGCTGCTGGGCCTGCTGGAGGGCGGCACCAGCTGGGCGTGGCTGTCGGTGCCGTCGGTGGCGATCTTCGCCGCGGCGGTGCTGCTGCTGGCGGGCTTCGCGGTGCACGCGCTGCGCTCGTCGCACCCGATCCTGAACCTGCGGCTGCTGCGCCGGCGGGTCGTGGGCGTTCCGACGGCGATCGCGCTGCTGGTGGGCGTGATCGTGCTCGGCCTGTCCACCTACGTCCCGATCTACGCCCAGGGCGTGCTCGGCGTCGGCCCGCTGGTCGCCGGGTTCGCGCTGGCCGCGATGACGGTCGGCTGGCCGCTGGCGGCGACCAACGCCGGTCGGGTCTACCTCGCGCTCGGCTTCCGGTGGACGGCGCTGATCGGCGCGTCGTTCGTGACCATCGGCACCGCCCTGACGCTGCTGCTCGGCGAGTCCTCCGCGGTGGTCACGGTGGGGGTCTTCACGTTCGTCGTCGGCATCGGCATGGGCCTCACGGCCGTTCCGACGCTCATCGCCTCGCAGTCGTCGGCCCGGTTCAGCGAGCGCGGCGCGGTGACCGGCATCAACATGTTCGCCCGTTCCCTCGGTTCGGCCGTGGGCGTGGCGATCTGCGGCGCCATCATCAACGCCCGCACCACCGCCTCCGCCGACGGAACCCCGTCGGGACCGGGCCTGATGGACGCCCTGCACATCGTCTTCGGCCTGCTGTTCCTCGTCGGAGCCACCCTCCTGGTCCTCGCCTACTTCATGCCCCAAGACCGCCCGGCGAAGCAGACCGAGAAGACCTCCACCCCCGACGAAGCCACGACGTCGGTCTGACGGTCACAGCAGCGTCGCGATCACGTCGAGGCGGCTCTCCGTCCTGGCCGCGTGTCATCAGGTGACAGTTTTCATGAAAACTGTCCACCCCCGATGTCCGCTATGCCCGGACAATTCGATTGACCCGTGGGGACACAGGTGTTTGATAGTCGGACGGGTGGGGTCACACCAGGCCGAGGTCTTTGACCGCTGTCCAGGCGAGTTGGGCTTGGCGTCGTTCGGTGTCCGCTCGTTCGGCTGCGTCGTAGCCGTCGTCGGCCATGTGGCCCGCTCGGTAGCGGGCTCTGACTCCTGCGGTGATGCAGCAGGAGCGCCAGCGTTGGAACGCGACGTAGAACGGCAGGTCGGCGAGGTCTCGGCCGGTGAGGGCGCGGTAGCGGGCGATGAGGTCGTCGCGGGTCGGGAAGCCGGGTTCGGCGGTGGGGCCCGGGGTGACGGCCGGGAGGTCGTCACCGGGTTCTTCCCAGGTGGCGATGAGCCAGCCGAGGTCGGCGAGTGGTTCGCCGAGGGTGGCCAGTTCCCAGTCGAAGACGGCCAGGACCTCGCCGTCGAGGCCGTAGGAGAGATTGCCGGGGCGGAAGTCGCCGTGGACGATGCCGGTGGTCTGCTCGGGCACGTGGGCGGCCAGCGCGTCGTGGACCGCGTCGAGCAGCTCCAGGTCCGGGGCGCCGGAGGCGTGGACCTGCTTCTGCCAGCGGCTCAGCTGCCGCTGCAGGTAGCCGTCGCGGCGGGCGACGTCGCCGAGCCCGACGGCGTCCGGGTCGAGGTTGTGCAGCGCCGCCATGCACTCCACCGTCGCGATTCCCGCGCGGTGCCGGGCTTCTCGCGAGAACGGGCGCGCGGAGTCGCGGTCGGCGAGGACGCGGCCGTCGACGAAGTCCATCACGTAGAACGTCGCGCCGGTGACGTCGGTGTCGTCGCAGTAGGCGATCGGCGTGGGCACCGGGACGCCGGTGCCGTGCAGCGCCGAGATGAACCGCCACTCGCGGCTCATGTCGTGCGCGGTGCTCAGCACTCCCCCGGTCGGCGGCCTGCGCAGCGCGCGCACCCGCCCGTCGGCGCCGGTGACCCGGTAGGTCAGGTTCGACCTCCCGCCCGAGACCAGCGAGAACTCGACCGGGGCGGGCACTCCGCGCTCGTCCAGCCAGCGGGTGACCGATTCGCGTTCGATGCCTCGCAGCTCCACGGCGCTCATCCCCGCTGCACGATCTGCTCGCGGAGCCGCCGCTTGAGGACCTTCCCGGTCGCGGTGCGCGGCAGCGGGTCCTCCTGCACCACCACGTGCGCCGGAACCTTGAACCCCGCCAGTCGCTCTCGCACGTGCTCGCGCAGTTCTTCCACATCCGCGCGGGTTTTGAGGTTCACCACCGCGCACACCTCCTCTCCGAGGGTGCGGTGCGGGAGCCCGATCACCGCGACGTCGGCGATCGCCGGGTGCTCGTGCAGCACGGCTTCGACCTCCGCGCAGTAGACGTTCTCCCCGCCCCGGATGACGACGTCCTTGAGCCGGTCCACGACGTAGACCCACTCGTCCTGGACGTAGCCGAGGTCGCCGCTGTGGAACCAGCCGTCGGTGAAGGCGTCGGCGGTGGCCTCGGGCAGGTTCCAGTAGCCGCGCACGACGTTCGGCCCCCGGAACCACAACTCGCCGATCTCGCCGTCCCCGAGGTCATCGCCGGTGGCCGGGTCGACGACGCGGATCTCCGCGCCCGGCATCAGCTGCCCGACGCTGTTGGAGTGCTCCTGGTAGTCCTCACCGGAGTTGCCCACGACGGTCGAGGTCGTCTCGGTCAACCCGTAGCCGCTGGAGGCGCTGCTGCCGAGCCCGCCGATGCGCTCGACCAGGTCGGGCGGGATCGGCGCGCCGCCCATCGTCACGCCCTCCAGGTTCCGCACGGTGTCGCTGTTCTCGACGAGATCGCGCATCACCGTCGGCACGCCGGCGGCGCTGGTCAGGCCGTGCTCGCGGATCATCTCCTCGGCCTCTTCCCGGTCCCACCGGTACATCGTCGCGAGCTTGGCGCCGGCGAGGGTCGCGAAGCTGAGCACGGTGATGCCTGCGATGTGGAACATCGGAAACGTCAGCAGCGCCCCGGGTTGCGGGTCGTCCGGACCGGGTTCGGGGAACGTGCCGCCGTTGGTGACCGCCATCCCGACCTTGCGGTTGACGACGGTGTTGAGCAGGTTCGTCACGTGGTTGCGGTGCGTGCCGATCGCGCCCTTGGGGCGCCCGGTCGTGCCGGAGGTGTAGAGGATCGTGGCGTCGTCGTCGGCGTCGATGTCGACCTCCGGCGGCCGCCCGTCGTCGGGCAGTGCCGCGACGAGGTCCGACCAGGCCCGCACGCCGGGGCCGGGCGTGCCGCCGCGCACCTCGACGACCGGGACGTCGCGGTCGAGCAGAGCCGCGCGCTCCGGGTCGGCGAAGACCAGCCGGCTGCCGGAATCGGTCATGCCGTAGCGCAGCTCGTCGCCGCTCCACCAGGCGTTGAGCGGGACCGCGACGAGCCCGGCGACCTGGATGGCCCAGAAGATCGGCACCCACTCGGGGAAGTTGCGCATCGCGATCGCCACGCGATCACCGCTGGTCAGCCCGTACTCCTCGCGCAGCGCTCGGGCGAGTCCGGTGACCAGCCGGTGGTGCTCGGTGAAGGTGCAGCGGTAGTCCTCGTAGAGCAGGAAGTCCTTGTCGCCGTGGAAGGCGCTGAGCAGCGCGGCGTCGCGCAGCGTCCCGATCGGTTTCGAGTAGACCCGCATGGGGATGCCGCGGACGACGGCGTCGGTCATCTCGAAGTCGCCGCCGGGTCCGGTGAGTTCGTCGAGCAGGCGTTCGCGCAGCTGGTCAGGCACCGTTGCCTCCCCTGGTCCTGGACTGGATGTGCTTCGGGTTGGCCACCGCGAGCCGGTCGAACACCTCCGACCACAGCAGCCCGGCCACGTCCTCGTTCCGCGGATCCGCCTCACCCGCGCGCAGCGCGGCGGCGAAGGCGGCGCGATCGGCGAAGCCGAGCTCGGCGAGCCGCGCCGCGTGCCGTCGCTCCTGCTCGGCGCCGAACCGCAGCTCTCGTTCCACTGTGGACAGCACGTTGGCGGCGACCAGGGCCTGGAACTTCATCCGCCCGTCGGCACCGGCCAGGACCTCGTCCCGCAGGAAATCCCGGGTGGCCGCGACGAGTTCGGCTGCGGTGGGCCGTCCGTGCAGGTCCGCAGCTTCGGACTCGACCTGCAAGGGCGGCGTCGGCCCCGGCACGCCGAGGGCCACCAGCAGGTCGTACTCCTGCTCGCAGACCCGGCGGCCGATCGCGGCGAGTTCCATCGACGGGTGGGCGCCGCTGAGGTGCTGCTCGGCCTGGGACCGGCAGATCACGCCCCACTTGGCCGTGCCCAGCACCTCCCACCAGCGCACCACCTCCGGGTCCGGGCGGGTGCCCGCGACCTCGGCGTAGCCGTCGAAGAGCTCGTCCAGCGACCCGAACCCGCCTGCGGGAAGCGGAGATCCGAATCGCCAGGCGTTGGTGCACAGCCAGCCCAGGTCTTCCATCGGATCACCGACGTGCACGAGCTCCCAGTCCAGCACCGCCCGGAGCCCGCTGCGGTCGACGATGAGGTTGCCGTTGCGGAAATCGCCGTGCACCAGCGTTCGCCCGGCACCGGCGGGCCGGTTCTCCCGCAACCAGCGGAAGGCGATCTCGACGGCGGGGATCGGGTCGCCGAGCGCGTCGTAGTCGACGACGAGCTGTTCCAGCGGATCGGGCTCCGGGAAGCCCTCCGGGACCGGGATGCGGTGGATCCGGGCGGCGGCGCGGCCGAGCTCGCGAGCGAGTCCGGCCCGGGCCTCGGCGTAGGCGTCGTCGCGCAGCAGGCGGCGCGGGATCGTCTCGCCGTCGACGTGGCGGGTGAGCACGTACGGCGATCCGAGCACGGTGTCGTCGGCCCCGTGGTCGACCAGCTCCGGGACCGGAACCCCGGCCTGAGCTGCGGCTTCCAGCACGACGGCCTCGCGCGCCATGCCCTCCGGGCGTGCCAGCCCGGGCGGGTCGCGGCGCAGCACCAGGCGCTCGCCGGTGTCGAGCTCGACGAACCACGTCTCCCGGCTCGCACCCCCGCTCGCCTGCTCCAACCCCACCACCCGCACCGGCCCGGGACCCCGAGTACGGCGGTATTCAGGGTCCCGATTACCGCCGTAATCGGGGTCCCGATTACCGCCGTATTCCGAACGCGGAATACCGCCGTATTCAGGTTCCGGAATACCGCCGTAATCGGGTCCCCGATTACCGCCGGATTCCGGGGGTGGGTGGCGGAGCGCGGTGAGTCGTGCGGCGAGGAGCTCGCCGAGTTCAGCGCTCATGCGCGCTTTCCCGGACCGGCGAAGCCGAACAGGTAGGCGGCGACCTTGCGGATCTGCACCTCTTCGGCGCCTTCGGTGATCCGGTAGCGCCGGTGGTGGCGGTAGATGTGCTCGAACGGCGTGTGCCGGGTGTAGCCGATGCCGCCGTGGACCTGGATCGCCCGATCCGCGGCGTCGCACACCAGCCGGTTCGCGCGGTAGTTGGACATCGAGACCTTGTCGCTGATCTCGAAGTTCGGGCGCCGGTCCATCTCCCACGCGGTCTTGCGCACCAGACCGCGCACCATCTCGGCCTCGGTCTGCAGCTCCACCAGCGGCCACTGGATCGCCTGGCGCCGCGCCAGCGGCTGGCCGAAGGTGACCCGCTGACGGGCGTAGTCGACGCTGCGGTCGATGCAGAACTGCGCCGCGCCGACACCGGAAGCGGCCTGCCGGATGCGGTTCTCGTGCACGAAGCACTGCGCCAGTTCCAGGCCCGCGCCCTCGTCGCCGAACATCGCCGAGGACGGGACCCGCACGTCGCGCAGCGACACCTCGGCGTGGTCGGTGGGCATGTTGAAGGTCCACCAGTGGAAGTCCACCGAGAAGCCGGGCGTGTCGGTCGGCACGATGAACGCGGTGATCCCCCGGGCCTCGCCCGGTTCGCCGGAGGTGCGGGCGAACACGACGTCGTGGGTCGCCGAGTGCATCCCGGAGTTGAATCGCTTGCCGCCGTTGATGATCCAGTCATCACCGTCGCGCACGGCGGTGGTCTCCAGCCAGGTGGCGTCGCTGCCGTGGTCGGGTTCGGTGAGCCCGAAGCCGATCCGGGCCTGCCCGGTGAGCATCGGCTCCAGGAACTCCTGGCGCTGGGCGGCGGTGCCGAACTCCAGCATCATGTGCACCACGGGGAAGTTGCCGACGACCGAGGCCTCGTTCTGCAGGTCGTTGTGCAGGCCGAGGCCCTTGGCCGCGAGGTGCTCGCGGATCACGGCCATCTCGAAGTTGCCGCCGCCCCCGCCGCCGACCTCTTCCGGGAGGCCGTAGCGCAACCAACCGGCCGCGTCGGCTCGGCGGGCCATCTCGTGCAGCAGCTCTTCCCACTCGGGCCGCGGCGTGCCACCGGCCTCGAAGTCGGTGCGGGCGTACTCCCGCCTGTGGTCGAAGAACCGCTCGTTGTCGTCCTGCCGCTGGAGCGGGACGATCTCGGATTCGATGAACGCGTCGAGTTCACCGAGCAGTTCGACGAGCTCACCGGGCAGTGAGAAGTCCATGCCGAGCCTCCTTAGCGCCCGTTCAGTGACCTTAAGCACACGTGCACGGCGGCACAAGGGGACGTCAGTCGACCAACCACTCGCCGGTGAACTCGGGCTCGGTCTTGGCGGTGAAGGCCTTGAAGGCGGCGGGCGCGTCGGCGGTGGCGAAGTTGACGCTCTGCGCCCGCGCCTCGGACTCCAGCGCCTCGCGGAACGACTGCTGACCTGCCACGTTGAGCATCGCCTTGCTCTGCGAGATCGCCACCGACGCACCCGAGGCGAGCCGGTCGGCCAGCTCGTCGACGAAGCCGTCCAGCTCGTCGTCGGGCTTCACCCAGGTCACCAGCCCGAGCTCGCGGGCCTCCTCGGCTCCGATGATCTCGCCGAGCAGCGCGAGCCGCTTGGCCTGCTGCAACCCGACCACGCGCGGCAGCAGCCAGGAGCCGCCGAAGTCCAGCGACAGACCGCGCTTGGCGAAGATCTGCGAGAACCGCGCGTCCGCGCTCGACACCACCAGGTCGCAGCCCAGCGCCAGGTTCCAGCCCGCCCCCACGGCCACCCCGCGCACCTTGGCGATCACCGGCTTGGACAGCTCGTGCAGCGCCAGCGCGACGTCGTTGACGCGGTGCATCCGGGTCAGCGGATGCCCGCCGCGCCCGGCAGCGAGGTCGGCACCCGCGCAGAAGTCCCCGCCGGCCCCGGTCAGCACCACGGCCCGCACGCCCTCGTCCTGCTCGGCACCCCGCAGCGCGTCGTGCAGCGCGCTCCAGGTCGGCCCGTCGATCGCGTTCTTGCGATGCGGCCGGTTGACCGTCACCACCTGCACCGATCCGCGCCGCTGAACCAGAACGGTGTCACTGTCCACTGTGCTCACACGCCCCTCGCTGACCAAGAACCCCGATGTCCTTATCGATCGCTAAGTTAACACCCCCAACCCCAGAACGTAACCGCCCGGAAGACTGCACGACCGCCCCCAGAACGCCTCCTCGCACGAGAAGCCCACCGCACCACGGCGGCAGCGCGGCGAGGCGGAGGCCGGAGTCGCGCCCGGAACCCGCCTCCGACGCGCACGCCTCGACAGGGGACAGTTTTAGCCATAATTGTCCATGATCAATGTCCGAAATGTCGGGACAATTATGGCTAAAACTGTCCTCCTCCAACGCCGCCACCCGTCGTCACCACTATCGCCGAACGGGAGGAGCGCAGGTGGAAGTTCCGCTCGGGGCGCCAGCGGATCACAACGCGGCGACGTCAGTCCGGCCAGAGGGCCGCGTCTGACGCCGCCGCGTTGTGATCGGTCCGCTCAGCCCTGGCGGGCTTTGTAGCGGGGGTTCTTCTTGTTGATCACGAACGTCTTCCCGTGCCGGCGGATCACCTGAGCACCGGGTTTCTGCTTCAACGACCGCAACGACTTGCGCACCTTCACGTTCCCAAACCTCCCTCTCGGCAACCACCGCCCGAACCTACACGAAAATGACAACCATTTCCAATACGGGGTTCAGTAGTACCAGGGGAACTGGGACCAGTCGGGGTCTCGTTTCTGCAGGAACGCGTCCCT
>NZ_JASAOF010000018.1 GCF_029952525.1 Saccharopolyspora ipomoeae
AAGCCCTCGACCGGCTCCCACAACTTCGGATCAAACAGCTCAGACACAACGGGATCCTGCATCGAGGCGAACCGTCCAATGTGGTCAGATGAGGGAGACGACTTCCTCGTACTCCAAACGCGGGAGGCGGTCGAACCAGGGGTCCGGGCCGGGAGTGCCGACGTTGACGACCAGCACGACGTGCCGCCCGCCGTCGGGGAAGAACTCGGCGTCCACGCCTGCCGGGTCGAAACCGAGCATCGGACCGGCCGCGAGACCGGCCGCGCGGACGGCCAGGATGGTGTAACCCGCTTGCAGGGTGGCGTTGTAGTCGGCCGCCTGGGCGCGCGCCTGCGGGTCGGCGAACATCTCGCGCGCCTGCGGGGCGAACGGCAGCAGTCGGGGCATGTGCTCGTCGAAGTTCCGGTCCGCGGACAGCAGCAGCGTCATCGGCGCGGATGCGGTCTTCGCGCGGTTCCCCTCGGCCATCAGCGGCAGCAACCGCGCCTTCGCCTCCGGAGTCCGCACCGCCGTGATCCGCAGCGGCTGCGCGTTCGCCGACGTCGGAGCCCAGCGCATCAGGTCGTAGATGGCGCGCAGCTGCCCGTCGGTCACCGGCTCATCGCTGAAGGAGTTCGCCGTGCGCGCCTCGCGGAACAGCAGGTCCTGCGCCTCGGCCGACAGCACGAGATCGGTGTTCTCGCTGGTGGTCATGGGATCTCAACCTCCGTCCTGGGGAAGCGGGAGCGGTGCGGTGGCCCGGCAGGACCGGGCCACCGCACCCGTGTTCACGGCAGCAGGCCGATGACCGGGTCGATCGCCTCGTTCACCATCGCGAGGTGGATCCGGAGGTTCTCCTGCGGGCTGGTGAGCAGGCTCTTGACCTCCCAGGTGGGATCCGAGAGGTGGTACTCATCGAGGTGGTGCACGACGACTCCGACGGTCTGCTGAACAGCGCCCAGCGGTCCCCCTTCGGTGGGTTCGGGCGCGGACTCGTGGGCCGAGGCGGTGCCGGCACCCAGCAGTCCCAGCGCGGCTCCGCTCGCTGCCAGCACGACAGCCGCGCGGAGGGAGCGTCGACCGGTGTTCGCGACATCGTTAGTGCTCAAGGATCCTATATCCCTTCCCTGGACGGAAATTCCTATCGGTCGACCGAAATCGCCGACCGAACGCCGTGCCACCACGCAGAACGTGAGACCGATCGGGAATCCTGAAACGAATACCCAACGGATGCGGGGCTTTTCCGACGCACAGGGCGCAGTCAACCAGCGCAACCGATGCGCGGTGGTGAATGCGGCGTTCCGCGGCTGGAAACTACTTCTCTTCACGTAACAACATCCGATGTGTGCACTCCGTAACCGCGCATTCACATCGGGAAACGGGATCCGGCCGTATGTTCAGCACCCATGAACCCGTCTACGGACCAGGCCAACGCGATCGTGGACGAATTGATCCGATGCGGTGCGCGCGAGGCGGTGCTGTGCCCGGGATCGCGCAACGCGCCGCTCGCCTTCGCGCTCCACAGAGCGGATTCCGAGCGGCGCCTGCGGCTGCACGTGCGAATCGACGAGCGCAGCGCGGGATTCCTCGCCACCGGCCTCGCGATGCGCGCGGGCGGTCCGGTCCCCGTGGTGTGCACGTCCGGAACGGCTGCCGCCAACCTGCACCCCGCCGTGCTGGAGGCCGACCACGCCGGTCTCCCGCTGGTCGCGATCACCGCGGATCGCCCGGTCGAGCTGCGAGGCACCGGCGCGGGCCAAACCATCGACCAGCACGGATTGTTCGGCAGCGCGCTCCGGTGCTTCGCCGAGATGCCCACCGCCGGTTCGTCCGGCTCCCGGCACTGGAGGACCACTGTGGACCGCGTCGTGTCCTGCGCGCTCGGTTCGCTGTCGCACGACCCCGGACCGGTCCAGCTCAACGTCCCGCTGCGCGAACCGCTGGTACCGGATCATCTCGACGAACCCGCCGGTGGAGACACCGGCCGCGCCGCCGGGCTCGCCTGGAGCGCCGTCGTGCCCGGCGGCAGCTTCGCGGGCGCCCTGCCGCTGTCGCCGGGGGCTCCCACCCTGGTCATCGCGGGTCAGGGCGGGGCAGGTCCGGTCCCGCCCGAACTGCCGGTGCTCGCCGAGCCGGGCTCACCGCTGTGGCACCGGTCGCTGCGATCGGGACCGCTGCTGCTGGCGGAGGCGTTGTCCGGCCGTGCCGACCAGCTGCTCCCCGAGCAGGTTGTGGTGCTCGGCAGACCGACGATGCACCGGTCCGTCCAGCGGCTGCTGGCGGACGACCGGGTCGCGGTCTTCGCGGTACCGCACTCCTCCGGAGATCGGTTCCGTCCGGTGTGGACGGACGTTCCCGGGACGGTCCGCGCGGTGGGCGGCCTCCCCTCGGGCTGGGAACCGCCACCCGAGTTCGGCGATCGGTGGCGGTTCGCGGACAGGTCCGCGTGCGCCGCGATCGACCGGGTCGAGTCGCCCCGGACGACCGGACCGCAGGTGGCTCGTGCGCTGCTCGCAGGCGTGCCACCGGGGTCCCAGGTGTTCGCCGGACCGTCCAACGCCATCCGGGACATCGCTCTGGCCGCGGACCCCCGGCCGGACGTGGCGGTGCTGGCCAACCGGGGCGTGGCCGGGATCGACGGCGTCGTCTCCAGCGCCGTCGGAGCCGCTCTGACGCACGACGGGCCGAGCTACGCCCTGCTCGGCGACCTGACCTTCCTGCACGACTCGAACGGATTGCTCATCGGCCCGGACGAGCCGGTACCGCAGCTGACGATCGTCGTCGCCAACGACGACGGCGGTAGCATCTTCACGGTGCTGGAACAGGGTGCCGCCGCCTACGCCCCGGCTTTCGAGCGCATCTTCGGCACGCCGCAACGGGTGGACATCGCCGGTTTGTGCGCAGCGTGCGGGATCGAGCACGTCCTCGCCGACGATCCCACCGACCTGGCAGCGGAGCTGGTCGGTGCAGCGGGGATCCGCGTGGTCGAGGTGCGCGTCGACCGGTCGCACCGCCGCGAACTGCACGAACGACTGCGGGCGGCCGTCTCGAACGCGATCGCCGACGCGACGAGCGAACCGGTTCGCGTCGCGGCCGCCTCGCCCTGAGCTTCGAGGAGACCACGTGACCACGAACCCGGACCTCCCGCGCCTCGCCGCCGCGGCCCGCCCGGTGCTCGAACGCAACCGCGAGACCAACGACCACCAGCGCCGCCTCAGCGATGAGACGGTCGCCTGCCTCACCGACACCGGTCTGCTGCGCGCGCTCGTCCCCGCGCGCTTCGGCGGCGGCGAGTGCCGACTGCGCACCGCCATCGACGCGACGTGCGAGATCGCCAAGGCCGACCCCTCCGCCGGGTGGGTGGTGATGATCCTCGGTTCCGGCGCGTTCATCAGCGGTCTGTTCCCCGCACGCGCGCAGGAGGAGGTCTACGCCGACGGTCCGGACGCCAGCGTGTGCACCGTGCTGGCCCCGCGATCCACGGCGCGGCAGGTCGACGGCGGGTGGGTGCTGAGCGGGCGCTGGGCGCCGGCTTCCGGCTGCCTGCACGCGCAGTGGGCGATGCTCGGTTTTCCCGGCGGTGACGGCGGAGGGTCCTTGGCGCTGGTCCCGATGACCGAGCTGACGGTCGAGGACACCTGGTACACGGTCGGAATGCGGGCGACCGGGAGCAACCTGCTCGCGGGAACGGACCTGTTCGTGCCGGACCACCGGGTGCTCCCGCTGAGCTCGGCCGTGCACGGCCGCTTCCCCGCCGGGCTCCCGGAGCCCCGCTACCGCGCCGCGGTCATGCCCGCGCTGGCTTCCTACATGATCGCCCCGTACCTCGGGATGGCCACCGCCGTGCTCGACCACGTCGTCGCGGGCGCCGACACCAAGGGCATCGCCTTCAGCCACTACGAGCGGCAGCGCGATTCCACGGCGTTCCAGCTGGCCGTCGCCGAGGCGACGACGAAGATCGACGTCGCCCGGCTGATCGCGGAGAACTCGGCTGCCGTGGTCGACGGCCACGCCGATGCCGGAACCTTCCCGGACCAGCTCGCGCGAGCCCGGGTCCGCCTGCACACGGGCCACGCCGCGCAGCTGTGCCGGCAGGCCGTCGACGACCTCGTCACCGCCCACGGCGCATCGGCGTTCGCCGAGTCCAACCCGCTGCAGGCCTACGTGCGCGACATCCACGCCGCGTCCCGGCACGCCGTGGCCAACCCGGCTTCCTGCTCGGAGATCTTCGGGCGCGCGCTGCTGGGAGTCGAACCGAACATCACCGACATGATCTGAGGACAGGGGCCCGCATGACGACCGCACTCCCGCAACGCAGATCGGTCCACGTCCGCGAGGTCGAGGACGACGCCGACCTCTGGGCGCTCCCGCCGAGCGGCGACGCCACGGTGTCGTGGATGCACGACGGCCGGGGGATGATCGGCTGGGGCGAGGCGGCCCGGTTCGAGATCACCGGTCCCGGCCAGTACGAGCAGGCCGCGCGGGCGTGGTCCGGCTTCGTCTCGCTGCTCGGTGGTGATGCGGCGAGCGCCGTCGCGTTCACCAGCTTCTCCTTCGACGACCGCGGGCGTTCGGTGCTGATCGTGCCGCAGGTCCTGGTCACCCGCTGGGAGAACCGCAACTGGGTCACCACCATCGGTCCCGGGACTCCCTCGCGGCACACCCCGATCGCACGACCCGGCCGGGTGCGCTGGAGCGACGGCGCGCTGCCCCGCGACCGGTGGCGCGGGGCGGTCGCCGAGGCCGTGCGGCGGCTGCGCAGGGGCGAACTGGACAAGGTCGTGCTGGCCCGGGACCTGCTCGCCGAGACCGACCAGCCGCTCGACCCGCGCTTCCTGCTGCGGGAGTTGGCCCGCCGACACCCGCAGTGCTGGACCTTCGCCGTCGACGGCCTGATCGGTGCGACGCCGGAGATGTTGCTGCGGCGCCGGGGAGATCAGGTGACGTCGCAGGTGCTGGCCGGTTCGAGCTGGTCGGGGGACGGTGAACAGCTGCTGGCGTCGCAGCCCTACCGGGACGAGCACGACTTCGCGGTGGAGTCGCTGCTGACGGCCATCGCACCGCACTGCGCCGACGTGCGCGCCTCCGGGCCGAGCGTGCTGCGGCTGCGCAACATCGCGCACCTCGCCACCGATGTGAGCGCCACGCTCACCACCGGTGTCGACCTGCTCGGCCTGGCCGCCGCCGTGCACCCGACCGCCGCCGTCGGGGGAACCCCGCGACGCGCGGCGGCCGACCTGATCGCCGAGCTGGAAGACCTCGACCGGGGCCGTTATGCGGCGCCGGTGGGCTGGCTGGACGCGAACGGCGACGGCGAGCTGGGGCTCGCGCTGCGGTGCGCACAGCTCTCCGGCTCGCGGGCGCGGTTGTTCGCCGGGTGCGGGATCGTGGCCGAGTCCGATCCCGACGTGGAGGTCCGCGAGACCGATGCCAAGTTCGCCGCCGTGCGCGAAGCGCTCGGCGCCTGATCACCGACAGGAGACGCCGTGCGCACGCCGCAGATCGTGCTCGACACGATGCACGCCACCTTCCTCGCCCGCGCCCTGTTCGTGGTCACCGACCTCGGCGTGCCCGACTTGCTCGCCGACGGGCCGATGTCGTGCGCGAGCCTCGCGGACCGCCTCGGCGTCGAACCGGTTCCGCTGCACCAGGTGCTGCGCGCCGTGGCGACCACCGGGTTGCTGCGCACCGAACCGGGCCCGGAAACCGGCGCGCACCAGCGCTTCTCGATCACGGAGCCCGGGCAGACCCTCCGAGAGGGTCATCCGTCCGGTACGAGGGACATGGTGCTGACCATGCAGGGCGAGCTGTTCTGGAACGCGCTGCGCGTGCTGCCGGAACGGGTCGGCGAGGGGCGGACCGGACCGGAGATCGCTTGCGGGAAGCCGTTCTTCGATCTGATGTCGGAACGCCCCGCCGAGGCGGCCCGGTTCAACCGGATGATGATCGCCACCAGCGGGGACGAGCCCGCTGCCGTGGCGCGCGCCTACGACTTCTCCGAGGTCGGCCGGTTCGTCGACGTGGGCGGCGGCATCGGCACCGTGCTGCTCGAGGTGCTCCGCCGGTTCCCGCACGTGCGCGGCGTGCTCGTCGACCTGCCCGGGGTGATCGAGCAGGCGCGCCGGAACGTCGCCGCGGCCGGGGTTTCCGACCGGTGCGAGATCATCGAGGGCGACTTCCTCGACTCGCTGCCCGCCGGGGCCGATGCCTACCTGCTCTCGCGCATCCTGCACGACTGGGACGACGAGACCTGCTCGCGCGTGCTGGGCTCCTGCGCCCGCGCCATGACCCGGGGCAGCCGCCTGCTCGTCGTCGAGAAGGTGCTGCCCGACGACGACGAACCCCACCTCGGCAAGCGACTCGATCTGATCATGGCCGCGCTGACCCACGGCCGCGAGCGCACCGCCGCCGAGTACGCCGAGTTGCTCGCCGCGGCCGGGCTGCGCGTCGTCCGGCAGGTGCCGACCGGAACCGCGGCCTGCGTCATCGAGGCTGAGCTCAGGTGACGTACGGGATCGTCTGCGGACCTTCGGGCAGGACGCAGACGCGGGCTTGCGGACCCCGGGCCGCGAGCTCCTCGGCGACGGCGGTGGCGATGTCGTCGACGCGGTAGAGGTGGGCGGTGCGGAGGTCGGCGTCGGTGACGTGGGTGGTGTGGACGCCGACGCGGGCCGTGGCCAGGACTCGCGCGAGGATCTGGACCTGCCACTGGTCGGGGACCGTCTCGGTCCTGCCGGAGATGGCGCGCAGCAGGGCTTCCGGGGTCGGTTCGGACGCCAGGACCTCGCGGAACGAGCCGTGGTCGGGGAAGCCGTCGCTGCACTCGGCCGCGCAGATGATCAGTCCGCCCGGCTTCACCACGGTCGCCGCGGCCGTCATGCCCTTCACCGCCTGGTAGACGTTCTGGTCCAGCGGGAACCCCGAGTTCGTGGTCACCACGACGTCGTAGCGCTGCGGGACCGGCTGCATCGACAGCTCGCGCACGACCTCCCGCGCGGCCGCATGCATCGGCAGCAGGTCGCCGCCGAACGCCTCCACGACCTGCTGCTCGCGGTTGAGCACCACGTCGAAGGCGAAGTCCACGCCGGTGCCGTCGGCGATCGCGCGGACGTCGTCGTGCACCGGGTTGCCCTCGCACACCGCCCACGTCGCGCGCGGGCTCGCGATGCGCGCGGCGTCGTGCAGCGTGAGCACCGTGTCCAGCCCCGCCAGGCCCGGGGCGACGAGCTTGGGGCCGCCGCTGAACCCGGCGAAGAAGTGCGGTTCGACGAAGCCGGTCGTGATCCGCACGTCGGCGTCCACCCAGTGCCGGTTCAGCGACACCGCCACGCCGTCGCCGAAAGTGCCCATCGGGCGCAGCATCTCGGGATCGCGGCAGTCGTGGTTGATGATGCGCATCGTGTCGACGAGCTCGTCGCCGAGCATCGCGCGCAACTCCGCGTCCGTGTTGCCGCGATGGGTTCCGGTGGCCACCAGCAGCGTGAAGTCCTCCGGCGTCGCGATGCCCTCCAGCTCGGTCAGCAGCGCGCGCACCATCGCTTCGCGGGGTTGCGGTCGCGTCGCGTCGCACAGCGACACGGCGATCCGCTGCCCCGGCCGCACCCGCTCGCGCAGCGGCGGCCCGGCGACCGGCTCGCGCAGCGCCCCGCGCAGCGCCACCTCGACGTCGGGCGCGGCCGGCGGGTGCGCGGGCGCCACCACGGTCGTGCGCTCGCCGGGCAGCTCCACGGTCAGTCCCGTCCTGCCGTAGGCCAGGTCAACGGACACCTTCTCCGACATCCACCACTCCAGATCCGCTCGGTCCTGTCGGCGATCCTGCCTCCGCGAACACCGCGCCGGGACACCGGCACCCGGAGTGATCACCGCGTCGCTCATTCGGAGCCTTGAAATCCGAGCGACCGCCCGAATGCGGAAACGATTGTTCCAATTCCTCTCGACTATCCCGAGGAACCGCAGATCAACCCCGCTTCCGCAATTCGGTCAGACCATTCACGGCGGAAGGTGAGCACCCGCTTAGACCACTCCGATGTGTGCTGGCTCTCGTAGATCAATCCTGTTAAGTTAGGCTTGCCTTTGTTAGCGTTTTCGCTCGTAGCTCCGCCCTTTCGGTTGTCGATCTGAGGAGAAACGTGGCCGTCGACACCCAGACCGAATCCGCTGTCGAGTCGGTTCTCGAATGCGTGGGAAACACTCCTGCGGTCGTGCTGAACCGGCTTTTCCCCCAATCCGATGTCGAGGTGATCGCCAAACTCGAGCTGATGAACCCCGGCGGGAGCATGAAGGACCGGTCAGCGCGCCACATCGTCGAATCCGGATTGCGCAACGGGTCCATTCAGCGCGGCAGCCACCTGGTCGAGAGCAGCTCCGGGAACTTCGGGATCGCGCTGGCGATCGCCGCGCGCATCCACGGACTGCGCTTCACCTGCGTGCTCGACCCCAAGGCCGTGCCCGCCAACGTCGCCATCCTGCGCCACCTGGGCGCCGAGGTGGAGGTGGTCGACCAGCCGGACGAGACCGGTGGCTACCTGCACACCCGCATCCGCCGGGTCCGCGAGATCGTGGCGAACTCGCCCGGGGCGATCTGGATCAACCAGTACGCCAACGACCGCAACTGGCAGGCCCACTACCACGGCACCGGTGACGAGCTGACCCGTCAGCTCGCCGAGCCGCCGTCGTACCTGTTCGGCGCGGTCAGCACCACCGGCAGCCTGCTGGGCTGCTCCCGCCGCCTGCGCGAGAACTTCCCGGACCTGCGGGTGATCGCCGTCGACGCCGTCGGATCGGTGATCTTCGGCGGACCGCCGGGGCAGCGCGACGTGCCGGGCATCGGTGCCAGCCGCGTGCCCGAGCTGTTCAGCCCCGCCGAGATCGACGACGTGGTGCACGTCAACGACTTCGAGGCCGCGGTGGGCTGCCGGGAACTGCTGGCCACCGAAGGCATCTTCGCCGGCGGCTCCACCGGAGCCGTCGTCGCGGCGATGCAGCGCACCCTGCCGCGACTGCCCCGCCCCTGCCGGGTGGTGGCCGTCTTCCCCGATCGCGGGGACCGCTACCTCGACCTGGTCTACGACGACGACTGGTTCGACGCAGCCCGGCAGCGCTGCGAGAACTGACGAGAAATCCATCACACGAAGGAGAACAAGTGTCCTCTGAGGAATCGCCGCAGATGCTCTACCTGAGCCGCAGCGACATCGCCGCCGTCGGCGGGGACGAAGCCGAGCTCTACGTGGAGGCGCTCAACGCCGGGCTGATCGCCCATTCCGAGGGCAAGACCGTGCAGCCGCTCAAGCCGTACCTGCGGGTGGCGGGCAAGCAGGGCCACATCGCCGACCGGATCATCGCGATGCCCGCGCACGTCGGCGACCCCGGGCTGTCCGGCATCAAGTGGATCGGCAGCAAGCACGACAACCCGGCCGAGCGCGGCCGGGAGCGCGCCAGCGCCGTCATCGTGCTCAACGACCCGGCCAGCAACTACCCGGTGGCCGTGCTCGAAGGCAGCCTGATCAGCGCCTGGCGGACCGCGGGCGTGACCTGCCTGGCCGCCCGCCACCTGGCGCGCGAGGGCTTCACCGACGTCGCGCTGGTGGGCTGCGGAGTCATCGGCAGCACCCAGATCACCGCGCTGCTCCAGCAGTTCGGCTCGATCGAGCGGGTCCACCTGCACGACCAGCGGCCGGAGGCCGCGCGGGCCCTGGCCGAGCGCATCGGCCGCGAGCACCCGTCGGTCGAGGCGCGCGTCGCCGAGACCGCCGAGGACGCCGTGCGGGCCGGTGACCTGGTGGTGCCGTGCACCGTCACCAGCGAGCCCTACATCGCCTTCGACTGGCTCAAGCGCGGCGCGCTGCTGTGCAACGTGTCCATCATGGACGTGCACAAGGAGGTCTTCCTCAAGGCCGACAAGGTCGTCGTCGACGACTGGGAGCAGAGCAACCGCGAGAAGAAGATCATCAACCAGCTGGTGCTGGAGGGTTCCTTCTTCCGCGAGCAGCTGCACGCCGAGCTCGGCGAGATCCTCGCGGGGACCCGGCCCGGCCGCACCGAGGACGACGAGATCATCGTGCTCAACCCGATGGGCATGGCCGTGGAGGACATCGCCTGCGCCGGCGCGGTCTACGAGCGCGCCCGCGAGCGGGGCGTCGGCACCTGGCTGGACCTGTACTGATGGGGGCGGGATCGGCCGAGCTGGTCATGCGGGACCTCGTCGACGTGCTGCTGCAGGAGGAGCTGGTCGAGCTCACCGAAGAGGCGGGCCGGGCCACCCTCCGCACTCCCGGCGGCGCGGTGACCGTGCCCGTCCGGCCCGGCGGCGCGCTGCAGCGGTACCGCTACGACACCGGTCCGGTCCTGCTCGACGGCGCTCGACCGCTGACCCCGGCCGAGCTCCTCGCCCTGGTGCGGGAGGACTCGGCCGCGGTCGGCGCGGACCTGCGGGCGGCGGTCGAGCACACCGAGGTGCTGCGCGAGCAGCGGTCGGCGCTCGACCTGACCCCGGGCAGCGGTGCGCTGGCCGGTGAGCGGCTCGCCGCGACCCGCAACCGCCCGTTCCACCCCACGGCGCGGGCGGCGGCGGGCTGGTCCGCGGAGGAGGTCGCGCGGTACGGGCCGATGCGGGCCGAGCCGCTGGGGCTGGACTGGGTCGCGGTGCGCCGCGACCGGCTCGCCCGCGGCAGCGACCCGCTGTCGCAGCACCTCGCCGAGCTGGTCCTCTCCCCCGCCGAACTGCGCTCCCTCGGCGCGGTCGGGGACGAGCACCAGGCGATCCCGGTGCACCCGTGGCAGTACGAGCACGTGCTGGGCGAGTGCTTCGCCGGCGAAATCGCCGACGGGTCGGTGGTGCCGCTGGCGCGCGGGATCGGCGGGTTCCACCCGACCTCGTCGCTGCGGACGCTGACCACCTCGCCGGAGAGCGACCGGCACGTCAAGCTCCCGATCGGGGTGGCCACGCTGGGAGCGACGCGGCTGCTGCCGCCGCGCTACCTCGCCAACGCCGAGCGGGCGCAGCGCTGCATGGCCGAGGTCCTGGACCGGGATCCGGTGCTGGGCAAACGGGTCGCGCTGTGCGAGGAGCAGGTGTGGGCCGGGTGGCACGACCCGGACGATCCCTTCGGCGACCGGCCCGGTCAGCTCGCCGCGCAGGTCCGGATCTACCCCGGGCTCGACGGGCTCGTGCTGCCGATGGCGGCGCTGGCCGCGCACGAGTGGGACGTGCTGGCACCGGCGATCTCCGACCGGTTCGACCCGGTCGGGTTCTTCGGCGACCTGGCGCGCTCGTTCTGCGAGGTCGCGTTCGGCTTCCTGAGCCGGGGCGTGCTGCCGGAGCTGCACGGCCAGAACGTCGTGGTGCAGCTGCGCGCCGGTCAGGTGGAGCGGTTCGTGCTGCGCGACCACGACACGCTGCGGCTGTTCGACGAGTGGATGCGGCTCGCGGACACCCCCGATCCGGAGTACGTCATCAAACCCGGTGCGCCGCAGTCACTTCGGCTCGACTCGGCGGAGTCGCTGGTGGGTTACCTGCAGACGCTGGGGTTCCAGGTGAACCTGCACGGCATCGCCGACGCGCTGCGCCGCCACTTCGACCTGGACGAGCGGGTCCTGTGGGACCGGTTGCGGGAGGCCGTGATCGAGCACCTGCCCGGCCAGCCGGAGCCGGTGCGCGAGGTGCTGCGCGACCGGTTGCTGCGGGCCGAGACGTGGCCGAGCCGCCGGGTGCTGGAGCCGCTGCTGCGGCAGGGCGCCTCCAGCGGGGTCAGCATGCCCGCCGGGACCGGGTCGGTGCCGAACCCGCTGGCGGTGATGTGATGCGGGGCCGGACCTATCCGGTGCTGTGCCTGGGCCAGTTCGCCGCGACGGCGGGGCTGACGATCGTCGTGCCGCTGCTGCCGTTCTACCTGGCCGGGATCGGCACGCCGCGAGGCGAGATCCCCTGGTGGACGGCGGTGTCGGTGGCGGCCCCGGCGGTGGTGCAGCTGGTCAGCGGACCGCTGTGGGGCTGGGTCGGCGACCGGTTCGGGCACAAGGCGATGGTGGTGCGCGCGCACGCCGGGCTCGGTCTGGCGATCGCGCTCATGGCGGTGGCCGACACGCCGGAGGAGTTCCTGGCCTGCCGGTTGTTGCAGGGCGCGTGCGGCGGGGTGGTCAGCGCGACCGCCTCGTACGCGAGCGCCGCCGCCTCCACCGACCGGCGGGGCCGGGCGCTCGGGATGCTCTTCGCCGCCACCGCGGCGGGATCGCTGCTGGGCCCGCTGGTGGGCGGTCTGCTGGCCACCCGGCTCGGGTTCGGGCCGCTGTTCGCGGCGGTCGCCGGGATGCTCGCGGTCTCCAGCGTGCTGGCCGCGGTGTCGCTGGCCGAGGCACCCGCGCAGGCGCGGGAACGGCATTCGCCGCGCGCGATCGCGGCGCTGCTGCTGCGTCGCCGGGAGACCCGGCTGATGCTGCTGGCCGGGTTCGCCGCGCAGGCCGCGATCTACGCGCTGGTGGTGGTGTTCGCGCCGCAGGTCGAGCGGATCTCCGGCTCGGTCGCCGCCGCCACCACGTGGGTCGGGGTGCTGCAGGCCGTGACGTGGACCGCGTCGTGCGTCGGGAGCCCCTGGTGGGGGCGCCGAAACGACCGGGGGTCCGCGCAGCTCGGGTTCGCGGTGGCCGCCGCGTGCTGCGCCGTCGCGGTGGCGCTGCAGGGCGTCGTGCCGGTGGAGCTGCTGCTGCCGCTGCGGGTGGCGCAGGGCTTCTGCTTCGCGGCGCTGCTGCAGTCGGTGCTGCACGTCAGCTCCCGGCACGCCCCGGAGCGGGGCTCGGGCACTGCGTTCGGGTTCAGCACCGGAGTGCTCGACCTCGGCCAGGTCTTCGGCCCCCTCGCGGGCGCGTCCCTGGCGGTCCTGCTGCCGTCGGCGGCGGTGTTCCCCCTCATCGGCGCGATGCTCGGCGCGGCCGCCCTGCTGGCCGTCGCGGGCCGCGCCAAACCGGAGGTTTCCGCGGAAACCTCCCACGATCCGGTCGAAACTCACGAGAAGGTAATGCGGTGAACGAGGAAGCAGCACGCGCAGCAACCCGCCAACGGCTGCTCAACGCGCTCGACAGAGAGCTGGGAGGCGAGCACACCCCCACGTCCCTCCACATCCCCCTCCGATCCGAATGGAGGGAGGTTCTCATGAAAACTTCCCCACCCCAAGACACAGAACTGGGGAAAGTTTTCATGAGAACTGTACCCACACCAGAACCCGGACCAGGGGTAGTACCTGCGGAGACCGAGTCTCATGGGAGGGCAGAGGTCGGGGAAGTTTTCATGAAAACTTCGTCTCCCCTGGAGACGGAACCGGGGGAGGTTTTCATGAAAACTTCGGGTTCTTTGGAGGTGGGAGTTCGGCGTTGGTCTGATGCGGGGCATCACGTGTTCGAGGACGAGGTGAGCCTGGACGGGGTGGTGCTGGGGCACGAGGAGTTCGTGGCCGTGGTGGCCGCGGAGTTGGCCTCGCGGTGCGGCGAGGTGGACGAGGGGGTCGTGGAGCGGTTCCGGAGGCAGGTCGGGAACAGCGTGGCCCGGTCGGCTCGGTACCTGGACCGGGGGCCTCTTCCGGAACCGGCCACGCCCCAGGAGGTCACTCGGCGGGCTGAGCAGTCCTTGCTGCTGGGGCATCCGTTCCACCCGACTCCGAAGAGCGCGGAGGGCATCAGCGACGAGGACCTGGAGCGCTACGCGCCGGAGCTCGGGGCGTCGTTCCGGCTGCACAACTGGGCGGTGGATCCGGGGCTGCTGCTGGAGGACCGGGTGTGCGACGGCCCGTGGCTGCCCGGCGAGCCGGAAGCGGTGCTGCCGGTGCACCCGTGGCAGGACCGCTACCTGCGGGAACACCCCCGGGTTCAGGAGCTGATCGCAGCCGGGCTGCTGAGCCCGCTGGGCGCGGTGGGCCCCGAGGTGTACGCGACGTCGTCGGTGCGGACGGTGTGCGACCCGGACTTCCCGACGTCGTGGAAGCTGCCGCTGCACGTGCGCATCACCAACTTCGTGCGCAACAACCCCTTCGAGCACCTGCGCCGCGCCGCCGATGCCGGACGACTGGTCTCCGCGCTCGAGAAGAACTGGAATCACGATGGTTTCGAGGTGCTCGCCGAGTCCGGTTACCGCACCCTCGACCCGGTGTCGGTCGGCGACCTCGCGTCGGACTTCGGCGTGCTGTTCCGCCGGAACCCGTTCGCGGGCACCGACCTCGCCCCGCGCGTGCTCGCCGCGCTGCTGGAGGAACGACCCGGCCGGCGCCCGGCGCTGATCGACCTCGTCGAGCAGGCCGGTCCGCTCACCGCCGAGCACGCGTCCGAGTGGCTGGAGCGCTACCTGCGGATCTCGCTGGGCCCGCTGCTGGCGATCTTCACCGAGGACGGCGTCGGGTTCGAGGCGCACGTGCAGAACAGCCTGCTGCACACGGACAACGGCTGGCCGAGCCGGTTCTGCGTGCGCGACATGGAGGGCACCAGCGCCGACCGGGAGCGCGTCGCCGACGGCGTCCTGCCGCCGGGCAGCCCGGTGCTCTACGACGACGCCGAGGCGTGGCTGCGGTTGCGCTACCACCTGGTCACCAACCACCTCGGCCACCTGGTCGCGGTCCTCGGCCGGTGCACCCCGGCCGGTGAGCGGCGGCTGTGGTCGGTGGTGCGCGAGTTCCTGGGCGGCCTGCCCGGGCGCTACGCGGCCGAGCTGCGCGAGGCGCCGACGCTGCCCGCCAAGGCGAACCTGCTCAGCCGCTTCGCCGAGCGCGGCGAGAGCCCGCTCTACGTCGACATCCCCAACCCGATCCGAGAGGTGACCCGATGACCGCCGAGCTCGTGCGGGCCGCGCTGACCGATCCCCGGTTCCCCGAGGTGCGGCGCCGCGTGTTCCGCCAGCTGCTCGAATCCCTGCTCTACGAAGGCGCCCTGACCACCGAGAACGCAGCCACCGAGAACGCAGCCACCGAGCGGGACGGCGACGAGCACGTCGTGACCGGGGAGGACCGCGACGGGAAGCCGGTGCGCTACTCCTTCCGGGCGGTGCGGCGGTTCGGGTTCGACCGGGTCGGGCTGACCTCGCCGGTGCTGCGCGAAGGCGTCGAGGCGGACTCGGTCACCCGGTTCCTCACCGAGGTCCGGGGCTCCCTCGACGCGGACCCGGACCACATCGTCGCGTTCGCGCGCGAGCTGGAGGAGACGCTGTTCAAAGACGCCCTGTCGGAACACCTCCGGGAAGATCCACCGTCCACTGCGGACCACGACGCGCTGGAGACGGCGATCACCGACGGGCATCGCTACCACCCCACGTACAAGTCGCGGGTGGGCTTCGACGTCGCCGACGACCTCGCCTTCGGCCCTGAGTTCGCCAACCCGCTGCGGCCGCTGTGGCTGGCCGCGCACCGCGACATCACCGAGGTCAGCGCCTCGGGTTCGCTGGACCGGCAGTACCTGGCCGATCAGCTCGGCGGCGAGGCGACCCGCTTCCACCGGCTCATCGAGGACGTCGGCGAGCCCGACGAGTACGTGCTGGTGCCGGTGCACCCGTGGCAGTGGCGGGAACGCCTCGCCCGGGCCTTCTCCGAGCAGCTCGCGCGCGGCGAGCTGATCCCGCTGGGGCCCGACCCGCACGAGTTCCTCCCCCAGCAGTCCATCCGCACCCTGACCTGCCGAGACGTGCCCGAGCGGCCGTACCTGAAGCTGTCGCTGTCGATGGTGAACACCTCCACCTCCCGCGGCCTGGCCGCGCACACCGTGCGCAACGCGCCCCGCGTCACCGACTGGCTGCGCGAGGTCGTCGCGGGCGACGCCTACCTGTCCGGGGAGCTGCGGCCGATCCTGCTCGGCGAGGAGCTGGGCGTGGCGGTCACGCCGGAGTCGGGACTGCTGCGGCCCGACACCTACGGCGCGCTGGCCTGCATCTGGCGGGAGAGCCTGCACCCGCACCTCGAACCCGGCGAGCGGGCGATGCCGTTCACCGGTCTGACCTCCTGCCTGCGGGACGGGACGCCGCTGATCGCCGAGTGGCTCCGCGAGCAGGGCGCCGAGAACTGGGTGCGCGGGCTCGTGCGCGTCGCCGCGATCCCGCTGGTGCACCTGCTGTGCGCGCACGGCATCGCGCTGGAGTCGCACGCCCAGAACATGGCGCTGGTGCACGTCGACGGGGTCCCGGAACGGGTGGTGCTCAAGGACTTCCACGACGGCGTGCGGTTCTCGCCGCAGCACCTCGCGGGCGAGGCGCCGGAGCTGGCCGCTCCCCCGGCGCACCACCAGAACCGCAACTCCTTCGTCGAGACCGACGAGCTGAGCCTGGTCACCGACTTCCTGCTGGACGCGTTCTTCTTCATCAACCTCGGTGAGCTCGCGATCTTCCTGGACGACCGGGGAGAGCTGGCAGAGCGGGACTTCTGGCGGGTGGTGGCCGAGGAGATCCGCGCCCACCAGGAGCGATTCCCCGACCTGGCCGAGCGCTTCGCGCTGTTCGACCTGTTCACCCCGGCGATCGAGGTGGAGAAGCTGACCAGCCGCAGGCTGCACCCGGACACCGAGCTGCGGCTGCACGCCGTGCCCAACCCGCTCGCGGAGGTCGAGAAGTGCTGAGGACCAACACCGTCAAGCAGCGGCTGGCCGGGACCGGGGAGAGCCACGGGCTGTTCTGCTCGATCCCGTCGCCCGCGCTGGTGGAGATGATCGGCTGCGCGGGCTACGACTTCGTCATCCTCGACAGCGAGCACGCGCTGGTCGATCCGCAGCAGCTGGAGAACCTGATCCGGGCCGCGGAGGCCGTGGACCTCGTGCCGTTCGTGCGCGTTCCCGAAGCCGACCCGGGCGCGATCCTGCGGGCGCTGGACGCGGGAGCGCTGGGCGTGGTGGTGCCGCACGTGCGGTGCCGGGCCGACGTGGACGCGGCGATCCGCGCCGCCCGCTACGCGCCGGAGGGCATGCGCAGCCTCAACGGCGGCCGGGTGCCGGGTTTCGGGCGCATCGAGCTCACCGAGTACGTGCGGCGCGCCAACGCCGAGACGATGGTGATCGCGATGATCGAGGACGCCGAAGGCGTCGAGGACCTGCCGTCGATCCTGGCCGGTGGCGGCGTCGACCTGGTGCTGGAGGGCGCGGCGGACCTGTCGCAGTCCTACGGGGTGCCGTGGCAGACCCGGCACCCGCTGGTCCAGGACGCGCTGGCCCGCGTGCACGCCGAGTGCGAGGCGCGCGGCGTGCCGTTCTGCGCCATCCCCCGCACCCCCGAGGACCACCGCGAGTGGCGCGCGGCCGGGGTGCGCACGTTCGTGCTCGGCGAGGAGCGCGGCCTGGCCGCCCGCGCTCTGCGAGCCCACCTCGACCTGCACCGGGAGAACCATGAGTGAGCGACTGCACGACCTCGTCCGGCAGCGCGTCGGCGGCGATCCGGTGTGCCTGTTCGCCTACGACCTGGACCGGCTGACCGATCACGTCCGCGCCATCACCGCGACGCTGCCGCACCGGTGCCGGATGTTCTACGCGATGAAGGCCAACAGCGCCGAGCCGCTGCTGCGCGCGCTCGCGCCGCTGGTCGCGGGCTTCGAGGTGGCTTCCGGCGGTGAGCTGGACAAGGCGCGGGCCGTGAGCGCGGACGTGCCGGTGATCTTCGGCGGTCCGGCGAAGACGCCGGCGGAGATCGAGCAGGCCCTCAAGCAGGGGGTGCTGCGGCTGCACGTGGAGAGCGCGCTGGAGCTGCACCGGGTGTCGGCCGCGGCGACCCGGCTGGGCGTGACCGCCGAGGTGCTGCTGCGGGTCAACCTGGCCGGGCCGTTCCCGGCCGCGACGCTGGCGATGGCGGGCAAGCCCACCCAGTTCGGCATCGCCGAGGACGACCTGCCGGGAGTCGTCGAGGCCGCTCGCGCGCTGCCGGGGGTGCGGCTGACCGGGTTCCACCTGCACTCGCTGTCGAACAACCTCTCCGCCGAGGCCCACCTGGAGCTGGTGGCGCACTACGGGCGGACGGTCTCGGCGTGGGAGCGGGAGTTCGGGCTGCGCTGCGAGGTGGTCAACGTCGGCGGTGGCATCGGTGTCGACTACGCGCGGCTGGACCGGCAGTTCGACTGGCCGCGCTTCGCCCGGGGACTGCCGGCGGTGCTGGCCGAGTTCCCCGCGCACGTGCGGGAGATCGACTTCGAGTGCGGGCGCTACCTGGTCGCCGAGTGCGGCAGCTACGCGGTGGAGGTCCTCGACGTCAAGCGCAACCACGGCGTGCAGTACGCGCTGGTGCGCGGCGGCACGCACCAGTTCCGGCTGCCGTCGTCGTGGCAGCACAGCCACCCGTTCACCGTGCTGCCGGTGGACGAGTGGGACTCGACGGCGCCGCGCCCGCAGGCCGACGGTCCGATCACGGTGGTCGGCGAGCTGTGCACGCCGAAGGACGTGCTCGCCCGCGACGTGCCGGTGTCGCGGGTGCGGGCCGGTGACGTGCTGATCTTCAGCCACGCCGGGGCCTACGGCTGGGAGATCTCGCACCACGACTTCCTCAGCCACCCGCACCCGGAGATGGTGTTCCACTGACCAGGCCGACCGCCTCGCGCGTGGGTAGTGTTGGGTCCGATTCCTCGCGGGGGGCTTGAAACCGGGTCGACGCGGAAGGCTTGGTACATGGGTAGGACACCGTGGAGCCGGGACGAGCCGACCCGCTCACCGTTCGCGCTGCCGAGCGGTGTCCCCGGTCGGCTCGCGGGGCACGTCATGTTGTGGTTGAACCGGCAGCAGGACGTGCTGGACCTCCTCGACGTCCCACCCGGTGCCGCCGTCCTGGAAGTCGGCTACGGACCTGGTGGGTTGATCCGCCTGCTGCGGCGGACGGGCGCGAGGCGGATCTGCGGTGTCGACCCCTCGGTGCAGATGCGCGACCTCGCGAGCCGGCCGCACCGCGCGGAGATCATCGCGGGACGCATCGACCTGCGGCTGGGAACCGCTGCCGACACGGGCTTCGCGGAGGCGGAGTTCGACCGGGTGGTCGCGGTCAACAACGTGGCCATCTGGCCGGACCTCCGCGCCGGCCTCAGCGAACTGCACCGCGTGACCCGGTCCGGCGGTCGGGCGCTGATCGCCTGGCACGGCGGAACCCGACCGTCGCTGATCACGCGCAGCAACGCCCTCCCGGCGGAGAAGCTCGACGAGATCGAGCGAGCGCTCCGCGACGTCTTCGGCACGGTCACGCGTCGCGAGCTGACGACCCTCACCTGCTTGATCGCCGTTCGCTGACCGGTCATCCACACTGGACCGCCGAAGTCGGCGCGGCCGACCCGAGGCGGGTTTCCGACGCGGTCATGGACGCGGCCGCGTTCGCGGGTCATGCTTGCGCGTGCCCGCACGACGCCGACCGGGCTGGAGGATGATCGTGATGCCGCGTTCGCGGCTGGCCCTCTGCGTGATCGTCATCGGCCTGGTCCTGGCCGGGTGCTCCGCCGCTCCCCCGCCTGCGCCGACCGGCGACCGCCCGCCGAACATCGTGTTCGTGCTGGTCGACGACATGGACCAGGGGGTGTTGCGGTTCATGCCGCAGGTGCAGCGGATGCAGCGGGAAGGCGTGACGTTCTCGAACTTCACGGTCACCGACTCGCTGTGCTGCCCGTCCCGGGCCTCGCTGCTGGCCGGGAAGTACCCGCACAACACCGGCGTGTTCACCAACGACCCGCCGGACGGCGGTTTCAAGGTGTTCCACCAGCGCGACGAGCGCGACACCATCGGCACCCAGCTGCAGCAGGCCGGGTACCGGACCGGGTTCATGGGCAAGTACCTCAACGGCTACCAGCCCGGGGAGGAGCTCGGCGGTGAGCGGCCGTTCGTGCCGCCGGGCTGGAACGAGTGGGTCGTGGCCGGCAACGGCTACCCGGAGTACGACTACAAGCTCAACGTCAACGGTCACGTGGAGCCGCACGGGCATCGGCCCGGCGACTACCTGACCGACGTGCTGGCCAAGCGCGGCAACGACTTCATCCGCACCAACGCCGCGCAGGGCAGGCCGTTCTTCCTGGAGGTGGCGCCGTTCGCGCCGCACGGCCCGTCGACCCCGGCGCCCCGGCACGCCGACGCGTTCCCCGGGCTGACCGCGCCGCGCGTGCCCTCGTTCGACGAGGCCGACCGCACCGACAAGCCGGAGTGGCTGCGCCGACTCCCGCCGCTGCCCGCGAACAAGATCGCGGCCGCGGACGTGAAGTTCCGCAAGCGAGCCCAGTCGCTGCAGGCCGTGGACGAGATGCTCGCCGGGTTCCAGCGCACTCTCCACGACACCGGGCAGGAGCAGCGCACGCACGTCATCTTCACCTCCGACAACGGGTTCCACCTGGGCGAGCACGCGCTGGCCGAGGGCAAGCAGACCGCCTTCGACCACGACGTGCGGGTCCCGCTGGTCGCCACCGGTCCTGGCGTTCCGGCCGGGAAGGAGGTCGCGGATTCGGTGCAGAACATCGACTTCCGGCCGACCTTCGCCGAGATCGCCGGGGCGCCACCACGTCCCGGCATCGACGGCGCGAGCTTCGCCGGGCTGCTGCGCGGTGGGCCGGGCACGGGCCGCGACGTCGCGCTCGTCGAGCACCACGAGCCGCGGGCGTCCCGGGAAGACCCGGACCACCAGGAGAAGCCCGACGGCGTGCCGCCGACCTACAACGCGATCCGGGTTCCAGGGGGAACCTACGTCGAGTACCTCGGCGGCGAGCGCGAGTACTACGACGACCGCGCCGACCCGTACCAGCTGAACAACGTCTACGACGCCCTGCCGCCGGAGCGCCGCGACGCGCTCCACCGCGCTCTCACGGCGATGACCGGCTGCCGCGGCACCGCCCAGTGCACCGAGGCGGCCACGACACCCTGACCGCACCCGCCGGGCGCGCGGTTCCGGGAACACCCGCGTTCCACGCGGACGATCCGAGGAGGGCTTGCCGATGCCGGAGATCGCGGTGGTCACCGGAGCAGGAAGCGGTCTCGGCCGCGCGATCGCGCGGCGGCTGGGCGCGGCCGGGTTCGCCGTCGTGGCGACCGACGTCGACCACGCGGCCGCACGCGAGACCGCCGGATCGATACCGGGTTGCCGGTCCGCTGAGCACGACGTCCGCGACGCCGAGCAGCATCGTCGGATAGCGCGGGAGGCGACCGAACGCGGCAGGCTGCGGGTGTGGGTGAACAACGCCGGCGTGCTCGCCCTGGGCCCGGCGTGGACCCATCCCGACGCGGAGGTCAAACGGTGCGTCGAGACCAACGTGCTCGGCACCGTGCACGGATCGCGCGCCGCGGTCGAGGTGATGCGCGATCAGCCCGGCGGTGGGGCGGTCCTCAACATCGCGTCCTTCGCGGCCTTCGGCGCGGTCCCCGACCTCGCCGTCTACAGCGGTACGAAGCACGCCGTGCTGGGCTTCACGAAGTCGCTGAACGCGGACCTCCGCAACGCCGGCTCGCGCATCCGGGCCACGGTGGCCTGCCTGGACGGCACCGATACACCGATGGTCCAGCGGCACGCCGGGGACCCGAAGGCCGGAGTGCTGCGGCACCGCGGGCGCCTGCTCGACCCCGACGAGGTGGCGCGCCACCTCGTCGACGCGCTGGGCTCCCGGCGCCAGGTGGTCTGCGTGCCCCCCGCGCGGGGCGTCGCGGCGCAACTGCTGGGTCTCGCACCTGCGCTTTCACTGCGACTCACCAACGCCGCCGCACGTCGCCACCGCACCTGATCCCGAACCTGGACCGGAGTCAAGGCCGTCCGACGCGCTCGCTCCCTCCTCGCAGGTGAAGCGCTCTCCGCGCAAGCGGCTTCGGCGAAACCCGCGCCGAAGAGGTGACACGCGTCAAGATATCTTGCTCACAAGAAGATTCCGTGCGAGGTTGTTGTGCGCCGGACGGGACGCCCGGGTCGTCGGGAAGCGGATGAAGATCAGCCGATTCGCGGCGAATCCTGTTCCCCTCGAAGGGAATACCGTGCGGTAGCTTCGTGATCGTGGCCACCGAGCAAGCAGGAGCAGGCATGTCCGAGACGCCTTCGAAGGCGCCGAGTTCCGCACCGGTCGGCGTGGACACGGCCACGGCCAGCATCGCCCGCGTCTACGACGCGGCGCTCAACGGCAAGGACAACTTCGAGGTCGACCGCCAGGTGCTGCACGAGGTCGCCCAAGCCGCGCCGGAGGTCAAGACCATGGCGTGGTCGAACCGCGGTTTCTTGAACAGGGCGTGCCAGTACCTCGCCGACGAGGCCGGCGTCCGGCAGTTCCTCGACTGCGGTTCGGGTCTGCCGACCGCGGAGAACACGCACCAGATCGTGCAGCGGGTGGACCCCGAGGCCGAGGTCGTCTACATCGACAACGACCCGGTGGTCATCGCGCACGGCAAGGCGCTGCTCGAGGAGAACGATCACACCCACTTCGCCTCCGCCGACATCTTCGACCCGGGCGAGGTGCTGGGCCACGAGACCGTCCGCCGGCACCTCGACTTCGACGAGCCGATCGCGCTGCTGCAGATCGGGACCCTGCACCACTACCTCGGCGACGACGGTCCCGAACTGATGCGGACCTACATCGACGCGCTCGCCCCGGGCAGCTACGTCGTCCTCGCACACTTCTTCGACCCGGAGACCCCGGAGCACAGCGACCTCGCCCGCAGGATGGAGGAGCTCTTCCTGCACAGCCCGATGGGTTCGGGCCTCTTCCGCACCCGCGACCAGATCCGCGCGCTGCTCCCCGGCCTGGACATCCTCCCGCCCGGGCCGGACTCCCCCGCCGACATCGAGCTCTGCGACCTCTGGTGGCCGAACGGCCCCAGGCAGCGCCCGCTGAACCAGGCCGAGAGCTGCATCGCCGGCGTGGTGGGCCGCAAGAACCAGCGCTAGGAACTGCTCAGGAGTCGCGCTGCTCGGCGGCGCGGGTGGCAGAACCTGCGGCGGTGCGGGCTGAGCCCCGCACCTGACGCAGCGTCCGCCGCACTCCTCGACAGCTCCCGGTCCACATCGGATTGCCGAGCGCCTCAGCTCAAGGGCTGCAGCCGCGGTCGCTTCGCGGTCCGGCCGTCGCCGGACGATCGCCCAGTGATCCGCCGCCACAGCCACGGCGCCAAGAACACAGCGGCCCAGCGGATCTCGCCCGCGACCGCCTTCAGGAGCCCCGGTGCTCGCCGTTCCGGCAGCGGGCGGCTCCACGCGTCGTCGCTTCCGGGCAGTTCCAACGCGTGCGCGAAACCGTTGGCCAGCAGGGCGTGGCCCGACGGGTTGAGGTGCAGGCGGTCGGTGCTCCAGATCCGCCGGTCGGCGCAGACCGGGTGGCGGTCGGCTTCGACGACGACGGCGCCGTGCTTCGCGGCGATCTCGCGCACGCGCGCGTTGAACTCGGTCAGCCGCGGCTGCCAGCGCCGCGCGATCGGCGCGATCTCCCCGATGTCCGGGTAGGTCACCGTCGCCACCCGCGCACCCGCGCCCGCCAGCGCGCCGATCATCTCGTCCAGCTCCGCGGCTACCGCGTCGCCGTCGTAGTGGCTGCGCAGCACGTCGTTGAGCCCGGCGACGACGGTGGCCAGGTCTGGAGCGAGCGCCAGCGCCGGTTCGAGCTGCTCCGCGCGCACCTCGCCGATGAGCTTGCCGCGCACCGCCAGGTTCGCGTACCGGAAGCCGGGGTCGAGCGCGGCCAGCTGCTCGGCGAGCCGGTCGGCCCAGCCGCGCAGGCCGCTCCGGTCGTCGCCGTCGCCGACGCCCTCGGTCTGGCTGTCCCCGATCGCCACGTACTTCGCGTACATGCCCCACCTTCGCGCTCCCGACGATGACTCCGCGAGCACAGCACATCACGGCGCGTCCGAAAGGGGGCGGGCAGTCCGTGTTTTCGTCGCCATTCGTCCGCTTTCAACCGCGCAGAGTCACGTTTCGCGACTGCGCGTAGTCGTCACCGGGTTTTTCTCAGGCGGCCAACCGGCGTAACCGCGGATGTGTCATCGTCGGACACATGGGGACCGAGGTATGGCTGACGTGGATCCCGGCGATTCTGGCGCTCGTGGCGGTCGGAGTCGCCGGTTGGCTGCTGTGGTCGGCCCGCAAGGCGTCCGAGGAGACCGCGCAGCGCGCCGAGGCCGTGCGCCGGATGGCCGGTGCCGTGGAGGCCAGCGCCGAGAAGACCGGTCGCGCCGCCACGACCGCCACCGAGCAGGCCGAGCGCGCCTGGGAGCAGGTCAAGCTCACCCGCAGCCAGCTCGACGACGCCCGCCAGGAGCGGCAGGCCAGCACCCAGGCCGAGCAGTGGGAGTGGGCCTACGCGCTGACCACCGCCGCCCGCGAGCTGGTCAACAGCTGCCACGAGCTCATCCGCGTCTCGCTGGACACCCAGGTCGCCCCGCACTACCGGCAGTCCGCCGACCGGCACTACCGACAGGCGGGTCAGCGCTGGCAGGACACCATGATCAAGGCGATCGCCCGCACCCAGCCGCCGTTGGAGATGCAGCAGCAGGTCGCCACGTTCGCCGAGGTGCACCAGCGGCTGCACGGCCACATCGGCGTGCTGCTGCGCGCGGTGGAGACCAACACCCTCGGCGAGGGAGACACGCTCACCAAGCAGATCCACGGCATGCGCCACGAGCTCAACAACGCGCACCGCAACCTGCAGCGCATCGTCAGCTCGAACCTCTCCACCCCGCAGCAGGCCCCCAACGGCCAGAACGCCGGCCACCAGGTCCCCCAGGCCAACGGCACCGCCCAGACCCAGCTCACCCAGGCCCCGAACGCCCCGCAGCCCGACGCCGAGCAGACGCAGCTCACCCCGGCGGTCCCGCCGAGCGCCGCTCAGACCGGCCGCACCCACCAGTCCGGCAAGCTCACACCGGCAGAACCCGCCACCCAACAACTGGCCAACCGCCCAGCCCGGACCTGAGTCGGGGCCCGAGCCTCAGGGTTTGCGGGCGATTGCTGCGTACATGGCGATGTCGGCTTCGGGGATCTTGAGGTGTTCGAGGTCGTCGGGGCGCCACTTGTGCATCTGGACGAGGCCGGGGTCGACGATGTCGAGGCCGTCGAAGAAGCGCAGCGCCTTGTCGTGGGTGCGGAACTTGAGGGTCTCGCCGTGCTCGCGGTACGCGCGGCGGACCTCGGCGAGGAGTTCGGGCGCGTAGTCGTCGGTGGCGATCGTGGCGGCCACGTAGCTTCCCGAGGGCAGCACGTCGACGATGCGGCGGACGACGTCCAGGGCCTCGTCGTCGTCCTCGATGAAGTGCACGACCGCGATGAGCATCAGACCGATCGGGCGCTTCGCGTCCAGCGTCTCGCGGAACTCCCGGGAGTTCAGGATCGTGTCCGGGTCGCGCAGGTCGGCGTCGACGTAGGCGGTCGCGCCCTGACCGCTGCGCGACATCAGCGCGCGGGCGTGGGCCAGCACGATCGGGTCGTTGTCGGTGTAGACGATGCGGGCGTCCGGCTCGACCGCCTGGACGACCTCGTGCAGGTTCGGCCGGGTCGGGATGCCGGTGCCGATGTCGAGGAACTGGTCGATGCCGCACTCGGTGGCCAGGTAGCGGCCGGCGCGGTGCATGAACTCGCGGTTGGCGCGCATGTGCACCGGCAGCGCCGGCCAGACCTGCTGGGACGCCTCCGCGGCCGCGCGGTCGACGGCGTAGTTGTCCTTGCCGCCCAGGATGTAGTCGTAGATCCGGGCGCCGTGCGCCACGTCCGTGCGCAGGTCTTGCGTGCCATCGCTCATCGTTGCTCCTCCCACCGCTGGCGCCCGGATCCTTTCAATGATCAACATCCGGCGTCCACCGATCTTCGCACCGCGAACGTCACATCTGGGGCGGAACGAGCGCGGGGGCGGGAACCCGGGGGTCCGGGTCCCCGCCCCACTCGTCAGGGCGAGATCAGGCCCTCAGGCGAGATCAGGCACCGAGGCCGAGGGCGTCCAGGGCCGCGCCCACCGACGACAGGGTGTCGGCGATGGTGGCGTCCAGGACCTCCGCGATCGGCGTGAGCTCGGCCGCGTTGGCCGGCAGGGCCAGGCCGATCATCAGCGCCGGGACGGCGAGGGCGCCGAAGGCGATGCGCTTGGCGCGCGAACCGGTCCGGGCCTCGGTGTGCTGCTCGACGGTGTTGCTCATGGTGGTTCTCCTGTTCTCGCTGTGTTGCGCAGGCAGCGAGAACGCTCCCGAACCGGGATCTTCCAGACAAGGGGATTAACCGGCACTTAGCAGGCTCTGAACACCGGCCGCCCGGGCGTGGTCGGCGGCACAGACCTTCGCAGGTGGTGCACCGGTATTCCGTTTCCTCCGCGCAACATCCCGAAACACTCCCCCGGCAGGGCCAATCGGAACTGGACCATCCGGGTGCTTCGCGGGCGGGAATTCCAGGTGTTCACCCCACGGGGAGATCTTTTCCTGAGATCGTGGGCGGACATGGGTTGATCACCAGCGCAGCCGACCGTCCGGCCAGGGGAACGCCGACGGCCTCCCTCGTCGCCGTGCCCTCGCGAGCGTTGCGCAACCCGAGCACACCAGGATGAGGGACCCCATGGACTACGGAATCGACATCAGCCACCACAACGCCGTCGACGACTGGGCCGCGGTCCGCGGCAACAACATCACCTTCGCGAGCATGAAGCTCACCGAGGGCCAGTCGTGGGTCGACGACGCGGCGGGAGCGCACACGGCCGGAGCGCGCGGAGCGGGCGTCGTCACCGGCGGGTACCACTTCGCCCGTCCCGGGGCGATCGACCCGCAGGTCGGCCACTTCGCCTGGTGGCTGGGACAGCACGGGCTCAAGGAACCGGGCAACATGTGGCCGATGCTCGACATGGAGGACCCGGAGATCCCGGACCCCAACGGGTTCATCGCCGAGTTCGTGCGGCTGCTGCGCATCGCCACCGGCGTCCGCGGCGTGCTGGTGTACTCCAGCCTGAACTGGTTCCAGAACGTCATCGACCCGAACCTGTGGGCGGGCGACGACGTCCTGCTGTGGATCGCCCGCTACAACGGCGACCCGGGCAACCCCGGCTGGGGCCACCCGCGCCTGGCGCTGCACCAGCACAGCGACGCCGGTCAGGTGCCCGGGATCCCCGGCGGAGTCGACCGCAACGCCACCGTCGGCGCCTACGACCTGGCCTCCTTCACGCTCTGAGCGAGACCGCCCGAACCCCCGCGCGGTTCAGCCCTGGTGGATCGCGGTGAAGGGGTTCTCCTGCGACGGCTCCCCGGTGGAGCCGATGACCACCAGGCGTCCGTCGCCGGTCTCGGCTCCGGCGGTCAGCGGGCCCTCCGCCGGGCCGGCGACGGCCTGCCAGTGGGTCCCCTCGTAGCGCAGCACGCCGTGGGCGGCGACGTTCCACAGCGCGCCCTCGGCGCGGACGAACTCGCCCGGCTCGCCCGGCGAGTTGGTGGCGCCCGCCTCGCTCCACGCGGCGCCGTCCCAGTGCATGAGCACGGGCCGGACCTCCGGCCGGTCGTAGATCTGAACACCACCGGAGAACCACACGTCGTTCGGCGCGTTGGCGGCGACGTCGTTCACCGACAGGTACGCACCGTCGGGAACCTGGATCGCGGGAACCGGGACCTCGGCCCACGCGGTGCCGTCCCAGTGCATCGAGACGGCGGCGTTGTCGCGGACGCCCGCCAGCCACAGATCGTCCGGTGCACCGCCGATCGTGGAGAAGGTGGCCGCGTGGGCCGACTCCGGGACCGGCACGTTCTGCCAGGCCGCGCCGTCCCAGCGCTGGACGAAGGTGCGCTGCCGGGAATCAGGTCCATCGGTGTAGGCCTTGCCGACCAGCCAGACCTCTCCCCCGACGGCGTGCACGTCGTCGGGGCGGGTCCGGGCGGCGCCCGGGACCTGCACCGGGATCTCGGTCCAGGCCGCGCCGTCCCAGTGGTGCAGGGTGCCCCCGGTGTGCTTGTAGTCCCAGCCGATCGTCCACGCGTCGGACGGGCCGACGACCGCTCCGGACACCAGCTGCCCACCGGCTGGAGCGGGCATCTCGGTCCAGCTCCCCGCTGCTCCGCGCCGGTAGACCTGCGACGTCGTCGAGGTTCCGCCCGCCTGACCGAAGCTGCCGAAGGCCCACACCTCGCCGCCCGCAGCGGTGGCGGTGGCGATCGATGACAGCAGTCCCGGCCGCTGCGGGAACGGCTCGGCCGTCCAGGTCTCCTGAGCGGTCGCGACGCCGCCCACCAGCGCCGTCGTCGCGACGAGCGCGGTGATGATCCCGGTTCTCCTGAGCACGGTCGTCCTCCTCCGAGTGATCGAGACACCCGTCAGACGCCCGACACCGCTTCGAGGTTGTCGGGACCACTCCGCGAACACGACTGCGGCGGTCCCCCGGGGGGTGGGGACCGCCGCAGTCGGTGCGCGCAGCCGGTGCGCGCAGTGGTCGTGCTGGAGCGTCAGGCGACGTAGCCGCGGGGCTGGACCAGGGAGGTCAGCTGGTCGAGGCTGAGCCAGTACTCCTTGTTGCCGCCGAAGTTCGCCGGGTCGGCGATCTGGACGTTGTTCTTCTCCGCGTCGTAGCCGACGATCGAGACGTAGTGGTAGATCGTCTGGCTCGACGGGTAGCCGGGCGGCTGGTTGCCGGGCGGCGCGACGATGTTGGCGACCATCGCCTTGCCGCCGTCGATGTTGCGGACCGTGTCGTCCCAGAGCTCCTTCTTCATCTCCGGGGACACCTGACGGCTGCTGAGGTCCTTGGCCACGTACTGCGTGCCGGTCGGGCCGAGCAGCTTGTTCAGGCCGTCGGCGACCTGGCCGACGTGGTCCGTGCCGTTCTCGGTGGTGCCGAGCAGGCCGGCCAGCTCGGTCTGGGAGGGCAGCTCGCCGGTCTTGCTCGACATCGCGATGCGCGTCGCGGCGGGACCGCACCAGTAGCCGGTCACCTGGGCCTCGTAGTTGACGGGGAGGGACTTGGTGACGGCCTGCGGGACGACCTCGGCCGGCTTGCTCTCGGCCTTCTTCTCGGCCTCCTCGGGCTTCTTCTCCGCCTTCTCGTCGGCCTGGGGGGCGGCCGGTGCTGCGGGGACGGCGGCGGGGGCCGAGGGGGCCAGCGCGATGGGCGCGCGGGTTTCGGGGGCTGCGGGGGTCAGGGCGGGGGAGGGGCTCTGCACACCGACCGGTTGCGTAGCGGCGTCAACGCTGTGCGGGGTCGATGTTTCGGCGCTTGCCAATGCACCGAGGCCCAGGGCTGCGGCCAATCCGATCGGGGCTACCGCAACTGCGAGCCGGGGCATCTAAGTCTCCGTTTCGGGGCGGGAACATTACAACTTCATATCCTTACGCCAAGCGACGATCCTTTAATGGGCCGAATGGAGCAATCCATCGAGACCCGCGCCACCTTCTCACTCGCTGTCACGTGATCGTTTCCCCAGGTCATAGGCACAGGCAAGGATCACAGCGACGCGATCGACTTCCCCGAACAAGAACTGTCGGTGAACAGGCGAACACGATCCGCGATAATTGCGATGCAGTGCGCGAACCCGCAATTGACGGAGCGTGGCCCCGGCTGAGAACTCTTCTGTAATCAGCCGACCACACATTGTCGAACCAGTAATCAGCGTCACATTCCGAACCCACTCGGCGAGCACAAGAGGATCACTCTGCGATCCGTCGATCAAGACATTCGCGGTCACTCCGCGCGAACACTCCGCAACCGGGCGCCCACCGGCCGAGCCCGAATTGATCCGCATTGAGCGCGATCGCGCCATTCCTCCTTTTCGATCTCCGGGCGCACGGGGCGAGAATTTCCCATTTGATGGATCTCCGATGACGACGAACGCCGACGCGCCGGGCAGCTGTACGGCCTAGCAGGCCCCGGCCCCGCACTCCCCCGGACGTCCGCCACCAGCGAGGACGAGACGCAGGACACACCAGCAGGATTCTGGGAAGAACCGATGTGAACCACGCGAATCCGACTCGTGCGCAACACGAACGCAAAAAGCAGATGACTAGTATCGCCCCGCCGGATGACCTAGCACCGGCACGGAAACGCCTGGACGTCGCATTTTTCCGACATGTCCTGGTCACGAAAGGACTTGATTTTCGTGGATTCATCGCTGCGGTCGGGGCCGGATGCTGCGCCCACGACCGACGCCGAGGGCTACTCGAAGTCGCTCGGCAACCGCCAGGTGCAGATGATCGCCATCGGTGGAGCGATCGGCGTCGGGCTCTTCCTGGGTGCGGGAGGCAAGCTCGCCGCGGTCGGCCCCTCGCTGGTGGTCGCCTACGCGCTGTGCGGTCTGGCCGCGTTCTTCGTCATGCGCGCGCTCGGCGAACTGGTGCTGTACCGGCCGGTCGCGGGCAGCTTCGTGGAGTACGCCCGCGAGTTCATCGGCCCCTGGGCCGGTTTCGCCTCGGGCTGGATGTACTGGCTGAACTGGGCCATGACCGGCATCGCGGAGATCACCGCGGTCGCCATCTACGTGCACCGGTGGCTCCCCGACCTGCCGCAGTGGATCACGGCGCTGATCGCGCTGGGCGTGCTGCTGGCCGTCAACCTGGTGTCGGTGAAGCTGTTCGGCGAGCTGGAGTTCTGGTTCTCGCTGGTCAAGGTCGTGGCGATCCTGGTGTTCCTGGTCGTGGGCCTGGGCCTGGTGTTCACCGCGACCGACATCGGCGGATCGCCGGCAGGCCCCGCCAACCTGACCGGGCACGGCGGCTTCTTCCCCAGCGGCTTCGGCGTCACCCTGATGGCGATGCAGTCGGTGGTCTTCGCCTACTCGGCCATCGAGATGGTCGGCATCGCCGCCGGTGAGGCCAAGGACGCGCGCAAGGTGCTGCCCAAGGCCATCAACGGCGTGGTGTGGCGGATCGCCATCTTCTACGTCGGTTCCGTGCTGCTGCTGGCGATGCTGCTGCCGTGGACCGTGTTCAACGCCGACGAGAGCCCGTTCGTCACCGTGTTCTCCCGCCTGGGCATCCCCGGCGTCGGCGACCTGATGAACGCCGTGGTGCTCACCGCCGCCCTGTCGTCGTGCAACTCCGGGCTGTACTCGACCGGCCGGATCCTGCGGGCGCTGGCCAACGACGGCGAGGCCCCGAAGTTCGCCGCGCGGATGAACCGCAACAACATCCCCTTCGGCGGAGTGCTGTTCACCGCGGTCGCTCTCGTGCTGGGCGTCGTCCTCAACGGTGTCGTGCCGGAGCAGGCGTTCGAGATCGCCACGGCCATCGCCTCGCTCGGCGTGGTCGCGACCTGGGCGACGCTGGTGATCTGCCAGATGCGGTTGCGCACCAAGGCGCTTCGCGGCGAGATCGAGCGGCCGACCTACCGGATGCCGGGCGCGCCGTACACGAACTGGCTGACGCTGGCCTTCCTGGCGCTGGTGGTGCTCCTGATGGGCTTCTCCGACGGCGCCGAGCAGATCGCGTTCTACTCGATCCCGGCGATCGTCCTGGTGATCGCGCTCGGCTGGTGGGCGATCTCGCGCAACCGCGCTAAGCAGTCCCTCGGTTCCTGACCGCTGAACGAAGAACGGCTTCCGGGCGCGGACCCGGAAGCCGTTCTTCGTTCAGCTGCGGGAAGATCAGGCGGGTTCGAGCAGGACGACGGGGATCGTCCGGTCGGTCTTGGTCTGGTACTCGGCGTAGTTCGGGAAGGCCGCGACCGCGCGGTCCCACCACAGCTCCCGCTCGTCACCGGAGAGCTCGCGCGCCGCGTAGTCCTTGCGCACCGGCCCGTCCTGCAGTTCGACGGTCGGGTTCGCCCGAATGTTGTGGTACCACACGGGATGCTGCGGGGCGCCGCCCAACGAGGCGACGACGGCGTAGCGGCCGTCGTGCTCGACGCGCATCAGCGGAGTCTTGCGGATCTTGCCGGACTTCGCGCCCTTGGTCGTCAGCACGACCACCGGGTACCCGTGCATCGTCGCGCCCTCGGTACCGCCCGAGCTCTCGTACTTCTCCACCTGGTCGCGCACGAACTCGGTCGGGCTCGGCTCGTACTCGCCCGTCAACGGCATCGTCGTACCTCCATCACGAGAACTGGATGTGACCACGACAACATCACGGGCCCGCCGCGCATTCCACGCGGCTCACCCGATCGAGACCTCAGCGGCGGCGCGGTTTGCGGCCCTTCGCCGGGGCCGGGCCCCGCCGGTTCCCGGGCTTGCGCGGCTGGAGCTTGGCCGGTTGCGCCTTGGCCGGCGCCTTCTTGGCCTTCCGCTCGGGTTCGGCCTGCTGCTTGCCCCGGGTGCTGTTGACCGTGCGGCCGCGGACGATCCCGATGAACTGCTCCATCAGGTCGGGCGTCTCGTCGGTGACGAGCCAGCTCAGCGCGACGGTGGATTCCGGCACGTCGCCGATCGGCCGGTAGGTGAGGTCCTTGCGGTGGTGCAGCCGGGCCAGGGACTGCGGCACGACCAGCAGCCCCACCCCGGCGGCGACGAGCACGATCGCGTCGGCGGTGGTGGCCGGGCGCTCGATCGCGGGCAGGCCCGGCGGGCGCTCCCAGTCCAGGGCGTCGTCGAGCGGGTGCAGCACCACGTCCTCGGCCAAGTCCTCGGGGGTGACCTCGTCGGCGGCGGCGATGAGGTGGTCCTTGGGCACCACGACCACGGTCTGCTCGGTGTAGAGCGGGATGGCGTGCAGGCCCGTGCGATCGATCGGCAGCCGCAGCAGCGCCGCGTCGACCTCTCCCCCGCGGATCAGCCCGGTCGCCTCGGCGGGCGGGGTCTGGTGCAGGTGCAGCGGAACCCGGGGCTCGCGCTCCTGCCACTTGCGCGCCCACTTGTCGGGCGTGACGCCGGGGACGTAGGCGAGGTCGAAGGAGTCGGCCGAGTCTGTCACCTGGCCAGACTACCTACCGGAGTCACCGGATACGCTGGTCGGATGACGTCGCGCAAATCCGTCCAGACGATGAAGCCCGCCACGGCGGCCAAGAAGCTCGGTGTGCTGCTGGAGGCCACCCCCGCCGAGTTCCAGGAGGGCGTGGTCTCGCGCGACGAGCTCAACGCGCTGCAGGCCGACCCGCCGGAGTGGCTGCGCGATCTGCGCCGCAACGGCCCGCACCCGCGCCCGGTCGTCGCGGCCAAGCTCGGGGTGTCGATCAGCGGCCTGGCGCGCCACGGTTACGCCGACCCGCTGACCACCGAGCAGATCAACGCCCTCCGCGACGAGGACCCGGAGTGGCTCCAGCAGGAGCGCACCACCCGCGTCGAGGCGCGCCGCGAGGAGGAGCGGGCCCGCGCCCGCAAGGCCGACAAGGCCGCGAAAGCCGCCAAGGCGCGCGAGAACTCCTGATCAGGACCGCAGGTTTGCGCGCAAGCGGCGCCGGCCGCGAGGCGTGACCACCACTCCCGCAACCGGCACCGCCGCGGGTTCTCGGACGTCGTCCGGCGAGCACGCCACGACGCCGTGCATCGGCGAGTGGCGCACGGACTCCGGGCGGCGTCTGAGGTTCCGCTACCCGCACCGCTGATCAGACGGTGTTCTGCATCAGGAAAATATGGGTTACAGTCGTGTTCCTGTTACTTCCAGTACAGCGTAGTGCGGAGGTGTGTGGACATGACTTCTGTCCATCACGTGGAACCGGACTTCTCCACGCGATTGCTCGAATCGTCGGAGATGTTGTCCTACGACCCGATGACCGAGATCGACTGGGACGCTCCGTTGCCGGCGAACCAGTACGGGCTGAGCCCCGAGTGGAGCACGCTCTACGGGACCAAGCTGTGGGATGAGCTCACCGAACAGCAGCGGATCACGCTGACCAGGCACGAAGTCTGCTCGATCATGAGCACCGGCATCTGGTTCGAGATGATCCTGCAGCAGATGATCCTCCGGGACCAGTACGTCAAGAACCCGGCGAACTCCGAGTTCCAGTTCGCCCTCACGGAGATCGCCGACGAGTGCCGGCACTCGATCATGTTCGCCCGTGCCTGCCAGAAGCTCGAAGTCCCCGCCTACTTCCCGCACAAGGTGGTCATCGAACTGGCGCGGGTCTTCAAGAGCGTCGCCGGTGGGGAGGTCGCCTACGCGGGCACGCTCGTCGCCGAGGAAGTGCTCGACGTGATGCAGCGCGACTTCATGCGCGATGACCGCGTGCTCGACGTCGTCCGCACCGGCTCCAAGATCCACGTGGTCGAGGAGTCCCGGCACATGAAGTTCGCCCGGGAGGAGACCAAGGCCCACGTGCAGGGCATCGGAACCCTGCAGCGCCAGGCCAGCGCGCTGCTGATCTCCGGCGTCGCCTACGCGATCATCACCAGCCTGGTCAGCCCGCAGGTCTACAAGGCGGTCGGCATCCGGCCCCGCGACGGGGTGGCCGCCGCCGCGGCCAACGAGCACCGGAAGTCCATGCTGCGCAACGCTTGCGCTGGCCTGATGGACTTCCTCGACGAAGCGGGCCTGCTCACCCCACCCGCGGTGGCGGTCTACCGGCAGGCGCACATGCTCTGAGTCAGTCGGCTGGATCCGCTTCTGCCAGGGGCAGATTCGGATCCAGCTCGATTCCGTAGACCTGGAGCGACTGGTCGAGCAGGTGCCAGGTCCAATCGCAGAGCCAGTCGGTGAGCTCGTCGAGGGTGAGCCCGCCCGGGTCCTCCAGCCAGCTGTTCGCGCCGGACTCGACGAGACCGACGATCCCGAAGGCCAGCGGCTGCACGACCGGGACCTGGACGCCGAACTGGTCCAGGAAGAACTGGAACAGCCCGGTGACCTGGCGGGCGATCACCGTCTTGACGTCGGTGACGACGTTCTGCCCGGCCCCACCGGTCGCCGAGTTCATGCTCAGGTAGCGGTAGAGGTTGCCGTGCTCGGCCAGCCAGTTGGTGTGCGCGCCGATCGCGGCGCGGATCATCTCGTGCGGCGTGCCGCGCGGGTTGAACATCGGCGCGAGCTCTTCGGTGACCATCTCGGCGACGCGCTCGGCGATCGCCGCGCCCAGGTCGGCGGTGTCGTTGAAGTACTTGTACAGCCGGGGCCGGGCCACCCCGGCCTCTTCGGCCATCAGCTCGACCGACACCTCGGGCCCGTGCTTGGCGATGGCTCTCAGCGCCGCATCGACCAGCTCTTTCCGCCGCTTCTCGCGATACCCCGCCCACCGGGCGCTGCGGCCGTCCACCTGCCGTGTCGTTGATGCGGTCACCCGCAAAGTCTAGCCGCCGGGAAAAAGGGACTCCGCAACCGCGGATTTATGGGGTACAGTCTGTTCCTGTTACTTCGAGTACGACGAACTGCGGAGGTGCGCAATGACCGCCGTCGGTGTTGCCGGCCAGAGCGCCGAGCAGGACTTCTCCAGCCGCCTGCTGGAGTCCTCGCAGACGCTCTCCTACGACCCCAGCACGGAAATCGATTGGGAGAGCCCGCTGCCCGAGGACCAGTACGGCCTCAACCCCGAGTGGAGCACGCTCTACGGGACCAAGCTGTGGGATGAGCTCACCGAACAGCAGCGGATCGCGCTGACCAGGCACGAAGTCTGCTCGATCATGAGCACCGGCATCTGGTTCGAGATGATCCTGCAGCAGATGATCCTCCGGGACCAGTACGTCAAGGACCCCGCGAACTCCGAGTTCCAGTTCGCCCTCACCGAGGTCGCCGACGAGTGCCGGCACTCGATCATGTTCGCCCGCATCTGCCAGAAGCTCGAAGTCCCCGCCTACTTCCCCAGCCGCGGCGTCATCGAGCTCGCGCGGGGGTTGAAGAGCCTCGCCACCGGTGAGGTCGCCTACGGCGCCGGACTGGTCGCCGAGGAAGTGCTCGACGTGATGCAGCGCGACTGGATGCGCGGCGACAACGTCCTCGACATCGTGCGCACCAGCTCCAAGATCCACGTGGTCGAGGAGTCCCGGCACATGAAGTTCGCCCGGGAGGAGATCAAGGAGCACATGCAGAGCATCGGGCGGGTCAAGCGCCACATCAGCGCCGCGATCATCAGCATCGCCGCCTACGTCATCGTGAACGCCCTGGTCAGCCCGAAGGTCTACGCCTCTGTCGGGATCGACACCAAGCGCGCGCTGGCGGAGGTCAAGTCCAACGAGCACCGCAAGTCGCTGATGCGCAACGCCAGCGCCGGGCTCATCGAGTTCCTCGACGAAGCCGGCCTGCTCACCCGCACCTCGATCGCGTTCTACAAGCGCGTCCACATGATCTGAGCACACGGCCATGACCTACGCGATCACGCAATCCTGTTGCGCCGACGCATCGTGCATCTCGGTGTGCCCGGTCAACTGCATCCACCCCACCCCGGACGAGCCCGACTTCGGGACCACCGACCGGCTCTACATCGACCCGCGCGCCTGCATCGGGTGCGGCGCCTGCGCCGATGCGTGCCCGGTGGACGCGGTGTTCCCGATCGACAAGCTCACCGGTGAGCTGTCCGTGCACGCCGAGATCAACCGGGAGCGGTTCTCCGAGATCCCGGCCTCCTACCCCTGGGGTCAGCCGCAGTTCCCACGATCGCTGCCGACGCACGCCGCTGCGCCGAGCGTGGCGGTCGTGGGAACCGGGCCTGCCGCCGGCTACGCGGTGCAGTCGCTGCTGCGCTCCACCGACGCCGAGATCACGCTGATCGACCGGATGACCACGCCGGGCGGGCTGATCAAGTTCGGCGTCGCGCCGGACCACCCCAGCACCAAGCAGATCGAGCACACCTTCGCCACCAGCTACAAGCACCCGCGGGTGCGGATGCACCTGGGCGTGGAGGTGGGCCGCACCGTCAGCCACACCGAGCTGACCGAGCACCACAACGCGGTGATCTACGCCGTGGGCGCGCCCGGTCACCGCACGCTCGGGCTGCCCGGCGAGGACCTGCCCGGCACGCTCGCCGCGCGCGAGTTCGTCGCCTGGTGCAACGGGCACCCGGACCTGGCGGCCGACGCGGTGGAGCTGTCGGCGGAGCGGGTCGTGATCGTGGGCAACGGCAACGTCGCGCTGGACGCGGCGCGGCTGCTGCTCAGCGATCCCGACGAGCTGGTCGGCACCCCGATCGCCGAGCACGCGCTCGCGGCGCTGCGCAAGAGCAAGGTCCGCGAGGTCGTGCTGCTGGCGCGGCGCGGGCCCGAGCACGCGGCGTTCACGCGCTCGGAGTGGGTCGGCATCCAGCAGCGGCTGGCGGGCCGCATCGTGGTCGACGGCCACGGCGGTTCGGGCGAGGTCATCGCCTCGGCGGCCGAGGGCTCGACCGCCGGGCTGCTGCGCGACCTGCCGGTCGAGGACGTCGACTGGGACCGGGCTCCGGCCGGGGACCGCCGCCTGGTGCTGCGGTTCTCGTCGGCTCCGACCGAGGTCGTCGGGGACGCGCAGGTCCGCGCACTGCGGGTCGGCGACGGTTCCGACAGCCGCGACGTGGAGACCGGGATGGTGCTGTGGTCGGTGGGCAGCCGCGGGGTGCGGATCCCGCAGCTGCCGTTCGACGAGGCCAGCGGGGTCATCCCGAACACCGCGGGCCGGGTTCAGCCGGGCACCTACGTGGTGGGCTGGGCCAAGCGCGGCGCCGCGGGCGGCATCGGTGCGAACCGCGCGTGCGCGGCGGAGACCGTCGACGCCCTGATCGACGACGCGGCGGCGGGCCGCCTCCACGCGGCCCCGAAGAACGCCAAGTCCTTCAACAAGCTCCTCCGCTCCCGGAAGTAGGGGTCCTGGAGTCGGACAGTTTTAGCCATAATTGTCCGGACAAAAGGGACATTGATCACGGGTGATTATGGCTAAAACTGTCCACTGGTGAGGAACGCACCGAACTGAACACCAGCAGAAGAGGCCGGGGGGCGCCAGAAAGAGGCCGGGGGCACGTGGGTTTCACGTGCCCCCGGCCTCTTTCGACGGTTCGGTCAGTGCACGGCCGCTGCTGCCGAGGCGCCTTGGCCGTCGGTCTTGCGGATGAACAGGGCGGTGGCGAAGGCCAGCAGGCCGATGCCACCGGCGACGATGAACGCCGTGCGCAGGCCCGCCGCGTCGGGGGTGCCCGCCGGGTTGGTCGAGCTCAGCGACGAGACCGTCACGAACACCGCCGTGCCGAACGCGCCCGCGACCTGCTGCAGCGTGCCCAGGATCGCGCTGCCGTGCGAGTACAGGTGATCCGGCAGCGAGCTCAGCGTCGAGGTCATCAGCGGCGTCATCATCAGGCTCAGGCCCAGCATCAGCAGCAGGTGGAAGCCGATCACCGCGCCCAGCGGGGACTCCGGCGAGAGCGTGGCGAACAGCCACAGCGCCGCCGCCATCGCCGCCGCACCCGGGATGACCAGCGGGCGCGGCCCGACCCGGTCGAACAGCCTGCCGACCGGCCGACCCATCAGGCCCATCAGCAGACCACCGGGCAGCACCGCCAGACCGCTGACGAACGTGCTGGTCTTGAGCACCGTCTGCAGGTACAGCGGCAGCAGGATCGCCGCCGCGCCCAGCAGGCACATGAACAGCAGCGCGGCCAGCACCAGCGGCACCACGAACGAGCGGTTGCGGAACGGCCGCAGGTCCAGCAGCGCCTTGTCGTCGCGCTGCAGCCGCAGCTGACGGCTCACGAACAGCACCAGCGCCACGGCGCCCACCACGAGCGGCACCCACGGCGGGATCGCGTGCGCACCACCGGACTCACCGATCGCCGACAGGCCGTAGAGCAGGCCGCCGAAGCCGATCGCCGACAGCAGCACCGACAGCACGTCCAGCGGGACCGACCGGGTCTCGCTGTCCAGTCGCATCCACACCGCACCGATCGCCAGGGCGAGCACCGCCAGCGGCAGCACGATCCAGAACATCCAGCGCCAGCCCAGCGAGGACAGCACCGCACCACCGATGGTCGGGCCCACGGCGGGGGCGACCGCGATGACGATCGAGATGGTGCCCATCGTGGCCCCGCGCTTGTTCGGCGGGACCAGCCGCATCGCCGAGGTCATCAGCAGCGGCAGCATCACCGCCGTGCCCGCGGCCTGCACGATGCGGCCGAACAGCAGCATCCCGAAGCCGGGCGCCAGCCCGCTCAGCAGCGTGCCGAGGCTGAACAGGGTCATCGCGGTGAGGAACACCTGGCGGGGTGTGAAGCGCTCCAGCAGGAACCCGGTGATCGGGATGACCACCGCCATCGTCAGCAGGAATCCGCTGGTCAGCCACTGCACGGTCGTGGTGGACACGTTGAGGTCGACGGTGAGGTCGCGCAGCGCGACGCTCAGGATCGTCTCGTTGAGGATCATCACGAACGCCGAGGCGACCAGCACGCCGAGCAGCACGGTGGCGGCTTTCGGCGGGGTGGTCTGCCGGTCAGGCTCCGCGATCTCGGCCGTCTCGGTCATGGGGTTGTCGTGCACCTCGCTCGTGTGGGGCCTGGTCGCGGCCGGTGTTCCTCCCGGCCGGTCTGCCGGTCGGGCTCGCCGCGTCGCTGACGGCGATTCGGTGGAGTTCTGCGCTCTCAGGCGGGCGCGTCAGGTCCGCTCGCGCGGCGGATCGCCCCACACGGCGGTGGGGTCCGCGACGGCGTCGGGCGGCCGGATCTCGGCCGGCGGATCAGCGGGTCCAGTGCCGGGGCGGCACGTGAACCTTCTCCTTCACGAGCGTGCTCGTCCCCCAAGAGCTCCGATTCAGCTTAACGCTCGGCGCGAACGAAAATTCCCGTCGCGACGAAGCATCGCGAAACCGACACGTTCACCGGCGTGCGCGACGTCTTCCATCATCCGGGCTGGTCAAGCGAATTTCCCGGCCGGTCGAGCTGCCCGGGCCCGGAGTTCCTCCCGCGAAGCGGATGATGAACGTCACGTCAGGAACGAGCCGCCCGCCAGCGCCCCAGGGCGGTGTCGAGGACCAGGAACGCCAGCAACGAGATCCCCAGCAGCGGCAGGAAGAACGCCACCACCAGCGTCACCGCGCCCAGCGGAAGCAGCACCCGCAGCGGGACCTGGCGCCAGGCGCCGCGGGCCACCGGGGCGCCGAAGCTGCCTGCCGGGCGGCGAGTCCACCACATCCGGTAGCCGAGCGCGATCGCGGTCAGCAGGGCCACCACCAGTCCGGCCAGCACGATCTGGTTGACCAGGCCGAACAGCAGGCCCATGTGCGCGTCGACGCCCCAGCGCGCGAGCTTGGCCATCAGCGGCCAGTCGGCGAAGCGCACGGTCTCGACGACCTGGCCGGTGGCCGGGTCGACGGCGGCGGAGTCCTGCTGGGTGGGCCAGTGCCGCTGGATCTGCTGCACCACGTAGGCGCCGCCGTGGGACGGCGGGGTGATCTCCACCGGCCCGGTCAGGCCCTGGGCCTCGGCGGCCCGCAGCACCCGCTCCGGCCCGACGCCGACGCCGGTGTGCGCGCCGTGCCCGCCGTGGCCGTGATGGCCCTGGTGCTCCGGCGCGACGGCCGATGCGGAGACGGTCGGGGTCTCCCAGGACAGCGCCCCGCGCAGCGCGGTGACGTTGGCGCCCGCGTAGTTCGACCAGGTCAGGCCGGTCGCCGACAGGAACAGCAGGCCCAGCGCGATCCAGGTCCCGAGCGCACCGTGCCAGGACAGCAGCCGCTTGCGCCCGGTGGCCGCGGGCGCGGGGACGACGAGGGACCTGCGGGTGGCGCGACGGCGCCGGAACCACAGCAGCAGACCGCCGAGCACCACCACCCACAGCCAGCTCGCCGCGAGCTCGCTGTAGAGCCTGCCGAAGTCGCCCAGGTGCAGGCCGCGGTGCAGGTTGTCGATCCACGCGCGCAGCGGCAGCGCCTGGCCGCTGCCGTAGGTGTCGAGCACGCCGCGCACCTCGGCGGTGTGCGGGTCGATGAACGCGGTGCGCTGGAAGCTCTCCGGCAGGTCCGGGGCGGCGAACAGGACCTGCGTGGTGTCGGTCGGCGTGGGCGCGGGTCGGATCGACATCACCGAGGCTCCGGGCAGCGCCTCGCGGGCGGCCGCGAGCTGGTCGTCGACGGGCACGTGGTGCGGGCTCGCGGGCACGTGCAGCTCGCGGTCGTAGACCAGCTGCTCCAGCTGCGGGCTGAACACGTACAGCAGTCCGGTGGTGGCGGCCACGACCAGGAACGGGGCGATGAGCAGTCCGGCGTAGAAGTGCAGCCGCAGCACCAGCGGGCGCAGCGCCGCCCACGTTCCGGCGGTGGGCGTGGTCTTCCCGGCGGCGGCCCTCTCGGCAGCTGGGGTCGTCTCGTCAGCCGGGGTCGCCTCGGTGCTCATCTCGTCTCCGTTCGCGCGTCGTGCGTCCGTTCGAGATGTCGGTGCCGGGTCCGTCCTGGTTCCCGGGAGTTGCCGCCGTCACATCGGAAGCCGTCCTCCCGCGCGGGACGCGCGCGGGTAACGTCGTCGCGCAGCGCAAGACGAGTGCGGGAGGTGCCGAGTGGCGAGCTGTTGTCCCCCGTCGCGTTCCGGTTCCGCGAGCGGGCCGGAGCAGCCGATCACGCCGGGCGGTCTCGATCGGGACGGGATGGTGGTGCTGCCGGGCGGCGTGTTCCGGATGGGCACCGAGGACGCCGACGGGTTCCCCGACGACGCCGAGGGCCCGATCCGGGAGGTCCGGGTGGACTCGTTCGCCATCGACCGCCACGCGGTGTCCAACGCGCGCTTCGCCGAGTTCGTCGAGGCCACCGGGTTCGTCACCGAGGCCGAGCGGTTCGGCTGGACCTACGTGTTCGCCAAGTTCCTGCCGGGACACCTGCGCAAGGAGTCGCCGCGCCCGGAGCAGACTCCGTGGTGGTGCGGCGTGAGCGGCGCGAGCTGGAGCCGTCCCGAGGGCCCCGGAAGCGATCTCGACGGCCGCTGGGACCACCCGGTCGTGCACGTCTCGTGGAACGACGCCGTCGCCTACTGCACGTGGGCCGGCAAGCGGCTGCCGACCGAGGCGGAGTGGGAGTACGCGGCGCGCGGCGGCCTGGACCAGGCCCGCTACCCGTGGGGCGACGAGCTCACGCCGGGCGGAGAGCACCGCTGCAACATCTGGCAGGGGCGGTTCCCGGTCCGCAACACCGCCGAGGACGGCCACGTGGGCACGGCGCCGGTGGATTCCTTCGAGCCCAACGGTTTCGGGCTGCACAACGTCTCGGGCAACGTGTGGGAGTGGTGCGCCGACCGCTTCGCGGAGGGAATCGAGAACCGCTCGATGCGCGGCGGGTCCTACCTGTGCCACGACTCCTACTGCAACCGCTATCGGGTCGCGGCGAGGACGTCGAACACCCCGGACAGTTCGAGCGGGAATCTCGGTTTCCGCTGCGTCGCCGACGTCTGAGGGAATTCTTCCGGGCGCACCCCGGCACCGAATCGGAATGAATTGTTCCGATTCGGTGCCGGGAATCCGGGACTCACATTCCCGTGACGATGACGTCCGACGGGACCTCGGTGTCGTTGGCGAGCGCCCCGAAAAGCGTTTCCGCCTTTTCCCCGTCCCATTTCACGACGGAGGCGCCTTCGCTGGTCTCGCCGAACCCGGACATCGGGACCGTGGTGGTCACGCCCTGCCCGGAGGCGATGCCGTTCATCGCGAACGCGAGCCCGGCGAGGTGCCAGACGTGGTCGTCGGTGTTGACGATGAACGCGCCCGAGGTGTCCAGGATGAGCGGGAAGATCCGCAGCGGGTTGAGGAAAACCTCTGGGGAGGAGGCCTTCTCGGTGAGCGCGGCCAGGAATTCGCGCTGCCGCTGCACCCGGTCCAGGTCGCCGCGCGCCGACGCGCGGGTGCGCACGTAGCCCAGCGCCTGCGGGCCGCTGAGCTCCTGGCAGCCCGCTTGCAGGTCGAGGTTGGCCTTCGGGTCCTGCATCGGCTCCTTGACGCAGAGGTCCACGCCGCCGATCGCGTCGGTCATGTCGGCGAAGCCGCCCAGGCCGATCTCGGCGTAGTGGTCGACCCGCACGCCCGTGGACGCTTCGACGGTCCGGGCCAGCAGCTGCGGACCGCCGTAGGCGAAGGCCGAGTTGAGCTTGTCCTTGCCACGCCCCGGAATCGAGACGTAGGAGTCGCGCGGGAGGCTCACCATCGTGGGCTTGCCGCCGGCCTGCGGGATGTGCACCAGCATGACCGTGTCGGTGCGGCGGCCCGCGGTATCACCGGTTCCCAGCTCGGCCTGGCGGTCGGCGTCGAGCCCTTCGCGGCTGTCGGAGCCCACGAGCAGCCAGTTGGTGCCCGGCCCGTCGGCGGGCCGCTCGCCGTCGGTCGGCAGCGCCGCCTCCCGCTTGAGCGAGTAGTCCACGTAGATCAGGAAACCGGCCAGCGCCAGCACCAGGACCAGCAGCACGACGAGGATCTTCCTGCCCGTGCGACGGCGTTTCGGCCGATGGTTCGGTGGCCGTCCGTGTACCATCTGTTGCTGAGCGTAGTTCATCTGCCATCCGAGAAGTCGTGTTCGGGCAAGGTTTTTCGCGCTCCCCGACCTACCGCGCGGCGGGCGAGCATGCCAGATGATCATGCATCCGGAATAGGAGTGATCCCACAGCCCGGAACAACGATGCGGACTCGCCGGAATTACGCGAGAACAACGTTCGCTCACCCCCGCCAAACTGTTCACGCAGGGCGACTTCTCGATTTCCCAGGTCTTCGCCGCTTGCGGAATTCCTCTTCTCATTTCGAGGGGTTGTTCGTGGCTTTCCTCTCCACTCTCCGCAATCGCCGCGGGGTTGTTCCGAGCGCTTCCCGCTGACCACAATCCGGCCCCATGAATTACCCGCAGCCTCCGGGCCACGGCCCCTACCCGCCGCACCAGGGCGGCCCGTACCCGCCGCAGGGTTACGGCTATCCCCCGCAGGGACGGCCTCCGCAGGACGACTACTACGAGGAGCGGCGGCGCCGCGACGAGAGCTCTGCCCGCGTCGCGCACGTCGTCCGCGTCGTGCTCGGCATCGTGCTCACGATCTTCCTGCTGCACGTGCTGTTCGTCGTCTTCGACGCCAACCAGGGAAACGAGTTCGTCTCGGTCATCTACGTCCTGGCCAAGACCCTGGTGCTGGGCCTCGGTGACGTGTTCACCCCCGACGACGCGCTGCTGGGCGTCGTCCTCAACTACGGCCTGGCCGCGCTGGTCTACGTCGTCATCGGTCAGCTGATCATCAAGGCGCTGCGCCGCTGAACCGCGAACGACCCGGACGAGAGCGCTCGTCCGGGTCGTTCGCGTTCGGCTCAGGAAGCCGGAGTGGGCGCTCCGGCGAAGGGGATGCTCGCCGGGGCCGGTTCGGCCTCCGCTCGGGCCGGGTGCCGCCAGAGGCCCTTGCGCTCCAGGATCGGCAGCACGCCCTCGCCGAACCAGTACGCCTCCTCCAGGTGCGGGTGACCGGAGAGCACGAACTCGTCGATGCCCAGCGCGTGGTACTCCTCGATGCGCTCGGCGACCTCGGCGTGGCTGCCCACCAGCGCCGTGCCCGCTCCCCCGCGCACCAGGCCGACGCCCGCCCACAGGTTCGGGTAGATCTCCAGCTCCGAGGTGGAGCCGCGGTGCAGCTCCAGCATCCGCTTCTGCCCCTCGGACTCGCTGCGCCCCAGGCCCGCCTGGACCTGCTCGATGACCGACGGGTCGAGGGCGTCGAGCAGCCGCTGCGCCTCGGCCCACGCCTGCTCGGCAGTGTCGCGGCTGATCACGTGCAGCCGGATGCCGAAGCGCGGCGAGCGGCCCTGCGCGGCGGCCAGGCCGCGGATCCACTCGATCTTCTCGGCGACCTTGGCGGGCGGTTCGCCCCAGGTCAGGTACACGTCGGAGTGCTTGGCGGCGACGTCGCCCGCAGCCGGTGACGAGCCGCCGAAGTACACCTGCGGCACCGGGTCGGGCACGCGGGTGAGCTCGGCGCCCTCGACGCGGACGTGCTCGCCGTGGAAGTCGACCCGCTCGCCGCGCCACAGGCCGCGCACGACCTCCAGGAACTCGTCGCAGCGGGCGTAGCGGGCGTCCTTGTCCAGGAAGTCGCCGTAGGCGCGCTGCTCGTGGCTCTCGCCGCCGGTGACGACGTTGAGCAGCAGCCGCTGCCCGGAGTGCCGCTGGAAGGTCGCGGCCATCTGCGCGCCGAGGGTCGGCGAGAGCAGGCCGGGCCGGAAGGCGACCAGGAACTTCAGCCGCTCGGTGACCTCGGCGAGCATCGCGGTCGACAGCCACGCGTCCTCGCACCACGCACCGGTCGGCGTCAGCGCGCCTTCGAACCCGAGCTGCTCGGCGCTGCGCGCGATCTGCCCGAGGTAGCCCAGCGTGGCCGGGCGGGCGCCACCGGCGGTGTGCGTGGGCGTGCCGTGCCCGCCGCCGACGAGGTAGCGGCTGTCGCCGTAGGTGGGCAGGAACCAGTGGAAGGTGAGGGGCATCTGCTTCTCCAAAAGTCCGACGTGGACTGCCTGTCCGATCTGCGCGGGAGGGGAAGTCAGCTGCGACAGGCCTGCGCGACCACGCGGAGCAGGTCCACGTGGCGGCGGCGGGTCAGGGGTTCCACGCGCTTCATCGTTCGGCAGCGGGCGGAGCGAAGTCAACGAACGCGCGACGCATCCCACAACGTGGAAAATTGCTCCCACTCTTGACCGGGTCGGAGTCCGGCGGCGAAGCTCGGCCCGTGCTCCGCCCCGCACTGCTGACCTCCCGCCACCACGTCGACCTGCTCCGCGTGGCCTCCGCGGCGTGTCCGGGTACCTGATCCCGACACCCGTTCTTAACCGGCCGGACCCCCGGCCTTGGAGGCAGTGATGACCGCGGGCCTGCAGCCTGCTCCGGACGTGCGCGAGGTCTCGCGCCGGGACGTGCGCACCGTGATCGTGTCGAGCCTGATGGGCACCACGGTCGAGTGGTACGACTTCTTCCTGTACAGCACCGCGGCCGGGCTGGTGTTCGACAAGCTCTTCTTCCCCACCGACGACCCCGCCGTGTCGACGATGCTGGCGTTCGTCACGTTCTTCGTCGGGTTCGTCGCCCGCCCGCTCGGCGGAATCCTGTTCGGACACATCGGCGACCGCATCGGCCGCAAGCGCACGCTGGTGACCACCATGCTGCTGATGGGCCTGTCCACGGCGGCGATGGGCGCGCTGCCCACCTACGAGCAGGTCGGGCTGCTCGCGCCGCTGCTGCTGGTGCTGCTGCGCGTGGTGCAGGGGCTGGCGATCGGCGGCGAGTGGGCCGGCGCCGTGCTCATGGCCGTCGAGTACGCCCCGCCCGGCAAGCGCGCCTGGTACGGCGCGTGGCCGCAGGTCGGCCTCGCGCTCGGCCTCGGTCTGGGCACCGGGCTGTTCGCGCTGCTCGGCAACGTCCTCGACGACGCGCAGTTCCTCGGCTACGGCTGGCGGATCGCGTTCGGCGTGAGCATCCTGCTGGTCCTCATCGGCCTGGTGATCCGGCTGCGGGTGGCCGAAACCCCGGCGTTCGAGCGGATGCGGGAGACCCAGGGCGCCGCGAAGGCCCCGCTGGTCGAGCTGTTCCGCGACCGCACCACCCGCCGCAACACCGTGCTGGGACTGCTCTCGCGGTGGGCCGAGGGCGCGGCGTTCAACACCTGGGCGGTGTTCTTCCTGTCGTACGCCACCTCGACGCTGCACCTGCCGCGCAACGGCGTGCTGATCTCGGTGATGCTGGCCTCGGCCGTGTTGGCGGTGCTGCTGCCGGTGTTCGGACGCGTCAGCGACCGCATCACGCCCCGCCGCGCCTACGCGCTGGGCGCCGGGCTGTTCGCGCTGTCGGTCTACCCCGCGTTCGTGGCGTTCCAGACCCGGGACCTGCTGTTGTCCGGGATCATCATCGTGCTGGTTCTGGGCGTGGTGCACGCGCTGCTCTACGCGCCCCAGGGCACCCTCTACGCCCAGCTGGCCCCGGTGCGCTCGCGCTACACCGGGATGTCGTTCGTCTACCAGTTCTCCGGAATCTACGCCTCGGGCCTGACCCCGCTCATCGTCACCGCGCTCATCGCGGTCGGCGGCGGGTCGCCGTGGTGGGCGTGCGGCTACCTGGTGCTCACCGGCCTCATCGGCCTCACCGCCACCCTCGCGCTGCGGCCCGCCGACCTGCACGCGGCGGAAACCCGTTGATCGAGCGGACGAGCGCGGGCGTCGACCGGGAGAGCTTCGAACCCCCGGTCGACGCCCGCGTCGCGCTCACAGCCCCGTGCGGTAGGTGAACCGGGCCTTGCCGATCCAGATCTCGTCGCCCTCGTGCAGCTCCGCGGTGTCCACCGGCAGCCTGTTGAGGTACGTGCCGTTGAGCGAGCCGCCGTCGACGAGCACGTGGGCCTCGCCCCGGCGCCGGATCTCGGCGTGCTCCTTGGAGACGGTGATGTCATCGACGACGATGTCGCATATGGCGTCCCGCCCTATCGTGGTGCGCTCCGCCTGGAGCACGAAACCACTGCCCACAGCGTTGCCGCGGGTGATCATCAGGCGGGGCTTGCCGCTGAGCTCGTCGGCGGAGCGAGGCGCCGGAAGTTCATGAGGAGCGGACGCCCTGGCAGTCTCGGATTGCTTCTCGACTGCGTGCGATGCGGACGCGCCGATCCTGGTCTGTTCCATGGTCGTCTCCCTAGCCAACAAGCGTGAAACCTCCGAAGGCACCTGCCCGTAACCGAGCGGCTACACACAGCATGCCGAAGGAACGACCGCACTCGCTAGGACCAACGTCCTCAATTCACCGAACCTGACGTGGAGTGTGAGCCAGGTCTCGGTGAATTCGGGGAGACTTTTCCGGGTGGGGCCGCCGGAAACGCGCGATATCTCCGACGGCCCCGGTCCGGATTACTTCACCGGCGTCCTCTCTTCGGGGCGCCTCACTTGACGGTGCCTCACTTGACGGCGCCTCACTTGACGGCGCCCATCGACAGACCCCGCACCAAGTGGTTCTGCGCGATCCAGCCGATGACCATCACCGGCAGCGAGGCCATCAGGGCCGCCGCCGACAGCTGGGCCCAGTACAGGCCCTCGCTGGTGATGAAGCCGACCAGGAAGACCGGCACGGTGCCGGCCTGGGCGGCGGTGAGGTTGACCGCGTAGAAGAACTCCGTCCAGGAGAAGATCACGCAGATCAGCGCCGTCGCCGCGATGCCCGGTGCGACGACCGGCAGGATCACCCGGAACAGCAGCACCGGCAGCGGTGCGCCGTCGACCCGGGCGGCCTCGACCATCTCCTTGGGCACCTCCAGGAAGAACGACCGCATCATCCACACCGCCAGCGGCAGGTTCATCGCCGTGTAGAGGATGACCAGCGCCCAGACGTTGTCCAGCAGACCGATGTTCTGCGAGATGACGTACAGCGGGATGATCGCCGCCACGATCGGAAGCATCTTGGTGGACAAGAAGAATCCGAGCACGCCCTGGGTCCCGGGCACCGCCGAGATGGACAGCGCGTAGGCCGCCGGGACCGCCAGCAGCAGCACCAGCAGCGTCGACACGATCGTCACGAACGCCGAGTTGCCCAGGTACGGCAGGAAGCCGCGTTCCATGATCCCGGCGAACTGGCTCAGCGTCGGGGTGAACAGCAGCCGCGGCGGATCGGTGTAGGCGTCGGCCTCCTCCTTGAAGGAGGTCAGCACCATCCACAGCAGCGGGAAGACGAACAGGATCGCCACGACCCAGGTGAACGCCGTGAGCGCCCACCGGCCGATCGGGTTCGAGGTATGCATCAGCGCGCCTCGCTCAGGCCGAAGGTGCGGAACATCAAGCGCAGCGCGAAGTTCGCGACGATCAGGGTCAGGATGACCACGACGACGCCCATCGCCGAGGACTGGCCGATGTCGAAGCCCTCGAACGCGCGCTGGTAGATGTAGTACGGCAGGTTGGTGCTGGCCGTGCCCGGACCGCCCTGCGTCATCAGGAAGATCGCGTCGAAGCTGTTGACGATGTAGATCGCCCCCAGCAGACCCGCCAGCTGCAGGTACCGCGACAGCTGCGGCAGCGTGATCGACGCGAACGTCCGCCACCGCCCGGCGCCGTCGACCGCGGCGGCCTCCAGCACCTCCTTGGACTGGCCCTGCAGGCCCGCCAGGATCAGCAGCATCATGAACGGCGTCCACTGCCAGATGACCTGCGTCATCACCGACGCCAGCGGGAACTCCGCGAGCCAGTCGGTGTCGCCGCCGAAGACGAAGTTCAGCAGCCCGTAGGTCGGGTCGAACATCGTGGTCTTCCACAGCAGCGCACCGGCCGCGGGCAGGATCAGGAACGGCGTGATCAGCAGGGTGCGGACCACGCCGCGCCCCAGGAACTTCCGGTCCAGCAGGATCGCCAGGCCCAGGCCCAGCAGCATCGAGATGAACACGCACACCACGGTCAGCACCACGGTGTTGAGCAGCGCCCCGCGGAACTGGCTGTCGGCGAAGACGTCGACGTAGTTGCGCAGACCCACGAAGTGGCGCGAACCGGGCCGCACCAGGTTCCAGGACTGGAACGAGTAGACCACCGTCATCAGGAACGGGATCTGCGTGACCAGAACCGTGAACAGCAGCGCGGGCAGCAGCGGCGCCCGCCGCAGCCAGGCACCGGACTTCGCGGTCTCGTTCTTGCGCACCGCGGGCGCCTGGACTTCTTCGACCACCGTTTGGCTCATCGCGTCTCCCGGTAGGACTCGCCGACGGACTCGGCGTACTCCTGGGACTGCTCCAGGGCCTCGTCGACGGTGATCCGTCCGGCGATGGCCGCCGACAACTGCTGACTGATCCGGGTGCCCAGGTCCTGGAACTCCGGGATGCCGACGAACTGGATCCCCGGGTACGGAACGGGGTTCGCCATCGTGTTGGACTGCTTCGCCTTGTCGATGCCGTAGAGCGTCGGCTGCGCGTAGGCCGCGGCGGCCTGCTGGTACTCCGGGATCTCGTAGGTCGACTTGCGCACGCCCGGCGGAACCCGGTTCCAGCCGAAGGTCGTGCCGACCTGCTTGACGAACCGCTTGGAGGTCATCCAGCTCATGAACTGCCAGGCGGCGTCCTTGTCCTTGGCGACCTTGGGCATCGCCAGCGACCAGGTGTAGAGCCAACCGGCCTCGGGGGTGCGCTCGACCGGGGCGGCGACGTAGCCGTTCTTGCCGACGACCTTGCTCTCGGCCGGGTCCTCGTTGGTGCCGGCCATGACCGTCGCGTCGTACCACATCGCGGCCTGGCCCTGCGCGTAGTGCGTGCCGCACTCGGAGAACCCGGCGCTGGAGGCACCGATCTCACCGTGCTCGCGCACCAGGTTCACGTAGAAGTTGGCCGCCGCCTTGAACTCCGGCGAGGTGATCTGGGCGTTCCAGTTCTCGTCGAAGTAGCGGGCCCCGAAGGTGTTGGCGACCGTGGAGAACGGCGCCAGGCTCTCGCCCCAGCCGGGCTTGCCGCGCAGGCAGATGCCCGACATGCCGGTGGCCGGGTTGTCGAGCTTGGCCGCGAAATCGGCGATCTGCTGCCAGGTCGGGTGCTCGGGCATGACCAGACCGGCCTGCTCGAAGAGGTCCTTGCGGTAGGTCAGGAACGACGACTCGCCGTAGAACGGCACCGCGTACATCGACCCGTCGTGCGACAGCGAGTCCCGGATGGTCGGGATGAAGTCGTCGGCGTCGTAGCCGGGGGTCTTGTCGATGTAGGGCTGGAGGTTCTCCAGCCAGCCGTTGGCCGCCCACTGCGGGGTCTCGTAGTTGCTGATCATCGCCACGTCGAACTCGCCGCCCTGGGTGGCGGTGGAGGCGGTGATCTTCGCGCGTGCCTGGTTCTCCGGCAGCTGCACGAACTTCAGGTTGATCCCCGGGTTCTCCTTCTCGAACTCGCCCTTGAGCGCGACCGCGTCCTCCATCTGCGGGTTGGACACGATCGCGATCACCAGGGTTCGTCCGCCGGAGCCCAGCGCCCCGGCTCCGGCGCAGCTGGTCAGCAGCAGGCCGACCATCGCCAGCAGCGCGAGCCGTATCCGGCCGCGCCGTAACGACTTAGGCATCGGCACCTCCCGGCAGCACCTGGACCTTGAGCCCGGCGCCGCTGCGCATGAGCTCCAGGGCCTTGCCGAACTCCTCCAGCGGCAGCGCGTCGGTGAGCAGCTCGTCGCCGTCGATGGCGCCCATCGCCATCAGGTCGAGCGCGGGACCGAAGCTGTGCAGCACCGCCATCGAGCCGACGATCTTGATCTCGTCGTTGTAGATGCGGAACGGCGACAACGAGATCCGCGCCTCGGCCGGGGCGACGCCGAAGACCAGCAGTCGTCCGCCGCGGCGCAGCTTGTCGAAGGCGGTCTCGATGGCCGGGGCGGCACCGGTGCAGTCGACGGCGGCGTCGAAGCCGCCCTCCAGCTCGGAGGCGTCCTCGGTGGTGGCGACCGCGCCCAGCCGCTCGGCGCGCGGCAGCCGCGCGGCGTTGCGGTCGGCGACGGTGACCTGCGCGCCCGCGCGCTGGAGCAGCTGCTGCATCAGCAGGCCCATCGTGCCCGCGCCGATGATCAGGAACTTCTCGCCGGCTTCGACGCCGATCTGACGGACGCCGTGCACGGCGCAGGAGACCGGTTCCACGAGAGCGCCCTGCTGCCAGGTCAGCTCGTCGGGCATCCGGTAGCAGTTGGCCGAGGGAACGGCGACGTACTCGGCGAACGCGCCGTCGACGGTGTCACCCGTGGCGCCCCAGTTCGCGCAGAGGTTGCCGTGCCCGTTGCGGCAGGGCGTGCAGTACCCGCAGAACAACGACGGGTCGACCGCGACCCGGTCGCCCACCTTCCAGTCGCCCGGCACGTCCGGGCCCACCTCGACGACCTCGCCTGCGAACTCGTGGCCCGGCACGATCGGGTAAGGCGTGGGCGGGAAGTGCCCGTCGGCGATGTGCACATCGGTGCCGCAGATGCCGGTGGCGCCGACCTTCACCACCAGTTGCCGCTCCCGAGGTACCGGATCCGGTACGTCGCCAACCCGGATGGAACCGGGTTCGTCAATGATCGCGGCCCGCATCACACCTCCGACTCCAGAGCGCTCATCTGAGCGAACTGCGCTGTACTCTGCCCTGAACTTGCCACGCATTGAAGAGGTTCACTGTTGATGACGTCAACCTTTCGTTCAGATTTCACGTTATAGTGCTCATATGAGCACATCCCGGCCACGTAGCGGGCTCATCGACACCATGACGGCGGCGTCCATCGCGCACCGGTTCTTCGTCGCCGGGCGCTCGAAGCTGGAGATCGCCGAGGAGTTCGGCATCAGCCGCTTCAAGGTCGCCCGGATCCTGACATCGGCGCAGGAGAGCGGCCTGATCAAGATCTCGTTCGAGCTGCCTTTCCCGGTCGACGTGGAGCAGTCCGAACGACTTCGCACGGCCTACGGCCTGCGGCGCGCGCTGGTGCTCAGCCGAGCGCACTCCAAGGCCGAGCGACCCGACCTGCGCCGCCGGGTCGGTGCGCTGGCCGCGCAGCTCCTCTCCGAGATCACCGTGCCGGGCGACGTCATCGGCCTGTCCTGGGCGCGTTCGGTCAACGCGATGGCGGAGGCCGTCCGCAGCCTGCCCAAGTGCCCGATCGTGCAGCTCTGCGGCGTGCAGGCCGGGATGGACATGCGGGACCGCTCGGTGGAGACGGTGGGCCGGGTGGCCGCGGTCGCCGGCGGCGAGTCCTACCCCATCTACGGTCCGCTGGTGCTGCCGGACCGCCGGACCACCGAGATCCTGCGCAACCAGCCCGGCATCGCCGAGACCTTCGAGCAGTTCCACCACCTCACCAAGGCGGTGGTGAGCATCGGGGCCTGGCAGGAGAACGAGTCGACCGTCTACGACTCGCTGAGCCCGGCCGAGCGGGAGTCGATCCGCGAGCGCGGCGCCACCGCCGAGATCGCCGCCCGCCTCTTCGACGCCGACGGCAACGAGCTGTCCACCGGACTCGCCCACCACGTCCTGGCCATCCCGCACGAGCAGCTGCGCGCGGTCCCCGAGGTCATCGCCGTCGGCTACACCACGCCCAAGGCCCGCGCCATCGACGCGGTGCTGCGCTCGGGCATCGTCACCAGCCTCATCACCGACTTCGACGTCTCCGAGCTCCTCCTCCAACTCATCTCCCACCGCCCCCTGCGAACGTGAAGGAGCGGAGCGAGACCCCCAGCCTCGCTCCGCTCCCCCCGTTCCCGTTTCCCGTTCACGACCGAACGGGAAACGGGAAACCGTTGGTGAACCGCCGCTCTCAGTTCCGATCTCCGCCAGAATCCGTCGGTGTGCGCAGCGCTGCTGACGCAAACCAGCGAATTTCCATCCAGGCTTCGACGGTGACGAGGAATGCGGCGGCCATGACGACGACGAGCGCCACCAGAACGGGCCCGGACGCGTGCAACGAGGCCAACTCGAAGAACGCCCACACCTGGACGGCGGTGAATCCCAGCGTCGTCGCCACGCGACCGAGCAGGCGCGCAGGTGAAGCGCTGCGCTGTTCGGGTGTCACTTCGCGGGAGAGGTCGTCGGTCAACATCACTTCTCCTAGGGTCAGGCGGAGTTCCAGCTTCAGGACTGGACCCGCTGAACCCACCATGTGCGCTGGCAGGAGTGCCCGACCACCCGTTTCCCGGCGCCGGGGTGAACGGGAAACGGGCAACCCGGGGGGGCGAGTTGACCGAGCGGCCCACACTGTTCGGGGCAGAGCTTCGACGATTGCGGAACGAGGCCGGACTGTCGCTCTCCCGGCTCGCGGCAGTCCTGCATTACAGCAAGGGTTATCTCAGCAAAATCGAAACCGGCGGCAAACCACCGACTCCCGATCTGGCGCGCCGAGCCGATGTCGCGCTGAATTCCGGGGGAACGCTGTCCGACCTCGTCGCCGAGCATTCGTCGAAAGCACCTCTGCCATCCGAGATCCCGACCGACGGTGATGAGGTGTGGGTGTTGCGACTCGATTCCGACGGAAGCAGTTCGTTCCAACCGGTGGACCGCAGGAGCGTCCTGACGGCCGGTGCCGCCTCCGCGGTGGCCTTCGGCGTGGGCGGTTCGCGCGCGCTCGCCGCGACCGGTGCCACCGAACCCTTCCAGGCGATGTTCGCCCAGTTGCGCGCGCTCGGGCAGACCGCAGGCCCCTCGCTTGTGCTGCCGAGCCTGATCGCCCAGGCGCACTCGCTGCGCGACATGGCCCGCAACGCGAATCCCGCGCAGGCGGCGGAGATCCTGGCGCTGACGGCCCGCTACGCCGAGTTCGCGGGCTGGATGACCCAGGAGGCCGGGGACGACCGCACCGCGCTGTGGTGGACCGACAAGTCGGTGCGGCTGGCCGAGGCCGGCGGCGACCGGAGCCTGGGCGCCCACGCGCTGGTGCGCCGCGCGCTGGTCACCCTCTACCGCCACGACGCGCGGGAGACCATCGACATCGCACGGCGGGCCCGGCGCGACGCGCTCACCGACCGCATCCGGGGCTGGGCCGCGCTGCACGAGGCCCAGGGGCACGCGCTGGCGGGCGACTACGACCGCTGCATGCGCACGCTCGACCTCGCCCGAGCGCACCTCGACTCGGCGCAACCGGAGGCCGGTCCGGTGCTGGGCGCGTCGAACCTGAGCGACCCGGTCTCGATGATCACCGGCTGGTGCCTGCACGACCTGGGCCGCACCGACCAGGCAACCGAAGTCCTCGACCGCGAGGTCGCCGGACTGCCCGAGCAGGCGCTGCGGAATCGCGCGCGCTACGGCCTCCGCCGCGCCCTCGCCCACGCCGCGGCGGGCCAGATCGAGCACGCCTGCGCGCTCACCGCCGACGTGCTTCCGGTCGTCGACGCGGTCTCCTCCGCCACCGTCCTCACGGACCTGCGCAAGCTCAGCCAGCTGCTGGCCCGGCACCACCGCGTCCCCGCGGTCCAGGCCCTCCAACCGGCCCTGATCACCTCCCTGCACCACCACAACGGCTGAATCACCCTGCGACTGAATGGAGTTCTTCGATGCCGGACATCTTCGTCAACTACCGCACCGGGTACGGGGAACAGGCCGCTGCCCACCTCCAGGACCACTTGTCCGGTCACTTCGGGATCGAGCGCGTGTTCCGCGACTCCACGTCGATCCCGCCGGGCGACAACTTCGAGCGGCGGTTGCAAACCGCCTCCAGGGATGCGCGCGTGCTACTCGCCGTGATGGGTGAGGGATGGGCCCAGGCCAGGAAGAACGGTCGCCTCGCGCTCGAGGACCCGACCGACTGGGTCCGGCGGGAGATCCTCAACGCCCGCGAAGCCGGAGTGCGGATCGTCCCCGTTCTGTGCGGGCACAACATGGAACCGCCGAGCGCCTCGGAGCTCCCGCCCGAGCTCGCGTTCCTCCCGGACAACCAGGCGCTGCGCCTCGACCACCGCAACACCCGGAGCGACCTCGATCAGATCGCCGATCGGTTGGCGGATCTCCTCCCCGGGCGAAGCAAGACGGAGACTCCCAACGTCCAGAACATCAACCACGGCCAGGCCCAAAACCTGATTCAGACACACCAGATGGGAAATCTGCACATCGGCGACTCCCACGCGACGTCACATTTCCACGGCAACGTCACGGGTCCGCTGCACACCGGTACGGGTTCCCTCTACGCCGATCGCACCCGCGAGGAGGACCAGTGACCACTGAGACCGACGAAGCGGCGCCTCAGCAGGCTTCCACCTGGACCACGCACTCCCACTTCGAGGGCGACCAGCACGGTCCCACGCACGCCGGAACCGGCGATCTGAACGTCTACTACACCACCCACGAGAGCGTTCGAGCCCACGCCCGGAGCCCACGTCTGACCCTCCGCGACGACCTCCGCTGGCTGCGCGTGCGGTTCGTGGAACCGCAGCACCTGTCCTACGCACGAGAACAACTGGCCAAGTCCGGCACCGTCCTGCTCACTGGCCCGACCGGAAGCGGCCGCACGACGGCGGCGAAGATGCTCGTGGACGAAACCGCCGACGAGAACACCCCTTTCAGCATCCTTCCGGAGGAAGCGCTCGATCCGCGGGAGACCTTGTCCAGCGTGAAGGTCTACCCCGATCACCGCTTCGTGCTCGACCTCTCCGACAGCGATCAGGCGGTCTTCCTCGCTCGAATGCGCGAGCTCCCCGCGTTCCGCACGACTCTGGTCGAACAACACGGCTTCCTCGTAGTTGTGGTTCCCGACGAGTTGGCTCACCACTTGGACCCGGAGCTCAAGCAGTTCGTCGAGCGGATCAACCGCCCGCGAGGCGACCTCGTGCTCCGCAGGCACCTGCAGGCCGCCGATCTGAACCCCACCGGTGATCAGCTCGACCAGTCCGAGGTCGCGCAGTGCCTGAAGGCGCCGATGCAGGAGATCGCGGGCGTGGCGGAGCGGGTCACCGAAGCACGCGACAGCCTTCCCGGCGAAGACCTCGCCCGTTGGCTCAAGGAAGCTGCCGGCGCCAAGGCCCAACGCCGCGAGGAAGTGGCCGAGAAGCTCGCCGCCCACCCCAGCGGCCGGGAACGAGCACTGCTGCTCGCCTCCGCGATGTGCCGAGGAGCCTCCACGGACGCGGTGTTCTTCGCCGCCGACGACCTGGTTCGGATGATGGAGCTCGACAAGGCTGAGCGGCCACGTCTGGAACAGGACGGGTATCGCGCACAGCTCCAACGGCTGAACGTGGAGATCTCACCGCACGACAGCGTCGAGTTCAGCAAGCTGTCCTACGACGAAGCCGTGCTGGAGCACTTCTGGGACAACTTCCCCGATCTGCGCCCCCAGTTCCGACGCTGGGTTGAACGCGTGATCGAGTTGAGAGCTCTGACCGGCGAGAACCGGCTGCGGTTGGTGGACCGCTTCACCGAGCAGGCGCTGCGGACCGGAAGCCCCGAACAGGTCGGTCTCGTCGTCGAGCGGTGGATCTTCCCGAGCAACGGCAAGTCGAGCCCGCTGCAGGACTTCGGAGTCCGAGCACTGGTCACGGGCTTGAAGGACGCCCGCCACGGCACTCATTTCCGGCGCATGGTCTACCTGTGGTCACGAGCGCAAGACCTGCCCGAGTGGGTCGGTCAGATCGTCGTCGAAGTGACCGTCGAGGTCATCGCACCGAACTTCCCGGAGCAGGCGGTCGTTCGGCTGCATCACCGAGCGCGACGCGAATCAGGAGAACTCGCACGCAAAGCGCTGGTCGACCTCGTGCGGCGCGATCTCCCCCAGTACCGGCTCCTGCTGGAGCGGCTGAGCGACGATCTGACGAAAACTCAGCAGTGGAACGCGGACTTCCTGCTGTTCCTCGACATCGCCGACCCGTTCCTGCTGACCGATACCTCCCAACGATCCCGGCCGCTGGGTGCCGACCGGCAGCTGCGGGCCCAGCTGGTCACGTGCTGGCGGACGCTCATGCAAGAGCGCCGCGACCTGGTCGCACAACGGCTTTACCAGTGGCTCGCGGCCGCAGCCCGCATACCGGATCCGGATGTGCTGCTGGGGATTCTGGTGGATGCCGCGGGAGAGTCGATCTCTTTCCTGGGAGCGCTCTACGTCGCCGCCAAGGACTGGGCCGACGCAGCGGAAGGACATCCCGAGGTCGCGATCCGGTTGGCGCAGTTGATCGATCGTGCTCAGGGCGTGCAGAACCAGGACTACGCGTACCCACGACCGGAGGAGTTCGTGCTGTGAGCAAGGAGAACCGGATCCTCTACATCGGACTCGGGATCGCCGTGCTGATCCCGCTGGTGTTCGGGCTCGTGCTGGAATGGCCTGCGTGGGTGGTGGTTCCGCTGCTGGCGGGCGTCGGGTGGGGTGTGTTCAAGAAGCTGACCGGTGGGGCGCGCACGCCGTCGGATCACGTCGGTATGCTGCTCGACCAGCTCGGGTTGCACGGCGAGCGCAACCCGGTGCGCAGGCTGACCGCGCACCGGTTCGCGAAGCTCATCGAGGCGGCCGGACACCCGCAGGTCGCCGAGGACGTCCGCCGCCGGTTCGACTCGCCGGATGCGTGAAACGGACGGCGGATCGGGCACTTCAGCCGCTTGACTCGATCGTGATCTTGTTCCGGGGCCGATCCGTTGACCCGTTCAACGTTCAACGTTACAGTTCCGCTGTTCGAATGGCCTGGGAAACGTTTTTTCCCAGGCCACGCCCATTATTCCGGCTGCCGGGCACGCAGGCGCGTCCGGCGGAGGGGGAGCGAGATGACGACCGCGGACCGAACCTCACCGCCACCGTCGGAGCCGGCCGAAGCCCCGTCCCACGCCGTCGGGCGTCGCGGTTTCCTCGGTTACGTGCTGGCCGCGCCGACGCTGGTCGCCGCGGCCGATCTGAACCTGACCGCCCCCGCGGCGCGAGCCGAAGGGCTGCCTCCGGTCCCCTCCCCCGCACTCGCCGAGGTCGCCGATCTCAGCGACCTGCTGGAGTTCTCCGCCGCGCCCACCGCGAACCTCATCACCGTCACCGTCAACACCGACGGGACCGTGTCGTTCGAGCTGCCGCGCGCCGAGGTCGGCCAGGGCATCACCACCTCCACCGCGATGCTCATCGCCGAGGAGATGGACGTGCCGCTGGAGAACGTCCACGTCTCGCTCGCCGACGCCCGCCCGGAGCTGGTGTTCAACCAGATCACCGGCGGTTCCGGCACCACGCTGTCGACCTACACCCCGATCCGCGTCGCCGCCGCCGTCGCGCGCGGCCGCCTGCTGCAGGCCGCCGCCGTCGAGCTGGGCCAGGCCGTGGCGACGCTGCGCCTCAAGCAGGGCGTGATCACCGACCTGCTGGGCCACACCCTCGGCATCGGCGAGCTGGCCAAGAAGGCCGCCGGCCAGCGCACCGAGGAGGTCCCGGTGCAGCTCAAGGCCGACGAGGAGTTCTCGGTCATCGGCACCCCGCGCAACCGCGTGGACGCGCTCGCGGCGGTGACCGGGTCGAAGAAGTTCGCGATGGACCTCAAGATCCCGGGCGCGCTGCCGACGATGGTGTGCCGCCCGCCGACGCTCAACGGCAAGCCCGGCACCGTGCGCAACCTCGACGAGGTCGCCACGATGCCCGGCGTCACCGACGTCGTGGCGGTCTCCACCGGTGTCGCGGTGCGCGCGGAGACCTTCGGCCAGTGCATCGACGCAGTGCGGGCGCTGGACGTGGACTGGAAGCCCGGCACGATCGAGGGCAAGTCCGACGAATCGGTCCTCGACGAGCTGCGCGCGGCCGAGGTCCCGCTGGTGGCGCCGAAGGGCGACGACAGCGTCGAGGGCGACTTCACCTTCTTCTTCCGCAGCAACAGCGCGCTGGAGACCAACTGCGCGATCGCCGACGTGCGCGGCGACCGGGCGGAGATCTGGTCGGCGCAGAAGAACCCGATCGTCACCAAGGAGAGCATCGCCGCCCAGTACGGGCTCCCGCTCAGCGCGGTGAAGGTGCACGTCACCGAGGGCGGCGGGTCGTTCGGCCGCAAGCTGTTCAACGACGGCGCGATGGAGGCCGCCGAGATCTCCCGCGAGATCGGCAAGCCGGTCAAGCTGATGTGGCACCGCGCCGACGACTCGCGGCAGGGCCGCACCCACCCGATGGCGACCTCGCGGGTGCGGGTCGGCGTCGCCGGGAACGACGTGCTCAGCTACGAGCAGCGGCACACCAGCGTGTTCACCGACTTCAGCCACGGTTTCGGTGAGATCCTCACCGCCAGCGCGGCGAAGCTGCCGATCGCCGACGCGACGTTCTCGCAGACCATCTTCCACTACACCCAGACGATGCCCTACGGCTTCGGGGCGACGACGATGCTGCTCAACGAGACCGACCGCGGTTTCAACACCGGCAGCATGCGCAACATCTACTCCCCCGACGTCGTCACGGCGCGGGAGCTGATCATCGATCAGCTGGCCGCGAGGATGGGTGAGGACGCCTACGAGTTCCGGAAGCGGTTCCTGCAGGAGGAGCGGCTCAAGGCGGTGCTGGACGAGGTCGTGAAGACCGGCGGGTGGGGCCGGTCGATGCCGGCCGGTCACGCCCAGGGCATCGCGCTGCACAACGAGTACCGAGCGGCGATCGCGACGCTGGTCGAGATCGACTGCTCACCGGAGACGGTCAACCGCCGCGTCCGCGACGCCGTGACCGGCCCGCGCGTCACCAAAGCGGTCTGCGCGGTCGACATCGGCCTGGCGGTCAACCCGCGCGGCCTGGAGGCCCAGATCATGGGCGGCATCAACGACGGCATCGCCAACGCGCTGACCTCCAGCCTGCACCTGACCGACGGCTACTTCCTGGAAGCCAGCTGGGACAACTACTTCTACACCCGGCAGTGGAACTCGCCGCCGGAGCTGGAGATCATCATCATGCCGCCGACGACCGGCAAGCCCGGTGGTGCCGGTGAGCTCGGCGTCGCCTCCGCCCAGGCGGCGGTGGCCTGCGCCTACGCCCGCGCGACCGGCTCGGTGCCGACGAGCTTCCCGATCAACCACGGCACGCTGTCGTTCGAACCCAAGCCGAACGTGCCTCCGATGCCGGAATCGCCCACCGACGGCCTGCGCCACGCGCAGTGAGGACCTGGAGGAATTCCCGTGCCTGAGCACACTTTTCGACTCAACGGCGAGCAGGTCACCGTCGACGTCGCCGACGACGTGCGGGTGCTGTGGGTGCTGCGCGACCTGCTGGGCGTGACCGGGCCGAAGTACGGCTGCGGGATCAACGTCTGCAAGGCGTGCACCAGCCACATCAACGGCAAGGCGTTCAACCCGTGCTCGGTGAAGGTCGGTGACATCTCCGCCGAGGACGAGATCACCACCATCGAGGGCCTTCCCGCCACCGCGGACGCCGAGCTGCACCCGATGCAGGAGGCGTGGCTGGAGCAGGACGTCGCGCAGTGCGGCTACTGCCAGCCGGGCCAGATCATGGCGGCGGTGGCGCTGGTGCGCCGCGCGTCGGACGAGGGCCGCCAGATCACCGAGAAGGACCTGGACTCGATCCGCAACATCTGCCGCTGCGGCACCTACTTCCGCATCCGCGAGGCCATCAAGGCGGGCGCCGCGAAGATGTGACCCCCTCACGGCAGCGGCCGGTCGTGCCGCAGCGCGTCGAACAGCGCTGCGGCACGCGGTTCGTCCCAGCGCAGGGCCGAGCCGACACCGGGGATCTCCTCGGTGCCGCCGACCGGCACCGTCTCGGTGGTCAGCCCCGTCCCGGCCAGGCTCGCCTGGTAGCCGAGCCTGCCGAGGTCGTCGAGGTGGTCGGGGTCGCCGATGGTGATCGTGTCGGCCAGCCGCCACGTCATCGGCACCGTGCGCAGCGGGTTGAGCAGCACCTCCCGGCTGGTGGCCTTGTCGATCAGCGCGGTGAGGAACTGGCGCTGGTGCTCGGCGCGCTGCAGGTCGCCACCCGCGAAGTTCCGGGTGCGCACGAAACCCAGCGCTTGCGCCCCGGTCAGGTCCTGGCACCCGGCGGGCAGCGACAGCGAGATCTTGGGGTCCTCGATCGGTTGCGGCAGGCAGATCCGCACGCCGTCGATGGCGTCGACGACCCCGGCGAACCCGCCGAGACCGATCTCCAGGTAGTGGTCGACGTGGAGCCCGGTGCGCTCCTCCACCGTGCGCGACAGCAGCGCCGGTCCCCCGGTGGCGTAGGCGGCGTTGAGCTTGTCCGGACCACGTCCGCGGATGTCGACCAGCGAGTCTCGCGGCAGGCTGACCAGCGTCGGAGCCCCTGATCCGGCCGGGATGTGCAGCAGCATGATCGTGTCGGTGCGCGCGCCCTCGGCGTCGGCGGTGCCGCCGGTGACCAGGTCCTGCTCCTGCTCCTGGGTGAGCCCTTCCCGGCTGTCGGAGCCGACGAGCAGCCAGTTGGTGCCCCGGACGGGCGCGGTGCGCCCGGCGTAGTCGGTGGCCGCCGGAACCCGGGTCAGCACGTGGTCGACGTAGCCGGTGATGCCGAACCCGGCCATCGCGAGCACGACCAGCACCAGCGCGAGCGACCTGATCGCGCGCCGCAAGAACTTCCTCACCGCGTGTGTTCACTCCTGTTGTCGGGAGTCCTCGCGCACCACCCCGACAACCAGCGCGCCTTGGATCAACGTGACCTTAGCGTTATCGTACCGAGCCTAGATCACCATAACGAGTGAATGACACCCCCTACATTCGGAGTATCGATGCCCTCCCGAGGCCACCCCGCGCCCCGGCAAGGATCACCGGCCCGGCACCGGCACCGTCGCCGTCCGGGCTCGGTCCTGGTGCGCACCGAGCGCACCGACCCGGCCACCTACCGCGGTGCCGAGACCGTCGGCCTGACCCCCGACCGGCGGCTCCAGCGCCACTACCACCCGGCGGACCCGGTCTTCGTCGACGGCAGCGGCCGGCGACGCCGCGCGGTGCGGCGCTTCGTGCTGCTGGTCAGCCTCGTGCTGACCGGGCTCGTACTGCTGCTGGCCGCCGCGATGCTCGACTCCCCCACCCCGGCTCCCCCGCTGCCGAACACCCCCGAAGCCACCCGCTGATTCGGAAACCCCTTGCCCCGAAACCGAAAACCCCGAACCCCCCGATCCCACTGGCTGCTGCTGGGCCTGGTGCTGCTCGTGATCTCCGGCCTGCTCGGGCTCGACGTGCTGCTCAGCCGCGTCGGCACCGACGGCACGCCCAGCGGCACCCGCCAGTTCGTGCCCCCGACCGCCTTCGACGGCGGGTCGGTGATCGACCCGCGCGAACCCACCGTGCGCCCGGTGCCGCCGCGCACCGTGGCGCTGACCTTCGCCGAAGGACCCGATCCGCAGTGGACACCGCGGGTCCTGGACGTGCTGGCGCGCAACGACGTGCGCGCGACGTTCTTCGTCACCGGCGCGCAGGCCGCGCGCAACCCCGGTCTGATCCGGGAGATCGTCGACGCCGGGCACGAGATCGGCAACCGCACGCTGACCCGCACCGACCTGCGCGAGGTCGGCGCCCGGCGCGTGCAGCTGGAGCTGAAGTCCACCGACCTCGCGCTGGCCGGAGCCGCCGGGATCACCACGACCCTGGCCCAACCCGCGCACCTGACCACCGGTTCGCTCGACCAGGCCGCGTGGAACTCGTTGCTGCGCATCGGCAATCACGGTCACCAGGTGGTGGTGCCGGACCGGGACTCGGAGGACTGGCGCGGCCGGGGACCCGATGCCGTGCTGGCCGCCTCCACCCCGCACGACGATCGCGGCACGGTCCTGCTCATGCACGACGCGGCCGGTCCGGACACGGTCGCCGCGCTCGAACGGCTGCTGCCCCAGCTCAGAAGCACCGGCTGGCAGGTGGATTCGGTCGGCGCCGCGTTCGGCCTGCGCACCACCACCGTGCCCGCCGGGCTGCTCGACCGGGTCGCCGGATCGCTGTTCGTGGGCGTGGTGGTCGCCTCGGCCTGGCTCGCCGACGCCTTGCGCGCCCTGCTGTGGGCGGCGGCCGCGCTGGGCATCCTGCGGATGGTGTTCGTGCTGGTCCTGGCCCCGGTCCAGCGGTGGCGCTCGCGCCGCTGGGTGCCGCCGTGGCAGATCAGCCAACGCGTCGGCGTCATCGTCCCGGCCTACAACGAGCAGGCCGGCATCGCCGCGACGGTGCGCACGATCCTGGCCTCCGACCACCCGGTGGAGGTCATCGTCGTCGACGACGGTTCCACCGACCGCACCGCCGAGATCGTCGAGCAGCAGTTCGGGCGGCACCAGCACGTCCGGCTGATCCAGCAGCGCAACGCGGGCAAGGCCGCCGCGCTCAACACCGGGCTCGCCGCGGCGCGCTCGGAGCTGGTGGTGGTCGTCGACGGGGACACGATCCTCGAACCGGACGCGGTGTCGCGGCTCGTCGACCACTTCACCGACCCGTCGGTCGGGGCGGTGTCCGGCAACGTCAAGGTCGGCAACCGGCGCACGATGCTGGGCCGCTGGCAGCACATCGAGTACGTGATCGGGTTCAACCTGGACCGCCGGGTCTACGAGATGCTCGGTTGCACGCCGACGATCCCCGGTGCCCTGGGCGCGTTCCGGCGCTCGGCGGTGCTCGCGGTCGGTGGCGTCAGCGACGACACGCTGGCCGAGGACACCGACCTGACGATGGCGTTGGAACGCGACGGCTGGCGGATGGCCTACGAGGAGAACGCGATCTCCTGGACCGAGGCGCCCGCGACCGCCGGTCAGCTGTGGAAGCAGCGCTACCGCTGGTGCTACGGCACGTTGCAGGCCGCCTGGAAGCACCGGCGCTCGGTGCTGGAACGCGGCCCTGGCGGCAGGCTCGGCCGCCTCGGCCTGCCCTACCTGCTGGTGTTCCAGGTGCTGCTGCAGGTCATCGCCCCGGTGGTGGACGTGGCTGCGTTCTTCGCGCTGCTGAGCGCCGACGGGCGCACCTTCGCGCTGACCTGGCTGGCGTTCCTGGCGATGCAGCTGCTGCCGGGCATCATCGCGTTCCGGATGGACGGCGAGCGGCTGCGCCCCCTGTGGGCGCTGCCGCTGCAGCAGGTCGCCTACCGGCAGCTGATGTACCTGGTGGTGGTGCAGTCGGTGATCACGGCCGTGGCGGGCGCCCGCCTGCCGTGGCAGAAGCTCGACCGCCGAGGCCAGCTCACCCCGGCCCGGAGGTAGACGAAACCGCAGGTGAGCGAGCTATCCTGGTGGTGCCGGCGGGCGCTCCGCGCTGGCACGTGGAGCATTCGGCTCCCCGCACGGCGGAGCCTCCGGCCCGAGCGACCGGAGGCTCCCCACGACGGTTCCGTCGCCTGAGGGGTGGGGGGAAGTTTTCATGAAAACTTCCCCCACCCCTCAGCCGCCGAGCAGCTCCCCGACCTGCTGGTGCACGGTCAGCACCGCGAGCACGCCGAACAGGACGATCGACCAGATCAGCGCGCCGAGGCGCACGCCCGAGATGCGGATCTGGGCGGGCAGCATCTTGCGGTTGATGGCGATGAGCAGCCCCGAGTAGATGAACATCATGACGCCACCGGTGCAGGCCGCGATCGTGGCCAGCACGAGCGGCTGGTCCATCCCGGCCATGATCACCACGGTGCCGATGATGCACAGGCCCCACACCAGGATCGCGTAGATCTTGCTCTCGGAGGCGTCCGGGAAGTAGCTGGTCTTGAGCACGTCGGCGGCCAGCCGGCTGGTGTAGTCGACGATGCCCAGCGCCGCAGCGAACAGCGAGAACGCACCCACGACCCAGAAGAAGTAGCCGAACCAGCCGCCGGCCGTTTCGGACATCTTCTCGCCCTCGATACGCAGGAACGACACGTCGTTCTCCAGCCCGGGGTGGCCGAACACGGTGCCGTAGGCGAGCAGCGACATGAACATGATGGACAGGAACGTGATGGCCACGAAGGTCATCAGCTGCTCCTTGTTGGCGAAGCGCCACCACGCCTTCCAGCGGCCCAGGTTCTCCTCGGTGGCCGGGAAGATGAACCCGGCCTGGCCGCGCGCCTCGGACTGACCCGTCAGCGGCGAGACGATCTTGGGCACGTAGTGGCCCATGCCGAAGCCCTTGTCCCGGATCCAGTTGCTCTGCACCAGGTTCTGGCCACCACCGGCACCGGCGAACGCCAGAGCGCCCATGAGCACGGCGAATCCGAGCTCGGCGGCCGGGAACCCGGGTTCGGTGACCACGGTGGGCAGCGCCTGCCAGCTCTCGGCTCCGATGACGAACAGGCAGCCGATCACGATGAGCAGCACGATCGCGGCGACCTTGAGCATCTCGGCGCGCTCCAGCGCCGTGTAGACGGCGGGCGCGAGGGTGAGGATCAGCGCCACCAGCACCAGGATTCCCACCGCGATCAGGGATTTGTCGCCGCCGATCGCGTAGGTGATCAGCGTCGCCGAGCTCGTCGCCCACGCCGGCCAGAGGTTGGCGAAGTAGGCCATGATCGCGAAGACCAGGCCCCAGTGCTTCCACAGCCTGCTGAAACCGGTCACGGCGGTCTCACCCGTGGCCAGGGTGTAGCGCTCGATCTCCATGTTGAGGAAGTACTGCGTGACCAGGCCCAGCAGCGCCGCCCACACGAAGGTCAGGCCGACCTGCGACGTGATGTAGGGGAAGAGGATGAACTCCCCGCTGGCCAGGCCGACGCCCGCTGCGACGATGCCCGGGCCGATCAGCCGCCACTGGTCGCGCGGCGGCTCGGGCAGGTCGCGCACCTGCGGTCTCGGGATGTACTTGTCGGGGAACGCCGCCTCCGGGCTCACCGGGCTCGCGTCGTTGCGATCTGCCATCGTCGGCACCCTTGCTCGTTGTGCTTGTCCTGCGAGAGCCGCCAACGTAAGCGCCCGAACAACACAACCAGGCGAAAAGTAATACTTCTGTCGCCTACGCCCGAGTAACGTCAGCTCTGCTCATCGCCACCGACGAGGAGCGCGGCGGGGAGTGCGTCCTTCTCACCAGGGGACAGTTTTTCCTCGAATTGTCCGGACAAAACGGACATGATCATGGGGTGATTCGAGGAAAACCGTCCTCAGTCCTCGCCCAGGGCCCGGGCGGCGGCGTCCTTGGCCTTGACCGCCCGCTCGTGCTCCTGCCGCGCGGTCTTCACGTCCCGGCGGCGCACCCGGAGCTCCGCCTCGGCGTCGGCGAGCTCCTCGCGCAGCCGCTCGTGGCGCTCTTCCGCCTCGCGGCACGCGGTTTCGGCCCTCGTGAGCTCGGCGGCCGCGGCGTCGAGGTGCTTCTCGCTGTCCCGCAAGCGGTTTCGCAGCTCCAGGACCTTCCCCTCACCGGACTCCTCGCTCTTGCGGGAGGTTCGGGGTCGTGCGGCCTGGCGCTGGATCGCCGCGACGGCGAGGTCGTCGAGGCCGAAGCCGCTGTACTCGAGGGGCTTGGTCAGGGTCGCCCGCTGGACCTCGGCGGCGGCTTCGGGGTCGGAGAGGGCGGCGGTGAGGGTCTGCGTGATCTGCTCGCGGCCCGAGTCGGCGATCTCGTGGCCGCCTTCGACGGCGAGCTCGGCCGCGCGGGTGGTGAGGCGGTCGAGCAGGCGGGTCCGTTCGGCGGCCAGGTCGCGGAGCTCGTCGCCGCGCAGCTCGCGCTGCGCCTGGCGGAGCCGGTCACCGAGGTCGAGCAGGGCACCCAGCTCGTCGGGGTCGCGATCGGCGAGCAGGTTCACCGCCCACGCCGACGTGGTGGGCTTGCGCAGCTTCTTGATCCGCTCGGCCAGCCCGGTGTCGCCGGACTCGCGGGCGCGCGCGGCGGCCGCGTTCCGGGCGGTGACGAAGTCCACCGGATCGCCCGTGCACAGCTCCCGTGCCACTTCCCGCAGGTCCACGCCCTCAACCTGCCATCCGGACGGGCGGCACGCGAGACGCGGGTTGGCGAGATCGTCGGAGCGCGGGCAAGGTGGAGTCATGACGGCATTGGAGCGTCCTCGCAACGGAAAGATGATCGCCGGCGTGTGCGCGGGCCTCGCTCACCGGTTCGGGCTGCCCGTGTTCCTGGTGCGGCTCGCCTTCGTGGTCTCGTGCATCCTCCCGGGTCCCCAGTTCGTGCTCTACATCCTGCTGTGGATCCTGCTGCCGAAGGCTCGCTGACGGGGAGGTCACACGCGCCTGCCGGAATCTCTGGTTCCGGCAGGCGTTGCACTTGACGTGAGTCCCCGCCTGTCCGTGCTGGACCGCTCGCACATCCCCGTCGGCGGCAGCGCCCAGGAGGCGCTGCGGGAGACGGTGCGCTTCGCGCAGGAGGTCGAGCGGCTCGGCTACCACCGGTTCTGGGTCGCCGAGCACCACGGCGTGCCCGGCGTCGCCGGAGCCGCCCCCACCGTCCTGGCCTCGGCCGTCGCCGCCGCCACCAGCCGCATCCGTGTCGGCACCGGTGGCGTGATGCTGCCCAACCACCGCCCGCTGGTCGTCGCCGAGCAGTTCGGCGTGCTCGCATCGCTGTTCGGCGACCGCATCGACGTCGGCCTGGGACGGTCGCTGGGGTTCACCGGAGGCATCCGCAAGGCGCTGGGCGCCGAGGACGCGAGCGGCTTCACCGAGCAGCTCGCGGAGCTGCTGGCCTACCTCGACGGCGGCGTCGCCGGGGTGCACGCGATCCCCGCCGAGGGCCTCGACCTGCCGGTGTTCGTGCTGGCCACCCGCACCGCCACCAGCGCGGCCGAGCTCGGGTTGCCGCTGGTCATCGCCTCACCGCTGGGCGAGAACCAGATGCTGCGCACGATCGACGACTACCGGCAGCGCTTCCGCCCGTCGCCCCGCGCGGCCGAGCCCCACGTGGTCGTGGCCCGCTCCATCGCGGTCGCCGACACCACCGAGGACGCCCGCCGCCTGCTCGTCCCCGAGGCCTGGGCCGGTGTCTGGTCCCGCACCCGCGGCGAGTTCCCGCCGCTGGACGACCCGGACCGGATCCTCGCCCGCGACATGACCGACCGCGAGCGCACCCACTTCACCCGAGCCATGCAGGGCCACACCTACGGCACCCCGGACGAGGTCGCGGTGGCCCTCAAGGACCTCGTCACGACCACCGGAGCCGACGAGCTCCTGGTCACCACCACCGCCCACTCCCCCGAAGCCCGCCTCGACTCCTACCGCCACCTCGCCACCCTCACCGGGTGAGGCGATTTCAGCGGAAATCCGGTCGGATTCCGCGCCGGACGTGGCCCGGCGGGTGGTGCGCGCGGTCGACCTCCCTGCGGTGGCTGGAGTCGAGCTGCCAGGGAACGCTGACCACGACCACACCCGGTTCGAAGCGCAGCCGCCAGGTCAGGCGCAGGGCGCTCTGGTTGTGCAGCAACCCCTCCCACCAGTGCCCCACGACGTAATCCGGGATGTAGACGCACACCAGGTCGCGCGCGCGGGAGCGGCGTAGCTCCTTGATGTAACCCACGATCGGCCGGGTGATGTCCCGGTACGGCGATTCCACGACCTCCAGCGGGAAGTCGATGCCGAGGCGTTCCCACTCGCTGCGCAGCAGGTGCGTGTCGGCCTCGTCGACCTCGACGGTCAGCGCCGTGAGCGTGTCCGGCCGGGTGGCGCGTGCGAACGCCATCGCGCGCAGCGCCGGTTTGTGCACTGTGGACACCAGCACGACGGCGTGCACCCGGCTCGGCGAGTCCAGCAGCCCGGACTCCGGTTCCAGCTCGCGCCGCACTTGGCGGTAGTGCCGGTGGATGCCGCGCATCAGCAGGAACAGCAGCGGGATCGCCAGCACCACCAGGTAGGCGCCGTGGGTGAACTTCGTGGCCAGCACGACGCAGAGCACCGTGGCCGTCAGCACCGCGCCGACGGCGTTGATCAGCCGTGCCCGGTGAGCTCTGCCCGGGTCATCGGATTCGCGCAGCTCGTGGTTCCAGTGCCGCACCATGCCGACCTGGCACAGCGTGAACGACAGGAACACGCCGACGATGTAGAGCTGGATCAGGGCGGTCACCGAGCCGCCGAAGGACGCGATCAACGCGATCGAGACCGCACCAAGCACGATGATGCCGTTGGAGTGCGCCAGCCGATCGCCTCGGGTGTGCAGCTGTCGCGGCAGGTATCGGCGCTGGGCGAGCAGCGAGCCGAGCATCGGGAAGCCGTTGAAGGCGGTGTTGGCCGCCAACACCAGGATCAGTGCCGCGCCTGCCTGCACCACGTAGAACATGACGCTGCCGTCGCCGAACACCGCAGCGGCGAGCTGCGCGATCACGGTGCGCTGGCCGCTGTTGCGGCAGTCGCCGGGGAACCCGATCAGATCGCACGGGTTCTCCGCGACCCGCACCCCGCTGATCACGGCCAGCGCGGTGACGCCGCTGAACAGCCCGATCGCCAGGCATCCCATGATCAGCATGGTGCGTCCGGCGTTGTGCGCCCTCGGGCGGCGGAACGCCGGCACCCCGTTGGAGATCGCTTCGACACCGGTCAGCGCGGTGCAGCCGGACGCGAAGGCGCGCAGCAGCAGGAACACCAGAGCGATCCCGGTCAGGTCGGTCTGCTCGGGCCGGATCCCCCATCCCGCGCTCTCGGCCACCGGCGCGTGACCTGCTGCCGTCTGCACGAATCCGACCAGCACGGTCAGCCCCATCGCCGTGACGAACAAATATGTGGGCACGGCGAAGGCGCGGCCCGACTCGCGGGCACCGCGCAGGTTCAGCGCGGCCAGCACCAGCACCAGCACCACCGCCAGCCAGACCCGCGACGAGTACAGCGCGGGCACCGCCGAGACCAGGTTGTCCACGCCCGCCGCCACCGACACGGCCACGGTCATCACGTAGTCCACCATCAGCGCCGCGGCCACCACCAGGCTCGCGTTCCGGCCGAGGTTGCGGGCGGCGACCTCGTAGGACCCGCCGCCGCTGGGGTAGGCGTGCACCACCTGCCGGTAGGAAGCGACGACGACCGCCAGCAGCAACACGACACCCAGTCCCACCCACGGCGCCAGGTGCAGCACCGCCAGCCCGCCCAGGGACAGGATCAGCAGGATCTCCTGGGTCGCGTAGGTGACCGAGGACAGCGGGTCGCTGGCGAAGACCGGCAGCGCGAGCCGCTTGGGCAGCAACGTCTCGCGCATCCGGTCGCTGCGGACCGGAGGCCCGAGCACGAGCCGCTTCACCACCTGCCGGAACGAAACCACCGACCCAGGCTAGGTTCGCGCCCGCCACCCCACCGACGAACTACTCCGTGCGAGTGTTTTTCCCGATGGCTCCCGGAGGGGAAGGTGAGCGGAGAGGGCTACTTGCGTTCGAGGACGGCCTTGAGGAAGCGCTGGGTTCGTTCGTGCTGGGGGTTCTGGAGGATCTGCGACGGGGGTCCGGATTCGACGACGGAACCGGAGTCGAACATGAGGACGCGGTCGGAGATCTCCTCGGCGAAGCGCATCTCGTGAGTGACCAGCAGCATCGTCATGGCCGTGGTGTGGGCGAGGTCGCGGATGACCGCCAGTACCTCGCCGATGAGCTCCGGGTCCAGCGCCGAGGTGACCTCGTCGAAGAGCATCACCTTCGGCCGCATCGCCAGGGCGCGGGCGATGGCGACGCGCTGCTGCTGACCGCCGGAGAGCTGGCCCGGCTTGTGCGACATGTGCTTGTCCAGGCCGACCAGCTGCAGCAGCTCGACCGCGCGCTGCCCGGCCTCCTCGCGGCTCATGCCCAGCACCTGCACCGGCGAGAGCGTCACGTTGTCCAGGACGGTCATGTGCGGGAACAGGTTGAAGTGCTGGAAGACCATGCCGATCGTGCGGCGCACCTCGGCCTGCTTCTTCGCGTCGAACCGGGCGCCCTCCCTGCAGTCCCACAGCGGTTCGCCGTCGACCTCGATCAGCCCGCTGTCGGGGTTCTCCAGGGTCATGAGCAGCCGCAGGATGGTGGTCTTCCCGGAGCCGCTGGGCCCGATGATCGACACCTTCTCCCCCGGCGCCACCGTCAGGTCGAGTTCGCGCAGCACGTGGTTGTCCCCGAAGGACTTCCCCACGCCGGCGAAGGAGATCATCGCGTCATCTGGGGTGGGCAAGACGCAGCTCCAATCGTTTGATCAGCCTCGCCGCCGGGAGGCTGACCGCCAGGAACAGCAGGGCGGCGATCGTCATCGGCTCCAGGTAGCGGTAGCTGCTGGAGCCGATCGCGGTCGCGTGCCCGAGCAGTTCGAACACGGTGATGGCGTGCAGGATCGCCGAGTCCTTGAACATCTGCACCAGGTAGTTGCCCAGCGCGGGGATGACGTCGCGGATGGCCTGCGGCAGCACCACGAACCGCCAGCGCTGCCAGGTCGACAGGCTCAGCGCGGTGCACGCCTCCCACTGCCCGGCGGCCACGCTCTGGATTCCGGCGCGGTAGACCTCGGCGGTGTAGGCGCTGTAGTTGAGGCCGATGACGACGATGCCGGTGATCATCGGCGAGAACTGCACGCCGACGCTCGGCAGCACGAAGAACGCGAAGTAAGCCTGCACCAGCAGCGGGGTGCCGCGCACGAACAGCACGTAGAAGGTGAACAGCTTGCTGATCACCGGCACCTCGGAGTAGCGCACCACGGCCACGAACAGCCCGACGACCAGCGCGATCGCCATGCCGATCAGGGTGATCTGCACGGTGACCCACAGGCCCTGCAGCAGGAACGGCACGATCTGCGCCGCGAACGACCAGTCCCAGATCACGACATCACCCGCCGATCCGGCAGCACCCGCTGCCAGAAGCCCTGCGAGCGCGCGGGACGGGTCGGGTCGACGCGGCGCTCCAGCCACGACGATCCGAGCGACAGCGCGTAGGCGACCACGAAGTAGAGCACCAGGATCGTGCCGAACACGGCTGCGGTGGCTCCGGTGGTGTTGCGGACCATCTGCGCGGTGAAGGTCAGGTCTGCCACGGTCACCAGCGACACCAGCGAGGTGTTCTTCAGCAGGTCGACCATGACGTTGCCGAACGGCGGGATCATCGCCGGAACCGCCTGCGGCAGGATGACGAACCGCATCCGCTGGTAGGGGCTCAGGCTCAGCGCGATGGCGCCTTCCCGCTGGCCGCGCGGCAGCGCGGTGATCGCGCCGCGCACGATCTCCGCGCCGTAGGCCCCCTCGTTGAGACCGAGCGCGAGGATCGCGGCGGCGAACGGCACCAGCTGGATGCCGAAGAACGGCAGCGCGAAGAACAGCCAGAACAGCTGCACCAGCATCGAGGTGCCGCGGAAGCTCTCGATGAACACCGCCGCGGGCCAGCGCAGCCAGCGGCGGTGCGACATCCGGGCGATGCCGGCGGCGAAGGCCACCACCACCGCGAGCACCATGCCCGCGAGGGTGAGCGCGATGGTGATCAGCAGGCCCTCACCGAGCAGCGGGAAGTACGGGAGGATCTCCGACATCGGCGGCTAGCCCGCTACGGAGCAGAGCTGGTCGCGGGTGACCCCTCGCGCGGCTTCGCCGGAGAACCCCCACTTGCCGAGGATCTGGTCGAACTCCGGGGTGCCCTTGAGCGCCTTGAGCTGCTCGTCGTAGGCGGCGACCAGGGCGCCGTCGGCCTGCCGGAACCCGGCTCCGGACCCGGTCTGCTGCACGTCGGTGATGGCACCGGTGATCTCGATGCCCTCGGTCTTGAGCGCGTCCAGCGACAGGGTCGGCAGGAGGAACGCGTCGGCCCGGCCGGCCTGCACGGCCTCGATCCCGCTGCGGCCGTCGGGGATGTTGACGATCTGCGAGGCGGGAACTCCGGCGGTCTTGAGCGCGCCGTCCTCGAACCCGCCCGGGAGCACCGCGATCTTGAGCGCGGGATCGGCTTTCACCGCCGCGATTCCGGTGAGCTTCTTGGGGTTCCCGGCGGGAACCGCGAACGATTCGGTGGACACGATTTGCGGTTCGGAGTAGCTGATCTGGCTGCAGCGGGACTGCTTCATGAACAATCCGGCGGCGATGATGTCCCACCGGTTGGCGTTGAGCCCCGGAATCATCGATTCGTAGGGGGTGACGACACCTTCGATGCGCGGCACGCCCATCCGCTTGAGGACGGCGGCGACCACGTCGGGCTCGGCTCCGGTGACGCTGCCGTCGGGGTTGATCTGGGTGTAGGGCGGTTCGTTGGCGATCGCGATCCGGGCGTATCCCTGCTGTTTGAGGCGGTCCAACGTGGATCCGGTCGGTTGTCCGGTGCCGGGTTGGGTGAAGCTGCACCCGGCGAGGAACCCGGCGGCCGGCAGGGCTACTGCGGCCGCTCCACCAGCGCGGAGCAACTGTCGTCGGGACATTTCGGTCCTGAGCATCGGCCCAAACCTCCCTAGTGCATCGCCCATTCGAGTGATGCGGTTGGGCAGAGACCGTAAGACGCGCGTTTGTCCGTGTCAACGCGAAAACAGCCCGTGACGGGTTACCGAGCGGTTTCCGAAAATCGCGCCGACGCAGCGCATCGAGTCGCATTCCAGCGCAAACACGAGAATGTCGGACGAGCGCCCCGCAAAGCGGACGAAATTCGTTCAGATGGCGATTCAACACGGACGGGTGAAGGTCAGACCTCACCCGCGCACGGCGACCGCGACGCGCGATTGCCGCGCGATTTCCAGGTCCTCCCGCGCCCGCACCACCACGCTGCGCGCTCCGGCCCCGGCGGCGCTGATCTCCCCCTCCTCGGCGTGGATGTTGCGCGCCGGGTCGATCGCCGCCCCGGCGAACACCAGCGCCGAGCCGACCGCCGCGCGCACCGGCGGCTGGTGCTCGCCGATGCCGCCGGTGAACACCAGCAGATCCAGCCCGCCGAGCACCGCCAGCATCGCCCCGGCGTGCCGCACCAGGCTGTGCCGGTAGACGTCGAAAGCCGTTGCGGCGTCGTGGTCCCCGTTCTCCCGCGCGTCCAGCACGTCGCGCAGGTCGCCCGATCCCCCGGACAGCCCGGCGATCCCGGACCGAGTCGCCAGCGCCTCGAAGACCTCCTGCGGCGCAACACCTCTCGCGTCGATGAGCCAGCCGAGGAGGCCCGGATCGACGCTGCCGCTGCGGGTGTTCATCACCAGGCCCTCCTCCGGCGTGAACCCCATCGTGGTGTCGACGCAGCGGCCGTCGAGCACCGCCGCCATCGACGCACCGGCCCCCAGGTGACAGCTCAGCACCTTCCCGCGCCCGGGTTCCAGCCCGGTCAGCTCCGCCCCGCGACGCACCGCGTAGGCGTGCGACAGACCGTGAAAACCGTAGCGCCGCAGGCCGTACCGCTCGTTCCACTCGCGCGGCAGCGCGTAGGTCGCGGCGGCGGTGGGCAGCCGGGCGTGGAACGCGGTGTCGACGCACACCACCGACGGCACCTCCGGCGCGACCCGCCGCGCCACCCGGATCCCCGCGACGGCGCGCGGCTGGTGCAGCGGCGCCAGCTCCGCCAGCGACTCCAGGTACGCCTGCACCTCGTCGTCGACCACCGTCGCCTCGGTGACGCGGGCGCCACCGTGCACCACCCGGTGTCCGATGACCTCGGCGCCGTGGGTGTCGAGGAACTCCGCGATGGGCTCGGGTTCACCGTCCCAGCGCTCGGCGTGGTGCTCGTCGACGAGCTCGTCGCCGTCGAGCAGGCCCAGCTTGAGGCTGCTGGAACCGGCGTTGACCGTCAGCACCCTCACCGGCCCGGCCACACCCACTCCCGGATCTCCGGCATGTCCTCGCCGTGCGTGGACACGTAGTGCCGGTGCTCGATCAGCTTGGTCTTCAACGCCTCTCGCGCGTACGCGGCGCGCGGGCCGAGCCGGGGGACCCGGTCGATGACGTCGATGGCCAGGTTGAACCGGTCGATCTGGTTGAGCACGCACATGTCGAACGGCGTGGTCGTGGTGCCTTCCTCCTTGTAACCGCGCACGTGCATGTTCTCGTGGTTGTGGCGGCGGTAGGTCAGCCGGTGGATCAGCCACGGGTAGCCGTGGTAGTTGAAGATCACCGGGCGGTCGCGGGTGAACAGGCTGTCGAACTCGGCGTCGGACAGGCCGTGCGGGTGCTCGCGCTCGTCCTGCAGCCGCATCAGGTCGACCACGTTGACCACGCGGATCCGCAGGTCCGGGAACTCCCGCAGCAGCAGGTCCACCGCGGCGAGGGTCTCCATCGTGGGCACGTCGCCCGCGCAGCCCATCACCACGTCCGGGTCGCCGTCGGCGTCGCTGGAGGCCCAGTCCCAGATCCCGATTCCCTTCGTGCAGTGCACCACCGCCGATTCGACGTCCAGGTACTGCGGCGCGGGCTGCTTGCCGGCGACCACCACGTTGATGTAGTCGCGGCTGCGCAGGCAGTGGTCGACCACCGACAGCAGCGTGTTGGCGTCCGGCGGCAGGTAGACGCGCACCACCTCGGCCTTCTTGTTCACCACGTGATCGATGAAACCCGGGTCCTGGTGCGAGAAACCGTTGTGGTCCTGCCGCCACACGTGCGACGTGAGCAGGTAGTTCAGCGAGGCGATCGGCTGCCGCCAGGCCAGTCCGCCGGTGACCTTGAGCCACTTGGCGTGCTGGTTGACCATCGAGTCCACGATGTGCGCGAAGGCCTCGTAGCAGGAGAAGAACCCGTGCCTGCCGGTGAGCAGGTACCCCTCCAGCCAGCCCTGGCAGGTGTGCTCGGAGAGGACCTCCATCACGCGTCCGTCGCGCGCCAGCGAGTCGTCTCCGGGCAGGATCTCCGCTTCCCAGGTGCGGGAGGTGACGTCGAGGATCGCGCCCAGCCGGTTGGAGTTGTTCTCGTCCGGGGAGAAGATGCGGAAGTTGTGCTCGGTGTCGTTCAACCGCATCACGTCGCGGAGGAACCGCCCGAGCACGCGGGTCGCCTCTCCGGTGGCGGCGCCGGGCTCATCGACCTCCACGCCGTAGTCCCGGAACTCGGGCAGCCGCAGCGCCCGCAGCAGGTGCCCGCCGTTGGCGTGCGGGCTGGCGCTCATCCGCCGATCCCCGACCGGGTTGTGGTCGCGGATCGCGCGCACCGGGGCGCCCGAGGACTCGAACAGGTCTCCGGGTTCGTAGCTGCGCATCCAGGATTCCAGCTGCCACAGGTGTTCCGGGTTGCCGCGCGGATCGGTGATCGGCACCTGGTGGGCGCGCCAGGTCCCGGCGACGTACTTGCCGTCGACGGTGTCGGGTCCCGTCCAGCCCTTCGGGGTGCGCAGCACGATCATCGGCCAGCGCGGCCGCTGCCCGGATCCGTCGCGCCGGGCGCGGCGCTGGATCGCGGCGATCTCGTCGAGGCAGCGGTCCAGCGTCGCGGCAAACAGGTGGTGCATCGGCGCCGGTTCGTCACCGGCGACGAGGTAGGGCTCGTAGCCGAAACCGCGCAGCATGCTGAGCAGTTCCTCGTCGGGGATGCGCGCCAGCACCGCCGGGTTGGCGATCTTGTACCCGTTGAGGTGCAGGATCGGCAGCACCGCCCCGTCGGTGGTGGGGTTGAGGAACTTGTTGCCGTGCCAGCTCGTGGCCAGCGGACCCGTCTCGGCCTCGCCGTCGCCGATGATGCACGGCACGATCAGGTCGGGGTTGTCGAACACCGCCCCGAACGCGTGCGACAGCGAGTAGCCGAGCTCGCCGCCCTCGTGGATCGAGCCGGGCGTCTCCGGCGCGACGTGGCTGGGAATGCCGCCGGGGAAGGAGAACTGGGTGACCAGCCGCTTGAGGCCCTCGTTGTCCTGGGCGACGTCCGGGTAGATCTCGCTGTAGGTGCCTTCCAGCCACGACGCCGCGACCAGGCCGGGGCCGCCGTGCCCGGGGCCGATCACGTACATCATGGCCAGGTCGCGCACCCGGATCGCGCGGTTGAGGTGGGCGTAGATGAAGTTCAGCCCGGGCGTGGTCCCCCAGTGCCCGAGCAGCCGCGGTTTGATGTGCTCGGCCCGCAGCGGTTCCCGCAGCAGCGGGTTGTCCATCAGGTAGATCTGGCCCGCTGACAAGAAGTTCGCGGCCCGCCACCACAGGTGCAGCCCGTCGAGCTCCTGCGGGTCCAGGTGCTCGCTCACCGCAGGCGTCATCGTCCAACCCACCTCGGCGACCTCCACGTCACTGCTCATCCCGACCCCCTGCAACGTCGACCCACGCACTCAGCGTGGTCCCCCAGCCCCAACCCGCAACTCGGGGTGACGACGAGCGACTACCCCTCCCCCTTGAGAACCCCGAAGCAGTCCGCGCAGGTGGGGAACAGGATCCAGTCCATCTCCGACGGCTGCGCCATGCCGACCTCCTTCCCGCACACCGTCCGCTCCTGCCGCCGCCCCTCCCAGCGCGGCCCGCGGAAGGCGTGGCGCGTTCCCGCGCTCGTGCCCTCGTTCGGAACCGGCAGCCAGTAGTGCCGATTCGCCCGCAACGTCGTCATCCCAACCTCCAGATCTCCGAGAAACCGAGTGGGTTGAAGTTAAATCTTTTGCCAAAGATTTGAGAATTGCTCGTTTGGGTGATCTTCTGGCTGGAAGAACATCGCTAGGGTCTTCGACATGACGCTCGGACCCACCGCGCGGCGCCGTCGACTCGGCGCTCACCTCGCAGAACTCCGTCACGCCGCCGGATTGACGACCGCCGACGTCGCGGAGTTCTTCGGCTGCACCGCCCAGACCATCCGCAACTGGGAGCGCGGCACCTCCACCATGAAGAAGGTGGAGCTCGCAGCACTGCTGGACAAGTACGGCGCAGCCGCGGACACGCGCTCGCAGCTGGAGGAGACCCGCCGCGAGGGGTCGAAACGCGGCTGGTGGAGCACCTACAAGCTCCCGGAGTGGTTCAAGCCCTACGTCGGCCTCGAGACCGACGCCGCGATGGTCTGCAACTTCGAGGTCGAGCTCATCCCCGGCCTGCTCCAAACGGAGTCCTACGCCCGCGAAATCCACAGCTCGGGCGGCTTGACCAAACCAGATGAAGTCGACAAACGGGTGTCAGCCAGACTTGCCCGGCAGCGCCGCCTCACCGAGGAATCGCCCCTCGAACTTCGCGTGGTCATCAGCGAAGGAGCCCTGCGTCGCCGAGTGGGCGGCCCGGAAGTCATGCAGGAACAGCTCGACCAGCTCATCAAGCACGCGCAGTTGCCGAACGTGATCTTCCAAGTGCTCCCGTTCAACGCCGGGGCGCACGCAAGCATGCCCAGCGGATTCACCCTGCTGACCTTCGCCGAACAGACGGACCCCGACGTCGGCTACCTGGAAGGTCCGCTAGGTGGTCACGTGATCGAGGATGTCGACGACGTCACCACATTGCACAACCGGTTCGACAGAGTCCGTTCCGCCGCGCTGCCAGAGCGGGAGTCTCTTTCGCTCGTGCGTACGATAGCCAGGGAATAACCGCCGCTATCAGCACGGAGACGCGAGTGAGCGACTTATCGAACGCGACGTGGCGAAAGAGCTCGTACAGCGCCGATGCCGGGCAATGCGTCGAGGTCGCAATCACCTCGACCGCCGTCGGCATCCGCGACAGCAAGAACCCCCACGCAGCCCACCTCACCACCGCCCCCGCCCAGTGGGCCGCCTTCCTCACCACCCTCAAAGCAGGGCGCTACGACCGCTGAGCACTGCTCGGCGGAGGGTTCCTCGCTCACCAGGGGACAGTTTTAGCCATAATTGTCCGGGCAAAACGGACATTGATCATGGGTGATTATGGCTAAAACTGCCCGTTGCCAACGGACGTCGGCAACGGGCAGCGGCATCCCGGTCCGGGGTGCGCGGGGTCAGATGAGGGTCTCGACCGTGTGGTTCTCGGCGGAGCGCCGGGCTGCGGTGATGATGTCGAGGGCGGTGATGGCGTCGGTGGGGTCCACCGGGGCCGGGGCGCCCGTGAGCAGGGAGTCGGCGACTCCGTCGTAGAAGGACTGGTAGGCGCCCGGCTCGCTGGGGATCGTGCGGGTGGTGTCGCCGTCGCCGAGCTCGCCCCAGATGTCCTCGGCTTCGCGGCCCCACGCGTCGTCGACCGGGCGCTTGCCCTCGCGGAGGTCGGCTTCCTGCGGATCGGTGCCGTGCTTGGTGAACGTGCCCCGGTCGCCGAGCAGGCGCAGTCGCGGCCCCGGGACTGCCGCGAGCTTGCTCATCCACAGGTGCGAGCGAACGCCGTTGACGTGGGTCAGCGAGACGAACGAGTCGTCGTCGGCGCGCACCCCCGGCCTCCGGCAGTCGATCTCGGCGTAGACCGAGGCGACCGGACCGAACAGCTGCAGCGCCTGGTCGATGAGGTGGCTGCCCAGGTCGTAGAGCAGCCCGGCCACGTCCTCGGCACCGCCGGAGTCGCGCCAGGTCGGCTTCGGCTGCGGCGCCCAGCGGTCGAAGCGCGACTCGAACCGGTGGACCCGCCCCAGCTCGCCGCTTTCCAGCACCTTGCGGACCGTGCGGAAGTCGCTGTCCCACCGGCGGTTCTGGAACACGGTCAGTAGCAGCCCCCGCTCGCGCGCGTGCTCGACGAGCTCGCGACCCTCCTGCGCGGTCGGTGTGAACGGCTTGTCCACCACCACCGGCACGCCCGCGTCCAGCGCGGTCCTGGCCAGCTCGGCGTGCGTGCGGTTCGGCGTGGTGATGACCACCAGATCCGGCTCGCGGGCGAACAGCGCGTCGAGGTCGGCCACCGGCTCGGCTCCCGGCAGGTCCGCGCGCACCTGCGCCTGGCGCTCCGGGTTCGCGGTGACCACCGCGTCCAGCCGCAACCGCGGGTGAGCGGCGATCAGCGGCGCGTGGAAGATCTTCCCGCCCGAGCCGTAGCCGACGAGTCCGACCTTGAGTTCGTGCTGTTCCGAGCCGTGCATGTCCCCATTAGACACGCCGGTGAGCTCAGACCGAGACCTGGCTCGGGGGCCGCGCGTTGTCCTGGCCCGGGCAGACCAGGCCCGTCTCGTAGGCGAGGATCACCAGCTGCGTGCGCGAGGAGATCTGCAGCTTCTGCATCACGTGGTACAGGTGCGATTTCACCGTCAGCTCGGCCAGCCCGAGGTTGCGGGCGATCTCGGCGTTGGAACCGCCGCGCGCGACCTCCAGCAGCACGTCCACCTCGCGCTCGGTGAGCACCGACAGCTCGCTGCGCGCATCGCGCACGCCCAGCGCGGCGAAGCGCTGGAGCAGCCGCTTGGTCACCCGGGGCGCCAGCAGCGCCTCACCGGCGGCGACGGTGTGCACGGCCTTGACCAGCTCCTCGGGACTGGCGTCCTTGAGCAGGAAACCGCTGGCGCCGGCGCGCAGCGCGCCGTAGACGTACTCGTCGAGGTCGTGCACCGTCAGCATGATCACCGACGTCGCGCCGTCGGTCTCGGCGAGGATCTCCTGCGCGGCGGCGATGCCGTCCTTGCCGGGCATCCGCACGTCCAGCAGCACCACGTCCGGGCGCCTGCGGCGCACCGCCGCCACCGCCGAATCACCGTCCGACGCTTCGGCGAGGACCCGCAGACCCGGCTCGTTGGACAGCAGCGCGACCAACCCGGCGCGGATCATCGCCTGGTCATCGGCAACCAGGACGGTCGTCTCCGCAGTTCCCACCGACGCCTCCTAGTCCTGGCGGCCTGACATTTACGGCTCAGGTCAGGTCCGAATTTTCCGGGCACGGTAACACGGCCTCGAGCCGAAATCCGTTCATGACCGGATGTGCTGTCAAAGTTCCGCCCAGCAGCGCAACGCGTTCCCTCAGCCCGATCAACCCGTGACCCGACTGTTGGGACACCGGCCGCTGCACCTCGCCTTCGGTCGCGGCCAACTCGTTGGTCACCTCGATCCGCAACGTCGCCGCCGCGTACTCGACGAGCACCCGCGCACGCCCGGACCCCGCGTGCTTGAGGACGTTGGTCATCGCCTCCTGGACGATGCGGTAGGCCGTCATCTCCACGCCCGCGCCGAGTTCGCGCACCGGCCCGCGCCGGTCCAGCTTCCAGGTGACCTGCCCGCCGCGAACCGAGTCGACCAGCGCGTCCAGCCCGTCGAGGGTCGGCGTGGGCTGCCAGTCGATGGTCTCCTTGCCGCTGGAATCGCGTTCCCGCAGCGCGGTGAGCATGTCGCGCATCTCCCCCAGCGCCCCGCGCGAACTGCTCTCCAGCTCCTGCAAGGTCTGCCGCGCGTGGTCGGGGTCGCGGTCGATCACCGCCCGCGCCACGCCCGCGCGCAACGCCACCACCGACAGGTTGTGCGAGACGATGTCGTGGAACTCCCGCGCGATGCGGGCGCGTTCGATGGAGGCCGCGTCGGCGGCGAGCTGATCGCGCGCGTCGTCGAGCAGCGCCAGGGTCCGCTCCAGCTGCTCGGCGCGCCTGCGCCCGATCTGCACCGCGTAGGCCAGGCCCACCACGATCACCAGGTTCACCACCGCGCCGATCACCCGCAACGTCCCCATCAGCGGGCCCATCCCGTAGGCGATCGCGTCGGAGACCGGGTAGCACATCGCCAGCGTCGCGGCCGCCACCATCATCGACGGGGTCGTGCGCACGCACACCGAGTAGAGCGCGACCTGGATGACCAGGTTCAGCGCGCCGATGCTCAGCTGGAACGCGGTCAGCCCGACCGCCGTGGCGGTCAGCAGGAACAGCACCGTCCACGGCGCGCGGCGGCGCAAGGTCAGCAGCAGCCCGGCCGGGCCGCCGATGGCCATCGGCACCCACCACGGGATCGACGGCGGGTGGTCGGCCAGCGCCGCGTCGAAGACGTAGAGCACCGAGGCGGCCAGCACGAACGAGACGTCGAAGAGCGTCACGCGGTGGTTCAGCGCCCAGGTCCACAACCCCGAGCGGGAGCGGGAGAACACCAGTCTTCCGGCGACCTGGTCGACCATCGCACCTGCCTGTCTGCAACGGGGCTCGCGGAACCGCGCACGGCACCGCCCGCTCGGCGTGCCGCGAACACCGGAGTCACGGCTCCGCAGCACGCCGCTCCCGCCAGACCGGCGCTGCGGACGGCGGGCTCCAGATCTTGCCCGCCGTCCGGCCCCAGCTCATCAGTCGAAGGTGTGAGTGTAGAACGCCCCACCTCGTACCGACGACTGATCAGTGGCCGCGCGCCACCCACTCGTCGAACTGACCGCGCACCTCGCCGATGGTCGTCGACTCACCGTGACCGGGACGGACCTCGGTCTCCGGGGGCAGCGGCAGCAGCCGGTCCCGGATCGAGTCGGTGATCACGCCGAAGTCCGAGTAGGACCGCCCGGTCGCCCCGGGCCCACCGGCGAACAGCGTGTCGCCGGTGAACACCACGCCCAAGCCGGGGACGTGGAAGCACACGGCGCCGGGCGCGTGGCCCGGTGTGTGCAGCACCCGCAGCTCACCGCCGCCGACCTCGATCACCTCGCCGTCGGCGAGCTCGCGGTCCGGCTTCCGGTCGGGATGGGTCATGTCCCACAGCACCCGGTCGTCCGGGTGCAGGTGGATCGGTGCGCCGACGGCATCGGCCAGCTCCGGCGCCTTGCGCACGTGGTCGTCGTGGGCGTGCGTGCACAGCACGGCGCGGACCGTCCGGTCGCCGACCAGCTCCCGGATCGCGGCCACGTCGTGCGGCGCGTCGAGCACCACGCACTCCGAGTCGTCGCCGACGACCCAGGCGTTGTTGTCCACGTCGAAGGTCTGCCCGTCCAGCGAGAACGTTCCGGACGTCACCGCGTGGTCGATTCGCAGCGTCATTGTTCACACCACCGGGAAATCGGGGTCGTTTTCGTTCAGAAGGTCACCACGGAGCGCAGGACCTCGCCGCGGTGCATCTTCTCGAACGCCTGCTCCACCTGGTCCAGGGCGATCTCCTCGGTCACGAACTTCTCCAGCGGCAGTCTGCCCTGCTGGTAGAGCTCGATGAGCATCGGGAAGTCGCGCTCGGGCAGGCAGTCGCCGTACCAGGAGGACTTGATCGCGCCGCCGCGCCCGAAGACGTCCAGCAGCGGCAGGTCCAGCGTCATCTCCGGGGTCGGCACGCCGACCAGGACCACCGTCCCGGCCAGGTCGCGAGCGTAGAACGCCTGCTTGAAGGTCTCCACCCGGCCGACCGCGTCGATCACCACGTCGGCGCCGAAACCACCGGTGAGCTCGCGGATCGCCTCGACGCTGTCGTTCTCCGCGGCGTTGACGGTGTGGGTGGCGCCGAAGCCCTCGGCCCAGCTCAGCTTCTTCGGGTCGGTGTCCACGGCGATGATGCGCCGCGCCCCGGCCATCGCGGCTCCGACCACCGCGCCGTCGCCGACACCGCCGCAGCCCAGGATCGCGACCGTGTCGCCCGGGCCCACGCCGCCGGTGTTGACCGCCGCGCCGATCCCGGCCATCACCCCGCAGCCCAGAAGGCCCGCCACCGCGGCTCGCGCCGAAGGATCGACCTTCGTGCACTGCCCGGCGTGGACCAGGGTCTTCTCGGCGAACGCGCCGATGCCCAGCGCCGGCTCCAGCCGGGTGCCGTCGGCCAGCGTCATCGGCTGGGCGGCGTTGTGGGTGTCGAAGCAGTACTGCGGGCGGCCGCGCTTGCAGGCCCGGCAGACGCCGCAGACCGCGCGCCAGTTGAGCACCACGAAGTCACCGGGCGAGACGTCGGTGACGCCCTCGCCGACCTGCTCGACGACGCCGGCGGCCTCGTGCCCGAGCAGGAACGGGTAGTCGTCGCTGATGCCGCCCTCGCGGTAGTGCAGGTCGGTGTGGCAGACCCCGCAGGCCTGGACCCGCACCACCGCTTCACCCGGACCCGGGTCCGGGACCTTGATCGTCACGACCTCGACCGGACTGCCCTTGCCGGTCGAAACCACCGCCTGCACGTCGGACACGACTGCCTCCCGGGACCACATCGTCGGGGTGCTGATCACTCGCCTGGGCTGGTGCAGCCCAGGCACATCGTCATATGCGCAACGGGCCATCACAAGAGCGCATTGATCAGTGCCCCCGATCGTTGCGAACACTCATCGTGACAACGTGATTACTGTATGATTTCAGCGGAGAGGGAGGACGAGCGATGATGGACACGCGCAGCACGGCGATCCGGGAGATGGACATCAACCGTCCCGCCTCGGCCCGGATGTACGACGCGTTCCTGGGCGGCTGCCACAACTTCGGCGTCGAACGCTCCATCGTGGAGCGACTGGAGACGGCGCTGCCGGGCATCGGCGGAACGTACCGGGAGAACCGCGCCTTCCTGCGGCGCGCGGTCGAATACCTGCTCGCCCACGGCGTTCGCCAGTTCCTCGATCTGGGGTCCGGAATCCCGACCATCGGCCACGTGCACGAGGTGGCACGCCGACGCACGCGCCACTTCCGGGTGGTTTACGTGGACAACGAACCGCTCACCGTCGCGCACAGCAAACCCCTGCTGGCCGCCGAGATCAACGCGGCGATCACCCACGCCGACATCCGCGACCCGAAGTCGGTCCTGTGCTCGCCCGAGGTCCGGGCGCTGCTGGACCTGGACGAGCCGGTCGGCCTGCTGATGTCCTCGGTGCTGCACTACCTCCCCGACTCCGACCAGCCGGCGGAGCTGGTGGCCACCTACCGGGAGGTGCTCGCCCCCGGCAGCCACCTGGTGATCTCGCACGTCACCGACAGCCACGACCCGGCCCCGGCGCGGGTGCTCGCCGAGCACTACGCGGAGACCTCCGACCCGATCCACCTGCGCGACACCCGGGAGATCGAGTCGTTCTTCGGCGACCTCGACCCGGTTCCCCCGGGCGCGGCCTGCCTCGCCGACTGGCGCCCCGACCCGGGCACGCCGGTCCCGTCGCCCTACCGGCTGGTGCACGGCGGCATCGCCCGCAAGGGCTGAGCCCGCTCAGCGGCGGACGAACAGGAGCAGGATCGCCGCGGTGATGGCGCAGGCGCCCGCGGCGAGCCACGCCCCGGCGAGACCGGCGTGCTCGGCGAGGAGACCGAACAGCAGCGGGCCGAGGCTGCCGCCGAAGTAGATGCCGGTCTGGGTGAACGAGGTCGCGCTGGCCACCCGGTCCGGGGCGATCTTGGCGACCGCGAAGTTCAGCAGTCCCGGCCACGCCCAGCCCGCGCCGAAGCCGACGGCCACGCCGACGAGGAACACCGGAGGCGACTCCACCGCCATCAGGCCGAAGCCCAGCGACCCGATCAGCAGCATCACCGTGATCACGCGGATCAGGTCCGGATTCCGGCGGTCGGCGGCCACGCCCGCCGCCAGGCGGATCGTCAGGCCCACGGCCGACCCCACCGACAGCACGAGTCCGGCCGCCCACGGGCTGAATCCCACCTCGACCGCCGTGGTGGTGACGAACGCGCCCAGCGCGTTGGCCGCCGCCGATCCCAATCCCCCGGCGATCGCGATGAGCAGCAGCGCCGTGAAGTTCGCGCCCGCACCGCCCCCGCCCGGACGGGTGGCCGCCGAGCGCTCGGCCTGCGGCAGCGCGGGCACCGCCGCGGCCGCGACCAGCCCGACCACGCCGCCGATCAGGAACACCCAGCGCCAGCCGACGGTGAGCGCGATGGTCGGCACGGCCACACCGGCCAGCAACGTGGCGACCGGGATCGAGGACTGCTTGACCCCGAACCCCATGCCCCGGTGGTGCGCCGGAATCCCTTGCGCGATCAGCAGGTTCGAGGCGGGCTGGGCCAGCGAGTTGGGCAGGCCCGCCAGCCACAGCAGGCCCATCAGCCACACCGCGTTCGGCGCGGCCGCCAACCCGAACAGGCACACCGAGCTGCCCAGCGCACCGATGCGCATGCCGAGCCGGGCGCCGATGCGCTCCACCACCCAGCCCATGCCGCGCGAGGACACCGAAGCGACCCCGAAGAACCCGGCCGCGCCCACGCCCAGCAGCGCGGCGCCGAAGCGCAGGTCCTGCTGGAGCTGCACGCCGAGCCCGCCGACCAGGAACACCGGGAAGACGCCGACGGTCACCACCGCGGCCACCGACGAGAGCACCCGCGGAATCCCGACGCTGCGCTGCCCGACCACCACGGCTGACATCACGACCCCCTAGTCCAGGTCCTGTCAGCCTCCGACGCCGGACAATCCTTAGCAAGGCTAAGGTGACGAACCCGTCATCCCCGGAACGCGGGAATCCCGGTCATCGCCTGGCCGATGGTCAGCGCGTGCATCTCGCTGGTGCCCTCGTAGGTCAGCACCGACTCCAGGTTCGTCATGTGCCGGATCACCGGGTACTCCAGCGAGATCCCGTTGGCTCCGAGGATCGTCCGCGCGGTGCGCGCGACCTCCAGGGCGCCGCGGACGTTGTCGAGCTTGCCGAAGCTGACCTGCTGCGGGCTCAGCTGACCGGCGTCCTTGCGCTTGCCCAGGTGCAGCGCCAGCAGCCTGCCGTTCTGCACCCGCACCGCCATGTCGGCGAGCTTGGACTGGGTGAGCTGGAACCCGCCGATCGGGCGGCCGAACTGCTCCCGGGTGGTCGCGTAGTCCAGCGCCGCCTCCAGGCAGCTGCGCCCGGCGCCGACCGAACCCCACACGATGCCGTAGCGGGCCTCGTTGAGGCAGGACAGCGGCCCGCGCAGGCCGGTGACCTCGGGAAGCACGGCGTCGCCGGGCAGCCGGACGTCGTCGAGCACCAGCTCGGCGGTCACCGAGGCGCGCAGCGACAGCTTGCGCTTGATCTCCGGCGCCGAGAAACCCGGGGTGTCGGTCGGCACCACGAAACCGCGCACGCCCTCATCGGTCTGCGCCCACACCACGGCCACCGAGGCGATGCTGCCGTTGGTGATCCACATCTTGCGGCCGTTGAGGATCCAGTCGGAGCCGTCGCGGCGCGCAGCGGTGCGCATCGACGAGGGATCGGAGCCGTGGTCGGGCTCGGTCAGGCCGAAGCAGCCGATCGCCTCGCCCGCGGCCATCTGCGGCAGCCAGCGCTGCTTGTGCTCCTCCGAACCCCAGCGCCAGATCGCGAACATCGCCAGCGATCCCTGCACCGACACCAGCGAGCGCAGCCCGGAGTCGCAGGCCTCCAGCTCCTCGCAGGCGATCCCGTAGTCCACAGCGGACAGACCGGCGCAGCCGTAGCCCTCCAGGTGCATGCCCAGCACGCCGAGCTTGCCGAGCTCCCGGGCGAGTTCGCGCGCCTGCGGGAACTCGCCGTTCTCGTACCACTCGGCGACGTGCGGCTGAACGTGGTCGCGGCACAGCGCCCGGACGCTGTCGCGGATCGCCAGCTGCTCCGGGGTGAACTCGGCGTCGATGCCCAGCGGGTCGTGCGGGTCGAACTTCGGTCGGGAACCACCGGTGCTCATTGCGAGTCCTTCCTGGACGAGATCGGGGGAAGCGGTCGCTCGGGGTCCTGCAGCCACGCGAGGACCTCCTTGTCGTGCTGGCCCAGCAGCGGCGGCGGGGCCACCTCGGCGCTGCCGTGGCCGGAGAAGTCGATGGGCATCCGCACCTGCATCGCCGCGCCGCCGCCCGGGTCGACCATCGGCCGCAGGCCCAGCGACTCGGCGTAGTGCACCGCCCCCGACAGGTCGTTGACCTGCCCGCACGCGATGCCCAAGCCCTGCAGCCGCCGCTGCCAGTCGGCGGCCGGCCGGGCACCGAGCACGTTCTCCAGCCGCCGCACCATCTCCTCGCGGTGGGCGACGCGCTGGGCGTTGGTGGCGAACTCGGGCTCGTCGGGCATCGACACGAGCCCCAGCCCCTCGCAGAGCTTGCGGAACTGCGCGTCGTTGCCGACCGCGACGGCCAGGAACGCGTCTTCGCAGCGCAGCGTCTCGTACGGCGCGATGCTCGGGTGCCGGTTGCCCATCCGCTGCGGCGCGATGCCGGTGGTGAGCAGGCTCGACATCTGGTTGGCCAACGACCCCAGCAGGCTCGACATGAGGTTGACCTCGACGTGCTGCCCCAGCCCGGTCCGCTCGCGGTGGCGCAGCGCGGCCATGATGCCCAGCGCCGCGTCCTTGCCGGTGAGCACGTCGACGACGGCGACGCCGACCTTCACCGGTGGTCGCTCGGGCTCGCCGGTGATGCTCATCAGCCCGCCCAGGGCCTGCACCACGAAGTCGTAGCCGGGCAGCTCGGCGCCCTCGGCGGAGCCGAAGCCCGAGATGGAGGTGTAGATCAGCCCGGGGTTGAGCTCGTGGGCGGAGTCGAAGTCCAGGCCGTACCGCGCGAGCGAGCCGACCTTGAAGTTCTCCACCAGCACGTCGGACCGCCGCACGAGTTCGCGCGCGGCCTCGCGGTCGTCGGGGTCGGACAGGTCGAGGGCGACGCTGCGCTTGCTCCGGTTGACCGACTCGAAGTAGGCGGACCCGTTGTCCGTCCACGGTGGACCCCAGGAGCGCGTGTCGTCGCCGGTGCCGGGCCGCTCGACCTTGATCACGGTGGCTCCGAGGTCGGCCAGCAGCATCGTCGCGTAGGGCCCGGCCAGGACCCGGCTGAAGTCCGCGACGAGCACGCCGTCCAACGGCAGCGTTTCCATGCCCCCACCTCTCCGACGGCTTGCGCGTCCGGAAATGTGGATCCAATATACAGTTGCTCGAGACGCGGTCAACCCGAACTCGCCGCCCGCGTGTCCGCACCCGAGGTTGGAGCTCCCGATGCGCAGACCACCCACGACGCAGGCCTTCGTCCTCGATGAGCTGCGCAGATCCATCGTGTCCGGCGATCTCACGCCGGGGCAGCCGATCCGCCAGGACACCATCGCAGCGGGCCTGGGCGTCAGCCGCGTGCCGCTGCGCGAGGCCCTCAAGACCCTCGAAGCGGAGGGACAGGTCGTCTACCAGCCGCACCGCGGGTACTCGGTGGCCGAGCTGTCGCTGGCGGATCTGCTGGAGGTCTACCGGATGCGCGAGCTGCTGGAGGCCGAGGCGGTGCGGGTGGCCGCCGAGCAGCTCACCGACGCCGACCTGACGCGCATCACCGACGCCGGTCAGGACGTGGAGAAGGCCGCCGAGGACGGCGACCTGGTGGCGATGATCGCGGCCAACCGCCGCTTCCACTTCGCGCTGCTGGAACCCGCCGGCATGCCGCGCCTGCTGCGCGTCGTGCGCACGCTGTGGGACGCCACCGACGCCTACCGCGCGGTCTACTACAACTCGGGCACCAACCGCGAACGCGTGCGCCGCGAGCACGAGGCCATCATCTCCGCGGCCCACGACCGCCGCTCGGACGACCTGATCCACCTGCTCGCCGCGCACCGCGACCACGCCGTCGACGCGCTGCGCGGCACCATCGGCGAGCAGGAGCAGGCCCGGCGGTAGCCGGTGTTTGAGGTGTGGGACTCAGCCCGCACCGCCGCGGGTTCTGACACGTCTTCTGGCGAGTGCGCCGCGACGCCGTGTATTGGCATACATCAGGAGTGGCGCACGGAGTCCAGAAGGCGTGTCAGGTTCCGCTACCCGCACCGCCGAGCAAGACGACCACTGGTTCACTCGTAGCTGTAGAAGCCCTGGCCGCTCTTCTTGCCCTTGAGCCCGGCGTCGACCATGCGCTTGAGCAGCGGCGGGGCGGCGTAGGTGGGCTCGGCGTACTCCTCGTACATCGAGTCGGCGATGGCCTTGAGGGTGTCGAGGCCGACCATGTCCGAGAGCCGTAGCGGGCCCATCGGGTGGGCGCAGCCCTGCACCATGCCGTTGTCGATGTCCTCGGCGCTGGCGTGGCCGTCCTCGAACATCCGGATCGCCGAGAGCAGGTAGGGCACCAGCAGCGCGTTGACGATGAAGCCGGAGCGGTCCTCGGCGCGGATGGTCTCCTTGCCGAGCTGCTCGGTGGCGAAGGCACCGGCGCGCTCGACGGTCTCCTCGCTGGTGAGCAGCGACGGGACCAGCTCCACGAGGTTGAGCACCGGCACCGGGTTGAAGAAGTGCACGCCGATGACCTTGTCGGGGCGCTTGGTGGCGCCGGCGAGCTTGGCGATCGGGATGGACGAGGTGTTCGAGGCCAGGATCGCGTCCGGGTCGGTGAGCAGCTCGTCCAGCTCGGCGAACAGCTTGAGCTTGAGACCTTCGTCCTCGGCGATCGCCTCGATCACCATGTCGCGGTCGTCGAGGTCGGCGAGCGTGGTGGTGAAGTGCAGGCGCTCCTGCGTGGCGTCGCGCTCGGCCTCGGTCATCTTGCCCTTCTGGACCGCGCGGTTGAGCGACTTCCACAGCCGAGAGCGAGCGGCCCGGGCGGCGTCGTCATCGATCTCGCGGACGATCACGTCCAGACCCGCGCGGGCGCCGACCTCGGCGATGCCCCCGCCCATCTGCCCGCCACCGACGACTCCCAGGCGTTCGATCTTGGTCACCACACAGTTCCTTCCGGTCCCGGCCGCACTGCCGTTCATGACGCTATCCGCGTCGGATCATGCCAAAAACCGCCGAACGGGACCGATCAACCGTGCTCGAAGGCACACCGGGGCACCGCGCACCGGGGCGAAACGCACGGAGAGCCGGGTCCTGGCGTGCGGACCCGGCTCCCGGTCGTCCCCCGACTGTCCGACCCTGACCCCCTTGCACCCCCGAGGCTACCGCACTGTCCGTGTCCGGGCGCATGCGCTCCGGTCATGCACAGTGGACGATCATTTCGTTCCCGCAACTCCCCCACCTGCGTGAACGCTGATCGAAGCGACGTGCTGTCATACTCCGCCACCATGAGCAACAATCTGCCGCCGCTGCGGGGCCGGATGGTCGCGCGCGATCCGGAGGAACGTCACCGCGCGGCGACTCCGCTGGAGCTGCTGTTCGACCTGTGCTTCGTGGCCGCGGTCGGCCAGGCCGCCGTGCAGCTGCACCACGGGCTCTCCGAAGGGCACTTCGCGCCCACCGCCCTCGGCTACCTGATGGTCTTCTTCGCCATCTGGTGGGCGTGGATGAACTTCACCTGGTTCGCGTCGGCCTACGACACCGACGACGTGCCCTACCGGCTGCTGACGCTGCTGCAGATGGGCGGCGTGCTGGTGCTGGCCGCCGGGGTGCCCGCGACGTTCCACGACTACGACTTCCGGATCGTCACCTTCGGCTACGTGGTGATGCGGGTGGCGATGATCGCGCAGTGGCTGCGCGCCGCCGCCGAACACCCGGAGAACCGCGGCTGCACGCTGCGCTACGCGGGCGGCATCGCGATCGTGCAGGTCGGCTGGCTCCTGCGCCTGCTCCTGCCGCACCCCTACGGCGAGATCGGCTTCGTGGTGCTGGTCGCCGCCGAGCTCGCGGTGCCCGCGATCGCCGAGCGCCGCTCGCAGACCAACTGGCACCCGCACCACATCGCCGAGCGCTACGGCCTGTTCACGATCATCTCGCTGGGCGAGGTCGTGCTGGGCGTGACCGCGGCGATGCAGGAGGACGTGGCCGACGGCGGCTGGTCGGCCGGACTGCTGCAGATCGGCGTCGGCGGCCTGCTGCTGATCTTCGCGATGTGGTGGATCTACTTCAAGCACTCCGCCGTGCAGCACCTGCGCGAGAGCGTCAAGACCGCTCTGACCTGGGGGTACAGCCACATCTTCGTGTTCGCCTCGGTCGCGGCGGTGGGGGCCGGGCTGGAGGTCGCCATCGACTCCCACGCGCACAAGGCGCACATCGGCGAGGTCTCGGCCGCATTGACCCTGGCCGTGCCGCTGGTGGTGTACCTGCTGCTGATCGGCCTGCTGCACACCGGATACGCCGACGCGGGCCGGAGCGCCATGCTGATCTCGGTGGTCGGCTCGGTGCTGCTGGTGGGCACGGCGCTGCTGGCGCACACGTTCGGCATCGCGCTGACGGTGCTGCTGCTGGGCGTGCTGATGGCGCTGATCCTGACCGCCGGGCTGCTCACGCAGCGGAACCCGGTCAGCGCAGCGGACTGAGCGCGGTGCGGGCGGCCTCGGTGATGTCGGCGATGGCCTCGCCGTAGCCGACCGAGCTGGGCTGGTCGCTGAGCAGGGCGACGACGTAGCGCCGGCGGTCGGGGTCGACGACGCCCGCGCTGTGCACCCAGACCTTGCCGAGCTGGCAGCACATCCAGCCGGACTTGACCGCTTCGGCGCGCACCGCCATCAGACCGAACTTCTGGTTGACCCCGTCGGCCGCCCGCTCCGGTGCCGCGTGCAGCGCGGCCAGGACGAAATCGCGGTCGGCCGACGGCATCCGGCCGAGCAGGTGCTGGAAGACCGCGGCGATGTCGCGGGCCGAGGTGAGGGTGTCGCCCCAGCGCCCCGGGTCGGCGGGCGGCCGGGTCTGCTGGAGGCGCATCCGCTCGGCGGCGTCGGCGATGAGCGAGCTGCCGCCGTGGCGGTCCCAGAGGGCGTTCATGGCCTCGTCGTCGCTGGGACCGAGCGCGCGCCGCATCAGCTCCCGGTCCTGCGGGGTGACGTCTCCCCGTTCGAGCAGTTCGACCGCCACGACGACCTTCGACAGCGACGCCGAGTACATCTGCCGCGCCCCGTCGCGCCCCCAGGACAGCTCGCCGGTCGAGCGGTCCAGCACGGCGACGCCCAGGGAGTTCCCCCGAGCCTCGGACAGCTGGTCGACCGCGTTGATCGCGGCGGCCACGGCCCCGGTCGGCCGGTTGACGGCCTCGTAGGTGCTGACCTGCTCCTGGTCGTGCCCCTCCCACGTCGCCACCGCCGGCGGCGAGCACCCGCTCACCAGCACCCCCACGACGACACCGGCCACCTCCACCGCGCACCGGCGCGGCGGACGTGTCGAACACCGATGCCCACCGAACACGGAACCCCCCGATGTCGTGGTCAGGCACGCAACGACACACGAACTCGGTTCGCGAAACCCCCTCAAGTCCCACGACAACACACCCCGACCACCCCCGCAGCTGGATCACACCGTTCACCCGGTCGAAGACCGCTGCGTTCGTCGCGCGAAAACCCCGGTTCTCGTCGCGCGAAAACCGGGGTTCTTGACGCGGTGTGGATCTTGGGGTCGGTTACTGGGGTGGGTTCTCGCAAGTGGGGTTCAGGATCTTCTGGATCTCCGGGGAGTCGAGGTTGTCCTTGGTGATGAGGGTGGCGCCGGTGTCGGTGGCCGGGGCCTGCTCGGCGGAGCCCCGGATCTTGGAGACGGCGGTGTTGACCGCCGCGTAGCCCATCTTGAAGGGGTTCTGGGCGATGAGGCCGGTGATCACGCCGTCGCGGAGGGACTGGATCTGGCCCTCCGAGGTGTCCCAGCCGATGATCTTGACCTGGCCGGCCTTGCCCGACTGCCGGACCGCCTCGGCCGCGCCGAGCACGCTGGGCTCGTTGGCCGCGTAGATGCCGTTGAGGTCCGGGTTCGCCGTCAGGATGTCCTGGGTGACCTGCAGCGCCTTGTTGTAGTCGCTGTCGCTGGACTGCTGCGCCACCAGCTGCAGCCCCGGGTGCTTGGCCAGCCCGTTCTTGAAGCCCTGGCCGCGCGTCTCGTTGGTGCTGGTCCCGGCCTGGAACTCGATGAAGGCCACCTTGCCCTGCCCGCCCAGCTGCTTGGCCAGCTCGTCGGTGCCCTGCTCGGCGGCGGCGACGTTGTTGGTGGCGAACACCGGCACGTCCGGCGGTTGCGGGGTCGTCCCGGAGTCCATGTTGACCACCGTGGTCCCCTGCCCCTGCGCCGTCTTGGTGACGTCGGACAGCGCCTTGGCGTCGGTGGCCGCGTACACCAGACCCTTCACGTCCCCCTGAGCGAGCATGTCCTGCAGGAGGCTCTGCTGGCCGCTGACGTCGCTCTCCGCGCTCACGCCGTCCCAGTGCAGCTCGACGCCCTGCTGCTTGGACCCGGCGCACTCGGCGCCGACGCGGACCTTCTCCCAGAAGTCGAAGCCGATCGCCTTGGGCACCACCGCGATCTTGATCGGACCGCCGTCCTGCCCACCGCCGCCGGTCTGCTCGCGCACCCCGACGCTGCAGCCGGTGGCGGCGAGCGTCAGCAGCACGCACGTTGCCGTCAGAACCTTCTTCACCGCAGAGCTCCTTTGCTCATCGCGAAAACAGGGCTATCCGGCGTCGCCGCCGAGCTTGCGGCGCTGGTACAGGTCCCACCAGACCGCCAGCCAGATGATCACGCCGATCAGCACGTTCTGGTAGAAGGTGCCGATGTTGAGCTGCACCGCGCCGTTGCGGATGACCGCGACCAGGAAGGCCCCGATCAGCGAGCCCAGCACGGTCCCGCGCCCGCCCATGAGGCTGGCGCCGCCGATGACGACCGCCGCGATCACGTCCAGCTCCAGGCCCTCGCCGAAGTTCGGCTGACCCGAGTTGATCCGCGACGCCGCGATCATGCCGCCGAGTCCGGCCAGCGCGCCCGAGAGCACGTACACCGACGTGATGTAGCGCTTGACCGGGACGCCGGACAGCCGCGCGGCTTCCATGTTCGAGCCCATCACGTAGGCGTAGCGGCCCAGCCGGGTGCGGGTGAGCACCACGTACCCGAGCACGGCCACCAGGATGATCAGCGCGATCGGGATCGGCAGGATGCCGATGACGCCCTGCCCCAGCAGCCGGAACGAGTCCGGCGCGCCGAACACCGCGACCGCGCCGGTGGCGATGAGCACCAGACCCCGGCCCACGCTGAGCATCCCGAGCGTGGCGATGAACGGCGGCAGCCCCACCACCGACACCAGCAGCCCGTTGACCAGCCCGGCCAGCGCGCCGACGACCAGCCCGCCGACGATGCCCAGCAGCGGGTTGAACCCGTACTCGGCCATCAGCAGCACGCCGATCACCCCGGACAGCGCGGCAACCGATCCCACCGACAGGTCGATGCCGCCGGTGATGATCACCAGCGTCACGCCCACCGCCATCACCGCGTTCACCGAGGTCTGCGACCCGAGGTTGAACAGGTTGTCGGCGGTGAGGAACGACGGCGCGACGATCGACAGGACGATGAACACGACGATCAGCGCGCCCGCCGCCGCGACCTGCGAGACCGCTCCGGAGAGCCGGTCGCCCAGGCCGCCCAGCAGCCCGCGGTCCCCTGTGGACGGTGCCTTGGTCTGCTCAGTCATGGTTGCCCTTCGCTCCGGTCGCGAGCGCGACCACGCGTTCCTCGGAGAACTCCGTCCGCTGCACCTCCCCGGTGATGCGGCCGCCGCGCATCACCAGGATCCGGTCGCACATGTTCAGCAGCTCCGGCAGGTAGCTGGAGATCAGCACGACCGCTTTCCCCTGCTCCGCCAGGAAATCCAGCTGCTGGAACATCTCCGACTTGGCGCCGACGTCCATGCCCCGGCCGGGTTCGTCGAAGAACAGCACGTCGGCACCGGTCTCCAGCCAGCGCGCCAGCACGACCTTCTGCTGGTTGCCGCCGGAGAGGGTCTGCGCCTGCCGCCCGACGCGCGGGACCCGGATGCGCAGCGACTCCCGCTCGCGCTCGGCGATGTCCCGCTCCGCCTTCAGGTCGATGAGCCCGAAGCGCAGCATCGGCAGCTTGGCCATCGTGATGTTCTTGTCCACGCCCAGCTGCAGCGCCAGACCGTCTTCCTTGCGGCTCTCGGTGAGGTAGCCGATGCCGGCCGCGATGGCGTCGGCCGGGCCGCGGATGCGCAGCGCGCGACCGTCCACTGTGATCGTTCCGCGATCGGGTGGTTCGGCGCCGAAGACCGCGCGCGCCAACTCGGTTCGGCCCGCACCGACCAACCCGGCCAGTCCCACGATCTCGCCGGCGCGGACCTGGAAGGACACGTCGCGCACCCGCTCGCCGCGGCTGAGCCCGTCGACCTCCAGCCGCACCTCGCCGGGCGCCCGGTGGGTGCGCGGGTAGAGGTTGGCGACGTCGCGGCCGACCATGAGCTGCACCAGCCGCGCCTCGTCCAGGCCGTCGACCGGCGCGGTCTCCACGACCGCACCGTCGCGCATCACGGTCACCCGATCGCCGATCTCGAAGATCTCGTCGAGCCGGTGCGAGATGTAGAGGACGGCGATGCCCTGCCCGGTGAGCTCGCGGACGATGCCGAACAGCTCCTCGGTCTCGCGTTCGGTGAGGCTGGCCGTCGGCTCGTCGAGGATGAGCACTTTCGCCCGCACCGCCAGGGCTTTGGCGAGTTCGACCCGCTGCTGCTCCGCTGTGGACAGCAGCGACACCCGCCGCCCCGGGTCGACGTCCAGGCCGACGCGGGCGAGCAGCTCCCGCGCGTCGCGGCGCTCGGCCGCGCGGGAGATCCAGCCGCTGCGGCCGGGTTCGTGCCCGATGAAGAGGTTTTCAGCTACCGACAGGTCCGGGGCGAGGGCGAACTCCTGGTGCACCATGGACACCCCGAGCCGCCGCGCCGCACCCGGCCCCTGGTGGACGACCGGTTCACCGTCCAGTTCGACGCGACCGCTGGTGGGCGGCTCGACCTGGGCGATCAGCTTCATCAGCGTGGACTTGCCGGCACCGTTCTCACCTGCGAAGACGTGCACCTCGCCGGGTTCGATCTCCAGCGTCACCCCGTCGACGGCGACCACCCCGGGGAACCGCTTGCCGACGCCGCGCAGCGCCACCGCCGGGCGTCGTCCGCTGGCTGTCACGGCGTGCCTCCCTCGATCGTCGTTGATCGTGCTCCAGGTCACGGTGCGCCGGATCATACCCACAGCGCAGCTCATCGTGAAAGGGCTGGAACGAAGCCAAGTAACCGATTACCGGAGCGGCGCGAGCCGCGGAATCCGGACGACTCCCGGACAGGGATGCGGTGGGTACGTAAGCTTTCGGTCGGGGACAGCGCGAATGCGACATCGATGATCTAGGGGGCGAAGACGCCGTGCAGCCGTTGCTCGCCAGTGATCCGACCGCGGTCGGCGACTACCGGCTGCTGGCGCGGCTGGGCCGCGGCGCGATGGGCGGGGTCTACCTCGGCCGCTCGCGCGGCGGTCGCGTGGTCGCGGTCAAGGTCATCCGCGCCGACCTCGCCGAGGACCCCGAGTTCCGCGAGCGGTTCCGCCGCGAGGCCGACGCCGCGCACGCGGTCGGCGGGTTCTGGACCGCCGCGGTCGTCAACGCCGACCCGGACGCCGAGCAGCCGTGGCTGGCCACCGAGTACGTCCCGGGGCCGACGCTGCACCAGGCGGTCGCCGACCACGGGGCGCTGCCCGAGGCCACCGTGCGCAGCCTGGGCGCGGGGCTGGCCGAGGCGCTGGTGGCCATCCACAACGCCGAGCTGGTGCACCGCGACCTCAAGCCCGCCAACGTCCTGCTGGGGCCGGACGGGCCGCGCGTCATCGACTTCGGCATCTCCCGCGCCATGACCGGGCATTCGCTGACCGCCACCGGCATCTTCCTCGGGACGCCGGGGTTCTTCTCGCCCGAGCAGACGCTCGGCGGCGACGTGGGACCCGCCAGCGACGTGTTCTCGCTGGGCGCGGTGCTGGTGTTCGCCGCGACCGGCTGCGGGCCGTTCGGCGAGGAGAGCACGGCTTCGCTGCTGTACAAGGTCGCCCACGCCGAGCCCGACCTGGAGAAGGTGCCCGACGGACTCCGGCCGCTGCTGGCGGAGTGCCTGGCCAAGGACCCGGCGGACCGGCCGACCCCGACGCAGATGCTGGACCGGATCGGTGAGACCAGCCCGCAGGGCAGCGGTTGGCTGCCGCAACCCATCACCGCGGTGATCGCCCAGCACGCCACCGAGCTGCAGCGCACCGCGCAGGCACCGGACGCTCCCCCGGCACCGCCCGCGCCGCCGAACCCGCCGAAGCAGCAGACCCGGACCTACACCCAGTCCGCACCCGCCCCGTCCGCTCCGGCCCCGCCCTCAGCCGCTCCTGCCGCGCCCGTCGCGGCGGCTCCGGCTTCGCCGATGCGGCAGCCGATCACGCCCGCGGCGCCGCAGAAGCGCGCCACCCAGGCGCAGGTCGTCCAGGTGCGCCGGGACGGGCCCGGCCCCGAGTTCCGCACCGCCGGGCGGGTGTCCGCCGGCATCTGGGCGGCGTTCTTCGCGGCGCTGCTGGTCGGCGTCGCCTACCTCGCCGAGCGCGTCAGCGTCGACCGGGAACCGCTGTTCCTGCTCGGCGCCGGGCTGCTGGTGTTCGGCGCGATCTGGTCGGTGGGGCGGATGCTGGCGCCGAGCCTGCGGTTGAAGGTCAACGGCGACGGCGTCGTGGTGCACCGGTTCGGGCTGACCCGCGAGTACCCGTGGAGTCAGATCTCTCGGGTCGGCGTGGTCGGTCGCGGCAAGTCGACGGCGCTGGCGCTGTGGCTGGCCGACGGTTCGGCGCCCAGCTCGGCGCTGTGGCTCCGGGTGCGGCGCTACCACGGCGGCGGTCGGGTCTACCCGATCGGAGCGACCGGCGGGTTCATCGCCCGGCGGCAGGAGGCCCGCCGGCTGCGGACGGCCCTGGAGCAGTACGCCCCGGGGCGGTACGACTCACGCATCCTCTGACACCCGCTGGCACAACGAAGCTTCGCCTTCACTCGAATCTACGCAACGAAGCGACGCAACAAGCAAGGCTCGACGACTGAAATCAACTGGACCGCCGTCATAGCCTTGTGCTCATGGCTACCGTCCACCCCCATCTCGACACCCAGTCCCGCGCCGACGAGTTCCTGGCGCTCGACGAGCGCTACAGCGCGCACAACTACCACCCGCTGCCGGTCGTGATCGCCGAGGCCGAGGGCGCCTGGATGACCGATGTGGACGGTCGCCGGTACCTGGACTTCCTGGCGGGCTACTCGGCCCTGAACTTCGGCCACCGCCACCCCGACCTGGTCGCCGCGGCCACCGAGCAGCTGGGCCGGTTGACGCTGACCAGCCGCGCGTTCCACCACGACCAGCTCGGGCCGTTCTGCCGCGAGCTCGCCGAGCTCACCGGCACCGACCGGGTGCTGCCGATGAACTCCGGCGCCGAGGCCGTCGAGTCGGCGATCAAGATCGCCCGCAAGTGGGCCTACCAGGTCAAGGGCGTGCCGGAGAACCAGGCCGAGATCATCGTGGCCGGGTCGAACTTCCACGGCCGCACCACCACGATCGTGTCGTTCTCGACCGACCCGGAGGCCCGCGCCGAGTTCGGCCCCTACACGCCCGGGTTCACCGTCACCTCCTACGGCGACGCGTCCTCGGTGGAGGCCGCGATCAGCGAGCGGACCGCCGCGGTGCTGGTCGAACCCATCCAGGGCGAGGCCGGCGTGATCGTGCCGCCCGCGGACTACCTGCCGCGGCTGCGGCGCGCCTGCGACGAGCACGGCGCGCTGCTGATCTGCGACGAGATCCAGTCCGGCCTGGCCCGCACCGGTGAGCTGCTGGCCAGCGCCCACGACGGCGTCCGCGCCGACCTGTACACGCTGGGCAAGGCGCTGGGCGGCGGCATCCTCCCGGTCTCGGCCGTGGTCGGCCGCGACGACGTCATCGGCGTGCTGCAGCCCGGCCAGCACGGCTCGACCTTCGGCGGCAACCCCCTCGCCGCGGCCGTCGGCCGCGCGGTGATCCGCCTGCTGAGCACCGGGGAGTTCCAGCAGCGCTCCCGCGAACTGGGCGCCCACCTGCACGAACGCCTCGCCGGACTGTCCGGCGTGGCCGAGGTCCGCGGCCGCGGCCTGTGGGCGGGCGTCGAGATCGCCCCCGGCGGCCCCACCGGCCGCCAGGCGAGCGAAGCGCTGATGGCCGGGGGCGTCCTCTGCAAGGAAACCCAGGCCACCACGCTGCGCATCGCCCCGCCCCTGACGATCAGCCGCGACGACCTCGACACCGGCATCGACGCCATCGCCGACGTCCTCGCGAAGTGACCGCTCCGCTGCGGCGCTGATGCCGGAACCCGTTCACCGCCCGCGGTCGCGGTGCCGACGACCGTGGGCAGTGGACGGTTTTAGCCATAATCACCCATGATCAATGTCCGAAATGTCGGGACAATTATGGCTAAAACTGTCGCCTCCGCAGCACCGCGCCCCACCCAGCACCCCAGGACGCGGGATCGGGGTCTCGGGTGGGGGTCAGGACTTGGTGAGGTCTCGGGAGAGGGCTGTGAGGCGGCTGATCGCGCGGAGGTACTTCTTGCGGTAGCCGCCCTGCAGCATCTCCTCGGTGAACAGGCCCGACAGCGGGGTTCCGGAGACGCGGACCGGGATGGCGCGGTCGTAGAGCCGGTCGGCCAGCGCCACCAGCCGCAACGCCACGTCCTGGTCCGGGGCGGCGTGCACACCGGAGAGGTGCACGGCCGTGATGCCGTCGACGAGCCGGCCGTACTTCGAGGCGTGCAGGCCCGCGAGGAATCCGCACAGCTCGTCGAAGTCGTCGAGCGTGGACCCGTCGGTGGCCTCGGCCAGCCGCGACAGCTCGTCGTCGGCCATCGGCGGCGGCGCGTCGGGCAGACCGCGGTGCCGGTAGTCCGGTCCGTCGACCCGCACCACGCCGAACCGGTTGGACATCGCGTGGATCTCCCGCAGGAAGTCCACCGCCGCGAACCGGCCCTCGCCGAGCTTGTCCGGCAGCGTGTTCGACGTGGCCGCCACGTGCACACCGGCGTCGGTGAGCTTCGCGATCAGCTGGGTCACCAGCATCGTGTCGCCCGGGTCGTCCAGCTCGAACTCGTCGATGGCCAGCAGCCGGTGCTCGGAGAGCCGCCGCACGGTCTCGGCGAAGCCCAGCGCGCCGACCAGGTTGGTGATCTCGACGAAGGTCCCGTAGGACTTGGTGCCCTCGGTGGCGTGCCACAGCGAGGCCAGCAGGTGGGTCTTGCCGACGCCGAACCCGCCGTCGAGGTAGAGCCCGCGCTTGTCGCCGTCGGTCTTCTTCCTGCCCCCGAACATCCCGCGCAGCCAACCGCCGCCACCGCTGCCGGCAGCGTTGATGCGCTGGGCGAACGCCGAGCAGTCCCGCACGGCCTCGGCCTGGCTGGGCTCCTCGGGGTTGGGGATGTAGGTCTCGAAGCGGGCCGCCTCGAAGCGCGGAGGCGGCGTCATCGCCTGGACCAGCTCGTCCGGGGTGATCTCTGGACGGCGGTCGACCAGACGGGCGAAATTCATGCGACCGACTCTATAACCGGGGCCCGCCGCGCCAGCTCTCACCGGCACGTGCTCCTGCTCACCGTCGCGCGATCAACCGCGTTCGGGAGCCGGTTCGCCGCCGCTTCTGCGTTGCGGAAGAATGCGCGAGTGACGGATGGGGCGCCGTCGTCCGGCACCGAATGGTGCCGTCCCCGCACCTGGGACACCCTCGGATCAGGTGCGACCAGAACTCGCGTCACACCTCGCCGAATCGCTTCGGCGTTACCGGGAAGGAGCTGCATTTCCATGGCCCAGAACAGCGGCACGCCGTCCGGTCAGACCACCCAGGCGGGCACTTCGAGCACCGAGCGGCGCATTCCGGAGACGCGCACCGGCGGTTCGCCCGCACGGCTCGCCGACGAGACCTCGCAGGGCAAGACGACCATCGCCGCCTCGGTGGTGCAGAAGATCGCCGGGATCGCCGCGCGCGAGGTCTCCGGCGTCTACGCGATGGGCGGCGGAGTTTCGCGGGCCTTCGGCGCCCTGCGCGACCGGATCCCGGGCGGCAGCGGCACCTCCTCCACCTCGGGCGTGCAGGTCGAGGTCGGCGAGAAGCAGGCGGCGGTGGACCTGGACATCGTCGTCGAGTACGGAGCGTCCATCGTGGACCTCTCCCGCGCGGTGCGGCGCAACGTGATCACCGCGGTGGAGCGGATGACCGGGCTCGACGTCATCGAGGTCAACATCGTCGTCAACGACATCCACCTGCCCAGCGAGGACGAGGAGGAGGCGTCGCAGCCCGCGCCCTCGCGCGTGGAGTGACGCCGTCCCCCACCCACACCGCCGAGGAGGCCCAGGTGCCGGAGCAGCACACCGCTCAGGAGCTCGCCGATGCGGTGCTCGCGCACCCGTCGGTGGCGCGGTTGCACGGCGGCGCGTTCGGCGAGATCGCGTCCTACTTCCCCGGACAACGCATCACCGGCGTGCGGATGTCCGAGGACGGGCCGGTGGAGATCGGCGTGGTGCTGCGGCTGGACCGCCCGCTCACCGAGACCCTCGACGACCTGCGCGGTGCGCTGGCCGAACGGCTCGGCGGGACCCGGGTGGACATCTACGTCTCGGACGTGGACGCCGGCGACGACGCCCCGGAGGCTGGGTGAGCCGGGACCGGGTGAACCGGCCGGACCGGACGGGAGGCGCAGAATGGTGGACGTGCAGCACGATCCGGCGACGCGCGCCGAGATCCGCGCGTTCGTCCGGGAGAACCACCCGGACGTGGGAGGGGACCCGGAGGCCTTCGCCGCCGGGCTCGCCCGGCTGCGCGCCCGCCTTCCCGACGATGACCGCGACGACGATCCCCGGTTTTGGGCGCCGATCGTCGTCGAGGTGAGGCCGCGCGGGGTCCGCGGCCTGCTGCACCGCGCCCGGTGCCGGTGGCGGCGCCACCACGCCCCACCCCGAGTTCGATGACCCGCTCGTTTCTTCCACAGGAGGCTCGGAGATGAATGCGACGCAGACCGGACTGATCTCCGGACTGATCCTCGGCACCGCCGCCGCGGTCGGCGGTTTCAGCGGGTTCCTGATCGCGCTGCTGATCGGCATCGTCGGTCTGGTGATCGGCCGGATCCTCGACGGCGAGCTGGAGATCGGCGACCTGCTGGGCCGCGCCAAGGACCGCCGATGACCGCAACCGCGACCAGCCCCGAGGAGACCGTCCCCGACGAGGACTCCGGCGAGCGCGGCAGCCTGCACGTCAACCGGTCGGTGCTGCGCAAGATCGCCGCGCACGCCGCCGACGTCGACCCGGGCAGCGCGCGCAGCGGCCGCAAGCACACCGCCGGGGCCGAGGTCAGCGGCCCTGACGACGCGCTGCGGGTCCGGCTGACCGTGGCGCTGCGCTACCCGAACCCGGTTCGGGACTCGGTGGCCTCGATGCGCGAGCGCGTCGGCACCGAGCTCGCCCGCATCGCGGGCTGCCGGGTCCGCAGCGTCGACGTGACGGTGTCCGCCCTGGTCCCGCCGGCCGCACCGCCGAGGGTGGAGTGAGCGATGCGCCTGTTCGTAAGACTGATCACCGCCGTCGCCGGGGTCGTCGGGGCCGCGGTCGGGGTGCTGCTGACCGTCGAGTCGGCGTGGTCGCTGATCCGGCCCGGCGCGCGCGGGCTGATCGTGGGTCCCGCGGCGGTGCGCGATGCGCTGAGCGGGTTCTCGTGGGACGACGCGCCGGTGCGGATCGTCGCGATCGCGCTCGTCGTGCTCGGCGTGGTGCTGCTGATCGCCGCGATCGCCTCGGGCCACCGCGAGCTGCGACTGCACGACCCGGCGCCGGAGGTCACGGTGACCACGGACCGGCGCTCGCTGGCGCGGCTGGTCGGCCACCAGGTCCGCGACCAGGACGGTGTCGCGGGAGCGACCGTCACGGCGGGCTCCAAGCGGGTGCGGGTCAAGGCCGCCGCTCGCTTCCGCGAATCCGGTGACCTGCGGGAACGGCTGACGTCCACCGCTGAGCACGCGGTCGCCGACCTGCCGCTGCCGAGCACGCCGAAGGTGCTGGTGTCGGTGACCGCGCCCAAGGAGCGCCGATGACCGAGATCAAGCCGAGCAGCACGCCGATCGGTCGCAGCGCCGCGTTCGAGCGCGGCGCCGTGGTCCTGCTGGGCGTGCTGTCGCTGCTGGCGGGTGCGGCGGCCATCGTGGTCGGTTCCGGCGCGCTGGGCGTGTTCCGCGCCCGGCGGCCGCTGGCGGACCCGCTGCTGGCGCAGTGGCTGGCCGACCACGCGCAGCTGGCCGGGGTGATCGGACTGGTCGCCGGGGTGGTGCTGTTCGTGATCGGCCTGTGGTGGGTGGTGCGCGCGTTGCGCCCCGAGCAGCGTCCGGACGTGCGCCTGGAGCACGCCGACGCCGGCGACCTGAACGTCACCGCGGGCGCGCTGGCCAACGCCGTGCGCACCGACGCCGAGCAGGTCTCGGGCGTCACGCGGGCGCGGGTGCGGATGGCCGGGACGGACCGGTCGCCGTCGCTGCGCCTAACGCTGTCGCTGAAGGAGGGCACCAACGTCCGGCACGTGTGGGAGGAGCTGGACGAGAAGGTCCTCGCCCGCGCCCGCCAGGCGTTGGGCCGCGAGACCCTGCCCACTGCGATCCGGCTGCGCCTCGACCGGGGCCCCAAGCAGCGGGTGCGCTGATGCTGCCGCTGCAGCCGCCGGTGAAACCGATGCTGGCCAGCCCGGTCGACGGCGTCCCGCACCGCGACGGCCTGCTGTTCGAACCGAAGTGGGACGGCTTCCGCTGCCTGGCCTTCGTCGAACCGGGATCGCCGCCGCTGCTGCAGTCGCGCACCGGGCGCGGGCTGGAGCGCTACTTCCCGGAGGTGCGGTCGACGCTGGCGGAGCAGCTGGAGCGCCCCGCGGTGCTCGACGGCGAGCTGGTGGTGATCCACCGCGACGACGAGGGCGACCGGCTCGACTGGGACCTGCTCAGCGAGCGCATCCACCCGGCCGCCAGCAGGGTCAACACCCTCGCCGAGCGCACCCCGGCCACGTTCATCGCCTTCGACCTGCTGGCCCTGGACGACCAGGACCTCACCGCCTCGCCGCAGTCGGAGCGCCGCGAGCTGCTGACCGACCTCGGCCTGGACCGGTCGGGTCTGCGCACGACACCGGCCACCGAGGACCCGGAGCTGGCCGAGGAGTGGTTCCGCCTGTTCGAAGGCGCCGGGCTGGACGGGGTCGTCGCCAAACCGCTCGACGGCGCCTACGTGCCGGGCAAGCGGACCATGCTCAAGATCAAGCACTCGCGCACCGCCGACTGCGTGGTCGCCGGGCTCCGCTGGCACGCCAACACCGAACCCGGCACCGCCGTCGGCTCGCTGCAGCTGGGGTTGCACGACGAGCGCGGGGTGCTGCACCACGTCGGCGTCGTCGGGGCCTTCCCCGCCGCGCGGCGGCGCGAGCTGGCCGGCGAGCTCGCCGAGCTCATCACCGAGGGCGAGCACCCGTGGGTCGGCGAGAACGCCACCGGGCGGCGGCTCCCGGGATCGGTGAACCGCTGGAACAGCACCGAGCAGCCGTGGGTGCCGCTGCGCCCGGAGCGGGTCGTGGAGGTCTCCTACGACCACACCGAGGGCGGGGTCCCGGCCCGGTTCCGGCACACCGCGCAGTTCGTGCGCTGGCGGCCCGACCGCGATCCGGGCTCCTGCGACTACGCCCAGCTGGAGGAACCGGCGCGCTACGACCTCGACTCGGTGCTGTTCGGTTCCGCGCACCGGACGGATCGTTCGGACCGGTAACCTCCGGCTCGTGGCACAACGGATTGCGGTGATCGGTTCGGGTGGCATCGGCGGCGTGATCGCCGAAGCGGCGCACGCCGCGGGCCACGAGGTGACGATGTGCGTGCGCACCCCGTTCGAGCGGCTGGTGCTGGACGCGCCCGAGGGGACGTCCGAGATCCCGGTCGAGGTCGCCACCGACCCCGGCGCGGTCGGCGAGTGCGACTGGATCGTGCTCACCACCAAGGTCCACGACGTGCCCGGCACGGCGCCGTGGCTGAACAAGCTCGACGACGGCAGCACGCCGCTGGTGGTGGTGCAGAACGGCGTCGCCCACCGCGAGTCGGTCGCCGAGCTCGGGGTGCGGGCACCGGTGCTGCCCGCCCTGATCTACGTCGGCGCCGAGCGCACCGGTCCCGGCCGCGTCGTGCGCCGCTCCCCCACGACCATGCAGGTCGAGGGCGGTGAGCTCGGGTCGCGCTTCGTGGCGCTGCTGGAGGGGTCCGCGGTGAAGCTGCGGGCGACCGACGACTTCCACACCGCGGCGTGGCGCAAGATGCTCACCAACGTGGCACCGAACCCGATCACGGCCCTGACCCTGCGCCGCCTGGACGTGCTCGCCGACGACGACGTGCGGGAGCTGTGCGCCGGGATCCTCGCGGAGGCGATCGCGGTCGCCCGGGCCGAGAGCGCGTCGCTGACCCAGCAGGACGCGGACAAGGTCCTCGCCGACTACACCGCCCGGATGCCCCCGACCAACGGGACCTCGATGCTCTACGACCGGATCGCCGGTCTCCCGCTGGAGCACGAGCACATCACCGGCGCCCTCGTGAGCGCCGCCGACCGCCACGGCATCCCGGTCCCGCTCAACCGCACCCTGCTGACGCTCCTCCGCGCGATCAAGCCCGCTCCGATCCCGGGCGTCTAGTTCGCGGGCGGATCGCTGTCCTCGGGGGTGGTGCGGGTGGTGGCGACCGAGCCGACGGAGGCGATGACCACGCAGCAGATGGCGAGCCACTGCCAGCCGGTCAGCAGCTCGCCGAGCACCACCAGGCCCGCCAGCGCGGCGACGGCGGGTTCGGTGCTCATGAGGATGCCGAACACGCGCGGCGGCATCCGGCGCAGCGCCTCCAGCTCCAGCGTGTAGGGCACCACCGAGGACATCAGCGCCACCAGCAGGCCGATGAGCAGCACCGTCGGGCTCAGCAGCGCGGGTCCGGAGTCGACCGCGCCGATCGGGATCGCGATCAGCGCGCCGAAGCCCATCGCCAGCGCCAGCCCGGAGGTCCCGGTGGTGCGGCTGCCGAGCTTGGCTCCCAGCAGGATGTAACCGGCCCAGCAGGCACCCGCCGCCAGGGCGAACGCGACGCCGATCCAGTCGAGCCCGCCCTCGACGCGGGACAGCAGGAACACGCCGGTCCCGGCGAGCAGCGCCCACACGACGTCGAGCTTGCGGTGCGAGCCGAACAGCGCCACCGTCAGCGGCCCCAGGAACTCGATGGTCACCGCCGCGCCCAGCGGGATCCGCTCGAACGACTGGTAGATGCACATGTTCATGCCGGCCAGCACCGCGCCGTAGCCGATGACGACCCGCAGCGTCGGCCAGTCCATCCGCAGCGCGGGGCGGAAGACGGCCAGCAGGATCACCGCGGCGAACACCAGCCGCAGCGTCACCACCCCGGACGCTCCGGCCACGCTGAACAGCTGCTTGGCGAAGGCGGCCCCGACCTGGACGCTGATCACCCCCACCAGCACCAGCATCGGCGGAGGCACCGCCCCCAGCGCAGCGGCCGACATCCGGCTCGCGCTGAACCGCCGTTCCTCCCCCGGTCCCCAGGCGACCTGCACAACGCTCCTTCACGGCTAAAGAACAACCCCGAGCACGTTAACCCGGCGAACGACCCACCAGAACCCGCATCGGAGGTCACCTTCACCACCCCGGGCCGCGAACCGGAACGTCCCCTCACCAGGGCCACACGCCGATCATGGGATGCTTCGCGGGGAGTCCGTCCCCGTGTTGAACATGAGGTGGCGTCGGCCGCCAAGCCAGGTGACCACAACACAGCTTTCTAGGAGTTCCCGTGCCTCGCTGCATCAACCGGGCCTGGGCCGCGCTGCTGCCGTTGCTGCTGCTGGTCGCCGGTTGTTCGGTCGGGCCCTCGCAACGCCCCGCGGTCGCCTACCACGACAGCGAGCAGCAGATCGCGCCCGCGCCGCAGCCCCCGAAGCCGCAGCCGGTGCCGCCGCTGGGGTCGGCCCCCAGCGACTCGCTGAGCTGGCAGGACTGCACCGACCAGACCCGGACCGAGCTCGGCGCGCTGCCGCCGGGCATGACGTTCTCCTGCGCGCGCCTGCTCTCGACGCTCGACGCGCCGGAGGCTCCCGAGCGGGGCACCGCGCGCAACTCGCTGATCCGCACGGGCTCGGGCAAGGTGCCGCTGGTCGTGGTCGGTGACGTGGGCGGCGAGCCGGGGACGACGTTCGCGGCGCGGCTGGCCACCCAGCTCCCGCCGGAGATCCGCAACACCTTCGACATCGTGGGCGTGGACCGGCGCGGGACCGGCGAGTCGGAGCCGGCCGACTGCGTGCCGCCGCAGCAGCGCGAGCAGGTGATGGGCTTCGACCCGCGCGCCACCGAGCGCGCGCAGCTGGACCAGCTGCTGGATTCGGTGCTCAAGGCCAGCCAGGAGTGCCTGCTCAAGCTGGACGAGCGGCTGCAGGCCTACGACACCTGGCGCACCGCCTCCGACCTGGAGGAACTGCGCCTGGAGCTGGGCGTGCCGAGGCTGCACGCGATCGGTCGCGGCGAGGCCGGGCGGCTGCTGACCACCTACGCCGAGCGCTACCCGAACTCGGTGGGCCGCTTCGTGATCGACGGTGCCCCGGACCCGACTCGGGATTCGATGGGCCAGGCCGAGTACCAGGCGCAGGCCGCCGAGCAGACCTTCGACGTCTTCGCGAACGACTGCGCGAGCCGGGGATGCCCGCTGGGCCCGAACCCGCGCCAGGCGGTCACCGATCTCGTGGAGCGCGCCCGCACCGCACCTCTGCCCGCGCCGGGCACGTCGGTTCCGGCGGGGCGCGTCACCCAGGCTCTGCTGCAGGGCCTGGCGGACCGCAACGCCTGGCCCGCGCTGGCGGACGCGCTGGCGGCGGGGACCCGGGGCGATGGCACCCGGCTCGCGGAGCTCTCCGCGCCGCTGGTGACACCGCAGGGCGTGAACCCGCCGTGGTTCGACGGCGACCTCATCACCAGCTGCAACGACACGACGTTGCGCGTGCCGCCGCAGCGCAGCAGCGAGCTGGCGCAGGACTGGGTGGGGCGCTTCCCGCTGTTCGGCGGGATCGCGGCGCAGCGCGTGGTGTGGTGCGGGTCGTGGCCGGTGCCGCAGCAGCCGCTGCCGTCACCGCGCCGCGCGGACCTCCCACCGATCCCGGTGATCACCACGGCGCACGATCCGCGGTCGCTGGCGCTGGGCACCGATCACCTGGCCGACGAGCTGCCGACCGGGGTGGCGATGCGCTGGCAGGGCGCCGGGCACGGAGCGATCGCGCGCTCGTCGTGCGTGACCGACGCGGTCAGCCGGTTCCTGGTCCAGGGCGTCGTGCCCACCGAAGGCATGGCCTGCCCGGAGTGATCCCGCAACACCCCGGGCAAGCCACCGCCGCTTCAGCCGCAGCTGGAGCAGCAGCCACAGGAGGGGCCGCTGCAGCTGCTGCAGCAGCTGCACCCGCCCTGGTGGGGTGCATCGGTGCGGACCATTCCCGACCTCCGATCGGTGTGGGATACCAGCACCTGTCGATGTTCCTCGCCGCTCCAGCGGGCAGAACACCGCTGCTAGAGCGACACGACGTCGCCCGACGAGCGGAACCCGGCGGCTGCGGTCGGTGACCGCGACGCCGTCGGGATCGCTCAGCCGGCGTAGTCGTACTGGTACTCCGTCGGTGGCGTCTGGGTGGCGGTCACCGCGCCGTTGCCGACCGCCGTGAGCACGCCGAGCACGAGGAACGCGATCAGCAGGATCCGGCCGCCCTGCGACATCACCAGCGGCCGGGTGCCGGGCGAGACCTTCGCCGGTTCGCCCTCCTCGCGGGCGTCGCCGAACAACTTCTTCGGGTACGCGCCGGTGAGCATGTAGGTGTAGGCGTTGGTGCGCAGCATGTAGCGCAGCGCGGCGGCCGAGGCGTCGAAGATCGGGCGCGGGGTCCGGCCCGTGATCAGGACGATCAGCCACAGGAAGAACGCCAGCACGCCCCAGCCGTAGGTGAGAACGGCGGTCACGATCCCCACCGGGATGATCAGGATGAACCGGAACAGCACCGCCCACCGGTTGAGCCGACCGGGCCGGATCTCGACGTCGACGGGGAACTGCGGGTCGCCGACGACGAACGGCGGGTACCGGTCCACCAGCAGCCACGCGGAGGCGTTCACCCGGATGCTGTACGTGATGTAGAGGGTGAGGAAACCGGAGATCCACTCGGGCAGCCGCCCCAGGACGAGCGCCGCGAACCAGCCGATGAACGCCACCACGGCGGCCGCGATGCCCAGCGCCCACAGCACGATGAAGTGCGGGATCAGCAGCAGGAACCGCAGCAGCACGGTCCAGCGGCGCTGCCGTTCCGGGTGCGTGATCTGCATTTCCGGCAGGAACCGGCCGTCGGCGACCCCGGCTGACTCGCTCATCAACACCCTCTCATTCGATCCATTGTGGATTCTTCCGAGAGTAGGCGACGGAGGTCGACGACGAACGGTTCCGACACACCCCATCCGGTGAACGTGACGATTCCGCTCGCCCCGAGCAGGCGATACGGTGAGCCGATGCAGCGCCGCGAACCGGACGACACCGCACGCTTCGGCGACCTGGCGGACCTCGACCACGAGGACCCGGAGGTCCGGGCGTTCGCCGAGCACCGCGCGCGGATGGATCGCCCGCACTCCGAGGCGACCGTGGAGGGCATGCTGCGCGGGGTGGACGAGTTCGCCCAGAGCGCCAACCGCACCGGTGGCCACCGCAGGCTGCTGGCGGTGTCGGTCGTGGTGCTGATCCTGTTCGGCGTGCTGTTCACGGTGTGGAACGCGCTGGTCTACATGCTCGGGGTGTTCTTCGGTTCCTCCTGAGCCGGGCGACCCGGCTTGATCGTGGCGTGGGCCTCGATGAGGACGGGCGACTTAGCAATCGATCTTCGATCGCATTAGCGTGGAAGCATGGATCCGGTTGCAGGCACTCCCCAGGTCACCAAGAGCGAGCAGGAGTGGCAGGAGCAGCTCACCCCGAACGAGTACGCGGTGCTGCGCCAGGCGGCCACCGAGCCGGCGTGGGTGGGCGAGTACGTCGACACCAAGACCACCGGCGTGTACGAGTGCCGGGGCTGCGGCGCGGAGCTGTTCCGCAGCGAGACGAAGTTCGAGTCGCACTGCGGCTGGCCGTCGTTCTACGACCCGACCGACTCCGACGCGGTGATCCTCCGCGAGGACCGCAGCATGGGCATGGTCCGCACCGAGGTCCTGTGCGCCTCCTGCCACGGCCACCTCGGCCACGTCTTCACCGGCGAGGGCTTCCCCACCCCCACCGACCAGCGCTACTGCATCAACTCGATCGCGGTCCGCCTCGTCGAGAGCTGACCCGCGACGCGAGAAGGCCCAGCACTCATCGAGCGCTGGGCCTTCTGAGCGCTGGGCCTTCCGAGCACTGGGCCTTCGGGGTGCTTCTCGTCCGACGCCTCAGGGGAGGCGGGTGACGAGGTCGGTGACCTCGACCCGGTGGCCCGTGTAGAAGGGGACCTCTTCGCGCACGTGGAGGCGGGCCTCGGTGGCGCGGAGGTGGCGCATCAGGTCGACGATGCGGTGCAGCTCGTCGGCCTCGAACGCGAGCATCCACTCGTAGTCGCCCAGCGCGAACGACGCGACGGTGTTGGCGCGCACGTCCGGGTAGTCGCGGGCCTCCTTGCCGTGGTCGGCGAGCATCTTGCGGCGCTCGTCGTCGGGCAGCAGGTACCACTCGTAGGACCGCACGAACGGGTACACGCAGATGTACTTCTTGGGGTCCTCACCGGCCAGGAACGCCGGGATGTGGCTCTTGTTGAACTCCGCGGGCCGGTGCAGCGCCACGTTGCTCCAGACCGGCTCGGAGGACTGGCCGAGCGGGGTCTCGCGGCGGAAGCCGGTGTAGGCGGCCTGGACGGCCTCGACGTCCTCGGCGTGCCACCAGATCATGAAGTCCGCGTCGGCGCGCAGGCCCGAGACGTCGTAGACGCCGCGCACCACGACACCGGACTCGGCCAGCGACTCCAGGTACTCCCGGGTCACCTGCGCGGCCTTGTCCCGGTCCTCGGGCAGGGTCCCCTGCTCGATCCGGAAGACCGACCACATGGTGTAGCGGATGGTGTCGTTGAGCTCGTCGTAATTCAGCCGCGCCATGACCTCATGGTCCCACTTCTCGGGGACCGGCCTGCAGCAGGTCCCGCGTGATGCTGGTCGCTGCCGCCTCGCCGGTCGCCACGCACGCCGGAACGCCGACGCCGTGCAGCGCGGCCCCGGCGATCGCCAGCCCGGGAACAGCGGCGACCTCGCGTTCCACGTCGGCGACCAGGTCGAGGTGCCCGACGCCGTACTGCGGCACACCGCCGCCCCAGCGGAGCACCGCGGACTCCACCGGCTCGGCGGTGATGCCGGTCAGCTCGGCCAGGTCCGCGCGGACCCGGCGCAGCAGTTCCTCGTCGTCCAGGCGCAGGTCCTCGGTCTCGCCGAAGCGGCCGACCGACCCGCGCACCAGCACCTCTCCCCCGGCGCCGCGCAGGTGCTCCCACTTGGCGCTGGAGTAGGTGAAGGCCTTGGCCGTGAACGGGGTTCCGCCGTCGTGCCGCTCGCCGCGCGCGATCAGCGTTCCCGAGGCCGGGGTGCCGTCGCGCTCGGGCAGTTCGGTGCCGGGCGGCAGGGCGAGGCCGACCACGACCATCGACGCCAGCTCGATCTCGGCGAGCTTCGCCGACGCCGCGGGAACGGGCCCCTGCAGCAGTTTTCGCGCCGCCGGAGCGGGGACCGCGAGCACGACGGCATCGACGTCGAGGTGCTCCGGCGCGGGCGCCGACCCGATCTCCAGCCGCCAGCCCTCGGCGGTGCGCGCGAGCGCGCGGACCGGCAGGCCCAGCCGCACCTCGGCGTCGGCGGCGAGCACCAACCGGTCCAGGAGCTCCCGGTACCCGTTCCGGAACGCGCCGAAAACGGGTTGCGGCGCACCGGGTTCGGGCGCCGGGAGGGACGAGCGCGCGGCCTCCGTGACCCATCCGGCTCCGTCGTCGAGGGCTTCGGCCAGCGCCGGGATCGTGGCGCGCAGGCTCAGCCGGTTCGCGTCGCCCGCGTAGACGCCGCCGAGCAGCGGCTCCACCAGCCGGTCGACGACCTCGTCGCCGACCCGGGCGCGCAGCAGGTCGCCGACGGAGATGTCGGCGCCGCCGAGCTCGATCGGCGACATGCCGGATTCCGCCCGCACCGCGGCGATCCCGTCCTCGGAGAGGACTCCGGCGATCGACTCGGCCTCGGCGGGCACGCCCATCACGGTCCCGCCGGGCAACCGCTGGGTCCGGCCACCGGCGCGCACCGTCGCGGCCGCGCGGGCCGGGTGCACGACGTCGGCGCGCACGCCCAGCTCCTCGGCCAGGTCCAGCACTTCGGGCCGCCGGGCCAGGAACGCCTCGGCGCCCAGGTCGTAGCCGCGACCGGCGAGCTCGACCGTGCGCAGCTTGCCGCCCAGCCGGGACGTCTGCTCCAGCAGCACGATCTCGGCCTCGGGACCCAGCTCCCGGCGCAGCCGGTGGGCGGCCGCCAGCCCGGCGGCACCGCCGCCGACGACCGCGACGCGGCGGGCCATCAGCGCTGGGCGGTCGTGGTGTGCACCAGCTCGACGACCCGGGTCAGGATCTCCGGGTCCGTGGTCGGCAGCACGCCGTGACCGAGGTTGAAGATGTGCCCGCCGGCCTCGCGGCCCTCGGCGAGGATGCGGTGCACCTCGCGCTCGACGGCGTCCCAGCCCGCGAACAGCACGGCCGGGTCGAGGTTGCCCTGCACGACGGGCTTCGCGGATTCCGGTTCGGCGGCGCCCAGGCGGGCGACGGCGGTGTCCAGCGGCACGCGCCAGTCGACGCCGACCACGTCGGGTCCGGCGGTGCGCATCGCGCCGAGCAGCTCACCGGTGCCGACCCCGAAGTGGATCTTGGGGATGTCGGAGAGCTCGGCGACGCCCTCGAAGATGCGGCGGCTGTGCGGCAGCACGAACTCGCGGTAGTCGCGCAGCGAGAGCGCGCCCGCCCACGAGTCGAACAGCTGGATCGCGTCGACCCCGGCACCGATCTGGACCCGCAGGAACTCCAGCGTGGTGTCGGCCAGCTTCTCCAGCAGCGCGTGCCAGGTCTTCGGGTCGGAGTGCATCAGCGCCTTGGTGCGCTCGTGGTTGCGGCTCGGCCCGCCCTCGACCAGGTAGGAGGCCAGCGTGAAAGGCGCCCCGGCGAACCCGATCAGCGGCGTGCTGCCCAGCTCGGAGACCAGCAGGCGCACCGCCTCGGCGACCGGCTCGACCTGACCGGCGTCCAGCGACGGCAGCGCGCTGACGTCGGCCGGGCCCTCGATCGGGTTGCTCACCACCGGGCCGGTCCCGGCCACGATGTCGAGCCCGACGCCCGCCGCGTAGAGCGGCAGCACGATGTCGCTGAACAGGATCGCCGCGTCCACGCCGTGCCTGCGGACCGGCTGCAGGGTGATCTCGCTGACCAGGTCCGGCGTCAGGCAGGCCTGCAGCATCGGGGTGCCCTCGCGGGCCCTGCGGTACTCGGGCAGCGACCGCCCGGCCTGCCGCATGAACCAGACCGGCGTGTGCCGGGGCTGTCCGCCGCGAGCGGCCACGAGCAGAGGGGCGTCGGCGAGGTCCCGGCGAGTGGAGACCGGTGCGGAGTTCGTCATCGAAGGTCGGTGTCCGTACGTCGAATCGTCGGATCCCGGTGCGGTCTGCGGGCGGTCTTGGAGCGGATCTGCCACGACGGACGGCCGGGCTGGCGCAGACAATCTTCGCACGGCGCCCGCGCTCCCACTCCAAGCGCCCGCCGTCCTCCACGGCGCGCCTCCGCCCACGCGCGGCGGGCGGCATCTAGAGTCGTCGCCGTGACGGAGATGTCGGCAGCGCCCGAAGTTTTCCGGCAGGCGGTTGCCGCGTTGACGTCGCCTCAGCCGCGTGCCGAGATCGAGCTCGGCGAGGTCGGTCCACCCAAGCGCCTGGCCCCGTGGGCCCACGCGCTGGCCGCGGAGGCGAACGGACCGGCAGGCGAGCTGGCGACGGCGCGCTTCGTGCTGCTCCACGACCCGGAGGGCCAGGACGCCTGGGACGGCGTGCTGCGGCTGGTGGTCTACCTCAAGGCCGAACTCGATCCCGAGGTCGCCGACGACCCGCTGCTGCCGGCCGTGGGCTGGTCGTGGCTCACCGACGCGCTGGAGAACGCGGGAGCGCACTTCACCGCCCTGGGCGGCACGGTCACCCTCACCTCCTCGGCCCGGTTCGGCGACATCGCGGGCCCGTCCCGCAGCCACGACCTGGAGCTGCGCGGCTCCTGGACTCCGACACCCTCGGTGTTCGGCGACGGCGACATCGACCTCCGGCCGCACGCGGAGGCGTTCCACGAACTCATGGCCAGCGCGGCGGGTCTTCCGCCGGAAGGGGTTGCACTGCTCGGCAGGCGCCCGAACGGCGCAGTCCGCCAGGACTGATCGAGGTCGCCCGATCATCGGCTGCGGCGGGTCGCCGCAGCGCGTAGCGTTCGGCCCGCGACCCTCCCGCACCCCCTCGAATCCGACACGCCGAAGCGCGACACGCCGGTGTCCGATTTTCATTCGCGAAGTTCGTTCGGCTTCTTCGAAGTGCTTGTCGGTGCAAGATTTTCACCATGCGCATTCGAAATATGTCGCATGGCCACGCTCCGCCGTTACGGTCGTCGCTCTGAGTCACCCGAAAGTGCGACAAAAGTATGGTGTCGTCACAACTCGATCGGGATAGATACCCGATTGATCGTCCCGCTGACCCGCTTGGGCGGTTACGCTCACCCCGACGACACCACTTTCGGTCGATCAGTGGCGCGGCTGATTGGTCGAGAGTCCCGGTGCCGGTCGGGGGGCACGACCGACTCCAGGGAGGTAGTGACGTGGCTGCCGTCGGCTTAGGTCAGGCCGCTCGAACCACGCCTGCCGGCGCTTTGCCGGCCAACATGGTCCCGCACCCGCGGGAAGAGCTGTTCACGGTGCTCGTGGTGGATGACCATCCGCTGCTCCGAGAGGCGATCGCCGCTCGGCTGCTGCAGATGGGCGCCGGCACGGTGCACGAGGCCGCATCCATGGCCGAAGCCAGGGCTCGCGCCCTGGCGACCGGTCCGTGCGACCTCGCAATCCTCGATCTCGGGCTCCCGGACGGGACCGGCATCGAACTGGTTACCGAACTCCGGAGCCAGGGCTGGCCGCGGATCGTGGTGCTCGCTTCGTCCGATGACCCCTATGCGGTCCGGGCCGCCTTCCAAGCAGGCGCTCAGGCGTACCTGCTGAAGTCGGCCTCGCCCATGGTGGTCACCGACGGCGTGCGCCGCGTGCTCGACGGCGGTGTGTACGCCGATCCCAGCGTGGCTCCGGTGCTCGCCGCCGGTACCCGCGTGCCGGGAACGGACAACACACCTCGCGAGCTGTCCGGGCGTGAGGTCGAAGTTCTCCAGTTGGTGGCCGACGGCCGGTCCAACAAGGAGATCGGCGAGGCCCTGAACCTGTCCGCGCTCACGGTGAAGTCTCACCTGTCGCGGATCGGGCGCAAGCTGGGCACGGGCGACCGAGCGCAGATGGTCGCGTTGGCCATGCGCGCCGGCGTGATCCGGTGACGGATCGCTGACGAACACCAGCACCGGTGCGGCCGGACCCGACAACGTCGGGCGGACCAGCCACACGACGCGGGCCAAAGCACGTAAGGTCTGTTAGCCGTGGAAGCTGCAAGCCCCGAGACCGTCGGATCCGGCCGCCCGGAGCCGGTGTTGTTGACCGAACCCGCCGACGGCGTGCCGCCGGTGGTGGACACCCCGGCCGCGCTGGAAGCGGCCGCGAAAGCGCTGGCCGCAGGTACCGGGCCGGTCGCGGTGGACACCGAGCGCGCCTCGGGTTACCGCTACTCGCAGCGCGCCTACCTGGTGCAGCTGCGTCGTGAGGGATCGGGAACCGCTCTGGTGGACCCGATCGCTCTCAAGGGCGCGCTCGACCCCTTGGTCCCGGCCCTGGCCGACACCGAATGGGTGCTGCACGCCGCGTCCCAGGACCTCCCGTGCCTGGCCGAACTCGACCTGCACCCCTCGAAGCTGTTCGACACCGAACTCGCCGGCAGGCTGGCCGGTTTCGACCGGGTCTCGCTGGGCGCGCTGGTGGAGCGCATGCTCGGCTACCGGCTGGAGAAGGGTCACAGCGCCGCCGACTGGTCAAGACGGCCGCTGCCCGAGGACTGGCTGGTCTACGCGGCCCTCGACGTGGAGCTGCTGGTCGCGCTGCGCGACGAGATGCACGACGAGCTCCAGCGGCAGGGCAAGCTGGACTGGGCCTTCGAGGAGTTCGAGGCCGTCCGCACCGCCGCCCCCGCTCCCCCGCGCGCCGAACCCTGGCGCCGGACCTCCGGGATCCACAAGGTGCGCAGCCCCCGGCAGCTCGCCGCGGTGCGCGCGCTGTGGCAGACCCGGGACGAATTCGCCCGCGAGCGCGACATCGCGCCGGGCCGCGTGCTGCCGGACTCCTCGATCGTTCTGGCGGCGCAGGCCAACCCCAAGTCCGAGGGCGATCTGGTGGCCATGCCGGTGTTCGGCGGGCGCCAGCAGCGCCGCCGCGCCTCGATGTGGTTGCAGGCGCTGCGCTCGGCGCGGCGGCTGAGCAACGAGGAGCTGCCCGCCGCATCGACGCCGAACGACGGACCGCCGCCGACCAACCGCTGGTCGGACCGCGACCCGGCAGCGGCGGCGCGGCTCACCGCGGCCCGCGCGGCGCTCAACGCGATCGCCGAGGAGCACTCGCTGCCGGTGGAGAACCTGCTGCTGCCCGATCTGGTGCGGCGCACCTGCTGGGCGCCGCCGGAGGACCTCGGCGTCGAGGCGGTGACCGAGCTGCTGCGATCCAAGGGCGCCCGGGAGTGGCAGATCGCCCTCACCGCGGCGGCGTTCTCCAAGGCCCTGCACGCCGTTCCGGACGAGGAGTCCTGAGCGAGGGCAGTTCTAGCCACAATTGACCGGGCAAAACGGACTTCGATCATGGGTGATCATGGCTAGAACCGCCCCATGTCTCGCCGAGCGCACCGGCGCTCCCTCGGGAAAGATCAGCCACGCCGGGTTCGGGCTGGTCAGCATGTGAGACAACCGACAGGGGCAGGCACGTGGTTACCGGTGGGTAATAAGCGCTAGAGTGCGGTTACCGGCCGGTAAGGCGCCGCCTCTCGCGGACCTCGGCCGAGCACCATCCACCAAGCCAGTGAGGAGCACGCCGTGGCCGCACCTGCGTCGGCACCCGCCGACAGCCGCAGCCGCCCAGCGGTTCGGGACGTGGTCTTCGTCGACGGCGTACGCACGCCGTTCGGCAAGGCCGGCTCGAAGGGCCAGTACGCCCAGACGCGCGCGGACGACATGGTCGTCAAGGTCATCCGGGAACTGCTGCGCCGCCACCCGGAACTTCCGGCGGAGCGCATCGACGAGGTCGCGATCGCCGCGACGACCCAGATCGGTGACCAGGGCCTGACCATCGGCCGCACCGCGGCGCTGCTGGCCGGGCTGCCCAAGTCCGTGCCGGGCTTCGCCATCGACCGCATGTGCGCCGGCGCCATGACCGCCGTGACCACCGTGTCCAGCGGCATCGCCTTCGGCGCCTACGACGTCGTCATCGCGGGCGGCGTCGAGCACATGGGCAACCACCCGATGGGTGAGGGCGCCGACCCCAACCCGCGCTTCGTGTCCGACAAGATCGTCGACCCGTCCGCGCTGGTCATGGGCTCCACCGCCGAGAACCTGCACGACCGCTACCCGTCGCTGACCAAGGAGCGCACCGACGCGTACGCGGCCCTGAGCCAGCAGCGCTACGACGAGGCGATGCAGGCGGGCAAGATCGCTCCCGACCTGGTCTCGGTCGCCACCCGCTCCGACGAGGGCTGGGGCCTGGCCACCACCGACGAGCCGCCGCGCCCGGGCACCACGGTCGAGAGCCTCTCCGGCCTCAAGACCCCGTTCCGCCCGCACGGCCGCGTCACCCCGGGCAACGCCGCCGGGCTCAACGACGGCGCGACCGGTGCCCTGCTGGCCGACGCGGAGACCGCCGAGGAGCTCGGCCTGCCGGTCGGGATGCGCCTGGTCGGCTACGCCTTCGCCGGCGTCGAGCCGGAGGTCATGGGCGTCGGCCCGGTCCCGGCGACCGAGAAGGCCCTCCAGCGCGCCGGTCTCACGATCGACGACATCGGCCTCTTCGAGATCAACGAGGCCTTCGCCGTGCAGGTGCTGGCCTTCCTGGAGCACTTCGGCATCGCCGACGACGACCCGCGGGTGAACCCGTGGGGCGGCGCGATCGCCTGCGGTCACCCGCTGGCCTCCTCCGGCGTGCGGCTGATGACGCAGCTGTCCCGCCACTTCGCAGAGCACCCCGAGGTCCGCTACGGCATCACCACCATGTGCATCGGCATCGGCATGGGCGGAACGGTCATCTGGGAGAACCCGAACTACAACGCAGGAGGCGAGCAGTGACTGACTTCGCGGCGCTGTTCCCCGACGAGGTCGTGACCAAGGCGTACACCCGCCTCGTCGACGTTCCCGGTCTGACCGGCAAGCTCGCGCTCATCACCATCGACAACGGCCACGACCACACCAAGCCGTCGACCTTCGGCCCGGGTGGTCTGAGCAGCCTGAACGCCGCGCTGGACGAGGCGTTCGCCGCCGAGCCCGCCGCGATCGCGGTCACCGGCAAGCCGTTCGTGTTCGCCGTCGGCGCCGACCTCACCGGTGTCGGCCAGGTGTCGCAGCGCGAGCACGCGCAGGCCATCGCGCAGACCGGCCACGACGTGTTCCGCCGGCTCACCGAGTCGACGATCCCGACGTTCGCCTTCGTCAACGGCGCGGCCCTGGGCGGCGGCCTGGAGCTGGCGCTGTCCTGCCACTACCGGACCGTGGCCTCCAACGCGGGCGCCATCGCGTTCCCGGAGTGCTACCTGGGTCTGTTCCCGGGCTGGGGCGGCACGCAGCTGCTGCCGAACCTGATCGGCCCGGACGCGGCCGTGACGGTGATCATCGAGAACGCGCTGAGCCAGAACAAGATGCTCAACCCGAAGAAGGGCCTGCAGCTGGGCATCTTCGACGAGCTGCTGGAAGGCGCGGACTTCCTCGAGGAGTCGCTGCGCTGGCTGGTCCGCGTCGTCAACGGCGACAAGACCGTCGAGCGCCCGGAGATCGACCGCGGCCAGGGCTGGGACGACGCGGTGGCGCGCGCCAAGCAGATCGTCGAGTCCAAGACCAAGGGCGCCTCGCCCGCGGTCACCAAGACCGTCGAGCTGATCGAGCTGGCCCGCAACAACGACATCGACGCCGGCTACGCCGCCGAGACCGAGGCGCTGACCGACGCGCTGATGTCCGACGAGCTGCGCGCCGGGCTGTACTCGTTCGACCTGGCCCAGAAGCGCGCCAAGCGCCCGGCCGGTGCGCCGGACAAGGGCCTGGCCCGCCCGGTGAACAAGGTCGGCGTGGTCGGCGCCGGTCTGATGGCCGGTCAGCTGGCGCTGCTGTTCGTGCGCCGCCTGCAGGTGCCGGTGGTCATCACCGACATCGACCAGGCCCGCATCGACAAGGGCGTCGCCTACATCCACGGCGAGATCGACAAGCTCGCCGGCAAGGGCCGCCTGTCGCCGGACGCCACCAACCGCCTCAAGGCGCTGGTGACCGGCGAGCTGGACAAGAAGGCCTTCGCCGACGCCGACTTCGTCATCGAGGCCGTCTTCGAGGAGATGACGGTCAAGCAGAAGGTCTTCGCCGAACTGGAGGAGCACGTCTCCCCCGAGGCGATCCTGGCGACCAACACCTCGTCGCTGTCGATCACGGAGATGGCCTCGAAGCTGAAGAACCCGGAGCGGGTCGTCGGCTTCCACTTCTTCAACCCGGTCGCGGTGCTGCCGCTGCTGGAGATCGTGCGCGGCGACAAGACCGACGACGCCTCGCTGGCCACCGCCTTCGGCGTCGGCAAGAAGCTGAAGAAGTCCTCGGTGCTGGTCAAGGACGCTCCGGCGTTCGTGGTGAACCGGCTGCTGACGCGCTTCATGGGCGAGGTCATCGCCGCCGTCGACGAGGGCACGCCCTTCGAGGTCGCCGACAACGCCCTCGAAGAGCTCGGTCTGCCGATGAGCCCGATGGTGCTGCTGCAGCTGGTCGGCCCGGCCGTCGCCCAGCACGTCAACGGCACCATGCACGCGGCGTTCCCGGAGCGCTTCGGCATCAGCGACAACCTGCAGCGGTTCGTCGACGCGGGCAAGACCGCGGTCTGGACGTTCGACGAGTCCGGCAACGTGGTCGTCGACCCCGAGGTCGCCGAGCTGTGGAAGCAGGGCGATGCGCCCTCCACCAGCGAGCAGGTCCGCGACCGCGCGCTCGGCGCGCTGGCCGAGGAGATCCGGATCATGCTCGACGAGGACGTCGTCGCCGAGGCGCAGGACATCGACCTGTGCATGATCCTGGGCGCGGGCTGGCCGTTCTGGCTGGGCGGCATCACGCCGTACCTGGACCGCGCGGGCGTGTCCGAGCGGGTCAACGGCAAGCGGTTCCTCGCCCCGGGCGTGGCCTCCCTGCCCGCCTGATCCGAGCACGACCGCAACGGGGGCCGGAGTCCACGACTCCGGCCCCCGTTCTGCTGCGTGAGGTCGGGTATCGGGTCTGTCATGATGGAGTCGACGGAGACGAGGTGATGTCCGGTGACCGCGCTTGTTCAGCACGAACTGGGGCCGTTCACGATCGCCGACTGGCACGCCCTGCCCGCTCGCGAAGACGGGTCTCGGCTGGAGCTCATCGAGGGGAACTGGCTCGTGACGCCACCGCCGAGCGGCTACCACCAGTGGGCGGAGAAGCGGATCATCGCGGCGTTCGACCGGGCGATCGAGCAGGCAGGCCGTGCCGACGAGCTCTTCGCCGTCTCCGGTGTGGGAGTGGAGATCAGCACCACCTACCGCTCCGCGCTCATCCCCGACTTCGTCGTGCTCAACCGCCCACCTGCGGGCAACACCTTCCAGGCCGCTGACGTGCTGCTGATCGGCGAGATCTGGTCACCGGGCAACACGCACACCGAGCAGCAGGAGAAGTTCCACGCGTGCGAACGCGCCGGGGTGCAGTACTTCTGGAGCGTCGCCCAGGACGTCGGCGGCCCCTGCGAACTCGCCGCCTACCGCCTCGACAACGGCCGCTACTCGCTGGTCACGACGGCATCGCGCGGCCAGGGGCCGGTGCACGTGGACGCTGCGCCCGCTCCCCTCGCCGTGGACGTCGACGCGCTGCGGCTGTGACGGGTCCGAACAGCTCAGTGCCGTTCTCGGTCTCTGAGGTCTCGCATGAGCTCACCGGCGTCGATGTCGCTCACCGGACCGGGTGATCGAGGAGACCGTTCTGCTGCTCCCAGCTCTGTGACGCGCGCAAGAATCCCAGGGGTGCGCGAACGGTCGGCAAGCCAGTGCCCGACCGGCTCCGAGATCCAGCGGACAAGTGTGATGAGATCTTCGTGAATCTCCGCGGGGCTTCGGCGGACCTTGGTACCTGGCACGCGGAACCCGCTGATCACCGGTTCGCAGTGCGCAATCCGGTTGCGCAGAGCATAGACCCGCTGTGCCAACGCATGGACGTCGCTCCGGATCTGAGGAGATCCTGGGAATGCGAAGCGAAGTGCAGGTCTCCACAGGGTGGCGTCGTAGTACCGTCGCTGTCGAAACGGTTTCTGCCCGACGAAACCCCCGGGTTCCAGGAGATGAACCCAGAACCCCATCGTCAACTGAGCGATCAACCTGCCCGGCGAGCTATCGCCCCCGCAAGCACCGTCCTTCCACGCCTTTGCGATGGCGACCTGGCCGCGTTCATCGAGAAGTTGATCATCGGCCCACCACTGCGGGCCGTACATCTCAGCCAGCCGATCGTTCATGGCGTTCCGCAACACCACCTCGACCACCCCGAGGTCGCGGTAGAAGCTGGTGGCCAGCTCCCCTCCGAGCAAACACAGGTGCAAGGGCGAGCACCCGCATTGCAGCGCAGCCTCGTAATACGTGCCCAACCGTTCTGCGGACAACAGCGATTCGAGCTCGTCCGGGACGGCGTCCTCGATCATGCCCCGGGTTGTATCACTGCCGTTACTCGGCGTAGCGGGCAGGCCGTGGTAGAGTTCTTCACGAAGTCCCCCGGTTAGCCAGTACTTCGGTACGCGCCGGGGGTTTTATTTTGCCCACTTGGTGTCGCTGATCGTCACGGCGCGGCCGGGAGTTGGATCGTGACGGCGAGGCCTCCCGCGGGCAGCGCCGTGGCGTGGATCTTGCCGTGGTGGGCCGTGGTGGCGGCTTGGACGATGGACAGGCCCAGGCCGGTGCCGTTGCGGGCGGTGCGCTGAACGCCGGCGCGGCGGAACGGTTCGAAGAGGCCGTTCACCGACTCCGCGGGGATCTCCGGGCCGGAGGAGGCCACGCGCAGCGTCGTCCACGTCGCGTCGCCGCCGGTGCTGACCTCCAGCCAGCCGCCGTCGAGGTTGTGCCGGACCGCGTTCTCCAGCAGGTTGCCCGCCACCCGCTCCAGCAGGGCCGGGTCGCCGACGGCACGAGCCGGTTCGGTGCACCGCCGCACGCGCAGCCCGCGCCTGCGCGCCTCGGGTTCGACCGCGCGCAGGGCCCGGCCGACGACGTCGGTGAGGTCGACCGGTTCCCGGACCGCCAGCTCCACGACCTCGGTGCGGGCCAGCAGGAGCAGCGCCTCCACCAGGCGCTCGGCGCGGGCGGTGGCCTCGCGGACCACGTCGGCCATCCGGCGCAGCTCGGCCTCGTCGGCGTCCGGGTCCGACAGCGTCACGTCCAGTTCCGTGCGCACCACCGCCAGCGGGGTGCGCAGCTCGTGGCTGGCGTTGGCGACGAACCGGCGCTGGGCGTCGAAGGCCGCCTGCAGCCGGTCCAGCATCGCGTCGAAGGTGTCGGCGAGCCGGGCCACCTCGTCGCGGGGACCGCTGAGCGCGATCCGCTCGTCCAGCGACTCCGCCGACAGCCGCTGCGCGGTGTCGGTGACCTCCTGCAGCGGCCGCAGCACCCGCCCGGTGACCAGCCAGGCCAGCAGCGCGGCAGCGGCGACCACCGCGACGAACGCGAGCCCGCCGATCAGCAGGACCTGCCTGCGGGCGGAGTCGCGCAGCGCCTCGCCGAGCAGCTCGGCGGGCACGTCCACTCCCCCGACCCGCACCGGCGTCCCCGCGGGCAGCCGCGGCACGGCGGCCACGACGTTGCCGACCAGCACCCAGCCCAGCCACAGCAGCACCGCGCTGACCAGCGCGACCAGCGAGGTCGCCAGCAGCGTGAGGCGAACCCGCAGTCCCGGCCCGCGTCGGGTGAGCGCGCCCACCATCAGTCCCGGACGTGTTCGGCGCGCGACGCCGAGGGCACCCGGTAGCCGGAACCGACCACGGTCTCGATGATGCCCGGCTCCCCCAGCTTCTTGCGCAAGGTCATCATCGTGACCCGCACGGTGGTGGTGAACGGGTCCGCGTTCTCGTCCCAGACCCGCTCCAGCAGTTCCTCGGAGCTCACGACGGCGCCACCGGCCGAGAGCAGGACCTCCAGCACGCCCAGCTCCTTGCGGGTCAGCTCGACCTCACCGGCGGAGCGGGTGACGGTGCGGCGGGCCGGGTCGAGCCGCAGGTCCTCGGCGGTCAGCAGCGGTGGCGGGGCGGGCGTGGCGCGGCGGCCCAGCGCGCGCACCCGGGCGATGAGCTCGGGGAACGCGAAGGGCTTGGCCAGGTAGTCGTCGGCGCCCAGCGACAGCCCGGCGACGCGGTCGGCGACCGTGCCCGAGGCCGTCAGCATGATGACCCTGGTCAGGCCGCCGGAGCCGACCAGGTCGCGGCACAGGTCGTCGCCGGACATGCCGGGCAGGTCGCGGTCGAGCACGACGACGTCGTAGCGGGTGATCGCGGCCTTCTCCTGACCGCTCTCGCCGTCGTAGGCGACGTCAACGGCCATGCCGTCGCGCCGCAGTCCCCTCGCCACCGCCTCGGCCAGCGGTTTCTCGTCCTCCACGACCAGGATTCGCACGGGACCCACCCTGCCACAGCAGGCGCCCGCACCAGTCGACGTCGGCGCCGGGGTGACGCGAATCCAACGGAAACCCGGTCCCCGATTTCAATGGAGATCGGAGACCTGACTTCCATTGAAATCGGGAACCACCTGGTCAGCCGTGGGCGGCTTCGGCCTCGGTGGCGACGCGGAGCTGCGCGCCGCGACGGCCCGACAGCCAGTCGTTGACCTTGGTCGCGATGTCGGTCTCGGTGAGACCGAGGTCCGCCAGGACCTCCTCCCGCGAGGAGTGGTCGAGGAAGTTGTTCGGCACCGCCAGGTCGCGCAGCGGCACGTCCAGCTCGGCGTCGCGCAACGCGGCCGCCAGCGACGAGCCGAACCCGCCGTGCCGCCCGGAGTCCTCCAGCGAGACCACCAGGCGGTGCTCGCCGGCCATCTCGACGACCTTCGACGGCACCGGCACGACCCAGCGCGGGTCGACCACGGTCACGCCGACGCCCATCGCGGCCAGCTTCTCGGCGGCGGCCACGGCGAGCTTGCCGAACGCGCCGACGGCCACCAGCAGCACGTCCTTGCGGTCGTCGGCGCGCAGCACGTCCACGCCGCCGGTCCGCTCCACGGCCGGGACCTCCTCGATGACCGAGCCCTTGGAGAAGCGCAGCACGGTCGGCCCGTCGTCGACGGCGACGGCCTCGCGCAGCTCCTCCCGCAGCGTCACCGCGTCGCGCGGCGCGGCCACCTGGATGCCGGGAACCAGGCCGAGGATGGACAGGTCCCACATGCCGTTGTGGCTGGCGCCGTCGTCACCGGTGATGCCGGAGCGGTCCAGCGTCACGGTGACGGCCTGCTTGTGCAGGGCGACGTCCATCAGCAGCTGGTCGAAGGCGCGGTTCAGGAACGTCGAGTACACCGCGAACACCGGGTGCAGACCGCCCATCGCCAGACCGGCGGCCGACGTCATGCCGTGCTGCTCGGCGATGCCCACGTCGAAGCAGCGCTCCGGGTAGGCCTCGGCGAACTTCTTCAGCCCGGTCGGTCCCAGCATCGCCGCGGTGATGGCCACGACGTCGGAGCGCTCGGCGCCGATCGAGACCAGCTCGTCGGCGTAGACGTCGGTCCAGCTCTTGGGCGCGGGCTTCTTCGGCAGGCCGGTCTCCGGGTCGATGACCTTGACCTGGTGCATCTGCTCGGCCTCGTCGTTCTCGGCCGGGGCGAAGCCGTTGCCCTTGCGGGTCACGGCGTGCACGATCACCGGTCCGCCGAAGGACTTGGCCATCTGCAGCGCGTGCTCCATCGCGCGCATGTCGTGGCCGTCGACCGGGCCCAGGTACTTCAGGCCGAGGTCGGAGAACATGACCTGCGGGCTGATCGCGTCCTTGATGCCGCTCTTGGCGGCGTGCAGGCCGGTGTAGAGCGAGCGGCCCACGACCGGCATCTTGCGCAGCGTGCGCTTGCCGGACTCCAGGGCCTTCTCGTAGCTGGGGTTGAGCCGCAGCGCGGCGAGGTGCTCGGCGAGCCCGCCGATCGTCGGCGCGTACGAGCGGCCGTTGTCGTTGACAACGATGACCACCGGGCGCTCGGGGTCGGCGGCGAGGTTGTTCAGCGCCTCCCAGCACATGCCGCCGGTGAGGGCGCCGTCGCCGACGACGGCCACCGCGTGCCGGTCGGCCCCGGTGACCTGGAAGGACCGGGCCAGGCCGTCGGCGTAGGACAGCGCGGTCGAGGCGTGGCTGTTCTCGACGAAGTCGTGCTCGCTCTCGGCGCGCGACGGGTAACCGGACAGGCCGTCCCGCTTGCGCAGCTGGTCGAAGCCGTCCTGACGTCCCGTGACGATCTTGTGCACGTACGCCTGGTGCCCAGTGTCGAACAGCAGCGCGTCATTCGGGGAGTCGAAGACCCGGTGCAGCGCGAGGGTCAGCTCGACCGCTCCCAGGTTCGGCCCCAGGTGCCCACCGGTCCGCGACACCTTCTGGATCAGGAACTGCCTGATCTCGTCGGCCAGCTCCACCAGTTCGGCGTGCGTCAGGCGTTTGACGTCGGCCGGACTGCGCACGGACCCCAGCAGCGTCACCGTGTTCCACCTCGCTTGTCGTGCCGGTCGGTCACAGAGGCAATCCGGGGCCTGGCCGGCAACCTGGCTCCGTCTGCATAGTGCGCCCCAGTCTACGGAGGGGCCATGCGGCGACCGGGTGTGGTCGCGCACCTGCAGCGATGCTCCCAGGACCCGCTCGACCTGCGAATGTGACGTTCGTGTGGAAGGTGTCCCCCGGAAAGCGGTGTTGCTACCTTTCGTCTGATCCCAGGGGAGGCGACATGACTGGACCGGACGGCCGCAAGGCGGAGCTCGAAGCGCGCAACGCCGCGATGCGCGAGCAGGTGAGCTCGATGCTCGACGGGTTGCAACGCCAGACCGCCCAGTTGCGCGAGGCGCAGGCCAGCGCCCTCGCCGCGACCGGCGAGGCCACCTCGTCCGACGGTCTGGTCACGGTGCGGGTCAACGCGGCCGGCGTGGTCACCGACACGGCGCTGTCGCCGTCGGCGCTGCGCACGAGCGCACCGGAGAAGCTCGCCAGGAGCTTCACCGAGGCCGCCCAGTCGGCCGCGCGGGACGCCCGGGCGCGGGCCGATGCGGCCGTCGCCCCGCTGCAGGAGAACGTCCCCGACCTGCCGGACCTGTTCCCGGACGCGCCCTCGCTGGCCCAGCTGATCCCGGCCGCTCCGGAATTGCCGGAACCGAACACCCCGTCGAGTGCGTCCAAGGCGCCGGTAGAGGAGGACTGGGACGACTTCGAACCCCGGTCCCGTTTCCGAAAGGACCGCTGGTAATGGGATTCGAGGTCGACCCCGAGGCGCTGATGGGCGCTTCGCCGAAGTTCGACTCCGCGTCGGACAAGCTGAAGTCGGCGCTGGACAAGCTCAACGGCGTGCTGCAGGCCGAGGGCGCGTGCTGGGGCGGTGACGAGGCCGGTCAGGAGTTCGCCAAGAACTACGAGCCCGGTTCCCAGCAGGGCACCGACGGCATCGAGGGCTTGTCCAAGGCCCTGCACCAGGTCCGCGGTGAGCTCGACGCCACCGCCCGGACGTGGGACGACGTCGACCGGGCGAACGCCGACGGCATCAAGAGCCAGGGCTGAGGGGGACGACGTGGGCATCGAGATCCCGGGTGAGGTCAGCTGGCTGTTCCCGATCGTGGTCGGCGCGAGCTGGCCCGAGGGCGACGAGACGGCGCTGCGCAGGGTCGCCGAGGCGTGGACGCAGTGCGGCGTGGACATCGACGACGTGATCGGCGAGACCGAGGGCGCCGTCAGCGCGGCGCTGGCCACCATGAAGGGCGACACGCACGACGCCTTCCAGACGTTCATGAAGGACTTCTGCGACGGCGGTTCGGGTCACCTGCCGGAGCTGAAGAAGCTCTGCGAGGCGCTCGGCGAGGGAGCCGACAGCGCGGCGTTGGAGATCGAGTACACCAAGATGAGCATCATCGCCGCGCTGGTCATCCTGGCCGCGCAGATCGCGGCGATGATCGCCTCAGCGGTGGCGACCTTCGGCGCCAGCACGGCGGGCATCCCGATCGCGCAGGCCGCCACGCAGCTGACGGTGCGGACGTTCTTCCAGCAGCTGCTGACGAAGATCGGCCAGCAGGTCCTGCTCAACGTCGGGATCAACATGGGCGTCGACGCCGCGATCCAGGGCATCCAGTTCGCCAAGGGCGACCGGCAGTCCTGGGACTGGTCCAACACCGGCAACGCGGCGGTCTCCGGTGTCGCGGCCGGTCTGGCCGGTGGCCTGGTGGACGGCGTCGCGCCCGGCATCGGCCAGCAGGTCGGCAAGGACCTGACCGGCAACGCCACCAAGAACTTCACCGAAGCCGCCGCCTACGGAGCCGCGCGCGGCTCCATCTCGGGCGTGCTCGGCAACACGATCAACCAGGGCTTCCACGGCCAGGCGCCGGGCATCAACGACATCACCTCGGGCGCCATCTCCGGCGGCATCAGCGGAGCGACCGGCGGGATGCAGAGCCGGCACGAGGGCCTCAACGCCACCTGGGAGGGCAACGGCCGCGGCGCGACCGGCGACGGCGGCGAGTGGGTCTCCGGCTCCAACACGCAGGGGTGGCGCTTCGAGACCGACGAGGGCTCCGTGACCGGCGCCAACGTCGACACCCCCTACAACAACGACGTCAACTCCGCGACGGTCGGCCAGCACGCCAACATCGAAGGCGGCCCGAACAACGTCAACGGCAACTCCTACGGCGAGGTCGACGCCGAGAAGCAGCAGACGCCGGAGAAGCTGAACCTCCCGGACGGTCCGGGCTAGGCCCAGGGACGCCAGCTCGGCAGTGGGGCGACCTCGGGTCGCGGGTCTCCCCACTTCGGGCTGTTCGGCGGCAGCGAGTGGAGCTCGGCGCGGGCCAGTCGCGCGCGCTGCCGGAGCCAGCCGGCCACCAGGAACGCGCCGACGAGCAGCATCGCCGCGGCGGCGAGCCACGCGCTCGGCGTCGCGGCGCCGCCCGTGATCTGCATGGTGAGCAGCATCAGGCCGAGCACGCCGAAGAAGAACCCGAGCAGCGGCCGGAAGACCCGGTAGGACTGGGACTGCTTGCCGTTGCGGAATGTCGTGTTCTGCGCGGTGGCCCACTTGCGCAGCGCGTGCCAGGAACCGAGGTCCTGCGGGCCGGTCCGCAGCGACCACGCGGCGCTCTGCCGCCTGCGCAGGATCGCGGCGACCAGCCGCGGGTCCTCGACGTTGACGATCCACTGCTGCTGCCCGGCCACGACCCGCACGGCGGGTCCTTCGACCAGCCGGAGCGCCGTCGCGCCCGGCAGCGGCCAGGCGTCCCCGCCGACGATCTCGCCGGGCTGGGCCAGCGACACCTCGGCGAGCGGGATCGCCTGGTCGACGTGACCGCCGCCCGCCATCCGGCCGAGCGCGAGGACGGCGCGGTCGCGTTCGACCCGCAGCTGCGCCCTCTGGTGCCGGTAGATCGGGAAGCCCACCTCGACGTCGCGCTCGGCGAGGTCGAAACCCGGTGCGGTGAGGCGCTCGTGCGCCGTTCGCGCGAGCAGCGGGCACACCACGACCGCGACGAGCGCGAGCAGTTCGACCGGTGCCAGCGCGAGATTCGCGTAGGCCGCCGAGAACCCGGCCAGCAGGGCCCACCCGAACCAGCGCCGCGGCGTGCGCACGTCGAGGAGCCAGGCGACGGTCGCGACCGCGACGCCGACCACACCGGCGATGCCGACACCGGGCACGAGCTCCCGCATGCTCCACACGACGAACCCGAGCGGGATCACCACGATGGCGAACGCCCCGAGGGCGAATGCCCGGACGACGCGGCCGGGAACCGCTTCCGGTGCGGCACTGGGCTTTCCGGCGACCGGGGTGGTCTCGGTGCCGGTCTCGGGCGGGGCCGGGAGGACTTCGGGGATGTGCTCCTGCGCGCTCATGTCCAGTCCTCGATGCGTGCGGGTTCCGCGCCGTGCAGGGCGGCTCGCGCCCGCAGCAGCTCGGCGAGTTCGGTGTCGGCCGGGAGCAGCTGGGTGTCGGTCCGGGTCCGGATGACGACGACGTCGCCCTCCGGCAGCGAGGCACCCCGCCCGTCGGCCAGCGGTGCCCAGGCGCCGTCGTCGGGCCGAGCGGGGCGCACGCCGATCTCGGTGATGTCGGCGAGCCGGATGTCCTTCGCCGCAGCCTGGCCTGCCGGTCGTCCGGCAGCGGTGCGCACCGAGAGCCGCATCGAGTCACCGGTGATCTTGACGGAGTCCTCTCCCCCGCCTTGAGGCGAGCGCAGCCCCTTCACCAGCACGAACTCGCTGCCCCCGATCTCCCGCAACGGCTCGGCCAGGATCGCCCGCCGAGCCAGGAGGGCCGCCACCACCGGAACAGCGGCCCCGATGATCCCGACACCGATGCGGACCCACAGCGGCAGAGCCGTGTAGGTGATCGACAGGAACAGCCCGAGGGCCTGGGCGATCCCCACGATGAATCCGTACATCAGCCAGCCGTCGGGCTTGAGCCGCCAGTCGATCCCGTCCGCGTCGCGCCTGCCCGCCCAGGAGGCGAGCGGCATCGGCAGCAGGACGATCAGTGCGACGAACGCGAGCCCGACGAGGTCGCCGCGCTTCGGGCTGCCGACCAGCGGCAGCTCGGGCCCCGAGAGCACGGTCCAGGCCAGCGCCACCAGCGAGACGACGAGCTCAGCGGCGCACCACGCCCACGTCACCGACAGCAGCGCGTTCGCGCGCGACCAACGCCGTCCCACGGCCTCGGCCGCCCGCCGATCGACCCGCCCTGGCACCTCACCGAACACGGCCCACCTCCTCAACCAGCGGCCACCCTAACCATCGGAGTCACCTCGTCGGCGCACGCGTGCCCGGTCAACCGGTCCCGCGAAGCCGGGTCGAAGCGCTCACGAGACGGCTTCCACCGAGGAGCCCGTCTCCGCTGTCAGGCCCTCGCGGAGACGGGCTCCAGGAGGGCGATGCATTCGATGTGGTGGGTCATCGGGAAGGCGTCGTAGGACTCCAGCTCGACCATGCGGTAGCCGTTCTCGGCGAACAGCGAGACGTCGCGGGCCAGGGCCGCCGGGTCGCAGGCGACGTGGACGATCCGGGACGGCTCGCGGGCCGTGATGGCCTGCACGACCTCGCGGCCCGCGCCCTTGCGGGGCGGGTCGAGGACGACCACGTCCGGGTTCGGCAGGTCCTCGTCGGCGAGGACTCGCTCGACGGTGCCCGCGCGGAACTCCACCTGCGGCTGGTCGCGGAGGTTGGTCAACGCGTCCTCCACGGCGCGGCGCGAGGACTCCACCAGCAGCACCGAACCCGTCGGGCCCGCCTGCTCGGCGAGGTCGGCCGCGAACAGACCCACGCCGCCGTAGAGGTCCCAGGCCGTGCCGCCGGACGGGACCGCCGCGAAGCGGGCCACGACCTCGGTGAAGGTCTCCGGAGCGGCCTTGTGCACCTGCCAGAAGCCCTGAGCCGCCACCTCGAAGGAGCGGCCGCGCACCGACTCGTGCGCCACGCCGCTGCCCGCGACCTGGCGCGCCACGGCCTGCTGGCGCCCGCGGCGCCGCTGCGGCTTGCGGTCCAGGGCCGTGACGTGCAGCTCGCCCTCGCCGTCGGCGGCCACCGTCAGCTCCGCGCCCGGCCGCCAGCGGCGGTCGGCGAGCTCCTCGACGGCGCCCTCCACGGTGATCGGGCAGTCGACCACCGGGATCACCCGGTGACTGCGGCTCGGGCGGAACCCCGCGTGCCCCTTGCGGTCGACGGCCAGCCGCGCGCGGGTGCGCCAGCGCAGCAACCCGCCGGGCAGCTCGCGGACCTCCACCGGCCAGTCCAGGCCCGCGATCCGCTGCAGCTGCTCGGTGATCACCGCGGCCTTGAGCGCGCGCTGCGTCTCCCCGTCGGCGTGCTGGAAGTCGCAACCACCGCACCGGTCGGAGCCCAGCGCCATGTCGGCCAGCGGGCACGGCGGGCTGACCCGCCCGGCCGCGGCCTGGAGCACCTCGACGGCATCGGCGCGGCAGAAACCGCCGCCGTTGTCCTCGGTGACCTCCGCGATCACGGTCTCCCCCGGCAGGGCGTGGCGGACGAACACCACCCGCCCCTCGTGCCGGGCCACGCAGTGGCCGCCGTGGGCCACCGGGCCGATCTCGACCTCCAGGCGCCTACCGGTCCAGTCCGGTTTTTCGGTCACCGCTTCCCTTTCCATTGCTCCCCAGTCCTCGGCGCGTCGCGCCGGGCATCGAGGTGATCCGCTGCGCTCGCACCTTCGTCGACGACTCCAGCTGCCACGGCACGCTGGTGACCATCACTCCCGGCTGGAACAGCAGCCTGCTCTTGAGCCGCAGCGCGCTCTGGTTGTGCAGCAGCTGCTCCCACCAGTGCCCCACCACGTACTCGGGGATGAACACCGTCACCACGTCGCGCGGGCTGTCCCGCCGGATCCGCTTGACGTACTCCAGGACCGGCCGGGTGATCTCCCGGTACGGCGATTCGAGGACCTTCAGCGGCAGCGGCAGGTTCTGCTGCTCCCACTCGGCGGTCAGCTCGCGGGTGTCCTCCTCGTCGACGTTGACTGTGACGCCTTCGAGCTCGTCCGGCCGGGTGGCTCGGGCGTAGGCGATGGCCCGCATCGTCGGCAGGTGCAGCTTGGAGACCAGCACCAGCGCGTGGTTGCGGGAGGGCAGGACCGCGTCGGTCTCGGACTCCTCCAGCTCGTCGGCGACGCGGACGTAGTGCCTGCGGATCGCCGTCATCAGCACGTAGATCGCGGCCATCGCGGCGATGGCGATCCAGGCGCCGTGGGTGAACTTGGTGATCAGCACGATGACGAGCACGCTGGCGGTCATGAACAGGCCGAAGGCGTTGGTGGCCTGCGCCCGGCGCATCCGGCGCCGCGCGGCCGGGTCCGCCTCGGAGCGCAGAAGCCGGTTCCAGTGCCGGATCATGCCGCTCTGGCTGAGCACGAACGACACGAACACGCCCACGATGTAGAGCTGGATCAGCCGGGTCACCTCGGCGTCGAAGGCGATCACCAGCACGATCGCGCTGAAGGCCAGGAACAGGATGCCGTTGGAGAAGGCCAGCCGGTCACCCCGGGTGTGCAGCTGCCGCGGCAGGAACCGGTCCTGCGCCAGGATCGAGCCCAGCACCGGGAAACCGTTGAACGCGGTGTTGGCGGCCAGCACCAGGATCAGACCGGTGAAGAACACCAGGTACCAGATCCCCGGCGAGAAGCCGGCGAACACGGCCCCGGCCAGCTGCGCGATGAGCGTCTTCTGGTGGTAGCCCTCGGGGGCGCCGATGAGCTGGTGCGCGGGGTCCTCGGCGACGACGGCACCGGTGACGCGGGCCAGCATGATCAGGCCCAGGAACATCAGGATCGCCAGGCCGCCCATCAGCGCCAGCGTGGTCGCGGCGTTGCGGGACTTGGGCTTGCGGAAGGCCGGCACGCCGTTGCTGATCGCCTCGACACCCGTCAGCGCGGCGCTGCCGGAGGAGAAGGCCCGCAGGATCAGGAACGCGAACGCCACCCCGGCGAACTGGCTCTCCTCCTGCGCGAGCTGGAACCCGGCGCTCTCCGCCCGCAGGTCCGAGCCCAGCACGAACGACTGGAAGAAGCCCCAGAAGATCATCCCCAGCACGCCGATCACGAACGCGTAGGTGGGGATCGCGAACAAGGTGCCCGACTCGCGGATGCCGCGCAGGTTCATCGCGGTCAGCAGGGCGATCGCGCCGACCGCGAACAGCACCTTGTGCTGGGCCACGAACGGGATGACCGAGCCGATGTTGGCCGCTGCCGAGGAGATCGAGACGGCGACGGTGAGGATGTAGTCGACCAGCAGCGCGCTGGCCACCACCAGGCCCCAGCGGGGACCGTGGTTGACGGTGGCGACCTCGTAGTCGCCGCCGCCCGAGGGGTAGGCGTGCACGTTCTGCCGGTAGGACGCCACCACCGCGATCATCACCAGCGCGACCAGCCCGCCGATCCACGGGCTGATGGCGTAGGCCGAGACGCCGGCGACCGACAGCACCAGGAGGATCTCCTCGGGTGCGTAGGCGACGCTGGACATCGGGTCGGAGGCGAACACCGGCAGCGCGATGCGCTTGGGCAGCAGCGTGTGCGCGAGGCGATCGCTGCGGAACGGCCGACCGACGATCAACCGTTTCGCGGCGGTTGCGAGCTTGGACACGGCACAGAGCGTAAGCGGTGGGGCGGGGGGACCGGTGAATGCGGGCTTTCGAATTGCTCTCAGGTCACATCCGGGGTGGCGTGGTGCCCTTCCCGAGCGGTCACCCGGTACGGTGCAGCAGCCCGTTGCCTGACGGTCGTCGCGGTCCCCTGATCGCGTCCGCCCGGGTACGGTCAGCGGCGTCCGAACGACGCCGCTGAGCAGCAAGTCCGAGAGCACACCCCGCAGCGAGGAGACAAGGTCGTGCACGTGGTGATCATGGGCTGCGGCCGGGTCGGGGCCTCCCTGGCCGCCGCCCTGCAACGGCTCGATCACACCGTGGCCGTGGTCGACAAGGACCCGCAGGCGTTCCACCGCCTGGGCAGGGACTTCCGCGGTCAGCAGGTCACTGGCAACGGCTTCGACCGGGACATCCTGGAAGAGGCGGGAATCGAGCAGGCCAGCGCCTTCGCCGCGGTGTCCAACGGGGACAACTCCAACATCGTCTCGGCCCGGGTGGCGCGGGAGACGTTCGGCGTGGCGCACGTCGTGGCCCGCATCTACGACCCCAAGCGCGCCGAGGTCTACCAGCGCCTCGGCATCCCGACCGTGGCGACGGTGCCGTGGACGACCGACCGCTTCCTGCGGATGCTGCTGCCGGAGGGCGTGGCCACCGCGTGGCGGGAACCGTCCGGCGCGGTCGCGGTGCTGCAGCTGCCGCTGCACGAGAGCTGGATCGGCCGCAAGGTCACCGAGGTCGAGTCGGCGACCGGGGCGCGGGTGGCGTTCATCATGCGGTTCGGCAGCGGCGTGCTCCCCGACCGCAAGACCGTGATCCAGGCCGACGACACCGTCTACGTCGCGGCGCTGTCGGGCACCGTCACCGACGTGACCGCGGCGGCCCGACGCACACCCGAGGAGAGCGAGTAATGCGCATCGCGATCGCGGGGGCCGGCGCGGTCGGCCAGTCCATCGCGCGGGAGCTGCTCGAAGGCGAGCACGAGGTGCTGCTCATCGAGCGCACCACCGCCAACTACCACCCGAGGCTCATCCCGGGCGCCGAGTGGATGCTCGCCGACGCCTGCGAGCTCGCGTCGCTGGAGGAAGCGGGACTGCAGTCCTGCGACGTGGTCATCGCGGCCACCGGCGACGACAAGGTCAACCTCGTCGTCTCGCTGCTGTCCAAGACCGAGTTCGCGGTGCGCCGCGTCGTGGCCAGGGTCAACGACCCGCGCAACGAGTGGCTGTTCACCGACGCCTGGGGCGTCGACGTCGCGGTGTCCACGCCGCGGATGCTGGCCGCGATGGTCGAGGAGGCCGTCAACGTCGGCGACCTGGTCCGGCTGATGACGCTGCGCCAGGGCCAGGCCAACCTCGTCGAGGTGACGCTGCCGGAGTCCACGCCGCTGGCCGGGCGCCGGGTCCGCGACCTCAAGCTGCCGGTCGACGCGGCGCTGGTGAGCATCCTGCGCGGCGGCCGGGTCATCGTCCCCCAGGCCGACGACCCGCTGGAGGCGGGCGACGAGATGCTGTTCGTGGCCACCAGCAACGTCGAGAACGAGATCCGCGCGGTCATCCACGACCAGTCGTAGTGAGACGTGAAGCGGGGGCGGTTCCGTTCGGAAC
>NZ_JASAOF010000019.1 GCF_029952525.1 Saccharopolyspora ipomoeae
ACCAGGAACCAGGAACCAGGAACCAGGAACCAGGAACCAGGAACCAGGAACCAGGAACCAGGTGGCGGCCGTGTCCGGTGAGCGGGCGCAGCGGTGGGATTCGGCTCCGGTGCAACGCCGCATCCTGGGGGCGGTCCGGACGCTGACGGCGCTGGACCGGCTGCTCGACGTGCTGCCGCTGCTGGCCGACGACATGCGGGTGGAGACGCGTTTCGCGGTGTGCCCGGGTTCGGAGTTCGCCGCGAACCTGGCGGATGAGCTGCGCGGTTCGGCTGCGAACGTGGTCGGCTGGGGTTCCGGCGAGTTCGACCTGGCGGTCTCGCCGAGCGGCAACGGCCCGCTGCACGAGCTGGACGCCCGGGTCCTGACGCTGCCGCACGGCGCGGGTCACCACAAGCGCGTGGCGACGGAAACCGGTGTGGCCGAGGAGATCTCAGGGCTCTCCCGGCAGCAGCTGGTGCACGGCGGCGAGGTCGTCCCCACCGCCATCGGCGTGTCCCACGTGGACAGGCTGGAGGATCTGCGCCGCCAGTGCCCGGAGGCGGTTCCGCGCGCAGCGGTGGTCGGTGATCCGTGCTTCGCGCGGCTGCGCGCGAGCATGCCGCTGCGCGAGCACTACCGCCGGGCTCTGGGCGCGGGTGATCGTCGCCTGGTCCTGCTGGCGTCCACGTGGGGCCCGGAGTCGCTGTTCGCGCGGCGTGGTGACCTGGCGAAACAGCTGGTCACCGAGTTCCCGGACGCTCAGGTGGCGCTGGCGCTGCACCCGAACGTGTGGACGCGCTACGAGCGCCTGCAGCTGGAGACGTGGCTGAGCACGGCCCGCTCCCGCGGTCTCGTGCTGCTCCCCCGGATCCGCGCGTGGCAGGCGGCGCTGGTGGCGGCGGACGTGGTGGTGTCGGATCACGGCAGTCTCGCCCACTACGCGGCCTGCTTGGGAAAACCGCTGCTGCTGGGCGCTTTCGGCGATGCGGAGGTGGCGCCGAAGTCGCCGATGGCGCTGCTCGGCGAGCGCGCGGCTCGGCTGGATCCGCACGCGGACCCGCGTCCGCAGCTGGAGGGTGCGAGACCGGTCCCGGGGCACGCGGAGCTCGCCGGGCTCACCTTCGCCGAGGACGCGTGCGCACGGCTCCGCGCGTTGATCTACGACCTGCTCGACCTGCGGGAACCGTCGTGGCCCGCGACGCCGGAGCCGGTGGAGGTCGTCACCCCGTGAGCCTGCTCCGGACCCGCTCGGCGCGCGGGCTGTGCGCCTGGTCGTAGATCGCCAGGGCTTCGCGCAGCGCCTGTTCCCGTTCGGCGCCGGTGAGCGAGTCCGCGAGCAGTTCGAGCGCCCCGGCGAGGTCGAACGACGCCTCCCGCCGCCGCGCGATCGACACCGATTCGCGCAGCGCGGTCACCGCTTCGGCGTGCTCGCCGAGGGCCTGGTGCGCCCGGCCCATCTCGGACCGGACGCGCTGCACGAGCCGGGTGTCGTCGCGTTCTTCGAAGCAGGACAGGGCTTTTCGCAGCAGTTCCAGCGCCCGCTCGGGTTCGCCGAGCGCGATGTGCGCCATCGCCATCCGGTGCTGCTGGATGGCCTCGCCCCGGGGCTTGCCGAGTTCCCGGTTGATCTCCTCGGAGCGGGCGTGCAGCGCGATGGATTCGCCGAATTCCCCTTGCGCGTAGCGCACTTTGCCGAGGAACTCGACGGCCGAGGCGAGTCCCCGCCGGTGTCCGATCCGCTCGGCGAGCCCCACTGCGGCCTCGCACTCCGCCGCCGCCTCGTCGAGCCGGCCGAGCTCGGTGAGCAGCTGTCCGCGCAGGCTCCGCAGCCGCGCCTCCGCGAGCTCGTCGCCCAGCCGCTGAGCGGATTCGACGCCGATGACCAGCGCGGACAGCGTGTCGGCGTAGTTCTTGTGCTGGTTGTGCAGCGCCCACAGCGGGCTTTCGCAGAGCACGACGACGTCGGGGTCCCAGTCGCGCGCGGCGGCGGCCCGGATGACGGCGAGGAGGTTCAGCCGTTCCCGTTCGAGCCATTCGCGCCCGGTGGTCCGGGTGAACGGGTTCTCCCCTTCGAGCCGGTCTTCGACGGCCCGGAACCGGTGCGGGTCCATCACGGCCCGGTCGGCGAACCCGCCGGTCCGCCGGTACCAGGCGACGAGCCGGCGCAGCGCCTCGTCGTCGGTGACGGTGCCGAGGTGTTCGGCGGCCAGCGCGGGCAGCAGGTACTGACCTTGGTCGTTCTCCTCGACGAGGCAGACGCGGTGCAGCTCGGCGAGGTGGTCGTCCGCCTCCGGGTCCCCGGTGAGCGCCGCGATCGCGTCGGCGCTGAACGCGGTTCCGGGGAACGCGCCGAGCGTCCGGTAGCAGCGCGCCTGGGCGTCGGTGAGGTCGGCGACGGTGACGTCGTAGGCGGTGAGCGCGTCGCGGAGGTGGTCGCGGCGGTGTTCCCGCAGTTCGCGCGCGGTCCGCGCGAGGTTCCAGCGGCGCTTGAGCATCTGCCCGACGATCAACCGCAGTGCCCGGGGAACCCGCCCGCACAGCTCCACCACCTGGGCCGCGGACGCGGGATCGTCGTCGACGGCGATGCCGCGTTCCCGCAGGTAGTCGAGGGCGTGCGCGGGTTCGAGCGCGGACAGCCGGATCGGCCGGGCCCCGTCGATCGCCAGCTCCGGCGCGTCGGTGGCGGCCGTGCACACCACCACGCACCCGGGCGCTGCGGGCAGGAGCTCCAGCAGCGGTTCGGCGTCGGTGACGTGGTCGAACCCGAACAGCACCCGCCGACCGCTGGTGCGGCTGCGCAGCTGCGCGATCCGATCCGCGGCGGACGCGGGAACGTGCTCGTCGGCGGCCCCGAGCGACCGCAGGCACCGCGCGGCCACGTCGTCGAGACTGCGCGGCCGGCCGCCGAAGTCGATCCACAGCACGTCGTCGAACTCGTCTGCCACGTCGTGCGCCCACATCTTCATCAGGGCGCTGGTCCCGACCCCACCGGCCCCGCTGATCACCGCAAACCCGGCCCGCCCGTGACGCTCCTCGGCCAGCACCGCGTCGAGCACGGCCCGCGGCCCCTCCCGATCCACGAATCCCACCGGAGCGGGCGGAACCTCCCGAGCAGCCTCCCGCCGCACCTCGGCCGCGTGGAAGTGCACGTCACCCGCGATGCCGCCCTGCACCACGTTCCCCGCCGAACCGCTGAACTCGTTGCGCATCCCAGCCCCAGAGCATCGCGAACAGTAACGATCACCTGACCATACGCGTCCGAAGCAACCAGCGGTTCCGCCTCACAGGCACCACCAGGTGCCAACCCCCCACCCCCACCCAGGTACCCTCCGACCAGGCCCCCGTAGCTCAGGGGATAGAGCACGGCTCTCCTAAAGCCGGTGTCGCAGGTTCGAATCCTGCCGGGGGCGCTCTTGATGAACTCGCGAAACCTCTCGTGACCAGGCGTAAAGCGGTCCAATGCCTCTTCGCCAATCGGTCGTTGTCTACCAGTTTCGGCCGTTAGCGGCCGCCAGCTACGGGCGATTCACGGGCACCACTGCCCCCGGCACCTTGGCTACCGCGCAGGCAGAGTTGCACCGACCTGACGCCAGCAGGCAACCTCATCGGCGGTTCAGTGGGCAGCCGATAGCCCGAGCGCTAGCGGGAAACGGGCGAGCAGCAATCGATTGATTGCAGTACTGCTACGTTGATCCTCGATCAACACACGACCGCCACTGATCAACGTGTCGTGCATCACTTCTTGCAGAGAAACCGCCCATACACCACGAGTCCAGCAAAGATAATCGCCCCGCGAAAACACGCGCAACTTGACTACCGGGGGTTCGCCTGAGCTTGCTAACCAACCTACCGCCACATTGCATCGATCCTAGCTCAATTGACTTGATCCAAATCATTGGCGAGTGGGCGAGAGGATGCGAAGTGAAAGAGGCCACCCTTCTTGGGGTGAAGGTTATCTGGTGGGCGCGATTCGGAAAACTACTTCAATTTGTTGCGGGCACGGTCGCCGTGATCGACCTGGTTGGCCCCGAAAGATTTGACCGGATCGCCAGTCGATTCAAGCGCGCTAGTGTGCGGAAGTTCTCGAAGAGAATGGAGTCGTCGGCGTTTTCGAACCCGGCCATGCATCAGTTCATCAGCGTTCAAACCGTGTTAAAGATCGAACACGGGGAGGATTTGACAGCTCTTTCTGCAGGAGCCTTCGCTCCGATTTTTGCACTGCTGGTAGCGAAGGAGTTCTCCCTAGGAAGCGCAGCCACTCTCTTACTTTTGCTCGGCAGCGCTGCACTCCTAGCTCTATCGATCAAAAAATCTCTATTCAGCATTTTCAGGTTTCTATCTTACCTGTCTTCTATTGCAAAGGATGGAAATTCCGCCAAGTGGACGGCTCTCGCTCTCGTTTTCATCGGATTCGGCTTCGATATGCTCGGTTCGTAGACCGCATTCGCGAAAGGTGACAGCCGCCCCCGGCAGGAACACCTTGCCCGGGGGCAGCTTTACCTGTTTTCCTCCACTATCTAACTAACCATAGCTACTTGGCCCGGTATCCCAGAAAACTCTCGACACGTTGGCGGGCCACAACGTCCTGACCGTGCAAGCATGAGGCGTAAGTCTCCAACAAGACCGCCACGGAGTGGCCAGCCCACCGCGCCACGGTCGTCGGGTCGACGCCAGCTGTCAGCCATGTACTTACCGCTGCGTGCCGCAGCGAGTACGGGCGCTCAGCCAGGCGAGACTGGGCAACCTTTTCCGTGAACGCCGCCGCACGAGCTGCCCGCCACACTCGCGTGTAGGTAATCTTTGGAATTCCTCCACCCTGATCACCCTCGAAGAGCAGACCACTACCGCCGTCGCCATATGCCTCGATGTGGTTGTGCAGCAACGCGGTCAATTCAGGCGGACACGGCACGGGCCGCCCCTCCCCCACAGCGCGCGCTTTCACTCCTCGCCTTTCCCGCGCCTGGCCGGTTCCGGTCCAATGCTTGCCGGCATGCGGATGTGCTTGACTGACGTAGATCTCGCCCCATCCCCTTTTCGGCAGGTTGAGATCGTCCTTGGTCAAAGCTGCGGCTTCTTCAGGTCGAAGCGCCGCGAAATACATCACTGCAAAGAAGGCTTCCAACCTCGGGCCACTTCGTTGGATCTGGCTCACAGCTCGCAGCAATGTCCGCGCCTGTACCGGGTTTGGCATCGTTCGGGGGTCAATCGAGCGACTGCCCTTCGGCATGGATTCCCACTTCATGTCCCGCAACGGGTTGGTCTCCAGGGCCTTCTCATCGACCGCGTAGGACAGGAAGTGTGAGAGCACAGCGCGGTTTCGACGGGCCACTGTCGCTGCATACTTCTTGCCAGCTCGACTCACGAGCGAAGCCTGCTGCAACTCCCGCTGCTTTGCCTCATCCTGGACGACGCTGATCGGGAGGCTGTTGCGCGTGCACCACTCGATCGCATCGCGATGCTCTTCCGGCACACCCTTCGCTCGCTGATCAGAGTTGAAAGCCCAGCCCCGCAACATCGAACGAATTTCCGCGTCGGCCGGCTTGCCCCTACCGCCGTTGAAGAAGACCGGTGACACCCTGACCAGGGCCTCCGCGATGGTCTGGCGCGTGTTCGCGGCAGCTTCCGGCCAGCGCATGTCGACGTAGTTGCAGGCCAACTCGAACCAACGCATGTCCCGCGTTGCCCTACCGAGCGATACTGGCCTACCGCTCAAGGTGTCGAACGGCTCGCCGCGGTTCTGGGCGGATACGAGCTCAGCCCGAAGGCCATCCGCCTGCGCACGCTTCTTGAACGCCTCCTCGAACTCCTCGCGCCCAACTCGCCAGCGGAGCCGGTAGCTAGTGACCTTTCCGCTCTTGTTCTTGCGAGCGGTGATGGCCCAGATGCGCACGTCGTAGCTCTGCATTTCAGGCCACTTCCTTCCGGTCATTCAGCCAGTCTTCGAGGTCGTCGCGGAGGATTCGGAGTGCTCCGTTCGGCAACTTCGTGCAGCGCGGCGCGGTTCCCCTGGCGCGCCACTTGTAGAAGGTGTCCCTGCTGATGCCGAGTTCGGCGCAGAGATCAGGGATCGACAGGTACTCGCGTCGGCGGGTTTTCACGGCGGTTTCCTTCGGTCGAGACGAACTGAGCGAACGGACTCGATCGGTCATGCGATCCCCCTCTGCTTCGTGGTGTGCGGGGTTGCTGTCCCAGCCGTCCCATCCGTCCCGATGCAGGTCAGCGCGGGACGGCTAGGGGCGTTGGGACGGCTTGTGCCGTCCCACGGGACTGGTCTGGTGATCTGGGTGGGACGGCTGGTGCCGTCCCGCTCGGTGGTGCCGTCCCGGGCTGATCTGGGCTGGGACGCTTGGGACGGCTGGGACGCCTCTGCCGGAGGTGTCTCCGGCGGGCAGTAGCGCTGCCAGGCGTCGACGAAGTCCGCGCGGCGGTAGCCCTTGGCTTGGGAGCCGTCAGGGAAGCGGACGTTGCCGGAACGGATCTCGAAGTCCGCCAGCAGCTTTGAAAGCTTGCTGGGGTTGAGTCCCAACGAGCCGTACTCGCACCACGGCGCTTCGAGGTCAGCGTTGAGCTTGCCCAACAGGTCGCTGGTGGAAATGGCCTGCTGATCGCCGAAAGCGCGGCGGATGTCGATGAGCAGCCGAGTTTTCATCGAGCCCTGGTCGTTGTCGTTGGCTTCGGCCAGGAGGTCAACCGCGGATTGCCTTGCTCGCTCCGGCCACGTCCCTCCAGCGTGGTCGGCCAGGGCGATCAACGGTTCCCAGGTGTCGGCTGCTCGGTCTTCCAGCGGCATTTCCGGTTCAGCGGCTTCGAGCTTGTCCAGGTCGGCGCGCAACCACTCGTTGATCCGGTCTGCGAGGCGGGTCAGCGCCGGTCGGTCGCGGCGGTGGCGGAAGGGCGAGACCTTCTCGCCCGGTGCCCTGCGGCGCATGCGGATCACGACTGCTCGGTCTTCGATCGTGTCGGGCATGGCGCCGATCCCGGCCAACGCGGCCATTGCGAAGGTCGGGATGGCTTCGACCTTGCGGGTGTTGGCGTCGAAGCGGATCGCGGGGCGGTTGCGCTGGTGGCCAGCGTTGAGCAGGCCGCGCAGGTCTTCGTTGCTGCCCGCGTCGGCGCCGAAAATCGTGTCGGCCTCGTCGACGAGCATCGTGGGCGGGTCCTCGTCGATCGACCGGTACACCGCCGACGGCGAGGCGTTGACGGTGATCAACGGCTCGTAGCAAGCGGCTTCGACGACGTCGAGGAGCCGGGACTTGCCGCAGCGCTTCTCCGGGGCGCGGATGACCAGGCGCGGGGCGTGCGCCCAGGCGGGCTGGGCGTGGGTCGCGGCGATCCACAAGACCACGGCGTCGACAGCCTGCGGGCTGGGCAGAATCACGTAGCGCGTCACCGCCTGGTGGAGCTCGTCCAGGAGCTCAGCGCCGGTGGTGGGTGCCGTCATCGGGCTACCTCCCTTCATGTCGGTGGTCGTCATGCCGCGCCCCGTCCCAACAGGGATTCCGGACCGTCGTGGGTTCCGCGCTCCCAACCCCGGAGGGCGTTGCGTCGGGCGGCGGCGGGTTCGAGGGGCTTGCCGGTGCGCTCGCGTCGGCGGAGTGCGGCGGCGGTCAGGGCGTCGATAGCTTCGGTCGCGGTCCACGGGGCGGTGTCGTGGGTGGCGAGGTTGGCCAGGCGACGCGCGGCCGCATAGACGAGCCGCCAGCGCTCCCCCGGCTCGGTTTCGACCTTCGACAGCTGGCCTTCCCAGATGCGCTGCCAGTAGCCCGGTGCGTGATCACCTGGGCGGGCTGCCGTGAGGTTGGGTGCTGCCGGTGCTGGTGCAGCCGGGGGCATGACCCGGGGCCGCAACCAGCCGGGCAGCTCGGCGATCTCAGCGGCCGCTGAGATCCGCGTGTAGGCGCCCGCGACGTCCTCCGGGGGTGTTGTGGTGCTGGTTCCGGGGGCCAGGACGTAGCCGCCCAGGGCTCGGACGTCGATCTGGTATCCGACTCGGCCGGTGGCGTCGCTGGGCACCTGCAGACCGTGCGGAGCGCGGAAGTACAAGTGGCGGCCGCCGGAGGGTGTGGCGACGGTGAGCGTGGTCGGCCACGCTGCTCCAGCGGCGATGGTCAGGGCATCGAGGGCTTCCAACCCGTTGCCGACCGGGCTGGGCACGTCGTGCGCGGCCGGGGCTGGCGGCTTGGGCTTGCGGTCGAGGTCGAGCACGACCAGCCCGGACGGGCCGGTCGCGATGCCCACTCCGGCACCGGGGGTGCGGGTCCACCACTGCCGGATCAACTCCTGATCGATCGTGGCGGCGAGGAGGCCGTGGCAGGGCTGTTCGGTGGTCAGGCACCGGCACGCGGCCGGGGCGGCGTGGCCGGTCTTGCAGTGCGGGCAGTTGGCGAACGGGCGCTTGCTGCCGGGCCGCAGCGGGAAGACGTACATGCCTTGTGCGGCGAGCCAGCTGGCGATGGTCAGGTTCGTGGTCATGGCTGTCCTCCTTTCAGTGGCGGTGGTGGTTGGCGCGGTGGATGCGGCGAGCGGCGTTGATGACCCGGCGGCCGGGGCGGAGGCGGAGGCCGGTGCCGTTGCAGGGCGGGCAGAGGCGGATGGCGCGCAGGAACGGGGAGCGCAATTTGCCGGTGCCGTGGCAGGTGCGGCAGGCCTTGAAGGGCCAGAACCAGCACGTCACGCCGTAACCGGACGTGACCAACAGGAGTGCGAGGAACAGGACGGTGCTAGCGGAGTCGGCGGGGGTCACAGGTGGCCTCCTGGGCGGTTTTTGGGCGCACTGGCCCACGCGCCTCTAGGGACTAGGGCGCTGGTGAGATAAGGGATGGGGGTCTAGCGGGGTCTCTAGACCTAGAGGCGCGGTCGTCTAGGTCTAGAGACCCGGCGAGGGCTAGCCGGACCCCTCGCGGCGGTTACGTTCCGCGACTTCGTGGGCGATGTCGGCGCGGGTGATGCCGATGCGGCTGGCGCCCTTGTTGTCGTCGGTGGTTCCCCACACCTGGGCGGTGCGGATGCCGTGGCGCTTCAAAGCCGCGGTGAGGTCGGCCGACTCGGTGTAGGTGCCGTAGACCTCGGGCTTGAGCTCGTAGAGGCGTGCGATGACGCGCTCGTTCCAGACCTTCTTCTCGGTCTCGCCGACCACGGCCAGGATGTCTTCGAGCAACGTGTCCTTCTTGGACACCGACTCGTCCACCTCCGGGGCCTCGCCGATGGCGTGGCCGGTCAGAGTGCCTGCCTGCTCGCGCAAGGTGCGGGCGTAGGCAGCGACCTTCTCCGAGGCCGGACCGTCCAAACCTGCCACCGTGCGCACGATCTGGGCGTCCGAGCCTTCACCGACCAGGTAGCCAATGCCCTTGTCCGCCCACGCGAACGTCGTCGCTCGGACGCCCTGCTTGTACTTCGAGGTGCCCAGGACCATGTCGTTTTCGGTCTGCCCCTGCACCTTCAGACAGAACCGCGTCGACACGTTCGCCGAGATCCCCGTGGGCAAGCTCTTCGCGTCCGGGCGCTGGGTCGCGAGCATGATGATGATCCCGAGGGCGGGCCCTCGTTTGACCAGGTCGGTGCAGATGGCTTCGAACTCCTCGCCGTAGTCGGGGTGCTCGAACCACACCTGGCACTCATCCACCCCGATGACGATCGGGTGCAGGCCGAGCGACTTCTTGCCCGCGAGGTCCGGGGTGACCTTGTTCTCCGGCGCGAGACCCTGCTTGGCCAGGTCCCGGATCAGCTTGGCTCGGCGACGCAGCTCGTCGCGGAGTTTCCGCAGGTCACCAATAGCCTTCTCGATCTCCTCGTCGTCGTCTCCGACGCCGTGGGCGTGGGTGACCTTCTCCAGGGGGTCGAGATCACCGGTGCCCTTGAGGTCGTAGGTGTGCAACTCGGCACGCGGGTCGAGCGCCGCGATGAGCAGCAACTCGCGCAGCGCGAAGGTCTTGCCCATGCGCGGGATCGCACCGATCGCCACGCTGGTGAACATCAGCCGCAGGTCGACCCACCGTCCACGCTGGTCGGTGCCGAACGGCTGGGGCTGGAACAGGTCGACCCGCACGCCCTTGCGCAGTGCCCAAGCGGGCTGCTTGGCCTTGCGCATGTCCTGATCCCCCACCCAGAGGATCAACCGGCCCGCGTGCTCGCCGTTGTCGGCCTCGGGCCACACGCACCCGAGCGGTCGACGCAGGCCGGAAGCGAGCTTTTCGCGGCGGTCCATGATGTCCCCAGGGGTCACACCGTGGGGCAGGTCCACATCCGCACGCCACCCCTTGCCGTCGCGCGAAATCGGCTTCGGGAACCCGATCCCCTCGCCGCCCTTGCCCATCGCCTGGTTGATCCCCGAGATCCCCAGGGCTCCGAGGGCGATTTCGACGGCGTTGCTGGTCAGCTTCGGCACCTTCGTCGCCTCCACCGCACGGGAAGCGATCGGCTGATCCGCCGGAGCTCCCAACCAACCCACGGCGCCGAGGGCGCCTGCCACGATGGCGTACTGAACGATCTCGGGCAGTAGCTCACGGCCGAGGAAGAACGCCGCCAGAGCAGCCGCACTCAAGCCCACCGTGGCGTAGACCCGGCCCCGGACTCGGCTATCACGTTGTCCGGACAGGCGGAGGTATTCGGCGGCGTCGGCGCGGTCAGCGGCAGCGTGCCGAACCGGGCGGCCTTCGGCATCGGTCACCCACCGCAGGAAACCGCGCAGCAGGCGCAGGGTCCCTTGCGGGACGCGGATGAGGATGCGGGCGAGGTAGACCGGGCACCGCACCGCGTGGAACGCCAGGGTGTGTCCCGCGTAGCTGACCGCCCACTTCGCGGTCTCCCGGAACTCCTCGACACTGCTCGCCCACGCGGGCAGGACCGGTTCGCGCTTCTCACCACGGACCAGACTCGAACCCGCCTCGGCCTGCAGCTGGTCGACCTGAGGAGCCTGGTCCTGGTCGTCGACCAGCTCGCCGTCGATCACCTGCGACTCAGCACCGGCCTCGGCCTCGGCCTGGGCTTGGTCGTGGTTGAGGCGTTCGGACGGGAAGCGCAGCACCTGCGCCTGTTCCTCGGCCTCCTGGTGCTCGTCGCCCTGGGGCTTGGGCGTCTGGGGCTGTTCGGTCATTGCTGCACCTCCCGGTGGGTGTCTTTGATCAGGTGGGCCAGGCCCGCGCCCATGCCGAGCACGGCGACAGGCAGGCAGGCCACGGCGGCGGTGATGAGCCAGGGCGCCGAGGTCATCCCGGCGGCCTTCATCAGGTGGAACGCGATCTGCCCCAACGCCCCGAGGGCGAGCGAGCCGAGCGCGGAGTACTTCGCGAACCGCCGGGCTCGGGCCGGGACCTGGCCGGAGAGCCAGACGCGCAGGGCATAGGCGGCGTAGGTCTCGACCCCGATCGGCAGCGTGATCGCGGTGTTGATCGCGAAGGAGTCCGCGATCCCCGGAAGCGGGTGCACGATCCCGAACCCGGTCAGCTGACCGAGTCCGACCCACCCCGACCAGATCGCCACGAACGCCGGTAGAGCCAGCAGCATCACCGGCCACACGGCGACAGGCTTCGAGGCGGTCGTCTCGGTCGGCTGGGTGGGCGTGGCCGGGTCTGCGTCGACCGTGATCGGCTCCGACACCGCCTCCCGCACCGGCGCCGACTCCTCGGCCGAAACCGGGGCAGACTCGGTCGCCTGCTCCGACTCCGGGGACACGTGCTCGGAATCCGTGGGCTCGGAATCAGGTTCGGTGGGTTCGTCGTCGTCGGTCTCGGTGGGTTCGGTCTCGTCCGGAGTGGGTTCGGCGACGACGTGCAGACCCCCCGGGTTGGGAGCCTTCACCGGCTGCTCGTCGGCGAGGCGGTCCAGGATCTCGCGGGCCTTCGGTGCCCCGATCCGCAGCTCAGCCATCAACTGGTTGCGGCTCGGAACCCGTCCCGACTGCTTCGCCAGCTGGCGGGCCTGCGGCAGCAGCTCGGCAACCGGCACGGGGTAAGCGCTCTTCGCGGTGGTCATCGCGCACCCCCACCGGGGCTAGCGGTGATCCGTAGCATTGGGGATCTCCTAACGGTTTGGTGATCGGTGGGAGACCCGGCCCAACAGGCGTTCTTGGCGGAAGGGCTGTTGGGCCGGGACATCAGAAAGGCCAGGTGGTCTCGCCGCCGTCGACGCGGTCAGCGGCCTTGAACAGGGCCTCGGCCATCAAGACGTCGTTGCGATGATCGGCCGCGTAGCCCTCATCCCGGGCCGCATACGGCCCGTACCGCCGGACGTACTCCCGAGCCAGCCGGTCGCACCGCAACTCGCTTTGCGCCCGTTCCGAGGCGCGCTCCCCGGCCTCCTCGTCCGCCGGTTCGGCGGCTACCGACAGCGGCTTTCCGGTGATCTGCGAACGCCACGGGCCTTTCTTGCCCTGAAGACCCCGGCGCTCCATCTCCAGGTAAGCCGTCGTCGGGATCTCGTCGACGTGCGGCGGGGGCGCGTCGATCTCGAAGCGGTACGCACCGCACTCGCAGGTCCACCGCACCGACACCTCGCTGACCTGCTCACCACGACTCGGCTTGTGCTCCGGGCAGGTCAGCTCACGCCGACGCCGAGCACCCCGGGAACCATCAGCAGTCGAGAACCGCGGAACACGCCGCCCCGACAACAGCCAACTCATCAGCCCGTTCACGCCGCCTCCCCGGAGTCCGCCTCGTCCGTGATCAGCCGCAGCACCGCACCGGCCTCGCGACGCTCGTACCGCCGCAGCCGCGTCCGCTCCCCCGCGCCCAGCTCCGACCAGGCGAACGGCGTGACCGGCAGCTCGCCGAGTTCCTCGGCGATGACCTGCGACCAGTAGTCCTGCACCGCTTCCTGCTCGAACTCGCTGAGCTCGGCCTCGCAGTCGGCCAGCTCGGCGCCGAGGGACCTGTCGCCCTGGTTGGGCATTGCTACCTCCCGATGTCTTAAGAGATTTTCTATGTCGCGAGACATTAGGGCGCGCGAAGTCAGCTGTCAACCCATGTCTCAAGACATGCCGAGTACGCTGATCACGTGGCTACTGACGACGCGCACGAGGACAAGCGCCCAGCTAGTCGGCGTGTGGCGGACGCCCTACAGGGGCGGATCGACGCCGGCGAATTCGCCCCGGGCGCCCAGCTGCCGACATATCGCCTGCTCGCGGAGGAGTACGAGGTCGCGGTCAACACCGCGCTGGCTGCGGTTCGCCTGCTCCGGGACTCCGGCGTGGTCACGATCCGAACCAACGCCGGGGCCTACGTCCGGGAGCCGTCCGAGCAGGTCGACGTGGCTGCGGAACTCACCCGCACCCGCTCGGAGCTGACCGAGCTTCGCAGGACGGTTCAGCAGGCGGACGCCGCCATCAACGCCCTGGAAGAGCGGCTTGACGACCTCATCAGCCGAGTCCGAGACGAGTAGCGCGCAGCGCTTGGTGGTCGGCGCGCTCATGCCATGAGTCCCTGGAAGAACTGAGCCATGCCGTTGACGAGGGCGATGAAGAGCTCGAACGCGCCCTTGACCCAGACGGCCGACTCGGCGGGGTGCTTGACGATGAGGACCAAGACCGCGAACGTGACGGCCGCGCCGATGAGCTTGGGCATGATGCCGCCGCCGGTCTGGACTCCGGGGAACGCCTGCTTCGCCATGACTTTCTCCTTCTCGCTGAGGGCTTTTCGCTTGCCCGATCCGCTGACATATCCAGATTGCGGTCTCAGCGAGCTACAAAGAACTGCCCTTGAACGCCCCTTGCTGAACCCGTGCTGAACCGGCACCCCTGAACTCGTGCTGCACTCCGGTTCCGCTGAAGTTCAGAAACGGCCGGTCAGATGCGAAGCTGGGTGCCATGCAGCTCAACGGCACCCCGCCCGAGATGGAGCAGGTCAAGACCCTGGCTCTGACGAACTACGGCCACTTCACCTCGATGCGGGTCGAAGACGGGCACGTCCGCGGCCTGTCCCACCACATGCAGCGGCTGCTTCGCGACTCCCGCCAGCTCTTCGACGTCGACCTGGACGTCGACCGCGTCCGGCACTTCGTCCGCCTGGCGCTCGAAGACGCACCGGCGCTGACCACGGCGCGCGTGACGATCTATGACCCGGCGCTCGACCTCGGCTCGATCGGCCAGGACGCCGAACCGCACGTGCTCGTGACCACGCGCGCGGCATCGCCGGGCATCGCCTCACCGCTGCGGCTGCGAGCGATCTCGTACGTCCGCGACGATCCGCCGGTCAAGCACATCGGCCTGTACGCCGCGCTGCGACGGCGCCGCATCGCCCAGCGGGACGGCTTCGATGACGTGCTGTTTCTCAACCCCAACGGCACCATCAGCGAGATCGCGACCTCGAACATCGGATTCGTCCGAGATGGACAGATCATCTGGCCCAAGGCCGAGTACCTGTCCGGCGTCACGATGACCCTGCTTCAGCAGGAGCTCGACGAGTCGGTCATGGTCGAGCCGGTGACACTCTCCGACCTGGACGAGATGGACGCCGTGTTCGCGACGAACGCCGCCACCGGACTCCGGGCGGTGGCGGCCGTGGAGAGCAACGAATGGCCCAAGGAGCACCCGGTTCTCGACGAGCTGCGCGGGCTCTACGCAGACATCCCAGGCGAAAGGGTGTAGCCACGCGGGCATGACCTTTAGGCTTCCCTGCGGAAGTCGTGACAGGGGAGCTAGCAAGTGGCGAATGTGCAGGTTTGGACCGGGGCCGAGATCAAGGCTCTTCGCACCGCGATGCGACTGAGCATCCGCGAGTTCGCGGCCCACCTGGGCGTGAGTGAGCGCATGATCTCCAAGTGGGAGGCCAAGGGCTCAGATATCACCCCGCTCCCGGTCAACCAGGCCATCCTGGACACGGCCCTGCGGATGTCCGACCCCGACACGAAGGCCCGGTTCAAGGGGCTGACCGGCGGCGCGGAGATCTCCGGCGCCGAGACCATCGAGCCGATTGGGAGCAGCCAGGTTCGCCACCCGATGACCGGCAGCCCGATGGTCAAGGTGGACGGCAGCATCTACCAGGCCGGACCGAGCAACACGCCGCTGTGGGTGCCGTCGTACTACATCGACATCTACCTGGTCAGCAACGCCGACTACGCCCAGTTCGTCGCCGCGACCGGTCACGAGCCGCCGCAGCACTGGGAGAACGGCACCTTCCCGAAGGAGCTGGCCAACCACCCCGTGGTGTGGGTGACCTGGAAGGACGCCGCCGCCTACGCGAAGTGGGCGGGCAAGACGCTCCCAACCGCGCAGCAGTGGGAGAAGGCCGCCAGGGGAACCCGCGGTGCCACCTACCCGTGGGGCGACCAGCCGACACCGGCCAAGTGCAACGTTCGGGAGAACGGCGTCGGCGCGACGACGGTCGTCGACTGCTACCAGTCCGGCACCAGCCCCTACGGCGTCTACGACATGTGCGGCAACGTCTGGGAATGGCTCGACACCCAGTCCACGCCCGGTCGCCGAGAGCTCAAGGGCGGAGCCTGGACGAGTCAGTTCGACCGCGCGGTCCCGTCGCAGTTCAACGACGCCAACGAGACCATGTGCGACGACGACACCGGCTTCCGCTGCGCAGCACCGGCCGAAGACCTCGAACGCCTCCTTCACGGCACCGAATAACCAGCTCACGCCACACCTCCGGCCCTGCCTGGACACCAGGCGAGGTGTTTCGTCGCCGCTGTGGCGATCTCAGCGCGCCATGAGATCGCCTCTCCCAACGTCATCGCACGTCGGAGGGCATCTGTCAGCTGCTCGGAGGTTCGGCGGTCATCGGCCACAGCTAGGGCAGCACCTTCCCAAGTAGTGGTTCTCCGCGTGGAACTCCACCGCGTCCACGGCGATCTGCCCGAGGTCGGCGACAACGCGGAAGCAACGAGGACCATCAACCGGGCACACGAGCCAGCGCCGACCGTCCACGAAGACCGACTGCAACTCCTCACGCTGAGGCACTTCCATAGGCAGCAGTGTAGCTACCTACACCTACCTATGGGTTCATCTCATCAGGCGTAGCTTCCTCCCCCTGCATAGCGTCAGGTCATGAGCTGGGAGAGCCGCGCAGACAGGATCAACCGAGACCTGCCGGTCTACGTCTGGTCCCAGATCGCCGACGACCTCCGAGCCGACATCGAATCCGGCGAACTCACCCCAGGCCAACGCCTCCCCTCCGGTCCCGAACTAGCCGAGATCTACGGCGTCACCAAGGTCACCGCCACCAAGGCCATTCGGCATCTACAGGAAGCCGGCCTTCTTACCGTCGTCAACGGCATGGGTACCTACGTCACGGTCAGCTGACTCTCGGGTAACCCTCGCCCGCCGCGCCGTCACGCACCCATCCGGCCCCGCCCGATGCCTGCGCGGCGACCGCCGCTAGCCAACGCGAGTGCCCCACGCGGAGCGACTAGCAGCGAGCGATGACGTGTATCGGAACCCACCAGATGTGTCGCTCTCCCTCCTGTTCCTGGGTTCACTTCGCGACAGAGGCGGATGCGAACCTCGCCCCACCACCGCGACCGGATGTCACGGCGCCAGGACAGCAATTCACCATCGACAACGCCAACGAGCACCCACCCATCCGGCAACGACACCCCGCCCTCAGGTTGTTGAACACGCGACCGAGGTCGACCTGGACCGGCACCGGCGACTTGCGACGGCGGTCGCCCCCGGCTCCGACGGCGGATGAGCTTGAACGCGGCCGACCCGCGAGTTTGTTACGGAGGTTCGTTGCCTCCTCGCAGCGCAACCCAGTACATCAGACCAAAGAACGCGGTTAGTTTCGGAGAGATCTACTCCACAGCTTGGAGCAAGCAGCGATCTTGAATCGGGACGGTAGTTTTATTCCTGCCGTAAGGCTATTTTTCACGATAGACGACGAGATCGTCGTTTGGCTGGAGCGTGATCGGGGCGCTTCTACCCTGATCTTGGTGGATCATAAAACCAGCAAAATGAAGTTGGTTCATTTTCCTGACACTTGACCCGTACCTCATGCCAATATCCCAGCCCTGAAGTTCGATCACCACACCACTCAAGTCGAGGGGACGGACAGATTCGAGTGAGGCGAGAGTGCCAGCTGGGAACTTGCTCTTGAGTCGTGTGTTGTAGTGAGGCTCAAACATTCGAATTAGTCCCGCCTCGGCAAGAGCGACAGCATGACGTTTTTTGAATGTACCTTGCTCGAAAGTCGCCATGATGAGATTGCCATGCGCTAGGTCCTCCTCATCAGACACTTCAGCACTCTCAGGGCTCACATCCATGCTGAGATTTGTGTCCGTAATGGCAGCAAGGGTAAGCCACACTTGCTTGTCTGGAGTGGTTTCCGCAAGGATCCGCTGGACCGTCTCATGGCGTTTAAGTCGATCCCACGCAGTGCGTTCCTTTTCGCGTCCGAATGCCTGGCCAATATAGACAACCTCGTGGTCGGCTGCAGTTCGAGGCCATTCGGAGGCTATTGCCGCGAGCTGCGCCACACCTCCGATTAGAAGACTATTTCCGTCCATGTCCTCTATGCGGAAATCTTCGTATGGCCAGTCCGATTTCCAAATGATGTCATCTCTTGATTCTAAATTTCTGATGGAGAACCTGTGCTCCTCAAATTCCCCACCATGCTGCAATCGCACGATGCCACGGATCGCTTCCTTGGTGATCTCAACAGATTCGGGACTTACAGAGACTCTCGGACGAATACTTACTAGGTACAGATGACAAGGAGGGTGCGAGTCAGGTATTTTCGCAGCCTGAAAGTCTTGTTGCCGACCGACTAGCTGCGCTGAGATTGTGATTATGACTGTCCATTCAGTCACGTACTTCCGCCGGGTGTGGTCAGAGGACATCCCATGATGGTTCCACTATTTCCTCTATTGCGCCAGGCGTCTATTTGGGTGCTTCTGCACCGTTCTAGTGCACGACAAGCACCACGTAGTACCGATTGTCCCGATGCGGACGTTGTCCTGCGGCGCCAGCACGACCGAGCCCTCAACGACGTCAGGAGGGTGGATACCATCCCTTGGTAGAGCACCGATTGATGCTCGCCCAGTCATCGAAGGCCGTGACTTGCGGCCAAATGGGGCTTTTGAGCGAGAAGGGTCTCCAGCCTGCTGTCTGCCCAGAGCTCGATAAACGGAGCGTGCCCTTTGTTATTGTGCGCCTCGGCCCAGCTCACAGCATCAGCTGTGAAGCGTCCAGTCGTCGCGATAATGAGGCCGCGGACCACCGGGGGTTCCCAAAGACTCACCGCAGTAACGGTATCGGACACCTCAGTAGGACCAACGGATCGCTTGGTCCAGTGCTTTGCTTGTACGATGACTCGCTCATTTCGTGTGCCACCCGTACTGTCACGAAGGACACGCTCAAGGGAAAGATCTCGCCCCCTGTCAGGAGCTCGTGTCTTCATCAGCCATTGGACATTGGCATGCTCCGGAAAACTTCGGAGCAGATCAAAGAGCAGCCGTTCGAATCCGTCATCGTCGAGACGATCCCACGGCAATGCGACAGTGGCCGCTCCCGTGAGTTTTCCGGCGGCGGCTTGCCCAAGGTCAATATCGGGGACAGGAAGCGGGTCAGTGTCGGCGAGCGCTCCGGCCTCAACATCGGCGCGGACGCTTGGCCAGTCCAACTCGTAGATGTCGTGCCAATCGTGCCCTTGCCCGAAGCGCAAGTGGCGATGAAGGTCGTTCCAACGGCCACGACGCTCAGCCGAGGGGCCGAGCAGGCGCTCGATTTCGTCGACAGCGTCGGAGACCTTGTCAACCGCTAGCCCTTCAAGTACGTCCTGGGAGTCGCGGGCTACATCGGTAAGGAGAACGGGAAGCGTCGTGTCGATGAACGATGTGAGCTCATTTAGGCGTTCGCGAGCAGCCCGGCGCCGGGCTCGATCCAATCTGTATCGGTACTCGCTCAAATCATTTCCCGGCTTTTCCCTCACCTTGTAGGCCTCGGCGGGATATTCACTGATAGTGAAGTAGTCGAGAAACATTTGCCCGATCTCATCAATATCGGGCAACTCGTCTGTAATCGTCCACCCGTCAACCTCAGGCAAGCCAGGCAACAGGTCCGCCCAGGCGCGCCGGAGGTTATCATACTCGGGGTGAGAGCCCCGCTGCGGTTCTGTTGGTATGAAAGGCTCAGCTCGCTGCCAGACTTCTTCGAGTTTCGCTAGGTTTGCTGCGGCTCGGTCGATCGCGATCAGCAAGTCGTTAAGCTCCACGCCTGACAGCATGACACAATCACACGGGCACATCAGCCCTCTTCGACAACTTGGGCTGATCGCACGTCGAACTCTTTTTCGAAGTCAGCTAGCTGAGGCCACAAAGAAGGCCTTAATGTTCTGACACGCGTAGCCAAGATTCCGCGCAGATACGACTTACTGATCTGCGATTTCTTCCTTCCGAGAAAACCCGTGAGCCACTGCCGACGCCCCTCGTCGGCGCATCGACCGGTTCTTGTACTTCTCACGCCCCGGGGCTGCTGACTTCGAATAGACGCCAGCAGCCTTGACCGGGTGTCCTGCGCCAACGAGGGCATCGCTCACTCGGTGGATCTTCTGGGTCAGGACGGTCGTCCCCGAGTAACTTCGCGGCTTGACAGAGGATCTTTCAACCTCAAGTTGCCCGGCGCTTGTTGGCCTCGTCGGCTCAGCACTCTCGTTCGTGGCTCGGGATCGATGTACCTCGCGCCTACATCACATAGCGGGGCACGGGCAATTCACGGGCAACATCACCGCTTGCGCCTAGATACCTCAACTCTCACCTGCACAAACGCCCACACACAGCCCAGCTCTCCTAAAGCCGGTGTCGCAGGTTCGAATCCTGCCGGGGGCGCTTCGTGGTGGTTGTTGTCGTTCGGTATCTGTGCTCGCTGGGTTTGCGCGTGGGCGTGGTCTTGCGGCGGTTCGGGCTGACGACGCCGCAAGACCACGTCTCGTGATTCAGCCCAGGTCAGATCGAGTAGTCCACGTTCGCCATGTGGGCGTTGCCGCTGCGGACCCGGACCTCGACCTTGGACGCGTTGTTCTTGGGCCACCGGATCTCGCCCTGGCCGCGAGTTCCGCAGCCGAGCGACTGCCACTTCTCCGGGTTCGCCGCGTTGCCGTGCCGTGCTTCGACGCACGCGTACTGGTTCGTGTCCGCCTGAACATTCCAGGTGATGTTCAACTTGCCGTCCCAACCGCTCGCCGGGCTGGTGTACTCGCACTCATTGGAAACCGGCCCCCACTTCCCGGGAAAGCCGCTCGTCCGGCTCTTGCACGACGCCGCCGAGGCCGGCGCCGCGAAGAAGCTCGCCGACAACACCGACAGCAGACCCGCCACCAGCACAGCAGAAATCGCCTTCTTCATCCCCACACTCCCTCTTCCTGATGCTTCCCGGATTCGATCGGCGGGCAACTGGAAAATCGATTTCCGCCGACACCAGAAACACTGGACCGTCAACAGAAGTGCCGCAACGAGAACGAATGTTTGCGGCCAATCACCTTTGTCCAACACCGGCCACAATGTCCGTCACCGCTGACCACAGCCTCAATCCCTGATCAATCCCCCCGAACCAGGGCGGCGAGGTGGTTCAGGGAGTTGGGGAGGTGGGTTTTGGGGAAGGGTGGGAATTCGAGGTGGTCGCGGATGGTGTTCGGGACTGCCGACCAGTCGTAGGTGAGGGTGATTCGGGTGGCGTTCGGGGATTTCGGTTCCAGGTCGTAGCGCCAGAACCAGCCTCCGAATTCGAGGTTTCCGTCGCCTTCGGGGTCGTAGCCGGTTCGCCAGCCGATGGCGCGCGGGGCGTCGAGGACGTGGACCTGGTTGACGACCTGGTAGTCGCCGTCGCGGGCGTCCGGGTGGTACATGTCCATCCGGAAGAGCTGGCCGACCTCGGTCAGCGGTGCCCGGTCAACCGATTCCTGGACCCAGCCGGTGCCGTCGATCGCGGCGTGCGTCGTCGGATCCGCCAGGACCGCGAACAACTCCTCGGCGGGGACGTCGATGGTCAGCGCGGCGCTCACGCAGTCGGCCACCTCCACCACCTCCTTCTCCTGTGCAGACTTCCCGGCGGCGCGGAACTCATCGGTCGAGCCAAGCCTCGTTCCTCAGCTGCCTCAGGAGCTGCCGCTCGTGCTGAGCGCGGAAAGCCCCGGGACGTCTCGGTAGCGGTCGGGGTTGCCCGTCGTCGGGGATGTCACTTTCGTTGGGGCGGAGGCATCCTCGGTCGGTGGTTCGCGTCTTGGTGGGTGAGGACGTCACACCGACCTGGAGGTACCGCATGGGGATCACGTCGAAGTTCCGCCGCGTCACGACCGCCGCCGCGCTCAGCACCCTGATCGGCACGAGTGCGCTGGTCAGCGCGGGTGCGGCGGAGGCAGCCGAGTACCCGCACTGCGTTCCGGGTGATCTGAACACCTCGGTCGCCGAGATCCCGTCGCCGAACGGCGGCCGGCTGTTCCAGATCGAGTTCGAGGCCAAGCCCGGAGTGTCCTGCCAGGTCGAGGGCGCGCCGTCGGGGCTGACCTTCTTCAACGGCAACTCCGTCGTGGACGTGCCGGTGGTGGTGCCGGAACCGAGCACGGCGGAGCCCTACACGATCGACGAGAAGCACCCGGCGTCGCCTACGTCGCGACGCCCGCGGAATCGCCGAACCCGATCCCGGCCTCCTCGATCACCTTCGACCTGCCCGCCGGCGGCGGGATCAGCGCGGCCTGGCCGGGCCCGATCGAGGGTCCCGTGCGCGTCGGCAACATCGGCCCGCAGGTGAGCTGACCTCCTACAGCGCCGGCGGGTGGGTGAGGCGGCGGAGCGCGTCGGCGACGTGCTCCCGGTGTTCCTGCAGGACCTCCGGGGGGACGCCGTCGGCGGTGGCCGTGGCGACGAGGTGGTCGGTGGATTCGCGCAGGGCCGCGCTCGTCGCCGCGGCCTGCATGCGGACCTCCAGCGAGTCCGCCGGGAGACCCATGCGGTCGGCGAGGACGTCGGCGAAGGCGGGTTCGGCGCGTTCGCGCAGCACCAGGTAGACGGCTCGCAGGGCGGGTTCGTCGTGGGTCATGCGGATGACGGCGAGGACCGCCTCGATGTCGTCGCCGGAGTCCAGCACCGGCGTGTAGGACTCCCGCAGGTGCTCGGCGAGCTCGATCTCGGGCGGCCACGTGCGCAGCACGACCTGGAAGGCGTCGATGGACTTCGCCAGCAGCGGTTCGACGCAGCTCTCCTTGGTGCGGAAGCAGCGCCACAGCGTGCGCTCGGAGATGCCGGCGGCGCGGGCGATCTGCTCACCTGAGGTCGCGGCCACACCGTGCTGCCGGAACAGCGCCACGGCGTGGCGGGAGATGTCGAGCCGCTGCTGCTGTCTTTGCCGGTCACTGGCCGGCGGACGGCCTCGGCGGGGGCGTTCGACCACTGGCCCTCCCTCGGACGAACCGGACTCGTGTTGACACACCCTAATCGGCACAACATTATTGGCAGTGACTGCCAATTAAAATGCACCGAGGAGTGCCATGAGTTCTGTCGCCGAGCGCCCGCAGCTGCCCTTCGCCAGGCCGAACGTGCTCGATCTCGCTCCGCTCTACGAGGTGCTGCGCCGCGAGGCACCGGTCGCGCCGGTGACCACCCCGGCCGGCGACCCCGCATGGCTCGTCACCCGCTACGACGAGGTCCGAGAACTGCTGAGCGACAAGCGGTTCGGCCGCTCCCACCCCGAGCCGGAGAAGGCGTCGCGGGTGTCGACCGCCGCGGTGCAGGACGGCCCGACCGGCAACTACGAGACCGAGGAGGCCGACCACACGCGCATGCGGCGGCTGCTGACCCCGGCTTTCTCGGCCAAGCGGATGCGGATGCTCACCGATCACGTGCAGCAGCTGGTCGACGGCTACATCGACCGGCTCATCGCCGAGCACGAGGGCGGCAACGTCGTCGACCTGCACGAAGGGCTCGCGTTCCCGCTGCCGGTGGCGGTCATCTGCCAGCTGCTCGGCGTCCCGGAGAGCGACCGCGAGCTGTTCCACTCGCTGTCGAGCCGGATGGCGACGCTGGCCGACGACGACGATCCGCACAAGGCCCGGGCGGAGTTCAACGCCTACATGACCGGCCTGGCCGAAGGGAAGCGCGGCGACCTGGGCGAAGACGTCATCTCCGACCTGGTGCGCGCCCAGGACGACGATGACGATTACGACTACGAGGAGATGATCCGGCTCTGCGTCGGACTGCTCTTCGCAGGTCACGAGACCACGGTCAACCGGATCGGTCTCGGCACGCTGTTCCTGCTCACCCAGCCCGAGCACTGGAAGTCGCTGGCCGACGACCCGGCCGACCGGGTCAACCGCACGGTCGAGGAGATCATGCGGCTGGGCGCCCCGGGCGATCTCGGGCTGCTGCGCTACGCCCACACCGACGTCGACATCGCCGACGTGACGATCCGGCGCGGTGAGGCCGTGATCCTGTCGGTCAACTCGGCCAACCGCGACGCGTCCGCCTACGCCGACGCGGAGACCTTCGACCCGGACCGCGAGGAGCGCACCCACCTGGGATTCGGCCACGGCGCGCACTTCTGCATCGGCGCGAGCCTGGCCCGCACCGAGCTGCGGATCGTCTTCGAGACCCTCGCCCGCCGCCTGCCCGGCCTCCGCCTGGCCAAGGGCATGGACGAGCTGGAGGTCCGCCCCACCATCACCGGCGGGGTCACGTCCCTACCCGTGACCTGGTGACGTCGCGACCCCATGACGTCGCGGGGGACGACAGTTTTCATGAAAACCGTCACCCCCTCAGAGTCGGGGCAGTTTTCATGAAAACTGCACCACCCCTGAGGGGATCGGCGGTGTGAGGACGTTCTGTCCCGTCGGGGTGGGGAAGTTTTCATGAAAACTTCGTGGTGTTCGGGACGGGACAGTTTTCATGAGAACTGTCCCCACCCCCACCTCGTCGACGGGCCCTAGTCGCGCTTGCGCGCGTCCAGCTCCGCCGCTTCTTCCGGCGTCGGGGCGGTGCCGCCGAGGTGGGCGGGCAGCCACCAGCGCTCGTCCTCGGTGGCGGGCTGCTCGGGGTAGTCGGCCTGCAGGTCGTCGAGGATCTTCGACATGCGGCCGCGGAGGTCGTCGGTGAGCACGTCGGGATCGTCCTGCGGTGTCGGCCAGAACGGTTCGCCCGCGTGGATGTGGATCGGCACGTGGCGCTTGGTGAGGGTGCGCGGCCTGCCCTTGGTCCACAGCCGGTGCGTGCCCCACAGCGACATCGGCACGACGGGGACGCCGGCTTCGGCGGCCATCCGGACCGCGCCGGACTTGATGGGCTTGACGGTGAACGAGCGGCTGATCGTCGCCTCCGGGAACACGCCGACGACCTCGCCCGCGCGCAGCCGGCGCACGGCCTCGTCGTAGGACTCGCGGCCCGCGGCCCGGTCGACGGGGATGTGGTGCATGCCCCGCATGAGCGGCCCGGCGATCTTGTTGTCGAAGACCTCCTTCTTGGCCATGAAGCGCACCAACCGCTTGGCGGGCTGCGCGCCCAGTCCGCAGAAGATGAAGTCCAGGTAGCTGACGTGGTTGCAGGCGATCACCGCGCCACCGGTGCGCGGGATGTGCTCGGTGCCCGTCACACGCAGCCGGTTGTCCAGCACGCGGAACATGGCCTTCGCCGCCAGGACGACGGGCGGATAGACGATTTCAGCCATTTGAGCAGGTTACGCACCCGTAGGTTCGCGCGGTGCACCCCTGCGTCCACGGTCACATTTCCCGAGGCCGGACGGGCCCCGGGGGCCGACGAGCTCGAGGTGATCAGCGTTCGCCGTAGACGGTCTCGCAGGGGATGCCGTCGGCGTCGTCGTCCATGTCCGTCGGGGAGCCGAGCGAGTTCCAGTAGGCGGTGACCTCGGTGAAGGTCATGCCCTGGGCCTGCAGGGTCGCGCAGTCGTGGGTGGTCGTGGCGGGCGTCGTGGCGGGGGCGTTCTTCTCGCCGTAGACGGTCTCGCAGGGGATGCCGTCGCTGTCGTCGTCCATGTCCGTCGGCGAGCCCAGGCCGTACCAGTACTGCACGACCTGGGTGAAGCTCATCCCCGCGTTCTGGAGCCGCCGGCAGTCGTGGGTGTTCTGGACCGGTTCCCGCGGCTGGATCACCACGGGCGGCACTTCGGTCGCCGGAGGCGAGGGCGCCGTCGTGGCGGGCGGCGGTGCGGGCGGAGTTCCCGGCGGCACGATGTTGATCGTGCACGCGCTCATCGCCGCGAGGACGAAGATCTCGCAGCAGACGAGGTGAATCCGCCGGAGCTGCACGGAATTCAGCATGCGCGGGGGGTTCGTGAACCCGCAACGGGAATGAGCGCTGTTGTGACGGGAGTTCTCAGTGCTTCTCACACAGAACTATCTTGCGCGCGAGAGGTAGCGTTGCTAGCTTCTAGTTAGCAAGATTTCATTCTGGACCCGGGAGGTGTCGATCGGTCCGGCTCGCGCCGAGGCGCTGGAAGCCAGGACCGAGCCGTGCGGATTGGAAGCGTCGGCGGCGGCCCGAGGAGCCGCCGACTCCCCAGGCGAGCGGGCGCCCCGCGACGTGCGACGGGATGAACCCACCCGCGCACCGAGCCTGGTGACGCGCCAGTTCCCCCCTCCTGGCGCCGGAGTCGTGCGCGGCTTCGCCAGCACCCCAGCCGGTGCCGATCGCACCAATCCGCACGGTTGCCCTCCCCCTGCGTTTTCGCAGTTCATCGCCGCTTTCCAAGGACTCCGCACCCTTCACTCAGAGTGATCTATGTCACAAATCACTGTTCAGTTCTTGTGACGATTCTTCCCGGGAGATATCTTTCTGAGAAGAAAACGACAGAGAAGAAAGCCTCTGGTGAGACACTTCCGAGTGAGGGTGTTTCGCGGAGAAGCGCTCCGAGGGCGCTGCCTCTGGGGAAGGAAGACCACTGTGAGGGGGAAGGCGGGCGCCGGTGCCGGCTTGGGGATGCCCGGCACCGGCGCACCGCCGAAGAGACCACTGCGAGGGGGAAGGGGCCCGCGCTGGCGCCGGATCGGGGATGCCCGGCGCCAGCGCGTGCCCACTCGAAAGGCCACTCTGAGGGGGTGGACGCGACGCCGGTGTCGACATGGGGATGTCCGACACCGGCGTCGCGTTGTGCGCCAGCGGTTTTGGGATCCACCGCCGCCGAGCCCGGGGATCAGCCGGCCAGGTAGCGGCGGAACTCCTCGGCCGGGACCGGGCGGGAGAAGTAGTAGCCCTGGTAGGCGTCGACCGACACCGCGCGCAGCAGCTGGTGCTGCGTGGAGGTCTCGACGCCCTCGGCGATGCACATCCGGCCGAGCGTGCGGGCGAGTTCGGTCATGGCGCGGGCGATCCCCAGGTCGTCGGGGTCCGTCCCGACACCGGAGACGAACATCCGGTCCAGCTTGATGATCTGCGTCGGCAGCTCCTTGAGCACCGCCAGCGACGAGTAGCCGGTGCCGAAGTCGTCGACCGCGAACTGCACGCCGTCGGCGACCAGGTCGTTCATCTCCTGCCGCTGCTCCGGTTCGAGCTGCGCGAACACCGTCTCGACCATCTCCAGCACCAAGTCCTCCGGCGCCGCACCGGTTTCGGCGAGCACCGAGCGCACGACGTCGGCGAAACCCGGCTGCTCGGGCCGCAGTCCGGAGAGGTTCACCGCGACCTTCACCGCTCCCCCGCCGTCGATGCGCCGCCAGGTCATCGCCTCGCGCAGGGCGGTGCGCAGCACGCAGGTGTCGAGCTCGGCGAGCATCCCGCCGCGCGAAGCGATCGCGAGCACCACGTCCGGCGTGAGCGGCCCGAGTTCGGGGTGGGTCCAGCGCAGCAGGGCCTCGGCGATGACGACGGTGCCGTCGTTGTCGACCACCGGCTGGTAGTGCAGGTCGATCTCCTCACCCGCGATGGCTTCCCGCAGCTCCTCCTCCAGTGCGAGCTGGTCGTGGTCGTTGCCGCGGAGGGTTTGGCCGCGGACCCGGGCGTCGAGCATCGCCGACTCGGCCGAGCGCAGCAGGCTCACCACGTCCACGTTGCGATCCTCGACGGCCTTGACGCCGATCGACGCGGTGACCTGGACGTGCCTGCGGCGCAGCGGAACGGTCATCCGGAACAGCTCGGCGACGCTCTCGGTGACCGCCTCCAGGTCGGCGTCGCCGTCGAGGTCCCGGCACAGGATGACGAACTCGTCGCCGTAGAAGCGGGCCACCTCGCAGCGCGGCGGAAGACCTGCCAGCAGGCGTTCGGCGACGGCCGAGAGCAATTCGTCGCCGGCCTCGTGGCCGAGGGCGTCGTTGATCCGCTTGAAGTTGTGCAGGTCGCAGAACAGCACCGCGACGCTGCCCGGCTTGTCCGGTGGCAGCAGGTCGGCGAGCCGCTCCTGGAAGCCGCGGCGGTTGAGCAGTCCGGTGAGCTCGTCGTGCGTGGCCTGGTGGCGCAAGGTCATGGCGCGGGCGAGTTGTTCGGTGATGTCGTGGAAGGTGATCAGCCAGCTGCGGCTGCCGTCGTCGCGGATCGACGCGGCGGCCCGCACCTGGCAGGGCACGGGGGTGCCGTCGGAACGGGCCAGCACCCGGTGCGGGACGAGCAGGTCGCCGGTGGACCGGGTGTCGCCGTTGACGAGCCCGCCACCGGTGTCCGTGGGGTCGAGCAGGTCGAGGTCGCGGCGGCCGACGAGGTCGTCGAGTCGGTAGCCGAGCAGGTCGCAGAGCGCGCCGTTGGCGTCGAGGAACCACCCGTCGGCGTCGAGCAGCGCGATCCCGGAGGGCGCGAGCTCGAACAGGTCGGCCAGCCGCCGGCGGGTGCGCTCGACGCGCGCGGAGGCCTCGCTCTCGTTGCGCACGACCTTGATGAACCCGTCGAGCTCGCCGTCCGGGGTGCGCTGCGCGGCGATGACGACGTGCGCCCAGTACCGGCTGCCGTCCTTGCGGACGCGCCAGCCCCGGTCGATGAAGAAGCCGTCCTCGCTCGCCTGCTGAAGCTCCCAGTCCGGGTAGCCCGCGGCGATCTGCTCCGGCGGGTAGAACCGCGAGAAGTGGCTTCCTATGACCTCGTCGGAGGTGTAGCCCTTGAGGCGTTCGGCGCCCTCGTTCCAGCTGGCGACGTGCCCGTCGGCGTCGAGCGCGAAGATCGCGTAGTCCCGCATGTCCTCGGCGGCGAGGATCTTCTCCGCACCTACCTGCACCGCCCAGGGCTCACGCTTGTCGTGGTCCATGTCTGGTCCCGTTCCCTCGGCGTGCCCGCAACGTACGGTCCCGAGACCAGTCCCTGCAACTAGGGAGCAGGTGTCGGGGCGTGCAGTGCGGGGGTTACCCAGCGGTGCAGGAACGCACGCAGATCGGCGCCGTCGCGTCCCGGGAGCGGGTCGTTGGCGAACGACAAGAGCACGCGCAGCAGGAATTCCAGGAGTTCGGTCAGCTCGTCGCCGGAGAAGCCGAGCGCGTCCCAGTCCACGTCGGTGCGGGCGAACGCGAGGCGGCAGGCGTCGAAGGCGCGGACCGAAGTCGCCCCGCGCGAGAACGCATCCGGACGTCCCAGGTCCAGAAACAGCCCCAGGTACGGGTCTTTCGGCACTTGCTCGATGGCGTAGGCCATCGCCTCGACGACGACGTCGGCGGGGTCGCGGCGTCCGGCGAGGTGGCCGACGAGCCGTTCGAGGAAGCTGTTGAGGGCGGCGAAGCCGACCGCGATGAACAGCTCCTCGGTGCTCGGGAAGTAGCGGTAGACGGTCTGCCGGATGACGCCGAGTTCGGAGGCGACGTCGGACAGGCTCGTCTTGCCCGGCCCGTGCCGGTCGATGCACCGCATCGCCGCATCGATGATGCGGGCCTTGGCCTCCTCGCCGTCTCGCGGCGGCGCACCGTTCCACGCCGGTCGTTTCATGACTCGAGTATGGCCGAGCGGACCCGCGACGCTGCCCATTGCCTCCGGACAATCATACATCTACGGTATGTCTGTATGACGCGCTTCGGCAAGCCGGAACGCGATCAACCCCCGCGATCCGCGAGGAGGCAACGGTGCCTGACCCGACGATCCCGGCTGGACTCGACTTCTCCGACCCCGAGCTGTGGGCGCGGCGAACGCCCGTCGAGGAGTTCACCTCGCTGCGCGCCACCGCGCCGGTCTGGTGGAACGCGCAGACCGACGGCATGGACGCGCCCTACGACGACGGCGGCTTCTGGGTGATCAGCAAGCACGCCGACATCCGGGCGATCTCCCGCGACCCGAAGCTGTACTCCTCGGCGGCCAACAACGCGATCATCCGCTTCCCCGGTTACACCACGCCGGAGGCGTTCGAGGCGATCCGCACGATGCTGATCAACATGGATCCGCCGAAGCACACCAAGATCCGCGGCATCATCAACAAGGGGTTCACCCCGCGCGCGGTGGAGAACCTGCGGGCGGCGCTGACCGAGCGCGCCCAGGACATCGTGCGCAACGCCGCAGAGCAGGGCGGCGGCGACTTCGTCGAGCAGGTCGCCTGCGAGCTGCCGCTGCAGGCCATCGCCGAGCTGCTGGGCGTGCCGCAGGAGGACCGCAAGAACCTCTTCGACTGGTCCAACCAGATGCTCAACTTCGACGACCCCGAGTTCGGCGACCCGGTCGCGGCCTCGGCCGAAGTGCTCGGCTACGCGATGACGATGGCCGAGACCAAGCGCGCGTGCCCGATGGACGACATCGTCTCCAAGCTGGTCGCCGCCGACGTCGACGGGCAGTCGCTGTCCTCCGACGAGTTCGGGTTCTTCGTGATCCTGCTGTCGGTCGCGGGCAACGAGACCACCCGCAACGCCACCACGCACGGCATGAAGGCGTTCGTCGACCACCCCGAGCAGTGGGAGATCTACCGGGAGCACCGGCCGGCCACCGCGCCTGACGAGATCGTCCGCTGGGCCACGCCGGTCACCTCGTTCCAGCGCACCGCCACCGCCGACGTCGAGATCGGCGGGCAGCTCATCCGCGAGGGCGAGCGGGTCGCGCTGTTCTACAGCTCGGCGAACTTCGACGAGGACGTCTTCGACGACCCGTTCCGCTTCGACGTGCTCCGAGACCCCAACCCGCACTTGGGTTTCGGCGGCACCGGCGCGCACTACTGCGTGGGCGCGAACCTGGCGCGGCTGCAGCTGGACCTGATCTTCAACGCGATCGCCGACGTGCTGCCGAACCTGCGGCAGGTCTCCGAACCCGAGCGGCTGCGATCCAGCTTCATCAACGGCATCAAGCACTGGCAAGTCAGCTACGAGTGAGGAATCCGCATGGCAATCGTGCAGCCGCAACCGACCGCTGAGGACGGACGGCGCCGGATCCGCCTGGACAGCCCGGTGGACCGCCACCACGTCGGCGACCTGGAGATCAGCACCAAGGCCGAGGTCGACGCGGCGATCGAACGCGCCCGCGCCGCCCAGGCCGAGTGGGCCGCGCGACCGGTCGCCGAACGCGCCCGCGTCCTGCGCAACGTCGTCGACGTGCTCGTGCGGCGGCGCGAGGAGATCGTCGAGCAGGTGCGCGCCGAGACCGGCAAACCCCGGGCCGAGGCGCTGACCATCGAGGTCGTGCCCGCCTGCGACTTCGTCAACTTCTGGTGCAAGCGCGCGCCGAAGGACCTGCGCGACGAGAAGCGCCGGCTGCACGGCTACCTGCTGCCGATGAAGAAGCTGCGCATCAAGTACCAGCCGCTGGGCGTGGTCGGCGTGATCACGCCGTGGAACGCGCCGTTCGTGCTGTCGCTGAACCCCGTGGTGCAGGCGCTGCTGGCGGGGAACTCGGTGGTGCTCAAGCCCTCCGAGGTCACGCCCCGCTCCGGCGAGCTGGCCGTGCAGGTGCTGCACGAGGCCGGCGTTCCGGCCGACGTCGTGCAGTGCGTGCACGGCGACGGCGAGACCGGCGCGGCGCTGGTGGAGGGCGACGTCGACAAGATCTCGTTCACCGGCAGCGTCGGCACCGGCCGCAAGATCGCCTCGTCCTGCGCGTCCTCGCTCAAGCCCTGCACGCTGGAGCTCGGTGGCAAGGACGCGATGATCGTCTGCGCCGACGCCGACCTGGAGCGCGCCGCGTCCGGCGCGGCGTACCTGTCGATGTTCAACTCCGGGCAGGTGTGCCTGAGCGTCGAGCGGATCTACGTGGTGGAGTCGGTCGCCGACGAGTTCATCCGGCTGCTCAAGGAGAAGGTCTCCGCGCTGCGCTACGGCTCCGAGGACGGCGACGTCGGTCCGCTGTTCTTCGACAAGCAGGTGGACGTGGTCAGCGGGCACCTCAAGGACGCCACCAACAAGGGCGCCGAGGTGCTGGTCGGCGGTTCCCGGGTGTCCGGCGACGGCCTGTTCTTCCAGCCCACGGTGGTCGTGAACGCCACCCACGACATGGAGCTGATGACCGAGGAGACCTTCGGCCCGATCGCGACCGTGATGCGGGTGCGCGACGAGGACGAGGCGATCCGGATGGCCAACGACTGCCAGTACGGGCTCGGCGGCAGCGTGTTCACCCGCGACGCCGCCAAGGCCGAGCGCATCGGCGGGCAGCTGACCACGGGTTCGGTCGTGCACAACGACGCCGCGGTCATCTACGGCGTTCCCGAAGCTCCCTTCGGCGGGCGGAAGAACAGCGGGGTCGGGCAGGTCAACGGCCTGGACTCGCTGCGCGGCTTCACCCACGCCCAGCCGATCCTGCTCACGCGCGGCTCCCCGAAGGGCGAGAGCGTCTGGTACCCCTACACCGACAAGACCATCCGCAACCTCGACGGCCTCATCCGCTACGGCTTCGGCAACAAGTTCCTCCGCAAACTCCTGTCCTGAGCGCGTCTTTCCGAACGGATTACGGCCGTATTCGGAGTCCGGATTACGGCCGTAATCGAGGTCCGGATTACGGCCGTATTCCGGGTGCGCACCGGGATTGCGGCCGTATTCCGGGCCACCGGGGGTGAGCCACGTTCGATCGGGCGAACACGGCTGGGTGATGGTTGGGTGTCGGCATGTCCGGAGCTCAGCACCTGGTTCAGGCCGTGGCGACGCTCAAGCAGGTCGTCGCCGGGATCTCGCCGTCGCAGCTGTCGGCGCCGACGCCGTGCGCGGAGTTCGACGTGCGCGGGTTGATCAACCACCTGCTGCACTGGGGCCCGTCGTTCGAGGCCGCCGCGCGGGGCGAGCTGGTCCCGGCGGCGGCCGAGGTCGTCGACCGGACCTCCGGTGACTGGCCGAAAGCGCTGCTGTCGCAGCTGACCCGCATCGCCCACGCCTGGAGCGCCCCGGACGCCTGGACCGGCGAGACGCACATGGGCGGTCCTTCGCGGTACCCGTCGGACCTGGTGGGCGGGCTGATCACGGTCGAGCACACGGTCCACGCCTGGGACCTCACCCGCGCATCGGACACCGAGGCCACCTGGAGCACCGACACCCTCACCCACGTGCTCGCGGTGGTCACCCGCACCGCGCCCCGGGGCCGCGAGATGGGCGCCTACGCCCCCGAGGTCCCGGTCCCGGAGGACTCCCCCGTCCTCGACAAGATCGTCGCCAAGACCGGCCGGAACCCCCATTGGCACCCTTGAAGCCGCTCACCGGCAACGATTCCTCCGCTGCGGGGCCGCTGCGGGTGACCCGTGGACAGTTTTAGCCATAATCACCCATGATCAATGTCCTTTATGTCCGGTCAATTATGGCTAAAACTGTCCGCGGGTGACGAACGCACTCCCCGGGACCACACAATTCCCCGGGGTGTCCGGCTCTGCGGAGCCGGACACCCCGTGGGCAGGGTCACCAGGCCGGGCGGGGGCCCGGGGTGGGTCGGCGGCGGAACCGGCGGGAGGGGACCACGCGGGCGCGGTCGACCGCCAGGGCGAAGACCAGGACGCCCGCCACCAGCCACGCGAGGAGCTGCAGGACGCCGCTGCCCGCGCCGCTGCTGCCGGTGACGATCGCCGAAAGCGCCTGCACCGCACCCTGGGTCGGCAGCAACCCGCTGATGTCACGGAGGAATCCGGGCACCGTCGACACGACCCCGGTCGCGGCGGCCAGCACCAGGACGGCGATCGAGATGATCCGCCCGACGCTGCCGAACACCGCGATCAACGCCTGGTTGACGGCCACGAACGCCAGCGCCGCCAGCAGCGTCACACCGGTGAACGCCGCCCAGCCGCCGAACCCGAGTCCCAGGAACGGCGCGAGAACCGTGCTCACCAGCACCGATCCGATCGCGGCCACGGCCACGCCCGGCAGCACCGAGCCGAGCGCCAGCGACCAGGTCGACTTCCGCGAGGTCGACGCGTCGGCCGGAACCGCGCGGGTCACCGCGTAGACGCCCAGCGCGGCGGTCCAGAACGCGATGGCCACCAGCAGCGCGATCAGCGACTTGCCGAAGCCCGGCAGGCTCGACTCCAGCGAGGCCGGGCTCGCGGCCACCGTCTTGAGGTGCTCCCGCTCGGCGTCGCTGTAGCTGGGCAGCTTGTCGCCCGCGGGAGCCATCTGCTCGGCGAACTGCCGGTTGCCGTCGGCGACCTGACGGCTGCCGTCGGCGAGCGCCTGCACACCCGTGCCGAGCTGCTGCGACGCGCCGTTGAACTGGTTGAGCCCGTCGGCCAGCTGCCGCGCACCACCGGAGAGCTGCTGCGCGCCGCCGTCGAGCTGCTGCCCGCCCTGGGCGAGCTGGCCGATGCCGTTGACGAGCTCACCGGACTTGTCGGCGAGCATCTGGTTGCCGTTGGCGACCTGCTCGGACCCGTAGGCCAGGCCGTTCATGCCGTCGCGCATGTCGCGGGCGGGCTTCTGGATCTGCTCCTTGATCGAGTCCAGCGCCCCCTGCTGCTGGCTGAGCCGGTCGACCTCGGCGCGCAGCCCCTTGCACAGGTCGACGGTCGTGCCCTCCGGCGGGCACTGGGCGAGCAGCTTCTGCAGGCCGTCGAGCGCGGTGGACTCGGTGGGGATCTGGTCGGTGGCGGTGATGATCTGATCGGCCAGCGGCGTGAAGGTGTTGGCCATCTGCCGGTTTCCGGCGGCGACCTGCTTGGCGCCGTCGGCGAGCTGCTGGGTCTGCGCCGGCATCTGCTGGATCTGCTGGTGCAGCTGGTTGAGGCCGCCCGACAGCTGGGACACGCCCCCGGCGAGCTGCTCGGTACCGTCGGCGAGCTGGTTGCCGCCCTGCGCGAGCTGCCCGGTGCCGCCGGTCAGCTGACCGACACCGCCCGCGAGCTGGCCGACGCCGTCGGCGAGCTGCCCGCTGCCGTCGGCGAGCTGGTTGGCTCCGTCGACGGCCGTGCCGAGCTGGTCGTGCATCTGCGTGAAGCCGCCGTAGAACCCGTCGAGCAGCTGCTCCAGGATCTGCTTGTTGAACACGGCCACGCTGTCCCGGGCCGCGGCCGACACGGCGGCGGCGTCGGCGGGAGCCGCGATCGGCGAGGTCTGCACGCTGATGCCCGCGCGGGTCGCGTCGAGCGGCTCACCGGTCATCACCGAGGCGGTGTTGCGGGAGAACTGCTCGGGGATGATCACCGCCGCCGAGTAGCGGCCCTCGCTGAGCCCTTCGTTCGCGTCGTCGGTGTCGGTCATCTCCCACGAGTAGCCGGACTCGGTGTTGTTGACCAGCTTCGCGGCCATCTCGCGGCCCAGCGGCGCCATCTGACCGTTGATGGTGGCGGGTTCGTCGTTGTTGACCACCGCGACCTTGGCGGCGCCGTGCTGCGACATCGGCGCCCAGAACGCCCAGGCCAGCACTCCGACGATGATCACCGGCACCAGGACTAAGCCGGTCCAGGTGCGCCAGCCCACCGAGCCGCCCGCGCGGCGGCTCGCGTTGGTGAACGGGTTCAGCATGTCCCTCAAACCTCCAGGAGGCGGCCGGTGAACGCCGGGGAGGCCGGCCGCGTGGAAAGCCGCATGGTGCTGAGCCGGTGCTCCGGCAGCAGGCCGGAGACCAGGCTCGGGTTCTGGTGGGTGACCACGAAGGCCACCGGCTGACCGTCCGATGTGGACGCGTCGGCCAGCAGTCGGCCGATCTCGCGGCGCTGCTCGGTGTCGGCGACCGCGTCGAGCTCGTCGACGAGCACCAGCCGCACGCCGTCGGCCAGCGCGGAGGCGATCTCGGCGGCGGGCGCCTCGCTGTCGCGGCAGCGCACCAGCGCTGTCTGCGAGCGCACGGCCCGGGCACGCTGCGGCAGCAGCAGCCCCAGCACCCGCACGTCGCCCTGCACGCCGCTGAGCCGTCCGCCGAGCGCGTGCAGCATCGCCGACGACAGCTCGTCGTCATCGCCCTGCACGGCCAGCACGCCGCCGGGCCGCAGCGCGATGCGCACGTCCTCGAAGATCGGCTCGTCGCGGTCGTCGCGGACGCCGAAGCCGCGGGCGCTGACGACCTCGTCGTTGCCCGGCCAGTTGGCCAGCCGCAGCTCGTGCTCGAGGGCCTCGCCCTCGACGTCGAGCGCGGGCAGCTTGCGCGACAGCCACTTCGGCAGCCACCAGGCCCGGTCGCCGAGCAGCGCCATCACCGCGGGCACCAACGTCATGCGCACGACGAAGGCGTCGACGAACACGCCGACGGCGAGTCCGAAGGCGATGGGCTTGATGTTGGAGTCGCCGTGCGGCACGAACGCGGCGAACACCGAGATCATGATGACGGCGGCGGCGACCACGACCGGCGAGACGTTGGTGAAGCCGGCTTCGATGGCGCGCTTGGCGTCGCGGTTGTGCGTGTAGTCCTCGCGCATCCGGGACACGAGGAACACCTCGTAGTCCATCGCGAGGCCGAACAGGATCGCCATCAGCAGCAGCGGCAGGAAGCTGATCACACCGCCGACGTGGGTGATGTTGAGCGCTTCGGCCAGGTGCCCCTGGTTGAACACGAACGCGGTGGCGCCGAAGGTGGCGCCGACCGACAGCAGGTAGCCGAGCGCGGCCTTGACGGGGACCCACACCGAGCGGAACACCATCGCCAGCAGCACCAGCGTGAGTCCGACGACGATGATGCCGAAGGGCAGCAGCGCCTCGGAGAGCTTCTCGGACAGGTCGATGCCGATGGCGGTCATGCCGGTGACGGCGATGCCCGCGCCGTACTCCTGCTCGAAGTGCGGACTCATCTCGCGCAGCTGGTGGACCAGGTCCTCGGTCGACTGCGATTCGCCGCCGCCGGTGGGGATGACCTGGATGATGCCGGTGTCGATGGTCTCGTTCGGGGTGGCCATCGGCACCGCGGCCACGCCGGGCAGCGCGCGGATCTCGTCGGCCATGCCGTTGACCTGGCCCAGCGGGTCCTTGGTGCCGATGACGTCGGTGGTGACGATCAGCGGCGCGTTGTAGCCGGGGCCGAACTGCTCCGCGATGGCGTCGTAGGTGTCGCGCGCCGGGGTTCCCACGGCCTGCGCTCCGGCGTCGGGCACGGACAGCCGCAGGTCGGCGGCGGGCAGCGTGCAGATCCCCAGGGCACCGATGACGAGCACGATGGTCAGCAGCGGCGCCTTGGTGACGGCCCGGACCCAGCGCAGGCTGAACTTCGCGCGCGGGCGGGTGCGGGTGGAACGCTTGGCGCGGGGGCGGTTGGGGCGCAGCCGCTCTCCGGCGAAGCTGAGCAGCGCGGGGATGATCGTCAGCGAGGCGGCGACGCCGATGGCGATCGAGACGCCGGCGAGGATGCCCATGACGGTCAGGAACGGGATGCCGGGCACGGCCAGCGCCAGCAGCGCGATGATCACCGTGGCACCGGCGAAGATGACCGCCGATCCGGCGGTGGCGACCGAGCGCGCGATCGACTCGGAGACGTCGAGCCCCTCGCCGAGCTGCTCCCGGTGCCGGGAGACGATGAAGAGCGAGTAGTCGATGCCGACGGCGAGCCCGAGCATCAGGCCGAGCATCGGCGCGGCCGAGGAGACGGTGACGAACGCCGTCGACAGCAGCACGATGGTCATCGACACGCCGACGCCGACCAGGGCGGTGACCAGCGGCATCACGGCGCCGACCAGCGAGCGCAGCATGAGCAGCAGCACCAGCAGCGCCACGATCACGCCGACGGCCTCGGTGGCGCCCACGGCGGGCATGTTGACGGAGAAGATCGATCCGCCGGCGTGCACCTCGCTGCCCGGCCCGAGCTGGCGCTCCAGGGCGTCGGCCTCGCCGAGGATGTCGTTCTTGACGTTCTCCGGCACCGAGGTGGCGGCGTACCTGAGCTGCACGGTGATCAGGGCGGTGTCGCCGTCGTCGGAGACCTGGTTCTTGACCATGTCCGACAGCGGGTTCATCACCGCCGTGACGCCTTCCTGGCCCTCGACCCGCTTGATGAGGTCGTCGATCGCCTCACGTCCCTGCGGGGAGTCGATGCGCTCGCCGGGCGGCGCGGTGGCCACGAGCTGCGCGCTGGAGCCACTCATCTGGGGGAAAACGTTGTTGAGGTGGTCGAGCGTGTCCTGCGACTCGGAGCCGGGGATCGACATCTCGGTCTCCATGCCCTGCTGGAAGAGCGCAGCGCCCGTTCCCAGCACCGCGAGCAGGGCTAACCACGCGACCAGCACCCAGGCTCGACCGCGGACCACTGCCCGCCCCAGCCGGTAAAGCAACGAAGACAAGGGGAACACTCCCGGTATTTCGATACACGGTGTATGCGATACAGACTGTATATTTCCCGAGATCCACCTAGCTCGTGGCTCCAGGCAACTGTGAGCCGAAACACCGCAGGAGAATGCCCCGCATGACCGACCAACCGCGCCAACGGGAAACACGGCGGCGGGCGCAGACGCGTCGACGCTTGATCGACGCCGCGCGCGAGGTGTTCTCCGAGCACAGCATTCGCGACACGCCGGTCGAGCTGATCTGCGAGACCGCGGGCTTCAGCCGGGGCGCCTTCTACTCGAACTTCGACACCAAGGAGGACCTGTTCCTCGCGGTGTACGAGGAGGAGATGAGCCTGCGCATCCAGAAGACGCGCACGATCGTCAACGACGTGCTCGTCGAGGGCGTCGCCGACCGCGAGTCGCTGCACGAGGCGATCGTCAAGGTCGGCACGGCCTGCGCGGAGTCGCTCATCGCCGACCACAACTGGTACATGCTGGTCACCGAGTTCCGCGCGCACGCCCTGCGCGACCCGCAGCTGCGCAAGCGCGCCGGCGAGTCCCTGGAGCACCTGACGGATTCGATCGCCGAGCTGCTGCACGAGGCCCTGGACCGGCTCAACCTGCGCCTGGTCGTCGACACCCGCGACGCGGTGCGCGCGCTGACCTCGGTCTACGAGGCCCAGCTGGAGCACGCGGCCTTCACCGGTACCAGCGCGACGTCGAAACCGCTGTTCACGCAGATCTTCCCGAGGATGGTGCAGTCGTTCATCGAACCCGGAGATCCGGCCTGACGCATCCTTCCGCTTCACAACTTAAGATGAGCGACGATGCAGGAAGATATGTACTCGGTCGAGCAGGTCGCGGCACTGCTGGGCCTGCACGTGCGCACGGTTCGCAGCTACATCCGCTCCGGCAGGCTCAACGCGGTCCGCATCGGCAAGCAGTACCGGATCGCCAAGTCGGACCTGGAGCAGCTCACCGGACGCCCGACCGAACCCGCCCGCACCGCGGGCGCGGTCGAGGTCTCCAGCATCGTCCAGCTCGACGGGGTCGACCGAGCGGCGGCGGACCGCCTCGGCTCCCTCGTCCTCGCTGGCATGGGCGCACCCCGGGTGCAGACCATCCACGACGAGCACCGGAACCGACTCAAGATCATCATCATCGGTGAGCTCGCGGAGACCTCCGAGCTGCTGCACCTCCTCGATTCGGTCCTCGACAGCGAAAGCGGCCTGTTCACCGCGGAGTAGGCGGTCAGGCGCTCGGCCGGGGCAGGCAGGCGAACAGGATCGCTCCTGGTTTCGGACCGTCCGGGCTCAGCAGGTGCTGCGATTCCACGGTGAACCCCGCTTCGCGGAGCCAGTCGGCGACGCGCGACGGCTGGCGGAGGTACCCGTACACCGGTGCGGGCTGATCGTCGCGGATCCGCTCCTCACGCCCGTCGCCGACGTGGAACCCGGCGGCCAGCACGCCACCCGGCCGCAGCACCCGGTGGAACTCCGCGAGAACACCGGGAACCGCCTCGTCCGGGATGTGGATCAGCGACCACCACGCGATCACCCCGGCCAGGGACTCGTCCGCGATGTCGAGCTCGGTCATCGACCCGACCTCGAACCGCGCCTCGGGGTGCTCGCGACGAGCGATCTCGATCATCGCAGGCGACAGGTCGACGCCGAACGCGTCCACGCCCAGTTCCCGCAGCAGAGCGGTGGTGTGCCCCGGCCCGCACCCCGCGTCGAGGACGGGCCCGCCGCCGACCGACCGCACCAGATCGGCGAACAGCACGACCCCGGCCCGCACGTGGAGCAGCCTGTCGAGCAGGTCGCGGGTCTCGTCGGCGTAGCCGACCGCGATGCTGTCGTAGGAGTCGCGGACCTCGCTCAACCAACCCATCAACGAACCGTAGTCCTTCGACCCTGGTCAATCCAGGCAGAACTCGTTGCCCTCGACGTCGTGCATGACCTGGCAGGACTCGTTGAACCCGTCGGCGACGAGGAGCTCTCCCCTGGTCGCTCCGAGCGCTTCCAGCCGCGAGCACTCGGCCTCCAGCGCGGCGAGCCGCTCCTCCCCCACGAGCCCCGTCCCGACCCGCACGTCGAGGTGCACCCGGTTCTTCACGACCTTGCCCTCAGGCACCTTCTGGAAGAACAACCGCGGCCCCACCCCGTTCGGATCGACGCAGGCGAACGCCTTCCCCTGCATGTCCGGAGGCAACGACCGGTCGAACGCCTCCCAGGAGTCGAACCCCGGCGGCGGAGCCGGCACGACGTACCCCAGCACCTCGCACCAGAACCGAGCCACCCGCTCCGGCTCAGCACAATCAAAAGTCACCTGAACCTGCCTGACAGTCCCCATCCACCCACGGTAGTACCTCCGTACGCAGGGAAGACGAAGTTTTCATGAAAACTGCGCCCGTCCCCAAGGGAGGTGCGTCCGCAGCCGGTTCAGAGAACCCCAGCTCCGATCAAGTACGTCGCCAGGGAAACGACGAGCATGACACCGGTCATCGTGAGCACCACCCACGGCACATGACGCAGCCAATCAGCGGATCCCAGGAGCACGAAGACCAATCCACCGAACCACGGAATCAGCCACACCACGAACATCATCTCGATGAGCTGCTTGTTGGTGACACCTGGACCGGAATCGCTCGGATCGAAACCGATCAGTGACGCCCTCACATAGAGGTACCAGAGCACGGCCCCGAACATCATCGCGAGACCACCGATAGAGATCACCGCTATTCGCAGCACTCTGAACCAGCATGCCCGGTTGCCCTCGGACGACATCATTCGCGAGACCGTATCCACCGAACAGAACTTCTGGATGCGGATTTCTACTCAACATCGCACCCGCCCTACCGAGCACGCCATGGCGATTCGCGTAGTTTCTCCGCTCCACCACTTGCGCTGTCCGGGTGACGGATACCTCGATAAGTAGAAACACTGAGGCGATCTTTCACCGATTCGATACCGTCGCCGATAACGCGTGCGGTACGGGACTTGGGAGGGGTGCATGGACGGCATGCGCGCACAGCCGGAGACGCTGCGCAGCTGGTCCTCGAGCTTGCAGCAAGCCGGTGACGGTCTCACCGCGGCTGCCCAGGGGTCCCCGGAGCCGCCGAACACGGGACGATGCACGGCCATGACATCCGCTGGCCTTGCCCAGCTCTTCGAAGGCATCGCCGCGGTCAACGAGGGCCTCGCAGCAGCAGCCGAAGCCGTGAACCAGGCGAGCGCGACATATCACCACACGGACGAACAAGCTGCCGGAGGGAATTGAGCGTGCTCGACACCTTGATCGTGGCGGTTCCGGCAGAGGCCCGAAGGACAGCCGAATGGCTGCGCGGCGCCGCCGAGCCTCTGGCGCACTCCGGGGACCGCGCACAACAGGTTCGCAGCGACTCCGAGCAGGAATGGCTTGGCGAGGCCGGCGATCTCGCCCGCGAACGACTCGCGGAACTCAGACAACGAGCTGATGACATCACCGAGATGACAGCGAGCTACGTACGGGCACTGGACGGATTCGCCGACGCCATTGACAAAGCACTCGCGCAGATGACTGAGGCCCGGGATATCGCAGAGAGCGCCGGGCTCGCCGTCATCGAATCAGTTATCCAGGACCCGCCAAGTTCCGCAGACCCAGGCAAAGGCGGACCGGGACACAGCCGCGTCCAGGACCAACCAGGCCATGCGGCCGAGGTCGCCGAGCGACAAGCCAAGATCGATGCCTATCGAAGGGCCGAGCAGAAAGTTCTCACCGCTCGTGACATCCAGCGTCGGGCCGAGGAAGAGCTGGAGAAGTTCGTCGACGGCTACTTGGCGAAGTCTTGGGTGACGGTCCCGACCATGATCACCACGTACACGGGTGGTCATCTCAAGGCCAATAAGGAGTGGCGCGCGCTGGCGGCCAAGAACGGCGCTACTGCCGATGTCGCCGAGAAGCTCCTCAAGGACCCGTATCTGACAGCAGAAGCACGCACACGGCTGCTCGGTGTCGTGGCCAAGTACCGCACCGACGCGGAACACCCAGCCATCGGTTCGCGCGATGCAAGCACAGCGGCTGCAATGGCTGAGAAACTTCCGCCCTCACTCAAACGGGCTTTGACGTCCGAGCTTCCCCTCGGCGCGGATGGCTTCCGAGCGGGTTATCCCGGGCTGGCGCTCACTACCTTCTCCGTGGCCGAAGACATCGCGAAGTCAAAGATCCCGGAAAATCGATCGGCACAAACGCTGGAAGCACGGTCGCCGGAGTCATCGCGGGCGGCGCGATCGCCGTCTTCGGTGGCGGGCCAATCGCGGTCACGGTGGGCGGAAGTGTCGTCGGTACGCTCGTATCCACCGGCCTCGGCTATGCGTACGACGGGATCGCGTCAGGCGAAAATCCCTCTTACACAACCGACAACGGCCAGTACCGCACACCACCGATGTCGAGGTAACTGGAGTGGACACCATGCTTCCGCCAAAACCGGACACCGCAGGTGAGCCACGCCCACCGCGGGCCCCCGAACTCGACGTCTGGGGAGGAATCAAGCCCTCCCCTAAGCTCATCAACTCCCGATGGGGCCGACGAGCCATCCCCACCCCGCCGAACGGATGGGGACCCGCACTCGAATGGTGGCGGGCATCCCCAACTCGGCTGTTGTCCACAGCCGGGTGGTACTTCGCATTCGGCGTCGTCGTACTCACGGTCAAAGACTGGGGGTTCGCCTGGATCAACGTCTGGTGGCTGTGGCTTGTCCTGATCGTAGTGCCGACCATCGTTGTCTTGACTATGAACAACGACCGCCCCATCGCCGCCGGGGCGCACTGGCTGTATCACAAGCGCCGGTGGATCAGGACCTACGAGCTGGAGAGCGTGCGGATCACCAGCGGGTTGACGGCCAACGACCTCGCCCTGGGGCAAGACGGCAAGGAACTCCTCATCCGCGTCGACAACCTGCAGGAAAACCCGGCGTTGTGGGACTTGGTCTACAACGGGATTCGCCACTCGGTGGCCAACGGCGCGCAGGTCATCGACGATTCCGGCGCGAAGCAGACCACCCGGAGCGTGCTCAACCTATGACGTACTTCGGCCGCGATCCGTTCAACTCCGACATCGACGCGACCCCCGCGGTATTCGGCCTGGAAAGTGACGCGCAAGAAGAGGACGTTCCGCCGACGACGGTCTACCTTCCGTCCTCCGAGCCCGTTTCACCGAGTGGCGAAGTCAGCCTTCAGCTGTACCGCTCCGAAGATGATGAGCTCGTGCTACCCGCCTTCACCTCACTCGAAGCGCTGGTGCGCACTTTCGGAGAATCCCAACGCTGGGCCAGCACCACCAGCGACCGTATCGAGCAGGTTCGGGTGGCTTCCGGTGCCGTGCACGTCGTCTGGGATCCCGCGCCTGCCGAGGCCTAAAGGCCGAGGAACACCGATGCACGGGCAGGTCAGGGCTGGAGCTCAGTCGTCATCGTCGTCCTGGTCGACTTTCCACCCGAGCTCAGTCGCAATCGGCTCGACAGGGACGCGCACTGGGACAGGCGGACCGACGACAACAGCTTTCTCGTCGTCCCGATTCTGCTTCGCCATCAACACTCCTCAGTTCAGGCCACGCACAGGCCACGCTCGGTCGTCGGTGAGCTCGCACGGTGGACGACCACCCTTGTCCAGCCAAGTGATCAACCCTTCGAGCAACTCCACGACCTCCACTTCCATCTCGTCAGCGCGCGTGAGATGAGGTTCAACGGGCCCCGGCACCATCTCGACGTAGTCGAGGGCGGCTCGCCACTCCCTGACGCACTCGCGGATCCGCAGCCAAGTGCTGTTCGGGTCCTGCACCTGCATCTTCGTTCCTCTCAACTTTGATCCTGCTCGGCAGTGCGCGACGCAGCCGCAACGGATTCCGGAGAAATTCCGGCTTCGGTGAGCAGCACGCGACGGCACTCGCCGCAGGACTGGAAGGTCACCCAGTCCAGCTCCGAGGGCTGAGCCATCGCGACACCGCGACCGCACACGGCGTTCTCGGCTGACTGCCCTTCCCACCGCCGACCGCGGAAGGCGTGCCGGACTCCCCGATCGCCGTCGACGACCGGCAACCAGTAATGCCCGGGGCTAATCACACGGCACCCACAGATCGCTCGGGCGCTCACCAGCGAGCACAGGAGCACCCGGAGACCCGTGGGCCGGAAGTTCCAGCAGCTCAGTGACCACATCCGCAACCGCCCCGCGCCGATACCAGAGGGCGGGTGGCGCATGAGAGTTTTCGATGTCCTCTATGCGAAACCGAGCTGCGGACGCGCTGTCTGCGGACTCCGCGACGAACACATCCAGTGCTCCGCTCCCCACTCGAAACCCCTGCACGGCGGCCAGCTCATCCAGCGCTGGCAGGTACCGAAAGCGAAATCCGGCCAAGACGCTGGCTTCCAGCGCAGCCAAGTGCGGCCACATCCACGGTTCTTCGCCGCGGCACCTCGAACCCATGTCGCCCCCAGACTCTCGATGACATGTCACGGGGGAGTTGTATCAGCACAGGATCCTACTGTGACATGTCATAGCAATATTTCATCCGGAGGGCTACACGACATGTCACGGAGCGTTGTTTCAATGACATGTCGCTCCTCATGGCAGTGCATGAACGGCAACCTGGAAGGCTGATCGACATGCCCACACCCACCGTGCTTCAGCTGCAGCTCGGGAAAGAGCTGAAGAGGCTCCGCGAGAAACGCGGACTGACGCTCGCCGAAGCCGTCGAGGTACTGGGCAACAAGGAGACGAAGCTGAGCCGTCTCGAACGCGGCCAGAGCAGCGTCCGCACCCTCGACATCCAGGTACTTCTCGACCGCTACGAGGCCACCGAAGAAGAGAAAGCCTGGGCTCTGGAAACAGCCCGGCACTGCAACCAACGCGGCCGTTGGTCGGGCTACCGCTCGGTGTACGCCAAACACTTCCGGATGGCCGTCGACCTCGAGGAAGACGCCAGCACCATCAGGCACTACCAAGCCGAACTCATCCCCGGCCTGCTCCAGACCGAGGGCTACATGCGGGCGATGTTCTCCGAAGGAGGCCCACGCGTCTTCGATCAGGCAATCGACAGCGCCATCACCGCTCGCCTCGAACGCCAGAAGGTGATCGAGCGGTCGTCGGCCCCCGAAATCGGCTTCGTGCTGTCGGAATCCTGCGTGCTCCGGCAGGTCGGCGACGAGAAGGTCATGCGCGAACAGCTGCTGCAGCTCGCCACCGTCGCCGAGCTGGCGAACGTGCAGCTGCAAGTCCTCCCGTTCAAGGCCCGCACCTACACGCCGGCCTGCACCTATCCCTTCACGACCTTCCGCATCCAGTCACCAGGCAAGGCAGGCCCGCTGGAGTTCGTCTACCTGGAGGACTTTCACGACGGTCGATACCTCGACGAACAGGACGACGTCGAGACGTACAGTCACCTGTGGGCACGGCTCACCGGAGCAGCACTCGATCCGGTGGCCTCTCGCGAGTACCTGCTCCGCGAAGCGGACAACCACGTGTGACCGATCGTCCCCCAGGAGGGTCAGCATGAACGCCAACGCGTTCACCAACTGGCGCAAGTCCACCTACAGCAGCGGCAACCCCCAACAGTGCATCGAGGTCGGCGAAGCCCCAGGCCTCCGCGGGGTGCGGGATTCCAAGCTGGGCGTGACGAGTCCAGTCCTGGCCTTCAAAGACTCAGCCTGGTCGGAATTCGTCGCGATGACGAAGTCGGGTTCGCTCGACCGGTAGTCCACGATCTCGGCCAGGGGCTCCCACCTGCGACGGCTACGCGTCGAAGAGCGCGAGTTCAGACGGGGGAGCTCTCCTTACATGCCTGCCATAGCCCTAAGGATCTATCACGCATTATGACGAATCCGATCATCGGCCTGTGGTCCATAAACACCACAGAGGCGCCAACTTGACCGCTAACACTAATCCCTATCCTGATCAGGTAGCTTATCCTTCGGGATTTGCGGCCCCGCTGCAATCGCTTCTCCAGGACGGGCAATCGCCCACCAAGACCCATCGATTTTGACCTTTGTCCGGTCGTCATCGGCGGCAACAGCCGCCAGCCTCTCTGATACCCATTCCCCCTTGGCAGGAACCGGCAATCCCAGTATTCTTGCTATATTCACATGCGCTGGAAGATGCCCCAGAACAACTATCCCCTCGGAGCGCAAGGCGATTCGGGCATCACGAGCCCTCTTCGGGGAGTCGTCCTGCTGAGCAACCGTAAGAACCGTATGGCGACCAACAATTTTTCCGGTCACCTCCCGGAATAGCTGGTTCACTCGTTCCTGCCCCGAGGAAGAGGTTAAGATCCTCGCCCGGCGTCGCGCATCCATCTTCAGCAGAACGTTCTCCGGTAGATCGAAATGAATTCCTCCCCATAGCCAAAAAATATCGCCAAAATGGTCTGAGTTAATTTTTCGCTTGTTATCTCTATTATAGGCGCGTTCTGGGTCCCCGGTTCCATCGTGGCGCTTCCACCTCAGCCGCCCATCCGTTACCCGAAGCAGACCAGCAGCCCATTGACGCGACTCTTCGTTCAACCACACCAGCATTGCCGGATGATCGGCACCACCCGACCGATCCCTGTGAGCAGAGCAAAGGTACATCTCCATCGGGATTTCCCAGGCGCCAAATTCTCGCGAAAATTTGCAGTCAAGATCCTGTCCGGAAATTCTCCAATCGAGGTCAACGCCAGAATCGAACTCGAACTCTTTTGTAAGGTTAACCTCGATAGCCGTACCAAGATGCGTCTTTTCCGCCTTGGAAAGGTGCTGGTAACACCACCGCCCAGTACGCTGACCATCCAGTAGCTCATCAAGCGAGTCACGAAGCGTCCAGCGGAACCGCTCGCGTGCGTCTTGCTGTTGGTCAAACCACTCTACAATCGGTCTAAGGTCGGGAGGAACCTCTCCACCGTTTGTACTTATCCCGAACCGGGACGGTCGCACAGTCGACATCGGCTTCTCTGGCGCGGGATGGACCCTAAACCTGTTTCGCTTCGACCGAAGTGCAATCCCACGCGAGTCATTGCCCATCGGAACCTCTGGGGCAGCCACGTCAGGCCAAAGTCCTGGTTGTTCCTCAGTCACCCAATGATCATGACAGAAGCAGGAACCTGCCGTCACCATTTTTCGGCATCTGACCTCTCCGGCAGCCCACCATGCCGGTGTGCGTCTCTGCTAAGTGCACTCCTTGTCGACCCCTCAGAGAGGCGGCCGTGCACTAGCTGATCTTCGCGCGGTGCTTTAGGAAAAGCTCATGGCGTGCGTGGCCTTCTTGACCAGTGAACGCACGGAACTCTCCGAGTTTGTATGCGGTGGACGACTTGCCGTTGCGGACCTCCACATCGAAGTCGCGACTAAGCACGCTGATACGACGCTCCAGTTCTGGAGCATCGAAGTCTCGTCCACTGGCTCGCGCGATCTGAGCCTGCGTCATGAACTCACCACTACTGCGCAGGGCCTTGTAGATGGGGTCATGTTCGACAGGTTGACGCTCATTCGGCTCGCCTTCGTGCTGGAACGCGCGCATGATCGCTGAGCCGACGGCGGCCGCGACCGGCGGCGGGAAGGCGTTGCCGATCTGCCTGTAGGTGGCCGTTTTCCGTCCAGCGAACTTCCAGCTGAAGCCCTTGTCCGGGAGCCAGCCCTGAATCCGCTCGACCATCTCGGTCGTGAGCTTCGGCCCGACCCCGAACTTGTCGCCAGGGCCAGGTGCGTCGTTGGCGATCCCCAATGCGTCAACGCCCATCTCAGCCCAAGCACGCTTTGCCCTGGTCGGGCCGAGGTCAGCGCCACCGTGCTTCTTTGATCCACCCACGATCGTCGGAGCGATCTTGTTCGCGGCCTTGGCCCACTCGTCAGCGCCTTCCCAGCCGTTGGCTGCCATGAGGTCCTTCAGGACCTCGCCGACAGTGCTGGGTTCCTCATCCGTCTCGGGCCATGCGAAGTACGCAGCATCCTCGGGGCGCAGCGCGACCAAGACAAAACGGGGCCTCAACTGGGGCACGCCGAAGTCCGAGGCGTTGAGCAGCTGCCATTCGGCCACATAGCCAAGCTCCGTCAGCCTGTCCAGCACGTGCTGCCGGTACCCAGCGAACCTCGGCATGCTCAGGCCGCGGACGTTCTCCAACAGCAACGCCCTCGGCTTAACCTCGTCAACGAGTTCGATCGCCCACGCGAACAAATCCCGCTCATCCTCGGCTCCGAGCTGCTTGCCCGCGATCGTGAACGGAGGGCAGGGAACTCCCCCGGCCAACAGCGAGACGCCGCTATAGTCGCTCGGGTTCCAGAGGTCCCGATCTGCGACGTCACCTTGCTTGACGTCCCACTTCTCCCGGTTCAGGCGGAGCGTGTCGCACGCGTTGCTGTCGAGCTCGATCGCGAGCTCGTGCTCGAAGCCGGCCTTCTCCAGACCGAGAGCCTGACCGCCCGCACCTGCGCAAATCTCAACGACGCCGTAGTCCGACATCAGTTCCCCTCCTCGCAGCTAGGCACGGTGCGTCAGGCTTGCTCCTGGCGGGCGTTATCTTGCCTTGTACGCGCGAGCTAGCCTTCACCGCCTGACAGTTGGTGTGATCGTGTCTGAACGAGACCTCAGCGACGCCCGTGAGCGAGCCCACGCTGCGGGCATCTATCCCGCTCCGCTGAACGCCGGTCGTTCCCGGAACATGCGCGCCAACCGCCGAGCTGACACGAAGCCCGAGGTCAGGCTCCGGAAGGCGCTGCACAAGCTTGGCTACCGCTACCGAAAAGATCTTCTTCTCCGGCTCGACGGCGGCGTGCGCGTCAAGCCGGACATCGTGTTCACGGCACGCAAGGTCGCAGTGTTCGTCGACGGATGCTTCTGGCACGTGTGCCCTGAGCACGGCCGTCAGCCGACGACGAACGAGTGGTACTGGACGCCGAAGCTTCGGCGCAACATGGAGCGCGATCGAATCGTCGGCGAAGCCCTGCGCAGCGCAGGATGGCACGTCGTCCGCATCTGGGAGCACGAGCTCCTCGACGACGCGGTGGCGCGTGTCGAAACCACCCTCCGCTAGCTGCATGAACATGCGTTCGATGTTAGCTCGCGACTCCGACTGTCAGCTGCAAAATCGGTGCCCGTGTGTCCGATCCAGATCACTTTCACCCAGCTCAGGGATCGATCTTCCTTGGACACAGCCGCTGAGTGCGTACGGTGACCGGGCCATTCCGACCTAGTGCGCCTGAATCACAGGCGCGGTCTTCCTCGCAAGCAGTTGCCGGATGTAGTCGTAGAAGCCAGCGGAGTTGACGGTATCGACAACTGTCGCATTCGGCTGCAAGTTGTGGACACCCCAAGACATCGCGGCGTACCCACGCGTGAGCTCTCCTTGGGTCTCGATGTCCACGTGGTACTGGCCGACGCGGGTGATCAGCTCCGGGTGAAGCAGCACCGCTGCTGTTAGGGAGTCGGGGTGGGTGGTGCCGTTGATGCCGACGCTTCGGTCGAAGTCGAGGGTTGTGGCGCAGACGCGGGTGAAGAAGCGGGAGAGCGGGGTGTCCAGGGCCGCGATCTCGTCGAGTTGGTTCGGGTCGAAGACTGCGTGCTCCAACGTGAGTGGAGCCCACGGGATGACCGTGATGTTGAACCCTGCTGCGAAGACCGCCTTGGCGGCCTCTGGGTCGACGTAGAAGTTGAACTCGGCTGCGGCTGTGATGTTTCCGCGGGCGTTGTTGCTGCCGCCCATCACGTAGAGGGCTTTGACGTTGTCGACGAACGTCGGGTCCTTCACCGTTGCTGTGGCGATGTTGGTCAGCGGGCCGATGCAGACGATCGTGAGTTCCCCCGGCGACTCCGCCGCCAGGCGGATCAACGCGTCCACCGCGTGTTCCGGGTCGGGGTTGCAGCCGGTCATGTCCATGGTCAGGCCGCCGACTCCGTCGCCGTGGACGTTCTCGGCGCTCTCCCACGGGCGGACCAGGGGGCGCCGGCAGCCGAGGTGCACCGGGACGGAACCCAGGCGACCTGCGACGTTCAACGTCAGGAAGGCGTTGCGGATCTGCTGGTCGAAACCGACGTTGCCGGCGACCATCGTGATCGCGCGCAAGTCGGCCCGGAGGTCGAGGAGTCCGACGAGCAGGGCGATGCAGTCGTCCTGAGCCGTGTCGGTGTCGATCACCATCGGGATGGTCACGAAAGTTCCTCCTCGGGCGGATGTCGGTGGCAGCGGCAATACTCGCCCGCGTTCCACCCGCGCACCAGGGAGGCGACATGGACACGCGGATCTCGACGTTCCTGATGTTCCAGAACGGCAAGGCCGAGGAGGCGATGAACTTCTACGTCAGCCTGTTCGACGACTCCGAAGTGATCGCGATCCACCGCTACGGACCCGGTGAGCAGGGCGCCGAAGGTTCCGTGCAGCACGCCACGTTCACCTTGTGCGGGCGGCAGCACATGTGCATCGATTCGCCCGTGTCGCACGCCTTCGACTTCACGCCGTCGGTGTCGCTGTACGTCGACTGCGTGGACGAGGCGCAGCAGGACCGTCTCCACCAGGCGCTTTCCTCGGACGGGGCGGTGATGATGCCGCCGGACGACTACGGGTTCTCCCGCAAGTTCAGCTGGGTCGAGGACCGCTACGGGGTGTCCTGGCAGCTCAACCTCCCGCACAGCTGAAAGATCTTGCAGCGCTAAGGTCTGCGCATGACGACCGTCAGCGATCGCGCAGCCGAAACGCTCACCGTGCTTCGACCGGACGTCCGGGAAGCCGCCGAGAACGCCGATGCCGCAGTGCTCCGGCCCGAAGACCAGTCCCAGCTGGACCAGGCCGATCGGGCTCGGATCGCGCTGCGCGTCGCACTGGTCAACGAATCCCCCTCCTACGCCGACGCCGTGGCCGCCGGGCTCGACGACGCCGAGGTCGTGCGCGACGTCGAGCGCTGGGGTGAGCTGCCGGAGGCCACGCAGGCGCTGCTGGCGCACTGCGAGCAGGTCGCCCTCGACCCCGCCGACGCCGGTGCCGATGAGGTCGCCGAGCTGCTGCAGCACTTCAGCCCCGCGCAGGTCGTCACCGCCACCCAGGTCGCCGCCTACGCGAGCTTCCGGGTGCGGCTGGAGAGCGGGCTGGAGCTCGTCGCGGGCGCGGGCGACGGTCCCGCCTCGCAGCGGGGCATCACCATCGAGGCCGGGGCGGCCGCCGACGGGTTCGCGCTGTCGACGCCCGACCAGGCGTTCCCGTCGATGCGGTGGGTGTCGCGGGTCGTGCCCGGGGGCGAGTTCGTGGAGACCCTCAAGCTCGACCCCGGCGTGCTGTCGGCGCAGACGCTGCTGCGCGAGGCGATCATGACCGGCCGCGGAGCGCTGGACCGGGCCGATCGGGAGCTGGCGGCGCTGGCGACCTCGCTGATCAACGGCTGCGGCTACTGCACCTCCGTGCACGGCAAGCGGCAGGTGGAGCTCTCCGGCGACCCGCTGACCGCCGTGGTGCTGGCCGAGGCCGGGCCGGCCGCGATCGCCGACGAGCGGCTGCGGGCCGTCGTCGACGTCGCCGGGGCCCTGGCCCACACGCCGTCCTCGCTGCGGCCCGCCGACGTGCGGCGGCTGCACTCGGCCGGGCTCGGGGCCGACGACGTGCACGACCTGGTGGCCGTGGCCTCCATGTTCGCCTGGGACAACCGGCTGATCATGACCTTGGGCAACGCCGTGCGCTCCTAGATCCTCCTGCGGAGCCGCCCCGTTCAGGTGACAGTGGGGTTGACCTGAGGCGTGTCGCGACGGGCCCGTCGGGGTACTCGTTGCGCCCGGAATCCGAGGGAGGCTCCCGATGGTTCAACTGACGACCGAACCGATGACGGTCAAGACCCCTGCCGGAATGCTCGAAGGGGACCTCGTGATGCCACCGCCCGCCCGGGCGGTGGTTCTGTTCGCGCACGGTTCCGGCAGCTCACGGCGCAGCCCGCGGAACCGGGCCGTCGCCGAGCAGCTGCAGAACGCCGGCTTCGGCACCCTGCTGCTGGACATGCTCACCTCCGACGAGGCCGCCACCGACCAGCGCACGCACGAGTTCCGCTTCGACATCGAGCTGCTCACCGAGCGGCTCACCCCCGCCATCGACGCGCTCGACTCCTGGCGCGCCACCCGCGGCATGCCCGTGGGCCTGTTCGGCGCCAGCACGGGGGCGGCAGCGGCGTTGAAGGCCGCCGCGCGCAGGCCCGAGCGGGTCGCGGCGGTGGTGTCGCGGGGTGGTCGTCCCGATCTCGGCGGCGACGGGCTCGCCGAGGTGCAGGCGCCGACGCTGCTGATCGTGGGCGGCGACGACCGCGAGGTCCTCAACCTCAACCGTCAGGCCGCCGAACTGCTCACCTCGCTGCCGCTGACCGACGTCAAGATCGAGATCGTGCCGCACGCAGGCCACCTCTTCGAGGAACCCGGCGCGCTGGACAAGGTCGCCGACATGGCGGGCCGCTGGTTCTGCCAGTACCTCGGCGCGGGCCACGACAAACCCACCGGCCCCGACGGAGGCCACTTCAAGCCCCCAGAACCCCGCCGCAGGCCACCGACGACGTAGTCGCAGGCCACCGATGGCGGGGTCGAGGGCAGGGGACGGTTTTAGTGAGAATCGCCCGGGACCTCGGTGTCGAGATCCCGGGCGATTCTCACTAAAACCGTCCCGCTCCAGGAGCCACCGAACAGCGGGAGCGCCGCGTAGCTCCGGCGATCACCGGGGCATGCGGCGCCAGATCGGTTGGGGGACGTAGTGCATGGCTGCGAAGACCCAGCGGAGGATGCCGGGGACCCAGACGACTCGGCGCCCCTTGTGGAGGGCCTTGTCGGTGGCGTCGGCGACCTGCTCCGGGGTCGACGACCACGGGGCCGGGTCCATGCCGGTGGTCATGCGGCCGATGACGAAGCCCGGGCGGACGATCAGCAGGTCCACGCCGCTGCCGACCAGCGCGTCGGAGAGACCGTTCGCGAAACCGTCGAGGCCCGCCTTGGCCGAGCCGTAGACGTAGTTGGCGCGGCGGACCCGCACGCCCGCGACCGACGAGAACACCACGATCTTGCCGTGGCCCTGCCTGCGCAGCAGGTTCGCCAGGTGGGTGAGGACGTTGACGTGCGCGACGTAGTCGACGTGCACCACGTCGACCGCGTGCGCGGCGTCGTCCTCGGCGCGCTGCTGGTCGCCGAGGATCCCGAAGGAGATCACCGCGGTGCCGATCGGCCCGTGCTTCTGCGCGATGTCGCGCAGCAGGGCCTCGTGGGTGCCCAGCTCGGCGGCGTCGAACTCGACCCGCACGACCTCGGTCGCGCCCGCCTCGCGCAGCACGGCTTCCTCACCGTCGAGGTCCTGCGCGCGCCGGGCCGCGAGGACCACCTTGCCGTTGCCGCGGCGCACCAGGCGCTTCGCGACCTCCAGGCCGATCTCGCTCCGGCCACCCAGGATCAGTACCGCGTCGCTCATCGCGCGCCAGTCTGCCACTGCCCCCGCACGCGCGGGCGCGGCGGGACCCGGTAGCTTGCCGGGCAACGATTTTGCGGTGTTCGAGGTCCGTCCCCAGAGGACTCGGGGACAACACCGGACCGGCTCAGTCGCTCAGCTCACCACCGACAACACCGGTATGGCTGTTTACCCGCCGCAGCCACCGGCATACTGTTGGTACGAGATCGTTCCCCACGAAGCAACCGAGCGGACCCCTCTCATGGCTGACGCACCTCCCCCGCAGATCGACACGACCAAGCCCAGCATCGCGCGGGTCTACGACGCGTTCGTCGGCGGCAAGGACAACTTCGACGTCGACCGCGAGGTGCTGCGGCAGATCCAGCAGCTGGCACCCGAGGCCATCCAGGTCGGCAGGCAGTGCCGGAACTGGCTGATCCGCGTCGTGCGCTTCATGGCGGGCAACGCCGGCATCGACCAGTTCCTCGACCTGGGATCGGGCCTGCCGACGGCGGAGAACACCCACCAGGCGGCGCAGCGGCTCAACCACGAGGCGACGGTCATCTACGTCGACAACGACCCGTCGGTCGCCGCGCACGGGCGCGCGCTGCTGGAGGAGAACGAGTACACGCACTTCGCGGTCGCGGACCTGCGCGATCCCGAGGCGGTGCTGGGCCACGAGTCGGTCCGCAAGTACCTGGACCTGGACCGGCCGGTCGGGTTGATCCACAGCAACACGCTGCACCACGTCACCAACGACGAGAACCCCGCGGCCATCATGCGCACCTACCTCGACGCGCTGGCCTCCGGCTCGTACCTGGCGATCTCGCACCTGCACAACCCGGCCGACGGCAGCTCCCGCGCGAAGCTCGCCGAGGAGTCCGAGGTCAAGTTCAACTCGATGATGGGCAGCTGCTTCTACCGCAGCCGCGACGAGATCCAGGCGCTGTTCGACGGCCTGGAGATGATCGAGCCGGGTCTGGTCCACCTCTTCGACTGGTGGCCGGACGGCCCGCGCCTGACCGAGCCCTCGGACGGCGAGTACAACTTGCTCGGCGGCGTCGCCCGCAAGCCCTGAACCCCGGCGGACCCCGGCGAATCGCGGGGGAATCCGCGAATTCCGGGAACCCCGAGCTCCGGAAGCCGGATTCGAAGGGCGCCTTTGACGGCGGGAGGGGAAGTTTTCATGAAAACTTCCCCCAGAACCCCAAAGGCGCCGCCCGATCACATGGCCTGGCGCTGATCACATGGCCTGGCGCTGATCACATGGCCTGGCGCTGCGTCCAGTGCCGCATCGCGTGCTCGACGAGCGCGATCAGGGTGCGCTTGGTGGATTCCCGATCCCGGGCGTCCACCGGACCGATCGGCACGTCAGGCCCGATCGCCATCGCTTCCCGCACCTGTTCGAGCGAGTGCAGCATCTCGCCGTCGAACATGTTCACGCCCACCAGGTACGGCAGGCCCCGGTCCTCGAAGAAGTCGATCGCCGAGAACGAGTCCGCCAACCGGCGTGTGTCGACCAGCACGACGGCGCCGATGGCACCGCGCACCAGGTCGTCCCACATGAACCAGAACCGCTGCTGCCCGGGGGTTCCGAACAGGTAGAGGATCAGGTCCGAGGCCAGCGAGATGCGGCCGAAGTCCATGGCCACGGTGGTGGTGGTCTTGTTCGGAGTGGCGTCGAGGTTGTCGACGCCCTGGGAAGCCTCCGTCATGACCGCTTCGGTGGTCAGCGGAACGATTTCCGAGACCGAACCGACGAACGTCGTTTTGCCCACACCGAACCCACCCGCGACGACGATCTTCGCCGACGTCGAGCTGGTGCCACCCCGGTTGGCAGCCTCCGGCATGGAGCCGAGCTGGGGCGCGCTATAGCCGACGGAGTCCACTCAAAACCCTTTCCATCAACAGCATGTGTGGTGCGCTACCGCTTTCGCTCACCGTGGTGTGCACGGTAATCAATCCGAGTTCGGCCATGTCGGCCAGCAGTACGCGGGCGACCCCGATCGGCACCGACAGCAATGCTCCCACCTCGGCCACCGATCGCGGTTGCTGGCACAGCTCGGCGATCGACTGGTGCTCCAGCCGGACCGGTGCGCCGGGTCGGTAATTCTCGCCGACCGAAACCAAGGTTTCGATGGCCAGTTCGTAGTTCGACTTCGTCCGGCCGCCGGTCCAGGTGTAGGACCGGATGCTGGAGGCCACAGGGGTTTCCGGCACGGCGTCCGCGGGATCCTGCGACACCGTGCGGGCGCGCTGGTCCGGATCGTCCTCGCGCGAGGAGCCCGATGCCGAGCGCTCGCGGCGCTTGTCGCGCTTGGGCGGCTTGGCGCCGAACGCGAACGCGTTGACGACGTCGGCGAAGGTGTCGTCACCCGAGTTCTGTCGTCTTCGGTCCCGGCGCGGGTTGTCCGAGCGTCTGCTCATCGCGTCCTCACACCAGTTGGCCCGACGCAGCGTTGTTGCTGTTCTGCAGCTGGCTGCGGATCTCCGGGGTGAGCATCTGACCGACGCGCTCGACGAGCATCGTCATCTCGTAGGCGATCAGGCCCATGTCGCACTGGGGAGCGGCGAGCACGGTCAGGCACGAACCGTCGCTGATGCCCATCTGCAGCAGCGTGCCCCGGTCCATCTCCACGATCGTCTGCACGACGCGACCGGCCTCGAAGCACTTCGCCGATCCCTGCGTGAGGCTCAGCAGACCAGAGGCCACGGCGGCGAGCTGGTCGGCACGATCCCGCGGCAGCGTCGCCGACGCGGTGAGCACGATGCCGTCAGCCGAGACCACGATCGCGTGCGCCACTCCCTGCACGCGTTCGGTGAAGTCCGTGATCAGCCAGCCGAACCTGCGGGAAATAGTCTGTGCGCTCATGCAACCTCCTGTTCGTTGCCGAGATGATCACGTGTCTTCTCCAGAGTGTCCACCACTCAGCCCTCGTCGCTCATCCGGTGACGGCCTCGGCTGACACCGCCTTGGAAGTCGGACAACCTGCTGCGCAAGGCGTTCGGATCGCGTTGGAGCCGTCGCGGCTGCCGGGGCTGCTGCGACTGGTCGGACACGCTGCCCGGGACGAGGTTCGCCTTGGGCTTGCGCCGGGGAAGACCGGCGCTGGTGAACGACGTCTCCTGCGGGTTCGCCGCGGCTTCGGCGGCCTCGCGGGCCTTGTCCGCGGCGAAGTCCCAGGCCTGGGCCTCCGCGGTCTGCGGGATCCAGGGCTTGGCCTCGGGCAGCTCGGGCGCCGGCTCGGACGGGTCCGGCGGCCACGCCTTGAAGGCCGAGTCCGGGTCGGTGCTGCCGAACTGGACGCCCCCGCGCGCGATCTGCTTGCTGATGTCCTCGGCGCTGCGTCCCGGCGAGGACTCCTGCGAGGTGCTCCCGACCGGTTCGGCGGGCTTGTTCCGCGGCTTGCGCTGCGGCAGGCCCGAGGAGGTCAGCTGCGGCTCGTCGTCGGCGTCGGCCGACGGTCCCGAGGTGAACAGCGCGGAGTCGCCGTCCTTGGTCTCGGGCCAGTGGAACTCGCCGGTCTCCGACACCGAGTCGGAGGCGGCGGGCATGAACCACTGCCCCGCCAGGTCGTTGCGCACCGGCTCGGGCGCGGGTTCCGGTGCCTCCTCGGCCGCGGGCTGGTCGTAGTCCAGGGAGGAGCCGAAGAAGCTGCTGGTCGGCGCGTCCTCCCCGCCCGCGGGGGCGAAGAAGTCGTTCGACTGGCCGCCGGCCGGTTCGAAGAAGCCCGTCCCGTCGAACTGGCCGGAGTTCTCACCCTGGTCCTGCGGGAAGATCGGCTCGAACAGGCTCGTCGGCTGGTTGGCGTTGTCGTACTCCGGGCTCCCGAAGTCCTGGGCCCCGATGTCCTGACCGCCGAAGTCCTGACCGCTGAAGTCGTGCGCGCCCGAGTCCTGGGTGCCGGGGTCCTGGGCGAACGACGGTTCCTGGGTCTGCCAGCCGCCGTCCTCCGGGCGGTTCCGGTCGGGCCTGCGCTGCGGCAGCGGAGATCCGGCCCCGGCGAGCGATCCGGCACCGGGGAACGTGCCCGGGTTGTGCAGACCGGGCAGCGAGTGGCCGTTGACCTGCGCGGGCTGCGCCGACGGCGGCATCTGCGACGGCCCCGGCTGGGCCGAGACCACGTGCTCGGCGGGCACCAGCACGGTGGCGCGCACGCCTTCGACATCGGGACCGCCGTGCAGCTCGACGCTGATGCCGTGCCGGGCGGCCAGGCGCCCGGCCACGAACAGGCCCATCCGGCGCGAGGTCGAGATGTCGTCCTCGGCGACGCGGGCGAGCCGCTCGTTGGCCTCGGCCAGGTCTTCGTCGCCCATGCCGATGCCGTTGTCGAGGATGTCGAGCACGACGGTGCCGTCGCCGGACTGGTAGCTGGAGACCGTGACGACGGTGTCCGGCGCGGAGAAGTTCGCGCCGTTGTCCATCAGCTCGGCGGTCAGCCGCACCAGGTCGCTGGCGGTGTTGCCGCGCAGCTTCACCGACGGGGTCGGCTGCACCGCGATCCGCGGGTACTGCTCGATCTCCGAGACCGCCGAGCGCAGCACGTCGGCGAGGTCGGTGGGCTGGGTGAAGCGGCGGGCCAGGTCGCTGCCGGACAGAACCATGAGGTTCTCGTTGTTCCGGCGCATCCGGGTCGCGAGGTTGTCCAGCTGGAACAGCCGGGACAGCTGGTCGGGGTCTTCCTCGTCCTGCTCCAGCTCCTCGAACAGGCGCAGCTGGCGCTCCAGCAGGGCCTGGCTGCGGCGGGAGACGCTGACGAACGCGTCGCTGTAGCCGCGGCGCAGGTCGGCCTGCTCGACGGCCAGGCGCAGCGCCTGCCGGTTGACCTCGTCGAAGGCCCGCGCCACCTGGCCGACCTCCTCGGTGGTGGTCACCGGCAGCGGCGGCACCTCGGCTTCGGCGCCCTTGCCCTCGCGGACCGCGGTGACGGCTTGGGGCAGGTCGTACTCGGCGGCGTCGAGCGCGCCGATCCGCAGTTCGCGCAGCGAGCCGAGCAGCTGGCGGGTGATCATGATGATCACGCCGGCGGCGGCGATCAGCGAGGCCAGCAGCAGCACCGAGTCCCACCCCGCGCGGTCGCTGGCGTCGTCGGCGAGGCCCTGGGCGATCGAGCGGATCTCGACGGCGAGCTCGCCGCGGCCGCCTTCGATGGTGGCCGCCGAGCCGTCGCTGGAGCTGTTCCAGGCCTCGCGGCTGACGGAGAAGCCGCCGCTGGACACGTCGTCGGTGCTCTCGCTGATGATCGCGCCGAGCATCTGGTTGCGCTGCACGATCGCCGGGACCTGCAGCTGCTGCTGGAGGCGCTGCTGCCAGTGCTTGGCCACACCGGAACCGGCGTCGTTGATCTTGGACAGCAGCCGGGCGCGCGACCCGGACAGGTTGTCGAGCGTGGCGGCGTCCAGCGAGCCCTCGTCCAGCCCGGACAGCACCAGGGACTGCTGCAGCCGGACCTCTTCGGTCAGACCGAGCAGGTCGGTCATGGCGGTCGCGCTCGACGAGATCCGGGGGTCGGCGACGCTGGTGGTCAGCGCGCGGTCCAGCGCCAGCGCGGCGCGCACGGCCTGGCTGTAGGCGCCGATGGCCTGCACGGCGGTGACCCGGTGGGCCTGCACCCCGGCCCGGACCGCGCCGAGGGCGTCCAGCGCCCGGCGGGTCTCGTTGAACCGCTCACCGACGACGTCGGTGTAGACGTCGTTGTCGGTGATGACGCCGCGCAGGTCCTCGGCGGCCTTGTCGGTGGCCTTGGCCTGGTCGGTGAAGGCGCCGATCCGGCCGTCGCCGACCAGCGAGTCCACGGCGTGGTTGCGCTCCTGCTGCAGACCGCTGAGCAGCGGCTCCACCTGCTTCTCGGCGTCGAGCACCTGGGCGACCCGGCCGTACTCGTCGGCCTGCTCCACCTGCCACTGGATCTGCCCGACACCGAGAGTGATGGCGAACAGGACGGGCACCAGAACGACGGCGGCCAGCTTCGTGGGCAGCGACCAGTTGCGCCACTGCAGGAAGCCGGCGGGCCGCCGGTCCCCGCTCACGAGCGCACTCCCCGTGCGTCTCCGCGCTGGTCAAGCAGGCGTGTCGAACTAGGCGTAGGCGAACGGCGCATGCGTGCGGTCCCGCAATCGTCGTGCTGATGGTCAGGGGTGAAAGGCGGGCATGCGGGGAGGGCACGACGCCGGGGAACCAACTGAGGACTCCACGACTTCGAGATCTTGTCGATACTCAGCGTCACCGATGGCTTCCCCGGCCGGCACATTCCGGACACTGGTATCGAACCGTGACCCTTCCCGTTCGCACGACTACCTCTCAGTGCCCAAGCACTATATGCCCCCTGCGCAAGGAAAGCACCGGGGGCTTTTTCGCAATGTGCTACGCCAATCAGGCGAGATCACGCCGAGTGTCCGATCAGTTCGGGAGCGCTTCACGCAATTTCACCCGTTCGGACTAAAAGGAGGCCGGAACTCTTCTCCGGAAGACGATGTAACGCCTGGTCAGCGACTTTCGATCTTGAAGCCGTAGGGCGCTGACCTGGCCTTACCCGCCGGTAACCGAGAGTTGCCCACCCGTCGCGGCCTGTCGGCCCCGCTCCTGCTCAGACGGGTGAAATGGAAGTTGGCAGGTGGCCCTCCCCACAGTGTCGATAGAGGTAGAACAGTGGTAATAATTGCCCGCCTCGGCCAGCTCGGCGACCCCGGCAGGCACACCCTGAAGTCCAGGAAGGATGCATGAGCAACGCAACGCAATCCGCGCTGCGCGGTTCCCCCCGCGAGCCCGGAAATCAACGCGCGGCGTTCGGCGGAATCGAGAAGAGCGCGGTTCGCACAACCGCCGACCGGCCCGATTTCACCGCTATCCAGCAGAGCGCCGAATTCCGCAGCCTCCGCCGTCGACTTAAATGGTTCGTTTTCCCCGCGACGGCGTTTTTCCTGATCTGGTACATGAGCTACGTGGTCGCCGCGGCGTACTTCCCCGAGGAGCTGGCGCGCACCGTCTACGGCGAGGTCAACGTCGGACTGCTGCTCGGCATCGGGCAGTTCGTCACCACCGTCGGGCTGACCACCCTCTACGTCCGGTTCGCCCGCCGCCACATCGATCCGCGCGTCGACGAGATCCGCGAGCAGGCCGGAGAGTTCGACCGATGAACCTTGCCCAGAACACCGTCATCCCCGACGACAGCGTGATCATCAACACCAGCGTCTTCGCGGCGTTCGTGCTCATCACGCTGTTCATCGTCTACCGCGTCAGCAGCCGGGGCACCGCGGGCGACTACTTCGTCGCGGGCAGCGCCTTCAGCGGTGTGCAGAACGGCGTGGCGCTGTCCGGCGACTACCTGTCCGCCGCGTCCTTCCTCGGCATCGCAGGGGCCATCGCCATCTACGGCTACGACGGCTTCCTCTACAGCATCGGCTTCCTGGTCGCCTGGCTGGTCAACCTGCTGCTGCTCGCCGAGCGCACCCGCAACACCGGCCGCTTCACGATGGGCGACGTGCTCAGCTTCCGGATGAAGCAGCGCCCGGTCCGCGCCGCGGCCGCGACCTCCACGCTGGCCATCACCATCATGTACATGATCGCCCAGATCGCCGGTGCCGGCGGCCTGGTCGCGCTGCTGCTCAACGTGCACGGCCACTTCGGCCAGATGCTGGTGATGGCGGGCGTCGGCGCGGTCATGATGGTCTACGTGCTGGTGGGCGGCATGAAAGGCACCACGTGGGTGCAGATCATCAAGGCCACCATGCTCGTGCTGTGCGCCGTGCTGATCACGATCTTCCTGCTCGGCAAGTTCAGCTACAGCATGACCGAGCTGCTGCGCGCCGCCGCGGACAACAACCCGAACGGCCGTGCGATCTTCGCGCCCGGTGCCCAGTACGGCAAGTCCGACATGACCAAGCTGGACTTCATCTCGCTGTCGCTGGCTCTGGTGCTGGGCGTCGGCGGCCTGCCGCACGTGCTGATGCGCTTCTACACCGTGCCCAACGCGCGCGAGGCGCGGCGTTCGGTGGTGTGGGCGACCTGGACGATGGCGATCTTCTACATGTGCACGCTGATCATCGGCTACGGCGCGAGCGCCCTGGTCGGCACCGACGCGATCCTGGCCGCGCCGGGCGCGGAGAACTCCGCCGCGCCGCTGCTGGCCTACGAGATCGGCGGCACCGTGCTGCTGGGCATCATCTCGGCAGTCGCCTTCGCGACGATCCTGGCGGTGGTCGCGGGCCTGACGCTGACCGCGTCGGCCTCGTTCGCGCACGACGTCTACGCGAGCGTGGTGCGCGGCGGTGAGGTCGACTCCGATCGCGTGGTGTGGGTGGCGCGCGTGACGGCGCTGGTCATCGGTGCCGCGTCGATCCTCGGCGGCATCCTGGTGATCGGGCAGAACGTGGCGTTCCTGGTCGGACTGGCGTTCGCCTTCGCCGCCTCGGCGAACCTGTCGACGCTGCTGTACACGCTGTTCTGGAAGCGGTTCAACACCACCGGCACGCTGTGGGGCATCTACAGCGGTCTGATCTCCTGCCTGCTGCTGGTGATCTTCTCGCCGGTCGTGTCGGGCGCGGAGGACTCGATCATCCCGAGCGTGGACTTCGCGTTCTTCCCGCTGAAGAACCCGGGCATCGTCTCGATCCCGATCTCGTTCCTGTTCGCCGCCATCGGCACGTTCGTCGGCAAGCCGGAGCAGGACGCCGAACGCCAGGCCGAGATGGAGGTCCGCTCCCTCACCGGAATCGGCTCGCGCACCGGCTGACCTGCGCGGATGCACCTCGGAGGGCGCCAGGGGACCACGTGTTCCCCTGGCGCCCTCCGCCGTTGCGCAACGCATCGGCCCCGGCCGAGGGCTCACTCACCAGAGGGGTTGGCGAACGCCTCCCGAACGCTGCGCGTCACCGGCTTTCGTGACTGTTCCGCACGAATTCGCCTTACCCGATCGGATACTGCTGTCCTCCGGTTCCGATCCATAAACTGGGAATCGGCCCGACCAGCAACACTCCTCGCCGAAAATCCGGTCGAGAAAACGAACTGGGCGGGCCGTGGGGGTTCGTGATGATGCGCAAGCTTCGGAACTACCTGTTAGGCGTGGCGGTGGCCGCGATGGTGCCCATAACCGGGCTCGGAACCCACGTCGCGACCATCGCCCTCGAAATCAGGGACGCCCTGGTCCAGGCCGCGCACGCGGCCCCTGAGCAGGACAGGACCGACTTCCTCGCCTTCGGGACCCGGATCCGCTCCGAACCCGGCACCGCATCGTCGGTGCGCGGCATCGGAAATCCGGGCGACACCGCGACGATTCACCGCCGCGTGGTCGGCGAGAACATCGTGTGCGATGACGGTCGAACGTTGTCCGAATGGGTCAACGTCACCAACGAACGCAGCCACGTCTCAGGATTCGTGAGCAGCTGCTTCATCTAGGAATTGTTGTTTCGAGTGCGGGACTCGGCTCGCACCGCTGAGCAAAGCGGTCCCACACCGCGTTCGTCAGCTCACCGCGGCGGCTGCGGCTCTTCCGGCTTGCCTTCCGGAGAAGAGGCAGCCGCCGAGGAAGGTGCCTTCCAGTGCTCGGTAGCCGTGCACGCCGCCGCCTCCGAAACCGGCGACCTCGCCTGCCGCGTAGAGCCCTTCGACCGGCCGCACGCCGTCGGTGAGCACCCGCCCGTCCAGGTCGGTCTCCAGGCCGCCGAGGGTCTTGCGGGTCAGCAGGTTGAGCTTCACCGCGATCAGCGGCCCGGCCGCCGGGTCCAGCAGGCGGTGCGGTTCGGCGACCCGGATCAGCTTGTCCACCGCGTAGCGGCGGGCTTCCCGGATCGCGTTGACCTGCAGGTCCTTTCCGAGCCCGGAGGCCACCTGGCGGTCGCGCTCGACGATGGTGCGCTCCAGCTGCGCGGCGTCGATGTGGCCGTCGCCGAGCCGGTTCATGGCCTCGGCGAGCTCGGCCACGCCGTTGCGGACGATGAAGTCCTCGCCGCGGCGGACGAACTCCATCACCGGTCCGGGTGTCGCCCCGCCGCCGCGTTGCAGCAGCTGGCGGACGCTGCGGCCGGTCAGGTCGGGGTTCTGCTCGGAGCCCGACAGCGCGAACTCACGGCTGATGATCTTGCGGTTGAGCACGAACCAGGTGTGCTCGTGGCCGGTGCGCACGATGTGCTCCAGCGTGCCCAGGGTGTCGAAACCGGGGAACAGCGGTGCGGGCAGCCGGTTGCCGTTGGCGTCCAGCCACAGCGACGACGGTCCGGGCAGGATGCGGATGCCGTGCTTGGACCACACCGGGGCGTAGTTGCGGATTCCCTCGGTGTAGTGCCACATCCGGTCCGGGTTGATGACCCGGCCACCGGTCTTGGCGACCACTTCGAGCATCCGCCCGTCGACGTGGTCGGGCACCCCGGCGATCATGTTCTTCGGCGGCTTTCCCAGGCGCTTCGGCCAGTTCTTGCGCACCAGCGGGAGGTTTCCGCCGATGCCGCCGGAGGTGACCACGACCGCCTGCGAGGCGAGTTCGAAGTCGCCCTTGGCCTTGCGCGGTGTCGGCCGGCCGCGTTCGGCGTCGCTGGGGATGAGCACCTTGCCGCGCACGCCGGTGACGGCTCCGTCGGTGGTCACGAGTTCGGTGACGCGGTGCCGGAATCGCAGCTCGACGAGACCCGCGGCCTCGGCGGCGCGGACCCGGCGCAGGAACGGTTCGAGCACACCGGGCCCGGTGCCCCAGGTGATGTGGAAGCGCGGCACCGAGTTGCCGTGGCCGCAGGCGAGATAACCACCGCGCTCGGCCCACTGCACGAGCGGGAAGAACTTCACGCCCTGCGCGGTCATCCAGGCCCGCTTCTCACCGGAGGCGAAGTCGACGTAGGCCTCGGCCCACTTGCGCGGCCAGTGGTCCTCGTCGCGGTCGAAGGCGGCGGTGCCCATCCAGTCCTGCAGCGCCAGCTCGTGCGAGTCGCGCACCCCGAGCCTGCGCTGCTCCGGCGAGTCGACCAGGAACAACCCGCCGAAGGACCAGTGCGCCTGGCCGCCGAGCGAGGCCTCGGGCTCCTGGTCGACGAGCACCACCCGGCGACCGGCATCGGCCAGTTCCGCGGTGGCGACCAGGCCCGCCAGGCCCGCTCCCACCACGATCACATCAGCGTCCAGCGCCATCGCCGACCTCCGTTATTACCGACGGGTAGTGAGGGACTTTATACCTCAATCGTGGTGTATCCGGCAGGGATGGCGAGTCGATCGATCGCCGAATCAGAATGCGCTTCCACGCCTGCGAATCCACCCGTAGGTGGTGTATCCACCGAATTCGCTGGAAACGGGTGGACGGCCCCGCCAATCTTTCCTCAGCGCGGCGGACGACGTCGCGATCGGATCGAAACCCCCGCATCGAGAGGAATTTCCGCCATGCCCAGCCACGCCCTCGCCCACCGGTTCCGACCGTCCTTCGCGCTCGCCCTGGCGCTCGCGGTGGCGCTGTCACTGGCCGCGCTGCTCACCGGCCCGACGGCCGACGCGACCGAGAGCCGGTGCGCCGCAGGCTCTTTCTGCGTCTGGCCGGAACCCGGGTTCGGCGGCGAGACGCGCGAGCTCACCTTGCGCGCCACCGGCATCGAGCAGTGCGTCGCGCTCGAAACCGGTTGGGAAGCCAAGTCCTTCGCCAACAGCACCGGCCATCCGGTGACCGTGTACCAGGACCCGCACTGCGACGAGGAGGCCGATTTCGACACGCACCCAACGGGTTCGCAGACCCCGCAGGCCGAGTACGTCGCGCGGGCCATCAAGGTCTGGACTCACTGACGCGACGTCGCGGCCAGCCCTCGCACCAGTTCCAGGAGTCGTTCGGCGGAGTTGTGCCAGGTGAACTTCGCCGCCTGGGTCAGGGCCGCCGCGACGAGGTCGGCGCGCACCGCGTCGTCCTCCAACGATCGCACGGCATCGGCGAAGTCCTTCGGCCTCCCCGAGCCGAAGAACCGCGCGTGCCCGCCGGTGACCTCGTGGAAGATCTCCAGATCGCTGCAGACCACCGGTGTCCCCGCGTTCATCGCCTCGATGACCGGCAACCCGAAACCCTCGTCCCGCGACGCCGTCACCAGCGCGCTCGCCCGAGCCAGCAGCCGCTGGTAGTCGTCCTCCCCGATCCCCCGCCAGAACACCACGTCCGCCCCCGGCGGCACCTGCTCGACCAGCTCGGCCTCGCGCTGCGGCGCGATCCGGCTGACCAGGTGCAGTCGGTATCCCGGGAGGAAAGCCATGCCCGCCAGCAGCGTTTCGACGTCCTTGTACGGCATGAACGAACCCATGTACACGAGCTCGCGCGGCCCGCCGGCCGGAGCGTCCGGTACGTCCTGCTCGGGCTGTTGCTGGGGCGCGTTGGGCACCACCGCGACCGGCCTGCGGGTCAGGCGGTGGCGCTGGATGAGCCGCCGCGTGGTCTCGCTGACGGTCACCACGGCGTCGGCCCGGTTGAGCATGACGCGCTGCGGCCAGAAGGCCTTGTGGTACAGCCGCCAGGCGACCTTCACCGGCTTCGGCAGGAACCCCGGCGGTTCCGGGTGCCGGTAGTAGATGAGGTCGTGCAGCGTGAGCACCAGCCGGTAGTCGCGCCGGAAGCCACCGATGATCTGCAGCGGGCTGAACACCACGTCGGCCCCGAGCCGGTTCAGGGTGCGCGAGACCCACAGCTCGCGCGGCGAGAACGGGCTGTTGATCAGCACGTGGGGAACGCCGTCGGGCAGCAGCTCCAGCTGCCGCTCGTCGTGGATCAGCATCGTCACGGGATGCAGCCGGTGCAGGGCCTCGACGAGGCTCGCGCCGTAGCGGCTGATGCCGTCGTGCTGATCGGTGCGCGTCCAGCGCGCGTCGACCACGAGGTTCATCGCTGCTGCTCCGGGATCCCGGGAGCGCCGCGATCCGCGCGGTTGAGGAACCGCTGGATCTCGACCGCCGCGGCGTCGGGGGTCTCGTAGTGCACCAGGTGCCCCACGTCGGAGATCACCACGAGCTCGGCATCGGGCAGGCGTTCAGCCAGCGCGCGCTGCCCGGGCAGCGGAGCGATCTCGTCGTGCTCCCCGGCCACCAGCAGCACCGGCATCCGCAGCTGGTCGGCGTAGTCGGTCACGGTGTGCGTCACCGACGCCTGGAACGACTGGTTGACCACGGCGGGCGAGTGGAAGCGGCTGAAGTGCCGCAGGTGGTTGTCGTCGATGAACCCGCGCAGCTTCTTGTCCCTGGTTCGGGTCATCGCCCGGCTGGCCGCCAGCACCACCCAGCGGTTGGTCAGCAGCGACCGCCCGGCGCGGGAGGGCAGCCGTTCCCCGAGCGAGTAGTAGGCGGCGGTCAGCCCGGCCACCGCGGCGTGCGGTCCGCGCAGCGCGGACTGCGCGATGGGATTGATCAGCACCAGCCGACGGATCAGCGACGGGCGCATCGCCGCCAGACGGGAGGACACGATCGAACCGAAGGAGTGCCCGATCAGCACGATCGGATGCTCGGCCGCACCGAGCCGGTCGAGCAGCTCGACGAGGGCCTCGGCGTAGCCGGTGACGTCGTGCTTGCCCGCCATCGGCCCGGAGTCCCCGAACCCGGGCAGGTCCGGGATCACGACGCGACGCCCCTCCAGACCTGCGGCGATGAGCTCCAGGCCGTGGTGCGTGCCGCGCAGCCCGTGCACGAGCAGCACCGTCTCGACCGAGGAGCCCAGCTCCTCGCGGTAGACCCAGTAGTGCAGGTCGGAGCCGTTGATCCGAGCTACACGCTCCGCTGGGTGCAGATCAGGAAGGCTCATGGTCAGCTCGCCAGCTCGGTGCTGATCTCGTCGAGCTCGACGGCGCTGTTCGGGTCGATCACGTGGTGGTACAGCGACTCGAACCGGCCGAGGATCTGGTCGATGTCGTGCCGCGCGACCAGCCGCTGGCTGGCCTGGCCCATCCTGTCGATGGTGGCGCGGTCGTCGAGCACGTCGTCGATCGCCGCGGCCAGGGCGTGCACGTCGCGCGGCGCGTACAGCCAGCCGTTCTCGCCCGGGCGGCACAGGTGTGGCAGGGCCATCGCGTTGGCGAGCACGACCGGCGTGCCCGCCGACATGGCCTCCATCGTGGCCAGGCTCTGCAGCTCGGCGATGCTGGGCATGCAGAACAGGTCGGCGCGGGCGTAGGCCTCCAGCAGCTCCTCGTCGCTGAGGAAGCCGTGGAAGTGCACCCGCTCGGCGATGCCGAGCTCGGTGGCGAGCTGCTCGAAGGCCTCGCGGCGAGCGCCGTTGCCGACGATCTCCAGGCGGGTCTCGGCCTCGGTGCGCAGCAGCGACATGGCGCGCAGCAGGTCGTCGATGTGCTTCTCCTCGTCGAGCCTGCCGACGAACAGCACGGTCCGCGGCCGCGGGTCCGGGTTCTGCTCGCGGAAGCGCTCGGCCGGGACGCGGTAGCGCTCGACGTCGATGCCGCAGGAGACCGGCAGCGCGGTGCGGTCGAAGCCGTTGTCCTGCAGCAGCTGCACGGCGCGCGGCGTGGGCGCCGTGACGATCTGCGCCTTGCGGTAGTGCTTGACCAGGTTGTGCCAGAGCAGGCGCCCGGCGGCGTTCTGCAGGAACGGGGGGATCTTGAAGTAGCCGAAGATGTTCTCCGGCATGAAGTGATTGGTGGCCACCAGCCCGATGCCGCGCCGGCGGGCGGAGTCGATCAGGCCGCGGCAGATGAAGAAGTGCGACTGCACGTGCACGATGTCGGGCTGGATCTCCTCCAGCAGCGCGTCGGCCTGCCCCGCCTGCCACGGCATCAGGCCGCGGATCGTCGGGTGGAAGGGCGAGCTGTAGGAGCCGACCCGGTGCACCAGCACGCCGTCCTCGACCTCGGTGCGCGGCTCACGGGTGTCGGAGTGGCACACCACGTGCACCTCGTGCCCGCGGGCGGACAGGCCCGTGGCCAGCCGGTGCCCGAAGTTGGCGGCACCGTTGACGTGCGGCGGGTAGGTGGTCGCACCGACCACGATCCGCAGCGGGCGCCTGCGCGACGGTTGCGAAGTCAAGAGGAACTCCCGTTAGGACGAGGGGACGTGCGGTGTCCGGCGGTACCGGCGGGAACTTCGTTCGCGGACCCGGTGGTGGGCCCGGTGGTGGGTGCTGGCGTGGCCGTGCGATCCCCGGGCGGGGCCACTTCCAGCGTCTCCGACGTGCTGCGTTCGGTGGTGTCGGGGTGGTGGCGGGCCAGGGCGAACACCCCGGCGCAGGCCACCAGGGCGCACAGCGCCTCGGCGGCGGCGACCCAGCCGCTGACGTGGTCGGCCTCGCCGAGCAGGCCGATGCCCAGGCCCACGGCCACCAGCGGGTCGATGACGGTCAGGCACGCCACGACCAGGTCGGGCGGGCCGCTGGCGTAGCCGTGCTGCAGCAGCCAACCGCCCACCACCATCGCGACCGCGATGCCGAGCACGGACAGGAGGTTGATCGCCAGCAGGTCCCCGGTGCCGACCTGCTGGGCCACGGCGCGGGCCATCAGCGACACGTACCCGTAGGCCACGGCGCAGCCGGCGGCGAAGAGCACGCAGCGCACCTTCGAGCGGGTCGCGGCGGCGACGAGGCCGATCAGCAGCACCGCCACGGCCACGATCTGGGTGGCGGTGAACTGGTCGTCCTCGCCGACCGGGGTGGGCGTGGCGCTGCCGGCGGCCAGCAGCACGAACACCGCCAGGCCACCGGTCGCGGCCAGCACCGCCAGCACCATGCTGGGGTGCACATCGCGCCGGGTGTAGCCCTGCTCGCGCAGGTTGAGCAGCACGGTGATCGGCAGGGCGAGCACGCCGATCGGCTGCACCACGCTCAGCGGGGCAAGACCCAGCGCGCTCACGTGCAGCGCGGCGCCGCTGCCCAGGGCCGCGAGTCCGGCGAGCCAGCGCGGGTTGCGCACGAGCTGGGCCTGACTGCGCAGCCCGAGGCCGCCACCGGCCATCGTGGCGTGCACGGCCGCGTGCTGCAGCCGCGCTCCGAAGGCGTATCCGCAGGCGCCCAGCGCCGCCAGCACCACCGCAAGTGCGGTCATCGCGGATCACGCCCTAGCGCGCGTTGCATGACACCCTGTCCGTCCACACCGCTCAATCTCGCGTCTCGCGAGCCCGGCTCGCATCCGGGGCCGGACCCCCAATTTCCCTGAGGCCATCGGGCCCCGCACCTCAGCGGCCGACCTCGGCCGCGCTCCGCCGCCGCGCCACGCTCCCGGCGTCTGGCTGCGAAGACCGGATCCAGCGGCCCCCACGGGGTTCCCCGACGGTCTCCGGGTGAACCCCGGGTGATCCCGCAGTTCCGCGCACCGGAGATCACAGCGAAGCACGAATTCTTCACCGCCGGTCCGACTTTGAGCGGAATTCGCGGCAATCGATCCGGTGAACACTCCGCGACGCCCCGGCGAATCGAGCCCGTGCGCAGCCCTGCTGGTGCGCACAAGTGCGTCGACGTCGGCCGGAATCACGCCGCCGACTCTAGAACAACGAGGCTGAGGACTTTGTCAGCAACACATCGCACAACCGTGCCCTCACCTCCGCAGCCCGCTCCCGGCAATTGCCTCGCATGCGAACCATTTCCCCGAACATGCCTTTGGAGCAGGCAGATCAGCGAAAATGAAGATCAACAATCGGGCGCCGGAAACGGTGATCCAAACGACATGGGGAGAACATCACGCCGCCACGCCGCACTCGCTCTCGGGAACATTTCCATCACGAGGAGTGATCTCAGTCGGACTCCGACCTCCGCACGCACGTTCGGGTGACATCATGCGGAACGTGGCAGTGCGCGAAGCGACATCCGGGAAAGAGCAGGCAGTGCGGGACCGCCCGCGCGCCGCGAAAGCACTGGTCGTCGTGGCCCTGGTGGGCGCCGCGCTGCTGGCCGCGCTGGCCGCCACGGCCTACACCGACGTCGGCACCATCCCCGGACTTCCCGCGCTGCCACCCCTGGTCCGCTTCGGCATCCCGGTCGCGCGAGCCGTGCTCGACCTGGCCGCGCTGGCCACGGTCGGCCTGTCGATGCTGCCCAAGCTCGTCGGCTTCGACCGGCCCGAGCACACCGAACCGGTGCTCGCCCAGGCCCGCCGGCTCACCGTGGTCGCCGCCCTGGTGTGGATGCTCGCCGCGCTGTTCTCGCTGGTCCTGCAGGCAATGGAGGCCAGCCCCGGGGCCGCGGCCACCACCGGGCTGCTCGTCGACTACGTCAACAACGTCCCGGCCGGGCCCGGACTGCTCACCAGCGCGGGCGCGGGCCTGCTGTGCGCGCTGGTGGGTTTGCTCGCGGTCCGCTTCGGCGAGTCGGTGCCCACCGAGCTCCGCACCATCGTCGCCCTGCTCGGGCTGCTGCCGATGCCGCTGACCGGGCACGCCACCGACTGGCAGTACCACGACTTCAGCATGATCTCGATGGAGCTGCACGTGGTCGGCGCGGCCATGTGGGTCGGCGGCCTGGCCGCGGTGGCGCTGCTGGTCGCACCGCGTCGCGGACTGCTCGCCGAGGCCATGCCGCGCTTCTCCAAGCTCGCCGGGCTGGCGCTGCTCGTGGTCGGCGCCTCGGGGCTGTTCAACGGCCTGATGGAGCTGGTCATCACCCCGAACGTGGGGCTGATCGGCCTGGTCACCACCCAGTACGGCCAGATCCTCATCGGCAAGCTCGTCTGCCTGGTGCTGCTCGGCGCGATCGGCGCCCAGATGCGCTTCCGGCTCCTGCCGCGCCTCGCACGGCAGGAGCGGACCGCGCTGCTGACCTGGGTGGCCGTCGAGGTCGCGGTGATGGGCGTCGCCTACGGCCTCGGTGTCGTCCTCTCCCGGGCGCCCGTGATCGTCTGACCGGCCTCAGCGAGGGCTGAGACCGCGGCCCCGCCGGTCGCGGATCGCCGCCAGGTGCTGCTCGATGCGGCGCACGCCGCCCGAGCCGAGGTGCTCGAACAGCCACCACATCGCGGCCAGCAGCGCCACCACGTACAGCGCGGACGCGTAGTCCGACGGCGGCGCGGCGATGTAGGCGTCCTGCAGCCACAGCGCCGCGTAGGCCGCGGCCGTCACCGCAGCAGCACCGATCAGCGGCCGCAGCCGGGTGATCAGCTGGGCGGACATGTCGATGGCCAGAGCACCGATGAGCAGGAAGAACGGGACCGTGGAGATCGGGAAGTCGGCGGCGGCCAGCAGCGCCCACGCCACGCAGCGGAACACCAGGTACCCGGCGGCGATCGTGGTGGCCGTCCAGCGGCGGCCGACGAGGGTCCGCGCGAGCAGCAGCGTCCCGAGCCCGGTCAGCACCGCCCAGACCGGGTAGAGCCAGTCGGGCGTGGGCAGCGTGAAGTTCTCCACCGCGATGTAGTCCAGCGGCCGGTGCAGCTGGTCGGCGGCGAACTGCAGCAGGCTGTCCTCGGCGTAGGGCGTGCCGCGTTCCCAGGCCGCCAGCCCGAGCACGCCGTACTCCTGGTGCTGGTTGAGGAACATGAAGTTGTCCAGCACGGTGAACCACAGGAAGTACGTGATCGGGTAGTAGTACCGGTCGGAGCGGCCCTGCCGGTACCAGCCGAGCAGCAGTCCGATGCTCATCATCCCGGTGCCCAGGTACAGCAGCGCGTGCGACGGGCTCCAGGCGGTGATGTCCAGGCCGTTGACCCGGTGGTTGATCACGTCCAGCGGCGCGGCGACTAGGAAGATCCCCAGCCCCCACTGCATCCAGCGCAGCGTGACCTTGTCGACGCCGATGCCGGTGTAGCTGTGGAAGACCACCAGCCCGATCACCATCACGGTGCCGACCGAGTTGAGCAGGTGCGGCGGCGCCAGGTCGTCCCGCAACCAGCGGAAGTGCCAGCAGATGTCCCAGGTGGCGCCGAGGATCTTGAGCACCATCGCGACGACCCACCAGCGATACAGCGCCGTGACCAGTTCGGCCGGCGCTTCCCTCCCGGGCTCACCGCGAGTCCAGTGGGCCCGGACCAGCACAGCGACGTCCGCCATCGCGTTCACCTCCAACTCGGGTGATGTTCACGAAAACGGTAACCCGAGTTGATCGCGGCGGAACCGGTAACCGGTGATCCGTGACCAACCTTTTCCGAAAGGAAATGAGATCGCGGAAATGCGAAGCCCGGCACCGGTTTTCACCACTCGATGCCGGGCTCGAACTGAGAGGAATCTCAGCGTGGAATCTTGAGGACCTGCCCCACGTAGATCAGATCCGGGTCGGCGATTCCGTTCACCCGCGCGATCTCCCGCCAGTCGACGCCGAGCTTGGCGCCGATGTCCGACAGCGTGTCACCGGGCTGCACCACGTAGGTCTCCTGCGGCGGCGCCGGCGGCGGAGGCGGCGGGGCGCCCGCCCCGGTGAGCACCTCCAGCGGAACCAGCGAGACGTTGAGGTCGGTGTCGCCGCCGATGCCGGGGACCTGCCCGTCGGAGGCGTGCTGGTGGATCACGACGCGGTCGGTCATGTACCCGGGTTCACCGGGGTTGCGCCCGTAGTGCGCGACCCACAGGAAGACGCCCGGGTCGATCCAGGTGTCGGTGGCGAGCTTGTCCTGGAACCACGAGCTGGACGCGTAGACGACGATCTCGTTGCGGCCGGTGTGGCCGCGCAGCGCGTCGATGAACCCCTTGATCCACCCGCCCAGGTTGGGCGCGTCGGTCTCCATGTCCAGGCACGGCGGGAGGTTGCCGGGCCCGGCGGAGTTCGTCCGCGCCAGCTGCGCGGCGAAGTCGGCGGCCTCCTGCTGCGGGGCGTTGGTGTCGGGCCTGGCGAAGTGGTAGAGCCCGGTGACCATGCCGGCCCCGCGCGCTCCGTTGAGCTGGGAGTCGAGCGTGGGACTGACGTAACCGATGCCCTCGGTCGCCTTGATGTAGGTGAAGACGTAACCGGCGCCGCGCACGGCTCCCCAGTCCGGTTCCCCCTGGTATCTCGCGACGTCGATACCGGGAATGCGTTCGGCCATGATTTACCCCCTGCACTTCTGGCCGCACTGACTTCTGACATCTGGCACTGCTCAAACTATCGAAGCCGGAGAAACAGGAAGTTCCGCCATTCGGGTTAAGATCAAGGGCCGAAAGCCCGAGGAAAGTCCCACGCAATGCAATCAGTGCGTATTCCTACTCACCCGGTCGCGCTATCCACTGATCCTAGTCGCGAGTTTCCTTCACGCGATGCACAGTGAGGGCGGACCCGCGAAAGCACCGCCGATTTCCCGGCGCGGGCAACCATTTCCGCCGGCGGACGTCTACTCAACAGCAGAGTCCCGAACGCAGAGGGCCCGCGAGAGGGCCCGCACACAACAGCCCGCACACGAACCCGCTGGGGCGGCGGGAACGGGGGTGATGGCCGTGAACCGGCACATCGGAGCACGCATTCTGCAGACGTCCGCAGGCCTGCTGGCCGCCGGAGCCCTGGCGGGCTCGGCGCTGCCGGCCAACGCGCAGGACGCGCCGCAACCGCGCGATCCGCGCTGCCACACCTCGCAGCTCAGCGGCAGCATGTCGCGGGTCGAGGCGGGAGCGGGCCAGCGCTACGCGGACCTGACGCTGACCAACTCCAGCGGCTCCTACTGCACGCTCTACGGCTACGGCGGGATGCAGCTGGTCGACGACGCGGGCAACCCGCTGCCGACCGAGGTCACCCGCACCGCCAACCCGGGCCCGACGCTCATCGGCCTGGATCCGGGCGAGTCGGCGTCGGCGACGCTGCACTGGAGCGCCGTCCCGCACGGCGACGAGGGCTACCCGTGCCAGCCGACGGCCACCGGCCTGGAGGTCATCCCGCCCGACGAGACCGATTGGCTCCCGGTCCCCTGGACCGGCGACGCCGTGTGCGGCGGCGGAGCTCTCGACGAGACCGCCTACCACCAGGGCTGAGCCCGCGACCGCGGAAACTCCGTCGGGAGGTGGTGGCCGCGGCAGTGGGTTTGTGCTGTGGTGGCCACATGATCGAGTCAACTGATCGCGAGGTGGCCGGGAGCCTGGGGCCGCTGGCCGTGCGGGAGTGGTCGGCGGAGAACCCGGGGTGGATCGCGCTGATCGCGCACGGCTACGGCGAGCACTCCGGGCGCTACCAGTGGGTCGCGGAGCAGCTGGTGCACGCGCGGGCGCTGGTCTGGGCGCCGGACCACATCGGCCACGGCCGTTCCCCGGGCGACCGGGTCCACTACGAGGACGCCGAGGTGCTGGTCGGTGACCTGGAGGCGCTGCGGCGCGAGGTCACCGCGCAGCACCCGGACCTTCCGGTGGTGCTGATCGGGCACTCGATGGGCGGCATGCTCGCGGCGCGCTTCGCCCAGGAGCACCAGCGGCAGCTGGCCGCGGTGGTGCTGTCGGGGCCGGTGCTGGGCACCTGGCACGTGCTGGACCTGCTGGAGCACGACGAGATCCCGGACACCCCCATCGACCCGGCGACGCTGTCGCGGGACCCGGAGGTCGGCGCGGCCTACCTGGCCGACGAGCTGGTGTGGCACGGGCCGTTCAAGCGCGCGACGCTGCGGGCCATCGACGACTGCCTGCTGGCTATCAACGAGGGCCCGACGCTGGAGATCCCGACGCTGTGGATCCACGGCGAGGACGACGAGCTGGTGCCGGAGGCGGACACGCGCACCGGCATCGACCGGATCCGCGGCCACGAGTTCCACGAGCACATCTACCCGGGCGCCCGCCACGAGCTGTTCAACGAGACGAACAAGGCCGAGGTCATGGCCGATGTGCACAACTTCATCGGACGAGCGCTGAATTCTTAGAGCCGTTACTAATACTGACGATCATTACTCGATCGGGTGAGGCGTGTCGCTTGCGCGGTTGCAGCCCCCTGCTCTCCCGGGCAGCTTGAAGACCGGAGAGCGGGGGGCTGTCATGAACGTCGAGCGCGCGCAAGATCTGATCGGGACACCGGTTTTCGATCAGGATGGCAACCGGGTCGGCCGGGTCGGCAACGTCTACGTCGACGACCACACCAACCAACCCGAATGGGTCACGGTGCGGCTGGGCCTGCTGGGCATCAAGGAGACCTTCGTGCCGCTCGACGGCGCCACCAAGGCGGAGAACCGGCTGGAGATCCCGGTGACCCGCGCGACGATCCGCAACGCACCCACAGTCGAGGCGATCGGCGGTCGGCTCACCGACACCGAGGGCCGCGACCTCTACGCCTACTACGGCCTCGCCGACGACGGGAGCGAGATCAACTCCTGACCGCCTCGGCGGTTCGAACTCGCGGGCTCATGCGGAAGAATCCTCCGCGATGGAAGCGCACAGCGAGCTCGAACTGCACATCACGGTCGTCGTCGGAGCCCAGGACGAGGCCTCGGCGCGGGAGGCCTGCGAGGGCCTGGTCAGACGGATCGACGGCCGGGTGATCACCGCCGCCGACTGCTCCGACGAGGAACCCGGCTGCTGGGCGCTGACCATGAGCCGCGGCACCGGCGAGACCGGCTGGCACGTGGCCGCGCTGTCCCGCGTCGTGCGCAACTTCCTGCGCGAGCTCGGGCCGGACTACGCCCGCCACCGCGTCGCCTGCGCACCGCCGACGGCGTGGTCGGTGGTCGACGACCCGGAGCTGGTCGGCGAGCTCGTCCCGGCGGGCGAGCGGCTGCTCATCGAGACGTGGTCGGAAGAGGCCGAGCGCGCCCCGCTGCCCAACAATCCACAGTAGACAACCGACTCAAACATGCCCGCCTGCCAAGACCGAACAATGATCAACAAGGGCGGCCCCCGGCCGCGCGGTGATCTTGCTCGGGCACTACGTTGTGCATCGTTACAGAGTCGTACCGCCCTGGGAGAGGACCACATCCATGGCAGGCGTGGAAGAAGTTCGCGCGGGCATCTCGCTGGCCAACCAGAAGATGCAGGAAGGCGTCGCGGCCATCCAGCAGACCGCGCTCGTCCTCGAAGAGGCCCAGGCCGCGCTCTCCGGCGCCATCCAGGGGACCGCTCAGGACGAGATGCAGCACGCCTACGGCATGCTCGCCGAGGTCCTGCAGACCCTCAGCGGAGCGCAGGGCACGCTGCAGGCGACGATCACCTCCACCGAGAGCTACGCCGGACGGCTGTAACCGTGTCCTCCCTCGACGAACTCCTCCAGGCGCTGCAGGAGATCGAGCGCAGGCTCGAAGAGGCGGGTGCCCACCTGGGCACCTGCCAGGGCAAGCTCGACGAGGCCCGGCGGGCGCTCGTCCAGCTCGACCCCGAGCACCCGGAAACCGTCCTGCCGCCGGGACTCCCCCGCACCCACGACCAGGTCGAACGGGCGCAGCGCATGATCGACCTGGTGCTGAGCACGATCCGCGACTTCTCGACCCGCCTCTAGGGCGCTCGAACCGGAGGAATTCCGTCCCACTGCGCGAGATTCGCGCTCACGCATGGGTTAGGCGGGGCTTACTCCTAGGTGGTACCTTGATCACGTTCCGTAACCCGGTGTCCGAGGGTGGCGTGTGGTGAAACGCAGTGACCGGCGAAGTCGCATCGAATCGGCCTTCGAGCACCTCCGCCGCAGCATCTCCGACGCGCTCGGGGCCGCCGAGAACGCCCACCAGCAGGTGATCGACACCTGCGCCGAGCAGGAGCACGCGCTGCGCATCGCGCAGCTCGGCACGGCCGAGGCCGAGCGCGAACCGGAGCAGATCACCGACGATCCGGCCGACCCGCGGTTCCAGGCCGCGCTGACCCGCGCGCTCGCCGACCGCGACGAGATCTACCGGGACTGGACCGAGCAGGGCCCGCCGTCGCTGGAGAAGCTGGTCGAGTCCAACTCCCCCGGCAGCGCCTCGGAACCCTTCGACACCTGGCTCGGGAGCTCCGGCGACGGCGACCCCGCCAACCCGCCCGAGCTGTGGCGCATCGGCACCGCGAGCGTGCCGGACTCCCCGCTGTCGCCGTCCTTCCCCGCCGTCGTCCCGGCACTGGACTTCGCGCACCTGCGCATCACCACCGACGAGGTGCCGGAGACCGCCGAGACGCTGGTGCAGAACCTGCTGCTGCGCATCATCAGCCACTTCCAGCCAGGCCAGGTGCGGATCCACAGCTGGGACGTCGCCCGGCTGACCGGCACGCTGCCCGACCTGCACCCGCTCAGCAGCGCCGGACTGCTCACCGCCCACGACCCGACGCGGCTCGGCGACATGCTCGACGCGCTCTCCGACCACATCAAGCGCATCCACTCCCACGCCCTGCTCGGCGAGCACACCACGCTGCGCGCGCTGGCCTCCGCGCACGGCAGGCGCAGCGAGCCGTGGCGGATCGCGGTGCTGTTCGGCAACGGCAACCCGCTGCGCGACGAGCAGCAGCAACAGCTCCAGCGGATCGCCCGCAACGGCCTGGCCTGCGGCATCCAGCTGATCACCGTCGACCTGCCGCTGACCGTCAACAGCTCCATCGAGTCCATCACGCTGATCGGCGAGAACCGCGCGCGCACCAGCATGACCGGACCGGAAGCCGTTGTGGCGCTGGACGATCCGCCGACCCGCGGCCAGGCCGCCAAGGCGTGCGGGACGATCGCGACCGACTTCGAGTCGCGACGGGCCCGGGTGCGCACCTTCGACGACCTGATGCCGGACGAGCTGTGGCAGTGCCACTCGCGTTCGGAGCTGCAGGCCCCCGTCGGGTTCGACGAGGGCGAGGAGGTGTGGGTGCGGCTCGGCGACGCCAGCCCGCACACCCTCATCGGCGGTCCCAGCGGCTCGGGCAAGACCAACTTCCTCTACGGCATGCTCGGCGCGATGGCCGCCCGCTACTCGCCGGACGAGCTGGAGCTGTACCTGCTGGACTTCAAGGAAGGCGTGTCGTTCGCCCAGTTCACACCGGGCAAGCGCGACCCCAGCTGGTTGCCGCACGCCAAGCTGGTGGGCGTCAACGTCAACACCGACCGCGAGTTCGGCCTGGCGCTGCTGCGGTTCCTGGCCGACGAGATGCGAAGACGTGCCGACGTCGCCAAGCAGCACGAGGTCACCAAGCTCGAAGAGCTGCGCGCCGAGGACCCCGAGGGCCGCTGGCCGCGGATCGTCGCGGTGATCGACGAGTTCCAGTACCTGTTCGCCGACCGCGACCCGGTGACCGCGCAGGCCACCAAGCTGCTGGAAGACGTTGCGCGGCGCGGGCGTTCGCAGGGCATCCACCTGGTGCTGGCCAGCCAGGACGTCTCCGGCATCGAGGCGTTCTGGGGCAAGCCGGCGATCTTCGAGCAGTTCATCCTGCGCATCGCGCTGCCCAAGGCGCGGCGGGTGCTCACCGAGCACAACCAGGCGGCGATGGAGCTGCCGCGCTGGCACGCCGTGGTCAACCACGAGTCGGGTGTCAAGCACGGCAACGAGATCGCGCGCGTCCCGGACGCCACCGCCCGCGACACCTTCCACGAGCTGCAGCAGAAGCTGTGGAAACGGCGTTCGGCCGGTGCCCTGGCGCCCCGGTTGTTCGACGGCTCCAACCTGCCGAAGCTCTCCGCGCTGGAGGACTACCGGAAGCTGACGACGTCGGTGAGCACGCCGCGCGCGCTGCTCGGGCAGATCATCGACGTCGAGGGCACCGCCGCCGCGGTACGGATGTCGCGTTCGCCGGGCCGCAACGTCGCGGTGATCGGTTCGGTGCCCGAGGACACGACCAGCGCGCTGGGTGCGGCGGCGCTGTCGCTGTCGCGCCAGCACGAGCCGGGGACGATCCGGTTCACCATCGGCTCGCTGCTCGACGACGTGGACGACGACGCGCGCGCCGTCGCCACCGAGCTGGAGGGACGCGGCCACCAGGTCGACCTGGTCGGGCTGGACGGGATCTCCGAGACGCTCGACGGCATCGCCGCCGAGATCGGCGCGGGCGCGTCCCCGGTCCGGCACTGCGTGGTGCTCTACGCGGTCGACGCGGCGCAGACGACGCTGGAGCGCAAGGACCCCGTCACGCGGGCCTCCGCGCTGGACTCGCTGCGCACGATCCTCAAGCAGGGCCCCGAGTCCCGTGTGCACGTGCTCGGCTGGTGGCGCAGCGTGCAGCGGGTGAAGAACACCCTCGGCATGGGTCCGGTGGACGACATCGGCGCGTGGGTGGCCTTCGACGTGCACGGCCAGGAGCTCAGCGCCTTCGCCGCGGGGCAGCCGGTGAACTGGTCGCCGCGGTCGCGCCGCGGCCTGTTCTTCGACCGCTCGGTGCACTCGCGGCCCGAGGTGGTGCTGCCCTTCGACCTGGGCGGGGCGCCGGAGGTCCCGGCCCAGCGGTCGACCGAACCCGAGCAGCGCTCGGCGGAACCGGAAGCGGGAGTGCGGGAGGAAGCCGGTGACTGAGACGGCGGCGGAGCGCTACCGCGAGCTGGCGGAGCTGGCCACGGCCGCGGGCAAGCAGATGCGCAAGCACGAGCGGGAGACCGCCAAGGACCTCGGTGAGCAGGTCGCGGCGGGCAACCAGCGCAAGGAGGAGTCCGAGCAGACCCGCGACGAGCTGGTCGCCGAGCTCAAGGGGATCTGGAAGTCCGCGATGCAGGTCGTCTGGGACGAGCGCTGGCTGCGCTCCGACGGTGTTCCGGCCCCGGACCGCAGCGCGCCGGACGCCACGCCGATGGAGTCCCGCATCGCGGCCCACGAGGCCTACGACGCCCTCCGCTCCGCCATCGCCAAACCACGCCTCCCCCTCCCCCGCCGCCGCAAGTGACCCGACCCCACGGCAGGTGACCCCACCCGGCGCGAACCGCCCTCCCCTCGCGATGACCGCATTCCGACGGGCTGCGGCGTTCCGACGGGACGACGGCGTTCCGTCGGGTGCTCTCGTCACCAGGGGACAGTTCTTCCTCGAATCACCCATGATCAATGTCCGAAATGTCGGGACAGTTCTCACTAAAACTGTCACCTGGTGACCACCGCCGCCGCGGAGCCGTCGCACCCGGCGGCACTACGCTCGCCGTCGTGGAGGTGTTGGGGAGCGCGGCGGAGGTGGCCGCGGTGTCGCCGGATCTGATGCTGCGGTGGGCCGCTCAAGCGCTGGAGCCCGGGTATCCGCACGAGCGCGGGAGGGCCTGGCGGCGCGGGAGCGCGGTGGCGGTGTTCGCGCCCCGGTTGAACCGGTCCGATCGGCTCGTGCACGCCGGTGAGGTCGACGACGTGGTCGCGCTGCTGCGCGAGGTCCTGCCGACGGTGTCCGGTGAGAAGGTCCGGTTGCTGGCGGGAGCCCCGCTGGCCGCGCAGGTCGCCGAACGGCTCGGGACCGAGGTGCTGGCGACCTTCGGCTGGATGCACCTCGACGCCCCTCCGCCGCAGCGGCCCGTCCCGGGTGTCGAGTGGTTGACCGACGCCGACGTTCCCGCGATCGACGCGCTGCTGCGCGAGGCCAACCCCGGCTCGTACCTGTTCCCCGACGACCCGGGTGCGGTGCGGTGGGCGGGGATCCGCGGCGCCGACGGCGCGCCGATCTCGGTCGCCGGCGACTCCTGGCCCGCGCCCGGCCTGCGCTACGTGTCCGGGGTCGCCACTCGTCCCGACCACCGCGGCGAGGGGCTCTCGACCCGCGTGTGCACCTTCATCACCCGCGAACTCGCCCGGCTCGGCGACGTCGTGCTCATGGTCGACCCGGACAACGAACCGGCCCTGCGGCTCTACCGGGGTCTCGGCTACCGGTACGCGGCGATCTCGGCTGGTCGCCGCTGAGACGCCCGGCTGATCCGCGATCGACAGCCCTCAGTCGCGGATCAGCTTGCCCGGGTTGAGGATGCCGGTCGGGTCGACCGCCCGCTTGGCCGCCGCCAGCACCGACACACCGAGGTCGCCGATCTCCGCGCTCAGCCACGGCCGGTGGTCGACGCCGACGGCGTGGTGGTGGCTGATGGTGCCGCGCCCGGCGATGGCGTCGCAGGCGGCTTCCTTCGCGCGCTGCCACTGGCCGAGCGCGTGCTCGGAGTCGCGCGGCGCGAGCACCGTGAAGTACAGCGAGGCACCGGTCTCGTAGGCGTGCGAGACGTGGCACATCACGATCGGCGGCCTGCTGCCGGAGTTGAGGTTGCGCAGCAGCGCCGTGCGCACGGCCGAGCGCAGCTCGCTGAGCCCGCTCCAGGTGGTGGCGGTCTCCAGCGTCTCCACGCACACACCCCGGTCGAGCAGGGCGTCGCGCTGCCGGGGCCCGGCGAACCGGTGCGACCGCCAGGACTCGCCGACCGCGCGGCCCAGCCGCACCGTCCGCACGTCCCGCAGGGCGCGGCGCGCGGCCGCCCGGCGCTGCTTGAGCTCGGTGCGGGAACCGGCGTCCCAGCCCAGCACCAGCAGGCAGGGGTTGCGAACGCCCTTGGCGCGCAAGAAGTTCCCGAGCGCACGTGCCTTGAGCTGACCCGACAGCGCGAGCTGCACCTCGGTCTCGTCCGGGTCCGACAGCCTGGTCACGTCGGCCGCCACCCGGTCCTGCGCGAGCGCGCGCACCGCGTCGCTACCGGCCTGCCAGCCGTCGACGACGAGCGCTTCGTAGCGGGTCCGGCGGGGTGCCGGCCGCACGCGCACGGCGACCTCGGTGATGACACCGAGGGCCCCCTCGCTGCCGATGGCCAGCTGCCGCAGATCGGGTCCCGCCGCCGAGGCCGGTGCGACGCCGAGCTTCCACTCACCGGCCGGGGTCGCCAGGCGCACGCCCTCGACCATGTCCTCGAACCGCCCGTAACCCGAGGACGCCTGACCGGCCGAGCGGGTCGCGGCGAACCCGCCGATGGTGGCGCGCTCGAAGGACTGCGGGAAGTGCCCGAGCGTGAAACCGTGCGCGGCCAGCAGCGATTCGGCCTCTGTGGCGCGCATCCCGGCCTGCAGCACGGCGATCCGCGAGTCGGGGTCGAGGGAGACCAGCCGGTCCAGCCGCACGAGGTCGAGGGCGACGACGGCGCGCTTGCCGCCGCGCAGCGCGTCGACGCCGCCCACCACGGACGTCCCGCCGCCGAAGGGCACGACCGCGATGTCGTGGCGGGCGCAGACCTCCAGCACGCCCTGCACCAGCTCCGGTTCGGCGGGCAGCAGCACCGCGTCGGGCACGGCGAGCTCCGCGCCGTCGCGGCGGCGCATCAGGTCGCTGTAGGACATCCCGCCGGCCCGGCCCAGGCGCGCGGCGGCGTCGGTGAGCACGTGCCGCTCGCCCAGCAGCGCCTCCAGCTCGGCGCGCGGGGTGTCGTCGAGGGCGCTCGCGGGTACGTCGAGCAGGGACGACGGCACCGCCGGGGTGGTCGTCTCGGCGAGCCCGATGCGGTGGCGCAGCCAGCGCATCGCGGCCGGGGACAGGTGCGCGGCGGCTGCCCCCGATGAGGTCCAGCTGCCGCGGAGGGTGTGTTCGATCTGGCCGTTCACGGCTAGAGTGTGACACATGGAGTCGGATTGTCACAGCATCGATCGGGTCGAAGTGCGCTCCACCGGCACCGGGAGGCGCCAGGCGGCCAACCGCGTCGACGACGCCGACCTGCTCCGCGCGGCCCGCGAGTGCGTGCTCACCAACGGCGTCCGGCGCACCACGCTCACCGAGGTCGCCCGCACCGCCGGGGTCAGCCGGATGACGCTCTACCGGCGCTTCCCCGACGTCGGCAGCATGGTGACCACCCTCGTCACGGTCGAGTTCGGCGAAGTCCTGGAGCAGGCCCACCGGGCCGCGGGAACCGGTGACGCGCGGACTCGGCTGGTCAACGGCATGGTGCGCGGCATCAGGCTGCTGCACGAAGCCCCGCTGCTGCAACGGGTCCTCGACACCGACGCCGAACTCCTGCTGCCCTACCTGGTGGAACGGCTGGGCAGCACGCAGATCGCCGCCGACGGGTTCCTCCGCGAGTTCCTGAAAGCCGGGCACGCCGACGGGTCGATCCGGCCCGGCGACGTCGCGGTGCAGGCCCGTTCGCTGCTGCTGCTGACCCAGTCGTTCGTCATCTCGGCCGGGCCGGCGAGCCAGGACCTCGACCTCGACGCACTCACCGACGAACTCGCCCTCCTCCTCGACGGCGCGCTTCGACCCGAAGGCGCCCTCCAGCCAAGGAGCCCCGCATGACCACCACACCGCTTCCCGCCGGATCGCTGCGCGCCACCTCGCTGAACTCCGCCCGGCTGAAGGACGACCTGCACGCGGCCGCGGAGCAGGAAGTCGACCTTCTCGTCGTCGGCGGAGGCGTCACCGGCACCGGGGTCGCCCTCGACGCGGCCGCGAGGGGACTGTCCGTCGCGCTCGTCGAGGCCGAGGACCTCGCGTGGGGAACTTCTCGCTTCTCCAGCAAGCTCGTGCACGGCGGCCTGCGCTACCTCGCGCACGGCGACGTCGCCCTGGCCCGGGAGAGCGCGGTGGAGCGCAACGTGCTGATGACCCGCACGGCCCCGCACCTGGTGCGCGCGCTGCCCCAGATCATCCCGCTGCACGAGGGCGTCCCGCGGCGAAAGGAGGCCTTCCTCCACGCCGGGCTGCGCGCCGGCGACGCGCTGCGGCGCGTGGCGCGAACGCCCTCGGACGTGCTGCCGCCGCCCAAGCGGATCCCCTCGGCCGAAGCGCTCGCGCTGGTCCCGGGCCTGCGCCGGGCCGGGCTGCGCGGCGGCTTGCTGAGCTTCGACGGCCAGCTGGTGGACGACGCGCGGCTGGTGGTCGCGCTGGCGCGCACCGCGGCCGGTTTCGGCGCGCGCATCCTCACCCGCTGCGCGGTGGAGTCCCTCGACGGCGGCGGCGCCGACGTGGTGGACGCGCGCAGCGGGGAATCGCTGCGGATCCGCGCCCGCTCGGTGGTCAACGCGGCCGGGGTGTGGGCCGGAGACCTGGCGCCGGAGGTGAAGCTGAGCCCGTCGCGCGGATCGCACCTGGTCGTCGACGCCGACGCGGCCGGCGTGGCGGGAACCGCCGTGGTGGCGCCGATGGCGGGCGCGACGGGACGGTTCCTGCTGCTCATCCCGCTTCCCGACGGCCGCGCCCTGCTCGGCCTGACCGACGAACCCACACCCGGCCCGGTCCCGAGCGTGCCGGAGGTCCCGGAGTCCGATGTGGACTTCCTTCTGGCCGGCATCCGCGACGTGCTCGGCGCACCGCTGACCCGCGAGCACGTCCTCGGCTCGTTCGCCGGTCTCCGGCCGCTGCTGCAGCAGGACGGCAAGGACTCGGCGGACCTGTCCCGCCACCACGCGGTGCTCACCTCGGAGGAAGGGATCATCACGGTCGTCGGCGGCAAGCTCACCACCTACCGGAAGATGGCGGCCGACGCGGTCGACGCCGCCGTGAGCACCCGCGGCCTGTCGGCGGGCCCCTCCCGCACCACCGAGATCCCGCTGGTCGGAGCGGCCCCTCGACGGCACCTCACCGACGTCGAGGCCCCCGCCGCGCTCGTCGCCAAGTACGGCACCGAGGCCGCCCGCGTCGCGGCGCTGTCCGAACTCGACCCCGACCTCGGCGAACCGGTGGCGGAGGGCCTTCACCTCACCGCCGCCGAAGTCCTCTGGGCGGTGCGCCACGAAGGCGCCCTCGACGCCGACGACGTCCTCGACCGCCGCTCCCGCATCGGCCTCGACCCCGCCGAACGCGCCGCGGCCCTCCCCCGGGTCCACGACCTCGTCACCCGCGCCCTGGGCGGAATCGACCCCTGACCCGACGAGGTTTTCAGGATTGCGGCCGTATTCCGGCACCCGAACACGGCCGTAATCCGTTTGCCGAACACGGCCGTAATCCGTCGCCCGGCCGCGCCGTGCCCAGGGGCGGGACGCAGAAAGGCCCCGGGGCCGGCCTGGTGGCCGGGCTCTCCGGGGCCCAATGCGTGGTCGGAGGAACGCGGCCCCCGACTTGATTCAGGTAACGATTCAGATCAGCGCTGGTCCATCGGCTTGTACGAGCGCTCGCCGGAGCCGGTGTAGACCTGGCGCGGACGGCTGATCTTGCGGGCCGGGTCCTCGATCATCTCGCGCCAGTGCGCGATCCAACCGGGCAGGCGGCCGAGCGCGAACAGCACCGTGAAGTACTTCGTCGGGAAGCCCATCGCCTTGTAGATCAGGCCGGTGTAGAAGTCCACGTTCGGGTAGAGCTTGCGCGAGACGAAGTAGTCGTCGGCCAGCGCCTTCTCCTCCAGCCGCAGGGCGATGTCCAGCAGCGGGTCGTTGGCGCCCAGCTTGGACAGCACCTCGTCGGCGGTCTTCTTGATGATCGCGGCGCGCGGGTCGTAGTTCTTGTAGACCCGGTGACCGAAGCCCATCAGGCGGACGCCGGGCTCCTTGTTCTTCACCCGCTCGACGAACGCGTCGACGTCGCCGCCGTTGGCCTGGATGCCCTCCAGCATCTCCAGCACCGCGCTGTTGGCGCCGCCGTGCAGCGGGCCGAACAGGGCGTTGATGCCGGCCGAGACGCTGGCGAACATGTTGGCCTCGGACGAGCCGACCATCCGCACCGTCGAGGTCGAGCAGTTCTGCTCGTGGTCGGCGTGCAGGATGAACAGCAGGTCCAGCGCGCGGGCCAGGGTCGGGTCGACCTCGTAGGGCTCGGCGGGGAAGCCGAAGGTCATCCGGAGGAAGTTCTCCACCAGGCCCAGCGAGTTGTCCGGGTACAGGAACGGCTGGCCGACCGACTTCTTGTAGGCGTAGGCCGCGATCGTGGGCAGCTTCGCCAGCAAGCGGACCGTGGACAGCTCGACCTGGTCCTTGTCGAACGGGTCGAGCGCGTCCTGGTAGAAGGTCGACAGCGCGGAGACCGCGGACGACAGCACCGGCATCGGGTGCGCGTCGCGGGGGAAGCCGTCGAAGAACTGCTTGAGGTCTTCGTGCAGCAGCGTGTGCCGCTTGATGCGCTCGGAGAACGCGTCGTACTCCTGCTGGGTCGGCAGCTCACCGTAGATGAGCAGGTAGCTGACCTCGATGAAGTTCGACTTCGCGGCGAGCTCCTCGATGGGGTAGCCGCGGTACCGGAGGATGCCGGCGTCGCCGTCGATGTAGGTGATGTCGGAAAGGCAGGCTGCCGTGTTGACGAAGCCCGGATCCAACGTCACCAAACCGGTCTGAGACAGCAACTTGCCGAGATCGACGCCAGGCGCACCCTCGGTCGGTTGCGTCACCTGCATTTCGTGCTCGCCGGCGTCATAGCGCAGCGCGACGGTACGTTTGGCGGTCACGTCGTCGGGCATTCGGGAACCTCTCGCGCTCGTCAAGGGGTGCGTGGTGACGACCGCGATTGCCCAGCCAAGCGGCAGGGCTCCGTGTCGCCCGCGCTCCGGTCGGGGTGTCCGAACCGTCGCAGCACCACCCCGTTGGGGTCCTGTCAGTAGTCACGCTAGACCGCCGGAGGGTCCCCGCGCAGCAATCGCGTTTCCTCTTTTTTGCAGGTGGGACCACGATCACATCACACTTACCGGTAGCCGGAGCGCCTTTGTCGACGCTCCGCCACCGTTTGACGCCACCATCGTGACCACGCGTGAAATCCGATCGGTCTAATCCGGACTCCACCTTCCGCAGTCAGGCGCGTGAGCTCACAGGGCGTGTTCGCCACCCCCCGGATGGATTTCGATCACGCATCGAGCTCCGAGGACCACGGCGGTTCGGCCCCCGCGCGCGAGACGGTGATCGCCGCGGCGGACGCGGCGAACGCCAGCGCCCGCTCCCACTGCTCGGCGTCGAGCGCGCGGACCTTCTCCGGCGACAGCGCGCCGTTGCGGTCCAGCCAGGCCAGCAGCGCGGCCTGCACGGTGTCGCCCGCGCCGATGGTGTCGGCGACCTCGACGCGGCGGCCGGGCACCGTGATCTCGCCCTCGGAGGTGACCGCGGTGATCCCGTCAGCACCCCTGGTCACCACCACTGCGGCGGGTCCTCGCGACTGCCACTCGCGGGCCGCGTCGAGCACGTCGCGGCCGGGAGCGAGCCATTCGGCGTCGTCGTCGGAGACCTTGAGCAGCCCGACCGAGGGCAACCAGGAGGCGAATCGCGCGCGGTAGGCGTCCGGGTCGGCGATGAGGTCGGCGCGGACGTTGGGGTCCAGCGCGATGAACACGCCCCGCTCGGCCTCGCGGAACAGCGCCTTCTCGTAGGTGGTGGCGCCGGGTTCGAGCACCATGCCCAGCGTGCCCAGGCACAACGCGGTGGTCTCGACCGGCAGCGGCCGGTCGGCGACGAACCGCGCGGCGGTGCCCTCGGTGTGGAAGCTGTAGCGGGCCGAACCGTTGGGCTCCAGCCCGACGACGGCCAGCGTCGTGGGCTCCGGGCCGCGCTGCACCAGCGACGTGTCCACTTCGGACTCGGTGAGCCGCTGCAGCATCCGGTCGCCGAACTGGTCGGTGGACAGCTTCGCGTAGAACGCGACAGGCGCACCGAGCCTGCCCAGCGCGATGGCCACGTTGTACGGGCCGCCGCCGAGCAACGGGTGCAGCGGGCCGAGCTCACCGTCCGGGGTGGACGGATCCGGCACGAGGTCGACGAGGGCCTCTCCGCCGATGACGATCACTTTTCCTCCACTGTGTCCACTTCTGATGGGTCCACTTCTAACGGGTCCACTTCTGATGGGTCCGCTTCGAGCGGGTCCGCTTCGGGCTTCTCGTCCTGGGCCAGTCCGCCCAGCAGGAACTGCGACAGCGCGGCGAACGCGGCGGCGTCGGACAAACCCGTGCGCTCGCCGATCTCGCCGCGCTGGATGCCGGCGATGGTCCGGCCGACCATCTCACCGACGAAGCCCGCGTGGACTTCGCGGAACACACCTTGCCGCACGCCCTCGGAGATGAACCCGCGGAGGCGGTCTCCCGCGGCGTGCGCGTTGGCCTCGTAGGTGGCGCGGGTCGCGAGGTTGGCGGCCATGTCGTTGATGAACTCCCGCGAGGCGGGGCGCAGCGCCTCGGCGGCCGCGTCGAGGTAGGCGCGCACCTTCTCGCGGGCGTCCTCGGCGGCGCCGGTGCGGCGCTCGATGTCCTCGGTGGCGTTCTTGAAGTAGTGCGCGACGACGCGGACCGCGAGCTGGTCCTTGCTGCCGGCCAGCGTGTAGAGCGTCGACTTCGAGCAGCGGAGCCTGCCCGCCAGGTCGTCGAGGGTGAAGTGGGCGAACCCCTCGGCCAGGAACAGATCGCGGAGCCGGTCCAGCAGGTCGGCTCGTCTCGGGTTCAGCGTCCGCTCGGCTCGGGAGGTGCTCATCAGCGAAAGCCTGCCACAGGAACTCTAGGCATCCGAGCAGACCTTTTCACAGTACTGCAGTACCGCCTACAGTACTGGTTGCAGTACGCACACCGGCTACGCACACTGGACCGCGGGAGCGCGCCATGACCGTTGACCGTCTTCTTCCGACCGAGGAAGCCGCAGACCTGCTCGCGTTGACCCGCGAGATCGCCCGCGATGAACTCGCCGGCCGCGCCGCCGAGGACGAGGCCGCCGGGAAGTTCCCGCGCGACGCGTTCCGCCTGCTCGGCGAGGCCGGGCTGCTGGGCCTGCCCTACCCGGAGGAGCACGGTGGCGGCGCGCAGCCCTACGAGGTGTACCTGCAGGTGCTGGAGGAGATCAGCAGCGCCTGGATGACGGTCGGCGTGAGCCTGTCGGTGCACACCATGAGCTGCTACCCGCTGTCCCGCTTCGGCACCGCTGAACAGCGCGAACGGTGGCTCCCGGAGATGATCGGCGGCTCGCTGCTGGGCGCCTACGCGCTGTCCGAGCCGCACGCCGGCTCCGACGCCGCCGCGCTGAGCACCCGCGCCGAGCGCAGCGGTGACGACTACGTCGTCAACGGGCAGAAGGCGTGGATCACCCACGGCAGCGAGGCGGACTTCTACACGCTCATGGCCCGCACCGGCGACGGCCCGCACCGCATCAGCTGCCTGCTGGTCGACTCGACCACCTCGGGCCTGACGGCGGGCCCGCCCGAGCACAAGATGGGACTCACCGGGTCACCGACGACACCGCTGTACTTCGAGGACGCCCACGTCCCGGCCGACCGGCTGCTCGGCGAGGAGGGCGACGGGCTCAAGATCGCGCTGTGCTCGCTGGACTCCGGTCGCCTGGGCATCGCGGCCTGCGCCGTCGGGCTCGCCCAGGCCGCGTTGGACCTGGCGGTGGACTACGCCAAGCAGCGCACGCAGTTCGGGCAGCCGATCATCCGGTTCCAGGGGATCGAGTTCATGCTGGCCGACATGGCCGCGGCCATCCACTCCGCCCGCGCGACCTACCTCGACGCCGCCCGCCGCCGCGACGCGGGACTCCCCTTCGGCGAGCAGGCGTCGGTCGCCAAGCTCGTGGCCACCGACGCGGCGATGAAGGTCACCACCGACGCGGTGCAGGTCCTCGGCGGCGCCGGCTACACCCGCGACTTCCCCGCCGAGCGCTACATGCGCGAGGCGAAGGTCCTGCAGATCTTCGAGGGCACCAACCAGATCCAACGCATGGTCATCGGCCGCCACCTGGCTGGATGAACGAGCCGTGTGGTCACTCTGCTTGGCGGTGCGGGTAGCGGAACCTGACACGCCTTCTGGCTCCGGGATCCGAGACTGATGTATGACCAATTCACGGCGCTTCGGCTGTCCTCACCAGAAGACGTGTCAGAACCCGCGGCGGTGCGGGCTGAGTCCCACACCTGAAGAAAAAGACTTCCCCGCAGGTCAGAGGGGCGATAGGCCCCAGTGGGCTGTCCAGGCTTCGCCCGGGTTCAGGGTGATGAGGTCGGTGCCGGAGTTGAGGGCGTCCGGCGGGCAGGTCATCGGTTCGATGGCGACCGCCCGGCCGCGCTCCGGGAAGTCCTCGGCCGTGTAGACCTGGACCCACTTGAACACCGGGTCCGCCCAGAGCTGGACGCCGCGGCCGTCCGGGCCGGTCAGCGAGTGCCGGACCAGTCCCGCCGGGTCGTCGGGGGCCGGGGCGGCGCCCCCGAAGGCGGTGTCGAGCCAGACACCGGCGAGGCGGCGGCCGGTGCGGAAGTCGACCTCGTCCCCCTCCAGCGCCCGGGGCGGGCGGACCGGCAGCAGCCGGTCGGCGTCGACGGGCAGCACGGTCGAGGCCGCCAGGCGCAGCGTGCACTCGTCGGTCTCGACGGCACCCGCGCGCGGGTACGGGTGCACCCCGACGCCGAAGGGGACCGCGCGCCCGCCCAGGTTCTCGACGGTGTGGGTCACGGTGAGCCCGTCGCCGTCGAGCGCGTAGCCGATGGACGTCAGCAGCGGCACCGGCCAGCCCGGACGCGGTGAGACGGTCGCCTGCAGCACGACGGCGGAGTCGGTGTGCTCGACGATCGACCACGGCTCGTGCCGCAGCAGGCCGTGGATGGCGTTGTGCCGGTCGGGCTCGGTCAGCGCGAGCTGCTGCGGTTCGCCGTCGAGCACCCAGCGGCCGTCGGCGACCCGGTTCGGCCACGGCACCAGCACCGCGCCCGCCGCGGACGGCGGGAGGTGGTCGGCGTCGAAGGTCTCGGTGAACGGCACGCCGTCGACGGTGTAGGAGCGCAGCGCAGCGCCGAACTCGGTGATGACCGCCTTCGCGGTCCCCGAGGCGATCTCGAACTGCCTGCCGGTGGCGGGAAGAGGATCATGCACGCCGCCACTCTACGACCAGGAGGCGGCTCCTGGCACCGCGAACGGCACCGGGAACCGCCTCCCGATCGTCGAAGGGGACTACTTGCTCAGCGCCTCGGCGTCGAAGTCCGTCTTGCCCTTGATGAAGTAGTTGATCAGCCAGAAGATCACGCCGATGCCCAGCAGGATGCCGGCGATGATGTACTCGGTGGCCGGCCGCCCGGACAGCGGGCTGGCGAAGAACACGCAGGTCAGCGCGCCCAGCACGGGAACCCAGGTGGGGGCCTTGAAGTGCTCGTGCTCGACCTCGTCCTTGCGCAGCACCAGCACCGCCACGTTGACCACGGCGAAGACCACGAGCAGCAGCAGCGAGGTGGTGCTGCCGAGGTCCGAGATCTCCAGCGAGCTCACCAGGATCATGGCGATGATGCTGGTGAACAGGATCGACACCCACGGCGTGCGACGGCCCTTGTGGACCTTGCCGAACGCGCCCGGGACGACTCCCTCGTTGGCCATGCCGTAGACGAGCCGACTGGCCATCAGCATGTTGATCAGCGCGGTGTTGGTGACCGCGAACAGCGCGATCAGCGAGAACAGGACCGGCGGGAACCACGGGGCGGCGGCCTTGACCACCAGCAGCAGCGGTCCGTCGGACTCGGCGAGCTCCTCGGTGGGCACCAGCGTCGAGGTGATCAGCGCGATGATCAGGTAGATCGTCGCGGTGATGATCATGCCCAGGAGCAGCGCGCGCGGGAAGTTCTTCGCCGGGTCCTTGGTCTCCTCGGCCATGTTCACCGAGTCCTCGAAGCCGACCATCGCGAAGAACGCGAGCGCGGTGGCCGACGTGACGGCCAGCAGCGGCGAGCTGCCGGAGTCGAACTGCGTCAGCCTGCTCGGGTCCGGGGTGATGTCGGCGCTGTGGCTGCCGCCGAAGATGGCGATCAGGCCGAACACGATCACGATCGCCAGACCGGACAGCTCCACGCAGGTCAGGACCACGTTCATCTTCACCGACTCGCCGACACCGCGGAAGTTGATCGCGGCGAGCAGCAGCAGGAAGCCGAGCGCGACCATCCACGAGTAGGGCTCGACGCCCTCGCCGAAGATGCCGCTCAGGTAGTCACCGCTGAACGCCTGCGCGGCCGACGAGGCCGAGGTGATGCCGGAGCACATCACCGCGAAGGCGATCAGGAACGTCACGAAGTGGATGCCGAACGCCTTGTGCACGTACAGCGGCGCACCACCGGCCCTCGGGTACTTGCCGACCAGCTCCAGGTAGCTGAACGCGGTCAGGAACGCGACCACGAACGCGACCAGGAACGGCACCCAGAGCGCTCCGCCGACCTTGTCGGCGACCTTCCCGGTCAACGAATAGATCGTGGTCCCGAGGATGTCTCCGACCACGAAGAAGAGAAGCAGTTTGGGGCCCATCACCTTCTTGAGGCCGGGCTCCTGCGCACCGCCAGGCGCGTTGACGGACGTTTCGTTGGCCATAGCTGAGCAGTGTGCAGGGTCCGTTTCGGGCTTGTCTGCCCGCCCCTGGTCGAAACGCACTCCGTCGGGTGGCGCAGGCGTGGCGGAGTGCCCAATCCGGACGCTCCGTCCCGATCAGGTCACGCGCCGTCGCCGGTGGGGGCGCGGTACTTCCAGAACGCGGGCAGGCACACCGCCGACAGAGCTGCGGCCACCACCACGAGCACTCCCCCGATCATCACCGCGGCACCGGTGCCCAGCGCGGCACCGGCCACCCCGTGCAGGGTGTCGGCGAGCCGCGGGCCGCCCGCGACGACGACGGTGAACACGCCCTGGATGCGGCCGCGCATCTCGTCGGTCGCCGCGGCCTGCAGGATCGAACTCCGGTAGACCATGCTGATCAGGTCCGCTCCGCCGCCGAGCGCCAGGAACAGCACCGCCAGCCACAGCGAGTCGGCGAACCCGAAGCCGATGATCGCCACGCCCCAGGCCACGACGGCCGCGGTCACGCCGACGCCGTGCCGGGCGATGCGGTGCAGCCAGCCGGAGAACAGCCCGAAGAAGAAGGCCCCCAGCGGGATCGCCGCGTACAGCCAGCCGAGCGCGGCCCCGCCGCCCGGCGGGTCGCCGAAGGTGCGCTCGGCCATCTCCGGGAACAGCGCGCGCGGCATGCCGAAGACCATCGCGATGATGTCCAGCAGGAACGAGGCCAGCAGCACCGCGTGCAGGCCGAGGTAGCGGAAGCCGTCGAGGACCGAGCGCAGCCCGGCCTTCTTCGGCGCGCCGTCCTGCGGCGGCAGCGCGGGCAGCCGGAACACCGCCACCAGCGCCAGGCACAGCGCGATCGCGTCCACCAGGTACAGCACGGACAGCCCCAGCAGCGGCAGCAGGACTCCCGCCAGCAGCGGTCCGACGATCGATCCGAGCTGGAAGACGGTGGCGCCCAGGGCCTGCGCGGACGGGAGCAGGTGGGTGGGGATCAGCCGCGCGATGGCGGCACCGCGGGTCGGCGAGTTGACCGCGAAGAAGGTCTGCTGGAGCGCGAACAGCACCAGCACCAGCCACACCGACGGGATGCCCGCGTAGGCGACCAGCCACAGCAGCACGGAGGTTCCCGCGAGGCCGCCGTTGGTGATGATCAGCAGCTTGCGGCGGTCGACGGAGTCCGCGATCGCCCCACCCCACAGGCCGAACACCAGCAGCGGGACCAGGCCGAAGATGCCCGCGAGCCCGACGTAGAACGACGAGCCTGTGATGTCGTAGAGCTGCTTGGGCACGGCCACGGCGGAGAACTGGGCACCGACCGCGGTGACGATGTTGGACAGCCACAGCCGCCGGTAGGCCGGGTACTGCAGCGGTCGGGTGTCGATGAAGACCTTGCCGAGCAAGGACTTGACGCTGCGCCGGGGAAGGGTTCCGCTGCTCTGCCGCACGAACGCAGCAGCCTAGTCCTTCGCGAAGCTAATGGACCACTCGTTTCCACCGCATGTGACCGACCTCCCCACCCACACCTGGTCGAGATCCCCGGAGGAAGGGACGGTTTTCATGAAAACCTCGTCCCCAGAACCCCGTCGAGACCCGAGATCGGGAGGACAGTTTTCATGAAAACTGTCCCCGTCCCCACAACCTCAACACCCGAACGTGACGGGGGAAGTTCTCATGAAAACTTCCCCCACCCCACAACCCCTCCAGACCCCGGAGTGGAGACCGGGATCCCCACGAAACCCCACGTCACAACCTCTAGCCCCCAAGGGGGAGACCGCAGTTCTCATGAAAACCTCGTCTCCTCGGGGTCCCGTCGAGACCCTGGGTGATGGGGGAAGTTTTCATGAAAACTTCGTCCTCCCACACCCGATCGAGACTTGTGGTGGGGAGGGACAATTCTCATGAAAACCTCCCCATCTCCTGGGTGGAGATGGGGAGGGAGGTTTTCATGAGAACTTCGGTCAGGGGGCGAGGCGCTCGACGGTCCAGCGGTCGTCGTTGCGGCGGAAGCGCAGCCGGTCGTGCAGCCGGTCGGGGCGGCCCTGCCAGAACTCGACGTAGTCCGGCCGGATCCGCCAGCCGCCCCAGTGCGGCGGGACCGGGACCTTCTCGGCGTCGCCGAAGCGGCGCTCGATGCCGTTGAGCGAGTTCTCCAGCGCCTCGCGGCCGTTGACCACGCGCGACTGCGGCGACGCCCAGGCGCCCAGCTGCGAACCGCGCGGGCGCTCGGCCCAGTACTCGGCGGTCTCGGCCGGGGTGACCTTCTCGACCTCGCCGCGCACGTTGACCTGGCGCTGCAGACCCAGCCACGGGAACGTCGCCGCCGCGACGCGAGTCGACTTCAGGTCGTGGCTCTTGTTGGAGGTGTAGTTGGTGAAGAACACCACGCCGCGCTCGTCGAAGCCCTTGCACAACACGGTCCGCGACGACGGGAAGCCCTCCGGGTCCGCGGTGGCCAGCACCATCGCGTTGGGTTCGACCAGCTCCGCGGCGAGGGCCTCGTCGAACCACAGCTGCAGCTGCTCGTGCCAGGTGCCGGCGAGCGAGTCCTCGTGCAGCGCCCCCGCTTCGTAGGACACGCGCATGGACGGCATCGCGACCTTGGCCTCCGACATCCTCTTCCTCCCTGACTCGTCCGGCGAACGGCACGACTCGACTTCGACATTCCGGCCTGGACGCACTTCGCCCCAGCGCCGGACGGTACGGGTTGGACGAGACCGACGCGCGCGATGCGCCCCGGCCATTTCGCTATGACGGTAAACGGGATCGGAACGGGAGCCGAATCGACGATAGATCACGATCGATTCCGCAACCGATGCAGTGATCGTTCCCACACCGCCCTCACGTCACCCGAACAGCCGTTGCGCTGGGACGCGAGCAGGGGAACCTTTCGCTCACCCCACGTCACCAGATCGGCAGGACCAGGTCCTTCGCGTCCGGATGATGGGACAGGGCCTCCGCCAGGCGGCGGTCGGCCGTGACCGCGTCGTCGGCGACCGCGGTCGCCAGCGCTCCCCCAGCGGCCAGCGGCGCCAGCGACCACCACTGGCCGCTGGCCGGGTCGAGCGGGTCGCGGTCCCACGCGACGGTCTCGGTGGCCAGCACGCGCGCGCCCGCGAGGTAGCCGGTGCTGGCCGCCATCCGCGCGTCGCCGAGGTCGAGCCGCTGCCGCAGCAGGGGAACGCCCGACCGCGTGAGGTGCGTCGAGGCGACCAGGTGACCGGAAGGTTCCCCGTATCGCCCGAGCACCAAGGTCTCCCGGCACCGCGCCCGCGCACCGGCGGCCAGCTCGACGATCAGCTCCGACTCGTGATCGGCCCGCGAGCTGATCACCGAGGCCTCGGGGAGGTACTCGACCGCGCCGCCCTCGTCGACCTCGATGCGCACGGTGGAACGGCTGCTCCCACGGCCGGGCAGGGCGACGGTCGCCGCCGTCCCGGCGAGCCGGAGCCGGGCTCCGGCCCCGACCCGCACCCGCAGGTCGACGTGGTCGCCGCCGAGCGGGGTCGCGGCCGAGTTCACCAGGTGGACGACGGCGGTCCGGCCACCGGCGGTGGCGGTGCGGCGCGGCACCAGCGTGATCGGGGCCTGCGAGCGCAGCTCGCGGACGACCGCGCGGTCGCCGGAGAGCTCGACGGACAGCAGGGCGGTGGCCTTCATCGCGCTTCGCCGGGGACGGTTCTCGCCCAGACCGTCCGGGCGGAAGGGACTTCGATCACGGGTGATTCGAGGAAGGGCCGTCCGCTGCCGAGCTCACGCACCGATGCCGACCTTCACCTGGTCGCGAACCCACGCGGCGACGTCGGGGGCGTTGGGGGTGCGGGTCAGGGACTGGGTGATGACCGGGAGGTTCCCGCGCATGCGGTGGGCGTCGGAGACCATCACGTCCATGTCGGCGCCGACGAGCTCGGCGAGGTCGACCTTGTTGATGACCAGCAGGTCCGCCGTGGTGACGCCCGGACCGCCCTTGCGGGGGACCTTGTCCCCGCCCGCGACGTCGACGACGAAGATCTGCCGGTCGGCCAGGCCACGGCTGAACACGGCGGTGAGGTTGTCGCCGCCGCTCTCCACGATCACCAGCTCCAGGCCCGGGTGCCGGTCGGTCAGCCGGTCGACGGCGTCGAGGTTGGCGGTGATGTCGTCGCGGATCGCGGTGTGCGGGCAGGCCCCGGTCTGCACCGCCTCGATCCGGTCGACGTCGAGCACACCCGCCTTGCGCAGGAAGTCGGCGTCCTCGGTGGTGTAGATGTCGTTGGTGACCACCGCCAGGTCGATCTCCTGACCGAGCGCGCGGCACAGCGCGGCGGTCAGCGCCGTCTTCCCGCTGCCCACCGGGCCGCCGATGCCCAGCCGGAACGGCCTGCCGCGCTGCGGCGTCGCCGCGTGCGGATCGGGTCCGGCGGCGGTCGGGTCGAACCCGACCGGATGCGTGTGGCCGTGTCCGCGGCCGTGATCAGGAAGCAAAGAGACGCACCTCTTCCCGGTGATGACGATCGTGCGCCTCGGCGAGCAGGTCCAGCGCCGGGGCACCGGGCGCGGGCAGCTCGGCCGGGGCGGTGCCCGCGAGCCGGGCGGCCTCGTCGGCGATCTCGTCGAGCTCCGCGGAGAGCTCAACGAGCGCCGCGTTGACCGCGAACGGGTCCAGCCCCAGCAGCCGGATACCGGCCGAGGCGGGTCCGCTGATCGCCAGGTATCCGGCGGTCAGCGCGACCTCCCGGGGCGACGACCCGGCGGTCGCCGCCAGCACGCCCAGCACGATCGGGTGGTGTGGTCGCGGCGTCGCGGCCACCAGTTCGGTGAGCGTCGGCGAGGGCCAGGCGGCCCGGCCGGCGCGGAGCATCCCCTTCCCCTGCGCGCGCGAGGCCTCCCGCTGCGCCGGGGACGGGGTGCGGGCGTCGAACTCGACGTCCAGCTCCGCCCAGTGTCCGGTGTGGACACCGCGGAGCGCGGCGTGGGTCGCGGCGGCGGCGAAGACCGCCTGCCCCGAACCCGCGCCGAAGAGCCTGCCGCGCATGAATTCCCGCAGGTCGGCAACGCTGTTGACGAGTCCCCGCGAGGCGGCTTCCTCGACGCCGCCGGAGTGCGCGTGGCCGCCCCCGGGGAACCGGGAGTCGGCCAGCGCCAGCGCAGCGATTCCCATCAGAACAGGAAGTAGCGCTGCGCCATCGGCAGCTCGCGGACCGGGTCGGGCTCGACGAGGTCGCCGTCGACGCGGACCGCGAAGCTGTCGGGGTCGACCTGGATGTCGGGGGTCGCCGAGTTGCGCACCATGTCGGCCTTGGTGACGTCGCGGGTGCTCTCGATCGCGGTCATCCGCGAGCTCAGCTCCAGCCGCTCGGCCAGGCCGTCGTCCAGCGACGCGGGCGCCACGAAGAACGAGCTGCTCGCGGCGGCGGTGCGCGGCGCCGAGCCGAAGCTGGGCCGGAGCACGTAGGGCTGCGGGGTCGGGATGGACGCGTTCGCGTCACCCATCGCCGCCCACGCCGCGAACCCGCCCTTGAGCACCGAGTGCGGGCGGACGCCGAAGAACTGCGGTTCCCACAGCACCAGGTCGGCGAGCTTGCCGACCTCCACGGAGCCGACCTCGCCCGCGATGCCGTGCGCCAGGGCCGGGTTGATCGTGTACTTCGCGACGTAGCGCTGGGCCCGGTTGTTGTCGGCGCGGGTGTCGCCGTCGAGGGAACCCCTGCGCCGCTTCATGGCGTGCGCGGTCTGCCAGGTGCGCAGCACGACCTCGCCGATGCGGCCCATCGCCTGGGCGTCGGAGCTGATCATCGAGATGGCGCCGAGGTCGTGCAGCACGTCCTCGGCCGCGATCGTCGAGGGCCGGATGCGGCTCTCCGCGAAGGCCAGGTCCTCGGGCACCGACGGGTTGAGGTGGTGGCACACCATGAGCATGTCGAGGTGCTCGTCGATGGTGTTGACGGTGTGCGGCCGGGTCGGGTTGGTCGAGGAGGGCAGCACGTTCGCGGCCGCGGCGACCTTGATGATGTCCGGCGCGTGCCCGCCACCGGCGCCTTCGGCGTGGTAGGCGTTGATCGACCGGCCGTTGATGGCCGCGAGCGTGGACTCCAGGAAGCCGGTCTCGTTGAGCGTGTCGGTGTGGATGGCGACCTGCGCGCCGGTCTCCTCGGCCGCCCGCAGCGAGGCGTCGATGACGGCGGGCGTGGCGCCCCAGTCCTCGTGGATCTTGAGCCCACCGGCCCCGGCGCGCAGCTGCTCCAGCAGCGCTTCCCCGCGCGTGGTGTTGCCCTTGCCGAGCAGCAGCACGTTGACCGGCACGTGGTCCATCGACTGCATCATCCGCGCGAGGTTCCAGGCCCCGGGCGTGACGGTGGTGGCCTTGCTTCCCTCGGCGGGACCGGTGCCGCCGCCGATGAGCGTGGTGATGCCGCTGGCCAGCGCGGTGTCGGCTTCCTGCGGGCAGATGAAGTGCACGTGGCAGTCGATGCCGCCCGCGGTGAGGATCCGGCCGTTGCCCGCGACGATCTCGGTGGACGGGCCGATGACCAGCGCCGGGTCCACCCCGTCGGCGACGTCGGGGTTGCCGGCCTTGCCGATGCCGACGATGCGGCCGTCGCGGATGCCGACGTCGGCCTTGACCACGCCCCAGTGGTCCAGGATCACCGCTCCGGTGATCACCACGTCGGGCGTTCCCTCGGCGCGCGTGGCCACGGACTGGCCCATCGATTCGCGGATGACCTTGCCGCCGCCGAACACGGCCTCCTCACCGGAGCCCTCGGGGCCGCGGCTGCGGTCCTCGGTGATCTCGATGAGCAGGTCGGTGTCGGCGAGCCGGATGCGGTCCCCGGTGGTGGGGCCGAACAGCTCGACGTAGCGGGATCGGTCGATGGAGGGCGTGCTCACCGGGTTCCCTCACCTTTCTGCCCGTAGGCGAAGTCGCGGGCCTGGTGGTCCCGCTGGTCGAGCTCACCGGCGAACTCCGGGCGCAGCCCGCGCACCAGCCGGGCCCCGCCGATCGGCACCAGGTCGACCTCGCGCTCCACGCCGGGTTCGAAGCGCACGGCGGTGCCCGAGGGCACGTCGAGCCGGTGGCCCCACGCGGCGGCGCGGTCGAACTCCAGGCCGGGGTTGACCGCGGCGAAGTGGTAGTGCGAGCCGACCTGCACGGCCCGGTCGGCGCGGTTGACGATGGTGAGCCGGACGCGCTGCCCGCCGGGGTTCAGCGGGATCGGCTCGTCGGCGGTGATGATCTCGCCGGGACGCATGCGCGGCTCCTGCTCAGGTGATCGGGTCGTGGACGGTGACGAGCTTGGTCCCGTCCGGGAAGGTCGCTTCGACCTGCACGTCGTGGATCATCTCCGGCACCCCGTCGAGCACCTGGTCGGCGCGCAGCACCTCGCGCCCGCTCTGCATGAGCTCGGCCACGGTGCGCCCGTCGCGGGCGCCCTCGGCGACGTGGTGGGTGATCAGCGCGATCGCTTCGGGGTGGTTGAGCTTGAGGCCGCGGTCCATCCGTTCGCGGGCCAGTTGCGCTGCGACGTAGACGAGCAGCTTGTCGCGCTCGTGCGGGGCGAGGTGCATGTCTGAATCCTTAACACACCCGGGTGGGGTCAGCCCCTGATCAGACGACCGATTCGTCCGGATCGCCACGTTGCGAAACAACAATTTTTCCGGAATTTTTCCACGGGGAGCAAAACCATCCATTCCCCCCGCGTCAACTCATCTCGGAATTTTTTCCCACCCCGACTCCATTGCCGGTTCTTCCCCCGGCGGTGCACTGTGGGCGGACACCCCCGCCACGCCGCCCGCCCAACCGCACGCGCGCACCCCTACGACCAGGAGACGAGGCAGCTATGAGCGAATTCCGCCCCGGCTTGGAAGGCGTGGTCGCCTTCCAGACCGAGATCGCCGAACCCGACCGGGACGGTGGCGCGCTGCGCTACCGAGGCGTGGACATCGAGGACCTGGTGGGCACGGTCTCCTTCGGCGACGTCTGGACGCTCCTGGTCGACGGGGCCTTCGGCGGTGGGCTGCCGCTCGCCGAGGACCTCCCGCTGCCGGTCCGCACCGGCGACGTGCGGGCCGACGCCCAGGCCGCGCTGGCCATGACCGCACCCGCCTTCGGCTTCGAGCCGGTGCTCGACATCGAGGCGGAGCAGGTGCGCGAGCAGCTCGCGCGGGCCTGCTCGCTCGGCCTGTCCTACATCGCCCAGTCCGCGCGCGGCGACCAGGCGCCGGTCCCGCACGCCCGCATCGCCGAGGCCAGGACCACCACCGAGCAGTTCCTGACCCGGTGGCGCGGCGAGCCCGACCCGGCCCACGTGCAGGCGCTGGACGCCTACTGGGTGTCGGCGGCCGAGCACGGGCTCAACGCCTCGACCTTCACCGCCCGCGTCATCGCCTCCACCGGCGCCGACGTGGGCGCGAGCCTGTCGGGTGCGGTCGGCGCCATGTCCGGCCCGCTGCACGGCGGCGCCCCGGCCCGGGTGCTGCCGATGATCGAGGAGGTCGAGCGCACCGGCGACGCCCGCCGGGTGGTGGCCGACATCCTCGACCGAGGTGACCGGCTGATGGGGTTCGGGCACCGCGTCTACCGCGCCGAGGACCCGCGCGCCCGCGTCCTGCGCAACACCTGCGACCAGCTCAAGGCCCCCCGCTTCGAGGTGGCCCGCGAGCTGGAGCAGGCCGCGCTGGCCGAGCTGCGCGAAAGGCGACCCGACCGCCAGATCGAGACCAACGTGGAGTTCTGGGCGGCCGTCGTCCTCGACTTCGCCCAGGTGCCGACGACGATGATGCCCTCGATGTTCACCGCCGCCCGGCTCGCCGGCTGGTCGGCGCACGTCCTGGAGCAGAAGAAGACCGGGCGCCTGGTCCGGCCGTCGGCGCAGTACGTCGGCCCGGCCCCGCGCTCCCCGCAGGACGTCGCGGGCTGGGACACGATCACGCAGGTCATCGCACCCGTGTGAGCCCCGGGTGGGCCGGTCCGATGACCGGCCCACCGGGGTTTACCTTGAGCTCGTGACCGATTCGCGGAGTGTGCACGTCCAGAACGCCCAGGCCCTCGAGGAGGACGCGGCGCTCTGCGACGATCCGTGCTCCGAACTCGTCCAGGCCGCCGAGAACTGGCACCTGGCCGACGAGCACGAACGCGAGCGCGACGCCGTGACCAGGGCATTCAAGCTCGACGTCGACGCCGGTCCGCTCAGCGGCAAGGGCGCCTACATCGCCTACCTGCTCACCCACGGGCGCACCGACGAGGCCGCGCCACTGCTCGACGAGCTGCGCCGCACGCCGAGCAAGGTCGCGATGACCTACATGGACGTCCACTACGGCTTCGCCGCCTCGGGCGACGTCGCCGAGGGGATGCGCTGGCTCAACGCGGGCGCGAACCACATCGTCCCGTCGCTGGACGAGCCGCTGGAGGCCACCGATCAGGGGTTCGACCTGCTCATGGAGCGCTGGCACGCCCGCCGCGACCAGGGCATGCCCGCCGACGCGATGGACGAGTTCGTCCAGCGCTGCGCCGCGCACCACGAGGAGGTGAGCGAGGGGATCCACCGGCTCACCGACGAGGAAGGCGACCTCGACGGACTCGTGGACGAGGAGGGGAACCTCTCCCTCACCCTCTACCCGGTCCCGCTGTGGACCGCGGAGGAGTTCGCCCGCTCGGTCGCCGAGCACCCGGAGTGGTGGAACGAGGGCACGACGCACGAGGACTACCGGCGCTCGGTGCAGCGCGAGCTCGCCGACGTCCCCACGGGCGCCTGCCTGGTTCCCACGACCGTCACCGCCGTGGAGGAGTTCGCCGCTTCCTTCGGCATCGACCCGGCCGACCCCGAGGCCCCTGACGACTTCGTCTTCGAGGAGGCCCACGACGGCCGGTATCTCCCCTGGCCACCGGGCCGCAACGACACCTGCTGGTGCGGCTCGGGACGCAAGTACAAGAAGTGCTGCGGAGCGCCCGGATTCGCCTGATCAGTCCGACTCGAACGGGCCTTCTGGGCCACAGTGTGGTTGGCCGGGGAGGCGAACAGCAGTAAGTTGCGGTGCGGCAGCAGCCGCCGGACACCGCGCGGTAACCCTGCTGCAACACTTGAGCCGAGCCGGCAATGGCGCCGGCGGACCTGGCCACTGGCGCGCGGGGACGGGATTCTCACCGACCCGCACAGTCACCACAACAACGCCCGGAGGCGCCGGAATGACGCAGGCCGAGACCACCGACCCGACGACCCTGAAGCTGCCCGACGAACTCCAGCCCTCGGACGGCCGATTCGGCTGCGGACCTTCCAAGGTGCGCCCGGAGCAGCTCGCGCGGCTGGCGAACGAGGGCGCCGCGGTGATGGGCACCTCCCACCGCCAGAAGCCGGTGAAGTCCCTGGTCGGACGGGTCCGCGAGGGACTGCGGGAGCTGTACTCGCTGCCCGAGGGCTACGAGGTCGTGCTCGGCGTCGGCGGCACCACCGCGTTCTGGGACGCCGCGACCTTCGGTCTGATCCGCGAGCGCTCGCTGCACCTGACCTACGGCGAGTTCTCCTCGAAGTTCGCCAAGGCCGCCAAGACCGCTCCCTTCCTCGGCGACCCGGTCGTGGTCTCCGCCGAGCCGGGTGACGCCCCGGAGCCGGTGTCGGACCCGAGCGTCGACCTGATCGGCTGGGCGCACAACGAGACCTCCACCGGCGTCATGCTGCCGCCGTCCCGCCCGGCGGGCTCGGAGAACGCGCTGATCGCCGTGGACGCCACCTCGGGCGCCGGTGGTCTGGGCTTCAACGCCTCGGACGTGGACGTCTACTACTTCGCTCCGCAGAAGTCCTTCGCCTCCGACGGCGGGCTGTGGCTGGCCGCGATGAGCCCGGCCGCGATCGAGCGGGTCAACGAGATCGGCGCTTCGGACCGCTGGGTGCCGGAGTTCCTGTCGCTGCCGACCGCGCTGGACAACTCGCGCAAGGACCAGACCTACAACACGCCGGCGGTCGCCACGCTGTTCATGCTGGCCGACCAGATCGAGTGGATGAACGGCCAGGGTGGCCTGTCCTGGTGCGACGCGCGCACCAAGGAGTCCTCGAAGCGCCTCTACGACTGGGCGGAGGCCTCGGAGCACGCGACGCCGTTCGTCACCGACCCGGCGAAGCGCTCGCAGGTCGTCGGCACCATCGACTTCGACGACTCGATCGACGCCGCCGCGATCGCCAAGGCGCTGCGCGCCAACGGCATCGTCGACACCGAGCCGTACCGCAAGCTGGGCCGCAACCAGCTGCGGATCGGCATGTTCCCGGCCATCGAGCCGGACGACATCACCCAGCTGACCAAGTCCATCGACTGGGTGATTTCAAAGCTGTCCTGATCGCGCTATGCGGCCGTCGGGCGACATCCGCGACCTGCGGATTTCCCCGGCGGCCGTTGCCGTTTCGCGGTCGCGATCAGCGACGAAGTTGATCACCACGAGTGATGGTCGCAGGAGTTGAGTAGTTCAACTCATTCGCGCGACCCGCGCGCATAGGGCAAGATCGAAGCCGACAGGGCGACCAACGAACGACACGAGTACCCGGCGTGCCTCCCGCGTCAAGGCGGCGCGCCGGGTTACTGTCACAGCTTGGTGACATGTAGGTCGGCGGGAGGCTGGCGTGATGCGAGCGCTGCGAGTGGTCGGGCTCGACGAGGACGGTGAATCCGTCATCTGCGAGGACCCGGAGAACGGTGAGCGATTCACCGTGCCCGCCGACGAGCGGTTGCGCGCGGCTTCCCGCGGCGACCTCACCCGGCTGGGCCAGGTGCAGATCGAGATGGAGCAGCAGATGCGGCCGCGCGAGATCCAGGCCCGCATCCGCTCCGGCGCGTCCGTCGCCCAGATAGCGGCCACCTCGGGCCTGCCCGAGCACCGCATCGAGCGCTACGCGTACCCGGTGCTGCTCGAACGCGCCCAGATCGCCGAGATGGCCCAGCGCGCCCACCCGGTCCGCGAGGACGGCCCCGACGTGCAGACGCTCGGCGAGGTCATCGCGCACACCTTCGGGATGCGCGGCCACGAGTACACCGAGGCCAACTGGGACGCCTGGCGCGGCGACGACAACAAGTGGGTCGTGCAGCTGTCCTGGCAGGCCGGTCGCTCGGAGAACAGCGCGCACTGGGTGTTCCACCCCGGCGCGCACGGCGGCACCGTCGCCTCGCTCGACGAGCACGCGGTCGACCTGCTCGACCCGTCGCCGAACCGGCCGCTGCGCACGGTCCGACCGGTGACCGAGCTGGCCCGCGAAGCGCTGCAGCTCGACCAGCAGCCGGGCCCGGCGCCGATCGAGCCGGAGCCGCAGCCCGTGCTGCCCGAGGCCCCGGCGGCCCGCGCCGAGCCGACGCTGCAGCGCGTCGAACCACCGGAACCGGAGCCCGTCGAGCCCGCCGAACCGACGCTGGACCTGGAAACCCCGGAGCCGATCGAGGAACCGGCCAAGGCCGAGACCGAGTCCGCCGAGGACACCAAGGCCGAGCCCAAGCGCAACGCCCGCAAGAGCCACCCGATAGTGCCGTCGTGGGAGGACGTGCTGCTGGGCGTCCGCTCGCACCGCTGAGCAGGTTCACCGAAGAACGGCCAGGCCTTCGCGGCCTGGCCGTTTCTCGTTCTCAGCCGGGTCCGAGCAGGCTGAGCAGCCCGACGATCCAGGAGATCACCAGGCCCGCCGCGGTCCCGAAGGCGACCCAGCGCCAGACCGGCACGTTGCGGCCCAGCCAGATCGAGGGCGCGAACCCGGCGGCGATGGCGATGTTGACGAACAGCGCGAGAACGCCGCTGACGTCGGCCAGCCCCTGGGTGACGACGCCGAGCGTCACGGCCACGATCGCCGCGATGACCGCGCTGATCATCAGCCCGGTACCCCACGGCGTCGGGTTCACCGGCGCGACCGGGCGTCCGCCGCGGCGAATCGCCTGAGCCGAACGCGGCCGCCCGATCTGGGCGAGTTCCCCGCTGAGCGGATCGACGTAGCCGACGCGGCCACCGGTCTCGGCGGCGAGTCGCGTCGCCAGCTGCCGTCCGCGGCGGGACACGATCTCCCCGGTCTGCGCCGACTCGCCGTTCTGCACGAGCTCGGCCACGCCGGCCCACTCGTGCAGCGCCGCGACGAGCGCCTCGGGCAGCCGCAGCCGCGCCGGGTCGTACTCGGCGCCGTCGCCGCGCACCAGCACGGCGCGTCCGGACCGCGCGTGCAGCTCCCAACCGGCGTCCATCAGGTCCCGCTCAGCGCGTGGAAGGTGATGGCCCCGGCCGTGGCGACGTTGAGCGAATCGACCCCGTGGGCCATCGGGATCCGCACCGCGACGTCAGCGGCCTCGATGGCCTCGTCGGTCAGCCCCGGGCCTTCCGACCCGAGCAGGACGGCGGTCTTCCCGCGATCCAGCCCGGCCTCGCGCAACGGCCGGGAGTCCCCGCGCGGGGTGAGCGCGGCGATGCGGAACCCCTCCTCGCGGAGCATCTTCAGGTCGGCGGGCCAGGATTCGAGGTGGGCGAAGGGCACCCGCAGCACGTGCCCCATCGACACCCGCACGCTGCGCCGGTAGAGCGGGTCCGAGCACCCGGCGCCGAGCAGCACGCCGTCGACGCCGAGCGCGGCGGCGTTGCGGAACAGCGCCCCGAGGTTCTCGTGGTCGCCGATGCCTTCGAGCACGGCCAGCCGCTGCGCGCGGCCGATCAGCTCGGCGGGGTCGACGACCGGCGCCCGGTCGGCCACCGCGAGCACACCGCGGTTGAGGTGGAACCCGACGACCCGCGCCATCACGTCGGCGTCGGTGGCGTAGGCGGGCACGTCGAGCCCGGCGGTGGCCTCGGCCAGCTCCTCGATCCGGCGACGCACCCCGAACAACGCCCGCACCGGGTAGGGCGAGGCGAGCAACCGCTCGACCACCACCACGCCCTCGGCGATCACCAGCCCGCGCCCGCCGGGCCGGTCCGGCCTGCGGTCCGCGCGGGACAGATCGCGGAAGTCGTCGACCCGAGGATCGTCGACGTCGCTGATCTCGACCATCTCCGCCACGACGGGCATTGTCCCATCCGCACCGCGACCGCCGGTGACAGGAAGGTTCCCACGCTCCCCACGTCGGGGTCCGGCATGAGCGAGAGGTTCCCACGCACGCGCCCGCCCGCCCGCGGGGACGTGACAGGAAGGTTCCCCCGCTCGCCCGCGGCGATGACAGGAAGGTTCCCTTCCTCCTGGCGGGGTCGGGAATCGGTGGGTGAAAGGGGGCCTTGGTGTTGCGGGGTTGGGGTCGGTGACGGGAATGGATGTGGCGTTATGCACGATTTCGGATTCGCCTCGGGGGATTTGTTCAGACCTGCTCGTGCGGTGGTCGTGAGAACTTCGCGAGTGCCGCGCGGAAGTGGTGGGAAAGTTCTCGCCCCAACAGACGAGAGGGCGACGCTGCGTGATGCCGGGGCCTCCGGATCGCGGTGGACTGGTTGCCGTCCACTTCCGGCTCGGATTGGACCGATTGCCCGTGCGGGCAACACCGAACAGCGCGCGGGAATGCTCCCGGCGGCCCATTTCAACGCGTTTCAGCGGAGCGGGAAAGGCTGAATGCCGTGCGCGTTCGCGAGGTGGGGGCGTTGCGCGGCTGACACCGTTTTGGCCGCTGGCTCCGCAGGTGGGGATGTGTCACGGTGGTTCCCCCAGCGCTGGGCGCTGACGTGCTGCCGATAAAGGGGAGACGGCATGGGACGGCACGTGGACGATCGATCCTTCAAACCGATTGATCGGCAACGCTATCGGAACAAGATGCAACGCGGACTGGACGCCCTGGCCCGCATGCTCGCCGATGGTGAATTCTCCTTCCCCCATCAACAGATGGGGCTGGAGATGGAATTGTGCTTGGTGGACGAGCACATGCAGCCGTCGATGAACAACGTGGTGGTGCTGGAGAAAATCAGCGAGGCGATTTTCACCACCGAGCTGGGGCAGCAGAACATCGAGCTCAACGTCGAACCGCGGGTGCTCGCCGGCGACAGCGCGCTGCGCTTGGAGGAAGGCGTGCGGGCGGCGTTGCGCAGAGCCGACGCCGGGGCGCACGACGCGGGCGCGAAGATCGCCATGATCGGGTCGTTACCGACGCTGAGCAGCTTGCACTTCGACCCGTCGACGCTGACGAGCAATCCGCGCTACTCAGTGCTCAACGACCAGATCATCATGGCCCGCGGCGAGGAGATGCTGCTGGACATGGAGGGCGTTCCGCTGGCCGACGCGGGACCGGAACGGCTGCGTTCCTACGCGGATTCGATCGCGCCGGAGTCGGCGTGCACGTCGGTGCAGCTGCACCTGCAGGTGGCTCCGGAGGACTTCGCGGCGCACTGGAACGCCGCCCAGTGCCTGGCGGGCGTGCAGGTCGCGCTCGGCGCGAACTCCCCCTTCCTGCTGGGCAAGGCGCTCTGGCACGAGACGCGGATCCCGCTGTTCCTGCAGGCCACCGACACCCGCCCGACGGAGCTGCGCAACCAGGGCGTGCGGCCGAGGGTGTGGTTCGGTGAGCGGTGGATCACCTCGATCTTCGACCTGTTCGAGGAGAACGTCCGCTACTTCCCCGCACTGCTGCCGGAACCGGAGGAAGAGGATCCGGTGGCCGCGCTGGACAACGGCCGCGCCCCGAAGCTCAACGAGCTGCGGCTGCACAACGGCACGATCTGGCGCTGGAACCGCCCGGTCTACGACCTGGTCGACGGTGTGCCGCACCTGCGGATCGAGAACCGGGTGCTGCCCGCGGGCCCGTCGGTGGTCGACATCGTGGCGAACGCGATGTTCTTCTACGGCGCGCAGCGCGCGCTGACCGAGCATGATCGTCCACTCTGGACTCAGATGTCGTTCGCGGCGGCCGAGGAGAACTTCTACGCGGGCGCCCGGCACGGCTTCGACGCGCACCTCTACTGGCCGGGTTCGGGCTGGGTCAGGCCGGACGAGCTGGTCCTGCGCCGCCTGCTGCCGATGGCCCACGAGGGGCTCGCGGCCTGCGGGGTCTCCGACGAGGCGCGTTCCCGCTACCTCGGCGTCATCGAGCAGCGGTGCCTGAACCGCCGCAACGGCGCCACCTGGCAGCGGGACGCGGTCGCGCGGCTGGAGGCCGACGGCGCGGATCGCCATGCCGCGCTGACGTCGATGCTGCGCCGCTACATCGAGCTGGCCGACAACGGCGATCCGGTGCACAGCTGGCCGGCGGGCTGACGCTCCGAGGGCACCTGTAGCCACCCTTGAGCAATTGCCATAGGGTGGCAACAACCAGATGGTGTCGACTACGGAGGGAGACCCCGGTGCCCGAGTACGTGCTGCCGGAGTTGGACTACGACTACGCGGCGTTGGAGCCGGCGATCTCCGGGGAGATCAACGAGCTGCACCACAGCAAGCACCACGCCACCTACGTCAAGGGCGCGAACGACACGATCGACAAGATCGCCGAGGCGCGCGACAAGGGCGACTTCTCCTCGATCGTCGGCCTGGAGACCACGCTGGCGTTCAACCTCGCCGGGCACTCGATGCACCTGGTGTGGTGGAAGATCCTGTCCCCGAACGGCGGCGACAAGCCGACGGGCGAGCTGGCGGCGGCCATCGACCAGGACTTCGGCTCGTTCGACAAGTTCCGCGCCCAGATGGAGGCGGTGTCGACCACGATCCAGGGCAACGGCTGGGGCGTGCTGGCGTGGGACCCGGTCGGTCAGCGGCTGATCACCCAGCAGCTGCGCGACCACCACTCCAACCTGTCGATCACCACCACTCCCCTGCTGGTGTTCGACATCTGGGAGCACGCCTACTACCTGCAGTACCGCAACGTGAAGGCGGACTACGTCAAGCAGCTGTGGAACGTCGTCAACTGGGACGAGGTCGCCAAGCGCTTCGACGACGCCCGCAAGGGCCTCAACGGCCTGCGCCTGCCCACGGCCTGACGCGATTTCAATGGGAATCGGGCACCCGACTTCCATTGAAATCGTGGGCCCCGGCTCGGCGGTGAGTGCTCCGACAAGTTCTTGCCGCCGGTAATGATCGAGCCCCGGTCTCCCGAAGGAGGCCGGGGCTCGATCTGTTCCCGAACTGACTACCGCTCCCACCACGAAGCGGACATGTATTAGGTTAGCCTAACCTTGTGGCTGGATCAACCCCTTCTTGCGCTGCTGAGACAGCACGAGAGCGCCTCCGATCGCGGCGGCCAACGAGAGCAGGCCGCCGAGCAGCACCGGCCAGCGCGGCCCGAAGACCTCCGCCAGCCAACCCGAGGCGAGACCGCCGAGCGGCTTGCCCCCCATGAACAGCAACATGTAGAGGCCCATCACGCGACCTCGCATCGTCGGCTCGACGGCCAGCTGCACGGTCGAGTTCGCACTGGTCGTGAAGGTCATGACCGCGACGCCCATCGGGACCAGCGTCGCCGCGAACAGCCAGTAGGACGGCATGACCCCGGCCAGCGCCTCCAGCGCCCCGAACACCCCGGCGCCGACCAGCATCAGCCGCAGCCGGGAACCGGGCCGGGCGCTGCGGCGGGCGGCCAGCGTCGCGCCGGTCAGCGTGCCCACGGCCAGCATCGTGATGAGCATGCCGTAGCCGTCGGCGTCGTGGTGGAACACGTTGCGGGCGATCACCGCGAAGGTGCTCTCGAAGTTCATCCCGAAGGTGCCGATGCAGAACACCAGCACCAGCACGACGACCAGGTCCGGGCGGCCGCGCACGTAGCGCAGGCCGGCCCGGAGCTGACCTCGTTCCTTGCCCACTGCCGTGGCGCGGTGCAGAAGGGCGGTGTCCATCAGCAGGAGACCGGCGACCACGGCCACCGAGCTCAGCCCGTTGACCAGGAACACCCATCCGGTGCCGACGGCGGTGATGGCGACGCCGGCGATCGCAGGCCCGACGATGCGGGCCAGGTTGAAGGTCATGGAGTTCAGCGCGACGGCGTTGGTCAGTTGCGCGGGACCGACCATCTCCACCACGAAGGACTGCCGCACCGGCGCGTTCACCGCCGAGAAGCATCCGAGCACGAAGCACAGCACGTAGACGTGCCAGAGGGCGACGATCCCGGTCACGTCGAGCGTCCCCAGCGCGAAGCCGCAGAGGCCCAGGGCGCTTTGCGTGACGATCAGGATCCGGCGCTTGTCGAACCGGTCGGCGAACACCCCCGCCCACAGCGTGAGCGCGAGGGTGGGGAGGAACTGCAGCGCCACGGCCAGGCCGAGCGCGGCCGGGCTTCCACCGGAGAGCTCCAGGACGAGCCAGTCCTGCGCGGCCCGCTGCATCCAGGTCCCGGTCAGCGAGACGACCTGCCCGGACGCGTAGTAGCGGTAGTTGCGCTCGCGCAGCGAGCGGAACATCCCTCCGCCGGCGTCCACTTCCCGATCCGTCGCGGACGGCGTCTGCCGGTTGACCGGGTCTTCGGCGTCCTCGTCTTCCGCAGACCTTCGAACTTGGTCAACCACGCTTCCGCGAACCGCCTCTCAGCTCTCGCTCATCGACTGGCCAGCCGGTCGATGATCTCGGAGGCGCGGGACAGCACCTCCAGCTCTTCCGCGTCGAGCTCCGCGAGGTGCTGGTCGAGCCATCGCTCGCGGATGGTGACTTCCTCTTCCACTCGGGCGACACCGGGCTCGGTCACCTCGACGATGGCCTGCCGGCCGTCGGTGGGGTGCGGTCGCCGGACCACCAGACCGTTCTCCTCCAGCGCCGCGATGACCCGGGTCATCGAGGGAGGCTGGACACCTTCCTTGGACGCCAGCTCTCCCGGCGTCATGGAGCCGGCCTTGTGCAGGCAGGACAGGGCTGACAGCTGGGACAGCGTGAGGGCCGAATCGGCCCGCTGCGCGCGCAACCGCCGGTTCAGGCGAACGACCGCGAGCCGCAGGCGGCTTGCCAGGGTGCGTTCGCGCTCCGCGATATCGGACACGTCGTTAGTCTACCAAACTATCTCGGGAATTCGGACAAACTGATCAGACGACCAGTGGTCGCATACCTTAGCCAGCGGATGCCTCCGAACGGAGCATTTGACGTGAACATGGCTCGCAGCGCCAAAAGGTCAGGCCACAACCCGTGCCCGAAGCGTGAAAAAGAGGCACTCGCGTCCGAGTTTTCCTGGACGCGAGTGCCTCTTTCAGCAGTGGTTCAGACCCCGAGCACCGAGCTCAGCGGGCCGGAGGCGAAGTACAGGACGAAGGCGGCCGCCACGACCCACATCAGCGGGTGCACCTCGCGGGCCTTGCCGGTGAAGGTCCGCAGCAGCACGTAGCTGACGAACCCGGCACCGATGCCGTTGGCGATCGAGTACGTGAACGGCATGACCGCGATGGTCAGGAACGCAGGCAGCGCGACCGTGAAGTCCGACAGGTCGATCTGGCGGATCTGCGCGAGCATCATCGCGCCCACCACGACCAGCGCCGGGGCCGCGGCCTCCACCGGGATCACCTGGTAGAGCGGGGTCAGGAACATCGCCGCCAGGAACAGCGCACCGGTGACCACGTTGGCCAGACCGGTGCGCGCGCCCTCGGCGATGCCCGAAGCCGACTCCACGAAGACCGTGTTGGAGCTCGCCGAGCCCACACCACCGGCCACCGCGCCCAGGCCCTCGACGGCCAGCGCCTTGCCGATGCCCGGGAGGTTGCCCTTCTCGTCGGTGAGCTCGCCCTCCTTGCCGAGGCCGGTCATCGTGCCCATCGCGTCGAAGAAGTTCGCCAGGACCAGCGTGAACACCAGCATCGCGGCGGCCAGCGCGGGCAACCGGGTGAAGGCGCCGAAGGAGATGTCGCCGACCAGCGACAGGTCCGGCATCCCGGCGATCTGCTCCGGCAGCGCCGGGTAGCCGAGGTTCCAGCCGGTCTGACCGGAGTCGCTGGAGGAACCGGCGTGGAAGACCGACTCGACGATGATCGACAGGACGGTGGTGACCACCACGCTGATCAGGATGCCGCCGCGCACCTTGCGGGCCACCAGGATGGAGGTCAGCACCAGGCCGAAGACGAACACCGCGGTCGGCCAGGAGGCGATCGAGCCGTCGATGCCCAGGCCCACCGGAACGGTGGTGTCGGCCGCGTCCGGCAGGCGCCGCACGAACCCGGCGTCGACCAGGCCGACGAAGGTGATGAACAGACCGATGCCGACCGCGATCGCGGCCTTGAGATCGGCGGGCACCGCGTTGAACACGGCGGTGCGGAACCCGGTCGCGACCAGGATCAGGATGACGATGCCGTCGACGACCACCAGACCCATCGCCTCGGGCCAGGTCACCTGCGGCGCGATCGTCACGGCCAGCAGGGTGTTGATGCCCAGGCCGGTGGCGATGGCGAACGGGTAGTTGGCGATCAGTCCGAACAGGATCGTCATCACGCCGGCGACCAGCGCCGTGGCGGCCGCGACCTGCGGGATCGGCAGGATGTTGCCCAGCACGTCGTGCTTGGCCCCGGCGTCGCTCGGCGAATCGCTGCCGAGGATCAGCGGGTTGAGCACGATGATGTAGGCGACGGTCACGAAGGTGACCAGGCCACCTCGCACCTCTCGACCCACGCTGGATCCGCGCTCACTGATCTTGAAGTAGCGATCCAGCAGCGAGGTCTTGCTCTCGGTTCTCTCCACCATACGAAACTTTCCCATCACGGTGGCCTGTGCGCGGGCCGTTGTTACCGGGAGTAGCCTGCCTGACGTGGTACAAGACGGCGAACGCGCCCCCTCCGAGGCAGATCACCGGCCGGTCCCCTCGCTGCCGCGCAGGCTGGCGGACCCGACGCCGGTGGTCCTGTTCGGCACCTTCCTGTGGTTCGCGGGCGCGGTGCTGTTCGGTTGGCGCGACCTCGTCGACGGCACCTTCGACATCCAGTTCTTCAGCTGCGTCGCGGGAACGACGCTGGGCATCATCGGCTACGGCGTCTTCCGCTGGCAACGCAGCGCCGCCCGCCGAGGCTCCCGAGGCTCCTGGCAGGGCCTCTCGGGCCTGGACACCTGACTTCTCCCCCGAATCACGAGAGCCGGGCCACCTCACCGACGAGGCTCGGGCACCGGGGAAGCGCCCCGTTGCCGCTGTCGGCGCGGAACGCGTCCAGCGCCAGCGCGGCGAAGCGACGGGCCGCGTCCGTCCGCACCTCAGGGCTCGTCGACGACAGACCGCGGCCCGCCAGCAGGACGAGCACCAGGTCGTCGACGCTGAAATCGGTTCGCAGACTCCCGTCCCGCTTCGCCCGCGCGGCGAGCGCCTCCAGCTGACGCAGAACGGCGGAGCGGTGGCGGGCGAACAGCGACGTCCGGCCTCCGGCCGACATGTAGGCGTCGACGAACCCCCTGTTCCGCGCGTTGAGCACGCTCAGGCCCTCGATCACGGTCGTCAGACCTCGCCAGGGATCCGGGTCGGCGCAACCGTCTTCGACGATCTGCCGGCACGCGCGCAGTTCATCGGCGAACGCCGCGTCGACCAGCACCTGCTTCGTCGGGAACCGCCGGTAGAGGGTCGCGGGCCCCACGCCCGCGTGCCGGGCCACGTCGCGCATCGAGATCCCCAAGCCCCGCTCGGAGAGCAGCTCGCGAGCGGTGCCGAGGATCCGATCGCGGTTCTCCCGCGCGTCCGCGCGGAGGTTCTGAGTCACTTCTCCCGCCTTCGTTCTCACTTCCGCTAAGCGGACGCCGGCGTCCACTACTGTCCGGACTGTACCCCTTGTCAAGGCGTTGAACAGGAGGAACAGATGCGCGCGGTGGTGATCGAGCGGTTCGGTGACCCGTCCGGGATGACGGTGCGCGAGGTGCCGGACCCGGTTCCAGCACCCGGTGAGGTCGTGGTCCGGACCGAGGCGATCGGTGTCGGTGGGGTCGATGCCGTGATTCGCCGCGGCACGCTCGGCGGCCTCGGGTTCGCCGAGGGGTTGATCCCGGGCAGCGAGGTCGCCGGTGTGGTCGAGGACCTCGGAGACGGCGTCGATCGGACGTGGCTCGGGCGGCGCGTGTGGGCCTTCACCGGGACGAGCGGCGGCTACGCGGAACGAGCCGCTGCCCGCGTCGAGGACATCACCGCCCTTCCCGACGAACTCCCCGCCGTCGACGCCGCGACCCTGGGCAGTTCGGCCGGAGTCGCGCACTTCGCGCTCGACCGCGCTCGTTTCGCCTCCGGTGAGTCGGTGCTGGTGCGGGGCGCAGCGGGCAGCATCGGGATCGCGGCCGTCGAGCTCGCCGCCCGAGGCGGGGCGAGCACCGTCGCGGTCACCACGTCCTCGCCGGAGCGCGGCGAACGGCTCCGCGAGCTCGGTGCGACGCGAGTGCTGGACCGGGGTGGAAACGGGGAGCCCGGCGACTTCGACGTGATCATCGACGTGGTCGGCGGTGACGGGATGCCGGAATTCCTCGACCGACTCGCTCCCAACGGCCGCATGGTCGCCGTCGGCGTGATCGCCGGGATGCCTCCCGCCGATTTCGGAGCGCGGCTCCTGCGGTCCTTCCAGCAGTCGCGGTCGTTCGCGACCCTCAGCCTCGACAGCGTCCCGCTCGACGAGCGCAGCGCCGTCCGCTCCCGGCAGTTCGACGCCGCCGTCCGAGGCCACCTGCACCCCGTCGTGCACGACGTTCTGAGGCTGGATCAAGCCGCCGAAGCGCACGAGCAGATGGACGCGGGAACAGTTTTCGGCCGAATCATCCTCAGGCCGTGAGAATCGCGCTGAGCTTTCTCACGGATTTTCCTTGAGGATTTTCCAGCAGGTGTTGCAGGTGGGTTCGATGATCCAGTCGATCTCCGTGGCGTCGTGCAGGCGCGCGGCCTGAGCTTCCGCGCCGCAGTGGGATTTCACCTGGTCATCGAGGCTTTCTCGGAGCGCTGAGGCCGGGAAGGCGTGGCGGCCTCCGGGGATGGGGCGCCAGATGTGGGTGAGGTATTCCGTCATTTCTCCTCCTTGGTCGAGGACATGAGATCGTCCCAGCGATCGAGGAGGCAATCTCGTTCATTAGATTGTGTAATGGTGGCGTCTCAGGCCCTGAAATAGATTCTGCGTATGACAACTGCACGTGCCCGGGGATTGGGCGTGGAGATCCGGCGGCTCAGGAAGGACGCCGGGCTGCGGCTGGAGGAGCTGGCCGAGGTGTGCGGCTGGTCGCGGGCGACGTTCGGACGCATCGAGTCCGGCGAGAAGGTCCCGACCGGCATCGAGATCGCGATCATCCTGGGCGCGCTCGGCATCCGCGGCAACGAGCGCAAGCGTCTCCTGGAGCTTGCTCACGACGCGCACCAGAAGCATTGGTGGGCGGTCAGCCGTCCGGGTTTGCCGTCTCACCTCATCTCACTGCTGGAGTTCGAGCAGCGAGCCACGAAGATCACCGACGTGTCGCCCGGATTCGTCCCGGGACTGCTCCAGACAGCCGACTACGCGCGAGCGGTCATGCGCAACGGCGGCCTGGACGAAGACGTCGTCGAATCGAGGGTTTCGCTGCGCATCGGCAGGCAGCGCCTGCTGACCCGGGCGAAACCGGTTGGGCTGCACGCCTTGCTGGACGAGTCGATCCTCTGGCGACCGGTCGGCGGTCACCGCGTGATGGCCGGGCAGTTGCGCCACATTGCGCGGATGAGCAGGTACGACCACGTCACCGTGCAGGTCGTGCCCTTCAGCGCGGGAGTCCACTGGGCGTTGTACGGCAGCGTGCTGATCCAGGAGTTCGCGAGACAACGGCCGATCGTCTACCTCGAACAACGCCGATCAGGATTGTTCCTCGACGAACCCGAAGAGATCTATCCGTTTCTCGAAACCGCTACTAACGTGGCGGAAATGGCGCTGTGCCCAGCGGATTCCGCGAGCCTCGTCCTGGCTCGCGCGGAAGCGATGGAGGTGGACGGGTGATCGACGACTGGCGCACATCCAGCCACAGCGGCCAAGAGGGCAATTGCGTCGAGGTCGGCTGGAGTGCTGACCAGGTCGGGGTCCGGGACACCAAGGACCGCGACGGAGGCACGCTCCGCTTCGAAACCGAAGTCTGGCAGCGCTTCCTGCGGTCGCTGGACGCCTAGCGCAGCAGGGTCGTGGCTTCCGGGTCGGCGAGCAGCGCTGCCAGGGCGAAGCGCTGCTCCCAGGCGTTCGCCGCCCACGCCAGGGCGCGGGCGAGACCGTCCGGGGTGCGTTCGGCGTGGACCTTGCCGTTGGGTTCGACCCACCAGTGGACCTGGTGCTCGCCCGTCGACGCCTGGACGCGCAGCTTGTCGTGCAGCGCGATCTCGCCGTCCGGGACGTCGATGCCCAGCAGCTCGCAACCCGACGGGACGCGGGCGACCTCCGACCAGCGCTGCACGCGACCCGGGTCCGGGACGCGCAGCGTGTTCTCCTCCGAGGCCAGCGGCAGGTCCAGCAGCTCGGCGAGCGCCTCGGCGTCGAACTGCTCCGGGCTGCCACCGGCGATGACCAGCGGAGCCTCCAGGACGCCGAGCATCCACGGCTCGTCCAGCACCACGGCGCGGCCGGTGCTGACCACCGCGCCCGAGACCGAGCGGACCATCTCCGGCGGCTCCAGGTCGGAGGCGTCCACGACGCCCGCGGCGACCGCCTCCGACAGCACCTGGTGCGCGCGCAGCGCCGTGCCCGCGCGGATCGCGCGGTCCGGGTCGCCGAGGCGTTCCAGCAGGTCCTCGGCGTCGTCGCCGTCGTCGATGCGCAGCTCGGCGCGGACACCGGCCAACCGCAGCGCCTCGACGTCGAGATCCACGTCCGGGACCGGGTCGTAGACGCCCGTGAGCTCGTCGGCCCCGGGAAGCCGCCAGTGCCGCGGCGGGTGTCCCTCGATCAGCGCGAACCGGGAGATCCACCAGGCCGAGTAGCCGTGCGGCTCGCGGAGCGCGCGCAACGTGTCCGGGTCGCGGGTGAGCAGGCTGATCGCGGCCGGCCACGCGTCGTCGGCGACCAGGTCGAGATCGCGGATGCCGACGAACCGCGGCGGCGGCCACTCCTCGGGCCGGTCGGCCTCCTGCTCGGCCCACCACTGCCGCGCGTCCGGGAACCGGTCGTCGGCCTCCACCGGATCGTCCTCGACGAACACGCCGAACCCGTCCAGCACGCCGATCGAGGTCAGCAGCTCCGTGGGCCAGCGCTGGGCGACCTCGTCGTCGAGCACCGACAGCGGGGCGCCCTCGCCGAGGTGCTCGGTGTCGATGACCGTCAGCAGCGCGGCCTCCGGCAGCAGCAGCTCGTCGGCTCGCCGGAAGTCGCCCTCGTCGTCGGGCAGCGCCAGCGCACCCAGCCAGTCGCGCGGGTGGGACTCCTCGACCAGCCGCAGCACGGCCTCGGCCAGCGGGCCCACGTCGACGCCGGTCAGCGCGTCGGAGACGCTGCTGCGCACGGCTTCGGCCAGCGGCGGGGCGTCGAGCAGCTCGGCCGGCCCGGCCGGGTGCGCGCCCAGCTTCTCCAGCAGCGCGTGGGTGGCCTCCGGGTGGGCGATGCGCAGCCCCGAGATGTCCAGGGCGGACAGCAGCGCGGCCGGGTCGAGGTCGCGTTCCGGGCGGCTCAGCAGCACGTCCCGCACGCCGTTGACGGTGCGGCCGTCGGCCAGCGGCACCGGCAGCGCGGTGAACTCCTCGCGCGCCTGCGGATCGGCCTCGGCCACCGGGGCCAGCGCGTCGTAGAACCGGTACCACCAGCGCGGTTCGCGGCTCAGGCCGGTGACGGCTTCGACGATCTCGGCGGCGCCGAGCCTGCGGACCTCCAGCGCGTGCAGCGAGCGGCGGTGCCGGGCGTCGGAGAGCTCCGGGGCCAGCAGGCCGGGCACGACGTCTTCGAGCAGCTCCACCAGCTCCGGCGAGACCTGCTCCAGCGCGCGGGCCTCCAGCGGCGCGACCGGCTTGTCGCCCGCCCCGGGCAGCCAGGCCGAGACGCGCAGCCGGTCGTTGACGCCCTGCCGCAGCTTGTCGTCCACATCGGACAGCGGGAATCCCGGCAGCGGCACCAGGGCCGTGCGGTGCGGGCCGGGCAGCTTGTCGACCAGCGCCGGGTAGCACTCCGCGGCGAAGGTCAGGACCTCGTCGGTCGCGGGCGAGGCCGCGGCGCGCCTCCGGTCGGCCTCGACCGGCACGCTCGCCAGCAGCCGCGCGGGCAGCGACAGGCGCTCCTCGGTCGGGGTCGGGGTGTGCAGCACGTCCTCGGCCAGCGGGATCGGCAGGCCCTCGGAATCCAGCGGAACGGCCCACGTGACCTGCCAGTGCGCGGTCGAACGGCTCTCCGCGCCGAGCCCGGACAGCACCGACTGGCTCAGCGCGCCGGACGTCCGGTGCACCAGCCAGCGGTCGCTGCGCACCGGTCCGCGCACCACGACGCGATCGACGTCCTCGTCATCGCGCTGCCAGGTCTGGCGGCCGATGCGGATCTCGGTCAGCGCGGGCAGCGACAGCAGCAGGCCCGGGGCCTGGTCGGCGAAGGAGTCCAGCAGCGCCGTCGCGTCCACATCGGAGCGCAGCGGCAGCCGTACCTCGGTGGTGAAGCCCTCCGGCGGGGTGCCGTCGACCTCCCACGGCAGCCGCAGCACCGGCACGGCGCCCTCGCGGCGGGACAGCTCCTCGGCCGGTCCGGGCAGCTGCGCGGCGGCCTCGCGGGTGCGCTCGGCGGAGAACGCCACACCACCCGACGTCGAGAGCACGCTGGGCGCCTCGGACACCGCGAGCACCGCGGCGAACCCGACGCCGAACCGGCCGACCGACGCGCCTTCGCGCTTGGCGGACGCGCGCAGCGAGGCCAGCGCGGCCACGCCCTCGGCGGTCAGCGGGGCTCCGGTGTTGGCCACCCGCAGCTCGTCACCGACGAGCTCCACGCTCAGGACGCCGTCGGAACCGGCGGCGTCGGCGGCGTTCTGGGCGAGCTCGACCAGCAGGCGGTCGCGGTAGCCGCCGAGGCGCAGGTCCTCCTCGGCGTTGGCGTCCTCCCGGAACCGGGTCGGGGAGGTCTCCCAGGACTGCAGCACGGCACGCCGCAGTCCGGCCGCGCCGAAGCGGTCCGGCTCGTTCACCCGCGCTCCGTGCCGCGCGGTTCGAACTCCAGCGTGGCGTCGTCGTAGACGATCTCGGCGACCGGAACCGTGGACGAGACGTCCACGTCGACCTCGGAGTGCGCGCCGCAACCGAACTCGACGCTGACCACGCGGCCGTCGGCCGGGGCGAACTCGTTGGCGCAGACGCCGAACGCGCTGCCCATCGAACCCGACAGCTTCAGGAAGAAACCGCAGGTCCCGCAGGCCGCGGGCGCGAGCTTGGCGGTGTCGGCGCGCGGGCCGAAGTCACCGGAGTGCCAGCGCTCGGCGGCGTCGGTGCGGCCCTCGAAGCTGAGCACCCGCTTGCGGCCGAGACCGACCTCCTTGGCGACGTCGGCGAACTGCTCGTCGTCGCTGGTCAGGTGGCCAGGGGCCAGCCGCGGGTCGTCCGGGCTCGTCGGCAGCAGATCGCCCGCGCCGAGGTCACCGGGCTGGACGCGGTCGCGCCACGGAACCCAGTCCGGCGCGGTCAGCGCCGACGGACCGGGCAGCAGCACGACCTCGCTGACCGTGACCGGCTCGCCCGCGCCGACGCTGGCGACCGTCACGGCCCAGCGCCAGCCGACGTAGCCGGGGTAGTTCGACTCGAAGTAGTGCGTGACCGCGTTCGGGCCCTCGGGCTCGACGCCGACGTGCGCACCGACCGGGGACGTCGTGCTGTCGGCGACGTCGCCTTCGGTGGTGTCCAGGGTCAGCACCGGCGAACCGATCGGGTCGTCGCCGGGGCGAGCCTCGTCCTCCGCCGCGGCTCGGGCGACGTCCTCGGCCGCCGCGAGCTCCGGGTTCAACGGCTCGGCGGCAGGCTGCCCGGCGTCGTCGTACGGGGCATCCGCGCCTGGGCTGGTCATCGGAGCAGGCATAGGCGTCACATGCTCGATTGTGCCGTACGCGCTCCGCGCCGCAGTCGGCTGTGTCTCCGCCGAGGCCGTCGGGCCGCTGATCCGGAGCGGAGTGGCACTCGGAGTGACCGGGCGTGTCAAGCTTTCGGGGTGCGACTTGCTCACACTGGCCGTCTCTTGTGCGGAGTGCTGCTCACCATCGGACTCGGCGTTGCGTGCTCGGCGCAGGTACCAGCGCAGCACGACGGCCAGCACGACCGCGAGCAAACCGATCAGGGCGTTGGGCACGCGGGAAGCCTGCCACACCTTCGAGTCGAGGTGATCAACGTGCTCCCGCACGACCGCTCCTCGTTCACTCAGGGCTTGGAAATCGCCGACGGCACCCTCTACGAAGGCACCGGCCTGCGCGGCTCCTCGGTGCTGCGCGCCGGCGATCCGCAGGGCGGCGCGGCGCGGCACGAGGTACGGCTGCCTGCCGAGTTCTTCGGTGAGGGGATCACCGTCACGGGTGACCGTATCTGGCAGCTCACCTGGCAGGAAGGGGTTGCGTTCGAGCGCGATCGGGCGACCCTGCGGGAACTGCGCCGAGTGGAGTACCCGGGTGAGGGCTGGGGCCTGTGCTTCGACGGGAACCGGCTGGTGATGAGCGACGGCAGCGACCGGTTGACCTTCCGCGACCCGGCGACGTTCGCCCAGGTCGGTGAGGTGCCGGTGACCCGCGAGGGCTCACCGGTGGAAGAGCTCAACGAGCTGGAGTGCGCGGGCGGCCAGGTGTGGGCGAACGTGTGGGGCAGCGACGAGATCATGCGGATCGATCCGACGAACGGGCAGGTCACGGCCGTCGTGGACGCCGAGGGGCTGCTGCCGCCGGAGCAGCGGGCCGGTGCCGACGTGCTCAACGGGATCGCGGCGGTGCCGGGTACCGACGAGTTCCTGCTGACCGGGAAGAACTGGCCGTCGATGTTCCGCGTGCGGTTCGTGCCCGAATGAATCGATCACTCGCAGGGGTGATCTAGGCCGCATTTTCGTAGCCTGATCGTGTCCAGCTGTATTTTTCGGCGGCTTTCCGCCTCCTTATTCGTGAGGGCGAACTGCGACGGGCTCGCCCGCAACCCGGTCGTGGCGAAGGGAGGTGGGGCAGGATGGCGGACATGGGGACGCGGGGACGTGACCAGCGGTCGGACGAGCCGCGGGGTCGGCCGGGCTGGGGCGCCGGGCAGCGCGGGAAACGCGGTTGGTACGCCGACCGGCAGCGGTCCGGGCAGCGGTTCGAGCCGCCCCACGCCGACCGGACCGATGAGGCCGAGCAGCCCCGCCAGGCCGAGCGGCCCGGCCAGACCGAGCGGCCCGGCCAGACCGAGCGGCGCCGTTACCCCTGGCAGGACGACCCCGACTACGACGACCGGCCCGGCGGCACGAGCCCGCTGCCGCCGCTGCCCGAGGACCACCCCGGCGCGCCGGAGGACTCCGCGGAACCGGAGCAGCCCGAGGCGCAGGAACGTCGCGGGACGGCACCGCCGAAGAACGGGACGGCACCGCCGAAGAACGGGACGGCACCG
>NZ_JASAOF010000001.1 GCF_029952525.1 Saccharopolyspora ipomoeae
CTTCCGCTACCTCCTCTACAAAGACGTCAACCGCCAAATCCGCCTCACCTGAGCAGCGGCACAGGCTCGGGCCGTCCCCTCGGCCCCCAGCGCAAACGGATGCCGACAATCCGATTCGCACGGCGTTTGCGCAACCCATCTCCCCTGGTCATGCAGGTTTCCGGACCGATGTTCCGAGGGATCAACGCAAACGCTTGCGCTTGAGACTCAGGCCACAGTACATTCCTCGCGATCTGGACGGCTGATCGATCGGAGGAGAGCCCGTGGTCGGCATCGAGGAGGTCGCGCGGCGCGCCGGGGTGTCACCGTCGACGGTGTCACGCGCCCTCCGCGGGCGTTCCGGGGTGTCGGACCGGACCCGCCTGCGCATCACCGAGCTCGCCGCCGAACTCGACTACTCGATCTCCCGCTCGGCCTCCGGGCTCGCGACCGGGCGCACCTACTGCATCGGCGTCGTCGTCCCGTTCGTCTGGCGGTGGTTCTTCGGCCAGATCATCGGTGGCGCAGAACAGGTCCTGCGCGCGGCGGGCTACGACCTCATGCTCTACACCGCCGGCGACGAGGAGTCCCGCGAGCGGTTCTTCCGCGACCTGCCGGTGCGCGGGCGGGTCGACGCCGTGCTGGTGCTGTCGATGGACCTCACCGAGCAGGAATCCGACCGCCTCCGCGGGCTGGACCTGCCGCTGGGCCTGGTCGGGCACGAAGCCGAGGGGTTCAACTCGGTGCACATCGACGACCGGCAGGGCACCCGGCTGGCCGTGCAGCACCTCATCAACCTCGGGCATCGCGACATCGCGATGATCCAAGGGCTGGAACCGAAGCCGCAGGGCGCCATCGCGCCGATCATCCGCCGCGAGGCGTTCCTGCAGACCCTCCGCGACAACGGCATCGAGCCGCGCCCCGAGTGGATGGTGCCCGGTGAGTTCGGCATCTCGGGCGGCGAGCGCGCGATGGACCGGCTGCTCGCCGAATCCCACCTGCCCACAGCGGTGTTCGCCTACGCCGACGAACTCGCGATGGGCGCGCTGCGATCCCTGCGCAGGCACGGGCGCTCGGTGCCCGAGCACATGTCGATCGTGGGCTTCGACGACCACGAGATGAGCGAGTACGTCGACCTGACCACGGTGGCCCAGCCGGTGCAGGCGCAGGGCGCCACCGCCGCGCAACTGCTCATCGACCAGCTCGACGAGCGATCCCCGAAGGACACCGTCGTATCCGTGCCGATCGACCTCGTGGTGCGGGGATCCACAGCTCCGCCGCCGAAATCCGCGGACGAGCGAGGAGATGGAGGAGGCTGGTAAGCGCAGGGAGAACCTGCCTTTCACGGGCGATCTGAAAGCGGGCGCAAAAAGCCCGGAGCAATTCGACGAATCGAATACCGACCGAACCGCACAACGCGACTGGATCGATCCGGTGCATTGCGCGGTGGAGCCCCCGCGTGCTCGAGAAGTCCTCAATGGAGAGTGGCATGAGACAGAGAAATCGGTTAGCGATCGCCGCGGTGCTGACGTGCACCGCAGCTCTGACGGCCGGCTGCGGCGGAGCGGCCACGGACGAACCGTCGGCCGCGCTGGAAGGCCGCGGCCCGATCACCTACGTGGCGGGCAAGGACGAGGAGGGCGTCAACCCCAAGATCGTCGAGGCCTGGAACCAGGCCCACCCCGACGAGCAGGTGCGCTTCATCGAACTCTCCTCCTCGGCCGACGACCAGCGCCAGCAGATGGTGCAGAACGCGCAGACCAAGTCCGACGCGTTCACCGTGCTCGACCTCGACAACGTCTGGACCACGGAGTTCGCCGCGAACCGCTGGATCACCGAGCTCCCCCGGGACCGGTTCGGGCTTGAGAAGTTCGTCCCGACCACCGTCGAGACCTCGGTCTACCGGGACCGGCTCTACGGCGTCCCCACCACCTCCGACGGCGCGATGCTCTACTTCCGCCAGGACCTGTTGGCCAAGGCCGGCGCCAAGCCACCGGCGACGTGGGACGAGATGCGCCAGACCTGCGAGAAGGTGCTGGCACTGCCCGAAGCCGCCGGGATGTCGTGCTTCGCCGGGCAGTTCGAGAAGTACGAAGGGCTGACGGTCAACTTCTCCGAGGCCGTGCACGGAGCCGGTGGTGCGGTCACCGATCCCGAGGGCAAACCGCACGTCAACACGCCGGAGGCCAAGCGCGGACTGGACGCGCTCGTCGAGGGGTTCCGCTCCGGGATGATCCCGCGCGACGCGATCACCTTCAAGGAGACCGAGACGCGTCGCGCGTTCATGGACGGCAAGGTCGTGTTCACCCGGGCCTGGCCGAACCAGTACTCGCACGCGGCCAAGACCGACGGTTCTTCCGGCGTGGCGGGCAAGTTCGACGTCGCACCGCTGCCCGGCGTCGCCGGTCCCGGTGTGTCCAGCCTGGGCGGGCACAGCCTCGCGATCTCCGCGTTCGCCAAGAACAAGGCCACCGCGGTCGATTTCATCAAGTTCGCCACCGCGCCCGAGCAGCAGCGGTTGCGGTTGGACCAGGGCTCGCTGGCGCCGACCCTCGGCGAGATCTACGACGACCCGGCGATGCAGGCCAAGTACCCGTACCTGCCGCTGTTGAAGAAGTCCATCGAAGGTGCCGAGCCGCGTCCCCGCGTCATCAAGTACGGCGAGGCCACCGACGTGATCCAGGAGAACGCCTACGCGGCGTTGCGCGGCGAGAAGTCCTCCGATCAGGCGCTGGCCGATCTGCAGGCCCGGCTCCAGGAGCTGACCGGACAGCAGTGAGCGCGCGGGGCGGGCGCCCGGTAGCGGGCACCGCCCCGCCCTCCCGGGGAGGTGAGAGATGACGGCAGAAGTGGAATCCGCGGTCGCACCCGCGGCCGAGCGGGGACGCGGCCCCCGCAGGCGCAGATCGCCGCAGGCCGCCGCGGCGGCGCGCCTGGCCGCTGCGCTGGTGTCGCCGACGCTGCTGGTGCTCGGCCTGGTGGTGGTCTACCCGATCGTCGCGGCGCTGCGGCAATCGCTGTTCACCGAGGGCCAGGGCGTCGACGCCGACGGCTTCGTGGTCGAAGGCGAGCAGTTCGCCGGGCTCGGCAACTACGCCGACGTGGTCACCGGGCCCAACGCGGCGCGGTTCTGGAACGCGCTGTGGAACACGACGTTCTTCACCACGACGACCGTGGTGCTGGAGGCCGTGCTCGGCGTGGTGATGGCGCTGATCATGCACCGGGCGTTCCGCGGACGCGGGCTGGTGCGCGCGAGCGTGCTGGTGCCGTGGGCGATTCCCACGGCCGTGTCCGCGCTGCTGTGGCGGTGGATCTTCGCGTCCGACGGCGTGGTCAACGCGATGCTGGGAACCCAGGTGCTGTGGAGCGCCGACGGCGCCCCGGCCAAGCTCGCGGTGATCGTGGCCGAGGTGTGGAAGACCGCACCGTTCGTGGGATTGCTCGTGCTGGCTGGTCTTCAGGTGATCCCGCGCGACGTCTTCGAGGCCGCTCGGGTCGACGGAGCCAACGCCTGGCAGCGCTTCACGCGCATCACCCTGCCGCTGGTGCGTCCGGCGCTGCTGGTGGCGGTGCTGTTCCGGATCCTCGACGCGCTGCGGATGTTCGACCTGCCGTTCGTGCTGATCGGGCAGCAGAAGGAGTCGGTGGAGACGCTGTCGATGCTGGCCTGGCAGGAGGCCACCAACGTGCAGTACGGGCCTGCGGCGGCCTACGCGACGATCATGTTCTGCTACGTCGCCGTCGTCGCCTTCGCCTTCGTCAAGCTGCTGGGCGCGGACCTGCTGGGCGAGGCCCGGTCGCAGGTGAGAACCGCGCGGAAATCCGGGAAGGCGGTGGCGTGATGACGAATTCGGCTTCGACGCGCTCCTGGAAGCGCTGGGCGCCGTACCTCGGCGTCGCGGTGATCGTGCTGTACTGCCTGGCCCCGTTCTACTGGATGGCGGCGACCGCGTTCCGGCGTCCCTCGGACCAGTTCGACCTCAGCCCGCTGCCGCAGGTGTGGTCGTTGGAGAACTTCCGCGCGGTCTTCGCCCCCGACGTGGGCTTCGGCTGGGCGCTGCTGAACAGCTTCGTGGTCGCCTCGGTCACCACGCTGCTGACGCTGGTGGTCGGCATGACCACCGCCTACGCGCTGGCTCGGCTGCACTTCCGGGGCAAGAACGCGGTGCTGGCGCTGATCATCGCCTGCTCGATGTTCCCCGGCATCTCGCTGATCGTGCCGCTGCTGAAGCTGTTCACCGACATCGGCTGGATCAACACCTACCAGGCGATGGTGCTGCCGAGCCTGTCGTTCGCGCTGCCGCTGGCGGTGTGGAACCTGACGACGTTCTTCCGGCAGATGCCGGTGGAGCTGGAGCAGGCGGCCATGGTCGACGGCTGCACGCCCGGTCAGGCGTTCCGCAAGGTGATCGTGCCGCTGGCCGCTCCGGGCGTGTTCACCACCGCGATCTTGACCTTCATCATGGCGTGGAACGAGTTCATCATCGCGCTGAGCATGGTCAACGAGAAGGAGATGCAGACCGTCACGGTCGCGATCTCCAAGTTCGTCGGTGCGCAGGGCCACGAGCAGCCGTTCGGCACCCAGATGGCGGCGGGCGTGATCGTCACCGTGCCGTTGGTGGTGGCCGTGCTCATCTTCCAGCGCCGCATCATCGCCGGTCTGACCTCAGGCGGGCTCAAGTGACCGCAGTGAACTCTTTCGGAGAGGGAGAACCGTTGCAGCACAACCGATCCGGCGAGCGCCCCTGGTGGCGCGACGCGGTGATCTACCAGGTCTACATCCGCAGCTTCGCCGACGGCGACGGTGACGGCGTGGGCGACATCGAGGGAATCCGCTCCCGGCTTCCCTACCTGCGCGACCTCGGCGTGGACGCGCTGTGGATCAACCCCTGGTACCGCTCACCGCAGGCCGACGCCGGCTACGACGTGGCCGACTTCCGCGACATCGACCCGCTCTTCGGCACCCTCGCGGACGCGGAGAAGCTGATCGCCGACGCGCACGAGCACGGGCTGCGGATCATCCCGGACATCGTGCCCAACCACACCTCCGATCAGCACCGCTGGTTCCGCGACGCGCTGGCGGCCGGGCCCGGCGCACCCGAGCGGCACCGCTACGTCTTCCGCTCCGGGCGAGGAGCCGACGGCGCGGAGCCGCCGAACAACTGGCGCTCGGTCTTCGGCGGCCCGGCGTGGACGCGGGTGGCCGACGGCGAGTGGTACCTGCACCTGTTCGCCCCCGAGCAACCCGACCTGAACTGGGCGAATCCCGAGGTGCACGACGAGTTCGCCGAAGTCCTGCGGTTCTGGTTCGACCGCGGCGTGGACGGCTTCCGCATCGACGTCGCGCACGGGCTGGCCAAGGACCCGGCCCTGCCGGACCTGACCGGCAGTCCGCAGGAACACCTCGCGCACCCGCACTGGGACCGCGACGAGGTGCACGAGATCTACCGCCGGTGGCGCGCCATCGCCGACGAGTACCCGGGCGACCGCAAGTTCGTCGCCGAGGCGTGGGCCCCGTCGCCGGAGCGGCTCGCCCGCTACCTGCGGCCGGGCGGGCTGCACACCGCGTTCAACTTCGACTTCCTGAAGTGCCCGTGGGAGCCCGAGCGGATGCGCGACGTCATCGACTCCACCGCGGCGAGCCTGTCGGCGGTCGGGGCTCCACCGACCTGGGTGCTGTCCAACCACGACGTGACCCGGCACGTCACCCGCTACGGACGCGACGCCGAGTGGGTGCCGCACGACCGGCGCCGGCTCGGTGAGGACGAGCCGGTCCTCGCCGAACCGGACCTGGACCTGGGCGTCCGCCGAGCGCGGGCGGCCGCGCTGCTGATGCTCGCCCTGCCCGGCGGCGCCTACGTCTACCAGGGCGAGGAGCTCGGGCTGCCGGAGGTCGAGGACCTGCCCGAGGAGTCCCTGCAGGACCCGATCTGGGAGCGCTCGGGGCGCACCGAGCGCGGCCGCGACGGCTGCCGGGTGCCCCTGCCGTGGTCGGGGGACGGCCCGCCGTTCGGCTTCGGCCCGCCGGACTCCGCGTCTCCCTGGCTCCCGCAGCCCGCCGAGTGGCGCGATCGCACGGCCGAGGCCCAGGAGGCCGACCCGGCCTCGATGCTGGAGCTCTACCGCACCGCGCTGCGGCTGCGCCGCGAGCTGGACGCGCTCGGCGAGGGCGAGATGCGCTGGTTGGACGCCCCCGAGGGCGTCCTGGCGTTCCACCGCGACCCCGGTTTCACCTGCGTGGTCAACATGTCGGGCGCTCCGCAACCGCTGCCAGAGCACGAGCGGGTGCTGCTCACCTCCGCCGACCTGGACGGCGGCCTGCTCCCGCCGGACGCGGCGGCGTGGCTGGCGGACTGACCACCGCTCACCCCACCCGGTGGTGGGGAAGTTTTCATGAAAACCTCACTCCACTACGAACCGGACAGTTTTCATGAAAACTTCCCCACCACCACCCACTCAAAGCACCTGACGTGCAAAAACGAAACACCAATCGAAACGTCCCACCACCCGTTCTCCCGAGAGCGGGGGAAGTTTTCATGAAAACTTCCCCCACCACCTCACCGATCGGAGGGGACGGTTTTCATGAGAACGTCGTTCGTCTGAGCAGCTTTCAGCTGGTCGACCGCACCGCGCACCCGCCAGTGCCGCCGCGCGTCGACGCGCAGCCGCGTGCTCGGCAGGAAGACCTTCCCGCCGATCTTGTGCACCTCGACGTCGGGCTCGAAGGGGTGCTCCAGCTCCGCTGCGAGCAGTCCGCCCGCCGCCTCCTCCGCGACGTCCTGCGACCGCCCTGCCTCCACGCGTGACCTCCTCGCCGCCGTTCGTTACCGGATGCGGTCCGTTCGTGCGCTCTTCGGCCGCTCTCGTCCCACTGCGCTGGTCCCGGAAACGGGCATAAGCTTAGTTTCAGACCTTGGAGCGGGAGATCCGCCAGCGCGGAATCCGTCGATTCCCGGTCGGCTTGGTGAGGAGACCAAAGGCGGTCTTGGATGGCAGACGTGCACCGGCTCGACCCGATCTCGCGCGTCTCCGGCACCACGACGGTGTACGGGGCGTGGGAACGATTCGTGCAGGGCGAGGACGACATCAGCGGCGTGCGGCCCGAGGTGGCGATCTCGTGGCACCGCTGCCGCGACCAGTACCGCGTCGATCCCGGGCTCAAGGAGGCCCCGATCGCCGTGGCGGAGGTCGACCACACCCTCGAACACGACGTCGTGTTCGCCGACCTGGGGTTCCGGGCCGCCTCGGTGGCCCACGAGGTCGCCAACGTCGGGGGGATCGTCACCGTCACGGACGCCACCGGGCGGGTGCTGGCCGAGTGGGGCGATCCGAGCACCCGCAAGCTGGCCGCCGACGCGAACCTGGCGACCTGGTTCTGCTGGTCGGAGCAGGCCACCGGCACCAACGGCATGGGCACGGCGCTGGAGACGCACGCGCCGGTGATGATCCGCGGCGCCGAGCACTGGTGCCAGGCGTTCCACGAGTGGACCTGCGCGGGGGTGGCCGTGCGGGACGTGGTGACCAAGGATCCGATCGCGGTCCTCAACATCTCCTGCTGGCGCGGTGAGCTGCCCTCCCCCGCCGGCGCCTGGCTGGCCAACGCCGCCACCCGGACCCAGGCCACGCTGCGCCAGCGCGCCCAGGACGGCAGCGCGGAGCTGATCGCGGCGTTCAGCCACGCCCGCTCGCGCGCGGGCGTGTCGCTGGCCGCGGTCGACCCGGCTGGCCGGGTGGTGATCGCCGACGACACGGCGAGCGTGCTGCTCGGCGTGCCCAGCTGCACCCCGGCGAAGGACCCGGCGGTGCGCTGGAACCCGGGCCTGCCGGAGTTCATCAGCGCCGCCCGCTACGCCGCCAAGCAGGCCTCCCGCAATCCCGACTGGGTCGGGTCGACGCAGCTGTTCACCCACCTCTCCGACGAACCGACGCCGGTGACGATGCGACCGGTGTTCCTCGCCGGGCACCTGGTGGGCAACCTGGTGTTCTTCGGCGTCTCGGACGGCGAGCAGCTGCCGCGCGGCGAGAGCGCCCAGCAGCACGGCCCGCCGCACCGGATCGTGGGAACGCGGGAGAACCGGATGGTGCTGCTGAAGCTGCCGGAGATCTCCTTCGCCGAGTCCGACGGCAACGACGTGTGGCTGACCACCGACCAGGGGAAGCTGCGGGCCGCGTCGGGCAGCCTCGAGAAGCTGGAGAGCGAGCAGGGCGACGCGGGCTTCCTGCGGGTGCACCGGCGCTACGTGGTGAACCTGGGTCGCATCCGCGAGGTGGAGCGCCGCTTCAAGGGCGAGTTGGTGCTGATCATGGACGACGGTGCGAGCACGATGGTGCCGGTGTCGCGGCGCAACGCCCCTGCCGTGCGACGGGCTCTGGACATCTGAGCGGCTGGCCGGGGAGGTGGTCTCGCGTTGCCGGAGAACCCCGACTCGGTGGCCGTCACGCGCAACTACGACCAGGCGCTGCGACGTCCCGAGCGCACCCGCGAGCACCCGGCGGCGGGCGGCGACGCCCGCGACTGGTGGCCGCACCGGCTGAACCTGGAGATCCTGGCCAAGCACCACCCGAGCCGGAACCCGCTGGGCGAGGACTTCGACTACGCCGCCGAGTTCGCGAAGCTCGACCTCGACGAGCTGGCCCGCGACGTCGACCACGTGCTCACGACCTCGCAGGACTGGTGGCCCGCGGACTTCGGCCACTACGGGCCGCTGGTGCTGCGGATGGCCTGGCACTGCGCGGGCACCTACCGGGTCGCCGACGGTCGCGGTGGCCCGTGCTCGGGTTTGCAGCGCTTCGCGCCGCTGAACAGCTGGCCGGACAACCGGAACCTGGACAAGGCGCGGCGCCTGCTGTGGCCCGTCAAGCAGAAGTACGGCCGCACGCTGTCCTGGTCCGACCTGATGATCTTCGCCGGGAATAGGGCGCTGGAGTCGATGGGCTTCCGCACCCTGGGCTTCGCCGGTGGCCGCGAGGACGCCTGGGAGTCCGACGCCGACATCTACTGGGGCCCCGAGCGCACCTGGCTCGGCGATGAGCGCCACACCGGCGTCCGCGACCTCCAAGAACCCCTCGCCGCCGACGAGATGGGCCTGATCTACGTCGATCCGCAGGGCCCGGCGACGCTGCCCGACCCGATCGGCGCCGCTCGCGCCATCCGCGACACCTTCGCCCGGATGGCCTTCGACGACGAGGAGACCGTGGCGCTCATCGTCGGCGGGCACACGTTCGGCAAGACCCACGGCGCCGGCGACGTCAAGCACCTGGGGCCCGAGCCGGAGGGCGCCGGCCTCGAACAGCAGGGCCTGGGCTGGTGCAGCGGGCACGGCTCGGGCAAGGGTGCGGACACCATCTCCAGCGGGCTGGAGGGGACCTGGACGCCGCATCCGACGCGGTGGGACAACGGGTACCTGGAGACCCTGTTCGCCTACGAGTGGGACGTCGAGCTCAGCCCCGCCGGTCTCTGGCAGTGGGTGCCGCGCGAAGGCCAGGGCCACGGCACGGTCCCCGACGCGCACGACCCGTCGCGGGCGCACACGCCGACGATGCTCACCACCGACCTAGCGCTGCAGGAGGACGAGCAGTACCGGAAGATCGCGATGCGGTTCCTGGCCCGGCCCGAGGAGCTGGAGGACGCGTTCGCTCGGGCCTGGTTCAAGCTCACCCACATCGACATGGGACCGGTCCAGCGCTACCTCGGTCCGCTGGTGCCCGACGAGCGGATGATCTGGCAGGACCCGGTTCCCGAGGTCGACCACGAGCTCATCGACGCCGCCGACATCGCTGAGCTGAAGCGGCGGGTCCTCGACTCCGGGCTGTCGGTGCCGCACCTGGTGTTCACCGCATGGGCATCGGCGTCGACCTACCGCGACAGCGACAAGCGCGGCGGCGCCAACGGCGCCCGCATCAGACTCGAACCCCAATGCGACTGGGAGGCCAACGATCCCGAGATCACCGGACCTGTTCTCGCTTCTCTGGAACGGGTTCGGACCGAGTTCAACGGGGAGCAGACCGGGGCCAAACGGGTTTCGCTGGCCGACCTGATCGTCCTCGGTGGCTGCGCGGCCCTCGAACGGGCCGGTGCGCGGGTCGCGTTCTCCCCGGGCCGCACGGACGCCACCCAGGAGTGGACCGACGTCGCGTCCTTCGCCGCCCTGGAGCCCCGCGCCGACGGGTTCCGCAGCTACCTCGGCCCGAAACCACCTCTGCCCTCGGAATACCTGCTCGTCGACCGGGCCAACCAGCTCACGCTCAGCGCGCCCGAGATGACCGCGCTGATCGGCGGGTTGCGCGTGATCGGCGCCAACCACCGCGGATCACAGCTCGGGGTGCTCACCGAGCGACCGGGCACGCTCAGCAACGACTTCTTCGTCAACCTCCTCGACATGAGCACCGAATGGGTCCCCACCTCCGGCACCTTCGAGGGACGGGACCGGCGCAGCGGCTCCGCTCGGTGGCGGGCGAGCCGCGTCGACCTCGTCTTCGGGGCGAACCCCGAACTCCGCGCGATCTCCGAGGTCTACGCCAGTGACCAGGAGAAATTCCTGCACGACTTCGCCGCCGCGTGGGACAAGGTCATGAATCTCGGTCGCTTCTGAGTCCGAGCGGTAGGCCTCGCCGTGCGAGCGGTGCCGGCACCCGGCCCGGCGGCGCCGAGTGTCCGCCTCCGGGCACCCGGCGTAGTGTCCGATTTCGTTACGGGCCAAGTGGTTTGGCCCTCGCCGGGCGCTCGAACCGCTGTTCCCCCATCGCGCGCACCGGCCTGTCGCGAACGGATTCACAAGGAGGTGATCTCCGGTGACGACAGCCAAGGAACGCTCCGATCTGCTCAACGAAGTCGGACTGGACTCGCAGAACGGCGCAGCCCTGGGCCGCGTGCTCGGCACCGGCAACATCCATCGGGCCACCGAGCGGTCCGACGGCACGATGGAGGCCACGGTCCGCATCCTGCCCGACGAGATCGTCTGGGACCCTTCGATTCTCGTCCTCCCGCACGGCGGAGACCTCGAATTGACGCTGATCAACGACGACCTCAACACCCACTGCGCGCTGCTGCCCAGCAACGGCGACAGCAAGTTCATCTGGCTGGTCAACCACTCCAAGGGGCGCGCGAAGCTCAACCTCGACGGGCCCGGCTACTACTGGTTCTCCTCGCCCACCGGAAACGACGAGGGGCGCGGGCTGACCGGCGCGATCGTCGTGCTCGGCGAGGTCCCGCCGGAAGCCCGCCTCGACCGTCCCGACCAGATGCGCCCGTAGGAGGACGACGATGACTCTCGAATACGTCGACGCCGGCGAGGCGATCGACCACGGCACCCTGAGCGCGGTGCCCCGCAACGCGCCCGACGTCGGGTTCCGCGTCGGCTACGACCGGCTGCTCGACGCGCGCTCGGAGTCGCACAACTGGCTGACCTACTACGGCGCCTACGACGGGCAGCGCTACAGCCTGCTCGACCAGATCAACACCGAGACCGTCAAGGGCATGGGCCCGGCCTGGATCTTCCAGGCGGGCACCGCGGGCATGATCGCGGGCGCGTCGACCTACGCGTTCGAGGCGACACCTCTGGTCGTCGACGGGGTCATGTACGTCTCGGGCTGGGACGGCTGGGTGTGGGCGCTGGACGCCAAGACCGGCGACCAGATGTGGCGCTACAAGCACGCCGTGCCCTACGACGTGTCGCTGTGCTGCGGCAACGTCAACCGCGGCGTCGCGGTCGCCAAGGGCAAGGTCTTCTGCGTGATGCCCAACGCGCACCTGCTGGCGCTCGACGCGGTGACCGGCGAACGCGTGTGGGACAAGACCATCGGGGACGTGCGGGCCGGTGAGAGCGGCACGATGGCTCCGCTGGTCGTCAAGGACATGGTCATCACCGGCAGTTCGGGCGGCGAGTTCGGCGTGCGCGGGCACATGGACGCCTTCGACCTGGAGAGCGGTCAGCACCGCTGGCGCTGCTACATGGTCCCCAAGCCGGGTGAGCCCGGATCGGAGACCTGGCCGGCCGACGGCGAGGCGTGGGCGCGCGGCGGGGCGAACCCGTGGATCACCGCGACGTTCGACCAGGACACCAACCTGCTGTACGTGGGCACCGGAAACCCGGCGCCGGACTTCGACGGCGCGGTCCGCGAGGGCGACAACCTCTACACCGACAGCATCGTGGCCGTCGACGTCGACCAGGGCACCATCCAGTGGCACTACCAGTGCACCCCGCACGACGTGTGGGACTACGACTCGACGATGGAGAACATCCTGTTCGACCAGGGCGGGCGCAAGATGCTCGGCCACTTCGACAAGAACGGGTACTTCTTCGTCCTCGACCGCACCAACGGGGAGCTGGTGTCGGTCACGCCCTACGTGGACCGGATCGACTGGGGCACCATCACCCGCGACGGCAAGGTGACCCCGCGCAAGTACCCGGACGCCGAAGGCGAACCGGTGCACTTCTACCCCGGCCCGGCCGGGGCGAAGGAGTGGACGCACGCCGCCTACAACCCGGACACGGAGCTGTTCTACGTCCCGGTCCAGGACGTCGGCGCCACCGCGACGCGGCGACGTCGCGAGTTCCGCGAGGGAATTCCCTACTGGGGCGCGGGTGTTCAGGTCGACGCCGACGACATGACCGGCTCCATCAGCGCTTTCGACTCGGAGGGCAACGAGAAGTGGCGCTGGCGCAACACCCTGCCGATGTGCTCGTCGGTGCTCACCACCGCCGGGAACCTGGTCTTCGCCGGGACACCGTCCGGTGAGTTCGTCGCCCTGGACGCCCGCAACGGCGAGAAGCTGTGGCAGTTCCAGTGCGGCAGCGGTCACCACGGCAGCCCGATGACCTACTCGGTCGACGGCAGGCAGTACGTCGCGGTCCCGGTCGGCTGGGGCGGCTGGATCGAGGGCTTCCTGCCCGGCATGCTCGGAGCAGGCCACGGCAGCGCCCTCATCGCCTTCGCCCTCCCGGAGGAACCCGGAACCCGCTGATCACCTCGTGGGGGGTGGGGACGGTTTTCATGAAAACTGTCCCCACCCCCGACGCGGTCGTGAGAGGCTCCTCCCCAACCGGGGTTCAGGGGGGGAACGCGTGCCGCTCGCGCACCGCAACGGACTGCACATCGCCTACGAGATCACCGGTGAGGGTCCCCCGCTGTTGCTGCATCCGGGCATGTTCCACATCGGTCGGCGGTGGAGCGAGGCCGGGTACACGGACGCCCTGGCCACGACGCACACGGTGATCACCGTCGACCCGCTCGGCCTCGGCGGCAGCTCGGCCCCGGTTGACCCGGCCGACTACTCGCCGGCTCGCCGCGCCGATTCCGTCACCGCGGTGCTCGACCACCTCGGGTGCGAGAAGGCCGCGTTCTGGGGCTACTCCCTCGGCGCGCTCACCGGCTACGCCGTCGCCGTGCACGCCCCCGACCGGCTCACCCGCCTGGTGGCCGGTGCCTTCGACCCGCTCAACGGCTTCGAATCGGCGATCGGCCCGATGCTCCGCGCCCTGAACCTGCCCGCCGACACCGACCCGTGGCCGATCATGCGAGACAGCGCCCGCGCGAATCCCGACCACGCGGCACTCATCGACGCCGCCGACCCGGCCGCCCTGCGCGCCAACTACGAGGCGTTCCGCCACGAGCCGGGTGTCCACGAGTCCCTGGCGAAGAGCCCCGTACCGCTGCTGATGTACGCGGGCACCGCCGACGCCTGGCACGACCCCATGCGCACCTTCGCCGAACGCACCGGCACTCCGTTCGCGTCGATGCCGGACGCCGACCACGTCCGGGCCTGGCGCAACAGCGCAGAAGCCCTCGCCTTCGCCCACCCGTTCCTGTCGGGCTAACGAGCCCGCGCGCGGTGGGCGGCGACCTTGTGGCGGTTGAGGCAGGTCGGGGAGCAGAACCGGCGGCGTCCGGTCGGGGAGGCGTCGGCGTAGACGTCGACGCAGCGGGCGGCCTGGCACGTGCCCAGGCGGCTCTCGTCGTGGTGCAGCAGCCAGCCGAGCAGGCAGGTGCTCAGCGCGGCGGGCAGCACGTCGCCGCTGGACTCGACGGCCCAGGTGAGCCCCTGCCCGGTCATGACCGGGACCGGGCGGAGCGCCCGCAGCAGTCCGTTGAGCTCCGCGAGCGGGCGTTCCGCGGCGAACACCCGGAACAGGGCGTTGGCCGAGGCCACCGGGTCCCCGGAGGCCGACCACCCCAGCACGCTCACGACGTCCGGGTACGGCGCCGCCTGCTCCCCCGCAGCCGCTCGCGGCTCGTCGGCGAACTCGTTCACGAACTCCACGAGCTCACCCAGGTCGAGAACAGGAACGGCCAACACATCCCCAGGCTAACCGACACGTCCCTTCCTGCCGGTTACCACGATCTGTAACCTCCTGACCCATGCCACCGGGTTACATCGACCTCAGCGTGCTCCCCGCATTCCTGGCCGCCGTGACGCTCCTGCTGCTGGCACCGGGTCCGGACATGGCCTTCATGGTCGCCACGGGACTGCGCGACGGATTGCACGGCACGACCAGGGCAGCTCTCGGCATCACCGCTGGCGTCAGCGTCTACGTCGTCCTCACCGCCCTCGGCCTCGGAGCCTTCCTCGCGGCCGCCCCGAGCCTCATCGCCGCCCTCCAGCTCGCGGGCGCCGCCTACCTGGCCCACCTGGCGTGGACGACCTGGCGCAGCGCCGCTGCCCCGGTGGAGATCACGACCGCCACCACCCGAGCGTTCCGGAGGGGTTTCCTGGTCAACCTCGCCAACCCGAAGATCGCGTTGTTCTTCACGGCGTTCCTCCCGCAATTCCTCGGCGACACCGAGGACAACCCCACCTTCCAGCTCCTGCTCCTCGGCACCCTCCTGCAAACCCTCGGCCTCCTCACCGACCTCGCGATCGGCTGCGCCGCAGGTGCCGTCCGCAACCGCCTGCTCCACCGCACACGCCCCCGCACCCTCCTCAACCGACTCGCGGCAGCCACCTACGCCACCCTCGCCACCGCCCTGCTCACCAGGTGACAGTTTTTCCTCGAATTGACCGGGCAAAACGGACATCGATCACGGGTGATTCGAGGAAAAACCGCCCACTGCCAACCACCATCGACACGGACACCGCGGGGCTCAGGACTCGATCGCGTTCACGACACCCCCTCGACCTGGGCACCTTCTTCACGGAGGGCTCTGGCCGCCTCGTCGCAGACGCGGGCGAGCACTTCGAGTTCGGCGGGCTCGCATCGGTCGCCGTGAACGTTCTCGACCGCTGAACCGATGGCGATCACCGCAGCTTGGAGCTTCCTCCCGAGCCTCGGCGTCACGATTCCGCCCACCGACTCGGCATAGGGACACCGGCGAGTTCGTGAGCGGCAACGTTGCAGGAGCCGCACGTCGCCCAGAACCACGCGATCTCCGAGCGGTCGGGCGTGATCGACTCACCGCACAACGCGGTGCCGACCTCCCCGGATTCGAGCCGGGTTCGAGTCGCGTGGCGCTGCCCTCCCGCCGGGACCCAGTGGAACGGGTGCGGCTGAAACATGGCCATATCTCCTCCTCACTCACAGAGCAGCCTGAACATGCAGCAAGATTAGAACCACACAAGAAACATTCGAGAAGCTTCCTCTTCGATTCATCCATATGGGTAGATCAGGGATCCGCTTCTTGCACCACGTCACTCCTTGCACGAACCATTCGCACTTGATTCACTGCGATCAGCGAGGAGACGCCATGAAGCTCACGCACTTGGGAACCACCAGCGGCGGCGGAGGCTGCCCAGAGCTGTACGAAACGGATCGGGACACCTACGTAGTGCAAGGAACCCGCGTGACCGACGCAGACGCGCTGGCGACACTGCGCGAGCGCGGCTTGCCCGAGCACGAAACCGCCGTCGAAATCCCCGAGGCGCTCCTGCGGTTCGCGAGGGGCTGATCGTCATGACCGACTTCGTCTCAGGAGCAGACTTCGAAGAGCTGTTCCGAACCTTCCAGCACACGGCGTTCCGACTGGAAACCCAAGGGACCTACGGAGAACCAGTTGAGGACGAACCGCTGCGCCGCTTCCTCGCCGGAGAACCGCCGGACGACTCGTGGTTGACCCCGTGGATCGACAACGTCCGCGACGCAACCGCGAAGGGCCGCGAGTTCCGACGTGTGCGCGTGCTGAGCACGCCCTTGACCGACTACCTGAGGTTCGAGATGGATCTCGCTCTGCGTGCGAACATCCCGGCTGGTGAGGACATCCGCAGCCTGACTGTCTCCGAGGCCGAGGCATTGGGCGTCCCGATCGGCGTGGACTTCTGGATGTTCGACGACACGCGGGTCGGCGTGATGCGGTTCGGCGGCAGAGGCATGCTCGGACTTGAGATGATCACCGACGCTGAACAGGTCGAGCAGTTCCGGCTCATCAGGGATCGGGCGTGGGGCGCCGCGTCGCGCGTCGAGCAGTGGGCCGCTTTGTTGCAGTGAGGAAGAGGAATTCGTGACCAGCAGTTTTGAGCAGCGCCGACAGGAGTTCGGGGAGCGGTTGCGCCGCAGCCGCGACGAGGCCGGCCTGACCGGCCGTGAACTCGCGTCGGCGCTGGGCTGGGCGCATTCCAAGGTTTCCAAGATCGAGAACGGCAAGCAGACCGCCGAGGATTCCGACGTGCGGCAGTGGCTCGACGCCGTGGGAGCACCGGAGTCCGACGTCGAGGACGTGCTCGCCGAGCTCTCCGATCTGCGGGTCACTCGGGCCGCCTGGCGCGCGCAGTTGCGCGCCGGGCACCGGGCACGGCAGCAGCAGAGCCTCGACCTCGAACACGCCACGACCCGGCTGCGCAACGCCGAGTTCGGCGTTGTTCCGGGGTTGCTGCAAACCGCGGACTACGCGCGCTCCGTGTTCCGGACGCAAGCCGAGCTGCTGCAGGTTCCGGACACCGACCTCGACTCGTCGGTGCGGACGCGGATGCAGCGACAGCAAGTCCTCTACCAGGGCAAGGACATCGAGATCATCGTTTCCCAGCACGCCCTGCGCCACCCGGTGGCTTCCCCCGAGGTCATGCTGGGACAGCTGGACCGGCTGGTCTCCGCGCTCGACATCCCGGGCCTGCGGTTCGGCGTGCTACCGGAGTTCGCGCAGCTGCCGAACATCACGATGAACGGGTTCACGATGCTCGACGACGTCGTGCAGGTCGAGCACGTCTCGGCGGAACTCACCATCGACGATCCGGACCAGGTCGCGATCTACCACCGGCTCATGGACCGTCTCTGGCAGGTCGCGGCCGAAGGTGACGAGGCCCGAACGATCCTCCGCGGCCTCGCCGCCGAGCATCGTGATCGGGCGGCTTCGTGAGGTGGGTTGGGGTCAGGTTTTCGGGGCTTCCACTCGGCCTGTTTCCGGGGAGATGACTCCTGGGCAGAGGGCTTTCCGCTGGAGGGCTTCGGCGATTTCGGGGATGGCCGCGAGGGTGTTGGGGGGCCAGTCGTGCATGAGGATGATCTGGCCGTCGGTGAGACTCGCGTTGGCCGCGACGATCTGGTCGACCGTGGCGTTGTTCCAGTCCTGGGAGTCGACGTCCCAGATGATCTCGGTGAGCCCGTGGGCGGCCTCGACCTCGCGCAGGGTCGCGTTGGTCTCGCCGTAGGGCGGTCGGAACAGGGTCGGGGTTCCACCCCCGGCATCCGAAATCGCCTGCTGCGCGCGGGAGATCTCCGAGTCCATTTCGGACCGGCTCAGCCCGGTCATGTGCGGGTGGGTGTAGCTGTGGTTGCCGACCTGCATGCCCGCATCGACCTGCGCGGCGACCAGCGACGGGTTGGCGTCGGCGTGATCGCCCTGGTTGAACATCGTGGCGCGCAGCCCGTTCTGGCGGAGGGCGTCGAGCAGCCGGGCGCTCGTGTCGCCTGGGCCGTCGTCGAAGGTGAGACCGACGTACCCCGAGCACCCGGGCGCCGACTCGGCCGCCGGGGCGACCACCACCGCTGCTGCCAGGACCGCGCTCAGGGCGCAGGCTCGCGCTCTCGCTGACATGTCGACCGCATCCTCTCGAAGGCGCTGACGGAAGAGCCGAACGGGAGCGAGTATGCGGCGCCGACACGCGATGGTCAACGAGAGTTTTTCGAAACTTTTTCGGCCGCAACCGATCTCACACATCGAGGTGGATCGTGACCATCAGCGGACTTACGCGAGCCACGACTATCCACGCCCGACTCAAAGCGCCAAGTCGCGAGCCGCCATTTCCGAAACTTTCTTCCACTCCGCGAGGTGTCCGTCAAGTGGCCCTTGTGGTGATTCGTCCCGATGGATACGGTCGCTAAAACTTACACCGTTAGTTATCTGGGTCACAGACGCCCCGGATCAACACCCCGGAGGACGACCGGAATGGCCGCCACCGCGACAAGTGCGCGCCGCGTCGCGCTCGCCAGCCTCATCGGCACCACCATCGAGTGGTACGACTTCTTCATCTACGGCACCGCCGCAGCGCTGGTGTTCAACCAGCTGTTCTTCCCCAAGTTCGACCCGGTCGTCGGCACCGTCGCCGCGTTCGCGACCTTCGCCGTCGGCTTCATCGCCCGGCCCATCGGCGGCGTGCTGTTCGCCCACTACGGCGACAAGCTCGGCCGCAAACCCATGCTCATCGCCTCGCTGATGCTGATGGGCTTCGCGACGCTGCTGATGGGGCTGCTGCCCACCTACGCCACGATCGGCGTGTGGGCCCCGATCCTGCTGACGCTGCTGCGCTTCGCCCAGGGCATCGGCGTCGGCGGCGAGTGGGGCGGCGCCGCGCTCATGGCCGTGGAGCACGCACCGGAGGGCAAGCGCGGCTTCTACGGGAGTTGGCCGCAGGTCGGCGTTCCCGCGGGCCTGCTGCTGGGCAACCTGACGTTCACGGTGCTGTCGGCGACGATGTCCGAGGCCGCCTTCATGGCCTGGGGCTGGCGGGTTCCGTTCCTGTGCAGCGCGCTGCTGATCGTCGTCGGCTTCGCGATCCGGCTCAAGATCAGCGAGAGCCCGGTGTTCGAGCAGGCGATGGAGCGCAAGGAGCAGGAGCGCGCCGAGCGGATGCCGGTGATCGAGGTGCTGCGCCGCCACCCGAAGACGATCCTGCTCGCGGCCGGTTCGTTCCTGGCCACCAACGCTACGTTCTACGTCGGCACCACCTGGATCGTCTCGTACACCACCAAGACCCTCGACTACGAGCGCACCACGATCCTCAGCGCCAACGCCCTGCTCGCGGCCATCGACATCCCGCTGATGATGGCCTTCGGGATGCTGTCGGACCGGATCGGCCGACGCGGCATGGCCCTGGGCGGCATGCTCATGCTCGGGGTGTTCGCGGTGCCGTGGATCATGCTGGTGGACACCGGGGTGATCACGCTGTTCCTGCTGGCCGGCATCGTCGTGCAGGGCTGCCGGACCGCGGTGTACGGGCCGCAGTCGGCGTTCTTCTCGGAGCTGTTCAGCACCCGCCTGCGCTACAGCGGCGCGTCGCTGGCATACCAGATCGCGGCGATCCTCGGCGGCGGCATCGCCCCGATGATCTGCACCGGCCTGTTCGCCGCCACCGGCAGCTCGCTGTCCATCGCAGGCTACGTCGTGGTGCTGTGCCTGATCTCGTTCGTCTCGACCTACCTGCTGGCCGAGACCTACAAGCGGGACCTCAGCGACACGACCCCGGCCGTGGCGTGATTCCGTGGGTGGTGGGGGGAGTTTTAATGAAAACCGCCCCCACCCCCACGAGCACGGAGGACCCGAGTCACGCTGCGGGGACGCGGAATCCGATGGCCTGCGCTGCGCGGCGCACCTCCCCGGGCAGGGCGGAGTCGTTGACGTCGCCGAAGGACGAGCTGGCGCCGCTGAGCCCGAGGGAGCCCAGCAGGTTTCCCGCGTTGTCGTTGATCAGCGCGGCGATCGCGGTGGTCCCGGTCTTGCGCTCGTCGACCGAGATCGCGCACCCCTCGCGGCGGACCCGCTCCAGGTCTGCGCGAATCTCCTTCGCCCCCACGGTCTTCCCGTTGGTGAAGGTCACCGAGCCCAGCCGCTCGGCCTCCGCTGCGAGATCGTCCTCGGCGGCGAGGAAGACCTTGCCCGCCGCGCCCGGGTAGAGCGGTAGCCGCTCCCCGATGGGCAGCGAGTACTGCGGCCGCCGCCCGCCTTCGACGCGGTCGATGAGCACCCGGCTCTCCTGCACCCGCACGTACAGCGACGCGGTGAGGCCGGTCGCGGTGGCGAGCTCCTCCAGCACCGGCCGGGCCACCAGCCGCAGCGGACTGGTCATGGCGAACGCGTGCGCGGTCGACAACGAGGCGGGCCCGGCGGTGTAGCCGTTGGCGTGCCTGCTGGCGTAGCCGTGCTCGATGAGCACGTTGACCACGCGCTGCGTGGTGGCCACGTGCAGTTCGCTGCGCTGCGCCAGGTCGGTCAGCCGCAGCGGTTGCTGCGCGAGCTCCAGCACCTTCAGGACTTCGAAAGCCCGGTGCACGGAACGCATCGGGTTGCTCTTCGCGGTCGTCATGGCACCTCCTGCAGACCCCGCGAATCTATCACTGCGTGAGAAGTTCGCTCACACCCATTGACACGCGGCGTGCCGCCTCGCACAGTCTTCTCACTAACTGCACGTTCTTATCATAGAATGATACGGAGTTCGATCGATGAAGATCGCAGTGCTGGGCTTGGGCGAGGCCGGCAGCATCTATGCCGCCGGTTTCGCCGCCACCGGTGCGACCGTGACGGCTTACGACCCCGCCACGCCCCCGCTGCCGACCGGCGTCGCAGCCGCGGACGGCGTCGCCGCGGCCGTGCGCGACGCCGACCTGGTGATCAGCCTGGTGACCGCCGCGCACGCCGTCGCGGTCGCCGCCGAGAGCGCACCGCACCTCGGCCCCAACACCGTCTACGCCGACCTCAACGCGGCATCGCCGCAGCTCAAGACCGATGTGGCCGCAGCGCTGGGTGATCACTCCGACCGCTGCGCCGACGTCGCGGTCATCGGCTCGGTCCCCCAGTTCGGCCCGAAGACCGCGCTGATCGCCTCCGGCCCGGCCTCCGAGAAGGTCGCCGAGGCGTTCCGGGGCTTGGGCGCCGAGGTCGACTCGATCGGCGGTGAGCCCGGCGACGCCTCGCGGCGGAAGATGCTGCGGACCGTCTTCATGAAGGGCCTGGGCGCGATCATCAGCGAAGCCTTGGACGCCGGTGCCGCGGCGGGCGAATCCGCGTGGGTGCGCGAGCAGATCGCCAAGGCCCTCGTCGGCGGCGAGAGCGCCCTCGACCGGCTCGACAAGGGCACCCGCAAGCACGCGCTGCGGCGGGCGCACGAGTCCCAGGCCGCCGCCGACCTGCTCGCCTCGCTGGGCGTGGCACCCGTGATGACCACGGCCACCGCCGGCCGCCATCGCTCGTTCCACGAGGCGGACGACCTGGCCGCGCTGCTCGACGCGTTCGCCGAGATCCCCACCGCCGCCATCGGCGACGCGCGGGAACGGCTGGGCGTCATCGCTCCTCGCGTGCAGTCGATGTGGCCCGGCGCGCACATCGCCGGCCGCGCGTTCCCGGTGCTGTGCCGCCCGGGCGACAACAAGGGCATCCACCAGGCGCTCAAGCAGGTCCGCCCCGGCGACGTCCTGGTCGTCGACGGTGGCGGTGACCCCTCGCGGGCGCTGATCGGCGAGCTCATCGCGCACCGCGCGATCAACCGCGGCGTGCGCGGCATGATCATCGACGGCGCGGTCCGCGACGTCGAAGCCCTCCAGGAGGCCGGGTTCCCGGTGTGGGCGGTGGGCACCTCACCCGCAGGCCCCTACAAGAACGGGCCGTGCCGCGTCGGCGAGGACACCTCCGTCGGAGGTGTGGCCGTGCACCGCGGCGACATCGTCGTCGCCGACGGCGACGGCGCGATCGTCGTCCCGCTCGCCGAAGCCCACCGCACCCTCACCGGCGCCCGGGCCGTCCTGGACGATGAAGCCGCCCGCTACCAGCAGATCCTCAGCGAACGTTCCGCCTGACCCACCCCCGTCCACCCCGCTCCAGTGCCGAAGAGGGGAACCTGAAACATGCCAATCGGCCTTATCGCGCTCAGCGCGTTCATCGCCACCATCATCATCTGGAACGTCGCGTTCAAGCGGAACATGGGCGAAGCGATGCTGCTCGGTCTGCTGGTCACCGCAGCGTTCGCCGGGCTCGACGCACCCGCAGCACTGCTCGACGGCATGCTCGGCGCGCTCGACGAAGAAGTCCTCTACGCCGCGATCGCGTTCGTGTTCATGGCATACGTCGTCGACCGCACGGGCCTGATCCAGAAACTGCTCGGAATCCTGAACTCGCTGGTCGGACGCGTCCGGGGCGGCCCCGTCGTCGTGGACACGATCGGCTCGGCCGTGATGGGAGCGCTGTCGGGGTCGAACTCCGGCAACACCGCCGCGACCGGTGCCTTCACCGGCCCGTGGATGATCCGCACCGGCTGGACCCCGGAGCGCAGCGCTACCTTCCTCGCCGGCAACGGCGGTCTCGGCGCGGCGTTACCGCCCAGCGCCTCGATGGTCATCATGATCGGCTTCGCCGGTCCGATGGTGTCCACCGGCCAGATCTACCTGGCGCTGCTGTGCGCCGGGATCTACCAGGTGATCTGGCGCCTGCTGCTGGTCTTCTACTTCGTCCGCAAGGACGGGATCCAGCGCTCGCCCGCGGAGGAGCTCCAGCCGCTGCGCCAGGCCCTCCACGAGGGCGGGTCCGCGCTGCTGATCGTGCTCGGGGCCGTGGTCCCGATCGCCATCACCGTCGGCCCGATCGCGGCGTTCCTCACCGGCAGCACGCCGATCGGTGATGCGCTCGACGACATCGAGATCCTGACCTGGATCCCGATCCTGATCATCGTCCTGGCCCTGATCGTGGGTCGTCGCGAGCTCCCGCGCGGGGCGCGCGCCTGGAACACCTGGATCACCGAGGCGATGCCGCGCTTCACCAGCATCGGCGCGCTGCTGTTCTTCGCGGTGGCGGCCAGCGAGATCCTGGGCGAGCTGGGGCTGGCCGACGACATCGACGGCATCCTCAGCGACCTGCAGCTCAACAAGTACGTGATGGCGCTGCTGGTCGGTGTGCTGGTGGCCGTGGTGGCGGGCCCGCTGTCGTCGACGGCGACGCTCACCGCCGTCGGGCACGTCGCACTGCTGTCCCTGGTCGCGGTCGGGGTCGACCCGGTCCTGGCGGTCACGGCGATCCTCGTGTTCGCCTCCACCGAGGGCGCCTCTCCCCCGGCGTCGGGCTCGATCTTCGTGGCGGCCGGGATCACCGGTGCGAAGCCGGAGAAGACGTTCCTCCCGCTGATCGGCTACTACATGGTCCCGATCATGCTGATCGGCTGCCTCATCGCCTGGGGCGCCCTGCCCGTCCTGCGCTGACCCACCCCTCGCGATTCAGGAGTCTCGATGACCACCACACCCACCCGAGCGCAGGCCGTGTGCCGAACCGCGTTCACCGCCACCCTGCTGATCTTCCTCGTCCTGGCGGCCGTCCTGGTCGCGGTGCAGATCGTGGGCCTGCTGCTCGTGCAGCCCACCTGGATCAGCTGGGCCTCGGACACCCTGCTCACCCCGAGCATCGGCGCCGCCGTCCTCTTCGGCCTCGTCGCCTTCATCAGCGGCTACATCAACCCCAACACCACCGCCGAAGACTGAACCCCACCCCACCACGGTCAAGAACCCCGGTTTTCGCGCGACGAAAACCGGGGTTTTTGACGCGCGAAAACCGCGGTTTTCGTCCGGGTGACACGGGTCGTCCGGGTGTGCCGGTCACCGCTGGTAGGTCTGGTCGTCGAGGCCGCTGAGGGTGGGGTCGTGGGTGACGTCTCCGACCTCGTACATCGAGGTCATCCAGTGGTAGAAGTTGTCGCCCCGGTCTCGGAGGAGGTCGTAGAGGCGGCGCATCAGGCGGGAGCGGACCTCGGCCATCTCCGGGTGGGCGTAGCGGTTGAGCAGCTCGTCCGGGTCGGCGTGCAGGTCGTAGAGCTCGTTGACCGAGTCGGGGTTGACGACGAGCTTGTAGCGGTCGGTGCGGAGCATCCGCTGCGGGTACGGGAAGTGGTGGCCGTGGAACTCGCAGACGATGTCCTCCTGCCACCCGACGGAGTCCGAAGTGGACACGAGCGGTAGCAGGCTTCGGGAGTCCACGGCGGGTTCCGGGTCGATGCCGGCGAGGTCGAGGATGGTGGCGGTGCAGTCCAGCAGGCTCACGAACTCGTCGCGCACCACTCCCCCGGGCGCGCCCGGCACGCGCACGATGCCCGGGGTGCGGTAGATGTCCTCGTACATCGCCGGGCCCTTGTCGTGCAGCCGGTGGGATCCGGTGAACTCGCCGTGGTCGCAGGTGAACAGCACCGCCGTGTCGTCGGCCAGCCCGAGCCGCCGCATCGCGTCGAGCACGCGGCCGATCTCGTGGTCGATGAGCGCCACGTACCCCCAGTACACGGCGATCAGCTTGCGGGTGGTCTCCAGCGGCATCGTGTCGAACGTCCAGTGGTCGCTGTAGTTTCGCTGCACCGGCGGCTTGCCGTGGAAGGTCTCGGCGACCGAGCGCGGCAGCGGGATCACGCCGGGATCGACCAGGTCGAAGTACTCGTCCGGCACGATGTACGGCAGGTGCGGCCCGAAGAAGCTCAGCTGCAGGAAGAACGGCTTGTCGTGTTCGCGCACGTCGGCGGCGTAGCGCTCCATCGTCTCGATGGCGCGCGTGGCCAGGTAGTGCTCGAAGGTCGCCTCCACCGGCTGGTGCAACCGCGCGGCCAGCAGGTTCCCGGGACCGCCGTTGGGCAGGGTGCCGCGGACGCGGTCGCTGATCTCGTACGGCGGCAGGTCGTGCTCGGCGAGGTAGGCCAGGTAGTCGGGGTCGTCGACGGGGTTGTGCCAGCCGGGCAGGTCCGGCCCGTCGAAGCCGAAGTCGCCGGCGGTCTTGGCGGTGCCGACGTGCCACTTGCCGATCAGACCGCAGTTGTAGCCGTTGTCCCGCAACGCTTCCGAGAAGCTGAACTGCCCGTCGGGCAGGTCCTCGATGTAGCCGACGTTGCGCTCGTAGTTGGCCAGCAGCTTGTGCCGGAACGGCGCCTGACCGGTGAGCAGGCTCGCGCGCGCGGGCGTGCAGATGGCCGTCGGTGTGTACCAGCGGTCGAAACGCGTTCCGGTGGCGGCGAGTTCGTCGAGGTTGGGGGTGAGACCGAGCGGGTTCCCGTAGGCGCCGAGGGTGTCGGCGCGGTGCTGATCGGTCATCAGCAGCAGCACGTTGCGGCGGCTCACGGGGTGCCCGCCGAGGTGAAGAGGTCGGCGGCGTAGTAGTTCTCCGGACCGGTGCTGCGCCGGAGCTGGCCGGTGCCGGTGAAGTAGGCGTCCATCCCCGACAACCAGTTCCGCACGGTTCCGTCGCGGGTCATGCCGTCGAGCTCGTCGACGCCCAGCACCCGCACGTTGGCGGCATCGGCGCGCACCTGGGCGGGGTCCTTCTCGAGCAGGCCCGCGGTGAGCTCGATCGTGCGCTCCGGGTTGGCCGAGCGGTAGCGCATCGCGTCGCGCAGCACCGCCACGGTGCGGCGCGCCTCGTCCCGGCCGACGACGTCGTTGCCCGCGACGAACGCGGTCGGGAACTCCAGCTGCCCGGCGAAATCCGAGTTCCTCGCCAGCTCGACCAGTCCCGGGACCTGCTTGCGCACGGTGTCCAGCGCCGGGTACCAGAACCCGGCGGCGTCGATGCGCTTGGCGGAGAACGCCGACACGATCGTCGAGGCGTCCATCGGCACGACCTTCACGTCGCTCTTGGTCATGCCCGCCCGGCTCAGCGCCAGGTCGAGGATCATCTCCCCCGAGGTCCCCTGCGGCACGCCGACGGTCTTGCCGCGCAGGTCCGCCACGTCGGTGATGCCGGGCTGGGCGATGACGCGGTCGGCGTTGCCGAGGGTGTTGAGCGCGACGACCTTCGCCTGCCCGGAAGCGGGCAGCCACATCGCGCCCGGACCGATGTAGCCGAAGTCCAGGTCACCGCTGCCCAGCGCCTGGATCTGCAGCGGGCCGTTGTTGAACGAGCTGATCTCGGCGGTGAGACCGTGCTTCTCCCAGAGCTTCTGGTCCTCGGCCACGGCGAGCAGGCTGGCGCCGTTGTAGTCGCCGATGTAGCCGAACCGGACCTCGCCGGCGTCCGACGAACCGCCGCACCCGCTGAGCGCGACGACGAGTCCGGTGAGCAGTGCTGCGAGCCATCTCTTCCTGCTGGTCATGGCGTCCTCTCGGCGACGGTCCCCTGGTGGTAGACGGAGTTCCAGACCCGGTTGCGCAGCGCGGTGAACTCCGCGCTCAACCGGACCTCCTCGGTGCGCGGGTGCGGCAGGTCGACCTCGACGACGTCGTGGATCCGGCCGGGCCGGGAGGCCATCACCACGACCCGGTCGGCCAGGTACACGGCCTCGTCGACGTCGTGGGTGATGAACAGGACCGTGCGACGCTCGCGGTCCCACGCGCTGAGCAGCTGGTCCTGCAGCTTCACCCGGGTCAGCGCGTCGAGGGCGCCGAAGGGCTCGTCCATCAGCAGGATCTCGGGGTTGACGGCGTAGGCGCGGGCGATGGCGCAGCGCTGCCGCATCCCGCCGGAGAGCGCCTTGGGCAGCACGTCGGCGAAGTCGGCGAGCCCGACGACGTCGATGAAGTGCTCGGCCCGCGAACGCCGCTCGACCTTGGGCACTCCGGCGATCTTGAGGCCGAACTCGACGTTGCCGCGCACCGTCAGCCACGGGAACAGCGCGTACTGCTGGAAGATGACGCCGCGGTCGGGTCCGGGACCGGACACCGGGACGCCGTCGACCAGGGCGCGCCCCGCGCTGGGTGCCTCCAGCCCGGCGAGGACGTTGAGCAGCGTGCTCTTGCCGCAGCCGGAGGGGCCGACGACGGTGACGAACTCGTTGTCGGCGATCTCCAGCGACACGTCGTCGAGCGCCACCAGGGGCTCGCCGCTCAGGTCGAAGGTCTTGGTGACGCCGTCCACGGCGATCTTGGCGTTCACGGGCGCTCCTGCCATCCGGTCAGCCTGCGCTCGGCGAACAGCAGCAACCGGTCCATGACCAGGCCGAGGACGCCGATCGCGACGAGGCTGACGAAGATCGTCGGTAGGTCGTAGTAGAGCTGGGCGTTCTGCATCCGGAAGCCGAGTCCTTCCTGCGCCGCGATGAGCTCGGCGGCGACGACCGTCGCCCACGCCGAGCCCAGACCCACGCGCATGCCGACGAGGATGAACGGCGCGGAGGCCGGGACCACGACCTTCGCGAAGATCGTGGCGTCGCCCGCGCCGAGCACCCGGGCGGCGTTGATCAGCGTCCGGTCGACCGTGACCACGCCCTGCAGCGTCGAGATGACGCAGGCCAGGAACGCGGCCAGGAAGATCACGAAGATCTTCGGGACCTCGCCGATGCCCATCAGCACGATGGCCAGCGGGATGATCGCCAGCGGCGGGATGGTGCGGAAGAACTGCACCCACGGTTCGGCCAGCGCCCGCACCGGCCGGTACCAGCCCATCAGGAATCCGACGCCGACCGCCACGACCGTGCCCAGCGCGAACCCGGACAGCACCCGCGCGAGACTCGAGCCGGTGTCGGCGAGCAGGGTGCCATCGGCGAGCATCTCGGCCGCGCGGGCCGCGACCTCCGGTGGCGCCGGGATCTTCACGCCCAGCGCGGAGACCGCCCACCACACGGCGATGCCGAGCAGGATCGAGGCGGTGTTGAGCAGCATCGGTGAGCTGCGGCTCGGTGCCGCGTCGGGCGCGGTGCGGCGCTCGCTGAGCACTGCCATCACTGCCTCCTTCAGGCCGGGAGCGCGCGGATCGGCGCGGGTTCCGGGTGGTCGGCGAGAAGTGGTGAGCTGCGGAAGAGAGCGGCGAGCGCGCCGAGTGCGCCGTCGTCGTCGGCGAGCCGGGCGCACCGGACGAGCGGTTTCGCCGCGACCCACGGGAACAGCTCCCGGCCGGCGGTCTCGGCGGCCCGCTCGACGAGCACCGGTGCGAGCCGGGCGATCTCACCGCCGATGACGACCTCGGACGGGTTGAACACCATCGCGATCGTGCCCAGGGCCCGACCCAGCACCTCGGCGGTCTCGCGCAGCACCTGCACGATCGCGGGATCGCGTGAGCGGGCGAGTTCGTCGAGGGAGCCGACGTCGGCGCCGCGTTCCCGGCAGGCGGCCAGGATCGCCGGGACCGACGCGACGGTCTCCAGGCAGCCGTCCTTGCCGCACCGGCATCGCGCCCCACCCGGCACGACCGTGACGTGGCCGAGCTCCCCGGCGAGCCCGGTGGCTCCGGGGACGATGCGGCCGCCGATCACCAGCGCCCCGCCGACGCCGTCGGAAAGTCGCACGTAGAGCAGGTTCTCGGCGATGGCATCACCGGCGAGCGCTTCGGCGAGGGCGGCGAAGCGGGTGTTGTTGTCCACGATCACCGAGGCGCCGAAGCGCTCGGCGAAGGCGACGTCCACGTCGTCGCGCGCAGCGGCGAAGCCCGGGCCGAACGCGCCTTCGGGGGCGTGCGGAGCCGAGGAGCGCGGGTGCGGGCCGGTCACGCCGATGCCGATGCCGTGCAGCGCCCGGAAGTGCAGGCCCCGGTCGTGACCGAGCCGGTCGATGAGCGCGAAGGCGGTCGTGATCCGCTCCGGCCAGCCCGCGCCGTCGGAGTAGGTCTGGCGGCCGGAGGCGACGACGTCGTGGGAGGCGTCGGCGACGGCCACGTGCACCCGGCGGTGCCCGAAGTCCACCCCCAGGAACTGGCCGGAATCCGGGTCCAGCGCGAGCCGCTCGGCGGGCCTGCCGCTGCCCGCCCGCTGCGCCGCGTCGGTGTCGACGACCACGACGGCACCGTCCCGCAGCAGGTCGCGGGTGATCTCGGAGATCGTGGTCCGCGACAACCCCACGGCCTCGGCGATCTCACCCCGGCTCAGCGAGCCCCGCTCCCGCAGCGCGCGCAGCACGCGCTCCTGATGGGTCTGACGCACCAGGGCGTGCGCTTCGCCGGGCATCCGCATGCCGCACATGCTCGAACCAGGCGATTTTTCCGGCAAGGCTCCGACAGAATTGTTCCGGGGAGTGGAACCCCCTCCCACAACCACCCGATCAGGCCCCTCACGACGAAAACCGGGGTTTTCGACCGGTCAAGAACCCCGGTTTTCGTCGTGTCGAATACCGGGGTTTTCGTCCTGAGGGTCCCTTTCGGGGTGGCGCAGTTTTCATGAAAGCTTCGCTCCCCACGTCCCCGAACCGAGGTGTCAACTGAAACCTCACCCGCGCCACCACGAGAGAACGTGCTGGTGGTGGGGTTGCCGGGGTTCGTCGGGGGAAGTTTCGACGGAAACTTCCTCTGGGTGGGTGGTGGGGGGAGTTTTAATGAAAACTTCCCCCACCACCGGGGACAGGAGCCGGACCGCCGGGGAGGTGGGTCTCGGACGGGCGTCCTAGGTGGTGCGGATGTCCTGGGCGAGGACCTGGGCGATGTTGCGTTCGGCGAGGGCGGTGATGGTGACGAAGGGGTTGACGCCCGTGGAGCCCGGGATGAGAGAGCCGTCGGTGACGTAGAGGTTGTCGTAGCCCTTCACCCGGCCGTAGAGGTCCGTGGCCTCACCGAGGACGAGGCCGCCCAGGGGGTGGTAGGTGAAGCGGTTCTCGAAGGCGCGGGTGTCGCCGAAGAGGTCGTAGCGGTAGCTGGTGCCGTTGACCTCGTTGATCCGGTCGAACAGCTGCTTGGCCGCGTCGATCGACGGCTGCCCCTGCTCCTCGCGCCACTGCAGGATCGCCCGGTCGCTGCCCGGATCGTAGCGGAACGCGCCGCGCTCCGGGTTGCGGGTGATCGCCAGGTACAGGCTCGCCCACGTCTCCAGACCGGCCGGGACCGGCGCGATCTCGGCGAACACCGGGTTCACCGGGTCGTCCCAGGCGTCGATGCCCATCGCCGGCATGCCCGATTCCAGCGGTCCGACCAGGTCCTTCATGTGGTTGGCGCGGCCGAGCATCACGTTGCCGTTGGTGCCCCAGCCCTCGCCGATCGCCTCGCCGAGGCGCGGCAGCTTGCCGGTGTCGCGGGCGCGCAGCAGCAGTTCCGTCGAGCCGAGGCTGCCCGCGCCGAGGAACAGGTACTTCGCGGTCAGCTGGTGCACGCCCAGGACGTTGCCGGTCTCGTCGATCCGGCGCACCGACAGCGCGTAGGTGCCGTCCTGCTGCTGGGCGATGTCGCGGACCTCGCTCAACGTCTGGATGGTGACGTTGCCGGTGCCCAGAGCCGCGGCGAGGTAGCTCTTGTCGAGCGAGCGCTTGCCGTGGTTGTTGCCGTAGATGACCTCGGACGCCAGCGCCGAGCGCGGCACCAGCTCCTCCTCTTCCCGGCGCATGTAGTCGAAGTCGTAGACGCTGGGCACGAACGTCGTCCTGTACCCGGCCTTGTGCGCGGCCTCGCGGGAGACGCGGGCGAACTGGTAGGCGTCGCAGGTCTCGAACCAGTCGGGGTCGATGCTGTTGGTGCCCAGCATCGAGTTGGCCATCGGGAAGTACCGGCCGTACATCTCGTCCGCGTTGACCTCGGGCAGGATCTCCTCGAAGTACCAGCGCTTCGGCGTCACCGCCATCGCCCCGTTGACCAGCGATCCGCCGCCGACGCCCCGGCCCACGTAGACCGACATGTCGCCGTAGTTGACGCGGTCGAGCACGCCCGCGTAGGGCTCGATGTCGCGGTTGGCCAGGTCCAGCCACAGGAACGACGCCAGCGGCGCCTCGGTGCGCTCCTTGAACCACGTCGACCGGCGGTCCGGGGTGAGCATGCTGGAGAAGATGGTGCCGTCCTCGGCCGGGGTGTTCCACAACCGGCCCATCTCCAGCATCACGGTGGGCACGCCCGCCGCGCCGAGGCGCAGGGCGGTGACCGCCGCGCCGTAGCCGGTTCCGATGACGACGGCCGGCGCGTGCTCGGCCGCGTGCGCGGAGCGGCGGGTGGAGATGGTGGTCAGTCCGAGCGCAGAGGCGGAACCGAGGGCGGCCATGCCCATGAAGCGGCGGCGGGAGGTTGAGACGCGCACACCGGACCCTTCTGTCGTTGACGCAGGCTTACAACCTCTGTCAACGATGTAAAGATCAGGAGGTGACGCCCAATCCGGGAACGAGATGTCGGTGCAGGTAGGCGCGCAATTTCGCGTCCGAGCGGGAGCGGGCGCTCTCGAACTGCACCAGCGACACCAGCCAGCGCAGGCAGGTCTCGGCGATCTCCTCCAGCTCGGCTTCCAGCTCCGGCTGGAACTCCAGCAGCGGCAGCAGGAACGAGCGCGACAGCTCCAGCGCCCCGGGACCCATCGGATCACCGTCGAAGAGGATGGTGCCGCGCTGCGGGAACGCGATCGGCGCGAGCGCGGGACTGGCGCGGAACTCCGTCCGCGCGGCGACCATGACCTCCACCACGTAGTCGGCGGCGGTCGTCGCCTCCTCACGGGCGCGCTCGGTCACGCGCGAGATCACTTGGACGGCAGCGGTTTCCAGAGCTTCGGCGATGAGCTGCTCCAGCGTGCCGAAGTGCGCGTAGATCGTCGGCCGGGACAGGCCGGAGAGCCGGGCCACCGAGCTGATGGACAGCCCCTCGTAGCCCGCGGTCGCCATCCGCTGGATCGCAGCGTCGACGATCCTGGTGTGGACATCCATCCGGGCAGTATGCCGCTGCCCGGATGGACCAGCTCACACCCGGTGCGAATCGATCACCGTGCGACGAACGTGCTCAGCAGCGCCTGCACCTCGTAGACGTCGACGCCCTTGCCGAACTGGTGCGACACCGGTTCCGGCATGCTGGAAACCCAGAACTTCAGCTCCGCGTCGAGGTCGAAGGTGCCCGCGGTCTCCACCGAGAAGTGCGTGATGCTGCGGTAGGGGTACGAGTGGTACTCGATCTTGCGCCCGGTCACGCCCTGCTTGTCGACCAGGATCAGCCGCCGATCCGTGAAGATCAGCGAATCCCGGATCAGCTGGTAGGCGGCGTGGATCTGCTCCCCCTGCGCCAGCAACCGCCCGAACTCCTTGGCAGCGGCCTGCGGGTCCATCCCCGAAGCGTTGCCCATCATCCCACCGAACAAGCCCATACCCACTCCTAGAAGACGATCTCCGCTCACACCACCGTACCGAAACTCCCGCCACCACCGGGGCGACCGGATTTCAACGGAAGTCAGGTACCCGATTTCCATTGAAATCGGGTCGTCCGGGTGCGGGCGCGACGACGCCGACCGGTCTGCGGTGGGGAATGCGCAGAGCGGTCGGCGTTGACGCGCCGGTGCGGGGTCGGTCAGCCGGTGACGGCGACGTGCCCTTCGGTGGCCTCGGGGGCCGGTGCCTCGGGAAGGCTCTCGGAGGCGTCCTGGACCTCCGTCGAGGCGTCGGCCGGCGGCTCCGCCTCCGGCAGGACCTCCGTGCCCGAGTCCGCCGGGGGTTCCTCGGCGGGCGGCTGCTCCGCGGGCGGCTCCTCGGCCGGGGGGTCCTCAGCCGGGGGTTCCTCGGCGGCCTCGGGGTGGTCGACGATGGGTGCGTTGGTGCACTCCACGTCCTGACCCGAGCCGATCGGCGCCACGAGGCCGAGCACGCCGACGTTGTTCCCGCACAGCTGGACCGGGGCGACGCTGACGTTGTTGTCGTTGCCGATGTTGATGCCGTCGTTGTCGGTCGTGTCGGCCGAGGCCGGCATGACGCCGATGACCATACCGGCGCTGATGACGAGCGCCGCTGTCCAACAGGACTTTTCGCGGAGAGTGCGCATCGGATACCTACTTTCTCCAAGGAGGACACGGAGTTCCACCCGAGCGGGAGATCAAATCCGAGCGAACGCTAACCCGCGGGCAGGACCGCTGCCACGCGACCGGATCAGCAGCGGAAAAAGAGAAATATTCATCTGACCTGCAAAGATGAATGCGATACGGAAGGAACTAGGGTGGTTGGATTCCACTTGACCACCCGTTGGGGTAGCCAGCGTGACCCGATTAGGCGACCACGATGAGCGGGCCCCGGAACCCCCGAGGCCCGCCCCCGCTCCCGCTCACGGCTCGACCTTGACCTCCGCGGCGATCGGTAGCTCGCCCAACGAACGTCCGATGTGGAGGGTGAACGCACCGTGCTCGGTGCACCAGGCCCCGTCCTGCCAGTGCTGCCACGCCCGCGCCGAGCAGGCCGACCTGCACCCGGCGCGGGAGTGGTTCACCACCCGCTACGACAACGTCCGCACCATGATCGCCGACGAACTCCGAAAGGGCGTGGCGCACGGCGACGTTCGCCCGGAGGCCGACTGCGACGCCATCGCGGCCGAGATCGTCGCCACCATCGACGGCCTCCAGCTCCAGTGGCTCCTCGCCCCCGAGAAGGTCGACATGCCCGCCCTCTTCCGCGCCTACGCGGCGCGCTTGCGAGCGGCGCTCAAGCCCTGACCCACCAGCGCGAGTTCGCGCGGTGCGGCCCCGGGGCGGGAGGGGTCCGGCAGAGCGCCTCCCGCCCCGGGCCTCCTAGCCCCGGACCGTGGATCGCTGGCGCCCGAGGTGCTGGACCTCGATGTCGACCACGTCGCGGGGGCGGAGGAACGGGCGCGGCTCCGGGTGCAGAGCCGCGACTCCGGCCGGGGTTCCGGTGAGCACCAGATCCCCCGGGTGCAGCGTCATCAGGCCGCTCAGGTGCGCCAGCAGCTCGCCGACGCCGAAGACCATGTCGGCCGTGCTCCCCCGCTGCCGGGGGATCCCGTTGACCTGCGCTTCCAGGCGCAGGTCCTGCGGGTCGTCGATCTCGTCGGCGGTGAGCAGCCACGGGCCCAGCGGGGTGAAGGTGTCGTGGCACTTGCCGCGCACCCACGTCGGCCCGCTGGTCAGCTGCGCGCGCTCGGTGACGTCGTTGGCGGCGACGTAACCCGCCACCGACCGCAGCGCCGCCCGCGGGTCCGGGCAGGAGCGCAGCCGGGTGCCGATGACGACGCCCAGCTCGACCTCCCAATCGGTCTGCTCGCTGCCCGGCGGCAGCACGATCTCGTCGTGCGGACCGGTGATCCCGCCGCTGGGCTTGAGGAACACGATCGGTTCGGCCGGGGGCTCGGCACCGGCCGCGGCGGCGTGGCACCGGTAGTTCAGCCCGATGCCCACCACCGTTCCCGGGCGCGCGATCGGCGGGCCGAAGCGCGTCGCGGGTAGTTCCGGCAGGGCCTGCCGGCCGGCCTCGATCGCCGCGAGGCGCTCGGGGTCGGCCAGCAGTGCGCCGTCGATGTCGTGGGCGAACCCGGACACGTCGCGGACCAGGCCCGCAGCGTCCAACACCCCCGGCCGCTCGGCGCCGGGTTCGCCCACTCTGACCAGTCTCATGACCGGCCCGCTACCGCGGTCGGAGCGTCGGCGCCGGATTCGGCCAGCGCCTCGAACTCGTTGACCGCATCGATCTCGGTGCCCATCGACACGTTGGTGACCCGCTCGACCACGACCTCCACGACCACCGGGACGCGGTGCTCGGCGACGAGCTTCTTGGCCTGCTCCAGCGCGTCGAAGATGGCGTCGGAGTCGAAGACCCGCAGCGCCTTGCAGCCCAGGCCCTCGACGACCTTGACGTGGTCGACGCCGTAGCCGTTGACCTCCGGGGCGTTGATGTTCTCGAAGGCCAGCTGCACGTGGTAGTCCATGTCGAACCCGCGCTGCGCCTGCCGGATCAGCCCCAGGTAGGCGTTGTTGATGAGCACGTGCACGAACGGGATGTTGAACTGCGCGCCGACCGCCAGCTCCTCCACCAGGAACTGGAAGTCGTAGTCCCCCGACACCGCGACCACGGTGGACTCGGGGTCGGCGGTGGCCACGCCGATCGCGGCCGGCACGGTCCAGCCCAGCGGACCCGCCTGACCGGCGTTGATCCAGTGCCGCGGCCGGTAGACGTGCAGCATCTGCGCCGCCTGGATCTGCGAGAGCCCGATCGTGGAGACGTAGCGGGTGTCGGGACCGAACGCGCGGTTCATCTCCTGGTAGACCCGCTGCGGCTTGATCGGCGCCGACTCGAAGTGGGTCTTGCGCAGCAGCGCGGACTTGCGCTCGCGGCACTGCTCGGCCCACTCGCCGCGCTCGGCCAGCCTGCCGTCCCGCTTCCACTCGCGGGCGACCTCGACGAAGACCTCCAGCGCCGCGCGGGCGTCGGAGACGATGCCGTAGTCGGGCGCGAAAACCCGCCCGATCTGGGTGGGTTCGACGTCGACGTGGACGAACTTCCGCTCACCGCGGTAGGTGTCGAGCCCGCCGGTGTGGCGGTTGGCCCAGCGGTTGCCGATGCCGAGCACGAAGTCCGACTCCAGCAGCGTCGCGTTGCCGTAGCGGTGCGAGGTCTGCAGCCCGACCATGCCCGCCGACAGCGGGTGGTCGTCGGCGATCGCGCCCCAGCCCATCAGCGTCGGCACGACCGGGACCCCCAGGATCTCGGCGAACTCCACCAGCAGCGCCGAGGCGTCGGCGTTGATGACCCCGCCACCGGCGACGATCAGCGGCCGCTCGGCGGCGTCCAGCATCCCCAGCGCGTGCTCGGCCTGCGCCCGGGTGGCGCGCGGGTTGACCACGGGCAGCGGCTCGTAGGTGTCGATGTCGAACTCGATCTCGGCCAGCTGCACGTCCAGCGGCAGGTCGATGAGCACCGGGCCCGGACGGCCCGTGCGCATCAGCTGGAACGCCTTCTGGAACGCTCCCGGGACCTGCGCGGGTTCCAGCACCGTCACCGCCCACTTGGTGACCGGCTGGGCGATCGACTCGATGTCGACGGCCTGGAAGTCCTCCTTGTGCAGCTTGTTGACCGGGGCCTGGCCGGTGATGGCCAGGATCGGGATCGAGTCCGCCGACGCGGAGTACAGCCCGGTGATCATGTCGGTGCCCGCCGGGCCCGAGGTGCCGACGCAGACGCCGATGTTGCCCGGCTCCGCCCGCGTGTAGCCCTCGGCCATGTGCGAGGCGGCCTCGACGTGCCGGGCGAGCACGTGGTGGATGCCGCCGTGCTTCTTCATGGCGCTGTAGAACGGGTTGATCGCGGCGCCGGGCAGCCCGAAGGTCTGCGTGGCGCCCTCCTTCTCCAGGATGAGGGCGGCGGCGTCCACGGTGCGCATGCGCGTCATGTTCGTCCTCGTTTCGGCGTCAGGGGCAGGTCTCGCTGCGGGGGTTGCGGATTACGGCCGTAATCGGGTTCCCGAATACCGCCGTAACCGGGTAGCGGAATACCGCCGTAATCGGGTGGCGGATTACGGCGGTAATCGGGTCACCTAATACCGCCGTAATCGGGTGGTGACGGGAGTGCGGCCGCGGTCCGTCACCTGTGCGCGGCCGCACCCCGTCATCCCCGCGTCGGGCTGCGGGGTCAGGTGGTGCTGCGGCCGGAGAGTCGTTCGACGCCCCGCAGCAGGGCGGAGTGGTCGAGCCCGCCGTCGCCCTGGGCGCGGGCGGCGGCCATGAGCTGCGCGAGCAGCGAGCCGACCGGCACGACGACGCCGGATTCGCGGGCGGCGGCGGTGACGATGCCCAGGTCCTTGTGGTGCAGGTCGATCCGGAAACCCGGGTCGAAGCTGCGGTTGAGCATGTTCGACCGCTTCTGGTTGAGCACCGCGGACCCGGCCAGCCCGCCGCCGAGGACCTCCAGCGCGGCCTCGACGTCCACGCCGTAGGACTCGACGAACACCACGGCCTCGGACAGGGCCTGGATGTTGGCGGCGACGATGAGCTGGTTGGCGGCCTTGACGGTCTGGCCCGCGCCGCTGGGGCCGACGTGCACGACGGTCTTGCCGACGTGGTCGAAGACCTCCGCCGCGGCGGCGAAGTCCTCGGCCGAGCCACCGACCATGATGGACAGAGCCGCGTTCTTGGCCCCGGCCTCACCACCGGAGACCGGGGCGTCGAGCAGCCGGAAGCCCTTCTCGGAGGCCTCCTCGGCGAGCTCGATCGTGACGTCGGGGCGGATGCTGGAGAAGTCGATGATCAGCGCGTTCGGCTTGGCGTGGGCGAACACGCCGTCCTCGCCGGTGAGCACGTCCCGCACGTCGGGGCTGTCGGGAACCATCACGCAGACGATCTCGGCGCCCGAGACGGCCTCGGCGATGGAATCGGCCGAGCTGCCGCCCGCTTCCTTGAGCGGGCCGTACTTGTTCGGCGTGATGTTGTAGCCGGTCACGTCGTGGCCGGCGTTGGCGAGGTGCACGGCCATCGGGCTTCCCATGACGCCCAGGCCGATGAACGCGATCGAGCTCATTGCTTTCGTCCTTCCGGAAGTTCTGCGGTTTCTCAGCTGCGGCGCTCGCGCGGGAGCCAGTCGAAGGGGCCCGCCTGGCCACCGGCCTTGTACTCCAGGCCGACCCAGCCGCGGTAGCCGCCGCGTTCGAGCGCGGCGAGCTGCTGCTGCAGCGGCAGCGACCCGGTGCCGGGCTCGTTGCGGCCCGGGTGGTCGGCGATCTGCACGTGCGCGATGCGGTCGATGTGGTCGGCGATGACCTTGTCGACGTCGTCGCCGTTGACCGCCAGGTGGTAGAGGTCGGCGAGCAGGCCGAGGTTGGTGGCGCCGGAGGCCGCCTGCACGCGATCGATGACCGCCAGCGCGTCGGCGGCGGTGCGCAGCGGGTAGGGCTGCGGGCCGCTGACCGGCTCGACCAGCACCGTTCCGCCGATGCGGGCGGCGGACTTCGCGGCGAGCGCGAGGTTCTCGACCGCGAGGTCGTCCTGCTGCTGGGCGGAGGCGCCGTCGACGCGGTTGCCGTAGAGGGCGTTGAAGGCCGTGCAGCCCAGGCGCTCGCCGATCGCGACGGTGACGTCGACGTTGTCGCGGAACTCGCTGCTGCGCTCGGGCCAGGAGACCAGGCCGCGGTCGCCGCCGGGCATGTCACCCGCGAAGAAGTTCAGCCCGACCAGCCGCACGCCGGCGTCCTCGACGGCGCGGACGAAGGCGTCGACGTCGCGCTGCGCGGGCACCGCGGTGTCGAACGGCCACCAGAACTCGACGGCGTCGAAACCGGCGGCCTTGGCCGCGGCCGGGCGCTCCAGCAGCGGCAGCTCGGTCAGCAGGATCGAGCAGTTCACCTCGTAGGGCAGTGCGTGACTCATCGCAGCCGTCCCCTTAATTCCGTATCGCGGATGTTTGTTTCCGTTCCACAGAATAGTGGCCCCCATCACCGGGCTTTGTCAACACTTTGTTGAGTTCGCTGGTCGAGGCGCTGCGGACGATCAATCGGTACCGTGGCGGGCGTGCCGCGCCCCCACGTTCTGCTCAGCGTCGCCGTCAGCGCCGACGGCTGCATCGACGACGTGAGCCCGCAGCGCTTCCCGCTGTCCAACGCCGCCGACTTCGACCACGTCGACCAGGTGCGCGCCGAGTCCGACGCGATCCTGCTCGGCGCGGGCACCGTCCGGCGCGACGACCCGCGCCTGCTGGTGCGCAGCGCCGAGCGATGCGCCGCCCGCCTGGCGCGCGGCGCGCCGGAGCACCCGATGAAGGTCATCGTCTCCGGCAGCGGCGACCTCTCCCCCGCGCTGCGGCTGTGGCACCTCGACGGCGCCAAGCTCGTCTACACGACCGACTCCGGAGCGGAGTCGACCACTGTGGACGGACTGGCCGAAGTCGCCGCCATGGGAACGGAACTCGACTTCGGCGAGATGCTCGACGACCTAGGCGATCGAGGAGTGCGGCGGCTCATGGTCGAGGGCGGGACCTGCATCCACACCGGGTTCCTGCGGGCCGGTCTCGCCGACGAGCTGCGGATGGCGATCGCACCGATCTTCGTCGGGCAGCAGACCGCGCCGCGCTTCCTGCACCCGGCGCTGTTCCCCGGCGGACCGGAGCGCCGCTTCCACCTGGAGGACGTGACCAAGATCGGCGACGTCGCCGTGCTGCGCTACTTCCCGAAGGTCACGTCCGAGAACGCCTGAGCCACAGCACGTCCCGGCCGAACGACCACACCAGGACCAGCAGCGCCAGGAACACCCACGCCGCCGCGTGCGGCACGAGACCCGACGAGACCGCGACGAGCACGATCCCCTGCACCGCCGCGACGGCCTTGCGCGCGCGGCTGGGCGGGAGCTGCTCCCGCAGCCACCGAAGCCGCCACGAGGCGGCGACGAACGCGTAGCGCATCAGCCCGATCACCAGTACCCACGGCCCCAGCGCGGTGGCGACGTGGACGCTGAGCACGAGGATCAGGAACGCGTCGACCTCCATGTCCAGCCGCGCCCCGAACGGCGAGGTGGTCCCGGTGCGCCGGGCGACCTGCCCGTCGAGGAAGTCGCTGATCAGCGCCACGACCCCGAGCACGACGAGCAAGCTCGGGCCGACCCCGTCGGCCACCAGCGCGGTGATCACGGCGGTCAGGGCGGCGCGCACGAGCGTGATCCGGTCGGCCGGGCCGAGGCAGGTGGTGGCGTGCCGGAGCATCGCGCGACGCACCAGCGCCTGGGTGCCGAGCGCGCAAGCGAGCCCGGCGGCCCAGCCGAGCGGGCCCAGCCCCACCGTCGCGGCGACGGCGAGCAGCGCGAGCACCTGAGCTCCCGCCCACGCCAGGTGCTCGGCGGTGTTGCGGTGGAGTTCGATCATGTCCACCCTGTTCTCGGAGGTCATCGATGGCAGAGACCGCACGGGCATTGTGGGTCACCGGGCACGGCCGGGGCGAGATCCGGCGCGCCGCGCTGCCCGAGCGTTCGCCGGATCAGGTGGCCGTGCGCACCCTGTACTCGGCGATCAGCCGGGGCACCGAAAGCCTCGTGCTGCAAGGGCGAATCCCGGGCTCGCAGCACCAGCGGATGCGGGCGCCGTTCCAGGAGGGCGAGTTCCCGTGGCCGGTCAAGTACGGCTACCTCAACGTCGGTGCGGTCGAGGAGGGCCCGCCCGAGCTGGTCGGCCGCACGGTGTTCTGCCTCTACCCGCACCAGACCCGCTACGTCGTCCCCGCCTCGGCGGTGACCGTCGTGCCGCCGTCGGTCCCGGCGCGACGCGCGGTGCTGGCCGGAACGGTGGAGACCGCGGTCAACGCCGTCTGGGACGCCGCGCCGCTGATCGGCGACCGGATCGCGGTGGTCGGCGGCGGGATGGTCGGGTGCAGCGCGGCCGCGATCCTGGCCCGCGTCCCCGGAGTCCGGGTGCAGCTCGTCGACGTCGACCCGGCCCGCGAGGCCACCGCGCGCGCCCTGGGCGTCGGCTTCGCCGCCCCTGCCGATGCCGAGGGCGAGTGCGATCTCGTGGTGCACGCCAGCGGCAGCGAGCGGGGGCTGGCCCGGTCGCTGGAGCTGCTGGCCACCGAGGGCCGCGTGATCGAGCTGAGCTGGTACGGCGACCGGGCGGTGAGCGCGCCGCTGGGCGAGTCGTTCCACTCGCGGCGGCTGACGATCCGCGGCAGCCAGGTCGGCGCGGTCGCCCATCCCCGGCGCGATTTCGCGCAGCGGATGGGTCTGGCGCTGGAGCTGCTGGCAGATCCGGTCTTCGACCACCTGATCAGCGGTGAGAGCCCGTTCGACGCTCTTCCCGATCTGCTGGCGGCGGGGCTTCCGGCGCTGTGCCACCGGATCGTCCACTGACCAGCACGAGCACGCCGGGCAGCGCGGCGATGAGGGTCAGCGCCCCGTAGGTCACCGAGGTCGCCAGGCCCTGCGCCGCGTCGAGCCCGGTGGCCGCGAAGGCCAGCGCGAGGAACGCCTCCCTCGGCCCGAAGCCCCCGACGTTGATCGGCAGCGCCATCACCAGCAGCGCGAGCACGAGCAGCGGCAGCAGGACGCCCAGCGGCGCCTCCGCCCCGGAAGCGCGGGCCGCGACGAGGAACAGGGCCAGGTGCCCGGCGACGGTCGCCAGCGACGACACCGCCACCGGGGTCACCGCCCGCCGGGTGAGCACACCGCGCCGCGCGTCCCGCCAGAACGTCACCGCGGCTCGGCGCACCGCCGGGATCAGCAGCGCCGACCCGGCGAGCGCGCCGATCACCAGCAGCGCGGGCAGCAGCGGCACCGGCACGACCGGGTCGGTGACCAGCACGACCGCGCCGACCGCCAGGAGCGCGAGCTGCCCGGCGAAGCGCTCCAGCAGCACGGCCCGCACGCCGCCGCCGAGGTCGCCGGAGCGGTTCCCGTGGCTGACGGCCCGGTGGACGTCGCCGAGCACCCCGGCCGGCAGCACGGCGTTGAGCAGCAGCGCGCGGTAGTAGTCGGCCAGCGCCACCCGCAGCGGCAACCGCAGGCCGAGGCCGCGCGCGACGACGCACCACCGCCACGCGCTGAAAGCCGTGGTGGCCAGCCCGATGCCCAGCGCCGCGAGCGCCGTCCGGGGACCGATCGCGCGCAGTCCGTTCAGGAAGGCGTCGGTGCCCAGCCGCCAGGCCAGGACCGCGAGGATCGCGGCCGCCACCAGCGCGCGCAGCCAGGGCCAGATCCGGCGGCTCACGTCCGCTCCCCCGGGATCGCCAGGAGGTCGGCGTGCTCGACGACGGCCCGCAGCTCTCCGGCCCGCCGCAGGTAGTCAGGTGCTTCCGAGGTCAGGTCGGGGTCCTGCTCGCAGGCGGCGCCGATCCAGCCGCGCAACCACTGCTCGGTCAGCGGGCCGGGTTCGAGCCGCCACGGGCTGGGGCGGGTCAGCACGGTCGCGCCGCGCGCCTCGAACGCGGCGGTGGCGTGCGCGACAGCGTCCGGGCCGAGCAGGTGGCGACGCTGGTGCTGGTTGAAGGCCGCCTCGAACCGGGAGTCGAGCGGTCCCGGCGGGTCGAGCTCGACGCGGCCGGTGACGGTGAGCGTCAGCAGCGCGGGACACCCTGCCTCGACGCAGGCCGCCACGAGCGCGTCGACCTCCCGGGCGGTGAGCACGTCCAGCAACGCCGAAGCCGTGACCAACGACGTCCCCACCAGCTCGGCCCCGCTCAGCGCCCCGATCTCCTCCACCCGAACCTCAACACCGGCCTCGTCGTCCACCGCGAGCGCCAGCAGCTCCGGATCCCGGTCCTGCAGCACCCAGCGCTCCGGGACACCGAGCCGCCCGCTCAACCACCTCCGCATCGACCCGGTGCCGCTCCCGAGATCGCGGATCGTCACCAGGGGACGGTTTTTCCTCGAATCACCCGGGGTTGATGCCCCTTTTGTCCGGTCAACTCGGGGAAGAACCGTCCCCTGGCGACGCGACAACACCACGCGCAGGGGGTCGAGGAGATCCGCCGCGCGGGCGGCGGCGTCGGCGGGTTCGCGGAGCGCCAACCACTCCGGGTCGAAACCGGCGGCGGTCATGCCTCCAGGCTAGTCAGCGCGTCGGCCAGCTGCCGCGCGGTCGCGTCCCAGCTCGGCAGCTGCGCGCGGCGGCGCAGCGCGGCGGCGCGCAGTCGGTCCCGGAACTCCGCGTCGGTGGCCCAGCGGCGCAGCGCCGTGGTCAGCGCGTCGAGGTCGCCCGGAGGCAGGAGCAGGCCGCCGTCGCCGAGGGCGTCGGGAACGGCGCCGGCGATGACCGGGACGCCCCGGGCCAGGCCTTCGGTGACGGCCATGCCGTAGGTCTCGGCCAGGGACGGCTGCACCAGCAGGTCCGCGCTCGCGTAGGCCTCGGCGAGATCGACGCCGGTGAGCGGGCCGAGGATCCGACCGCCCGCTTCCCGCAGCGCCCGCGCGTACTCGGGATCCCGTTCCGGACCGACGAAGTCGCAGCTCAGAGGCAGTTCTTCCAGCGCCCGCAGCAGCAGGTCCTGGCCCTTGCGCGGCATCAGCGCGGCGACGCACAGCAGCCGCGACACCCCGTCGGTCCCGGGCGCGACGGGAGCCGGGTCGGTCCCGGGCACCGCGATCCGGGCGCCGGGAATCCGCCTGGCCGTCCGCGGGCTGGTGGTGATCACGAGGTCAGCCGCGCTCAGCACCCGCTTCTCGGCCGCGTCGAGTCGCGCGGCGACCTGGGCGCTCAGCCCGGTCTCGTCGGCCAGCGGCAGGTGGACCAGGATCGCGACGCGCAACCGGCGCGAGTGGGCGGCGATGATGTCGGGAACTCCGCAGGCCACGAGCCCGTCGAGCAGCACCGCCTCACCGTCGGCGATCCCGTCGAGCAGGTCGGCGAGCCGATCCAGCGCCGCGCGATCCGGCTCCGGCCAAGCCCCCGCGACGGCACCGCGGCGCACGTCGAAGCCGCGCTCCGCCAGCCCGGCTGCGACGCGCCGGTCGTAGACGTTGCCGCCGCTGGGAAGCTCGTCGTCGGGGACGACGAAGTGGACTCTCACAGCGTCACTCTCAGAGGGCTCGTTCGTACCCGGCCCACGCCACGTGGGACTCGTGCAGCACGACCTTCAACCCGCTCAACCCGCGCGCGGATTCGCCGAGCGCGCCGGAGCGGATCCGCTCGGCGAGCCGATCGGCGACGACCTGGGCGAGGAACTCCGTCGAGGTGTTGACCCCGGCGAACTCGTCGAGCTCGTCGAGGTTGCGGTAGTTGAGCTCGGCCAGCACCTCGCCGAGCTGCTCGGTCGCGCGGCCGATGTCGACGACGACGTTGTCGGCGTCGAGCTGCTCGCGCTGGAACGTCGCGTCCACCACGAACGTCGCGCCGTGCAGGCGCTGCGCGGGACCGAAGGTCTCGCCCCGGAAGCTGTGGGCGACCATGACGTGGTCGCGAACGGTGATGGTGAACAGGATGCGCCCTCCGTTCTCTCAGCGGGCCCGCCACGGACCTCCGCGCGCCAGCGACATCACGAGCCCGGCGAACGCGGCGATGCCCATCGTGATCGCGGCGACCGCGAAGCCGAGCCGCACGGCGGGATCGTCGGCGTTGGCGGCGTAGGACGCAACACCGGACGAGCCGAGCCAACTGGTGAGGATCAGCAGCGCCACCGCGGTTCCGGCGGCTTGGGCGCTGTTGAACAGCATCGACCGGATGCCGTTGGCGACGGCCCGCTGATCGCTGCCCACCCCGGCCATGATCGACCCGGTGTTGGGCGCGGTGAACAGGCCCGTCCCCGCCCCGATCAGTCCCAGGCACAGCGCCATGAGCAGCAGCGGAGCCCCGGGAACCGCGAGCTGCCCGGCCAGCCCGACGATGCCGACGACCACCAGCAGCGCACCGAGGCTGGACAGGGTCCGCGCCGACCAGCGCACCGACAGCCGGGCGCTGAGCGGCGCGCACAGCATCATCACCAGCGCCAGCGGCATCACGACGAACCCGGCTTCCAGCGCGGTCCGGTGCTCCACCATCTGCTGGTGCAGCCCGACCAGCACCACGACTCCGGCCCGGCAGAAGGAGTTGAAGAACGCCGCCGCGTACGCCTGCCCGCGGCCGGGCCGCTGCAGCAGTCGCAGATCCAGCAGCGGCGCCGAGATCCGGCGTTCCACCAGGACGAACGCCACCAGCAGCGCGACGCCGAGCACGATCGCCGACGGCACGCGCGGATCGGCCGCTCCCCACGGTCCGATGCGGTTGATGCCGAACAGCAGCACCGCCAGTCCCGTGCTCGACAGCAGCGCTCCGGTGATGTCGAAGCGCTGCCGGGGTCCGCGAGCGCGCGGGATCTTCGGCAGCAACCGCGACCCCAGCACCACGGCGAGGATCCCGATCGGCACGTTGACCAGGAACAACGCGTGCCAGTCGGCGAAGGTCACCAGCAGCCCGCCCAGCGCGGGCCCGATCATCTGCGCGATGGAGGCGGCCGTGATGTTCAGGCTCAACCCGTGCACCAGGCGGTTCGGCGGGAACACGTCGGTGAGGATCGCGGTCGTGTTCGTGACGGTCGTGGCGGCCGCGATCCCCTGCAGCACGCGCAGCACGATCAGCGTCGACGCGTTCGGCGCGAACGCGCACAGCAGGCTGATCACGGTGAAGCAGGCCAGCCCCGCGAGGTAGATCGTCCGCCGCCCGAGCATGTCCGAGATGCGGCTGAACACCAGGATGGACGCGGTGTTGCTGAGCATGAACGCCACGAGGAACCAGTCAGCGGTAGCAGCGGGGACCCGGAACGAAGCGGACAACGCGGGCAGCGCCAGGTTCAGCGAGGTGGCGTTGACCAGCACCAACATCAACCCGAGCGTGGTCACCCCGAGCGCCCGACGACACCGGCGACGGACCTCCCTCTCGTCCTCCGCCAGCACACCCACAGCACAACACTCCTTAGCCTCGCGAAGATGCTAACTCGGGAAACACCTCCCGAACGCCCACGCGAGACCCCGACCACACACCTCATTCACCACACTCCTGGTGCGCAGTTCTCATGAAAACTTCCCCCTCCTCGAAAACCGGAACACCTCTGAAAGGAGTGACCAGCACTCAGGACGACGGACCCGAAGTCGACCGGATCACGGCACTGATCTGCAAAGAGCGCGACCACGCGCGGAGTTCCGAGATCAACGGCCAGGTCTGGAACCGGGCTTCGAATGCAGCCGACTCCCGTTTCGTGGGGAGGGAAGTTTTCATGAGAACTTCGCTGTTGCGGGAGACGGGAGTGGGGACGGGTTTGGTCCGAACCGTCCTGGGACCACGTCGATGGTCATGGGACAGTTCGGACCAGAACCGGCGTCAGGCGACCGCGACCGCTGGGGATCTGCCGAGGACGTTGCCTGAGGCGTCGAGGGCTTCTACCGCGACCACGGGGTGGGCGCCCTGGATGTCGATCTTGGTTTCGAAGCCCGTCTTCTCCGCGTCCGCGACTGCGGTGAGGTTCTGGTCGTCCGGGCCCGCCAGGGCGCGCCACGTCGTGACCTCCGTGGCTCCGTTCCAGCTGGTGTAGACGCTGGTGATGCCGTCGCCGGGTTTGCCCACGACCGCTGGGGAGTCCGCGGGTTTCCCGACCCACTGGGCCCTGTGGGCGCGGTAGGAGGCCATCGTTTCGGTGAATCGGCCGTGGAAGAGGACCTCGTTGTTCGGGCCGAACTCGGTGAAGTACGGCTGGCCGCCCCAGCCGACGAACATGTGGCCGTTGGCCAGCAGCTGCGCGTTGCCCTGGTTCGGGGCGAGCAGGCCCTCCGGGCTCTCCGCGCTGCGCAGCAGCGTCGCCGTCCTGGCCGCCTCGTCGACGTTGAGCGTCATGCCGCGCGACTTGGCGCGGCCGGCGGCGTCGGCGTTGTCGAAGAGGCTGATCGTGCCGTCGGAGTGCCGGCGAACGTCGTGCTGCCAGGCGAAACCGGCGTCCTCGCTCATCGCGAAGTCGCTCTTGCGACCGCACAGGCGCCACTTCACCTCGCCCGAGGCGCGGTCGATGCGGTAGATGGCGTGGGTGCAGCGCGCCGAGATCAGCAGCGCGTCGCCGTCCTCGCAGATGGCGTTGAGGTGGATGTAGTCGTGGAAGGCCTCCGGGTCCTTCGGCACCGGGTAGAACGACTCGTCCAGGCCGACGTGCTCCAGGCTGTTCCACTCGAAGATCAGCTCACCGGAGGCGATGTCGATCTCCTGCACCACGCCTTCGAGGACCTTCGAGTTCGGCTGCCCGCCCACCGGCGTGGTGTCCAGCCGGACCTCGCGGTAGGCCAGGATCAGCGCCGTGCCCTGCGGGGTGATGACGAACTCGTGCAGGTCACCGGTCAGGTCGTTGGCCGGGACGACCTCGGCGATTCGCGCGTAGGCCTCGTCCATGATCACGAACTTGCCGTGACCGAAGCCCGGCGGGACGACGACCTTGCCCTCCCAGAACGTCAGCACCGGTTTTCCCTGGTACTGCTGCACCTTCAGGTCGAAGTTCACGCCCTCCGACGACGGCCCGAACCAGACCGGCTGGCCGGTGTCGTCCATGAGCATCGCACCCGGCTGGATCGGGGCGCGCGGCGCGGGCGCGTTCACGTCCATCGTGCTGGCTCCGGTGGGCGTGAGCAGCACCTGCCCCGGCTCGGTGCCCGCGGCCGGGGTGATGATCTCCATCAGCGGCGGGTGCAGATCCGGCCGCGTGACCAGGTCCGCGCCCAACGCGCCGACGGACGGCCGGGGCGCGGCCTGGGCCGCGCCCGATAACGCCGCGGGAACCAGGGGCGCTGCGGCCAGCATCCGCAGCACGGATCTGCGGCCTAACTCGGTGGTGGACATGGGTCTCCTCGAAGCTGTGCGGCGGATATCAGGACTCGTACGGCGAGGTGAACTTGCCCTCGCGCTGGGTCTTCTCGACCAGGTCGCGGATCGAACCGGAGTCGTTGACGTGCGGGAACGGCTCGTCCGGCACCGGCACCTCCAGGAACTCGCACAGCCGGCCCCAGCCCTCGCCGACCTGGTAGGTCAGCAGCCGGTCGGCCGGGACGGCCTCCTGCACGGCGGCGTTGTGGGCCTCGAAGACCTTGATGGCGTGCTCGCGATCGTCGAAACGCCCGTCGAAGGTGCCGTTCCAGATCATCCGCTCTATGGTCGGCCGCATCTTGAGGCTGAAGTCGTCGTCGGCCGGCGGCTCCTGCACGAACTGGTAGATCGTGTTGAACACGCTGTCGTACCAGCGCTCCGGGTCGCGGACGGTGAGCAGCACCTTCGCGTCCGGGTAGAAGTCCATGAGCTCGCGCCAGAACGTGCAGCCCGGCCAGTCCACGGTGGACTCGAACCCGCCGAGCACCGTCTCCCAGTCCTCGACCTCCCCGTCCAGCGCCCGGTCCCAGTCCTTGGCGCGCTCGGGCTGCGCGATGACCTCGAACATGTGGTAGCACGGCGCGAAGCCGAGGTGCTCCAGCGCCGACTTCATCGACGCGGTACCGGTGCGGCCGAACCCGGCCCCGATGATCTTGACCATTTCCCTCGCTCCTTCGTCGGTCTTCTTCAGCGCGTCTCGGTGATCAGGACGGCGCCCGCGGTCGCGTGGCTGGAGGCGTCGATGAGGACCGCGCCCCCGGTGAGCCGGTTGTGCCGGTAGGGATCGCAGAACACCGGCTGCGCCAGCCGCAGCCGGACCTCGCCGATGTCGTTGAGCTGCAAGGATTCCGCCGGTCCGCGTTCCAGCGTGGTGACGTCGAGGCGTTCGCGGACCTCGGTGACGATCGCCTTGACCACGCGGGTGGTGTGCTTGAGCAGCAACCGGGTTCCCGGGGTGAGCGGGGACTTCGGCGACATCCAGCACACCGAGGCCGTCAGCTCCTCGGCGGCGACCGGCGGCCCGTCCGGTGCGCAGAGCATGTCGCCGCGCCCCACGTCGATGTCCTCGGCCAGCCGCAGCGCCACCGACTGCGGCGCCCGCCCGAGCTCCAGCTCGGCGTCGGCGCTGTCGACCGCGACGACGCGGCTGCGCATCCCGGACGGCAGGTGCAGCACCTCCTCGCCGGGCGCGACGGCGCCCCCGGCGATCTGGCCCGCGTAACCCCGGTAGTCCTGCTCCTGCGCGCGGATCGCGTACTGCACCGGCATCCGGAACCGACCGGTCTCCTCGGCGACCTCCACCTGCTCCAGGTGCTCCAGCAGCGACGGCCCGTCGTACCAGGGCATCTCGGTCGAGCGGTCCACGACGTTGTCGCCGCGCAGCGCCGAGATCGGGATGGCGGTGACCTCCCGCAGGTCGAGCCGCTCGGTGAACGCGGCGAACTCGCCGGTGATGGCGCGGAAGACCTCCTCGTCGTAGTCGACGAGGTCCATCTTGTTCACCGCCAGCACCAGCTGCGGCACCCGGAGCAGCCCGGCCAGCACGGCGTGCCTGCGGGACTGCTCGGTCAGGCCGTTGCGAGCGTCGACCAGCACGATCGCGAGGTCCGCGGTGGAGGCGCCGGTGACCATGTTGCGGGTGTACTGGGCGTGGCCCGGGGTGTCGGCGATGATGAACGCGCGCCGCGCGGTCTCGAAGTAGCGGTGCGCGACGTCGATGGTGATGCCCTGCTCGCGCTCGGCGCGCAGCCCGTCGGTGAGCATCGCCAGGTCCAGCTGCTCGTCGCCGCGCTCCTCGCTGGCCACCTCCAGCTGTTCGAGCTGATCGGCCAGCAGCGACTTGGAGTCGTGCAGCAGGCGTCCGATCAGCGTGGACTTGCCGTCGTCGACCGCGCCCGCGGTGGCGAACCGCAGCAGGCTGTCGGCCGGGGCGAAGACCGGTTCGGTGGTGGTCATCAGAAGTATCCCTCCCGCTTGCGGTCCTCCATCGCCGCCGCGCTGGTGCGGTCGTCGGCGCGGGTCTGGCCGCGCTCGGAGATCCTGGTGGCGGCGATCTCGGCGATCACCTCGGACACCGTCGCGGCCTCCGAGGGGACCGCGCCGGTGCAGGTCATGTCGCCGACGGTGCGGAACCGCACGGACCGCTCGACCAGCTGCTCGTCGGGATCGCGCGGCAGGAAAGGGTTGTCGGCGAGCAGCATCCCGTCGCGCTCGAAGACCTTGCGGTTGTGGGCGAAGTAGAGCGACGGCAGTTCTACGTCCTCGCGGTCGATGTAGGTCCACACGTCGCGCTCGGTCCAGTTCGACAGCGGGAAGGCGCGCACGTTCTCGCCGGGGTGGATCAGCCCGTTGTAGAGGTTCCACAGCTCGGGGCGCTGGTTGCGCGGGTCCCACTGGCCGAAGCCGTCGCGGAACGACAGCATGCGCTCCTTGGCGCGGGCGCGTTCCTCGTCGCGGCGGGCTCCGCCGAAGAGCGCGTCGAAGCGGTGCTCGGCGATGGCTTCCAGCAGCGAGGCCGTCTGCAGCCGGTTCCGGCTGGTCAGGCCCTCGGGTTCGACGGTGCGGCCGGCGTCGATGGACTCCTGCACCGAGGCCACCACGAGCCGGACGCCGAGCTCGGCGGCTCGGCGGTCGCGGAAGTCGAGGACCTCCTCGAAGTTGTGTCCGGTGTCGACGTGCAGCACCGGGAACGGGATCGGGGCGGGGGCGAAGGCCTTCTCGGCGAGCTTGAGCAGCACTGCGGAGTCCTTGCCGCCGGAGAACAGCAGCGCGGGCCGGTCGCGTTCGGCGACGACCTCGCGGATCAGGTGCACCGCCTCGGATTCCAGTACGTCCAGACGAGACAGTCCGGCCGGCATCAGCGACTCCCCTCGGGTCGATCGGACAGGGCGGCGAGCAGGTCCACGGCCAGCTCGCGGCGGCAGACCAGAAGGTCGGGAAGCCACGGGTCGGGGCGGTCGTAGACGAGCTCGGAACCGTCGAGGCGGCTGGTGTGGAGTCCGGCGGCGCGGGCGATGCCGACGGGGGCGGCGCTGTCCCACTCGTACTGCCCGCCGCCGTGCAGGTAGGCGTCGACCTCGCCGAGCACCACGGCGGTGATCTTGGCGCCGGCCGAGCCCATCGGCACCAGCTCGGCGCCGATCCGCTCGGCGATCTCGGTGACGAACTCCGGGGGGCGGCTGCGGCTGACCGCGATGCGCGGACGCGCGATGCCGTGCGTGGGCTGCTTGGGCGGCTCGCCGGTACCGAGCACGACGCCCTGGGCGGGCAGGGCGACGGCGGAGGCGATGACCTCGTGCCGTTCGGCAAGCGCCACGTGCACCGCCCAGTCGCTGCGGCCCGGCTCGGTGAACTCGCGGGTGCCGTCGAGCGGGTCGACGATCCAGACCCGCTGCCCGGCAACGCGTTCCGGACCGGACACGCCGTGCTCGGAGAGCACCGGGTCGTCCGGCCGTTCCTGCGCGAGCGCCTCGACGAGCAGCCGGTGCGCCGCGGCGTCTCCGGCGTCACCGAGCGCCTTGGGGTCCGAAGTGGACTCCTCCCGCAGCTCGAGAAGGCGCTCCCCCGCCCGCTGCGCCAGCCCGGCGGCCAGCTCGTGGTCGTCCACGCTCACCCCACTACCTCCCTGTGTTCCTGCGCGGCGGCGGCCCGCCGCGACATCGCGTTGCGCAACGGCGGGATCGCCGCCCCGAGCAGAACGACCAGCGACCCGGCCGAGACCCCGGTCAGGACGTCCGCTCCGAGCATCATCAGCCCGGTGGTCACCAGCATCCCGCCGAGCAGCACCCGCACCGGCCGGTCCGGCACGCGCGCCGAGAACAGCGATCCCGCCAGCACACCGGGGATCGACCCGGCCAGCAACGACGCGACTAGTCCGATGTGGACGTCACCGGCGGCGAGGTGGCCGAGCGCCGAGACCAGCACGAGCGGGACGGCCTGGACGAGGTCGGTGCCGACCAGCCGCGCCGAGCTCAGCCCCCGGTTGAGCAGCAGCAGTACCACGATGATGATCGATCCGGAACCCACCGAAGTGGTACCCACGACCAGCCCGGCGACGGCGCCGAGCAGCACCGTCGGCACCGGCCGCACCCGAGTTCCGTCCGATGTGGACTCCCGGCGGGACAGGACCATCCGCGCGAACAGGGTGAGCGCGGCCAGCAGCACCGCCGCGCCGACGATCTCCTTGAGCAGCGACTCGGCGCCCCGGCCCAGCGTTCCCGCCAGCAGCGATCCGGCCGCCGCGCAGGGCAGCGAGCCCAGGCACAACCAGCCCACCAGCTTCGGCTGCACGGTGCGGCGCCGCAGGTGCACCAGCGCGCCCAGGGGTTTCACCACCGCCGCCGCCACCAGGTCCGAGGACACCGCGGCCAGCGGCGGCACGCCGAAGACCAGCGTGAGCAGCGGCATCGTCAGCGCACCGCCGCCCATGCCCGTCACGCCCACCATCAGGCCGGTGAGCAGGCCGGTCGCCGCTACGCCGAGGTCCACGGCCGCACCCAGCCCCGCGCGCGCAGCAACGCCACGACGCGCTCCACCGCCTCGTCCTGCGACAGCGCGGAGGTGTCCAGGACGAGGTCCGCGTCGTCGGGTTCCTCGTAGGGCGCGGAGACCCCGGTGAACTCCGGGATCGAGCCGCTGCGGGCCTTCCGGTAGAGGCCCTTGCGGTCGCGGCGCTCGCACTCGCGGAGCGGCGTGGCCACGTGGACCAGCACGAAACCGCCGGATTCGCACACCATCCGGCGGACCGCGTCCCGGTCGGCGTGGTACGGCGCGATGGGCGCGCAGATCGCCGCACCGCCGTGCCGGGTGATCTCGGCGGCGACGTACCCGATGCGGCGGACGTTGCGGCTGCGGTCCTCGGCGGAGAAGCCGAGTCCCTCGCACAGCGTCCGGCGGACCACGTCGCCGTCGAGCAGCGTCACCGCGCGGTGGTCGTGGCGGCTGAGCTCGTCGCGCAGCGCGCGGGCCAGCGTCGACTTGCCCGCGCCGGACAAGCCGGTGAACAGCACGGTGAAGCCGCGCGCGGCCAGCGGCGGGTGCAGCCGGCGCTGCTGCTCGGCGATCGCGGGGGTGGTGAACCAGTCGGGGAGTTCCTCCCCGCCGTCCAGCAGCGCGCGCAGCCGCTCGTCGCTGAGGCCGGGGCGGGTGTCGGCCGGGGCGACGCGAGCGGCCGGGAGCCAGCGGTCGGACCGGTCGCGGACCACCTCCGGTGGTTCCACGACCGGGATCGGGGCGTGGTCGAGGGCCGCCTCGGACAGCAGGTGGGTGGCGCCGTAGGCGGCCGCGACGTGCGCGGTCAGCAGCGCGTCGCGCTTCGGATCGGCGCGGTGGACCAGCGGGACCGGCACGATCGTGGTGCCCTCGGGCAGTTCCGGACGAGCCGCCAGCACCGCTTGGACGAGCACCTCCGGGCGCGGGCCGGTCATCCGCGGCAGCAGCAGGACGTGCGCGCCGAGCTCGGCGGCCGACTCACGGACCTGGGCGAGCTCGCGGTGGTGCAGCGGCGCCGACGGCAGCACGCCGAGCACCGGACCGGCCGGAAGGCCCGAGCGGACCTGGTCAGCGGGAGGGCGCAGCCGACGCAGCACGCCGGAGGGCTCCTCGGCCGCCAGCACCGGGCCCGCGACGTGCGAGCCGGACTCGTCGGCCCAGGGGCGCTCGTTGCGGACGACCGCCACGGGCGCGCCCTCGACGTCGCGCAGCTCGACCTCGTCGGCCGCGGCGATCTCGTCGGGAACCGCGAGGGTGATCGGTTCCGGCCAGGCGACGTCGGTGGTCAGGCGCTGCCGGGTGCGCACCGACTCGACCTCGTCGGCGGGCAGGAACCCGGGCAGCGGGGCGAAAGCGCCGTCCAGCAGGAGCTCCACATCGGACAGTTGAGCGGGTTCGGGGACCCAAGTCGCGCGACGCTGCGGACCGGCGGGGATTTCGGCGTTCCCGCCGGAACGATCGGCATCCGTTCCGTTCGCGCTCACAGGCACCTCGGTCCTCAGCTCGGGGACGAACCGGTCCATCCCGTGGGACGTCTGGATCCATACGGTGGCCGACCACTCCCACCCGGAGGAACCCGGTGACGATTACTCGCCAGTTCCGGTTTTTCCCAAGCGTGGAAGAGGATTCACGTGTTCGCGCAGGCCACAACCAGACATAGTTCGTGTACCACGCGAGTGATCCGCTCGCAGTGCGCGTGCGCCCGGGCGAGTGCCGAGGCCGCGCGACGAGCCCGTCAGCTCATCGCGACCGATCGCCGTTCACCGGAGTCCACACGGCGTTAACGCGGCGAGGGCCGTTGCCGTTTTTCCCGCGCGACGTGCGCGACCCCGGCTCACCGTCGCGAAGGTGAGCCGGGGTCGCTGTGAAGGGGAACCTCACCAGGGGACAGTTTTTCCTCTAATCAACCGAACAAAACGGACTTCGATCATGGGTGATTCGAGGAAAAACTGTCGTGCTCCAGGAGTTCAGCTCTCCGCCGGGTAGCCGAACCGCATGAGCGCCTGCGGGATGAGGGACGTTCCGAGGCGCTCGGCCAGCCCCGTGCGCACCTCCCGCATGTGCAGCGGCTGGGTCATCATCGACACCGACAGGCCCGCGCTGGTGGCCTCCAGCCACGCGCGCTCGACGGCCTGACCGGCGCGCACGTGATCGACAGGGCGATCGCCGCGCGTGCCGATCAGCAGCACCGATTCCTCGCGGAGGAGCCGCGCGAGGACGTGCTCGTCGGGCAGGTGCGTGGTCCGCGCGGTCAGCCCGACCGCGGCCAGGCCGCGCAGGTCGCCGGACTCGTGCTGCAACCGGCGGCCCTCCGGCGTCGCCCACCCGGTCAGCTCCCGGGTGTAGCCGGCGTCGGCGTGGAAGGCGTTCGCCGAACGGCTCAGGATCCGGGCGACCTCGGCGGCCTCGGCGGACGATCCGACCCAGCGCCCGCCGCCGCGCGGATCGGCGGCGGCGTCGAGGATCTTCTCGCGGAACAGCTCGGGCACCGGCCTGCGGGAGAACGGGGCGCGGTGGCTGTGGCGCTTCGGGATCGCCTCGGCCCAGCCCGCCTCGCGCGGACTCGGCCCCGACGGCTCCCCGGCGGTGACGGCGGCGGACACCAGGCCGCTGGTCGCCCCGAACTCGACCTGCGCGGTCCAGCCCAGGTCGCGCACCGCCAGGACCAGGTTCATCAGCGCCGCACCGCACGAGATCCGCTGGTCGCGGCCCTGCGGATCGTGGTCCATCACCGGCGCCGGGTTCTCGCGCAGCACCGCCGTGCGGTGGTGCAGGGTCAGCGTCCAGGGTCGGCTGTTGTGCACCGACGGGGCGTGCCCGACCGATTCGCAGAGCTCCTCGATCTCGACCGGCGACCAGCCCAGCTCCCGAGCCCGGACGTCCTCGACCTGCTGCGCCACAGTCATCTGATCACCCTCCCCCTTCTCCTTCCGCCCTACCTCAGGGCGGCCTGCAGCCGGGCGCGACGCGCCCCTCGACCGCCACCGACACTCCACGTCCCCGCGCGGGCCCCACAGGGGACAAAGTCCCGACCAACCGGACGTGTCACCCACCCCGGTGAGAGCGACCATTCAGGCCCCGTCACAGAAGGGCTTGACGGCCGCCGGGTGTGACCCATCTCGTTTCGCCTCGGTTGCGCGAGTCAACTACGTTCGAACGCATGACCACTCGTTCGACGCCGCCGCTGGACCTGCCGATCACCGGGCTCGCCGGGCTGTTCGCCACCTCGGGGGTGTTGCACCTGGTCAGACCCCAGATCTTCGAGCCGCTGATCCCCTCGGCGCTGCCCGCGCGCACGACCGTGGAGGTCTCCGGGGTCGCCGAGATCGCCTGCGCCGCCGGGCTGCTGCACCCGCGCACCCGCGGCGCCGCCGGGCTCGCCAGCGCTGCGCTGCTGGTAGGCGTCCTGCCCGGCAACGTCAAGATGAGCGTCGACGCGGGCAAGCGCGCCCGCCGCAAGCCCGGTGCGAAGTCCGCCGCCTTCTTCGCCGGGACGCTGGCCCGGCTCCCCCTCCAGTGGCCGATGATCCGCACCGCCCTGCGCGCCGGAGGCCGTTAGGAAGCCCTGCGCGCCGGAGGCGGTTAGAAGGCGCCGCGCGCCGGAGGCCGTTTAGAAGGCCCTGCGCGCCGGAGGCGGTTAGAAGGCCCTGCGCGCCGGAGGCCGTTAGAAGGCGCAGGGCAGCTCGGTGACGCCGTGGACGAAGCTGGTGCGCTGCCGGACCGGTTCGGCCGTGGCGTGGATGTCGGGGACGCGGGTGAACAGCTCCCGCAGCATCAGCCGGATCTCGCGCCGCGCCAGGTGCGCACCGAGGCAGAAGTGCGGCCCGCGCGAACCGAAGCCCAGGTGCGGGTTGGGGTTGCGCAGCACGTTGAACCGGTAGGGGTCGACGAACACCGTCTCGTCCCGGTTGGCCGACACGTAGTACATGATCAGCCGGTCACCGGTCCGGTAGCGCTGGCCCAGCAGGTCGACGTCGTGCTTGACGGTCCGCCGCATCCAGTTCACCGGGGTCGCGTAGCGCAGGACCTCCTCGACCGCGGTCGGCAGCCGCCCGTCGAGATCGGCCAGCACCAGGTCGCGCTGATCGGGGTGCTCGGTGAACAGGGCGAGCGCGTGCGAGAGGGCGTTGCGGGTGGTCTCGTTGCCCGCCACGACCAGCAGCACGAAGAGCTTGCCCAGTTCGAGGTCGCTGAGCGCTTCGCCGTCGACGTCGCCGTGGACCATCGCGGTCACCACGTCGTCGGCCGGCTCGGCCCTGCGGGCCACGGCGAGCTCGCCCATCAGCTCGTGCATGTACCGCGCGCTGTCGAGCAGCACCTCGGTGCGGGAGCGGCCCCGCGGGTCCTCGTGGTTGGGGTCGCCGACGGCGGCGATGAGGTCGTTGGTGGCCGCGACGACCTCGGGGCGCGCGGAGTCCGGAACGCCCATCATCCGGCACACGATCTCCAGCGGCATGGGCGTGGCGACCTCGGTGACGAAGTCGCACGGTCCGCGCTCGACGAGCGCGTCGACGATCTCGGTGGCCAGCAGGGCGACGTCGTCGGAAGCCTTGTCGATCATGCGCGGGGTGAAGGCGCGGGCCACGATGCGGCGCAGCCGCGCGTGCAGCGGGTCGTCCAAGCTGAGCATCGAGCCCATCAGCTCGTCGACCTCCGGCGGCGGGTCGTCGAGCCCCACGGCGACGGGCTCCGAGCTGAACACCTGCGGGTTGCGGCTGACCTCGGCGACCTGGTCGTAGCGGGTGAGGGCGTAGAAGCCGGTGCCGTCGGCGAGCGGGCAGTGCACGGGCTCATCGGCCGCGCGCATCGCGGCGAACGCCCGGTCCCACTCGGAGCGGGGCCGTGCCCAGAAGTCGAGGTCCGACAGATCGATGGAGTTCATAGCGGTCTCCCAACTCGATCTCCGACGCTAGGATCTTCCGCTTGCACCGCCCTTTCACGGGCGGTTCAGGTGCGCGCGCTGAGCCGCCACAGCGAGGTGACCTCGTCCCGACGAGCCGCGTGCAGCGGGTCGGTGGGGTCCGCGGCGCGCGGGTGGCGCGGCGCGGTGTCGTGGCGCTCGACCACGGACAGACCCGCCTCGGCGATCCGCCGCAGGAGCTCGGCGCGGGTGCGCAGGCCCAGGCGTTCGGCGAGGTCGGAGAGCACCAACCAGCCTTCACCGCCCGGTTCGAGATGATCGGCCAGACCGGCCAGGAATCGGCGCAGGACGTCCGAATCATCGTCGTACACGCCGAGTTCCAGCGCCGAGGTCGGCCGCGCGGGGATCCACGGCGGGTTGCACACGACGACGTCGGCGCGCCCGCTCGGCCACAGGTCGGCGAGTTCTACCCGCACCCGCTCGGCGAGTCCCAGGTCGTCGACGTTCGCGCGGGCGCAGGCCACGGCGCGCGGGTTGATGTCGGTCGCCACCACGCGAGCGCCGCGCCGCGCGAGAACCGCTGCCAGCACGCCGGTTCCGGTGCCGAGGTCGAACACCGCCGGCTCGGGCGAGGGCAGCGGCGCGGCGGCGACGAGGTCGACGTACTCGCCCCGGACCGGGGAGAACACGCCGTAGTCGGGACGGATCTTCGCGCCGAGCGCGGGCACGTCGACACCGGTCAGGTGCCACTGGTGCGCGCTGATCACGCCGAGCAGTTCGGGCACCGACACGCACACCGGCTCCCCCGTCGGCTCGCCGTAGGCGTGCGCGCACGCCTCGCGCACGTCGGGCGCGCCGCGCAGCTGCGGCCGGTGCTCGGCGTCGAGCAGCACGAGCACCTTGCCGAGCAGTTCGGCCCGCTCGGCTCGGGCGGTGCGCTGCGCGTGGAACAGCTCCGCGGCGTCGCCGCCCTCGGGTTCGGGCCGGAGGCGGCGCAGGCGGCGGTCCAGGTCCTGCACCAGGCGCCGGACGGCGTGGAAGTCGCCGCGGCACAGCATCGCCGCGCCGGACTCGGCGGTGCGGTGGGCGGCCTTGGCGGTGGTGCGGTCGTCGATGACGACGACGGTCGAGGGCGCGGGCGCCGAGTTCTCGGAATGCCAGCGGGCGGAGTGCGTCGATCCGTTCTCGGACCAGCTGATCGTCTTCAACGCTTGCTCCTGCGAGTGCCTCGGGTCGGGCAGCGCTCCGCAGGAGTGCGTCCGGTTCTCCAACTGTGCCCCCATCCTCCCACGAGCCGGAATCCGTTGGGCCGGACGATCGACATTCGTGGGCCGTCCGTGTGGCAAGAACGGGAAACCGCCCGCTCACCGGGGAGAATCGAGCGCACCGCAGCAAGAGGTGGGACATGTCCGGTGCGCTCTCGGGATCACGGCCCAACATCGTGCTGATCGTCCTCGACGACCTGGGGTACGGGGACCTCGGCTGGTACGGCTCGCCGATCGCCACACCGCGCATCGACGAGATCGGCCGCCGCGGCACGACCTTCCGGCAGGCCTACGCCGGCGCGCCCATCTGCACGCCCTCCCGCGCGGCGCTGATGACCGGCCGCTACGCGCAGCGCGTCGGGTTGCCGGTGGTGCTGTGGCCGGAGGAGGAACGCGGGCTGCCGGAGTTCGAGCGCACCGTGGCCGAGGTGCTGCGATCGGCCGGGTACCGCACCGGTGTCTTCGGCAAGTGGCACCTCGGCGACCCGCGGTTGTCCGGCAACCCGTGGGACGCCCAGCCCGAATTCCTGCCGTCCGCGCACGGTTTCGACCACTACTGCGGGATTCCCTACAGCAACGACCAGGGTTGGGGCGACCAACGGCGACTTCCGCTGTACCGGGGCGACGCGGTGGCCGTCGACGACGTCAACACCGAGCGCGGGCAGGAACTCCTGGCCGGGCAGTACACCGACGCCGCGATCGCGTTCATCCGCCGGAGCGCCGCCGAGCGGCGGCCGTTCTTCGCCTACGTGCCGCACAGCGCGGTGCACCAGCCGTTCCACGTGCCCGAGGAGACCGGCGGTGTCGACGGCCGCTACCCCGACATCGTCCGCGAGGTCGACCGGCAGGTGGGGAGGCTGCTCGACGAGCTGCGGGCGCTGGAGCTGGTGGACTCCACGCTGGTGATCCTCACCAGCGACAACGGGCCGTGGTACTCGGGCAGCACCGGAGGGCTGCGCGGGCGCAAGACCGATCCGTTCGAGGGCGGCATCCGGGTGCCGCTGCTGGCCCGCTGGCCCGGGCGCGTCCCGGTCGCCGAGAACCAGTACCCGATCTCGTTCGTCGACGTGCTGCCGACGCTGGCCGACCTGGCCGGTGCCGCGCCGCCCGCCGACCGTCCGCTCGACGGCATCAGCATCGCTCCCGCGCTGGCCGGCGAGCCGATGCCACCGGGTCGCACGCTGTACTTCTACGGCGATCTGGAGGAGGGGCCGAACGGGGAGGTCCGGCAGGACTGGGTGTGGAACGTCGCCGCGCTGCGCCAGGACCGGTGGAAGCTGCTGTGGCCGGCCACGGTGTGGCCGGAGCTGGGGCGCGAGATGCTGATCGACCTGGACCGCGACCCCGGCGAGACCACCGACGTCGCCGCCGCGCACCCGCTGATCCGCGACTCCCTGGCCGAGCGGGCGCGGATCTTCAACGACGACGTCCGCGGCAACCGGGCCGCCGCGGTCGAGCGCACCAGGCGGAAGCGGTGATCCGGATGCGAAGATGCGCAGGTGAGCGTCAAGGACCTGTGCCCGTGCGGCCTCGGTGAGCCCTACTCCGCGTGCTGCGGCCCGCTGCACGCCGGTGAACGCGACGCGGCCACGGCCGAGCAGCTGATGCGCTCGCGCTACTCCGCGTTCGCCGTCGGCGACGCCGACTACCTGCTGCGCACCTGGCACCCGAAGACCCGTCCAACCGAGCTCGACCTCGACCCGGCGCAGCGCTGGCTGCGCCTGGAGATCGTCTCCCGCACCGGCGGCGGCCCGTTCGACGCCGAGGGCACGGTCGACTTCATCGCCCGCTACCGCCACGACGGCCGCACCCACGTCCTCTCCGAGCGCAGCCGCTTCACCCGAACCACCAAGACCTGGCTCTACGTGGACGGCGACGTCGAGGCGTGAACGTCACCAGGGGACAGTTCTTCCTCGAATTGACCAGACATTTCGGACATCGATCATGGGTGATCCGAGGAAAAACCGTCCCCTGCCGAGCACCGCACTCCCCGGAACCCCAAACCCAAGATCCACATCCGGAGACCACCCACCCCCGCGGTCAAGAACCGCAACATTCATCGCGTCGAAAACCGCAACATTCGTCGTGCGAAAACTGCGGTTCTCGATCGACGAAAACCGGGGTTTTCGACCGGGGGTCGTCTGGGTGGGTGAGGGGTGGGGTTATCTGGCCGGTTTGGGGAGGTAGGACTTGGGGGTGAAGGTGAAGATCGTGTAAGTGCGGTCTTCGAGGGTGAAGCGGGCGTGCTTGGTCATGCCCAGGGCGCGGTGGACCTTGAGCGAGCGCTGGTTGGTGTTCTCGATGAACAACGCGGCGCTCGGGTAGCGGTCGCCGAGCATGAGGGCCATGCCGGAGAGCAGCAGGCGGACCACTCCCCTGCCCCGGTACTTCGGGGCCACCACGACCGGACCGTAGTAGAGGACGGGACCTTCGAGCTTGCTCGTCAGCTGGACCGTCCGCTGCGCGGGCGGGGGCATCGGGCCGCCGCCCTCGGAGGTCAGCACGACTCCGGCGATCTTGCCCTTGTCCTCGGCCAGGAAGATGCCCGGCCCGCCGGCGAAGGCCTCCAGCGCCGCCTCGTCCCACTCGCCCTGGACGAACCCCCGTTCGCCCCGCTCGTCCTCGGGCACCGCGTCCTCGTGCGCGGAGCGGAGCAGGTCGAGGATCGCGGGCCGGTCCTCCTCGGTCGCCAGGCGTACTGCAATGGGCATGCCGCGAAGCCTAACCGGCGCTGCGACCAGCGGCGTTGCCGGTCGCGGTTCGGGCGGAGCCCGCCCGACCGGCTAGTGGTACCGGTGCATGACCGCGTGACCCTTGCCGCGCGCGATGAGGGCGCGGTTGACCGGGACGGTGAGCGCGAAGGCGATGGCCAGCGCGGCCGCCAGCGATGCCCAGAACAGCCAGCTGGTCAGGCCGGCCTCCATCGCCCCCGGGATGAGGACCATGAACAGGTTGTCGACGATCTCCATGACCGTGATCGAGAGGGTGTCGGCCGCGAACGCGACGCCCAGTGCCGTACCGAAGCCGAGCCCCGCGCGCAGCACCGGCGCCATCGTCAGGCTGTAGCCGAAGACGAAGGCCAGCGCGACGGCCAGCACGATCGTGGCCAGGTTCCCCCAGCCCAGCGCCGTGCCGATGACCATGCCGAGGACCTCGCCGATGGCGCAGCCGGTCAGGCAGTGCAGCGTGGCGCTGATCGCCGAGCGCGTCAGCGCGCGCCCCTCGGTCGCGGTGTGGTGGTGGTCCATGACGACCTCCCGGTTGGTCCGTTTCGACTGGGCCGAACATACCCCTAGGGGGTATGGGTACGCAAGACGGGCCGCACCACGGCCATCGCTCTGACCTGGCAGAACGGGGTCGAGAAAAATCTGTTGCCCGCTCCCCCGGACGAGTCATAGCCTGCGGGTACACAGGAAAGGAGGTGGTCCGACGTTGAATACCAACAGGACTTGTGAGGTGGCTGTCCGCTAGGACCGCCCACGGCACTCCTGCCGACCCGAGCGCGCGACGATCCCGCGGGATCCCCGCACGGGAGCGCGGTCGGCGAATACCAGGCAGCTACCCGGCCCCGGAGCCCCGAACTGCGTCCGGTTCGGCCTCCTCATCGAGGAGGAAGCGGCTCCGGGGCTGCTGCGTGTTCAGGCCGCTTCGCACTCGGCGAAGAACGGCACGAAGTCCTTGCGGCGACCGTCGGCCCGCAGCGTGTGCCCCATCCGCTTGGCGAAGCGCGGCGTGATCCAGCGGTCCAGCACCCGCGTGCCGGAGAAGTCCGTGGCCAGCTGCTCCTCGAACTCGTCCAGGTCCTCCAGCCGGTGCAGCCACACCTGCGCGACCAGGTTGGCCTCGCTGCCGATCGTGGCGCACAGCCGGATCTCCGGCAGCGAGGCGATCGCGGCGGCGACCGTCGTCAGCTCGCGCTGCGGCACGTCCAGCCACAGGGTCGCGGCCACCTGCCACCCGGCGAGGTAGTGGGCGACCTCGCAGCGGGTGGCGACGTAGTCCGAGGCCAGCAGCCGCTCGATCCAGCGGCTCGCCGTCGCCGTCGAGCAGCCGAGGCGCCGCGCCACCTCCGACGCCGGTAACCGCGCGTCGGGCCCGAGCATCCGCAGCAGCGCCAGGTCCCGCTCCCCCGGCCGCGACCTGCCCTGCGCCGAAGCGGGTTTCAGCGCGCGCTGCTGATCGGGCGAGAGCGCGTCCAGCCGCCAGGAACCGCCTTCGCGCAGGATTCGGCGGAAGAAGTGCGTCCGGGTCGCGCGCACGCCCGGGACCGTCGCGATGGAGGTCATGACCTCCTCGTCGAGCTCCATGACGCCGGCGGAGGCGACGGTGAGCATCAGGTCCCGGCGGCCCGAGGTCGCGTCGATGTTCCAGACGTTGCTGAGCTTGGCGAGATCCTCGGTGACCGCGCGCCGGTTTCCCGGAACGGTCTCCACCTCGACGAACGCGTTGGCCTGCCAGCCGTGACCGCTCCAGGCGGGGTTGCGGCGCGGGTAGCAGCTGAACCACGCCAGGCCCTCGCGGGTGAGGCGGCGCCAGCGCCGGGTCAGCGTCGAGGGATCGACGTCGAGGACTCCGCCCAGCCGCGTCCAGGTGACGCGCGGGTTGATCTGCAGCGCGTGGATCAGGCTCAGGTCCGTCTCGTCGACTTTCGAAGAATCCTGCACGAAAACGACCGTATTCGAAGTTCTTTGCATCAACGAGACCCCGCGCGTGAACGGGGCATGATTCGGCGCATCCAGCAAGTGAGCACGCCAGCCGGTGCGACGGGCCCCGCCGCCGGCGTGCGCCGTGATCGACCTCTGGAGGCCGGGATGAGCACCCCGGGCATCGCCCACTCACCGATCCTGTGGATCGCCGCGCTCGCCGTGTTCGCGGTGATCGCCGTGCAGTCCACCGTCTACTGGCGCGCCGCCGTGCGCGGCGCCCCCGAAGCCGGGATGAGCCGGAAGGAGCTGGTCAGCGCGTTCCGCGTCGGGGCGCTGTCGGCCGTGGGACCGTCGCTGGCGGTCGTGTTCGTCGCGATCGGGCTGATCGCGATGTTCGGCACCCCCGCCGTGCTGACCCGCATCGGCCTGATCGGCTCGGCCGGGTTCGAGACCGCCGCGGCCCAGACCGCCGCCGAGGCAGCCGGCGTCGAGCTCGGCGGCGCGGGCTACGACGGCCGGGCGTTCGCGCTGGTGCTGTTCACCATGTCCGTCGGCGGCGCCGCGTGGATGATCACCGCCCTGGTGTTCACCCCGATCCTGCAGCGCGCCGACGCGAAGGTCCGCGCGCTCGACCCCGCGGTGATGGCGGTGGTGCCCAGCGCCGCGATGATCGCCGCGTTCAGCTACCTGGGACTGGCCGAGACCGCCAAGTCGAGCGTGCACCTCGTGGCGTTCCTCGCCGGAGCCGCGGCGATGCTGCTGCTCCAGCTCGTCGCCCGGCGCCTCGGGGCGCGCTGGCTCCAGGAGTGGTCGCTGGGGATCTCGATGGCCGTCGGCCTGGCCGCGGCCGGGATCGCGCTGTGAGCGGGAGGTACGTGATGACGGACGATTTCGAGCGCACCACCTCCCGGTGGGGCCGCTGGACGATGCTCGCCGGCCTGGTGATCTCCCTGGCGGGACCGGTGTACCTGATGTTCGGCGCCGGCCTGTGGCCCGGTTTCGGGTTGGTGGCCCAGGCGTGGCTGGCGGTGGCGGCGGTGTTCGGCGTGATCTGGTTCGTCGAACCGATCTCGTACTACCCGATGCTGGGCCCGGCGGCGACCTACCAGGCCTTCATGATCGGCAACATCGCCAACAAGCTGCTGCCCTCGGCCGTGGCCGCGCAGCAGGCGATCGGCGCGAAGCAGGGCACCCGCAAGGCCGAGATCGCCGCGGTCGTGGCCATCACCGGCGCCGCCGCCGTGCACCTGGTGTCGCTGCTGGTGTTCGTCGGGCTGCTCGGCACCTGGCTGGTCTCGGTGCTGCCCGCGGGCGTGCAGGAGGTCTTCGGCTACGTGGTGCCCGCGATCTTCGGGCCGGTGCTGGTGCAGTCGGCGATGACCGCCCGGCACCTGCGCACCGTGGTGATCTCCGTGCTGTGCGGGCTGATCGGCGTGTTCGTGCTGGTCCAGCTGGCACCCGCGACGAGCACCTTCGCGATGGCGCTGTGCGTGCTGGCCGCCGTGGCGCTGTGCCTGGTCTTCCGCCCGAAGGCGGAGAAGTCCGAATCCGACGAGCGAGCGGAGGTTTCCGCGTGAGCGCGACCGCTGTCAAGCAGGTCCTGACCGGACTCGACGACATCAGGGACGACCTGCACGCCCTGTACCGCCACCTGCACTCCCACCCCGAGCTGTCCATGCAGGAGCACGAGACGGCGGCGCTGATCGAGCAGCGCCTCGACGCGCTGGGAATCCCGGCGTTCCGCTGCGGCGGGACCGGGGTGGTGGGCGTGCTGGAGAACGGCCCCGGACCGGTGGTGGCGTTCCGCGCCGACACCGACGGGCTGCCCATCGACGAGCGCACCGGACTCGACTACGCCTCGACGGCCACCGGGACTTTGCCCGACGGCACCGAGACGGCGGTGATGCACGGCTGCGGGCACGACACCCACGTCGCTTCGCTGCTGGCCGCCGCGACGCTGATGGCCGGTGCGCGGCAGGCGTGGTCGGGGACGCTGGTGCTGCTGTTCCAGCCCGGCGAGGAGGTCGCGGCCGGTGCGCGGGCGATGGTCGCCGACGGGCTGTGGGACCGGGCGCCGCGCCCGGAGGTGGTGCTCGGCCAGCACGTCATGTCCGGTCCGGCCGGGGTGGTGGGCTGCGCGACGGGGACGGCGGCGTCGATGGCCGACTCGTGGCAGGTCGTGGTGCGCGGGCGCGGCGCCCACGGATCGCAGCCGGATCTCGCGCTGGATCCGATCGTGCAGGTCGCGCACACCATCACCCGCATCCAGGGCGTGGTGTCGCGGGAGGTGAGCCCGCTGTCGTCGGCGGTGGTGACGGTCGGGCGCATCGCGGGCGGTTTGAAGGAGAACATCATCCCGGACTCGGCGATGTTCACCCTCAACGTCCGCACCTTCGACGACGCCGTGCGCGCCCGCGTGCTGGAGGCGCTGCGGCGCATCATCCGCGCCGAGGCCGATGCCTCCGGCGCGCCGGAGCCCGAGATCACCGAGCTGTCGGCGTTCCCGAGGCTGGTCAACGACGAGGCGGTGTCCGGGCGGGTCACCGCCGCCCTCGACGCCCACCGGGGCGAGGGCTCGGTGCGCGCGGCCGAGGCGATGATGGGCAGCGAGGACTTCGGCGTGCTCGGCGAGGCCATCGGCGTGCCCTACTGCTTCTGGACGATCGGCGGAACCGATCCCGAGCGGCACGCGCGGGCCGAGGCCGACGGCGAGGTCGTGCCGGGGAACCACTCGCCGTTCTTCGCGCCGGTGCTCGAACCCACCCTGTCGCGGATGGTGGAGGCCGCGGTGGTGGGGATGCTGGAGTTCCTCGACGACGAGCCGCGGTGAGGCGGTCCGCCGCCATCGCCTCCGGGTGGACGAGATCGCGGGAGAGGGCGGCGAAGGTGTCGCCCAGGGGACGGTTTTTCCTCGAATCACCCATGATCAATGCCCGAAATGTCCGGTCAATTCGAGGAAAAACCGTCCCCTGGTGACGCCCTCAAAGCCGGAGACGCGCGAGTGCGGCATCAGAGGCCGAAGAGGGAGATGGCGGAGACGAGGGCGAGGCCCGCTACTGCGAGTGCACCCGAGGTGACCGCGAGGCGCTGGGCGAGGATGCGACGGCCGGACATCGCCGCGGCCGTGCCGACGACGACGGAGAGCGGGATCAGCAGCGCGCACAGCAGGTCAAGAGGCGCCATCGCCCGATCCCTCCCCGTAACGTCGGCGTTAACTCCGGTCGGCGGCAACTAAACTAACGATCAGGGGATCGTCCGTAAACACCTCACAGCGGGTGACTTCGGGCACCTGGCGCCAAAGCGCCGGTCCGGCCGCCCGGTGAACCCGAGCGGCCGGACCGACGTGCACCGGGTCAGCTCGGGGTCGGCAGCGACCGGCTGATGATCTCCTTCATGATCTCGGTGGTGCCCGCGTAGATCTGCTGGACGCGCATGTCGGTGAACACCCGGGCCACCGGGTACTCCTCCATGTACCCGTAGCCGCCGAACAGCTGCAGACACTGGTCGGCGACCTTCATCGCGCGCTCCGAGCACCAGTACTTGACCATCGCCGCGGTCGGGATGTCGAGCTCACCCTTGACGTGCAGCTCGATGCACTCGTCCAGGAACGACCGCGCCACCCGGGCCTCGGTGGCGATCTCGGCCAGCTCGAACTTCGTGTTCTGGAACTTGAAGATCGGCCGGCCGAACGCCTCCCGCTCGTGGACGTAGTTCAACGTCTCGTCCAGCACGAACTCCATCGCCGCCACGCACGCCACGGCCACGATGAGGCGCTCCTGCGGCAGCTGCGTCATCAGCTGGACGAAGCCCTCGCCCTCCTTCTCGCCGAGCAGGTTCGAGGCGGGCACCCGGCAGTCGTCGAAGAACAGCTCGCAGGTGTCCTGCCCCTTCATGCCGATCTTGTCCAGCACCCGGCCGCGCTTGAAGCCGGGGGTGTCGGTGGGCACGATGACCAGCGAGATCCCGGACGCGGCCTCCTCCGGGTCGGTCTTGGCGGCCACCAGCACGACGTCGGCCTGGTAGCCGTTGGTGATGAAGGTCTTGGCCCCGTTGACCACGTACTCGTCGCCGTCGCGGATCGCCTTGGTGGCGATGCCCTGCAGGTCGGAGCCGGTGCCCGGCTCGGTCATCGCGATGGCCGCGACGGCCTCGCCGCTGGCCAGCTTCGGCAGCCACTCGGACTTCTGCGCCTCGGTGCCGTAGGCGAGCAGGTAGTGGGCGACGATGCCGCTGTGCAGCGAGGCGCCCCAGGAGCTGTCGCCGACGCGCCCCTGCTCCTCGATGACCACCGCCTCGTGGGCGAAGGTCCCGCCGGAGCCGCCGTACTCCTCCGGGATCGACAGGCACAGCAGGCCGATCTCGCCGGCCTTGGTCCACAGCTCGCGGTCGACCTGCTTGTTGGCGATGAACCGCTCGACGTGGGGCTTGATCTCCTTCTCGGCGAAGGTGCGCGCGAGTCCGCGCAGGTCGTCGAGTTCCTCGGTCATCCAGGGCGAGGGGCGAGCGGGCACGGCGAATCCTCCCATTACGGAACGATGGAGTACTGGATACAGGTTGTAGCACGCGTTCCGAACTGGGTACAAGCTGTATCAGCAGGGGGCGCATCAGCAGGTACGGTGTCGCCGTGGTGAACGTGGCGAGATGGGTCGACTCCACGGTCCGGCGCCGGTCGGCCAAGGCGTCCCCGGACAACGACTCGCGGCGCGCGCAGATCGTCTCGGCCGCCGTCGAGGCGATCGACGAGACCGGCCCGCACGTGGGCATGGCGCAGATCGCCGACCGCGCCGGCCTCCCGCGCCCCAACGTCTACCGGCACTTCGCGAGCAAGGAGCAGCTCGACGCCGAGGTCACGCGCTTCGCCGCCACCGAGCTCATCCGCCGCGTCCGGCCGCACCTCACCCGCGCCGGGACGCCGTTCGAGGTGATCCGCGGGATCGTCGCCGCCAGCATCGCGTGGGCCTCCGAGCACCCCAACCTCTACCGGTTCGTCGCCGCCCAGCAGCAGACCAAGGCGCTGCACCGCGCCCGGATGGGCCGAACCCGCTTCCTCAACGAGATCGTGGAGGCGATGCGCGCCTACCTCGACGCCGCCGAACTGCCCGCCGCACCACCGGACGGCGTGCTCGCGGGCCTGATGGGCATGGTCGACGCCAGCATCATCTGGTGGCTCGACCACCACGACGAGACCGAGGAGGAGCTCGCCGACCGGGTGAGCCGCCAGATCGCCGTCGTGCTCATCGAACTCCTCGCCCAGCTCGGCATCGACATCCCCGACGACCAGGTCTTCCGCCCGAGCTAGGGGTCGGCGAGGAGTTGCTCCGCTCCGCCGCGATCCTCAACAGCGCCCGGGGCCCAGGCCGTACACGCGCTCGGCGTTGTCGCGGCCGATCATGCGGGCGACGCGCAGCGCGTCGTCGAGCGCCCACTCTCCGGAATCGACGTGGCGGGACAGGACTTCGGTCATCCCGCGGCGCCAGAGGCGGGCGCCGAGGTGGTGCAGCTCGGGCAGACCCCAGGCGTCCGAGGAGTAGAGGACCTTGGCGAACGGGGCGAGCTCCAGGGATTCGGCGAGCACCGCCGTCGCGCGGGCGCCGGTGTGGTTGATCGCCAGGCCGACGTCGAAGTGCACGTGCGGGAACACCTGCGCCAGGTAGGCCGCGTTGCGGTGGAACGGGTAGCAGTGCAGCAGCAGCACGTCCACGCCGCGCGGTGCGACCTCGCGCAGGAACCCGGTCAGCAGCAGCGGATCGCAGCGGTGCAGGTCCAGGTCGGGGTCGCCGAAACCCGCGTGCAGCTGGAGCGGCAGGCCGCGCTCCACCCCGGCCCACAGCGCGAACCGCAGCAGCACCGGGTCCGCCACCCGGGGCGCGCCGTCGCGCAACCAGCTCCCGGCCGCGCGCACGACCTCGGCCGAACCCGGTGGGCGCGGGTCGAAGCCGAAGCCGAACCGGTAGGCGATGATGCTCTTGATCCCGACCGCGAACGCCGTCCGCCGCGACAGCTCCTCCTGGAACCGCGCGGGCAGCTCGGCCGCCGAGACGCCGGAGCGGCCGACGTCCTCCAGCACCGACTCCAGCCGCACCACCTCGTGCACCGGTTTCCCGGACGCCTCGGCCAGTTCCGCGATCCCGCCGCCCAGGCCGGTGTCGACCAGGAACCGCCCCGCCCCCGAGGCCGCGAGCAGTCGCCGGCTCACCTCGGCGACGCCCAGCGAGACCCGCGCGGCCAGGTACTCCTCCGGCGAGGCGTGCGGCTCCAGGCCGAGCACCGGCGCGCACCAGCGCCGGACGGCAAACCCCAGCGGGGAGTCGAACTGCGTCATCCAGCCCGGGATCGGGGCGTCGGACTCGGTGAGCAGCGACTCGAACCCGGCCCGGTCGAGCTCTCCCGGCACCACGCCGTGGGCGTGGTGGTCCACCAGTGCGACGTCCTCGACCCCCGCGCGCAGCTCCTCCACCCCTGCACGGTACCCGGCCTCCGCGCGAGCTGGCAGCGTCGCGCAATCCGAATTATTATTGCGTCACAACAACAATTTTGGACGTCTACTGTGGATGGTGAAGCGTGCGCAGCGTTGTCCGGGGACGGATCAAGACCCGCTTCGACCGATGGGACCGGGACGGCCGGGGCGGCCTTCGCCGGGACGACTTCGAACGCGAGGCCCTGCGCATCGCCGCGGCGTTCGACGCACCGCCGGAGGCACCGGAATCGGTGCGGCTGCGGGAGGCGCTGCGCGGGCTCTTCGAGCTCTGCGCCGATCACGCCGGGGTCTCACCCGACGCCGCGATCAGCGAGGTGCAGTTCCTCAAGATCTCCGAGGACCTGATCTTCGAGCAGGGCGAGGCCGCGTTCAACCGGGCCCTGCGGCCCGTCGCGGCGGGTGTGATCGGCGTGTGCGACGGGGACGGGGACGGCCGGATCGACCGCGCGGAGTTCGTCCGGTGGCTCACGGCCCTCGGACTCGACGACGCCCAGGCCGGGGCGGCCTTCGAGCACGTCGTCGGCGGCGCGGGGACGCTGTGCCTGGACGAACTCCTCGCGGCGATCCGCGACTACCACTACGGCCGGCTCGACGTCGAGCTCATCGCGGGCTGACCTGCGGCGACGTGGTCCGCCGCCAGCGCCGTGACGGTGCGGCGGCAGACCTTGCCGGTCGGGGCCAGCGGGAGTTCCGGCAGGCGCAGCAGGTACTCCGGCAGCTTGCGCCGCTCCAGCCCCCGCTCGTGCTCCAGGAACTCGGTGAGGTCGGACAGCGACAGCTCGGCGCTGCCGGCGGCCTGGCTGACGCAGGCGCACAGCCGCTCCCCCAGCTCCTCGTCGGGCACCGGCACGCACGCCACGTCCACCACGGCGGGGTGCGCGCCGAGCTCGCGCTCCACCTCGGCCGGGCTGATCTTGAACCCACCGCGGGAGACGACGTTCTCCAACCGTCCCAGCACGTGCAACCGGCCGAGCTCGTCGAGCACGCCGCGATCACCGCTGCGCACCCACCCGCCGCGCGTGCGGTAGCGCTGGTCGAGGCCGGGATCGGCGACGTAGCTCAGCGGCGTCATCGGCCCGCGCGCCCAGATCTCCCCGGCCTCACCGGGGCCGACGTCGCAGCCGAGCTCGTCGACGATCCGGATGTCGGCGACCTCCGGGTCGGGCATCCCGGTCCCCGACCCGTTCCCGGTGCCGGTGAGCGCCGTGTGGCAGTTGATCCCGTCGGACGAGCCGTAGACGGTGATGACCCGGGCGCCGAACCGGCGGGTGCAGGCGCGCGCGGTGACGTCGGACAGCGGTGCCGCGCTGGAGACCACGGCCCGCAGGCTCGACAGGTCCTCCCCCGGCTCGGCGGGGTGCTCGGCGAGCCGCCGCAGCATGGTGGGCACGCCGAACAGGTGGGTGGGCCGGTGCCGGGTGACCGCGCGGAGCGCCTCGCCGGCGTCGAACCCGCGCTGCAGCACGGCGGTCGCGCCGAGCGCGGCGATGCCCACGTGCGTGACCAGCGACCCGTACCCGGAGGAGAGCTTCATCAGCACCAGCGCGCGCATCGGCTCGTCGCCGCCGCCGAGCTCGCGGACGTAGTTGGCGCGCCCGCCGACCATCGCGTTGTGCGAGTAGGCGATCATCTTCGGCTCGGACTGCGACCCGGAGGTGACCAGGATCCGCGCCGGGGCTTCGGGGTCGAGAGCCGGTGGGTACCAGTCGGTTCCGCTGTCGAGGTCGTCGAAGTGGAAGGCACGGCGCAGCGTCGGCAGCTGCGAGGCGACCTCGACGTCGGCGGGATCGGTGAAGATGCCCGCGGCGGCGCGGGATCGGCCGAGCAGGCTGCGGGTGTCCTGGGCACCGGACCCGTCCGGGTAGGGCAGGGCGACCGCCCCGATGGCGGCGACGGCGAGTTCGGCGACGATCAGGCGCCAGCCGTTGGGCATCCGGATGCCGATGATGTCGCCTTCGCCGAGGCCGTCCGCGCTCAGGGCTGCGGCAACCCGCCGCACCTCGTCGTCGAGGTCCCGGTAAGCGAGCACGACCTCGCCGTCGATGACGGCCTCGCGGTCGGGGTGCGCGCGCACCCGCTCGACGAACAGGTCGTAGACCGGCCGGTCGGGGCACAGACCCTGCTCGACCCAGTGCCTGCGCAGTTCGGCGGGCACCAGGTCGCGGATCTCGATGCCGTTGCGGGACGTCCAGGTCATGCGAACTCCCAGGGTGGTTGCGGTGCGGTGTGCGTCGTGCGGGTCAGCGCGCGCTTGAAGCGCGGGTCGGCGGCCAGTTCGCGCAGATCGGTGCGCACGGGCGTGCCGTCGGGCAGGACGGGCCGGCCGTCGCGCCACACGAACCGGCCGGAACCGCTGGGTTTCCGGGGGATCACGCCCGCCGCCGAGTACAGCGAGCTGTCCACGCGCGCGCCGCGCCCGGTGCGCTCGCGGCGCAGCAGCGCAGCGAGAACACCCGTGGCGCAGACGAGTCCGCCCATGATGTCGGTGAGCGTCATCAGCGACGGAGCGCGGTCGGGCGCGGCCAGCCCGCTGTGGGCCTGCACGAGGAAGTCGGTGCCCAGCGGCGGGTCCGGCCAGGGCAGCGGCGCCCAGCCCGACGACCACGCGTGCACGAGCCCGGGCCGCGCGCGGGCGAGGTCGTCGGCGTCCAGCCCGTACTGCTCGGCCCTCCCGGGCGCCCAGTTGTGCGCGAACGCGTCGGAACCCGAGACGAGTTCGCGCAGTTCCTCCTTCCCCGCAGCGGTTTTCAGATCGATCTCGGTGACGCGCTTGCCGTCGTTGAGCACCCGGAAGCGCGCCGAGACGTCCCCCGAGATCGGCGGGATGCCGCGCATCGGGTCGCCGCCCGGCGGCTCGACGCGGACGACGTCGGCGCCGAGCATCTCCAGCACGTGCCCGACCATCGGGCCCTGGATCCGGCGGGTGGACTCCACGACGACGATCCCCTCCAGCGGTCGCCCTCCCGTCCACGGGTGGGAGGGCGCCCCGCCCGGCAGGTCGTGGAGGGTGACCGCCGGGACGCGGGTCGGCTGGTCGCGCTCGGCGCGGACCGGGAGCACGCTCACCCCGGCGTCCTCGGCGGCCCGCAGCAGCTCGCGGAGCGGGAACCGCCTGGTGCGGGTGAGCAGTCCCGGGGGCAGCGAGCAGGAGGCGGTGGCGAAGCGCTGCTGGAACGGCCACCAGCCCGCAGCGATATCGGCCTGCTCGGCGTCGAGGGCGCTCCAGAACCGCTGCCACCCCTCGGGGTGCAGGGTTTCCAGCTCGAATCGGATCCCTTCGCGCGACCGGAACGGCGGGCGCTCGCCGGGTTCCCAGCGCTCGTCCCAGTCGTCATCGGTGGTGGCCACCGCGAGGTACTGCCCGACCGCCAGCAGCGCGGCCTGGGCGACCGAGGTGCGGGCCGACTCGATCCGCGCCCCGCGTGCCCGGGCCAGCTCGGCGGCCAGCGACGCCTGCGCGGCGAGCACCCCGGCCACCGCCGAGGCGTAGTCGACCCCGAGCCTGCGCGGGCCTCCGGACGCGCGGCCGTGGACGTGCATGATCCCGCAGGCGGCCTGCACCGCGGACTCGTCGCGCAACGTCATCTCCACCGGACCGGCCCAGTCCACGTCGCACCAGACCTCGGGCGCCACGCCGAGCTCGCGCAGCAGCCCGGCGGCGACGTGCTCGGCGATCACGGCTTCCTCCCCTGCACCGAGTGCAGGACGCTGGACGAGGCGCGGAATCCCGGATCGCGCATCACCTCGCGCACCCGCACCAGTTCCGCCTCGGTCATCCCGGCGGCCAGCAACCCGGCCCGCAGGTGGTGGGTGTGGTTGAGCTGCAGCGCCAGCTCGGGCGATCCGGCGTGCCGGGACCCGATGTGCGGGCGCGGGTCGATCTCGACCAGACCGGCGGCGCGCATCGCGGCGGCGGCCTCGCGACCCCACTCCGGATCGCCTCCCCGGGAGCGCATGTGCTCGGTCTTGGCGGCGAGGAACTTCTCGTACAGCGCGGTGTCGGCGGCCAGCAGCACCGGCTCGTAGGAGGTGTCGAGCTCGTCCACCTGCAGCCAGCCGCCGGGCTTGAGCGCTCGGATCATCTTGTCCAGCAGCGCTTCTCGCTGCGGGAACTGCTGCAGAAGCATCCGCACCGCGATGAGGTCGAAGTGCTCGTCCGGCAGCGGGTCGGTGGTGATGTCGTGCACCGCCGCGGTCAGGTTCGGGTGCGGCTCGATGTCGACGGGGGCGAGGTCGGTGGCCAGCACGCTCCCGGTGGGCGCGACCCGGTGAGCCAGCCAGCGGGCGATGCTGCCGCGCCCGGCGCCGACGTCGAGGCACCGCCAGCCGTCGCCGACGCCGAGGGCTTCCAGCCGGGCGGTCGTGATGCCGTCGTAGGCGGCGGCCAGGCAGCGGTGCTGCTCCGCCACGCGCGGCTCCTCGTCGGTGAAGGCGTAGGTCATGTCCACCGCCCGGTCCCGTAGGTGTCGGTGCTGCCGGTGAGCCGGTCGAGCAAGGCGAGCCTGCGGACCTTTCCGGTCCCGGTGCGCGGCACGTCGTCCCAGGTCAGCGCCACGGGATCGGCCATCTCCGGAAGTCCGTGGCAGGCGTGCCGCCAGGCGTGCTCCGACAGCGTCCCGTCGGCGGTGACCACGACCGGCAGCGGCGGGTGCTCGGCGCGGGCGAGCAGCACGCACTCCAGGGCGTGCGGGAGCCGTTCCTCCAGGGTGTCCTCGGTGGCCAGGCAGCTGCCTTCGGCGACGCAGTCGACCTCGCGGTCCACGAGGTGCACGCTGCCGTCGCGTCCCCGGATCGCGAGGTCCCCGGTGTTCCACCACTGCCCGCGCTTCTTGGCCGCGTAGCGCTCGGTCTCGCCGAGGTAGTCCAGGCACAGCGCGCGGGTGCGGGCCAGCACGAGCCCGGCCTCGCCGGGCCGGACCGGGTGGAAGGTGGCCGGATCCACCACGCGCAGGCGGGTTTTCACCGGGACCGGCCGTCCCGCCGGGTGCGCCCGGGCGCGGCGCCGCTGCACCGAGGAGCGGTGGTGCAGCCGGAACGTCAGCGGTCCCGTCTCGGTCTGGCCCCACCCGTCCAGCCACACCGGGTGCTTGCGGCCGCTGGCCCGGAGGTAGGCGCGCAGCGTCGGCGGGTGCACGGCGTCGTAGGTGCTGATGAACAGCCTGACCCGGCGGAACGGGTTGGCCAGCCGCGCGGTCAGCGGCTTGAACCGCACGAACGCGGAGGGCAGACCTTCGAACACGGTCGGCGGGTGCTCCCGCAGCAGCGGGTCGACCCGGTCGGGGTCCTGGGAGGTGAGCACGACGATCTCGGCGGGCGCGGCGGCGATGGTCGCGGCGGTCCAGCTGAAGGTGCGGCCGTGCGCGTAGCCGCTGGCGGTGGCGACCACGTCGTCGCGGCGCAGCCCCACGACCGGCGTCGGCAGGGCTTCGAAGCGGGCGAGGTTGCCGATGATCGTGCGGGTGGAGTGCACGACGAGCTTGGGGACGCCGGTGGTGCCCGAGGAGTGCGTGATGATCAGCGGCGCGTCGTCGTCGCGGCGCTGCGGCTCGGGCGGGGCGCTGCCGCGCAGCTCGTCGAGGGAGACGGTGCCGGGCGCGGGCGCGGTGCTCACCGTCGTGCGGGCGAAGGAGGCCAGGTCCACGCCCTCGGCGACGCCGCGGCCGAGCACCCGCGGCGAGGTCACCAGCACGTCGGGTTCGAGGCGTTTGAGCAGCGCCGAGGCCGTTTCGGCGGACAGGTGCGGGGAGAGCTTCGCCGGGACGGCCCCGGCGCGGATGGCGGCGCAGGCCAGCAGGTCGACGTCCCAGTGGTCGTCCTTGAGGATGGCCACCCGCCCGCCGGGCCGCGCACCCGCCGCGACCCACCAGCCCGAAGCGGCGCGCACCAGTTCGGCCAGCGCGGTCACGTCGTGACGGAGCCCGGTCTCGGGTGCGATGTCGAAGGGCCGGTCGAGGTGGATCGTCGTGGTGCGCCCTCGGGCGGAGGCCTGCTCGAAGAGCACACCCATGTCGTGCGGTAGCAACGCGAACTCCTTGTCGTCAGACCGGAACCGGTGAGCCGAGCCTGCTGAGCGTGCGGGAGACCGCCAGCGCGGCGGTGCGCACGGCGCCTTCGCTGTGCGGGCGCAGGTTCACCCAGTCGCCCGCGTAGTCGACCGGCCCGAGCTCGCGGGACCGGAAGCCGGGCAGCGCGGCGAGCGCGGCCGGGGTGCACTCGGGCAGCGCGTGCCGGTGCCGGTGCACCCGGGCCTCGCCGCCGATCGGGAGGTAGCGCCGCACGGCCTCGGTGACCCGCGCGATGACCTCGTGGTCGGGGGCGTCGAGCAGCGCCGGGGTGTTCTCGACGTTGACCACGGCCGTGACCAGCCCCTTCCCCGCCGGGACGCGGCGCGGGTGCTTGAGGTGGTCGAAGAGGATCGCGGCGAGGAACTCCTCCTCGGCGCGCGGGGTGATCACCAGGTAGGGCTTGCCGGGCAGCTCGACCGGGGCGTCGAGCAGGAACGGCACCTTGATCGCCGAGGAGAACGTGCACGCCGCCAGGAACTCCGCCTCCACCGCGGGAGCGCCGGGGTGCAGCCGGGCGGCGATCGGGGCGGGCACGCACAGCAGCACCTGCCGCGCGGTCACCACGTCCTCGCCCGCCCGCAACCGGGCACCCGTCCCGTCGGCGACGACCTCGCTCACCTCCTGGCCGGTGACCACGTCGAGGTCGACGGCCATGCGGCGGCACGGGGTGTCCATCCCGTCGCGGTAGGTCCGCCACGCCGAGGCGGCGCCGACGGCGCGCTGCATTCCCAGAAGCACTGCGGCCGAGGACTTCTCGGGATCCCACAGGCAGAACGAGGCGGCGGGCTGGAGCAGGTGGTCGCCCACGTCGCGGTGGTGCCGGCGCGCCAGCTCGGCGACGGTGGTGTCGCCGAGCTCCGAGTCCTCGGGGCGTTCCGGGTCGACGGGGACGCCCAGCCGCGGCAGCTCCAGCCGTGCGCGCACCGACAGCCCGGCGCCGGTGACCAGCCCGCGCGCGGACCCGAAGCCCAGGTGCGCCCGCCCGTCCCGCCACATCCCGATGGGACGGCCGATCGGCGGCACGTCCTCGGCGCGGAACCCCAAGCGCCGCAGCAGGTCCCACGTCGCCGGGTAGCCGTGCGGGGAGATCTGCTCGGCACCGGTGTCGACGGCGTAGCCGTCACCGCGCGCCGTGGCCATCCGCCCGCCGACCTGCCCGGCCGCCTCGTAGACCCGCACCTCCAGCCCGGCCCGCTGCAGCTCGTGGGCGGCGGTGAGCCCGGCCACGCCTGCGCCGACGACGGCGACGTCCAGGTCGCGGCTCATCCGAGGGCCACCAGGACGTTGGCCAGCACCAGCAGAGCGACGCAGGTGCGGTGCGCGGTGAAGCCCAGCTTGCGGGCCCGCATGATGTCACCGACCGCGAAGCCCAGGTGGTACTGCCGCGCTCGCAGCGCGGTGGCCGGAAGCAGGAGCAGCGCGAACCACCACGGCGCGACACCGGTCAGCGAGGCCAGCGCGCCCAGCAGGAACTCCCCGACCGACAGCGCGGCGATGAACCGCGCGTTGCCGCGGCGCGAGGTCAGCGCGGCGACCGTCGGGCGGGCCACCGCCCGGTCCCCGTCGACGTCGTTGGTGTTGGAGTACACCCCGAACATCAGCGGACCCATGCCGAACAGCACTGCCTGCACCAGCACGAATCCCGAGAACTGGCCGGTGATCAGGCCGTAGGGCGCCAGCACCAGCGTCGCGCCCAGCACCACCAGGAACGCCTCCTGGAAACCCCGGTAGCTGAGCTTGAGCCCGTAGGAGTACTGCAGCGCCGCGGCGAACACGACCGCCAGCAGCACCACGGTCCACATCGGACCGTGCGGGGCGGTGAGGATCGCCGCGCCCCACAGCAGCGCGCCGATCCCGGCCGCGCCCCAGGCGAAGCGCAGCGCCTCGGCCTCGGTGAGGGTGCCCGCGACCAGCGGTTTGCGGAGCTTCTTGCGCAGCCGGTCGTCCGAGCCGTAGTTCACCAGGTCGCTGCCGTCGCGGAACCCGGTGATGTCGTCGAACGCCACCCCGGCCACGATCACCGCGACCGCGCCGAGCAGGAACAGCAGCAGCGTCCCCGGCTCGGTGGGCGCGGCCGAGGCGACGACGAGGATGCCCAGGTAGTAGTCGTAGACGTCGAACTTGCCCAGCCGCAGGTAGCTGCGGAACCGGGACTCCTGCGGAACGTTGAGCATCTCAGCGGACATGCGTGCTGAACTCCTCCACCGCGTCGGCGACCCGCTCCACCTCGGCGTCGGTCAGGTGCGGGTAGATCGGCAGCGCCAGGATGCGGGCGCAGGCGCGCTCGGCGTTCGGCCAGCGCTCGCCCACCGGCGCGTGCCGGGCGAATGCCGGCTGGGAGGGCAGCGGCTGCGGGTAGTACACGTGCGACCCGATCCCCTTCTCCGCGAGGAACCCGCGCAGCTCGTCCCGCCGGTCGCTCTGCACGCAGTAGACGTAGTAGCAGCGCCCGTTCCGGCCGGGCGGCGGCGGTTCGAGCCCGGGCAGCCCGGCGAAGCGCTCGGTGTAGTGCTCGGCGATGCGGGCGCGGCGCTCCAGGCGTTCGGCGAGCCCGGTGTAGCGGTAGGACTGGAACGCGGCCTGGAACTCGTCGAAGCGGCTGTTGACGCCGACCACCTCGTGCACGAACCGCTCGCGCTGACCGTGGTTGCGCAGCATCCGGACCCGTCGCCCCAGCTCGGGGTCGCGGGTCACCACCGCGCCACCTTCACCGGGCATCCCGAACGACTTGACCTGCACGAACGAGTAGACCCCGGCCTCGCCCCACAACCCGGCCGGGGTGCCGTCGAGCACCGCGCCCTGGGCGACGGCGGAGTCCTCCAGCAGCCGCACCCCGCGCGCGGCGGCGATCCCGGCGAACCGGGGCATGTCGGCCATCACCGAGAACATGTGCGCGGGCATGATCGCCTTTGTCCGGTGGGTGATGCGCGCTTCCACCTCGCCGGGGTCGACGACCATCGTGCGCGGGTCGACGTCGGCGAACACCGGCTGCGCCCCGACCTCCAGCACCGCCGAGGCCAGCGGCGCGCAGCCGAACGCGGGCACCACGACCTCGTCGCAGGTGCCGACGTCCATCGCGCGCAGCACGAGGCCCAGGGCCGCGGTGCCGCTGCCGCAGGCCACGACGTCGGCGGCGCCGAGCTCGGCCCGCAGCAGGTCCTCGAAGGCGCGGGTGTGCTCGCCGAGGATGAACTTCTGCTCGGGCGCGGTGCCGATCTCGCGGATCAGGTCGAGCATGACCTTGCGGTCGCCCTCGAACAGGTCGGGAGGGAAGAACGGGATCTGCATCAGGGCCTCCCGGCGTAGAACTCGCGGATCGTCGCGCACACCCGGTCCACCTGCTCGTCGGTGAGGTCGGCGTGCAGCGGCAGCGCGAGCGCGCGACGGCTGGCCGACTCGGCGCGGGGGAAGTCGCCCCGCCGGTGGCCGAGATCGGCGAAGCAGGGCTGCAGGTGCAGCGGGACCGGGTAGTAGGTCTCGGTGCCGATGCCGCGCTCGGCGAGGTGCTCGGCCAGCTCGTCGCGCAGCTCGACCTCGATGAGGTGCACGTAGAACACCGGGTCGTCGCCGGGCACCGGCAACCGCACGACGCCGTCGAGGCCGCGCCGGTAGCGCTCGGCGATCTCGGCCCGGCGGGCGATGTCGTCGTCGAGGTGCGCGAGCTTGGTCAGCAGGATCGCGGCCTGGATGTCGTCCATCTTGCTGTTGGTGCCGGTCATCCCGGTCTCGGTGGAGATCGTCGGGAAGTCGTCGAGGGTGCGTCCGAGCCGCCCGTGGTGGCGCAGCCCGGCCACCAGGTCGGCGAGCTGGTCGTCGTCGGTGAGCACCGCGCCCGCGTCGCCGAGCGCGCCGAGCGTCTTGGCGGGGAAGAACGACAGCACTCCCCCGGCTCCGTGCAGCCCCGCGTGCACGCCGCCCTGCCGCATCCCGATCGCCTCGGCGCTGTCCTCCACGACGGTGAGGCCCCGCTCGCGCGCGACCTCGCCGAGCGCGGTCATGTCGGCCATCCGGCAGAAGAGGTGAGCGGGCATCACGAAGCGGGTGCGCGGGGTCGCCACCCGCGCCACCTCGTCCGGGTCGAGGGCGTAGGTGTCGCGATCGACGTCGGCGAACACCGGCGTGCCGCCGGCCAGCACCACCGCCGAGGCGGTCGCGATGAACGAGTAGGCGGGCACCACGACCTCGTCGCCGGGCCGCAAGCCCAGCGCCCGCAGCAGCAGGACCAGCGCATCGGTCCCGCTGTTGACGCCGACGACGCGGCGCGCGCCGGTATATTCCGCGAGCGCGGCTTCGAGCTCGCCGACCTGCTTGCCGTGCGAGAACTTGCCGTTGTCGAAGACCTCGGCTATGCGCGAGCTCATCTCCGGCCAGAGCCGTTCGAAGGTGCGGGCCTGGGAGAAGAACGGAACGGGTGCTTCCGCCACTCCCCCAACGAATTCCGTCCCGAGGGACACGCTGAACCAACCCCCTGTAAGCGTTCAGAACCTAGATCGAACTTAACGAGGGCTGATCTTTTTCGACGTGTGGAGGAGCCAACTTCACTCCTTCCAGTGAGACGTCGTTTTTCCGGCAGCAGAACGACTTCCGAGCGCGGTGGTGGTCTGTACAGTCGCCGGGGCCGGGTTCACCGGCGCCTCTCCTCCCACCCATCGGTCCACAGAGGACGTCGTGCGATGCTGCAACCATTCGTGATCGGACTCGGCCGCGCCGGTTCCGGCCTGCACCTGCGCGTGCTGGCGCAGGCCCGCGAGGTCGCTCCGGGGCTGTTCGCCGGCGGGCGCGTGGTGGCCTGCGACCCCGACGCGAGACGGCACCGGCCGGACGTGACGCTCGTCGACTCGATCGGCGCCGCAGCGGCGACGCTCGACCCGCACCGCACCGTGGTGCACGTCTGCACCCCGCCGCAGGGGCGCGCCGGGGTCCTCGCCGAGCTCGCCGAGCACGGGTTCCGCCGGGTCATCGCGGAGAAACCGCTGGCGACGAACCTGGAGGAGCTCGCGGCGATCGAGTCGATCCGCGACCGGCACGGCATGGACATCGCGGTGGTGAGCCACTGGCTGGAGTCCCGGCTCACCGAGCACCTGACCGGTCTGGTGGCTCGTGGCGGACTCCGCTCGGTGACCTTCGACCAGGACAAACCGCGGTTCACCCGCTCGTGCGCGACCACCGGGCACCCGACCGCGTTCGACGTGGAGCTGCCGCACTCGCTGGGCGTGGTGCTGCGGCTGGCGGGTTCCGCCGAGATCACCGAGGCCGAGTGCGCCGACATGCGCGTCGCCGACACGGTGCTGCCGAGGCTCGGCAGCGCCCGGCTGGTCCTCGACCACGCCGGGGGCGTGCGAAGCGAGATCCGCTCGGATCTGACCGCGCCGATCCGGCGCCGCCGCATCACCCTCGAACTCGACTCCGGGCGGGTCGTCGGCCACTACCCGATCGGTGCCGACGACGACCACGCGCAGCTGGAGATCAACGGCCGCCGGGTCGTCTTCCGGGACGACGCGCTGACCCGCTGGATGGTGCGCGCCTACGTCCACCACCACCGGCCCGCGGGCGAGCACGGCACGTTCGACCTGCACGCCGACATCATCCGCCTGCTCACCACCGCCAAGGAGAGGACGCTCGCGCATGCACGCTGACCAGCTCGTCGGCATCGGGGACGAGGCCGGCGCCTCGCTGCCGGAGCAGATCGCCGCGATCACCGAGCTCGGCTGGCCCGGCATCGAGCTGCGCACCGTCGACGGGGTGGCGCTGGCCGAGCTGGACTCGTCCCGCTTCCAGCGCGTCCGCCGCGCGGTGCAGGCGGCCGGGCTGCGGGTCGTCTGCCTGGACTCGCGGATCGGCAACTGGTCGCGGCCCATCACCGCTGACCCGGCCGACGACCTGCGCGAACTCGACGTGCTGGGCGACCGGTGCGCGGCGCTGGGCACCCGGTACGTCCGGATCATGTCCTACCTCGCCGACGGTCTCGACGAAGCCGAGTGGCGGGAGCGCGTGCTGGAGCGCATCGCCCTGCTGGGCGACCGCGCGGCCCGGCACGGCGTGGTGCTGCTGCACGAGAACTGCTCGGGCTGGGCGGGTTCCGACCCGGAGCGGATGCTGCGGCTGGTCGACGCCGGTGGCCCGTGCCTGCGGCTGCTGTTCGACGTCGGCAACGGGGTGGAGCACGGGTACGACGCCTTCGAGGTCCTGCAGCGGGTCCTGCCGCACGTCGAGCACGTGCACGTCAAGGACGCCGTCGGCGTCCCGGGCCGGGCCGAGTACGTGCTGCCCGGCGACGGTGACGCGCGCGTGCACGACTGCCTGCGGCTGCTGCTCGACCACGGCTACAGCGGAGCCCTGTCGCTGGAACCGCACCTGGTCACCCGGCCGCACGAGGGCGTGGCCGGGTCCGACCCCGGACCGTTCCTGCGGGCAGGGCGGCGGTTGGAGCGGATGCTGCGGACCGCGCCGACCGGTGTCGCGTGATGGGCTTCTCCGACGACGATTGCGCGCTGCTGCTGGAGCTGCTGGAGCTGCCGACCGTCAGCCCGCTGGAGACCTCCGATCCGCCGCAGCTGTGGCAGGCCCAGCGACGCTACGCCCGCGCGGCCGAGGAGCTGGGGTTCCGGGTGCTGCACCACCGCCCGCCCGATCCGGGGGTGCTCGACCGCGACGACGTGCCCGAGACCGTGCGGCGCGCGGGGCCGGAATTCCTCGACGCGCAGCCGAGCCTGCTCCTGCGGCTCGGGCCGGAACTGCCGCGATCCGAGACGGTGATGTTCAACGTGCACCTGGACACCGTCGCCGGTCTCGAACCCGTCGGGCTGCGCGACGGCCGGTTCACCGGTCGCGGCGCGATCGACGCGAAAGGCCCTGCGGTGGCACTGCTCTCGGGGATCCGGGACGCACTGCCCGCTCTGCGCGACGACGTCGCGGTGCTGCTGCAGGTCGTCTCCGGCGAGGAAGGCGGGGCGATGGGCACCTACGGCACCCGCCCGCTGGTCGAGCAGGGCCACGTGGGGCGGCTCAACATCTGCTGCGAACCCACCGGTCTGCGGTACCTGCCTCGCTCGACGGCGTCGATGACCGCGCGGGTGCGGGTGGACGGGCAGGGCTCGATCGACGACCGGCCCGACGCGGGGCACAACGCGACCGCGCTGCTCGGGTTCCTCGCCCAGCACCTGGCGTCCCGGCTGGACCCGACCGACCGGCCCGGCCGGCTCTGCGTCGCCGGGCTGCGCACCGGCGACCTGCACAACCGCGTCTACGGGTCCGGGCAGCTGCTGCTCAACCTCTCCTACGCCACCACCGCCGAGGGCGCGGCCGCCGAGAAGGAGCTGCAGCGGGCGTTCGAGGACGGCATCGCGGAGTTCCGCGAGCGCTTCTCGGGCAGCAGGGAGTTCGCCCGAACCGCCCGGGACGCGGCGGCCATCACGCACCTGGACTGGGTCAAGCGCGGCCTGCCCTGCCTGGACGACACCGACCCGTGGGCCGAGAACCTGCTGGAACGCGCGGGCGCCCGGCGCTGGCCCGACGAGGAACCGGCCTTCACCTGCGACGCGATCTGGATGCACGACCTGCCCGGCTGCTTCACCGCCGTGCTCGGCCCGGGTCGCCTCGACACCAACCACGCCCACGCCGACGGCGAGCACGCCGAGCGCGCGGAGCTCGAGGAGTTCGCCGCCGTCGTCTCGGCGCTGCTCACCGAGTTCGCGCGACACCGCACCGGAGAGGAACACGATGCAGCCTGACACCGCGACCGTCCCCCACGAACGCCTGCACGGCCTGGTCGCCGAGCGGTTCCGCGCGCACGGCGTGCCCGAGCGCCGCGCCGGCCTCGCGGCCTCGGCGCTGTGCCACGGCGACCTGTGCGGCTTCGACTCGCACGGCGTGTTCAACCTGCCCCGCCTGTACCTGCCGCTGCTGGAGTCCGGCCGCGCCGACCCCGCCGCCGAACCGGTCGTGCGGTCCGACCTCGGCGCCTGCGCGACGGTCGACGCCGATCGCGCGCTGGGCCTGTGGGCGGCGGCGGAGCTGATGGACGACGCGATCGCGCGGGCCCGCGAGCACGGGCTCGGCCTGGTGTCGGTGCGCGGCGCGACGCACTTCGGGTGCGCCGGGTTCCACGCGGCCCGCGCCGCCGAGCAGGGCATGATCGGCGTCGTCGCGAGCAACTGCGGCGGTCAGCGCATCGCCCGGCCGCCGCTGGGCGCGCTGCCGCTGCTGGGCACCAACCCGCTGGCGGTGTCGGCGCCCGCGCTGCCGGAGCACCCGTTCCTGCTGGACATGAGCACGACCGTGGTGCCCACCGGCAAGGTGCGGGTCGCGGCGGGAGACGGCGCGACGATCCCGGAGGGCTGGCTGGCCGACGACTCCGGGACCGCGGTGACCGATCCGAGCGCCCTCGACGGCGGCACGGCGCACCTGCGCTGGCTCGGTGGCGACCCGGACACGGGCGCGCACAAGGGTTTCGGGCTCGGTCTGGTCGTGGAGCTGCTCGCCGCGCTGCTGTCCGGATCGGCGCTGGGACCGACCCCGGGGGCCGTGCTGGGCGACTCGGGGCGCGACGACGACATCGGCTACTTCCTGCTGGCGATCGACGCCGAGCGGCTGCGTCCCGGCTTCGCCGGGGCCGCGCGGGCGATGTTCGGCGCGGTCCTGGACTGCCCGCCCGAGGGCCAGGTGCACTACCCGGGCTGGCACGAGGCCGAACGCGCGATGCGCCGTCGCCGCGACGGCGTTCCGGTCCGGGCCCGGCTGCTGGCCGAGCTCGGCGAGGTGGTCGGCTGATGCGCCGCGTGGGAGTCGTCGGGCTCGGCGCGATCTCCGCCTACTACCTGGCCGCCGTCGAGGCCCGGGGCTGGGAGCTGGCCGCGGTCTGCGACCTGCGACCGGACAGGCTGCGCGGGTTCGCCCCGCACGTCGGCTGCTTCACCGACCACCGGGCGCTGCTGGGCTCGGTCGAGCTCGACGGGCTGATCGTCACCGCCCCCAACGACGCGCACGCCGCGGTGTGCCGGGACGCGCTGCGGCGCGGAGTCCCGGTGTGCGTGGAGAAACCCCTCGCGGTGTCTCTCGACGACGCGCGGGAGCTCGTGGCGATCGCGACCAGGTCCGGTGTGCCGCTGCTGACCTCGTTCCACCGCCGCTACAACGACAACGTGCGCCGGCTGCTCACCGAGGTCACCGCGCGCGGGGGTGCGACGGCGCTGCGGGTGCGCTACCTGGAGCGCATCGAGGAGCACCTCGGCGGGGACACCTGGTACCTCGACCCGGTTCGCTGCGGCGGCGGGTGCGTGGCCGACAACGGGCCGAACGCCTTCGACCTCGTGCGGCTGTTCCTCGGTGACGTCGACCTGGTCCACGCGGTGGTCAAGGAGGAGGGCGGCACCGACCGCCAGGCCGTGATCGAGCTCGAATCGGCCTCCGGCGTCCCGGCGGTCGTGGAGCTGGACTGGTCGCATCCCGGCGAGACCAAGGACGTCGAGATGCTGCTGGCCGACGGGACGCGGCTGCGCGCCGACATGCTGGCCGGGCACCCCGGTTTCAAGAACTCGCTGTGGCACGAGTACCACGGCGTGCTCGACGAGTTCGAGACGGCGGGGACCGATCCGGGCGGGCTCGCCGCGCTGCGGCTGGTCCACGACACCTACCGGTTCTGCCAGGAGGGAACGCGGTGAACCCCGACGAGGACGGTCCGAAGAGGACGCTGCAGGCGCGCGTGGTCAAGGTCCTGGTGCACCACCGCGCCGAGCGCGGCATGTCGCTGGAGCCGCACGCGAGCCGCTGCGTCCGCGCCGGTGACGTGCACGAGTTGGTCACCACCGACCACACCGACACCGCCGAGGGCGCCCGCATCGACCGGGTCGCGTTCCTCGGCTTCGCGGAGTTCGACCGCGGCGGCGTGCTGGACCGGGGCGACGAGGTGTGGTTCGGGGACCGCCGGGTGGGCACCGTGCTGGGCTTCGACGCCTGCCACTTCCCGAACCACTACAACGTCCTCATCCACGCCGAAACCCCGCTCAGCGGCGCGGATCTCCACCTGCGCCCGGAGGCGCGCCTGAGCTTCAGCCAGCCGCTAGAGGTGGCTGATGTTCTCCCCGGCGAGCTTGCCCCGGGTGTCTAGCAGCAGGCATCGCGAGGCGACCAGGCGGACCGGGTCGTAGCACGCGTGGTCCTGCAGCAGGATCGCCAGGTCGGCCTCGCGCAGCCCGTCCTCCACGTGCTCGACGCGGCGCAATCCCCTTTCCCCGACGGCGAATTCGGGGACGTTCGGGTCGTGGTAGACGACCTCCGCGCCGGACTTCAGCAGGCCGGAGGCCACGGGTAGCGCCGGCGTCTCGCGGGTGTCGGCGATGTCCGGCTTGTAGCTCGCGCCCAGCAGCAGCACGCGGGCTCCCTCGACGGCGATCCCCGCGTCCTGCAGCAGCCGCTCGGCGCGGTCCACCACGTGGTGCGGCATCCGCTCGTTGACCTCGCGCGCCGCGCTGAGCGTGCGGAAGTCGAAACCGGCGCTGACCCCGGCGGTTTCGAGGTAGACCGGGTCCACGGGGATGCAGTGCCCGCCGACGCCGGGGCCGGGCTGGAACGGCGCGTAGCCGAAGGGCTTGGTGCCCGCGCAGTGCAGCACGTCCCACACGTCGATGCCGGTCCGGTCGCAGAACAGCGCGACCTCGTTCACCAGCGCGATGCTGACGTAGCGGTAGGTGTTCTCCAGCAGCTTGGCCATCTCGGCCTCGCGGGTGCCGCGCGAGACCACGAGGGTGTCGATGAAGCGCCCGTAGAACGCCACGCCGTGCTTGGCGCACAGCGGGGTCACGCCCGCCACCACCTTCGGGGTGTTGCGGACGCCGAAGACCTCGTTGCCGGGATCGATGCGCTCCGGCGAGTAGGCGAGGTGGAAGTCCTCGCCCGCGACCAGACCGCTGGACTCCTCCAGGATCGGCCGGACGACGTCCTCGGTCGTGCCCGGGTACGAGGTGGATTCCAGCACCACCAACGTGCCGGGGCGCAGGTTCTCGCCCACCGAGCGCGCGGCGGCGCGCACCGCGCTCAGATCGGGGGCGCCGTCGGTGAGCCCGGTCGGCACGCACACCACGACGGCGTCGGCCTCGGCGATCACCGCCGGGTCGGTCGTGGCGCGGAACCCCGCGGCCGCCATGTCGGCGACCGCGGAGTGCGGGACGTCGGCCACGTGCGAGCGACCCGCGCCCAACCCCGCCACGACCTCGGCGGAGATGTCGAAACCGGCTGTCCTCATGCCGATTTCGTGCGCGCGGACCAGCAGCGGCAGGCCGACGTATCCCAGCCCGACCACGACCAGGTCGGTCCTCGCCTCACTCATGCCGAGAAGCTGCCCGTACCCGGGGGGACGTGCGAGCCGTGCCCGGGCGGGACCTGGAGCCCCGGCGTCATGCAGAACGGGTCGCCGTACACCGTGATCACGCGATCGGTGTCGTTGACGATCACGTGCGAAGCCAGCGGGAGCTTGTGGCAGCCCTGCGGGTCCTCGAACTTCGTCAGCGGCTGGAGCTCGGTCTCGAACACCGTCACCCGGTTCGACGGCTCCTGCGCTCCCGCGAGACCGGCACCGCCCATCGCCAGCGCACCGGTGGCCAGGACGACCGAAGCAACGCGCACCATTCTCATGGAATATTCCCTTCCCGATGATGAACAAAATCCGACCGTTCGGCACGGAATTTCCTCGCATTTCCGGTAAACGGCCGGGCCGGACAGTAGCAAGACGTGAAAGTACGCGCAGCGAATGGATATCCGCACCTCCGAGATCAGATCAATAGTCCGCTCGATCGTGCGAATCGAAGTGCCGACGGACGAGACCCGTGATCCTATTCCGCTTCGAAGGAGATCGACGGCGATCTCCTTTTCCCCTTGAGTGAACGAAGGAGCTCAATCCGCATGATGCCCCATTTCGGGAAGAAGTCAGCACTTTTCGGCGCGACCGCAGCACTGGCGGCCGCGCCGCTGCTCGGCGGTCTCCTGACCGCGCAGGCCGCCCCGGCCGCGCCCGACAAGGCGCTGCTGACGTGCGACATGACCGGAACGGCCCAGTTCTCCCCGGCGCTGTCGGGGAACCCGTTCGGCGCGGCCACCACGATGAAGGTCGAGGGCGAAGCCATCGGCTGCACGCCCTCCGGGAGCTGGGCCGAGGACGTCGAGAGCGCGACCTTCAGCGGTGACCTCTCCGGCCGGATGTCGTGCACCTCGCTGCCGCGCGACGTCGGCGGGGACGTCGACATCACCTGGAAGTTCAAGGACGGCAGCACCGAGACCAGCAAGGCCAACTTCTCCCTGAAGCTGGAGGGCAACCCGCTCCGGCCCAGCCAGGGGGTCAGCGGCGCGTTCGTCGGCGAGACCGTCGACGGCGAGTTCCCCGGCACCGAGCACAAGGGCACCGGCAAGTTCGACCTGGCCTCCGCCGCGGGCGGCTGCCTGTCCGGCGGCCTCTCGGAGCTGGACTTCGGCGGCAAGTACGAACTGAGCCGCTGACGGCTGAGCCGGCAGGACCCCTGCGGGACGCGAGGGGCGGGGCGACGGAGCCCCGCCCCTCGCTGCGCGCCGAGCGGGCGGAACCAGCGCCGCACCGGCGTTTTTCGAGAACCGCGACGTCTCGTTGATCCGGCGCAGGACCGTACCAACTCGCGAAAACGCTTGCAGCGAAAAGGGTTCCGGATCAGCGATTCCGCATGGGTAGTGCGCTCGATCGTGCGATTCGGACTGCTGCACCCGAGCGATCGTGCTGCCATCTGAAACCGGAGGACGTCGACGTCCTTCATCCCCTTGAACGAAGGAGTTCCACGAAGATGCTGTCCCAGTTCACCAAGAAGTCCGCCATCACCGGTGCTGCCGCGGCCCTGGTCGCCGCCCCGCTGCTCGGCGCCCTGACCGCTCAGGCCGCTCCCTCCCCCGCGCCTGAGGACGCCAAGGCGGTGCTGTCCTGCGACCTGAGCGGAACGGCCGAGTTCGCACCTGCGCTGTCGGCGAACCCGCTCGGCGAGCAGACCCAGATGAAGGTCTCGGGCGACGCGAAGAACTGCGCCCCCGCCGGCCGCGAGGCCGCCGACGTGGAGAGCGCGACCTTCTCCGGCGACCTCGCCGGCACGATGTCGTGCACCTCGCTGCCGCGCGACGTCAACGGCGACGTCGACATCACCTGGAAGCTCAAGGACGGCAGCACCGAGACCAGCAAGGCCAACTTCGCCCTGAACATGGAGGGCGATCTCACCAACCCCGGCCAGCCGGTCACCGGCGCGTTCGAGGGCGAGACCACCGACGGCGAGTTCGCCGACGCCAAGCACAAGGGCACCGGCAAGTTCGACATGGCCTCCGCTGCGGGCGGCTGCCTCGCCGGCGGACTCTCCACGCTCGACTTCGCTGGCGAGTACGAGCTGAGCAAGTGACCTCCTGACACCGGCAGGACCCCCACGGGACGAGGGGCGGGGCAACGAGGCCCCGCCCCTCGCTCTTGCCCATAAATCAATCAAGCGTGCTTGATTTTTCTCGCGCTCGGGCTCAGGCTGGTCGGCATGGCCAACGTGGGCGCTCTGCTGGAAGACCTGTGCGCGGAAGGCGATGAGCTCGACGAGCACGTCGCCGGACTGGACGAGGCGAGGTGGGCGCTCGCCACGCCCGCCGAGGGGTGGACGATCGCGCACCAGATCGCCCACCTCGCCTGGACCGACGACGTGGCCCTGCTGTCGGCCACCGATCCCGACGGCTTCGCAGCCGTCGTCGAGAAGGCGATGCAGGACCCGTTCGGGTTCGTCGACGCCGGGGCCGCCGAGCGGGCCCGCGCGCGGCCCGCCGACCTGCTGTCCACCTGGCGGCTCGGCCGCTCCCGGCTCGCCGAGTCGCTGCGCGGAGTCGAGAACGGCCGCAAGCTCGCCTGGTTCGGACCGCCGATGGGCGTCGCCTCGATGACCACCGCGCGGCTGATGGAGACCTGGGCGCACGGCCAGGACGTCGCCGACGCCCTCGGCATCACCCGCACCCCCACCGCGCGGCTGCGCCACGTCGCGCACATCGGCGTGCGCACCCGCGACTTCGCCTACGCCACCCACGGCCAGAACCCGCCCGCCGAGGAGTTCCGCGTCGAGCTCGTCGGTCCCGGCGGCGAGGCGTGGGAGTGGGGCCCGGCCGACGCCGCGCAGCGGATCACCGGACCCGCCCTGGACTTCTGCCTGCTCGTCACCCAGCGGCGGCATCGCGACGACCTGGCGATCGAGACCGCCGGCGAGGACGCGGCGCACTGGCTGACCATCGCTCAGGCCTTCGCCGGCGCACCCGGCAAGGGCAGGGAGGCGGGCCAGCACTCATGATCGGCACCGACCCCGAGCTGCTGCGCGTCGGCAACTGCTCCGGCTTCTACGGCGACCGGTTCTCGGCCATGCGCGAGATGCTCACCGGCGGCGAGCTGGACGTGCTCACCGGCGACTACCTCGCCGAGCTGACCATGCTCATCCTCGGCCGCGACCGGCTCAAGGACCCCGATCTGGGGTACGCCAAGACGTTCCTGCGCCAGCTGGAGGACTGCCTCGGAATCGCCGCCGAGCGCGGCGTGCGGATCGTGGCCAACGCGGGCGGCGCCAACCCGGCGAGCCTGGCAGCCCGGATCCGGGAGCTCACCGCGCGGCTCGGCCTGGACGTCTCGGTCGCGCACGTCGAGGGTGACGACCTCACCGCCCGCGCAGCCGAGCTCGATCTCGGCTCTCCCCTGGTCGCCAACGCCTACCTGGGCTGCTGGGGGATCGTGGAGTGCCTGAACTCCGGCGCCGACGTGGTGGTCACCGGCCGGGTCACCGACGCCTCGGTCATCGTCGGACCCGCCGCGGCGCACTTCGGCTGGGAGCGAACGGATTTCGACGCGCTGGCCGGGGCCGTGGCGGCCGGGCACGTCATCGAGTGCGGGACGCAGGCCACCGGGGGCAACTACTCGTTCTTCACCGAGATCGCCGACCTGACACGGCCGGGCTTCCCCCTCGCCGAGCTGCGGCGCGACGGCTCCAGCGTGATCACCAAGCACCCGGGCACGGGCGGCGCGGTCACCGTCGACACCGTGACGGCGCAGCTGATGTACGAGATCCAGGACGAGCGCTACGCCGGCCCCGACGTCACCACGCGGCTGGACACCATCGACGTCTCCCAGGACGGCGAGGACCGGGTGCTGCTGCGCGGCACGCGCGGCGAGGCACCACCGCCGGAGCTGAAGGTCTCGCTGAACACCCTCGGCGGCTTCCGCAACGAGGTGGACTTCGTGCTCACCGGTCTCGACATCGAGGCCAAGGCCGAGCTCGCCCGGCGCCAGCTCGAAGCCGGGCTCACCCGGCGACCCGCCGAGCTGACCTGGACCCTGTCCCGGCTGGACCGCCCCGACGCCGACACCGAGGAGCGCGCCAGCGCCATCCTGCGCTGCGTCGCCCGCGATCCCGACCAGGACGTGGTCGGGCGCGCGTTCTCCAACGTCGCCGTCGAGATGGCCCTGGCCAGCTACCCCGGCTTCAGCCTCACCAGCGTCCCGGGCAAGGCCTCCCCCTGCGGCGTCTTCACCGCCGGGTACGTCGATCCGGCCCGGGTCCCCCACGTCGCGGTCCTCCCCGACGGAGAACGGGTCGACGTCCCTCCCGTTTCCGAGGTGGGGGAAGTTTTCATGAAAACTTCCCCCACCCCACCACCAGGACCGGAACCCGAACCACTTTCAGACGGACCCACCCGCAGGGTCCCGCTGGGGACGTTCGTCGCGGCGCGCAGCGGGGACAAGGGCGGCAACGCCAACATCGGTGTCTGGGTGCGCACCGAGCAGCAGTGGCGCTGGCTCGCGCACGCGCTCACCGTCGAGAAGGTGCGCGAGCTGCTGCCGGAGGCCGCCGAGCTGGCGATCACGCGGACCGCGCTGCCCAACCTGCGCGCGCTGAACTTCGTCGTCGAGGGAATCCTCGGCGACGGCGCGGCGTCCCAGGCCCGATTCGACCCCCAGGCCAAGGGACTCGGCGAATGGCTCCGGTCCCGGCACATCGACATCCCGGAGGCGCTGCTGTGAACCCGTGGGACACCGACGAGCGGCGGGGGTTGCGCGAGACCGCGCGGCGCTTCACCGAGAACGAGATCCTGCCGCACCAGGACGAGTGGGAGCGCGCGGGCGCGTTGCCGCGGTCGCTGCACGAGAAGGCCGGTGCGCTGGGGCTTCTCGGCGCGGCGCTGCCCACCGACGTCGGCGGGGGCGGCGGTGACCTCATCGACGCGGCCGTCATCGCCGAGGAGATGCACCACGCGGGCGTTTCCGGCGGCACCTTCGCCTCGCTGTTCACCTGCGGCATCGCCGTCCCGCACATGGCCGCCGCCGGAGACGCCGCGCAGATCGAGCGCTGGGTGAAGCCGACGCTGGCCGGCCGCAAGATCGGTTCGCTGGCCATCACCGAGCCCGGCGGCGGGTCCGACGTCGGGCACCTGCGCACCCGCGCCGACCGCGACGGCGACCACTACGTGGTCAACGGCGCCAAGACGTTCATCACCTCAGGCTGCCGCGCCGACTACGTCGTCACCGCCGTGCGCACCGGCGACGACGGCGCGGGCGGGGTGTCGCTGCTGGTCGTCGAGAAGGGTTCGCCGGGTTTCACCGTCTCCCGCAAGCTGGAGAAGATGGGCTGGCACGCCTCCGACACCGCCGAGCTGGCCTTCACCGACGTCCGCGTTCCCGCCGAGAACCTGGTGGGGCCGGAGAACTCCGGGTTCCTGCAAATCGCCCAGGCGTTCCTCAGCGAGCGCCTGTCGCTGGCGGTGCAGGCCTACGCCGGGGCCCAGCGCTGCCTGGACCTGGCCGAGCAGTGGTGCCGCGACCGGGAGACCTTCGGGCGCGCGCTGATCACCCGGCAGTCCGTGCAGAACACGCTCACCGAGATGGCCCGCAAGATCGACGTCGCCCGCGTCTACGCGCGACGGCTGGCCGAGCGGGCAGTCGCCGGTGAGCAGGACCTGACCGTCGAGGTGTGCTTCGCCAAGAACACCGCGGTGGAGGCGGGCGAATGGGTGGCGCACCAGGCGCTGCAGCTGTTCGGCGGGCTCGGCTACATGCGCGAGTCCGAGGTCGAGCGCCAGTACCGGGACATGCGCATCCTCGGCATCGGCGGCGGCACCACCGAGATCATGACCGGACTGGCGGCGAACCGATTGGGGTATCGAGCGTGACGATCGTGAAGTCCGCACTGGACACGAGTTCCGGCGACTACGCCGACGCCGCGAAGGCGATGGTCGACAAGATCGCCGAGATCGACGAGGCGCACGCCACGGCGCTGGCAGGCGGCGGCCCGTCGAAGGTCGAACGGCACCGCAACCGCGGGAAGCTCACCGCCCGGGAGCGCATCGAGCTGCTCATCGACGAGGACTCGCCGTTCCTCGAACTGTGCCCGCTGGCCGCCTGGGGCAGCGACTTCCAGGTGGGCGCCTCGGTGGTCACCGGCATCGGCGTGGTCGAAGGCGTCGAGTGCATGATCGTGGCCAACGACCCGACCGTGCGCGGCGGCACCTCCAACCCGTGGACGCTGCGCAAGTCGTTGCGCGCCAACGAGATCGCCGAGAAGAACCGGCTGCCGGTGATCTCGCTGGTGGAGTCCGGCGGCGCGGACCTGCCGACGCAGAAGGAGGTGTTCATCCCGGGCGGCGCGCTATTCCGCGACCTCACGCGGCTCTCGGCGCAGGGGATTCCCACGATCGCCCTGGTCTTCGGCAACTCCACGGCCGGGGGCGCCTACATCCCCGGCATGTCCGACCACACGGTGATGGTCAAGGAGCGCTCGAAGGTGTTCCTCGGCGGGCCGCCGCTGGTGAAGATGGCCACCGGGGAGGACGCCGACGACGAGTCGCTGGGCGGCGCCGACATGCACGCCACCACCTCCGGCCTGGCGGACCACTTCGCGGTCGACGAACCGGACGCGCTGCGGCTGGGCCGCTCCATCGTCAAACGCCTGAACTGGAGCAAGAAGGGCCCGGTCCCGCGCACCGAGGTGCGCGACCCGCGCTTCTCGCCCGAGGAGCTGCTGGGCGTGGTGCCCGCGGACCTGAAGGTGCCGTTCGACCCGCGCGAGGTGATCGCGCGCGTCGTCGACGACTCCGACTTCGACGAGTTCAAACCGCGCTACGGCTCCAGCCTGGTGACCGGGTGGGCGGAGCTGCACGGCTACCCCGTCGGCATCCTCGCCAACGCGCGCGGCGTGCTGTTCTCGGAGGAATCGCAGAAGGCCACCCAGTTCATCCAGCTGGCCAACCGCGCCGAGACGCCCCTGCTGTTCCTGCACAACACCACCGGCTACATGGTGGGTGCCGAGTACGAGCAGGGCGGCATCATCAAGCACGGCGCGATGATGATCAACGCGGTGTCCAACAGCAAGGTCCCGCACATCTCGCTGCTCATGGGCGCCTCCTACGGCGCCGGGCACTACGGCATGTGCGGGCGCGCCTACGACCCGCGGTTCCTTTTCTCCTGGCCCAGCGCGAAGTCCGCGGTGATGGGCCCGGCGCAGCTCGCCGGGGTGATCTCGATCGTCGGCCGCGCCGCCGCCGAGGCCAAGGGCCAGCCGTTCGACGAGGCCGGTGACGCCGCGATGCGGGAAGCGGTGGAGAACCAGATCGAAGCCGAGTCGCTGCCGATGTTCCTGTCCGGACGGCTCTACGACGACGGAGTCATCGACCCGCGCGACACCCGCACGGTGCTGGGGATGTGCCTGTCGGCCATCCACAACGCCCCGATCGAAGGCGCCGAGAACTTCGGCGTCTTCCGGATGTGAGGTCCCACGCGATGATCACCAACGTTCTGGTCGCCAATCGCGGTGAGATCGCCCGGCGGGTGTTCGCGACCGCCCGCCGCATGGGCCTGTCCACCACGGCCGTGTTCTCCGACCCCGACGCGGCCGCGCCGCACGTCGGCGAGGCCGACGCCGCGATCCGGCTGCCCGGCGACACCCCCGCCGAGACCTACCTGCGGGCCGAGCGGCTCGTTCAGGCAGCGCGGGCGGCCGGCGCCGACGCGGTGCACCCCGGCTACGGGTTCCTGTCCGAGAACGCCGCGTTCGCCCAAGCGGTCTCCGACGCCGGGCTGACCTGGGTGGGCCCGCCGGTCAAGGCCATCGAGTCGATGGGCTCGAAGGTCGAGGCCAAGGCCCTGATGTCCGACGCCGGGGTGCCGGTGCTCGCCGAGCTCGACCCGTCCTCGGTCACCGACGACGACCTGCCCGTGCTCATCAAGGCCTCCGCCGGGGGCGGCGGGCGCGGCATGCGGGTGGTGCGGGAACTCGCCGAGCTGCCCGAGCAGATCGACGCCGCGCGCCGCGAAGCCGAGTCCGCCTTCGGCGACCCGACGGTGTTCTGCGAGCGCTACCTGGAGACCGGCCACCACATCGAGGTGCAGGTCCTGGCCGATCGGCACGGGGCGGTGTGGGCGCTGGGCGAGCGGGAGTGCTCGATCCAGCGCAGGCACCAGAAGGTCGTCGAGGAAGCCCCGTCTCCGCTGGTGGAGCGCACACCCGGAATGCGGGAGCGGCTGTTCGAAGCGGCGCGGCTGGCGGCAGCGGCCATCGGGTACGAGGGCGCGGGCACCGTCGAGTTCCTGGCCGACGAGCAAGGCGAGTTCTTCTTCCTGGAGATGAACACCCGGCTGCAGGTGGAGCACCCGGTCACCGAGAACACCACCGGGCTCGACCTGGTGCGGATGCAGCTGCAGATCGCCGACGGCCACGCCCTGCCCGCCGAACCGCCCGCGTCCCAAGGGCATTCGATCGAGGTCCGGCTCTACGCCGAGGACCCGGCGCAGGACTGGCGCCCGCAGAGCGGCACCCTGCAACGGCTCGAGGTCCCGGGCACCGCAGCGGAGTTCGCGGTGCTGGACGCGCCGGGCGTCCGGCTGGACTCCGGTGTCGCCGACGGCGACGCGGTGAGCATCCACTACGACCCGATGCTGGCCAAGGTCATCTCCCGCGGCGACAGCCGCGAGGAGGCGGCGCGGCTGCTGGCGGCGAGCCTGTCCCGGGCGAAGATCCACGGCCTGGTCACCAACCGCGACCTGCTGGTCCGGGTGCTGCGGCACCCCGCGTTCCTGGCCGGGGACACCGACACCGCGTTCTTCGACCGGCACGGCCTGGCCGCCCTGGCCCGGCCGCTGGCCACCGACGACGCCGTCGCGCTCTCGGCGGTCGCCGCCGCGCTGGCCGCCGCGGCCGAGAACCGCCGCACCGCGCGGGCTCTCGGCGGGTTCCCGTCGGGCTGGCGGAACCTGCCATCGGTCTCGCAGACCAAGACCTACACCAGCGGCGATCGCGAGATCGAGGTGTCCTACCTCGCCAAGCGCACCGGTGCGGAGGTCGCCGACCACCCCGGGCTGGCGCTGGTGGAGGCCACCCCGACCCGCGTCGTCCTCGACGTCCCGGGCGAGCACGGGGCGCTGCGGCGGAGCTTCGACGTCGCCCGCCACGGCGAGCACGTCCACGTCGACTCCCCGCTGGGGCCGGTCGCGCTGGTGCGCACCCCGCGCTTCACCGACCCCGCCGAACGCGTCAGCGAGGGATCGCTGCTGGCGCCGATGCCCGGCAAGGTCGTCCGGCTGGCCGCCGCCCCCGGCGACCAGGTCGCCGCGGGACAGCCGCTGCTGTGGCTGGAGGCGATGAAGATGGAGCACACCGTCGCCGCGCCGACCGACGGCGTGCTCGCCGAGCTCAACGTCACCGCAGGTCAGCAGGTCGAGGTGGGAACCGTGCTGGCCGTGGTCGACGCCCCCGACACCGAGGAGAAGGCATGAGCTTCATCGAGACCGACGAGCAGAAGGAGCTGCGCGCCTCCGCCGCCAAGCTCGCCCAGCGCTACAACCACGTCGACTACGTGCTGCCCAAGGCGCGCGCGCACGAGCCGCTCACCGAGCTGTGGGACGAGGCGGGCCGGCTCGGGTTCCTCGGCGTGAACATCCCCGAGGAGTACGGCGGGGGCGGCGCGGGCATCTACGAGCTCGCGCTGGTGCAGGAGGAGCTCGCCGCGCAGGGTGCCGGGCTGCTGCTGGTCGTGGTCTCCCCCGCGATCTGCGGCACGATCATCACCAAGTACGGCACGGCCGAGCAGAAGCAGCGCTGGCTGCCGGGGCTGGCCGACGCCGGCACCACGATGGTCTTCGCCATCACCGAGCCGGACGCGGGCTCGAACTCGCACCACATCACCACCACCGCCCGCCGCGACGGCGCCGACTGGGTGCTGCAGGGCCAGAAGGTGTTCATCTCCGGCGTCGACCAGGCCGACGCGGTGCTGGTCGTGGCGCGCACCGAGGACTCCCGGACGGGCAAGCTCAAGCCCGCGCTGTTCATCGTGCCCACCGACGCGCCGAACTTCGTGGCGCAGCCGATGGAGATGGACATCATCGCCCCGGACCGGCAGTTCACGCTGTTCCTCGACGACGTGCGGCTGCCCGCGGACGCGCTGGTCGGCGAGGAGGACGCGGCGCTGATGCAGCTGTTCTCGGGCCTGAACCCGGAGCGCATCCTCGGCGCGGCGATGGCCACCGGGACGGGCCGCTACGCGCTGGACCGGGCCGTGGAGTACGCCAACCAGCGCCAGGTGTGGAAGACCCCGATCGGCGCCCACCAGGGCATCGCGCACCCGCTGGCGCAGCACAAGATCGAGGTCGAGCTCGCGAAGGTGATGATGCAGAAGGCCGCCACGCTCTACGACTCCGGGCGGGACATGGAGGCCGCCGAGGCGGCGAACATGGCCAAGTACGCCGCGGCCGAGGCCAGCATCGCCGCCCTCGACCGCGCCATCCAGACCCACGGCGGTTCGGGCCTGACCTCCGAGCACGGCCTCGCCGCGATGCTCGGCGCCGCCCGCATCGCCCGGGTCGCCCCGGTCAGCCGTGAAATGATCCTCAACTACGTCGCCCAGCACAGCCTGGGCCTGCCCAAGTCGTACTAGGGGCTGTTCGACAATTGCGGTGGAGCCGCTGCTTCAGGTGCGGGACTCGACCGGCACCGTCGAGCGGGGTGACCACAACACAGTTCTCAGGGGGATCAGCGGGATGAGGTCGCGGGAGCCCAAGCAGGACCGCAGTCGCGCGACGCGGCAGCGCTTGCTGGAGGCCACCATCGACTGCTTGGCGTCGCAGGGCTGGGACGCCACGACGGTCACGGCCGCCGCGCAGCGGGCGGGGGTGTCGCGCGGTGCCGCGCAGCACCACTTCCCGGCTCGGGAAGACCTCATCACCGCTGCCCTGGAGCACATGTTCGACGCGCGGATGGCCGAGATCCGCGCCGAAGGCACCCGGCTGCCCGACGGGCCCGGCCGCACCGAGGCCGTGGTCGCGCGGGTGGTCGACTACTTCACCGGCGACCTGTTCAAGGCCGCGCTCCAGGTCTGGACGGCGGCAGCGGCCGACCCGTCGCTGCGGGAGCGGATCGTCCCCCTGGAGGCCCGCTTCGGTCGCTCGGTCCACCAGGTGGCGATCGAGATGCTCGGCGCCGACGACCGCGACCCCACCACCCGGCGCCTCGTGCAGGCCACCCTCGACATGGCCCGCGGCCTGGGGCTGGCCGACGTCCTCACCGACGACTCGACGCGCCGCAAGAACATCGTCGCCCAATGGGCGAAGACCCTCGACGACGCCCTGCCACCGGTCGCCTGAGACGCGAAAGGGCCCGTGCCCCCGCCGGTGTCGAACGGGATCACGGGCCTGCCTCACGCCTCGGTCACGGCACGACCTGGACCTCGTCCCCGACCTGGAGCTTGTCGAAGAAGACCTCGGAGGACTTCTTCGACAGGTGGATGCAGCCCGCCGAGCGGTCGGTGAGGCTGCCCTGGTGGAACGCGACGCCGGTGTCGGTGAAGAACACCGAGTTCGGCATCGGGGCGTCGAACTCCTTGCTGTGGTGGTCCTTGTCCTTCCACGTCACGTGGAAGGTGCCCGCGGGGGTGGGGCTCTCGGGACGGCCGCCGAGCGCGGAGGCCTCGCCGTAGTAGACCTCGCCCGCGCGGATCAGCCACGCGCGGTTCTGCGACAGGCTCACGCACGCGTGCGCGGTCGCGGTGCAGGGAGTGCCGGGCACCAGCTGCGGCTCGGGCGCCGGCTCGGCGGAGGCGCTCACCGCTCCGAGCGGCAGCGCGGTGGCCGCCGCGGTCACCGACACCATCGCGATCCTGCTTAACATCCGTTCTCCCAACGTTCTCGGCCTCGGCCCGAACCCCCAGTTCACGCGGGATGGGGACCTCGAATCTGCCGTGGAGTGATCAGAGCAGCACACACTGTAGCGGAGGAGGTTTCGATCCGGTGACGAACGGCCGCAACACCACCCGAGACGCGCAGCGGGCTCAGCCCGCGACGCGGCGCACCGAGTGCACCTCGCCCATGTACTTGACCTCTTCGACCGTGACGTCCTGGCCCTCGGTGGGCGCGTGCACCATCTTGCCGTTGCCGATGTAGATGCCGTCGTGGCTGGCGGAGCTGTAGAAGAAGATGATGTCGCCGGGCTTCATCTCCGACTGCGACACCGACCGCCCCGCCGAGACCTGCGAGCGCGTGGAGCTCGGCAGGTCCACACCGGCCTGCTTGTAGGCCCACTGCACGAGGCCCGAGCAGTCGAACTCCGACGGCCCCTTGGCGCCGAAGACGTACGGCGAGCCCTGCTTGCTCAGGGCCGCGTTGACCGCCTTGATCGCCGCACCCGAGCCGGCGAGCTGGCCGACGGCGCTGGTCACGCCGGACAGCGCGTCCTTGTCCTGCTCGCTGAGCTCCTCGTACTTCTCCTTGACCTCGGCGACCTGGGCGTCCATGTCCTTCTTGCGCGCGGCGATGTCGCCTTCCAGCCGGGCCGCGTCGGCCTCGGCCCGCTCGGCTCCGGCGCGGGCCGCGTGGGCCTGCTGCTGCGCGCTCTCGGCGCGGCGGGTGGCGTCGGCGAAGGCGTGCACGGCCTCGTTGTTGTGCTGGGCCATCAGGTCGAGCGCGGCTGCCCGGTCCAGGAACGCGTCCGGGGTCTCGCTCTCCAGGATGGCGCCGATGGAGTTCATCCGCGCCCCCTTGTAGGAGGCCTCGCTGAGCCGGTCGACCTGGCCGCGCAGCTGCTCCTCCTGCGCGTGCGCCCCCGCGGCGACCTTGTCGGCCTGCTGCGCCTCGGCGTTGAACCGGTCGAGGTCGCGGCGCTTGGCCGCGTGATCGTCCTGCGCCTTCTTGTAGTCCTCGGTGAGGACCTCCGCCTGGCGGGACAGCTCGCGCAGCTTCTGCGCGGCCTGCGACGCCTCGCCGGACTGGGGCTCGGCCACCGCCGCCGGGGCACCTCCGAGCATCGCGGTGGAGACGGCAGCGACCGCCAGCAGCGCGGTGCGCTTGGGGACGTGGTGCGGGTTCGGCATGGGGCCGTTCACTCCTTCGAGCGGGGTTGCGGCAGTGGGCGGTCACCCTAGATCCCCGCTCAACCGGAAGCCCGAACCGGCCACATCCCCCCGACGAACCCGTGCGCTGCGAGAACGACCCCGAACGAGCCAAGTGGACGAGGCCCTTCCGGCCGTCCACCGATCGTGATCCTTCGCACCGCCCGATCCGGCTAACACCGGGCGGAGCTGCGACGACGTGCCCTCGACGGACCCGCGATCAGCCCGCGACGCGACGGACGCTGTGCACCTCGCCCATGTACTTGACCTGCTCGACCATGACGTCCTGGCCCTCGGTGGGCGCGTGCACCATCTTGCCGTTGCCGATGTAGATGCCGACGTGGCTGGCCGAGGAGTAGAAGAAGATGAGGTCGCCGGGCTTCATCTGCGACTGCGACACCTTCGTCCCGACGGACACCTGCGACTGCGTCGAGGCGGGCAGGGACACCCCCGCCTGCTTGTAGGCCCACTGCACCAGACCGGAGCAGTCGAACGAGCTGGGCCCCTTGGCGCCGAAGACGTACGGCGAGCCCTGCTTGCTCAGCGCCGCGTTGACCGCCTTGATCGCCACGCCGGACCCGAGCAGCGCGCCGACCTTGCTCTTCACGCCGGACAGCGCGTCCTTGTCGGAGTCGCTGAGCTCCTCGTAGGTCTCCTTGACCTTGGAGACCTGGGCGTCCATGTCCTTCTTGCGCGCGGCGATGTCGCCTTCCAGCCGGGCCGCGTCGGCCTCCGCCCGCTCGGCTCCGGCGCGGGCCGCGTGGGCCTGCTGCTGCGCGCTCTCGGCGCGGTGCGTGGCGTCCGAGAAGGCGTGCACCGACCGGCTGTTGTGCTGCGACATGAGGTCCAGCGTCGAAGCGCGGTCCAGGAACGCGTCCGGGCTCTCGGCGTTGAGGATCGCCGCGATGGAGTTCATCCGGGAGCCCTTGTAGGAGGCCCTGCTGAGCCGGTCGACCTGGCCGCGCAGCTGCTCCTCCTGCGCCCGGGCCCCGGCGGCGACCTGGTCGGCCTGCTGCGCTTCGGCGTTGAACCGGTCGAGGTCGCGGCGCTTGGCCTCGTGGTCGTCCTGCGCCTTCTTGTACTGCTCGGTGACCTCCTCGGCCTGCCGCGACAGGTCCCGCAGCTTCTGGGCCGCTTCGGAGGCCGACCCCGCCTGGTCGGGCTGGGCGCCGGCCGGGGCGGCACCCAGCAGGGTCGACAGCGTCACGGTCGACAGCGCGGCGGCGGCCACCAGCGCCGTGCGCTTCGGCGTGTGCTTGGCGTAGTGCGTCATGGCCTCGTTCACTCCTCCTGCAGACCGCGAGGTGACGGCACCGTAGAACGCGGCCGCAGCGCGGGAGAAAGCGGACAACGACGCTGAAACAGGTTGGCAGCGGCGAAACCCGGCGTCGAATCCGGCCGAGAACGGGCATTTCCGCGCGGCTTTCGGACTCCTCCGGGAACGTGATCTTCGGCACCGTCCGGTTCGGCTAACGCCGGGCGCCCGCGCGACGACTTCGCGGGGAAGGGCCTTTCGACGTCGCCCCAACCGGGAAGAACCGACTTCGACTGGGATTTTGCCACTTTCTCGAGAATGCGATCCCGACCGGTCCGGCAATGGTGCGAATTCGCGATCCAAATTGCGATGACCAGCCGAATCGCCTCTTCCCGCAGCCGGTTTCGGCGCCCCTACCTCGACGATCTCCGTTTCGGAGTTTCGCCAATCTGGTCTAGACCCGTTGACACGGCACAGGCCGGACCATACGTTCTGCCGCGCTATCGCAAATTCCACCCGACCGTTCTCCGGGGCCGAGCGCGCCGCGTTCCGGATCGATTCACGACCCGAAGCCGCACGCCGGGTCGTCCTGAGGGGAGACCCCTGTGACGAGGAAACCGATCCGATGGGCCGCGCTCGCGGCCGGTCTGCTGATGCTGCCGATCGCGGGCGCCCTGACCGCGCAGGCCGCGCCGGGCGAGCTCAAGGCGGCCCCCTACTACATGCCGCTGGACAACAACCCGCAGGACATCGCCGAGGCGATCGAGTCCAGCGGGCAGAAGGACTACATCTTCGCCTTCGCCCTGGCACCGTCCACCGACTCCTGCACGCCCACCTGGGACGGCAAGCCCGGCCAGGAGGTCGCCACCGACACCGCCGTGAAGGCCAAGGCCGACGCGGTGCGCGCCGCGGGCGGCAACCTGTCGGTGTCCTTCGGCGGCTACAACGGCATCGAGCTGGCCACCGCCTGCGCCGACGCCCCCGCGCTCGCCGACGCCTACCAGCAGGTGATCGACAAGTACGAGCTGAACCACATCGACCTCGACATCGAGGGCGACGACCTCGGCGACGTGCCCAACGAGACCAAGCGCTTCGAGGCCATCAAGATCCTCAAGGAGCGCAACCCCGACCTGCACGTCACCCTCACGCTGCCGATGACCACCGTCGGCCTCAACGAGGCCGGCAAGGCCGAGATCCAGCGCGCCAAGGACATGGGTGCCGAGATCGACCTATTCAAGATCATGGACTTCGACTACGGCGGGCCCGGCCAGGACATGGCCAACAGCGCCATCTCCGTCGCCGAGGCCTTCCACCAGCAGCTGCGCCAGATCCACCCCGAGTTCGACGACGCCGCGGCCTACGCGCGCACCGGCCTGATCCTCATGAACGGCCACACCGACCAGCCGTCCGAGCTGTTCACCCCGGACACCTTCCGCGCACTGCTGGACTACGCCCAGCAGAAGCAGATCGGCCGCCTCTCCTACTGGGCGCTCAACCGCGACCGCGTCTGCACCGAACCCGGCGGCTGGGCCGACGGCAAGTGCAGCAGCGTCGAGCAGCAGCCCTACGAGTTCACCAAGATCATCGCCGAGTTCCAGTGACGCCCCGGAGGATCACCATGCGAATGTCCCGGAAGATCGTGACCGCCCTGGTCGCCGGTTCGATGCTGCCGCTGGCCGCGGGTTCCGCCCTCGCCCAGGAAGCCCCGGCCCCCGCCGAGATCAAGACCGCGCCCTACATCGACGTGATGCAGGAGAAGCCCACCCTCGCCGAGGTCGCCGAGGCCACCGGGCAGCAGCACTTCACGCTGGCCTTCGTCCTCGGCAGCGCCGCGGGCTGCACCCCGATGTGGGGCGGCGAGCGGCCCGTCGACGACCCGGCCATCAAGGGCCAGATCGACGAGCTGCGGGCGCAGGGCGGCGACGTCATCGTCGCCACCGGCGGCGCGATGGGCCCCTACCTGGAGAGCGTCTGCGGCAGCGCGGACGAGCTGCTCAACGCCTACAAGGCGATCCTCGACGCGACCGGCGCCAACCACCTCGACGTCGACGTCGAGGCCAACATCCCGCAGGACCTCGTCAACGAGGCGCTGGCCAAGCTGCAGGCCGAGCGCGGCACCAAGGTCAGCTACACGCTGCGCGTGCAGGCCGACGAAACCGGCCTGGACCCCTACTCGGTGCAGGTGCTGCAGAGCGCCGCCGCGCACGGCGTCGACGTCCTGGTCAACCCGATGACCATGGAGTTCGGTTCCCAGAAGCCGTGGGGCGACGCGGTGATCGCCGCCGCCGAGAGCACCCTGCGCCAGATGAAGGAGATCTGGCCGGACCTCAGCGACGCCGATCTCAAGGCGCGGCTGGGCGTGACGCCGATGATCGGCCGCAACTTCAACGGCAACATCTTCACCCAGGACCACGCGCGTCAGCTGCTGGACTGGGCCAACACCAACAAGATCGGCCTGCTGTCCTTCTGGTCGGCCGGCCGCGACAACGGTGACTGCCCGGGCGGCGCGGTGTCCCCGACCTGCAGCAGCATCGAGCAGCAGCCCTTCGAGTTCACCACGATCTTCAAGGGCTTCGGCGCCTGATGCCGACCGCGATGCCGGCGTTCCCGCTCGGGAGCGCCGGCATCGCGCTCAGGACCCCAGGCACTCGTAGGTCGCGCGCACGTAGTCGCGGGTCTTGGCCGCTCCGACGAGTTCGGCCGCCATCTTGTTCATCGCGTACGCCAGGGTCGTCCGGCGGTCGAGGTCGTTGACCACCACGGCGCCACCGTGCCCGACCCACCAGCAGATCCGCCCGGACGGCGTGGGCATCAGGTTCGGCGTCGGCAGCGCGTAACCCATCCCGAACGGGATGCGGTGCCCCAGAACCCGGTCGCGGGAATCGGACTGGACCTCGAAGATCCGCTCGATGACCTGCGGCGACAGGTAACGCCTGCCCCCGATCTCGCCACCGTGCGAGATCGGCGACTGCATCCGGGCCACCGAGCGCGCGTTGCCCTGGCCGTTGAACCCGCCTAGCTCGGCGCCCAGGAACTCCCGCGTGGTCGTCACCTTCATCGACAGCACCGGGTTGAGCAGCGCCCGCTGCCCGAACTCCCCCAGCTCCGGCGCGTGCGGCGGCGACTTGAGCCGCGCGACCCGGGCGTCCACCGATTCCGGTGCGCCGAGCCAGTAATCGGCCTCCAGCGGCTCGGCGAAGCGGGTGCGCAGCAGCTCCCCGGCGGTGCTCCCGGTGGCCCGCAGCACGAGTTCGCCGAGCAGGTGGCCGTGGCTGATCGCCTGGTAGCCGGACCCGTCCCCCGGCGCGAACCACGGCTCCTGCGCGGCCAGCAGCGCGGCCGCCCGGCGCGTGTCGTAGAGGTCCTCGACGGTCATCGTCGCGTCCCAGCCCGGAAGTCCGCTGGTGTGCCCGAGAACGTGCCGGACCAGCACCCCGGACTTGCCCTTCTCGGCGAACTCCGGCCAGTAGCGCGCCACCGGCGCGTCCAGGTCCAGCTCGCCGGAATCGGCCAGCGACAGCACCACCAGCGCGAGCATCGTCTTGGTCACCGAGAACGTGTTGACCAGCGTGTCGGACTCCCACGGCACGCCCTCGGAGGCCTCCCCGGCCCACAGGTCCACGACGGTCTCGCCGTCCTGGATCACGCACAGCGAGGCGCCGCGCTCGTCGCCGTCGGCCAACCGGCGTTCCAGCAGGTCCCGCAGCGGCGCGAACCGGGGTGCGCAGTGCCCGTTCATCATCGGGGTCCCGTTCATCATCGGGCTCGCTTCCTGCCTGCGGCGATCTCGCGGTGCAGATCGCGGACGTATCGGGCGAAGTCGAGCTGGATGGTATGCCGCGGCGCGTCGTAGTACTGGCCCAGGTGCTTGCGCTCGTCCTGCGCCATGATCCGCCGCATCCGGTCCGGCTCGGGCAACCGGTACTCGCCGGTGAGGTGCGCGGCGATGAGCTTGCTCTGCTGCTCGGCGAGGTTGACGATCGTCGGCGAGGCCTGTGCGAGCCCGGCGAAGTAGAGGTTGTCGATGCCCGGCTTGAGGATGCGCTTGTACAGCGGGAACCGGTGATCGACGTCCGGCTGCAGCGCGTCGTCGTCGAAGAACGGGAAGCTCATCGCGTACCCGGTGGCGAACACGATGACGTCGGCCGCGATGCGCGTGCCGTCGGAGCACTCGACCTCGTCGCCGTCGAGCCTGCTGATCGCGGGAACGCAGGTCAAATCGCCGGACCCGGCCTTGGCGAGGAAGTCGATGCTCACCGAGGGGTGCGCGGACAGCGGCTCGTGGTCGGGTTCGGGCAGGCCGTAGTCGCTCATGGCGCCGACGTTGCTGCGAATGGCCTTGCGCGCCAGGCGGAGCGCCAGCGGTTTGGGCATCCAGGGCGGCATCATCAGCTTGTCGGCGGGCTTGCCGCCGCGGTACTTCGGCAGCACCCACACGCCCCGGCGCGCCGAGACCCACACGTGCTCGGCGATGGAGCGGTGCGAGAGCTCCGAGGCGATGTCCAGCGCCGAGTTGCCCATGCCCACCACCACGACCCGCTTGCCGCGCATGTCCACCGGCGAGAACGGGCTGCGGTAGGAGTGGCTGTGCAGGGTCGTCCCGCGGAACTCGCCCGGGTACTGCGGGGTGCGCGGGCTCCAGTGGTGCCCGTTGGCGACGACCAGCGCGTCGTACTCGCGGGTCTCCCCGCTGCTCAACCGGACTCGCCAGCGCCCGTCGGCGGTGCGCCCGGCGTGCTCCACGCGGGTGTTGAAGGTGATGGTCTCGCGCAGGCCGAAGTGCTCGACGTAGTCGCGGAAGTACCGGTGGATCAGCGTGTGGTGCGGGAAGTCCGGCCAGTCCCCGGCGGCCGGGAAGTCCTCGAACTGCAGGCGGGTGGTCGAGGTGTCGATGTGCAGGGACTCGTAGCAGGCGGACCGGCCGTTGGGGTTGTCGAAGTACCAGTTGCCGCCGACGTCGTCGGATTCCTCGAAGCAGTCGTAGCGGATCCCCGCGTCGCGCAGCCGCTTGGCGGTGGTGAAGCCGGAGCACCCGGCCCCGATGATGCAGACCACCGGATCCGAACCCATCGACAACCTCCTCGTCGCGATGCGATCGCTGATCGCGTCCCGGGTGCGGAGCGGTCCCGGGCGCGGAGCGCTTCCGATCGACCCCGCGCGGAGCGGTCCCGGAAGACCCCGGCGGCGGGGCGATCGTCGATCGACTCTGCCATTTCGCTGACGCAATGTCTAGTGAGTGGACGGTAGGGTCGGCCCGGTGACGACCCTCCGGCAGCAGCAGAAGCAGCGAACCCGCGGCGCCCTGCTGACCGCCGCCCGGCGGCTGTTCGTCGAGCGCGGCTACGCGGCGGTCACCGTCGACGACATCACCACCGAGGTCGGTTGCAGCCGCGCGACGTTCTACCTGCACTTCAGCGGGAAGCCGGACGTGCTGCGACGGATCGGCGCCGAAACGGTGCAGCAGCGCGCGGTCTCGGTCTACGCCGACCTGGACGAGGTGCTGGCCACCGGCTCGCGCGCCGAGTTCGCCGAGTGGCTGCGCCGCGCGGTGGCCTGGTTCGAGCGCAACCGGGACATCCTGCCGGTGTGGGACGAGGCGGTGGCCCTGGAGCCCTCGTTCCGGCCGATCGCGACCGAGGCGGTCGCGGAGCTGCCGGCGGCGATGCCGCGCTACCTCGAGCGGTGGGGCGAGGCCCGCTCCGAGGAGGCGCGGCTGCGAGTCGGACTCCTGGTGACCCAGCTGGAGCGGTTCTTCACCCGCTGGGCCGTGCAGGGCACGTTGGACACCGGTGACACCGATCCCGCGGTGACGTTGACCGACATCTGGTACCCGGCGTTGCTACCACCCGAGCACCACCACTCGACCGAGGTCGACTGAAAAGTCTTTCACATCAATTCGTTTCGCAGAGTGATCGCCTGGACCACCCCATCCGGCGATGCCCATTCGCTCGCGTTTTCGAATGGCGTGGGGCATCATTTAGTACATGAGTTCGAAAGCGAGCAACCCCAGGTCCGCACCCCGTCGAACGTCCACAGTGGCCGGAACGAGCACGCCGGTGATCACGACGAAGACCGCACCGCACCAGGAATCGACGATCCGCCCGTCACTCTCGCGCGGCCCACCGCCGCTGACCGCATGACACCGCACCGACCTCCGGGCCGGTCGACCGAACATGCCCGCGTGGCTTGCTGTTTGACAACTGCAGAGTGGGAAAGCGGGACCGGAGGCCCTCTGCGGTCGCCGCGCGGATCCACCGCGTCCGCGCGGCGACCGCCGGGTCCGACGGCGAGGTGCTCAGAACCGAAGGCGGCCCCCGCCACGTGTTCACAACGACCCCGACCGATCAACGGAAGAGCCCCCATGCCGATCCCCGCCCCCGACTTCGACCAGATCTTCGTCGACGGTTCCCGCCACGCGCTGTCCGACGGCGACGGCGCCACCGTCCGGCTGCACCAGGAGACCTCGCTGTGGATGCCCTCGGGCAAGGTCTGCGCCGGTGAGCCGTTCATGTTCGGCTCGGCCGAGGACGGGGCGTTCGTCCAGGACGTCCCGCCCGGCACCTACCCGGTGGTGCTGGCCGAGGCCCGGTTCGGCGAGGCCGACCAGCCGAGCTGGTACCAGGCGGTGGCCGCGATCAAGCTCCAGGTCCGCGACGAACCGACCGCGTCCTGGGAGATGGCCGTGGTCGCCGGGCAGGACCCGGCGACGCTGGACGGCGACTCGTTCTTCGGCTACCCCGTCGACGGCGGCACCGGCGGTTTCGTCGACGCGGGCAACCTCGCGCACTGCGACGACGAGGAGTACATCGACCGCGTCCTGGAATGCCTGGAGGAACGCGACTTCACCGGCGTCGGCAAGCTCACCGACGACGAGGACCGCACGATCGTCGTCGTGTGCTCCTCCGGCGGAGGCGACGGGCACTACCCGACCTGGGTCGGCCGCAACGCCGACGGTGAGATCACCTGCTTCGTCACGGACTTCTTCATCCTCACCGACGACGGCGACGAGGACGACGCGCCCGACGACGGCGGCACCGGTCCGGACGAGACCGCGCACTGCGCGCTGAACGACCCGGCGCTGAACAATGCGGCGCTGAACGCTTCGGTTCTGGGCGACTACGCACTGGCCGACTTCGCCACCGGTCACGAGATGCGCGTCGGCCAGACGCTGCGCCGCGAGTCCCTCACCTCGCCGAACGGCCGCTTCTCGCTGGTGCACCAGGACGACGGCAACGTCGTGCTCTACGACAACGAGTCGCTGCGCGCGTGGTGGGCCTCGGACACCTGCGGCGCCGACACCGCGTTCTGCGCGCTGCGCGAGACCGACGGGCTCACCCTGTTCTCCCCGCAGGGCAGGCGGATCTGGCGCAGCGGGGCGACCCGACCGGCCGCCGCGCTCGCGGTGCGCGACGACGGCGACGTCGTCATCACCGACGTCGACGGCGAGACCGTCTGGTCCACCGGGAGCGCCTCGGTCGTGCCCTCGGGCCCGGCCGCGATCGGTGACCGGATGCTGCCCGGCGAGACCCTCGGCCGCCAGTCGCTGACCTCGGAGTCCGGTCGTCACACGCTGACCCACCAGGACGACGGGAACCTGGTGCTCTACAGCAACGAAGGCCGCGGCGCGCTCTGGGCGTCCGACACCCAGTTCCGCGGGACCGGCCGCTGCAAGCTGCTGGACAGCGGCGACCTCGTCCTCTACGACCGGCGCGGCCGGATCGTGTGGTCCACCGGAACCGAGGGCAACCCGGGCGTCGCGCTCACGGTCGGCGACGACGGTGTCGAGCTGCGCAACGCCGACGACGTCGTGGTCTGGAGCGTTCACACCGCACCGGGGACGGAGTTCACCTCAGCCATCGCCGCGACGGCGGCGACACCGGTACAGCCCCTCCAGCCGTTGTCGTCGTCGCTTGCCACCGAGATGACCGCGGCGGTTCCGGCGGTGCCGATGGGTGAGGCCGATGGGTGAGGCCGTTCCGGCCGAGCGAGCCCGGAACTGACCGGACGCTCCCGCGAATCCGCCGGGTGATCAGCTCCCCGCCGTCACGGCCTGGGGCTTCCCGTCCTCCTCGTCGCCGACCTTGTCCTCCCCGCGGCGTCGGAAGAACTGGAAGCCGGGGATGCCGGCGATCGCCCGGCGGACGTCGTAGGTGACCTCCAGGAGTTCGTGGATCTCCGGGCCGACCCTGTCGAGCGTGCGCAGGATCGGCAGGATGTCGGACAGGACGTGCTCGGTGAGCTGCGGGAGCTCGTCGACCAGGCGGATCGCCGCGTCGACCTCGGAGTCGGAGAGCTCGTCGACGAACCGGTCCAGCAGCGGCGCGGCCTTCTTCGCCGTCGGCGCGTAGACCGCGAGCAGCTCGTCGGCGTCGGCGGAGGTGCGCCGCGCCTGGTCCACGGTCTTCGCCGCGTCGTCGCACACCCCGCTCGCGCGCCCGACCACCGCTTCGGCCATCGACGAGACGCGACCGGCGTCGGAGACGATCGGCGCCGCCGCGACGGCCACCGCCCGGGCGTCCTGGATCGTGTCCTGAGCGTCCGCGACGGTGCCGTTGGCGCGCTGCACCAGGTCCTCGACCTGGTCGACGACCGCGGAGATGCGGCCGACGAGCTGCTCCGCGTCACCGAGGAGCCCGAGGACGCGGGTCGGAGCGGTGGCCACGGCGGTGGCCGATTCGGTCGCCCAGCTCACGGTGGACTTCGCGAGTCCGAGGACGTCAGAGGGCGCGGGTACGCGGAACAACATGCCCTTCACTGTGCACACCGATTGATCGAATCGCCACCACATCACGGCGCGTCGCCGGTCAGCGCGGAACCGGGCCCGCCGGACGCGCCGAGGCCGAGCCCGGCGTTGAGGCCTACTCGACGCGGGCTCGGTCGCTGTTCCCGTCCGACAGGAACGACGCCAGCGCACCACCCCGTTCGAGCACCTCGGTCCGGTCGCGGCGGGAGAGCCGGTGCAACGGCGCGATGCTCACCGTCCCGTCCGCGCACCGCCAGGTTCCGGCGACGCGCCCGTCCACCAGGACGACGCGCTCGCCGGCCACCGACAACCCGCGGTGCTCGTCGTCGATGACGCGGCTGCGATCGTGGTACCCGAGGACCGCGTTGTCGAAGGCCGGCAGGAACCGCACGGGCGCGGGCACGTCCGGGTCCGGACGCGGCGCGTCGGGCAGGTCCAGCAGCTCGCGACCGCGCTCGTCCCGGAACGACACGAGTTCCTCGCGCACCGCCTTGACGGCACCGGGCAGGCCCGCCAGACCCGACCAGGCGCGGATGTCGGCGGTGGCGGCGGGGCCGAACGCCGCGAGGTAGCGACGCACGAGTTCCCGCCCGGCCTCGTCACCCGGGGACTCCGGCTCGACCTCGTGGCCCAGCCAGGTCGAGATCGGCAGGTAGCGCGCCGCTCCCCCGGTCCGCCACAGTCCGCGCGGGGGCAGCTGGGCCACCGGGATCAACGCTCCGACCAGCGTCTCCCCCAGAGCGCGAGAGCTGGTTCCGGGCCAGCGCGGGGCCACCGCCCGGCCGAGGTCGGCCATCGACTGCGGCTCGCCTCCGGCCAGTACCTCCCGGCCCGCCGCCGCGAGCTCGTCGAGGTCTACCCCCGCCAGCTCGCGGCGGTAGACCCCGAGGACCCGTTGCAGCAGCATCGCCTCGTGGCGCGTTCGCCAGGCCAGCACGTCCGGGGCGGTCAGCAGGTGGATGGTGCGGCGCATCAGGTGCGTCCGCACCACCCGCCTCTCGGTCAGCAGCTCCGAGAGCTCCGCCGGGTCGAAGGCGCGCAGCCGGGACCAGAGGCCGACGAAGGGCTCCTGCGGTTCCTGCGCCTGCAGGCCGCACAGGTGCGCGACGGCGTCGTGCGGCGCGAGTTCGGCGGGTTCGAGCAGCAGTTGCCGGGCCAGGCTCGCGCGGTTGAGCGCCCGGTCGTCGAGAACCACCACGCGCTCAGGTGGTGGTCCGGCCGTCGATCGACTCGCGGATGATGTCCGCGTGCCCCGCGTGCTGGGCGGTCTCGGAGATCACGTGCAGCAGCACCCGCCGAGCGCTGAGCACCGTGCCGGGCTCGTTCCAGGGCGCCTCCGGCACCGCGTGCTCGATCAGCAGGTCGGGCAGCGCGGTGACGACCTCCTCGGTGCGAGCGGCCACCTGCTCGTAGCGCTCCACGATCCCGTCGAGGGCGTCGCCGGGAAGCATCTGGAAGTCGTTGAGCCGATCGGTCATCCACTGCGGGTACTCCCGCGCGGTGCCGGCCTCGATGTCGGCCCAGGTGACGCCGTCGGGCAGGGAGAAGGACATGGCGGACTGGCCTTCCAGCACGAACCCCATCCACGCCTCCTCGGTGCTGGCGACGTGCTTGACGATGCCGCCCAGGCACAACCCGCTGCGGGTCGGGCGTTCGCCCAGCTGTTCGTCGGTGAGGCCGCGCACGGTGGTGAGCACCTGTTCGCGCGCGGTGGCCAGCTCGGCGAGCAGATCGCGCTTTTCGATTTCGAGTGCTTTCTCAGCAGTGGTCATAACGGCAGGATGGCACCGGTAGCGGTCAGGATGTGTCCGCTACCGGGTGCACGATGGGGTTCATGCCGACCACTTCAGCCCGGCTGCTCGCGCTGCTGTCCCTGCTCCAGGCACGACGGGACTGGCCCGGTTCGCTGCTGGCCGAACGCCTGGAGGTCAGCGATCGCACGGTGCGCCGGGACATCGACCGGTTGCGCGAGCTGGGCTATCCGATCTCGACGGTCAAGGGCCCCGACGGCGGGTACCGCCTGGAGGCGGGCAGCAACCTGCCGCCGCTGCTGTTCGACGACGAGCAGGCGGTCGCGCTGGCCATCGCGCTGCGCATCGCGACCACCGCGGGTGCGGGCATCGAGGAGGCCGCGACCCGCGCGCTGACCACGGTGCGCCAGGTGATGCCGTCCCGGCTGCGGCACCGGATCGACTCGCTGCAGGTGACCGCTGTGGAGCGCAGCACGGCGCACCGGGTCGACAGCGAGGTGCTGATGGCGCTCAGCGGCGCGGTGCACGCGCGCGAGGAACTGCGCTTCGACTACAGCGGCTCCGACGCTCCACGCCGGACGCACCCGCACCACCTGATCACCTGGGGCGGGCGCTGGTACCTGGTCGCCTGGGACCTCGACCGCGACGACTGGCGGATCTTCCGCGCCGATCGCATCACGCCGCGCACCCCGACCGGACCGCGCTTCGGTCCGCGATCACTCCCGGGCGGGGACGTGACGGCGTTCGTCCGCGGTCGATTCCAGGGCGCCGAAACCTGGCCGTGCCAAGGAACTGTCGTCCTCGACCTGCCTGCGGCCACGGTGTCGCGCTACACCTACGACGGCGTCGTCGAGGAGCTGGCGCAGAACCGGTGTCGACTCACCCTGGGCTCGTGGTCCTGGCGTTCGCTGGCCGCCGAGCTCGGCAAGTACGACGCGGAAGTGGAGGTGATCGGCCCCGCGGAGCTCAGGACCGCCTGCGCGCAACTCGCCGAGCGCTACGCGAAAGCCGCGTCAGATGAGCCGAACACGCGATGAGTGACGCTCTTTCACCCCGCGGACCGCGTCACCTTGCTTCCGCTGGGGAGACGCACGGCGGACCTGCCCGCCGCTGCGCCGAACCGGCAGGCCATCAGGAAGTAGACGGCCAGGATCTTCGGTCGCGTCGTCACGATGTCCGAACTCCTTCGGGGAGGCGAGATTTCATGCTCGGTGATATCGCATGATCACGGAACCGCCGTCCGCGCCGTGGCACTTCGGCGCGGTTTGACCCGGACGAGGGAGCGACGTTGACCAATTCGGTCCGACGCGCGCCGACCGGACGCCGGGAGGCGCGTCCTCAGGGTTCGATGAGTCCGGCCCGGATCGCGTAGCGGGTGAGCTCCAACCGGTCCTTCATGCCCAGCTTCGCCATGAGGTTGGAGCGGTGGCGCTCGACGGTCTTGATGCTGATGACGAGCAGATCGGCGATCTCCTTCGAGGAGTGCCCTTCGGCGACCAGCTTCAGGATCTCCTCCTCCCGATCGGTGATGGCCCGGTCCGGGACCGCCTCGCCCTGCCCCGCGCGGTCGAGGTAGTTGCGGATCAGCGCGGTCACGGCGCCCGGGTACAGGAACGGCTCGCCGCGCATCGCCGCGCGGCAGGCCTCCACCAGGTCGCGGTCGGCGACGGACTTCAGCACGTACCCGGAGGCGCCGGACTTGAGCGCCTCGAACAGGTACTGCTCGTTGTCGTACATCGTCAGGATCAGCACCCGCAGGTCCGGTTGCAGCCGGATCAGCTGGCGCGCCGCCTGCAGCCCGGTCAGCCGCGGCATCGCGATGTCGAGGATCGCCAGGTCCGGGTGCCGGGTCCGGGCGAGCTCGACCGCCTCGGCCCCGTCGCCGGCCTCGGCGACGACGGTGAGGTCGGGTTCGTTGTCGAGGATGAGCCGGACCCCGCGCCGGACCAGCACGTGGTCGTCGGCGAGCAGGATCCGCGTGGGGTCGGTCATCGCCCGCCCCCGTCCTGGATCGGCACGTCGAGCCGCACTTCCGTTCCGCCCTCCGGACCGGGCTCGACCGCGAGCACCGCACCGGCGAGCAGCGCGCGCTCCCGCATTCCGCGGATGCCCGCGCCCTCCGGGGCGTCACCGATGCCCACCCCGTCGTCGCGCACCCGCAGCCGCACGACGGACTGACCGACGCGGACGCTCAGGTCGATGCGGGTGGCCGCGGCGTGCCGGACGGCGTTGGTGATGCTCTCCTGCGCCACCCGGTAGATGACGAGCTCGACCTCCTCGCCGAGCTCGGGCAGCTCGCCGTCGATCCGGCAGCGCGCCACACCGCCGCCGACCTCGCCGGCCAGCGACTTGAGCGCGCTGGCCAGGCCCAGCTCCTCCAGCACCCCGGGGCGCAGCCGCCGGGCGATGCGGCGGATCTCGTCGAGGCTGTCGCGGGTGGTCTCCTGCACCTGGTGCAGAGCGGTGGCCACGGCCTCCGGCGCGTCGTCGGACACCCTCCGCATCTCCAGCAGCACCGCGGTCAGGCTCTGCCCGACCTCGTCGTGGAGCTCGCGGGCGATGCGCCGCCGTTCGGCCTCCTGCGCCGACAGGGCCCGGGCGTTGCTGGTGGCGCGCTCGATCTCCAGCCGGTCGAGCATCGCGTTGAACGCCTTGATCAGGTCCGCGATCCCGCCGTGCCCGGACACCGGCGGGCGCGAACCCGGCCGCAGCAGGTCGATGGTGGTCATCGCGCGGGTCAGCCGCCGCAGCGGCAGGAACCCGATGCGCAGGAGCAGCGCGTTGGCCACGAGCATCGCGGCCAGCCCGGCGACCAGGATCAGGCCCTCGGCGGGCAGCACGGGCGTGGACACCGTGGCCGGGCTGAGCACCAGCAGCGCGGTCGCAGCGGTGAACACTGCGGCGTTGAGCAGGAACACCCGCCAGAACAAGGACACGTCCGCACCTCCCGAATCCCCTCATTCGACCACCGGGCGCAGTTCGAACACCCATACGGGTGGTTGGGCGCGCGGAATGGGTGTCAACCCCGATGGAGAAATCCGCCTGCGTGGGTGAGGCTGGGCCCGGTAACTGCGGCAGAGGAAGAGCAACAAGCGTGACAACAGCCGGATCCGGCGGGTCCAAGAGCAGCCGGAAGATCAGCTGGGATCTGGTTCGGGCCGGCTGCGTGATGCTGGTGATGCTGTACCACTCCACCAGCCTGAGCGTCTTCCTCCACCCCGAGCTGGAACCGCGCGCCTTCGAGTTCCCCTACCAGGTCGGCGCCAGCATGCTGCTGGTCGTCTCCGCCTACTTCGCCTGCGTGACGATCGGCCGCGGCACGATGCTGCGCTACTGGTGGGGCCGGATCGCCCGGCTGCTGCCCTCGTTCCTGGCGGCGGTGGTGATCAGCTACTTCGTCCTGCGGGCGTTCCCGATCGAGGGCTGGTTCTTCCCGCTGCCCGAGGACCTGCGGGCGAACCTGCTGATGCTGTGGCACTGGAAACCGCAGTACTACCCGTTCATCGACGGCTCGCACTGGACGGTTCCGCTGCAGCTGATGGGCTTCACCGCCGCAGCGCTGCTCTACAAGAGCAGCTGGGGCCACGGCAGGCGAATGCTGATCATCATGTGGGTCGCGGTGGTCCTGCCGCTGCTGCAGTGGCCGATCCGCATCAACGACCCGGTCGAGAGCTACCGAGTGGTGGTCGACGGCATCGGCATGCACCGCTGGCACCTCTTCGTCGCCGGTGTGGCGATCTGGATGTGGTCGGTCAAGCGCCTGAGCACACCGCACTTCGCGACCCTGCTGGGGCTGTGCATGGTGGCCCAGGAGGTGCACAACTACACGCGCACCCCCGAGGGGCTGCTCGCCGACACCGGGTCCTCGGTCGCCGTCGCCATCGGCATGTGCCTGATCGCGCTGGTCGCGCGCTCCCCGGACATGCCGATGCCGCCGCTGGCGCGCCGCGCGGTGAGCTGGTTCGCCGGCATCTCGTACGGCACGTTCCTGATGCACCAGGCGATCGGCTACATCGTGCTGCGCAAGCTGCAGGACGTGGGCGTGGACACCGTCACGCAGACGGTGGCGATGCTGGCCACCGGCACCCTGCTGGGCTGGGTGCTCACCCGTGCGGTGGAGACGCCCGCGCACAAGCTGCTGATGCGGCCCTTCACCCAGCGCGGTCCGGCTCACACCCGGGAAACAAATCCCAGCGGCCGGCGTTGAACCCACTGTGAAAAAGATCGGGTTCCTGTCCTTCGGGCACTGGTCGGACTCGCCGCACTCGCAGACGCGGACGGCCTCCGACGCCCTGCACCAGGCCATCGACCTGTCGGTGGCCGCCGAAGAGCTCGGCGCCGACGGCGCCTACTTCCGCGTGCACCACTTCGCGCGGCAGTACGGCTCGCCGTTCCCGCTGCTGGCGGCGATCGGGGCGCGGACCAGCCGGATCGAGATCGGCACCGGCGTGATCGACATGCGCTACGAGAACCCGCTCTACATGGCCGAGGACGCGGGGTCGGCGGACCTCATCTCCGACGGCAGGCTGCAGCTGGGGATCAGCCGGGGATCGCCGGAGCAGGTCGTCGACGGCTGGCGCTACTTCGGCTACCAGCCCCCGGAGGGCCAGTCCGACGCCGACATGGCGCGCACCCACACCGAGGTGCTCATGGAGGTCCTCAAGGGAGGCGGGTTCGCCCAGCCCAACCCGCGGCCGATGTTCCCGAACCCGCCCGGTCTGCTGCGCGTCGAGCCGCACTCGCCGGGCCTGCGCGACCGCATCTGGTGGGGGTCTGGTTCCAACGCCACGGCGCGGTGGGCGGCCGAGCTCGGGATGAACCTGCAGAGCTCGACCCTCAAGGACGACGAGAGCGGTGAGCCGCTGCACGTCCAGCAGCGCAAGCAGATCGAGGCATACCGGGAGGCCTGGCGGGCCGAGGGGCACGCGCGCGAGCCGCGCGTGTCGGTCAGCCGCAGCATCTTCGCCATCGTCAACGACCTCGACGACATGTACTTCGGGGACGAGGGCAACACCGAGGACAAGATCGGCAACATCGACGCCCACACCCGGGCCGTCTTCGGCCGGTCCTACGCGGCCGAGCCGGACGTCCTGGTCAAGCAGCTGGCCGAGGACGAGGCGATCGCCGCGGCCGACACCCTGCTGCTCACCGTCCCCAACCAGCTGGGCGTGGACTACAACGCCCACGTCATCGACAGCATCCTCCGCCACGTGGCCCCGGAACTCGGCTGGCGCTGATCCGCCGAGCGCCCCGGCCTCGCGGCCGGTGAGCCGGAACTGGCTGAGCCAGTCGACCAGTTCGGTATTGACTTCGCCGCGCGATTCACGGAAAGTGGCTGAGCCAGTGAGCCACTGTGCCGCGCGCCACACCCCCTCGTGGCGCGCGGGCCCGCGCAGGCAAGGAGGCAAAGGTGCCGCCCGAAGTCATCTCGATCCTGGTGCTGGTCGCCGCGTTCGTCATCGCCACCACGCTGTCGGTGAACATGGGCGTGCTGTGCTTCGCAGCCGCGTTCCTGGTCGCCACGGTGTTCGGCGGGCTGTCCGAAGACGACATCTTCGACGGCTTCCCCGGGGACCTGTTCGTGGTCCTGGTGGGCGTGACGTTCCTGTTCGCGATAGCCCGGGCCAACGGCACGACCGACTGGGTCGTGCAACGCGCGGTCCGCCTGGTCGGAGGCCGGATCGCCCTGATCCCGTGGGTGATGTTCGGCATCGGCGCCGTGCTCACCGCGATCGGCGCGGTCAGCCCGGCCGCGGTGGCGATCGTGGCGCCGATCGCGCTGAACCTCGCCGCCCGCTACAAGATCAACCCGCTGCTGATGGGCGCGATGGTCGTGCACGGCACGCAGGCCGGCGGGTTCTCCCCGATCAGCATCTACGGCAGCATCGTCAACGAGGTCGTGGCCAACAGCGGCCTTCCGGGCAGTCCGGTCGTGCTGTTCCTGGGCAGCTTCGCCGCCAACGCGGTGATCGCGGGCGTGGTGTTCGTGGTCTTCGGCGGGTTGCGGCTGCGCCGCGCCACCGAAGCCCGGCAGCTCATCGCGACCGGGTCGGGCGGCACCGGCGCGGACCTCTCCGACGACGACCGGGTCGAGCAGCTCAAGCTCAACCGGGACCGGCTGCTGACGCTGACCGGTCTGGGCGTCCTGGTGGTCACCACGCTCGGCTTCGGCCTCGACGTCGGTCTGATGGCGATGAGCATCGCGGTGGTGCTCAGCGTGCTCTCGCCGAAGATGGGCAAGGCCGCGCCGAGCGAGGTCGCCTGGCCGACCGTGCTGCTGATCTGCGGTGTGCTCACCTACGTCGGCGTGCTGGAGAAGATGGGCACGATCGACTACGTCGGTCATTCCGTGGCAGGCATCGGCGTTCCGCTGCTGGCGGCGCTGCTGCTGTGCTACATCGGCGCGATCGTGTCGGCGTTCGCCTCCTCGGTGGGCATCATGGGCGCCCTCATCCCGCTGGCGGTGCCGTTCCTGCAGACCGGCAGCGTCGGGCCGATCGGCATGATCACGGCGTTCGCGGTGGCGGCCACCGTGGTCGACGTGAGCCCCTTCTCCACCAACGGCGCGATCGTGCTGGCCAACGCCAAGGACGTCGACAAGGACGCCTTCTTCCGGCAACTGCTCGTCTACGGCGGGGTCATCGTGGCGGCGGCGCCGCTGGTGCTCTGGATCCTGCTGGTGCTGCCCAACTTCGGGTGAGCGCAGCGCAACGGGGTGCGTCGCTCGACGGCGACGCACCCCGTTCGCGACCTCAGACCAGGTCGCCGTCCTGGACGACGTGGCGGATGCGCTTCGGGTCGGCCAGCGCGGAGATGTCGCCGAGCGGGTCGCCGTCGCAGACCACGAGGTCGGCGCGCGCTCCCTCCCGGAGGGTGCCGATCTCGCCGCTCATGCCGAGCAGTTCGGCGGCGGTGCTGGTCGCCGAGCGGATCACCTCCAGCGGTTCCTGGACCTCGCTGCGGATCCGGAACTCCTCGTTCTGGTGTCGGTGCATCCCGCCGAGCAGGTCGGTGCCGTAGACGATCTTCACGCCGCCCCGGTGGGCCGTCTCCAGCGCGGCGAGCCCGGCCCCGAGCACCTCGTCGACCTTGCGCCAGCTGTCCTCGGGCAGCCCGTACTCGCGTCCCTCGGACTTGAGCGCCCAGTAGGTCACCAGCGTCGGCACCAGGAACGCGTCGTGCTCGACGAACTCGGCCACGTTGGACTCGTCGATGAGGTTGCCGTGCTCGATGGAGCGGATGCCGGCGCGCAGCGACCGGCTGACCGAGCGGGCCGTGTAGGCGTGCGCGGCCACGTAGCGGTTGGCGGCCTCGGCTTCCTGCACGATGGCCTGCAGTTCGTCCATCGAGTACTGGGTGGAGTCGATCCGGTCGGTCGGCGAGGCCACCCCTCCCCCGGCCATCACCTTGATGTGGTGGGCGCCCTTGCGGAGCTCGTCGCGGGCGGCGGCGCGCACCGCGTCGACGCCGTCGGCGATGCGTCCGAGCCCGGCGCAGCACTGGTGCCCGTCGTGCAGGCGGGTGCCGCGCGGGCGGCTGTCGCCGTGCCCCCCGGTCTGGCTCAACGCCTTGCCGCAGAAGGCGAGTCGCGGCCCGCGGAGGAGCCCTTCGGCCTGGGCGTCGGCGAGCCCGAAGTCGGCACCGGAGGCGTCGCGCACCGTGGTGAACCCGCGGTCGAGCATCCCGCTCATGATCCGCGCGGAGTGCGCCGTCGCGTAGGACGGCGACCAGGTGGTGAGCGCCCCGAGGTCGGCGGTGGCGGCGGTGACGTGCACGTGGGCGTCGATCAGGCCGGGCAGCACGGTGGCCCCGCCGAGCTCGACGACGCGCGCGCCGTCCGGCGCCTGGAGACCGGGGCCCGTCTCGACGATGCGGCCGTCGGCGCACAGCACGTCGCCTTCGGCGTACTCACCGGTCTCGACGTCGAGCAGCGCGCCGGAGCGCAGCAGCAGGATGGTCACGGGGTCGATTCCTCCTCGGGTTCGTCGATGCGCTGCACGAGTTCGCTCAGCACGGGCACGGCCAGCGAAGCGAGCTCCTCCACGCGCGGCACCTGGGACCGCTGGTAGGCGCCGGGCGCGTCGAGCAGGTTGAGCACGCCGAGCGCGCCGGACGGCCCCACCACCGGGGCGTTGATCACCGAGCCGCAGCCGAGTTCGGCGATGAGCCGGTGGTCGGCGAAGACCTCCCGCACCGAGGCCTCGTCCGGGCCGAAGTAGGGCTCTCGCGCGACGATGCAGCGCTCCAGCCAGTCGGCGGCGACCTCGACGCTCTTCTCGCCACCGACCGGGTACTGCTCGGGGTGGCTGCTGTGCGCGCGGTGCAGCACGCGGCGACCGGGCAGCCAGGCCAGCACCGTGAACAACCGGACCCCGACGTCCCGCCGGACGCGTTCTTCCACTTCGGACAGCCTCATCGGGTCACCGCCTCCGCTCCGCCGGTCTCGGTGAGGTCTTCCAGCGACCGGCCCGCGGTGGAGAGCCCGAACAGCAGGGTGCACACCACGCCGACCGCGAGCACGGCGGTGGTCAGGCCGAACACGCCCGCGAAGCCCAGCGAGGCGGCGGACAGGCCGATCACCGAGGGCGCGATGATGCTGCCGACCCGCCCGAACGCGCTGGACAGCCCCGTTCCCGAGGCCCGGATCCAGGTCGGGAAGACCTCCGGGGTGTAGGAGTAGACGGCCGCGTAGGTGCCGTTGAGGAAGAACGACAGCACCGCCGCCGAGGTCGTGATCAGCACCGGATCGGTCATCTGGCTCATCCAGAACGCGCTGGCGGCGGCTCCGGCGAGGTAGAGCGCGATGGTGTTCTTGCGGTCCAGGTACTCGCCGAGCCACGCCGCCGAGAAGTACCCGGGCACCTGCGCCAAGTAGATGATGATCGAGAACTCGAAGCTCTTGGTGACCGTGATGCCCTGCTGCACCAGCAACGTCGGGATCCAGGTGAAGAACCCGTAGTAGGAGAAGGTGATCACGAACCAGATCAGCCAGGTGATCGCGGTGCGCCGCGCCATCGAGCCGCTCCACAGGTACTTCAGCGCGGACAGCAGCCCGATCTTGCGGGTCTCGGCCGGCTTCTCGACTACCGCCTCCGGGATCGGCGGCAGCTCGGCGCGGGTGGCGGCCCGGACCTTCGCCTCCAGGCCGACCACGATCTCCTCGGCTTCGGCCGCGCGTCCGTTGGCCAGCAGGTAGCGGGGTGATTCGGGCAGCGAGCGGCGCCACCACAGCAGCAGCACGATCGGCAGCGCGGTGATCACCTGAGCCCAGCGCCAGCCCTCGGGCACCGGTTGCACGACGAAGCGGCCGAGCAGCGCGGCGGCCACGAAGCCGAAGGAGAAGAACCCGGCCAGGGCACCGACGAACCAGCCGCGTCGGGCGGCGGGCACGAACTCGGACAGGAAGGGCGCGATGATCGCGCTCTCGGCCCCGGCGCCGAACCCGGCGAGCACGCGGGCGCCGAGGAAGATCTCGTAGTTCGGCGAGAGCGCCCCGACCACTGAGAACAGGGCGTAGACCGCCAGGGCCCACATCATGACCTTCTTGCGACCGATGCGGTCGCCGAGCAGTCCGGCGCAGGTGGCGCCGAACAGGAAGCCGAAGGGCGTCGCGGAGCCGATCAGGCCGAGCTGCGCGTTGGTCAGCCCCCATTCGTCCTGGACGCTCGGCAGCAGGAAGGCCACGACGGCCGAGTCCATCCCGTCGAAGGTGTAGCCGAGGCCGCCGAGCAACAGCAGCAGGTAGTGCGGCCGGCTCAGCGGGAGCCGGTCGAGTCGGGCCAGCAGGGACACGGGGTGCCTCCAATGTGTCGCAGCACCGAGCGAAAGTGGACAGCAACATATAGTGCAGTTATTGCAAACTGCAATACCTGTTGCGTTGTGAGCTCGTTAAGCTGTGCGCGACGAGAGGAGCCCCAGTGACCGACGGCGAGCCCGACGGGTTCGAGGCGTGGCTGCGCGGGCGCGTGCCCGAGCGCGGGTTGCGCAGCAAGGGCTCGTCCGTGCTGCAGGTGCTGCTCACCCAGCCGCGACGGGTCTCGTACAGCTCCGCCGCCGAGGCCGCCGAGCTGGCCGGTGTCAACGTCGCCACGGTCAGCCGGACCGCGCAGGCGCTGGGCTTCACCGGCTGGTCCGACCTGCAGCAGGAGTTGCGGGCCCGCTACCTGTCCTCGCTGAGCGCACCGGACGTGGCCGCCGCGCAGCGGACCGAGGGCGAGCTCGGCGGAGCGTCGCTGCGCCGGGACCTGGAATCGCTGGCGGTGCTCAACCGCCGCCTCGACGAGCAGCTGCTGCGCACCGTCGCCGAGGCGATCGCGCAGGCGCGGCGCACCCTGATCGTGGCCAACGGCAGCTACGTCTCGGTCGGGACGGCGCTCGGGCACAACGTCCAGCTGGCGGGCTACGCCGCGACCGTCGTGCACGACGACGCCGAGCTGGCCAACGCGGTGTCGCGGATCGAACCGGGCGACGTGGTGATCGCGATCAGCTTCTGGCGGCTCTACCAGAGCACGGTGACCGCGGCCGAGGAGGCGCACGACCGGGGCGCGCGGGTCTTCGCGCTCACCGACGCGGCCAGCCCCGCCCTGGCTGCGGCGGCCGAGCAGGTGGTGCTGATCCCGGCTGAGGGCGTGGCGTTCTTCCCCTCGCTGGCACCGGGTTTGGCGGTGGCGCAGGCGATCGCGGCGCAGCTGTCCACGGTGGACCCGGACCGCACCCGCCGCTCCATCGAGGCCGCCGAGGCGCAGTGGTCGCGCTTCCACCTGCTGCACCGAACGCCGCGGCGCGACTGATCACCCGAGCACGAGGGGCACACCGCCCGGCAGTCCGTCCAGTTCGGACTCGGACGGTGCGCGCCTGCCGGTGCCCACCAGCAGGGCGTCGGCGTCCGAGAACTCCGCGGGGAACGGGGTTCCGGCGATCCGGTCGAGCATGTCCCGGGACGCGGCGAGGGTCTCGGCGGGCGGGCCCGGGACGTGCGGCAGGTGCGCGACCAGGTCGAGGTGGTGCAGCGTCCACTCCAGCACGTAGGCGTCGAGGTAGTCGGCGACGATGAGGACCTCGCCCTTGGTGCTGATGCGACCCCGCGGGTCGGCGAGCCGCGCGGCCCGGCCCGCGGCCGAGCCGACGTCGTCGAGGTGGAACTTCAGCAGCCGCGGTTCGTGGTAGGCGGCGGCGAGCCGGACCGTCAGCGCGTCGGCCGGGTCATCACCGCCGGGCTGGGCGGGCGCGAGATCCCAGTAGGTGACGGCGTTGCGGGTCGGCTCGGAGTCCGCCGGGGTGGCCAGCGCGATCAGGACGTCCTGCGCGTCGATGATCAGGTGGCACACCAGATCTCGCACCAGCCAGCCGCGGCACCCGGACGCCCGCAGCAGGTCGTCGTCGGCGAGGTCGGCGACGACCGCCCGCAGCGACGTCCAAGCCGTGGTGAACAGCTCCATCCCGCCACGGTAACCACTCCGGCTCTCAGGTGGCCGACACCCGGGCTCGCAACCCGTCGAGGAGCAGCTGCAGCCCCTGCTCGAAATCCGCCGCACCGCCCGGGTTCCGGTCGATCGCGCCGGCGCTGGCGGCCTGCATCGCGGTCTGCTCCTCGACGGTGTGGCCGAAGACCAGGTGCAGGATCGCGCGGGTGCCGATGTCGACCAGCTCGCCCGGCAGGCCGCCGTCGGCGAGCGCGGAGCGCAGCGCGGCGGCCGGTTCCCGAGCGCCGAGCCCGAAGGTGTGGGCGGTGACGACGACCTCGGCTCCGTCCCGGTAGGCGAGCATCGCGTCGCGCAGCTCGGCGCAGATCTCGATCACCCGCCGGTCCCAGCGCTCGGCGCTGCGCGGCCTGCTGCCCCGCTGCAGGATCTCGTCGGCCACGGCCGCGAGCAGCGATTGCTTGTTGGGGACGTGGTGGTAGAGCGCGCTGGGCTGGACGCCGAGCTCGGAGGCGAGCCGGCGCATGGTCAGCGATTCCAGCCCGTACTCGTCGAGCACCGCGACGGCTCGTTCCACGACGTCGCTGCGGTGGTAGCGCACTCGGAGACCTCCCGTTGACCGATCGACGCCCCCAGTCTAGCCTGAACGCCGTTCAGGTGAACACTGTTCAGGTCGACTTCGGGAGACACCCATGAGCTTCACCTTCGATCAGCTCGCCGACGCGGTCCTGGCCGGACGACCGGTCTCGACCGAGGACGCGCTGACCGTGCTGCGCGCCGACGACTCCGAGCTGATGTCCGTCGTGGCGGCGGCGAGCAGGCTGCGCAGGGCGCACTTCGGCAACACCGTGAAGGTCAACTACCTGGTGAACCTGAAGTCCGGGTTGTGCCCGGAGAACTGCAACTACTGCTCCCAGGCGCTGGGCTCCAACGCGCCGATCCTGAAGTACTCGTGGCTGTCGAAGGACGAGACGCTGCAGCAGGCCGGCGCCGGGCTCAAGGGCGGCGCGAGCCGGGTGTGCCTGGTCTCCTCCGGGCGCGGACCGTCCCACCGCGACATCGACAAGGTCACCGAGATGGTCGGCGCGCTCAAGTCCGAGCACCCCGACGTCGAGGTGTGCGCGTGCCTCGGACTGCTCTCCGACGGCCAGGCCGAGCGGCTCAAGGACGCCGGGGTGGACGCCTACAACCACAACATCAACACGGCCGAGAGCCACCACGACTCGATCGTCCAGACCCACACCTACGCCGACCGCGTCGACACCGTGGGCAAGGCCAGGACCGCGGGCCTGTCGCCCTGCTCGGGGCTCATCGCGGGACTCGGCGAGACCGACGAGCAGCTGGTCGAGGCGCTGTTCGCGCTGCGCGAGCTGGAGTCGGACTCGATCCCGGTGAACTTCCTGATGCCCTTCGACGGCACCCCGTTCGAGAACACCTGGGAGCTCTCCCCCGCCCGCTGCGTGAAGATCCTGGCGATGGCCCGGTTCGTCTGCCCGGACCGGGAGGTCCGCATCGCAGGGGGTCGCGAGATGCACCTGCGCTCGCTGCAGCCGGTGGCGCTGCAGGTCGCCAACTCGCTGTTCCTCGGCGACTACCTCACCTCCGAGGGCCAGGAGGCCGAGGCCGACCTGGCCATGATCCGCGACAGCGGTTTCGTGGTGCTGGGCTCGGAGGAGGAGATCGCGCAGCGGCCGGTCGATCCGGCGATCCGCCGTCGCGGCGCGGGCACCGACGTCCTGCCCAACGCCTGATGGAGGCCCCCGCGCTGCTGGCCTACGACCGCGAGCACCTGTGGCACCCCTACACCTCGATGCTCGACCCCGCCCCGACCCGGCTCGTCACCGGCGCGTCGGGCAGCCGGATCGAGATCGACGGCGTCGGTGAGGTCGTCGACGGGATGGCCTCGTGGTGGTCGGCGATCCACGGCTACCGGCACCCCGCGCTCGACGAGGCGCTGCGGTGCCAGGCCGAGCGGTTCTCGCACGTGATGTTCGGCGGTCTCACCCACGAACCGGCGGTCGAGCTGGCGCGGCGCCTGGTCGAGATCACCCCCGACGGGCTCGACCGGGTGTTCCTGGCCGACTCCGGTTCGGTGAGCGTCGAGGTCGCGATGAAGATGGCGCTGCAGCACCAGCGCGGTCGCGGACGCCCCGAGCGCACCCGGTTCCTCACCGTCCGCGGCGGCTACCACGGCGACACCTTCGACTGCATGAGCGTGTGCGACCCCGACGGCGGCATGCACTCGATGTGGTCGGCGCTGCTGCCCGAGCAGGTCTTCGGCGAGCGGCCACCGGCGGTCGGCGAGGACGTGACCGCGTGGGCCGAGGGCTTCCGGGCGCTGGCAGCCGAGCACGCCCACCGGCTGGCCGGGCTCGTCGTGGAACCGCTGCTGCAGGGCGCGGGCGGGATGCGCCCCTACCCCGCCGAGTGCCTGCGGGTGTTCCGCGAGATCGCCGACGAGCACGGGCTGGTGCTGATCTTCGACGAGATCGCCACCGGGTTCGGCCGCACCGGCACGCTCTTCGCCGCGGAGGCCGGCGGGGTGAGCCCGGACGTGCTGTGCCTGGGCAAGGCGCTCACCGGCGGCTACCTGACGATGGCGGCGACGCTGTGCACCGGCGAGGTGGCGCGCGGGATCTCCGGCAGCGACTCCGGCGTGCTCATGCACGGTCCGACGTTCATGGGCAACCCGCTGGCCTGCGCGGTGGCCTCGGCGAGCCTGGACCTGCTGGCCACCGGCGGGTGGGAGCAGGACGTGCGGCGGATCAACACCGGACTGCAGGCGCTGCACGACGTCGACGCCGCCGAGGTGCGGGTCCTCGGCGCGGTCGGCGTCGTCCGCCTCGACCACCCGGTGGACGTCGCCCAGGCGACCGAGGCGGCGCTGGCCGAGGGCGCGTGGCTGCGCCCGTTCCGCGACCTGATCTACACGATGCCGCCGTACGTGTGCAGCGACGAGGACGTGGCGACGCTGTGCGCGGGCATCGCCGCCGCGGCGGAGGCGGGATGAGCTGGCAGCGGTGGCTGGCCGAGCAGCGGGAGGAGCGCGAGCGCGCGGGCCTGCGCCGCGCGCTGCGCCCGCGCGCGCTCGGCGAGGACGTCCTGGACCTGGCCGGCAACGATTACCTGGGCCTGAGCGCGCACCCCGAGGTGCGCGCGGCCGCGGCCGGGGCGGCCCGGTCCTGGGGCGCGGGATCGGGCGCGTCGCGGCTGGTCACGGGCACGACGACGCTGCACGGCGAGCTGGAGGCCGAGCTCGCCGACTTCACCGGGCGACCCGCCGCGCTGGTGTGCTCCACCGGCTACCACGCCAACCTCTCGGCGGTCACGGCGCTCGCCGACCGCGACGCGCTGATCGTCTCGGACGCGCACGTGCACGCCTCGCTGATCGACGCGGCCCGGTTGTCGCGCGCTGCGGTCGATGTGGTGCCGCACAACGACGTCGACGCGGTGCGGGCGGCGCTGGAGAAGGCCGACGGGCGACGGGCGATGGTGCTGACCGAGTCGGTGTACTCGGTTCTCGGCGACGCCGCACCGCTGCCGGAGCTGGCCGCGCTCTGCGCCGAGCGCGGCGCGCTGCTGCTGGTCGACGAGGCGCACGGGCTCGGTGTCGTCGGCGACGGGGGCCGGGGCCTGGTGGCCGGTCTGGGCGAGGCGCCGCAGGTGGTCATGACGGCGACGCTGTCGAAGTCGCTGGGCGCGATGGGCGGGGCGGTGCTGGGGTCGCCGGAGCTGGTGGAGCACCTGGTCAACCGGGCTCGGCCGTTCATCTTCGACACCGCGCTGGCGCCGGCGCCCACCGCCGGAGCGCTGGCGGCGCTGCGCCTGCTGCGGGACCGCCCGGACCTGCCGGAGCGGATCCACCACCGGGCCGCGCGGCTCGCCGAGCGGCTCGGCGTCACCCGGTCCGCGGGCGCGGTGCTGTCGGTGCCGATGTCCTCGCCGCAGCGGGCGCTGGCGGCGCAGGACGCCGCGCGCCAGGCCGGTGTGCGGGTGGGGTGCTTCCGGCCGCCGTCGGTGCCCGACGGGGTCTCCCGGCTGCGGATCACCACCCAGGCCGGTATCGCCGAGGACGCGTGGGACCGCGCGGTCGAGGTGCTCGCGGGAGTCGTCGAGCGGCATCGGAGGGCAGCATGATCGTCTTCGTCACCGGGACCGACACCGGCGTCGGCAAGACCGTGGCCACCGCCGCGCTCGCCGTCCACTTCGGACCGGACGTGGTGGTGGTCAAGCCGACCCAGACCGGCACCGACGAACCCGACGTCGAGGTCGTCCGCCGCCTGGCCGGATGCCGGGTCGCCCAGCTCGCGCACCTGCCCGACCCGCTCGCCCCGGACACCGCCGCCCGGCTGCGCGGCACCGCGGTCCCGGCGATCGGCGAGCACGCCGCGCACGTCCGCGCGCTCGCCCGCCGCCACCAGGTGGTGATCGTGGAAGGGGCGGGCGGAGCCCTGGTCCGCCTGGACACCACCGGGGGCACGCTGCCCGACCTGGCCGCCGAACTCGCCCTCGATCACGAGGTGCGCCTGCACGTCGTCACCCGGGTCGGCCTGGGAACGCTCAACCACACGGAGCTGACCGTCGAGGCCCTGCGCGGGCGCGGTCTGGAACCGGCGGGGCTCGTGCTCGGGTCGGTGCCCGAACACCCCGACCTGGCCGAAGGGTGCAACACCACCGAGCTCCCCCGCGTCACCGGCCTCCCGGTGCTCGCCGCGCTCCCCGAGCGCGCGGGATCGCTCCCGCCCGAGGAGTTCCGCGGCCGGGTCGCCTCCTGGTTCCGCTCCCGGTGATGCCCGAGCGCTGGGGCTGTTCGCCGCCCGCGCGCAGCGCTACCTCGGCGTGACGATGCGGTGGTCGAAGGCGTAGACGATGGCCGCGGCCCGGTCGCGCACGTCGAGCTTGACGAAGATGTGGCCGACGTGGCTCTTCACGGTCACCTCGGAGATGCCGAGCTCCGCGGCGATCTCGGCGTTCGAGAGGCCGCGGCCGAGGAGCACCAGCACGTCGTGCTCGCGGGAGGTGAGCTCCTCGACGGCGGTGGCCTCGGGTTCGGGCGCGCTGGTCCGGTAGGCGGTGAGCACGCGACCGGTGACGGCCGGGTCGAGGCAGGCCTCGCCCGCCGCCAGCGCGCGCACGGCGCGGATGACGTCCTCGGCGGGCGAGTCCTTGAGCAGGAAGCCGCTGGCCCCGGCGCGCAGCGCGCCGGAGAGCAGCTGGTCGTCGTCGAAGGTCGTCAGCACCAGCACCGGCGGCGGGTCCTCCGCCGCCTGCAACCGGCGGGTGGCCTCGATGCCGTCGACGTGCTTCATGCGCAGGTCCATGACCACGACGTCGGGACGGTCGGCGGCCACGGCGTCGTCGACCTCTGCCCCGTCCGCGCACTCGCCGACGACGGCGAACCCGTCCTTGCGGCGCAGGATCCGCCGCAGTCCCGAGCGGACCAGCTCCTGGTCGTCGACGAGCAACACCTTGATCATCGGGCCTCCGCGGGGATCATCGGGCATCCGGAGCGGGCGGGGCGTCGGGCGCGAAATCGGCGCGCACCACCCACCGGCCGTCCTCGGGACCTGCCGAGAGGTGCCCACCCAGGAGCTCGGCGCGCTGGCGCATCCCGGCGATTCCGTTGCCGGTCACGACCTCGGGGACCGCGCCCGCGAGGTCGTTGGACACCGTGAGCGCGGTGCCGGGACCGAGGACGAGGCGCACCTCGGTGCTGCCGCCGGGCGCGTGCTTGACGACGTTGGCCAGCGCCTCGCGGGCGATCCGGTAGAGCGCGAGACCCGTTGCGGCCGACACCGTTCCGGGATCGCCGCGGACGTCGCAGGTCACCGGGACCCCAGCGCGCACGACGTCGGAGACGAGCTCGTCGATGTCATCGATCCCGGGTTCCGGGCGGACCTTCGTCGGCTCGGAGTCCAGCAGCCCCACCGTGCGGCGGATGTCGGCGATGGCCTGGCGGCCGAGCCGCTCGGCGTCGGTGAGCGCGTCGACGGCCTCGTCGACGTCGCGGTCCTCCTGCAGCGCGCGGCGGGCGCCGGTGAGGTGCAGCAGCGTGATGCTCAGCGAGTGGGCGACGACGTCGTGCACCTCGCGGGCGATGCGGCGGCGCTCGTCGTCGGCGGCTTGCGCGGTCCGCTCGGCCTGCGACCGGCGCTCCTGCTCGAACAGCCGCAGCTGGGTCCGGATGATGTAACCGGTCGCCCAGCCGAGCGCGATGGTCACCAGCGAGAACGCCAGCCCGTAGCCGAGGTGGCCGAGCGCGGCGGCGGTGATGGGGACCAGCGCGGCCACCGCGGCGGTCGTCAGGCTCACCCGCGCCGAGGTGACGGCGGCGCACTCGGCGAGCATCACCACCAGGATCAGCGGCGCGAGGTCGTTCGCGACCGGGTGCACCAGCAGGATCGAGGTGCCCAGCATCGCGCAGACGGCCACCCCGAGGGGCCGCCCGCCGTCCGGGATGGGCCTTCCCGCCAGCAGGTGCACCACCGGCACGATCGCGAGCAGACCGCCGACCAGCGTCCAGTCGACGATCCCGGCGGCCAGCCGCTGCACCACCGCGACGGCCGAGACCACCACCAGGCACGCGTGCCCCGGCAGCACGACGGCCGGCGGGTAGCCGAACGGCAGCGCCGCCGCCCTGCCGTGCACGTAGCGGATCGCACTCCTCATCCCGGTCACCCTAGAACGCCGCGAGCAGCGGGTGGATCTCCTCCTCAGGTAGGAGGCGAAACCGGGCCCGCAGGACGATGTGCGCCCGGTCACCCGCCCGATAGCGTTGCGGGCATGACGACCTCGATCGCCCCGTCCGCAGCGCCGCACCGGGGACGTTGGTGGGAGGACGCGACGCCGTCCGCTTCCCGCGAGTGGGCGCCTTCGCCCGCCGGTCCGACCGACGATCCGGGCACGCCGCCACCGCTGCTCGGGACGGGACGGCTGCGCCAGACCCTGCGGTTCGCCCACGACCAGGGCGGGCTGCTGTTCGAGGGCGCCCGGCGGCACGGCGACATCTTCGGGGTCACCACGATGCTGGAGAAGCGGCCGCTGGCCATCACCGCGCACCCGGATCACGTGAAGTCGCTGTTCACCGCGGGACCGGCGCTGGCGCCGTCGACGGCGGGCCAGTCGATGCTGCGCCCGATCGTCGGCGATTCGGTGCTGACGGTGACCGGGGAACCGCACCGGCGCAAGCGCAAGCTGCTCATGCCGCCGTTCCACGGCAAGGCCATCGCCCGCTACCGCGAGCAGATCCAGGAGGCCACCGACCGGGAGATCGGCTCCTGGCGGGCCGGTTCGCGGATCCGGCTGGCCGACGCCGCCCAGAAGGTCACCCTCGACGTGATCATGTCCGGCGTGTTCGGCATCGACTACAGCTCCGGCGAGGCCGAGCAGCTGCTGCGCACGCGGCTGCGGCAGCTGCTGGGCCTGTCGGTCAGCCCGCTGGCCCGGGTCAGCGAGGCGCTGTCGATGCGCCGGTCCGAGCCCGTCGGCGTGCAGAAGTGGGGCCTGGCGCACCTCGACCGGGCGGTCATGGCGGTGATCGCCGAGCGTCGCGCCGCGCACGTGCCGGGCGAGCGGCACGACATCCTGTCGCTGCTGCTCGACACCCGCGACGACGAGGGCGAGCCGCTCAGCGACGGCGAGTTGCGCAACGAGCTGCTCACGCTGGTGCTCGCCGGGCACGAGACGACCGCGAACTCCATCGGCTGGGCCTTCGAGCGCCTGGTCCGCGCACCGGGCCCCTACGGCAGGCTGCGCGAAGCGGCGCGGGGCGAGGACGACGAGGACTACGTGGAGGCCACGATCCACGAGTCGATGCGGGTGCGGCCGGTGATCCCGATGCTGGGCAGGCGGGTCAAGGCCGACTGGCGCTTCGGTGACGCCGTGGTGCCTGCGGGCACGCGCGTGCTGATCGGGGTGCTGTCGCTGCACCACCGCGACGACCTCTACGCCGACCCGTTCACCTTCGACCCGGACCGGTTCGTCGGCGTGAAACCCGGCTCCAGCACGTGGATCCCGTTCGGCGGCGGCGACCGGCGGTGCCTGGGCGCGACGCTGGCGATGGAGGAGATGCGCATCCTCACCGCCGAGATCGCCCGCCGCACCGACCTGAAAGCCGTGTCGCAGGCGGCGGAACGCCCGGTGCACCGCAACGTCACGATGATCCCGGGACGGGGCGGCGCGGTCGAGATCACCTCGGTGCGACCGTGATCACTCCCGTGACCTGGCCTACTTCCGGCTAATTCCCGATCATCGCGATGCGATCACCCGTGTGGGGAGACACCTCGTTGACGGGAGCGGAGCGATGAGCACCGACACGAGAACGCGCATCATCCTGAGGAACCTGGCGCCGCTGCGGGAGCAGGCCGAGCCGTACGACGACTGGCGGCGGCTGGACCGCGAGGCCGCGGTCGCCGCCCACCGCATCCGGGACTTCGAGCTCCCCGGCCGGAGCAAGCGCGACGAGCGCTGACCGCGCCCGGGCCCAGCGGTCTCAGGTTTCAGTGGTCTCAGGCCCAGGGGCCTCAGGCGCTCCGGGAGCTCAGGCTCCCGGAGCGAGGATCTCGGCGTCGAAGCCGACGGCTCGCAGGGTGCCGAGCGGGTCGGCGACGAGCTTGCGGGCGTCGAGGTCCATGATGCCCAGCACGCAGGTGATGTCGGCGGAGATGGTGCCGTCGGCCTTGGTGATCACCGTGTCGAGGTGGAACGACTTGCCCGAGCCGAACTTGGCCTCGCAGGAGGCCTCGACGTGCTCGTTGGCGCGCAGCTCGCGCCGGAAGTTCACGGTGGTGCTCAGCAGCACCGGCGACAGCTTCTGCGCGACCAGCCCGTCCCAGTCGCACCCGGCCGCCTGGAACCCGGCAACCCGCGCCACCTCGCCGTACTGGTGGTACACCGCGTGGTTGACGTGGCCGAGCGCGTCGAGCTCGTAGCTGCGGACCTGAAGCGGAACACGAAAAGTCACGTCGCCACCGTAAGCAGCGGGTCCGGCACGCGCTCCGCAATCATGACCAGGATCGCAAGTGGCCCAGGCCTCATCAGGGCGCCTGGTGGTCCCCGTCAGGGCACCTGGTAGTCACTGTCGCGCGCGTCGGTGATGGCCATGTGGCCGGGGGCGTGACCGATCGCGAACGACGGCCTGGACTGCATCACCGCCGCCTGCGGGGTGACGCCGCAGGCCCAGAACACCGGGATCTCACCGGGCCGGACCTCCACCGCATCGCCGAAGTCGGGCGCGCCGAGGTCGGCGATCCCCAGCTGCTCCGGGGAGCCGATGTGCACCGGGGCGCCGTGCACCGCCGGGTAGCGGGAGGTCACGCGCACGGCCGTGGCGACCAGCTCCGCCGGGACCGGACGCATCGAGACCACCAGCGGGCCCGACAGCGCCCCGGCGGGGCGGCACTGCCGCGACGTCCGGTACATCGGCACGTTGCTGCCGGCCTCGATGTGGCGGACCGGCACGCCGGCCTCCAGGAGCGCGGCCTCGAAGGTGAAGCTGCACCCGACCAGGAAGCTCACCAGGTCGTCCCGCCACAGGTCGGTGACCTCGGTACGCTCCTCGACCAGCTCCCCGTCGCGGTAGACGGTGTAGGCGGGCAGGTCGGTGCGCAGGTCACCGGCGAACAGCGACGCGCCGGTCTCCCCCGGCTCGGTCACGTCCAGCACCGGGCACGACTTCGGGTTGCGCTGCGCGAACAGCAGGAAGTCGTAGGCGTGCTCGCGGGGCAGCGAGATCAGGTTGGCCTGGGTCCACCCGGCGCTGAAACCGGAGGTCGGCACCCGCAGTCCGCCCCGGAACGCCGCCCGGGCCTGCTCGGGTGAGAAGTCCTTCGACATCGCGCGCTCCTGACGTGCTCAGAGGAATCGGAAGTGGACGTGCTGGCCCGGGCGCGCCTGCGCGGCCTTGGCCACGTCGGCGGCCACCACCACGCCGATCACCGGGTAGCCGCCGGTCACGGGGTGGTCGGCCAGGAAGAGGGTCGGCGTGCCCAGCGGCGGCACCTGCAGCGCGCCGGTGACCATGCCCTCGCTGGGGAGCTCCTCGGTGCGGCTGCGCTCCAGCACCGGTCCGTCGAGCCGCATGCCGACCCGGTTGCTCTCGGAGGTGACCTCGTAGGGCGCGCTGACCAGCGTCGTCAGCGCCTCGGAGGTGAACCAGTCGTCGCGCGGACCGGGTCGCACCCGCAGCACGACGTGCTCCGGTGGATCGGCGACGGGCGCGAGGTCCACGACCGGGAACCGCTCCGGCGGCGCCCCGACCGGCAGCGCGGTGCCGGGGCTCAGCGGGTCGGGTCCGAGGCCCGAGAGCACGTCGGTGGACCGCGACCCCAGCACCGGGTCGACGTCGAGACCGCCGCGGACGGCGAGGTAGCTGCGCAGGCCGACGGCCGGAACGCCCAGCCGCAGCTCGGTTCCGCGCGGCACGCGCAGCACCGAGTTGGGCGCCGCACCACGACCGTCCACTGTGATCGGACAGGGCGCCCCGGTGAGCGCCACCGTCAGATCCCGGTGGGCGCGCAGGGCGAGTCCGCCGAAGGTGATCTCGATTCCCGCAGCGCCCTCGTCGTTGCCGACGAGCCGGTTGGCCAGCCGCAGCGAAACGGCGTCGGCGGCACCGGAGGTGCCCACGCCGATCCCGGCCAGTCCCGGCCTGCCGAGGTCTTGCACGGTGGCCAGCGGGCCGGTGGCCAGCACTTCCACACTCATCCGATCTCCCGGAACCGCACTCGCACGCCCGGTCGCAGCAGGGCCGGCGGGTCGCGGTCGATGTTCCAGATCTGCAGGTCGGTGCGGCCGATGAGCTGCCAGCCGCCGGGCGATTCGCGCGGGTAGATGCCGCTGAACGCCCCCGCCAGGCCGACGGCCCCGGCGGGCACAGCGGTGCGCGACTCGGTGCGCCGCGGCACCACCAGGTCCTCGGGCCCGCCGGTGAGGTAGCCGAAACCCGGTGCGAAGCCGCCGAAGGCGACCTTCCAGTCGGCTCCGGTGTGCCGGTCGACGACCTCGCGCTCGGTGAGCCCGGTCAGCCGCGCGACCTCGGCGAGGTCGGCCCCGTCGTAGACCACCGGCACTTCCAGCTCCTCGCCCTCGCCGCGCAACCCGTGGCGGGGCTCGGCCGCGCGCACCGCCTCCTCGATGGCGCGCAGGTCGGCGCGGCGCGGATCCAGTTGCAGCAGCAGCGTTCTCGCCGCCGGGACGAGGTCGATGACGCCCTCGGGCGGTTCCTCGGACAGCGCCGCGTAGAGGGCGTGCACCTGCTGCAGGTCGGCCAGCTCGATCAGCAGCCCGGAGTCGGCGCAGGGCAGGAACCGCATCACGGGCTCCCCGCTGCGGAGGCGCCCGCCGCGAAGGGTCGCAGCACGACCCCGGCGTCGGTGAGCCGGTCGCGCACGGCCCGGGCGATGGCGACCGCGCCCGGGCTGTCGCCGTGCACGCAGATCGAGTCGGCCCGCACCCGGATCTCGCTGCCGTCGACGGCGCGGATCGGTTCGCCGGCGGCCAGCGCCAGGCAACGCGCGGCGATCTCGTCGGGATCGTGCAGCACAGCACCGGTTTCGCGCCGCGACACCAGCGTCGCCTCGGGCGTGTAGGCGCGGTCGGCGAAGGCCTCGCGGTAGGTCGGCAGCCCCGCTCTCTCGGCCTGGTCGAGCCACTGGGACCCGGGCAGCCCCAGCACCGCCATCGCCGGGTCGTAGGCGCGGACCGCGTCGACGACGGCGGCGGCCTGCTCGGCGTGGTGCACGATGGCGTTGTAGAGCGCGCCGTGCGGTTTGACGTAGCGGACCTCGGTGCCCGCGACGCGGGCGAAGCCGGCCAGCGCGCCGATCTGGTAGATCACGTCGTCGGTCAGCTCGCGCCGCGGCACGTCGATGAACCGGCGGCCGAACCCGGCCAGGTCCCGGTAGCCGACCTGCGCGCCGACGGCCACCCCGCGCTCGGCGGCCAGCTCCACCGCCGAGCGGATCACCGTGGCGTCCCCGGCGTGGAAGCCGCAGGCCACGTTGGCGCTGGTCACCACGCCCAGCAGCGCCTCGTCGTCGCCGAGTTCCCAGTGGCCGAACCCTTCGGCCAGATCCGCGTTGAGGTCCACCGTCGTCACTCCCCCTCGCTCCTCATTCCCCGGCGTCATTCCCACAGCATCAATCCCACGGGGTCATCCCCACAGCGTGATTCCCACAGCGTGATTCCCACGGGGTCATTCCCACAGGGCAGCGATGCCGCTCAGGGAGTTGACGCCCAGGTACACGGTCACCAGCCAGGCGACCGCCCCGAGCACCAGCAGCCAGCGCGGGTAGCGGTAGCCGCCGAGCAGGTCGCCGCGCCGGGCCGCCACGAACATCAGCACGCCGAAGCCCACCGGCAGGATCAGCCCGTTGAGCGCACCCGCCAGCACCAGCAGTGTGGTGGGCGCCTGCTCCAGCAGCACGAAGACCAGGGCCGAAACGGCCACGAACGCCACGACGAGCCAGTTGCGGGCCTTCTCCAGCGAGCGGGAGAAGGTGACCAGGAACGACACCGACGTGTAGGCGGCGCCGACGACCGAGGTGATGCTGGCCGCCCAGAGGATCATGCCGAACAGCCGCAGCCCGACCTCCCCGGCCGCGTGCTGGAACGCCTCCGCCGTGGGGTTGCCGGAGCCGAGCGTCGCGCCACCGGCGACCACGCCGAGCACCGCGAGGAACAGCACGAGCCGCATCACGCCGGTGACCAGCAGCGACACCACGGAGCTGCGGCTGACGTCGACGATCTGGTCGGGCCCGGTGACCCCGGCGTCGACGAGCCGGTGGGCGCCCGCGTAGGTGATGTAGCCGCCGACGGTGCCGCCGATGAGGGTGGTGATGGCGAGGAAGTCGACCTGCTCGGGCCACACGGCCTGCACCACCGCCTGCCCGACGGGCGGCGCGGAGGAGAAGGCGACGAACGCGGTCAGCAGGATCATCACGACGCCGAGCACGACGACGATGCGGTCCATCGCCACGCCTGCGCGCCTGCTCAGGAAGATGCCGATGGCGATCACCGCGGACAGCGCGCCGCCGATCTTGGCGTCGAGGCCGAACAGCGCGTCCAGACCGAGCGAGGTGCCCGCGATGTTGCCGACGTTGAACACGAGACCACCGAAGACGACCAGCGCGGCCATCGCGTAGCCGAGACCGGGCAGGACCCTGTTGCCGAGGTCCTGGGCGCGCATGCCGGAGACGCCGATGACGCGCCAGACGTTCAGCTGCACGGCGATGTCGATCAGGATCGACACCAGGATCGCGAAGGCGAACGCGGCGCCGAGCTGGACGGTGAACTGGGTCGTCTGGGTGATGAAGCCGGGTCCGATGGCGCTGGTGGCCATGAGGAACACGGCGCCGAGCAGGGTGCTGCGTCTGCCCTTCGAACCGTTCTGCCGGGGTGTGCTCGTGTCGGTCATGGCACTCCGATCGCGGTTGCTGCGGTTCGGAACAAGATAGAGAATTGTTGAACAATCCCGCAATCCCTCAGGTGGAACTTTCCCGCTAAACTGTTGATCACCTGGACCGACTGCACTGGGAGCCGGAGTGACCGCGACCGACCCGTGGGCTGACCTGCTGGCGGCCGACCGGGCGCTGCTGGACCGCACCAGCACCGCCGAGCGGGTCGCCGACGTGCTGCGCCAGCGGATCATCGACGGCGCCCTCTCCCCCGGCACCCGGCTGTCGGAGGAGAGCGCGGGCAAGGCCCTGGCCGTCTCCCGCAACACGCTGCGCGAGGCGTTCCGGCTGCTGGTGCACGAACGCCTGCTGGTGCACGAGTTCCACCGCGGCGTGTTCGTCCGGGTCCTGTCCGCCGAGGACGTCATCGACCTCTACCGGATCCGCCGCCTGCTGGAGACCAGCGCGGTGCGGCGCGGCGAGAACCCGGACCTGGTCGCCGCGGTCGACCACGCGGTCGGTGACGGCGAGCGCGCGGCAGCCGAGGAGCGCTGGTGGGACGTGGGCACGGCCAACATGCGCTTCCACGAGGCGGTGGCGGCGCTCGCGGGCAGCCCCCGGGTCAACGAGACGATGCGCCAGCTGCTCGCCGAACTGCGCCTGGCCTTCCACGTGATGTCGCGACCCGAGGAGTTCCACCGCCCCTACCTCGGCTTCAACCGCGAGATCGCCGACCTGCTCACTGCGGGCGAGCGCGAGCGGGCGGCGGCCAAGCTCGACGCGTACTTCGACGCCGCCGAGGACCAGCTCGTCGCCGCCTACCGCGACCACCAGGGGTAGGGGCGACCCACCAGAGGCTGGGCGACTACCAGGGGTAGAGCGCGGTCAGCAGCACGTGCGCAGCCGTTCCTCCGAAGATGCTCAGGACCGCGTTGCGCTTCCACAGGTGCAGGCCGACGGTGGCCGCCAGCGACAGCGCCGTCGGCACGTAGGCCGAGACCTCCGCGTCGCGCAGGGTGTAGACGGCGAGGATCACCATGACGCCCACCGGCATCCGCGCGCCGAGGAAGTGCACGGTGGCACTGCTGCGCAGCGGCGCCAGCGCGGCGAACGGCAGCGCCCGCAACGCCCAGGTGACCACGGCGGACACCGCCACCACGCAGCCGACGTAGATCGGGTCAGGCATCGGAAGCCTTCCCGCGCAACGCGATTCGGCCCACCAGCAGGCAGCCGGTGAACATCCCCAGGGCGGCGAGCAGCATCTGGTCGCCGAACAGCAGCATGGACACCAGCGCGCAGATCATCGCCAGCGCCGGTGCGGGAACGCTGCGCCGGGCGCGGTGGGCGTCGAGCGCGAGCACCACGAACAGGGCGGTGAGGGCGAAGTCCAGCCCGTCGAGCGGGAACGGCACCAGGGCCCCGAACAGCGCGCCGAGCGTCCCGCCGGCGACCCAGTAGCACTGCAGCAGCACCTGCAGCCACACGATGCGCCTGCCGCTCCAGTCCTGCGCGGCGGGCCCGGTGGTCAGCGCGTAGGCCTCGTCGGTGAGCGCGAAAGTGCTGTAGAGCTTGCCGATCCGGCCGCGCACCCGGTGCAGCGGGAACGACAGCGCGTAGAAGGCGTGCCGGAAGTTGACCAGCAGCGCGGTCACCGCGACCTGAGCGAGCGGCGCGGCGGCCGCGACGAGCCCGATCAGCAGGAACTCCAGCGAGCCCGCGTAGACCAGCGCGGTGAACGCGCTCGCCCACCACCAGTCGAAACCGGCGTGCGCCACGAGCAGCCCGAAGGCGACGCCGAGCGGGATCATCGCCAGCCCCACGGAGCTCGAATCCCGTAGTGCAGCGCGGAAGTCGCCGCGCGGGGGCGCAGCGGCCCCCTCGACCAGAACAGCAGGCATGACTGCAATTTTAGGTGGCGAACGGAGTAATATGGTTGCTCACCGTTCCCCGTTTTCGACCCGGAGAGCAATGATATGCCGATGGACGACCTCGATCGAGCAATATTGTCGCACCTGCATCAGGACGGCAGGTTGACCAACGTCGAGCTCGCCCAGCGGGTCGGTCTCACCCCCGCCCCGTGCCTGCGGCGGGTCAAGCGCCTGGAGTCGGAGGGGATCATCGCGGGCTACCGCGCCCGCATCGACCCGGCCGCGGCCGGGCGGGGTTTCGAGGTGATGGTCTCGGTGGAGATCAGCATCAACGACCTGCAGACCGTCGAGGAGCTCGAAGCGGCGATCACCGCCTACGACGAGGTCGTCGAGGTCCACCGCCTCTTCGGCCGCCCCGACTACCTCATCCGGGTCGCGGTCGAGGACTCCGCCACCTTCGAAACGTTCCTCACCACCAAGCTCATGGCCCTGCGCGCCGTCGCCCGGGTCGACTCCCACATGATCATGAAGAAGCTCAAGACGAGCGACTGAGCGTGGGCGGCCCCCAGCGCAGCACCCCTCGCCAGGGACCTTCGCGCTGCGTCGGGGCTACTCGCCCTTGGGTTCGCCCGGCGGTTCCTGGGTGCCGTGGCGCGGCGGGTGCGTCGGTTGCGGGGATCCGGCCGGTGTCACCGGCGATCCCTTCGCCGAGTCGCGCGCCTCGGCTGGCTGAGCCCGGTGCTCACCCGGCGCGGGTTCGGCACCGCGGTCGAGCTCCCCGAGCCGCTGGTTGATGAGCTCGACGACCTGCGGCCGGTCGTTGTGCCGCTGCTCGTAGTCGAGCACCTGGCCGAGCTCGTCGCGGCCGAGCGAGCGAATCATGTGCTGCAGCGAACCCGTCGACAGCTGGTCGTAGTCCGGCAGCGGAAAGTCCTGCTCCTGCATCGGAGCCTCCTGGTCCGGGCGCGTGTCGGCGGGGGCACGTGCGGCCCCCGCCGACCTGGCACCGTTGAATCGCGCGAACTCCCGGGATCGGTGCTGGGAGTCACCCGTCCCGGCGAAAGGCGTCCTTCGCGTGCTCGCCGGCCTGCTTGAGGTTGCCCTTGGCCTGCTCGGTCTTGCCTTCGGCCTCGGTCCGGCGGTCGCCCGTCGCGCTGCCGAGCTTCTCCTTGGCCTTGCCCAGCGTCTCCTCGACCTTGTGACGGGCCTTGTCCATCGCAGACATGTGCAACTCCCTCTCTTCGTCGGGAGACCAACGGCTACCCGGTGGCCCTGCTCCCGAAACGCGGCGTCCCCGCCCGGAGCGGGCCTCAGCTCTCGCGGACCCTGCGGCGGTGGCTGGTGTCGCAGAACGGGTAGGTGCGGCTGCGGCGGCAGGCGCAGACGGCCACGACGAACCGATCGGAGTCCACTGTGGTCCCGTCGCCCAGGTCCAACCGGACCGGTCCTTCCACCAGGATCGGCCCACCGGGCACGACGGTCACCCGCCTGCGGTCAGAGCGTCCGGTCGGCACGGATCACCACCAGTTCCTCCCAGCGCTGCCCGGGCGCGATCAGGCCGCGCTCCTCCAGCACCCCCGCGCGCTTCCGCAGAACCGGACCGAACACCTGCCGCTGCCGGTCCACCACCGCGGCCTTCAGCCCTTCGGAGCGCAGCCGCGCCACCGTGGCATCGGCGTCGGCCACGTCGGACTGCACCATGAGCAACGTGCCGCCGCGCTCCAGCAGTCCGGGAGCGCGACCGCACAGGCGGTCGATGACGGCCCGCCCGTCGTGTCCGGCGTCCCAGGCCCGCGCGAGCCCGCGCGGGTGCTCCGGCCGCGCGGCGGGCACGTAGGGCGGGTTGGCCAGCACGACGTCGAACGGTTCCGGGTAGTCGCGGGCCAGCGCATCACCCGGCACCACCCGCACCGGTAGGCCGCGCAGCCACGCGTTGACACCGGCCACCGCGACCGCGCTCAGCGACACGTCCACGGCCGTCACCTCCCGAGCACCGGCCCGCCCGGCGGCCAGGGCCAGGGCACCCGTCCCGGTGCCCACGTCGAGAACACGACTGCCCGGACCGACCCCGGCATCGCCCAAAGCCCGTGCCAGCAACCAGGTGTCGCCCTGCGGCCGGTACACGGCCGAAGTCCTGAGCAGTCTCATGTCCACACAGGTTTCCGGTCGTGCACCCGGGCAAACCGCTCGCCCGCAGGTTTGGCCCCGTTCGAACCCGGGAAAGCAATGCCGTGCCAGGCCGATCGCAGCCACGAGGAGGTGCGGCCGGTGAACACCCCCGCCGTCGAGGCCGCACCGGCCCGCGCTCCCGACCAGGTGTTGACCTTCGGCGTCGAGGAGGAGTTCCTCGTCGTCGATCCGCGCACCGGTGAGCCGTCCGACGGCGGACCGGGCGTCCTGGCCGGTGTCTCCGTCCTCGACCCGCAGCAGGGAGCCCACCCCGAACTGCTGACCGCGCAGACCGAGGCCAGCACCGGCGTGTGCGGCGCGCTGGCGCAGCTGCGCGGCGAGCTGCGCGCGGGACGGGACCGGATGGCCCTCGCCGCGCGCGAGGAGGGCCTGGCGCTGATCACCTCCGGCACGCCTCCCCTGCCGGGCGCGCCCAGCCCGGTCTCGCCGGGCGCGCGATTCGCGCGGATCGCCGAGACCTACCGGGCGGTGGTCACCGACTACCAGGCCTGCGGCTGCCACGTGCACGTGGGCGTGCCCGACAGGGAAACGGCGGTGGCCGTGATCAACCACCTGCACCGGTGGTTGCCGTCGCTGCTGGCGATGTCGGCGAACTCCCCGTTCCACCTCGGCGACGACACCGGCTACGCGAGCTGGCGCATGGTGCAGCAGTCCCGGTTCCCCGGTTCGGGGATCCCGCCGCACTTCGCCTCCGCGGCCGATCACGACCGGCAGGTCGAGCGGCTGGTGGACTGCGGGGTGCTCGTCGACGGTGCCATGTCGTTCTGGCTCGCCCGCCCGTCCCCGCACCTGCCGACCGTGGAACTGCGGGTCGCCGACGCCGCCACCACCGTCGGCGAAGCCGTGCTGCAGGCCGCGCTGAGCCGGGCGCTCGTCCGCACCGCGCTGCGCGAGCTGTCGGCGGGGCGCGAGGCGCCCCGCACCGACGAGCGGCTCACGCAGGCCGCGGTGTGGACCGCGGCCCGCCACGGGCTCGACGGGCCGGGGATCGACCTGGTCGAGACCAGGCGCGTCCCGGCCGCCGAACTCGTCCACGCCATGGTCCGGTGGGCCTCTCCCGCGCTGGAGGAGACCCGCGACCTGGTCGTGGTCCGCAAGCTCCTCGCCGGGCTGCTGCACTGCGGCACCGGCGCCCGCAGGCAGCGCGCGGCGGCCGCCCGGGGAGCGCTGCTGCCCGCGCTGCAGATCCGACCCCGATGGGAGGGAGCCCGATGACCGCGCTGCCGCACCCGCGAGGCCCGCTGTCGGAGGCCGTCACCACCGCGCTGACGGGCGCGGCCCCGGTGCCACCGCCCGCCGCGGCGCGCGGCCACGACCCGTTCGGCGACGACCTCGCGCTCGCCCTGCACACCTGCTACGAACTGCACTACCGCGGCTTCGACGACGTCTCGCCGGACTGGGAGTGGGAGCCGGAGCTGCTGGCGCTGCGGGCCGAGATGGAGCGCTCCTTCCTGGACGCGCTGCGCGAGCAGGTCCGCGTCTCCGACGACGTCACCGGAGCGCTCGACGGGCTGCTGGTGGAAACCGTTCCGGGCAGCGGGGTTTCGCACCACCTGCGCGATCGCGGCGAGTGGTGGCAGCTGCGGGAGCACTTCGCGCACCGCTCGATCTACCACCTCAAGGAGGCCGACCCGCACGCGTGGGTGATCCCCCGGCTGCAGGGCCGGGCGAAGGCCGCGCTGGTGGCGGTGGAGTTCGACGAGTTCGGTGGCGGCCGAGGCGACCGCGTCCACGCCCGCCTGTTCGCCGACCTGCTGGAAGGCGCGGGCCTGTCGCCGGAGTACCTGCACTACCTGGACGTGGTGCCCGCACCGCAGATCCGCATCGTCAACCTCATGTCGCTGCTGGGACTGCACCGGGGTTTGCGCGGCGCGCTGGTCGGGCACTTCGCCGACGCCGAGATCACCACCGCACCCAGCGCGCAACGCCTGGCCACCGGGCTGCACCGGCTCGGGGCGGCACCCGAGTGCGTGCACTTCTACACCGAGCACGTCGAGGCCGACGCCGTGCACGAGCAGGTGCTGCGCCGCGACGTCATCGGCGACCTGCTGGACCGCGAACCGCACCTGGCCACCGACGTCGTCTTCGGGATCGAGGCCACCGAGTTCCTGGAAGCGAAGCTCTCCGAGCACCTGCTGGACGCGTGGGGTGCGGGCCGCACCTCCCTGCTCAGCCCGCTCGACGGGGCACCGCAGCTCGCTGCGAGCGGGTGACCGCCGGTCGAGAATCGGACCGTCACCGGAGTCGACTCGGGAGTCACCCATGAGCACAACGGCGCAGATCGGCGTCACCGGCCTGGCGGTCATGGGCCGCAACCTGGCCCGCAACTTCGCCCGCAACGGCTACGCGGTCGCGCTGCACAACCGCACGCCCGCGCGCACCCGCGACCTGGTCGAGGAGTTCGGGCAGGAGGGCACCTTCGTGCCCACCGAGTCCGCCGAGGACTTCGTGGCCGCGCTGGAACGGCCGCGACGGCTGGTCATCATGGTCAAGGCCGGTGATCCCACCGACGCGGTGATCCGCGAGTTCGCCCCGCTGCTCGACTCCGGCGACGTGATCATCGACGGCGGCAACGCGCACTTCGCCGACACCCGCCGCCGCGAGCAGGAGCTGCGCGAGCGCGGCATCCACTTCGTCGGCACCGGCATCTCCGGTGGTGAGGAGGGCGCGCTGCACGGCCCGAGCATCATGCCGGGCGGTTCGAAGGAGTCCTACGCCTCGCTCGGCCCGATGCTGGAGCGCATCGCCGCCCAGGCCGCTGACGGGGCGCCGTGCGTCACCCACGTCGGCGCGGACGGGGCCGGTCACTTCGTGAAGATGGTGCACAACGGCATCGAGTACGCGGACATGCAGCTCATCGGCGAGGCATACCAGCTGCTGCGCGACGTCGGCGGCTACTCGCCGGAGGAGATCGCCGGGATCTTCCGCGCGTGGAACACCGGCCGGCTGGACTCCTACCTGATCGAGATCACCGCCGAGGTCCTCTCCCACGTGGACGCCGCGACCGGGCGCCCGTTCGTCGACGTGGTGGCCGACCGGGCCGAGCAGAAGGGCACCGGCCGCTGGACCGTGCAGCTGGCCCTGGAGCTGGGCGCGCCGGTGTCCGGGATCGCCGAGGCGGTCTTCGCGCGCTCGTTGTCCGGCCACACCGCCCTGCGCGAGGCTTCCACGAGATCGCCGCGGGCAGCGCGCAGTACGACTGGAGCCTCGATCTCGGTGCGATCGCGTCGATCTGGCGCGGCGGGTGCATCATCCGCGCGGCGTTCCTTGACCGCATCCGCGCCGCCTACGACAGCCGCCCGGACCTGCCGAGCCTGCTCGACGACGCCGAGTTCGCCGAGGAGATCGCCGAGGCGCAGGACGATTGGCGCGCGGTGCTCGTCTCCGCCACCGAGCAGGGCGTTCCCGCACCGGGTTTCGCCGCCGCGCTGTCCTACTACGACGCGCTGCGCGCCGACCGGCTCCCGGCCGCGCTCACCCAGGGCCAGCGGGACTACTTCGGCGCCCACACCTACCAGCGCACCGACCGCGACGGCACCTTCCACACCTTGTGGGGAGGCGACCGCAGCGAGGTCGAGGTCTGATCAGCCCTCGCGGGGCGGTCTCGCCGCGGGGACCGCGAGCGCCGAGGGCACGAGCAGGACCGCGACCAGCAGCAGGGCGTGCAGGGTGCCGACGTGGTCGGCGAGGTAGCCCAGCAGCGGCGGTCCCGCGAGGAACGCGGTGTAGCCGATGGTCGACACGACGCTGACCCGGGCGGCGGCCCGGGCCGGGTCGTCGGCCGCGGCGCTCATGCCGACCGGGAATCCCAGCGAGGCGCCGAGCCCCCAGATCGCGGCGCCCAGGAACACCAGCGGCAGCCAGGTCCCGTGCACCACCAGCAGGACGCCGACGGCGGCCGTGGCCATCGTCGTCCACAGGACCTTGACGCGGCCGAAGCGGTCGAGCAGGACGGTGCCGCCGACGCGTCCTGCGGTCATGGCGCTGAGGAACACGGCGAACCCGACGGCGCCGAGCCACGGCGGGACGTCGTGACCGTCGACCAGCGCCACCGCCAGCCAGTCGTTGGCCGTGCCCTCGGTGAGCGCCATCGCGAGCACCATGAGCCCGACCAGCAACGTGCGGGGTTCGGCCCAGGCCCGCAGGATTCCGCCGCCGGACTTCGCGTCCGGATCGGGCTCGTCGTGCGCGGGCAGCAGCGACGGGACGGCCAGCGCCGGGCCGATCGCCGCCAGCAACGCGGCCGCGATCAGGTGCGCCACGACCGGCACGCCGAGCGCGGCGCAGGCCGCGCCGACACCGGCTCCGATCACCGTGCCGAAGCTGAACCCGGCGTGGAAGCGGGGCATGATCGTGCGGCCGATCGCGCGCTCGACCGCGGCGCCGTCGATGTTCATCGACACGTCCCACAAGCCCGTGCCCAGCCCGAACGCGAACAACCCCGCCGCAGTGATCCACACGCTGCCGAACAGCCCGGCCCCGGTTCCGGACAACACCAGCCCGGAGGCCGTGACCACGGCTCCGCCGCTGATCACCGCCCGCGCCCCGAACCGGTGCACCGCCGTCCCGGACAGCGGCAGCGCGAGCAGCGATCCCGCCGAGATCGCCAGCAGCATCCGGCCCAGCTCCCCGGGCGTCACGGACAGCGCGTCGCGCACCTCCGGGATCCGCGACATCCAGCTGGCCATCGCGAACCCGTTGAGCGCGAACACCACCGCGACGGCGTTGCGCGCCCGCAGCACGCCCGGTTCGGCACGCGTTTCGACCGCCACAGAAATCCCCCAGGAACCGTTGGGCACAGCACCGCGATGCACGGCATCGATCCAGACCGCTCACGAGTCTGGGCCACAACCCTTAGGCGGTCAAACCACTTTCCGCAAGCATGAGCCGGATCTCCGGCAGGGCCGTTTGAACAGCACCGGCACCCGGTCCAGGTCTGCCGATGCTCCGCCGTCCGAGCCCGACCAGTGGTTGCTGGGCAGGACGTTGATGCCGATGGCGTGGCTCGCGGGTGTGAGGTACCGGGTGGCCATCGGTTAGGGTGAAGTCCATGTCGAGCCCCGAATCGGACACTGCGGGGGCTTTCGGTCACGCCGTCAGCCCCCTGGACCACTGAGGTTCCAGCCTTCCCGCCCAGCTTCTGCATGCGTGGGCGGCTGTTTGGACGTTCGATCGGGCTGGCCGTGGTGACGAGACGCCTTCTGCTCGTTTCTCGCCTCGGAGTTGCTCGATGCCTTTCGCCCTCTACATGCTCGCCCTCGCGGTCTTCGCCATGGGCACCTCGGAGTTCATGCTCGCCGGCCTCGTGCCGAACATCGCCACCAGCCTCGACGTCTCGGTGGGAACGGCCGGACTGCTCACTTCGGCCTTCGCGGTCGGGATGATCGTCGGCGCTCCCGCGATGGCTGCCTTCGCCCGCCGGTGGCCCGCACGTGCCACGCTCCTAGGTTGCGTGGTGGTCTTCGCCCTCTGCCACGTCATCGCCGCGGTCACCCCGTCCTTCTCCGTGCTTGCCGCAACCCGCGTCTTGGCCGCGGTTGCCAATGCCGGCTTTCTGGCGGTCGCCCTGAGTACCGCGACCCGTCTTGCAGCCCCGGACCTGAGAGGACGAGCCCTGGCGGTCCTTCTATCCGGTACCACGATCGCCACCGTCGCCGGTGTCCCGGCGGGCGCGCTGTTCGGTGCGGCAATGGGCTGGCGGAGCACGTTCTGGGCAGTCGCGCTGCTGTGCGTCCCCGCAGCAATCGGCATCCTCACCGGGCTCCGCCCCCGCCCGGGATCAGCACCGGAAGGGCCCGGGGGTGCCCCTTCCTTGCGCTCCGAACTGGCCCAGCTCCGAGCGCCCCGCCTGCTCATGGCAATGCTGCTCGGCGCGCTGGTCAACGGTGGAACCTTCTCCGCGTTCACCTTTCTCGCACCCGTCGTGACCGGAACCGCCGGGCTGGACGAGGTGTGGGTGCCGCTGGCCCTGGTGCTGTTCGGCATCGGATCCTTCGTCGGAGTCACTGCCGCGGGGAGGCTCTCCGACCAGCACCCCCGCCTGGCTCTCGGCGTGACCGCGCCCATCCTGCTGTTGGGGTGGCTGGCTTTCGCACCGCTCGCGGCACACCCCCTACCGCTTCTGGTCCTGGTCTTCGTCCAGGGAGCCTTGGCGTTCGCGGTGGGAAGCACGCTGATCGCGCGGGTCCTCCACGCGGCGTCCGAAGCTCCCACCATGGGTGGTTCCTATGCGACCGCAGCGCTCAACATCGGCGCTGCCGCCGGTCCGGCGATCGGGGCCGTGGCGCTGTCCGGTTCCGCTGACCTGGGTCCTGTGCGAGTGGCAACTGCCTTGACCGGGATCGCGTTGCTCATGATGCTGCCATCGCTGGGGCTCATCGCACCGCGGGACCGGACCGCGGAGGTCGTCCGTTGACTCACGCGAACGCTCCGCTGAGCCTCGAAGTGCGTCGCCGACTCATCAACCCGATACCGAATCCGACCGACAGCGGCGGCTGGCATGTCCCCACGGCCGCCAACGTCCTGCCCTCGTACGACTAGTAGTTGCCCTGGCACTCCTGCAGTTCCTGCTCGGTTGCTTCCGGGCCGCTGTGGAACCGGCAGGAGCGCTCGATCTCGTCGCTGTCGGCGTGGCCGTCGTCGAGCGGCGAGTCACCCGGGCACTGCTGCGGGTCGTAGACCTCCGGGCTGCTGCAATCACGCGTCCCACCGGATTCGGACTCGCTCGGCGTGCTGGATCCCGACTCGGGGCCCGTTGCTGGCTGCTCGCTCTCCGGCCGGCTCTTCTCCGCTGACCGCCCGAAGCATTCGTCCCAGGTCATCCCGGCACACGGCCCGATGCGCGGGTCGTCATCGGCCACGTCGGTGTACCCGTTGCCCGTTCCGTTCAACTGGCACATCCAACCGATCACGTCGTCCCCCCAACGACAATGCTCGTACTTCACCGCTTCGCCGGACTCCGATGGCGAATCCTGCTGCTGCGCGGAGGAAGGTGGTGGTGGTGGTGGTGCCGGTGCAGGTGGCGGAGCGGGCACGGTGATCGTGACCGGCGGCGGTGCGGGTTGCGCCGGCAGCACCGAGCACCCGGCCAACCCGAGAGCGGAAGCTGCGAACGCGGTAGCGATGAACCGAATGGACATGAACGATCCCCCGAAGGAAGGGCAGGGCTCCACTACGCCCTGGCTTGGATGCGCAGCTCGCGCAGACGATCTTGATTGAAGTCGGCCAGCTCGATCGCGGCGTCCCGCGCCGCGGGAGTCGCGGCCACGTCGATCTGCTCGTGCCAGAACCGCACCGCTTGCTCGTGCGAGGTGATCGCCTCAGCGATCCGGCGCTGCTCGGCCTTGCGCTGCGCGAAGAAGTACCGGGACACCGCGATCACCACCGCAGCGATCACCCCGACGACCAAGAACACCGGCCAGAGCTTGGCCACGACCACGCACACGAACAGCAAGGCCAGGAACCCGGCGCACCAGCGCATCGGAGCCGGCTCCCCGACGGGGGCCGCCGGCCGCACCGACGGCGAGTTGAACTCGACCACGAACCGCATCCCCGTTGACGTGCGTTTCGGCTCGACGTTGCGCTCTCCCATGACGATCCCCCCGGGCACTGGTTGCCGGTGGGAAACCGGCCTTCGCCGGCTCCCGGCAGCGGGCTGCTACCCGCGAAGCAACCGTGCACCACCCTGGTGCAGTCACCCAGGGTCGAAGGACCCGGGAACGCTAGTCGCTTCCCGCGTGGCGGTCGAAGCCGGCGGGATCGTGCGCGGCGACGATGTCGATCTCCTCCGGCCGGGCCGCGAGTGCGCGGAGCCGGGCCTGGTTGCGCAGCCGAGCCCGGTTGTCGACGGCCATGACGCGCTGGAACGCGCGCAGCGCGGGAGGGCAGTGCGGGGGAGTCGCGAGCTCGCCGTCGGCGAAGACGGCGTCGCCCGCGTGCAGCAGCCAGCCCGAGCCGGTGCTGACGGCGACGCCGACGTGGCCGGTGGTGTGGCCGCCGAGCGGGATCAGCAGGATCTCCTCGGGCAGCCCGTCGAGGTCGCGCACCGCCTCGAAGCCGAACCAGTCCTGCCCGGAAGCGGTCTCGTAGCAGGCCCAGTCGGGACCGTGCGCCCACTGGCTCGCCCGGTAGCGCATGTCGGAAGCCGCCGTGGCCGCGCGCAGCTCCGGGCCGTGCACGTGCACCTTGGCCTGCGGGAAGTCCCGCAGACCCCCGGCGTGGTCGAGGTCGAGGTGGGTGAGCACCACGTGCCGCACGTCGGACGGGTCGTAGCCGAGTCGCGAGACCTGCGCGAGCGCCGTCGAACCGGTGTCGAGCAGCGGGTTCATCAGCATCCGGAACTGCTTCGGCAGCGAGGTCCGCGCCGGGTCGGAGTCGGCGCTGCCGAAACCGCTGTCCACCAGCACCAGTCCGCTCTCGGTCTCGACGAGCAGGCAGTGGCAGACCATCCGCGCGCGGCGCAGCACCGACCCCGCACCGTCGATCATTCGGCCGCCGAGGGGACGCATCGGACCGCAGTCCAGGTGGTGAACCCGCATGCGACCCACCCTAGGCGATCATCCGCCCGCCATCGCCCCGATGATCATGTACGGCTCCTTGCCGGAGACGACCTCCTCCGGCAGCGGATCGTCGATGTCCTCGTTGGACAGGTCCAGTTCGCAGGCGAAGAACCTGATGAACGCGCGCCGCTTCCGGGTGTCGTGGTCGCGGACGGTGCCGCGCAGCGCCGGGTAGCGGGCTTCCAGCGCGTCGAGCACGAGTCGCTGCGTCGGAACCCCGTCGACCTCGACGAGGACCTCGTGCTCGGGGATCTTCGCCAACGTGCGCAGGTGCGCGGGAAGCAGGATGCGGATCATCGGAGCGTTTGCACCTCCACCGACAGGACCGAGGGCAGGTTGGTGACGATGGGGCGCCACGTGTCGCCGGAGTCGGGCGAGACGTAGACGTCGCCGCCGGTGGTGCCGAAGTAGACGCCGCAGTCGTCGAGCTCGTCCACGGCCATCGCGTCGCGCAGCACGTTGACGTAGCAGTGCTCCTGCGGCAGCCCCTTCGTCAGCGGCTCCCACTCGTTGCCGCCGACGCGGCTGCGGTAGACGCGCAGCTTGCCCTCCGGCGGGTAGTGCTGCTCGTCGCTGTGGATCGGCACCACGTACACCGTGTCGGGCTCGTGGGCGTGCACGTCGATCGGGAACCCGAAGTCGGTGGGCAGGTCGCCGCTGATCTCGTACCAGGACTCGCCCGCGTCGTCGCTGCGCATCACGTCCCAGTGCTTCTGCATGAACAGCACGTCGGGCCGGTCGCGGTGCAGCGCCAGGCGGTGCACGCAGTGGCCGACGTCGGCGTCCGGGTCCGGGATCTGGCCGGAGTGCAGGCCGTGGTTGATGGGCTTCCAGGACTTGCCCCCGTCGTCGGTGCGGAACGCCCCGGCCGCCGAGATCGCGATGTAGAAGCGGTCCGGGTTGTTCGGCGCCTGGATGATCGTGTGCAGGCACATGCCGCCCGCACCGGGCTGCCAGTTCGGGGCGGACTCGTGCTCGCGCAGCGCGGGAAGCTCGTGCCAGCTGCGCCCGGCGTCGGTGCTGCGGAAGAACGCGGCGTCCTCGACCCCGGCGTAGATCGTGTCGGGGTCGGTCGCCGAGGGCTCCAGGTGCCAGACGCGGGTGAACTCCCACGGGCGCGGCGTCCCGTCGTACCAGAGGTGCGTGCCGGGAGTGCCGTCGTAGGAGAAGTGGTTGTCGACGGGGTTCCAGGTGCGCCCGCCGTCGTCCGAGCGCTGGATCTGCTGCCCGAACCAGCCCATCGACTGGGAGGCGAACAGGCGGTCGGGATCGACCTTCGAGGCTTTGAGGTGGTAGAGCTCCCAGCCGCCGAAGTGCGGGCCCTCCACCTCCCACGTTTCGCGGGTGCCGTCGGCGGTGAGGATGAACGCTCCCTTGCGGGTGCCGACGAGGACTCGGACACGGCTCATGAGTGGCTCCCTGCGCTGGTCACGACTGGTCTCCAGCTCAAGGTAGGCCCGCAGCGACCGGCTGTCTTCTCCGATCTTGCGCAATCGGCGAGGCCAGCGGCGGCAGCGCGACCAGCACCGGGGCCGACCAGGGCGGCACGACCCGCAGGGTGATCTCGCGGTCCTCCGGCCGCCGCCCGGGTCCGATGCGCACGGGCGCGGGTGAGCCGCCGACGACGTTCCAGCCCGGCACCAGCTGCTCGGTGTGCTCGGCGCGGGCGGAGAACGCCGTGGCCAGCAACCAGTACGTGCCGGCCGCGATGCCGGTGAGCGCGAAGCAGCCCAGCTCGTCGAGCAGCGCCCCGACGACCGGCACGCCGCGCGGGGCGCGCTGCGGGAACAGGCCGACGTAGATCGCGGCCTCCCCGCCGAGCGCGAGCAGGGCGTCCGGGGCGAGGTGGACCGCGCCGGTGACGGTGCCGCCCGCGCCGGTTTCACCGGTCATGACGGGCCGGGGCGGGGCGTCGCTGAGCAGGTCGGGCAGCCTGCGGAACTGCACCGGGGACAGGCCGATGTCGGCGGTGAACCGGCGGGTGAAGGTGCCGACTGAGCTGAAGCCGACCTCGCAGCAGATGTCGCTGACGCGCTCGTCGGTCTCCAGCAGCAGCCGTTTGGCCCGCTGGAACCGGTGCGCGGCGAGGAACTTGCCGGGTGGCTGCCCGTGGGCGCGCTCGAACGCGCGGGCGAGGTGGAAGGGGCTGTAGCCGACGTGATCGGCGACGTCGGACAGCGTGATCGGTTCCCGCGCGTGCCCGGCGATGAAGCGCGCGGCCTCGACTGCGACGTTCGACATCTCCACCTTCCCCCGTTCGGCCCAGTCCCGGCGGCATGACGCGACGGTACCCCGCACATCCGACATTCCGGATTCGAAATCGGCCCGAGACCCGGCTGGGCTAGGCTGCACGGGTTTGATCTTGGGAGATCGGGGGTGTCGGTGCGGAAGCTGGTGCGGCGAGTCCGGTCCGGGTTCGATCGCGCGTGGTACGCGGCGGTGCGGGCGTGGCCGCTGTCGCTGGTGGCGCTGGGCGCGCTGCTGATCGCGGTCGCGCTGCTGCCGGTGGCGGTCGGGATCGCGCCGGCGGTGCTCCTGCTGTGCTGGGCGGTGTCCTGCTGGCCGCGCACCTGCGCGGGGTGCGCGGCCGCTGGGCCGGTCACGACTTCTCCCCCGCCGCAGAACCGTTTCCGCACACCGAGATCGGAGTTCCGGCCGCCTACCCGGAGTCCTGGTTCGTGCCGCTGGCCGGTCGCGGGACGGCGCTGCTCAGCGACGACATCGACCACGCCGTGCGGGAGCGCCGCTTCGCGGTGCGCCTGGCCGAGCGGCCCTACCGGCCCGCGCCGCTGCTGCGCGCGACCGCACCGCACCTGCCGGCCCTGCGCTCGGCGGAGAGCCCGCTGTTCAACGGCCCGGTGGTGGGGTTGCGCACCGATCCGCTGCCGGGCCCCGGCGATGCCGAGGTGCGGCTGCACCGGGCTCGCTTCTTCGACTTCCAGTGCTCCAACGAGCTGTGCGGCCTGCGGATCGCCGAACGCGGGTCCGGCGAGGTGTTCGACGCCCGCCGCGCGCTGCTGACCGATGCGGCGGGCCGGTTGCGACCGCTCGACGCCGGTGAGCTCGCCGACGTGGTGGGCGTGTCGACGCTGGCGTTCACCACCGATGGGCTGCTGGTGATCGTCGGCGACGGCGACCCGTCCGGCAGCGGCTCGCTGGAGCCGCGGGACCTGGTCACCGCGGACGGTGCGCCGCGCCGGGAGCTGGCCGAGGTGCTGTGCACCGGCATGGAGCGCGAGCTGCGCGAGGAGACCGGGCTGGCGCGGGGTTCGGTTGCCGGAACCGAGCTCACCGGGTTCGCGCGGTGGATGGAGCGCGGCGGGAAACCGGAGTTCTTCGGCATCACCCGGCTGTCGGTGTCCAGCGCGAGCCTGCACGGCGACGACGTGTCGTTCCTGGAGGTCGACCTGGCGACGCTGCGCCGGGAGCTGCGCACCGGCGCGGGCCTGCTGGAGGCGCCGAGCCTCCCGCAGCCGATCCGGGAGCACGGGACGCTGCCGCTGCTGCTGGCGATCCGCGCGGCGGCGCTGCGGTAGGGGAATCCTTCAGCTCCGCACCGGGAATCACCGATGGCGACCGGTCGCGGATCTTCCTAGCGTTGATCGGCACGAGGCGGTTCCTCGACCGAGAAGGACGCGCCATGCCTGTGCTCAGCGAGAACGGCGCGCGCACCGGTGCCGGGCGGATCGGCCTGGCCAGCGGGGTGGGTGCGACGCTGGAGTTCTACGACTTCGCGATCTACGGCACCGCCGCGGCCCTGGTGTTCGGGCAGATCTTCTTCCTCAGCGACGACGAGTGGTTCGGCGCCTTCCTGGGGCTGGCGACGTTCGCCGTCGGGTTCCTGTTCACACCGCTCGGAGCGCTGCTGTTCGGCTGGGTCGGCGACCGGTTCGGGCGCCGGTTCTCGCTGCTGCTGACGTTCGCGGTGATGGGGTCGGCGACGCTGCTGATGGGCGTGCTGCCCTCGTACCTGGCGATCGGGATCACCGCACCCCTGCTGCTGATCGTGCTGCGCGTGTTCCACGGGCTGGCGCGCGGCGGGGAGATCGGGGGCGCGGCGGTGCTGGCCGTCGAGCACGCGCCCGCGCACCGCCGGGGCCTGTACGGGTCGTTCGCCGCGCTGGGCTCGCCGCTCGGGCAGCTGCTGGCGAACCTGGCCTTCTCGCTGGTCCTGCTGATGCCGATGCGGGCCCGTGATCGACTGGGGCTGGCGGGTGCCGTTCCTGGTCGGCGGGCTCGTGCTGGCGCTGGGCGTGTGGGCGCGGCGCGGTGTCGCCGAGACGCCGGAGTTCGCGGCGCTGCCGCGCGACCGGAAAACCCCTCTCGCAGCGGTGCTCCGGGAGGGCTGGCGGCGGTTGATGCTGGCGGCCGGGGTGAACCTGGGGCTCAACGCCAACATGTTCATCCTCGCGACGTTCATGCTCTCCTACGCCACCGCCGCCGCACCGCAGGGCCTCGCGCTGCCGAGGCAGCCGATCGTGCTGGGCAGCGTCGTCGGGTTGCTGTGCCACTCGGTCACGATCGTGCTGGCCTGCTGGTTGTCGGACCGGCTGGGCCGCAAACCGGTGATGCTGTCGGGAGCGGTGGCCGCGCTGGCCTACGCGCTGGTGATGTTCCGGATCGCCGACATCGGCACGCCGCTGGCCGTGGGGGTGGCGGTGATCATCGGGTTCACCCTCGGCGGGTTCCTGTTCGGGCCGCTGCTGACCTACTTCTCGGAGCTGTTCAGCGTCGAGCAGCGGCAGTCCGGGGTGGGGCTGGCGTTCCAGCTCGGCAGCGTGCTCGGCGGCGGGCTCGCGCCGGTCATCGCCAACCGGCTGATCGCGGTCACCGGCAGCTCGACCGCCGTCGGCTGCTACATCGCCGCCGGGTTGCTGGTGTCGCTGCCGTGCCTGCTCGCCCTGCCCGAAACCGCGCCCGCGCGCACGAGAGGAGCCGCATGACCGAGTCGACGATCGCCGCGCTGACCAGGCGGATCGAGGTGCTGGAGGCCGAGGCCGAGGTCCGCCGGATCCAGGCCCGGTACCTGTTCCTGTGCGACACGCCGTGCCCGGAGTTCGGGGTGCGCGACGACGCCGAGCGCATCGACAGGATCATCGAGCTCTACGCCCCCGACGCTGTCTGGGAGGGCGTGGGCGAGCACTACGACGGCCAGTTCGGGCGCGCCGAGGGGCACGCGGCGATCCGGGCGCACTTCGAGCGGTTCTGGAGCCGGGAGCCGGCGCTGGTGCTCAACGCGCACTACCTGACCTCGGAGCAGATCCGCGTGGACGGCGACGAGGCGACCGGGCTGTGGATCCACCTGCAGCCGTGGCTGTTCGCCGACGGCAGCGGGGTGCTGCGCTCCAGCAGGCTCAACAACGCCTTCCGCCGGGACCCCGACGGCTGGAAGATCACCCGCACGCGCACCGAGAACGTGCTCATCGCTCCCCTGCCCGCGCGGTTCGCCACCGACCACCCGACGGCGTCGGTGCTGCTGGACCCGTAACCAGATCGGACCTGTCCGGGAGCCGTTCCGGCTGCCTAGTCTTGTCCTGTTCCCTGGTTCGCCTGGAGGGATCTTGACGACGTCTTCCACCCCGGTGGTGCACATCGTCGACGACGACGAGGCGCACCGGCAGTCCCTGGTGTTCCTGCTCAGGACGGTCGGCGTGCAGGCGCTGACCTACCCGGACGCGACCGGGTTCCTCGACGAGTTCGACCCGGCCGAGCCCGGTGTGGTGATCGTCGACGTGCGGATGCCCGGGTTGAGCGGGTTCCAGCTGCAGGAGGCGCTGTTCGAGCGGGAGTACCCGGCGCCGGTGATCTTCTGCTCGGCGCACGGCGACATCCCGATGTCGGTGCGCGCGATGCGCCTCGGCGCGGTGGACTTCCTGGAGAAGCCGTACGAACCGCAGCGCATGCTCGACGTCGTCCAGGACCAGCTGCGCGAGGCCGAGCAGTCCTTCACCGCCCACGCCGAACGCCTGCGCGTCCGCGAGCGGATCTCGACCCTCACCCCGCGCGAGCGCGAGGTCCTGCGCCTGGTCGTCGACGGCCTCTCCAGCCAGCTCATCGCCCGGAACCTCGGCACCAGCGTGAAAACCGTTGACGTGCACCGAGCCCGCATCAAGGCCAAGACGAACGCCGACAGCCTCGGCACCCTGGTCCGAGACCTCCTCCACCACTCGATCCCCCTCTGACCCCACGAAGTTCTCATGAAAACTGACACCGGAGGTCGATGTCCAGATGAACGAAGTTTTCATGAAAACTTCCCCCACCCCCAAACCAACCAAACCGAGGAACCCCAAGGAGGAAAAGTCGAAACCCCCTCTTCACCAAACCCTTTCATCGACCACGAGGCGATCGGCTCTCGATTGAGTGAGACAGTTTTCATGAAAACTGACACCGGAGAACGACCTCGGGGTGGGAAAGTTTTCATGAAAACTGACATCGGAGGTTGACGTTGGGGTGGGGGAGGTTTTCATGAGAACTTCGTTTGGTCGGGTTCGGTCCAGGTGGCTTCGGCCGTCCAGTAGTGCATGCCCGAGGGGCTGATGCCGTGGTGCCACGGGGTGGTGCGGCGCAGGAGGGGTTCGACCCGGGCGGTGGCGGCGTCGGCGGCGTCCGGGCCGTCGGCGTCGACGAGCCAGTGGACCCATTCGAGCTCGCGGCCCGCGGTGTCGTGGACGAACAGGTCGACGTGCCGCCAGCCGTAGCCGTGGGTGTCCTCGTAGCAGGTCAGGGTCATCTTCCGGTCATCCACGACGCGCTCCCGCCAGGCTGTGGAACTCCCGCTGGAAGTACACGAGGCCGCCGCTGCCGGAGCGTGTGATCACCCGCTCGACCTCGACGAACATCACCGAGTGCGAACCCTGCGCGCGCACCTGGCTCAAGCGCCCGATCAGCGAGGCGGCCGCGTCGCGCAGCACCGGCACCTCGGCGAAGTCGCAGACCTCGCCGGTGAACCGCTCGTGCATCGGCAGCGCCCCGGCGAAGCGCAGCGCCAGGTCCCGCTGACCGGATCCGAGGACGTTGACGCAGGCCCGCTCGTTGGCCGCGAGCACGTCGTGGGCGCGGCTGGCGCGGTGCACGCACACCAGCATCGTCGGCGGCTCGTCGGTGACCGAGCAGGCTGCGCTGACGGTGATGCCGGCCCGTCCGCGCGGCCCGTCGGTGGTGACGATGTTGACCCCGGCCGACAGGTTCGCCATCGCCGCGCGGAACTCGCGCTGCGCGGCCGTCAGATCTGCCACACCGCCTCCTCCCACCGGCTTCCCCGCGAACCTACGGCCGCCGACCACCCGCCCGGTATCGAGATTTCCCCGCCGCACCCTGAAGTTTTCCCCTACCCGGGCGGCAGCGAGAAGCCGAAGACGGAGCCTCCGCCGTCGCGGGGTTCGCACCAGATGGCGCCGTGCTGGCGGTTGATGATGCGGTGGCTCAGCGCGAGTCCGATGCCGCTGCCGTGCTCCTTGCTGGTGAAGGAGTCGGCGAACACGTCCTCGCGCACGCCGCGTCCCCGGTCGGCGACGGTGACCGTGCCGCCGTCCTCGCGGGTCTCGGTGACCAGCTCGACGCGCCGGTCCTCCGCGTCGGCCGCGACGATCTCGTCGATGGCGTTGAAGCACAGGTTGAGCACCACCTGCCCGGTCAGCACCCGTTCGCAGCGCACCGGGACCGGTTCCGGGCTCGCCCGCACCACGACCTCCACGCCCGCCGAATCGGCGCGCAACCGCACGAAGTAGAGGCATTCGTCGAGCACCGCGTTGAGGTCGACGACCTGCTCGACGTGTTCGAGGTGGCCGACGAACGAGCGCAGCGCGCCGACGATCGCCGACACCCGGTCGATCTGCCGGTTCGCGCTGTCCAGCCCGTATTCGAGCGCGGCGGTGGTGCCGTCCGGGACCTGGCCGGAGGTTTCGAGCGCGTGGGCGTGGGCGCGGACCCCGGCGAGGAAGTTGGCCGCGGCGGCCAGCGGCTGGCCGAGCTCGTGGGCGATGGCCATCGCCATGTCGCCCATCGCGTTGTAGCGGGCCAGGTAGTTCTCGTGCCGGAGCTCCAGTTCGCGCCGCTGCTCGCCGCGCACCCGGGTGGAGACGTCGTGCAGGATCATCAGGAACGCGTCGACGTCGCGCAGCCGTTCCAGACCGCCCTCCAGCGTCACGGGTTCGGCGCCGGGGATCTCCAGCCGCACGGGCGCGACCGGGTCGGCCGCGGCGGACGCCTCCGCCCAGCTGGTCTCGGCTCCGTCGCGGCGCAGCCGGGCGTAGGACTCCAGCAGCCGCCCGACGGGCGGGTCGGTGTCACCGGACAGTCCGAGGTGGGCCAGGGCGGTGTCGGTGGCGAACCGGATCGCTCCGCCGGCGTCGAGCATGAACGCCACGGTCGCGGTGTGCCGGGCGAGGGCGTCGACGTAGGAGGTGGTCTGGCGCAGCTCGGCCTCCACCCGCTGCTCCCGCTCGACGTCCCGGAACTGCACCATCACCGCAGGTCCCTGGGCCAGTTCGACGCGCACCGCGACGGCGTCGGTGGGGATGACGCGGCCGGATCTGGACCGGTAGTGCCACTCGATGCGGCTCATGCCCTTCTCGACCGCGTCCTGCAGCCACGCCCGGCCGATCACGCGGTCGTACTGCTGGGCGGAGCTGCTCATGTGGTTGGCCTTGAGCGGCCGCAGCTCGCTGACGCTCCACTCCAGCAGCGCGCAGGCCGCCGGGTTGGCCCACAGGATGTTCTTGGTCGCCGCGTCGTGGATCAGCACGCACAGGTGGGAGGCGCGCATCATCGCGACGAAGTCGGAGTCCACCAGTTCGGGAGCCTGCGGGTCGACCACCACCGCCCCAGGTTAGATCCCCGTTGAGGCACCGTCGCTGAAGATTTCCCCTACCCGCCACCTGGGCAATCCCGATGTCCTCGCGCGCCGTCGCTGCCTAGCGTCGAAGCACACCCGGACGACGAGGAGCGTGCCCATGCCCCAGGGAACCGCCGGTGGCGCGCTGTGGGAGTCGGTGCTGGCCGAGCTCGCCGAGCGCCGCGAGGAGTTCCACGCGCAGTCCTACGTCCCGCGCGACTTCGTCGGCAGGCTCAAGGAGCTGGGCCTGTTCCGCGCCTCCACCCCGGCCCGCTTCGGCGGCGATCCGATGTCGCCGCCGGAGTTCCTGCGCGCGGTCGAGCGGATCTCGGCGGTGGACGGATCGACGGGCTGGGTGGCCGGTTTCGGCTCGGCGGGCACCTACCTGGCGTGCCTGCCGCTGGACACCCAGGCCGAGCTCTACGCCGATGGGCCGGACGTGGTCTACGGCGGCGCGATGTTCCCGGTCAACCCGGTCACCCGCACCGACGGCGGCTACCTGATCGAGGGCCGGTGGCGGTTCGCCAGCGGCTGCATGGGCGCCGACCTGCTCAGCGTCGGCATCCCCGGCGACGCCGACGGCGACAACCGGCCGCGCGCGGCGATGCTGCGGCCCGAGCAGGTCGAGATCGTGCGGGACTGGGACGTCACCGGCATGCGTGCTTCGGGCTCGTTCGACGTGGTCGTCGACGGCGTGGAGGTGCCGCGCGAGTGGACGTTCATCCGGGGCGGCGAGCCGTGCGTGGACGAGCCGCTGTACCGCTACCCCGCCATCGGCTACCAGGCCCAGGTGCACGCCGCGGTGGGCCTGGGGGTGGCGCGGGCGGCCCTGGATTTCGCCTCGCGGGCGGGGGCACGCACCGGCGTCACGGGCGCGCCGCCGCTGGCCGACCGGGCCTACTACCGCACCGGGTACGCCCAAGCGGTGGCGGCGATGCGGTCGGCGCGGGCGTTCTACTACGAGGTCGCCGAGGAGGTCTGGGGCGCGGTCGACGGCGGCGCGGACGTCTCCGACGAGCAGAACGCGCTGGTCAGGCTCTCGGCGACGCACGTGGCGGCGACCGCGGCGCAGGTGGTGCACGAGGTGTGCGGGTTCTCCGGGACCGCGACCATCGACAACGCCCACCCGCTGCAGCGGATGCGCCAGGACTCGCAGGTGCCTGCGCTGCACGCGTTCCTGATGCCCTCGATGTACGACGCCGCCGGGGCCGTGCTGCTCGGGCGGCCGCCGACGGTGCCGGGTTTCCGCTGACCTCGACCCAGGGAGCTGACATGACCGCTGCTGCCCCGCTGCGGGTGCTGTTCTGCATCGGCATCAACCAGAACTTCTTCGACCTGCCCCGCGACGGCGTCACCGCCGGCGACGTGTGGACGGCGTTCGTCGCGATGATGGACGGCATCAAGGCGCTGCCCGGGGTGGACTTCATCGGCGACATCGACGACGACAGCCACCTGGTCGGCCCGTCGGACACGTGGCCGTGGACCTGCTACCTGCTGGCCGACGTCGACTCCCAGGAGACGGTCAAGGCCGTCTGCGACCTGTTCCGAACCGTCCACATCGGACGATCGGAGTGGAAGTTGTGGAAGTACGCCAAGATCGAAGCCCGGATCGGCCGGGCGCTCACGCCGCGCGAGTACTGAGGTGACCCGATGACCGCGAGCAACGCGCACGACCTGGCGCCGTCCGACCTCGTCGCGCCCGACCGGGTCGCCGGGCGGATCTACACCGACCCGGCGATCTTCGAGCTGGAGATGTCGCGGATCTTCGAACGCAGCTGGGTGTGGGTCGCCCACGACAGCGAGCTGCCCGAGCCGGGCACCTTCAAGTCCACCCACGTCGGCAGGCAGCCGGTGATCGTCACCCGCGACCGCCGCGGCGAGGTCCGCACGGTGCTCAACCGCTGCCGCCACCGGGGCGCCAGCGTGTGCGAGCGGAAGTCCGGGCGCGCCAACGGTTTCACCTGCCCGTACCACGCGTGGTCCTACGGCCTGGACGGGTCGCTGCGCGGTGTCCCCTACCCGGACGGCTACACCGGGGTGCTGGACCGCAGCGGGATGGGGCTCCAGCGGCTGCGCACCGAGTCCTACGGCGGGATGATCTTCGCGACGTTCGCCGAGGACGCCGGACCGCTGGCCGAGTTCCTGGGCGACGCGCGGGGCTGGATCGACCGGTTCATGCGGCAGGGCGGCGGGTATCCGGTGAAAGTGCTGGGCACGCACCGGTTCCGGTTCAGCGGGAACTGGAAGATCCAGCTGGAGAACACCACCGACGGCTACCACTTCCCCATCGTGCACCGGTCCTGGATGGCGTCGGTGGACGCCGAGACGGCGAACATGATGAGCTTCATGACCGACCCGCGGGCCATCACGCACGCCCTCGGCAACGGGCACTCGGTGATGCAGATGGTGCCCGAGCACTCCGACCTCGACGCCGACGACGGCACGGAGAAGCTGCAGGACCGCTTCGCGGGTCTCATCGGGCGGCTGGAGTCGGAGGGCGTCGAGGCGGCCGAGATCCGGCGGCTGGTGCGCGCGATGCACGGCACCGGGTTCAACCTCAACCTTTTCCCGAACGTGTCGTGCTCGATCTCGTTCTTCCGGGTGCTGAGGCCGATCGGCGTCGGCGAGACGGAGATCGAGCACATCGCGATCGGCCCGGACGGGCCGCCGGAGATCACCGGCCCGGTCAACCGCGAGCGGCTGCGCGCCCACGAGCACTTCCAGGGACCGTTCGGGTTCGGCACGCCCGACGACGCCGAGGGCTGGGACCGGGTGCAGCGGGGCGCGGCGGGCGCCCCGGAGATGCCGATCATGGTCAACCGGGGTCTGGGCCGCGAGGAGCCGTCGCCGGAGGGCTGGCCGACCTCGCACGTCACCGACGAGACCGGCATGCGCGCTGCCTACGCGCAGTGGAAGGCGATGATGGCCGATGACTGAGGTGCGGAACCCGGTGGACGCGCGGGTGACCCGCGCGATCGCGCTGGTGTGGCGGGAGGCCGAGCTGCTCGACCGCAAGGACTACGCGGCCTGGCAGGAGCTCTACGCCGACGACGGGATCTACGTCGTCCCGATCGACCGCGACGCCGAGGAGTTCGACGACGTGCTCAACATGGTCTACGACGACCGGCGGATGCGCCGGCTGCGGGTGAACCGGATGACCGAGGGCTACGCGATCGCCGCCGTGGATTCGGCGGTCACGGTCCGCACGGTCTCCCGCTTCACCACCACCAGGGTCTCCGACGCCGAGGTGTCGCTGCGCGCCGCGCAGGTGCTGGTGGCCTACAAGCGCGGCACCCACGACCTGTGGGCGGCGGACGTGGACTACACGATCCGGCTGGGAACCGAGGACACGTTGGCCCGCAAGGTGGTTCGTCTGGTCAACAGCGACGATGCCGTTCCGGCAGCGGGATTCCTGCTGTGACGGCCGTGGTCACCGGCGGCGCGAGCGGGCTGGGCGCGGTGATCGCCCGGCGCTTGCACGCGGACGGGCACGCGGTGGCGATCGCCGACGTCGACGGCGAGGGCGCCCGGGACCTGGCCGCCGCGCTGGACCCCGCGACCGCGCGCGGGCACACCGCCGACGTCACCGACCGGGCGGCGCTGGTCGGCCTCCTGGAGTCGGTGCGCGCCGAGTTCGGGCCGGTCCAGGTGCTGGTGAACAACGCGGCGCGCACGCGGGCCACGCCGCTGCTCGAGATCGGCCCGGAGGAGCTGGAGGAGGTCATGGCGGTCAACTTCACCGGCACCTTCCACGCCTGCCAGATCTTCGGCCAGCACATGGCCGAGCAGGGATACGGCCGGATCGTGAACATGGCATCGCTGGCCGGGCAGAACGGCGGGACGGCCACCGGGGGCCACTACGCGTCGTCGAAGGGCGCGATCATGTCGGCCACGAAGGTCTTCGCCCGCGAGCTCGCCGCCCGGGGCGTGACGGTCAACGCCGTCTCCCCCGGCCCGCAGGACTCGCCGACGGTCCGCGCCATCGTCGGCGAGCGGAACCTGGAGGCGTTCCAGCGCGCGATCCCGGTCGGCAGGCTCGGCGACCCCGCCTTCGTCGCCGACGCGGTCGCCCTGCTGGCCTCCCCGGCGGCCCACTCGGTCACCGGCGCGTGCTGGGACATCAACGGAGGCCTGCACATGCGGTGATCCTTGTAGGGGTCGGCCGGTGTCGCTTAGGGTGCGGCGAAGTCGACGCGAGGGGTACGCCGTGGCCGAAGTGGATCGGGACATGCGCGCGGAGGTCGTCATCGAGGCTCCGCCGGAGCGCGTGTGGGAGCTGCTGACGCGCACCGGCACCCACGCCGAGGCGAGCCCGGAGCTGGTGGCGATGCTGCCGCTCAAGCCGGGCGGGTTCCGCGCGGGGCAGTGGTTCCTGGGCGTCAACCGGCGCAAGGCCGCGGTCTGGCCCACGCGCAACGTCGTGACGATCTTCGAACCGCACCGGCGGTTGGCGTGGGTGACCACCACCAGCGGCGCCCGCTGGCTCTTCGAGCTCGAAGCGACCGGCTCCGGCACCCGGCTGGTCCAGCGCCGCGAGCTCGTCCGAGCGCTCCCGAAGATCAGCACGCTCTTCGCCAACCTCGCACTGGGCGGCGAGAACGGCCACGCCGACGAGCTGGAGACCGGCATGGCCGCCACCCTCCAGCACATCAAGCGGGCCGCCGAGACCGGCTGATCACTCCTCGCACGACGATCATGACACCCGTCGGGAACCGCTGCATTCGCGCCGCGAAGAACGGCGTTTCGGCACCGGGTGGTCAGCGGGTGACGGCGACGTAGACGGTGTTGGCGGAGGTGCCGCGCGTGTAGTGGTTGTCGAAGGTGACCACGTGGGCGGTGACGTCGTCGAAGACCTCGTCGAGGACGGCGACGAAGCCGTCTTCCGGCGGGTCGTCGGACCAGAGGGCGAAGACCCCGCCTGGCCGCAGGTGCGCGGCCATCCGCCGGAGGCCGTCGGGGGTGTAGAAGTCGGCGTGACCGCCGTCGAGGACGTTCTGCGGGGAGTGGTCGATGTCGAGGAGGATCGCGTCGAACGCGCGTCCCCCGTCGAAACCCTCGGCGGAGGCCGCTAGCGCGAAGAAGTCGCCGTGCAGGAACCGGTTCCGCGCGTCCCCGGTGAGTTCCGGGGCCAGCGGGAGCAGGCCGCGCTCGTGCCACTCGATCACCTCGCCGAGCCCCTCGACCACCAGCAGCGACCGGACGCGCTGATCCTCCAGCGCCGCCCGCGCGGTGCAGCCGAGCCCGAGACCGCCGACCACGACGTCGAGCTCCGAACCCGGCACCGCGGCCAGCCCGAGCCGGGCGAGCTCCTCCTCGGCGACGGTGAACAGGCTCGACATCAGGTACTCGTCGTCGAGCTTCACCTCGAACACGTCCACGTCGAGCGCGGGATCCCGCCGACGCCGCAGGCTGATCGCCCCGATCGGCGTCTCCTGCCAATCCAACTCCTCGAACCGCGCACCCACGAAGTACCCACCTCTCCCGAAAACCCCGACCCTACCCGCTACCAGCGAGAACGGGGTCAGGAGATCGCGGCTCGCAGCCGGGCGAGCATCCGCCTCGCCGGAGGGTCGGTGAAGCTTCCCAGCAGGCCGACGGCCTCGCTCCGGTGGGTGCGCGCTTCGGCGAGCGCGCCGGTGGCGCTGAGCGCGTCGCCGAGGTGATCGAGCACGAGCGCGGTGCGCCACTCGTCCCCGAGCTCCCGGAACGCGGTCAGCGCCAGCTTGTAGAAGCTCATCGCCTCCTCCGAGCGCTCCAGCAACGCGTAGACCTCGCCGGTCGCGTCCAGCGCCTCCGCTTCCCGGGCGCGGTCGCCGAGGCGCCGCTGCTTCGACGCCGCCCGCTGGTAGGACTCCAGCGCCTCCGACAGCGACCCGAGTCCGACCTGCGCCCTGCCCAGCTCCAGCAGCCAGAACGCCTCCCACGCCTGGTTCTCGCAGCGGTGGGCGATCGCCACCGCCGCCTCGGCGTGCTCGCGGGCCGCACCCGGTCTGCCCGCGCCGCGGTGCGCGCAGCTCAACCCGCGCAACGCGTCGCCCTCACCGCCGTGATCGCCTCGGCGCCGGTAGATCTCCAGGGCTTCCCGGAGGAGCTCACCGGCCTCCTCGAAGTTCTCCAGTCCGAGGTGGACGTTGCCGATGTTGTTGGTGGAGATGGCGATCCAGTGCTCGTCGTCGAGTTCCCGCGCGATCTCCCGCGCCCGCTCGAACCCGGTCGCCGCGCGGTCGAGATCCCGCCCCCGGAAGTGGGCCATCGCGATGGCGTTGGTGGAGTTGAGCTCGCCGCGCCGGTCCCCCAGCTCGCGCCGGATCTCCAGGGCGGCGGTCTGGTAGCGGATGCCCTCGGCGAACTGCGCGGACTGGGTGTGGGCCTTGCCCAGGCTCTCCAGCATCCCGGCCTCGGCGTGGCGGTCCTGCAGCTGGCGGGCGGCACCGAGCCCGATCCGGCTGGTCTCGAACCAGTCGTCGAACCGGTTGCGCAGCGCGAACACCGCGCGGAGCAGTTCCGCGAGCCGCCACGCGAGCTCGGGCATCGCGGCCTCGTCGGCCACCCGCGTCGCGTCGACCAGGTTGTCGCGCTCGCGTTCGAACCAGTCGATCGCCTCGGCGTGCGTGTCGAACACCGGCAGTTCCGACTCGCCCTCGTCGGGCAGCTCCGGCCGCCGGAACACCGGTGCCACCACCGCCACCGCCCGGTCGGCGGCCCGCAGGTACCAGACGAGGGTTCGGCGCAGCGCTGCCCGCGCCGTCTCGGCGGTCTCCTCGGCCCGCGCCTGGTCGGTGGCGTAGGCGCGCAGCAGGTCGTGGAAGCGGTACCGGTCGGGGTCCGGGTGTTCGAGCAGGTGCGCGCCGACCAGGTCGTCCAGCAGCCTTCGCGTCCGGTTCAACGGCAGGTCCGCCAGCGCCGCCGCCGCGCCCGCCCCGAAGACCCGTCCCGGGTGCAGGCCCAGCAGCCGGAAGAGCCTGCCGGTCTCGGGCGACAGGGCGCGGTAGGACCAGGCGAACACGGTGCGCACGGCATCGGACTCGTCGTCGTCACCAGCGGTCAAGGCGTCCCAGAGGGCCGATTCGTCGCGCAGCTCGGCGATGAGGTCGCGCAGCGGCATCGACGGTCTGCTGACCGCGCGTTCGGCGGCGATGCGCAGCGCCAGCGGCAACCGCGCGCACAGCCGGGCCAGCTCCACGAGCTCGCCCGAGTCGTCCTGCAGCCGATGGCCGTCGGCCAGCACCCGAAGCAAATCCACGGCCTCATCTTGGGGCAACACGTCGAGCGCCACACGGTAGGCCCCGTCCCGGGCGACCAGACCGGACAGCCTGCTCCGGCTCGTGACCAGCACCAAGCAGGCTCCGGTGCCCGGCAGCAGCGGCCTGACCTGGCTCACGGTCGCCGCGTTGTCCAGCACGATCAGCATCCGGCGCCCGGCCAGCAACGAGCGGTAGAGCGCCGACCGGGACTCCACGTCGGAGGGGATGCTCTCGGGCGCCGCGCCCAGCGTCCGCAGGAATCGGCCCAGCACCTCGGACGGGGTGACCGGCGGCCCCGGGTCGTACCCGTGCAGGTTGACGTAGAGCTGCCCGTCCGGGAAGCGGTGGGCAACCCGGTGCGCCCAGTGCACGGCCAGCGAGGTCTTGCCGACGCCGGCGGTGCCGACCAGAACGCACGGCGCGTGGCTGCCGGACGCGTTCTCGATGATGACGTCGAGCCGCCGGAGCTCGTCCCGCCGGTTGACGAAACCGCGCGCGTCGGCGGGCAATTGGCGGGGCACGCCCTCCTCGGCGGGACCCCAGCCGTGGAAGTGGATGCCGCCGCTGACGTTCCCTGCCTGCACGACCTCGTTGGCCGCTCCGGAGAGATCGTTGCGGGGGTTGTCGCCGTCCTGCTCGCGCATCGCCCACCCCGAGACGTTCAGCCGGTCATCCGGTTCCCGGCGGCCTGATCCCGGCGACCTCCCGGTCGAAGAACTCCGAGAGCGCTTCACCCCGGTCGTAGGTGGATCGGATGAAGCGAATCGCCTTCTTCGCCTCCGCGGCGTCCACGGACCTGATCGCCCCCACCGCGATGCCCTCGTCGTCGTAGACGACCTCGTACACGGTGTCCGGGCCGATGACGAACAGCTCCGGGAGCGGGCCGTTCTCCTCCAGGGCGGTGAGCCGGTCGGCGTCGATCACCCGGATCCAGTCGCCGAACTCCTCGCGGAGGCGCAGCGAGTTCAACTCCCAGATCAGGTAGGGGCTGAGCGGGCGTTCGACGACGCGGAGCCTGCGAACCTCGAAGCCGTGCTCGGCGATCCGCCGGTAGTACTCGCGCATCTCCGGCCGCCGCTCCTCGATGAGCCGCAGCGCGCGGTCCCAGTCGCCCTGGTCGAACGCGGTCCAGCTGGCGCTCTCCGGCTGCCGGAAGGTCTGCCTGCGTTCGAGCTTCCACCCACCGGTGTTGGCGGTGCTCCAGAACCTCTCGTTGAAATCCCGGATGTACTCGTCGAGAGTGAGCTCCTCACCCGAGATCTGCGCGATCGCCTCACTCATCGGGAATATCCACCTTCGCGGATCGCATCATGCGTCCGGGAATGACGACGAGCCGTTCGTCCTCGCCCACGTCGACGCCCTCGGGCAATCGCCCTTCGTAGGAATCGGTGAGATCCCGGCCGATCACCGCGACATCGCCGTTGTCGAGCTCCCAGACATCGGGGCACGTCGGATCGTTCTCCGTGGCGCCGAGTTCCAGCGCCGATTTGCCCAGCCGTCTCTTGAACGACGCCGCCGGGTCGGCTTCCCACAAGCGAGGCATGGGATCCCCCTCCGCGAACACCCGCTTCGGCACGAAGTTTTCGCGACCATACTAGTGGTCCGCGCGAACCGACGAGAGCATTCTCGCATGACGACCCCATCGTCGGTGCCCGCTTCGCAGTCGCAGTACGGCGGGTGAATCATCCGGGGCATACCGTTGCTCTGCATTACAACACTCCGCTGCCGCCATTCGGCATTCCGAGCTCAACTCATCCTTTCGGGCTAAGCACTCGTTCACTTCGGCGGACTTTTCCGAACCTCGGCCGAAAGCGGAATCGCGGCACGCCACCTGCTCACCGGGAAAGCATCGACCACCGGTGAATTTCAGGAACATTTGGCGTGCGCGCGGGGCGCCCGACGTCGTTCTTCCGACGAGCGACGATCCGGATGAAAGGGATTCCGGGAGAGGTTCCCGGATCGCGTGCAACGTTCGAACGCGGGGGCGGTTCGCTCCGCAACGAATGCGGCTTCTGAAGTACGCGCTCGGCTCGCTAACGTGTCGCGCCAGCGAAGTGCGGCAGAGCACATCCGGACGGGCGCCTAGGGCGTCCACAGTGGAGGATTTCGTGGTGGAGGACGCTCTCGCGCCGTCGCGGGGATCGGGGAACGGCCTGCGAACGCAGCTGCTGCGGCGCAAGCCCGTCGCCGATCTCGTCGCCGACAGCGGGCGGGGTCAGGGCGGGGAGCTGCGGCGCTCGCTGGGGTTGTGGCAGCTGACGATGCTCAGCGTCGGCGCCACGCTGGGCACCGGCATCTTCGTGGTGTTGGGCGAAGCCGTGCCGCTGGCCGGCCCCGGTGTGGCGCTGGCGTTCGTCATCGCCGGCGTCACCGCGCTGCTCTCGGCGCTGTCCTACGCCGAGCTGGCGGGCATGATCCCGGTCGCGGGCTCCTCGTACTCCTACGCCTACGCGACGATGGGCGAGCTGGCGGCCTGGGTGTGCGGCTGGTGCCTGATGCTGGAGTACGGCGTGTCGGTCGCGGCCGTGGCGGTCGGCTGGGGCCAGTACGTCAACGAGCTCCTCCAGCTGCTGGTGGGCGTGTCGCTGCCGGAGTCGCTGAGCGCGCCGCCGGGCGACGGCGGAATCCTCAACGTGCCGGCGGCCGCGGTGGTGGTGCTGGCGATGGTCGCGCTGCTGGGCGGTGCGCGGGAGAGCGCGCGGGTGAACACCGCGATGGTGCTGATCAAGACGGCGACGCTGGTGCTGTTCTGCGTCCTGGCGTTCACCGCCGTGCAGGACGGCAACTTCTCGCCGCTGCTGCCGCTGGGCATGGGCGGGGTGAGCGCGGCGGCGGGCAAGCTGTTCTTCTCCTACATCGGTTTCGACGCCGCTTCCACCGCCGGGTCCGAGGCCCGCGACCCGCAGCGCGACCTGCCGCGCGCGATCATGCTGTCTCTGGTGCTGGTCACGGTGCTGTACTGCCTCGTGGCGCTGGCCGCGGTCGGCGCCATGCACTGGACGGAGTTCGAGGGCACCGAGGCGGCGCTGAGCAAGGTGCTGGGCGGCACGACGGGTTCGATCCTGCTGTCGGCGGGCGCGATCGTCGCGGTGGCCAGCGTGGTGCTCACGGTCCTGTACGGGCAGACCCGGATCCTGTTCTCGATGTCGCGGGACGGCCTGGTGCCGCCGATGTTCTCGCGGATCCACCCGCGCACCGGCGTGCCGCGGGCGAACACGCTGCTGGTGTCGGGCTTCATCGCGGTGCTCGCCGCGGTGGTCCCGCTCGGCGAGCTCGCCGACGCCACCAGCATCGGCACCCTGTTCGCGTTCGCCCTGGTCAACCTCGCGGTGGTGGTGCTGCGGCGCCGCAGCCCGGAGCTGCACCGCTCGTTCCGCGCCCCGCTGGTGCCGCTCGTCCCGGCGCTCGGCGTGCTGTCCTGCTGCTACCTGATGTTCAGCCTCGGCGCACCGACCTGGCTCGCCTTCGGCGCGTGGATGCTCCTCGGCCTCGGCGTCTACTTCGCCTACGGCAAACGCCATTCCGGTCTGGCGAGCTGAGCCCCACCACGGGGGCCGGTTCGGGGTGGCGCTCAGGGATGTTCCCGATGTCGCCCGGCGGTTCGCGGCGCAGTGTTGATCGACGTGGATCGCATCGCGATACGCGAAATCGGTTGACATCGGAGGAGATTCTTTGACCGACACACCGAAGAGCGACGTCACGCCACCGCGCGGTGCGCGTGCCGTCGTCCAGGTGACACCCAATCCCGTGACCGAACCGAACCAGGAGGTCACCATCACCGGGCACTGCGGCGGCGGTACCGGGCTGCGGGCCGTCTTCGCCGGGCTCACCGACAACCAGGTGCTCGAGGACATCACGATCGTCGAGGCCGGCCCCGAGGAGTTCGAGGCGAGGGGCAGGTTGCGCCACGGCATCGGCCACGGCGCGGGCCCGGTCGTCGTCGACTGCGGCGGCGAGCTCGGAACGACCATCCTGGTCACCAGGGTCAAGCACGAGTGACCCCAGCGCGTGGCCGGTGAGGTGGGGCCGACCGGGCCCCACCTCACCGCAGCGCCCGTCGCGTCGCGGCACGTACGGTCGGGGGGGGAGGACGAACCCGACGAGAAGGGCGGCGCGTTGCGCAAGGTCAAGGACCTCACCGGACCGGGAATCACCGACCACCTGGGCATCGGCGGCACCGACCTGGGGGTCACCGCGGTCGCGCCGGACGGCAGACTGGTGGCGGTGTTCGGCGACACCTTCGACCGGGCCGGTGTCGGCGGCCCGGGCTGGCGCTCGCCGGTGGTGGTCTTCGGCGACGCCGGCAGCGCGCGCAGCGGCATCCGGTGGACGGGTTCGCTCGGCCCGCGCAGCGACTACGCCGACCAGGCGCTGCCCTACCAGCACGATTCGGTGATCCACGGTCGTCCGGTCTCGACCGTGCTGCCGACGGACCTGATCACCGTCGGCCGCGAGATGTTCCTGCACGTCATGGTGTGCCAGGGGCTGGGCAACGTGCACTGGACGGAGATCCACCGCTCGGTCGACAACGGCGAGACGTGGCAGCACACCGGCGCCACCTGGCCCGGCGACGCGCACGGCGGGCTGTTCCAGATGCTGACCTGGGAGCTCGGCGATGACGGCTTCGTCTACGCCTTCTCCACCGGGTTCCAGCGCGACAAGGGCCTGATCCTGCAGCGGGTGCCCGCCGACCGGATGACCGATCCCGCCGCGTGGCAGGGCTGGGGCTTCCGCGACGGCCGGTGGGCGTGGGGCAACCCGCCGACGGTCGCGCTCACCGGCGCCTACGGCGAGCTGTGCCTGCGCCGGGTCGAGAACCGCTGGCTGCTGGCGCTGTTCAACGCGGGCGACTACCGGATGGACGTCCTCAACCTGGACGGCCCGACCGCGAACCTCTACGAGGCGGTCCGGGGCACGGTCCTGCACGGCTGCGCGTGGGGTTGCGAGGACCACGAGGCCGGTCACGTCGCGCAGCTCTACGGCGGCTACATCGTCCCCGGCTCGACGCTGGACGACCTGCACCTGGTGGTGAGCCAGTGGAACACCGAGCGGAACTGGCCCTACCGCGCGATGCAGTTCGCGGGCACCGCTCCCCGCCCGGGCGACCGGCCGCTGGCACCTCCGCCGCCCCCGGGTGAGAGCGGCGGTCCGCTCAAGGACGCCCTGCTGAAAGGCGCGGGGAAGCTCGCGAAGCGCTTCCTGCCGTGACTTCCAGCACCGGCGGACGTAGGTTACTGGCGGGTAATATAGCCTCTCGGGTCATGAGCTCCCAGACTCCGACCCACGCGCTGTGGACCAAGCTGTCCGGCGTCCCCGGCGGCCGCGCCCTGTTCTCGCTGAGCGTGAGCCTCAAGGCCCCGTACTTCCGGACCGTGCTGCCCTCGATCCAGGAGATGGAGCCGGGCCGCTGCGTGGTCACCTCGCCCAAGTGGTGGGGCGTGCACAACCACATCGGCACCTACCACGCGATCGCCGCGTGCAACCTCGCCGAGGTCGCGATGGGCATGGTCGCCGAGGCCACCGTGCCCACCTCGCACCGCTGGCTGCCGAAGAAGATGCAGGTCGACTACGTCGCCAAGGCCGAGACGAGCATGCGGGCCGTGGCCGAGCTGGAGTCGATCCCGGAGTTCGGCGACGAGGGCCAGGAGGTCGACGTCCCGGTCAACGTCCACGACAAGCACGGCAAGGTCGTCGTCCGCGCCGTCATCACCATCTGGGTCACCCGCAAGAAGAGATGAATCGTCCCGTTCCCGCCTGAACTCCCCCGCCGCCCGGGTACCGTGCGTCGAGGTGTTCCGGCAGGGAGGCGGCCGTGGCGGTGCGCAGCGGGAAGAGGCGGTGGCCGTGGGCGGCGGCCGCGACGGGTTCGGTGCTGGTTCTCGGGCTCGCCGGGTGGTGGTTGACCGGCCAGGTCACCGATTTCGCCCGCAGGCCGCTGTCCGATCAGGACAGCCTGGCCAGCGTGACCAGCATGGTCATCGGGGCGGCGGCGCTGCTGGTGGCGCTGGCCTCGCTGGTGGTGGCCGTCCTCCAGCTGCGCGCGGACCGGAAGCCGGAATCCTCGGGCGGCTCGGTGCAGATCGGCACCGCGGAGGACCGCGGTCGGCTGTTCATGGTCTCCGGCGGTGACGTGCACGTCCACGAAGCCGACGAGCACCGGCAGGACCCGTCGTGACCGACGAGCACCGTCCGGTGCACCAGGAAGTCCGCGTCGAGGGCGGTTTCGGCTACGGCGTGATCGGCGCCGACCTGCACGTGTTCGCCGACCGCGGACCGGTCTACGTGCTGGAGGAGTTCCGGCCGCCGACCGAGCCCGACCCGGCCTGGCTGGTGGAGATGCCCAGCCGGATGCTCAACGCGCGCCACGAGATCGTCGAGTTCACCGGCCGCCAGGACGAGCTCGACCAGCTCCGGCGGTGGCGCGGGACCGGCCCTCGGCTGGCCGCGCGGTGGCTGCACGCACCGGGCGGGCAGGGCAAGACGAGGCTGGCGGCGCGCTTCGCGGAGGACTCGATCGAGGCCGGCTGGAAGGTCGTCACGGCGACGCACGGGCCGGGAACCGTGCTCCCGCCACCCGGCAGCCAGGACCTGCGCACCGACGGCGCGAACGGGCTGCTGCTGATCGTCGACTACGCCGATCGCTGGCCGCTGACCCACCTGACCTGGCTGCTCAGCAACGCCCTCCTGCACCGCAGCGGCGTTCCCGCGAGGGTTCTGCTGCTGGCCCGCAGCGCCGACGTCTGGCCCGCCGTCCGGGCCGCGCTGGCCAACCACCAGGCGGGCACCTCGGCGCAGCGCCTGCCGGAACTCCCCGACGACACCGGCCTGCGCGGCGAGATGTTCGACGCGGCCCGCGAGAGCTTCGCCCGGCGCTACGGCATCGAGGACTCGGGGGCGATCGAACCGCCCGGACCGCTGGGCGCTCCCGATTTCGGGCTGACGCTGGCCGTGCACGTGGCCGCGCTCGTCGCGGTCGACGCCCGCCACACCGGCCGCAGGCCGCCCGCCGACATGGCGGGCCTGACCATCTACCTGCTCGATCGCGAGCACCTGCACTGGACGAACCTCTTCGAGGAGCGGGGCCTGCGCATTCCCCCGGCGGTGATGAACCGGACGGTGTTCACCGCCGCGCTCACCGGTCCGGGCCCTCGGGCCCCGGCGACGGCCGTGCTGGAGTCGCTGGATCTCGCGCAGCCCGCCGAGCAGGTCCTCGACGATCACGCGCTGTGCTACCCGCCCGCCGGGCCCGCGAACTCGGCGCTGGAGCCGCTCTACCCGGACCGGCTCGCCGAGGACTTCCTCGCCCTGACCCTGCCCGGCCACGACGCCGACTACCCGGCCCAGGACTGGGCCGCTCCCACCACCGCCACCCTGCTCGACGGCCCCCAACACCCCGACTACACCGGCCATCTCGCGGACACCGGCCATCTCGCGCGCGGCATGACGTTCCTCGCCGCAGCGGCGCAGCGCTGGCCGCACGTCGGGCCGCGGCACCTCTACCCGCTGCTGCGGGAGTCACCCCGCTCGGCGGTCGCGGCCGGGAGCGCGGTGCTCAGCGCGCTGGCGGACCTCGACGACGTCGAGCCCGATCTCCTCGAAGCGATCGCGGCGCACTTCCCGCGCGGACGGCGGGCCGACCTCGACGTGGGGATGGCCGCGGTCGTGGTTCGACTCGCCCCGCACCGGCTGCGCACCGCCGACCTGCCCGCGGAGTACGACGTGCACGCCGAGGTCGGCGCGCGGCTGGGCAACGCGGGCCGCCACCAGCAGGAACTCCCGGCGCGGCAGCAGGCCGTGGCCGCGGCGCGACGGCTGGTCGACGGCTCGACGACCCGGCGTCAGCGGCTCCTGGCCGATCGCGCGCTGACCACGTCGCTGCGGGATCTGAGCCGGTGCCTGCACCACCTGCAGCGCGACGGCGAAGCCCTCGACGCGGCGGCCGAAGCCGTCGCCACCGCCCGCCGGGTCGCCCGCGCCGCGCCGGGCGCGCACGACGCCGAGCTCGGCCACGCCGTCTACGCCCACGCCAAGGCGCTGTCGAACCTCGGACGGCGCCGGGAAGCGCTGGCGGAGCTGCAGGAGGCGGTGGCTCTCTTCCGGGATCTGGCGGCGCGGGATCGCCGCTACGAGAAGGACCTGGCGGTCCACCTGACCGCGCTGGGCGCGACCCTCACCGATGCCGCGCGACCGGCGGAAGCGGTCGAGGTCAGCGCGGAAGCGGTCGGCGTGCTGCGGAGGCTGGCCGAGACCGACCCCGCCGCCCACCGGGTCGAGCTCGCGGAACTGCTGCTGCACCTGGGGAATCGGCTGAGCCAAGCGGGTCGGCCCGAGGCCGCCGACGTCGCGACCGAAGCCGTGGAGGCGTACCGCGAGCTGGCCCGGCTCAACCCGGCCGCCCACGAACCGATGCTCGCCCGAGCGCTCCAGTCGCAGGGGCCGTGCCTGGCCAGGGCCGGGCGGCTGCCCGAGGCGCTGGCCGCGCTGGAGGAATCGGTGGCGGTGCTGAGCCGGCTCGCCCGCGCCGTCCCCGCCTCCTACGAGCCGCGGCTGATCGAATCCTCGCTCGTGCTGGCTGGTTTCCTGTTCTTCGACGGGCAGCAGGAGCGGGCGCTGGGCATCCAGCACGAGCAGCTCGCCGCGTACCGGCGGCTCGTGCGCGGCGATCCCGACGCCCACGAGCACCGGTTCGCGGTGCTGCTGCTGAGCTTCGCCGGGCAGTGCGCCGGGATGCCGGACGGGACCGACCGGGCGCTGGCGGCCGTGCGGGAGGCGCTCGCGCTGTGCGAGCGGCGACCGGCCGACGTGCCGGTGGTCTTCCACGGCATGTTCACCGAGGCGGGGCGCGGCGTCCGGGAACGCCTCGAACAGCAGGACCGGCACGCCGAATCGGCCGAGCTGCGCGCGAGGATCGCTGCGCTGACCGGCCTTTGAGAACGCGGACGAGCCCCCGTCCGGAGCGGACGGGGGCTCGTCGGTGCTACGAGGTCCGGATCAGACCAGGTCGTAGCGGTCGAGGTTCATGACCTTGACCCAGGCCTTGACGAAGTCGTCGAGGAACTTCTGCTTGCTGTCGGCCGAGGCGTAGACCTCGGCGATGACGCGCAGCTCGGAGTTCGAACCGAAGACCAGGTCGGCGCGGGTACCGGTCCAGACGACCTCACCGGAGGCGTCGGTGGCCTCGAAGGTGGACTTGTCGTCCGAAGTGGACCGCCAGGTGTAGGCCATGTCCAGCAGGTTCACGAAGAAGTCGTTGGTCAGCACGCCCGGCTTGTCCGTGAACACGCCGTCCTTCGACCCGTCGTAGTTGGCGCCCAGCACGCGCAGGCCACCGACCAGCACGGTCATCTCCGGGGCGCTCAGGGTGAGCAGGTTGGCCCGGTCGATGAGGTCGTACTCGGCGGGCAGCTCCGCGGCCTTGCTCGCGTAGTTGCGGAAGCCGTCGGCGATGGGCTCCAGCGCGTCGAAGGAGTCCGCGTCGGTGTGCTGCTCACCGGCGTCGACGCGGCCCTGGGTGAAGGGCACCTCGATGCTGGAACCGGCGTCGGCGGCGGCCTTCTCGATCGCGGCGGAACCGCCGAGCACGATCAGGTCGGCCAACGAGACCTTCTTGCCGAACGACTGCTGCACGCCCTCCAGCGCGGAGAGCACGGTGGCCAGCTGGTCCGGGTTGTTGACCTCCCAGTTGCGCTGCGGCTCCAGGCGGATGCGGGCACCGTTGGCGCCGCCCCGCTTGTCGCTGCCGCGGAAGGTGGAGGCCGACGCCCAGGCCGTGGACACCAGCTGCGACACGGTCAGGCCGGTTTCGAGGATCTTGGCCTTGAGGGCCTTGACGTCCTCGTCGGACAGCGCGTCGTTGTCGTTGGCCGGCAGCGGGTCCTGCCAGATCAGGTCTTCCTCGGGCACCTCCGGGCCGAGGTAGAGCGACTTCGGGCCCATGTCGCGGTGGGTCAGCTTGAACCAGGCGCGGGCGAAGGCGTCCGCGAACTCGTCCGGGTTCTCCATGAACCGGCGCGCGATCGGCTCGTAGATCGGGTCGTAGCGCAGCGACAGGTCCGTGGTCAGCATGTTCGGCGCGATCCGCTTGGACGGGTCGTGGGCGTCGGGCACCGTGCCCTCACCCGCGCCGCCCTTCGGACGCCACTGCCAGGCACCGCCCGGTCCCTGGTAGACCTCCCACTCGAAGCTGAAGAGGTTCCACAGGAAGTTCTGGGTCCACTTGGTGGGCGTGGTGGTCCAGGTGACCTCCAGACCGCTGCCGATGGTGTCGGCGCCCTTGCCGGTGCCGTAGTTGTTCTTCCAGCCCAGGCCCTGCTGCTCCAGGCCGGCGCCTTCCGGCTCGACCTCGTTGTTGGAGTCGGGGGCGGCACCGTGGGTCTTGCCGAAGGTGTGACCACCGGCGATGAGCGCGACGGTCTCCTCGTCGTTCATCGCCATCCGGCCGAAGGTCTCGCGGATGTCGCGCGCGGCGGCCACCGGGTCGGGCTGACCCTCCGGGCCCTCCGGGTTGACGTAGATCAGACCCATGTGGGTGGCGCCCAGCGGGCGCTCCAGCTCGCGCTCACCGGTCGCGGTGGAGATGCGCTTGTCGCTGCCCAGCCAGGTGGTCTCGGAGCCCCAGTAGACGTCGTCCTCGGGCTCCCAGTCGTCGACGCGGCCACCGCCGAAGCCGAAGGTCTTGAAGCCCATCGACTCCAGCGCGACGTTGCCGGTCAGGATCATCAGGTCGGCCCAGGACAGCTTGCGGCCGTACTTCTGCTTGACGGGCCACAGCAGGCGGCGCGCCTTGTCCAGGTTGACGTTGTCCGGCCAGGAGTTCAGCGGGGCGAAGCGCTGCTGACCGCCGCCGGCGCCGCCGCGGCCGTCGCTGATGCGGTAGGTACCGGCCGAGTGCCAGGCCATGCGGATCATCAGCGGGCCGTAGTGCCCGAAGTCCGCCGGCCACCAGTCCTGCGAGGTCGTCAGGACTTCCTGGATGTCCTTCTTGACCGCGTCCAGGTCCAGCGTCTTGAACTCGGCGGCGTAGTCGAAGTCCTCGCCCAGCGGGTTCTTGTTCGGGTGCTGCTTGGCGAGGATCTTCAGGTTGAGCCGCTTCGGCCACCAGTCGCGGTTGGCGTCACCCTGGGTGGGGTGAGTGAGGCCCCCGTGCGCGACCGGGCAGCCGCCGGTCTCGTTCGTCTCTTGGGTGTCAGGGCTGTCAGACACGGGAATCCTTCCGAATTTCAGTGCGGTTCTTCAGCGGATTCGGGGGCACACGATGCGCAGAACCCCCAGTAGATGACCTCGGCCTCGTCTATGACGAAGCCGTGGGTATCCGACGCCGTCAGGCACGGCGCCTCGCCCACGGAGCAGTCGACGTCGTGGATCTGGCCGCAGGACCGGCACACGACGTGGTGGTGGTTGTCCCCGACCCGCGCTTCGTAGCGGGCCACGGAGCCCATCGGCTGGATGCGGCGCACCAGTCCAGCGATGGTGAGCGCGCGCAGGACGTCGTAGACGGCCTGGTGCGACACCTTGGGCAGGTCCTGGCGAACCCGTCCGATGATCGAATCGGTGTCGGCGTGCGCGTTCTCGTGGACCGCGGACAGCACTGCCACCCGAGGCCGCGTCACGCGCAGAGCCGCCTCGCGCAACAGTCGCTCGTAGTCCGCGGTCGTCGTCACGAGATCCACCCTGCCGCATTTTCTTGAACTAATCAAGTCAAGGATTCGGCGTGTCCCCGTCCGGGTGATCCGGATGGGGCCCGCGGGACGTGTGAGGGGCGCGGGGACTCCCCCGCGCCGCACGCGAACAGGAAGCGAGAACCCCGTGCCCGAACCAGGTTTTGCACCCGGCGCGCTGGACACCGACGGCGATCCGAAGTGGATCACGGAGCTGGCCTGCGCCGATCCCAACCACGTCCTGCACGTCGTCCGCGGCCTGGACCCGAAGGCCGCGCTGGAGGTCATCGGCGCCAAGCCGCACCTGATCCAACGCTGCGAGCTGCCCGCGAGCAAGCCCGACGACTGGACCTCGCTGCCCGGCCTGGCGCTCGGGATCGACCCGGGTACGTCGGCCGCCCTGCTCGCGGGGAGCGTCGGCGGGTGGACGTTCGTCTACGACGACTCCGGCCACACCGACTCCGAAGCCGCCGAGGCGCTGTCGGCGTCCGGCCGCACCGCCGCGACCAGCGTGTTCACCATCAACGCCGACGCGAGCATGACCTACTTCGCCGACGGCGAGGAGCTCGCCTGGATCAACGTCGACGACCTCACCGAGGAGGACGTCGCCGACTTCCCCGATGAGCTCCGGGCCGCCTTCGAGACGGCGGGCGTGGTGGAGCAGGACTACCTGGAGCCCGGCGACTTCGACTACGCCGTCACCATGCGCGCCACCTGCGCCCTCGCCGGACTCACGGCCCTCACGATCGAGGACCTCCGCGCCCTCCCCCTCCTCGGAGCCGCCTTCGGGTGATCTTCGCTCGACAAGGGGCGGTTTTTCCTCGAACTGACCGGGCAAAACGGACTTCGATCATGGGTGATTCGAGGAAAAACCGCCCCCTGCCCGGGAACTCCCACCGCGAGACCACCGCGGGACGCAGAACGGGTCACGTCGCGGCGGCGGCTTCCAGGGACGGGAGGAACTGGTCGAGGGCGTACGGGAGGGACAGCGGTGACGGGGTGTTGAGACCGGCGATCGTCGGGTAGGCGAGCACCTCGACCGTGCCCGGGAGCTGGGCGAAGCCCGGGATGCCCGAGAGGGCCGAGCGATCTCCTCCGGTCACGAGGAAGGCGACGAGGTCCGCGCGCAGCAGGTCCACGCGCTCCGGGCTGACCCTGATCCGCGCCTGGTGGGTGGCGGTTCCCGCCTCGACGACCGGCGGGTGGATGCGCATCCCGAGCGAGCGGAAGAGCTGCGTGGCGCCGTCGTCCTCGTCGGCGACGAGGTAGATCGCGTCGCCCACCACGTACCGCCCCATCGCGAACGTCTTGCCGCGCAGCCCCGGCAGGCGCCGCGCGGTCTCGGCGATGCGGCCCTCCACCGAGGACACCACCCGCTCGGCGTCGGCGGGCCGGTCGAGGAACCGGCCCGCCGTGCGCACCAGGTCCTGCCAGGCCGGCACCGAGTCGGCCTGGGACGGCGCGGCGATCGTGGGCGCGACGCGGGACAGCAGCCGGTAGGTCGCCGGATCGGTGATCGCGTAGGACGACACGATCAGATCCGGCTGCAGCGCGAGGATCCGCTCGACCGGCACGCCGCCCGCGACGTCGACGCCGACGGCGTCCGGACCGAGCCGCTCCCACGGGACCTGACCTGCCGGCATCATCCGGTCCACGCCGTAGCCGACGGGCTGCACCCCGAGCGAGAGCAGCACGTCGGTCCACTGCCGGTCGAGGCTCACCACGCGCTTCGGCACGTGGTCGATCGTGGTGGTCCCGAAGCGGTGCTCGACGGTGACCGGCGAGGCGAGCGCCCCGCCCCCGGAGTCGTGCCCGGCGGGCGCGCAGGCGGTGACGCCGAGCAGGACTAGGAACAGTGCGACCAGCCTCATGACCGGTGAGGCTAGCCCCGCTCCGATCTCCCGGGAACCCGGAAGATCACCTGCGCCGCAATTCCACCGGAAGTCCGTCCACGGGCACCGGCAGCGAGACGTAGTCCCACTTCACCTCGTAGCCGCGCGGCACCGTCCAGGTGTAGCCGCGCAGCATCTCGTGCAGCAGCGCCTTGACCTCCAGCGTTCCGAAGTGCAGCCCGATGCACTTGTGCGCGCCACCGCCGAAGGGCACCCACGCGAACCGGTGCGACTTGTCCTCCCGGCGCCCCTCGGCGAAGCGCTCGGGGTCGAAGTCGAACGGGTTGCTCCAGTGGTCGGCGGAGAAGTGGTTCAGGAACGGCGAAACGCCCACCATCGCCCCGGCCGGCAGGTGGTGGCCGAGGACCTCGGTGTCGCGGACGGTCGTGCGCACCATCGACGGCACCGGCGCCACCAGCCGCAGCGACTCCTTGATCACCAGGTCGAGGGTCTCCAGCTTCTCCAGCGCCTCGATGTCGGGGACCTCGTCGCCCAGCGCGAGGGATTCGGCGCGGGCGCGCTCCTGCCACTCGGGGTGCTTGGCCAGGAAGTAGGCGACCGCGGTGCTGGTGATCGTGGAGGTGTCGTGGGCGGCCATCATCAGGAAGATCATGTGGTTGATGACGTCGTCGTCGCCGAACTGCTCGCCGTCCTCGCTGCGCGCGTGGCACAGCGCCGAGAACAGGTCGTCGCCCTCGGAGCGGCGGGCGCGGCCGATGTTGTCGGCGAAGTAGCGCTCCAGCAGCTTGCGCCCGTTCACGCCCGCGGCCCAGCGGGTTCCCGGGACGGGGTAGCGCACGATGGCCGTGGCCGCGCGGACCGAGTCGACGAAGGCGCGGTTGATGCGGTCGGCGTCCCGGCCGCTGCGCTGGTCCATGAACACGCGCGTGGCCACGTCGAGGGTGAGCTGCTTGAGCAGCCAGTACAGCCGCGGCCGGTCCTGGCTCCCCCAGGCCCCGACGCCCTCGCGCAGCGTGGGGCCCATCTGGTCGACGTAGCCGGTGAGGCGCTGCCGGGTGAAGGCCTGCTGCATGATCCGCCGGTGCGACATGTGCTCTTCGAAGTCCAGCAGCATCAGGCCGCGGTGGAAGAACGTGTCGATGAGCGCGCGCCAGCCGCCCTGGGAGAACGCCTTGTCCTTGTTGATCAGGGCGATCGAGGTGGCTTCGGGCCCGCCGAGGGTGACCATCGGGCGTCCGAGCGAGTGCGCCCAGGAGATCGGGCCGTAGAGCTGGAACCGGCGCAGCGCGAACGTCGGCCCGTAGCGCATGAAGTCCAGGGAGTGGCCGATGAGCGGCGGTCCGGCGTCGCCGAGGATGGGTTTTAGCCCGCTCCCGGGCGGTGGCGGGGCGAGTTCGGTGACGGGCCACCGCTTTTCGAGGATGCGCTGGTCCACCGACCGCGGCAGCGGCAGCGACGTCAGCGGCGGGACTCGTCGTCGGATCGCTTCGTTGACCTTCTCCAGCTGGAAAACCACTGCTGCTCCTCACCCTTGAAGAACGGCCCCGTTCGGGGAACGGGTGGGTCCTGCCGAGTTTCAACCGATCGTCGAGCAACACCCCCGGCAACGGCTTGAGCGGGAAGAGACCTCAGCACGCAAGAGGAAGATCAGCTCTGGAACTCAGCGGAACGGGCTCTGACACGGCTCGTCGTGGGCAACGTCGTCCGTCCGATAGTCGCACCGCAACACCCCGCGGTCAATGTCACACCAGAACTGGCACGTACCCACCCGCATCACCCGTTCGCACCCCGAACCCCCAGCTCACACCCCCGCGCGCCAGGACCCCGAGTTTCGCCCTGCAAGTGGGGAGGGGGAGGCAGGGGGCGGCTCTTCCTCGAACCATCCGGACATAACGGACATTGATCATGGTCAATTCGAGGAAGAACCGTCCCCTGGTGAGGGACGCGATCAGAGGGTGTCCATTGTGGAGATTCGCCAGGTGTTCTCGGGAGTTCTGGTGAGGGTCACCCGGATCCTGGCGCCTTCGATGAGGGGCGTGGGGTGCCGGGAGCTGGTGGTGAGCTGGTTGATGAAGGCGAGCAGCACCACCTCGTCGTCGGTGGCCGTGACCACGCCCAGGGCGGAGAGGGTGGTGCGGGTGGTGATGCGGTCCCGGGTGGCGGCGGGGCGGATCGCGGTGCGCTGGAGTTCGAGGTAGTCGCGGGCGAAGGGGCCGGTGACGGCGCGGGCTGCGGTGGCGAGGTCCCGGTCGAGCGTGTCGTGGCTGTAGCTGAGGACCTCGGGGATGTGCTCGACGGCGGCGCGGGTGGCCTCGGCGCGAGCCTCGTCGAGGCGGGCGGCGGCGGCCTGGCGCTGGTGGAGCACCGCGACACCGGCTGTGGCGGCCAGCAGGATCGCCACGACCAGCAGCGGGACGAGCGGGCGGCGCTTCGGCTTCGCGGGGGCGCCGGTGTCGTCGACGACGTCGGTGGCGGTCATGGCACGAACTCCAGGTTGGCGACGAGCCAGGTCTGCGCGGTCTTCTGCACGGTGATCCGCAGCCGGTACTGGCGCTGCTCGCCCTCCGGCGCGGCGGCGTTGCCGACGGTGGCCCGCACCGCGGCCAGCGCGACCGCCGTGCGTCCGTCGGAGCGCTCCAGCGCGGCCTCGACGACCTCGCCCCGCGAGGTCACCTGCGAGCCGGTGACGATGTCGCGGAACGCCGTGGCCTGCGAGGCGAACTGGTCCTTGAACGCGCCCGTCGCCATCCCAGCCAACCGCCGGGCGTCCTGGTCGATGGTCCGCGCGCTGAGGTTGGTCAGGCCCAGCGCGGCCTGCCGGGCCGCGGCCACGGCCTGCCGGTCGGACTCCTCCTCCTCGGCCGCGGCCTGCGCCGTCTGGTGGAACCGGGTGCCCAGCACGGCGAGCCCGATCAGCAGCAGCGCGGCCGACACCAGGCCGACCCCGCGCCTCACTTCAGCAGCAGATCGCGCCACGTCCCCTCCTCCGCTCTCGGGTGTTCCCGCACGTCGCCCAGCAGCACCAGGTGACCGTCGGGCAGCATCGCGTTGCCGGTGTCCGGGTCGTAGGTCGCCACGACCTCGGCGGGCGCCGCGCCGCAGGAGGCCGCGGTGGGCCCGCGACGGCGAGGATCGTTGGCGCACGGGTAGTTCCGGGCACCGCGGATCGAGCGCGGGTCGTCCGGCGCGACCTGGCAGTGCTGGTCCCGCGGGACCGCGGCCGGCGACTCGTCGTCGAAGGAGCGCTGCTGCGACATCGGCGCGTAGCCGGAGTAGCACGGCGGCGGGTTGTTCACCGAGATCCGGATTCCCAGGTGCGCGCTGCCGGGCGCGGCACCGGGCTGCTGCACGACGCGCTGCAGCGCCGCCGTCACCGCCGGGTAGAGCACCAGGGTCTGCGACACGCCCGGCAGCTGGGTGCGGATCACCTGACCGGTCGCATCGAGGTCGGTGAGCAGCTGCGGCAGCGCGGGCGTCAGCCGCTGTTCGAGGCCGATGAGCTGCTCGGCGGCGGGCGGGGTGTGGGCGAGCAGCCCGCGCAGGTCCTGGTCGCTGCGCCGCAGCTGCTCGGTGAACGAGGCCAGATCCCGCAGCGCGGAACGGGATTCGGGCGCGATCTGCTGCTGGGTGCGCAGGAACGGGCCGAGCTGGTGGATGAGGTCGACGGTGGGTTCGAGGTGCAGCCCGGCCTGGTGCAGCGCGGTCCGGGTGTTCTCCAGCAGCGTCGTCACCTGCGGTTCCTCTCCGCTGAGCCCGGTGGTGAGCTCGTCGAGGACGATCGCGAGCTTTTCCTGCGGGATCGACGCGGCCAGGTCGTCGAGGCTGGTGATGAGCTCGTCGGCCCGCGGCAGCGTCGTGGTGGCCGTGATCCGGTCACCCGGGCGCAGCCAGGGCGGCCCGTCCCCGTCGGGGGTGAGGTTCACCGACTGCTCCCCGATCGCGGACTTGCCGCGGATCGCGGCGCTCACCCGGGCCGGGACGCGCACGTCGTCATCGATGCCGAGGGTGGCCACGGCGGTGCCGTCACCGAGGTCGACCGAGCGGACCTTGCCGATCTCGACGTCCCGGTAGCCCACCATCGCCCCCGGGTAGAGCCCGGTGGCGTCGGGGAACACGGCGGTCACCTCGTACTGCCCGAAGCCGAGCAGCTGGCGCAGGTCGAGGTAGTTGACCAGCACCGTGCCCACGCCGAAGACGGTGAGCGCGGTGAACACCGCGAGCTGGATCCGAACCCGCCTGGTCAGCATCAGTTCCCTCCCAGCAGGTCGCCGAGCAGCGGGATCGCCGGGTCCGGTGGCGGGTTCTCCGGCGGTGGTGAGGGCGGCGGTGGCTCGATCGGCGAGCCGATGCCCAGCGGCCCGCGGATCGGGTCGGTGGCCTGCAGCGCGGTGCGCGCGGCGTCGAGGACGGGTTCGGCGGGAGTGCCTGCCAGCAGCCCGGATTCGAGGCTGGGCACCGAGAGGTCCAGCGTCACGGCCAGGTTCAGGAAGTCACCGCGGATGACCTTCCGGTAGGTGCTCAGCGGGAACAGCAGGGTTCCCAGCGTGTCGAGGGATTTCGGCACGTCGTCGCCCGCCGCGACGAGCTGCTGCAACGACGGGCGCAGGTCGTCGACGACGGCCAGCAGGTCGTCGCGGGAGCGGTCGAGGACGTCGGTGCCGACCGCGCCGAGCCTGCTGGAGGCGTCCAGCGCGGAGCGGAGCGAGTCGCGCTGCTCGTTGAGCACCCGGATGCCCGGCCCCAGCTCGTCGACGGCGCGTCCGAGGCGCTGGGAGTTCGCGCGCAGCCGCGCGGCGAGGCCGTCGACGGCCTCGATCGAGCGCACGATCTGGGCCTTCTGCTCGTCGGCGGAGCGGGCGAGGGCGCCGAGCTGGTGGATGAGGTCGCGGGTCTGCTGCTCGTTGCCGCCCAGCGCCCGGTTGAGCTCGTCGGTGATCACCCGGACCTGCCGGAGCCCGCCGCCGTTGAGCCACAGCGACAGCGCCGCCAGCAGTTCCTCGGTGCCCGGGTAGCGGTTGGTGCGCTCGGCGGGGATGACGGCGCCGTCGGCGAGCCTGCCGACCGGATCGGGCGGGGCGGCGAGCTCGACGTACTGGGCGCCGAGCAGGCTCTTCTGCCCGACGGAGGCCACGGCGTTGGCGGGCAGCACCACGCCCGGGTCCAGGCCGATCTCGACCTCGGCCTGCCAGCCGTGCAGACCGATGCGGCGGACCGCGCCGACGGTGACGTCGTCGACCTTGACCTCCGAGCGGGGCACCAGGTTGGCGACGTCGGCGAAGCGCACCACGACCCGCCGCGAGTCGCCGCCGCTGCCGGGGCCTCCGGGCAGCGGCACCAGCTGGGCGCTGTCCACCGAGCACCCGGCCAGCAGGCAGCTGATCAGCAGCAGGGCGAGTCCGCGCATCACGGGCCTCCCGGTGCGGGCTGCTGGTGGGGCGTTCCGGTGCGGTGCAGCGGGTCGAGGCCGATCGGCGGGTAGGGCAGGTCGAGGGGCTTCAGCAGCGGGTCGAGCGCGGCGCGGCAGTCGTCGATGGTGCCTCCGGCGGAGAACACCATCTGGCAGGTCAGGCTGGACACGCTGGCGGTGTAGGGCATCTGGACGCGGGTGCTGGCCGAGCCGGTGCCGGGTTCGTAGACGTTGTAGAGGTTGGCCAGCGTTTGCGGCGCGACGTGCAGCACGTCGGCGAGGTCCCCGCGACCGGCGGCGAGGGTGGCGCCGACGTCGCGGAGCTCGCCGACGGTGTCCCCGAGCTGCTGCTGGTGCGTGCGGGTGAACTCGGAGATCGTCACCAGCGCCCGGTCGGAGGCCGCCAGGGCCTGGCCGAGTTCGGCGCGGTTGTCCTCGGCGAGCGCGCTCAGCGAGGACAGCTGCGTCGAGAAGGCCTTGAGCTGCTCCTGGCTGTCGTTGAGCCCGGCGGTGAACTCGTCGAGCCGGCGCAGGCTGGTGAACAGGTCCTCGCTGCCTGCGGCGACCGTGCCGGAGGTGCCGGCGAGCTGGTCCAGGGTGCGGCGGAACTCGGCGCCGTTGCCGCCCAGGTTGTGCGCCCCGGCCTCGATCGCCCGCGACACCGCGCCCTGGCGGTTCGCCCCGCCGGGGCCCAGGGCCCGCGCGAGTTCGGTGAGTTCGGCGTTGGTCTGGTCCCACTCGGCGGGCACGGCGGTGCGCTCCACCGGGATCTCGGCCTCGTCGGCCAGCACCGGCCCGCCCCGGTAGACCGGCGCGAGCTGCAGGTACCGGCCGCTGACCAGGCTGGGCGCCACCAGCGCCACGGAGGTGTCGGCCGGGACCTTCCGGTCGGCGTCGTAGCCGAAGCGGACCCGCACGTGGTCGCCCTCGGGCACGATCTCGTCGATCTCGCCGACCCGCACGCCCAGCACCCGCACCTCGTCGTCGACGTGGATGCCGCTCGCGCTCGGGAGGTGGGCCGTGGCGTGCTTCTGCCGCTCGGCGGTCAGCAGGTGGATCGCACCGCCCACCAGCAGCGCGCCGATCAGCAGCGCCAGCGCTCGCCGGATCATCGGGTCCCCCTCCCCAGCAGGTCCTGCAGCCCTGGAACGGCGTTGGTGGGCGGGATGTTGGCGAAGTAGGCGTCCAGCGCGGGCATCGTGGACAGCACCTCCCCGAGGGTGCGCAGCATCGGCACGGCCTCGTGCAGGGCGGCGGTGAGGTGGTCGCGGTTGTCCCGCAGGATCGCCACCGCCGAGCGGAGTTCGGTCAGCGCGGGCCGCAGCTGGGCGTCGTTCTCGCGCGCGAGCGCGTCGAGCTGGTCGGCGGTCGTGGTGAGGTCGGCCAGCAGCCGCTCGATGGCGGCCTGGCGCTGGTTGAGCGCGGTCAGCAGCGCGGTGCCCTGGTCGAAGATCGCCCGCAGGTCCTGCTGGTGCTGCGCCAGCACCTCGGTGGTGGCGCGGGAGTGCTCCAGCAGGGAGCGCAGTTCGGCGTCGCGGGCGTTGACGCTCTCGGCGAGCCGCCGCAACCCGCTCAGCGCCCCGGGCACGCTGCGCGCGGTGCCGTCGAGGGTGTCGGCGACGGCGGTCAGCGCGGTGGTGAGCCGGTCGGTGTCGAGCCGCGAGGTGGTGTCGGTGAGGCTCTGCAGGGCTTGGGTGACGTCGTAGGGCGCGACCGTGCGCGACAGCGGGATCTGGGCGTCGTCCGGCATCTCCCCGGGCCCGGCCGGGCCGAGGCTGAGCGCCTTCTCGCCGAGCGCGCTCTGCGCCTTGATCGCCGCGGTGCTCTCCTCCCCCACCCGCAGGTCGGGTTCGTCGACGGTGAACGACACCAGCACGTCGGTGTCGCGCAGCTCGACGTCCTCGACGCGGCCGACGGTCATGCCCGAGACCACCACCGGATCGCCCGCCACCAGGCCCCCGGCCTCGGAGAACACGGCGTGCAGGCCGCGTCCGGCCAGCAGCGGCGAGATCGCGTCCCCGCTGAGCGAGAGCAGCACGACGGCGGCGAGCACCACCGAGCCGATGACGCCGAGCCGGGAGTCGTTCACGTCAGTTCCCGCCTTCCTCGGCGCAGCGCCGCACGTCGCTGTCGATCCACGGGGTGTAGAGGTAGCCGCCGGTGGGGGTGCTGGTGCGCACCCGGACGCTGCACAGGTAGGCGTTGAAGAAGTTGCCGTTGACGCCGATCCGGCCGATCCGCCGGTAAGCCTCGGGCAGCTCGCGCAGCGCGGAGCGCACGTCCTCGTCGTGCGCGTTGAGGGTGCCCGCGATGGTGCGCAGGTCGCCGATCTCGGCGCGCAGGTCGGGCCGCAGCCGGGGCAGCAGGTCGGCGGTGGTGGCGGTGAGGCCGTGCAGGTGGTCGACGGCGCCGGTGATCGAGCCGCGGTCGGCGGCCAGCCCGTCGACGAGCCGCCGGGTCTGCCCGATGACCTCGGAGACCTGCCGGTCGTGGGCGTCGAAGGTGGCCAGGGCGGCGTCGAGGTTGCCGATGACGTCGCCGATGAGCCGGTCCCGGTCGGCGAGGGCGTGGGTGACCGAGGCCAGCGAGGTCAGGAACGAGTCCAGCGCCCCGGCCTCACCTTGCAGCACCTGGATCAGCGAGCCGGAGAGCTGGTTGACCTGCTCCGGCGAGAGGGCTCGGAACAGCGGCTGGAAGCCGCCGACGAGCACGTCGAGGTCGAGCGCGGGCGCGGTGCGCTGCAGCGGGATCACCGCCTCGCCCAGCGGCGCGCCGCCGTCGCCCTCGGCGAGCTCCAGGTAGCGGTTGCCGACGAGGTCGCGGTACTTCACCGCGGCGCGGGTGCCGGTGGTCAGCGGGGGCGCGCCGGAGACCGTCATGGTCACCAGCACGGTCGCGTCGGGCCGCATCCGCAGGTCCTCGACCTGCCCCACGCGCACGCCCGCGACCCGCACCGGGTCGCCGGGTTCGAGGTAGGACACGTCGGCGAACTCGGCCCGCACCTCGGTTTCGGTTCCGGCCCTGCGGGTTTCGCCGAGCAGCAGCGCGATGTAGCCGGCGGCGAGCGCGGCGATGGTGAAGAACACCCCGAGCTTGACGACCTCTCCCCTCACCGGCCACCTCCCAGCGGCGTGAGCGGGCCGAACAGGTAGACCGCGAGCAGCTCCGGGTTGACCCGCACGGTCTCGTCGGTGCCGGGGTACGGGTTCGCGCCGGTGTCGTAGTTGACGTAGGGCGGGATGCCCCGCACCTCCGGCAGGCCGTGGCAGTCGGGCCCGGTGTCGACGCCGGTCTTGGGCAGGTCCTGCGGGTGCTGGTAGGCGGGGATGCCGGGCAGCATGCTGACGGTGACGTGCGTGTTGGGGTGCGTCCCGCCGAACTCGGGCCCGCCGGTGACGGCCCGGATGATGTCGCCGTTGTGCACCACGCCGCCGAAGAAGCACGGCACGACCGGCGAATACCGCTGCAGCAGACCGGTTGTCGGCTCCGATTCGTCCAGTGCGGACACCAGCGGGTCGCCGTTGGCTTCCAGGAACTCGCCGGTGCCGTTGCCGAGCTCGGTCAGCGACAGCAGGAACCCGGCGAAGGCCCGCTCCTGCTCGACGAGCGTGCCGCCGGTGCCACCGAGGTTGCTCGCGGTGGCGGTGAGATCGTCGGTCACGTCGCGGTAGTGCTCGGCGACGGCGGTGACCTGCGGCAACCGGGATTCGAGCTCGGGCAGGTTCGGGTTGAAGGCGCGCAAGTAGCCGTCGGTGTCGGCGATGAGCGCGCGGATCCGCTCGCCGTTGCCCTGCAGCGACCCGGACACCGAGGTCAGGGCCGCGTTGAGCTTGCTCGGCGGCACGCCGCGCAGGGTGTCCATGACGTGGTCGAAGGTGTGGTCCAGCTCGACGTTGACGCGCGTGCGGTCCAGCACCGCGCCCGCGGCGATGTGCTCGCCGGTGTCGCGGCCGGGCCGCAGCTCCACGTACTTGGCGCCGAACACCGTGGAGGGCACCAGGTTCGCGGTCACCTCGGCGGGGATCCGCTCGGCCTGCTCGGGATCGAGCTCGACGGCGACGCGGGCGCCGGTGCCGTCGCTGGTGACCTCGCCGACCGAGCCGACCTCGACCCCGCGCAGCTTCACCGGCGAGCCCGGTTCCATCAGCAGCCCGGAGCGGTCGGCGAGCACGGTGATCGGCACGACGCGGTCGAAGGCCCGCTGGTACTGCGCGACCGACAGCACCGCCAGCAGCGCGACGAACACCGCGAACCCGGCGCCGATGAGGACGTACCGCGAATTCACCGGCCTCACCCCGAGATGTGGACCGAGGAGGCGGAACCGTAGATGGCCAGGTCGAGCAGCAGGTCGACCAGCATCACGCCGATCAGCGAGCCGCGCACCGCCTTGCCCACCGCCTGCCCGACACCCGCAGGTCCGCCGCGGGCGGCGAAGCCGTGGTAGCAGTGCACCGACATCACCACGACCGACATGGTCAGCGCCTTGACGAACGACCACAGCAGGTCGGAGGGCACCAGGAAGGCGCTGAAGTAGTGGTCGTAGGTGCCGCCGGACTGGCCGTAGGCGACGGTGACGACGAGCCTCGTGGCGGCGAACGACCCGAGCACGGCCAGCGAGTACAGCGGGATGATGGCCACGAACCCGGCGATGATCCGGGTCGTCACCAGGTACGGCACCGACCGGATCGCCATCACTTCGAGGGCGTCGATCTCCTCGCTGATGCGCATCGCCCCGAGCTGCGCGGTGAACCCGGCGCCCACGGTCGCGGTCAGCGCCACCCCGGCGATGACCGGCGCGGCCTCCCGCGTGTTGGCGTAGGAGGAGACGAACCCGGCCAGCGCCTCGACGCCGATGTTGGCCAGCGACGAGTAGCCCTGCAGCCCGACCTCGACGCCGATGGCGGCGGTCATGAACACCACGATCACCACGGTCCCGCCGATCACGGCCAGTCCCCCGGTGCCGAGGCTGACCTCGGCGATGAGCCGCACGACCTCGCGCTTGTAGCGCAGCAGCGCCGTGGGCACCGAGGCGTAGACGCGGCCGTGGAAGACGACCTGCCGCCCGGTGTCCTCCAGCTTGCGCAGCGGCACCCGGATCACCCGGGAGCGCTTGGATTCCCCGATCGCCACCGCGCTCACCCCCTCGCCTGCAGGAAGACCGCGGTGATCAGGGAGTTGGCGGCGAAGAGCAGGATGAAGCTGAACACGACGGTCTGGTTCACCGCATCTCCGACGCCCTTCGGCCCGCCCCTGGCGTTGAGCCCGAGGTGGCAGGCGACGAGTCCGGAGAGCAATCCGAACACGGCCGCCTTCAACTCGCTGACGAGGAGATCATCGATTCCGGTGAGCAGCGTCAGGTTCGCGAGGAAGAGCCCGGCGCTCGCGTTCTGCACGAGCACCGAGAACAGGAAGCTGCCCGCCAACCCGACGAAGGTGACCAATCCGTTGAGCGCCAGCGCCACGACCGTCGAGGCCAGCACCCGGGGAACCACCAGGCGCTGCACGGGATTGAGCCCCATCACGCTGAGCGCCTCGATCTCGTCGCGGATCTTGCGCGCCCCCAGGTCGGCGCAGATCGCCGTCGCCCCTGCTCCGGCAACCACCAGAACGCTGACCATGGGCCCGATCTCGCGCACCACCGCCAACCCGGCGCCCGCCCCGGCCAGGTCGGTCGCGCCGATCTCGGTGAGCAGCTGGTTGAGCTGGAAGACGACGATGACGCAGAACGGGACGGCCACCAGCAGCGTCGGCACCACCGACACGCTCACGATCATCCAGGACTGCTGCAGGAACTCCCGGAGTTGGAAGGGACGCCGGAATCCCTGCCGGAACACCTCGGCGGACAAGCGGTAGAAGGAGCCGACGGCGACGCCGATCCCGGACAGCGCTGAACTCGCCATCGACCGACCTCCCCCCGCGCAGGCGGCGATTCACCACGTCGAAGATTCGTCTTCTTCACGAACGTCGAAGGAACGAGACCGAGAAGTGCACGTGCACGAGCGAAAACGGCGACGGCTGGTCCGGCAGTGCGGACGATGGTCGCATTACGCACCCGTACCGTCAACAACCGCTTCTCGAAACACCGCCCAGCGGAACGGAACCCGAATCGACGGCTGCTCCATCGAGGTGAAAATGCCTCAGCGGGACTGGAGAACTCGTCCGTCGTCGTCGTTGTCGTTCACTCTGGAGAGTTCTGCCGGGAGTTCGGTGCGCTTGCGGACGTTGAGCTTGCGGTAGACGCGGGTGAGGTGCTGCTCGACGGTGCTGACGGTGATGTAGAGGCGGCGGCCGATCTCGCGGTTGGTCTGACCGCGCGCGGCGAGCTCGGCGACCTTGCGCTCGGCCTCGCTGAGCAGCGGGGCGCCTGCCGGGGCGGGAGCGGGTTCCGGGCGGGGGTCGAGGTGGTCGCGGAGGCGGTGCGGCAGGACCTCGGCCTGGCAGGACTTGGCCATCTGATCGGCCTTGCGCAGCACCAGGCGGGCGTTGCTGAGCTGACCGAGCTCGCTGTGGGCCTGGCTGAGATCGGCCAGCGCGCGGGCCAGCTCCAGCCGGTCGTCGACCCGCTCCAGCAGTCCGATGGCCTCGCGGAGCACCGCCACGCGCTGGCGAGGTTCGCTGCAGGCGGCCAGCACCCGCAAGGCGATCGCGCGGATGCGCACGCCCCCGGTGTCGTGGCCGAGCTGCTCGGCGACCAGGTCGCGCGCCTCCCTGCGGCGGCCCAGCAGCAGGTAGGTCTGGGCGAGGTCGCTGCGCCACGGGATCGCGGTCGGCACCGCCGGGTCGCCGCGGCGCATCCGGGCGGCGACGCGCTCGAAGGCGTCGAGGGCGGCCAGCGTGCGGCCGGTGGCCAGCGCGTGCCTGCCGGTGGCGTGCAGGTGGCGGACCCCGAAGGTGGTGCCGGCCATCTCCTCCGGCACCGGCCTGGCCAGCAGTTCGGCGGCCACGTCGTGGCGCCCGAGCGCCGAGTTGACCAGGATCAGCGTCGAGTTCGGCAGCCCGACCAGCACGCCCCAGCTCTGCGGGTGCAGCAGCCGCAGAGCTTCCTGGGCCTGGGTCTCGGCCGCGATGAGGTCGCCGCGCCGCCACGACATGTCCGCCCGCACGGCGGTGATCAGCGCCCGGGCGGTGGTGGCACCCTGCCTGCGGGACTGAGCGGCCACGGTCTCGCACCAGTGCTGGGCGCGCTCGGTGTGCCCGGCGTGGTCCAGGGCGAGCACGGCGGCGGCCGCGGCCTCGGGCAGCACGTCCCCGGCGCAGCTCTGCAGGACGTGCTCGGCGGCGCGCAGCACCTCGCCCGGTGCGTCCCGGGTCCAGGCCCCCATCAGGTGCGCGGTGTGCTGCCAGCGGGTCTCGCCGACCTCCAGCGCCGCCGGTTCGGGCAGCGCGCCGTAAATCCACTCGGCGGCGATGCGCAGCTCGGCGGCGGCGCGCGGGTGCGGTTCACCCGCGTGCGCGCGGGTGGCGCGCAGCAGGTCGCAGGGCTGCTCGCCCTGCCACAGCCGCAGCCGGGCGACCGGCACCGCGTCGCGCCAGGACAGGTCCCGCCGGTCGGCGAGCGGGCCGAGGTGGCGCACGGCCAACGACGGGTTGATCCGCCACGCCGCGCGCACCAGGACGCCGCGCAGCTCGACGCGCTCGCCCTCGTCCTCGGTGGCGGTCAGCGCGAGCTGCAGGCAGCCGACGGCCAGCTCGGCGTCGTCGATCAGGGACTGCTCGGCGGCGTAGCGCAGCGGGCGCAACGCCCACCGGCCGGGCACCTCACCGGCAGCGGTGAGGTGGCGGGCGACCTCGACGGCCGGGGCGCCGCGCCGGTGCAGCAGCTCGGCGGCGCGCGCGTGCAGCCGCGCGGCCTCGGCGGCGCCGAGGCTCTCCAGCACCACGTCCGGATTGCGCAACCGGTGCTCGCGCAGCAGGCCGGCGGCGCCGAGGGCGTCCAGGACCGGGCCGACGGCGCGGGCGCTGCGCTCCAGCAGCTCGGCGACCAGCTCCCGCGACGACTCCTCGCCGAGGATCGCCACCGCCTCGGCGACCGGCAGGAAGTCCGGGTCCCATCGGGTCAGGCAGTCCAGCACGGCGCGGCGGAAGCGGGGCCCGACCGCCAGCCCGTCCTCGACGAGCGCGCGCAGCAGGAACGGGTTGCCACCGGTGAGCGCGAGCGCGGAGGCGGCGCGGTCGGCGTCGCCGATGAGCTCGGCGACCCCGGACTCCGACAGCGGGGCCAGGTCGATCCGGTGGTCCGGTTGCCGGACCAGCTCGGCGTGCAGCGACTCGCGGGTCAGGTTCGGCCGCTCCCGCTCGGTGAGCACCAGCAGCACGCGCGACGAGGCGATCCGCCTGCGCAGGTAGAGCAGCACCTGCTGGGACTCGGGGTCGGCGAGGTGCACGTCGTCCACGGCCAGCACCAGCGGGTCGCTGCTGGTCAGCAGCGCACCGATCTCCTCCAGCGCGCGGGCGTCGAGCGGCGAGGCGGCGCGCTCGCGCACCTCCTGCCCGGTATCGGCCAGCAGCTGGGTGATCACGCCCAGCGGCAGGTCCCGCTCGGCCCGGGAACCGACGGCCCGCAGCACGGTCGCGCGCTCGCCCGCGAGGTCACCGAGGGCGTCCAGCAGCGCGGTCTTGCCGGTGGCCATGCCACCGCCGATGAGCACGACGCGGCCGCGACCGCGCTCGCAGTCGGCCAGCGATTCGGATAATCGGGCTAACTCGCTGGTTCGTTCGGTCAACATCGGTGAACTCCACATTTCCTCTCGCGCAACGGTTCTCGGCTCGTGACCGGTGCCGATGCGCTGAGTCGCCGCTTACACACCGCTCCGACGTGGCCGGTCGCGACGCGGTTCCGCGACGAATGTGAAGTCCTCCATCCGTTTCCGAACGGAAACGCCTCAGCGGCGGGCCAAGGCGCGCTCGAGCTCCTCCTTGCTCATCTTCGAGCGGCCTTCGACGCCTTCGCGCTTGGCGTCCTCGTAGAGCTGCCGCTTGGTCCGCCCGCCCGGGCCCTCGCGGTTGCCGGAGCGCTTGCCGCCCCGGCGCTGCGGCGGGATGTCCTCGGTGGAGACCTTGCTCCGCTGCCGGGCGGTCCCCTTCTGCGCCCGGTTCTTGTTCACGGTCCGCGCGGCGATCTCCTCCGCTCTGCCCTCACCGGACCCGTGCTCCTTCGCACCCTGCTTGACGTGCTCGTACTGCCGCTCTTCCTTGGCGGACCACGCTCTCTGCGGCATGAGTTCCTCCCGTTCCGAACGCGTCATCACCTGCCCGAGACCTACCCCCGCACCCCGCGTCGAAAACCCCGGCATTCGTCGCGCGAAAACCGCAGTTTTCGACGCGCGAAAACCGCGGTTTTCGACCCGAGGGGTCCGCCGGGAGGTGGCGGGCCCCTCGGGGTGTGGTGGGAGCGGGGTTCTAGGGGGTGACGTGGGCGTTGCGGAGGAGGCGGGCCGCTTCGAGGGCCAGCGGGTCGAGGTCCTGGGGAGGCGTGTCGACGAGTTGGTCGAGCTCGGTCCTCATCCGCGGGTCCCAGAACATCCTGATGTGGTGGGCGACCTCGCGGGCGGCCTGGCGGGGTGGCAGGTGGGCGAACTGGATGGCGATGTCGTTGGCCATCCGGACCTGCGGGGAGACGTCGTCGCTCACTCGCTCATCACCGCCTCGCGCTCCTCGGCCGCCGCCTGCTGCCGGCTCGCCTCGCGGGCGACCTGGACCGCGGTGACCTTGTACTCCGGGCAGTTGGTGGCCCAGTCGGAGTTCTCCGTGGTCACCACGTTCGCGCCGGTCACCGGGTGGTGGAAGGTCGTGTACACCACGCCCACCGGCATCCGGTCGGAGACCTTCGCGCGCAGCGACGTCGTGCCCACCCGGCTCGACAGGTTCACCACGTCGCCCGTGGAGATGCCGCGGTCCTCGGCGTCGTGCGGGTGGATCTCCAGCACGTCCTCCGGGTGCCAGGCCACGTTGGCGGTGCGCCGGGTCTGCGCGCCGACGTTGTACTGCGACAGGATCCGGCCCGTGGTGAGCACCAGCGGGTAGCGGCGGGTGCTGCGCTCGCGGGTCGCCACGAACGGCGTGAGCACGAACTTCCCCTTGCCGCGCACGAACTCGTCGGCGTGCATGATCGGCGTGCCCTCGGGCGCCTTGTCGTTGCACGGCCACTGGACGCTGCCGAGCTCGTCCAGCTTGCCGAACGACACGCCCGCGAAAGTCGGTGTCACGGCGGCGATCTCGTCCATGATCTCGCGCGGGTGGTCGTAGTGCATCGGGTAGCCCATCGCCTGGGCGATCTCGCAGGCCACCTGCCACTCGTCCTTGCCGGACTTCGGCACCATCACCGGGCGGACCCGGTTGATCCGCCGCTCGGCGTTGGTGAACGTGCCGTCCTTCTCCAGGAACGAGGTGCCCGGCAGGAACACGTGCGCGAACTTGGCGGTCTCGTTGAGGAACAGGTCCTGCACGACCACCAGCTCCAGCGCCGACAGCGCCGCCTGCACGTGCTGGGTGTTGGGGTCGGACTGGGCGATGTCCTCGCCCTGCACGAACAACCCGTGGAAGCTGCCGTCCACGGCGGCGTCGAACATGTTCGGGATCCGCAACCCCGGTTCGGCGAGGATGGGCCGCTCCCAGAGCTTCTCGAACACCTCGCGGACCGCGTCGTCGGCCACGTGCCGGTAACCCGCGAGCTCGTGCGGGAACGAGCCCATGTCGCACGAGCCCTGCACGTTGTTCTGCCCGCGCAACGGGTTCACGCCCACGCCGTCGCGGCCGATGTTGCCGGTGACCATCGCGAGGTTGGCCATGCCCATCACCATCGTCGAGCCCTGGCTGTGCTCGGTGACGCCCAGGCCGTAGTAGATCGCGCCGTTGCCTCCGGTGGCGTAGAGCCTCGCGGCCTCGCGGACCTGCTCGGCCGGCACTCCGGTGATCGACTCCACGGACTCGGGGCTGTTCTCCGGCCGCGCGATGAACTCCGCCCACTCGTCGAAGCCCTCGCAGCGCGAGGCCACGAACGAGGAATCGGTCAGCCCCTCGGTGACCACCACGTGCGCCATCGCGTTGACCATCGCCACGTTCGTGCCCGGCGAGAGCTGGAGGTGGTGGGATGCCTCGATGTGCGGGCTGCGCACCAGGTCGATGCGCCGCGGGTCGATCACGACGAGCTTGGCGCCCTCCCGCAACCGGCGCTTCATCCGCGAGGCGAACACCGGGTGCCCGTCGGTCGGGTTCGCGCCGATCACCACGATCACGTCGGAGGAGGCGACCGACCGGAAGTCCTGGGTCCCGGCGGAGGTCCCGAAGGTCTGCTTGAGCCCGTAGCCGGTCGGCGAGTGGCACACCCGCGCGCAGGTGTCGACGTTGTTGTTGCCGAACGCCGCCCGCACCATCTTCTGCACCACGTAGACCTCCTCGTTGGTGCAGCGCGAGGAGGTGATGCCGCCGATCGCATCGGTGCCGTGCCGGGCCTGGATGGCGCGGAACTTCTCGGCGACGTAGGAGATCGCCGTGTCCCAGTCGGTTTCGCGCCACTCGTCGGTGATGCTCTCCCGGATCATCGGGTTGAGCTGCCGGTCCGGGTGGGTGGCGTAGCCGAACGCGAAGCGGCCCTTGACGCAGGAATGGCCCTCGTTGGCGCCGCCGTCCTTGTACGGCACCATCCGCACCAGCTCGTCGCCGCGCAGCTCGGCCTTGAACGAGCAGCCCACGCCGCAGTAGGCGCAGGTCGTCAGCACCGACCGGGTCGGCATGCCGAGGTCGACCACCGACTTCTCCTGCAGCGTGGCCGTCGGGCAGGCCTGCACGCAGGCGCCGCAGGACACGCAGTCGGACTCCAGGAACGGATCGCCCTGGCCGGCCGCGACCTTGGAGTCGAAGCCGCGGCCCTCGATGGTCAGCGCGAACGTGCCCTGCACCTCGTCGCAGGCGCGCACGCAGCGGGAGCACACGATGCACTTGGAGGCGTCGAAGTCGAAGTAGGGGTTGGAGGTGTCCTTGGGCGCGTCGAGGTGGTTCTCGCCCTCGTAGCCGTAGCGGACCTGCCGCAGGCCGACCACGCCGGACATGTCCTGCAGCTCGCAGTCGCCGTTGGCCGCGCAGGTCAGGCAGTCCAGCGGGTGATCGGAGATGTAGAGCTCCATGACGCCCTGGCGCAGCTTCTCCAGCCGCGGGGTCTGGGTGCTGACCTTCATGCCCTCGGTGACCGGCGTGGTGCACGAGGCCGGGGTGCCCTTGCGGCCGTCGATCTCCACCAGGCACAGCCGGCACGAGCCGAACGCCTCCAGGCTGTCGGTGGCGCACAGCTTGGGGATGTCGGTGCCGGACTCGGCGGCGGCGCGCATCACCGACGTGCCCTCGGGCACGGTGACCGGCACCCCGTCGATCTCGACGGTGACGGTGGCCTCCCCCGTCCGGGCCGGGGTGCCGAAGTCGGGCTCCTTCAACAGGCCCATCGCTACTTCGCCTCCTTCTGGAAGTCCTCGGGGAAGTGCTCCAGCGCGCTGCGCACCGGGTTCGGGGTGAGCCCGCCCATCGCGCACAGCGATCCGTCGGTCATCAGCTCGCAGAGGTCGTTGAGGACGGCGAGGTTGCCGTCGCGGTCCTGGCCGCCGACGATCCGGTCGACGGTCTCCACGCCGCGCACCGCGCCGACCCGGCACGGCGTGCACTTGCCGCAGGACTCCTCGGCGCAGAACTCGAACGCGAAGCGCGCCATCGCCGCCATGTCCGCGGTGTCGTCGAAGACCGTGATGCCGCCGTGGCCCAGCATCGCCTGCGCCTCGCCCAGCGCCTCGTAGTCCATCGGCAGGCCGAACCGCTCGGGCGGCACGTAGGAGCCCAGCGGTCCGCCGATCTGCACCGCGCGCACCGGCCGCCCCGACCGGGTGCCGCCGCCGTAGCCGTTGACCAGCTCGTCGATCGTGATGCCGAAGGCGGACTCGAACACGCCGCCGCGCTTGACGTTGCCCGCCAGCTGGAAGACCTGGGTGCCGCGCGAGCGCTCCACGCCCAGCTCGGCGTAGGCCTCGCCGCCGTCGGCGAGGATCGCCGGGACGCTGGCGAGGGTGAGCACGTTGTTGACCACGGTGGGTTTGCCGAACAGGCCGGTGATCGCCGGGATCGGCGGTTTGGCGCGCACCATGCCGCGCTTGCCCTCCAGGCTCTCCAGCATGGAGGTCTCCTCGCCGCAGATGTAGGCACCCGCGCCGACCCGCACGAACAGGTCGAACCGCAGGTCCGAGCCGAGGATCCCCTCGCCGAGCCAGCCGACGGCGTAGGCGGCGTCGATGGCGCGGCGCAGGGTGCGCACGGCGTCGGGGTACTCGGAGCGGACGTAGAGGTAGCCCTCGGTGGCGCCGACGGCGTGGGCGGCGATGGTCATGCCCTCGATGAGGCAGAACGGGTCGCCCTCCATGAGCATCCGGTCGGCGAAGGTGCCCGAGTCGCCCTCGTCGGCGTTGCAGCAGATGAACTTGTCGGGTCCCTCGGCCTGCAGCACGGTGTTCCACTTGATCCCGGCGGGGAACCCGGCGCCGCCGCGGCCGCGCAGGCCGGAGGCGGTGACCTCCTCGACGACCTGGGCGGGTTGCTCGGCCAGCGCCGCGCGAAGCCCGCGCAGCCCGCCGTGCGCCTCGTAGTCCGATGTGGACAGCGGGTCGGTGATGCCGACGCGGGCGAAGCACAGCCGCTGCTGGTCGCGCATCCACGGCAGCTCGTCGACCACGCCCTGGCGCAGCTCGTGCTCGGCGCCGCGCAGCATCCCGGCGGCGATGAGCTCCTCCACGCGGCCCGGGGTGACCGGGCCGTAGCCGACGCGCCCTCGGCTCGTCTCGACCTCGACCAGCGGTTCGAGCCAGAGCATGCCGCGAGAGCCGTTGCGCACCAGCCGGATCGGTTCGTCGGCCGCGCGCTGGATCGCCGCGGCGACCTCGTTCGCGCCGACCGAGACCGCGGCGGAGTCCTGGGGGACGTGGACGGTGATCATGCGCTGCCCTCCGCGAGGATCTCCACCAGGCGGCTGCGGTCGACGCGGCCGTGCAATCGTCCGTTGACCTGCGCGGACGGCCCCAGCGCGCAGTTGCCCAGGCAGAACACCTGGTCGAGGGTGACCGACCGGTCCGGCGTCGTCTGGCCGATCTTGACGCCGAAGACCTGCTCGGCGTCGGCCACGAGCTGCTCGGCGCCCACGGACTGGCAGGCCTCGGCGCGGCAGATCTTCACGGTGGTGGTGCCCGCGGGCTCGGAGCGGAAGTCGCCGTAGAACGAGATGACCCCGTGGACATCGGCTCGCGAGAGGTTGAGCTCCTCGGCCAGGATCGGAACCGCCTGCGGATCGATCCAGCCGAACTCCTCCTGGAGGTGGTGCAGGATGGGCAGCAGCGCCCCGCGTTCGCCCCGGTGCGCTTCGACCACGCCGCGCACCCGTTCCGCTCTCGTCATCTGCGTCTCCACTCCGTTGTAGATTGGGTCCACCGTCGCGCCGCCGGACGCAGAGTTCAACGCACGCTCGTTTATGCAGCGATAAGCGCGGAGTATCGCCGTGCACCGACCGTCACCGAATTCGTGACATCTTCGCTGGACAGGGGCATTCCTCGCGCTTTTTCCGGCCGGCCCCGGCGAAATCCGCGGACGCTGCGAGACCGGTCGCGACCAGCGTTTTCACCCGTCTGCGTCAATCCTTGATCATTTCTCCGGCGCGCCGCTGGTTGGTCCTCCCGCGCCGTTCGTCCGGGGTTGCCGCGCACTCGTCCCGTTCGCCTTGCCCGGCGTTTCCGAAGGCGCCTAACTTCGAATCCGACGGCGAATCGGGGAATTGCTGTCGAAACCCGATTCCCGCCGCCGGAAAACGAACTCCGGCGGACCGCGAAACCCGAGGAGATGCGATGACCTGGGAAACCCCCGCCTACACCGTGGTCGACGTCTGCGCTGAGGTCACCGGTTACTTCTACCGGTCCGAGGACTGATCGACCTCTCCCACCACGTGGCTAGATCCGGTGCCGCAAGGCCCGACCTGCCGGTGGTCGAGAACCCCGGTTTTCGCGCGACGAGAACCGGGGTTCTCGCCCCGGGCGGTTCGGGAGGGCCTTGCGGCACCGTCATCCCCGGAGTCCGGTGAAAGGGAGAGCGTCGATGCCCCGGGCCACGCATCGAGTCCGAGTGTGCGGGATCCACGAGCTGCCGCCCGGCACCGTGCGACGCCTGCGCACCATGCCCCCGGTCGCGGTGTTCAACGTCGCAGGCCGCCTCTACGCCATCGACGACGTCTGCTCGCACGCCTACGCGATCCTCAGCGAAGGCCACTTCGACGGCACGTCGCTGGAATGCCCGATGCACATGTCCCGCTTCGACGTCCGCAACGGCGAACCGCTCTGCCCGCCGGCGACCGAGCCCCTGCGCACCCACCAGGTGGAGGTCACCGGCGACGAGATCGTCGTCCACGTCGACATCAGCAACGCCTGAGGGACGGTTCTAGCCGGAATCGCCCGGGATTCGCACCCCTGAATCCCGGGCGATTCCGGTTGGAACCGTCCCATGCCGCGCACCGCGCCCCGCAGCACCACCGACCCCGACACCCCGGACGCCCCGACACCCCGGACGCCGCGGAGGGCGCCGGGGTGTTGTCGCGCGGGGCTCAGCGCGTCGAGGTCGTGACCCTGCGGTAGACCGGCTCCGGCGGCGTGGGTCGAGGTGCGTTGGCCTTGTCCACCGCGTCCTGGATGAGGTGGTGGTCCGGCGAGTAGGTGCAGACCGGGTCCGTCCGGGAGGCGTCGCCGGTCAGCGCGAACGCCTGGCAGCGGCAGCCGCCGAAGTCGATCTCCTTGCGGGAGCACGACCGGCACGGGTCCGGCATCCAGTCGGTGCCCCGGAACGCCTCGAACGCCGGGGACTTCGCCCAGATCCAGTCCAGCGGGTGCTCCATCGCCGACGGGAACTCCAGCGTGTCGATGTCCGCGGCCACCGGGCACGGGTACACCCCGCCGTCGGGCGCGACGGTGAGCGCCGTGGCGGCCCACCCGCCCATGCAGGGCTTCGGGAACGGCTCGTAGTAGTCCGGCAGGATCCACAGCAGTTCCATCGTCCCGGCCAGCTCGGCCTTGCGACGCCGGTAGACCTGCTCGGCCGCGGCCAGCTGCTCGCGGCTCGGCAGCAGCACGTCCCGGTTGAGCAGGCCCCAGCCGTAGTACTGGGTGTTGGCCAGCTCCAGCCGCTCGGCGCCCCACTCGCGGCAGACGTCGATGATCGAGTCCAGCCGGTCGAGGTTGAGCCGGTGCAGCACGACGTTCATGTTCAGCGGCAGCCCGGCGGCGGCGATGATCCGCGCCGCCTCCTGCTTCTTGTCGAACCGCTTGGTGGCGGCCACCAGCTCGCTGGCCTCGGCGTTCTCGCCCTGGACGCTGAGCTGCACGCTGTTGAGCCCGGCCTCGACCAGCGACTTCGCCCGCTGCTCGGTGAAACCGAGGCCGCTGGTGATCAGGTTCGTGTAGAGCTCGCAGCCGCGCGCCTCGGTGATGAGCTCGGCGAGGTCGGGGCGCAGCAGCGGCTCGCCGCCGGAGAAGTGCACCTGCACGACGCCGAGGTCCGCGGCTTCGCGGATCACCCGCAGCCAGTCCTCGGTGCCCATCTCTCTCTCGCGCGCCTGCAGCTCCAGCGGGTTGGAGCAGTACAGGCAGTGCAGCGGGCACCGGTGGGTGAGCTCGGCGAGGAGCCCGTAGGGCGCGGAGGTCATGCGACCACCACCCATCCCTGGTCGCGGGCGTCGCGCAGGAACGCCAGCACGTCGTCGGTGAGCCCGGTGGCGCCGAACTGCTCCTCCAGCACCTCGACGATCTCGCGCACCGTCCGGTCGCCGTCGCAGAGCCGCAGGATCGCCGAACCCGACGCGTTGAGCTCGACCACCCGTTCCGGGAGCAGCAGCAGGTCGGCGTCGCGGACCTTGTCGTGCTTGAGCATCGCCTTGGTCACCAGGCGAGGTCTGCTCTCAGGTTCCATCACTGGTCCTTGCCGTAGGCGAGCTGCACCGAGTCGAGCAGGGTCCACAGCACGTCGCACTTGAACTCCAGCGAGCGCAGGCACGCCTCCTGCTTCTCGCGGGTGTCGGCGTGCGTGAGCACCAGGCCGAGCAGGTGCTCGATGTCGGCGGGCTGCTGCGTCAGCCGGGTCCGGAAGTACTCCAGCCCGCGCGAGTCCAGCCACGGGTAGTGCTTCTCCACGTCGACGATGCGGCGGCTGAGCAGGTCCGGCGCGAAGAGCTCCGTCATCGCCGAGGCAACGGCCTCCAGCCACGGCTTGTGCCTGCAGAAGTCGACGTAGGCGTCGACGGCGAAGCGCACCCCGGGCAGCACGGTGCGGACGTCGTGCAGCTCCTCGCGGGACAGCCCGACCGCGGCGCCCAGCCGCACCCAGCGCTCGATGCCGCCCTCGGTGTCGGCGGTGCCGTCGTGGTCGGTGATGCGCTTGATCCACCGCCGCCGCTCGGCCCCGTTCGGGAGCTTGGTGAGGATGAATGCGTCCTTGATCGGCAGGTTGATCTGGTAGTAGAACCGGTTGCGCACCCAGCCGCGGAACTCCTCCTCGGTGAGGTCACCGGCGTGCATCCGCTGGTTGAACGGGTGCAGGTGGTGGTAGCGCGCCTCGCCCACCGCCCGCAGCTCGGCCTCGAACTCCTCCGACGACCAGGGCCTCATAGTTCGACCTCCAGACCGGCACGTCCCACCTCGATGCCCTGCGCCGCGAGTTCGGCTCGTTCGGCGGAGCTCTCGTCGAGGATGGGGTTGGTGTTGTTGACGTGGACGTAGATCTTGCGGCGGGCGGGCAGCGCGGCCAGCTGCCGCGCCGATCCGTCCGGACCGCTGATGGGCATGTGGCCCATGGACCTCCCGGGGCGGTCCCCGGTGCCCTGCCGGGCCATCTCGTCGTCGGTCCAGAACGTCCCGTCGACGAACACGCAATCGGCGTCGGCGACCTGCTCGGCGAAGTGCTCGTCCCACCGCGGCACGCCCGGCGCGTACACGGCGGTGCCGCCGCTGACCGGGTCGTGCAGCACGTACCCGGTCTCCCACTCGCCGGGCCCGGCGTGGTGCCCGACGTAGCGCGGCGGTTTGCTCCCGGTCGCGAACGCCGTCACCTGGAGGCGTTCGTCCAGGTCGACGGGCTTGCCGACGTGCACCGTCCGCCACCGGAAGTCGGCGTAGTCGGCGACCAGGTCGCGCACCGGGAAGTGGTCGGTGAGCGCCGCCAGCACCGGTGCCGTGCCGTGCACTTCGAGGGCCGAGCCCTCGCGGAGCACCAGCAGTCCGATCGTGTGGTCGAACTCGGCGTCGGTGAGCAGCACCCCGGCCACCGGCGTGTCCCGCGCCCCGGGTCCGGGGTGCAGGCGCGGATCGGCGGCGATCTGGTGGTGCACGTCGGGAGTGGCGTTGAGCAGGTACCAGCGGTCACCCGTGCCGGACACCGCCAGACCCGCGTGCGCCGAAGCGCGCTCCGGTGCTGTGCGGGCCTTGCGGCATCCGGCGCAGGCGCAGTTCCACTGCGGGTACCCGCCACCTGCCGCGACTCCCAGGCAGTGGATGAGCACGATCGACCGTCAGCCCTGGTGGTAGTAGCCGGTGACTTCGGCGCAGACGTCGATCACGGTGTAGGTAGGGGTCTCCCAGGTCATGAATGCCTCCTCGCAGTTCGGTGTTCAGGCAGTTCACAGCCTCAGCGATCGGTCATCGCGGTGACAACCGATCGCCGACCGGCGGCGTGGAACTGCCAACGAGCGGCACCGCCGGGACTACGAGCGGTGCGGTTCGAGCGTGCGCGTGATCGCCCGCTCCGGCAGCGCGTGCGGCTCGTCAAACACCCAAGAGGCGACGGATTTCCGGCGCGTGACGCCGGGAGACGGGCACGGTTTCGGGCACCCGCGGGTCGGTGACGAGGAACAGCTCGCCCTTGGTGCCGCGCTCGACCTCGGCGACCCGGCGGAGGTTGACCAGGAAGCGGCGGTGAACGCGGCGGAACCCGTGGCGGGTCAGCGCCTGGTCGACGTGGTCCAGCCCCCGGGTGGCGGCCAGTATCCGGCCGCGGTCGGTGCTGAGCCACACGGTGTTGCGGTCGGCCTCGGCGTAGCGGATCTCCGACGGGGCCAGCAGCACGAGTCGGTCGTTGCGTATCCCGATGACCCGGGGCGGCATGGGCACGGCGGCGCCCTCACCGGCCCGACCGTACGGTTCGCCCTCCTGCAACCCGAACGCGCAGAGCATCCCGACGACGCGGTTGGCCTCGGTGATGGGCCGCATCGTGGCGGGCATGGTGCCCTCGGAGGCCACGCCCAGCTGGGCGTACCCGCTCCACTGTGGATTCTGCGCGGCGCGGCCGGCGGCCCAGCGGACCACGTCGTCGAGCTCGGGGATGTCCGGGCGGGAGCGCTCGCCGGGCTCCAGCGCCCCGCGCGAGGCCGGGGCGTCGCCCGGCAGGCGCAGCATGGCCAGGGCGGCGGCGTTGGCGGCGATGATCTTGCCGCCCCGGTCGAGGGCGACCAGCGGGCCGCTCGAATCGGTGCGCTCCTGCTTGAAGGCGGCGACGGCGCGCTTGGCCTCGCCGACGGCTCTGCGGTGGATCTCCTGCTCGATCCCGGCCGCGGCGTTCTGCAGCCACGTCGGGACCTGCCCGGAGAGCGTCGCGCCCCAGCGCGAGATGTTGATCGAGGCGATGGCCGTCCCGGTCACCACGTCGCGGATGGCGATGCCCGCGCAGTCCCACTGGTGCAGCCCTTCGCACCAGTGCTCGGCGCCGGTGACCGTGACCGGGCCCGGGACCTCGAAGGACGTGCCCATCCCGTTGGTGCCGGTGGCCTTCTCGGACCACGACGACCAGGGCGCCATGTTCGACACCTCGGCTCGTCGCCGGGCCGACGGGTCGCCCCAGGTGCCCAGGATGCGCCCGGTCCCGTCGGTGACGGCCACGACGCCGCCGTCGAGCTCGACGTCGCGCCCCGCCAGGGCACCCAGCCCGCCGAGCTGGGTGAAGATGACGTCGTTGTCCGGCCCGTGGTCGTGATGCCCGGGTGCGGGTGGCGCCGCGTTCAGGCTCGGATCCACTTCGTACTGATCTCGGCACCGGTACCAGGACGCGAGGATCTCGGGACGCACCGACGCGGTGACGTCGTCTCCGGTGGCGAAGGCCTCCCAGGCCTTGGCGACGGCGGAGGTGGTGGTCAGCGCATCTCCGCCACGGCTGCTCGATGCGATTTCCAACGGCGGGACCAAGCCGGCCATCACGACCTCCTCGTCGTCATTCGGACATGCGCCATCGCCCCACTGGGCGTGACCCCAATCACGCTAAGGGGTTGTCACGTGTGGAAGCAACAACGGCCATCCACTTGGGGCAGTGACCGCACGTGCAATTGATCTCGTTGCTCCCCAGGGAAAACCGTCCGTTCGGGTAGTTGTGGAAGACGAATCGAGGGATCCGGCATCCGCTTCGGCCGACCACGCCGCGCGACTTCGCCGACCGCGCTCACCAGCGGGCGCCAACTGCGCTCGTGCGCGGGACTAGCATGCCCGCATGCTGCTGCGGCAACTGGAATACCTGACCACCCTCGCGCGCGAGAAGCACTTCGCCCGCGCCGCGGAGGCCTGCTTCATCTCGCAGCCCGCGATGTCGGCGGCCATCCGCAAGCTGGAGGCCGAGCTGCACGTCCAGATCATCCAGCGCGGCAACCGCTTCATCGGGTTCACCCCCGAAGGCGAGCGGATCCTGAAGTGGGCCTACCGCATCCTGGCCGAGCGCGACGCGCTGATCGAGGACGTCGGGGCGATGCGGGAGGGGCTCAGCGGCCGGTTGCGGATGGGCTGCATCCCCACGGCGCTGTGCGTGGTGCCGATCCTGACCTCGCTGCTGTGCCAGGACCAGCCGCGGGTGCGGGTGCAGGTGAGCTCGATGACCTCCATCGAGATCCAGCGGGGGCTGTCGCAGTACGGGCTCGACGTCGGCGTCACCTACATCGACAACGAGCCGCTGACCGGGGTCCGCACGGTCCCGCTCTACCACGAGCGCTACCTGCTGCTGGCTTCCGAGGACGAGCTCGACGACCGCGAGAGCGCGACTTGGGCGGAGGCCGCCGAGCTCCCGCTGTGCCTGCTCTCGGAGGACATGCAGAACCGCCGCATCCTCAACTCGGTCTTCGAGCAGGCCCAGGCCCGCCCGCAACCCGCGGTCGAGACCAACTCGATCAGCGCCCTCTACGCGCACGTCCGCGAGGGCCCGTGGGCCACGGTCCTCCCCCACTCCTGGCTGCTGCGCTTCGGCGTCCCCGAGGGCATGCGAGCAGTCCCCCTGAAGGATCCCGAGATCAGCAAGACCATCGGCCTGGTCCTCCACGACAGGGACCCCGAACCCATCCTCGCCAAGGCCTTCGTCGACACAGCCCGCACAGTCGACCTCGACGAACTCCTCGAAGCCACCGCCCCGGCCTGACCCGGTGTTGAAAACCCCGGTTTTCACGCGACGAAAACCGGGGTTTTCGACACGCGAATGCAGCGGTTTTCGACACCGGGTCAGGGACCGACGATCTCGAACGCGAGAGTCGTTCGGGAGACGGCAATGCCACGACCACCGCTGCTCGGCTGGATCGCCGTGCCCAGCACGACGCACGACTGCTGCTCCCCGGGGCCCGAACCCAGGCCGAACGTCGGATTACGGCGGTAATCCGGCACCTGATTACGGCGGTAATCCGGCACCTGATTGCGGCCGTAATCCGGGTCAGGGGACAGGATCTGATCCCTATCCGGTTTTCGCGGCGCGATCGATCGCGTCGAGGGTCTCGTTCCAGGGCAGGTCCTGCTCACTGCGCGGCTCGTGGAGCCTGGCAACAGATCGAGGTCGTCCTCGCCGGTCAGGAGTTCTTCCAGGCGTTGATCTGCGACTGGTTGAGCGTGCCGTCGGCGATGAGGACGTGCAGGTCTCGGGTCAGCGAGGCGCCGGGATCGAGCAGGACCGGGTCGGTCGCTGCGAGCTGCAGGCCGATTCCGGGATAGTCGTCGAGCCGGGCGAACCACGGGTCCGCTGCGTTGGCGAACACGAGGGTGAAGTCCCGATCGGTCCAGGTCAGCCACGGCGCGGATGAGCCGTGGACGGCGTCTTCGCCCGTGGCCGCGTCGGTGAACACCTCGGGCTCGACCGCTGCCGGAAGCCTCCAGAAGAAGCCGCCGTAGCCGGCGCCTGCGCGGCCGTTGGTGGCCGGGCTGCCCAGGGACAAGGTTCGCGCGGTGGCGTTGGTGAGGGTGGTCCCGACGTGCAGTTGCCAGCCCGGGCCCGTCCGACTCGCCCGGGTATTGCGGGTTTCGCGCAGGAGCGGTTCGTGCGGGGTCCGCCAGGTGAGGGATTCGTCGAAGCCCGCGTCCGACCTGGTCAGGGCCGTGGTTTCGATGCGGCCGTGGTCCTCCCGCGCGACGTAGCCCTGGTCCCGGACGTAGGTGTTGCCGCCCCAGAAGTTCCAGCCGTCGACGTCCTGCAGGGCGAACGAGAACCCGAGGTGCCACGGGTGGTCGTCCGGGCAGGTGTCGGTGACGACGCGGCCGCCGAGGGTGCGGATCGGGTGCAGGTGCGGGCGCGGGGACAGGTGCGCGGGCAGCTCGGCGCCGGAGCGGCGCTCGGCGACCGCAACCCCGCCGACGCGGATCACTTCAACCACGGAACATCCATTTCGGACAACAACTGCATCGAATCAGCAGCGCGGACAACGTCTTCCGACACACCCGGAACGACGTGGCGGTCGCCGTCGCGCTCCGACGGGATCTCCACCGGGTCGGGAGCCAGCCTCACCGCTTCCAGCACCCGCATGAACGGGCGCGTCGTCGCGGGCGGGACCAGCAGCGGAACCCCCGAGCGGGTGTGCGCGATGAGGTTCTCCAGCAGATCGGTGGCGCCGTGCTCGGTCGTCTCCACCCGCTCCGGCGTCTCCAACCGGACCCGGTCGGAGCGGTAGTCCACCACGATCCGGCCCCGCGAACCCCGCAGCACCACGTACGGGTCCACCTCGCGGTCCGCGCACAACGTCACCGCCACCACGATCGGCACGCCCCGGGCCGTCACCAGCCGCAGGCACGAGGTGTCGTCGGCCTCGATCGGATTCGCCCGGTACAGCTCCACGGACAGCTCGCGCAGCTCCTCGTCGTCCGAAACCCCTTCCAGCGCAAGAGCGTTCGCGATGGCGTGCGCGAACGGGTTGGTCAGGGCACCGTCGACCACCGGGACGCCGTCGAGCGAGCGGCGACCCGCCCAGCGAGCGCGGGCGTAGTAGTCGGCGCCGCGCCGCCACGCGCCCGCCGCACCGATCCCCCGCAACTCCCCGATCGCGCCCCGCTCCAGCAGCGCCCGCGCGTGCCGCAGCGCGTGCGAACCCAGGCTCTGGAACCCGATCTGGCACGCCCGTCCGGTGCTCGCCAGCGACGCCGCCAGCTCGTCGAACTCCGCCAGCGTGGGCGTCGGGGGCTTCTCCAGCAGCACGTGCGAGCCGGCGCGCGCGGCCAGCAGCGCCAGCTCGGAGTGGGTGTGGATCGGCGTGCACACGATCGTCACGTCCGGGCGCGTCTTCTCCAGCAGCACGGCCAGATCCGGCTCCACCGGCACGCCCGGGTCGACCTCCGGCGGCCGAGGATCGCAGATCCCGACCAGCCGCACGTCCGGCATCCGCTCGACGTTCCGCAGGTGCCAGCGGCCGTGCCCGTGCACGCCCACCAGCACGACGGTGGTCGGATCGCTCATCGCCCCTCGCAACTCCTCGGCTGCACCGCATCGTAACCATCCGGAAAGCGCATTCCAACCTGTCGCGGAGAGGTTGACACGCGGCGCCGGGACGCTGTTCGATGGAAAGCGCTTACCCGCCCGGCGGGTCGATCGGGACAACGAAGTGCCGAGGGAGACACTAGTGACCACACCCACGACCGAGAGCACGAGCGACGCCAAGAGCAAGTCGCGCAAAGCAGCCGCCAGCGGCTGGATCGGCAGCGCGCTGGAGTACTACGACTGGTTCGTCTACGCCCAGGCCGCAGCGCTGGTCTTCCCGAGCATCTTCTTCCCGGGAGGCAACCCCACGGTCGCGCTGGTCTCCTCGCTGGGGACCTACGCCGTCGGCTACGTCGCGCGCCCCATCGGCGCGATCCTGTTCGGGCACTACGGCGACCGGCACGGCCGCAAGAAGGTGCTCGTGCTGGCGATGCTGCTGATGGGCTTCTCGACCTTCGCCGTCGCGCTGCTGCCCACCTACCACCAGGCCGGGCTGCTGGCCCCGGTCCTGCTGGTGCTGCTGCGGTTCGTGCAGGGCTTCGCCGTCGCCGGGGAGCTCAGCGGCGCCAGCGCGATGATCACCGAGCACGCGCCGTTCGGCAGGCGCGGCTACTACACCAGCTTCAGCCTGCACGGCACGCAGGCCGGGCAGATCATCGCCGCGGCCGTGTTCCTGCCGCTGTCGGCGGTCCTGTCGGAGCAGGCGTTCGACTCCTGGGGCTGGCGGGTCCCGTTCCTGCTCAGCGCCGTGGTGGTCTTCGCCGGCTACGTGATCCGCCGCCGGGTCGAGGAGCCCGAGGTCTTCACCCGGGGCGAGGACAAGCCGCAGCAGGCTCCGTTCCTGCAGGTCATGCGGGAGAGCGGCACCGACGTGCTGCGGGCGATCTGCATGACCCTGGTCAACGTGATCGGCGTGGTGGTGTCGGTGTTCGGCGCCGCCTACGCGACGCAGTCCGGCTACGGCATCGAGATGAGCAAGTCGGTCTACCTCTGGATCCCGGTGGTGGCCAACCTGGTCGCGCTGCCGTTCATCCCGTGGTTCGCGAGCCTGTCGGACCGCTTCGGCCGCCGACCGCTGATGATCGTCGGCGCGCTGGGCTCGGGCCTGCTGTCCTTCGCCTACCTGTGGTCGGTGAGCCGGGGCGACGTGGTGCTCACGATCGTGCTGGCGATCCTGACGTGGGGGATCTTCTACCAGATCTGCAACGCCACCTTCGCCGCCTACTACCAGGAGCTGTTCCCGGCCCGCACCCGCGTGACCGGCTTCGCCATCGCGCAGAACGTCGGTCTGACGATCGTCGCGTTCCTGCCGAGCCTGTTCACCCTCGCCGCTCCCCCGGGTTCGGCGAACGTCCCGCTGGTCGTCGGCGGGCTGTGCCTGGGCGTCAACGTGATCGCGGCGATCGCGGCCTTCACCGCCCGGGAGACGCACCGGGTGCCGCTGGAGCAGCTCGGCGAGAAGCACGCGGTGCCGATGCCGCGCGAGGAGTTCGACCGGTTGCGCTCCGCCGTGCGCTGATCTCCGAGCGCTATCCTGGGGAATACGCATTCCCCACCAGGCAAGGAGCGTCGTGGCGGCACGAGCAGCGACCCTCACCGACGTCGCCAAGGAGGCGGGCGTCTCGCTCGCCACGGCGTCGCGGGCCCTCAACGGCAGCGACCGGGTGGTCCGCGCTGAACTGCACGACCGCGTGCTGGCGGCGGCCACCCGGCTCGGCTACTCGCCCAACGCTCAGGCGCAGTCGATGGCCCGCGGCTCCACCGACCTGGTGGGGCTGCTGGTCAACGACATCGCCGACCCCTACTTCTCGACCATCGCCGCCGGCCTGGCCAACGCGGCCGAGGAGCAGGGGCTGCTGGTGATGCTGTGCAGCACCGCCGGGCGCCCGGAGCGCGAGCTGGAGCTGCTGGGGGCGCTGCGGCGGCAGCGCGGGCGCGCGATCGTCATCGCCGGAAGCCGCACCTCCGACCGCTCCCACCTGCGCGAGCTGTCCGCGCAGATCGATCCGTTCGTCTCGTCCGGCGGCCGCGTGGTGGCCATCAGCGAGCCGAAGCTGCAGGTCGACACGCTGGTGGTGGACAACCGCGGGGGCGCGCGGGAGCTGGCCTCCGAGATCGCGGCCCTGGGCTACCGGAAACCGGCGATCCTGGCCGGCCCGGAGCAGCTGCTGGTCTCGCAGGACCGCAAGGCCGGGTTCGCCGAGGGCTGGCCGTCGGCCGAGCCGGTCGTGGTGGCCGACGAGTTCAGCCGCGACGGCGGTTTCCGCGCGATGCACCGGCTGCTGGACTCCGGCGCCGAGGTGGACTGCGTGTTCGCGATCAACGACCTGATGGCGCTGGGCGCGATGGCGGCCTGCCGCGAGCGCGACGTCGACGTGCCCGGAGACCTGGCGGTGGCCGGGTTCGACGACATCTCCACGCTCCGCGACGTCACCCCGGAGCTGACCACGGTCCGGTTGCCGCTGACCGAGATGGGCCACATGGCGCTGGACCTGGTGCTGGGCGACCGGACGGTGAAGCCGCGTCGCCGCAAGGTCCGGGGCGAGGTCGTCCTGCGCGAGAGCACTCCGGCTCGCTGAACTCCCCTTGCATCGGGCGTGGGGTTCGGCCTACCGTCTTGGTAAGCGCTTTCCAAACGAGGAGGTTCGGCATGGCCGAGCGACGCCTGGGCGTCATCATGAACGGCGTCACCGGACGCATGGGATACCGGCAGCACCTGGTCCGGTCGGTTCTGGCCATCCGGGAGCAGGGTGGTGTCGAGCTCTCCGACGGCACGAAGGTGGTGCCGGACCCGGTCCTGGTGGGGCGGAACGAGGAGAAGCTCCGCGAGATCGCCAAGAACCACGGGATCGACCGCTGGAGCACCGATCTCGACGAGGTGCTGGGCGGACCGGACGAGCTGTACTTCGACTCGCAGCTGACCTCGGTGCGCGAACCCGCCATCACCCGCGCGCTGGCCGCGGGCAAGCACGTCTACACCGAGAAGCCGGTGGCCGACGACGTCGAGGGCGCCCTGCGGCTGGCCCGGCTGGCGCGCGAGGCGGGCGTGAAAACCGGTGTGGTGCACGACAAGCTGTACCTCCCGGGCCTGCTCAAGCTGCGCAGGCTGGTGGAATCCGGGTTCTTCGGACGGATCCTGTCGGTGCGCGGCGAGTTCGGCTACTGGGTCTTCGAGGGCGACGACCAGCCCGCGCAGCGACCGAGCTGGAACTACCGCGCCGAGGACGGCGGCGGCATCGTCTCGGACATGTTCCCGCACTGGAACTACGTGCTGGAGAACCTCTTCGGCCGGGTCGAGGCGGTGACGGCCAAGGTCGTCACGCACGTCCCGGAGCGCTGGGACGAGCGCGGGCGCTCCTACGCGGCCACCGCCGACGACGCGGCGTACGGCATCTTCGAGCTCTCCGGCGGCGTGATCGCGCAGATCAACTCGTCCTGGACCACGCGGGTGCACCGCGACGAGCTGGTGGAGTTCCACGTCGACGGCACGCACGGCAGCGCGGTGGCCGGGCTCCACCGCTGCGTCGCGCAGCACCGGGCGCACACGCCCAAGCCGGTGTGGAACCCGGACCTGGTGGAGACCACGCCGTTCCGGCAGCAGTGGTCGGCGGTGCCCGACAACCAGGAGTTCGACAACGGTTTCAAGGCGCAGTGGGAGCAGTTCCTGCGCCACCTCTGCGACGACGGCGACCACCCGTACGACTTCCTCGCGGGCGCGCGCGGCGTGCGGCTGGCCGAGGCGGGGCTGGAGTCCTCCCGCGAGGGACGCCGGGTCGAGCTGGGCGAGGTGACGTCGTGAGCCTGCTCCTCCCCCGGGCCGACGGGCGGGTGGTCGCCCACACCACCGGTGCTCCGCGCGAGTGGCCGCGACCGGCCGGGCCGCTGCGGTCCCGGGCCGCGTTCGCCGCAGCTCACGTGGTGCCGCGCGTGCTGGGCGAGAACGTGCCGGGCGCCCCGGCCGACATCGACTGGGACGCGACGCTGGCCTACCGGCACCGGATCTGGTCCTACGGGCTCGGCGTCGCCGAGGCGATGGACACAGCGCAGCGCGGGATGGGCGTGGGCTGGCCGGAGGCCGCCGAGCTGGTGCGCCGCTCGGCGTCCGAGGCCCGCTCGGTCGGCGGGACCATCGCGGCCGGCGCGGGCACCGACCACCTCACCGGGACGCCGTCGTTGGCGCAGGTCCTCGACGGTTACCGGGAGCAGGTCGCGGTCGTGGCCGGTGCGGGCGCGCGGGTCATCCTGATGGCCTCGCGCGCGCTGGCGGCGGTGGCCCGCTCGGCCGACGACTACGCGTCGGTCTACGGCGCCCTGCTGGACGAGGCCGACGAACCGGTGATCCTGCACTGGCTGGGCCCGATGTTCGACCCGGCGCTGAGCGGCTACTGGGGCAGCGACGACGTCGCGACGGCGACGAAGACGTTCCTGGAGATCATCCGCGCCCGTCCGGAGAAGGTCGACGGCGTGAAGGTCTCGCTGCTCGACGCCGAGCACGAGACCGCGCTGCGCCGGGAGCTCCCCGCAGGCGTGCGGCTCTACACCGGCGACGACTTCAACTACCCGGATCTCATCGTCGGCGAGGGCGGGGAGCACTCGGACGCGCTGCTGGGGATCTTCGCCGCGATCTACCCGGCGGCATCGGCGGCGATCCAGGCACTGGACGCCGACGACCCGGCGACGGCTCGGTCCATCCTGGACAGCACGAAGCCGTTGGGGCGTCACATCTTCGAGCAACCGACGTTCCACTACAAGACCGGGATCGCGTTCCTGTCCTGGCTCAACGGGCACCAGCCGGGGTTCTCGATGGCGGGCGGGCTGCACGCGGGCCGGTCGGTGCCGCACCTCGCGGAGGTGTTCCGGCTGGCCGACGAGGCGGGCCTGCTGGTCGACCCGACCGCGGCCGAGGAGCGGATGCGCGGGTTCCTGGCGGTGAACGGGGTGGGACGGTGACCGATCTGGACCGGTTGTCGCTGAACATCGCGACGACGAAGAAGTGGACGCTGCGCCAGGCCGTGGAGGGCGCGGCGCGCGCCGGGCTCCCGGCGGTGGGCCTGTGGCGGGACCGGGTCGCCGAGGAGGGGCTGGCCTCGTCGGCGAAGCTGGTCCGCGACGCGGGCCTGCGGGTGTCGAGCCTGTGCCGGGGCGGGTTCCTCACCGCCTCGGACGAGACGGGGGTGCGCGCGGCGCTGGAGGACAACCGCGCGGCGATCGTCGAGGCGGAGGCGCTGGGCACGGACGCGCTGATCCTGGTCGTCGGCGGGCTTCCCGAGGGCGATCGGGACCTGGCCGGGGCCCGCGCGCGGGTGGCCGATCGGCTCGCCGACCTCGCCCCGTTCGCCCGCGACCACGGCGTCCGGCTCGTCCTGGAGCCGCTGCACCCGATGTACTGCGCGGATCGCGCGGTCGTCTCGACGCTGGAGCAGGCGCTGGACCTGGCGGCCCCGCACCCGGCGGAGGAGGTGGCGGTCGTGGTCGACACCTTCCACGTCTTCTGGGACCCGGTGCTGGCGGGCGGCATCGCCCGCGCGGGCCGGGAGAACCGCATCGCCTCGTACCAGGTCTGCGACTTCAACCTGCCGATCGCCCGGGACGCGCTGCTGTCGCGGGGCATGATGGGCGACGGCGTCGTCGACTTCGCCGCCGTCACGCGCATGGTCGCCGCCACCGGCTACTCCGGCGACGTCGAGGTGGAGATCTTCAACGCCGAGATCTGGGACTCCCCCGGCGACCAGGTCGTCGCCACCATGAGCGACCGCTACCGGGAACTGGTGCTGCCCCACCTGCACTCGACCTGATCGCCTTCGGTCGGACGTTCGCACCTGTTGGCCCGAGGCCGACGGGTGCGAACGCGCATCCGACCGGTTCCTGCTGCTCGAGCGCGGGCGGAGCCTCGGCAGCCACGAGAGGGCCGACGTCACCCTCGACCACCTCACCCACCGGATGGTCGGCGGCGCCGAACCCGACGCCCTCGCCCGCGAACTCGACGCGGACCGACCCTGGCCAACCCGCCGACCGACCCGATAGCCTACCAAGCACTTGCTTGTCCTGGTTTCGGGGTGAGGTCGAGGACCCGATTTCAATGGAAGTCGGGATCCCGATTTCCATTGAAATCGGGGTTCTACGAGGTGAGGAGGCGGGTTTGGCGACGTTGCCGATGTTCCGGCTGGACGGCCGGGTGGCGTTGGTGTCCGGGGCCGGGCGCGGGATCGGGGCCGCGACCGCGTTGGGCCTGGCGGAGGCCGGGGCCGACGTGGCGGTGCTGTCCCGCACGCCCGAGCAGATCGAGTCCGTGGCGAAGCAGGCCCGCGAGCTGGGGCGACGTGCCGTGGCGATCCCGACGGACGCCGGGGACCCGGAGGCCGTCTCAGCGGCCGTGACCCGGGCCGCCGAGGAGCTCGGACGGCTCGACGTCGTGGTGAGCGTGACCGGCGGGTCGATGCCGCGGCCGTTCACCGACACCCACGACGAGGCGCTGCGGAAGTCCTTCGAGAACAACGTGGTCCACGGCGTCCGGCTGGTGCGCGAGGCCGTGCCGCACCTGACCAGGTCGGACTCCGCGAGCGTGGTGATGGTCTCCAGCAGCACCGGCCACCTCGTCGGGCGCGGCTACCTCGCCTACGGCGCCGCCAAGGCGTCGCTGGACCACGCGGTCCGCATGATGGCCGCCGACCTCAACCCGAACATCCGCGTCAACGCGGTCGCCCCCGGCGCCATCCTCACCGAAGCCCTCGAAGTCGTAGCAGCGGACCCGACGATGAAGGCCACCCTCGAAGAGCACACCCCGCTCCGCCGCATCGGCACCCCCGAGGACGTCGCAGCGGCCATCCTCTACCTCGCCTCCCCGGCCTCGTCCTACGTCACGGGCCAGGTCCTGGCGGTGGACGGGGGTCTCGTCACCCCCAACATGCCCCTCCCCATCCCCGACGTGTGAGGTCCGGTCACTCGCAGGCGGCTCCGTCGCCGTCTCCGTCCAGTTTGGACGAGTAGCCGGTGTCGCCGCGGTGCAGCGGAGCGGCGCCGGCGGCGCGGGCCTGCGCGCAATCGGCGTAGTAGGCGGGGAGCACCACCTCGCCGGCGCCGGGAACCGGAGCGGGCGCGGGCACCGGGGCGGCCTGCACCGGCGGGTGGCACCCCTCGCCCCACAGCCCGCGGCCCGCGGTCTTCGCGGTCGCCTCCGCCTGGACGAGTTCGGCGGTCAGGCCTTCGGCCAGGAACGACTGCGGGTAGAACTCCGCCGCGCCCTGCTGCAGCGCGAGCGAGGAGTACTCGGCGCCGTCGGGCAGGATCAACGAGACCTCCGGGTCGGGACTGCGCCCGCTGCTCCAGCCGACGCCGAAGGCGGCGCGCACCGTCACCCCGCGCAGCGACCGCTCGGCGAAGGCCCGGGCCTCGGCACCCCAGCACTCCCCCGCCGGTGGCGTCTGCAGCCCGGCGAGGCGCACGACCTGCGGGTCGCGACCGGGAACCCGGATCAGCACCCGGTCGTCGTCGAGGACGTCGAGCACCAGCGCCTGGTCCTGCGGCGGCGCGGGCGCGACGACGGGTGAGGGCGTGGCCACCGACGGCGGCGGCGAACTCGGCTCCCGCAGCACCTGCGGCCCGGCCGGTTGCGCCCGCTCGTCGTGCTCGGCCAGCCCGCCGATCGCCAGCAGCGCGATCACGGCAGCGAGCGCGGACGTCCCCGCGATCAGCGGTGCCCGCTTCGAGCCGCCCCGCCGGTACCAGTGGGCGCCGACGGCCGGCCAGAGCGTCAGCGGCCAGAACACCGCGGCGACCACCCCGGCCATCACCCACGGCCACGCGCGCCCCTGCCGGGCACGCTGCTGCCAGAGCAGCACGCTCATGACCACCGTCGCCACCATGCCGACCAGGTAGACGATCCCGAAGACCATCGGACTCCTCACTGCGCTCGGGTTCGGAGAACGATGATCCCTCACCCGATCGAGTGGCCGCGGTCAGATCACCCGGAACACCACCCCACCGGAGCAACGGCGTCCGGTCGGAACGGGGGGCTCCATACGTATTCATCCGGAGTTGATCGCTCCGGTACCACGGCGATCTCGCTGGAGTAGTATTCGTATGCAGATCTGCCGAGGAGGGAAAGCCTTGATCACCAGTCGCGACGTGGCTCGTCTGGCGGGAGTGTCGCAGCCGACGGTGTCGCGGGCGCTGCGCGGCGATCAGCGCGTTTCCGAGGCTACTAGGGAACGGGTCCAGCGCGCGGCCGATGCGCTCAACTACGTGCCGAGCGAGACCGGCCGCAGCCTGTCCACGCGGATGACCAAGCGCATCGGCGTCGTGGTCACCGACCTGACCAACCCGTTCTACCCACACCTGATCGGGCCGCTGCACGACGAGCTGGAGCAGCACGGCTACCGGATGATGCTGTTCACCGAGCGCTCCGAGACGGCGGTGGCCAGCCAGCGGCTGCTGGACCACTCGATCGACGGCGTCGTGCTGGCGACCGCGACCGTCGGCTCCCGGCTGCCCGACGACCTGCAGCGGCGCGAGCTGCCGTTCGTCTTCCTCAACCGCGAGGCCGGTGGTCAGCCCGCCGACGCCGCCGTGGTGGACAACGAGCTGGGCGGCAGGCTCGTCGCCCGCGAGCTGGCGCGGCTGGGGCACCGGAACATCGCCCACATCGGCGGCCCGGCCGACACCACCACCGGCCGCGACCGCGAGATGGGCTTCCGCCTCGGGCTGTCCGAGGCGGGCATCGGGCTGCCCGAGGACGCCGTGCGGCGCGGCCCCTTCGACTTCGACACCGGGTACCGGGCGCTGGCCGAGGTCCTGGACGGCCCGCAGCCGCCGAGCGCGGTGTTCTGCGGCAACGACGTGATCGCGATCGGCGCGTTCAACGCCGCCAAGGCGCGCGGCGTGCGCATCCCGGAGGACCTGACGCTGGTCGGCTTCGACGACATCCCGATGGCGGCGTGGGAGGCCTTCGACCTCACCACCGTGCACTACGACCTGGCCGAACTCGCCCAGGAGGCGGCTCGTCTCGTGGTGCAGCGCATCGAATCCCGCGACGCCGAACCCCGCCGCACGCTGTTCACCCCGGAACTCGTCCTGCGCGGCACCCACGCCGCCCGCTAGGGGCTGCACGTGCGTGGTGGCGCTCAGGTCCCGCCACCCGCACCGCCGCGCGGAACAACTCTCACAACGCCGAGATCGTCGTTCCGGTCAGCCGAAGTCCGGCGTTGCGGAGCATGCGGCGGCCGACGATCCGCTGGAACGCCAGCAGCAGGACGACCACGACGACCAGCAGCACGTCGTCGAGCAGCGGAACCAGGTCGACCGGCAGCGTCAGCGCCATCACGACGCGCCCGGCCGCGTCCAGCAGGAACATCGCACCCCAGAACGCGGTGCACGACCACAGCACGCGGCGGAAGGCCGGGTAGCGCTCCCAGTTGGCGGCCCACTCGGCTCTGCGCTGGTCATCGAAGATCGCCGCCGCCGCGCTGTAGAGCAGCGGTCTGCGGGCGAACAGCGTTGCCAGCAGCAGGATTCCGAGCGCGGCGGTGCCCCACGCGGCGCGCACCAGCAGCAGTCGCGGGTCACCGGTCACCAGCGACATGACGGCGCTGAGCGCCACCGCGCCGAGCACGAACAGCGTCACCCCGCCGACCCGCCGCTCGGTGGCGCAGGAGCGCGCGGCGCGGATCACCGGCACGGCCGCGGCCAGCAGCAGGGACGCGGTCGGGGCGAGCCCGGCGATGCGGGCGAGGTAGTAGACCGCGACGGGTCCGAGCAGGTCGGGGCCGATCCGGCGCAGCAGCGGCCGCAGGTCGTCCTTCACGCCGGAGCTCCCGCGCGGACCGCGAGCTCGATGGCCGTGACGACTTCGCGCTGGTAGAGCTCCAGGTCGACGTCGGATCCGTCGCGGACGCGCTGCGCGGCGGCGTCGACGCTCGCGCGGATCAGCACCGCCATCGAGCGGGTGTCGAAGTCCCGGAACTCGCCGCTGCGCTGGCCGTCGGCGAGGATCTCGGCCAGCCCGGCGACGCTGTGGTCCTGGCTGCCGACGCTGGTGTAGCCCTCGCCGTCGGCGGTGCGCAGGTGCGGGCCGATCTCGGTGAGCGCGGTGATCTCGGCCGGGTGCTCGCGCAGGAATCGCAGGTTGGACTCCAGGTAGGCGCGCAGCTTGCCGGTCATCGTCGGTTCGGCGTCGATGCGCGGCGTCATCTCCTCGGAGGCAGCGCCGAAGACCTCCAGGACGATCTGGCGGAGCAGGTCGTCCTTGTCGGCGAAGTGGTAGGAGATGAGGCGCGGGCTGCTCAGCCCGGCCTTCTCGGTGATCCGCGCGAAACTCGCCTTGGCGTAACCGACTTCGGCGATGGTCTCGATCGCGGCGCGCACGATCTGAGTCCGCCGGGCCTCGGTGGTGAACGTCCGTGCCACGAACGGCCCCTCCCCAGTTTTTATCTGACTGGATAAACACTACATCAGCCGGATAAATCCTGGGAAGGGGCCGCCCGCTCAGCGAGCCAGTGCGCGCAGCTGCTGCATGAGGATGTGGGTGAGGTTGTAGAGGACCAGCCCCGGCGGGGCCTCCTCGCCCTGCTCGGTCGAGCCCACGATCGTCATCAGCGGCTCGCCCCCGGCGGCCGAGACCACCTGCGACAACCGGGCCTGGACCTCCGGATCGGACGGGCCTTCGCGGCCCATCGCCACCGACAGGTCCGCCGGGCCCACCAGGATCGTGTCCACGCCGTCCACCGCGAGGATCTCGGCGGTGTTGTCGCAGGCCAGCGGCGTTTCCAGCATCGGGATCACCATCGTGGTCCGCTCCGCGGCGACCAGGTGCTCGGCGATCGAGTTGGTGCCGAAGCGGCCCGCGCGGCTGTAGGTGGCGAAGCCGCGCTCGCCCAGCGGTGGGTAGTGCGCGGCGGCGACCACCTGGCGCGCCTGCTCGGGGGTGTCGACGTGCGGGACGATCACGCCCTGCGCGCCCAGGTCGAGCACCCGCAGGATCAGCGCCGGCTCGTCCTCGCCGACCCTGACCAGCACCGGGAGCCCGTGGGCGTCGGCGATCTGCAGGTGCTGCTGCAGGTTGAGCAGGTCGGAGGGACCGTGCTCGCAGTCGATGACCGCGTAGTCCAGACCCGCCACCGCGGCCATCTCCAGCAGGTTCTCCGACGGCAGCCGCAGCAGCCCGCCGTGCAGCCGCTCTCCCGCCCGAACCCGTTGCTTCACACTCGTCATCGGCCCACCATTCCCGCCGACAGGTCGATGTCGGCTCCGCACATCCCGCGCATCTGCAGCATCGCCACCAGCGCCCGTCCCACTTCGTCCTCGGTCACCATCCGCTGCAGCAGCGCGCGGGAGACGAACTCCTGCTCCGCGGCTTCCTCGGTGATGCCGCTGCGCTCGGCTTCGAGGCGGAAGTTGCGCGTCATGCGCGGTCCTTCCACCGGCCCGGGCGACAGCGAGTTCACCGTCACCCCGCGCGGGCCGACCTCCCCGGCCAGCGTCGTGGTCAGGCCGATCACGGCCGTCTTCGACGCGCAGTAAGGGGTCCGGTTCAGCAGCGGCCGCTTGCCCGACACCGAGGCGACGTTGACGACGTCACCCGTGCCGCGCCCGACCATCGGCGGCAGGAACGCCCGGCACATCAGGTACACGCCGCGCACGTTGATGTCGAAGACCTCGTCCCACTCGTCGGGTTCGATCTCCAGCAGCGGTTTGACGGGTCCGGCGATCCCGGCGTTGTTGACGAGGATCGAGATCTCCTCGCCCGCCAGCTCCTCGGCCAGCTCCGACACCGAATCGGGGTCGGAGACGTCGCAGGTCGCGGCCCGCCCGTCGAGGCCGTCGAGGGTCTCCTCCAGCACCTCGCGCCTGCGGCCCACGGCCACGACCCGGGCCCCCGCGGCCGACAGCGCCCGGGACATCGCGCGCCCCAGGCCGTTGCCGCCGCCGGTGACCAGGGCGGTGCGCCCGGTGAGCGGTGTGGTCATCGTTCTCCTCGTTCCAGTAGTCGCCCGATGAGCGCGCCCACCACGGCCGGTCGTTCCAGCGGCAGCAGGTGGCCCGCCCCGGAGAGCACGTGCAGCCGCCCGCGCTGCGCGTGCCCGACGATGTCCTCGTGAAAACCGGTCGGGCACAACGCGTCCCGATCACCGCAGAGCACCCGGACCGGGCCGGGGTAGCCCGCGACGGCGTCGTACGCCTCGCCCCGGGTGGCCTGCGCGGCCAGCTGGGCGCGGAAGACCTCCGGACCGACGCGCCCGGCCATGCCCAGGAACCGCTCCCGCAGCGGACCGCTGGGCTCGGCGAACATCGCGGGCTGGATCTCGGCCACGACCTCGTCGAAGTCGCTCGCGGCCTGGCGCTCCCAGGCCGCTCGCTGCTCCGGACGGGGCGCTCCGGCGTTGGTCGACAGGGCGCCGAACGCGCGCACCCGATCCGGGGCACGCCGCAGCACCTCGAACCCGACGATCGCACCGAGACTCAGCCCCACCAGCGAGAACTCACCGTCCACGGAGGACAGGACCTGCTCGGCCATGCCCCCGATGGTCGGCTCGGTGATCTCGGCGTGCACCACCTCGCCCGGCAGCTCCGGCAGGTCCGACCACAGGTCGGCGTCGCAGAGCATGCCGGGCACCAGGACCGTCGGCGTCACTTGCCCACCGGTCGCGGGATGAGGTGGAACGGGGCCAGGTAGCCGTTGTGGTCGACGCCGACCCCGGCGTCGGCGGCGGCCTTGACGACCTCGTCGTCCCACTCCAGGCGGACCCGGCCGTCACCGCTGTTGATGACCAGCATGCTCGCGGTGCCGTCGGAGGCGTTGCGGATCTTGCGCCACGCACCGGCCGGCACCGAGAGCATGTCCCACGGCCCCAGCGTCACGCTGATCTCCTCCTCGCGGTTGAGCGTCACCTCCCACTCGCCGTCGAAGACCATGAGCACCTGGGTCTCGGGGTGGCGGTGGGTGAGCACGCCCTCCCCCGGGGCCGCGCGCAGCCAGGAGATGTTGTGGCCGTGCGGGTTGTAGATGACCGGTTCCTGCAACCGGTCCTCGGTCATGCCGAAGCCGATGACCTGCGCCAGCTCCGCCCCGCCGCCCGGCAGCGCCGCGCCCAGCACCGCGTGGGCCGACCACTCCAGGTCGTCGGCGGTGGCGACGCGCTTGCGCATCTTCTCCACCGGGTAGGCGGTCAGGGCGGCGATGTCCTCATCGCTCATCGGCCGCTTGAGCTCGGACTCGTCGGGCTTCTCGTCCCCGGCCACGGTGTCGATGAGCCGGTTGTCCTCGGTGAGGAACAGCCCGTGCCCCTCGGCCTCGCGCAGCACGCTGGGACCCCAGATGATGCCGCCGGTGTCGTCGTGCCCGAGGCAGGTGAACAACCACCCGTCGTCGGGGCCGATGTTGGTGAAGCCGCGGTAGATCCAGGTCGGGATCGAGGCGATGTCGCCCTCCCGCAGCACCAGCTCGCCCTCCTGCCCGTCGGCGCCCCAGCGCAGCAGGAACTCACCCCGGAAGCAGATGAAGACCTCGGCGGTGAAGTGCAGGTGCAGGTTGTTCACGATGCCGTGGGGCATCGCGGCGGCACCGATGTTGTAGCCGTGGGCCTCGCGCAGGTTGACCACCTGGTTCGCGCTCTGGGTCACCCCCGGCCCGATCATCGAGTAGTTCTCCTTGCGGTCGGAACCCGGTGTGCGGCAGTCGATGAACGCCTGGTTGCACGAGACGAAGTCCGATCGCCGGATCGTCCGCCGCTCCAGCTCCTGCCGGGTCACCTCGACCTGAGACATCAGCACCTCCGTGTGAATACGTATGTATCGATAAAACGCGCCGTGAACGGCGCTGTCAAGAGCGCCCGGGAAACCGTCTACCGGTGTCGTAGGGTTCGCTCGTGACCCTCAACCAGCTGCGCGCTTTCCTGCTCGCGCACCGGCTCGGCACGTTCACGGCGGTGGCGAGCGAGCTCGACATGGCCCAGCCGTCGGTGTCCGAGCTCGTCCGCCGCCTCGAGGAGGAGCTGGGCACCGCGCTGTTCGTGCGCGGCAGCCGCAAGCTCACCCTGTCCGAGGCCGGGCGCGAGCTGCTGCCCTTCGCCGAGCAGGCCCTGGCCGCCGTCGACCACGGCGGCGCGGCGGTGCGCGCGCTGAACTCGCTCAGCGGCGGCACCGCGACGTTCGGGCTGCTGCGCAACGCCGACTACTACCTGCTGTCGGACCTGGTGCGCCAGTTCCTCGACCGCTACCCGGACGTGAAAGTCCGCCTGGTGGGCCAGAACTCGGCGGAGACGGCCGCAGCCGTGCGCGACGGCGACCTGGAGGCCGGGCTGGTCGTGCTGCCCATCGACGACGAGGCCCTGTCGGTCACACCGCTGGCCCGCGACGAGGTCCTCTACGTCAGCCCGGATCCCGAGCGCGTCGAGCGCCCGGTGACGATGGAGGACCTGACCAGCGCGCCGCTGATCCTCTACGACGCGCGCTACGGCTGGAACGACCCGACCCGGCGCCAGCTCGCCGAACGGGCCCAGCTGGCCGGGGTCGCGCTGGACGCCGGGATCGAGGTCGAGCACGTGGAGTCCGCGCTGCGGCTGGCCGCCCAGGGCATCGGCGACACCATCGCCTCCCGCGCGGTGGTCGACAGCCGCCGCTTCCCGGCCGAGCTGCACACCGCGTCGTTCGCCGAACCGCTCTACGACACCATCGCCCTGATCCACCGCCGCAACCGCACGCTGTCCCCGGCGACCCGGGAACTCGCGCGACTCGCCCAGGAGACCCTGCTCAGCAGCGGGACCTCCTGGGCAAGCACGTGATTCGACTACTGCTGCACCATCGGCTTGCCCGTGGTGAGGTCCAAGCGGTAGCTCTCCTCCATCCACTTGATGACCACGACCAGGGAGATCACCGCGGCGATCGCGAGGTAGCCCCAGACGGCGTAGATCGTGCCGAAGGTGCTCACCAGCAGGGCCGAGACGAACGGCGTGATGCCGGAGAACAGCGCGAACGAGGAGTTGTAGGCGACACCGCCCGCGCTGAAGCGGGTCTTGGTCGCGAACATCTCGGCCACGCAGACCGTGACGATGCCGGTCAGGAAGAACTCCGGGATCACGTAGATCAGCTGCGCGATCACCGCCGCGGTGAAGGTGCCCATCTGAGCCACCCAGAACGCCACCGGGACCAGCACCAGCGCCGCGAGGTAGCCGGTGATGAGCATCGGACGGCGTCCGATGCGGTCCGAGAGCGCACCCGCCAGCGGCAGCAGCGGGATGATCACCGCGACCGAGATGGCGTTGGACCCCAGCGCTTCCGCCCGCGAGAGCCCGACGTTGGACGACAGGAACTCCGGCAGGTAGGTGACCCAGGTGTAGGACACGATCGCCAGCGTGATCGACGCGCCGCAGAACACCAGCATCTCGCGCCACTGCGACTTGAACGCCTCGGTCAGCGGGGCCTTGACGACGTCAGCGCCGTCGGCGGTGGCCTTGACGAACTCCGGCGTCTCGCCGACGCGGTTGCGGACCCACAGCCCGATCAGGCTCAGCGGCAGCGCCAGCAGGAACGGGATGCGCCAGCCGTAGCTCTGCAGCGCGGCGTCGTCGAATACCACCGCGGTGAGCGCGGAAGTCCCGGCACCGCCGAGGATTCCGACGAACACGCTGATCGAGACGAACGAGGTGTAGTAGGCCCGCCGCTTGGGCTGGGCCCATTCGACGACGAACGCGATGGCGCCGACGTACTCACCACCGGAGATCAGCGCCTGGATCATGCGCATCAGCAGCAGGAGCAGCGGCGCCAGCATCCCGACCTGCTCGTAGGTGGGCAGCACACCGATGAGCGCGGTGCACAGACCCATCAGCGCGATGGTCCACAGCAGGACCGATCGGCGGCCGAAGCGGTCTCCCCAGCGGCCGAGGATCATGCCGCCCAGCGGGCGGATGATCGTGCCGATGGCGAGGATCGCGTAGGTGCTCAGGACCCCGACGACGGGGTTCTGCGAGGGGAAGAACACCGGTGCCATGACCGGCGCGAGATAGCCGTAGATGCCGAAATCGAACTGCTCGACGAAGTTGCCGATGGTGCCGGCCGTGACGGCCCTGCGCATCGGTTCTGAGGACTGCGCCTGTTTTTCGGGCACGGGAGTTGAGGTCGACAATCGCTGCTCCGAGATCCGGGCGGGCTTCCGCAGCCCGCGCATGCCTGCTGCTCGATCGGACGAGTCGGCGGGATTCGCAAGAGAGTCGCAGCGCCCGATTCGTGTGTCAAGACCCACATGCATACGGATGTCTCCCGGTTGACCGAGAGCTTCGAGCGACCACCACGCGATGTGCATACGGATTAGCGCATCGTGATCGCATAGGGTGAACCTATGGCCTCCACAAGAAACTCCACTCTTGTCCAGTGGTAGAGACCCGCTTAGCGTTCGCCTCATGCGATTCAGCCCACGGCTGCTCGGCACCCTCGCCGGGCGGTTCGACCACCTCAAAGCGCCCTCGGAAACCCCTGCCGCGCAGCAGGACCCCGCGGTCGCGCAGCGCGTCTCGGAGATGCTCGGCGAGATCGAGCGCGACGGCCACGACGCCGTGCTGCGCTACGCCCGCGAGCTCGACGGCTGGGACGCGCCCGACGTCGAGCTCTCCCGCGAGGCCGTGCGGGCCTCCGGTGACGCCCTCACGCCCGAGCACCGCGCGGCCCTGGAGCTGGGAGCGGAGCGCACCCGCCGCTTCGCCGAGCTGCAGCGCGCCGGGCTCTCCGACGCCGAGGTCGAGCTCGCCCCGGGCCTGACCACCGGGTACCGCTACGTGCCGGTCGGCAGCGTCGGCGCCTACCTGCCCGCAGGCCGCTTCCCGCTCACCGCGGGCGCGTTCATGACCGTCGGCGTGGCGAAGGCCGCCGGCGTGCCGACCGTGATCGCCTGCCTGCCCCCGGGCAAGGACGGCCGAGCCGACCCGGCGGTCGTCTACTCGGCGCACCTGTCGGGCGTGGACCGGGTGTTCGTGCTCGGCGGCGTGCAGGCGCTGGCCGCGATGTCGTTCGGGCTGCTCGGTGAGGAGCCGGTGGACATGATCGTCGGCGCGGGCAACGCCTTCGTCGCCGAGGCCAAGCGGCAGCTGTTCGGCCGCGTCGCCATCGACCTGCTGGCCGGGCCGTCGGAGGTCGCGGTGATCGCCGACGAGACCGCCGACCCGGAGCTGGTGGCCGCCGACCTCCTCGGCCAGGCCGAGCACGGCGTCAACTCCCCCGCCGCGCTGGTCACCACCTCCCGCGAGCTGGGCGAGAAGGTCGTCGAGGAGGCCGACAAGCAGCTCGCGTCGCTGTCGACCGCCGAGATCGCGGGCCCGGCCTGGCGCGACTACGGTTCGGTGACCTGGGCGCAGGACCGCGAGACGGCCGTGGCGCTGATGGACGACCTGGCTCCCGAGCACCTGGAGATCCAGACCGCCGACGACGACTACTACCACGACGCGCTGCGCAACTACGGCTCGATCTTCCTGGGCACCTGGAGCACCGTCGCCTACTCCGACAAGGGCATGGCGGGCACCAACCACGTGCTGCCCACGGCGGGCGGCGCCCGCCACAGCGCGGGCCTGTCGGTCTCGCGTTTCCTGAAACCGCTGACCTACCAGCGCGTTTCGCGCGAGGCCACGCCGCTGCTGGCCGAGGCCGTGGAGACGATTTCCGACTACGAGGGCATGGCGGCGCACAAGGCCACCGCGACGCTGCGGCTGGAGCGCCTCCGGGAAGGCGACGCACGATGACCGAGATCTCCGAGCAGCCCACCGGCTCCCCCGGCGGCACCATGACGTCCGGCAAGCGCACGATGCCGAGCGACTTCAGCATCGCCGTGCGCCCCGGTGCGGGCGTGACGCTGGGCGGGGTGAACTACGGCGGCGAGCGGCGCCAGTCGATGGAGGGCTTCGAGGACGCCTACACCGACATCGTCGACTACATCGTCCGGATCACCCACCGCATCTGGGAAGACCAGGACATCGGCTACATCTACGACACCTACGCCCAGGGCTGCCGGCTCTACGACGACAGCGGCGTGAAGTACGGGGTCGAGCGGCTCATCGACGGCACGACGCAGAGCATCAACGCGTTCCCGGACTGCCGCCACTACGCCGACGACGTGATCTGGGCCGGTAGCGACACCGAGGGCTTCGTGACCTCGCACCGGGCCATCAACATCGGCCACCACACCGGCCCCTGGCGCTGGGGCCCGCCCACCGGCCGCAAGCTGGAGACCTGGGTGATGGCCAACTGCGTGGTGTGGCAGAACGAGATCTACGAGGAGTGGGTCCTCTACAACACCGCGGCCAAGCTCCAGCAGCTCGGCATCAACGTGGCCGAGGCCGCGCGCACCTACGCCCGCGAGGGCGGGCTCACCCCGGTCTCCGAGCGCCCGTCGTCGGAGGCGCTGCGCCTGGTCGGCGGCCGCAAGCCGGTCCTGCTGCCGGAGCCGGACAACAGGTCCGGTTTCGACGTGGAGGGCTCGGTCCGGGCGTTGTGGCACAACGTGTTCAACCGGCGCGACCTGAGCGCGATCGACCGCTTCTACGCGGAGAACGTGCGCTGGCACGGCACCACCAACCGCACCGGCTGGGGCCGCTCGGACGTGCGGGCGATGGCCCGCAGCCTGCTGGCCACCTTCCCCGACCTGGGCGTGCAGGTCGACGAGGTGTACTGGATGGGCAACGACGACGACGGCTACAGCATCTCCGTGCGCTGGTCGGGCGCCGGAACGCACCGCGGCGTCGGCCTGTACGGCAAGCCCACCGGCAAGCGGGCGCACCTCTGGGGCATGTCGCAGCTCTACGTGATGCACGGCCGCATCGTCGAGGAGTGGTCGCTGTTCAACGAGTTCGACGTGATCGCGCAGCTCGTCGCCGAGGACGGCGGACCGGAACTGGTCTGACCGCTCGACACCCGCCACCTGGGGCTCTCGCGGAGCTCCGGGTGGCGGTTTCGGCCGATGCGGGCCGAAATCGGAATAATCGTCCCCAGCGGCGGCCCGGATGTGCTAGACATTACCAACGGGTAGTGGCACATCCGACGTTGCACGCACGGCCGCGAGGGGGCGGTGCACGTGAGTTCCGAGGTCGATGCTCAGCTCGACGAGATGCGGAAGAACGGCTGGGAGTCCTACGTGTTCGGGCCGCGCGACGACCCGAACGCCGTGGGCCTGGCCTACCGCTGGAAGACCTGCGCAGACGTCCTCGTGCTGCACGCCGAGGACGACGCGACGGCCTACCGGATGCCGCTGGGCCCGGACGCCGACCTGTTCGCGCCGCGCATCGTGTCCTGGCACTACCACGCTCCGGCCGAGTGGACGATCCGCGCACTCCTCTCGCTCCCCCGGCCCGGCGCGCCCGACGCGCCGCTGGCGATGCTGACCCCGCCGCCGGACTGCGCCGTTCCCGCGCAGTTGCGCCGCACGATGACGATCCGGCCGAACCCGCGCCGCGCCCACGTCTCCACCTGATCGGGCGAGCTTCGGCGCTGCCGGGTGCTAGCTCGGCGGGCAACCTGGGCTCGTGCCGCTGACGCATCCGGACAACACGCCCCGCCCGCACCGCGACGAGCTCGCGGTGAACCCGATCTTCACGCGCGAACCCGTGCACGTGCCGGCCTACGAGTTCCCCGCCGACGGAACCGATCCCGAGGTCGCCTACCAGATCGTGCACGACGAGCTGATGCTCGACGGCAACGCGCGGCTGAACCTCGCGACGTTCGTGTCGACGTGGATGGAACCGCAGGCCACGCGGCTGATGTCGGAGTGCTTCGACAAGAACATGATCGACAAGGACGAGTACCCGCGCACCGCGGCCCTGGAGGACCGGTGCGTGCGGATGCTCGCCGGGCTGTGGCACGCGCCCGACCCGCAGCACGTCGTCGGCTGCTCCACGACGGGGTCGTCGGAGGCGTGCATGCTCGCCGGCCTGGCCCTCAAGCGGCGCTGGAAGGGCTCCGGAACGCCGAACATCGTGATGGGCTCCAACGTGCAGATCTGCTGGGAGAAGTTCGCGAACTTCTTCGAGGTCGAGCCGCGCTACGTGCCGATGGAGGGCGACCGGTTCACGCTCTCGGCCGAGGAGGCGCTGAAGCGGGTCGACGAGAACACCATCGGCGTCGTGGCGATCCTGGGCTCGACGTTCGACGGCTCCTACGAGCCGGTCGCCGAGATCTGCCGCGCCCTCGACGACCTGGCGGCGCGCGGCGGGCCGGACGTGCCGGTGCACGTCGACGGCGCGTCCGGGGCGATGATCGCGCCGTTCCTGGACCCCGAGCTGGTGTGGGACTTCCGGCTGCCGCGGGTTGCCTCGATCAACACCTCCGGGCACAAGTACGGCCTGGTCTACCCGGGTGTGGGCTGGGTCGTGTGGCGCACGGCGGAGGCGCTGCCGGAGGAGCTGGTGTTCCGGGTGAACTACCTCGGTGGCGAGATGCCGACCTTCGCGCTGAACTTCTCCCGGCCCGGTGCGCAGGTCGCCGCGCAGTACTTCTCGTTCCTGCGGCTGGGTTTCGACGGGTACCGCCGGGTGCAGCAGGAGTGCCGCGACGTGGCGATGCGGCTGGCCCGCGAGTTCGCCGAGCTCGGGCCGTTCGAACCGCTCACCGACGGCGGGCACATCCCGGCGTTCGCGGTCAAGCTCCGCGACGACGTGACCGATTATTCCGTTTTCGACGTCTCCGCTGCTCTGCGGGCCGGCGGCTGGCTGGTCCCGGCCTACGCGTTCCCGGCGAACCGCACGGATCTGGACGTGCTGCGGATCGTGGTGCGCAACGGCTTCAGCCACGACCTGGCGGATCTGCTGCTCGACGACCTGCGCCGCGCGCTGCCGATGCTGCGGGCGCAGACCGCTCCGGCGCGCGGCCGCGACTCGGCCGGCTTCGCCCACGGCGCCGGTTCACCCCGCGACTGAGGCGGGGCCGGGAAAAACTCCCGGAGAACGGGAAAGCCCTGCACGGAGCCGGTGCGTCGGGTCACGCTAAGTCGATCAGCTGATCAGGTCGCGCTCGCGGCCGACTAGCCTGCCCGGTTATGAGTCGTTCCGAGGACGCGAACGCGCGGCTGACCGAGCTCGCGCTGCAGGCGCGCCGCGGTGACCCGCACGCGATGGAGGCGTTCGTGCGGGAGAGCCAGCACGACGTCTGGCGCTTCGTCGCGCACCTGGCCGGCCCGCACCTCGCCGACGACCTGGCGCAGGAGACGTTCCTGCGCGCCTTCCGCAGCATCCGCCGGTTCAGCGCCCGCTCCTCGGCCCGCACGTGGCTGCTCAGCATCGCCCGCCGCGTGGTCGTCGACCAGATCCGCTACGAGCGCTCGCGCCCCCGCACCACCCACACCAGCCCGGACACCGAGCCGCACTCCCCGGACTCGGGCTTCGAGAACGTCGTCGCGCTCAACCTCCTCCTGGCCGACCTCGACCCCGACCGCCGGGAAGCCCTCGTTCTCACGCAGGTCCTCGGCCTCCCCTACGCCGAAGCCGCCCACATCACCGGCTGCCCCGTCGGCACCATCCGCTCCCGGGTCGCCAGAGCCCGGGACCAACTCCTCGCCACCCACTCCCACCCCGACGAAGAAACCGGCTGACCTCGGCTTGGGGACGTGGGTGGGGGAAGTTTTCATGAAAACTGTCACCCACCGACGTCCCCAAACCGAGGTTTCAACTGAAACCTCACCCACCTCGAGACGAGAGAACGTGCTGGTGGCGCGGTGTCCGGGGTTCGTCGAGCGAGGTTTCAGCTGAAACCTCCTCCGGGTGGGGGAAGTTTTCATGAAAACTGTCACCCCCTCAAGTCACGACAGTTTTCATGAAAACTGCACCACCCCTGAGGGAATCGGCGCCGGTGAGGACGCTCTGTCACTCGTGGGTGGGGGAAGTTTTCATGAAAACTTCCCCCACCCCCACCACCACCCACGTAGCGGCCTGGTGCCTCGTGGTCTCTCACCAGGTGACGGTTTTAGTGAGAACTGTCCGGACAAAACGGACGTTGATCATGGGTGATTCGAGGAAAATCCGTCCCCGGCCGACGAACGAACCCGACTGAACCCCCGGTGGGAACTTTTTCGGGTGCTCGGGCGACAGTAGGGGTGTGGAGTGTTCTGTGTGCCGGGAGGCGCTGTCGGCGCGGCTGGACGGTGAGGAGCCGCCGGTGGCCGCGGCCGAGGTGGAGCGGCATCTCGCCGGGTGCGAAGGGTGCCGGGACTGGGAGTCCCGTGCCGCGGCTTTGAGCAGGTCGTTGCGGGTGCGGGCGGTGCCCAGCACGCCCGACCTGACCGCGTCGGTGATGCGGTCGCTGCCCGCGCCCGCCGTGCGGCGCTGGCCGCGGGTGCTGCTCGGTGCCGTCGCCGTCGTCCAGCTCGTCCTCGGAGCGCTGCAGCTGGTGGGCGCCGGCGGGCACGAGGCGATGGCCGGGCACGTGTTCCACGAGAGCACCGCGTGGAACCTGGCACTGGGAGCCGGGTTCGGCTGGGCGGCCTGGCGGGTCCGGGCCGGTGCGGGGATGCTGCCGGTGCTCGGCGCGTTCCTGGCCGTGCTCACCATCGTCAGCGTTCAGGACCTGATCAGCGGCGTCGTCACGGCCGGACGTCTGGTCTCGCACCTGCCGCTGCTGGTGGCGCTGGCGTTGCTGCTGATCATCCGCCGCGATCACCGCGACCTGCATCCCGGACCGGGCCACGGCGCGCGACCCGGCGAGCACACCGCCACCACCGAGGACCCCGGCGAACCAGCGCCCCCGCGCGAACTCGGCCCGACCGCTTACCGCGAGGCGAGCTAGGAAAGTTCCACGCGGCGGAGCCGCCTTCGGGGGTTCCCACCGCGCAGAACGACCCCGACGACGGCTCTCAGCGCTTGCGCCCCATCGCCGCCCAGTAATAAGCGCTGTGCGGGTCGACCTGGTGATCCGGGTGGAGCTTGGTGACGCCGGCCGGTTCGGGGTCCGGGCGCCACGCCAGGACCGGGGCCACGCCGGGTTCGACCAGGTCCATGCCGTCGAAGAGCTCGGCCACCTCGGACTCGCTCCGCGGCTGGAACGGGATCCCCGACCGCTCCGCGGAGGCCACGACACCGGCCATCGCCTCGGGGTCGAAGTCGGCGGTGGGGTGGGTGATCGTCAGGTAGCTGCCGGACGGCACCGCGTCCATCAGCTTGCCGAGGACCTGCTGCACCTCGTCGTTCTCGCGGAAGTACATCAGCACCGCCACCAGCATCACCGCGGTCGGCTGCGTCAGGTCGAGCGTCCCGGTCAGCGCCGGGTCGGACAGGATCGAGTCCGGGTCGTGCAGGTCGGCGAAGAGGAACTTCGTCGCGCCCTCGTCGGTGCTGGTCATCAGCGCCCGAGCGTGAGCCAGGACGATCGGGTCGTTGTCGACGTAGACGACGCGGCAGCGCGGTTCGGCGCGCTGGGCGACCTCGTGGACGTTGCCGCTGGTGGGAATCCCGGTGCCGACGTCGAGGAACTGCCGGATCCCGCACTCCTGCACCAGGTAGCGCACGGCGCGACCGACGAACGCCCGGTTCGCGCGTGCCATCGTCTTGATCGTCGGGATGTGCTCGGCGATCGCCTCGCCCAGCGCGCGGTCGGCCTCGAAGTTGTCCTTGCCGCCCAGCCAGTAGTCGTAGACCCGGGCCTCGTGCGCGACGGTGGTGTCGATCTCGACCGGGAGCCGGCCGCTCTGCTGGTTCATCCGCGTCCCCTGGATCAGTACGTGTCCCTTAACTCCCGCAGCAGCTGCGGCGTGTCCTCCGGAGTGGCCGCCTGCACGCTGAGCATGTTCATCACCGCCTGGTACTGGTCCAGGTCGTTGCGCTTGTCGAGGTACAGCGCGCTGGTGAGCTGCTCCAGGTACACGACGTCGGGCAGGTCCGACTCCGGGAAGCGCACGATGGTGAACGGGCCACCGGCCGCGGCGTGCCCGCCGACGCTGTAGGGCAGCAGCTGGATCGTGACGTTGGGCAGCTCGGCGACGCGGATCAGGTGGTCGATCTGCCCCTGCATGATCCGCTCCCCGCCGATCGGACGGCGCAGCGCGGCCTCGTCGATGACCGCCCACAGCGTCGGCGGTTCCGGGCGGGTGAGGATGTCCTGGCGGCGCATCCGCAGCGCGACCCGGCGGTCGACCTCGGCGGTGGGCTCCTGCCCGTGCCCCAGCATGATCACCGCGCGCGCGTAGTCGGGGGTCTGCAGCAGGCCCGGCACGAACTGCGCCTCGTAGGTGCGGATGATCTCGGCGGCCTGCTCCAGGCCGAGGTAGGTCTCGAACCACGACGGCAGCAGGTCGCCGTACTGGTGCCACCAGCCGGGTTCGTTGGCCTGCCGCGCCAGCGACAGGAAGGCGGCGCGCTCGCTGTCGTCCCGCACGCCGTACAGGGTGAGCAGGTCGTTGAGGTCGCGCTCGCGGAAGCTGACCCGGCCCAGCTCCAGCCTGCTGATCTTGGCGTGCGAGCCGCGGATCGCCTCGCCCGCGGCCTCGCGGCTGATCCCGCGATCCTCCCGCAGGCGACGGAGCTGCCCGCCGAGCGCGATGCGCAGCACCGTCGGCCCCACCGCAGGACCGCTCTGCTTGGCGCTGGACCTGCTGCCCTGTCTCTCCGGCTCGATGCCCATCATGTCGATACCCCCATCGGGAGCAATGCGGCGTCCGATCGCCGCCAAAGCCAGTCAGCAGATTAGATCATCAAAGTCGCCTTCTTTAACCCCTTCGAGAAAAGCGGCGATTTCTTCGCGGGTGTAGACGAGCACGGGGCCTTCGGCGAACCGGGAGTTGCGCACCGCGATGCGGCCGCGCTCCAGCTCGGCGACCTCGACGCAGTTCCCGCTCGGGTTGCTGCGCGCGCTCTTCCGCCACCGCAGGTCAGACCGTCGGCTGAGGTCTGCCCATCGGGGGGCGTCCGACACCACGGTCTCCGGCATGAGTGCCTCCAACATTCGGGCGAAATCGCGTCCGTACGTGCACGTGTTCTTGCAAACGTTCTTGCATCTGCAAGGTCAGTCCGGGACAGTAGCAGCAGCAGGTCGAGTGCCGATCTTGATCCGTCAGCGGGAAACCGGCGTCCGGCGAACGGCCCCGGTGCACGTGGGAGGAGGCCGAGGGGCATGTTCCGCTTGTCGCGGCGTGAGAACCCCTGCCGCGAGCGTCCGATTCGCCCGGCTCCACCTCAGGATCGAGCAGCCCCACCCCGGGATCGGGTCTTCTGATGAGCGGGCTGGTGACGGTCGGAGCGTTATTCCTCTGCCTCGTGCTGGCGCTGCAGCTGCTCTCCGCGCGCCGCGCGCGTCGCGCCCTGGAGAGACGGCTCGCGGTCGCCGATCGCGCCGCGCACACCGATCCGCTGACCGGCCTGGCCAACCGCGCGGGACTGCACCGCGCGCTCGACCGGCAGCGCGCCACCTCCCGCCCCGGCGATCACGTCGCGATGATCCTGATGGACCTGGACGGGCTCAAGGAGACCAACGACCTCTACGGCCACGACTTCGGCGACAGCGTTCTGGTCGCGGCGGCCAAGCAGATCCAGGAGACCGTCACCCGGCGCACGCACGACGAAGCCGGGCTCGCGGCGTGCGCGGCCCGGCTCGGCGGAGATGAGTTCGTGGTGCTGCTGGGTGCCGACGTCAACAGCGGTGTCGCCGCCGAGGACGCCGAAGCGCTGGCCGACGAGCTGTGCGCGGGCATCGCTTCCGCCGAGGTCATGGCGGAGATGCCGATCCGCTGCACCGCCAGCGCGGGTGTCGCGGTGCTGCCGGCGCACCGGATGCACCAGCTGATCACCGCCGCGGACAAGGCCATGTACCGGGCCAAGTCCACGCGTTCCGGAACTTCCCGCTACCAGCCGCTCAACGACGTGTCGGAGCGGATCCCCCGGCACCGAACGGCTCTGGTTGCGCTGGAAGGCGGGGCCTTCCAGAAGGAAGCTCAGGCGTAAGCGGTCTGCCGGACGCCGCCGACCATGCGGTGGGCCTCGGCGTTGCAGGCCGGGCACGTCGTCCAGAGCCAGGCCATCTCGCCGACTTCGGCGCTCATCTGGCGGTCGCAGAGTGTCGTGATGGTGCTTCCGGCCGGGTAACCCCCGGAAGGCCGGGGATCGGTGCTCGCGTGACGCTCCCCTAGGGCCGGAACCCAATGGAACGGATGCATCCGCACTCTCCTTCGCTGCCGTTTCCCGACGCAGTACTGTATGTCTCGTCTTGCCTGATTCGAACCGGATCGCCCGGCATCACCGCCGAAGACAACCCAATCCGGGTAATCCGTCACTCAGATGGATTCAAGTCCCACGATCCCCGCGGTCGCAGCCAGGCACCGACCGCACGGCAAGGCCCCGTCCGAGGGAATATTCTCGATCGTCTCATGATCGAGCAGGAGCCCGCACGCTGTGCGTGTCACCCGCCCGTACCAATCCACCGCTGAAATCGCGTGCGCCTGGCGCAAAGTCACCTGATCAGCGGTATGCGATACCCAGAGGCATCCCACCTGCGAGTGCTGTGACCTCTCCCCCCGGGTGCTCCCGGCTATCCTCAGTGGCATGATCCCTCCCCGGATCGACTACGATTAATCGTAAGCACATCTGAGCGACGGAGTCGAGAGATGCGGAAGGGATGCACCACGATGCTTCACCCGGAACGGACGGAAAGCCCGATCTTCGGCGCCACCGGCTGGGGTTCGGCGTCCGCCTGCGGACCGAACGGCGGGAACTGCGTCGAGGTGAACTTAACCGTGCCCGGGCACGTCGGCGTCCGCGACAGCAAGCAGCTCACCGGGGACGTCACGCTGGACTTCGACACGGCCAGCTGGAGCCGCTTCCTGCACCGCGCGCGAGCCGGAACCTTCGACCTCGGCTAGATCGTCGCAGCTCAGAGGCAGATCGGGATTAATCGCCTTCGGCGCCCGACGCGGACGGTGACCCGTTTGCCGCACAACCACGTCCGAGTGCATTAGAGTGTTGTTCTTGACAGGCGCGTTTGCGCTTGTCAGACGTGGTGACGGCGAAAGCATACGAGCGGAGATCTGGTGCCGAGCACGGTAACTTCGCGACGCAGGCAGCTCGGGAACGAGATCCGCCGCGCGCGGCAGGCCGCGAGCATGACCCAGCAAGAAGTCGCCGAGCTGCTGGGATGCAGCCAGGGCAAGATCAACAAGATCGAGTCGGGCACGGTCGCGGTCAAGAACGCCGAGCTGCAGAAGATGCTGGAGGCCTTCAACTCCGGCAAGGCCGAGTCCGAGCTGATGCTGGAGCTGGCCCGGTCCAGCTCCGGGCAGCGCGGCCAGTGGGCCGGCTACCGCTCCGCGGTGCCGCAGTGGTTCCGCACCTTCACCGACCTCGAACCGGCCGCCACCGAGATCCTGAGCTGGCACGGCGAGCGCATCCCGGGCCCGCTGCAGTCCGAGCACTTCATGCTCACCCAGTTCTCCGAGGACCGCGCCACCGACGTGACGGCGCTGGTGCGCAACCGCCTGGACCGCAAGCAGGTCTTCGACCTGCCGAGACCGCCCTACTACCGTTTCGTGCTCAGCGAGGCGGCTTTCCACCGGGTCCCCGGCGGCCAGAACCCGTCGGTGGCGCTGGACCAGGTCGAGCACCTGCTGGACCTGCAGTCGCGGTACCCCAAGGCGTACGTGCACATCCTGCCGTTCGACGTGCGGCTGCCCTACGTGCCCAACGACTTCACGATCATGCGCTTCTCCGACGGCACCAAGGACTTCGTGTTCGTCGAGCACGTCGCGGGCGGCCTCTACCTTGACGACGAGGACGACTTCAACCTCTTCAACGACGCCTGGGACCGCCTCCGCGGCGCCGCCCTCGAACGCCACGACACGGTCGCCTACCTCCAGGATCTCGCCAAGAAGTACCGGTCCCAGATCGACTTCTGATCCCCTAACCCCACCCGACGTCGAGAACCGCACAGTTCGTCGCACGAAAACCGGGGTTTTCGACGCGACGAACGGTGCGGTTCTCGACTTGAGCGCCCGGATCGGGCGGTGGGTCAGGCGACCGGGGTGGGGAGTTCGGACGGGCTCTTCCGGACGTCCCGGGGTGTTTTGGGGCGGGCGTGGGTGGCGTAGAGGGTGAGGCCGACGAAGACGACGCCGCCGACGAGGTTGCCGAGGACCGTGGGGATCTCGTTCCAGATGAGGTAGTCGGCGATGGAGAAGTCGCCGCCGAGCATGAGGCCGCTCGGGAACAGGAACATGTTGACCACCGAGTGCTCGAAGCCCATGTAGAAGAACACCAGGATCGGCATCCACATGCCGATCACCTTGCCGGACACCGACTTCGACATCATCGCGGCGACGACACCGGTGGAGACCATCCAGTTGCACAGCACGCCGCGCACGAACAGCGTCAGCATGCCCGCGGCGCCGTGCTCGGCGTAGCCGAGGGTCCGGCTCTCCCCGATCGAGCCGAGCTTCTGCCCGACGGCGTTGGGGTCGACGCTGAACGCGAACGTCACGATGACCGCCATCAGCACCGCCACGGTCAGCGCGCCCGCGAAGTTGCCGAGGAACACCAGCCCCCAGTTGCGCAGCACGCCGGTGAGCTTCACCCCGGGCCGCTTGTCCAGCCACGCCAGCGGCGCCAGCGTGAAAACACCGGTGAGCAGGTCGAAACCGAGCAAGTAGAGCAGGCAGAAGCCGACCGGGAACAGCAGCGCGCCGATCAGCGGCGCACCCGTCTCGACGGTGACGCTCACCGCGAACGCGGCGGCCAGCGCCAGGATCGCGCCCGCCATGTAGGCGCGGATCACGGTGTCCCGGGTCGACATGTGGATCTTGGACTCGCCGGCGTCGATCATCTTGCCGACGAACTCGGGCGGACTCACGTAGGACACGACAACTCCTCGAAGCCGGAAGGGGATGCGGATACCGTTCGCGGAACGGCGTCGTTCCCGGTCTGGCCAGCAGTGTCCGCAGCCGCGATGTCCCCGGTGTAACGCGGCCGCGAGATCCGCATCAACAGGAGCTCACCGCCGCGCGCGAGCCCTCGTCAGTCGAGCAGGTCGACGATCGCCGAGGCCATCGCGGCCGGATCGCCGGAGTCGGGCCGCAGCACCAGGTCCGGCTGCTCCGGACGCTCGTAGGCGTCGTCGACGCCGGTGAACCCGGTGATCTCCCCCGCCCGCGCCCGCGCGTAGAGGCCCTTGGGGTCGCGCGCCTCGCACACCTCGACGGGCGTGTCGACGAAGACCTCCACGAACGTCAGACCGGCTTCCCGGTGCGCCTGCCGGGCGCGCTCCCGGTCGGCGCGGTACGGGCTGATCAGCGACACGATGGACACCACGCCGGAGTCGGCGAACAGCCGCGCCACCTCGCCGACGCGGCGGACGTTCTCGGCCCGGTCGGCGGCGCTGAAGCCCAGGTCGGCGTTGAGCCCGTGTCGCAGGTTGTCGCCGTCGAGCAGGTAGGCGGGCCTGCCGGCGGCCACCAGCCTGCGCTCCAGCTCGACGGCCACGGTCGACTTGCCCGAGGCCGACAGCCCGGTCAGCCACACCGTCGCGCCCCGGGTCCGCCGCTGCTCGCGCCGGACCGCCGTGGACACCCAGGTCACGTTCGATTCGGCCACGTCCGGACCGGTGATCATGCCTGCGGCGACGGTGTTGTCGGTGGCCTCGTCGACGAGGATGAAGCTGCCGGTGGTGCGGTTGCGCCGGTAGGCGTCGAACAGCAGCGGCTGCTGGGTGCGCAGCCGGATCCGGCCGATCTCGTTGAGCGACAACGACGTCGCGGTCGTGTCGCGGTGCAGGGTGTTGATGTCGAGCCGGTAGTCCAGCTGCCGCACCTGGGCGCGGGTCGACCTCGTGGTGTGCTGGATGGCGTAGCGCGCACCGGGTTCCAGCGCCGAGCGCTCGGTGAGCCAGCAGACGAGGGCGTCGACGTCCTGGCCGGTGTGCGGGCGGTTCTGCGGGCGGCACAGCATGTCGCCGCGCGCGACGTCGAGGTCGTCGGTGAGCCGCACGGTCACCGCCTGCGGCGTGAACGCCTCCTCCAGCGGCTCGCCGCCGGGTCCCCAGATCTCGGCGATGCCGGTGGTGAAGCCCGAGGGCAGCACGACGACGTCGTCGCCGGGCTTGAGCACTCCCCCGGCGACCGTTCCGGCGTAGCCGCGGACGTCGCCGTCGCGGATCACGCACTGCACCGGCAGCCGGGCGTCGATGAGGTTGCGGTCGGAGGCGACGTGGACCTCTTCGAGGTGGTGCAGCAGCGACGTGCCCTCGTACCAGGGCATGTTCTCGCTGCGGTGCACGACGTTGTCGCCGCGCAGGGCCGAGACCGGGATGAAGGTCAGGTCCGGCGCGTCGAGCTTCATGGCGAAGGAGGCGAACTCGGCGCGGATCTCGTCGAAACGCTGCTGCGAATAATCGACCAGGTCCATCTTGTTGACGCACAGCACCAGGTGCGGGATGCCGAGCAGGCTGGCCACGAACGCGTGCCTGCGGGACTGCTCCAGCACGCCCTTGCGCGCGTCGATGAGCACCAGCGCGAGGTCGGCGGTGGAGGCACCGGTGACCATGTTGCGGGTGTACTGGATGTGCCCGGGCGTGTCGGCGATGATGAACTTGCGGCGGGGCGTGGCGAAGTAGCGGTGCGCGACGTCGATGGTGATGCCCTGCTCGCGCTCGGCCCGCAGCCCGTCGGTGAGCAGCGCGAGGTCCGGTCCGCCGTCGCCGCGGCCGGCGCGCTCGATGGCTTCGAGCTGGTCGCTGAGGATCGTCTTGGAGTCGTAGAGCAGGCGCCCGATCAGCGTGGACTTGCCGTCGTCCACGCTCCCGGCGGTGGCGAGGCGAAGCAGCTGCGTCATCGAAGCTCCTCTTCGGTTTCGCTGAGCGTTCCCGGTTGCCACGGCGAAGCCGTGTCTCCTTCCCCACCTCAGGCGCTCGCACCTCCGCGCGTCCGAGGTTCCGCTACCCGCACCGCCGAGCGAAAAGACCGCAGAACTCTCATCAGAAGTAGCCTTCGCGCTTGCGGTCTTCCAATCCGGCCTCCGAGATGCGGTCGTCCGCCCTGGTGGCGCCGCGTTCGGTGACCCGGGCGGCGGCGACCTCGGCGACGACGTCGGCGACGGTGCTCGCGGTGGAGGGCACGCAGCCGGTGCAGGTCGCGTCGCCGACGGTGCGGAAGCGGACGGTGGCCTCGTAGGGCTGCTCGTCCTCGCCGGGTTCCAGGTGCGGGTTGGTGGCCAGCAGCATGCCGTCGCGCTCGAAGACGGTGCGCCGGTGGGCGTAGTAGATCGGCGGGAGCTCGATGCCCTCGTCGAGCACGTACTGCCAGATGTCGAGCTCGGTCCAGTCCGACAGCGGGAAGACGCGGATGTGCTCGCCCTCGCGGTGCCGACCGTTGTAGAGGTGCCACAGCTCGGGCCGCTGGTTGCGGGGGTCCCACTGGCCGAACTCGTCGCGGAAGCTGAACACCCGCTCCTTGGCGCGGGCCTTCTCCTCGTCGCGGCGAGCGCCGCCGAAGACGGCGTCGAAGCGGTGCTCGGCGATGCTGCGCAGCAGGGTCCGGGTCTGCAGGCGGTTCCGCCCGGCCCCGGGTCGTTCGACGGAGCGGCCGGCGTCGATGTCGTCCTGCACGCTGCCGACCAGCAGCTCCAGGCCCAGGCGCTCGACGGTGCGGTCGCGGAAGTCGATGACCTCGGCGAAGTTGTGGCCGGTGTCGACGTGCAGGACCGGGAACGGCAGCGGCGCGGGCCAGAACGCCTTGAGGGCCACGTGCAGCATCACGGCGGAGTCCTTGCCGCCGGAGAACAGCAGCGCCGGGCGTTCGAAGCAGGCCGCGACCTCGCGGAAGACGTGCACCGCCTCGGCTTCCAGGCCGCGCAGGTGGGTCAGTTCGTAGGTCGTGGTCACGACGGACCCGCCCTTCCGATCAGAACCTGATATAGAACAAGTTTCACAGAAAAGTAGAACAAGTTCTTGCGCTTGGTCAAGGTGCGCGGAAAGCTGGGGCCATCCCGGACGGACCGAGCGAGGAGGCGTCGTGGACCTGGTCGCGCTGGAGGAGATCAAGCGTCTGAAGTACCGCTACCTGCGAGCGGTCGACCTGAAGCTGTGGCACGAGCTGGCCGACACCATCACCGAGGACGCGGTCGGCGACTACGGCACCGAGGCGGCCGGCGAGAAGCTCCACCTCGTCGGGCGCGAGAAGATCCTGGAGTTCATGCGGGAGAACCTCGGCCCGGGCATCATCACCACGCACTTCGCGGGCCAGCCGGAGATCGACGTCGACGGCGACACCGCCACCGGGACCTGGTGCTTCGAGGACACCGTCATCGCCACCGAGTTCAAGACGATCATCCGGGGCGCGGCCTTCTACGAGGACACCTACCGCCGCGAGTCGGACGGCGAGTGGCGCATCAGCCGGACCGGCTACACCCGGACCTACGAGTTCCTGCACACCTTCGACGACCTCCCCAACTTCACCCTCACGGCCAACCGCTGGGCATAGAACTCGTTCTACGAAGGAGGATCCTGTGCTCACGCAGCCTTTCGCCGACGCTGTTGCCGAGGCCGAGGAGGTCATCAAGGGCGCCAAGCACATCCGCACCGATCAGGACCTGGTCGAGGGGTACGACTACCTGGCGGGCAGCATCCAGGCGTCGATGATGCTGGCCTGGGCGTTCGAGCGCGATCACCCGTACTTCATCCAGTCGACCGGCCCCTACACGAAGATGGGCCTGGACAACCCGGACGCGCTGTACTTCCACTCCTACATCCGCGACGACGCCGAGTACGTGGTGACCGGGAAGCGCGGCAGCACGACGGATCTCAGCTTCCAGGTGCTCAACGGCGACTACTCCCCGGTGGACGTCCCGGACAGCCTCGCCGCGTTCGACGACCGGCGCATCACCGTCGACGACAACGGTGATTTCGAGGTGCGCTTCGGGCCGGGACCGGCCGGGCCGAACTACTTCACCCTCGCCCCCGGTTCGGCGATGCTGGTGGTGCGCGAGGTCTACAGCGACTGGGACACCGAGCGGCGCGGCCTGATCCGGATCCGGCGGGCCGACACCGCGGGCACCGCTCCCCCGCCGCGCACGATGGACCTGATGACCAAGCGCTACGGCGTGGCCGGGAAGATCCTGCTCAGCCGGTTGCGTACGTTCCTCGCGTTCCCCGAGTGGTTCTACCTCAACCAGCCGGTGAACACGATGAACGAGCCGCGCTCCACGCCGGGCGGGCTGTCCACCCAGATGTCGTCCGCCGGGCACTTCGAGCTCACCGACGACCAGGCGATGATCATCACCGTGCCGCGTTCCGAGGCGCCGTACCAGGGTTTTCAGCTCGGCAGCCCCTGGTACATCTCCACCGACTACATCAACCACCAGACCAGCCTCACCGCCGAGCAGGCGCGCACCGATCCCGACGGCAAGATCCGCTTCGTGCTCGCCGAGCGCGATCCGGGCCTGACCAACTGGATCGAGCTGACCGGGCACCAGCGCGGCTACATGCAGATCCGCTGGCAGCGCCTCTCCCGCGACCTGGGACCCGAGGACGGCCCGGAGGTCGAGGTCGTGCCGTTCGGCGAGCTGCCGAAACGCCTTCCGCACCACGAGGAATCGCGCATCACGCCCGAGCTGTGGCGCGAGCGCATCGCCGCGCGGCAAGCCGCCGTGCACAACCGGATGCTGGGGTGAGGCCGATGCTGGACGGACTGCTGCGCGACAAGGTCGTCGTCGTCTCCGGGATCGGGCCCGGCCTGGGCCGGTCCCTGGCGCTGCGCAGCGCGCAGGCCGGGGCCGACGTGGTGCTGGCCGCGCGCACCGAGAAGCGGCTCGAGCAGGTGGCCGACGAGGTGAGCGAGCTGGGCCGCCGCGCGCTTGTGGTGCCCACCGACATCACCTCCGAGGACGACGCGGCGAACCTGGTGTCGCGGTCGGTGGAGCACTTCGGGCGGGTCGACGCGCTGATCAACAACGCCTTCGCGATCCCCCCGCTCGCCGACCTCGCCGACACCGACCTGGACGCGATCCGGCAGGGCTTCGAGACCACCTCGATCGCCGCGCTGCGGATGACCAGGCTGTTCGCCCCCGCGCTGGCCGAGACGCGCGGCGCGGTGCTCATGGTGAACTCGGCCGTGCTGCGGCACTCCCGCCGCAACTACGGCGCCTACAAGATGGCCAAGTCCAGTCTGCTGTCGCTGGCGCAGAGCCTGGCCACCGAGCTCGGGCCGCAGGGAGTGCGGGTCAACACCATCGCCCCCGGCTACATCTGGGCGGACTCGCTCAAGTGGTACCTCGGCTACCTCGCCGAGCAGCGCGGCATCACCCGCGACGAGGTCTACGAGGAGACCGCCGCCACCACCGACCTGCGAAAACTCCCTGAACCGGACGAGATCGCCGACGCGGGCCTGTTCCTGATCTCCGAACTCTCGCGGATCATCACCGGCCAGTGCCTGGACGTCAACGCCGGAGAATTCCACCACTGAGGAGCTGCTCATGAGCATCGGTCGTGAGGACGTCGGCACCGTCGAGGACCTGCACGCCTCGGCCACCCGGCTCGTCGGGCTCGACGACTTCGGCACCGACGACTACACCGACGGGCTCGGCGTGCTGCTGGAGTCCTACGAGCGCGACGCCGGGCTGACGCCGCTGGGCAACAAGGTCGCGCGCGCGTTCCTGCGGGGCGCGCTGACCGCGCGGCTGATCAGCGAGGACGCGTGGAAGAAGCACCCGCAGCACGCCGAGGTCGCGGTCGAGCGCCCGATCTTCGTCACCGGGCTGCCGCGCACCGGCACCACGGCGCTGCACCGGTTGCTCACCGCCGACCCCGCCAACCAGGGCCTGGAGCTGTGGCTGACCGAGGTGCCGCAGCCGCGCCCACCGCGCGAGACCTGGGCCGACGACCCGGTCTTCCAGGGGATCCAGCAGGGCTACACCCAGCACCACGTGGAGCACCCCGAGTTCATGGGCGTGCACTACATGTCGGCCGAGCAGGTCGAGGAGTGCTGGCAGCTGCTGCGGCAGTCGACGCGGTCGATCTCCTACGAGTGCCTGGCGCACCTGCCGACCTACTCGCGCTGGCTGGCCGGCCAGGACTGGACGGCGGCCTACGCGCGGCACAAGCGCAACCTGCAGCTCATCGGGCTGCCGGACCGGAACCGGCGCTGGGTGCTGAAGAACCCGAGCCACCTGTTCGCGCTCGACGCGCTGCTGGAGACCTACCCGGACGCGCTGGTGATCCAGACGCACCGCGAGCCGCGCACCGCGATCGCCTCGGTGTGCAGCCTCGCCGCGCACGCCACCCACGACTGGTCGGAGACCTTCCGCGGCGAGACCATCGGCCGCGACCAGCTGGAGCTGTGGTCGCGGGGCCTGGACGAGTTCACCGCGGCCCGCGCCCGGCACGATCCGGACCGCTTCTTCGACGTGCGCTACGAGGACTTCACGGCCGACCCGATCGGCGTTGTCCAGCGGATCTACCGGCACTTCGGGATCCCGCTCGACGACGCCGCGACGCGGGCGATGCGGGACCTGCACGCCGAGAGCACCGCCGGTCACGCCAAGCCCGCGCACCGCTACTCGCTGGCGGACTTCGGGCTGCGCGGAGAAGAGGTCGACGAGCGCTTCGCCGGCTGGGCTCCGGTCGGTTAGATTCCGGGCGGATTCGACGCACCGGAGGGCGAAGCATGGCGTACGGCGACTACCAGCTGGAGATCTACCTCAACGGTCTGAGCGGGGTGCTTCCCGACCTGCCGATGGAGTTCGAGGAGCTGGAGGAGCGGGCGAAATCCGCCATGTCGCCCTCGGTGTGGTCCTACGTCCACGGCGGCGCGGGGTCGGAGCGCACGCAGCGCGCGAACGTCGCCGCGTTCGACCGGTGGGGCCTGGTGCCGCGGATGTTCGTGGGCGCCGAGGAGCGCGACCTCTCGGTGGACCTGTTCGGGATGACGCTGCCGTCCCCGGTGTTCATGGCGCCGATCGGGGTGCTGGGCATCTGCGGGCAGGACGGGCACGGCGACCTGGCCACCGCGCGGGCCGCCGCGCAGACCGGTGTGCCGATGGTGGCCTCGACGCTGTCGTCGGACCCGTTGGAGGACGTGGCGGGCGAATTCGGCGGCACACCGGGGTTCTTCCAGCTCTACACGCCGAAGGACCGGGATCTGGCGGAAAGCCTGGTGCGCCGCGCCGAGAAGGCGGGCTACAAGGGCATCGTCGTCACGCTCGACACCTGGATCCCGGGCTGGCGGCCGCGCGACCTGGCGACCTCGAACTTCCCGCAGCTGCGCGGGCACTGCCTGAGCAACTACTACACCGACCCGGTGTTCCGGGCGGGTCTGGACAAGAGCCCCGAGGAGGATCCGGGCGCGGCGGTGCTGCGCTGGGTCTCCACCTTCGGCAACCCGCTGACCTGGAACGACCTGCCGTGGCTGCGGTCGCTGACGGACCTGCCGCTGCTGGTCAAGGGCATCTGCCACCCCGACGACGTCCGCCGCGCCAAGGACGGCGGCGTCGACGGCATCTACTGCTCCACCCACGGAGGCCGCCAGGCCGACGGGGGGCTTCCGGCCCTGGAGGTCCTGCCGGAGGTCGTCGACGCGGCCGACGGAATGCCGGTCCTGTTCGACTCGGGAGTCCGCAGCGGCGCCGACGTCATCAAGGCCCTCGCCCTGGGCGCCACGGCGGTCGGCGTCGGCCGCCCCTACGCCTACGGGCTCGCCCTCGGCGGCACCCCCGGCATCACCCACGTCCTCCGCAGCCTCCTCGCCGAAGCCGACCTGATCATGGCCGTCGACGGCTACCCCACCCTCTCCGACCTCACCCGTGATGCCCTCCGCGCGCTCCGCTGAGCCCGTCTCGGTGCGCGGGTGGTCACCAGGGGACGGTTTTTCCTCGAATCACCCATGATCAATGTCCGTTTTGCCCGGACAGTTCTCACTAAAACTGTCCACTGGCGACCACCTCACCAGGCCGAGCGCTCGGAGGGCCCGATCGGACGAAGAGCGGGGTCACAGTCGGAATCGATAACGTGCGGGGCGCCAGGAGCGATCTTCCCGGTGGAGGTAAAACCTACCTTTACTCGGAGATCGGAGGTCGCGATGGCGCAGGTTCTGAGCCTGGCGTTCGTCGGCTCCGCCGTCGTGCTGCTCATCGCCGTGCTGATCGTGCGGGAGAGCGGACGTCGGAGCACCGCGCGGTGGGAGCTCGAACGGGAACGGCTGCGGCGGGACACGCTCACCCAGCTCGCAGCGGACGACCGGGAGCACGCACGCGCGCTGCTCAAGAGCGCCCGCGAGCTGTTCGGCGCGGGCCACACCGCGACCGCGGCGATCCTGGAGATGCAGGCGACCGACTACGAGATGCGCGCCGACGACCACGAAGCCGCGCGCGCCGACCCGACCTTGCCGATGTTCCCGGCGCGGCAACGACAACTCTCCCTCTGACCACCGGAAACCGGGGCCTGCGCGGCACTTTCGCGCAGGCCCTGGCGTGGTCTCGACCATTCGCGGCGAAACCGCGCCGCCGAACGGACGATCGGCGCTCACACCGGACCGCCAGGGTCCCGCCGCGTTGCGACCACCGATAGACTCCCCGAAAACGTGATCAAATCCACGGGGAGCGCGGCACCGATGGCCATCGAAGGCGAAGCCGCCGACGTCGGGGCGGCGGCCGGCATCGACACCAGCAAGGCGAGCATCGCGCGCGTCTACGACATGTTCCTGGGCGGCAAGGACAACTTCGCCGTCGACCGCGAGGTCTACGAGACGATCCAGGCCGTCTCACCGCACGGCGACGACGTCGCCCAGTCGATCCGCCGCTGGCTGATCCGCGTGGTGCGCCACCTCGCCGGTTCCGAGGTCGGCATCGACCAGTTCCTGGACATCGGCTCCGGGCTGCCGACCGTGGAGAACACCCACGAGATCGCCCAGCGCCACAACCCGGACGCCACCGTCGTCTACGTCGACAACGACGCGACGGTCGCCGCCTACGGCCGGGCGCTGATGGAGGAGAACGACCTCACCCACTTCGCCACCGCCGACCTGCGCGATCCCGCCGCGCTCCTGGCGACGCCCCACGTCGCCAAGCTCGACTTCGACCGGCCGGTGGCGATGATCCAGTGCGCCACGCTGCACCACATCGACGACGCCGACGACCCCGCCGCGTTCATGCGGGCCTACGTCGACGCGCTGCCCTCCGGCTCCTACCTGGCGATCTCGCACTGGTGGGACCCGGTCGACGAACTGCCCGAAGGGCACCTGATGGCCCGCGAGCTGGAGCAGCGCTGGCGCGAGTCGTCGATGGGCAGCGGGCGCTACCGCACGCGCGAGGAGATCGGCGTGCTCTTCGGCGGCCTGGAACTCCTCGAACCCGGCCTGGTGGAGCTCAACCACTGGTGGCCGGACGGCCCCCGCATGCGCGAGATCTCGCTGGTGGAGCGCCTGATCCTCGGCGGCGTCGCCTACAAGCCCTGAGCACGGCGCCTGCGGTCAACCCGCGCGCGGTGCGCCCTGATGCGCGTCCACCCGGTCAGCGCTCGCGCAGCGCCGTGCGCAGGATCTCCGCCTGGTCGTCATCGAGCGACGCGACGAAGTGCGCCAGGACGACCTCGGGCGCCCCGGAGCCGTCGAGCACCTGGCCGAGCATGCGCGCGGCGGCCTCCTCGCGGCTGCGCGTGGGCCGGTAGCGGTAGGCCCGACTCTCCATCTCCCGCTGCACCCAGCCCTTGCGGTGCAGGTTGTCGAGCACCGTGAGCACCGTCGTGTAGGCCAGCGATCGACCGGTGTCGAGCCGATCCAGCACTTCGCGCACCTTGACCGGCTCCGGTTCCTCCCACAGAACCTGCATCACAGCGGCTTCGAGCTCACCCAGAAAACGCATGGCCCCTCCTCCCCGGGGCACATCGTACGTCGGGGATGCGCACGTCGCGCACGCTATGTGAATGGCCTTCGGGTTCAGCGCGGACGCCCTCCCTGAGGACCGGCACGCCCGTGGGAACCCCGTTGACCGCCAATCGGATTCACATCTACTATGCTCATTAGTAGCGGCGCTCACCCCCAAATCCCCGAGGCCGCTATGCGCGCGAGGTCCCCGACATCCCCCCTCGTCGGCCCTCGCCGATTGCTGAGCGGGCCCTTTCCCCCCAGAGGGCCCGTTCAGCCCCGTTCCGCGACGGCAAGCGGAATTGCCGGATCCATTTCGAGCGCATTCCGAAGGCGACCCCCGCCGCTCTCTCGCACCTGCCTACCAGCGACTTCGGGCAAAAGCGGGCGACCTATCCGGACGTGTCGACTTCGATGAACGAGGAATGCACCGGCGAAAGCTCGCTGCGCTGGAACAACGCAGTTCGGAGCGCACAACCACCAGTTAGTCCGGCGGACAAGGTTACCGCGCCGTGATTGGTGCGTTCTCGGATCGTATTCGCCGCTGTGAATTCGATCCTATTCCGCTCCAGTACGCTCTGCGATGCTGGCCAGCCGCCTCGGGCGATCGCGAATCCGGGGCAGACGCAGAAGAATTCGGATGGCTCCATGACACGCACACCGCAACCACGACGTCCCGACGCCGCGCGCCGGTGGGGCGTGCGATGACCGCGCAGAGCGACCACGGCGGCGAGGTCGAGCAGCTGCTGCGCGCCTTCGAAGCGGCGCTGGCCGAGACCGACCTGCTCGGCAGGCACGCCGACCCCGACGAGGAGCCGGATCAGCTGCGCGACCTGCGACACCAGGTCGTGCAGTACGTGCGGGCCGTCCCGGCCGAGCAGCTGCCCCGCGCGCAGTGCGGGAACTGCTCCGGCCAGGGCGAGGTCTCGGCCGTGCACGTGCGGCGGGGCTCCCAGACCGACCTGCCCGAGGTCACCACCGCCCAGCGGCTGTGCCCCAACTGCTGGGGGACCGGGCTGACCCTGCGCCACACCGAGCAGCCACCGGAGCTGTGAACCCGGCACCCGAAAAATGGGTGGCGGCGTCCGCCGTTCAGGAGCATCGTTCTTCCCGTGGTTGTGGACCACGTCGGTGAGGAGCTCCCGTGCGATTCTCGGGCTCGCGGTGGAGCTCCTCACCGACCCCCGCCGATCCGCCGGGCGATGGGCGGACTGGTGAAAGACGTTGCTGCGAGCGGATATTATTAGTCCACATCGGATGATCGACTGGATCCTCGGGCTCTGGTAGGAAGCGCGCATGCGCTTCTACGCCGAACGACCGATTCGCGTTGCGGGACAGCTGCTCTTCGACCTCGTGGCGATCGGCTGGGTCGCCGCGTTCTGGTGGCTCGCGGACCGGGCCGAGGCCGCGGTGCTGGAGCTGCGGGCTCCCGGCCACCGGATGATCGAGGCGGGCGGCGGCCTCCGGACCACCTTCACCGACGCCGCGCGCACGGCCTCCGACGTCCCGTTCGTCGGCGACGACCTGGCGGGCGCGCTGGGCAGGGGGAGCTCGGCCGGCGACGTGCTCGTGGACGCGGGCGGGCGCGTGCTGGAGGTGATCGACCTGACCGCCGGCGCGGTGTCGGTCGCGATCGTGGCGCTCTCGCTGATCCCGGTGCTCGCGGCCTGGTTGCCGCGCCGCATCCGCTACGCCCGCGCGGCCGGGCAGGCCGTGGCGATGCGCGCCCAGGGCCCGGACCTGCTGGCGCTGCGGGCGCTGACCGAACTCCCCCACCGTCGGCTCAAGCGGGTCGGCCGCGAGCCCGCGGTGGCTTGGCGCGAGGGCGATTCCGAGGTCATCGCCCAGCTGGCCGGGATGCGGCTGGCGTCGCTGGGACTTCGGGTCAGCTGAGCGTTTCGGAGCGGTCGACGAGGCCGAGGCGCAGGTGCTCGCTGTGGTAGACGGCTTCGTCCAGCAGCTGGGCGACGTGGTTGTCGTAGAGGCTGTAGACGATGCTGCGGCCCGAGCGGGCCCCGATGACCAGACCGAGGTTGCGCAGCAGCCGCAGCTGGTGGGACACGGCGGACTGCTCCATGCCGACGGCCTCGGCGAGCTCGGTGACCGGGCGCGGCCCCTGCCGCAGCTCCGCGAGGATGAGCAGCCGGCTCGGAGTGGCCAGCGCCTGCAGCGTGTTCGCCACGTGCTGCGCCGACTCGGCGTCGAGCCTGATCTCCTCCCGTTCCACTCCGTGTCCCATGCGGGCAGTCTAGACCGCTGTTTGCATGAACGCATGTTCATGTGTTCTCCTGTGCGGGTCACGCCCGCTCTGCGAAGAGGTCTTCACCCGTGGTCACCTCCACCACCGCTCCCCCGCGCACCGCGCCACCCGCGCGGACCAGGCTGTTCGCGCTGCCCGAGATGCGGTGGGCCGCCGCCGCGCTCGGCCTGTTCCTCGCCGGGCTCGCCCTGCAGCTGTCCGGTGCTCCCGAGTGGTCCTGGTGGGCGCTCTACCTGGCCTGCTACATCACCGGCGGCTGGGAACCGGCGCTCGCCGGGCTGCAGGCGTTGCGGGAGAAGACGCTCGACGTCGACCTGCTGATGGTGCTGGCCGCGATCGGCGCCGCGTCCATCGGCGAGATCACCGACGGGGCGCTGCTCATCGTCATCTTCGCGACCTCCGGTGCGCTGGAGGCGCTGGCCACCGCGCGCACCGAGGACTCCGTGCGCGGGCTGCTCACCCTCGCCCCCGAAACCGCCACGGTCGTCACCTCCGACGGCGTCGAGCAGGTCCGGCCCGCCGCCGAGCTGGAGATCGGCGACGAGGTGCTGATCCGCCCCGGCGAGCGCGTTCCGGCCGACGGCACCGTGCTGTCCGGCTCCAGCGACGTCGACCAGGCGACGATCACCGGCGAGCCGCTGCCGGTGGACGTCACGACCGGCTCGGAGGTGTTCGCCGGCACGCTCAACGGCACCGGGGCGCTGCGCGTGTGGGTCGGGCGCCGGGCCGAGGACTCCGTGGTCGCGCGGATCGCGGCGCTGGTCGAGCAGGCCGGGCAGACCAAGGCGCGCACCCAGCTGTTCATCGAGAAGGTCGAGCAGCGCTACTCGATCGGCATGGTCATCGCGACCGTCGCGCTGTTCACCATCCCGCTGCTGCTGGGCTCCGACCTGCGGGAATCGCTGCTGCGGGCGATGACGTTCATGATCGTCGCCTCGCCGTGCGCGGTGGTGCTGGCGACGATGCCGCCGCTGCTGGCCGCCATCGCCAACGCCGGACGGCACGGCGTGCTGGTCAAGTCCGCCGTGGTGATGGAGCACCTGGGCACGACCACCAAGGTCGCCTTCGACAAGACCGGGACCCTGACCCGCGGCACCCCGGAGGTCGCCGAGGTGCGCGTGCTGGACCCGGCGTTCTCCCGCGACGAGCTGCTGCGGTTGGCCGCGGCGGCCGAGCGGTCCAGCGAGCACCCGCTGGCGGCGGCCGTGGTGCGCGCCGCCGAGCGCGAGGAGCTGACGCTGCCGCCCGCCGAGGAGTTCGCGGCGCTTCCGGGGCGCGGCGTCACCGCCCGGGTCGCGGGCCACCACGTCGAGATCGGGGCCGCGCCCGACAACTACGAGGTCACCGCAGGCCGCACCCCGGTGCTGGTGCGGCGGGACGGCGAGCCGGTGGGCCTGCTGGCCATCACCGACCGGCCGCGACCGGAGGCCGCCGAGGCCGTGGCCTCGACCCGGGCGCTGACCAGCGATCCCGTGCTGCTGACCGGCGACAGCGCGGCCGGGGCGAGCGAGCTCGCCGCGCACGTGGGCATCACCGACGTGCGCGCGGGACTGCTGCCGGAGCGCAAGCTCGACGAGGTCGAGGCGATGCAGGCGGCCGGGCACCGGGTCGCGTTCGTCGGCGACGGCATCAACGACGCGCCCGCCCTGGCCACCGCGCACGCCGGTGTCGCGATGGGCGGCGCCGCCTCGGACCTCACGCTGCAGACCGCGGACGCGATCATCGTCCGCGACGACCTCAACGCGATCCCGGCCGTCATCGAGCTCTCCCGCCGCGCCCGCCGCGTCGTCACGGCGAACCTCGTCATCGCGGGCACCTTCATCGCGGTCCTGGTGACCTGGGACCTCGTCGGCCACCTCCCGCTGCCGCTGGGCGTCGCGGGCCACGAGGGCTCCACGATCCTCGTCGCCCTCAACGGCCTCCGCCTCCTCCGCCGCGCGGCCTGGAAAGCGGCGTGACCCCGGCCGAACCGCTCATCCCCGGAGCGGTTCGGCCGGGCTCCGCCCGTCTACTTCAGCGCGTCGGGGCTGGCGACCAGCGAGGTGATGCGCAGGCCGGTGACCTCCAGGTGCACCTCGTCGGTGCCGGTGACGTGAATCGGCTGCGGCTGGGACATGTCCGGCAGCGAACCCTGGAAACCGCTCACCACGTAGGTGTCCGGGGCGTTGGGGCCCGAGACGGCTTCGATCTCGGTGTGGACGAGGCCGCCGGGCTGGAGGGTGAACTCCTCCGGAGCGCCCGGCACCGAGATCTTGTCGACCGGGAGCTCCTCGATGGGCGAGTTGGTCATGTCCAGCCCGGCGAGGGCGGGAACGCCGCCGTTGATCGTGCAGGTCTTGTCGGATCGGTTGCCGAAGCTGACCAGGAAGTGGCCCGGCCGGCCCTGCACCGCGCTCGCGCTGGCGATGAAGTCCTCGGCCGAGCAGTTCGAGGTGCCGATGTCGGCCCGGTCCTGGCCCTGACCCGGCTGCGCGGCCGAGACGCGGGCCACCGACGCGGTTTCCACCCCGCTGCCGTGCTGGGCCAGCGCTGCGGCTCCGCCGCCGGTGGCCAGCAGCGCGCCGCCGACGATCCCGGTGACGGCCAGGGTCTTCCTGCTGGTCTTGCTCATCACTTACCCCCAGGGTTGCGTTCGTGGCGCCCCAGCGCCTTGACACCCCTGAAGACGTCCCGTCGCCGATGTCGTTGCGTCCTGATCGAGACGAGTTTCGGCGGACGGCGCGGCGGTGGACGGTTTTAGCCATAATTGTCCGGACGAAACGGACATTGATCATGGGTGATCATGGCTAAAACCGTCCGCGGTCTCCCCGGTCCCACCGCGAGCCCGGGGAGACCCCGGCACGGCTCACATGTTCTCGGCAGCCTGCTTGATGGCCTGGCGGATCCGGCCGTAGGTGCCGCAGCGGCAGACGTTCTCGATCTTGTCGATGTCCGCGTCGGTGACGTCGTCGCCCTTCTCGTTGAGCAGCGCGACGGCGGTCATGATCTGGCCCGGCTGGCAGAAGCCGCACTGGGCGACGTCGCGATCCAGCCACGCCTGCTGCACCGGGTGCAGCTCATCTCCGTCGGCCAGGCCCTCGATCGTGGTGATCTCGGTGCCGTCGGCGTCTTCGGCCTTGACCATGCAGGTCTGGACCTCTTCGTCGTCCTGCAAGCAGGTGCAGGCCCTGCAGACGCCGACGCCGCAGCCGTACTTGGGGCCGGTGATGCGCAGCTGATCGCGCAGCACCCACAGCAGGGGCATCTCCGCCGGGACGTCGACCTCGACGTCCTTGCCGTTGACGGTGAACTCGTACTTGGGCATGTCGCTCGGGAACTCCTCGAAGGATCAGGCCGGAATCAGAAGTTGATCGGGAAGCTGCGCGGCTGAGTGCCGGTCGCACGCGCGTAGGCGCAGGCCACGGCGCCGGCCGCGACCGGAACGCCCAACTCGCCCACACCACCGGGATTTCCGGTCGGAGGCATCACGAAGACCTTCGTCTCGATCGGCGAGTGCCGCTGCCGCGCCCACTTGAAGTCGCTGAAGCTGCCCTCGCGCACCGCGCCGTTGTCGAAGTGCAGGCCAGCCTGCAGGATCGTCGAGATCCCGTCGATCAGGCCGCCCTGCATCTGCGCCTCCACGCCGCGCGGGTTGATCGCCCGCCCCACGTCGACGGCGACGAAAGCCTTGGTGACGCGCGGATTCCCGGGATCGGTGGCATCGATCTCCACCAGGCAGGCCGAGGACGAGCGGTGCTCCTCGTGCACGGCCAGGCCCTGCGCGTGGCCCTTCGGCAGCGGACGCCCCCAGCTCCCCTCGGAACCGACCTTGCGCAGGACCGCCTTCGCCCGGTCCGTCTTGAGCGAGTCCATCCGGAACTGCAGCCGGTCCTTGCCCAGCTTCGCCGCGAGCTCGTCGACGACGAGCTCCTGCGCCGCGCGGAACGATCCGCCGTGCACCCCGCGCCACTCGGCGGTCTTCACGCCGGGGACCCGCTCGCCCTTGCCGTCGATGGTGACCAGCCCGAACTCGTAGGGCACGTTCTGGCTGATGTAGAAGACGATCTCGTCGACGGGCTTGTTGATCGCCCCGAAGATCTCCGAGGTCAGCACGATGCCCGCACCGTGCGAGAGGTCGACCATCACGCCGCTCATCTTCTGCTGGAAGGAGCGGACCTTCCCGCCCCGGTAGGAGGCGATGATGCGGTGGTGGGTCGGCGGGCGCATCCGCCCGTGCCGGATCTCGTCGTTGCGGGTCCACATCAGCTTGACCGGCTTGCCGATCGCCTTCGACACCCGAGCGGCCTCGACCGCCGCGTCGTTGAAACCGCGCGCACCGAAGGAACCTCCGGCCCGCGTGATGTGCGCGGTGACGGCGGGCTGGGGAAGTCCGACGGCCTTGGCGACGTCGACCTGCACGCCCATCCCGACCTGCCCCGGGTACCAGACCTCGGCGCGGTCGCGACGCACGTCGGCCACCGCGTAGCTGACCTCCATCGGCGCGTGGCTCACCCCGGCGAAGCTGAAGCTCGCGTCGATCTTGCCCTCGCCGTCGTCGAGGTTCAGCGCGTCCATCATGCTGCCGGTCTTGTCGCTCAGCTTCGCCTGGATGTCGGCGTCGGAGGTCCGGGCTCCCGGCCCGGGAACCCAGGTGACCTGGAGCTGCTGAGCGGCTTCCAGCGCCTGCCAGGTGTTCTCGGCGCAGACCGCGACACCGCTGGGCAGTTCGACCACGTCGGACACGCCTGCCAGGCCGCGCACGGCGGAGTCGTCGAACGCCGCGACCTTCCCGTCCACTGTGGGTGGTCGCACGACGACGGCGACGACCGAGCCGGGAATCTTGATGTCACCGACGTACTGGGTGGCGCCGGTGACCATGCCGCGCGCGTCCACCCGGTTCATCGGCTTGCCGAGGACCTCGTGCTCCTCGGGCTTCTTCGGCGTCGCCGGGACGGCGGGCGCGGCGACCCGGGCGGCGTCCCGGGCCAGCTCGCCGAAGGTCACCGAGCGACCGTCGGGCGCGTGCACCGCGGTGTCCTCGACCGTCAGCTTCGCCGCCGCCACCCCCAACCGCTCGGCCGCGGCGGTGACCAGCCGGGACCGGGCGCCCGCGGCCATCGAGGCCAGCGGTTTCCACAACGCCCGAACACCGCTGGAGAAGCCGGTGAAGTGGTTGATGAACAGCTCCGGCCGGGCATCGGAGATCTCGACGACGACGTCGGAGGGCCGGGCGTTCATCTCCTCGGCGATCATCATGACCACGGAGGTGTTGATGCCCTGCCCGACTTCCAGCCGCGGCATCTCGAACCGGACCTTGTTGGTACCGGTGATCTCCAGCCGCATCAGCGGCATCGTGGGCATGGCCAGCAGCGTGACGGCGTCGGCGAAGTCGACCATCGGCTCCAGCGGCGGCAGCGGGACCGGGATCTGGGTCTTCGCCGCGGTGGCGACGGCCTGGCCTTCCGGGAGCAGTTGCGCGGCGACGGTCAGCGTCGGGGCGGCCATCACGTAGGTGAGGAAGCGCCGACGCCCCACACCGGATGCCCGTTCCGAATCCGCCGCCGTCGCCCCCTCGGGGGTGTCAGGCATGACCATTCAGGACTCCTCTCAAGGGTTGCCCGAGCAACAACCCCAAGCTTCGGCTCGAACACGGCGAGCAGGGCGTGACAAGCCCACACGCGGCGTTCAGCGCTCCGCGCCTCAGGAACCCCCGCAGATGTGACCGTGCGTGTTGAGCCGTATGCGCAGACACACCCTGCTGACTACGGCGGAGCACCATAGCGGAGTCAATAAGCACCTGTGCGTGACGAAATCGGGCCATTCCCAACCTGAACGCACCAGTTCCTGATCACTGTCGGGTGAACCCAAGCAAACGCTTGCCCCGGACCTGCGGAAACGGCGAATCGGGCGCCTTCCGCCCGCACCGGACATCTCACACGACCCCGGCGGCGCATATCGTTGAGTGACGCAACCGATACCGCTTCGTCACCACCGCCCGGCGCCGAACACCGTTTCCGCGCGCCCGGCAACGGAACTCGGCCGCGCGCGGTTCTCACGCACCGCTACGACGCGCGCTCACAGGTCGAGTTCGACCTCGCCGCGCGCCCGGGACACGCAGGGCGCGATCCGGGTGGCCCGCTCCTCCTCGGGCAGCACGAGGTCGCGGTGCAGCGGCACGCCACCGGTGACCTCGACGACGCACTCCCCGCACACGCCCCGGCGGCAGCGGTTCGCCACCGCCACACCGGCGGATTCCAGCGCCTCCAGCAGGGTTTCGCCGTCCTCCACCGGCACGGACGTCCCACTGCGACGCAGCTGCGCGGTGAACGGCTCGCCCCCGGCGGGCCGCGCACCGAAGCGCTCGACGTGCACCCGGCTGCCCGGCCAGCCCGCTTCGCGGGCGCGCGCGGTCACCTCGGCGAGGAACGACTCCGGGCCGCACGCGTAGAGGTGGGTGCCCAGCGGTTGGTCGGCGAGGTCCAGCCCGCGCCAGAACCGAGCGCGGGAATCGGTGAGGTGCCCGCGCAGGTCCTCGGCGTGCACCCCGTCCCGGGAGACGTGGTGCACCTCGACCGAGCGCCGCCAGAACCGCGCGGCCCGGAAGTGCGAGAGGATCGGCGTGACACCGATCCCGGCGGCGACGAGCAGGTGGTGCCGCGCGGACTGCACCGGCGCGAAACCGCTTCGGGGGCCGTCGGTTTCGACCACGTCGCCGGGACGCAGCCGGTGCATCCAGCGGGACCCGCCGGTGCCGAGGCGCACCGAGATCTCGTAGTGCTCGGGGCGGAACCCGTCACCGGTGAGCGAGTAGGCGTTGCGCCGCTGCCGCCCGCGCTCGTCGGTGCCGCACAGCACGTCGAGGTGACTGCCGGGCACGTAGGACCGCAGGTCACCGACCAGCCGGATCCGCCGGACGCCTTCGGCGATGAGGCGGGTGTCGGAGACCGTCAGCCGGTTCATCGCCGCAACCACCCCAGCAGCTCCGGCCGGATCTCGCCGTAGCCCTTGTAGTCGGCCATCTCGTCGGGCAGTTCGGCCAGCACGGTCGCGAACTGCTCGCGCCAGGCCGGGACCAGCACCAGCTCCCGCATCGGCAGCAGGTAGGTGCGGATCAGGAACAGGATCGAGCCCGTCAGCGGCAGCCGGATCAGGTGCTGCACCTCCACCCGCAGGTGCAGGTCCTCGCCGAGGTCGCCGACCGAACCCCGCTCGGCGCCCCACTCGTCGTAGCTCTCCAGCGAGGCGTCGAGCCGGTGCCCGACGGTGGAGCTCCAGTTCAGCCGCCGGTAGCAGTCGCCGGGCTGCAGGCCGAGCAGGAACCGCTCGGCGCGCGGGATCGCGCCGTCGGCGAGGTCGCGCGGCACCGGTCCGTGCAGGTCGGTGAACGACATGCCGAGCACGAACTTGATGGACCAGTTCGACGCGAACGTGACCGCTCCGGCATCGGCGAACAGCCGTCCCCCGCGCTCGTCGAGGAGCACGAGGTCGTCGTTGACCTGGGAGGCGGCGAAGCGCAGCGGCGACTCGCCCAGCGAGTCCTCGTCACCGAACCGGAACCGCCGGGTCACGCCGAGTCTGCCGTTCTCCCAGCGGAACTCGCGGTCCCCCGTGCTGCTCAGCGTCATCGCCGGGTCGGTGGCGGCGGCTTCGGCGAGCAGGTGCAGCAGCGCGTCCCAACCGGCCTCCCGCATGTGCGGGAGCTCGACGTGCCTGCCCGGGTCGCGGCGCAGGATCGCGGCGCGCTCGACCAGTTCGGCCTCGTAGTCGGCGTGGAAGTCGAGGACGGTGCCGCCCCACTCCCCCGCCGCCGTGCGGTGCGCGCGGGGCGCGGCCTCGACGTTGACGCTGTAGCGGTAGTGGTCGCCTTCCAGCGGCCACGGGAACCGCCGCACCCGCTCGGGCAGCATCACCGGAACGCCTCCACGTCGGCGTGGAACCCCAGGTAGGAGCCCCGGTGGCGGGAGAGGTGGCTGTAGATGTGCAACGGCTGCCCGCAACCGGAGCAGGTGGCGCGGGAGCCGGGCCGGGCCGTCACCGGGGTCTCGGCCGTGCAGTGCGCGCAGTGCACCAGCAGCCGCTCGCGGGAGGTGACGTGGCAGCGGACCTCCTCGTCCACGGCCCCGGCTGCAAGCGCTCGCGCCCGCAAGGCGAGGACGTCGGCCTCCGGACCGGCCAGCATCAGCCGCCACCCGACCCGCGCCCGCCCGAGCTGCTCGTCCAGGGCGTCGACGACCTCGTCGGCGCTGCCGGCCTGGGTCGTCCACACCGGACTGAGCGCAGTTTTCATGAGAACTTCCCCCACCCAACCACGCACGATCGCCTCGGCCGAGCCCCCGATCCCGACGAACGCGTAGCTCGTCCCCTCGGGATCGACGGCGACCCGCGCGGGCCACTCGGGCAGGCTGGTGCGGGCACCGGCCGCCATCCGCTCGTCCACCCGCCGAGTACACAAAGGCCGGGCGCGGTGTGTCAACCGCGCCCGGCCCAGGTCACGCCGCTGCTGAACCGGCCGGAGCTACTGGACCGCCCAGTACCCGAAGGCATGGAAGTCCGGGGACGGGCCGAACGGGCTCATCGGCGCCAGGCGGATCGTCAGGTCCGGGCCGGTCACCAGGTGCCCGGGGATCGTGATGACGGTCTCCGACCAGCCCTTCTGCTCCGGCTTGAGCCAGTGCTTGCCCAGGTCGGTGCCGTCGGCGTACACCCGCACGTCGCGCGCGCCGGTGTACAGGCCGGGCTTGGGACCGGTGGAGTCGTGGCGGGCGACGAGCCGCACCTGCCGGCCCGGGACGAGGTCGTGGAGCGTGAACTCCTCCTCGCCGATGATGTGCCGGGCGCTGTCGACGACCTCGTGCCCACCTGTTTCGAGGGTGCGGGCCTCGGTCATCGGCTGGAACCCGGCGCGCGCGGTGTGCACCTCGTGGTCGTGGTCGGCCTCGGAGGTCATCGACCCGACGTCGACGTAGTCGCGGATGGTGCCGGTGACCGGGCGGATCGGCTCGTCACCGGTGTCGATCAGGCTCCAGTCGGCCTTGTAGACCGTCATGACCGGCAGCGACAGCACCGGGGCGCCGAGCACCCCGGCGTCGGCGAGGTGCTCCAGCTGCACGCCGCTGGGCATCCGGTCGTAGATGGCGATGTAGTCGGGCCGGTCCTCGGGCGACATCGCGCGCAGCTCCTCGTAGAGCGCGCCCATGCCGTTGAGCGCGGGCTCGGCCAGCCCGTTGGTGGTCAGGCCGACGAGGTCGACGGTCGGGTGCCCGCCCAGGTAGGCGGCGGCGCCGACGTCGTGCACGCCCAGCCGCGCGTCCTCCGGCAGGTTGCCCTTGGTCCAGTTGGCCAGCGCGACCACGCGCTCCCGGATGCCGCCCGAGTCCTGCACGGCGTTGTGCACCCAGGTCGGCACCGACAGGGCCGTGAACAGCGCGGCCACCGCCAGCAGCGCCACCGGGGTCTTGTCGCCCAGGCGCAGCCGCTTGCCGACCTCGATCAGGCCGATGACGGCGGCGAGCACGAACAGCGGCAGGAACGGCTGCAGGTAGCGGACCTGCTGCCACAGCGCGGTTCCCATCGTGGAGATCGAGCCCAGCGCGAGGATCGTGCCGACGCCGATCGTCCAGCCGACCCAGCGGCGCGGGCCGCCGTCGCGCACCAGCACCGCCACGCCGAGCGCGGCCAGCGCGAGCGCGCCGGGGAAGGCGAAGTCCTGCCGGTTGAGGCCGGCGAGGATCTCCAGGAACGCCGAGAAGTTGTCCGCGGTCTTGCCCGCGAGCTCGCCGAAGCTCAGGTTCGGCATGCTCAGGTGGGATTTGGCCTGCGAGCCGTTCGGCGACGAGTGACCGGTGGTGGCCAGGTAGAACAGCAGCTGCGCGGCGATCACCACGAACGGCAGCGCGGACCAGGCCAGCGACCCGATCCGGGCGGGCAGGCTCCGGGCGCGGCGCGCGCTGACGTAGATCATCAGCGGCGGCACCACCAGCAGGAACACCAGCGCTTCCAGTCGGCACAGCGCCGCCAGCGCCGCCAGGACCGGGGTGAACCGGAAGACCCCGCTCGGCAGTTCCCGCACCAGCACCAGCAGCGTGCCGACCAGCAGCAACGAGGTGATCGAGACCTCCATGCCGCTGGAGGCGCCCCACAGCAGCGGCCCGCTGAGCGCCACCAGGAATCCCGCCCACGCACCGGCGACCGGACCGGCGACGCGACGGCCGAGCAGCACGACTCCCCCGGCGGTGAGCGCGTGGCAGACCACGCCGAACAGGACGGCGACGGGCAGGAACAGCCCGCCGTGCACGCCGAGGAAGTAGAACGCGCCCAGCACCAGCACGTAGAGCAGGCTGCTGGCGCCGGTGGAGATCGGGTCACCGTCGTTGTACTGCAGGAACTCGCCCTGCCCGATCTGCTTGGCGTACTGAGCGTGGATGAAGGCGTCGTCCAGCGGCGGGATGTAGCGGCCGCCGTTGTAGTGCACGTTGATCAGCACGAACGCCAGTCCGGCGGCCAGCGCCACCAGCGGTACCGCCCACATCCCGATCCGGTCGAGGCGCCACCGGCGCGCGGGCGCGTCCGCGCGCGTCGTCGGCTCGGCTAACTCCGGTTCGACCAGATCTTTCGTCACGCTCAACCCAACGGGTCCTTCCAGGCAGGGATTTTCGCGCCTGCACACCGTTGGGCCGGCCCGTGCGATCGACTATAGAGGGCGGTTTTCCCGGATTCGCCGGGAGCCACCGCACAACGCGGTAACCGTTCGACAACCCGGTCACCGCTCGATAACGCGGTGCTCACTGCACGGCCCAGTAGCCGAAGGACTTGTAGTCCGGGTAGGGACCGACGAATTCCTGCGTCGCGCCCATCCGCACGGTCAGGTCCGGTGAGGTGACCAGGTGGCCGGGGATGTCGATGACCGACTCGTTCCAGCCCTTCGGGTCGGGCACCAGCTCGTGCTTGCCGAGGTCGACGTCTCCCGCGAACACCCGCACCTCGCGCATCCCGGTGTAGAAGCCGCCCTTGGGCCCGCTGGCGTCGTGCCGGGCGATCAGGTGGACGGGCCGGCCGGGTTCGAGGTCGTGCAGGGTGAACTCCTCCTCACCCCAGATGTGCCGGGCGCTGTCGACCATCCGCCTCCCGCCGGAGTCGACGGTGCGCAGTTCGGTCATCGGCGGGAAGTCCGAGCGCGCGGCGTCGAGGTGGTGGTCGTGCGCGCGTTCGGAGTCCATCGAGCCGACGTTGACGCGATCGCGAATCCGGCCCTGCACGGGGGTTTCCGGCTGATCGCCGGAGCCGAACAGGCTCCAGTCGGTCTTCCAGACGGTGATCTGCGGGGTCGCCAGGACCGGGTCGGTGTAGACCCCCGCGGCGGCGAGTTTGTCGAGTTCGATGCCGCCGGGCATGGCGTCGTAGGCGGCGACGTAGTCGGGCAGCTTCTCGGGCGGGAGGGTGCGCAGCTCCTCGTAGAGCGATCCCATCCCGTTGAGCGCGGGCTCGGCCAGGTCGTTGGTGGTGAGCCCGACGAGGTCGACGGTCGGGTGGCCGCTGAGGTAGGCGGCGGCGCCGACGTCGTGCACGCCCAGCCGCGCGCCTTCCGGGAGCCCGCCCTTCGCCCAGGCGGCGAGGCTGACGAGCCGTTCCCGGATGCTGGCCGACTCGACCACCATCACGTGCGCCCACAGCGGCACCGACACGGCCGTGAACAGCGCGGCGACCAGCAGGATCGCGGTGGCCGCCCGGCCGGACAGGCGCAACCACCCGACGACCGCGCCGATGCCGATCACGGTGGCCAGCAGGAACAGCGGGAGGAACGGCTGCAGGTACCGGACCTGCTGCCACAGCGCGGTTCCCATCGTCGAGATCGCCCCCAGCGCCAGCACGGTGCCGAGACCGATCGTCAGCCCGACGTAGCGCCGGGCGTCGTCGTGCCGGGTCAGCGCGACCACGCCGACAGCGGCGAGCAGCAGCGCGCCGGGGAGGACGAAGTCCTGCCGGGTGAGTCCGCTGAGGATCTGCAGGAATTGCGAGAAGTTCTCGGAGGTCTTGCCGACGAACTCGCCGAGGTTGAAGTGCGGGATGCTGGTCAGCGACTTCGACTGGGAGCCGTTGGGCGAGGCGTGCCCGGTGGCCAGGCGGTAGAACAGCAGCTGCGCGCCGACGACCGCGAACGGCAGCAGGCACCAGGCCATCGCACCGATGCGGGCGAGTCCGGCGCGGCGGCGGCAGGCGTGCATCATCAGCGGCACCAGCACGGCGAGGAACGCGAGCGCCTCCATCCGGGACAGCGCCGCCAGCGCGGCGAGCACCGGGGTCCAGCGGAAGACCGCGGTCGGCGCTTCGCGAACCACCACCAGCAGCGTCGCGACCAGCAGGAACGCGGTCAGCGTGATCTCCATGCCGCTGGTGGCGCCCCACAGCATCGGCCCGCTGAAGGCCACCAGAGCACCGGCCCAGCGGCCGGTGGTGCGGTTGACCAGGCGCTGCCCGAGCAGCAGCACCCCGGCGGCGGTGGCGGCGTGGCAGACGATGCCGAGCAGCACCGCGGCGGGCATCAGCAGGCCACCGTGCATGCCGACGGCGTGCAGCGCGCCTAGGACGAGCACGTAGAGCAGGCTGCTGGCGCCGGTGCTGATCGGTTCGCCGTCGTGGAACCGCAGGAACTCGCCCCGCCCGATCTGCTTGCCGTACTGCAGGTGGATGAAGGCGTCGTCGAGCGACGGGATGTAGCGCCCGCCGTTGTAGTGCACGTCGACGACGACGAAGAGCAGTCCGGCCAGCAGCGCCCCCGCCGCCACCAGCCACACCGCGCGGTCCCGCTCCTGCCGGGGCGGGACCGCGCTCCACTCCGGTTGAGCCACATCCGTTGCTACTGCGTGCTTCTCGACGGGTTCTTTCTCAATCGTCACCCGAAAGGTCCTCTCGATCCGCCCAGCGGACGCCGCCCCCAGCGACCGTCGGAACCCGACACGCACCCGAACCGGATCGCGTTGCCGGGCATGGGGTCATCCACGGTGAAATTAGCCCTCTCGGAGCAGTTTCCTGGGCCAATCGGCATAGAGGTTAGACCGGAGCGGGGGTTCTCACCGCATCCGGGGGCTCAGGCGTGTTGCATTCAATCCCAGGCGTCGACCGCGTCGATCAGGTTCTCGGTCCAGGAGCGCAGGATTCGGCGCCCCTCGGAGCCGCTCGCGCCGCGCGGGTCGCCGAGGACACCGCTGTCGCTGACCGCGGCGGTGCCGCCGGTGCGCATCCGGTCGATGAGCTCGGAAAGCGGTGCGGTGTTGCCGATCTCGGCCTGTTCGAGGTGCACGACGTGCGGGCGCAGGGCCAGCATCACCGAGGTCTCGGTGCGCCCGGCGTGGCTGTCGTCGGCACGCCCGGTCGGCGACCAGGCCAGCACCCGGCGGCCCTCCGCGCGCAAGGTGCGCACGGCGTTGCGCACCGGCACGGCGTTGCCGCCGTGGCAGGAGACGAGCACGACCCCGGCGAAGGCGTCGGCGGAGCGGCCGAGCTCGGTGAGCAGCAGTTCGGTGGCGGCCTGCCCGATCGACAGGGTGCCCGGGAACGCGGCGTGCTCGCCGCTGGAACCGTAGGCGACCGGCGGCGCGATCACGACGTCGCGCTGCTCGGCGAGGCGCTCGCACAGGGCTGCGGCGATGTCGGTGTCCACCGTGCAGGGCAGGTGCGGGCCGTGCTGCTCGGTGGCGCCGACCGGGACCGCGAGCAGCCGGGGTTCCCGCAGCTCGGGCCAGGTGGTCTCGCCGAGGTTCACGCCTCGCCTCCGCCGACGGGGACGCTGCTGCGCCCGCCCCGGTCGGTGAGCACCGGCCGCAGCGCGACGGTGCTGCGCTCGCGCAGCGCGCCGCGCAGCACGCCGCAACCGTAGGCGGCGTCCTCGGCAACGCGGGCGAGGGTGTGCCGCAGCGGGTCGAGCTCGCGCGGTTCGGTGAGGTGGCGGGCGGCGACGCAGGCCAGCACGAGGCGTCCGCGCTTGCTCAGCAGCAGCGGCGGGATCGCCAGCGGCGCCCACGCGCGTCCGGCGGATTCGACGAGAAGCCTTGCGGCGCCGATGTTTCCGCGAACGGCGAGGGTGATCGACTCGCGGGCGGGGATGCCGAGCGCGCCGAGCTTGCGGGTGAGCAGCACGGCGGCCGCGCCGGTCACGGCCAGGGCCGGACGGGGGCGGCCCAGGACGACGAGCAGCCAGGCCAGCGCGCTCCACAGCGACAGCCGCACCGGGGCGACGTTCTCGCCGTGGCGGCGGCCGAGCGGACCGGCCGAGCAGCCGTAGCCGTAGCGCTGCTTGAGCAGCGCGGGCCAGCTGGGGCGCGGGGCGTGCTCGACGATCGCGGCGGGTTCGTAGCGGGCCTGGTGGCGCGCGGTGAGCCGCCAGACGAGGTCGACGTCCTCGCCGAAGCGCAGCGTCTCGTCGAAACCGCCGAGTTCGGCGAGCGTTTCGGTGCGCACGAGCAGCGCGGCGGTGGGCACGTAGCTGATCCGGCCCCCCGCGCGCACCGGGCCGGGCTGCTCGCCCAGGTCCAGCGGCGAGCAGGTCCGCTCGAACCGCTCCAGAGCCGAATCCCCTCTCCTGCTGCGGACTCTCGGCGCCGCGGCGGCGACCTCGGGGTCCTCGAAGTGCCGCAGCAGCGGGTCGAGCCAGCCGGGCTCGGGAACGGTGTCGGCGTCGAGGAACGCCACCAGCGGCGTGTCGGCGAGCCGCCACCCGGCGTTGCGGGCGGCGCCCGGTCCGCGCGCGGTGTCGTGGCGGACGGCGGCGCCGGAGATCGGAGTCGGCGAGCCGTCGTCGACGACCAGCACCCGCATCCCCTCCAGCGCGTCGAGCAGTGCGCCCGGTCGCGGGCCGCGGACCGGGACGACGACCGTGACGTCGGCGGGCCCCAGGCTCGCGGTGTCGTACTCGGGGTGCAGGACGCCGCTGCGCACCAGCCGCTGCGCGAGCGAGTTCCCGCTGGTCACGGGCTTCCCGGCCAGCCAGTCGTCGAGGAGTTCGGAGCCGCGCGCGGTGAGCCGCAGGATGCGGTACGGCGAGCCCCCGGCGACGGTCCGGCCGTCGTCGAAGCGCTGCAGGCTCGGGTCGGCCACCACTCTCACGCGGTGAACCCCCCGTCGGCGTGGACGACGGTGCCGGTGATCGCCGAGGCGCGCTCGTCGCACAACCAGCGCACGGCAGCGGCGACCTCCTCGGGTTCCAGGAGGCGGTCGACGACCTGGTGCGTCGCGAACTCCTCGACGTCGTCGAGGTCGTAGAAGGCCGCGGTGGCGGTGAGCATGTCGGTGCGGGTGGACCCGGGCGAGACCGCCGTGGCGTTGACGCCGGTGCCCCGCAGGTCGGTCGCCAGCCCCCGGATCAGCCCGACGACCGCGTGCTTGGCCGCGTTGTACCCGGCCAGGTGGTAGAGGCCGCGGTGCGCGGCGGCCGAGGCCAGCGCGACGAACCTGCCGGAGCGGGGTTCGGGTCGGCGCAGCATCGCCGGGACGGCGGCGCGGGCCAGGTTGGCCACGCCGCGCACGTCGACGTCGAAGAGCAGGTCCAGCTCGGCGTCGCCGGTCTCCCACAGCGGCGCGCCACCGGCCATGATCGCGGCCGCGGCCACGGCGGCGTCGAGCCCGCCGAACTCGGCCTCGGCGACCTGCACCGCCTCGGCCAGCGCGGCGGCGTCGCGCACGTCGGCGACGACCTCGCGCACCGACCCGGGGTGCTCGTCGGCGAGCGCCCGCAGCTCGTCGCGGGTGCCGAGCGAGTAGGGCACGCCGGGCAGGTCGGCGCACACGTCGAGCGCGACGACGTTCCAGCCGTCGGCGGCGAGCCCGCGCACGACGGCGGCCCCGACTCCCCTGGCGGCGCCGGTGACGAGGGCGACCCGGCTCATCCGCGGTACCCGTGACGTCGCAGGTAGCCCAGCAGTTCGTCGGCCGCCTCGGCCGGGTCGAGGGGTCCGACGACGGTGGGCGGGGTGCGGTCGACGAGCGCCCCGGTGAGCTCCAGGACCCGGTGGTGCGCGGTGTCGCCGCTCGGCGGCGGGTAGGCGCGCGCTCGCGGGGTGCGCGGGCGGGTGGAGATCACGTCGACGTCGGTGTCCGGCCGGGAGCCCGGCACGACGGTGATCTCCGCTTCCTGCGCGGCGAGCACGGCGGGCAGCGCGGCGCGGCGCAGCCGCAGGCCGCCCTCGACCGAGACCACGGCGGGCCTCGGCATCCGCAGGACCTCGCGTCCCCCGCCGTCGAGGCGGCGGTGCACCAGCACCCGGCCGCCGTCGAGCTCGACGTGGACGACGCCGAGCGCCTGGGCGGCGTCGAGGTGCGCGGCCAGGAACGCCGGGGTCGCGCCGGTACCGCCGTCGCCGGAGCGGTCGCCGCACAGCACCAGGTCGATCTCGGGCAGCGCGCGAGCGAGGCACCCCGCGGCGGAACCGTTGTGCGCCAAGGAGTTCAGCGGTGCGTCGAGGTCCACGCGGGTGGCCCGGTCGGCCCCGGCGGCCAGCGCGTCCCGCAGGCCCCGCTCGGTCTCCGGCGGCCCCGCGGTGATGGCGTGGACGCTGCCGCCGGTGAGCTCGGCGAGCCGCAGCGCGTGCTCCAGCGCGGCGTGCTCGGCGGGCGTCTCGCCCCGGTGGGCGGTGCCCAGCGCCCCGGTCAGCAGGTCGACCTCGACGCCCTGCCAGGACCGGCTCAGTGCCACTGCGATGCGCATGCGCTCAACCCCTCCGGAACACGACGCCGTTGCCGCCGTCGGGGTAGGTCCAGGTGATCGCCCCGGCGTTGTTGCAGATCTGGTAGCAGGTGCCGCACTCGAAGCACTGCTCGTAGTTGAACAGGATTCCGCCGTCGCCGGTGGGCACGAACAGCTTCGCCGGGCACGCCGACACGCACGCCTGGGTGGTGCAGGACCGGCAGACCTCGGTGTCGACGGTGATGTGGGCGCGCTCGCCCACGTCGAAGTCGACAGTGCCCATGCGGTCCTCGAAGGAGATGTCTCGGTACATGGCCGCCTCTCTTCAGCCGAAGGTGCGCAGACCGGTCCAGGCGTCGGCGGCGAGCTGCCGCAGCCGGACGCCGTGACGGGCGGCGGTGTTGCGGAACAGCTTGCCCAGCCGGGGTTTCGGCGCCGGGTTGCCGACGGTGAACACCCCTTGGGCGAAGTCGCACAGCAGCTTCGGGTACTGCTGCTGCACCCGGTCGGAGAGCACCAGTTCGGGCGCGCGCTGCAGCCGCTTGTGGTCGGCGAGCACGAAGTTGCCCTCCAACCGCTCCCGGTACCCGTCGAGCCCGCCGCCGGTCTCGACGGCCTCGGCGGCGGTGCGCCCGGCGGCCAGTCCGGACCCGATCGCGAAGTTGACGCCCTCCAGCCAGATCCCGGCGGCCAGGCACATCGCCGCGGCGTCGCCGGTGACGAGCATCCCGGGCGTGGACAGCGGCGGCATGCTGCGGTAGCCGCCCTCCGGGATGAGGTGCGCGGAGTACTCCTTGAGCTCGGCGTCGCGCAGGTAGGGCGCGATCGCCGGGTGCGCCTTGAGGTCGGCGACCACGTCCTCCGGCCGCCGACCGGATTTCGCCAGGTCGCTCAGCGAGAGCACGACGCCGACGCTGACGGTGTCGCGATTGGTGTAGAGGAACCCGCCGCCGGCGATGTCGCCGGTGCAGCCGAGGATCTCGAAGTCGGCGCCCTGGTCGCCGCTGAGCTGGAAGCGCTCGTCGATGGTCTTGCGCGGCAGCGCCAGGGTCTCCTTCACGCCGAGCGTCTGGTGCTCTGGGTCGGTCCGGGGCAGCAGCCCGGCCTGCTTGGCGAGGAAGGAGTTGACGCCGTCGGCGGCGATGACCACCTCCGCGCGGATGTCGCCGTCGGGCCGGTCGGTGCGGACGCCGACGACGCGCCCGTTCTCCCGGATCACGTCGGTGGCCACCGTCGAGGTGACCAGCCGGGCCCCTGCCTCGACGGCCTTGCCCGCCAGCCAGGAGTCGAAGTCGGCGCGGAAGGTCGTCATGCCGTTGTAGGGGGCGCTGCCCCAGTCCTCGGTGCGGAAGTCGACGGTGAGCGCCTGGTGGTCGGTGAGCATCATGGTGCTGCGGCGGGTCACCCAGCGCTGCACGGGCACCTCGCGCCACCACTCGGGCAGCACCTCGTCGAGCACGCGGGCGTAGACGACGCCGCCGTAGACGTTCTTGGAACCGGGGAACGGTCCGCGTTCGAGCAGGATGACGCTGCGTCCGGCGCGGGCGAGTTCGAGGGCGGCGGCCGATCCGGCGGGACCGGCGCCGACCACGACGGCATCGACTTCAGTCATCTCGCCTCCGGCGGTCGAGTTCGGCCAGGACTGCGGGGGCGTCGGCGATGATGCCGAGATCCGCCATCGCGGTCATCGGGCAGTGCGGGTCGGTGTTGATGCTGACGACGTGCTCCGGTCGTCCGAGGCCGCCGGTGTGCTGGGTGGCGCCGGAGATGCCGAACGCGACGTAGAGGTCGGGGTCGACGACGACGCCGGTGGTGCCGATCTGGCGGTCGTGCCCGGCCCAGCCCGCGTCGGTGACCACGCGGGTGGCCCCGGCGGAGGCTCCGAGCCAGGCGGCGACCTCGGTGAGCGTGCGCATCACGGCGGTCCCGTCCTCGCCCGGGCGGACGAGTCCGGCGCCGCCGCCGAGGATGCGGCGCGCTTCGGTGAGCTCGACGGTCTCGGGTTCGGGCGGGCGGACCTCGACCAGCTCGGCGTCCCGGGCGGTGCCGGGTGCCGCGTCGAGCGGGACGGGTTCGGGCGACGGCAGCGGTGTTCCGACACCGCGCACCCCGGGTGTCAGGGTGACGACGACGGGTCCGGTGAAGCGGACGCGCACCTCCACCTGGTCATCCACTCTGGACAGGTCGGCGGTGTCGGTGCCGCAGCGGACCGCGCCCGCGTGCAGCGCCCTCCCGGTGTCGAACGCCAAGCGGGGAGCGAGGTCTCGCCCGTCGGGCGAACCGGGCAGCAGCACCACCCGCACCTGGTCGAGCAGCGGAGCCAACGTCGCGGCGAGCGAACCGGGCGCCACCACGGCGGTGTCGACGGTCCAGGTGCTGCGGGCGGCGGTGAGCTCCTTGGCGGCGCGGGCGGTTCCGGTGCCGGTGAGCAGCACCGCTCCCCCGGCTTCGGCGACGGTCTCGTCGGCACCGGCGGGCAGCGCGCCGTCGCGGACGACGACGATCGCGAGGGTGTCGGGCAGCGCGCTCACAGTTCCACCGCCACTCGGTGTCCTTCGATCACGGCCGCGTGCGCGCGGCGGGGCGCGAGGCAGTCCCCTGCGCGGTGCACCGGGAACGGCGCGTCGCGCAGCTCGTGCCACAGCTCGTCGACAGGGCTCTGGTGCACGGCGCACACCACCCAGTCGACGACGTGCTCGGTGGTCTCGCCGGTGGTGTGCTTGAGGATCTGCAGCGACACGCGTTCGCCGTCGGCCGAGGCGCCCATGACGACCTCGTCGGTGCGCTGGCCGATCCCCTTGGCGTCGGCGCGGATGTTGAAGGTCTCCATGTCCAGCGTGACGCCGAGGTCCTGGCAGACGACCATGCCCGGGGTGCTGATCCGCACCCGGCAGCCCCGGTCGGCCAGCAGCTCGGCCACCGATGCGGCCTGGTGGAAGCCGAGCTCGTCGACGACGAGCACCTCGCCCTCGGGGGCGGCGTCCCCGGCGAGCACGTCCCGGACGTCCACGATCCGCTCCAGATCACCTGACCACCAAGGTTTTTGGGGCCGAGCCCCGGTGGCCAGGACGACGGCGTCTGGGTGCTCCTCGCGCAGCAGCTGCGCGGTCGCCGCGACGCCGGTCTTGACGTCGACGCCGTGCCGGGCGCACTCGGCGCGCAGGTTGCGCACCACGTCGAGGAATTCGGCCCGACCGGGAACGCTCGCGGCCTGCGCGACCTGCCCTCCGGTCTCGGGCGCCTGCTCGAACAACGTCACGTGATGGCCGCGCTCGGCGGCGGTGGACGCGGCCTGCAGCCCGGCGGGGCCGCCCCCGACCACGAGCACCCGGGATCGCCTGCGCGGCATCGGCAGCGTCACCGATTCCCTTCCGGTGCGCGGGTTCTCGATGCAGCCGAGCCAGCGGTTGAGACCCATCCGGCCGACGCACTCCTGGTTGCAGGACAGGCAGGTGCGGATGTCGGTGGCGTGCCCGGAGCGGGCCTTGGCGGCGAAGTCGGCGTCGGCGATCTGGCCGCGCACCACCCCGACAAGGTCGCAATGCCCCTCCTCCAGGGCGCGTTCGGCCTGGAGCGGGTCCTTGATGCGGCCGACGCCGACCACCGGCAGGTCCACGGCCTGGCGGATGGCGTTGGAGATGAACAGCGCGTAGCCCGGCGGGATCGCCATCGACGCCTCGATCATGTACAGCGTCGAGGTGGCCACGCCGATCGAGGTGTTGATGTAGTCGACCTTGCCGGTGGCCTCGACCATCTTGGCGACCTCGACGGCCTCGTCGATGGTGGTGCCGCCCTCGATGAGCTCGTCGCCGCAGATCCGCACGCCCAGCGCCCGGTCGGGACCGAGGGAGGCGCGGACCGCGTCGATGATCTCCAGCAGGATCCGGGCCCGGCCCGCCAGCGATCCGCCGTAGGCGTCGGTGCGCTTGTTGGTGGCGGGCGACAGGAATCCGCGCACGATCGACGAGTGCGAGCACTGCAGCTCCACCCCGTCGAAGCCGCCCTCGGCGCAGTGCGCGGCCACGGTTCCGTACCCGGCGACGACCTCGGCGATCTCGCGGGTGTCGATGGCCTTGGGGACCTCGCGGAACATCGGGTCGGGCACCGGCGAGGGCGCCCACACCGGCAGCCGCGAGTACATCGACGACGCCTGCCCGCCGTTGTGGTTGAGCTGCGCGAAGATCGGGGTCCCGTGCGCGTGCACCGCTTCGGTGATGCGCCGGTAACCGTCGATCACCGACGGGTTGAACCCGTGGATGAGCTTCTCGTACGGCCAGTCGGTGGGGTGGGTCGAGTGCTCCTCGGTGATGACGAGCCCGGCCCCGCCTTCGGCGCGCGCCGCGTAGTAGGCGGCGTGCTGCTCCGTGGGGTGCCCGTCGTGCGCGTAGTTGGTGAGGTGCGCGGAGAACACGATGCGGTTGCGCACCGTCACCGGCCCCACGCGCAGCGGGGAGAACAGGTAGCGGCTCATCGCAGACCTCCCGCCGCCCGGCGGCCTTCCAGGACCGCTTCGTGGATCGTGCGCGGCGCCACGCAGTCGCCGATCGGCAGGCCGGCGAGGCGCTGATCGGGCAACCGGTGTCCGCAGTGGACGACGGCGGCGGCCGGGCGCTCGCGGGTCTCGGCGGTGAACACGTCCTCCAGGACGACGTGCCCGTCGCGGACCTCGCGGAGCAGGGACCGCTTCTCCAGCGCCACGCCTGCCCGCTGCAGCCGGGCGTTGGCGTCGGCGAGGTCGCCGGTCAGCGCGAGTTGGGTGCCCACGACCTGATCCTGCGTCACGATCGCGGTCTCCACACCGCGACCCGCCAGCAGCTCGGCGATCCCGACCCCGACGAAGTCGCCGACGGGATCGTGCACCACCACCGGCCCGTCGGGCGTCCCGCCGCTGAGCAGCTCGACGACGTCGAGCACGACTCCCCCGTCGACCTTGAAGTTCCACGGCCCGGGCGCGGACCCGGTCGCCACCACGACCTCCCGCCCGTCCAGCTCGTCGGGCCCGGCCTCCGACCCGGTGCGCACCTGCACCCCGAGCCGCCGGACCTCGCCCTCCAGCCACTCGACCAACCCCAGCAACCGCCCCCGACCAGCGACTTCGGCGGCGGTTCGCGCCATGCCCCCGAGCCGTTCGTCCCGCTCGACGAGCTCCACCCGGCGGCCCCGGGACGCCAGCACCCGAGCGGCCTCCAACCCGGCAGGACCACCCCCGACCACCAGCGCGGGCTCCGAGGACGCGATTTCGATGGAACTCGGGTCCCCGATTTCCATCGAAATCGGGATCTCGTCGGTTTCGTGACCGGCGGTGGGGTTGCCGATGCAGGTGACGAGGGGGTTGCGGTTGTCGCGGACGGAGCACTTCTGGTTGCAGAGCACGCAGGGTCGGACCGGGACGCCTTCGCGGGTCTTCGCGACGAGGTCCGGGTCGGCGATCTGGGCTCGGGTCATCTCGACGAGGTCCGCGACGCCGTCGTCGAGGGCCCACTGGGCCTGGCCGGGGTCGACCACGCTGCCTTGCAGGACCACCGGCGTGTCACCGGCGGATTCCCGGATGCCCCGGCAGAGGTCGATGTTGAAGCCGGGTTCGGTGTGCAGGTCGGGACGGGTGGCCGAGGTGCCCATCGCCGAGCCGCGGACGACCGCGAGGTAGTCGACCTCGTCCCGGATCGACTCGACGATCCCGGAGGCGGCCTCGGGGGTGATCCCGGCCCAGGGCGCGAGTTCGTCGCAGGACAACCGCAACCCCAGCACGCCGTCGCCGATCGCCTCGCGAACGGCGGCGACGACCTCCCGCAGCAGGCGGGTGCGGTCGGTGCCGTAGTCGTCGCCGCGCTGGTTGGTCAGCCCGGACAGGAACTGCCGCAGCAGCGAGAACTGCCCGGCGTTGAGCTCGACCCCGTGCACCCCGCTGTCGACGGCCAGCCTGGCCGCGTCGGCGAAACCGCCCACCAGCGCGGAGATCTCGGGCTGCTCCATCTCCATCGGCATCTCGCGGCTGGCAACGTCGGCCACCCGCGACGGCGCCCACAGCACCTGCTGCGAGAACGCCGAGGAGCCCTGCGAGCCCGAGTGCCCGAGCCCGGCCAGCACGACAGTCCCGTGTGGACGGCAGGCCTCGGCCACTGCGGCCCAGCCGGGGCCGCACCGCGACGCCAGCGGGGCGCGTTCGTAGGGCCGGTCCGAGTCGTGGGCGCTGGCGATCTCGGTGACCAACACGCCGGTCCCACCGGCGGCGCGAGCCGCGTAGTAGGCGACGTGCCGGTCCGAGATGTCCCGCTCCCGGCCGAGATTGGTCTCGTGCGGCCCGAACAGGACGCGCGACGGTGCCTCGGCCCGGCCGAGCCGGACCGGGTGGACGAGTTTCACCGCTCGCTCACCAGCGGAGACGAGTCGCACGGCTTGGCGGGCACGGCGGGCATGCCCAGCCCGACCTTGCGCCGCGAGGAGCGCGAGTGGTCCTGGGTGGACTTCGGCAGCACGCTCTTGTCCACGATAGACAGCGCGGACTGACCGTGGCCCTGCACGCACTCGGGATCGGGCCCGTCCAGCGGCAGTCCGGTGAAGAACTTCGCCGCCATGCACCCGCCCTGGCAGGCGTCGTAGTGCGAGCAGGACGCGCAGGCGCCCGCCGACTGCGGTTGCCGCAAGTCGTTGAACAACTCCGACTCCCGCCACACGCGGGCGAAACCGCCCTCCTCGCGGACGTTGCCGCCCTTGAACACGTCGTGGATGGCGAACGGGCACGCGTAGACGTCGCCGACCGGGTCGATCAGGCACACCACCCGCCCCGCGCCGCACAGGTTCAGCCCCGGCAGCGGGGTCGATCCCAGCGCGTTGAGGTGGAAGAACGAGTCACCGGTGAGCACCTGGTCGCCGTGGGCCACCAGCCAGTCGTAGATCTGGCGCTGCTGCGCGTCGGAGGGGTGCAGCTCGTCCCACACGTCGGCGCCGCGCCCGGAGGGCCGCAGCCGGGTGATGCGCAGCTGCGCGCCGAAGCGGTCGGCGATGGCCTTGAAGTCGTCGAGCTGGTCGACGTTCTGGCTGGTCATCACCACCGAGATCTTGAAGTCGCGCATGCCCGCGTCGGAGAGGTTCTGCAGCGCCGTCATCGCCATGTCGAACGATCCGGGCCCGCGCACGGCGTCGTTGACCTCGCGGGTCGCGCCGTCGAGGGAGATCTGCACGTCGACGTAGTCGGTGGCGGCCAGCCTGCGGGCGCGCTCGGGATCGATGCGCAGGCCGTTGGTGGAGAACTTGACGCCGACCTGGTGGTCGATGGCGTAGTCGAGCAGTTCCCAGAAGTCCGGGCGCACGGTGGGTTCCCCGCCACCGACGTTGACGTAGAAGACCTGCATGCGTTGCAGCTCGTCGATGACGGCCTTCATCTCGTCGGTCGAGAGCTCGTTCGGGTCACGTCTGCCCGATGAGGACAGGCAGTGCTCGCAGGCGAGGTTGCAGGCGTAGGTCCATTCCCAGGTCAGGCAGATCGGGGCGTCCAAACCGCCCTTGAACTGCTCGACCAGCGGGAGAACCGGTGCTGTGGTGGTCATTCTCGGCTCACTTCCAACCGGACGTCGCTGTCGGGCCAAGGAGTCGGATTCTCGGGAGGGCCTGCTACTCCGCTTCCGCCTGCGGGCGGATCATGTCGGAGGCGGCGAGGGAGGCCAGGGCCTTGCGGAACTGCGGCCGACGCTGCTCGGGGAGGGTTTCCAGCGCGTCTTCGACGCTGGGGTGCTCACCGAGTTCGCGGACGAGGTCCACCAGTTCGGGAACTTTCAGGAACGACAGCTTCCGGTTGCCGAAGTGGTACGCGAGCGCCCCGAAGGGTTCGGGGCGCAACGCGACCTGCGGATTCAACCGGTAGCCGCGGCTGATGTCGAACTCCGCGGCGGCCACGGTCAGTAGACCCCGCACATCCCGTCGATGGAGACCTCCTCGACGAGGAGCTCTTCCTCGACGACCGGCTCGTTCCCGGTGCTCTGTTCGATCTGCTGGTCAGCCATGTGCGATGCTCCTCACAGTGTCGAGCTACCATCGACACGGTATTTGCACCCAGTGCACTTTCACAAGACGTGGAGCGGAATTCCTTGCGGCCTGACACATCTGGAGCAGTGCAGCGACCCGGCGGACGCCGAAAGGTCACCACCGCAGCGGAATTGGAGCAGGTCGCGTTCGACCTGTTCGACGAACAGGGATTCGACCGCACCACGGTCAGCGACATCGCCGCCGCGGCGGGCATCGCGCGGCGCACGTTCTTCCACTACTTCCCGTCGAAGAACGACATCCCGTGGGGGGACTTCGACTCCGGTTTGGACCGGATGCGCGCCGAGTTCCGCGCGCTACCGGGGGACCTCCCGCTGATGGACGCGGTGCGGCACTGCCTGGTCGAGTTCAACCGGGTGCCCGCCGAGCAGGTCCCGGACCACCGCAGGCGGATGCGGCTGATCCTGGGAGTCCCCGCGCTGCAAGCGCATTCGACGCTGCGCTTCGAGTCGTGGCGCGAGGTGGTGGCCGAGTTCGTCGGCCACCGCCTCGGCCAGCCGTCCACCGCGCTGACCCCGCAGACCATCGCGCACGCCTCCCTCGGCGTGGCGCTGTCGGCGTACCAGCACTGGCTGGAACATCCCGAGCAGGAGCTCTCCGACCTGCTCGACACGGCCATGCGCGAACTCGCGCTCGCGCACACCGATCAGTAGGCATCAATCCATGCGGCGGAGCCGCATTCTCCTCCACCACCCGAGCAACCCGCACCGCCGCGGGTTCTGAGCGCCTTCGTGGCGAGTACGCCGGGACGCCTCGTATTGGCATACTCAAGGAGCGGCGCACGGAGTCCACGAAGGCGCTCAGGTTCCGCCACCCGCACCGCCACGCAGGTCGACCACCAACAAGATTTCTCAGTAGTCGGCGTCGGTGTAGCGGATGATCCCTCGCATGTTCTTGCCGGCCATCATGTCCGCGTAGCCGGTGTTGATGTCTTCCAGCTTGTACTCCGTGGTGATGAGCTCGTCGAGCTTGAGAGTGCCGTTGCGGTAGTGCTCCAGCAGGCGCGGGATCTGGGTGCGCGGGCTGACGCCGCCGAAGATCGCGCCCTGCAACCGCTTCTGCAGCAGGGTGAGCTCGAACAGCGAGACCTGGGCGTCGATCTGGTCGGCGCGGCCCATGCCGGTGACCACGACCTGGCCGCCCTTCTTCGTCATCGACAGCGCCGGTTGCAGGTGCTCACCGGTGGTCTCGCCGATGCAGATCAGCACGTTGTCGGCCAGCTGCCCCCAGGTCAGGTCGCCGACCGCCGCGTGCGCCTCCTCCATGCTCGCGAAGGAGTGCGTGGCGCCGAGCTCCTCGGCCTTGGTGCGCTTGAACTCCACCGGGTCGACGGCCACGACGTAGCGGGCACCGGCGGCCGCCGCGCCCTGGACGGCGTTGATGCCGACGCCACCGCAGCCCACGACGACGACGGTGTCGCCGGTGCGGGTGTCGCCGATCTCGGTCGCGGTGCCCCAGCCGGTGGACACGCCGCAGCCCAGCAGCGCCGCCTTCTCCAGCGGGATGTCGTTCTCGATGGTCTGCACCGACGCCTGGTTGACCGTCACGTACGGCGCGAAGGTACCCAGCAGGCACATCGGAGCGGCGGGTTTGCCCTGGTAGGTGATGCGGTGGCCACCGGAGATGGCCTCACCGGAGAGCAGTCCCGCGCCCGCGTCGCAGAGGTTCTGCATGCCCTTGGCGCACGCCCGGCATCTCCCGCACCCGGGGATGAAGGTGAGCACCACGTGGTCGCCCTCCTCGATCCCGGAGACCCCGGGACCGACCTTGGTGACGACGCCGGCGCCTTCGTGGCCACCGACCGCGGGGTAGATCGCCATCGGGGTGGCACCGGTGCGCAGGTGCTCGTCGGAGTGGCACAGGCCTGAGGCCGCGAGCCTCACCTGCACTTCGCCCTCGATCGGATCGCCCAGTTCGATCTCCGCGATTTCCCAGTCTTTGCCCGGCTCGTGCAGGATTGCGGCCTTCGTCTTCATAACCACTCCTCGTCGAGTGCGGAAGAACATGCGCATCCGAGAATGAGAACCCGGTCACAGCGAAGTCAAGGACGTGAGCGCACGATCAGAAGCGGTGCCGGAGCGTGGTGGATCAGCTTGTGGCTGGTCGATCCCAGGTGAGCCCCGGCGACACCGCCCCGGCCGTGGGCCCCGACGACGACCAGCTGTGACTCGGTCGAGTGATTGATGAGCGCGGCGACCGGCGAGCCGCGTCCCACGACCCGTTCGACGGCGACGTTCGGGAAGCGCTCCTGCCACCCCGCCATGATCTCGGCGAGGAACAGCTGTTCCTTCTCCGCGACCTCCTCGGCGGGCAGCCTGCTGCGCAGCCACATCATGTCGATGCCGACGACTTCCCAGGTGTGCACGACGTGCAGGGGTTCGCCGAGCGAGTCGGCGAGCCGGAACGCCTCGGCGAGCACCGGAGCCGCCGATTCCGCGTCGTCGACGCCCACGACGACGGGCCCGGCGGTGGGGAACGTCGGCGGGTCGCCGACGTCCGGGACGACGGCGACGGAGCCGAGGGCGTGCGCTGCGACCTTGACGGCGACCGCCCCGGCCAGCAGGCCAGTGAACCCGCCGAAGCCGCGGTCGCCGACGACGACCAGTTCGGCGGCGGCCGACTCGGCGACGAGCACCCGCTCGGGTGAACCGGGCAGTGCCGCGGTGCTCACCTTCGCGTCGGGTTGCTGGGCCTGGGCGTGCTCGGCCGCGTCGGCGAGCCAGCGGGTGACCTGGGCGCGCACGTGGTCTTCCCCGGCGTGCGCGGTCGGATCCGCGTAGACCATCCGCAGCTCGCAGCCGCGACGCACGGACTCGCGCGCCGCCCAGGCGGCGGCGTTGCGCGCGACCGCCGAACCGTCGACACCCACCACGACGTTCATCCCGGCCTCCCCCGGTCGATCCCTCCCAGGGTGCGCGACGAGGGCGGCGGGCGCCTTCCGGATCAGCGCGGCAGGCGGCCCGGCAGCAGCAGTTCGGTGTTGCGGTCGGTGTGGTCGCCGAGCTGGTCGAGGTCGGCGTTGGGGTCGTTGAACGACAGCTCCCGGTACAGCGCGGCGAGCGCGGCCGGTGAGCGGTCGTCGTAGTCGGCCTGGTACGGGCTGTCGGCCTCGATCAAGGTGGTGAACAGCGAGATCGTGCCGTCGCGGTTGTCGGCGATCTCGATGACCCGGGCCAGCTGCGGGTAGTCGACGTGCGAGGCGGTGTTGATCTCCCAGAAGGCGCGTTCGGGGTCGTCGGCGCCGTGCGGGGTGATGGTGTTGCGGTGGGTGTGACCGTTGACCCAGGCCAGGACGTTGGGGAAGCGCTGCAGCAGCCGCACGACGCCGTCGCCGCCGACGCGGGGCTCGCCGGGCGAGCGGAAGTCGGGCCACAGCGCGGTCATCGTGCCGGACGTGTGGTGGCTGAACAGCACGAACAGCTCGTCGGTGACGTGCTGGGTCTGCTTGCGCCCGATCGCGTCGTAGTAGGTGGAGCTGCCGCGGGTGAGCACGTCCTCCAGCCAGCGGTACTGGTCGAGGCCGAGCGAGCCCTCGGCGAGCCCGGCGGTGTTGGTGGAGTCCATCGCGATGCCGGTGACGCCGGGCGCGATCCGGAAGGTGTAGTGCGGCTTGGGGTCGGCGGCGTCGAAGCCGTGGCCGACCGGGCCGGGGCCGGTGCGGGCCTCGTCGAGGTGGGCGGCGATGAACTCCTCGGTGGTGAACGGGTGCCGCCGCTGGTCGGGGGTCACGGTGCGCACGACGGTGTTGCCGCCGAGGATCGTCCGCCCGGAGACCTCGCGTCCGCCGCGCAGCATCTCGGCGACGGCGGCGGCTTCGCGCTCGTCCCGGCCGATGATCTTGCGGTCGCCGGTGTACCAGTCGTTGACGCGCGGGATGACCTGGTCCGCGAGGGTGCCCATGACGCTGTTGTCGTGGTTGCCGAACACCGCGTACCAGGGGATGTCCAGGCCCGGGCCGGCGAAGGGGCGCAGCGCGTCGGTCAGCAGTCCGGGCAGCACCGGGAACCCGCGCTCGCGGTAGCGGTCGTCGACCCCGCCCTCGGGGTGCCAGTACAGCGGGTCGCCGGAGTCCTGGACGCCCTCGTAGTGCGCGGCACCGGTGTTCTGGGCGATCGGGCCGCCGTTGAGGACGGCGAAGTACCAGTCGAGCTCGGCGCGCTCGTGGTTGTCGGTGCTGTCGCCGGTGGTGATCATGAAGTCCATCGGGTGCCCGGTGACCGGACCGGTGCGCAGCTGGTTGACCCGCTGCACGAGGTGCGCGGCGGCCAGCGCGCCCAGCGTCTCCTGCGGCCGGAAGGCGCCCCCGGCCAGCGGGTGCAGGTACTCGAAGCGGGCGGGGCTCTGGGCGTCGGTGATGTGCAGGTCGGTGAACTGCGTGAACGCGGTGACCGGGACGCGGCGGTCGATCCGGCCGGGGTCGGCGACGGCGAGGTCGGTGCGCACGATCTGCGGCCAGCCCGGGCCGGCGATCAGCCGCCGGTAGCCCTCGCCGGAGGCGGGTTGGGCGGCCACGTCCAGGGTCGTTCGCGCTGGTGCGGCGCTCGCGGTGCCGCTGAATCCGAGCGCCGCGCCCGTCATGCCCGCGCCCGTCATGCCCGCGGCCAGCATGAAGCCGCGCCTGCTCAAGTCCGTCATGTGGGTCCTCTGATCAGCCGGGAACTGATCAGAAAATCTTTCATGTTCAACGCATGCGGAACACCACAGTTCAGGTGAAAAGCCGAAGAACGGCGGCGAAACGGATCAGCGCAGCACGCCGGTCGGCAGCACCGCGTGCGCGCCCCAGGTCTCGTTGGCGACCTGGGTGATCCGCATGTCGACGGTGGTGCTCGCCAGCGCGAGCGCGGAGGGCCGGTCGAGGGCCTGCTCGATCTGCAGCCAGTCGACCATCGCGCTCAGCGCCGTGGCGGTGGCCTCGTTGAGGTCGGCGTCGAAGCCGAAGGTGACCAGGCCGCCCGGGGTTTCGGCGTGGATGCCCGGCGCCGGCCGGTCCACGACCAGGTCCAGCCGGACCCGCGTGGTCATGCCGCACTCGATGGCCGTGCCGCCGACCTCCCCGTCACCTTGGCGCGCGTGCCCGTCGCCGAGCAGCAGCATCGCGTCCGGCACCGTCACCGGCAGGTACAGCGTCGACCCGGCCACCAGCTCGCGGCAGTCGATGTTGCCGCCGCCCTCGGACCGCGGCGGGATCGTCGAGTGCTCACCCGGTTCCGCGGGCGGCATCCCCACCACCCCGAGGAACGGCGCCAGCGGCACCCGATGCCCGTGCTGATCGGTCCCGGTCTCCCCGTCGAGCTCCCACAACAACCACGCCCGCTCCGCCTCGGCCACCCGGAGCCGACGCGTCAACCAGGTGTCCTTGCCGGCGGCCGCGGTCCACCCCCACTCGGCAGGCGTGATCTCCTCGAAGTGCACGGCCAGCACCATCCCCGGCTTCGCCCCGCGCACCGCGATCGGCCCGGTCAGGCAATGCCCCCGCCGCCCGGGGAACGCCCGAGGCCGCTCCTCCCCCGGCACCCGCTGCCGCTCCAGGTGCCCCGCGCAGTCCAACGACTCCACGGTCACCACGTCCCCGGCCCCGACGCTCACCGCGGGAGCGCTGTCCCGGTTGAACACGTCGACGAGATTCCCGCCCTCAGCCCGAACCTCGAAAGAACCCACCGCGAAACCTCCACCCCTGAGAACCCCCACCACCCAACCAGGGCGAACTCCCCCAGCCAAGTGACGATCCCCACCCACCACGACGAGAACCGCGACATTCGTCGTGTCGAAAACCCCGGTTTTCACGTCGCGAAAACCGGGGTTTTCGACGTGAGGACACTCGATGAGGTGAGTTGGGGGTGTCGGGATTCCCGCCACCCGCACCGCCGCGCAAGGCGACCGCACCAACGGTTCTCAGCGGTGGATGAGGTCCAGGGCGGAGCTGATGATGGTGTCGGTGTCGAGGCCGTGGTGGCGGTAGACGTCGTCGAGGGAACCGGACTGGCCGAAACCGGTGACGCCCAAGTGGATCGAGCGGGTCCGGTTGATCCCGGCGAGGAAGGCCAGTGCGTGCGGGTGTCCGTCGAGGACGGTCACCATCGGGCGGGCTCGGTCGGCCGGGAAGACCTGGTCGAGGATCGTGCGGTCGGCGTCGCCGCGGTGGGCGCGGAAGAGCAGGTCCGGGCTGGTCACGCAGAGGACGTCCGCGTCGACGCCCTGCTCGGCGAGGCGGTCGGCGGCGGCCAGCGTCTCGGTCATGAGCGCGCCCATGCCGACCAGCGTCACCTGCGGGTCCGCGGCGCGGCGCAGCGCGTAGGCGCCGCCGACGACCTGCCTGCGACGGCGTTCCCGGGCCGCGGGATCGGCCGGCACCGACGCCAGCGACTGGTCCACCGGGCGCGTCGACAACCGCAGGTAGGACGAGGACCCGCCGGGCTTGCCGAGCTGGGACATCGCCGCGAGCAGGCACCACTCGGTGTCGACGGCGAACGCGGGCTCGTAGCTGGTCACGCCCGGCTGCTCCAGCCCGATCGACGGCGTGCCGACCGACTGGTGCGCGCCGCCCTCCGGCGCCAGGCTCACCCCGGACGGGGTGCCGACCAGGATCGACTGGCCGCCGCCGTAGACGCCGAACGACCACGGTTCCAGCGCCCGCCCGAGGAAGCAGTCGTAGACCACCCCGATCGGCAGCAGCGGCTGACCCCAGCGGCTCCACGTCGAGCCGAGCTCGCCGAGCAGGCTCACCAGGTTCGTCTCGGCGATCCCGAGCTCGATGTGCTGTCCCGCCGGGCGTTCCCGCCAGTGCAGGATGGTCTCGGCGTCGTCGGCGAACCAGTCGACGCGCTCCGACGGCGACCAGACCCCGACCTTGTTCAGCCAGCCGCCGAGGTTGGTGGTGGAGCTGACGTCGGGCGCCAGCGTCACGATCCGCTCGGCGGCCTCGGGGGATTCGCGGGTCAGGTCCAGCAGCGTGCGCCCCAGCGCGGCCTGGGTCGTGGTGGTGCCGCTGGGGGTGCGGCCGATGTCGGCGGGCAGCCGCGGCGGCTTCACCCGAGCCCGCTCGCGACGCCGCAGTCGGGAAGCCGTTGCGGCGCAGAGCTTCCCGGCCGGGCTGTCGTCGGCGAAGCGGTGCCACGGGTCGTCGAGGTCGGCGCCGACCTGCGCGGCCAGCTGCCGCATCTGGTCCTCGCCGAGCAGCGAACCGTGGTTCTGCGGGTGTCCCTCGGTGGCCAGGCCGTAGCCCTTGATGGTGTAGGCGAAGATGACGGTGGGGCGGGTGTCGTCGATGGCCTGGAACGCCGAGTCCAGCGCGTCGAGGTCGTGGCCGCCGAGGTTGCGGATCGCCACCGCCAGCGTCTCGTCGTCCACATCGGACAGCAGGCGCTCGATCGCGCTGTCCCCGGCGGGAATCCGCGCGCGCAGCTCCTGCGGGGTGCAGCGCAGCAGGCGCTGGTACTCGGGGTTGCTCATGCCGTCGATGCGCTCGCGCAGCGCTGCACCCCCGGGCCGGGCGAACAGCTCCTCCAGCACCTGGCCGTACTTGAGCGTGATCACCTGCCAGCCGGCGGCGGTGAACATGCCCTGCAGCCGGTTCGCGGCGATGTTGGGCACGACGCGGTCCAGCGACTGCCGGTTGAGGTCGACGATCCACACGACCTCGCCCAGGTCGGCGACGGTCGGGTCGAGGATCGCCTCCCAGCAGGCCCCTTCGTCGAGCTCGGCGTCGCCGAGCAGCGAGTACTGGCGTCCGGCGCCCGCCCCTCCGCCGTGGGTGTCGACGTAGCGGCGAGCCACGGCACCCCAGATCGGCGCGGTGGCGCCGATGCCGACCGAGCCGGTCGAGTAGTCGGCCGGGTCGGGGTCCTTCGTGCGGCTCGGGTAGCTCTGCACGCCGCCGAACTCGCGCAGCGTGGTCAGGTGCTTCTCGTCGAGCGATCCGAGCAGGTAGTTGATGGCGTGCAGCACCGGCGAGGCGTGCGGCTTGACCGACACCCGGTCGGCGGCGGTGAGGTGCTCGAAGTACAGCGCGGTCATGATCGACACCATTGAGGCGCAGGACGCCTGGTGCCCGCCGACCTTGAGCCCGGTGCTGTTCGGCCGGACCCGGTTGGCGTGGTCGATCATCGCGGTGGCCAGCCACAGCACCCGCTGCTCGACCTCGCGCAGATCCGCCGTCTCGGTGCGCGCCGGTACCACGCTCGTCATCACGCCTCCTCGCGTTGCCACATTGCGCTCAGAAGAACACCAAGGCAACAATCACTGCACAAGACCTGGTCGCGGAATCGAGCAATCTGCTCACGACACCGGGCCGGAACGACCGACGAGGTGAACAGATTGCCCACCGCCGAGCCGCTCGACGACATCGACATCCGCTTGCTGCTGGCGCTGCAGGACGAGCCGCGCGCGACCGTGGTGGCGCTGGCCGATCGAGTCGGGTTGTCCCGCAACACCGTTCAGGCTCGGCTGGCGAAGCTGGAACCGCGACTCGGCGCGTTCGAACGCCGCATCGACCCGACCACCCTGGGTTACCCGCTGACGGCGTTCATCACCGTCCAGGTCACCCAGCAGCACCTCGACCGGCTGGCCGCCGAGCTGGCAGAGATCCCGGAGGTCGTGGAGGTCTTCGGCCTCACCGGCGGCTCGGACCTGCTGGTGCGCGTGGTGGCCACCGACGCCGACCAGCTGTACCGCATCGCGGGCCGCATCCTCGACACCCCGGGCGTGGAGCGCACGAACTTCTCCCTGGCGATGCGCACCCTGGTCGAGTTCCGCCTGACCCCGCTACTCGCGGACAAGCTCCGCGCGGACTCCCAGTAGCCGCACCGGGCGGTCCAGCGGGAAGCGGCCGAGGGCCTCCTGAGCTGCGATGTCGATGGGTTCGAAGTCGCGGGTGGGGGCGGCGAGGGTGACGCCGTGGGTGTGGGTGCCGAAGCGGGAGTCCCGCACCTTGACCACCACGCGGCGGGCGAGGGTGTCGTCGGCGGCGAGGTCCTCGGAGACCTGGCGGGACAGCCGGGTGATCTCGGCGCGCATCGGCTCGACCTCACGCAGGTCGCGCTGGAAGGTCACCTCGCGGCCGTGCGAGCGGGCCCGGAACGGCTCGTCGCTGACCGGGCTGGAGTCGTAGCCGTGCGCGAGCGCCACCAGCCACGGGCCGATGTTGGGCCCGAACTCGCCCGCCAGGTCGGCCATCGGGGTGCGCGCCAGCTCGGCGACGGTGGCGATGCCGCGGGCGGCGAGCTTCTTGGCGGTCTTGGCGCCGACGCCCTGCAGCGCGTCGGTGGGCTTGTCGGCCATCACCTCGACCCAGTTGGACGCGTCGAGGCGGAACACCCCGGCGGGTTTTCCCATGCCGGAGGCCAGTTTCGCGCGCAGCTTGTTGTCGCCGATGCCGATCGAGCAGTTCAGCGCGGTCCGCTCGCGCACGTAGCGCTGGACGTAGCGGGCGGTGTCGAGGGCGTCGTCGGTGTCGACGAGCATGAACGCCTCGTCCCACCCCACCACCTCCAGGAGCCCGCCGAGCTCGCCGAGCGCGGTCATCACGTCGGCGGAGGCGGCCAGGTAGGTCTCGCGGTCGGCGGGCAGGAACACCGCCTCCGGGCAGCGCGCCGCGGCCGTGCGCAGCGGCGTTCCCGACTTCACGCCCCGGGCGCGGGCCTCGTAGGAGGCACCGGCGACCACGCCGCGCTCGGTCGGATCGCCCGAGCCGCCGACGAGCACCGGGGTGCCGACCAGGTCGGGGTGCCGCAGCAGTTCCACGGCGACGATGAACTGGTCGAGGTCGATGTGCAGCACCACCCGTTCCACGCCGATCAGCATCGCTGGAAACGCCCGTTCCCGCCAGGTCCCGCGCCGATGCGCGAGAATGCCGGGATGAGCAAGCGCAGCGCCGGAATCCTGCTGTACCGGTCCGAGGGGCCGGAGGTCCTCGTCGTGCACCCGGGCGGTCCGTTCTTCAAGAACAAGGACGACGGCGCCTGGAGCCTGCCCAAGGGCGAGCACGAACCCGACGAGGACCCCCGCCTCGCAGCGCTGCGCGAGTTCGCCGAGGAGACCGGCATGACGCTGCCGGACCGCGAGCTCCTGCCGCTGGGCGAGGTCAAGATGCGCAGCGGCAAGACCATCACGGCCTGGGCCGCCGAAGGCGATTTCGACGTGACGTCGTTGCGCAGCAACACCTTCGACCTCGAATGGCCGCCTCGCTCAGGCCGAACCCGGTCCTTCCCGGAAGTCGACAGGGCCCTCTGGTGCGACCTGGGAACGGCCCGCACCAAGCTCAACCCGGCCCAAACCCCCTTCCTGGACCGCCTCCTCAACCACCTCACCCCCTGACCCCGGCCACCACACCGCGGACCAACACACTCGGCGCAGGGTCGCGGAGGGCCGCAACGCTGCGGAGGGGACAGTTTTAGCCATAATCACCCATGATCAATGTCCGTTTTGCCCGGACAATTATGACTAAAACTGTCCCCTGGCGACGAACGCGCACACCGCAACCAGCGCACTGCGGATGATGGCGGGACGTTGGAAGGACGAGGCCCCGCCCGGATGTTCCGGGCGGGGCCTCGTTCGGTGAGAGGTCAGGATTCCAGGGAGGTTTCCCTGGTCTCCCTGCTGGCGATGAGGGCCAGGAGGGTGATGGCGCCGGCGACCGCGAGGTAGACGCCGACCCAGCCGAGGCCGTAGGAACCGGCCAGCCAGGTGGCGATGTAGGGCGCGACGGAGGCGCCCAGCAGGCTCGCGATGTTGTACGAAACCGAGGCGCCCGTGTAGCGCACGGCGGTCGGGAACAGCTCCGGCAGCAGCGCGCCCATCGGCCCGAACGTCATGCCCATCAGGCCCAGACCGACCACCAGGAACAGCACGGTCGCCACCGTCGAGTGGGCGCCGAACCACGGACCCATGAGCAGGCCGAACACGATGATCGCGGTGGTGGTCACCAACAGCGTGGAGCGGCGGCCGTAGCGGTCGGCCAGCAGGCCCGCGACCGGCACCGTCAGACCGAAGAACACCACGCCGACCAGCAGCATCACCAGGAACGTCGAGCGCTCGTAGCCCAGGCCCGAGTCCGAGGTGCCGTAGGACAGCGAGAACACCGTCATCAGGTAGAACAGCACGTAGGTCGCCAGCATGATGAACGTGCCCAGCACCAGCGCCTTGAAGTCGGTGCGGAAGACCTGCACGAACGGCACCTTCGCCCGCTCGTTGTTCTCCAGAACCTTCGCGAACGCCGGGGTCTCGCTCAGGCTCAGCCGCACCCACAGGCCGACGATCACCAGGACGGCCGACACCAGGAACGGGATCCGCCAGCCCCACGAGGAGAACGCGTCGTCGGACATCACGCCGGAGAGGATCAGGAACAGGCCGTTGGCGAAGAAGAACCCGATCGGCGCGCCCAGCTGCGGGAACGTGCCGAACAGCGCGCGCTTGCGCGGCGGCGCGTTCTCGGTGGCCAGCAGCGCCGCGCCGCCCCACTCGCCGCCCAGGCCCAGTCCCTGGCCGAACCGGCACAGCGCCAGCAGCAGCGGCGCCACGATCCCGATCTGCGCGTAACCCGGCAGCAGACCGATCAGCACGGTCGAGATGCCCATCGTCAGCAGCGACGCCACCAGCGTCGCCTTGCGGCCGATGCGGTCGCCGAAGTGGCCGAACAGCGCCGAGCCGACCGGCCGGGCGACGAAGGCGATGCCGAAGGTCGCCAGCGAGTTCAGCGTGGCGGCCGTGTCGTCACCGGCCGGGAAGAACAGCTTCGGGAAGATCAGCACCGCAGCCGTGGCGTAGACGTAGAAGTCGTAGAACTCGATCGAGGTGCCTACGAGGCTGGCGAGCACGACCTGTCGGGTCGAATTACGTCGGGGCCCGGACCCCGCCTCCCCGGAACCTCGCACGTCTGGTGACGAGGTGTGGCCGACAGCCATAGCGCCGAACCTCCTGATTAACACGAACGGACGAACCCACTCTAAACCTCGGTGACCACGTCCCGAGACGGGGCTCCCGCATGGTGGGCACTCAGGAGGCGAGGAACTCCGTGATCAGCGCGGTCACCCGGGCCGGGTTGTCCTCCTGGACGAGATGTCCGGCACGTGGGATCCACTCCAGCCGGGCGTGCGGGATGCGACGCGCCAGCTCGCGCCCGCGATCGGCCGGGAGCCAGGAGTCCTGCTCCCCCCAGCCGATGAGCACCGGGCACTCCAGCTCGCCGTAGCGGTCCTCGACCTCGCGGGTGTAGCGCTCGTCGGCCTGGGCGATCTGGCGGTAGAACGCCGGCTGCCCGTCCGCGCCGAGCCACGGCGCCACCATCCGGTCCAGCACGTCGGGGCGCAGCTCGCGGTGCGCGGCGGTGGCCAGGTAGCCGCGCACCAGGGACTCGTGCAGGTGCGGCGGCAACGCGGCGAAGACCTCGGCGTTGGCGTTGACCAGGCGGAAGAACTCCGATCCCCACGGCCGGATGCTCACCGCGTCCAGCAGCGCCAGCCGCCGGTAGCGCACTCCGTCGAGCAGCGCGCTGCGCAACGACACCGCGCCGCCGAAGTCGTGCGCGATCACCGAGGGCTCGTCGAGCCCGCAGTGCCGCAGCCAGCCGGTGAACACCTCCTGCTGCGCGGCCAGCGACACGTCCTGCCCCTCGAACTTCGCCGAGGTCCCGTACCCGGGCATGTCCCACAGGTGCACGCGGTAGCGCGCGCTCAGCGCGTTGGCCACGTCCCGCCACACGAAGGAGGAGAACGGCGTCCCGTGCATCAGGACGACGTCCTCCCCCTCCCCGAAGCTGTCCCACCGCACCGTCCCGTGCGGCGACTCGTACACCTCGGCCAGCGTCCACTCCATCCCGACCTCCGTGGTTCGTGCGGGCACGACCCTCGTGCCCCGCAAGGGGATTCGAATCCGGCCGGGACCGGGCCGTCAGACGACGGCTTCCTCCTCGTCCGGGGTGTCGTCGGCGCGCAGCGGCAGCGTCGCGAAGGCGGCCGGGGGTTCCTGCCAGCACGTCGCCGAGGCGCCGTCGCGGATGGCGCGCCAGACCCGCTCGGGCGTGGCGGGCATGTCGACGTGGCGGACGCCGAGGTGCTTGAGGGCGTCGACGACGGCGTTCTGCACCGCCGGGGTCGACCCGACCGTCGCCGACTCGCCGATCCCCTTGGCGCCCAACGGGTTCAGCGGCGTCAGGGTCTCGGTGTTGGACGCTTCGAAGAACGGCAGCTCGGCCGCCGACGGGATCGCGTAGTCGGCCAGCGTCGCCGTCTCCGGGTTGCCGTCGGCGTCGAAGGTGACCTGCTCCCACAGCGCCTGGGCGATGCCCTGGGCGGCGCCGCCGTGCTGCTGGCCGCGCACCAGCAGCGGGTTGAGCACCCGCCCGCAGTCGTCGACCGCGATGTGCCGCAGCGGCGTCACGAAGCCGGTCTCGACGTCGATCTCGACGACCGAGACGTGCCCGCCGAACGGGAACGTCGCCCCGTCGGGGGCGAAGTCGACGTTGGCGGCCAGCCGCTCGTCCGCCACTTCGGAGACCACGTCGGCCCAGGTCACGGTCGCGCCCGGGACACCGGCCACGCCCAGCTCGCCCGCGTCGGTGACCTCGATGTCGTCGGCGCTCGCCTCCAGCCGGGACGCAGCGATCTCCTTGGCGCGCCGGAGGACCTCGGTCCCGGCCTGGCGCACGGCGCTGCCGCCGATCTGCAGCGAGCGGGACCCGCCGGTGCCGCCACCGCGCGGCACCTCGGCCGTGTCGGACTGGATGAACTCGATCTTGTCCACCGGGATGCCGAGGGTGTCGTTGACGATCATCGCGAACGCCGTCGCGTGCCCCTGGCCGTGCGCGGAGGTGCCGACCCGGATGCGGGCGCCGTCGGCGTGCACCTCGACCTCGGCGTACTCGCCGGAACCGCCGCCGGTGATCTCGACGTAGGCGCTGACCCCGATGCCCAGCAGCTTCGTCTCGCCGACCTCGATGCGGCGGGCCTGCTCGGCGCGCAGCTCCTCGTACCCGGCCAGCCGCAGCGCCTCGTCGAACGGGACCGCGTACTCTCCGCTGTCGTAGGTGGCCCCGGTGACCGTCTTGTACGGGAAGCTGTCGGGGACCAGGAAGTTCTTGCGCCGCAACGCGACCGGGTCCACGCCCAGCTCGGCGGCGGCCAGGTCCATCATCCGCTCCACCATCGCCGCGGACTCCGGGCGGCCGGCGCCGCGGAACGCGCCGACCGGGGTGGTGTTGGTCAGCGAGGCGATGCCGTCGTAGCTGATCCTGGGGATGTCGTAGACGCCCTGGGCCATCGTGCGCGTCGGGCCGAGCGCCAGCGAACCGCCGAACCCGGCGTAGGCGCCGCAGTCGCCGACGACCCGGCAACGCATGCCGACGATCCGGCCGTCGCGGCGCAACCCCAGCTCGGCGTACTGCACCTGGCCGCGCCCGTGCGGCATGCCCTGCATGTTCTCCGAACGCCCCTCGACCCAGCGCACCGGGCGCCCGAGCTTCAGCGCGAGACCGACGGCCACCACGTGCTCGGAGATCGCCCCGGCCTTGCCGCCGAAACCGCCGCCGACGTGCGGCGAGATCACCCGCACCCGCTCCAGGTCGAAGCCGAACGCCTTGGCCAGACCGGCCCGCACGCCGTGCGGCATCTGCGTCGAGACGTGCACGGTGATGTCGTGGTCCTGCTCGGCTCCACCCGGCTGGACCGCGACGGCGTTGCCCTCCAGCGGGACCACCGCCACCCGCTGGTTCTCGATGCGCGCCCGCACCACCACGTCCGCGCCGTCGAGCGCGGAATCACCTGCGCGGTCGCGGTATCCGGCGGCGATGTTGGAACCGAGCTCGGGGAACTGCAGCTCGGCGTCCTCGTCGAGCGCGCGCTCCGGGTCGGCGACCACGGGCAGTTCGCGGTAGTCGACGTCGACGAGTTCGAGCGCGTCGGCCACGGCCGAGGCGGACTCGCCGACGACGACGGCGACCGGTTCGCCGACGAAGCGCACCCGGTCGGTGGCCAGCGGTGGGCGGGTGACCTCGGGGTTCACCACCACGAACGGCGGCGGCACCGGCAGGTCCAGGTCGGCGGCGACGTAGGCACCGACGACGCCGGGCGCCGCGGCGGCCTCGGAGGCGTCGATGCTCGTGATCTCGGCGTGCGCGAGGGGCGAGCGCACGAACCCGACGTGCAGCAGCCCGTCGGCGGCGAGGTTGCCGATGTAGGTGCCCCGGCCTCGGAGCAGGTCGGGGTCTTCGACCCGCTGAACTTCAGTCCCCAGAAGCGAACCAACCATGCGATGAACCCTATCCCTCCGAACGCCCACCGGCAGCGGTCGAAAACCGCGTCGCAGGAGGTGATCAACGGTTTTCGGGGCTTCGGAATTCCCGGTCTCGCAGATCGATTGACCGGCCGTGTTCGCGTGGGTAGCTTTTCACAACCGTACGAAAGTTTCACAACCGTGAAAATCGCATGTCTTTCGCACAACCTCTAGGCACAAGGGAGTGCCCGATGGGAACCAAGGTCGCGACCGCCAACGGCGATCCCTACCTCCTGACCGCCGACGGCATCAAGGAACCACCCACCGGCTGGGCGGGCAGCCTGCGCTATCTCGGCCCCGGCCTGATCGTCAGCGCCTCGATCGTCGGCTCCGGCGAGCTCATCGCCACCACCGCGCTCGGCGCGAAGGTGGGATTCGTCCTGCTGTGGATGGTGATCCTGTCCACCGCCGTGAAGGTCGCGGTGCAGGCCGAGCTCGCGCGCTGGACGATCCTCACCGGCAAACCCGCGCTGACCGGGTTCAACGAGGTACCGCCCAAGATCGGCCGGATCGGCTGGATCAACGTGCTGTGGATCCTCATGGCGCTGTCGAAGTTCCTGCAGATCGGCGGCATCGTCGGCGGCACGGCCTCCGCGCTGAGCATGCTGATCCCGGTCGGCGGTGACCCGCTCAGCGCCACCTCGCTGGGCGTGTGGACGGCCATCGTGGTGGCCGGCAGCATCGCGCTGCTGTACTCCAACAGCTACAGCCTCATCGAGCGCGGCGCGTTCGCGCTGGTCGTGGTGTTCTCCATCGCCACCGTGGTCATCGCGCTCGGCCTGCCGTTCACGCCGTTCAGCTACGGCGGCACGGACGTGCTCAGCGGCCTGACCTTCACCATCCCGGCGGGCGCGATCGGCGCCGCGGTGGCGATGTTCGGCATCACCGGCGTCGGCGCCGACGAGATCACCTTCTACACCTACTGGTGCGTGGAGAAGGGCTACGCGCGCTGGGTCGGCCCCAACGACGGCTCGGACGAGTGGAAGGCGCGGGCGCAGGGCTGGATCCGCGTGATGTACAAGGACGTCTTCGTCTCCTGGATCATCTACACCGTCGGCACGCTGGCGTTCTTCATCATGGGCGCCGCGGTGCTGAACCCGCAGGGCCTGGTGCTCGAGGGCAACGAGATGATCACCACGCTCTCCCAGATGTACACCGACGTGATCGGCGAGTGGGCGGCCATCGGCTTCCTCATCGGCGCGATCGCGGTGCTCGGATCCACGCTGTGGGCCTCGATCCCGAGCTGGTCGCGGATGTACACCAACGTCCTGGCCACCCTCGGCGTGCTGGACTGGAACAACCAGGTGGCGCGGGAGAAGTGGGTCCGCGGGTTCATCGTGGTGCTGCCGATCCTGTGGGGCGCGACGTACCTGTCGGTGTCCTCGCCGGTGGTGATGGTGCAGATCGGCGGCGTGGCGACCGGCATCTTCCTGCCCGCCGTGGTGGTCGCGACCTGGTACCTGCGCAAGACCCAGGTCGACCCGGAGCTGCACGGCGGGCGCTGGTTCAACGTGATCCTGCTGATCAGCAGCATCGCCATCACGCTGCTCGGCATCTACAGCCTGCTCAAGGTCTTCGGCCTGGGCGGGGACTGAGCAAACGGCGGACTGCGGAAATCAGTGGACTGGGCGGCGAGAATCGTCGTGTGCACACCGAACTCGATTTCCGCGCCGAACCGGTCGGCGGACCGCTCGCCCGCTCGCTGCTGCGCGAGTACACCGACGAGATGGCGAGCCGCTACTACGGCCGCCCGGCCACCGAGACCGAGGTGGACGAGGCGCTCGACGAGGACCCGGACGACGGGCTGGGTCCGCCGACCGGCGTGTTCCTGATCGCCCGCGAGGGGACCGAGCCGATCGGTTGCGCGGGCGTGCGCGCGCAGGTCCCCGGCGTCGCCGAGCTCAAGCGGATGTACGTCCGGCCCGCCGCCCGGGGACGCGGACTGGGTGGTGGGGGGCGGGGGGCGCGGGGGGCGCGCGCCCCCCCCCCCCACCACCGCGCTCGGCTATCGCGCGATCCGGCTGGACACCCGGTCCGATCTGGTCGAAGCCCGTGGTCTGTACGCCACGCGCGGTTACGTCGAAATCCCGGCTTACAACGACGCCCGCTACGCCTCACACTGGTTCCAGAAGGACCTGCGGAGAGGATGAGTGTGGGCAACGCTTTCGACCCCGTGACGACCAGCGCCGTGACGATCGAGGACCTGCGTGCGCGCGGGGGTCTCAAGTGGACGCTGCACGGGGACGCGATCGGCGCGTTCGTCGCCGAGATGGACTTCGGCACCTCGCCGGCCGTGCTGGAGGCGCTGCACACCGGCGTCGACGGGCTGAACTTCGGATACCTGCCGCCCCGCCTGACCGCCGAGTTGTCCCGGGCGTGCGCCGACTACCAGGCACGGCGCCACGGCTGGCGGATCGAGCCGGATCGCGTGCACGCGATCCCCGACGTCATCCGGGCGCTGAAGCTCACCATCGAGCACTTCAGCGAGCCGGGCAGCAAGGTCGTCCTGCCCACCCCGGCCTACATGCCGTTCCTGAAGGTTCCGGGCGCGATGGGGCGCGAGCTCATCGCGGTTCCGCTGGTCGACGACGGAGACCGGTTCACCCTCGACCTCGACGGCCTGGAAGCGGCGTTCCGGGCGGGCGGGAACCTGCTGGTGCTGGTCAACCCGCACAACCCGCTGGGCCGCGTGTTCACCCAGGAGGAGCTGTCGGCGGTCTGCGAGGTCGTCGACCGCCACGGCGGCCGGGTGTTCTCCGACGAGATCCACGCACCGCTGGTCCACGAGGGACACCGGCACACGCCGTACGCGTCGCTGTCGGACACCGCAGCCGGTCACACCATCACCGCGACCTCGGCGTCCAAGGCGTGGAACCTGCCGGGCCTGAAGTGCGCCCAGCTGCTGCTGTCCAACGACGCCGACGCCGAGCTCCTGCGCTCCCTCGGCGAGCACGTCACCGAAGGCGCCTCCAACCTCGGCGTCATCGCCAACACCGCCGCCTACACCGCCGGGCAGCCGTGGCTGGACGAGGTGCTCGACTACCTCGACGGCAACCGCCGCGCCGTCGCGTCGCTGCTGGCCGAGCACCTGCCCGAGGTCGGCTACCGGAAGCCGGAGGGCACCTACCTGGCCTGGCTGGACTTCCGCTCCCTGGACCTGGGCGACCACCCCGGCGAGTTCTTCCACGAGCGCGCCGGTGTGGTCCTCACCGACGGTCCCGCCTGCGGCGAGGAGGGACGCGGCCACGCCCGCCTCAACTTCGCCACCCCGCGCCCCGTGCTCGAACGCATCATCACCGACCTCGCCGCCGCGACCCGCAACCGCTGAGCACGTCGGGCGCACCCCGCACCAGGGGCGGCGGTTCTTCCTCGAACTGAACCGACATTTCGGACATCGGTCGCGGGCGATTCGAGGAAGAACCGCCCCCTGCCGCGCTTCGCCGACACCGGAGTTTTCGCCCACCCGTCGTTCCGCCTTCACCCTCGTCTTACCCCGCCAGGAGCTGCCCGGATCACGATGATCCGGTGCACGACGCGATGACGACCGGGCTCCCCGGTTCGCGAAGGGTCCGCAGCCTCGCGGTGCTCGGCGACTCCGTGGCCGCGGGCATGGGCGATCCGATCGCGGGCGGCCGGTGGCGCGGGTTCGCGCCGCTGCTCGCCGAGGCGATCGAGGCCGCCCGCTTCACCAACCTCGCGACCAGCGGCGCGCGGGTCGCCGAGGTCTGGCGCGCCCAGCTGCCCGCCGCGCTGCGGGTGGCGCCCGACGCGGCGGTGCTCATGGTCGGCATGAACGACACGATGCGCGCCGACTTCGACCCGCGACTGCTGCGGCAGCAGCTCGACCACGTGGTGCGCTCTCTGGTGGCGGCGGGCGCGGCGGTGGTCACCATCCGCTACCACGACCACGCCCGGGTCTTCCGGCTGCCGGGACCGCTGCGGCGGATGCTGAACCGGCGCATCGACGCGCTCAACCGCGTGCTCACGTCGGTCGCCGAGACGCACGGGGCCGCGGTCGTCGACCTCGACCGGCTGCCCGGCGCCTACCACCGCGCGGCGTGGAGCGTCGACCGGCTGCACCCCTCCGAGCTGGGCCACCGGATGCTGGCCGCCGCCTTCGCCGCCGGGCTGGCCGGGCAGGGCCTGCTGGTGCCCTCGGAGGTGTCGCTGACCTGCTCCGGCGGTGTTCCGGTGACCCGCATCGACCACGTCCGCTGGCTGCTGATCAAGGGGGTCCCGTGGGTACTCAGCCGAACCCGGGACCTGACGCTCTACTCGCTGATCTCGTTCGCCCGCAAGGCTTTCCGACGCCCGGGGCGGGCCGCCGACAGCGAAGCGCCCACCGCGCCTAGCGATCCACCCCGGGTGTGGCCGGCCGGCTGATCCCGTGCCGCCCGCCCGGCAACCGCGCGGGGCTCTGCCCGGGCAACCGCACGGTCGCCACGCTGCCCTCGGGCACCTCGACCTCGAACTCCCAGGCGTCCTCGTCCCGGCGCCACGCGACCCCGGCGTGCCCGTGCGGCGTGGTGTGGCGGACGTCGGCCCAGGTCACGCGGTCGTCCTGCACCGGGGCGATGTCGAAGGTCCGCCACCCGGGACTGGTGGCGCGCAACCCGCCGACCCGCTGCTGGATCCACGCCGAGGCCGCACCGAGGAAGTAGTGGTTGTGGGAGCGGGCGCTCTCGTCCCACGACTCCATCAGCGTCTCCATCCCGAGCCGCCGCCAGATGCCCCAACCGGGCCGGTCCGGCCGGGTCGCCACGGTGATCGCCAGGTCCGCGCGACCCACGTCGGCCAGCACCGGCAGCAGGTGCTTGGCCGCCACCGCCCCGCAGTCCAGGTGCCCCCGGGAGCGGTACTCGACGTGGTCGACCAGACCCGCGCCGACGGCCCCGGCGACGTAGGTCGGCACCGCGCCGAAGGCCAGCGGCAGCACGTTCATCGACTGCCGGTACCCCGCCTCGGGCGAGCGGTAGGTGGCGCTGGCCTGGTCGAAGTACTTCGCGTGGTAGGCGGCGGCGATCGTGCGTCCGGCGTCGCGGTAGCGCTCGGCGTCGCCGTTCCACCCGAGCACCTGGCAGATGTCGGCGGCGCGCGAGACGACCCGGTAGAGCATCATCGTCGCCGTCGGCTCCGGCCCCTCGGGCGCGTGCCAGTGCCCGGGCGAGAGCCAGTCGCCCCAGCTGTCGCCGCGCCACAACCCGCCCTCGGCGAGCTCCAGCAGCCGGTCGGTGTAACCGCGGATCGGGTCCCCGTAGCGCTCCAGCAACGCGCGATCGCCGTGCTCCCAGTACAGGTTCCACGGGATGAGCACCATCGAGGCGCTCCACGCCGGATCGGGTTCGCGACCCCAGCCCGGGGTGGGCACGATCATCGGCACCATGCCGGTCCCGTCGAGCGCGTCGACGTGATCGTCGAGCCACTTGACCAGCGAGTCCTTCAGCCCGAAGTGGTGCAGCACCGCCTCGGTGCCCAGGTGCGCGTCGGCGGTCCACCCGTTCTTCTCGTACACCGGCGTGTCGGTGGGCACGCCGTGCAGGTTGTTGAGGAAGGTGCGCGCCGTGGCCGCGTCGATCCAGCTCAGCGTCTCGTCCTCGCAGACGAACGAGCCCGCCTCGGCGACCGCGGTGACCAGCCGCACCGCCCGCACGTCGCTGACGACGGCGTTGCCGCGGACCTGCACGCTCGCGTAGCGGAACCCCTTGTAGGAGAACTGCGGTTCCCAGGTGACCGGTCCGGAGCCGACGACGTAGCGGTCGACCTGGGACGACCCGGCGGCCAGGGCGTTGTCGGTGCGCGCGGTGCCGTCCTCGGCGAGCTGCTCGGCGTAGCGCACGACGACCTCCGCTCCGGGTTCCCCGCGGATCGAGCAGCGCAGCCGACCGGCGAGGATGGTGCCGAAGTCGTGCACGGTCGTGCCTCCGACGGTCGTTTCCCGCTGCGCCGCCAGGACTTCGGCGCGCCGGACCGGTGGCGCGGTCGCCTCCTTCAGCAGCCCGCCCGGGGGTGCGACCGCGATGGCCGGTTCCCAGCGAAGTTCGGTGCGCGCGTCGACGGTCTCGCCGGTGTAGAGCAGGTCCTCGGTGGTCGGACCGGCCGCGACCTCCCAGTCCGGACCGGAGGTCACGACGTGGCGGGCCCCGTCGGCGTCGAGGTACTCCAGCTGGGCGAGCAGGACCGGTTCCCGGTGCCACGGCGCGAGGTTCCAGCCCCACGTGTTGGCGCCGCGCGCTGCGTAGAAGCCGCGGCCGAGCTCGGCGGTGAGGGTGTTGCGGCCGGGTTCCAGCGCGACCTCGTAGGTGCGGTGCAGCACGGTGCGGTCGTAGGCGGTCTGGGCGGGTTCGAGGACGTCCTCGGTGACCTCGCGCCCGTTGAGCCGGAACACGCCGTACCCCAACCCGACCGCGGTCAGCCGCGCTTCGCGCGCGCCCTCGGGGACGTCGAAGGCGGTGCGGAACACGGGGTTGGGCGCGGGCACGGTGTCCACTCCGATCGCGCGCACACCGCGTTCGACCATCCCGTCGCGCAGCGCGAGCCCGTCCACCGGGAGCGGTGAGACTCCGTCGTCGGCGAGGGTTTCCGTCGCGTTCGTGCGGGTCCGCCAGCCAACGCGGCCGCGGTCGAGGGTCAGCTCGACCCGGTGCTCGCCCGGCTCGCCCGGTTCGGCGAGTTCGAGGTAGTGGGCGAAGCGGTCCCACCGGAAACCGCCGACCTCCACGACCGCGTCGGCCAGGACCGCGCCCGCTGCGTCGCGCAGCTCCAGCCTGCCGCGAGGTTCGCCCTCGCGGACCAGGTCGACGCCGACGGCGGTGAACCTGCCCGGCGCGGTGAAGGTCTGGCCCAGCGACTCCCCCGGCCCGATCCAGGCGATCCCATCGGAGTCGATCGAGCGGAGGACGCGATGGGCCGGGTCGGTCCACCTGCCGATCCAGAGCGCGGAGCGGTCGGGGCCGTCGGGGAGGTGCGGATCCACGAGTTCCTTTCACAGAGCGTTCTTCTCGACCGAGGTGAGCTGTCGCGCACCCGGCAGACGGGGTATCCAGAGCAGGCCGATTCCGGCGGCGAGGAGCGCCAGGACCGCAACACCGGCGAAGGTGCCGCCCGCGCTGGCCGTGGCCAGGGCCGGGGTCGCGAAACCGATCAGCGCCGCCACGACCCGGCCGAAGGCGATCGTGACCCCTTGCGCGGTGGTGCGCAGCAGCGTCGGGAACAGCTCCTGCGACCACACCTTGTAGAGGGTCTCGCCGGCGAAGGCGCTGCCCAGCCCGGACAGCAGCAGCGTCGCCAGCAGCGAGAACTCGCTGAAGCCCACGACGAGCGGGAACACCCACGCCAGCACGGTGATCGCCGACCCGGCGGCGAACAGCGGCCCGCGCGCGGCCGTGTCGACGTAGCGCATGAACACCACGCCCGCGACCAGTCCGACGCCGAGTCCGACGGTGCTGAACAGCGAGTACGTGGCGACCTCGCCGCCGACGACGTTGACGTGGAGGAACGAGCCGAACTGGCCCATCGTGTTCGCGCCGACGTTCCACATCGCGTAGTAGAGGGCCGTGGCCAGCAGCCCCGGCAGCAGCGGCGGTCGCAGCAGCTGCGGGAGGTCGCGGAACCGCACCGACTCCCCCGATTCGACGGCATTCCGGGCCCTGCGCCACTCGGCGGATTCCCGCATCGTCAGCCGCAGTCCGAGCACCACCAGCGCGACCACGACGAGGTAGCCGAACAGGATTCGCCCACCGACGGCCCCGAAGCCCGACAGCAGTGCGCTGACCAGCATGGTCACCGCGATGCCGACGTTCCACAGCACCGAGGAGAACACCACGAGCGCGGCCTTGCGGCCTTCCGGCGCCTCCTCGTTGATCATCGCCAGCGACACGGGCAGGTCCGCGCCGATCGCCAGACCGATCACCACCGCGCCGATGACCAGCGGTCCCGGTCCGGTGGCCGCCGCGAGCAGCACGGCGCCGAGGGCGTAGGCGGCCAGCGACCAGGTGAAGATCCTGCGGCGGCCGAAGCGGTCGCCGAGCCGCCCGCCGACCAGCGCGCCGAGCGCGAACGACAACGTCTGCAGGCCCAGGACCAGCCCGATCTGCCCGTCCGACAACGACATCGACTCGGGGTAGAGGGTGCCGACGACGATGCCCGCGGACACCAGGGCGCTGGAGTCGAGGAACGAGGCCATGCCGGCGAGGAGCGCGGTGCGCCAGGGGCGGGCCGGTGTCGCGGTGCTGTCCATCGAACGCTCCCTGGTCGAGGTGCCGACGGCCTGTTCGCAGCGTGCACGGGGACGCTGAGCGGAGCTCGATTTTCATGCTAACGATCTACGAGCGGAGCGGGTTCGGAATTTCGGGTGACGGTCGGAGCTCCGGCCAGCCGAGCCGAACGATGGGCGTGACCTGTGGATACATCCACAGTGGTCACTCAATGGTGCGGTCTTCCAGCCAGTTTCGCAGCGTAACGGCGTCGACCAACCGATCGTGCGGCCCAATTCGGTCGCGCCCGCGTTCGCCCGTGCGGCACAATGGGCACACCAGTTCGATTGCTGCTTGACAACTCCACACCGCACGACCACGAGCGGGCACGGCCCGGCTCGAGAACCCCACCGGCGCAGCGCCGTTCACCGCCGACGGTTGGTCCCCCGCGTCGGCGTCGCGCCGGTGGGGTCCTCGGGCCACGGGTGCTTCGGGTAGCGGCCGCGCAGTTCGGCCCGGACCTGCGGATACCCGCTCCGCCAGAAGGATTCGAGGTCACCGGTCACCGCGGCCGGTCGCCCGGCGGGCGAGAGCAGGTGCAGCACGACCGGCACCCGCCCGTCGGCGATGCGCGGTGCCCGCTGCCAGCCGAAGACCTCCTGCAGCTTGACCGGCAGGGCGGGCTGCTCGGCGCTGTAGTCCACGCGGATCTGCGCCCCGGAGGGCACGGCGATGCGGTCGGGAGCGAGCTCGTCCAGCCTGCCCACCTCCGACCAGGGGACGAGGCGCCGCAACGCCTCCCCGGCGGCCAGCCGCAGGTCCGCGCGACGTCGCGCCTGGGAGAGCTCCGGTTCCAGCCACCGGTCCGCGGCCTCCAGCAGGGACTCGTCGTCGGTGGCGGGCCACGGGTCGCCGATCGCCCGGTGCAGGAACGCCAGGCGCTGCCGCAACCGCCGCGCGTCGTCGTTCCACCGCAGCGGTTCCAGCGCCTCGGCGCGCAGGCCCTCCAGCAGCGCGCGCCGGACCTGCTCCGGATCGGGGTCGCGCAGCGGCCTGGTCGCCAGCGGGATCGCGCCGAGCCGCCGCACCCGCACGGCGCGCACGTCGCCGTCGGCCCAGGAGATCTCGTCCTCCTCGGAGAGCAGCGCGGGCGCGGCGCGGCGGGCCAGCTCCTCGTCGGCGGGGGCGGCGAGCCGGATGACACCGGCCGACCGCCCGGGCGCGCGGTCGGCGACGGCCACGGCCAGCCACTCCGACCCGCGCAGCGCCGAGCCCGAGCGCAGCTCGACCGCGGTCCCGGAGGCCATCAGGTACGTGGCGGAGTCCTCGCCGCGGCGCCGCGCGAGCCGCTCGGGCTGCGCCAGCGCCACCACCAGGGCTTCGTCGCCGTCGCCGCGCGGCGCGTCGGGCACCTGCGCGGCGAGCCTGCGGGCCTCCTCCCGCCAGCGCTGCGCGCCGGGCCCGCCGGAGCGCAGCCGCGACAGCGCGGTGGTCACGTCGACCTCGGTGGTCAGGTTGTCGTTGTCGAGCAGCGCGACCACCTCGGCGGCGACCTCGCTGCCGGCGCTGTCGGCGCCGTCGAGCAGGGCACGCGCCAAGCGCGGGTGCAGACCGAACCCGGCCATCCGCCTGCCCCGCTCGGTGACCGACCCGGACCCGTCGAGCGCGCCGAGACCCCGCAGCACCTCGCGCCCGGCGGACAGCGCCCCGCTCGGCGGGACGTCCCACCACGACAGCGCCGAACCGTCGGGAGTGCCCCAGCAGGCCAGTTCCAGTGCCAGCCGGGTGAGTTCGGCGGTGCGGATCTCCGGCTCGGGGTAGTCCGGCAGCGTCGAGTGCTCGTGCTCGGGCCAGCAGCGGTACACCACGCCGGGTCCCTGCCTGCCGGCACGACCGGCGCGCTGCTCGGCGACCGCGGCCGAGACGCGCACGGTCGCCAGCCCGGACAGCCCGCGCCGGACGTCGGTCCGCGAGACCCGCGCCAGCCCCGAGTCGACCACGGCCCGCACCCCGGGCACGGTCAGGCTGGACTCGGCGACCGCGGTGGCCAGCACGACCCGCCTTCGAGTCCCCGCCCGCAAAGCCGTGTCCTGCTGGGAGTGCGCGAGCCTGCCGTGCAGCGGCAGAACGTCCACATCGGACAGATCGGCGAGATGCCCGGCGACGCGGCGGATCTCACCGGCGCCCGGCAGGAAGACCAGCACGTCGCCGTCCTGCTCGGACAGCGCGGCGCGGGTCGCCCGCGCCACGGCGGACTCGGTGCGCTCCCCGCGCTGCGGTGGCACGTGCTCGACGCGCACCGGATGCGTGCGGGCGCGGGCGTGCAGCACGGGCGCACCGCCGAGCAGGTCGGCCACCCGCTCGGCGGCCACCGTCGCCGAGGTCGCCAGCACCTTCAGGTCTGGGCGCAGCCCTTCGCGGGCGTCCAGCAGCAGCGCGAGCAGCAGGTCGGCGTCGAGGTGCCGCTCGTGGCACTCGTCGAGCACCACCACGTCCACCCCGGACAGCTCCGGGTCGGCCTGCAACCGGCGCACCAGCAGACCCGAGGTCACCACCTCGACGACCGTGTCCGGTCCGCGCTTGCGCTCGCCCCGCACCGAGTAGCCGACGCGCTGCCCGACCCGCTCCCCCAGCAGCTCGGCCATCCGACCGGCCGCGGCGCGGGTGGCCAGCCTGCGCGGTTCGGCGACGACGACCCGCAACCCGGCCTCGGCCAGCGCCAGCGGAACCAGCGTCGTCTTGCCGGTGCCCGGCGGGGCCACGAGAACGGCGGTGCCGTGCCCGGTCAGCGCGGAGGTGACCTCACCCAGGACCGGGCGGACCGGGAGATCGGGGAACTCCATGTGCGGCCCGGGTTTACGCGAGCTCGTCGTCTTCGGGGTTGTGCTGGAAGATCGTCCGGCCGCGCAGGACCGTGCGCAGGCAGCGCGGCATCGGCGCCTGCGGCGAGAGGTCCGGCAGCGGCGGCACGCCCGAACGCGGATCGGTCGACCAGCGCTGCACCCGCGAATCGGTGGCGGCCACCACGAGCTCACCGGCGTCCCACACGGCGTAGGTGGCGGGAGCCCCGGGCACCAGCGTCCCGGTCACACCGTCGTCGACCCCGGCGGCGCGCCAGCCGCCCCGGGTGTGCGCGGTGAACGCGGCGCGCGGCGAGATCCCGAACCCGTCGGTGCGGTGGTTCACCGCGGCCTGCACCGACCGCCACGGGTCCACCGGCGTCACCGGCGCGTCCGACCCCAGCGCCAGCAGCACCCCGTGGGCGGCCAGCTGCGAGAACGGGTTGAGCAGGGTGCCGCGCGGCAGGCCCAGCCGGCGCGCGTACATGTCGTCGTCACCGCCCCAGGCGGCGTCGAAACCGGGCTGCACCGAGGCGACCACGCCGTAGGAACCGAGCTCGGCGGCCTGCTCCTCGTCGATCATCTCCAGGTGCTCCAGGCGGTGCCGCACGCTCGCCAGCGCGGGCGCGCCGACGACTTCGGCGGCCTTGCGGAACCCCGCGCACACCTCGGCGACCCCGGCGTCGCCGATGACGTGGAACCCGGCCTGGATCCCGGCCCGGGTGCAGGCCACCAGGTGTTCCGCGACCGCGTCGGCGTCGAGGTAGAGCACTCCCGCCGTGGACGGGTCGTCGGTGTAGGGCTCGCTCAGCGCGGCGGTGCGGGAACCGACGGCGCCGTCGACGAACAGGTCCCCGGCCAGGCCGCGAGCACCGAGATCGCGGGCGCGCTCGACGGCGCCCAGCTCACCCCAGTAGCCGACGACCTCGGGCACCCCGCCCTGCTGCGACAGCGCGAGCAGCTCCACCAGGTCCTCGGCACCGGAGATGTCCGGCCCGGCGCACTCGTGCACGCAGGCCACACCGCGGGCGGCGGCCTGCTGCAGGAAGGCCAGCTGCGCCTCCTTGCGCTGGCCCGAGCCCAGCGCGTCGCGGGCGGCGCGGCGCACGTGGTGGTGCGCGGCGCGGGTCAGCGGCCCGTAGTCGCTCCAGCCCTCGGCGCCGCGGGCCAGCGGGTCGAGGTTGACCAGCGCGGTCGACACCAGCGCGGAGTGCACGTCGATGCGCGAGAGGTACACCGGGGCGCCACCGGAAGCGGTGTCGATCTCCTCGCGCGTCGGGGGTCTCCGCTCGGGCCACCAGGTCTCGTCCCAGCCGTGCCCCCACACCAGGGCGCCCGGGTACTCGGCCACGTGGTCGCGCAGCGCGTGCAGGAACTCCGTCAGCGAAGCGCAGCCGGTCAGGTCCAGGCCGCGCAGCAGCAGACCGGTGGAGGTGGCGTGCACGTGGGAGTCGACGAAGGCGGGAGTGACGAACGCGCCTTCGAGGTCGACGACCTCGGCATCAGGGTGCAGCGCACGGCCGACCTCGTCGGCGCCGAGCCACGAGACGACGCCGTCGGTGACGGCCATCGCGGTGGCGGCGGCGTCGGCGGGCGAGTGGATTCGGCCGCCGAGCAACAACGTGGTCTCGGGCATGTCCTTCGTGCTTTCCGCGTTCCGGGGTTCAACTGCGCAGTCCGCTCACGCCGGGCGGCTCAAGGCGCCGATCCCGTGATCGAACTCAGCCCCCGATCCGCACCGGCAACGATCGTTCTGACGAGCTTACCCGCACTAACCGCCCGGCCTTGAACCTGTCGCGATAACCGTGAACGCCAAGCTCAGGCCCCGCTCCAGGCGGCGCGCACCCGGAAGCGATCCGGTCAGCGCTGCGGCGGCTCGTCGAGGCGCTCGGAGCGGACCGGCTGCGGCGGCAGGATGATCGGGGTGTCACGCGGCGGGGTGTCGTCGGTCTCGTCGACGACCTCGCCGTCGATGAAGTCGCCCTGACGGCCGCCGCCGCGGTGGAACCGCTGCTGGTGCAACCACACCTGGTCCTGCATCTGCTTGGCGCGCTTCTCGGCGGCGCGCATCATGCGCTTGCGCACGACCGCCCTGGTCGGCGGCAGGAGCAGCAGGAGCCCGGCGACGTCGCTGAGGAACCCGGGCAGCACGATCAGCAGGCCACCGGCCGCGATGAGCATGCCGTCGGAGATCTCCTTGTCGGCGGACCTGCGCATCCTGGCGGCCTCGCGGACCTCGGCGAGGGTGCGGCGCCCCTCGCGGCGCAGCAGCCAGCTGCCCAGGACCGCGCCCAGCACGAGCAGGCCGAGCGTGGGCAGCAGCCCGATCGCCTGACCCATCGCGATCAGCACGGCGAGTTCGGCGACCCCGGCGATGAGGAGCAGCACGAGGATCGGCACCCAGGACCTCCAGTAGACACAGGCGTTGCACCCCGTCCAACGAACGACGGGCCGGAAATTCTCCCAAACCACCCCGGGACATTTCCGGCGAACCTCACAACGCCCGGGCGGGACCCCGCGACCCGCCGCGACCGCAGGTGCCGGTGGGCGGCCGGGGGCGGCTTCGTAGACTCACGGTGATGCGGGCGCACAAGTCGAAATCGCTCATCCTCCTGCTCGTGGGAAGTCTGCTGGCCCTCGCGGTGCTGATCAGCGACCAGTACCTGCCGAGTCTGCCGCTGCAACCCAAGCAGCTGCCGGCCGCCGTGGTGACGGTCGGTGACTCCACGCTGTCCGGTGAAGGTGGCGGCAACTACGTCGCGGGCACCAACGGCGAGAACGACAACTGGTGCCACCGCTCCCCCGCCGCCCCGGTCAACCAGCTGCGCCTGCCGCCGGAGGTGACCCGGATCAACCTGGCCTGCTCCGGTGCCCGCACCGAGTCGCTGCTCAGCGACCAGGAGTTCGTCGGGGCCGAGAAGTCCCAGTCGGTGCAGCTGGCCGAGCTGGCCCAGCGGTACCGGATCACCGACGTCGTAGTGCAGATCGGCGCCAACGACGACCCGGGCTTCACCGAGGTGGTCAACCAGTGCGTGGAGTCCTGGGCCCGCCGCGCCCCGCAGGGCTGCGCGACGCAGCTGCAGGACCGGTGGCCGCAGCGGGTGGAGCGGATGGAGCCCAAGGCTCTCGCGGCGGTGCACGACATCCGCGCGGCGATGGACAGCGCCGGCTACACGCCCACCAGCTATCAGCTGATCGTGCAGTCCTACGCGTCCCCGGTGGGCCCGGAGGTGCGGCCGGAGCTGCAGGGCCTGTCCGGGTGCCCGTTCCAGCCGAGCGACCTGGCGTGGATCCGCGACGTCGGCGTGCCGCAGCTCTCCGACGGGCTGCACGACGTGGCCCGCCAGGCCGGTGCGCGGTTCCTGGACCTCTCGCGGGCGGGCCACGGCCACGAGGCGTGCACCGGTGATCCGCGGACCGCGAGCGACGAGTGGTTCACCCGGCTCACGGTGGACTGGGAAGCGCTCAAGGACGAGCAGCGCGCACCGCACGCGATGCAGGAGTCCTTCCACGCCAACGCCGCCGGCCACGCCCAGCTGGCCCGCTGCCTCGGCGAGTTCCTGGCCACCACCGAGCCCGGCGCGGCCTGCCTGCCCGACGAGCGCGGCAACCTCACGGCCGTGCCGCTCGCCGACGCCCACCGGTGAACCGGACCGCGCCCCACGAGCGCGGTTTCGCGAATCAGATTGCGGGCGGCCGGTTCTCGAACGGCGTGGACAGCACGACGGTGGTGCGGGTCGAGACCTTCGCGGCCTCGCGGATCTGGCGCAGCAGGTCCTCCAGCCCCAGCGGCGAGGCCACCCGGACCTGCAGGATGTAGGACTCGTCACCGGCGACCGAGTAGCAGGACTCGATTTCCGGCAGGTGCTGCAGCCGCTGCGGGTAGTCGTCCGGGGCGGCCGGGTCGATCGGGGTCAGCGAGATGAACGCGGTCAGCGGCAGACCGATCTGCTCACCGTCCACCTTGGCCGTGTAGCCCTGCAGCGCGCCCCGCTGCTCCAGCCGCCGGACGCGCTGGTGCACGGCCGACACGCTGAGCCCGACGCGCTCGGCCAGCTCGGTGAAGCTGCATCGGCCGTCGCGCGCGAGCTCGCGCAGGATCGCCCGGTCGGTGGCCTCCAGGGCACCCGGGCCGGTGTTCCGTTCGCTCACGCCGGCAGCACCACCAGCTCGTGCGGCTGGTTGTTCACGCTCTCCACGCCGTCCTCGGTGACGATCACGATGTCCTCGATCCGCGCACCCCACTTGCCCTGCTGGTAGATGCCGGGCTCGACGCTGAACGCCATGCCCGCTTCGAGGACCAGGTCGTTGCCGCCGACGACGTAGGGCTCCTCGTGCACGTCGAGGCCGATGCCGTGACCGGTCCGGTGCACGAAGTTCTCACCGAAGCCCGCCGCGGCGATGGGCTCGCGGGCGGCGGCGTCGATGGACTCGGCGGTGGCGCCGGGCCGCACGGCGGCGACGGCGGCGCGCTGCGCGGCCTGCAGGACCGCGTAGGTCTCGCGCACGTCGGCCCCGGAGGGCTCGCCGACGGCGTAGGTGCGGGTGCAGTCGGAGTTGTAGCCGCTGGCGATCGGTCCGCCGATGTCGATGACCACCACGTCACCGCGCTCGATCACCCGGTCGGACACCGAGTGGTGCGGGCTGGCGCCGTTGGGGCCGGAGCCGACGATGATGAAGGCGGCCTCGGTGTGCCCCTCGGCGATGATGGCCTCGCCGATGTCGGCGCCGACCTCGGCTTCGGTGCGGCCGGGCTTGAGGAACTCCGCCATCCGGGCGTGCACCCGGTCGATCGCGGCACCGGCGTCGCGCAGCGCCTGCAGCTCGGTGGCGTCCTTGCGCATCCGCAGCTCGCGCAGCACCGGCGAGGCCAGCACCTGCTCGGTGTCGGGGAGCGCGCCGCGCAGCGGGATCGTGTGCAGCGCGGGCATCGCGTCGGCCACCGCGATGCGCGAGGGCGTGCCCAGCAGGTCGGCCACGATCCGGTGCGAGTCCTGGCCGTCGACCCAGGTCACGACCTCGATGCCGAGGCCGTCGAGCGGCACGTCGGCGTACCCGGGGGCCTCCAGCTTGGGCACCACGAGGGCGGGTCGGCCGTCGGCGGGCAGCACCAGGCAGGTCAGCCGCTCGTGCGACTCACCTCCGGCGCCCAGCAGATAGCGAAGGTCGGAGCCGGGCGTGATCAGCAGCGCGTCCAGGTCGGAGGCGGCAGCGGTTTCCGCGGCACGGGTCAGGCGCGCGGCGAGCACGGCGGGGTCCTGCTTCAACGAGACGGTGGCCATGGTCCAAGCCTAATCCCGGCGGGGTTGTCCGCCGACCGGCGCCCGGTGGTTCCCCGCCTCGTCATCGGCCCCGGTGATCCGGGCGTCCGGCGCCTTCGAGCACGGCCGGACAGGCGACGTCCCCCCACCCGAGGTCGTCGTGGTGGCGGTAAGTCGCCTGTCTCGCACCCGGTTCACGGTCGCGGACCGCGGACCGGGTCAGGCCGATCGAATCAGGCGGCTCAAATCAGGCGGCTCGAATCAGGCGGGGGCCTTGTCCAGGTCCTGCTCCAGCAGCGCGGCGAGCTCGTCGAGCGAGGTCTCGTCGGCGCAGGTCAGCTCGACCTCCTCGCCGTGGTGGGCGGCGAGGCCCATCACGCCGAGGACGCTGGCCGCGTCGACCGGTTCGCCGGCCACGCCGTCGACGACCTTCGCGATCGTGACGGACTCGGAGCGGGATGCCGCGGCCTGGGCGAACAGGGCGGCGGGGCGGGCGTGCAGGCCGACGGAGGCGGCGATGCGGACGCGGCGGTGCATGCGGATTCCTCTCGGAAGTCGTTGGGGTGGAAGGCGTTCCGACGGCTCAGGCGGCGACGGGCTCGGCGGTTTCGGCGGCCCGCTCGGCGGCGGGTTCCCCCGCGGGCCGACCGATCCGCTTGGCGACCAGCACCGCGGCGGCGGAGACGACCACGCCGATCACGATCGCGGCCAGGTACGGCAGCGGGTTGCCCACCAGCGGGGTCACGAAGATGCCGCCGTGCGGGGCGCGCAGCGTGGCGCCGAAGCTCATCGACAGCGCACCCGTGGTGGCCGCGCCGATCACGGTGGACGGGATGACCCGCAGCGGGTCGGCGGCGGCGAACGGGATGGCGCCCTCGGTGATGAACGAGGCGCCCAGCAGCCACGCGGTGCGGCCGTTGGCCCGCTCGGCCGGGGTGAACAGGCCACCGCGCACGGCCGAGGCCAGCGCGAGCGCCAGCGGCGGCACCATGCCCGCGGCCATCACCGCGGCCATGATCTCCAGCGAGGTCGTGTTGCCGATGCTCAGGCCGCCGACGGCGAACGTGTAGGCGACCTTGTTGATCGGACCGCCCATGTCGAAGGCGATCATCGCTCCCAGCAGCGCACCGAGCAGGGCCGCGTTGGCCCCGGACAACCCGGTCAGCCAGTCGGTCAGCGCGGTCATGGCCAGCGCGATCGGCTTGCCGACGACCACGAACATCAGGATGCCGACCACCAGCGTGCCCAGCAGCGGCAGCACCACCACCGGCATGATCCCGGCGATCCCGCGCGGGACCTTGACGGTCTTGAGCCCGGCGATCACCGCACCGGCGAGCAGACCCGCGACCAGTCCGCCGAGGAACCCGGCGCCGACGGTCACGGCGATGGCGCCGCCGACGAAACCGGGGGCGATGGCAGGTCGGTCGGCGATCGCGAAGGCGATGAACCCGGCCAGCACCGGCACCAGGAACTCGAAGGCGGCCGAGCCGATCTGGTTGGCCAGCGCAGCCCAGGAGACCAGGCTGGTCGCGTCGAAGTGGTCGGTGACCGGCGGGGCGTCGGTGATCTGGTAGCCGCCGAGCGCGAAGCTCAGCGCGATCAGCAGACCGCCCGCGGCCACGAACGGGATCATGTAGCTGACGCCGGTCATGAGCCACTGCCGCAGCCGGCTGCCGAACCCGGCACCGGCGGCGACCTTGCTGGACAGCGCGGGCTCAGCGGGTTCGGCGGGCTCCGCGGACCCCGGCTCGGGGGCCTCCGCGGCGGCCTCGGCGGCGCGGGTCAGCAGCGCGGGCGCGTCGTTGATGGCCTGCTTGACGGGGACCTCGACGATCGGCTTGCCGGCGAAGCGCTCCCGGTCCCGCACGCCCACGTCGACGGCGAAGATCACCGCGTCGGCGCTGCGGATGTCCTCTGCCGACAGCGGGGTCGATCCGGCGGAGCCCTGGGTCTCGACCTTCAGCTCGGCACCGGCGTCGGCGGCCGCCTGTTCGAGGGCCTCGGCGGCCATGTAGGTGTGCGCGATCCCGGTCGGGCAGGCGGTGATGGCCACGTACTTCACGGTGCGACCTCCTCGCTGATGTAGGCGGCCAGCTCGGCCGGGTCGGTGGCCTCGGCGAGCGTCGTCTTGAACTGGGCGCGCACGAGGCGGCGCGCGAGCGCGGCCAGCACGGTCATGTGCTGCTCACCGCCACCTTCCGGGGCGGCGATCAGGAAGATCAGCTTGGCGGGTCCGTCCTCGGCGCCGAAGTCCACGCCCGCGCTGCTGCGGCCGAAGGCCAGCGACGGCGCGGTCACCGCGGTGGAGCGGCAGTGCGGGATGCCGATGCCGCCCTCCAGGCCGGTCGGCATCTGCGCCTCGCGGGCGTCGATGTCGGCCAGGAAGGTTTCGAGGTCGGTGACGCGGCCGGCGTCCACCAGCCGCTGGGCCAGTTCGCGGACCACGGCCCGCCGGTCGGTGCCGGACAGCTCCAGCTCGACGAGGTCCCGGGTGATCAGTTCGGTTGTCATGCAGCCACTCCGCTGAGGCTCACTGTTGCGTCCACTGCGTCCACCCGCACGCGCTGCGGGTGGACGTCGTTCAATCCGGGCATGCGGCTTCCCGCGAGCCCGACGGCGGCCGTGCCGTAGGCGACGGCGCTGCGCAGCGCCGCCTCCCCGACCGCGCTCTCGCGCAGGAACCCGGCGAGCATCGCGTCACCGGCGCCCACGGTGCTGCGCACCTCGGCGGCGGCGCTCGTCGCGTGCAGGGCGCCGGCTGCGCTCACCAGCACCGCGCCCAGCTCCCCGAGGCTGACCAGCACGGTGCCCACCCCGTCGGCCCGCAGCCGGTGGGCGACGTCGAGCACGTCCCCGAGGTCGCGCAGCGGGCCACCCGCCAGGTCGGCGAGTTCGGCGAGGTTCGGTTTGATCAGGTCGGGGGCCGCCTCGCAGGCCAGCGCCAGCGGCGGGCCGGAGGCGTCCACGGCGACCCGGGTGCCCGCGGCGCGGGCCGCGCCGACGAGCCGGGCGTGCAGGTCGGGCGGGCAGCCGTCGGGCAGGCTCCCGCAGGTCACCAGCCATTCGGCGCGCCCGGCGAGCTCGATCACCGAGGTCTCCAGCGCGGCGATCTCGGCTTCGGTGAGGCGCGGTCCGGGCTCGTTGAACTTGCTGGTGGTGCCGTCGGCCTCCACGACCGCGATGTTGCTGCGGGTCGCGGCGTTCACCGGGACCTCCACGACCGGAACCGCTTCGGGCGCCAGCAATTCCGCCAGCCGGGCCCCTTCGGCTCCGCCGGAGGGCAGCACGGCCAGGGTGGGCACGCCCGCGGCAGCCAGGGCCCGGGCGACGTTCACGCCCTTGCCGCCCGGGTCGAGCTGCACCTGCTTGGCGCGGTGCACCTCGCCGGGCACCACCCGGTCGACCTGGACGGTGCGGTCGAGGCTGGGGTTGGGCGTCACGGTGACGATCACGCCAGCACCACCTCCGCCTCGGTCCGCTGGAGCTCGTCGACGGCGGCCCGGTCGAGGCCGTCGTCGGTGATGACCCGGTCGATCTCGGACAGCTCGGCGAAGCGGCTGAACTGGTCGTCGCCGTACTTGCTGTGGTCGGCCAGCAGCACGCGCTGCCTGCAGGCGGCGATCATCGCCGACTTCACCGCCGACTCGGCGGGGTCGGGCGTGGTGCAGCCGCGCGCGGCGGAGAAGCCGTTGGTGCCGAAGAAACCGACGTCGACGGTCAGCTGCCGGAGCACGTCCAGGGCCCAGGACTCGACGGTGGCGAGCGTGGTGCCGCGCACCCGGCCGCCGAGCAGGTGCACGTTGACGCCGTTGCGGGCCGCCAGGAGGTTGGCGGCGGGCAGCGAGTTGGTGACCACGGTCAGCTCCCGGTCGGCGGGCAGCAGCGCGGCGAGCTTGGCGGTGGTGGTCCCTCCGTCGAGCAGCACGGTGCCCCGGGCCGGGACGTGGTCGAGGGCCGCCTTGGCGATGCGCTCCTTGGCCTCGGCGTTGGTCTGGTCGCGCAGCGGGACTCCGGGTTCGAAGTCGAGCCGTTCCACGGCGATGGCCCCGCCGTAGACGCGCCGCAGCAGGCCCTGCCGCTCCAGCGCGGCGAGGTCGCGGCGGATCGTCTCGGGTGCCACCTCGAACTCGGCCGCGGCGGCGGTGACGTCGATGCGCCCGTCCTGCCTCGCCCGCTGCGCCAGCAGCTGTTGGCGCTCCGCCCCGTACATGCCCGTTTTCCTCCGCTTGGTGTTTGGTGTTGCCTGATTCTGCCTCTTGTTGTCATATTGTCAAGGCCTCGGGCCCACGAGGATTGAAGCTCGTCGCGTAGGGAGCAGTGCATGTCGACGGTACGAGGAGTCGGAGTCAGCCCCGGCCGGGCGGCCGGCCCGGTCGTGTTGGTTCATGACCGGTTGCCCGAACCCGCCAGCGGACCCGAGCCCGCCGACCTCGCGGTCGAGGCGGGCCGGATCCGGCCCGCCGCGCAGGAGGTGGCCGCGCAGCTGCGGGACCGCGCCGAGCGCGCGAGCGGCGAGGCGCGGGCGGTCCTCGACGTCACGGCCGCGATGGCCACCGACCCGTCCCTGCTCTCCGCCGCCGAGCGGGCGGTGACCGACCGGCGGCTGCCCGCCGCCCGGGCGGTCTTCGAGGCCGCCGCGCAGTTCGCCGAGACGCTGGCCGCCGCGGGCGGTTACCTGGCCGAACGCGTCCGCGACGTCGAGGACGTGCGGGACCGCCTCGTCGCCCGGCTCTCCGGTGTCGCCGTCGCGGGAGTGCCCGCGACGAGCACGCCGAGCGTGCTGGTCTCCCGCGACCTCGCCCCGGCCGACACCGCCGACCTCGACCCGAAGATGGTGCTCGCGCTGGTCACCGAGGAGGGCGGCCCGACCAGCCACACCGCGATCCTGGCGCGTTCCCTGGGCATCCCGGCCGTCGTGGCCGCGCGCGGCGCGCTGAGCGCCGAGGCCGCCGGGGCCAGGGTGGACGGATCGGCGGGCACGGTCGAACTCGTCGCCGAGCAGCTCGTGCCCGAAGCCGCGACCCGCACCGAGAACCGCTGGCACGGCACCGGATCGACCTCCGACGGGCACGCGGTGAAGCTGCTGGCCAACGTCGGCTCGGTCACGGACGCCACCGCCGCCCTCGACGCGGGCGCCGAGGGGTCGGGGTTGTTCCGCACCGAGTTCTGCTTCCTCGACGCCACGACCGAACCCACCGAGGCCCAGCAGCGCGAGGCCTACGCCGCGGTGCTCCGGCCGTTCGCCGGAAAGCCCGTCGTGGTGCGCACTCTCGACGCCGGAGCGGACAAGCCCCTGCCGTTCCTGGACGTCGACGCCGAACCGAACCCCGCGCTGGGCGTGCGGGGCCTGCGGGTCGCCTTCGACCGGCCGGGCCTGCTGGATCGCCAGCTGGCCGCCATCGTCTCGGCGGCCGAGGACACCGGCGCCGACGTCTCGGTGATGGCACCGATGGTCGCGACCCCGGCCGAGGCGGCGTGGTTCGCCGAGCGGGCCCGCGCCGCCGGTGTCGGCCGCGTCGGCGTCATGGTCGAGACCCCGGCGGCGGCGCTGTGCGCCGGGGAGCTCCTGTCCGAAGTGGACTTCGCGAGCATCGGCACCAACGACCTCGCCCAGTACACCTGCGCCGCGGACCGCATGATCGGCGCGCTCGCCGAGCTCAACGACCCGTGGCAGCCCGCGCTGCTGCGCCTGGTCGCGATGCTCGGCGAAGCCTCCCGCGCGCAGGCCGCACCGGTCGGCGTGTGCGGCGAGGCCGCCTCCGACCCGCTGCTGGCCGGTGTCCTCGCAGGACTGGGAGTCGCCAGCCTCTCGATGACGGCCGCGGCCCTCCCCTCGGTCGGCGCGGCCCTGGCCGAGCACCCGCTGAAAACCTGGCGACGAGCAGCGGAACAGGCGGTCTCAGCCCCCGGAGCAGCCCAAGCCCGCGAACGCGCCCGCGCGGTCCTGGACGGCTGATCCGCGGCAGGTCGGGCACACGTCGTCACCCCCGCATGACAAGCTTGGGGGTGTGACCGGACCTCTGATGCTCGTGGACTCCGCCGGGTTGTGGTTTCGCTCGTTCTACGCGCTGCCCGACTCGTTGACCTCCCCTGACGGCACGCCGGTGAACTCGGTGCGCGGCTTCTGCGACATGCTGGCGAAGCTGATCACCGACCGGCGGCCGTCTCGGCTGGTTGCCTGCCTGGACAACGACTGGCGCCCGCAGTTCCGGGTCGACGCGCTGCCCTCGTACAAGACGCACCGGGTGGCCGTGGAGGACCCGGACGCCGAGGACGTGCCCGACGCGCTGTCCCCGCAGATCCCGGTGATCATGGAGGTGCTCGACGCCGCGGGCATCGCCACCGCCGAGGCCGAGGGGTTCGAGGCCGACGACGTGATCGGGGCGCTGGCCGATCGGGAGCGCACCGATCCGGTGGAGGTCGTCACCGGCGACCGCGACCTGTTCCAGCTGGTGCGCGCCGAGCCGCAGGTGCGGGTCATCTACATCGGCGCGGGCCTGGCCAAGGCCCAGGACTTCGGCCCGGCTGAGCTGGCGGAGAAGTACGCGCTGAACCCGCAGCGCGCGGGCGCGGACTACGCGGAGATGGCGGTGCTGCGCGGCGACCCGTCCGACGGGCTGCCGGGCGTGGCCGGCATCGGCGAGAAGACGGCCGCGAAGCTGATCACCCAGTTCGGCTCGCTTGAGGCGCTGCTGCGCGGCGCCGCCGAGGGCGACGCCCGCCTGACCTCGCGCGTCCGCGCGAAGCTCACCGACTCCGCCGAGTACCTGGCCGCGGCCCCGGCGGTGGTCAACGTCGTCCGCGACGCCCCCGTGGTGATGGACCGCGACTCCGACGCCATGCCCGCGGCACCGGACGTCGACCGCCTCCACGACCTGCAGAAGACCTGGGGTCTCGGAGCCAGCATCGACCGACTCGTCGCCGCGCTGGAGAACTAGCCGCGACCACCCGACATCTCCCGCCTACTTCGGGTGGCCGACCTCGTAGACGCCGTCCTCGTTCTTGACGGTGACGGTGACGGTCTTGTTCTGGCCGTTGACCTGGACCTGGCAGTCGAAGCGGCGCTGGACCTCCACCGGCTGACCGTCCGGGCACGTCACGGTGCCGACCCCGGCGAGGCTGTAGGAGCCCTTGAGGGTCTGGGTGACGCCCTTCTCCACGCTGGCCGCGTCGAAGACCGGGCGCACGAAGAACCCGGGCGCCACGAAACCGAGCACCAGCACGATGGCGACGACCACCAGCACGCCCGAACCGCCGAGGATCCACGGCAGCTTCGAGCGCCCCGCCTTCTTCGGCGGCACCTGCGGGAACCCGAACCCGTCCGGCGACGGGTAGTACGGCTGCGGCTGCCCGTAGCCGTAGGGCTGCTGCCCGTACTGCGGCTGCTGGGGCTGGAGCGGCTGCTGCGGCACCGGCTGCGGCGGCATCGGTTGCTGCTGCTGCATCGGCTGTTGGACGGGTTGCTGCTGAACCGGCTGCGGCACACCGCCGTAACCGCCCGGCTGCGGCTGGCCCTGCGGCATCCCGCCCGGCTGCATCCCGGGCCCCTGGGGCTGCTGCCCCCACTGGGGGTAACCCCCTGGCGGGCCGTAGGGGGACGACATCTACACCTCCGGATGAATTCAGCTGGCGCGGCCGACGTTCAGTGATCCAACCACAGTCGGCTCACACCCCACCGGCGGCCACCACGCCGCGGCGGATCGCGGTCACGGCCTTCGCCGCCGCCGCACCGACCTGGTCCTGGGTGCCGACGACGTCGCGGATCTGGTCCAGGAGGTCGATGACCTGGCGGCACCAGCGCACGAAGTCACCGGCCGACAGCTCGGTGCCCGCCGACTCGGCGGCGGTGAGCACCTTCTCCAGCGACTCACCGCGCGCCCACCGGAACACCGGCCAGGCGAAACCGGCGTCGGGCTCGCGGGTGCGGTTGAGCTTGTGCCTGCGCTCGTCGTCCTCCAGCTCCTCCCACAGGTGCCAGGTCGACATCAGCGCGTCGGTCACCGGCCCGGCGGGCACCTGCGGAGCAGGGCCCTCCCGCCGCGCCTCGTAGACCAGGGAGGACACCACGGCCGCGAGCTCGGCCGGGCCGAGGCCCTTCCAGGTGCCCACCCGCAGGCACTCGGCGGCCAGCAGGTCCGACTCGCTGTAGAGCCGCGACAACCGGCGCCCGTGCTCGGTGACCTGACCGGCCTGCGTCTCGGGCTCGTCCGCACCGGGCTTGCCGCCCGGCGCGGGCAGGTAGTCGCGCTCGGTCAGCAGCGCCACGATCCGGTCGAACGAGCGGGCCAGCGAGTGGGTGGTGCTGTTGACCTTGCGGCGCAGGTTCTCGTTCTCGGCGCGCAGCCGCTCGTAGCGCTCCGCCCAGCGGGCGTGCGCCTCCCGCTCGTCGCAGCCGTGGCACGGGTGGGCCTTCAGCGCCCGCCGCAACGCAGCCAGCTCCGCGTCGTCACCCGCGTCCGAACGCCTGCGACCGCGCCCGCCCGGGGCGCTCAGGCCCGTGTTGCGCAGCGAGGACGCCAGGTCCCGGCGGGACTTCGGGGAGCGGGTGTCGACGTGCTTGGGCAGCTTGATCTTGCCCAGCGCCTCCACCGGCGAGGTGAAGTCGGCGACCGACAGGCGCCCCGACCAGCGGTCCTCGGTCACCACCAGCGGACGCGGCTCCCCCATCGGCTCCAGGCCCGGGTCGATCACCACGGCCAGCCCGGACCGGCGACCCGCGGGCACCGAGATCACGTCGCCCTTGCGCAGCTTCTCCAGCGACTTGGCCGCCTCCGCGCGACGCGACTGCCGGTTCTGCCTGGCCAGCGCCTTCTCCCGCTCGGAGATGCGGCGCCGCAGGTCGAAGTACTCGGCGAAGTCGCCCAGGTGGCACTCCATCGCCTCGGTGTAGCCCTCCAGGGCCTCGGCGTTGCGCTCCACGCGGCGCGACAGCCCCACCACCGACCGGTCGGCCTGGAACTGCGCGAACGACTGCTCCAGCAGATCCCGAGCTGCGTCCTGGCCCACGCGCTGCACCAGGTTGACGGCCATGTTGTAGCCGGGCCGGAACGACGAGCGCAGCGGGTAGGTGCGGGTCGAGGCCAGACCGGCGACCTGCTTGGGGTCCACGCCGGGCTGCCAGACCACCACCGCGTGGCCCTCGACGTCGATGCCGCGCCGCCCGGCACGGCCGGTGAGCTGCGTGTACTCGCCGGGGCTGAGGTCCACGTGCGACTCGCCGTTGTACTTCACCAGCCGCTCCAGCACCACCGTGCGGGCGGGCATGTTGATGCCCAGCGCCAGCGTCTCGGTGGCGAACACGGCCTTGACCAGGCCGCGCACGAACAGCTCCTCGACGGTCTCCTTGAACGCGGGCAGCAGACCGGCGTGGTGCGCGGCCACGCCCCGCTCCAGCGCGTCCCGCCACTCCCAGAAGCCCAGCACCCCGAGGTCGGAGTCGGGCAGGTTGGCGGTGCGCTCGTCGATGACCTCGCGGATCTCCTCGACCTCGATCTCGGAGGTCAGCCGCAGTCCCGCCCGGACGCACTGCTGCACCGCCTGGTCGCAGCCGTTGCGGCTGAAGATGAACACGATCGCGGGCAGCAGCCCGGCCTGGTCGAGGCTGGTCAGCATCTCCAACCGCGACGGGGGGAAGAACCGCGGCGGGCGCGGGCCCTTGCGCTTCTGCGGCGGGGCGCCGCGGCGCCCCTGCGGCAGGTGCGTGCGGGCCAGCTGCTGGGTGTGCCGCAGCAGGTGCTGGTTGATGCTCAGCTCGTGGTCGTCGGTCTCCCCGCCGAACAGGTCGAACATCCGGGGCCCGACCTGCATGTGCTGCCACAGCGGCACCGGCCGGTGCTCGTCGACGACGATCGTGGTGTCGCCGCGCACCTCCTGCAGCCACTCGCCGAACTCCTCGGCGTTGCTCACGGTCGCCGACAGGCTCGCGACCTGCACGTAGTCGGGCAGGTGCAGGATGACTTCCTCCCACACCGCGCCTCGGAACCGGTCTGCGAGGTAGTGGACCTCGTCCATCACCACGTACCCGAGCTGGTCCAGCCCGCGCGAACCGGCGTAGAGCATGTTGCGCAGCACCTCGGTGGTCATCACGACCACCTGCGCGTCACCGTTGATCGAGGTGTCGCCGGTGAGCAGCCCGACCGCGTCGCTGCCGTACCGCTCGCTCAGGTCGGCGAACTTCTGGTTGGACAGCGCCTTGATGGGCGTGGTGTAGAAGCAGCGGCGCCCCTCCGACAGCGCCAGGTGCACGGCGAACTCGCCCACCACGGTCTTGCCCGCGCCGGTGGGCGCGCACACCAGCACGCCCCGCCCGGCTTCCAGCGCCTGGCACCCGGTGAGCTGGAAGGGGTCTAGTTCGAAGGACAGCTCCGCGATGAACTCGGCCAGTTTCGGATGGGCGCTGCGGCGGGAGTGCGCCGCGTACGCATCGGCCGGCGAGAGCTTGGTCGGGTTGGAACGGCTGGCAGCCACGCCCCAAGGTTTTCACATCACACCGACCGGTGTCTCACAGTGCTTCACGACGTGGCGCAAGCGGCGAAGCCGCGAGCCGGGAAACCCACCTCCGCAGCCGGCACCGCCGCGGGTTCTGAGACGTCTTCTGGCGAGTACGCCGCGACGCCGCGCATTGGCTGCCTCAGGAGTGGTGCACGGAGTCCAGAAGACGTCTCAGGTTCCGCTACCCGCACCGCCAAGCAAGTGGAGCAGCACGGATCTTCACCCGTGCGATGGCGCACAAGCGACGCTCAGGGCACCTGGGACGCAGCGGATCGTCAGGGGCAGCCGGGCCTGGGGTTCGCCGTCGGCGTAAGCCAGCCACCCGTTGTCACCGCCGAGCCGGACCGTCTTGGCGCGCAGCGTGGTGACCGCCGGGTGGTCCACGTGCCGCCCGGTGCGCAGCCGCGGCAGGATCCGCACCAGCTCCCGCCGGGACACCTTCCCGACCACGGTCACGTCGAACAGGCCGTCGTCGTCGACCGCGTCGGGGCAGATCGGGATGCCGCCGCCGTACCAGCCGGTGTTGCCGATCGCGATCAGCGTGGCCTCGGTGTCGAGCACGCCGTGCTCGGTCTCCACCCGCAGCGTCCCGGTGCGCAGCCCCAGCAGCTCCCGGACCAGCGCGATGTCGTAGCGGCGCTGCCCGCGCGGACGGCGCATCCGGTTGGCGCGGGCGTTGACCTTCGCGTCGAACCCGGCGCACAGCACGGTGGCGAACCATCCGGTGCCCGCGACCTTGCCGAGGTCGACGTGCCGCCGGGATCCGGCGGAGAGGGCCTTGGCCGCGGCGCGGGCGGCGGCGACTGGTTCGCGCGGGATGCCCAGGCTGCGCGCCAGGTCGTTGCCGGTGCCCGCCGGGATGATCGCCAGCGCGGTCGCCGACTCCGCGCAGGCCTGCACTGCCAGGTGCGCGATGCCGTCGCCACCGACCACGGCCAGCACGTCGGCCCGGTCCTCCACCGCGCGCCGCACGGCGGCCTCGGTGCCGACCGCGTCGGTGGCGATCACCGTCCGCACCTCGCAGACAGCGCGAAGGTGGTCGGTGAGCTCACCGACCACCTTCGCGGAAAGACCTCCACCGGCCGCGGGATTGATCACCAGGACGCAACGCATGAGCATGCATCTAAGCCCACCGGCGGCCCGCTTGGCCAGGGGCCCGGGCGTCAGGTCGCGTCGTCGTGCTTGGGCATCGCCGAAGGTGTCGTGTCCAGCTGCGAGGCCATCGGGTCGATCTCCGACGCCTCGTCGAGACCGACACCGGTCAGCCCCTCGGCCGCCATCTTCTTGGCCTTGCGCCGGTCGTGCGAGCGGCAGATCAGCGCCGCCAGCGCGAACAGCAGCGACAGGGCCGCAGCCAGCGCCAGCATCGAGAACGGGTCCTGACCGGGCGTGGCGACCGCGGCGAAAACGAACAGCGCGAACACCAGGCCACGCCACCAGCGGCGGAGCTTGTCGTAGGTGACCACGCCCGCGCGGTTGAGCATCACCAGGATCAGCGGCAGCTCGAAGCTCACGCCGAAGATCACCAGCAGCAGCAGCATGAAGTTGATGTACTTGCCACCGGTCAGCGCGGTGAAGAACGCCTCGCCGCCGAAGCCCGCCATGAACGTCAGCGCCTCGGGCACCACGTAGTAGGCCAGCACCGCGCCCGCGACGAACAGGATCGTCGCGAAGAACACGAAGGAGCGCGCGAACTTGCGCTCCTTGGCGTAGAGCCCGGGCGTGATGAACGCCCACAGCTGGTACAGCCACACCGGGCTGAACAGCAGCGCACCGACCGACAGACCGACCTTCATGCGCAGCATGAAGATCTCGAACGGCTCGGTCTGCAGCAGCTGGCAGGTCCCGTTCGGACTCAGCCGCTGGTTGACCGGCAGCGCGCAGTACGGGTGGAGCAGCACGTCGCTGAGCGTCGGCCACCCGAACGGCGCGGTGGAGAACCAGATGAACCCGAGGATGGCCCCGATGATCACGAACGTCACCGCCACCCCGAGCCGGTACCGCAGCTCGTAGAGGTGGTCGATGATCGTCATCGTGCCGTCGGGGTTGTGCCTGCGTCCCCACCGACGGCGATCACTCCGGAACGGGTTCAGGCGACGCAGTGGACTGTCACCCACTTCGCTTGCCCCGTCCCGTTCAGTTCTTCTGCTGGTTCTGCTGCTTGTCCTCGGCCGGCGAGGTCGCCGGCGGAGCGCTCGGCTCGCCCGCGGTCAGCTCCGGCTTCTGCTCCTTCTCGGACTGAGCCTTCTTCGCGGCTTCCTCATCGGCCTTCATGCCGCGCGCCTCAGCCTTGAACACCCGAGCGGACTGTCCCAGAGAACGGGCCATCTGCGGGAGCTTGGTGGCGCCGAACAGCAGCACCAGAACCAAGACGATGAGGATCAGCTCCCAGCCACCTGGCAAACCCATCCGTACACAACCTTTCGTGATGTCCCTGCTGAGCGCTCATGGTACGCGCGGCAGGCGTCGGCAAATAGGTCCGTTTCCGGTTCTCGTCAACCGCGGCGGCGCTGCGAGATCGCCACCTTCAGCCCGGCGACCCGCGCCTTGACCATTCCGCTGCGATCGGCGAGAGCGCTGGTCGCGCTCCGCTGCGCGCGCTGGAACCGGCGCACCTCCAACAGGGTCCTGACCAGCAGGAACACCAGCAGGACGAGGCCTGCTGCCAGCAGCACGAGAGTCCACACGAACGGCACGTCTTTCACCGTATCGGGCTCAGGTTGACGGAAGGTGACGGGTCCGCCTCAACGCGGCACTCGCTCGTTGACGCACGTCACCTCCCAGCTCACCGGGCGTGAGCACGCGCACCTGCCCGCCGAGGCCTAGCAGCAGCCGCACCATCCAGGCCCGGTCGGCGTAGCGCATCCGCACCCGCGCCCGCCCGCCGGGCAGCTCGGTGACCTCGTCGACCTGGTAGTACTCGGCGACCCAGCGGGCGTCGGGTTCCAGCTCCAGCTCGGCCACCTGCTGGTCCGGGGCGGGCTGGAACAGACCTGCGGAAACATCGGTCGGCTCGGCCTCGGACGGTGGCCGGGCCGGCTCGTCGAGGCGCTGGGCGTCGTCGATGCGGTCCAGCCGGAACATCCGGACGCCGCGCGCGCTGCGGCACCAGGCCTCCAGGTAGCTGCGGCCGTCGACCAGCAGCAACCGCATCGGATCGACCGTCCGCTCGCTGATCTCGTCGCGCGAAGCCGTGTAGTAACGGATGCGCAACGCTTTTCCGCTGGTCGCAGCCGATTGGACCGTCCGGCGGACGTCCGGGTCGACCGCGTCCTCGGTGCCGAGCCCGATCACCACGCCCGACGGCCGGGCCTGGCCGACGGCGTTCTCCACCTTGGCCAGGGTGCGCTGCACCGCGTCGGTGTCGGGCACGCCCGGGGTCTCGGCCAGCGCGCGCAGCGCCACCAGCAGCGACGTCGCCTCGGAGGCCGTCAGCCGCAGCGGGCGCCGCATGCCTGCGTCGTAGGTGACGGTGATCGAGTCGCTGTCGAAGGACAGGTCGATGAGGTCGCCGGGCCCGTAGCCGGGCAGCCCGCACATCCACAGCAGTTCCAGGTCCTTGCGCAGCTGCTGCGGGGTCACGCCGAAGTCGGCGGCGGCGTCGGCGATGGGGATGCCGGGGCGGCTGAGCAGGTACGGCACCAGCGCCAGCAACCTGGGCAGGCGTTGCGTCGCGCTGGTCATCGCTGCTCCTCCCCCGCCGCGTCCAGGTGGATCTCGTGCACGGCCTTGCGCAGCGTGTCGGGCTGCAGCACGGCCACGTCGGGCCCGTACCCCGCGAGCCAACCGGCCGCGGACTCCGGGTACTTCACGTCCAGTTCCAGCACCTCGCCGGGATCGCCGTCGAGCTCCAGGCGCTCGACGGTCTTGCCGAAGCGCCGCACGCCGTGCGCGCGACCGTCGGCGACCCACACCCGCGACGGGGTCGGCGGCGGGGGCTCGCGCTGCTCGCCGGCGACCATCTGGAGCAGGTCGACCTCGGGCGGGCGCTGCACGACGCCGCTGCGCCCCAAGGCGGTGACCTGGCCCTGGATGCGGGAGAGCCGGAAGCAGCGGGGTGCCTGCCGGTCTCGGTCGTGACCGACGACGTACCAGCGGCCGCGCCAGGACACCACGCCCCAGGGCTCGACGGTCCGGTGCCGCACCTCGGGACTGCTGGGACGCCGGTAGTCGAACTCGACGACGCGACCGGCCTGCACGGCCGAGTGCAGCGCGGAGAAGGCGGGTTCGCTGGTGCGGACCTTCGGCTCCACGGCCGCCGAGGCGCGCTCGTCGACGTCGACCCCGGCGGCGCGCAGCTTGAGCAGCGCGCCCTGGGCGGCGGAGGTGAACTCCGGCGAGTCCCACAGCCGCACGGCGAGCGCGACGGCGGCGGCCTCGTCGGGTTCCAGGTCGATGTCGCCGAGCTCGTAGTCGCGGCGGGCGATGCGGTAGCCGTCGGCGCTGTCGAAGGCGGAGTTGCGCCCGGTCTCCAGCGGGATCCCCAGGTCGCGCAGTTCCGCCTTGTCCCGCTCGAAGGTCCGGAAGAACGCCTCGTCGGACGGCGCGTCGGCGTAACCGGCGACGATGTGCCGGATCCGCTCTGCGGTGAGGTACTGGCGGGTCGACAGCAGGCAGAGCACCAAGTTCACCAAGCGTTCAGCACGCACAGTGGCCACCCCGAAACTCTAGCCCCCACCCATTCGATCATGAGTTCGGGTGGCGGGCGCGCCCCCGCACATCACCCATCCGAATGACCCCTGGTCGAAAACCCCGGTTTTCATCGCGCGAAAACCGGGGTTCTCAACGCGACGAATGTTGCGGTTTTCGACGTGGGATCGGTTTCGGTGGGTGCTGAAGTCATCGTTGATGCGAAAGTCGTTCAGGTGTTGTTCGGTTTCCTACCGTGGAGGACATGGGTGTTCTGATGATCACCGGTGCCTCGCGGGGCATCGGGGCCGCTACCGCGCGTCTGGCCGTCGACCAGGGGTATCGAGTCGTCTTGCTGGCCCGGGACGCCGAGGCGTTGTCCGGGCTGGTCGAGGAGCTGGGAGCCGGGAGCGCGGCGGCCCTGCCGTGCGACGTCACCGACTACGCGAGCCTCACCGAGGCCGTCGCGACCACCGAGCAGCGCTTCGGGAGCGTGGACGCCGTGCTGGCCAACGCCGGGATGAGCGTGCCCACCTCGTTCCTGGGCAGCGGCGGCGCCGAGCCCGAGCAGTGGCGGGACATGGTGCTCACCAACGTCTACGGGGCCGCCATCACGGCCCGCGCGGCGCTGCCCGCGCTCGTGCGCAGCCGCGGGCACCTGGTGCTGACCGGGTCCAACGCCGGCCGCGGCATCCGCCCCGGCAACCTCTACTCCGCCACCAAGTGGGCGGTGACCGGCATGGCGCAGAACATCCGGGCCGAGTGCGTCGGCACCGGCGTGCGGGTCACGCTCGTCCAGCCGGGCATGGTCGAGACCGACATGACGGCCGACCGCACCGACGTCCCCAAGCTGCGGGCCGAGGACATCGCCCGGGGCGTCCTCTACGCGCTGAGCCAGCCGGAGACCGTCGACGTCAACGAGCTGACGATCCGACCGGTCGGTCAGGCTCCGCAGAGCTGAGGCGTGGGGAAGTTTTCATGAAAACTTCCCCACCCACCCTCACAACGAGTTGATCAGCCGTTCCACCCGCTCGTCCACGGCGCGGAACGGGTCCTTGCACAGCACGGTGCGCTGCGCCTGATCGTTGAGCTTGAGGTGCACCCAGTCGACCGTGAAGTCCCGGCCGGCGGCCTGAGCTGCGGCGATGAAGTCACCGCGCAGCTTCGCCCGGGTGCTCTGCGGCGGGGTGTCCTTCGCCGCCTCGATCTCGCCGTCCTCGGTGGCGCGGTCGACGAGGTCCTTGCGCTGCAGCATGTCGAACAGGCCCCTGCCCCGCCGGATGTCGTGGTAGGCGAGGTCGAGCTGCGCGATGCGCGGGCTGGACAGCTCCAGCCCGTGCTTGCTGCGGTAGCGCTCGAGCAGCCGGAGCTTGATCGCCCAGTCGACCTCCCGGTCGATCAGCGAGTAGTCCTCGTGCTCGATGGCGTCCAGCGCACGGCCCCACAGGTCCAGGATCCGCTCCGACATCGGGTCCGAGCCGCGGCGGGCGACGTGGTCGACGGCGCGGCTGTGGTACTCCCGCTGGATGTCCAGCGCGGAGGCCTCCCGCCCGCCTGCCAGCCGGACCGTGCGGCGACCGGTGAGGTCGTGGCTGATCTCGCGGATGGCGCGGATGGGGTTGTCCAGGCTGAAGTCCCGGAACTGCACGCCCTGCTCGATCATCTCCAGCACGAGGTTCGCCGCCCCCACCTTGAGCAGGGTCGTCACCTCCGACATGTTGGAGTCGCCGACGATCACGTGCAGCCGCCGGTAGCGCTCGGCGTCGGCGTGCGGCTCGTCGCGGGTGTTGATGATCGGCCGGGACCGGGTGGTGGCGCTGGAGACGCCCTCCCAGATGTGCTCGGCCCGCTGCGAGAGGCAGTACACGGCACCGCGCGGGGTCTGCAGGACCTTGCCCGCGCCGCAGATGAGCTGGCGCGTGACCAGGAACGGCAGCAGCACGTCGGCGATGCGGGAGAACTCGCCGGAGCGTCCGACCAGGTAGTTCTCGTGGCAGCCGTAGGAGTTGCCCGCCGAATCGGTGTTGTTCTTGAACAGGAAGATGTCCCCGCCGATGCCCTCGTCGGAGAGCCGGCGCTCGGCATCCGTGAGCAGGTCCTCCAAGATCCGCTCACCCGCCTTGTCGTGCGTGACCAGCTGGGTGAGGTCGTCGCACTCGGCCGTGGCGTACTCGGGGTGGGAACCCACGTCGAGGTAGAGACGAGCCCCGTTGCGCAGGAAGACGTTCGACGACCTTCCCCACGACACGACCCGTCGGAACAGGTACCTGGCCACCTCGTCCGGGGACAGTCTGCGCTGCCCGTGGAACGTGCAGGTGACCCCGAACTCGGTTTCGATGCCGAAGATCCGCCGCTGCATGTCTCCACACTAGGCGCAAAACCGCCCTCGCGGCGGTCCGCCGTTCGGGCAACTGTCGAATCGACTTCACCGATTTTCGGTAGCAGGCCGTCACCCGCCCCGACGCGCACGCACCCGCACGGAGCAGCCCGAACGCCGTACAGCCGTACGACTTCCCGGGATGTGGAACCCCCGGAAACGACACCGCTCCCGCACCCGGCGGGGTGCGGGAGCGGTCGGCGCACGCTCACTTTCCGGACGAGCCGCCCTCGCCGGAGGGCTCCTCGGCCGAGGAGTCCGAAGTCGACTCGGGCAGCAGCGCCGTCAGCGCCGCGCCCTGGATCCGGCGGAACGTCCGGTTAGGACGGGAACGATCGAGCACCGCGACCTCCAGGGCCTTGGTGCCGAGCTCGCGCCCGGAGTCCCCACTGGACGAAAGTCCCTTGACAGCGACCCGCACCGCGTCGCCCAATTCCAGCCCGTCGCTGAAGGAATCCTTCAACGCGCTGGTGATGGTGTCGGCCTGGCCGCCCATCACGACGTACTGCGGTTCGTCCACGATGGATCCGTCGTAGGTGAGCCGGTACAGCTGGTCGGACTCGGCGGTCGCCCCGACCTCCGCCACGCAGATCTCCACCTCGAACGGCTTGATCTGCTCGGTGAAGATCGCCCCCAGGTGCTGGGCGTAGGTGTTGGCCAGCGAGCGGCCGGTCACGTCGCGGCGGTCGTAGGAGTACCCGCGCACGTCGGCGATGCGCACACCGGCGACCCGCAGCGCCTCGAACTCGCTGTAGCGGCCCACCGCGGCGAAGCCGATGCGGTCGTAGATCTCGGAGACCTTGTGCAACGTCGGAGACGGGTTCTCGGCGACGAACAGCACCCCACCGGCGTACTTGAGCACCACCACGCTGCGGCCCCGGGCGATGCCCTTGCGGGCGAGCTCGGAACGCTCCCGCATCAACTGCTCGGGGGAGGTGTAGAACGGCATCGTCACGGCTTCTGCACTCCTGAATCTGCTCGCTGTGGCAGGCGGGATCGTGGGAACGGCGCTGGTCAGCCGCCCGGGTTCTCCAGGCGTCCGTTGACCACGGCGGTGGCGATCTCGGCGGTCCGCTCCTCGGTCAGCCGCACCGAGCCCTCGGCGCCGGTGATGGAGATGACCGACGGGTAGATCCGCCGGGACACGTCCGGGCCGCCGGTCGCGCTGTCGTCGTCGGCCGCGTCGTAGAGCGCCTCCACCGCGGTGCGCGCAGCGGTGTCGAGGTCGGCGTCCGGGTCGAAGCGCTTCTTCAGCGCCGACTTGGCGAACTGCGAGCCCGAGCCGACCGCGTGGTAGCCGCCCGCCTCGTCGTAGCGGCCGCCGACCACGTCGTAGGACACGATCCGACCCGCGCGGTCCGGGTCCTCGGCGTCGGTGTCGTAGCCGGCGAACAGCGGCACGACCGCCAGGCCCTGCATGGCCGCGGACAGGTTGCCCCGCAGCATCGTGGCCAGCTTGTTCGACTTGCCGTCCAGGGACAGCGAGATGCCTTCGAGCTTCTCGTAGTGCTCCAGCTCGACGGCGTAGAGCTTGACGAGCTCCTGCGCGACACCGGCCGTCCCGGCGATGCCCACCGCCGAGTAGGAGTCGGTGATGAACAGCTTCTCCATGTCCCGCTGGGCGATGACGTTGCCCATCGTCGCCCGCCGGTCACCGGCCAGCAGCACGCCGCCGCGGAAGGTCACCGCGACGATCGTGGTGCCGTGCGGCGCCTGAACAGCGCCTTCGGGCGCCTTGCGCCCGCCCGGCAGCAGTTCCGGCGCGGTGGCGCTGAGGAAGTCGGTGAACGACGAGGATCCGGGGGTCAGGTAGGCGGCGGGAAGCGCCTGCCCGGGGAACTGGGCCGAGCTCTGGTCCATCAGCGACATCGTCTCCGTTCTCACAGGACTCCTGCGACAGGATGCACTCTAGTCATGATCGAATGCGCAGCGAAGGGCACCGGGCCGGTGTTTCTCCGGCCCGGTGACCGGTTCTCGCTTCGATCACCGCGCGGGCGCACCGGCGGCAGCGGGCTTACTCGCCGCCCTTCTGCACGTAGGCGCGCACGAAGTCCTCGGCGTTCTCCTCCAGGACGTCGTCGATCTCGTCCAGGATGGCGTCGACGTCCTCGCCGAGCTTTTCGCGACGTTCCTGACCGGCGGCCTCCGGTCCGTTCTCTTCCTCGCCGTCGTCGCCGCCGCCCGTCCGCTGAGCCTTCTCCTGAGACATCTCGCCTCCCGGTGGGTTGAAGTCCCGAACACCCCCGGAATCGGGGACGTCCTGCTGTGAACACTACCTATCCGACCACTCGTTCGCCCACGCCCAGCCGGGCGTCTTTGACGATCTTTCCCGCTACCTGACGTGCGCGAAACGTGCTCGTCGCCGGCGGCGCGTCACCCCTTCGTCAGCGAGTCGACCAGCTCCTCGGCGCTGTTGCTGGCCTCCAGCAGGGCGCCGACGTGGGCCTTGGTGCCCCGCAGCGGTTCCAACGTCGGGATGCGCACCAGCGATTCCCGGCCGAGGTCGAAGATGACCGAGTCCCAGGACGCGGCCGCGACCTCCGCCGGGTAGCGCTCCAGGCAGCGACCCCGGAAGTAGGCGCGGGTGTCCTCCGGTGGCGCGGACACCGCCTCCTGGACCTCCTCCTCGCTGACCAGGCGCTTCATCGAACCACGGGTGACCAGCCGGTTGTAGAGTCCTTTGTCCAGGCGCACGTCGGAGTACTGCAGGTCGATCATGTGCAGCCGCGGCGAGGCCCAGCCGAGGCCGTCGCGGCTGCGGTAGCTCTCCATCAGCCGCAGCTTGGCCGGCCAGTCCAGCCGGTCGGAGCAGGACATCGGGTCGGTGGCGAGCATGTCGAGCACCTCGCCCCAGGTGTTGAGCACGTCCCGGGAGGCCCGCTCGGCGCCGTTGACGTCGAGGAACTCCGCGGCCCGCTCGTGGTAGGCGCGCTGCAGGTCCAGACCGGTGAACCGGCGGCCGTCGGCGAGCTCCACGGACTGCTTGAGGCTCGGGTCGTGGCTGATCAGGTGCACCGCCTGCACCGGGTCGGCCAGCTTGAGGTCGTCGAAGCGCAACCCGTGCTCGATCATGTCGAGCACCAGGGCGGTGGTGCCGACCTTGAGGTAGGTGGAGGTCTCCGCGAGGTTGGCGTCGCCGATGATGACGTGCAGCCGCCGGTACTTGTCGGCGTCGGCGTGCGGTTCGTCGCGGGTGTTGATGATGCCGCGCTTGAGCGTGGTCTCCAGACCGACCTCGACCTCGATGTAGTCCGAGCGCTGGGACAGCTGGAAACCGGCCTTCTCCCCGGCCTGGCCGAGCCCGACCCGGCCGGACCCGCACATCACCTGCCGGGAGGCGAAGAACGGCGTCAGACCGCCGATCACCGAGGTGAACGGGGTGTTGCGGGCCATCAGGTAGTTCTCGTGGGTGCCGTAGCTGGCGCCCTTGCCGTCGACGTTGTTCTTGTACAGCTGGATCGGGGCGGTGCCGGGCACGCTGGCGGCGCGCATCGCCGCCTCCTCCATGACGCGCTCGCCCGCCTTGTCCCAGATGACCGCGTCGCGCGGGTTGGTCACCTCGGGCGCGGAGTACTCGGGGTGGGCGTGGTCGACGTAGAGCCGGGCGCCGTTGGTGAGGATGACGTTGGCCGCCCCGAGGTCGTCGCCGTCCGAGCCGGTGGGCTGCTGCGCCGCCGAGCTCAGGTCGAAGCCGCGCGCATCGCGCAGGGGCGACTCGACCTCGTAGTCCCAGCGGGCGCGTCTGGCCCGCGGGATCTCGGCCGCCGCCGCGTAAGCCAGCACGATGTGGGTGGAGGTCAGCACCGGGTTGGCGCTGGAGTCGCCCGGTACGACGATGCCGTACTCCACCTCGGTTCCCATGATCCGCCGCATACCTCGCAGAGTACGGGGTGGGACCGATTTCTCAAGAAAACGGCGGCGTCCGCCGAGGGCGAACCCCGCCTCGGCGGGATGACACCATCGCTGACGTGAACTCGGGCGAGGAGCAGGTCGCGCTGTACGACGCGGTCGGGCGTGTCGTGGGTGCGGTGACGAGGCGCGAGATGCGCGAGGGGGGCCTGTGGCACGCGGCGACGGCCGTGCTGCTGCGCTCCGGCGACGGCGAGCGGGTCTACGTGCACCGCCGCACCGACACCAAGGACGTCTACCCCGGTCTGCACGACTGCACGGCGGGCGGCGTGGTGGCCGCCGGCGAGGACCCGTTCGACGGGGCCCGCCGCGAGCTCGCCGAGGAGCTGGGCGTGGACGCCGAACCGGAGTTCCTGTTCCGCGAGGTGTTCGAGCAGGGCACCGTCCGCTACCACGGTTTCGTCTTCCAGGCCCGCTGGGACGGGCCCGTGGTCCACCAGCCGGAGGAGGTCGCCGAGGGCTGGTGGATGCCCCTCGCCGAGCTCCGCGAACGCCTCGACGACCCGAACTGGCCCGTCGTCCCCGACGGCCGCGCGTTCGCCCTCCGCTGGCTGCGGGACCTCGGCTGAGACCTCCCGTTCGTGGGGGAAGTTTTCATGAAAACTGTCCCGTCCTTCCAAACGCGGGTCGGGACAGTTTTCATGAAAACTTCCCAATCCCCCAACGTGAAGGACCAGGTCATCCCACCACCGGGTCTTCCGTCACGTCTCGAGTGGTGGGGGAAGTTTTCATGAAAACTTCCCCCACCCTCACCACGGTCAGTGCCAGGGCATTTCGGAGCGTTCGCCCCAGTAGGTCGCGGCGTCGCGCGCCAGGGACGCGAGGGTGCCGAGCTCCTGGTCGGTGAGTTCGACGTTCAGGGCGTCCAGGTTGGTCTCCAGCTGCTCGACGCTGGCCGGGCCGAGCAGGACCACGTCCGCCCACGGCTGGGCAAGCGCGTGGGCGATGGCGATGGCGTCCGGCCCCACGCCGTGGCCGCGGGCGATGGCGGCGAACTCCTCCGGCGGGTCCAGCGCGAGCCTGCCGTTGGCCATCGTCTCCTTCAGCAGCACCCGCCAGCCGCCGGTGTGCACCTCGTTGAGGACGCGCCCGACGGACGGCTCGGTGGTGTTCCAGGTCGACTGCACGGCGCTGAACAGCTGGCTGCCGCCGATCTCCAGCTCCCAGGCCCGCTCGACGCTCTCGGCCTGCGCGGCGCCGCTGGTGGAGAATCCGAGCCGCACACCGGCGTCGCGGATGCGGGCCAGCTCGTGCTGCAGCTCCAGGTCCTCGAACAGCGGGCTGGAACCGGTCAGCGAGTGCACCTGGTAGAGGTCGATGCGGTCGCCGAGCAGCGTGCGGGTCTCGGCCCACTGGCTGCGCAGCCGCTCCAGCGAGTGCTCCTTGACCTCGTGCACCTCGGTCTCGATGCGCCACTGCGCGACGTAGGCGTAGCCCCACTTGCTGGAGACCGTGACGTCGGCGTGGCCGCGCTCCCCCAGCCAGTCGGCCAGGAACTGCTCGGCGCTGCCGTAGGAGCGGGCGGTGTCGACCCAGCGGATGCCGCGGGCGTAGGCGGCGTCCAGGACGGCGCGAGTGCGCTCCTTCATCGCCTGGGCGGTGCGCTGCTGCGGCAGGGCTTCGGTGCGGCCGACGTTGATGTAGGCCGGTCTGCCCAGCGCGGCGAGCCCGAGTCCCAGTCGCTGCACGGGGTTCTGCGCGGGGATCATGCCCTGAAAACTATCCCGTCGGGCTTGGGCCCGCACGAGCTCGGGGCCGCCATCCCGGAAGGAGGGATGGCGGCCCCGGTTCTCGACTCGTCGACCTACAGGTACTGGCCCGTGTTGGTGGCCGTGTCGATCGCCCGGCCGGATTCCTGGTTCTTCCCGCTGACCAGGGTGCGGATGTAGACGATCCGCTCGCCCTTCTTGCCGGAGATGCGGGCCCAGTCGTCCGGGTTGGTGGTGTTGGGCAGGTCCTCGTTCTCGGCGAACTCGTCGATGATCGCGTCCTGCAGGTGCTGGACCCGCAGACCGGGCTGGTTGGTCTCCAGCACCGACTTGATCGCCGCCTTCTTGGCCCTGTCCACGATGTTCTGGATCATCGCGCCGGAGTTGAAGTCCTTGAAGTACAGGACCTCCTTGTCCCCGTTGGCGTAGGTGACCTCCAGGAACCGGTTCTCGTCGGTCTCGGCGTACATCCGCTCCACCGTGGCCTGGATCATCGCGTCCAGGCACGCGGCGTTGTCCCCGCCGAACTCCTTGAGGTCCTCCTCGTGGATCGGGAGTTCCTCGGTGAGGTACTTGGAGAAGATGTCCTTGGCCGATTCGGCGTCCGGACGCTCGATCTTGATCTTCACGTCCAGCCGACCGGGCCGCAGGATCGCCGGGTCGATCATGTCCTCGCGGTTGGAGGCACCGATGACGATGACGTTCTCCAGGCCCTCCACACCGTCGATCTCGCTCAGCAGCTGCGGGACGATGGTGGTCTCCACGTCGGAGGACACACCGCTGCCGCGGGTCCGGAAGATCGAGTCCATCTCGTCGAAGAACACGATCACCGGCGTGCCCTCGGAGGCCTTCTCCCGAGCGCGCTGGAAGATCATCCGGATGTGGCGTTCGGTCTCGCCGACGAACTTGTTGAGCAGCTCGGGACCCTTGATGTTCAGGAAGTAGGACTTGGCCTGACCATCGTCGTCACCCCGCGCCGCGGCCACCTTCTTGGCCAGGGAGTTCGCCACCGCCTTGGCGATGAGCGTCTTCCCGCAGCCGGGTGGCCCGTAGAGCAGGACGCCCTTGGGCGGGCGCAACTGGTACTGCACGTAGAGGTCGGAGTGCAGGAACGGCAGCTCCACGGCGTCGCGGATCTGCTCGATCTGCCCGGCGAGGCCACCGATGTCGCGGTAGCCGACGTCCGGCACCTCTTCGAGGGTGAGGTCCTCGACCTCGGCCTTGGGCACGGTGTCGTAGGCGTAGCCGGCCTTGCTGTCGACCAGCAGGGAGTCGCCGGCCTTCAGCCCGGAATCGGCCAGCGGCTCGGTCAGCCACACGACGCGTTCCTCGTCCGTGTGCCCCATGACCAGGGCCCGCGGGCTCTCGCCATCGGCGTAGGACAGGATCTCCCGGAAGGTGCACACCTCACCGGTCTGTTCGAACGCACCCGCCTCGACCACGGTGAGGGCCTCGTTGAGGCGCACCGATTGGCCCAGCCTCAGGTCCCCGGTCTCGACGTTCGGCGACACCGCCACCCGCATCTTGCGACCGGAGGTGAATACGTCGACCGTGCTGTCCTCGTAGGCGTGCAGGAACACGCCGTACCCGCTCGGGGGCTGGGCGAGACGGTCGACCTCCTCGCGCAGCGCCGTCAGCTGGCCCCGCGCTTCCTTCAGGGTCTCGGTGAGTTTGGCGTTCCGTTCGGTGAGCTGGCTCACTCTCTCGGATGCCTCGGCCAGCCGCTTTTCCAGCAGACGCACCTGTTGAGGCGACTCGTTGAGCCTGCGGCGCAGCAGTGCGACCTCGTCTTCGAGAAGACGGATCTGGCTGCGGAGCTCCGCGGAGCCCGCACCCTGCTCGCCGTCGCCCTCCTCAGGCCGGCTGCCGGGACGGTCGTGCTGCATATCGGCACCCTCCTCCCGTGCTCGTACCACCACGGTACCGGCGATCACCGACGACGGCGGCGTCGTGAGGTCCCGCCGGATCGCCCAGCGTGCCACAGAAATCGCGGAATACACACGGTCTAAAGAACTTCGTTCCCCGCGCGTCATGTCCTGGCTGGTCGAGCCGGATACCGTGAGTTGTCGATCATGGTCCGTTCGATACTCCCGGACAACAGCGCAAGACCCCGGGAGATTCCCCGTGACCACGGGTTTTTCCGCTGCGCCACAGCGGTCGTGCGCGCTCTGCGATCATCCGGGCTAACGACTCCGGCATCCGGGTGGCATTTTCGCTCGGAGCCGCGTCACTTCTCCCATCATTTGGAACAACTCGTCGGTCCCGGACATTCCGGCCCTCACCGGGAGGAATCGACGGAGGTTGTAATCCGGTTACTCCGCACTCGCGGGGCCCGCGACTCTGATCTACTTACCGCCGCCCGAGCACAACCCGGCGTCGACAGCCGCAAGAGCACTCCTGGGAGGAGTCATGACCTATCCGCCGCAGCAGCCTGGTCAGGGCGGGTGGGGAGAGCAACCCGCGGGGAACGGATTCCCCCAGCAGCCCGCAGGACCCCAGCAGTCGGCACCGCAGCAGCCGGCACCGCAGCAGCAGCCGAACTGGTACGGCAACCAGCACACCGGATGGGGCCCGGAGCAGCCCGCTCAGGGACAGCCCGCGCAGATGCACCCCGGTCAGCCGATGCCGATGCCGATGCAGCCCGGCCAGCCGCTGCCCCCGCAGTGGGGCAGCGAGAACGGGCCCGGTTCGTGGTTGCGGGAGCCCGGGGGCTTCGGCGACGTCGAGCCGCCGGCCGAGCAGAAGTCGCGGCTGCCGCTGATCCTGTCGATCGTCGCGGCCGTGGTGGTGCTGGCCGGAGCCGGTGTCGGCGTGTACTTCTGGCTCGGCAGCGGCCCCGGTGAGCCGCGCCCGGTCGCCCAGGAGGTCGTGGCGAAGGTCAACGCGGGCGACTTCGGCACCGTCGGCGCGCTGTTCTGCGAGACCAACAAGGCCCAGCTGGAGACGGCGATGAGCCAGCTCAGCCAGTGGAAGTTCGACGTCAGGCTCGGCGAGGTCACCGCCAACGGCGACAAGGCCTCGGCGAAGCTCACCGGAACCTACGAAGCCGACGGCGCGTCACAACCGGTGGACCAGACGATGGGCCTCGTCGTCGAGAACGGCGAGTGGAAGATCTGCGACCTCGGCCAGTAACCGAGGCCGCATCAGGGGCACAACAGAAAACAATCCAGGGGGATCTCCAGTGACGTACCCACCGCAGCAGCCGCCCGGCCAGGGCGGATGGGGGCAGCAGCCCGGCGGCCAACAACCCGGCGGCCAGTTCCCGCCGAGCGGCGGTCAGCAGTACCCGCAGCAACCGGGCGGCCAGTTCCCGCCCAGCGGCGGCCAGCAGTACCCGCAGCAACCCGGCTACCCGCCGCAGCAGCCGTACCCGAACCCGTACGGCGGCTACGGCCCGCCGCCGAAGAAGAAGTCACCGCTCCCCTGGATCCTCGGCGGAGTCGGCGGCCTCGTCGTCATCGTCGGCGTCGTCATCACGCTGGTCATCGTCCTCACCGGCGGCCCCGGCGACCCGCGCCCGGTCGCCCAGCAGGCCGTGGACATGATGAACAACAAGGACTTCGCCGGGATTCAAGGCCTGACCTGCGACAAGGCGAGCACCGAGGTGCAGGACATGGTCGACACGATGGAAGGCAAGGGGTCCCAGTTCGACCAGCTCGAGGACATGGGCATCCCGCCGTCCGAGATCCAGCGGATGGTCGACAGCATGGAGATCAAGTTCATGCTGGGCGATGTCGTGGACAACGGCGACAACACCGCCACCGCGCACTTCAACGGCACCATGTCGCTGCACATCGAGGTCATGGGCCAGCGCATGGACCAGGACGTGCCGATCAACGAGACCAACGACCTGGTCGTCGAGAACGGCGAGTGGAAGCTCTGCTAACACCCTGACCAGCCAAAACGGCCCGCCCCGGAACCCCCGGCGCGGGCCGTTTCCCGTCCCCGGGTCGAATGCAGCGGTTTTCGACCGGTCGAAAACCGCTGCATTCGTCGCGTGAAAACCGCGGTTTTCGTCGCGCGAAAACCGGGGTTCTCGACCGGGGGGCAGCCGTTCGGGGGTCAGCCCTTGCTGGGGCGGCGTTGGACTCGGGGTGGGGTTACTCCGTCGGCGAGGCGGCGGGTGGTGAGGAGGAAGGCCGTGTGGGCGACCATGCGGTGTTCCGGGCGGACGGCCATGCCCACGACGTGCCAAGGGCGGAGGAGGGTTTCCCAGGCCTGGGGTTCGGTCCAGTTCTGCTGCTCGCGGATCGCTTCCGTGACCCGGGAGAGCTGGGTGGTGGTGGCGACGTAGACGATGAGGACGCCGCCGGGGTTGAGCTTCTCCTTGACCAGCTCCAGGACGTCCCACGGGGCCAGCATGTCGAGCACGATGCGGTCGACCGGCTCGCCGTCGTACTCCAGCAGGTCGCCCAGCCGCAGGTCCCAGTTCTCCGGGATCTCGCCGAAGAAGCGCTTGACGTTGCGCTCGGCGTGCTCGTGGTGGTCCTCGCGCACCTCGTAGGAGGTGACGCTGCCCTCCGGGCCGACCGCGCGCAGCAGCGAGCAGCTCAGCGCGCCGGACCCGGCACCGGCCTCCAGGACCTTCGCGCCCGGCCGGATGTCGCCCCACATGAGGATCTGCGCGGCGTCCTTGGGATAGATGACCTGGGCGCCGCGCGGCATCGACAGCACGTAGTCGGCCAGCAGCGGGCGCAGCGCCAGGAACGAGGTGCCGCCCGCGGAGGTCACCACCGAGCCCTCGGGCTGCCCGATCAGGTCGTCGTGCGCGAGCGCGCCGCGGTGGGTGTGGTACTCGCCTCCCTTTTCCAGCACGACCGTGTACTTGCGCCCCTTGGGGTCGGTCAACTGGACCCGGTCGCCGGGCTGGAACTCACCGCTGACGGTGCTGCTCAACTGCTGCCTACCTTCTCCGCGCTCGCCTGCCGTGCTCGCCGCACGGCGGACCATCGTCGCAGATGGCGGGGGCTGCACCCCCGGCGGGAGCGGTTCAGCTCCGGTGGGACCGCAGCGCCGAGCGCAGGTCCTCGCGGCGGAGCACCCCGCTGGGCCGCCCCTCCTCGTCGATCACCAGGAACTGCCAGGCCAGGACTGTCTGGACGCGTTCGAGCACCTCGTCCGGCGGCTCGCTGTCGAGCAGGATCGTGTCCGGGTCGACGGGCTCGGCGGCGCGTTCGGCGGGCTCGTGCGGCGCGTGGGTGGCCAGGCGCTCGGCGGCGGTCTGATCGAGCAGGCCGACCGCGATGCCGTCGGCCCGCACCAGCACGACACCGCGCCCGGCGGCGGCCAGCAGGGCGTCGCCGACCGGGCTCTCGGCCGGCAGCTGCAGCACCGGGCGCACCAGGTCGGACAGCTCCAGCCCGCTGGGCCAGCCGCGGCGCTGCTCGGCCTGGTGCTCGGCGCCGGCACCGGCGACGACGAACCAGGTCATCAGCACGCACACGCCCAGCCGCAGCCACTGGTCGTCGGCGCCGCTGAACAACCCGACCAGCGCGTAGACCATCAGGGCGACGGCGACCGCGCCCGCTCCGACGACTCCGGCCGTGGTGCCGGCGACGCGGCGCCCGGTGATCCGCCACAGCAGCGCGCGCAGCATCCGGCCGCCGTCCAGCGGCAGGCCCGGCAGCAGGTTGAACACGCCGACGGCGAGGTTGGCCACGCAGGTCTGGGCGACCAGCAGCCAGACCGCACCGCCGGGGGTCATCGCGTACCAGGCCAGTCCGGTCGCGCCCGCCAGCACCAGCGACACCGCGGGCCCGGCGGCGGCGATGAGACCTTCCTGCGCGGGTTTGGGCGGCGTGCGGGAGATCTCGGACAGGCCGCCGAGCAGGAACAACCGCACCCGCCGCACCGGCATCCCCATCCGCAGCGCGACGATGCAGTGCCCGAGCTCGTGCAGCAGCACCGATGCCGCCAGCAGCACGGTGAACACGGCTGCGAGCACGGCGGACTCCCACACCCCGGCCCCGGGCAGGATGCGGCCGACCAGCGGCGTGTAGAGCAGCACGATGAGCGCGGCGCCGAGCCACCACGAGGTGGACAGCAGCACCGGCACCCCGGCCACCCGGCACAGCAGCAGCCCGCCGTCGTTGAGCTTGGGCCGGGCGGGTGTGGACGCGGTCGGCGGCATGGCCGAAGGGTAGTCCGTCGCGGGTGAGGGGGCTGTGATGCGGCGGGGTTCACGCGCCCGCCACCTGACGTGGGGTGATCGCTGTCGGTGGGCTTCGTTAGGGTCGAGGACCATGACGGAGATCGCGCAGCAGCCGGCCCAGCAGGACGAGACGACCCGCCGGCGTCCGGCGCTGTCGCCGTCGCGGGCCGGGGATTTCAAGCAGTGCCCGCTGCTGTACCGCTTCCGCGCGGTCGACCGCATCCCGGAGAAGGCCACGCGCGCCCAGATCCGGGGCACCGTCGTGCACTCGGTGCTGGAGCGGCTCTACGCGCTGCCGACCGAGCAGCGCGACCGGGACCGGGCCGGGGAGATGCTGAACCCGGCGTGGGAGGAGCTGCTCGCCGAGCAGCCGGAGCTGGGCGAGCTCTTCGAGGGCCCGGAGGATCCGGAGCTGGAGAAGTGGCTGTCGTCGGCGAGCGGCCTGCTCGACGCCTACTTCGAGATGGAGGATCCGCAGCGGCTGCAGCCGGAGGCGTGCGAGCTGCGGGTGGAGACCGAGCTGCCGTCGGGTGTGCTGCTGCGCGGGTTCATCGACCGGGTGGACGTGGCGCCGACCGGCGAGATCCGCTTGGTGGACTACAAGACCGGCAGGGCTCCCGGCGAGATCGGCGAGGCCAAGGCGATGTTCCAGATGAAGTTCTACGCCTTGGTGCTGTGGCGGTTGCGGGGCGAGATCCCGCGCCAGCTGCTGCTGATGTACTTGGCGAACAAGCAGAAGCTCGCCTACGCGCCCGACGAGGACGAGCTGCGCCGCTTCGAGCGAACGCTGGAGGCGATCTGGCAGGCGATCCTCAAGGCCGGGAAAACCGGGGATTTCCGGCCGAATCCGAGCAAGCTCTGCGACTACTGCGATCACAAGGCCCTGTGCCCGTCCTTCGGCGGCACTCCCCCGCCCTACCCGGGCTGGCCCGAGGACCCGGCCACCAACGAGGAGTCCATTCTGGACCGAACGGACTGACCTGGCACGTCGCGGACGACGTGCCAGGCGCCGCAGGCGCTTTCTCCTCGTCCCGCCGAAGCAGCCGGCACCGCCGCGGGTTCTGACACGTCTTCCGGGGAGGACGGCCGTAGCGCCGTGAATTGGCTCCCGGAGCCAGAAGGCGTGTCAGGTTCCGCTACCCGCACCGCTGAGCAACTAGGCCACAGGGTCCTTAATCCTCGTACGGGTCGTAGTTCGCGGCCGTGCCGTACTCGCCGGCTTGCGTCTGGTCGATGACGGCGAAGCGGGCTCCCGTCGGGTCTCGCAGCACCGCCATGCGGCCGATGCTGGAGTCGTAGGGGTCGACCCGGACCCGGCCGCCGTGGGCGATGGCGGTCCGCACCAGCTCGTCGGTACCGATCTCGGCGTCGACGCCGAGGTAGAGGAGCCAGTGCGGGTGGGTGGATTCGGTGATGAAGTCGCGGATCATGCTGACCCGCGCCAGGACCGACTCGTCGCCGAGGTACCAGACCGAGTAGTCCGAGCGGTGCTCGGTGCCGAACTGCTCGTGCTCGTACCCGAAGAGCTCCTGGAAGAAGTGGTCGGCGGTCTGGGCCTTGATGGTGACCAGCTCGGCCCACATCAGGGTGCCGGGCAGCCCGACGTCGAACTGCCAGGACTCCTCCGGTTCCAGCAGCCCGAACTCGGCGTCGGAGGGGCCGTCGAGCACCGCTTTGCGGCCGATCTTCGGCACCGAGTTGATCGGCACGGTCTGCACCGCGCCGTGCTCCTCGGCCTCGGCGACCTTGGCGGCGCAGTCGTCGGTGGCGAGGTAGAGCCGCCACTGGGACTGGTCACCGGAGGCGGCGCGGAGGCTGGCCACCGGGAATCCCTCGCGGAGCGCGATGACGTGCTCCCCGGAGATCGGGTCGGAGTGGGTCTCGTACTCCCAGTCGAAGAGGTTCGCGTAGAACTCGCGGGCCTTGTCGAGGTTCGTGGTGATCAGCTCGATCCAGCAGGGCATGCCTGCGTAGAGCTGCCACTGCGGCGGCGTCTTCCCCGGAACCACAACTGCCATTGCTGCCACCCCCATCGGCGTCGTCCAAGATCGTCGCCGTCGAAACTACCCGCCCGGTACGACATCTCGACGGGCACCGGTCCTGCTCGTGTTCACCTCGCCCCAGCCTCCTCCGCGGAGGGCGAGGTGAACACGAACGGAGCGGCGGTTACGCCCGAATGGAGCAGCAGCGGACAGTTTTAGCCATAATCACCCATGATCAACTTCCGTTTTGCCCGGACAGTTATGGCTAAAACTGTCACCTCTAGAGGCGGCAGGCGCGGATGTCCGAGGACAGGATGGCCTTGGCCCCGACGGCCGCGAGGCGGTCCATGATCGCCGGGGCGTCCTTGCGGGAGACCATCGCGCGCACCGCGACCCAGCGCTCGTCGGCCAGCGGCGCCATCGTCGGCGACTCCAGGCCCGGGGTCATCTTCGTGGCCTCGTCGAGCAGGTCCTTCGGGCAGTTGTAGTCCAGCATCACGTACTGCTGGGCGAACACGACGCCCTGCAGCCGCGCGATCAGCCGGCTCTTGGCCTGCTCCTGGTCGGAGTCGCGGCGCTCGATGACCACGGCCTCGGACCTGCAGATCGAGTCGCCGAAGGCCACCAGCCCGTGCTGGCGCAACGTCCGGCCGGAGCCGACGACGTCGGCGATCGCGTCGGCGACACCGAGCTGGATGGAGATCTCCACCGCCCCGTCGAGCCGGATGACCTCGGCCGTCACGCCGTAGCGCGCCAGGTCGTCGGAGACCAGTCGCGGGTAGGACGTGGCGATCCGCTTGCCCTGCAGGTCGGCCACGTTCCACTCGCCCGCCCCGGAAGGCGCGGCGTAGCGGAAGGTCGAGCCGCCGAAGCCCAGCGCGAGCCGCTCGTCGACCGGGGCGCCGGAGTCCAGCGCCAGGTCGCGGCCGGTCAGGCCCAGGTCGAGCTCGCCGGAACCGACGTAGATCGCGATGTCCTTGGGCCGCAGGAAGAAGAACTCGACCTCGTTGGCGTTGTCGATCACGGTCAGGTCCCGCTGCTCATGGCGCTGCCGGTACCCGGCTTCGGCGAGCATCTCAGAAGCGGGACCGGCAAGCGTGCCCTTGTTGGGCACAGCGACGCGCAGCATGGGAACTCCTTCTTGGACAGCACTCAACTTGACGAGCGGTGCAGGTTGCGGGGGTGGGGAAGAGGAAGCGGCTTCGCCGCTTGCCCGACGGTCCGTGCACACCCACATGTGGTCACCCGCGCTCAGGAGATGATCTACAGGTAGCGGTAGACGTCCTCGGGGGACAGACCACGACCCAGCATGATGACCTGCAGCCGGTAGAGCAGCTGCGAGATCTCCTCGGCGAGTTCCTCGTCGGACTCGTGCTCGGCGGCCAGCCAGACCTCACCGGCCTCCTCCAGGACCTTCTTGCCCTGGGCGTGCACACCGGCGTCGAGCGCGGCCACCGTGCCGGAGCCCTCTGGGCGGGTCCGGGCACGTTCCTGCAGCTCGGCGAACAACTCGTCGAAGGTCTTCACAGTCCTCGATCCTTGCATCCGTCCTGGGCGGGTTCACATCGGACCCGCCCGTTTGCGGGCTCGATCACGGCCGATCAGCGGAAGCCGGTGGTGGCCTCCAGGACCGCGCCGAGCGTGTCCTTGATCATCGCAAGCGCGGCCCCGCGCGGGCTGGAGCGCCCTCCCGAGACCGTGACCTGCCCGGCTTCGCCGCAGTCGTAGCGCACCGCCTTCTCGGGACCGCGCAGCGAGCCCAGCGGGGAACCCTCGGGCTCGGCCGACAGCACCACCCGCACCACGCCCGGCTCGTCCCGCCTCGCGCGCGCGACCTGGCGCAGCCGGTGACCTGCGGGTACGTCGGGGAGCTGGGCGATGGGTTCGGTCTCGGCGCGGGTCCGAGCCGGGTCCCAGCCCCACAGCAGGGCGCTGATCAGCCGGAGCTTCGTGGCCGCGTCACCACCGGAGAGGTCCTGGCTCGGGTCGGCCTCGGCGATACCGGCCCGCTGCGCCTCGGCGACGGCCTCCGCCAGGTCCGCGCCGTCGGCGACGCGGTCCAGGACGAAGGTGGCGGTGCCGTTGACGCAGCCGGCGACCTCGTCGACGTCGAAGCCGCGCAGCACCGAGCGCGCCAGGTCCCCGGCGGGCATCGCGGCACCGGTGGCGCCGGAGATCCGCACCGACCGGCCCGCGCGCTCGGCGGCCCCGGCCAGCTCCGTCCAGCGCGCGAGCAGGTGCGACTTGGTCGCGGTGACCACGTGCGCACCCGCGTCCAGGGCCTGCAGCGCCTCGCGGGCCGCCCGGTCGTCGCCGTCGGAGGGAACCGCCTGGGCGAACACCGCAGCGCCGGTGCGCTCCAGCAGCTCCGGCAGGTCGCTCAGCGACTCCCACTCCCCCGCCTCGCGCTGCCGGTCGCGGCCCCGCACGGCCACCAGCCGCAGGTCGAGGCCGTGCCGGCGGCCGCGGTCGGCGACCAGCTCGGCGTAGGCGCGACCGACCGGCCCGTGCCCGGCCAGCACGATCGGGATCGGGGTGCTCACGCCGCCGGGGTGAACAGCTCGGCGAGCTCGGTGAAGTCGACGTCGGCGAGCGAGTCGCGCAGCGTCCGGCGCGGACCGTCCTCCAGCGGGACCTCGCACGGCACGGCCAGCACGACGCAGCCCGCGGCTTCGGCGGAGGCGACCCCGGTCGGCGAGTCCTCGACGGCCACGCAGTCGGCGGGGTCGACGCCGAGCAGGCGCGCGGCCTTGAGGTAGGGCTCGGGGTCGGGCTTGTTCTTGCCGTCGACCTCGTCACCGCACACGGTGACGTCGAAGGAGTCGTGCCCGAGGGTGTCCAGCGCCATGTCGGTGAGCGGCCGGATCGTCGAGGTCACCAGCGCGGTGCGCAGCCCGAGCTCCTTCGCGCTGCGCAGCGCCTCCTGCGCGCCCGGCCGCCACGGCAGGCCGTCGGCGAACAGCTGGGTCATCCGGCGCGCGACCCAGCTGGCGGCGGTGGCGATGTCGGAGTTGCCGTCGGGCAGGCCCAGGTCCACCAGGAGCAGCCGCATGCTGCGGGTCATGTTGGAGCCGACCATGTCCTCGCGGACCGCCTGCGAGAGGCGACCGCCGCGGTGCGCTGCGTAGTCGTCGAGCGCGATGGTCCAGAGCTTCTCGGAATCGACGAGCGTGCCGTCCATGTCGAACAGCACGGCTGCGGGCTGGGCCACGCGGAACACTCCGTTCACAGAGGTGGAAAGGACTCACAGAGGAGGAAAGGACCGCCCACCAGTACACACGACCATCTGTACCGATTCCCACCGAAGGACTCTCAGATCACATCCCGGTGTTGCAGGTAGCGGAACATGAGGATGCCGGGCAGCACCGGCAGCCAGTAGGTGAGCACCCGCGAGAGCAGCACCGCCGCGATCGCGGCGGTCGGCGGCACGCCCATCGCGCCCAAACCGGCCAGCAGGACGGCTTCGACGGCGCCGAGGCCGCCGGGCGAGGGCACCAGGTGACCGAGGGTGTTGCCGACGATGAACACGACGGTCACCGCGGTCCAGGAGAAGTGCGGGTGCAGCGCCTCCAGCGACGCCGCCAGCCCGAGCCCGGAGACGATCAGGTAGCCCAGCGCCCCGCCGAACAGCTGCAGCGCGCGGACCGGGTGCCGCAGGGTGTCCAGCAGCTCCCGGACGACCTCCCGCAGCGAGGGCATCACCTTGCGCCGCACCGGCGGGGCCAGCAGCACCAGCACCGCGACCAGCACCAGCGCTCCGGCGGCGACGAGCACCTGCCAGCTGGGCAGCGACAGGTGCGTGAAGGTCCCCGACAGGCCCGCGGCGAACACGCCGATCACCGCCACCACGACCGCCACGGCACCGGTCCCGGCCTGGTTGAGCAGCGTCGCCCCGACGGCCAGGGGCCTGCGCAGCCCGAGCCGTTCCAGGTAGACGACGTTGATGCCGAAGAACCCGGCGCCACCGGGGGTGGTGCGGCCGGTGAAGGCGGCGGCGATCTGGACCTGGAGGGTGCGCCAGAACGGCAGCGGGATGCGGCTGGAGCCCTGCATCGAGATCGACGCCAGCACCACCGAGACGAAGCCGGTCAGCACCGCCACCACCAGCCAGCCCCAGTGGGCGTGCCGCAGCGCGTCGGCGACCTCGCGCGTGTCGGACAGCTCGGGGATGAGCAGGTAGACGGCGGCGCCGATGAGCACCAGCCCCAGCACGGTGCTCGGGCGCACCGGGGAGCGGAAGCCGGGGATGGGCAGGCCGAGCCGGTCGGCGAGGGTCTCGCGCAGCTCGGCCAGGAAGTAGCGGCCGCGCTGGGCCTGGGTCCGGATGCGGCGCGGCAGCGACAGCGGCACCAGGGCGCGCAGGGCGGCGGCCAGCGATTCGACGGGCAGCGCGGCGATCGCGCTGGTCACGGCCCGTTCGGTGCCCACCAGGGCGGCGATGGACACGAGCGCTTCGGCGAGGTCCTGGGCGCAGCGGGCCTCGTCGGCGCCGGGGTGGCTGAAGGTGAACGACAGCAGCCAGGGGCGTCCGCGCTCGTCGACGAGGATGTTCTTGGCCCGCAGGTCGTGGTGGGCGATGCGGGCCTCGGCCAGCATCGCCACCTGCTGCCACACGCCGGCCAGCAGCTCGTCGTCGATCTCGCCGGGGTCGAGCTCGGTCAGCCGCCTGCCGGCGACCTCGCGCATCACCAGCAGCGCGGGCGCGTAGGGGACGTCGCAGGCCAGCACCACCTCCGGGGTGCGCACGCCCGCTCGGGAGGCGAGCAGGGCGGCGTAGGCCTCGTGCTCGACCTCGTGGTGCGGTGTGGACAGGCTCGGCTCGTCCTGCACGTCGAGCAGCATCAGCAACCGCTTGAGCTTGTACCAGCCGCCCGCCCGGCGGCTGAGCCTGCGCACCACCTTCACCCGCAGCGGCGGCCCGTCGACGGTGGTCACCGCCAGTTCGCGGGGTTGCAGCAGCCCGTGCCGCAGGGCGGCGATGGACACCGGGGCGAGCCCGGCGCGCTCCAGCTCGTCGAAGACCACCAGCTGCGACACCCGGCGGCCGGGAGCGCCCCACACCAGGTGGCACAGCAGGCCCACGCCCCAGCCGAGAAGCGCGCCGCCGACCGCGCCCAGCGGCAGGTGCAGGTCGAGGTGCACCACGGCGATGCCGGTCAGCAGCACCAGGCCCCAGCCCAGGTAGCGGGCGACCCGCCCGAAGTACGGGGTGGCCACCACGGCCAGCACCGTCACCACCGCGACCGCCTCCGACGGGAAGGGCCTGCCGAGCATCTGGTGCATCAGCGCCGCGACGAGCCAGGTCACCGCGCCGGACCCGCCGCACAGCAGCGCCACCCGGACCCAGCCGAAGTAGGAGGTCACCACGACCACGCCGACGATGCCCGCCCACGACCCGATCCAGGTGAGCACCACCCAGACGGGGTCGACGGCGCGCGGGAGCGCGATCAGCTGTTGGTGAACAGCGACCTCGACCGGGTTGGCCGGGACCAGCGCCAGCAGCGCGCTCAACGTGAGCAGTCCGCCGACGAGGCCGAGTTTGCCCAGGTCGCGGGGATGCCTGCCGATGGACAGCCGCAATCGCGACCGCGGCGAAACACCGGTCGCGCCACTCGCCTCCGACGGGCTCTGATCCACGGCCACCTGCCCCGAACAGACTGGTCAACCCAGCCTCGGACCAGGAATCCGAGCCGTCAAACCGACCCTCCGGTCAGGCAAGCGACGAGACCACCACCAAGCGATAGGCTTGCGCGGTGACCGATCGCGAACAGACGCCTGAACCGAACGCCGACCTGACGCGGTTGACGGACCCGATCGTGGTTTGCGCGTTCGAAGGATGGAACGACGCCGGGGACGCAGCCAGCTCCGCGATCGAGCACCTGCAGCTCATCTGGGACGCCGAGTCCCTCAGCGAGATCGACCCGGACCCGTACTACGACTTCCAGGTCACGCGCCCCACGGTCAAGCTGGTCGACGGCGTCACCCGGCAGGTCACCTGGCCGACGACGCGGCTGACGGTGTGCCGGCCGCCCGGCGCCGAGCACGACGTGGTCCTCATCCACGGCATCGAGCCGAACATGCGGTGGCGGGCGTTCTCCGCTGAGCTGGTCGAGCAGCTGGAGAAGCTCGGGGCGCGCACGGTGGTCACGCTGGGCGCCCTGCTGGCCGACGCGCCGCACACCCGCCCGGTCCCGGTCAGCGGCACGGCCTACGACGAGGGCTCGGCGGAGACCTTCGGTCTGGAGCGCACCCGCTACGAGGGACCGACGGGGATCGTGGGGATCTTCCAGGACGCGTGCGTGCAGGCGGGCATCCCGGCGATCTCGTTCTGGGCGGCGGTGCCGCACTACGTCTCGCAGCCCCCGTCGCCGAAGGCCACGCTGGCGCTGCTGCACCGCGTCGAGGAGGCGCTCGACGTCGAGGTCCCGCTCGGCAACCTGCCCGACCAGGCAGAGGAGTGGGAGGAGACGGTCAGCGAGATGGCCGAGGAGGACGAGGACGTCCGCAACTACGTGCGCGCCCTCGAGGAGCGGGGCGACGCCGAGGTCCGCCTCACCGAGGCCAGCGGCGACGCCATCGCCGCCGAGTTCGAGCGCTACCTCCGCCGCCGGGGCCCCGGCGGCAAGGGCCCCCTCGGCCCCGGCCCGGGCTGACCCCTCCCCGTGTCGAAAACCCCGGTTCTCGTCGCACGAGAACCGGGGTTTTCGACGTGCGGGGGAGCCGGGTCAGGCCGCTGCGCAGCGGGCGATGAAGGCTTCCGAGGCTTCGGGGTCGAGGAACCAGGCGGTCATGTCGTCGGGGTTGGCGAAGCCGTCGGCGAAGCGCTCGCCGACCGCGGGGAGCTGCATGGCCGCGCCGAAGATGTCGAGGACGTGCGGGGGCGGCGGCTGCAGGGCGGCGTTGGCCCACGAGGTGATGTGCTGGGCGACGTCCCAGTAGCGGTCGAAGGTGCGCTGCATCCAGTCCCAGTCGAACGCGTGCTCGCCGTGCTTGACGATGCTGTCCAGGTAGATCTGGGCGGCGTGGCAGGCGGCGTTGGCGCCCTGCCCGGTGACCGGGTCGTTGAGCACCACGCTGTCGCCCAGGCCCAGGACGAGACGACCGGAGGGCAGCTGCCCGATCGGCTTGCTGACCTGCGGTGTCACCGCCCCGGCTAGGGTCGCGCCGTCGTCGGTGAGCTCGGCGTCGGCGAAGCGCTCGTGCTCCCACGGGCAGTGCCGGCGCAGCAGGCCGAGCATCCGATCCCACTGCTGCTGCGGCTCGGGCCGGTCGCCGAAGGCGTCGAGCGGGCCGCCGGGAACGCCTTCCAGCAGCAAGATCTCGCAGGCGCCGTCGAGGGTGAGGCCGGGATAGCTGATGACCTCGCCGAGTCCGGCCAGGGCGTTGAATCGGGCCGCCGAGGAGTCGTCGCGGTCGCCGGGGACCCCGCGCACGTAGGCGGCCGAGAGGGCGCGCTGCGGTTCGGTGTAGGGCGAGCGCTGCGGGTCGCGCTCGAACAGCGACGCCAGCTCGCCCTTGCCCGCGGCGACCACCACGAGGTCGTGGTCCCCGGCCATGTCGTCGAGCTCGGCGACCGTGAACGCCCGGTGCACGAGGGCGCCGCCGCGCTCGGTGAACAGCTCCATCCAGGCCGGCATCTTGACGCGCTGGTCGATCGACAGCGCGTAGTCCTTCAGCGGCGCCGTCCAGTCGATGGCGCGCTCGCCGTCGGGGCCCGCCACCGACACGCGCAGACCGGTGAGGTGCGGTGCGGTGTCGTCCCACAGGCCGAGCCCGTGCCGTCTCTCGATCTCCAGCGCCTGGTAGTACATCGACTGCGTCGACAGGACCCGACCACCGCGGATCTGCTCCGGCGTCTGCGCCGAGACCAGCGTGACGTCGTACTGCTCGGCCTGGAGCGTGAGGGCCAGCTGCAGCCCCGACTGCCCGGCCCCGACGATCAGGACCTTCCGCATATCTCCCCGACCACCTTTCGAGTGTCCCCGTGTTCGGGCAACAGGGTTGTGCGACGCCAATTCAGACGAACTTCGTCGCTCCCAGTGATGACGCGATGATCAAATCAAACCCGTTCGGGCGTGTCGAGGAAGTGCGGAACTCGTTTTGATCAAGCAGAACGTGATGTTCCGTCGCTGCTCACCCGCTGTTCTCGCCGGAGGAGAGCGGACAGGAGAAGGGTGACCGGGAGCGGACTCCCGATCACCCTTCGTCGTGGTCGCGGTGTTAGAGCTCGACGCCCAGCAGCGCGTCGGCCGCCGCGCGGATCGCACCCGGCGCGGACGCGTCGTCACCGCCGGACACCAGCGCCGACTCCACCCAGGCGTCGATCGCGCGCAGCGCGCCCGGAGCGTCCAGGTCGTTCGACAGCGCCTCGCGCAGCCCCGCGATCGCCTCGGCCGCCGCCGGACCGGAGCTCAGCGCCACCGCCTCGCGCCAGCGCGACAGCCGGGCGGCACCGGCGGTGAGCGCGTCCGCGGTCCAGGACCGGTCCTCCCGGTAGTGGCCGTCGAGCAGCGCCAACCGGATCGCCATCGGGTCCACCCGGTCGCCGCGCAGCCGCGAGACGAACACCAGGTTGCCGCGCGACTTGGACATCTTCTCGCCGTCGAGCCCGATCATCCCGGAGTGCACGTAGTGCTTCGCGAACGGGTACTCGCCGGAGAGCGCCTCGGCGTGCGCGGCGCTGAACTCGTGGTGCGGGAAGATCAGGTCCGAGCCGCCGCCCTGCACGTCGAAGCCCAGGCCCAGGCGGTTCAGCGCGATCACCGAGCACTCCAGGTGCCAGCCGGGACGGCCGGCGCCGAGCTCGGAGTCCCAGGACGGCTCGCCCGGCCGCGCCATCCGCCACAGCAGCGCGTCGAGCGGGTGCTCCTTGCCCGCGCGGTCCGGGTCTCCCCCGCGCTCGGCGAAGAAGGTGTTCATGGTGGCCTCGTCGTAGTTCGACTCGGAGCCGAACCGGCCGGTGGCCTGGTGCCGGAAGTAGATGTCGGGGTACTCGGCGTCGTCGGCGCGGTAGGCGGCGCCGGAGGCCAGCAGCTTGCCGACGGCCTCGACGATCTCCGGGATGGACTCGACCGCGCCGACGAAGTCGGCGGGCGGCAGCACCCGCAGCGCCTCCATGTCCTCGCGGAACAGCGCGGTCTCGCGCATCGCGAGCACCACCCAGTCCTCGTTGTCCCGCTCGGCCCGCTCCAGCAGCGGGTCGTCGATGTCGGTGACGTTCTGCACGTAGTGGACCTGGTGACCGTTGTCCAGCCAGACCCGGTGGATGAGGTCGAACGCCAGGTAGGTCGCGGCGTGGCCGAGGTGGGTCGCGTCGTACGGGGTGATCCCGCAGACGTACATCCGCGCTTCGGGCCCGGGTTCGGTGGGCCGGACCTCAGCGGCGGAGGTGTCGAACAGCTGGAGTGGGCGAGGCGTGCCTTCCACCTTGGGGACGGTGACCGATGACCAGGGTTGCATGCATCCGACCTTAAACGTCCGCGCGGAGGCGGTGCCGCCATGTGGACCATCGCCCGTATCACATCCTGAGATGGTCGAGACCTTTTCCGGAATCGCACCCGGACCGCACCGCTCCGGAAATCAAATTCCGATTCACCCCGAATATCCGGTTGCGAGATCATCTTCGAGTAGTGGACAAACGGACTCGGGCGGCCTAAGAATCGATGCACAACAGAACCCGAGGAAGCGGAGGCAGACACTCCGTAAATCGTGATCTCCCAGTTCACAAGCGTCCTGGAAGATCCAGGATGATCCACATCGACCATGCTGACCCGGGCAATCGCAATCAGATCTTCACCTGAACGGGTGGACATCCGCGAAACGGCTCGTATGATCGATCACCGCCGAAAGGGAGCGGAAACGAATTCCCGGACAGGGCCGGGGAACCACAATCCGGATGCTCGAACAATTCCTCGAATCAGTTCGATCTTCGCCGGAATCGATCTATCCGGATCCGCACATCAGGTGGAGGCGATCGGTGACTTCGGTACGCGTGGAACGGCTCTACAAGATCTTCGGCCCGCAACCCGCCGAGCAGGTTCGCCGGCTCGACGAGGGCGCTGACACCTCTGCCCTGCCCGAAGGGACCACGGCCGCGGTCGTCGACGCCTCGTTCTCGGTCCAGGAAGGCGAGACCTTCGTGGTCATGGGCCTGTCCGGCTCGGGCAAGTCCACCCTGATCCGGATGCTCAACGGCCTGCTCACACCCACCTCCGGGCAGGTGTTCGTCGACGACGCCGACATCACCGCCATGTCCGGCCGCGAGCTGCGGACGATGCGGCAGCAGAAGATGAGCATGGTCTTCCAGCACTTCGCGCTGTTCCCGCACCGCACGGTGCTCGACAACGCCGGCTACGGGCTCCGGATCCGCGGCGTCCCCGACGACGAGATCAGCACCAGGGCCGCGGAGGCGCTCGGCATGGTCGGTCTCGACGGTTGGGAGCAGCGCTACCCGCAGCAGCTCTCCGGCGGCATGCGCCAGCGCGTCGGCCTCGCCCGAGCCCTGGCCGCCGGGACCGACGTGCTGCTGATGGACGAGGCGTTCAGCGCCCTGGACCCGCTGATCAAGCGCGAGATGCAGGACCAGCTGCTGGAGCTCAACGCCCAGCTCGGCAAGACGATCATCTTCATCACCCACGACCTCAACGAGGCGATGCGCCTCGGCGACCGGATCGCGGTGATGCGGGCGGGCCGGATCGTCCAGATCGGCGACTCCGAGCAGATCCTCAGCGAACCCGCCGACGACTACGTGGCCGAGTTCGTCCAGGACGTCGACCGCAGCCGGGTGCTCACGGCGGGCTCGATCGCCGACCCCAGCGGGGCAGCCCCGGCCGGGGTCACCCCGGTCCCGGCGACCGCGCCGCTGCGGGACCTCTTCGACCGGATCGGCCGGAACGGCCCGCTGCCCGTGGTCGACGCCCAGCAGCGGGTGATCGGCGTGGTCACGCCGCAGGCGGTCTTCACCGCGCTCAGCCACCGCACCGAACTCGAGGAGGCCTGAGATGACGGCGCTCTCGCAGCTGCCGCGCGTGCCGATCGGTGACTGGTTCAGCGCGGCCGTCGAGTGGCTCAACGACAACATCGGACCGCTGTTCGACTTCATCGACCTGGTGGTGAAGTCCGCCGTCGCGGGGCTGAGCTTCGCGCTGACCTGGTTGCCGCCGCTGGTGATGGTGCTGGTGTTCACCGCGCTGGCGCTGTGGCTGCGCAGCTGGCGGTTCGCGCTGTTCAGCCTCATCGGCTTCGGGCTGGTGGTCAGCATCGAGGAGTTCGAACCCGCGATGGAGACGCTGAGCCTGGTGCTGGTCTCCAGCGTGCTGGCGGTGCTCATCGGCATCCCCGTCGGGGTGCTGGCCGCCCGCAACCGGCACGTGAGCAACGTGGTGCGGCCGGTGCTGGACCTGATGCAGACGCTGCCGGCGTTCGTCTACCTGGTGCCGGTGATCGTGTTCTTCAACATCGGCGTGGTGCCGGGCGTGGTGGCGACGGTGATCTTCTCGCTGCCGCCCGGGGTGCGGCTCACCGAGCTGGGCATCCGGCAGGTCGATTCCGAGGTGGTCGAGGCCGGTGAGGCCTTCGGCGCGCCGACCAGGCAGATCCTCACCGGCATCCAGCTCCCGCTGGCGATGCCGTCGATCATGGCCGGAATCAACCAGGTGATCATGCTGTCGCTGTCGATGGTGGTCATCTCCGGCATGGTCGGCGCCCCCGGGCTCGGCACCAACATCTACGAGGCGGTGACGCGCGTGCAGCTCGGCCAGGGCTTCGAGGCCGGGCTGGCGGTGGTGATCCTCGCGGTCTACCTGGACCGGATCACCGCTGTGCTCTCGGACCGCTCGCCCGTCGCGCGGGCGGAGCGCAAAGCGGCCAAGACCGGGTAGTCCGGCCGCCGCGGAAAGGCAGGTTGTCAATGTTGCGCACGAGATCGAGGCGGCTGGTCGCGATTCTGGCCGCGCTCGCCGCGCTGGTGATGGTCGCCGCCGGGTGCGGTGGCCGCGAAGCGCAGACCGGCCAGGAAGCCAAGCAGATCAACATCGGCTACATCGCGTGGGACGAGGACATCGCCGTCACGTACCTCTACAAGGAACTGCTGGAACGACGCGGCTACAAGGTCAACGCCACCGAGCTGGAGGCCGGTCCGATCTACGCCGGGCTCGCCCAGGGCAACCCGGACCTGTTCCTGGACGCGTGGCTTCCCGCCACGCACGAGGACTACTGGAAGCAGTACGGACCCCAGCTAGAGGACCTGGGGATCTGGTACGACCAGGCCACGCTCAACATCGCCGTGCCCAACTACATGACCGACGTGAACACGATCGCCGATCTCAAGGGCAAGGGCGCCGAGCTGAACGGCACCATCACGGGCATCGACCCGGGCGCCGGCCTGAGCCGCACCACCAAGGAGGCGCTGCCGAAGTACGGCCTGGAGGGCGAGTACCAGCTGCAGACGTCCTCGACTACGGCGATGCTCGCCGCGCTGCAGAAGGCGACCGACGAGCAGAAGCCGATCGTGGTGACCCTGTGGCACCCGCACTGGGCCTACGCCCGCTACCCCATCAAGGACCTGCAGGACCCGATGGGCGCGATGGGGCAGGCCGAGCAGATCCACGCGGTCGGGCGCAAGAACTTCAGCCAGGACTTCCCCGAGGTCACCGAGATGGTCAAGAAGTTCAAGCTGACCGACCAGCAGCTCGCCAGCCTGGAGAACGAGATCAACAGCGCCGCCAAGGGCCAGGAGCAGCAGGCCGCCAAGAAGTGGGCCGACGCCAACCCGGACGTCATCAAGTCCTTCGCGGGCTGATCATCCCTCCCGGGGACAGTTTTCATGGAAAGGACAGTTTTCATGAAAACTGTCCCCACCTCAGGACCCCAACCGAGACGAAGTTTTCATGAAAACTTCCCCACCCCACGAACCTCGCACCCACGGGCAGGGGCATCAGGGACGGGACAGTTTTCATGAGAACTGTCCCGTCCCCGGTGACCGGAGGGGGAGGAAGTTTTCATGAAAACTGTCCCCTGCCGAGGAACACCTCACCGGCGGCGCTTGGTGCGGAGGTAGTCGCCCACCACGGCTGCGCCGAGGCCGTCGGCTTCGGGGGCGAGGACTCGGCCGCCGCCTCGGCGGGCGACGATGTTGACGAACCGCTCCAGGCGGGGGTCGTCGCCGAGCATGAAGACGCTCAGGGTGGTGCCCAGGCGGTGCAGGGCGTCCACTTCGGACAGGGTGACGCTCAGCGTGTGCGGGTCGGGCGGGTAGTCGAAGACCGCTTCCCCGTTCGGCTCCAGGTGGGCGGTGGGTTCGCCGTCGGTGATAACCAGCACGACGGGCTGCGCGTCGGAGTGCTTTCGCAGGTGCCGACCCGCGAGCAGCAGGGCGTGGTGCAGGTTCGTGCCCTGCTCCCACGCGCCCTCCAGCGCGGCCAGCTCACCGACGTCCACAGCGGACGCGTATCGCCCGAAGGTGACCAGCTGCAAGGCATCCGAGCGGAACCGGGTCGCCACCAGGTGGTGCAGCGCGAGCGCGGTGCGCTTCATCGGCACCCACCGGCCGTCCTGCACCATCGACCACGACGTGTCCACGCACAGCACCACCGCCGAGCGCGACCGCTGCTCGGTCTCGGCGACCTCCAGGTCCGCGAGGTCCAGCATCGGCGAGTCCGGCCCCTCGGCCGCGCGGCGCAGCACCGCGTTGCGGACCGTGCGCACGGCGTCCCACGGCTCGGCGTCGCCGTAGGTCCAGGGCCGGGTGGTGCCGGTGAGCTCGCCCGCCGCGCCCGCGCGGTCGGTGTCCCGCTCGCCCCGCCGCGTCCCGAGCTGCGAGATCACCGACTGCAGCGCGTTCTCCCCGAGCCGCCGCATCGCCCGCGGGCTCAGCTGCAACGACCCGTCCGGCGCGCGCCGCAGCAGACCTTGATCGCGCAGCTGGCGCTCGATCTGCGACAGCCGCTGCGCGTCGACGGTGGCCTGCGGGCCGAGCTGGCGCTCCAGCGCCTCCAGGTCGATGTCCTCCAGGCTCGCGCCCGGGTAGGACTGGCTCAGCTGCTCGGCCAGCCGGTCCATCTCGCCGAGCTCGGCCATCGCCGCGGTCGCCTCCGCCATGCCCATCGGCTGGTCGCCGCGGAACCGCGCCCGCCCGTTCCAGTCCTCGCCGGGCCGCAACCCCTGCAGCTGCCGGTCGATGTTCTGCAGCGCCTGCGCGATGCGCGGATCGCCGAAAGCCTGCTGCGACAACGCCATCAGCTCCTGGCGCTGCTCCTCGCTCATCGAGTTGAGCACGCGCTGCGCGGCGGCCGACCGGGCCGCGAGCGCGTCGACGAGCTCGTCGACGTTCTGCGGGTTCTCCGGGAAGAACTCGCCGTGCTTCGCCATGAACTCGTCGAACTTCTGCTGGACGTCGTCATCGCCGCGGGCGTGCGCGGCCAGCAGGGCCGACAGGTCGTCGAGCATCTCCCGCACCCGCTCGACGTCCTCCGGCGAGACGTCCTGCATCGCGTCCTTCATGCCCTGGAAGCGCTGTTCGAGGACCTCGGTGCCCAGCATCTGCCGGATCTCCTCGAACGCCTCCCGGGCCTCCGCCGACCGCCAGTCGTACTCCGAGAGCTCGTTGACCTGCCCGGACACGTCCGGCGGCAGGGCGCTGAGCTGCAGCTCGCGGAAGCGGGCGTCCTCGGAGGTGTCGGCCGCCAGCGCCAGCCGCTCCTGCTCCAGCGCCCGCTCCAGCAGCCTGCGGACCTCGGAGATCGTGCCGTCGAGCCGGTGGCGGCGCTGCATCTCGCTGCGCCGCTGCCACAACCGGCGGGTCAGCTCGTCCAGCCCGGACGAGTCGCGGGTGCCGGTGCGCAGCAGCTCCTCCAGCGCCGAACGCGGGGAGGCGCCCTCCATGACGTCGCGGCCGATCTGGTCCAGCGCGTCGCGCAGGTCGACCGGCGGCTCCAGCGGGTCGGGCCCGCCGTGCCACGCCGAGTACCGGTAGCGCGGACTCATCAGCTGTACACCGAGCGGTCGTCGTCGGAGTCCTTGCCCAGCTTCTTGGCCAGGTACAACGACTCCAGGGCGAGTTCCACGGCGCTGGCGATGCGGCCCGGCGGGTCGTCGGCGCGCACCCCGGCGCGCTCGGCGACCTGGTGCAGCACCGGCAGTTCCGGCAGCGCGGTGAGCACGTCCCGGCCCGCGATCTGCTCGCCGGTGGCCACCGGGTGTCCGTCGACGACGGCCTCGGCCAGCGAGTTCAGGTCCAGCCCGGCGAACAGGCCCCGCGCGGTGTCGGCGACCGAGCGCCGCAGCAGGTAGTTCAGCAGCTCGTCCTCGCGGCCCTCCTCGCCCGCCTCGAACTCGATCTTGCCGCGCAGCACGGCGGGCACCGCGGCCAGGTCGACCGGGCGGGCCACCGCCGGGTCCTCCCCGGTCAGCGCCGAGCGGTGCAGCGCGGCGGCCGCGACGGTCTCGGCGGCGGCGATGGCGAACCGCGCCGACACGCCCGAGCGCTGGTCCACGGCGCTGGACTCGCGCAGGTGGTCCACGAAGCGGGCCAGCACCTCCAGCAGGTGGTCGCCGACCTCCGCCGGCAGGTCCGCCTCCTGGCGCATCAACGACACCTCGTCGTCGATCTCCGTCGGGTAGTGGGTGCGGATCTCGGCGCCGAAGCGGTCCTTGAGCGGGGTGATGATCCGGCCGCGGTTGGTGTAGTCCTCGGGGTTGGCGGTGGCCACCAGCAGCACGTCCAGCGGCAGCCGCAGGCTGTAGCCGCGGATCTGGATGTCGCGCTCCTCCATGACGTTGAGCAGCGACACCTGGATCCGCTCTGCCAGGTCCGGGAGTTCGTTGATGGTCACGATGCCCCGGTGCGCGCGCGGGACGAGTCCATAGTGGATGGTCTCGGGGTCGCCCAGCGACCGGCCTTCGGCGACCTTGACCGGGTCGACGTCGCCGACCAGGTCGCCGACGGAGGTGTCGGGCGTGGCCAGCTTCTCGACGTAGCGGTCGTCGCGGTGCCGCCAGGCCACCGGCAGGTCGTCGCCCAGCTCGGCGGCGCGGCGCAGCGAGACCGGCGTGATCGGCTGCAGCGGGTGCTCGCCCAGCTCGGAACCCTCGATGACCGGGGTCCACTCGTCCAGCAGCGCGTGCAACCCGCGCAGCAGCCGGGTCTTGCCCTGACCGCGCTCACCGAGCAGCACCACGTCGTGCCCGGCGATCAGCGCGCGTTCCAGCTGCGGCAGCACGGTCCGGTCGAAACCGACGATGCCGGGCCACAGCGCCTGCCCGGAGCGCAGCGCCGTCAGCAGGTTCGCGCGCATCTCCGCCTTGATGCTGCGGGGTTCGTGTCCGCTGGTGCGCAGCTCCCCCGCCGTGCGGGGCAGCCCTGGAGGTGGGGTCGGGATCGTCACGCCCACGACGCTACTCCGAGGGAAACGTGAACGCCGCCACCGCGTCGAGGATTTCGAATCGTGAACCGGTGGAGTAGAACACTCCACGGCAACGAAAAATCGCGAAGCGGTGGGAGGCCCTGGTGGCTCTGGAAATCGAGGTGGAGCCGGGCGAGGTCGGCTTCGACGCGGACCGGTTGCGGCGGATCGACCGGCACTTCGAGGACTACGTCACGACGGGCAAGCTGCCCGGCTGGCTGGTGCTCGTGGCCCGCCAGGGCAAGATCGCGCACCTGTCGACGCACGGCATGCGCGACATCGAGAGCGGCAAACCGGTCGAGTCCGACACGCTGTTCCGGATCTACTCCATGACCAAGCCGATCACCTCGGTCGCGGCCATGATGCTCTACGAGGAAGGCGCGTTCGAGCTCACCGACCCGGTCAGCGACTTCATCCCGTCATTCGCCGACATGTCCGTCTACACCGGCGGGCCCGCCCGCAACCCGCAGACGCGGCCGGCGACCGAGCCGATCCGGATCTGGCACCTGCTCACCCACACCGCCGGGCTCACCTACGCGTTCAACTACCTGCACCCGCTCGACGAGCTGCACCGCCGCGCCGGGTTCGAGTTCGGCATGGCGCCCGACCTGGACCTGGCCGCCTGCTGCGACGCGTGGGCGGAGATCCCGCTGCTGTTCGACCCGGGCACACGCTGGAACTACTCGGTGGCCACCGACGTGCTCGGCCGCGTCGTGGAGGTCGCCTCCGGGCAGCGGCTCGACGAGTTCTTCCGCACCCGCGTGCTCGACCCGCTGGGCATGACCGACACCGGTTTCCAGGTCGACCCGGCCGATGCCGACCGGCTGGCCTCGCTGTACTCGGCTGACCCGCAGGGCAAGGCTCGGCTGCACCCCAAGCACGAGCAGATGTACGACACGGCGTTCGAGCCGCCGAAGGCGCCCTCCGGCGGTGGCGGTCTGTTCTCCTCGGCGCGCGACTACCACCGCTTCCAGCAGATGCTGCTGCGCCGCGGCGAGCTCGACGGGGTGCGGCTGCTGGGCGGGCGCACGGTCGACTTCATGACTCGCAACCACCTGCCCGGCGGCGCGGACCTGGAGACCCTGGCGATGGGCTCGTTCTCCGAGGTCGCCAACGCGGGCAAGGGCTTCGGCCTGGGATTCTCGGTGGTCGACGACCCGCTGGCGGCCAAGGTCCTGAGCTCGAAGGGCGAGTTCGCCTGGGGCGGCCTGGCCAGCACGGCCTTCTGGGTCGACCCGGCGGAGGACCTCACGGTCCTGTTCCTGACCCAGCTGATGCCCTCCAGCACCCACCCGATCAGGCCCTACCTGCACCAGCTGGTGTACCAGGCCCTGGCGGACTGACCGACCCGTCAGCAAACCGGCGAAGTCGGTCACCGCGGAGCTTCAAAAAGCCGGCCAGGGGATCGCGGGCCAGTCCCCGGACGGTTCCGGGTAGACCCCCGCTTCGAGCAGCCGGTCGATGCGGGTGCTCACGGCCTGCACCTCTTTGATCGTGAGGTGGTCGGAGAGCTCCTCGGCGAGGTCCCCCTCCATGAGGGCGCGGACCTCGCCGAGCCGCTCCAGCTCGGCCTCGCCGACGCGCTCGCCGATCCAGCCCCACAGGACCGTGCGCAGCTTGTCGTCGGTGTTGAGGCTGACGCCGTGGTCGACGCCCAGCACCCGGCCGTCGGGGGCGCGCAGGATGTGCCCGCCCTTGCGGTCGGCGTTGTTGATCACGATGTCGAGCACCGCGAGCCGCCGCAGCTGGTCGTGGTCGGCGTGGGCGAGCACCACCGGATCGCCGTCGGGGTCCTGGGCGCGCAGCACCTGCCGCCAGCCGTCGCGGACCTCGCTGGGGTGGGTGATGTCGACGAGCTGCGCGTCCTCCTCGGCCTGCTCGTCGATCCACAGCTGCACCATGCCGGGCCCGAACGGGCCGTCGCGGAGCAGCGTCGGCGGGATCAGGCCCCAGCCCGTCGCCTCCGAGATCAGGTAGGACGCGACCTCGCGGCCGGCCAGGGTGCCGTCGGGGAAGTCCCACAGCGGGCGCTCGCCGCGCACCGGCTTGTAGACGCACTCACCGGAGAGGCCGTCGAGCTCCACCGAGCAGAACAGCGTCGCGTTGGACGCCTCGACGAGCCTGCCCTGGATCTCCAGCCGCCCGTGGCGCAGCAGCTCGCAGGTCGCGGGCTCCTCGACGGCCACGGGGCTCAGACCTCGTCCGAGCGCCGGTAGCCGTTCTGCCGCGGGCAGATGTGACCAGCCGGGTCCAGCGGTTCGCTGCACAGCGGGCACGGCTTGCGACCTGCGCTGATGACCCGCTCGGCGCGTTCCGCGAAGGCGCGGGCGTGCACCGGGCTGAGGAACACGCGCAGCGCGTCCGGCCCCTCCTCGGTGTCGTCGAGGACGACCGACTCGTCGATCTCCTCCTCGGTGACCGCGAGCAGTTCGACGACCACGGCCTCGGACTCGGCGTCCCAGCCCAGGCCCATCGTGCCGACGCGGAACTCCTCGTCGACCGGGACCGAGAGCGGTTCGGTGTCGACGAGCTCCTCGGGCGTGGAGCCGGGCAGGTCGGCGTCGAACCGGCGCTGCACCTCGTCGAGGAGCGCACCGATCCGCTCGGCCAGGACCGAGACCTGTTGCTTTTCCAATTGCACGCTGACCGTGCGGACGTCCTCGGACGCCTGCAGGTAGAAGGTGCGATCGCCGGGTTCCCCGACCGTTCCGGCGACGAATCGGTCGGGTTGGCGGAAGACGTGGATGACACGAGCCATGACCCCTCCGACACTAGGCCACCGAGCGCACGTCGTGCGCGACTGGCCCCCGTTTTGTACATCACCTTCCGGTGCAACGCGGTGACCAGGGATGACCCTCCCCCGCGGGAGCGTGTTCGCTGTTGGTGAACTGCGGCGCGGCACGCTGACTGCCGATACGCTCGCGGCAAGATCAGCGGTGTTCGAGCCGACCGGGGCTCGAACCGACCGGATGGAGCACGCCGATGAGCACGCGCGAACTGACCCGCCCGCCGAGGCTGCGTCCGGGTGCCGTGGTGGCGGTGGTCGCTCCGGCCGGCCCGGTGCCCGCGGAGCTGCTGGAGACCGGCCTCGCCCTGCTGCGCGACTGGGGGCTGGAGGTCCGCGTCGGCAAGCACGTCCTGGACCGCCACCCGCGCCTGGACTACCTCGCGGGCACCGACGCCGACCGGGCCGCCGACCTGCAGCAGGCCTGGTGCGACCCGGAGGTCGAGGCGGTGTTCTGCGCGCGCGGCGGCTACGGCTGCCTCCGCATGATCGATCACCTGGACCTCGGCGAGCTGACCGCCGCCGGACCGAAGATCCTCGTCGGGTCCAGCGACGTCACGGCGCTGCACGAGGTGTTCGCCGCCGAGCTGGGGCTGGCCACGATCTTCGGGCCGATGGTGGCGACCAAGGCGTTCGCGCACGACGACAAGGCCCGCGACCACCTGCGCCGCACCCTGTTCACGCCGGAGGCCGTGACGATACTGACCGGCCGCAACGCGGCGACGATGGTGCCCGGGCGCGCCCTGGGCGTCACCTACGGCGGAAACCTGAGCCTGCTCGCGGGATCGCTGGGCGCGGGCCTGGCCGCCCGGCCGCCGGAGCGCGGCATCGCGCTGCTGGAGGACGTCACCGAGGAGCCCTACCGCCTCGACCGGTTCCTGATCCAGCTGATCCGCGCGGGCTTCTTCAAGGGCGCGGCCGGGATCGCGCTGGGCTCGTGGACCGACTGCGGCCCGGTGGAGGAGGTCCGCGCGATGCTGGAGAACCTCCTGGGCGACCTCGGCGTCCCGATCCTCTGGGAGCTCGGCTTCGGCCACTGCGAGGCCCAGCGCACCGTCCCCCTCGGCGTCGCAGCAGAGCTCGACGCCGACGCCCAACGCCTCTCCGTCCTCCAACCCGCCCTTCGGTAGGGAGCGCGAGGTTTTCATGAAAACTGTCCCACCCCACGAGACCCCAACCCTGAGGACCGAGTCCGTGAGGTGGGGAAGTTTTCATGAAAACCTCGCCTCTCCCGGGACCCCAGGGGTGGGGAAGTTTTCATGAAAACCTCGCGTAGGTTCGGGGTGTGCGTGTGCGGGCGATCTCTCCTGAGGCACTGGTGGACGAGGTGGTGGAGCGGGTCGACGCCCTTCCCGGGCGGCGGCTGCGGGTAGCCGTTGACGGGGCCGAGGCCGCCGGGACCGGCGAGTTCGCGGATCGGCTGGTGCCGCCGCTGCGGGAGCGGAGCCGCGAGGCCGTGCGGGTGCGGGCCGCGGACTACCTGCGCCCCGCGTCGGTGCGGCTGGAGCACGGCCACCACGACCCGGACTCCTACTACCTGTCCTGGTTCGACACCACGGGCCTGGCCCGCGAGGTCCTCCGCCCGCTCGCCGCGGACGGGACCGGGCGGGTGCTGCCCGCGCTGTGGGATCCCGAGGCCGACCGCTCCCCTCGCCTGAACCGCGTGTCGCTGCCGGAGCGCGGAGTGGCCATCGTCGACGGACCGCTGCTGCAGGGCGTGGGCCTGGACTTCGACCTCGTCGTGCACCTCTGGCTCTCCGACGGAGCGCTGCGGCGCCGCACACCGGAGGACCGCCACTGGACGCTGCCCGCGTTCGAGCGCTACGCCGAGGAGGTCGACCCCACCTCCCTGGCGGACCTCGTGGTCCGCGTCGACCACCCGGACCGCCCGGCGATCATCGACAGCTTCAGCTGAGCGTCCGCCGGAGCCGTTGCGCAGCCGTCCGGACAGTTTTAGCCATAACTGTCCGGGCAAAAAGGACATTGATCATGGGTGATTGTGGCTAAAACTGTCGCCCTCCCGGAGTCACGCCACCCGGCGCGAGGTGCTCGGAACCGCGGCGAGGAGGGTTCTGGTGTAGTCGTGCTGCGGGTCGAGGAGGACCTGCTCGACCGTGCCGAGCTCGACGATCTCGCCCCGGTACATCACCGCCACCCGATCCGCGATGTTCCACGCCAGACCCAGGTCGTGGGTGATGACCAGCGTTGACAGCCCGCGCTCGACCCGGAGGCCCAGCAGCAGGGAGAGGATCTCGCCGCGGACCGTGGCGTCCAGCGAGGCGACCGGCTCGTCGGCGATGAGCACCTCCGGCTCCAGCACCAGCGCCCCCGCGATCACCACGCGCTGGCGCTGACCACCCGAGAGCTCCTGCGGGAACCGGGACAGGAACTCCTCCGCAGGCCGCAGCTCCGCCGCCTCCAGCGCCGCGACGACCCGGCCCGGCTCATCGTCGGTGATGCCGTGGATCCGCAGCCCTTCGGCCACCGCCTCGTAGACGGTGTGCCGCGGGTTGAGCGCCCCCGTCGGGTCCTGCAGCACCAGCTGCACCTTCCGCCGGTAGTCCCGCAGCGCCGACGAACCCGTCGGCAGCGCGGCACCGCCGAAGCGCACCTCCCCGCCGGTCGGCCGCTGCAGCCCGAGCAGCGTGCGCGCCAGCGTCGTCTTGCCGGAACCGGACTGACCCACCAGCGCGACGATCTCGTTGCCGCCCACCTCCAGGTCCACCCCGCGCACCGCGCGCACGACCTTCCCGGACCGGCTGCGGAAAGTCACCTCCACACCGGAGGCCGACAGCAGCGGTGCACCGGCCGAGCCGCCCTCGGTGAGCCGGAACCGCTGGTCCCCCACCGTCGGGAACGCCTCGGCCAGCGCCTTGCTGTGCTCGTGCTGCGGCCGGGTCATCACCTGCTCCGTCGGCCCGTGCTCGACGACCTCTCCCCGGTACATCACCGCCAGCCGGTCGCAGGTCGCCGACAGCACCGACAGGTCGTGGCTGATCATCACCAGCGCGATGCCGCGCTCGGCGACCAGCCGCTTGAGCAGCTCCAGCACCTGCGCCTGCACCACGACGTCCAGCGCCGTGGTCGGCTCGTCGGCGATGACCAGGCGCGGTTCGCAGGCCAGCGCCATCGCGATCATGACCCGCTGCTTCTGACCGCCGGAGAGCTCGTGCGGGTAGGCACCCGCCCGGTCGGCGGGCAGCTCGACCTGCGCCAGCAGCTCCGCCACCTTCGCCTTGAGGTCGCCCTTGCCGCCGTGCAGCCGGATCGGCTCGGCGATCTGCTCGCCGATGGTGCGCACCGGGTTCAGCGCGTGCATCGCGCCCTGGAACACCACCGACGCACCGGCCCAGCGGACCGCGCGCAGCCGGCCGAAGCTCATCTCGCGCACGTCCTCGCCGTCCAGCAGCACCTCGCCCTCGACGCGGGCGGTGCGCGGCAGCAACCGCAGCACCGACATCGCGACGCTCGTCTTGCCGCAGCCGGATTCGCCTGCCAGACCGAGGGTTTCGCCCGGCTCCAGGCTCAGGTCCACACCGGACACGGCGGGTTCGCTCGCGCCGCCGTAGGTGATCGACACGTCGCGCAGTCGCAGAATCGGACTCACCGCCGCCCCCGCAGCCTCGGGTTGAACACCGCTTCCAGCGCCCGGCCGCACAACGTGAAACCGAGCACCACCAGCACGATTCCCAGACCGGGCGGCAGCAGGTACCACCAGGCCCCGCCGGTGACCGCGCCGGTGTCCATCGCCGATTTCAGCATCGTCCCCCAGGAAACCCGGCTGGGATCGCCGAGACCGAGGAAGGACAGCGTGGATTCGGCGATGATCGAGCTCGCCACGGCCAGCGTGGTGTTCGCGAACACCAGCGGCAGCACGGCGGGCAGCACGTGCTTGCCGATCACGTGGCCGTGCCCCGCGCCGAGCGCGCGGGCGCGTTCGATGTAGGGCCGGGCCTCGATGGTGAGCGTCTGCGCCCGCACCACCCGCGCGGTGTGCGGCCACGAGGTCACGCCGATGGCGAGCACGATCGTCCACAGCCCGCGTTCGAGCACCGTCGACAGCGCGATCGCCAGCACCAGCGAGGGCAGCACCAGGAAGAAGTCGGTGAACCGCAGCAGGATTCGCGAGGTCCAGCCGCCGAAGTGCGCGGCCACGACCCCCACCAGCGCGCCGATGCACACCGACAGCACCGCCGCCGACAGCCCGACGACCAGCGACACCCGCGCGCCCCACCAGGTCAGCAGCAGCACCGAACGCCCGGATTCGTCGGTGCCCAGCGGGTATTCGGCGCTGGGCGCCTGCAGCGCCGCCCCGGTCGCGCGGGTGACGTCGAGCCCGGCCGAATCGGTGAGCACCGGCGCCAGCAGCGCCAGCAGCACGATCGCGGCCAGCAGGAGCAGGCCCGCCAGGCCAGCTCGGTCGGCGCGGAAGACCCGCCAGCCCTCGGCGAAGCGCTCCTTGCGGCGCGCGCGCACGACCTGGGAAGCGTTGGGGGCGCTCATGATTCGCGCACCCGGGGGTCGATGACCCGGTAGAGCAGGTCGGCCAGCACGTTCATCACCACCACGCTCCCCGCCAGCACGATGAAGATGCCCTGCAGCAGCGGCAGGTCCGGAACCCGCAGGGCTTCGAAGGTCAGCAGCCCGAGACCGGGCCAGGAGAACACCGTCTCGACGGTGATCGCACCGGCGATCACCAGGCCCAGCCGCAAGAAGATCAGCGTCACGGTCGGCAGCAGCGCGTTGGGCACGGCGTGCCTGCTGCGCACCAGGTCCTCGCGCAGTCCCTTGGCGCGCGCGGTGGTCAGGTAGTCCTCGCCCATCTCCTCCAGCAGCGAGGAGCGCATCACCATCAGGTACTCGGCGTAGATGACGGCGAGCATCGTCAGCACCGGCAGCACCATGTGGTGGGCGACGTCGAGGACCTGCGGCAGCAGCCCCGGCGGCGCGTCCGGGCTGGAGATGCCGCCGACCGGGAACAGCCCCGGGATCGGGCCGACCCCGACGCCGAAGGCCATGAGCACGATCAGACCCAGCCAGAACGTCGGCACCGACCACAGCGCCAGCGCCACCGAGCTCGCGGTCTTGTCGAACGCCCCGCCGTGCTTCCACGCCGCTCGCGAGCCCATCCACAGCCCGAGCAGGATCGCCAGCACGGTGGCGGTGCCCACCAGCAGCAGCGTCGGCCCGACGCGTTCGAGGATGAGCTCGCCGACCGGGCGGCTGTAGGTGTAGGAGGTGCCGAGGTCGCCGCGCAGCAGGTTGCCGAGGAAGTCCAGGAACTGCTTCCACAGCGGCTGGTCCAGGCCGAGCCGCTCGCGCAGGTCGGCGATCTGCTGCGAGGTCATCGGCGCACCGCGGGTCATGGTGCGCACCGGGTCGCCGGGCATCACCCGGAACAGGAAGAAGCCGAGCACGGCGACCAGCAGCAGGCTCACCAGCCCGCCGCCGATCTTGCCGCCGACGAAGCGCAGCGACCGGCCGCCGTTGCCGGAGGCCGGTTCCTGCGCGTCCACAGTGGTCAGAAGGTCCGACACGCGGTCACTCCCGGTCGTCCGCGGTGGCCCGGCGCCGCACCACGACCACCACGCCCACCAGCACGATCACCACGACAACGCCGCCCAGGACCCAGGCGACGGTGGTGTAGTTCGTGCCGCCGGAACCGCTGACGGCCTGCTCTGTGGGATCGGCGCCGTAGTAGCCCCAGTAGCCCTGCTGCCCGGTGATCACGCCCTCGGTGGCCGGCTGCAGCTGGAAGCCGTTGTAGCGGTCGCTGCGGTAGGCCTCCAGCGAGTTGCCGTAGTACAGCACCAATCCGGTGGCCTGGTCGTAGAACCGCGACTGCAGCCGCTTGACCAGGTCGATCCGCTTGGCGGGGTCGAACTCGGCGAGCTGCTCGGCGTAGAGGTCGTCGTAGACCGGGTCGCACTGCAGGGTGTCCGGGGTGCCGTTGCCGTCGGGCGTCGGGCGGGCGCCGCAGGTCTGCAGCCGCAGCACGTAGTCCGGGTCGGGGTTGGCCGACCAGCCGCTGATGACCATGTCGAAGTCGCCGGCGGTGGTGCGGTCGTTGAGCTGGTTGTCGGAGATCGGCTGCAGCTCGACGTTGATGCCCAGGTCGGCCAGCCAGCGCTTGACGAACTCCCCGACCTGCGCGTCGCTCGCCTCGTCGCCGTGCAGCACGAAGTCGAAGTTCAGCGGCTCGCCCTGCGGCGTGCGGCGGACGCCGTCGGGGCCTCGGGCGTACCCGGCCTCGTCGAGCATCCGGTTCGCCGCGGCCGGGTCGAAGGTGCGCGGCTGCGGCGGGTTCCAGTGGTAGTCGTCGAAGATCGGCGGCAGGTATCCGCCGCCGACCTGCCCGTAACCGCCGAGAACCCGGTCCACGAGGGCTTTCCGGTCGATGCCGAGGTCGATGGCCTGCCGGACGCGGAGGTCCTTCAGCGCCGGGTGCCCGGTGCCGATCGGCTGGTTCTCGCTGTTGGTGGCGCCGGGGTTGAGGATCATCTCGTAGAACCGGCGGCCCTGGCCCTTGACCTGGGTGATGTCGGGCTGGTCGGCGAGCGCGTCGAACTGGGCGGGCGTGAGCTTCTGGACGACGTCCACGTCGCCCTTGCGCAGCGCCTGCACCGCGGCGTCGCTGTTCTTGAACTGGATGAACTGCAGCTCGGCGACCTTCGGCGCACCGCGCCAGAAGTGCGGGTTGGCGGTGAGCGTGACGTCCTGCTCCGCCCGGTACCCGGTGAGCGAGTAGGGCCCGCTGCCGACGACGGGCATCTGGTCGTTGGCGAAGTTCGCGACGTCGGTGACCTTCGACCACACGTGCTCGGGCACGATCGGCGCGTCGATGGCCAGCATCGTGGCCTGCGGCGTCTTGGTGCGGATGACCAGCGTCTGATCGTCGGGCGCGGTGACCTGGTCGAAGTTCTCGACGAAGTTGCCGTTGGCGGTGGCCGCGGCCGGATCGCTCATCATCCGGTTGTAGGTGTAGGCGGCGTCGCGGGCGGTCACCGGCCGCCCGTCGGACCAGGTGACACCGGGCCGGATGTGGAAGGTCCAGGTGAGCTTGTCCGGTGTGGACTCCCACCGCTCCGCCAGCTCCGGTCCGACCCCGAAGTCCTGGGCGTTGTAGGTGGTCAGCGTCGGGTAGATCGCCCGGAAGAGGTCCGTGGCGGCCAACGAGTAGCCCAGGAACGGGTTCAGCGAGTCGATCTGCTGCTGCAGTCCGACGCGCAGCGTGGCGCCCTGGGGGCGCTCCCCGTTCTCCTGCGCCGACCCCGGTACCGGCAGCAGCAAGCCGACCAGCAACGCGGCCCCCAGCGCGACGAGTCGTCTACGCACGTGCGGCCCCCTTCATCCTCGCGCGAATGGAAAGAAGGAACCACCTCTTGCTGCTGTTAGTCAATGCTTCACCACGGGTTGTCGCGAACCCGCGTCCCGAACTACAGATCGCCCCAGCGTGCGGGCTGCCACTGCACGCATTCCGGCTTGGCGCCCGTCCGGGTGAACTCGTCGAGGGCGGCGCGGAGTTCGCGGAACGGCAGCACTGCGCTGCGGGGGAACTTCAGCGTGCTGCCCGCGTCGAAGGCCAGCGCGGGCGCGTCCGGTGACGGCTGCGGGTTGCAGCTGTGCCAGGACGTCATCTCGCCCTCGTCGTCCTCCTCGGTGAAGTTGAGGACTCCGAGCTCGCTGTCGGCGTCGGTGACGACCCGGATCTGCTCGTACGGCCCGGGCGCGTCGGGGTCGGCGTGCGGCCGGTCCCAGACGTAGACGTGCCCGGCGGCGTCGCCCGGGGAGCGCAGCAGCCGGTCGACGAGTTCGGCCTTGTCGTCCTCGCTCTGCGCGTAGAGCCGCTCGCCGTCGACGACCGCGGTGGTGACGGTGACGCCGAGCTCGGTGTTGCGGGCGCCGATCGCCTCGGCCTTGAGCCCTTCCAGGCAGGTCCGGGCCTCGGTCAGCGCCTTCATCGCCGCGCCCTGGTGGTAGACCAGATCACCCCAGTACGGGTGGCCGAGGACCTTGTTCAGGTCGTCGTAGACGGCGCGGGTCTCGTCGATCAGCTTGTCCAGGGCGTCGACGGGTACGTCGGTCAAACGCGCGAAGACCACCGCCGGCGGCTCCAGCGTTGCGTGCGGGTCGGGCTCATCCTGTGCTGGATTCGACATGCCTTCCCTGCATCCACTTCGATCACGGGCACCAGCGCGGGCGCCCCAAGCCCAGCTCGTTCGCTCCGAGGCTACCGCGCGTCATCCGGCCGTCTCGCAGCGCATCCGGATGATCTTCCGTCCGGCTCAACCGGCCCAGTCGCTGAGCACTTCCAGAGCTCCGTGGTCGCGGCGCGCGGCCAGCGACAGCAGCGCGCGGCCGACCCCGTCGGCGTCGCCGAGGCCGAGATCGTCGACGAGCTCCGGCGGCAGGCTCAGCGCCGAGAGCGCGACGCCGAGCATCCCGGCGTCGAGCAGTCCCGCGCCGCGCCGGCTGATCCGGCGGCCGACGGCGGAGTGCAGCTGCACGGCGGTGTCGACGCTGGCCCGGCTGATCCGGCCGAGCAGCCCGCGGACCTCCGGATTGCGCACGCCCTCCAGGTGCAGCTCGAACAGCGCGAGGAACTGGGCGCGGGCGTTGCCCGACATGCGCTGCAGCATCGCCGCGTACAGGGCGGTCACGTCATCGGGCCCGATGTCGTCGGGGATCTGGGTGCAGAGCGCTTCGAGGGCGGCGACGTGCCGCTCGGCGAGGTAGTGCGCGATCGCCTCGAACAGGGCGTTGCGCGTCGGGTAGTAGTTCTTGGTGGTGCCCTCCGGGACCCGCGCCTCGCGGTCGATCGCACGATGCGTCAGCCCGCGGCCGCCGTCCCGTGCGAGCACCTCGATGGCGGCGTCGGCGAGCAGTTCCCGACGGTTTCCTCGCTGCGTCATGCATCCCCTAGATCTCGCTCGAGTTGACCAAGATCGTATCCCCGACACCACGCCGGTGGTACCAGGGCACGCGGGGGACTCGCAGCGCAAAGCCGCGGGAGTCGTGAAATGGGCGGCGGAGCCGCTGCTCCAGGTGTGGGACTCGGCCCGGACCGCCGCCGAGCCGATCGGGTTCGGCTACCGGCACCGCCGAGCAAACACAGCAGCAGTCCGTATTAGCAGCGGTTGATCATCACTGGAGGGCGCCGAGCTGCTGGGCCAGCTCGGTGATGCGGCGCAGCTGGGCCGCGCGTTCGGCCGCTAGCTGCTGCTCGGGATCGACGGCCTCGTCCGCCAGGGCCAGCAGCGACAGCGTTTCGCGCACCGCGCCCTCCGGTGGCGCCGTCACCGCCTCGACGAGTCCGTCGACCGCCGCGTCCAGCTGGTCGGGTTCCACGACCCGGTTGGCCAGGCCGATCCGCAGCGCCTCCTCCGCGGTGACCTCCCTCCCGGTCACGCAGATGTCCACGGCGCGCGCGTACCCGACGGCGCGCACCAGCGGCAGCGTGCCGCCGAGATCGGGCACCAGCCCGAGACCGGTCTCGGCCATCCGCAGCCGCGCGTCGTCGGCCAGCACCCGCAGGTCGCAGGCCAGCGCGAGTTGGAACCCGGCGCCGATCGCATGCCCCTGAACGGCGGCGATCGTGACCCTGTCGGGCTCGCGCAACCAGCTGAACGCCTGCTGGTAGCCGCCGATCTCGGCGTCGGACTGCTCGGTGGGGCGCTCGGCCAGCGCCGCCAGACCCGGAGCGCCGTCAGCCCCGTCGGGGCTGAACATCCTCCGGTCCAGACCGGCCGAGAACGCCCGACCGGCCCCGCGCAGCACGACGACCCGGATCTCCGCACCCAGCGACCGGCCGATCTCCCGCAACGCCTGCCAGGTGTGCGGGGTTTGCGCGTTGAGCTTGTCCGGGCGGTCCAGCGTGATGGTGGCACGCCGCCCGTGGATCGTGAGCCCCACACCGCCACGATCCAACAGGCCGACGTCCACTACCGACTCCGCCAAGCGGACCTCCACTGCTGACGGCACGACCGGAGCCGGTCGGCCGCCGAGTTCACTTCTTCTTGGACCGGGTCGCCCCGCCGCGGCCACGCAACTGCACGCCTGATTCGCTCAGGACCCGGTGCACGAAGCCGTAGGACCGGCCGGTCGATTCCGCCAGTGCGCGGATGCTCGCCCCCTTCTCGTACTTCTTTCTCAGATCACTGGCCAGCTTGTCGCGCGCGCTTCCCGTAATGCGCGCGCCCTTCTTCAGCTCAGCCACGGTGTCCCCGCCTTCCCTCTGAGCAGGTCGGGCCTCGCGACCCCTGTCAGCGCAATGATCGAACAGGAAAGGCCCGAACGCCAGGCGATCATGGAAAAAAGATCGGCCATCGGTCGAGATGTGGGCGCGGCGATCACCGGAATGCACTAATCCATCCGTAGTAGCGACCCGGCGGGGTGCACGGAGCGCTACGCCAACTGGACCAAGTCCAGGTAATCGGCCGACCAGTGGTCCTCGGTGCCATCCGGCAACAGGATGACCCGTTCGGGCTCCAGCGCTTCCACCGCGCCCGGGTCGTGGGTGACCAGCACGACGGCGCCGGTGAAGTTGCGCAGCGCGTCGAGGACCTGCTCGCGGCTGGCCGGGTCGAGGTTGTTCGTCGGCTCGTCCAGCAGCAGCACGTTGGCCTGGCTGGAGACCAGCCCGGCCAGCGCCAGCCGGGTCTTCTCACCGCCGGAGAGCGTGCCCGCGGGCTGCTGCAGCTGCTCGCCCTGGAACAGGAACGTGCCCAGCAGGTTGCGCAACTGCTGCTCGGGGGCGTCCGGTGCGGCGGTGCGGACGTTCTCCCAGACCGTGGCGTCGTGGTCGAGCGTCTCGTGCTCCTGCGCGAAGTACCCGATGCGCAAGCCGTGACCTGGGACGACACCGCCGGAATCCGGGGTCTCCTGGCTGCCGAGCAGCCGCAGCAGGGTCGTCTTGCCCGCACCGTTGAGGCCGAGCACCACGACCTTGGAGCCCCGGTCGATGGCCAGGTCGACGCCGCTGAAGATCTCCAGCGAGCCGTAGGACTTGGACAGGCCGTCGGCGGTGAGCGGGGTCTTGCCGCAGGGCGCCGGGTCCGGGAAGCGGATCTTGGCGACCTTCTCCGCCGCTTGCTCCGTCTCGGCCGAGGCCAGCAGCTTCTCGGCGCGCTTGGCCATGTTCTGCGCGGCGACGGCCTTGGTGGCCTTGGCGCGCATCTTGTCGGCCTGCGTCATCAGCGCCGAGGCCTTCTTCTCGGCGTTGGCGCGCTCGCGGCGGCGGCGCTTCTCGTCGGCGGCGCGGGCGTCCTGGTAGCGGGTCCAGTCCATGTTGTAGACGTCGGCCTCACCGCGGATCGCGTCGAGGAACCACACCTTGTTGACCACCGCCGACAGCAGGTCGATGTCGTGGCTGATGACCACCAGACCGCCGTCGTGGTTCTTCAGGAAGTCGCGCAGCCAGCTGATCGAGTCGGCGTCGAGGTGGTTCGTCGGCTCGTCCAGCAGCAGCGTCGTCGCCGACCGGCCGCCCGGACCGGCCTCGGAGGCGGCGAACAGGATGCGGGCCAGCTCGACGCGGCGGCGCTGACCACCGGAGAGCGTGCTCAGCGGCTGGTTGAGCACCCGGTCCGGCAGGCCCAGGTTGCTGCAGATCCGCCCGGCCTCGCTCTCGGCGGCGTACCCGCCGCGGGCGCCGAAGCGCTCCTCCAAGCGGCCGTAGCGGTTGATGGCCTTGTCCCGCTCGCGGTCGTCCACGAGCTCGGCCATCGCGGTCTGCGCCTTCTCCATGTCGCGGACCAGCTGGTCGAGGCCGCGGGCGGAGAGCACTCGGTCCTTGGCGGTGACGGTCAGGTCGCCCTCGCGCGGGTCCTGCGGCAGGTAGCCGACCTCGCCGCGGCTGGTCACGTCACCCGCGTGCGGCTGGCCCTCGCCCGCGAGGACCTTGAGCGTGGTGGTCTTGCCCGCGCCGTTGCGGCCGACCAGGCCGATCCGGTCGCCGGGCTGGACGCGCAGGGTGGCGTCGGAGAGCAGGATGCGGGAACCGGCGCGCAGTTCCAGGCCGGTGGCTGAGATCAAGGAGAACTCCGGGGACGAGGTGGTCTGCGTGGCATGAGTGCGCCCACCGGCGAGAACGGGTGGGCGTGCGGGGCGCGGGTGCTAATCGACGCGCGGGGTGGCGCGGGAACGCACCAGGAATCGCTTGCTGACCACGTCCTCAACTGTACCGGTCGCGATCCAGCGAATTTCCGCTGCGGTGGAGCTCACCCCGCGTCGCGGATCTCGATCTCGACCGCGACGGCCCGCCGGGCGGCGTCGTCGAGGACCGCGCGGCGGGGTTCGGGGACGTCGAGAACCCGCTGCTCGGCGCGGTCCAGCAGGCCGGTCAGCCTGCGGTCCTCGCGCAGCGCCTGCAGCGCCTTGTGGTCGCCGCCGAGGACGAGGCCGTCGAGCTCTCCCGCCACCGGCAGCAGCGTCCGGGCCACGGCGTCGGCGGCCGAGGCCAGCGAGCGGGCCGACTGGCCCTCGCGGCGGCGGGCGAAGCGCTGCTGCGACCAGCCGCCCGCCTTGTTCCGGCCGTGCACCAGGTGCCGGTCGGTGCTGGAGGACTCCACCACCCCGTCCACCGCGACGCCGACGCTGTGCGCGCCGAGCCGGACCAGCACCAGGCCGATCCGGCGGGCCGCCGAGACGTGCTCGACCAGCGACGACACCGCGAGACCGGGCTGCTCGCCGTGCGGTTCCGGGAGTTCCCCGAAGGGCACGGCGACGGTCGCCGTCGCGCCGTCCCCGGCGGTGACCAGCACCTGCCGCGGTCGCAGCAGGGTCGTGGCGGCGCCGTCGTGCTTGGCCGCGAAGCGCTCGAACCAGCCCTGGACGCGGTCCGGCGCCACTTCCACGGCGCGGCCGCCGCCCGCGAGCTCCCGGACCCGGCTCATAGGACGAAGGTGTCGTTCCACAGCTGCGTGGTGCGGCCCGAGAGGGCCTCCAGCAGCGCGGCGGCCTGGTCGTCGGTGAGCGAGGCGACGAAGTCGATCACCGCGCGGCCCCGGGCCAGCGTCGAGACCGCGACGCCCTCGGGCAGCAGCGCGGCGGGCAGCTCGTCGAACTCCTGGCGGGCCAGGTCCAGCAGGTCGCGAAGCCGGTGCGGGGCCACCTCGGCCTCGTCGACCAGCCACCCGTCGAGGGCCTCGACCAGGTTGCTGATCAGCCGGTCCTGCCCGCGCTGGTGCAGGGCCAGGTCGGGGCGCTGCAGCACGAAGTGGCGGTGCACGAACTTGAGCACCTGCACCTCGTGCCACTGGTCCGGCTTCAGCGACACGTGGCCCGAGCGCGGTTCGATCTCGGTTTCGACGCGGACGCCCTCGACCAGCCGCCGGGTCCAGTCGCCGGAGAAGCGCACCACGGTCTGCTCGGCCTGCTGGGAGCGGTCGAAGGGCCTTTCGAGGAGGTTGATCGCCAGCTCAGTGCGCACCTTCTTCACCGCGGCGGCGAACGCCTCGTCGTCGGCGATCCAGTCGTCCTTGTCGTGCAACCGGCGGCGCAGCAGCTCCAGCGAGGCGCCGGGCCGGGGATCGCCGGGGCGAACCTCGTCCTCGGCGGCGAACTCCACGCAGCGGCCCAGCCACTCCTGCAGCTCGTGGTGCACGGTCGTGAACTGCAGGATGCCGACGCGGTGGAAGTCCTCCAGGTCGTGGATCGCGTAGGCGATGTCGTCGGCGGTGTCCATCACCGAGGCCTCGACGGTCTGCTGCCACTCGGGAACGGTCTTGTCGAACGGGGTCCGCGCGTCCACGAGGTCGTCGAGCTCGGTGCTGTAGGCGGAGAACTTCGCCGCCCCGGTGCCCGGCAGCTCCGCCGGTTCCGAGGCGCCGCGAGGCAGCCGCTCGGGCTCGTGCGGCACCGCCGAGTGCCGCGTCCACGGGTACTTCAGCAGCGCGGCGCGGACGGCTGCGGTCAGGTCCAGCCCGTTGCCCTCGGTGCCGCGCACGTCGATGCGGGTCACCACGCGGTAGGTCTGGGCGTTGCCCTCGAAGCCGTCCGGCAGCGCGAAGCGCTCCCGCGCCAGCCGGTCCAGCACGCTCTCCCCCAGGTGCCCGAACGGCGGGTGCCCGAGGTCGTGGCCGAGTCCAGCCGCCTCGACGACGTCGAGATCGAGGCCGCCGAGCTCCTCGACCTTGGCGCGGCTGACCGGATCGGCCAGCAGCCGCTCGGCGATGGCGCGCGCGACCTGGGCGACCTTGAGGCTGTGGGTCAGGCGGTTGTGCAGCAGCAGGCCGGACCCGGACGGGCTGACGACCTGGGTGACCCCGCCGAGCCGTGCGAAGAACGCCGAGGCCGAGATCCGGTCGCGGTCGGCGCGGAACGGGCTCGCGGCCAGGTCACCGGGCATGGTGCGCCCGGTGCTGTCGCTGCGGCGGGCGGCGCGTGCTGGCACTTGCTGCATGCGCCTCACGTTATCGGGCAGCCACCCCGCGCCGCCCCCGGCGGGCGTGATCGAATGTTCGGGTGGCGGATGTCGTGGTGGTGGGCGCCGGACCTGCGGGTCGGGCGGCCGCCTCGGCCTGCAGCGACGCCGGGATGACCGTGGCGCTGGTGGATCCGGCGCCGCGCAGCGGCTGGGCGAGCACCTTCGGCTCCTGGGCCGACGAGCTGCCGCCCGACGTGGCGGCGTCCTCGACGGTGATGGACCGGATGCGGCTGCGCGGCACCGGCGATCACGTGTGGCACCGGCCGTACGCGGTGCTGGACAACACCGCGCTGTGGAAGCACCTGTGGCGCGGGGACATCACCGAGATCACCGGCCGCGCCGTGGCCGCCGAGCACGGTCCGACCGGCTCGACCGTGGTCCTCAAGGACGGCAGGCGGCTGGCCGCCGGGGTGGTCGTCGACGCGACCGGACCCGCGCGCACGCTCTGCGGCGGGCGTCCCGCGCATCCGCCCGCCCAGCAGACCGCGGTCGGCTGGGTCGTCGACTCCGCCACCGCCGAGCCGCTGTGCGGCCCCGGCGAGGGCGTGTTCATGGACTGGCGCTCGGCGCCGCGCACCAGGGGCGGCTGGCCGACGTTCCTCTACGCGGTGCGGCTGGGCGCGGACCGCGTGCTGCTGGAGGAGACCTCCCTGGCGCGCCGCCCGGCCCTGCCGCTGGCGCTGCTGCGCCGCAGGCTCGCCGGGCGGCTGACCGACGCCGGGATCGACCCGGAGGCGCGGCTGGACGAGGAGCGGGTGCGGTTCCCGGTCGACGATCCGCTGCCCCGCCCGGGACGCGTGGTGCCCTTCGGCGCCGCGGCCGGGTTCGTGCACCCGGCCAGCGGGTTCAGCGTGGCGCGGGCGTTGCGCTCGGCGCCGTGGCTGGCGGCGGCGCTCAGCGGCGGCCTCACCACCGGGCCCGCCACCGCCGCGCGGGCGGGCTGGCAGGTGCTGTGGCCGACGGAGGCGATGACCGCGCACGTGCTGCGGATGCGGTCGCTGCGCGCGCTGCTGTCGCTGCCTCCGGAGCTGGTGCCGGAGTTCTTCGAGGCGTTCTTCGCGCTGCCCGAGCCGCACCGGGTGGAGTTCCTGGCCGGCGAGGGCACCTCGACGGGCACGGCCCGCGCCATGTCGGCCCTCTTCGCGCGCGTACCGTGGAGCATCCGCCGTCGTCTCGTGCTGGGCGGGATGTCGCTGGGGCATCCGGCCGCGCGGCACGGACTCGGCGGAAGTTGATCTCGTCGTTATTCACCAGCACGAAAAGCGGTGAATTGTCATCCGCTTTTCGGGTTGCGACGTGAGAATCACAACGCGGGTTTTTCGAGTCGCCCAATTCATTGAACGTTCACGCAGCGTGCAAGGCGCTACCCGATAGGCTTTGCCCGTCGTCCACGCAGGGTGACCGAGTCGATTCGAAATGGTGTGCCGCGTGCGGAGCGGGCTTCGCCCGACTGATGTTCCACCCTGCTCAAGCACGCTAAGTTGGTCGACGGGAATGGCGGCGCTCCGCCGACGAGGAGGAGCTGAGATGTCGGTGAACAGATCGTGAACACGGTCGCTGGAGAAGCATGAGTCGCGGCAACATCGACTCCGTGCTCGCGCTGGTGGACGAAGTGCGCTTCGCGTTCCAGCCATTGATCAACATCAAGACCGGTGCCATCGTCGCGATAGAGGCGTTGGCCAGACCGGCGGGCGCGCACGTCCAGGACCTGTTCCGGGAAGCGGCGCGGCTGCGACGGCTCACCGAACTCGATGTGGACTTGGCGGTCAAGGCGGTGCAGGCGGCCGCGGACCACGAATCGCTGCTCCCGCTGCACCTCAACCTCTTCGGCGGCACCGTCGTGCACGACCGCGAGCGGCTGGAGCTGCTGCGCGAGAAGCTGCGCGAGGTCGGCAGGCGCGAGCACGAGGTCACCCTGGAGATCGGTCCGCCGTTCGGCCGGATCGACACCGACCAGCTGCTGGAGAGCATCGGCAAGCTGCGCTCGGACGGCTTCCAGATCGCCCTCGACGGGGTCGGCGAGGGCGACGTGCCGCTGACCCTCATCGGCGACATCGGGCCCGCCACCATCAAGCTCGACCGCGCCGTCGTGCACGGCCTGCCCGACGACCCGGCGCGCGCCGCCGTCGTCGAGTCCGTGCGGCACCTGTGCGAGTCCACCGACAGCCTGCTGGTCGCCGAGGGCGTCGAGAGCGACCGCCAGCTCAACTCGCTGCGCCGCAACGGCGTCCGCCTCGTGCAGGGCAACCTGCTGGCACCGGCCGGGCGCAGGCCGCCCACGGCCAGCACCGTGCCCGGCGTGGCCGCCGAGGTCACCGACCCGCACGCGCCGTCGATCAACACCATCGCCAGCGGCCCGCGCGTCACCGAGTTCCTCTCCCCCGCGACGATGCTGTCCATCGACGCCACCGCCGACAAGGTCCGCGAGGTGCTGGCCGACCACACCGAGATCAGCGGCGTCGTGCTGGTCGACGAGCACAACCGGCCGCAGCACACCATCGACCGCAACCGCTTCCTGCTCGCCGTCACCGGCCCCTACGGGCACGCGCTGCACGCCAAGCGCCCCGCCTCGCGGCTCGCCGACGATCCGCGCGTGGTCACCACCGCCACCACGGCGATGGAGGCGCTGAGCATGGTCACCGGCTCCGACCAGTACCGGATGTACGACGACGCGATCGTGGTCGACGAGGCCGGTCGCTGCCTGGGCGCGGTCCGGGCGGGCGACCTGATCCGCGGCATGGCGGAGATGAAGGTCGAGGAGGCCGCCGCGCTCAACCCGCTGACCCGCCTGCCGGGCAGCGACGCCATCGCCCGCGACGTGGCCCGGCGCATCGCCGCCGAGGAGATCTTCGCGGTGAGCTGGCTGGACATCGACGGGTTCAAGTCGGTCAACGACAACGCCGGGTTCTCCGCGGGCGACGACCTGATCCGCTCGATCGGCCGCGGGCTCACCGACGCCGCCGCCTCGCTGTCGTCGGTGCAGGTCGGCCACGTCGGCGGCGACGACTTCCTGCTGGTCTCCGACCTCGACGACCTGGTGCCGCTGGCCGACGCGGTGCTGGGCACCACCCGCACCGTCGGCGACACCGAGGTCACGCTGTCGCTGGCGACGCTGGTGTGCACCACGCAGACGGTCGCCGACTACGACGAGGCCTCCAGCAAGCTCGCCCCGCTCAAGAGCTCCGCGAAGCAGCTCACCGGCTCCAGCTGGGTGATGTCGAGACCGGGCTCGGACCGGGTCGAAGTCCTCCGGGGCCACGTCGCGGGAGCATCCCCGGCACCCCCACCGCCGGCCGGAGCCCCGCCGATGTTCCCCCCTCAGGCACCCCCGCCGCCTCCACCCCCGGCGTACCCGCCGCCCCCGGCATCCCCGCCGCACGGCTTCCCCACCCAAGACCCGGAGCAGATGCACCACGAGCGGTTCTGAGCAGCGCAGAAGCCCCCGGCTCCCGAAGAGGGAACCGGGGGCTCCTGCGTTGCCAGGGGACGGTTCTAGTCCGAATCACCCATGATCAAAATCCGTTTTGCCCGGCCGATTCGAGGAAGAACCGTCCTCGCTGAAGTCCTCAGACGGTGAAGCCGAGGGCCCTGAGCTGCTCGCGGCCCTCCTCGGTGATCTTCTCCGGGCCCCACGGGGGCATCCAGACCCAGTTGATCCGGAAGTCGGAGACGATGCCACCGCCCGGTCCGCCGGTGAGGGCGGCGCGGGCCTGGTCCTCGATGACGTCGGTCAGCGGGCACGCCGCCGAGGTCAGCGTCATGTCCACCGTGGCGGAGTTGTCCTGCTCGACCCGCACGTCGTAGACCAGACCGAGGTCCACCACGTTGATGCCCAGCTCCGGGTCCACGACGTCGCGGAGAGCTTCCTCGACGTCCTCCAGCTTGGCGACCTCGGCGGCCGGGGCGGCCTGCTCGGGCAGGGCGTCGGCAGTGCGCGCCTCGTCCTGCACCTGGGTCTCGTCGCTCACTTTGCCTCCTGAAAGTCTGTTGGCACCGGACTCACGCGCGGGAGACGGCGTCCTTGAACGCCATCCAGCCCAGGAGCGCGCACTTGACGCGCATCGGGTACTTCGCGACGCCCGCGAAGGCGATGGCGTCCTCCAGCACGTCCTCGTCGGGTTCGACCTTGCCGCGGCCGTGCATCAGCTCGCTGAAGGCGGCCTCGGTCTCCAGGGCCTCCTTGAGCGGCTTGCCGACGACGAGGTCGGTCAGCACCGACACCGCCGCCTGGCTGATCGAGCACCCCTGCCCCGCGTACGAGACGTCCTCGACCTTCGCGCTCTCGCCCTCGCCGGTCAACCGGACCCGCAGCGTCACCTCGTCCCCGCAGGTCGGGTTGACCTGGAAGGACTCGGCGTCGAACGGCTCCCGCAGTCCGTGCCGGTGCGGGTTGCGGTAGTGGTCCAGGATGATCTCCTGGTACATCTGCTCAAGCTGCATGTGCGCCAGTCCTCGGCGGTTCAGGCGACGCCGAAGAAGCGCTGCGCCTCGCGCACCGCGTCCACCAGCGCCTTGACCTCGTCCAGTTCGTTGTACAGGTAGAACGACGCGCGAACGGTCGCGGGAATTCCCATCCGCCGATGCAGCGGCCAGGCGCAGTGGTGTCCCACCCGGACCTCCACGCCCTGATCGTCGAGCACCTGGCCGGCGTCGTGCGGGTGCACGCCGTCGATCACGAAGGACACGGCGCCACCGCGGTTCTCGGTGCTGGTGGGGCCGATGATGCGCACGCCCTCGATCGCGCCGAGCTCGCGCAGCGCGGTCTCGGTGAGCGCGTGCTCGTGGGCGGCGACCCGGTCCATGCCCACCTCGGTGAGGTAGTCCACGGCCGCGCCGAGCCCGACGACCTGCGAGGTCATCGGCACGCCCGCCTCGAACCGCTGCGGCGGCGGGGCGAACGTGGAGCGCTCCATGTGCACGAGCTCGATCATCGAGCCGCCGCTGATGAACGGCGGCATCCCGTCGAGCAGCTCGCGGCGCCCGTAGAGCACGCCGACACCGGACGGGCCGAGCATCTTGTGCCCGGAGAACACCGCGAAGTCCACGCCCATCGCCTTGAAGTCCACCGGCGCGTGCGGCACCGACTGGCAGGCGTCGAGCACGGTCAGCGCACCCACCTCGTGGGCGCGGCGGATGATCTCCTCGCCGGTGTTGACGGTGCCCAGCACGTTGGACTGGTGGGTGAAGGCCACGACCTTCGCCCGCTCGGAGATCACCGAGGCCACGTCGGAGGTGTCCAACCGGCCCTCGTCGGTGACGCCGAACCAGCGCAGCGTGGCACCGGTGCGCTCGCACAGCTGCTGCCACGGCACGAGGTTCGCGTGGTGCTCCATCTCGGTCACCACGACCTCGTCGCCGGGGCCGAGGCGGAAGCGCTCGGCTTCCGCCCCGGCCGTCGCGGCGTTGCTCATGGCGTAGGCGACGAGGTTCACGCCCTCGGTGGCGTTCTTGGTGAACACCACCTCGTCATCCCCGACGCCGACGAAGCGCGCGATGCGTTCCCGCGCGCCCTCGTAGGCGTCCGTGGCCTCCTCGGCCAGCTGGTGCGCGCCGCGGTGCACGGCGGCGTTGGAGGTCTCCAGGAAGGAGCGCTCCGCGTCGAGCACCTGGCGCGGCCGCTGCGAGGTCGCCCCGGAGTCGAGGTAGACCAGGCGTTTGCCGTCGCGGATGGTGCGCCCGAGGATCGGGAAGTCCGCGCGGACAGCCGCGACGTCGAGTGGGGTGCTCGCACCAGTGGTGCGAGGAGGCTGCTGGGTCATGACTGGGCGGCCGCCTCCTTCTTGCCGGTGAACCGCACGTAGCCGTTGGCCTCGAGCTCGTCGGCGAGCTCGGCACCGCCGGTCTCGACGACCTTGCCGTCGGCGAAGACGTGCACGCGGTCCGGGGTGATGTGCCGGAGGATCCGGGTGTAGTGGGTGATCAGCAGAACGCCCTTGTCACCCTTCTCCTTGAAGCGGTTGACGCCGTCGGAGACGACGCGCAGGGCGTCGACGTCCAGGCCGGAGTCGGTCTCGTCGAGCACCGCGAACTTCGGGTTCAGCAGGTCCAGCTGCAGGATCTCGTGGCGCTTCTTCTCACCGCCGGAGAAGCCCTCGTTGACGCTGCGCTCGGAGAAGGACGGGTCGATGTCCAGGTCGGACATCGCCTGCTTGACCTCCTTGACCCAGTGCCGGATCTGCGGGGCCTCGCCGCGCACGGCGGTGGCCGCGGTGCGCAGGAAGTTCGACATCGACACGCCCGGCACCTCGACCGGGTACTGCATGGCGAGGAACAGGCCCGCGCGGGCGCGCTCGTCGACCGACATCTCCAGGACGTCCTCGCCGTCGAGCAGCACCGTGCCCGAGTCGATCTGGTACTTGGGGTGACCGGCCAGCGCGTAGGCCAGGGTCGACTTGCCGGAGCCGTTGGGGCCCATGATGGCGTGGATCTGACCGGAGTCGATGGTCAGGTTGACGCCCTTGAGGATCGGCTTGGCGCCTTCCTCGGTGAGGACCGAACCGTGCAGGTCCTTGATCTCCAGGGTGGCCATTTCTTCTCGTTCTCCTGGTGTGGTGGTACCGAAGGTCTGGGAATCGACGTGGCGTCAGGCGCCGACGACGGCGAGCTCTTCCTCGATCTCGGCCTCCAGGCGCTCGCGCACCTCGGGGACGTTGATCTTCTGCAGCAGCTCGCCGAAGAAGCCGCGCACGACCAGGCGGCGGGCCTGGTCCTGCGGGATGCCGCGGGCCTGCAGGTAGAACAGCTGCTCGTCGTCGAACCGGCCGGTGGCGCTGGCGTGGCCGGCTCCCTCGATCTCGCCGGTCTCGATCTCCAGGTTCGGGACCGAGTCGGCCCGCGCACCTTCGGTCAGCACCAGGTTGCGGTTGAGCTCGTAGGTGTCGGTGCCCTCGGCCGCGGCCTGGATCAGCACGTCGCCGATCCACACCGAGTGGGCCGAGTCGCCCTGCAGCGCGCCCTTGTACAGGACGTTGCTGCGGCAGTTGGGCACGTTGTGGTCGACCAGCATGCGGTGCTCGAGGTGCTGGCCGGCGTCGGCGAAGTAGAGGCCGAGCAGCTCGGCGTCGCCGCCCTTGTCCGCGTAGTTGACCGTGGTGTTCACGCGCACCAGGTCGCCGCCGAGGGTGACGGCGAAGTGGCGGAACACCGAGTCGCGGCCGAGGGTGGCGTGCTCGGAGCTGACCTGCGTGGCGTCGTCGGCGAAGTCGTGGATGGACACGACCCGCAGCTGGGCGCCGTCGGCGACGACGAACTCGACGTTGTCGCCGATGGTGCCGGAGCCGCGGTAGTCGAGGACCACGACGGCCTCGGCGAACTGCTCCGCGTGGATCTGCAGGTGGCCGAAGGCGACCTGGTCCGCGCCGGGGCCGTCGATGGTGACGGTGATCGGCCCCTCGGGCTTGGTCTCCTTGGGCACGGTGACCACGGTGGCCTCGGTGAAGGAGCTCCACGCCTGGGCCGCGACGCGGTCGGCGGGCACGCCGCCCTGGCCGATGCGCGCGTCGTCGCGACCCACGGTCTCCACGGTCGCCTCACCGGTGACCGCGACCTTGATGCTGCCGGTCGCGGTGGCGGAGCCGTCGTGCAGGCCCTTCAGGCGCTTGAGCGGGGTGAACCGCCAGTCCTCCTCGCGACCGCCCGGGACCTCGAAGGCCTCGACGTCGTAGGAGCGGAAGCGCTCCCCGCGGGAGGCCTGCGGAACGACAGGCCCCCCGTGGGAGTGCTCGGTCAGCCCGTGCTGCTGGGCGTCGGTTTCGGTGGTGCTCATCGTTAGCCGACGGCCCCTTCCATCTGCAGTTCGATCAGTCGGTTCAGTTCCAGCGCGTACTCCATCGGCAGCTCGCGCGCGATGGGCTCGACGAAGCCGCGGACGATCATGGCCATCGCCTCGTCCTCGGTCAGACCGCGCTGCATCAGGTAGAACAGCTGGTCATCGCTGACCTTGGACACCGTCGCCTCGTGGCCCATGGTCACGTCGTCGACGCGCACGTCCACGTAGGGGTAGGTGTCGGAGCGGCTGATGGTGTCGACCAGCAGCGCGTCGCACTTCACGTTCGACGAGGAGTGGTGGGCGCGCTTGGCGACCTTGACCAGACCCCGGTACGAGGTGCGGCCACCACCGCGGGCGATCGACTTGGAGACGATCGTCGAGGAGGTGTGCGGCGCCAGGTGCTCCATCTTCGCGCCGGCGTCCTGGTGCTGGCCCTCGCCGGCGAAGGCGACGGACAGGACCTCGCCCTTGGCGTGCTCGCCCATCAGGAACACCGAGGGGTACTTCATGGTGACCTTGGAGCCGAGGTTGCCGTCGACCCACTCCATGGTGGCGCCCTCTTCGGCCTTGGCCCGCTTGGTCACCAGGTTGTAGACGTTGTTCGACCAGTTCTGGATCGTCGTGTAGCGGCAGCGGCCGCCCTTCTTCACGATGATCTCCACGACGGCCGAGTGCAGCGAGTCGCTGGAGTAGATCGGCGCGGTGCAGCCCTCGACGTAGTGCACGTAGGCGCCCTCGTCGACGATGATCAGCGTCCGCTCGAACTGGCCCATGTTCTCGGTGTTGATCCGGAAGTAGGCCTGCAGCGGGATGTCGACGTGCACGCCCGGCGGCACGTAGATGAAGGAGCCACCCGACCACACGGCGGTGTTCAGCGCGGAGAACTTGTTGTCACCGGCCGGGATGACCGAGCCGAAGTACTCCTTGAAGATCTCCGGGTGCTCGCGCAGCGCCGTGTCGGTGTCCAGGAACAGGACGCCCTGGGCCTCCAGGTCCTCGCGGATCTGGTGGTAGACGACCTCGGACTCGTACTGCGCGGCGACACCCGCGACCAGCCGCTGCTTCTCCGCCTCCGGGATGCCCAGCTTGTCGTAGGTGTTCTTGATGTCCTCGGGCAGGTCTTCCCAGGTCTGGGCCTGCTCCTCGGTGGAGCGCACGAAGTACTTGATGTTGTCGAAGTCGATGCCCGACAGGTCCGCACCCCAGTTGGGCATGGGCTTGCGGTCGAAGAGCTTGAGCGCCTTCATGCGCGTCTCGAGCATCCACTCGGGCTCGCTCTTCTTGTCCGAGATGTCGCGCACGACGTCCTCGGACAGACCGCGCTTGGCGGCCGCGCCCGCGACGTCGGTGTCAGCCCAGCCGTATTCGTAGTTGCCCAGCGTCGCCAGGGTTTCTTCCTGGGTGAGCTGACCATCGGATGCGGTGGTGGGATTGCGCTGCTCCGCAGCGGCAGTCATACGGACTCCCCTCCAGCAGGAATCGGGGCGGTGTTCTGCCGGTCCTTCGGGACCGAACCGGCAGAGGTCTGTTCGGAATCCGGATCGTGCTGATCCGGATCCGTCAACCGCGCGGTTGGTACGTGCGTGGTGCAGGCCGCATCACCGTTCGCGATCGTGGCCAGCCGCTGCACGTGGGTGCCGAGGACTTCGGCGAACGCCGCCGTCTCGGCTTCGCACAGCTGCGGGAAGTCCGCAGCGACGTGCGCCACCGGGCAGTGGTGTTGGCAGAGCTGCTCGCCGCTTCCGACGCTGCGCGCCGAGGCAGCGTAGCCCTCCCGGGAGAGCGCGTCGGCGAGTACCTCCGCGCGCTCGGCCGGGGTCCGAGCGGCCACGAGGGCGTCCCGGTGGTTGGCCACCAGAGCGGCCATCCTCCGTTCCGCGAACTCGCGCACCGCCTGTTCCCCTTCGTGTTCGGCGATGAACCGCAGCGCCGCCACCGCGAGGTCGTCGTAGGCGTGTCCGAACCTCGCCCTGCCCGGCTCGGTGAGCAGGTAGAGCTTGGCGGGTCGACCACGGCCCCGACGGCCGCGCGGAGAGGACTCCCGGGTGTAGGCCTCGCCCTCGGCGACCAGCACGTCCAAGTGCCGGCGCACCGCGGTGGGACTGACCCCGAGTTCGTCGGCCACCGCAGCAGCGGTGATCGGCCCCCGTTCCAGCAGCAACCGCGCAACCGTGTGACGGGTCCGGCCGTCGCCTTGCGCAGCCGTGCCGGACTGGCCCGCAGGGCCCGTCTCGGCGGCGGCTGCGGTCGGCTGCGACGTCCCGACCTTTTTCACAACACGAATGTTACCTATTTCGATCGCACGCACCAGGGGCACGGGGCGGACACGTGATCTGACTCACCCCATTACGCTGCGGAGCCGTGGCTGCAGGCGAAACGACGGACCAGACGATGCTGCTCCCCGGGTCGGAGGCACCCGAGCGGACCAGCACGGAGCCGCTCGATCACGCCGAACGGAGGCAGCTCGACCACATCCGCCGCTTCGGCACCACCGGATCGCTGATCCTGGCCGCCGGGGCGTTCGGCGCCGGGGCCAACCCGGTCATCAACCCGATCTACGGCGCCCGGTTCCTCGGCCTGCTCAGCCGGATGCCCACCGTGGCGATGGCGATCTGCTGGCTCGGCATGCTCATGATCGTCGCAGCCTGGCTGTGGCTCGGACTGCTGTGCAGACCCGGCCGCGAGCGCGTCCTCGGCGTCGGCCAGCTCGCCCGCACCGCCGCCATGTGGGCGCTGCCGCTGGCCCTGTGCCCACCGCTTTTCAGCACCGACATGTACAGCTACCTCGCGCAGAGCGAGGTCGCCGCGCGCGGCTTCAACCCCTACCTGGTCAGCCCGCTCATCGGACTCGGCGTCGACCACCCCTTCACCAGCAACGTGCCCAACATCTGGCGCGACACCCCGTCCCCGTACGGGCCGCTGTTCCTGATGTTCGGCCAGCTCATCTCCCGCGTCATCGGCGACAACGTGATCTTCGGCGTGCTGATCTGGCGGCTGGTCATGCTCTGCGGCCTGGCGCTGGCGATCTGGGCGATCCCTCGCCTCGCCCGCCGCTGCGGCGTGCACCCGGCCGCCGCGCTGTGGCTCAGCGTCGCCAACCCGATCGTGCTGTTCCACGTCATCAGCGGCATGCACAACGAGGCGCTGATGGTCGGCATCATGCTCACCGCCATCGAGCTGGGCCTGCGCCACCAGACCACGCCCGGCACCATCGCCGCCGGCGTGCTGCTGACCATCGCCGGGGCGATCAAACCGCCGGGCTGGATCGCGCTCGGCTTCTTCGGGATCTGCCTGGTGGTGATCCGCGGCGGGCGCTGGCGCGAGCTGTTCCGCGTCGGCGCGCTGCTCGGCGCCGTGTTCCTGGCCACCATGACGGTGATCACCGTCGGCAGCGGCTGGGGCCTGGGCTGGATCGACACCTTCGACGTGCCCAACCGGGTCAAGACGTTCATGGCCCCGCTGACCGCGTTCGGCATGACCGGCGGCGGGATCTCCACGCTGCTGGGCCTGGGCAACCAGACCGACGCGATGCTGGTCATCACCAAGCTCATCGGCTACGTGATCGTGGCCGCGGTGTGCCTGTGGATGCTGTGGCTGTCCTTCCGCGGCCGAGTCCAGCCGCTGGTCGCGATGGGCGCCACCTACCTCACGCTCGCGCTGGCCGTGCCCGTGCTGTGGCCCTGGTACCTGCTGTGGTCGGTGGTGCCGCTGGCCCTGTCGACCAACAACTCCCGCTTCCGCCACACCGCCACCGCGATCTGCGCCGCGGTGTCCCTGCTCATCCCGCCCACCGGCGCCGGATTCGTGCTGCGCGCCTACCAGATCCCGCTCGCCGTGATCGCCGCGATCATCGCCTTCGCGATCACGGTGGCGCTGGTGAGGCACCGGATGCCCGCCATCCGGCCCACCCTCGGCCGAGTGCGCCAGGTCAAGCAATAGGCTGTGAATCCGTGAGCAACGAGAGTCCGGCCGTCCTGCTGCGCGGGCTGGAGAAGCGCTTCGGGGACACCACCGCGGTCGCCGGCCTCGACCTGAGCCTGCCGCGCGGCAGCGTCCTGGCGCTGCTGGGACCCAACGGCGCGGGCAAGACCACCACCGTGGAGATCTGCGAGGGCTTCCAGCGCCCCGATCGCGGCGAGGTCCGCGTCCTGGGCCTCGACCCGCACTCCCAGGGCGAGCAGCTGCGCCCGCGCATCGGCGTCATGCCCCAGGGCGGCGGCGCCTACCCGGGCGTGCGCACCGAGGAGATGCTGCACCTCGTCGCCGCCTGCACCGCCGACCCGCTCGACCCGGCCTGGCTGCTGGAGGTGCTCGGCCTGGAATCGGTGCGCCGGACCTCCTACAAGCGGCTCTCCGGCGGCCAGCAGCAGCGGCTGTCGCTGGCCTGCGCCCTGGTCGGCCGCCCCGAGCTGGTGTTCCTCGACGAACCCACCGCAGGGCTCGACCCGCAGGCCCGCCGCCTGGTGTGGGAGCTGGTCGCCGCGCTGCGCCGCGACGGCGTGAGCGTGCTGCTGACCACGCACCTGATGGACGAGGCCGAGGCGCTGGCCGACCGGGTCGTCATCGTCGACCACGGCCGCGCGGTCGCCGACGGCACCGCCGAGGAGCTCACCGCACCGGCCGACGGCAAGCAGGAGCTGCGGTTCCGCTCGCAGACCGGCCTGGACCTGGACCTGCTGCTGGCCGCGCTGCCCGAGGGCTACAAGGCCGACGAGCTGCGCCCCGGCGACTACGTGGTGCGCGGCGAGATCAACCCGCAGGTGGTCTCCACGGTGACCGCCTGGTGCGCCCAGCACAGCGTGCTGGCCCAGGAGCTGCGGGTGACCCGCCGCAGCCTGGAGGACGTCTTCCTGGACCTGACCGGACGGGAGCTTCGATCGTGACCGCCGAGCTCGGTGACCGGTTCCCCGCCGGAACCTTCTCCCCCGCTCCCGGGCGGGGCCGCGCGCTGCGGATGCTGGCCGCGCAGACCCGCATCGAGACGCTGCTGATCGTCCGGCACGGCGAGCAGGCCCTGCTGACGCTGATCATCCCGATCGCGCTGCTCATCGGCATGAGCACCGTCCACATCGGCGACCTGCCCGAGCCCCGGGCGAACTCGGTGATGCCCCGCATCCTGGCGCTGGCCGTGATGTCCACGGCGTTCACCGGCCAGGCCATCGCGCTCGGTTTCGACCGCCGCTACGGCGTCCTCAAGCGCCTGTCGGCGACCGCCCTGCCGCGCTGGACGCTCATCTCCGGCCGGGTGCTGGCGACGCTGCTGGTGGTGGCGCTGCAGGCGGTGGTGCTGAGCGTGACGGCGCTGTTCCTCGGCTGGTCCCCGGCCCTGTCCGGGCTGCTGCCCGGCGCCGTCCTGCTGGTGCTGGGCACGCTGGTGTTCGGCGCGGCCGGAGTCCTGGTCGGAGGGGCGCTGCGCCCGGAGATCATCCTGGCGCTGGCCAACGCGATCTGGTTCGTCCTGCTGCTCGCCGGAGGTCTCGCCCTCCCGGCCGCCGACCTGCCGGGCGCGCTGGCCGACATCGCCGGGTTCCTGCCGTCCGGAGCGCTGGCCGAAGCCCTCGACGCCGTCCTCGTCCAGAGCTCGCTCCCGGGCGTCCAGCCGATCCTCGTCCTGCTCGCCTGGGGCGTCGCCTGCGGAGCCACCGCGGTCCGCACCACTCGCCTGACCTGACGTCAGGCAAGCACCGCAGGTGCTTTCTCCTCACCCCACCCTCGCAACCCGCACCGCCGCGGGTTCTCAGACGTCTTCTGGGGAGGACGGCCGACGTGTCGTGTATTGGCTATACATAAGCCTCGGATCCCGGAGCCAGAAGGCGTCTGAGGTTCCGCTACCCGCACCGCCAAGCAACAAGACCACAGCCATCCTTTTAAGCTGCGGGCATGACCAAGATCGCTCGCCAGGCCAAAGCGGCGTTAGAACTGTTCCACTCAATGATCTACTTCGCGCCCGAGGCCGAAGACCGGTTCACCTCGCTGGGTCTCAAGCCCGGGCGGATGAGCTACTACGCGGGCCGGTCGGCCGCGATGGGTCCGGTGGGCCCGGGCGTGGTCGCCGCGACCTTCTACAACTTCAACCCCGTGTCGGTCGCCAAATCGATCCCGGCCGCCTGGGACATCGCCTCCCCCACGCAGGTCCTGGAGGCTCGGCTGGACGCCGTCGACGCGGCGCTGCACCGGCTGCTGGGCGACGAGGTGCTGGCCTCCGACGACGTCGCCGAGGCCGCCGAGCTCGCCCGCGTCGCCACCGACGGCTGCCTGCCGGAGGGCAAGCCGCTCTACGCCGGGCACGCCGACCTGGACTGGCCCGAGATGCCGCACCTGAAGCTGTGGCACGCGCTGACGCTGCTGCGCGAGTTCCGCGGCGACGGCCACATCGCCGCCCTGCAGGACGCCGGGATCTCCGGCATCCAGTCGCTGGTCCTGCACAGCACCATGCGCGGCGGGTTCACCCCGGAGGCCGCGCGCACCCTGCGCGAGTGGTCCGAGCAGGAGTGGGCGGAGGCGACCGAGCAGCTGGCCGCGCGCAGCCTGGTCACCGCCGACGGCGAGCTCACCGACGCGGGCAAGGACTTCCGCGAGGCCATCGAGGTGCGCACCGACGAGATCGCGATGCCCCCGTGGCAGCACCTCGGCGAGGAGCGCACCGCTTCCCTCATCGGCAAGGGCGGCAAGCTCAGCAAGGCCCTCGTCGAGGCGGGGGCGCTGCCGATGAACCTCTTCTCGTGACCGAGTCGTCACCTGCGTGACCTGCGGGCGGGACGATCCGAGCAGCGGAATACCATTGCCTCGTGGCGCTACCTACTTGGATCTCCCGCCCGTCCCCGCGCACCGTGCGGATCCTCGCGATCGCCGTGCTGGTGACGCAGGCTCTGATCTCGGTGACCGGGGTGACCGTCCGCGTGACGGGCTCCGGGCTGGGATGTCCGACCTGGCCGCAGTGCTTCCCGGGCAGCATGGTCCCGGTCCCGCACGCGGAGGTCGCCGCCCTGCACCAGGCGATCGAGTTCGGCAACCGGCTGCTCACCGGCGTCGTCGGCTTCATCGCGCTGGCCTGCCTGCTCGCGGCGTGGCGCAGCCGCCCCCACCGCAAGCGCCTGGTGGGCCTGGCGCTGATCATGCCGCTGGGCGTGGTCGCCCAGGCCGTGATCGGCGGCATGACGGTGCTGGTGGACCTGGCCTGGTGGAGCGTCTCGGTTCACTTCATGGCCTCGGCGACCCTGATCTGGCTGGCCGCGATCCTGGTCAAGGCCACCACCGAGGGCGACCGCGCGCCGCTGGGCATCGTCACCCGCCCGATGCGCCGCCTGCTGGTCGCGCTGGTCGTGGTCACCGCCGCGGTGCTGCTGGCGGGCACGCTGGTCACCGCTGCGGGCCCGCACGCCGGTGACCCGGACACGCCGCGGCTCGGCTTCGCCGTCGCCTCGCTGGTGCAGCTGCACGGCGTCCTGGTGATGGCGTACGTGCTGCTGCTGGCGGTCTTCGGCGTCTGGCTCCGCTCGGCCCGCCCGACCAAGGCGCTGATCCGCGCCTACATCACCGCGTGCGTGATGGTCCTGGTCCAGGGCGCGATCGGCTCGATCCAGTACTACCTGGGCGTCCCGGAGGTCCTGGTCGTCCTCCACGTCGCGGCGGCCACCTGCGTCATCATCACCACGGCCGTCCTCTGGGGCGAGTCCCGCAACCGCGGGCCCCTCCCCCACCCGGAGGTCCCGGAACCCCAGGAATCCGTCGCCACGGCCTGACCGGACCCCCACCCCCAGACACTCCCGCACCCGTTGGTCGCGAAGTTTTCATGAAAACCTCCCGTCCCCACGGTGATCGAAGTTTTCATGAAAACTTCCCCACCCCGAGGACCACGGGACTCCCCTGCGGTGGCTCCGTCCCCAGGAGGGGCACAGTTTTCATGAAAACCTCCCGTTCCTGGGAAGGGCGAAGTTTTCATGAAAACTTCGATCAGCACCGGGACCAGGCGGGGGTCGGGGAGTCGTTTCTCGGGCGAGGTTCACATGAAAACCTCGCGTTCGGTCAGAAGCGGAGGTTGCGTTTGCCCTCGCGCTCCCAGCGGCGCCAGAGCTCGGGCATCTCACCGGCGAGCCACTTGTAGAACTCGTTGACCGCGCGGAGCCTCCGGGCCCGCTCGCCCTGGCCGCTGAACATGCGCAGGCCGGAGGCGGTGAGCTCTTCGAGGTCGGTGACGCGTTCCATGCGCTGCCGGACCAGACCGGGCCAGCGGTCCTCCTCCACCTGGTAGAGCGCGGCCTCGCGCCCCTGCCGGGTGGTCTTGGAGACGACGCCCAGGCGCATGAGCAGCCGGACATTGGTGCTGATCGAGCCGGTGCTGGCGGCCAGCGCGTGCGAGAGCTCGGTGGCGGTGCGCTCCGGCGGGTCGCAGATCAGCAGGAACGCCAGGATGCGACCGGCGATCAGCGGCATGCCCTCGGTGGCTTCGAAGTGGGCCGCCATCTGCTCGATCCACTCCGACATGGCCGGTCGGTCGGTGCGCTGCAGGTACTCCTCGGACACGCCGCCTCCCTCCAGATCGAGTTCAGTTTCCGCTGAAAACATAAACCACAGCGATGATCTCGACCAGCCGTGCGGACGGCGTGTCCGGAAAGTACCAGGTCAGCCCATCAGCGGGCCCGCGGACCGGCCATCTTGCGGCGGTGCGCGGCACCGATCTTCAGGGCGGCGGTGGTCTCGGCGTCCCACTCGCAGGCGGTCAGCCCGTCCACGGCCTCGACCAGGGCCTCGCCGACGGTGGGGCTGGTGACCATGACGTCGCCGAGGCGGCCGTCCTCGCCGATCAGCACCACGCGGGCGCCGGCACGGCCGATGTTCTCCACCACCGCTCGCGCCGACCCGCCGTGGTCGGCGACGAAGGCCTTCGCGACGGAGAGGGCCTTCGGGGTGGGGGCGGTGCTCTGCTCGGTGTCCTTCTCGGCTGTCATGCCGGGATCCTAAACACCATTCACCCCGCGGCAGAACCGGTCGGTAGTGCACGACACTCGATCTCGGGCGCCCGGACCACCGAAGCCCGAGGATGGACCGGGACGGGATGATCGGCGGGAGCCGTCGCGTTGCCCCTGACGGCCGAGACGAAAGCCCTGCGAAGGAGAGACACATGCGCGCGATTCGGGTGGCGACCAACGGCGGTCCCGAGGTCCTCGAACTCGGGGAGGTCGAGCTCGGCGAACCCGGACCGGGTCAGCTGCTGGTCGACGTCGCCGCAGCCGGGGTCAACTTCATCGACACCTACCAGCGCAGCGGCATCTACTCGATGGAGCTGCCGTTCACGCCCGGTTCCGAGGGCGCGGGCGCGGTCGCCGCGGTCGGCCCGGACGTCGACGGGTTCGCCGTCGGAGATCGGGTCGCGTGGGCGATGGCGCCCGGCAGCTACGCCGAGAAGGCGCTGGTCCCGGCGGCCTCCGCGGTGAAGGTCCCGGACGGCGTCGACGACCGCACCGCCGCCGCGGCGATGCTGCAGGGCATGACCGCCCACTACCTGATCACCTCCACGCACGAGGTGTCCACGGGCGAGACGGCGCTGGTGCACGCGGCCGCCGGCGGGATGGGCCTGCTGCTCACGCAGCTGATCAAGCACAAGGGCGCCAACGTCATCGGCACCGTGTCCACCGACGAGAAGGAGCGGCTGGCGCGCGCGGCCGGAGCCGACGAGATCATCCGCTACACGGACGCCGACGTGGCCGCCGAGGTCCGCGACCTCACCGACGGGCGCGGCGTCGACGTGGTCTACGACGGCGTGGGCAGGACGACGTTCGACGCGAGCCTGGCGAGCCTGCGCCCGCGCGGCACGCTGGCCCTCTTCGGCGCCTCCAGCGGCCCGGTCCCGCCGTTCGACCCGCAGCGGCTGAACTCCGGCGGCTCGCTGTTCCTGACCCGGCCGTCGCTCGGGCACCACCTGCTCAGCCGCGACGAGCTGGACTGGCGCGCGGGCGAGGTCTTCGGCTGGATCACCTCGGGCACGATCGACTTCCGCATCGGCGGCACCTACTCGCTCGACGAAGCCCGCCGGGCCCACGAGGACCTCGAAGGCCGCCGCACGACCGGCAAGCTCCTCATCGTCCCCTGACGCACCCCTCGCGCTGACGGTCGGGCCGCCTCGCGCGAGCGGGGCGGCCTACCAGGGCCAGCCGAGGACCGGGAGGCTCAGGGCCGAGTCGACGGCCAGCGCCACGAACACGATCATCAGGTACGTGTTGGACATGTGGAACAGCCGCATCGGCTTGGTCGGGACGCCGCGCTTGGTGGCGGCGTGGAGGCGGTGGGCCAGCACGAGGAACCAGGCGCCGGTGATCGCGGCGAAGGCCGCGTAGAGCCAGCCCGCGGCCGGGACCAGCAGCAGCGTCCAGGCCACCATCAGCCAGGTGAACAGCACGATCTGCCGGGACACCGCGACCGGCCGCGCCACCACGGGCAGCATCGGCACGCCCGCGCGCTCGTAGTCGTCCTTGTACTTCATCGCCAGCGACCAGGTGTGCGGCGGCGTCCAGAAGAACACGACGCCGAACATCACCAGCGCGGGCCAGTCGACGCGGCCGGTCACCCCGGCCCAGCCGATCACCACCGGCATGCAGCCCGCGGCACCGCCCCACACGATGTTCTGCGCGGTCCGCCGCTTGAGGACCATCGTGTAGACGAAGACGTAGAACAGGATCGTGCCCACCGCGAGCGCCCCGGCCAGCAGGTTCGTCGACGCCCACAGCACCAGGAACGAGCCGACGCCCAGCGCGATGCCGAACACCAGCGCGTGCCGGTTGGACACGGTGTGGCGCACCAGCGGCCGGGCCCGCGTGCGCTTCATCACCTGATCGATATCGGCGTCGACCACGCAGTTCAGCGCGTTGGCGCTACCGGCGGCCATCGTGCCGCCGACGAGCGTGGCCAGGACCAGGAACGGCGACGGGATCCCGCGCACGGCGAGCAGCATCGCGGGGATGGTGGTGACCAGCAGCAGCTCGATGACCCGCGGCTTGACCAGGCTCAGATAGGCTTTGAGCAGGTCAGCGACCTTGCGAGCGGGCTGACGGGTGAGTTCGGCGGTGGTGGTCACGACGCTGCGCTCACCGACGACATGACACTCCCCGCACTTGCCGACCACGCTCCTGCCGGTTCCCCGAAGAACGGAACAGAACCGTTAACCAATAGTAGTCGCGCTACAGAAGGCGGTCGCGCGCGGGTGCGAGTGCCCCTGTTCACGCCCCTGACGAGCTAAGGTGGAATCGTTCGGCGATCAGCCGCGTTCTCCCCGGCAGCCCGTGAGCACGAAGCCCGGATCTGGTGCACGCTGGTCGACGAATCGCCGGCTCCCCCACCGTTCGAGGAACGGTTCTCGCAGGTCGAGGCTGGTTCAGCAGTGGGGCGACACCGTTACTCAAACGGGCCGCCGGGCGCCTGATCGCAGGAGACTAGGCTGCCCGACGGACGAGGGATAACTGCGGTTCGAATCGGTCCAGCGGACCGTTCGCCGCGTTGAGGGAAATACCGCCGAAGGAAAACTGGAGCTGCGTCCGTGTCCGTCACCGACGACCTTGCCCGCTTGACGACCAAGCGACTGCCCAACGACTGGACCGAGCTGGATCAGCGCGCCGTGGACACCGCGCGCGTCCTCGCCGCCGACGCGGTGGAGAACTGCGGCAGCGGCCACCCGGGCACGGCCATGAGCCTCGCGCCCGCCGCCTACGCCCTGTTCCAGCGCGTCATGCGGCACGACCCCACCGACCCGGAGTGGATCGGTCGCGACCGCTTCGTGCTCTCGGCCGGGCACTCGAGCCTGACGCTGTACGTGCAGCTGTTCCTCTCCGGCTACGGCCTGGAGGTCGAGGACCTCAAGCAGCTGCGCAAGTGGGGCTCCCTGACCCCGGGTCACCCGGAGTACGGGCACACCAAGGGTGTGGAGACCACCACCGGCCCGCTGGGCCAGGGCCTGTCGACCGCGGTCGGCATGGCGATGGCCGCGCGCCGCGAGCGCGGTCTGTACGACCCGGAGGCCGCTGCGGGTGAGAGCCCGTTCGACCACCACATCTACGTGATCGCCTCCGACGGCGACATCGAGGAGGGCGTGACCTCCGAGGCGTCCTCGCTGGCCGGCGTGCAGCAGCTGGGCAACCTCACGGTGATCTACGACGCGAACGAGATCTCCATCGAGGACAACACCGGCATCGCCCTGACCGAGGACACCGCCAAGCGCTACGAGTCCTACGGCTGGCAGGTCATCACCGTCGACGGCGGCGAGGACGTGCAGGGCCTGCTGGAGGCCATCGAGTCCGCCAAGGCCGAGACCGCCCGCCCGACCCTGATCGTGCTGCGCACGGTCATCGGTTTCCCGGCGCCGACCAAGATGAACTCCGGCAAGGCGCACGGCGCCGCGCTGGGTGCCGACGAGGTCGCCGAGGTCAAGAAGGCCGTGGGCTTCGACCCGGAGCAGTCGTTCCAGGTCGACGCGGACGTGCTCGACCACGCCCGCGAGGTCGTCGAGCGCGGCAAGAAGGCCCGCGCCGAGTGGCAGGCCTCCTTCGACAAGTGGGCCGCCGCCAACCCGGAGCGCAAGGAGCTGCTGGACCGGCTGACCGCCCGCGAGCTGCCGGCCGGCTGGGCCGACAAGCTGCCGACCTGGGAGGCCGACGGCAAGGGCGTCGCCACCCGCAAGGCCTCCGGTGAGGTCCTCAACGCGCTGGCCGACGTGCTGCCCGAGCTGTGGGGCGGTTCGGCGGACCTCGCCGAGAGCAACAACACCTCGATGAAGGGCCAGCCCTCGTTCGGCCCGGAGTCGATCTCCACCGACGCCTGGTCGGCCAACCCGTACGGCCGGACGCTGCACTTCGGCATCCGCGAGCACGCGATGGGCGCGATCCTCAACGGCATCGCGCTGCACGGCGGCACCCGCCCGTACGGCGGCACCTTCCTGGTGTTCAGCGACTACATGCGTCCCGCGGTGCGCCTGGCGTCGCTGATGAAGGTCCCGTCGATCTTCGTCTGGACGCACGACTCCATCGGTCTGGGCGAGGACGGCCCGACGCACCAGCCGATCGAGCACGTCGCCTCGCTGCGCGCGATCCCCGGCTTCTCGATGGTCCGCCCGGCGGACGCCAACGAGACCGCTGCCGCGTGGAAGGCGATCCTGGAGAACCCCACTGGCCCGGCCGGCCTGGCGCTGACCCGCCAGGGCGTTCCGACGCTGCAGGGCACCAGCCAGGAGGGCGTCGCCAAGGGCGGGTACGTCCTGGCCGACGCCGCCAACGGCGAGCCGGAGCTGATCCTGATGGCCACCGGTTCCGAGGTCCAGCTGGCCGTCGAGGCCCGCGAGGCCCTCGAAGCCGAGGGCGTGGCGACCCGCGTCGTCTCGTTCCCGTGCGTCGAGTGGTTCGACGCCCAGGACGAGGCCTACCGCGAGTCGGTGCTGCCGAGCTCGGTGAAGGCCCGCGTCTCGGTCGAGGCGGGCATCGCCATGCCGTGGCACCGGTTCGTCAAGGACGCCGGTGAGTCGGTGTCGCTGGAGCACTTCGGTGCCTCGGCCGACTACAAGACCCTTTACGAGCAGTTCGGCATCACCACCGAAGCCGTTGTCGCAGCTGCTCGACGCAGCCTGAGCAACGCCAAGCAGGCGTGAGCGGAGGAATTTCTGTGACGACCAACGCGAACCTCAAGGCCCTCACCGAGGCCGGAGTTTCGATCTGGCTGGACGACCTGTCCCGCCAGCGCATCAGCTCGGGGAACCTGGCCCAGCTGATCACCGACCAGGCCGTCGTCGGGGTCACGAGCAACCCGACGATCTTCGCCAACGCGCTGTCCAACGCCGCCGACTACGCCGACAAGGTCAAGGACCTCGCCGCGCGCGGTGCGAGCGTGGACGACACCATCCGCGAGCTGACCACCGCGGACGTGCGCGACGCCGCGGACATCTTCCGCAACGTCTACGAGTCCACCGGTGGTGTGGACGGCCGCGTCTCCCTGGAGGTCGACCCGCGGCTGGCGCACGACACCGACAGGACGGTGGCCGAGGCGATCGACCTGTGGAAGGCCGTGGACCGGCCGAACCTGATGGTCAAGATCCCGGCGACGCTGGCGGGCCTGCCTGCGATCACGAAGGTGATCGGTGAGGGCATCAGCGTGAACGTGACGCTGATCTTCTCCGTCGAGCGGTACCGGCAGGTCATGGACGCCTACCTGGCGGGTCTGGAGCTGGCCGAGGCCAACGGTCACGACCTGTCGAGCATCGAGTCGGTGGCGTCGTTCTTCGTGTCCCGCGTGGACACCGAGATCGACAAGCGGCTCGACGCGATGCAGGAGGGCCACCCGCTGCGGGGCAAGGCCGCGATCGCCAACGCCCGCCTGGCCTACGCCGCCTACCAGGAGGTCTTCTCGACCGAGCGGTGGAACGCGCTCCAGGCGCAGGGTGCTCGGGCGCAGCGTCCGCTGTGGGCCTCGACCGGGGTCAAGGACAAGTCCTACTCCGACACCCGCTACGTCGACGAGCTGGCGGCGCCGAACACGGTCAACACGATGCCGGAGTCGACGCTGCAGGCCACGGCCGATCACGCCGACGTGCGCGGTGACCTGGTCACCGGCACCGCCGCCGAGTCGCAGCAGGTCTTCGACGACCTCGCCGCGGCGGGCATCGACCTCGACGACGTGTTCAAGGCCCTGGAGACCGAGGGCGTGGAGAAGTTCGAGAAGTCCTGGACCGAACTCCTCGACACCGTGGCCTCCCAGCTGGAGCAGGCCAAGTAAGCAGCGCCACGCGCGTTGAAGTCGGTCCGGGCCGGTGCGGCGATGCTGTCGCACCGGCCCGGATCGGCGAGAATCACCTACGAACTGAAAACTCTTTCGAGCCCTGAAGGATCTTCATGGCAACCGATGTTTCTGTCGAAATTGCCGACGCGGCGCTGGCGGCCGAGGCTCGCCCACTGGTCGAGCGGCTGACCGCCGACGCGGTTGCCGGCAAGCTCGCCGCCCAGGACGCCACGCTGTGGGGCCCCGACGCCGAGCCCGAGGCCTCCATCCGCCTGTCCTGGACGACGCTGGCCGAGAGCTCCCGGCCGCTGCTGGCCGAGATCGACGCGCTGCGCGCCGAGCTGCACGCCGACGGGCTGGACCGCGTGGTGCTGGCCGGCATGGGCGGCTCCTCGCTGGCCCCCGAGGTCATCACCGGCACCGCCGGTGTCCCGCTGACCGTCCTCGACACCACCGACCCCGCTCAGGTCGCCGACGCGCTGTCCGGCGATCTGGACCGGACCGTGCTGGTCGTGTCCTCCAAGTCGGGCACGACCGTCGAGACGGACTCCCACCGCCGGATCTTCGAAAAAGCCTTCGAGCAAAACGGAATCGATCCTGTGACCCGCATCATCGTGGTCACCGACCCCGGTTCCCCGATGGAGACCGCGTCCCGCGAGGCGGGCTACCGCAAGGTCTTCACCGCCGACCCGAACGTGGGCGGCCGCTACTCGGCGCTGACCGCGTTCGGTCTCGTCCCGGCCGGGCTGGCCGGTGCCGACATCGCCGGTCTGCTCGACGACGCCGCGACCGCCTTCAAGGCGCTCAGCGCCGACTCCGACCACAACCCGGCGGTGCAGCTGGGCGCCGCCATCGGCGCGGCGCACGCCCGGGGCGCCGAGAAGCTGGTCTTCGCCGACACCGGTTCCGGCATCGCCGGTTTCGGTGACTGGGTGGAGCAGCTCATCGCCGAGTCCACCGGCAAGAACGGCACCGGCGTGCTGCCGGTCGTCGTGGAGAACGACGAGGCCCCGGGCTACGCCGACGCCGGTCCCGACTCCACCACCGTGGCCATCGGCCCGCGCGTCGACACCGCCCAGATCAGCACCACCGGTCCGCTCGGCGGGCAGATGCTGCTGTGGGAGTTCGCGACCGCGATCGCGGGCCGACTGCTGGGCATCAACCCGTTCGACCAGCCCGACGTGGAGGCCGCCAAGAAGGCCGCCCGCGCCCTGCTGGACGGCCCCGCCGGTGGCCCGGCGGCGACGCCGGCGGCCGTCGACGGCTCCATCGAGGTGCACACCTCCGGTGAGTGGGCCTCGGCCGGCGTCGGCACCGTGGCCGAGGCGCTGCGCGCGTTCCTGGCCACCGCGCCGAAGGGCGGCTACCTGGCGATCCAGGCCTACCTGGACCGGCTCGACGACGCCTCGGCGGCGGTGCTGCGCTCCGAGCTGGCGCGGCGCACCGGGCTGCAGACCACCTTCGGCTGGGGTCCGCGGTTCCTGCACTCCACCGGGCAGTACCACAAGGGCGGCCACCAGAACGGCGTGTTCCTGCAGATCACCGGCGACTCCGAAGCCGATCTGGAGGTGCCGGAGCGGCCGTACGCTCTGGCCGGACTGCAGCGCGCGCAGGCGCTGGGCGACGGCCAGGTGCTGGCCGACCACGGTCGCCCGGTGCTGCGACTGCACCTGACCGACCGCGCGGCCGGGCTCGTCGAGCTCGTCAAGGCCGTGCAGACCCTCGGGGGACAGGCGTGACCACGAGCAGCGAATGGACCAACCCGCTGCGGGATGCCCGGGACAAGAGACTCCCGCGGATCGCCGGGCCGTGCGGGCTGACGATCTTCGGCGTCACCGGTGACCTCTCGCGCAAGAAGCTGATGCCGGCGATCTACGACCTGGCCAACCGCGGCCTGCTGCCGCCGGGCTTCGCGCTGACGGGCTTCGCCCGCCGCGACTGGGCCGACCAGGACTTCATGCAGGTCGTCTACGAGGCGGTCAAGGAGAACGCGCGCACGCCGTTCCACCAGACCGTCTGGGACCGGCTGGCCGAGGGCATCCGGTTCGTGCCGGGTTCCTTCGACGACGACGAGGCGTTCGACAAGCTCGCCGAGACCGTCAAGGAGCTCGACGCCGACCGGGGCACCGGCGGCAACCACGGCTTCTACCTGTCGGTGCCGCCGTCGGCGTTCCCGACGGTGCTCAAGCAGCTGTCCCGGTCCGGGCTGACCAGCCCGACCGACGAGAGCTGGCGCCGCGTGGTCATCGAGAAGCCGTTCGGCCACGACTCGGAGAGCGCCAAGGAGCTCAACCGGATCGTCAACGACGTCTTCCCCGAGGAGTCGGTGTTCCGCATCGACCACTACCTCGGCAAGGAGACGGTGCAGAACATCCTGGCGCTGCGCTTCGCGAACCAGCTGTTCGAGCCGATCTGGAACGCGCACTACGTCGACCACGTGCAGATCACCATGGCCGAGGACATCGGCCTGGGCGGTCGCGCGGGCTACTACGACGGCATCGGCGCGGCCCGCGACGTCATCCAGAACCACCTGCTGCAGCTGATGGCGCTGACGGCGATGGAGGAGCCGGTCTCCTTCTCGCCGGACGACCTGCGCGCGGAGAAGATCAAGGTGCTCTCGGCGACCAAGCCGGTGGGCCCCTTCGACCAGACCACCGCGCGCGGCCAGTACACGGGCGGCTGGCAGGGCGGTTCGCTGGTGCCGGGCCTGCACGAGGAGGGCGGTTTCGCGTCCGACTCGATCACCGAGACCTACGCGGCGATCACCCTGGAGGTGGAGAGCCGCCGCTGGGCGGGCGTCCCGTTCTACCTGCGCTCGGGCAAGCGCCTGGGCCGCCGGGTCACCGAGATCGCCGTGGTGTTCAAGCGCGCGCCGCACCTGCCGTTCGACTCCACCATGACCGAGGAGCTGGGGCAGAACGCCCTGGTCATCCGGGTGCAGCCGGACGAGGGCGTGACGATGCGCTTCGGCGCGAAGGTTCCGGGCACCTCGATGGAGGTCCGGGACGTCACGATGGACTTCGGCTACGGCCACGCCTTCACCGAGTCCTCGCCGGAGGCCTACGAGCGGCTGATCCTGGACGTGCTGCTGGGTGAGCCGTCGCTGTTCCCGGTGAACGAAGAAGTCGAACTGTCCTGGAACATCCTCGACCCGGTGCTGGAGCACTGGGCCTCGCGCGGCAAGCCCGAGCCGTACAAGGCCGGGACCTGGGGTCCGTCCTCGGCGGACGAGATGCTGGCCCGCACCGGACGCGTCTGGAGGCGACCGTGATCATCGACCTGCCGTCGACCACCACCTCGCAGGTCAACAAGAAGCTGGTGGAGCTGCGCGAGTCCGGGGGCGCCGTGGCGCTCGGCCGGGTGCTCACGCTGGTGATCGCCACCGGCGACGGCACCGAGGTGGAGAAGGCGATCCAGGCCGCCAACGAGGCGAGCCGGGAGCACCCGTGCCGCGTGATCGTGGTGGCCAGCGGTGCCCGCCAGGCCGCTCCGAGGCTGGACGCGCAGATCCGCGTGGGCGGTGACGCCGGTGCGTCCGAGGTCATCGTGCTGCGGCTCTACGGCCCGCTGGCCGACGAGGGCGCGGGCTCGGTCGTGCCGCTGCTGCTGCCGGACGCCCCGGTGGTGACCTGGTGGCCGACCGACGCGCCGGACGCCCCGGCGAAGGACCCGCTGGGCGCGCTGTCGCACCGCCGCATCACCGACGCGGCGGCCGAGGCGGATCCGATCGAGTCCCTGCAGAAGCGGACGAAGTCCTACGTGGACGGCGACACCGACCTGGCCTGGACGCGCCTGACGTCCTGGCGGGCGATGCTGTCCGCGGCGATGGACCTGCCGCCGCACGAGCGGGTCACCGCCGCCACCGTGACCGGTGCGGCCGACTCGCCCTCGACCGATCTGCTGGCGGGCTGGCTGTCGGCGTACCTGGAGATCCCGGTGCGCAGGCTGGAGAGCACGCGGGCCGGATCGGGCATCTACTCGGCCGTGCTGGAGCGCCCCTCCGGCAACGTCGAGATCGTGCGCCCGGACGGCAAGGTCGGCACGCTGACCCAGCCGGGCCAGCCGGACCGGCGGATCTCGCTGTCCCGCCGCGAGGTGCAGGACTGCCTGAGCGAGGAGCTGCGCCGCCTCGACCCGGACGAGATCTACGAGGTCACCCTCGGCGGTCTCAAGGGCATCGTTCGCGGCGAGGAGCCGACCGAGGAGTCCGCTGAGGAAGGGGACGAGCGGTGAGCCGTCCCGAGGCGCTGGTCCACTCCGGCGGCGACGTGCTCGCCGCCGCGGTGGCCGCGCGGCTGATCACCGCGATCGCCGACGCCCAGGCCGCTCGCGGCTCGGCGTCGGTGGTGCTCACCGGTGGCCGCACCGGCATCGGCGTGCTGGAGCAGGTGCGCCTCTCCCCCGCGCTCGGCGCGGTGGACTGGTCCGCCGTCGACTTCTTCTGGGGCGACGAGCGGTTCCTGCCCGACGGTGACGGCGAGCGCAACGAGACGCAGGCCCGGCTGGCGCTGCTGGACCACGTCGGCGTCGACCCGTCCCGAGTGCACCGGATGGCGCCGTCGGACGGCGAGTTCGGCGACGACGCGGACGCGGCGGCGGCCGGTTACGCCGAGCTGCTGGCGTCGCTGGCGCCCGAGGGCGCGGCGGTGCCGTCGTTCGACGTGCTGATGCTGGGCGTCGGCGAGGAGGGCCACACGGCCTCGCTGTTCCCGGACACCCCGCACGTGCGGGAGTCGGAGCGGACGGTGGTGGGCGTGCACGACTGCCCGAAGCCGCCGCCCACCCGCGTCTCGCTGACGCTGCCCGCGATCGGCGCGGCCTCGCAGGTGTGGCTGATGACCACCGGCAAGGCCAAGGCCGAGCCGGTGGCCGCGGCGCTGAACGGCGCGAAGCCGGTGGACATCCCGGCCGCGGGTGCGCTCGGCCGCGACCGCACGCTCTGGCTGCTGGACGCCGACGCGGCGGCCGAGCTGGGCTGACGAACCGGCGACGACGCGAACACGCCTCCTTCTCGTCGAAGGGGGCGTGTTCTCGTTCGCCCTGACCGGTGATGACCTGTGCGGGCGGGCCTGATCGGCAATACGCTGTGGCGCGGTCGATGATCGCGACGAAGGGGACCCGATGCGCAGGCTCGGTTCGCTCGGCACGGCACTGGGTTTGGCGGCGGTCCTGCTGGGGCTGCTGGGCACGGCGGGGGTGGCCGCGCCGTCGAGCACGGAGATGCGGGGCGTGTGGATCGCCAGCGTCGCCAACACCGACTGGCCGAGCCGGCCGGGCCTGTCGGTGGAGCAGCAGCAGGCTGAGTACCGGGCGATGCTGGACCAGGCCGTCGCCAACCGGATGAACGCGGTGTTCGTGCAGGTCCGGCCCACCGCGGACGCGTTCTGGCCGTCCACCGTGGAGCCGTGGTCGCACTGGCTGACCGGGCAGCAGGGCCGCGACCCGGGTTACGACCCGATGCGGTTCCTGGTCGACGAGGCGCACCAGCGGGGCCTGGAGTTCCACGCCTGGTTCAACCCGTACCGGGTGAGCATGACCGACGACCTGAACGCGCTGGTGCCCACGCACCCGGCTCGGGTCCATCCGGAGTGGACGTTCGCCTACGGCGGCAAGCGCTACTACGACCCGGGCGTGCCGCAGGTCCGCGACCTGGTGACCTCGGCGATCACCGACGCGGTGTCGCGCTACCAGGTCGACGGCGTGCACCTCGACGACTACTTCTACCCCTACCCGGTCGACGGCCGGGCGATCCCGGACGAGCGGACGTTCGCCGAGCACGGCAAGGGCTTCGCGAACATCGACGACTGGCGGCGGGACAACGTCAACGAGCTGGTCTCGGGCTTGCACGACCGGGTGCACGCGCTGCGACCCGACGCCGAGTTCGGCGTGAGCCCGTTCGGCATCTGGCGCAACGCGAGCAGCGATCCGACGGGCTCGAACACCAAGGGCATGGAGTCCTACTCGGCGATCTTCGCCGACACCCGCCGCTGGGTGCAGGAGGGCTGGGTCGACTACATCGCGCCCCAGGTCTACTGGCAGTTCGGCCACCCGTCGGCCGACTACGCGGCGGTCGTCCCGTGGTGGTCGCGGACCGTCTCGGGCACCGGCGTGGACCTCTACATCGGCCAGGCCGCCTACAAGGTCGGGCAGCCGGGCTGGACCGACCCGGCGGAGCTGTCGAACCACCTGGCCTTCAACGCGAGCCAGCCCCACGTGGCGGGCGACCTCTACTTCAGCGCCAAGTCCCTCACCACGGTCGCCCGCGACGCGATGACCCGAGTCGTGAACGACCACTACGGGAGCTGACCTCATCCGGGCACTCGGAGGCTGTTGAGGGCTGCGGCGGAGCCGCCGTTCCGGGTGTGGGACTCAGCCTGCACCGCCGCAGGTTCTGAGCGGCTTCGTGGCGAGGACGCCGCGACGCCGTGTATTGGACATACATCAGGAGTGGCGCCCGGAGTCCACGGAGCCGCTCAGGTTCTGCTATCCGCACCGCCAAGCAGAGCAACCACTGGAACAGGTCCGGGAGTCAGGTCCGCTCGGCGAAGGCCTCCACCTGGGCGGTGGTCCCGGCGACGACGAGGGTGTCGCCCTGGCCGACGGGGGTGTCGGCGGTGGCGTAGGTGAAGTCCTCGCCGGGGCGCTTGATGCCGACGACCGTGACGCCGTACTTGGAGCGCAGCTTGAGCTCGCCGAGGGTGGTGCCGACGGCTTCGGCGGGGGCGTGGGTCTTGACCAGCGCGTAGTGCTCGGCGAGTTCGATGTAGTCGAGCATCCGGCCGTTGACGAGGTGCGCGACCCGCTCCCCCATCTCGTGCTCGGGCAGCACCACGTGGTGCGCGCCGACGCGTTCGAGGATGCGGCCGTGCTGCCTGCTGGTGGCCTTGGCCCAGATGTGCGGGATGCCGAAGTCGGCCAGCAGCGACGTGGTGAGGATGCTGGCCTCCAGGTCGGTGCCGATGGCGACGACGGCCCGCTTGAACTGGTGCACGCCGAGCTGGCGCAGGCTCTCGGGATCGGTGCTGTCGGCGACGGCGGTGTGGGTGAGCTCGTCGGCGTGGCGCTGGACCTCGGCGGGCCGCGAGTCCAGCGCGAGCACCTCGGAGCCGCGCCGCACCAGCTCGGCGGCCAGCGAGCTGCCGAACCGGCCGAGGCCGATGACCACGATCTGGTTGGTGTCGTCGTTCTTAGCCAACGATGGGTCGCTCCTCCGGTAGTTCGTAGCGGCGGGCGCGTTCGCGCAGGGCGAGCGCGGACGCCAGGGTGATCGGCCCGAGCCTGCCGATGAACATCAGCAGCACCAGCAGTATCTGCCCGAAGGCCGGCAGCTGTGCGGTGATCCCGGTGGACAGCCCGACGGTCGCGAACGCCGAGATGGCCTCGAAGAGCACCTGGTCGAGCCCGAACGGGCTGATGGCCAGCAGGACGAGAACGGTCAGCATCACCACGGCGACGCCGAGCAGCACGATGGTGAGCGCCTGCCGCTGCACGAGTTCGGGCAGCCGCCTGCCCATCACGTGCACGGTGGGTTCGCCGCGGATCTCGGCGAGGATCACGAACGCCAGCAGGGCGAAGGTGGTGACCTTGATGCCGCCCGCGGTGCCGGCGCTGCCACCGCCGATGAACATCAGGATGTCCTGCAGCAGCAGCGTCCCGGGGTGGAAGGCCGCGACGTCGAGGCTGTTGAAACCGGCGGTGCGCGGCATGACGCCGGTCGAGAACCCGGCGAGCAGCTTGGCGGGCCAGGACATCGGGCCGAGCGTCCCGGGATTGCTCCACTCGGCCAGCGTGGTGCCGACGGCGCCGACGACCAGCAGCAGCGCGGTGGCCAGCAAGGTGACCCGGGCGTGCATGGTCCAGCGGCGCGAGCTGCGCAGGTGGCGCAGGATCTCCACCCACACGGGGAATCCGAGTCCACCGGCGATCACCGCGAAGCAGATCGGCAGGATGAACCACGGGTCGGTGGCGAAGGAGATGAGGTTGTCGCTGCGCAGCGCGAACCCGGCGTTGTTGAACGCCGAGATCGCGTGGAAGACGCCGTCGTAGATCGCGCGGCCGAGCGGTTCCCGGTAGCCGACGAGCAGCCGCCCGGTCAGCAGCACGGCCACGACCAGCTCGAACAGCAGGCTCAGCCCGATCACGCGGGTGACCATGCGCCGCACGTCGCCCAGCCCGAGCGACTTGGTCTCGGCTTGGGCGGTCAGCCGCATCCGCAGCCCGAAGCGGCGGAACATGAGCAGGCTCAGCAGCGACGCGACGGTCATGATGCCGAGGCCGCCGAGCTGGATGAGCCCGAGGATGATCAGCTCGCCCGCGGTGGAGAAGTAGGTGGGCGTGTCCACCACGATCAGGCCGGTCACGCACACCGCGGAGGTGGCGGTGAACAGGGCCGGGAGCAGCGCCGTCGGCTCACCGCTCTCGGTGGAGAACGGCATCATCAGCAGAACGGTGCCGACCGCGATGAGGGCTGCGAAGCCCAGCACGATCGGCACCGATGGGCGCCGCGCCGCGGCGGCGAACCCGCGCTCGAAAGCAGAGGCGCTCACACGAGCACCCTACTTCGCGGGGCTGATCAGGGTTCGCTGACCACCACGACGCCGTCGCTGTCGGCGTAGACGTACTCACCGGGCACGAACTTCACCCCGCCGAGCTCGACGACCTCGTCCAGGACGCCTTCCCCGGTCTTGGTGGACTTGCGCGGGTTGGTCCCGAGCGCCTTCACCCCGAACTCCATGCCCCCGATGACGGCGGAGTCGCGGATGGCCCCGTTGACGATGATCCCGCTCCACCCGTTCGACCGCCCCAGCTCGGCGATGATGTCGCCGACCAGAGCGGAGTGGAGGGACCCGGCCCCGTCGATGACCAGCACGGCCCCCTCACCGGGCGAGGACAGCGTCTCCTTCAGCAGCGCGTTGTCCTGGAAGCAGGTGACGGTCCGAATCCGCCCCTCGAAGGCCACCACACCCCCGAAGTCCCGGAACTGCACGTCACAGCTCCGCACCTCCGGCCCTTCCCGATCAGCCAGATCAGCAGTAGCCACACCCATCAAGAACCTCCAAGAACGAGAGACGAGAAGACACTACCCACCAGTAATAAAAGAAGCCAAGAGACAAACCCCACCGACGAACGTCAGGCAAGCACCGAAGGTGCTTTCTCCTTACCCCACCCCAGCAACTGGCACCGCCGCGGGTTCTGAGCGGCTCTCTGGGGAGGACAGCCGACACGCCGTGTATTGGCATACATAAGTCTCGGATCCCGGAGCCAGAGAGTCGCTCAGGTTCCGCTTCTGGCACCGCCGAGCAAAGAGACCACTGAGTGGTGTCACTAAACAGAACCAGAAGCAAAAACCGGGCCCGGAGGAACTAAGTCCCGCCAAGACCCGGCTTCCACAGAAAAACTAACGCCCCTTGCGTTCGCGGAGCTTGGCCAGCGCTTCGTCCAGGATCTTCATCCCGTCCTCATCACTGCGCCGCTCCTTCACGTACGCGAGATGGCTCTTGTAGGGCTCGTTGCGCCGTGCCGACGGAGGGTTGGTCTCGTCCCGGCCTGCGGGCAGTCCGCAGCGCGGGCAGTCCCACTCCTCCGGCACCTCGGCGTCGAGCGCGAACGACGGTGTGCTGTGGTGCGCGTTGGCGCACCAGTAGTCGATCCGCTTCCGCGGGGCTGCTTCGCCCCGCTCGTTCTCCCCTACTGCGGGGCCCGATCCCACACGAGTGCCGCGAATGGCATTACCGCCAGTCATCCATCCTCACCCACCAAGCGGCCCGGGGTTGATCGACCGTCCCGTGCTGAGGCCGATCAACCGATCTTGATCAACAGGCCGACGCCGACGATGGAGATGACCCACAGCGCGATGACGAACAGCGTCATCCGGTCGAGGTTCTTCTCCGCCACGCTGGAGCCGGCCAGGTTGGACTGCATACCGCCGCCGAACAGCGAGGAGAGTCCGCCCCCCTTGGCCCGGTGCAGCAGGACAAGCAGCACCAGCAGGACACTCGTCACGATCAACATGATCTGCAGGAAAAGAGTCATATCGTCCTCGTTCGCACAGCGGTTCGCAACCTAGAGTACCGGCCCGCCGACCCCCAGTTGACCAGTCCACCCACTTACGCACCGAGGTTCTCACACGCCGACCTCGGTTTCTGCGGCGGGCGACAACCGGACACCGGAATTCTCGACGCGGAATTCACCCGAAACGACGAGAGGGCGCCACCGGGACCGGTGACGCCCTCTCGCTGCGGGTCACGGGATCGGGCCGCCCGCGGCCATCGCGGAGAGCTTGGCGAACTCGTCGGCGTTGAGGCTGGCCCCGCCGACCAGCGCGCCGTCGACGTCGGTCTGGCCGACCAGCTCGCCGATGTTGCTGGACTTCACCGAGCCGCCGTAGAGCACGCGGATCTCGTCGGCGATCTCCTTGCCGTACTTCTCCTCCAGCGCCTTGCGCAGCGCGCCGCAGACCTCCTGGGCGTCGGCGGCGGTGGCCACCTTGCCGGTGCCGATGGCCCACACGGGCTCGTAGGCGATGACGGCCTTGCGGACCTGCTCGGCCTTGAGGCCCTTGAGCCCGTCGATGAGCTGGGTGGTGCAGTGCTCGACGTGGCCGCCGGCCTCGCGGACGTCGAGGGCCTCGCCGACGCACAGGATGGGCGTCATCTCGTTCTTGAGGACCTGGCGGACCTTCTTGTTGACGATCTCGTCGGTCTCGGCGTGGTACTCGCGCCGCTCGGAGTGGCCGACGACGACGTAGGTGCAGCCGAGCTTGGCCAGCATGGGGCCGGAGACCTCACCGGTGTAGGCACCGGAGTCGTGCTGCGAGATGTCCTGCGCGCCGTGCTTGATCAGCAGCTTGTCGCCGTCGATCAGGGTCTGGACGCTGCGGATGTCGGTGAACGGCGGGATGACCGCCACCTCGACCTTGGCGAAGTACTTCTCCGGCAGCGCGAAGGCGAGCTTCTGCACCAGGGCGATGGCCTCGAGGTGGTTGAGGTTCATCTTCCAGTTGCCGGCGATGAGGGGCTGACGTGCCATCAGGCGTCACCTTCCAGGACCTGAACACCCGGGAGCTCCTTGCCCTCCAGGTACTCCAGCGACGCACCGCCGCCGGTGGAGATGTGCGAGAACCCGTCCTCGGGCAGGCCCAGGGTGCGCACGGCCGCGGCCGAGTCGCCGCCGCCGACGACGCTGAAGGCGTCGGAGTCGACGATGGCCTGGGCGATGCCGCGGGTGCCCTCGGCGAAGGCCGGGAACTCGAAGACGCCGGCCGGGCCGTTCCAGAACACCGTGCCGGAGCCGCGCAGGACCTCGGCGAACTGCTCGACGCTGCGCGGGCCGATGTCGAGGCCCATCCAGCCGTCGGGGATGGCGTCGGCGTCGACGGTCCGCTTGTCGGCGTCGGCGGCGAAGCGGTCACCGGCGACGATGTCGACGGGCAGCACGATCTTGTCGGCGGCCTCGGCGAGCAGCGCCTTGGTGTTGTCGATCTGGTCTTCCTGCAGCAGCGAGGAGCCGACGCCGTAGCCCTGGGCGGCCAGGAACGTGTAGGCCATGCCGCCGCCGATGAGCAGCTTGTCGACCTTGGGCAGCAGCGCCTTGATCACGCCGAGCTTGTCGGAGACCTTGGAGCCGCCGAGCACGACCGCGTAGGGGCGCTTGGCGTCGCCGGTGAGGGTGCGCAGCACCTCGACCTCGGCGAGCACGAGGCCACCGGCGTAGGCGGGCAGCTTCTTGGCGACGTCGTAGACGGAGGCCTGCTTGCGGTGCACGACGCCGAAGCCGTCGGAGACGAAGGCGGCGTTCTCGCCGACGAGCGCGGCGAGGTCGGCGGCCAGCGCTTCGCGCTCGGCGTCGTCCTTGCTGGTCTCGCGCGCGTCGAAGCGCACGTTCTCCAGCAGCGCGACGTCGCCGTCGGCCAGTCCGGCGACGGTGGACTTGGCGGAGTCGCCGACCAGGTCACCGGCGAGGGAGACGTCTGCGTGCAGCAGCTCGCCGAGGCGCCGGGCGACCGGGGCCAGCGAGTACTGCGGGTCGGGCTCGCCCTTGGGGCGGCCGAGGTGGGCGGTCACCACGACCTGCGCACCGGCGGCGCTGAGCTTGGAGATGGTCGGCAGGGAGGCGCGCACCCGGCCGTCGTCGGTGATCGTGTCGCTGTCCAGCGGCACGTTGAGGTCGGCGCGCACCAGGACGCGACGACCGCGGACGCCCTCGGACAGCAGATCGTCGAGGTTCTTCACGCTGCAAACTCCTCGTGAGACGGGAAGACCCGCATGAGCCGGACGAAATCGCTTCGGCTCATGCGGGTCTCCTTGGTCTTTCACCACCCTCGCAACTTGCACCGCCGCGGGTTCTCAGACGTCTTCTGGTGAGGACAGCCGTAGCGCCGTGTATTGGCCATACATCAGTCTCGGATCCCGGAGCCAGAAGGCGTCTGAGGTTCCGCTACCCGCACCGCTGCGCAAGCCGAGTGGTGGAATCCAATTCCCTGGCTTCAGGAAAGCTTCGAACCGACCAGGTTGACGAGGTCGGCGAGGCGGTTGGAGTAGCCCCACTCGTTGTCGTACCAGCCGACGATCTTGACCTGGTTGCCGATGACCTTGGTCAGCGGCGCGTCGAAGATCGTCGAGTGCGGGTCGGTGACGATGTCGCTGGAGACGATCGGGTCCTCGTTGTACTTGAGGATGCCCTTGAAGGAGCCCTCGGCGGCCGCGGCCTTGAAGGCCTCGTTGACGGACTCGACGGTGGCGTCCTTCTGCACGGTGGCCGTCAGGTCGGTGACCGAGCCGGTCGGCACCGGCACGCGCATCGCGTAGCCGTCGAGCTTGCCGTTGAGCTCCGGGATGACCAGGCCGATGGCCTTGGCGGCACCGGTGCTGGTGGGCACCACGTTGACCGCGGCGCCACGGGCGCGGCGCAGGTCCTTGTGCGGGCCGTCCTGCAGGTTCTGGTCCGCGGTGTAGGCGTGCACCGTGGTCATCAGGCCCTGCTCGATGCCGAAGGTGTCGTTGAGGACCTTCACCATCGGCGCGAGGCAGTTGGTGGTGCAGGAGGCGTTGGAGATGATGGTCTGCGTGCCGTCGTACTTGTCGTCGTTGGCACCCAGCACCACGGTCAGGTCCTCGCCCTTGGCCGGGGCCGAGATGATGACCTTCTTGGCGCCGCCCTCGTCGACGTGCTTGCGGGCGTCGGCGGCGTTGGTGAAGAAGCCGGTGGACTCGACGACGACGTCCACACCCAGGTCGCCCCACGGCAGCTTGCCCGGGTCGCGCTCGGCGAGGATCTTGATGAGCTTGCCGCCCACCTCGATGCCCTCACCGGTGACCTTCACCTCCTGGTCGAGACGACCCAGGATGCTGTCGTACTTGAGCAGGTGCGCCATGGTCGCGACGTCGCCCAGGTCGTTGGCGGCCACGATCTCGATGTCGTGATCGCTGGCGGTCGCCGCACGCCAGAAGTTCCGCCCGATCCGACCGAAGCCGTTGATGCCTACGCGAACGGTCACGCCGATCTCTCCTCGTGACTGACCCGGCCGATGACTTCGGCGGGTGAGTTGATGGTCTCGCGCTCACCCTATCTGCCTCGGCAGACCCCGCACGGGGGCGGTCGCGGGCCGTTGGCACCCGACCGGGCGAGCAGTGCCGAGGATACCCGCGAAACCCGATGTCGGGGGCGTCTTTGCAGTTCAGAAGCCCACGGTCGCCCCTGTCGGGATTGCGCCACCGGTGATCGGAATCTCTGCACCGGTTCGGCCGGTTTCAGCCGGTTCGGGGGTCGCGTTCTCGACGTGCGTCACCAGGGGACAGTTCTAGTGAGAACTGTCCGGACAAAACGGATATTGATCATGGGTGATTCGAGGAAAAACTGTCCCCTGGTGACGCACGTCGACAAAGCCCGGGCCCGACAGGAAGACGGATCCCCCTCGGAAACGCTTCCGAGGGGGATCCGGTGTTCAGGCTTCGGCTTCGAGCATCTCCGCGGTCACGGCGGACTCCGTGTCGGGCACTCCGAGCTCCCGGGCTCGCTTGTCGGCCATCGCCAGCAGGCGCCTGATCCGGCCGGCCACCGCGTCCTTGGTCATCGGCGGGTCGGCGAGCTGGCCGAGCTCCTCCAGCGACGCCTGCCGGTGGGCCAGCCGCAGCCGCCCGGCGACCGTGAGGTGGTCGGGGGCGTTCGGGCCCAGCAGGTCCAGGGCGCGCTCGACGCGGGCCGCCGAGGCGACCGCCGCGCGGGCCGAGCGGCGCAGATTGGCGTCGTCGAAGTTGGCGAGCCGGTTGGCGGTGGCCCGCACCTCGCGCCGCATCCGGCGCTCTTCCCAGGACAGCACGCTGGAGTGCGCGCCGAGCCTGGTGAGCAGCGCGCCGATGGCGTCGCCGTCGCGGACCACGACCCGGTCCGCGCCGCGCACCTCGCGCGACTTGGCCGACACGCCGATCCGGCGCGCGGAGCCGACCAGCGCCAGCGCGGCCTCCGGTCCCGGGCAGGTGACCTCCAGCGAGGAGGACCGGCCGGGCTCGGTGAGCGAGCCGTGCGCCAGGAACGCGCCGCGCCAGGCGGCCTCGGAGTCGCAGGCGCCGCCGGAGACCACGTGCGCGGGCAGGCCGCGCACGGGACGGCCGCGCGGGTCGAGCAGCCCGGTCTGCCGGGCCAGTCCCTCGCCGTCCTTGACCACGCGCACCACGTAGCGGGTGCCCTTGCGCAGCCCGCCCGAGGTGATCACGTGCACGTCGGAGTGGTGGCCGAACAGCTCGTGGATCTCCTTGCGCAGCCTGCGCGCGGTGGATCCGCTGTCCAGCTCGGCCTCGACCACCACCCGGCCGGCGACGATGTGCAATCCGCCGGCGAAGCGCAGCAACGACGAGACCTCCGCCCGTCGGCAGCACGTCTTGCTCACCGACAACCGGCTCAACTCGTCCTTGACCGCCGCGGTCATCGCCACTGGTCCCTCCTCCTCTCCAGTGCGGCCCGCAGGCTCGCCGCGAGCGCCTGCGGGTCGTGCCGTCCCGGCACGGCGGGCGCGGCGATCTCATCCAGCAAGGTCTGCGCGCCCAGTTTCGAGGCCGCCGAGCGCAACCGGTCCGGAGTCGGTACCGAGTCCACGTCGGCCAGCACGGCGTCGACCTTCAGCCGGGGCGCGTGTTGCGAGAGTACGTCGAGGTGCTGTTCGGGCGAGAAGCCCGCCGTCTCACCCGGCTGAGGGATGAGGTTGAGCACCACGAAGCGCTTCGCCGAGGTGGTCACCAGGGCCTCGTGCAGCTCCGGGACCAGCAGATGTGGCAGCACGCTGGTGAACCAGGAGCCCGGCCCGAGCAGCACCAGATCGGCGTCGGTGACGGCCTCCACGGCTTGCGGGCACGCGGTCGGCTGATCGTCTGAGTTGGCGTGCAATCGCACCTGTTTCACCCGACCGGGTGTACTCGCGAGGGCGACCTGGCCTCGGATGGTGCGCACCGAGTCCGGATCGGAGTCGAGCCCGACCACGTCGCCGATCATGTCCAGCGGCTCCGTCGACATCGGCAGCACTCGTCCTCGCACACCCAAGAGCCTGCACGCGTGGTCAAGCACCTCCACCGGGTCCTGCAGCACCTCCAGCAGCCCGGCGAGCAGCAGGTTCCCGACGGCGTGCCCGGCCAGCGCCCCGGACCCGCCGAAGCGGTGCTGGAACACCTCCGACCACAGCTGCCCCTCGTCACCGCCATCGGCCAGCGCCGCGAGGGCCTTGCGCAGGTCACCGGGCGGGAGCAGGCCGAGCTCGCGGCGCAGCCTGCCCGACGAGCCGCCGTCGTCGGCGACCGTGACCACGGCCGTGACGTCGGGGGTGATGCGCCGCAGCGCCGACAGCGAGGCCTGCAGGCCGTGCCCGCCGCCCAGCGCCACGACGCGCAGCGGGCGTTCCTCGTGCGAGCCCGTCACTCGCGCCCCAGGTCCCGGTGGACCGTCTTGACCATCATCCCGTCGTCCTCGGCGAGGCGGCGCGCCAGCTCCTCGACCAGCGCGACGCTGCGGTGCTTGCCGCCGGTGCAGCCCAGCGCCAGCGTCAGGTACCGCTTGCCCTCCCGGTGGTAACCGGCGCCGACCAACCGCAGCAGCTGCTGGTAGCTCTCCATGAACTCCTCGGCGCCCTCCTGGCCGAGCACGTAGTTGCGGACCTCCTCGTCGAGGCCGTTGAACTCGCGCAGCTCGGGGATCCAGAACGGGTTGGGCAGGAACCGGCAGTCCATGACCAGGTCGGCGTCCATCGGCAGGCCGTACTTGTAGCCGAAGGACAGCACGGTCACCCGCGTGCGGGTGCTGGCCTCGGTGCCGAAGGCATCCTCGATCTTGGTGCGCAGCTGGTGCACCGACAGACCGGTGGTGTCCAGCACCAGGTCGGCCTCCGAGCGCAGCCGCGACAGCAGCGAGCGCTCGGCGGCGATGCCGTCGGCCAGCCGGCCGTCGCCCTGCATCGGGTGCCCGCGGCGGACCTGCTCGAAGCGCCGGATCAGCACCTCGTCGGTGGCCTCCAGGAACAGCACCTTCGGCTTGTAGCCGCGGGCGTCGAGGTCCTTGATGACCGAGCCGAGGTCTTCGGTGAAGGCGCGGCTGCGCACGTCCATCACCACCGCGACGCGGGTGATCTGGCCGCTGGAGCGCGCGCCCAGCTCGACCATGGTGGCGATCAGTTCCGGCGGCAGGTTGTCCACCACGAACCAGCCGAGGTCCTCCAGGCACTTGGCCGCGGTGCTGCGGCCCGCTCCGGACAGGCCGCTGACGACGGCGACCTCGATGCCCGAATGCTCGTCACTCACTTTGTTCCCCTTGCTTTCCGGCTGTCCCTTCGGCCAGCGCCGCGTGCACGGTCTCCGCGGTGCTGCGGCCGATCCCGGGTACCGCCACGATGTCCTCGACCGAGGCCTGGCGAAGTCTCTTCACCGAGCCGAAGTGCTTGAGCAGCGCCGCGCGACGAGTCTCGCCGAGACCCGGGATGGAGTCCAATGTGGATCCCGTCATCCGCTTGCCGCGCTTGGCGCGGTGATAGCTGATGGCGAAGCGATGCGCCTCGTCGCGGACGCGCTGCAGCAGGTACAGGGCCTCGCTGGTGCGCGGCAAGATCACCGGATCGGGGTCGTTGGGCAGCCACACCTCTTCGAGGCGCTTGGCCAGTCCGATCACGGCCACGTCGGTGATGCCCATCTCGGTCAGCGCGTCGGAGGCGACGTTGGCCTGCGGCCCGGCGCCGTCGATGACCAGCAGGTTCGGCGGGTAGGCGAACTTCTTCGGCCGCCCGGTCTCCGGGTCGAGCGGGCTGGCGCCCTCCCCCTCCGGAGCGACGTCGTGGGGAGCGGCCTCGCTCGGGGCCGCTTCCTTCGCGGTCTCGCTGAGGTAGCGGGCGAAGCGGCGGCGCACGACCTCGTCGATCGAGCCCACGTCGCCGCCCTCGGCGCCCTCGCGGACCTCGAAGCGCCGGTACTCGGACTTGCGCGGCACGCCGTCCTCGAAGACCACCAGCGAGGCCACCACGTCGCTGCCCTGCACGTGGCTGACGTCGATGCACTCGATCCGCAGCGGCGCGGTGTCCAGGGCGAGGGCTTCCTGCAGCTCCTGCAGCGCCGCCGAGCGCGCGGTGAGGTCACCGGCGCGGCGCAGCTTGTACTGCTGGAACGCCTCCTTGGCGTTGCGCTCCACGGTTTCCATCAACGCACGCTTATCACCGCGCTGCGGCACGCGCAGGCTGACGCGGCTGCCGCGCAGCTCGCCGAGCCAGCCGGCGATGGTCTCGGAGTCCTCGGGCAGCTCGGGCACCAGCACCTCGCGCGGCACCGGGCTGCCCCCGGCGTCGGCCTGGTCGGCCAGTGCCGCCTGCTCGCCGTAGAACTGGGTGAGGAACTGGGAGGTCAGCGCCGAGGTGTCCATCTGCTCGGCCTTGTCGATCACCCAGCCGCGCTGGCCGCGCACCCGGCCGCCGCGGATGTGGAAGACCTGCACGGCGGCGGCGAGCTCGTCCTCGGCGAAGGCCACCACGTCGGCGTCGGTGCCGTCGCCGAGCACCACGGCCTGCTTCTCCATCGCGCGGCGCAGCGCTTCGAGGTCGTCGCGCAGCCGTGCGGCGCGCTCGAACTCCAGCTCCGCCGAGGCGGCCTGCATCTGCTTGTCGAGCTTGCGCATCAGCTGGTCGGTCTGACCGGCCAGGAAGTCGCAGAAGTCCTCGACGATGCCGCGGTGCTCCTCGGCGCTGACCCGGCCGACGCAGGGCGCCGAGCACTTGCCGATGTAGCCGAGCAGGCACGGGCGACCGATCTGCGAGTGCCGCTTGAACACCCCGGACGAGCAGGTGCGCGCGGGGAACACCCGCAGCAGCAGGTCGAGCGTCTCCCGGATCGCCCAGGCGTGGGCGTAGGGGCCGAAGTAGCGGACGCCTCGCTTGCGCGGGCCGCGGTAGACGTGCAGCCGCGGGTACTCCTCGTGCAGCGTCACCGCCAGCACCGGGTAGGACTTGTCGTCGCGGTAGCGGACGTTGAACTTGGGGTCGTACTCCTTGATCCAGGAGTACTCCAGCTGCAGCGCCTCGACCTCGGTGCCCACCACCGTCCACACGACTCCGGTGGCGGTGGTGACCATCTGCCGGGTGCGCGGGTGCAGCCCGGCGAGGTCGGCGAAGTACGAGGAAAGCCTGCTGCGCAGGCTCTTCGCCTTGCCGACGTAGATCACGCGCCCGGCGGCGTCGTGGAAGCGGTAGACGCCCGGGGCGTCCGGGATCGTGCCTGGTGCTGGTCGGTAGGTGGACGGGTCGGCCACGCCTCCAGCCTACGTGCGAGCCCCGACGGGCCGCGTCGGCGGCCTCGCACCACGAGCGGTGCGGATCGGTGCACACTGTGATCACGGGTCACTTGGGTGGCCCCGCGATCCGTCACACGCCGCCGGGAGGTCCGAGTTGAGCTACGCCAACACCAGTCCCGACCGAGGCAACCCCGACCGATCCGCCCCCGACCGCGCTTCGCTCGCCGAAGTCGGACCCGGTGTGCACGCCTGGCTGCAGCCGGACGGGTCGTGGTGGATCAACAACGCGGGCGCGGTGCTCACCGACGAGGGCATCGTGCTCGTCGACACCTGCGCGACCGCCGAGCGCACCCGGCGCTTCCTCGACGCGGTCCGCGAGGCGGGCTCGGACGCGCCGATCCGCTTCGCGGTCAACACCCACCTGCACGGCGACCACACCCACGGCAACGCGCTGCTGCCGGACTCCACCGTCCTCATCGGACACGCGGCGACCCGGGACGGCATCCTGGCCGACACGCTGCTGCAGCAGCCGCCGCCGGTGTGGGAACCCGTTCCGCGGTGGGAGATCAGCGAGCACCGCGCCCCGTCCGTGGTGCTGCGCGACTCGCTGACACTGCACCTGGGCGAGCGCGCGATCGAGCTGCACCACCCGGGTTTTCCCGCCCACACCCCCGGCGACGTCGTGGCCTGGGTGCCGGATGCGGCGGTGCTGTTCAGCGGCGACCTGCTGTTCCACGGCGTGACGCCGCTGGTGTTCATGGGCTCGGTGGAGGGCGCGCTGAAGTCGCTGGAGTGGCTGGCCGGATTCCGGCCCACGGCGGTGGTCCCGGGGCACGGGCCGACGCTTCCGGGCTCGGCGCTCCCCCGCGTCCTGGAGGACCACGCCCGCTACTACCGCTTCGTCCTCAACACCGCCCGCAAGGGGCGCATCGACGGCCTCGGCCCGCTGGAAGCCGCGCAGCGCTGCGACCTCGGCGAGTTCGCCAACTGGCCGGACGCCGAGCGCATCGTGCTCAACCTGCACCGCGCCTACGCCGAAGCCGACGACCGCGACGTGGACCTCGCAGCGGCCTTCACCGACGCGGTCACCTACAACGGCGGCCCCCTCACCACCCACGTCTGACCCGACCCCCGGGCCCCACCGGGTCGCACGATCTCAATGGAGATCAGGGATCCGATTTCCATTGAGATCGTGCGACCTCCGGTATCAGAGGGGACGCGGGATGCGGTCCTGGACCGGGGCGAGGGTGACCGGCAGGGCCGGGAGGGTCTGGTACCAGTAGGCCGTCGAGGAGACGTCGTCGGAGCGCTTGTTGGCGTGCCCGTGCTCGATGGTGGCCTTGATCGAGCGGTCGAAGACGATCGGGTCCTCGACGTGGAAGCGGTAGTAGGACACCTGGCCGCTCCAATTCTCCCCACCGGGCATGGTGATCCCGTGGTACGGCCCGTGGAACTCCTGGTTCGGGCACCAGGCGGTGTTGAAGTAGTCCTCGGTGCCGGTGCCGTGCAGCCGCGGCGGCCAGGGCTCGCCGTCGATGAAGAACATGTCGTCGCCCTCGCCGTACCAGTTCCACTCGCCGGTCTCGCGCAGGTTGTGCACGTTGAGGACGGTGCCGACGTAGTGGCCGCGCCCCTCGGCCTCCAGCATCACGAAGTTGCCCGCGCCGTCGGTGTTGTGGCCGCCGAAGAGGAACTCCTCGTTGGTCTGGTCGCCCTGCGGCACGCCGTCGGTGGGGTTCTGCCGCCGCCACTGCGCGTGGAAGTAGGCCAGCTCCGGGTCGGGTTCGGGGTAGCTCTCGTAGTCGACGTAGAAGTAGAACGTCACCGGTTTGACGCTCATCTCGCTGATCAGCTCGACCCGCGCACGACCGGCGAAGGGCATCGCGAACCAGCAGTTGAAGCCCTTGCCGTCCTGCGGGCTCATCTGCAGCGGCGCGGAGCTGAAGTTGACGCTGCGGGCGTGCCCGACGCCGAAGAAGTCGCCCAGGGGCACCAGCACCGCCGGGTGCGGCTGGTCGTCCCAGGTGATCCGCAGGACGAGCCTGCGCAGGTAGTCGGCCTCCAACTCGGCGGGCTCGCCGACGTGGTCGAGCGCGACGGTGCACCAGATGTGCGTGATCACCCCGGGCCCGGGGATGTCGGCGAGCACCCGGGTCTCACCCGGCATCACGCGCACGTTGTCCTGGTTGCCACCGGAGGTGTCCCAGCTGGACGCCCTGCCGCGACGCGTCGCCCGCAGCCGCGGCAGGTCCCTCAGACTGCTCCCGAAATCCCCGTAACCGGCCACAACGGCCTCCCCAGTCGGCAGACATCAGTGTCGTTGATCACTGTCTACCATCCCGGGCGCGCCTGTCGCCCCGGTTTCACCGAGCCGGGGGCGTGTAGTTCTCGATGCGTCGCAACAGGTTCCGGATGCGGGCGCCGTAGATCGGCGAGAGGGCGTAGCCCGGGTAGCTGGCGAACCAGCTGGCGCTGCCCAGGCTCACCGCGTCGGCACCGGCCCAGAAGTACTCGCGGCAGTCGTCGAAGCTGCGGATGCCGCCGGTGGCGATGATCGGCAGCGTCACGTCGGCGTCGCGCAGCTCCTTGACCACCCGCAGCCCGATCGGCTTGATCGCGCGGCCGGACAGCCCGCCGAAACCGTTCTTGAGCAGCGGCGTCCCGGTCTCGGGGTCCAGCCGCAGGCCCTTGACGGTGTTGATCGCGGTGAGCGCGGACACGCCGTGCTCGGCGGCCAGCCGCGCGTGGGCGACGTAGTCGTAGTCGGGCGAGAGCTTGAGGATGACCGGGTGGTTGCTGCGCGGCACGGCCTCGGCCAGCACGCCCTCGATGATCTGGTTGAAGTCGAAGTTGACGTTGTGGCAGGAGACGTTGAACTCCAGCGCGGCGATCTCGCCTGCGGGCACGGCCTCGTTGACCTTGTCGACCAGGGTCACGAACTCCTCGGCGGAGAAGCCGCCGATCGACATGATCGTGTTCTGCGAGCGGGTGCGCGGGTAGTAGTCGCGCAGGTAGGCGTCGATGCCGACGTTGCACCAGCCGAAGGCGTTGAGCCAGCCGCCGTCGACCTGCCGCAGGGCCTGGCCGTAGCGCTTGAGCAGGCCGGGCAGCTCGCGCAGCTCCCAGTCGTCCTTGGTGGTGAAGTGGCCTTCGCGGGGTTCGACGGTGACGGTGCGGGTGGTGACGGCGCCGAAGCGCTCCAGCGGCACGAAGTTCGAGATCGGGCTCATGCCGTAGGGGATGACCTTGTTGTTGGCCACGCCGTAGCCGAGCAGGCTGGACGAGGTGACCAGGCGGTTGCGGAGCCGGATGTCGCCCAGCCGCACACCGGGCTCGGCGCTCTCGTCCCGCACCAGATGAAGGTTGCGCTCCTGGGCCACGCTCACGATTCCTCCTACTGCACCCCGTCGACCGGCCGCCGTCCATTGTCCCCCACGACGGGGCTCGCCCCCATGCGGGTTCGCACACACGTGTTTGCGATTCGAACACGATTCCTGTTCGATAGAACACGTGGAGAGTTCAGAACGCAGCCGGATCATCATCGATCGGCTCCGGCAGGCCGAGCGGGTGACCGTCGCCGAGCTCGCCGCCGCCACCGGGTGCTCGGAGATGACGATCCGCCGCGATCTCGACCAGCTCGCCGAGGAGGGCGTGCTGCGGCGGGTGCGCGGCGGCGCGGTGAGCTACCTGCGCGGCCAGTCCGCCCCGTTCTCGCTGCGGGAGCGCGACTCGGCGGAGGTCAAGCAGCGGCTGGCCGCCGAGGTCGACTCGCTCATCGCCGACGGCGAGTCGGTCATCGTCGACAGCGGCTCCACGACGCTGGAGGTCTCCCGCCGCCTGGCCGGGCGCCGGGTGACCGCGATCCCGCTGGACATGCACTCGGCGAACGCGCTGAGCAACGCGCCCGAGGTCGAGCTGCTGCTGCCGGGCGGCCGCGCCAAGCCCGGCGAGCTGTCGTTCGTCGGCCACCTGACGGAGAACTCGCTGCGCGCCCTGCGGGTCGACACCACCGTGCTCGGGGTGTGCGGCCTGTCGGCGGCGCGCGGCCTGACCGCGCACGACCTGGAGGAGGTCCCCATCAAGAACGCCGCCACCGATGCCGCGCAGCGCGTGATCGCGGTGTGCCACGGCGCCAAGTTCGCCCGCACCGGGCTGGGTTTCGTGTGCCCGGCGACGAGCCTGGACGTGGTGGTCACCGACCGCAGCGCCCCGGCCGAGATGCTCGCCGAGCTGGAAGCGGCCGGGGTGGAGGTGCGCGTTGTCTGAGACCCTTTCCGCCCCACCGCTTTCCGCGCGACGCGCGCGCTGGGGCACGATCGGGTACTTCGTGGCCACAGGTGCGGCGCTGGGGACCTGGACCTCGCGGATCCCTGCGATCAAGCAGGACCTCGGGCTCGACGACGGTCGGATGACGATCGCGCTGTTCGCGATCGCCGTCGGGTCGGTGCTGGCGATGCAGGTCGTCGGGCACCTCGCCGACCGCTTCGGCAGCGCCCGGGTGCTCGGCCCGGCCGGTCTGGCGATGGCGGCGAGCCTGCTCGTGCCCGGCTTCGCCGGCTCGCTGCCGGTGCTGGTGGCCGGGCTGGTGCTGTTCGGCGCCGGGCACGGCGTGGTCGACGTGGCGATGAACGCGCACTCGATGCAGGTGCAGCGCCAGTACGCGAAACCGATCGTGATCACCTTCCACGCGCTGTTCAGCGTCGGCGGGCTGATCGGTTCGGGCGTCGGCGCGGTGGCCGCGCAGCTCGGCACGCCCGTGCCGCTGCACTTCGCACTGGCCGCGCTCGGGCTCGCGGTGCTGGTGGAGGCCTCCCGGCGACGGCTGCTGCCCGCAGAACCGCACCGGACGAGCGGTGAGCGGGAGCGGGCGCGCGGCATCTCACCGGCGATCCTGCTGCTGGGGGTGCTGGCGTTCAGCTGCTCGCTCGGCGAGGGCTCGATGGCCGACTGGTCGCCGCTGTACCTGCACGACGAGCTGCGCACGAGCCCGGCGATCGCGGCGATCGGCTACGCGGTGTTCTCCACGATGATGGCCGTCTGCCGGTTCCTCGGCGACCACCTGGTGGCCCGGTTCGGGCCGGTGGCGCTGGTGCGCACCTGCGGGCTCATCGCGGGCGTCGGCATGGGCGCGGGGCTGCTCGCGCACCACCCGGTCGCGGCGATCACCGGCTTCGCGCTGTTCGGCATCGGCCTGTCGTGCATCATCCCGCAGGTCTTCAGCGCCGCCGGCACCCGCGACCCGGCCCGCGCCGGGCGCGACCTCGCCCAGGTCAGCACCCTCGGCTACGGCGGCCTCCTGGCGGGCCCGGTCGTCATCGGCGTCATCACCCACTGGACCGACCTCACCACCGCTCTCCTGATCCCGGCGGCGTTGGCCCTGGTCGTAGCCCTAGCAGCCCCCATCGTCCGCCCCCGCCCCGCCGCGGGGTGAACGATTTCAATGGAAGTCGGGCCCCTGACTTCCATTGAGATCGGGGCTTCCCGGGCGGGAGGTGCGGGGTCGCGGTGCTCCGGGGGTGGCGTGCGACCACAATGGTCGGTGAACGTTCCCGAACTTCTAGGAGCACTTCGTGAGCAACGAGAAGCCCGTCGTGGAGGCCCCCACCGGCGAGCCGTCGCCGGAACTGGTGATCGAGGACCTCATCGTCGGCGACGGCCCGGAGGCCAAGGCAGGCGACCAGGTGTCGGCGCACTACGTCGGCATCTCCCACAGCACCGGCAAGGAGTTCGACGCCAGCTGGAACCGCGGTCAGCCGCTGGACCTGAAGCTCGGCTCCGGCATGGTCATCGAGGGCTGGGACAAGGGCCTGCAGGGCATGAAGGTCGGCGGCCGCCGTCGCCTCTCGATCCCGCCGCACATGGGCTACGGCCCCCGCGGCGTCCCCGGCGTCATCGCCCCCAACGAAACCCTCATCTTCGTCTGCGACCTCGTCTCCGCGGGCTGAGCACGCACCACCCGGGTTACTCCGGTAATCCGCGACCCGATTACGGCGGTAATCCGTGTTCGCACCCGGAATACCGCCGTAATCCGTGACCCGAATACCGCCGTAATCCGTGACCCGGGAACGGCCGTATTCCGTGGCCCCGGGAACGCCGTGAGCCGGGCAAGGGGCGGGAGAGGTCGGTGGGCCAGATGTGGGAGAACCCCGGTGGTCGCGGGTGCGATCACCGGGGTTCTTCGTGCGTTCCGACCTGGTCAGGCGTCGATGGTGCGGCGGAGTTCGCGGAGCCGGCGCATGGCCGCGACCGCGTGGTCGCCGTCGGTGGCCTGGACGGCCATGATCGGGACGTACTCGTCGTCCGGGAGCTCGACGCGGGCCCACGGGGCGCCGTCGGGGAACGTGACGCCCTGCACCAGGTCCCACGAGACCCGCTGGGTGCCGATGATGTTGCGGATCTCCAGCCCGTCGGCGTCGGCGCGCAACCGAGGCCGGGTCAGCAGCATGACGCCCCCGGCCAGCAGCAGACCGAGGAAGCCCATCGCGACCTGGTCGGCGACGGTGAAGATCGCGCCCGTCGGGGTGTCCCGCAGCAGCGTTCCGACCAGCGCGAACACCACGACCAGCACGATCGCGATCGGGATCGCCACCCGCCGGACCTTGCGCGGGCGCACCTCCACCGTCGCGGCGCTCACAGGAACCCCCGGTCGCCGTCGACGCCGCCGCGCAGCTCGCGCAGCACCAGCGCCGTCTCCAGCGCGGCCGCGGTGGCCTCGAATCCCTTGTCCTCGACGGAATCGGCGAACCCGGCGCGGGCCACGGCCTGCTCCAGGTCGTCGGTGGTGAGCACGCCGTTGCCGATGGCGGTGGACTCGTCCAGCGCCACCCGGGTCAGGCCCTGGGTGACCGAGTCGCACACGTACTCGAAGTGCGGGGTGCCGCCGCGGATGACCACGCCCAGCGCCACCACCGCGTCGTGCGAGTGCGCCAGCTGCTGGCACACCACCGGCAGCTCCACCGAGCCAGGCACGCGCACCACGGTCGGCTCGGCGATGCCGGCTTCCTTGGCCGCCTCGACCGCCCGGTCGAGCATCTGGTCCACCAGCTTCTCGTGCCAGCGGATCGCCGCGATCCCCAGCTTCAGATCCCCGGCCTGCGGAACCGCGACCCTGGGCCGACCTTCCCCACTCATACTTGCTCCGCCTCTCCCGGTTCCGCCTCTCCGCGCTTTTCAGTGGTGGTCGCGTCCCAGGACAACCTAGCGTGTGGAGGTTGCTTGTGGCTGGGTTGCTTCACGGTCCCCTGAGATGCGGTTTCGAGGGCTCCTGCTGCTTTACCGAACCTCATGCCGTGACCCCGGAATCCCCAGCGATCGACGAGTCCTCGCCGTCGTCCAGATTGTCCAGGACGTGGCCCATGCGGTCGCGCTTGGTCCGCAGGTAGCGGATGTTCTCCGGGTTCGGGCGGATCGGCAGCGGCACGCGGTCGACGATGCGCAGCCCGTAGCCCTCCAGGCCGATGCGCTTGGCCGGGTTGTTGGTGAGCAGCCGCATCGACTTGATGCCCAGGTCGCAGAGGATCTGCGCGCCCTGGCCGTAGTCGCGGCTGTCCACCGGCAGGTCCAGCGCCACGTTGGCGTCGACGGTGTCGGCGCCGTCGTCCTGCAGCTGGTAGGCCTGCAGCTTGTGGATCAGGCCGATGCCGCGTCCCTCGTGGCCGCGCATGTAGAGCACCACGCCGCGCCCGGCCTCGGCGACCTTCGCCATCGCCGCGTCCAGCTGCGGGCCGCAGTCGCAGCGCAGCGAGCCGATGACGTCGCCGGTCAGGCACTCGGAGTGCACCCGCACCAGGATGTCCTCGCCGTCGCCGATGTCGCCGTAGACCATCGCCAGGTGCTCGATGCCGTCCAGCGTGCTGTCGTAGCCGACCGTCCGGAACGTGCCGTGCACGGTCGGGATGCGGGCCTCGGCCACCCGCACGACCTGCTTCTCGAAGCGCCGGCGGTAGGTGATCAGGTCGGCGATGGTGATCAGCGCCAGGTCGTGCTCGTCGGCGAAGACCTCCAGCTCGTCGCGGCGGGCCATGTCGCCCTCGGACTTCTGGCTGACGATCTCGCACAGCGCGCCCGCCGGGCGCAGACCCGCGAGCCGAGCCAGGTCGACCGACGCCTCGGTGTGGCCGGGACGGCGCAGCACGCCGCCGTCGCGGGCGCGCAGCGGCACCACGTGGCCGGGCCGGGTGAGGTCCTTCGGCGTGGCATCGGCGTCGGCCAGCACCTGGAGCGTCTTCGCGCGGTCGGCGGCGGAGATGCCGGTGGTCACGCCCTCGGCGGCGTCGACGGTGACCGTGTACGCGGTGCCCTTGCGGTCCTGGTTGGAGTGGTACATCGGCGGCAGGTCGAGCCGGTCGCAGTCCTCGGCGGGCATGCCGACGCAGATGTAGCCCGAGGTGTAGCGGACCATGAAGGCCACCAGCTCGGGCGTGGCCTTCTCCGCGGCGAAGATGAGGTCGCCCTCGTTCTCGCGGTCCTCGTCGTCGACGACGACCACCGGCTTGCCGGCCGCGATGTCGGCCAGCGCCCGCTCGATGGTGTCGAACTTGTTCGTGCTCACCGTTTCCGAAACCTCGTCCTCGGGGTTCATCGCGCCTCCCTGATGCCGCCATTGTCCCCCGTCACCGCGGGTCCACCAGCGCTCTGCGCGGCCAGCTGAGCTGCGGAGAGCCGCTCCAGGTGCTTGGCCAGCACATCCACTTCGATGTTCACTTCGTCACCCGCGGCGCGTCGGCCGAGGGTCGTCAGGTCCTTGGTGGTGGGGATCAGCGCGATGGAGAACCGCGCGGGCTCCCCGTCGACGACCTCGACGACGGTCAGCGACACGCCGTCGACGGTGATCGACCCCTTCTCCACCAGGTAGTGCGCGAGGTGCCCGGGCAGGTCGAACGAGGTCAGCCCGGTGGCCTCGTCGGTGCCGCGCAGCACGGCCGTGCCGTCGACGTGGCCCTGCACGATGTGCCCGCCGAGGCGCTCCCCCAGCGCCATCGCGCGCTCCAGGTTGACCCGCTCACCTGCGGCGATGTGCTTGAGCGATGAGCGGCGCAGCGTCTCGGAGACCACGTCGACGGTGAAGCGCCCGCCCTCGGTGGTGACCACGGTGAGACAGACGCCGTTGACCGCGATCGAGTCGCCGTGCTTGGCGTCCTGGGTGACCACCGGACCGCTGATGGTCAGCCGCGAGCCGTCCTCCAGGGGCTCCACGGACTCGATGGTGCCGAGTTCCTCGACGATCCCGGTGAACACTGCTGCCTCCTGCCTGCCCTGCGAGCCCCGCTGCCCGCGACTTCAGTCCTGCGGAGCGGCGCTGATCGGGACGGCGCTGATGCGCACGTCCGGGCCACTCATCGTCGTCTCTTCGATTCGCAACCGCCATGCCTGCGAGATGCTTCCCACGCCCGCATCTCCCAGCGCGGCGGGTCCCGATCCCAGCAGCGCGGGGGCGACGTAGGCCAGCACCCGGTCGACCAGGCGCGCCCGCCAGAAGGCCCCGGCCAGGGTCGGCCCGCCTTCCAGCAGCACGTCGACCACGCCGCGGCGGGCGAGCTCGGCCAGGGCCGCGGCGGGGTCGCCACCGGGCAGCCGGACGGTCTCGGCGGCGGCGTCGAGGACCCGGGACCCCGGCGGGATCTCGCGGTCGCCGATGACCACGCGCAGCGGTTGCCGGTCCAGCAGCGCTCCGCCCGGGTCGCGGGCGGTCAGCTGCGCGTCGTCGGCGAGGATCGTGCCGGTGCCCGCGATGATGGCGTCCATCGCCGCGCGCACCCGGCCCACCTCGGCCCGCGACTCGGCGGAGCTGATCCACTTGCTGGTGCCGTCCGCGGCCGCCGAACGTCCGTCCAATGTGGCCGCGTACTTCCAGGTTACATGCGGGCGTCCGGTGTGGACGAAGTGCAACCAGGCCCGCAGCGGCCCTTTCGCGACCTCGTCGCGGAGCAGACCACTGTGGACGTCGACTCCGGCGGCGCGCAGCACTTCGGCGCCGCCCGCGGCCGACGGGTTCGGATCGGAGACGGCGTGCACGACGCGGGCCACCCCGGCGGCCCGCAGCGCCTCGGCGCACGGCGGGGTGCGGCCGGTGTGCGCGCAGGGTTCGAGGGTGACCACGGCGGTGCCGCCCTGAGCGCGCGATCCGGCTTCGCCCAGGGCGTTGACCTCGGCGTGCGGGCCGCCGGGCGGGCTGGTGGCGCCCGTTCCGGCGACCTCGCCGCGCGCGTCGAGGATCACGCAGCCCACGGGCGGGTTCGGGCTGGTGGTACCCCGGACCCGCTCGCTGGCCGCGATCGCGGCGCGCATCGCCCGCGCTTCGACCTCAGCGGTCATGGCGTGCTCCTCGGGCGATGCGCGGCGGTGGTGTTTCAGGCCCGGGCGCGGGCGAAGGCCGGGGCGGCGAGGCCGCGCAGGGCCTCGATGGCCTCGGCCGGGTCCTTGCCGTTGTAGACGGCCGAGCCCGCCACGAAGCAGTCCACACCGGCCTCGGCGGCCTGCTCGATGGTGTCGGCGTTGATGCCGCCGTCGATCTCCACCAGCAGCTTCAGGTGACCGGTGTCGACGAGCTTCCGGGCCTTGCGGACCTTGTCGAGCACGTCGGCGATGAACTTCTGGCCGCCGAAGCCCGGCTCGACCGACATCACCAGCAGGGTGTCGTAGTGCTTGAGGACCTCGACGTAGTCGTCGAAGTTGGTGCCCGGCTTGATCGCCAGACCGGCCTTGGCGCCGGCGGCGCGCAGGTCCTTGGCGAGGTTGACCGGGTTGTGCGCCGCCTCGACGTGCACGGTGACGTTGTGCGCGCCGGCCTCGGCGTAACCGGGGGCCCAGCGGTCGGGGTCCTCGATCATGAGGTGGCAGTCGATCGGGATGTCGGTCGTCTTGAGGATGGACTGCACGACCGGCAGGCCCAGCGTGAGGTTCGGCACGAAGTGCGCGTCCATCACGTCGACGTGGAGCCAGTCGGCCCGCTTGCCGGGCTCTCCGCCGACGGCGGAGATCTCGTCGGCGAGCCGGGCGAAATCTGCGGAGAGGATGGAAGGCGCGATCATCGGCTGGTTCGACACATGCGCGAGTTTAGATCCCACCGGCCGCGCTCACCCCCACGCCCTCCTCCGACGGTCGCGTCCCCGTGACGAACGGTCGCGGGGACGCGCCTTTCTCGGTCAAGCCCGCTGCTTGCGGTTGATCGCGTAGTAGGCGATCGCCAGCACCACCAGGAAGGGGACGCCCGCCTTCCACGCGGTGTTGAACTGCTCGGTGAACGGGGTCGTCAGCAGCACGGCGGCCACGAACAGCATCGCCAGCACGGTGGTGACCGGGGCGCCCGGCAGCCGCACCGGGGAGGGGTCCAGGCCCTGGGCGGCGCGACGGCTGCGGAACACCAGGTGCGAACCGAAGATCATCAGCCACACGAGCAGCGCCGCGAACAGCGCCAGGCCGATGAGCAGCGGGAACGCGCTCTCCTCGGTGAACACCGCCAGCGCGGCGGCCAGCGCCAGGCCCGCCGCCGAGAGCACCAGCGCGCGGCGCGGGACGCCGTTGGCGCTGACCCGGGCGAACCACTTCGGCGCGTAGCCGTCGAGCGCGAGCGAGTGGGTCATGCGGGCGGTCAGGTAGAGGTTGGTGTTCATCGCCGACAGGGCGGCGGTGAGCACCACGAAGTTCATGATCCCGGCCGCGGCGGGGACGCCGACCATGCTGAACAGGCGCACGAACGGGCTCTCGGTGACGTCCTCGGAGGAGGAGACCTCGTTCCACGGCAGGATCGAGACGACCACGAGCATGCCCATCACGTAGAACAGCGCGAGCCGCAGCACGGTGCTGCGCGCGGCGCGCGGGACGTCGCGGGCGGGGTCCCGGGACTCGGCGGCGGTCATCGACACCGCCTCGGTGCCCAGGTAGGAGAAGGTGACCACGGTCAGCGCGAGCCACACCGCGCCCAGGCCGTTGGGCAGGAAGCCGCCGTGCTCGGTGAGCGCGCCGACGCCGGCGGGCTCGTGACCGGGCAGGCCGAAGAGGATGTAGATGATGCCGAGGCCGACGAACACCACGATGGTGACGACCTTGATCATGGCGAACCAGTACTCGAACTCGCCGAAGAACCGCACGGCGGCGAGGTTGATCGCCAGCATCACCACCGAGAAGCCGACGACGGGGATCCACAGCGGCAGTTGCGGGTACCAGAACTGCAGGTAGAGACCGGCGGCGATGACCTCGCTGCCGATGTTGACGACCTGCGCGGCCCAGTACATCCAGCGCGAGACGAAGCCCGGCAGACCGCCGAGGTGCTCGCGGATGACGGCGCCGAAGCCACCGGCCTCGGGCTGCACGACGATCATCTCGGCCAGCGCGTAGGCCAGCGCCAGCGCGGCGAAGGCGGCCACGGCGTAGGCGATGATCACCGCGGGCCCGGCGATGGAGATCGCCAGCCCGGAGCCGAGGAACAGTCCCGTCCCGATGGCCCCGCCGATGGCGATCATCCCGACCTGGCGCCCGGACAGCGCCCGGCGCAACCCGGACCGCTCGGCCGGTGCGGTGTCCTCAACCACCTGAACTGCCTCCTGCTCGTCGCCGACCTTCAAACGCCCGAGCACCTTACGACGCCCCTCCGCTCCAGCGGCCCCACGGCTACCGAAGCGTTGCCTCCGGTGGGTTCAGCGCCGGGAAGGTGACGGTTTTAGCCATAATTGACCGGGCAAAAAGGACATTGATCATGGGCAATTTTGGCTAAAACCGTCACCACTGCGGACCGCGCCGCCCCCGGGAGATCAGCTGGGGAGGGTGAGGGTGATGGGGGTGGACTCCTCGACGGAGCGGCTCACCGTGCAGTAGTTCTCGATGGCTCGCCGGACCGCGCTGAGGAGCTTGTCGCGGTTGTCGACGTCGTCGAGGTCGGCTTCGAGGGAGACCTGGATCTCGGCGAACTTGTGGTCGTCGCCGGGGTTCTTGGTGCGGTCGGCGTGCGCGACGAGCTTCGCGTCCTCGCCGATGCGGCGGACGAAGAGGTTCTCGCTCGTCACCGCGGAGCAGGCGGCGACGGCCGCGAGCAGCAGCTCACCGGGGGTGAACGCGCCGGGCGCCCCGTCCCGCCCCACGGCGACCTCGGCGCCGCGCGAGTTGGTCGCGGTGAACGTGTGCTCGCCGGTGCGAGTCACTTCGACCGGAGTGGAGGACATTGCGAACCACCTTCGAAATCGTCGACTGCCCCGGCAGAACCACCGCGACCGTCCCGTTGTTCCCGCCGGAGGGGCCCGTTGTTCCCGCCCGAGGGGCCCGTTGTTACCGCCGTAGGGGCTCAGCCCTCCCCGATGTCCTCGTTCCAGAGGTGGGGGTGGGTGGCGATGAAGTCGGCCATCATGCGGGTGCAGCCGGGGTCGTCGAGGACGACGACGTCGACGCCGTGCTCGGCGAGCCAGTCGTGTCCGCCGTGGAAGTTGCGGGCCTCGCCGATGACGACCCGCCCGATGCCGAACTGCCTGATCAGACCGCTGCAGTACCAGCACGGCGAGAGGGTCGTGACCATCGTCGTGCCGCCGTAGGAGCGCTGCCGCCCGGCGTTGCGGAAGGCCGCGGTCTCGCCGTGCACCGACGGGTCGTCGTCCTGCACCCGCCGGTTGTGCCCGCGCCCGAGCACCTCGCCGTCGGCCCCGATCAGCGCGGCGCCGATGGGAATGCCGCCGGAGGCCAGCCCCGCCTCGGCCTCGGCGATCGCGACCGCCAACCAGTCCCGGTAGTCCACTTCAGAGCGCTCCTTCGTCACACCCGGAAGAGGGCGCAGAACATCGCGTCGGTGCCGTGCTTGTGCGGCCACAGCTGCACGCCCGGCCCGTCGCCCAGGTCGGGGACGTCCGGGAAGTGCTCGCGCGCGTCGAGCTGGGTGACGCCGGTGCGCCGGACGACGTCGGCCACCACGCCCTCGGTCTCGGGCAGGTGCGGCGAGCACACGACGTAGCCGACGATCCCGCCGGGCCGGGTGAGCTCGATCGCCGAGATGAGCAGTTCCCGCTGCAGCTTGGTCAGCTCGCCGACGTCGCCGGGCTGACGGCGCCAGCGCGCCTCCGGACGTCGCCGCAGCGCGCCGAGCCCGGTGCAGGGCGCGTCGACCAGCACCCGGTCGAAACCCGGTTCCAGGCCGGGAGAACGGCCGTCGGCGGTGTGCACGGTCACCGACAGGCCCTCGGTGGCCTTGCGCACCAGGTCTGCTCGGTGCGGCGCCTGCTCGACGGCGTCGAGCGTCCCGCCGTCGAGGGTGACCAGCGCGCCCAGCAACCCGGCCTTGCCGCCGGGCCCGGCGCACAGGTCCAGCCAGCGCAGGTCGGAACCGGAGATCTCGGGCTTGGTGACGGCGAGGCTGACCAGCTGGGACCCCTCGTCCTGCACGACGGCGAAGCCCTCCTGCACCGGCTCCAGGTCACCCGGGTCACCGGCGCCGGCCTCCAGCCGCACGCCGTAGGGCGAGTAGGGCGCGGGGTCGCCGCCGGTGATGGCGGCGAGCTCGTCGGCGCTGATCTCGCCGGGCCGCGCGGTCAGGTGCACCGCCGGGCGGGTGTCGTCGGCGGCCAGCGCGTCCTCCAGCTCGTCGAGCCCGAGGGCGTCGGCGAACGCCTGCGCGATCCACTTCGGATGCGCGTGCTTCATCGCGAGGTGGCCGACGGGGTCCTCGGCCCGGTCCGGGGCGATCTGCTCGACCCACTGCTGCTCGTCCTTCTCGGCCGCGCGCCGCAGCACGGCGTTGGCGAAACCGGAGAGCTTGGAGCCGTTCTCGAACCGGACGATGTCCACAGTGGAGGCCACTGCGGCGTGCGCGGGGATGCGGGTGCGCAGGATCTGGTACACCCCGACGCGCAGCGCGTCGAGCAGCTTCGGGTCCATTTCGGACAGCGGGCGAGTGCTGCACTCGCCGATCACCGCGTCGAGCAGGCCCTGGGCCCGGCACGCGCCGTAGGTGAGCTCGGTGGCCAGCGCCGCGTCCCGGCCGCTGATGCGCCGCTGCTGGAGCAGCGGTGGCAGCGCGAGGTTGGCGTAGGCGTCGCGCTCGCGGACCGCGCGCAGCGTCTCCACCGCGACCAGCCGCACCGGGTCGACGTCCACCGGTCGCGGGTTGGCCTTGCGCTGCGGCGGGCGGGCCTTCGACGGGCGGTTGGGCCGTCGGCGGCGTTCAGTCACTGGAGCTTGTCTCCTTGCTCGATGCGGGTTCCGCGCGCCCAGTCGGTGGCGGCCATGCGCTTCTTGCCCGCCGCCTGCACCTGGCCCAGCGCGACGGCGGTGGTGCCGGTGCCGACGAGGACCCGGCGCTTCTCGGTCTTGATCTCGCCCGGCTGCAGCTGCTCGTCGGTGACGGTGACGGGGCCGAGCTTGAACCGCTCCTCCCCCAGCCACGCCCACGCGCCGGGCTCGGGCGTGACGGCGCGGATGAGCCGGTCGACGGCCGCGGCGGGCGCGGTGAAATCGACCTTGGCGTCCTCGACGGTGACCTTGGGCGCGTAGCTGACGCCGTCGGCGGGCTGCTCCTCGGCGCGCACGCTGCCGTCCTCGATGCCGTCGAGCGTGGCCGACAGCAGGTCGGCACCCGAGATCGACAAGCGTTCCAACAGCTCACCGGCGGTGTCGGTGGCGCGGATCTGCTCGGTGACCACGCCGAAGACCGCTCCGGCGTCGAGCTCGCGGACGATGCGGAAGGTGCTGGCCCCGGTGATCTCGTCGCCGTGCCGGATCGCGGCCTGCACCGGTGCGGCACCGCGCCAGGCGGGCAGCAGCGAGAAGTGCAGGTTGACCCAGCCGTGCCGCGGGATCGCCAGCGCCTCGTCGCGCAGCAGCGCGCCGTAGGCGACGACCGGGCAGCAGTCGGGGTCGATCTCGCGCAGCCGCGCCAGGAACTCCGGGTCGGAGGCCTTGGCGGGGGTGAGGACCTCGATGCCGCGCTCGTCGGCGAGCGCCCCGACGGGCGAGCGCACGAGCTTGCGGCCGCGCCCGGCGGGCGCGTCGGGCCGGGTCACCACGGCGGCGACCTCGTGCCGGTCGGAGTCGATGAGCGCCTGCAGCGCGGGGACGGCGGGCGCGGGCGTTCCGGCGAAGACCACGCGCATGCTCAGCGGCCTCCGAACAGCGGGTGCGGGTTCTGCTTGATGACCGGGGTGGCGCCGTCGAACCAGGGGGACTGGCGGATCTCGCGCATGGCGGCCTTGCGGGTCTCCTCGTCGAGGCGGTCGAGGAACAGCACGCCGTCGAGGTGGTCGGTCTCGTGCTGGATGCAGCGCGCCAGCAGATCGGTGCCCTCGACCTCGACGGGCTCTCCGTGGAGGTTCCAGCCGCGCGCGACGACGTGCTGGGAGCGCAGGCAGTCCCAGGACATGCCGGGGATGGACAGGCAGCCCTCGGGCCCGAGCTGGCCCTCACCGCCGACGGCGGTCCAGGTGGGGTTGATGAGGTGCCCGGCGAAGCCGTCGCAGTGGTAGGTGAACACGCGCAGGCTCACGCCCAGCTGGGGCGCGGCGAGCCCGGCTCCGCCCTGGTCCTCCATCGTGTCCCAGAGGTCCTTGACGAGAGTGCGCAGCTCCTTGTCGAAGTCGACCACCTCGTCGGCCTTGGTGCGCAGGACGGGGTCGCCGAAGAGTCTGATCGGCTGGACGGTCACCTGGTCTCCCTCACGTCGACTACGACCCGACGAGTCTAGTAGCCGGACGCGCGCCCCGGCCGACCGCCGCACCCGCGGCCGGGGCGCGATCGGTCAGGGAGCGGGCAGGACCACTCCGGCCGAGCCCCCGCCTCGGCGGTGGCGTTCGGCGGCGGCGAGCCAGCGGCCGTCGGGGAGGCGTTCGACGCCGGTGGCGGCGCCGATCTCGTCGGTGGGCTCGAAGCGGTGGCCGAGGGCTTCGAGCTTCGCGGTCTCGGGCTGGGCGAGGAAGGCGGGTTCGGCGTCGGTGGTGGCGCTGTTGCGCTGCGAGGCCCGGGGTTCGGCGATGGCGTCGACGAGCGACTGCCCGCGGTCGAGACGACCGGTGAGGGTCTGCAGGACGGTGGTGATGATCGTCGCCCCGCCCGGGCTGCCGAGCGCGAGCGCGGGTCGGCCGTCGCGGAGCACGATCGTCGGGCTCATCGAGCTGCGCGGCCGCTTGCCCGGCCCCGGCAGGTTCGGGTCGGGCACGCCCGGGGTGACCGGGGTGAAGCTGAAGTCGGTGAGCTCGTTGTTGAGCAGGAAACCGCGGCCGGGCACGACGATGCCGCTGCCGCCGGTCTGCTCGATGGTCAGCGTGTAGGACACGACGTCGCCGCGGGCGTCGGCGACGGTCAGGTGCGTGGTGTTGGGCCCCTCGTAGGGCTCGCCACCGCCCCGGCCACCGGCGCAGCCCTGCGGGGAGGCGGGATCGCCGGGAGCGACGGGCGCCGGCAGGGCGGCGTCGTCGCTGATCAGGCACTCGCGGGATGCCGCGAACTCGTCGCTGAGCAGTCTCTCGGTGGGCACGTCGGAGAACGCGGGGTCGCCGACCCACCGGTTGCGGTCGGCGAAGCCGAGCTTGCTCGCCTCCAGGTAGCGGTGCAGGTAGCCGGTCTTGTCGGCGGCGGCGAGGTCGGAGCGCTCCAGCACGTTGAGCGCTTCGCCGACGGTCGTGCCGCCGGAGCCCGACGGCGCCATGCCGTAGACGTCGAGACCCCGGTAGCCGGAGTGCGTCGGTTCCTGGTCGAGGACCCGGTAGTCGCGCAGGTCGCCGGTGGTCATCGCCCCTGGGCGCACGTGCCGTCCGGACGCGGGGTCGACGGGCGGCTGGTTGACGGTGCGGACGAGGTCGGCGCCGATGTCGCCGGAGTACAGCGCGTTCACGCCCTCGTCGCCGAGCCGCCGGTAGGTCTCGGCGAGGTCGGGGTTGCGGAACGCGCTGCCGACGGCCGGAGGCTGCCCGCCGGGCAGGAACAGCGCGCGGGTGGCCGGGAACGCGCTGAACCGCTCCTGGTTGTCGGCGGTCTGCTCGCGGAAGGTGTCGTCGACGACGAAGCCGTCGCGCGCGAGGTCCTCGGCCGGGCGCAGCACCTCGTCGAGGTCCTCGCGGCCCCAGCGGTCCAGGGCGCGCTGCCAGGTCAGCGGCGTGCCGGGCACGCCGACGCCGAGCCCGCTGGTGACGGCGTCGTCGAACGGGATCGGCTCGCCGTTCTCCAGGAACAGGTCCTCGCCCGCCGCCGACGGCGCGGTCTCGCGGCCGTCGATGGTCTCGACGCGGCCGGTCGAGGCGTCGTAGTGCACGAAGTACCCGCCTCCGCCGATGCCCGCGGAGTAGGGCTCGGTGACGCCGAGCGCGGCGGCGGTGGCCACGGCCGCGTCGGCCGCGGTCCCGCCCCGGCGCAGGACTTCCAGGCCCGCCCGGGTGGCGTCGGGGTCGACGCTGGAGACCGCGCCGCCGAACCCGACGGCCTCGGCCTGCTTCGGCGGTTCCGGTTCCGCCTGGGCCACCGGGATCACCGGTGCCAGCAGCGCGCACGCGCCCAGCGCGCTCACGCCCACCCGGGTGCTCGACCTCATCTGTCCTCCTCCTGGTGACGACGACGGGCCGTTCACCTCCCCCGACCGAAGGCGAACGACCCGTCTCCTCAACTAAGACCTGTCTGGAACTGCGGCGTTAGCCGGTGCTTCAAGTGTGGGACTCAGCTTGCACCGCCGCGGGTTCTGACACGTCTTCTGGCGAGTACGCCGCGACGCCGTGTATGGCATACATCAGGAGTGGCGCACGGAGTTCAGAAGGCGTGTCAGGTTCCGCTACCCGCACCGCCAAGCAGAAGGACCACATGACAGTCCTCAGCCCATCGGTGCGAGAGCCGCGTCGTGGTAGCGGCAGTTCGGCGCCCACAGCAGGAAGGAGTTCATGCCGTTGCTGCGGGCGGCGTCGATCTGCGCCGCGACCTCTCCCGGACCGTAGGACACCCCGAGGCTGAAGTCCTGCAACCACGGGATGATCTGCACGTCCGTGCCCTCGACGGCCTTGGCGAACGCCCCGAGGGAACGGGCCACGATGTCGTAGGGCTGGCTGTTGGGGTTGCCGACGCCGAACTCCCCGGCCGCCCAGTGCGACGGGTAGACCATCGGCGCGATGTAGTCGACGTAGTGCGACATCTGGCGGATGTCCTGGGCGATCTCGGTGGGCCGGTCCACGGCGATGCCGAACACCGACGCGCCCAGCAGCGCCCCGCGCGAGCGGACCTCGGTCTGCGACTGGCGCAGGAAGTCGGCGATGGCCGCTTCCGGCGTGCCGACGAGGTTCGGGATCCGCATCTCGTTCATGTGGCCGTCCGGCCGGCGCACGTAGTCGTAGAGCACGTCGTCGAAGCCCAGCTGCGCGGCCTCGGCGGCGATGTCGACGTTGTACTGGCGCACCACCGGGTCGGCGAAGTTGGTGAAAGCGAACTGCCCGTAGCCGCTGGACCAGGGCGAACCGCCCGAGGTCTGCACGACGCGCTCGGGGTGGCCGCCGTTCCAGGAGGCCGCGCCCAGAACCGGGTCCTTGAACGCCACGAGCCGGCCGACGACGCGGACGCCCATGCCGTGCAGCTGGTCGAGGGTCTGGCGGGCGTTGTAGTAGCCCTTGACGGCGCCGATCTGGTGGGCCATCGGGACCGCGGAGTCGTAGACGACCTCGCCGCTCTCGTCCTTGAGGTCGAGCTCGACGGTGTCGATCTTGCCCTGGCGGGCCATCTCCAGGATCGGTTCGCGCAGCGAGTCGCTGGTCCAGGCCATGCCGGTCACGTGCACGGCGCGCATCCCCGGGTGCTTGATGTGGACCGTCATGGCGCGCTCGGTCCGGTTGCCCGCCGCGTCGGTGGCCACCACCTCGACATCCCGATCTGGCTTGTCGACCACGACGCTGAACGCGCCCTGCGGATCGGTGCTGACCTGCTTGCCCGCGACCTCGACGCGCTCGGCACCGTGCGCCTTGCCGGTGACGGTGACCGGGCGGTTCGGCCCGTCCGGGCGCAGCGAGTCGTCGACCTGGAGGTCGGGCGGCGTGCTGTCCACAGTGAACTCGTGACTCGTGGTGTCTGAACCGAGCCAGGAGATGCTCCGCGGGGCTTCGACGGCGAGTTCGTGCGAACCGTCCGGAAGACCGGCAGGAGCCAAGGTCAGACCACCCGGGACCTGCCGCGCAGCGACTTCCCGCCCGTCGATCGTGATCTTGGCGTTGTTCACGCCCCGGATACCGACTTCGGCATTGGTGTTCACCGGCTGAGCCAGACCGGTGATTTTCACGTCCTCAGTGGACAGGGTGCGTAACAGGAGGAAACCGAAGAGCAGCACCAGTGCGGTACCGACTCCGATCACCACGTACTTGGGCGTTCCGGCGCTGATGGCCTTGATGCGGGCGCGCGCTGAAGCAGCATCCGACATCGGTTTCGCCTCCCCGACTTAGGCGAACTCGCGCGGTGCACGAATTTCCTTGCTGGACAATTGGGATCGGCCGCGACCACGCGGCCGGAAACCCACTGTCGCAGTCGGATCGGGCTAGATCAATTGGCCAGTTGGAGTATCCCGGCGGCGGAACCTGATCTATACCGTTGGTTCCGATGTTGCCTTCCAGAACCGCGCTTCGCGCCGCCGCTCTCGCGATGCTGTGCGCCACGGCCGCGTGCAGCGCGCCCGCCGCGCCCGCCCCTCCGCCGCCGCCCAACACCCCTGCCGCACCGCCCGCTCCCCCGCCGCCACCGGACCCGGCCTCGGTCGGCGCCAACGAGCTCGGCGACGTGCCGGTGCTGATGTACCACCGCATCACACCAGCTCCGACCAGCGTGTACGACCGCACTCCAGCCGATTTCCGGGGCGAGCTGGAGCGCCTCGTCCGCGAGGATTACGTTCCGGTGACGGCCACCGAGTACGCCACCGGGAAGATCGACATCCCGGCCGGCAAGCATCCCGTGGTGCTCACCTTCGACGACGGTTCGGCCACTCAGTTCACTGTGGACGCTTCGGGCGATCCGGCCCCGGAGTCGGCGGTCGGCATCCTGCTGTCGGTCGCTCGGGCCAATCCGGGATTCCGCCCGGTGGCGACGATGTACGTGTTCAATCCGCCGTTCGAGGAACCCACCGGTCGGCGCAGTCTCACCTGGTTGCACGACAACGGTTTCGAGATCGGCAACCACACCCTCGACCACCCGAACCTCGGGAAGGTCTCCTCGGAGCAGGCGCAGCACGAGATCGCCGGGATGCAGAAGATCATCACCGACGCCGTTCCGGGGTTGCGGGTGGACTCGCTGGCGCTGCCGCTGGGGATGCACCCCGACGAGGAGGCGCTGGCCTCCGACGGCTCGGCCGACGGGGTCACCTACCACCACACGAGCGTGATGCTGGTGGGTTCCAACCCCGCTCCCTCGCCGTTCACCGCGGATTTCGACCCGGCGAACATCCCGCGCATCCGCTCGCAAGGCCCCACCGGCGAGGACGCGAACTACGGCTCGACGGTGTGGCTCGACAAGCTCGCCGCCGACCCGGCGTCGCGCTACACCTCCGACGGCGACCCGGCCAAGACCTCGGCGCCGAACTCGGCGACGGCGCAGCCCGCCCCCTCCGCGCCGAACGTTCACCGCTACTGATCCCCGCGAGGGCGACCGGATTGCTCCCGCGTTCGGGGAACGGATTTCGGCAGTTCCCCGAAACCGGAATACGGGAGTAATCCGGTCACCCCCCGTTGGTTGCTCCCACCAGGAAGAATTTGCCCAGCCGCATGCCGATCGTGATCAACCCGTAAGCAGCGTTGGTATGAACGTGTTACGTGCTTTGAACACGGCCGGGTAAGCGCGACACGCAGGGTTAATCAGCTGCTAGCGTCCCGCCATCATCTTCGCCGCAGAAACCGGAGGGGGGTTTCCGCTGGTGACGTCACAGGACGCCGAGACTCATCACCGGACCATCAAGAAGCGGCTCTCGCGCGCGCTCACGCTGCCGATCGTGCTGCTGTCGGTCGTGCTGCTGTCCTCGACCGTGCCGCAGGGGGTCGAATCCTTCGTCGTCTGGCGGATCGGGGTCGCGGCCGAGGACGCCGGTGGATCGGCGATGCGCGCGTTCGCCGCGCTGCAGCACGAACGCGACCTGTCGGTGCGCGAGGGCATCCCGACCGCGGAGCTGGGGGCTGCGCGCGTCACCAGCGACCGCACCACCACCGAGCTCGTCCGCACGCTGGACTCGCTGACGGACTACGCGCCCGAACCGATCGCGGTCAAGACCGAACAGCTCAAGAAGCAGCTCGCCGAGCTGCCCCAGCGCCGCCTGCTGTCCCAGGGCCGGCTCAACCGCCGCGCCACCGTCGAGTACTTCAACGCCACCATCGACACCGGCATCGACCTCTTCGACACCCAGTCCCGGCTGGCGCACGACATCCAGGTCACCCAGGACGGCATCACCGCCACCGAGCTGCTGCGCGCCTCGGACCTGATGCGGCGGGCGGCGATGCTCGGCGGATCGGCGGTGGACTCGGGCCGCTTCGAGGCGGGCGAGCACCACGCGTTCGCCGAGCAGGTGTTCACCTACCGCAGCCGCATCGGCTCTGAGAGCGCTCACGCGGCACCCGAGGTGCAGCGGCAGTACCGCGCGCTGACGGCCTCGCCCGCGTGGCAGCGGCTCACCGCGGTCGAGGACCGGCTGGTCGCCGACGGCGCGACCGGCTCGCACGCGTTCCCGCCGGAGCAGCAGCGCGCGTGGCACGACGACGTGACCACCGTGGGCCGCGACCTCAACGAGCTGGCGCTGGCCCAGTCCGACCACGCGATCACGCTCGGCATGACGCAGGCCTACTCGAAGTTCGTCTGGACGATCCTGGTGGTGCTGGTCGCCCTCGCAGCCGTCGCGCTGTGCTGGTGGTACTCGTGGCGCAACATCGGCCTCGCCGAGCAGGTGCTGCAGCGGCTGGCGCGGCTGCGCGACGCGGTGCGCCACCGCACCCACGACCTGCTGCCGCCGATCCTGGCCCGCGCCCGCGAGGGCAAGGAGGTCGACGTCGACGACGAGCTGGGCAAGCTGGACTTCGGCCGCGACGAGATCGGCGAGGTCGCCGACGCGATGGAGGTCTCGCAGCGGGCCACCATCGACGCCACGATCAAGGAGGCCGGCACGCACGCGGCGTTCCGCAGCGCCATCGCCGCGATCGCCAGCGGCCAGCAAACCCTCATCCAGCAGGCGATCGTGCTCATCGACGCCGCCGAGCACGACGAGCAGGACCCGGCGAAGCTGCGCCGGTTGCTGCAGGTCGACAGCACGGTGACGCGGCTGCGCCGCAAGATCGAGAACCTGCGGGTGCTGGCCGGGGACCGGCCGGGGCGGCGCTGGCGGGACCCGGTGCCGCTGAGCAAGCTCGTGCAGTCGGCGATCGGCGAGACCGAGCACTACACGCGGATCAACGTCCGCGCGGTGCCGCCGGTGGCGGTCAAGGGCCCGGCGGTGACCGACACGATCCGGGTGCTGGCCGAGCTGATGGACAACGCCACCCGCTTCTCACCGCCGACCTCGCCGGTGCTGGTGCGGGTGGATCGCACGACCGGCGACCGGGTGCTGGTGGAGATCGAGGACCGCGGCCTGGGGATGCCCGCGGCCGACCGCGAGCGGATCAACGAAACCCTGTCCGCACCACCGGATTTCACCGCCAACTCGGTGCAGGACGACGTCCGGCTGGGCATGGTGGTGGTCTCCCGGCTGGCGCAGCGGCGCGGCATCGAGGTCGCCCTGCACCCCGGGGAGGGCTCGGGCATCCGGGCCTCGGTGGTGCTGCCCGCCGACCTGATCACCTCGCCCGCCCAGCCCCGGCAGGGGGCCGACCGGCAGGGCGTCGAGTCCACGGTCCGCATCCGCCGCAAGCCCCGCCGCACGTCCACCTCGGTCGAGCCGGAGAGCACCGGCGGCCTGCCGCAGCGCAGACGCGGCACGACGCTCGCGCGGCTGACGTCCAGCACCGCGGCCGACGACCCGGAACCGCCGTCCGACGAGCCGCGCCGGTCGGGGTCGGCGGCGTTCATGAACCAGATCCAGCGCGCCCGTTCTCAGCAGGAGGGACGTTCGTGAGCAGCGACAACCTGAGCTGGTTGCTCCAGGATTTCCACCGCCAGGTGCCGGACGCGCGGGGGCTGATCCTGTTCTCCGCCGACGGCCTGCCGACCGCGTCGTCGGGCATGTCCGACGACGACGCCGACGCCCTGGCAGCGCTGGGATCGTCGATCAACAGCACGGTGGCCGGCGCCAGCGCGCGCACCGGGTCGGGCCGGGTGCGCCAGACCCTGGTGGAGAGCGACGACGCGTACCTGCTGCTCACCCGCGCCGCCGAGCGCACCGGCCTGCTGGTGGTCGTGTCGATCTCGGCGGACCTGGAACTCACCGCCTCGGCGGTGGAGCAGCTGGTCGCGCGCGTCGGCGCGCACCTGGCGACGCCGGCTCGGCGGTGAGGCGGCATGGCCGAGTGGAGCGATGACGAGCCCGGGCCGCTGGTGCGGCCCTACGTGCACACCGGGGGCCGCACCGACGTCGCCAGCGAGGAGCTGAACGTCTCGGCACTGCTGCGCGCGACGCCCGATCCCGATGAGCAGGAGCTGTCGCTGAGCGCGGCGGCGGTGCGGGAGCTGTGCGCGACGCCGGTGTCGCTGGCGGAGATCGCCGCGGAGCTGGAGAGCCCGATCTCGGTGGCGCGCGTCCTGGTCGGCGAGCTCGTCACCCGGGGCCTGCTGCGGATCGCCGCCCCGAACACCGACCACCCCGACATTTCGTTCTTGGAGAGGCTGCGCAACGATGTCCGGAACCTTTGATCCGAACACGACTTCGGCGAAGATCGTGATCGCCGGGGCTTTCGGGGTCGGCAAGACCACGATGATCACCAAGCTCACCGACCGGGAACCGCTGCGCACCGAGGAGATCCTCACCGAGGCGGGCGTGGGCGTGGACGACCTCTCGGGCGTGGAGAGCAAGCAGACGACGACGGTGGCGCTGGACTTCGGCCGCCTGGACCTGCCCAGCGGCCCGAAGCTCTACCTGTTCGGAACCCCGGGCCAGGACCGGTTCTGGCCGATGTGGGACAGCATCGCGACGGGCGCGCTGGGCGCGATCGTCATCGTCGACCCGGACCGGCTGGGCCAGTGCTTCGCGATCCTGGACTTCTTCGAGGACCGCGGCATCCCGTTCGTGGTGGCGGTCAACGAGTTCGAGGGCGCCACCCGCCACGAACCCGATCAGATCGCCGCCGCCCTGGACCTCGACCCCGACATCCCGGTCCTCCACTTCGACGCCAGGAGCAAACCCGACACCAAGGAAGTCCTGGTCACAGTCCTCAGCCGAGCCATCGACCACCGCACCGCCCAGACTCCCACCCCAACCCGCTGACCTCTGGGCAGAGCCGGTGGTGCCGGCAGCATCGTGCGTCACCAGTGGACAGTTTTAGTCCAAATTATCCTGGCAAAACGGACATTGATCATGGGTGATTCGAGGAAAAACTGCCCCCTGCCTCGCACCACCCCACCTGAGCGTCACTCCATCGCCGCAACGAGCCCCTAACGTCCGGGTCGCAGCTTTCACGTTCCGGTTACGTGCGGGGCTTGTTCGGCAACGGACACCGGCATACCTTTGCTTGGTATACCGTGTTGGTATACCAAGCAAAGGATGAGGCTCATGTCCAACACCCGTTGGCGCTTGTTCGGTCTCCTGTTGTTGCTGGTCACCGTCAACTACGTCGACCGCGGATCGCTGTCCGTGGCACTTCCGATGATCAAGGACGAGTTCGGCATCGGACCTGAGGTCACCGGCGTCCTGCTGTCCGTCTTCTTCTGGGCCTACGCCGCGATGCAGATCCCCGCGGGCTGGCTCATCGACCGCTTCGGCCCCCGCAGGCTGATCACCGCCGCGTGCCTGGGCTGGGGCGGCGCGACCGCGCTCACCGGTCTCGCGCCCAACACCGCCACGATGGCCGTCGGTCGCGCCGCGCTCGGCGCCGCCGAGGCGCCCATCATGCCCGCGGGCGGCAAGCTCAACGCCGTGTTCCTGACCGAGAAGGAACGCGGCCGCGGCGCCACGATCCTCGATGCCGGCGCTCCCCTGGGCTCGGCGTTCGGCGGCGTCGCGATCACCGGCCTCATCGCCGCCACCGGCAGCTGGCGCTGGGCGTTCATCGCCGCCGGTGCCGCGACGATGCTGCTGGGTTTCTGGGCGTGGCGGGCCATCCGCGACACCCCGGAGACCCACCCGCGCGTCGACGACGCCGAGCGCGCCCACCTCGCCCGAGCGCGCGCGGACGAGAACGCCCGCCACCAGGCCACCGGACGGCGCGCCGGTCTCGTGCACTACCTGCGCTACCGCAGCTTCTGGGCGATGTGCCTGGGCTGGCTCGGGTTCAACGGCGTCTTCTACGGGCTGCTGACCTGGGGCCCGCTGTTCCTGTCGGAGAGCAAGGGATTCGACCTCGGCGCGATCGGCTGGTCCACGTTCGTCATCTTCGGTGCCGGGTTCGTCGGCGAGATCCTCGGCGGTCAGCTCGCCGATCGGCTCCGCGATCGCGGCTTCGGCACCAACGCCGTGCTGCGGAGCCTGCTGGGATTCGCCGGGCTGTGCGTGATCGGCGGGCTGGTCGGGGTCGTGCTCGTGCCGGGTCCGGTCGCGGCCATCGTCCTGCTGTCCACCGTGCTGTTCTTCCTCCGCTGGGTCGGCCTGTTCTGGGCCGTGCCCGCGATCCTCGGCGGCACCGAGGACGCCGGGGTGCTCGGCGGCGCGATGAACCTGGCGGGCAACGTCTCCGGCTTCATCACGCCCATCGCGGTGGGGCTCATCGTCGGCGCGACCGGCGGTTACACCGGGGCGCTGCTGTACTTCGTCGGCGCGGGCGTGATCATGACGATCTCGGTCCTCGTCCTGGACTACAGCACCCGGCTCGCTCCCCGCGCCACGTCCGCGCCCGTTCAGGGAGGTGCCGCGTGACCCGCATCGGCATGATCGTCCCGTCCTCCAACACGACCCTCGAACCCGCCACCCGGCGACTGCTCGCCGAGCGGTCCGATGTGGACGTGCTGTGCACCCGGATCCCGGTGCGCGCCATCACCCGCGACGGCACGGGCGCGTCCTTCGACGTCGAGACGATGGTGAGCGCGGCCGAGCTGCTGGCCGACGCCGAGGTGGACTGCGTGGTCTGGAACGGCACCGCCGGGTCCTGGCTCGGCGCCGACCACGACCGCCGGATCGCGTCGGCCATCACCGACCGCACCGGCCTCCCCGCCACGACCTCGACGCTGGCGATCCTGCAGGCCTGCCACGACTTCGGCGTCACCGAGCTGGCCTGCGCCTCGCCCTACACCGCCGACGTGGCGGAGGCGATCGTCGCCGAGTACGCCGGCCACGGCATCACCATCACCGGACGCAGCGAGTGGTGCCTGTCCGACAACCGCGCCTTCGCCGCACCGGGAGCCGCCGAGGTCGCCGAACTGCTGCTCAGCGCGGCGAAACCCGGTGCGCACGCGGTGGGTCTGATCTGCACCAACGTCGACGGCGCGGCGGTGGCCGCCGACGTCGAGCGCGAGCTGGGCGTGCCGGTGATCGACAGCATCGCCGCCACCCTCTGGTGGGCGCTGGAGACCGCGGGCGCGCCCTCGCGCATCAACGGGGCGGGGGCGCTGCTCGACCAGGCGGACCTGCGGCACCGCGCGTCGCGGATCGTCGCCGAGCTGCGGGTGCGCACCGGCTGCGACCGCACGACGCTGCGCGTCGACGACCCGCTGCGCGGCCTGCACGTCGACCTGTGCGCGGCGGAGTCCCGCGCCGACGGGGTGCGCTCGATCCAGCACGACCCTTCCCTCGACCAGCGCGGGTTGGAGACCGTGCGGTGGCTGGACGAGCACCGGCGGGTCCTCGTGCAGCCCGCGTTCACCGAACCGCCGTTCCCGCCGCAGGCGCTGCGCGAGGTCTACGGGGTGAGCGCCCAGGTGCTCGGCCCGGTCGAGCGCGGCGGCGAGGTCGTCGCGTGGTTGTCGGCGCACAGCATCGGCGAGCGGGCGTGGACGGAGTCCGATGTGGACGCGATGAACGCGGCGCGCGACGCGGTCGCGGCGCTGCTGGACCGGTGATCTCTCGATGTCGAAAGGACAACGCATGAAGAAGATCCAGGTGTGCGTCGGTGTCGACGTGGACTCCTGCGCCGGGTGGCTGGGCTCCTACGGGGGACAGGACTCCCCCAATGACATGCAGCGCGGCGTGTTCGCCGGGCAGGTCGGCGTGCCGCGCGTGCTCAAGCTGCTGGAACGCCGCGGCATCACCGGCACGTGGTTCTGGCCCGGTCACTCGCTGGAGACCTTCCCGGAGCAGGCTCGGATGTGCGTCGAGGCCGGGCACGAGATCGGCGCCCACGGCTACAGCCACGAGAACCCGCGCTCGCTGTCGCCCGAGCAGGAGCGCGACGTGATGACCAAGAGCGTCGAGCTCATCGAGGACCTGTGCGGGAAGCGGCCCGAGGGCTACGTGGCGCCGTGGTGGGAGATGAGCGAGCACACCGCGGGCATCCTCGCCGACTTCGGCTTCTCCTACGACCACTCGCAGAACTACCACGACTTCGTGCCGTTCTACGCCCGCGTCGGGGACCGGTGGACGCCGATCGACACCTCCCGGCCGGCAGCGCACTGGATGAAGCCCCTGGAGCACGGCAGCGAGATCGACCTCGTGGAGTTCTGCGGCAACTGGTACGTCGACGACCTGCCGCCGATGATGTTCATCAAGTCACACCCGAACTCGCACGGCTTCGTCAACCCGCGCGACATCGAATCCCTCTGGAACGACCAGTTCGACTGGGTCCACCGGGAGCTCGACTACGCGGTCATCCCGATGACGCTGCACCCGGACGTCTCCGGGCGGCCGCAGGTGCTGCTGATGCTGGAGCGACTGCTGGACCGGTGGGCGGAGTTCGACGGCGTCGAGTTCGTGCCGATGGCCGAGGCCGCCGCCGAGTACCGACGCCGCTTCCCCTTCGACCGGCCCGAACGACCGGACGGTCTGGGGCGGTGAGCAGCTGATTCGGCCTGGTGCCACTGCTAGGATCCGAGGTGGCATGGCTTCTGATTCCCACTCGACCGAGACCGTCCTGCTGCGGGGGCGACTGATCGACACCCTGCGCAACGACGTGATCATCGGTCGCTATCCCCCGGGCTACCGGCTCGTCGAGCGGGACGTCGCCGACACCTACGGGGTGTCGCGGCTTCCCGCCCGGGAGGCGCTGCAGGCGCTGCGCGCCGAGGGCTTCCTGGAGGTCCGCAACACGCGCGGTCTGGTCGTGCGCACCTGGACCGAGACCGACGTGAGCGAGCTGTTCGACATCCGCGAGGCGCTGGAGTCGGTGGCCTGCCGCCAGGCCGCGGAGCAGCGCACCGACGACGACGTCGTCGCGCTGCGCGAGGCGGCCGACGCGGCCGATGCGGCCGTCGCCTCGGGCGACACCTCCAGCGCGCACGACGCCAACGCGCTGTTCCACCAGCTGCTGGTGACCGCGGCCCACAACCGCACGCTCAGCGAGGTCACGGCCCCGGTCCTCTACCGGGTGCAGTGGCTGGTCCGCCAGATCCCGGACCCCCACTCGGTCTCGGACGACCACCACGCCCTCGTCGAGGCCATCGCCGACGGCGACCCCCGCCGCGCCCAGCGCCTCGCCGTCTCGCACGCGGAACGCAACCGCACCACAACCCTCAAAGCCATGTTCCCGGGCCGCTGATCCGTCACCAGAGGACGGTTTTAGCCCAAACCGTCCGGACAAAGCGGACATTGATCACGGGTGATTCGAGGAAAAACTGTCCTCTGCCTCGCACCACCCGGGTGCCAGGCCCCGGCTCAGGGCTTGGGGCTCAGCTGGTCGCGGGTGAGGGCGTACTCGACGTCGCCGTGCTCGGACCCGGGGATGGGGCCTTCCGGCCAGGTGGTGAAGAAGGTCCGGACGTAGCGCAGACCGGCTTTCTCCATGACGCGGCGGGAGCCGGTGTTGACCGTCATGGTCTGGGCCCACACGCGACTCAGGCCGAGGTCGGCGAAGCCCTTGTGGATCAGCGCCCGCGATCCCTCGGTCGCCAAGCCTCGCCCCCAGGCCGAGCGGTGCAGCCGGTAGCCGAGCTCGAAGTTGCCGAGGTCGTCCGACGCGTTCGGGTGGAACTTGAAGAGTCCCAGGAACTCCCCGGTCTCCCGCTCGACGGCGACCCAGTTGCCGTGTCCGCCGTAGCGCTCGTAGCGCGCCAGGTACATCGGCATGGTCTCCGACCGGACCTCTTCGAGCGTGCTGGGCACGCCGCCGTTCAGGTACCGCATGACCTCGGGATCGCTGTTGAGCCGGAACACCGCGTCGGTGTCCTCGGCGGTGAGCTCCCGCAGCACCATGCGCTCGGTCTCCAGGAACACCCGCACTACAACATCTCCAGCGGGTCGAGGCGGACCTGGAGCTCGGTGGCCTTGCGGGCCGCGCGGATGGCCTGGGCGGCGTGCAGGGAGTCCGCGAGCGCTCGGCCTTCGGTGCGGTCGACGCGGACGATGAGGCGCTCGCGCTCGGAGCTGCCGTCCTCGTCGACCTCGCCGAGCGGCACCGGCCCGAGAACTTCGGCGCTGGAAGGCAGGTCCGCCGAGTCCAGCAGCGCCTCGATCGCGTCCGGCGTCCCGTCGACGGCCGCCACGCGGCGTGCGGGCGGGAACCCGAGCTCGGCGCGCTCGGCGAGTTCCTGCGCGGCGTACCAGGCCGGGTCCCACCGCACGAGCGCCTGCACCGGCTGCAGCGACGACTCCGCCATCACCACCACGCGCCCGCCGTCGGAGGCGGGCCGCACGAGAGCGGCGGCGGCGAACCACTTGCGCAGCGCGGCCTCCGACGCCCGCAGCTCGGGTCGTCCGAGCAGGGTGCGGCCGTCCAGCAGCAGCGCCGCGCCGTAGCCGCCGTCGGCGACGGGTTCGGCGCCGGGAGTGCACACGATCAGCGCGGGCTTGCCGGGCACGTCGGCGAGGATCTCGCCCGCGCCGGAGGTCCGCACCGGGATTCCGGGGAACGCCCGCCCCAGCTCCTCGGCGGTGCGGCCCGCACCGACGGCGATCGCGCGCAACCGCCGCGACCCGCACTGCGGGCACTTGAACGCCGCCTCGGAGGTCCCGCACCAGCTGCACGCGGCCGGTTTGGGCATCCCGTCCTCGGTTCCCCCGGGCAGCGACAACGGCCCCGCGCAGCGCCGGCACCGAGCGCGTTCGCGGCAGTCTCCGCAGGCCAGAGCCGGTACGTACCCGCGCCGGGGCACCTGGACGAGCACCGGCGCGCCGCTCTTGAGCGCGGCCCGGGCGGCCTCGAATCCCACCGACGGCAACCGGGCGGCCCGCGCCGCGGGGTCGCGCGCGAGCTGCGTGTCGTCCTCGCCGATGGAGGTCACGCGCGGCGCGGCGGCCCGGACCTCGGTGCGGTGCGCGACGAGCTCGTGCGCCCAGCCGGACTCGACCAGCAGCGCGGCCTCGGCGGTCCGGGCGAACCCGCCGACGACGAGCGCCGCGCCCGCGGTGTGCGCCCGCTGGGTGAGCACGTCGCGCGTGTGCGGGTAGGGCGTCTGCGGGTAGGAGTGCAGGTCGTCGCCGTCGTCCCACACCACGGCCAGCCCGAGGTCGCGCACCGGCGCGAACATCGCCGCACGCGTGCCGATCACCACCCGCGCGGCACCGCGCAGGGCGGCGAGCCAATGCTTGTAGCGCTCGGCCGGGCCGCTGTCGGCGGTCAGCGTCACGACGTCGTCGCCGAGCAGCGCCGCGCAGGCCGCGTGCAGCCGCTTGAGGTCGCGGTGATCGGGCACGACGATCAGCGCCCCGCGCCCGGCGGAGGCCGTGGTGGCGGCGGCTTCGGCGAGCCGCGCGGGCCAGTCCTCCCCCGGCAGCGCCTGCCACACCGCGCGGGCCGGACGACCCGCGCTCAACGCGTCCAAGAAGGACTGACCGTGCTGATATCGCTGCCACGCAGGCGTTTCCGGCCGGTCGGGCGCGGGAACCGGTTCGCGCCGAGCCGACTTCTCGGCGGCGGCGCTGCGCGGTGGGATAGCCAGCCGCAGGACGTCGACGAGCATCCCGCCGTAGCGGCCGGCGACAGCGCGGGCCTGGGCGAGCATCTCCGGCGTCAGCACCGGTTCCGGCGAGGCGACCCGTTCCAGCCACGCCAGGTTGCCCTTGAACTCGGAGGTCTCGACGCGCTCCAGCAGGTAACCGTCGACGAGCTTGCCGCGGAACCGCACCCGCACCCGCACCCCGGCCTGAGCGTCGGCGTCGAGCCGATCGGGAACGCGGTAGTCGAACGGGCGGTCCAGGTGCACCGGCAGCGGGACGTCGACCAGCACGCGCGCGACCGGACTGCTCGCCGCCGCCGTGCGCTCGGTCTCCTCCTTCCGCTTCCGCGGCTGCCCACCTGCCATGTGTCTTCTCTACCATGCTCCCCCGTCGCGCCCTGGTGCCGGAGGTGACCGGCGAGTTGGGATCCGGGTGGAGCGTGTGAAAGCATTTTCGAGTGTTTCACGTCGTCTTCTACCACCCCGAGATTCCCGGGAACGCCGGGAACGCGATCCGGATGGCGGCCGGTTCGGGCGCCGCGCTGCACCTGATCGAGCCCCTGGGGTTCTCCGTGGAGGACGCGAAGCTGCGTCGCGCCGGGCTGGACTACCACGACCGCGCCGCGCTGCACGTCCACCCGAGCCTGGACGCCTGCTGGGACGCGCTGCGCCCGGAGCGGGTCATCGCGTTCACCGCCCGCACCGAGATGATCCACACCGAAGTCGACTACCGGCCGGGCGACGTGCTGCTGTTCGGCCCGGAGTCGACGGGGCTGCCGGACGAGCTGATCGAGTCGGCGTCGCTGCGGGTGCGGATCCCGATGCTGCCGGGCATCCGGTCGATGAACGTCGCGAACTCGGCGGCGGTCGCGGTCTACGAGGCGTGGCGGCAGCAGGGCTTCAAGCTGCCGTGACGGGCTCGCGGCGGCGCGTCCAGGGCCAGGTGAGCAGCGCCCAGGCGGCCATGCCGACGACGAGCTCCACGGCCAGGTAGGTGGGCCAGCCGCCCATCAGGTCCAGCAGCGACGGGTTGTTCGGCTTGCTGCTGACGAACCCGTAGTTGGTGCCCGCGATGGCGTTGAAGCCCAGCATCAGCACTCCCCACGCGACGGTGACCCCGACCGAGACCCAGTACCCGCGCCAGGTCGGCCTCAGCCCGATTCCCCAGGTCAGGAACGCCGCGGCCCAGATCACCAGCAGGTGCTGACCCCAGAACTCGACGAAGTCGACGTGCGGGAAGTCGGGCGCGTCCAACGCCGGCGTGATGATCGCCTGCGGGGTCAGCGTCAGCCCCCAGAAGTACAGCAGCGCGTGCGGCGTCGAGGCCCGCGTCCACAACGCCCAACCCGCCACCACCCACGCCAGATCGCACAGGTGCAGCGGCAGCGAGTTGAACAGGTCCCAGGCCCCAGGGGTCAACCGGTACGCCAGCAGCGGCAGGTTGAACCCCACCACGACCAGCGCGAACCCCCGGCACCACCGCTCGGCCCCGTCGCGCGACAACCCCCGCCCGAACACGACGAGAACCACCGACCCGACCACGATGAGCCCCATCAAGACCCAATGCGACGCGCCGTACACCACGAACCGATCCCCCACCGGCTCCACGCCTCAACACTCACCCACCCGCCCCACCCGGTCAATCCCACCCAGCACACCCGACGCGTCGCGCTCAGGGCTGAAAACCATCGCGTCGAGGACTGTCAACTGATCGTCCCCGGCCCGTTCAACCGCTCCGACGAGTCGGGGCCGGGCACGGGGTTCAGCAGGGTTCGTCCCTCACCAGGGGACAGTTTTAGTCATAACTGTCCGGACATTTCGGGCATCAGCCCCGGGCAGTTGTGACTAAAACTGTCCCCTGCCCACGCCCGAACCCCACCCACCACGTCGAAAACCGCGGTTTTCACGGCGTCGAAAACCGCAGGTTTTGACCTGAGGGGCGAGGTGGGTGCGGTGACGAGGTCGCAGACATGACAAGGTGCCCCCGGAATGGTTCCGGGGGCACCTTCTGCTGAGCGGGGGGTCAGACTCCGGCTGCTGCCTTGAGGGCTTCTGCGCGGGTGGTGGATTCCCAGGGGAGGTCGACGTCGGTGCGGCCGAAGTGGCCGTAGGCGGCCGTGGCCGAGTAGATGGGCCGCAGCAGGTCGAGGTCGCGGATGATGGCGGCCGGACGGAGGTCGAAGACCTCGTTGACCGCCTTCTGGATCCTGGCCGGGTCGACGGTCTCGGTGCCGAAGGTCTCGATGAACAGGCCCACCGGCGCGGCCTTGCCGATCGCGTAGGCGACCTGGACCTCGATGCGCTTGGCCAGGCCCGCGGCGACGACGTTCTTCGCGACCCAGCGGGTCGCGTAGGCGGCGGAGCGGTCGACCTTCGACGGGTCCTTGCCGGAGAACGCGCCACCGCCGTGGCGGGCCATGCCGCCGTAGGTGTCGACGATGATCTTCCGGCCGGTCAGGCCCGCGTCACCCATCGGCCCGCCGACGACGAACCGGCCGGTCGGGTTGACCAGCAGCCGGGTCTCGGCGGTGCTCAGCGCGAGGTCCGCGATCTCGGGCTCGACGACGTGCTTGGTGATGTCGCCGACGAGCTGGCCTTCGAGGTCGATCTCCTCGGCGTGCTGCGTCGACAGCACGACGGTGTCGAGCCCCACGGCCTTCTCGCCGTCGTAGGCGATGGTCACCTGGGTCTTGCCGTCGGGCCGCAGGTACGGCAGCACCCCGTCCTTGCGGACGCGGGTGAGCCGGCGGGACAGCCGGTGCGCCAGCGCGATCGGCAGCGGCATCAGCTCGGGCGTGTCGTCGCAGGCGTAGCCGAACATCAGGCCCTGGTCACCGGCGCCCTGCTGGGCGATCTCGTCGATGACGCCTTCGACGCGGGTCTCGTGCGCGGTGTCGACGCCCTGGGCGATGTCGGGCGACTGCGAGCCGATGGCGATGTTGACGCCGCAGGAGTCGCCGTCGAAGCCCTTGGCGGAGGAGTCGTAGCCGATCTCGAGGATCTTGTTCCGCACGATGGCGGGGATGTCGGCGTACGCCTCGGTGGTGACCTCACCGGCGACGTGCACCTGCCCGGTGGTCACCAGCGTCTCCACGGCCACGCGCGAACGCGGGTCCTGCGCGAGCAGCGCGTCGAGGATCGAGTCGCTGATCGCGTCGCAGATCTTGTCGGGGTGCCCTTCGGTCACCGACTCACTGGTGAACAACCGCTGCTGACTCACAACTCTCCTAGGGTCTGACGGCGTCGACGCCGTCAAACACTACTGGTCGGAGAGCCGCCGCCCGACCGCATCCCACAGTGTGGACGCCAGGAGGGACTTGGCGCCGAGATCGATCCGCTCCTCGGTGCCGTCGTCGCCGAGGAGCCATCCGGAGTTGTCCTCGACCTCGAAGGCCATGCCGTCGCCGACGGCGTTGACCACGAGCATGTCGCAGCCCTTGCGCGCGAGCTTGGCCCGGCCGTGGTCGAGCACCGAGGAGGTCGCGTCACCGGTCTCGGCGGCGAACCCGACGATCAGCGACGCCGCGAGCTTGCCCGCGGAACGGGACTCGACGAGCTCGGCGAGGATGTCGGGATTGCGGGCCAGCACAACGGGTTCCGGATCCCGATCAGTCTTCTTGATCTTGTGCTCGGCCTGGTTCACCGGCCTGAAGTCGGCCACCGCGGCGGCCATCACGACGGCGTCGGCGCCGTCGGACTCGGCCAGCACCACCGTCCGCAGCTCCTCGGCGGTGCCGACCTTGATCAGCCGCACACCGGCCGGAGTGACCAGGTCGGCGGTGTGCGCGGCGACCAGGGTCACGTCGGCGCCGCGGTGCGCGGCGATGCGCGCCAGCGCGTAGCCCTGCCGCCCGGACGAGCGGTTTCCCAGGTAGCGGACGGGGTCGAGCGATTCCCGGGTTCCCCCGGCGGAGATGACGACCCGCTTGCCGTCCAGGTCCCACGGCAGGGAGGTCGACGAGGTCAGCAGCAGCCGCGCCAGGTCGACGATCTCGGCGGGGTCGGGCAACCGCCCCTTGCCGGTGTCCTTGCCGGTCAGCCGCCCGCTGTCGGGTTCGGCGACGACGACACCGCGCTCGCGCAGCGTGGCCACGTTGTGCCGGGTCGCCGGGTGCTCCCACATCTCGGTGTGCATCGCGGGGACCATCAGCACCGGGCAGCGCGCGGTGAGCAGGGTGTTGGTGAGCAGGTCGGGAGCCTGCCCGGTGGCCGCGCGGGCCAGCAGGTCAGCGGTGGCGGGGACGACGACCACGAGGTCGGCCTCCTGGCCGAGCCGCACGTGCGGCACCTCGTGCACGTCGGTGAACACGCCGGTCTCGACCGGCTGCCCGGACAGCGCCTCGAAGGTGGCCTTGCCGACGAAGTTCAGCGCGGCCTCGGTGGGCACGACGCGAACGCTGTGGCCGGTCTCGGTGAGGCGCCGCAGCACCTCGCACGCCTTGTAGGCGGCGATGCCACCGCTGACGCCGAGGACCACCCTCGGGCGGTCCTCGGTCGTTCCGGTCGTCACTCGCCTTCGGTGTGCTCGAGCACGCCGGCGTGGATCTCGCGCAGCGCGATCGACAGCGGCTTCTCGCGCGGGCCCGGCTCGACCAGCGGGCCGACGTACTCCAGCAGGCCCTCGCCGAGCTGGGCGTAGTAGTCGTTGATCTGCCGCGCGCGCTTGGCCGAGTAGATGACCAGCGCGTACTTCGAGCTGACCTGCTCGAGCAGGTCGTCGATCGGCGGGTAGGTGATGCCCTCGACGGTGTTGGTCGAGGGGCTGCTGTTGAGGGCAGCCAGCGCGCTAGGGGTGCTCACAGGTGTGGCTCCTGCTCAGTAGTAGGTCGTTCGGGACGACGCGAAGGGACAGCGACCAGGATGACCTGGGCGTCACTTCTCGTGGCCGAGTATCAATCGTACCAATTCGCTGGTCGCGGACTGCAGGTCGGCGTTGACGACGGTCTCGTCGAACTCGGGTTCGGCGGCCAGTTCATCGCGCGCGGCGGCCAGGCGCTTCTCGACGACGTCGGCGGGCTCGGTGCCGCGACCGGTGAGCCGGTCGACGAGCTCGTCCCAGGACGGCGGCAGCAGCATGACCAGCTGCGCGTCCGGCCAAGCGGTGCGGACCTGGCGCGCGCCTTGCAGTTCGATCTCCAGCACTGCCGGACGGCCCGATTCGATGGCCTCTTCGACCGGCTTGCGCGGCGTTCCGTAGAAGTTGCCCGCGTAGCGGGCGTGTTCGAGCATCTCGCCGTCGGCGATCATCCGCTCGAACTCCGCGACGGAGACGAAGTGGTAGTGCACCCCGTCGACCTCACCCGGGCGCGGGGCCCTGGTGGTCGCGGACACGCTGAAGTACACCTCCGGCACCTGCCGGCGCACTTCGCCGAGCACGCTGGACTTGCCGACGCCGGAAGGCCCGGAAACGACGGTGAGCCGAGGCTCGCCCTGACGGACGATCCTCGGCTCAGCGCCGGCTTGTGCGTCGATCACTCGCCGCTGAACTCGGTGAGCAGCGCCTTGCGCTGCCGCTCGCCCAGCCCGCGCAGACGACGGCTGTTGGCGATCTCCAGCCGCTCCATGATCTGCTGCGCACGGACCTTGCCGACGCCGGGAAGGGCCTCGAGCAGGGCGGAGACCTTCATCTTGCCCAGAACCTCGTCGTTGTCGGCGGTGTCCAGGACCTCCGCCAGCGTGGTTCCGCCTCGCTTGAGGCGCTCCTTGAGCTCAGCTCGGGCGCGACGGGCGGCAGCCGCCTTTTCCAGAGCTGCTGCCCGCTGCTCCTCAGTCAGCTGGGGAAGGGCCACCATGTCCTCCGTGATGTGGGGTTTCGCTTGATCGGTGCGGGCGACGGTACCGAGTCCCGAAAGGCGGTTGCCCACGGGGGTCCCGGTTTTGCGGAACGGATCAGTCCGCCCCACCGCCCTGGCCCTTGAAGTTCTACCCGTACAAGGCGTGCACGAGCACGGGGCCGCTGCAAGTCCTATCAACAAAGCCGCTGAAGTGCACTAATCTCGGCCAAACTTATCGGAATGTGTCCGATTTCCGCACAGTTGAGCCACGTGGAGGCCATCTCCGCAGGTCACAACGGCGTAAAACACTCCCCGAACGGACGCGCCCCGAAGGTCTGCTCTATGATGAAAGTTGATCTTGTTTATCGGCGATTTCTTCCACTCAGCGGAAAAGGTGGTCCTGCGATGTGGCACCGCGACACCCGGGCGTGCCGCTCCCCCAGACGCGCCGGAGCCCCGGGCGCGTAACACCCGAGGCTCCGGCAGCAGATCCGTTACCGCCTGTTCACGACTACAGCGTCTTGGTCAGGTCTTGAACTCGGGTGACCATGCGCTGGCGGTCGATGGGGGCGACCGTGGTCCAGCCCTCGTCGCTGCGGTGGCTGTTCTCGATCATGTACCAGCCCTTGGCGTTGGCGAAGAAGTTGGTGACCATCGGAGCTCGGTGGCGCTTGCCGTGGCCGTCCATGACGGCGTAGCCGACCTGCGCGTAGGCGGTGCGCGCCCCACCGGCCATCTCCACGAGCGCCTTGGCCTCCTCGCGCCGAACCCCTTGCCGCACAAGCGCTTCCGCCATCTCGCGGTCGTTGCCGGCCGACTTGGCGGCGGTTTCCATCGCCGCGCTGCGCAGCGAGACGCCCTTGCCGGGGCCGGCCTTGACGTCGTCGGGCAGCACGCTCACGATCGCCCGCACCATCGAGTCCGCGGGCAGCGTCTGCACGGTCACGGCCTCCTCGGTGAGCACCGCGAGGGTGGCGTGACCGCGGGTGCAGGCCACCATGCCCGCCACGATGCGCTGAGCGCCGTCGGGCGTGCGCCGGCGGAAGTTGATGTCGAAGGCCCGCTCGTAGCGCGTGAGCGGCAGCAGGGCCCCCTGGATGTCCTCTTCCCGCATCTCGTTGCCGAACCCGAGGTTCTGCAGCTCCTCGCGCGCGCGAGCCTCGACCTGGCGCCGCTCGGATTCGAGGATGCCTTCGGGCAGGACGTTGAGCACGAGGGGTTTGGTGCCGAGGTTGAAGTACTTCCACGCCTCGTGGAAGCCCTGCTTCGACAGCTCGATCTTCACCGGTTCTCCCCAGCCAGACAGTGTGGACGGCACCGACTCGATCGCGTCCACGATGTGATCCGAGTTGTTCACTGATTGGTCCAGTTCTCAGCCGTTCGGAAGCCCATGACGCACGGCCGCCCCCCCACAGTCCGAGCACTGATCGTCCGCGTTGTTCCAAGAGTTAGTGGGCGGCACCGAAGCGGTGCCGCCCACTAGCTGATCTGCGATTTCGAGCACTTACCGCTGGTTGTCCCAGTCACCGAAGACCGGCGGGGCCACCTTCGGCAGGTCCTCGTCGAAGACGCCCTGGTCGCCGACGAGGTAGTCGGGGGTCTCGTGCTCGAGGTCGTCCTCGCCTTCCTGACCCCGGCCGCGCGCACCCGCGCCCGCACCGGCGCCGGCACCCCCGCGACCACCGGCGCCACCAGCACCGCCGACCCCGGAGCCGGAGGCTCCACCGAGACCACCCATGCCCGAGCGCCCACCGGCACCCATCCCGGCACCAGCACCGCGACCCCCGGCACCCGAACCGGCCCCCAGGCCACGGCCCGCACCAGCACCGCTGCGGCCACCGGCACCACCGGCACCACCGCGGCCACCCGCGCCCGTACCGGGACGACCGGCACCCAGACCGGGCGCACCGCCGGGGTAACCCGGAGTACCGGGACCACCGGGCACGCGACCAGCGCCGCTGCCACCGGGGTTCTGGCCCGAGCCCGAGCCACCACCGGGCAGGTTCGCCCAGGCAGCACCCGTACCGGCGGAACCGCCACCGTAGGAACCACCACCGGCACCGGCGCCCGCCAGGCTGCCGCCACCGGAACCCGAGCCACCGGCCCAAGCACTGGAGGTCGACGACGGAGACGAGTAACCGGAGTCCACACCCCCGACGCTCGGACCGGAGGAACTGCTCACGCCACCGTCAGGCTGAGCCACCGTCGGCGGCGCCTCGAAGACGGCACTGCTCGACACGTTGCTCTGCGACGTGTCCTGGTAAGTGGTGAAGGCCTGGACAGCCTCCTGCCGAAGCTGCTCGTTGTGCGCCTTCGCGTCCTCGGCGTCAGTCGAACCGGTCCAGAAGCTGTCCCAGCCCTCTTCGAACCAGTTGTCGTCCGGGACGGACTCTTCTTCGCTCTTGGCCGGGATCGACGTCTGGACCTTCTTGAACGCCTCGCCCTGAGCCGTCATCTGCTGCGACTGGAGCTTCGCGCTGTCCGCCGTGATCTCGGTCCACAGCACGACCGGCATGGCCTGGTCCTTCATGGCCTCACCGGACTCCGCCTGCATGAACGCACCGACGGACTTCAGCTTGTCGTTGAGCCGCGTCTTCAGATCACGCATGTACTGGTCTTCGGAGTTCCACAAGGTGGACTGCTCGTACAGCGCCTCAGCGCCCGAACCGCCCTGGACCCAGTTGCGCATCTGCGTCAGCTGCGCACCCTCGAAGCTCGTGGGTTCAAAGTGTCTGTTGTCGGTCACCGCCTACCCCCTCAGGCATTCGGAAGATTCTGAACGACGGCCTCGGCGACCTTCTGCATGACGTCGCAGCCGTTTACCGCTTGGTCCCTCGACAAGCCGTACGCCATGACGGAGCCCTGATCTGAGACGTCGACGACGACTGTGCAGTTCCGAGCACTTACCTCGGCCTTCGCGGCCGGGTAACCAGCAACAGTGATCGGCTGCGTGCCCGGCTTCGACTGCACGAACTGCTGGAAGGTCTGCTTGGTGGTAACCGCGACGAAGGCGTTCCACCCTGCTTGCGTTCCCGCGTCGCCGGACGCGAACGTGCAGCCAGGCATGCCGTTCGACTCCCTCGCCTGCGGAGGCTGATCGGCCCCCACGGACTGCTGCTGTTCCGGAGTCAACACGCCGCATGCGTCAGCGACCTGCAGCGACTTCGCCGGGGCAGTACGGGAAGAGCTCGGCGGCGCCGGGGCCTCGGTCGGAACGCTGCTCGGAGGCTCGGGAGTGGCACCGCCACCCGAGCACCCCGCGAGCACGACGCTCGCGAAGACCGCACCGACGGTGAGCCCTTTACGCAAGATTCCTCCTAGAACACTCAAGACTTGAAGCTGAGAGAAGCCGTGTCGTCGTCCGTGCGCACCTGCTGCGCACTTTGCCGCAGCGCGTTGGCCGCGTCCCTGAACACAACAGCGAGCTTCGCGTAGTTCTCCATGTACGCGTTGGGCCCACCTGCGCCGACCTGTCCGAAGGTCGTGGCAGAACCGGTGCTGACCGGGTCGCTGCCCGGAGCTGGGACCTCTGCGAGCATCGTGATGTCGGCTTCGCGGTTCTCCAGCTTTTCGGCCTCGTCGTCGAAGAAGCGAGCGAGCTCATCGACCTTGTCCGGCTGGATCCGCATCGAGCCGCCAGCGGCCTGAGCCTGCGCGTACGCCGCCTTCTCGCCGATGTTGGTGATGGTCTCGCCGATCTGACCCCAGATGTTCGGGAACGTCATGCCGCGCCTCCCTCGCTGTTCACGCTGAACTCCCCTTGTCCACGTGCCGTCGCAGTGAGGGCGACGGACATCCACTTGCCAGCGTGGCAAACGTTAGCGCACGGGTGCACGCGCGTGTAGCGAAGTTGGTCAAAACAGGAACCGGCAGACGAGTGAATTGGATCTCAGATCATCGCTAGGGGCTTCCCAACCACTTGATCTTGTGTTCAAGCCCCTACCGACCCCTATTCGCCAGGACTCCGTCAGGAGAAGCGGCCGTCACGGATTCCGCGGACGAACGACGTCCATGCGACCTGGTCAAACGCCAGATGCTGACCTGCAGGGTTCTTCGAGTCACGAGCGAGCACGTCGTCCCCCGCGAATGCGACCTCGACGCAGTTGCCGTAGTTGCTGCTCCGGCTGCTCTTGCGCCACCTGAGTTCCGAGCGATCCGGCGTTGTCACCAGCGACCCCTTGCCCTCACGACAACCTGTCGGCGATGGAGTTCATCATGCCTACCGAATCCTCCGCGGAGAGCGCGACCTCGTGCAACCGCCGAAGGGATTCTTTCGCCGATGCCACGTGCTCGGCTTCTTCGAGGAAGGCACTGCTCCCGCGGTTCTCCAGGTAAACCAGGCTGGGGAGGCTCCCGAAGTCGTAGACGACGAAGGGCCCGGAAAGGCCCGGGTGCACGACCACCTCGGTCGGCAGTACCAGGACTGTGATGTTGGGTTGGCTCGCCGCAGACACGAGGTGCCGGAGCTGTCTGAACATCACACCCGGACCACCAGCCGGTCGCTCGAGGATGCTCTGCTCGATCAGCGCGGTGAAGTGCGGTGCAGAAGGCCGGTTAAGCACTGTCTGGCGGCCGAGACGCGCTGTGACGAGCGTGTCTACCTCGGCGAAGTTCAAGTCCGGATCAGTCCCGTGAACGATCGCGGTCGCATACTCGACCGTCTGCAAAAGACCAGGTATCAGCGTCGTCTCGTAGTTGGAGATCGCATACGCCTCACGCTCGAAACGCACCATCTCATCCCACATCGCTGGTAGACGCCCGTTCTGCACCTGCCACCAGTTGGGCATGGACGCGTTCCGGACCAGGCTCAACAGCTCTTCCCGCTGCTTCGCCGGCACCCGGTACAACCCGAGCAGCGCCGACACGTCGTCGGCCCGCAACCCCCGCTGCCCGGACTCCATCCGAGACAACTTGCTCATGGACATCCCCAGCGCCCCAGCAACCTCCTCAGCCCCGAGCCCACTCCGAAACCGAAGCTCCCGAAGCTCACTCGAAACCCGCCGAACCCGAACAGGAACCCCAACACGCCCACTCATCAAGTCCTCCGATCAAGACCAACAACGCGATCACAATCGGCACTTGCCCAAAGGGCACGTAAGAGAACCCCCACGGATTCAGCCACCGGATACAACGAGGCAAACCCAACAGTTCCACCAATCACTCCAGGTGACGACCGCGCCTTCTCTACGCTGCCACCGTCCACGGGCACGCCTTCAGGGGGACTTCTGTGTCGAATCAGCCGGGTTGGAACCAGCAACCCGCAGCAGAACCGGCAGCCGGATGACCTGTGGTCCGAGCTGGTCAGCACCGCCAGCACAAGACCGCCACCAAATGCGGTCAATTCGGACCAAGGTTGCCCGTTTGATCACGAAACCCGAACACGCTGAGCATCCCGCGTGGTAGTTAACGCAGGTGCCAATACCTGTACCCGCACAAACCGCCCTCATCAGCGCGTTCACTGCTGGAATCATCACGCTCGTAATCGAGTACGCGGCGAAGCCTCGCCTGGAGGCCCGCAAAGACCGGATCGTCGAGCACCAGCGAGCTCATCGAGAGATGTTGTCCCGCCTACTCGGTTTAACGAAGGACTTGATGCCGGTCATCACCCTTTCGTTTCCAGGCCCCGGGTGGGAGATGGCTAAAGCAGCACTCGATGCCAACCGCGAGCAGTGCAACCAGCTCTACAACGAGTTCGTGAAGTTCCAAGAGTCGCTTGGCAAGCGGCAGCAGAAGACCGTCGCCACCCTCTTGCTTTCCGTACCGACCAGAGTCAAGACCCTCGACTTCATCGTGTTCATGTACGAGTCCAGCGGGATCATCGACGAAGAGAAGAAGCGTCTCGGACCGGGCGAGAAGCTGCCTATGGCCCCCACCATCGAAGGACTGGTGTACGCGATGATCGAAGACATCGCCGCTGCATACACAGCACTTCAGCTCTCCCGCGCTCGACCGTGGTCCTACCACTTCCGCCTGCGGCATCTGATCAGGCGACACGAAGAAGTCCAACAAGGTTTGCTGGGTCACCAGCCTCCTACCGTGAACGACCAAGCTGCGGCATCTTCCTAGATCTCGACACCGACCAAAGCAGGCATCGCTCCTCCGCCCGAGTGACCTCGGGGAAATCACACCTCGCGTTGGCCCCACGTTGATATGGTCCCGGCCGCTGGGGAGGGGTAAATGACTGTTCACGTGCTCGTTGACGAGCTGCACAAGTCCGCCGAGGCAACTCGCTCCGGGGCCGATCAGGCCCGGGCGTCGAAGCTCGATTCCGCGACCGACAAGATCGCGCAAGCACTGCCCGGATCGACTTCGGCACCGGCCGCGTCGAGCACGGGTCGGAGCTGGACGTCGTCGGTCCAAAGTTGGTGCCGATCCGCTGGTGAACACGTGGACGCCTTGCAGGCGAGCGCCGAGCAGTACTCCTCGGGTGACCAGGGCGCAGCATCCGACCTGCGCTCGGCAGGTGGCCGCTGATGCCGACCATCGCCGATGTCCGCAAGTGGAAGCCGGAAACGCTGGACGAAGCCGTCGACGACCTCAAGCGCGAAGAGGACCGCTTTGTCCGCCTGGACGACGAACTCACCGCGGGACGTCCCGCCAACTGGCAAGGCGATGCGGCCAAGGCAGCCGAAGAACGCCACAAGGCGCTCGGGGATCAGCTCAAAGAGCTGGTCATGGAAGTAGCGGCTGTACGGCGCGCCCTGATCGCCACCGTCGCAGAGGTCGAGGCCGTACGTCGCCAGCTCGAGGAAGCCGACGCCCTGGCACGCAGTTACCAGTTCAAGATCACCGACAACGGGCGGATCGAAGACCTCCGAGGCGCCGAGCACGGGCCCGGCGACCAGGACTACGACGAGGACTTTCACCGCGAGCACCAAGTGCGCCCCGAGCTGGAGGACCGTGTCGAGCGACTACTTCAGCAAGCGAAGGACGCGGACTCCGAACTCACCAAGGTGTTGCGCGACGCCGACCTCAACCTGATGGAGACCGACGCCGCCAACCTCGCCGAGGCAGCGGCAGCCGGTGACGCACGCGGTCTTGGAGAGACGATCGAACCGCCACCCCCAGGTAGCCCGGCCGACAACGCACGCTGGTGGAACTCGCTTCCCGCATCGACGCAGGCGGCAATGGCCGAATCGCCCCCGGGCTGGCTGGGCAACATGGACGGCATCCCTGCGGGCATTCGCCACACCGCCAATGTCAACCGCATCGACGACGAACGCGTCATGCTTCAAGCTGACGCATCTCGTCTCCGAGCCAAGATCAACGGCAACTACCCGGGCCCAGGCGGTGGTCTGCAGCGTGCCAACGACCAGCGCGAACTCGACCGCGTTGACGGAAAGCTCAAGTCACTGCATGAAATCGAGACCGTGGTCGGCCGCGGTGACCGTCAGCTCCTCGTGATGGACAGTTCCGGCGAGCGGATGAAAGCCGCGGTCGCCATCGGTGATGTGGACAAAGCCAGCAACGTCGCCGTGTTCACGCCCGGGCTCGAAAGCGCAGTGGAGAAAGGCAGCCTCGGCGACTACGACCAGTCCATGGCCGGCGTTCAGCGTGAAGCCGAACGGGTCGTGGCCAGGGAAGGCGGCAGTGTGGCCGCCGTGACCTGGATGGGTTACGAAGCTCCCCAGCTCGATGAGACGCTTCAGCCAACGGACTCCGTTCTCGGTTCCACAGCTGCGAGGCAAGGAGGGGACGCATTGGCAGACTTCTATCGAGGGGTCAACGAATCGCGTCCGGACGATCCCCATCTGGTGGCTTTGGGACACTCATACGGATCTACGACTACCGGTTATGCGCTCCAGCACGAGGGCACGGGGGTGGGCTCGGCAGTCGTGATGGGCTCTCCCGGAGTCGGTACCTCGGGCGATCTTGAGGTCCCTGACGAACGAACCTACAACCTGGACTCCTCGGGTGACCTCGTGGCCAAAGCGCCTTGGTTCGGTGCTGATCCGACAATCATGCCCTCCGTTGACAACCTGTCCACGGACGAGACGGTTACCCCTGATGGCCGTCAGCTACGAGACTCCTCTGGTCACAACACCGGCGGCGGCGAAGGCTATCTCGATAGAGGAACCACGAGTCACTACAACGTCAGCAGGGTCGTTGCCGGCCATGACGACGAGGTCGTCGACTCGCTCGGATGACGTGTCGAAACGATGGTGATGAACATTTCGGTCTTGAAGCGCTCAGCTCTCCTGCTACTCGTATCCGTGCTACTCGGAGCCTGCGGAGGAAATGACGTGATCTCGAAGCACGGCGGCTCGATCGAGGAGCAGCAGGCCGAGTTGATGCGACGTCCGAGCATGGAGGAAGCCTCTGCGCGCTACCAGGAGATGCTGGCTCGCATGCGCGACGCGTTGACCGCGCGATTCCCGTGGATGCAGTGGCAGACATCCGAGGACGTCCTGCGCTCGGGCTGCGCGGAGTTCGACGCGTACAAGGACGACCTGGAAACGCAGGAGCTCGGGATCTGGGTCGCGTTCGGCACGCTTCCCGAAGAGGAATGGCCTGAAGCTCAGCGGATCGCGACCGACATCGGCGCCTCGTACGGCTTCGCACCGCCCCGCGTCTTCTCGACCAAGCCCGGCGACCACCACATCACCGCCCTCGACGGCTTCCGAGCAACGTGGGGCCTGTCCGGCGGCAACAACATCTCGCTGTCCGGCAACACCGGCTGCCACCTCCCACAAGCAGCAAAGGACCGCATCGCGGCGACGGGCCAGTAACGACGTCGTCTCCGCCCAAGCTGGTTTCGAAGCGCGGTGGCTACTTAGATTCACGACGTTGGCAGCACCTGGCCCAAGTCGTCCCATGACATCGGCGACGGCAGCGTCACCGACGGGGACCGGTCCGAATGGCGGTACAACGGATGAGCACAGGTTTCCCGCAAACGCCGTATCCCCGCCCCTCACAGCACGGCGGTGCGGTTCCACTCGCACCCCTGCAGGCCAAGAAGATCAGGTGGATCTGCCCGTCAGTCGGGCTGACATCACTTGCGGCAAGTGCCGTGCTCGGAGTGGCGATCTACACACAACGAAGCGAACTCCCCGCTGCGACTGTCGGCACCACCGGAATCAACGTTCTCATGGGAATCCTCTCAGCCTTCTTCTGCTTCTGCGCATGCGCCGCCTTGACCACTGGACGCTTCAGCGCAGCAGATGACTACCTGAACCTGACGTTCGCCGCTAACACGCGGCGAGCTCTCGGGGCTCTCTTTGCCGCAGCACTCACCACCTCTGGAATCGCAGCCGTCATGTTCGTCGCGACCGTGGGTGCATCGCAGAGCTGGGAGCCCGCAAAGCGACTCGAGATCAACGGGCAGACCATCGGGTATCTCGTACTGCTCCTGGCACCTTTCCTGTTGTCAGCGTTGAACGCAGTCATCGGCTGGGTCCACCTTCGACCACCAAAAACACCGCCACAGGCCTGGCCAAATCCGTACGGAGGCATGGCACCACCGCACTAGTACTCCAGCCGGGGCAATCACGGCTTCGACCCGCAGTTCATCCCACCGCAAGCCCAGCAGGCCGCCACACTCGACTTCGCACAGCAAGTCGCCAAAACACTCGGCACGCCGACGTAGAGGTTGACACCCGTGATCTTGTCGAGGCGCAGTTTTCATGAAAACTGCACCGCCTCCCCACGCCCCCAAACCGGGGTTTCAACTGAAACCTCACCCACCCCACAAAACGAGAACGCGCTGGCGGGGTGTCCGAGGCAGCGTCACGGACGCAGGGTGCGCGTCATCGTGATCCAGGCGGCGCCGCCGACGATGGCAGGCAGAACCAGTAGGACCAGGTACGCCAGAACCTCGCCGCGGAACTCGACGGGCGGGTGCCAGCTCGATCCTCCCGACGTCGAAACCACGAGCACCATCGCAGCCAGGCCGAAACCACTGGTCACGAAGTTGCCGATCCAGAAGACCAAGGCCGCGCGACGCAAGTTCCCGGACGAGGTGACGTTGAGCTGCCCGGTCTTCACACATCCCCGACTGGCGAGCGCCAGCGCCCCGATCAGGAGCGAGAAGAGGGACGTGACACCGAGCATTCCGGCCACGACGAAGCTCAGCGGGTCGTAGGAAGTCGGGAGGAAGAAGGTCCACGGCACCCCGACTGCACCGATGATCAACGAAAACGGGATGGCCATCAGCCCGACCAGTGCCGACCGGGTCCGCACGCTTCGCAGCTTGTCCGGAGCGACCTGGACGAAGCGTTCAGGCGGCTGCAGAACAACCGGAATCATCGCTGAGCCTCCCAATTCGACTCGTCCCCATCGCGGATCCGCTGCCCTGCGTCCAGGGAGGTGTGAGAGTCACGGCTAACCCGCCAATCAGAATCGTCTCGACCACTCACCCTACATCCGGGAAGATCACCAGACATCCACATCGCGGCGCACCTGGCCAGGATGCGACCGGCTAGGCGCCCCGCGCCGACCAGGACGAACTGCTCATCAGTTGCGGAACGACCGGAACCGTCAGAACACCTTCCTATCGATAAATCAAGCACCAAATACATAGCGGACAACCTGGACTGTGCTCCGTGCCACGACCCCCAGGTATCGGGCCAATTGCTACCTTGACCCGACGTCAACGACCGCATTGATTGGGTGATCAGGCGTGGCCAACGGCTTCCGCGTCAACATGGAGAAGCTAACCCGGCTCGTGAACGATCTCGATCGCGCTGCCGACAGCATCACCGACGCCAACAACAAGCTGGCCAATGCACGCGGTCGTGACCTCGGAAGCCTCGGTATCGATAGCGCAGCCGAGGACTTCCGCGACCGGTGGCAGGACGGGATCAAGAAAATCGCCGAAGGCGCCAATGGGGCAGTCTCCGTCATCACCAACTCGTTCCCAGACTGGGAGCGAGTATGTGTACTGGGCCTCGAAATCTTCGACACGTTCGGATGGGAGCCGCTCAGCGGTTGACATGGCACAAGAATCCGACAGTGCGCGTTTCCACGAACAAGACCGCGAGTTGGCCCGCAGGACCGCCGCGCAACTCGCAGGCGAATCCACGTCCGTAATCCACTTCGCAGCCCGCAAGGTGGTCTACGACGTACCGGGCCGCAGGCGAAATGGAACACAGCAGAGCACGGGAGCGACGCGGGTCCTGCAGATGATCGTCATGGCACCGCTCGCCATCCTCTACATTCCCGTCATGCTGTTCCTCAGCCTCCTCGCCGAGGCCGGGATCCAGCTCCACTCACGGCGTGCCCGTCAGGTCTCCGTTCACGGAGATCGAGCATGCACAACGCCGTCTTTCGCCGACGCCGTCCGTGCATCCGAAGGCAGCCTGTGGCTCGCTTGGTCCAAATCCCAAGTCACGCTGATGACGACGAGCGATCACGGACCGCAGGTCGTGTGGCGGTCGTCTCGACAGGATCGGCCCGAACTCAAGATCGCCAAAACCACCGTCCGCTGGGCCGACGGATCCCGCGTCGAGTTCGATCTCAGCCCTGAGGAGCGGCAGCGAGTCACGGAGCGCAACGGCACCCCGTGAACGACCAGGCATCGCTGACGACCGTCAAGCGTTCAGTTCTAAGCCCAGCAGCCACGGGCTCGTCCCGAGCTCATCCACCCGAAATGTGCTGACTCGGCCGAAGGGGAAGGGTGTCATGCCGATGCAGTCCGCGACTCCTGCGCGACGCCGCTGGTTGCGGGTGGTGTGGATCGCGACGTTCACTCCGATCTGCGCGGGCCTGCTCATCGCCGGCCTCGCGTTCCACTGGGCGTTCTTGCCCGCTGCCGTGCTCTGGTTCGCGGCCCTGGGGTGTGTGCTCCGCATGGAGTCCCTCGACCACCGGACACGCTCTGCCGCCGAAGCATCACCACGGCAGCAGCTGGCCAAGGCCGGGTGGTTGCTGCTCGCGATCGTCCTCATCACCACGAGCGCAGTTGTCGTGAACGCGGTCCTCGGATGATCCGCTGCTGCGCATCACGCGCGCTCCGGTGAGCGACCTGCACCGATGAGTTCTTTCGGTTGGGGTGGTCTACCTGGACACACCCGAGGTTGGAGGGGCGCATGGCGAAGTCGGTGTTGTACATGTCGATGTCGTTGGACGGGTTCATCGCCGGGCTTGGGGACGGGCCGGGGAACGGGCTCGGTGACGGTGGTCTTCGGCTTCACGAGTGGCTCGGCGAGCCCGTTGCGGGGTATCCGCACTTCGACCCGCCTGGGGTGAGCGGGCAGGTGTTCGCCGAGGTCATGGCGACCGGGGCTGTCGTCGTCGGCCGGAAAACCTTCGACTACGCCGGGCGCTGGGACGGTGATCATCACGGCGTGCCGATCTTCGTGCCCACCCGCGGCACTCCGCCGGAGCCGCAGAGCGGCTGGGTGCACTACGTGCCCGACGTCGCGACCGCGATGCGCGAGGCCAAGGCTGCCGCCGGGGACGCGAACGTGATGGTGCACGGCGCTTCCCTCGCGCAGTCGCTGCTGCGCGAGGGCCTGCTCGACGAGCTGGAGATCCACCTGATTCCAGTGGTCCTCGGCGAGGGACGACGGCTGTTCGGCTCCGACCACGTCGAGTTCGAACTGATGCGCGTGCTCGACGCACCCGGTGTCACGCACCTGCACTACCGAGTCCTGCCCTCGTCGTGAACGGGTCTGGGCGCAGTTTTCATGAAAACTTCCCCCACCCCCACCAAAGCACCCGGCCGGGTGCGCCTCAGCGCGGTGCGGCTCCGTCGTTGAGCACAGCGGTGACCGCGAGCGCGAGGGTGTGCTTCTCGAATCCGATGCGGCTGTGCGCGCCGGGGAAGGCGCGCTCGAACGAGAGGCCGTTGACGACCGTGAGCAGGAATCGGGCCTGTTGTTCGAGGTCGCCGGGGGCGAGTGCGTCCTCGGCGCGCAGCACCGCGAGCCAGCGTTCGACGCGGTCCACGGCGAGGCGCTCGATCGCGAGGAACGCGTGGGTCGAGTCCTCCGCCGGAGGTGAGGCGACGTAGGCGTCGTGCAGAGAGGTCAGGGTCCGCCGCGCCTCATCTCCCGCGCCGGTGGCAGCGAGCAGCAGCTGAAGGCATGCCTCAAGTCGCTCGGCCGGACCCCGCGAGGTGTCCGCCATCGGATCGTCCGGGACGTCGAGCGTCTGCAGGCCTGCGACGACGGTGTCGATCAGCTCCTGCTGGGTCGGGAAGAAGTGCCGCAGCGAGCCGGTGCTCACGCCCGCGCGCGCTGCGACCGCGCGCACGCTGAGGCGGGCGGTCGGGTCCTCGCCGAGCATCGTCGCCGCGGCGATGAGGATCTTCGACCGCGTATCGCCCTTGCTGGAATCGCTCATGCCACTTCCTCTATCACGCTGTGTTAGCGTATCGCTCGGCTGTATTACAGCGTACTAGTCGCACGTGTCCGGATCGGATCCGCCGAGCCGGAGCCGAGAGGAGCGCGACATGCCGTCAACGACTCACGAACCCGAGCAGCTGATATCGCACCGAATTCCCTTGCGGCGACGTCCTTTCCACCTCATACGGGAAAACCTGCGCCCTTATCTGATCATCAACGCCGGCGCGTACGGGCTCACGCTCGTCGGGCTCGTCGTCGGAATGCTCTTCCCCGAGCTCAACGAGACCCAAGCGGCCGCTCTGGTCGACGACGGCACGGCCGGGCTGGTCACCGAGCTCGTGCACACGCCACCGCTGTTCGCGCTGGTGATCCTCGCGGTGAACGTCTTCCGCCTCAGCCTTCTCACGATCGTGGTTCCGTCGCTGGTGGTGCCCTTCGCCGGGCTGGCCTTCTTCGCCTACTGGGCCGTCGAAACGGGCATCACGCTGGCACCGGTCACGCCCCAGGCGGCGGTGGCGATGATCCCCCACTCGCTCACGATCATCATCGAGCTCCAGGCCTACGTCCTGCTGCTCCTCGGCAGCTTCCTGCTCGGACGAGCCTGGGTGGCGCCAGGCGCGACCACCCGCAGACAGGGCTACGCCCGGGGGCTCCGGCACCTCGGCCTCCTGGCCCTCCCGGCGCTCGCGCTCCTGGTGGTGGGCGCGATCTGGGAGGCGTACTCGCTGCGCTACCTCGTGCACCCGCTCAGCCAGTGGCTCCTGCAGTCGGCGCAGTTTTCATGAGAACTGCGCAGTCACCGGAATCCCCCAGGTCACGACGTCGTGAACGCCTCGAACGTGGCGTCGTGGGCCAGTTCCACGACGCTGGGACCGTAGGTGCCGGGTTCGACGACTCGCAGGATGAGGCAGAAGCGCTTGCGCAGGCCGTAGGTCCGCATCAGGCGGGTGTGGTTGCGCTGGAGGTAGCGGGCGGCGGCGCGGTTGCTGACCGAGGTCTGGCCGCAGATCAGGAACGCCGGCTTGTCATCGCGCTCGCGCTGGATCTTGGCCAGCGCGACGTACTCCGCGCGCCCCATCTCGACCGGGAAGCGGCGCTCGCCGACGCTGATCGTGACGCCCTCCGGGTCGTCCTCGTACAGCGCGTGGCGCAGGTTCGGCACCGCGGAGCGCAGGTGGGCCGCGGTGCGGTGGTTGGCATCGGGGCCACCGATGCAGAACTCGGCCTTGTCCGCCGCGCCCTGGTAGACGTCGTCGTGGAAGACGACCTCGGGCCTGGCCCGGCAGTCACCGAGCACCGTCGACAGCTCCAGCAGCGCCGCCGCGTCGTTGCGGTGCACGCTGCGGTCCCGGTTCGACGAGGCGTGCCGGGGTACGACCACCAGGCACTCATCGCCGCCGGTCAGACCGAAGAAGACCTGCATCCGCCGCGTCTTGCGCAAGGCCAGCGCCTTGGTCACCAACCACACGGCCGAACCCGTGATCACGCTGGCGATGATGTTCAGCGAGACGTTCCACGCATCACCCGACACAGCACCCGCCCCCAAGATCGACTCACGGGCAGGCTATCGACCGAGAACCCACGGCAAACCGCTTTTCAGCGGATCCCGCAGCACATCCCCACTCGACCCTGATAAGCATCTGGGCATGACTTCGCCAGCTCCTCAGTCCCGGTATCCGGCGTGTGCGCTGTGCGGTGGGACCTTCGTCGGCGGGATGCGGATGACCAGCCAGTACAAGACCGGGGTCTTCCCGTTCCGAAAGCGGATGTGGGTCAATCCGCTCTCCACGCTGAGCGCTGTGGTGTGCCTGGGGCGCGGGCACACGAAGCTCTTCGCCGACGAGCTCAACCGGCTCCGCTTCGAGGCGCAGCAGCACCCCGAGATCTTCGACTGGTAGCGGGTCAGGGCACGGTCGAGGCCGCGAACCACCCGAACGCTCGACTTGTTGTCGCTGGTGATCGCGGTGACAATGCGCGGCATGAGTTACGGGCCGCAAGATCCGTACGACCGGCGGGACGCCGACTACCGCTACGACCGCGACTACCGCGACCCCTACGAACGACGTCGACGCCCGGGGCAGGTCGGCGACACCGTGGCGCGGATCGTGCGGATCGTCGTGTCGATCGTGGTGCTGGTGTTCGCGCTGCACGTGCTGTTCGTGGTGCTCGACGCGAACCAGGGCAACGGCTTCGTGTCGTTCATCTACACCCTCGCCCAGACCTTCGTGCTCGGCCTCGGCGACGTGTTCACCCCGGACGACGCCCTGCTCGGGGTGGTCCTCAACTACGCGCTCGCGGCGCTGATCTGGTTCATCGTCGGCCAGATCATCATCAAGATCATCCGCAGGTAGGGCGGTTTCGCGGGGGTTCTCACGTCTCTTCACTCCCGGGGCGGCTTCCCGTCGGCCGGGGACAGTTTTTCCTCGAATCACCCATGATCAATGTCCGTTTCGCCCGGACAGTTCTCACTAAAACTGTCCGCTGCCCTCACCTCCGAGCGGGAGATCGCGAGGTCAGCGGGCGGCGACCGAGGTCGTGCCGAGGAGGGTGAGCTTCTCGGCGCTGTCGGTACCCGGGTCGGGGTGGAAGATGACCAGCGCCTGGCCCGGGCTCCCCTCGACGCCGAGGCGCTCGCGGTTGAGGACCAGGTGGCCGACCTGCGGGTGGGCGACGCGCATCGGCGCGGCCGCGCAGACGATGACGTCGTGGCGGGCCCAGATGCTGCTGAAGCGGGGGCTGGCGAGGCTGAGCTCGCCGACGATCTCGGCGTAGCGGGGGTCGTGGGTCTCCGCGCCGACCGACTTGCGGAAGCCCGCGACCGCGCTGACCGAATCGGCCTCCCAGTCCGGGTAGAGGTCCTGCTCGGCCGGGTCCAGGAACATGTCGCGAAGGCGGTTGGTCCCCGGAACCAGACGAGGCGACAGCGCGGTGGCCAGCCGGTTGGCGGCCAGGACGTCCATGTACCTGGTCTCCACGAACGCCGGAAGCGCCAGCGATGCGAGGAGTTTCGCCGTGCTGGACCGGAGCTCCGGCATCGGTGTCCTGCGCAGCGGTTTGGTCGCCGCCAGGCGCAGCAGGTGCTCGGTGGCATCGTCGTCGAGCCGCAGGACGCGCGCCAGCGATTCCAGGACCTGCACCGACGGGTTGCGGTCGCGGCCCTGCTCCAGGCGCAGGTAGTAGTCGGCGCTGATGCCGGCGAGCATCGCGACCTCCTCCCGGCGAAGGCCGGGCACCCGACGCACGCCGGTCACCGGAATCCCGGCCTGCTCGGGAGTGACGAGCTCGCGCCGTGCGCGCACGAACTCGCCCAGCAGGTTCTCCTCGGCCACCCCTCCAGCGTAGGCGGGCCGAGCGGGCCGTGCCTGGTCCTGCCACCCCCAGGATCGCGGGGGCTCTGGTTCCGGTCGCGCGGCAGCCCGATCGTGGAGGGCACGTCCATCCCAGGAGGCATGCATGTCCACGTTTCTGCTGGTCCACGGCGCTTGGCACACCGGTCACGCCTGGGACCGGGTGGTCCCGCTGCTGGCCGGGCACCGGGTGCTGACCCCGACGCTGACCGGCTACGGCGAGACCGCGCACCTGCTCACGCCCGAGACCGGGGTGCGCACCCACTCCGACGACGTGGTCCGGCTGATCCTCGACGAGGACCTGCACGACGTGGTGCTCGTCGGGCACAGCTACGCCGGGCTGGTCATCTCCGACGCCGCCAACCAGGTCCCGGAGCGGATCTCGCAGCTGATCTACCTCGACGCGATGGTCCCGGAGGACGGCGAGACGGCGGCCGACGTGATGCCGCAGGCGAAGAAGGCCATCGACCTCGCGCTGCGCTCGGAGAGCGGATTCCGCGTCCCACCTCCGGTCGACGGCTTCGCCGGCGCCAACGGGGAGGGTCTGTTCGGCGTCACCGATCCCGACGACCTGGCGTGGTTGAGCTCGATGCTCTCCGACCAATCGGTCGGTGCGCTGCAGCAACCCGTGCGCCTCGACAACCCCGCCACGCGGGCGATCCCCCGCGCCCACATCCACTGCACCGACGTCCCCGAGGACTTCGACCGCCGCCCCGTCCCCTCCGTCCAGCCCAACGGTTCTCCCGCGGTCGTTCACGAGCTGCCCACCGGCCACGACTGCATGATCACCACGCCCGCGGAGGTGGCCCGGTTGCTCGTGGGCCTCGCCAGGGGACGGTTCCAGTGAGAACTGTCCGGGCGAAACGGACATTGATCACGGGTGATTCGAGGAAAAACTGTCCTCTGGTGAGCCTCTCGCCGCTGCGGGAGCTCAGCCGAATCGGGGGTCGGTGTCGGGGAGGTGTCGTAGGGTCCGGGCGTGAACCAGGACTTCGAAGAGCTCTTCCGGATCTCGGAGGAGAACCGGCGGCTCGCCGCCGACATGTTCGCGTCGTTGACACCGGAGCAGTGGACGACGCCGAGCCTGTGCGCCGGGTGGACCGTGCGGGAGGTGGCGGCGCACATGCTCGCTCCGCTGGAGACCCGGCTGAACTGGCTTCGGGTGCTGCGCACCGTCGTTCGCTACCGCGGCGACCTCGACGGGTACGTCGACGAGCAGACCCGCGAGTGGGCGCAGCGCCCCACCGACGAGCTGGTGTCCGGCCTGCGCCGACTCGCAGGCAACCGGTTGAACGTGCCGATCGTCGGGCCCCACGGCCCGATGACCGACACCTGCATCCACCTGCGCGACGCGGCCAGGCCGCTCGGTCTCGACGTCAACCCGCCACCCGCCTCGTGGCGCCCGGCCCTGGACTTCCTCACCACCAGGAGCAGCGCCCGCGCCTTCCTCCCCGCCAACCGCCTCTCGGGCCTCCGCCTCACCGCCGCGGACCAGGACTGGAGCTGGGGCGAAGGCGCTGAACTCCGCGGCCCGTCGGAAGCCCTCACCCTCGCCATCACCGGCCGCACCGTCGCCCTCCCCGATCTCGAAGGCCCCGGCCTCGACCTCCTCCGCAGCCGCCTCGCGCAGTGACCTGACCTGTGGTTCTCCGATTTCAATGGAAGTCGGTGTCCCGATTTCCATGGGAATCAGGTTCCCGACTTCCATTGAAATCGGGTCACCCCTCGCGAGTGCGGAGGACGTCGGGGAGCGGGCCGGTGTGGAGGATGCCGAGGCGTTGCGTCGCGCGCGTGAGGGCCACGTAGAGGTCTGCGGCTCCTCGTGGGGTTCGGAGGATCTCGGCGGGTTCGACGAGCAGGACCGCGTCGAATTCGAGGCCCTTGGTGGCCGTCGGGGTGACCGCGCCGGGGATGCCGGGTGGGCCGATGACGACGCTGGTCCCTTCGCGTTCGGACTCCTCGGACGTGAAATCCGCTATGGCGCCGCTCATTTCGGAAACCGCGACCTGGCGGCACCAGGGCTCTACGCCGTTGGAGCGGACCGAGTCCGGTGGGGTGACTCCGGGTGCGAACTCGCCGAGGAGGCCTGCGGCGAGGCGCATGATCTCCGCCGGGGTCCGGTAGTTGACCGTGAGCTCGCGGTAGGCCCAGCGGCCGGGGACGTAGCGGTCCAGCATCGCGGCCCAGGTGCGGGCGCCTGCGGCTGAGCGGCGTTGGGCGAGGTCGCCGACGACCGTGAACGAGCGGCTCGGGCAGCGGCGCATCAGCACTCGCCAGTCCATTTCGGACAGCTCTTGGGCCTCGTCGACCACGACGTGGCGGTAGGTCCAGTCGCGGTCGGCGGCGGCGCGTTCGGCCAGCTCGCGGGTGTCGCGCTCGACGAAGCGCTCCGCCAGGTCCTCGGCGTGCAGCAGGTCCTGGGCGAGCAGGTGGTCCTCGTCGTCCATGAGGTCGTGGCGCTCGACCTGCAGGATCTCCAGGACCCCGGCGGCGTACTCGGCTTCCGAATCCTCCTCGGCTGCAGGCGCTTTCACCTCCCCCAGCAGGTCGACGAGCTCGTCGAGCAGCGGCACGTCCGACACCGTCCACACCTCGCCATCACCCCGCAGCAGCGCCTCGGCGCCGACCGCGCGAAGCCGCTCCGGGGAGGTGTAGAGCTCGGCGAGCAGTTGCTGCGGGGTCAGCTCCGGCCACAGCGCGTCGATCGCCTCGCGCAGGCCGCGGTGCTCCGCCAGTTCTGCGCGCACCTCCTCCCTGACGTTCCCCCACTCCTCGTCCTCCCTGGTCAGCCAGCCGCGGCCGATGCGGGCGGTGGCGCGTTCGGTGAGCACGTAGCCGACGACGTCGACGAACACCGCGCGTGCCTCGTTGTGCGGCAGGCCGCTGTCGCGAGCTTCCTCGCGGGCCCACTCGGCGGTGGCGGCGTCGATGCGGACCGACACGTCCTCCAGCTCGATCTCCCACGGCTGCTCAGGCAGTCGCTGCCGGTCGGCGACGGCCGCGCGCAGCACGTCGAGGATCTTCAACGAGCCCTTGAGCTCGGCGATCTCCGGCGCGTCCTCGGCGGTGACGCGCAGCCCGGGAAGCAGGTCGCCGGTGGTGGCGAACACGACGTCGGACTCCCCCAGCGACGGCAGCACGCGGCCGATGTGGTTCAGGAACTGCGGATTCGGCCCGACCACCAGCACGCCGCTGCGCTCCATCCGCTCCCGCTGCGTGTAGAGCAGGTAGGCGACGCGGTGCAGCGCGACGACGGTCTTGCCGGTGCCGGGTCCGCCCTCGATGACCAGCACGCCCGGGTGGTCGAAGCGGATGATGCGGTCCTGCTCGGCCTGGATGGTGGCGACGATGTCGCGCATCCCCTCGCCGCGCGGTGCGTTGACCGCGGCGAGAAGTGCTGCGTCACCAGCGGTTTCGCCGTCGGGCCTGCCCAGGACCTCGTCGGTGAGACCGGTGATCCGCCGACCGCGGCTGTGCAGCTGCCGGCGTCGGCGCATGCCTTCGGGGTGGGCGGCGGTAGCCGTGTAGAAGGGGCGCGCCGCCGGGGCACGCCAATCCAGCAGCAGCGGCCGGTAGTCGTCATCGGCGTCGAACAGCCCGATCCGGCCGATGTAGCGGCGTTCCCCATCGGTGGCGTCGAGGCGCCCGAAGCACAGACCGTGGTCGGCGACGCCCAGCCGTTGGAGCTCGCGGGCCTGCGCGCGCACCTCGACGTCGCGTTCCATCGGCGACGTGGAGGTGTCGCGCAGGGCCTGCCGGTAGCGGGTGTCGACGCGGGCGCGTTCGGCGTCGAGTCGTTCGTAGAGCCCGGCCACGTGGGCGCGCTCGGACCGCAGTTCTTCCTCGTGTTGAGACACGTGCCCCTCACCAGTGATCGATTCCCCCAGCCGTGCACCGCGTTTGCGCAGGTCCCGGCACAGGTCGAGCATTGTGCGGCACGACCCGGGCCTTGCCGCAAGTCCCCCTGCCCCCTGTAAGATGAGCACGGGAAGGGACGGGGTCGCCCTTCATCCGGCAAGTTCTCCGCGCTGGTCGCCGCGATCCCCACCTCCGATCTCCTCGTGCTGATCACGAGTACTCGCCTCGCCGAACGGCGGGTTGCGTGACCTGGTGGCGTGCAACGCCACGCGCCTAACCACTGAACCCTGGAAACGCGAAAGTCGCTCGCCGCGTCAAAAACCGCAACATTCATCGCGCGAAAACCGCAACATTCATCGCGTGAATACCGGGGTTTTCGTCCGAGGGAAGGGGATCAGCCGTCGTTGTCGCGGGTTTTCTTGTCCTCGGCGCGGGGTTCGGGTTCGACCGTGACGGTGATGGGGGCCGAGCCCGGGGCGGGGAGGGCTCGGACGTCCTCGGCGACGCGGTCGGCGGCGGCCATGATGGAGCCGGCGCTGTCGGAGTCGAGGGTGCCGTCGGCGACCGCCTCGGCGATGTCGCGGTGCAGGGCGACCAGGGCGGTTTCGGCGTCGAGCCGGTTGTGGGCGAGGGCGGCGGCCTTGACCTCGGCGACGCGGGCACCGAGCTGGGCGCGCACCTGCGGATCGTCACCGCATCCGACCAGCGCGAACCCGACCAGCACCACCGCGGGCAGCAGCCGGTTCATCCGCGCACCAGCCTCTCCAGGTTCTCCAGGTCGGCGGGCAGCCGGTCCGGCCCGGGGTCTCCGGAAACCGGTGGCAGCTCGGGGGTTTCGGTCGCCGAGGGCCAGAGCACCACGGCCAGCGCGAGGGCCGCGACGACCACCAGCACCCCGGCGGCGATCGGCGCCAGCGGCGGCCGCGCGGACTGCTGCTGGACCGGCATCGACTCCGTCGGCGGACGCTGCACCCGCTGCGGCGGAACCCGCGGCGGCGCGACGGGCAGGGGCGCCGGGACCGGGGCGAGGACCTCGGTGGTGCGGCCGCTGAGCAGGTCGCCGGCCTGCTCGGCGGTGATCCGGCGCGCCGGGTCGGCGGCGAGCATCGCCAGCAGCCCGCGCCGCAACCGGGCCGGGATGCCGTAGGGGACCTGCGGCGGGCGGACCAGTCGCGCCACGGCGGCGTCCGGGCCGCCGGGGTACTCGACCCGTCCGGTCACGCACTCCAGCAGCACCAGCCCGAGCGCGTACACGTCAGCGGGAAATCCCACGTCACCACCGGAAACCTGCTCCGGCGCCATGTAGGTGGTGGTGCCGACGACCATTCCGGAGTCGGTCAGCCGACCGGCCGCGTCGGCGAGCCGTGACACCCCGAAGTCGGCGAGGAACGCGCGCCCGTCGTTGCCGATGAGGACGTTGGTGGGCTTGACGTCGCGGTGCACCACGTCGTTGCCGTGCACGTAGGCCAGCACGTCGGCGAGCTTGCCGCCGACGTCGGCGACGTCCTCGGGCTGCATCGGGCCGGTCTCGGCGACGTCGGCCAGCGTGCCGCCCTCGACGAGTTCCATGATCAGGAACAGCTCGTCCTCGTCGGAGCTGAAGTCGTGCACGGTGACCAGGCCCGGGTGGCTCAATCCCGCGAGGATCCTGGCTTCCTCGGCGAAGCGCTTGCGCCCCAGCTCATCGGTCGCCGAGCGGAACACCTTGGCAGCGACCAACCTCTGCAGTCGGGTGTCCATCGCCCGGTGCACGTCGGCCATCCCACCGCCGCCGATGCGGGAACCCAGCCGGTACCGCCCGCCCAGCAACGGAGCATCGTCGGTCATGCACCCTCCGAACTCCTCACCCGTTGACCCTATCGGGTGTCGGTCAGGGGTCCAACGACCGGATTGAGCAGGAATCATCATGCTCAACCAGATCTTTATCGGCGGGTGATTCCGGACGCGCGGATGCCGGCGAGGATCAGATCGATCCCGGCCAGGAACTGCTCCCGGTCGTCGTGCTCCCGCAGCTGGTCGGCGACGTCGCGGGTGAACGGGAACTCGGCGGGATCGAGCTGCGACCAGGTGGCCGCGGCGGCGCCGAGGAAGTCGCCGCGGCTGCCGGTGGGAGCCATCCGCGCGTTGGCGGCGTTCTGGCCGCCGACACCGAGGACGTAGTTGAGCAGCGCGGAAGCCGCGGCGAACTCGGCGGCCCGGGGCATGGCGAGAGCCCGGACGTGACCGCCGAGGGTTTCGAAGATCCGCAGCAGCGTCGGGTGGGTCGGGGTGAGCGTGAGCTGCGTGCCCACCCACGGGTGAGCGTCGATGGCGTCGAATACGGCGAGCGCGACCTCCCGGACGGCGTCGTCGCCTCGGGCGTCGCCGGTGGGGATGACGTCGGCCAGCACGACCTCGGTCGCGGCGCTGAGCAGCTCGTCCTTTCCCGCGACGTGGTGGTAGAGGGCGCCGGGGCCGGTGCTCAGCTCGCGGCCGAGCCTGCGGAAGTTCAGGCCCCGCTCCCCCTCGGCGTCGAGGATCGCCACGGCGGCCTCGACGATGCGTTGCCTGGTCAGGGCGTCGGAGCGGCGTCCGGTGTGATGTGCGCTTCCCGGCATGGGTCCATCTTGACACACGTTGGAACGTCGTTCCAAACTCGGATGGAACAGCGTTCCAAAGGAGGCGTCATGACACCACCGATCACCATCGTCGGAGCAGCGCTCGGCGGGCTCGTCCTCGCCCGCGTCCTGCAGGTCCACGGCATCCCCGTCACCGTCTACGAAGGCGAGGACTCGCCCACCGCCCGCGGCCAGGGCGGCATGCTCGACATCCACGACACCGACGGACAGCTCGCGCTCAAGGACGCGGGCCTGTTCGACGAGTTCCAGCAGCTGATCTTCGAAGGCGCCGAGGCCACCCGCGTGCTGGGCACCGACGGCGCGGTGCTGCTCGACCAGCCCGACGACGGCCTGGGCAGACGCCCGGAGGTCCGTCGCGGCGCCCTGCGCCGGATGCTGCTCGACTCGCTACCGCCCGGGACCGTCCGCTGGGGGCACAAGCTCGCCTCGGTCCGCCCGCTCGGCGGCGGGAGGCACGAGCTCACCTTCGCCCACGGCGCGAGAACGACCTCGGAGCTCCTGGTCGGCGCCGACGGCGCGTGGTCCCGCGTCCGCCCGCTGCTGTCGCCGGCCACCCCCGCCTACGCCGGCGTGGTGTTCGTCGAGACGTACCTGCTCGACGCCGACACCCGCCACCCCGCCACGGCTCGGGCCGTCGGCGACGGTTCCCTGTTCGTCCCCTCACCGGGCAAGGGCATCGCCGCCCACCGCGAACCCGGCGGCACCCTGCACACCTACGCCCAGCTGCGCGTCCCCCAGGAGTGGATCGACTCGACCACCCCGCTCCGCGACCGGGTCGCCGCCGAATTCGACGGCTGGGCACCGGAACTCCGCGCCCTGATCACCGACGGCGACACCGCCCCGGTGCTGCGACCGCTGCACACCCTGCCCGACGACCACCGCTGGGACCACGCACCGGGTGTCACGCTCATCGGCGACGCCGCCCACCTCATGGTCCCGGCAGGCGAAGGTGCCAACCTCGCCCTGCACGACGGCGCCGAGCTCGCCAAAGCCCTCACCACCCACGACGACCCCGACACCGCGATCGCAGTCTTCGAGCAGGAGATGTTCACCCGAAGCCACGCCACAGCCCCGGAATCCCGCGACGTCCTCAACCTCTGCCTCAGCACCCCGAACAACATCATCACCCTGTTCACGAGCTGACGTTTCGAGAGTGGGGAAGTTTTCATGAAAACTGCGCTCCCCCACCCCACGAGAGTTCGGAGACCCGAGATCGACCGAAGGTGTGGTGATCGTGCCGTATCCGGTGGTTCCCGAGGTCCGGGTGTATTTCCTGAGGGGTTCCTCTCCTCTATCCGAGCATGGAACAGTCTGACTTCGCGGCGCTGTGCGACGAGCACGGGTTGTTGACCAGAAGAAGCGCGGCGGCCGCAGGTGTGAAGGACCGGGACCTGCGGAGCCCGGAAATCGTGCGGGTGCTTCCCGGCGTGTACGCGTTGAGGGGGACTCGGCTGACCCATCGGCTGAAATGCCTCGCCGCCTCGAAGGGCTTGCCTCCGGAAGCTGTGCTCACCGGGCTGTCGGCGGCGACGTTGCACGGTGCTGATGGACTCGCCGACTTCCGGACGCCCGTCGATGTGCTCGTGCCCCGACCGGCCGGGCCGCATCGCAGGAAAGGTCTGGACTGCTCGGCCTCGCGCACCTACGAGTTCGAGTACGCGCCCTGGAACGGGATCAACCTGGCGAACATCGATCGCGCCGCTTTCGACCTGCTCAGGAAGGGGCCGATCACGATGTCGGTGGCGCGTTGCGACGCCCTCCTGCACCAGGGACTGATCACGTCACGCGCGATCGGCGAGTTCATGCGCGGCCGGAGGGACGACGGCGTGCGCAAAGCCCGATACCGGTTTGCGCTGCTGGACGGACGCGCGGAGTCCATCCCCGAGTCCGTGCTGCGCGTCGAACTCGCGCTGCTCGGTTTCACTCCCGTGCCGCAACACGAGGTCTGGGTCAACGGCAGGCTCCTCGCCCGGCTCGATCTGGCATTCGTCGATCAACGAGTCGCAGTGGAGTACGACGGGCAGTGGCACGGAAACCACGCTCAGATCAAGAGGGACCGCGCTCGACGCGCTCGCCTCACCGAGGCCGGGTGGACGGTGATCGTCGTGACCCACGACCAACTCCAGCACTCACTCCACGCGGTCATCGACCGAATCCGAATTTCCCTCTGATCACGGGACAGTTTTCATGAAAACCTCACCTCTACTACGTGGACGAAGTTTTCATGAAAACTTCCCTCCCCACCATGAGACACGACTCTGGAAAACGCTGTGTCAGGTTCACGGATTCGCGTGCTCACCAGGTGTTTTGAGCGGCTCGGGGGTTGGTGTTGGGGAAGTTTTCATGAAAACGTTCCGTTTGTTGAGTGGGGGAAGTTTTCATGAAAACTTCGTCCGACCCACCATGGGACGGGAGGGTTGGGATCCGTTGGGTGGTGCGAAACGGGGGCGTCCTCTTGGTGAGGACGCCCCCGATCGGACCGGACCCGAGGGTCAGAGGTGGAGCTGGTGGTCGATGTCCTCGGCGAGGCGGGCGTGGGTGTCCCGGAGGGACTTCACGCCGGGGCCGTGGCGGAGGACGTCTCGCGACGTCGTCGGGAGGACGTGCGGCAGGGCCCGGCCGAAGACGGCTTTCAGGTCTTCGAGCGTGGCGCCCTGAGCTCCGAGACCCGGGGCGAGGATGGGGCCGTTGAGGTCGGAGAAGTCGAGCTCTCCCGCCGGGATGGTGGCTCCGGCCACCACGCCGACGTGCCCCATCGGGGTCTTGCCCAGGTTGGTCTCGGCGGCCGAGTCCACGATGTACTGGCCGACCGTGTCGCCGCTGCCGTGGACCGACTGCTGCAGGCCCACGCCCTCCGGGTTCGACGTGCGGGCCAGCACGAACACGCCCTTGCCGTTCTGCTCGGCCATGCCGATGGCCGGGGCCAGCGAACCGTAGCCGAGGTACGGCGAGACCGTGATCGCGTCGGCGGCCAGCGGGGCGTGCTCGTCGAGGTACGCCATCGCGTAGGCCGTCATCGTCGAGCCGATGTCGCCGCGCTTGACGTCCAGCAGCACCAGCGCACCGGCCTGCTGCGACTCGGCGATCACCTTCTCCAGCACCGCGACACCGGCCGACCCGTAGGACTCGAAGAACGCCGACTGCGGCTTGAGCAGCGCCACCCGGTCGGCCAGCGCCTCCACCACCGTCATCGCGAAGCGCTCCAGCGCCTGCGGGCTCTCCCCCAGCTGCCACGCGTGCAGCAGCGACGGGTGCGGGTCGATGCCCACGCACAGCGGCCCGCGCCGGCTCACCGCGTCGGTGAGCCGGGCGCCGAACCCCGCGCGCAGCGGCGCGTCAGCCATCGTCACTCACCGTCCTGCCGCAGCGCGGCCTGCAGCGCCTGCAGCGGCCGGACGCCGATGTTGCCGCCGATCGCGGCCTCGATGCCCTGCACGGCCGCCGCCGCACCCTGCACGGTGGTGATGCACGGGACGTCGCGGGAGACCGCGGCCGTGCGGATCTCGTAGCCGTCGACCCGCGGACCCGGGTTGCCGTACGGGGTGTTGATGATCATGTCGACCTCGCCCGCCTTGATCAGGTCGACGACGTCTCGATCGCCCTCGACCGACTCGGTGTGCTTGGCGACCACGGTGGAGGTGATGCCGTTGCGGCGCAACACCTCGGCCGTGCCCTCGGTCGCGAGGATCTCGAACCCGAGGTCGGCGAGCCGCTTCACCGGGAACACCAGCGAGCGCTTGTCCCGGTTGGCGACCGAGACGAACACCTTGCCGGAGGTCGGCAGCGAGCCGTAGGCCCCGGCCTGCGACTTGGCGAACGCCTGGCCGAACGAGGTGTCGATGCCCATGACCTCGCCGGTCGACTTCATCTCCGGCCCGAGCAGCGAGTCCACCCCGGCGCCCTCGCGGGTGCGGAAGCGGTGGAACGGCAGGACCGCTTCCTTGACCGCCACCGGCGCGTCGACCGGCAGGTCCGCGCCGTCGCCCTCGGCGGGCAGCATTCCCTCGGAGCGCAGCTCGGAGATCTTGGCGCCCAACATGATTCGCGCGGCGGCCTTGGCCAGCGGCGCGGCCGTGGCCTTCGAGACGAACGGCACCGTCCGGGAGGCGCGCGGGTTGGCCTCCAGCACGTAGAGCACGTCGTCCTTGAGCGCGTACTGCACGTTGAGCAGGCCGTGCACGCCCACACCGCGCGCGATGGCCTCGGTGGAGCGGCGCACCATCTCGATGTCCTGGCGCCCCAGGGTGATCGGCGGCAGCGCGCACGCCGAGTCGCCGGAGTGGATGCCGGCCTCCTCGATGTGCTCCATCACGCCGCCCAGGTAGATCTCGGTGCCGTCGCACAACGCGTCCACGTCGATCTCGATGGCGTCGTCGAGGAACTTGTCCACCAGCACCGGGTGCTCCGGGGTGACCTCGGTGGCGCGGGCGATGTAGTTCTCCAGCGACGCCTCGTCGTAGACGATCTCCATGCCGCGACCGCCCAGCACGTAGGACGGGCGCACCAGCACCGGGTAGCCGATGTCGTCGGCGATGCGCTTGGCGCCCTCGAACGAGGTCGCCGTGCCGTACTGCGGCGCGGGAAGACCGGCCGCGACCAGCACGTCGCCGAAGGCACCGCGCTCCTCGGCGAGGTGGATGGCCTCCGGCGGGGTGCCCACGACCGGCACGCCCGCGTCGGCCAGCCGCTGCGCCAGGCCCAGCGGGGTCTGGCCGCCCAGCTGCACGATCACGCCGGCGACGGTGCCCGAGTTCTGCTCGGAGTGCACGACCTCCAGGACGTCCTCGAAGGTCAGCGGCTCGAAGTACAGCCGGTCCGAGGTGTCGTAGTCGGTGGAGACGGTCTCCGGGTTGCAGTTGACCATCACCGTCTCGTACCCGGCGGCGCGCAGCGCCATCGCCGCGTGCACGCACGAGTAGTCGAACTCGATGCCCTGGCCGATGCGGTTCGGGCCCGAGCCGAGGATGATCACCTTCGGCTTGTCGCGCTGCTCGGCGACCTCCGACTCCGCCGCGGGGTCGGACTCGTAGGCCGAGTAGTGGTACGGCGTGTTCGCCGCGAACTCGGCGGCGCAGGTGTCGACGGTCTTGTAGACCGGGCGCACGCCGAGCCGGTGGCGCAGCGCGCGCACGCCGTCCTCACCGGCCAGTTCCGGCCGCAGCGCGGCGATCTGGCGGTCCGACAGGCCCGCCCGCTTGGCCACCCGCAGCAACGTCGCGTCCAGCACCGGGGCGTCGACGATCTCGCGCCGCAGCTCCACCCACGCCGCGATCTGGTCGACGAACCACGGGTCGATTCCCGAGGCCTCGTGCACCTGCTCGACGGTGGCGCCGAAGCGCAGCGCCCGCTCGACGGTGTAGATCCGGCCGTCGTGAGCGGTGCGCAGATCGTCCAGGGTGGACTGCAGCGTGGCTTCTTCGGGATCCGGCCTGGTCCAGAACCCGACCGACTTCGTCTCCATCGACCGGAGGGCCTTGCCCATCGCCTCGGAGAAGCTGCGGCCCACGGCCATCGCCTCGCCGACGCTCTTCATCGTCGTGGTCAGCTCGGTGTCGGCGCCCGGGAACTTCTCGAAGGCGAACCGCGGCACCTTCACGACCACGTAGTCCAGCGTGGGCTCGAACGACGCCGGGGTCTCGCCGGTGATGTCGTTCTGGATCTCGTCCAGCTTGTAGCCCACGGCGAGCTTCGCGGCGATCTTGGCGATCGGGAAACCGGTCGCCTTCGACGCCAGCGCCGAGGACCGCGACACGCGCGGGTTCATCTCGATGACGACCATGCGGCCGGTCTGCGGGTTGATGGCGAACTGGATGTTGCAGCCGCCGGTGTCCACCCCGACCTCGCGCAGCACCGCGATGCCCACGTTGCGCATGTGCTGGTACTCGCGGTCGGTCAGCGTCATCGACGGCGCCACGGTCACCGAGTCACCGGTGTGCACGCCCATCGGGTCGACGTTCTCGATGGAGCAGATGACCACCACGTTGTCGGCGTGGTCGCGCATCAGCTCCAGCTCGTACTCCTTCCAGCCGAGCACGCTCTCCTCGATGAGCACCTCGTGCACCGGGGACTCGGCGAGGCCGAACGAGGCCATCCGCTCCAGGTCCTCCTCGGTGTGCGCCATGCCCGAGCCCAGGCCGCCCATGGTGAAGCTGGGCCGGATGACGACCGGCAGACCCGAGGTCTCGACGAACGAACGCACGTCGTCCATCGACTTGCACACCTTCGACGAGGGAACCTCGCCGCCGACCGAGCGCACGATGTCCTTGAACATCTGCCGGTCCTCGCCGCGCTGGATCGCGTCGACGTCGGCACCGATGAGCTCCACGCCGTACTTCTCCAGCACACCGCGGTCGTGCAACGCGATGGCCGTGTTCAGCGCGGTTTGCCCGCCCAGCGTCGCCAGGATCGCGTCCGGGCGCTCGGCGTCGATGACCTTCTCGACGAACTCCGGCGTGATCGGCTCGATGTAGGTGGCGTCGGCGAACTCGGGGTCGGTCATGATCGTCGCCGGGTTGGAGTTCACCAGCGAGACGCGGATGCCCTCCTCCCGCAGCACCCGGCAGGCCTGGGTGCCGGAGTAGTCGAACTCGCACGCCTGCCCGATGACGATCGGACCGGAACCGATCACCAGAACGTGCTTGATATCAGTCCTCTTCGGCATTACCGAGCCTCGCTCATCAGGTCAACGAACTTGTCGAACAGGGGCGCGGCGTCGTGCGGACCCGCTGCCGCCTCGGGGTGGTACTGGACGGAGAAGGCCGGGCCGCTGAGCAGCCGCAGGCCCTCGACGGCACCGTCGTTGGCGCAGTGGTGCGAGACGATCGCGCGGCCGAAGTCGGTGTCGAACTCCTCGCCCGGCTCGCCCTCCACGGCGAACCCGTGGTTCTGCGCGGTGATCGCGACCTTGCCGGTCTCCTGGTCGATGACCGGGATGTTGATGCCGCGGTGGCCGTACTGCAGCTTGTAGGTGCCGCGGCCCAGCGCGCGGCCGAGCACCTGGTTGCCGAAGCAGATGCCGAACAGCGGCAGCTTGCGGTCCAGTACCTGGCGGGTCAGCTCGACCTGCGCGTCGGTGGTCGCCGGGTCACCGGGACCGTTGGACAGGAACAACCCGTCCGGCGCGATCTCCAGGATCTCGTCCATCGTGGACGCCAGCGGCATCACGTGGATCTCGATGCCCCGCTGGGCCATCATCCGCGGCGTGTTCGCCTTGATGCCCATGTCCAGGGCCGCGACCCTGAACCGCTTCCGGCCCTCGGCCGGGATCACGTAGGTCTCACCGGTGGTGACGTCGCCCGCCAGGGACGCGCCGACCATGCCCGAGGAGTCCTTCACCGCGGCCACCATCTGCTCGTCGGAGCCCAGTTCCGGGCCCGAGAAGATGCCGCCGCGCATCGCCCCCAGCTCCCGCACGTGGCGGGTCAGGGTGCGGGTGTCGATCCCGGAGATGCCGACGACGCCCTGCTCGGTCAGCTCGTCGTCGAGGCTGCGGGTGGAGCGCCAGTTCGACGCCCGGCGGGCGGGCTCGCGCACGGCGTAGCCGGCGACCCAGATCTTGTCGGACTCGTCGTCCTCGTCGTTCCAGCCGGTGTTGCCGATCTGCGGAGCCGTCTGCACCACGATCTGGCGGTGGTAGGACGGGTCGGTCAGCGTCTCCTGGTAGCCGGTCATGCCGGTGGTGAACACGACCTCACCGAGGGTGCGGCCCACCTTGCCGTAGGCCTCCCCGCGGAAGATTCGGCCGTCCTCCAGCACCAGCGCGGCCGGGGTGTGCGCGGTCATTTGTCCTCCTGTGCTGGTGTGGGGGTACCCCACACCCCGGTCGGTCGGATGAACAGCTTCGCGATCGTCGTTCATCCGTCCTCCCCGTGGTTCGAAGTCTGAGCGGGCAGGGCGCGAACCGCCTCGACCCACTCGGTCTGTGCTTGCTTGTCGTCGCCGCGGAATCCGGTGTCCAGCAGCTGTTCGCCGAGCCGCCAGGTCACCACCACCAGTCCTGCGCCGGGCACGACCTTGTTGGCCAGCTTGTGGTCCAACCGGGCGTCCACCACGGACTCGGCGGGGATCCACACCGCCGAGGCACCGTCGCGCTCGATCAGCAGGCCGGTGGCGTGCAGGTGCGCGGTGCCGTTGGCGCGGTGCCCGATGTCGCCGACCGCGATGCGGTCCTGCCAGTCATCGGCCTTGGTCGTGCCGATGTACATGCCGGTGGCGGGGGTGAGGGTCTCGGCGCCGGGGTCGGCCGGCCGCTCCGGGAACGGAGGCAGCTCGGCCTCCTGTCGTCGCGCTCGGGCCAGCCAGCCGCGTCGCATCCCGAAGAACACCAGCGCCGCCAGCGCGGCGAGCGCGAGCACCCACAGCGTGCGTTCCATCAGCGCCTCACCTTGCCCTCGTGCGCGGTGATCGCACCGCGCAGCAACGTCGCGACGACCCGACCGGGCAGCCGCATCCCTTCGAAGGGGGAGTTCTGTCCCAGGCTCGCGAGCTCGGCGGCGCGCACCGTCCACTCGGCGTCCGGGTCCACCAGCGCGAGGGTGGCGGGCTCGCCGACGGCGATCGGCCGCCCCTGGTCGGTCAGGCCGGCGATCTCGGCGGGGCGCTCGGAGAGCACCCGCGCCACACCGCGCCAGTCCAGCAGGCCGGAGCGCACCATCGTCCGCGTCACGATGCCCAGCGCGGTCTGCAGGCCCAGCATGCCCGGTTTGGCCGCGGACCACTCGCAGTCCTTGTCCTGGGCGGCGTGCGGGGCGTGGTCGGTGGCCACGCAGTCCACGGTCCCGTCGGCCAGCGCCCGGCGCAGCGCCAGCGCGTCGTCGTCGGTGCGCAGCGGCGGGTTGACCTTGTTGACCGGGTCGTAGGTCTGCAGCCGCTCGTCGGTGAGCAGCAGGTGGTGCGGCGTCACCTCGGCCGAGACCGAGCCGCCGGTCTCGCGGCCCTTGAAGAACCGCAGCAGCTCGGCGGTGCCCGCGGTGGAGACGTGGCAGACGTGCAGCGTGCCTCCGGTGTGCGCGGCCAGCAGGCAGTCCCGCGCGACGATCGACTCCTCGGCCGGGGCGGGCCAGCCCGCCAGACCCAGCCGGGCGGCGTTGGGGCCCTCGTGGGCCTGCGCGCCGACGGTCAGCCGCGGTTCCTCGGCGTGCTGGGCGACGAGCCCGCCGAACGAGCGGGTGTACTCCAGCGCCCGGCGCATCAGCAGCGGGTCGTGCACGCACTTGCCGTCGTCGGAGAAGACCCGCACCTCGGCGGCGGAGTGGCGCATGGTGCCCAGCTCGGCGAGCTTCTCCCCTGCCAGGCCGACGGTGACCGCGCCGACCGGGTGCACGTCGACCAGGCCGATCTCGCGGCCCCGGCGCCACACGTGCTCGACGATCACCGCGTTGTCGGCGACCGGGTCGGTGTTGGCCATCGCGAACACGGCCGTGTAGCCGCCCAGCGCCGCGGCCGCCGAGCCGGTCTCGATCGTCTCGGCGTCCTCCCGGCCCGGCTCGCGCAGGTGGGTGTGCAGGTCCACGAAACCGGGCAGCGCGACGGCCCCGGAGCCGTGGACGATCTCGTCGGCGTCGGCGGACAGCTCCGCGCCGATCTCGGCGATGAGCCCGTCCTCGACGAGCACGTCGACCGGCTCGCCCTCGCCGTAGGGGCGCACGTCCTTGATCAGTACCCGGCTCATGCGCAACCCGCCTCTCCGCGATTCACAGTTGTGGTTTCGTACCGCTCAACGTCTCGATTCGCGGCTTCTCGTGGTCGGCTCGCGTCACGTTCCCCTGAGGTGAGGTCGAGCACGGCTGAAGTGGCGACAAGAGCGCTCATGCGGCGAGCTCCTCTCCCGCGAGCAGGTGGTAGAGCACCGCCATCCGCACGTGCACGCCGTTGCCGACCTGCTGGGTGATGGCGGCGCGCGGCGAGTCGGCGACCGACGGCGCGATCTCCATGCCGCGCAGCATCGGGCCCGGGTGCAGCACGACCGCGTGCTCGGGCAGCTTCGCCAGCCGCTTCTCGTTGAGGCCGTAGGCGATCGAGTACTCGCGGGCCGACGGGAAGAACCCGCCGTGCATCCGCTCGGCCTGCACCCGCAGCAGCATGACCGCGTCCAGGCCGGGCAGCTCCGGGTCGAGGTCGTGGCGCACCTCGGCGCCCCAGTGCTCGATGCCGGTGGGCACCAGCGTGGGCGGCGCGATGAGCGTCACCTCGGCGCCCAGCGTCCGCAGCAGGTGCACGTTGGACCGCGCGACGCGGCTGTGCAGCAGGTCGCCCACGATGCCGATGCGGCGCCCTGAGACGTCCCCCAGGCGCTCCCGCAGGGTCGCCGCGTCCAACAGGGCCTGGGTGGGGTGCTCGTGCATCCCGTCGCCCGCGTTGACGACCTGGGTGCCGTCGGCCTCCAGCCACTCCGCGAGCCGGTGCGCGGCCCCCGAGGCCGGGTGCCGGATGATCACGCAGTCGGCGCCCGCGGCCGACAGGGTCAGCGCGGTGTCCCGGAGGGACTCGCCCTTGCCGACCGAGGAGCTCGACGCGGAGACGTTGATCACGTCGGCGCTCATCCACTTCCCGGCGACCTCGAAGGAAACCCTGGTCCGGGTGGAGTTCTCGTAGAACAGCGTCACCACGGTGCGCCCGCGCAACGTCGGAAGCTTCTTCACCTCGCGCCCCAGCAGCGTCTGCTTGAGCGTGTCGGCGGTGTCGAGCACGGCGGTCGCGTCGGCGGCGGGAAGGCCCTCGGTGGACAGCAGGTGGCGCATCACACCTCCTCCTGTGCCTTGTGGATCACCACTCGGTCCTCGCCGTCCGTTTCGGACAGCTGCACGGCCACGTCCTCGCTGCGGGAGGTCGGGATGTTCTTGCCGACGTAGTCCGCGCGGATCGGCAGCTCGCGGTGGCCGCGGTCGACCAGCACGGCCAGCTGGACCGAGCGGGGGCGGCCCTGGTCGCGCAGGGCGTCGAGGGCGGCGCGCACGGTGCGGCCGGAGAAGAGCACGTCGTCGACGAGCACGACCAGCTTGCCGTCGAGACCCCCGGGCGGGAGGTTCGTGGGCTCCAGCGGCCGGTTGGGCTGGGTGCGCAGGTCGTCGCGGAAGAGCGTGATGTCGAGGGTGCCGACGGGCACCGTCACCCCGCTGAACTCGCTGATCTTGTCGGCGAGCCTCCTGGCCAGCGGCGTTCCCCTGGTGGGGATGCCCAGCAGCACGACCGGCTCGTCGGAGGTGTCCAGCGCGGTCTTCTCGATGATCTGGTGCGCGATTCGGGCTATCGTGCGCGCAACGTCACCGGCGGAAAGCAGCTCCCGCTGCCCTGCCGGTTCCGCCGCGCTCGCCTGATGGCGAGACGCCACGGTGCGACCTCCTTCTCCGCCTCACTGGACGGGTCCTTAAAGGATGGTGTGTGAGCTGCCCCGCAATCCGGGTTCGGGATGAACCTGCGCATCACCGGGCTGACCCGTACGCTATCAGCGACAACGGGTCAATCGACCGGGTGGTGTGTTGGTCCTCGCCACATCGGCACCGAAGACCAACTTGACCTGGTGACGCTCGCGAGCGAACATTACTCTCCGTATCGATCTGAGCTTTGCTCCCCGGCCGCCGTTATCGGCTGACGGGGCGAACGAACGGAGAAACGCCACATGGGCGACTACGCCAAGGCGCTGGGCAGCAAACTCCGCGCTATCCGCCAGCAGCAGGGTCTGTCGCTGCACGGCGTCGAGCAGAAGTCTGGCGGACGGTGGAAGGCCGTGGTCGTCGGGTCCTACGAGCGAGGCGACCGCGCGGTGACCGTGCAGAAGCTGGCCGAGCTCGCCGATTTCTACGGCGTGCCGGTCGCGGAGCTGCTTCCCGAGGGCCGCGTGCCGTCGGGGGCCGAACCGGCCACCAAGGTCGTGATCAACCTCGAGCGCCTGCAACAACTGCCTGCGGAGAAGGTGGGTCCGCTGGCCCGCTACGCGGCCACGATCCAGAGCCAGCGCGGTGACTACAACGGCAAGGTGCTGTCCATCCGCACCGAAGACCTGCGTTCCCTGGCGATCATCTACGACATGACGCCGGGCGAGCTCACCGAGCAGCTCATCGACTGGGGTGTGCTTCCCCCTGAGGCGCGCCCTGCCCGCGAGGAGTGACATCACACCGATAAGAAGCGGACCGGGGCACCCAGCGGCGACGCCGCGACGGGTGCCCCTGGGCTTTTCAGCCCATCACCCGATCGGCCGCAGACGCGATCGACCGGTGCTCGCTCTGGGCAACGGCGGCCTACCGCCGATCGGGTGAGCGCGTGAAGAGGGGCACCCGCCATCGGCAGGTGCCCCTCTTCGCGGCTCGTGGTCAGTCGACCGGAGTCTCCTCCTGCTTCGGGAGGGTCTTGCGCAAGCGGTCCCGGATGCCGGCGAGGCGACCGAGGACGCCGTTGACGAAGCGCGGCGAGTCGTCGGTGGACAGGGCCCTGGCCAGCTCCACCGCCTCGTCGACGGCCACCACCGGCGGCACGTCGCCCTTCGGGCACCACAGCAGCTCGTAGAGGCCCAGCCGCAGCACCGCGCGGTCCACGACCGGCATCCGCGAGAGCGTCCAGCCCTCGATGTGCTGGGTGAGCAGCTCGTCGATCCGCTCCCGGTTCTCGGTCACGCCCTCGACCAGGATGATCGTGTAGTCCGGCACCGGCGGGGTCTCGGGCCCGCCGATCCGGTCGGACATGAGCGTGACGGCGTCGGTCTCGCGCAGGTCGGCCTCGTAGAGGAAGTCGACCGCGCGCTTACGAGCCTTGCTGCGCGAGCCGCTCATTTGGAGTTGACGCGGCTGAGGTACCGGCCGTCGCGCGGGTCGACCTTGACCTTGTCACCGGTGTTGAGGAACAGCGGCACCTGGATCTCGGCACCGGTCTCCAGCTTGGCCGGCTTGGTGCCGCCGGTGGAGCGGTCGCCCTGCAGGCCCGGGTCGGTGTGCTCGACGACGAGCTCCACCGAGGCGGGCAGCTCGACGTACAGCGGCGCGTCCTCGTGCCGGGCGACGACGACCTGGCTGTTCTCCAGCATGTAGTTCGCGGCGTCACCGACGACGTCGGCGGACACGCTGACCTGCTCGTAGGTGTCCGGCTCCATGAAGACGTAGTCGTTGCCGTCGTAGTACAGGTAGGTCATCTCGCGGCGGTCGACGTTGGCGGTGTCCACCTTCACCCCGGCGTTGAAGGTCTTGTCGACGACCTTGCCGGAGAGCACGTTCTTGAGGGTGGTGCGGACGAAGGCGCCGCCCTTGCCGGGCTTGACGTGCTGGAAGTTGACGACGGACCACAGCTGGCCGTCGAGGTTGAGCACCAGTCCGTTCTTCAGGTCGTTCGTGGAAGCCACGTGGGGGTTCTCCTGTGGTGATGGCTTGGTGTTGCGCCGGGCCGCAGCGGGGCTCCGGCGAAGTTCCGCGCACCCGTCGTGCGTCAGACTTCGACGAGCTCTTTGGTCGTCAGGGTGAGGAGCTCCGGCGTGCCTGGACGCACGACCAGTGTGTCCTCGATACGGACCCCGCCCCGCCCGGCCAGGTAGACGCCAGGCTCGACGGTGACCGCCATCCTCCCGGCGATTCTACCGTCCCCGCGCTGCGACAACGTGGGCGCCTCGTGGATCTCCAGGCCCACGCCGTGTCCCAAGCCGTGCAGGAACCGCTCCCCGTACCCCGCATCGGTGATCACCTGACGGGCCGCGGAGTCGACGTCGCGGACCTCGGCGTCGACCTTCACGGCCGCCCGCCCGGCGGCCTGCGAGGCGCGGACGAGCTCGTAGATCTCCCGCTGCCAGTCGGCCGGCTTGCCCAGCACGACCGTGCGGGTCATGTCCGAGTGGTAGCCGTCGACCAGCGCGCCGAAGTCCATCTTGACGAAGTCCCCCGAGGTCAGGACCGCGTCGGTGGGCCGGTGGTGCGGGACGGCGGAGTTGGCGCCGGTGGCGACGATCGTCTCGAAGGACGGCCCGGCCGCGCCGTTGTCCAGCATCCGGGCCTCCAGCTCGCGGGCGACCTCCAGCTCGGTGCGCCCGGGGCGCAGCCCGCCGTGCTCGATGAGGTCGGCCAGCGCGCGGTCGGCGGCGGCGCAGGCCATCCGCAGCGCGTCGATCTCGGACTCGTCCTTGATCAGCCGCAGGTCCTCGACCACGCCCGGCGCGCGGACCAGCTCGGACTTGCCCGCGGCGTCGTCGAGCACGTCGCAGTTGTCGACGGTGACGTGCTGGGACTCGAAGCCGACCCGCCGGTAGACGGTCGCCTCCTCCCCGAGGCGCTGCGCCAGCGTCACGTCGCTCGCCCGGTCGATCACGCGCTCCAGGTCCGGGACCTGCTCCTCGGCCTGGGTGAGGTAGCGGCCGTCGGTGCAGAACACCGTGCGGTTCTCGTCGGCGGCGTGCACCACCAGCGCGGCGTTGGACCCGGTGAACCCCGTCAGGTAGCGGATGTTGAGCAGGTCGGTCACCAGCAGGGCGTCCAGATCCCGCTCCCGCAGTCGGCTGCGGAGCGCGTCTCGTCGATGGGCGTGCGTTTCGGACATGTTCGGAGCCTAACCCCCAGGGCAGCGGTGCGACCCGCGTCGAGCGGCCGTTTGCTGAAAGCCGCCAGGACCTTGCGCCCCGAACCCGGCCCGTGCAACTCGGGTGCGCGGAAATTCGCAGGTGAGCGGATCTTTGCGCGTTCGCCGGAGGTGTCGGTGGCGGCCGCTATGGTGGGGTCGTGGAGCTGACGTGGAGCACCGTGTCGGGGCCGGTCGGGGAGATCACCGCCGTGGCCTCCGGCACCGGCGTGCGTCACGTGGCCTTCGCCGGTCCCGACGTCGCGCTGGCCGAGTTCCCGGGGGCCGAGCCCGGCGGGCTCGCTGCCGAGGCGGCCGGGCAGCTCGGCGAGTACTTCACCGGGCGGCGCAAGGAGTTCCGGATCCCGATCGACTGGACCGGCCTGGACGGACTGCGCGCGCACGTGCTCCGCACGCTCCTGGAGCTGGTCCCCTTCGGCGAGACCGTCAGCTACAAGGGCCTCGCGGAGCTGTCCGGCAGGCCCGAGGCCTCGCGAGCCGTCGGCACGATCATGGGTTCCAACCCCGTGCCGCTGATCGTGCCGTGCCACCGGGTGCTGGCCTCCGGAGGCGGGCTCGGCGGGTTCGGCCCCGGGCTGGAGGCCAAGCGGAAGCTGCTGGTGCTAGAGGGAATCCTGGAACCCAGCCTGCTGGAGCTGGACCTGGTGCGCGACGAATAGGTGGTAGGTCGTCTCGCGCTGCCCCAGGGTCACCGGGATCGCCCGCTCCTCGGCCTCGCCGAAGACCTCGCGCATCGCGGCGAGCAGGTCCGGCGAGGTGTCGGCCGACCACACCGCCAGCGTCCCGCCCGCGGCGAGCTTGTCCCGGCATCGGCGCAGGAACGGCGAGTCGTAGAGGGCCGAGTTCTCCTGGTAGACGAGGAAGTCCGGGCCGTTGTCGACGTCGAGCAGCAGCACGTCGCAGCAGCCGTCGGGTTCGGCGTCGAGGACCTCGGCGACGTCGCCGACGGTGACCCGCACCCGCTCGTCGGCCAGCGCCGCCGCGGTGTCGGGGACCAGTCCGGCGCGGTGCCAGTCGAGCAGGTCGGGTTCGATCTCGACCACGTGCGCCTCGGTGACCCGCGCGTCGATCAGCACCTCGCGGAGGGTGAAGCCGAGCCCGAGGCCCCCGATGAGCACCCGCAGGCCGTCACCGCGGTCGAGGCGCCCCAGGGTGGTGGCGGCCAGCAGGCGTTCGGTCTCGGTGTGCGCGGTGTCCATCACGAAGACGCCGTTGACCCGCAGCTCCAGCGCGTCGTCGCGGCGCATCAGCACGAGCTCACCGCGCTCGCCGACGGCACGGGCGAGAAGCTCAGACATGGTTGTCGAGACTACCGGGGCCGTTCCCCCGCACGCTGGTGCGTGCCTCAGGAACCCGCCCGAGCCGGAGTCACGTCCCGGCCTGGGTCGGGCCTCCCGCGGGCGTTTCTCCGGATCGAGACGGAGAAGGCCGTCGCCAGCAGGCAGAGCGCACCCGACCCGTACCAGGCGAGCGCGTAATCGCCGAACAGGTCCCGGATCAGCCCGGCCCCGCCGGCGACGACCGCCGCCCCCACCTGGTGCGAGGCGAACACCCAGCCGAACACCACCGAGGCCCGCTCCCCGAAGTGCTCGCGGCACAGCGCCATCGTCGGCGGCACCGTCGCGACCCAGTCCAGGCCGTAGAAGACGACGAACAGCACCATCTCCACGCCCGGTTCCGGCGCGAACAGCTGCGGCAGCACGAACAGCGACGCCCCGCGCAGCGTGTAGTAGACGGCGAGCAGGACGCGCGGGTTGATCTTGTCGGTGAGATGGCCCGACGCCACCGTTCCCAGCACGTCGAAGACCCCGATGACCGCGAGCAGTCCGGCGGCCGTGGTGGTGGGCATCCCGTGGTCGTGCGCAGCGGGCACGAAGTGCGTGTTGACCAGTCCGTTGGTGCTGGCCCCGCAGATCGCGAAACCGCCCGCCAACAACCAGAAGACAGGGTTGCGCGCGGCCGCGAGCAGGGTCCTGATGGCCACCATCGCGGGATTTCCCCGCTCCCGCGCGGGTTCCGGCTCGTCACCGGTGGCGCCGTAGGCGGCCACGCCCGCGTCGCGCGGGCGTTCGCGCATGACGAGCCGCACGAGGAGCGCGACCAGCAGCGCGGCGGCGGTGATGGTCAGCGAGGCCGCGCGCCAGCCCCAGTCGGCCACCAGCATCGCCTCCACCGGGAGGAACACCAGCTGCCCGGTCGCACTGGCCGCGGTGAGCACCCCGCTGACCAGCCCTCGCCGAGCCACGAACCAGCGGTCGACCACGGTGGACACGAACGCCAGCGCCATCGACCCGGTGCCGAGCCCGACGAGCAGACCCCAGCACAGGATCAGCTGCCACGGCTCGGTCATGAACACCGTCAGCCCGCTGCCGACTCCCACCAGCAGCAGCGCGGAGACCGCCACCCGGCGGATCCCGAAGCGCGCCATCAGCGCGGCCGCGAACGGGGCGGTCAAGCCGAACAGCAGCAGGTTCAGCGACACCGCCACCGAGATCAGCCCGTGCGACCACCCGAACTCCCGGTGCAGCGGATCCATCAGGACGCCGGGTGCGGACCGGAACGCGGCGGCCCCCATCAGCGCGACGAACGCGACAGCGGCGATCGACCAGGCGGGGTGCACCCCCAGCACTCGACTCCACAGCACTCGACTCCACAGCACTCGAACCATGCCGTTCAGCCTGATCGCGCCGTGATCCGCGAACCAGTGGCCGGAGAGACAACATGTGGGAAGATTCGGCCATGCATCGGATCGCAGTGCTGGGCGTGGAGACCGTCGTCGGGTTCGACCTGGCCATCCCCCCGCAGATCTTCGCGGGCACCACCGGACCGGAGGGCGAGCTCTACGACGTGCGGGTGTGCAGCATCGACGGCGGCCCGCTGCCCACCACCAGGGGTTTCTCCGTGCTGCCCGAGTGCGGGACGGACGCGCTGCGCGAGCCCGACACGGTGATCGTGCCCGGCGTCGACACCGACGACTTCACCGAGGACCCCAAGATCACCGACTACCTGCGCGGGTTGCCCCGGGGCACGCGGATCATGTCGATCTGCACCGGAGCCTTCGTGCTCGCCGCCGCGGGCCTGCTCGACAGGCGACCGGCCACCACGCACTGGGCGCACGCCGAGCGGTTCGCCGAGATGTTCCCGCAGGTCGAACTGCGTCCGGACGTGCTGTTCGTGGACGACGGCGACGTGCTGACCTCCGCGGGCGTCGCCGCCGGGATCGACCTGTGCCTGCACGTGATCCGCTCCGACCACGGCAGCGAGATCGCCAACCGCGCGGCGCGGCGCAACGTCGTCCCGCCCTGGCGCGACGGCGGGCAGTCGCAGTTCATCGAACGACCGCTGCCCTCCCCCGGCGTCCACGGCACCGCCCCGACCCGGGAGTGGATGCTGCACCGGCTCGCCGAGCCGCTGACGCTGGAGGACATCGCGGCGCACGCGGGAATGAGCGTGCGGACCTTCACCCGGCGGTTCCGGGATGAAGCCGGGACCTCACCGCTGGACTGGCTGCTCGGGCAGCGCATCGAGCACGCACGGCACCTGCTGGAGCGCACCGACCTGCCGATCGAGGAGGTCGCGATGCGGTCCGGGCTGAGCACGGCGACGTCGCTGCGCAAGCACCTGCGGGCCAAGCTGGGCATCGGACCGGCCGCCTACCGGCGGACCTTCCACCAGGACTAGTTACCGCCGCTCACGAGCGGGGCAACCTCGGGAGTGGATGTGCGTCTTCTCAGTTGAGAGATCGACCCGCTGGGGGTTCGACTGAGAGGGGCGAGAGCCATGACTCGGACGAGGATCATCGTGGCGGCGACCGCGGCGCTGCTGATCGCAGGCCTGAGCGCCTGCGACGAGGACGGGTCCGCGGGGGCGTCCGGCACCGTGATCAACGACGCCGCGCCGGAGACGACGCAGGCGCGGACCGAACCGGCGCCGACGGAGGAGACCGGGCCGGACCAGGCGGAGTCCGGCGGGACCGGGTCCGGCGAGCAGGGGTCGGGCGAGGCGACCACCTCCCCGGACGGGAGCGCGCCGGACGAGGAGCCATCGTCGCAGGTGTGCAAGGTCGCGGACCTGGCCGTGACGGTGCAGTACGTCGACTCGGCCGCCGGGACCGTGCACCAGGCGCTGCGGTTCACCAACACGGGCAACCGCACCTGCGAGATCCAGGGCTTCCCGGGCGTTTCCTACGTCGGCGGCGATGACGGCCACCAGATCGGCAAGCCCGCGGGCCGCTCCGGCGACAAGGGCCCGGCGATCACCCTCGACCCCGGTTCCCAGGCCTGGGCCCCGCTGGCGGCCCCGCGTCCGGAGAACTACGACGAGGCCACCTGCCGACCTCAGGAGGCCCGGGGCTTCCGCGTCTACCCGCCCCAGGAGTACGACTCGGTCTTCGTCCCCCTCCCCCTCACCGCGTGCTCCAACACCGAGGCCGTCGGCAACTTCCTCACGGTCCGAACCCTCCAAGAGGGCTCCCCCTCCTGAAGTTCCTCGCCTCCCGAAGTTCCTCGCCTCGCGTGCGGCCGTGCGCCACCAGGGGACAGTTTTAGTGAGAACTGTCCGGGCAAAACGGACATTGATCATGGGTGATTCGAGGAAAAACCGTCCCCTGGTGACGAACGTCGTCAACGTGAGGTGGGGCGGAGGTCTCCTGCGACCGGGCGGGCCGCCCATCGGGCCGGGGTGGCGTTGGTGATCTGGGAGGCGTTGGCCGCCGCGGTGGCCGAGGTGACCTTCCAGAGGCGACCTCGGGTGTCGAGCAGAGCGATCTCGCCGCTCGGGGAGCGGAAAGCCGGGGCACCGGCGGGGATTTCGGCCCTCACCGGGAGGGGGTCCAGGGGTTCCGGGCGGTCGTCCAGGACCCGGGTGGCGAGCGTTTCGGCAGCGGAGCGGCGTTCGAAGCGAACCCTGGAGCCGTCGTGGACGAGGTCGACCGTGCGGACCGGGGACGGAACCGCGAAGCCGTCGAGGGCCGCGGCCGCGCGGACCGGGTCGGCGCAGGCACCGGCGTTGGTGATGTCGAGACCGAAGTGGCGGATGTCGGTGGGCGCCGGGGCCAGGGCGGTGGCGCGCAGCACGTCCAGCGGGACGGATCCGCACGGGTCCGATGTGGACGGACGCAGGTGCCCGTTCCCGTCGCGGACCACGCCCGGGCCCTCCTGCCACGGACCGGGAATCGTCACCGGCTGGTACGGGTGCCGGGTGAAACCCGTGTCCCAGAACGTGATCTGCGTGCCCGCCTCCGTCTGGTGCGCGATGGCGAAGGCGTCCAGCGTCGGCGAGTACGCCCAGTCCGCGCTGAACGCGTCGACCACCGACCGCGTCCGCCCGGAACCGGCGGGCTGGAACCCGCGCTCGGTGAGGGCTTCAACTCCCTTGCCGAACAACGGGTCTCGCGACCGCAGCACGAACTGCCCGGCACCGTTCCAGCCCGCCCCGCGAGCCGTGGTGTCGGTGAACAGCAGGTAGAACCACCCGTCCAGGAACAGCGCCGAGGGCTGCCCGGCGCCGTAGACGTTCGAGCGCGCGACCTCGCCCGCCGCCGTCACGATCGGCGCCGCACCGCGCGTCCACGCCATGCCGTCGGGGCTGGTCGCCACGCCGATCGCGTTGCCGTGGGCGTGATCCCCGGCCGCACCCGTGTAGTACAGGTAGTAGCGGCCGTCGACGCGCAGCACCGACGGATCGCAGGTGTGCATCCCGTCGAAACGGCCCGGCTCACCGGAGAACACCGGCGCCGCGGGCCCGAACGGGCCGTCCGGCGAGGCCGCCGAAGCGTGCAGGACGTCATCGCCCGCAGGACCGACGCCCGGCAGCTGACTGCACCACCACGCGCGGTACCCGCTGCCCTCGGCCATCACCGACGGCCCGTAGTTGTACGGCGCGGGCAGCCCACCGGCCGCCACCACGCCCGGACTCGACCGCACCGCACCGGTTCTCAGCTCCACCGGCATCGGAACCGGCTTCCGCTGCTCGGCGACCGGCACCACCGGGCTGCCGTCGACGTGCGTGCAACCCGCCAGCAGCCCGATCGCGACCAGGACTAACGGCAGGCGACCGCGCACTACTCCCCCGGCTTCTCGGCCAGCCAGCGGATCGCCAGCGGGTACCCGGCCACGCCCAGCCCGGCCATCACCGCGGTCGCGATGTCGGACAGGTAGCTGGTGTGCCGGAACGGTTCCCGCTTGTGCACGTTGGAGATGTGCAGCTCGATCAGATCGGCGGTCAGCTGCGACGCGGCGTCGCGGACGGCGACCGAGTAGTGCGTCCACGCGCCCGCGTTGAGCACCACCGGCCAGGAGGCGTCGGCGGCCTCGTGCAGCCAGCCGACCATCTCGCCCTCGTGGTCGGTCTGCCTCACCTCGACCTCGACGCCGAGGTCGCGACCGGCCTGCTCGCACAGCGACACCAGGTCGGCGTAGGTCGTGCTGCCGTAGACCGAGGGCTCGCGCTTGCCGAGCCGACCCAGGTTCGGGCCGTTGAGGACGAGGACCTTCACAGCAGAACCTCCGTGCTCGACTTGCTCTCGCCGCCGGTGATCGCCGAGTACGCGGCGGCGATCAGCGACGGGTCCGGGCCCTCCAGCCGCTCCGGCTTGGCCAGACCGTCGAGCACCACGAAGCGCAGCACGCCCGAGCGGTTCTTCTTGTCGGCCTTCATGCCCTCCATCAGCGAACCCAGCGCGTCCGGGTCGTAGGTGGTGGGCAGGCCGAGCAGGTCGAGGATGCGCTTGTGCCGGTCGGCGGTCTCGTCGTCGAGGCGCCCCGCCAGCCGCGCGAGCTCGGCGGCGAAGACCAGGCCGACGCTCACCGCCGCGCCGTGGCGCCAGCGGTAGCGCTCGCGGCGCTCGATGGCGTGGGCCAGCGTGTGGCCGTAGTTGAGGACCTCGCGCAGGTGCGACTCCTTGAGGTCCGAGGAGACCACGTCGGCCTTGACCTGGATGGAGCGGCGCACCAGCTCGGCCAGCACGTCCCCGGTCGGGTCGGTGGCCGCGTCCGCGTCCTCCTCGACCAGCCGCAGGATCTCGGGGTCGGCGATGAAACCGGCCTTGACGACCTCGGCCATCCCGGCCAGGAGTTCGTTGCGCGGCAGGCCTTCCAGCGTCGCCAGGTCGCACAGCACCAGGCTCGGCTCGTGGAACAGGCCCACCAGGTTCTTGCCCGCGTCGGTGTTGATGCCGGCCTTGCCGCCCACGGCCGCGTCGACCATGCCCAGCAGCGTGGTCGGCACGTGCACGGCCTTCACCCCGCGCATCCAGGTCCCGGCGACGAACCCGCCGAGGTCGGTGACCGCGCCGCCGCCGAAGGACACCACGACGCCGTCGCGGTCCATGCCGATCTTGCCGAGCACCTCCCAGCAGAACCCGGCGACCTGGAGGCTCTTGCCGTCCTCGGCGTCGGGGATCTCGACCCGGTGCGCGTCGATGCCGGCCTCGGTCAGCTCCTCGCGGACCGCCTCGATGGTGGCGGTGATCGTGGGCTGGTGCACCAGCGCGACGCTCGACGCGTCGGCGAGGAATTCCACCAGCTCACCGAGCAGCCCCCGCCCCACGACCACGTCGTAGGGCTGCTGGCCGTTCACGCTGATCCGAACCGGCTCGGAGGTCATCGTCGTCCCTTCGGCAAATCGGGGAGGGTGTTTCAGTCGGCGAGTGCCGCGAGGTCGTCGATGACCTTGTCGACGACGGCCGCGGGCCCCAGTTCGTCGGTGGCGACCTCCACGGCCGCCACCGAGCGGTAGATCGGCAGCCGCTCGTCGAGCAGCGCCTTGAAGGTGGCGCGCGGGTTGACCCCGGCCAGCAGCGGGCGCGCGCTGGAGAGCCCCACGCGGCGGGCGCCTTCGGCCAGCCCGACCGACAGGAACACCACCGGGTGCCCGGCCAGCCGCTTGCGGGTCAGCTCGGAGAGCACCGCTCCCCCGCCGACCGCCAGGACGCCGTCGTGCTCGCTCAGCGCGGTGTCGACGGCCTGCTCCTCCAGGGCGCGGAAGGCGGGTTCGCCGTCGTTGGCGAAGATGTCGGAGATCTCCCGGCCGGTGCTCGACACGACGTCGGCGTCGGTGTCGCGGAACGCGACGTCGAGGCGCTCGGCCAGCATCCGGCCGATGGTGGTCTTGCCCGCGCCGGGCGGACCGATCACGATCGCGCGCGGCGCCATCACCGCACCTGCCGCTTCTCCGCGCGCTCCCGCAGCGAGGCCAGGTAGCCCTCGACGTTGCGGCGGGTCTCCGGCAGCGAGTCGCCGCCGAACTTCTCCAGCGCGGCCTCGGCCAGGACCAGCGCCACCATCGTCTCGGCGACCACCGCGGCGCGCGGCACGGCGGTGATGTCGGAGCGCTGGTGCATGGCCTGCGCGGGCTCGCCGGTCTCCATGTCGACCGTGGCCAGCGCGCGCGGCAGGCTGGAGATGGGCTTCTTGGCGGCGCGCACGATCAGCGGCTCGCCGTTGGTGATGCCGCCTTCGAGACCACCGGCGCGGTTGCTGGCGCGGCGGACCCAGTTGACGCCCTGGTCGGGGTAGATCTCGTCGTGCGCGGCGCTGCCCCGGCGGTGGGCGTTGGCGAAGCCCTCGCCGATCTCCACGCCCTTGACCGCCTGGATGCTCATCAGCGCGCCCGCCAGGCGGGCGTCGAGCTTGCGGTCCCAGTGCACGTGCGAGCCGATGCCCGGGGGCAGGTTGTAGGCGATGACCTCGACGACGCCGCCGAGGGTGTCGCCGTCCTTCTTGGCCGCGTCGACCTCGGCCATCATCCGCTCGGTGGCGTCGTCGCCGAAGGCGCGGACCGGGTTCTCGTCGATGGCGCCCAGGTCGTCCGGGCCGGGCAGCGTCTCGCCGGTGGCGTCCACGCCGCCGAGGCTGACCACGTGGCTGACGATCTCGACGCCGAGCAGCTGCCGCAGGAACTGGCGGGCGACGGTGCCGACGGCCACGCGCGCGGCGGTCTCGCGGGCGCTGGCGCGCTCCAGGACCGGGCGGGCCTCGTCGAAGCCGTACTTCTGCATGCCGGCGATGTCGGCGTGGCCGGGGCGCGGGCGGGTCAGCGGCTCGTTGCGGGCCAGCCCGGCCAGCACGTCCTCGTCGACCGGGTCGGCGGCCATGACCTGTTCCCACTTGGGCCACTCGGTGTTGCCGATGCGCACCGCGATCGGGCCGCCCTGGGTGCGGCCGTGGCGGACACCGCCGATGATCTCCAGCTCGTCGGACTCGAAGTTCATCCGCGGGCTGCGGCCGAAGCCGAGCTTGCGGCGCTCCAGCTGGGTCGCGATCTCGGTCGAGGTCACCTCGACCCCGGCCACCATGCCTTCCAGCACCGCGACGAGGGCGGGGCCGTGCGATTCTCCAGCGGTCATCCAGCGCAACACGACTTAGATCCTGCCACGCTCTGCCCTGGGGGAACCCGGCCGGGTGGGTCAGGGCCAGCCCAGCGTCACCAGCCAGGACGGCAGCAGCAGCGCCGGACCGTGCGCGACGGCCCGAGTTCGCCGCGACAGCACCCCGACCAGCGTCAGCAGCGCCGCAGCGACCATCACCGCGAGGACGGACTGGACCGATACGGAACCGACGACCATCCCGAGGACTCCGGCGAGCTTGACGTCCCCGGCCCCCATCGACGTCGGCGCCACCAGCCGGACCACCCAATACGTCCCGCCGAACAGCCCGAGCCCGGCCACCGAACCGAGCACGACACCCGGCCGGTGCGCGGCGGCCAGGCCCAGCAGCACGGCGACGACGGGATAGGCCGGGAGCGTCAGCGCATCGGGAAGCCGGTGAACCCGCAGGTCACAGGCCCCGAGCAGAACTCCGCCCCAGCCCACGAGCAGCGACAGCGGCATCCACCACCACGGCGGCTCGCGGAGCGCGGTCACCACCCACGCGCACGCGACCGCGACCTCGCACCACCCCGCCCGCACCAGCGCCCCGCGCGGAAGCCTCCCGAGCCACCGACGGCCGCCCCGACCGGCGAGAACCCCCGCCACACCCAAGAACAACGCACTCACCCCGAGCACGCTGCCCCAACCCCCACCTCGGGCCCGGGATCTGCCGGGTGGAGGGGGGCGTGTTGGGAGCCCTTCCGGGCAGCGGGACAGTTTTAGCCATAATTGTCCGGGCAAAACGGACATTGATCATGGGTGATTATGGCTAAAACTGTCCTCGGTCTCACGCTTCGAGGGTGAAGAGGTGATCCCCGGCGAGGACCTGGGTGTCCTCGCGGAGGTCCGCGAGGGACTCCGCCAGGGCCTCCAGGGCCACGACGGGGCAGATCGAGGCGTAGCCCTGGGACTCGATCTCCGTCGGGTTCCAGGTGATGATCTTCTGCCCGGCCTCGACCACGTCGCCCTTGGCGACGTGCAGCGTGAAGCCCTCGCCCTTGAGCTTGACCGTGTCGATGCCCAGGTGCACCAGCACCGCACCGCCGTCGTCCGCCGCGACCACGAACGCGTGCGGGTGCAGCGTCACGACCTTGCCCGCGACCGGGGCGACCGCGTCGCCCTCGCCGCCGGAGGGCTTGACCGCCAGGCCCGGCCCCACCATCGCCTGCGAGAACACCGGGTCTGGGACGTCGCTGAGCGCCGTGGTGAGACCCGCGACCGGGCTGCCGACCTCGGTGCTCACATCAGGTCCTCGATGTCGCCGGCCAGCGTGTCCGCCTCCGGTCCGACCACGACCTGCACGACCTCGCCCTGCAGCATCACGCCGTGCGCGCCGGCGGCCTTGAGGCCCGCCTCGTCGACCTTCGAGCCGTCCTCGACCTCGCAGCGCAACCGCGTGATGCACGGCTCGATCTCGACGATGTTGTCCCCGCCGCCCAGCGCGGAGAGGATCGCCTGGGCCTTGTCCTGAGCCACCACGTGCTCCCTTCGTGCTTCCGCCGCCGCGGTTCGACCACCGCGACGCGACGATCTTGCGCCACGTGATGTCGATGCGGCAACGAAAACCGAGCCGTGTTGACACCTGATCGCATGACGGCGCATTCTTCGCAACCAACTGGTTTAGACCGGACAGTACCAACGAACGGTCACGGTTCTCATCCGAACCGGCGGCGAGTTCACGTCAGGGTGACACGGCAGGAGGCGGCATGGGGGAAGAACCGAGTTCTCTCCAGCGCACCCCCGCTCTGCCCGACGGACCGATGCCCAAGCACGCGCAACTCCGGGAGATCCTGCGCGAGCTGGCCGATGACGAGCTCCCGCACGGCGCCGCGGTGCCCTCGGAGCGCGACCTGGCGGTGCGCTACGGCGTGTCCCGGCTGACCGTGCGCGAAGCCATCGGCCAGCTGGTCACCGAGGGCCTGCTGGTGCGGGTGCGCGGCAAGGGCACCTTCACCGCCCGCCCGCGCATCGACTGGCAGGTGCACCTGGCCTCGTTCACCGAGGACATGCGCCGCCGAGGCATGCACCCGGAGACCGTGCTGCTCGACGCCGCCGAAGCCGTCCCGCCACCCGCCACCGCGCGAGCCCTCGGCCTCGGCCCGGACGAACCGGCGCACTGGCTGTTCCGGCTGCGCAAGGCCGACGGGATGCCGATGGCGGTCGAGCGCGGCTGGTACCACCCGCAGGCCGTGCCCGACCTGCTCGACCAGGACCTCACCGATTCGCTCTACACGCTGCTGGCCCGGCGCTACGGGCTGCGGCTGGAGTCGGGCACGCAAACCGTGCTCGCCGACGACGCCGACGCCGAGACCGCCCGGCTGCTGGGGCTGCGCCCCGGCGGGTCGGTGCTGGTGTTCCGGCGGGTCTCCACCGCGCGGGGACGCCCGGTGGAGGACATGACCTCCTGGTACCGAGGCGATCGATATCAGGTGACCATGCAGCTCGACCGCGATCCGGGCGAGTAGCAGGCGAGAACCAGACGAACGAGCACCACCGCGCAACTCGTTTTGCCATGATCTTCCGAACCCCAGGTTGACCAACCCCAGCCCGGTGAACCAAGCAGGAGGTAACCGATGAGTTCCAGCGCCGCCAAGGCGAAGCGGAGCAACAGAGGGCTCGCGCAACTCCAGCGCATCGGCCGCAGCCTCATGCTGCCGATCGCGGTGCTGCCGGCCGCCGCGCTGCTGCAGCGGCTCGGCCAGGACGACCTGCTCGGCAACGAGGGCCTGGGCGCGTCGCTGACCTGGCTGCAGCCGGTCGCCGGCGTCATCGGCGCCGCCGGTGGCGCCCTGTTCGACTACCTCCCGCTGCTGTTCGCGATCGGTGTGGCGATCGGGTTCGCCAAGAAGGCCGACGGGTCGACGGCGCTGTCCGGCGCGGTCGGCTACCTGGTGCTGCACGGCGTGCTCACCGAGATCGCCGGCACCGAGGACGGCACCTCGTTCAACAAGAGCCCCTACGGCGTGCTCGGCGGCATCGTCGCCGGTCTCGTCGCGGCCTGGCTGTGGCAGCGCTACCACCGCATCAAGCTGCCGGACTACCTGGGCTTCTTCGGCGGCAGGCGGTTCGTGCCGATCGTGACCGCGGTGTCGATGCTGGTCGTCGGCGTGGTCATGGGCCTGCTGTTCCCGCTGTTCGACGCGCTGCTGACCGCCTTCTCCGACGCGGTCACCCAGCAGGCGGTCATCGGCGGTGGTCTCTACGGCCTGATCAACCGGCTGCTGCTGCCGTTCGGCCTGCACCACATCCCGAACAACGTGGTGTGGTTCCTCTTCGGCGACTACAACGGCGTCAAGGGCGACATCAACCGGTTCTTCGAGCACGACCCGACGGCCGGCACCTTCATGACCGGCTTCTTCCCGATCTTCATGTTCGCCCTGCCCGCCGCGGCCCTGGCGATCTGGCACTCGGCCAAGCCGGAGCAGCGCAAGGTCGTCGGCGGCGTGATGCTCTCGGTCGCGCTGACCTCGTTCCTGACCGGTGTCACCGAGCCGCTGGAGTTCTCGTTCATCTTCGTCGCGTGGCCGCTGCTGCTGATCCACGCGGTGCTCACCGGGACCTCGATGGCGCTGGTCAACGCGCTGGACATCCACTCCGGCTTCGGTTTCTCGGCCGGTGCCATCGACTACGTGCTCAACTTCGGCATCTCGAAGGGCTCGATCTGGCTGGTCCCGATCGGCCTGGCCTACGCGGTCATCTACTACGTGGTGTTCCGGTTCGTGATCACCAGGTGGAACCTGCGCACCCCGGGTCGCGAGGAGGACGACAGCGCCTCGGTCGATGCGGATAATGCCGGTGGGGACGCGCCGGCCCCGGAGAAGAAGTGAGGCGGCGCGGGTCGGTTCCCGCCCCCCGATGGAGGAGAGACATGTCTGAACGACGGGTCACCGTGGCGAGCAAGGTCGGGATCCACGCTCGTCCCGCTGCTCTGCTGGCCAAGACCGCCGCTGCTCAGCCGGTGGCGATCACCATCCGCAAGGAGGGCAGCGCGCCCGTCGAGGCGGGCAGCATCCTCGGGCTGATGACCCTGGGCGCTTCCCACGGCGACGAGGTCATCCTCGCCGCCGAGGGCGAGGGCGCGGAAGCCGCCCTCGACGAGGTCGCCAAGCTCGTGGCGACCGACATGGACTGACACCTCGCACTGCGACGACGGCGGCGCTTCCCTCCGGGGAGGCGCCGCCGTTGCCGTGCGGGGACGTTGCGCGGGGACGGTTCCAGCCGGAACCGCCCGGGAGATCAGGGGCGAAATCCGGGCGATTCCGGCTGGAACCGTCCGCTACAGGGGGAGGGAGTGCCCGGTCGCCTCCGCCAGGGCGTCGCGCATCGCCGTGCGGGGAGCCGGTTCGCCGGTGAAGTGCTCGACCTGACCGAACGCCTGGTGCAGCAGCATGTCCAGGCCGGTGGCCAGGCGGCCGCCGGTGACGCGGACGGCTTCGGCCAGCGGCGTCGGCCAGGGGTGGTAGACGACGTCCAGCACGCACGGCGCCTTCGCCAGGTCCGCCGCGTGCGGATCCACCGCTCCCGCCGGGAGCGTCGAGACGACCACGTCGTGGGCGGTCGCGGCGTCGGCGAGGTTGATCGAGTCGAGCCGCTCGACCCGGACCCGCAGGCCGATCCGCTCCGCCGCCTCCAGCGCCTCGGCCGCCCGCGCGGGCTCGCGCACCGCCAAGGTCGCCTCCGACAGCCCGAGGTCGGCGAACGCCGCCAGCGTCGCCACCGCCGTGCCGCCCGCGCCGAGGATCAACCCGGCGCGCCCGTCGGTGAACCCGCCCGCGACGCGCAGCGCTCCGACAACGCCGTCCACATCGGTGCAGTCGGCGAACCAGCCGCCGTCGGCGCGGTGCACCAGCGTGTTCGCCGCACCCACCGCCTCGGCCCGCGCGGCGACCTCGTCGGCGATGCGCAGGGCCGCGCGCTTGCCCGGCATCGTCACCGACAACCCGACCCACTCCGGGCCCAGCTCGCCGACGAAGGTCACGAGCCGCTCGGCGTCCGCCTCGACGCGCTCGTAGGTCCAGGGCAGACCCAGCGCGTCGTAGGCGGCGCCGTGCAGGACCGGGGACAGCGAGTGCTCGACCGGTCGGCCGAGCACGGCTGCCCGCCGCTGATCAGAACGCGCCACGAGCCTGCGCTTCCTTGATGTAGGCGTCGTGCTGCTCCTGGTTCTCGGCGAAGCACGACGTGCCGTCCGGGTAGCACTTCACGAAGTAGCGCCACTCGCCCGGGGCCGGGCGCTCCGCCGCCTGCAGCGCCTCCTTGCTGAACGCCGAGATCGGCGTCGGCGGCAGCCCGTAGTTCAGGTAGGTGTTGTACGGGCCGGGGCGCTGCCGGTCGGCGCTGTTGGTCAGCAGCGTCGGCTTGTCCAGCGGGTAGTTGATCGTCGAGTCCAGGCCCAGCTTCATCGCGGGCTGGCCGAGCCGGTTCTCGATGACCCGGGCGACCCGCGGGAAGTCCTTGGCCAGGCCCTCGCTCTGCGTCAGCGACGCGATGATCATGACCTCGTACGGCGAGTGCCCGGTGCTCTCCGCCAGCTTCGGCAGGCCCGCGACCTCCAGCTGCGCCGCCGACTTGGTGACCACGTCGCGCAGCACGTTCTCCGCGGACTCGCCCGGCTTGACGTCGTAGATGCCCGGCATGATCAGGCCTTCCAGGCGACGCCGGGGCTCAGCCTTCGACGCGTCCGCCACGGCCCAGTCCGGCACGCCCAGCGACGCCAGGTCCGCGGTCTCGGCGGCCCGGTGCATCTCCTCGGACGTCGTGCACTTCTCGTTCTTGTTCGTGCACGTCGCCTCGGCGAGCCTGGTCAGGATGCCCGGCGTGTTGCCGCCGTTGGGCGCGGCCTGGTCCTCCAGCCGCATGCCGCCGCGGATGTCGACCCGGCCCACCTTGGCGTCGTCGGACAGGATGTGGCTGACCGCCGCCTGCCCCGACATCTTGTTGCGCATCAGGTAGTAGCCGGGCTGGATCGAGTTGATCCGCTTGTTCTCGGCCGACGCCGCGGTGAAGGCCTTGGTGCTGGCCACCACGTCCTTCTCGGACAGGGTCTTGCCGATGTCGCCGACGGTGTCACCGGAGGCGACCTCGATGACGACGCTGCCGGTGCCCTCGCCGTCGTAGTCCTCGTAGGAGCCGATCTGCATGATCTGCATGGCTCCGTAGCCGACACCACCGCCGACCAGCAGCAGGACGAACAGCCCGGCCAGGGCGGTCACCCACCGGCGCCGCTTGCGGCGGCGGAAGCGGTCGGGATCGTGTCGCCGCCGCCGGTGTTCCCCGGGCTCGTCCGCGAACAGTCCGAGATCGTCGGTCACGGGAGTTCCTCTCGTGTCTTGGTCCCCCGGCCGTCCAGATATGCCTGCAAGATCTCCACCGCAGCCGCCTGGTCCACGACGGCGCGCTGCTTCTTCCCCCGCACGCCGCGTTTCGACAGCTTCCGGCTGGCCGTCACGGTGGTCAACCGCTCGTCGTGAAATCGCACCGGCACCGGCGCGACCTTCTCGACCAGCGCCGCCCCGTAGGCCTGCGCGATATCCGCGGCGGAACCGTGGTGGCCTGCCAGCGTCTTGGGCAGGCCGATCACGACCTCCACCACGTCGTGCTCGGAGACGAGTTCGGCGATCTTCGCGAGATCGCTGCCGCCCTCCTCGTCCCTCCGCAACGTCTCCAACGGGGTCGCCAGCATCGGTGCGGGATCGCTCAACGCGACACCCACCCGGACCGCGCCGACGTCGACACCGAGCCGACGTCCCGGGCCGGGATCCGCCTGCCGGTGCTCGTTCACCCGCCAGCCACCACCTGGTCGACGCCGGTGCGCAGGGCACCGATCGCCGCGGTGATCCCCGCCGGGTTCGAGCCGCCGCCCTGAGCCATGTCCGGCTTGCCGCCGCCGCGTCCGCCGACCTCCGCGGCGAAGCTGGGCACCAGCTTGCCCGCCGCGATCCCCTGGTCGCGGGCCGCGTCGTTGACGCCGACCACGAAGCTCACCTTGCCCTCGTCGGCGGAGAACAGCGCCACCACCGACGGGCGCGAACCCAGGCGGCCGCGGATCTCCCCGGCCAGCGCGCGCAGCGCGTTGCCGTCCACGCCGTCCGGGACCTGCTCGGCCACCAGCGTCACGCCGTGCACGTCGACGCCCTTGTCGGCGAGCTCGCTCGCCGAGTTGAGCACCTGCGAGATGCGCAGCTGCGCCAGCTCCTTCTCGGCGTTGCGGAGTCGCGACACCACGCCCTGGATGCGCTCGGGCAGCTCGTCGGCGGGCACCTTGAACTGCTCGGCGAGCTGGTTGACCAGCAGGTGCTCCTTGCTGATGTGGCGCATCGCGTCCATGCCGACCAGCGCCTCGACGCGGTGCACGCCCGACCCCACCGAGGAGTCCGAGACCAGCTTGACCACGCCGAGCCGGCCGATGCGCGGCACGTGCGTGCCACCGCAGAGCTCGCGGGAGTAGTCGCCCATGTCGACCACCCGTACCTGATCGCCGTACTTCTCGCCGAACAGCGCCATCGCCCCGAGCTCCATCGCCCGGTCCATGCTGGTCGTGTAGGCGTTGACCTCGACGTCGGTCTGCAGGTAGTCGTTGACCTCCTCCTCGACCCCGGCCAGCACGTCCGGCGACACCGCCGACGGGACGGTGAAGTCGAAGCGCATCCGGCCCGGCGAGTTCAGCGAACCGGCCTGCGCGGCGCGCTTGCCGTAGGCGCTGCGCACCGCGGCGTGCACCAGGTGCGTCGCGGAGTGGGAGCGCTCGATGGCCTGGCGGCGGTTCGCGTCGACGGCGGCCTCCAGCGTGGTGTCCACGCCCAGCTCGCCCTCCAGGACCTTCGCGCGGTGCACGAACAGGCCGGGCACGCTGCGCTGCACGTCGTGGACCTCGACGGCCACGCCCGGGCCGACCAGCTTGCCGGTGTCGGCGATCTGGCCACCGCCCTCGGCGTAGAACGGGGTGCGGTCGAGCACCAGCTCGACCTCGGTCCCGGCCGAGGCGCGGGGCGCGGGCTGCCCGTCGACGAGCAGGCCCAGCACGCGGCTGTGCGCCTGCAGGTCGGTGTAGCCGATGAACTCGGTGGTGCCGTGCTGGTCGAGCAGCGTCCGGTAGGTCGACAGGTCGCCGTGGCCGGTCTTGCGGGCCTTGGCGTCGGCCTTCGCGCGGCTGCGCTGCTCGGCCATCAGGTCCCGGAAGCCCTGCTCGTCGACCGACAGGCCCTGCTCGGAGGCCATCTCCAGGGTCAGGTCGATCGGGAAGCCGTAGGTGTCGTGCAGCTGGAACGCCTTGTCCCCGGCCAGGGTCTTGCCGCCGGACTTCTTCAGGTCGGTGACGGCCAGGTCGAAGATCTTCGAACCGGCGGTCAGCGTCGACAGGAAGGCGTCCTCCTCGTTGCGCATCACCGAGTCGATGCGGTCGAACTCGGTGACCAGCTCGGGGTAGCTCGGCGACATCGCGTCGCGCACGACCTTCGCGAACTCGCCCAGCACCGGCTCCTGCACGCCCAGCAGGCGGGTCGAGCGCACGATGCGGCGCAGCAGGCGGCGCAGCACGTAGCCGCGGGCCTCGTTGCCGGGGGTGACGCCGTCGCCGATGAGCATCACGCCGGAGCGGGCGTGGTCGGCGATGACGCGGAACCGCACGTCGTCCTCGTGGGTGGCGCCGTAGCGGCGGCCGGAGAGCTCCTCGGCCTTCGCGATCACCGGCCGGACCAGGTCGGTCTCGTAGACGTTCTCCACGCCCTGCAGCAGGCAGGCCACGCGCTCGACGCCCATGCCGGTGTCGATGTTCTTGGTGGGCAGCTCGCCGATCGGCGGGTGACCGTCCTTCGGCGGCAGCTCACCCCTGATGTCCTGCATGAACACCAGGTTCCAGATCTCGATGTAGCGGTCCTCGTCGACGACCGGACCGCCCTCCGCGCCGTACTCGGGACCGCGGTCGTAGTAGATCTCCGAGCAGGGACCGCCGGGACCGGGCACGCCCATGTCCCAGTAGTTGTCCTTGGCGTCGCGGGTCTGGATGCGCTCGGCCGGGATCCCGCAGACCTTCTGCCACAGACCGGCGGCCTCGTCGTCCTTCTCGAAGACCGTCACCCACAGCCGCTCCGGGTCGATGCCGTAGCCGCCGTCCGCCTCCGACTTGGTCAGCAGCTCCCACGCGTTCTGCATGGCGCCCTCTTTGAAGTAATCGCCGAAGGAGAAGTTGCCGGCCATCTGGAAGAACGTGTTGTGCCGGGTGGTCTTGCCGACCTCGTCGATGTCACCGGTGCGCACGCACTTCTGGATGCTCGTCGCCCGCGGGTACGGGGCCGGGGCCTCGCCCAGGAAGTAGGGCTTGAACTGGACCATGCCCGCGTTGACGAACAGCAGCGTCGGGTCGTCGAGGATCAGCGACGCGCTGGGCACGACCGTGTGGCCGCGGCCCTTGAAGTGCTCGGTGAACCGGTGGTTGATCTCGTGGGTCTGCACTGGGAGTCCTTGGGAAGGTCGGTCACGGACACGGCTGTCGGTGTCGGCGGGCGGCGGCGGCGCGAAGCAGGCGCCAGCGTCAGCGGCCCGCCCGGCGAGCTCGCCGCTCGGCGTCGCTCTCGGCCGCTATCCGGCGGACCTGGCTCGCTTCCGCGACCACATCCTGCAGCTCGTCTTCCCGCTCCTGCATCCCGGCGCGCACGTCGGCCCCGAACGAGCCCACGGCTCCGGCCAGTTCCCGCATCGCGCCGCCGATCTGCTCGGCCGCGCCGGTCGGGGTCGCCTTGCGCGCGGTCTCGTTGACCTTGCGGGTCAGCGCGACTCCGGCTGCGATGCCCGCGCCGAACCAGAAAAGGCGCCTCACTTGCGCACCCCTTTGTTCTTGCGGCGGAAGTGCCGTCCGGTCGGTTCCTGCTTGCGCTTGCGGCGGGCCTTCAGCGCCTTGCTGACGCCGTAGGAGAACGCCGCCGTCTTCACCAACGGACCACCCAGTGTAGCCGTGAACAGCGAGGACAACGCCGAGACGTTGCCGCTGATGGTCTTGGCGTTGGAGGTGATGCCGTCCACGCGCTCCAGCTGCGTGTTGACGTGCGTGATGGTGGTGTTCGCGCCGGTGAAGATCGGGTCGCTGTTCTCCTGCGCCTTCTTGATCGCGGTGCTCGCCTCGTCCAAGGTCTTGCCGAGCTTGATCAGCGGCACCGCCAGCAGCAGGACCAGCAGCACGAACGCTCCGGCGACGATCAGCGCGGCGATCTGCGTGGGCGTCACGTGCCCTCCCGTTTGTCCACGTCATGTCCCTGTCGAACCGGACGAACGCCCGGTTCGTTGATCGTGCGCCAGGTTACCGGTGTGCGCAGCGGCCACAAGCACCCGGTCCGCCGGGTCGAACCGCAGGTGCGGGCGTTTTCGGCACGTCCCGGAGCGGGCTCGGCGAGGAGGTATCGATGCGGTGACCGGTTGATCACGCGGTGACCGGGGTCAGGGGCGGCTGACCGGCCAGGACGGCCGCGACGTTGCGCGCGGCGAGCTCGGCCATCGCGGTGCGGGTCTCGGTGGTCGCGGAGCCCAGGTGCGGGGCGATGGCGACGTTGTCGAGCTCCAGCAGGCCGGGCTCGACCTGCGGCTCCTGCTCGAAGACGTCCAGCGCCGCACCCGCGATCTGCCCCTCCGCCAGCGCTCTGGCCAGCGCTTTCTCGTCGACTACGGGCCCTCGGCTGGTGTTGACCAGGATCGCGGTGGGCTTCATCGCCGCCAGCGCGGCGTCGTCAATGAGGTGGCGCGTGTCGTCGGTGAGCGGGCAGTGCAGCGAGAGCACGTCGGCGGTGCGCAGCAGCTCGTCGTGGGAGAGGTAGCGGGCGTCGAGCTCGGCCTCGATCTCCTGCGCGGCGCGGCGGCGGCCGGTGTAGGCGATGTGCATGCCGAACGCCCTGGCGCGTCGAGCCACGGCCTGGCCGATGTCCCCGAGACCGACGACGCCCAGCGTCTTGCCCTGCAGCCCGGTGCCGAGCATGAAGCCGAGGTGGAAGTTCCAGGGCGTGCGCGAGCGCAGCAACCGCTCGCCCTCGCCGAGCCGACGGGTGACCGACAGCAGCAGCCCGAAGGCCAGGTCGGCGGTGGCGTCGGTGAGCACCCCGGGCGTGTTGGTGACCGCGACGCCGCGCCCGGTGACCGCCGGGACGTCGACGTTGTCGTAGCCGACGGCCACGTTGGCCACGACCTTGAGGTTCTCACCAGCGGCGTCGACGAGCTCGGCGTCGATCCGGTCGTGCAGCATCGCGACCACGCCGTCCGCTCCTCGAACCGCCGCGTGGAGCTCGTCGGGGGTCAGCGGGCGATCCTGATCGCACACCCGCACCTCGGCGACCTCCCGCAGCACGGCCACCGCCGCCTCCGGGATCGTCCGGGTCACCACGACCTCGCTCACGTCGACCTCCCTCGCTCGGCGGGGGAGGTTCTCATGAAGACCTCCCCCGAACCACGTTCCCCATCCCCGACCTCACGTCCTGGAGGACGGGGAGGTTTTCATGAGAACTTCGCACCCTCCCAACGCGAAGCCCCAGGTCATCCCACCACCGGTCCCCACGTCACGTCTCCGGGTGTGGGGAAGTTTTCATGAAAACTTCCCCACCCCCGGGAACCGAGCGGTCCCCGGGGACGAGAGATCACTGATCCCCGTCGCGGATGATCGTGCGGAGCTTCGGCACGCGTTCGTGGAGGGCGCGTTCCGCGCCTCGCGGAGTCGGGTTGTAGTAGTCGCGGCCCACCAGGGACTCCGGGGGGTACTGCTGGGCCAGGACACCCTCCGGCTTGTCGTGCGGGTAGCGGTAGCCCTTGGCGTTGCCGAGCTTCTCCGCGCCCGCGTAGTGACCGTCCCTGAGGTGGGGTGGGACCGGGCCGCCCTTGCCCGCCCGGACGTCGCTCATCGCTTCGTTGATGGCCGCTATCACGGCGTTGGACTTCGGGGCCGTGGCCAGGTGGATGGTGGCCTGGGTCAGGGCCAGTCGGCCTTCCGGCATGCCGATCAGCTGGACCGCCTGGGCCGCGGCCACCGCCGTTTGCAGGGCCGTCGGGTCCGCCATGCCGATGTCCTCGCTGGCGTGCACGACCAGGCGTCGGGCGATGAAGCGGGGATCCTCGCCCGCCTCGACCATCCGGGCCAGGTAGTGCAGCGCGGCGTCGACGTCGGAGCCCCGGATCGACTTGATGAAGGCGCTGGTGACGTCGTAGTGCTGATCACCGCCCCGGTCGTAGAGGACCGCAGCGCGGTCCACCGTCGACTCGACGGTGGCCAGGTCGATCTCGTCGGCGCCGTTGGACATCGCCGACTCGGCCGCGGCCTCCAGCGCGGTCAGCGCGCGGCGGGCGTCGCCCTCGGCCAGCGCGACCAGGTGGTTCTCGGCGTCCTCGGACATGCCGATCTCGCCGCCCAGACCGCGCTCCTCGCTCACCGCGCGGCGCAGCAGCGAGCGGATGTCGTCGTCGTCCAGGCTGCGCAGCTGCAGCACCAGCGACCGCGACAGCAGCGGCGCCACCACGGAGAAGTACGGGTTCTCGGTGGTCGCGGCCACCAGCAGCACGGTCCGGTCCTCGACCGCTCCGAGCAGCGCGTCCTGCTGGGTCTTGGAGAAGCGGTGCACCTCGTCGATGAACAGCACCGTGGCCTCGCCGGACCGGCCGAGGCGGCGCTTGGCCTCCTCGATGACCGCGCGGACCTCCTTCACCCCGGACGACAGCGCCGACAGCGCCGCGAACCGGCGCCCGGTCGCCTTCGACACGAGGTTGGCCAGCGTCGTCTTCCCGGTCCCGGGAGGCCCGTAGAGCAGCACCGACGCCGGCGCCGCTCCCTCGACCAACCGCCGCAGCGGCGCCCCGGCGACCAGCAGGTGCTGCTGCCCGACGACCTCGTCGAGGCTCCGGGGCCGCATCCGCACCGCCAGCGGCGCGTTCTCGGCCAGCTTCTCCCCGGCCTTCTCCTCGACCTCGGCCCCGAAAAGCCCGTCGTCGAACAACCCCTCGCTCACACCCGAAACGCTACCTGCCAGCACCGACTCCCCCGCGAACCGCACCGCACCCGCCCCCAACGCGAGGGGACGGGTGCGGGGAACGCGATCTCAACGGAAGTCGGGGACCTGATTTCCGTTGAAATCGGGGATCCGACTTCAACGGAAATCGTTCAACCCCCGGTGAGCGGGTCAGCCGGTCTTGGCGGGCATGGCGACCTCGACGCTGCCGTTGTTGCGGCGGTGCTCGGCGACCCAGTTCTCGACGGCCTGGTGGCAGGCGCGGTCGAGGTGGCGGACCGTGCTCAGGTCGAGGTGCACGTGCTTGCCGGTGGGCAGCTTCTCCAGCTGGTCCAGCAGCCGCGGCAGGCGCAGGAAGGTCGCGTTGCCGCCGAGCTGCACGCGGACGTGATCATCGGCGTCCTCGGACTTCACCGACATCCGGGAGACCTCGATCGCCGTCTTGACCACGGCCACGGCCAGACCCGTCAGGGTGCCGATGAGCAGGTCGGTGGCCACGATCGTCACCGCGGTCAGGACCAGCACGAACGCCTCGGACCGGTGCTCGCGCACCAGCTTGACGACGGCGTTGATCTCCAGCAGCTTCCACCCGGCCTGGATCAGCAGCGCGGCCAGCACGGCGGTCGGGATGAACGCCAGCAGACCGGGCAGCGCCACCACGAACAGCAGCAGCCAGACGCCGTGCAGCACGCGGGACAGCTTCGTCTTCGCACCCGCCTGCACGTTGGCGGAGCTGCGGACGATGACGGCGGTCATCGGCAGCGCGCCGAACACACCGCAGACCGCGTTGCCCGCGCCCTGGGCGACGAGCTCCTTGTTGTACTGCGTCTTCGGGCCGTCGTGCATGCGGTCGACCGCGGCGGCGCTGAACAGGCTCTCCGCGGAGGCGATCAGCGCGAACGTCAGGATCGAGCCGAGCACGGCGAGGTTGACCGCGCCGAAGTCGGTCAGCGCGGGCGGGTTCAGCGACGACAGCAGCGAACCGACCTCGACGGTCTTCACCGGCAGCGCCATCAGCGCGGCGGCGGCGCTGGTGATGACGACGGCGATGAGCGCACCGGGAACCAGGCTCACCGAGGACGGCGCGAACTTCTTCCAGGCGGTCATGATCAGCAGCGCGGCCACGGCCAGGCCGAGCCCGGACAGGCCCTGCGGCGTGGTCACGGTGGCGACGGCCAGCTCACCGAGGCCGCCGAACTTCTCCGGGGTGGTGTCGGGCTGTTCGAGCCCGCCGACCGGGTAGACCTGGCCGAGGATCAGCACCAGGCCGATACCGGCGAGCATGCCCTGCACGACCGACGGTGAGATGGCGCGGAACCAGGTGCCCAGCCGGCTCACGCCGAGCAGGATCTGCACGACTCCGGCGCCGAGCACGATGACGCCGAGCATCGCCAGCCCGTGCTGGCTGACGGCCGAGGCCACCAGCACGGTCAGACCGGCCGCCGGGCCGGAGACCTGCAGGCTGCTGCCCGGCAGCAGGCCGACGACCAGACCGCCGACGATGCCGGTGACGATGCCGAGCTCGACCGGCACGCCGGACGCGGCGGCGACGCCGACGCACAGCGGGACGGCCACCAGGAACACCACCAGCGAGGCGGCGATGTCGGCGCCCAGGGTGTTGGGCGCGTTGGGCTTTCGCCCGGTCTGTTGTTGCGACTTGTCCTCAACTTGCGTGGTCACGATGCCCTCCAGGGCGAAAAACGGGTAGCGGGTACCGCGCCGGGCACCCTGCGCGGTGGGTGCCCGGCGTCGGTTTCCGCTGGCGCGGGCTTAGAGCGGGAGGAAGTCCTCGTCCGAGGACTCCGGAGCGACGTAGACGAGACCGGTGTCGATCTCGTAGAACCAGCCGTGCAGTCGCAGCTGGCCGGTCTCGACGCGGTCCCGGATGAACGGGTACTCGCGCAGCGTGTCGAGCTGGGCGCGCAGGTGGCGCTTGCTCTCGGTGCGGACGGCGGCGTCCTCGGGAGTGGCTTCGACCAGGCTGTCGGTGCCCAGCCAGGTGCACAGCGCGGGCAGCTCGTCGAGCCCCCTGCCCGCGATGGTCATCGCGGTCACGGCGCCGCAGTGCGAGTGGCTGCAGACGATGATGTCGGGAATCCCCAGTTGGAGCACCGCGTACTCGATGGTGCCCATTTCGCTGGAGCCGGAGTCGGGCGCGTACTTCGGCACGACGTTTCCGGCGGTTCGCAGTTCGAACAAGGTTCCTGGCTCAGCCCCGGTGATGTGGGACGGGATCACGCGGGAATCTGAACATCCGATGAACAGAGCGGAGGGCTTCTGTCCGGCGGCCAGCTGCTTGCGCTGGTCCTCAGAAAGCAGGGAAGGGTGACGACGTGCGTGACGCACGAAGTTCTCGAAGCTCATTTCGGAATCTCCGGGTCGAATCGGCTCGGAAAAGGCGAAGTCCGAGCCGATCAGTGCCGCATGACCTGCAGTGCGGCGGGAGAATGTTTGAGCCTGCTGCGCGCGTGGTACGTATCGGTCCCAATATCCGGGAAGGAAACGGAGCGCACGAGGATCGCGAAATCCGCCGCCGTCCACCGCGACTCCCCGTGGAGCGGGTCGCGGTCGTGCTCGTGCCGGACCAGGGTGCGCCGGTGCGCGGCCAGTCCGGGCAGTCGCTCGCGGAGCTTCTCGGTGTCCCGCTGCTCCTTGGGATCGGGCTTGTGCTCGCTGGTCGTGGAACTGGGGACCTGCCCCGCCAGGGCGGCGTCGGTGGGGCCGAGGGCGGCGAGCGCGACCGCGAAGAGCAGGAAGAGACCTGCCCTCGTGATCAGCCACAGCCTGCCGCGCACCGATAGCCTCCTGGGTTGAAACGACTCAGCGGATCCCCTTCCGGCGACGCCGACGGGTGCGGGGTGAAGGAGCGAAAGCGCTCGATCACAACGATATCGGAAGACCCTCATCCGCGCGCAAGTCACAGATCGGAGGAATCCCACGTGAAACAAATGAGAATTCCTTAATCCGCGACCTTCACTCCCCCGAATCACCCGGTCGCCGGGTGGCGAACCCCCCGATCACTGCGCTGCGCAACTGCGATCCTCACGGTGCGCAGCGGAATGTGAGCTGCATAACCGCATCGGGCGACAGTCCACGGCCACCGACTATTCACCTGAGCAACACCTGAGAAACGTGAAATCTACCGAACACGATAATGATATGCATGCGCACGTATGAATCCGAGCGATTCATAGCGACTCCGCGCGACCGAATTGTCGGTTTCAACCTGGAGGAACACCCGCTCGGCCGACGCCCACTCGGCACCCGCGCGCAGCAGCGCGCCCGCGACTCCGCGTCGCCGCCAGCGCGAGTCGGTGCGCATCCCGTAGACGCCGCACCAGCCGTCGGCGACGGCGAACATGCCCACTCCCACCGCGACCCCGTCGTGCACGGCGGTGGCGAACGCGACGGGCGCCGGAACCCGGTCCAGGCTCGGCTCGGGCCGGCCCCCGACGTCGGCGACCGCCGACAGCCACCGCGGCGCAGGCGAGTCGTCCAGCCGCACCCCGAACGACGGCGGCGGGCACGCCCGCAGCAGCGCCTCGCGCTCGGTGCGCATGATCATCGTCGGGGCTTCGGCCCGATACCCGCGACCGGCCAGCAGCGCATCCAGGTCCGAGCGCTCGTCCAGCGGGCTGACCTGCACGATCGCCGGACCGGAGCGCTCGGCGTAGAAGCGCTCCACGACCTCGGGATCGGCGAGCGGGTCCAGCGGCAGCGCCGAGTTCGAGCGGCGGCGGGGCAGCAGCGGGCAGTGCCGCAGCAGCCAACCGTCGCGGCGTTCGACGGTCGTGGCGGGCCAGGTGGCCACCGCCGCGCGCTCGATCTCGAAGGTGTCCGAGGTCCTCACTCGGTGCGGAACGCCGGGTAGGGCTGCAGGTGCAGCGCACCCGCCCCGAAGCGCTCCACCAGCGCGTCGATCACGGTGTCGGCGAACTCGGCGACGTCGTCGAGCCCCGCGTCCTGGGCGTCCGAGCGCAGGTGCCGCCAGCGGTCCACCAGCGCCGTGCTGCGGCGCGGCGAGGGCTGGTGCAGGTCGATGGGCCGGTCGGTCTCACCGGTGCGCGGCAGGAACCACCACGTCGAGACCCACACCCACAGCAGCTGGGCGTTGAACAGCCTGGGCAGCAGCACCTCGTCTGAGTCCAGCTCCGGCCACACCTCGGCGATCTCCGAGCGCCAGGTCGCGAGCATGCTCTGCGCCAGGTTGTCGGGTAACGCGTAGGAGCACCACGAGGACGGGAACGGGTACTGCAGGTAGGCCGCGTCCATCGCGACGTCGCGCACGCAGCCCCACTCGAAGTCCAGGAACCGCACCCCGCTGGAGCCGGTGACCAGGCTGTTCTCCGGGCAGATGTCGGACGGACTGAACGACTGGTAGCGGCTGGAACCCAGCTGCTCGGTCGCGCCGGTGAGCCGCTCGACCAGCGCGGGGGGCGTGTCGACGCCCAGGATCTGGCTGAGCAGCTCCGGCAGCTCGCCCACCGAGGCGACGATGTCGTCGGAAACCGGGTCGGTCCACGACTTGGCGCCCAGGCGTCGCATCAGCGCGTCGAAATCGGCCGCGCAGCCCGCGGTGGTGCTGTGCAGGCGCCCGAGCGCCCGAGCCCACGCGAGCAGAGCGCGCTCGGCCGCGCGCGGGTCCTCGGCGAAGAGCACGTCGGCGAGGGTCGAGCCGCGGCCGAGGTCTTCGAGCACGAGCAACCGCTCGTTGACGTCGTGCGCGATGAGCTCGGGGCTGACGCGCGCCTCCGGCGGCAGCGCCGTGGTCAGCTGGCAGCTGGCGGCCTCGTGCGCGAACGGGTCGGACCGCGCCTCCGGCGGGCACTCTCCGTAGTGCTTCACGACCACGGTGCGCGGCAGTTCGAACGGCGATTCGGCGATCCGCACCCGCAGCACGACCGAGCGGTCGCTACCGCCCAGGTCCTCCGCGTCGGCAAGCCGCACCGGAGCTCCGGTCCTCTTGCTCAGCACCGCTTCTGCGGTCGCGACCGTGTCGGTCGCCTCGGTGCTGGCCGGGACCCGGACCTCCGGGGGGCCGGTGGTGATCTCCACGCTCATCGTCTCCTGACACTACCCCCACAACCTGAATTCCCAGGGCCATGACCGGTCAAGTGACCCCCGACCGAGCAGCCGCTGTGTGCGCTGCGTGTTCACCCCGGAACGCTGCACGCACACGGCCCCGTAGACCTTGACGGACGCGGGCTTCGGCGACGTTGCACGCCGATCAAACTCCGATGCCGAAACGCGTCGCCCCCGCACATGAGTGAGCCCGGCCCGGCGCGTGGATGACGCGTCGGACCGGGCGGCCACTCGAAGGGACCAATCCCCTAGCCCTGCTGCTCATTCCCCTCGGCGCCCTTGTCGCCTGCGCCCTTGTCGGCGGCTTGCTTCGGCTTCGCGTCGATGCCGGCCTCCTTGCGCTGGGCGGCGGTGATCGGCGCCGGCGCGGCGGTCAGCGGGTCGAACCCGCCGCCGCTCTTCGGGAACGCGATGACGTCGCGCAGCGAATCCGCCCCGGCCAGCAGCATGCAGATCCGGTCCCAGCCGAAGGCGATGCCGCCGTGCGGCGGGGCGCCGTACTTGAACGCCTCCAGCAGGAAGCCGAACTTCTCCTGCGCCTGCTCGTCGGTGATGCCCAGCAGCTCGAACACCCGCTCCTGCAGGTCCGGCCGGTGGATACGGATGGAACCGCCGCCGATCTCGTTGCCGTTGCAGACGATGTCGTAGGCCCAGGCCAGCGCGTTCTCCGGGTCCTTCTCGAAGTTGTCGACCCAGTCGGCGTTGGGCGAGGTGAAGGGGTGGTGCACCGCGGTCCACCTGCCGCTGCCGACGGCGACGTCACCGGCCTCCATGTCCTCGACGGGCTCGAACATCGGGGCGTCGACGACCCACACGAACGACCAGGCGTCGTGGTCGATGAGGCCGCAGCGCTCACCGATCTCCAGCCGGGCCGCGCCCAGCAGCGCCCGCGCGCCCGCGCGCGCACCCGCGCCGAAGAACACGCAGTCACCGGGGTTGGCGCCGACGGCCTTGGCCAGGCCCTCGCGCTCGGAGTCCGACAGGTTCTTGGCGACCGGGCCGGAAAGCTCGCCGTTCTCGCCGATGAGCACGTAGGCCAGGCCCTTGGCGCCGCGCTGCTTGGCCCACTCCTGCCAGGCGTCGAGCTGGCGGCGCGGCTGGTCGGCGCCGCCCGGCATGACCACGGCGCCCACGTAGGGCGCCTGGAACACGCGGAACGGCGTGTCCTTGAAGTACTCGGTCATCTCGGTGAGCTCGAGACCGAAGCGCAGGTCGGGCTTGTCGGTGCCGTAGCGGGCCATCGCCTCGGCGTAGGTCATCCGCGGGATCGGGCGCGGAATCTCGTGGTCGACCAGCTTCCACAGGCCGGCCAGGATCTCCTCGCCGAGCTCGATCACGTCGTCCTGCTCGACGAAGCTCATCTCGATGTCGAGCTGGGTGAACTCCGGCTGCCGGTCGGCGCGGAAGTCCTCGTCGCGGTAGCAGCGGGCGATCTGGAAGTAGCGCTCCATGCCGCCGACCATGAGCAACTGCTTGAACAGCTGCGGCGACTGCGGCAGCGCGTACCAGCTGCCCGGCTGCAGGCGGGCCGGGATGAGGAAGTCGCGGGCGCCCTCCGGGGTGGAGCGCGTCATCGTCGGCGTCTCGATCTCGACGAACTCGCGGCCGTGCAGCGTCTCGCGCGCGATGCGGTTGATGTCGCTGCGCATCCGCATGATCCGCGCGGGCTCGGCGCGGCGCAGGTCCAGGTAGCGGTGCTTGAGGCGGATCTCCTCGCCGACCTCCAGGTGCTCGTCGAGCGGGAACGGCAACGGGGCCGACTCGCTGAGCACCTCCAGGTCGGTGGTGGTGATCTCGATGGCGCCGGTCGGGATCTCCGGGTTCTCGTTGCCCTCCGGGCGGACCACGACCTCACCGGTGATCTTGATGCAGAACTCGGCGCGCAGCCGGTGGGCGCGCTCGGCCATCTCGCCCTCGCGGAAGACGACCTGCGAGACGCCGGAAGCGTCGCGGAGATCGATGAAGATGACCCCGCCGTGATCGCGACGGCGCGCCACCCACCCGGCGAGGGTGACGGTCTGCCCGGCATGACCGGCGCGGAGCGATCCGGCCTCGTGCGTGCGCATCACGGGTACTCAGGCTCCTTCTTCCGCTGTACCAGCGTTCGACTGCGTTGGTGGGGCTTCCCGCGGTCTTGAGCAGGCGGGACGCAAGGTTCCAGGCTAGCCAACCTGCGCTGGGCGATCGCGAGCAGGGCTGCGGCGGCGTCCCGCGATGTGAGCCCGCGACGCGAGGTCTGGACCTGGCACGTCCAGCGTGACAGGCTGGTCCAACCATTTTTCCGATCCCGATGATTTCGCGGTTTCGCGGACCCGGATGGCGGCGGAGTGAACAATGTGGGGCGGTGCATACGTGTGGAGAGAGAAGGAACAACAAAACACAGGCATCGCCCGAGGTGGGCTCCTCCTTTAGTGGGAGACGCCTACCGGAACTCGGTCGTTGCGCAACAGTGACCCACTGATTAGCGTAAGTTCGGAATTCGCCGGACACGAGGAGTAACGATGACCGGCCCGAAAACCGAGGCCCGCCCGACCGCCCCCCGACCGGCCGTTCGCGGTATGCAGGGCGCCCAGCAGGCCCACCCGACCCAGCAGCAGGCTCACCCGACCCCGGCCCCGAAGCCGCAACCGACGCAGCAGGCCGGAGCGATCTCGGCCGAGCTGGCGGAGCTGCTCCGCACAGGTCCGTTCGAAGCCGCTCTGCGCACCGCCATCCGATCCAGCCGCCTGAGCCTGGAGCGCATCCAGCACCGCCTGCGCGCCAGAGGAACCCCGGTCAGCATCACGGCGCTGAGCTACTGGCAGTCCGGCAGGCGCCGTCCCGAGCGCCCCGACTCGCTGCTGGCGCTGGCCCAGCTGGAGCAGGTCCTCGGCGTTCCGGAGAGCTCCCTGTCCGCGCTGCTCGGACCGCCGCGCCCGCGCGGCCGCACCCGCCAGGCCTCGACCGAGGCACCGCCGCTGAGCGCCCTGTGGTCGGAGCACGAGTCGGCCGCCGAGCTGCTCACCAAGATCGACACCAACCACGACAGCAAGCTCACCCGCCTGTCGCACCACGACGTGGTGCACGTCGACCAGCGCGGTGACCTGCGAAAGATCCGCACCCGCAAGCTGGTTCGCGCCGAGACCAACAACGCGGACCGCTGGGTGATCATGTTCGACGGCGCGTCGTCGGTGGCCACGCCGCCGATCATCCGCCCGATCCGGTCGTGCCGGCTGGGCCAGGTGCTCACCGACCACGCCCGCGACCTGGTGGTCGCCGAGCTGCTGTTCGACCACGCCCTGGCGCGCGGCGAGACGCTGCTGCTGGAGTACGAGATCATCGACCCGCCGACCGGTCCGAACGAGGTCGAGCACAGCTTCTGCCGGCTGTTCCGGCTGCCGGTGCGGCAGTACGTCGTGGAGCTGCAGTTCGATCCGGCACACCCGCCCGCGGGCTGCGAGAGCTACGTCGGCGACTCCTCGATGCAGGAGGCCGAGCAGCCCAAGCAGCTGCAGGTGGACCGCTTCGGGCGGGCGCACGCGGTGGCGCTGGACTTCGGCATGGGAGTCTTCGGCGTCCGCTGGAAGCCCGAGGAGCAGCAGGCGGCGGAGCAGCCCGGGACCGATTAATCCGGCCCGGTGACGTCATGTCACCCACCCTCCTGCACTCCGCGTAACGGAAACGCGAACAATTCAAGAAAGCGCCGAATCCCCGGATCAACACCTCTTCGCATTCGAGGGACAATGCCCGGCACACGCTTTCCAACGCGTACGTGCTTTACAACACCAGGGAATTCCGCGCAGACAACTGCTTCACCCGGAAAGCGCTGACCGCTTCCGGAAATCGCCACGAGGCCGAGCCCCGCACACCGGGCTCGGCCTCCGACTTCGTCCGCGCGCTGGTGTCCTACTCCGAGCTCTCGGGTTGCACCGAGGCGACGAATCGCTGGAAGTCAGGTGTGACCGCGCTGAAGTCCTCCTCGGCAGCGGTCAGCACCAGCCGGATGATGGCCCGCGCGTGCCGGTCCTCGATGTCGGACATCGCGAGGTAGACCTGGCACTGAACCAGCTCGGTCGCCGTTCCGGCGACCTCGGTGACGACCCGCAGCACCTGGGTCAGCCCCGGAACCTCCTCCGAGCCGAACTCCGTGCGCTGGGACATCGACACCGATCTCGCCGAATCGCGAAGCCGATCGATCGATCCGTCGGCGAGTTCGGTCAACGACACCGCATCCGTGTGCACGTCGCCGTCGATCGTGATGTTGGTGGTGAAGCCGCTGCGATGCGTCGCCGGATGAACGGCCACGAACGCAGCTCCCGGTGCTCCGACCGTGTCGGGTGAGACCGCGCGCCACCCTTCGGGCAGCTGAAACTCGATCGGGATCGGCAAGGACGTTGCCACTGGTCACACACCTTCCTGCCTGCTGCGGGAAGCAGCGCGCGTGTTGCTCAGTCCAGCCATCCGGAGATGGTGCGCTGAGCGTCGCCGGCTGCGCTCCCGAACGTGTCTCCGGCCTTCCCGACGATCTCAGCAGCGTCTCCGACCGTCTTGCTCACCTTCGCGGGGTCCACGGTGAACTCGAATCCGACGTGCCCACCGAGCCCGATCGCGGCACCGGCATTGGCACCGACGTGCCACTTGCCGTCCTCGCCCTCCCCGAGCGTGACTCCCGCTTCCGCTCCGACACCCGCCCATCCCTCGGCAACAGCGTTGACCCCGATTCCACCGACATCGCCACCGCTCTTGATGGTGCCCTTCGCTCCAGCGAAAGCATCGGCTGTCGCGCTCAACCCCTTCGGTCCAGCGGTGACCTGGGTCCCGGCCTGCGCGCCCGCGAAACCCTCCACCTTCCGGTAGACACCCAGCGGGCCGAGATCCGCTCGCCCTTCCGCCGACGCCTTGGCACCGATTACCGCTTCGGCTCGCCCCTTCAAACCCTGATCGGTGATCGAGGCTGCCGCAGTGGCAGCGGCCTCCGCGCTGGCCTCGGCTTTCCCCGACAGCCTGAAGAACTCGTTGCCCGTCGTTCCGTCAGCGCTCGCCTTCCCCAGCTGCGCGAACGCCTTGAGCTCACCGAGCTTGCCGTCCGCCGGCCCCTTCGCCTCAACTCCGGCCCCCAGACCGCTCGCCTCGGCCTTCCCGGACGCCTGCCAGCCACGGGTGACGGTGTCGACCAGCTCATCGAGCAGGCCCTTGTCCCGGGAGTTCTGCCCATCGACCCTCTCGGCGATCCGACGACCGACTTCCTCGAGTTGCCGGCGCGCACGTTGGAGCAGCTCGCGTGCTTCCTCTCGCGCGCGTTCGCCGGGATCCGCGAACGGAGCGACGGTCACCGTCGCTGCGCTCCCCGCAGCGGCGTTGGCCTGATTCTGGGAGTTGGCACGCGAGACAGCCGCGTTGTAGTCCGTCACGGCCTTCGCGGTGGCCGCTTCTCCCTCTTCCCACAGCGCGATGGCCTCGGCTGCTTGGTCTTGAGCCCATCGCAGCGTCGACGCGTGCTCGACGAGGGCGTCAGCCGACGAGTCCAGCAGGTCGCACACCTTCAGCCATTTCGGCGGTTCCTGCGAGAAGGCGTCCATGAAGGCAGCACTCGCCTGACCGGTCCAGCCAACGACGTCCACGCGCTTGAGTTCGGAGCCCACAGCTCCGAACCTCTCGCTCTGCGCGCGCAACTTCGCAACCGTGCCCTCCACGGAGCTCGGGTCACCGGGGATCAGGGCCTTCGCATCGGAGGTCTCGCCGAGCTCAGCGGTCATCGACCTTCACCCGCTGCGTCGCCAACCGCCTCGCGCACGGTGTCGCCCGCTTCCAGGTCCCGGTCGACGTACGACTTGGCGGTGTCGCGCAACGCGGTGCTGGCCGTTTCCGACGCCCGCGCCAGCGCTTGCGCTGCGAGCTCCGCTCCCGTGCAGAAGTCGACCAGGGCTCGGTGCACACCGTCGTGACCGAAATCCGCAGCGGGGGCGACGAGGCTCGCCAAGCGCAGCCCCTGCATCCCGGACACCGACTCCGAGATCTTCCCTCCGGCGGCGTTCAGCGCCGCGGGGTCCACATCGAATCCAGGGGCCACGTTCCGTCCTGCTTCCAGAGTTCCCACGACCGACAGGTGCGTCTACAGCTTCCCTGCGACAACGCCTCGCCAAGTCCAGCCCGCGCTGGTGACGGCATGCTGCAGGGGCGGCTTCAACTCGGCCGACGAGAACGACTGCTGCCGCTCCTTGACCAGGTTGCCCGCCTCGTCACGGGTGAAGGTCGCGCTGTAGGACTTCTTGTTGATCTGTCCCCGCGTGTGGCTGCCCGCGAGTTGGAGGCGCGGCGTTCCTCCGATCCAGGTGACCGACCACTCCTCGTCCACCGAGCGGACTTCGCGCTTCGACTCGTCGATGCGCATCAGCGTCCTGTTGACCGTGGTCACGTTGCCGAAGTAGCCGTACCAGCGAACATCGGCGATCTTCCACTCCGCGACGAGATCAACGCCCTCTGCCCGACCATCGCGCGCGGTGAACGGCTTGTCGGGGCCGTTGACACCGAGAAGCGCTGCGCGCACCTCCTGAGCCGACCGCGGCACCGTTCCGCTCGCGGGCCGCTTGGTTCCGGTGAACCAATCGAAGAGGCCCATCTCAAATCCCATCAAGGTCGAGGACCGAGGTCGTGGCGGCGAGCTTCGACGATCTCGGCCACGCACCCGACTGCCCCGGCGATGGTAACGACCGCTCCTCACCTGCGGTCGCGGTTTCGCGAGATGCGGATTCCGTGGAGCAGCACCGGACGTGGACGGCGTGTGAACAGTCGTCAACCTGTCTATACAAGATGACGTTGGTGCTGGCAGTGTGCGTGACATGGGAGCTGCTCGTGTTGCGCGGTGGGATGGTGTTGGGGAGCCGCTTCGGGTTGTGGAGGTGGCGTTGCCCGGGGTGTTGGAGCCGGGTGAGGTGTTGGTGGAGGTCGAGCTGGCGACCGTGTGCGGTAGCGATCTGCACACCGTGAGCGGCAGTCGGCCGGGTCCCTGCCCCGGCGTGCTGGGGCACGAGCAGGTCGGGCGCGTGATCGCGGTCGGACCCGAGGCGCCGCGCTGCCTGGACGGGGCGCCGGTGGTGCCCGGGTCGCGGGTGGTGTGGTCGGTGGCGGCGTCCTGCCTGCGGTGCGCGCGGTGCCGGGCCGGGATGCCGCAGAAGTGCCTGCACCTGCGCAAGTACGGGCACGAAGCCTGGGACGAGACCAGGCCGCTGCGGGGCGGGTTCGCGACGCACTGCGTGCTCTGGCCCGGGACCGCGATCGCGGTGGTCGACGAGTCGTTGCCCGCTGAGGTCGCCGCTCCGGTGTCCTGCGCGACGGCGACCGTGGCGGCCGCGGTCGGCGCGGCCGGGCCGATCCGCGAAGGCATGCGCGCCCTGGTCAACGGCGCCGGGATGCTCGGCCTGACGGCCGTGGCGATGCTGGCCGCCTCCGGCGCGGAGGTGATCGCCGTCGACCCGCACGAGCACCGCCGCGACCAGGCCCTGCGCTTCGGCGCGGCCGGGGCGCAGCCGGTGGGCTCACCGATCGGCGAGGTGGACGTGGCGCTGGAGCTCTCCGGATCCTCCGAGGCCGTGCAGACCTGCCTGGACTACCTGGCCGTCGGCGGCACCGCAGTCCTCGCCGGCTCGGTCTCCCCCGGCCCCGCGGTGAACCTCGACCCGGAACGCCTGGTGCGCGGCCTCCACCGCGTCGTCGGCGTCCACAACTACCACCCCGACGACCTGCGGACGGCGGTCGAGTTCATCACCACCCACCACGACCGGCACCCGTTCGCCGACCTCGTCGCCGGATCCCACTCCCTGGACGACCTCGACATCGCCATCACCGCAGCCCACCGCGGCGAAGCCCCGCGCCAGGCCGTCCGACCCCGACCGCTCCCGTTCTCAGGTGACGGATTGCTCCCGTAATCGGGTCCCCGACAACGGGAGTGGTCAGAAGTCCGAGGTGCCGGTCCAGGCGGGGCCGGAGCGGGAGACGTCCGTGCGCTTGCTGCGGGTGTTGGTGACCGTCACCGAGGCCACGTCGGGGCGGTAGCGGTCCTCGGAGCACTCCAGCGGCGTGCCCGTGGAATCGGTGGTGATGCGGCGCTCCCGGAGCAGCGGGGCGCCCTCGCCGACCTCCAGCAGCCGGGCGTCGGTGGCGTTGGCGGCGACGGCGTCGAAGGTGTGCCGGGCGGCGTGCAGGTCCACGCCCCGCTCGGTGAGGTGGGCGTAGATCGACCCGGCGTTGAGGTCGGCGTCGAGCAGCGAGCGGCCGATCTGCTCGCGGTAGGTCATCCGCTCCAGCATCGCGGGCCGGCCGTCCAGCAACCGCAGCCGCAGCAGCTGCACCGCGAGCGCGTCGGGTTCGAGCTGCAGCGCGGCGGCGATGGCCGGGTCGGGCCTGCGCAGCGCGATCTCCTGCAGCTGCTGGCCGGGTTCGTGGCCGGTGATCTCGGCGCGGCGGGTGAACGACAGGAACGACTCGAACGGCTGGCTCGGCACGGCGTCGAGGACCACCGGCCGCTTGCCCTGACCGCCGCTGATCAGGCCCTCGTCGCGCAGCGCGGCCAGGGCTTGGCGGATGGGGCCGCGCGAGACCGAGAACTCGTGGCACAGCTGGGATTCCGAGGGCAGGGACTCGCCCACCGCGAGCTCCCCGGACCGGATGCGCTGCCGCAGTTCGCCCGCCAGCACGCGGTGCAGTGGAGTCGTCACGGGACTGGACTATACAAGATCGGCTTCGGGGCACATGTCCGATCGGAAATGCCAGGTTGAACAGCAGATGACTTGTAGATACAAGTCATTGACCAGCGTGATCGGCCACTGCGAGCGTGTGCGGTGTGAGCGATTCGAGCAGTTCCAGCGACCTGATCGTGGTCGGCGCCGGGATCGTCGGCCTCGCGCACGCCGTCGCGGCGGTGGAGCGGGGCATGTCGGTGACGGTCGTCGAGCGCGACGAGCGCGCGGTCGGCGCGTCGGTCCGCAACTTCGGCCACGCCTGCATCACCGCCCAGACCGGCGAGGCGCTGCGCTTCGCCGAGCGGGCCCGGGACACCTGGCTGAACCTGGGCGAGCGGGCGGGTTTCGACGTCGCCGAGTGCGGCACGGTCGTGGTCGCCCGCTCGGCCGAGGAGGTCGCCGCGCTCGAAGAGCTCGCTGAGCACCGCGAGGTCCGGCTCCTCACGCCGGACGAAACGCGGTCGGCCGCACCGGTTTCCGCCGACGGGCTGCGCGGAGGCGCGCTGCTCCCCCGCGATCTGCGCGTCGACCAGCGGCGCGCCGCCGGGGCGATCGCCGAGTGGCTCGCCTCCCGGCCCGGGGTTCGCTTCCTGTGGTCCACCCCGGTCCTCGGCGTCGAGGACGGTCTCGTGCGCACCGGCCGCGGCGAGCTGCGCGGCGATCGCGTGGTGGTGTGCACCGGCCACGACCTCGACCGGATCCTGCCGGAAGAGGCCGAGAAGGCCGGGATGCGCCGCTGCGTCCTGCAGATGCTGCAGCTGCGCGCGCCGGGCGTGCGGCTGGACCCGGCGCTGCTGACCGGCACGTCGATGCTGCGCTACCCGGCGATGGCCCGGACCGAGGGCGCCCGCGCGCTGCGGGACCGCTTGAGCGCGCAGCGGCCGGAGCTGCTGGCGGCCTCGGTCAACCACATGCTCACCCAGCTGCCCGGCGGCGACCTCGTCGTCGGCGACACCCACACCTACGCCCGCACACCCGAACCCTGGTCGTCGGAGGAGTTCGACGAGCTGCTGCTCGCCGAGACCCGCGCGCTGCTCGGGCGCGACGACCTCGCGGTGGTGCGCCGCTGGCAGGGCGTCTACGCCTCCGCCGACGGCGAGTTCCTCCGCGCCCGCATCTCCCCCGGCGTCACGGCCGTCGCCGTGACCTCCGGGATCGGCATGACCACCGCTTTCGGCCTCGCACCCGCCGTCCTCGATTCCTAACGGAGCTCCCCGATGTCCTTGCGCAGCATCGCCCTGACCCTCGTCACCGGATCCGTCCTCGCCCTGACCGCCTGCGGCGGTGGTGGTGACACCGCCGCCGAGTCCCCGACCTGCCCCGACGGCAAGATCCGCTTCGGCGTCGAGCCTTTCGAAGACCCCGCCCGCCTCACCCCGGCCGCGCAGAAGCTCGGCGACGCCCTGTCGCAGAAGCTGCGGTGCCCGGTGGAGGTCCAGGTGACCCAGGAGTACTCCGCCGAGGTCCTGGCCATGCAGAACGGCAAGCTCGACATCGCGATCTTCGGGCCGCTGGGCTACGTCTTCGCCAGCCAGCGCGCCGACGCTGAAGCGGTGGCGTCCTTCGCCAACGCCGACCGCGCGCTGTCGACCTACACGGCCGGGATCTGGGTGCCGAAGGACTCCGACATCACCTCGGTGCAGCAGCTGCGCGGCCGCTCGCTCGCGCTCGGCTCGGTGGGCTCCACCTCCGGTGACGCCCTGCCCCGAAAGGCGCTGGCCGACACCGGAATCCCGGAGAAGGACGTGAAGATCGACTACGCCGGCGGGCACCCGGAGGCGCTGCTGGCGCTGACCAACCGCCGCGTGGACGCCGCCGAGATCAACTCGCAGCAGCTGGCCAGCGCCACCGCCAGCGGCACCTTCGATCCCGCCCAGCACCGCCAGATCTGGTCCTCCGCACCGATCCCGAACGACCCGATCACCGTGCGCGGCGACATGGACCCCGCCTTCAAGCAGGCCGTGCGGGACGCGCTGCTGAACCTGGACCCCGCCACGGTCGGCGAGATCGGGGCGCTGCTGGACGTCTCGCCGCCCGGACCGCTGGTCCCGGTGGACCGCAGCACCTACCAGCCGCTGTTCGACCTGGCCACCGCCCTCAAGCTGACCGAAGGCGACGTCTGATGCTCACCGCCACCGGATTGACCGTCCACTACGGACACCGCGAGGTGCTGCACCAGGTCGACGTCGGCGTCGGCTCGGGCGAGCTGCTGGCGGTGCTGGGCGCCAACGGCTCCGGCAAGTCCACGCTGCTGCGCGCCACCGCCGGGCTCGTCCCCGCCGACGGCGAGGTGACGATCGACGGTCGCCACCGGGGTCCGCTGGACATCGCGCTGGTGTTCCAGCGGATCCACCTGGTGGGCCGCCGCAGCGCGCTGGACAACGTCTGCACCGGCGCGCTCGGACGGCTCCCGCTGCACCGCTCGCTCACCCCCGCCCTGTTCCCCCGCGAGGTGCGGGAGGAGGCGATGGGCTGCCTGGAGCGGGTGGGGCTGGCCGACCGCGCGCACGACCGCGCCGACGGGTTGTCGGGAGGCCAGCAGCAGCGGGTCGCCATCGCCCGCGCGCTGTGCCAGCGGGCTCCGGTGGTGCTGGCCGACGAGCCGGTGTCCGCGCTGGACCCGGCCGCGGCCGAGCAGGTCCTGGAGCTGCTGGCCGAGCTCGCGCACACCGAGGGGCTGGCGGTGCTGGCCGTGCTGCACCAGCCGGACCTGGCCCGCCGCCACGCCGACCGCGTCGTCGGCCTGCGCGACGGTGCCGTCGTCCTCGACGGCCCGCCCGACCAGCCGGTCGATTCCCTGTACCCGCACGCCCTTCTGGAGACGACGTCGTGACCACCGCCGTGCGCCTGGCCGTACCGCCGAAACCGCCGCGCACCCGGCTCAGGATCGTGGGCTGGATCGTGGCCGCGCTCCTGGTCGCCGCCCACGTGGCGGCCTGGAGCGCCACCGAGATCTCGCTGTCCGCGCTGGCCGAGGGCGCCACGGGCATGGGCGAGTTCCTGTCCGAGGCCATCCCGCCGGACCTGAGCGGGGAGGTGCTCGCCGAGAGCGCGTCGGCCGCGGTCGTGACGCTGTGGATCGGATTGCTGGGCACCACCCTGTCGATCCCGGGTTCGCTGGTGCTGGCGCTGCTGGCCACCCGCGGCACCGCCCCGGCCTGGATCTACCAGGCGGCGCGGGGCGTGCTGTCGTTCCTGCGCGCGGTGCCGGACGTGGTGTTCGCGCTGATCTTCGTCACCGCGGTCGGCCTGGGCCCGTTCCCCGGCGTGCTGGCGCTGGTGTTCCACAACGTCGGCGTGATGGGCAAGCTGTGGGCGGAGACTCTGGAGGACGCCGATCCGGGCCCGGCGCAGGCGCTGCGCTCGGCGGGTGCGGGCCGGATCCAGGTGGCGGCGCACGCGCTGCTGCCGGTGGTGACGCCGCAGCTGGTGGGGCTGCTGCTGTACCGCTTCGACGTCAACGTCCGCTCGTCGCTGGTGCTCGGCCTCGTCGGCGCCGGCGGCATCGGGTTCCTGATCAACCAGGCGATCCAGCTGTTCCAGTTCGACGAGATGCTCACCCACATCCTGGTGGTGCTGGTGCTGATCGTCGCCGTGGACCAGTTGTCCGCCCTCATCCGCCGTCTTCTCGGGAGCACATCGTGATCGCCCTGGCCGCACTCGACATCGCGGGCACCACCATCGACGAGGGCGGCGCGGTCTACCGCGTCCTCGCCGAGGTGGTGGCCGAGCACGGCAGCCCGGCATCGGACGCGGAGTTGCGCCACTGGATGGGCGCGGACAAGCGCGCGGCGCTGGCCGCGCTCACCGGTGATCCGGGCGCGACGGAATTCCTGCACGACCGCTTCGTGACACGCTTGAGCGAGGTCTACGCGGCCACCCCGCCGAAGCCGTTCCCCGGCGTCCCGGAAGCCCTTGCCGCACTGCGCGACTCGGGCGTCCGGGTCGCCCTCACCACGGGTTTCGATCGCCGCATCACCGACACGATCCTGTCCGAAGTGGACTGGCGGGTCGGCGAGCAGCTGGACGCGGTCGTCTGCGCCGACGAGGTCGAGGCGGGCCGCCCCGCCCCGCACATGATCCACCGGGCGATGGAGCTGACGGGCGTCGACGACCCCGCCCAGGTCCTCACCGCCGGTGACACCGCGCTCGACGTCCAAGCCGGCCACGCCGCCCACGCAGGTCAGGTCGTCGCCGTCCTCACCGGGGCCCAGACCCGAACCGAGCTGGAGGCCCACGGCCCGACGCTGGTCCTCCCCGGCGTGGCGGACCTGACCGCGGCGTCCTGAGCTACGCGTTCAGGCGGCGCGCTGCTCCCGCGAACGAGACCGCGGAGTCGAGTTCGGGGAGCAGCGCCGCCTGGTAGGCGTGGTAGACGTCGGGCTTGCCCTCCCACACAGTGCTGGCGGGCTGGTTGGTCGCGTCCAGCTCGTGGTGCCACGAACCGGTTCCGTCGAGGAAATGGCGCTGGGCGTGCGCCCACCACTCGCCGTACCACCGCTCGTAGACCGCGTCTCCGGTGGCGGAGTGCAGCGCCCAGGCGGCGGCGATGGCCTCGGTCACCACCCAGTGCAGGCGGTCGCGCACGACGGGTCGCCCGGAGAAGTCGGTCGTGTACACGAATCCTTCGGCACCGTCGACGTCCCAGCCCTCCCGCACGGCCAGGTCGAACAGCGCCCGCGCGTCGTCGAGCAGCCATTCCGGCGCGCTCTCGCCGAGCGCCGTGCGCACGTTCAGCGCCAGCCGGGCCCACTCCAGCAGGTGGCCGATGGTGACGCCGTACGGCCGGAACTTGTCGGCGGGCTTGTCGCGGTTGTAGTCGAGCAGCGGCTCCCACTCGGTGGAGAAGTGCTCGGGCAGCCGGTAGTCGTTCCCGGCGGCGAAACCGTGCACCACGCGCTCGACGATCCCGGCGGCGCGCTCGGTCCTGGCGCGGTCTCCGGTGACGTCGCCGCAGGCCAGCAGCGCTTCGACGGTGTGCATGTTGGCGTTGACGCCGCGGTAGGGGTCGAGGCCGGTCCAGTCCCGGTTCCAGTTGTCCACGACCAGGCCGTCGGCGGGACGCCAGAAGCGCTCGTCGTGAACCGCGAGCGCGTCGGCGAGGAGCGCTTCGCCGTCCGGGTGCCCGGCGGCGACGGCGCTGGTCGCGGCGAGCACGACGAAGGCGTGCCCGTAGGCCTCCTTGTCGGCCACCGTCGGTCCCCGCCGGTTCACGCCCGCGAACCAGCCGCCGAACCGCTCATCGCGCAACCGCCCGCGCAGCGCGGCCACACCGTGGTCGAGCGCGGCGGCGCAGGAGTCGTCGCCTTCCAGCACACCGAGCGCGAACACGTGCGTCATGCGGCACGTGATCCACAGCTCCACGTCGTGGTCGAGCTCCGGCGAGCCGGTGTCGTCGAGCCAGGCGAAACCCCCTTCGGGATGAACGGCGTTGAGCGCGAACCGGCGAAGCTCGGCCCGATGCTTCCGGAGCCAGTCCGCGGTCGGCGGATCGTGCGGGGTCATGTCACTCCTGCGAGATCAAGGGTTCTTGACCGTTCCACCCAACCACCCGAGCCCCCGGGGTCGCACGACCTCCCCACCTGTGACCAGCACCTCGCCCCTCAAACCCGAGCCGAGTCGGCGTGACGTCGACGTTCGCGGGGCCACCGCGGGCGGATCACAGCAGCGCGAGCTGGTGCTGCCCGTCGCTCCCGGCGTTGGCTGGGGCGTCCTGCTGGGCGCGGAAGTTCGTCGATGGTCGCGCCAGTCCGTGGCGGGCCTTGGCCTGGTCCACGCGCTGCAGAACCTCGCGCTGGTAGGACTTCGGGGTGTAGGCGCCGTTGCGGTAGAGGCGTTCGTAGAGCGGTAGCAGATCGGGGCGCCGGGCCGAGAGCCACTGGTGATACCACTCGCGGGCTCCTGAGCGCAGGTGGAGGACGATCGGGGTGAGGCTGATCGCACCCGCTCCGGCGATGGCGGCGACGGTGGCGTCGATCTGCTCCGGGGAGTCGCTGAGGCCGGGCAGGATCGGTGCCATCAGGACCGAGACCCCGATCCCGGCGTCGGCGAAGCTGCGCACCACGTCGAGCCGCCGCAGCGGCGACGGCGTTCCGGGTTCCACGGCGCGCCACAGCGTCTCGTCGACCGATCCGATCGACGCCGCGATCGACACCGGAGCCCGCTGCGCGGCCTCGGCGATCAGGTCCAGGTCGCGCAGGATCAGCGTGCCCTTGGTGAGGATCGAGAACGGGTTGGCCCGATCGCGCAGCGCGGCGATGATCTCCGGCATCAACCGGTACCGCCCCTCCGCGCGCTGGTAGGGATCGGTGTTGGTGCCCATCGCGATGTGATCACCGGCCCACCGCGCGCTCGCCAGCTCCTTGCGCAGCAAGGCGGGCGCGTTGACCTTCACGACGATCTTGCTGTCGAAGTCCCGCCCCGAATCCAGGTCCAGGTACGTGTGAGTCCGCCGCGCGAAGCAGTACACGCAGGCGTGCGTACAGCCGCGGTACGGGTTCACCGTCCACTGGAACGGCACCTGCGACTCCCCCGGCACCCGGTTGATGATCGACTTCGCCTGAATCTCGATCGCGAACGCGTCATCGGTCCCGGCCTCGATCGGCACGGGCTCGGGCAACTTCAACCCGGCCCGACCGCTCCCACGCCGCACGGGCTCCGGCAGACCGAGCGGCAACTCCCCCGCCCGACCAGCACCAACCCGCTGCTCTTCCCAACGCATAACCCGATTCGAACACAGATTCGACAACATGTCGAGTCGAGCGCGCAGCCCTCACCCAATCGAGCGGTTCAGTGATCAGCATGGCCCTCGCGGGGTTGAATGCCTAGAATTCTGAGTAGAGTGTCCATCGATGACGGGAGGCGGTGCGATGAAGCTGGACACCAACGAGTTGATCAGCGTCACCGACGCGAGCCGGTTCGGGGTATCCAAGCTGGTCAACGACGCAAACGACGGACACGAACGAGTCGTCGTGGTCAACAACCGGCCGCGAGCCGCCATCGTCGGAATCGAGACCATTGAACGACTCCGGCACCTCGACGAGATCGAAGGTGACATGCGGCTGCTCAGTCTCGCGTGGGCAAGGGTGCTCACCGACTCGGGTCGACGTCACGCCCTGGACGATGTGATCGAGGAGTTCGGGATCGACCTCGACGACGAGGAGTGATCCTTGGCGAAAGTAGAGCTGACCGACGAGGCCAGGGAGGACCTGAAGGAACTTGACGGCTCCGCGCGAAAGCAGGCGGCGAAGGCGCTCAAGAAGCTTGAGTGCGAATTTGAGCTTCGCGGCCAGCCGTTGGGTTCCCGGGGCTCCGGAAACCTCACGACGTTCCGGAAGCTCGTAGTCGGAAATCGCGACTACCGGATCATCTTTCGCGTGGAGCCGGACGGCACGATCGTCGTCGTATGGGTCATCGCCAGCCGTACCGATGACGAGTGCTACGAGCTTGCGCTTTCCCGACTCCAACTTCACTCCGACCGAGCCAGAGCCGAGGCCGCGGCCGACTTGGTCGCACGCGTCTGGAACAGAGCTCCCCAGGACCGATCTCAAACCAACCCCGTTGAGTGAGTTCTGAAGCCGAAGCCTGTCGGCGACTTGTCCGAGCCAATCCCGCACGAGCTTCTACGCTCCAACGATGATGTCAACGCCTTCAGCTCATGCCCGAACCAGGCGGCCCAGCAGGGCTTCGAAGCGAACCCGCTGGTGCGCCGCATCCCCGCCGTCAACCACGGCGCCTACGTGACCCCGGACATGCAGACGATCACCCAGCTCCGCTTCCCCTCGGTGCTCGGCATCCCGTGGGCCCTCGACAAGCTCCGCCCCGGTCTCGAAAAAGCAGCCGCAACACCATGATCACGAGAAGTGCAGCGTCTCACCGGGTGGCGGCCGGGGTCGCTGCGAGCGGGAAGCTAGCCAGGGGACGGTTTTTCCTCGAATGGACCGGGCAAAACGTACTTTGATCACGGGTGATTCGAGGAAAAACCGTCCTGCTCCAGGAGTTCAGCCCTCCGCCGGACGGCGGAACGCGGTGTTGGGCGGTGAGAACGCCCGCCCGGTTGGGGTGGGCGTTCTCACCGGGGGGATCACGGTGCCAGGACCACCACCGAGTTGTGGCCTCCCATGCCGAGGGAGGACTTGACGGTGAGGCCCGGGGACAGGGGTGTGGGGCCGTCGAGGAGGCGTGGGTGGCCCGCGGACACCTTCGGAGGTGCTGGGAGGGTGCCTCGGTCGTGGGCCAAGGCTGTGGCGGCGAGTTCCACCGCTGAGGCCGCGCCCTGGCAGTGACCGACGAGGGGTTTGACCGAGTAGAGCTCGGCTTCCGGTGGGAACAGGGCGTTGAAGATCTCCGACTCGGCTCGGTCGCACTGGGCCGTGCCGGGGCCGTGGGCGTTGAGGTAGCGCAGGTCCGAGCGGGAGACGCCCGCGTTGTCGAGTGCTTCCTCGAAGCAGCGGGTGATGTCGGTCAGGTCCGGGTCGATCGAGGTCACGTGGTGGGCGTCGTGGGACATCGCGCCGCCGAGGACGTTCAGGTACGGGACTCCGCCGCTGCGGGACAGGACCATCGCCACCGACGCCTCGCCCATCGCGAAACCGCTGCTGCCCTCCTGGAAGGGCCGGCACACCTCGGGAGGTTCGGACGCGGTGAAGGCGACGCCGAGGCGCTCGAAGTGCAGCACGTTCTCCGGCGTCGCCGACACGTCCGTGGCCACGAAGACGACGTCGTCGACGATACCCGCGTCCAGCCAGGCCTTCGCCGTGATCAGGCCCGCGTTGCCCGACGAGCACATCGCGGAGACGTTCATCGCCGGGCCGTGGAAGTCGAACTCCTGCATCAGCAACGACATCGGCGTCGACGGCATCAGCCGCAGGTAGTCGCGCTTGCTGACGTCTCCCCCGCGCTGCAGGTAGAAGTCCTTCCACAGGTCCACTTCGCCGAGCACCACCGCGTGCAGCAGGCCCACGCGGCGCCCTTCCCGCCAGCCCCTGGCGCGGGCGTCGGCGATCGCCTCGCGGGCGGCGCCGCGCATCGCCCGCCCGAACCGGCTCGGCCCGTCCGAGTCGTCCCCGCCGGGCAGGACCGCGGCGACCCACGCCGGCCGGTCGCGGCCCTCGCCGTAGCCGTCGAGGAGGCTCGCCGCGTGCTTGCCGCTGAGCAGCCCCTCCCAGAGCGGTTCGACTCCCCATCCGTAGCCGGTCACAGCCCCGAGTCCGCGAATTCCTAAACCGGACACCATTCGTCTCACCTCGCACGTCACGACGTTTTGCGCTTCCACGCGGACCGTCGTGACGGCGAGGTGTTCCGCTACGTCCGGGTGACCGAGCTGATGGCCTCCCGGATGCGCGGGTAGGTGCCGCAGCGGCAGATGTTGCGGAGTCCGTCCAGATCGTCGTCGGTGATGGCGCGGCCCTCGGCCGAGACCTTCCGGCCCAGGGCGACCGCGGCCATGATCTGGCCCGGCTGGCAGTAGCCGCACTGCGCGACGTCGTGCTGCAGCCACGCGCGCTGCATCGGGTGCAGGTCCTCGCCGACCGTGGCCGGGAGGCCCTCGATCGTGGTGACCTCGTCGGTCGGGCTCAGCTCCCCCACCGGGATCGCGCACGGGTTCACGGCTTCGCCGTTGAGGTGGCTGGTGCAGGCCTTGCAGACGTTGATGCCGCAGCCGTACTTCGGCCCCGTGATGCCCAGGACGTCCCGCAGGACCCACAGCAGGCGAACGTCGTCGGCGACGTCGACGGTGACCTGCTCCCCGTTGACGCGGAAGGTGTGCTCGGGCACGGAAAGCTCCTCACCAAGCATGATCGCGACCATCGGTCGGCGATTGCGGAACGGGCGGCACGGTCGGTTTCGGTTCGAACGACAGCGTGCCGTGGTTGATCGGGAAACTGGTCGGCATCCTGCCGGTGGCCCTGCCGTAGGCGCAGGCCACGGCCGCCATCGATCCCGCCACACCCAGCTCACCGGCCCCGCCGGGCTCGTCACCCGTGCCCGGCAGGACGATGATCTGCACCTGCGGCGGGGTGTTCCACTGCCGCGTGTAGAAGTAGTTGTCCCAGCTGGCTTCCAGGAAGTGCCCGTCGCGCAGGTGCAGGCTGGAGGTCAGCGCGAGGGCGATGCCGTCGGAGATGCCGCCCATCATCTGCGCCTCCAGCCCGCGCGGGTTCACCGCGAGGCCGACGTCCACGGCGAACACCGCCTTCGTCACGCGCGGGCCCGTCACGCCCTCCCGGATCGGCCGGTTCACCGTCGCCGGACGGCAATCGATCTCGACCAGGCAGGCGCTCACCGACTTGTACTCGGCGTGGAAGGCGATGCCCTGCGCCGTACCCGCGGGCATCGACCGGCCCCACTCCCCGACCTCGGCGACCTCCTCCAGCACCGCTCGCGAGCGGTCGTCGCGCAGGAAGTCGCGCCGGAACTCGTAGGCGTCCCTCCCCATCTCGGCCGCGAGCCGGTCCACGACGAGCTCCCGCGCGCAGGTCACGTCCGGTGAGTAGACGTTGCGCATGCTGCCGGTGTTGAAGCCCTTGTCGGTCTCCGACAGCAGCCGGGTGCTCGCGCCGAAGTCGTAGGACATGGTCTGCGACAGCTGGAAGAACGTCTCCGCGAAACCGATGTCGCCCACCGGGATCTGCGCGGCGAACGCCGTGATGATCTCGCCGAGCCCGTGGCCGAGATCCGTGGAGACGCTGGTGTGCCGCTGGTCGTAGCTCAGCACCGCCCCGCCCGCGTGGGTGGCGCGGACCCGCGAGGTCGCCATCGGGTGAGTGCGCCCCTGGCGGGAGTCGTCGGCGCGGTGCCACATCAGCTTCACCGGCTTGCCGAACGCCTTCGACGCCTCCGCGGCCTCCAGAGCGGCGTCGAAGAACAGCTTGCGCCCGAACGACCCGCCGCCCTCGGTGACGTGCACGGTCACCGCTCTCTGCGGCAGGCCGAGCAGGGACGCGATGGTCTGCTGCGCCACGATCGGCGACTTCAGCCCGGACCAGATCTCGGCGCTGCCCTCGCGCACGTCGGCGACCGCGCAGTTGGGTTCCAGAGCGCTGTTGCTGCGGAACGCGAAGGTGAACTCGGCCTCCACGGTCCGCCCCGGTGGCCGGGGCCCGAGCGGGAGTTCGGCCGCGCGCAGCTCGTCGAGCACGGTCTCGTCGGATTTCCCCTCCGCCGTACCGGGTTTCCACGACACCCGCAGCGCGCGCACCGCGTCGACGCACTGGCCGAAGGTCCGCGCCCGGACCGCGACACCGGTCGAGATCGCGGCGACGTCGGTGACGCCCGGCATCCCCCGGACCTCGTCGAGGTTGGCCACCGCGCCGACCTCGCCGTTGATCGTCGGCGGGCGGCACACCATCGTCGGCAGCGCGTCGGGCACCTTCAGGTCCAGCGCGAACGTCTTGCGCCCGGTCACCGCGTCGAGCGCGTCGACGCGGCCGTGCGGCTCGCCGATGACGGTGAACGACTCGCGGGAGCGCAGCTCCACCGCCGCGGGCTCGGTGCTCGCGCTCGCCGCCCGCGCCGCGAGCGAACCGATGTCGACCCGCCTCCCGCCGGCGGACGCGACACCGCCGGCGAGGGCGACGTCGCCGGCGGGAACGCCGAACTCGGCGGAGGCGGCGGCCAGCAGCCGCTGCCGGGCCAGCGCCGCGGCGACCCGGACCGGCAGGTAGGTCGCGATCGTGGTGTTGGAACCGCCGGTGAGCTGGTTGAACAGCAGCTCCGGCCGCGCGTCGGCGAGCGTCACGCGCACCCGCTCGACCGGCACCCCCACCTCCTCGGCGATGAGCATCGCCGTCGACGTGGTTATGCCCTGCCCCACCTCGGCGCGCGGCAGGGCCAGCGACACCACGCCGTCGCGACCGACCTCGACCGAGATCAGGTTCGACGTCGGCAGGGCCGCGACGGTCATCAGGTCGTTGAGATCGACGATCTCGGTGATCTCCGGTGAGGGCAGGGAGTTCGGCCCGGCGGATGCCGGGGTGGCCAGGCCGAACTCCGCTGCGGTCACCAGGGTTGGGGCGGCGAGGACGTATCCCAGGAATCGCCGTCTGCCAACGGTTTCGGGCACCTGGTCACTCCGGTCGGTTGTGAGTCGGGATCACGATCTTGGTCTCCTGCCCCTTGGTGAGGTAGAGCAGGATGTACTGCCGCAGCGCCTCGTCGATCGTCCAGGCGACCTCGGGCACCGCGGGCAGCGGGACGAGCCCCTCGCGGAACTTCACCAGCAGCGGCCAGACCTCGGGGATCACCTTGTCCCACACCGGTTCCTGCTGGATGCCGTCCCACTCGGCCACCTGCTCGCCGACGAGGTAGCGGGCCAGCGCGTTGCACAGCGGGCGGCTGATGCCGGCCGGGCTGGTCTGCTCGGCCAGCTGCCCCAGCAGCACGTCGGTGAGCTTCACGCCCTCCGGAGTCGGTCCCATGTTGCGGGCAAGGACCTCGTCCGATTGCGCGAACGCGGCGTCCCAGGTGGCCGGGATGTACTCGTCGGCGATGCCGAGCACGTGCGCGGTGACCTGCCAGACGTGCAGGTAGGCCTCGGCCTCGTCGTCGGTCATCGGGACCTCCCACTCGCGCATCTTGCGCATCGCGAAGGTCGGCAGCGTGTGCCAGGTGACGAGCATGTCCTCCTGGCTGATCGGGATCTCCTTCTCCTCGGTGGCCTCCTGCCAGTGCGGCGACTGCGGCAGCAGGTGCCGCACGGCGGCGTGCACCAGCCGGGTCTTGACGCACTCGACCACGCACGTGCCCTCGGGCCGGTAGGCGTTGAGCGCGCCGACGGCGAAGCCGAAGAGGCTGGTCTTGGCGACCCGGTCCTCCATGTCCGCGCCCCCGGCCGAGTAGTAGACCGACTGGGCTTCCCGGGGGATCGCCGTCGCCAGGATCCCGCCGCCCGGCCCGTTGCACAGGTTCAGGTACAGGCCGCGGCTCTTGTTGAACTCCTCGGCCAGCGCCAGCTTCTCGGGATCGGCCCAGGACGGCAGCTGCCGCGCCTGCTCCATGAAGTCCCGCAGGTCGGCCGGGAGTCCGTCGGGCAGCGGCTGGTCGTTGCGCTCCCAGTTCCACAGCAGGTCGTTGACCTGCGGTATCAGCCCTCGCTCGTACAGCGAGGCCAGCAACCGGTCGGCTTCGGCGTCCCACACCCAGTGCGGGTCGGCGCCGGCACCGTAACCGGCGACCGATCCGCTCGGCGACCAGTTCCAGCCGATCAGCGACCGGGCCTGGGCGGGCGAGGCCGCCACGAGCGCGCCCAGCGCCCCCAGCGCCCCGCCCGAGATCAGCGCCCGGCGCCTGCTCATCTCCACCATGTTCTTCCTCTGCTTCAGGACGGACGGTTGGTCGTGGGGATCTCGATGTTGATCGGCTTCCCGTCGTTCAGGTAGATCAGCACCGCTTTGCGCAGGAACTCGTCGAACAGGAAGTAGGTCTCCTGCGATCCGGGGAAGTTCAGGCCGGTTTCGCGCGCGATGATGAACGGCCGCCAGAGCGTCTCCAGCAGCGGCGACCACACCGGTTCGCGCGGGATCGACAGCCAGTCGGCGATCTGGTCGCCGAGGGTGTAGCGCGTGAAGGCGCCCAGCACGGGCCTGCTCAGCAGCGCGCCGTCGATGGGGGCGCCCAGGTCCAGCAGGATGTCGGCGAGGTTCACGCCCTCCGGTGTGGGAGCGAGGATCGGGGTGAGCACCTGGGCGGCCTGGTTGTTGGCCTCCTCCCAGGACGCCGGGATGTACTCGTCGCTGACGCCGAGCATGTGCCCGGTGACCTGCCACGAGTGCAGGTACGCCTCGGAATCCTCCGGCGCCACCGGCACTTCCCACTCGGTGAGCTTCTGCCGGACGGTGGTGGCCAGGCTGTGCCAGGTGACCATGATGTCGGCCTGGCTGATCGGGATGTCCTCCGGCGCCGCGGCGTTCCAGTGCGGCGACTGCGGCAGCAGGTGGCGCACACCCGCGTGCGTCAGGCGGGTTTTCACGCAGGTGACGGCCATCTCGCCGTCCGGGGAGTAGGAGTTGTGGGTGCCGATGTCGTAACCGAGCTTGGCGGTCTTGGCGATGCGGTCCTTCATGTTCGCGCCGCCGTAGGAGTGGTAGACCGCCCGCGCCTCCTTCGGGATGACCGTGCTCATCATGCCGCTGGCCATGCCGTAGAGAACGCCGAGGTAGAGGCCGCGGCGCTCGTTGAAGTCGTAGGCCTGGCCGAGCTTGTCGAAGTCGGTCCACGCCGGGACCTGCCGAGCGTGCTCGATGAAGTCGCGCAGGTCGTTGGGGAGTCCGTCGGGCAGCGGCTGACCGTTCTTGGTCCAGGTGCTCAGGATCTCGTTGACCCTGGGCACCTCGCCGCGTTCGAGGAGCCCCTTGACCACGGGATCGGCTTCCTCGTCCCACATCCAGCGCGGGTCGACGCCCGCGCCGCTGCCGGCCACCGATCCCTGCGCCGACCAGGTCCACGCCTTGCGCGCATGAGCGGGTGCCGTGAATCCCAGCGCACCGAGCGCGCTGAGGGCCCCACCGGAGAGCAATGCCTTGCGCCTGCTGAGTTCGTCCATGCCGTGCACTCCTCCTTGAGCGACGAGCAAGCGGGTTGATACTCTGATACGCGTTGTGCTTCCTTGTTTCAAGAACAGCACAGGTGAGGACGAAACACCAGACCCCCGGGACGAAAGAGGCGATTCGTGGATCCCGCACCACCGCTGGCGTCCGAGAACGCGAGAACGCTGCTGGAGCGCGCGTTCTCCGACGCGCTCGACCAGGTCGACGACAACGACGAGGCCACCGCGCGCGTGCTCGACGGCGCATACGAGCAGTTCTGCCGGACCGGCATCCGGCGGTCCACGATGGACGACGTCGCCAAGCGCGCCGGCGTCTCGCGGATCACCGTCTACCGCCGGTTCGCCAACAAGGACACGCTGGTCGAGCACGTGGTCCGGCGCGAGTTCCGCCGCTACTTCGACCAGTTCCTGCGCGACATCCGGCAGGCCAAGACGCTGGCCGAGCGGCTGGAGCTGGGCTTCGCCAGCTCGCTGCGCACGATCCGCGGCAACCCGCTGATCGGCGGCCTGATGGAGGTCGAGCCGGACCTGGTGGTGCCGTCGATGATCAGCGACGGCGGCCGCACGATGGCCACGGTCAGCCGCTTCCTGGCGGGACGCCTGCGCATCGAGCAGCGCACCGGGCACGTCGCCGCCGAGGTCGACGTGGACCTGGTCGCGGAGATGATGGTGCGCATGTCGACGTCGTTCCTGCTCACCCCGAGCGAGCTCATCGACCTCGACGACGAGCAGCAGATCCGCGACATCGCCCGCCGCTTCCTGCTGCCCATGCTCGAACCACCCGCCTGATCAACCCCGGACGGGGTTGACCGCCAACGCCTTTCGGACGTGCAGGATGATGTGCGCACGACACCCGGACAGCCCGAACCCGGACAGCCCGAATCCGGACAGCCCGAATCCGGACGGGGCAGGAAGGAACACGCGTGCGCGCCACCAACACCACGCCGCGGCGGAAGATCACGTGCGGCGAGCTCACCGCGGGCGACCTCTGGATCGGCCCCCGCCCCGCCAACGAGACCCGCGCGATCACCGCCGTCACCCCCAACCCGGACGGCACGATCACGATCACCTGCGACGACGGCACCACCCGAACCCACCCCACCGACCACGAGATCACCATCGCCATGACCGGCGAGGAGTGACCTCGCCGGGACGCCGTCACCCCGGTTCGACGATCTCGACCAGCAGCGCTCCCGCTCGCAGCAGCGCGATCGTCCGGCGCGCGACGGCTTCCAACCGGGCGTCGAGCGCGGCCAGCGATCGGCTCACGTCGCCCAGCTCCCGCATCGCCGTGATCGCCTCGCGGACCTCCGGGACGCGGTAGCCGCCCTCGCGGAGGGCGGCGACGATCCGCGCTTCCCGGATGGCCACGAGCCCGTAGCTGCGGGCCGTGCCGGCGCGCGTGACGATCCGCTCGGGCGCGACGAGCCCTTCGGTTTCCCAGAACCGCAGGGCGGAGGGCCGCACGCCCACCGCGTGCGAGAGCTGGGTGATCGTCATGCGATCCGCGTCGACGGGCTCGACGTCGGACTCCTCCTCCGCCCGAACGGATTCCAGGCCTCTGCGGGCGGCCAGAGCCCGCTCCCGCTCCCGGTTCAGCCCGGCGTGCGCGGACGCGATGAGCGCGGCACCTTCCGCGAGCGGCAGCGCGTGCAGCTCCCGCATCACCCGCCGGGCTTCCACCGGCCCCACCGCGAACGCGAGATGGCGGTAGGCGCGCAGCGCCCGCACGTGCGCTTCGGAGAACGACCGGTACCCGTTGTCGCGCCGCGCCGCGGGTGGCAGGACTCCCCGCTGCTCCAGGTCGCGCACCTGCTGGACGGAATACCCGGACGCCTCCGCGACGACGCGCGTGCTCATCGGTGAACCCGCCACGAACCCTCCACCAGCGCTTCAACCCCATGCTTGAACCATGAGTATGGACCAGATCCTGGAGGCCGTGCGCGGATTCGACGGCGTGCTCGAACTGGCGCCCGCTGAAGGCGGGGAGTTCCCCGAGATCGCCTGGGGCGACCACTTCTTCTACTACGCGCCGGACGGCGCCGTGCCCCGGCGCGAACAGCCCTACGCCACGGTCATCACCAAGAACTACCCGGGCGACGACCGGTGCGACCTCGACGATCCCGATCGGCGGCGGTTGAACGTCCACGTGGGCAGGGCGGTCTTCACCGAACTCACCGGGGAGGATCCGCGTGGTGAACCGGCGGAGACCGACCTCACCGCGACCGACGTCGTCTTCGGGCATCCGCTGTACCGGGCGATGGGCTGGGTGTCGATCACCAATCCCGGCGTCCGCACGCGCGCCCTCGCGATCCGCCTGCTGCGGCAGGCGCACGACGACGCCCGGGGGCGGTGGGCGCGCCGGTCCTGACCGACGGCGGGCCGGTGTCGGGGTGCGGTCGTACATTTCCGGCATGGGTGCGCACACGACGAACTACACCGACACGTTCATCGAGGTGGCTGTCGACTGCCCGGTGGCGCAGGCGGAGGAGCCGCCGTTGCGGGCGTCGCCCTCGGTGGCGCGCGTCCAGTTCGACATGCTCGTCAACGCGCCGTACCGGCACACCTCCGACGACGTGGTCTACGAGTCGCAAGGTCGGCGGAAGGGCCTGAGCCGCGAGGAGTTCTTCGCGAAGGGCCAGCCGTGCCTGCGCGCCTCGCCGCTGACCAAGCGCTACGGCTGGGGCGTGCACAGCGACTCCCGCGGCCGCATCGCCCTCGTGCCGGCCGGATCGCCGCGGTACCGCGAACTCGCCGACGACCCGTCCCTCACCCACGTCACCGCCATGCGCTCACGACGATAGGAGGACGCCGTGCTGGTCTACTCGATGACGGTGTCGGTCGACGGGTTCATCAACGACCCGGCCGGGGAGCTCACCTGGAGCGCGCCGAGCGAGGAGGTGTTCCGGTTCCACCTCGATCGGACCCGCGAGCTCGGCGGATTCCTGTGCGGCCGCCGGGTTCACGAGGCCATGCTGGTCTGGGAGACCGACCCCGCGATGCGCTCGGACGAGCTCACCACCGCTTTCGCCGACGTCTGGTGCGCGCTGCCCAAGGTGGTCTTCAGCCGCACGCTCGACCACGTCGAGGGCAACGCCCGGCTGGCCGAGCGACCGCTCGCCGACGAGGTCTCCGCGCTGGCGGCGTCGACGGAGGAGGACATCGCGATCGGCGGCGCGACCCTGGCCGCGCAAGCCGTGGAGCAGGGCCTGGTCGAGGACCTGCGAGCGTTCCGCTACCCCATCGCCCTCGGCGGTGGCACGCCGTTCCTGCCCCCGGTCCCCCTCGGGCTCGACCTGGCCGAGACCCGGAGCTTCGACACCGGTGTGGTCTACGAGCGCTACCGGGTCAGGCCAGCCAGCCCCGCAGGGTCCGCATCATGACCTCTTCGTACTGAGCAGCGGGGTCGAGCCCCTCGGGGAGGTTGCCCTGGAGTTCGAGGGTGACCAGGCCGTGGACGATGGCCCACAGGCCCATCGCGACCGTGCCCGGTTCGCCTTCGACGACGCCCTTCTCGATCGCGGTGCCGACCATCTCCGCCAGCGGCGTGAAGTTGCCCAGGGACTCGCGCTTGGCGTCCTCGTCCGGCTCGAAATCGGGCATGGGGCGGGAGAACAGCACGGCGTAGAGGTTCGGGTTGGCCACCGCGAACTCGCGGTAGGCCAGACCCAGCCTGCGCAGGTCGTCCGCCGGGTCGTCGCTGGTCTCCACCGTCGCCAGCCGCTCGCCGAAGCGCCGCGACGCCTCCAGGAACACCGCGCGGATCAGCTCCGACTTGCCGCCGAACAGCGAGTACACCGCCGAGGTCGAGGTGCCCGCGTCGGCGGCCAGGCGGCGCAGCGACAGCGACGTCGGCCCCTCCTCCGCCAGCCGTCGGCCCGCTTCCTCCAGCAGTCGGTCGCGCAGCTTCTCGTCGTGAGTTCTCGGTCGGGGCACTTGCCCATCATACCGTAACGGTGTTTCATAACAGTGTTCGCAAACTCGGCGCGAGAGGGAGCGCACGATGGCAACGATCGACCAAGGACGATGGACCGCGAACCTGGACGACCACGACGGCGTGGTGCTGTTCCTGATCGGCATGCGCATCAACAAGCCCTGGCGGATCGACCAGTGGCTCTGGATGTTCGCCGCGATGGGCGGGATGCTCGCCTACCTCGCCAAGCACCCGGAATGCGGGATGATCAAGGCGCGCAACTGGTTCGGGCGCACGACCATGCAGGTCGGCTACTGGCGCGGCGTCGAGGAATTGATGCGCTTCGCGAGTGACGACGAGGGGCCGCACCGGCCGGCCTGGCGCCGCTTCTACCAGCGGCTGGCCAAGTCCGGCTCGGTCGGCATCTGGCACGAGACCTACGTGGTCAAGCCCGGCAACGCCGAGACCGTGTACGTGAACATGCCCGCGTTCGGGCTGGCCGAGGCGACCGAGAAGGTCCGCGTGTCCCGGCGCACGGGCAGCGCGAAGCAGCGGCTCGGCGCCTCGGCCGACTGACTCAACCCCGCAGCTCCATCCCCGCAGCTTCAACCCCTCAGGGCCGCCGCGATGCTGTCGGCGATGGGCGTGGTGGGACGGCCGATCAGGCGTGCGAGATCGCCCGTCCCGCCCTGGAGGAGCCCCTTGGCGATGGCCGAGACGTCCACGTCGACCAGGATGTCGGCGAAGCCGTCCGGAACACCGGCACCGGTGAGGATGCCCTTGAGGGTCTCCGGCGGGACGTCGCTGTAGGTGACGGTCTTGCCGGACTGGCGGGAGAGCTCGGCGGCGTACTCGGGCAGCGTCCAGGCATGGTCGCCGCTGAGCTCGTAGCTGCGGTTGTCGTGACCGGACTCGGTCAGCACCGCGATCGCGGCCTCCGCGTAGTCCTGGCGGGTCGCCGAACCGACCTTGCCGTCGCCCGCGCTGCCGACGACGCCGTGCTCCAGCTGGGTCGGGATCTGGCCGGTGTAGTTCTCGCTGTACCAGCCGTTGCGCAGGAACGTCCAGGTCAGGCCCGAGTCGAGGATGGCCTGCTCGGTGGCCTTGTGGTCGTCGGCGAGGACGAAGTCGGCGTTCGGGCCGCCGAGCACGCCGGTGTAGACGATCCTGGCCACGCCCGCTTCCTTCGCCGCGTCGATCACCGCGCGGTGCTGCGGGATCCGCCTGCCGGCGTCGGGGCTGGAGATCAACAGGACGACGTCGCCGTCGTTGAACGCCTCGCTGAAGGTGTCGGGCGTGTCGTAGTCGGCGATGCGCAGCTCGACGCCGCGCGCCGCCAGCGCGGCGGCCTTGGCCGCGTCCCGGACCACCACCGCGACCTCGTCCGCGGGGACCTTGCGCAGCAGGCCCTCCACCACCAGCGAACCCAGGTTCCCGGTGGCCCCGGTGACGACGATGCTCATGCTCTCCACCCTCCAGTCGTGTGCGAAACGCTTCGGACCGACCGTAGCCGTGAAACTAACTTCTGGTTAGTACCCACTTTGAAGTAAGGTAGTGGCATGCCGGTAAGCAACGAGGTCACCACCACCGAGCGGCCCGATGTGAACATCGCCGCCTGCCCCTCGCGCAGCGTTCTCGAGCACATCACGAGCCGCTGGGGCGTGCTCGTCCTCGCCGCCCTGTTGGAGGACGGGCGCCGGTTCAGCGAACTGCGCCGGATCATCGGTGGGGTGAGCGAGAAGATGCTGGCCCAGACGTTGCAGACCCTCGAACGGGACGGATTCGTGCACCGCGAGGCACACCCGGTCATCCCCCCGCGCGTGGACTACTCGTTGACCGAGCTGGGTGAGCAGGCCGCGCGCCTGGTCTCCGGGCTCGCCCGGTGGTCCGAAGCGCACGTTCCCGACGTGCTCTCCGCGCGGTCGGTCTACGACGACCGGAGCTGAACCGGTGGGGTCGGTGATTCCGCGAGACCGACCCGCATAATTGCCCGGTGACCGAGCCACCCGAGATCCCCGGACGCCGGCCTCGCCACCGGCAGCCGGGACAGGGCGCGTGGCAGGCGCCGCCTCCGCAGCAGCCCGGCCGCCGGCCACCCCGACCTCCCCGCGAGGGCCAGCTGCCGCGCGAAGCCCAACCTCCCCGCGAAGCCCAACCTCCCCGCGAAGCCCAACCTCCCCGCGAGGGGCAGCCTCCCCACGAAGCCCAGCCTCCCCGCGAGGGCCGGCCGCCGCGTGAGCCTCGGCAGGCTCCGCCGCAGCGACCGGAACCGCAGCGCGCCCGTCCGCCGCGACCCCAGCCCGCTCCCCCGGATCCCGCGCCGGAACCGCCGGAGGAACCGCGCTCGCACCGCCGCCGCGAGGAGCCCGTCGGGCACGGCCACGGGCACGGCCACAGCCCGGCCGCACCGGCGTCGAAGCAGGTCAAACGACTGCTGGCGTTCCTGCTGATCCCGTTCGCGGTCGCCACCGCCATCGGCATCGCCGTGCTCTACCCGTGGGGTCACCACCAGAGGACGGGCGCCGACCTCGGGTTCGGGCAGTACCCGGTCAACGGCGAGGTCGTCGCCGCCCAGAGCGCCTCCTGCAACGAGGGCGAGCCCGGGTCGGGCTGCGTCCAGCTCGCCGTGAAGATGCAGGACGGTCCCCGGCCGAACCAGACCATCGAGCAGCTCATGCCCACCGACCCGGGCACGCCGCGCTTCGCCGTCGGCGACCAGGTCGTGCTCTCCTACGCCGGGGACAACCCCGACGAACCGACGTCGTTCCAGGTCGTGGACTTCCAGCGCGGCACCCCGCTGATGGTCCTGGCGCTGGTGTTCGCCGCCGCCGTCCTCGTGCTCGGCCGCTGGCAGGGACTGGCCGCGCTGGTCGGCCTCGGCCTGAGCCTGGTGATGCTGGTCGGGTTCGTGCTCCCGGCGATCCTGGCCGGGCAGGACCCGCTGCTGGTGGCGGTCGTCGGCGCCGGGCTGATCATGTTCGTGGTGCTCTACCTGACGCACGGGTTCTCCGCGCGCACCTCCACCGCCGTGCTCGGCACGATGCTGAGCCTGGCGCTGATCGGGTTCCTGAGCACCGCGTTCTCCGCCGCCACCAGCCTGACCGGGCTGGACGAGGACACCTCCAGCCTGATGGGGGCGCTCGGCGCGCCCATCGACGCCCGCGGACTGCTGCTGGCCGGGATCGTCATCGGCGCGCTCGGCGTCCTCGACGACGTCACCGTCACCCAGACCAGCGCGGTGTGGGAGCTGCGGGCCGCGAACCCGACGCTGTCCTGGCGGGAGCTCTACGGCGCGGGCCTGCGCATCGGCCGCGACCACGTGTCCTCGGCGGTCAACACGCTCGTGCTGGCCTACGCGGGAGCGGCGCTGCCGATGCTGCTGGCCTACACGCTGTCGGGCCGGACCTTCGGCGAGATCGTCAGCTCGCAGGCGGTGGCTCAGGAGGTCGTGCGGACCCTCGTCGGCAGCGTCGGCCTGGTCGCGGCCGTGCCCATCACGACCGCCATCGCCGCGCTCGTCGCCAGCCAGGAACCCGCCGGGCGGCCGGGCGAGGCCGGTGCCGAACGGGCGAAGAGGCGACGACGTCGTGGTGAACCAGGCGTCCGGTAGGGCTGCGCGACGGGCCCGACCTGCAGCAGACTGGCGGGCATGTCCACGCCGTTACCCGCGTTCAGCAGCGTCCTGAGCGTGCCGGCCCGCCTGCTGGGCGGCCTGACGCTCCTCGGCGGAGCGGTGCTCCGCGAGGCGACGGCCGTGCTGGCCGCGATCCACGCCCTGCCCCGCCTGGCCCTCGCCCTGGAACAGCTCGGCCCGATGGCCGACGACCTCGCCGAGACCCGCGAGGCGCTCCACCGGCTCGCCGACACCCGGGAAGCGCTGAACCGGCTCGCCGCCACCGGCGACGCCCTCGGCCCCTCGACCGACCAGCTGCGGGTCCTGCACGAGCAGGTCGTCCAACTCGCCTGCGACCTCCGGGCGCTCGAACCCGACGTCGAAACCCTCACCAAGACCACGGCCCAGCTCGACCAGACGGCCCACCTCCTCATCGCGGCCCTCGACCGGGCCTGAACCCGTCCGAGAGGGGCGACGTCAGAGAGCGGCCACGAACTTGGCGACCGCATCCGGTTGGAGGCGCTGGGCCATGCGGCCCTGGGGAGCCAGCGACGCGAGCTGGTAGAGCGGGCGGTTCGGCGCGGCCTCGCCCCGGGCCTCCGCGCGGAGCTGGGCGACGACGAGCTGCGACAGCACCAGGGCGCGGGTGTCCTCGTTGCCCGCCAGCGCGTCGGCGAACCGGCGCAGCGAGTAGATGCCCAGCTCGCGTCCGCCCGTCCCGGCGTACATGGCCAGCGAGACGGTGATCGCCTTGCCCTTCGGGGCGCCGCCGATGAGGACGTTGATCGTGCGCGCGCCGCGCAGGTCCATGACGAACAGCTCCAGGCGCGTCGCCCGGTGCACGTCGACGGCGCGGCTGCCCAGCGCCCGCGCCACCACCTCGTGGCCGCGCAGCGTGATCGTCTTGCGCGACTCGGTCCAGGCCAGCACCAGCAGCGGCACCGCCACGATCACCAGCGTCGTCACGAACCCGACGGGTCCCGCGAACAGGCTGACGACGCCGCCGAGCGCGGCGGCCACGACGACCGCCGCGATCGCCACGTTGCGGGCCCGGACCCGCACGGTGCGCCGGTCCAGGAGGTCCAGCGGCACCGCCTCGACGTCGCTCATCGGCTCTCCGCGACCGCCGCGCGCACGTCGTCGACCAGCGATTCCAGCGACACCGCGCGCTGCTCGCCGGTGGCCAGCTCCTTGAGTTGCGCGCTGCCCGACTCCAGGTCGCGCTCGCCCAGGACCAGCGCGAACCGGGCGCCCGAGCGGTCGGCGGCCTTCATCGCGCCCTTGAGGCCCTTGCCGCCGTAGGCCAGGTCGACGCGGACGCCGTGCGCCCGCAGCCCACCGGCCGCGGCGACCAGCTTGGTCTTGGCGGTCTCGCCCATCGGCACGCAGTAGACGTCACAGCGGGCCTGGTCGCCGACCGCGAGGCCCTCGGCCTGGCAGGCCAGCAGCGTGCGGTCCACGCCGAGGCCGAAGCCGATGCCGGACAGCTCCTGACCGCCGAGCTCGGCCATCAGCCCGTCGTAGCGGCCACCGCCGCCGATGCCGGACTGCGCTCCCAGACCGTCGTGGACGAACTCGAAGGTCGTCTTCGTGTAGTAGTCGAGGCCGCGCACCAGCCGCGGGTTCTCCACGAACGCCACGCCCAGGTCCACCAGGTGCGCCTTGACCGCCTCGTAGTGCTCCTTGGCGTCGGTCGAGAGGTGGTCGACCATCAGCGGCGCGTCGGCGACCATCTCGCGGACCTCGGGCCGCTTGTCGTCGAGCACCCGCAGCGGGTTGAGCTCCGCGCGGCGCTGGGTGTCCTCGTCCAGCGGCAGCCCGCGCAGGAACTCCTGCAGCTTCGCCCGGTAGGTCGGGCGGCAGGTGCTGTCGCCCAGCGAGGTCAGCTCGATGCGGTGCCCGGTCAGGCCCAGCCGCCGGTAGCCCTCGTCGGCGATCGCGATGACCTCGGCGTCCAGCGCCGGGTCGTCCACGCCGATGGCCTCCACGCCGACCTGCTGCAGCTGCCGGTAGCGACCGGCCTGCGGGCGCTCGTAGCGGAAGAACGCGCCGCTGTAGTACAGCTTCACCGGCAGCTGACCGCGGTCGAGACCATTCTCGATGACCGAGCGCATCACACCGGCCGTGCCCTCCGGGCGCAGCGTCACCGAGCGGCCGCCGCGGTCGGCGAAGGTGTACATCTCCTTGCTGACCACGTCGGTCGACTCGCCGACACCGCGCGCGAACAGCGAGGTGTCCTCGAACAGCGGCAGCTCGATGTAGCCGTACCCGGCTCGGCGGGCGGCGTCGGCCAGGGTCTCGCGGACCGCGAGGAAGCCCGCCGAGTCCGGCGGGAAGTACTCCGGGATGCCCTTGGGGGCGTTGAACGTGCTCATCTGATGTGCGATTCGTCCTCGTCAGTGGGAACCGGAAGAGGGCGCGCCAGGAGCAGGCAGTTCCTGCAGGAACGGGTTGCCCGCGCGCTCGCGCCCGATGGTGGTGGTGGGTCCGTGGCCCGGCAGCACGACGGTCTCGTCGTCCAGCGGCAGCACCTTGGTGCTCAGCGACTCGAGCATCCGGCCGTGGTCGCCGCCGGGCAGATCGGTGCGCCCGATGGCCCCGGCGAAGAGGGTGTCGCCGGACAGCACCAGCCGTCCGCCCTCCTCGGTGCCGACGCCGAACAGCACCGATCCGCCGGTATGGCCCGGGGTGTGGGTGACCTCGAAGCCGAGCCCGGCCAGTTCCAGCACGTCGCCCTCGCCGATCTCGCGGACCTCTGCCGGTTCGGAACCGGTGATGCCGTCGCCGAACAGCTGGCGGCCCGCGGGCCCGAGCGCCGCGCCCGGGTCGGCGAGCATGAACCGGTCGTCCGGGTGGATGTGGGCGGGCACGTCGTGCTCGGCGCAGATCGTCGCGGCCGAGAGCACGTGGTCGAAGTGCCCGTGGGTGAGCAGCACGGCGGCGGGCGTGAGCCGGTGCTTGGCCAGCTGCTCGTTCAGCGGCTCGACGGCATCCTGACCTGGGTCGACGACCACGCAGGGCTCGCCCTCGCTGCGCGCGAGCACGTAGCAGTTCGCCTGCAGCGGTCCGACCGGGAACCCGAGGACAAGCACGTCAGAAGGGCCTTTCGTCGAGGATGGGCGAACCCAGGTTATCGTCCGCCGCCGATCCGCCTGCGCACACCGGCGTGGGCTCTCAGGAAGCGGTCGCGGGGCACCTCATAAACTCGCCGGACAACATCAGATCATGGAGTGCGGGGAGGGGAGCAAGTGCCCAGCAACGAGCAGCGGCGGCAAGCGGCCAAGCGCAAGCTCGAACGCCAGATGGAGCGGCGCGAGCAGCAGGCCAAGCGACGCCGGGTGATCACCATCGGGGCGACGATCGTCGTGGTCATCGCGGTCGTGATCGGGGTCTTCTACTTCAGCCGCAGCGGTGACGAGCCCGCAGCTCAGCAGCCGCCGCAGCCGCAGGTCAACATCCCCACCGAGCTCGCACCGCCGCCCGCGCGCCCGACGCCGCTGGCCGACCCGGTCTCGTGCACCTACCGCCCGGACGGCCAGGCGAGCAAGCCGGTGCAGCCGCCGGCCAACGGCGAGGTCTCCTCGAAGGGCACCGTGCAGGCCACCATCGACACCAACCAGGGCGCCATCCCGCTGACCCTGGACCGGTCGCTGGCGCCGTGCACCGTCAACAGCTTCGTCAGCCTGGCCAAGCAGTCGTTCTACGACGGCACCAACTGCCACCGGATCAGCACCGAGGGCCTGCAGATGCTGCAGTGCGGTGACCCGACCGGGCAGGGCTCTGGCGGTCCCGGCTACGCCTTCGATGACGAGACGTTCCCGGAGCTCAAGTACGGCCGCGGCTACCTGGCGATGGCGAACTCGGGCCCGAACACCAACGGCAGCCAGTTCTTCATGGTCTTCGGCGACGCGCAGCTCTCGCCGGACTACACGGTCTTCGGCACGATCTCGCCGGAGGGCCTGAAGGTCATCGACGACGTCGCCCGCGCGGGCCACGACGGCGCCTTCGACTCCTCCGCAGGAGGCGGCCACCCCAAGAAGCAGGTCACCTTCAACAAGATCAACGTCCAAGCCTGACCCGGACGTGACCAGCGCCCGCGCACCCAGCGGGACCCAAGCGATCAGGGGCACCGTTCCACCGGAACGGTGCCCCTTTCGCATGGGGTCACTCGGGATTACTCCCGTAATCCGCACCCCGAAAACGGGAGTAATCCGCTGCCCGAAGACGGCCGTAATCCGGGTCCCGAAAACGGGAGTAATCCGGGTCCCGAAAACGGGAGTAATCCGGGTCCCGAAGACGGCCGTAATCCGGGTCCCGATTACGGCGGTAATCCGGGTTTGGAACTGACCGGGTGGGGTGGTCAGGTGGCGGAGGTGACTCGGTAGACGTCGTAGACGCCTTCGATGTTGCGGACCGCCTTGAGGACGTGGCCGAGGTGCTTGGGGTCGCCCATCTCGAAGGAGAAGCGGCTGACCGCCACGCGGTCCTTCGAGGTGGTGACCGAGGCGGAGAGGATGTTGACCCGCTCGTCGGCGAGGACCTTGGTGACGTCGGAGAGGAGGCGGTGCCGGTCGAGGGCCTCGACCTGGATGGCGACCAGGAAGACCGAGGACGACGACGGGGCCCAGTGGACCTCGACCAGCCGTTCCGGGGTCTGGCGCAGGTCGTCGGCGTTGGTGCAGTCGGTGCGGTGCACGCTGACCCAGCCGCCGCGGGTGACGAAGCCCAGGATCTCGTCGCCGGGAACCGGGGTGCAGCAGCGGGCCAGCTTGGCCCACACGTCCCCGGCGTCCTTGACGACCACGCCCGAATCGCCGCTGCTGCGCCGCTTCCCGCCGCCTTCCAGGGTGGACGGGGTGGAGCGCTCGGCGATCTGGTCGGCGGCCTGCTCCGGCCCGCCGATGTGCTGCACCAGCTGCTGCACCAGGTGCTGCGCGGAGAGCTGCTTCTCCCCCACCGCCGCGTACAGGGCGGTGACGTCGACGTAGTGCAGCTCGCGGGCCACCGCGCCCAGCGCCTCGGCGGAGACGAGGCGCTGCACCGGCAGTCCGAGCCGCCGGATCTCCTTGGTGATGAGCTCCTTGCCGGACTCGATGGCCTCTTCGCGGCGCTCCTTGGCGAACCACTGCTTGATCTTGGCCTTGGCGCGCGGCGAGGCGACGAACGACAGCCAGTCGCGGCTCGGTCCCGATCCCTCCGCCTTGGAGGTGAAGATCTCGACGACCTCGCCGTTCTCCAGCTTGCGCTCCAGCGCCACCAGCCGGCCGTTGACCCGCGAGCCGATGCAGCGGTGCCCGACCTCGGTGTGCACGGCGTAGGCGAAGTCCACCGGCGTCGACCCAGAAGGCAGCGTGATCACGTCGCCCTTGGGGGTGAACACGAAGATCTCGCGGGTCGCCAGGTCGTAGCGCAGCGACTCCAGGAACTCGCCCGGGTCGGCGGCCTCGCGCTGCCAGTCGAGGAGCTGGCGCATCCAGGCCATCTCGTCGACCTCGACGCCGCCACCGCTGTTGCGGCCCTTGGTCTCCTTGTACCGCCAGTGCGCGGCGATGCCGTACTCGGCGGTGCGGTGCATCTCGTGGGTGCGGATCTGCACTTCGAGGGGCTTGCCCTCGGGACCGATGACCGTGGTGTGCAGCGACTGGTAGACGCCGAAGCGCGGCTGGGCGATGTAGTCCTTGAAACGGCCGGGCATCGGCTGCCACAGCGCGTGCACCACGCCCATCGCCGCGTAGCAGTCGCGGATCTCGTCGACCAGGATCCGCACGCCCACCAGGTCGTGGATGTCGTCGAAGTCGCGACCGCGGACGATCATCTTCTGGTGGATCGAGTAGTAGTGCTTCGGCCTGCCCTCGACCTTGGCGGCCAGCCGGGCGGCGTCGAGCTGCGTGGACAGCTCGTCGATCACCGTGCGCAGGTAGGTGTCGCGGGAAGGCGCGCGGTTGGCGACCAGGCGCACGATCTCGTCGTACTTCTTGGGCTGCAGGATGGCGAAGGCCAGGTCCTCCAGCTCCCACTTGATCGTGGCCATCCCGAGCCGGTGCGCCAGCGGGGCCAGCACCTCCAGCGTCTCGCGGGCCTTGCGGGCCTGCTTCTCCGGCGGCAGGAAGCGCATGGTGCGCATGTTGTGCAGCCGGTCCGAAAGCTTGATCACCAGCACCCGGGGGTCCCGGGCCATCGCGATGATCATCTTGCGGATGGTCTCGGCCTCCGCGGCCGCGCCCAGCTTGACCTTGTCCAGCTTCGTGACGCCGTCGACCAGGTGCGCCACCTCGTCGCCGAAGTCCGCGCCGAGCCGCTCCAGCGAGTACTCGGTGTCCTCGACGGTGTCGTGCAGCAGGCCCGCCACCAGCGTCGTCGTGTCCATGCCCAGCTCGGCGAGGATCGTGGCCACCGCGAGCGGGTGCGTGATGTACGGATCGCCCGACTTGCGCTTCTGGCTGCGGTGCTTCTCCTCGGCCACGTCGTAGGCGCGCTGCAGCAGCGTCAGGTCGGCCTGCGGGTGCAGCTCGCGGTGGACCGCCGCCAACGGCTCCAGAACCTGTTTGACCTGGGCGGCGCGCTGGGCGGTGATCCTCCTGGCCAGTCTGGCGCGCACTCGGCGCGTGGCCGAGGTCGCACGCGGCTCGGCGACCGGATCGGTCGCCGAAGGAGAATCAACGTGGTGGCTCACCGCACGCTCCCGGGCTCAGGCGTTGCTCAATCCCAGGTCCGGGGGACCCGGACACTGAGAATAACGCCGACGGGTCGACGACCCATCCCTGGTGTGGTCGTCGATACGCCCAACGGTCACCTCCTGCAGTCGAGATGACCTTGGAACTTCGGTCGAACCGATCACCGACCGTGGTGGCGCTGCCGGGGAGCAGCGCCACCATCAGGACCGCAGCAGGGCTCGGACGTGCTCGCCGACGATCTTGTCGCGGCCCTCCAGGGCCGTCAGCTCCATGACCACGGTGGCCGCGGTGACCTCGGCGCCCGCCTGGCGGATCAGCCGGCAGGCCGCACCCAGGGTGCCGCCGGTGGCCAGCACGTCGTCCACGACGAGGACGCGCTGACCGGACCGCAGCGTGTCGGCGGGCAGCTCCAGGGTCGCGCGGCCGTACTCCAGCTCGTACTCGATGCGGTCGGCGACCTCCGGCAGCTTGCCGGGCTTGCGCAGACCGATCACACCGGTCCCGAAGGCCTGGGCGACGGCCGCTCCGAGCAGGAAGCCCCTGGCCTCCACCCCGGCGACGACGTCGAACGCCAGTCCGCGACCCAGCGCGTCGGTGATCGCCCGCAGCGCCGCCGGATCGGCCAGCATCGGGCTGATGTCGCGGAACAGCACGCCCGGCTCCGGGAAGTCCGGGACCTCCCGGATCAGGCGCACGGATTCCTTGAGCGCGACATCATCTCCGTCGACCACCTCAACGGGAGCGTTTTCCTTCGACATCAACGACGACGCTTCCCGCTCGGACGACCGGCCTTGCCCGCCGGGCGCGCACCCGGCTGCGGGCGCGCGGCACCGGCCGCGACCGGGCGCTTGGGCTCCTCCGGGACCTCCTCGCCCGCCTCGCGGGCGGCGGCCTTGGTCCGCCGCTGCTCGACCTTCTTCGCGTGCGAGCGGTACTTCGACTCGCGCATCTTGAGGTCCACCAGCAGCGGAGTGGCCAGGAAGATCGACGAGATGACACCGGCGATCATGCCGACCATCTGCACCAGCGCCAGGTCCCGCAGCACGCCGACGCCGAGCAGACCGGCACCGACCACGAGCAGGCCCAGCACCGGCAGCAGCGCGATGACCGAGGTGTTGATCGAGCGCATCAGCGTCTGGTTGACCGCCAGGTTCGCGGCCTCCGGGTAGGTGCGGCGGGTCATGCTCAGCAGGCCCCGGGTGTTCTCCTTGACCTTGTCGAAGACCACCACGGTGTCGTACAGCGAGAACCCGAGGATCGTCAGCAGACCGATCACGGTGCTCGGCGTGACCTCGAAGCCCACCAGCGAGTAGATGCCCGCGGTGACCACGACGTCGTGCAGCAGCGCGACCAGCGCCGCCACCGCCATCCACTTCTCGAAGTAGAACGCCAGGAAGATCGTCACCAGCACCAGGAACACGCCGAGCGCGATCAGCGCCTGGGTGGTGATCTCACCACCCCAGGTGCCGGAGACCGCGCTGTCGCTGATCACCTGCTGGCTGGGCTTGCCGGCGGCGTCCAGCGGCTGGGTCTCGGTGAAGATCTCCTGCTTGACCTCCAGGACCTGGTCGACGGTCAGCGACGAGGCCCGGACCTGGATGCTCTGGTTCGCACCGGCACCCACGACCTGCACGGTCTCGGCCGGGTGCCCGACGGCCTTGCTGAAGGCCGACTGGACCTGATCGGTCTCGATCGGGCCCTGCGCGCCGACGGCGGGCATGGAGATCTTGGTGCCGCCCTCGAAGTCGATGCCGAGGTTGAAGCCCTTGAACCCGATCGCACCGATGCACACCAGCACCAGCAGACCCAACGCGATGTACCAGCGGGAGCGCTTGCCGACGATGTCGAAGGCACCGGTCCCGGTGTAGAGCCGGTGGAAGACGCTCTCGCGCTTCTGGGTCTCTTCGATGGGAGGAGTCGTCACCTTCACGCCTCCTTGGAGGTGGTCGCGGTGGCCTTGCGCTCGGCGCGGGCCCGGTTGCCGATGCGTTGCACGGCGCCCAGCCCGGAGACCGACGGCTTGGACAGGAACTTGTTCTTCGAGGCCAGCGCCACCAGCGGGTGGGTGACCAGGAAGACCACCACGAGGTCGAGCACGGTGGACATGCCGAGGGTGAACGCGAAGCCCTTCACCTGCCCGACGGCCAGCACGTAGAGCACCGCGGCGGCCAGGAAGCTGACCGCGTCGGCCGACAGGATCGTGCGCCGCGCCCGGACCCACGCCCGGGGCACCGACGAGCGGAAGGTGCGGCCTTCGCGGATCTCGTCCTTGAGCCTCTCGAAGAACACGATGAACGAGTCAGCGGTGATGCCGATCGCCACGATGAAGCCGGCAACGCCGGCGAGGTCGAGGGTGAAGCCGATCCACCTCCCGAGCAGGACCAGCACGCCGTAGACCACACCGCCGGAGAGGATCAGCGACAGCACGGTCAGGATGCCCAGCAGCCGGTAGTAGGCCAGGCAGTACACGGCCACCAGCAGCAGACCGATGCCGCCCGCGATCAGTCCCGCTTCCAGCGAGGCGACGCCGAGAGTCGCCGAGACCGTCTCGGCCTCGGACTGGTCGAAGGCCAGCGGCAGCGAGCCGTACTTGAGGATGTTCGCCAGGTCCGTGGCGGACTGCTGGTTGAACTGGCCGTTGATGTTGGCGTTGCCGCCGAGCAGCGGCTCCTGGATCGTCGGGGCCGACACGACCTCGCCGTCCAGCACGAACGCGGCGCTCTGGTTGACGTTCGCCGAGGTGAAGTCCGCCCAGGTCTTGGCACCTGCGGCCTTGAAGTTCAGGTTGACCGTCCAGCCCGGCGACCCGCCCTGCGGGTTCGGCGGCTGGGCCATCGAGTCGGCGATCTCCTTGCCCTCGAGGAACACCGGCTCCAGGACGTACTTCGCCTTGCCCTCCCGGTCGCACGCGACCAGCGGCAGCTTCGGGTCGTCGTTGCCGCGCAGCGGGTCCTCGGCGTTGCAGTCCAGGGCCGAAGCGGCCTGCATCAGCACGTTCGGATCGGTGCTCTGCCGGGTCGCCTTGGCCTCCGCGATCGCCTGCTGCGAGTCACCCGGCGGCTGCGCCTGCTGCGGGGTCGTCGGAGCCGGGGCGGCCGGGGCGGCGGGCAGCGTCTGGACGACCTTGCGGAAGTTCAGCTCCGCGGTCTGCCCGAGCTGCTTGGCCTCCTCGCCGCCCGCGCCGGGGACCGTGATGACCACGTTCGACCCGTCGAGGGCGACCTCGGAGCCACCGATGCCCATGCCGTTGACGCGGGTCTCGATGATCTGCCGCGCCTGGTCCAGCGATTCCTTGCTGGGGGGCTGCCCGTCCGGGGTGCGCGCGGTCAGCGTGACCCGCGTCCCTCCCTGCAGATCGATGCCCAGTTTCGGGTTGGGCTTGCCATCACCGGTGAAGAACACCAGTGCGTACAGCGCCACCACGATCAGCGCGAAGATCGCGAGATAACGCCCTGGGCGCAGCTGCCCGGCCGGAGGTGCCACGGTGCGTCGGTCTCCTGTTCAGGGTCTGTTCGGACGCGCGACCCGGCCGAGGCCGAGAGCGCGAGCGACGAGCGGTTTCGCCCTCGACAACGTACCGCCGGTTGTACCGGGTTCCGCCGTTCGATGCGATCTTGTGGCGATCTTCGCCATCACCGCCTGCCACGTACAGCAACCCAGTCTCGCAGGCCCGGGACGGGCCACGACTACGTGGGGTGGCGGAAACGCAGCGACGCGGGACCGGAGCGTCGTCGGCTCCGGTTCCCGCGTCGCGGTGATGACGTGCGGTCGCCCGGCGGGCCGCCCGCGCGCGGGGCCCGTCGTCGGGTCGACCGGGTACGTCAGCTGGTCTTCTGCTTCTCGGCCGACTCGGCGGCGTCCTCGACCTTGGCGTCCTCGGCCTTGGCGTCCTCGACCTTGGTCTCCTCGGCGGGAGCCTCGGCAGCGGGGGCCTCCTCGACGGCCGGGGTCTCGGCCTCGGTGTTGACCTTCTCGCGCACCGCCTGACGCACCCAGGTGGTGGTCATGCCCGGGGCGATCTCGATGTCGATGGTGTCGTCGCTGGTCGACACGACCGTGCCGAAGACACCGGAGGTCGTCATCACCCGGTCACCTGCGGTGATCGAGTTCTGCAGCTTCTGCTGCTCGGCCATCATCCGCTTCTGCTTGCGGGCCTGCAGGAACAGCGGCACCGCGAGCAGAACGATCAGCAGCGGCAGGATCAGGGATTGGAGTTGCATCATGCTCCGTTCAGCGGGCGCACGACAGGACCAACCACGCAGTCCGCGCCCGGTTTGTTCGGATGTTCGTAGCCCCAGTCTGCCAGGTCAACGAAAGTGCCAGGTTGACGCGTGGCAATCGGCTGGTCCGTCGCCACCGTAACGGCGGATTGTCACCATTCGGTCACTCCGCGAACAGCGATGGCGGACCGTCCCCTGGCGCGTTCGCCGGAGGCGTCATGCCCAGGTGGGACCAGGCCGCGGCGGTGGCCACCCGGCCTCGGGGCGTGCGCGCCAGGAACCCGGCTCTGACCAGGTACGGCTCGCACACCTCCTCCACCGTACTGGGTTCCTCGCCCACCGCGACGGCCAACGTGGAGATGCCCACCGGGCCGCCGTGGAAGGACTTGATCAGCGCCCGCAGCACCGCCCGGTCCAGCCGGTCCAGGCCCATCTCGTCGACGTCGTAGACCTCCAGCGCCGCCCGGGCGACCTCGCGGGTCACCGACCCGTCGGAGCGGACCTCGGCGTAGTCGCGGACCCGGCGCAGCAGCCGGTTGGCGATGCGGGGCGTGCCCCGGGAGCGGGCGGCGATCTCGGCGGCGCCGTCGTCGCGCAGGTCGACGCCGAGGATCCCGGCCGAGCGGCGAACCACCTGATCGAGTTCCTCCGGCGCGTAGAACTCCATGTGCGCGGTGAAGCCGAACCGGTCGCGCAGCGGGCCGGTCAGCGCACCGGACCGGGTGGTGGCCCCCACCAGCGTGAACGGGGCCAGCTCCAGCGGGATGCTGGTGGCACCGGGCCCCTTGCCGACGACGATGTCGACCCGGAAGTCCTCCATCGCCAGGTACAGCATCTCCTCGGCGGGCCGGGCGATGCGGTGGATCTCGTCGATGAACAGCACGTCGCCCTCGGTGAGGTTCGACAGCATCGCGGCCAGGTCCCCCGGCTTCTCCAGCGCCGGTCCCGAGGTGACGCGGATGGCCGAACCCAGCTCGGCGGCGATGATCATCGACAGGCTCGTCTTGCCCAGCCCGGGGGGCCCCGAGAACAGCACGTGATCCGGCTGGTCGCCGCGCCGCAGTGCGCCGTGCAGGACGAGTTCGAGCTGCTCGCGCACGCGCGCCTGACCGACGAACTCGCTGAGCTTGCGGGGGCGCAGCGTCGTCTCGACGTCGCCGTCGCCGTCGTCCTCGTGCGCGGCCAGCGAGACGGGTTCCGCGGGGACGGCCGCCCAGTCCTCTTCCTCGTACATCGGCTACCTCACTTGGGGCCGAGGGTGGCCAGGGCCTTGCGCAGCACGGCCGAGGTGTCCAGGTCGCCGCCGCCGTTGGACAGCACGGCCTCCACGCTCTGGTCGGCCTGCTTGGCCGAGAAGCCCAGGCCCACCAGGGCTTCGGAGACCTCGGTGCGGACGCGTCCGCGGTCGACGGTGGCCGTGGGTGCGACGGTGGTTCCCGCGACGACGCCGACCTTGTCGCGCAGCTCCAGGATCAGCCGCTCGGCGCTCTTCTTGCCGATGCCGGGGACCTGGGTGAGCACCGTGAGGTTGCCGTCGGCCAGGGCCGTGCACAGCTGGTCCGGGGTGAGCACGGCGAGGGTGGCCAGCGCGAGCCGCGGCCCGACGCCGGAGGCGGTCTGCAGCAGGCCGAACAGGTCGCGGGCCTCGGCCTCGGCGAAGCCGTAGAGGGTCAGCGAGTCCTCGCGGACGATCAGCGAGGTCCACAGCCGGGCCTCCTCGCCGCGGCGCAGCCCGGCGAGCGTGTTCGGGGTGGCGTGCACCGCCATGCCGACGCCGCCGACCTCGACCACGGCGTGATCCAGGCCGATCGACAGCACCGGTCCGCGCACCGTGGAGATCATCGGGTCCTGCCTCCTGTTCTCGGGCCCTGCGTCCGCTGGGCCTTCTCCTGGGCCGCCTTGAGCTTCGCGCGGTGGGTGCGCGCGGCCTCGGCGGCACGCGCTTCGGCCCGGGCGATCCGGTCCATCATCGGCGCCCGCCACAGGTGGCAGACGCCCAGGGCGAGCGCGTCGGCGGCGTCGGCCGGTTTCGGCGCTTCGGCCAGCCCGAGGATCTTGGTGATCATCGTGGTGACCTGCTTCTTGTCGGCTCGGCCGGAGCCGCTGATCGCGGCCTTGACCTCGCTCGGCGTGTGGAAGGCGACCGGCAGACCGCGCCGGGCCGCCGCGAGCGCGACGACGCCGGAGACCTGCGCGGTGCCCATGACGGTCCGCACGTTGTGCTGGCTGAACACCCGCTCGATGGCCACCACCTGCGGTTGGTGGAGGTCCATCCAGCGCTCGACCTCGGTGGCCACGGTGAGCAGCCGGGTGGCGAGCTCGTCCTCCTGCGGACTCCGCGCCACCCCGACGGCCACGCAGGCCACGGTGCGCCCCTTGCCGCCGTCGACCACGCCGAGCCCGCAACGGGTCAGCCCCGGGTCGACTCCCAACACGCGCACGACGCCACCCACTCAGCCGAAGCCATCGAGAACACTCGTTCGAACCCTAGCGAACCCGGCCCCACCGACCACACCCGACACGCCCTCCCGCTCACCCGGGAGGGTGGATCTCAGGGGCCGTCGACCCCGGGCGTCCAGGACTCGGGCAGGCCGGAGTCGGTGAGGATCGGCTGGTACTCGCGGAAGCCGCCCGGAGCGTCGGGTTGCCACGGGAACTTGGCGTCGTCCGGGCTGGAGACGATGAGCTGCACGGCCGGGAAGTCGGGACCGTTGTAGACCAGGAAGGCCGAGCCGAGGTACTCCGGGTAGTGCTGCAGCGCGATCTTCTCGAAGGTCACCGGGCAGCCCTGGAGGAACCCCTCGTAGAGCTGTCCGGGCTGGAAGCGCTCGCCCTGACCGACTCGCTGCACGTAGGTGTTGACCACCGAGTGCGCGACCTCCTGCGGGAGCCCGATCACCACGACCTCCGGCTTGCCGAAGCGGCGCCACGCGCCCACCGAGAAGGCGTAGGCCGGGCCTCTGTCGTCGCCGGCCACGTGCATGACCGCGGCGCCGTGCTGCTCCGCGGTGTTGACCATCCACTTGCGCAGTGATTCATCGGTGTCGACCACGGCGTCATTCTGCACGTCAACGCAAGAACCGCTCCCCCGGGAGTCCCGGAGGAGCGGTTCGAACTTTCCAGGGCACGCGTGTCGGGCGCAAGCGGCGCAGCCGCGAGGCGTGAACACCACCCTCGCAGCCCGCACCGCCGCGGGTTCTGACACGTCTTCTGGCGAGTACGCCGCGGCGCCGTGTATTGGACATACACAGGCCGTGGCGCACGGAGTCCAGAAGACGTGTCAGGTTCCGCTACCCGCACCGCCAAGCAAAAGGACCACTGACACTGCAGGTCAGGCGTTGACTTCCGCCATCACGGAGTCGCTGACGTCGAAGGCGGCGTAGACGTTCTGGACGTCGTCGCAGTCCTCCAGGGCGTCGATCAGCTTGAAGATCTTGCGCGCGCCGTCGGCGTCGAGCTCGACGTTGACCGAGGCCAGGAAGTTGGTCTCGGCCGAGTCGTACTCGATGCCCTCGGCCTGCAGCGCCTTGCGGACGTCGACGACGTCCGAGGCCTCGCACAGGATCTCGTAGCTCTCGCCGAGGTCGTTGATCTCCTCGGCGCCCGCCTCCAGAACGGCCGCGAGCACGTCGTCCTCGCTGAGGCCGTTCTTGGGCAGCAGCACCACACCGCGGCGGGTGAACAGGTACGACACCGAGCCCGCGTCGGCCATCGAGCCGCCGTTGCGGGTCATGGCGGTGCGGACCTCACCGGCGGCGCGGTTGCGGTTGTCGGTCAGGCACTCCACCAGCACGGCGACGCCGTTGGGGCCGTAGCCCTCGTACATGATCGTCTGCCAGTCGGCGCCACCGGCCTCTTCGCCAGCTCCGCGCTTGCGCGCGCGTTCGACGTTGTCCCCAGGGACCGAGTTCTTCTTGGCCTTCTGGATCGCGTCGTAGAGGGTCGGGTTGCCCTCCGGGTCGCCTCCGCCGGTGCGGGCCGCGACCTCGATGTTCTTGATCAGCTTCGCGAAGAGCTTGCCGCGCTTGGCATCGACGGCGGCCTTCTTGTGCTTGGTGGTGGCCCACTTGGAGTGGCCGCTCATCTCTCCTCCGTCTATCCACGCCCGCGGCGGGCTGTCACCGCTCGCGAACGATCCGTACGAAACAGCGGTGCACTCGCTCGTCCCCCTCGACCAGTTCCGGGTGGAAGGCCGTGGCGAGCACCGCTCCCTGCTGAACCGCGACGATCCTACCGGCGAGACCCTCGCGCTCTGTGGCGTCGGGGGTGGTGTCGGCGTCCGGGACCTCGGACACCGTGGCCAGGACGGACACGCCCGCGCCGATTTTCTCCACCCAGGGAGCCCGGATGAACACCGCGTGGACCGGGTCGTCGATGCCGTGGAAGTCCAGGTCGGTCTCGAAGGAGTCGACCTGCCGCCCGAAGGCGTTGCGGCGGACGACCACGTCCAGCGCGCCCAGCGGCCGGACCGCGGCGGCCCGGTCGTCGTCAACGCTCGACGCCAGCATGATCATTCCCGCGCAGGAGCCGTAGGCGGGCAGGCCGTCGGCCAGCCGGGCGCGCAGCGGTTCGTACAGCTCGAAGGTGTCCAGCAGCCGGGTCATGGTGGTCGACTCGCCGCCGGGCAGCACGATGCCGTCGACCGCGTCGAGCTCCTCGACCCGCCGCACCGGGATCGCGCGAGCGCCGCTGCGCTCCAGCGCGGCCAGGTGCTCGGCCACTCCCCCTTGCAACGCCAGCACGCCGACGAGGGGTTCAGCCATCGTTCCTCCTCACGTGGTGCGGCCGGGCGGTGCGCTCGCACCACCCGGCCGCGAACGCTCTCACCAGCCGCGCGAGGCCAGGCGGTCCTTGTCGCCCAGGTCGTCGAGGTTGATGCCGACCATCGCCTCGCCCAGACCGCGGGAGACCTTGGCCAGGACGTCCGGGTCGTCGTGGAAGGTGGTGGCCTTGACGATGGCCTCGGCGCGCTTGGCCGGGTCGCCGGACTTGAAGATGCCGGACCCGACGAACACGCCCTCGGCGCCGAGCTGGCGCATCATCGCCGCGTCGGCCGGGGTGGCGATGCCGCCGGCGGTGAACAGCACGACCGGCAGCTCACCGGTGCGCGCGACCTCGCGGACCAGCTCGACCGGGGCGCGCAGCTCCTTGGCGGCCACGTAGAGCTCGTCGGACTCCAGCGTGGACAGCCGCCGCATGTCGGCGCGGATCTGGCGCATGTGGCGGGTGGCCTCGACGACGTTGCCGGTGCCGGCCTCGCCCTTGGAACGGATCATCGCCGCGCCCTCGGCGATGCGGCGCAGGGCCTCGCCGAGGTTGGTGGCGCCGCAGACGAACGGGACGGTGAAGGCCCACTTGTTGATGTGGTTGGCCTCGTCGGCCGGGGTGAGGACCTCGGACTCGTCGATGTAGTCGACGCCGAGGGACTGCAGCACCTGGGCCTCGACGAAGTGGCCGATGCGGGCCTTGGCCATCACCGGGATGGAGACCGACTCGACGATGCCCTCGATCATGTCCGGATCGGACATCCGCGCCACGCCGCCCTGCGCGCGGATGTCGGCGGGCACGCGCTCCAGCGCCATGACCGCGACCGCGCCCGCCTGCTCGGCGATCTTGGCCTGCTCCGGGGTGACCACGTCCATGATCACGCCGCCCTTGAGCATCTCGGCCATGCCCCGCTTCACGCCGTCGGTGCCGGTGGGAGCGGTGTCCGCTGCGGTAGTCAACGTTGATCTTCCTTCACATTCCGGTGGTGTTCCGGTAACCAACCTAGACACGAACTGGACCACCGCCACGGTCCACTAACCCTCGATTTCAGTAGTCCACTTGGTCCAGGGGTCCCCCGAGCGCGGCCTTGCACGACCACACCGACGGGTGTGTGATCGGAGACACATCTCTGCTAGCCGGGTAGTGCAGGAGCTCGCCATGGGAAGCAAACAAGCCGGTACAGCAGGCGGGCCGGGAGTACCGGCCCCCACCGAACCCGCTCAGATCCGCAACGTCGTCCTGGTCGGCCCCTCCGCGGCCGGCAAGACCACGCTCGCCGAGGCCCTGCTGGAGCACACCTCGGTCATCCCGCGCCCCGGCGCGGTCACCGAGGGCACCACGGTCTGCGACCACGAACCCGCCTCCATCGACCAGCAGCGCTCCATCGCCCTGTCGATCGCGCCCCTCGGCTACGGCGACACCAAGATCAACCTGATCGACACCCCCGGCTACGCCGACTTCGTCGGTGAGCTGCGCGCGGGCCTGCGCGCCGCCGACGCCGCCCTGTTCGTGGTGGCCGCCGCCGAGGGCGTCGACGCGGCCACCCGCGCGATCTGGCACGAGTGCGCGGCGGTGGGGATGCCGCGGGCGGTGGTCATCGCGCGGCTGGACCAGCCCCGCGCCGACTTCGACACAGCACTGCTGACCTGCCAGGACGCCTTCGGAGGAGGCGTCCTTCCGCTGTACGTGCCGCACGTCGAGGACGGCGAGGTGACCGGGCTGCTCGGGCTGGTCACCGGGAGCGTCTACCAGAACGGCGAGATCCGGCCCGCCGACGACGCGGCGCGAGCGCAGGTCCAGCAGCAGCGCGGCGAGCTGATCGAGGCGATCATCGCCGAGAGCGAGGACGAGACGCTGATGGACCGCTACCTCGCAGGCGAGGAGATCGACGAGGACACGCTCATCGGTGACCTCGAAACGGCGGTGGCGCGCGGCGGGCTGCACCCGGTCCTGCCGGTGTCGGCGCTGACCGGCGTCGGCATCCCCGAGGTGCTCGACGGCATCCGCCGCGGCTTCCCGTCGCCGCTGGAGCACGAGCTGCCCGAGTTCACCGACCCGCAGGGCGGCGACCCTCGGCTGCTCGCGCCCGACCCGGACGGGCCGCTGGCCGCCGAGGTCGTGCACACCTCCGTCGACTCCTACGTCGGACGCGTCTCGCTCGCCAGGGTCTTCTCCGGGACGATGCGCCCGGAGCGGCCGGTGCACGTCTCCGGGCACGGCATGGCCGAGCGCGGGCACCCCGACCACGACGAGGACGAGCGCGTCGCGCACCTGTACTCACCGCTGGGGGCCGCCCTGCGCGAGGTGCCGCACTGCGTGGCCGGCGACCTGTGCGCGCTGACCAAGATCGGTTCGGCGGAAACCGGCGACACGCTCTCCGACCCGTCCGACCCGCTGCTGCTCACGCCGTGGCCGATGCCCGAACCGCTGCTGCCGATCGCCGTCACCGCGCACAACCGCAGCGACGAGGACGCCCTGGCGCGCAACCTCAACCGGCTCATCGCGGCCGACCCGAGCCTGCGGCTGGAACGGGACAGCGAGACCCACCAGCTGGTGCTGTGGTGCATGGGCGAGGCGCACGCCGACGTCGTCCTGCAGCGGCTGCGCGAGGGAGGCGCCGAAGTGGACACGGTGCCGGTGCGGGTGCCGCTGCGACAGACCTTCGCCAAACCGGCGAAGGGCCACGGGCGGCACGTCAAGCAGTCCGGCGGGCACGGCCAGTACGCGGTCTGCGACCTGGAGATCGAGCCGCTGCCCGCGGGTTCCGGGATCGAGTTCGAGGAGAAGGTGGTGGGCGGCGCCGTGCCGCGCCAGTTCATCCCCAGCGTCGAGAAGGGCGTGCGCGCGCAGCTGGAGAAGGGCATCACCGAGGGCTGCCCGGTGGTGGACGTGCGGGTGACGCTGGTGGACGGCAAGGCGCACAGCGTCGACTCCTCCGACGCCGCGTTCCAGGCCGCCGGCGCGCTGGGCGTCAAGGCCGCCGCCGAGCAGGCGGGGCTGACCACGCTGGAACCCGTCGACGAGGTCGCGGTGCACATCCCCGACGAGCACCTGGGGGCGATCCTCGGCGACCTTTCCGGACGGCGCGGCAAGGTCGTGGGCACCGAGCCCGAGGACGGCGGGTGGACGGTCGTGCGCGCGCACGTGCCCGCCAGCGAGCTCATCCGCTATCCGGTCAACGTCCGCTCGCTGACCTCCGGCAGCGCCACGTTCACCCGCCACTTCGAGGGCTACGAGCCGATGCCGGAGAACCTCGTCCCCAAGTGAGGACGGTTTTAGTGAAAACTGTCCGGACAAAACGGATATTGATCATGGACAGTTTTCACTAAAACTGTCCCCTGGCAACCAACGGCGCCCCCGGAACACCCGCTCCAGGGCGGGAGTCACGCCTGGGCCGAGGTGTGGACGGCGTGGAGGCGTTGGGTGATGGTCGCGAGGGTGAGGGCCGCCAGCAGCCAGATGGCCACGTCGAGGACGTAGGGGACGCCGAGTCCGTGGAGGCCCGCCCCGGTGAGGATCACGAGGAAGCGCTCGGCTCGCTCGGCGAGGCCGCCGTCGGCGTTCAGGCCGTTGGCCTCCGCCCGGGCCTTGACGTAGGAGATGACCTGGGCACCCGCCAGGCAGATCAGCAGCCCCAGACCGCGATCCCGGTCGCCGTCGACGACCAGGGCCCACCACAGCAGCGAGCCGAACAGGACTCCGTCGACGATGCGGTCGCAGCTGGCGTCGAGCACCGCGCCGAAGCGGGTGACGCGGCCGCCCACCCGCGCCATCGCGCCGTCGACGAGGTCGAAGAGCAGGAACAGCGCGGTGACCACGGTGCCGACGAACAGCTCACCGCGCGGGAAGAACCACAGCGCCGACGCGACCGAGGCGACGGCGCCGAGGACGGTCACCGCGTTCGGCGTCAGTCCGATCCGGACCAGGCCGAGACCGATCGGATTGGTCAGCCGGGACAGGGACGCCCGCGCGAAGATGTTCAGCATGTGCCTTCAGGTGCCAGCCGTGGGTCGGGGTCGGGTGTGGGGTCCGCGCACGCGACGCGTTCTTGCAGATTAACCGGATCTCGATCGCCTGGAGCCCGCCGGTGCGGCGATCCGCGAACCTCCTCGGTGAGCCGGCACACACCCGGGAATGGTTGAAGCTTCAACCGAGTTGGTCCAGAGTGAAAGCAACACACCCCACCCGGCCCGCCTGGAGGCACACACCATGACCGCGACCGCGCAGATCCCCGGTTACACCGTCGGCACCTGGGACATCGACCCGGTGCACTCGGACGTCACCTTCTCCGTGCGCCACATGGGCGTCGGCAAGTCCCGGGGCCGCTTCGGCGCCTTCTCCGCCGAGATCGTCACCGCCGAAGACCTGCTGCAGTCCTCGGTGACCGCGAAGATCGACGTCTCGTCGATCGACACCCGCAACGCCGACCGCGACGCCCACGTGCGCAGCGCCGACTTCTTCGACGCCGAGCAGCACCCCACCGCGACCTTCCGCTCCACCGGCATCCGCCAGGACGGCGAGGACTACCTCATCGACGGTGAGTTCACCCTCAAGGGCGTCACCAAGCCGGTCACGCTGACCGCCGAGCTCAACGGCTTCAGCGACAACCTGCTGGGCATCTCGGCCACCACCACTCTCAACCGCAGCGACTTCGGCGTCGGCCCCGCCGGCGGCGCGGTCGTCGGCGAGAAGATCTCCATCACGCTGGACATCGAGGCCCAGCTGCGGAGCTGACCCTCCCCCTCAACGAAGAAGCAGGACCGGCATCGCGCCGGTCCTGCTTCTTCTGCTTCAGGTGAGGAACGTCAGCCCACTTCCGGCCAGGCGTCCGCCAGCAGCTTCCAGGTGTCGCCCAGCAGCTGCGGGAGGACCTTGGTGTGGCCGATGACCGGCATGAAGTTGGAGTCACCACCCCAGCGCGGCACCACGTGCTGGTGCAGGTGCGCGGCGATGCCCGCCCCGGCCACCGGCCCCTGGTTGAGGCCGATGTTGAAGCCGTGCGGCGCGGAGATCGCGCGAATCACCCGCATCGCGCGCTGCGTGTACTCGGCGACCGCGACCGTCTCCTCCGGCGTGAGCTCGGTGTAGTCGGCGACGTGCCGGTACGGCAGCACCATCAGGTGCCCCGGGTTGTACGGGTAGAGGTTCAGGATCGCGAACACCAGCTCGTCGCGGGCGACGATCAGCGAATCCTCGTCCGGCTGACCGGATTCCAGCAACCGGCAGAACGGGCAGCCGTCGCTGTCGGTGCCGACCGGCTTGTTCTCGCCCTGGATGTAGGCCATCCGGTGCGGGGTCCACAGCCGCTGCAGCGCGTCCTCGACCCCGACACCCTCCTGCCGCGTCATCTCGACGCCCTCACCGCTCACGCTTGACCTGCCTGGAAGTTCTCCGCGGTCGGCGATGCGTTCTCCCGCCGCTGAATCCAATCGACCAGCGCGGTGACCGCGTCGTCGACGCCGACTCCGTTGATCTGCGTGCCGTCGCGGAACCGGAACGACACCGCGTCGGCCTCCACGTCCTTGCCGCCCGCCAGCAGCATGAACGGGACCTTCTGCGTGGTGTGGTTGCGGATCTTCTTCTGCATCCGGTCGTCGCTCGTGTCGATGTCGACGCGGATCCCCTTGGCGCGCAACGCCTTGCGCACCTTCTCCAGGTGGTCGACGTGCTCGTCGGCGATCGGGATGCCCACCACCTGGACCGGGGCCAGCCACGCCGGGAACGCGCCCGCGTAGTGCTCGGTGAGCACCCCGAAGAACCGCTCGATCGAGCCGAACTTCGCCGAGTGGATCATGATCGGGCGCTTCCGCTCACCGTCGGCCGCCTGGTACTCCAGCTCGAAGCCCTCGGGCTGGTTGAAGTCGTACTGCACGGTGCCCATCTGCCAGGTGCGGCCGATCGCGTCCTTGGCCTGCACCGAGATCTTCGGGCCGTAGAACGCCGCCCCGCCCGGGTCGGCCACCAGCTCCAGACCGCTGTCGTGCGCGACCTGCTCCAGGATCGCCGTGGCCTCCGCCCAGTCGGCGTCGGAACCCGCGAACTTGTCCGGCTTGGAGTCGTCGCGGGTGGACATCTCCAGGTAGAAGTCGTCCATGCCGAAGTCGCGCAGCACCGAGAGCATGAAGTTCAGCAGGTGCTTGACCTCCTCCGGCGCCTGCTCCTTGGTGCAGTAGCTGTGCGAGTCGTCCTGCGCGAAACCGCGCACCCGGGTCAAGCCCTGGATGACGCCCGACTTCTCGTACCGGTACACGTGCCCGAACTCGAACAGCCGCAGCGGCAGCTCCCGGTAGGAGCGCCCGCGCGAGCGGAAGATCAGGTTGTGCATCGGGCAGTTCATCGCCTTGAGGCGGTACTGGTACCCGTCGAACTCCATCGGCGGGAACATCGTGTCCGCGTAGTACGGCAGGTGACCCGAGGTGTGGAAGAGCTGCTCGTGCGAGATGTGCGGCGTGCCGACGTACTCGAAGCCCTCCTCGATGTGGCGCTGGCGGACGTAGTCCTCCATCTCGCGCTTGATGATCCCGCCCTTGGGGTGGAACACCGGCAGGCCCGAACCGATCTCGTCCGGGAACGAGAACAGGTCCAGCTCGGCGCCCAGCTTGCGGTGATCGCGCCGCTCAGCCTCGGCGAGCCGCTCGACGTACTCCTCCAGCTTCTCCTTGGACTCCCACGCGGTGCCGTACACCCGCTGGAGCTGCTGGTTGGCCTGGTCACCGCGCCAGTAGGCGGCGGCGACGCGGGTCAGCTTGAAGGCCGGGATGAAGCGGGTGTGCGGCACGTGCGGTCCGCGGCAGAGGTCGCCCCAGACGCGCTCGCCGTGCCGGTCGATGTTGTCGTAAACGGTGAGCTCGCCGCCACCGACCTCCATCACCTCGGAGGTGTCCACGTCGTCCACATCGGACTTGATGTCGACGAGCTCCAGCTTGTAGGGCTCGCTCGCCAGTTCCTCCTTGGCGGCCTCGATCGACTCCAGCCGCCGGCGGGAGAACTTCTGGCCGGACTTGAGGATCTGCTTCATGCGCTTCTCCAGCGCCTGCAGGTCCTCCGGGGTGAACGGCTTGTCGACGTCGAAGTCGTAGTAGAAGCCGTCCCGCACCGGCGGGCCGATGCCCAGCTTCGCGTCCGGGAACAGGTTCTGCACCGCCTGCGCGAGCACGTGCGCGGCGGAGTGCCGGATGACGTTGCGGCCGTCATCGGACTCGGCGGCCACCGCCTCGACCTCGGCGTCGGCCTCCGGCGCCCAGTCCAGGTCGCGCAGGTTCCCCTCGGCGTCGCGGACCACCACGACGGCCTCCGGGCCCTTCGACGGCAGACCCGCTTCGGCGACGGCCGCGCCCGCGGTAGTGCCCGCCGGAACCTTCACCCGGGGTGCTTGCTGGGCGTGGGAAGGCTGTACCGACACGATCACTCCTAGACTGGGCCGTTTCACCGGCGCGGATACGTTGCGCAACCCGATGCTATCGGGACCCACCAATCCATTAACGCCCAGCCCAGGCCCTTGAAGGGGGTTCCAGACTCATTTTGCGCAGCGGTGCGGGTAGCGGAACCTCAGCGGCCCTCCGGGTCGGCGATGAGCTCGTGGAGCTCCAGGGCGGACACCCGCTCACCTGCGAACGCGCCGATCGCGCAGCGCACGCCCAGGGCGCCCAGCCGCTGCGCCTGCAGCTCGTCGTCGACACCGCCGGCGACCACCGGCAGGTCCATCAGCTTGGCCGCCCCGGCCGCCGCGCTCAGCAGGTACTCGTCGAGCGGATCGGGCCCGTCCGGATCGGCGAACCCGGCCAGGTGCGGGCCGTCGATGCGCACCCCGTGCAGCGGCAGCCCGCGCAGTCGAGCCAGGCGCGTGTAGTCGTCGCCGAACTGGGAGACGATCAGCTTGATGCCCATCTCGGCGAAGATCTCGACGGTGTCCACCGCGTCGCCCTGGTGGTCGAACAGCGCGGCCTCGGGCATGCCCAGGGCCAGCGACTCCGGCGGCAGCCCGGTCTCGCGCAGCACCCGCTGCACGTCGTTGACCAGCTCGGGATCGCGGCAGTGCCGGTGCGAGAGGCCCACCGCCGCGAGCGGCCCGCGCGCGCCGAAGCGCTCGGTCCACTGCGAGGCGTGCCTGCAGACCTGCTCCAGAGCCCAGCCGCCGAGCCGGGTGATCAGCCCGGTCTCCTCGGCGAGGTCGCGGAACGACTCCTCCCCCAGCTCGCCGAACTCCGGGTGGTCCCAGCGGATGCTCGCGGCCGCGGCGAACAACGAGCCGTCGTCGAGCCGCCGCACCGGCTCGTACTCGACGAACAGCTCCCCCTGGTCGAGGGCGGCGGGCAGCGCCGCGGAGAGCTTGAAGCGGTCGCGGGCCTCGGCGTTGAGCGCGGCGTCGAAGAGCACCCACTGCGCGCGGCCGTCCTGCTTGGCGCGGTAGAGGGTGATGTCGGCGTCGCGCAGCAGCGCCTCCGCGTCGGTCCCGGCGACCGGGCGCTCGACGACGCCGACGCTGGCCGAGGCCGCCAGCTCGTGGGCGCCGATGCGGGCCGGTCGGGTGACCTCCGCGAGCATCTTCTCCACCTGCGCGACCAGACCCGCGGCACCGTCGGTGTCGGGCACCAGGACGACGAACTCGTCACCGCCCATCCGCGCCGCCAGCGCCCCGAACTCGGCCGTGAGCGCCTGCAGTCGCTGGGCGACGGCGCGCAGCAGCTGGTCGCCGACGGGGTGGCCGAGGCTGTCGTTGACGGCCTTGAACCCGTCGAGGTCGAAGAAGCACAACCCCACCCGCCTGCCGGTGTGGGTGGGTTCCAGGGCCCGCTCCATGCTGGTCTGCAGCTGGGTGCGGTTGGGCAGGCCGGTCAGCGGGTCGTGCACGGCCTGGCGTCGGAACTGCTCCTGGAGCATGTGCCGGTCGGTGATGTCCTCGAAGAGCATCACCAGGTAGTCGGGGTCGTCGCGGGCGTCGCGGACCAGCGAGGCCGACAGCTGGGTCCAGATGTGCGAGCCGTGCTTCTCGGTGAAGCGGATCTCCAGCTGGTAGCGGTCGACCTCGCCGCGCACCAGGTCGGCGTTGGCCGCGGCCAGCTCGCCGACCCAGGCGGTGTCGGCGAGGTCGAAGATCGTCCGGCCCACCAGCGACTCCTCACTGAGCCGGAAGATCCTGGCCATCGAGGGGTTGATCTCGTCGACGATGCCGTCGAGGGTGACGATCGCGATGCCCAGCGCCGACGAGGTGAACACCGCCCGCGACCGCGCCTCGGAGGCGCGCAGGGCCTCCTCGGCGGCGTCGCGGGCGTCGAGCACCGACTGCTTGATGATCTCCTGCTCGCCCAGCGTCTGCTCGCGCAGCGCCCCGGCGAAACCGGACCCGATCGCGCCCAGCACGTCGATCAGCCCGGCCGGGTCCAGATCCCGGTACCGGGGCAGCTCGGCCGCCAGGTGGTTGAGCGTGCGGTGGACGACGACGGGGTTGGTGAAGTGCACGCGGACGAGGCGTTCCCCCGCCTGGCGAGCGGGTTCCAGCGGTCCGTCGCAAGCGACCAGGACGTCGTCGAAGCACTTCGCCAGAAACGCCTCGATCTCGGGACGGCCCATCGCCACGTAGCTGGTGTGGATGATCTCGCGCGTCCACTGAGCCACCACTCGCAGGCGATCGTCCGCCCCGCGGTCGAACCCTCCCTCGATTTCAGGCATCCCTCACACCTTCTGCCCGGCCTCGTCGCCGGTCACGATGAACTCCCGCCCCCGTCGCGTCGAAAACCCCGGCTCTCGCGGCGACGAGCGTTCGCGGCTCTCGACGCCGGGGGTGCCGGGTCGACGAGGGTGCGGTCGGGGCCAGTCTGGCGATCATGCCGGGTCCTCGCACGACGAGCGGTGATCACGCCTTGCGACCGAGGAGTCCGTAGACGATGGATTCCTCGGGCCGGTCGCCGACGTCCTCCGGGGAGTCCGGGTGCCACTCCGGGACGTAGACGACGCCGGGCTCGATGAGCTCGAAGTCGGCGACGAGCTCGGCGACCTCGGCGCGGGTCCGCAGGGTGACCGGGTTGGTGCTGTTCTCGTAGAGGTTCACCAGGCCCTGCACGCCTTCCGGGAACTCCTCGCCGGTGACGTGGGAGAAGCCGAGGTAGCTGCCCGGGGCGAGCTTGTCGTGGTACTGGCGGATGACCTCGCGCGGGTTGGCGCTCTCCGGCACGAAGTGCAGCAGCGCCACCATCATCACGGCGATCGGCTGCGAGAAGTCCAGCATCCGCTGGGTTTCCGGTGCGTCGAGCACACCGGCCACGTCGAGCAGGTCGGCCTGCACGATCGTCGCGTTGTCGTTGCCGTCGAGGATCGAGCGGCTGTGCGCGACGGCGACCGGTTCGTTGTCGACGTAGACGACGCGGGCCTGCGGGTCGACGGCGTGCACGATCTCGTGCACGTTGCCCGCGGTCGGGATGCCCGAGCCGATGTCGAGGAACTGGCGGACGCCCTGGTCGAGGCAGTAGCGCACCGCGCGGCGCAGGAATGCGCGGTTGTTCAGCGCCACCTCCTTGACGTTGGGCACCACTTCCAGGACCTTCTTGCCGAGCTCGCGGTCGGCGGCGAAGTTGTGCGCTCCGCCTAAGTAGAAGTCGTAGCAGCGGGCTGCGCTGGGCTTGTCCAGGTCGACGCCCTCGGCCAGCCAATCGGGTCGCTGCTCCATAGATTCAGCCTCCTGCACGTGGATTCGACACCCGAAAAGGTGATCAAGAAGCCTCATCGTACTGTCACTCAACGCTTCTGAACATGCACCCAGAGTGGATATTCGGAACCGCGCGGTACCAGCTCTTTTCGGGGTCTCGTCGGGTTTCTCGGGGATGTCGAGCCGGATTCGGCTCCTACCGGGCACCGCCCACGAGTTCGGCGACCTCCATCGCCGAGACCCGGTCGCTGACGTGCGGGCCCTGGATCAGGCGCACACCGATCTCCCCCAGCCGGTGGGCCTGCTCCGCGGTCGTCACACCGGTGGCCAGCACCGGCAGATCCATCAGTTGCGCCGCGCCGACGGCGCTGCGCACCAGGTACTCGCTGATCGGTTCCGGGCCGTCGGGGTCGGCCATGCCCTCGATGTGCGGACCGTCGATGAGCACGCCCGCCAGCGGCAGGTCCTTGAGCCGGTCGACCCGGGTGTAGTCGGAGCCGAACTCGTGCACGAACAGCCGGATGCCCATCTCGGCGAAGATCTCGACGGTGTCCACCGGATCGCCCTGGTAGTCGAACAGCGCCGGTTCCGGCAGGCACAGCACCAGCGACTCGGCGGGCAGCCCGGTGCCCTCCAGCGCCTCGCGCACGCCGCGGACCAGCTCCGGGTCGCGGCAGTGGCGCGCCGACAGCGTCAGCCCGAGCAGCGGGGCGTGCTCGCCGAGTTCGCGCACCCAGCGGGCGGCGTGCGCGCCCGCCTGCTCCAGGGTCCAACCTCCGAGCCGGGTGATCAGCCCGGTCTCCTCGGCCAGCCCGAGGAACCGGCTGGACGGCAGTTCGCCGAACTCGTCGTGGTCCCAGCGCACGTTGGCCAGCACCGCCAGCACCTCGCCGGTCTCGACGTCGGCGACCGGGTCGTACTCGACGAACAGCTCGTGCTTCTCCAGCGCCGAGGGCAGCGCGGCCGAGAGCCGGAAGTTCTCGTGCGCCACCGCGTTGCGCTCGGCGTCGAAGAGCACCCACAGCGCGCGGCCGTCGCGCTTGGCGCGGAACAGCGTGATGTCGGCGTCGCGCAGCAGCGAACCGGTGTCGGTGCCCACCACCTCGCGCTCGACGATGCCGACGCTCGCCGAGGCGGTCAGCTCGTGCGCGCCGATCCACATCGGCTGGGTGAGCTCCCGCAGCATCCGCTCGACCAGGTCGATCACGTGCGCGGCGTCGTAGGAGTCGGGGATGACCACGGCGAACTCGTCGCCGCCGGTGCGCGCCACCACGGCGCTCTCGGTCGCGGCCAGCGACTGCATCCGGCGACCGACCTCGCGCAGCATCCGGTCGCCGATGCCGTGCCCGAGGCTGTCGTTGACGGCCTTGAAGCCGTCCAGGTCGAACAGGCACAGGCCCACCCGGCGACCCGGGTAGACGGTGGTCAGCGCCGCGTCGAGGCAGGACTCCAGCTGCGCCCGATTGGCCAGCCCGGTCAGCGGGTCCTGGACGGCCTGGCGCCGGAACTGCTCCTGGAGCATGTGCCGGTCGGTGATGTCCTCGTAGTGCAGCACCAGGTGATCGGGCCGGTCGAGGCCGTCGCGGACCAGCGTCGCGGTCAGCCGGGTCCACACGTGGGTGCCGTCGGCGGCGGTGTAGCGGGTGTCGAGGCTGACCTCCTCACCCGCTCCGTCGGCGAGGTCGCCCAGCGCGCCGGTGAGCTCGGGGCGCCAGCGGTCGTCGGCGAGATCGAGGACCGAGGCGCCGGTCAGCGCGGCCTCGGAGAGCCGGAACATGCGTCGCAGGGCGGCGTTGGTCTCCTCGACGACGCCCGCGGTGCTCGCCACGGCGATGCCGACGTTCGGCGCGTTGAACAGCGCCTGGGTGCGGGCCCGCAGGTCGCGGCCCGAGTTCCGCTCCACGGCACCGGTCCGCAGGCTCTCCGCGAACCCGGCGGCGAGGTGGCCGAGGGCGGCCACGATCCGGTCCGGCGGCACCTCGGGCAGCAGCACCGGCAGCTCGGCGGCCAGCAGCTTGAGGGTCCCGGGCAGGACCATCGGGTTGTCGCGGTGCAGCGGCAGCAGCTCCGCGCCCGCGTTGCGGGCCTCGCCCGCGCGGTCGGGGCAGGCCAGCTCGCCGAGCAGGTGCTCCAGGCAGTTGCTCAGCAGGTCCTCGACGTCGCCGCGGTTCAGCGGCGCGTAGCTGTTGTGCGCGATCTCGCGCTTCCACCGCTGGATGAACTCGGGGCTATCCACCCTGGTGATCACGGTTCGGCTCCGTCGGCGCTCCGGTGTGGCGTTCGACGCACTCGCCCACCCTGTCCTCGACTCTTTCGTCACCGCGTGGAGCCGGCGCGGCACGGTGCGCACCGACGCGGTCGATCCGGGACCGATCTTACTGTCACTCACCGCGTTCGGTCACGCACTCAGCGCTGAATGGTCGAGTCCGCGATATCGCCTGGCCGGGGCGCCCACCAGAAGATGATCTTGAGTGTTCTGGTTCACCGAGGTGATGCACCAGATCGCCTATGAGGATTGTCACCGGTCCGCTATGCGGGATCGGGGGTAAGGCATCCCTAAGCTGGTATCGATTCCGCGCATGGCCCGGCCCGGACCGCTTCCGGGCACGGTGCCGCGCGGCTTCGCAGTCGAGCGCGCCGAGCCCGGCGCACCCAGGAGGAGATGCATGACCCGCCCGTTGCGTGTCGCGATCGTCGGGGCCGGCCCGGCCGGCGTGTACGCCGCCGACATCCTGACCAAGTCCGAGACCCCGGTCGAGATCGACCTGCTGGACCGGATGCCGGCACCCTACGGGCTGATCCGCTACGGCGTGGCGCCCGACCACCCGCGCATCAAGGGAATCATCAACGCCCTGCAGCGCGTGATGGAGAAGCCGGAGATCCGCTTCCTCGGTCACGTCGAGTACGGCGTGGACGTCAAGCTCGAAGACCTGCAGCGGCACTACGACGCGGTGATCTTCTCGACCGGCGCCGACCAGGACCGCCCGCTGGACATCCCGGGCATCGACCTGCCGCACAGCTACGGCGCCGCGGAGTTCGTCTACTGGTACGACGGCTACCCGGAGGCTCCGCGCGACTGGACGCTGGACGGCGAGCAGGTCGCGGTCATCGGCGCCGGCAACGTCGCGCTGGACGTGGCCCGGGTGCTGGCCAAGCAGGCCGACGACCTGCTCAGCACCGAGATCCCGGACAACGTGCACCGCGGCCTGAAGGACTCGAAGGTCACCGACGTGCACCTGTTCGCCCGCCGCGGCCCGGCGCAGGCGAAGTTCACGCCGCTGGAGCTGCGCGAGCTCGACCACCAGGACGAGGTCGAGATCATCGTGCACCCCGAGGGCTTCGAGATGGACGAGGCCAGCGAGAAGGAAGCCCAGACCAACAACCAGGTCAAGACGATCGTCAAGACCCTGCAGGACTGGGCGCTGCGCGACCCGAAGAACAACACCGAGCGCCGCCTGCACCTGCACTTCCTGCGCGCCCCGGTCGAGGTCACCGGCACCGACCGCGTGGAGGGCTTCAAGGTCGAGGTCATGGAGCTCACCGGTGACGGCAACGTCCGCGGCACCGGCGAGTACGAGACCTACCCGGTGCAGCAGGTCTACCGCGCCGTCGGCTACCTGAGCTCCCCGGTCGCCGACCTGCCCTTCGACACCAAGTCCGGCACCGTGCCCAACGCGGGCGGCCGCGTGCTCGACCTCGACGGCGAGCACATCCCGGGCGTCTACACGACCGGCTGGATCAAGCGCGGCCCGGTCGGCCTGATCGGGCACACCAAGGGCGACGCCCTGGAGACGATCAACAACCTGCTCGAAGACCTCGACGCGCTGCCCAAGGCCGAACAGCCCGCCTCCGACAGCATCATCGAGCTGCTGGAGGAGCGCGGCGTCTCCTACACCACGTGGGAGGGCTGGACCCGCCTGGACGCGCACGAGAAGTCCCTCGGCGAACCCCACGGCCGCGAGCGAATCAAGGTCGTCCCCCGCGAGGACATGGTCAAGATCTCCCGAGCCGAGTGACGCCCGCTCCGCGACGAACAACGCCCCCTGCGCTCCCGAGCGCAGGGGGCGTTCCCGATTACGGCGGTAATCGGGTCCCCGATTACGGCGGTTTTCAGGCTGCCGAATACGGCGGTAATCCGTCACCACGACCACCACCCCCATCAGGACACGGAATACGGCGGTAATCGGGTCCCCGATTACGGCGGTAATCCGTGTTCTGCGGGGGGCTTCGGGGTGGACGGTTGGGGTGGTGCGGTTGGTGGGGGTCGTTACTCGGGGAAACCGCGGGGTAACGGTGGGCGGGAGTTCGGGTGCTTCCGGGGGTTGTGTTGTGGGGTTGATCCGGTATCGGGTCAGGTCCGGTTGGGGTCAGGGTTGCGGTTGGGGTCGGGTGTTGAGGTGGCCGAGGAGGCCGCCGAGGGCTGTGATGAGGGCCAGGGCGAGGAGGAGCGCCGCTACCGGCCAGGACCGGTGGTCGCCCGCGATGAGCAGGGCGCTGGCGGCCAGCGGGACGAAGCCGCTGAGGGTCCCGCTGAGGTTGGAGGAGATGGCGACTCCGCTGTAGCGGAGGTGCACCGGGAACAGGCCCGCGAGCAGGGAGCCCGAAACCGCGTAGGGGATCGAGAGGCAGTTGATGCCCAGCGTGACCGCGATGACGACCAGGACCGGGTTCCGGGTGTCGATCATCCAGAACACCGGGAACGCCACCAGCGCCGAGAGGACACCGCCCCACAGGCAGACCTTGCCCGGGCTGAAGCGGTCGGCGAGCCTGCCGCCGAAGATCAAGGTCACCACCTCGGCCGCCGCGGCCACCAGCGTCGCGATCAACATCAGCGACTTCGGCAGCTCCAGCGTCCCCGAGCCGTAGCTGATCACGAACGTGGTCAGCAGGTAGAAGCCGCCGATGCCGATCAGCGACGCCGCGACACCGATCAGCACCTGCCGCCACGCCGTCCGGAACAGCTCCAGCGCGGGCACCGAGGCGCGGTCGTGCTCGGCGAGCATCCGCTCGAACAGCGGCGACTCCCCCACCCGGCGACGCAGGTACAGCGCCACGCCCAGCAGCGGGAACGCCGCCAGGAACGGCAGCCGCCAGCCCCACGAGTCGAACGACGAGTCGGGCAGCATCGCCACCAGGTAGAACCCGCCCGAGGACAGCAGCGTGCCGATCGGCGACCCGATCTGCGGCAGCGCCGCGAACCGGCCGCGCTGCTCCGGTGGCGCGTGCTCGACGGCGAGGGTGACCGCACCGCCCCACTCGCCGCCGACCGCGATTCCCTGCAGCACGCGCAGCGCGGTCAGCAGCAGCGGTGCGGCCAGCCCGATCGCCGCGAAGTCCGGCAGCAGACCGATCAGCCCCGTGACGACGCTGATCAGCGTGACCGTGATGAGCAGGCTTCGCCTGCGCCCGATCCGGTCGCCCAGGTGACCGAAGAGCAGCGCGCCGAGCGGTCGCGCGACGAACCCGATCGCGAACGAGGCGAACGCGGCCAGCGTGGCCACCGCCGGGTCCTCCGTCGCGAAGTACAGCCGGTCGAACACGATCGACGCGGCCGTGCCGTAGAGGAAGTAGTCGTACCACTCCAGCGCGGTACCGACGAACGCGGCGAACGCGACCTTGCGCGCCTCGGTGGGATCGACGCGTTCCGCGCTCGGCGTCGCCGCTCTCGGGATCTCGGTCACGGGGCCTCCCTGGATCAGGTGGGGTCTGCTGCGAACTCCTCGGTGCCGTGCACCGCGCGCCCGGCGACGAACGTGGCGCGCACGCCGATGTCGCCGATCTCCGCGGTGGGGGCGGTGGTGGGGTCGGCGTCGAGCAGCACGAGGTCGGCGAACATGCCCGCGGCGATGCGGCCCCGCTCGTCCTCCTGGCCCGCCGCCCAGGCCGCGTGCGTGGTGTAGGCGCGCAGCGCTTCGGTCGCGTCGACCCGCTCGTCGGGGCTGAGCACGCGGCCGGCCTTGGTGGTGCGGTCGACCATCGCCCGCATCCCCAGCAGCGGCGCGCCGTTGCTCACGCACGGCCGGTCGGAGCTGCCGGGCACCACGAGTCCGGCGTCCACGAAGGACTTCTGCCGGTACAGCCAGGGTTCCCGCTCGTCGCCGACCGCCTCGATCATGGTGTCGCCGATCTCGTACAGGAACCGGGACTGCGGAACCGGGATGACGCCCAGCGCGGCCATCCGGGGCAGGTGGTCGGGTCGCACCATCGCCGAGTGCTCGATGCGGTGCCGCGCGTCCGGGCGCGGGAAGTCGCGCTGCGCTGCCTCGAACGCCTCCAGCGCCAGGTCGATGGCGCGGTCGCCGATGGCGTGCGCGGCCACCCGCCAGCCGCCGCGGTGCGCGGTCAGGATGCGCTCGCGGAGCACGTCCGGGTCGTCGCCGAGCACGCCGTGGCCGCCGTGGCCGTGGAAAGGCTCGGTGACCGCGGCGGTGCGGCTCGACAGCGCGCCGTCGGTGAAGATCTTCATCGGCCCGATGCGCAGGAAGTCGTCGCCGAAACCGGTGCGCAGCCCCAGGTCCAGGCCGAACGCGTCGGGTCCGACCGGGTGCAGCACCTCGGTCGCCGGCATCAGCTCCACGCGCTGCAGCAGGTCCCCGCGCGAGCGCGCGAGCTGGTAGGCGGCGGCTTCGGCCGGGCTGTGCCCGATCCAGCCGCCGCCGATGCCGGCCTCGGTGACGTGGGTGAGACCTTCGGCGGCGTAGCGCTTCGCGGCGCGGCCGATCGCGGCCGCCAGCTCCTCGACCGGGTAGGGCTTGACGAGGGCGTCGACGAGCTGCTGCGCCTGCTCGGCGAGCAGCCCGGTGGGGGTTCCGTCGGCGTCGCGCTCGACCACGCCGCCCTCGGGGACGCGGGCCGACCCGTCGAGAACCCCCGCCTCGTCGAGGATCGCGCTGCTGGCCACGCACATGTGCGCCGAGCGGTGCTTGAGCCACACGGGCCTGCCGCCGCCCGCCCGGTCCAGCGCGGCGCGGTCGGGGTGCCCGCCGATGACGAAGTCGTCGTAGCCCGACCCGATCACCCAGCCGTCCGAGGGCAGCGAGGCCGCCTGGGAGGCGACGAGGTCGTAGAGCTCCTGGGAGCTCCGGCAGCCGGACAGATCCAGCTCCGCCAGCGAGAGCCCGTACCAGACCATGTGGTTGTGCGAGTCGGCGAAGCCGGGCGCGGCGACCGCGCCGTCGCCGTCGACCACCCGGCGCGCGGGCAGGTCGGCGATCTCCTCGTCCACCCCGACGATGCGCCCGCCGAGCACGCCGATGGTGCGCGCGGTGGGGCGGTCCGGGTTCATGGTCAGCGCGCGGACGTCGCGCAGGACTAGATCGAGCACGTCGTTCCCTTCTTCAGGCCAGGTGGTGCGTTCGGGTCAGCGGCAGCGTGGCAGCCCGGTGCACGTCGACCTCCACCCCGTCGACCGTCACCGGCCCCGGTTCGCGCGGGACTTCCACACGCGGGGTCGCGGTGTTGCGCACCATGTCCGCCCTGGTCAAGCCTCTGCTGTGGCGCACGGAGGCGTAGTTCGGGCCGCTGGGCAGGTGCGCGCGGTCGGCGGCGTCGGCGACGAACACCGTCGACAGCCTGCGGGCTGCGGCCCCGAGTCCGCCGAAGAAGGGCCGCATGACCCTCGGTTGGGTGAGCCGGGTGGAGCCGGATCCGGAGCCGCTGGCGCCCCAGGCGACGAAGCCGGATTTGATCACGAGATCGGGCTGGGCGCCGAACCAGGACGGCTGCCACAGCACGACGTCGGCGAGCCTGCCCGGCCGCAGCGAGCCGACCTCGTGGGCCATGCCGTGCGCGATCGCCGGGTTCAGGGTGATCTTGGCGAGGTAGCGCAGCACGCGCTCGTTGTCGGCGTGCTCGGGTCCGGTCTCCCCGGCGAGCGCGGCCTGGACGTGGGCGAGTTGCCAGGTGCGGCGGGCGGTTTCGGCGATGCGGCCCATTCCCATCGAGTCGGAGTTGACGATGCTGATCGCCCCGGAGTCGTGCAGCGCGTTCTCCGCGGCGATGCCGTGCTCCCGCACCCGGCTGCCGGCGATGCTCCGGTCGCTGTCCATCATGGAGTGTCCCCTGTGGACCGTCATGGTCATGGGCAGCAGCTCCGAGACCGTCGCCGGGGTCAGCGGCAGCGTCGGGGTCGTCGAGGAGGTCAGCACGTGCGGGCTGCCCACGACCTCCAGCAGGTCGGGATGCCCGCCACCGCCCTCGACGTGGTAGGCGTGCACCGTGCGCCCCCGCGTTGCGTCGAGGGTGTCGGCCAGGAACCCGGATTCGTTGAGCGTGTCGGTGTGCAGCGCGACCGGCAGGTCCGCCTGATCGGCCACGCCCAGGCACGTGTCGACGATGTGCGGGGTGGCTCCCCAGTCCTCGTGGATCTTGAACCCGCCCGCGCCGGAGAGCACCGCGCGCTCCAGCAGGTCGTTCGACGACGACGAGCCGCGAGCCAGGAAAGCGACGTTGATCGGCACGTCGCGCCAGGCCTCGATCATCGTCCGCAGGTTGTTCGCCGGGTTGGCGCCGACGTCCCACACGCCGCCCATGCCCATGCCCACCAGCGAGGTCACCCCGGCGGACAGCGCGGCCGGCACCACCTCGGGGCTGGACAGGTGCACGTGCGAGTCGACGACGCCCGGGGTGGCGATGAGCCCCTCACCGGTGATCATGCCGGTGTGCGAGTCGACGACCAGCTCCACGTCGTCCATGACGTCCGGGTTGCCCGCCCGGCCGACCCCGGCGATGCGGCCGTCCTTGATCCCGATGCTGGTCTTGCGCACGCCCAGCACGGGGTCCAGCAGCAGCACGCCGAGGATCACCATGTCCAGCGCGCTGTCCCGGCCCGCCTTCGGCGCCACCAGCAGCCCGTCGCGGGTCGTCTTGGCGCAGCCGCCGAGCAGCTCCTCGCCGGGCTCGGAGTCGTCGGCCTCGACCCGCACCCACAGGTCGGTGTCGGCCAGCCGCACCAGGTCTCCGGTTGTGGGGCCGTAGAGCGCGGCGTAACGCTCGCGCGACAGGCTCGTCATCGCTCGCCTCCCAGCGCCACGGCGGTGATCTCCTTGCGCTCCCCCGCTCCCAGCTGCACCGCCATCCCGGCCGGGACCGCGAGCCGGAACCCGGTGAGGTCGACGTCGCTGCGCACCGCGGGGTTGAGCTCCTCCAGCGGGAAGTGCGAGGAGATCCACACCGGTCGGTCACCCGTGTTGTGCAGCCGCGCCGTCCGGTGCTCGCGGCCCGCGGCCAGCTCGATCTCGCCGTCGGCGGCGCGCACCGCCCCGGGCGCGTCCGGGCCGGGCGGACCGAACGGCTGCGGCACGTGCACCAGCGCGCTGCCGTGCGGGAACAGCGCCTCGACCTGGATCGCCGGAATCGCCGCGGCCACACCGGGCTGGACCTGTTCGGGGGCGAGCAGCTCGCCCGCGCGGCTCACGATCTCGTCGAGATCCGTTCCGTCCCAGGCCATCTCGCAGACCTCGTCGCACACGTAGGCCACGGCGTCGGGTGCGCCGAGCAGCGCTCCGCGCGCCAGCCTGCGGCGGGCCAGCTCCGCGGCGCTGAACAGGGTCAGCCGCTCCTGCTCGCGGGGCGTCAAGTGCATGAGAGCACAGTCCTCTGGTCACCGGCCCAGCACAATGATGGATCAACGCCATCTGATCGCCCTAGATTGGGCGGATGCACACTCCGCTTCACGTGCCGGTCACACCCGGCGGACCGCTGCGCAGGCTGGTGCACTCCTGCCTGGACGACCTCGACGAGCTCGTCGCGGTGTTCCTGGCCGAGCTGCGCTCGATGGAGCCCTACGCCAGCGACGCGGTGCCGTGGATCGAGCTGCGCGAGCACGCCGAGGCGAGCATGGAGCTGCTGCTGCGGCTGGTCGGCGGCATGCCGATGCCGGACCGGCTGGCCGACCTGTGCGAGCGGATCGGGCGCAGTCGCGCGCAGGCCGGAGTCCCGCTGGAGGTGCTGCTGCACGCGGTGCGCTTCGACTTCCGGGTGCTGTGGGACGCCTTCACCCGGCGCGCGTCCGACGACGAGCTGCCGTCGCTGGTGCACAGCGCGTCCCGGGTGTGGGCGGCGGTGGACCACCACACCACCCGCATCCACCTGGCCTACCTGGCCGAGGCCGCGGTGGTGGCGCGCGAGCAGGAGCACGAGCGCGCGCAGCTGGTGGCGCGGCTGCTGACCACCGACGCGCGCGACCCGCAGGTCGTCGCGCAGGTCGCGACCGCGCTGGACGTCTCCGCCGACGCGGATTTCGCGGTGGCAGCCGCTCCCCTGTCGGCGACCCGGCCGCTGCGCGACACCGTCGACGAGCTCACCGAGCGCGGCATCGCGGTGCACCTGCAGGACGTCGACCGGCGCCCCGTGCTCATCGCTCAGCTGCCGAGCGGGACCACCGCCGTGCCGTCGCGCTGGCTGCACGACGTCCCCTGCGGGCTGGCGCCGGTCGCGCGCACGCTCGCGGGCGTGCCGCGCGCGGTGCGCATCGCCGCCGAGCTCGCCGGGACCGAGGTGGCCGAGGCGGGTCCGCGCGGGCTCACCGACGCGTGGGCGTCGGTGGTGGCGGGACGGCTGGGCGAGACCGGGGACGCGCTGGCGGCGGAGGTGTTCGGGCGGGTGCGCGGCATCGGCGCGGGCGAGCGGGCCCGGCTGCTGGAGACCGCCGCGTGCTACCTGCGCACCGGGTCGGCGGGGGCCGTGGCGGCCGAGCTGTACTGCCACCGCAACACCGTGCTCAACCGGCTGCGCCGGATCGCCGAGCTCACCGGCTGCGACCTCACCCGCCCCGAGCAGGCGGCGCTGTTCGCGGTGGCACGCGAGTGCGGTCCGTGATGGCGGACCGTGAGACCCACAGTTCTCATGAAAACTGCCCCCACCTCCACCACCCTCCCGTGAGGGGGAGTGTCGGGTTCTCGGTGCAAGTGGTGGTGAGGGGACCACGGGGATCTCCTCGATCGTGACCCGGCGCAGTTTTCATGAAAACTTCCCCACTCCAGGAGTCCGCACGTCCCTCCCGTCCCCAGGAGGAGGGAAGTTTTCATGAAAACTTCCGTGGTCGGGGGAGGTGACAGTTTTCATGAGAACTGTCACCTCCCCCGGACCCCGTACGTACGGTCACCTCCCGGACCCGTACGTCATGCCGAACGCCGTGCGGCGTGTCGGTTGTCCGGCGTACTACGGTGGTGGCGGACTTCTCTCGATCGCGCAAAGGATGGGACGTTGACCGCGACGCAGATCCCGGACACCACCCAGGCCGAACTCGACGCCGCGCTGCAGCGGGCAGCCGAGGCCGCCGAGCCGTTCGGCGCGCAGCCCCCGGCCGAGCGGGCCCGCCAGCTGCGGGCCGTCGCCGACGCGCTGGACGCGGCCGCCGGTGAGCTGATCCCGCTGGCCATCAGCGAGTCGCACCTCTCGGAGGGCCGCCTGACCGGCGAGCTCAAGCGGACCACGTTCCAGCTGCGCCTGTTCGCCGAGACCATCGAGACCGGCGAGCACCTGCGGGTCACCTTCGACCAGGCCGACGCGGACTTCGCGCTGGGCCCGAAGCCGGACCTGCGGCGGATGCTGCTGCCGGTGGGCCCGGTGCTGGTGTTCGCCGCAAGCAACTTCCCGTTCGCGTTCTCGGTCGCCGGGGGCGACACCGCCGCCGCGCTGGCCGCCGGGTGCCCGGTGGTGCTCAAGGGCCACCCCGGCCACCCGGAGCTGTCGGTGCGCACCGGCGAGATCGTCGCCGACGCGCTGCGCTCGGCGGGCGCGCCGGAGGGCACCTTCGGCGTCGTGCTGGGCTTCGAGATCGGCACGGCCGCGCTGCGCGACGAGCGGATCAAGGCGGCGGCGTTCACCGGCTCGGTCCCGGCCGGGCGGGCGCTGTTCGACATCGCGAACTCGCGGCCGAAGCCGATCCCGTTCTTCGGCGAGCTGGGCAGCCTCAACCCGGTGTTCGCGGCCCCGGGGGCGGTGGCCGCGCGCGGCGCCGACATCGCGAAGGGCTACGTGACCTCCTACTCGGGCAACGCCGGCCAGCTGTGCACCAAGCCGGGCCTGCTGTTCCTGCCCGCCGACCACGGCCTGGAGGCCGCCCTCGCGGAGGAGTCGGCCGCGGTGGCCGCGCACCGGCTGCTCAACGACCGCCTGCACGAGGGCTACTGCTCGCGCCGCGCGGCGGTCACCGAGGTCCCGGGCGTGCGGGTGCTGGCCGAAGGTGCCGCCGGTGAGGCGGCGGACGGCGCGGTGCCGACCCTGCTGGCCACCGACGTCGACACGCTGCTGGCGAACCGGGAGGCGTTGCTGGAGGAGGTCTTCGGGCCGCTGTCGATCGTGGTCACCTACGCCTCGGAGGACGAGGCCCGGCGCGCGGCGGAGGCGTTCGAGGGCAACCTGACGGCCGCGGTGCACGCGGACGACGCCGACACCGATTTCGTCGCGACCCTGCTGCCGCTGCTGCGGGACCGCGCCGGTCGCGTGCTGTTCAACGGCTGGCCGACCGGCGTCGCCGTCTCCCCCGCGATGCAGCACGGCGGCCCCTACCCGGCCACCACGGACGCCCGCTTCACCTCGGTCGGCACCGCGGCGCTCGACCGCTTCCTCCGCCCGGTCACCTACCAGAACGTCCCGGCCGCGCTGCTGCCGCCGGCGCTGCGGGACGACAACCCCTGGAACCTGCCGCGCGCGGTCCACACCCCGCGCTGACCAGGCCGGACGCTCAGACCCGGCGGTAGCGGGCGACCGTGACCGCCACCGCCGGGGCGAGCGGGGCGGGCAGCTCCGCGATCGCGGCGTCGAGGGCCTCGGGCGTGGTGTGCCAGGCGTTGGGTCCCATCGCGATCGCGGCGCGGGCCTCGTCGCGGGTCAGGTGGAGCCGGAACTCCACCGCACGCTGGTCGACCGGGGTGAAGTGGCCCGCGAGCTGGTCGGCGAGCCGGTCCTGCTTGGACTCGTCGACGTGCAGCAGCCCGAGCCGGTCGACCAGCCCGGACAGGTGACCGGGCTCGGGGGTCACGACGACCAGTTCGCCGCCGGGGCGCAGGGCTCTGCGCATCTCCGGGGCGTTGCGCGGTGCGAAGACGTTGAGGACGGTGCCCGCGGCTCCGGTGCGGATCGGCAGCGGCTGCCAGGCGTCGGCGACGGCCGCGCCGATGCGCGGGTGGACCTTGGCGGCGCGGCGGCAGGCGTACTTGGAGACGTCCAGCGCCACGCCGAGCCGCTCGCCCAGGGCCCGGTTCAGGTAGAAACCGGTGCCCGCGCCGACGTCCACGACCGGGCCGTCACCGGTCACCGCGTCGGCGACGGCGTCCGCGATCGGGTCGTAGTGCCCGGCTTCGAGGAACCCGGCGCGGGCGGCGACCATCTCGGCGGTGTCGCCGACGACCTTGCTGCGGCCGGAGAGCAGGCTGACGTAGCCCTGCCGGGCGAAGTCGAACGCGTGGTTCGACGGGCACCGCAGCGCATCGCCGTCCCGCCCCAGGTCACCGCCGCAGTGCGGGCAGGCCAGCAGCTCCACCACGTCGTCCAGCACAGCCTTGCCCTCCACACCGCTCGCAGATGCGCGATTCTAGTCGGGGGCGCCCCGGGCGAGAGGAGGTGCGGCGATGGGGCACTGGCTGAGCGCACCCGAGTACCAGGCGGCGCGGTTCGCCGTCGTCCACCTGATCGCCCTGACCTACCTGATCGGCTTCGCCTGCTTCCTGCGCCAGTTCCGCGGTCTGCTCGGCGAGCGCGGCCTCACCCCGGTCGTCCGGTTCGTCGAGCGGGTGCCGTTCCGGCGGGCACCGAGCCTGTTCCACCTGCGCAGCTCCGACCGCTGGCTGGCGGGCGCGGGCTGGGCGGGCGTCGTGGCGAGCCTGCTGGCCCAGTTCGCCGACCTCGCACCGCTGTGGGCGTGGCTGGTGCTGTGGACGCTGCTGTGGGTCCTGTACTCGTCGATCGTCAACGTCGGCCAGGTCTGGTACGGCTTCGGCTGGGAGTCGCTGCTGCTGGAGGCCGGTTTCCTGGTGATCTTCCTCGGCCCGGCGCACCTCGCCCCGCCCGCGCCGATCCTGTGGCTGCTGTGCTGGCTGCTGTTCCGGGTGGAGTTCGGCGCCGGGCTGATCAAGCTGCGCGGCGACTCCTGCTGGCGCGACCTCACGGCGCTGCACTACCACCACGAGACCCAGCCGATGCCGGGACCGCTGAGCCGCGCCTTCCACCACCTGCCGGGCCCGCTGCACCGCGTCGAGGTGCTGGCCAACCACGGAACGCAGCTGGTGGCGCCGTTCCTGCTGTTCGCCCCGCAACCGGTGGCGAGCGTCGCGGCCGTGATCGTCGTGGTGACGCAGCTGTGGCTGATGCTCAGCGGCAACTTCGCCTGGCTGAACCTGCTCACCATCACGCTGGCCTGCGCCGCGATCAGCGCCCCGCCGGTCGCGCGACCGGACCCGCCGGGCTGGTTCGCGGTCCTGGTGCTGGCGGTGACGGTGCTGTTCGTCGTGCTGGCCTACTGGCCGGTGCGCAACATGCTGGGACCCGGGCAGGTGATGAACCGCAGCTTCAACAGGCTGCACCTGGGCAACACCTACGGCGCCTTCGGCAGCATCACCCGCGTCCGCTACGAGGTCGTCGTCCTGGGCGCGCACGATCCCGACGGCCCGTGGCGGGAGTACGAGTTCCGCGGCAAGCCCGGTGATCCCGCGCGCCGACCCCCGCAGATCGCCCCGTACCACCTGCGCCTGGACTGGCTGATGTGGTTCGTCGCGATCAACCCGTCCTACGGCCGCACCTGGCTGCCGCGCTTCCTGCGCGCCCTGCTGCGCGCGGAACCCGAGGTGCTGGCCCTGCTCCGCCACAACCCGTTCCCGGAGAACCCGCCGGAGCTCGTCCGAGCCGATCTCTACCGCTACCGCTTCACCACCCGCGACGAGCGCCGCAGGACCGGGAACCACTGGACCAGAACCAGGTCCTCAGACCTCATCCCGCCGATGACCCTCGACGACATCGGTGGACGTTTCCGTTGACTCCCCACGACCGACGGTCCCGGTCGTGTGTTGGGGGAAGTTTTCATGAAAACTGCGCTCACCCCTGAGCAGCGGCCTCCAGCTCGGAGATCTCGATCTTCCCCATCGCCATCATGGCCTTCATGACCCGGTCGGAGACCGCGGGATCGGAGGAGGTGATCAGCTCCAGCAGGCGGCGCGGCGTGACCTGCCAGGACAGGCCGTAGCGGTCCTTGAGCCAGCCGCACGGGCCGTGCTCGCCGCCCTCGCCGAGCCGCTCCCAGAGCCGGTCGACCTCCTCCTGCGACTCGCACATCACCTCCAGCGACACCGCCTCGGTGAAGTGGAACTGCGGGCCGCCGTTGATCGCGACGAACTGCTGCCCGTGCAGCTCGAACTGCACCACGAGCACCGTGCCCGGATCGCCCGGACCGGCCTCGCCGTGGTGCATGACGTGCACGATCCGCGAGTCCGGGAAGATCGAGCAGTAGTACTTCGCGGCCTCCTCGGCCTGGGTGTCGAACCACAGGTTCGGGGTGATCTTCTGCGTGAACTCGTACATGGGTCCATCCCTCCGTCCGTCGAGAACCAGGTTGAAGGGATAGACCCGCTCACGCAGCGGAACTCATCGCTCGCACCAGAAGGCCGGACGCATCAGAAGGCCGGGCGCAGCGGCATCCGGGCGTCGACTCCGTCGAGCTTGACGCCCAGCACCTGGTGCAGCTGCACGTTGTTGCGCTCGAAGCCCAGCCGGCAGGCCGCCATGTACAGCCGCCACACGCGCGCCCGCGCGAGGCCGGCCTCGGCGACCGCCGCCTTCCAGTTGCGCTCCAGGTTGCGGCACCAGTCGCGCAGCGTCAGCGCGTAGTGCTCGCGCAGGTTCTCCTCGTGGCGCACCTCGAACCCGTGGTCGTTCATCGCCGACACCAGCGTGCCCACCGGCTCCAGCTCGCCGTCGGGGAACACGTAGCGCCCGATGAACTTGCCCGGCTTGGCCTTCTGGTGGCCGTGCGGGCGGGTGATGCAGTGGTTGAGCATCCGGCCTCCCGCCACCAGCTTGTCCTGCAGGAACGAGAAGTAGTGCGGCAACTGCTTGACCCCGATGTGCTCGGTGAGGCCGATGGAGCTCACCGCGTCGAACCCGCTCTCCCGCACGTCGCGGTAGTCCATGTGGCGCACCTCGGCGAGATCGGCCAGGCCGCGCTCGGCGATGGCCTTCTGCGCCCACTGCGCCTGCTGCCGCGACAGCGTCACGCCCAGCGCCCGCACCCCGTAGTGCTCGGCGGCGTGCATGACCATCCCGCCCCAGCCGCAGCCGACGTCGAGCAGCCGCTGGCCCTTCTTCAGGTCGAGCTTGCGGGCCACCAGGTCGTGCTTGGTGAACTGCGCCTGCTCCAGGGTCGCGTCCTGCTCGGGGTAGACCGCGCAGGTGTAGGCCATCGACGGGCCCAGCACGTACTCGTAGAAGCGGTTGGACACGTCGTAGTGGTACGAGATCGACTGGCTGTCGCGGCGCTTGGAGTGCCGCCACCCGCGCGACGAGCGGTGTTCGACCTCGGGAACCCGCACGGGCCACCAGAACCGGTAGCCGGCGAGCTTGAAGGCCAGCTCCCTGCGCAGCTCCGGCGGGATGTCGTTGAGCGTCACCGTCGGGAACGCCGCCAGCGCGGTGTACATGTCCCCGTGCACTTCGAGGGCCCCGCTGACGTAGGCGCGGGCGAGCCCGAGCTCGCCGGGAGCGGCGGCCAGGTGCGACAACGCCAGCGGCGAGCGGACTTCCACGCACACATCGGCTCCGGCGGTGCCTGCCCGGCTGCCGTCGAAGGCGCGGATCTCGATCGACAGATCGTCGCCGAGAATCCGCTCGAACACCCCTGCCCATCCCATCAGAGGGTCTCCTCTCCAGTTTGATGTGTCGTTTCCCCCGCGAGTCAGCGCTCGCGAACGCACTTCTCGTACAGCCCCGGCAACCGGCCCTTCGGGTCGTAGGTGTCCTTCAGCCGCTGGTAGGCGGGGCGGTTGTACAGCCGCCAGAACTCGTCCTCCTCGAAGTAGGAGTTGGAGTACAGCGACTTGTGCCCGTCGAGCTCGGTGACCTTGCGCTCGATCGCGCGGTTGTGCCTGCCGGGCGCCTCCCCCGGTCGCAGCGGCACGGTCGCCCAGAACCCGACGTTGACGTAGAGCGTCTCGGCGTCCATCGGGTACAGCGGCCAGCCGCGGGTGTCGCTCAACCGCACCGGGCAGAGCCAGATCGGCGAGATGCCGATGTCCCGGTGGAAGAACTCCAGGAACTCCGGCAGCCGCTCGACCGGGATCTCCACGTCCTGGATCACCGGCTCGTTGAGGCCCTTGCCCTGCAGCACCGCGAGCCGGTCGGTCACCGAGTGCTTGCGGTCCCAGGCGACGATGCGGCGGTAGACGTCGGAGCGCTTGTACTGCGCGGGCCAGAACCGGCGGACCAGCGGGTGCTGGACGCCGATGGCGCGCGAGCACCAGAACCAGTCGGTGTCCCAGCGCCACAGGTAGTCGCGGATGCTCAGGTAGTCGGTGCGCCGCTGCTGCAGCGAGCGGTAGTAGATCCGGGTCCCGGTGTAGTCGCTGGTGAACGGCGCCGAGTCCACGTAGGACCCCAGCGTGAGGTAGTGCTCGCTCGGCGTGAAGACCGTGCCGTCGACGAAATCGACCGGCTCGCCGTCGAATTCACCGTCCGCGCACACCCGGGCGATCGCCTCGGCGCACTCCTCGGCGGTGGCGAGCGGGACGTGCCGGAGCTTGACGAAGGGTTTGACCGACTCCAGCTCGATCTCCAACCGCAGCGCGTAGCCCAGCGTGCCGTAGGAGTTCGGGAAGCCGCGGAACAGCTCGGCGTGCTCGTTGTCGCGGCGGGCCACCACCACCGACCCGTCGCCGGTGAGCACCTCCATCTCGCGCACCGACTCGTGCGGCAGGCCGTTGCGGTAGGAGGTCGACTCGATGCCGAGCCCGGCCACCGCGCCGCCCAGCGTGATGGTCTTGAGCTGCGGCACCACCTTCGGGATGTGCCCGGTCGGCAGCAGCGCGTCCACGATCTGCTCGTAGGTCGCCATGCCCTGGACCTGCGCGGTTCCGGCTTCGGCGTCGACGCCGAAGACCTTGGTGAACCGGCCGACGTCCAGCCCCGGCGTTTCGGACGGAGCGCGGAACCGGAAGAGGTTCGAGGTGGGTTTGGCGAGCCGGACCGGTGCTCCGGCCGGCAGTTGTGCGTACTGCGCGACCAGTTCGGCCACGTCGTCGGAATGCTCGCCGATCATCGGCGTTACCCGATCCGCCATGCCTCGACCGTAATGCCGGAACCGGAGTCAAGCACCCCCTTTAACCAGGCACCGGAACCCGCCCGCAAGCCGACGAACAGCCCAAAACCCGGTGGCATCGGGTGGTTCCGCGATCTTCGGTGATCGCAAAACCGCAGGTTGAGGCCACGTCGGGAACGTGATCGCCGATGTTTGCGTGATACATGCAAGTTCAGCGATATTTCGATCACATTTGACGTGATCGGAGTAGTGGCCGCGGGCCGGAGACCTGTTCTTCATGCGGCGAAGCCGCATTCTCCTCCACCACCCACGCAACCTGCACCGCCGCGGGTTCTGAGCGCCTTCGTGGGCGAGTACGCCGTGACGCTGCGTATTCACATACTCAAGGAGCGGCGCACGGAGTCCACGGAGGCGCTCAGGTTCCGCCACCCGCACCGCTGAGCAACGCAACCACTGGAAACAGCGTTTAGCGCCGCTGCAGTGCCCAGGCGCGCAGGCCGCGGAAGCTCTGCACCTTCGTCGGGCCCACCGAGATCAGCTTGTAGCTCTCGTGGCCGCGCAGCGCGCCCGCCAGCTCCCGGTCGATGAGCACCGAAGCCGGCCGGGCCACCGAGGTCAGGCGGCTGGCGATGTTCACCGTCGAGCCGTAGACGTCGCCGAAGCGCGCCAGCACCGGGCCGCGCGCCAGACCGATCCGCAGCGGCGGCAGCAGGTCGTTCTTGGCGATCTCCTCGTTGAGGGTCAGCGCGATCTCCGCGCCCTCCTCCGGGCTGTCGGCCACGAACAGCACCTCGTCCCCGACCGTCTTGATGATCCGGCCGCGGTTCTGCGCCACCACACCGCCCGCCAGCGACTCGAAACCGTCGATCAGCCGCGTCAGCTCCAGCTCGGTGAAGTCGCGGATGAGCCGCGTGTAGCCGACCAGATCGGCGAAACCCACCACCTGGACGCGTTCGTCGATGCCCGGGTCGCGCTCGTCGAGCTCGCGGGACACGGTGGCGGCCAGGTGCCGCCGCCACACGTAGTCCTGCATCTTCTCCATGACGGGCACGATCGCGGCCGCCACCTCGGTGGTGGTGTCCACGTCGGCGCCGAAGGTGTCGCCCAGCAGCGACTTGAACAGTCCCGTCTGCCACTCGGCCAGCCGCGACATCGTCTGCGCCAGCGAGCGGGCCACCGCGGACTCGAGCTCGTCGGGGATCACGTCCGCCGACACCAGCGACACCAGCGCCCGCAGCGCCGCCACGTCGGCGTCGGTGAAGATCACCGAATCGGACTCGACGTGGGCGAAGCCCATCGCCTGCCACAGCTGCTCGGCCCGCTCCAGCGGCACACCGGCGGCCTCGGCGACCTCGTCCTTGGTGTAGAGCGGCGGCGAACCGAGGAGGATCTCCTCGATCCGCCGGATGCGGTCATCGCGATGTTCGGACAACGAGCACGTCGCAATCAGCTCGGCGGGACACTTCGGAGGGCACCGAGCCGAGGATCCGCCCCTTGAGGGTGTTGAGCCCGCGGCTGCCGACCACCAGCAGGTCGGCGCTGTGCTTGTCGGCGGCCTCCACCAGCACCGAGACCGGCTCGCCGACCGACGCCACGGTCTCGACCTCGGTGGCACCGGCCGCGCGGGCGGTGTCCGAGGCGGTCTGCACCGTGTCCTGCGCCGGGGCCGAGCCCATGACCTGGAAGGCCTCGTCGCCGAGCTGGTCGGCGGCGCGCTCCAGCTCCTTCGGGTCGGTCGGGTAGTAGGCGCAGACGATCACCAGCCGCGCCGAGGCGGCAGCGGCGACCTCGGCGGCCCGGCTGACCGCGCGCAGCGAAGGCGCGGAGCCGTCCGTTCCCACGACGACGGTGCGGTAACTGGACATCGCTCTCCCACTTCCTCAGGGACCGACATTTCGACGCTCCGGGTGAGAACACTAACGATCGCGCGCCGCTGCGGTCACGCCCCGTGCCCACCACCCCACCCCTCCCACCGAAAACGCCGGCGTTCGTCCCGTCGAAAACCCCGGTTTTCGCGCGACGAATGTCGCTGTTTGCGACAGGAGGGGTGGATCACCTGGGGAGTTGTGGGATGGGACAACGCGAGGCGGGAACTGTCGTTCGAGCGCACAGCGCGACACTCGACCTCGCGGCGTACGTTTCGCCGCGACCTGTGATTCGAACAATGGAGTCGACCGTGTCAGCACCTGGCCTGCAACCCGGGCGGGGAGTCCTTCGCCGCAAACCCATCGAGACCATCTCATCCGACGGCGAGGAGACCGGCCTCAGCAAATCGCTGGGCCTGTGGCAGCTCACCGCCATCGGCGTCGGCGGCATCATCGGCGCCGGCATCTTCTCCCTGGCCGGTGCGGTGGCCAACGAGAAGGCCGGGCCCGCCGTGCTGATCTCGTTCCTCATCGCCGGCATCGCCAGCGCCGCCGCCGCGTTCTCCTACGCCGAGTTCGCGGGCATGATCCCGAAGGCCGGGTCGGCCTACACCTACGGCTACGCGGTGCTAGGCGAGATCGTCGGCTGGCTGATCGGCTGGGACCTGCTGCTGGAGTACACCGCGATCGTCGCGGTCGTGGCGATCAGCATCTCCGGCTACTTCAACGAGCTCCTCGGCTACCTCGGCATCGACCTGCCGACGTGGATGCTTGGCGCGCCGGGAACCGAGAGCGAGGACGGCGTCGCGCCCGGCAGCTACGTGGTGAACCTGTTCGCGATGGTGCTGTGCCTGTTCATCGCGTTCATGCTGAACCTGGGGATGAAGAGCGCCGCCCGGTTCGAGACCTTCCTGGTCTACCTCAAGGTCGGCGTGGTGCTGCTGGTCATCGGCGTCGGCGCGTTCTACATCAACACCGGCAACTACACGCCGTTCTTCCCGTTCGGCGCGGGCGGCGCGATCACCGGTGCCGCAACGGTGTTCTTCGCGGTCTTCGGCTACGACGCCATGAGCACCGCCGCCGAGGAGTCCAAGGAAGCGCAGAAGCACATGCCCAAGGCGATCCTGTATTCGCTGGGCATCTCGATGGTGCTCTACGTGCTGGCCTGCCTGGTGCTGACCGGCATGATCCCGTTCCAGCAGATCAACGGCGACAGCGCGTTCGCCTCCGCCTTCGCCGACGTGGGCCTGCCGATGCTCGGCGCGATCATCGGCGTCGGCGCGATCCTGGGCATCCTCACCGTCATGTTCACGTTCATGCTCGGCGTGACGCGAGTGGGCTACTCGATGAGCCGCGACGGCCTGCTGCCCGCGTGGTTCGGCAAGACGCACCCGGTGCGCAAGGTGCCCACCCGGTTCACCTGGCTGATCGGCATCGCCTCGGCGGTCATCGCCGGCGTGCTGCCGATCGGCGAGGCGGCGGAGCTGACCAACATCGGCATCCTGCTGGCGTTCGTGATCGTGTGCGCCGCGGTGATCGTGCTCCGCTACAAGCGGCCCGACCTGCCGCGCGAGTTCAAGACGCCGGGCATGCCGGTGGTGCCGATCATCGGCATCGGGTTCTCGATCTGGCTCGTCACCTTCCTGGACCCGCTGACCTGGCTGCGGTTCGCCGGCTGGTTCGTCATCGGCCTGGTCATCTACTTCGCCTACGGCTACCGGAAGTCGAAGCTGAACTCCTGATCACCCGGCACCGGACCGGCGCGCGCGTTGCGCCGGTCCGGTGTTGATCGGTTGAGTCGTGTCTCCTGCGTCTCAGCGTGCACTGGATCACAGCGTTATCCCGTGCCGTATGCCTAGGGTTTTCCCCGGCGTCACCGGTCTTTCCGGTGCTGCCGGGAGTAGGACCGGGCCTCGATGCTGAGGGGTGCTTGTGACGCGCGTTCGCGAACTGAGCCCGTACGTGGAGCTGAACCGCGCGCAATGGCGCGAACTGCGCGATGCGCTCCCCCTCCCGTTGAGCGAGGACGAGCTGGTCGCGCTGCGCGGCCTCGGCGAGCCGGTGGACCTCGACGAGGTCGCCGACGTCTACCTGCCGCTGTCGCGGCTGATCAGCCTGCAGGTCGCCGCCCGCCAGCGGCTGCACGAGAGCACCACCACGTTCCTCGGCGAGGAGGCCCACGGCACCAAGGTGCCCTTCGTCATCGGGGTCGCAGGCAGCGTCGCGGTCGGCAAGTCCACCACCGCCCGCATCCTGCGCACCCTGCTCGCCCGCTGGCCCGACCACCCGAGCGTGGACCTGGTGACCACCGACGGGTTCCTGCACTCCAAGGCGGAGCTGGTGCGGCGCGGGCTGATGCACCGCAAGGGCTTCCCGGAGAGCTACGACCGGCGTGCGCTGCTGCGCTTCGTCACCGAGGTCAAGTCCGGGGCGCCCGAGGTCTCGGCCCCGGTGTACTCGCACGTCGCCTACGACATCGTGCCCGGTGAGCGGCAGGTGGTGCGCCAGCCCGACATCCTCATCGTCGAGGGACTCAACGTCCTGCAGCCCGGGCCGAGCCTCACCGTCTCGGACCTGTTCGACTTCTCGATCTACGTCGACGCCCGCACCGAGCACATCGCCCGCTGGTACACCGACCGGTTCCTGACGCTGCGCAGCACGGCCTTCGCCGACCCGGAGTCGCACTTCCACCACTTCGCCGAGCTCTCCGACGAGGAGGCCCGCGCCGAGGCCGACCACCTCTGGCGCACCATCAACGAGCCCAACCTCGTGGACAACATCCTGCCCACCCGCCCCCGCGCCACCCTGGTCCTGCGCAAGGACATCGACCACTCCATCAACAGGGTCCGCCTCCGCAAGCTCTGACCCCTCCCGACCGGGGCCCGCGATTTTCACTGGGAATCAGGTGTCCGACTTCCATTGAAACCGGGTGACCGCGTGCGCGCGGGAGACGACGCGGGCAGGTCAGCGGTGGCGGGTGCGCTTGGTGAGCAGGAGCTGGAGGTGGGTGTTGAGGCGTTCGGTGGGGTTGGCGAGGTCGATGCCGGTGAGGTCGGTGGCGCGCCGGATGCGGTAGCGCAGGGTGTTGGGGTGGACGTGGAGGGCTGAGCTGGCCGCTTTGACGTCCCCGAAGTGCTCCAGGTACGTCAGCAGGCTGCGGGCCAGGTCCGTGGCGTGCTCGGCGTCGTGCTCGTGCAGGGCGGTGAGCCGGGCGTCCCGGTAGCGCTCGTTGCCCTGCAGGACGGTGAGGATCTCGCTGATCACCACCTGCGCGCGCACGTCGGAGATCGTCGCGACCTCGGCGTCGACGTCGTGCACCAGCGCGTCCAGCACCCGGTCGGCCTCGGCCCGGGATTCGGCGACCTCGTCCAGCGTCGGCACCGCCGACCCCACCCCGACCTGCACGCGCGAGGTCAGGTGCTGCTTGGCGGCGGCCACGATCTCGCGGGTCAGCGACAGCGCCGACTGGGCGGCCGAGCGCTCCGGCAGCTCGGGCAGCAGGACGTAGACCCGGGACCCGATCGTCGTCACCAGCGCGCTGCGCCGGTAGGCCGAGGCGTGCACCGAGATCAGACCGGTCATCTCGGCGCGCTGCAGCTCCAGCTCGGACCGGTCCACGCTGCCGGTCGGGCGCAGCGTGAACACCGCGACCACGGCGGGCCGGTCGGAGTCGGCGCCGATGTTGTCGGCCACCGACCGCGCGTCGACCCGCCCCTCCAGCAAGCCGGCCAGCAGGTTCTCCCGCAGCCTCGGCCCGGCGGTGGCCTCCGAGCGCTGCCGGATGAGCTGCAGCGCGGCCAGCCGGGCGGCTCCGAGCAGGGCGCGCTCGGAGCGCTCCGACAGCGGCCTGCGCCCCTCCTGCACCCAGATCGAACCGAGCGGCTGGCTGCCCGCGTGGATGCCCACCGCCATCCGCCGCCGGATGCCCAGATCGGGGCGCTCGTCGATGCGCACCACGTCCTCACCTGCGCGAAGCCGCTGGTAGACGCCCCACTCGCGCAGCATCGCCAGGTACTGCTCGGGGCCCTGGCGCCCCAGGATGGACAGCCTCCGCAGCTCGTCGACCTCGTCGTCGGAGCGCGAGTAAGCCAGCACGCGGCTGGCGGTGTCCTCGATGCTGACGATGCCGTCGGTCATCGCCGCCACCGTCTGGGCCAGCGAGAACAGGTCGCCCAGCGCCTCGCCGACGTCGGCGTCGCTGGTCAGCCGGGCGTTGTCGATCGCGTTGTGGGCGTAGGCCTCCAGCCGCTCCCAGCGGACCTCCGGCCGCACGCCCAGCAGCGCGACGCCGCCGGTGATCGCGGTGTCGCGCAGCGCCCGCGCCTCCGCTTCCGAGCCGATCTTGACCGCCACCGCCGGAGCCCCATCGCGCGCGGCGGCCCGCACGAGCGGTACCGCCGCCCGGCCGCGCGCGCCGATGACCAGCACGAAGTCCCCGCCGCGCGCGCTGCCGGAGTCCTCCTCCGGGTCGACAATGACCACGTCGCGCACCTCGACGTCGAGGCCGCGCGGCGCGGCGAGCACGTCCACCAGCGGGTCGCCGACGGCGGTCAGCAGCTGCCGCAGCGGCACCCCGACGTCCGCGACCCCGACGTCCGGAACAGCCCCGATGTCCGGAGCAGCCCCGACATCCGGAACAGCACCGACGTCGTTCATCCCGGCCGACTCGACATCACGCGGCATTTGTCCGATCCCACAAACCGACACCTTCAACGATAGCCAACTGCACAAGCTCCAGGCGTGGGCCACACCCTAATCTCCAATCAACACACCCACTCGGCGCCTTGAGGAGGCGAAACAGGCATGGACGCGATCACCTCGGTACCGGTGCCCTACAACGAGCCGGTCAAGGGCTACGCGCCCGGGTCGCCGGAACGCGAGTCGCTGCAGAAGCGCGTTGCCGAGCTGGAGTCCGAGCACGTCGAGCTCACCCAGACCATCGGCGGGCAGCAGCGCATGGCGGGCGGTGACCGCTTCGACGTCGTGCAGCCGCACGACCACGCCCACGTGCTCGGCACCGCCGCGCAGGCCACCGGCCAGGACGTCGCCGACGCCGTGGCCGCCGCCAAGGCCGCCGCCCCCGGCTGGGCCGCGACCTCGTTCGACGAGCGCGCCGCGGTCATCCTGCGCGCCGCCGACCTGCTGGCCGGGCCGTGGCGGGACACCATCAACGGCGCCACCATCCTCGGCCAGTCCAAGTCGGTGCAGCAGGCCGAGATCGACGCCGCCTGCGAGTTCATCGACTTCCTGCGGTTCAACGTGCACTACGCCCGGCAGATCATCGCCGAGCAGCCCCGCTCGGTCCCGGGCGAGTGGAACCGGATGGACTACCGGCCGCTGGACGGGTTCGTCACCGCGATCACCCCGTTCAACTTCACCGCCATCGCAGGGAACCTGCCCACCGCGCCCGCGCTGATGGGCAACACGGTGGTGTGGAAGCCGACGCCGTCGCAGCAGTTCGCGGCGCACTTCACGATGCGGCTGTTCGAAGCCGCCGGGCTGCCCCCGGGCGTGATCAACCTGGTCACCGGCGACGGCCACGCCGTCAGCGACGTCGCGCTGACCGACCCGGGTTTCGCGGGCCTGCACTTCACCGGTTCCACCGCCACGTTCAAGAAGCTGTGGCGCACGATCGGCGAGAACCTCGACTCCTACCGCAGCTACCCGCGCATCGTGGGTGAGACCGGCGGCAAGGACTTCATCGTCGTGCACCCCTCGGCCGACCCGGCCCCGCTGGCCACCGCGTTCGCCCGCGGCGCCTTCGAGTACCAGGGCCAGAAGTGCTCGGCGGCCTCCCGCGCCTACGTGCCCCGCTCCATCTGGGAGGGCGGACTGCGCGAGGAGCTCGCGGACCTCACCCGCACCATCCGCTTCGGCGACGTCACCGACTTCTCCCACTTCGGCGGCGCCGTCATCGACGCCCGCGCCTTCGCCAAGCACAAGGCCGCGCTGGACCGCGCGAAGGCCACCGACACCATCGAGGTCCTGGCCGGCGGCGGCTACGACGACTCGGTCGGCTACTTCGTCGAGCCCACCGTGCTGGTGTGCAGCGACCCGTCCGACGAGGTGTTCACCACCGAGTACTTCGGACCCATCATCGCCGTGCACGTCTACGACGACGCCGACTACTCGTCGATCCTCGACGTCGTCGACTCCTCCAGCCCCTACGCGCTGACCGGCGCGGTCTTCGCCACCGACCGCTCGGCCATCGACGAGGCCCACCGCGCGCTGCGCGGCGCCGCCGGCAACTTCTACGTCAACGACAAGCCCACCGGCTCCATCGTGTCCCGCCAGCCCTTCGGCGGCAGCCGCGCCTCCGGCACCAACGACAAGGCCGGATCGCTGCTCAACATCCAGCGCTGGACCAGCCCGCGGGCCATCAAGGAGACCTGGGACGCGCCGACCGGTCACACCTACCCGCACATGGGTTGATCGTGACGGGGCGCCCCGGCCCGGGGCGCCCCGGTTGTGGCTGAAACAGCTTGAGCGTGGGGAGAACTCGGTGTTGCGCAGTGCATTGTTGGCCGCGGGACGCTCGCCGTCGGTGCGTCGTCTGGTGGAGGCCAACCCGCTGACCAAGCCCGTGGTGCGGCGCTTCGTGCCCGGCACCACCCCCGAGGACGCCGTGGCGGCGACCCGGGAGTTGAGCGGACACGGCTTGTTCGTGACGCTGGACCGGCTCGGCGAGGACACCCTCGACGTGAGCCAGGCCGACGCGACCGTCCGCGACTACCGGCAGCTGCTCAGCGCTCTCGCCGAGCAGGGCCTGGCGGAGCGGGCCGAGGTGTCGGTGAAGCTGTCGGCGGTGGGCCAGTTCCTGCCCGAGGACGGCGAGAAGATCGCGCTGGACAACGCCCGGCTGATCTGCGAGACCGCGAGCTCGGCGGGCACGACGGTCACGCTGGACATGGAGGACCACACCACCACCGACTCGACCCTGGGGATCCTGCGCGACCTGCGCGTGGACTTCCCGTGGGTGGGCGCGGTGCTGCAGGCCTACCTGCGGCGCACCGAGCAGGACTGCAAGGACCTGGCGCACGCCGGGTCGCGGGTCCGGCTGTGCAAGGGCGCCTACGCCGAGCCGGAGTCGGTGGCGTTCCAGGACAAGTCCGAGGTGGACCGGTCGTACGTCCGGTGCCTGAAGGTGCTGATGGCCGGCGAGGGATACCCGATGGTCGCCTCGCACGACCCCCGCGTGGTCGCCATCGCGGGCGACCTCGCGGCCCGCCACGGCCGCTCGGCGTCGGACTTCGAGTACCAGATGCTCTACGGCATCCGCCCGGACGAACAACGCCGCATCGCAGCCGAGGGCGGCAAGCTCCGCGTCTACGCGGCCTACGGCGACGAGTGGTACGGCTACTTCATGCGCCGCCTCGCCGAACGCCCGGCCAACCTCGCCTTCTTCCTCCGCTCCCTCGCCACCCAAGGCTGACCCCCGATCGAAAACCCCGGTTTTCACGCGATGAAAGCCGGGGTTTTCGACGTGAGTTCGCCCGATCAGGGGAGTGCGGTGATGCGGTCCGCCGGGGGTGGGGCGATGCCGGGGTGAGCGTCGAGGTGGGCGAGGAAGGCGTCGAGGTCGACCGGGCCGCCCGCGATGTCGGTGCCCTTGGTGAACTCGGTGAAGCCGTCGCCACCACCGGCGAGGAAGTTGTTGACCGAGATCCGGTACGGGGCGTTGGGGTCGACCGGTTGGCCGTTGATGCTGATCTCGGTGACCTTCGAGCCGATCGGGGCGCTCGCCGAGTAGCTGTAGTGCAGCCCGGCCGAGACCTGCAGGACGTTGGTCTCCTCCGGGGTCCACTGCTGCTCCAGGACCGCCTTGAGCTGGGCGCCGGTGAGCGTCATGGTCTGCATGATGTTGCCGAAGGGCTGCACCGCGAAGGCCTCGCCGTAGGTGACCACGCCGTCGCCCTCACCGTTGGGTGAACCGGGGAACAGCAGGTCGGCGCGGATGCCGCCCGGGTTGGTGATGGCGGCCTGCGGCGAGTTTGCCGCGGTGGCCTCGAACTGCGCGTCGGCGATGACGTCGCCCAGCGGCGACTCCCCGGAGGGCGCGCCGGCGCGCGGCAGGTCGGCGGTGATGCTGCCGACGGGCCGGTTCGCGATCGGGGCCGCCTTGGTCGCGGCCTCGTCGATCAGCGCCTGGGCGGCCGGATCTGCGGGCACGTCGCGGGTGACGATCTCGTTGTGCGCCTCGGTCTCCGCGCGCACGACGTCCTGGGTGACGCGGTCGATCGCGAGGTCGGCGACCGACAGCAGCCGCCCGTAGGAAGCGCCCTGCAGCACCTGGCGCGGGTTGCCGGCCGGGTCGTCGACGGTGCAGTTGTACTGCGAGTGGCTGTGCCCGCTGAAGATCACGTCCACGTTCGGCGACGCGGCCTTGGCGATCTCGGCGGCCGGGCCCGGCGTGAGGTTGCAGTCGTCCGGTCCGCCGCCTTCGGTGCCGTCGCCCTGGTGCAGCAGCACGACCTGCGCCTTGACGCCCATGCCGTCGAGCACCTGCGAGGTTCGGTTGATGGCCTCGACCTCGTCGCCGAACTTCAGGCCCTCGATGGCTCCGGGCGCCACCACCGACGGCAGCTCCTCCAGCGTCGCGCCGATGATGCCCACGCGCGTGCCGCCGACGGTCTGCACGTCGAAGGGCTTCAGCGCGGGGCGCCCGTCCTCGAAGGTGACGTTGGCGCCCAGCTGCTCGAAGTCCGCGCCGGGGAAAGACTCCCGGAACTGGCACCCGTCGACGGGGTGGCACCCGCCGTCGGACAGCCGCTGCAGCTCCTCGAATCCCTCGTCGAACTCGTGGTTGCCGACCACCGAGGTGGCCACGCCGAGCTGGTTGAGGAACGCGACGGTGGGTTCGTCGTGGAACAGCGCGCTGTTCACCGGCGAGGCGCCCACGTTGTCCCCCGCGGAGAGCACCAGCGAGTTCGGCGCCTGTTCGCGCAGCCGCGCGACGTGCGTGGCCAGGTACTGCGCGCCGCCCGCTTCGACGCTGGTCCCGTCGGGCAGCGTGACCGAACCGGACGATCCGGACGGCGGTTCGAGGTTGCCGTGCAGGTCGTTGAACGTGATGAGCCGGACCTGCGCGGTCTCCGGCGCTCCCGATGCGACGGGAGCCGTCACCACCGCCACCGCGGCCAGCGCGGCCGCCCCCAGTGCCGTCAGACGGCCGAACCGAGCTGTCTTCACACCGCTTCCCTTCCGCTCCAGTGCCCCGGCACCCACTGCCCCGACGGCCGGAGGACAACAGCGGCATCCTCCCCCGCCCGCATGTCCGGAACCAGAACGAACAGGTGAATGTCTGGAATCAGCCAACCCGCCCCGCAGAACCGGGCCTCACCAGGTGAGAAAGCGCGGGGAAAGCCCGCTTCCGCAGGATGGACTCCGATTTGGACTGGTTTTCGGCGGACGTCGTTCACCGTGGGGGCGCGATCGGGAATGCATTCGGGCACGACGGATCTCTCCACCTTCCCGGCGCTCCCCGGCGGCGGCTCCCTGGTCACCGACGGCGACGAGCTGCACGCCTCCGACCTGGGAAACCTCGTCGACCGCAGGCCCGCCGCGATCCTGCACCCCCGCTCCACCGCCGACGTCGCCGTCACCACCGCCTGGTGCGCGCGCAACGACGTCCCGCTGCGCGCCCACGGCACCCTGCACACCACCGGAGGGCAGGCGCTGTGCTCGTCCGGCGGGGTGCAGGTGGACACGCGCAGCCTCGACCTGATCCACGCCATCACCGACGAGCACGCCGAGGTCGAGGCCGGGGTGCTGCTGCGCGACGTGGTCTGGCACGCGTGGCTGCGCGGGCTCCGCATGACCTCGGGGCCGACCGGGTACCTGCAGCTGACCACGGGGGGCGTGCTCAGCGTCGGCGGGATCTCCAGCGTGCACGGCGAGGGTTCGATCATCGACCGGGTGCAGGCCGTCGAGGTGGTGACGCCGACCGGCGCGGTGCGCTGGTGCACGCCGCAGCGCAACAGCGCGCTGTTCCGGGCCGTGCTCGGCGGTCTCGGGTGCGCGGGCATCATCACCCGCGCCCGCCTGGCGCTGACCCCGGTCCCGCCGCGGGCCCGCGTCTACGACGCGCACTTCTCCTCGCTGCAGGAAGCGGTGGACACCGCCCGGGTGCTCATCGGCCACGACGAGGTGGACGACCTGCTGATCCGCTGGTCTGCCCCGCACCGCGACCGCTACCAGCTGCGCTTCAGCGCCTACCACCACCCGGATCGGCCGCCGGACGACGCGCACCTGCTGCGCGGTCTCGACGTCCGGCCGCAGACCTGGGACATCTCCTACTGGGAGTTCGCGATCAGCACCGACACCCGCTACGAGCCGTTCGTGACGGCCGGGTGGAACCGCGTGCACAAGGTGTGGGCGGACTACTTCCTGCCGGACCGCGCGCTGGACGGTTTCCTGGCCGCGACCATGCCGGAGGTCACCGAGCTCGACCTCAGCGAGACCAGCATCGGCCTGCTCTTCCCGCACCGCCGCGCCTCGTTCACCCGGCCCGGCCTGCGGGTTCCCGACGACGACCTGGTGTGGCTGTTCGACCTGCTCTCCGACGGTGTGGGCCAGACCGATCCGTTCTGGCTGCCGGACCGGTTGCGCCGCAACCAGCGCTGGCGCCGCCGCGCCGAGTCGATGGGCGGCACCCTCTACCCGATCGGCACGGACCTCGACCCGGACTCCCACGAACTGGTGCTTCCCCACCCTGAGCGGATGGTCGCCGAGGACCCGTGCTTCAGGTGAGCCCGTTCTTCAGGTGAGTCGGGGCTTCAGGTGAGCCGGTTCTTCAGGTGAGTCCGCGGGCCTCGGCGCGGAACGCCAGCGGTGTCCTGCCGTCGTGCTTGCGGAAGAACTTGCTGAAGTCGCCCGGTGTGGTGAACCCGAGGTGGCGGGCGATGTCGGCGGAGGCCCGGTCGGTGTGCACGAGCAGGCGCTTGGCCTCCAGGATGATCCGGTCGTCGAGGTAGGTCTTGGCCGAACGTCCGGTGGCCGACAGAGTGGCGCGGGTGAGGGTGCGGCTGCTGTACCCGAGGTCGGCGGCGTAGTCGGCGACGCGGTGGGTGCGGGTGAAGTCGCGTTCCACGGCGGTGCGGAACCGCTCGAACGGCCCGCCGGCCGGAATGCTCGGCGGCGGAGCGGAACCCGCGTGGGCCAGCCTCAGCAGCAGCACCTCCAGCAGCATCCGCAGCGACCGGTTGTGCGCTTCGAGGGTCATCGCCCCGAGGTCGGCGTACTCGGCGACCAGGTGCCGCAGGGCGAGGTCGACGGCGGTGCGCGCCGCGTCGCCGGGCAGCACCGGTGTTTCCGGCGGGCGCGGGTCGACGGGGACGAATCCGGGGCGCCAGATGACGATCGTGCCGCGCGAGCGGGTCAGCGCGCCGTACTGGTGGACCTGCCCTGGCCGCACCCACAGCCAGCCGCCGGGCGGGATGACGTGCTCGGCGAAGTCGACGGTGTGCGGCAGCGCCTCGGCGTCGGCGTGGACGCGGATCAGGTGGTGGAAGTCCGGGCGCTGCGGCCCGCCCAGGTCGATCTCCCGGCGCCGGGCGCGGTCGCGCAGCTCGGCGAAGTCAATGACGTCCATGCCGATCGGGGCGTTCAAACCCGGCCGGTAGGCGACGTCGGTGATCTCGGTCATCCGAGCACCTGTCCGATTCTCCCCATCACGTGTCGCCAGCGTACCCGCTCACCTGCGTCATCGGGACTTAGCGTGGAGACATCAGCGCGAAGTGACCGAAAAGGAGAATTGTGCGACTCGTCGTGGGGATGACCGGAGCGACCGGGGCGCCGCTCGGCGTGCGACTGCTGGAGCAGCTCCGGGAGCTGCCCGAGGTGGAGACCCACCTGGTGCTGAGCCGCTGGGCGCGGGCCACCGCGGAGCTGGAGACCGGGTTGAGCGTCAAGGAGATCGGCGGGCTCGCCGACGTCGTTCACAACCCCGATGACCAGGGCGCGAACATCTCGTCGGGCTCCTACCGGACCGACGGCATGGTCATCGTTCCGTGCTCGATGAAGACGCTCGCCGGAATCCGGGCGGGCTACGCCGACGGCCTGGTGGCGCGCGCGGCGGACGTGACGATCAAGGAACGCCGTCCGCTGGTGATCGTGCCGCGCGAGACGCCGCTGAGCGAGATCCACCTGGAGAACATGCTCGCGCTCTCGCGGATGGGCGTGCGGATCGTGCCGCCCATGCCCGCCTTCTACAACAACCCGACCTCGATCGACGACTTCGTCGAGCACATCACCGCCCGCGTCCTCGACCAGCTCGACCTGCCCGCCCCGGCGGCGCAGCGCTGGGAGGGCCTGCGCACCGCCAAGCTCAAGGTTTCCTGAGCCCCACGAAGGAGAAGAACAACGATGGCCTACGACGACCTGCGGTCGTTCCTGGACGCCCTGGAGAAGGAGGGGCAGCTGCTGCGGATCGGCGAGGAGGTGTCCCCCGAGCCGGATCTGGCCGCGGCGGCCAACGCGGCGGGCCGCATCGGCGAGGGCGCTCCGGCGCTGTGGTTCGACAACGTCACCGGCTTCACCGACGCGCGGATCGCGATGAACGTGCACGGATCGTGGCGCAACCACGCACTCGCCCTGGGACTGCCGAAGGAGACCTCCACCCGCGAGCAGGTCGAGGAGTTCGCGCGCCGCTGGGACGACTTCCCCGTCGCGCCGGTCCGCCGCGAGGACCCGCCGTGGCGGGAGAACAGCGTCTCCGGCGACGAGGTGAACCTCTTCGACGTGCTGCCGCTGTTCCGGCTCAACGACGGTGACGGCGGGTTCTACCTGGACAAGGCCGCGGTGGTCTCGCGCGACCCGGACGAGCCGGAGAACTTCGACAAGCAGAACCTCGGCATCTACCGGATCGAGGTGATCGGCACCGATCGCCTGGCGCTGCAACCGGTTCCGATGCACGACATCGCCCAGCACGTGCGCAAGGCCGAGGAGCTGGACGAGGACCTGCCGGTGGCGATCACCCTGGGCAACGACCCGGTGGTGCCGATCGTGGCGGGCATGCCGATGGCCTACGACCAGTCCGAGTACGAGATGGCCGGTGCCCTGCGCGGAGAGCCGATGCCGATCGCGACCGCTCCGCTGACCGGTTTCGACGTGCCGTGGGGCTCGGAGGTCGTCATCGAGGGCTTCATCGAGTCGCGGGTGCGGCAGATCGAGGGCCCGTTCGGCGAGTTCACCGGCCACTACTCGGGCGGCAGGCGGATGCCGGTGGTGCGCATCGAGCGGATCTCCTACCGCACCCGCCCGATCTTCGAGTCGCTGTACCTGGGGATGCCCTGGACGGAGTGCGACTACCTCGTCGGCCCGAACACCTGCGTGCCGCTGCTCAAGCAGCTGCGCGCGGAGTTCCCCGAGGTCAAGGCCGTCAACGCGATGTACACGCACGGCCTGCTGGTGATCATCTCGACGGCCAAGCGCTACGGCGGTTTCGCCAAGGCGGTGGGGATGCGCGCGATGACGACGCCGCACGGCCTGGGCTACGTGAGCCAGGTGATCCTGGTCGACGAGGACGTGGACCCGTTCGACCTGCCGCAGGTCATGTGGGCGCAGTCGGCGAAGGTCAACCCGTCCGAGGACGTCGTGGTCATCCCGAACCTGTCGGTGGTGGAGCTGGCTCCCGCCTCCCAGCCGGCGGGCGTGACCAGCAAGATGATCATCGACGCGACCACCCCGGTGAAGCCCGACGTGCGCGGCAACTTCGGCACTCCCACCAAGGACCTCCCCGAGACCGCCGAGTGGGCCGACCGCCTGCGCTCCCTGATCGCCGACCGCTGAGACTTCCCGCGCGGAGAGGAATTCCGATGCAGACCGTTTGCCCCCGCTGCGCCGACCCGGAGATCCGCACGGTGACGACCTCACCCGTGCCGGACGCCTGGGAGGTGCTGCAGTGCCCGCGCTGCCTGTACATGTGGCGCACCACCGAACCGGCCCGGCGCACCAGCCGCGAGCACTACCCGGAGCAGTTCCGCCTCACCTCGGAAGCCATCGCCAGCGCCTCCGAGGTCCCCACCATCCCGCCGCTGCGCGGCTAGAGCCTCGCGGCGAGGGCGCTCCTACCTTCGTCGTCGAGTTCGACGAAGGCGACGGACCGGCCGGCGAGCGTCATCAGCAGCGCTTCGGCCGGTCCTCGCACCTCCGGGCCTTCGCCCCGGCTCCAGTCGAGGTCGGTGGCGGCGACGCGGAGGCCGGCGGCGCGCTTCTTGGCGCCGACCGGGGGCGCCTTGAAGGCCAGGTCCAGCGCCGCGCGGAGGCGTTCCGGCGGGATCTCGCGCGGATGCCCGAGCGGGCGGCGGATGTCCTGGTGGTGGATCAGCCCGTCCAGGAACGCGACCATGCCGCCCGCGATCGTGATCGGGCCGGTCGGGCGGAGGTTCGCGCGCAGCCGTTCGAGCAGCTCACCCGTGCTCGCGGAGCGGGACTCGGCGAGGATCAGCTCGTTGACCGCCCCCAGCCTGAAACCCGAGCGGGCGGCGCGCCGGAGGAAGCCCGGCCAGGTGAGCTCGTCGCAGCCGATGGCGTGGGCGACCACGTCGCGGACCCGCCACCCCGCGCACAGGCTCGGCTCCTCCCACTGCTCGCGGGTGAGCGTTCCCAGGTACTCGGCGAGGTCGGTGCGTTCGGCGACGACCAGGTCCATCAGGTCGGCTCGGCCCATCGAAGTCCTCCAGCTCTCAGGATCCGCTGAGCCTCGCACACGCGCGACCGAGGCGTGTCCGCTTCGGGTGAATCGCGACCGCAACGCCGGGTCCGGACGCATGGTCGAGCACTAATTGAATATGATTTTCAAAAGACGTCATCGATGAGGGAGGTCGCCGTGGCCCCGCCGGAGGAACGCCAGATCGGTCGCTACGTGGTCCGCGAGGCCACCCGCCAGGACGCCGCCGGCGCCCGCTCGGTCATGCTCGACACCTTCTACCGGGAGTTCGGCCACGGCTACGACGCCCGCTGGCACCGCGACGTCATCGACATGGACGCCGCCTACTTCGACCACCCCCGCCAAGCGCTGTTCGTCGCCGTCCTCGACGGCGAGGTCGTGGCCACCACCGGCGTGCGCTCCGACGGACCGCAGAGCCCGCCGCACGCCCCGTGGCTGGCCGAGCGCTACCCCTCGGGCACGACAGCGCAGATCTTCCGCGTCTACGTGCGCCGCGAGCACCGCCGCCACGGTCTGGCGCGCGAACTGGTCGACCTGGCCTGCCGCTTCGTCGCCCGCACCCCCGGCTACGACACGATCTACCTGCACACCAACGCCGCCATCGACGGCGCGGAGCCCTTCTGGCGCAGCGTCGCCAAGGAGATCCACGACGGGCGCACCGACCCCGCGCACAGCCCCGCGGTGCACTTCGAGATCCCGATCCCGATCGTGTGATCAGCGGCCGCGCATCCCGCTGAGGGATTGCCAGAACCAGCGCCGGTCCGCCCCCGACCTCCTCTCCCGGAGGGCCGGGGACGGACCGGCGCTGCTGTTCGGCCACCTCCGCCCGGTGAGCGGCGCGGGCGCTTCACTCCTCCGGGGTTCACTGAAAGTTTTTCACTGCCAATCGGTTTCAGAACGTGACCGAATCATCCACCCCATCCAGCGATGGCTATTCGCTAGCGCTGTCGAACGCCCGGGTGCACAATTGAAACATCAGTTCGACGAGCGGGATTTCCGTTCGGAGACTTGCTCTTTGACAAATCAAGAGTGGGAAAACACAGGTGCTCACCCGAGAAGGCGCCGCTGCGCGATGTCCAGGAACCCACCTCGACCGGTCTCCACCGCGTACACACCCAGCGATACCGAGAAGCGAAACTCCGAGAGGAGCCGAACATGCGACACGAATTCAGCTCTCACCCGCCCGCCGGCCTGCGCGTACGCCGCGACGAGCCGCGACAGGCCGCGCTCGCCGAACGCGTTGTGCGCGGCCGTGAAATCCAGTGCCGGGTCGTCGACCGCGGCGTCGGTGAAGTCCAGAACCCCTGTCAGACGGCCGGATTCGTCCACCAGCGTATGCCCTGGGTGCAGATCCGCGTGGACCAGGCGCAGATCCGCGGCCCCTGACCAGTACGCATCGTCGTGGATCCAGGACCGCCAGCGCGCCACCTTCTCCTCGGGCACCACCAGCACGTTCTCCGCCCGTCCCAGGTGATCGGCGGCCTCCTCCCGGAGGTCGCGATGACCCGAGACCGGCACGCCCAGACGCGCGACGGCGTCGACCCGGGTGCGGTGCAGCTCAGCGATCACCGCGCCCAGGTCGTCGAAGTAGTCCTCCGCCGGTTCCCGCCACCACTGGTACTCCAGGGTCCTCGGGTGTTCCGGCCCCAGCGGTCGGCCCGGGAGCCTGCGGTAGGCGATGAGCTCCGGGGTGCAGATCTCCCAGTCCGGCACCGCCACGGGCAATCGCGGGCGCAGATGATCGAGCAGCCGGCGTTCGCCCTCGATCAGGTCGCGGACCTCGCGGCGCCGGGGCACGCGCAGGACCCAGCGAGTGCCTTCCGCGTCGACGGCGTGACCGACACGGAAGTCCCATCCGGTCTCGTCGACCTCCAGCACGCGCACCCGAAGGCCGTGCCGTTCCGCGAGCTCCTCCAGCACATCTCGACGCTAGCCGACGTGTCCAGTCGAATTCGGCTCAGCCGCTGGCGACCTCGCCCGCGGAGGGGACGTCGTCGGGCAGCAGGAGGCAGAGGTCCTCCAGCGTGGGCGAGGCGGTGCGGCGCAGCCTCTTGGCGTGGCGGGTGACCGCGGCGTCCATGACCTGGCGGGCGTACCGGCCGTTGCCGAACGACGGCCCGCGCGGGGTGGACACGAAATGCGCTCGCAGCGCCGCGACCGTCGGTCCGGTGCACTCGTACCCCGCGGCGGCCGCGTGCTGGGTGACGATGGTGACCAGCTCGTCGTTGCTGTAGTCGGCGAAGCGCACCCGCTGCGAGAAGCGCGAGGACAGGCCCGGGTTCGCGGCCAGGAACTCCTCCATCTGCCCCTCGTAGCCGGCCGCCACCACCACGACCTCGTCGCGGTGGTCCTCCATCAGCTTGACCAGGGTGTCGATGGCCTCCTGGCCGAAGTCCGAACTGGACCCGCGCTGCGACGACAGCGTGTAGGCCTCGTCGATGAACAGCACCCCTCCCCGCGCCCGGTCGAAGGCCTCGGTGGTGCGGTGCGCGGTGTGACCGACGTACTCGCCCACCAGGTCGCCGCGACCGACTTCGACGACCTGACCGCGCTGCAGGATGCCCAGCGCCGCGAGGATCTCGCCGTAGAGGCGGGCGATCGTGGTCTTGCCGGTGCCGGGCGGTCCGCCGAAGATCAGGTGCCTGCTCAGCGAGGGAACCGGGAGCCCGGCGGCCTGTCGCTGCTTGGCCGAAGCCAGCAGGTCGACCATGTTGCCGACCTCCGACTTGACGTCGGCCAGGCCCACCATGTGGTGCAGCTTGTTGAGCAGGCTCTCCACCTTGGCGGTGTCGGCGCTGGCCGCACCGGCACCGACGCCGCTGCCCGGCAGCGCCCCGATGTCCTCCGGCAGCAGCCGGGTCATGGCCACCGGGTTGAGCTCGGGGTCGTCGGCGAGGCGGTAGGCCTGGCGGCCGATCATCTCCTCGAAGACCTTGCGGGCCGTGCGGCCGTTGCCGAACGCCTCGTCGCGCGGGTACTTCGCGAAGTAGCCGAGCACCGCCTCGCGGGTCTCGAACTCCAACCGGTAGTCGTTGGCGCGGCACATGCCCTCGACGATGGTGACCAGCTCGTCGTTGCTGTAGTCGGCGAACTCGATGGTCCGCGAGAAACGAGAGCCCAGGCCCGGGTTTGTCGCCAGGAACTTGCGCATCTCCATCGTGTACCCGGCGACGATGACGACGACGTCCTCGCGGTGGTCCTCCATCAGCTTGACCAGGGTGTCCACCGCCTCCTGGCCGAAGTCGGCGCCACCGCCGCCCCCACCGGACAGGGTGTATGCCTCGTCGATGAACAGCACGCCGCCGAGGGCCTTCTCGAAGCACTCGGTGGTCTTCAGAGCGGTTCCGCCGACGACGCTGGCCACCAGGTCGGCGCGCCCCACCTCGACGAGCTGGCCGGTGCGCAGCACCCCGAGCTCCTTGAGGATCTGGCCGTAGAGCCGGGCCACCGTCGTCTTGCCCGTACCGGGCGATCCCGCGAACACCAGGTGCCTGCTCATCGGCGGCATCGGCAGCCCGACCGCGGCGCGCTTCTCCGCCATCTGCTCCAGGCGGGTCAGGACCTCCACCTCGCGCTTGACGTCGGTCAGGCCGACCAGCGCGTCGAGCTCGTCGAGGAGTTCACCGAGCCTGCCCTCCGAACCGCGCTTGCTCGTGGTGGGTTCGGGTTCACGACCGGACTCGCTCGGCGGCGCGTCGCCCGCGCTGCGCGAGCTGCCGAACCGCTGCGTGTCGTCGGATTCGGGGGCGGCCTCGCCGGAATCGCTCTCCGGGTCGCCGTTCTGCGCGCTGGTGATGCCGCTGAGCCGCACGTTGTCGCGCCGCACCTGCACCCGCACGCCCGCGCCGCCGTTGTCCTTGGTCACGGTGTCGCGGACGCTGATCGACTCGGTGGAGCCGACGACGATGCCGTCGGCGGCGTTGCCGGAGATCTCGCACCGATCGAGCACGCCGGAGGAACCGGCGGCCCATTCCAGGCCGTTGACCTCGCACTCCCGGATGCGGGTCTGCTCCAAGGCCACCGAGGACGTTCCGGAGGCCTTCACGCCGTGCTCGCCGGCGTCCGAGAGATCGCAGCCGCGCAGCACCGCCTGGCCGTCGGTCACCAGCACCGCGGTGCCCGCGCTGCCCGCGACCGTGACCCCGCGCAGGTCGGCGGAGCTCTGCTCGGCAACCCGCACACCGACCCCACCGACAGCGGAGATCGCCACGTCGTCGGCCTCGATCCCGGCCTTGTCCGCCAGCAGCACGGCGTCGCCGGTCGTCTCGGCGACGGCGCCGCCGGTGACCGTCGCAGTGGCGCCGCGGATCTCGATGCCCGCACCTTCCGGGCGCCGCAGGGTCAGCTCCCGGAAGGTCCCGGTGCCCTTCTCGGCCACCACCACCCCGGCACCTCCGGCACCGGTCACGTCCAGCCCGGAGAACGTGGGCGAGGCCCCGGCGATCCACACCCCGGCGTCCCGGGAGTCCACGACGGTGCACTCGCCGAACTCGCCCCGGGAGTCCTCCAGCACGTGCAGGCCGTACCCGCCGGGCTTCTCGACGCGCAGCCGGTGGATCTCGGGCTCGGCCCGCTGCACCAGCACCACGCCCTGGGCCGCCGGTGCGGTGATCGTGCAGTCCTCGATCAGCGGCGTCGACCGCGACGCGACGAGCAAACCGACGCCCGAGGACTCGGTGATGGTGGTGCCGCTGAGGCGGAACGAGCTGTCGCCCTCGACCACCACCGCGGGGTTGCCCGCGCGCACGATCCGGGAGTCGCGCATCGCGCCACGAGCGCGTTCGGCGGCCAGCACCGCGCTGCCCTCGGTATCGGCGATCGTGCACCCGACGAACTGCGGGTCGGCGTCGGTGCGGATCACCACCGCCGCGGCCTTGACGTTGCTGATCGTGCAGTTGCCGAAGTGCCCTTCAGCACCGTCGATGGCGATCACACCGGCACCGCCGGGGTTGCTGAACTCGGTGCCGTTGGCGCTGGCCTCGGCCTGGCCGTGGACGTAGAGCGCGGCGGCCGAGGACGCCTCGACCCGGCACTCCTCCAGCCGCAACCGCCCGGTGGAGACGTCGATCGCCGAGGTCTCGGAGCCGCTGTGGCCGAGGACGATCCCGGACAGCACGGCGGACTCGGTGGCCATCACGATCGCCGGGTCACCGGTGGACTCGATGCGCACGCCACCGGCCGCGCCTGCCGCCGACAGCGTCACCTCGCGGCTGAGCACCACCGATTCGGCGTAGGTCCCGGGTTGGATGGAGATGACGTCGCCGGTGGTGGCCGAGGCGATCGCGTCCCCGATGGTGCGGAACGAGTCCGGCGCCGTCGCCGAGACCGACAGCATCGATCGTGTGTTGGTCATTCTCGCCCCAGGTTCTCGTCTGCCGGTTCGGGTGATGCGGGCGCGGTGAGCACGTCGATCGCGCGGTGCAGGTCCAGCCGGCCGAGCCCGGGAGGTTCGGGATCGGCGGCGACCACGTGCGAGATCAGGTCGGGGTCCGGCGCCAGGTGGTAGCGGTCGAGGTAGTAGCAGACCGCGTCGTTCCAGACCCAGGTTCCGTCGGAGCGGAAGTTCAGCGGGACGGTGCGGTTCGGGTCGATGACGTCGGGCATGACCCGCTCGGTGGCCATCGCGATCGCACCCGACCCCAGGTAGGCCAGCAACCGTTGCCGCTGCACGGCTTCGGCCCGCGGGTGGTCGGGCCGGAAGAACGGCTTGCCGACGGTGTCGGCCCCGTCGAAGACGCGGGCCAGCCGCGCGGGCGGAGCCGGGTCCCAGACCAGGTCGGCGGAGGCCAGCGCCGCTTCGTGGTAGCCGGTCGGAGCGTCGGCGAAGACCTCCACGCGGGGGCTCCCGCCCGCTTCGGCGATGCCGTGCTGGATCTCGGCGGTGAGCTCGATCAGGTCGGCGTCGTCCTCGGCCTCGACGAGGTAGACCGCTTCGGTGATCTCGGCCGACACCCGGCCGCTGCGCCACAGCGCCCGCGCTCCCCCGACGCGTTCGGCGGAGCGCACCGCGGCGTCGTCGGCATCGCCCGAGGATTCCCGGGTGAACCGCCAGGGAGGTGGTTCGGTGGCGCGCGGTGCTTCCGCGAGGACCACCGGATCGAGGTCGTTGGCCTGCGCCAGCGCCGCGATCAGCTCGATCTCGGCCTCGGTGAGTGCCAACCCGAGATCGACGGCGGCGATCAGCGAGTCGGCGATCTCGTCGAGCTCGTCATCGGCCAGACAGGTGCGCAGCGACGCGAGCTCGGCGTCCGGGATCCGGCCCGCCAGCTGCAGCAGCAGCCGGTGCACCTCGGCGGGTCCCGGGCTCACCGATCGACCGCCGCGGGGGTCGCGAACGGGTTCGCCGGTTCGCCCAGCAGCACCGAGTACCGGTCGTGGTCCGGTTCGGAGCCTCCGGTGGGGGACTTCTCGTCGCGGTGCTTGGCGGCCTCGGTGAGGCGTTCCAGCACGCGGGCGTCGTGCTTCTGCCGCGCTTCCTCGGAACGCTGCTTCTTGCCGACCTCGGTGAGCAGCACCCGTCCGGCGTCGGCTTCGACGGCCAGCACCCGGTAGGAGGTCGCGGGCGGGAACACGACGTCGGCGGCGTTCTCGTCGGCGGCCAGACCGCCGAGCCGTCGGGCGGTCACCGACCAGATCAGCAGCTCCACCGACCCCGGCACCCCGGCGGCGTCGTCGGACACGCCGAGCATCGGGGCGGGTTCGATCAGCTCGCTGCCCACCACGTAGTCCGCGACCGCCTCCGCGTCACCCGGACCACCGCGCACGACCAGGCCCTGCAACGACGGGAGCCGTCGCAGACCGCCTGCCAGGCAGGAGATGAACGGGTAGTGAGACGCGGCATCACCAGTGCGGATCGCGTTGACGAGCTCGCGCTGATCGGAGGTGGCGAACACGTGCACGGCCGCGAGTTCGGTGAGCATCACGTCGTCGACCGGCATCCCGCCGCGCAACCCGGGGCGTTCGGCGAGCAGGCGCGTCACCGAGCGCGTCGCGGCGTCGTACTTCCAGCCCAGGGACTTCTTGAACTGCTGGCGGTCCTCCTCCGTGCTGGAGTGGTCCTTGAGCAGCAACGGCTTCAACGCGGCAGCGGCGACCTGGTCATCGCTGCCGACCTGCTCGGCCTCCCCCACCTCCTCGGCAGCGGCTTGCTCCTCAACAGCGGTGTGAGCATCAGCAGCGACCTCAACCGACTCGGCCACGCCGACCGAGGAGATCTGGTCCGCAGCGGCGTCGTCGCGCTGCTCGGCGACCGACTCCGAGGCGCCGTCATCGGCGACGACCTCGGCCTGCTCGCGCGCGTCGTCGGGAGTGATTGCGGGCGAAGCGGTTTCGACCGCCGGAGCCGCAGCCGTGTCGGCGGTGACGTTCGGGACGGCGGCGACCACGGTGGTCGCCGCAGCCACGACCGGAACCGCAGCGCTCACCGGGGCGGGCGCGTGCACCGGGGGCAGGACCGGAGCCGGTGCGGGTGCCCGGTTCGCAGCGGCAGGAGCGATCGGAGCAGGTCCGGGTGCCGCGGCTGCCGCGGCTGCCGCCGGGGCCGCGGGCCGGCTGACGGGGGCGACGGGAGCAGAGGTCGGTGTTGGGGGAATCGGCGCTGGCGTCGGCCCCGAGGCGACCGGCGCGGGAGGCACGACCGGCGCGGGTTTCGGTGTCTCGGGCGCCGCCGGTTCTGGGCCATCCGGTTCTAGGCCATCCGGTTCAGGGCCATCCGGTTCAGGAGTCGCGTCTTCGGCAGCCGGTTCCGGGTCGGGCTCCGGCTCGGTCCGCTTCATCGACGGGAGCGGGGTGCTGGACGCCACGACCGGGATCTGCACCGAGCTCGCGGTGACCGGAACCGAAACCGCACTCGCAACAACCGGTTTCGACTCCGCAACCGGGCTTTCCGGCACATCGGAGGTGCTCTGCTCGCCCGGTGCTGACACAGCATGTCCCGTCTCGGCAGGTCCCGTCTCGGGCGCCGCCGACATGTCCTGCGAAGAGACCTCGGGCACCTGCGTCGACTGCGGCTGCGACAGCTGGGGCAGCGGTGTCGCAGGTCCGAGCGACGCAGGCACGGGCGGCCCGGACACCTCGCTCACCACCGGAACCACCGGCGTCGCCGGAACGTCCGGAGCGGCGGGGTTCCCGGTCGGCACCGCGGGAGCGGGCGCACCCGGTTCACCGGGCTGCCACCCGTCGCCGGTGGGGCGCATCCGGCCTTCGGCGTCGACGGTGACCGGCGAGACGATGCGCAGCGGCTCGGTCGGCTGGTGCCGGATCCGGTGCTGAACAGCAGCCGGAGCGGCAGGCTCGGACTGAGCGGCGACCGCAGGAGCGGACGGCCCCGGCTGCGGGAAGGCCGGTGCCGGGCCCGTGCTCGGGGCGGCGGCCACCCCGCTCGGCGGGGCGGGAATCCACGCGACCGGCTGCCCGTCGGCCAGACCGGTGGGAACCACGCCGGAACCGGCTTCCCAGGGGTGGGAGCGCAGCGGCGCGTTCGGGGCGACCGCGACGGCCGGGCCCGGACCCCCGGTGCCGAGCACGTGCACGTCGACCTTGAGCGACGCGGCCAACCGGCCCAGGTAGTCGGGTCCTGCGTGCGGTGTCGCCACGAGGCGGAGGCGTTCGCGAGCCGCGGCGGGCAGTTCGGAGGCGAGGCGTTCCACCGCGGTCAGGACGCGTTCGGGCGGCGGGCCGGCCGCGGAGCTGACGACGAGGTTGACCGCATCGGGCGAGATGGGCAGCCGGGAGGCGACGGGGTCGATCGGCACCCGGACGGGTCGCACGAGCAGGCCGGTGGCCAGCACGTCGACGAGCCACCCGTCCTGCAGCCAGAACGTCCCGGCTCCTGCGCCGGTGAGCCCGGATACCGGCGGCAGCCAGTTGCGCGGGGTCGGCGGAACACCGGGCTGGTAGGTGCTTTCGAGGACGAACGGCAGCCAGCTGGCGTCGCCCGTCTCGTCGGGAACCAGCCAGGTCTGCCCGCCCTCCGGCAGGTACTGGGGCACGGCGTGGCAACCGTGCACGGCTTGCCCGAGCAGTTCGGCGAGCTGCTGCGCGACGGGGCGCACGCTCACGGGTTCCGGCCCGTAGCCGATCAGGCCGAAGGTGTCGCGCATGGGCGCGGGGAGCCCGCTGACGAACGCCGCGAGCGCTTCGGTGGCGGGCTGCGGTTCGCCGGGCGCGCCGACGACGACGGCGAGCCGGTTGCGCGACAGCGGGAGCCGGAAGCCGACGTCGCTGTGCGGACGTGCCGGTTGCCCAGCGGCCCGCACCCACACCCCGGCCGGGATGGGGGTGATGCTGATGCGCGGGTCGATCGGCCGGGTGCGCAGGCTGGTCGACAGCCCGTCCTGCCACTCCGGGATGGGATAGCGGGGGCCGTCGTGGGTTTTGGAGGCGCCGGGCCGGAAGCCGACCCAGCCGGTCTGCTCGCCCGCGGAGAAGAGCTCACCGCCGCGCAGCATGACCAGGTCTCCGTCAGGCGCCACGACCTCGACGTCGAGCGCCTCGGCCAGGCGCAGGGCCAGCGGCCGGGACCCGTTCGGGGCGGCGAGACCGGCCCGGGGCGAGAGCAGCCTGATCGCGGGCAACCCCACGCCTTCGGGGCGCAGCTCGGCCCGCAGTCGTGCCAGCACCTCGGGTTCGAGCTGGTCGAAGACGGGCAGCGCTGCCTCGTCGATGTAGATCTGGGTGCGCCCGTCGGCGAGGGTGAACGGCGGCGGGATCGGCACAGCCGCTTCCTCCGCACGCACGATCACACCTGCGCCCGTTCGCTCGACGACCAAGGCGGCCATGTGGCGTCTTCCTCCTCCCGCTGTCCCCGTTACTTCCACGGCTGGCGAGCGCGAAGAGGTTCACTCGGTTGACGCAACACCTCAGCGCCGGGAGGACGAGGGCGGGTAGTCGTCGTAGTACTCGTCGTCGTAGGACGGCGAGCGGCGACGCCGCGGCGAACGGCCCAATCCGAGATCGGTGTCGCGGGTGAACCCGCTGTCGCGGTCGGCGTGCGGGTCGTAACCCCGATAACCCGGAACGAAGTCGCGGTTCTCCACATTGGTCAGGCGCGGAACCGTGCCCGGGAGAATCGTCCGGCGCCCGTCCGGACCCTGGTGGAAATGCCCGCTGACCGTCATCGCCGAGTGCACGTTGCGCCGATCGACATGACGGACCGCATCCCACTCCGTCTGGTACCGCATCCGATCCAGCAGATCCTGCGGAAGGTTCTGCGACGCCATGTGAATCATGTTGCCCGACGACTCGATCTGATAGATCTGCCCCGACATCGGCACATACCAACGACCGTTGTGACGAATCGGCTCCCCGCCGTCCGGCACCACGAACTGATGCGCAGCCGTCGCACTCGGCGTCACCGACACATAACCCGAGTTGCGAGCGTGCTCGCCACCGTGCACGTGCGACACCAGGTTGTAATCCCGACCCCACGACGTCATCCCATCCCGGAAAACCACCTCCGGCTGACGCGTATCACCCCGGTACATCCACGACGGACGCGACGGATTCTCCCGCAACTGCGGGTTGTCCAACCGCACCGGACCCGACTGCGACGACTGACCCGACTGCGACGACGGGGCCGCCGTGTACGTCGAGTACGACGGGGTGTGCCGACTCGACGACGAGTGATGCGACCGCGATGAATGATGCGAGCGTGAGGAGTGGTGCGAGCGGGTCGACTCGTGCGAGTGCCGCGAGCGGGACGAATGGCGCGACGAGTACCGGCCGTCGTCCGACGGCGGCAGCCCCGGCGAGACGTCGGCCCCGACCGCACCGGACGCGGGTTCCCGCCGCGGCCGGATCTCGGCGTTGCCGAGCAGCCTGGCCACGTCTTGAGCGGCGCGCGCGGCCGTGTCTCCGGTTTCCACCACGACGCGGCGATCCTGGTCGAAACCGGGGTGCAGGCGCACGTGGTTGGCGAAGTCCCGCGGCGTGCGGTCCCCGCCGTCCCAGAGGCTCACCCGGTCGCCGTCCTGGCTCGCGGTGAACCGGATGACCTGCTCATCGGGGTTCGGGCGGGCGTCGCGGGCCTGCTCGACGAGGTTCGCGACGTCGTCGTTCGGGCTCGGGTAGTGCAGTCCGTCGCGGGTGGGCACCGCGAGGGTCTGGTAGTCGTCGGTGGCACCGGTGCGCTGCCAGGGTTCGGTGGCGGCGAACAGCTCCACGATCTGCTGCTCGGCGGCCTTGCTCAGCGGTAGCACGTCCAGCAGGTCGAGCAGGTCGTTGAGCTGGGCTTCCTCGGAGCGGTCGCCGGTTTCGTCGCCGAGCAGCCTCGGGTCGGACAGCAGCGCGTCGATGCGGTCGTGAGTCGCAGGGTCCTGGGCGGCGGCGACCATCGCGGAGCTGAGCTCGACGCGGGCCTGCCACTCGCCCTTGTCGGTGCTGCTGGGGAACATCCGGAGCTCCCAGCGGTCGTGAGGGCTCGCCTGGACGTGCTCGAAGTTGAGCCCCTCGTTGCGGCTGGAGTTCAGCGCGCGCACGTCCTCGGCGGTCGACGCGGCATCCGTGCGGGGCGGGACGGGCATCGGCCCGACGGCGCGGAGTTCGCGCTGCCTGCCGCCCATCGTGGAGTTCGCCATCCGGTACAGCGACTGCTCGCGGGCCTTGGCGAGCCCTGCCAGAGCGACGCTGGCCTGCGGGGCGAAGGTGGTGCCGTCGAAGCTGACGTTGACGTGCCCGCCGCCTTCGTCGACGGATCCGCCGTACTTCTCCACGACCGAGCGGATGATGTCGGCGGCGGTTTCGAAGCGCTGCCAGGAGCGGGCGTCGCCACCCAGTTTCTCCGACACTGCCTCGATCCCGTTCTCCAGGGTGTCCTCGTCGACCAGTCGCCAGCGGTCGGGCGCCTTCTTGACCAGGCCGGACGCCAGTTCCTGCCCGTCGCGCCAGTCACCGAGGCCCGCGTCGCGGAACGCCGTGCCGAGCTCCTGGACCGCGACGTCGAAGTGCTCCTCGGGAACGGTGAACTCGATCTCGGTGCCGAAGCGGGCATCGGGCCTGCTGCTGACACCGCCGGGCACGCCCTCGGCGTGGTAGCGGACCGGGTTGGTACCGGCGGCGACCGCGTTGCGCGCGTCGCGGTAGGTGTCGAGCATCGCGGCGAAGCGCTGCTCGCGGGGTACCGAGGCGGCGGGCGAAGCATCGGTGGCCCGGTTCGGGACGGCGCCGTCCTGGCCAGGCGGGAGTCCCGGCCGCCGGTCGTAGTAGTACGAGCTGCTGCTCGACGCCGGGTAGTGGTACGAGGTCGACGGGTACGAGGCGGGCACCGATCGACTCGACTCGTGCGACGACCGGGTCGGCCGCGGGGCGGGTTCGGCGAGTCCGAGGTCGGTGTTGCGGGTGAAACCGCTGTACGGATCGGCGTGCGGATCGTAACCACGAAAACCCGGCACGTAGCGCCGGTTCTCAACGTTCCTCAGCTCCGGCGTCGTACCAGGAAGGATCGTCCGCCGACCATCCGGACCCTGGTGGAAATAACCACGCACCGTCATCGCCGAATGCACGTTGCGGTGATCGACATGACGGACCGCATCCCACTCCGTCTGGTACCGCATCCGGTCCAGCAGATCCTGTGGAAGGTTCTGCGAGGCCATGTGAATCATGTTGCCGGTCGACTCGATCTGATAGATCTGCCCGGTCATCGGCACATACCAACGACCATCGTGACGAATCGGATCACCACCATCCGGCACCACGAACTGGTGCGCGGCAACGGCACTCGGCGTCACCGACACGTACCCGGAGTTGCGGGCCGCATCACCACCGTGCACGTGCGCCACCAGGTTGTAATCAGTGCCCCACGAAATCATGCCATCCCGGAAGATGATCTCCGGCGGCCGCGTGTCACCCCGGTACATCCACTGCGGACGCCGCGGACTGGACCGCAACTGCGGGTTGTCGAGCCGGACTCGACCAGAGGACTGGGCGGGCACCTGCGACGAACTGCTCGCCTGCGATGAGGACGGCATCGCGGTGTAGGTCGAGTACGAGGGGGTGTGCCTGCTCGACGAGGAGTGGTGTGACCTGGACGAATGATGCGACCGCGACGAGCGGTGCGACCGCGAGGACTCGTGCGAGTAGCGGTAGCGGTCGTCGGGCGACACACCGGGCGAGACGTCGGCCGGATCAGCCTGGCGCTGCGCCGTGGTCGTGGTGCCCGAGGACGCCGGGATGACCCCGTCGGTCACCAGCGACCCGGGCAGGTGCGGTGAAGCCACCTCCATGATCTGCCGCATGTGCCGGTCCAGCACCCGGTACTCGACACCGGGCTGACGCACATCCATCAGATCACCCGGAACCGGTCTGTCGGAGGTGTCGAGCAACTGCCGCGGATGCGGATAAGCATCCCGCACACCGAAGAAGTGCATCACCTCGTGCGTGAACTCCGACGGCGACGCACCCACCGCCCACCGGTGCTGATCCATCGGATTCGACCGGTCGTCCGGCTTGCCCGGCACCACGTCGATCACGCCGTCGGCCTGGGCCGGGTCGTCGACGAAGGTCACCTTGCCGTGCGCGCGAACGTCCGGTCCGGGCAGCACGTTCTCGGGCTGGTTGAGCAGCTGCTCCAGCCCGGCGGTCGTGTTGGCCCGCACGGCCGCCAGGTCCTGCGCGCTGACGCCCGGAGCGGGCCGCAGGTGCAGCTTCGTCTCGAATTTCCAACGGCCCGGTTCGGGCGTGAGGGTGTAGCGGACCTCCTGCCGGATGCCGCTGCCCGGTCCGCGCCGCACGGTCCCATCACCGAAGACGAACGCGTTGCCCAACGGCTTCCACCGCTCGGCCTCGACGGTGAACGTCGGCGGCGGCTCCGAGACCTGCGACCCGGTGGCCTGCCGGTTGACGGGCGCGGGCGTGTCGGGAGTCGTGAGGGCGGGGGTGATCGGGCCGTCGTCGCGGACCACGCGCGGTCGGGAGCCGTCGGGCTGGAAGCTGCGCCACTGGAGCTTGCCCCGGCCGTTGTCGACCAGCGCCACGACCTCCTTGCCGAGGTCCCGCGCCACGCGCGTCCCGCTGTCGGTGAACTCCACACCGCGAGCACCGGGGCCGGCGGGCGGGAGCAGCACGACGCGGTTCGCGTCGGGAACGGCCTGGGCGGACACGGTCTCGGCGCTGACCGGGCCCGCCGGGGCCTGGATCCTGGGGCTGTCGGCGATCGAACCGGGCACCCGCACCGAATCGCCGCCCTGCTCGCGAAGCACGTCGGGCGTCCCGGTCTGGTCCGGCGGGAGCCCCGGCCGGCGGTCGTAGTAGTACGAGTCGCTGCTGGAAGCCGGGTAGTAGCGCGATGACGAGGAGGAGCTGCCGGCCGGGTAGTAGGAGGAGCTCGGGTAGGTCGACGAGGTCGTGTACCCGGTGGGAGCGGGGATCGAGCGGCTCGACTCGTGGGAGGACCGGCTCGGGCGCGGCGGCGCGAGTCCGAGGTCGGTGTTGCGGGTGAAACCGCTGTATGGATCGGCGTGCGGGTCGTAACCACGGAAACCCGGGACGTAGCGCCGGTTCTCGACGTTGGTCAGCTCCGGTGTCGTACCAGGAAGGATCGTCCGCCGACCATCCGGACCCTGGTGGAAGTAACCGCGCACCGTCATAGCGCTGTGCACGTTGCGGTGATCGACATGACGGACCGCGTCCCACTCGGTCTGGTACTGCATCCGATCGAGGAGGGCCTGCGGAAGGTTCTGCGAGGCCATGTGAATCATGTTCCCCGTCGACTCGATCTGATAGATCTGCCCGGTCATCGGCACGTACCACCGACCGCCGTGCTGAATCGGATCACCACCGTCGGGAACGACGAACTGGTGCGCGGCAACGGCGCTCGGCGTCACCGACACATAACCCGAGTTGCGGGCCGCATCACCGCCGTGCACGTGCGCCACCAGGTTGTAATCAGTGCCCCAGGAGGTCATGCCATCCCGGAAGATGATCTCCGGCGGCCGCGTGTCACCCCGGTACATCCACTGCGGACGCCGCGGACTGGACCGCAACTGCGGGTTGTCCAAGGTGACCGGGGGTTGGGCCGGGGGCTGCGGCAGCGCGGGCGCGTAGCTGGAGTACGACGGCGCGTGCCGACTCGACGAGGAGTGGTGCGACCGCGACGAATGATGGGACCGCGACGAGCGGTGCGAGCGCGAGGACTCGTGCGAGTGCCGCGACGAGTACCGACCGTCGTCCGAGGGCGGCAGCCCCGGGGAGATGTCGGGGTCGTAGGAGCGGTGCCCGCCCAGTCCGAGGTCGGTGTCGCGGGTGAACCCGCTGCGGGGATCGGCGTGCGGGTCGTAACCCCGATGTCCGGGGACGTAGTCGGGGTTCTCGACGTTGGTCAGGTTCGGAGTCGTGCCCGGGAGGATCGTGCGACGACCGTCCGGCCCCTGGTGGAAGTGCCCGCTGACGGTCATCGCTGAGTGCACGTTGCGCCGATCGACGTGGCGGACGGCGTCCCACTCGGTCTGGTACCGCATCCGATCCAGCAGATCCTGCGGAAGGTTCTGCGACGCCATGTGAATCATGTTGCCCGACGACTCGATCTGATAGATCTGCCCCGACATCGGCACGTACCAACGACCGTTGTAGTACACCGGTTCACCACCGTCGGGAACCACGAACTGGTGCGCGGCGACGGCGCTCGGCGTCACCGACACGTAGCCGGAGTTGCGGGCCGCATCACCGCCGTGCACGTGCGACACCAGGTTGTAATCAGTGCCCCACGAGGTCATCCCGTCTCGGAAGATGATCTCCGGCGGCCGCGTGTCGCCCCGGTACATCCACGACGGGCGCGGCGGGTTGGCCCGCAACTGCGGGTTGTCCAGGGTGACGGGACCCGTCGGGTTCTGCGATGAGGACGGAACAGCGGTGTAGGTCGAGTACGACGGCGCGTGTCGGCTCGACGAGGAGCGGTACGACCGCGAGGACTCGTGCGAGTGCCGCGAGTGAGACGAGTGCCGGGACGAGCGCCGACCGTCGTCCGACGGCGGCAACCCCGGCGAGATGTCGGGGTTCTGCTCGGTGCGCGCGGCCTCGGCGAGGCCGAGGTCGCTGTCGCGGGTGAACCCGCTGGCGGGGTCGGCATGCGGGTCGTAGCCCCGGTGCCCGGGCACGAAGTTCTGGTTGTCGACGTTGGTGATGGTCGGGGTCGTGCCCGGCAGGATGGTGCGGGTGCCGTCGGGGCCCTGGTGGAAGTAGCCCTCGACGGTCATCGCCGAGTGGATGTTCTCGGTGTCGACGTGGCGGACCGCGTCCCATTCGGTCTGGAACTGCATCCGGTCGAGCAGGGCCCGCGGCAGGTTCTGCGAGGCCATGTGGATCATGTTGCCCGACGACTCGATCTGGAAGATCTGCCCGGACATCGGGAAGTACCACTTGCCGTCACGCTGGATCGGCGCGCCGCCGTCCGGCACGACGAACTGGTGCGCGGCAACGGCACTGGGCGTCACCGACACGTAGCCGGAGTTCTTGGCCTGGTCGCCGCCGTGCACGTGGGCGACCAGGTCGTAGTCGGTGCCCCAGGACGTCATCCCGTCGCGGAAGATCTCCGCGGGCGGCCGCGTGTCGCCCCGGTACATCCATCGCGGCCGTGGCGGGTTCGTCCGCAGCTGCGGGTTGTCGAGCGTGACCTCGGTGCTGTCCTGCTGATCGCCCGTCCGCTGATCCCCAGTCTGCTGATCTCCCGTCTGATGGGCCGAGGTCTCGGCGCTCGGGGGCAGGCCGGGGCGCCGGTCGTAGTAGTTGTCGTGGGAGCTGGAGTGCCTCGGGTAGTAGGACGAGGAGCTGCTGGTTGCCGGGTACTCGTCGTCGTAGGACGGCGAGCGGCGACGCCGCGGGGGACCTAGGCCCAGGTCGGTGTCGCGGGTGAACCCGCTGTCGCGGTCGGCGTGCGGGTCGTAACCCCGATATCCGGGGACGTAGTCGCGGTTCTCGACGTTCGTCAGTCGTGGCACCGTGCCCGGGAGAATGGTGCGACGGCCATCGGGCCCCTGGTGGAAGTGCCCGCTGACCGTCATGGCGCTGTGCACGTTGCGACGATCGACGTGGCGGACGGCGTCCCACTCGGTCTGGTACCGCATCCGATCCAGCAGATCCTGCGGAAGGTTCTGCGACGCCATGTGAATCATGTTGCCCGAGGACTCGATCTGATAGATCTGCCCCGACATCGGCACGTACCAACGACCGTTGTGACGAATCGGCTCCCCGCCGTCCGGGACGACGAACTGATGCGCAGCCGTCGCACTGGGCGTCACCGACACGTACCCGGATTCGCGCGCACCATCACCACCGTGGACGTGCGACACCAGGTCGTAGTCCCGACCCCAGGAAGTCATGCCGTCCCGGAAGACCACCTCCGGCTGACGCGTATCACCCCGGTACATCCACGACGGACGCGACGGATTCTCCCGCAACTGCGGGTTGTCCAGCACGACCGGCCTCGACTGCGACAACGAGTGGTGCGAGCGAGGCGAGCGCGAGGAGTGGGACGATCGCGAGGAGCCGGAGTCGTGGCCGTGGTGGCGACGGGGCCGGTCGCTGGGCGGCCTGGCCGGTGAGACGTCGGAGGTGCCGGGCTCGCGCTGCGAATCGAGCGCGGTGCCCGAGGAGGACGGGATGACCCCGTCGGTCACCAGCGACCCGGGCAGGTGCGGTGAGGCCACGTCCATGATCTGCTGCATGTGCCGGTCCAGCACCCGGTATTCGGCGCCGGGCTGACGCACGTCCATCAGATCACCCGGAACCGGACTGTCGGAGGTGTCGAGCAGCTGCCGCGGATGCAGGTAGGCATCCCGCACACCGAAGAAGTGCATCACCTCGTGCGTGAACTCCGACGGCGTCGCGTCAGCCGCCCACCTGTGCTGATCCATCGGATTCGACCGGTCATCGGGCTTGCCCGGCACCACGTCGATCACGCTGAACGCCTGGGCCGGGTCATCGACGAACACCACGTTGCCGTGCATTTCGACGTCGGGTCCCGGCAGCAGGTGGGCCTGCTGGTTGAGCAGCTGCTCCAGGCCGGCGGCGGTGTTGGCGCGCACGTTCGCCAGGTCTTCAGCGGTCACACCGGGAGCCGGCCGCAGGTGGAGCTTCGTTTCGAAGTTCCAACGGCCCGGTTCGGGCGTGAGGGTGTAGCGGACCTCCTGCCGGATGCCGCTGCCCGGTCCGCGCTGCACGGTCCCATCACCGAAGACGAACGCGTTGTCCAGCGGCTTCCACCGCTCGGCCTCGACGGTGAACGTCGGAGGCGACTCATCACCGTCAACCGGCTGCGGTCCAGCGTCGGGCCGCGACGCGGGAGCGGGTTGGGGCGAAGTCGGCAGCCGGTCGCGGACGGACTCGGCGATCTGGGCGCTGGCGGGATCGGCGAAGAACTCCTCGGCGTGCCGCGACCCGAAGTCCTCGACGCCCGCGGCGTGGGCGACGGCCGCGAGGATCTCGCGAGCGGTGTTCTGGCGCGTCACACCGAGATCGCGGACGTCGATCTCGACGCTGCGCCCGACCTCCCGCACGTCGGCGGTCGTGTTCGGCTGGTGCGGGGTGCCGGTGCGCTCCAGCGACACCGGGACGAAGTGCGCGTCCCCCTTGGCGTTCCCGCTGCCCGGGGTGGTGTTCGTCGTGCCGTCGTGGCCGGTGAACCGGTAGCCGCCGGGCAGGTCCTGGCCGACCCGGTCGGCGAGGGTGGCGGTGACGACGTCGCCGTCGGCACCGACGTGGCGCTGCTGGGCGTTGCCGCCGGGCGCGGTCGGGAACCCGGCCATGTGGTTCGGTCGGCCGGTGAAGGGGTTGGTCTCGGGACGGACGCCCAGCACCAGCGTGTTCTGGTCCAGCCAGGGCAGCGCGACGTAGCGCTGCTTGCGCCACTGCCCGTCCTGGCCGCGTTCGACGAGGTTGCCGGACCGGTCGAAACGCCGCCCATCACCGTCGGTCCGGGACTCGTCGGGTCGAACCCCGTTGTCCTGAGCGGGACCGTCCGGCGCGGGCGCGACGCCGGGGTCGACGTCGGTGGCATCGCGGCGCAGGTCCCGCAGCTCGAAGGTGTTCGCGGCGATCTGCTGACCGAGCTGGTCGAGCCGCCGCACGTCGGGCTCGGTGACCTCGACGGCCGCGCGGTGGATGATCTCGACCTGCCGCGGATCGGGTCGCGGCCCGCCGTCGAGGTGCGGTTCGGCCATCGCCTGGGCGGCGTCGGCGACGTGGGTGATCCTGCTGGTCAACCGGTCGTACTGGGAGGTCAGATCGGAGATCTGGTCCTCCAGCGCCCGGATCTCCCGACGCACCTCCTCCGGGCTCCGCGCCCCGTCCTCAACAACCCCCTCCCGAACAGCGCCCTCCCGAACAGCACCGTCCTGCGTGGAGGTCGTGGGGTCGGTGGCGGGAGCGGGCGTCGTGCGGGGCGGGGGCTCGAAGGCGGTGTGCTCGCCCTCGCGGACGTCGAACTCCACCGGGGTGCCGGTGAACCCGTCGGCGCCTTCCCTGCGGTGCTCGGACCAGAACGGCGAGAAGTGCGGCTTGGAGCGGATCACCACGTCGTAGTGCGGGGTCGCGGTGTAGCGGTGCCACTCCTGCTGCCGGGTGCGGGAATTGTTGCTCTGCTCCAGCGCGGAGGCCGCCGTGTCGCCGTCGGTGACGCCGCGCGAGGCGACGTTCTCGGCGTTGCTCCAGTTCTGGGCGTTGATGGCCATCGCGCCCAGACCCGTGTCGACGCCGCGCGTGTTGCCGTCCCCGGAGGACGATCCGGCTTCCTGACCGCGCTTGGCCTCGTGCTGCGCCTCGGTCCAGGTGTGCAGGTGTTGCGGGTCGCTCAGCCGGGGTTTGACCTGCACCTCGTAGTCCACCGCGAGGAACCGGTCGTGCACCCGGAAGGTGCTGGTGTGGCCGTCCTCGCTGAGCAGCTGCCGGTCGGGACCGATGTTCGGCACGAGCACGTCGGGGGAGAACAGCGCGTCGATCTTGCCGCGGTTCGGCGTACCTTCCCCGAACCAGCGGTGCACCAGGTCCTCGTGGCCGCGCGCCTCGACGATCGCGTCGACCACCTGCCGCGTCAGCTGCGGGTCCCGGGTGCTCTTGGCCAGCTGGAACGACGGGGTCTGCCGGGCGGCGTCGGTGATGTCGCGGCCGGTGGTCGAGGTGGTGCGGTCAGCGGGCTGGTCGAGCAGGAACTCGGGCAGGCTCAGGTCGACCGCGCCCCGGGTCCGCGACAGCTGCGGCGGCAGCGTGACCTCGCGCAGCTCCGGGTGCCGGTAGGCGCTGGAACCCGCGGCGCCTTCGGTGAAGGTGGACAGCAGCAGCGGCGGGACGCGGAACTTGTGCACCGTGAAGTTGACCTGCAAGGGTGCGCGCACGCCGACGTGGCCGTCGGTGTCGGAGCGTTCCTGCTGGAAGGTGTCGACCTCGTTGGCCTGCTCGGCGCTGCTCGCCTGGGTCGAGCCGACGAGCGGCATCGGGGCCATCGTGTCGCCGGCGGCGGTGGTCGGCACGATCGGCCACGCGGTGATCCCCAGCGCGGTGGCCACGTCGCGGGAGGAGTCCTGGCCCCGCCCGCGCACGCCCTGGGTCTCGGCGTAGCCGCCGGAGGGGACGTCGCCGCGGTCGATGACCTCGGCACCGGGCTGCTGCTCGGCGGTCGCGGTGAAGGTGTAGTAGTGCGAGCCGAACCAGCGGGAGCGGAACATGCTCCGCTGCCAGCCGCCGTTGAGCATCTCGCGCACGTCGGCGGGGTTGTCGAGGGCGCGCAGCGCGTTGGTGGCGTCGAACAGCGGTGCCGGGCGGCCGGAATCGGGCGTCCAGCCGGGGAACAGCTCGGGCGCGGCGTGCCAGAGCGCGCGGATCGCGTCGTCGGACAACCGCCCCGGCGCACCCGCCTCCTGGTCCTGCGAGCCGTCGGCGGGCGCCGGGTCGTCGCGGGTGAAGCCGTTGACGACCACCGACCGGTCCAGGCCCTTGCCGAGGTCGCGCAGCAGCGGCAGGTCCTCGGTGAGCCGGCCGTCGGGGTGCGTGGCGACGGGGGTGCGCGGTTTGACGTAGAGCAGGCCGTCGGGGACGACGATCTCGACGCTGTCGCTCTGCGCCCCGGTCGGGTAGGGGCTGATCGCGTCCCAGCGGTGGTTGGGCTGGCCGAACAGCTGCTGCCAGGCGTCGGCGCGGACGGTGAGCACGAGGTCACCGGTGTAGAGGTCCATCGGGGTCTTGACCTGCGAGCTGGACTTGGTGGAGCCGCCGAGCGAGTCGTCGTTGCCGCGCCCGGTCGACATCGACACGCCCGCGTTGGCGTCGGCCATCGCGCCCCAGAAGTTGACGCCGAGTTCGCCGTCGGTGCCGCTGCTGGTGCCGTTGGAGATCGACACACCGGTCTTGTTGCTGGTCTCCCAGGTCGAGTTGCCCGGCACCGGGCCCAGCGGCCGCTCGTTGTGCACCCGCATCTCGAAGGCGCCGCGCTGCATCCGGTCGAAGAACCACCCGGCGTGCGATCCGTCGTCCCGGACCTGCGGGGTGTGGAACATGCCGGGGATCCGGGTCTTCCACCACTGCGGGTCGACGTCGACGAGGTGCTTGGGGTCGCTGTGCCGGGGGTCGCTGCTGCCGTGCGCGATCCACCGCCGGAAGCGTTCGAACCGGCCTTCCTTGGCGCCGCGGGCGGCGTCGCGCTGCATCTCGTGGAAGGCTTCGTTGGCCTTGCCGTAGAGGTCGGCGACCGAGACCACGGCGGTGTTGCCCATGTCGACGCGGTTGCCGTCGTCGAGCCCGCGTCCCGCGGCCGGGGCCGGTTCGCCCGGGCGCCAGCCCGCGTCGGCGTCGAGCAGGAAGCTCGCGACCCGGTAGTCGGCCTGTCCGGGCACCTGCATCGAGGCGGGCGGGGTGCTGCGGCTGAACGGGTTCCGCGCCGAGGTGTCGGTGGCCTTGAGCTCGAACGCGACGTCGCGGGTGACCCGGTCGGCCTTGCCCTCGTACTTGATGCGCTGCTCGGATTCGAGGCTGTCGCCGTACCCGCTGGCCTTGCCCCGGTTCCAGCTGCCGCCGATGCCGGCGATGCCGCCGACGTAGTTGTTGGCGCCGTAGCCGGACGGGCGGATCGTGGCGCGGGCCATCGCCGCCACCAGCGCGCCGACGCCGAAGCTGGTCTTGAACCCGGTCTTCCAGCCGCTGCCGCGCTTGCGGGTGGCGCTGAACTTGACGTCGTTGTCGAGGGTGCGGCGCCCGGTCACGTCGCCGAGGTCGCCGGTGAGCTCGAACTTGAACTTGCGGCCGCCCGCGGTGACCTCGACGGTCACCGGCTTGCCGTCACCGGTCAGGTCGTCGAACTTGGTCATCACCCCGTACGGGCCGAGCCCGCCGAGGTCGCGGTTGACCTGGTTCCAGTCGACCTGGTCCTGGTCGACGCCGAGCGCGGTGAGCCGCTGCCGGATGTGCTGCCGGGCCTGGTCGCGCACGGCCTCGGTGCCGCGCACCCGCACCACGTTGCTGAACATGCCCTCGCCGTCGACGACGGTGCGAATGCGTTCGCGCTGCTCGGCGTCGGGCACCGGGACCGGGTTCGGCGTGGTGGTCGTGCCGTCGGGGTTGAGCGCGTCGGTGAGCGCCTGCTCGAACTCGGGCACGTCCTCGTTGCGCACCCACACGTAGGTGGCCCCGTCGGTGGGTGCGACGGTGACGGGCGCGGACTCGGCCTTGCCGCCGGGCCGGGAGGTGATCTCGGCGGCCAGCGACAGGTCGATCCGGTAGCGCTGGGCGCCGTCGCCTTCCAGCGACTTGTCCTTGTTCGTGCCGGATTCCCGGCCGGTCTGGGATTCCTTGCGGCTGGAGTTGAGCGACAGCACGCCGATCGGGCCGATCTGCAGCGGGCTGCCGTGCCCGTCGATCTTCGCCTCGCCGGAGGTGAACAGCCCGCGGAGCCGGATGCCGCCGATGGCGCGCGATCCGATGCTCTGCGACAGGCCGGTGTCCTTGGTGTTGCGCAGGACCTCACCGGTGCGGATGGGCTGCGGGTCGCCGATCCGCTCGAACCCGCGCACCTGCGGTTCGACCTTCACCGAGACCTGCGGGTGCTTCGACCAGTTCTTGCCGGGCATCCGCGACCACTTGGGGTAGGTGGTGCGCTGGCTGATGTCGATGCCGTTGACCAGGCCCTCGGAGGTCTCCTCGACGAACTGCGAGGAGTCGACCTTGTCGGCGATCCCGCCGCTGAGGGTGGCGTCGTTCTTGGCCCAGTCCGGCAGGTTGTCCATGACGGAGCGGTTGAGCTGCCCGATGCCCGCGTAGCCGTCGAGGTTGGCGATGAGCTGCTGGATCTCGGCCGGCACCGGGACGGGGGTGCGCGGCGTCGGCGTGGTCTGCGCGGCCGGGTTCTGGTCGCCCTGCACCGCGGGGGTCGTGGTGGCCGGTTCGGTGTCCGGGGTCGGTGCCGGGCGGGGTGCTTCCAGCACCGTCTCCGGGTAGGCCAGCCGGACCGTGGGGTCGAAGCGGGAGCTGCCGCGCTGCCCACCGGACTCCCACTGGACCTCGAAGTTGACGTCGAAGGCCTTGTGGTGCCCGCCGAGCTTGGCGGTGCGCTCGCGCGTGTTGCCGGTCTTGTCCGAGACGGAGCTGGTGCGGCTCTCGCCCCAACCGAGGAACGGCATGACCCGCAGGTTCAGCGAGGTCGCGGCCACCTCGATCGCCGAGTCCACCCAGCCGGCGACGGCGTTCTGCCGGAGCTTGCGGGACACGGCGTGGCTGGAGATCGAGCGGCTCGCCCCCTCGTGCTTGCTGCTCTGCGACGGGGTGTCGTGCACCGTCGAGTCAGGGGTGGCGGCGGGGGCGACGGTGTCGGGGTCCATCCGCACGAACACGCTCTGCGTGCCGGTCGTCGTCGGGACCTGGAAGCTGCGGCCGCTGGAGAGGATCTGCAGCAGGCCGAGTTCGCCCCGCGTGTTCACCAGGTGCTGGAACTGCCCCTGCAGCCCGGCGCGCACCGCCGGGTCCACGTCGATCTTGGAGGCGACGTTGGCGGCGAGCGGCGCGGGGCGATCCGGCGACCACACCCCGTCGCTGGGCAGCAGCCGCGAGTTGTGGGTGATGATGCCGTCGCGGGTGAGCTCCGCCGGTCGCGGCGTCTCGTCGACGCGCGCGGTCATGTCGGCGGCGAAGGAGTCCGCGGCCCGCGCGGTCTCCGGCAGCACCGGAGCCGGGGTGACCTGCGACGGATCGGTGAGCGACAGGTCCAGCGGGGTGTCCTGGTCCAGCGCCGCGAACAGGTCGTCGGTCGAGGTGATGCCGTCGGCGGCCGTGTCGGTGGAACCGGTGTCGGTCACCGTGTCGGCGGTGTCCCGGCCGGCGCCAGCGGTGTCTTGCTGAGTCGTGTCCTGCTGGGTCTGCGTGGACTGCTGTCCGGTCTCCTGGGTCTGTCCCGTCTCCTGGGTCTGTCCCGTCTCCTGGGTTTGGGGCGTCTCCTGGGTTTGGGCGGTGTCGACGAGGTTCCCGCTGGAGTCGACCGTGACCGTCGCGGTCGACACCTCGGGCGTCGGCGTGCCCGGAACCTGGGGCACGGAGGTCTGCGAGGTCGCCGTCACGTCGGTCACCGACGGCGAGGACGTGCCGGTCGAGTTCGTGGTGCCGCCGCGCGTATTCGGGGTCGACTGGGACTGGGACTGCGCTTGCGGCGCGGGCGAGTTCGTCGAGGCGGGGTTCGACGAACTCGATCCGAGGCCGGAAACCTGCGTCTGACCGGTCTGGCCGAGACCGGTGACCGACTGCTGCCCGGACGTCCCGTCGCTGCGGGTCACGCCGTCGGTGCTGGTCGTCTCGCTCGCAGGGCGCCCCTGGTCGCTCTGCGCCTGCGCCTGCACGTCGGCGGAGCTCTGCGAAGTGGTCGTCGTGGCGTCGCTCGACGAGTTCTGCTGGTTCTGGCCGAGATCCGTCCGCGACTGCGTGAGATCCGTCCGGGCGCCATCGGTCTGGGAACCCCGATCGACCTGCACGGCGGAATCGGTGCCTCCCCGCACCGGATCGGCGGCGGACTGGGAACCGTTGGACTGCACCGGATCGGCCTGAACCGACCCGACCGGCGACGAGGGCTGCTGCGTCCTGGTCCCGGTCGTCCCCCCGTCGGTGGCGACCGCATCGGGCGCGGCCTGCTGCCCACCGGGATTCACCTGAGCCTGCCCGCCGACCTGCGTCGGCGGCGCGACGTTCGAGTCCGATGTGGACGGCGAGAGGTTCGGTTCCCCCTGGGTGTTCGACGACTGCCCCGACGGAGGAAGTCCCGGTGAGACGTCCGGGTTCGAGGGAGCGGGTTCCGGCGGAACAGCGCTGTTCCAGCCGGATTCCTGCCCGGTCGAGACCTGCGAACCGGTGTTCTGGGCAGCTCCCTGCTCGCCGCCGACGCTGACGGTCTCCGGCGTCTCGACGACCGAACCGGTCTCGGACCCGGGCTGCGAGGGGACCTGGGTCTGCGACTCGGTGAGCGACCCAGTCGTGGACTGCGCAGGCGTGGACTGGGCGGTCGTGGACTGCGCGGTCGTGGACTGCGCGGTCGTGGACTGGGCATCGGCATCGGGCTCGAACGGGTTGCTCGGGGTGTCGGACCCGGTCGAAGCGGCGTCGTCGACCGCGCCGCGATCGCCCCCGCCCTGCCCCGGGACCTGGGTCTGGGACTGCCCCAGCGAAGACGGGTTGCCACCCGCAACACCACCCGCGACCCCGCCGCCGGACGTGCTGTCGCCGGAGACGCTCTGCGCGTCGCTGTCGATGTCGGAGGTGTCGAGGTCGCCGTCGCCGTTCAGCAGCGGCGAGGTGTCGGAGTCGCCGCCCTCGTTCTCGCGCTGCGCGGCGAGGAACGGGTTCTCCCCGCTGCCGGGCGTGAGGTTGCCGTGGAGCCCGGCGCCGATGACGCTGCCCAGGTTCTCCGACAGACCGGCGGACATGCCCGCGGTGAACGAGTACGGGTTGGCCTGGAAGCCCTGCCCGGTCATGGCGCCGTAGAGGCCCTCGGTGAAGAACTCGTGCAGGCCCTCCTCGACGGCGTCGGCGAGGCCGCGGCCGAACTTCTCGGCCCACATGCCCTTGAGGCTCATGCCCGCGTAGTTGCCGGGCGTGGCGGCCCCGAGGTCGCGGGCGATGTGGGTGTTCATGTGGTCGGAGACCTGGGTGGCGAACTTGGCCAGCGACGGTGCCTTCGGGAAGTCGTCGGCGAAGTTCTTGGCGGCGGCCTCCGCGGCGGCCTTGAGGATGTCGTTGTCGATCTGGTCGCCGATGCCCTTGACCAGGCCCTTGGCGAGCATGTTGCCCATCGCGCCGCCGAGCGCGGCGAAGGGCAGGGCCAGCGCGCCGCCGAGGGCTCCGACTGCGGCGGCCTGCTTGGTGGCGTCCTCGTCCCAGTCGTCGCGGCTGCCCTTCGCCATCTGGATGCCCTGGGCAGCGGCGTCGATGGCCACCTGGAAGGCGATGCCGAACACCTGCGCCTGGATGACGCGCATCAGCAGCCGTCCCCAGATGTTCTTGAGCAGGAACCGGACGATGGCGTAGCGGCCGGCGAGCCAGGCCATGCTGGCGCCGAAGGTGGGCCCGGCCATCGCGATGGCCCAGGCGATCTCGGCGAGCAGCTCGACGAGCGAGAGCAGGCTGACGAGCTTGACGTACTCGGTCTGCACCGAGAGCTGCTTGAGGAACGCGGAGATCTGCTCGTACCCGGCGGCGGCGGTCTCGATGTGGCCGTTGCTCTCGACGTACGGCGCCATCCGGTCGGCGAAGCGCATCGCGGCCTTGCCGTAGAACTCGGAGCGGATGAGCTTGATCGCCTGAGCGAGCTCCGGTGTCAGGTCGTTGCGCAGCCGGTTCGCGGTGTTGCGCCACGATTCCGACAACTTGCGAAGTTGATCTTCATTGATCTGCGGCCACTTCTCGCCGGTCAAGACCATGAAGAGGTTGCCGACCTCTTCCGGAACCATGATCGCCATAGTTCGCCCTCACGCCCCCTCGTCCGCGCGCGGCACGCCGTCGTCGGTCGCGCCGCGCGCCGCGCTCACGCCTTCTTGCCGCCCCGCGTCACCTCGCTGTTCGCGGTCGAGTTCATGTCGTCGAAGGTCTTGCCGACGTCGACGACCTTCTCGCCGTCGGTGCCGATGCTCAGGCCGAGCATGCGCAGGAACTCCAGCCCGTCCTTCTCCCCCGGCTCGTACTTGGAGCGCAGCGTCTTGGCGATGTCGTCGTCGCCCTCGATGGCGAAGGAGTTGCAGTCGTGGGCCAGGTCGGCGTAGATGGCGTTGGCGGTCTCGGCGATGCGGGTCAGGTCGACGCCTCCCCGCTTGAGCGCCTCGATGTCCGCCGCGACCAGGTCGTTCTCCTCATTTGCCACGATCGGTCCCCTCCCCCTCGTCGGCGGCGTCGGACATGCTGTCCGCCTCCCGGACCGCCTCGTCGAACATCGTGTCCAGGTCGAAGTCGCCGTTGACCATGTCGGTCAGCGCCGACCCGAACCCGGCGGGCGCCATCGCGCTGTAGACGGCGATGGACTTCTGGCTCGCCTCGTCCTGCGCCTGCCGAACCAGCTCGACGATCTTGTTGGCCAGTTCGGCGGGCGCCATCGTGCGGTAGCGGGTGCCGGAGAACTTCAGACCGGTGAGCCGCTGCCGGTGGTCCACCGTCGCGGATATCGAGCGGTCCTTGCTGGAGACGGTCGTGGTCTCCTTCTCGGCCCGCTCCTGCGCCTCGCGGATGCGCTCCTGCTGCTTCCGGAGGTCTGCCAGCGCGTTTTCCATCTGGTTGAACAGAGGAGAGGACATCGCCACTCCCTCCTTCCGGGGACCTGGTTTTCAGCCCTGCGCCGTTGCCTGGGTGGTCTGCTCCTGCTCCGCCGGTGTCTGCTGCGGCTGGCGCGGCGGGCGGACCGGGCCCGCGGCGATCTGCTCGTCGACGTCGAAGTCGGCTTCGTCGGGCAGGCCGATGACGCCCATGCCCGCGTCGGCGTTGGTGCCCCAGACGTCCTCGTCCTCGGACAGCCAGGTCTGCCGCTCGCGTTCGCTCTTGTCGCCCTGCTGGCCGCCCATGCCGCCCATCATCGGTGGCATGAACGGCATTCCGCCCATGCCCTGCTGCGTGGACGGACCGTTGAGCTGGCTCATCCCCGGCGGCAGCGGCGATGCCTGGGAACCGCCCAGACCGGAGCCCGCGCCGGAACCCATGCCGAACCCGGTGGTGCCGCCCCCGGCACCACCGCGCTGCTGCTCGGAACCCGTACCGGAACCGCCCGCGCCGTCGGCCGAGCCGTCCGGGGCGCCGAAGCCGTCGGAGACGTTGTCGAACCCGTAGCCGTCGGCCGGGTCGGACACGCCCTCGAATCCGCCCGAACCGAGACCGCCCGCACCGTCGCCGAATCCACCGGCGCCCCCGTTGGCGACGTCACCGATGCCGGCACCGGAGCCGAGCCCGGCGCCCGAGTCGGACCCGAGTCCGCCCGGGTCGAAGCCGCCGAGTCCGCCGTTGGCCGGGTCGCCGAGCCCTTCCCCGGCACCGGATCCGAGGCCACCGGGGTCGAAACCGCCCTGGCCGCCGGGCAGGTCGCCGAACCCACCGGCTCCACCGTTGGCCGGATCACCCAGGCCCGCGCCGGCGCCGAGGCCGCCGTCAGCACCACCGGGCAGGTCGCCGAACCCACCGGCACCGCCGTTGGCCGGATCACCCAGACCCGCGCCGGCGCCGAGGCCGTCGTTGCCGCCCGCGCCGAGTCCACCGATGCCGCCGTTGGCCGGGTCACCGAGGCCCTGACCGGCTCCCAGTCCGGAGTCCGCGCCGCCGGGCAGACCGGTGTCGCCGAAGCCTCCCGCACCACCGTTGGCGAGGTCGCCGATGCCTTCTCCGGCACCGGGGATCGGGTTGCCGTTGGAGTCCAGGGGCACACCGGCCATGCCGCCGGGGCGGTCCTGGTCCTGCTGCCCGGGAACGTCGCCGAAGCCGCTCGCACCGCCGTTGGCGGGGTCGAACGAGCTCTGGGTCAGGCCGCTGTCGACCAGGCCGGGCTGCTGGTCGCCGCTGAGCCCACCGACCCCGCCGTTGGCCGGGTCGTTCTGCCCGAAGTCGCCGAAACCGCCCGCGCCGCCGTTGGCCGGATCGCCGTTGGCGTTGGCGCCGGGCTTGGTTCCCGCGCCGCCGGTGGCGCCGCCGAGCCCGAGCCCACCGGGGCCGACCAGCGGCGGCGTCGCACCGCCGTTGGCACCGTTGTCCCCGGTCCCCAGACCGGAGTCGCCGCCGAGGCCACCACCGGCACCGCCGAGGCCGTCACCGCTGCCGAGTCCGCCGAGGCCGCCGTTGGCGGAGTCACCGCCCAGGCCGTCGGCTCCGCCCAGGCCGCCACCGGCTCCCCCGAGCCCGTCGCCACCGCCGAGTCCGCCGACGCCGCCGTTCGCGGAATCGCCGCCCAACCCGTCACCGCCGCCCAGGCCCTCGGGACCGCCACCGGCGCCCCCGAGCCCGTCGCCGCCACCGGGCGGCGGGACGTTGGTGTCCCCGCCGGGCGGGGGCACGTTGGTGTCGCCCCCGGGCGGCGGCGGGATGTTCGTGTCGCCACCCGGGGGCGGCGGGATGTTGGTGTCGCCGTTGGGAGGCGGCGTGGTCGGCGGGGTGTTCGGGGCGCTGGCCTCGGGCTCGGTGAGCTCCTTGATCGCCGACTGCGTGTACTTGAGCTCCTCTTCGAGGGGTTTGAGCGCCGCGGCCGCCGCGGTGTCGAGCGTCTTGAGCTCGGTGAGCGCGGCGTTGCTGATCTCCGTGTTCATCTTGTCCCACGGACCGGCGGTGACCAGGTTGCCTTCCTTGAAGCTCGCCAGCGAGGTGTTGATGTACTCCTGGGCCTCGGAGGTGCTCTTGCCGTCGAGCTGGTAGTTCGGCGCGCCCTTGACCAGCCCCACTCCGTTGGTGAGGAAGTCGTAGAGCTGGTTCTCGTAGTCCACGCGCTTGTTGTTGGGGGCGTAGAGGGCGCGGCTGCGGAAGTCGTAGAACGCTTCGGCGAGGCCCTTGATCGCCGCTTCCATCTTGTCGCCGAGGTTCTTCAGCGCCACCGAGACGGCGACGCCCCGGTCGATGGTGAGCTGCTCGTGCAGGCCTTCCAGCTTGTCGGCGTTCTGGTCCATGCGCCCCTGGATGACCGAGGCGGCCTTGCCGCTGAAACCGGAGTCCTCGGAGTCCAGCGACTTCGCCCAGGCCCGGAAGTCCGTGCCGGTGCCCTCCAGCCACTTCTCGTACTTGCCGACGAGGTCTTGGGCCTGGCGCAGGGTGGGCAGGTCCAGCGTCCCGCTCTTGCCGGACGACATCTCCTCGACGATGGTTCCGGCGTCGTTGATCGCCTGGGTCCACGCGTCGGTGGCGGCGGTGTTGCGGTTGACCCGGTAGTAGACCCGGTCGAACGCGGTGTAGGTGAGGTCCTCGGTGGGCGCGACCCGGTTGGTCAGGTCCTCCTTGAGCTTGTCGCCGGTGAAGTCGGCGTCCTTGCCGCCGGCTCCACCGTCGCCACCGCCTGCGACCTCGAACCACTTGATGCCCTCGGCCTTGGACTTCAGGTCCGGCCCTTTTCCGGTCAACGCGTTGAGCGCCTGGAAGAACGTCCAGTCGCTGCTCGGGCCTGACAGGTCCGCGTTCTCGGGCATGGGCTTTCTCCTGCTCCTGGGCTGATGCCGTCAGCTGAGGCCGATCGAGTGGGGGCCGATCGAGTGGGGGCCGATCGAGTGGGGGTGAACCGACTCAGGCGGCCGGGGTCTGCGTTCCCGAGATGTCCGGGTATTCCTGGGTGAACTCGGTGGCCGAGTAGGTCGCGAGGTCGTCGGTGTCCTCGAAGACGCGCTTGGCGTCGTTGAGGGCTTCGGTGAACTTGCGCCAGTCCTTGCTGGTCTTCTCGTTCATCGCCTCGGCGGATTTGCCCAGGGCGCCCAGGGATTCGTTGAGCGACTGGATGGCCGGCCACTCGGGGTTGCCGGCGTGGACCCGCTCGCCGAGGTCGGCCGCGAGCCGGATGCCGGAGCTGGCACCCAGGAACTGCTTGCGCAGCTCGTCCTCGCGGGTGTCGACGTCCTTGATCAGCTTCTCGTACTGACCGCTGTCGAACTTGGTCTTCGTCTCGTCAGCCACTGGTTCTCCTTGTCACGGTGGAGGAAGACGGGGAATCGGGTGCGGGCCGCTGCGCGTGGCGACCCGCACCCGAAACTTCAACCGCACGAGCACCTCTCAACGGCATGAGCCGCGGGAGGAACTCGTCAAGCCATGATCTGGGCGCTGCGGTTGTCGCCGTCCTGGAAGGCCTGGGCGGCGTTGTTCGAGGAGACGTGACCGCTGCTCAGGCGGGTGTTCATCTCGGTGTAGGCCTGGTTCCACTTCTGCTGCTTCTCGGCCCACAGCGGCGCGGCCTTGCCCTGGGTGGCCTCGCCCATGTTCTTCAGGAAGCCGTTGAGCTCGTCCAGGATGGTGCCCATCTGACGAACGGCCTGCTGCAGCCCCATGTTGACCTCTTCGTAGGCCCCGTGCTGCACGCTGAACTGGGTCATCTCAATCTCCGTTCTGAGTAGGTGGGGGTGTCGATCAGAGGTTGGCGCCGGAGGCGGAGTCGGCGGCCTGCTGAGCGGCCTGCAGGGAGGCGTTGCGGACGTCCATGACGCGCTGGTTCAGCTGGTTGAGCTCGTTCTCGATGCGCGAGAAGTCACCGGCCCAGACGCCGAACTTGTCGACCAGCATGCGACCGGAGTCGGACTGGTTGGCCTGGCCCAGCGAGGAAGCCTGCATCTGGACCTGATTGTTGAGCTGGCGCATCTGCGACAGGGACTGGTTGGTCGCCTCGATGATCTGCTGCAGCTGAGCGTCGTTGAGGCCGTACTGGGCGCCTGGTGCGGTCATCGGTTTCTCCTTGCGCTGTGCGGAATTGAAACTGGGCGGGATTCGACTTGCGTACTGCGCGCCGGCCGGGTGGGTCGGCGCGTCACGGTGCTGCTGGTGCAGCACCTCCTGCGGCTCGCTCCGGTGCGAGAACCGGTCCGGTCGGCAGCAGCGAGAGCAGGTGCGCTGGAACCGGAACCGCGTCGGTCAGCCGGTACCCGAGGGCTTCGGCCGCTTTCTGGCCGGGAACCGGGTACTTGGCACCCGAGTCGGTGACCAGGTAGAGACCGGCGCCGGGGACGCCGGGGGCGGGCAGGGTGCGGGCGAGCACGCCCGCACCGGGCTGGACGTCGATGCGGTCGGCGGTGAACTCGTCGCGTTCGATGCCGGGACCGCCGACCACGACGCCACCTCCAGCGGGCCCGATGGCCAGCGCGGACTGCGCGCCGCGCGGGCCCGGTTGGATCCGGGCGCAGGGCGCGGTGGTGTCGTCGGCGACCAGCGGCATCGGGGGCTTGTCGGGCAGCTGCGCCATCGTCGGCGACGAGGGCACCTGTCCGACCGAGGCCATCGCCGCGGGCGAGAGCGCGCGGGGGCCCGTCTGGCCACCGCCGGCCGGGTCGCCCATCGCCAGCGCGGCGGTCGTGCCGTTGACCGGCATCAGCCCGCCGGTGGTGAGCACGTACAGCGTCTGCGGGCGGCCGACCACGCTGACCGAGAAGACCTGGCCGATGCGGGTGGGCTGGCCGCCGAGGGTCGGGCCGGGCTGGCCGGATCCGGGGATCTGCAGCGGCCCGAGGTCGGGCCCGGCGGGCATCGCGTTGATGAAGGCGTCGCGCACCGGCAGAGCGGTGGAGGCGTCGTAGCCGAGCACGGCGGCGACCCACGGGGCGCTGAGCTTCATCCGCTTGTCCCGCCACACCAGGTACTGGTCGCCGCTGGTGGATCGCACCAGCACGGCCTCGTCCGGCCCGGCGGGTTCGGCCTCGGCGGCGTCGCCGACGTGCAGGGCGACGGTGGCGTGCGGGGCCCCGGCGGCGTCGCGGGTGGTGGTGGCGCAGACCAGCCACGCCTGGCCCGCACCTCCCGCGGCGCCCTCCGGGATCCCGTCGGGGGCGCCGATGATGCCGATGGGAGTGCCTCGCGGCACCTCGCTCAGCGTGGAGCGGGACACCTCCGCGACCTCGCTCGCCCCCAGCAGCCGCGCCGATGCGTAGTTGAGCACCGGGCGCAGCGTGCCGTCGGAGGCCAGCACGTACTGGCTCCCGGTTTCCTTCTCGACGATGAGCTTGCCGGGCTGGGACCAGTCGGTGGCCCCGCCGAAGCCGAGGACGCCGGCGACGGCGAACCCGGCGACGATGAGCATCGACAGCATCAGGCCGATGACGTAGCCGAGCGGGGTCCGCCGCAGCGGCGGGTCGGGCGCGTCGGGTTCGGCCTGCACCAGCGCGGAGACGACCCGCGCGGCCATGAACGAGTGGGCTTGGACCTGGTCACTGCGCGAGTGCACGACGACCTCCCCCGGACAGGAAGGTGCCCGAGCTCCGGCTCCACCGGAGAACCTCGTTCACGACCATGCGGCCCTCACCACTGCGTAGAGGTTCAGCGCTGCCAACGTCATCGGGACGATGGCGATCGCGAGGGTCATGTGCGCCCAGTCGCCCGCGCGGCCCCAGTGCGGGAGCATGCGGCGGCCGGGCAGGCTGCGGGCTCCGGCGAGCAGCAGTCCGGACAGGACGATCAGCGCGCCGATGACGGCGATCCGCCAGGCGCCGGGGATCACCAGGCACAGCGCGGTGATCACGGCGGCGAGGCCGAGGAAACCGGGCACCATGACGGCCACGCGCTGGCGGGAACTCGCGAACTCGCGGGAGTGCAGCAGGAGCAGGAACGAGGCGATGGCGGCCAGCGTCGGCGACGCCCACCCGGGGGTGAAGGCGAGGATGCCGAGACATCCGGCGATGACGACGCCGAGTCCGGCGCACAGCGCGGTGAGGTTGAAGTCCGCCTCGGCGGTGCGGTCCATCAGCTCGCGGCCGGGTTCGGGGTCGATTCCTTCCTGGAACTGCTCCGCGGAGGTCGGCAGCGGCGGCACCTTCAGCCCGGCGAGCCACGCGGCGATGCGCGGGACGCGGGTGCCGACCAGCAGCGTCACTGCGAGCACGACGGCGGCCGCGCCTCCGGCGGAGAGCATGTCGAAGGTGTTGAGGAGTCCGACGAGCGCGGTCAGCCCGGTGGCGAGCATCGCGGCGAGGTAACCGGCTCCGAACCCGCCGCCGACGAGGAACCGGCCGAGGACGATGACGCTGGTGCACACCGCGGCTGCGGTCAGGCAGGGCGCGACGAGCTGGGTGCTCATGGCGATGACGGGCCGCCCGATCATCGGAAGCGCCCATCCGGCGGCCGCGGCGAACGCGGCGCTGCCGGAGAACAGCAGTTCCGAAGCGGCCCGGTCGCCGAGGGCCCGCGAGGACAGGGCGGCGGCGCCGAGCAGGACGAGCGCGACGCTGCCTGCGGTGATGGCCACCCACTGCCCGGCGCCGATGCTGGGCAGCAGCACCAGTCCGAGCGCGAGCGAGGCGCCGAGCAGCGCCAGGAACGCGCGCCGGGTGCTCTCCGGACGCCACAGGTCCTTGCGCTGGTTGCGGATTCCGGTCGCCACGCCGTCGGCGAGGTCGTCGAAGTCGGCCGGCGGCAACTGGTCGTTGCGCGGCCGGAGGTGGAGGATGTCGCCGTCGTAGAGGCCCAGCGCGGCAGTGCCGAGATCCTCCTGCAGGGCGGGCTCGCCGAGCCGCTGCAGCACCCATCCGTCGTGTTCCAGGCCCGCGTTCCCGAGGCCACCGCCGAGGTGGTCGAGGAAGGTGGGCAGCAGGTCCGCGAGCGGGATGTGGGCGGGCACCGCGAGCTCGACCCGAGAGCTGGGGCCCTGGATCGTCAGTCGACACACCTCGCCTGCCGCAACCGCAGGCTGAGCCGTCGTTCCCGTCATACCCACCACACGCGGCTCGGCTCATGAAGAGTTCAACCGTTTTGCCGAACTCCTCTCCTCCGGACACCGGATTCAGGTAACCGGAGGTAGCTGCCCCCACTTGTGGGCGGTTTCCGCAGGAACCGACCCGGGGAACGGGTGTCGACTTCTGGGAATTGTGGCTAAAACCGCCCCGGCGCAACACCTCTCACCACCACCCGTCCCGATCCCCACGACGGCGGACGCGTCGGGGCACCGGGATTGCCGTGATGAATTCGTTGCTCCGGGTTCTCCCCTCCGCTTTGACCCGATTGGAGTGCTCCATCCGTGTAGAGGGGTGAGGGGATGCAGGGGAAAGGATCTGATCGCAGTGAGTGTGACGCCGTTCCGGCGACCGGCCAGGCAGAAGCCCCCCACGATGCCCGACGGGGAACTGTCCCTGCAGGAGCCGCCCGTCATCCCCGAGCAGGTCAGCGGTGGGTTCGGCGGGCTGCTGATGTACCTGCCGATGGCGTTGGGCTCCGGCGCCATGATGCTGATGTTCATGGGCCGCGGTGGTTCCGGCGGTTTCGGCGGCATCGGGCTCGTCGTGGTGGCGCTGATGGCCGTGTCGATGCTCGCGATGGGCTTCGGCCAGATGGGCCGCAGCGTCGGCGAGCGCAAGCGCCGCCTCAAGGGCGAGCGCCGCGACTACCTGCGCTACCTCGGCCAGATGCGCAAGCAGGTCCGCCAGGTCGCGGCCGATCAGCGGAAGGCGTTGTCGTGGCGGCATCCCGACCCGTCGGGCCTGTGGTCGGTGGCGATGAGCGGCCGGTTGTGGGAGCGCCGCCTGTCGCACGCCGACTTCGCCGAGGTCCGCATCGGACGGTCCGCGCAGCGGCTGGCGATGAAGATGACACCGGTGCAGTCCAAGCCGGTCGAGGACCTGGAGCCGCTGTCGGCGCGGGCGCTGCGCCGGTTCATCAAGGCCTACACCACTGTGGACGATCTGCCGACGGCCTTGTTCCTGCGCGGTTTCTCGCAGGTGCAGATGCGCGGCGACGCCGAGGCTGCGCGCGGCCTGCTGCGGGCGGTGCTGGCGCAGCTGGTGACCTTCCACTCCCCCGACGACCTCAAGATCGCCGTGTGCGCGAGCCCGGAGCGGGCCCCGGAGTGGGACTGGGTGAAGTGGCTGCCGCACGCCCAGCACACCAGCCAGCAGGACGGCGCCGGGCACGTCCGGATGCTGACCGGCTCGCTCGCCGAGCTCGAAGCCCTCGTCGGCCCGGACCTCAACGACCGCGGCCGCTTCGAGGCCGGGGCGAGCCCGACCCGCGACGAGCCGTACGTGGTGGTGGTCCTCGACGGCATCACGACCCCGGCGGAGTCGCGCCTGGCCGGTGCCGGCTACCGCAACGCCACCGTGCTCAACCTCGACATGTCCGGCCCCGCCCAGCGCACCACGCTGCGGCTGGAGGTCGCCGCCGACGAGATCGACATGATCCGGCTGAACCGCTCGGGCGCGGAGGTCCGCACCGAGCTGGGCGCGCCGGATTCGCTGAGCCCGTCGCAGATCGCGTCGCTGGCGCGCACTCTCGCCCCGTTCCGGCTCAGCGCCACCACCGACATCGTCGAGCCGATGGTCACCGACTTCGACCTGGCCGCGCTGCTGGAGGTCGGTGAGATGGACAAGCTCGACGCCGCCCGCACCTGGGCGCGCACCTCGCAGCAGGACCGGCTGCGGGTGCCGATCGGCATCGCCGAGAACGGCACCAAGATCGAGCTGGACATCAAGGAGTCCGCCCAGGGCGGCATGGGCCCGCACGGCCTGCTCATCGGCGCGACCGGTTCGGGCAAGTCGGAGCTGCTGCGCACGCTCGTGGTCGCGATGGCCGTCACGCACTCCTCCGAGGTCCTCAACTTCGTGTTGGTCGACTTCAAGGGCGGCGCCACGTTCCTCGGCCTGGACGAGCTGCCGCACACCTCGGCGGTGATCACCAACCTGGCCGACGAAGCTCCGCTGGTGACCCGCATGCAGGACGCGCTGCAGGGCGAGATGGTGCGCCGCCAGGAGCTGCTGCGCTCGGCGGGCAACTACAGCTCGCTGCTGGAGTACGAGAAGGCCCGCGCCAACGGCGCACCCCTCGCACCGATGCCGAGCCTGTTCCTGGTCGTCGACGAGTTCAGCGAGCTGCTGGCCTCGCACCCGGACTTCGCGGAGCTGTTCGTGATGATCGGCCGGCTGGGCCGGTCGCTGGGCGTGCACCTGCTGCTGGCCTCGCAGCGCATCGACGACGGCCGGATGCACAAGCTGGAGAGCCACCTGTCCTACCGGATCGGTCTGCGCACGTTCTCGGCGATGGAGAGCCGCTCGGTGATCGGCGTCCCGGACGCCTACCAGCTGCCGAGCGCGCCGGGCAACGGCTACCTGCGCTCGGACGTGGCGACGCTGTCGCGGTTCAAGGCCGCCTACGTCTCGGCGCCGTTCAAGCGGCGCACCGCCGAGCAGCGCAAGGCGGAGATCAGCCGCCAGGTGGTGACCTTCGGCGCCGCGCGGCTGCCGGAGACGCCCACCGAGCAGGTCCCCGAACCGGAGCCGGAGACCGGGGAGGAGGAGACCACCGAGACGCTGCTGCAGGTCGCGGTCAGCCGCCTCAAGGGCCAGGGCCCGCCCGCGCACCAGGTGTGGTTGCCGCCGCTGGACGAGCCGCCGACGCTCGACGAGCTGCTGCCGCCGCTGGTGCCCGACCCCGACCGCGGCCTGACGCCGATCAGCTGGCCGGGTCGCGGCAAGCTGCAGGTGCCGGTGGGCGTCATCGACAAGCCCTTCGACCAGGCCCGCGAGCTGTACATGGTGGACCTCTCCGGCGTCGGCGGGCACGTCGGCATCGCCGGTGGCCCGCAGGCGGGCAAGTCGACGATGCTGCGCACCCTCATCGCCGGTCTCGCGCTCACCCACACCCCGGACGAGGTGCAGTTCTACTGCCTGGACTTCGGCGGTGGCACGCTGCAGACCCTCGGCGAGCTGCCGCACATCGGCGGCATCGCCGGGCGCATGGACTCCGAGCGCGTCAGCCGCACGGTGGCCGAGGTGCAGGGCGTGCTGTCCCGGCGCGAGGAGCTCTTCGCCCAGCACGGCGTGGAGAACATGGCCGAGTACCGGGAGCTGCGCCGCGAGGGGCGGGTCCCGGAGGACTCGTTCGGCGACGTGTTCCTGGTGGTGGACAACTGGGGCACGCTGCGCAGCGACTTCGAGCAGCACGACCAGACGATCCGCTCGCTCGCCTCGCGCGGGCTGACCTACGGCATCCACCTGATGCTGACCACCAGCCGCTGGGCCGACATCCACAGCCAGCTGCGCGACCAGCTGGGCACCCGGCTGGAGCTGCGGCTGGGCGACTCGATCGACTCGGTCATCGACATGCGCGCGGCCGCCGGTGTGCCGCGCCAGCCGGGCCGCGGTCTGACGATGGACAAGCTGCACTTCCTGTCGGCGGTGCCGCGCCTGGACGGTCTGCGCCGGGTCGACGACCTGGCCAAGGGCGCCCGGATGCTGGCCGAGGCGGTGGCCGACAACTGGGACGGCGAGGACGCCGCCGGGGTTCGGATGCTGCCCGCGGTGCTGCCCGCCGAGCGCCTTCCCGAGCCGGAGGGCAAGCTGCGGCTCCCGCTGGGCTGGGGCGAGGCCGACCTGCAGCCGGTGTGGCACGACTTCGCGACCCAGCCGCACCTGACGGTGCTGGGCGACACCGGCAGCGGCAAGACCGGGCTGCTGCGGCTGGTCGCCGACGCGATCCCGAAGACCTACGCCCCGGGCGAGGCGGAGCTGATCCTGGTGGACTCGCGCCGCGTGCTGCTCGACGCCGTCCCCGACGCCTACCGGCGGGGTTTCGCGTTCTCGGCGACGGCGGCCAAGGACATCATCGGCACCGCCGCCAACGAGCTGCGGGAACGCCTGCCGGGCGCGGACATCACACCGCAGCAGCTGCAGCGCCGCGACTGGTGGTCGGGCCCGGAGGTGTTCATCCTCGTCGACGACTACGACCTGCTGGCCAGCACGATGGGCGGCCCGCTGGACTCGCTGCTGGACCTGCTGCCGCAGGCCGCCGACATCGGTCTGCACGTGATCCTCACGCGCAGCGCGGCCGGGTCGTCCCGGCTGTCGATGGACTCGGTGGTGCGGCGCATGCAGGAGTCCAACACGCCGGACCTGGCGTTCTCCTGCCCGCCCACGGAGATGCCGCTGCTCAACGGCATGCGCCCGCAGGTGCTGCCCGCGGGCCGGGCGCACCTGGTGACCCGCCGCAGCGCGACGCTGATGCAGGCGGCCTGGTTGGAGCCGCGTCCGGCGGGAGACCGCGCATGAGGGCGGTGGCGACGGCGCTGGTCGTGGGTGCGCTGCTCACCGCCGCGCCGATCCCGGCGGTCGCCCAGCAGTGCGCGCAACCGGCGGATCACGTGGTGCCGCAGGAGGGTTGGGCGCTGGAGCGCCTCGCTCCGAGCAGCGTGTGGGAGCTGACCAGCGGTGACGCGGTGACGGTCGCGGTGATCGGCACGGGCGTCAGCGCGGCCGCTCCGGCGCTGTCCGGGGCGGTGCTGTCGGGCCAGAGCCTCAGCGGTGGCGCGGGCGACGACGACTGCGCGGGCCGGGACACGTTCATGGCCGGGGTGATCGCGGCGCGCCCGGCGGCGGGCACCGGGTTCACCGGCATCGCCCCCGGCGCCCGGATCCTGCCGATCCGGATCACCGACGATCCCGACGAGGTCGACCCGGGCAAGCTGGCCTCGGCGATCCGCTCGGCCGCCGACGGCGGCGCGGAGGTGATCGCGGTGTCGGTGGGCACGGCCTCGGCCGACGGCGGGCTGCGCGCGGCGGTGTCCTACGCGCTGAGCAAGGACGCGCTGGTCATCGCACCGTCCGATGTGGACGTCGGCGAGGACGCGGTCCCCTACCCCGCCGGGTTCCCGGAGGCGCTGCCGGTCACCGGCATCACCGACGAGGGCGACCCGATCCAGCACGCCGCCGGGCAGCCCGCGCTGGTCGCCCCGGGCAACGAGGTGGTGGGCATCGCCCCGCGCGGCAGCGGGCAGATCGTGGCCTCCGGCGGCGGCATCGGCGTCGCGTTCGTCGCGGGCACGGCCGCGCTGGTGCGCGCCTACCACCCGGACCTCTCGGCCTCCGAGGTGCGAAACCGGTTGCAGGACACCGCCGATCACCCGCCCGCCGACCTGCCCGATCCGCAGCGCGGTTACGGCGTGGTCAACCCGGCCGCCGCGGTCACCTCGGTGCTGCCCGCCGAATCGGGCGAGAAGCCGATGGCCGCCGCGGCCCCGCCCGCGCACCTGCCGCCGAAACCGGTCGTGGACCCGCTGCCGCGCCTGGTCGCGCTGCTGGTCACCGGTGGCGTCGGGCTGCTGGTGGTGCTCACCGCCCTGGGCAGGGTGCTGATCCCGCGCGCCCGCAGGCGCGGGTGGCGCTCGGCGTGGCACAACGCGTCGCGGAGCGGGGGCTAGGCTTGGGCGAGCAGAACTTGATCAAGCACCGGGCTTTCCGGGCTCAGGTGGGGGCGCGCTGATGGGACCGGAGCTGTTCGGGCGGGACGCCGAACTGGCGCAGCTGCGCGGACTCGCGGGCGAGGTGGCCGCCGGGCGCGGCACCGTGCTCTGGCTCGAAGGTGAGCCCGGCATCGGCAAGACCGCGCTGCTGCGCGCCCTGCTCGCCGAAGCCTCCGAGCTCGGCTGCGCGGTGCACCACGCCACCGCCGACCAGCTGTCCCAGCGCTTCCCGCTGCGCGTCCTGCTGGACTGCCTCGCGGTGCACCCGACCTCCGGCGACCCGGAGGTCCTGGCGATCCACGAACGCCTAGGCGCCTCGGGCGACGACCCGGTGCCCGCGATCGCCGAGCAGCTCATCGCGCTCACCGAGAAGCTCTGCACCGCAGGGCCTCTCGTGCTGGCGGTCGACGACGTGCAGTGGGCCGACGAGGCGAGCCTGCTGGTGTGGCACCGGCTCAGCCGCCTGACCGAGCACCTGCCGCTGCTGCTGGTCGCGGCGGTGCGCCCGTCGGGCGGCCGCACCGAGCTCGGCGTGGTGCGCGGCGAGGACCGCGCGGCGGTCCGGATCCCGGTGAACCCGCTCGACGAACTCGCCACGGCGGGACTGGCCGCGCACCTCACGGGTGCCGCCGAGATCGGGCCGGCCCTGCGGGCGACGCTGGGCCGCGCGGCCGGGAACCCCCGCTACGTGCGGGAGATGGTGCTGGCGCTCAGCCGCGAGCAGCACCTCGACACCGACGCCGAGCGCGCCGAGCTGACCGCCGCGTTCAGCGACGGCGCGCTGCCGCGCTCGCTGGCCGAGGCCATCGCCTCCCGCCTGGGTTTCGTCGGCAGCGACACGATCGGCCTGCTGCGGATGGCCGCCCTGCTCGGGCCGACGTTCTCGGTGACCGACCTGCGCACCGTCTCCGAGCGCCCGGTGGTGGCGCTGGTCGGCAGCGTCGAGGAGGCGCTCACGGCCGGTCTGCTGGTGGAGTCGGGATCGCGGCTGACCTTCCAGCACGGGCTGATCCGCCAGGCCCTGCACGAGACAACGCCCACGGCGCTGCGGCTGGCGCTGCACCACCAGGCGGCCCGCGCGCTGGCCTCCTCCGGCGCACCGGTGGAGCGGGTCGGCGAGCAGCTGATGGCCTCGATCGCCGTCGACGACGCCGAGATCGACGACTGGGGACTGGACTGGCTGGTCGACAACGGCCGGATGCTGGCCCACCGCGCCCCGGAGTCCGCCGAGGGCCTGCTCGCCAACGCCCTCCCGCTGCTGTCCACCCAGGACTCCCGCCGCGATTCCCTGCGCACCGCCCGAGTGCTGGCGATGGTGCAGCTGGGACGCCCGGAGCAGGCCCGCGACCTCAGCGAGCGCGCGCTGGCCGACACCGACGACGCCGCCTGCTCCGCCGAGCTCAGCTGGTACCTGGCGTGGTCGCTGGCGGTGCTGGGGCAGGACGACCTGGCCGCCGAGGTGGTCGAGAAGGCGCTGCGGACACCGGGTTTCGACCGCCCGTGGCTGGCCCGGATGCACGCGGTGCTCGGTCAGGTGATGCTCTCGCGCGGTCACTTCGAGGCCGCCGACGCGGCCGTGGAGCGGGCGCTGGCCGAGGCCCGCCCCTCACGCGACGGTTTCGCGCTCGGCCTGGCCCTGCACGTGCGCGGTGCCGCGCTGGCGCGCCGCTGCGACCTCGCCGAGGCGGTGATCTGCTACGAGCAGGCCGGTGCCGCGCTCGGCGACGCGCCGGAGAACGCAGATCTGCGGCTCACGGTGCTGGGCAACCGGATGACGCTGCTGTTCGGGCTCGGCCAGGCCGAGGAGGCCGAGGGCGCGCTGCACGAGATGCTGGCGATGGCCGAGCGGTCGGCGACACCGGCCCGGCTGGGCGCGGTGCGCCTGTCGGCGGCCAACCACTACTACACGATCGGCCGCTGGGACGACGCGACCGCCGAGCTGGAAGCCGCCGCCGAGCTCGCCGACCACCTGGACCCGGCGGGGCTGCGCTTGCTGCGCGGGCTCTCGGCGCTGCTGGCCGGTCACCGCGATGACCGCGCGACGCTGCGGCGCAACCTGCGCGCCGCCGGCTGCGACGGGCAGCTGAGCACCCGCTCGTCGGCCGAGTTCCTGCTGCTGGCGGCCGCGATGCACGCCGAGTCCGACGACGACCCCGATCGCGCGGTGCGGCTGCTGTCGGAGGCGCTGACCGCGGGCACCCGGTTCGGCACCCGCTACCTGTGGCTGCCGAACCTGGTGCGGCTGGCGGCCGACGCGGGCGAGGCCGAGATCGCCGGCCGCGCCACCGACGCCTGCGCCGAGGACGCGGCCGTGGGCGCGGTGCCCAACATCGTGGCCGCCTCGCAGCACTGCCGCGGCCTGCTGGAGCGCGATCCGACCGCGCTGCGCGCCGCGATCGAGCTCTACAGCTCCACCAACCAGCCGCCCCGCTGCGCGCGGGCGCTGGAGGACATGGCGGTGGTGCTGGCAGAGCGCGGCGAACCCACCCCGGCGCGCGCCGCCTACGCCCGGGCGGTGCAGATCTACCAGGACCTGGGCGCCACCTGGGACCTGCGGCGCGCGGACTCGCGGATGCGCCCGCACGGCGTGCGGCACACCCGGGGGCGGCGCCGTCGCGCCACCAACGGCTGGGAGTCGCTGACGCCGACCGAGCGGCAGATCGCGCGGCTGGTGGCCGACGGGCTGCCCAACCCCGACATCGCGGCGGCGCTGTTCTCCTCGCGCCGCACGGTCGAGGTCCACGTCTCGCACATCCTGGCCAAGCTCGGGGTGCGCTCGCGGGTGGAGATCGCGGTCGAGGCGACCCGCCACGACGGCGGCGAGGTCGACACCAGATCGGCCTGAGCGGCACCGCGATCCACGAGGCCAGACCCGTCACTCACCGTCGCGGAACTCACCCTCCGCTCACGCAGTGAGAGCAGCCGCGCTGGCGGTGATCACGACGCTGCGGGGCCGGGCTCTGACGCCGCGTCACCAATCACAACCCCGTCATCGATCGTTCACATTACCTTTATTTTTCAGACCGACCAGTTGGTCCGGCACATGGGGACGAAACCCGAAAAATCGCCCACGTCGATGCTCATATGAGCGACCCCCAAGTGCCACGTAGAAAATCTACGTGAGCTCCCGGATTTCCTCCGATCGAGCTAACGGGCAAGCTCATCGCTGCCATCCGGAATCCCCGTCTCCGGTCGTTTCCTCTCAGTTCTCGCGAGCGATTCACCGGCGGGGCAGACAACCGAATGAAGAAGCCACATGACGCTAGTCGGAGATCCGCGATCCGCGATCGCATTCGAACGGGCACACGCCACGACGACCACCAGAGGCGGTGAGCACGACGTTCGAAACACAGACGCGACTCTGAAGTCGCTCTACGACGACTACTACCTTCGCCTGCTGGCGTACGTGAACAAGATCCTGGCCGACCCGCACCACGCCGAGGACGTCGTGCAGGAGACGATGCTCCGCGCCTGGCAGCACGCCGATTCGCTGACGCCGGAGCGCGGCTCGGTGTGGGGCTGGTTGACCAGGGTCGCGCACAACATCGCCATCGACCGCATCCGCGCACGTCGCGCGCGTCCCACCGAGGTCGACGAGGCCGCGGGCACCGCGTCCGGCGAGTACGACGCCGACCACGCCGACGCGGTGGTCAACCGGGTCGTGGTGGCCAAGATGGTCAGCAGGCTGACCCCCGGGCACCGCTCGGTGCTCTACGAGGTCTACTTCGCCGACAGCACCGCGACCAAGGCCGCGAGGTCGCTGGGCATTCCGCCGGGAACGGTGAAATCCCGGCTGCACCACGCCCTGCGGAACCTCAAAACGACGATGGACCCCCGTTCCCGCGACATCTACAACTCCCGGCGCTGAGAACGCTCCCGATAACGGCGTTTCCTCCCGCCCCGAATTGTGATGTGACACCGGACAGCAGAATGTCCCACCCAAAATCATAAGGTTCCCTGATTCCACACCGCTGAAATCGTTTCAACCGCGTCCGCAATTCCTATGGATGAGACTCGACTCCAATCTATGTCCTTGCGCCGACGAATCACGATCCCCTGTTCGGCGCAACACGGGCGAGGCCGGGACGCAGCGGCGTGCAGCGCTCGGCAGGGGACAGTTTTTCCTCGAATTGTCCGGACATTTCGGACATCGATCATGGGTGATTCGAGGAAGAACTGCCCCCTGCCGCGGCGGCCACCGCCGCGAGCCGCCTACCAGTCGCGCGCAGCCCGCAGCAGCCGGTCGCGGACGCGGGTGAGGTGGGGGCTCTGCGAGGTCCCGGCGCGTTCGGCGAGGAAGAGCGTGTTGATCGGCGGGTCCGGCGGGTCCAGCAGCGCGATCAGGTCTCCCGAGGCGAGGGCGTCCGCGCAGAGGTAGCGCGGGAGGACCGCGATGCCCGCACCGGCGGCGACGGCGCCGGCCTGGGCGCGCAGGTCCGGCATCACCACGGCCGCCGGGGTGTTCAGCCGCCTGCCGAAGACGTGCCGCCAGTAGCGGCGTGCGATCGGCAGGTCCTCGGCGTAGGTCAGCAGCGGCACCTCGGCGAGCGCACCCAGCTCCCCCGGTGTCAGCTCCCCGGCAGTCAGCTCACCGAGGCGCTCCGCCCACGCCGACCCGGCGACGAGCACGAACTCCTCGTCGGCCAGCGCGGTCGCCGCGATCGTGCGCCCGCGCGGCCGGATCGCCGACACCACGAGGTCGAAACGGCCGGCCCGCAGACCTTCCAGCAGTTCGTCGGCCAGGCCGGTGGTCACCCGCAGCCGGAGCCCGTCGGCCACCAGCGGCGCGAGTTCGGGCAGCACCCGCTCGCCCAGCAGTTCCGCCGGACCGGCCAGCCGCACCGGCTCGTCTCCCTCCCGGCCGGTGCCGCGCTCGGCGACGGCGGCGAGAGCGTCGAGCGGTCCGGCGACCTCGGCGGCGAGCTCGTCGGCGACCGCCGTCGCCGCGGCCCCGCGCGGCAGCCGCTCGAAAAGCTGCCGCCCGAGGTGGTCCTCCAGCGCCCGCACCTGCCCGGTCACGGTCGGCTGCGCGAGCCCGAGAACGCGCGCGGCGGAGGTGAACGACCCCGTCCGGTGCACCGCCAGGAAGGTCCGCAGCAGCCCCAGATCGACCGGGCCGGAGCCCTCGGCCGCGCGCTCGCCCATGCCGCGATCCTATCGCCGGGCCTGCGAGCTCAGCCATCAGAACCCTGATGGCCGTCATCGGTTCGCCGATTGGCACGGCCGCCGAGACCGCGCCTACGGTCGGAGTCGGCATCGCACATCACGAGTCTGAGAGCGACACATCATGGCGAAGATCCTGTTCGTGCTCACCGGCGCGGACCACTGGACCCTCAACGACGGCAGCAAGCACCCCACGGGCTTCTGGGCCGAGGAGTTCGTGGCGCCTTACGAGGCGTTCACCCGCGCCGGGCACGAGATCGTGGTCGCCTCCCCGGGCGCCGTGGTGCCCGTCGTCGACCAGGGCAGCCTGAGCGCCGACGCCAACGGCGGTCAGGAGGCCGCCGACCACATCGCGGCGGTGCTGGAGAAGGCCACCGAGCTGAAGAACCCGATCGACCTGGCCACCGTCGACCTCGACGCCTACGACGCGGTGTTCTACCCCGGCGGCCACGGCCCGATGGAGGACCTCGCGGTCGACGACGACTCGGCCCGCGTCCTGACCGGCGCGCTGGCCTCCGGCAAGCCGCTGGCCGTCGTCTGCCACGGCCCGGCCGCCCTGCTGGCCACCGAGAGCGGCGGCGACTCGCCGTTCCGCGGCTACGAGGTCACGGCCTTCACCAACGCCGAGGAGACCCAGGCGGGCCTGGCCGACAAGGCCCCGTGGCTGCTGCAGGACCGCCTCGAAGCCCTGGGCGTCACCTTCAACGAGGGCCCGGCCTGGGCCCCGAACGTCGTGGTCGACCGCAACCTGCACACCGGCCAGAACCCGGCCTCCTCGGCCCCGCTGGCGCACCGCTTCCTCGAATCCCTGTGACCCGCGCGTGAAAAGCGCTGAGGCGAGGAGGCTTCCCTCTTCCTCCTCGCCTCAGCGTGGTGCGAACACCGACCCCCAGGGTGACGTGGCGCGGCGCCAGCCCGTCGCCGTTCGCGGGACGCCGGCCGACTCCCGTGCGCGTGGTCCGCGCGCCGGTTCGTCCGCCGCGATGGCGACGTGACCAGGCTAGATGCGTCGATCACGAGCGTTCCAGTTCCGCTTCGCACAGTCAGGCCCGGAAACCGGGTTCGGTGTGCTGCACCAGATCGCGGCACACCCCCTACGATCGTCACCCGAAAGTGTGATGACCTGGGGGTGACGCAGTGCCCGGCGACGAGCGGGAGAGCCTGGACCGGTTGCGCGGCCTGCAACGCGACGCCGAGACCGGCGGGCCGCTGCGGCTGCTCGGCCGCATCGCCGCCGAGATCGACGGCCACGCCGCGCTGTTCGACCGCAACGGCGCACCCCTCACCCCGCACCGGGGCCTGCCCGACGCCATCACCGGCACCGTCCGGCGGGTGCGCAGCGGCGGAACCCGATCGGCCGTCGAGCACGACGGGCAGCACCAGCTCGCCGCGTTCGCGCTGTCCACCGAACCCGACGCCCCGACGCTCGCGCTGGCCGGGCCGTCCCTGGACCGCTTCACCGCCGAGCCCGGACGCACCGACGCGCTGCGCCTGCTCGCGCTGTCCTGGCGCGCGCACCACGCCCAGGAGCGGTGGCGGCGGGCCGACGAGGCGGGTGACCAGGTCCGCGAGGCCGTGCTGCACCTGCTCATCGACGGCGGTCTGGCCACCGCGCACCGCACCGCCGGGGCGCTGGGCGAACCGCTGCCGGACCCGATGCGGGTGTGGGTGGTCGAGGTCGGCGCCCTGGAGCGCGGCGAGCGCGACGCCGTCGCCGAGGAGCTGCTGCGCATCACCGGCGACCGCGCCTGGATGATCAAGTGCCCGGTCTACAGCGGCCACCTCATCCCGGCCGTGCCCCCGATGAGCCACGAGGAGGAGCGGGCCTGCGCAGCCGAGCTGGTGGCGACCGCGACCGCGAGCACCGGCCGGATCAGCGTGGGCATCAGCAACGTCCTGCCGCTGCGCGACTACGCCGTCGCCTACCAGCAGGCCTTCCACGCGCTGGCGCACGCGCGCGGCAACGCCGAGCGCTTCGCGACCTTCGGCCGCGGCCACGACCTCGCCGCCGAGATCGCCGGTCCGGGGCAGCGCTGGGCGCGTCAGGTGCTGGCCGGGCTGGAGGAGTTCACCCCGCAGCGCCCGCAAGATCCCACCCGCGAGGAGCTGCAGGGCACGTTGACGTCCTGGCTGATGTTCCACCAGCAGGCCGCCCGGCACCTCAAGATCCACCGCAACACGCTGCAGGCGCGGCTGCACAAGATCGGCGCGCTGCTGGACCGCGACCTGCACCGGCTGCACGACCAGGCCTGCGTGGACCTGGCGCTGCGGCTGCGCAACTCGGGCGCCCCGGAGGGTTCCGGCGCGGACGACCTCGACGCGCTGCTGCGCAGCGACGCGGTGCGCCGCTGGGCCGCGCAGCTGCTGGCACCGCTGCGCGAATCGCCGCGACTGCGCGAGACGGTGCGCGCCTGGTTGCTCGCCGACACCCACCTGACCGAGTCCGCCGAGGCGCTGGGCCTGTCGACCACGGCGGTGCGCAAGCGGCTGGCACGCGCCGAGCAGCTGCTGGAGCGATCGCTGCTGCACTCCCCGTCGCTGAGCTACGACCTGCACTTCGCCTTCCGCGCCCTCAACCCGCTCGGTTGAACCGGAAACCAACCTTGCACTTCCGATCACCCTTTCCTATGCTTCCGAACTGCCTAGGAAAGCGTTTACCGCACTGCGTCGACGACGTGCACGACGGCTCATCCACCGGGGCGCGACGCCGCGCCCCCGAGACGATCGGCAGGGTCCTCAATGGATTCCAGGCAACGAAAGCTCCTGTCCCGACCGCTCTTCCCCCTCATCACCGCCGCGATGCTGCCGCTGACGTGGCCCGCACCGGCCCCCGCCGCTCCCCCGCCCGCCGACCGCGCCGCGGTCGCGATCGACCGGGACGGCGGAACCTTCGTCTCCTGGCGCCGGTTCGGCTCCGACCCGGCCGAAGCCGGCTTCGACGTCTACCGCGACGGCACCTTGGTGAGCACGCAGCGCGGCACCAGCTTCTTCGACGCCGGAGCACCGCCGCACGCCCGGTATTCAGTCGTGCCGGCAGGGGTTTCCGCGCGAGACGCCGCACCGGCCCGCACGTTCGCCGACCACCTCGACATCCCGCTGCAGATCCCCGAGGGCGGGACCACGCCCAGCGGCGAGACCTACACCTACAGCGCCAACGACGTCAGCGTCGGCGACCTCGACGCCGACGGCCAGTACGAGTACGTGGTCAAGTGGGACCCGTCGAACTCCAAGGACAACTCGCAGCCCGGCTACACGGGCAACGCCGTCGTCGACGCCTACGAGGCCGACGGCACGCGGCTGTGGCGGATCGACCTGGGGCGCAACATCCGGGCGGGCGCGCACTACACGCAGTTCCAGGTCTACGACTACGACGGCGACGGCCGCGACGAGGTCGCGATGAAGACCGCCGACGGCACCGTCGACGGCGCCGGGACCCCGATCGGAGACGCCGAGGCCGATCACCGCAACGCCGACGGGTTCGTGCTGGAGGGACCGGAGTTCCTGACCGTCTTCGACGGCGCGACCGGGGCGGCCCGGCACACCACCGATTTCATCCCGCCGCGCGGCGACCTGGCCGACTGGGGCGACGACACCGGCAACCGCGCCGACCGCTTCCTGGCCGCCACCGCGCAGATCGGCGGCAGATCCGCGCTGATCGAGGCCCGCGGCTACTACACCCGCACGGTGGTCACCGCCTGGGACTTCAGCGACGGGACGCTGCAGCCGCTGTGGACCTTCGACAGCGACGTCGCGGGCGAGCAGTACGCCGGGCAGGGCAACCACAACCTGTCGGTGGCCGACGTCGACGAGGACGGCAACGACGAGATCGTCTACGGCGCGATGGCGCTCGACGACACCGGGAAAGCGCTGTGGAACACCGGTTTCGGACACGGCGACGCGCTGCACGTCGGCGACTTCGCCCCGGACCGGCCGGGCCAGGAGGTCTTCAAGGTCGACGAGGACGAGACGCAGCCGGGCTCGTGGCTGGCCGACGCCGCGACCGGTGAGGTGCTGTGGCAGACCGCGCCCGCCGGGGACAACGGCCGCGGCGTGGCCGGCGACATCTGGGCCGACAACCCGGGCGCGGAGCACTGGTCGGCGGCCGAACCGGAGCTGCGCGACTCGGCGGGCAACGAGATCGGGCCGCGCCCGGAGTCGATGAACTTCCTGGTGTGGTGGGACGGCGACACCACCCGCGAACTCCTCGACGACACCCACGTCGACGAGTACTCGCCCGACGGCGAGCAACGCGTGCAGGACTTCGAGGGCGTCGCCTCAAACAACGGGACCAAGGCGACCCCGGCTCTGTCGGCGGACCTGATGGGCGACTGGCGCGAGGAGGTCGTCTACCGCACCACCGACAGCAGCGCGCTGCGGGTGTTCAGCACGACCGAACCGACGGACGTGTCGCTGCCCTCGCTGATGGAGGACCGCCAGTACCGGCAGGCGGTCGCCTGGCAGAACACCGCCTACAACCAGCCACCGCACCCGAGCTTCGACCTGGCTTCCCGGGCGGGGCGCTGAAAGTATTTCGTGACCCGATAATTGAACCGAGGTACGCTGAAAAACGTGCGCCCCGCCCCGGGCGCACGTTTTCCGCTCTTCCGGGCGGGAACGAGAAGGGGAAAAGAAAGCCGAATTCGTGAATGCGGAACGGCGACGACCCGTTTGACCTCCGCAGACTCCTCAGCTGGGAAAACGGGAATCGACTGGCGCACTGGCGGTTTCCCGCCGAATGCCTTCCGGTTTCGCTCTTGATCGGTCTAGGGTGCCGACCTGAGAGCGCTCTCACGCAGTGCGTTCGACGCATTGTCCTTTTCCGGAGGTGCTTGAAACATGACTCCCGTCTCACAACGGCGTGGGCGACGCCGGTTCCCGTTCTTCGCGGGAATGGCAGCCGTCGCCGCCGTCACCGCCGTCGCGCCGAGTGCGGCGGCGATGCCCGGTGCGCATCCCGCGCAGCCGGCAGCCCCGGCCCCGGCTCCCGGGCCGCAGGCCTGCGCCGGGACCGACACGCCGGACTTCGGTCCCAACGTGCGGATCTTCGACCCGTCGATGCCCGCCCAGGACATCCAGAAGCAGCTCGACGACGACTTCAACAACCTCAAGGACACGCTGGCCGACCAGATGTCCGAGGACCGGGTCGCACACCTGTTCAAGCCGGGCGAGTACACCGTCAACGACAACGTCGGGTACTACACCTCGGTGGCCGGTCTCGGGAAGAACCCCGGCGACGTCACCATCAACGGCAACATCACCGTCGACGCGTTCAACGAGTCCGACCAGGGCAACGCGACGCAGAACTTCTGGCGCTCGGCCGAGAACATGACGGTCAAGCCCAACGGCGCCAACCGCTGGGGCGTGTCCCAGGCCGCGCCGATGCGGCGGATGGACATCCAGGGCGACCTGGACCTGTACCCGGAGAGCTACGGCTGGGCCAGCGGCGGCTACCTGGCCGACACGAAGGTCTCGGGCACCACCGAGTCCTCGTCGCAGCAGCAGTGGTACACCCGCGACTCGCAGCTGGGCGCCTGGGACGGCGGCGTCTGGAACATGACGTTCTCCGGCGTGCAGGGCGCACCGCCCACCGCGTTCCCGGACCCGCCGCACACCACCCTGGAGTCGACGCCGGTGTCGGCCGACGTGCCGTACCTGTACGTCGACGGCGAGGGCAAGTACCAGGTGTTCCGCCCGGACGTGCGCACCGACGCCACCGGCCCGAGCTGGGCCGGCGGTGAGACGCCGGGCAAGTCGGTGCCGATGAGCCAGTTCTACGTGGCGAAGCCGACCGACACCGCGGCCGACATCAACGCCGCCGTGGCCTCGGGGTGCAACCTGTTCTTCACCCCGGGCGTGTACCACCTCGACGACACGATCAAGATCACCAACCCGGACACGATCGTGCTCGGCATCGGCTACCCGACGCTGATGCCCGAGACCGGCAAGACTGCGATGGAGGTCGCCGACGTCGACGGCGTCCGCATCAAGGGCGTGCTGTTCGACGCGGGCACCCAGAACTCGCCGAGCCTGCTGACCGTCGGCGAGGAGGGCGCTTCGGCGGACCACTCGCAGAACCCGACGATCATGCAGGACGTGTTCTTCCGGCTGGGCGGCACCGTCGCGGGCAAGGCCACCAACAGCCTGGTGGTCAACAGCAAGAACGCGGTCATGGACCACATCTGGGCCTGGCGCGCCGACCACGGCAACGAGGGCTCGTTCGGCTGGGACGTCAACCCGGGCGACACCGGCGTGCTGGTCAACGGTGACGACGTGACGGCCACCGGCCTGTTCGTCGAGCACTACAACAAGTACCAGGTCATCTGGAACGGCAACAACGGCAAGACGATCTTCTTCCAGAACGAGATGCCCTACGACGTCCCGGACCAGGCCGCGTACATGAACGACAAGGGCCAGGAGGGCTGGGCCGCCTACAAGGTCGGCGACCAGGTCACCGACCACGAGGCGTGGGGCCTGGGCAGCTACTGCTTCTTCAACGTCAACCCCGAGGTCAAGAACGACCACGCCTTCGAGGTCCCGGCCGCGCCGGGCGTGAAGTTCCACAGCATGGCGACCGTCTCGCTCAACGAGAAGGGCTCGATCACCCACATCATCAACGACAAGGGTGACGTGACCCCGCCGGAGACGACCCCGTCCAACCTGGCGAACTTCCCGTGATCTGAAGTACCCGAAGAACCGGGCGAGACCCCAGAGGTCTCGCCCGGTTCTCGCATTCCTCACCCCGACCCAACCCCGTCCCGAGGTGGTCGGTCCAGGAGCGGCGGTGCCGGCAGCCGGACAGTTTTAGCCATAATTGACCGGACAAAAAGGACATTGATCATGGGTGATTATGGCTAAAACTGTCCCCTGGTGACGCACCGCCCCACCGGTACGCCGCTCCGCTCAGGTGCTGTCGCGGAGGATGAGGTCGGTGGGGAGGGTTCGGGCGGGTTCGACGGCGTTGCCGCTGATGAGGTTGAGGAGTTGGGCCGCGAGGTGGCGACCCAGGGCGCCGATCGGCTGGCGGACGGTGGTCAGCGGTGGGTCGGTGCAGGCGGCGCGGGTGATGTCGTCGAACCCGGCCACGGCCACGTCCTCCGGGACCCGGAACCCCGCGTGCCGCAGCACCTGCATCGCGCCCTCGGCCATGAGGTCCGAGGCGGCGAACACCGCGTCGACCCCGGGGTGCTCGTCCAGCAGCCGCTCCATCGCCGCCTCGCCGGACTCGCGGGTGAAATCCCCTTGCGCCACAACGGGTTCCTGCGTCCCGGCGATCGCGTCGAAGTAGCCGTCGAGCCGGTCGATGCCGGCGATCATGTCCAGCGGCCCGGCGATGGTGGCGATCCGCCTGCGCCCGCGCGAAACCAGGTGCTCGACGGCCGCTCGCGCCCCGCCCCGGTTGTCCACGCCGACGCTCGGCACCTCGACCGAACCGAGGACCCGCTCGTTGCCGACCACCGGGATCCCCGACTTCGCCAGCGCCGCGGCCAGCGGGTCGGCGCCGTGCAGCGAGGCGAGCATGACGCCGTCGACGCGCCCGGCCACCGCCGAGCGCTGGATCCGGTCGCGGCTGGCGGTGGAACCGGCCAGCATCAGCACCAGCTGCTCGTCGGCGGTCTCCAGCTCCTGGCTGACGCCCTGGATCAGGCGCGGGAAGAACTGGTCGTCGGAGAACACGCGCGTCGAGGGCTCCGGCAGCACCAGCGCGATCAGCCCGGTCCGCTGCGTGACGAGGCTGCGCGCGGCCTGGTTGGGCACGTAGCCGATGTCGGCGATGGCGCGCTCGACGGCACGCCTGCTCGGCCCGGCGACGGGCTGGTCGTTGATCACCCGGGACACGGTGGCGCGCGAGACACCGGCGCGCACGGCGACGGTCTCCAGCGTCGGCCGACGATCACCTCTGGCCATGCCCACCCCCTCGCATTCGGAATCGACGGTGCACGCTACCCAATTCGGGCAGCCCGGTGCGGCAAAACCCTTCTTTCCCCGCATGTCCCGCTCGACGGAAGCCGAAAATGCCGCAGAACGCCCGAGAAGTGCGAACTTCCGACTCCGCTTGGCGAGAAGCGGACAGCGGCCATCCGGATCGTTGACTTCCGTTCCGGATCGAGAAAGCCTGCTCAGCGAGAGCGCTCTCACCGATCTTCATTCCTCCACAGTTCGGAGAGTGAACCATGACCAGTACCGCAACGACGCGGCGTTGGCGCCGCGGCGCTCTGGGGCTGCTGACCGCGGGCGCGCTCGCCTCGGCCACCGTCGCCACCTCGCTGCCCGCCCAGGCCGCACGACCCGCCGAACCGCACCCGGCCGCGGTCACCCCCGCGGGAAGCCCGCCGCCCGAGGAGTTCTGGGGCGACGTGGGCAGCATTCCCCCGGCGCAGAACGAGCTCATGGTCAAGGTCGTCAACCAGACCAACGGGCAGTACCCGGACGACCAGGTGTACTGGACGTTCAACGGCGAGACGCACTCGATCGCCGAGCAGCCCTACCTGGACATGCCCGCGAACTCGGCCGGTCGCATGGAGTTCCACCTCGGCGCCCCGGACAGCCCGCTGACCGACTTCATCGAGTTCACCGTGGGCGAGAACGTCTTCAACGGCAACACCACGCGGGTCGACGCGTTCGGCCTGAAGCTGGCGATGCGGCTGCACGCCGACGACGGTTTCGACGCGTCCTTCGGCGAGGACTACGAGACGTTCCAGGAGAGCCGCGAGCAGACGTTCCAGAAGTTCCGCGACGAGGTGCCGGAGGAGTTCGAGCACCTGGCCGACGACCCGAACAGGATCATCGCACCGGGCAGCTCGCCGGACTTCCAGGACGGCGGCGCGCAGGCGAACTACTTCACCGACTACGCCAACTCGGTGGGCGTGAACGAGACGACGAAGAACATCTTCGGCTGCGCAGGCGGCCTCGGCGGCGACGCCAACAAGTGCGCCGCGCTCAACCGCCACGTGGCCGACCTGCCGGAGGACCAGCAGCACGACCCGTCGAAGTTCTACCCGACCGGGCCGGCGAACTACTACGCGAAGTTCTGGCACGACCACAACATCGACGGCAAGGCCTACGGCTTCCCGTACGACGACGTGGCCGAGCAGGCCTCCTACGTCTCCCACGAAGGCCCGCAATGGCTGGTGGTCGCCGTCGGCTGGTGAGGTTCTCATGAAAACTGCACCACCCCACCAAAGGCGAACCCACACCAAAACCCGATGACCAGGGAAAATGATTTCCGGAGGGGGGCTCGGTTCCGTTTTCGGGGGTGGGGAAGTTTTCATGAGAACTTCGCCGTGAAAGCTCGGGGCGCGCCCGCACCCTCCCGCGCGGGTGCGCCCCGGACCTACCTCAGTCGGCGACGCGGGCCGGGACCAGCGCCGCCGACAGCTCCTCGCAGAGCTCGGCCAGCGCTTGCGGCGCGCTGCGGCAGATGTTCGGGAACGCCACGAACCCGTGCGGCATGCCGACGTAGGTGGTGCTGCGCACCGGAACCCCGGCGGCCCGCAGCGCGGCGGCGTAGCGCACGCCGTCGTCGCGGATCGGGTCGTGCTCGGCGACCTGGATCAGCGCCGGCGGCAGCCCCTCGTGGGTGGCGGCCTTCAGCGGTGAGGCCAGCGGGTTCGCCGGGTCCTCACCGCCGAGGTAGGCCTCGCGCATCCGCAGGATCTCGCGGGTGGTGATCACCGGCGCCTCGGCGTTGGTCCGCAGCGACTCGCTGCCCAGCGTGAGATCGGTTCCCGGGTAGATCAGCCCTTGGAAGGAGATCTGCGGCCCGGATCGGTCGCGGGCGAGCAGGCAGGTCACGGCGGCGAGGTTGCCGCCCGCGCTGTCGCCCATCACCGCGATCCGGTTCGGGTCGGCGCCGAGATCGGCGGCCCGGTCGACGAGGTCGAGCAGCGCGGCGTAGCAGTCCTCGACGGCGGCGGGGAACCGGTGGATCGGGGCGAGCCGGTAGTCCAGCGAGACCACGACCGCCCGCACCTCCTTGGCGACCCGGCCGCACAGCCAGTCGCCCATGTCGAGGTTGCCGCCGATCCAGCCGCCGCCGTGGATGTGCACGACCAGCGGCAGCGGCTCGCGCGCGTGCATCGGCCGGTAGACGCGGATCCCGATCCGGTCCTCGGCACCGGCCGCGGTGAGGTCGCTGGTGATGATGCCGGACGCCCGCGAACCCAGCAGGTAGTCGACGATCTTGTTGCGCGGCAACGACTTCGGCTGACGCGCGGTCAGCTGCTCATCGGTCATGCCGGTCACGCTGGGGCCGAGCCCCAGAAGCGCGCCGAGCAGCCGGACGCGGAGATCCATCTTGGCCATGCGAACTCCTTCGTTCAGTGACTCTTGGCGGCGGGAGTGCTGCCGGCGGCGCGTTGCTGCGCTTCGAGCTCTTCGGCCTCCTCACCGCCGATGGCCTCGCCGCGCGCGACCAGCCCCGCGACCTCCGAGAGCGGGATCTGCTTGAGCACCAGCGCGAGCAGGAACGCCACGGCCATGAACGGAACCAGATACCAGAACACCGGCGCCAGAGCATCGGCGTAGGCCGACACGATCGCGTCACGCACGGGTTCGGGCAGCTGCTCCAGCATGGTCGGCGACAGCGTCACCGCGGACTGCTGCGCCTGGTCGGCCGAGGCCCCGGCTCCGGCGAAGATCTCGGTGAGGTTCTCGGTGAGCCGGGTCGAGAAGATCGTGCCGAACACCGCGGTGCCCAGCGCCCCGCCGACCTCGCGGAAGTAGTTGTTGGTGCTGGTCGCGGTGCCGAGCATCGCCGGGTCGACGGAGTTCTGCACCACCAGCACGACGACCTGCATGATCAGGCCGAGGCCCGCGCCGAAGATGAACAGGAACACGCACAGCAGCCACACCGGCGTGTCGGCCGACAGCGTGGTCATGGCGAGCATGCCGCCACCGGTGACCAGCGTGCCCAGGATCGGGAAGATCTTGTACTTGCCGGTCTTGGTGATCATCGCGCCGGAGGTGATGGAGGTCAGCATGAGGCCGGCCATCATCGGCAGCATCGCCATGCCCGACACGGCGGCCGAGGTCCCGGTGGACATCTGCAGGAACGTCGGCAGGAAGCCCAGCGCGGCGAACATGCCCACGCCGAGCACGAGTCCGATGCTGGTGGCGTTGATGAAGATCGGGTTCCGGAACAGCGACAGCGGGATGATCGGGTCCGCCGCCCGGGACTCGACCAGCACGAACAGCGTCGCGGCGATGACCAGGCCCGCCGCCCACATCCAGGTCTCGGGCGCGCTCCAGCCGTGGGCGGTGTCGCCGCCGAAGTCGGTGAAGAAGATGAGGCTGGTGGTGGCCGCTGCGAGCAGCACCACCCCGAGGAGGTCCAGCGGCTTGGTGGCCTTCTTGCTGGGCAGGGTCAGCGCGAAGTAGGTGATGGCGAACGCGGCGATGCCGATCGGGATGTTGATGTAGAACGCCCAGTGCCAGGACATGTGGTCGACGAAGAACCCGCCGAGCAGCGGGCCGCCGACCGCGGCGAGGCCGAAGATGCCGCCGAGCGGTCCGAGGTACTTGCCGCGCTCGTTGGCGGGCACGATGTCGGCGATGATCGCCTGCGAGAGGATCATCAGGCCACCGCCGCCGAGCCCCTGGGCGGCGCGGAAGGTCACGAACGTCCAGAAGTCGGTGGCCACGGCGCAGCCGACGGAGGCGACCGTGAACAGCGCGATCGCGATGAGGAACAGCTTGCGCCGGCCCAGCACGTCGCCGAACTTGCCGTAGATCGGCATGACGATGGTGGTGGCCAGCAGGTAGGCGGTGGTGATCCACGCCTGGTGCTCGACGCCGCCGAGGTCGCCGACGATCGTGGGCATCGCGGTGGACACGATGGTCTGGTCGAGGCTGGCCAGCAGCATGCCCGCGATCAGCGCGCTGAAGATGATCCAGATCCTGCGCTTGGTGAGCAGTAACTTCGGTTCGGTCTCGGTCATCGGGTCCCTCCGGTGAGCGTGGCGGCGAAGACCTCGCGAGCGGCAACCAGGCGGCGTTGCATGATCGTGTGCAGCGGGTCGGTGTTGTCGGGTTCGAGGAACCGGCCCATGCAGGCGCCGGCGAGAGCGCTGACCAGCTGGACAGCGACCTGCGCCCGCAGGTCGTCCTCGGGAAGGCCCTCGCGGTTCCGGACCAGGTCGACGTCGGCCCGTTCGCGCGCGCGGACGCTCTCGAAGAGCCGCGAGAACAGGCGCGGTTCGCGGTCGGTCGCCGCGACCAGGTCGGCGACGTGCTCGGGAGTGAGGCCGACCTCGGTCCAGCGCTCCACGAGCAGTCCGGCGTAGTCGTCGAGCAGGTTCGGCGAGAGCCCGGGCGCGTCCGGGTCGCCTCCGGCGGTGAACCGCTCTTCGAGCTCGTGCTGGTCCCAGAGCGTGGTGAACCCCAGTACCGCGTCCTCCTTGGACGCGAAGTAGTTGAAGAAGGTGCGTCTGGAGATGCCCGCCTCGTCGCAGATCTCGTCCACGGTGAAACCGGACAGCCCGTCCTCGCTCGTGCGGCGACGAGCGGCGGCGGTGAGCCGGTGGGCCGTGTTGACCCGACGCTTCAACGCAGGAGTTGCACCATCAACCACAGAGTGCATTATTGCACTCTCGGCTACAGCGTGCAGATCTGGTGGTGTGAGGTAGAACTGTGCGCCGGGAGGTGAGGGCGGTGGACGCCATCGGCACAGGCCTGGGCAGCCTCGGGTACCGGCTCAACGTGGTCGCCCGGCAGGCCCGCGCGAACTTCGAGCAGCGGCTCGGCGAGGCGGGCGCGAGCTTCACGACCTGGACGATCCTGGAAGCCCTCACCGTTCACGGCCCGCTGATCCAGCGCGATCTGGCGGGATCGCTGCACGTCAGCGGCCAGACCCTGGCGCGCCAGGTGGACCGCCTGGCGGAGATGGGCTGGTTGGAGCGCTCCGAGGCGGAACGGGACCGCCGCGCAGTCCGCCTCCACCTCACCGACGAGGGCCGCGCCGCCCACCGCCGCCTCCAGCAGGCCTCCCGAGACGCCAACGAACAACTGGTCGCCGGCCTCTCCCCCACCGAGATCGACCACCTCAGCGCGCTCCTCACCCACCTCACCCGCAACCTCGACCCCTGACACCCATCCCCAGGTCGAAAACCCCGGTTTTCGCGCGATGAAAGTTGCGGTTCTCGACGGGTGGGGTGTTGGGGTTGGTCAGAGGGTTGATTCGAGGTCGGTGACGAGTTGGGAGAGCGGGGGCAGGGCGAGGGTGCGGCGCTGGACGCCCCGGGCGGCGGTGCGGAAGGAGCGGTCGTCCAGGACGCGGAGGAGGGCGTCGTGAAGGGCGGGGGCGGTGGCGTCTTCGACGTTGAGGGACAGGCCCGCGCCGAGTTCGGCGATCCGGGCGGCGTTGCGGGGCTGTTCGGCGAACATCGGGACGCCGACCATCGGGACCCCGGCGTAGAGGGATTCGCGGGTGCTGTTGAACCCGCAGTGGGTGAGGAACACGTCGCAGGCGGGCAGCAGGGTCTGCTGCTGGACGAACGAGGTCAGGTGCACGTTCTCCGTCCGCACCCCGGTCCAGTCCCGCGGGTCGCGATGGGCGCCGAGCGCGACCACGCCCGTGACCGGCAGCTTCCCGAGCGTCTCGATGATCGTCTCCAGCAGCTGCGGGCGTTCCCCGAGCATCATCGGCGCGTTGGAGCCGAGGCTGGCCAGCACCAGCGGCCGGTCCGGGAGCTCGGCGATCGCCGGGTCGAGCCGCTCCGGGTCGGCGGCGGGCACCCGGTACTGGCGCGCTGATCCCAGCCGGGCGCCTTCCGGGTAGAAGAGCTCGGGCACGACCCCGGCCCGGAAGGTGCGCATGGGCTGCCACGGGTCGTCGATCGGGTCGAGCCCGAAGTGCGCGCGACCCGCGTTGAGGTGCTCCAGGACGTCGCCGTAGGGCGCCATCGGGCTGATGTCGATCACGGCGCTGGGCACGCCCCACTTCTCGGCCGCGTAGTAGCCGCCGAACTCGGTGCCCTCGCGGACCACCAGGTCGGGACGCGCGACGTGCTCCAGCAGCTGCTCGCCGAAGCGGCGTCCCAGCACGTCGACGAAGTTGCCGCCGAAGATCTCCGAGGTGACGCCGACGGTCTCGACGCCGCGCCGGTCCTCGACCTCGCCGAGCCCCCGCGCCCCGTGCCGTTCGGGCTCCCGCGCCAGGTCGCCCATCGTGAGCAGCTCGGGCAGCACGACCGGGTCGAGCCCGAAGTTCTGTACGGTCTCGGCCATCGCCTCGCCGGTGGCGACGACGACCTCGTGCCCGGCGTCGCGCAGCTGGCGCCCGACGGGCAGCAGCAGGGGGACGAGGTGCGAGAAGGCGGGCATGGCGGTCAGGACGATGCGCAAGGTCAATCCCATTCGGCCGGGTACGCGAGCGAACTAGACAGCATGCTGTCTAGTTGCGACGGTACACCCGCCCGATCACCGCTCGTGACGCGGAACCACGGCGTACACGGCGAGGTCCTTCGGCGTCCCCTTCGCCCGAAAACGCCTGCTGCGCGCCACGTACCGGCCGCGGTCGGCGGCCTCCAGCACCTGCTCGGTGACCAGCACCTCGCCCCCACCGGCGGCGTCGGCGACGCGCGCGGCGATGTTGACGTCGACACCGATGTAGTCCTTGCCGACCTTGCGCGGCCACCCTCGGTGCAAGCCCACCCGCAGCGCGGGCCGGTACCCGTCGTGGTGCAGCGCGCTGACGGCCGACCCGAGCGCGGAGGCCGCCTCGATCGCCTTGTCGACGTCGGAGAAGGCCACCATCACGCCGTCGCCCAGCGACTTGACCACGACGCCGCCGTAGCCCTTGACCACGTCGTCGGTGACGTCGAAGAACTCCCGCAGCAGCCGCAGCACCTGGTCGTCCCCGGCCCGCAGCGCCCAGCTGGAGAAGCCCACGAGGTCGGTGAACATGATCGTCACGGCCCCGTCGGAAGCGCCCTTGTTCGTCAGCGCCTGCCAGGCCTGCACGGTCGCCAGCCCCAGTTCGCGCACGGCGCTGGGGCGGTCCCCGGCCACCTGCAGCATCAGCCGCGCCACCCGGTCCGAGGGCGTGCCGTCGCCGGAGAACGCGACCTCACCGGACCCGGGCAGCATCCGCCGGACACCGCGCAGCGCCCCGACCACGCGACGGCTCTGGTTCACCTGCCGAACCCGATCGCCGGTTCTCCCCCAGAACCCGGCAGGCCGCGACTCATCGATCATCCGGACACTCCTCGCAACCCGACCACGCCACCAGAATACCCAGAACCTACTCCTAAGTAGGTTGAGCTCGTGAGTCGATGATCACGTCGAATCGACCCACGGAGATCGTTTCCCTGACTAGCATTCGTGCCGCCAGTGGCTCGAACAAGAGGGGGAGTGTTCGTTCGTGGCTCAGCCATCGGAACGCGTCCAGGAGATGATGCGGAAGTTCGAGGAGCAGGCCGCCCAGGCGGGTCGGCTCCGCGAGAGGATGCAGGAGATCAAGGGCCGGGCCCGCAGCGCCGACGGCAGCGTCTCGGTCACCGTCGCCCCCTCCGGCGCGGTACTGGACCTGCAGCTCACGGCCGCCGCCACTCGCCAGCCGCACTCGTCGCTGCAGCAGAGCATCATGACGGCGATCCGCGAGGCCACCCAGGACGCCGCCCAGCAGATGGACGAGACGGTGACCCCGGTGCTGGGCGATCGCGCCGAGCAGTTCAAGAGCGCCTTCAACGCCCACTCCCCCGCACCACCACCCGCTCCGCGTCACGCGGACGACGATGACGACTTCTCCGACGGCTCGTTCCTGAGGTGACCCGATGACGATGAAAGTCGCCCCGGAAGCGCTGTCCGCGCACAGCCAGGGCTCCGAAGGCGTGTCCCAGCACCTCGACCAGCTGGCCCAGATGCTGGAGCAGGCGCGGGTGAGCGATGACTGCTTCGGCCCGATCGGCGAGTTCCTCGCCTTCACCTACTTCGACTCGCTGGAGGAGTGCCGCGACCTGGCCACGAAGGCCGGCGGGTTCATGCAGCACATCTCCGAAGCGGTCTCGGAGTGCGCGAAGGACTACTCCGAGACCGACCAGAAGCAGGCCCAGGACCTCGGCAAGATCGACATCGCCGGGCTCGGCGGGTCCGGTTCCGGCCCGGGAACGATGGACGGGGTCAACAACGCCGGTGGACCGCGTCGCGGTTTCATGGACCAGACCGCCGCCTACGGGATGAGCAGCGCATCGGCCGCCCAGGACCTCGCGAAGGCCGACAACCCGCCGGACATCGCCATCGCCACGGTCAACGCCCGCATGGAACAGCTCCAGCTGGTCACCAGCCCCGGCCAGTCCTTCGTGGACAACGGTCTCGGTTTCCTGGTCTCGCTGGTCATCAGCCCGCTGGTCGAGTTCGTGCTGGAACCGGCCATCGGTGACCCGGAGCAGATGCGCGCCACGGCCAAGGGCTGGGAGCAGGTCGCGACGTGGGTCGAGAAGCTCGGCGAGCAGGAGCAGCAGCGCGCCGACGCCACCCGCCCGGCCTGGGAGGGGCAGGCGGGCGAGGCGTTCCGCAAGCAGATGACCGAGTTCACCGGCGGCACCAAGGCCTTCGCCTCCGACATCCTCGACCTGAAGCAAACCCTGGAGATCGCCGCAGACCTCTTCGACGCCTTCGTCGAGATGGTCATCGACATCATCCAGGAACTCGTCATCGGCCTCATCATCGAATGGATCGCAGCGCTCGCGGCGTCCTGGATCACGGCCGGAGCCTCAGCAGCCGCCGCCTCGGGCCTCACCGCAACCCAGGTCGCCATCACCGGCACCCGCCTCGGCACCAAGGTCGCCGAACTCCTCCACAAGCTGAAGCCCCTGGTGACGCAACTGGAGAAGCTCCTCGTCACCCTCCGCCGCGGCCCGCTCCGCCAAGTCGTCGAGAAGATGAACGACCTGCGTGGGGGCAACGTCGCGGAGCGCTGGGTCTCCCGACAGATCGACAGCAATCCTCTGCTCAAGACCGTCACGCGCGGGGACACGAAGTCTGTCGCCCGCGCCGAAGAAGCAGTGGGGAAAGCCGAGGACGCCGTGAACCGCGGCGAACCCGGAGCGCAGCAGAAATTGCTCGCGGCTCAGCAGAAGCTCGAACGAGCCCAAGCGGAAGACATGACTTCCACGACTGGAAACCGCTTCGCCCGGCAAGAAGCCCGGGAACCCGACGCTCCCGACGTGCGGACCAGTTGGCAAGGAAACCTCGTCGAAAGCGCAACCGGCGAGCAAGCTCTGGCCACGAACGCGGTCCAGGCAGGCCTGGGTACGCTCGGCCTCGGAGGCCAAACCCGCGTGACGGACGCCATGTTCAACGAAGGTTCGCAGGCCGCGACCGAGTTCGGTGTCGAGCAGGGCGTCAAAATGGCCTACGACAAGGCCGAAGACCCGTCGAGTTCCGAAGAGCGTCAAACAGCCGAGCACCGCGGCTTCGAGGTATAGGAGACGAGGATTCAGTGACTGTTTCCGAATCGCTCGGGGCTGCGCTGGTCGCGAGGCAGTGGTGCACGCCTGAAGTACCGATCTTGTGGGCATGCTGGCAAGAAGGCACGGGCTACCGCGTTCCTGGGTACGACAGCTTCGGTCACGAACTGCCCAAGAAGAAGCGCGGGAGCATTGCCGGCGCAGTGGGCGGTTTTCTCGCGGACGCCGCGTTGACCGCCGTTTTCGGCGATGGCGACGATCACTCCGGCACGGGAGGCGGCACGGGTTTCAAGGCGGACCTGCGCGTCGTCGGCCCCAGCATGGACTGCACATCCGTCCGCCTGTACCACCAGGATTTCCCGCACACGCACAACCCGGTCAAGCAGCTGTGGGTCCTGACCCCGGGGCGCCTCACGGTACTGATCCCCCTCAGCGAAGACAGCGATCCGAAACCGAAGCCGGAGAGTTCTGGCGGATGGCGCGATCTTCTGCACAAACAGGAGGAGTACGGACTGAACCAGCCGGGCGAGCCCGTCCCCGCGTGGCGAATCACTCCCTGGTTCGAACTGCCGCTCAACGAGATCACCCATTGCCAGGTCGTCGGGCCCAAGCGAAAGCCGCATCACCACTGCGGCCTGGAGTTCTCCGACAGATCCGGATTCGTTCTCGACGCACGTACGCCGCGAAGCGCCGAGATCATGGCAACGACCATCAACCAGCAGCGAGGCATCCGTGGTTGAGCTCCCCAGTCGACAGGAACTGGACCGCAGGAAAGCGGAGAAACCGCTAACCGAACAATGGGTCAACGAGGGCGAAACGCTGCGCTGGATCGAACTGCCCGTCCAGGCGCACGCCGCCTCCGTGATCGGCCAGAAGGCAACAGTCCCGCACGAACCGCTCTCCGCGGAGCAGAAGTCGCTGGTCGAGAAACCGAACTGGCCGTTGCCGAGCAAGCAGATAGAGGAGGGCGCCTTCCGCGACGACGAGTGGGCGGACGAGCTGTCTGTCCACTGGTGGGCCTTCGCCGACCAAGCGGAACGCGACGCTGTCCGGTGCGCCGATCACATCGCCAACGTCCCGGGAGAAGCCCTCTTGGCCATCACTGACCAGCGCGCTGCGGTCGTGGTCAGGAGCAACCAAGTGACCGACGTGGACGAAGCAGGGTCGAGTCTGTTCAGCCGAGCCCGATCCGTTGCGCAGAAGGCGGTGGAAAGCCTGCCGTCACCGAGCCGTCCGCTCTCCTACTTCGAGGTCCCGGCGGACCGGATCGCCGCGATCCAGGGGATCGTCCTCGGTCGCAGCCTCCCCCGCGACAACTGGATCCGGATCGACTTCACCGACCGCTCCACCTTCTATGCCCGCTCCACGAACATCGACCAGGACCCGGCGGAGGTCTTCCCCGCTCGTTGAGGACGCGATTTCAATGGAAGTCAGGTCCCCGATTTCAATGGAAGTCGGGGACCTGACTTCCATTGAAATCTTGAACGCCCTGGTCACGAGTTGACGGGCAATCATTGACTTGCCTATCGTCAGGGTGTGGACGATGCCGTGTTCAAGGCTCTGGCTGACGCCACGCGGCGGGCGATCCTGGACGAGCTGACCGAGCAGGACGGTCAGACGCTGTTCGAGGTGTGCGCGCGGTTGGCGACGAAGCACGGGTTGGCCTCGTCGCGGCAGGCCGTCTCGCAGCACCTGGACGTCCTGGAGTCCGCGGGCCTGGTCCGGACGCGCCGGGAGGGCCGGTACAAGTTCCTGCACATCGACACCGCACCGCTCGAACCGATCGTCGAGCGGTGGCTGACGGAAAGGCCTGGACGATGAGGATCAACCTGCACAGCATCATGGTCGACGACCAGGAGAAGGCCCTGCGCTTCTACACCGAGGCCCTCGGCTTCCAGATCAAGCACAACATCCCGATGGGCGAGTTCGCCTGGATCACGCTCGTCTCGCCCGAGGACCCGAACGGCACCGAGCTGGTCCTCGAACCCGACCAGCACCCGGCGGCCAAGCCGTTCAAGGAGGCCCTGGTCGCCGACGGCATCCCGTTCACCTCGTTCGCCGTGGAGGACGTCCACGCCGAGCACGACCGCCTCACCGCCCAGGGAGTCCGCTTCACCCAGGCCCCCACCGACATGGGCCCGGTCACCACGGCGGTCCTCGACGACACCTGCGGCAACCTCATCCAGATCGCCCACGAGAAGTCCTGACGAGAACATTTTTGACGGGTTCTTGACGGCCGGGCGGCCAAGTGGAGGCTTAGCATTCGGGCATCGGCTGCGGTCGTGGTGTGCCGGGAAGTCTGGTCGGCGGTGTGAGAACGTGCCGTGAGGACTGGAGTGATGGCGATGACCGGCGACGACGCCGTGGTGCTGGATCTCGCGCAGGTGGGCGCGAGCCGGATCGAACTCGTGGGCGGCAAGGCCGCCGGGCTCGGGGAGCTGATCGAGGCCGGGTTCCGGGTGCCCGAGGGGTTCTGCCTGACGACCCGGGCGCACGCCTCCGGCGAGGTGCCCGAGCAGCAGGTCCTCGACGCCTACCGGCGGCTCGGGGGCGGACGGGTGGCGGTGCGCTCCAGCGCGACCGCCGAGGACCTGCCGGAGGCGAGCTTCGCCGGGCAGCAGGACACGTTCCTCAACGTCAGCGGCGAGCAGGAGCTGCTGTCCGCGATCCGCCGCTGCTGGGACTCGCTGAACTCGGAGCGGGCGATCGCCTACCGGGAGGCCAACGGGTTCACCGCCGAGGCGCGGATGGCCGTGGTGGTGCAGCGGATGGTCGACGCGAAGGTCGCCGGGGTGCTGTTCACCGCGAACCCGCTGACCGGGACGCGCTCGGAGATGGTCGTCGACGCCGCGCCCGGGCTCGGCGACGTGGTCGTCGACGGGTCGGTCATCGCCGACCACTACGTGCTGGGCGGAAGCCCCACCCCCGACGAGGACCGGCCGCGCACCGACGGGTGCCTGGACCGCGAGCAGCTCGACGCGCTGCGCGACGCCGGATCGCGGGTGCAGGAGAGCTTCGGGTCTCCGCAGGACGTCGAGTGGGCCATCGACCGGGACGGCGAGCTGTGGCTGCTGCAGTCGCGGGCCGTGACCACGCTCTTCCCGCTCCCGCCGCGCACCGAGGACCTGCGGGTCTACTTCGAGATGGGCCACATGCAGGGCATGACCCGCCCGTGGACCCCGGCCGGCATGTCGGCGATGACGCACGGCGCGAAGCTCTGGATGGAGTCGGCGGGACTGGCCGGTGGCGCGTTCGGCGACGCGATGGGCATCGTCCCGGTCGGCGACCGGCTGTTCATGGATTTCTCGGACCTGTTGCGCAACAAGCGGTTCCGATCCCGGCTGCCGCAGATGATGGAGGTCTACGGGCCGCGCAACGTCGCGATCGTGCAGCGGCTGCTCGACGATCCGCGCTTCGCGCCGACCCGGTCCGGGCTGCCGTTCCCGGCAGGCCCGCTGCTGCGGAAGAGCCTCACCGTCGTGCCGAAGGCGAAGTTCGAGATCATGCGCACGCTCGCCTTCCCCGACGCCGCCCGCGCGCGGGCCTTCCGGGCCACCGAGCAGCTGCGCCACCAGGCGCAGGCACCCGAGTTCCACAACTCCGAGCAGCGGCTGCGCTTCGCCGAGGAGGTGCAGCGGGACTTCATGACCGCCTCCGACGTGATCTGGCCGCTGTTCATCGGCATCCTCGTCGGCCAGCTGCCGAAGTCGCTGCTCAAGGGCGTCGCGAGCAGCGCGGAGCTGGACGCGGTGCTGGGCGGTCTGCCGCACAACGTCACCACGGAGATGGACCTGGCGCTGTGGCGGCTCACCAGCGAGCTCGGCGAGGAGGAGCGGACGCTGCTGAGCAGCACTCCCCCGGCCGAGCTGGCCGCCCGCTACCGGGCCGGAACGCTGCCGGACATCGGACTGGCGGACTTCCTGGACCGCTACGGTCACCGGGCTCCGGCGGAGGTCGACGTGGGGCGGCCGCGCTGGGCGGAGGACCCGACGCAGATCTTCGACACCATCGCCGCCTACCTGAAGATCACCGACCCCGAGCAGGCCCCCGACCGCCGGTTCGAGCGGGCGGCGGCGCGGGCGGAGGCCACGATCGACGAGCTCTACGAACGGGCTCGCCGCCGTCGCCCGATCCGGGCGCGGCTGGCCCGGTTCTGCATGCGCCGCGCCCGCAAGCTCACGGGCTTGCGCGAGCTGGGCAAGTTCGCGTGGCTGTACTCGCTGCAGACCGTGCGCGAGCAGCTGCTGCTCATCGGCGACGACCTGACCCGGCAGGGGCGGCTGGAGCAGGCCGGGGACGTGATGTTCCTGGAGTTGGACGAGATCCGAGCCGCGGTGCGCGGAACCGACCAGCGCGGCCTGGCGGGTGAGCGGAAGGCGTTCTACGACAGGGAGGTTCGGCGTCGCTCGGTGCCGATCGCGCTGCTCTCCGACGGCACGGACCTGGAGGCCGCGGCACCGGCCGAACCCGCCGCGGACGGGGCCATGACCGGGCTCGGCGCGTCCCCGGGCAAGGCCACCGGGCCGGCGCGGGTGGTGCACGACCCGGCGAACGCGCGGATCGAACCCGGCGAGATCCTCGTGGCGACCACCACCGATCCGGGCTGGACACCGCTGTTCATGACCGCGGCGGGCCTGGTCACCGAGACCGGGTCGCCGATGGCGCACGGCCCGACGGTGGCCCGCGAGTACGGCATCCCGGCGGTGATCTGCGTCCGCGACGCCACCACCGCGATCACCACGGGCCAGGTCATCACGGTCGACGCCGCCGCGGGAACCGTCACACCGGAGTGAGCTTGCCCCACCGGATCCGGCGGCTCAGCCTGGTGAGATGGCTGAGCCGCTGATCCGGGAGCTCCGGGACGACGACTGGGACGCGGTGCGCCGCATCTACGCCGAGGGCATCGCGACGGGAAACGCGACCTTCGAGACCGAGGTCCCCGGCCGGGACGTCCTCGACGCCAAGTGGCTGGCCGGGCACCGATGGGTCGCCGAACTCGACGGGCGGGTCGCGGGGTGGGGTGCGGCCGCGGCGGTGTCGGCGCGCGAGTGCTACGCCGGGGTCGCCGAGACCTCGCTCTACATCGGAGCGGACTTCCGCGGCCGGGGAGTGGGAAAGTCGTTGCTGCGCAAGCAGATCGGTGCAGCCGACGAGGGAGGGCTGTGGACGTTGCAGACCTCGATCTTCCCGGAGAACGAGGTCAGCATCGCGTTGCACCGCGCAGCCGGGTTCCGGGAGGTCGGAACCCGGGAACGCATCGCTCGGCATCACGGGGTGTGGCGCGACACCGTCCTGCTGGAGCGTCGCCGCGCCGACTGATCAGGCCGCGCCTTCGGCCTCCAGCGGGAGCGTCGCCTCGCGCGGTGCGAGCTGGACGTAGACGGTGCCGCCTTCGACGAGCACCTGGTGGGTGCGCAGCGCCCGCTTGGCCGGCGGGCACGTCGGCTTGCCGTCGCGCAGGTCGAAGAACGCCGCGTGCAGCGGACATTCGACGAAGCATCCTTCGAGGAACCCGGCTGACAGGGACGCGTCCTGGTGGGTGCAGGTGTCGTCGACCGCGTAGAACACGCCGTCGGCGTTGAACACGGCGATCGGGACGTCGGCGACGAACCGGGTCGACTCGCCCGGAGCGAGCTCGTCGGCGCGGCATACAGCGAACATCGAACCTCCTGTGTTGCGCATTAAAGAACTCAAAACGCTATGCGCAACAGAGTGCGGCCCATCGGAGAGGTGCGTCAAGACGTCGAAGGCGTCGATCTCCGCGTGGATTTCCCCGTTAACCAACGACATCGGCCGTTTACCCGAATCCCCGCCGACTACCTGGCGGTAACCCGCTCGGACGTCTTGACAGCACCGGACCCCCGATCGCATCGTGTTGTCGATCGAGCAACGAGGTGCTCATCGCGCAACAACTGAAGACCCCTGCGGACCGAGCCGAAAGGCGCCCCGAGATGACCGCTACGGAGTTGCCGCAGAGCCTGCTGGCCACTCTTCCCGGCCACCACTACACCGACCCGACGATCTTCGCCCTGGAGCAGGCGCGGATCTTCGAGACCGGCTGGTTCTGCGCGGTGCGCAGCGCCGACCTGGACAAGCCCGGTGCGTTCCAGACCGTGCAGGTCGGGCGCGAGAGCGTGCTCGTCGCGCGCGACCGCAAGGGCAACCTGAACGCGTTCCTCAACGTGTGCCGGCACCGGGGCGCCCGGCTGTGCACCCAGGAGACCGGGCAGGTCCAGCGCTCGCTGCAGTGCCCGTACCACGCCTGGACCTACGGGCTCGACGGCAAGCTGATCGCCGCGCCGAACCTCGGCGCGATGGAGGACGTCGACCGCGGGGAGTACGGGCTCAACACGGTTCACCTGCGGGAATGGCTCGGCTACGCGTGGGTGTGCCTGGCCGACGAGCCGCCCTCGTTCGACGACACCGTGATCGCCGACGTCGCCGGGCGGCTCGGTGACGCCGGGGAGATCGACGCCTACGACATCGCAGCGCTGGAGCTCGGCGAGCGGATTCGCTACGACGTCAAGGCGAACTGGAAGCAGATCATCGAGAACTTCATGGAGTGCTACCACTGCGCGACGATCCACCCCGAGCTCACCGAGGTGCTGCCGGAGTTCGCCGACGGGTTCGCCGCGCAGTACTACGTCGGGCACGGAGCCGAATTCGGTGACGAGGTATCCGGTTTCACCGTCGACGGCGGCGACGGCGTGCAGCCGCTGCCGGGCGTGGGCGAGCACCAGAACCGCCGGTACTACGCGATCACCGTGCGCCCGCAGGTGTTCATCAACCTGGTGCCCGACCACGTGATCATCCACCGGATGTTCCCGCTGACCGCCGAGCGCACCCTGGTGGACTGCGACTGGTTGTACCTGCCGGAGGTCGTCGCCTCGGGCCAGGACCTGTCCCGCTCGGTGGAGCTGTTCCACCGCGTCAACCAGCAGGACTTCGACGCCTGCGAGCGCTGCCAGCTCGCGATGGACTCGCGCTCCTACGCCTCCGGCGGCGTGCTCGTCCCCAGCGAGCACCACATCGCCGAGTTCCACGACTGGGTCCGCAGCCGGATCACGGACTGAAAACCCGCCGCCGGGCCCCGCTTCGGGGCTCGGCGGATCAGGGACGGGTGTCCAGGAGCAGGTAGCGGACGGCGATGCCCCCGACTCCGAGCGCGATGCCGATGAAGATCACGACCGGGCTGATCGCGAGCAGGCCCAGCAGGAACACCAGGACGCCGACCGCGGACACCGACATCGCGACGCGGCGACGGTTGCGCGTGGCCGGATCGGGTGGCGGCTTCTTGACGGCCTCGGCGAAGCGCGGGTCGTTCTCCTCGAACCACCGCTCGATCTCGCGAAGCCTCCTGCGCTCACTGCGACTCAGCATCACGACCTCCCGGCGCGCTCGCCGCGGAGGAGCCCTCCGCGAAGGAACGTCACGCCGACCAGACTTCCCGGCACGCCATCGTCACCGCCGAGGTGCGACACCTCTCAACATAAACCCGGCGCACAGCCGTGGGAAGGGTCCGAAGGGCCTCGACCGGTCTAGCACTGCGTATCGTGGACACACCCGGGAGCAGGGAAAACGCTCCCGCGGACTAGATCGGTCGAGGAGTGGTTCGGGCGTGGGTGAGCGGATGCAGATCGGCGAGGTCGCCGAGCGCACGGGGCTGTCGCTGCGCACGATCCGCTACTACGAGGAGGTCGGGCTGGTGGTGCCCAGCGCACGCAGCCAGGGCGGCTTCCGCCTCTACACCGACCCGGACGTCGACCGGCTGGAACTGATCAAGGGCATGAAGCCGCTGGGCTTCCAGCTCGACGAGATGCGCGATCTGCTGGCGATTCTCGACCCGACCCCCGACGCCCCGGAGATCGAGGAGCCGCAGCGGCGGCTCAGCGACTTCAGCGCGCAGGCCGAGCAGTCCTGCCGGAAGCTGCGCACGCGACTCGCGCTCGCCGAGCGCTTCGCCGCGATGCTGCGCGACCGCCTCGACGCCCCGGAGTGATCCCGGCCTCATCAAATCGACTCGGCTGGGTCACCGGCCCATCCCTCCTCTAACGTAACGGAAGGGTTGAACGGATTACCGCCGTATTCGGGTCCCGGATTACGGCAGTATTCGGATGCCGGACTACCGCCGTATTCGGGTGCCGGACTACGGGAGTAATCCGTCCCCTCCCGGGCAGCGTCGCCCCTCCCCCGCACTTCACCTCGCCGCCGCGTGCGGCGCCCGAGCATGTCTGGTTGTCGCGTGCCCCAGCTGTCCCTGAACCGTCCTGCCTGGCTGTCGCCGTCGGTGGCCCGCACCGAAGTGCTCGGCGGCCTGGTCGTCGCGCTGGCGCTGATCCCGGAGGCGATCTCGTTCTCGATCATCGCCGGTGTCGATCCGAGCGTGGGGCTGTTCGCCTCGTTCACGATGGCTGTGGTCATCTCGGTCGTCGGCGGCAGGCCCGCGATGATCTCGGCCGCCACCGGTGCGATCGCGCTGGTCGTGGCGCCGCTGGCGCGCGAGCACGGGATGGGCGTCCTGGTCGCCACGGTCATCCTGGGCGGCCTGTTCCAGGTCGCGCTGGGGGCGCTGGGCGTGGCGAAGCTGATGCGGTTCGTGCCGCGCAGCGTCATGGTCGGGTTCGTCAACTCGCTGGCGATCATGATCTTCATGGCGCAGGTGCCCGAGCTCATCGGCGTGCCGTGGGCGGTCTACCCGCTGTTCGCGGCGGGCCTGGTGATCATGGTGCTGTTCCCGAAGCTGACCAGGGTGATCCCGGCGCCGCTGGTGTCGATCGTGGCGCTGACCGCGGTGACCATCGCCGCCGGCATCGCCGTGCCGACCGTCGGCGACAAGGGCGCCCTCCCGTCGTCGCTGCCGGTGCCGGGCATCCCGGCCGTGCCGCTCACGCTGGGCACGCTGCAGCTCATCGCCCCCTACGCGCTGGCGTTCGCGCTGGTCGGGCTGATGGAGTCGCTGATGACGGCGAAGCTCGTCGACGACATCACCGACACGCGGTCGAACAAGACCCGCGAGTCCATCGGGCAGGGCATCGCCAACATCGTCACCGGCTTCTTCGGCGGCATGGGCGGCTGCGCGATGATCGGCCAGACCATGATCAACGTCAAGACCGCGGGCTCGCGCACCCGGCTGTCGACGTTCCTGGCCGGCGCCTTCCTGATGGTGCTGTGCATCGTCTTCGGACCGCTGGTCTCGCAGATGCCGATGGCCGCGCTGGTCGCGGTGATGGTGCTGGTCTCGGTCGGCACCTTCGACTGGCACAGCATCGCGCCCCAGACGCTCAAGCGGATGCCCGCGGGCGAGATCGTCGTGATGGTGGTGACGGTGGCCGTCGTGGTCGCCACCGACAACCTCGCGATCGGCGTCGTCGTCGGCACGATCACGGCGATGGTCATCTTCGCGCGCCGCGTCGCCCACCTCGTCGAGGTCACCTCGGTGACCGACCCCGACGGCGGGCAGGTCGTCTACCACGTCACCGGTGAGCTGTTCTTCGCCTCCAGCAACGAACTCGTGCACCACTTCGACTACGCGGGCGACCCCGACGACGTGGTCGTCGACCTCACCGACGCCCACATCTGGGACGCCTCCACCGTCGCCGCGCTCGACGCCATCACGACCAAGTACGAGGCGCGCGGCAAGCGAGTCGACATCGTCGGGCTCAACGAGCGCAGCGCAGCCATGCACGGGCGGCTCAGCGGCGAGCTGTCCGGGAGCCACTGACCGGAGCCTCCGGCGGGCAGGCCCACCCGCGCATCGACAGCATGATCACGATGCGCGATCATGGCCCGCATGCACGACGAGCGTTCTGCGCCGCACATCGACACCGACTCGCCCAGCGTGGCCCGGGGTTACGACCACTGGCTGGGCGGCAAGGACAACTTCGAGGTCGACAGGACGATCCTCAAGGCCGTCGAGGAGGTCGTGCCCGAGGCCCGGCCGCTCGCGCAGGAGAACCGGTACTGGCTGATCCGCGCCGTGCGGTTCCTGAGCTCGTCGCTGCACGCGGGCATCGACCAGTTCCTGGACCTGGGATGCGGGTTGCCGACGATGCAGAACGTGCACCAGGTCGCGCAGGCCAACAACCCGGACGCGGTCGTGGTCTACGTCGACAACGACCCGACGGTGGCGGCCTACGGGCGGGCGATGCTGGCGGAGAACGACCGCACGCACTTCTCCATCAACGACCTGCGCGATCCCGAGGGCATCCTCAGCGATCCGGTGATCACCCGGAACCTGGACTTCGAGCGCCCGATCGCGCTGATCCACTCGGGCACCATGCACCACGTCTCCGACGAGCACCGGCCGCGCGAGGTCATGCAGCGCTACGTCCGGGCGCTGGCGCCGGGCTCCTACGTGGCGATGTCGCACTTCAGCTGGCCGCCGGAGTCGGAGCGCTACCGCGAGATGGCCAGCACCATCGAGGGTCTGCTGCACGAGATGGTCGCGTCGTGCTGGTGGCGCAGCAACGAGGAGGCGCTGTCGTTCCTCGACGGCCTGGAACTCCTCGAACCCGGCTTCGTCCGCACGGTCGACTGGTGGCCGGAAGGCCCCGCCCTGACGCCGAAGTCGGAGATCACCAACCTCATCTACGCCGCCCTCGCCCGAAAGCCCTGAGCCCGGCGGTCCCTCGCTTCCCGGCGGTTCCGTCGCGGGAGCGGTCAGGGTTTGACGAGGACCTTGAGCGTCTTGCGGTCCGCCATCTCCTGGTAGCCGGTGGGGACGCCGTCGAGATCCGTCGTGGCGTCGAAGACCTTGCCCGGCTCGATGCTGCCGTCGAGGATCGGCGGCAGCAGCTCGTCGATGTAGGCGCGCACCGGCGCCGGTCCCCCGGCTAGCCGGACGTTCCGGCCGAACAGGCTGCCGAACCCGATCGGCGCCTCCTCGTACTGCGGCACGCCGACGCGGCTGATGATCCCGCCGGGACGCACCGCGCCCACCGCCTGCTGGTAGGCGGGCATGTTCCCGACCGCCTCCAGGACCACGTGCGAGCCGTGCCCGCCGGTGAGCTCGCGCACCCGTTCGACGCCCTCCTCACCGCGCTCGGCCACGACGTCGGTGGCGCCGAACTCGCGCCCCAGGTCGGTGCGCTCGGCGTGCCGTCCCATGAGCACGATCTGCTCGGCGCCGAGGCGCTTGGCCGACAGCACCGCCAGCAGACCCACGGCCCCGTCGCCGATCACGGTCACCTTGCTGCCGCGACGGACTCCCCCGGTCGCGGCCGCGTGGTAGCCGGTGCCGAACACGTCCGAGAGCGTCAGCAGCGACGGCATCAGCACCGAGTCCGGTGCGACGGGCAGCTTGACCAGCGTGCCGTCGGCGTAGGGGACGCGGACCGCCTCGGACTGGCAGCCCTCGTGCGGCTCGGTGTCCCAGAAGGTGCTGTTCACGCACGAGGTCTGCAGGCCCTCGCGGCAGAACTCGCAGGTGCCGTCGGAGATCGCGAACGGGGCCACCACCAGGTCACCCTTCTTCACCGTGGCGACCTCCGCGCCGGTCTCCTGGACGATGCCGATGGCCTCGTGCCCCATCCGCGCGGGCCCGTCGGAGGCCGGCATCGACCCGTAGGGCCACAGGTCGCTGCCGCAGATGCAGGCCGCGGTCACGGTGACCAGCGCGTCGGTGGGCTGCTCGATCTTGGAGTCCGGCACGTCCTCGACCCGGACATCGCCGGCCTCGTACATCACTGTTGCGCGCATGAGTTCTTCTCCGGTTGCTCGACTGCTCCGGGCGGCCTGCGGCGCCGCACCTGGCATCACGCACCAGGGTGAGCGAGCGGCGAGCGCATCGCACGGCGATCAGGCCGCCCGCCGGAGCCGGTCGCTGTTCGGAGTCCACGGAGCCGATCAGGTGGAGCCGATCAGGTTCTGTACCCGCACCGCCGCGCACAGCGATTCCTCAACAGGCCTCAGTCGCGCTGCGGGAGCGGGAAGGTGACCGGGCTGCGGTGGCCGTCGGCGTCGATGGCCCGCACGCCGAAGAAGACGTTGTCCTTGGACAGGTCGATCACCGCCGCGGTGGTGTCGCCGACGTCGATGCGGTGCGTCCAGTCGGGGTCGGTGGTCTCGCGCCACACGACCTCGTAACCGGCGAGGTCGGGTTCCGGCCCGCGCTCCCACACCAGCTCGGTGTCGTTGGTGAGCTCGGCGGTGCGCACGACGACGCCCGTCGGCGCGCCGGGGCCCTGCGCGAGCGAGAAGAGCGCGGCGAGGTTGACCCGGGCGACGCGGGCGATGTAGCCGAAGTCGCAGAACTCCGGAAGGTCGCCGTAGCGCACACCGCCCTCGTCGCGGACGTCCTGGTGCTGGTGCCGGAAGTCCTCGTGCGGTTCGGTGAAACGCGCTGCCGGAAAGCCCTTCTCGAGGAACGGGATGTGGTCGCCGCCGCGCAGGAAGCGGTCTCGCCGGTAGATGACGCGCACGCTCATCCCGGTGGCGTCGTTGGCGGCGACGTCGGTGACGAAGCGGGCGAGCTGGCGCGACGGGGAGTCGTTCTCACCGCCCACCGAGCGCCGGATTTCGGCCTCGTCGGGGGTTTCCGAGGTGGGCACGCCCTCGGCGAACAGCCTGATGGTGCGCGGGTCGGCGGTGCCGTCGTCGGCGCGGCCGGCTCCGACGATGTCGTCGGTGAACATGGCGCGCACGTCCGCTCCCTCGGCGGCGAAGAGCTCGGCCATGTGGTTCGCGCCGTAGAGCCCCTGCTCCTCGGCGGCCACCGCCGCCAGGACCACGGTGGACTCCAGCGGGGTTTCCGCCAGCAGGCGGGCGAGTTCGAGCACCACGGCGACACCGGAGGCGTCGTCGTCGGCACCGGGCGCGTCGCTGGTGGCGTCCATGACGTCGGTGGCGCGCGAGTCGTAGTGACCGCTGACGACGTGCACGCGCTCGGGCGTCGCGGTGCCGCGGATGGTGGCGACGACGTTGGTGATGCGCGTGGTGACCGGGATGCGATCGGCCGGTTCCTGGTCGTAGGACTGGAGTTCCACGGTCATCCGCCCCTCCGAGCGGGCGGCGTGGCTCTGCATCTCGGCGAACAGCCAGTCGCGCGCGGCGCCGATGCCGCGCTGCGGGTCGTCCTGACTCGACAGGGTGTGCCTGGTCCCGAAGCTCACCAGCTTGCGCACCACGTCCTCGACGCGCCGCTCGTCGACCTGCGCGAGCAGCGCCCTCAGGTCCGCGCCGGGCTGCTGCGGCGGGATCGGCTCCCCGGGCGGGAGCGCACCCCCGGGAGAGGGCCGCAGATCAGCGGCCCCGGCGCTCCCGGCGAGCACGACGGCACCGGTGATCCCGGCGGAAGCGGACAGGAAGGCGCGACGGCTGCGACCAGCGGATGAGAGACCCATGCACAGATTTCTACGTCTCCGCACACCGCCGAAGAATCGTCCGGACAGACCACCCGGTCACCCCGGAAGAACCATCACGGAACAACCCACCCGCTCCCGACCAACCCCTCCCCACGTCGAAAACCGCGGTTCTCGCGTGTCGAAAACCGCGCGAAAACCGCGGTATTCGACACGCGGAGCACCGAGGACCACCCGGTCGGGGGTTCAGCCTGGGCTTCGCCACTCCGCGACGCGGCGTTCGAGTTGGGTGAGGAGGTCTTCGAACGCGGCGTGGACGCGCGCTTCGTCGCCGCCGGTGAGGAGGTCGACGAACAGGCCGCGCAGGCCCGCGAGCAGTGCCGTGGCCGCGGGCCGCGCCTGGTCCTCGGGACAGCCGTAGCCGATGAGGCCCGCGGCGAGGAGGTCGGTGCGCTGGCGCATCGACGCCGCGACGGCCTCGGTCACCGCCGGGTCGCCGTACATGGCGCGGCCGGTGATCGCCACGAAGAGCCGCACGTAGCGGCGGCCTTCCTCGGTGGTGGCGCGGCGCCAGAGGGCGCGCAGCGGGTCGTCCTGCGGGAGGTCCCGCACGGCGAGGGTTTCGGCGAGCACCCGGTCGACGATCTCGGCGACCAGCCGGTCCTTGGTCGCGAAGTGGTGCACCAGCGTCGCGTGGCTGACCCCGGCGGTCTGGGCGACCTTGCGCAGCGACAGATCGTCGAGCCCCTGCTCCAGAGCGTGCTCGGTCGCGGCGGCGAGCACCTCGCCGCGGCGGTGCTGGAAGCGCAGCTTCCGGCCGTCGACCCGTTCGTTCATGCGGACAGCCTAATCCGGAACGAGATTGATTGACCGATCGGTAGAGCCACTTTAGAGTCGCTCTCGCACCGGAGATCTTGCTCAACGACGAACATGTTCCGGCGCGTCCGGACGACCGGACGCCTTCTGCGAAGGGCGAAACATGGAATTGAAGCGTTCCACCGGTTCCCTCACCCGATTACTCGTCGCGTCGGCGGCCGTCTTCGGCCTGCTCGCGGGCAACGCGACGCTGGCGCAGGCGGTCGAACCGGCCGACGTGCACGGCCCGGACCCGACCGAGGAGAGCGTCACCGCCCCGCGCGGCCCGTTCGAGGTCGACGAGGAGTCGGTTTCCCGGCTCAGCGTCAGCGGTTTCGGCGGCGGCACGATCTACTACCCCACCGACACCACCGACGGCCTGTTCTCGGCCGTGACCATCTCCCCCGGTTTCACCGGCACCCAGGAGACGATGGCCTGGTACGGGCCGCGATTGGCGTCCCAGGGCTTCGTGGTGTTCACGATCGACACGATCACCACCACCGACCAGCCCGATTCCCGCGCCCGGCAGCTGCAGGCGTCGCTGGACTACCTGGTCAACGACAGCAGCGTGAAGGACATCATCGACCCGGCCCGGCTGGGCGTGATGGGCCACTCGATGGGTGGTGGCGGTTCCCTCAAGGCCGCGCTGGACAACCCGGCGCTGAAGGCCGCGATCCCGCTGACCCCGTGGCACACGACCAAGGACTTCTCCGGCGTCCAGACGCCGACGCTGATCATCGGCGCCCAGAACGACACCGTCGCACCGGTTTCCCAGCACGCCAAGCCGTTCTACGAGAGCCTGCCGGACGATCCCGGCAAGGCCTACCTGGAACTGGCCGGCGCGGGCCATCTCGCCCCGAACACCGACAACACGACGATCGCGAAGTTCAGCATCTCCTGGCTCAAGCGGTTCCTCGACGACGACACCCGCTACGACCAGTTCCTCTGCCCGCCCCCGGAGAACGACGACTCGATCTCCGACTACCAGTCCACCTGCCCGTACTGACGGTCCGCACGAACCACCGCGGCGCCAGCCTGGGGGTCGGCGCCGCGGTGGCGTTCTCAGTCCCCGAGCACCGACAGCAGAGCCGCGTAAGTCCGCTCCACATGCCCTTCTTCGCTGTTCCTTCCCCGTCACGTGTCGCGGAAACACCACCGCGGCGCCGGGATTGGGGGTCCGGCGCCGCGGGTGGGTTAGGCTGGTTGGGTTGTTTTTGCTGGTAGTGGGTCTGTGTCTGGGGATTCGGGGGACTTGGTGAGCAGGGATCCGATGGCGCAGATCGCGAGGTTGAGGGCGAGACCGAGGAGACCTGCTGGGATGCCGTAGAGCTTGTCGATGTCGAAGACCGTCCAGGCTCCGGCGAGCAGGGCGCCCGCGAGCATGCCCCAGAACACCGGTCCCGCCGAGAGCCTGCGCCAGTACAGGCCCAGGATGAACGCGGGGGCGATCTGGACGATGAGCTCGAACTTGAGCACGAAGATGTTGTACAGCGTGCTCGGCGGGTTCCACGCCAGCACGAGCAGCAGGCCGATCGCCACCACACCGGCGACCTTGCCGACCATGACCTGCTTGCGCTCCGAGGAGTTCGGGGCGAGGTAGCGGCCGTAGAGGTCGCGCGAGATCACCGACGAGAAGCTCAGCAGCGCCGAGTCCGCCGTGGACACGATCGCCGCGACGACACCGCCGAAGAGCAGGATCATCAGCACGTAGAAGAACAGGTTGATGCCCGCGACCTCGTTGGCGATCATCCCGACCAGCTGCTCGGAGTCGTCCTCCGACAGGCCGGGGAACAACTTGATCCCGACGATGCCGACGACGAACACGACACCGGTGGTGACCATCGGCATCCACGCCATGATCGCCAGCGACCGCTTGAGGGTGCGCTCGCTGCGGGCCGCGTAGATGCGCTGGATGGCGTGCGGGTACACCGCCGCGCCGATGCCGATCATGATGATCATCGACAGCCAGTTCACCGAGTCCTCGCCGCTGGGCACGCCCAGCTTCTCCGGCTCGTTCTCGGCCAGGTAGCGCGTCACCGAACCCCAGTCACCGCCGACCAGGTACAGGGCTCCGACGAGCAGCACCGCCACGCCGACCAGCAGCGCGATGCCCTGCATGACGTCGGTGAACGCGACCGCGCGCATCCCGCCCGACCAGGAGTACACGAGCATGACGACCACGAAGGCGATCACACCGATCTGGTACGGCACCGTGTTGCCGGTCAGCCCCGAGATGCCGTGGCCCATCGCCACCAGCTGCTCCAGCAGGTAGTTCGCCAGACCCCACAGCATCAGCACCGTGACCAGCAGCGACACCGGGGTCGAGCCGAAGCGGTGACGCACCCAGTCGGTGGGCGTCACGAACTTCTCGCGCTTGGCGATCGCGTACAGTCTCGGCGCGAACACCAGGTACCCGGCGATCACCGCGATCATGAACGGCACCGACTGCCACCAGGTGAACCCGGACCGGTAGGCCTCCGGGGCGTAACCGACGATCGAGTTCCCGCTGTACTGCGAGGCGTAGAGGGTGAAGAACAGGGCGACGAAACCGAGACCGGAACCGCCCAGGTAGTAGCCGCGGGACGTCTTCTGATCGCCCTCCGGCTGGCCGCGGCCGGCGAAGTAGCCGATGACCAGCATGATCACCGCGTAGGCGGCGAGCACCAGGATTCCGCTGAGACCGGCGAAGCTCAGGCCGTTCATCGGTCACCTCCGGCTTCTTCCTCGGGCTCCTCGATGTTCCAGCGGTACAGGCACGCCCAGGTGACCAGAACCGCGAACAGCAGCGTCGACACCGCCGAGATCACGACCCAGTACGGGACTCCGAGCACCATCGGGTGCGTGGAGCCGGCGGGCAGGTAGAACGGGACGCCGACCAGCACGACCACGGCCAAGGCCACCCACAACGAGCGAACCCGGATCGGCTCGTACCGGGGACGGTCCTGAGATCTTCGTTGATCCATCATGGACTCCGAATCGTTCGGTTTTCCACTGCTTTTCACGCAGGATTTCTCACCCGACCGCCGGGTCCCACGATTTCAACGGAAGTCGGGTTCCTGATCTCCGTTGAAATCGGGTTCCGGGTTTCCGTTGAAATCGCGGAACCGCCGGTGGCCGGGGGTGGTGCGGTGGTGGTCAGATGATGTTGTCGGCGCGCCAGCGGGAGAGCTGGTCCTCGTCGGCGCCGAGGACCTGGCCGTAGATCTCGGCGTTGTGCTCGCCGAGCTCCGGACCCAGCGAGCGGACCTCGCCCGGCGTGTCGGACAGGCGCGGAACGACGTTCTGCATCGGGAACTCGCCCAACTCGGGGTGCATCAGCCGGACGATGGCCTGCCGGGCCGCGAAGTGCGGATCGGCGACCATGTCCTGCGCGGTGTAGACGCGACCGGCGGGAACCCCGGCCTCGTGCAGCTTGTCGAGCACGTCGTCGGCGTCGAACTGCCGCGTCCAGGCCGAGATGAGCTCGTCGAGCTCCACCTGGTTCTCGCCGCGCGCGTCGTGGGTTCCGTAGCGCTCGCCGGTGGCCAGCTCCGGTTCGCCCATCAGCTCGCAGAGCCGGGTGAACACGGTGTCGCGGTTCGCGCCGATGATGATCTCGGCGCCGTCGGCCGTCGGGTAGGCGTTGCTGGGCGCGATGCGCGGCAGCACCGACCCGGTGCGCTCCCGCCGGTACCCGGCGACCTCCCACTCCGGGATGAGCGACTCCATGAACGCCAGCACCGCCTCGTAGATCGCGGTGTCGACGACCTGGCCGCGCCCGGTGCGGTTGCGCGCGTGCAGCGCCATCACCGCGCCCAGCGCGGAGAACGTCGCCGCCAGCGAGTCGCCGACGCTCACGCCCACGCGGCTCGGCGGCCGGTCGGGCTCGCCGGTCATGTGCCGCATGCCGCCCATCGCCTCGCCGATGGCCCCGAACCCGGCGCGCGAGGCGTAGGGACCATCCTGCCCGTAGCCGGTGACGCGCACCAGCACCAGCCCCGGGTTGATCTCCTGCAGCTCGTCGTAGCTCAGGCCCCAGCGCTCCAGCGTGCCCGGCCGGAAGTTCTCCACCAGCACGTCCGCGCTGGCCACGAGCTCGCGCAGGATGCGCTGCCCCTCGCTGGTGCGCAGGTTGGCCGTCACCGACTTCTTGTTGCGCGCGATCACCGGCCACGCCAGGGACTTGCCCTCGTGCTTGACCTGACCCCACTGCCGCATCGGGTCGCCCGCGCCCGGGTCCTCGACCTTGATGACCTCGGCGCCGAAGTCGGCCAGCAGCTGGCCGCAGAACGGGCCCGCGATGAGCGTGCCCGCCTCGATCACGCGGACGTCGGAGAGCGGACCGCTCCTGGTTGCCGTCACTGGTTGTCCTCCTCTTTCTCCTCCGGGCGCAGCAGGGTCGCCCGGGCGGCGAGCACGTGCGACTGCATGACGGCCTGCGCCCAGTCGCCGTCGCCCGCCGCGATGGCCTCCGCCAGCTCGCGGTGCTGGGTGAAGCTGCGGTGCAGCTCGGCGGTCGTGTAGCGGTGGAACGTGCGGCGCACCAGCGGAACCTCGATCACCCGCGACAGCAGCTCGGGCAGCAGCCTGCGCCCGCCCGCCTGGTGGATGAGCTGGTGGAATTCGAGGTTCAGCCGGGTGATCTCCTCGTGCGCCCCGTCGTCGTCGAGCCGGTCCAGCTGCCGCTCCATCGCGTCGCAGAGCTCGTGCAGCCGGGCGGCGTCGGCCTCGCCGCGCAGGGCGGCGTGCCGGGCCGCGTAGCTCTCCAGGACGCTGCGCAGGCCGAACATCTCCTCGAAGTCCTCGGCGCTGAGCGAGACGACCTCGGCGCCGCGGTTGGGCACCACCTGCACGAGCCCGTCGGCCTGCAGCCGGCGGATGGCCTCGCGCACCGGGGTCCGGCTCAGGCCGAAGTCCTCGGCGAGCTGCTCCTCGCGCAGCCGGGACCCGGCCGGGCGTTCGCCGTTGAGGATGTCCTCGCGAAGCGCCTGGTAGGCCCGCGCGGCGGCTTGTGACACGTCCCACGTCCTTTCAAGATTGTGCACAACCTAGCAACCCGATTTGTTCGTGAACAGACCTTGCGCCTGGTTGTTTCGAAGTTCAGGATGGCTTCGAACTCAGATTGTGCACAACATGGAGGCGATCGTGACCGCAGCGCTGCCGTCCAGCGTCGAGATCGTGGAGGTCGGGCCGCGCGACGGCCTGCAGAACGAGAGCACTCTGCTGCCGACCGCGACGAAGGTGGAGCTCGTCGAGCGCGCGATCGAGGCCGGGGCGCGACGCATCGAGGCCGTCTCGTTCGTGCACCCGCGGCTCGTGCCGCAGATGGCCGACGCCGAGGCCGTGATGGCCGCCGTGCCGCAGCGCGACGACGTCTCCTACTCGGGCCTGGTGCTCAACCGGAAGGGCTTCGACCGCGCGCTGGACACCGGGTTGACCGAGGTCAACGTGGTCGTCGTGGCCACCGACACCTTCAGCCGGCGCAACCAGGGCGTCACCACCGAGGAGGGGCTGCGCACCTGGGAGGACATCGCCGCCCGCGCCCACGAGGCCGGGGTCCGGCCGGTGGCCACGATCGCCGTGGCGTTCGGCTGCCCCTTCGAGGGCGCGGTGAGCAGCGATCACGTCGTGGAGCTGGCCCGCCGCATCGCCGACGCGGGGCCCTTCGAGATCGCGCTGGCCGACACCATCGGCGCCGGAGTGCCCACCCAGGTCACCGAGCTGCTCACCCGGGTCCGCGAGACCACCGGCGCCCGCCTGCGCTGCCACTTCCACAACACCCGGAACACCGGCTACGCCAACGCCTTCGCGGCCACCACCGCCGGAGTGTCCACCCTGGACTCCAGCATCGGCGGCATCGGCGGCTGCCCCTTCGCCCCCGACGCCACCGGCAACATCGCCACCGAGGACCTCCACTACCTCCTGGCGGGCATGAACGTCCGCACGGGCCTCGACCTGGAGCACCTCTCCCGCACCGGCACCTGGATCGGCGAACAACTCGGCAAGTCCGAAGTCCCAGCCCTCCTCGGCCGAGCAGGCCCCTTCCCCCCGAACTGACCTCAAGCCGAAAACCCCGGTTCTCAACCCGTTAAGAACCCCGGCTCTCAGTGGTCTCACCTCAGCAGGGGACAGTTTTTCCTCGAATCACCCCATGATCATGTCCGTTATGCCCGGACAGTTTGGACTAAAACTGTCCCCTGCCTGCGCTCCACCGCTACCAACCCGTTCGTCCGCGTCAAGAACTGCGGTTTTCATCGCGCGAAAACCGGGGTTTTCGACGCGGCCGACTCCTGCGGGATGACGGGACGACGAGGTCGCGGTGGCGGGGCGGGATGTCGATGTCGGTGGCGGGATCGCGGTGGCCGGATCGCGGTGGTGGGCTGGGTGGGGGTGTCCACGGGGGTTCTGGTGGTGGGTTCGGGGTGGGAGCGTGGTGGGGTTCGCGTGGAGCGGGTTCCGGGTCGAGGGAGGGGTGGGTGTTGTGCGGTACGCCGAGGGGGTTGCTGAGGGGATCTGGGGGTCCGGGGCCGAGCGGGTGGGGTACGTGCCGTCGGTGACCGTGGCGCCTGTGGTGGAGGCTTTGGTGGCCTCCGACGGGGGTGCGGACGGGGTGTCGCGGCGGGTGACTCCGCTGTCCCGCGAGGAGGAGGCCGTGGGGGTGATCGGGGCCCTGCCGCTGGCCGGGCGTTTCGGGGCTGTCGTCATGCAGGACAACGGGTTCGGGAACGCGCTCACCGCGTTGACCACGTTCTCGCTGGCCTACCACCTGCCGCTGCTGATCTTCGCGAACACGCGGGGTGGGCTCGGCGAGTACAACTCGATGATCCACTCGATCAGCGGGCACGCGCCCGAGCTGCTGCGGACCGTCGGGGTGCCCGTGTTCGAGCTGGACCGCCGCTCGTCGCCGCAGGACTGGCACGACACCACCGCCGAGGCCGGCGTGCACGCGCGGATGACCTACCGGCCGGTCGTCGTGCTCGCCTCCTTCTGGAACACCGACGGGAAGGTCGCCTGATGCGCCGCCTCGAAGCCCTGCAACACCTCGTCGAGCTCACCGAGAACCGCCCGGTCGTGGTGACCTGCGCGGCCACCAGCCGCGAACTCGCCTCGATCGCCGACCGCGACAACCACCTCTACCTGCTCGACTCGATGGGCCTGGCCGGATCGGTGACGACCGGCCTGGCGATGGCCGTCGAGGAAGTTCTCATGAAAACTTCCCCACCTCACGGACCCCGTCCTCAGGGGTGGGGTCTCGTGGGGTCGGACAGTTTTCATGAAAACTTCGCACCCCCCGTCGAGAAGGTGATCGGCATCGAGGGCGACGGCTCGCTGCTGATGAACCCGAACGTCCTGCCCACCGGCGGCTTCACGCGCCCCCGCGCGCTGCTTGTCCTGCTGGACAACCGCGCCTACGGCTCCACCGCCGGTCTGCCCACCTACACCGGCAGCATCGACCTCGGCGCGATGGCCGAGGCCGCGGGCTGGGCGGTCGGCCGCGCCGACGACCCCGCGACGCTGCGCGCGGAGTTCACCCGCCTGCTGGCGTTGCCGGGCCCGTGCTTCCTGCACGCGCGCATCGAACCCGGCAACGCCGCCGACATCCCGAAGCTCCTGGCGGACCCGGTGATGCTCACCCACCGGTTCCAGCGCTGGCTGGCCGCAGCACTCGGATCGTGACGGTGGCCAGAGCCATCGTCACCGCGCCGACCACACCGGTGAGGGCGAAGGCGGCGAAGCCGAGCTCGGCGTGGCCCGCTGCCAGCAGGGTTCCGCCGAGCCAGGGGCCGAAGACCGCGCCGAAGCGGCCCATCCCGGCGACCCAGCCCAGCGCGGTGTCGCGGTCGGCGGGATCGTGATGGGCGCCGACCGTCGCGTAGACCATCGTCTGGCCGCTGAACAGCAGCAGCCCGGCGAAGAACACCACGACGTACAGGGCCGCGACCGGGAGGTGGACGCCCAGCAGGTAGACGAAGACCGAGGTCAGCGCGAACCAGATCACCACGATGCGGCGGGCTCCGACGGCATCGGCGAGGCGTCCGGCGACGAGCATCCCGACGATGCCACCGACGTTGAGCGCCGTGGAGAACAGCAGCGAATCCCCGGTCTCGTAGCCGAGCTCGCCCATGATCTTCGGCAGCCACTGCCCCACCCCGTACACCAGCATCAACCCGGCGAACGAGGTGAGCCAGAACAGCAGGGTCGTCGGCCACTGCCTCCCGCGGAACAGCGCCTTGAGGCTCTCCCACCTGTCGGTGCGCTCCGGCGCGCGGACGACGTCGAGCCCGTGGTCCGCGGCCACCGAGGCCGCGGCCTCGCCGTGCCCCCGACCGGCCAGGATCGCCGGGGACTCGGGCAGCATCCGGAACGCCACCGGCAGCAGGACCAGAGCCGGAACGGCGCTGACGAGGAAGACCCACCGCCACCCGGCGGATTCGACCAGGCCGAGCGCGATCAGCGGTGCGATGGCGCCGCCGGCCTGGTGCGCGGTCATGATGACGCCGGTGGCCAGGGCCTTGCGCGCCCCGGTGGTGAACTCCATGCCGTAGGCGATGGCGATCGGCAGCAGCGCGCCCAGACCGAACCCGCACAACAACCGGAACAGACCGAAAACCGCTGCGCTGGGCGCGATTCCGCATCCGATGGTGGCGACCGTGAACAGCCCGACCGAGGCGAACACGGTCGGGCGACGACCGACCCAGCGCGTGACGGTGCCGGACAGGATCGTGCCCACCAGCATGCCGAAGGTGGTGTAGCTGCCGATGTTGCCCGCCAGAGCGTCGGTGAGGCCGAGGTGACCTCCGTCGATCATGTCGGGCAGCACGGATCCGTAGATGAACGTGTCGATTCCGTCGAGCAGCACCAGCGCCCAGCACACGGCGACGACGACCACGCGCCGTCGTGCCGCGACCGGGGACGCCGTCAGCTCCGGTGATGACGGGGCCTGCGACATGGTGGCTCCTAGTCGACGGTGGGGGTTCCGTGGGTGTGGAAGGACTCGATGGTCTGCAGGCCCCAGGCCTGGCCCTTCTTGCGCTCGGCCTCGGTCCAGGTGACCAGCGGCCAGTCGGGCGCCAGCACCAGCCGGGTCAGCGGGTTGCACAGCTCGACGCGGTTGCCGCCGGGCTCGTAGACGTACAGGAAGAAGGTCTGCTGGATGGCGTGCTTGTGCGGCCCGGTCTCGATGAACACCCCGGTGTCGACGGCCAGGTCGGCGGCGCGCAGCACGTCCTCGCGGCTGTCGGTGGCGAAGGCCAGGTGGTGCAGGCGGCCGCTCGACCCGGTCCAGTCCTCGGTGTGGACGAGGTCGTAGGACTTCTGCGTGAAGGTCTGCCAGCGACCCGCGATCCGGCCGGAGTCGAGCCGGATCTGCTCGGTGGGCCGGGCCCCGAGCGCGTCGATGAGGAACCCGCTGGACTCCTCGACGTCGGCGGCCAGGTAGTTGATGTGGTCGAGCCGCCGGACACCGACGCCGCGCCCGGGCTTGGCCTCCGGCTGGTTCTTCAACGCGGGCGCGGAAGGTGCTTCGTACCAGTCGGTTTCGTAGTAGAGCGCGATCTCGTGGCCGTCCGGGTCGGCGGTGACCCACAGCGGCCCGACACCCGGTTCGTCACGCACCCACCGCCCGCTCGCGCCGGTGGCCTCCACGGCGGCCTTGCGGCGTTCGAGCGCTTCGGGCGAGGAGCAGCGCAGCGCGGTGCGGCCGATACCGGCCTTCTCGCGGCCGGTGACGATCAGGCTGTGGTGCTCGTAGTCGTCCCAGGTCCGCAGGTAGGTGTGCTCGCCGTCGCGCTCGACGACGCTGAGGCCGAGGAAGTCGGTGAAGAACGCGACGGTGTCCTGCGGGCACGGCGTGAACAGCTGCGCGTGGCCGAGGTGGGCGACGTCGCCGAGCGGCGGGCGCGTGGGTGCGTCGGCGACCATGCGCTTGAGGCTGGAGAGGTTCTCCGGAACTGTCATGGGATCTCCTCACACGGGTTCGGGGGTCTGCAGCCGGAGCTTGCGGGTGGCGGGGCCGAAGATCGCGAGGGCGAGGGCGCCGACGATCCAGGTGCCCGCGATGAAGTAGAAGACCGTCATGTAGCCGAAACCGCTGTAGAGGGCGGCGATGATGAGCGGTCCGGCGGCGTTGGACAACCGGCCGATGCCGTAGGAGATGGAGGTGCCCAGCGAGCGACCGCGGGTGTCGAACAGCTCCGGCGAGTAGGCGTAGGCCAGGGCCGTGTAGCCGCGCTCGAACAGGTTCACCATGAAGCCGAACACGACGACCATCACCGGCACGAACGTCAGCCCGTACAGCAGTCCGGAACCGGCGATGATCAGGCCGAACACCACCAGGCACCACTTGCGCTCGAAGCGGTCGGTGACCTGCGCGGCCAGGAACGACCCGAGCGGCGCGCCGACGGTGGTCAGAGCGACGAAGAAGATGGAGTCCTCGACGCTGACGCCCTCGGCGGCCAGCAGCGTCGGCGCCCACGAGGAGAACCCGAAGAAGCCGATGGTCTGCGTGATCCACAGGACCGACAGCAGGATCGTCGGGAACAGGAACCGCTTGTCCTTGAGCATCCCCAGGCTCGGCTTGGCGGCCGGTTCCGCCGCGACCGGTTCCGCGGCGGCGGGCAGCTCACCGTGCTCGGCGGTGGCCCGGGCCTCCAGGTCTCGCAGCACGGTCTCGGCCTCGTCGTGGCGGCCACGGGCCTCCAGCCACTGCGGCGATTCGGCGAGCCCGCGCAGGAACAGCAGGAACAGCACGCCCAGCGCGCCCCACAGGTACACCAGGCGCCAGGTCTGCTCGCCGAGCGGCACCACCAGGGACGCGATGAGGTTGGTGGCGGGCGTGCCGCAGATCCCGATCATGATCACGTAGGCCTGGTACTTGCCGCGCTGCGCGCGCGGGAACACCTCGTTGAGGTAGACCACCGCCACCACGGTCATCGCCGACAGGCCCGCGCTGGTCAGCACGCGGAACACGCCCATCGACAGCATGTCCCAGGCGAACACGGTGGCCAGCGACCACACCGAGAACCACACGGTCGTCAGCGTCAGGGTGCGCTTGCGGCCGAGCCGGTCGGCGAGGCCGCCGGCCACCACCGAGCCGAGGAACATGCCCACGAACGACAGCGAGGTCACGTAGGCGATGTGGCTGACGTCGGACCCCCACAGCACGCGCACCTTGGGCGCGGTGATGGCGAAGGTGTTGATGTCGGCGAACTCGAAGAAGTAGGCGAACGCCAGCGCGGCGATCGTGGTCTTGTGGAACTTCGAGATCGGCAACCGGTCGAGCCGGTTGGCCGAGTTCGTAGCGGAGTGCGGCACTGCGGTCTCCTGGGGGAAGGGGGCGTCGCTCAGGCCTCGTCGGGCCAGTACAGGCGCATCGGGTTGTCCACGAGCAGCGCCCGTTGCTGCTCGGCGGTGACGGCGATGTGCCGGACGTGGTCCAGCAGCAGCCCGTCGTCGGGCATGTGGTCGGTGAGGTTGGGGTGCGGCCAGTCGGTGCCCCACAGCACGCGGTCGGTGAAGGTCTCCACGACGCGGCGGGCGAAGGGCACGACGTCGGTGTAGGCGTGCTGCTCGCCGTCGAGCGCGGGTGGCCCGGTCCGGGTGAGGCGCTCGGGGCAGGAGACCTTGACCCAGGCGCCGGTGTCGGCGACGAAGTCGAGGAATCCGGCGAACTCGGGGTCGTCCAGGTCCCGGCCGACGTCGGGGCGGCCCATGTGGTCGATCACCAGCGTCACCGGCAGCGAGGCGAAGAAGGCCCGCAGCTCGGGCAGGTCGGGGGCCTCGAAGTAGAGGACGACGTGCCAGCCCAGCGAGGCGATCCTGGCGGCGATGGTCTGCAGCGCCTCGGTGGGCGCGGCGTCGACGAGCCGCTTGACGAAGTTGAACCGCACGCCCCGGACCCCGGCCGCGTGCAGGCGTTCCAATTCCTGCTCGCTGACGTCGGCGTCCACCGTGGCCACTCCGCGCGCCCGGCCGCCGGAGGATTCCAGGGCGTCGACCAGGGCGCTGTTGTCGCTGCCGTGGCAGGTGGCCTGCACGATGACGTTGCGGGACAGGCCGAGGTGGTCGCGCAGCGCGAACAGCTGCTCCTTGCCCGCGTCGACCGGCGTGTACTTGCGCTCGGGCGCGAACGGGAACCGCGCGGCCGGGCCGAAGACGTGGCAGTGCGCGTCGACGGCTCCGGCGGGCGCGGTGAAGGCGGGCGCGCTCGGGTTCGGGTGGAAGGGCAGCCAGCCCGGGGTCACGTCAGTCGACATAGGTCAGTCCCGCCTCGGCCAGCTTGGGGCGCATCCCGTAGAGGTCCAGGCCGAGCTCGCCCGCCTGGAACTTCTCCCGCTTGCCGGCCTCGTTCGCCTCGCGCTCGGCGGCGGCCTCGGCGACCTCGGCGGCCTTCGCGGCGGGCACCACGACCACGCCGTCGCTGTCGGCCACGATGACATCACCCGGGTTGACCTGCGCGTTGGCGACCACGACCGGCACGTTCACCGAGCCGAGGGTGGCCTTGACGGTGCCCTTGGCGCTGATCGCGCGGGAGAACACCGGGAAGTCCATCTCGCGCAGGTCGTCGACGTCGCGGCACCCGCCGTCGATGATCAGCCCGCGCGCGCCCCGGGCCCGCAGCGAGGTGGCCAGCAGCTCGCCGAAGAACCCGTCGGAGGATTCGGTGGTGCACCCGGCGACGACCACGTCGCCGTCGCGCACCTGCTCGGCGGCGACGTGCAGCATCCAGTTGTCGCCCGGCTGCAGCAGGACGGTGACGGCGGTGCCGCAGACCTTCGCGCCCTGGTAGACGGGCCGGATGTGGGGGCGCATCAGGCCGATCCGGCCCATCGCCTCGTGCACCGTGGCCACGCCGAAGCGCGACAGGGCCTCGACGGCCTCGCGGTCGGCGCGCTGCACGGCGGTGTGGACGACTCCGATTTCCTGCACTGCGAATTCCCTTCAGCGGTGATGAGTTTCAGCGACCCTGGGCGGTGAGCAGCGCGTCCAGGCGGGGGTAGGCGCGGCGGGCGTTCCCCTCCTCGACGGCGGCGAGGTCGGCGGCGGACAGCCCGGCGTTCTCGACGTAGCGGCGGGTGTCGTCGAAGTGGTGGCCGGTGCGCGGGTCGACGCCGCGCACGGCGCCGATCATCTCCGAGGCGAACAGCACCGACGAGTGCGGAACGACGTCGAGCAGCAGGTCGATGCCGGGCTGGTGGTAGACGCAGGTGTCGAAGAAGACGTTGCCCAGCAGCGCTTCCTCGGGTTCGGGCTTGCCCAGCGCCTGCGCGAGCCCGCGAAAACGCCCCCAGTGGTAGGGAACCGCGCCGCCGCCGTGCGGGATGACCAGCCGCAGCTCGGGGAAGTCGGCGAACAGGTCCCCCTGCAGCAGCTGCATGAACGCGGTGGTGTCGGCGTTGAGGTAGTGCGCGCCGGTGGTGTGGAAGGCCGGGTTGCAGCTGGTCGAGACGTGCACCATCGCGGGCAGGTCGAGCTCGACGAGCTTCTCCCACACCGGGTACCAGTGTCGGTCGGTCAGCGGCGGCGACGTCCAGTGCCCGCCGGAGGGGTCGGGGTTGATGTTGACCGCGACCGCCCCGAGCTCGGCGACCCGCTCGATCTCCCCGAGCACGGTGGCCGGGTCGACGCCGGGCGATTGCGGCAGCATCGCGCCGAAGGCGAAGCGGCGCGGGTAGAGCTCGGCGACCCGGTGGCACAGGTCGTTGCAGATCCGGGCCCACGTCGAGGAGGTCTCGTAGTCGCCGATGTGGTGGGCCATGAACGAGGCGCGCGGCGAGAACACGGTGACGTCGATGCCGCGCTCGTCCATCTGCTTGAGCTGCTGGGTCTCCAGCGACTCGCGGATCTCGTCGTCGCTGATGACCGGCCCGGCCGGGTCCGGCCGCCGCGCCGGGTCGTCGAGCCCGGCGACCTGCGCGTCGCGCCAGCGACCGAGCGGCTCGGGCGCGGTGGTGTAGTGACCGTGCACGTCGATGATCACGCGAAGCGCTCCTTCTCGAACTTCGAAAACCACTGATGTTTCCCGATTTCCATCGGTTCCTCGGCCTTCGGCGACACTCCGGGGATCGATCCTCTTCCCGGGTTCCGCCGTTCCGGTGGGGGCGAAGTTCTCATGAGGACTTCGCCCCCTCCGGAACGAAGACGTCTCCGGCCATCAGCAGCCGCGCGGTGCGCAGCAGCGCCGAGCGCACGACCCGCTGCGGGTCGTCGGGGTCGAGCCCGAGGGTCACGCTGAACTCGCCGGTCGGGTGCTCGACGGACACGGTGGGCTCGGTCCCGGTGATGCCGCGGGCGACGTCGTGGGCGACGCTGCCCTCCAGCACGCAGGCGGTGGCGGCGGTGACGGCGGCCAGCACGCCGATGGACTGGTGCGCGACGCGGGGGATGAGGCTGCGGGTGCTGATGCTGCCGCCGCGCGCGGGCGGGGCCACCAGCGTCATCTTCGGGTAGTTCCTGTCGCCGACGTCGCCGAGCCCCATCGCGTGCCCGCACACCAGGCGCAGCGCCTCGACGCGGGCCTTGAGCTCCTCGTCTGCGTCGATCTCGGCGGGCGTCTCGTAACCGGTGGCGCCGAGCCGCTCGGCGGCGACGATCACCAGCGGCTGGCCGTTGTCGATGAGCGTCACCTCGACGGCCCCGAGCCCGTCGACCTCGACGGTGTCGCGGACCCGACCGGTGGGCAGCAGCGATCCGGCGACCGACCCGGCGGTGTCGAGGAAGCCGATCTCGATCGGCGCCGCGGTGCCGGGAACCCCGTCGATGCGGGCCTGACCTGCGTAGTCGACGTGCCGGGTGCCGTCGGCTCCCGCGGGGGTGCGGACCGTGATCTCGGCGATCATGCCGGTGTTGCGGGTGAGCACGCGGGCGGTGGTGGTCTCGCCGGCGGGCTCGACGATGCCGGTTTCGAGGGCGAAGGGCAGCACCGCGGCGAGCATGTTGCCGCAGTTGGCGGTGACGTCGACGGTCTCGCCGCCGGGCTGGATCTGCCCGAAGGTCCACTCGACGTCGACTCCGGGCCGGGTGCCGGGGGCGACGATGCCGACCTTGCTGGTCAGCGGGTGGGCGCCGCCGATGCCGTCGATCTGGCGCTCGTCGGGCGAGCCGAGCGCGGCCAGCAGGACGGCGTCGCGGGCGGCGTCGTCGGCGGGCAGGGCGCGCTCGTCGAAGAACGGCCCTCGCGAGGTGCCCCCTCTCATGAGCAGGCACGGGATCGCGGTCTGCGAACCGGCGTCGACGGGCATCGGTGCTCCTCACTCAGGTCGGTGTGCCAGCGAACCTAAACGATGGACAGGATTGTTCACAATCCTTTCGACAAAATTCAGCGCGGATATTGCGCACCACTTCTGAGCAGCCGCGACCCACCGGCCGCGCCAGGGCGGCTACCGTTCAGGGGATGCGTGCTCAGGAGAAGCGAGCCGTCGAGGCGGTCACCGACCACCTCGCGGGCCTCGATCGCGCGCCCGACGCGCTGTCCCTGGCGCAGGTCATCGGCACCGCGCTCGGCGCGACCGGCTGCGCGTTCACCATCGCCGGCCGACGCCACCAGTGGGGCAACGGCGCCGAGCGGTGGCACACCCAGCCCGTCTCCTGCGACGGCGAGGAGCAGGCGCTGCTCTCCGTCGCCCCGGAATCGGCCGGACCCGTCGACGCCCTGGCCGCCGCGCTCGGACCGCCGCTGCTGGCGATGCGGCTGGCCGCCGAGACCGACCGGCTGCGCCGCGACGGCGACGCCGCCGCCCGCGAACTCGTCGACGACCGATGGCGCACCACCGTCGAGATGGAGCAGGAGCGGCGGAGCCTGGAGCGCGACCTGCACGACGGCGCGCAGCACCACCTGGTCGCGCTGAAGATGTCGATGGCGCTGGTCGAGCACACCGGAGCCACCGAGGAACGGCTCGCCCAGCTGGAGTCCAAACTGGACGCCGCCGAGAAGGCGCTCACCGACACCGCCGCCGGCATCCTGCCGATCCCGCTGTCCACCGAGGGCCTCGCGGGCGCGCTGGCCGCCGAGCTCGCCGCGCACAGCGACGTCACCCTGGACACCACGGGTTTTCGCCGCCGCTACCCGCCGCTGGTCGAGTCCACTGTGTACTTCGCGTGCCTGGAAGCGGTGAACAACGCCCACAAGCACGCCCCCGGCGCGGCAATCGCGGTCGTCGTCCGCGACACCGCCCGCGGCCTGGAGTTCGGCGTCTCCGACGACGGCCCCGGATTCGCCGCGACCCACGCCCGCCTGCCGAACCTCTCAGCCCGCATGGCCACCGTCGGCGGCACGATCGACATCCGATCAAGCCCCGGTCAGGGCACCACGATCACCGGTTGCGTTCCCCGCTGAGCAGTCCCTCGGCGGTTCGGATCAGGACGTCGCAGACCGAGGCGTCGCGGCCGCCGGTGATCGGGCGGACCGCGTGCGCCCGCCAGCGGTTCGCGGCCCGCTGCGCGGCCACCGACACCTGCTCGTCGTTGGCCTCCGGTTCCAGGCCCAGCCGCGAGCGCGGGTCGGTGCCCTCGGCGCCGAGCAGTCGCGCGGCGTCGTCGGCGACCCCGCGCAACAGGCGCGTCTCCCCGCTCAGCAGCTCGTCGAGCAGGTCGAGCTCGGTGATCTCGTGCGCCTCGGCGGCGATCCGGTCCACCGACCAGCGCAGCGGGTGATCGGCGGGCAGCCCCGGCAGCAGCGCGCGAGCGGAGGTGATCGCCCGCCGCGCGGCGAGCACCGGGGCCCAGGTGACCAGCCTGCGCGCGACGTCGTCCACGCACGACGACTCCGAGAGCTCCACCCGCTGCGCGGCCCGGCGCAGCGCCGCCCGGAACTCCGGCGCGGGCGGGACCCGGCACAGCACCGCGTCGACCGAGCCGCGCGGGCCGTCGTCGGCCAGCAGCTCCTCGGCCAGCTCGCGGTCGGCCGGTCCCTCGGCGAACACCACGGTCACGCCGAGCAGCGAGGCGCTGTCGAGCTCGGATGGGTCGGCGCCGCCGGCGTCGGCGACCACGGCCAGCCGCGGCGGCTGCACCAGCCGCGCCGCGATGGCGTCCCAGCGGGCGCGGGCCGGTCCGGCACCAGCGGCCTCCTGCCCTTGTTTGACCAGGTCGGTGACCCGCTGGAACAGGGCGCTGCCCTCGCCCTGGGAGGTGATCGCCGAGCTCGTCCGGTCCGCCAGCCGCACCGACACCACCGCGGCACCGTCGGTCACCGCGCACTCCAGCGCCCCGCCCAGCACCGCGATCCGCTCGGCGTCCTGGTGCAGCGCGGCCCGCAGGTCCGCCGCCGACAGGACGCCGACGTCGGTGCGCAGCCGGGCGCGCAGCTCCTCCTCGCGACCGAACTCCACCGCCACGGCCGGGTCGTCGCGGTGGATGCCGTCGCCTGCCAGCAGGTTCAGCACCGCCGCGACCGCGTGGTAGAAACCGGACTCGATCTGCCAGCCCACGCGCCTGCCCAGGTCGCCGGTGAAGCGAACCGGGTGCGGGAGCGTCGCCGCCAGCTCCTCCAGCGCGGCCTGCGGGCCCTTGTCCGGCAGCATCGCGGGGTACACGCCGCGCACGACGGTCCGGAACGTGTCGAGCATCTCGTCCACCGCGACCCCGATCTCGGCGATCCGCGCCATCTCACCGCCTTCGGCGAGCTGCTCGCCGAAACCCCGCAACCTGCGGCGCAAGTCGTCGAGATCGCGCAACGTCGAGGTGGTGATCGAGCGGACGAGCCTGCGCCGCTCCAGGTCGCGCACGTGCGCGAGCCGCTCGCGCGCGGCCGTGACCTCGGCGCGCAGCGCGCGGAACCGCTCGTCGGCGTCGTCGTGGTCGGCCCGCAGCCGGTCCACGTCGGAGGTCACGGCGAGCCAGCCCGCGGTCTCGCGCACCGCGGCCTGCTCCTTGGCGCCCCAGCGCCGCGCCCCGGCGACCAGCAGAACTCCCCCGCCGCGCACGGGTTCCCGGAACGAATCGCGATCCAGTCCAGTGTGGATCGAATGCGACGAGGCGGCGACGACCTCGAAGCCCTCCGGCCGGTCGGCGGCGGGAACGCAGTAGGCCGCCTGGCCGCCCACGGTGCGGGCCAACTGGCCCACCAGCTCGTCGGCCAAGCGGTCCTGCGGGACGGACGTGACGAGCTCGTGCGGACGCCGGTTCTTGCGCATGCGGCCTAGCTCTCGATCCGGCTCGACCTCAAGTAGGCGAGCACGGCGAGGACCCTGCGGTGGTGCATCGCCTGGTCGCGGGGCAGGCCGAGCTTGGTGAAGATCGACGCGGTGTGCTTCTCCACGACCTTCGGGGACACGAACAGCTCCTTGGCGATCGCGTTGTTGGCGTGCCCCTCGGCCATCAGCCGCAGCACGTCCAGCTCCCGCTCGGTCAACGTCGAGATCGGGCTGTCGGCGCGCTTGGACGGCGCCTCGACCAGGCGTTTCGCCAGCGTCGGCTCGATGACGATCTCTCCGGCGGCGATCCGGTCCAGGGTGTCGGCGAGCACCTGCACGCCCGCGACGCGCTCCTTGAGCCGGTAGCCGATGCGCTCGGCGCCGATCTCCAGGACCCGCATCAGGTAGTGCGTCTCGGCGTAGTGCGACAGCAGCAGCAGGCCGGTCTCGGGGCTCCGGGCCCGGATCTTCTCGGCGGTGGTCAGCCCGCCGTCGGGTTCCGGCGGCATGCGGATGTCGAGCACCGCGACGTCCACCTGCTCGGTCGCCACGATCCCCAGCAGCGAGTCGCCGTCGCCGACGCAGCCGACGACCTCGTGGCCGGCCGCCTGCAGCAGCAGGACCAGTCCTTCCCGGAACAGCGCGCCGTCCTCGGCGATGGCTACCCGCACAGCAGCACCGCCCGCAAGTTCCGCCGGACCGACGAACCCGGTCGTTGCTCGGTGATGCGCACCCGCACGACCCTCCTGCCTCGCACTCGTACCCGCACGGTCGTACCGGGCTCCAGCGTACGCAGGTGATCGGCGACCAGGAGACCGGTCCGCATCCGGGCCTGCGCGTCCAGGTCGTGCTCCGGCAGGTCGAGCTTGATCCGCAGGTCGTAGCGCTCGGCCACCGACACGCAGGCCGGTTCCAGGCCCTCGGTGAGCACCGGCGGGTGGAGGGCTCCGCCGAGCTGGCGCAGGTTCTCGATGAGCACGTAGACCCGCTCGCGCAGCACCTCCACGCGGGAGGTGAGCCGCAGGTCACCCACCATCGCCGAGAACAGGTCGAGCTCGACCGCCAGCGCCGAGAGACCCGCCGCGGGGCCGTCGTTGAGCGCGCGTTCGAGCTCGAAGCGGTGCTCGGCGGCACCGCGGCCGGGCACGCGCAGCCATCCGGGCAGCAGCCGCCTGCCGCCCACGTCGTACCTGCCCGCACTCCCGACCATCGTCCCAGCCTCGCGCACGCGGACGCGTGGCAAAAGGGTGCCAGCCCGTTGCGGAGGTAGGGCTATCCCTCCCCTGGCGCGACTCGCCTAGTCTTGACGAGACTGGAGTTGTGATTATCTTTTGCTGACGCGAAGGGAGCACACAAGGTGCGTTACGGCGTTGGCATCGACCTCGGGACTTCGTTCACCTCGGCTGCGGTCAGCGGCCCGGGCGGGACCCGCATGGTGTCGTTGTCGCCGGAGGTGGTCATCCCGTCCGTAGCGCACCCGGCCCCGGACGGGACGCTGCTGACCGGGAAGTCCGCTCTGGACTCGGTGTCCGATGCTTCCCAGGTGGCGCGGAACTTCAAGCGCAGGCTCGGCGATCCCACGCCGCTGGTGCTCGGCGGGTCCGCCTACTCCCCCGCCGCGCTGATGGCCGCGCAGCTGCGCTCCGTCCTGGACGCCGTCACCGCCGAGATGGGCGCTGCACCCGATTCGGTCGCGCTGACCTACCCGGCGATCTGGGGCCCGTACCGGCAGGAGCACTTCACCGAGGTGCCGAGATTGGCCGGTGTGGAGGACTTCCGGCTCATCACCGAGCCGGAGGCGGCCGCGACCCACTACTCCACCGAGCGCAGGCTGGAGGACGGCGAGGTCGTGGCCGTCTACGACCTCGGCGGCGGCACGTTCGACACCACGATCCTGCGGATGCGCGGTGGCAGGATGGAGATCCTGGGCACGCCGGAGGGAATCGAGCACCTCGGCGGCATCGACTTCGACGAGGCGCTGCTGGCCCACATCGACCAGAAGCTGGGCGGCGCGATCGGGCGGTTGGACACCAGCGATCCGCGCGCGGCCTCCGCGCTGGGCACCATCCAGGCGATGTGCGTGCGCGCCAAGGAGGAGCTGTCCACCGAGCCGGACGTGCACCTGACGATCCCGCTGCCGTCGGGGCCGCGCGGCGTGACGGTCACGCGGCTGGAGTTCAACGAGATGATCCGGCCGTCGGTGCAGCTGACCACCGAGGCCCTGCACCGCACCACCGCGTCGGCCGGGCTGCGCGCGGAGGACCTCTCGGCGGTGCTGCTGGCCGGGGGTTCGTCGCGGGTTCCGCTGGTGGCGCAGATGCTCTCGGAGGAGTTCAACAAGCCGGTCCGGGTCACGCTGCACCCGAAGTTCACCGTGGCGCTGGGCGCCGCCCGCACCGCGACCCAGCCGCGCCCGGCCCCCGCCCCGGAGGCGAGCGCCGAACCCGTTGCGGCTCAAGAGGTTCCGAGCACTTCGCAGCGCAAGCGCAGACCTTGGCTGGTTCCCGCGCTGGCGACGGCGGCCGCGCTGGTCGTCGGCATCGCCGCCACGATCTACGCCACCGGCCAGGGCGGGCCCGGGACGACGTCGCCGGGCGCGGTCGCCCAGAAGCCCGCCGCTCCGGGCGGTCCGCTGAAGGTCTTCGACGGCAAGACGCTGGAGCCCTTCGCCGGTTATCTCGGTTCGGACGCGAACTGGGGCGGTTCCTACATCTTCGACGAGGGCACCGAGCAGGGAACGGCCATCAAGGCGGTCGACGACCCGGTCAACAAGGGACTCCGGGTGTCCTGGCTGGACGACAAACCGGCCCAGGTCTACCTGCAGACCAACAGCCCCCGCGGCCCGCTCGACCTCACGCCCTACTCCGCCAACGACGGGGCGCTGGTCTTCGACGCCGTCGTGCACGCGCCGCCGGTCGGGGACACCACCAAGATCGGCATGCACTGCGAATACCCCTGCCGCTCCGAGGTTCCCGCGAGCCACCTGTTCGCGAACATGCCGCCGGAGCAGCGCGCCACGGTCAAGATCCCGCTGGCCTGCTTCGTCGACGGCGGCCTGGACCCGAAGCGCGTCAACACCCCGTTCCTGGTCTGGTCCCAGCGCAGGATGGACATCACCTTCGCCAACGTCCGGGTCGAGGCCGAAGTCCACGACGCGACCCCCTGCAACGCCTTGAGCTGAGGACTGGCGGAAGAGGGCGCGGCTCCGCCGCACGCCCCACCAGCGCCTAGGCCGCCATCGGGGTGGCGAAGCGGGTGCGGAGCGATCGGATGGCGTGGTGCAGGCGGCTCTTCACGGTGCCGACCGGGACGCCGAGGTGGGTCGCGGCGGAGGCCGTGGTGCGGTCGGTGACGTAGACCTCGACGACGGCGCTGCGGTGGGCCGGGGACAGGTGGTCGAGGAGTTCGTCGACGACCATCCGGCTCTCCACCTCGTCGCTCGGCGCGGACTGCACGGCCTTGTTGGCCAGGTCCTCGCCCTCGAAGGCGACCTCGGTGGGCCGGGCCTTGCGGCTGCGGTGCTGGTCGACGGCCACGTTGTGGGCGACCCGCAGCAGCCAGCCGCGCACGGACCCGTTGCCGTTGGACAGCCGGTCGGCGTGCCGCCAGGCCCGCAGCCAGGTCTCCTGCACGATGTCCTCGGCCAGGTAGCGGTCACCGGTGAGCCGGGTGGCGTAGGAGAGCAGCGCGGCTCCGTGCTCGCGAATGACACCGTCCATGTCGGTGGCGACGGGCCGAATGGCGTTCTTGGTGTCCATTGCGCTGTTCCTCTCTCGACGGGTGATCCGGGAAGCCCTACCCGGCCGTGTCTTAAGAGGAATGCTTTCGCGTTTCGCGTGGGGAGTCGTCGGGTCTGTCCCTCCGTTCCCCGGTGCTGTCCCGCACTTTCGAGGGAGGCTGCCCCGCAGATCGCGGTAGGGCTATCCCCCACCCGACGACCGCGCCCGCCCGACGACGAGGCGCGTCATCGGGTTCAACGCGCGCTCCCGCCGCCGGATACGCGTGGGGGCGATCACCCCCGGTCGACCTCGGCCCACAGGCTCGGCAGGTTCACCACGATGCCCTCCTGCGTGCTGCGGGCGATGACCACGACGGCCTCCTCGGCGGGGTCGGGGTTCTCCTCGCGGTGCGGGACGTAGGGCGGGACGAAGATGTAGTCGCCGGGCTCGGTCTCGATGCGGACCTCCTCCTCGCCTTCGGCGAAGACGAACACCGGGTGCCCGGACACGACGTAGATGGCGGTCTCGGCCTCCCCGTGGTGGTGGTCGCCGGAGTTGGTGGCCGGGCCGACGTGGGTGCGTCCCATCCACAGCTTCTCGGAGCCGACGGTCGTGCCGGAGATGGCCTCGAACCGGCGCATCCCGGAGGTCTGGTTGGTGTCGGAGCTCAGCGTCCCGCCCCGGATGTGCTCGAGCTTCTGGTGCCAGTCCGCGGTTCCGTCGCGCCGTTCGTCGTTGCCTGCCAAGGAGCTCTCCTAGCTGTTCCTACATAGTGGTCGGGCTTGCCCCACAGCCTGCCACGTCCCTAGCTTGTGGAACGTTCTTTTCGCAATGTGGGAAGCAAGATCGGAGCATCGGATGGCCGTCGAGTTCGTGGGGATGATCCGCACCGCCGACACCTCGGAGATCCGCCCGCCTTCCGGGCCGGCCGTCGACCGCGACTACCTCCGCCGGTTCGCCCAGGCCCACGAGGAGGCCGGGTTCGACCGGGTCCTGATCGGCTACCACTCGTGGGACGCCGACGGTTTCGCCGTGGCGAGCTACGCCGCCGCGCACACCGAGCGGCTCGGGTTCCTGCTCGCGCACCGCCCGGGTTTCGTCGCTCCGAGCTTGGCGGCCCGCAAGCTGGCGACGGTGGACCAGCTGATCGGCGGGCGGCTGGCGGTGCACGTCATCAGCGGTGCCAGCGACACCGAGCAGCGGCGCGACGGCGACTACGCGGACAAGGCGGCCCGCTACCGCCGCACCGACGAGTACCTCGACGTCGTCCGCCGGGTCTGGGCATCGGACGAGCCGGTCGACCACGAGGGCGAGTTCTACCGCCTCGCGGGCGCCCGCTCGGAAGTCAAGCCGGTCAACGGCGCCCTGCCGATCTACTTCGGCGGCTCGTCGGCCGACGCCTACCGGGTCGGCGGCAAGCACGCCGACGTCTTCGCCCTGTGGGGCGAGCCGCTGGCCGAGACCGCCGAGCAGATCGCCGCGGTCCGCAAGGCCGCCACCGAGCACGGCCGCAACCCCGACGACCTGGGCTTCTCGGTGTCGTTCCGGCCGATCATCGGCCGCACCGACGCCGAGGCGTGGGAGCGCGCGCACGGCATCCTCAACACGATCACCTCGCGCACGTCCGGCGAGTCGGGCGCGATGCTGGCGTTCCCGGCCGCCGAGCGCGGGGTGGGCTCGCAGCGGCTGCTCGACGCGGCCGGCAGGGGCGAGGTCCACGACCGCGCGCTGTGGACGGCCCCGGCCCGGGCCACCGGTGCGGCCGGGAACTCGACGGCCCTGGTCGGCAGCCCGGAGACGGTCGCCGAGGCGCTGCTGGACTACGTCGACATCGGGGTCACGACGCTGCTGATCCGCGGCTACGAGCCGCTGGAGGACGTCGTCGACTGGGGCCGCGACCTGCTGCCGCTGGTCCGCCAGGAACTCGCGAAACGCTGACCCGGAAAGGAACCCGGTGTTGTCCTCCCTCCCCGCACGCCTCGCCGTGCTCGTCGCCCTGCTCGCCACCGTCCTCCCGCTCGCCGCCTGCGGTTCGGGTGCGGACAAGCCGGTGCTGAGGGTCGGCGACCAGACCGGCGAAACCGAGTCCCGCCTGCGCGCTGCCGGACTCCTCGACGACCTGCCCTACGAGATCGAGTGGGCCCGCTTCCCGGCCGCGGCCAACCTGCACGAGGCGCTGCGCGCCGACGCCGTCGACATCGGCTCCGCCGCCGACTCCCCGACGGTCGCCGCGATCGCCGGAGGCTCGCCGATCAAGGCGGTCGCGGCCTGGAACAACGGCGGCAAGGGCACCTACGTCCTGGTCCCGAAGGACAGCCCGATCCGCACGCTCGCGGACCTCAAGGGCAAGCGCATCTCGCCCAGCACCCGAGGCAGCGTCGCCCACTACCTGGTCCTCGGCGCGCTCAAGCAGGCCGGGCTCAGCGAGTCCGACGCGACGCTGAACTACCTGTCGCCGACGGACGCCAGCTCCGCGTTCTCCACCGGCAGCATCGACGCCTGGGCCACCTGGGGCGTCTACGCGGCCCGAACCCGGGGCGAGCTCGGCGCCAGGGTCCTCACCGACGGCACGGGCATCAACAGCGGCCTCAGCGTCCTGTCCGCCACCGACAAGTCCCTCACCGACCCCGCCAAGCGCCGGGCCGTCGCCGACTTCGCCGACCGGGTCGACCGGAGCTACACCTGGGCCCAGCGGAACCCCTCGGCGTTCGACGACTGGTACTCCGGCTTCGCCCGCCAACCCGTCGAGATCGCCGCCCAGATCCGAGCGGAACAAACGTCCTACCGCCGAATCCCGGTGGACGGCGCCTTCGCCGACCAGCTCCAAACCACCTACGACACCTGGACCCGTGCAGGGGTCCTCCAAGGCCGGAAGAACCTCCACGACTACGTGGACGGTTCCCTGCAAAATCCCTGACCCGCCATGCGGTGACGGATTGCTCCCGTAAGCAGGGGTCCGGATTACGGGAGCAATCCGCCCTCGCCCGCGTTCACGGACCGAACATCCCGCCCGGGAATCGTCAGGCCGATGCCGATCAGGAGCGCGGGCAGCACGACGTGACCCCAGCGCGACATCACGGGCCGGGTGGCGAAGTGCCGCCCCGCGGCGGGAGCAGCCCCGGGATGGCCCGGGATCGGACCGATAGCCTCGGGCGCATGAGTGATGCGTGCGTGTTCTGCGGGATCGTGGCCGGTGAGCTGCCGAGCGTGAAGGTGGCCGAGGACGAGACGACGTTGGCGTTCATGGACATCCACCCGGCCTCGGACGGGCATCTGCTGGTCACCCCGAAGCGGCACAGCCAGGACCTGTTCGACATCCCCGCCGACGACCTCACCGCCGTCACCCTCGCCGGTCAGCGCATCGCGAAGGTGGCGGCGGAGGAGTTCGGAGCCGACGGCGTCAACCTCCTCAACTGCTGCGGCTCAGCCGCCTGGCAGTCGGTCTTCCACTTCCACCTCCACGTCATCCCCCGTTACCGCGACAAGTCCCACGACACCCTCACCCTCCCCTGGAAGCCCCACGTCCCGGGCGACGCGAACCTCCTCACCGACCTCGGCAACCGCCTCTCCAACGCCCTCAACTAACCCCCGGTGTCGAAAACCCCGGTTTTCGCGCGATGAGAACCGGGGTTTTCGACGGGAGGACCCACGAACGGGTCACGGGGGCAGGAGGTCGGGGATGAGCCTGGTGAGGTCGGGCAGGGTGTCCGCGGCCGTGCTGGGGCGGGCGGTGCACGTGGCGCGGTAGGGGGCGGCGTTGGCGCCCGTGGTGCCGAGGGCTTGGTCGGCGAAGTGGGCGATGGTGTCCGAGGTCTGGTGGGAGTTGCGGTGCAGGGCGGTGTTGTGACCGGCGTCGGGGATGACGGCCGCGCGCAGGCAGGCGTGCGGGTGGAAACCGGGGGCCTCGTAGTCGGCGAGCGCTGAGCCCGCGCGTTCGAGCTCCTCGGGCGCGGCGTGGACGTCGGCGGTGGTGCGGCACGAGGACCCGCCGGGGCCGCAGGCGAAGTCGTCGTGCCGGCCGTTGATGAGGAACGTCGGGATGCGGATCCCCTTGTGCGTTCCGTCGTACTCGCGGCTCAGGGCGAGGGGCTCGGTGGCGGTCATGGGGTTCTGCAACCGGTCATCGACGTCGAGCATCGCGGGATCCGTGCCGGGCTCGTGGAAGAAGGGCAGCTGCGGACGGGTTCCCTGGCGCGAGGCGAGATAGCCGGGATCGGCCTTCCAGGGCGCCGGCGGCAGCACGGGGTGCAGCGCTGCGGGCAGCATCGTGGACAGCAGGTTCACGCCCTGTTCGAGCCGGAACCTGTTGCTGTAGCCCGTTCCGATGACGAGATCGGCGTCGTTGTGGAGCGCGCTCTCCAACCAGACCACGGCCGTGCCGTAGGAGTGACCGACGAGACCGACTCGGGGGTACCGCGTTCCACCGACATCACCGCCGCGGAGCCGGGTGATGAGCTGGTGGACCGTCTCCGCCGCCGCGTCGGGGGTGATGAGCGCGCTCAGCGGGTGACCGCTGCGACCCGCGCCGACCCGGTCGATGTTGAGCGTCGCGTACCCGTGCTCGACCAGGCGGTTGACGGTCGAGTACCTACCGGGCTGGAACGGCGGGTCCCAGTACCAGGTCCCGTAGGTGAGCCCGTGCACGAGCAGCAGCACAGCGGGCGGCGCACCACCGGCCGCCGCGCGGGCCCGCGCGGCCTCGCTCATGCACAGCTCGGCGTGGATCGTGCTGGGCACCGACGGTTCCGGCAGCGCGGGCACGGTGCTCGCGGGCACGGTCACCGCCGGGAGCCGCACGGGCAGCTCACCGACGAAGGGGCAGGTCTTGCCGGACGACCGGGTCGGTGTGCCGAAGTCCCGCGCGTCCTCGACAGCGGGACCGGCAGCGGCCGACGGGACGATCGCCGGCACGGCCAGGACAGCGGTGATCATCGCGAGAGCGCGCCCCCACGACCTCCTGAACGCACGCATGACTCCCCCGAGAATTGAGCGTGACCGGGTGGGCGAACGACCGGATGAGGTCGTTCGCCCACGAGTGCTGGGAACGGGCCGCGGAAGTGCGGCGAGAACGGCAGGTCGCGGCGCCGGACCGCGTGTCAGCGCCTGGAGTTCAGCGCGCGGTCAGCGACGTATGAGGTCGGAGTTGTGGATGCGGAACCTCGTGCTCGCGCGCGTCGCGGCCATGACCCCTCCCGCTCGTCATCCGGCGGAGTCCGCGTCGAGATCGGTTGAGCCTCTGCGGCTTCGCTGGTGAGCGACATTCTCATGTGGACTCGACCGCGCCGCCACTCGAAGATCGCGAGTCAGAAGATGGACCACCCGGTGAGGGTGGTGAAGTGGTCGAGCGCAGCGACCCCGGCGACGGAGTTGCCCCGGGCGTCGAGCCCCGGGCTCCACACGGCGATCGCGCATCGGCCCGGCACGATCGCGAGGATCCCGCCACCGACCCCGCTCTTGCCGGGAATGCCGACCCGGTAGGCGAATTCGCCTGCGGCGTCGTAGGTGCCGCAGGTCAGCATGATCGCGTTGATCCGCTTGGCCTGCCTTCGGGTGAGCAGCTCGGAGCCGTCCCGGCGGACGCCGTGCGCGGCGAGGAACCGCCCGGCCAGGGCAAGATCGCGGCAGCTCATCCCGATCGAGCACTGCCGCACGTACTGGTCGAGCACGGTGGGGACCGGATTGCGCACGTTGCCGTAGGAGGCCATGAAGTGGGTCAGCGCGAGGTTGCGGTCCCCGTGCGCGACCTCGGACTCTGCCACCTCCTCGTCGACGCGCAGGCCCGGGTTGCCGCTCTCGGCGCGCAGGAACGCCAGCAGCTCCTCACCGGCATCGCCCACCCGGGAGATCAGCTCGTCGGTGACGGTCAGCGCACCGGCGTTGATGAACGGGTTCCGCGGAATCCCCCGTTCGTGTTCGAGCTGGATGAGAGAGTTGAACGCGTTGCCCGACGGTTCCCGCCCGACCCGGTTCCACAACGTCCCGTCACCGCGGGACAGCACGAGCGCGAGGGTGAACACCTTCGAGATGCTCTGCATCGAGAACGGCGTCTCCCAGTCACCGGCCCCGCGCACGCGCCCTTCGAGATCGGCGACGGCGATGCCGAAGCGGGCGGGGTCGACCCGCGCCAGCGCGGGGATGTAGTCCGCGACCACCCCGGAGCCGCGCAGCGGCGCGACCTCCTCGACGACACGCCCGAGCACCTGGTTCCACTCCACGAGCAACGATCATCGCACCACCGAGGTCCACAGGGGACCGCGGCGTGCACCGAAGGAGGACGACGATGAGCCTGCGGGGACGCACCGCGCTGATCACCGGGGTCAGCAGGGTCGACGGGATCGGCGCCGCGGTCGCGCGCCGGCTGGCCGCGATGGGCGCCGACCTGGTGCTCCACCACCACCGCCCGCACGACACCGACCAGCCGTGGGGCGCCGACGACCTCGACCGGGTGCTGGACTCGATCCGCCCCCACCTGACCGGAGGCGCGACCTTGACCGATCTACCGGGCGACCTCGCGGCTCCCGGCGCACCCGAAGCCCTCGTCCGCGAGGCCGGGCCGCTCGACGTGCTGGTCTGCAACCACGCCCGCTCCGGCGGCGACGGCACCCTGGCCGACATCACGCTCGACGAGCTCGACGGGCACTGGGCGACCGACGCCCGCTCGGTCCTGCTGCTCACCAAGGCGTTCGCCGCTCAGCACGAACCCGCTCGCCCCGGGGGCAGGGTCATCTGGATGACCTCCGGGCAGCAGCAGGGGCCCATGCCCGGCGAGGTCGCCTACGGCGCGGCCAAGGCCGCCCTGGCCGGCATCACCCCGACGGTCGCCGACGAGCTCGCCGACCAGGGCATCGTCCTGAACACCGTCAACCCGGGCCCGGTCAACACCGGTTTCCTCAGCCCGGGCATGGGCATCGACGACGCGACCCTCGACTCCCTGCGAGAACGCTTCCCCGGCAAGCGATTCGGCACCCCGGACGACCCGGCCCGCCTGATCGCCTGGCTGGTCTCCGACGACGGCGAATGGGTCGTCGGCCAAGTCCTCAACACCGAAGGAGGCTTCCGCCGCGGGTAGACGTCGACGTCCGGCCCGTGAGCGGGTCAACGGGCCGGACGGAGGCGTGCGCGGTCAGGGTGCGCAGGTGCCCGGGTCGAGGTTGAGCAGCGGGTCGTCCGCGGGCACGTCCGAGAACGGCGCCCTGGTCCACTCGCTGATCGAGTTGCCGGTCTGGATCAGCCACGACGTGGTTCCGTCGTAGGTCTCGGACTCGAAGTCGTACTGCGCGCTGACGATGCGCAGCATCGGCCCCTTGCCCGATTCCTCGCACTGGTAGCCGGAGCGGGCGCTGATCCCGCCGCCCTCGTAGAAGGTGAACGGTTCGCCGCCGCTGTCGACGGCCACCACGCCGATCGCCGGGTCGTACTTGAACAGCTGGAAGTGCTGCGTGTTCGCCCCCGTCACCGTGGTCACGGCGACCTCGGCGGCACCGTCCCGGTTCACGTCGGTCACCCGCGGCGGCTGCGGCGCCTGCAGCTGAGCGGGCGCGGTCGTCTCCACCGGCCCCTGCGGCAGGTCGAACGTGATCGACTGCGTCGACTCGTCCAGCAACCGCACCGTCACGGCGTTGGCGGTGCCGTCACCGTCCACGTCGGCGTAGACGGTCTGCGGCTCCCCCTGAGCGGAGGCCACCGGCCCCGCGACCGCAGCCCCGGCACCCGCCAGCGCCACGACCCCGAGCAACACCTTCCCCTTGCGAATCATGAGTCCCCCCAGATCGATTCGAACCACCAGTCCCGGCCCGGCTTCACGCGGGCCTGCCCACAAGACGTCCGGGACCCGCCCCGCGTTGCCCACCCGACCGAAAGTGGGAGCGGACCCGGCCCGGGTCAGGGCGGGCCCCCTCGTCCGCGGGTACGCGTGCGTGGTGCGGCGCGTCCGGGGAGGGGTGGTGCTGGTCGGCCCGGAGGAACGAGTGGAGTTTGCCGGTCCGTTTCGCCGGGTACGCAAGAGCCCGGACCAGGGGGAACGAGGATGTCTGACCTGAGCAATGCGATCGTCGTGGGTGTCGACGGGTCCGATCAGGCGCTCAGCGCGGTGACCTGGGCGGCGAAGGTGGCTTCGGCCCGCGGCCTGCCGCTGCACCTGATCTCGTCGACCGAGCCCTACTTCCGCGGTCCCTACGGCGCGGCCGCCGCGGTGGCGCCCGAGGCGTTCAGCGAGATCGACGAACTGGCCCGCACCCGACTGCGCATCGCCGCCAAGCGCGCGGCCGGGGCCGACGCGGCCCTGGAGGTGACCACCGAGTTCGTGCAGCAGCAGCCGATCCCGCTGCTGCTGCGCCTCGCGGAGAGCGCCCGGATGCTCGCGCTCGGCACGTCCGGGCGCGGCGGATTCACGGGCATGCTGCTCGGCTCGACGGCCGCCTCCGTCGCCGCCCACGCGGCCTGCCCGGTGGCGGTGGTGCGCCCGCCGAAGTCCCCGGACGGCCCGGTCGTGGTGGGAGTGGACGGCAGCGCGAACAGCACCGACGCGCTCGCCGCCGCCTTCGCCGAGGCCTCGTGGCGCCGGGTGGCGCTCGTGGCCGTGCACGCCTCCCGCGACTACGAGCCCTCGATCCGCGAGGTCGGCCTCGGTCGCACCGAACCGGACCCGCAGGAGCCCGAGCTCGTCCTGGCCGCGAGCCTCGCGGGCCTCCAGGAGCAGCACCCCGACGTGCCGGTCGAACGCGACACCGCCAACAGCAGGCCCCGGGACGCGCTGCTGGACTGGAGCGCTCGCGCCCAGCTCGTCGTGGTCGGCAGTCGAGGGCGAGGAGGTTTCCTCGGCATGCTCCTCGGCTCGACCAGCCAAGCCCTCCTCCAGCACGCGCACTCCCCGGTCCTCGTCGTCCACCCCACCCGCTGAACGGGCCCGATCACCCGGCCGCCAGCACGGCGGAGAGGCCGTCGCGGAGGTCGTCGACGAAGTACCCCGGTACCTCCAGCGACGGGAAATGGCCCCCGGACGTCGGTTCGTTCCACCGGACGATCCGGCGGTACCGCTGCTCCGCCCAAGGACGCGGGCACTTCTCGGTGTCGCGGGGGTAGATCGTGATCGCCGCCGGGACGTCGACCCGCAGGTCGGGGTCGAGCGAGTTGTGGCTCTCGTAGTAGATGCGGGCCGCCGACGCGCCGGACCGCGTCAACCAGTAGAGCGTGACGTCGTCCAGGACCCGGTCCCTGGAGATCGTCTCGAACGGGCTGCCCTCGGTGTCCGACCACTCGGCGAACTTGTCGAGAAGCCAGGCCAGCAGCCCGACCGGCGAGTCGACGAGCGAGTACCCGATGGTCTGCGGCCGCGTGGCCTGCTGCTTGGCGTAGGCCGCGCGGCGGTGCCAGAAGTCGTGGGTCTCCTCCGCCCACCTGCGCTCGGTCGCGGTCAGCCCGTCCGTCGTCGAATCGGGCGTGCCCGCCGCGAAGGTCGAGTGGATGCCGAGCACGTGCTCGGGGAACCTGCCGCCGAGCACGGTCGTGATGTTGCCGCCCCAGTCGCCGCCGTGCGCCAGGAACCGGTCGTGGCCGAGCCTGCCCATCAGCTCCACCCACGCGGCCGCGATCTTCTCGGTCCCCCACCCGGTGGTGGTCGGCTTGTCGCTGTGGCCGAAGCCCGGCAGCGACGGGGCCACGACGTGGAACGCCGGCGCAGCCGGGTCGTCCGGGTCCGCCAGTTCGTCGATCACGTCGACGAACTCGGCGACGCTGCCCGGCCACCCGTGAGTCACCAGCAGTGGAACGGCATCGGGTCGCGGGGACCGGCGGTGCAGGAAGTGGATTCCCAGGCCGTCGACCGTCGTGCGGAACTGTCCGATCCGATCGAGGCGCTGCTCGAACGACCGCCAGTCGTACCCGGTGCGCCAGTGGTCGATGACGTCGACGAGGTCGGCGAGCGGAACGCCCTGCGCCCACCGGTCCTCGCCGCGGACGGTTTCGGCCTCCGGTAACCGCGCGGCGGCGAGCCGCGAGCGCAGATCGTCGAGATCGGCATCGGTCGCGCGGGCCTCGAACACCTGAACATCGCTGGGCTGACGGGACATGAGAGCCTCCTGGCCATCGAAGAACCGGCTAAGACGGTTCTAGCATCCGCCGCGGCGACCAGCAACCGGCTAAGCTGGTTCCATGCCCGCTGAGTTCCCCGACTTCCGCCTCGGCACCGAGCTGGCGACCAGCTTCACGGCGACCCTGACCGAGCGCTCCGGTGACCCGGTGGAGCGCGTCCCGACCCCGCAGCGACTCCTCGACTGGCTGGCGCTGCACGACCTCGCCGCGAACTCCTGCTCCGCCGCGCAGCTCGACCGCGCCCGAGAGCTGCGGGAAGCGATCCACGCCGCCGCGACGGCGGCCGCGACCGGAGGCCCTCTCCCCGCACCCGCCCTCCAGGTGATCAACGACAGCAGCGCTCAGGGACGGGCTGCGGCCGTCCTGACAACTGGGGGCGAAAGGCGTTGGCAGCTGGGATCTTCGTCCGTCGAGGACGCACTCAGCGTGATCGCCGCCGACGCGGTCGAGATCATCGCGGGCGAGCGGGCCGGGAGGCTCGCCCTGTGCGCCTCGCCGACCTGCCGAGCCGCCTTCTTCGACACCAGCCAGAGCCGCAGCCGCAAGTGGTGCGACATGAACACGTGCGGGAACCGCCAGAAGAAGGCGCGCTTCAACGCCAACCGCCGCAAGAGCACCCGCACGACGAAGTGACCCGGCGGCACAGCGGCCAGGCCCGGCTCCGAGGCGTCCTCCGAGCGGACAGTTTTAGCCATAATTGACCGGACATTTCGGACATTGATCATGGGTGATTATGGCTAAAACTGTCCACTGCCAACCACCATTGTCACGGTGCTCGGGCAGGCGAACCCGCCCCGCACCGTCACCGGTCAGGCGTCCGCGAACCAGCGTCGCTCGAGAAGTGCGCTGTGATGCCCGGTTCCGTTGCGGGCGTCGTAGGCGCGGGCCCGCTCGCGGGCCTCGGCACGCCGCCGCTCGCCGTGCGCGCCGTCACCGCGCAGCAGGTGGAAGCGCGCCACCGCGGCCAGATCCTCGATCGCGTCCAGCGTGGTGAGGTCGAGGTTCTCCTCGGCGACGTCGACGATCTCCCGCGCGCTCGGAATCGGCGCACCGTCGGTCGCGCGCACCATCGCCCACACCGCGCACCGCCGGGCGACCGCGTCGAGCTCCTGCCCGTCGATGGCCGCCGTCAGCGCTTTCCACGCGTCGTCGGTCTTGCCGCACACCGCGAGGTAGCCAGCGCGGTCGACCTCGATCGTCATGATGCGGTGCGGTGCGCCCACCATCCCGGGGACGCGCACGTCGAGCTCGCGCAGCGCTTCCGCTGCGTCGAATGCCCCCGTGATGGCGCTCATCAACCCGATCGTCATGGCCTTATCCGGTGCCCACCAGTCCGATCCCTCGGCCAGCCACCGATCCATCCAGTCCTCGGCGGCGTCCCGCTCACCGGTGTGCGCGTGCCAGTACGCGCGGGCCACGGCGAGTTCGGGGGCGCCGTGACCGGATCGCCGGGTCTCGTGGTCGAGCTGGTTCAGGAAACCTTCGACGGTCGCGCGCGGCACCCCCGGATCGTCGAGCATCGCCGAGAGCGGTTGGACCACCATCGCCGACATGGCCTCGGCCGTGTTCTCCGGGATCTCGTGCCTGCGCTGCTTCAGCAGCTCCATCGTGGGCACGAAAAGCCGGAACCCCTCGGCGTGCGCGCCGCGCTCGAACACCGAGAACAGCTGGAACATCCGCGCCGACACCATGTGCAGGGCGGAGTCGAGCCGCGCTGCGTCGGCGTACAGCGCGTCGAGGATTCGCTCCTGCTCGGGGCCCGGTTCCATCGCCGCCGCTGCGAGGTAGTTGTCGTTCACCCGCTCCAGCTCGGCGACCTCGTCCTCGCTGAGCCGCGCGAGGTACTCGTCGAACTCGTTCACGGCCTTCCTCCTGCCACGTCGGTGCTGGTCGCTGCGGTGATGAGGGTGCTGAGGCTGTCGCCGAGCAGCAGGTGGTCGTCATCGCTGAGCGCCTGGCCGGTGTGCAGGCGCCCCAGCACGGACAGCGCCCGCACCGCGTGCGCGGCGACGTCGTCGGGCAGCGCACCGCCGAGAGCGCGGACGGCGGGCGAGGCCACGTTGAGCACGAGACGCGGGCCGGCGGGTTCCCAGCGCGCGGCGATTCCGCCGAGAACCGACCCCCAGCCGCTGCTCGCGGCCGAGTCCGGGTGCCACGCGTCGTCCGGGGCGAGTTCGAGCGCGGCCACGGATTCGACGCCGAGGTCGACCACCTGCGCCCGGTGGCCGGGCAGCGCTGAGGCCACGAGCCGCTCGATCGACGCGACCAGGCCCGGGTCTGCGGCGGGCGCCGCGGCCTCGACGAACGCCTCCAGGTCGAGGTGGCGCACCGACACGTCCACATCGGACTGGTCGAGAGCGGCCAGCAGCTGCGGTTCGTGGACGTGGCAGGCGTCGATCAGGACCAGGTCGTGGTGGCGGGCGAGCGGCGCGAGCGCCCGGAACTGCGGGGCGAACAGCACCGGGTGCAGCACCCGGGCAGGCGGCTCGGTGTCCGTGCCCGCGACCAGCTGCCGCAGCGTCCGCTCACCCCGGGACGTGCCGAAACGCAGGTGGTCGTACATGAACGCGAACATCGTCGGGTCGGTGAGCGCCATCGCCCGCAGCCCCACGGCGTGCGCTTCGACGAACCTCCGGAACGTGTCCGGGTGCGAGCGGGCCAGCTCCTCGACGTGCCGCTGGATCTGCTCGCCGACGGCCGCGGCCGCCTCCCGGACCAGCTTCGTGTCCTGCAGCGACTCCCGCGATGCGGTCAGCGGCAGCGTGCCGGCGTCGACGATCAGACGCGCGAAGTACGCCCAGTCGGGTGCCAGCTGGGTGTTGTCGTCGGCCACGAGCATCCCTCGGGCGTGGACCACGTCGCCGCCGCGACGAGCCGAGGCGGTCTCCTCCGGTGTCACGAAGGCGACGCCCCGCACGCCCAGCAGCGGCACGTCGATGCGCACCGTGGTGAGGGGGTCGAAACCGAAGGTCTCGACGCACAGCCGGGCCCTGGTCTCGGCGTCGAGGTCTTGCGGCGCGGTCGCGGTGCTCACCCGCACCGGGACGCCCGCGGCGTCGACGACGTCGACGGGCGTGTCGAGGTAGCGGGCGAACTCCCTCGCCACCCGGACCAGCCGACGCGGGGTCGCCCACGCCCGCTCCTCCGGCCGCGGCCGGACGATGATCCGCGATCCGGGTTCGCGCAGGGCTTCCGGCGCCTCGGTGATCTCGTAGGTCCCGTCGCTGGAACCCACCCACCGCACCGTGGGAGCGTGGTCGGTCTTCGCGCTGCGCGAGATCACCTCGACCGCGTCACCGATGAGGAAGCACGACAGCAGCCCGATCCCGAACCGGCCGAGGAAGTCCTGCTGCGCCCGCTCCAGGTCGGCGCGCTTGGACGACGCGCCGATCGTCGCCAGCAGCGCCCGCATCTCGCCCGCGTCGAGCCCGATCCCGTTGTCCGCGACGACGATCGCTCCGTCCTCGACGGACACCTGGATCAGTCCGGGAGCATCGGCCGCACCCCGCGCCACGACGGCGTCGCGCGCGTTCTGCAGCAGCTCCCGCAGGAACACGCGCGGACTCGAATACAGGTGCTGGGACAGGATTTCCACGACACCGCGCAGATCGACCTGGAACAGCTCAGTCCTACCGCCCGCACCCGGGCTCGCCTGGTTCACGCGGCCCAGCCTAGATGCCGCACCCCGCCGAGAAGCCGGTTTTGCCGCAGAAGGCGAGCGGCCACCCGGCGGACAGGGCCTCCAGACTCGCGTCTCCGCGACCGCGCTCAACGGCTTGCTTGAAGTGATGAATCAGTGGTTCACTTCTTGCATGCCTTATCGACGGACCCCCGCGGTGCAGGCGCGGCTGGACGCGCAGCGGGAACTGGTGCTGGAGGCCGCGATCGCCCTGCTGGCCGAGCGGGGATACGCGGCGTGCTCGATGGCAGCGGTGGCGGCGAAGGCAGGGATCGCCACCGGCAGCGTTTACCAGCACTTCCCCAGCAAGGCCGAGCTGGCCGCCGAGCTGTTCCGCACCGTGGTGTCCCGCGAAGTCGCGGCGGTGTCCGAGGCGTCGCAGCGGCCCGGGGACTTGCGGGAGCGGATCGTGGCGGTCGTCGAGACCTTCGCCGGTCGCGCGCTGAAGGCGCCCCGGCTGGCCTATGCGCTGTTGGCCGAACCGGTCGACCCCGCGGTGGATGCCGAGCGGCTGGTGTTCCGCGAGGCGTTCCGCGACGTCTTCGCCGAACGGATCGCCGAAGGGATCGAGTCCGGCGCGCTACCGGCGCAGGATCCGCGCTTGACCGCCTCGGCGCTGGTCGGCGCGGGCGCGGAGGCGCTGGTCGGCCCGTTGGCCGAGGGCGCGGCGGGACCGGACACGATTCCCGGTCTGGTCACCTTCACCCTGCGAGCCCTGGGAGTTGCGCATGTCAGCGACGCATGAGGTCACCAATCAGGTTCCACCGCTGGTGGACTACGACGTCTCCGACAACCCGACGCCGCTGGAAGGGCTCCGACGCGAAGGCGCGGAGCGGGCCGAGGACGAGGTCCGCGAACTCGGCGCGCTCGCTGCTCCACCAGCACGGCCATCCGGTGTCGCCGACGCCTTGCCTGGATCGCGACCGGGGCGTGGCCTCCGGGACGTTGCCCCCGGTGTGAACGAGGTCCCGCCCGACCCGCCTTCCCCGTGACACCCCGCCCCTCAGCCGCTCACGTCTCAGGAGGTCCACGATGAGCACGACCACGAACTCGCACAGCGGACGGGATCGCGTCGCCGAGCGCTTGCAGCGCTCCTCCGCGAAGCAGTCCTACGACCCCGACGTCGACATCGACTGGGACGCCCCGCTGGTGGACGGGGCCTACGGCAAACCGCCGCACCGCTGCTCGCTGTACGGAACGCCCCTGTGGGAAGGGCTTTCAGAGCAGCAGCGAGCCGAACTGAGCATGCAGGAACTCAGCGCCAGCACGGCTTCGGGAATCTGGTTCGAGCTGATGCTCATGCAAGGCCTGACCCGGTACGCCTACAGCGCCGACCCGACCTCGCACCGCGCGCATTACGCGCTGACCGAGATCGCCGACGAATGCCGTCATTCCACGATGTTCGGCAAGGCCATCGACAAGATCGACGGGAACGTGCGGCGGCCCAGCAGGTACGGCCACCGGGCAGGCAAGGTGTTCGGTGCGGTGGCCGGGCCGACCCTGCTGTTCGCCGGGGCGATCTACGTCGAGGAACTGGCCGACGCCATGCAGCGGGAGATCATGCGCGACGAGAGCCTGCAACCGCTGGGCCGGATGGTCTCGCGCATCCACGTGCTCGAAGAGGCGCGGCACATCAGCTTCGCCAAGGACGAACTCGAACGCGCTTGGCGCTCGCACGGCCCCCTCGCGCGGGAAGCGATCCGCTGGTCCATCGCGGGCATGATGGTGGTGGCAACCGCGGAGTTCCTGCACCCCAAGGCCTACACCTCCGTCGGGCTCGACCCGCGCGAGGCCAAGCGCGTCGCCGGGGCCAACCCGCACTGGCGCCGGACCAAGGCCGACTGGGCGCGCAAAGCGGTCGAGCTCTTCGAGGGCATGGGCATCATCGGCGGCCCCAGCAAGCGGCTCCTGCGCCGCGCGGGACTGGTCGACTGACCGGCGACCGGTTTCGTCGAGACCGAGGCGGACCCGACCCATGACACCCGACGCGTGCTGGTTCGGGCGCCGGACGCCACGGCACCTCCGACGACCACTGAGCAGCACCACCGAGAGGAGCGGACATGACCGACGCGCACGAGGACGACGACTACCGCGGTCCCGCCGTCGTCGTCACCCAGGACCGGGAGATCCGGGTTAACGTGGTGCTGCGCGGGCACTTCCAGCCCATCGACGGCCGCTACCACTGGTACGGGCGCCTGGCCGCGTCCGAGGAGATCACCGAACTGGCCGCGCGCGGCCGCGTCGAGGTGGTGCTGCGCACCGCTGGTACCGAAGCACCCGGCACCCTCTCCGACCGCGACCCCTGGGGACGCTTGCGCATCAGCGGACTCGGGCGCCCACCGTTCGCGCTGCCCACCTCCCTCGACGACCCGGCCGAACCAACGACCACGCCCGCCCCCACGCGGAACCGATCATCAGGGCCGTCCTGATCGGCCCCTTCCACACGCGTTCGAGAGCCCGCACGCGGACGATCGCGGCCACGTGAGTGGGCGGCTCGCTCGCGAAACCGATCCGGGTGGTCGTTGAGCCGCTGAACGCGCTCCAGGCCGCGCGCAGCCACCCGGTGTCAGGACCAATTACACCGACCGACCCACAGGCCCGACCACCAACGGAAGAAGATCGGCGACCCTCTTCTTCTACCGGGCCAGATCATGGAAGCCAACACCCGCCAAGGCTACGAATACACCCTCCGCAAATACCTCCTGCCCGAATTCGCGCCCATGCGCATGAACGAAATCGCCCCGAACCACATTCGCAGTTTCTTCACTCGCCTGGGCACCGACGGCGCCTCGGCCACAACGGGGCAGGCTCAAGACTGGAAGCGTCTTGCACCCTTTTCGATTTTCACCAGGTTCCGACATCGCCGCTGGCCTTTGCCAGGCGATGGAAGGACTCGGTGCCCGCCTGGTAGGCGCCTGATTCGATCTCGTGGATGATCCGGGTGAGTTCCGCGTTGAGCGGCGCCTCGCGACCGATCTTCCGGGCCGCTTCGACGACGCCGCCGTTGATGACGTCGACCTCGGTCGGGCGGGACCGCTGCAGGTCCTGGAGCATCGACGCCTTGGTGGGCCCGGCCCGGGCCATGAGCCGATCGAGGGCGTCCTCGGCGGCGGCGCGGTCGGTGGCGTCGCGGGTGAGCAGCTGATCGGCGGGGGTCGCGAACACCTCTCCCAGCGTCATGCCCAGGGCGCGGGCCGTGTCGTAGCCCTCTCGCCAGAGCTGCAGGGCCACCTCGCGCCCGACCGGGTCGGCCACCACGTCCCGGTACAGGCAGCCGCCCGCCGCACCGAGCCCGGAGAAGGTGCTGTTGAGCAGGAGCTTGGTCCACACCTGGCTGGCGATGGTCGCGGTGGCCTTCGCTTCGGCGATGCTCGCGAGGATCCGTTGCAGCCTGGCGAGCCGTTGCGTGCTGCTGCCGTCGAGCTCACCGACGACCGTGGGGGCGTCGGTGGTCTGCTGCAGGTGTCCGGGACCGAGGTTGGTCGCTCCCCATTCGATCAAACCGACGATCAGACGCTCCCGGCCGACCAGGGACTGCACGAGGTCATGGACCAGACCGTTGCCCAGCGCGACGTAGGTGTCCACCAGCCCCGCCGCGACCAGCGGGGTGACTGCCGACCGCAGCGCGAGGGACTTCACGGTCAGCAGCGCGAAATCGAAGTGCCCGGTCAGCTCGCCGGGGTCCGACACGGCCTGCAGCCGGCGGCGCGAGACCTGGCCGTCGACCTCCTCGAACAGCAGTCCCGGGTCGCGCAGCGAGGCGACGTGCCGGTGGTCGGCGTCGAGCACCGTGACGTCGTGGCCCGCGTTGGTCATCTGCGCGGCCGCGACCCCGCCGATCGCGCCGCCTCCGACGACGATGATGCGTTCTGCCATTTTCGCTCCTTCGAGTTTCAGGTGGCGCCGACGAGAGCGCCGGCCACCGGGGGAACCGCACGCGGCGGACAACCGCAGGTGGTGCCGATGTGGAGTTCGTAGGGCCGGATGGATTCGCGGGTGGGGCCTCCCGCACCGTCGATCCGCCGGATGAGCTGGTCGACGGCCAACTCAGCCATGTGCCGGCGGGGAACGCAGATGGTGGTCAGCTCAGCCAGCATCGAGGCGGGCGGGAAGACCCCGTCGATGCCGGTGACGGCGACGTCCTCCGGAATCCGGATCCCGTGTCCGCGCAGGCTTCCGATCACGCCCGAAGCGATCGCGTCCGACCCGCACACGACCGCGCGCGGCAGGTCCCCGGTTTCGATCAAGCGCTGGGCCGCGCGGTTGCCGCCTTCGGCGGTCAAGCTCGTGGTGAACCTGCGCTCCGGCGGGACCGGGACGCCGAGCCGCTGCGCCGTGGCGACGAACGCCTCCGCCCGGCCGCCCGACGACGAGGAGTTGTGCGGCCCGGTCACCACCGCGAGATCGGTGTAGCCGTGCTCGACGACGTGGCAGAAGATCTCCTCGGCGGCCGTGACGTCGTCGATGCCGATGAAGTCCGCGTGCAAGTCCGGGATCCGGCGGATCAGCTGCACGAACGGCATTCTGGCTCGGCGCAGCCGCCGAACGATCTCGCCGTCGTCGGGGTGCAGCACCGTGAGCACGACGCCGTCCACCCGCCGAGCGATCATCGCCTCGACCACGCTCGCCAGCGTCTCCGGGCTCTCCTGGGTGTGGGCGAGGAAGACCTCGTAGTCCTGGCCGCGTGCCGCGTCGATGGTGCCCGCCGCGACATCGGCGTAGAAGGGGTTGTCGATGTGGGCCAGGACGAGACCGAGCACGCGGGTGCGGTCGGCGTCGAGCTTGGCGTGGTGGCGTTCGAGCGGGTAGCCCATCTCGCGCGCGATCTGCAGCACCCGTTGACGCATCTCGGCGGACACACCGCCACGCCCGTTGAAGACGTAGGAGACCGTGGCCGGCGTGACCCCGGCTTCCCTCGCGACGTCCGCAGCGGAGACCCGGAGGGCTCGGATGCCCGTCTTGCGCCCGTGGTTGCTCGACTTCATACCGGTAGCCTCCTCTCGGCTCCTCTCCGGGGACAACGCAGGCCGGGCTCTCAGCGCTGTCACCGCAGCTGATCGCGACGCTCGACGAGATCGACCTCACCGAGTTCCGCGCGCAGCCGGTCGAGCCCGGCGTAGGCGCGATCGCGGTAGCGGGCCACATCGGCGCCGACGCCGTCGGCGAACTCGTAGAAGCCCTGCCCGGTCTTGAGCCCGTGCCGTCCCCGTTCGACCTGGTCGACGAGCATGCGCGGGGTGCCGATGCGGTCGCCGTAGGCGGCTTCCAGCGTCGTGAACCCGTCGCGGTACACGTCGAGGCCGGCGATGTCGGCGATGGCGAACGGGCCGAAGAACGGCAGCCGGAAGCCGAAAGAGTTGCGGACCACCTCGTCGACCTGCGCCGGGGCGGCCACACCGTCCTCCACCAGGCGCACGGCCTCCCGGAACAGCGCGTACTGGAGGCGGTTCGCGACGAATCCCGGGGAGTCGCCGACCACGGTCGGCACCTTGCCGATACCGCGCAGGAATCCCACGACGTCCTCGACCACCGACGGGCTCGTCCTGGCTCCCGGTATGACCTCCACGCTGGGCACGAACGGAGCGGGGTTCATCCAGTGCACCCCGAGGAACCGCTCCGGCGCGACGACGCTCGTGGCCAGCTCCCCGATCGGGATGGCCGAGGTGTTCGTCCCGATCACGACCTCCGGCCCGACGGCCGACGAGATCCGCTCCAGGACAGTCCTTTTCACCTCGACCCGCTCAGGGACCACCTCGGCGACGTAGCCGACGCCGACGAGCGCCGCCTCGAACGAATCCGCGGCGCGCAGGTGGGTCCGAACGGCATCGGCCATCACTGCCGGGATCAGCCCGTCGGCGGCGAACTCGGCCGCCTCCTCGTGCAGCTGCCGCACCCGGTCCCGCGACCGCTGCGCCGTCTCGTCGACGACGCTGCACTCGAGGCCGCGAGCCGCGAAGGACTGAGCGATGCCGCCGCCCATGTACCCGGCGCCGACCACCGCGACGCGCACGTCCCGGTCCGCCATCCGCCCGCCCATCAGAAGCCCACGGCCGAGCGGCCCTTGAGCTGCAGCATCTCCCGGGCCTCGTCGGGCGTGGCGACCTCGAGGTTGAGCGCCTCCAGGACGGTGCGGATGCGCGTGACCTGCTGGGCGTTGCTCTCCGCGAGCTGCCCGGGCCCGATCCACAGCGAGTCCTCCAGGCCGACGCGCACGTGCGAGCCCATCGCGGCTCCGATGCTGGCCAGCGGCATCTGGTTGCGCCCGGCGCCCAACACCGACCACTGGTAGTCCGCACCGAGGAGCCGGTCAGCCGTGCGGCGCATGTGCATGAGGTCCTCGGGGTGCGCACCGATTCCCCCCAGCAGGCCGAAGACCGACTGGACGAACAGCGGGCCGTCGGTGAGGCCGCGGCCCTGGAAGTGCGCGAGGTTGTTCAGGTGCGAGATGTCGTAGCACTCGAACTCGAAGCGCGTGCCGTTGGCGCGACCGAGCTCGAGGATGGTCTCGATGTCGGCGAAGGTGTTCTTGAAGACCAGATCGCGGCTGTTCTCCAGGTTCTCGCGCTCCCAGTCGTGCTCGAACTCCTTGAACCGGTCGAGCATCGGGTACAGCCCGAAATTCATCGAGCCCATGTTCAGCGACGCCAGCTCGGGCTTGAACTCCACAGCCGGCCGCATCCGCTCGGCGACCGTCATGTGCGGGGAACCGCCGGTGGTGAGGTTGATGACCGCGTCGGTGTTGCGCTTGAGCGAGTCCAGGATCGGCGCGAAGTGCTCGGGGTCCTGCGAGGGGCGGCCGTCCCGCGGATGCCTGGCGTGCATGTGCACGACCGCGGCACCGGCCTCAGCAGCGCCGATCGCGGCTTCGGCGATCTCCTCGGCCGACACCGGCAGGTGCTTCGACATCGACGGTGTGTGGATCGCACCGGTGACGGCGCTGGTGATGATGACTTTCCTGGCCGCGGGCATGGCTACCTCTCATGTCTGGTGGGGTTGTCGGACGCGGTGTGGTGGCCGGCGCGGGAACGCGAGCAGCGCGGGCAAGACTGGAACCGCGAAACGGGTTAAGCAACGTTAAGTAATCTGGAACGGTCGCGCTCGCTCATCGCTGACGCTGACCCGGAAAGCCCGCAGGGACGGTCGATTTGGACTCGTATTCCTGCGGACCTGACCTCCGGTGCGGATCATTCCCCGCACGCGGTCTGCGGACCCGCCTTCGCCGCGTGGTCGTGAACGAGCGGCTCGCGCTTGGGGAATCCGAGCCCGAGCAGGGCACCGATCGCCACGAGCGCGGCGACGAACCACAGCCCGGACACCGCGCTGCCGGTCGCCTCCTCCAGCAGGCCCATCACGTAGGGCCCGACGAACCCGCCGAGGATGCCGAGGGTGTTCATCAGCGCGATCCCACCGGCCAGCGTCGCACCGGACAAGCGCGTGGAGGGCACCGCGAACATGATCGGCTGCACGACGAAGAAGCACGCGGCGGTCAGGCAGAAGCCCAGCAGCGCGACGATGGCCGGAGCGACAGCGGCGATCAGCAAGCCGACCGTCATCGCCGCGAGGCCGCCCACCAGGATGCTGCGGGAGCGCGCGGCGTTGGTCGCGTAGCGCGGCAGCAGGAGAGCACCGGCCGCCGACGCCACCCACGGCAGAGCGGTGATCAGGCCGATGGTGAGGCTGCTCATCTCTCCCCACGAATCGATGATCGTGGGCAGGAAGTAGGTGAGGCTGTAGACCGCGATCTGGTGGCAGAAGTAGATCGCGATGGCCATCACGATGAACTTGTCCCGGAACACCCCGGCGAAGGAGTGCGTGCCGGATTCCGCCGCCCCCGCCTCCTGCTCGGCCCTGAGGTGCGCCTCGAGCCGACCGGCCTGCTCCTCGCTGAGCCACTTCGCATTGCGCGGACCGTCGGGCAGCAGCTTCCACACGACCACCGCGAGGAACACCGCGGGGAGCCCTTCGACGATGAACATCCACTGCCAGCCGTGCAGACCGGCGGCACCGTCGAGGCCGAGGATCGCTCCGCCCAGCGGCGCACCGATGATGTTGGCCACCGGAACCGCTGCGAGGAACAAGCCCATCGCCGCAGCACGTTGGCGGCGGGTGAACCAGTAGGTCAGGTACAGCATGACCCCCGGGAAGAAGCCCGCCTCCGCGATGCCCAGGAGCACCCGCATCACGTAGAACGAGGTCTCACCCTGCACGAATGCCATGCCCGCCGACAGCAGCCCCCAGGTGACCATGATCCGCGTGATCCAGAACCGTGCCCCGAAGCGGTGCATCATGAAGTTGCTGGGAACCTCGCACAAGGAGTACGCGAGGAAGAACAGGCCGGCGCCCAGTCCGAAGGCCGCCGCCGAGATGCCCAGGTCGGCCTCGAGGTGCGTCTTCGCGAGCCCGATGTTCGTGCGGTCGATGAACGAGATGACGTAGGCGATCATCAGCAGCGGCATCAGCTTGCGGGTGATCAACCGCGTCAGGCGCGGATCCTCGGCAGCGGGCACCGCGGACGAGTTCTCAGGAGTGGAGGACATCGTTGTCCCTTCCTCGTTGCGTGGGCGTGTACGTCGTGCCGCAGCGCCCGCTTCGAGTCCCGGCGAGCTTCGGCATCGGGCGAACGTCAACTGGATCGGAGTCGGCCGCCCGGCACTTCGAGCGGCGACGTGTGACGCACGCTAAGTAGGGCCTCTCGCCTTAAGCAACGTTAATCTCGGGCGCCCGGAGCCCCTCCGAGCCCTCAGGTCCGATGTCCGCATCGTGGCAAGTTGCTGGTCCGCCTCAACCAGGAAGGACACGAGCATGGGGACGCCCACGGGGGTGTCTGGGTCATCGAGACGGTCGGCGCGCTCATGGAAGCGCTGGCGTACCGGGGCCCGCAGACCGCGAGGGTTAGAATTGCTCGCCCGACCTTAGATGTTCATGACTTCGAACATCGACATCAGCAGCCGTTGCGCCCCCAACCACAACCCAGCCCGGTCAACCCACGGTCACAAATCCAACCCCGCCACCAGCGAAAAGCTGAACCCGCACCTCAACCACACCCAGATCAGCGCCCAACCCACCACTAAAAGCGCCGCGCAGCGAACAAAATGAACGCGGAACCAGGGCGCCGATTCCACGGTCAACACCACGGTTTCACCGGGCACTAACCGCTGGATGTCTAAAGGCGCGGTCCACGAGCTGCGCCCGGTCTCCAGGGCCACCACCAAGTAGGGCCAGCCCGGCACCATGATGTGCGTGTCCTTACCGCGCCCATAGGTATGACACAGGACCCGCTGCGGCGAGGTATGCGCCTCAGGACGTAACCAGCAGGTGACGTCCACGGCCAGCGCCAGCCGGCCGGCGACGGCCCGGCGATCACCGCGCGACGCAGTCACCGAAATCAAGCTCACCAGCCCCGGCACCCTCGTCGCGGTCATGGGCTACGTGGCGGGCAGCAGCACCATGCGCATCGGGCCTCGCCACACCGTGGAGATCGGCCACCAAGCGAGCGCCCCGGGTTGGTCGACGTCGGCGGTGTTCACCAAGCGCACCGGCGCCGGGATTTGCGGGGGCATGGCGAGGCGTGCGAAATTCGCCCGAGCCAGCATCCCGACCAGCCCAGGCATCGCATCGACCTTCGCGCGGATCGCACCCACAACGGCGGCCCGCTCGGAAAACGCGTTACCGACGGTGATGCAGCGACCGTCGCAGTAGAAGGTGAGCGCCCCGATCTCGCCAGGGACCGTAATCGGACCGGAGGGCAGGTGGGAAGCCACTGCGGAGTACTGGGCAGAGGACGCGAAGTTCCCGGATTCGGGCACAGTCGGCGTCGACGTCAATGTTAGGCACGCCGTCATCGCGACGAGGCCGCCGGCGAGCACCCCGCCGCCGCGTACCCCTGCGAGTCCGAGCATTCCGGCCAATGCCACCGCCATCACCGACGGGCCGAAATACCACACGTACGGCCCGGGATCGAGCGCCAGCATCGTGGTGTAGTAACCGGCCGCTCCGCCGCCGAGTAGCACCGCCGCGCGACCTCCCGGCCCGGGTGTTCTGGCCAGCACCACCAACCCGGTCAATCCCAGCGTCACCGCGGCAGCGGTCAACAGGGCCGCGCTCGGATGCTGCATTACGTAGAGCAGCGGCCCGTTGGCCATCGTAAACATTACGATGTGGTCGCCGTAACCGACCGGCTCCGGCCACACACCACCAGCCTTGAGCAGCAACGTGTCCGGCACCGCAGATCCGAGCGCCCACCACGACCACACGAGCCACGGAGCAGCCACTGCAGCGGCCACACCGGCGGCGCGCCACCAGGATCGTCCGACCAGCACGACGGCGAGCAAGCCGAACACGACTGCGTCCGGACGGGCCAGAGCCAGCAGTCCGCACAGCGCCCCCACCGTCGCGGGTCCGCGCATCACCACCGCCCATGCCAGGCCCGTGACCAGCCCCATCACCAGCGCGGTTTCGAGTCCGATCGTGGCGACCATCAACGGTGAGCACGCCACCAGACTCCCCGCCGCCGGACCCGCCCACCACGACCCGCCGAGCCGTGCCGCGAGCCGATCGACGAAAACGGTGACCATCGAGACGGAGCCGCACCACACCAGCCCGGCCGCGATGATTACCGAACGTACGAGTGCGGTAATCCCACCGAGAACCAGCGCGTTCAGCGGCGAGGTCTGCGAGTTGGCCGCCACGCCGGGCTGCATCCCCCACCAACCGTGCAGTCCGAGAGTGCGCCCGTAGGACAACGAGATTAGAGCGTCGTCGGACAGCTCGTCGCGGGCCAGCACGAACACCACCGCAGCCAGCAACACTGGGCAGACCGAGAGCGACACCCACCGTGCCTCATTCCACACGCGCTCGCCGGATGAGACGCGGGGCGTTTGTTGCTGTGCGGCCTTCTCGGACACGGTCATAGCGCCGAGATTTCCACGAGCAACCCTGGTGGAAGGACCGATCACACGGACGAGGGCGTTTCTCGCCGCCGACGTCGGTCGGGATGATCTCGTCCAGACAACGTTCGACGAACGCGCCATCGTGAGCGTCGGGTTCGAACCGGCCCCGAGGACTGCGGATGCCGTGGAGGGCATCATCTCGCGCGGGTTATTGACCACGGACTCGCCCCCTCGTCTGTCTGAGGAAGCCAGTCATCGATCTCGAAGACGACCACTCCAGGCTGGCTCACAACGAAAACGTGCCGACGAAGGACCTGTATGCCGCCGCCGACTGGGTCTGGCCCGGTGGGCACATCGTGATCACCTGCCGCCCCTGGCGGCGCCACGGAAGGCTGCTCGACCTACCCGGCAAAGTCGGCGACGCCGCCGACGCGATCGGCCTCGTCCCCGCCGACCACTGCATCGCCCTGACCGCACCTATTCGAGGAAATCGGGTGCGCCCGAGAATCGTCAGCCGCGCTGGGCACCTCCCGGAAAATACCGATATTCATGGCCATACCACAGCCATCTCGGCCCATCTTGACGTGCTGGTTCTCCGACTTCCCAACACACGTCGTGAAGAAACTCCGCAGCGAGGTGTCGCGTGAACAGTCTCTACTATCGCGACGAGACCATCGAATTGCATCTCGGTGACGCGCTTCAGGTCATGGCATCACTTCCCAGCTCTTCGGTGGATTGTGTCGTCACCTCGCCACCCCACTGGGGATTGCGTGATTACGGAACCGCAGTTTGGATCGGCGGAAACCCGGATTGCCGACACACCTTGGGGACCACGCCCCATCAACGCCGGACTACCAAGAAACAGGCATCGTCGTGGCTTCATTCGAGCGTGAACAAGAACTGCAGGAAGTGCGGTGCTCTTGCGCGCGATCGACAATATGGTCTGGAACCAACCATCGATGACTACATTGATCGACTGCGAGAGGTGAGTGCGGAAACCTGGCGCCTTCTCACACCACGCGGAACCTACTGGCTCAATGTCCGGGACAGTTTCAGCTACCACAACAGCGGCACAGGAAACACGCGCCGAATCACGGCCGACGCGGGATCCGCGGTGGTGCGTCACAAGAGCCTGATGGGCATTCCGTGGCGGACTGCTCTGACTTTGCAACAAGATGGGTGGATCATTCGCAACGCGATGGTCTGGCACAAGCCCAACGCCATACCGGACCCGGCAGCAGATCGCTTCTCCTCACGCTACGAGATGGTTTTCCTCTTGGTCAAGCAGCCGGACTATTACTTCAACGCAGCCCACGCGCTCGAACCGTTGTCACCGAACCGTCCAGAGCATCGGAATAACCATCGCGGAGGCAACAAGCCGCACACAATCCGATCGCCCTGGAAACCACGAAGGACCGGGAAGAACATCGGAGACATCTGGTCGATATCCACGCGACCACTACCGGAGGCGCATTGCGCCCCATTTCCGGTCGACCTTCCGCAGCGTTGTATTGCGGTCGGCTGCCCTGAAGATGGCGGTGTCCTTGACCCCTTCTCGGGAGCAGGAACTACCGGCCTCGCCGCCCGACGACTGGGCCGGTCCTTCCAGGGAATCGATCTGCGGGCCGATTACCACGACATCTTCCTGCGGCGACTCCAGCAACAGAACGGACGCACCGAGCTCAACGACGAAACGAATCCGGGAGCCAGCGTTGCTTGAAAACAAGGTGTGTGCCGCCAGCAACACGCGTTTTCCCCCAGCACCAGGGCGTAACCGGAAGGCTGTGCAGAGGTGTGTGACGCGGCAGTCGCGACTCAATCCAGCCCGCCGGCGTTACGCTTCCCGCCGCGACGCTCGCGACAGGGTTGAGGGGGCTGCCACATGAACCCGCACGATCCGCTCGCCGATGCCGCTACTCCGGACGCTGACACGATCCCGGCAGTGACGGAACTTGCCTCGGCGGCTCGTGAACTAGCTGGCGCCGTCCGCGCACTTGCCGAACATGCGCCGCATGACCCCGATGCATTGCTCACTGCCGAACAGCTCGGAGACCTCCTGCGGCTATCGCCACGCACGTTGAAGGAGCAGGCAGCAGCAGGGCTCATCCCACACCGCAGGTTCGGGAAGCACTACCGGTTCAGCCGCGAGGACGCCGCAGAAATCGTACGGCTCGCCAGGAAAACGCCCGCGCCTCAGGGACAGGGGAAAAGGAGCGGGTTTCGGGCGGCCTGACTCGGGGCACAGCCCCACACAAATGTCCACCCCGGCACGTCTGCCGAGGTGGCTTCACAAGAGGGAAAGAGCAAGGAAGGAAGTGGTCATGGCCTACGGCCAACAAGACGACAGTGGAGGATGGCGCGCCCGGTTCAAGCGCCCTGACGGGACCTGGGGCAGCAAGTCCGGGTTCCCCTCCGAGCGAGCAGCCGAGAACTGGGGCAACGAGCAGGAAGCACTGATTCGCCGGCACATGTGGATCGACCCTCGCGATGGCGAGACGTCGTTCGGCACGTTCGCACGCGAGTTTCTCGATGCATTGGCGCCACGGCTGGAGCCCAGCACTCTCGCCAAGTACAAGTCCCACCTGGATTCGCAGCTGCTACCGCAGTGGTCCGCGTGGCCACTGATCGGGATCTTCAACAACTACGTGGAGATCGAGAAGTGGGTGTCGGAGCTCCACGATGACTACGCAGATTCGACCGTGGCGTCCGTTTTCGCGACGTTTTCCACGATGTTGAACGCAGCCGTCAGAGCCCGTTGCATGCCTGCCAACCCGTGCTCAGGGATCCGAGTCACCTCCGGTGCCTATGAGTCAGATCGGCTGGTCGCGAACCCAGTCCAAGCTCTCCGCGCCGCTATGCGCCTGCACACCACCGCTGGGCTGTCGGGGGTCGTCCTCTGCCTCATGGACCTCTACACCGGGGCACGCTGGAGCGAGCTGGTCGGCCAGCAACGACATGAGTACGACCGAAAACCGAGCGATCTGCATCCAGGAACCGCTCAAGGAGATCGGTGGGAACCTGTTCAAGGGGGGCCGCCGAGTCGGGCCAGGAGGTGCGCTCGAAGGCATCATCCCAGGATCAGCTTCACAGCGTCCGAAGCGACGGGGAAAAGCGGCCAAGAGGGGACGAACGAAGAGCCCGGCCGGGACCCGGTGGGTACCGCTGCCGCCTGGCATTGCCACGGCGTACGAGACGCTGATGCACTCGCACGACAGCCCTTGGGTGTTCTGCACCCCGGACCGGGCACCACTTCGCCGGTCGAACTTCCGGCAACGCTGTTGGCGTCCCGCATGGGACGGGGTGCGGCCAGACGAGCCCCGACACAGCAGGCACGCCCCGGCGATCTTGTCCGATTTCAGCTTCCACGAAGGCCGACACAGCCACAACACGTGGTTGACCGAGGACGGGGTGCCCGAGGTCGCTCGCCGAGCCCGACTTGGGCAGAAGATGAAGGGCATTGCCCGGGTCTACGACCACGTCACTCCGGCGATGACTGAAGACCTACTTCAGTCATTGGAAACGCGTTGGGTGAAATCCGTCGCCTCGCTGTCGGTCGCGGAACGCGCGCAACTCCTGCTGTGGATCCCGCGGCTTCGAGCCAGCCTGGCCACCGATGAAGACCTAATCGCCATTTCATCGCCATTCGCAAGCTAAAACGGCCCCGCCCCTTGGAGGAGCAAGGCCGCTGACCTGCATAAAGAATTGGTGCGCGATACTGGGATTGAACCAGTGACCTCTACCGTGTCAAGGTAGCGCTCTCCCACTGAGCTAATCGCGCGAGGCGGAGGCGGGAATCGAACCCGCGTACAGGGCTTTGCAGGCCCTTGCCTAAGCCACTCGGCCACTCCGCCGGACTCCGCATCCACACCAAAGCCGGCTGGAACGCCAGAGAACCAGAGCGGATGACGGGACTCGAACCCGCGACCCTCACCTTGGCAAGGTGATGCGCTACCAGCTGCGCTACATCCGCCTGCTGCGACCTCGTGGCCCGGTGTCCCCGGGCCCGTCCGCCGCGTTGCACAGTGAACTCTAGACCACGCCCAAGATCGGGATCAAAGGGGGGTCCCCACTCCGCCTGGCCGCGGCCGGGCAGAGCGGATCAGGCCTGATCAGCCCATGTCGAAGGGCAGCAGGCGGGTGAGCGCGTCATCGACGTCGACCCACAGGTTCTCGTTGCCCGGGACCACCACGTCGTAGGTGCGGTCCAGGAAGTCGGCGAGCTCCTGCGCGGAGGCCTCGAAGACGGCGTGGCCGGACGGCGAGCTCAGCTCGATGGCGACGACCTCCGGGTCGTCGACCGCCGGGCGGATCGTCACGTCGCCCTCGCCGGCGTGCGCGATCAGGCCGTCGGCCAGCAGATCGCGGGCGAAGACCCATTCGACCCATCCGGCGCGGCCGGTGCGGAACGCGGCCACCACGGCGTAGGGGTCCTGGGTGTCGTAGCGCAGCTCGACCTGGACCGGCACTGCGGGTGCTTGCGGAGCCAGCAGATCGAACACGGCCGTAGAACGGAGTGTCACGTGGTCATTACGCATTGTCCTCCCCTTCCTGCTCCCTCCCGGTCCGTATATCGACCGAGCAACACAGTTGTGACGCCTCATCGGGCAGATTTAGTCGCGACTCCCGCATAGATCACCCAGTCGGGCCATGCCCGAATTCGCTGGGCGACCAAACGAGCGCACTCCGTGTTCAATCGCCCCGGGGGTCGGGGTGGTCGCCGGATCCGACCGATCCTCTTCCGATCGGTCGGGCCGCCGTCCACGCCGGAGGTCTCGAACCGCCGCGAACTCTTCCCGATCAGAGCGGCCGGCCCAAGGGACCCGCCTCGCCCAGTAACCACTCTTCGTCACTTTCCGTGACTAGGTCGACTGTGTCCGAGCCCGGTCTGCAGATCGGTCGCTCACGCCCGGTGAATCCTGCCTCCGCGTACCGGTTGACCACCGTGTTCACGCTTCGTCGGGTTCGCCTGACGTGCCTCAAGAATAAGGGACCGAAGGCCTTCGCATTTTCCCGAAAAGGGCTCGGATGAGACGTCCACCACGAGATGTCACCGTTTCGGGCTAATGGTCCTGACCGCGTTGGTTACAGCGCACGCACGGCACCGAACGCACGGTCGAGAGCCGGCTCACAGTGTGACCAGGATCGAAGGCCCGCCTCAGGGTCCAAAGTCCCGGCTTCCGGCGAACCGGACAATGATCCCAGTCACAATTCAGTCACGGCGTCAGGCGTCCAGCACCCGTCTGTCCGCTTGACAGCAAGACCCTGTTTACCGGGTGAGGGCACACTGGCGCGCTACCGACACACCGGCTCATGTGACCCAGTGCACCACCGGGCCCCACCACCGACCGTATCCTGAGCGCGAAGCCCGACGAACGCCCCGAGGTGGACTGCCCTGAACGAGCAAGCCGAACCGGAAGCCCGACCCGCCGGTGCGGACCCGGGCGACCGCGAGCGACCCAAGCACCCGCGACTGCACGCGCTGCGCGAGCGCCTGCACGGCTACCGCGAGCACGTCCGCCGCCGCCCGTCGCTGAACCTCACGTACCGGGTCGTGCTCGGCGTGTTCGGCACCGTGGTGCTCATCGCGGGAATCCTGATGATCCCCTACCCGGGCCCCGGTTGGCTGGTGGTCTTCGCGGGCCTGGGCATCCTCGCCACCGAGTTCCACTGGGCTCACCGGGTCAACATGTTCGCCAAGCGCCACTACCACCGGTGGGTGCGCTGGCTGGGACGCCAGCACCTCGCCACCAAGCTCACGATCATGGCCGCCACCGGTGTGGTCGTGGTGGTGACGCTGTGGCTGCTGGGCATGTTCGGCACGGTCGGCGGCTGGCTCGGCCTGCGCTGGACGTGGCTGGCCTCCCCCCTGTTCGGACCTTAGAAACGATCGTGTATTGTTCTCCTCATCGCCGGGAACGGCGGTGAACAACAGAACAAGGGCGATTAGCTCAGGGGGAGAGCGCTTCGTTCACACCGAAGAGGTCACTGGTTCGATCCCAGTATCGCCCACATTTCGCGGATGCCTCCTGACCGGTTTTGGCCAGGAGGCATCCGCTTTTCGCGTGATTCCCATTCCGATTCTCCCGGTAGTCGAAGTGGTAGCCGTTTCGCCGTTGATCGGCCGATTCCACGCTGTGGACGGGGCCGACTGGGAGTGCGCGGCTCCGTATCGTCGGGGGTGCGACGGATGGAGGAGCCATGAGCACGTTCATCGAGCAGTGGCAGGACTGGCACGCCGACCGGGAGCGCGAGCTCGCCGATCCCCACGGTTGGCTGGCGCTGGTGTCCCTGGACTGGCTGAGCGAGATCCCCACCACCTACTCGGCGGCGCCGGGCGTGTGGTGGCAGGACGCCGAGGCCGCCTACGTCGACCCGCAGGGCGCGGAGCTGTCCTACGAGGGCGAGCCGATCACCGGGGTCCAGCGCTTCGAGCTGGTCAACAGCGGGGCGGGCACCCGCGTCTCGGCCGGTGACGTGGAGGTCGAGGTGGCGCGCCGCTCGGGCTACCTGATCCGGGTGCACTCGCCGAAAGCCCCGGCGCTCCGCGACTTCCGAGGCGTCCCGGCCTACGAGCCCGACCCGGGCTGGGTGATCACCGGAACGTTCGAGCGGTTCCCCGAGCCCCGGCCGACGACGGTCGGCGCGGTCACGCCCGGCCTGCACCACGTCTACCAGGCCCCGGGTCTGGTGCGCTTCGAGCACGACGGCGTCGAGCACGAGCTGACGGCGTTCAACGGAAAGTCCGGCAGCGGACTCAACATCCTGTTCACCGACGCCACCAGCGGCGTCACGACCTACCCGGCGAACCGCTCGCTGCTCACCGCCGAACCCGCCGCCGACGGCACGGTCACCCTCGACTTCAACCGCGCCATCAACCTCCCCTGCGCCTTCACCGACTTCGCCACCTGCCCCCTCCCGCCCGAGGGCAACGACCTCCCCTTCGAGGTGACAGCAGGAGAACGAATCCCCCACGAACGCACCGACAGCTGATCTCTCCTCGTTCCGGCGAGGAGTTGCCGGGTGGAACGTCCTGGAGCCCGCTGATCTTCGCCCTCAGATCGGGGCCGGTCCTCGGGCAGCAGTCAGGTGCTCCAGAACTAGCCTGTCCGCATGCCTGAGCTGCTCACGCCCACCGCGCGCCTGCACACCGCTTGGCTCGATGCGCACGCCGAATGGGGGCCGGGTGCTCACGAGGACGGTTTCGGGTTGCTGCCGTCCGATGTCGTCGCGTCCGCCGCCGGATTCGCAGCGTGGGTCGAACGGCTGTCGCAGGAATCGGATCGCGGTGTGTGCAGTTACCGGTGGATCGTCGAGGACCAGCAGGTGCTGGGAGGGATCGCGCTCCGGCACGGGGACGACGACCTCGTGCGCTCCGTCGGCCACATCGGCTACGGCATCCGCCCATCCGCACGTCGACGCGGTCTGGCCACCTGGGCGCTGCGCGGCATGCTCGACGAAGCACGAGGACTGGGCATGGACCGGGTTCTCCTGGTCTGCGCCGAGGACAACGCCGCCTCGCGGAGGACGATCGAGCGCAACGCAGGTGTCCTGGAAAGCGTCCAGGAAACAGCCCTCGGCCCCGCGCACCACTACTGGATCAACCTCCGCTGACCGTCCGGCGAGCACGAGCTCTGGGAGGTGGTGGAGCGGCTCGTCAGTTGGTGGGGCGTTCGGAGTCCGGGAGGTCCTCGACCGCGCGGTCGAGGAGGCAGAACTCGTTGCCTTCCGGGTCTGCGAGGACGACCCAGGTGTCGTCCGGGGATTGGCCTACGTCGACTCGGTGGGCGCCGAGGGATTCGAGGCGGTGGAGTTCTTCCGCCGTGGTGCGGTCTTCCGCTCTGAGGTCGAAGTGCAGGCGGTTCTTGAGGGTCTTGGTCTCCGGGACCTCGTAGACGTCGATGCGCGGCCAGTTCCGGTTGGGCGGGCCGATGGCGATGCCGTCCTCATCCCGGTCCACGACGCTCCACCCGAGCACCGCGCACCAGAACGCCGCCACCTTCTCGGTGTCGTGGGCATCGATGACCACCACCGCCAGCCGGCTGGACATGCGCCGAGTATGACCAGCCACTTCCCCACCCGCATCCGTATTCCCGTTGCAGCGGACGCTCCCCGCGACGAACCATGACGGGCATGGAGAAGATCGCGATCCGACCCGCCGGTGCCGATGACCTGCGGTTCCTGGAGGACATGCTGGTCGAGGCGGCGAACACGCCCAGCCACCCCGGGCGGAGCCGTGCCGAGACGCTCGCCGAACCCGAGGTCGCGCACTACCTCGCAGGCTGGCCGCGGGCGACCGACCTCGGCGTCGTGGCGGAGCGGTCCGGACGTGCCGTGGGGGCCGCGTGGCTGCGGTACTTCGACGAGACCGCACCGGCCTACGGCTTCGTCGCCCCGGACGTCCCCGAGCTCGCGATCGGCGTCGATGCCGCGAGCCGTGGCGGCGGGGTCGGGCGGATGCTCCTGCGGGAGCTGGTCGAGGTGGCGAAAGCGCGTGGGATCGCCCGGATCAGCCTCAGCGTGGAACGCGCCAACCCCGCCGCTCGCCTCTACGCGGCCGAGGGATTCGCGGTCGTGCAGCACCGCGACAACGCCGACACGATGGTCCGATCTCTCTGAACGCGCTGATCCCGACTGATCGGGCACCTTCAGGGCGAGTTCCGGATCAGCGGGCGTAGTGGTCGGTGGCTTCGACGAGGGCGTTGAGGATTCCGGGTTCGTCGTAGGCGTGGCCTGCGTCGGGGATGATGCGGAGGTCGGCCTGGGGCCAGGCTTCGGCGAGGTCTAGGGCCGTGACGGGCGGGGTGATGACGTCGTAGCGGCCCTGGACGATCGTGCCCGGGATGTCGTGCAGGCGGTGGGCGTGGGCGATCAGCTGCCCCTCGTCGAGCCAGGCGCCGTGCACGAAGTAGTGGGTCTCGATGCGGGCGAAGGCCGCGGCGAACGCGGGGTCGCCGAAGTCCTCGACCAGCTCCGGGCGGGGCAGCAGGCCGATCAGGCTCGCCTCCCAGCGGCTCCAGGCGACCGCGGCCCGCTCGCGGACCTTCTCGTCCGGGTCGAGCAGCATCCGGTGGTAGCTGCGCAGGACGTCGTCGCGCTCGGAATCCGGGACCGGGGCGAGGAGTTCGGCCCAGCGCTCCGGGAAGAGGTTCGCCGCTCCCCCGCCGTACATCCAGTCCAGCTCGCTGCGGCGGCAGGTGAACACGCCGCGCAGCACGAGCTCGCTGACCCGCTCCGGGTGCGTCTCGGCGTAGGCCAGGGCCAGCGTGCTGCCCCACGAACCTCCGCAGACCAGCCAGGACTCGATGCCGAGGTGTTCGCGGATCCGCTCGACGTCGGCGACCAGGTGCCAGGTGGTGTTGGTGCTGAGGTCGGCGCCGAGCCGGCCCGCGTCGGGGGTGCTGCGGCCGCATCCGCGCTGGTCGAGCAGCACGATGCGGTAGCGGTCGGGGTCGAACAGGCCGCGGTGCGCGCGGGCGCTGCCCGCACCGGGTCCGCCGTGCAGGAACACGGCCGGTTTCCCGTCCGGGTTGCCGCTCTCCTCCCAGAAGACGAGGTTGCCGTCGCCGACGTCGAGGTGTCCGGAGGCGTGGGGTTCCCGCTGGGGGTGGAGAGAGCGCATCACATCATCGTGACGGACGGATTCCCGGCGCGGGAGAGCTTTTCGGGTGCGGCGCAGTTTTCATGAAAACCTCCCGACCCTCGGTGACGTGAGTGGGATGGAGTGGTGACAGTTTTCATGAAAACCTCCCCACCCCCGGAGACACGAGCGGGAAGGAGTGGTGACAGTTTTCATGAAAACCTCCCCACCCCCGGAGACACGAGCGGGAA
>NZ_JASAOF010000020.1 GCF_029952525.1 Saccharopolyspora ipomoeae
GGCGAGAATTCGCCGAGCCACCACGTGCGCTCTTGGAATGACAGATGACCAGCAGTCACCACTAAGAACTCTCGGAATCGAACCGGAGTCGCACATTCCGACGCCGGGAGAGAAACGCGGTCGGTGTTCCGGTTGAGCTGGAATCTCAGGAGTGGGCGCAGTTGGGTTCGAACCAACGACCCCTTGCTTGTAAGGCAAGTGCTCTTCCGCTGAGCTATGCGCCCCTGGGGTGATCGATCGGCGCTTGCCGGGCGAACACCCCGGTAAGGATACCGGGGTGTTGTGCCCGTGTTCGGGCCGGTCGACCACCTGTTCCGGGAGGACTCAGGCGGTGAGTTCCGCCAGGGCCTTCTTCCAGACGTTCTGGTCGCGGGCCTCGCCGGGCTGGTTGACCTCGGCGAAGCGGACCTTGCCCTCGGTGTCGATGAGGAAGGTACCGCGGTTGGCCATGCCGGCGGCGTCGTTGAACACGCCGTAGGCCTTGGCGGTCTCACCGTGCGGCCAGAAGTCCGACAGCAGCGGGAAGGTGTAGCCCTGCTGCTCGGCCCACGCCTTGAGCGAGAACGGGGTGTCCACCGAGACGCCGATGACCTGAACCTGGTCGTTCTCGAAGTCGCTCAGGTCATCGCGGACCTGGCAGAGCTCGCCCTGGCAGACGCCGCTGAACGCGAACGGGTAGAACACCAGCAGGACGTTCTTCTTGCCCCGGAAATCGGCCAGCGAGACCTTTTCCTTGTTGTAGTCGGGCAGCGTGAAGTCCGGCGCCTGCGCACCGACCTCAACAGTCATGAGAGCACCCTCCAGTTCGACATGACCTTGTCCCGGCCGAACCTACACGGCGCGAGGGAAGTGGGGCCACGAACGTGGGCACCGATGGCGACATCGGTGCCCACGGTTCCAAGCACGAATCGACTCAGCGACGGGCCTTGGCCCGGCGGTACGCCAGCCGGGTGCCCATCCAGCCTTCGCTGACGCTGGCGTTCGCGGTCTGCGCCAGGTTCGCCGTTGAGGCGGCCTCGGCGATGTCGGCCGGTTCGACGTATCCGTCGCGGCCGGTCTTGGGGGTCATCACCCAGATGACCCCGTCATCGGACAGGGGCGTCATCACATCGAGAAGCGTGTCCGTGAGGTCGCCATCGTCTTCGCGCCACCACAGCAACACGACATCGACCACTTCGTCGGCATCTTCATCGAGGAGATCGCTCCCGCAACGCTCCTCGATCGAGGCCCGGACGTCGTCATCGACGTCCTCGTCCCAGCCGATTTCCTGGACAACCATCTCCGGCTCGATGTCGAGCCTCTCGGCGACGTCGGCTTCGCCTTTACCGGCGTCTCCCGCGGCGACCACGGTTTGCTCACTCCTCCAATGCACCGGTGCGGTGACCCCTGGCCCCGCACGTCTTCCAAACCTGGCCGATAGCGAACACTGCGGACCGCCACCGGCGCAACTGCTAGGCGCACGACACGCCGTAGCAACGCGTTGATGTCCGACTCTAGACCGGCTTCGCCCGCACCAACAGCCTGCGGTGCGTCGTCGTCGATTTCGGATGCGCCCATCGGGCCCGCACATGGGGGAACATGGGGGTGTCGGATGTCACGTCCGGCGCCACACCCTGCCACGAATCCCGACGTAGTCGAGGAGTTCCCTTGTCCGCGCTCAACAACGACGCCACTCACGACGCCGTCCCCGCCCAGCGGGTCCGGGTCATCCGGGACGGCCTGGCCTCCCACCTGCCCGACATCGACCCGCAGGAGACCGACGAGTGGCTGCAGTCCTTCGATTCGGTGCTGTCGGCCAACGGGCAGCAGCGCGCCCGCTACCTGATGCTGCGGCTGCTGCAGCGCGCCCGCGAGAGCGGCGTCGGAGTCCCCTCGCTGACCAGCACGGACTACGTCAACACCATCCCCACCGAGCAGGAGCCGTGGTTCCCCGGCGACGAGGAGACCGAACGCCGATACCGGGCGTGGATGCGCTGGAACGCGGCCATGATGGTGCACCGCGCGCAGCGGCCGGGCATCGGCGTCGGCGGGCACATCTCCTCGTTCGCGTCGTCGGCGAGCCTCTACGAGGTGGGTTTCAACTGGTTCTTCCGCGGCAAGGACCACCCCGGCGGCGGTGACCACCTCTACATCCAGGGCCACGCCTCCCCCGGCATCTACGCGCGGGCCTTCCTGGAGGGCAGGCTCGGCGAGCACCAGCTCGACGGGTTCCGCCAGGAGCACTCGCACGCCGGAGCCGGCGGCGGACTGCCGTCCTACCCGCACCCCCGGCTGATGCCGGACTTCTGGGAGTTCCCGACGGTGTCGATGGGCCTGGGCCCGATGAACGCGATCTTCCAGGCCCGGTTCAACCGCTACCTGCACGACCGGGGCATCTCCGACACCTCGCAGCAGCGGGTGTGGGCGTTCCTAGGCGACGGCGAGATGAACGAACCCGAGTCGCGCGGCCTGCTGCACGTGGCCGCCAACGAAGGTCTGGACAACCTGACGTTCGTGGTCAACTGCAACCTGCAGCAGCTCGACGGACCGGTCCGCGGCAACGGCAAGATCGTCCAGGAGCTGGAGGCGTTCTTCCGCGGCGCGGGCTGGAACGTGATCAAGGTCGTGTGGGGTCGCGAGTGGGACAACCTGCTGCACGCCGACCGCGACGGGGCCCTGGTCAACCTGATGAACACCACCCCCGACGGCGACTACCAGACCTACAAGGCCAACGACGGCGCGTTCGTGCGCGAGCACTTCTTCGGCCGCGACCCGCGCACCAAGGAGATGGTCAAGCACCTCAGCGACGCCGAGATCTGGGGCCTGCGCCGGGGCGGGCACGACTACCGGAAGGTCTACGCGGCCTACAAGGCGGCCACCGAGCACCACGGGCAGCCGACGGTCATCCTCGCCAAGACGATCAAGGGCTACGGCCTCGGCCCGCACTTCGAGGGCCGCAACGCCACCCACCAGATGAAGAAGCTGACGCTCGACGACCTGAAGCTGTTCCGCGACAGCCTCCGGATCCCGATCTCCGACGAGCAGCTCGACCCCTACGAGCCGCCCTACTACCACCCCGGGCAGGACTCGCCGGAGATCCAGTACCTGCAGGAACGCCGTCGTCAGCTCGGCGGGTACCTGCCGGAGCGCCGCGCCAGGCCCAAGCCGCTGGTGCTGCCCGGCGACAAGGTCTACGAGGTGATCCGCAAGGGCTCCGGCAAGCAGGAGGTCGCCACCACGATGGCGTTCGTCCGGCTGCTCAAGGACCTCGCCAAGGACAGCGAGATCGGCGGCCGGATCGTGCCGATCATCCCGGACGAGGCGCGGACCTTCGGCATGGACTCGATGTTCCCGTCGCAGAAGATCTACAACCCGCACGGCCAGCTCTACACGCCGGTGGACTACCAGCTGATGCTGGCCTACCGGGAGAGCGAGTCCGGGCAGATCATGCACGAGGGCATCAACGAGGCCGGCTCCACCGCGTCGTTCACCGCCGCGGGCACCAGCTACGCCACGCACGGCGAGCCGATGATCCCGGTCTACATCTTCTACTCGATGTTCGGCTTCCAGCGCACCGGCGACGGGTTCTGGGCGGCCGCCGATCAGATGGCGCGCGGGTTCGTGCTGGGCGCCACCGCGGGGCGCACAACGCTGACCGGTGAGGGCCTGCAGCACGCCGACGGGCATTCGCAGCTCATCGCGGCCACGAACCCGGCGGTGGTGGCCTACGACCCGGCGTGGGCGTTCGAGGTGGCGCACATCGTCAAGGACGGGCTGCGGCGGATGTTCGGCGAGAACGCCGAGAACGTCTTCTACTACCTGACCGTCTACAACGAGCCCTACCAGCAGCCGGCCGAGCCCGAAGGGCTCGACGTGGACGGGCTGCTGCGCGGGCTCTACCGGTACCAGGCCGCGCCCGCCGGGTCCGGTCCGCGCGCCCAGCTGATGGGCTCGGGCGTCCTGCTGCCGGAGGTGATCAAGGCCGCTCGGCTGCTCGGCGAGGACTGGGGCGTGCGGGCCGACGTGTGGTCGGCGACGTCGTGGGCGCAGCTGCGCCGCGACGCCGAGCAGGCCGACCGGCACAACCTGCTCAACCCCGGTGCCGAACCGCAGGTTCCCTACGTGACCCGCGCGTTGTCGCAGGCCGAGGGCCCGGTCGTGGCGGTCAGCGACTGGATGCGGGCCGTCCCGGACCTGATCCGGCCGTGGGTGCCGGGCGAGATGGTCAGCCTCGGCGCGGACGGCTTCGGCTTCTCCGACACCCGCCCCGCGGCGCGACGGGTGTTCCTCGTCGACGCCGAGTCGACGGTGGTCGCGACGCTGGCGGCCCTGGCCCGCAGCGGCCGGATCGACCAGGCCACGGTCGTCGAGGCCGCCCGCAAGTACCGCATCGACGACGTCCAGGCAGCAGGCCCGCAGACCTCCGACCCCGGGGTCTCCTGACCCGAACGATCACCCGAAGGTCCCGGTCACCCCGTCCCCGCGGCGGAGGTCACCGGGGCCTTCGTCGTCCCGCGGGCACCTGGGGTTTCGGATTTCAATGGAAGTCGGAGGGCCGATTTCCATTGAAATCGTGAACCACGTGGTCCGGGTGCGGTTCGGTGGTGTGCGGGGGACGTGCCCCGGGCTGTGAAACCGGTTTCGGGGTGGAGTTCGCGGGACGTCGGGTGTGGTGGGGTGGGGGTGTGCGTATCGCGTGTGTCGACGGGGACGGGATCGGGCCCGAGCTGATGGCCAGCGCTCGGGAGGTGCTGGCGGCTGCTGCGGCCCTGGACGAGCTGGACGTCGAGTTCGGGTTCGAGGCCGGTGGCGCCCGGACCTACCTGGAAACCGGGGAGCCGCTGGTGGCCGGGGCTTTGGAGCGGTTCCGGGGTGAGTACGACGCCGTGTTGAAGGGGCCCGTCGGGTTGCCCGAGGTGCGCAAGCCCGATGGGACCGAGGCCGGGGTGCTCGGCGGGGTGCTGCGCAACGGGCTCGACACCTACGCCAACGTGCGACCGGTGCGGCTGCTGCCCGGGATCCGCGCGGACGTCGACCGGATCGACTACGTGATCGTGCGGGAGAACACCGAGGGCCTCTACCTCTCGCGCGGCAGCGGGGTGCGCAACGAGCGGGCCGCCAGCGACCAGCTACTCATGACCCGCGTCGGCGTCGAGCGGATCGTGCGGTTCGCCTTCGAGACCGCGCGGGCGCGTTCCGGCGCGCCGAAGGACGGCGTGAGCCGGGTGACCTGCGTGGACAAGAGCAACGTGCTGCGCAGCTTCGCGTTCTTCCGGGACATCTTCGACGAGATCGCCGCCGACCACCCCGACGTCGAGGCCGACCACCGCTACACCGACGCCGCCGCGCACGACCTGGTCGCCGACCCCGGCCACTTCGACGTGCTGGTCACCGAGAACTTCGTCGGCGACATGCTCAGCGACCTCGGCGCGGCGACCGCGGGCGGACTCGGAACGTGCCCGTCGGGCAACATCGGCGACGACGCCGCCTACTTCGAACCCGTGCACGGCAGCGCCCCGTCGATCGCCGGGCAGGACAAGGCCAACCCGACGTCGCAGCTGCTCACCGCCGCGATGCTGCTCGACCACGTGGGCGCCACCGGCACCGCCCGCCGCATCACCGCCGCAGTCGAGTCCGCCTACGCCGACGGCGCCGTCCGCCTCAACCCCGATGGCACCCCCACCTGCGGCACCCGAGGAGTGACCGAAGCAGTCCTCACCCGTCTTCGACGTGGGTTTTGACCGCAGAACGCACGTAGCCCCGGCGGCGTCGCACCCGAGCGGGTGGAGAGGCTACCGGGGCCTGCACCAGCACCACAGCAACGAGGACGCCTGACCTGATCACCCGCCTGCGACGGTGGTGAGGGTGCGTTGAGCTCGGGCTGCGCGGGTCCAGGTCCACCAGCCGTGGACGACCAGGGCGGCGAAGACGATGTAGATGGCGGCGCTGAAGTACAGGCCGGAGGCGAGCTGCAGCGGGACGCCGACGGCGTCGACCGCCAGCCAGACCAGCCAGAACTCCACCAGACCGCGGCCCTGCGCCCAGAACGCGACGCCCGTGCCGATGAAGATCCACGCGTCCGGCCACGGCGCCCACGAGGCGTCCAAGGCGCTCAGCAGCAGCGCGAACGCCGAGGTGCCCGCCGCCAGGACCGCGACCAGGACCAGTCGCTCGACACCGGTGGCCTTGCGGATCGCGACGCCGTAAACCGGGTCGGTGCGGCGGTTCCACGCCCACCAGCCGTAGACCGAGATCAGCAGGATCACCACCTGCCGGACCGCGAGACCGCCGAGATGAGCCGAGGCGTAGACGGCGAACAGCAGCACGGTCGCGGCCACCTGCACCGGCCACGTCGCCACCCAGCGCCGCTGCGCCAGGAACACCACCGCGAGCGCGCACAGCTGGCCGACGAGTTCGGCCCAGGAGATCTTCTGGCCCAGCACGGTGATCCCGTTGCCGAGCAGCCATTCCGCCACCGCTTGCACGCCCGCTCCTCCCGCCGGGTGCGCCGGGGTGTGCGCGGGCGACCGCGAGAGCCGCGGAAAACGGCTCGACCAGCCCGGATTCGCGCGTCGCGGTGGCCCGTGCGCGCCTCTCATCCGGACTATGACCGTCGGTCCCGGAATTCCACCGGATCGGCCGGCACCCGCGGAGGTGCCGGTTCGCGGACTTTCACCGCCGGTTCGGAGTTCCACCGACCCCGGAGCGCACGAGTTCGTACTGCACTGCGCAACATCCTGCTCCGGTGGATCTGTTCCGCGGGCCCCACGTGGGTCGGATCACAACACGCCGACACCACCGATGGCCGATCGAACACGCGTACCCCGATCGCCTAGACTTGATCGTCCGAAGCTGAACGAGGGGGGAACGCCGGATGAACGACACCGACCGCGCCATCCTCGCCTTCGAACTGGAGCACTGGCAGTACCAGGGCAACAAGGAACGCGTGATCCAGGAGCGCTTCGGGTTCTCCCCGAACCGCTACTACCAGCGCCTGAACCGGCTGCTCGACGAGCCCGAGGCGTTAGCCCAGCAACCGGCTCTGGTGAAGCGACTGCTCAACCGCCGCGACGAGCGCGCCCAGAAGCGCCGCGCGGTCTAGAACCGCTTCGGACTCACCTCGCTCGGCGGTGCGGGTAGCACCAGCCCCTAAGCCCCGGGCGCCGGCTGGCGCTGCTGCTGGATGCGGACGAGTTCGGCCAGCAGCGGCGCGGCCTGATCGGCGGGCATCGCCTCGAACGCCGCCTTGATCGCCTCCGGCCCCTGCAACCCGTTCTGCGGTGCGGACGGTGCCGCCTGCGGGTTCTGGTTGTCGGCGGCCATGTCGTTGACCAGGTCGACGAGCATCGCGACGATCGTGCGCGGGCCGACCGCGGTCTGCCATCCCTGGATCTGCCCCTCCGGTCCGCGCGGGCCGAGCAGCTCGTGCTCCAGGCGCCGCAGCATCGCGTCCTGTTCCGGGGTCATCTCGTCCTCCTGGTCCTTGGTCACGAGGTCGGCGCGGAAGCGGTCCATGTCGACGTGGCCCGGGTCGATCTTGCCGGTGACGCTGGTCTCCTTGTGCCCGCGCGCGGCTTCCAGCGGTCGGCCGAGATGGCGCAGCACCGCGACGGTCGCGGTCAGCGCCGCGCCGTGCTGCTCGGGGCTCGGCCCCTGCTCGACGCCCTGGTAGTCCCACTCGAAACCGACGTAGAGGGTGTTGCCGTCACCGGCCGGGTTCGGGCCGGAGGCCTTGGCCTTGCCCGCGTGGTTGGCGCGGCCCGCGGCGATCACGTGCACCACCCCGTCGAAGCCGATCACCGCGTGGCACAGCGGTCCGGCGAGGTCCTCGCGGCCGTCGATGCACATCTGCACCGTGGGCGCCGGGTTCTCGTACGAGGCGTAGGTCGCGGTGTGGTGTTCGAGCACTCCGATCGCTGCGGGCTGCTGCCCCGAGGCGGTGCGTTCCTTCCAGCCGGGCGTCTCCACGACGGCCAGTCCGGCCGCGCGCAGGACGTCGGCGAGCCACACGAGCGGTAGCGCCACCGGTGATCACCCCCAAGCAGATCCCGAGATCCCATGATGTCCGGTTCCGGGGCGGCCCGGAACGGCCAGGAGAATGAAAAATCGGGACCCACCCGATGGGTGAGCCCCGATCTTCCGGACTTGCGTCAGAGGGTGCCGCTGTGCCCCTGCTGCCCCTGACCGGTGCCGGCCTGCTGTCCCTGACCGGCCTGCTGGCCGCCCTGCGCGGAGAACTGCGACTCGGCGTTGGCCAGCCAGCGACCCCAGCGCTGCTGCATCGGCTGGATGAGGCCGCCGCCGACGCCGACGATGATCACGCCCGCGGCGGAGGCCAGCACGGCGATGAGCACCGGGGTGGTCACGGTGACCGCGATCCCGATCTGGTTGAGCGCGGAGATGATGCCCAGCGCCAGGATGAATCCGAATGCGATCTTGCCCAGCAGCGGGCCGACCGGGCGGTTGCCCAGCGAGCTGCGGATCAGGTCGCCCACGGCGCGGCCGATGGCGGCGGCGACCAGCACCAGGACCACGGCGACGACGATGCGCGGCAGGAAGAGCACGACCTGGTCGATGAGGTCCTTGACCGCGTTCGGGCCGAACGCGCTCAACGCCAGCTGCAGGAAGATCAGCAGGATGAAGTAGTAGACCAGCTTGACCAGAATTTCGCCGACGTCGATTCCGGAACCGGACGTCATATCACCGAGTCCGGCCTTGGCGATCAGCTTGTTGAATCCCAGCTTCTTGAACGCCATCTGCACGGCCTTGGAGACCGCCTTGGCGATCAGCCATCCGACCAGCAGAAGGATCAGGAAGACGACCAGCTTCGGGACGAAGGTGGCCACGGCCGACCAAGCGGCGGCCAATCCTTGTTGGAGAGCTCCCATATTTCTTGCTCCTCGAAAAACCAGAATCCGGGGCGAATTCGCGTCGGGGGAATGGTTCTCGATCACTCATCGGGCGGCAACTCCGACAGGCTTCACGTTTGGGCGTATTGAGTCGTCAATTCGAGTGAATGCTTCAATTCTCCGATAACGCTGCGAATACGAATGCGCCGTGCGTGAGCCGTCTCGCTTCCCCGCGCGCCCCACGACCGCGCTGATCTCGGGCGTGCGATTCTGTCCGCATGAGTACCGAAGACGCTGGTGAGCGGGACACCGGTACGCAAGATCAAGTGTGCGCCGCGACGCTGCGGCGACTGGAGCGGGCCTCGGGCGGGCTCGCCGGGGCCAGCATCACCGCGATGGAGCAGCGACTCCCCTGGTTCCAACGGCTGCCCGCCGACCAGCGAGCGAGCGTGCAGCTGGTGACCCAGACCGGGGTCTCCAACTTCGTCGCCTGGATGCAGGACTCCAGCCAGTCCATCCGGCTGACCGCCGAGGCGTTCCGCAACGCGCCCCGCGACCTGTCCCGCTGGGTCAGCCTGCGGCAGACGCTGGAGCTGGTCCGCGTCGCCATCGACGTCTTCGAGCAGCAGCTCCCCGAGCTGGCCGAGAAGGAGCACGAGCGGTTCGTGCTGCTGGAGGCGATCCTGCGCTACACCCGCGAGATCGCCTTCGCGGCCGCCACCTCCTACGCCGCCGCGGCCGAGTCCCGCGGCGCGTGGGACGCCCGGCTGGAGGCGCTCGTCGTCGACGGCATCGTGCGCGGCGACGCCGAGGAGTCGCTGCTCTCGCGCGCCGCCGCGCTGGGCTGGGACCCCGCCTCGGAGGCCACCGTGCTGGTCGGCAACGCGCCCTCCGACGACCCGCCGACCGTCGTCTACCAGGTGCGCAGCAAGGCCGCCCGGATCGGCTGCCCGGTGCTGCTGGGCGTGCAGGGCTCGCGGCTGGTCGTCGTCTTCGGCGGCGCCGGCGACGAGCGCCACAACGACGAGATCGCCCTCGGCCTGACCGATGCCTTCGGCGAGGGCCCGGTGGTGGCCGGGCCGAGCATGCCGAGCCTGGCCGACGCGCACCGCTCCGCCGCCGACGCGATGTCGGCCCTGCGCTCGGTGGTGGCCTGGCCGACCGCGCCGCGCCCGGTGCCCTCCGCGGACCTGCTGCCGGAACGCGCGCTGGCCGGTGATCCGGAGGCCGAGCGGCAGCTGGTCGAGCGCATCGTGCTGCCGCTGGTCGACGCGGGCGGCGCGCTGATGGAGACCGTCGACACCTACCTGGAGGTCGGCGGCGTGCTGGAGAACTGCGCCCGCCAGCTCTACGTGCACCCCAACACCGTCCGCTACCGCCTCCGGCGCGTCGCCGAGCTGACCGGGCGCACGCCCTCCAACGCCCGCGACGCGCACGTGCTCCGGGTCGGGCTCGCCGTGGGCAGGCTGGCCAAGGCGCGCGGCCTGTGGTGACGGCCGTCTCTCCCCTCGCGGAGTCACCGACCGGACACGCCCGACAACAATTCCCCAGTTAAGAACCCCTGCTCAGGGCGGTGCTTGTAGACACTCCACAACATTGCGAGCCGGGTTTCGTCCCCGTCGGCATCACCCCGCCACCGCCACCAGGTGTTCAGTAGCAAGAGTGATCGCGCTTCTCGCTCCCGGACAGGGGTCCCAGGCCCCAGGGATGTTCAACCCGTGGTTGGAGCTCGACGGCGTCGAGGACCGACTCGGCCGCTGGTCGGAGCTCACCGGCCTGGACCTGATCAGACTCGGCACCACCGCGGAGGCCGACGAGATCAAGGACACCTCGGTGACCCAGCCGCTGGTCGTCGCGCTGTCGCTGATCGCGGCCGAGGAGCTGCGCCGCCGCTTCGACGTCCCCGCCGACACCCCGGTCGCCGGTCATTCGGTGGGCGAGCTCGCCGCGGCTGCCGTCGCCGGTGCGCTCTCCCCCGACGATGCCGTGGCGCTGGCCGCGGTGCGCGGCCGCGAGATGGCGGCGGCCTGCGCGCTGGAGCCCACCGGGATGGCGGCGGTGCTCGGCGGCGACGAGAAGACCGTTCTGGAGACCCTGGAGCGCCTCGGTCTCGACCCGGCCAACCGCAACGGCGCCGGTCAGATCGTCGCGGCGGGCAAGAACGGCGCGCTGGAACAGCTGGCCGCCGAGCCGCCGGAAGGCGCGCGCGTCCGCCCGCTGCCGGTCGCCGGGGCCTTCCACACCCGCTTCATGGCTCCGGCCCGGGACACCCTCGCCAAGCACGCGGAGGACGTCCAGGCCACCGACGCGGTGCTGCCGCTGCTGTCCAACGCCGACGGCGCGGTGGTCACCTCCGCCGGTGACATCCTCGATCGACTCGTCAGCCAGGTGACCAGCCCGGTGCGCTGGGACAGCTGCATGACCGCCCTGGGCGAGCGCGGCGTGGACGCCGTGGTCGAGTTCCCGCCCGCGGGTGCGCTGACCGGCATGGTGCGCCGCGCGCTCAAGGGCGTGCAGACGATCGCCCTCAAGACCCCTGCCGACCTGGACAAGGTCGCCGACCAGCTCGGGAGCGCCGCGTGAGCCTGCCCCGCATCGCATCGAAACCCGCCGTGGCGGGCACCAAGCTGCTGGGCTTCGGCAGCAGCCAGGGCAACCGGATCGTCACCAACCACGACCTGGCCAAGATCGTCGACACCAACGACGAGTGGATCCAGCAGCGGGTCGGGATCGTGCACCGCCGCCTCGGCGACGAGGACCAGACGGTGGTCAGCATGGCCGTCGAGGCGGGCGCGAAGGCCGTCGCCGACGCCGGGCTGGACCCGTCCGACGTGGACCAGGTGATCGTCGCGACCTGCACGATGCCGGGTGGCATCCCCAACGCCGCGGCCCAGGTCGCCGACCAGATCGGCATCAAGGCCAAGAGCGCCTACGACCTCAACGCCGCCTGCGCCGGGTTCGTCTACGCGACCGCGCAGGCCTCCGACGCGGTGCGCGCGGGGTCGGCGCGCAACGTGCTGGTCATCGGCTCCGAGCGGTTCCAGGAGTGGCTGGACTGGGAGGACCGCGCCAACTGCATCATCTTCGCCGACGGCGCGGGCGCCTGCGTGGTCGGCGCGGCCGAGGAGCCGCAGCTCGGGCCGGGCGTGCTGGGCAGCGCCGGTGACCTGGTGGACACCATCTACCTGCGCGACAACAAGTACATCTACCAGGAGGGCCAGTCGGTCTTCCGGTGGGCGACGACCCAGATCGCGCCGGTGGCCATCGAGGCCGTCGAGGCCGCGGGTCTGCAGCTCTCCGACATCGACGTCCTGGTCCCGCACCAGGCGAACCTGCGCATCGTCGAGGCCATCGGCAAGAAGCTGCAGAGCAAGGGTGCCCGCGACGACCTGGTCGTCGCGCGTGACATCGTCTACTCCGGCAACACGTCGTCGGCGTCGATCCCGCTGTCGATCGACCACATGCGGGCGGCCGGGGAGATCCCCAGCGGCGCCGTCATGCTCCTCGTGGGCTTCGGGGCCGGGCTGTCCTACGCCGCCCAGGTCGCCGTCTGCCCCTGATCACCACCAGTAAGCCACCGCCAGGCCGCAGGCCCGCCGGTAGGGACGTAAGAACCAGGAAGGGAACGAAACCAGTGTCGAACGAAGAAATCACCCAGGGTCTCGCCACCATCGTCGAGGAGGTCGCGGGCACCGACGCGGCCGACGTGACCACCGACAAGTCCTTCGTCGACGACCTGGACATCGACTCGCTGTCCATGGTGGAGATCGCCGTGCAGGCCGAGGACAAGTTCGGCGTCAAGATCCCGGACGACCAGCTGGCCAACCTCAAGACCGTCGGCGATGCGGTCGACTACATCGTCAACAACAAATGACCCGCGAAGTCGTCATCACCGGGTTGGGCGCGACGACACCGCTCGGCGGTGACGTGGCGTCCACTTGGGACGGGATCCTCAACGGTGCCAGCGGCATCCGCCGCATGGAAGCCGAATGGCTCGACACCTACGAGCTTCCCGCCAAGATCGGCGCCCCGCTGGCGGTCGACCCGAGCGAGGTGCTGCCGCGCGTGCAGCTGCGCCGGATGGACCGCTGCGAGGCCATCGCGGTCATCGCGGCTCGCGAGGCGTGGGCGGATGCCGGCTTCGAGATGCCCACGGACGAGACCGAACCGGTCGACCCGGATCGGCTCGGCGTGGCGCTGGGCACCGGCATCGGTGGCCCGCTGACCCTGCTGCAGCAGGACGACCTGCTGGAAGCCGGTGGCCTGCGCAAGGTTTCGCCGCTGACCGTGCCGATGCTGATGCCCAACGGGCCGGCGGCGATGGTCAGCCTGGAGCTGCGCGCCCGCGCCGGGGTGCACTCGCCGGCCTCGGCGTGCGCGTCCGGTGCGGAGGGCCTGGCCAAGGCCGCCGAGATGATCCGGTACGGGCACGCGGACGTGGTGGTGGCCGGTGGTGCGGAGTCCTGCATCCACCCGATCACCATCGCCGGTTTCGCCCAGGCCCGGACCCTGAGCACCCGCAACGACGAGCCGGAGCGCGCCTCCCGCCCGTTCGACGCGGACCGCGACGGGTTCGTGATGGGCGAGGGCGCCGGTGTGGTGATCCTGGAGAGCGCCGAGCACGCCAAGGCGCGCGGTGCGCGGATCTACGGCCGGCTGGCCGGGTCCGGCATCACCTCGGACGCCTACCACATCACCGGCAGCCACCCGGACGGTCTGGGGCAGGTCGCGGCCATGCGCAAGGCGCTGGCGGCCGCCGAGCTGCAGCCGTCCGACATCGGGCACGTCAACGCGCACGCCACCTCGACCGTGGTCGGTGACGTGGGCGAGGCGAACTCGGTGCGCAAGGCCATCGGGGACGGCGCGGTCGTGACCGCGCCGAAGGGTTCGCTCGGGCACCTGGTCGGCGGGGCCGGGGCGGTCGAGAGCATCGTCACGATCCTCTCGCTGCACCACGGCGTCATCCCGGCGACGCAGAACCTGGAGAACCTCGACCCCAAGGTGGAGCTGGACGTGGTGGCCGACAAGCCGCGTCACGTCGAGCAGACCGCCGCCATCAACAACGCCTTCGGCTTCGGCGGCCACAACGTGGCCCTCGCCTTCGCCAAGGCATGACACCGATCGCGGGGGCGGGCGCGTTCCCGTCCCCGCGTTTCCGGCGCTTCCCCGGTCCCCGGTCTCAGCCGCAGCGCTCGGCGATGGCGCTGTTCGGCAGCTTGCTGATGTCGAGCACGGCGTTGCCGTTCTCGTCCACGACGACCGGGTAGACGACGTTCCACGACACGCAGGTGGCCTTGACCTGCGGCGGCGCGTCCTCGAGGCTCTGCTCGCTCTTGAAGCTGAGCATGACCAGCGCGGAGCGGTCCTGGCCCGGGTCGATGCGGTGCACCTTGATCTCGTAGTCCCGGGTGGTGTCGTAGGCCTCGGTCCACTTGCTCTGCGGCAGCTCGCGCCACTTGCTGGGCGGGACCGTGGACTTCCACAGCTCGTAGTTCTTGCGGTTGATGCCGTCGAAGTAGTTGTCCAGCAGGCCCTCGATGATCCGCTGGTCCGGGAAGGCGGCGGCGTCCGGCGTGTACTCGACGCCGGAGCGCGACACCAGGCCCCGCTGGGGCGAGACGCCGTTGCTGGTGGCCCGAGGGCGTTCCCCGTAGTAGACGTTCTGGGCCAGCAGCACCCCGCCACCTCCGGCCGCGAGCAGCACGACGACGGCGAGCGGGATGCCCCATTTCAGCCAAGAACGCACGGCCACAGCTTCGCACAGCGGGATCACCCGCGTGCGCGGTTCCCCGGAATCAGCCGACGCGGTGCAGCACGGTCACCGGTGCGCCGTCGCCCGCGCGCCGGAAGGGCTCCAGGGCGTCGTCCCACGCCGCGCCGAGCAGCTGCTCGACGCGGTGCGCGAAGGCCTCCGGGCCCTTGGCATTCGCCGCGAGCGTGCGGAGTTGATCTTCGGTCACGACGATGTCACCATTGGCGCTGGTGCAGGCGCGCCAGAGGCCGAGTCCGGGCGCGTGGCAGTACCGCTGCCCGTCGACCCCGGTGCTGGGGTCCTCGGTGATCTCGAAGCGAAGCATGGGCCACGCGCGCAGCGCGGTCACCAGGCGTGCTCCGGTACCCGGCTCGCCCGTCCAGGTGCACTCCGCGCGGAGTTGACCTGGGGCTGCCGGTTGCGCCGTCCAGCGGAGTTCCGTCCGAGTGCCGAGTGCGCCGGAAATCGCCCACTCGACGTGCGGGCAGACCGCAGACGGCGACGAGTGGATGTAGACCACACCGCTGGTGAGGCCACTGTCGCTGCCACGGGTGCTCACTGCTGACCTCCGCTATTCGACGAGGGACGTCTTCCCCTACGACCTCGCGAACCCGGCGATCATCAGTTGCGGCGTCATTCTGCATCGCAGGTGGAGATCTTCGCCACCGCGACATCAACACGCGTCCACCACCGAAAACGCCCGGCACCAGCCGAGACCACTCGTGCTCCGGCGACGAAGATTCACTGAAACCGCTGATCCGAGCGTCGTGCCGGGTGATCGACATCCCTCGGACGCAGCAATCCGACCTCGGCAGACGAGTGGCGATTACCACTCGATCGGGCGAATGCGCGATCTGGGGTACGCGGCGTCCCCGCCCCCGCTACCGTCGTCGGGTCGGCCTGGAAGGGCCCGGCACACCGCGATTCCCGAGGAGGCCCGATGCACCTGGTGCGGCTCGGAGCGGAACCGACCGAGGTCGGCGCCGACGTCCGGGCGGCCGTCGCCGCGTGGGGCGCGGGCCGTTCGGTGCTCGGCGGCGTCGCCGTGCTCGGTTGTCGCCCTCCTGGCGGTCCGCGCGAGCTCGACGCGGTGATCGTGCTTCCCCGCGGGGTGATCGTAGTGCTCGGCGTGGACCTGCCGGAGCCCGCGTTGAAGCTGGAAGCCCCGGTGGGCACGCCGTGGACGGTGGACGGCTGGCCGCTGGTGCGCACCGAGGGCAAGGTCAACCCGGCTCAGGAGGGGCTGGAATCGGCGGCTGCGCTGGCCCGCGGGTTGCAGACCCGCGGTCTCGAACCGCTGCCGGTGGCGGCGGTCGTCGCGGTCGGCCCCTACGTCGGGCAGGTCACCCAGCCGACCACCGACCTGCACCGCGGGGTGCGGGTCGTCTCGCCGAACACGACCTCGGTGCTGTCGGCGGCGCGCGAGCTGGCGACCTACGAGAGCTCGTGCGGCGCGGGGTCGGCGCGGGCGCTGCTGGAGGTTCTCGGCGCCGAGGTCACCGACGAGCAGCTGGTCGAGGAGGGGTTCCCGGCCTCGCCGGACGTGGACCTGTCCCGCGTCGAGACCGCGCTCATCCCGAAGTACTCCGAGGACCCGCCCGCCGCCGAACCCCCTCGATCGGCACCGCGCGGCAAGCTGATCGGCGCAGCGGTGGCGGTGCTGCTGTGCGCGCTGGTCGGCGCGCTGCTGCTGGGGTCTCCGTCGGCGAGCCCGCCCGAGGCGGCCGCGCAGCGGGTCGACGGCGTGGAGTTCGCGCTGCGCGCCGCCGACCACGTCGCCGCGTGCGCCCCGAACTCCTACGGCGACGTGCAGCGGTGGTTCCAGCAGCAACCGTGCCGGAGCCTGCGGCGCGGGGTGTTCGAGACGCACCTGGGCCCGTCGCCGGTGGCGGTGTCGGTCGCGATCGTGGACGTGGCGGACCAGGGTTCGGGGACGCGGCTGCGCGAGCTGCTGGAGTCGGCCGGGACCGGCGGCGTCACCGATCTCCTCGCGCAGGGCCGCGGTTGGCCGGGCGCTCCGCGCGAGTTCGGCGACGCGGCGCAGGCCGTGCAGCAGAACGGAACTCAGGTCCGGGTCGTGCAGGTCGTCTGGTCCCAGCGCCCCTCCCACTCCGACGACCTGGAGCTACGAGCGATGGCCGAACGCGGCCTCCGGCTCAACCCCTAATTGCCGTTGAGGAAAATGCGTTGCTTGGCGGTGCGGGTGGCGGAGGGGACAACACGGCGGTGCAGGTTGCTGACGTGGTGAAGGAGAATGCGGCTCCGCCGCACGGTCGAGGCGACCCTCAGGCCCGTTCGCGGTCGGTGATCTGGGTTTCCTCGCGTCGCTGGGCCGGGACCGGGCGAGGCCCCTTGGTGAGGTAGGGGTTGCCGAGCCGGGTGAGGAAGAGCATCGGCGCGTAGAGCGGCACCACGGCGGCCAGGGCGGCGGCGGTGACCCCGGCGCGCACGACGTCGTTGGGGTACAGCGTCGTCCCGTCCAGGAATCGGCGGGACAGCTGCGCGGTGATCCACAGCAGCAGCACGAAGCCGACCATGCCGGCCAGCGCCGCGAGCATCGCGGGCCGGTAGCCGAGCCGTTCGGCGCCGAGCATCACCGCGACCCAGCCGAGCAGCGCGGGCAGCTGGCCGCGTTCGGTGGTGGCGGCCCACAGCAGTCCGCCGAACAGGGCGAGCCCTCCGCCGCTGTGCTGCCAGGTCTCGGTGACCCGCTCCGCCCAGCCGCCGCCGGTCATCCCGAAGCGGGCGGCGAGATCGCCGAGCACGCCCAGCGCGCTCGGCGCGTCGTCGGGGTCCACGAACTGCCCGGCGATCCACGCCAGCGCCCACAGCGACACGCAGCACGCCACGAGCTGCTGCCACCGGGGGCGGTCCAACGCCACGAGCACCAATCGCCGCAATCCCCGCACGACCACCCCAACCCTTCCGCGCCCCGGCCCTCGTGGGCCTCCACGAGGATGGGGCACCTCCCGACCCGCGACCAACTTCTCTCCCCCGCTCGGGTGAAGGCGTCAGAAGGTGGCGGGGACCCGGCACTCGCAGGGCAGCGGGAGCGGGAGGATCTGCGAGCCGTCGACCAGCCACTGGCCCCGGCCCGGGAGGGCGACCAGGGCCCGGCCCTGGACGTCGGTGGACAGGCCCACCGGCCCCTCGGTCAGCGGTGGTGTGGCGAAGGGGGTGCCGGCGGCGATCTTGCGGCCGCTGTCGGCGGCGTAGGTGGCGACCCGGGCGCGGTCGAGCGCGGTGCAGTCGGCCGGTTCCAGGGCTGCGATGTCCTGGCCCGCTCCGGTGATCGCCAGCGGCGCGCAGGGCCCGGTCGGCAGCTCCTCAGCCCCGTCCACAGTGGTCGGTTCGGGTCCGGTCAGCAGGAGTTCGGCGGGGCCGCCGCGCTCGGCGAGCAGGGCCAGCCTGCCGTCGCCGGACAGCGCCAGGTCGAGCACCCGCAGTCCCGGGGTCGGCAGGTCCCGGCGCGCACCACCGGCCCACACCACGACGCGATCCCCGTCGGCGTAGGCGACGCGACCGCCGTTGGCGGTGAGCGCGCGGCCGTCGCGGACCTCGGCCAGCGGACGCTGCCCGCCCGCGGCCACCTCGACGACCCGGCCACCGTCGCCAGTGGACACCGCGGCGTACACCCGCCCCCGGTCGCCGGCCAGCTCGGTGACCTCTCCCCCGTCGATGCGGGCCAGCTCGGCCTGCTCGCGCCCGGAGGCGACGTCGAACGAGGCGATCACCCCCGCCCCCACGGCGGCCAGGTAGTCGCCCGGGCGGACGCTCACCGGTTGCGGCGTCGGCGTCTGGAATCCCACCGCGACGCCCGCGAACACCGCCACCACGACGGCCGCGGCGACGATCAGGAACGTCGGTCTCCGGTACGGCGCGCGACGACGCCGTGCTGCCGACAGCAGCTTGGGCAGCGCGTCCGGCGCCGGTTCGACGTCGGCGACCGCCCGCTGCAGCCGGGCGCGCACCAGCTCGGTGTCGCGATCGAGTTCGTTCACACCCTCTCCCCCAGCAGTTCCGACAACCGCGACACACCGCGTGAGCAGTAGGACTTCACCGAACCCTGACTGCACCCCATCACCTCGGCGGTGCGGATCTCGCTCAGATCGGCGTAGTAGCGCAGCACGATCGCCTCCCGCTGCCTGCGCGGCAGCCGCGCCAGCGCCTGGGCGAGCACGGCGCGGTCCAGCCCGCGCCCGGTGTCGTCGGGCAGGCTGTCGTCCACGGCCAGCTTCGGCAGGTACTTGCGCGCCACCAGGCGTCTGCGCAACGTCGATCTCGCCCTGTTGAGCACCGCCTGCCGCAGGAACGCCAGCGCCTTGTCGGGATCGCGCAACCGGTTCCGCGAGTCGAACACGCGCAGGTAGGCGTCCTGCACGATGTCCTCGGCGGAGGCGCGGTCGTCCACCAGAAGCACCGCGATGCGCAGCAGTTGCGCGTAGTGCTCCTGGTAGAGGTCGGTCAGCTTGCTCGTCAGCTCGTCCATGACCGCCGACCTGTCACCGGGCCGGACGGTCGCAGGAATTGCGATCGACACCGTCACATCTGTGCACGACGCCCGGGACCCCCTCCTGGGTTGTGGCCGGTTCTCGGTCGTTACCGAATCGGCAGCGATCAACTGCGGCGACTCTACCGACGCGCGGCCGTGTTGATCAGTCCGTCGGGCGCATTCACGCCACCGGCCCACGCCCCGGGACCGCCTTGCCGTCCACCGCGCGCACCGGTAGGGCTGGTGGCGGCCGCATCCTGCGAGGAGGAGTCGCCATGAAGTTCGGCATCTCGACGTTCGTCACCGATGAGGGCATCTCGCCGGTGGATCTCGGCAGGGCTTTGGAGGAGCGCGGTTTCGACGCGCTGTTCCTCGCCGAGCACACCCACATCCCGGCCAGCCGCGAGTCGCCGTACCCGGGCGGCGGTGAGCTGCCGCGGATCTACTACCGCACGCTGGACCCGTTCGTGGCGCTGTCGGCGATCGCGCCGGTCACCGAGAACCTGCTGCTGGCCACCGGTATCGCACTGGTCGTCGAGCGCGATCCGATCACCACCGCCAAGGAGGTCGCCAGCCTCGACCTGATCTCGGGCGGCCGGGCCGTCTTCGGCGTCGGCGCCGGCTGGAACCGCGAGGAGATGCGCAACCACGGCACCGATCCGCGCACCCGGGGCAGGCTGATGGACGAGCGGATCCGGGCGATGCGCGAGATCTGGACGCAGGAGAAGGCCGAGTTCCACGGCGAGTTCGTCGACTTCGACCCGATCTACGCGTGGCCGAAGCCGGTGCAGCGGCCGCACCCGCCGATCTACATCGGCGGTGAGAGCGAGCGCTCGATCGCCCGGGTCGCCGAGTTCGGCGACGGCTGGCTGCCGCGCGGCGGCACCGAGAACCTCGGCGACCTCATCTCCCGGGTGCGCGACGAAGCGGGGAAGAGGGTCCCGGTCACGCTGTTCGGCGCCGAGGACGACGCCGCGAAGCTCACCGGCTACGCGGAGGCCGGTGTGGACCACGCGCTGCTGATGCTGCCGACGCGTCCGCGCGACGAGACGCTGCGGAAGCTCGACGAGCTGGCCGCGCTCACCCGCGACGTCGGGTGAGGACTTCACATCCTGATTACGCTGGCGAAACGGGCTGGACATTCCAGACGCGCGCGCCGATGCTCTAGAACTGCTGTGCACACGCGTCTCGCACAGCAGGATTGGAGTCCGAGACGGTGGCTACGACAACGGCCCCGAGCGGTGGATCGGCTCGGAAGCGCAGAATGAGTGCCAAGGAAATCGTGGTCTGGGTGCTGGTCGCGCTCGTCGGCGCGGTCAGCTGGGGCGTGATCGCGCTGGTGCGCGGTGAGGAGATCTCGGCCGCCTGGCTGGTCTTCGCGGCGCTGGCCTCCTACGCCATCGCCTACCGCTTCTACGCGCGGTTCATCTCCAAGCGGGTCCTGGGCGTCGACGACAAGCGGGCGACTCCGGCGGAGCGGCTCAACAACGGTGCCGACTTCCACCCGACCGACCGGCGGGTGCTGTTCGGTCACCACTTCGCGGCGATCGCGGGTGCCGGTCCGCTGGTGGGCCCGGTGCTGGCCGCGCAGATGGGGTACCTGCCCGGGACGATCTGGATCATCCTCGGCGTGATCTTCGCCGGTGCGGTGCAGGACATGGTGGTGCTGTTCTTCTCCACCCGCCGCAACGGCCGCAGCCTGGGCCAGATGGCTCGGGAGGAGATCGGCCCGGTGGGCGGCGTGGCGGCGCTGATCGCCGTGCTCGCCATCATGATCATCCTGCTGGCGGTGCTGGCGCTGGTCGTGGTGGGCGCGCTGAAGGGGTCGCCGTGGGGCGCGTTCTCCATCGGCATGACGATCCCGATCGCCCTCTTCATGGGCTTCTACCTGCGCTACCTGCGCCCGGGCAAGATCGTCGAGGTGTCGGTGATCGGCATCGTGCTGCTGCTGGCCGCGATCGCGGGCGGCAGCTGGGTGGCCGAGTCCGGAATGGCGGAGTTCTTCACCCTCTCCGGCAACGAGGTCACCTTCGCGCTGATCATCTACGGCTTCATCGCCTCGGTGCTGCCGGTGTGGATGCTGCTGGCGCCGCGCGACTACCTGAGCACCTTCATGAAGGTCGGCGTGATCGTGCTGCTGGCGGTGTCGATCCTGATCGCGATGCCGGCGATGCAGACCGAGGCGGTCACCGACTTCGCGCTCAACGGCAAGGGCCCGGTGTTCTCGGGTGCGCTGTTCCCGTTCGTGTTCATCACGATCGCCTGCGGCGCCCTGTCCGGGTTCCACGCGCTGATCTCCTCGGGCACCACGCCGAAGATGGTCGAGAAGGAATCGCAGATCCGGGTCATCGGCTACGGCGGCATGCTCACCGAGTCGTTCGTGGCGATCATGGCCCTGGCGGCGGCCTGCATCATCGATCCGGGCATCTACTTCGCGATGAACATGCCCGCCAACGCGCTCGGCGACACCGTGCAGTCGGCGTCGCAGGCGGTGGCCGGCATCGGCTTCCACGTCACCCCCGAGCAGCTGTCGGCGGCCGCCGCGGCCGTCGAGGAGGAGACCCTGGTGGGCCGCAGCGGCGGCGCACCGACCCTGGCGCTGGGCCTGTCCGAGGTGTTCTCGCAGGTCATGGGCGGGGACGCGATGAAGGCGTTCTGGTACCACTTCGCGGTGATGTTCGAGGCGCTGTTCATCCTGACCACTGTGGACGCCGGTACCCGGGTTGGCCGGTTCATGCTGCAGGACACGGTCGGCAACGTCTGGAAGCGCTTCGGCGACGTCAGCTGGAAGCCGGGCAACTGGCTGGCCAGCGCGATCATCGTGGGCGCGTGGGGCTACTTCCTGTGGGCCGGCGTGAACGACCCGCTGGGCGGCATCAACCAGCTGTTCCCGCTGTTCGGCATCGCCAACCAGCTGCTGGCCGCGGTGGCGCTCGCGGTGGCCACGACGCTGCTGATCAAGGCGGGCAAGGCGAAGTACGCGTGGGTCACGCTGATCCCGCTGGCCTGGGACGCGGCGGTGACGCTGACGGCGAGCTGGCAGAAGATCTTCTCCTCCGACGCCAAGATCGGGTTCTTCGCGCAGCGCGCCTCCTACCAGGCGGCGCTGGACGCCGGGCAGACCAGCAAGGGCAGCGCCTCCACCGTGGAGGAGATGCAGAAGGTGGTCGTCAACTCCACTGTGGACGGCGTGCTGAGCGTGCTGTTCGCGGTGCTGATCATCATCGTGCTGGTGGACGCCGTCCGCGTCTGGATCAAGGCGCTGCGCGCCACCGAGCCGCTGCCCAGCACCGAGGCCGAGTACGTCGAGTCGGAGCTGTGGGCGCCCGCGGGCCTCATCCCGACGGCCGAGGAGCGCCGGAAGCAGAAGGAGCTCGCCGCGACCGGGAGCGGGAGCGGGAGCGGGAGTTGACCGGAACGACGCTGACCAGGCTGCGCGGATCCGTCCGCGCGGCCTGGCAGATCGTGCGCGGCGTGGTGGGTGAGACGGCCTACGAGACCTACCTCGAACACCACCGCACCCACCACCCGGACCAGCAACCGATGTCCGAGCGCGAGTTCTGGAAGGCCCACATCGACAAGCAGGACGCCAACCCCGGCTCCCGCTGCTGCTGAGGTTCGTTCAGAGGTCGGAGGTTTCCGCGGGAACCTCCGACCTCTTTCGCGTTCCGACCAGCACCACGTCGACGAGATCGTCGACGTGGTCGGCGTTCTGGGAGTCGAGCAGGTGCGCGGGCGTGGTGTGCACGTGGTTGGTGACCGCGCCCGCCACCAGGTCGGCGACCAGGGCGACCGAGGTGTGCGGCGGCAGCTCGCCCCGGTCGATGCCGCGGCGGACGATCGCGCGCGTGGCGCGGATGTGCTCCGGGTACGGGTCGTCGGCGAAGGCGTCGGCCAGCTGCGGCGAGAAGGTGGCGTCCACGCCCAGCCGGAAGATCAGCGCGCCCTCGTCGGTGCGCAGGTAGTCCCGCCAGCCGCGCGCGAAGGCCAGCAGGTCCCCGCGCAGCGAACCGGTGTCGATCTCGGCGATGAACCCGGCCCGCTCCCGCACCGCCGCGACCAGCAGCGCGGCCTTGTCCGGCCAGCGCAGGTACAGCGAGCCCTTGCCGATCCCGGAGCGGCGGGCGACCTCGTCGAGGGAGAAACCGCTCCAGCCGCGCTCGGCGTAGACGGTTCGCGCGGCGGCCAGCGCGCGCTGCTCGACCCCGGGATCGCGGGGTCGTCCCGATCGCTGCGCCTTCGCCACGGGCACATCCTGGCATCCGGGGGTCCGTTTTCCGTCCAGCAGAAGCGGAGGCATCCTTCGAGCGGGTCCCGGATCCGACAGTGATGCTTGTCCGTGGTCCCCCGGAGAAGTGAGGCCGTGTTTTGCGTACCCAGGTCGCGATCGTCGGCGGTGGTCCCGCCGGTCTGCTGCTGTCCCACCTGCTGCACCTGCAGGGCATCGACTCGGTGGTGCTGGAGCGGCGCAGTCAGGAGTACGTCCAGCAGCGGGTCCGCGCGGGCGTGCTGGAGCAGGGCACCGTCGACCTGCTGCGGGAGGTCGGCGTCGGCGAGCGGATGCTGCGCGAGGGCGACCGGCACGAGGGCGTGCACCTGCAGTTCGACGAGGAGCGGCTGCACATCCCGTTCACCGAGCTCACCGGCCGCGCGATCACCGTCTACGGCCAGCAGGAGGTCGTCAAGGACCTCAACGAGCGGCGGCGCGCCGACGGCGGGCAGGTGCTGTTCGAGGTCGACGACGTCGCCGTCCACGACGTCACCACCGACAGCCCGAGCGTGACCTTCACCCACGACGGGCGGGCGCAGGTGCTGCACGCGGACTTCGTCGCCGGCTGCGACGGGTTCCACGGCGTGTGCCGGGACGTCATCCCGCCGGACGTGCGCCGGGTCTACGAGCGCGTCTACCCGTTCGGCTGGCTGGGCATCCTGGCCGAGGTCGCGCCGTCCACCGACGAGCTGATCTACGCCAACAACGAGCGCGGGTTCGCGCTGCACAGCATGCGCTCGTCCACGATCAGCCGCTTCTACCTGCAGTGCGCGCCGGACGAGCAGCTGGACGACTGGTCCGACGAGCGCATCTGGGACGAGCTGCGCACCCGCCTGGCCTCGCCGGGCTGGAAGCTGCAGGAGGGGCCGATCATCGACCGCTCGGTCACCGCGATGCGCAGCTTCGTGGCCGAGCCGCTGCGCCACGGCAGGCTGTTCCTCGCCGGGGACTCGGCCCACATCGTCCCGCCGACGGGCGCGAAGGGTCTGAACCTGGCGGTGGCCGACGTGGACCGGCTGGCGGAGGCGCTGGTCGACCACTACCGCACGGGCAGCGACACCGGACTCGACGAGTACTCGGCGAGGTGCCTGGAGCGGGTGTGGCGGGTGCAGCACTTCTCGTGGTGGATGACGTCGCTGACGCACCGCTTCGAAGGCCCCGACCAGGCCTTCGACCGCCGCCTGCAGCGCTCCCAGTTCGACTACCTCCGCTCCTCGCACGCCTCGGCGACGACCCTCGCCGAGAACTACGTCGGCATGCCCCTGCGCTGACCACTCCCGTCCCCGGTACCCGATTACGGCGGTATTCCGGTACCCGATTACGGCGGTATTCCGGTACCCGATTACGGCGGTAATCCGGTACCCGATTACGGCGGTAATCCGTGTCGAGTGCCTGGACCCGGTCCGGAAAAGCGGTTTCGGACGGCTCGCCCCGTGCGCAAGCATGGATCGCGTGGATTTCGAGACGTTTGACGCGCGGGGGTACCGGACCGTCGATGTCCGGACCGGGTACGGCGAGTGGGTCGCCCACTACGAGAGCACCGTCGAGGACGTGATGGACCTGGCGCTGCTGGAGCGCCTGGCCGAGCCGTCGTGGTCCCAGGTCAGAAGGGCGGCCGATCTCGGCTGCGGCACCGGCCGCACCGGGCAGTGGCTGCGGGACCGGGGTGTGCAGCACGTCGACGGGGTCGACGTCACCCCGGAGATGCTGGACCTGGCCCGGCGCAGGGGCGCCCACGAGCGGCTGGTGGAGGCCGACGCCTCGGCGACCGGGCTCCCGGGCGAGTCCTACGACCTGGTGATCTGCTCGCTGATCGACGAGCACCTGCCCGACCTGCGCCCGCTCTACGCCGAAGCGCACCGGCTGGCCACCCCGGGAGCGGCGTTCGTGCTGGTCACGTACCACCCGCACTTCATCATGACCTCCGGCATGCCCACCCACTACACCAACGCCGAGGGCGAGCCGGTCGCGATCGCCACCCACGTCCACCTGATCAGCGACCACGTCGCGGCGGGCGTCGGCGCGGGCTGGCGCCTCGCGGAGCTGCACGAGAACGTCATCGACGACGACTGGCTGCGCATCAAGCCGAAGTGGGAGCGCTTCCGCAACCACCCCTTCTCAGCCGCCTACACCTGGCGCAAGAACTAGCCCTTCCGGTACGCGGAGGCCTGACCCGGGCGTGTCCGGAGACCCCGGAGCCGCCACCGCCACCCGCGCGGCCTCGGTGGCGGTGGTGGTTCGGGCAGGACCTCATCGGGATCGGAGGGCGCCCAGGTGGCGAGGTCCTCGGGCTCCCCGCGCCAGAAGACCGGTTCACCGACGTCGAGGTCATCGGTGAACCAGTACGTCTGGTCGGGGTCCCAGCCCGCGAGCATCGTCCGCGCCTCGCCCACGGGCAGCGCCCGCCCAGCGGTGGTCAGGTATCCGGCGCAGGTCAGGTGCACGGCGTCGTGGTCGGCGGCCACGGCGTTCCAGTCCGGGATGAGCCAGCGGCCGGCCCACCCGGTGACCCGCCACCAGTCGTGCCTGCGGGACAGCGTCACCTCCAGCGGGTAGCGCTCGACGATCTCGCACCACGCCTCCGGCCCGGTGATCTCGAGGACGCGCGGCTCCCGGGTCGCGCGCACCGACCGGCACCAGGCCCATTCCGGACCGAAGCTGTCCTCCTCCAAGCACAGTCCGAGCGCTGCGGGCCGCGCCCGCGTGGTGGTGATCAGCTCGCGGGGCGGCGCGGACCACCAGTGCCCGCTGAAGTTCGCCGACGGGTCGGACGGCCGCTGACGAGATCGGCGTTCGTCCTCAACGGTCTCGTCCCGCCACCGGCTCATGATCTCGGCACCCGGTCGATCCGTGGGCGGTGTCGTCCGCTCCATCTCGACGTGGACCTGGGCATCGAGGTCGATTCCCGAGGACCACCACCTCGCGGCCGGGGCGGAGGCGATGGCCCGAGCCACCGGCAACAACCGCGGTCCGATGCCGGGGTCCGCCAACGCCTGATCGACGGCGTCGGGTTCCTCCCAGTACATCGCCACGTCGACCGAGCTCGCCAACGCCGCGAGCAGCTCCCTGGCTCCCGGGGTCCCGAGGTCGCGCTCGACGAGCTCCCCCACCTCGTCCGGCCGCAGCACCTGGCGTCCCGCGAGCGCGCTGACGCACGACCGCCGTCCCCGCGGCGCTGCCACCAGTTCCTCGGCGAACCCCATGCCCGGACGGTAGCGATCGCCTCCGCTTCCCCGACACCGAATTTCCGACCCCGGTGTCGCAGCGTGTCCGGTGTGGTCCCGGGGCGAGGTGTGTAAGCTGGGCCGCGGTCGTTGTTTTTCTGGGTTCGTGTTTGCGCACGCTCGCAGGATTGTGATGCGAGCGAGCAGCTGTCCCCCCTGGTTGCAGTTGGAATAGCCGCCGTTCGAGATCTCCGGCCCGGGCTCTCACGCGGTGTGGGCGCCCGTCACACGCTCCAACTCCCAGGAGGAGAAGACATGGCACAGGGAACCGTGAAGTGGTTCAACGCTGAAAAGGGCTTCGGCTTCATCGCCCCGAACGACGGTGGCCCGGACGTGTTCGTCCACTACTCGGCCATCGACGCCAGCGGCTTCCGCAGCCTCGAGGAGGACCAGCAGGTCACCTTCGAGGTCACCCAGGGCCCGAAGGGCCCGCAGGCCAGCTCGGTCCGCGTCTGAGCCTCGTAGAACCAACGCGCCGGCCGCTCACTCACGTGAGCGGTCGGCGCGTTTTTACGTCACCGGTGTTCCCCGGTGGTGGAACATCTGCCGGCGACCCGGCCCCACGCGCCGCCACAGCGAGGTGCGGTTCGATCGCCGACCCCCGAACTCGCTGGTGTACTTGAGCATCACGACGCCGTCGGCGACGAGCCACCCGCGCAGGTTCCGCACGCTGACCGACGCACCTCCCGGATCCGTCTCCGCCGCAACGCGATCAACCACTTCGCGCCCGAACTCCCCGCCGGACGAACCGAACTCGTGGAAGTCCGGCGCCAGCAACCGCCCCAGCCGACTCGCATCAGCCCGGCACGCGTTGCTCAACGACTCCAGCTCAGCCGCCACCGCCTCCGCGACCTGCCCATCAGTCCCGAGAGCCACATCCCCCTCACCCACGAGAACAACCATGGCACCGCGGCGCTCAACCCATAACCCGCCCAGCCCGAAGAGCGCCGCGCCGAAGGCTCGGCGAAGTGGAACTGTTCGAAAAATGTGCGGGGAAAGCGTGGAGAGGATCTCTCTGCCCTTTCCCCACACATGATCCAGCCGCGAAGACGTGGGGCAGGTGGGACTTGAACCCACGACCTGACGGATTATGAGTCGGCCATCTGTTATCGCACCGTTGTAAAACAGGGGCAAATCGGGCGCTTAGAGGCACGTCCCCGGCCTCCAGCGGGCATCCTTCGCAGGAGTTCGCACCCAGTCCCGCACCCAGCGGTCCGCCCTCCGTCGGAGTAGCCCACATCACGGCCGCGCTGATACCGCTGCTCTGTTCGAGTGGCGACGGTCGAGAATGAGTAGAACTCCGGAGTTCTCCGCAGGTCAGGTTAGTTATCGTCCCGGGCACTGACACAACGTGACCTTTGCGGAGAGGGGCCAAGTTGGTGTTGCGGATCGAGCCGTCCAGGCTCGGCGTGATGGCTGGCGGCTTGGAACGGTCGACCGACGAACTGGGGCGTGCTCAACCGTTGCCGCCTGGCGACGCCGGGCCTTCGAGTGCGGCGGTTTCAGCGACGACAGCCGATCTGTTGCGGGTTGCCGCCGGATTCGTGGAGACCGTGCATCGCGGCGCATCGAACCTGGACGCGAACAAGGCGACCTACAGCGGCACGGACGACGGCAACGCCGGGATGTTCGAGCGGGTGGGGCGCTGACCGATCGTGCTGAACACATGGGTCGCCGGAAATCCCGGCGCGATGCGCGGCTACGCGCAGCAGGTGCACAAGCTCAGCAGCGGTGTCGAAAAGGTCGCTACCGGTGCTTTCGACGCTCGGAATCAAGCGGCATCTGAGTGGGACGGAGCCGCCTCGGAGGCATTCCAGGGTTGGACGTCTCAGCAGGGCGGCGACGGTGACGCACTAGCGGGGATGTTCGGCCGAGTCGCTAGCGCTGTAGAGGCGTGGTGCGACGAGATCGACACTGTGAAGTCGCGGATGGAGCAGGCGAAGCAGGTCGCGAACGGTGGCGGTCTCATCGTGCTCCGCGACCTGATCTACCCACCGAAACCGCTCCCCGCAGCGGATCCGAACGCGATCCCCGGGAGCGGCACGCAGCCTCCTCAAGCCCAAAGCGAGGCGGCACAGGCGAAGCACGCGCAGGCGGAAGCCGCCTATGCCGAAGCTGAAGCCACGGTGACTCAAGCACGCGATATGGAGCGCTCGGCACACGCCCAGCTCATCCGCGCATTGGATGCGGCCAAGAACGACGTGGGGCTGATCTCCCAGGCCGGAGTGTGGGAACAGGCCGGCGCGAATCCATCCAGCCCAGCAGGTACGGCGCTCGCGGGCGCCGCGACCGCGATGGAGACACGTGCTGCTGAGGCGACCAAGGGCATTTTCGAGCAGGCCACGGCACACGGACCAGCAGCAACACGTGCTTGCTGGGATTCGCTATCGACAGCGCAGCGAGCAGACCTGATGGACCGATTCCCACAGATGATCGGGAACGGCAACGGCCTGCCCACGACCGTCAGGCACGAGGCCAATTTGGCACTGCTCGCCAGCCAGCGTCAGGCGCTGGAGTCGAAGTACCGTGCTGTGCAGCAGCGAATCGCCGACATCCGTCCTGGTGATGGTCTGGCCGCTGAGAAGGAGCGGCTGGAGACACAGAAGGAGCAGCTCGAGGAGTCACTTGCTGGCCTCAAGCAGCTCGATACGACTGTCCACCAGCCCGGCCACTACCTGTTGGGCATCGATGCGACTGCGAGCGGTGGTCGCGGACAAGCCATCATTGCGAACGGTAATCCGGACACAGCGCAGAACGTCATGACGACTGTGCCGGGAACCTACTCCGACCTCGGCGACGTCATGAACTACTCGACTGACGCCGACAAGGTCATGCAGCGCGCGCAGGCACTCGAACCGAACCAGTCCTTCGCCTCGATCACCTACGCCGGGTACGAGTCACCGCCGAGCCTCCCGGACGCCGCCAATGGCCGCTTCGCCGAGGAAGGAAGCCGCGGCCTCTCGGAGTTCCAAGAAGGGCTGCGTGTCGGCCACGAACTCGACCAGCCAAGCAACAACACGGTCATCGGGCACTCGTACGGAACTACGGAAGTCGGATACGCCGCACGGGATCACGGTATCCACGCGGACAACATCGTGTTCCTCGGCTCCCCCGGCGTCGGCGTCGACCACGCCAGCGAACTCGGAGTCGACCCGAACCGTGTGTGGTCCGGTACAGCCAATCTCGACGTGATCGACTACGCGACCCCCTCGCCGAACCCAGCCGATTACGGGCGACTTGAAACCACCGATGATCACTGGTTCGGCCGGAACCCATCGGATCCGAGCTTCGGCGGCCAGGAGCTCCCGGTCCACGACTGGTCCTACCACGGCGACTACTGGACATACGACGAGTCTGTTGATGGGATGGCTCGCGTCGTCGCCAACCACGGCAAGGGAAACTGACTGATGAAAATCGACGCCACGAAGCCCGCGACTGCCGGGACCGTCGTAGGTTGGCTCTTTCTCGCACTGGCAATCGCCGTCTGGCTCGTCGTCATCCCCTTGACCGGGTCAGCCCTCTTCTTCGCCACCCGAATCACGGCTGAGCCCAGCTTCGCGACTATCGGAACCGTGGTCTACGGAATCGTCGGCGCGATCGGATTCACCGCCGTCGCCGCCACTGAGCACCGATCAAGCCGCCCAGCCCTCTGGATTTACCTTGCACTACTTTCCCTAGCTACAATTGTCGCTGTCGCACTGAATCTCAAATTCTAAGGGTCATTCAGACAAAGGTTTCCCAGCGACAACCGAAACTTGGTAACGGGCTGTCCTGCTAGAGGTCGACTTTTAGCTGATCACCCAAAGCTTCCCCACCCTGCACCTCTTGGCCTGCCTCAATATGCACTTCGATATTCCTATTACCCGCGAATGGCGTCAAATCAACCCCTGCAGAAATTCCCGCGATTCGAATAGACTCGAGCTGCGGAAGGGCGGAAATTGGCCGCAGGTCGGCTATTCCTTCGCAGCCAGACAACTGGATCACCCTGAGATTTGTGAGCCCTTCCAGCGGCGCGAGATCGCTGATTCCTGTCCCCCCGACATCCAGACGCTGTAGGTTCGTTTGCCCAACCAAGTCGTCCAGGTGGGTCACAGCCGTACCTTTAAGCTCCAGATATTGAAGATCCAATTTCCGGAGAGGGGATAGATCCTGCACCCATTTGCAGTCTTCGAGATCCACTACCCGCAGATTTGGCGCGGCGTTAACCAAGTCACCTAGGGACCCTTGAGGCAAACTTGACCGAGATAGGCTAATGGATTCTACTGCCTTAAGCGCAGGAAGCTGACTAACATCGCGCAGCGCCAGACAATCGAACAAAGTTAGAGATTCAAGCTCAGTGAACCGCGACAGAGAAGAGTAGTCTTGAACCTTTTTGCAGTTGATAAGAGACAGACTACGTAAGGATTCCGGAAGATTCTCAAGGCAACGTAGGTCCTCTCCGGAAAACGCCCCCAAAGTGACATCCTTAAGGTAAGGTAATCCAGGCATTGAGCCGTCATCAATCGGGGCGCCGAACGTATAAAGAATTAGGGTTCGAAGAGTAGAGGAATGCCTTTCCAGGACACTGAGGTCAATAGGAGTGCCTGAACTTTCGAAGAGTTGCCCCCATACCTCGTTCAGAGGGGAAATCTTCCCTAGGGCAGCAAAATGGCTGGAGTTTACTACAATCGCTTTTCCTCCACGCGGCGCCAGAGCCAGAACGCGTTCCGCATACTCTTCCACATCAAAGTATCGCCAGGCCTTGTAAAGTTCGAAGGTGGCTCGTTTGTCACACGCGTACCGAGACAGAATCTCAAGCGCTTCGGGCCCATTTATCAACGCCGCAGTCTGAACGGTCGCATTGGCGACGGCTTTAGACAAGCCCTCTAGAGTTTTGGGCAATCGTGCTAGAACAGGTTCACCAGCCGTCGCCAACGTTCGTGCTGCGCGTTCGCTACGCGGCGGAACAAGATCAGCCAAGCACCGGTCGAGGGCCAACTTCAATTCTTCCGGAACCGAGGGAAGCGTCTCCAGGCATGCCACTGCCAAAAGTTTAAGTCGTCGAGCATGCCGAGGCTCGTCCTGTGCGCGGTCGAGGATTCCTTGGATTAGTTCTCGCCGCAAAGGATCGTTCGCGTGGCCAGCCGCCATCACCACCGTTTCACGCCATTGGTCACGGTGCGCGTATTGTACGAGTAGGTCCATATCACCAAGATCGGCAGCTTGCTTGGCCGTGAGATACTCTTGGACTGTACGGTGTACGAAATCAATCTTTTCGGGAACCGGTTCGCGGATAACGCCACTACGCTGCAAAAGCGCATCAAGAACTGTCTTGGAATCTGCACGAACTTGGGGCATCGCCATTAAACGGTCTGATACTAGCCGCTGCACCATCGGCTTTGGCAGTTCGACTCGGTTACTCATCGACAGATTCCATGCCAGGTTCTGCAGTAGGCTTACTTTCTGATCACGCTCCATCGGGGTAGTCCAGGAACTAGGGATGTTACGTTTTGCATCTCTCGTTTCCAGCAGCATCTCAAGAGCTGCGGAATAAAGTCCCATACGGCTGCGAGGAAGCGTCTCACGATCGATGTTGAGAGCACAAAGCATTGCTGCAAGCAGTGGGGTTGTAGCCAAGCTTCGCAAATGTGGCGAAGATTCGAGCCTGGCGAGCAGTTTGGCCTCATAAGCTGGTAACTTCTCAGGTGGACATGGAAGGTCAGCACACTCTCTGACTGCATCATGCCAATGGCGCACTAAGGCGCTTAGGTCCGCCGCTCCCAACTGTTCCAGGAACGCAGTGTTGAAACCTTCGTTTCGTAGCCAACCTACATTGGCAGCTGCGGGACGCGAGGTAACTACAATCCGGATAGCTGGAAACTCATTAACAAGCCCCTTAAGCCACTCACGAACGGCCTGCCGTTGGGGTGCAGTAACCTCGTCAACTCCGTCAACCAGCAAGACGGCCTGACCCGAACGGAGACGCTGATGCACCCATCCAGGCGGCATAACTCCAACAATTGTGCCGGCCACATCATCGAGAAATTCTTCCGGCCGAGGTAACCGTCCACCTGAGTAGCTGCGCAACTTGATCAGGAATGGTGTACAGCCGTTTAGGCTGGACAACTCATCAGTGAATGCGCTACGAGCCGCCGTGACCGCAAGCCAGCGTAAGAGGGTACTTTTCCCGCCTCCAGCCTCACCACGAAGGAGAATTAAACGGTGATCGCTCAGAACCCGCTCAACACGGATGGCTTGGTTTTCGCGATTTTCTGGATACCAGGCGCTAACGGGAAGAGCGCTCCGCTTGTCCGTGGCGGTTGTTTGATCCTCTTTCGACACGCTTAATCCGATGTACGCGACGCTCAACCGCGTTTGTGGGCGACTTAGGCGTTCAAAGCGCAGACCGAACAGCTCGAGATGGTCTAGATCATCGCGAATCTTCGCCAAATAGCGCCGACTGAACTCGTCTTCTGCCTCGCCTTCCGTTGCCGTAAGTGACCGAATAGGCAGTCGAGACAGCACGGTCTCAACTTGATTTGCCATAGTAGACAAGCGAGAAAGTAGCTCTGCGGTAGCACGGGGTTCGAACTGAGGCAAGTGAACTAACGTGCGCGCCAGGGAGGTGCAACACTCGTCAAGAATAACATCGTACAGTCGTCCCCCTGCCTCCCCGAGCTGAAACTCCGCCTCTCGCGCGGGCAACGTTGTGCGTAGTCGTCGTGCCAGCTTCACCGGGTCCGCATCATCAGCCATTATTGCCTCGTCGGAAAGGTCAGCATGGTTGAGTGTAAGGACTACCTGATGCAGTACCGCCTCGCGATCACCGTCGCTAAGATCGCGGAACTCTTGCTTAACGTGGGCCAGGAGACGTTCGGTCACCGCGTCCACGATGGAATCGAACTGACGCTGAACCCTTCGCCGCCTAATCTCGTCAGGAAACCCAGTCTTGATCAACTCAACGAGGTCGGTAGAAGCTTCCCCCCTTGAGGTGCGGCTCGCTAGCCAGCGACCAACAACGAGATTTGCGACTGCCTTTCCGGCACCTAGTGCTGCCGTTTCAACGGACAACGGGTCCCCCTGTCTCCTGCCTCGTGCCCACCAACCTTGTCTATCAGGGTGTGGTGCAGAGGTCGAGAGGCTAAAGGCCTGAATTCTGTGCCAAAGGTGGTGGCAAGGTTAAGCCGGGTTGGTGGCCACTCGACGATCGTTGTGTCCGTTACAGCGCTTTGAGGCGCTTTTGCTGACGCGCAGACCCAATGGCAGCAGCCAGGTATTTCGCCTCGACGACCTCGGCTTGGACCGAGTCGTGTTCACCCGTGGCTATCAACGCCATCGCTAGGTCGACTCGTAGCGCAGTTTCGGCACGGGTGAACGTCTTGTCGAGTTCGTCCAACGCGCGCGCCAGTACGTCGACTGCCGCCGGGTCAGCGAAACGTGCGAGTGCATGCCCTCGCCAGCGAGTCAGATGCACGGCATCGAGCGCCACGTACGGGCTGATGGGATCTGCCTGTTCGCTCGGTAGAAGTTCGGCCGCGTCGTCGAAGGCGCTGAGGCTCTCGCTTCGTTGGTCATGTGCGGCGAGCGCTTCACCGTGTGCGGCTGCGAGCCACGATCGCAGAACCATCGGACATACCGACCTAGCTCGCCGTCGCGTGTCATGCAACAGGTCGACAGCACACCTCGTCTCACCAAGGTCGAGAAGTACGAAGGCCTGTTCGGCACCGGTGTGGATCTCGTACGACTCGGTGCCGGTCTCCCGTGCAGCGTGCCTCGCGCGCTCGTAGTGCCGCCATGACGTTTGCGTCTTGCCGAGGTCGAGGGCTTGCCAGCCTGCGAGGGTGTGGAGTTCGGTGAGGATGACGGCGAGTTGCTGGCGCGTGTTTCCGGGCAAGCTGTGGGTGAAGAGCTTCTCGACTTGACTCGCCTTCGCCCGAACCTCCTCGTATGCCACGACCGCGCCGAGTTGCCGGTCGACGCGGCGTATCGAGTCGAGCTGTCCGCGGAGAAGGTCCAGAAGGGTTCCGTCGATTCGACGCGAGACGTCGAGCATCTGTCGGAGTTCGGCGGTCTCGTCGTCGAACCGCGGCGGTGACAGCAGTTCGTCGATCGACAGACCAAAGATCCGTTCAAGCAGGCGTGCTGTCACCGCTCGTACTGGTCCGAGTGGCTGCCCATTGGCTCCGCGTCCTGTGATCAGCCGCTGTAGGTGGCGCAGGCTGAGCGTGCCGGGTTCGTCGTGCTCGCGGGCGAAACGTTCTGTGTACTCGGTGAACTCTTCGAGTGTCTGGCGTCGTTCCCTGATCTTCTGTTCGAGCACCGTACGAGGCGGTCGCACCGTGTCTACCCCCGTCCGCTCGTGCATGTCGTCCGCATGTCGTGTTGATGTCGTTCCGCCAATATTGGCGAGTTGAGAAGCTCATTTCAGTGTGACACGCCGCAGGCCGGCTGGTCACACGTCAGTCCGGCGACGGCGCCCCTCTCCGCGCTTCGGCGCCGTCGCCGGACACTCGGGCGTGGCCCGTGCCGATGACCCCCAGTCGGACACGGGCCACGTGCGTCCTGAACAGACATCGACGTACAGGGACAGCCATGCACCCGTTTCGCTGGACGCCCGCTGAGGGGAAGCGACACGCGACAACCGACCGCCGTCGACTCACTGGGCGCTATCCGGTGTCCGAGCAGATCGAGACGCTGTGTGGCCAGTTGGTCGAGGTCGCTGAGCCAAGCGAACTGGCGTGGTTGTGGGAGACCTGCGTCAGCTGTAATGAGAGTGCGCATCTGCTCGTGGCGAGCGGGTCATGACGACTCGGTCGGCCGCCTTGGCCGTGTTGCTGCGCAAGACCCAATGGTTGCTCGACGATCTCGCGTTCGAGGTCGGAGCTGGGCGAGCTGATCAGATCGACTTCACCGGGATCATTGACCTGCTCGAATCCATCACGGCCATGCTTCGAGAGGAACAGCAGAAGAGCCCGGGTGTCGTCGACGGTGCGACGGCGTCAGCTCGGGACGGGTAGCCGTGGTCGGCTCGCCGAGGCAGCTGAGAGACCACGAACGGGACGGGTGGGACGGGTTGTCGCGAACCCGTCCCACCCGTCCCGTGTTTCGTTTCCGCTGGTCGATGCCGGTTGCTACCCGTCCCGTGCGCGGGGACGGGTTACGCATCGCGTGACGGGTTGGCCGTCCTGCCGGGAACACCTACTCGTCCCCGCCGTGCTCGGCCGCTGCCGTTCGGAGGTCGGCGGTGTAGTAGCCGCGAACCTGCCGGATCGTGCCGTCCTCGGACGCTGCTCGACCGCGCCGAGGCTGGCAACCGCACTCGCCCATCTGCCGCCCGAACATGGTCGGTTCGACGTCCAGAACTGCGACCAGTTCGGCGGTAGGGACGAACTCGCGGTCGTCGAGGTCGTCGCCCAGGTAGTCGAGCACCGATGCGAGCGGTTCCGGGATCGTCTCGGCCTCTTCCTCATTGGCTGCGCCGCTGCCGAGAGCCTTCAACACGGCCGCCGGGTCGACGGCCCGCTGTTCGTCGTCGCCCGCGGCGTGACCCGTGAGCGTTCCGGCTTCCTGTCGCAGAGCACGGCCACGCTCGCAGATCGTCCGCCAGTCCGGGTTGGCCATGAAGTACGTCCGCACCGTCTTCGCGATCATGTCCGCGCCCGTGTCGGTGTCGGCGTCCGGGCGTAGGATCCCGACTCCCTTGTGCCCCGGTAGCAGCGTCGAGGCGTCGAATCCGCGCGTGTTCATCTGTTCGCCGAGGACGATGTTCGAGTCCCGCCAGTCCATGACTCGCAATGCGAACCGCGATCCCAGCACTGCGCGGAGCCGGGACGGGATCGTATTCGAGTCGGGCCGCTGTGTCGCCAGGATTACGACGATGCCGACCGCCGGCCCCTTGCGTGCGAGGTAGGTCAACAGGTCAGCGATGTAGGCGCCGAGCGTGCTCTTCTTGCCTCCTACGTCCACCCTCGCAGGGTTTTCCAAGTAGACCTGGACCTCGTCGATGATCACGGCCGTGATCGGCATCCCGAGATCGCGGTCCCGTGAGATCGCTGGGGTGATCTTGGATTCCGGGCACCGGTCGTCATCCAGGCTGGACATTCGGGCGTAGCGTGCTTGGACCTCCGCGACCAGCTCGACGAGGTGGTCCCGGACCGTCTTGGCGTGCTCGAACTCGTCGCCGCAGACGAACCGGTGCGCGACATTTGCCGCGGCTTCCCAGTCCTTACCTCCTTTGCCGTCGAAGACGTACAGCCGTGCATGCGGGTCGAGGATGAGTCCCGCCGCCGGTAGCCGGGTCGCGAACGTCTTGCCTTGTCTGGGAATCGCTCCGATCAGCAGCGACGTCCACACGAGCTGCATATCCACCCGCCGACTTCGTGCGTCGCGCCCGAACGGGATCGGCTGCCAGGCATCCCAGCGCTCGACATCGAGCAGCGGAAACCGCAGCGGCGGACCGGCGTACGGATCACTGTCGGCCACCCACAGGAATACCCGTCCCGCGTGCCCACCACGGCCGCGGACTCGCTCGACGATCAGTTGCAGCTCGTCGACCGCCAGCGCCGAGGCGAGCGCTTCCCGGTTCTTGATCACGTCGGCCGCTTTACGAGTCGCGGGAAGGTCCACCGTGACAGCCCACCCGGCGCCGTCGTGCGAGGCTCTTTCGACGAGCCGCAGGGACTCGTCTTTGCCGATCAGCTTCGAGTCGCGGAACGCGTCGACGAGCATCTGCGGATCCATCATCCACGTGAGTGAGCGCGGTCCGGACAACGTCGGGGTGCGTCCGGGTGCACCGTCCTTGCGTCGACCGAACACGGCCATCCCGAGCCCAACGACGGCCGCCGCGATCCACAACGCCCGTCCGCCGTAGAGCAGGTAGATAATGGTTCCGGCCGTGGCGACTGCGACCACGGTCATGCCGGTGACTTTCCAGCGGAACAACGTGAGTTCGCGGATCTCGATGAACTTGTCCGCGAGCTTCTCGGACTGTTCCGCGGCTTCCCGGTAGTCGTGCACGCGGACCCACTTGCGCCAGGTCCGGAACACCGCGACTGCGCCGCGTCCGACTGCGCTCACGAACCACCACGGCGACCACAGCAACACCCCTGCGAGGCGCAGCAGAGCGTTCTTGGCCGAGTGCCGAGATTTCAGCGTGAGCGGCACGTGTCGTGAACGCTGCCACCAGTTCATGAACCTCTGCCAGCGTGTCAGGTTCGGAGCCTGCGGGAGGTCGTCGATCAGTTCGGCGTCGAACACGGCCGACTCGACCGCTCCCGATTGCCGCTGCGCAGGCAGGGATTCGTCGTACGTGCTCATGCCTCCCCCTCACCGACTTCGGACGCGAGAGCGGCGGACAGCCGCGACGACAATCCGCGTGAACAGCCGGTGACCTGCCGGATCCATGCCGGGCTGATGGTCACTTCGGGTGTCCAGACGTCGCGGGCGCGTTGCAGGTACTCGTCGAAGGAGATCCGTCGAGCGGCTGTCCGGACAGGCTCGACTGGCTCCGCCACGGTGTCCGCAACCGTGTCCGCCTGGTGTTCATGGGCTGCACGGATCGCCTCGGTGAGCTTGTCGCGGAGATCCGTCACGGCCTCGGCGGCGACGAACACAACCAGGGGCGGCACGGAATGCAGCACGACCATTGCCGTATGTCCGGCCGCGAACGCATCCCAGGTGTTCATCACGTACGTGGCGGCGAGCGTGAACCACTTGGCCGTTCGCACCCATCCGCCGGTCCGAACCCCGTAGCGCGCCGTGACTTGCTCGGCGCGCAGGATCGCCAGCAGCACCAGCGAGACCATCGGATCCAGCAACCAGGCCGCCCACCACTGCAGGGACCCGACCGGCGAGCCGGCTGCGGCGAACCGCTGCACGTTGGTCATCGTGAACGCCAGCCCGAGCAGGATTCCCGACCAGCACAGCCGATCGACCTGCCGTCGCACCTGTTCCACGGATTCGGCCGGGCCGGGGACGGGCGGAACCCGCCCGTCCCCGGCGGCGCTCGACTGCCGGGCGCTCATCGACGCTGCCTCGTGCGCCGGTGGTGCCGGTCTTCGGTGGTGACCGTGAGCGCCCGCACCAACGCGAACGCCGTGATCAGGGCCGGGGCCGCCAGCACAGCGAGCAGCAACCCGGTTTCGCGGCTGTGGTGGATCACGAGCCACTGCACGGCCACGATCACCGCAGCCGTGACCAGTACTCGCCCGGTCAGCGACACCATCCGCGATCCGGCGTGCGCGGCTTCGGCGGTCCGCCGCGCCATCCGCAGGCTCGAATGCCAGATCGCGAAGACCGCGATCAGCAGCCCGATGCCCACCAACGTCTCCATTGGCGAGAGATCAAGCGTCGTCATCGGTGTTCACCTCCTCAGCCGCGAAGTCGTCTTGTCGCCGGTCGGCCCAGATCACGAAGAGCTCGCGTCGGTCCGCATCCGACAGACCGCCCCATACGCCGATGGTTTTCGCGCCGTGCAAGCGGAATTCGAGTTCGATGCAGACGTCCTGCACCGTGCAGCCGGTGCAGAGGTCGGCGGCGAGCTGCCGGTCCGGGTCGGGTCCGCCCGGGTCCGGCGGGCCGTCGTCGCCGACGACCCACATGCACGGCTCGTCGCGCATGACGATCTCGGCGAGCACATGGGTGGGGACCGCGCGCAGCCGGTCGAGGCGGACGGCGATGTCGTGGAGACGGTCGTTCATCGCGCACCCCCGGTCATCCGAGCGACCTCGGCGGCGGCACGCTGGTCGGCTGCCAGCTGAGCGACGTCGACGCACCCACCGGACTCGCTCGCCGCCGCTGCGAGTCGGTCGACGGCAGCAGCGGGAACGACATAACGAGCGCGGACCCGGACAGCGGGAAAGCCGTTCTCCCTAATCGCCCGGTACAGAGTTGACGGATTGCACCGCATGATTCGGGCGGCTTCCCGAACCGTGTAGAACGTCGGCCTTTCGACGTCCTCGTGACCGAATGTCATATGAAGTCCTTCGCGTAGCAACGCCTATTTTGGCGATTGAAAGAGCTGGTATTAGCGCTGCTTGGCGCGCGAGAAGCGAAACGCGGTATTTCTGAGCTGAGGGAGAACCGCGGAATCGCGTGAAGGCGTTAATCTCGGCGTCGAAGCGGAGCGCGGAGGAATACGTGTCGGAGGATTGGGCTGCGGTCGCGCGTGCGATCGATCAGCGAACGCGCGAGCTGGGCTTGCGTCAGCGTGACGTGGCGAAGCGCGCGCAGGTATCGCAGGCGACGGTGCGCGAGTTGCAGCGACACACGGTCGTACGCCGCAGAAGCACGCGGACGCTGGAAGCGCTGTCGCTCGCGCTCGAATGGCACCCTCGGCACCTGCTTGCCCTGCTGGAAGGCCACACGCCTCCCGCTGTCGACGACCCCGTTTTCCCCGAGGACGACGTGCCGACTCGGCTCGACGCGATCGAACGACATCTGCGGGAGATCACGCACCAGCTCGACGAGCTGAACAACCGACTCCGGGACGACCGTGACGGCAAGCGAGCCGGGTAGCCGACTCGGATCCGTTGCGGCCGGCCTCGCGGCGAGGGCGGTTTCAGTCGTTGTGCGCATGCCTCCAAGAAACGGCATCCGAGCGCGTTTTTGCAGGTGGCGCGGGTTAACCGCGGCTCCATTAACCGCAATCAACTTCCCAGGTCAAACCCGTTATTCGGCATGGGTGAGGCGATGACCGGAACCCCCTTGCAACGCGTGCGCAAGCAGCTCGGCTACTCGGCAGACGGCGTGATCCGACTGCTGCGGCAACGCGCCGACGTGCGCGGCGTTCCGGTGATGACGGCAGCGAGCCTGAAGACGAAACTCTCCCGCTGGGAAAACGGGCACGAGCAGGTCAGCGAGCCGTATCAACGCCTGTTCCGGGAGATCTACGGCCGTACGAACGACGAGCTCGGGTTCCCTGCCGAGGAGGAAGACGACGACGCGGCGGAGCTGCGAGCGCGGCTGGAGATGGCACGCACCGTTGACGCGGACACCATCGTCGTATTCCGGCGACAGATCGACGACGCACGTCGGCTCGACCGCAAGTTCGGTGGGGTAACCCTGCTCGATCAGCTGCGCGGCACGATCGACCAGGTCGAAAGCCTGCTCGGTTACAACACCATCGGCGGCAAGCGGGAGCAGCTCGCCGGAGCGCTCACCGAAGCATCCACATTGGCCGGGTGGGAAGCGTTGGACCGCAACGCGATCAGCCAAGCATGGCAGCACTACGAGCGCGCGAAGGCCGCGGCGCGCGAAGCGATGTCCCCGGCGTTGCTCGCACACGCGATGGCCGAGCAAGCCTTCATCTTGGTCGACATCGGGGAAGCACCCTCAGCGGTTGAGCAGGTCGAGCACGCGCGCCAGGCAGCCGAAAACGCCGCACCACCACTGCTGCGTGCGTGGCTTGCGGCGGCAGCCGGCGAGTGCCTGTCCGCAGCCGGGCAGCGAGGCGAAGCACTCCGCGCGTTCGACACCGCAGACACGCTGCTCCCGCCTGAACCGGTCGACACCGAGCTGCCGTTCCTCTTCCTCGGTGGATCCCACCTCGACCGGTGGCGTGGGAACGCCCTTGGCAAGCTCGGCGAGCCTGAAGCGATCGACCAGCTCTCCGATGTGTTGCCGCGTGTGCCCGAAGCGTTTGTACGTGCTCGAACGGGGCTGCTCGTCGATCTCGCGTACGCGTTCGCCGCATCCGGAGACAGAGACGCCGCGCTCGACCATGCAAGGCAAGCGCGGCGCCTGGCGTCTCGAATCAAGTCGGACCGACAGCTACGGCGTCTGGACGGACTGATCCTGCCCGGCAGCAGTGCCGCGTGACGTGAGGTAGTAGAGCAGCGCGACCAACGTCCCGGAGCCGAGCAGTTCTTGCCGTTGCGCCAGCTCCGTGACACGCGACAGCGGCACCCACTCGACCTGCCCGACTTCCTCGGTCTCGGTCGGCTCACCGATGTGCTTCGCGCCGCGCCACAGGTACACGTCGATCGGCGCGGTCACCTGACCCGGCAACGGCTCGAAGGTCACCAGGTGCTCGCCATCCCCGATCGGCTCCCACCCACTCTCCTCAGCAGCCTCACGAGCAGCAGTCCCCGCCGAGTCGTCACCGTCGTCGACCATCCCACCCAGCAGCTCGTAGCCCCACTGCTCAGTCGGGAACCGGTACCGCCACAGCATCAGGGCCCGGTCCTGCTCATCGACGATCAAGGAAATCGCGATCCGCGCCAGGTGCACCACGTGGTACTCCCACCGCTCACCGTTCGGCGCCTCGACGTCGGCCAACCCCAACCGGACCCACCGGTTGTCGTAGACCAGTCGCTCCCCGTAGGTCTTCCATGCTCCGCGCTCAGTGCTCACGAGGGGAGGGTACGGGTGGCGCTGACGTGCCGGCGCAATCGTCAACGGGCACCTGCAGAGTTCCAGGCACCCCCGTGGCGGTTGCCGGTCGGGCGGCCGACTCCGCAAACGTATCGAGTGTCATCTACAGGATTGCAAGATCGGTTAGAATGCCGTAGGTGGGCGAGGTTGAGGTAGTCACGAGCAGCGATGAACCGGACATCGTGGAGTTGTGCCAGCTTTACTGGGCGATTGATTCAGCGGGCGCTTACCTATACACAGTCAAGGACCTTGCTGCGCGCTTTAGCTTGACTGCGTACCAGGTTAATCAGACTGTCCGAAGTCATTCGAAATCTTACTCGGTGGACGTCGTTTGCGCTCAGTGCGGCAACGGATTCCTGGTGCAAAGCCGAAGCGAGCTCGCGAATTTTGAAAGAAGCGCCAAATCCCTCTGCTCTGATTGCCTCAAAGAACGAGAGGAGATCAGAAAAAGAGAAGCTGCTGCCCTAATTGCCGCTCAGCGCAACTACGTGCGCAATTCTTTCCCCATTGTTGATAGCATCCAAATCAACCTTGGCGATCTAGATTTACGTAAGGCTGTAACCCTCGCCGCCCTTTTGCGGGACGATGAGGATTCGTCCGATGGCAGTATCACTCCGTTGTCTCAGCGGGCCGAGCGGTTGGCGCCGACGGTACAGCTGCAAATGGATCTAATGAAGTCGGTTTTTGATGAACAGCTTATCCTGATCCACCCTGAAAGCGAGCTAGCCGCATTTAATTGGGATGGCGATACTGCTTCAACTTTTAGCCTGAACGTGGCGAGGTACTACCTTGCGGGCATAGGAGACCTCCCGGCGAGAGTTAGTCGATTTCGGCAGGATTTTGAACGTGCCACTTCTGAAAAAAATATGCCGCCGCATTGGGTGGAGGACTCTTCTGAGCTTTGGCTCGAGGTGGCGGTTTCAGAGTGTCTTTCATACTTGGTGTTCTGCTTGAATCGACACAGGCTTGATTTCAACCCCGGCGAACAGACAGAGACCACTATCAGGAAGGGACTTCAGTGGTTCTCGATCGGCCAGCTTTTTAATCTAATCTGGCGGGCATCTCGGGACGCAGCTGCGTACAAGTCCCGCGAACGCATCTCCGGCAAGCAGGCCGCAAACAGTGCGGTGACGCGACTTCGCACGTCCATCGAGCGAGCGTATGCCGAAGGTTGGAGCCTCCAGCAGTATAGGCGAGACTCAAGGTTGGGAGTCTCGACTGTGTCGCACCTCCTTTTCACTGGCATTTTGCGCCTGCCTGATCCTTTGGCGTTCAATCCGCTCTCGGAGGGCGGAGCGAACACGCGCAAATTGAACTGGGAAAACATTGACTCTGAGCAATTCGAAAGGCTGATCTTCAACCTTGTCTCGGAGACTGATGACTACGCTAATGTAGACTGGCTCATGAAGACAAATGCTCCTGACCACGGTAGAGATATCGGCGCAACCAGAATTCGTCGCGATCCACTAAGTGGTTTCAGCCAAGAGCGTATCGTGGTCCAGTGCAAACACTGGTTGTCAAGATCGGTACGGGATGATGATGTTGCCAAGGAAGTCACATCGATCGACCATTGGGATAATCCTCCCGTTGACGTCTTGGTCTTTGCAACTAGCGGAAAACTCACTGCTGATGCAGTCTCGTGGATTGAGCGCTACAACGCACGTGACAACCGACTAAAGATTGAGGTATGGAACGACGCCAAGCTTGAGCAGCTTCTTGCTGAAAGGCCTCACCTAATCTTGTCCTTTGAGCTTCGCTAAACCGAGGGGAATTTAAGAGGTTCTACTTCTTGTTCCGCTTCGGCATCCGGCTTCCGAGGATTTCGGCTGCTTTGCGGTCGGATGCAGCTACCCATGCCGCGTACACACGCAAGGTTGTGGCTCCTCCTCCGCCGTGGCCAAGACGCCCGGAGACGGTTGGGAGATCCACGCCGGCTGTCAACAACTCAGTCGCTGAATAGTGCCGCAGAGCATGCAGGTGGGTGTCGATGCCGAGGCGGGTTGCCATCTTCTTGTAGCGGGGCGTCATGGCGTTCGGCGAGTACGGCTGGGTGTGGTCGGGTGTCTCGACGCTGCTGAAGACGAACAGTTCCTCCCGGAACTCGGCACCGGCCTCCCCCACACGCCCGGCTACCCGCTCGCGTTGTTCGCGAAGGAGGGCGACCGTTTCTGAGTCGAGGGCGATGCGGCGGCGTTGGTGGGTCTTGGTGTCCTTCTCCTTGCCTCGGACCCAGTTTCGGTGGACCCAGACGACTTCCTGGTCCAGGTCGATGTGGGAGAAGCGCAGTGCGGCCAGCTCGCCTCGGCGCATGCCTGTGGTCATGGCCAGCCAGACGAGGGTGCCCCAGTCGTCGTCGATCCTGAACGCTTCCTCGGACAAGCGTGCGGCCTCGGCTGGGGTGGGCGGTGTGGGTTCGGGGCGCTTCTGCTTCGGCTTGCGGGCGACGCGGGCTGGGTTGGAGTCGATCCACTCCCAGCGTTCGGCCGCGTCGAGGGTGCCGCTGATGATCGCGTGAATCTGCCGAACCGTTGATTGAGCCATCGGGCTGCACGCGTGAGGTCGGCACTTCGCCTTCTGGCAGTCGTGCTCTTCGGTCTTCCGGTGTTCGACGTACGGCTTGCCGTCGCACCGCGCCCGGCAGCGGCGCAGATCTGAGTAGAACGACTCCAGCATCCGCGCTGAGATCTTGTTGACCGGTTGCTCGCCGAGCGCCGGGGTGATCGTTCGGTTGATGTAGCCCCGGTAGGTGTTGCTGGTGCTCTCCTCGATCTCGTTCGTGCGCATCCACTCTTCGAGCGCGAACGAGAACTTCACCGACGACGTCGCGGTCTGCTGCTTGTCGGCCTGAGCCAGCAGCTTGTTGAGTACCTTCTCCGCACGCTTGTGCGCGGCCCGGTCCGTGCCCTGGATGGTCTCGCGGAGGTAGACGCGCTTGCCCGTCACCGGGTCGATGCCGGCGTAGACGATCACTCGGAGTGTCCGGGCGCGTTCTTCGATGCGTCCCCGAGAACGGTCTTCCCTGGGTGCGTGCGTCATGGCTGCGAGGCTACTCGCACCCAAAACCGCACCCAGGAGAAAACGCGCTCGCCAAAATAGGCCGTCTTGCCTGCTCAAGAGTGGGGCAGGTGGGACTTGAACCCACGACCTGACGGATTATGAGTCCGCTGCTCTGACCAGCTGAGCTACTGCCCCGTGGGGTGCTCGGTATCGGCGATCGTATCGAGGAGGTGACGGAGCGGGGTCGCCGGGTGTTCCGGCCGGACGGCCCATCGCGGCGTTGGGCGGAACGGCGGAAACCGCAGCGCACGGGCGTTGCGTCGGCTGGTCTACCGATCTTCGCGAGCGGAGTCCCCGATCATCGTTCGGACGGGTCGATCACGGGCTGTTCGCACAGGTGAGCGCCGTGCTCCCCGGTTCCGAGGGCTCGCGGACCGAGCGCTGCGGCGCATTGCGGAAATCCCGACGGATCGTCATATTCCACGGCGGAGTGCCGGTGCCCGGAATCGGACGGGAATTGCCGAGAATCGTCACGACCGCCTCCGCTCAGCATGGACGGCCCTCCCGGCGCGCCCGGGCAGGCGAGCAGGGCCACGGCGAGAACCGTGGTCGCGATCGGTCTGCTCATCACCCGCACCTCCGCCTGCGGCACTTCCGGGACGCCCGAGTATCGGGGTCGCTGCCCCGCCTCGCGACCGCAGTGATCGGGTCCGGGCATGACGAAGGCCCGGCGCCTGTGGGGGACGCCGGGCCTTCGCGGAGGTGTCGGTCTTCAGCCCAGCAGGCGGAAGATGTCGAACGCCCCGGATAGTTGACCGATGATCGCGATGGTGGCCATCAGCGCCCCGATGGCGGCCACCGTCAGCACCGACATGATGATCAAGTACACGACTGCCTTGATCGGTTTCGGCAGCTTGCTGACCGAAGTGAGGTCAGGCAGCGCGATGTGCGGTTCCTTGCCGATCCCTGGTGCGGACATCTGACTCCCCCGTCCTGTGTCAGTCCCCTCGAACGACCACCTGCATTCGAGGGACGGAGCGCAACGGAGAACCGTTGCGCCAATTCGCATCACGAATTCGTCTCGGTCGGAAATCGATCGAATCAGCCGGCGCGGTCGGCCCTTGAGGCGGCTGCGCGCCACCGGGCTTGGCACGAATCATCCGCACCAGAACCGTCGGCCGCGCGCCGAACGAGGGCGACATCGCGCATTTCGACCCTGGATCGTTATCCGGCCGGCGGTCCGCGGCGTGCGGACTGGCGATGCTGGGTGATCAGGACGCCCCCACGCTGGAACATCGCCGATCACACCAAGATTCTCACATCCACCGTCCTCGATCTTCGTCCGGGTCGCCGCCCGCCGGAACCGCCGATCGGGCCCCGGACGATCAGGTTCCGTTCGGTTTCGGACGCGTTGCGCTTCGGAATCGATCAAAGTGGATCGAATGCGAATTCGAAGCGAGCGGAACGTCGATTTCGGACTCCCGGAACGACCTGCGAACAAGGCGCGGTGGCCCCCGACGGGCGGTTTTCGCTCTCCCAAGGAAGCGGAATGGAATCAACCCGATGGGTGTATGACCCAACACCCGTTCGGTGGCAGACTACGGCGGCGAGTGAGCGTGACGTGATCGCTACGTTCCGTCACGGGAGTACGGGTACCGCGAAGGGGTAGAAACCGTGAGTCAGTCGAGGGCGGAGATGTTCACGCCGGAAGGCGTGGACCTGGAGCACCCCAACGTCGCCCGGGTCTACGACTACTACCTCGGTGGCAAGGCCAACTACGCGGTCGACCGCGTCTTCGGCGAGAAGGCGCTGGAGCGCTACCCGTTCGTCGCCGCCGCGGCCAAGGCCAACCGCCTCTTCCTGCACCGGGTGGTGCGCTACCTGTGCAAGCAGGGCATCCGGCAGTTCATCGACATCGGCTCCGGCGTTCCGACGATGGGCAGCACCCACCAGGTCGCCGACGAGATCGTCGACGACGCCAGCGTGGTCTACGTCGACAACGAACCGGTCGCCGTCGCGCACTCGCGCATCCTGCTGGAACAGGAGGACGTCACCGATCAGCACACCGTCCTGCACGCCGACCTGCGCGAACCCGACCGGTTGTGGAAGCAGATCGAGGAGAGCGGGGTCATCGACATCGAGCAGCCGGTGGCGTTGCTGCTGTTGGCCGTGCTGCACGTGACCCAGCCCGGCAGCGACGGCGAGGACATCGGCCCGCAGTCGGTGGCGCGCTTCCGCGAACTGCTGCCCCAGGGCTCTTTCCTGGTCGTCACCCACGGCACCGCCGACGACGTCCCGGAGAGCCGCAAGCAGGAGATGGCCGACTTCGGGAAGATGTACGACAAGTCGGCGACACCGGTGATCTGGCGGCCGCACGGCGAGATCGAGGAGCTGTTCGGCGACTACGAGCTGGTCGAGCCAGGCTGCACCTGGACACCGCTGTGGCACCCGGAGGAGTCCGGCGAGAACGCGCCGGTGGTCGAGTTCGACAGCCCGAACGACTCGGTGGTCTGGGCGGGAGTCGCGCGCAAACCCTGATCGACACCACCGCGAGGCCGCCGTGACCTGCTGGTCCCGGCGGCTTCGACGCTTCCGGGACCAGCGCGCCGCCCTCGCCGCTGGGTACGCTCGACCCGATCGCCTGCCCCGACGACCTCGGGAGGTCCCCGTGCCCGAATGGCGCCCTCGCCCGCTGCGCAGGCGCGGCAGCAAACCCGAGCCGGTGACCCGTCAGGACGCGGCGCCCGAGCACTCGATGGATCCGCGCGCCCGCGACGAGCGCCCGCTGGCCGACCGGCCGCTGATCGACACCGCGATCTACCGCGACGGCGTCCGCATCTCCACCCCGGTCAGCCTCGGCGAGACCTACCGGCAGCTGCCCGGCGCCGACGGCACGATGGCCTGGATCGGCCTCTACCGGCCGGCCGAGGAGGAGCTGCTGGCCGCAGCCGAGGAGTTCGACCTGCACAAGCTGGCGGTCGAGGACGCGATCGTCGCCCACCAGCGCCCCAAGATCGAGCGCTACGGCGACACGCTGTTCGTGGTGCTGCGCGCGGCCACCTACCTCGACGAGGTCGAGGAGGTCAGCTTCGGCGAGCTGCACCTGTTCATCGGCCCGAACTTCGTGCTGACCGTCCGCCACGGCCAGGCCCCGGACCTGTCGGTGGTGCGGAGGCGGATGGAGGCCGACCCGGAACTGCTGCGGCGCGGGCCCGAAGCCGTGCTCTACGCGGTGCTCGACCACGTCGTGGACGGCTACGCACCGGTCATCGCGGGCCTGCAGAACGACATCGACGAGATCGAGACCGAGGTCTTCGGCGCCGATCCCCACGTGTCGCGCCGCATCTACGAGCTCTCCCGCGAGGTCATCGAGTTCCAGCGCGCCACCCGGCCGCTGCTGGGGATCCTGCGCAGCCTGGAGGCCGGGTTCCAGAAGTACGAGATCGACGAGGAGCTGCAGCGCTACCTGCGCGACGTCGCCGACCACGCCACGACGGTCGCCGAGCGCGTCGACGGCTTCCGGCAGATGCTCGACAACATCCTCACGGTCAACGCCACGCTGGTCACCCAGGCGCAGAACGAGGAGATGAAGCGCATGACCGAGGCCAGCTACGCGCAGAACGAGGAGATCAAGCGGATCTCCTCGTGGGCGGCGATCCTGTTCGCCCCCACCCTGATCGGCACGGTGTACGGGATGAACTTCGACATCATCCCGGAACTGCACTGGAGCCTGGGCTACCCGTTCGCGCTCGTGCTCATGATGGCCGTCTGCCTCAGCCTCTACACGATCTTCAAACGCCGGAACTGGCTCTGATCCGTCGTAGCAGGAGGCCGCGACGGCGAAGCCGATCAGCCCAGCGTGCCGACCTTGTTCAAGTAGCAGGTGCCGCACATGGACTCGTAGCCGACGTCGCCTTCGATGGCGACCTGGCTGCCGTCCTGGGTGAACTCGCCGTCGACGGTCCGCGCGTTGAGCGTCGCCTTGCGGCCGCAGCGGCAGATCGTCTTGAGCTCCTCGATGGAGTGCGCGAGCTCCATCAGCCGCAGGCTCCCCGGGAACCCGCGGGTGCGGAAGTCGCTGCGCAGCCCGTAGGCGATCACCGGGATGCCGTCGAGCACCGCCAGCCGGAACAGGTCCTCCACCTGCTCACCGGTGAGGAACTGCGCCTCGTCGACCAGCACGCAGTCCGGCCTCCCGGAGGCGAGCACGACGTCGCGCAGGGCCGTGTCGGCGTCGGAGACCAGGTCGACGTCCCGCGTCACGTTGATCCGCGACAGAACCACCGGGCTCTTGGTGTCGATCTCCGGTTTCACCACGAAGACCTGCTGGCCGCGTTCCCTGTAGTTGTGCGCGACCTGGATCAACGCGGTCGACTTGCCGGAGTTCATCGCCCCGTACCGGAAGTAGAGCTTCGCCACGACCGAACACAGTAGCGATCCCCGACCCGCCCGCGGCCCCAACCCCGACGCGCAGCCGAAACCTTCACCATGCGACTTCTTGTTTAAGGTTATGCTCACAACCTTAAACAACTCGGCTCGTACTTCAGGATCGGAGAGCCTCATGCCCGACAGCCTCGAGACCGACGGCGACAGGACCAGCCGCGCGGCTTCTGAGCCCGCCGAGAGGTTCGTCTGGCCTGCCGCCGAGCACCGCACCGTGGATTGGAAAACCGATCCTGATCAGTTCATCAACGGCAAGCGTCCGAATTACGCGGACCGGATGCTGGTGGAGATCACGGTTGAAGTTCCGCCGAAGATCGCCCACCTGGACGCCCGCCTCCCCGCCGAACTCGCCGAGCGGTGTCGACACGGAGAAGCCGAAATAACGCGCCTTGACGCCCTCTACGGGGCTCATCCGGTCGGCATCTCCTCCTTTCTCGTCCGATCCGAATCGGTCGCGTCGTCTCGCATCGAACAGGTCTACGCCGACCCCGAAGACGTCGCGCGGGCTTCCATCAACGAGGAGGCGTCCCGGGCCGCGCTCACCACCGCTGCCGCTGCCCGCGCGATGTCCACGCTGGTCAGCCGCCAACGAGCCGACGACCCCTTCTCCGAAACGGCTCTCCTGGAGGCGCACCGAGAACTGCTCGAGGACGAACCGGGGAACAAGTCGTTCGCAGGGCGATACCGGCCGATGCAGAACTGGATCGGAGGCAGCGACTTCTGCCCCCGGAACGCAATCCACGTACCACCCCCGGCCGCAGAGGTGGAACCGCTCATGCGCGACCTCGCGGCGTTCATGAACCGCACCGACATCCCACCGTTGGCACAGGCGGCTCTGGCGCACGGGCAGTTCGAGGCGATCCATCCGTTCGTCGACGGCAACGGCAGGATCGGTAGGGCCGTCATAGCCGCATCATTGCGCCGGCGCGAGGTCACGAAGCAAGTCACGATCCCAATCGCAGCGATGATGCTCGCCGACGTGGACAGCTACTTCGAAGTGCTGATCGGCTATCGCAATGGCGACGCTCACGGCCTGGTGTCGTACCTGGTCGAGGTCGCCGAGGTGGCAACCGCGGAAGCAGGGACCGCAGCCCATCGACTGAGCGAACTGCCGAAGAACTGGCGCGATGCCGTTCGTCCAAGGCGCGGCTCCGCAGCCGCGCACTTGATCGACAGCCTGGTGTCGAATCCGGTGATCAACGCTGCGGTGGCACGAGAACTGACCGGCACCACGATGCCCAGCACGTATCAGGCCATCGACAAACTCACCTCGGCGGGAGTGCTGCGCGAAATCACCGGTACGGCCCGGAACCGCGTGTGGTTGGCCGCCGACGTCACCACGGAATTGGCCGAGCTCGACGAACGCATCGGCCGCCGCGCTCAACCATCGAAGCGCTGGCGCTGACCGAACCGCTGTTCCCGCAGCCGACCAGCGAGACCGAACTCAACCTGTGGCCCATCGGCTTGATCATGCTGGTCCTGAGCCTGAGGTTGGTGGTACCGCTGGCATTGATCATGCGGAGGCGCCGCGAGCGCTCGGACGGTCAGCGGGAAACAAGAAGCCCAGGCCTCGGGCCTGGGCTTTGCGCTCCTCCGACTGGACTCGAACCAGTAACCCTTCGGTTAACAGCCGAATGCTCTGCCGATTGAGCTACGGAGGAATGTTCTCTTGTCGTCGGCGCTCTCTCGCGCTGACGGGAACTACTTTAGCGGATGGCCGAAAGGCCTTTCACGGCACCCCCCACATTAACCCTGCTAGCCGGGTTCGCGCAGGTCACGCACGGTGGGCGACGACGAAGACGCGGCGGAACGGGAACCAGGTCACGCCGTCGGGGCGTTGCGGATAGGCGTGCGAAAGCCGATTCGACAACTCGGTTCGGAACTCCGCCCACTCCTCGTCGTCCAATGCCGCGCGAACCGGTCGCAGCGCCGTACCGGTCACCCACTCCAGCACCGGGTTGTCGCCGCGCAGCGCGTGCACGTACGTCGTCTCCCAGGCGTCGACATCGAGGTCCGGATCGGCCAGCTCGTCGGCGTACTCCAGCGGATCGCGCACGACGTCGTCGTGGCGCAGCACGCCGTCGAGCTTGCCGCGCCAGCGCGGCTCGGCGGCCAGCTCGCGGATCGACGCGTGGGACGGGGCGTCGAAGTTGCCGGGGACCTGGAAGGTGAACCAGGCCCCGCCGGGCAGCTCCGGCAGCCAGCGGTGCAGCAGCTCGACGTGGTCGGGCACCCACTGCAGGACCGCGTTGCACAGCACCACGTCGGTGTCCGGCTGCGGCTTCCAGTCGCGGACGTCCTCGACCCGCGCGGGCACCCCTCGCTCACGTGCGGCGTCGACCATCTCCGCGGAGGCGTCCAGCGCCTCCAGCTCGGCGCGCGGCCAGCGGCCGGTGAGCAGCGCCGTCAGGTTCCCCGCCCCGCACCCGAGATCGACGACGCGGCGCGGGTTCTCGGCGCGGACTCTGGCGATCAGGTCGAAGGCCGGGCGATCGCGCTGATCGCTGAAGGTCAGGTACTTGCCCGGATCCCACATGCCGCCACCTCCGATAGCAGTACGTCCGTACTGTATACGGATCGCGCGGTGCCGTCGAGGGTGTTTCGAGGTGGAACGACCTCAGGCCGGCAGGTCGCGGGACTCGCGCAGGCGCTGCACCAGCGCCCCGACCAGCCGGTCCAGCGCGGCCTCGTCGGTGCCCGGATCGGGCCGGACCTGCAGCTCGATGCCGTTGCGGCCCGGCACCTTGCGCTGGATGAACCACGCGCCCCCGCCCGGCAGCTCCCGGTGGTGGCGGGTGCGGATCGAGCGCGTGACGCGCTCGTGCACCACGTCCGGCAACCGCGACTCGCCGCTCAGCGCCAACCGGCACGGCGCCAGGTCGCGCAGGAACACCGCGCCGTCGATCTGCCGCGTCTCCTCGGCCTCGGTCAAGGTGAGGACGTCGCCGCCCCAGGTGGCCTTGCTGACCAGGTGCCAGCCGACCCGCCGACCCTCGGGCAGCCACAGACCGAGGTGGGTGGCCACCACCGAGCCCTCCGCGCAGGGCGCGACCGCCAGGACCTGCTCGTCGGCGTCGAGGCTGCCCGGGAAGTCCTCCGGGACCTCGGCGGTTCCGCCCAGCTTCGCCAGCAGCCTCTTGATCACAGCGTGGTTCCCATCGCCTGCTCGAGCAGTGCCTTGCGGTAACCCTCCAGGGCGACCATGTCGCCGAACAGGGCGTTGTACTCCTCGGCGTCCTCCAGCGGGGACATCCGCTGGACCTTGGACTTGATGTCCGCGATCTGCCTGCTGACCAGGCGTTCCTGCAACCGGGCGATGATCGCTTCCACGTAGCGCGGGTCGTCCTCGGTCGTCCACTCCAGGACCTCGACCGCCAGCTGCGTGCACAGCCGGGCACCGATCTGGCTCTCGCACCGCTGCGCGACCGCGTCGACCAGAGCGGCGCCGCTCAGGCCCGAAGCCGTGCCGCCCGCGGCCAGCAGAGCCTTCTGCAGCTCGGCGTAGGCGGGCTCGGTGAAGGCCTCGGCGGGCAGCGAGTCGTAGAGCGGACCGGCCAGCGCCGGGACCTGCAACGCCGCCTTGATCGCCTCCCGCTGCAGCCAGCGCGGATCGTGCCGCGGCGGCTTCGGCGGGAGCTCGATCTCCATGCCCAGCGACTGCTGGTTGTCGTCGCGACGCGGGCGGCGCTGCTTGCGCACCGGGGCACCGGAGCTCTCCCGGACCCGCTTGACCACCTGGTTCTCGTCGTTCCAGCCCGCCCACCAGGCGAGCTTCGCCGCGTAGCCGTCGCGGCTGGCCGGGTCCTTGATCTGGGCGACCAGCGGCACGGTGCGCTTGAGCGCGGCGACGCGGCCGTCCACCGAGTCCAGGTCGTAGTCGGTGAGCAGGCTGCGGATGGCGAACTCGAACAGCGGCCTGCGGCGGGCCACCAGGTCGCGCACCGCGGCGTCGCCCTGCGACTCGCGCAGCTCGCACGGGTCCATGTTGTCCGGGGTGATCGCCACGTAGGTCTGGCCGGCGAACTGCTGCTCGCCCTCGAAGGCCTTCATCGCGGCCTTCTGCCCCGCCTCGTCGCCGTCGAAGGTGAAGATGACCTCGCCTCGGAAGGCGTCGTCGTCCATCATCAGCCGCCGCAGCACCGAGATGTGCTCGTCGCCGAACGCCGTGCCGCAGGAGGCGACCGCGGTGGGCACGCCCGCCAGGTGCATGGCCATCACGTCGGTGTAGCCCTCGACGACCACGGCCTGGCGGCGCTTGGCGATCTCCCGCTTGGCCAGGTCGATGCCGAACAGCACCTGCGACTTGTTGAAGATCGGGGTGGCGGAGGTGTTGACGTACTTGGCCTCGATCGGGTCGTCGTCGAAGATCCGCCGCGCGCCGAAGCCGACCACGTCACCGCCGAGGTCCTTCAGCGGCCACAGCAACCTGCGGTGGAACCGGTCCATCGGGCCGCGCCGGCCTTCCCGGGAGAGCCCGCACTTGATCAGCTCTTCGACCTCGAAACCCTTGGACAGCAACAGCTTCGTGAGCTTGTCCCAGCCGCTGGGCGCGAACCCGCAGCCGAAGCGCTGGGCGGCGGCCTCGTCGAAACCGCGCGTGGTCAGGTACTCGCGGGCCGGTTGGGCCTCGGCCGAGCGCAGCTGCTCGGCGTAGAACTCGGCGGCGATGCGGTGCGCCTCGACCATGCGGGACCGGCTGCCCCGGTCGCGCTTGGGCCCGGGCGCGCCGCCCTCGTACTGGAGCTGGAGCCCGACCCGGTCGGCCAGCCGCTCCACCGACTCCACGAAGCCGAGGTGCTCGATCTTCATGATGAAGGCGATGACGTCGCCGCCCTCACCGCAGCCGAAGCAGTGGAAGGTGCCGTGGCTGGGGCGCACGTTGAACGACGGGGTCTTCTCGTCGTGGAACGGGCACAGGCCCTTCTGCGCGCCACCACCGGCGTTGCGCAGCGCGACGTACTCGCCGACGACGTCGTCGATCCGGTTGCGATCGCGCACCTCGGCGATGTCGCTCTCCCGGATCCTCCCTGCCACGTCACCCAGTCTAGGGCCAAGGCGATCGAACACGACCGGGTGGCCGCCCGGATGCGGCAGAATCGATCGCGTGAGCCCCGACACCAGCACCCTCGCCGCCGAGTTCGACCGGCACCGCAGCCGCTTGGTCGGGCTCGGCTACCGGCTGACCGGACGACTCACCGACGCCGAGGACGCGGTGCAGGACGCGTGGCTGCGGCTCGCCGACAGCGATCCCGGCGAGATCCGCGACCTCGGCGCCTGGCTGACCACGGTCGTGAGCCGGTTGTGCCTGGACCGGATGCGCTCGGCAGCGGTGCGGCGGGAGAGCTACGTCGGGCCGTGGCTGCCGGAACCGCTGGTGAGCGCGGTGGATTCGGATCCGGGCGACATCGTGGCCGGGCAGGACGACCTGCGGATGGCGGCGATGCGGGTGCTGCACGAGCTGCCGCCGGACCAGCGGCTCGCGCTGGTGCTGCACGACGGTTTCGAGGTGCCCTTCGCCGAGATCGCCGAGGTGCTGGGCTGCGGCGTTCCGACCGCGCGCCAGCACGCCTCGCGGGCGCGCAGGGCGATGGCCGACGCCGCCCCGCCGGAGCGGGTGCCGCTGCCGGAGCAGCAGCGGGTGATGGAGGAGTTCCTGACCGCGGTGGCGGCCGCGGACCTGGCCGCCGTCACCCGGCTGCTGCACCCGACTGCCGCCGTCTACGGCGACAGCGGCGGCAAGGCCCGCACCGCGCGCCGTCCCGTCGTCGGCGCCGAGAAGGTGGCGCGCTTCGCCGTCGGGCTCATCGAGAAGTACGGCGCCGAACTGGTCACCTCGGCCCGCCCGGTGCTGGTCAACGGCGACTTAGGGCTGCTGTTCCCGGGCACTCCCGAAACGGGTCCCCGGGTGTTCGCGCTGACCGTCCGCGAAGGGCGGACGGCCGAGGTGTTCGACATCGTCAACCCCGACAAGCTCACCCACGTCGAGTTCTAGGGTCTCGACCGGCGGGTCACCGGCCGAGCTCGGGCAGCAAGTACGCGGCACCGCAGGACTCCGCGAGAGCGGGGCCGAACAGGGCGGCCGGGGTGTGCGCGCCGGGCCGTCCCTCGCCGTCCAGCAGTCGCCGGGCGATCTCCGCGGGTACTGCTCCGGTGTACTCCTGCGCGTCGCCCAAGCGCAGCCAGCCTTCTCGGGTCTCGCCGTTCGCCCAGGTCACGACGGCGTGCCCCCAGGAGTGATCGCGCGGGCGCTCCTTCGCCCTGACGCGCACCCGTGCGAGACGGCGTGTGGCGAACGAGCGCAGCCGCTCCCATCGCATGAGGGCGCTCAGGGCGGGCATCATCGCTCGGATCAGCGGCGATGACGGCGCTTCGCTGCTCGCTGAGAGCACGTGGCGGGCACCGCTCGCCCGGTGCGCCGCGAGCAGTTCACCCGCGGGCATGCTCGCGGTGGTGACCTGCGCTCCGTCCGGCAGGGTCAGGCGCACCGCGTCGCTGAAGATCGGCACGGGCACCAAGCGGCCGTCGGTGATCCGGCGGCCGCGGAGGCTGCCCAGGAGCGTTCCGATCAAGGCTTCTCCGGCGGTGCCCTCCTCCATCGCGATCGAGGGCACCATGTCGACGCGGACCCGGAACGGCGCGGGTCGGCCCTCGCACAGCTTCGCCACGACGCTCTCGGTGGCGGTGACGCCGAACCCGGCTCCGGTGACCAGCGCATGACCCGCCTGCGTCGCCGCGTCGTGCATCGCGTACACGGCGGAGAGCGCTTCGACATCGTTGGCCAGGTCGATGTAGTGGCTGCCGGTGGCGCGGCAGGCGTCGATCACCTCGGGGGCCGTTGTGGTGAACGGTCCGACCGCGTTGATGACCACGGCGGGGTGTTGCCGCCGGATTTCCGCGACGGCAGCCGCGAAGGTGGGCGCCAGCAGCGTTTCGCTGCCGGTCGGCCGGGCCGCGGTGCGCAGGCGGTTCGGGTCCCGGCCGACGAGGACGGCCGTCAGGCCCAGCCGGGCGAGTTGTGCCGCGATCTCGCGGCCGCTGCGCCCGGTGCCGCCGAGCACCCAGATCTGTGCGGTCATTCGGAGGGCTCCTTGCGATCGAGTGCCAGGCCGGAGCCGACGGTCAGCCGGTGGTGATGACGAGCTTGCCGCCCTTGGGCGTGCCCTCGCGCTCGAGCTCGGTGAGCGCCTCGATGGCCCCGGTGAGCGGCACCGTTCGGGCGACCGGGACGCGCAGCGCGTCGCGTCCGGCGGCGCGCGCGACCTCCTCGATGTCCGCCGTGACGGGCCTGGCGATCAAGACGTGGTACGGGCCCGGCAGTGCGCTCCTGGCCATGCTCGCGGGTGTGGGGTGGATGCCGACGATGCGTCCGCCCGGCTTGAGCATCTTCTTCGCCGCGTCGACCGGGAGCGTGTCGGCGGTGTCGACGACGAGGTCGAATCGGCCGTTGAGCGCCGTCGGGTCGAAGCCGAACTCGACGATCGGGTCGAGGCCGAGGTGGCGGGCGTCGTGCGTGGCCGGGTTGCGGCAGCTGCCTCCCACCGAGGCGCCGTGCGCCAGTGCGATCTGTGCGGCGGATCGGCCGACTCCGCCGAGGCAGCCGTTGATGAAGACCGCTTGCCCGGGTTGCAGCTTTCCCGTCTTGAGCACGGCCTGGAGGGCGGTGAGGCCCACGGTCGGGATGGCGGCCGCCTCCTCGAAGGAGAGGTTCGCGGGCTTGGTCACCACCCCCTTCTCCTCGGCCAGGACCATCTCGGCGAATGCACCGGACGCCTTGATCGACGCCCCGCCGAGCACTTCGTCACCGACGGCGAGCCGAGTGGCGCCCTCGCCGACGGCCTCGACGACGCCTGCGAAGTCGTAGCCCAGCCCGCGCGGGAACTTCCGCCCGGTCACCACCTTCATGGCTCCGTTGCGGACGCCCCAGTCCATCGGGTTGGCCGCGGCCGCCCGCACGCGGACGAGAACCTCACCCGGACCGGGACGAGCCGGTTCGAACTCCTCCAGGCGCAGGACCTCGGGGCCGCCGTACTGGTGGTACTGGATGCGCTTCATCGTGACCTCCACCCACTGATGTCATCCGATGACATGACTCTAGCACCGATGTCATCGGATGACATCGCAGCGAACCGAGAGCCGTGTCACGAGGTGACATCACCTAGACTCGCCGCATGGGACGATGGAAGCCCGGGGCACGCGACAGGCTTCGCGAAGCCGCGCTGTCGCTCTACCTGGAACGCGGCTTCGAGCAGACGATGGTGGCGGACGTGGCCGAACGTGCGGGCGTCACCGCCCGCACGTTCTTCCGGTACTTCGCCGACAAGCGCGAAGTCCTCTTCGACGATTCCTCCGTCCTGGAAGAGAAGTCGCTGGCCGCACTCGACGGGCTGCCGGCCACGACGTCAGCGCTGGACGCCGTCGCGGCCGTGCTCGACACCGTGGCCCAGATGGTCGGCGACGACCGCGAGCTCGCCCGCAAGCGCCAAACCGTGATCATGGCCAACGCCGACCTCCGCGAACGCGAGTTGATCAAGCTCACGTCGCTGTCCGCAGCCCTGGCCGACAAGCTGCGACAACGAGGCGTCGGCGACATCGAGGCCAGCCTCGCCGCCGAGACCAGCGTCGCGGTCTTCCGAGTCGCCTTCTCGCGATGGGTCACCGCCCCCGAGAACCACGACCTCCGCGACCTCCTCCGCGAGACGTTGGACCGCCTGCGGACCCTGACCGCCGACCGCTGAGCGACCCACGCCCGCTCACTCCACCTACGGCATCGGGACCTTGCACGCCTCGCCGCTGGTGAAGCCCTGGGCCGTGAGGCCGAGGGCGTGGTTGAAGCGGGTGCGCTGGTTCTCCAAGGCGATCATGTGGGTCAGCTCGACCACGCCCTTGTGGCCGAGGCGCCGGTCGAGTTCGGCGACCTGCTCGTCGGTGACCTGCATGGGCTGCTCGGTCATGGCGTCGGCGTAAGCGAGGACGAGCTTCTCCACCTCGGAGTAGGAGTCCGAGTCCTGGTAGTCGTCGATGTGCTTGAGCCGTTCGACGTCCAGGCCGTCGTTGCGCTGCAGCATGACGCCGAAGTCCACGCACCAGGAGCAGCCGATCTTGGTGGCCACCTTGTAGATCGCCAGCTCGCGCAGGTTCGCGGGCAAGGTCGTGGCGGCCTTCTCCACCGCCATCTCCGACACGCCGGCGGCCATGAGCAGGCCCTGGTGGTGGGCGACCACGGCCAGCGGGTCCAGCACCGCGCCGTAGCGGCGCCGGGAGAACTTGTAGGTGAGCCTGGTCAGCAGGTTCGCTTCGCTGGTCGGCACGCCCGGAATGCGCGGCATCTGCTCTCTCCCTCCTCGTCACCCCGGCTCTCGGGGTTCGTCACCGGAGTGACGAGACGGGATCGCGAAGCGTGACAGTCCGGGCTCGGATCAGCCCCGCCCGGATCAGCTCGGATCGGTGATGCGGGCCAGGAAGTAGAGCGCGCCGCTGTCGCGGTGGCGGACCAGGAACAGGAACGGGCGGTCGATCTCGACGCGGACCGGGTCGGGTTCGCGGACGACGGCGGTCAGCCGCATCATCATCGCCGTCGCCGCCGCTCCTTCCAGGCCCGCTTCGTCGACGTCGAGGACCGCCTCGTGCAGGACCTCCGAGACCCGCAGCGACCGGTCGGTGAGCGGGGTGAAGTCGGCGGCGGGCGTGAACAGGTCGTGCACGCCCAGCGCGCCGAGGGGTTCGGTGAGCTCGGCTCCGCCGGTGACCTTGAAGCGCGGCATCAGCAGCTCGACCTTGCGCTGCTCCACCGCCCCGAGCAGGCCGGACAGCCGCGCGGCGTCGAGACCGGCTTCGGCGGTGGCCAGGTCCTCGTCAGGCAGCAGGGCGATCGCCTCCACTCCCCCGGCGGCCGGGATCGCGACGGCCTGCCAGCCGTCGGTGGCGGCGTGGCCGAGGGTCCGCGAGGCCGTCATGGTGGGCACGTCGCGGTCGCCGTCGGGCGCGTGGAACGGGTGCGGGGCCGTCTTGGTCTCCTCGAACGCCTCCTTCCAGGAGACCTTCAGGTAGAGGGCGTTGACCAGGGCCGCGACGGTCTGCGGGTGGACCGATCCGGCGGGCAGCAGCTCGGGGATGAGGTCGCGGGTGGTCTCGGCGACGTCGGCGTTGATGAGCTTGCGGGCCGCCTCCGGGTCGTCGCGGAACGGGGCGTTGCGCACCGCGCTGCCCGGCCAGTCCTGGAGCGCGAGCCGGTAGGAGTCCTCGACGGGCAGCTCGGCGTGCGCCCAGAGGGTGTTGGCGACGGCCAGCACCGGCTGCTCACCGGAGGCCGCGGTCAGCTCCGCGGACGCGCCGAGCAGTTCCAGCAGGGTCGCCGGTTCGTCGCGCAGCGCGCCGACCAGCTCCTGCCTGGTGCGGCCGCCGGTGGCGGTGGCGGCGAGCCCGAGCGCGCTGCTCACCGAGTACGGCGACCAGCAGAAGGTCTTCGTCGGCGGTGGAGCCAGGCACTCGTGCAGGGCCAGGGCGAAGTCGAGGTGGTTCACGTCCGCAGGGCTCCGTTCCGCGTCGAGGGGGCTCGGGCTTGATCCCGAGTCTGCCAGAGCGCGGAGGTCGGACCGGCCTGCGAACGCCGCCGGTTCCTAGCCGGTTTTCCCGTTCCGCCTCAGCGGAGGGACTCCTCGATGTCGCTGAGCCCCATGAGGCGGAGTTCCTGGGCGATGTACTCGGCCGCCCGCTGGCCGGCGGGGTCCTGCCAGCGGAGGTCCTTGATCCAATCGGCGAGGTTGTCGGCGTTGACGTACGGCTCTCCACCGACGACGAGCTTCTGGATGTAGTGCCGGTTGCGCATTCGGGGTCTCCTCGCGGCCCGGCGTCGGGGGAACGACGGGCCGCCGCCGCTCGGCTCGGGGTGCCGCGCGGTACGGGGATCAGGGCACAGTGCCGCCGGCAGAACCGCCGGACGCCACTCTGGGTAAGGATTGTCCCCGACGAAGCGAGATCCATTCACCCCCATTCGGATTAACGTCACAGTGGTTTGGACACGTTGTGTACATGCTGTTCGTGCCAGGTCACCGCCTGCGCATCCGTCAGCGACGCCACCTGGTCCAGAACCACCCGATACCGGGAGGAATCGTCCGAAGCTCGCATCCAGGCATCGCGCAGCACCGGATCCAGTGACGCCGGGGCGCTCGCGGCCAGCGCCTCGACGAGCTCGGCCAGCAGCTCCCGCTGCCGCGCCTGCTTGCGCCTGCGCTCGGCGTCGTGCAGCACGTAGCGCACCGCCATCGCCTTGAGCACCGTCACCTCGGCCACCGCCTTCTCCGGGAGCACCAGGTCAGCGCGGTAGCGCGTCAGCCCCGGGCCGAAGCGGGCCACCGTGCCCGAGACCGCCGCCGCCACGAACCGTCCGACGAGTTCGCTGGTCAGCCGCTTGAGCGCGACCTGCGCGGAGAGCGTGCCGTCGTGGTCGAGCACCGCGGCCACCACCGGCCAGCGCATTAGGTCCTCGGCCGCCGCCTCCAGCAGCGCGGTCTCCCCGCTGCGCAGGAAACGCTCGTCGGCGAGCTTGGCGATCTGCGCGCGCTCCTGCGGATCGGTCAGCGCGCGCAGCGAGATCCGGCCGGAGATCACCGCGTCCTCGACGTCGTGCACCGAGTACGCCACGTCGTCCGCCCAGTCCATGATCTGCGCTTCCAGGCACCGGCGCCCCTCGGGCGCACCCTCGCGCAGCCACCCGAAGACCTCCAGGTCATCGCCGTAGACGCCGAACTTGGTCTCCCCCGGGCGCTGCGGCCACGGGTACTTCGTCGCCGCGTCCAGGCAGGCGCGGGTGAGGTTCAGGCCGCGCCCGATCTCGCCGTCGTCGGTGACCTTCGGTTCGAGCCGGGTGAGGATCCGCAACGTCTGCGCGTTGCCCTCGAAACCCCCGAAGCCGGTCGCGAGCTCGTCGAGGGCCTTCTCCCCGTTGTGCCCGAAGGGCGGGTGGCCGATGTCGTGCGCCAGTCCCGCGGTGTCGACGAGGTCGGCGTCGGCGCCCAGCGCGGTGGCGATGCCCCGGCCGATCTGCGCGACCTCCAGCGAGTGCGTCAGCCGCGTGCGCGGCACGTCACCGCCCTCGTTCGGGCCCATGACCTGCGTCTTCCCCGCGAGTCGGCGCAACGCCGCGGAGTGCAGCACCCGGGCGCGGTCGCGCGCGAAGGGCGTCCGGTCGTCCGGGTGCGCCGACGCGGCCTCCTTCGGCGTCTCGGGGTGCCACCGCTGGAGGTCGTGCTCGCCGTACCCGGCCAGGTTCACGGAGCTCATCGCTCCGAGGCTAAAGCCCAGGGATGACAAAACCTCGTCACGACCCCGACGAGCGGCCTAACCGTCAGGCGAACGCCGCAGGCGCTTTCGCCCCATCCCGAGCAAGCGACCGGCACCGCCGCGCGAAGAACGCGGCCTTCAGCCCAGGCCGTCGCCGTTGAGCTCCGCCGGGGCGTGGGTGAGGCGGTAGTAGAGCAGGGCGCCGGTCTCGCGGACGATGTACTTCATCTGGATCTCGCGGGTCTGCACCACCGGACCCGAGCGGGCCGGGGACGCCCACGACTCCAGACCCATGTCGGTGGCCATCGTGCGGGCGCGCAGCGAGTGCCACGGATCGCTGACGATCAGAGCGGTGTCCCAGCGGCGCTGCTCGGCCAGGTCGGTGACGGCCTGCATGCTGCCGAGGGTGTCGCTGCCGACGTCGACGTCGACGATCTTGTCGCGCGGAACGCCGTTCTCCACCAGCCAGTTCTTGCCGGCCTGCGCCTCGGTGTAGGTGTCGCCCGCCTTGCGGCCGCCGACGGTGACGATGTAGTCGGTCAGCCCGTCCTCGTAGAGCCCGAGGGCCTGCTCCAGCCTCGCTTCGAGGATGTCCGACGGCTTGCCGTGGTACTGCGCGGCACCCAGCACCACCACGATGTCCACCGGCTGCCGGTCGTCGGCGCGGGCGACCTGCCACACGCGGATCGCGGTACCGCCGATCACCAGGACGACCACCAGCAGCGTGCCGAGCAGGGCACGCGAGAGGATGCGCCCGGTGCGCGACCGGTGGGCGGGATGATGTGCGCTCACCCAGGCATCCTCGCAGACCCGCACCCGGCCGCGACCGGGCCGGGCCCGTCCTGGGACGGACCCGGCGATCCGGTGTTCCGCATCGTGATCAGCAGCCGATCAGCCGGGCGCCGAGGTACTCCTCCAGCTTGTCGACGGCCACCCGCTCCTGGCTCATCGTGTCCCGCTCTCGGACCGTGACCGCCTGGTCGGAGAGGGTGTCGAAGTCGATCGTCACGCAGAACGGCGTGCCGATCTCGTCCTGCCGCCGGTAGCGGCGGCCGATCGCGCCCGCGTCGTCGAAGTCGACGTTCCAGTTGCGGCGCAGCATCGCCGCCACGTCGCGGGCCTTCGGCGAGAGCTCGGCGTTGCGCGACAGCGGCAGCACCGCGGCCTTCACCGGAGCCAGCCTGCGGTCCAGCTTGAGCACCACGCGCTTGTCCACGCCGCCCTTGGCGTTGGGCGCCTCGTCCTCGGTGTAGGCGTCGATCAGGAACGCCATCATCGGACGGCCCACGCCCGCCGCCGGTTCGATCACGTACGGGCGGTAGCGGGAGTTGCTGGCCTGGTCGAAGTAGGTCAGGTCCACGCCCGAGTGGTTGGAGTGCGTGGTGAGGTCGAAGTCGGTGCGGTTGGCGATGCCCTCCAGCTCGCCCCACTCCTGACCGCCGAAGCGGAACCGGTACTCGATGTCGACGGTGCGCTTGGAGTAGTGCGACAGCTTGTCGGCGGGGTGCTCGTACTCCCGCAGGTTGTCCGCCGCGATGCCCAGGTCCGTGTACCAGCGCATCCGCTGGTCGATCCAGTACTGGTGCCACTGCTCGTCCTCGCCGGGTTCGACGAAGAACTCCATCTCCATCTGCTCGAACTCACGGGTCCGGAAGATGAAGTTGCCGGGCGTGATCTCGTTGCGGAAGCTCTTGCCGATCTGGCCGATGCCGAACGGCGGCTTCTTGCGCGCGGTGGTCATCACGTTGGCGAAGTTGATGAAGATGCCCTGCGCCGTCTCCGGCCGCAGGTAGTGCAGGCCCTCCTCGGACTCCACCGGGCCCAGGAAGGTCTTGAGCATCATGTTGAACTCGCGCGGCTCGGTGTACTGGCCGCGGTTGCCGCAGTTCGGGCACGGGACGTCCGACAGGTCGTCCTCGGTGACCTCCTTGCCGGTGCGCTCGGAGTACTCCTCGGCGAGCTGGTCGGCGCGGAAGCGGCGGTGGCAGGAGGTGCACTCCACCAGCGGGTCGTGGAAGGCGCCGACGTGTCCGGATGCCTCCCAGACCTGGCGCGGCAGGATCACCGACGAGTCCAGGCCGACGACGTCGTCGCGGCCCTGCACCATGTGCTTCCACCACTGGCGCTTGATGTTGTCCTTGAGCTCCACGCCCAGCGGTCCGTAGTCCCAGGCCGACCGGGTACCGCCGTAGATCTCGCCGGACGGGAACACGAATCCGCGGCGTTTGCAGAGGCTGACGATCGTGTCGATCTGGTCGGCGGGCACGTTCACTCCGGAGATGTCACTGGAAACCTGTCGAACCAGCCGTTCCAGCTGGGGTTTCCCAGCGTACCGATGCCGCGACCGCCGCTTTCGAGCTGGGCCGTGCGCGCTGCGGCGCCGTGCGCTCGCGGCGGGTGATCGGACCGGCATCGACCGATCGGGGCGCTCCCCCGCTACCCGTAGGATGGGGCGCGTGGAACGTCATGGCGTGGCCCCCGACCAGAGCGCGGCTCCGCGTCCGGACCGGCCGGAGGACCACGTCCACTCGCCGGACCGCGAGGTGCGGCCGGTTCCGGTGCGCGACCAGCGGGTGCTGCACGACGCCGGGGAGCTGCTGCGCGCGCTGGCCGCGCCCGTGCGGATCGCGATCGTGCTGCAGCTGCGCACCTCGGAGCGCTGCGTGCACGAGCTGGTCGACGCGCTGGGCGTCGCGCAGCCGCTGATCAGCCAGCACCTGCGGGTGCTGAAGTCGGCGGGCGTCGTCTACGGCGAGCGGCACGGCCGGGAGGTCATGTACCGACTGGTCGACGAGCACCTGGCGCATATCGTGGTGGACGCGGCGGCCCACGCCGAGGAGATCTCCCGCGAGCGCGCGGGTGACGACGCGAGCAACGGCGGACAGGAGACGGAGACAGCGTGACCACCGGCCAGGAGCCCACCGTCGGAGTACCGGGACTGCGGGCCACCAAGCAACGCGCTGCGGTGTCGCAGCTGCTTGACCAGGTCAACGACTTCCGCTCGGCCCAGGAGCTGCACGAGGAGCTGCGGCGGCAGGGCGAGGGGATCGGTCTGACGACCGTCTACCGCACGCTGCAGACCCTCGCCGACGCCGGCGAGGTGGACGTGCTGCGCACGCCCTCGGGCGAGGCGGTCTACCGCCGCTGCTCCAGCCACCACCACCATCACCTGCTGTGCAGGCACTGCGGTCGCACCGTCGAGGTCGCCGACCCGCCGGTGGAGAGCTGGGCCGAGCGCATCGGCGCCGAGCACGGCTTCTCCGACGTCAGCCACACCGTCGAGATCGTCGGCACCTGCCCGGACTGCACCGCCAAGGGCCTCTGACGACGGTGTCGAGGTTCTGTGCTGCGCGGTGCCGGCAGCGGGACCCGGGAGACCTCACCTAGTACTCGTAGCTGTCCGGCGGGGCCGGGATCTGCTTGATCGTCTGCGGGTCCACGGTCGGGACGTAGTCGTTGGCCTCGGTGGCCGTGCCCGGGCGGAGGCGTCCGGTGATCTCGATCCAGGTGTCGGCCGGGAGCTGCTCGGCGCGCGGGCTGGCCAGGTCGACCTTGACCGGGGTGGCATCGGCCGCGCAGCAGCTGATCCGCATCCGGGCGAGCTGGGTGGTCTGCGGTGTCGGGTGCACGACGAAGCCCTGCAGCCGCACCGTGCGGTCGTTCAGCTCGCCGGTGTCGTCCCAGACCACGCGGGTCAGGAACTCCGACATGCTCAGCATCGGCGCCTCCCCCGGTGGCAGCGGCGGGAAGCGCGCCTGGCTCGGTTCGGCCGGAGCGGCGGCGGCGCGGTCGCGGGTGACCGAGTCCGAGCCCAGCGCGGGCGGGGCCACCAAGAAGATCGCGAAGACCGGGAGCAGCAGCATCCACGGGCTGCGGGTGCCGTGCTCGTGCCCGTCCACGGCGTGCCCGGCGCGGACGTCTCGGACGATGGCGACACCGGCGAGCGCGATCATCACCACCCCGGCGGCGATCAGCCACGGGTGCAGCGAGGGCTTGACGTAGCGCAGGTAGTCGCCGGTGAGCGCGATCTTCAGCAGCGCGCCGCCGAGCAGCACCAGCAGGATGTTCTGGCTCTCCCGCCGCATCAGGCACCTCCCAGCAGCGCGGCGCCCACGGCGCACGCGCATCCGATCGCGACCAGGAACGTCGCCGGTGCGAACCGCGCGGCGAAGCGGCGGCCGAAGGCCCCGGACTGCAGCGCGATCAGCTTGAGGTCGACCGCCGGGCCGACCACCAGGAACACCAGCTTCGGCAGCAGCGGCAGACCGGGCATGGAGGCCACCACGAACGCGTCGGCCTCGCTGCACAGCGCCAGCACGACCGCCAGCACCGCCATGACCAGCACGCCGAGCAGCAGCTGGCCGCCGAGGGTCTCCAGCCATTCGGCGGGCACCAGCACGTTGAACACCGCCGAGGTCAGCCCGCCCAGGACGAGGAACCCGCCCGCCTCGACGAGGTCGTGCCGGGCGGATTCGGCGAACACAGCCCACCGGCCGCCCTCGCCGTGGTGGGCTTCGACGCGGCGCAGCGCGCGCTCGGCGAGCCACTCGGCGCGGCCGAGCTTCGCCCACAGCCAGCCCATCGCGCAGGCGGTCAGCAGCGAGCCGAGGAAGCGCGCGGGCACCATCCACGGATCGGCGGGGAAGGCCACCGCCGTGGAGACCAGGACCACCGGGTTCACCGCGGGCGCGGCCAGCAGGAACGTCAGCGCGACGGCCGGGGTGACGCCCTGCTGCATCAGCCGTCGCGCCACCGGCACCGACGCGCACTCGCATCCGGGCAGCGCGACCCCGGCCAGACCGGCCACCGGCACCGCCGCGCCGGTGCGCGCGGGCAGCGCGCGGCGCAGCACCCGAGGCGGCACGAACGCCGCGATGAGGCCGCTGAGCAGGACCCCGAACACCAGGAACGGCATGGCCTGCACGCACACCGCGACGAACACGGTGGCCCCGGTGCGCAGCGCCGGGACGTCGAGCACCGCGGTCAGCTGCGGCTGGAAGATCACGGCCAGCACGAGCAGCCCGCACATCACCTCCAGCGAGGTGATGACGGGACGGCGCGTTCGTCGCGGTCCGGGCATCCGCTGCGGGTCGGCGATCTCGGTCACGAGCGCCATCGTGCCAGTGGCCCGGGCCGATCCGCGGGGCCGCGACCGCCGATGTGACGAAGCCCCAGGTCAGTCGGACTCCCGACACACCGGCGAGTCACCCGCGCGAGTGCCGTGCGGACGGTTTTAGCCATAATCGTCCGGACAAAGCGGACTTTGATCACGGGTGATTATGGCTAAAACCGTCACCTGGTGAGGCTCAGGCGGTCCCCTCGGACTCCGCGAGCAGTTCCGAGCGCAGCTGGGACGCCGTGGCGACCACCAGCATCAGCAGCGTGCCCAGCGGCGACGGGTCCATGCCCTCGGCCGGGAACGCGTAGCGCAGGGTCACGTCCACGCCCCGCTCCGTGCGCACCACGCCCAACGTGCCGAACAGCCCCTGACCTGCGCGTTCGGCGACCGACTGGGCCAGCTCGTCGCCCGCAGGAAGGTCCCACGCGACCACGCAGGTCAGGCTCAGCACCGTCAGGCCCTCGGCCAGCTGCATCGCCTGAACCGCGCACGGCACCTCCGAGTGCCGGAACGTCAGCGCACCGTCGTCGTCGACGTGCACGTCGTGGTAGTTCTCCAGCGCTTCTTTGGCCGCGGTCATCAACCGCGCGGTGGTTGCGGCCTCTTGGGTCATCAACTAGCCCTCCTGGGCCGACGTGGCTGTCGCCGACCGATCGATTGCGCCGCCGAAGCGGCGGTCCCGGCGCGCGTACTGCTCGCACGCCTGCCAGAAGTGCGTGCGATCGACGTCCGGGAACAGCGTGTCCTGGAAGACCATCTCGGCGTAGGCCGACTGCCAGAGCAGGAAGTTCGACGTCCGCTGCTCCCCCGACGGCCGGATGAACAGGTCCACGTCCGGCATCTCCGGCTGGTAGGTGTACTTCGCGATCGTCCGCTCGTCCACCCGGTCCGGGTTGATCTTCCCGGCGGCCGCCAGTCGCGCGATCTCCCGCGCGGCGTCACCGACCTCCGCGCGCCCACCGTAGTTCACGCACATCGTCAGGTTGAGCACTTCGTTGCCAGCGGTTCGAACCTCGGCGTCCTGCAGGGTGTTGACCACGCTGCGCCACAGCTTCGGCTTGCGCCCCGCCCAGCGGACCCGCACGCCCATCTCGTCGAGCTCGTCGACGCGGCGCGCGATCACGTCCCGGTTGAAGCCCATCAGGAAGCGCACCTCCTCGGGGCTGCGCTTCCAGTTCTCCGTGGAGAACGCGTACAGCGACAGCCACTTCACGCCGAGCTCGATGGCACCCTTGGCCAGCTCAAGCACCACGGCCTCGCCGCGCTTGTGCCCCTCGACGCGCGGCAGCCCGCGCTCGTTGGCCCAGCGCCCGTTGCCGTCCATGACGACCGCGACGTGGTTGGGCACGAACTCGGCCGGCAACGCCGGCGGCTCGGCCCCCGAGGAGTGCGGCTCAGGTGCCCGGACCGTCGGGTCGTCCTTGCCTCGTCCGCGGCGTCGCAACATATCCAGGTTCTCCTTCGGCGTGCTCGACGTGCGTGGCCATTGTCCCCGTCGAGCGCGGTCACCCGTTCAGCGGCTGCCCGCTCTCGGCCTCCGCCACTCCGACCAGCGCCGCTTCCGCCGCCCGCTCGCGGATCAGCTCGGGCACCGTCCGCTCCACCAACGGCAAGGACCGCAACTGCCGCTCCATGTACCACTGCAGGTGCGCGGCGATCAGACCGCTGGCCTCCCGGCGGACCGGGTTCGCGGCGGCCTCGGCGGCGTCCCAGTCACCGTGCAGCAACGCCTCCATCAGCGGCAACGTCGACGACGATGGCCGGACCGATCCAGCGGGACGGCACGTCGCGCACACCGCGCCACCGGCCTGGACGTTGAACGTCGCGTGCGGGCCGGCCTGGCCGCAGCGCGCGCACTCGGTCAGCGCGGGCGCCCACCCGGCGAAGGACATGGCGCGCAGCAGGAAGGCGTCGAGCACCTGGGAGGAGTCGCGGTCCCGGCCGGACAGGGCGCGCAGCGCGCCCACGGCCAGCAGGTAGAGGCGCAGCACCGGCTCGCCCTCCTCAGCGGCCAGCCGGTCGACGGTTTCCAGCACCGCGCAGGCCGCGGTGTACCGCTGGTAGTCCTCGACGATCTGCACGCCGAAGGCGTCGACGGTCTGCACCTGGGTGATGACGTCGAGCGTGCGGCCGGTGTAGAGCTGCACGTCGACGTGGCAGAACGGCTCGACCCGCGCACCGAAGCGCGAGGTCGTGCGGCGCACGCCCTTGGCGACCCCGCGCACCTTCCCGTAGCGGCGGGTCAGCAGCGTGATGATCCGATCCGCCTCACCCAGCTTCTGCACCCGCAGCACGACCGCGGTATCCCGGTAGAGGCTCACCCGTCCATTTTCGCACGTGGCCGCCCTGCCTCGGACGCGCGTGAGCGCGGATCAGTACGGCATCTCCTGCCGCATCTGGTTGATCACGGCGAAGAAGGCGATGAAGTAGACGATCATGAGCAGGAAGAGCAGCCCGTAGAGCACGGCCCCGGTGATCACACCGGCCTTGCCCCAGTTCTTCGCCGCGCGCGACGAGTCCTCGGCTCCCCGGTAGTTGCCCTGGTACCAGAGCGGGGCGACTTCCACGCACTTGACCAGCGCGGGAATGCCGAGCGGCCAGAACAGCAGCATGCCCGCGATCGCCCAGCCGAGGTGGTTCCTGATCGGCATCGGCGGCTGCGGGGTGAAGTTGAACTGCGGCTGCGGGAACTGCCCGGGCGGCGGGTACTCGACGTTCGGCGGCTGCTCGACGCTCGGCGGCTGCTGGCCCTGCGGTGCGGGTTCCTCGGTCATCGCTCCACCCCCATGTATCGGTCTCGCCCGGCCACGGTACTTCGATCCCGCGGTCCGCACGGTGTCGTCCGCCGAGCTAGACGCGCAGGGCGGGGACGGTGTTGCGGAGGACGACCCACGCGGCGGTGACGGCCAGCAGGACGTGCGGGGTCCCGCGCCACCGGGTCCAGGTCGGCAGGGCGGTGCCGAGCCGACCGGCCGCCCACGCGATCCACGACCAGGCCAGCAGCGGCAGCAGCAGGACGGCGAGCGCGTTGTAGTGCCACGCGGCGGGCAGGTCGGCGTGCAGCAGGCTGAACAGCATCCGCGTGCCCCCGCAGCCCGGGCAGTCCAGGCCGGTCAGGAGCTTGATCGGGCACGGCGGCAGCGGGAAACCGCCGTCCGAGGTCGGGTCGGCGGCGAGCACCAGCGCGGCGCCCGCGCAGCCGACCAGCACCGTCGCGGCGGGCAGCCGCATCCGGTGGAGGAACGACGATGCCGTCGCGGGACGTCCCGCGACGGCATCGATCCGGGTCGAGCTCACCACTGCTGCGGCGGCTGCCCGTAGCCCTGCTGCGGCGGCTGGAAGGCGCCCGGCGCTCCCGGCGCCTGCGGGGCCTGCGGCACGTCCGGGGCCGCGACCACGACGGTCTTCATGATCTTGTCCGCCCAGGTCTGCTTCTTCTCGTCCCACAGCGGCGACAGCCAGCCGATGGGCAGACCGCAGATCGCCGAGTCGAGGACGTGGCAGATCTGGCGCAGGAAGGCGTTGCCGAAACCGATCGGCTGCCCGGTCGCCTCCGAAACCGTCTTGATCTTGGCGACCTTCTGGCCGATCGTCTGACCGGTGGTGCCGCGCCGGTAGCAGGTGTTCCAGATCGTGAACACCAGCAGCGCGAGGTAGAAGATCCCCATCACGATGCCGAAGATGATCAGGGTGGTCATCGCGGTGTCCTCATCGCCGCCGGTACCGGCCAGAACACCACCCATCACCGCGCCGGAGATCATGTACAGGACGAAGAACGCCAACATCGGAATGCCACCGTCGATCAGGTAGCCCAGCACGCGCGTGCCCCACTCGGCCAGCTGACCGGCCGGGTGCGCACCCGGCGCACCGTAGGGCGCCGGCGGGTACTGGCCCGGGTAGCCCTGCTGCGGCGGGTACGGCTGCTGGGGCTGGGGCCCCGACGGGGGACCGAAGGGCTGCTGCGGCTGCGGGCCCGAAGGCGGGCCGCCGTAAGGCTGCTGCGGACCGGACGGCGGGCCGCCGTAGGGGTAATTCACGACAGGATTCCTTTTGTCACAGGGTTTTCGAAGCGTCTGAAGGCCCGCTGCGAGGCCGTTCGGAAACGTAGCTCAGACGCACACCGCGCGAAGGCGGTTCCGCGAAACCCGCGAGCAAAACGTGATCAGAACCCCAGCTTGCGCAGCTGCTTGGGATCCCGCTGCCAGTCCTTGGCGATCTTGACGTGCAGGTCCAGGTAGATCTTGCTGCCCAGCAGCGCCTGGATCTGCCTGCGCGCCTGCGAACCCACCGTGCGCAGGCGTTCCCCGCCCCGGCCGATCACGATGGCCTTCTGGCTGGAGCGCTCGACGTAGATCAGCGCGTGCACGTCGATGAGGTCGTCGCGGCCCTCGCGCGGGACCATCTCCTCGACGGTGACCGCCAGCGAGTGCGGCAGCTCGTCGCGCACGCCCTCCAGCGCCGCCTCGCGGATCAGCTCGGCGATCAGCGTCGACTCCGGCTCGTCGGTCAGCTCGCCGTCCGGGTAGAGCTGCGGGCCCTCGGGCAGCTGCGAGACCAGCACGTCGGAGAGCTCGTCGACCTGGAAGGAGTCCTTGGCCGAGACCGGGATGAGCTCGGCGAAGTCCATCACCTCCTGCAGCGCCAGCAGCTGCTCGGCGACCTGCTGCTTGGGCACCAGGTCGGTCTTGGTGACGACGCCGACCACCGGGGTGCGGCGGGCGACCTTCTTGAGCTGCTCGGCGATGAACCGGTCGCCGGGGCCGACCTTCTCGTCGGCGGGCACGCAGAAACCGACGACGTCCACCTCGGACCAGGTCTCGTAGACCAGGTCGTTCAGCCTGCGGCCGAGCAGCGTGCGCGGGCGGTGCAGACCGGGGGTGTCGACGATGATGAGCTGGGCGTCCGGGCGGTGCACGATGCCGCGGATCGCGTGACGGGTCGTCTGGGGCTTGCTGGAGGTGATCGCCACCTTCGTTCCGACCAGGCGATTCGTCAGCGTCGACTTGCCGGCGTTGGGCCGGCCCACGAAGCAGGCGAATCCGGAACGGTGGGCATCTTCGGAGGTCACCGCCCCATTGTGACGGCTCCCGGTCTCCCGCTGCTCACCACCCACCACCCCGTCCCGGAGCCGGGTTCCCGATTTCAATGGAAATCAGGTCCCCGACTTCCGTTGAAATCGGGAACCCGGCAGGAGCTGGTCGGGTCAGTCGGCGATGAGGCCCTGGGCTTCGCCCCGGGCGTTGGCGCGGATGACCGGGGTGTTCTTGGTGAGGTCGTGGGCTGCGGCGATCGAGGCGTGATCCAGGGCTTCCGCGTCGGTGACGACGGCGGCGGCCTCCAGGCCTTCGGCGCCGCTGGAGACCGCGGCGGCGACCGCGGCCTGCAGGGCGGTGATCTGCAGGGACGGCAGGGCGACCGTGGTGGCCGCGTATGTGCGGCCGTCGGTGTCGCGGACCGCGGCTCCCTCGGCGGCGCCGTTGCGGGCGCGGGAGGAGCGCGCGAGCGTGACGATCTTGGCGTCCTCCGGGTCGAGCTCCTGCGGTGCCGCCTTCTCGACGTGCTCAGCCACGGCTGTTGCTTCCCTCCTGCTCGGCACCGCGCAGCGGCGCTTGATCGTTGTTCACCGGGCGGACCAGCAGCGCGTTGATGCGGATCCGTCCCCGGTGGTCCTTGCCGCCCTCGGCGCGCAGCCGCAGCCCGGCGATCTCGGTCTCGGCGCCCGGCAGCGGGACCCGGCCCAGCCGCTGCGCCAGCAGGCCGCCCACGGTCTCCACGTCGGAGTCGTCGAGCTCGACGTCGAACAGCTCGCCCAGGTCCTCGACCGGCAGCCGCGAGCTGACCCGGACCATCCCGTCCTCCAGGCGCTCGACCGGGCGGTGCTCCTCGCGGTCGGACTCGTCGGTGATCTCCCCGACGATCTCCTCCACGATGTCCTCGATGGTCAGCAGCCCGGCCGTCCCGCCGTACTCGTCGACGGCGATGGCCAGGTGCGCCCGCGAGATCTGCATCTCGCGCAGCAGCTCGTCGAGGCGCTTGGTGTCCGGCACGAAGCTCGCCGGGCGCATCAGGTCCGCCACGGCGGGCCCGGCGGCGTCGGTGGTCTCCAGCACCAGCCGGGTGAGGTCCTTGAGCGTGACCAGGCCGACGATGTCGTCGACGCTGTCGCCGATCACCGGGATCCGGGAGAAGCCCGACCGCAGGCACAGCGCGAGCGCCTGCCGAGCGGACTTGGTCTGCTCGATCCAGATGATCTCGGTGCGCGGCACCATCACCTCGCGCGCGAGGGTGTCGCCGAGCTCGAAGACCGAGTGGATCATCTCCCGCTCGCCCGCGGCCACCACGCCGCGCTCCCCGGCCAGGTCGACCAGCTCGCGCAGCTCGACCTCGGTGGAGAACGGACCCTCGCGGAAGCCCTTGCCGGGCGTGATCATGTTGCCGATCAGGATCAGCAGCCGGGTCAGCGGGTTGAGCACCCGGGCCAGCACCCGCACCGGCGCGGCGATCTTCAGCCCGATGCCGTACGGGTGCTGCCTGCCGAGCGTGCGCGGACCGACGCCGACCAGCACGTACGAGGCCACCAGCATGATCAGCACGGCGATGACCAGCGCCCAGGTCTCGGACTCGGCCATGCGCAGCGCGACCACCGTGACCAGCACGGTCGCGCCCATCTCGCACGCGAGCCGGAGCAGGAGCAGCAGGTTGACGTGCCTCGGCCGGTCGCCGAGGAGCGCGATGAGCTGCTTGGCGCCGGTGCGGCCCTGCCGGGCCAGGTCTTCGGCGCGCGCCTGCGAGGCCACCGTGATGGCCGCCTCGGAGGCGGCGAACACCCCGGCCGCCAGCACCAGCAGCACCGCGAGCACCAGGAACGCGGTGGAACCGGCCAACGCCACTCCCCTAGTTCGCCGGGGCCGGGCCGGAGCCCGGCTCCTCGTCCAGTCCGACCGCGCCCAGGACCTTGTCGTCCATGCTGCGCTGCGTCTTCGCCCGCTCGTCCTCGTCCCGCGCCTCGCGGTACTGGGCCAGGATGCGGTTCTGCAGGCCGAACATCTCGCGCTCCTCCTCCGGCTCGGCGTGGTCGTAGCCGAGCAGGTGCAGGACGCCGTGCACCGTCAGCAGGTGCAGCTCGTCGAGCGTGCTGTGACCGGCCTTCTTCGCCTGGTCCCGGGCGAACGCCGGGCACAGCACGATGTCGCCGAGCAGCGCCGGACCCGATCCGGCGGAGTCGGGGCGGCGCGCCGAGTCGTACTCGTCCATCGGGAACGACATCACGTCGGTGGGACCGGGCAGGTCCATCCACCGCTCGTGCAGGTCGGCCATCACGTCGAGGTCCACCAGCACGATGGACAGCTCGGCGAGCTGGCTGACGCTCATCTTGTCGAGGGCGAAGCGGGCCACCGAGACGATCGTCTCCTCGGGCACCGCGACGCCGGATTCGTTGGCGATCTCGATGGTCATGCTCGTCCTCGTCGCTGGCCGTTGCGTCGTCCGTCGTGCTGGTCGTCGTCGTGGAGCGCGTGCCAGCGGTCGTACGCGTTGACGATGTCGGTGACCAAGCGGTGCCGCACCACGTCGTGGCTGTCGAGCTGGGAGAAGTGCACGTCCTCGACGTCCCCGAGGATCTCCTGCACCATCTTCAGGCCGCTGCGCTGGCCGCCCGGCAGGTCGATCTGCGTGACGTCACCGGTGACCACGATCTTCGACCCGAAGCCCAACCGGGTCAGGAACATCTTCATCTGCTCGGGCGTGGTGTTCTGCGCCTCGTCGAGGATGATGAAGGAATCGTTCAGGGTCCGGCCGCGCATGTAGGCCAGGGGCGCGATCTCGATCGTGCCGGCCTGGGTCAGGCGGGGCACCGACTCCGGGTCGACCATGTCGTGCAGCGCGTCGTAGAGCGGCCGCAGGTACGGGTCGATCTTCTCGTGGAGGGTGCCGGGCAGGAAGCCCAGGCGCTCCCCGGCCTCGACGGCCGGGCGGGTCAGGATGATCCGGTTGACCTGCTTGGCCTGCAGCGCCTGCACGGCCTTGGCCATCGCCAGGTAGGTCTTGCCGGTGCCCGCCGGGCCGATGCCGAACACCACGGTGTGGTGGTCGATGGCGTCGACGTAGCGCTTCTGGTTGAGCGTCTTGGGACGGATGGTGCGCCCGCGCCGCGACACGATGTCGAGGCTGAGCACGTCGGCCGGCGACTCCTGGTCGTCGGCGGCGAGCATCCCCACGCTGCGGCGGACGACGTCGGGCTTGAGCTGACCGCCCTTGCCGATGAGGCTGATGAGCTCGGCGAACACCCGCTCGGCGAACGCGACCTCCGCAGGATCCCCGGAGAGCGTCACCTCGTTGCCCCGGACATGGACGTCGGCGGCGAGCAGGTCCTCGATCACCCGCAGATTCTCGTCCCGACTCCCCACCAGCGTCAGCACGACGTCGTCGGGGACGTTCACCTTGGACTGAGCGGTTGCGGGTTGCGACTGCTCACCGGACTGGGCGGCGGCGCCACCCGCTGCGAAACCGGCCACGTAGTTCGGGCCCACCTTCTGCGCGTAGCGCGCGGGTCGTTCGGTCAGTTCTCCCTGGCACCGATGGTAGTCCAAGGGAGCAACCGAGTTGCCGACCTGCTCCCCCGGAACGTCCCGGTCAGCCCTTGAGCGGACCGCCGGTCATGCCGCCGAGCCATTCCCCGCCGAGCAGGTGCAGGTGGACGTGGAAGACGGTCTGGCCCGCGTCGGCGTTGGTGTTGAACAACAACCGATAACCGGACTCGTCGATTCCCTCGGCCTCGGCGATCTCGTGGGCGGTGCTGATCAGCTCGCTCAGCAGCGCCGGGTCGGCGGCCGCGAGCTCGGCGGCGTTGCGGTACCGCTTCTTGGGGATGACCAGCACGTGCGTCGGCGCCTGCGGGTTGATGTCGCGGATCGCGATGACCCGCTCGTTCTCCCGCACGACGTCGGCCGGGATCTCCCGCGCGATGATGCGCAGGAACAGCTCCGTCTCCTCGCTCATGCCCGCAGGTTATCCGAAGTGGATGTTCGAGTCCCCGGGGGAAGTTTTCATGAGAACTTCCCCCACCCAACGCAACGTCGACGTCCAGGCGACCTCGGCGGGGGTCTGCGCAGTTTTCATGAAAACTTCCCCCCACCTACGAGAGACGACCTCTCCGGTGCGACTCGAAACCCCTGGTCACTTCCGTTGTGGTGGGTGGGTGGGGAAGTTTTCATGAAAACTTCGCAGGCCCTGGGAACGAGGGGTTGAGGGTGCTGCGCCGCAACCGGGGCTGGGGGGAGGGGCTCCACTTGCGGCGCAGCGCTCGCCGGACCAAGGGGGGAGGAGTCCGGCGAGTGTCGCCACCGAGCGTAACCCCGCATCAACCGATCGCGCTACGCAACACACCGGGTTTTTGATCTTGATGTGCCGAGCGTCAGGCCCAGCGGGTCGTCAGCGCTCCCAGCGCGCCGAGCGCGACCGCACCGGCCGTGGACGCGCGGAGCACCGTGTGCCCCAGGCGGGTGACCTGGGCTCCCGCCTCGCTCAGCGCGGCGAGCTCGTCGTCGGTGATGCCGCCCTCCGGGCCCACCACCAGCAGCAGCTCGCCGGATTCCGGCAGCTCGACGTCGGTGAGCTGGCGGGTCGCCGACTCGTGCAGGACCAGCACCGCGTCGGCCTCGGCGACGAGCCGGGCCAGCTGCTTGGTGCCGACCGGCTCGGCGACCTCCGGGGTCCAGGCGCGCCGGGCCTGCTTGGCGGCCGCGGCGGCGGTGCTGCGCCAGCGGGCCAGGGCCTTCGCGCCGCGCGGGCCGTCGTCCCACTTGGCCACGCAGCGCGCCGCGCGCCACGGCACGACCCCGTCGACGCCCGCCTCGGTGGCCAGCTCGACCGCGAGCTCCCCGCGATCCCCCTTTACCAGCGCCTGAACCACGCGCACCCGCAGGTCGGGCAGCGGCTCGTGCCACGTCTGCGACACCGTCAGGCCCAGCGAGTCGCGCTCGGCGGACTCCACGACGCAGCGCGCCATGCCGCCCTGCGCGTCGGAGAGCAGCAGCTCCTCGCCGACGCGCAGGCGGCGCACGGTGGCCGCGTGCTTGCCCTCCGGGCCGTCCAGGGTGGCCGGGCCGACGGCGGGCAGCCGTTCCACGGCGAAGACCGGCAGCGACACGGGATCAGCGGTGCCCGAAGGAGCGGAACCGGGAGAACAGGCCCTGCCTGCCGTTGCCGTTGGCGGTCACGGTCGGCTCGGGCTGCTCCTCGCCGCGCAGCTTGGCCAGGTCGCGCAGCATCTCCGCCTGGGTGTCGTCGAGGTTGGTCGGCACCACGACGTCGAGGTGGATGTGCAGGTCGCCGTGCCCGCTGACCTTGCCGTTGGAGCGCAGCTTGGGCAGGCCGCGACCGGTGATCACGTGCTCGGTGCCGGGCTGCGTGCCGGGCTCGACGGTGACCTCCTCGTGGGAGCCGTCCAGCGTCTCCAGCAGCAGCACGGTGCCCAGCGCGGCCGCGGTCATCGGCAGTTCGACGTTGCAGTGCAGGTCGGCGCCGTCGCGGGTGAACCGCTCGTGCGGCTGCTCCTCGACCTCGACGAACAGGTCGCCGGCCGGTCCGCCGCCGGGACCGACCTCGCCCTCACCGGCGAGCCGGACGCGCATGCCGTCGCCGACACCGGCCGGGATCTTGACGGTGATGGTGCGCCGCGCGCGGACCCGGCCGTCGCCGGAGCACTGCTGGCACGGGTCGGTGATGACCTCGCCGAAGCCGCGGCAGACCGGGCAGGGGCGGGAGGTCATGACCTGGCCCAGGAAGGACCGCTGCACCGACTGCACCTCGCCGCGACCACCGCAGGTGTCGCAGGTCGAGGGCGCGCTGCCGGCCTTCGAGCCGCCGCCGTCGCAGACGTCGCAGAGCACCGCCGTGTCCACGGTGATGTCGCGGTTCACGCCGCTGGCGCACTCCTCCAGCGTGAGCTCCAGGCGCAGCAGCGCGTCGGAACCGGGCTGGACGCGGCTGCGCGGGCCGCGGCCTCCGCCGCCTCCGCCCCCGCCGCCGAAGAAGGCGTCCATGATGTCGCCGAGGCCGCCGAAGCCGGCGAACGGATCGCCGCCCATGCCTCCCCCGGCGCCTCCGCCGTTGCCCATCGGGTCCCCGCCGAGGTCGACGACCTGGCGCTTCTTCGGGTCGGAGAGCACCTCGTAGGCGGTGGTCACCTCCGCGAAGCGCTCCTGCGCCGCATCGTCCGGGTTGACGTCGGGGTGCAGCTCCCGGGCGAGCTTGCGGTACGCCCGCTTGATCTGCTCGGGTGTCGCGTCCTGGGGAACCCCGAGGGTCGCGTAGTAGTCCCTGGCCACCTTCTCCGTACTTCCTCTGCTGGATTCAAGTCGAGTGAACGCCGTTCAAGGCCGGTGCCACCTCACCGGCCGTCCAGGATGTCACCCACGTACGCGGCCACGGCGCGGACCGCCGCCATCGTTCCGGGGTAGTCCATGCGGGTCGGGCCCACGACGCCCAGGCCGCCCAAGACCATGCCGTCCGAACCGTATCCGGTGGAGATCACCGAAGTCGTCTGCATCTCCAGGGCCTCGTTCTCGGCCCCGATGCTGACGCGCACGGTACTCGAGTCGCGGGCGGCGGCGAGCAGCTTGAGCACCACCACCTGCTCCTCCAGTGCTTCGAGGACCTGGCGCAACGAGTTCGGGAAGTCGGCGACGTTGCGGGTGAGGTTGGGCGTGCCGCCCAGCACCATCCGCTCCTCCGGGTGCTCCACGAGCGACTCGATGAGCACGCTGCACACCCGGATCAGCGCGTCGCGCAGTTCGGGCGGGGCCTGGTCGGGCAGTTCGGCCACCGCGGCCGACGCGTCGGCGAGCCGCTTCTCGGCCATCGCCGAGTTGAGCACGGTGCGCAGCCGGGCCACGTCGTCGTCGGTGATCACGTCGCCGAGGTCGACCATGCGCTGGTCGACGCGGCCGGTGTTGGTGATGAGCACCAGCATCAGCCGCGCCGGGGTGATGGTGACCACCTCGACGTGCCGGACGGTGGACCGGGTCAGGGTGGGGTACTGCACGACCGCGACCTGCTGGGTGAGCTGCGCGAGCAGCCGCACGCTGCGGCGCATCACGTCGTCGAGGTCCAGCGCGCCGTCCAGGAAGTTGCGGATGGCCCGGCGTTCGGGACCGGTCAGCGGCTTGACCTCGTGCAACCGGTCGACGAACAACCGGTAGCCCTTGTCGGTGGGGATGCGCCCGGCGCTGGTGTGCGGCTGGACGATGAAGCCCTCCTCCTCCAGCGCGGCCATGTCGTTGCGGACCGTGGCGCTGGACACACCGAGGTTGTGGCGGTCGACCAACGCCTTGGACCCGACCGGCTCCTTGGACGACACGAAGTCGGCCACGATCGCCCGCAGGACCTCGAAACGGCGTTCATCGGCGTTCAACCCGCGCCACCTCCTCAACAGCCTGCCCAGCGGATTTCGCGAGCGGACGGGCCCACGCGAATCCGCGCACCCGGAGCTTGGCGCCCCGGGCACCCCCTTCGAGTTTACGGTGTTCGTCCTCCAGATCCGAGAGCCGCAGCTCTCAGCCCAGGAGGTCGGCGACGACGGCGTCGGCGAGGAGGCGGCCCCGGTCGGTGAGGACGCAGCGGCCCGCGTCGAGGGCGGCGGGGTGCAGCAGGCCGTCGGTGGCGGCCCGCTCGGCGGCGCGGCGGCCGTCGTCGTCGAGCGCGTCGACGGACAGGCCGCTGCGGACGCGGAGTTCGAGCATGACGCGCTCGATGCGCTGGTCCTCGGCGGTGAGCAGCTCGCGGGCCTGGGCCGGGGAGTTCCCCTCGGCGAGGGCCGCCGAGTAGCGGGCGGGGTGCTTGACGTTCCACCAGCGGACTCCGCCGACGTGGCTGTGCGCGCCGGGACCGGCGCCCCACCAGTCGCCGCCCTGCCAGTAGCCGAGGTTGTGGCGGCACTCGGCGTCGGCGTCGGTCGCCCAGTTGGAGACCTCGTACCAGTGCAGCCCGGCCGCGGCGAGCTTCGCGTCGATGAGCTCGTAGCGGTCGGCGAGGACGTCCTCGTCGGGCATCGGCAGTTCGCCGCGGCGGACCTTGCGGGCCATCGCGGTGCCGTCCTCGACGATCAGCGAGTACGCGGAGACGTGATCCACGCCCGCCTCCAGGACGGCGTCCAGGGATGCTGCGAGGTCCTGCTCGCGTTCCCCCGGTGTGCCGTAGATGAGGTCGAGGTTGACGTGCTCGAACCCGGCGGCGCGGGCCTCGCGGGCGGCGGCCACGGCGCGCCCGGGCGTGTGGGTGCGTTCGAGGACCTTCAGGACGTGCTCGGCGGCCGATTGCATGCCGAGGGACACGCGGGTGAAACCGGAGTTTCGAATCCGTTCGAAGAACTCCGGGGAGGTGGACTCCGGGTTGGACTCGGTGGTGACCTCGGCGCCCGCTGCCAGGCCGAATGTGTCGCGAATCGCATCGACCACCGCCCCCAGCCGCTCGGCCCCGAGCAGGGACGGCGTTCCGCCGCCGACGAAGACCGTGTCGGCGGCCGGTGCGGGACCCGCCGAGAGGACCTTCGCGCCCAGTTCCAGCTCGGCCCGCAGACCGTCCAGCCAGCTGCCGAAGCTCGCCGAAGAGCCCAGCTCATCGGCGGTGTAGGTGTTGAAGTCGCAGTACCCGCAGCGGGTGGCGCAGAAGGGCACGTGGACGTAGACGCCGAAGGGGCGCGAACCCAGCCCGGTCAAGGCCGTTCCGGGCAGGCTCCCGTCGGCCGGAGCGGGCTCTCCGGTAGGGGGTTGAGCAGGCACACCTCCACTGTCTCACCATGCGGATCGGGTTGGATCCGCCGGTTCTCGCGTGGCAGGCTGCGCGACGTGGGTGCGACTGTGCTGAAGCTTCTCCTGGTCGCCCGCCGGTACGTTGACCTGCGGCGGGTGGCCAGCGCGCTGTGCCTCGGCACGTCCTGATCCCCCGCCGTCTTTTTGTCTTGTTCAGTCGGCGCCGGGCCTCCGAGGAGTGAGAGCCGTCACGCCGACGGTGCTGCCACGCGGGGGTTTCGCGCCTGAAAGTCCCGGAGGTCGCGGACATGGCTCCCCCGACGGAATCGCCTGCACGTCCAGCCCGCAAGCGCAAGGGTCGCGGCGAGGGCCAGTGGGCGCTCGGCTACCGCGAACCGCTCAACGCCAACGAGCGCTCCAAGAAGGACGACAACCCGCTCAACGTGCGCCAGCGGATCGAGAACATCTACGCCCGCGGCGGATTCGACTCGATCGATCCCGGTGACCTGCGCGGTCGCTTCCGCTGGTGGGGTCTGTACACGCAGCGCGCGCCGGGCATCCCGGGCGCTCGCACCGGCACGATCGAGCCCGAGGAGCTCGACGACCGCTACTTCATGATGCGGGTGCGCATCGACGGCGGTGCGCTGACCACCGAGCAGCTGCGCGTGATCGGCGAGGTCTCGCAGACCTACGCGCGCGACACCGCCGACATCACCGACCGGCAGAACATCCAGCTGCACTGGGTGCGGGTCGAGGACGTGCCGACGATCTGGGAGAAGCTGGAGAGCGTCGGCCTGTCGACCACCGAGGCGTGCGGCGACTGCCCGCGCGTCGTGCTGGGTTCGCCGGTGGCGGGCATCGCCGCCGACGAGATCATCGACGGCACCTCGGCGATCGCCGAGATCACCGAGCGCTTCATCGGCGACAAGTCGCTGTCGAACCTGCCGCGCAAGTTCAAGAGCGCCATCTCGGGTTCGCCGCGCTGGGACACCGTTCCGGAGATCAACGACATCTCGTTGGTCGGCGTGGTGCACCCCGAGCACGGACCGGGCTACGACCTGTGGGTCGGCGGCGGGCTGTCGACCAACCCGAAGCTGGCGGTGCGGCTGGGCGCCTGGGTTCCGCAGGAGGACGTCGCCGAGGTCTGGCACGGGGTCGTGCAGATCTTCCGCGACTACGGCTACCGCCGGCTGCGGCACCGCGCGCGCATCAAGTTCCTCATCGCCGACTGGGGTGCCGAGAAGTTCCGCCAGGTGCTGGAGGACGAGTACCTCGGCCGCAAGCTCGTCGACGGCCCGGCGCCGGAGGCCCCCTCGGGTCACCGCGACCACCTGGGCGTGCACGAGCAGGTCGACGGCAACTACTACGTGGGCGTGAAGTCCGCGGCGGGTCGGGTCAGCGGTTCGACGCTGATGGAGGTCGCCAAGGCCGCCGAGCGGGTCGGCTCGAAGCGGGTGCGCACCACCGTCGAGCAGAACCTGCTGGTGCTCGACGTCGCGAAGTCCGATGTGGACGGTCTCATCGCGGACCTGGCGGAGCTGGGCCTGCACGCCGACCCGTCGCCGTGGCGGCGCGGCGTGATGGCCTGCACCGGCATCGAGTTCTGCAAGCTCGCGATCGTCGAGACCAAGCAGCGCGCGATCGACCTGGTCGCCGAGCTGGAGAAGCGGCTCGACGACGTCCAGGCCGGGGTCACCGACCCGGTGTCGATCAACCTCAACGGCTGCCCGAACGCCTGCGCCCGCACCCAGGTCGCCGACATCGGCCTGAAGGGCCAGATGGTCCCGGACGGTGACGGCAACCAGGTCGAGGGATTCCAGGTGCACCTGGGCGGCGGGCTGACCGTCGACGCCGGGTTCGGGCGCAAGATCCGCGGCCACAAGGTCACCTCCGCCGAGGTCGGCCCCTACGTGGAGCGGCTCGTCCGCAACTACCTGGACCAGCGCGAGGACGGCGAGCGGTTCGCGCAGTGGGTGGCCCGGGCCGAGGAAGACGACCTCAAGTGAGCGAGCGGGCGGTGCCGCAGTACTGCCCGTACTGCGGTGACGAGGACCTCACCCCGGAGGAAGAACCCTCCGGGGCCTGGAAGTGCCAGGCTTGCCGACGGGTGTTCACCGTCCGGATGGTCGGGCTGGCGCTGGGAGGGAACGGAGACTGATGACCGCCGAAACCACCACCACGAAGATCGGGTCGCGGCGCAGCGACGAGGAGCTCAAGGCCCTGGTCGAGAAGGCCGCGCCGGAACTGGCCGAGGCCACGGCCGAGGAGTCCCTGCGCTGGGCCGCCGAGAACTTCGGCGACGGCCGGTTGATCGTGGCCTCCAACATGCAGGACGCGGTGCTGGTCGACCTGGCCGCCAAGGCCATGCCCGGCGTGGAGATCCTGTTCCTGGAGACCGGCTACCACTTCGCCGAGACCATCGGCACGCGCGACGCGGTCGAGCAGGTCTACGACGTGAAGATGGTCAACGCGCTGCCGGAGCAGACCGTGGCCGAGCAGGACGCGACCGAGGGTCCGCGCCTGCACGAGCGCGACGCGCAGCGCTGCTGCTTCCTGCGCAAGGTCGTGCCGCTGCGCAACACGCTGTCCCGCTACGAGGCCTGGGTGACGGGCGTGCGCCGGGTGGAGGCCCCGACGCGTGCCAACACCCCGGTGCTGACCTGGGACGACCGCAACGGGCTGGTGAAGGTCAACCCGCTGGCGGCGTGGTCCGACGAGGAGATGCAGCGCTACATCGACGACAACGGCGTGCTGGTCAACCCGCTGGTTCCGGCGGGGTACCCGTCCATCGGGTGCCAGCCCTGCACCGCCAAGCCGCTGCCCGGAGCGGACCCGCGCAGCGGGCGCTGGGCGGGCAGCTCCAAGACCGAATGCGGTTTGCACGGCTGAGCTCTCAGCCGCACGAGAACGACTTTCTGACCCGGGTTCGGGTGTCCGGGGAGACGACGGAGGGGAAATGACCACAGCAGACACCGAGGTGTCCGCGCCGCCGCAGGTGGACAACCTGGCCGCGCTGGAGTCCGAGGCGATCCACATCTTCCGCGAGGTGGCCGGGGAGTTCGACCGCCCGGTCATCCTGTTCTCCGGCGGCAAGGACTCCACGGTGCTGGTGCACCTGGCGATCAAGGCGTTCTGGCCCGCCCCGGTGCCGTTCTCGCTGCTGCACGTCGACACCGGCCACAACTTCCCGGAGGTGCTGGACTTCCGCGACGACATCGTCGAGAAGCACCAGCTGCGCCTGGTGGTGGCCAAGGTGCAGGACTACCTGGACGACGGGCGGCTGGCCGAGCGCGCCGACGGCACCCGCAACCCGCTGCAGACCCAGCCGCTGCTGGACTCCATCAGCGACAACAAGTTCGACGCCGTCTTCGGCGGCGGTCGCCGGGACGAGGAGCGCGCCCGCGCCAAGGAGCGCATCTTCAGCCTGCGCAACGCCTTCGGGCAGTGGGACCCGCGCCGGCAGCGCCCGGAGCTGTGGAACCTCTACAACGGACGGCACCGCCCGGGTGAGCACGTGCGCGTGTTCCCTCTGTCGAACTGGACCGAGCTGGACATCTGGCGCTACATCCAGCGGGAGAAGATCGAGCTGCCGGAGATCTACTTCGCGCACCGCCGCGAGGTCTACCAGCGCGACGGCATGTGGCTGACCTCCGGCCCCTGGGGCGGTCCGCGCGAGGGCGAGAACCCGGAGTCCAAGACGGTGCGCTACCGCACGGTCGGCGACGGTTCCTGCACCGGCGCGGTCGAGTCCGAGGCCTACACGGTCGACGACGTCATCGCCGAGGTCGCCGCCAGCCGCCTCACCGAGCGCGGCGCCACCCGAGCCGACGACCGTATCAGCGAAGCGGCCATGGAAGACCGCAAGCGCGAAGGCTACTTCTGACAAATTGGGTCGCACTTGACTTGCTTAGCGGTGCCAGTAGGGGAACCTGAGCGGCTCCGTGGCTCCGGGCGCCACTCCTTATGTATGCCAATACACGGCGTCGCGGCGTCCTCACCACGAAGCCGCTCAGAACCCCCGGCGGTGCGATTTGCTCAGGTGGTGGAAGAGAAAGCGGCTCACGCCGCTTGGCTGACGCCCGACCCTCGCGACCCGCTGAAACTTTCCCGACGACCAAGCCTTTACCACCAGGAGTGGGTTTCCAGATGACCGAGACCACGACCCGCACCGCTCCGGACAGCGGCACCGAGGTGACGCTGCCGGTGCACACCGACCTGCTGCGCCTGGCCACCGCGGGCTCCGTCGACGACGGCAAGTCCACGCTGGTGGGTCGGCTGCTGCACGACACCAAGTCGGTGCTGGCCGACCAGCTGGACGCGGTGCACCGCGCCAGCGCGGACCGCGGCCTGGCCACGCCGGACCTGTCGCTGCTGGTCGACGGCCTGCGCGCGGAGCGCGAGCAGGGCATCACCATCGACGTGGCCTACCGCTACTTCGCCACGCCGAAGCGCACCTTCGTGCTGGCCGACACCCCCGGCCACGTGCAGTACACCCGCAACACCGTGACCGGCGCCTCCACCGCGCAGCTGGCGGTGCTGCTGGTCGACGCCCGCAACGGCGTCGTCGAGCAGACCCGGCGGCACGCGGCGGTGCTGGCGCTGCTGGGCGTGCCGCAGCTGGTGCTCGCGGTCAACAAGATCGACATGGTGGACTTCGACGAGGCGACCTTCACCCGCATCGCCGCGGAGTTCGCCGCGCACGCCGAGGCGCTGGGCTACGCCGACGACGCCGTGGTGACCATCCCGGTGTCGGCGCTGCTGGGCGACAACGTGATGGAGCGCTCGGAGAACACGCCGTGGTACTCCGGCCCGTCGCTGCTGGAGCACCTGGAGAGCGTGCCGGTCGCGCCGGACCCGCACGACGCGCCGTTCCGGATGCCGGTGCAGTACGTGATCCGCCCGCGCACCGCCGAGCACCCCGACTACCGCGGCTACGCCGGTCAGGTCGCCGCCGGTGTGGTGCGGGCCGGTGACGACGTCGTCGTGCTGCCCGCCGGGGTGCGCACCAAGGTGTCCAAGGTGGACACCGCCGACGGCGAGCGCGCGGAAGCCGCGGCCGGTCACTCGGTGACGCTGCTGCTGGACGACGACGTCGACATCTCGCGCGGTGACCTCATCGCCGCGGCCGACACCGCGCCGGCTCTGACCGACGAGCTCGACGCCACGGTCTGCTGGCTGGCCGAGAAGGCCCTGAACCCGGGCCAGAAGGTGCTGGTCAAGCACGGTGCGCGCACGGTGCAGGCGATGGTGACCGAGCTGTCGGCGCGCTTCGACGAGCAGCAGCTGACCAGCGTGGCCGCGCCGGATTCGCTGCAGCTCAACGAGATCGGCCGGGTGCAGCTGCGCACCGCGGAGCAGCTGCCGGTCGACGACTACTCCGCCAGCCGCCGCAACGGGTCGTTCCTGGTGATCGACCCCGCCGACGGCACCACGCTGGCCGCCGGTCTGATCGGCGTTCCGCTGGCTCCGTTCGCCGAAGCGTCGCGATGACCTCCGCGCCGCTGGTCGCCGTCGCGCACGGCAGCCGGGACCCTCGCTCCGCCGAGACGGTCCACCGGCTGCTGGGCGTGGTGCGCGCGCTGCGGCCGGAGCTGGACGTGCGCGCGGCGTTCCTGGACCTCTCCCAGCCGCTGCTGGGCGACGTCCTCGACGCCGTGCGCGCCGACGGGCACCGGGAGGCCGTGGTCGTGCCGCTGCTGCTCGGCCACGCCTTCCACGCGCGCGTCGACGTGCCCGCGGCCGTGGCCGAGGCGCAGCAGCGCCACCCGGACCTGCGGGTGCGCATCGGTGACGTGCTCGGCCCGGACCCGCGCCTGGACGCCGCCGCGTGGCGGCGCCTGCTGGCCACCGGCGCCGATCCGGACGACCCGGAGCTGGGCGTGCTGCTGGCGGGGGCCGGTTCCTCGCACGCCCCGGCCAACCGGCTGGTGGCCGACGTGGCCGCCCGCTGGCAGTCCCGCACCGCGTGGGCGGGCACGGTGGCGACGTTCGCGGCCGCCGCAGCACCGGACGTTCCGGCGGCGATCGAGCTGCTGCGCGCCCGGGGTGCGCGCCGGTTCGCCGTCGGTTCCTGGTTCCTGGCGCCGGGTCTGCTGCCGGACCGCATCGTCGAGCTCGCCTCGGCGCACGCCGGCGCGCCGCTGCTCGCCGCGCCGATGGCCGACGACGCGGGTGTCGCCGATCTGGTGCTGCACCGCTACGACCTGGCCTCGGTCGAGGCTCCCGTACCCGCTCTGACCTGAGCGGGAGCGCGATTCGTCTCGCGCGCAACGCATTGGCGAGAATTCGCCAAGTGGGTTCGCGCTCACAACGCGATCGGCATGATGTGATCTGTGCCGTTGATGCCAGGGTTGCGCGCGCAGGGGGTCAGTGCCCGATGAGCTCGATCCCGCACCTGATCGCGCGGGTCCGCCCTGAGTTCGCGCGCAGCGAGCAGGACAAGTCCTGTCACTTCTTCCCCGTGCCCAGCGGCGGCCCGCTTCCCGAAACCTTGCGCGCCTACTGCGGTTTCAGCATCGCGCCCGGCCAGGCCGAGGCGCTGGAGGGGCCCGCGGGCATGCCGTGCCTGGGCTGCCTGATGGCCGCCGCGCTGTCCGATTGAGCGCTCCGGTCCCGCCGGGTGAACCCTCCCCGCCCCGGCCGCCGTGTGATCCACCGGACCCCGCGCCGCTGAGTTTTCACGCAGAGTTGTTCTCTCAAAGACTACGATTCATCCCATGAGGTCATGAGAGAGTGCAGGGCGGCGTCTGGACGGGGTACCGGCAGCTCACCGTGCATCGTTCGCCCGCCAGGCCCGCGCGTTCGAGTGACCGTCGCTGTGGGGGCGATCAATGCAAGGCTGGACAGGGAGTCAGGGACAACAGGGCGAGATGAACACGCAGCAGCCGAGTCGACCGGTCATCACACCGGCTATGCGGGAACAGGCCAAGAAGCAGCCCAACACCTGGCTGTACGTGGTCGACCCGATCTTCACCGACCCGAACGCGGAGGTGCCGCCGTGGGGGTTCATCGGCGGCTACCGCGTCGACGAGCAGGGTGAGATCACCGACGACTTCTCCCCCAACCCGAACTACCGCCCGTCCCCGGTCGCGCTGCGCCTTCCCGCGCCTACCAACGACGTCGAGCGCGCACTGCAGCTGACCACCACCGGGTACGCCCAGGGCCAGGCGCTGCTGGCCGCGATGCTCGACTCCGAGCTGATCCTGTTCGCCCAGCCGCAGGGCAGCGGGCTGTTCACGATGGAGCACGAGTCGGGGCGCCGCCAGCTCCAGGTGTTCACCTCCGACGGCTTCCTGCCGCCGAACTGGACGACCTGGCAGCGCATGACCGGCAGGCAGCTGGCCGCGAACCCCCTCGCCGGGGTCGACCTGCAGATCAACCCGACGAGCCCGGTCAAGGCCCGGATGCCCGGTGAGGACCTGGTGCGGATCGCCGCCTCGGTGCCGCCGAAACCCGCTGGCGTGCCGATGTCCCCGCCCGCCGGCACCCCGGTCGCCGGCAACTCGGTCGCCGGCACCCCGGTCGCTCCGGGCACTCCGGTGCCCCCGGGACCTCCGGCCTCCCCGCCCGCGGGCACGCCGATGTCGCCGCCCGCCGGGACCGCCGTGCCCCCGGTGCCGCCGACCCCGGCCCCGGCCGTACCGGTCGGTCCCGCCACCCCCGCCGTCCCCACCACGCCTGCCGGCTCCGCCGCTCCCGCCGACCCGGCCGAGACCGAGTTCGGCCGCCGGTTCCTGGGATCGATGCTGGCCGGGGCGATCGGCGACGCGCTGGGCGCGCCGGTGGAGTTCTACCCGATCGACCAGATCCGCAGCCGCTTCGGCGACGACGGCGTCACCGAGTACGACCGCAACGCCGAGCACCCCGGCGAGTTCACGGACGACACCCAGCTGACCCTGTTCACGCTGGAAGGCCTGATCCGCGCGCACAGCCTGGCCCGCAGCGGCGACTCCGCCGGTCCGCTGCCCGCGGTGCAGCTGGCCTACCAGCGGTGGCTGCACACCCAGGGCTACGCGTGGATGCGCTCGGCCGGCCCGTTCGCCGCCAAGCACCCCAAGGCCAACGGCTGGCTGGTCGAGCAGTCCGACCTGTTCGCGGTCCGCTCCCCCAACAGCAGCTCCATCAGCGCGCTCCGCGAGTTCGCCTCGGTCGGGGCGCCCGGCACGTTCGAGCGGCCCATCAACGACTCCGACGACTGCGGCGGCGTGGTCCGCGCCGCCCCGGTCGCGCTGTGGTCGGACGACGCCCGCTCGGTCTTCGAGCTCGCCGCCGCCACCGCCGCGCTGACCCACTCCCAGCCCAACGCCTACCTGCCCGCCGGTGTGCTGGCGGTGCTGGTGCACCGGCTGCTGCGGGAGGAATCCCTGGAGTCCGCGCTGGCGCAGGCGCGCGAGCTGCTCAAGACCTGCCGCGACCACGAGGACACCGAACGCGCGCTGCAGGCCGCCGTCGACCTCGCCGGGAAGGGCAAGCCCACGCCCGAGCAGGTCAAGGACGTCCTCGGCAGCGGCTGGTCCGGGCACGAGGCGCTGGCCATCGCGGTGTGCGCGGCGCTGAGCACCGACACCATCGCCGACGCGCTGATGATCGCGATCAACCACTCCGGCGACAGCGACTCGACCGCCGCGATCTGCGGCAACATCGTCGGCGCCCGGCACGGCGCCGCCGCGCTGCCCGGCGTGTGGCTGCGCGACCTGCGGCAGCGCGAGGTCGTGGAATCCCTGGCCAAGGACGGTCTGCTGGAGTTCCGCGGCACCCCGCCCACCGGCGACGCGTGGGCCAAGCGCTACCCGGCCGCCGGCGACGTCTCCGACCTGGACTTCGCCGCCTCCCTGCCGCGCGCGGAGGCGCCGAACCCGGAAACCCCCGACCCGGAAACCCCGGGCGCCGAAGCTCCCAGCGCCGAAACCCCCGCCGACGACGGCGAAACCCCGGGCACCGCAGGGGAACCGGAGGAGTCCCCCGAACCGGTCGTGACCGCCCCGGAGGTCGAATCCGTGGTGTCGCCGCCGGAATCGGCCGCGCCCGCCCCGCCGAGCACCCCGGAGGACCTGCGCACCCAGCGCATCCTGGGGATGCTGCTGGGCACCGCTGCCGGTGACGCGCTCGGCTTCCCGATCGAGGCCGACTCGCTGGCCGAGATCCGCGCCAAGTACGGCGATTCCGGGCTCATCGACTACGTCGACGGTCACCGGCCCGCCGGGTCGATCAGCGACGAGACGCAGCTGACCGCCTTCACCACCGAGGGCCTCATCCGCGCCTCCACCGCCCGCCGCCTGCACGGTTCGGCCGACCCGGCCGTCCACGTGCAGCAGGCCTACCAGCGCTGGCTGCACACCCAGGGCGTCGACTGGGCCGAGGCGGGCGGCAGCGGCGAGCAGCCCGACGGTTGGCTGGTCGACCAGCGCGAGCTGTTCGACCGGCGGGCCCGGGGCATGACCAGCATGCAGGCGCTGCGCGGTTTCGCCGGGGGCAACGAGCAGGGCTCGCTGGACAAGCCGCCGAACGACGCCGCCGACTGGGGCGCGGTGACCCGCTCGGCCCCGGCCGCGCTGTGGTCCGACGACCCGGCCGAGGCCTTCCGCACCGGTGTGCGGACCGCGCTGCTCACCCACGGCCACGCCAGCGCCTACCTGCCCGCGGGTGCGCTCGCGCTGCTGGTGCACCAGCTGCTGGCCAACCGCTCGCTGCCGCAAGCGGTGGATCGCACGCTCATCGCGCTGTCCGAGTGGGACGGTCACGAGGAGACCATCACCGCGCTGCGCAAGGCCGTCGAGCTCGCCGCCACCGGCACGCCGACGCCGGAGCAGATCGAGGAGGCCTTCGGCACCGCGCACTCGGGCGCCCAGGTGCTGGCGATCGCCGTCTGCGCGGCGCTCACCCACCCGGAGTCGTTCCCGGACGCGCTGGTGCTGGCCGCCAACCACTCCGGCGCCAGCGACTCCACCGCGGCGATCTGCGGCGGCATCATGGGCGCGGCCCACACCGCCACCGCGATCCCGCCGCACTGGCAGGACAAGCTGGAGCTGCGCGAGACCCTGGAGTTCCTGGCCGCCGACGCGGATCTGGAGTTCGGCCCGAAGCCGTCGTCCGGGAAGCTGTGGGCGGCGCGCTACCCGGTTCCCGAGGAGCGACCGGACGCCCCCGCGGTCGAGGACGCCCCCGCGGTCGAGGATGCCGAGGTCGAGGACGCCCCCGTCGTCGAGGACGCCGTCATCGAGGAGGAGCCGGAACCGGAGGTGACCGTCGTCGAGGAGGAAGCTCCCGTCGCGGCGACCCCGGTCGAGGAGCCGACCCCCGAGCCCGCTGCCGAGCAGCCCGCCGCCGAGGCATCGGCGGCGGAGCAGGGATCCGACGACGACGGGCTCTCCGACGAGGAACTGCGGTTGCTGCTGGCGTGGCGCAAGTTCCGCGACAACGACGACGGCAGCACCAACGCCGACCTCGGCCAGGGCCTGCACAAGCTCCTGGCGGAGGCCTTCGGCGAGGAGCGCGCCGCGCAGCTCGTCGGCGAAGCCGCCGCCGAGGAGGAGGTTCCCGAGGAGGAACCCGAGCTCGTCGAGGAGGAGCAGGTCCGGCCCAGCCGCCACGACCGGTTCACCGGCTGCGTGCTGGGCACGGCCGTCGGCGACGCGCTCGGCGCGCCCTGGATGTTCAGCGACCTGCTCACCACGCTTCGCGAGAACCCCGACGGGGTCCGCGAGTACGCCGAGCTGTTCGGCCGCCGGGGCTCCGGCACGTCCTACGCGCAGCAGACCGCGTTCGTGCTTGCCGGGCTGAACGGCGAGAACCCGGACAAGCCGTCGCTGGTGCGGGCCTCGCTGCGGGACTGGGTGCGCACCCAGGGCGGCCGCCCGACGCCGGACGGCGGCGGCGCGCTCGCCGGGACCGACGTGCTGCGCGCGCAGCGGTTCCCGGACGAAGCGACGCTGACCGCGATGGCCCGCTGGGGCGACCGGGGCGAGAACCCCACCCCCGGCAACCCGCCCAACGACGCCCGCAACGCCACCGCGGCGGCGCGCGGCGCGGTGGTCGGCTTCCAGGCCGCCGACCTGACCGAGGCCGTCGAGCTGGGTGCCCGCATCGGCGTGCTCACCCACGGCCACCCGGACGGCTACCTGCCTGCGGCGGCGCTGGCGGGCCTGGTGTGCGGGCTGGACGGCGGCCGGACGCTGATCGACTCCGCGCAGGCCGTGCTCGCCGAGCTGGACCGGATGGAGGGCGCCGAGAACACCGCTCGCGGTCTGCGGGCGGCGGTGGAGATCGCCACCAGCGGCCCGGTGTCGCCGACGGTGCTGGAGTCGCTGGGACTGGGCTGGCACGCGCCGGAGGCGCTGGCCATCGCGGTGGCGGCGGCGCTGTCGCACCCGAACTCGGTGTCCGACGCGGTGTCGCTGGCGGCCACCCACGCGGGCAACAGCGCGGCGACCGCGGCGATCTGCGGCGCCCTGATGGGCACCGCGCGCGGAGCAGGCGAACTCCCGCCGGAGTGGCTCGAACAGCTGGAGCTGAGAGAGCTCCTGGAGCGGTTGCTGGCCGAGGCGGACACGTCCGAGGTCGAGGCCCCGGAACCCGTCGAGCGGCCGGAACCCGTCGAGACGCCCGAACCCGCGGCGCAGCACGCCGGGTAATCCTCAGTGGACTTACGCGGGCTGGACTCGGACGAACGCGCGCTGCTGGCCGCCTGCCGGCGCGACCCGGTGGAGCGCCGGTTGCTGGCGGTCTGGCGCCGTTGGGACGGCCACCCCGCGTCCCGCCCGCTGTGGGCGGCCGAGCTCCAGCACCGCCTCTCGCCGGAGGCGGGGTCAGCGGACACCGGTCTCGCCGGCCGCGACGGCGGTCTGCCCGGTGCCTCGGCCCGCGTGCTCGGCCTGCTGCTGGGCGGTGCGGTCGGCGAGTTCGCCGCGCTCGGCCGCGTGGGTCAGCGCACCGGCGCGCTGCTGTTCGCGCTGGAAGGGCTGATCCGCGCGCACACCCAGCTGCGCTCCACCGGTTCCGGCGAGCCGACCGCGGCCGTCCAGTCGGCGCTGCGCCGCTGGCTGCACACGCGCGGAGTGCCGTGGCGGGACTGCGGCGGCGACGCGCCCCGGCCCAGCGGTTCGCTGGTGACCGAGCCCGGCCTGCGCGATCGGGCCAGCGACGAGCCGACGCTGCTGACCTCGGTGGCGAAGGTCGTCGCCGGGCACCCGCAGGGCAGCAGGCAGCACCCGATCAACCACGCCGATTCGGCCACGGCCGTGCCCCTGGGGGCGCTGGCCGCGCTGTGGTCGGGCGATCCGGGCGCGGTGTTCGCGCTCGGCGGCGATCTGGCCGCGCTCACCCACGGGCATCCGCACGGGCACAACCCGGCGAGCGTGCTCGGCGCCGCGACGCTGTGGCTGCTGCGCGGACACGACCTGGAAACCTCGCTGCGGCAAGGCATCTCGGGATGGCAGTCGGGTCGCACGGCGCTCGGCGAGGCGCTGCGGCTGGGTCTGCTCAGCCCTGCGGGCGTCCGCCCGCGCTCGACGCACCTGGGCACCTCCCGCAGCGGTCTGGGCGTGCTGGCGGCGGCCGCGCGGGTGGCGCTGGCCTGCGAGGACGACTTCGGCACGGCGATCGACTCGGCCGCCGAGCACGACGGCGACCCGGCGAGCGCGGCGATGCTGTGCGGGCAGCTGCTCGGCGCGCTGCACGGCCCCACCGCGATCCCGGCCGAGCTGCTGGAGCGGCTGCCGATCGTCGAGGTGGTGGAGCGGCTCGGGCGGGACGCGCTCACCGAGTTCGGGCCCGAGCCCGACGAATCCGCCGCCTGGGAGGGCCGCTACCCCGCCGACGACTCCGCGGGCGCCGCCGTTCCGTCCACATCGGACTACCGGACCGGGTTGAGCGGCGTGCCGCGGCTGGCGGCCTCGCGGGACCGGTTCCTGGGCGCAGTGCTGGGCTGCGCGGTCGGCGAGGCGATGGGCATGCCGATCGCCTCAGACCCGTGGGACGAGATCCGCGCGCGGCACGGCGCCGACGGGCTCACCGACTACGTCCCCGCCGGGCACCCGTCGGGCCGGGTCGGCAGCGACACCCAGCTGCTGCTGTTCTCCGTCGAGGGCGTGCTGCGCGCCAACGTCGCCCGCCGCAGCGGCGACACCGACGACCCGATCCGGCACCTGCAGCACGCGTACCAGCGCTGGCTGCACACCCAGCACCTGAGCTGGCCGCGCGCCGCGGGCGAGTTCCTGAGCGGCACGCCGGAACCCGACGGCTGGCTGGTGCAGCAGCGGGCGCTGTTCCAGACCCGGAACCCGGGGCGCACCATGATGCGCACGCTGATCGCGTTCGCCAAGGGCCAGCAGCCGATGGGCACCCCGGAGCGGCCGGTCAGCGACTCGGCGGGCAGCAGCGCGATCCTGCGCGCGGTCCCGGCGGCGCTGTGGTCGGACGACCCGTCGGAGGTCTTCGCGCTGGGCATGCGCAGCGCCGCCCTCACCCACGGCCACCCGACGGCGCTGCTCAGCGCGGGCGCGCTCGGGTTCCTGGTCTCGCGGCTGCTGGTCGGCGAGCCGCTCGCGGACGCGGCCACCGGCGTCCTCGCCCAGCTCGCCCCGCACACCGGGCACGAGGAGGTCACCCGCCGCCTCACGGCCGCCCGCGACCTCGCGGCCGGAGAGCGGCTCACCCCGGAGGAGCTGGAGCGCGAGCTCGGCACGGCGGGCACGGCCGCCGAGGCGCTCGCGATCGGCCTCCACGCGGCCCTGGCAGCCGGCGGCGAGTTCGACCGCGCCCTCCCGATCGCGGCCAACCACTCCGGCAACAGCGCCGCCACCACGGCCATCGCAGGCACCCTCACGGCCGCAGGCGCGGGGGCTGCCGCCATCCCCCAGCGCTGGACCGCCGAACTGGAACTCCACGACGTCATAGCCCAACTCGCCCAAGACGCAGTCCAGGAGTTCGGCCCCCGCCCACCCACCTGGACCACCCGCTACCCACCCACCTGACCCCCACCCCCGAGGTCTCTCCCCCCCGGGGGCGCCGAAGGTGCTCGGCAGTGGGACAGTTTTAGCCATAATCACCCATGATCAATGTCCTTTTTGTCCGGACAATTATGGCTAAAACTGTCCCACTACCCCTCCCCGAAAACCGCACCCAGGTCGAGGAACGGGTGTGGCGCCGGAGGTGTTGGGCTGGTTAACGTCTCGGGCATGGATGAGCTCGTGCACTTCGAGGTGGCGGACGGGGTCGGAACGATCACCCTGGACTCGCCGCACAACCGCAACGCCCTGTCAGCCCAGCTCCGCCGCGAGCTCAAGGCGCACCTGGACACCGCGATGGACGACGACGCGGTGCGCGTGATCGTCCTGACCCACACCGGCAAGGTGTTCTGCGCGGGCATGGACCTCAAGGAGTCGCGCTCGGCGGACTCCGACCAGCAGGGCGTCAACGAGTTCCCGGCGCTGCTGGAGCAGATCTGGACCAGCCCGAAGCCGGTCGTGGCGAAGCTGGCGGGCCCGGCCCGCGCCGGCGGGGTGGGTCTCGTCGCCGCCTGCGACATCGCGGTGGCCGCCGAGTCCGCCACGTTCGCCTTCACCGAGGTCCGCATCGGCGTGGTCCCGGCGGTGATCTCGGTGACCGTGCTGCCCCGCCTCGACGCCCGCCAGGCGCACGAGCTGTTCCTCACCGGCGAGACCTTCGACGGCACCCGCGCCGCGGAGATCGGCCTGCTCAACTCCGCCGTCCCGGCCGAGCAGCTCGACGCGGAGGTCAAGCGCTACACCGACATGCTCGCCCTCGGCGGCCCGAACGCGCTGGCCGCCACCAAGGCCATGCTCACCGCCCAGCGCCCGGCGTCGATGTCCGAGGACTTCGCGGAGATGCTGCAGCTCTCGGCGAAGCACTTCGCGGGCGAGGAGGGCCAGGAGGGCATCACGGCCTTCGCCGAGAAGCGCAAGCCCAACTGGGTCCCCGACGCCCTGAAGTGACCCCGAAACGACCGATGGCCGGTGGAAGTTCCACCGGCCATCGGCATTCGCCATTACCAGCGGCTGTTCACGACCGGGTCAGGACCGCGGTGAAGCGGCGGCCGCACATGGGGCGCTCGGCCGCGTCCCGCAGCACCGAGTTGATGCCGTTGAAGGCCTTCGGATCGTGGTCGGCCAGGTCCTGGAAGCCCGACCAGATCAGCACGTGCTCGCCCTCGGGCAGCCAGGACAGGTCGGTCAGGCAGTCGAACAGCGAGTCCAGGTTGCGCCCCGCCCACTCCGGGAAGTCCAGGACCGCGGCGATCCCGTCGAGCGTGGTGCGCTTGCTGGTCAGGTCGACGCCGTCGAGGACGTGAGCGGTCGCGCCCCGCTCCTCGGCGGCGGCGACGGCCTCGCGCGTCGTGACGTCGGCGGTCGGCTGGTCACTCACCGGCTGCTCCTTCCGCAACCTGCTGGCCCGTTTCGTCCCGAACATGGCACTCAACCCGTCGTATCCACAACCACGAACGACTCGTAGTGATCACTGGTGTAGTACACCTCTTCTTGGCTGCCGGTGACCAGCCTGCGCGCCCCGCGATCCTTCGATCCGGGGGTCGGCACGGTGTACTCCTTGTAGTACCCGGACTTCTGCGCGGGCAGCTCGCCCTCGCGGTTGCCGAACGTCGAGCCGTCCTTGCCCGGGTACGGGAACGGCCCGCCCTTGACGATCAGCTGGTAGGTCTTGCCCGCTTCCGGCGGGAGCTTCGACAGCTGCTGGACCTGCAGCCCCGACTGGCTGGCACCCGGCACCTCGGTGCTGGTCGGCGAGTCGGCGACGACGTCCTTGCCGAACCACCCCAGCACGACCAGGGCGACCAGCCCGACCAACGCCGACGTAATGCGCTTCCGCGAGCTCACGCAGCTCTTCCCCTCCGCCCGGTCATCTCCCCGTCGCCGCGTTCGATCGGCGGTTCGGAGTCACTCGCGCGGGTGAATCGGGCGCTGATGCCGTCCACCGCGCGGTCGACGACTCGCGCCACCCCCCAGCACAACGGCACCAGGACTGCGAGGACCAGGGCGACCTGCAGCGGGTAGACGAGCTGCACCAACCACAGCTCGACGCCGTCGTACCACTCGACCAGCAACTCCAACACAACGCGCAGCGTACGCGCGGCACCGCCGCACTGCGCGCACCCCCGGCGGGTGACCGTGGCGCCCGTCGCACAGCGCTCGGCCGGGCGACGTCGTCACCCGGCCGAGCGCTCAGCGGCGTCAGCTCCCGGAGTGCTCCCGGATGGACTTGATGATGGCCCCGAAGTCCTGACCGCCGCCGCCTTCCTCGTTGAAGCGGCGGTAGAGCTCGGTGGCCAGGCGGCCGATGGCCGTGTCGGTGCCGGACTGCTCGGCCGCCGACACCGCCAGGTTGAGGTCCTTGAGCATCAGGGCCGCGGCGAAGCCGGGTTCGTAGTCGTGGTTGGCGCGGCTGGTCTCCACCAGGTCGGGCACCGGGCAGTTGGTGGTCAGCGCCCAGCACTGGCCGGTGGAGACCGAGGCGACGTCGTAGAGCGCCTCGTGCGACAGCCCCAGCCGCTCGCCCAGCACGAACGCCTCGCCGACGGCGATCATCGAGGCGCCCAGGATGAGGTTGTTGCACATCTTGGTGACCTGCCCGTTGCCGGGACCGCCGCAGTGGATCACCTTGCGCGCCATCGGTTCCAGCACGCTCTCGGCGCGCTGGAAGTCGGTTTCCGAGCCGCCGACCATGAACGTCAGCGTCCCCGCCTCGGCCCCGGCCGTGCCGCCGGAGACGGGGGCGTCGATGCTGCCGAAACCGGCCTGCTGCGCGCGGTCGTGCGCGGTGCGCGCGTCGGCGACGTCCACCGTGGAGGAGTCGATCAGCAGCGCGCCGGAGGCGGCGTTCGGCAGCACCTCGTCGTAGGCGTCCAGCAGGTGCTTCCCGCTGGGCAGCATGGTGATCACCGCGTCGGCCCCGTCCACCGCCTCGGCGATGGACGACACCGTGGTCACGCCGTTGTCGGCGGCGGTGGCCAGCGCGGTCGGGACGAGGTCGTAACCGCGCACGGCGTGCCCGGCCTTGACGAGGTTCGCCGACATCGGACCGCCCATGTGACCGAGTCCGATGAAACCGATGACAGCCATTGTCACTACCCTTCTGCTCGAACTACCGCCAAGGCCCCGGCACCCGCTGCTCAGCCGAAGATCGTCGGCTCGTCGGCTGCCGGTTCGAAGAACTTCTGCACCCGCGATTCGTCCACTTCGGACAGGCTGGTGGGCGACCACTGCGGGTTGCGGTCCTTGTCCACCAGGGCGGCGCGCACGCCCTCGACGAAGTCGCCGATGCGCACGCACGCCATCGCCAGCCGGTACTCCTGGGTGAGCGCCTGCTCCAGCGAGGCGTAGTCGCTGCGCAGCGCCCGCAGCGTCACCTTCAGCGCGGTCGGGGACTTGGTGCCGATGGTCTTCGCGGCGTCCTGCGCGGCCTGCTCCGGGCGCTCGGCCAGCCGGGACAGGATCGCCTCGACGTCGTCGCCCGCGTAGGCCGCGTCGATCCACTCGCGGTGCTCGGCCAGCGGCGGCTCGGGCGCCTCGGCGGCGAACCGGCTCAGCACCTCGTCGACGTCGCCGCTGCTCAGCGCCTCGACGAGCGCGGGCAGCCGGGCGCTGTCGACGTAGTGGTCGGCCAGGTCGCAGTACAGCGCGTCCGCGCCGCCGACCGCGCTGCCGGTCAGCGCCAGGTGCGTGCCCAGCTCGCCGGGGGCGCGCGACATCAGGTAGGTGCCGCCGACGTCGGGGATGAAGCCGATGCCGGTCTCGGGCATGCCGACCTTGGAGCGCTCGGTGACCACCCGGTGCGAGCCGTGGGCGGTGATGCCGACGCCGCCGCCCATGCAGATGCCGTCCATGATCCCCACGACCGGCTTCGGGTAGTTGGCCAGCGCGGAGTTGAGCCGGTACTCCTCGGTCCAGAACGCCGAGGGCAGCGACTCGTCCCCGGCCTTGGCGGCGTCGTGCAGGGCGCGCACGTCGCCGCCCGCGCACAGGCCGCGCTCACCGGCTCCGTCGATCAGGATCGCCCGGATGTGCCCGGCGTCGCGCCAGCCCTCGATCGCCTCGGTCATCTCCCGGACCATGCCGAGGGTCAGCGAGTTGAGGGCCTTCGGGCGGTTGAGCGTGATCCGCCCGAGCGAGCCGTTCTCGGCGACCAGGATCTCGGACTCCGTCATCGGAAACTCCATCGTTGTGCAAGGTGCTGCCCCCGCGGCGGCGGTCAGGCCGCCAGCAGACCGCGGGAGATGATCAGCCGCATGATTTCGTTGGTGCCTTCCAGGATCTGATGCACCCGCAGGTCGCGGACGATCTTCTCCAGGCCGTACTCGGCAAGGTATCCGTATCCCCCGTGGATCTGAAGTGCCTCGTTGGCCACGGTGAACCCCACGTCGGTGGCCAGCCGCTTGGCCATCGCGCACAACCTGGTGGCCGACGGGTCCTTGGTGTCCAGCGCCCAGGCCGCCCGCCACAGCAGCAGCCGCGCGGCCTCCAGCTCGGTGGCCATGTCGGCGAGCTTGAACTGCAGCGCCTCGAACTCGCTGAGCTTGGAGCCGAACGCGCTGCGCTCGCGGACGTAGCCCAGCGACTTGTCCAGCGCGGCCTGCGCGCCGCCGAGCGAGCAGGCGCCGACGCTGAGCCGTCCGCCGTCCAGCCCGGCCATGGCGATCCGGAAGCCGATGCCCTCCTCGCCCAGCCGCTGGTCGGCGGGCACCCGGACGCCGTCGAAGATGACCTGGCGGGTGGGCTGGGCGTTCCAGCCCATCTTCTTCTCGTTGGCGCCGAAGGAGAGCCCTTCGGCCCCGGCCTCCACGACGAAGGTGGAGATGCCCTTGTGGCCGGGCTCGCCGGTGCGGGCCATGACCACGTAGACGTCGGAGCTGCCGCCGCCGGAGATGAACTGCTTGACCCCGGTGAGCACGTAGTCGTCGCCGTCGCGGACCGCCCTGGTCTGCAGCGCGGCCGCGTCGGAACCCGCGCCGGGCTCGGTCAGGCAGTAGCTGGCGAGGCGTTCCATCGAGCACAACCCCGGCAGCCAGCGCGCCCGCTGGGCGTCGCTGCCGAACCGGTCGATCATCCCCGCGCACATGTTGTGGATCGAGATGTAGGCGGCGATCGACGGATCTCCCCCGGCCAGCGCCTCGAAGATGAGCACCGAGTCGAACCTGCTCAGCCCGCTGCCGCCGTGGGCCTCGTCGACGTAGACGCCGCCGATGCCCAGTTCTCCGGCTGCCCGCAGCGTCTCGACCGGGAAGTGCTTGTCCTGGTCCCACTCCACGGCGTGCGGGGCGAGCTGGTCGTGGGCGAATTCCAGCGCGGCCTCGCGGATGGCGCGCTGGTCGTCGGTGAGCTCGAAGGGCGAGCTCGCCACTGCTGCGACGGACACGTCGACTCCCTCCTCGCGGCCGGGTGGGGACCGGGTTCGCCGGTCCCCACCCGCGCGATCAGTGCATGGTCGGGATGGTGAAGCTGGCGCCTTCCTTGAGTCCGGAGGGCCAGCGGGAGGTGACCGTCTTGGTCTTGGTGTAGAAGCGGATCGAGTCGGGCCCGTGCTGGTTGAGGTCGCCGAATCCGGACCGCTTCCAGCCGCCGAAGGTGTGGTAGGCGATCGGCACCGGGATCGGGACGTTCACGCCGACCATGCCGGTGTTGACCCGGTTGACGAACTCGCGGGCGGCGTCGCCGTCGCGGGTGAAGATCGCGACGCCGTTGCCGTACTCGTTGTCGTTGGGCAGCCGCAGCGCTTCCTCGTAGTCGGCGGCGCGCACGACCGACAGCACCGGGCCGAAGATCTCCTCGCGGTAGATCCGCATGTCCGCGGTGACGTCGTCGAACAGCGTCGGGCCCATGAAGAAGCCGTCCTCGTTGCCCTTCAGCGCGAAGTCGCGGCCGTCGACCACGAGCTTCGCGCCCTCGTCGACGCCGGCGCCGATGAGATCGTGGACGCGCTGCCAAGCCTGCCGGGTGACCAGCGGGCCGTAGTCGGCGTCGGCGTCGAAGCTGGTGCCGACCTTCAGGCCCGCGATCTTCTCGACGAGCTTGTCCACGAGCGCGTTCGCGGTGGCCTCCCCGACCGGCACGGCCACCGAGATCGCCATGCAGCGCTCGCCCGCCGAGCCGTACCCGGCGCCGATGAGGGCGTCGGCGGCCTGGTCGAGGTCGGCGTCGGGCATGACGATGAGGTGGTTCTTGGCACCGCCGAAGCACTGCGCGCGCTTCCCGTGGGCGGCGGCGGTGGAGTAGATGTACTCGGCGATGTCGGAGGAGCCGACGAAGCCGACGGCCTCGATGCGCGGTTCGGTCAGCAGCGCGTCGACGGCGGTCTTGTCGCCGTTGACGACGTTGAAGATGCCGGGCGGGCCGCCCGCCTCGATGAACAGCTCGGCGAGTCGCAGCGGCACCGAGGGGTCGCGCTCGGAGGGCTTGAGCACGAAGGCGTTGCCGCAGGCGATCGCGGGCGCGGCCTTCCACAGCGGGATCATCGCCGGGAAGTTGAACGGGGTGATGCCGGCGACCACGCCCAGCGGCTGGCGCAGCGAGTAGACGTCGATGCCGGTGCCGACGCTGTCGCTGAACTCGCCCTTGAGCAGGTGCGGGATGCCGATCGCGAACTCGACGACCTCCAGGCCGCGCTGGATGTCTCCCTTGGCGTCGGGCACGGTCTTGCCGTGCTCGGAGGACAGCAGCCGCGCCAGGTCCTCCATCTCGTCGTTGACCAGCTGCAGGAACTTCATGAGCACGCGCGCCCGCTTCTGCGGGTTCTGCGCGGCCCACGCCGGCTGCGCCGCGGCCGCGTTGTCGACCGCGGCCGCGACCTCGTCCACCGAGGCCAGCGGCACCCTGGCCTGCACCCGCCCCGTGTTGGGGTCGAACACGTCACCGAAGGAGCCGGAGGTCCCCGGCACCCTCTTGCCTCCGATGAAGTGCTCCAGCTCGCTCGTCATCTCGCCGCACCTCCGCCGAACCGGCCCCCACAAATACTAGGAAGCCAAACTGTTTGTAGCCCAATCTTTCCCACAATGAACGCCCGCACAACAGGGTGTGCCGCGTCACAGTATCGATTCTGCGCACTTCACGCCGTTCCATCCACCTGGAGCGGAGCACGCGGGAAAGACCGGATAAGCGGAGGTGCAGCTGGTGAGAATGCGGCGGGGGCGCTGCTTCAGATGTGGGACCGGCCGGCACCGCCGAGCGGGGTGACCACGAATTCCGATCGCTGTCAGATCAGGCCGAAGAGGTGGTTGCCGGGGGCTCCTTCGTCGTCGCCGCTCCAGAACTCGAGCCAGTGGGTGACGAACTCGGACCTCGACAGGGTGCCGTCGCCGTTGCGGTCGAGGCGGCCGAACTCGCCGCGGCTCGGCGCGCTGCGCCCGGTCCACGCCTCGATCATGCGGGCGTACTCGGGTTCGGCCACGCGGCCGTCGCCGTCCTCGTCGACGGCCTCGAACATCGCCTCACCGGTCGCCACCACGAGGTCGAGCATCGCCTGGAGGTTGCCGACGGCGGCGAGCATCTCCTCCTGGGTGATCCGCTGGTCGCGGTCGGCATCGGCCGTGGCGCTCAGCGCGTCCCACCAGCGCATCATGATCTCGCGCAGGTCGGCGCCGTCACCGCCGCGGATGCCCGTCCACCGGTCGGTGAGCGCCTCGAAGTCCGCGCGCTCCAGGAATCCGTCCTCGTCGGCGTCCATCGCGGTGAACACGACGGAGACCTTCTTACGCTGCAAATCGCTCGCCATGACACCAACCTGGCAGCGCCCTCGACGCCCGGCCAACACCCGGACGGGCATTCCGCTCGGGCGTGCGAGTGATCATCGCGATCACTGTTGGTGACCGGCGGTGTCAGGTCGTGACGCGCGCCGATTCGATCTTGGCGGCGGCCGCGGCGCGCCACTTCTCCGGCAGGTCCGGCAGGCAGCCCGCGACGTGCTCGGCGAGGTCGCTGCGCCCCCGCATGGTCAGCGCGAAGAGCTCGGCGACCTCCACGCCGTGGTCCGGTCGGGACAGCACGCGGATCTCGTCGCCCGCGCTGATCTCGCCGGGCTGCTCGACGGCCAGGTAGACGCCGGTGCGCCCGTGCGCGGTGAAGCGCTTGACCAGGCCGGGCAGGTCCCAGAACCCGGCGAACACCCGGCAGGGCTGGCGCGGACCGGTCACCCGCAGCACGGCGCCGCCGATCGCCCACCGCTCCCCGATCAGCGCCGAAGTGCTGTCGGCGCCGGACAGCGTCAGGTTCTCGCCCGCGTTGCCGGGCACGAGCTCCGCGCCGAGCCCGGCCGACCAGAACGCGAGCTCCTCGGCGTCGAAGGCGTAGGCGGCCTGGTACCAGGCGCCGTGGTGCTTGGTGTCGCAGACCGAGTCGCCCGCGACACCGGTGTCGGTGAATCGCACCGGGCCCCCGGCCGGGCGCTTGTCGATGCCGGACTTCCCGATGCGACCGGTCCACTCCCCGGTCCGCACTACTGCCAGGTTCACCGACGTCACAGCGCTCATGAGATCAACGTATCCGACCTCGACCAACGGCCCCAGCGGATTTCGCGGCCGCGAAGGTCACAGCCGGTCGGTGACCGACCGCAGCGCCTCCTGGGCCTCCCGGCGCAGCACCGCGACCAGCTCCGCGGCGGGCATCGGGCGGGCGTGGGCGTAGCTCTGGCCCGCCCACATCGAGATGGCCTCGGCGTCCCCCGCCTTGCCCGCGGCACCGCGCATCGGCTTGGTGAGGTTGTTGACCTGCGGGTATGCCGCCGGTGCGTCGGGGTTGCCGGTCATGAAGCGGTTCACCAGACCGCGCGCCGGGCGACCGCTGAAGGCGCGGGTGATCGCGGTCTGCCGCTGCCCGTCGGCCATCTCGGCGCGCTGCACCGGCTGCGTACCGGCCTCGTCGCAGACCAGGAACGCGGTCCCCAGCTGCGCGGCGACCGCACCGGCGGTGAGCACCGCGGCCACGTCAGCACCGTGCACCAGACCGCCCGCGGCGATGATCGGCAGGTCGACCGCGTCCCGCACCGAGCGGATCGCCGCCAGCAACCCGAGCAGCGGCCCGCCGCCGGGCTCGGTGGGGTCGTCGTAGAACACCCCGCGGTGCCCACCGGCCTCCATGCCCTGCACGCACACCGCGTCGGCCCCCACCCGCGCGGCCTGCCGGGCCTCGTCGGCGGTGGTCACGGTGATCACGACCTCGGAGCCGACCGAGTGCAGCTCGTCCACGGTGGCGGCCTCGGGCAGCCCGAAGGTGAACGACACCACCGGAACCCGCGCCTCGACGAGGAGCCGCACCTTGGCCGGGTAGGAGTCGTCGTCCCAGTCCGCCGGACCGGGCTCCGCACCGTGCCGCCCGGCGACCTCGGCGACCCGCTCCCGGAACTCGTCGAGTGGCAGGTCCCGCCGCTCGCTCGGCACGAAGAGGTTCACCCCGAAGGGCTCGGAAGTCAGCTCCCGGATCCGCGAGATCTGCTCACCGAGCTTCTCCTCGCTCAGCAGAGCCCCGGCCAGGAACCCCACTCCCCCGGCCCCGCTCACCGCGGCGGCCAGCTCAGGAGTGCTGGGCCCACCTGCCATCGGCGCCCCCACCACAGGAACCCGCCCCGAAAAGATCATGCTCAAAAACTACCTCCGAACAACCCCACAACACCCCCACCGTTCACCAAACCCGAACGAGAAGACCCCATAGGGCAACCGGCGAAGCCGGTTTCTCCTTACCCCACCCTCGCAACCCGCACCGCCGCGGGTTCTGAGCGGCTCTCTGGGGAGGACAGCCGACACGCCGTGTATTGGCATACATAAGTCTCGGATCCCGGAGCCAGAGAGCCGCTCAGGTTCCGCTTCCGGCACCGCCGAGCACAGGGACCACGGAGTCTTGTCAGTAGACGAAACCACCCACAGCACAGGAGATTTCGACACCAGAAGAGCCCCGGCAGCAACCACCGCCATCACAAAAGAAAAAACGGGAGGGACCCGACGCCTGGGTCCCTCCCGCTTTCGCACCATTGCGATTTTTCCGACACCCCGCCACAGGGCCGCTGGTGCGTTCAGGGGGTGGCCGGCGCAGCAGGCGCGCCGGCCACCATCAACCACACGATCAGTGGAACTGCGCGGTCTCGGTCGAACCGGCCAGCGCGGTGGTCGACGAGTCCGGGTTGATGGCAGTGCTGATCGTGTCGAAGTAACCGGTACCGGCCTCGCGCTGGTGGCGAGTGGCGGTGTAACCGCGGTCTTCCGAGCCGAACTCCTTCTCCTGCAGCTCGACGTAGGCGGTCATGCCGTCGCTGGCGTAGCCCTTGGCCAGGTCGAACATGCTGTAGTTCAGGGCGTGGAAGCCCGCCAGGGTGATGAACTGGAACTTGAAGCCCATGTGGCCGAGCTCGCGCTGGAACTTGGCGATGGTGCTGTCGTCCAGGTTCTTCTTCCAGTTGAAGGACGGCGAGCAGTTGTAGGCCAGCATCTGGTCCGGGTACTCGGACTTGACGGCCTCGGCGAACTTGCGGGCCATCTCCAGGTCCGGCGTGCCGGTCTCCATCCAGATCAGGTCGGAGTACGGCGCGTAGGCCTTGGCGCGGGCGATGCAGGGCTCGATGCCGTTGCGGACCTTGTAGAAGCCCTCGGCGGTGCGCTCACCGGTGATGAACGGCTTGTCGCGGTCGTCGATGTCGCTGGTCAGCAGCGTCGCGGCCTCGGCGTCGGTACGCGCGATGACGAGGGACGGCACACCGGCGACGTCGGCGGCCAGGCGGGCGGCGTTCAGCGTCTTGACGTGCTGGCTGGTGGGGATGAGCACCTTGCCGCCCAGGTGACCGCACTTCTTCTCGGAAGCGAGCTGGTCCTCCCAGTGCACGCCCGCGGCGCCGGCGGCGATCATGCCGCGCATCAGCTCGTAGGCGTTGAGGACGCCACCGAAGCCGGCCTCGGCGTCGGCGACGATCGGGGCGAGCCAGTGGGTGTCCTCACCCTCGATGGCGCCACCCTCCGGGTCCAGCGCCTCGGCCCAGTTGATCTGGTCGGCGCGCTTGAGGGCGTTGTTGATGCGGCGGACGACCTGCGGGACCGAGTTGGCCGGGTACAGCGACTGGTCCGGGTAGGTCTCGCCGGCCAGGTTGGCGTCGGCGGCGACCTGCCAGCCGGACAGGTAGATGGCCTTGAGACCGGCGCGGACCTGCTGGACCGCCTGGTTACCGGTCAGCGCGCCCAGCGAGTTGACGTAGTCGAGCTCGTGCAGCAGCTTCCACAGCCGCTCCGAGCCCTGACGGGCCAGGGTGTGCTCTTCCTGCACCGAGCCGCGGAGGCGGACGACGGTCTCAGCCGAGTGCGTACGCTCGATGCCCTTCCAGCGCGGGCTGGTGTCCCACTCGCGCTGCAGCTCCTCAGCGGCCTTCTTCGCCTGCTCGCGGATGCTCATGATTTTTTCCCCTTCCGGGATCGCTGGCGACCTGCTGGAATCAATATTGCGCGCCTTCAAGCGAAACTGGGCCAGATTTTCGAGGTAAATTTCCGAGTTTTTCTGCTAGCATCAACGCCATGACGGAGTTCGCGAGCGAAGAAGACCGTAGTTTTTCTACGGAACACGACCTTCTGGTGTTTGGTCAGCGCCTCAGGCACTTGCGCCGAGCCGCCGGACTGACCCTCGTTGAGCTCGGCGACCGCGTGGGGAGAGCGCCGTCACAGCTGTCGTTGCTGGAGAACGGCCACCGCGAGCCGAAGCTGTCGTTGCTGCGGTCGCTGGCCGACGCGCTGGGCACCTCCGTCGACGAACTGCTGTCGAAGAAGGCCCCCAACCGGCGCGCCGAGCTGGAGATCGCGGTGGAGAAGGCCCAGCTCGACCCGATCTACCAGCGGCTGTCGCTGCCACCGCTGAAGGTCGGCAAGCGGCTGCCCACCGAGGCCCTCGAACACGTGCTGAGCCTCTACGAGGAGCTCAAGCGCCGCGAGACGCAGAAGGTCGCCACCCCGGAGGAGGCCCGCAAGGCCAACGCCGAGCTGCGCGGCATGATGCGCGAGCACAACAACTACTTCCCCGAGATCGAGAAGGCCGCCAGCGACCTGCTCAAGCGCATCGGGTACCACGGCGGGCCGCTCTCGGAGGGGCTCATCCAGTCCATCGCCACGCACATGGGCTACCGGCTGAAGTTCGTCACCGACCTGCCGCGCTCGGTGCGCTCGGTGACCGACCAGAAGAACCGCCGGATCTTCCTGCGCAGGGAATCGCTGGGCATGCACAGCCCGCGCACGATCCTGCTGCAGACGCTGGGCCACCTGACGCTGGGGCACAGCCAGCCGCGCGACTTCGCCGACTTCCTGCGGCAGCGGGTGGAGGCCAACTACTTCGCCGCCGCCGTGCTGGTCCCCGAGCAGTCGGCGGTGCCGTTCCTGCAGGACGCCAAGGCCGAGCGCGACCTGGCGGTGGAGGACCTTCGCGACGTGTTCTCGGTGTCCTACGAGATGGCGGCGCACCGGTTCACCAACCTGGCCACCCAGTACCTGGACCTGGTCTGCCACTTCGTCCGCAACGACGAGACCGGCATCATCCACAAGGCCTACGAGAACGACGGGCTGGTGTTCCCCACCGACCCGACGGGCGCGATCGAGGGTCAGCGGATGTGCCGGTACTGGGCCGGGCGGCAGGTCTTCGCCTCACCGGACCGGTACTCGACGTACTACCAGTACACCGACAAGCCGGGTGCCACGCACTGGTGCGTCGGGCACGTCGACCCGAGCCGCGGCCGGGACTTCGCGATCACCCTCGGCGTGCCCTACACGGAGTCGCGCTGGTTCCGGGGTCGTGACACCAACAACCACTCGAAGTCGGGCTGCCCGAACGGCGAGTGCTGCCAGCGCCCGCCGGCCGAGCTCGCCAGCCGCTGGGAGGGCATGGTCTGGCCGTCGGCGCGAGCCCACTCGCACGTCCTGGCGGCGCTACCGGCCGACACCTTCCCCGGGGTCGACGAAGCCGACGTCTACGCCTTCGTCGAAGCCCACCAGGACTGAGTCCCACCCCGCTCCCCACTTCGTGGGTGGGGGAAGTTTTCATGAAAACTTCCCCCACCCACGAAGT
>NZ_JASAOF010000021.1 GCF_029952525.1 Saccharopolyspora ipomoeae
GGTGCTCGTGGCGCTGGCGCACCTCCCAGCCCTCGGCCACCCCGCCCTGCGGCCGACTGCCCCGCACGAACGGCGCGGAACCCGGATACCCAGCGGGCCCAGGCGGTTCTGTGATCAGGTCTGCCGAGTACAGCGGATGCAGCGTGATCCCGTCGTAGGTCGTGGTGGCGAGCACGTCCTCCACAAGTGATGGAGCTGGCGCGTTCTCGTCGAGCATCTTCGACTTCCGAAGGACCTTCTCAACCTGCTGCCGCCACTGCGCAGAGGTTGCCGGGGGAAATTCGCCACCGACGGTGGGATGTTCCCTACCCACAGATGCTGTCATCAGTCCAAGTTCCCTACTTCGATCAGGGCAAACCAGGACCCGCCGCTCTAGCGGTGAACGCCGGCCTCGTCACGCGGTTGCCAGCAGCAAGCTAGAGCGATGCGCAGGCGCGCGTCAACAGGAAAGTGATGTATCCATAGTGTTGGTATTGCTATGGCAAGTCTAGGAAGTGCAGATTTGCAGTCTAAGTGAACCGTTGGTAGTCCTAGTTCGAGTGCGTCCTGGAGACGTGGGCGCCAGGCCGTCTTGCGGGCTGAGTCATGCCGGTCGAGGCTCGTCACACTGGCCAGAGCGGGCTGCACGCATTTCCGATCGCGCCATCGTTCGACTGAGCCGATGGTCCGACGGTGGCGACCGGCCCATTGGAGCGACGGGCGGCCTGCGCCGCGTCCGGAGTGGCAGCAGAGACGCTGCGGTTGCTCCGGGTGTATTCCTCGCCGACTTGTTGCGGCGTCAAACCACCTGTCAGAGAGGGGGTGAGCGGCGCGCGGTCTCTGACGGCAGGACGCCGAACCTCTTGCGGTACTGCTCGGCGAATCGGCTCAGGTGGAAGAATCCCCACCGTGTGGCGACGTCGGTCACGGAACCACCTGAGGCGAGTTCGAGGTGCGCGCGATCGAGCCGCACCCCGCGGAGGTAAGCGGTCGGCGACACTCCGACCAGGTCCCGGAAGCCTGCCTGGAGCGCTCGTGGGCTGAGAGCCGCAACCGCAGCGAGATCAGCAGTGGTGATCTCGTCCTCGGGATGTTCGTTGATGTACTCCACGGCCTGACGGATCTTCGCCCGCCGTGTGCGTATCGGCCTGTCGTTCAACGCCGGGCTCAGCTGACTCGGCACTGTCAGGAGAAGCTGGGTCATCAGTGCGGATTCGATCTCGCGGCAGGCCGCCGGGATGCTGGCGAGCCCGGCAGGGCGACAGCATTCGGTGTACAGGAAGCGAACGGTTTCGATCAGCGCCCGGCTCATCTCGGTCCTGAGGTTGAAAGCCAGGTCAAATTGGATGTCTTCGCCGAGCGGTGGTCCGACCAGCTTGGCCGCGTGGGAATCGAGCAGCGCTTTTGGCAGCTTGACGTGGTATTGCCAGGAGTCGGCACTCATGCGGACCATCAGTGGAGCGCAAGGCCCGAAGGCCACTCCGGCTTCGCCGCCGGAGAAGGTTCGGCGGTGGCCACCCTGTTCTGCGGTGGCTTCGCCTGTGATCGGAATGTTGATGTGATAGCACTGCCGCATCGGCGGGCCCTTGATCGTCACCATTGCGCCATAGGCCAGCTGACCGATCGTGAGCCGTGGAGACTGCGCTAGCTCGAGTCGAAAGTCCAGGCTGCGCTCGCCGGTGATCTTGACCTCGTGTTGGCTGAACGTCCGGGACGTGTGTTCCCGGGCAGCATCGAGGTCCGCCGTGTGCAAGCGCAGAGGGGCAGCGGTGCCCGTGGGGAATCGCGCGCCGGAAGCGTTGACCTGATCGCGCTGCGCCGCCTCGTCATGGTGACGACCGACCATGGCGGCAGAGTATGGCCCACGTGCGCAGGAGGGTCAACTGACAAGTCACCCGCCCGTTGATCCGACGTCGTTTTGCGGCTACTCGTCGTCGCCTCGAGGATAGTGGTCCATATCTCATCCAAAATAAAATGTGTCATGTAGCACGTGCACCTGGTTCAGATGCACGACCTGAAGATCACGTCAGTTCGGACATCGAGGAGAACCGCCCCATGACAAGCGCAGTCGCGTTCAACCCGCTCACGCCGGACTACCAGCAAAACCCCTACGATTACTACCGGACGATGCGCCAGGAGTCGCCCGTCTACTACATCGAGCCGCTCAACCTGTGGGCACTGTTCAGGTATGACGACGTGATCACCACCGTCAAGCGGCCGGACCTGTTCTCCTCCAAGGACTGGATCGCGAACACGCTGGGTGAGTTCGACGTGGTGCCCGAGGTGCCGTCGCTGATCTCGATGGATCCGCCGGACCACACCCGCCTCCGGAAGCTGGCGAACAAGGCCTTCCTGCCCGGCGTGATCCGGAAGATGGAGGACGGTATCCGGCGGCTGATCAGCGAGCTCCTCGACGAGGTCCAGGACAAGGATGAGTTCGACTTCGTCAACGACTTCGCCGCGCACGTACCGGTCAACGTCACCGCACAGATCCTCGGGGCTGATCCGGAGATCGCGCGCAACGAGTTCAAGCGCTGGACGATGGATCTGCTCCAGGCGCCGAACCGGACCGTGCTGCCCCAGGAGGATCTGGACCGCATCCGGACCAGCGTCAACGAGCTGCGCGCCTATTTCACCGACCTGATCGCCTACCGGCGGAAGAATCCTTCGAACGACCTGGTCTCGGCCCTGGTTGAGGCTGAGGAGGACAGGCAGGCACTGACCTCGGACGAGATCCTCAGCCTGGTGTTCCTGCTGCAGTTCGGTGGCTCGGAGACCCCGTCGCACCTGATCAGCTCGGCGCTGTACGAGTGCTTTCAGAATCCCGAGGCACTGGCAGCGGTCAAGTCCGACCCGGCTGCGACTGCGAAGGTGATCGACGAGGCCTTCCGGCACATGTCTCCGGTGCACTTCCTGAGCCGCACCACCACGCAGGACATCGAAATGCACGGCATCACCATCCCGGCGAACTCGATCGTTCTCTCCTACATCGGCTCGGCCAATCGCGACGAGACGATCTTCGACGACCCTGACAAGTTCGACATCAACCGCCAGGGTGTCAGCAAGCACCTGGCCTTGGGGCTGGGCACCCACTACTGTATCGGCGCCCTGCTGGGAAAGATGATGTGCGGCACGGCTCTCGGTGCGGCCCTGGAGCGAATGCCGAACCTGCGGCCGGTGCACGACACAGTGGAATGGATGCCGTCGTGGTGGGTCCGCGGCCTCGCCAAGTACCCGGTCCGCCCCTAGCAGACGCCGTCGATCCATTCCTATCCGCATTCTCCAAGGACGCTCCCACAATGCCGCACGTGATCACGCAGAACTGCTGCAACGACGCCTCATGCGTGCCGGTCTGCCCGGTCGACTGCATCCACCCGACGCCGGACGAACCGGAGTACTTCACCGCCGAGATGCTCTACATCGATCCTGATGTCTGCATCGACTGCGGAGCCTGCATCGATGTCTGCCCGGTCGGAGCCATCACCCCTGATAGCGACCTCACGCCGGAGATGGCGCCCTACGAGCAGATCAACGCCGACTACTACGCCGCGACTGGTTCCGCGGTGGACCGGGACACCGCGGATGAGCCGGCTCCGCCCAGGTGGGACATGTCGGCAGCCTCGGATGTGGGGCCTCTGAAAGTCGCCATCGTCGGTACTGGTGCAGCGGGCCACTACGCGGCCGAGGCGCTGCTGGAGCAGACCGACGTGCCCGTCCGGGTCGACATGTTCGAACGCCTGTGCACTCCGGGTGGTCTCGTTCGCTCCGGTGTTGCCCCAGACCATCCGACGACGAAGCAGGTGCAGGAGTCTTTCGACCGGATCACGGCGCGCAAGGAGGTGCGCGCCTTCTTCAACGTGGAGGTGGGCAGCGACATCAGCCACAGCGAGTTGCTGCATCGGTACCACGCCGTGGTGTACGCCGTGGGCGCCATCGAGGGCAAGCGGGTCGGCGTGCCAGGGGAGGAGCTTCCGAACAGCGTCTCGGCGTCAGAGTTCGTCGCGTGGTTCAACGGCCACCCGGATTTCGCCACCCGCTTCTTCGACCTCTCGCACGAGCGGGCGGTCATCCTTGGCAATGGCAACGTTGCCCTCGACGTGGCGCGCATCCTTGCAGCGGACCCCGGCGAGCTGGCGGGTACGGACATCGCTGAACACGCGCTGGACGCGCTTCGAAGTTCTCTGATTCGAGAGGTCGTGATCGTCGCTCGCCGGGGTCCGCAGGACGCCGCGTTCACCTCCCCGGAGTTGCGTTCATTGATTGAAATGGAGGGTGTCGACGTCGTCGTCGACACGGAACAGCTCGCTTCCCGGCCACTGGACGACGACGATTCCCCGCACCGTCGGTTCAGCCGCGATCTGAAGCTCTCGCTGCTGCGCCAGGCCGCCGACACCGTCCCGGAGTCCGACCGCCAAATTGTCTTGAAGTTCTTCCGAGCACCGGAGGAGATCCTCGGCGAGGACCAGGTGTCGGGCATCCGTCTGCGTCACCGCAAGGTCGCCGACGGCACCACTGGGGAGGAGACCGACACCCTGGACTGCGGCCTGGTGCTCCGAGCGGTGGGCTACCGCGGAACCCAGATCCCGGAGGTTCCGTTCGACGAGGAACGCGGCACGATGCCCAACGAAGGCGGGAGAGTTCTGGATTCCGCCGGCGGTGCGGTGACCCCGGGCACCTACACCACGGGATGGATCAAACGCGGCCCGACCGGCGGGATCGGGATGAACAGGAAATGCGCCCAGGAGACCGTGCAGTCCCTCTTGGCGGACTTCGTGAACGGTCGGCTGAGCACGCCCACCCACGAAATCGAGGATCTCGCGCAGCAGCTTCCCGATTCGTTCGATCTGGCCGGAGCTCAGGCGATCGACATGCACGAGGTTGACGAGGGAAACCGCGTTGACCGTCCTCGGGTCAAGGTCGTCCGGCGCGACGAGCTCCTGACCATTGCGCTTTCCGCCTCGGAGGAATAACAAGCCGTGGGCCATTCCCTGGTAGGCAGGAGTTGCGAGCGGGGTCCTCTCGTCTTGGGTCGCCTATGACGACGAACAGGGAACTGCGGCGGGGGCACGCAATTGCGCGCTGATCGCTGCCGAGCTCTTTGACGACCCGGCACTGCTTTGTGGACCGACCGCGAGCAGTGCCGGAATCGCGGTGCTCGGCGACGCGGGTTGTTCATGACGGAATGAATTCGTGTGGCAGTCGACCCTGCCGCCAGGGGCGTTGCTCTGGGGGGTCATGACGAAGGGCATCCCCACCGTCTGATCTTGCCGGTTTTTCTTGAGCGAGTCCGGAGCACGGGGATCCCGCTTTGACGGACCGTGCAGGTGGCACATGCGATGATTGCCGTCCTCTGCATTGTGCACCTTGAGGACGGTCGGGTGCTCTCACGCGTGTCGTAGCCTCCGCGTACTCGTTCTGCGGCGCTTCCCGGTGAAAAGGCTGTCCTCGTGGGATCAGGTTCGCTGTTCTGAAAGACTCCTCCGGGCCGAGGAACATAGAGCAGTTCTGCTTTCGCTTTCCGGACTGAACTCTGCGGTGACGGGATGGTGCTCTGTGTGTGCCAGTCCTAGCGTCTTGTCCACAACGGCGCACAAGCGCCTGACCATCGAGCTCAACAGTGGAGTTGTGCCGATATGAACGAGCATTCGAATACCACAAGTCCGCCCTTGTTCCTCGAACGACAGCCGGTCGAAGGAAGCTGTCCCCGTTGTGGTGCTGAGGAACTCCGCAGTTATCCGGTGAATTCGGAAGGCGGCTGGTTCGACGTCGTGAAGTGCCAGGAGTGCTTGGGCACGGTCAGCCGTGAGCGCGGTCCACTGCTCGGGCCGATCAAGCTTCTCTCCGACCAGCTGTAGCGAAGGGATCAATGATGATCGCAGTCGATGTGGGCGGCACGTTCACCGACGTTGTCGCCTTGCGAAACGGCCGGATCGAAACGGCGAAGGTGTCGACGGACTACTCCGACGTCAGCCAGCCGGTGATCGAGGGTGCGGCAGCGCTGGGAGTTGAGGACGCGAGCTACTTCAACCACGCGAGCACTCACGGACTGAACGCCGTGATCACCCGCCGGTTGCCGAAGATCGGCTTTCTGGCGACAGAAGGCCACCGCGACATCCTCGACATGGGACGCGTGTGGCGCCCGCCGGAGGCCATCCTGGACCCGCGATGGCGCCGGAGCTTCGGGGACGCGTCCCGGCCGCTCGTGCCCAGATACTTGCGGCGCGGCATCCGCGAGCGCGTCACCGCCGAGGGCGCTGTGCTCTTCGAACTCGACGAGGAGCAGGCAAGGGCGGAGCTGGAGGTCCTGCGCCGGTGCGATGTCGCCGGCGTGGCGATCTGCCTGATCAACGCGTACGTCAACCGCGCGCACGAGCAGCGCCTGCGGGAGCTCGTGCAAGAGGTCCTCGGGAATGTGCCGTGCTCCATCTCCAGCGAGGTCTCTCCGCTGGCCAAGGAGTACGCGCGTGCCTCGACTACGGTCGTCGACGCTCTGATGAAGCTGATCTACGCCGACTACACCGCGAAGTTGGAGAACGGGCTCGCCGAGATCGGCTTCACCGGTCAGTTGAACTTCGCGGACTGCGCTGCGACTTTGGTCCCTTCACAGCGCGCGATGGAGCAGCCGTTCCGGATCGTCTTCTCCGGCCCGGCAGCCGGCACTGTCGCAAGTGCTCACTTCGGCTCCCTGATCGGCGAGTCGAACCTGCTCTGCGCCGACATCGGTGGTACCTCCTGTGATATCAGTGTCGTGACCGATGGAGAGCCGTTCGTCAACACGAGTTTTGAACTCGAGCACGATCTCGTGGTCAATGCGCTGGCGAACGATGTCAGCGCGATCGGTGCTGGCGGTGGAAGTCTCGTCACCATCGGTCGGACAGGGGAGATCCAGGTCGGTCCCAGCAGTGCGGGGTCCGTTCCCGGGCCGGCTTGTTACGGGCGAGGCGGTACCCAGCCCACCACCACCGACACGTGTCTGATGATCGGGATCATCGACCCGGACACGTTCGCCGGGGGGAAGCTCAGCCTCGACCGAGACCTGTCCCGCAAGGCTTTCGAGACCCTCGAGTCGGAGTTCACCCTCGCTCAGCGCGTCCGGTACGCCTACGAGATGGCGGTGCACAACATCGCCGAGGGCGTGTTCAACGTGGCGATCAAGAACGGCGTCGATCCCCGGGATTTCAGCCTGATCGCCTACGGGGCGGCAGGGCCGATGTTGCTCCCGGCTGCAATGGACATGGTGCACTGCAAGCAGGTCGTCGTACCGCCGAACCCGGGCTTGTTCTCCGCGCTGGGACTGCTGTCGGCGGACCAGGTCTACACCGCCAACCGCAGTGCGTACATGGTGCTCAGCCCGGAGATCGCACCACGCATCGACGCGCTGTTCACCGAGATGGAGAACCAGATCCGGGAGCGGCTCGACCCGGGCACCGAGGTCACGTTCGAGCGCAGCTACGACGGGCACCTGGTCGGCCAGAGCTGGGAGACCCCGTTCGTCCCCGTTCCCGGCGGCAACATCGATGATGACGCCATCGAGGCGATGATCCGCGCTTTCCACGAGGTCTACGAGGAGCGTTCGCACAACCGCTTCGACGCGTTGCCGGTGGAAGGAGTGACCTTCCGGGTGCGTGCGGTGCTGGATACACCGAAGGTGAGTTACCCGGAAATTCCACGGCGAGCCGCAGACGAGCCGCTCGAGAGGAGCCGCACGGTGACGCTGCGGTACCTGGGCGACACCGACGCGGATGATGCCGACGCCGGGCAGCAGGCCGACGTCTACGACCGCGCTGCGCTGCGGGCTGGCGACGAGCTAGAGGGTCCGATCATCGTCAACGAGGGGCTGTCGACCAGCCACGTCGCGAAGCACCAGCGCATGACCGTCGGTCCATACGGCGAACTCATCATCCGGAGGAAATGAGCCATGAGCGACCTCAAGCCCTCATCAGTGGACACGACGCCCCTGATCCGTGAGATCTCCGACGAGCAGTTCCAGGCGGCGTACGGCTGTGATCGGTTCACCGCAGCGGTGCTGGTGAACCGGCTGAAGTACGCGGTGGGGCACATGGCCACCGCTTTCCTGCGGGAGGCGTTCTCGCCGATCATCCGGGACTGGTACGACTTCGCCTGCACGATCAGCGGACCACCGGAGCAGGACTACCGGATGGCTGTGGTCAGCAACAGCCTCACCCCGTTCCTCGGGACGATGCCCGATGCCTGCCGCAATGCCGTCGAGGAGTTCGGTCCGGAGAACCTCTCGCCAGGTGATGTGTTGATCTGCAACGACCCGTATCGCGGCGGAACTCACGTCAACGACGTGCTGTTCACCCGGCCGGTGTTCGTCGACGGCGCCATCGTGGCGTTCGTGAACATGCGCGCCCATCAGCTCGACATGGGCGGCACCGTCCCGGGCGGGTTCTCCGCGACCAAGACGAATGTCTACGAGAACGGCGTGGTGATCCCGCCGGTGCTGCTGTGGTCGAAGGATGAGCCGGTGCGCTCGTCCTTCAGCCTCATCTTCGACAACACGCGTTGGGGTTCGATGTTGCTGCCGGACTTCAAGAGCATGCACCAGCAGCTGCAGCTCGGTGAACGGCTGGTGCGCGAGAACATCGACCGGTACGGGCTCGCCGCCTTTCTCGGGTCGCTGAACTACGCCTGCGACACCTCGGCGGAACGGATGCGCGAAGCGCTCGCCGACATCCCTGACGGGGACTACACCGGTAGCGCGACCGTTGACGCCGACGGCCTTGACGACACCATCGACTACACCGTGCACGTGACCCTGCGCAAGCGCGGCAAGCACGTCGAGGCGGACCTTTCGGGCACTTCCGGACAGGCTCGCACCTGCATCAACTGCGGCATCTCCGACGCGAAAACAGCGTTGGGGGTGGCCTTGACGATGCTGCTCGATCCGGAAATTCCGTTCACCTCCGGTACCTGGCGCCACGTGGACCTGGTCGCCCCACCCGGAACACTTCTGACGGCCCTGCCTCCAGAAGGCGCTCCCATGATGTTCTGGGAAGCCTCGGGGGCACTGATCGCAGCCATCTTCAACGCCCTGAACCCGGTGTTGGGCGCCAATGCGGTGGCCGGCGACTACGGCTCGACGAACACGCACAACGCCAGCGGTGTTCGTCCCGACGGAACGTACTGGACGAGCGCGACGCAGTGCGGCGGCGAACACGGTCCGTGGGGCGCCACCAAGGAGGGCGACGGGGACAGCTACACCGTGTTGTTCAACCTGAACAACCTGGATCCGGCGACCGAGACGATCGAGCATGATTCGCCGATCGTGCTGCTCCGCAAGGAGCACGCGATGGACACCGGCGGACCCGGGAAGCACCGAGGAGGCGCGGCCAACCTCAAGGACTCGCTGTGGCTGACCGATGCGGAGCAGCACTTGTCGCCATTCCGGACCAAGGAGCCCAGCGGCGTCGGTGCCAACGGGGGCGAAGCCGGCCCGACCGGCGCGATGTGGGTCTTCCCGCCGGAAGGTGAAGCGCTGGAGGGACTGGTCGGGGTGACGCCGGAGATCTACGCCCGCAGCGTGCCGGTGGCCGGTGTCCTCGATCCGGACACGAAGGTGCTGGACCCCGAGAGCGGGAAGTACCACTACTTCGCAAGCCAGAAGCCTTGGAAGACCAAGGCCGGTTCGGTGCTTCGTTGCTTGACCAACGGAGGCGGAGGTTGGGGCGCTCCGTTCGAGCGCGACCCGCGGAAGGTCCTCGCTGACGTGCGGGACGAGTACGTCAGTCCCGAAGGCGCGGCTCGTGACTACGGCGTTGTCGTGGTGGGCGATCCCCATTACGACCCCGAAGGGCTCCGAGTGGATGAGCAGGCCACCGCCGAGCTCCGCTCACGAGGTTGATCACGCGGCCGGAGTGGCTCCGAGCGGGCATTCCGGCCGCACTGAGCTGAAACGAATTGAGGAGTGAATCCAATGGCTTCCGCAGCCGTTCCCACGTCGAATGATCGGAACCTCTTTTTCGCGTGGAGTACTTACACGTCGGACTACGACACGTACGCCAAGTGGTACGACGAGGAGCACATCCCGCAGGTCATGGACGCGCCGGGAATCCTGGGAGCACAGCGGTTCGTGATCGCTGACACCAAACCGCTTCCCGGGGTGCGTTCGCTGGACTTCGGACATCTTGCGCTCTACGAGATGGAAGGGTCAGCGCAGGGCTTCCGGGAGGAGGTGAAGCGGAAGCTGATCTCGCAGGAGATGGTCCTTCCCGACTACATGGTGCAGCCCTTCAAAGCATTGTTCCTCAAATCGGTCAGTTCCCCGTTCTACTCCGCCTCGTTCGAAGAGGCTGACAGCCTCGACGACCGGCACATGTTCTTCGCCTGGAGTCGGCACACAGGAGACGACAAGACGTTCGCGAAGTGGTACGACGAGGAGCACATCCCGCAGATCATGTCCGCACCTGGTGTGCTGCGTGCTGAGCGCTTCGAGGTTTCCGAGGTGAAACCCCTGCCTGGGGTGGAAGCACTCGATCTGGGACACCTCGCGATCTATGAGACCGCGGGTGACCTGGGGGGCTTCCGCGAGGAGGTCAAGCGGCAGCTGGTCTCGGGTGAAATGGTGATTCCGGACTTCATGATCAGCCCCTTCTCGACGATGTTCCTGAAGCCGGTCAGCCCCTTCTTCCTCCCCAAGACCGGAACCTGATGGCCGGCTCTGAGCGCGAGTCCTGCCCAAACCGGGTGTGATCACGAACAGGCCGCGCCTTCCCGTGTGACGTATCGGCTGAACTGAGGAACGACAACTGATGAGTGAACTGAAGGTAGCCGGGGTGACCGTGCCTCATGCGGATGCGATTTATGTCGGTGGTGACTGGATATCCGCCACAGGCCGACCGTTTCACGTCGTCTCGCCCAGTACGGAGGAATCCGTCGGTGAGGTACGGCTGCCTGCAGCCGAGGAAGCCGACACGGCGGTCGCAGCCGCGCACGAGCAGGGACGTGACGCGTGGGGGAGCATGTCCGTCACCGCTCGGGTAGCGGTCTGCACGCGGTTCTGCGAGCGCCTGGAGGATCGTCTCGAGGACTTGGGCGCCGTATGGGCCGTCGAGGCCGGGATGCCCGTGCGCTACAGCGGCACCCTTCACAAGTACGGGGCTGTGGCTGCGTGGCGGTCCGCTCTCGACTCCGCCGAGGACGCTCTGCGGTCCGACGTGCGTTCCTCGCCGTTGGGTGAGGTAGTGGTCCAGCGGGAACCAGTCGGTGTGGTGCTCGCGATCATGGCCTACAACGGTCCGCTGGTCACGGTTGCGACCAAGGTTCTGCCGGCTCTGCTGGCCGGGTGTCCAGTCATCGTGAAGGCCGCGGAGGAGTCCCAGCTCACGATGCGGATCGTCGCCGAGTGCGCAGCGGATGCTGGCTTTCCGAGTGGAGTGCTGAGCATCCTGTGCAGCGATGTCGCGGTAGCGGAAAGGCTCACTGCGGATCCGCGCGTGGACATGGTGTCGTTGACCGGTGGGCGAAACGCAGCTCAGGAGATCATCGAGAACACCCGCGGTCGTTTCGCCCGCACGCACTTGGAACTCGGTGGGAAGTCCCCGGCGCTGATCCTCGACGACGCACCGATCGATCGGGTGTTGAAATCGTTGGTGCCGGGGGCCACTGGCGGAACGGGACAGGTCTGCGCGCTGCTGTCTCGAGTGCTCGTGTCCGAACGTCGGCACGATGAGCTCGTCGAACAGATGCGCGCAGCCTGGCAGGACCTGCGGATCGGTGATCCGCTCGACCCGAAGACCCGGGTGGGGCCCCTGCTGAACCGGGTCGCGCGTGAGCGGACCGAAGGTTTCGTGGAGCGCGCGATCGCAGCCGGCGGACAGGTCGTCTCCGGCGGTCGTCGGCCTCCTGAGTTGGACAAGGGCTTCTACTACGAGCCCACGCTGGTCACGGAGGTCGCCCCGGACGCTGAGGTGGTTCAGGACGAGGTGTTCGGGCCGGTCACGGTCGTGCAGACCTATCGGGATTTGGAGGACGGGATCAGGCTGGCCAACGACACCGGTTTCGGTCTGGCTTCCTCCGTCTACACCACCGACCGGGCGGTCGCGCTGGAGGTGGCTTCAGCGGTCGTGGCGGGCTCGGTGGCGATCAACACCTTCGGGCCCAGCGTGACCGCCCCCTTCGGCGGGCGGAAGGGATCCGGCTGGGGGCGGGAGTCGGGGCCTGAAGGGATCCAGGAGTTCACCGAGCTCAAACAGGTCGTGATCGGCCCAGGTGTATGACACGACCCCGATGACCGCAGTGGCATCGCGGACGTGCACTTCGGAGAATTGGACGGGAGGCGACGCACCATGAGCTTCAACTGGGTGCTGGACTCCGCGGTTGCCCAGATCCCGACCGCGGGGAGCGAGAATGTCGCGTTGAGCTTCGACGGACGCGACCGGTTGACGTACCGCGAGCTGCGCGAGAAGTCAATGAGGTACGCGCAGGGGCTGCGTGATCTGGGCCTGGCCGAGGGGGATCGGCTCGGGTTGTTGTTGTACAACGACCCGGAATACCTCCCGCTCTGCTTCGCAGCCATGCGCCTGGGCGTCATCCTGGTGCGGTTGAACTTTCGACTCGCACCAACTGAGCTCGAGTTCATCCTGAACGACTCCGGAAGCAAGGCGCTGATCGTCCATAGCAGCCTGCTGGAATCAGTGGAACCGATCCGCGAGACCATCGACGTTGAGACCTTCGTGGTGCTTCCGGACTCCGATCGCGAACTTCCGCCTTGGTCTCTGCCGTTCGACGTCGTGCGCGACAAGCCGGTGCTCGAGAAGTGGCTGGATATTGGAGATGACCACGGCATCGCGTTGATCTACACCTCGGGCACCACCGGCTTGCCGAAGGGTGCGCTGTGGAATCACGGGAACACGGTCGGAACGGCTACTCTGCAGGCGTTGAAGTGGAGTTTTTCGCCGCGAACCGTTGCCCTGGTTCCCGGCCCCCTGTACCACGCCGGGGGCTTCGAGGCGGTGACTGCACCGGCACTGCTGAGTCACGGCAGAGCCGTGAGCCTGCCGTCCGGTAACTTCTCGATCGAACACCTCTTGGACGTGATCCGGGCTGAGGGGGTGACGGATTGCCTCCTGTTCGCGTTCATGCTCAACGACATGCTGCGGTTGGATGACCTGGAGGACCGGGTTCCTCCGTCTCTGACGCACCTCATCATCGGCGGGGACACGATGATGCCGTGGACGGTGGCTGAGGTGCGCAAGCGGATGCCGCAGGTCCGCCTCACCCAGGTCTACGGGTTGACCGAGGGCGGCGCCATTTCCACGACGCTTGATGACGATGACTTCGATGAGCAGAGCAAGAGCGTCGGGCGCCCGCTTCCGATGACCGAGGCGAAGGTGATCAACCCCTACGGGGAGCCTGCTGAGGTCGGCGAGGTCGGCGAGATCGTGGTCCGCGGTACGGGCGTGTGCGCGGGCTACTGGCGACGGCCTGAAGCGACCGAGGCGACATTCGTCGACGGCTGGTGTCGCACGGGTGACTTGGGGTCGGTCAATGCGGAGGGGTTCCTCAGCCTGGGTGGGCGCGCGAAGGACATGATCCGCAGTGGTGGCGAGAACATCTACCCCGCGGAAGTCGAGCGGGTGCTGACCGCGCATCCCTCCGTGCAGGATTGCGCAGTGGTGGCGGTACCGGACCCGAAGTACAACGAGGTCGGATGCGCGGTCATCGTTCCAGTGCCGGGATCGGAGATCGACGAGAAGGCGCTCAGGGAGTTCTGCAGGGCGCAGATGGCCGCGTACAAGATTCCGAAGTACTTCGTGGCGCAGGACGAACTTCCTCGCAACGCTTCGGGAAAGATCCTCAAATACCGACTTCGCGAGCGGTACGAGAACGTCGTTTCAGAGGGTTCGCGGCCCGCGGGCCTGTGAGCGGGTGTAGAGCCTCGCTCGCACAGGCTCGTGAAGATAGGAAGGTGCTCCTGTTATGACCCGTCCGACTGGAAGAAGGAATTCCGAGCTCGCGCTCGTTACTGGCGCGGCTGGGGGAGTGGGGTCCGCGACCGCGCGGCGTCTCGCCGAAGATGGTGCACGTGTCGCGATCACCGACATCAACGTCGAACGACTCAAGGTTCTTGCCGACGAGATCGGCGGGATCGCCCTGCCGGCCGACGGTACCAACGGGGAAGCGGTTCGCGATGTGGTCGCCCAGGCTGTGGCGGAGCTGGGTGGTCTGGACACTGTGATCGCGACTCAGGGAGCGGCGATTGCTGGTACCGCGCGTCCGAAGCACGTGGACGCCTACCACAAGGCTCTCGACGTCAACTTGCACGGTTCGTACTACCTGGCCGGTGAGGTCATGCCGCACCTGATCGAAAGTCAGGGGTCGTTGGTGCTCTTCGCCTCGACGGCGGGCCTCATCGCAGGCCCGCCCGGCACCGTCGGCTATACGGCGGCGAAGGCGGCCATCATCGGTGTCACCCGCTGGTTGGCACGGGAGTACGGACCGCGGGGAGTGCAGGTCAACGCGGTGTGCCCCGGCTGGGTTCGGACGCCGCTCGGCGAAGGGGCCATGGCGCACCTGTCCGAGCGCGAGGGGATCACGGTCGATGAGGCCTATGCGATGACGGCACAGCACGTGCCCCTTCGTCGGGTGGCCGAGCCTGAGGAGATCGCCGGGTGCTGCACCTTCCTCGCGTCCGGCGATGCTTCGATGGTTACCGGGCACGTCTTGGTGGCCGATGGTGGTGGTGCTGCGGTCGACGCATCAACGGTGGTGTTCGACGAAGCTCCGCAAGGCTAGCGGGGGAGAAGCCGAGGCGGGGTTGGGGCGTCGTTGTGAGGCTCCAGCCCCGCCTCGGCTTCGGCAGGCCCAGGCTTAGATCTTTCCCGGCAGCCTCAGCTCAGCCACGCCCGCTGCGTGCGGTCTCCGAGGGAAGACATCCGAAACGGTCGCGATATTGGTGCGCGAACCGCCCGGGGTGGTAGAAACCCCACCTCGCGGCGACCTCGGTGACCGACGCCGCGCCTGCTACCAGCTCGCAGTGCACCCGGTCCAGTCGTACTTCGCGGAGATAGGCAGTCGGCGACATTCCGACCGTTTCGCGGAAGCCCACCTGGAGCGTGCGTGGGCTGAGAGCCGCCATCGCTGCGAGGTCCGCGGTGGTGATCTGCTGGTCGGGGTTCCGGTCGATGTAGTTGATGATCTCCCGGATCTTCGAGCGGGGGGTGTGCGCGGGCTTGTGATCGAGCTCGGGGGTCAGCTGGCTCGGGATCGTCATGAGCAGCTGAGTCATGAGGGCGGACTCCAGCTCTTGGCAAGCGGCGGGGAGCGTGCCGAGACCTCCTGGTCTCGCCAGCTCTGCGTAGAGGAAGCCGGCCGTGGCGACGAGCGCCCGGCCGGTGCTGGAGGTGATGTCGAAGGTGAGATCGAAGTCGACTCCGTTTGCCACCGGGTGCCCTGAGAGTTTGGCGGCGTGGGTCTCCAGCAGGTTCTTGGGGAGCTTGAGGTGGTACTGCCAGGAGTCCGCGCTCCAGGCCACCATGACGGGAGCCTGTGGCAGGAAAGCGACTCCGGCCTCTCCGGCTGTGAAGGTTCTGCTGCGGCCGTTCTGCTCAACCGTGCTCACGCCTGACCCGGGCAGGTTGACGTGGTAGCACAGCTGCATCGGGGGGCCGTAGAGCACCGCGTCCGCGCCGTAGGTCATGCGTCCGATCGTCAGACGTGGCGACGGGACGACGTCGAGGTGGAAGTCGAGGCTTCGGGACCCTTGAATGTGCAGCTCGTGGTTGGCGAAGGTTCTCGTCACGTGATCTTGGGCGAGGTCGAGGTCCGCTGTGTGGAGGTTGAGCGGTCGCCTGTGGTCAACCTGCTGCTCCTTCTGGTCCACGGTGACCTCCCTGCATGACGTGCAAGTGTTCCTCAAAACCATTATCGATATAATATATCCGAGATCAAGCTTGTTGGCGCTTGTTCGCCGCCAATCCGGGTTGTTCGTTTCCCCAGGTCACGCTCTCGGAAGGCGGTGCGTACTGTGCTGTCAGCGTTGACTGCGTGACCGGGTTCCACGTACCCCTTGAACCGCTGAACCGTCGTGGCGGCCGTCGCCCGAGGCCCTGCATCCGTCGGTTGGGTGCGTACGGGCAGTCCTGTCTCTCACGTTGCTCGACTTCGCGGAGTCTGGCCCGGGAGCTGTCCGGTGTGTCTGAAGTGTGCGCTGGCCCGCGCCACGAGCGAGGGCTGATATCTCATTGTCACGCTCAGGCGACCGCTTCGTCGGCGTCGGGGGATGGGCCTGGTTCGCGGAGGGGGAGCGCGTCGAAGGCGGCGGGTGGTTCCTGCCACGGTGACGTGGGGTCACCGGAGCTGGCGTCCTGGATCGCACGCCACACCCGCTGCGGGGAAGCGGGCAGGTCGATGTGCCGGACACCGAGGTGCTTGAGCGCGTCCACCACGGCGTTCTGCACCGCAGGTGTCGATCCGACGGTTGCGGACTCGCCAATGCCCTTGGCACCGAGTGGATTACGCGGAGTCGGTGTCTCGGTGTTGTGCGCCTCGAGTGGTGGTAGGTCGGCTGCGGACGGCATCGCGTAGTCAGCGAGGGTGCCGGTCATGAGGTTGCCATCCTCGTCGAACGAGACCTGCTCCCACAACGCCTGCGCGATGCCCTGGGCCACGCCGCCGTGCTGCTGCCCGCGCACGATCAGCGGGTTGAGCACGCGGCCGCAGTCATCGACGGCGATGTGCCGCAAAGGTCGTACGACTCCCGTTTCAGAGTCGACCTCGACCACGGACACGTGTGCTCCGAACGGGAACGTCGCGCCACCAGAGGTGAAGTCGGTGTCGGCTGCCAAGGGATTGCCATCCTCAGCGGCTTGATTGGCGATCTCGGCCCAGCTCAGGCCCGTCGTCGGCGCGCCGACCACGCCGAGCCGGCCGTCTTCGGTCAGCTCGATGTCGTCAACCGCGGCCTCCAGCCGGTCGGCGACGAGCTCCTTCGCCCTGTTCAGCACCTGCTCCGCGGCCTGCCCTACCGCGTTGCCGCCGAGCTGCAATGACCGCGAGCCACCGGTTCCGCCGCCTCGCGGCACCTGTGCCGTATCGGATTGGACGAACTCGACGGACTCCATGGGGATGCCGAGACGGTCAGCGACGATCATGGCGAACGACGTCGCGTGTCCCTGGCCGTGACTGGAAGTACCGATCTTGATCGTCGCACCGCCGTCGGGGCGGATCTCCACCGAGCCCCACTCACCGGCGGCCCCGCCGCCGGTGATCTCCACGTACGTGGCAGTGCCGATTCCGAGCAATGCGGTCTCGCCCGCCTCGATCCGTCGTGCCTGCTCGGCGCGCAGCTCATCGTAGCCGGCCAGTTCCAGAGCTTTCCGCAGCGGCAGGTCGTAATCGCCGGTGTCGTAGCTGGCCCCGGTCGCGGTGGTGTGCGGGAACTGCTCAGGGTGCAAGAAGTTCCGCCGGCGAAGTTCGACCGGGTCGATGTCCAGCTCGGCGGCGGCCAGGTCCATCAACCGCTCCAGCATCGCGGTAGCTTCCGGACGGCCTGCTCCGCGGAACGCACCGACGGGTGTGGTGTTGGTCAGCGCGGCGATCCCGGCGAAGCTGAGTTTGGGGATGTCGTACACGCCCTGCGCCATGATGCGCGTCGGCCCGAGCGCGAGGGCGCCGCCGAAGCCCGCGTACGCCCCCGCGTCGCCGATCACCCGGCACCGGAGCCCGACGATCGCGCCGTCGCGGTTCAGTCCGAGTTCGGCGTACTGCACCTGAGCCCGGCCGTGCGGTGCTGCCTGCATGTTCTCGGAGCGTGTCTCCGTCCACTTCACCGGCCGTTTCAGTCGTCGGGCCGCTTCGATCACCACCGCGTGCTCTGCACGCAGTTCCACCTTGCCGCCGAAGCCCCCGCCGACGTGCGGGGCGACGATCCGGACCTGCTCGAGATCCCAGCCGAACATCTGGGACACGGCGGCTTGGAGGCCGTGTGGCATCTGGGTGGAGACGTGGATGGTGGCCGAGTGGTCGCCACCCGGTACTACCGCGATCGCGTTGCCCTCCATCGGCACGACCGCGAGCCGCTGGTTCTCGAGCCGGGCGCGGACGACGACGTCGGCCCCGGCCAGGACGTCCTCGTCGTCCCGGTTGCCGCCCGCGATGTTCGAGCCGAGTTCGGGGAACTGGAGTTCGGCGTCGGGGTCGAGCGCGGCCTCGGGGTCGACCGTGACCGGCAGGGGGTCGTATTCGACGTCGACCAGTTCCATCGCATCAGCGGCGGCCGATGCTGATTCGGCCACGATCACGGCGACCGGCTCGCCCATGAAGCGCACCCTGGTCGTGGCGAGGGGAAGACGCGCGCATCGCGGGTCGAGCTCGATGTAGGGCTTCAGCGTGGGCAGGTCCAGGTCCTGTCCTGTGAACAACGCGACCACGCCAGGAGCTGCCGCGGCCTCGGTCGTGTCGATCCGTTCTATCGAGGCGTGCGCGAACGGGGAGCGCACGAACGCGGCGTGGAGCACGCCGTCGATCTTGAGGTTGTCGACGAAAGTGCCGCGCCCACGCAGGAGTTCCGGATCTTCGACCCGGCGCACTTCGGTTCCGATCAGCGACCCTGCCATGGGAGAACATTACTATATATTGTGTGTAATGTGCCACTTTCGTTGGTGTGAGGAGCGGGTGAGCAGGGGCGGGTGCGTCCTTCAGTCGGTGCGCATCCGGGCAACCTGGAGTTGGTGAAGGCGGCGGGGCATCGGTGATTCGGCCGATGCCCCGCGAGCCCATTCAGTCGGTCGCAGACCTGGCGGTGTGCGACTGGCCTGGTCAACCTGCCATGTAGCCGCCGTCGACGACGAACGGGCTGCCAGTGGCGTAGGACGAGCGATCGGAGAGCAGCCAGCACACCATCTCGGCGATGTCCTCGGGCTGGCCGAGCGACCCGGAGGGAATGCGCGACATGATGGTCGCCCCGCTCCTGCTCATCGCGTCCTTCATCAGGTCGGTGTCGGTGTAGCCGGGACACACCGCGTTGACGCGCACGGTCGGCGCGTACTCGATCGCCGCCGTCTTCGTCAGCCCGATGACGCCGTGCTTGGAGGCTGCGTAGCCCGCGGTGGTCTTGAAGCCGGAGAGTCCAGCGAGCGACGCGGTGTTCACGATCGCACCGCCGCCCTGCGCGACCATCTGCTTGAGCTCGGCGCGCATGCATCGCCAGACCCCTTTGAGGTTGACCGCAAGGATCTGGTCGAACGCTTCTTCGTCCCAGTCGGCGACGAGTTTGCCGCCCTGCCCGATCTGTCCTCCGCTGACGCCCGCGTTGTTGAACGCGCCGTCGAGGCGTCCGAAGTTGTCGACGACGGCGGCGAACATCGCATCGACGGCAGCCCTGTCAGTGAGGTCCGCTGGCGCTGCGAAGGCTTCCCTGCCCGCATCGCGCACTAACTGCGCCGTCTTGTCCACTGCTTCCGCGGACACGTCGGTCGCCGCGACCAGCGCGCCTTCCTTGGCTGCTAGCAGGCATGTCGCACGTCCGATCCCGCCTCCGGCGCCGGTGACGAGAACAACTTTGCCCTCCAGCAATCTTGACATCTCACTCTTCTTTCTCTGTGCAGTATTGGGGCTGCTGAAGCAATCAAGCGTGGATGACTGGTCTCAGCAGTGGACAGTTCCCAGCCTGGTTGGAAGCTCGGCGTTGTGTCTGTCCGGTGTTGTTGGTGTTGAGCAGTTCGGCCGAAGCGCCTTCGGGCACGCGCTGGGGTTTGGATGGGCCTTCGCACTCCCGACTCGGTAGGGGTCAACCGAGTCGGGACGGGGCCCAATCGCGGGTGGGGGAGCGCCATGCCGGCCAGTGGTCCTCGGGCTCAGGGCGAGTCACCGCGAGGTGGGTGAAGCAGTCCTGGCACTTCACGACCATCCGCGGGCCCTGGTAGTTCGCCACCGGGTAGCGGGCGACGTTCGTTCCGTCGCAGGACGGGCAGGTGGCCTCCACCGGCGTTCGTTCGACGGAGACCCGCGGGGTCTCCGGACGGGGGAAGAGGAGTCGGTCGAGTGACATCGGGTTTCTCCTTCTCAGCGGGTCCAGTTCAGCGGGGCGGCGATGGGCACCGACCAGCGTCCCTGCTCGCGGAGTGTGGTGAGCTCCGCGCGACGCTCGGCCGTCGCATCACGATCAATGCGTCCATCGGTCAGCACGGCGCCGAACGCACGGGACGCGAACTCCTCGCTGTAGAGCCCGTTGCGCACGTCCTCTTCCAGGTGGTCGAGGTCGCGCAGCAGCGGATCGCCCCACCCGCCGCCTCCGCCGATGATGAACCGGAACGCGTCCCCGGCCTTGAGGACGATTCCGGAGATCTTGCCGGTGTTGTAGCGCGCTCCGTTGCAGAACGAGCCGTCGTTGGGGTCAGGCCAGCCGTCGTCGTCGAACATGCCGAACAGGGGTTCGAGCCCGCGCAGGTCGAGCGGGTCAGAGTGCTTGTCCAGGTTGAAGTCGGGGATGTACCAGCCGAATGCCGGCGCGCCCGCACCCGCTCCGGCAGCCCCCGGCGCACCGGTGCGCACGCGGTCGCAGGTGACGGTGACCATCGTGTCCGACTGGGCGGTCAACGTGTAGACGGATCCCAGGCCGCCCCGGTACTGGCCGGCACCGGCGGTGTCCAGGACCATCTCGTGCTGGGCGATGATTAGCGGGCTTTCGATTTCCACGTGCTCCTGCACTGAGGTGCGGCAGTTGCCGATGGGCGTCACGCAGAAGGAGACGCCGTCTTCCTTCCACGTGCCGCCCCAACCGCCGCCGGTGAGTGCGAACGCGCCCCACGGCATGCCCTCGTGGCCGGGCCGTGTGTCGACGCCACCGAGGCTGATGACCAGCGCTGTACCCGTGTCGCAGGCGATCGACCGGTCCCCGACAGCTTCGCTCAGGGCGCTGGCGACGGCGTTGATGCACCGCGGGCCGATGTCGGCGTGGTTGGAGCAGCTGGACGGCGGCAGCACGCACACGACGCTGCCTTGGGGGAGGATGGTTTCGATCGGGCGCAGCGTGCCGCTGTTGACCGGGGTGCTCGGGTCGACCATCATCTTCACCGCTTCGATGCACCGCACAGCCTCGCACCAGGCCGTACCGCAGTTGCCGAGCGGTTGGCGACCCGAGCCGGAGAAGTCGATCTCCATGCTGTCGCCCCGGACCTTCACGGTGACCCGCACGGGGATCGGTTCGTCGGTGACGCCGTCGTCGTCGAGGAAGTCCTCGACCGTGTAGTCACCGTCGGGGACGGCGGCGATGCCGCGGCGCATGCTCTGCTCGGTGGCCTCGATCGCATACTGCCCGGCGGCTTTGACCTTCTCGAGGCCGCCGCGGGCGATGAGAGCCTGCAGCTGGCGCTCACCCACCACCAGGCAGCCGTAGAGCGCTCGGAGGTCGCCGAGGACCAGCTGCGGGACCCGGTTGTTCTCCAGCAGGAAGTTGAACAGCGGCCGGACCGGGACGTCGTTGGCGTACAGCAACGTCGGCGGGAGCTTGAGCTGCTCCTCGAAGGCCGTTTGCGTGCCGTTGGCGAACCCGCCGGGAATCGGGCCGCCGAGGTCGACCAGGTGCGAGGTCGAGTGCAGGATGAACTCGACGCGGCCGTCTACGAAGACGGGGCGGAGCAGGTTGACGTCGGACTGGTGGATCGTGCCGCGCCAGGGATCGTTGACGAAGATGACGTCGCCGGGTTGCATCGAATCGACGTCGATATCGTCCATGGCGAAGTTGACGATGTGCGGGGAGGTGAAGGCGTGCTGCATGCAGCCCTCCCACTGAGCCACGGTTTCCCAGCCGTCGCCGCTGCGGACGTGGATCGCGGTCGTGCAGTCGAGGATGTCGCGGCACACCGGCGAGAACGCACTGCGCATCAGCGCATCGTTCATCTCACGGGCGACCTCGATCAGGCCGTAGCGGAGAATGTCGAGCTCGAACTCTGCTGGAGCGGCGGTGTTTTCAGCTTGGATGGTCATGGTGGTAGCTCCTCAGCGGTCGCTCTCGATGATCAACAGGCCGTGTTCGTCCACGTGGGCGCGTCGGCCGGGCAGCACCAAGGTCGTGGCGAACTTCTCCGCGACCAGGGCTGGACCGATTACGGTTTCGTCGTCGTTGAGCCGTTCGCGGACGTACACCGGGACGCTGAGGCTTTCTCCTGATCCCGGCACGCGAACCTGCCGGTAGCCGAGCAGAGACTCACCTGGTTCCGGTTCCCCGGCGGTAACCTTGTGGGGGCGCGGAATAACGGCCGTGACTTCGACGGTGGAGATCACCACGGGGATCTCGTGCGCGGAGAACCCGTAGGAATCCTGGTAGAAGGCGTGAAAATCAGAGATGGTCTCGCTGACGGATTCCGCGGTGATTCGGCCGCTCGGAATGGGTAGGCGGTTGTCCCAGGTTTGCCCCCGGTACATCGCGAACACCGCGCGGTCGAACGTCAACCCCTCGATGTCGACGCCCTGCGACTTCAGGTCGTCGGTGAGCTTGCGCTCCAGGGTGGCGAAACCCGCCTCGATCTCGTCGGCGTTGTCCGGCAGGAGAGGGATCATCAGCGAGTGCGCGCTCGTCGCGCGCAGGTCGCTCTGGAGCAGTCCCAGTGCCGAGAACTGTCCGGGAGTGCCGGGTACCACGACGCTGTCGAGGCCGAGGATCTGGCCGACCCGGTCCGCCAGCATCGGCCCTGCCGAGCCGAAGGGCAGAAGTCCGAACTCGCGGACGTCGAGTCCGCGGTAGACGGAGATCGTGCGGATCTTGGCGGCGATGTCTTCGCAGGCGACCTGATAGGCGGCCGCAGCGAGTTCGTCGGCGGACATGTGCCACCGCTTGCCCGCTGCAGCGAGTGCGGCGCGCGCGGCGTCGACGTCGGGGCGGATCTTGCCGTTGGCGAACAGATCGGGCTGCAGGATGCCGAGAACCAGGCAGGCATCGGTCAGGGTCGGCTCCGTGCCGCCTCGTCCGTAGCAGACGGGGCCGGGGTTGGACCCGGCGGAGCGCGGCCCGACGGAGATCTGGCCCAGGGTGTTCGGCGCGATGATGCTTCCGGCGCCCGAACCGACGCTTTCCACGTCGACCAGCGGCAGCGTGAGTGTCAGACCCGTTTCGAGGGTCCACAAGTCCGTCAGCGGGGTTTGGGATCCGACGATAGCCGCAACGTCCGTGCTGGTGCCTCCCACGTCCATGGTCAGCAGGTCGGTGCGACCCGACTCGCGCGCCAGCTGGATGGTGCCGGTGACGCCACCGACCGGGCCCGAAACGAGCTGGAAGACCGGCGCTTTTCCAGCGGCCTCGTAGGTCGCTACACCGCCGTTCATCATCATGATCCACAGGGTGCCGCCGAAGCCCTGCGCGGTCAGGGCCGCCGAGAGCCGCTGCAGGTAACCGACCACTGCTGGTCCCACGTAGGCGTCGAGTGCGACCGTCGTCGTCCGCTCGTGCTCCTTGGAGACCGGGTAGAGCTGCGAGGTCTGGATGTAGGCGTCGGGGAGCTCCTCGGCGAGAATCTCGACCGCCCGCCGTTCGTGGTCGGCGTTGCGGTAGGAGTTCATGAAGCAGACTCCCACGGACTCGACGCCCCGGCTGGCGAGATCCTTGCCAGCCGCCCGAACCGCGTCTTCGGACAGATCCAGTCGCACCGAGCCGTCGTAGAGGACCCGTTCCGGGATGCCGATGCGGTTCTGCCGCTGAATGACCGGGCGCTCCTGGTGCGGGCGCAGCCAGGTGGGGTCGTAGAAGCGGTTGCCGAACTCGCGGTGCATCCGGCCCACGTCGAGCAGGTCTCGGTGACCCTGGGTGGCGAGCAACCCGGTCTTCGCACCGGCGCGGCTGAGCAGCGCGTTGATGCCGACGGTGTGTCCGTGCACGATCTCCGCAACTTCCGGGACGGTCACGTCGATCGCGGAAAGTGCCTGCAGTACACCTACTTCCTGCTCTTTGGTTGACAGCACCTTGCCGTCGCGGATCTCGCCGGTCGCCCGGTTGAGCCCGATGATGTCGGTGAACGTTCCGCCGACGTCGATGCCGACCATCCAGTCGACGGAGCCTCGTTGCTCAGTCACCTCACGCCTCCGCGGTCATCATGTTGTGCGCTGCTGACGCGACTGCGTCAGGAGCGGGTTTGGGATTGCAGGGGTCGCCGCAGGGGCGACGAGCCCGGTGTGGATGCCGCCACCGGGGCCGAACGCGCCGATCGGTGGTGGTGTGTTGCACGTCATTCTGTGAGGGCGATCCGGGAGAGGCGTCCTCAAAAGGTCCGAGATCTCGTCCGACCTTCGGACAGGTTCGCGCTACGCCGTCAACCTCTGCCGTCGCCATGCGCATCACAGGACGTTTCGTTGAAGGAGGAGGTATCACACAACCAGTTGGTCACCCGGCCTGTCGAACTTCTCGAGGAATTGCACGCCAGCGGATCAGCTGGCGGGAAGCATCGCCACGAGTGGTTCGGGTGAGTGCGAAGCAGCGCACCGCGGGGAAACGTGCGGCATGGGAGATTGAGGGATCCTGATCGTCCGAGGTCAGCGCGCCGCTGCGCCTCGACGTAGCCAGCGCGAGATCGCTTCGGCGCGACTGGAGGCGTCGAGCTTGCGCAGGAGGTGGGTGACGTGGGATTTCACGGTGCTCTCCGAGACCAGCAGACGCCGGGCGATGTGCCTGTTGGAGTGGCCCGCGGCCAGCAGCTCCATGACTTCGACCTCGCGGGCTGTCAGCGGTGGAATTTCTCCGAGCGGCACAGCCGGTGCCGCCTCCGCGGGGAACATCGGTGGTCGAGTCGCGAGCTGGTCGACGTTCTCACGGAGTGCGTTCAGTCCCTCAACCATGCTGAGTCGTCCAAGCGAGTGGCTGAGCCCTTCGGCCATCAGCGACAGCAGCGTCAAGTCGGTCTCGTCGACGTCGCGGCGCTGGTGGTAGCAGTCGCCATGGAGGAGGCCGACGACCTTGCCGTGCACGGTGAGCGGTGCGATGCCGTAGGACGCGGACCTGGTGACCTGGATCAGATTCCGGTCGACCCGGTGGCTGTTCTGCGCGTCGAAGATCAGGCACGGCTTGGCGCGGTCGGCGACGTCGGCCTCGATGATCCCGCCGTCAAGCTGTGGTGGTCTAGCCTTCCCAGCCGCTACGATCTCGTCGGCCCACCGCGGCTCGCGGACGACGCACATCGTGTGCAGCTTCCAGACCGAGTTCTCGATCTGGGATACCAGGACCCGATCGAAGCCGAGCCGGCAGCCCGCTTCGGGGACCCGGCTCAGGAAGTCATGGACGGTTCGCGCCTCGCGGACCGAGGCCAACGCGTCCGCGACTAGACGCAGGTCAGTCCGTCCCCGGCGGATCCGGGCCTCGGCGACCTCGGATTCAATGCCCCGGATCCGTCCCAGGAGTTCGAGCAGTTCCAGCTGCCGCGCCGGTGACGTCGTGCTTTCTTGAGCGCAGTGCAGCGTCTCGCCGAGTACGGCGCTCCAGAGCCGTGCCAGTACTGACTGCACCGCACGCACCGGCAGCGTGCTGGCATCGGGCTGAGGGATGTCGATGTCTAGTGCAGCCTTCACGTCGGAGCAGAGCTCGTGGAATGCCCGGGCCGATGCTGCAGCCATGCCAGGCTCGCGACCGAGCAACGGGCCGTCGGCCGCCCCGCCACGGGGCAGCGAGACGGTCTGTTCGAGCTCCATCATCCACCTCGACATCCCCGACGTGCGGAATCGGCGAGCTCGCGCTGGGCACGGCACTGAGCCCGCAGGAGATTATCCATAATATGCAGCTCCTGCGACTGGGGACAACCACTCATCCGTGTCGACGAACCACTCGTGCCTGCACTGATGCGGTCAACCCCCGGCCCGAACGGGTCGGATGGGCAACGTCTGCTGGGCGCGGTGTCCGGCGTCGCTGGGCATTGACCGGAGATTACGCATGAAATATTTTACTTTGGGTCGTTCGGTGGTGCCCTCATCGCGAGATCGCGGCGTTCGGCCGCGTCGGTAGGCGCTGCAGCACCCGAAGGCCGTGCGCATTGATGGTGTAGCCGATGTTCGGCACCTCCACTCCGTTCAGGACGGCTCCTTGCGAGTTCGTCCCTTGCTGATCTGACTCGGATTCCATCCGTTTCGCTTGAAAGGAGCGAACATGGCTGCGATTGCGGCGGCGACAGAGGCCGCGTGCTACATCGATGGCAAGTGGCAAACGGGGGAGGGTGCGGAGATCCGCTCCGTCGACCCGTCGACCGAGAGGGAGATCGCGGTCTCGCCGTCTGCCAGCCCGGCACAGGTCGCCGCTGCCACTGCAGCGGCGCGACGCGCGTTCGACGGCGGCGAGTGGAGCCGGCTCGGCGCGCGCGAGCGCAGCGACTTGTTGCACCGGCTCGCGGACCTGATGGAACGCGATCGGGAAGAACTCGTGCGCCTCACGGCCATCGAGGTGGGTTCGCCGCTCAGCGGTGCGGAGCTCCACGTGGATGGGCCGATCAAGGTCCTGCGGTGGTACGCGGAAACGGCGCGGCGTGGCCCTAGGGACGGGTGGGAACAGCACTTGCCGTTGCACTACGACCCCATCACGTCGAGCAGCATGCTGCTGCGCGAGCCAGCTGGTGTGGTCGCGGCGATCACCGCCTACAACGTGCCGCTCGTGCTGGCCGCGTGGAAGTTGGGGCCGGCGTTCGCTGCCGGCTGCCCGGCAGTCCTGGTGCCGTCACCGAAGGCCGTGTTGTGCACGACCGCCTTCGTGAAGCTCGTGGAGGAGGCCGGGTTCCCGCCGGGTGCGGTCAACCTGGTGTTCGGGCCGCCGGCCGTCACCGAACAGGTGGTCGGCGCGGCCGAAGTGGACATGGTGAGCTTCACCGGCTCAGCCACCGTCGGCAGCAAGATCCTGACACTTGCCGCGCCGTCGCTGAAGAAGGTCGTCCTCGAGCTCGGCGGCAAGTCTCCGAACATCCTGCTGCCCGGGACGAACGTGGAGGCCACCATCAAGCCATCGGTGCTGCGCTTCTGTCGCAACGCCGGACAGGCCTGCGGGGCGACCACGCGGACGCTAGTACCCGAGGCGGATTTCGACGAGTTCGTCGAAAAGGCCGCTTCGTTCATGAGTGGCCTCGTCGTCGGTGATCCGCACAATCCGCACACTATGGTGGGGCCGCTGATCACCGGTGAGCATCACCGCAACGTTTCGGGGTATCTGGCGCGCGCCGTCGAGCAGGGCGCGAATGTGGCGACCGGTGGCGGACGCCCGGCCGGCCTCGACGAGGGCTTCTTCCTCGAACCCACCTTGCTCACCGACGTCGACAACACCGACGAGATCGCCCAGGAGGAGCTGTTCGCCCCCGTTGGCGTGGTTCTCCCGTACCGCGAGGTCGATGATGCGATCCGGATCGCCAACGATTCCAAGTACGGGCTCAACGCCAATGTGTGGGGGCCTACAGCGGAGGCGATCGCCGTCGCGCGCCGCATTCGTTCCGGCACCGTCACGATCAACGGTGGCGGCGGTAGACGGGATGACGCCCCGTGGGGCGGGCCCGGCCACAGCGGTATCGGGCGAGAAAGCGGCGAGGAGGGATTCCGCGAGTTCTTCGAGGTGAAGCACGTGCAGTGGCCGCTCTGATCGAGCGCCGAGCCTCGAGCGACGGACCTGAAGCCGTTGAGCGGGGACGAGCGGAGTCGCCACTCGTCCCCGCTGGTCGCGGCTCCGCTGTCAGGACCCAGAGCTACCGCTTCGTCTCGCGGCCGCATGTCGCATGCCCGTCGAGGACCTCGGTGGCGAGGAAATCGAAGAGGTGCGTGGCGAAGATGTCGTTGTCGTCGCCGGCGATCATGTGTCCGGCGGCGACTTCGACAGCCCGTGCGTTTGGGATGAGTTCCAGCAGCTCCGCCACGGCTTCCGGTGTCACGATGTTGGACCTGTTGCCCCGCACGAGCAGGGTCGGCGCGGTGACGTTGCGCGCGGCCGCGTTCAGCCTGCCCGTGGCGTCGTCGAGATCGGTCTCCGCGTATCGCAGGAATTCCGGATCCCAGTGCCAGTACCAGCGTCCGTCGGTGTGCAAGCGGACGTTCTTCTTGAGACCCTCGAGGTTGCGCGGTCGCGAGCGACGGGGGTTGTATGCGTTCACCGCCTCGGCGACATCTTCCAGAGAGGCGAACCCGTTGGGAGCGCTGGCCATGAAGTCCCGGACCATCGAGCGTCCCGATTCTTCGGTTCGGGCCGCGATGTCGACCAGCACGAGACCCGAAATCGAGTCCGGATGATCGCCCGCGAGGGCAAGCGAGGCACGTCCCCCCAGCGATGCGCCGATCAGCACAGGCGGCTGATCGCAGGCCCGCGCGATGCGGTGGATGTCTCCGACGAAGTGGTCGAGCGTGTAGGCGCCGTCCGGGGAACGGTCGCTGTCACCGTGCCCTCGGGCGTCCACCGCGATCGCGGTCCATCCCCTATCGGCGAGGACCTGTGCCGTGCGCGCCCACGAGTGTCGCGTCTGGCCGCCGCCGTGGAGCAGCAGCACCGTTCCGAGTGGGCTTCCCGGGTTCGGATCCCACCGGTCGGCTGCGAGCTCGATGCCGTCCAGCCCGCGGAACTCCACGCGGGTACGGCCGCCGTCTGCTTCAACCACAGCGTCTCCTCCTGCTATTTCTTCATGCGCGTTTTTTGCGGGCGACACCTGCCGACCTGGCGCACGTTGAATTTGTCCGATATGGAGCGACCTTTTTCGTAGGCCTGGCGGTGAGAGATCGATGCGCAGCGTCTCGGCTAGGCGAGGTGGCACGCGTTGAGCATCCCCTAGCACGCTGTAGTATAATATATTATCTTCACGGGGTTGCACGTTCGCTGATCAAAGGAGATCTTCCGATGCGCACCCGTGGAGCCATCATTCGGCAGGCGCCGGGCAAGCTGGAGGTCGTGGACCTGGAAGTTGAGGATCCCCGTCCGGACGAGGTCCAGGTCAAGCTCGTCGCCTCCGGTCTCTGCCACTCCGACGACCACCACGTTAAGGGAGACATCCCGGTCGGCATGTTCCCCTTCGCCCTCGGCCACGAGGGCGCTGGCGTCGTCACGAAGGCCTTCCCGAACAGCAAGGGAATCGAGGAGGGCGACCACGTCGTCCTGACTGCGATTCCGGCGTGCGGGCATTGCCGCTGGTGTGCCACAGGCATGCAGAGCCTGTGCGATCTGGCCGCAGGCATCCTGGCTGGGCCTCGCTTCACCGACGGCACGTTCCGCCTGCGCACCGAGGACGGAACTCAGGTCGGGCAGATGTGCGGCCTCTCCACCTTCGTGGAGACGACGACGGTGTCCTTGGGGTCTGTGGTGAAGATCGACGACGACATCCCGTTGGACAAGGCCTGCCTGGTCGGCTGCGGGGTGAGCACGGGCTGGGGTTCGGCGGTCAACTCCGCGCAGGTCCAGGCGGGCGACACGATTATCGTGATGGGCATCGGCGGCATCGGTGTGAACGCCATCCAGGGCGCCAAGCACGCCGGTGCGGAGAACATCATTGCTGTGGACCCGGTGGAGTTCAAGCGGCAGAGTGCTGGCGTGTTCGGTGCGACGCACGCAGTCGCGTCGATGGAAGAAGCAACGGAGCTAGCCAAGCAGTTCACCAACGGTCAGGGCGCTGACTCGACGATCATCACCGTCGGGGTCGCCCAGCCCGCGTACGTGGCCCAGGGGCTCGCCTCGATTCGCAAGGCCGGTACCTGCGTGGTGACCTCGGTGGGCAACCAGGCAGAAATCGGTGCGCCGATCTCGATGTTCGAACTGACTCTGCACCAGAAGCGCTTGCAGGGCTCGCTCTTCGGCGCCACGAATGGCAACTGGGACATCAAGCGGTTGCTGAACCTCTACCGCGACGGTCTGCTGAAACTGGATGAGCTGGTCACTCGCAGCTACACCCTTGACGAGGTGAACCAGGGTTATCAGGACATGCACGACGGGAAGAACATCCGCGGCATCATCCGGTACGAGTGAGACGAACCGCCGAACAGCGGGCCCGGTGCGTCGAAGCTGGCGTGCGGGCCCGCTGTTCGTGTCCGGTTTCCGCTGGAGGCGGTGTCGCCTACTTCCTCGACAGCGAACAGGTCTGCCTGGTCACCATTACGTCGATCTTGACTGCTCGCAACCATTCGCGGTGGTAATTGCGGCGCCGTTCATCTTGCCTCGGTTTGCGTGATGAGCTTGTGCCCGTCATCGCTGGCCGGATGGTTGCAGGTTCAGTCGAGGGAGCGTGAGCCGGTCGAGCAGGCCGGTTGGCCGCTACGGGTGTGGCGGCCAACCGCGTCATCCTGGAACGGCAACGCGTCACGGAACGCTGATCTCCTGCGTTGCGCGAGCGAGCGGTCCGCCGTTGCAGGTGGTGACCTGGCCGGTGTGGATCAGCTTGAGCGAGCAGCCTTCGTCATCGGTGACCGTCACGGTGACGGTCCGCATCCCGGGCTGGTCGAAGGTGTGCGTGATTTCGGGTGTCGTCGTGGTGGCAGAGGTTCCGTCGCCGAAGTCCCAGTCGTAACGGGTAATCGTGCCGTCGGAGTCGGTTGCGCCCGCGGCGGAGAAGGCGTGCGTCGGGCCCTCCGCACCGACGATGCGCAGTGCCGCCGCCGGCCCCTGGTTGGGAGTGATCTCGCTGGATGGTCCGTCGGAGAACAGCACGCCCGAGTTTGCGGGAGGTTGCCCGGTGGGGGTAGGAGTTCCGTCGGGTGCGATCGCGTAGCTGTGCACCTTCGAGGTCACGTTAGGTGTGAGGGCTTCGATGACGAACGCTCGACGGGCGTCAGGGCTGAGCACGATTCGCCCGGGAATGGCGCCTCCGCCGGGGCCTGGGTGAGGCGAGCCGGCGAGGGGAGTCAGTGCGCCGTCGTCGCCGATCTGGAATCCGTGGATGTTGCCGTCCGGAGACGCGTCGGGTACGTAGAGGCGGCGTCCGTCGGGGGTGATGGCGGTGCCGTGCGGTGTCCCGCCGGTGGGGTAGCGGCCGCCCGGCGTCGGAGTCAGCGTGCCGTCCCGAGCGATTGCGTACCCCGACAGATCGCCGGTGCCTTCGTTGCTCACGTACAGGAAGCGGCCGTCGGGTGTGATGCCGGGCAGTGCCGGTCGGGAGCCCGTGGGAACAGGCTGGCCGACCTGGACGAGGCCGGCATCGGACGCGATCGCGAAAGACGTCACGACGTCGTTCAGGAAGTCGGATACGAACAGATGTCTTCCGTCCGGTGTGATCGCGGGGAGGCTCAGCGTGCTCTGCCCGGGGGCCTGCGTGGCACCGGCGGGCGTCAGAGCACCCGATGACGCGATCGAGAACGAGCGGACTTCACCGCCGATCGTGGCGAACATGTGTGCCCCGTCCGGAGCCATCGCCAGGCCGGCCACAGGTGAGCCGACGACGATCTGGGCACCGTCGATCGGGGTGAGGGCGCCGTCGCTGCCGATGTGGTAACCGGTGATCGCCCCGGCCATGCTGGCGACGTACACCGCCCGCGCATCGGGTGTGATCACCAACGACAGCCCGGTACCGGTGAGGAACGGCGATCCGGGCACGTTCGACGTCGTGCCCTCACGATCGACGGCGAGCACGCCGACGTTCGCCGAACCCATGCCGCCGACGAGGAGGTACCGCGTCGGCGGGACGTGTTCCCGGGGTGAGGAGGCCAGGCTTTCCGTTGCGGGGGCCAGTCCTCCGGTTGTCATCAACGCGAGTGCTGTCGACACGCATATCGCCGTACGTCGCGAGCGGTGGAGCACATTTCCATCCATACGCCGAACCCTTTCGATCTCCTGAGCCACGCGGCTCAACGCTGAAGTCGGTTTCTTGCGCGTTGAAAACGGTAGGGAGCGCATGGGAGCTGGAGTGTCCAAGAATCTGGACAACCGCGATCTCGTCGCGCTGCCGCAGGTTCAAGCCGTCGGGTGTGCTGCCTTCCACCGATCTAGGGACGCAGACTTGTCGGTCACGAGGCGGTGACTGTCCTGGGACGGGTGCTTCCTGGGAAGAAATTGTCCCTGCCACGCCGGCGCGTACGTGCCAATACTGGGAGCCATCGGGAACGAAGTCGCTGGTGATAGGCCTGGCAAATGGGGTCGCGGCGACTGTTGTGAGGAGTGAAGAGCATGCCTTCCGGCAATGTCGAGCGTGTGAACATCAAGGCGTTGGCGTGGGATCTGGCGGCGGACATCTATTTCCCGCCGGAGTTCGACCGCAGTCAGACCTACGCGACGGTGATCAGCGCGCACCCGACCGGCAGCTGCAAGGAGCAGACTTCCGGCAACGTCTACGCCACCGCGTTGGCCGAGCAGGGTTTCGTCGCGGTCGCCTTCGACGCGAGTTTTCAGGGGGACAGCGGCGGTCAGCCTCGATTCACCGAGGACCCGGCGTTTCGGGTGCAGGACTTCAGCTACGTGATCGACTACCTGGTGATCCAGCCGTACGTCGATGAGAACCGGATCGGTGTGCTGGGCATCTGCGGTGGTGGCGGGTATGCGATCAACGCGACGATGACCGAGCGGCGGATCAAGGCGCTGGGCACGGTGACTGCGGCCAACGTCGGGCGGATGATGCGCGAGGGTTTCGTCAACTACGACCCGATCAGTGCGCTGGAGGCGATCGCCGCGCAGCGCACTGCCGAGGCTCGTGGGCAGGACGCGGTGGTCAACGACCTGCTGCCGCCGTCGCCGCAGGCCGCCGAGGAGGCGGGGGTGAGCGACATCGACGTGCGTGAGGCCACCGAGTACTACAAGACCGATCGAGGCCGCGCGGACAACGGTGCGACGAGTTTCCTGTTCTCCCGGCAGGCGGCGCTGGCGGGCTGGGATGCCTTCGATCGGGCCGAGGTGCTGCTGACCCAGCCGATGTGCGTGGTGGTCGGTGACCGGCCGGGCGGTTTCGGTGCCTACCGGGCCGGGTTCGAGATCTACGGGCGTGCGGCCTCGAAGGACAAGGAACTGGTGGTCGTCGAGGGTGCCTCGCACTACGAGCTCTACGACCAGCCCAAGGCTACGGGCGAGGCGCTGGAGCACCTGGTCCCGTTCTTCCGCAAGCACCTCTGAAACCGATCCGCCGCACCCCGCCCCGAAGTGCCTTGGCGGGGTGCGGCGGAGGCCACACGAGACAAGGATGGGTGTCATGAGCAGCAGGGCGCACCGCAGTGAGCTGGGTGATTTCCTCAAAGCACGACGTGCTGAGCTGAGCCCGCAGCAGGTGGGGCTGCCCGAGACCGGCAGTCACCGGCGGGTGCCGGGACTCCGGCGTGAGGAGGTCGCTCAGCTGGCGGCGATCAGCACCGACTACTACACGCGGCTGGAGCAGGGCCGCATCGCCGCCTCGGCGCCGGTGCTCAGCGCTCTGGCCCGGGTGCTGCAGCTGGATGACGGGCAGCGCGAGTACCTGTCCGAACTGGCCGGCAAGGACGCCACACGGCCTCGCCGCCGCACGCGCCAGACGGTGCGCTCGTCCCTGCAGCGGGTGCTCGACGACCTGCGGTTCACCCCGGCGTTCGTACTGGGACGGCGCATGGACGTGCTGGCCTGGAACCCCCTGGCCGCGGCCCTGGTCACCGACTTCGCCCAGCTGCCGGCCAAGCACCGCAACTACGTGCGGCTGCTGTTTACCGAGCCGCACATGCGCACCCTCTACGCCGACTGGGAATCGGTGGCCCGCACCAGCGTGGCCCTGCTGCGCCACGAAGCCGCCCGCTACCCCGACGACCAGCACCTGACCGAACTGGTCGGCGAGCTCTCGGTACGCGATACCGATTTCCGCCAGTGGTGGGCCGAGCACCACGTGGCCAACCAGCGCATCGGCACCAAAACCCTGCACCACCCCGTCGTCGGCGAACTCACCCTCGACTGGGACACGCTGACCTGCACCAACGACCCCGACCAACACCTGGTCACCTGGACCGCCGAGCCGGACACCCCCACCCACGACCGCCTGCGCATCCTCGCCTCCTGGGCCGCTCAGCACACCGACACCACCGAACCCACCCGCGACACCCACACCCACTAGAGACAGCGGGTCCTTCGTCGTGGCTGGCGGACGTGCATGAGGTTGTCGAGTGCCTGGACCCGCGCCTCGCGGCGAATCCGGAACGCGATTTAACCCGGCTGGGTCAAGGCGCCCCGAGACGGCGATCTCGGGGCGCTACACCTTGGACTCGGTGGTCCGTTCGATGATCTAGATTAGGGTTCTGTCGCTTCGTCGTCCCAGAACCCGCTCTGCTCGAGCATCTCGATGACGTAGTCCGCGCTCTCAGTGATGTGCTCTTCCATCAGCGCCCGGGCCTTCCGGGTACTTCGCTTCCGCAGGGCGTCGACGATCAGCGGGTGCTGCTCCCTGGTCGAGCTCACTCGGGACTCGAGCGAGGCGTAGAAGCGGTTCGGCATGTGCCTGACGACCCCTGCGAGCAGAAGAGCCAGGCGGTTCGAATCCGCGGCGAGGTTGATCTCGCGGTGGAAGGCGTGCCCGAGGTCAGCGATGAGGTTCTTGTCGCCGACCTCGACGGCTTTCTCGAGCTGTTCCATGATCGATTCGAGTATGCTCAGCTGCGCTTGGGTGATGTTCTTGGCGGCGCGGGCCGCGAGCTCACCCGCCAGCTTGGCCTGTGCCCAGAAGAGATCGCGCACGTCCTGCCTGGTGAACGGCGCGACGACGAAGCCTCGGCGGGGCACGAGCTGGACGAAACCCTCGTTGTGCAGGGTCAGCAACCCCTCGCGGACAGGTGTGTTGCTGACACCGACTGCTTCGGCGATGGGCTCCATGCGGAGGAAGTCGCCCGGTTTGAAGCGGCCGGACATGATCTGCTCGCGGACGTAGCTCGCCACCTCGTCGGGAAGCTGCTTCCGCTTGCTGCTGCGGACCGTGCCCAGGTCGTTCGCAACCGACATTTTGACTCCACATTCTCGAGACTTCCGGAACATAATATACCGGACCTACATCGTTGCGGCGCAACATCCCTGTGGCGTCGTTGAGCGAGGCCGCCGCAGCGCGGCAGTCGGGGGATTGTGTCCTGTTGTAAGCCACCTGACCGGGCCGAGAAGGCTGCGCAATGACCTGGTATGCGTCGGTCGCGCGTTGTCGCGTTGCTTGCGTCGGGTCTTGGGCTTCCCGGGGTCGACGGCCGGGTGAGGCACGTTGGAAAGCCGGCGGACCTCACGTTGATGGCGATGATCGCTGATATCGCTTCGGGTGCTGTTGACGAGCGCGAAGCCCATCTTCAGCGTGTCTTCTCCCGGCCGCCCCAGGAGCTGCGTGCCCGCATCGTCCGGATGACGCCGTCGGCCCCGTCGAGGATATGGTTCTCAGTGAGGGTTCGGGCCAACTCGGGGTCGCGGAACCGCAGTGCTTCGATCAGCTCGGGGTGGTCGCCGCGGGTGGCGGTGACGTGGCCTTCGATCGAGGCGTAGAAGCGGTTCGGGAGTTGCTTCACCGCAGAGCTGAGCAGAAGGCTCAGTCGCCGGGATTCGGCAGCGCGATTGATCAACCGGTGGAAGGCATGACCGAGTTCGGTGATGTCGTTCTGAACGTCGTTGTCGACGGCCTCCTTGAACTGCTCGTTGATCGATTCGAGCCTTGCGATGTCCGCCGGGGTGATCTTGCTGGCGGCCCTGGCGGCGAGCTCGCCGGCGAACTGCGCTTGCGTCCAGAACAGGTCACGCACGTCTTGCTGGGAAACCGAGGCGGCAACGAAGCCCCTGCGGGGTATCAGCTTGACGAATCCTTCGTTGCTCAGCGCGAGCAGTCCCTCGCGCACGGGCGTGCTGCTCACGCCCAGGGCCTCGGCAATGGGCTCCATGCGGAGGAAGTCGCCCGGTTTGACCTGGCTGGACATGATCAGGTCACGGACGTAGCTGGCCACCGCTTCGGGGAGCTGTTCCCGTCGGCTTCGGTTGCTCCGGAACCGGTCGTGCCCCGTGGTGATCGAGTGGTCGACCATGAGCGTCACCTCCCGTTCAGGTGACATGCATCATATACAAAATTTCCTTGGCGTCACACTTCATGCGATCGACTCGTTCGGTGGACGGGACGGCGTTCCACGATCTGCAGCGTCCGTGGGTGGCTAAAGGGGCGCCGCGACCAGCGTCTCCGGCACGCGAGCCGGCGCCGTCTCGACGTGGCGTTCGAGGGCGCACCGCGTGGTCAAGGGGGTTTAAGTGGGCTGCCGCGATCTCAGCGATCTCCCCGCGACGTCGCGGAGAATGAGCTTCGCGCCTGGAGCCTCTTGCCGGCAACGGGACGATGCCGGAGGTTCGCCGAGCAGTCATGTCGAGGAGGAGCGATGGCCGAACGGCGTTCCCGGTGGGCTCACCGAGAAGTTTCACCCCTGGAGTTGTTCTTCGACCTGGTCTTCGTGCTGGCCGTTTCGCAGCTGACGCACCACCTCATCGAGCACCTGACGTGGCACGGGGCGGCCGAGACGTTGCTCCTGCTGGTCGCGGTCTGCGGTGTGTGGGCGTTCACGAGCTTCGAGGTCACGATGCTCGATGTTGAACGCCGGGCCACCCGGGCTGTGACCGCGGGGGTGATGGGTTGTGGCCTGTTCATGAACGCGGGGATCGCGCATGCCTTCGCCGACGGCCCGTGGCTGTTCGTGATTCCGATGCTGGCAGCGCTGGCCGGGGCGGCTGGTTTCGCGGCGTTGCGCGCGCCGTCGCCCGAGCTGCGCGAGCACTTCAGGCGAGTGCTGGTCTGGATCGCGGCGTCCATGCCGTTCTGGCTGGTGGGAGCGGGTCTTGACGCTGAGTGGCGAATGCGGCTGTGGGGCGTCGCTGCGCTCATCGATCTGGTCGGGACCTGGACCGCGCATCCAGTGCCGCGCCGTGCGCTGCGGTCGACGAGCGTCCCTTTCGATGCCTCCCACATGCTCGAGCGCATGCGGCTGTTCCTGATCATCTTGCTGGGCGAAACCGTGCTGACGATCGGCCGGGTCATGTCAGAAGAACACCCCGACGTCCGCACCCTGTTGTCATCACTGGGGGTGTTCGTGGCTCTGGTGTGTCTGTGGTTGACCTATTTCGGGCGCGGTGAGCAGCAGGTGGCCGACCACATCGCTGCGACCGACGACCCGATCCGGTCCGTGCACTTGGGCATCAACGCCGTTTACGGCGTGATGGCTGGATTGGTGGTCCTCGCTGCCGGCAGCGAGCTGGTGATCGCGCATGCGGAGGATGCCCATGCGGGAATCGGGGGCGTGCTCCTGCTCGGTGGACCGACGTTGTACCTGTTGGCGCAGATGTTCTACTTCCGGGCTACCACCGGCATCGTGTGGATCCCGCGAGGGCTGGGCGCGATCGCCCTGACGACCGGTGCGGTGGCCGCGTACTGGCTCCCGCCATTGGTAGCGGTGTTGGTGCTCGTGCTGGTCCTGCTCGTTCTGGTGAGCCACATCGCCCGAGAGCGGGGTGCAGCGGCGGAGGCCGCCTGACGCCCGCCTTGCCGACCCTCTTGGAATTGTCAGCATAATATATAAAACTTGACAACGGGTGAACGTCAACGGTCCGGCTTCTCGCTGGGCCATCCGGTCGAGGCCACCGGCAGGGCTCGTCGGCCGTGTTCGAACGGGTCGCCTGACTAGAGAGAAAGGCAGGGCAGCGATGCTCGAGAAGTACAAGCAGTTCACGGCTCTGACGTTCGAGAACAATCAGCCCGGAGTGCTGGACGTCGTGTTCGACGCTCCGAACCTCAACGCGGTGGATGCGACCGCGCACGCGCAGCTCCCGAAGCTGTGGCCCGTCATCGACGCCGATCCCGAGGTGCGGGCGGTCATCGTGCGGGGCAGGGGAAAGGCCTTCTCGGCGGGTGGCAATTTCGACCTGGTCGAGGAGCAGATCGCGGATTACGACGTGCGGATGCGGGTCATGCGCGAGGCGCGCGATCTGTACTACAACATCCTGGCGTGCAACAAGCCGATCATCTCCGCCATCCACGGGCCCGCGGTCGGTGCTGGTCTGGTTGTGGCACTGATGGCGGACATTTCGATCGCCGCGCGTGACGCGAAGATCGTCGACGGGCACACCCGTCTCGGGGTGGCCGCAGGTGACCACGCGGCGGCCGTGTGGCCTCTGCTGTGCGGCATGGCCAAGGCCAAGTACTTGCTGCTGACGTGCCGACGGATCTCGGGTGAGGACGCCGAGCGGGCTGGTCTGGTGTCGCTGACCGCCGATGAGGCTGACTTGCTCGACACTGCCCGGGAGATCGCCGGTGAGCTGAGCTCGGGTGCGCAGGATGCGATCCGGTGGACGAAGTACTCGCTCAACGAGTGGTACCGGCAGGCGGGACCGATCTTCGACGCCTCGCTCGGCCTGGAGTTCCTCGGCTTCGGCGGTCCGGACGTCGTGGAGGGTGTTGCTTCCTACCGCGAGCGCCGTGCCCCGAACTTCAGCACTGACTCACGCGCCTGAGCGGCCCCAAGTCGTGGCGGAGGCTCGAATTCGCTGCCCATCCGATCGGACGGCGATCCCGAACCGAGCTGATGACCTCCGGCAGCACTCGAGCACGTGGGCTCCGTTGCGGTGGTGCCGCAGCTCCCCGTGGTGGGAGCTGCGGCATCAACTCCCCGAGCGACGTTTCGAACCTCGACGGGTTCCGGGGCGGCCCCGGGGGCACCCGTGGCATGGCCATCGCGGGATGGTCGGCATTCGTCCAGGGCACGTCGCCGAGGCCAACGGGATCGCTGCGGCCGATTACTAGTGCCCGCACGCGCCGGCTGTGTAGAGCCCGGTCCCCCTGCTCGAGGGGAGCAGGGGGCCGAGTGGTCGTCGTCGGGCTGGGCCCCTTCGGATGACCGTCGTGAGCGTCGGGGACCGCTCACGATCGCTGGACAGCCGCAGTCGCTCGGGCAGTAACTCTTCGGGACACGGCACTGCTCTCGGTCTGACAGCCAGCGCCACCCATCGCCAGGTCGTGTCGCCGAAACGTTCGGCGGCGTTGTCCCGACCTTAGGAAGTGTCCCTGGGCGGCGGTGTCCAACATTTTGGGCAGTTGGTTCCGGCTTCCTGAAAGGACCGTCGCGGTCAGTGGATGTGCAGGGCCCGCATCCGGTTGTAGAGCGTCGATCGGCTCACACCAAGGGCCCGTGCCGCCTTGAGCTTGTTCCCCCCGGCCGTCTCGAGCGCCGCGACGATGACTTCGCGTTCGGCGTCCCGGAAGGGCGACGTCTGCTTTCGCACACCGCGGTGCGACTCCGGGAGGTCGGAGGGGATGATGTCGCCCGCTGAGCGAGCTGCAGCGAGGCTCTGGATCACGCGGCGCAGCTCGGCCAGGTTTCCGGGCCAGGGCTGCGAGGCCAGCACGCTCATGGTCTCGCAGGTGAGCCGGGTACGTCCGGAGCTACAAATATCGGCCAGCATCTGCTGCGCCAGTTGCGGAATCTCGTGGCTGCGCCGACGCAGGGGGAGAAGGTCTCGGCGATCGTCGCACAGGGCCACGAGCGGTGCGTGCACACTGTCGAGGTGATCGCCGGGCGTCGAGGTCAGCACCACCTTTCTAGTCGTGCTGCGGAGGCACTTGGCCAGCAGCGCCGTCATCGGTTCGGATAACAGCTGCACGTCCTCGACGATGACAGCGGGTCCTTCGCCGTCCAACTGCGTGCCCATGCCGGCTGCCCAGGCCTGCTCGCCCTGCCTCACGATCTCGGGGGCCTCGAGCGTGACGCCGTCAAGACCGATGAGCCGCCGCGCCTCGGTGGTGCGGCCGCTGCCGGTCTCGCCGACGACCAGCAGCGGCCACCGAGTTGAGGGCTCCGGGGCGTCGTGGTCGCCTTCCCGCTCAGCCACGATGTCGACGAGGGCACCGTCCGTTCCGTCGATAGGCGTGCACTGGAGCCGGACGGTGCGGCCGGAGGTCAACGTCAGCCGTTGGGTCGTCGTACCGGATCGCGTCTCCTCCGCGCACGTCCGCACGACCGCGTGGTCGGTGGGATCGAGCAGATCGAGCGCGGGAGGGGTGGCGAGCACCAAGCCTTGCCCGACCACGACGACGGCACGACCTCGCCGGCGGGAGGCCGTTTGGAACTCAGCCAGCAACCGCCGTTGGCCGGAACTCGAGTTGAGCTGGAGCCGCGCCTCGATGTCGCGGACCAGGCGGCGGACCAATGCGGGGAACAGCGGATTCTGCGCGCTCGAACGACCACCGATGTTGAGCACTCCGGCGAGGCGGCGGGTGATCGGGTGGATGATCGGATGTCCGTAGCAGCTGAAGGACTGGAACGCCGCCATGTAGTGCTCGGGCCCGTGCACCAGCAACCCCTGCTTCGTCTCCAGCGGGGTTCCCACCGCGTTGGTGCCCACCTGATCCTCGCTGAGCCGGGCACCTGGTACGACGCCGAGCTCGACGACGGCGCGTCTGTCCGAGTGGTCGGCGAAGCGCACGTCCAGGACGTGCGCGGTGTGGTTGGCGAGCACAAGCCCGACCGGCGCTCCGAGGAGCTCGTTCTGCGCGTGGTCGAGGACCGGCCCGGCTGCGCGGGACAGGGTGCTCTCCGCGTTGACCACGTCCTGGTCGAGACGTGGTGTGACGTCTTGGCGCAGGCCGTTCAACCGCGATCGTGCCCACGAAGACTCGATCTCGGGGCGCCGTCGTGCGGCAGGGGCGCAAACCGGATGACTGGGCACGCGGCACCACCTCTTCTCGCCACGGTTCTCGGCTGCTCGGGCTCACGGCGACCGGAGGAGCCCGGGATGCCACACCCGACAACGTGAGGAGGAGCATAATATGTTCCACATAATGTCCGCGATCATTCGCTTGAGATCATCGCGAGGCTGGTGGGGAGCGAAGACGAGGTCAGCGGGCTCGAGTGCCTGAACCTTCGTGCTGTCGACCGGAGGGGTCCGAAGATGTCGAACGTCTCGACTCGCACACGGAACGATTGCCGGGTGTCGGCTTCAGGACGCGGACCGGTCCTCGCTCCAGAGGCCGCGTGCGTCGAGCATTTCGATCAGGTGGTCGGCGCTTTCCAAGACGTGCTGTTCCATGAGCGCCCTTGCTCGCTGTGACTTGCGGTTCCGGAGGGCTTCGAGGATGAGTGGGTGTTCGTCGTGGGCTGAGGAGATCTTCCCCTCGATCGCTGCGTAGAAGCGGTTGGGGAGCTGTTTGACCACAGATCCCAACAGCAGGGCGAGGCGGTCGGACTCCGCTGCGAAGTTGATCTCGCGGTGGAAAGTGTGGCCGAGTTCGACGAGGCCTGCCTCGTCATCGTTGGTGATGGAGGCCGAGTACTGCTCGACGAGCGCCGCGAGCCGGTCCAGTCGGGCAGCGGTGATGTTCTTCGCCGCTCGGGCGGCGAGCTCTCCGGCCAGCTGGGCCTGGCTCCAGAACAGGTCGTGCACGTCCTGCCGGGAGAAGGGCGCGACGACGAAGCCACGTCTGGGCACCAGCCGGACGAAACCCTCGCCACGCAGTGAAAGGAGTCCTTCCCGGGCTGGAGTGTTGCTGACGCCGACCGCCTCAGCGATGGGTTCCATGCGCAGGAACTCGCCCGGTCGGGCGGCGCCCGAGACGATCAGCTCACGGACGTAGCTCGCCACGTCCTCGGAGAGCTGCTGGCGCCGGGATCCGCGGTCCCGCCCAAGTCCCGTGTCGTGCGCCATCGTTCAGCCACCTTCCCCAGAGCATTGGAGAACATAATATATGAAGCGTTACGTGCCGCGGTGTGAGGTGATGCGTCGGACCGAGCATGGGCATTATGCATTTTGTATGCAGCGATCTCAGGCTGAGGCGATAGGAGTTACTCGTCGTCGCGTGAGCTGCTCAGCGCCACTGGCGCTGAACCTTCACCTCGTGCGAGCGCGTTTGCGGGCGTACATATCGCGGTCGGCTTCGCCGAGCAAGGTGTGCGAAGTGGTCGCAACGTCATTTGTGGTGGCGAGCCCGACACTGGCGGCGAGCGTGATGTGATCTCGGCCCGGAGCGGTGGCCTGTTTGTTGAGCTGCTGGTCTATCCGCTTGCGCATCCTCTCCGCGCGGTCCTGGTCGGCCACGGTGGCGAGGACGACGAACTCGTCCCCTCCGATCCGGGCCACGGTATCGTCGGGGCGTACTGCGGAGAGCAACTGTTCGGCTGCCGCCTGCAGGAACGCGTCGCCGGCTAGGTGCCCGTGGGTGTCGTTGATCGCCTTGAGGCCGTCGAGGTCGATCATGAACAAGGCGAGCAGACCGCGCCGTCCGGTGAGCTCGCCCAGCTGCTTCTGGAACCGGTCGAGGAACAGGGCGCGGTTGGCCAGGCCGGTGAGCGGGTCGTGCAGCGCTTTGCGAGTCAGCTCGGCCAGGTGTTCTTCGTTGACGCGTGCGGCGCCATTGAGGGCCTCGTACAGGCAGACAACGGAGGTCGGCCGGTCGTCCGGGCCCCGAATCAGGCTGAAGCGGCCGGCCAGCCAAAACGGGTGTCCATCGCGGTGCCGCATGCAGAAGTCCAGGCTCGCCGACTCGACGCGCCCCTCCCGGAACTCCGCGTAGAGCGCTTCGATCCGTTCCTTGTCCGGTTCGTAAGCCAGTTCGGTGCCGCACCCGATGAGCTCGTCGCGGGAATAGCCGACGAGCTCGCACACCTTGTCGTTGACCGCTGTGGCACGGGCGTAGAGATCGTTCATCGCCATGCCGACCGGTGCATTGGACAGAACCTGACGCCAGAGCAGGTCGGAGGCCCGCTGCGCGGTGATGTCCTGGAACTGGGAGATGATCAGCTGCTGGCCCCCTGCCCGTGTCGGGACCGATGCACTACTGATGAGCGCCCAGATGACGCTGCCGTCGGCACGCACGAGCCGCTTTTCCTCTGAGGAGGAGTCTTGCTCCTCCTCGGCCATCTTCGCGGCGCTTTCCAGATCCAGTACTGGACCGCGTCCATACGTCACGTCCGAGGGGGACAACTCGAGCAATCGCTCCCGGGCATATCCGAGCATGCGACACAGGGAAGGGTTGGCTTCTATGATGCGCCCCTGCAAGTCGACAAGCGCGACCGGACTGGGCACCCGCTTCCACAGTGCTTCCCAGGCAACCGTGTCGAGGGCGTTGTCTTCCCGATTGTCCACGGTTCACACGATAGGCGGCCTGGGCCGAACTCGGTCCGTGATCGGTCTGGACCAGCTGGCCGTCCACCTGCGGAACGTCCTGGACGGGTGGTTGACACTTGCTGAGCGGGCGAGCATGGGTGGTCGCCTGCGCTCATGGAAGTGGGTCTCTTCGGGCGGCGCCATGCCGCCGGCGGCTCGGTCGTTCGCCGCCGCCCCTGCCCGGCGCCTCGCGTTCGTCACCTCTCGTAGACGGGCGCCATGATCGCCCGCGCTAGCGTGTGGTTGAGCAAGGTGAAGCTCATGAACGCAGGTGTCGCGGTGTGCGGAATCCCCAGCGACGGACACCGACGGCGTGCACGGCGATGTAGTAGCTGTGCACGCCGTGCCCTTCCGGCGGCGCCGCACCGAGGTAGTGGCGCAAGCCGGCGTCGTTGGTCAGTGTCAGGGCGTTGTCGGGCAGCTCGCGTCCGCTCGGCTCGCCGGCGCCGGTCGGCAGTTCGGTAGTCCTGGCCGGAAGGTCGATCACCGCCCAGTGCCAGAAGCCGCTGACGGTCGGGGCATCGGGGTCGTACATGGTCACCACGAAGCTCGCCGTCTCCGGCGGGAAGCCGGACCAGCTCAGGTGTGGGGAGATGTCGTCGCCTCCCGCGCCGAAGATCCCGCTGCGCTGCGCGGGCGGCAGCGTTTCGCCGTGCGCGACGTCCTCGCTGACGAGGGTGAACGACGGGGCCTGGGGAAGGTCAACATAGGGGTCACGACTCATCACACGGTCCTCCTGCTCTGCCGAATCGTTTCGACCTGCTGAAAAAGGCGCGTCGACCGCGGTATCGGTGCCGCGACCGACGCGCCTCCGTGTCAGGCCTTGACCAGGTTTCGGTTGAAGAACTCGGTCAGCTTGGCCACAGCTGGGGTGAGGTACTCGTCCTTGTCGTAGAGGTCCACGTGCGTGGCGCCTTCGATCAGGTGCAGCTCGGCGTTGTCGCCGGCCTTGGCCACCGCGCCCTCACTGAAGGGCAGGGTCGCCGCTTTGGTGCCGGCGATCATCAGCAGTGGCCGCGGGGCGATCTTGTCGACCTGCGCGTAGGAGTCGTACTGGTCGAGCAGGGCGGCGCTGCGCAGCGCCCACGCGTTGGTCGAGCAGGGGTGCTGCCCCCGCGGCGTCTTGTAGTAGTCGACGAACTCCGCCACAGACTCCGGCGTCGACTCATCCGCGGTCTCCGGCAGTGCAGGCACCATGGGAACCGGCTTACCTGCGACCTCGTCGCTGTACGCCTGACCCGACTGCTTGACCAGCTCGTTGAAACCGTCCGCGTCGCCTGCGCGGAAGAAGCCGGGCAGGTCCACCGCGCTGACGGTTGCCACGGCCTTCATCCGGTGGTCGGTCTGTGCGGCGAAGGGCACGTAGCCGCCGGAGGCGCAGATGCCGAGCACGCCGATCCGTTCGGCATCCACATCGTCGCGGTTGGCGAGGTAGGACACGGCCCAGCGGAAGTCGTCGGCGCGCTGGAACGGATCTTCCAGCCCGCGCGGCTGGCCTTCGCTGTCGCCCTGGTACGCGGCGTCGAAGGTCAGGGCGATGTAGCCCTGGTCTGCCAGGCGCTGCGCGTACAGGCTGGGAGTCTGCTCCTTGACGCCAGTGGCCGGATGACCGACCACGATGGCCGGCGACCGCTCCGACGACGTGGTGTCAGGGGTGTAGAGGTGTCCCGCGAGCATCAGGTCGCCGCTCGAAAAGCGCACATCGGTCTTCATGAAAAACAAACCTCGAAATGGTGCTGAAGTGGTGGCGCGGTGCCGTGTCGGCTTCCCGGCCAGGGGAGGTTCGTCTGTCTCCCCGTGACTCCAACTGTGCTTCGGAATGGAGAGTGCGAGAAGGGACGGCTCCCTCCTGGGAAGAAACCATCCCCCCATCCCTCCGCCAGCCGAGTGCGGAATGGTGCGTACTCACGATCGTTCGCGGGTCTTCGGTGTGCCATGGCAGCGAATCAAGAGCTGCACGCGTCAGACCTCGGGCTCCTCAAGGCGTTGAGCGCCATGGCACGCACTCCGCCTCGTCGGCGATGCGCGACACTGCCTCCGGCGCTGCACGCACCCCTGTCAGCGTCAAGCGGGACCGAGCCTCGGAGGGACCGACCTAGAGGATGTCGAGAAGGGAGACCTCTCCGTCGCTGCCCACGATGCCGAGCGGCTTGCTCGTTGCGTCGTCGACGATCGTGTCGAGGTGTTCGGCGATGTCCTCAGGGGTCGTAGCAGGGTTGGCATAGCCTTCGTTCATCGTGAGAGCGATGCGCTGCATGAGTCCGCCTTGAGTCAGGAAGGTCTCGCCGGTCACGGAGCAGTTTTCGTGAGCGAAGTAGGCGACCATCTGCGAAGCCATCGACGCGGTCATGCTCTCCTTGAGCGTTGTTTTGAGGGAGTCGGGGAGGTCGGCTTCCTCGACCATGCGGCTGTATGCGGTCGGAGCGATCGCATTCACGCGGATGCCCACCTCCTTGCCCTCCAGGGAGAGGCACCGGGTGAACCCGAAGATGGCGGCCTTGGAGGTGACGTAAGGGGTCTGGCCCTCCCACCCGACGATGGTCGGCGACGCGGTGTTGACGACGCGGCCGGAGCCGCTGGCGATCAGGTGAGGCCACGCAGCGGCGGTGATAGCGGCGGTGCCGAAGAAGTTGACCTCCATCTGGCGCCTGATCTGGTGGACGATGTCGGCCGAGCCGATCGTGGCCGGGACGTTGATGCCGGCGTTGTTCACGACGATGTCGAGCTTGCCGAACGCCTCGATCGCGGCCTGCACTACTGCTTCTGCGTTGGTGGCGACATCATCGTGGTTGGCCACGGCCTCTCCGCCGGCCTCCTTGATCTCGGCGACGACTTCGTCCGCCGGGCGCGAACTGGAGCCCGACCCGAGCGTGTCGCCACCCAGATCATTGACGAGCACACAAGCCCCGCGCGATGCGAGGAGCAGGGCGTGCGAACGTCCCAGGCCGCGCCCGCCACCAGTTACCAGTGCCACCTTGCCATCGAACCGCATCATCTTCGGCTTCTCCCTGTTGTCTTCAGGCCAGCGACGGGGATCTCTGCTCGCAGCCAACGAAATATTGTATATATTATGTTCTCAGTCAAGGGTGGCCTAGTCCCGTTGCGTGGTCGTCAGGGGTCAGGGTCTGAAGATGGTCTTGTAGGTGAGGTACGGGTCGAGGGCATGCGGCCCCAGCTCAGTGCCGAGCCCGCTGTTCTTGATCCCGCCGAACGGTGCGTCCATGGGGAACGTCGCCGTGTTGACGCCGACGGTGCCGGACTCGATCCGCTCCGCGACCGCGGTCGCGCGCTCGACGTCCGGCGAGAACACGCCGCCGCCCAGTCCGTACTCGGAGTCGTTGGCGATGGCGACCGCCTCGTCGATGGTGTCGTAGGGCATCACGGCGATCACGGGGCCGAAGATCTCTTCGCGCGCGATGCGCATGTCGTTGGTGACGTTCCGGAACAGCGTGGGCTCGACGTAGTACCCGCAGTTGAATCCGGCGGGTCGGCCGCCGCCGGTCACGACCTCTGCGCCTTCCTCGACGCCGATGCGGATGTAGGCCTCCACGCGTTCGCGCTGTGCGGCGTTGACGAGCGGGCCGTACAGGTTCGCCGGGTCCGACGGGGAGCCGAGCGGGATGGCGCGCAGCGCATCAGCGAGGAACTGCACCACTTCCTCGTACCGTGCGCGCGGGGCCAGCACGCGGGTCAGCGCGCGGCAGGTCTGTCCGGTGTTGGGAGTGCATGCCGACAGGACGAACGGGCGGAAGCTGTCGAGGTCGACGTCGTCGAGGAGGATGCCTGCCGATTTGCCGCCGAGCTCGAGCGTCACGTGCTTGAGTCCTGCGCCGCAGGTGGCGGCGATCGCCTTGCCTGCCGCGGCCGATCCGGTGAACGCGATCTTGCGCACCGTCGGGTGTTCGACGAGTGCCGCCCCGGTCTGCCGCCCACCCGTGACGACGCCGATAACCCCTGGTGGCAGGCCGACGGCGTCGAAGACCTCAGTGAGCAGGAGCGCGTCGAGCGACGTCTCCGGGGCGGGCTTGAGCACCACGGTGCAGCCCGCGGCCAGTGCCGGTCCCACCTTCCACGCGGTGAGCGGTTGCGGCCCGTTCCACGGGACGATGGCGCCGACGACGCCGACCGGTTCGCGGGTGATGATCGCGTCACCGCCGACCGTGGCCCGTCGTTCCCGCGTCTCGAGTGCGTCGGCCAGCGAAGCGAAGTAGCGGTAGTTCTCCGGGACCATGGCCTGCATCGCCCCGGCCAGGGCGATGGGGGTGCCGTTCTGCCGGGACACCAGCTCTGACATCTCGTCGATGCGGCGCTCGAACTCGTCCGCGATCGCTCGCAAGAACCCAGCCCGTTGGGCGGGTGTCAGCTCGCGCCAGGCGGGGAGCGCATCGGACGCGGCCCGGACCGCGCGGTCGACGTCGGTGGCGTCCCCGTCGGCGATGTGGCCGATGACCTCTTCTGTCGCCGGATCGATCACGTCGATGGCGGCCTGCGAGTGCGCGGGGACCCGCGCACCGGACAGATACATCTCGAGCCGGGAATCGGCTACCACGGTCATGAAGGATTTCCTCTCGCGACTTGGCGCGCGCCAGTGGTGCGGCGGACCTTGCTCGTCGGGCAGGATGTGGAGAGGCAATGGCGGCCACCTCTCCCGGGCTTGGGACATGCGCGCGACCGGGCCGGACTCGACGAGCCGGTCCGATCTGATGCCGCCGAATCCTCTACGGCCAAGCAACAGCCCTCGTGCAGGGACCGAGCGAAGTCCCGTCCTGCTCAGATTCGAAAAAAATATATAATACGGCTTCGGAGGAGGCAATAGGATCACTGCTCACCGTCGCATCGCCGGAGGTGGACCGCTCGACGAGCATGAGTCCAGGGCAGTGGAGACGCGACCCCTCAGCATGGCGCTTCTGCTGGAGTTCGGTGGTTCGGGACGCCTCGAACTTGATCGCTTCGGCGCCGTACGAGTGTTCTTCGACCCCATAGCCACTGGCGTCGATCAAGTCCGACCGGCCGCGACTTCGTAGGTGACCGATGAGAACTTCCCGGGCAGTACAGTGCTGATCAGTCCTGCTCGGTCATGAGCACCGACTTGCCGAGCCACTGACAGGCCTGTAGCGCCAGTTCGACGTCCAACCTGTCCGTCCCAATTGGACGTCGGCGTTCATCCTCTGCTTTCTTGATGCGGTATTTCACCGTGTTGTAGTGCAGGTTCAGCACTTCGGCCGCAGCTTTGTGGCTCGATCCTCTGGACAGGAACTCTCTCAGGGTGCACCGGAGCCGTTGGGCGCTGTCGGTGTTGGCCGCGAGTGGCCCGAGGATCTCTGCGACCCATCTCTTCGTTTCCTCGATGTTCTTGCTGAGCAGGGCGATCGTCGGCAGCCCGGGCTCGTCGTAGAACGTGATGCGGCGATCAGCAGCGTCGCTGAGGAGCGCGATGTCGTGCGCGAGTTGGGCACGCTGGTGACTCTCGCGGAACCCCGAATGGCCGTGTGCCGGGGTACCGACGGCGACCGAGAGCGAGTCGGCGCGTTCGGCCACGCAACTGCGGATCTGGGAACGATCGATGGTGGACCGTCCACCCAGCGGGATCCATGCCCAGCCCGAAACTCTGTCGAACGCGACGAACAGCGGAGACCGTCGAGCCCCTGCGCAGTGCGCGATGGCGTGCGCGGCTTGTTCAAGATCCGCGATGCGCTCCTTGCCGGTGTCGGGAAGCCACAGAATCACGGCGAGGTGCTGCTGCCCCATCGCATACCCGATGTCCGCTTCGGTTTCCGGAGCCGGCGCGTCCTCCTCGCGGAGGAGTTCGCGCACTCGCACGGTGCGGAGACTGCTGCGGGTGGCGAGCCACCGCTCTCGCTCGTGCTCGTACACGTCAACCACTTGCTGGGAGATCCAGTCGATGTAGTCGGAGACCACGGAGACGATGCGATGCGCCACCGACAGACGGAGGTTCGCATCGAGGTTCGTGACCTCCACCTCGGACAGTGCGATGTCCAGCAAGGTCCTCTGGCCGAGCCGGTAGGCCCGCACGAGCGCGTTGACCGGGACACCGTGTTGGGCGAGGCGTCGTGCGTACTCCATGGCCGCAGCGGGGGCTTCCAGGTGTTCCGCGGCGATGTTGTGCTGGAGCGTGTGCAGGATGGTGTCGAGGTTGCCTTCGATGCTCGCGCCGAGAAGTTCGAGCAGCCGCGCATCGCCGCGGAGCTCGGTGATGCTTGCTTCGAGCACCTTCTTGATCGCCAGGGTTTCGGTGGTGAGACGGCGGTTGAGTTCGGCCGCCACGGCGGCCGCCCACCGGTCTACGACGTCCTGGTCGGCGTGCTCCATCCCTGTCCCCATCGAACAACGGTAGCCCGCGGTTGTCGCGCCAGGTCAACTACGACACCCGGTAGTCGTGCCGGGTCAACTACGCAGTCGAGGTGGCAGCCCACCTGACCTGCTTCGACCTTGGCCAGAGGTCAGCTCGGGGTTTGCAGGGCCAGGTTCCTCCCGTCCGTTTTTGTTTCCCGGAGACGAAGACTCCGAGATTCTTCATGATGGCAAGACATGGTGCGGATCACAGGTCGCTTCGTATCGTCGAGTTGTCACGGTTACAACGAGGTCACCAGGAAGTTTTCATGCTTCTCCAGACTTTGCCCGGTAGGCGCGCGGCGCAGGACCCCCACGGACCGGCCATCGCCGATGAATCGGTCGACCTGACGAATGCCGAATTCGCGTCGGCGGTCGCACTGGCAGCAGTTGCACTGCGTTCTAGGGGGATTTCTTCGGGAGACGTGGTCGCAATTATGATGCCGAACAGCACATCATTCGTGGTGGGCTTGTTCGCCGCATGGCATGTCGGCGCGGTGGTGACACCGGTCAACCCATCACTGGCCGCAGGTGAGGTCGCTCATCAGCTCCACGATTCGGCGGCGAAGGTCGTCGTCACGGTCCCGGAGCACCTCGCTGAGATACCGAACTCGGTGGAGGCGATCACCGACCTGGCAGCTCATCCGGGCGCGGCAGCCAATGCCCCGGAACAGGAGCTGGATTCCCGGGACTTAGCCCTGCTGATCTACACGAGCGGCACCACGGGCAGCCCCAAGGGCGTGATGCTCGACCACGGAAACCTCGGCGCGATGTGCACGATGATGATCGAGGCCTTCGGCCTGGACAGTGGATCGCACAGCTTGCTGGTCCTGCCTTTGTTCCACGTGAACGGCATCGTGGTGAGCATCCTGTCACCGCTGCTGGCGGGAGGCCGGGCCACCATCGCGGGACGGTTCGACCCGGCGTCGTTCTTCGACCGTGTCGAGCGAGCCCGCCCAACCTACTTCTCGGGCGTTCCCACGATCTACGCCAAACTGGCTGATCTGCCCAGTGGCGTCGCGCCGGACACGTCCTCTCTTGAGTTCGCGGTCTGCGGCGCCGCGCCAGCGAGCGTGGAGCTCCTCAACAAATTCGAACGGCGGTTCGACGTGCCGATCGTTGAGGGCTACGGTTTGTCCGAGGGGACATGTGCCAGCACGGTCAATCCGCTTCGCGGCATTCGCAAGCCCGGCACCGTTGGACTCCCGTTGCCGGGCCAGTCGGTCCGGATCGTCAACGCTGATGGGGAAGACCTGGACAGCGGTGGCCCTGGTGAGGTGCTCATCCACGGGCCGAACGTGATGCGTGGCTACCTCAACCGTCCCGAGGAGACCGCCGCGACTGTCACCGACGGTTGGTTGCGGACCGGCGACATCGGGTATCTGGACGATGACGGTTACCTCACCCTGGTCGACCGCGCGAAGGACATGTTGATCCGCGGCGGCGAGAACATCTATCCCAAAGAGATCGAGAACGTCGTCTACCAGTTGCCTGAGGTGTTCGAGGCGGCCGTCGTCGGCCGTCCGCACCCGGTTCTCGGCGAGGAACCCGTGCTGGTCGTCTCCCCGGCCAGCGGCGCGATCCTCGACGAGGGAGAAATTCGCGACAGCCTGGTCGGAATGATGTCCAAGTTCAAACTTCCTGCCGAGATTATTATCGTGGATTCCTTGCCCAAGAACCCGGTGGGCAAGATTGATAAGCCGTCTCTCCGGAAGCGTTTTGCGAAAAGCGAGCTGATTTAGAACCGTGCCACGACCATTTCCGCCCATGCGAAAGGTGCATGGGTGGGGCAGTGTCCCCATGCCACCAAAGGAGTTGATGATGGGGTTCAAGACGGCCGATTTCCCTCCTGTCGATGTCGAGACCTTTCTCGACAAACCGTTGCGGGAACGCATGAAGACGCTGGCCCTGCACTGGGTCGAGTACGGGTTCGGGTCGCCGAAGATGATTCACACGACCTACGGCCTCAAGGTGCTGCTGCTCTACATCCTGGGTGGAACAGCGCTGGCGACCTGGACATCAGGTGCTGGGCCGTTCTGGGATGTCCTCGCCTGGTGGGACGAGCCGGTCGTGTACCAGAAGCTCGTCCTGTGGACGGTGCTCCTCGAGGCCGTCGGTGTCTGCGGGTCGTGGGGGCCGCTGGCCGGCAAGTTCAAGCCCATGACCGGGGGAATCTTGTTCTGGGCTCGTCCCGGCACGATCCGCCTGCGCCCATGGCGGCGGGTCCCGTTCACCTCCGGTGACCGGCGAACGGGCTTCGACGTCGTCGTCTACCTGGGGTTGCTCGCTTCGCTGATCGTGGCGATCGTGCAACCCGGTGTGCCGAGTGAATCGCTGTCCGCCGTGCTGCCCGGAAACACGACGGGGCTGGTCAACGCGGTCCCGGTGATCTCAGCGGCTGTCTTGCTCGTCGTCGCCGGTCTCCGGGACAAGACGATCTTCATCGCCGCCCGCAGCGAGCAGTACCTGCCGGCAATGCTCTTCTTCGCCGTCCTTCCGTTCGGCGACATGGTGATCGCTCTCAAGCTGCTGATCATCAGCGTGTGGGTCGGGGCAGGGGTGTCGAAGTTCGGCCACCACTTCTCCAACGTCGTCCCTCCGATGGTCAGCAACAGCCCCTGCATTCCCAGCCGATGGATCAAGCGGGCGCACTACCGTGATTTCCCACGCGACATCCGCCCCTCGGGCCTCGCCCTCTTCATGGCTCACGTCGGTGGGACTTGCGTGGAGATCATCACACCACTCGTGCTCTTGTTCTCGACGAACTACTGGGTGACTCTCGGCGCTGTCGCCCTGATGGTGCTGTTCCACGTGTTCATCACCTCGACATTCCCGCTGGCTGTGCCGCTGGAGTGGAACGTCCTGTTCGCCTACGCCGCGGTGGTCCTGTTCCTGGGTTTCCCCAACTGGCAGGATCACGCCGTGTGGGACATGTCGTCGCCATGGCTGGCGGCCGGAATTGTCGCCGGCCTTGCGTTCTTCCCGATCTTGGGGAACCTGCGCCCGGACCTGGTGTCGTTCCTGCCGTCGATGCGCCAGTACGCCGGTAACTGGGCATCTGCGCTGTGGGCCTTCGCGCCGGGCGCTGAGGCCAAGCTCAACGGCGTGAAGAGGCCCACGACGAACCAGATCGAGCAGCTCGAAATGATGGGCTACCCGCCCAAGGTCGCTGAGATCACCTTGCAGCAGACCATCGGGTGGCGGTCGCTGCACAGCCAGGGCCGCGGCCTGTTCTCCCTGCTGTACACGCACATTCCCGACATCGACCGCTGGACCGTGCGCGAAGCTGAATTCGCGTGCAACTCCCTGGTCGGGTTCAACTTCGGTGATGGCCACCTGCACAACGAGGACCTGCTCGCCGCGGTGCAGAAGCAGTGCCAGTTCGAACCAGGCGAATTCATCGTGGTCTGGGTCGAATCGCAGGCGATCCACAGCAAGGTCCAGCACTACAAGGTCATCGACGTCGCAGAGGGTGTGATCGAGCGGGGGACGTGGAAGGTGGCTGACGCAGTGCGGGAGCAGCCCTGGTTGCCGAACGGGCCGATACCGCTGACCGTGACGTGGTCCCGCGCCTCTCGGCCGGCAACAACGACGCACCAGCGAAGCGGGCAGGCTCAGGACAACGGCACTCCGAGGACGACGGCATGAGCACCGCTGTTGTGGTGGGTGGCGGGCCGAATGGGCTCGCCGCCGCCGTGGCGCTGGCCAAAGCGGGGGTGCAGGTCACGGTCCTGGAGGCTGCCGACGAAGTCGGAGGCGGTACCCGCTCCGGTGAGGGGATCCTGCCGGGATTGCTGCACGACCACTGCTCGGCGTTCCATCCAATGGCGGCAGGCTCGTCGTTTCTCAACAGTCTCGGTCTTGAGCGTTACGGGCTGTCGTGGCGCTGGTCGGAGATCGACTGCGCACACCCCCTGGACGGTGGCGACGCCGGCGTCCTGTGGCGATCAGTCGATCACACCGCCAGCGGCCTCGGCGCGGACGGAAGCAAGTGGCGGTTCCTCTTCAGTCAACCTTCTGCCGGTTACGACGCGCTCGCCGAGGACATCACCGGGCCGATGCTGCGGCTGCCCAAGCATCCGTTGCGACTTGCGCGGTTCGGCCTGCCCACCGTGCTCCCAGGTTCGGCCATCGCCCGCTGCTTCGCGACTGAACGGGCAAAGGCTCTGTTCGGCGGCGTCGCCGCGCACGCATACCAGCCGCTGCACAGGCCCCTGAGCTCCGCCATCGGGCTGGGCATCCTCACGGCGGGGCATCGGCACGGGTGGCCGGTTGCCGCCGGTGGTTCGCAGTCGATCACCACCGCCCTGGCGGCCTTGCTCTCAGATCTCGGCGGCAAGATCGAGACGGGTGTCGCAGTCAGAGACGTGTCGGAGCTGCCCGCAGCCGACGTGACATTGTTCGACCTCGCGCCCGGTGCGGTCGCGGACATCCTGGGCAACCGACTACCAGGGCGGGTAGCGCGCGCGTACAAGCATTTCCGGCACGGACCGGGAGCCTTCAAAGTCGATTTCGCAGTCGAGGGCGGAGTGCCCTGGATCAACTCCGAGGCTCGGCGGGCCGGCACGGTTCACGTCGGTGGCAGCTTTGCTGAGATCGCCGCTGCCGAGCGCGACATTCATGCGGGACGCATGCCTGACCGTCCGTTCGTTCTCGTCGGCCAGCAGTACCTCGCCGACCCGCAGCGTTCGGTGGGAAACACCCATCCGCTATGGACCTACGCGCACGTTCCGAACGGCTACACCGGTAACGCGACCGAGGCGATCATCGCGCAGATCGAGCGGTTCGCGCCGGGTTTCCGCGATCGGATCGTGGGCCAGTCGGCGCGCACGACGACTGCGACAGCTGTTCACAACCCGAACTTCGTCGGCGGGGACATCCTCACGGGCGCCAAGGACATGACTCAGCTGATCCTGGGGCCGCGTCCGACGCTCAACCCCTACAGCGCGGGAATACCGGGCGTCTACATCTGCTCAGCGGCCACTCCGCCAGGTCCTGGAGCACATGGCATGTGCGGATCACATGCGGCCCGTGAAGCCCTGCATTACCTGGAGCGCCGAAGCTGAGCGGGAACCAGCACGAGCAGAGTTCATCGACAACGCAATCGAAGTGCTTGAGCTGTCGCCGACATCGGTGACGCTTCGAGCCTCACGGTCGACTGGTCGGGTTTGTGTGGGGGTCCCGAGCACGTTGATCGACCGATCGCATGCCAGGGCGCTACGGCGCTTGTTCCACGAAGGGAAGGCACATGGCTGAACTGCCACTGAGCGGACGTACCGTTCTGATGTCGGGTGGAAGCCGCGGCATCGGTTTGGCAATCGCCGTGCGCGTTGCTCGTGCGGGCGCGAACGTTGCGTTCATCGCTAAGACCGATGAGCCAGATCCGCGCATTCCCGGTACGGTGCACACCGCAGCGGCGGAGATCGAGGAAGCTGGCGGGAAGGCTCTGCCGATCATCGGTGACATCCGGGACGAGCACGCAGTCCGCGGTGCGGTGACGCAAGTCGTCGACGCATTCGGAGGCATCGACTTCGTCGTCAACAATGCCTCCGCGATCGCTCTCCAGGGTTTCGGGGAACTACCGATCAAGCGGTACGATCTCATGCTCGACGTCAACGCCCGGGGCGCGTTCGTCCTGACTTCTTCTGCGTTGCCGCATTTGCTCCGTTCAGACGACCCGCGAGTATTGACCTTGTCGCCTCCGATCAACCTGGACCGCAAGTGGTTCGCCGCGCACGCGCCGTACACCGCGAGCAAGTACGCGATGACGATGCTGACCATGGGGCTGGCGGAGGAATATCGGGATCAAGGCATTGTCGCTAACTGCCTGTGGCCAGCCACGCTCATCGCAACGGCAGCGGTGCGCAATGTCGTTGCTGGGGATGGCGGTGTGCGCTCTTCGCGCCGACCGGAGATCATGGCGGACGCTGCGGAGGTGCTGCTGACCCAGCCGACCTCCGCAGGGAGCGGCGAGTGCTACATCGACTCCGAGGTTCTGCGAGCGGCCGGGGTCACCGACCTGTCGGCCTACGCCTACGACGGGGCCAGCGAGGCCGACCTGTCGCCGGATCTTTTCCTTTGATGCCGTTTTTGACGCGGAATCATGCGCTGAGGACTTGATGGAATCCTCGTGTTCCATTTTCTGCTGCTGGAGACGGGTTTGAGCACTTGCTCTTCGAATGACACGGCCGAGCTCATTTCTACGCCGCGGGGACATCCACGTACCCGCATATCCCTAAGAGAACTCGTGCCCGAAAGTCGTGATTTCGATCTTTTCCGCACCACCGTGGAGCACGATGATCTACGGCGAGCGCTGCGTGAGTGCCCGAGACCGCGGGATCGTCGTTAGCTGCGCGATCCGAGCGAGGACGTCGTCCTGGGTCGCATCCGCGTTCAGGTGCTGGTGGGAGTAGGGCACTCCGAGTTCGTCGGCGAGGCGGCGCAGGCGACGTTCGTAGGCGGCCGAGCTGTACTCCTCGCCGACCACCACGGTGGCGAGGCCGATTCCGAGTCCTTCTGCGCGGAGACGGTGGACGTCTTCTTCCAGGCTCGCCTTGAACCACAGCCGCGCGGTCCGCCGAGCTGCCCTAGACAGCCACCGTGAGCGATGTCGCCGGAACGCGCTTCGGACCTGCTATGACGGTTGAAACCAGCCCATCCTGAGGAATCACCCTGATGACCGGACCACGACTTGCCGACCGTCGTGGCCCAGATAGGTCAAGTGACGTAGCCGTGGATTTGGCTTGCGCGATTGGTTCAGTGCATATCGAATTTGATCGAGGTGGTGTTTGCGTCGCTTCGATGGATCGCGTGGGCTCTGCGCAGTTAGGTGGCGACCAAGACAACGCCCGCGAAGTGAGGTGGGGAAGTTGGGAGCCGCAGAGCGGTTGGTAGTGGGGCTGCTGTTGGGTTGGGTGGTGTTGGTTCGGCTGCTCTGTTCGGGTGGACGTGGGGTGGTTCGTTGTCATGGGTGCGGGCGTTGTGTGTCTCGGCTTTGAGGAAAGGGGCCGAGATGGGTGGGTTGAGTGGTTCGGGTTTTGTGGATGCTGTGGCGGGCCGTCGTCGTGGGCTGCGCTCGGTGGCGGAGCCTGTGGGTGGTGTGCGGTTTGCGTTTTATGGGCGGATGTCGACCAGTGAGTTTCAGGATGCGGGGACGTCGCGTGGGTGGCAGCGGGCGGTGGCGGAGGAGTTGGTTGAGGGTGTCGGTGTGATCGTGGCTGACTTCTTTGATGAGGGCTGGTCGCGGAGGTGGTCGTGGTGGGATCGGCCTGCCGCGGCCGCCCTGTTGACGGCGGCGGAGGATCGGGGCCGTGAGTTCGATGCGGTGGTGGTGGGTGAGTACGAGCGTGCTTTCTATGGTGATCAGTTCCGAGACGTTGTGGCCCGGCTAAACGAGCTCGGGGTGCAAGTCTGGCTACCCGAGGCCGGCGGGCCGGTCGAGCTGGACAGCCCGGTTCATGAGGCGTTGATGGCGTTGCTGGGCGCGCAGGCGCAGCGCGAGGTGGTGCGGGCTCGGTATCGGGTGAAGGCGTCGATGGCGGCCCAGGTGCGGTCGCAGGGGCGTTTTCTGGGTGGTCGGCCGCCGTATGGGTATCGGTTGGCTGATGGTGGGCCGCATCCAAACGCGGTGCATGCGCGGTGGGGGCGGTGGGTGCATGTGTTGGAGCCGGATCCGGTGACCGCGCCGTGGGTGCGGTGGATGTTTGCCGAGCGTGCTCGTGGTCGGTCGGTGGCGTCGTTGGCGCGGGAGCTCAACGAGCGTGGTGTGCCGTGCCCGGCCGGGGCGGATCAGGTCCGGAATCGGCACCGGGCGGGGCAGCGGTGGATCGCACGAACCGTTGGGGGGATTTTGGAGAATCCGCGGTATACGGGTCGGCAGGTCTGGAACCGGCAGACAACCCAGGGCCACGGTGCCGGGGGACGGGCAAGCGGCAGGGGCTCAGGGGCGGTGCGTGCGAACTCGGTGAACGACTGGGAGGTATCCGAGGGGTTGGCTCATGCGCCGTTGGTTGATGAGGCGACGTTTGTCGCCGTTCAGCGGGTACGTGCCGCGCGACCTACCAAGACCGGTGACACGCGTGAGTATGTGCTGGCCGGGTTGGTGGTGTGTGGTGAGTGCGGTCGTCGGATGGATGCGCACTGGGTGCACGGCCGTGCGGGGTATCGCTGTCGTCATGGTTACACCACCGCCACACCACGGCCGGAGGAGGCACCCCGCAACGTCTACGTCCGTGAGGACCATCTCCGCGATGTCTTACCAGGGTTGCTTAGCCAGCAAGAGTGGGAACTACCGGAGGATGCTCTGGGCCTGGAGATCGGTGAGTATCTCGCGAGCAACGGGCTGGAAGTGGTGTGCGGTCACGGAAGCTGGGAGCTCAAGCCGACGCCACACCACGCGACCGCGGGACCGATGGTGGCACCTGGCCAGATGACCCTAGGGCTCGACATGAACCCTATCCCCAAGTCCTGGGAGAGAAGATCAGCTTTCAGCGATGATGATCCCTGATCACGGATCTAGAAGATCCGTGGGGTAAAAGAGTGTCCGAGGGGGGACTTGAACCCCCACGCCCATTAGTAGGGCACTAGCACCTCAAGCTAGCGCGTCTGCCATTCCGCCACTCGGACATCTCGGGTCACCGCCGTTTCCGGGGTGTTCCCGCTGTGTTGTGCTAATAGATTAGCTCATGGTCAACAGGGCCTTGCAGGGACCCCCCTGTTTGCGCCTCGGGTGATAGAAATGCCTGGTGAGCGAGCACAACGGGATCTCCGGTAGTGATCAGGACGCGGGGTTGGCGCTGGCGCAGGACGAGGTCGTCTCCCTGGCCAGCGACCTGATCCGCATCGACAGCACGAACACGGGTGACGCCGACACCCTGGTTCCCGAGCGGGCCGCGGCCGAGTACGTGGCCGAGAAGCTCGGTGAGGTCGGGTACGAGGTGACCTACGTCGAGGCCGGCGACCAGGTGGGGCGGGCGAACGTGGTGGCCCGGCTGCCCGGGGCCGACTCGTCGCGAGGCGGGTTGCTGGTGCACGGGCACCTCGACGCCGTGCCCGCGGACCCGGCCGAGTGGTCCGTGCACCCCTTCTCCGGGGCCGTGCAGGACGGCTACGTGTGGGGGCGCGGGGCCGTGGACATGAAGGACATGCTGGCGATGAGCCTGGCCATCGCCCGCCGCTACAAGCGCGACGGCATCGTGCCGCCGCGCGACATCGTCTTCGCGTTCGTCTCCGACGAGGAAGCCGGCGGCTTCCAGGGGGCGCAGTGGCTGGTGGACCACCGGCCGGAGCTGTTCGAGGGCTGCACCGAGGCCATCAGTGAGGTCGGCGGCTACTCGCTGACCCTCAAGGACGGGGTGCGCGCCTACCTGGTGCAGACCGCCGAGAAGGGCATCCGCTGGCTGAAGCTGCGGGTGCGGGCGCGCGCGGGGCACGGGTCGATGGTGCACTCCGACAACGCCGTCACCCAGCTGTCCGAGGCCGTCGCCAAGCTCGGGCAGCACCGGTTCCCGCTGATCATGAGCGACAGCGTGCAGGAGTTCCTGGACGGGGTCAGCGAGATCACCGGCTGGGACTTCCCGGAGGACGACCTCGAAGGCTCGGTCGCCAAGCTCGGCAACATCTCCCGCATCATCGGGGCGACGCTGCGCGACACCGCCAACCCGACGATGCTCACCGCCGGGTACAAGCACAACGTCATCCCCTCGGTCGCCGAGGCCGCCGTGGACTGCCGCATCCTGCCCGCCCGCGAGGAGGCCTTCGACCGGGAGCTCGCCGAGCTGCTGGGCCCGGACGTCGAGCGCGAGTGGGTCGGGCTGCCGCCGGTGGAGACGAAGTTCGAGGGCCGCCTGGTCGAGCAGATGCAGGCCTCGCTGCTGGCCGAGGACCCGGGCGCCAAGGCGCTGCCCTACATGATGTCGGGCGGCACCGACGCCAAGTCCTTCGCGCGCCTGGGCATGAACTGCTACGGCTTCGCGCCGCTGCAGCTGCCCGCCGACCTGGACTTCTCCGCGCTGTTCCACGGCGTCGACGAGCGGGTTCCGGTCGACGCGCTGAAGTTCGGCGTGCGAGTGCTGGACCGGTTCATCCGCAACAGCTGACTGTCGGTGGCGTCTGGTTTGATCTCCCGTAGTTGATCATCGTTTCGGGAGGTGTCGCGTGGACCTGGCGCGCTTGGTGGAGAGCTACCTGGAGCACCTGCAGGCTCGGAAGCTGGCGGCCAACTCGCTGCGCGCCTACCGCCGCGACCTGGAGTCGGTGGCCGGTGAGCTCGCCGAGCTCACCGGCACGCCGTCCGACCGGCTGCCCGTCGACGACCTCGACGCCTCGGTGCTGCGGTCGGCGTTCGCGCGCTTCGCCGCCAAGCGCTCGGCGGCGACCGTGACGCGGGCCTGGTCGACGTGGAACGGGTTGTTCGGGTTCGGCGTCATCGAGGGCGCGGTGGCGGGCAATCCGATGCAGGTGGTGCCCAAGCCGCGCAGCGCCCCGGCCGCGCCCAAGCCGCTGCAGGGGGAGGAGACCCCGGAGCGCCTGCTCAAGCAGGTGGCCTCCGGGGTCCGGAAGGCCCGCAACCCGTGGCCGGAGCGGGACCTGGCGATCCTGGCGACGCTGCTGTGCACGGGTGTGCGCTCGGCGGAGCTGCTGGAGCTGACCGTGGCGTCGCTGGCCGGGCGCGGCGGCGACCGGCGGCTGCACGTGCAGGGCAAGGGTGGCAAGAGCCGGTCCATCCCGATCGAGGACAGCCTCGACGGGCTGATCCAGACCTACCTGCGCACCCGCAAGCAGCGCTTCGGCAACCGGCTCCCCGGGGCCGAGCCGCTGTTCGTCGACCACCGCGGCGAGAAGCTGCAGCGCGGCGGCCTGCAGTACCTGGTGCGCCGGTCGCTGCAGGCCGCGGGCGTGTCCGATCGGGTGCAGCCCGGGGCGATGGTGCACGCGCTGCGCCACACCTTCGCGACCCGCTTGGCCGAGGACGGGGCGAGCGCCGCCGAGATCGCCAAGCTCCTCGGGCACTCCTCGATCAACTCCAGCCAGACCTACATCGACGTCACCGCCCGTGAGCAGCGGCTGTCGGTCAAGGCGAACCGGACTCACCGGGTCCTCGGCGAGCTCGGCTGAGAGGAGTTCTGGTGCTTGCCCTGCTCGGCGGCGCGGGCTGAGTCCCGCACCTGGAGCAGCGGCTCCGGGAAAGGCCTAGCCCCAGGAGGTCGCTTCGGCGAGCCCGATTCGGGCGCCCCACGGGTCGGTGAGCAGCATCGTCTTGCCCAGCACCGGGTGGGTGCGGCGCTCGACCTCGCCGTCTCGCTCGGCGGCGTAGCGCTCGATCTCGTCGAGGTCGGCGACCGCGACGTAGCACAGCCAGCCCGTCTCGCCGGTGGCTTCGGTGCGCCCGGCGACCGTCCGGCCCGCGGAGGTGTAGGCGCCGTCCTGGACCTCCCAGCCCAGGGTGTCGGCCCAGAACGCGTCGGCGCGGGCGGTGTCGGTCGTGGTCAGCTCCGCCCAGCAGGGTTCGCCCGGGCGCGGTTCCGGGGCCAGCGGACCGTGCTGGGCGCGTCCCTTGGTGACCTGCGCGAGCGCGTCGTCCGGGCCGGTCAGCGAGCAGTCCATCGGGGCCCCGGCGAACACCAGCCGGAACCCGGTGGCCTCGTCGGCGCGGGGCTTGCGGATGAACGCGCAGCGGCGGTTGCCGACCCAGCAGTCCAGGCCGGGACCGGCCGGGACCGGGGACCAGTCGAGCACGGCGCGGTAGAAGAAGGCAGCATCGATCGGGTCGGGACTGAGCAGGTCGACGCGGCGCAAGCCGCGGACCGCGGGACGTGCGGACACCGTCGTTTCCTCGCCGCCGGGGTTCGTCTCATCTTGCCACCCGGTCATGTCGTCACAATGCTCCGTTTGCCGTTCCGGGCTCCGTTTGCCGTTCGGCAGTGGGCTCCGTTCGCCGTTGCGGCCGGGCGGGTCCTTCGGTGTTCAGCGGAGGCGTTCGAGCTCGGCGGCCACGTCGACGACCTGGGCCGCGAGCTTGCGCACGTCCGCGTGGTCGGCATCGTCGTCGACCGCGGTGACCACGTCCTCGGCCGCGCAGCGCAGCTGGAACAGGCGGTCCTGCAGGTCCGCGAGCTCGACGGCCGAGAGCACCACCGAGTCCTCGGGGAGTCCGCCGCGCTGCACCGCCGTGCGCCGCTCGTAGGCGCGCTGCCTGCACGACTGGGCGCAGTACAGGCGCGGCCTGCCCTGCCGCCCTGAATCGGGCACGCGCCTGCCGCACCAGGCGCAGTGCCGCACCTGGCGAGCTCGTCGGGTCGGCTCGACGGGGTTGTCCACGCTGATCACGTTAGTCAATCCCGGTGATCTTCACCGACCCGCCACGCCGAGGTCACGTCCACCGGCCGGTTACCCGGGAGTCACCTGGGTGGGGGACAGTGGTCCTCGTGACGCATCCCTTCCTGGACGGGCCGTTGCCGCGCGCGTTCGCCCACCGCGGCTGGCACCTCGGCGAACTCGCCGACATGGAGAACTCGCTCAGCGCCTTCCGCGCCGCCGCGGACGAGGGCTACCGGTACGTCGAGACCGATGTGCACGCCACGGCCGACGGTGTCGTGGTGCTGCACCACGACGCGAACCTGCGGCGCACCACCGACCGGGCGGGTGAGATCGCGCGCCTGCCGTTCGCGGAGGTCGCCCGCGCCCGCATCTGCGGCCGGGAACCGGTGGCGAGCCTGGACGCGGCGCTGGAGGAGTTCCCGGACCTGCTGCTCAACATCGACGTCAAGGCCGACAGCGCCGCCGGACCGGTCCTGCGGACCCTGCGCAGGCACAACGCCTGGGACCGGGTGTGCCTGGCCTCCTTCGACGACCGGCGGCTGACCCTGCTGCGCAAGGTCGGCGGGGGACGCCTGCTGACCTCCACCGGGCAGCGCGGTGTCGCGGCGCTGTGGGCGTGCTCGCGGGCCGGGTCGCTGTTCCGGCGGAAGCTGATCCGGGGAGCGGCCGTGCAGGTCCCCGTGCGGCACCAGGGGCTGGAGGTCGTCGACGAGCGGTTCGTGGCCCTGGCGCACCGGTGGGGCGTGGAGGTCCACGTGTGGACCGTCGACGACCCCGCGGAGATGCGGCGGCTGCTGGATCTCGGCGTGGACGGGCTGGTCACCGACCGGCCCGACCTGCTGAACGGGTTGCTGCGGGAACGCGTCGCGGGATAAGCGGAAGAATCGTGCGCGAGTGCGTCTCACGACCACTCCGGTAGCCAGTATGGTGCCTCCAATCGAGTGATCCACTCCGCCGGAGGACCGAACGGAATGAGCGTGATGGACAGCGAAGCGGGACCCGGGACCGCGCAGCGTCGGCGGGAACAACGCGGCTGGTGCTGGTACGACTGGGCGAACTCGGTGTTCCCCACGTCGGTGACCACCGTCTTCCTCTCGCTGTACCTGACCTCGGTGGCCACCGCCGCGGCCAAGGCCGACGTCGCGCGCAACGGCCTGAACGCCTGCGCCGGCGACAACTCGCTGGTCAACTGCGACATCTCGATGCTGGGGCTGACGTTCCCTGCCGGGTCGCTGTGGGGTTACCTGCTGTCGGTGGCCACGGTGGTGCAGGTCGTGGTGCTGCCGATCACCGGCGCCATCGCCGACCGCACCCAGAACAAGCGCATGATGCTGGCGATCTTCGCCTTCGGCGGCGCGTTCACCACCGGGCTGCTCGCGCTGGTCGCCGGGCAGAACTGGCAGCTGGGCGTGGTGCTGTTCATCATCGGCAACATCTGCTTCGGCGCCTCGATCGTCGTCTACTACTCGTTCCTGCCCGAGATCGCCGACGCCGACGAGCGCGACCGGGTCTCCACCCGCGGCTGGGCGATCGGCTACCTCGGCGGCGGCACGGCGCTGGCGCTGCACCTGGTCATCTACCTCGGGCACGACGCCGTGGGCCTGTCGGAGTCGGCGGCCGTCCGGCTGATCTTCTTCTCCTCCGGCGTCTGGTGGGCGGTGTTCACGCTGCTGCCGCTGACCGCGCTGCGCAGGCACCAGGCGCCCGAGGGCGGGGAGAGGGGAACCGCGGCGGTCACCGCGGGCTTCAAGCAGCTGCTGCACACGCTGCGCGAGGCCAAGCACTTCCCGCTGACCCTGGCGTTCCTGGGCGCCTACTGGATCTACACCGACGGCATCTCCACGGTCTCCCAGGTCTCGGCGCAGTACGGCAGCCTGGAGCTCAAGCTGCCGCAGGACTCGCTGATCGTGACGCTGCTGATCGTGCAGTTCATCGCCTTCGTCGGCGGTGTGCTGCACGGGGTGCTGGCCCGCCGGATCGGCGCGAAGAAGACCATCCTGGTCAGCCTGGCGTTCTGGTTGCTGGTGCTGGTGGCGGCCTACTTCGTGCAGGCCGGGCAGCAGATGCAGTTCTACGGGCTGGCCGTGGGGATCGGTCTCGTCCTCGGGGGCACCAACGCGCTGTCCCGTTCGTTGTTCAGCCAGATGATTCCGCCGGGCCGCGAGGCCGAGTACTTCTCGCTCTACGAGGTGGGGGAGCGCTCGACGTCGTGGCTCGGGCCGCTGGTGTTCGCCGGGGTCGGTCAGGCGACCGGCTCGTTCCGGCTGGCCATCATCTCGCTGGTGATCTTCTTCGCGGTCGGCCTGGTGCTGGTCGCGCTGGTGCCGGTCCGCCGGGCCATCGAGGCGGTGGGCAACCGGGCACCGGAGCTGCTCTGAGTCATGTGCGCAGCGTGATCAGGCGTGTTCGTCTCGCGATCGAGCGCGCATTGCTCCATGCTGGTGATCTAGGTGGTGCGGGGAATCCGCGGAAACGGAATATGCCAGTACGCTGCGTTGTGATCACGGGGAGGATCATGGCATTACGAGCAGTCACGTCCAGGGCAGGTCCTTCGGCCGTACGGGTCGTGATCTGCATCCCACAATGACTAACAATCCGGGGTCCTGCTTGGCGGTAGTGACCGGACATCTGGCACTATCACCCGTTCGAACCCACCTACGGATTGCTGTCGGGAGAACGCGTCACGAACGCGACCTGGCCGCGTCCCTAGGAGGACAGCCGTCGTTGACGGGTGAACAATGTCACCGACGGCGACCAGCAGCACGACACCGGGAACAGACGACGGGTACTCCGTCGTTGCACACGGTGAGCACAACCGCTCGGGAACTGCGCCCGAGCCGAAGGGAAAGGAACCGTCATGGCCGACCGCGTTCTGCGTGGCAGCCGGCTCGGAGCTGTCAGCTACGAGACCGACCGTAACCACGACCTCGCACCGCGCCGGACGGTGCGCTACGCCTGCCCCAAGAGCCACGAGTTCGAGGTGCCCTTCTCCGACGACGCCGAGGTCCCCCCGACTTGGGAATGCCGCCTGCACGGCACCGAGTCGAAGATCATCGACGGCAACGAGCCGGAGCAGAAGAAGAGCAAGCCGCCGCGCACCCACTGGGACATGCTGCTCGAACGGCGCACGATCCCTGAGCTCGAAGAGCTGCTCAACGAGCGGCTGGAGCTGTTGAGGACTCGTCGGGGTCGTTGATTCATTGAACATCGCAAGCGCCCGGGCTCTTACTTGTGGCTCGGGCGCTTACGTGTGTCCGGGGTAGGGTTTAAAGATCAACTGCTCCGTGGTCTTGTTGCTTGGCGGTGCGGGTAGCGGAACCTGACACGCCTTCTGGCTCCGGGATCCGAGGCTCATGTATGCCGATACACGACACGTCGGCTCCCCAGAAGACGTGTCAGAACCCGCGGCGGTGCCAGTTGCTCAGGTGGGGTACTGAGAAACCGGCTTCGCCGGTTGCCTGACGTGGATCAGGGGAGTAGCTGGCGTGCGGTTCTCGTTGCTTGGGTGGTTCTTCTGCGGATTCCCCACGTGGTGACCCTGAGCAGGGCTTCCTTGACGATGTCGGCGTCCATCTTGGAGGTGCCGAGCTCTCGTTCGACGAAGGTGATGGGGACTTCGGCGACCTTGAAGCCCGCTTCCACCGCGCGCAGGGCCAGGTCCACCTGGAAGCAGTAGCCCTGCGAGGCGACGTTGTGCAGCTGGAGGGTTTCCAGGACCTCTCGGCGGTAGACGCGGTAGCCCGAGGTGATGTCGTTGATCGGGACGCCCAGGGCGAGCTTGGAGTAGAGGTTGGCGCCCCGGGACAGGAACTCCCGGTACCAGGGCCAGTTCACCGTGCGACCGCCCGTGACGTAGCGGGAGCCCAGGACCACGTCGGCGCCCGTGCCCCGCTCACCGAGCATGCCGACCAGGCGCGGCAGGTCCTCCGGGGCGTGCGAGCCGTCGGCGTCCATCTCCATGATCGCCGTGTGATCGCGAGCCAGGGCCCACTCGAACCCGGCGACGTACGCGGCCCCCAGACCGGCCTTCGCCGTGCGGTGCAGGACGTGCACCCGGTCGTCCTCGGCCGCCAGCCGGTCGGCGACCTCACCGGTGCCGTCGGGGCTGCCGTCGTCGACGACCAGCACGTTCGCCGTCGGCAGCGCGTCGAACAGCCGCCGCACGATCGGCTCCAGGTTCTCCCGCTCGTTGTAGGTCGGGATCACCACCAGCACCTTCTCGGCCGGCGCTTGCCTCGCCATCCACATCCTCCTAGCCGGTCGTCGCCGACCGGCCGCGCACTCGTTCGTCGATCAGGCGCCGGACTTCCGCGCCCGCCACCCGGCGGCCGCGATCGCGCCCACCCCCAGCACCGCCAGTGTCCACATCGGAACCGAACCGAGCTCGGTCGCCCAGGTTCGATTCGACCGCAGCGGAACCTCGGCGACCAGGTTCTGCTCGGTGAACAGCTCCGTCCGCGCGGCCACCGACCCGTCCGGCGCCACCACGGCGCTGACCCCGCTGGTCGCGCCGACCAGCACCGCGCGACCCGTCTCCACCGCGCGCAGCCGCGACATCGCCAGCTGCTGGTAGCTCATCTCGGAATGCCCGTACCAGGCGTTGTTGGTGGGCACCGCCAGCAGCGTGGCGCCCTCCGCCGCGGCCGGGCCGAACACGTCGTCGTAGGCGACGTCGTAGCAGATGCCCACGCCCAGCTTCAGGCCCGCGACGTCGAGCACGCCCGGGTCGTCGCCCGGGACCATGTCGGACTGGAAGCGGTCCACGAACGGGCTGACCAGGCGCGCGACCTCGCGCATCGGGATCGTCTCGGCGAAGGGCACCAGGTGCTGCTTGACGTAGCGGTCGCCGAAGCCGGTCTCCGGGTCCCAGCGCACGATCTCGTTGCGCAGCTGCTGGTCGCGGTCCTGCCCCAGCCCGCCGACGATCAGCGGCACCCCCAGCCGGGAGGCGATCGCCGACAGCTCCGGATCGCTGCGTGCCGGGCCCCAGCTGCCGACCTGCTCCGGGAACAGCACGAAGTCGGGTTTGGGCACGCGCCCGGCCTGCACGTCGTCCACGAGCTCCTCAGCGGCGCGCACGTGGTTGTCGTGCAGCACGTCGTCCTCGTAGAGCAGGCCCAGGCCGAGGTTGGGGGCGTTGCCCTGGATGATCGCCACCCGCTTGGTCCCGGCGTTGGCGTCGGTGCCCACCAGCGGCCAGCACGCCAGCCCGCCCAGCAGCGGCACCGCGATCGCGGCCACCGGCACCGCCCAGCGGCGCGGGGCGCGGATCAGCCCAGCCCGCCCGATGAGGCCAGCCCGCCCGATCAGCCCAGCCCGCCCGATCAGCCCAGCCCGCCCGATCAGCCCAGCCCGCCCGATCAACTCCGCCAGGCCGGACCCGGCCAGGGCCACGGCGAAGGAGACCAGGGTGGCGCCGCCGATCGCGGCCAGCGACAGCATCGGACCGGTGTCCTGGGTGAAGGCCAGCCTGCCCCACGGGAAACCGCCGAAGGGGAACGCCGAGCGCACCGACTCGGCGGTGACGAACACCGCCGCCATCCACACCGGAGCCACCGGAAGGCGGCTGACCAGGGCCATCCCGGCACCGGCCAGGCCGATGAACAGCGCCTCCACCGCGGCCACGCCCAGCCAGGGCCAGGGGCCGAAGTCGGCGCCGAGGAAGTCCTGCAGCCAGCCCAGCAGAGGCAGCAGGAACGCGAAGCCGAACACCACGCCGTAGCCGAAGCCCGCGCGCGCACTGCGGTGGCGCACCACGGCGCCCAGCACCGCGATCGCCAGCGGCGCGACCCACCAGGCCTCGCGCGGCGGTGACCCCGCGTAGAGGGCGAACCCGGCGGCGATCACCGCGACGAGGCGCAGCGCCCACGCGGCCCGCGGTCCGGGAGTGCGTCGAACCGGCTGCGCGACGTCCTGCGCAGGAGCCGTGGGGACTACCACCCGATCAACCTTCTCGGTGCTCATGTCGGCCCCGGACCGGGGCCACCAACGTTGCCGGCGCGCCCCAGACGCGCCTCGACCCAAATGTACGCGCAGGACCGCGCGCTCCTGCCCCGGCGGTCGTCAGACGGGCAGGAGAGTCGAGACGAGGTGGGTGAGGCGGCGGGTGTTGCGGCACTCGTGCATCTCGGCGATGGCCGCGTACTCCAGGGCCGCTGAATCGCCCGTCGACCAGCGGTTCTCCGGTTCCGGGTTGAGCCAGAACACCCGCCGGGAGCGCTCCTTGATCAGGTGCAGCGCCTCCAGGTTGGGGTTCCAGCCGTTGGTGCGGGCGTCGCCGAGCACCAGCACCGAGGTGCGCGGGCCGACCGCGTCCAGGTGGCGCTCGGCGAACTCGCCGAGCGCGTGGCCGTAGTCGCTGCTGTCGTGCCAGCCGGTCACCTCCGCCTCGGTGAGCACGCGGCGCCCGAGCTCGGCCGGATCGGCGGCGCCGGGTTCGACGAGGTGGGTGACCTCGTCGGTGCGGTTGACGAAGGCGAACACCCGCACCTTGCTGAACTGGTCGTGCAGCGCTTGGACCAGCAGCATCGTGAAGTTCGCGAACCCGGCCACCGAGCCCGACACGTCGCACAGCAGCACGATCTCCGGCCGGGCCGGGCGGTGGTGCTGGTAGGCGGGGCGCAGCGGCACGCCGCCGGTGGACAGCGAGCGGCGCAGCGTCCGGCGCAGGTCGATGCCGCCGCGGCTGGCGCGGCGCCGCCGGGCAGCCATGCGGGTGGCGAGCTTGCGGGCCAGCGGCTGCACGGCGCGGCGCAGCTCGGCGAGCTGATCGCGCCCCGCGTTGAGGAAGTCGACCTGGTCGGCGCTGGGGGTGATGGCGTGCTTGGCGACGTGGTCGGTGCCGCGCAGCTCCGCGGACCGACGTCGGGCCTCGGTGCGGACCTTCTCGCGGAAACCGTCGATGCGGCGGCGGATCTCGTCGCGATCCAGCCGATCGGTGAAGTCCTCCACGGTTCCGGCGCGCATGGCCGCGAGGACCCGGGCGAGCAGCGTCTGCGGTTGCAGCCGCTCCAAGGTCTGGTGCGCCGACCAGCCCTGCGGCCCGCCCTCGCCGCCGAAGTGCCCGAGCGCGTCCACCGCCTCCCCGGCCAGCTGCGACAGGGCGCCGGAGTCGTCGCCGGCCAGCGCCTCCACGAGCCGCTGCTCCAGGTCTTCGGGATCGCCGTCGCGGGCGCTCTCGGGTGCGCCGACGCCGCTGGGAAAGTAGAGGTCGAAGGCCGCGTCGAAGACCTTGCGCTGCCCGTCGGTGCGCAGCAGCGCGGCGGCCAGGCCCTCGCGCAACCGCTCCCGGTCGGCCATGCCGAGGACCTCGGCGGCAGCGGCGGCGTCGACGGTCTCGCCCGGACCGATGCGCAGCCCCTGCTCGCGCAGCGCCCCGGCGAAACCGACCAGGCGGGCCTGCAAGGTCATGGCACGACCAGCTTCTCGGTGGCCCGCCGGACGTCGTCCTGGTGCTTGAGGATGACGCCGAGGCTGTCGCGCACCACCTCCTCGTCGAGGGTGTCGGCGCCCAGCGCCAGCAGCGTGCGGGCCCAGTCGATCGTCTCGGCCACCGACGGCGACTTGCGCAGCTGCATCCCGCGCAGCGCCCCGACCAGCTCGACGACCGAGGAGGCCAGCGCCTCGTCGAGGCCCGGGACCTTGAGCCGCAGGATGCGCTGCTCCAGCTCGGCGTCGGGGAAGTCGATGTGCAGGAACAGGCAGCGGCGCCGCAGCGCCTCGGACAGCTCGCGGGTGGCGTTGGAGGTCAGCACCACGAACGGCCGCCGGGAGGCGCTGACGGTGCCGAGCTCGGGCACGGTGACCTGGAAGTCGCTGAGCACCTCCAGCAGCAGGCCCTCGACCTCGACGTCGGCCTTGTCGGTCTCGTCGATGAGCAGCACCGTCGGCTCGTCGCCGCTGATGGCCGTGAGCAGCGGCCGGGGGAGCAGGAACTCCTCGCTGAAGATGTCGGTGCGGGCCTCGTCCCAGGTCTCGTCGCGACCGGCGGTGATGCGCAGCAGCTGCTTGGCGTGGTTCCACTCGTAGAGCGCGCGGGCCTCGTCGATGCCCTCGTAGCACTGCAACCGGACCAGGCGGGCCTCGGCGACGGTCGCGACGGCCTTGGCCAGTTCGGTCTTGCCGACCCCGGCCGGTCCCTCGACCAGCAGCGGCTTGCCGAGCCGGTCGGCCAGGAACACCGTGGTGGCCACGGCGTTCGAGGCGAGGTAGCCGGTTTCGGCCAGTTGCTCGACGACGTCGTCCACCGACTCGAAGATGCCCGTCCCGCCGTCGCTCACCGCGCGCTCCCCTCACCGAGTCCCATACCGAACGGTTGCTCAGTTCGCGTGGTGCTGTCCAACGGAAGTGACGCCGCTCACCCGCAGCGGAAGGTGATCTCGTGCAGGCCCGTCGCGCCGTCGGGGACGACACCCCGGCGGGTCTCGGTCTGCGGGGTGCCGGTGCGGTCGGTGGCCCGGCACTGCACGACGTGCTCGCCCGGCGGCAGGTCCAGCCTGGCCCGCCACATCCGCCAGGTGTCGCGGCCCGCCTCGGTGGCCAGCTCGGCGGGTTGCCACGGTCCGCCGTCGACGCGGACGTGCACCGCGTCGATGCCGGTGTGCTGGGCCCAGGCGATCCCGGCCACCGTCACCTGCCCGGCCGGGACCTGGGCGCCGCGCTGCGGGCGGTCGATGCGGGACTGGGTCTTGATCGGCCCGAACCGGGACCACCCGCGCTGCTGCCAGTAGGCCTGCCGGTCGAAGGTGGTGACCTCGGCGTCGACCAGCCACTTGGTGGCGGAGACGTAGCCGTAGAGGCCGGGCACGACCATGCGCACGGGGAAGCCGTGCTGGGCGGGCAGCGGTTCTCCGTTCATCTCGAACGCCAGCAGCGCGCCGCGGTCGGGTTCCAGGAGGAGGTCGACGGGCGTGCCCGCGCTGTAGCCGTCGGTGCTGGTGGTGATCAGCTGCTGCGCGCCCGGCCGCACCCCGGCCTCCAGCAGCAGGTCGCGCACCGGCACGCCGACGAAGTGCGCGGTGGAGATGAGGTTGCCGCCGACCTCGTTGGACACGCAGGCGAGGGTGATCGTGCGCGACTCCAGGCGGCGGGCGAGCAGGTCGGCGAAGGACAGGTCCAGCTCGCGCTCGACCATGCCGTGCAGCCGCAGCCGCCAGTCCTCGGCGCGCAGCCGGGGCACGACCAGGGCCGTGTCGATCCGGTAGAAGTCGCGGTTGGGGGTGACGAACGGCGGCGTGCCGTCGGCGACGAAGTCCGCGCCGGGTGGGATCGCCGGTGCCGGCAGCTTCGGCAGTCGCGCGGCGACCTGCTGCTGGGAGGTGGCGGTGCTGGACTGCTTGGCGGTTCCGGCGATACCGGCGAGTCCGGCGCCGACCACGACGAGGCCGGAGGTCGCCAGGAACCGGCGCCGTTCGAACTCGGTGGTCGCGGGCCGGCCGCCGAGCCGGTGCAGCCCGGTGAACACGCCCACCCCCACGATCAGCGATACCACCGCGGGCAGCGCGGCACCCTCGGGCCTGCTCAGCGCCGCCGCGATCCCGACGAGCCCGAACGCGCCGATGATCAGCGCGCCCGGCAGCACCCGGTGCCGCGAGAGCAAACCGGCGGTGACGGCGAGGGCGGCGATGACCACGCCCATGCCGGTGAGCAGCGCTATCTTGTCGGCGGTGCCGAACAGCGCCACCGCGAACTCCTTCACCCCGGGCGGCACCAGGTCGATGAACGCGCCGCCGACGGCGACCGGGGGAGAGGTGCGCGGATCGCCGAAACCGGCCACCAGGTGCCCGGCGGCCAGCGCCGAGCCCGCCGCGATGAGTCCGATCGCGGCGGCTCGGCCACGGGAGAGCGAGGTCATGGTTTCATTCGAGCCCTGCCGCGACCGCCGCGCCAGAGGTGCGGGCGAGGCGTAAGGGAGCCGAAAGTTCTTGTGGATCGATGACATCCCGGCCCGGACGGCCCCGTCCCGGCCGGGGCGGCCCTAGCGTCGGGGCGTGCGCATCCTGCTGACCGGCGCCGCCGGGTTCATCGGCTCGGCCGTCGCCGAGGCCCTCACCGACCACGGCCACGAGATCGTGGCCCTCGACGCCCTGCTGCCCCAAGCCCACGGGGCGCCGCCGCGGACCCGGTTCCCGTTGGTGCGCGGTGATGTCCGCGACGCGGAGCTGGTGCGGCGGCTGCTGCGCGGCGTCGACGTCGTGTGCCACCAGGCCGCGATGGTCGGCCACGGCGTCGACCCCTCCGACATGCCCGATTACGCCGCCCACAACGACCTCGGCACGGCGGTGCTGCTGGCCGCGATGCACGAGACCGGGGTGCGGCGGCTGGTGCTGGCCTCCTCGATGGTCGTCTACGGCGAGGGCCGCTACCGCTGCACCGAGCACGGCGACGTCCGCCCCGGCCGGCGGCGTGCCGAGGACGTCGAGGCCGGGAGGTTCGAGCCGCCGTGCCCGCGCTGCGGGAAGCCGCTGACCAGCGAGCTCGTCCCGGAGGACGCTCCGCTGGACCCGCGCAGCACCTACGCCGCCACCAAGCTCGCGCAGGAGCACCTCGCCGCCGCCTGGGCGCGGCAGACCGGGGGAGACGTGCGGGCGCTGCGCTACCACAACGTCTACGGCCCGTGGATGCCCAGCGGCACCCCCTACGCCGGTGTCGCGTCGCTGTTCCGCTCCGCGCTGCACCGGGGCGAGGCTCCGAAGGTGCTGGAGGACGGGCGGCAGCGACGCGACTTCGTGCACGTCCGCGACGTGGCCGCCGCCAACCTCGCGGCGGTGGAAACCCCTGCGCCGCAGGGGGAACTGGACGCGGTCAACGTCTGCTCCGGAACCCCGCACACCATCGGCGAACTCGCCGAATCCCTCGCCTCGGCCTGCGGCGGACCCGCTCCGCAGGTGGTGGGCGGGGCGCGGCCCAACGACGTCCGGCACGTCGTCGCCGATCCCGCCAAAGCCCGCCGGGTGCTGGGGTTCCAGGCGCGCGTCGACTTCGCCGACGGGGTGCGCGAGTTCGCCGGGGCGCCGCTACGCGACGCCGTCGGCCAGGGGTAGCCGGACCTCGAAGCGGCAGCCGGGACCGTGGTTGCGGGCGCGGATCTCACCGCGGTGGGCCTGGACCAGTCCGCGCGCGATGGCCAGCCCCAGCCCGGCGCCGTGCTCGCCGTCGCCCCGCGCCTGATCGCCCCGGTAGGCGACCTCGAAGACCCGATCCAGCTCGGTTTCGGCGATGCCGCCGCAGGCGTCGTCGACCCGCAGCCACGCCTGCCCGCCCTCGCGACCCGCCGAGAGCACCACCGAGCCGTGCGGCGGGGTGTGCCGGATGGCGTTGGACAGCAGGTTGCGCACCACCCGCGCCAGTTCTGCGTCGCTGCCGGCCACCACGGGCCAGTGCTCGGTCTCGGTCGCCAGGCGCACCCCGCGCCGCTGCGCGCGGGGGTTCTCGGCGGCCACGGCTTCGCTGACGACGTCGTGCAGCGGGACCGCGCCGAGTTCGAGGTGCAGGGCGCCCGCTGTGATGCGGGAGAGCTCGAAGAGGTCGTCCACCATCCGCGACAGGCGTTCGGTCTCGCCGCGGATGCGGTCGGCGTAGGAGCAGACCTCGCCGCGCTCGTCCACGACCCCGTCGGCCAGCGCCTCGGCCATCGCGCGGATGCCCGCCAGCGGGGTGCGCAGGTCGTGGCTGATCCAGGCGACCAGCTCGCGCCGCGAGGCCTCGGCGGCGCGCTCGCGGGCGCGGGCCTCGCGCTCCCACACGCTGCGGCGGGCGATGGTGCGGCCCAGCACGACCGCGATCGGCGCGGTGATCACGCCGACGGCGGTGCAGATGACGACCACGGTGGTCAGCAGCGGGCCGAACATGAATCCGGTGACGCCGAGAACTCCGGCCAGCGTCGCCGCCAGCGGCACGACCACCAGCACGGTCAGCGTCGTGGCCAGCGAGCGGTGCCGCAGCAGGTACAGCAGCCCGGCGCCGATCAGCGCGACCGGCAGGGACAGGCCGATCGCGTACGGCGCGACGTGGGTGAGCTCGGTGAGCAGGTCCATCAGCCCACCTCGGGGTCGTAGCGGTAGCCCACGCCCCACACGGTGCTGATCCGGTCGGGGCGGTCGGGTCGCGGTTCGATCTTCTCCCGCAACCGCCGCATGTGGACGGTCACGGTCGACTGGTCGCCGAAGTTCCAGCCCCACACCGATTCCAGCAGCTCGGCCCGGGTGAAGGCGCGGCGGGGGTTGCGCATCAGGTGCGCGAGCAGGTCGAACTCGCGGATGGTCAGCGACAGCTCCACCCCGTCGAGGGTGCAGCGGCGCGCACCCGGGTCCAGCACCAGCGAACCGTCCGCGAGGGACTCCTGCGCGGCCGGGGGCGCGTGGGAGGCGCGGCGCAGCACCGAGGTCACCCGCAGCACGAGCTCGCGGGGGCTGAACGGCTTGACGACGTAGTCGTCGGCGCCCAGCTCCAGGCCTGCGACCCGGTCGGACTCCTCGCCGAGCGCGGTCAGCATCACCACCGGCACCGAGCCGTGCTCGCGGACCCGGCGGCAGACCTCCAGACCGCCGAGGCCGGGCAGCATCAGGTCGAGCACGATCAGGTCGGGCCTGCGGTCGGCGTAGGTGCGCAGGGCCTCCTCGCCGTCACCGGCGAGGAACACCTCGTAACCGGCGCGTTCCAGGTAGCGGCGCACGACGTCGCGCACCGCGTGGTCGTCGTCGACCACCAGCACCCGCATCCCCATCACCAGCCCGTCGCGATCAGGTGTTCGACGCCCAGCGCCGTCACCGCCTGCGCGCCCAGCCACCAGCGCCGGGAGGCGGCGGGCAGCAGCGCACCGGCCACAGCGAACCACACCGCGAACGGCAACCAGATCCGCTCGACCTCAGCCTTGCTCAACCCGGACAGGTCCGCCACCACCACGGCCGCCCCCGCGGCGACCACCAGCCACCGGGCCGGGGAGGAGCTCCGGAAGGAGGCGGCCGCCGCGAGGGGACCGGCGGAGAGCAGGAACGCGCCGAGGTTGCCGAAGACCCAGTAGGCGTAGGGGCGCTGCGCGAAATCGCCCTGGTGGTAGCGCTGGACGACCAGGTGGTAGCCGTCGAGCCACCAGAACCCCGCCGCGGTGAACGCCGCGACGACCAGCGATGCCCCCAGGGCGGCGATCAGCAGCGAGCGCCAGGAGCGGTCGAGCGCGACGACGGCGAGCGCGAGCACGGCCACGAGGGTGAGGCCGTAGCTGAGGTACAGCGAGAAGCCCAGCAGCAGCCCGGCCAGCAGCGCGCGACGTCGCGCCAGCAGGGCGATGCCGACGGTGGTGACCCCGGTGAACAGCCCGTCGGCCGAGACGCCCATCCACACCGCGCCCGGGAACAGCACCACGAACGGGATCACCGCGCGGGCCGCGGGCTCGTCGCGCAGCGCCTTGACCGTCGCCGGGACCGCGACCGCGGCCAGGGCCCCGACCAGCAGCGTCACCACCGATGCCCAGGTGCCGCCGCCGAGCCCGAGCCGGTCCAGCCAGGTGTACACCAGCAGCACCCCGGGCGGATGACCCGACACGTGCACCGTCCACGACTCGGGCTGACCTGCCAGGACGTGCCGGGTGAACTCGGCGAGCACGACGCCGATGTCGTGCACCCGGGGCACGTCGTGCAGGTATTCGGTCCAGTCGGTGAGCCGTTCGGTGATGCCGCCGCGCCACCCGCCGACCAGCGCCAGCGACACCGTCCACGCCAGCGCGGCCGCGTAGCTCGCCGCCAGCAGCCCGCGCCAGGGCAGCCGCGCGGACACCGCCGGGCCCCAGACGATCACGACCACGGCGACCGCCACCGCCAGGGGCGTTCCGGGGCCGACGTGCGGTGCCCAGAAGCCGAACAGCGGCGCGGCGTCGGCGAAGAGGGGAACACCGATTCGGTTGAGCAGCGCGCCGGCGATCGCCGTGGCGGCGACCACCAGGACGGCGGCGGTCAGGGCGAGCAGGTCGGCACGGCGGGGCACGGCTGCGAACCTAGCCGTGGGCGGGGGTGGTTTCCCACGCGTGGGAGCGATCCGTCAGAACCTCGTAAGAACTTCCCCGGCGTAAGGATTCGGTAAGCGCTGCAGCGGTTTTCGGGCCGTCCACTGTGCGCTTGCATGGGTGTTGTGAACGAAGTCGACGTCGTGCTGCCCTGCCTGGACGAAGCCGCCGCTCTGCCCGGAGTGCTCGCCGCCCTGCCACCCGGGTACCGCGCTCTCGTGGTGGACAACGGCTCCCGCGACCGATCCGCGGCGGTGGCCGCCGAGCTCGGCGCGACCGTGGTCGCCGAACCCCGCCGCGGCTACGGCGCCGCCGTGCACACCGGCCTGCTGGCCGCCCGCACCGAGATCGTGTGCTTCGCCGACTGCGACGGTTCCCTGGACCCGGCGGTGCTGCCCGAGCTCGTCGCTCGGGTGCGCGCCGGAGCCGAGATGGCGGTGGGCCGCCGCGTCCCGACCACCCCGGGCGCGTGGCCGTGGCACGCCCGCGCGGGCAACGCGCTCATCGCGGCCCTGCTGCGGCGCGACGGCGTGCCGGTCCACGACATCGCCCCGGTCCGCGCCGCGCGCCGCGCCGACCTCCTCGCGCTCGGGGTGGCCGACCGCGCCTTCGGCTACCCGCTGGAACTGCTGCGGCTGGCCGGGCGTGCCGGGTGGCGCATCGCCGAGATCGACGTCGACTACCGGCCCCGGGCCGCGGGCACCCGCTCGAAGGTCTCCGGGTCGCTGCGCGGCACCCTGCGCGCCACCCGCGACATGGCCCGGGTGCTGCGATGACCGCGCTGCTCGTCGTCGCCAAAGCACCCGTGCCCGGCCTGGCCAAGACGCGCCTGTGCCCGCCGGCCACGCCCGAGCAGGCCGCCGAGCTCGCCGCCGCCAGCCTGCTCGACACCCTCGACGCCGTGCACGCCACCCCGGCGACGCACCCGGTCGTCGCGCTCACCGGCGAGATCGACCGCGCTGCCCGAGCCGCCGAACTCCGCTCGCGGCTGCGCACCACGACCCTGCTGGCCCAGCGCGGCGCGGACTTCCCGCAGCGCCTGGCCGCCGCCCACGCCGACACGGCGCGCCTGGGACTGCCGGTGCTGCAGATCGGCATGGACACCCCGCAGGTCACCGCCGGACTGCTCGCCGAGGCCCGCGACCGGCTGCGCGGCGCCGACGCCGTGCTCGGCCCGGCCGCCGACGGCGGCTGGTGGGCCATCGGCTTCCGCGATCCCCGGGCCGCCGCGCTGCTGGCCGGGATCCCGACCTCCCGCGCCGACACCGGGCGCCGCACCCTGCTCGCCCTGCGCGAGGCCGGGCTGCGGGTCGCGGCGCTGCCCGAGCTCACCGACGTCGACACCATGCCCGACGCCCGCGCCGTCGCCGCCGGGATCCCGGGGAGCCGCTTCGCCGAGGCCCTCGCCGGGTGCCCGCGGTGAGCGGCGAGTTCGACGCCGCCCTGCGCGGCGCCACCGCCACCCTGCGCACCAGCGACGGCGCGAGCCGTCCGCTGCCGGGACGGCGCTGGAGCGCCGCTCCCGAGGCCGCCGACCGGCACGTGCTGGCGTCCTGCACCGGTCCCGTGCTCGACATCGGCTGCGGACCCGGCAGGCTCACCGAGGCCCTGACCAGAGCAGGAGTGCCGTGCCTGGGCATCGACAGCTCGCCGCTGGCCGTCGCGATGACCGTGCGGCGCGGGGCGATGGCGCTGCGCCGCGACGTCTTCGGCCCGCTGCCCGGTGAGGGCGGCTGGGGCGAGGCGCTGCTCATCGACGGCAACATCGGCATCGGCGGCGACCCCCGAGCCTTGCTGGGGCGGGTCCGCCGGTTGCTGCGGCCCGGGGGAGCGGCGTGGGTGGAGGTCGAGCCGCCCGGGACCGGGATCTGGTGCGGTACCGCCGTCGTCGACGCCGCCGGACCGGGCCGCAGCTTCGGCTGGGCCCGGGTGGGCGCCGAAGCCATCGCGGGCCTGGCTCCGGGGTTCGTCCCGCGCGTGATCGCGGTCGGCGGGCGCTGGTTCGCGGAGCTGCGCAGCACGTCTTGACTCGCGGCGACCGGAGAACCAGGATTCCCGCCCGCATGGGACAATAAGTCCAGTGTGGACGATCGGAAAAACGGTACCGGCGAGGATGAATCGGACTTAGCGCGTCAAAGGCCCCTGCCCGGCTGTGATTTTGCTCCGAATGGCGTGATTTTCCGCCCGAATTGCTCGGGTTTGTCGCTCTGGTCTCGTTGGGCCCGGTTTTCCATACAGTATTCTGCATTCACTCGTCCGGGTGTCCGGACGAGTGGCGCAGCAGTCGGTGTGAGGGGACGCGGATGAACTTCCCGGTGTGGGTGTGGGCGGTGACGCTGGTCGCGCTGCTCGGCCTGATCGCGGCCGACCTGCTGATCGTGGGCCGGCGGCCGCACGCCGTCGGCGTCAAGGAAGCCGGCTTGTGGGTGGCCTTCTACGTCGCGCTCGCGGCGATCTTCGGCGGACTGCTGTTCGCCTTCGCCGGGTCGACCAGCGGCGCGGAGTTCTTCGCCGGGTACGTCACCGAGTACAGCCTGTCGGTGGACAACCTGTTCGTCTTCGTGCTCATCATGTCCCGGTTCGCGGTGCCCCGCGAGCACCAGCACCGGGTCCTCTACATCGGCATCCTGATCTCGCTGGTGCTGCGCGCGGTCTGCATCGCCGCGGGCGTCGCGGTGCTCGCCGCGTTCAACTGGGTGTTCTACCTGTTCGGCGCGTTCCTGATCTACACCGCGATCAAGGTCGCCCGCGACGCCGGCGACGACTCGGAGGACGACGACGGCAGCGGCATGATCCGCGCGCTGCAGAAGTTCGTGCCCACCACCGACACCTACGACGGCGGCAAGATGGTCACCCGCGTCGACGGCAAGCGGATGTTCACCCCGCTGCTGCTGGTCGTGGCCGCGCTCGGGCTCGCCAACGTGATCTTCGCGCTCGACTCGATGCCGGCCATCTTCGGGCTCACCAAGGACGGCTTCATCATCTTCACCGCGAACGCCTTCGCGCTGATGGGGCTGCGGCAGCTGTACTTCGTCATCGGCGGGCTGCTCGACCGGCTCATCTACCTCAGCTACGGGCTGGCGGTCATCCTCGGCTTCATCGGGCTGAAGCTGATCATCGAAGCGCTGCACGGCTCGCACGTCGAGGAGATCCACTTCGCGGTGCCCGACATCGGCATCGCCGCCTCGCTGGGCTTCATCGTGCTCACCCTGGCCATCACCACGGTCGCCAGCCTCGCCCGGTCGCGCACCAAGCGCCAGGACGAACCGGCACCTGAACCGGTGACGACCGGGGCCGAGGCGGAATAAAGCGCGCCGCCCGGCGTTGTCCGGGCATGGCGCGCAAATCGCCGGAGCGGATCCTGGCCGAGCACCGGGACGAGGTGCAGCACCGCATCGAGTCGCTGCAGCGGCACCTCGCGTCCATCGTCGAGCAGGCCACCTGGACCACCAACGACGACGAGCACGACCCCGAGGGCGTGACCATCGCCTACGAGCGCGCCCAGACCCAGGGCCTGCTGGCCGACGCCAAGGCCGAGCTCGACGCGCTCGACCAGGCCGCCCACCGCATCGAGACCGGTACCTACGGCCAGTGCCTGCGCTGCGGCAAGCGCATCAGCAAGGAACGCCTCGAAGCCCTGCCCGCGGCCACCCTGTGCATCCGCTGCACCTCGGCGCGGCACTGACCTCCCGCAGCGGGCGCGGGCCGCGAACGACCCCGCTCGCGCGCTCAGGTCGGGCGCCAGACCGCCAGTTCGCAGCCACCGGGCTCCCGGAAGTGGAAACGCCGGCCACCGGGGAACTCGAACGGCTCGACCGTGATGACGCCTCCCGCGCTCTCCACGTCGCGCCGCGCCTGGTCGAGGTCGTCCGCGCGGATCGTCACCAGGGGCGCCGGAGGCAGCTCGTCGGGATCGGACTGGAAGCCGAGGGTGATACCGGCACCGGCCACGTCGGCGTAGTCGGGCCCGTAGGGGGTGGCGGTCCAGCCGAAAGCCCGTGCGAAGAACCGGCCCGAGCTGGAAGCCGCACTCGATGGGAACTCAACGAAGTCGATCGCGTACACGCCCCGAGCGTAGGTGCGGCCCCCGACAGCGGGCTCCCGGTCGAGGACCAACACCGAGTTGACCCCTCGGTGAGGCTGCCCGGTGGGTCTCAGTCCTCGCCGACGGCCAGCCGGGACAGCCGCGTGGGCGTGGGCCAGCGGACGTGGTGGACCCACCCGGCCTTCTCGAACAGCCAGATGACCCGCGCCGAGATGTCGATCTGACCCCGTTGCACGCCGTGCCGGGCGCAGGTGGGGTCGGCGTGGTGCAGGTTGTGCCAGGACTCGCCCATGCTCAGGATCGCCAGCGGCCAGAAGTTCGCCGCCTTGTCGCGGCTCTTGAACGGGCGTTCGCCCACCAGGTGGCAGATGGAGTTCACCGACCAGGTCACGTGGTGCAGGAACGCCACCCGCACCAGACCGGCCCAGAAGAACGCGGTCAGCGCGCCCCATGCGGTGCCGGTGATCAGCCAGCCCATCAGGCCCGGCAGCAGGAACGTCGCCACGGTCAGCGGCCCGAAGAGCTTGTGCACCAGGCGCATGTCGGAGTCGGCCAGCAGGTCCGGGACGAAGCGCTCCTGGTTGGTCAGGTCGCGCTCGAACACCCAGCCCATGTGCGCGTGCCAGAACCCGCGCACCAGCGCAGCCGGTGAGGTCCCGAAGGCCCAGGGGGAGTGCGGGTCGCCCTCCCGGTCGGCGAAGGCGTGGTGGCGGCGGTGGTCGGACACCCAGTGCAGGATCGGCCCCTGCACCGCCATGCTCGCCACGACCGCGAGGGTGATCCGCAACCAGCGCTTCGCGCGGAAGGCGCCGTGGGTGAAGTAGCGGTGGTAGCCGACCGTGACGCCCAGGATCGTCAGCACGTACCAGCCCGCCGCCAGGGCGACGTCCCACCAGCGCAGGCCCCAGCCCCACGCCAGCGGCACGGCCGCCAGCAGCGCCAGGAACGGTCCGAGGATGAACACGTACACCGACAGCTGCGGGCCCCAGGGCCTGCGCCCGGCCAGGACGGGTTTGGGTCCGGTGATCTCGGCAGCGTCCAACTGGCATCTCCTCGGCTAGGGGTGCGGTGGGCCCGCACGCTTCACCCAACCCCGAGGGCGCTGATGATCGCAAGGAACCGGGCGGCAACCGGCGGTGAACTCCGCACGACCGGTACGTCGCATTCGGTAGGGCGGTTGTCGCTCCTGGGCCGACGATGCGAGCGGCCAACGCGCCGATGCTGGTCTCACCGACGAAGAAGGTGAGCAGAGATGGTGACCGAACTCCTGATGCAGTGGGGACCCGGTGGTCCCGGACCCGGCGGGCACGGCGGAGGCCCGTTCTGGATCTTCGGGCTGGTGTGGATGGTGCTCATCGCCGCCCTGATCGGCACGGTGATCTACGCGCTGCTGCGCAAGACCCGGCGTCCCTCGGCGACCGAGAGCGCCCGCACGATCCTCGCCGAGCGCTACGCCCGAGGCGAGCTCACCGGCGAGGAGTACCGAGAACGACTCGGCGAACTCCGGTGATGTGGTCGTGAACTCCGGGTGATGTGGTTGTGGGAGGGGGACAGTTTTCATGAAAACTGTCCCCCTCCACGTCCACGAGACACCCCCACGAGGTCTCCCGTCCCCACGAGTGGGGAAGTTTTCATGAAAACTTCCCGGTCTCCAGAGGTGGGCAGTTTTCATGAGAACTGTCCACCCACCAACGCGAGGTGAGCACCTCGTCCACGAGGGACGTCGTGGTGTCAGCTGTGCCGAGCGGCTTGCCGCGAGCCCGGTGCGGAGAGCCGGCCGCGGGCGCTGACCAGCGCGGTGCGGGCGTTGGCGCGCTCGCCTTGAGCGAGGTGCTCGGCGGCGGAGCGCACCGCGGTCACCGCGTCCGCCGAGACCTCGATCTGCGGGTGCTCGTCGAGCAGCCCGACGGCGCGGGTGAGTTCCTGACGGGCGCGGTCCGCCGGGTTGTTCGGCTTCGTCAGCAGGTCGATGAGGGCTGTGTCCACCGCGTCGCGCAGGGCCGCCTCGGTCGAGCTGTGCGGTAGTGCAGTCACGGGCCGGGAGTCTATGCGCTGAACAGCACAATTTTCTCCGCCGATGATCACCCACATGGGTGGATCTCGTTGATCCGGTGCAACGGAGTGCTGAAAAGTACCCGTCTTTCTCTGCTTCCTCTTCCGAATTCTCACCCGGAAAGTGTTCGCTGCCGGTCACCGCGAATACCGTCGGGTGAACGCTCGGCGTCGAACGCCTCTCGTGCGCATTTCGCCTGGGTAGGCGGCTTTCGGTGGTTCGTCCGATCTGCGTGTGCCCTGGCGCACACTTAGTTGCGTCATACAACTAACTTGTTACGGTCACTCTTAGTACCGATTTCTGCTCAGCGCGTTCCGCGCGAGTGACCGGAACGAATGAGGCCCCGGGGTGGCGCGGGGCCGGAAGGGGCGCAGCGTGACAACTGACCAGCAATGGGACATCGTGACCAGCGTCGGGCTGACCGCGCTGGGCGTGGCCGCCGCTCGGGCGCTGGAGACCCACCGCGAGAACCGGCTGATCTCCGACCCGTACGCGGCCGCCTTCGTCAAGGCCGCCGACGCACCGGCCCCCATGCCGACCTCCCCGGCCGAGGTCGCGGAACTGCCGGCCGACTCCGTCTGGGCGCAGGCCAAGATGGAGGACTACATGGGCGTGCGGTCCCGCTGCTTCGACGACTTCTTCGCTGAGGCGGGCGAAGCGGGAGTCCGGCAGGCCGTGATCCTCGCGTCCGGGCTCGACGCGCGCGCCCAGCGCCTGGACTGGGCCGAGGGCACCACCGTGTTCGAGATCGACCAGCCCAAGGTCCTGGAGTTCAAGCAGACCGTCCTCGACGGGCTCGACGCCGCGCCGAACTGCGCGCACCGCCCCGTGGCGATCGACCTGCGCGAGAACTGGTCGGCGGCGCTGACCGAGGCCGGCTTCGACCCGTCGCAACCCACCGCCTGGCTCGCCGAGGGCCTGCTGCCGTACCTGCCCGAGGAGGCCGAGCAGCAGCTGCTGGAGACCATCGACCGGCTTTCCGCCCCCGGCAGCCGGCTCGCGGTGGAGGACTTCGCCAACGTCGGGCAGATCTTCGAGGACGAGAGCCTCGCGGAGTTCGGCAAGGAGTGGGGCCTGGACATGCGCGACCTGCTGCACTCCGACGACCGCCCCGAGGCGCCCGACGTGCTGCGCGGGTTCGGCTGGAAGACCGAGGTCGAGGGTGCCGAGGCCAAGGCGGCCCGCTACGGCCGGGACCTGACGGGCCTGTTCGGGCAGATGACCCACGCCAGCCGCTTCGTGGAGTCCCACAAGCCCGAGTGAACCCGGTGCACCCCCGAAAGGGTCTGCTGGTCAGGCTCTTTCGGGGAAACCGGCAGGCGGCTCCGGCCGCGCCTACGATCGGGTCGTGGCGGAACAGGACTGGGACATCATCAGCGGCGTCGGCCGCACCGCGCTGGCCGTGGCGGCCGTGCGCGCCATCGAGACCCACCGCGCCGACCGGCTCATCGACGACCCCCACGCCGAGGTCCTGGTGCGCGCGGCCGACCAGGGGATGGCGTTCCCGACGACGCCGGAGGCGCTGGCGGCCATCCCCGACGACGAGCGCGGCTGGGCCGAGCGCATCGACCACTACGTCGGCGTCCGGTCCCGCGTCTTCGACGACTTCCTGCTCGCCGCCGCGCGTTCCGGCCTGCGGCAGTTCGTGGTCCTGGCGGCCGGTCTCGACGCCCGCCCCTACCGGCTCGACTGGCCCGGCGGCACCGTCGTGTTCGAGCTCGACCAGCCGAAAGTGCTGCAGTTCAAACGAGAAACCCTCGCCGACGTCGAACTCCCCTGCGGCTACCGGCCGATCGGCGTCGATCTGCGCGAGGACTGGCCCGCCGCGTTGATCGGAGCGGGTTTCGACACCGCGGAACCCGCGGCGTGGCTGGCGGAGGGTCTGCTGCCGTACCTGCCGGCCGAGGCCGAACGCCGGTTGCTGGCGACGATCACCGAGCTGTCCGCGCCGTCGAGCCGGGTGGCGGTCGAGGAGTTCGGCGACACCGCGCGGATCCGCGACGACCCGAAGATCGCCGAGTACGGGCGCAAGCAGGGCATGGACCTCGACGAACTCCTCCACGCCGGAGGGGTTCCCGTCACCGAGGTGCTCGACGAGCTCGGCTGGCGCGCCGAAGCCGAGCCCAGCGAGGACGCGGCCACCCGGCTCGGCCGTGACCCGGGGCGCGCCGTCGGCCCGATGCTCGACATCAGCCGATTCGTGACCGCGGTGAAACCCGGGTGAAGACGATCACCGCGACCCGGCTCGCAAGATCGGAGTAGCCTGGGGATTCGCAAGTGTCCGCGAGCGAAACGGGTGAGCTCGGTGTTCCTGACAATTCTCGGTTGGATCGTCTTCGGTCTGATCGCCGGCTTCATCGCCCGGGCCATCGTGCCCGGCAAGGACGACATCGGCCTGCTGATGACGATCGTCGTCGGTGTCGCCGGTTCCGCGGTGGGCGGTTTCCTCTTCGGCCTGCTCACGGTGGGCCTGCGCGGTTTTCAGCCGGCGGGCTGGATCGGCTCCGTCATCGGTGCCGTGATCGTGCTCGTCATCTACAACCAGATCACGGGTCGCAAGCGCCGCATCCGCTCATGACCTGCGGCCGACACCGGCCAGCGCGGTGAAGCGCTCCGGGTTGTCACCGACCTCGGAGGGCGAGACCGGCCGCCACTGGGGCAGGAACACCAGCCCCGGTTCGACCAGCTCGAAACCCTCGAAGAACTCGCCGACCTCGACTCGCGAGCGGAACGTCATGGGAGTGGCGGTCCGCTTCTTGTAGAGGTCGGCGTGTTCGTCCGCCATGTCGGGGCGTCCCTCGGCGGTGGCGTGCGAGATCGCCAGGTAGCTGCCCGGCGCCATCGCCGCGCGGTAGCGGGCGATCATCTCCTGCGGGCCGTCCTCGTCGCCGACGAAGTGCAGCAGCGCCACCATCATCACCGCCACCGGTTCGTCGAGGTCCAGCAGCGCGGCGACCTCGTCCGAGTTCAGCACCTCGTCCGGTTCCCGCGCGTCGGCGCGCACGATGTCGGCGTCGGGGTTGTCGGCCAGCAGCTTCTTGCTGTAGGCCACGGCGACCGGATCGGTGTCGACGTAGACGACCCGCGTGCCGGGCGCGGCCAGCTGAGCCACCTCGTGCACGTTGCCCACGGTCGGGATCCCCGAGCCGAGGTCGAGGAACTGGCGGATTCCCCGCTCGACGCAGAAGTGCACGGCCCGGCGCAGGAACGCGCGGTTGGCCTGCATGATCTGCGGCAGCTCCGGCCACATCGCGATCGCCTCGTCGCCCATCTCGCGGTCGACGGCGAAGTTGTGGCTGCCGCCGAGGTAGTAGTCGTAGACGCGCGCAGCGTTCGGCCTGGCCACGTCGACCTCGTCGGGCTCGGACATCGCACTACCCCCTCACGACCGGGCGGAGGTCCCGCCCAGCCGTGATGCTAATACCCCGCAGACCCGAGTCGAGGTCAAGCACCGGCCACGGTTCAGTTGCCAACCCGTACCACCGCCACCGGGGTCACCAGATCGCGTCGGTCGGGTGTGCGGGAGGGAGCAGTTCTTCCTCGAATCACCCATGATCAAAGTCCGTTTTGCCGGGTCAATTCGAGGAAGAACCGTCCCTCGCTGACGCTCCCGGATCAGTGCTGGGTGAGCATCGTGCGCATCGAGTCGATCTCGGACTGCTGGCTGATCATGATCTCGCGGGCCATCTGCTGGGCGTCGGGGAAGCGGCCCTTGTCGACCTCGGTGCGGGCCATCGCCACCGCGCCCTCGTGGTGCTTGATCATCAGCATCAGGAACTTCTGATCGAACTCGGCGCCCTTGGCCTGGCCCAGGGCCGCCATCTCGTCGCTGGACATCATGCCGGTCATGGCGTGACCGCTGTGGTCGCCGTGGCCGGTCGCGTTCCAGTCGCGCAACCAGCCGTTGAGCTTGGCGATCTCCGGGCCCTGCGCCGCCTCGATCCGCGCGGCCAGGTCCTTGACCTGCTGGGACTCGGCGTTGGTGGCGGCCATCCGGGACATGTCGAGCGCCTGCTGGTGGTGCGGCACCATGCCCTGGGCGAACATCACGTCGACGTCGTTGTGCTCGGGCGCGGCGGGCTGCTCGGGTGCGGGCTGCTCCGGTGCGTGGTCGCCGTGCGCGGTGTGCGCCGGGGGAGCCGCCGGGGCGGCGTCGTCGGGCTGGCCGCAGCCGGCCAGCAAGGACAGGGACAGGGCGGCGCCGAACGCGGCGACACCCGTGCGGGCGTGCTTCATCGCTGGGAATACCTCGTGTTCGCTGGGGCTGGATCGGGCGTGACCGGTCGTGCCGGTCCGGTGCCGATCAGCGCCGGAGTACGCAGAGTGCGGCGAGCCGCCGAGGTAAGGGATCCGGTTGGCGCGCCCGCTCCAGGGTGCGCCGGAAGCGAGGCGGGGGCATCTCGGCGATCACGCCGAGGTCGGCGCGCAGGCGCGGGGCCAGCAGCGCGAGGAAGGACGCGGCCACCGCCAGGCACAGGTGCAGCAGGTCGTGCTCGTGGGAGCCGTCGTCGTGCTCGGAGGCGGCGGCCTGGACCTGCGCGGTCGCGGTGTGCTGGGAGTGGTGCGAGTCGTGCTGGGCGGGCACGTGGTGCATCAGCACCACGCCCAGTGCCAGGGCGAGCAGCAGGACCCAGCGCAGCGCGGTCGGGCGCACGAGATGATCCGTCAGGACTTGACCAGGCGCGCGATCGCGTCGCTGGCCTCGCGGATCTTGGCGTCGGCCTGCTCGCCGCCCTCGGACATCGCCTCGGACACGCAGTGCTTGAGGTGCTCGTCGAGCAGCCCCAGCGCCACGGCCTGCAGCGCCTTGGTGGTGGCAGAGACCTGGGTGAGCACGTCGATGCAGTACTCGTCGTCGTCGATCATGCGCGCCAGGCCGCGCACCTGACCTTCGATGCGACGCAGTCGCTTGGCGTAGTCGTCCTTGTTGTGGGCGTAGCCGTGCATCGATTTCCCTCCCCTGGACCGGTGGGCCCACCACCTTTATACCCCAGGGGGGTAACTCGGGAAAGTCAGAGGAACTCGCCGCGCACCGCGGGCTTCTCGGCGGGCGCGTCCTGCTCGGTGCGGCGCATCCACAGCCAGCCGCCGAACTGCACGAGCGCGGCGCCGCCGGTGAGCGCGACCGCGATGATCGCGTACGTCGGCCAGCCGGTCATCACGCCGAGCACCACGGCCACGACGAAGAACAGCAGCGTGCGGATCAGCAGCACGCCCAGTTGGTTCTTGCTCACGACCCCACCTCCGGTGTCCGAGTCTAGGTGCCGGTCCGGTGGCGTCCGTCCGGGCGTGCGGCATTGACGCTGCGTGTTCGCCTGCCTACTTTTGATGACAGCTGTCCTCACATCGATCGGAGCGTGGGCATGCCCGAACCGCTGGGTCCGGACTCGTTGATGTGGCGCTACTTCGGCGACTGGCGCGGGCTGCTGCTCGCGCTGTGGGCCGGGTCGATGCAGAACATGCACCCGCAGCTGGGGGCGGGGGTGGAGGAGCACTCGGAGTTCTTCGACGAGCGGTGGGAGCGGCTCTACCGGTCGCTGTACCCGATCGGCGGCGTGGTCTACGACGGTCCGCGCGCGGCCGAGACCGCCAAGCTGGTGCGCGGCTTCCACAACGGCATCAAGGGCGTCGACAAGCGCGGCAGGCCCTACCACGCGCTCAACCCGGAGACGTTCTTCTGGGCGCACGCGACGTTCCTGGTGATGCCGATCCTGATCAACGAACGCCTCGGCACGCCGCTGAGCGAGGCGGAGAAGGCGCAGGTCTACGCCGAGGGCGTGCAGTGGTACCGGCTCTACGGCATGAGCATGCGCCCGGTGCCGGAGGACTGGCCGAGCTTCCAGCGCTACTGGGACCGGATGTGCCGCGAGGAGCTGGAGGTCAACCAGGCCACCCTCGACGTCCGCGACGTCTCCCGCATCGGCAAACCGCCGCTGGTGCGCTGGCTGCCGGACCCCCTGTGGCGGCTGCTGCGCCCGCCGACGGTGCGCTTGATGCTCTGGCTCACCACCGGCTGCTACGACCCACCGGTCCGGGAGAAGCTCGGCCTGCGCTGGACCCGCCGCGACGAACTCCTGCTCCGCGTCGGCGGCCGCGCCTTCGGCGCTCTGTGGAAGCTGGTGCCGTTCCGCTTCCGCTACCACCCGCGCGCCCGCGCGGCCTGGCAGCGCGCCCAGGGGCGCCGCCCGATCGACGCGCCCCTGGTCGAAACCCCGCCCCGCAACTACCCGCCGGTGGACAAGCGCGGCGACCCGAAGCACTACTTCCCGGCCAACGCCGGGTGAGGCTCACGCCACCGGAACTTCGCGGTGCTCGGTGGCCGAGCGGTAGCAGGCGTCGATGATCTCGGCGCGGCGCAGGGCCTGGGAGCCGTCGTTGGCGGCCCACTCCTGCGGTGCCGCCAGCAAGCGGATGAAGTTCTCCACCACCGCGGCGTGCGCGCGGCCCGGCTCGGCGGCGGGCTGGTAGTCGGCGATCTCGCCGTCGACGTCGCGGAAGATCCGCAGGTCGCCGACCGCCTTCTTGGCCGCGCCCACCGCGCGCAGCTCCGCGCCGCCCTCGGTACCCAGCACGTGGAAGTCCAGCAGATCGGTCGGGTCGCGGAACGCCGCCCACGAGGTCTCCAGGGCAAGCGCCCCGCCGCCTTCCAGGCGCAGGAACGCCGAGGCGAAGTCCTCGACCTCGAAACCGCCCCGGGCGCGGGCCGTTTCCCAGTTCATGCCGCCGACTCCGCGACTGCCCAGCTCACCGGAGGTGACGGCGCTGACCGACTCCACCTTCGGCTCGCCGAGCAGGAACAGCGCGTAGTCCAGGACGTGCACGCCGATGTCGGCCAGCGGCCCGCCGCCGGCCATCTCGCGGCTGGTGAACCAGCTGCCGATGGTGGGGATGCCGCGCCGCCGCATCCACGAGGCCTTGGCGTAGTAGGGCCGCCCCAGCTCGCCGCTGCCGATGATCCGGCCGAGGGCCTGGACGTCGCCGCGCAGCCGGTGGTTGAACGCCACGTCGAGCACCCGGCCCGCCGCGCGCGCCGCCTCGACCATCTGCCGGCCCTCGACACCGTTGCGCGCCAGGGGTTTCTCGCTGAGCACGTGCAGCCCGCGCTTGAGCGCGGCGACGCCGATCGGCGCGTGCAGGAAGTTGGGGACCGCGACGCTCACGGCGTCCAGGTCCGGCAGCTCGACGAGCTGCTCCCAGCTGTCGAACAGGTGCGGAACGCCGTAGCGCTCGCCCAGCGAGGTGACCACGTCGGTCTCCTGCCCGGCGATCGCCGCGATCTCGACGTTCGGCAGGGCGTCGTAGGCGGCGAGGTGCTGCTGGCCCGCCCAGCCCGCACCGATGACTCCGACCCGGAACGTGGGGACCCGGAACGTGGGGTCACTCATGAAGGATCTCCCTCAGACGTCTCGAAGCCGCGCGACCGAGCGGTCGGTGCGGTGGCGTGAGACAGATCGCATCGTTGCCGCGCGGACGTGCCGGTGTCAAGGGATTTCGCGCACCAGGCCCCGGATTCCCTCCGGTGAGAGCACGTTCTCGATGCCGGCCACCACCGCACCCGCCACGCCCGCGGAACGTCCGAGCGCGCTGTTGGCCAGCGACAGGTTCCGGGTCGCCAGCGGCAGCGCGCGGCGGTAGACCACGCTGCGGATCCCGGCGAGCAGGTCGTCGCCGACCGAGGTGATCAGTCCACCCAGGACGATCCGCTTCGGGTTGTAGAAGTGCACCAGCATCGCCACCACCTCGCCGATGGTGGCCGCCGCGGCGCGGATCGCCCGGACGGCCAGGGGATCGCCGTCGCGCAGCAGCCGGGCCAGGTCGTCTGTGGTCCCCGGCCCGCCGGACTCGGTGCGCAGCCCGCGGAGCACCGCCGCGGCCGAGGCCACCGCTTCGACGCAGCCGACGTTGCCGCACTGGCAGATCACGTCGTCGGCCCCGGGCACCCGGATGTGCCCGATGTCGCCGGCCGCGCCGTCGGAACCCCGGTGCAGCTCGCCGTTGGCCGAGACGATGCCGCCGCCGATGCCGGTGCCGACCTTGAGGAACAGCAGCGGCGACTCGTCGGCGGGCAGTGCCCGCGCCTCGCCCAGGGCCATCAGGTTCACGTCGTTGTCCACCGAGGCCGCGCAGTCGAACCGGTCGGCCATCGTGTCGCCGACCGGGAACCCGTCCCAGCCCGGCATGATCGGCGGCCGCACCGGCATCCCCATGCGCGAGTCCACCGGTCCGGGCAGGCCCATGACCAGCGCTTTGACCTGATCGGTGGCGACTCCTGCGCCGCCGACGAGCGAGCGCAGGTGCTCGGTGAGCACGTCCAGCGAGCGCTCCGGGCCGACCGAGAGGTCCAGCGCCACGTGTCGCTCGGCCAGCAGCTCCTGCCCGAGGTCGGCCACGGCCAGGCGGGTGGAGTGCGCGCCGACGTCGGCGGCCAGCACGACCCCGGCGCGCGGGGCGAGGCCCAGCCGGTGCGCCGGACGGCCCCGGCCACCGCCGCTGATCGCGCCCTTCTCGACGACGACCCCGGCGGCCAGCAGCGCTTCGAGGTGGCTGTTGACGGTGGAGCGGGCCAGTCCGGTGCGCTTGACCAGCTCGGCCCTGCTCTCGGCGGTGCCGGAGGCGATGAGCCTGGTCAGGCCGCTGAGCACCAGGTTCCCGTCGGCTCGTCCGGACGTGCGCGGCACGGTCAGCCGGACCGGATCCCATCCCACGCCGAAACCCCTTCCCGGCGATTTAACGCTGATTTATGACCGAAAAGAAAATAAACAATAGCTCTTGTCGGCGGAAAAAGCGGATCCTAGCGTGAGTGAGGACGAGAACGGGCGTGAGACACCCGCCGTTGTCCGCAGTTCCATCGATCACGGATCCAATCGATCACGGGGGGAGGGGTGCGCGTGTGCCCTGGTACGACCAGGCGCGGTGCGGCGATCGTGGGCGCCGGGATGATCGGCGCCGTGCACCGGCGCTCCGCGCTGCTGGCCGGGGCCGAGGTCGTCGGCGTGCTGGCCTCCAGCCCGCAGCGCTCGCTGGAGAAGGCGGGGGAGTGGCGGGTCGGCGCCTACGCCTCCTTCGACGAGGTGCTGGCCGACGACCGCGTCGACGTGGTGCACATCTGCACCCCCAACGCCACCCACGCGCCCTTCGCCGAAGCGGCGCTGGCCGCGGGCAAGCACGTCATCTGCGAAAAACCCCTGGGGATGACGCTGGACGAGGCCGAGCGGATGGCCGCCGCGGCCGAGAGCAGCGGGCTGGTGGCCACTGTGCCGTTCGTGTACCGCTACCACCCGCTGGTGCGCGAGCTCCGCGCCCGCAGGCAGGCCGGGGAGTTCGGCGACTGGCACCTGCTGCACGGCAGCTACCTGCAGGACTGGATGCTCGACCCGCACGCCTCCGGTTGGCGCGTCGACCCCGAGAAGGGCGGGGCGTCACGGGCTTTCGCCGACATCGGCTCGCACTGGTGCGACCTCGTGCAGTGGGTGTCGGGGGAGACCTTCACCGACGTGCTCGCCGAGCTCTCCATCGCCGTGCCCACCCGCCCGGCCGCCGGCGGCGCCAGCTTCACCGGCCCCACCGGTGATGCGGGCGAACGCGTCGAGGTGCGCACCGAGGACACGGCCGCGCTGCTGCTGCGCACCGCCAACGGCGTGCTCGGCTCGGCGACGATCTCGCAGGTCGCGGCGGGCCGGAAGAACCGGTTGTGGTTCGAACTCGACGGCTCGGGCGGCAGCGCCGTGTTCGACCAGGAGAACCCCGAGCGGGTCTGGCTCGGCGGCGCCGAGGGCAACCGCGAGCTGGTCCGCGACATCGGCACCGGATCCGCCGAGCAGCAACGGCTCTCGACGCTGCCCGCCGGGCACGCGCAGGGCTACGCCGACTGCTTCGACGCCTTCGTCGCCGACACCTACGCGGCCATCGACGGCGAGAACCCCGAAGGACTCCCCACTTTCAGCGACGGACTGCGCTCGGCCCGCCTGATCGACGCGGTCGTGCGCGCCGCCGGCAACCGCGACTGGACGAAGGTGTGACGATGCGACTCGGAATGCTCACCGCGTGCCTCCCGCAGTGGAGCCTCGAACAGATCGCCGACTGGGCGAAGACCAACGGCTACGAGGCGCTGGAGGTCGCGGTCTGGCCCGGCACCGGCGGCCGCGACTTCGAAGCCGCCCACCTGCCGGTCGCCGACTTCGGCCCGCAGCAGGTCGACGAGACCAAGGCGCTCTTCGAGCGCCACGGCCTGGAGCTGTCGGCGTTCGCCTACTACGAGAACAACCTGCACCCCGACCCAAAGCGCCGCGAGGAGATCCGCACTCACCTCAAGCACGCCGTCGACGCCGCCCAAGCGCTCGGCGTGCCCCACGTCGGCACCTTCATCGGCCGCGACTGGACGAAATCCGTGGCCGACAACCTCGCCGAGGGGCAGCGGGTGCTGCCCGAGCTCGTCGACTACGCCGGTGAGCGCGGCGTGAAGCTCATCGTCGAGAACTGCGTGATGGAGGGCTGGCACCCCGACGGCTACCCCGGCAACCTGGCGTACTCGCCGGAGCTGTGGGAATGGATGTTCTCGCTGGGCTTCTACCTCAACTGGGATCCCTCGCACCTGACCTGGATCGGCATCGACCCGGTCGAGACCATCGCGCCCCACATCGACCGGATCGTGCACGCCCAGGCCAAGGACGTCGAGCTCGACCCGGTGGCGCGCAACCGCTACGGGTTCTTCGGCAAGATCGACAAGGGCGACAACCCGTTCGACATGGGCTGGTGGCGCTACCGGGTTCCCGGGCTCGGCCAGGTCGACTGGCCGAAGGTCGTCGACCGGCTCTACGAGCACGGCTTCACCGGCACCCTGTCGGTCGAGCACGAGGACCCCGTCTGGGGCGGCGACGACGAACGCATCACCCGGGGACTGCGCATCGCCCAGCGCACCCTCCGGCCGTTGATCGTGGGTTGATCCCTTCCCGGAGAGGAACGAGATCCTGTGCCGACACTGTCCGTCCAGCTCTACAGCGTCCGCGACGAGCTGGCCGCCGACCAGCCCGGAACCCTGGCCCGCCTCGCCGAGATCGGCTTCCGCCACGTCGAACCGTTCGGCCTGGGCTCGCTGACCCGCAGCCAGGACGAGAGGTTGGCCGCAGCCCGCGAGTTGCGCGCCGACCTCGACGCCGCGGGGCTGGCGGTCTCGGCGACCCACGCCGCCCTGCCGAGCGTCGCCGAACTCGCCGAGGAGTGCGCCGAACTCGGCGCCGACACCGCGTTCATCCCGCACCCGCGCCAGGTCCCCGGTTTCGGCGAGGAGACCTTCGGCGACACCGCGAGCCTCGACGCGTTCGCCGACGCCCTCGGCCAGGCCGCCGCCGACGCCCCGCCCGGTCTGACCCTCGGCTACCACAACCACTGGTTCGAGTGGGCCCCGCTGCCCGGCGGCCCGGCCTACGACCGCTTCTGGCAGCGCACCCACCCCGACCTGCGCGCCGAGCTCGACGCCTACTGGGCCCAGGCCGCGGGTGCGAACCCCGCCGAGGTGCTGCGCTCCCTGGGCGAGCGCGCGATCGCCGTGCACCTCAAGGACGGCCCGGCCACCCGGGACACCCCGCAAACCCCGCTGGGCACGGGCGCCCTCGACGTCGTCGAAGTCCTCGACGCCGCCCGCGAAACCCCTTGGCACGTCGCGGAGATCGACACCACCTGCCTGGACTCCTTCGTCCTGCTCACCAGCAACGCCGCAGTCCTGCGCACCCACGGCTCCACCTTCGCCTGATTCACCGCAGCAGCAGCAGGTTCCACGACAGCGGCGGCAGCACAGCGCTCAGCGTCCCGCCGTCGACCGCCGCGCCTTCGACACCGCGCGGCCGCACCCGCTCGGGCTCGGCCAGCGTGTTGCGCGCGTGCCGGTCGGGGTCGGCCAGCACCCGGTGCTCGACCACCCGCGTGCTGCCCGTCGCGCGGACGTCGGCGGTCAGCTGCAGCGGCCGGTCGGTGGCGCGGTTGACCGCGAACACCGCCACGGTGTCCTCGTCCTGCTGGACCGCGGTGGCGTGCAGCAGGTCCACCTCCCCGTACTGGGCGGTGTCGTGGCGCGTCGAGCGCGGCTCCACGCGCAGCACCCGGCCGCGCCCGTGCCGCGCGGCGTCGGCGAACGGGAAGAACGTCGTCTGCCGCCACGCCGGACCGCCCGGCTCGGTCATGATCGGCGCGATCGCGTTGACCAGCTGCGCCAGGCACGCCGCGGTGACCCGGTCGCAGTGCCGCAGCAACGTCACCAGCAGGCTCCCCACCACGACCGCGTCGGTGAGCGTGTAGTTGTCCTCCAGCAGCCGCGGCGCCACCTCCCAATCCGGTTCGGTCGCGGGATCGCGCAGCCCGCGGTACCAGACGTTCCACTCGTCGAAGGACACCTCCAGCCGCTTCGGGCTGCGCAACCGGGCGCGCACGTGGTCGCAGGTGGCCACGACGGAGTCGATGAAGTGCTCCATGTCCTGCGCCGAGGCCAGGAAGCTGTCGACGTCGCCGTCGGACTCCTCGTAGTAGGCGTGGCAGGAGATGTGGTCGACGTGCTCGTAGGTGTGCTCCAGCACGGTGCGCTCCCACGCCGCGAACGTGGGCATCGCCGAGTTCGAGCTGCCGCAGGCGACCAGCCGCACCCCGGGATCGACCATCCGCATCATCCGCGCCGTCTCGGCGGCGACGCGGCCGTACTCCTCGGCGGTCTTGTGCCCCATCTGCCACGGCCCGTCGAGCTCGTTGCCCAAGCACCACAGCCCGATCCCGTGCGGCCGCTCGTGACCGTGCGCGCGCCGCAGGTCCGACCACGCGGTGCCGCCGGGGTGGTTGCAGTACTCCAGCAGCTCCCGGGCCTCCATCGGCCCGCGCGTGCCCAGGTTCAGCGCCATCATCGGCTCCACCCCGGCGACCTCGGTGAACCGCATGAACTCGTTGAGCCCGAACTCGTTGGTCTCCACCGACCGCCAAGCGGGATCCAGTCGGCGCGGCCGCTCGGCGACCGGGCCGACGCCGTCCTCCCAGCGGTAGCCGGAGACGAAGTTGCCGCCCGGGTAGCGCACCAGCGTCACCCCGAGCTCGCCGATCAGGTCCAGCACGTCCTGCCGCAGCCCGTCCTCGCGCGCCGTGGGGTGGTCGGGCTCGTGGAGGCCGGTGTGCACGCAGCGGCCGAGGTGCTCGACGAACGAGCCGAACAACCTCGGGTGCACCTCGCCGATCTCGAAGGCCGGGTCGATCGTCAGGCTCGCCCGCGCGGTCTCGCCGTGGGTCACTGTTTCCCCTCCTTATCGTCCCGCCAGACCGGTGTGCGCGATGCCGCGCACGATCTGGCGCTGGAACAGCACGAACAGCAGCAGCAACGGCAGGCCCGCGATGACCACGGTCGCCATCACCTCGGCGTAGCGGACGCCGTAGCTGCCCTGGACCGTGGCCAGTCCCACGGGCAGCGTCATCGTGGCCGGGTCGGCGGTGACGATGAACGGCCACAGGAAGTTGTTCCACGTCGTGATGAACGTGAAGATCGCGACGGCGGCCAGCACCGGGCGCGACAGCGGCAGCACGATCCGCCAGTAGATCCGCCACCGGCTCGCCCCGTCGACGATCGCGGCCTCCTCCAGCTCGCGCGGCACGCCGTCGAAGAACACCTTGAGGATGTAGACCATCGCGGGCAGCACCACCTGCGGCAGGATCACGCCCCACGGGGTATCGACCAGGCCCAGGAACACCATCTCGTCGAACAGCGGCACGATCAGCACCTCGGCCGGGACCAGCACGCCCGCGACGACGAACGCGAGAAGCGCTCTGCGGCCCCGGAAATCGGTGCGGGAGAACCCGTAGGCGGCGGTGCTCGCCAGCAGCACCACCAGCACCGTCACCGTCCCGGCGGTGAACACGCTGTTGAGCAACCAGACCCAGATGTCGGGGGTCGACAGCACGCTGCGGTAGGCCTCGACGGTGAACTCGCTGGGCAGCCACCGCAGCGGGACCTCGGTGGTCTCCGACTCGGGTTTGAGCGAGGTCAGCAGGGTCCAGGCGAACGGCAGCGCCCACAGCGCGGCGAGCGCCACCGTCGCCAGCGCGAGAACCGCTGTGCCCCAGCGGAACCGGTCAGACATGGGTGCCTCCCGCGGCTCGGCGGCGCTGGACGCTGAAGTGCGCGAGGGTGACCAGCAGGATCGCGGCGAAGAACACGTAGGAGATCGCCGAGGCGTAGCCGGTTCGGTAGTGGGTGAAGCCGGATTCGTAGATGTACTGCAGGATCGGGCGCGTGCTGTGCTGCGGCCCGCCGTTGGTGATCAGGTAGAACTGGTCGAAGACCTTCAGCGAGGCCAAGACCTGCAACACCGCGATCAGTCCTGTCGTGGGCCGCAGCATCGGCAGCGTGATGTGCCACAGCTGCCGCCACGCCCCGGCCCCGTCGAGCGACGAGGACTCGTAGAGGTCGTCCGGGATCGCCTGCAGCGCCGCCAGGTACAGCAGGAAGTTGAAGCCCACGGTCCACCACACCGTGGCCACCACGACGCCGAGCATCGCCGCGACCGGGTGCGACAGCCAGCCCATCGGCCCGATCCCGAACCAGGACAGCATCGAGTCGGCCAGCCCGAACTCCGGCTGGTAGATCCACACGAAGATCAGCGCGATCGCCGACGACGGCAGCACGTAGGGCGCGAAGAACGCCAGCCGCCACAACCAGCGGGCCGGTGCCAGGTGGTGCGTCAGCAGCGCCATCACCAGCCCGACCAGGATCAGCGGGGGAGTGCCGGCGGCGGTGAAACCGACCGTCACGCCGAACGACCGCCACATCGCCGGATCGGTGAGCGCCTCGGCGAAGTTCGCCAGGCCGACGAAGTCGGCGTCCCCGGAGGTCAGGGCGGCGTCGGTGAGAGCGGTGATCAGACCCATCCCGAGCGGGATGACGAGGAACAGCAAGTAGGCGGTGAGGAAGGGCATCACGAACGCGAGCCCCGAACCACCGAGGTTGTGCCTGGCCATGTGCGGGAACCTCCGTTCAGGCCGTGGGGTTCGGGGTGGCGAGCAGGTCGTCGACGACCTGCCGGATCTGCGACACCGCGCGCGGCACGGCGAGCCGGCCGTCCATCGCCGGGCCGAGCACGGAGTTCATCTCGGTCCACAGGCGTGAGCCGGAACCTGCGAACCACACGTCCGGGTCCAGCTGCACGTCGTCGATGACCGACCGGTACTCGGACTGCGGTTGCATGTCGGCGTAGGCCCGGCTGCGGTTGACCGGGAGGTAGGCCGGGATGTGGCCGCCCTCGGCCCACGCGAGGCTGTCGCGCAGCAGCGCGGCGACGAGGTCGTAGACCCGCAGGTGGTCCTCGTCGCTTCGGTCCCGGTGGGGCAGGACGAAGGCGTGCGAGTCGGCCTCGGCGAGCGCGCGGCCGAACACCGCCGGGAACCGGGTCATGCTGAAGGGCATCCCGGATTCGAGGAACGTCTGCACCTCCCACTCGCCGTACCAGAAGAACCCCGCCCGCCCGCTGCTGAACAGCGCGATCGCGCCGTCACCGTCCAGCCCGCCGGTGGCCAGGCCGTCGCCGTGCAGGCCCTGGACGAAGTCGAGGACGGTGGCGACCTTGCGGTCGTCGACGGCCGACCGGGTGCCGTCGGGGGTGATCAGGTCGCCGCCGAGCTGCCGGTAGAGGCTCCAGAACAACCGCCAGGGGCCGACGCCGTCGCCGGTCGTCTCCAGCAGCAGCCCGCTGTCCCCGGTGACCTGCTTGGCCCTGCGCAGCGCGTCCCGCACGGCCTCGGGCCCGCGCAGCGGGCGGAACCGGCCGTGCTCGTCGAGCAGTCCGGCCTCCCGGCAGACGTCGGTGTTGTGGTATTGCACCACCGGGTGGGTGTCGAGCGGGACGGCGAAGAGCCTGCCGCCGTGGTGCGAGCGGTTCCAGAGCCCGGCCGGGAAGTGATCGGGCTCGATCCCCTTCTCCCGCAGCAGGTCCGGGCGCAGCTCGTCGATCAGCCCGCCCGGCGCGAACGCCGGCAACCGGCCCAGGTGCAGGATCGCCAGGTCGGGCGCCCGCTCGGCGGCCCCGGCCATCGCGAGCTTGGTGTAGTACCGGTCGCCCCACTCCAGCGTGACGTCCCGGAGCGCGACGTCGGGATGCGCGGCCCGGTAGCGGGCCAGCATCGCCTTCATCGTGTCCCCGTCGCCCCCGGCGAAGAGGTTCCAGTACCGCAGTTCGCGCTCCCCGCGCGGCACCCCGCACCCGCCGGCCAGCCCGGCGCACCCCAGTGCGGCCCCTGCCAGCAGCGTTCTGCGGCTCAGCCCTGGTCCACCCACGAATCCACCTCCGAGACAGCGGTGTCCGGATGTACGGGATTTCGAACATTGTCCGATTGAGGTCGCGGTTGAAGCTAGAGGTGCGGTGCGGGCCGGGTCAATCGGCCGGTCGGGCGGCGCGTGCGAGGATGGCGCAGGTGAGCGAGGTGTCGATCTGGGGGAGACGGTGACGGCGCGGATTCCGGTGGTCGTGCTGGCGGGCTACTTGGGCTCGGGCAAGACGACCCTGCTCAACCACCTGCTGCGGAACGACGACGGGCGCCGCATCGGTGTGCTGGTCAACGACTTCGGCAGCATCAACGTCGACGCGATGAACGTCGCCGGGCAGGTCGACGCGACGGTGTCGCTGGAGAACGGCTGCCTGTGCTGCGCGGTCGACGCCGAGGGCGTGGACCGGATGCTGGAGAAGCTGGCCCACCCGGGCGCGCCGCTGGACGCGATCGTGATCGAGGCCAGCGGCATCGCCGAGCCCGCCCAGCTGGTCCGGATGGTGCTGTCCTCGCAGAACCCGGGCATCGAGTTCGGCGGGCTGGTGGAGGTCGTCGACGCCGCCGAGTTCGACGACAGCCGCGCCCGGCATCCCGAGCTCGACGACCACGTGCGGCTCGCCGACCTGGTGGTGGTCAACAAGATCGACCGGGTGGACGAGGCCGAGCGGGACCGGGTGATCGGGGAGGTCCGCGAGCTCGCCGAGGGTGCCGTGCTGGCCACCGAGCGCGGCCGGATCTCGCCGGGAATCCTGTTCGACGACCCCGCGATCCGCGACGCCGGTGGCGCTCGGCAGCTGTCGTTCGCGGACCTGGACGACCACGACGACGACCACGGCCACCACATGCACGCCGTCTACGAGTCGATGGAGTTCACCACCGACCGGCCGCTGAACCCGACGGCGTTCCTGGCCTTCCTCAAGGAGCGCAGCCGGGGCGTCTACCGCATCAAGGGCCCGATCGACTTCGGAGCCTCGGGCGAGGGCCGCTGCTTCCAGTTCCACGCGGTCGGCGTCTACGCCGCCTTCGAGACGACCCGCTGGAAGGGCTCCCGCTCGACCAGCCTCGTCCTCATCGGCACCGACCTCGACCCCTCGAACCTCCGCGCCCGTCTCGAATCCTGCATCGACCCGACTCCGGACGCCGTCGACCGCATGGGCGTCCTCAACCTCGCACGGCACCTGGAGGACGACGGTCCTTCCTCGAACCATCCGGACAAATGGGACGACGAGGCCGGCTGATTCGAGGAAAAACCGCCCCCAGCCGAGCGCTCAACCCCGAAGGGACCACCCACGTGCGGCCGCAGCGCCCCGCACGCCTCCGAGCCCGGCGCCGACCCGTGCACCAGTACCAACCAACGGCTGATCTCCGATGTGGACACCGCGCCGAAAACCCGGACATGATCGGGTTAGTCGGTCCAGACCGCTCCACGGGGTTGGAGCAGGCGCATTGCCCGGTGCGCGAAATCGTGCAAGTCGATGACGATCCCGCGCGGTTCCCACCTGATCGAGGGGAACCCGCGGTCATCTCCACGGGAACTGCCGGTGCGTGGTCGGGTTTGTGCGGTGTGCGACCTTTCAGGACGATAGGTACTCTCGCGTTCACCGTCGGTTGAGCTCACAACCGCTGTCGTTCCGCTGCGGGAACGCGGGCCGGAGGCCGGTCTCCCCACCGGTGCCCGCCTCCTGGGTGCGCGCGGAACGAACTCCTGTTCCTCCGGGGCGCGGGCGAACGCGCCTGTAGATCCGGCATCGAGGGGGTAGTGGTGGCCAACGCCGACCTTCCGGGACCGGTGCCGCCGCAGCGGGGCGGCTCCTCGCCCGCGACGGGACCGGTGTCCGGGGCGTTGCGGGTTCGCGTGTTCGAGCCCGGCGAGGGCGTGGCGGTCGTGCAGGTCGACGGTGAGCTGGACCTCGCCGCCCGCGATCTGCTCACCGGCCCCCTCGCCGAGCGGTTGGCGAGCGCGGTGACCGTGCTGGTGCTCGACCTCTCCCGCGTCACCTTCATCAACTCCGACGGCGTCACCGCGCTGGTCGAGGCGCGCCGCGTCGCCCAGCAGCGGCGCACCGAGCTGGTGCTGGTCTCGTCCGGCGTCGTCGACCGGCTGCTGCGGCTGCTGGATCTCACCGGCCGCTTCAGCTACGCGGCCCGTCAGGAGTTGCCCGCCCGATGAGTCATCCTGGGGAGACCGTCGAGAGGAGGAACATGGGCGAGCAGGACACCGACTCCGAGCACGAGGACGCCGAAGCGTTCGAAACGGAACACGGCGGCGAGGAGTCGCAGGAGGGCGAGCGGCTCGCCGAGCGCGGAGAGCCCGAGTCCGGCACCCCGGACCGGCGGCTCGGGCTGATCGCCGATCCGGACATGCCCGAGCAGGTCACCCGCCGCCTGGCCGACGATCTTCCCGAACTGCTCGGCGAACAGCACTCGTGGGCGGTCGAGGTCGACGTCGATCCGGTGACCGCGGGCAGGCACAGCACCCGCGACATCCTGGCCTCCACGCGCGAGCGGATGGGCGAGCACGACTGGGACCACGCCATCTGCCTGACCGACCTGCCGGTGCGCGCCAACGGACGTCCGGTGGTCGCCGAGACCGACCTGGAGGGCGGGGTGGCCGTGGTGTCGCTGCCCGCGCTCGGCGGCACCGGCGTCTACCGGCGGGCCCGGCGGGTCGTGCTGCAGATCGTCGACGAGCTCACCGGCCGCAGCGGCGGCGGTGGGAACCGCTACGGGCTGGACAACGCGGTGTCCCGGCTCCTGGCTCCGGTGGTGCGGCACGAGCTCGGCGGCGAGCAGGAGGTCGACGTCCGCTACAGCACCACCCGCAGGCGCGGGCGGCTGCGGCTGCTCAGCGGCATGGTGCGCTCGAACCAGCCCGCCCAGCTGGTGTTCGGGCTGCGCAGCGCGCTGGCGGCGGCCGTGGCCACCAGTGCCTTCGGGTTGTCGTCGAGCACCATCTGGCAGATCGGCGACCAGCTGGGGGTGTTCCGGCAGATCATCGCCGGGCTCGTGTCGGTGGTGCTGCTGGTGCTGTGGTTGATCACCGCGCACGGGTTGTGGGAGAAGCGGCGCAGCGGTGGCGACCGCGAGCAGGTGCTGCTGTACAACACCTCCACGGTCGCCACGCTGACCATCGGGGTCGGCGTGATGTACGTCGGGCTGTTCGCGATCAACCTCGCCGTGGCGCTGTTCATCGTCCCGCCGAACCTGCTGGCCAGCAGCCTCGGCCATCCCGCCGACTTCACCCGCTACCTCGCCCTGGCGTGGGGTTTCACCACGATGGGCGTGATCGCGGGAGCGTTGGGCTCCAGCCTGGAATCAGACCGCGCCGTCCGCCAGGCCGCCTACGGCTACCGCGAGGAACAGCGCCGCAGCGAACAGGTGCACTGACGAACCGTCGAGGACTCGCTTTGCGTGGCGGTGCGGGTGGGGAACCCGAGCGCCTCCGTGGTCTCCGTGCGCCGCTCCTGATGCATGCCGATGCACGGCGTCACGGCGTGCTCGCCACGAAGGTGCTAGAGCCGGGCGAGTTGCTTCTGTCGCCAGCGTTCCGTGCCTTCGACGTCGTTGAAGGTGAAGATGTGGAAGCCGGTGATCGCGTTGGCGGGTTGGAGGATCTGGTCGGACAGGGCGTTGACGAGCTTGTCCGGGCGGTAGCCGCTGGGCAGGAAGAACCGCCAGAACATCGCCGACTGCTTGGCCAGGAACCGGGCCGACTGGCCCAGTCCCAGCCCTGCGGAGACGCGGATCAGCTTCTGCCGGTTGACGCTGCCCGGGATGCCCACCCGGACCGGTGTCGGGATGCCGTCGGCGTGCAGGCGGGTGGCCCAGTCGACGGTCGTGGACGGGGTGAAGCAGAGCTGCGTGACGATCTCGTGGGCGTGATCGGCCTTGCGCCGCAACGCTTCCGAGATCACCGCGTCCGGGATCGTGCCGTGGCCCTCCGGGTAGCCGGCGATGCCGAGGTGCCCGAAGTCGTGCCCGGCCTCGGCCAGGGCGAGCAGCAGGCTCTCGGCGTCGGGGAACTCCCCGGCGGGTTCGGCGGCGTCCCCGCCGACGACGAACAGCCGCCGCACACCCGATTCCAGCAGCCGCGCGGCGATGTCGTCGAGCTCCGCGCGGTCGCGCACCAGGCGGGCCGCCAGGTGCGGGGCGGCGGTGTAGCCGTTCTTGCTGAGCCGCACCGCCAGGTCCAGCGTCGGTTCCAGGCCACGGGCCTCGGTGGTGGTGACGGTCAGCGGCACGTCGCAGGGCACGTGCGCGAGCACCTTCTCCTCGGTGCTGCGGAACGGCAGCACCTCGTAGGAGGCGTTGCGCAGCGCCGCCGCCAGCGCCGCGCTCACCGCGACACCCACTCGTCGAACTGCTCCACGACCTCGCCGATCGTGGTGCTGGGGCCGTGACCGGGGTGGACCCGGGTGCGGGCCGGCAGCGGCAGCAGCCGGTCCCGGATCGAGTCGATGATCGCGTCCCGGTCGGAGAACGAGCGCCCGGTGGCACCGGGTCCACCGGCGAACAGGGTGTCGCCGGTGAACACGGTCGCCAGGTCCGGGCTGTACAGGCACACCGAGCCCGGGGTGTGACCGGGCGTGTGCATGACCTGCACGCTCAACCGTCCGATGTGGAACGTCTGGCGGTCCACCAGCCGCGCGTCGGGCTGCCGGACCGGGTGCGTGAGCTCCCACACCGGCCGGTCGGCCGGGTGCAGGTGGATCGGCGCGGCCACGGCCTCGGCCAGGTCCGGGGCCACCCGCACGTGATCGTCGTGGGCGTGGGTGAGGAGCACCGCCACCACCTCGCGGCCGGCGACGAGCTCGCGGATCGCTTCGACGTCGTGCGGTGCGTCGATCACCAGGCACTGGTGGTCATCACCGACGACCCACAGGTTGTTCTCCACCTCGTGGACCTCGCCGTCGAGGGAGAACTTCCCGTCGACGACGGCGTGGTCGATGCGGATGCTCATCGAAACGTCACCACCGAACGCAGCTGCACCGCGGTCCGGCTCGTCGAAGACCGCTTCGCGGCCATCCTAAGCGCGGGCACGCGGGCCCCGATCCGGGCCGTCACCTCAGGGCTCCCGGTACTCGGCCGCGGCGTCGCAGAGCCAGTCGGCGAGGTAGCGGGCGAACGAGGCGCGCACGAAGATCCAGTACGACGGCGGTTCGACGTCGCGGCTGAGCAGCAGCACGCCCGCCCGGGCCAGCAGCGTCTGGGCGCACGAGTCCGGGCCGAAGCTGCGCCGGTGCAGGTCCAGCGCGCAGCCCTTCGCCAGCAGCTCAGGGGCTTTCGGCCCGGAGACCTGCAGGATCGTGCGGTGCGCGGAGACGTCCACGACCGCTCCGTGCTCCTCGCCGAGGGCGTCGGTGAGGGTGGTCTCGATCTGCTCGGTCTCGCCCTCGGGGGCCACCAGCAGCCACTCGTCGGGTCCGAGCCAGGCCACCATCAGCCGTTCGGTGCGGGCCACCTGCCCGGCCTGGTTGGGCAGCATCACGCCGAGGGCCGTGCCGATCCGCTCGGCGGCGGGGCTCTTCGGGTCGACTCGGAGGGTGACCTGAGTGGTGAAGGCCACTTCGGACAGGCGCACGGCGCCGGGTGCGGAGGCGTCGGCCAGCGCCTCGGCGCGGGCGGCCAGCGGGGATTCGCCGTAGGGCTCAGCCATCGCGGCGGGCTCCTTCCTTGTCGTAGAAGACCGGTTCGGTGATCTCCACGGGCACCAGGCGGTCCCCGACGTGGCTGTAGATCGTCTGCCCGATGCGGTCGCGCCCGCTCTTGACCAGGGCCAGGGCGAAGGGGCGACCGAGCGCGGCGCTGCGGTAGCTGGAGGTGACGTGGCCGAGCATCGGCACCGGCGGTTCCGGCAGCAGCTCGGTCTCCACCAGCTGCGAGCCCTCCGGCACGACGGCCTCGTCGACCGGCGGCAGCAGGCCCACCAGGTGCTTGCGGTCGGAGCGGGCGGTGTCGGCCCGGGTGAACGAGCGCATCCCGAGGAAGTCGTCCTTCTTCTTCGACACCGCCCAGCTCATCCCCAGGTCGTGCGGGGTGACGGTGCCGTCGGTGTCCTGCCCGACGATCGGGAAGCCCTTCTCGGCGCGCAGCACGTGCATCGTCTCGGTGCCGTAAGGCGTGATGCCGTAGGGGGTTCCGGCGTCGTGCAGGGCTTCCCACACCTCGCGGCCGTACCAGCGGGGCACGTTGATCTCGAAGGCGAGCTCGCCGGAGAAGCTGATCCGGCACACCCGTGCGCGCCTGCCCGCGACGATGCCGTCCTCCCAGGCCATGAACGGCAGCGACTCGTTGTCCAGCGCGATGCCGGAGGTCACCTGCGCGAGCACCTCGCGGGAGCGCGGCCCGGCCAGCGCGATGGTGGCCCACTGCTCGGTGACCGAGGTGAGGTGCACCCGCAGGTGCGGCCACTCGGTCTGCAGCCAGTCCTCCAGCCACTCCAGCACGCCGGCCGCGCCACCGGAGGTGGTGGAGATGAGGTAGCGGTGCTCGCCGGTGCGCATCACCGTGCCGTCGTCGAAGACCATCCCGTCGGAGGTGCACATCAGCCCGTAGCGGATGCGGCCGACCTTGAGCGTGCTCATCTTGTTGGTGTAGACGAGATCCAGGAACTCGGCGGCGTCCGGGCCCTGCACGTCGATCTTGCCGAGCGTGGACACGTCCTGCATGCCGACCCCGGTGCGCACGGCCTCGCACTCGCGCAGCACCGCGGCTTCCATGTCCTCGCCGGGCCGCGGGTAGTACCAGGGCCGCTTCCACTGGCCGACGTTCTCGAACGGCGACCCCTGCTCGACGTGCCAGTCGTGCATGGCGGTGACCCGGATCGGGTCGTAGAGGTCGCCGCGGTCGCGCCCGGCCAGCGCCGCGAACGCGACCGGCGTGTAGGGCGCGCGGAACGTGGTGGCCCCGACCTCGGCGAGGTCCACGCCCAGCAGGTGGGCGATGACGCCCGAGGACAGGATGCCGGAGGTCTTGCCCTGGTCGTGGGCGGTGCCGATGGTGGTGAACCGCTTGATGTGCTCGACCGAGTCCATCCCGGCCCCGACGGCCTTGCGGACGTCGGTGACGGTGGCGTCGCGAGCGAGGTCCACGTACTGCTCGGCCTCGTCGACCCCGGTCACCAGCCAGGTGGGCTGCGGCGGGACGACCGGGGGAGCCGCGGCGGAGGGCACCTCGGCGAAGTCGGCGTCGAACCCGGCGTCGCGCGCCGCGTCGCTGCCGGCCTCCGATCCGGTGCGCAGGCAGTCGTAGGTGTCGAGAACGCCTGCGGCGGCGCCGATCGAGCGCACCCCGTCGGCGCTGCGGTCGGGCACGAACGCGGCGATCTCCGCGCTGTAGCGCAGGGTTCCGCGCGACTGGCTGTGCAGGTGGACGGCCGGGTTCCAGCCGCCGGAGACCAGCAGGACGTCGCAGTCGAGCTCGCTGGTGGTGCCGTCGTCGACGCGCTGCAGGGTCGCGCCGGTGACGCGGGCGTCGCCGGAGGTGCCGATGACCCCGCACCGGTGGTGGATGGGGATGCCGCGTTCGACGCAGCGCGCCGCCCACACCGTCGACACGACCGGCCGGACGTCGACGATCGCGGCGATCTCGACACCGGCGTCGTGCAGGTCGATCGCCGCGGCGTAGGCGCTGTCGTTGGTGGTGAACACGACCGCGCGGCGGCCCGGCAGCACGCCGTAGCGGTGCAGGTAGGTGCGGGCGGACCCGGCGAGCATGGTGCCGGGCCGGTCGTTGCCGGGGAACACCAGCGGCCGCTCGTGCGCGCCGGTGGCCAGCACGACCTCGCGGGACCGGATGTGCCAGGTGCGCTGCCGGATCGGGGAGTCCTCGCCCTTGTGCTCGACGGCGACGAGGTAGTTGTGGTCGTAGTGGCCGAACACGGTGGTGCGCGGGAGGACCGTGACCTCCGGGGCCTCGGTCAGCTCGGCCACGACGCGGGAGATCCAGTGCTCGGCCGGACGCCCTGAGAGCTCCTCGCCGGAACCGAGCAGGCTGCCGCCGAACTCGGTGCCGGAGTCGGCGACGATCACCCGAGCGCCGCTGCGGGCCGCGCTGAGCGCCGCGGCCAGCCCGGCCGGGCCGCCGCCGACGACCAGCACGTCGCAGTGCGCGTGGGTCGCGTCGTAGTGGGCCGGGTCCGGTTCGGTGGCCAGCCGCCCCTGCCCGGGAAGGCCGGTGGCGGCCAGGCCGTCGCGCAGCTCGACGGTCGTGGCCGTCTGCATCGGCTCGGGGAACGGCTCGTCGATCTGCACCAGCGCGTTGGGCTCTTCCGGCCCCGCGGCCACGATCCCGCGCGGACGCCCGTGCTTGATGCTGGTGGTGACCTGGTGGACGCCGTTGGCCAGCAGCGCGGAGGCCAGCGTGTCGCCCTGGTAGCCGGTGTAGTCGCGCCCGTCGAAGCGGAAGCGCAGCACGCGGTCCCGGTCGATCCGGCCGCCCTCGGGGAGCCTGAAGTCGTCGCTCACCTCGTCACCGCCCTGTCGTCGTGGAGGATCTCGTTGGTCCGGGTGTCCCGGCGGATGCTGAACCAGCGGCGGCAGCCCGCCTGGTGGTTCCAGCGCTCGGCGAACACGCCCTTGGGGTTGGCGCGGAAGAACAGGAACTCCGCCCAGTCCACATCGGACGTGGCGTGCGGTTCGGCGGGGTAGGACACGTCGGCCTGACCGCCGTAGTGGAACTCGGTCTCGTTGCGCGGCCCGCACCACGGGCAGGGGATCAACATCATGACGGTCTCCTTCTAGGAGCTGTCGAAATGCGGCGGTAGCCGCTGTTTCAGGTGTGGGACTCAGCTGGCACCGCCGCGGGTTCTCAGCGGTTCTCCGGGGAGGACGCCGCGACGCCGTGTA
>NZ_JASAOF010000022.1 GCF_029952525.1 Saccharopolyspora ipomoeae
CCCCCCCCCCCCCCCCCCCCCCCCCCCCCCCCCCCCCCCCCCCCCCCCCCCCCACGCACGACGCGGGACCACCCGGAATCCCCGGATGGTCCCGCGTGAGCAGGGGTTCTACTCCGTCGTCGCCTTGGGCTTCTTCTCAGATCCCTCGTCCTCCGAGGATTCCGCCTCGTCCGCGGCCTTCTCCGCCTGCTCGGCGGCTTCGGCCTCGGCTCGTTTGACGTGGGCCGGAGCCGCGGCGTTGGCCTTCTCCTCGTCGAAGACGGTGGGCAGCTTCTTGAGGTGCTTGGTCATCGAACGGACCAGGAGCACCACGGCGATGGCGAACACGATCAGCAGGACCAGGCCGAGCGGCGAGGACTTGCCGAAGTCCTCGCCCTGGCCGCCCGGGTCCTGCCCCGGCCCCAGCCCCTGGGCCAGGACCAGTCCGACGGTCTCCTGAGCACTCATGCGCACACCTTCTCCTGGACGCCGTCGAACAGGTCGTCCTCCGGCAACGTGGTGTCGACCAGCGAGCGCACCAGCTCGTAGTCCTCGGTCGGCCACAGCTCGCGCTGCACGTCGCACGAGACCGCGAACCAGCGGCTCGTCGGGTCGATCTGGGTCGCGTGGGCGCGCAACGCGTCGTCCCGCTTCTCGAAGTATTCCCCGCACGGCACGCGCGTGGTCACCCGGTCGTCCGGGTCGGGGCGCTTCTGCTCGTCCCAGCGCGCCAGCCAGTCGGTCCAGGGCGACTCCTTGCCCTCGGCCAGCAGCGACTCGTGGAACAGCTGCATGCGCCTGCGGGAGAAGCCGTGCGAGTAGTAGAGCTTCAGCGGCTGCCACGGCTCGCCCGTGCCCTCGTAGAGGTCGGGGTCGCCCGCGGCGTCGAAGGCCGCCACCGAGATCTCGTGGCAGCGGATGTGGTCGGGGTGCGGGTAGCCGCCGTTCTCGTCGTAGGTGATGACCACGTGCGGGCGGAACTCGCGCACGACCTTGACCAGCTCGCGGGTGGACTCCTCCAGCGGCACGGTCGCGAACACGCCGTCCGGAAGCGGCGGCAGCGGGTCGCCCTCCGGCAGCCCGGAGTCGACGAAGCCCAGCCAGCGGTGCTGCACGCCGAGGATCTCGGCCGCCCTGGCCATCTCCTCGCGGCGCACCTCGGTCAGGTTCGACACGACCTCCGGCCGGTCCATCGCCGGGTTCAGGATGCTGCCCGCTTCACCTCCCGTGCAGGTGACCACCATCACTTCGTGGCCCTCGGCCGCGTAGCGCGCGGTGGTCGCGGCCCCCTTGCTGGACTCGTCGTCCGGGTGCGCGTGCACCGTCATCAGTCGCAGCTTGTCCGCCATCGCCCGCTTGTTCCTCCCGCTAGTAGCAGCTTGCGCCCACGCGCCGTCCCCGCCGCGCGCGGCTCGTCCGCGTCCGCGGACCCGCCGTCGGTCAGCTGAACGGTCCAGGGATACTCAACGTGGACGTCGTGCTCCATTGTTCCCGTTGGAGCCGACGGACCGGCCGTCACCCCGTGTGGTCCCGGCCGCAGATCCACCACTCGCGTCGAAAGGCCGCCGTGACGCAGCAGCAGGTCCCCGCGGACCGGTACGGATCGCGCGCTCGCAGCGCGCGGAACCGCCCTGCGCTGCGCTGGGCCCTGGTCGCGGTGGTGCTGCTGGTCCTCGTGGGCGTCTCGGTGGTGGGTTACCGCAACCTCGGCTCTGCTCCGATCGAGGGCAAGCAGGTCGCCTTCGAGATCATCGACGACCACTCCGTTCGGATCACCCTGGAAGTCCAGCGGGACGATCCGCGGCGGCCCGCCGATTGCGTGGTTCGCGGTCGCGCCAAGTCCGGCGAGGAGGTCGGCAGGCGCGAAGTCCTGATCCATCCGGCGAACGGCGTCACCCGGCAGGACACTGTGCTTCGTACATCCGCCCCAGCGGGCGTCGGGGAGGTGTACGGCTGCACTTACAACGTTCCTGAATATTTGTCCACTCACACGCGGCCAACCGGGTGAAGCGTCCCTGTGCACGTCGGACGCCAGGAGAATCCCACCCCTTCGCGTGCTGATTCGTGCTATCGTCGAGCGCAGCACGGCCCCCGCTGAGGGCCGTGTTTTTCCGTTACTTGGCATTGGCTGAGAAAAGGGCGGAATTGCAATTTGGCTCGCAGTGAGAGCGGGCCGGAAGTCGACGAGGAGTGGTGACCGTGAGCGAGACCCAGGTGACCTGGCTGACCCAGGATGCTTACGACCGGCTCAAGGGTGAGCTGGACGAGCTCGTGGCCAACCGCCCGGTGATCGCCGCGAAGATCAACGAGGCTCGCGAGGAGGGCGACCTCCGCGAGAACGGCGGCTACCACGCGGCCCGCGAGGAGCAGGGCCAGATCGAGTCTCGCATCCGCCAGCTGCAGGAGCTGCTGCGCACCGCCAAGGTCGGCGACGTGCCCACGGAGTCCGGCATCGCCAAGCCGGGTTCGGTGCTGACCGTCCGCTACGACGGCGAGGACGAGACCGAGCAGTTCCTGCTCGCCAACCGCGAGGAGGGCGCCCACGGCGACCTCGAGGTGTACTCCCCCAGCTCCCCGCTGGGCAAGGCTCTGCTGGACGCCAAGGAGGGCGAGAGCCGCGAGTACGAACTGCCCAACGGCGGCAACATGAAGGTCACGCTCGTCAAGGCCGAGCCCTTCAACGGCTGATACCGCCGAATCCGGACTCCTTTCGCGTGCGGTCCCGCGCGCCTTTGTTGATCTGGCTTCACCTGGCATATGCGGGCGAAACAGCTGAGAGGTTTCACCGCAATTAAGAATCGATTCCGGGCTTATGCGCTCGGGCCGCGGGCGTCCCGGTTTCCGGGGCGCCCGCTCCTTTTTCCCCGGAAAGGCGGCGCAGCAGCGGGCGCACCCTCGGCGGCACCGGAGTGGACAGCGCGATCGACGTCGAGGTGCGGCGCACCCCGGGCACGCCTACCACCTCGTCGATGACCCGCTGCAGGTCGTCGTTGGACCGCGCGACCATCCGCACGAACAGGTCGCCCTGCCCGGTCGTGGCGTGCACCTCGCAGACCTCGTCGATGGCGGCGAGCTGGTCGGAGACGGCCGTGCGGTGCCCCTGGGCGATCTCCAGCCAGGCGAAGGCGGTCAGCCCGTAGCCCATCGCCGCCAGGTCCAGCTCCGGCGGGAACCCCTGGAGGACACCGCGCTGGACGAGCCGGTCGAGCCGGGCCTGCACGGTGCCCCGGGCGACTCCGAGGCGCCGGGAGCACTCCAGCACGCCCAGCCGCGGCTCGTCGGAGAGCAGCAGCAACAACCGGGCGTCGAGTTCGTCGGGACCGTTGGTGGTGGCCACAGCGCTCCTCAGCGACGGGCGAGGATCGTGTACCCGGCCGCTTCGAGCTGGGTGACCACGTACTCGCAGTGTTCCTGACCTCGGGTTTCCAGCGACACCTCCACGTCGACCTCGCCGAGCGCGAGGGCACCGGAGATGCGGGAGTGCTCGATGTCGATGACGTTGGCGTTGACCTCGCCGAGCTTGCCCAGCAGCGCCGCCAGCGAACCGGGCCGGTCGGGCAGCCGGACGCGCAGCGACAGGTAGCGGCCCGCCGAGGTCATGCCGTGCTGGATGAGCTGGAGCAGCAGCAGCGGGTCGATGTTCCCGCCGGAGAGCACCGCTGCGGTCGGCGAGGTGACCTGCTCGGGGTGCTCCAGCAGCGCGGCGACGGCGGCCACGCCGGCGGGCTCGACGACGAGCTTGGCGCGCTCCAGGCACAGCAGCAGCGCTCGGGACAGCGACTCCTCGCTGACCGTGAGCACCCCGTCGGCCAGCTCGTTGACGTGCGCGAACGGCACCGCTCCGGGCTCTCCCACGGCGATGCCGTCGGCCATCGTCTGGGTGTCCGTGACCGGCACCGGCTTGCCCGCGGCCAGCGAGCCCGGCCACGCGGCGGCCTGCTCGGCCTGCACCGCCAGCACCTTCACCTCGGGGCGCTTGGCCTTCACCGCGGCCGCGACGCCCGCGACCAGCCCGCCTCCGCCGGTGGGCACCAGGATCGTGCTCACCTCGGGCAGCTGCTCCAGGATCTCCAGGCCCACGGTGCCCTGACCGGCGATGATGTCCGAGTGGTCGAAGGGGTGGATGAACTCCGCTCCCGTGCGCTCGGCGTGCTCCTTGGCCGCCGCGAGGGTCTCGGCGAGGACCGCGCCGCGCAGCCTCACCTCGGCGCCGTAGGCCTTGGTGGCGGCCAGCTTCGGCAGCGGCACGCGCTCGGGCATGTAGACGGTGGCGGGGATGCCGAGCAGCTGGGCCGCCAGCGCGACGCCCTGGGCGTGGTTGCCCGCGCTGGCCGCGACGACCCCGGCCGCGCGCCGCTCGGCGGCGAGCCCGAGCAGCCGCACGTAGGCGCCCCTGAGCTTGAACGAGCCGGTGCGCTGCAGGTTCTCGCACTTGAGGTACACCTCGCCGCCGGTGTACTCACCGAGCACCCGGGAGTGCTCCATCGGGGTCCGCCGGGCCACCTTGGCGAGCAGGGCGTCCGCTTCGCGGATTCGGTCCAGGTCGACGAGCTGCATACGGGCAATCGTGCCACCGTCGATCTACCGGTACTAGCGCTCCGGTACCGGTACGCTCGGTGGGCGGGACGGTCACCGAGCGCAGTGCCGGGAGGGAATCATGGCGCAACCGAGCACCGGCGCGTTGTCCCTGCTCACCGGCGCCGTCATGGCCGCCGCCCTGTCCGGAGCCGCCGTCCTGGCCGTCCTCGACTCGGGCTGCGACGACCCGGGCACCTACACCGAGCACGACGGGGTCGTCGAGCTCATCGGAGGCTGCCTCCACCCCAGCGACCTCCCCATCACCCCGCACAACCCCGCGGACGCCCCCACCCCGGGCACAGCGGACCCCTCCCTGGCCAGGTGACCCCCTCCACGCGTCAAGAACCCCGGTTCTCGTCGCGCGAGAACCGGGGTTCTTGACAGCCGGTGGTCAGCCGAGGGCGGTGAGGAGGTCTTCGACGAGGTCGTCGGCCTCCTCGATGCCGACCGAGAGGCGCACCAGGTCCGCCGGGACCTGCAGCATCGAGCCCGCCGTGCTGGCGTGGGTCATCTTGCCCGGGTGCTCGATGAGCGACTCGACGCCGCCGAGGGACTCGGCGAGGGTGAACAGCCGCGTGCGGGCGCACACCTCCAGGGCCGCCTCCTCGCCGTCGGCGTGGAGGAACGAGACCATGCCGCCGAAGTGCTTCATCTGCTTCGCGGCGACCTCGTGGCCCGGGTGGTCCGGCAGGCCCGGGTAGAGGACCTTGGCGACCTTCGGGTGGCCGTTGAGGGCGCTGACGACCCGCTCGGCGTTGGCGCTGTGGCGCTCCATCCGGACCGCGAGGGTCTTGAGACCGCGCATGGTCAGGAACGCGTCGAACGGGCCGGGAACCGCACCCGCGCCGTTCTGCAGGAACGCGAGCTGCTCGGCCAGCGCGTCGTCCGAGGTCACCACGGCACCGCCGACCACGTCGGAGTGGCCGCCGAGGTACTTCGTCGTCGAGTGCACGACGGCCGTCGCGCCCAGCTCCAGCGGCTGCTGCAGGAACGGCGAGGCGAAGGTGTTGTCGACGACGAGCTTCACGCCCGCGTCGGCGGAGACCTGCGCCAGCGCCGCGATGTCGCCGATGTTGAGCAGCGGGTTCGTCGGCGTCTCCAGCCAGACCAGCTTGGTGTTGTCCTGGATCGCCGCGCGCACCGCGTCGACGTCGGAGACCGGCGCGGGCGTGTACGAGATGCCCCAGCCCGACAGCACCTTGTCGATCAGCCGGAACGTGCCGCCGTAGGCGTCGTCGGGGATCACCAGGTGATCGCCCGGGCGCAGCAGCGACCGCAGCACCGCGTCGGTGGCGGCCATGCCGGACGCGTAGGCCCGCGCGTGCCTGCCGTTCTCCAGCTCGGCCAGGCAGCGCTCCAGCGCGGTCCGGGTCGGGTTGCCGGTGCGGGAGTACTCGTAGCCGGAGCGCATCCCGCCCACGCCGTCCTGCGCGTAGGTCGAGGTCGCGTGGATGGGCACGATCACCGAACCGGTCGTCGGGTCTGCCTCCTGGCCCGCGTGAATCGCGCGGGTGGCGAAGCCGTCACTCATGCGGAGCAGCGTAATGCTCCGGCGCTGTTCCGCCGACTCGGCCCCGCGAAGCGAAGTGCCCCCGACCTGGGCAGGTCGGGGGCACTTCGATGCTGCGCTCAGCTCACCACTGCGGCGGCTGCGGGGGCTGGCCCGGCTGCTGGCCGCCCTGCTGCGGGTAGCCGCCCTGCTGCGGGAAGCCACCGGACTGCGGGTAGCCGCCCTGCTGCGGGTAGCCCTGCGGGGGCTGCTGGCCGAAGCCCTGCTGCGGCTGCCCGAAGCCCTGCTGGGGCTGCTGACCGAACTGCTGCGGCGGTCCGGGCTGGCCGAACTGCTGCGGCGGCTGCTGCCCGAAGCCCTGCTGCGGCTGCGGCTGGCCGTAGCCGCCGAGCTGCGCGTTCGCGGCACCGGAACCGGCGTTGGCCCACTCCCGCACCGCGGGCAGGAACGCCAGCACGGCCAGGGCGATGCCGAAGATCATGCCGATGACGCCGCTGGCGCTCGGGTACATGATCATCATGACCAGGTTGGCGATCACGCCGAGCGCCGCCGCGCCGCCGATCATCATCGCGCCCAGCGCGTTGCGCTTGAGCAGCAGGATGCCGCCGACGAGGTAGACCAACGAGACCAGGACGCTGACGATCGTCAGGGTGTACATCAGGCCCATCGGCGGGACCTCGACGCCCATCGACTCCATCTGGGACGACATCGCGGACAAGCTCGCGAGGCCCACGATCCCGATGATGCCGAAGATGACACCCAGACCACCGAAGACGATGCCCAGAATCGCGCACAGCTTGGCGAGCCCCGGGTTGCCCGCCTCGGCGCCCTGACCCGGGAAGCCGCCCGCCTGCGGGGGCGGGAAGCCGGCCTGGGCCTGCGGGGCGGGGAAGCCGCTGCCGGGAGTGCCCGGCTGCTGCGGGGGCTGCGCCGGGAAGCCGCCGGGCTGGCTCTGCGTGCCCGGCTGCTGGTACATCGGCTGCGGGGGCTGCATCGACGGCGGCACCATGGCCGTCGCGTCCGCCCCCTGCTGACCGCCCTGCTGCTGACCGGGCTGCTGGTACATCGGCTGCGGCGGCTGCATCGACGGCGGCACCACCTGGGTGGAGTCACCGCCCTGCTGCGGCTGACCCGTCGGCCGGACCACCTGGGTGGCCTCGGACGGCGGCTGCTGCCCCTGCGACTGGACGGGCCGGACGACCTGCGTCGAGTCACCGCCAGCCTGGTTCTCGTCCTGGGGGTCCATCCGGTTCGAAATCGGGTCCGAACCCTGCTGACCGCCGTCCGGCGGCTGCGGAGAGCTCATCGGGTACTACTCCCTTGCGGCGTCCAAAGTCCTGGGCATACTTCGGCCCCACGCTATCCGATGGGAGCGGAGCGCAGTGGCGCAAAGCGTCAAGTCGTCATCATCGACCGGCGATGAATCCAAGCACATCCTGGCGGGTCACGACTCCGGCGGGTTTGCCGTCGATCAGCACCATCGCCCCGTCCGCACCGGTCAGCGCCGACATCGCCGAGCTGATCTCCTCACCTGCGCCGATGGTCGGCAGCGGCGGGGACATGTGCTGCTCCACGGTGTCGGCGAGGTGCGCGCGGCCCGCGAACAGCGCGTCCAGCAGGTCGCGCTCGTTGACCGCGCCCGCGATCTCGGCCGCCATGATCGGCGGCTCGGCGCGCACGACCGGCATCTGGGAGACGCCGAACTCGCGCAGGATCGCCACCGCCTCGGCCACCGTCTCGCTGGGGTGGGTGTGCACGAGCTCGGGGACGGTTCCGTCCTTGCGGCGCAGCACGTCGCCGACGGTGCCGCCCGCCTCGTCGGGCGAGAGGAAGCCGTAGGAGGCCATCCACGAGTCGTTGAAGATCTTGGTGAGGTAGCCGCGGCCGCCGTCGGGCAGCAGCACCACGATCACGTCGTCCGGGCTCGCGTTCTCGGCGACCTTGAGGGCGGCGGCCACGGCCATCCCGCAGGAACCGCCGACCAGCAGCGCCTCCTCCTTGGCGAGGCGCCGGGTCATCTCGAAGGACTCGGCGTCCGAGATCGGCACGATCTCGTCGCAGATGCCCCGGTCGTAGGTGGTCGGCCAGAAGTCCTCGCCGACGCCCTCCACCAGGTAGGGGCGCCCGTGCCCGCCGGAGTAGACCGAGCCCTCCGGGTCCGCGCCGACGATCTTGACCTTGCCGCCGGAGACCTTCTTCAGGTACTCGCCGGTGCCCGAGATGGTGCCGCCGGTGCCGATGCCGGCGACGAAGTGGGTCACCTTGCCCTCGGTCTGCTCCCAGATCTCCGGGCCCGTGGAGTGCACGTGGGACTCGGGGTTCTGCGGGTTGGCGTACTGGTTGGGCTTCCAGGCGCCGTCGATCTCCGCGACGAGGCGGTCCGAGACGGAGTAGTAGGACTCCGGGTGCTCGGGCTCCACGGCCGTCGGGCACACCACGACCTCGGCGCCGTAGGCCTTGAGGACGTTGCGCTTGTCCTCGCTGACCTTGTCCGGGCAGACGAACACGCAGCGGTAGCCCCTGCGCTGGGCGACCATCGCCAGTCCGACACCGGTGTTGCCGGAGGTCGGCTCCACGATGGTGCCGCCGGGCTTGAGCTCACCGGAGGCCTCGGCGGCCTCGATCATGCGCAGCGCGATGCGGTCCTTCACGCTGCCGCCGGGGTTGAGGTACTCCACCTTCGCCAGCACCGGGGTCTTGCCGGTGGCGACCGCGTTCAGCCTGACCAGAGGGGTGTTGCCCACCAGGTCGGTGACGTGCTCGACGTAGTCCACGCCTCGTCCTCAATCGTCGGGATCGTCCCGCGCGGCGGCTCTCCGCGCGGATGTGATGCCGAGCGTAATCGGCTGGTCAGGCGTTAACCCACAGGACCTTCCCGACGACACACCGATCAGGGAAGTTTTTCCGGTCCGGCGGCGTCTTTCCACTGAGGGGATGAGGCGTTTCGCCGGGCGTGATCCTGGTCGGATGGGCGAGCATTCCCATTCCCCGGGGCGGGTTGCGAGGGAGGGGCCGAGATGATCGTGACGAAGGCTTTGCGGCTCGCACTGCTGGCGGCCGGTACGGCGGGCGGGTTGTCCGGCGCGGCGTACGGCCTGCTCAACGGCCAGGCCGGACACGCGCGGCGGGTCATCGGCCCCCCGATCGCAGAACCGCTGCGCGCTGACGGCGTGCACCTGCCCTCCGGCGTCGGCCCGGTGCCGCGCGGCGAGGTTCCCGAGGGAGTCCGGCCGCTGGAGCTCGCCGTGCTCGGCGACTCCTCGGCGGCGGGCCTGGGCGCGAGCTTCCCGAGCGAGCTGCCGGGCGTGGGGGTGGCGCGCGGCCTCGCCGAGGAGCTCGACGGGCCGGTCTCGCTGAGCACGCACGCGATCGTCGGCGCGACCACCCAGGAGCTGTCCGAGCAGGTGGACGCGGTGCTGCGGCGTCCTCCGGACGTCGTGCTGATCATCATCGGCGCCAACGACGTGACCTCGAAGCTGCCGGTGTCCCGGTGCGCCGAACTGCTGGGCGAGCAGGTCCGCCGGATCGTCGAGGAGGGCGTCCCGGTCGTCGTGGGCACCTGCCCGGACCTGGGCGCGATCCGGCCGATCCCGCAGCCGCTGCGCTCGGTGGCCAGCCGCTGGAGCCTCGCGCTGGCCCGCGCCCAGCGGCGGTCCGTGGAGATCAACGGCGGCTACGCGGTCCCGCTGGCCGACCTGCTGTCCCCGGAGTTCCTGGCCCGGCCGGCGGAGTTCTTCTCCCCGGACCGCTTCCACCCCTCGGGCGCCGGGTACGAGGCCGCCGCGGAGATCCTCCTGCCCGTCGTCTGCATCGCGGTCGGCGCCTGGCAGGGCGGTCCGCTGCCCCCGGCCCCGACCCGCTCGGAGACGGCCGAGGCCCGTCGCCCCACCAGCCGGGTCGTCGCCCACCTCAACCGCCGACTCCACCTCCGCCGCCCCTGACCGACCCGGGGTGACCCGATTTCCATGGAAGTCAGGGACCGGATTTCCATGGAAATCGGGGTTCCGACTTCCATGGAAATCGGGTCCCCGGCCGGACCCCGGGGTACCGACCGGTCGGTTTGGGGGTTGTTGGTGAGTGGCGTCACCGACAGGATGGGGGCAGCGGCTCTAAAGTGACTCGTCAGTAACCGCACGCGCCCCGGCGAACGAAGGAGTTCCCCATGCCCGAAGCAGTCATCGTCTCCGCTGCGCGCTCCCCCATCGGCCGCGCCGGGAAGGGATCGCTGAAGGACATCCGCCCGGACGACCTCACCGCGCAGATCGTCAAGGCCGCGCTGGACAAGGTCCCCGAGCTCGACCCGAACGACATCGACGACCTGATGCTCGGCTGCGGTCTGCCCGGCGGTGAGCAGGGCTTCAACATGGCCCGCGTCGTCGCCGTGCTCCTCGGCCACGACCAGCTGCCCGGCACCACCATCACCCGCTACTGCTCGTCGAGCCTGCAGACGACCCGGATGGCGCTGCACGCCATCAAGGCCGGCGAGGGCGACGTGTTCATCAGCGCCGGTGTCGAGACGGTGTCCCGCTTCGCCAAGGGCTCCTCGGACTCGCTGCCCGACACCCACAACCCGATCTTCGCCGACGCCGAGGCCCGCACCCAGCAGACCGCCGAGCAGGGCGCGGAGAACTGGACCGACCCGCGCGAGCTCGACGTCGTCCCGGACGTCTACATCCCGATGGGCCAGACCGCCGAGAACCTGGCGCGCCTGAAGGGCATCAGCCGCGACGAGATGGACGACTTCGGCGTCCGCTCGCAGAACCTCGCCGAGAAGGCCATCGCCAACGGCTTCTGGTCGCGCGAGATCACCCCGGTCACCCTCCCCGACGGCACCGTCGTCTCCGCCGACGACGGCCCGCGCGCGGGCGTGACCAAGGAGGGCGTGTCCGGCCTCAAGCCGGTGTTCCGCCCCGACGGCCGGATCACCGCCGCCAACTGCTGCCCGCTGAACGACGGCGCCGCCGCCCTGGTGATCATGAGCGACACCAAGGCCAAGGAGCTCGGCCTGACTCCGCTGGCCCGCGTGGTGTCGACCGGCGTGTCCGGCCTGTCGCCGGAGATCATGGGCCTCGGCCCGGTGGAGGCCTCCAAGCAGGCCCTCAAGCGCGCCGGCATGAGCATCGACGACATCGACCTGGTGGAGATCAACGAGGCGTTCGCCGCGCAGGTCATCCCGTCCTACCAGGACCTGGGCATCCCGCTGGAGAAGCTGAACGTCAACGGCGGCGCGATCGCCGTGGGCCACCCGTTCGGCATGACCGGCGCCCGCATCACCACCACGCTCATCAACTCCCTCCAGTTCCACGACAAGCAGTTCGGCCTGGAGACCATGTGCGTCGGCGGCGGCCAGGGCATGGCCATGGTCCTGGAGCGCCTCTCCTGATCCCCGCGCGGTGACCCGATTACGGCAGTTTTCAGGGACCCGATTACGGCAGTTTTCAGGGACCCGATTACGGCAGTTTTCAGGGAACGGATTACGGCCGTAATCCGTGTTGCGAGCGGAGCGAGCAGCGAAAAGGCCGCCATCCCCGGTGGGGGTGGCGGCCTTTTCGGGCCTTGCGGGGAGCTGCGTCAGTCGCTGCTGGTGAAGTAGGACAGCAGGCGCAGGATCTCCAGGTACAGCCAGACCAGCGTGGTCATCAGGCCGAACGCGATGTACCAGGCGAACTTGGCGTCGACACCGCTGCGGATCGCCTTGTCGGCGGCGTCGAAGTCCAGCAGGAAGCTGAACGCCGCGATGCCGATGCACAGCAGGCTGAAGCCGATGCCCAGCGGACCCGCCTCGCGCAGCCCCAGGCCACCGGCCATGAAGAAGCTGGCGACCAGGTTGACCAGCATCAGCACCGCCGCACCCGCGACCGCGCCGATGATCCACTTGGTCAGCTTCGGCGTCACCCGGATCGCGCCGGTCTTGTAGACGACCAGCATCGCGGCGAAGACGCCGAGGGTGCCGACGACCGCCTGCATGATGATCGCCGAGCCGAAGCTCGATCCGAACACGTAGCTGATGCCGCCGAGGAACACGCCCTCGAACGCCGAGTAGGCGACGACCAGCGCCGGGCGCACCTTCTTGGTGAAGACGATGACCAGCGAGATGACCAGGGCGATCAGCGCCGCGGGCAGCGCCAGCACGACCGCGGGCGGACCGACCAGGTAGGTCAGCGCCGCGGTGATCACCGCCAGGGTGAGGGTGATCGCGGTCTTGGTGACGACGTCGTCGATCGTCATCGGGCGCGCGGTCTGCGGCGGAGCAGCCGGCGCCTGGCCGTAGGGCGACTGCTGGCCCTGGCCGTAGTTGAAGTTCGCGTAGCCACCGGCCATTTCCGGCAGCTTGCGGAACGCGGGGTTGCTCGTTGTGCGCAACTCATCCTCCTGGGCGTTCTTGCGCCGTCACCAGATCCAACGACCGGCGGTCCCGATCGGTTCCCGTTTCGGTAAAACCGGACTTTACCCGACGCAAAAGGCCGGTGGACACAAGATCCACCGGCCTTTACCTGCGAGTTATCTAACGCCGCTTCTTCGCCCTGGACGCCTGCTTGCCCGGGCGGTTCTTCGACTGGTTCTTCTTGCCACCCGGCTTGCCACCGGGTCGCTGCCCCGGCGCGGGCTTGGACGGCTTGGCCTCGGTCGCGGTGGCCGTGGCCGACTCGCCCTCCTCCTCCGAGGCGGGCTTGCCGCCGTCGCGCACCGGCTTCTGGCCCGGCTTCGGGCGAGGCGTGGCCTTCTTCGCCTCGATCTCCTTCTGCCGCTCGCGCTCCTGCTCGGCGTCGATCTTCTTGGTCAGGAAGTGCTGCTGACCCAGCGTCCAGACGTTGTTGGCCAGCCAGTACAGCAGCACCGCGATCGGCAGGAACCAACCCGAGATCAACGCACCGATCGGCGCGATGTACATCATGAACTTGGCCATCATGGCCGACTGCGGGTTGGCCATCGAGGCGTCGGTCTGCTTCTTCACCGACAGGCGCATGGTGAAGTAGGTCGCGATCGAGGCGATCACCATCAGCGGGATCGCGACGATCATCATCGACGTCCGGTCGGTGCCGAACAGCGCCAGCTCCTGCTCGGGCTGGGTGATCCAGTTCGAGAGCTTGGCGCCGAAGATGTTCGCCTGGATGAACGAGTCCACCCCGGCCTTGTCGAAGACGAAGTTGCTCTCCGCGCCCGGGTGGAAGTTCCGCAGGACGTGGAACAGGCTCAGGAAGACCGGGATCTGCAGCAGCGCGGGGAGGCAGCCGCCGAGCGGGTTGACCCCGTGCTCGGACTGGAGCTTCTGCATCTCCTGCGCCATGCGCTGGCGGTCGTTCTTGTACTTCTCGCGCAGCTTCTGGATGTGCGGCGCGAACTTCGCCATCTTGCGGCCGGCCCGCATCTGGCTCAGCGCGGGCTTGATCAGCACCGTGCGCAGGGTGAACACCAGGAAGAACACGGCCAGGGCCCAGGCGAACCCGTTGTCCGGCCCGAGCACGGCTCCGAAGATCTTGTGCCAGAACCACAAGATCGCCGAAACCGGGTAGAGGATGAAGGAGAAGAAACTTTCCACTCAGCTACTCCTGGTCATGGGCCGCTGGAGAGCAAGCGCCCGACGTCGTTTCCGTCCGGCGCAACCCGGGCCGTGCGTGCGCGGCTGAACCCGCCTGAAACGCAGGTCCGGCCAGTTCAAGGGTGCCATGCCCCGACGCGGGTCGGTGTCCGCCCCCTGACAGCCCGCGTCGCCGCACTGCGGTCACGGAACGTTTGCGCAGGTCACGCGGACAGGTGACATGCGCTATACCGGACCCGGCGAGTTCCGGGTCCGGGTCGACGCAGCGTCACCGACGTAGCGCTCGGGCGATGATCCGACCGGCGAACAGGTAGATCAGCGCGGCGAGGCCGTAGTTGAGCACCAGACCGATCGTCGCGTCACCGGGCGTGAACACGTCGCCCAGGCCGAGCACGAAGAACTTCGCGGTGCCGTAGGTGAAGGCCACGAAGTCGTTGTCCTGGTTCGCACCCGTCACCGAGAAGATGATGTGCAGCACGAACACCAGCGCGATCAGCGCGCTGAGCACCTGCACGGTGCGCCCGATGGCGTCGGCGCTGGGCCCGCGGAACCCGTCCCGGTCACGCCGGTCGTAGTCCCGGTCGCGGTCGCGCTCCCGCTCGCGGCGGTCGTAGTCGTCGCGGTAGCGATCGCGCTCCGGCTCGCGGTAGCGGTCGTCGTACCTGTCGTCGTAGCGGTCGTACCGGTCGTCCCGGTAGCCGTACGGATCGGCGTACGGGTCGGCGTACGGGTCGTCCCGGTAGCCGCCGACACGGGTCTCCGGGTACGGGTTGTTGGCCGGCGGCTGGTAGCCGGGAACTCCGGCGGGCGGCTGCTGCACCGGAGGCTGCCCCTGCGGGTACTGCGGCGGCTGCCCACCCATCGGCGGCTGCGGCGGCATCTGCTGCGGCGGCGGTCCGCCCTGCGGCGGCCCCGGCGGCTGCCCTCCGGGTGGCGGGGGCGGCATCTGACCCGGCGGGACCTGCGGAGGCCTCGGCTGACCGCCCTGCGGCGGGCCGGGCGGCTGCGGACCGCCCTGCGGCGGTCCCGGCTGCTGCGGTCCTGGCTGTCCCGGCACCGGTCGTCCGGTCCGGGGGTCTCGCTCGTAGGCCATGAGCGCGCATTGTCGCGGTTACCCCACCCACTGCGAAACCCCCACCCCGCAGCCGCACTCGATGAGGCGCACCACAGCGACCGCCTCGTCGGCGCTTCGCGACGTCCAGATCGCCACCGCGGGCCGCGCTTCGCACCGTCCGAACAGGACGGACCGACCGGGGTCCGCACCTCCGAGGATTCACCGAACGGATACCGGAACGCGACCGGGGGCACATCGCCGGACCCGGTTCGCGGAGCGCGAGCCGGGAGGCGTCCCGCAGCTGCGCGACATCGGGGAAGCGGTTCGTCGAACGCGAAAAGCCCTCGGCAGCAACGGAAGTCACCCGGAAGAGATTGCTCGCTTGCGCTGATGGGGGAAGTACGGGACGAGTTGACCCGTTAGATTGGAAAAGTGCCCCCGGTCGGGTTCGAACCGACACTCTGACGATTTTAAGTCGTCTGCCTCTGCCAGTTGGGCTACGGGGGCCAGGCTTCGCACCGGCACGGGTGCCGGTACGCCACTACGACGCGGCCGGGCCCCGTAAGGTTCCCGCGGTCGTGAAACTCCCACGCACTCGTGGTCTGATCACCAGCTGCCCCATTCGCCCACCGTCGCCGACTCCGCCAACTCGTCGTACCGCGACCGCACCCAGTCGTGCACCGCCGCGGAGACGTCCTTGCTGTCCGCGCGCTGCTCGAACCAGCGCCAGTCGCAGTTGACGTTGACCTCGAGGAACACCCACTCGCCGGCCACCCGCAGCAGGTCGAAGCCCGCCACGTCCAGCCGCCAGCGCTCGCACAGCCGCAGCAGCGGTGCGACCAGCTCCTCGGGAAGGTCGACCGGTTCGACCACGACCGACTCCGGGTCGACCCACAGCTGCGCCGGGTCCAGCTTGTTCACCCGGAACCCGATCGCGCGCCGTCCCACGACGAACACCCGCAGCTCCTCGTCGGCGTCGAGGAACTGCTGCACCAGCACGGGTGCCGGTTCGCGCGCCTCGCCGCCGGTTCGGCGGACGTCCAGCGGCTGCGGGAAGAGCCCGCGCAGCGCACCGGGTTCGGGTTCGAGCATGTGGTGACCGGCGGTCTTGACGATGCACTGCGCGCCACCGGGGCGGCTGCGCCCGGGCATCGTGGTCACGGCGGTGCGCGGCACGCGCAGGCCGACCGACGCCGCGCCCTGAAGCTGCGTCAGCCGGTCGAGCCCTTCCCTGGACCGCCGCGTGTTCACCTGTCCCCAATCGTCCCGGGTGGTCAGCCAGTCACCGACCGCCTGCCACTGCTCCCGAACATAGGACCCGTAGACGGTTGCGGGATCAACGGGTACGGCGGTCATGTCGAAGTGTCGCCGCCAGACGAGTACCGGGCGCAAGAGCCAGCGCTGGAATTCGATCAGAGGAGTATCGGCGTAGACCGTCAGTGGCAGGTCCAGACACCGATCGGCGTCGATGCGCACCATGCGGATGTCGTGCTCGGCCAGCGCCACGGAGAGGTCGTTCATCTCCATGTCGGTCGCGCGCGAGAGCACGACGACGCAGGGAACCGGATCGCCCGGCTCCTCCTCGACGAGCCCCGCCTGGTACATCCGCTCCTGGAAGTCCAGCGGGGTGTCCGGTGCGCGGACGAAGTAGTCCTGCCCCTGCAGCAGCACCGGCGTCGGGCGGAGTTCGGGCTCGGCCCGTTCCCCCGGTTCAGCGGGCCGGTCCTCGGCCGCGCACATGGTCAGTCGTCCTTCTTCCGGAACACCTTCGACGCTTCGGCGTAATCCGCTTCGAAATCGGCGATGGGGCCGTCCTGCGCATCCCCACTGCGCAAGATCGCTGCCAGTTCTTTCAGCGTCAAGGGATTCACCCCTTCCCCCGCGTGACGCATCCTTTCAGGTGAAGACTTCGGCTCAGTCTTCGTTTTCCCGCTACTGATTGTCAAGGATAGCGGGTCGGCTGTCCACCGCTCGGACGAGGATCTTGGAAACATGAAGGCCGCGCGTCATCGTCGACGCGCGGCCTGGGTGTCCATCGGCTCGGTGAGGCGTCAGCTCGCGGCGGCCCGCTCGAAGGCAGCGCGCGGGTTCTCGATCTGACCCATCGACACGGCTTCCCGCTTGAACAGGAAGGCCAGCGTCCAGTCGATGACGATCCGCATCTTCCGGTTGAACGTGGGCATCCGGCTCACGTGGTAGCTGCGGTGCATGAACCAGGCGACGAAGCCCTTGGCCTTGAACCCGTAGACGTCCGCGACGCCCTTGTACAGGCCCAGTCCGGCGACCGAGCCGGCGTACGCGTGGCGGTACTCCTTGGTCGGCTTGTCACGCAGGGTGGCCAGCACGTTCTTGGCGAGCTGGTCGGCCTGGCGGACCGCGTGCTGCGCGGACGGGGCGCAGGTCGCGTTCGGGTCCTCGTCGGTCTTGGACAGGTCCGGCACGGCGGCGACGTCACCGGCGGCCCAGACCCCGGGCAGGCCCTCGACCTGCATGTGGGCCGAAGCCTTGACGCGGCCCCGCTCGTCCAGCGGCAGGTCGCTGTTCTTGACCACCGGGTTGGCCTTCACGCCCGCGTTCCACACCAGGGTGTCGGTGTCGAACTCGGTGCCGTCGGACAGGACGGCGTGACCGCCCTCGATCGACTTCAGGAAGGTGTTCAGGTAGACCTTGATGCCGCGCTCTTCGAGGGCCTTGACGACGTAGACGCCCATCTTCTCGCTCACCTCGGGCATCACCCGGCCGGCGGCTTCGACGAGCGCCCAGGACATGTCGTCGGGGCTCAGGTTCTGGTAGTCACGGCTCGCGTAGCGGGCCATGTCCTCGAGCTCGGCCAGCGCCTCGACACCGGCGAACCCGCCACCCACGAAGGTGAAGGTGAGCAGCCGCTTGCGCAGCTCCTCGTCGTTGGTGTTGGCGGCGGCGTCCATCTTGGCCAGAACGTGGTTGCGGAGGTACGTCGCCTCGCCCACGGTCTTGAGCCCGATGCCTTCCTCGGCGAGGCCGGGGATCGGCAGCAGCCGGGATACCGAGCCCAGCGCCACGACGAGCACGTCGTAGGCGAGCGTCTCGGTACCGCTCTGCGGGTTCTCGATCGTGACGAGCTTCTCGTCGTTCTTGATCTCGGTGACAGATGCGGTGATCACATGGCACCGCTTCAACACTCGTCGCAGTGGCGCTACCACGTGGCGGGGTTCAACCGAACCCGCGGCCGCTTCCGGTAGGAAGGGCTGGTAGGTCATGTGCGGCTGAGGATCGACGACCGTCACGGAGGCCTCACGGCGACCCAGCTTCTTCTGCAGCTGAAGTGCCGTGTACATGCCGACGTAACCGCCGCCGAGGATGAGAATCCGCGTGGGATCGGATTTACCAGCCATGGCTTTATCGTCGCACCACATACCGTGACGGCGCTGCAGCTACCCCCCTTAATGTGACGCCAGTCGCGAGTGGCGTCGATCACGATCAACGCGCGGTAGGCGACCATACGCGCTGCGTACGCGCTCTGTAACGAACAAGCGCGGAAGGGTGAACCGGGCCGGGGCCGCACCGCTGTCCGAGGGCGAGCCGGCTGCGCCCACCCTACCGAATCTTCGGCGGGTGAGGCCGAGCGCGCACCGATTCTTGATCAAGTTGACCGTGTCCTGGTCCGACTTGTCAAAGAACGGCAACGCAGCGGAAATCCTCCGTGTTGATCAAGCCTACCGGTCGGCCTCGCGCGCGATCCGCTCCAGGCCCTCGCGGTACTCCCGCCACTGCTCCTGGTCGTCGCCGGTCATGTTGTCGCCGGGTTCCCTGAGCCCGACGGACCCGTCGATCAGCTCGCGCACGACGTCGAGGTGACCGGCGTGCCGGGCGGTCTCACCGATCATGTGCACGAGGATCCGGTGCAGCGTGACCTCACCGCTGGGCCACCACGGCACCGACCCGACGGCGTCGAGGTCGAGCGCCTCGACGGTGGAGTCCGCGTGCGCGCACGCCCGGCGGTAGAGGTCGAGCACCCACTCGCTCGACTCGTCCGCCGCCGCCCACAGGTCGGCGTTGAACTCGGCGTCCGGCTCCATCCACGGCGTCGGGATCCCGGAGGGCCGCCCGAAGACCTCCCCGAAGTACCCGAGCTCCATCGTCGCCAGGTGCTTGATCACCCCGAGCACGTTCGTCCCGGTCCCCGTCATCGGCCGCCGGAGCCCGTACTCGGAAAGCCCCTCGGCCTTCCACACCACGGCCGTCCGCCCCTCGACCAAGTACCGCCGCAACTCCGCCTTCACATCACCCATGCAGGAGAACCTCCCAGCCCCCACCGACACTCAGCCGCGGCGGCGGGTCGCACCAAGGACGAGGCGAATTCCGGGCGATCCTGGAGGCGTGCCTCTACGAGACAGAGGTCGGTCTGCCCCGGGTGCACCTGGCCTTGCGACTCGCCCGACGCCCACGACTCCGCGCTCCTGAGCCGAGCTCATCCCAGGAGCGCCCCGAGGTCGTCCGCTCAGCCGGTTGTGCCCGGGTCTCGGCGGTAGGTGGCCGGGGCTGTGCCGACGACCTGGGTGAAGACGCGGGTCAGATGGGCCTGGTCGCTGAAGCCGAGGTTCGCGGCGAGCTCGGCCCAGTCGACCGGTTCGCCGGAGTGCGCCGCTGCCGTGGCGTCGAGGAGACGGGATCGCTGGACGACCCACTTCGGCCCGACCCCGACGTACTCGGCGAAGAGGCGCTGCAGGCTGCGCAGGCTCACCCCGGCGTGCTCGGCGAGCTGCTCGGCGCGGACGATGTCCGATCTCCGCTGGGCTTGGTCGACCAGTGCGGTCACCTCGCGCCCCACGGGGTCCGGCTCGGGTTCGCAGGCCAGCAGGTAGGCATCGAAGACAGGGACGATCCGCGCGGTATCGCTGGTGGCCAGGATCTGCGCGGCGGCCGGGCGGTCGTCGTGGCCGAGGACGTCCTCGGCCGGTCGGACGGTGCCCGAGATCGTCCCGAGCCCGGTCTTCAGCAGCGCGCGGAACCCGCCGGGGTGGAACGCGGCGCCGAGCACGTGGCCGACGCCGCGCAGCGTGCGGAAGAACGGTTCGCGCGAGACGCCGTGCACGAGGAGCCTGCCGTCCTCGGCGGCGACGTGGATCCGCGGCTGCGGCACGACCTGCTGGCGGTGCTCGGTGACGTTCCAGCGGACCAGCCAGTAGTACTCGACGAACTCGGCCAGCGCGGGGTCCGGGTCGAGGCGTTCCACCTCGAACGCCCGCTCCCCCGCCTTCGGACGCACGATCGCCTCCGGCCGCCCGGTCTTCGACATGCGCTCAGCCTAGGCCGTCGCGTTTGTTCAAGACCGGTGATTCATCGCCGACCTAGCTTCGGGGGCATGATTTACCAGCACGAAGCAGCCGGCCGCTTCAGCGTCACCTCGTGGTCGGAACACCTGATCACCGACATCGACGGCGAAGGCACCACGGCGGGCGACGCCTACTACCCGAATCGCGGCCTCACCCGCGCCGACGTCCGGTACACCTACACCGGCGAGATCGAGGGCACCAGCACGCTGACCTACCTCATCGCCTACAAGGCCGACGCGGCACCGGTCCTCTGCTTCGAGCACTTCGAAGGCTCCATCGCAGGTCACGAAGGCACCTGCGTCTTCCAGCACTCGGGCAGCCAGGACAAGGCCTCGGTGACGGCCCACCTCCAGGTCGTCCCCGGCATGGGCACGGGCGGCCTCGAAACCCTCCGAGGCGAAGCCGACATCACCATCGCGGGCCACTCCGACGACGGCTACGACCTCACCCTGACCTACTCCCTGGCGGGAGCGCGATGATGTTCGGTTACATCGCTTCGATGAAGGCGAAGCCCGGCAAGCGGGACGAGGTCGTGGCGCTGCTGGTGGGCGGGGTGGAGAACCTGCGGCAGCACGGGTGCGAGTCGTACGTGGTGGCGACCTCGGCGACCGATGACGACACCATCTGGGTCACCGAGGTGTGGCGGAGCCGGGAGCACCACGCGGCGTCGCTCGAACTGCCCGAGACGCGGAAGGCCATCGGCGAGGCGATGCCGCTGCTGGCCGGGGAGTTCACCGGGCAGGCGACCTCGATCGCCGGGGGTCTCGGCGTTCTCCGGGCCGACTGGTGTCCACTCGATGCGGAAGTCGACAGTTCTTCCTCGAATCACCCATGATCAATGTCCGAAATGTCCGGACAGTATTCATTAAAACTGTCCCCTGGTGACGCACCGCGATCCCGGGGACGGATGCCTCACGGGACTCCCGCCAGGTGTTTTGCCTGGTTGAAGACCTCGCGGAGCATCTCCGGGGTGAGCTTTCCGGTGAAGGTGTTCTGCTGGCTGACGTGGTAGCAGCCGAGGAGGTGGAGGGGCGGGCCGTCGTCGGTGGCCGGGAGTTCGGCGTGGGTGAGGTGGCCGAACTTCGGGCGCGGGCACGGGACCTGCCAGGCCGCGTTGGCGAGGACCGGGAGAAGGGCCTGCCAGCCGAAGGCGCCCAGGACGACCACGACGCGCAGCGTCGGGCGGAGGAGATCCAGTTCGCGGACCAGCCAGGGGCGGCAGGTGTCGCGTTCGGCCGGGGTGGGCTTGTTCGCCGGTGGGGCGCAGTGGACGGGGGCGGTGATCCGGACGTCGCGCAGGGTCAGGCCGTCGTGCGGCGAGACCGCGTGGGGCTGGGAGGCCAGGCCGACCTCGTGCAGCGCTCGGAACAGGACGTCGCCCGAGCGGTCTCCGGTGAACATCCGCCCGGTGCGGTTCGCGCCGTGGGCCGCCGGGGCCAGGCCGACGATCGCGATCCGCGCGTCGTGCGGCCCGAACCCCGGGATCGGCCGACCCCAGTACTCCTCGTCGCGGAAGGCGGCGCGCTTGACGCGGGCGACCTCCTCGCGCCACGCGACCAGCCGCGGGCAGGCCGTGCAGCGGGTGACGAGCTCGTCCAGTTCGGTCAGATCGGCGGCGCGCGGGGCCGCTTCAGCGGGCGATCCGGCCGGTGAGGAGATCAACTCCGAAGGCGTTTCCACGGTCCAAAACTGACAGAAAACGACTCCGGTGGCACGTACTGTGGGCGGCATGGCAGAGGAGAAGGCCGCCGAGGCGACGAAGCACGAAACCACCCCGGCCGAGCCGGTGGACGACCTGGTCAGCACCCATCACGCGATCACCGTGGACGGCACCGAGCTGTCCTACACCGCCACCACGGGACGTCTGGTGCTGCGCGACGAGGTCTACGCCGACGGCAGGTTCGACGGGCACAAGCCCAAGGCCGAGGTGTTCCTGACCTCCTACGTCCTCGACGCCGCACCGGATTCCAACCGCCCGGTGACCTTCGCGTTCAACGGCGGCCCCGGCTCGGCGAGCGTGTGGCTGCACCTCGGCGTGCTCGGCCCGCGCCGGGTGATCTCCGGCGACGCCGACGACCTCGCGCCCCCGCCGTACGGGCTGGCCGACAACCCCGAGACGCTTCTCAAGCACAGCGATCTGGTGTTCATCGACCCCGTCTCCACCGGCTACTCGCGGGCCGTCGAGGGCGGAAACCCCGGTGACTTCCACGGTTTCCAGGGCGACATCGAGTCGATCGCCGAGGTCATCCGGCTGTGGACCACCCGCAACAGCCGGTGGATGTCGCCGAAGTACCTCGCCGGCGAGTCCTACGGGACGCTGCGCGCCGCCGCCCTGGCCGACCACCTGCAGTCGCGGCACGGGCTGTACCCGAACGGGCTGCTGCTGATCTCATCCGTGCTGGACATGGGCACGATCCGGTTCACCGAGGGCAACGACCTGCCGTACTCGCTGTACCTGCCGACCTACGCCGCCATCGCCCACCACCACGGCAAGCACGGCGACCGGCCGCTGCGCGAGGTCCTCGACGAGGCCGAGAAGTTCGCCGCCGAGGACTACCCGTGGGCGCTGGCCCGGGGCGCGCGGCTCACGCCCGAGGAGCGGGCCGACGTGGTGCGCAGGCTCGCCGAGCTGTCCGGGCTGTCCGAGGACTACGTGGACCGCGTCAACCTGCGCATCGAGCACATCCGGTTCTTCACCGAGCTGCTGCGCGACGAGCGCAGGACCGTCGGCCGGATGGACGGCCGGTTCACCGGCTGGGAACCGGACGCGGCGGTGGAGCGCTTCACCGACGACCCGAGCATCTCCGGCATCCGCGGCGCCTACTCGGCGGCGATCAACCACTACCTGCGCGAGGAGCTCGACTACCGCAGCGACCTGCCCTACGAGACCCTGACCGGCCGGGTCCAGCCCTGGTCGTACAAGGAGTTCGAGGGCGCGGCGGTGTCCGTCGTGGACAAGCTGGGCGCGGCCATGCAGGCCAACCCGCACCTGCGGGTGCACGTGGGCTGCGGCTACACCGACGGTGCCACGCCGTACTTCGCGGCCGAGCACGTCCTGGCCCGGCTGCCCGTCCCGGACGAGCTGCGGGACAACATCGACGTCCGCTACTACCCGGCGGGCCACATGATGTACGTCCACGAGCCGTCCCGGATCCAGCAGTCAGAGGACCTCGCGAACTTCGTCAGTGGGCGCTGACGCGGAAAAATCGCGCGGCACGGCCGTCGCTTGCGATTGACAGGGCCGGTCGGTGGGTGACACTGATCGGGTGGTCAAGACGCTGCACCCGCAGAACTACCAGGACGTCTACTACGTGGGCGACTACTACCGGCAGGGCAACGCCGTGCTGATGGACCTCACCGGCGTTCCGGGGTCCGAGGCGACGCAGCTCGTCGACTTCGCGGCGGGCCTGGTCGTCGCCCGCGGCGGCGAGATGCAACGGGTCGCGCCCAAGGTCTTCCTGCTCAGCCACCCCGAGAACCAGAACCAGAGCTGACACGACGCGGGCGCCCCCTCCGGAGAACCGGTGGGGGCGCCCGCATCTCGTCGCATCACGCCACGACGTGGGGGTGCTCCTCCGCGAAGTGGCAGGCCGCCGGGTGGGTTCCCGTGCGGATCTCCAGCTCCGGTGCCTTCTCGGCGCAGATGTCCTGGGCCTTCCAGCAGCGGGTGCGGAATCGGCAGCCCGACGGCGGGTTGGCCGGGCTCGGGACGTCGCCGGTGAGGCGGATGACCTCGCGCTTGCCGCGCAGGGTCGGGTCCGGCACCGGGACCGCCGACAGCAGGGCCTGGGTGTACGGGTGCTGCGGGTGCTCGTAGATCTCGTCCTCGGTCCCGACCTCGGCGATCTTGCCGAGGTACATGACCGCGACCCGGTCCGACAGGTGCCGGACCACGCCCAGGTCGTGGGCGATGAACACGTACGACAGCCCGAACTCGTCCTGCAGGTCGCCCAGCAGGTTCATCACCTGCGCCTGGATCGACACGTCCAGCGCCGACACCGGCTCGTCGCAGACGATCACCTTCGGCTTGAGCGCCAGCGCGCGGGCGATGCCGATGCGCTGCCGCTGACCGCCCGAGAACTGGTGCGGGTAGCGGTGGACGTGCTCGGGGTTGAGGCCCACGACCTCCAGCAGCTCCTGCACCTTGCGCCGCCGCTCCCCCTTCGGCGCCACCTCGGGGTGGATCTCGAAGGGCTCGCCGACGATGTCGCCGACGGTGCGCCGCGGGTTCAGCGAGGTGTAGGGGTCCTGCAGCACGATCTGCATGTCCCGGCGCAGCTTGCGCAGCTCGGAGCCGCGCATCTTGAAGATGTCGCGCCCCTCGAACGTCGCGGTGCCGCTGGTCGGGTTCTCCAGCCGCATCAGCACCTGCGCCAGCGTGGACTTCCCGCAACCGGATTCGCCGACGACACCGAGGGTTTCGCCCTTGTTCAGGTCGAACGACACGCCGTCGACCGCCCGCACGTGCCCGACGGTGCGGCGCGGGATGCCCGCGCGCACCGGGAAGTGCTTGACCAGGTCGTTGACCTGGAGGATCGGCTCAGCCACGGCTCATCATCTCCTCCGCGAAGTGGCAGGCGCTGACCCGGCCCAGCCCGAGGTTGTGGTCGGTCGGCACCTCCGTGCGGCACTTGTCCTCCGCCCGCGCGCAGCGCGGGTGGAACGGGCATCCCGGCGGCACCGCCATCAGGTTCGGCGGCAGGCCCTTGATCGTCTCCAGTTCCTGGCCCTTGAGGTCCAGTCGCGGGATCGATCGCATCAGGCCGTCGGTGTAGGGGTGGCCCGGGGCCTTGTACAGCGAGTACGCGTCGGCGGACTCGACGATCCGCCCCGCGTACATCACCACGATCCGGTCCGCGACCTCGGCGACGACGCCCAGGTCGTGGGTGATGAGGATCAGGCCCATGCCGCGCTCGCGGCGCAGCTCGTCGAGCAGGTCCATGATCTGGGCCTGCACGGTGACGTCGAGGGCCGTGGTCGGCTCATCGGCGATGAGCAGCGTCGGGTCCAGGGCCAGCGACATGGCGATCATCGCGCGCTGCCGCATGCCGCCGGAGAACTGGTGCGGGTACTCCTTCACGCGCTGCTTGGCGTTCGGGATCTTCACCTGGTCCAGCAGCTCGACGGCCTTGTTCGTGGCGTCCTTGCGGGACATGCCGCGGCGGGTCCGCAGCTGCTCGGCGATCTGGAAACCGACCGTGTAGACCGGGTTCAGCGCCGACAGGGCGTCCTGGAAGATCATCGCCATCGAGTCGCCGCGCAGCTCGCGCCTGCGCTCCTCGGTGGCGGTGAGCAGGTCCTCGCCGCGGTAGCGGATCGAACCCCCGGTGATCGCGCCCGGCGGGATGTCCAGGATGCCCATCACCGTCTGCGCGGTGACGCTCTTGCCGGAACCGGATTCGCCCAGCACGGCGAGGGTTTCGCCGGCGTCGACGTGGTAGTTCACGCCGTTGAGGACCTTCGCGACGCCGTCCCGGGTGCGGAACTCGACGTGCAGGTCCTCGACCTCCAGCAGACGTTCCGCCGAGGTCTCGTGTTCGTGTGCGGACACAGCGGTCACTCCTACTTCTGCTTCGGGTCGAGCGCGTCGCGGACGGCGTCACCGAGCATCACGAACGCCAGGACCGTGAGCACCAGGAAACCGGCCGGGAAGAACAGCAGGTGCGGCGCCGACTGGATGTAGTTGCGCGAGTCGGCGATCATCACGCCCCACGACACGACCGGCTCGCGCAGGCCGATGCCCAGGAACGACAGCGTCGCCTCGGCACCGATGAACCCGCCGAGCGCGATGGTCGCGTAGACCATGACCGGCGCGAGGGTGTTGGGCAGCACGTGCCGGAAGATGATCCGGCCGGAGCTCGCCCCCAGCGCGCGGGCGGCCTTGACGTAGTCCTGCTGCTTGGCCGCGATCGTCGCCGACCGCATGATGCGCATCGACACCGGCCACGACAGCACGCCGATGGTGAGCACCACCTGGGTGACGATCCGGGTTCCGCTGGGGACCTTCACCTCGGCGTTCATCGTGGTCAGGATGACGATCGCGCCGAGCACGAACGGCAGTCCCATGAAGATCTCGGAGAACCGCGAGATCAGCGTGTCCACGATGCCGCCGAAGTAGCCGGAGATGATGCCGATGACGCCGCCGAGCAGCACCGTCAGCAACGTCGCTGCCAGGCCCACCAGGATCGACGCGCGGGCGCCGACGATGGCGCGGGCGTAGAGGTCCCGGCCGAGGTTGTCGTAGCCGAACCAGGCGTCCGCCGACGGGGTGTCGCGGGCCTTGGTCAGGTCCTGGAAGTTCGGGTCCACGCTCGTGAACAGCTGCGGGAACGCGGCGATGATCAGCAGCACCACGATCATCGCCGAGGCGATCAGGAACAGCGGCCGTCGGCGCAGATCGCGCCAGGCGTCGCTCCAGAGCCCCCGGGGCTTCTCGTTCTTCGCCTCCTCGGAGGCGCCCGCTTCGGTGTGCGCGGCCGCCGCGTCGGCGGCCGCGAGGGTGGTGGGGGTTCGGTCAGTCATATCGGATCCTCGGGTCGAGCACCGCGTAGAGAACGTCCACCAGCAGGTTCATCAGCAGGTAGACCAGCACCAGCACGGTGACGATCCCCGTCACGGTGGTGCCTTCCTGAGTGGTGATCCCCTTGAAGACGAGACCACCGATTCCTCGGATGTTGAACACGCCTTCGGTGACGATCGCACCGGCCATCAGCGCGCCCAGGTCGGTGCCCAGGAACGTGACCACCGGGATCATGGAGTTGCGCAGCATGTGCACCCCGACGACGCGGCGGGGCGCGAGGCCCTTGGCGACGGCGGTGCGCACGAAGTCGGCGCGCTTGTTCTCCATCATGCTGGTCCGCGTCAGCCTGGACACGTAGGCCATCGACAGGGATCCGAGGACGAACCCGGGAACGATGAGTTCGCCGATCGAAGGATCGGAGGAGACCGTGGTCCTGATGATGCCGAGCTCGGAACCGAGCACGATCTGCAGCACGAAACCGGTGACGAACACCGGCAGCGCGATCAGGAACAGCGTGGACACCAGCACCAGGTTGTCCAGGAAGCCGCGCCCGCGCAGGCCGGTCAGAACACCGGCGGCCAGACCGATGACGCCCTCGATGATCAGGGCGACGATGGCGAGCCGCACGGTGATCGGATAGGCCTGTTCGAGCAGCGAGGAGATCGCGACTCCGGAGTAGGTCTCCCCGAAATCACCCGTCAGCAGCTTCCCCAGGTACTTGACGTACTGGATGATGAGCGGATCGTCCAGGTTGTACTTCTGGTTCATCTCCGCGATGTAGGCGGGAGGACAGCCGCGGTCGCCGCACTTGCCCGCGAACGGGTCTCCGGGAATCGCCCACACCAGCGCGTAGATGATAAAAGTCGTCCCGATGAAGACCGGGATCAGTTGCAGCAGGCGCCGCAACACGTAGCGACCCATCCGGGCCTCCTCCATCAACAGCAGCGCGGGACCCGGCCCACCGGGTTGCGGTGGGCCGGGCGCGCACTCGGTTTTACGGGTTCAGGCGGACCGTGGTCAGATCGAGCTCACGGTATGCCTTGACCTCACCTGCGGCGACTCGCTCCGAGAAGCCGTACTGCACCGGCTGGGTCCACAGCGGGATGACCGGCAGGTCCTCTCCCAGCAGCTTCTCCGCGTCGGCGTAAGCGGCGGTGGCGGCCTCCATCGTGGGAGCCGCGTTCGCCTTGTCCAGCGCGGCGTCGAACGCCGGGTTGGAGTACTTGTAGTCGTTCGAGGACGCGTCCGTGCGGTACAGCTGCGTCAGGAACGTCTCCAGGTTCGGGTAGTCGGCCTTCCACCCGGTCCGGAACAGGCCGTCGAACTGGAACGCGTTGGCCTTCTGGCGGAACTCGCCGAAGGTCGGCACCGGCACGAACTGGGTCGGGATGCCCAGGTTCTGCTGGATGCTCGCGGCCACTGCCTGCACCCACTCGTCGTGCCCGCCGTCGGCGTTGGTCTCCAGGGTCAGGGTGCCCTGGAAACCGCCGGCCTGGGCCAGGTACTGCTTGGCCTTCTCCGGGTTGAACTCGCAGGCCTCACCGCACTGTCCGGGGCGATAGCCGTCCACGGCCGCGGTGGCGAAGCCGTCCGCCGGGTCACGACCGCCGGAGAACACCTGCTGGGTGATCGTCTTGCGGTCGATCGACATCGAGATCGCCTTGCGGACCAGCGGGTTCTTGAACTTCTCGTCGTAGATCGGGAAGCCCAGGTTCTGGGTGAGCAGGCCCGGCTTCTGCTTCGCGCGCTCGCCGAGGTCCTGCTTCCACTTGTCACCGACCAGCGCCGAGACCGGAACGGCCCGCAGGAAGTCCAGGTTGCCCGAGGCCAGGTCCTGGTAGGCGGTGTCGAGGTTGTCGTAGACCTTGAACTTGGCGCCCTTGATCTGCGGCTTGTCAGCGCCGGCGTACTGGTCGTAGGCGGTCAGGTTCAGCTCGACGTTCGGCTGGCGGTCCTGGAACTTGAACGGACCGTTGCCGATCGGGTGCTGCTCGAAACCCTTGGGGTCGGCGAAGAACGCGTCGGGCAGCGGCATGTAGGCGGAGTAGCCCAGCACGACCGGGAAGATCGTGAACGGCGCCTTCAGCTTCACGGTGAACGTGGTGTCGTCGACGACCTTGAGACCGGACATCTCCTTGGCCGGCGGGGTCGGGGCCTGTGCCGGGCCCTCGTCGCCGTCCGGGTCCTCGGACTGCAGCTGGTCGTAGCCGTCGATCTGCTCGAAGAAGCTCGCGCCCTGGAAACCGTTGGGACCGTAGGCGGAGTAGTTCCAGGCGTCCACGAAGTTCTTCGCCTTGACCGGCGTCCCGTCGTGGAACGTCCAGCCCGGCTTGAGCTTGATCGTGAAGTTCTGGTTGTCGGTGGTCTCGATCTTGTCGGCGACCGCGTTCTCGACCTTGAGGTCGCTCGCGCGGTACTTCACCAGACCCGTGAACATGGAGCTCACGATGAAACCACCGTTTTCCTCGGTGGTGTTGGCCGGGACAAGAGGGTTCTCCGGCTCGCCCCAGTCCAGGGTGATGATGCCGTCCTCTCCCGAGCCGCTGCCGCCGCCACCGCAGCCGGTGGCGAGCAATGCCACCGCCAGCGGGGCCGCGACCATTGCGGCCAAACGTCCCTTTCGCATGTAGGTCCTCCCGCTTCCACGCGCGCCCCAGGTTTGTTTTCCGGGGTCATCACGCACGACGGTTCTTCACCGTCGCGTCAGACGTGCGTAAACATAAGTGAGAACCGGGCGGCGGCAATGCAGTGTCACAAAGCCGTCACTTTCTGAATCGATACTGAGTTCCCATTCTTTGCAATTGAAACCAACCGTCCACGATCTGGGAACTAGCTGATGGACAGGGCAATGCCGTCGAGGATGTCGTGCTCGCTGGCCGTCATCGACGAGATACCGCTGCGCTCGGAAAACTCCTCCGCCAGAACCTTGACCACCAGCGCACCGCCCCCGATGACGTCCACCCGACCCGGGTGCATCGAACCGATCTTCGAGCGCTCTTCGTGCGTGGAAGAAAGAAGGCGTTCGGCGATTTGTTCGACCCTATTCTGGGAAATATGGGAAAGGTGAATGGCCTGGGGGTCGTATTCCGGCAAATCCTGCGCGATGGCCGACAGCGTGGTGACCGTTCCCGCGACCCCGACCCACGTCCTGGCCTCGCTGACGTCGACCCGCTCGAATGCCTCGTCGAGGATCTGACGTGCGACTTTCTCCGCTTCGAGGACTTCTTCGTCGGTCGGCGGGTCGTCGTGCAGGCACCGCTCGGTCAGCCGGACGCAGCCGATGTCGGCGGAGTGGGCGGCGGTGATGTCGGCGTTCGCGCCGTCCCAGGTGCCCACCACGACCTCGGTCGAGCCGCCCCCGACGTCGGTGACCACGAACGGGCCGTCCAGCGGGTCGAGGTCGCCGACGGCGCCCACGAACGACAGCCGCGCCTCCTCGTCACCGGTGATCACCTCGGCGTCGACGCCCAGCGTCTCGCGGACCATCGAGAAGAAGTCCTCGCGGTTCTCCGCGTCGCGGGTCGCCGAGGTCGCCACCATCCTGACCCGCTCGACGCCCTTGCGCGCGGCCATCGCCGCGTAGTCGACCAGCGCCTCCCGGGTGCGCTCGATGGCCTCCGGCGCCAGCCGCCCGGTCGCGTCCACGCCCTGGCCGAGCCGCACGATGCGCATCGTGCGGTAGATGTCGCGCAGGTCCTTGCGCCCGTCGTCGTGGACCGTGACGTCCGCGATCAGCAGACGAATCGAGTTCGTCCCGCAGTCGATCGCCGCAACCCGTGCCATCGCACCCTCCTCGACCAGCTGCGCACCGGCGTTTCCGGCCGCTCCCCCACGCTATCGGCACCGGGCCGCCCCGGAGGAAGCGCCGGGGTCCGGCTGGTCACTGGGTCGACGGGTCACTGGGTCGGCTGGTAGTCCTCCGGGACGGTGCAGGGCGTGACGACGCCGCCGGGGTCGGTGAACACCTTGCTGCCAGGCTGAGCCAGCAGCGGAGGCGTCTCGCCGGGCTCCAGGTCCTCGCCCGGCTGCGGTTCGAGCAGCGAGAACTCGCCGCGGTCGAGCACCGCCGGATCGCACTGCTCCGGGGTCTCGGAGCTGGAGGTCTCCCACGACAGCGAGAGACCGGGAACCGGCTCGGAACTGGGAGTTTCCGAGGAGGTCGGCGGCTGGGACGTGCTCGGCCGCGTCGACGGCTCCGGCGTCCCCGAGCTCGGCGGCATCGTCGGGGTGGGCGCGGGCTTGGTCTCCGGCTCGTCGCCCGGGAGCTGCGGCGGCGCGGGCTCGACGGGCGCCACCAGCGGCGGCTCGGACGGGCCCGACTCCGGGGCCGGTTGTTCCGGGAACGGCGGGCCCGGCTCCGGCGCGGGCGCGACCGGTGGGAGCGCGAGCGGCTGCGGGTCCTCCACCGGCGGGACCGGTTCGATCTCGGGGACGATCAGCGGCTCGGGCGCGGGCATGGCCAGCGCGTCCTGCTCGGCGCGCACCCGCTCCCCCGCCAGCACGTCGCCGGTGGCCGGGGAGAGCTCGGCCGGGGTCGGGGTGACGCCGCGGCGGTAGGCGTCGGCCCAGACCATGACCGTGCGGACGTAGCTCTCGGAGTGGTTGTAGCGGAACACCGCGGCGGCCAGCTCGCGCGGATCGTTGAGGTCACCGCCACCGCTGCAGAGGTAGGTGCCGGCCGCGGCCGCCGCGTCGGGCAGGTTGTGCGGGCTCTCGACGCCGTCCTCGTTGCCGTCGGTCGCGAACTTGCGCCAGGTCGAGGGGATGAACTGCATCGGCCCCACGGCCCGGTCCCACAACGGGTCGCCGTCGAAGCGACCGGCGTCGGTGTCCGGGATCGCCGCGACGTTCGGGCCGCCCGACAACCTCGGGCCGAGGATCGCGTGCGTGGTCGTGCCGTTGACGTCGATGGCGCCGTCGCGGGCGTGCCCGGACTCGATGCGGCCGATCGAGGCCAGCACCGACCAGTGCATCCCGCACGCGTGCGTCTGCTCCACTGAGCGGGCCGCCTGCATGTAGGCCGCGAGCACGGGTTCGGGGATGCCGAGTTCGCCGGCCGGCAGCTCCACCCGGGGCGCGGCCTGCGGCACGGCGGCCAGCTGCGCCGGGTCGGCGGCCTCGTCGAGCAGGCGGGGGCTCAGCGTCGGCGCCTGCGGCAGGTTCCCGCTCACGCCCAGCTGCTTGAGGTCCGGCGCGTGCTGATCCGTCCCGGTCGGCAGCGCGGAAGCGCTGACCAGGGCCGCGGGCAGCGCCAGGACCGGTGCCATCGCGGTCGCCGCCAGCCACCTCCGAGCCCGGTTGCCGACTACCGCGCTCGTCTTCGCCTTCCGCCGGATCTTGTTCTTGCGGTTCGCCACCCGTGCAACCCCCACACCCGAGTCCGAGGCCAGTCCGCCAGAGCCGAATCCCTGGATACACCACCCGCGGAACGTACGCCGAGCGGCGAACGACCCGGTTCACCCGACCGAGCCTCGCGGTCGGTGGGGCGTTTCGCGGAAACGTCCCCGCTCCCGGATCCGGCCGAGCGGTTCAACTCGACGTCGGTTCGCGCCTAGGCTCCGGGGCATGACGCTCACCGACGAGCTGCGCGTGTTCAGCACTCACCAGGTCGCCAACCAGTCCGCTCCGCTGTCCGGGTTCGACCCGCTCGCCTGCGACCCCGCGCTGGGTTCGGCGCTGACCCGCTACGCCGTCGGCGACCTCACCCCGCTCGCGCTGGAAGCCGGTTCGGCCGAGATCCGCGAGCACGGCAGGCTCGCCGACGAGAACCCGCCGCAGCTGCGCACCCACGACCGCTACGGCAACCGCATCGACGAGGTCGAGTACCACCCGTCGTGGCACCGGCTGATGGAACGGGCCACCGCGCACGGCCTGCACGCCGCGCCGTGGACGCACGGGCCGGGCGCGCACCTGCGCCGGGCCGCCGGGTTCTACCTGTGGTCGCAGGCCGAGGCCGGGCACGGCTGCCCGATCTCGATGACCTACTCCTCGGTGCCCGCGCTGCGCTGGTCTCCCGAGCTGGCCGCCGAGTACGAGCCGAAGCTGACCGCGCCCGGCTACGAGTTCGGGCTGCGCCCGCCGCAGGAGAAGTCGGCGCTGCTCGCGGGCATGTCGATGACCGAGAAGCAGGGCGGCTCCGACGTCCGCGCCAACACCACCACCGCCGAGCCGCTGGCCGACGGGACCTACCGGCTCGTCGGGCACAAGTGGTTCACCTCGGCGCCGATGAACGACCTGTTCCTCACCCTGGCCCAGACGGCGAACGGGCTGAGCTGCTTCCTGGTGCCGCGCGTGCTGCCCGACGGCAGCCGCAACGAGATCCGGCTGCAGCGGCTCAAGGACAAGCTGGGCAACAAGTCAAACGCGTCGTCGGAGATCGAGTACACCGGGGCCATCGGGCACCTCGTCGGCGAGGAGGGGCGCGGGGTCCGCTGCATCATCGAGATGGTGTCGATGACCAGGCTCGACTGCGTGCTGGGCGCGGCGGCCAACGTCCGCATCGCGCTGTCCGAAGCCGCCCACCACGTGCAGCGGCGCAGCGCGTTCGGCGCGCGGCTGGCCGACCAACCGCTGATGCAGCAGGTCGTCGCCGATCTCGCGCTGGAGTCCGAGGCGGCGACCACGCTGGCGATGCGGCTGGCCGCCGCGGTGGAGCAGCAGGAGCAGGACCTGCTGCGGCTGGCGCTGCCCGCGACGAAGTTCTTCGTCTGCAAGCGCGCGCCGTACGTGGTGGCCGAGGCGCTGGAGTGCCTGGGCGGCAACGGCTACGTCGAGGAGTCCGGCATGCCGCGGCTCTACCGCGAGGCGCCGCTGATGTCGATCTGGGAGGGCTCGGGCAACGTCACGGCCCTCGACCTGCTGCGAGCCCTGGCCAAGCAGCCGAGCAGCCGAGACGCGATGCTCGCCGAGCTCGACGCGGCCGGCGGCGACAACGCGATCTACGACGGAGCCGTCCGCCGGGTCCGGGCGGAACTCGCCGACCCCCGGCCGGAACGCGCGAGGGCGCTGGCGGAGTCCCTGGCCCTGACCCTGCAGGCGGCACTGCTCCAGCGCTTCGCGCCCGCATCGGTGTCGGACGCGTTCATCGCCACCCGCCTCGGCGACCCCGGCCGCACCTTCGGCGCGACCCCGGTCCCGAGCCCCAAGACCCTCGTCGACCGCATCGCGCCCGGTCGCTGAGGGACGAAGTTCTCATGAAAACGTCCCCACCCCCACGACGAGACACCACTCCCCAGTGGTGGGGAAGTTTTCATGAAAACTTCCCCGTCCGCACACCAAGACACCACCGATGACCTCGGTCTTCGCAGTCGGGGACCGTTTCGTGGGTCGGGGAGGTTTTCATGAAAACCTCCCCGTCACCGACCACGGATCCGGTGGGGGCGGTGACCCTGAGTCGGCGAAGTTTTCATGAAAACTTCGCCGATGAGTTCTCAGCGGCCGAGGAGGTAGCGGTGCTCCGGCCAGCGCTCGGCGATGAGGTCGACGGCCTCGTCGCCGAACGGGTTCACCCCGGGCCCCTTGGCCAGGGCGTGCGCGATGTGCACGTGCAGGCACTTCACGCGGTCCGGCATGCCGCCCGCGCTGACGTCGGTGCCCAGCGACTCCAGGGCGTCGCGCTCCGCGAGGTAGGACTCGTGGGCGCGCCGGTACACCTCGGCCAGCTCCTCGTCGGCGGCCAGCCGGTCCTGCATCTCCTTCATCAGCCCCTCCGCCTCGAACGTCGAGGCGTGGGCGGTGAGGTCCGGGGCCGTCAAGTAGTACAGCGTCGGGAACGGGGTGCCGTCCTCCAGCCGCGGCCAGGTCTGCACCACCGTCGGCTCACCGGAGGCGTCGCGCGCCGCGATCGCGTGCAGCCCCCGGGGCGGCCGCCCGAGCTGACGCCGGACGCACTCCCGGTCGGCCTCGCTGACCAACGACGTGTCCACCTTCACGATTCCTTCCCCAACACCGAGTTCCACATCTCCTCGTACCACGGCACACCGTCGTCACCGGGTGCCCGCGGAGGCGGCGGGGCCGGGGCCTGCGGGACCTCCACGATGTAGGGCGTCTCGCCCGGGCGGACGTAGCCGAGGCGCGCCCGCGCTTCGGCCTCGACCTGCTCCGGGTCGGAGAGCTCCTGCTTGCGCTGCTCCAGCTGGCGGACCTGGACCTCCAGCTCGGCGCGCTGCGTCTCCTGCGCGGCGAGCTCGTCGCGCTGGCTGAGGTAGGTGCGCAGCGGCACCGCCACGCTCAGCGCCATCACGCACACCAGCAGCGCCAGCACCGCCGCGCGACGCGTCGAGGAGAGCTGGAACGCGCCGCCAGTGCTGGACCTGGGCCTCGCCGGACGCCGCTTCGGGGCGCCCGGCTTGCCCGCGGGCTTGCGCTGGCCTTGCTTCACCTGGGCCGAATCCCGGCGGGCGCGCACCGGTCGGCGCGACGGCGGAACCTTCCGCTCGCCGCGCCCCTGCGAATCGGATGCGCGCCCGGCCGGCACGACTCAGCTCTCCGCGTTGAACCGCGGGAACGCCAGGTCACCCGCGTAGCGGGCGGCGTCGCCGAGGCCCTCTTCGATGCGCAGCAGCTGGTTGTACTTCGCGACCCGCTCGCTGCGCGCCGGGGCACCCGTCTTGATCTGGCCGCAGCCGGTGGCCACCGCCAGGTCGGCGATCGTGGTGTCCTCGGTCTCGCCGGAGCGGTGGCTCATCATGGACTTGTAGCCGCACGAGGTCGCCAGGCTGACCGCGTCCAGGGTCTCCGACAGCGTGCCGATCTGGTTGACCTTGACCAGCAGCGCGTTCGCGGCACCCTTGTTGATGCCGTCCTCCAGGCGCTCCGGGTTGGTGACGAACAGGTCGTCGCCGACCAGCTGCACCTTGTCGCCGATCTGCTTGGTCAGCTTGGCCCAGCCGTCCCAGTCGTCCTCGCCCAGCGGGTCCTCGATGGACACCAGCGGGTACGCGGAGACGAGCTCCTGGTAGTACTCCGCCATCTGGTCGGCGGTGCGCTTGCTGCCCTCGAAGTTGTAGGTGCCCGCCTCGAAGAACTCGGTGGCGGCCACGTCGAGGGCCAGCACGATGTCGCGGCCCAGCTTGTAACCGGCCTTGTCGATCGCCGAGGCGATCAGGTCCAGCGCCTCGCGGTTGTTGGGCAGGTCGGGGGCGAAGCCGCCCTCGTCGCCCAGGCCGGTGGCCAGACCCTTGGACTTCAGGACCGACTTCAGCGCGTGGTAGGTCTCAGCACCCCAGCGCAGCGCGTCGGCGAAGGTGTCCGCGCCGATCGGCGCGATCATGAACTCCTGGATGTCCACCCCGGTGTCGGCGTGCGCGCCGCCGTTGAGGATGTTCATCATCGGCACCGGCAGCACGTGCGCGTTCGGGCCGCCGATGTAGCGGAACAGCTCCAGCTCGGAGGCCTCCGCGGCGGCCTTGGCGACCGCGAGCGAGACGCCGAGGATCGCGTTGGCGCCGAGCCGCGACTTGTCCGGGGTGCCGTCGAGGTCCACCAGCTTCTGGTCGACCACGCGCTGCTCGGTGGCGTCCAGGCCGGTCAGCTCGGGGCCGATCTCGTCCAGCACGGCCGAGACGGCGTTCTCCACGCCCTTGCCGCCGTAGCGGCCGGCGTCACCGTCGCGCAACTCGACGGCCTCGTGCTCGCCGGTCGAGGCGCCCGAGGGGACCGCCGCGCGGCTGAGCGTGCCGTCCTCCAATGCCACTTCGACCTCGACGGTGGGGTTACCGCGCGAATCGAGGATCTCGCGGGCGCCGACCTGTTCGATGATCGCCACGTGTGCTCCTAACCAGCTTGGATCCATAGGACGGGAGCAACCGCCACGACGTTCCCGCACGCCGCGCTCCGGCCGTCCGCCCCGACAACCGACTACGAGCCTAACCGGGCCGATACCGCGCTCGCCGCAGACTCGCGATGCGGTGATCTGCGCCGCTCGATCTCCTCTCCCGCGTCGGGTCCGCGACACCTCCGCGTCACCGGAAGACCATCCGGTCGGACGTCTCGGAACAGCCGATCGCGGATTAACGTTGTCCGCGCCATGACGACAGAAGGCACCGTCGAAGCGTTCCGGCGAGCGGAGGACCTGCTCGCGCAACGCCGCCCGCTGGAAGCCCTCAAAGTCCTCGAACCCGTTGTCGAAGCCGACCCCGACAAGCCCAGCGTGCAGCTGGCGCTGGGCCGGGCGTACTTCTTCTCGGCGCAGCTGCGCCGGGCCGAGCGCGCGTTCCTGCGCGTCCTGGAGTTCGATCCCTCGGACCACTACGCGCGTCTCGTCCTGGGCCGCACCCTGCAGCGCCAGGGCCGCCTCACCGAAGCCCGCGCCCAGATCCGCCTCGCCGCCACCATGTACCCGGACCCGGCCTACCAGGAGGCCCTGGGCGAGATCAACGCCCACATCGCCGTCCGCTCCTCCTGAACCCGCGCGCTCCCGCGGGGTGACCCGATTACGGCGGTAATCCGTGACCCGATTACGGCGGTAATCCGTCCCCACCCGGATCACTGCCGTAATCCGGGCCCGGAAAACCGCCGTAATCCGTGTCCTACGCGGAGTACCGCCGTGATCAGGTGACCGAAAACGGCCGTAATCGGGGGACGGATCACTGCCGTAATCCGGTCGCCCGGTGCGGAGCGGGGGTCGAGGAGGTCAGCGGCGCTGGTTGCCTGCTGCTGCGTAGGTCTCGGCCAGGCCGAAGACCTTCTGGGCGTATTCGACGGAGTTGTTGTAGGACATGACGCCCTGCCACCAGCCGGAGCCGGTGGACATGTCGCGGCCGCCGGCGCACAGGTAGCGCCCGGCGGAGACGGCCGCGTCGTCGAGGTTCTGCGGATCGCCGCGGCCGTCGCCGCTGCCGTCGGTGGCCCACTTGTTCCAGGTCGTGGGGATGAACTGCATCGGCCCGACGGCGCGGTCGTGCTCGACGTCGCCGTCGAGGGCGCCCCCGTCGCTGTCCGGGATGAGCCGGACGTTGGGGCCGCCGTCGAGCTTGATGCCGATGATCGGCGTCGACGGCCGGGCGTCCTCGCGCAGCTGCCGGTCGCCGAAGCGGCCGTGGTTGGACTCGATGCGGCCGATGCCGGCGAGCGTGGTCCAGGAGATCCGGCAGTTCGGCTGGTGCTGGCGCAGCGCCAGGTCGGCGTTGACGTAGGAGACGACGGCGCGGGCCGGGATGTCGACCACGGCGGAGACCTGGTTCGCCCACTCGCGCACCGGGTCGACGCCGGGCTGCGGCTGGGGTTGCGGCTCCACCTGCGGGGCCTGCACCGGCGGCGCGATCGAGCCGGGCGCGACCTGCGCGGGCTTGGGGTCCTCGGGGCGCGGCGGCGCGGCGACCGGAGCCTTCTCCGGCGTGCCGAGGAGGTGGACCAGGGCGACGCCGACGACCATCGCGGCCAGCAGCGACACGACCAGCGCGAGGCGTCCGAGGGCCGCGAGCACCGTTGGCGAGATCCTGATCACCCGCACAGGCTACTTGCAGGTAGCCGCGGGTTCCAGCACTTCAGGGCACCGACCACCCTCCGGAATCAGCCCTCGGCCGGGAGTGACCGGCTGGTCCTGCCGTAGTGGTCGGCGTAGTCGAGGACCTCCTGGCCGTAGCTGCGGGACTGGTTGTAGTCCAGCAGCGCCGACCAGAACCGGTCGCCGTCGCGCATGTCGTGCCCGACCGCGCACAGGTAGCGCCCGGCGGTCAGCGCGGCGTCGTCGATGTCCTGCGGGTCGGCGACGCCGTCGCCGTCGGCGTCGCTCTCGTACTCGCGCCAGGTGGACGGGATGAACTGCAGCGGCCCGACCGCCCTGTCCCACACCGGGTCGCCGTCGAGGACACCGCCGTCGGTGTCGTGGATCTGCTTGACGCCCTCACCGCCGTCCAGCGGCAGTCCGATGATCCGGGGCGTGGGCCTGCCGGTCTCGTCGAGCCGGGAACCGCCGTGCCTGCCGTGGCTGGACTCCACCGCGCCGATGCCCGCCAGCACCGTCCAGCTCATCCCGCACTCGGCGGACTCGGCGCCCAGCGCCACCTGCGCGTAGCCGTAGGCCTGCAGCGCGGCGCGCGGGATGTTGAGCTCGTCGGACATCCGCTCCGACCAGTCGGTCAGCTGCGCCTGGGGCCGGTCGGGGGTCCGGGCGCCGTCGGCGAGGAGCTGGACCGGCGGCGGGTCGATGCCCGGGTCCGGCGGCGCGGACGCCGACGGGAGCTCGAACGTCGTCGAGGGCGCGGGTGAGCAGGCGGCCAGCGCTAACAGCAGCGGGACCGCCACCAGCCGGCGGTCAGGCATCGGATCCGCTCAGCAGCTCGTTCCAGTCCGTCGCGGTGAGCTCGGCGCGACCGGTCTCGCGGGCGCGGCGCTCGGCGGCGCGGATGCGCGCGGCGAACTCCAGGGACACCGAGCGCAGCGCGTCCTCGGGGTCGGTCCCGTCGAGCTTGCCGCGCGCGGTCAGCGCGAACAGGGCGGACCCGGTGTCGCTGCCGGAAGGCATGGCCTCCAGCGGGATTCCGGCGCGGGCGGCGCGCTGGGTGATCTTGGCGGCCAGCGCCACCGCGGGCTGCCCCAGCGCGACACCGTCCACGATGGACTCGCGCTGCTTCTCCTGCTGCTTGAGCTCCTCCCAGCGCGCGTGCTGGGTCTCGGTGTCGAGCACGGTGGTGTCGTCGGCGAAGACGTGCGGGTGCCTGCTGACGAGCTTGCTCACCAGCCCCGCCGCGACGGCGTCGATGCCGAACGGGTCGTCGGGGTCCTCGGCGGCGACGCGCGCGTGGAACAGGACCTGCAGCAGCACGTCGCCGAGCTCCTCGCGCAGCGCTGCGCGGTCCTTCTCGGCGATGGCGTCGAGCAGCTCGTAGGCCTCCTCGACGAGGTACTGGCGCAGCGAGTCGTGGTCCTGCTCGGCGTCCCACGGGCAGCCGCCGGGCGAGCGCAGCCGGTCCATGACGGTGACCGCGTCCAGCAGCTCGACGCCGTCCGGCGCGGGCGCGCCGACCACGAGAGCACCGGCGGCGCGCAGGGTTTCGGCATCGGGGCCGATCTCGCCGGTGATGAGCACGACCGGCGTCCCAGCGGCGCGCGCGACGAGGTCCTCCGGCGCCTCGGGCACCCCCAGCGCGGCCTTGGCCGCAGCCGACAGACCCGCGTCGGCGAAGACCTCAGCGGCCTCGCGGAGCAGCGGCAACGCGGCTGCGGGCAGCGCTTCGTCGAGTCGGTCGTCGACGAGGACGATCGCGGTACCTTCGGCCACCCGGAGCTCGCTCATACCTCGATTGTCCCAACCGGGGACCACCGAGGTTCAGCGACGTGCACCACACGAAGTTCTCATGAAAACCTCCCCACCCCACGGGTCCCGAGGGGACCGAAGTTTTCATGAAAACCTCCCCACCAACACACCCGGGAACCGACGTCCCCACGCACGGGGGGACGGAAGTTTTCATGAAAACCGTGTCGTCACGGGGGCCTGGTGAGGAGGGAAGTTTTCATGAAAACGTCGCCGACCCAGGGTTCGGGGATCAGGAGGACTTGTCCTCGGGGTCGATGCGGAAGCCCGTGGTCTCGTCCTCGTTAGGGGCGGCCTGGAGGCCGATCTGGTCCCAGACGCCGTAGCGGGGGCTGAGCTCGACGCCGACGCGGTCGGCGGTGGCGCCCAGCAGGAAGCTGCCCACTCCCTGCAACGTCTGGTCGTCGACGGCGCTCGTCGGGTTCGGTGACGGCTTCGCCTCGCGCTCGCGGATGAGCGCGACCAGCCACTGGCCCGAGTTCGGTTCCGGTTCGAAGGCCAGCACCGTGCCCGGTTCGGCGCCGAACAGCGGCGTCGAGGCGGCGAGCTTCGGGCTGTCCACCGCCCGCAGCCGCTGCCCGGCCGCCGCGGGAACACCGGCGCCGGCGTCGGCGGCGATCAGGTCGCGCACCGCGGCGTCGCCCCGGGACATCTGCTGAGCCTTGCGCTCGGCGTCGGCGCGGGTCGTGGCCTGGGTGAAGTCGAAGGTGACGGCCAGGCCGTCGAAGTAGCGGCGCCCCAGCTCGGTCACCAGCGCCTCGCTGCGCGCCATGTCGTGCAGGTTCTCCGGCGTGAAGATCTTGCCCCGGGTCGCCTGCGGCCCGCCCCACTGGTTGATCATGTCGGTGACCTGCTGCTCCGACACCGTCAACCCGTCCTGGCGCGCGGCCTGCGCGACGAGCTCCTTGCGCACCAGCTGCCCGGCCAGGGTCCGGCCGAGCTCGTCGTACTGGCCCTGCCGGCGCAGCTGCGGCTTCAGCTCCGGTTCCTTGGCCAGCACCTCGGAGAACCAGGACTGCACCTCGGACACCGGGATCCGCTGGTCACCGACGATCGCGGCCGCACCCGCCTGACCAGGCCCGGACCCGCAACCCGACAGCAGCACACCGGCAACGGCGAGAGACGCGAACAAGCGGCCACGGCGCAGCGAGATCGTCACGCGGGCACCCTCTCACGTCATCACCCAGAGATGAAGCCTCAACACAGTCCGAAGTCGACATCTCGCCACGACGACTGATTCCAGGCTCGGAAGGCTCGGTCGCTTTCCGGCGTCAGGCGGGCACGGGGTTGCTGGTGAGGGTCTCCAGGAACGTCGTGCACCACTCCAGCAGGGCTTCGTCGCGGAGTTGCGGGGCTCCCATGCGGCCACCCGCCGCTCCCTCCGTGGGGCGGGGCAGCGAGATCGTGCGCAGAGCGGGCTTGTAGACCGCCTTCGGGTGGAGCCGCTTGAGGCGGACCTGCTTGGAATCCGGCAGTTCCAGCGGCGCGAACCGCAGCGACGAGCCCTGCAGCGTCACCTCGCGAACCCCGTGCTCGCGGCAGATCTGCCGGAACCGGGCCACCTTGAGCAGCCGCTCCACCGGTTCCGGCAGCGGGCCGTAGCGGTCGGTGAGCTCGGCCCGCACCGCCTCCAGGTCGTCGGTGCCGGCCGCGGCGGCCAGCTTCCGGTAGGCCTCCAGGCGCAGCCGCTCGCCGGGCACGTAGTCGTGCGGGATGTGCGCGTCGATCGGCAGATCCACCCGGACGTCGGTGAGCTCCTCCTCGCCCTCGGCGGGCTCGGCACCGGCGTGCCTGCGGAAGGCGTCCACGGCCTCCCCCACCAGCCGCACGTACAGGTCGAAGCCGACGCCCGCGATGTGCCCGGACTGCTCGGCGCCCAGGATGTTGCCCGCGCCCCGGATCTCCAGGTCCTTCATCGCCACCGCCATGCCGGCGCCCAGCTCGGAGTTCTGGGCGATGGTGGCGAGCCGGTCGTGCGCGGTGTCGGTCAGCGGCTTCTCCGGCGGGTACAGGAAGTACGCGTAGCCGCGCTCGCGCGCCCGGCCGACGCGCCCGCGCAGCTGGTGCAGCTGGGCGAGGCCGAGCATGTCGGAGCGGTCCACGATCAGCGTGTTGGCGTTGGAGATGTCCAGGCCCGTCTCGATGATCGTGGTGCACACCAGCACGTCGTGCTCGCGCTCCCAGAAGCCCTGGATGATCTTCTCCAGCCGCTCCTCGTTCATCTGCCCGTGCGCGGTGACGATCCGCGCCTCCGGCACGAGCTCGCGCAGCTGGCGGGCCGCCTTCTCGATGTCGCTGACCCGGTTGTGCACGAAGAACACCTGCCCGTCGCGCAGCAGCTCGCGGCGGATCGCCGCGCCCACCTGCTTCGGGTCGTAGGCGCCGACGTAGGTCAGCACCGGGTGCCGCTCCTCCGGCGGGGTCAGGATCGTCGACATCTCGCGGATGCCGGCCATGCTCATCTCCAGCGTCCGCGGGATCGGCGTGGCCGACATGGTCAGCACGTCTACGTGCGTGCGCAGCGCCTTGATGTGCTCCTTGTGCTCGACGCCGAAGCGCTGCTCCTCGTCGACGATCACCAGCCCGAGGTCCTTGTAGCGGACGCCGGTCTGCAGCAGCCGGTGCGTGCCGATGACGATGTCGACCTCGCCGTCGGCCAGGCCCTTGATCGTCTGGTCGGACTCCATCGGGTCGGTGAACCGGGACAGGCCCTTGATGGTCACCGGGAACGAGCGCATCCGGTCGGCGAAGGTGTTGAGGTGCTGCTGCGCGAGCAGCGTCGTGGGCACCAGCACGGCGACCTGCTTGCCGTCCTGCACGGCCTTGAACGCCGCGCGCACCGCGATCTCGGTCTTGCCGTAGCCGACGTCGCCGCAGATCACCCGGTCCATCGGGACCGAGCGCTGCATGTCGCCCTTGACCTCGTCGATCGCGGCGAGCTGGTCACCGGTCTCGGTGTAGGGGAAGGCGTCCTCCAGCTCGCGCTGCCACGGGGTGTCGCCGCCGAAGGCGTGCCCTGGCGAGGACTGGCGGGCGGCGTAGAGCTGCACGAGCTCGGCGGCGATCTCCTTGACCGCCTTGCGCGCCTTGGCCTTGGTGTTCTTCCAGTCCGAGCCGCCGAGCTTGTTCAGCGTCGGCGTCTCGCCGCCCACGTAGCGGGTGACCTCGTCGAGCTGGTCGGTGGGCACGAACAGCCGGTCACCCGGCTGGCCGCGCTTGCTGGAGGCGTACTCCAGCACCAGGTACTCGCGGGTCGCGCCGCCGACGGTGCGCTGCACCATCTCGACGTACTTGCCGATGCCGTGCTGGTCGTGCACCACGAAGTCGCCGGTCTTGAGCGCCAGCGGGTCCACGGCGTTGCGGCGCCGCGACGGCATCCGCCGCATGTCCTTGGTGGAGGTCCCGCCGCGCCCACCGGTCAGGTCGGCCTCGGTGAGCACCACCAGCGCGATCTCCGGCGCGGCGAACCCGTCCTCCAGGCCGCCGCGCACCACGGTGACCACGCCGGAGGCGGGTTCCTCGGCGAGCCCGTCCTCGGCCAGCGAGGCGGGAAGCTCGGCCTCGCGCAGCTGCTGCACGGCGCGCTGCGCGGTCCCGGCACCGGCCACCACCAGCACGGCGGCACCGCCCGAGGCTGTGTGCGCGCGCAGGTCGGCGTAAGCGCGTTCGATCTCGCCCCGGTAGGCGTCGGGCTGCTTGAGGCTCAGCCGGACGACCTCGTCGTCCTCGCCTTCCTCGCTGGTCAGCTGGGTCAGCGGCCACCACGGCAGGCCCAGCGAGCGGGTGTGCTCGGCGACCTCGGCGAGACCCCGGTATGCCGAGGCGCCCAGGTCGATCGGGGCCTTGCCGCCGTCGGCGGCGACCATCCAGGACGCTTCGAGGAACTCCTGCCCGGTGCGCACCAGGTCGGCGGCGCGGGCGTGGATCTTCTCCGGGTCGGCCGGGATCACGTGCGTCCCGGCCGGGACGAGGTCGCTGAGCAGCTGCATCTCGCCCTCGCACAGCGCCGGGATGAGGGCCTCCATGCCCTCGACCGGGGCGCCACCGGCGATCTTGCCGAGCATCTCGGCCAGGTTCGCGTCGGCCTGGTGCTGCTCGGCGAGCTTGCCCGCGCGCTCGGCGACCTGCTCGGTGATGAGCAGCTCGCGGCAGGCGGGCGCGATCAGGTCGGTGTCCGGGGCCTCGGGCAGGGAGCGCTGGTCGGCGACGGAGAACGGGCGGATCTCGGTGACCTCGTCGCCCCAGAACTCGACCCGCAGCGGGTGCTCCTCGGTGGGCGGGAAGACGTCGACGATGCCGCCGCGCACGGCGAACTCGCCGCGCTTCTCGACCATGTCGACCCGGTCGTAGGCCAGCCCGGCCAGCCGCTCGACGGTCTCCTGGAAGTCGACCTCGACGCCCACCGACAGCCGCACCGGCGCGAGTTCGCCGAGGCCGGGCGCGATCGGCTGGATGAGGCTGCGGACCGTGGTGACCAGCACCCGGATCTGCCCGCACGGGTGTTCCTCGGGGTGAGCGAGCCTGCGCAGCACCGACAGCCTGCGGCCGACGGTGTCGGCGCGCGGCGACAGGCGCTCGTGCGGCAGCGTCTCCCAGGACGGGAAGACCTCGACGCCGTCGGGCCCGAGCAGGTCGGCGATCGCGGCGGCGGACTCCTCGGCCTCCCGGCCGGTGGCGGTGACCAGCAGCACCGGTCGGTCGGCCCCGGCGGCGAGCGCGGCGGCGGTCAGCGGGCGCGCGGCGGCCGGGCCCTCCACGACCAGGCGCGGGTTGTCCGCGGCGTCGATGAGGCGCCGCAGGGCGGGATCGCGCAGCACGTTGTCGAGCAGTCCGCGCAGGGGACCGGCCTTGCTCATGGAGCTACCTCGCAGCGGAGTGAAGCGAATGCGGACACACCTCGGCCCGGGACTCCGGCGCGAGGCGGCGGCCGCTCGAGCGGGGCGGCCACTCGAGCGGTGGGAACCCCAGACTACGACTCCGGGGTGACACGAACAGCCCGCCCCAGGTCACCGGGTCATCGGCTTGGGCTTGTGCTCCAGCCCGGACAGCCCGTTCCAGGCGAGGTTGACCAGGTGAGCGGCCACCTCCTCCTTCTTGGGCTTGCGCGCCTCCAGCCACCACTGGCCGGTCAGCGCGACCATGCCCACCAGCGCCTGGCTGTAGAGCGGGGCGAGCTTGGCGTCGTAGCCGCGGGCGGAGAACTGCAGCCCCAAGATGTGCTCGACCTGGCTGGCGATGTCGTTGAGCAGGCTGGAGAAGGTGCCGCTGCTGCTGGCCACCGGCGAGTCGCGGACCAGCACGCGGAAGCCGTCGGTGTTCTCGTCGATGTAGTCGACCAGGGCGTGCGCGGCCTGCTCCAGCAGCACCCGGGGGTGCCCGGCGTCGAGCGCCGAGACGATCAGGTCCAGCAGGTCGCGCATCTCGCGGTCGACCACGACCGCGTAGACGCCCTCCTTGCCGCCGAAGTGCTCGTAGACCACTGGCTTGGAGACCCCGGCGCGGTGCGCGATCTCCTCGATGGAGGTCCCGTCGAACCCCTTCTCCGCGAACAGCGCGCGCGCCACGTCCAGCAGCTGCTGGCGTCGTTCCTTACCGGTCATCCGCGCGCGCGGCCGCGCTGGAGCCCGCGTGGGCGCCGCCGTCTCGGGCGCGTTCCGCCCACGTCTCCGTCCTGCCACAACGACCCACCCTAAGACCTGTGTCGTGGTTACTTTGCGTGGCGGTGCGGGTAGCGGAACCTGACACGCCGCCTGGACTCCGTGCGCCACTCCTGATGTATGCCAATACGCGGCGTCGCGGCGTACTCGCCAGACGACGTGTCAGAACCCGCGGCAGTGCCGGCTGAGTCCCACACCTGAAACAACGGCTCCGCCGCACTCGCGGTGCAGGCCCGAGACACAGAGGTGCCCGCGCGGCGATCACCGCGCGGGCACCGTGGTTCGGCGCGGTCAGCCCTTGTAGTCGGTGACCGCGATGCGCGCGAGGCGCTGCTCGTTGGGCCAGCGGACCTTCCAGGCCCAGCCCAGCTTCTCGAAGATCCAGATGGTGCGCGCCGAGATGTCCAGCTGGCCGCGCAGCACGCCGTGCCGCGCGCAGGTCGGGTCGGCGTGGTGCGAGTTGTGCCAGGACTCGCCGAACGACAGGATCGCCAGCGGCCAGAAGTTGGACGCCTTGTCGCGGCTCTTGAACGGGCGCTCACCGATCATGTGGCAGATCGAGTTCACCGACCAGGTCACGTGGTGCAGCAGCGAGACGCGCACCAGACCGGCCCAGAAGAACGCGGTGACGCCGCCCCAGACGGACCAGGTGATCAGGCCGCCGAGGATGCCGGGAAGCACCAGGCTCAGCGCGGTCCACAGCGGGAACAGCTTGTCGACGCGCACCAGCTCGGCGTCCTTCTGCAGGTCCGGCGCGAAGCGGTCGTGGTTGGTCAGGTCGCGCTCGAACAGCCAACCCATGTGGGAGTACCAGAAGCCCTTGGCCAGGGCGGCCGGCGAGGAGCCGAAGCGCCACGGGGAGTGCGGGTCGCCGTCGCGGTCGGAGTAGGCGTGGTGCCTGCGGTGGTCGGCGACCCAGGTGATCACCGGACCCTGCACGGCCATCATCCCGGTGATGGCGAGGAACAACTTGACGCCGCGGTTCGCCTTGAACGAGCCGTGCGTGAAGTAGCGGTGGAAACCGACGGTCACGCCCAGCCCGGAGAAGAAGTAGAAGACAGCGGCCAAGCCGACGTCGACCCAGCCCAGTCCCCAGCCCCAGGCGGCGGGCACCGCCAGCAGTAGCGCCGCGAACGGGACCAGGACGAACACGTACACCGACAGGTGCCCGATCATCGGGCGCCGGCCGGCGGTCAGCGGCTTGGGTCCGGACTCACGACTGGGTTGAGGTGGGGTCACCGACTCGGTTGCTGCGGTCATGCTCAATACCTCGAATGGCTTGAGGAGGTGGGAAAACTTCGGTTCCACGCCCGACGATCACGGCCTCCGCAACACCTCCACCCTACGGGACCGTAACCTACGCTAGCGTAAGTTGTTCGATGCGAAATCGTCACCCCCCGAACGAAAAAAGCGGCGTGTCGCTGCGTTCCGGGCGTGTCTCGGGTTTCGTGTTCACCCGATCGTCCGCATCGCGCCGTGCAACCGGGCGCAGTCGATCTCCGTCCCCACGGTGTGCCTGCCCAGAACCAGCCGTGCGGGCTTCCGAGCCTCAGCCCCCGCCTGCCCCCGACTCCCCGACCGCAACGGCGGCAACCCCTCGCTCCGCCCTGCCGCCCGGCACCCCGTCCCCGACCCGGGCGCAACCCCGGCCGCGACACCGAGCCGGACACCGATTCCGCCGACCACGTGACGATCTCGACAGGCCGACACCGGTCGTTGTCACCGACCGGTAAGCTCACGCTGCGGCGCCGGTGCGCAACGCCCGGTTCCGGGGGCCCGACGCGCCCGATCCGCCGTGGTGTAAAGGCAGCACCTCGGATTTTGGTTCCGATGGTCCAGGTTCGAATCCTGGCGGCGGAGCGAGCAGCCCTCCCGGGCCCGACGCGGTGCGCGGCGACGCGCACCGCCCGGGCAGCCCGGGGGACAAGGTGAACAGGGGGTGTGCGCCGCTGCGCGACGACACTGCCGCATTGCGCGAAGATCCGGTGACCACGCTGGGCGAGGTGTCCGACGCGTGGTTGGTCGGTCGCGCTCGCGAACTCAACGCGGTCGGCCAGCACGGCGACCCGGCCGGCCAGTCCAACACGCTCCGCGAAGCCGACAACCTGCTGCTCGAAGCCCAGCGCCGGGGCGAACCGCGCATCGTCGCCCAGCTGCTGCGGCACTGCGCCGCCATGCGCCTGACCACGGCCGAACTGGTCGACAGCGCCGACGAACTCCTCGACGAGCTGCTCAGCCACACCAAGCGGCACGGTCTCGAAGTGCTGCAGGCCGACGCCCACGCGCTGCGCGGCCGCCGAGCCCTGCTCGTCGGCGCCGAGGACACCGCGCTGACCGAGGTCGCGCACGGCCTGGCCATGCTCGACGAGGAGCTGGCCCCCGACCGCACCCTGGGCCGCCGCTCCTGGGAGCGGCTGCTGGCGACCTCGCTGATCGACATCGGCCTGGTGCTCACCCAGCTCGGCGTCTACGAGATGGCCGACGAGGTGATGGCGCGCGCCCACCAGCGCATCCGCGAGAGCGGCGGGCCGCACGAGATCGCCGTGCACATGATCAACCGCTGCCGGATGCAGCTGGGCTGGGGACTGCGGCTGGAGCGCGTCGGCCTGTCCGACGAGGCCGCCAGCCAGTTCTCCACCGCCTCCGCCCTGGCCGTCGCCGTCGAGGGCCCGTGGCGGGAGTCGCTGTTCCCGCGCGTGTCCAACCGGACCGCCGCCGAGCAGATGCCGGTGCTGGGCGCCGCGCACGCCCTGGCCTCCCCCTCGGCCGACCACATCACGCGGCTGGAGGAGATGCGGCACCTCGACCGCTCGATGCACCCGCGGGAGCAGATCATCATGGCGATCGCGCTGTCCCGCTGCCTGGTGCGCGGCGATCACCGCGACGACGCCGTGCGCGTGCTGTCGGAGACGCTGACCAGCCTCAACCACGACTCCTCCGAACCGACCCTGCGGATCTCGCTGGCCCGGGAGTTCGCGCTGCTCACCGAGCTGGCGCCGGACCGGCCGCGGGACGCGCTGCGCGACTACGCGCTGGAGCTGGAGACCGAGCTGTGGGCGATGCGCGAGACGCGGGTGTCCACTTTGGCCACGCGCCTGGAGAACTCGCGGCTGAGCCACAAGCACGACGCGATCACCCGGCAGGCCCGCGAGGACCCGCTGACCGGCCTGTCCAACCGGCGCGCGCTCGACGACCGGCTGGAAACCCTGCTCAGCACACCGGAAGTGCAGCCGCTGGCGGTCGCGCTGGTCGACCTGGACGGCTTCAAGGGCGTCAACGACCGCTGCTCGCACGCCGAGGGCGACGACGTGCTGCGCACCGTCGCGCGCAACCTGCGCGACACGCTGCGCACCGACGACTTCGTCGCCCGCTACGGCGGTGACGAGTTCGTGGTCCTGCTGCCCGGCGCCACGCTCTCCGCGGCCGAGCAGGCCCTGCACCGCACCGTCGAGGCGGTCGACGGGTTGCCGCCGGAGCTCTCCCGCGGTGTGACGCTGTCGATCGGCGTGGTCGCGATGCGCCCGCAGGAGTCGGCCGCGCAGGTGCTGGCGCGCGCGGACGCCGCGATGTACCAGTCGAAGCGCAACGGCGGGAACCGCGTCACAGCACTCTCCGGAGTCAACGACCCCGCCGAGCCTCCCCCGGTCGAGCCACCCTCCGAGATCGATCAAGCCGTCTGGATCCCGCCGGACGCTCGCTGAGGGGCTCTGTCAACACATCGGGGCAAGATCACATTCGCCCAGCTAGAGGCCCGTTTCGTCCGCATCCGCAGAGCCGAGCGGCGGTACCATCTCAGCTGCTGCCGGAAGGGCAGGGGCGCCCGAGGTGCGGGGCGACCGGTCCGGTTACCCTTCACCCGCTTGGACGCAACAGGCACGTCGGCCGGCACCGGGACTCCGGGCTCGGCAGGCCGCATCTAGAGATCAAGGGAGAGCGCTGATGCTCCAGGGCGACACCGCCCAGCCCTCCTCTCAGCGCGCTGCTGCGCACCCGGAACCGGTCAGCACCGTGGTGCTGGCCGCCGGGGAGGGCACCAGGATGCGATCGGCGACACCGAAGGTGCTGCACCGGCTAGCCGGGCGCCCCCTCGTCGAGCACGCCGTTCGCGCCGCCGCAGGAATCGATCCGGATCAGCTGGTCGTCGTGCTCGGGCACGGCCGCGACGCCGTCGCCGAGCACCTGAGCTCGGTCGCCGACGCGCTGGGCCGCCCGGTCACCACCGCCGTCCAGGAGGAGCAGCTGGGCACCGGGCACGCCGTGTCCTGCGGCCTGTCCGAGCTCCCCGACGGGCTCACCGGAACGGTGCTGGTCAGCTACGGCGACGTGCCGCTGCTCGACGCCGAGACGCTGCGCGCGATGCTCGACGAGCACGCCACCACCGGCAACGCCGTCACGGTGCTCACCGCGGTCGTCGACGACCCGACCGGCTACGGCCGGATCACCCGCGACGCCGACGGCCAGGTCACCGGCATCGTCGAGCAGAAGGACGCCACGCCCGAGCAGGCGGCGATCACCGAGATCAACTCCGGGGTCTACGCCTTCGACGCGGAAGTCCTCACCGGCGCGCTCAAGCGGCTGTCCACCGACAACGCCCAGGGCGAGCTCTACCTCACCGACGTGCTGTCCATCGCGCGCGGCGACGGCCGCGACGTCGGCACGCTGATCTGCGCCGACCGGTGGCTGGTCGAGGGCGTCAACGACCGGGTGCAGCTGTCCCGGCTCGGCTCCGAGCTCAACCGCCGCCTGGTCACCGGCTGGATGCGCGAGGGCGTCACCGTCGTCGACCCGGCCACGGTGTGGCTGGACTGCGACGTGACGCTGGCCCGCGACGTGACGCTGGAGCCGGGCGTGCAGCTGCGCGCCGGCACCACCGTCGGCGAGGGCGCGACCATCGGCCCGGACACCACGCTGACGCGCTGCGCGATCCACCCCGGCTCCTCCGTGGTGCGCACGCACGGCGAGGGCGCGGAGATCGGCCCGAACGCCAGCGTCGGCCCGTTCGCCTACCTGCGGCCGGGCACCTCGCTGGGCGCCAAGGGCAAGATCGGCACGTTCGTGGAGACCAAGAACGCCGACATCGGCGACGGCACGAAGGTGCCGCACCTGACCTACGTGGGCGACGCGACGATCGGCGAGCAGACCAACATCGGCGCCGCCAGCGTCTTCGTCAACTACGACGGTGTGAACAAGCATCACACCAAGATCGGATCCCACTCGCGCACCGGAGCCGACAACATGTTCGTCGCACCGGTCGAGATCGGCGACGGCGCCTACACCGCCGCCGGTTCGGTGATCACCCAAGATGTCCCCCCGGGCGCGATGGCGGTCGCCCGCGGGAGGCAACGCAACATCGATGGCTGGGTGGCCAAGCGCCGCCCGGGCACCGCCGCCGACCAGGCCGCCCAGCGGGCTATGGGCGATGAACCGACCGATGACGCAGAGACGTCGAACGGGGAGGGACGATGACCGTGAGTGCCATGTCTGCAACCCCGAAGAAGAGCCTCAAGCTCTTCTCGGGCCGCAGCCACCCGGAACTTGCCGAGGAGGTGGCCAAGCAGCTCGACGTGACGGTCACGCCCCAGGCCGCGTACCAGTTCGCCAACGGCGAGATCTTCGTGCGCTACGACGAGTCCGTTCGTGGCTGCGATGCCTTCGTGATCCAGTCGCACTGCACGCCGCTGAACGACGCGATCATGGAACAGCTGATCATGGTGGACGCGCTCAAGCGCGCCAGCGCCAAGCGCATCACCGTGGTCATCCCGTTCTACGGCTACGCCCGTCAGGACAAGAAGCACAAGGGCCGCGAGCCGATCTCGGCGCGGCTGATGGCGGACCTGTTCAAGACCGCCGGCGCCGACCGGATCATGGTCGTGGACCTGCACACCGACCAGATCCAGGGCTTCTTCGACGGTCCGGTGGACCACCTGATGGCGCAGAAGCTGCTCGCCAGCTACATCAGCGAGACCTACACCGACCAGAACATCACCGTGGTCTCCCCGGACTCCGGTCGTGTGCGCGTCGCCGAGAAGTGGGCCGACGACCTGGGTGGCACGCCGCTGGCGTTCATCCACAAGACCCGCGACCCCAGCAAGCCCAACCAGGTGGTCGCCAACCGCGTCGTCGGTGACGTCGAGGGCCGGCTGTGCGTGCTGGTCGACGACATGATCGACACCGGCGGCACCATCACCAAGGCCACCGAGCAGCTGCTCGAGGCCGGCGCCAGCGACGTCATCATCGCCTCCACCCACGCGGTCCTGTCGGGCCCGGCCGTGGAGCGGCTGTCGTCCTGCGGCGCCAAGGAGGTCGTGCTGACCAACACGCTCCCCATCCCGGAGGAGCGCCGGTTCGACAACCTCACCGTCCTGTCGATCGCCCCGCTCGTCGCCGAGGCGATCCACCAGGTCTTCGAGGACGGCTCGGTCACCAGCCTCTTCGACGGCCGCGCCTGACGGTCCCCGTCGACGCGAAAGGCCCCGGTCCAGGCGGACCGGGGCCTTTCGCCGTCCGGAGGTGGGGAAGTTTTCATGAGAACTTCGGTGACGAAGTGTCGGGACAGTTTTCATGAAAACTTCCCCACGATGAGGATCTCCACGGACCTTCCGTCCCCACGGGGAGGGAAGTTTTCATGAAAACTTCGAGGGTCGTGGGTGGGGACGGTTTTCATGAAAACTTCCCCCATCACAGGGTCAGAGGGTGGTGACGACCTCGTCGTAGTCGAGGCGCGGGAGGCGATCGAACCAGGGGTTCTCGCCCGGCTTGCCGATGTTGGCGACGACGAGGGTCTGCCGGTCGCCCTCGGGGAAGAACTCGGCGTTGATGCCCGCGGCGTCCAGGCCGGTCATCGGGCCGACGGCCAGACCCGCCGCGCGAACGCCGAGGAAGAAGTAACCCGCCTGCAGCGTGGCGTTGAGCTTGGCGTTCTGCTCCCGGAAACCGGGGTCGGCGAAGATGTCCTTGGCACCGGGGCTGTGCGGGAAGAGCCTCGGCAGGTTCTCGTGGAACTCGGTGTCCGCGGCCAGGATCGCCACCAGCGGGGCCTGCTCGGTCTTGGCCCGGTTGCCCTCCATCAGGTGCGGCAGCAGGCGCTGCTTGGCCTCGGCGGAGCGCAGCAGCACGATCCGCAGCGGCTGCTGGTTCATCGAGGTCGGAGCCCACTTGACCAGGTCGTAGATGGCCTGGACCTGCTCGTCGGTGACGGGCTCGTCGCTGAAGGTGTTGGCGGTGCGGGCCTCGCGGAACAGCAGGTCCTGAGCCTGGGGGTCGAGCGCGAGCTCGGACTGGGCGGTGGTCATCGGATCACTCCTGGGGCTGGGACGGGTCTCTCCACCCCACCGCAACATCCGTGAACGTTCAACGATTTCCGGACCCTCCCGCGTGTAATCCGGGTCACCGATCGGGTGGGGGTCCACCCGTGCGAAAACGTCTATGCAAGCACCGTTTAGACTATTCGGGTTGCCTCGGCGAGGTCGGGACGTCCGCCCGGCGTGATCGGCGCGGTGGCACGGTGATGGTCGGTCGATTTCTCCTCCGGCGCACTGATGTCGCGCACTCCCCTGGTGCCGCTTTTCCACCGGCGCCCGTCGATCTCTCCAGAAGCGCGCCCCACCGCCGCAGGCCAGCGAACAACTCACGTTCCGCCCGACGTCATCAAGGAGTGCAGCACCGTGTCCGAGGTACGAATCGCAGTCGAGCAGCGCAACGAGTTCGGCAAGGGAGCGGCCCGCCGCACCCGCCGTGCCGGCAAGATCCCCGCGGTCCTCTACGGCCACGGCGCCGACCCGAAGCACCTGTCGCTGCCCAGCGTCGAGTTCGCCCGCGCCGTCCGTGAGAACGGGCACAACGCGGTTCTGACCCTCGAGGTCCAGGGCTCCGCCGACGAGCTCGCGCTGACCAAGACCATCACCGCCCACCCGATCAAGGGCTACATCGAGCACGTGGACCTGCTGCTGGTCAAGCGCGGCGAGAAGGTCACCGTCAACGTCCCGATCGTCATCACCGGCGACGCCGCCTCCGGCGCCCTGGTCAGCCAGGAGCTCACCGAGGTCGAGATCGAGGCCGAGGCGCTGCACATCCCGGAGCAGGTCGAGCTGTCCATCGAGGGCCTGGAGATCGGCACCCAGCTGCACGTCTCCGACCTCAAGCTGCCGAAGGGCTCGACCCTGCAGGGCGACCCGGAGGCCATGGTCGTGAACATCTCCGAGGCCGCCGCCTCGATGGAGGAGGAGTCGGCCACCGAGGGCGAGGAGCCCGCCGCCGAGGAAGAGACCTCCGAAGAGGCCTGAGCCTGACGACGTCGGGCGCACCCGCGCCGTCCCCTCGACCGGGGGCGGCGCGGGGCGTGCCTCCGCACGAGGGAGACTTACTTCCGTGACCACTGCGGACGCGGTTTCTGTGATCGTCGGGCTGGGCAACCCCGGTCCGCGCTACGAGGGCAACCGGCACAACATCGGTTTCCTCGTCGCCGACGAGCTCGCCGCGCGCATCGGCGGCAAGTTCAAGTCCCACAAGTCCGGTGCCGACGCCGTCGAAGGACGGCTGTCCGGCGCCCGGTCGGTGCTGGTCAAGCCGCGTTCGTTCATGAACCTCTCCGGCGGCCCGGTCGCCGGGGCGGTGAAGTTCTTCAAGACCCCACCCGAGTCGCTGATCGTCATCCACGACGAGCTGGACCTGCCCTTCGGCACGGTCCGGATCAAGAAGGGCGGCGGCGAGAACGGCCACAACGGCCTGCGCTCCATCTCGAAGTCCCTGGGCACCCGCGACTACCTGCGGGTCCGCTTCGGGGTCGGCCGCCCGCCCGGCCGGATGGATCCGGCCGACTACGTCCTCAAGGACTTCTCGACGGTCGAGCGCAAGGAGCTCGCCTACTTCGTCGACCTCTGCGCGGACGCGACGGAAGCCCTGGTCACCAAGGGCCTCGAAGCCGCCCAGAACGAGTTCCACTGACGTTCCGCCGCTGACGTCCCGTCGGGAGCCCTCCCGGGCACCGGACAGTTTTAGCCATAATTGCCCATGATCAATGTCCGAAATGTCGGGACAATTATGGCTAAAACTGTCCCCTAGTGACCCGGCACCAGGTCCGCAGTGGCCGCGCGGCGGAGCTTCCCCGAAGGGGTCTTCGGCAGCGCTCCCGGCGGGAGGACGACGACCTCGGCCGGGCGCACGCCGACGGCGTCGACGACGCGGGAGACGACCTCCTTGCGCAGCGCCTTCTCCGCCTCCTCCGACCCGGCCTGCTTGGACTCCAGGACGACCGCGAAGCGCTCGCGCCTGCTGCCCGCCTCCAGCCGGACCGCCGCCGCGTTGCCGGGACGCACTCCGGAGACCTCGCAGGCGGCTCGCTCGATGTCGATCGGGTAGATGTTGCGGCCGCCCATGATGATCACGTCCTTGCGACGCCCGCAGATCACCACCTGCCCGTCCGCCAGGTACCCCTCGTCGCCGGTGTCCAGCCACCCCTCGGCGTCCTGCACCTCCCGCGGGCCGTTCACCGTGAGGTAGCCGGGGGTCACCGCCTCGCCGCGGATCCGCAGCTGCCCGACCTGCCGGTCGCCGAGCACCCGCCCCTCGTCGTCGACGACGTCGACCTCCAGGCCCGGCAGCGGACGCCCCAGCAGCGCGAACCGACGAGCCTGCGGCGCGCCGGGGTCCACCGGCTCCGCCACGCGCCGCTTCTCCAGGGCCTCCGCGTCGACCGAGTCGGTCTCGACGCCCCGCCGCAGCGGCGCGAACGACACCGCCAGCGTCGCCTCGGCCATGCCGAACGCGCACACCATGCAGTCCGGGGCGAGCCCGAAGCGCGCGCCCGCGTCGGTGAACGCCTGCGCGGCCGCCGGGTCGATCGGCTCCGCGCCGTTGAGCGTGAACCGCAGGCTGGACAGGTCGAACTCCTCGTCAGTGCGCGCCATCCGGCGCCCCACCACCGCGTAGGCGAAGTTCGGCGCCGCGGTGACCGTGCCGCGGTACTTGCTGATCAGCTTCGGCCACAGCAGCGGACCGGCGAGGAAGTCCGACGGCGTGACCTTGACCGCGGACATCCCGATCGCCATCGGCACCGTCAGGCACCCGACCATCCCCATGTCGTGGAACAGCGGCAGCCAGGACACGGCCACGTCCCGCTCCGGGTCGAGCTCGGCGGCGGTGACCATCGCGCGCAGGTTCGCGTGCAGGTTGCGGTGGGTGATCCGCACGGCCTTCGGGTCCGCGGTCGAACCGCTGGTCAGCTGCAGCAGCGCGGTGGCGTCCTCGTCGACCTCGACCGGTCCGGGCAGCGGTTCGCCCTCGGAGGCGGCGAGCCCGGCGAGGTTGCGGTAGGCGATGCCGTTGTCGTCCAGGACCCCGCCGAGCTGCTCGAACGGCGGCCCGAGCAGCACCAGCCCGGCGCCGATCATCGACAGCACCTTGAGCGTGTCCTCGGCCCAGTGGCCGAGGTCGGTGCGCGGGGTCGGCTGGTGCAGCATCGTCACGCTCCCGCCGCCGAGCCACACCGCCTGCACGGCGGTCCCGATCAGACCGGGATCGGCCGCGAGGATCGCGACGGCCGCGCCGGGCCGCAGCTGATCGCCCAGCCCGCCGGCCATCCGCAGCGCGTCGTCGTGCACCTGCGCCCACGTCCGGAACCGGGGCTCCTCGGGTTCTCCGGTGGTGAGGCCGCGAGCGCCCTCCCCGGAGTTCCGCCGAGCCGACGCCACCAAGGTCTCCACGAACCGACTCATGTGACGCAGCTTACGATCCGGGACTCGCCGAGGCATTCCCCGACGCGCTACCCGAGCTGGTCGGCCAGCTCCATCCAGCGGGTCTCCAGGTCGTCCTTCTCCTGGTGCAGCGACTGGAGATCGGCGTTGAGCGCGGCGAGCCGCTCCGGCTCGGTGGCCGCCTCGGCGAGCTTCTCGTGCAGGTCCGACTCGCGCTTCGCGAGCTTGTCGAGCTGCCGCTCGAACCGCGCGAGCTCCTTGCGCGCCGCGTGCTCCTCCGCGCCGGACAGGCCGCTGCGCGACGCGGGCGCGTCGGTGGCCTGCTTGCCGACGCTGGTCTCCGCCGCCAGCAGCGAGTGCCGCTTCCGCAGGTACTCGTCGATGCCGCCGGGCAGGTGGGTGAGCTTCCCGTCGCCGAACAGCGCGTGGACGCTGTCGCACACCCGCTCGACCAGGTACCGGTCGTGCGAGACCACGACCATCGTGCCCGGCCAGGTGTCGAGCAGGTCCTCCAGCTGCTGCAGGGTGTCGATGTCCAGGTCGTTCGTCGGCTCGTCGAGGATCAGCACGTTCGGCTCGTCCATGAGCAGCCGCGCCAGCTGCAGCCGACGCCGCTCGCCGCCGGAGAGGTCCCCGACCGGCGTCCACTGCCGCCCCTTGCCGAACCCGAACCGCTCCCCCAGCTGCGAGGCGGACAGCTCGTACTTGCCGAGCGTGACGCTCTTGGCGACGTCCTCGATCGCCTCCAGCACCCGCCAGTCGCCCGGCAGGTCGTGCAGCTCCTGGGTCAGGTGCGCCATCCGCACCGTCTTGCCCTCGGTGCGCTTGCCCGCGTCCGGTTCGCGCTCCCCGGCCAGCAGCTTGAGCAGGGTGGTCTTGCCGGATCCGTTGACGCCGACCAGACCGATCCGGTCGCCGGGCCCGATCCGCCAGGTCACGTTCTCCAGCAGCGCCCGGTCGCCGATGCGCAGGTCGACGTCCTCCAGCTCCAGGACGGTCTTGCCCAACCGCCGCTTGGCGAAGGCCAGCAGCTCGACGGAGTCGCGCGGTTCCGGGACGTCGGAGATCAGCGCCTCGGCGGCCTCCACCCGGTAGCGCGGCTTGGAGGTGCGGGCCTTGGCGCCGCGCTGCAGCCAGGCGAGCTCCTTGCGGGCCAGGTTCTGCCTGCGCTCCTCGGTGGCCTGGGCGATGCGGGCGCGCTCGGCGCGGGCGAAGATCCAGTCCGCGTAGCCGCCCTCGTACTGCTCGACCTTGCCGTCCACGACCTCCCAGGTGCGGTTGCAGACGGTGTCGAGGAACCAGCGGTCGTGCGTGACGATCACCAGCGCGCACTTGCGCTCCAGCAGGTGGTCGGCCAGCCAGCGCACGCCCTCGACGTCGAGGTGGTTGGTGGGCTCGTCGAGCACCAGCAGGTCCAGGTCGCGCACCAGCGCGGCGGCCAGCGCAACCCGGCGGCGCTCGCCACCGGAGAAGTCCTTGACCGGGGTGTCCAGGCCGAGGCGGGTCATGCCGAGCCCGCCCAGGACCGACCGGACCCGCGGGTCGGCGGCCCACTCGTGCTCGGCGGTGAAGCCGTGCGGGTCGAGCACCGCATTGCGGACCGTGGCGTCCTCCGGCAGCTCGGTGCGCTGGGTGACCACGGCCATCCGCAGGTCGCGGGACTGCGAGACGCGGCCGTCGTCGGGTTCGGCGAGGCCGGCCAGCACCTCCAGCAGCGTCGTCTTGCCGCCGCCGTTGAGGCCGACGACGCCGATCCGCTCGCCTTCCGACACGCCCAGCGACACGCCGTCGAGCAACGGGCGCACGCCGTAGGACTTGCTGACCGTTTCCAGGTTGACCAGGTTGACCATCGAGTTTTCGACTACTCCGTCACGCGTGGACTTGGGGCGGGGTGGGGCGGTTGGCGGGTTCCTCGGTGAGGACCTTCGCCCCCGGCACGGGACCGTGCGCGACCCGGACGGTGCGGCACACGCCGGCACCGGAGAGCTCCGCGGCCACCCGGACCGCCTCCTCGCCGTCGGTGCACAGGAAGGCGCAGGTCGGGCCGGAGCCGGAGACGACCCCGGCCAGCGCGCCCGCCTGCACGCCCGCACGCAGCGTGCGGCGCAGGTTCGGGCGCAGCGAGACCGCCGCGGCCTGCAGGTCGTTGCCCAGCAGCAGCGCGAGCTGCCGGGGATCGCCGGAGGCCAGCGCCTCCAGCAGCGGTTCCACCTCGCCGATCCGGCCGTTGCCGTTCTCGGCGCGGAGCCGGTCGAGCTCGCCGTAGACGCCGGGCGTGCTCAGCCCTTCCTTGTCCAGGGCGATGACCCAGTGGAAGGTGTGGCGGGCCAGCACCGGCACGAGGCTCTCGCCGCGGCCGGTGCCCAGCGCGGTGCCGCCCTGCAGCGAGAACGGGACGTCGCTGCCGATCTGGGCGGCGATCTCGCTGAGCTCGTCGCGGCCGAGTTCCAGGCGCCACAGCTGGTTGACGGCCTGCAGCGTGGCGGCGGCGTCGGCGCTGCCACCGGCCATGCCGCCGGCGACCGGGATTCCCTTGTTGATCGAGATGCGCAGGCCCGGGTTCTCCGGGTCGCGGCCGCTGCGCTCGGCGAGCAGCCGCACCGCCTTCCACGCGAGGTTCTCGGGACCGGTGGGGACGGAGTCCGCCCCCTCGCCCTGGACCTCGAGGGCGGGCTCGTCGGCCGCCAGCACGGTGACGTCGTCGGTCAGCGACAAGGCCTGGAAGACGGTGACCAGCTCGTGGTAGCCGTCCGGACGCGCGTCACCCACCGAAAGGTGGAGGTTCACCTTCGCCGGGACGCGGACGGTGATCGGTGTAGGAACCACGGAGAGCACACCAAGAGCCTACGTGCCCGGAGAACCTCACCGCCCACTTCCCTGCGCACACCGTTCCCGAAGTCCGGATCAGCCACGATCAACCCCGACAGACGCCCCGATTACCGCCGTATCCCGGCACCCGATTACCGCCGTGTTCCGGCACCCGATTACGGCGGTATTCCGGTACCCGATTACCGCCGTATTCCGGTACCCGATTACGGCGGTAATCCGGCGGCGGATTACGGCGGTAATCGGGTCTCCCCTGGGTGGGGAACGGAATACGGCCGTAATCGGGGGTCCGATTACGGCCGTATTCGGGTCACCCCGCGGGTCAGGAGGCGGGCTGATCAGGAGGCGGGCTGATCAGGAGGCGGGGACGACGGCGACGCCGCCCCACTTCTGGTTGATGAAGTCCTTGACCTGCTGGCTGCGGAGGAGCTCGGCGAGCTTGAGGATGCGCGGGTCCTTCGCCAGGGCCGGGGTGGTGACCAGGCCGTTGGCGTAGGGGTTGTTCTGCGCGTTCTCCACCAGGAGCGGGTCCGAGAGCTTCGCCTTGATCGCGTAGTTGCCGTTGACGACCGCCGCGGCGGCGTCGTCGACCGAGCGCGGCAGCTGGTCCGGGGACAGGTCCTTGAGCTGCAGGTTCTTCGGGTTCTCGGCGATCGCGGCGTCCAGCCGGGTGCCGACGGCGGCCTCCGGCTTGAGCTTGATCAGACCGCCCTGCTCCAGCAGCTTCAGGCCGCGGAACTGGTTGGCCGGGTCGTTGGAGAGCGTCACCGTGGCGCCCGCCGGCAGCTCGGCCAGCGACTTGACCTGCTTGGAGTACACCGCCAGCGGCTCCAGGTGCACCGGCGCGACCCAGGCGAAGTCGCCGCCGCGCTGCTTGCGGTACTCCTCCAGGTACGGCACGTGCTGGAAGTAGTTCGCGTCCAGCTCGCCGTGGGCGACGGCCTCGTTCGGCCGGTTGTAGTCGTCGAACTTCTCGATCTCGATGTCGATCCCGGCCTGCTCGGCGAGGTTGTCGTCGACGTACTGCAGGATCTCGCCGTGCGGCGTCGGGCTGACCCCGATCCGCAGCGGGGCGTTGGGGTCTTCGGCGGCGGAACCACCACCGCAGGCGGCCAGCAGCACTCCGGCCGAGGCGAGAAGCGCAGCGAAGCGCAAACGCATGTCGTGCGTCCTTTCGGGTACGAGCCTGTTTTTCAGGCAGGCAGGGGGAACGCACCGTCCTCGTGAGACGGGTGCGCTCGAACGGGGTTCGGGTCAGCCGGCGGCGGTGCGCCGGCGATCGACGAGCTTGGCGGTGCGGTCGGTGAGCAGCTGCATCCCGAAGGCCAGCACTCCCAGCACCACGACCGATCCCCACAGGATCCGGTCGTCGTAGCCCTGGTAGCCGTCCTGGATCGCGGTGGAGCCCAGGCCACCGCCGCCGATGGCACCGGCCATCGCGGCGTAGCCGATCAGCGCCACGGCGGTGACGCCGACGGCGCCGACGAGCGCCGCCCGGGCTTCCCCGAGCAGCACCGTCCACACGATCCGCAGCCTGCTGGATCCGGTCGTGATCGCGGCTTCGACGACGGTGAAACCGACCTCGCGCACGGCGTTCTGCGTCAGCCGCGCGAAGAACGGGATCGCTCCGATGGTCAGCGGCACGATCACCGCGCTGCTGCCGATCGAGGTTCCGATCAGCAGCCGGGTGAACGACGCCAGGATCACCAGCAGCACCACGAAGGGCACCGAGCGCACCACGTCCACGATCACGCCGAGCACCTTGTTGAGCACCGGTTTGGGGTTCAGCCCGACCGGTGAGGTCAGGTGCAGCAGCACACCCAGCGGCAACCCGCCGACCACGGCCAGCACGGTCGCCACCAGCACCATGTAAAGCGTTTCGAGCGTTGCCTCGCCCAGTAGTTCGCCGACCTCCGACCAGGGGGTCACATCAGTCACGCAGCAGCAACTCCGTCAACGCTTACCGGGGCGCGCCGAACGTGCGCGTCCCGCTCGATCATCCACTTCAGCGCCGCCTCGGAACGCTCGCCGGTGAGGCCGATCTTGAACTTGGCGACCGGGGTGTCGCCGAGGCGGGTCAGGCCACCACCGAGGATCGCCAGGTCGACGGCGAACCGGTTGGAGGCCTCGGGGAGCAGCGCTCCCACGGCGGCGAAGCCGACCAGGACGATCTCGGCGACCACGTCGTGGCGGCCGGAGGTCGGACGCAGCTGGTCGGCCTGGTCCGTTTCGGGCAGCAGGGTGCCGCTGATCCTGCTGGCGGGTTCGGCGACGAGGTCCAGGACCTTGCCCTGCTCGACGACCTGGCCGTCCTCCAGCACCGCGACGTCGTCGGCGAGCTTGCGCACCACGGCCATGTCGTGGGTGACGACCAGGACGGTGACGCCGAGCTCGGCCCGCGCGCGGTCCAGGACGGTCAGCACCGAGTCGGTGGTGGTCGGGTCCAGCGCGGAGGTCGGCTCGTCGGCCAGCAGCACCGACGGCTTGGCGGCCAGCGCGCGGGCGACCGCGATGCGCTGGCGCTGCCCGCCGGAGAGCTGGTCGGGGTGGACCGACGCCTTGTCGGTGAGACCGACGAGGTCGAGCAGCTCGCCGACGCGCTGGCGGCGCTGCGGTCCGCCGATGCCCGCGGCCTCCAGCGGCAGCGCCACGTTGCCCGCGGCGGTGCGCTGGCGCAGCAGCGAATCCCCTTGCGGCACAACGCCGATCTGCCTGCGCGCGGCGCGCAGGGCCTTGCCGTCCAGCGACACCAGGTCGGTGCCGTCGACGCGGATGGCACCGCTGTCGGGCTTCTCCAGCAGCGCGATGCACCGGGCCAGCGTCGACTTCCCCGCACCGCTCGGGCCGACCACGCCGACGACCGAACCCGGGTTGACCTCCATCGACACGCCGTCGAGGGCGCGGACGGTGCTGCCGTTGTGCTGGAAGGACTTGGTCAGGTTCTCAACAGAGATCACGATCTGCTCCACATCAGCTCGCGACGACCGCGCCCGCGTTCGGGCAGCGGCCAGGGGGAACTTCTCGGGAAAGAAAAAAGGGGGAAGGACCGGGTCACATCTCGCGACGACAGGCGCAGGTCGTGCGCCGTCCGTGGTCGATGACCCGCCGCTGCGTGAGCAGTTCCCGGATGTGGGGTACCTCGAACCGGACATCGCCGGAGGCAGGCAGGTTCGCTAACCGCGCGTTGGAATCCACAGCTACTCCATCGGTCCTGGCGTTAGCACCTGCCCGCGATGGGTGGTTGCTGCGGCGTCAACAAGCCAGGTCTCTCAGCCGCTCGGGATGGATTTCCCGAATAGTAGACCCCATCGACAGGGTCAGGCGCAAGCTGATAGCGGTCACTGACCGAAATCGTTTGCCAGATCACATACCGGTCGGAGCGGGAATTTTTCCGCCCAGGGTGGCGTTTCGGTCACTCTCGGTGATGTCGCAGCGCGTGTGCGCAAGCCGCCGGACGAGTGGTTCAGCTCGGCGAGCCGGATGACGCGATCTCCGCGATCCGGGCGAAATCGGCGATGCGCAACTGCTCCCCGCGCGCCATCGGATCGATCCCGGCCGCGCGCAGCAACTCCTCCGCGCGGGCCGCCGAACCGGCCCAGCCGGACAGCGCGCCCCGCAACGCCTTGCGCCGCTGCGCGAACGCGGCGTCCACCACGCGGAAGACGTCCTCCCGCGGCGCGCTCGACGGCGGGTCGACGCGCTCGAAGGCCACCAGCCCGGAGTCGACGTTGGGCACCGGCCAGAACACCTTGCGCGGCACCGGACCCGCGCGGCGCACGTCGGCGTACCAGGCCGCCTTCGCGCTCGGCACGCCGTAGACGCGGCTGCCGGGCTCGGCGGCCATCCGCTCGGCGACCTCGGACTGCACCATGACCAGACCGTGCCGCAGGCTCGGCAGCTCGGCGAGCAGGTGCAGCACGACGGGCACGGCGACGTTGTAGGGCAGGTTGGCGACCAGCGCGGTCGGCGGCTTCGGGAAGTCCTCGGCGCGCACCCGCAGCGCGTCGGCGGGCAGCACGGTCAACCGGTCGGCCAGCTGCGGCGCGAACTCGCGCGCGGTGCGCGGCAGCCGCTCGGCCAGGACCGGGTCGATCTCCACGGCTACGACGGAACCGGCGGCGGGGAGCAGCGCGAGCGTCAGCGAGCCCAGACCCGGGCCGACCTCCAGCGCGACGTCGTCCGCGCCGACCTCGGCGGCCGAGACGATCCGGCGCACCGTGTTCGGGTCGTGCACGAAGTTCTGCCCGAGCTTCTTGGTCGGCTTGATGCCGAGCTCGTCGGCCAGCCGACGCACGTCGGCCGGTCCCAGCAAAGACGCCCCCTGCTCATCCACGCCGATGAACCTACCCGCGCCGATTTCGCGAGGTCAGCGGGGGTGATGCAAGAAGGCACCCGCCGAAGTCGGCGGGTGCCTCCCGGAAAGCGATCTCAGCTCAGTCGAGACCGAGCTTGGACGAGCAGGACGGCCAGGCGCCGTAGCTGCCGCCGCGGGCGGCGCGGACCTTCTCGGCCACCGCGATCTGCTGCTCGCGGCTGGCCTGGTGCGGGTACGGGGCGTACTGGTCGCCGCCGTAGGCGTCCCACGTGGACTTGTCGAACTGCAGCCCGCCGTAGTAGCCGTTGCCGCTGTTCATGGCCCAGTTGCCGGTCGCCTCGCACTGGACGAGCTTGTCCCAGACACCGCTGTTGGGCGCGGGCTTGCCACCGACGCGGACGACCTTCTCGACCGGCTGCTTGGTGACCTTCTCGTCGACGACCTCGCGGCCGGACTCCTCGCCGTTGACCTTGGTGACCCGGGTGAACTGGATCTTCTCGCCGGCCTCGCCGGGGGACTCGACCCGCTCCTCGCCCTTGAACATCGAGTCGTCGACGATCTCGCGGACCGGCGGCTGGACCGGCACGGTCACGCTGATCACGGAGCTCTGCGTGCGGTCGATGCGCACCTCGGCGCCGGTGACCAGCTTCGCGTCGGCACCCGGGGTGACCTTGTCGTCCGGGCCGAGGTTGAGCTTCTGCTCCTTGACCAGCTCGTCGATGTTGGCCGCGGTGGTGCTCAGCTGCTTCGGCGCACCGCTGCCGTCGATGAGGGTGATGTCCTTCTTGGTGCGGACCGACAGCTCCATGCCCTGCTCGGGCACGGCCATGTTCCGGTCCGCGTTGAGGACGGCGCCGTCGGCGTTGACGCCGAGCTGGCGCAGCGCCTGCTCGACGGTCACCGAGCGGACCCACTCCTCGCGGACGTCGCCGTCCACGTTGAGCTTGATCAGGCGACCGCGGTCGAGCGTGATCGTCTCGCCGTGGCCGACCTCGGCCTGCGGCGACGGGCTCAGCGCGTCGTGCGGGCCGACGGTGATGCCCTGGTCCTCCAGGACCTCGCCCACGGTGCCGTCGTACGTGCTGACGGTCTTCTCCTGGCCGTCGATCTCGACGGTGACCGACTTGTCCATCGCGGCGGCCGCGCCGCCGGTGCCGGTCAGCGAGAGCAGGACACCGGCCACGGCACCCTTGAGGAAGCGGCGCTTCCAGGCGGTCATGCCCTCGGCGACCTGCTGCGGCGGCAGCGCGCCGGAGGCGTCGCCCTCGGGCATCGCCTCGAGGAAGTTCATCGGGGGCAGGACGGTGGTCTCGGCGTTGATCAGCCGGATGACCTCGTCGACGTCGATCTCGGCGGTCGCGAGCACGTCCTCGGCGTCGGGGCCGAGAACGTCGTAGACGTCCTGCGGGGTGATTTCGAGACCGCCCGGCGGGAAGCTCGGGTGCTCGTCGGACCACTGCTGGTCCGGGCGGTCGAGCAGGCCTACCGCGGTGTGCTGCTCGGTCGGCTGGACCGGGGTGAACCAGTCAGTCGCCGCATCGAAGGAATCAGCCCAGTAGCCGTCGTTCCGCGGGGTCGCGAAACCGGCATGGCTGGGCTCGCCACGTCCGTTCACAGGGTCGTTACCTCCCGAAGGCGCAAAGTCGCACCCACGACGTGGAGAACGTGAGAACCGTTGGGCGAGTTCATGTCTCCTCGCTCAACCCCTCTCGTTCGTCGCGCGTGCGCAACCTTCGTGCTTCGTGTCTGTATCCGACTCCCGCAAGCCAATTGCCGCCTAGTCCGGACGAGCTCGTGGAGCTCACCGCGGACTTCCCCGACGTACACCGGCGAGACTAACGGGCGTTCCCCATGACTGGATGTCATCGGTTACGGGGCCGAGACTCTACCGTGATCATGCGAGGGCGCCAAGCACCTGATTCCGACATGTGAGTCCGATAACCCCGGAATGCCGAGCAACCCAACACGATCTGTAGTCAAGATCGGCAAAAATTAGGCCGTTCGGGGGGCACGTACAGGATTCGTTAGCCACCCCTCGAACCCCTTGCGTGACATATAACACGGCCTCGCGAGCTGCGATCCCTAGATCAAAACGACGCTCGGGCCAGCGAAAAGTCCCCGGCGCACCGGTCCGGCCCGGGCGCTGCGCGCACCCGGGCCGGACCTCCCCTCCCCTCGCGCGAGGGAACCGAGGTTCCCTCGCGACGATCATTCGCGGAATTGCGGCGAGTTCACGTCATCGCGGCAGGCCGAGCTTCCTCGCGCAAGCAGGCCAGGCGCCGTAACCGCTGCGGTCGGCGCGCACCTTCTCGGCGATCTCGATCTGCTGCTCCCGCGATGCGCGGTGCGGATAGCGGTTGTACCGCTCGCCTCCGTAGGCGGCCCAGGTGCTGCGGTTGAACTGCAGGCCGCCGTAGTAACCGTTGCCCGTGTTCGCGGCCCAGTTACCACCGGCTTCACAACCGGCGAGCCGGTCCCACACCGCGGTTCGATCGTCGGTCGGGGTTGCCGCGGCGTTCGGGGCCACCGCGACCAGGGCACTACCGCTGAGAGCGATAGCAGCCGCCACAGTCCACTTCGTGAATCTATGGAACTCCACTGTGCATCCTCACAACCGATGGTCCGGCCTGGAGGACCTCCGCCCGGAATTCCCGGCGGAGTTCGGGGTGTCCCCCGTTCCGGCTTCCACAGTGGACGGTAGGAGTCGGCGTGCGGACCGCAAGCGGGCGAACATGAACGCCACTTACCAGAAATCGCAGCGTAGAGGACTACAAGGGTGTGATTACCCCTGATCGAGGCCGAAAACTCGCTCGGCCGTGGCGGTGGTGGCTACTGCCAGCTCATCGACCTTCATACCGCGGAGTTCGGCGAGGTCACGAAGGGTGTAATTGACGCAGTAGGGCTGATTGGGGTGTCCCCGGAAGGGGTGCGGCGTCAGGAACGGCGCGTCGGTCTCCACCAGCATCTGCTCCAGCGGCACCGTTTCGGCCGCCTCGCGAAGGCTTTTGGCGTTCCGGAAGGTCGCCGTGCCGGCGAACGAGAGCACGTATCCCTTGGCCACGCAGGACTTCGCGAACTCGGCGTCACCGGAGAAGCAGTGGAAGACGACCGTCTCCGGCGCCCCCTCCTCGTCCAGGATCCGCAGGATGTCGTCGTGCGCCTCGCGGTCGTGGATCATCAGCGGCTTGCCGGTCCGCTTGGCGAGGTCGATGTGCCAGCGGAACGCCTCCTGCTGCGGCTCCGGCGGCGAGTAGTCCCAGTAGTAGTCCAGGCCGGTCTCGCCGATGGCCACCACGCGCGGGTGCGCGGAGAGCTCCTCCAGCGTCGCCCTCTCCTCGTCGCCGAAGTCCTTGGCCCGGGTCGGGTGCAGCGCCACCGCGGCGAAGACCCGCTCGTCCCAGGTCGCGGCCTCGACGGCCCAGCGGGCCGAGTCGAGGTCGTCGGCGACGGTGACGACCCGGCCGACGCCGGCGCCCTGGGCGCGGTCGACCATCGCCCGGACGTCCTCGGCGGTCTTGGCGCCGCAGGCGTCGAGGTGGGTGTGGGAGTCGACGGCGGCTGCCGCCAGCGCCTCGGGCACCGGCGGCAGCTCGCTCCTGGAGGTCTTCTTGCCCATCAGCCCTGCTGGATCGGGGCCCACTCCGGGCCGGTCTCGCCGAGTTCGGCGTCGAGCTTCGCGAACAGCGGCTTCGGCTTGTTCAGCGGGCGGCCCACCTCGATCTCGGTGGACTCCCACTTGGCCTGCTCGGCGGCGTACTCGCCCATCAGCACCGGGTAGGACAGCGAAGCGTCGTCGAGGTCGTCGACCTCGCGGATCTCCGGCTGCGCGGCCCAGACCCCGGTGCCGCCCAGCAGCTCGTGCACCTTCTGCGCGGAGTGCGGCAGGAACGGCGTGAGCAGCGTGTTCGCGTCGGAGACGACCTGCAGCGCGGTGTGCAGGACGGCGTCGCGGCGGTCCGGGTCCTCCTTGAGCTTCCACGGCTCCTGGTCGGACAGGTACTTGTTGGCCGCCGAGACGACCCGCATCGCCTCCTGCGAGGCCGCCTTGAACCGCGAGCTGCGCAGGTGGGTGCCGACGGTGTCGAACGCGGCGCGGGCCTGGGCCTTGAGCTCCTCGTCGGCCGGGGCCGGGGAGGTCGGCGCCGGGACGGCGCCGTTGTTCTTGGCCGCCATCGAGATGGACCGGTTGACCAGGTTGCCCCACTCGTTGGCCAGCTCGAAGTTGGTGCGGCGGACGAACTCGTCCCAGGTGAAGTCGGTGTCCTGGTTCTCCGGGCCCGCCACCGAGATGAAGTAGCGCAGGGTGTCCGGGCCGAACTCGCGCAGGAAGTCGCGCACGTAGATGACGGTGCCGCGCGAGGTGGAGAACTTCGAGCCGCTCATGGTGAGGAACTCGCTGGAGACGACCTCGTCGGGCAGGTTCAGCTCGCCGAACGGGCCGACCTCGCCGCCCTTGTCGCCCTGGCCGTTGTGCCCCATCAGCAGCGTCGGCCAGATCTGGGCGTGGAAGGTGATGTTGTCCTTGCCCATGAAGTAGTAGCCCTGCGCCGACGGGTCGGTCCACCACTGCTTCCAGGCGTCGGCGTCACCGGTGCGGCGGGCCCACTCGACGCTCGCCGACAGGTAGCCGATGACGGCGTCGAACCACACGTAGAAGCGCTTCATGGGCTGGTCGCGCCAGCCGTCCAGCGGGATCGGCACGCCCCAGTCCAGGTCGCGGCTGATCGCGCGCGGGCGCATGTCCTCGACGAGGTTCTGCGCGAACTTGAGCACGTTGGGCCGCCAGCCGTCGCGGGTGGACAGCCACTTGCCCAGCGACTCGGTGAACGAGGGCAGGTCGAGGAACAGGTGCTCGGTCTCGACGAACTCCGGCTTCTCGCCGTTGATCCGGGAGACCGGGTTCTTCAGCTCGGCCGGGTCGAGCTGGTTGCCGCAGTTGTCGCACTGGTCGCCGCGCGCGCCGTCGTAACCGCAGATCGGGCAGGTGCCCTCGATGTAGCGGTCGGGCAGCGTGCGGCCGGTGGACGGGCTGATCGCACCGGTCGTGGTCTTGGGCAGCACGTAGCCGTTGCGGTGCAGCGCGAGGAAGAGGTCCTGCACCACCTCGTAGTGGTTGCCGGTGGTGGTGCGGGTGAACAGGTCGTAGGACAGGCCGAGTCCCTGGAGGTCCTCGGTGATCACCCGGTTGTACTTGTCGGCGAGCTGGCGGGTGGTCAGCCCCTCCTTCTCCGCCTGGACGGAGATCGGGGTCCCGTGCTCGTCGGTGCCGGAGACCATGAGCACCTGGTTGCCGGCCATTCGCTGGTAGCGGGAGAAGACGTCCGAAGGCACACCGAAGCCGGAGACATGACCGATGTGACGCGGACCGTTGGCATAAGGCCAGGCCACAGCCGTCAACACAGAGGCACTCATGGTGTTCAAGGGTAGTCGGCCGCTCCTCTCGCGTGACCGCGCGGGGGCAGGGGACAGTTTTAGTGATAATCACCCATGATCAAAGTCCGTTGTGCCCGGTTAATTATGACTAAAACTGTCCCTTTCCTGGGCGAACGCCCGCACGTTCCCGCACGCGGCGAAGTGCCACCGAAACCCTCCGGGAGTCACCTGCGCGCGGCGAGGACCGCGTCGTAGAGCTCCTTCTTGCGGACTCCCGCGAGCTCGGCGACCTCGGCGACGGCGTCCTTGAGGCGGATGCCGTCCGCGGCCCGCTCCTCGACCTGCGCGACCAGCTCCGCGGGGTCGGTCGGGGCGGCCTGCTCGGCTCCTGCCAGCACCACCGTGATCTCACCGCGCACGCCCTCGGCCGCCCATTCGGCCAGCTCACCGAGGGTGCCGCGCTTGATCTCCTCGTAGGTCTTGGTCAGCTCGCGGCACACCGCGGCCTGCCGCGACTCCCCCAGCACCGACACCGCGTCGGCCAGCGCGTCGGCCAGCCGGTGCGGGGCCTCGAAGAACACGCTGGTGCGCTCCTCGGCGACCAGCCGCCCGAAGAACTTCCGCCGGTCCCCGGCCTTGCGCGGCGGGAACCCCTCGAAGCAGAACCGGTCCGACGGCAGTCCGGACACCGCCAGCGCCGTGGTCACCGCCGACGGGCCCGGCAGGCAGGTCACCGGCAGGCCTTCGGCCACGCACGCCGACACCAGCCGGTAGCCGGGGTCGGACACGCTCGGCATGCCGGCGTCGGTCACCAGCAGCACGGACTTCCCGTCCCGCAGCGCGTCGAGCAGCATCGGGGCGCGCGCCGACTCCACGGCCTCATAGTAGCTGACGACCTTGCCCTCCGGGGCGACGCCCAGCGCGCTCGCGAGGTTGCGCACCCGGCGGGTGTCCTCGGCGGCCACCACCTCGGCGGAGCCGAGCGCCTCGACCAGTCGTGCGGAGGCGTCGCGGGCATCGCCCAGCGGGGTGGCGGCGAGGAGCAGGGTGCCGGAGTCCATGACCGCACAGCGTAGGCCGCTCGCGGGGCGTGCCCCGGTCGAGGCGTGCCTGACCCTTACGATCGACGGTGTGAGCGTCCCAGTCCGCAGGTTCGGCGGTGCCGACGAACTCGTCCAGGTAGGCCGCGCACCGGCGGTTCACCGGCCGGGCGAGACCGACCCGCTGCCGCTGCTGGACACCTCGATGCCCACCGACCGCAAGCGCGCGTGGATCGTGACGCTGGTGATCACCCTGGTCGCCGGGCTGGTCCGCTTCTGGGACCTGGGCCGGGCGACCGACGAGGGCACGCCGGTCTTCGACGAGAAGCACTACGTCCCGCAGGCGTGGCAGATGCTGCGCAACGGCGGCTACGAGGACAACCCCGGCTACGAGCTGGTGGCGCACCCGCCGGTCGGCAAGCAGATGATCGCGATCGGCGAGTGGCTGCTGGGCTACACGCCGTGGGGCTGGCGGCTCATCGCCGCCCTGTTCGGCACGCTGATGGTGCTGCTGATCGTCCGCATCGCCCGCCGGTTGACGCGCTCGACGCTGCTCGGCGCGCTGGCCGGTGTCCTGCTGATCTGCGACGGGCTCAGCCACGTGCAGTCGCGCGTCGGCATGCTCGACATCTTCCAGGCGCTGTTCATCCTCGCCGCGTTCTCGTGCCTGCTGGTCGACCGCGACCAGGTCCGCGAGCGGCTGTGGCAGGTCTGCTCGGACGGCCGTCTCGACCCGGCGACGTGGGGTCCGGCGCTGGGCTTCCGCTGGTGGCGCTTCGGCGCCGGTCTGATGCTCGGCCTGGCCTGCGGGACCAAGTGGAACGGCATCTACTACATCATGGCGTTCGGCCTGCTCAGCGTGTTCTGGGACGCGCTGGCCCGGCGGGCGGCGGGGGTGCGGCGGCCGTGGCGGGCGGCGCTGGTGCGCGACACCGCCCCTGCGCTGTGGGCGCTGGTGGGCATCCCGCTGCTGGTGTACTTCGCGACCTGGTCGGGCTGGTTCGCCAGCGAGACCGCCACCGACCGGCACGCGGTGCTGCTCAACGACGACGTGGGCATGAACGGCCTGCCGGACGCGCTGCGGTCGCTGCTGTACTACCAGCTCAACGTGCTGGACTTCCACACGCACCTGACCACCCCGGCGACCCCGCACCCGTGGGAGTCCAAGCCGTGGGCGTGGCCGATGGGCATGCGCCCGATGCTCTACTACTACGAGTCGGGGATGCCGGGCTGCGGCCGCAACAGCTGCGTGCAGGCGACGATGCTGATCGGCACCCCGGCGATGTGGTGGCTGGCGCTGCCGGTCGCGGCCTGGTCGGTGTGGCGCGCGGTGTTCCGGCTGGACTGGCGCTACGCGGCGGTCCTGGTCGGCTACGGCGCCGGGTACCTGCCGTGGTTCACGAACCTGTCGCGGCAGATGTACTTCTTCTACGCCACTCCGCTGGTCCCGTTCCTGGTGCTGGGGATCGTCCTGGTCCTCGGCCACGTGCTGGGCACGGCCGAGGACCACTACGAGCGCCGCAAGACGGGCCTGCTCGCGGTGTCGCTCTACATCGGACTGGTGGTCGCCAACTTCATCTGGCTCTGGCCGGTCCTCAACGGCGACCCCATCACCCACGAGCACTGGCAGGCCGAGCTCTGGCTCCCCTCCTGGCGCTGACCGCGCGCGGAGCCCGACCGGATCGGGCTCCGCGCGACCGCGTCTCAGGTCAGCGACGCGAGGGTCTTCCGGAGGGCTGAGACGGCGTCGAGGATCTCCTCCGGGCGGGCCGTGAGCGGGGGCCGGGCTCGCAGCGAGTCCGGGCCCGAGGGCAGGAACAGCGTGCGGTGCTGCTCCCGGGCCACCGCCAGGGCCCGGGCCCGGTGGCCGGGGTCGCGGAAGCTGATGGCGCACATCAGGCCGCGGCCGCGGGGCGAGTGGATCAGGCGCGGGAACTCCGCGGCCAGGTCGCGGAGCTCGCCGAGCAGCAGTTCGCCCATGGCGCGGCTGTGCGCGAACAGGTCCTCCTCCTCGATGATCTCCAGGATGCGGGTCGCGCGGACCATGTCGGTGAGCGAGCCGCCCCAGGTGGAGCTGATCCGGCTGGGCTCGCGAAAGGCGTTGTCGGACACGTCCAGGACCCGACGTCCGCCCATGACACCGCAGACCTGCATGCGCTTGCCGAAGGCGACCAGGTCGGGTTCGAGCCCGAGCGCCTGGTGCGCCCACGCCTGACCGGTCAGCGCGCCGGTCTGCACCTCGTCGGCGACGGTCAGCACGTCGTGCTCGACGCACAACCGCTGCACGGCCTGCAGGAACTGCGGCCGCAGGTGCCGGTCGCCGCCTTCGCCCTGGACGGGTTCGTAGACGAAGCAGGCGATCTCGGCGCCGTAGCGGCGCAGCGCGGACTCGGCGACCTCCAGCGCGTGGACCTCCTCGGGCAGCAGGTCGGCGGTGTCCCACCGCTCGCCGGGTTCGACGGCGGGGCTGGGGACGCGCGGCCAGTCGAACATCGGGTAGTCGCGGATCTTCGACGGGTCGGTGTTGGTCAGCGACAGCGTGTAGCCGCTGCGGCCGTGGAAGGCCTTCTCCAGGTGCATGACCCGGCTGCCGCGCACGGCGATCCCGCGGCGCGCGTTGACCTTGGTCTTCCAGTCGAAGGCGACCTTGAGCGCGTTCTCCACGGCGAGGGTGCCGCCGTCGATGAAGAACAGCAGGGGCAGCTCGGGGATGCCGACGACCCGCTGGAAGGTCTCGGCGAACCGGGCCTGCTCCTCGGTCGCGAAGTCGGGGTTGGACGGCTTGACCCGCGAGACGCGGACCAGCGCGGCCTCGAACTCCGGGGTGCGCAGGCCGGGGTGTCCGTGCCCGAGCGGTGCGGAGCTGAAGAACATCGTCATGTCGAGGTAGTCGGTGCCGTCGCGCACGTCGCGGAGCCGGCAGCCGTCACCGGCGTCGAGGTCCACGACGATGTCCATCAGGTCGCCGGTGACCTGCGCTTTCAGCGCGGTCACGGGGTCGGTTCCGGGGCGCGGGGCGGGGACTGCGGTCGAGAAGGTCTCGTGCTGAGCGGTCATGGTTCGGCCTCCCGGCTGCATGTGCACGGGTCTCGCGCACACAACAAGAATTACACAGGAAGCCGGAGATCGAGCAAGATACTTCAGCTGATCGTCCGCACCAACGAAAGATATTCTTCTGCTCCAGGTGCACTTCTCCCCCGGAGCCGAAGAATCCGCGGTGTCAGACCCGGCCGACGCCGCCGAAGAGGTAGACCGGCTTCTCGCCTTCCCTCTCCGGGCGCCACTGCGAACAGGTCACCACGCCCGGTTCCTGCAGCGTCGTCCCGGCGAACAGGCCCTCGATCTCGGCTGCGGTGCGCGCCCGGATCGGGGTTCCGCCGCGCTCGGTGGTCTCCCGCATCGCGCGCAGCATCGGCTCGCCGTGGACCTCGGCGGTGGAGTGCGTGAGCACCAGGAAGCTGCCCGGCGCCAGCGCGTCGACCAGCGCGCGCACCGCGGAGCGGGCCTCGTCGTCGTCCATCACGTGGTTGAGCACGCCGAGCAGCATCAGCGCGATCGGCTGGTCGAAGTCCAGCGTCTCCCGGGCCGCCTCGACGATCTCCTCCGGGCGCCGCAGATCGGAGTCGAGGTAGTCCGTCTTGCCCTCGGGCGTGCTGGTCAGCAGCGCGCGGGCGTGCGCGAGCACGATCGGGTCGTTGTCGACGTAGACGATGCGGCTCTCCGGAGCCAGCCGCTGCGCGACCTCGTGGGTGTTGTTGGCGGTCGGCAGACCGGTGCCGACGTCGAGGAACTGCCGCAGCCCCTCCTCCTCGACCAGGTGCCGCACGACCCGCACCAGGAACGCGCGCTCGGCGCGGGCTCCCTCCGGGATGTCGGGGATCTGGGCGATCACGGCGTCACCGGCCTCGCGATCGACCGCGTAGTGGTCCTTGCCGCCCAGCCAGTAGTTCCAGATCCGCGCCGACTGCGGCGTGCTGATGTCGATCTCCACCGCTCACATCTCCCTCACCGACCGAGACTGCGCGATCACCCTATCGACCGAGCGCGCATCCGGGCGCCGATGCGGCCGATGCTACTCGCGGCGGACTCGGCGCACCCCGTCTCACCAGGCGCGTTCCGGTCCGTCGAGGCTCCGGTGGAGACCGGGTTCGGCACGGCTCGACGCCACCTCCGGCCGGATACGATCCCGGTCATGGCCAGGAGATCGGGTTCCCAGACGCGCGAGGCGATCCGCGACGCCGCGACCCGGTTGTTCACCGAGCGCGGCTACGCCGACACCTCCGTCCGGGACATCGCGTCGCGGGCCGCCACCGATCCGGCGCTGGTGATCAGGCACTTCGGCAGCAAGGAGCTGCTGTTCCTGGACACCATGCACCTGAGCATCGACGACGAACCGCTGCTGGACGTGCCGCTGGAGCGGCTGGGAACCCGGTTCGTCGAGGTGCTGCTCGACTCCGACGACCGCACCCGCGCGATCCACCTCGCGATGGTGCAGGGCAGCGGGCACCCGCAGATCGCCGAGCGGCTGCGGGAGACCCACGAGACCTCGTTCGTGCAGCCGCTGCGGGTGCGGATGCGCGGTGCCGACGCCGAGGAGCGCGCCCGCGCGGCCGCGGCCCTGGTCGGCGGGCTGCTGTACTCGCTGTGGGTGGTCGGCGACCAGCGGCTGGCCGCCGACCGGGACGGGCTCGTCGAGCGCTACGGCGGACTGCTGCAGCGGCTGCTCACGCCGTGATCACTGCACCGACCAGCCGCCGTCGGAGGGCAGGATCGCACCGTTGAGGTTCACGCCGTCGTCGCTGAGCAGGAACGTGATCGAGGCGGCGAGCTGCGGCGCGGTCGCCACCGGCGGCATCAGGCCGATGAACCCGCCGGTGCGCTCGCGGCCGAACTCCGACATCGCGTCCACCGACGAGCTGATGCCGGTCGCCACCCCGCCCGGCGCGACCGCGTTGACCCGGACGCCCGACGGCCCGTACATGAACGCGGCGTTGCGGGTGATGCCGAGGACCGCGTGCTTGGAGGCGGTGTAGGCGACACCCGCGGCGTTGCCGCGCAGCGCGGCCTCGGAGGCGACGTTGACGATCGAGCCCGCGCCCGCGGCCAGCATCGACGGCAGCGCGGCCCGGGTGAGCCGCATCAGCCCGTCGACGTTGATCCGGAAGGTGCGCTCCCAGGTGGCGTCGTCGAGCTCGTGCAGCGGGCTGAAGTCGTCCATCACCCCGGCGACGTTGGCCAGCCCGTCGATGCGCTCGCCGGCCGCGGCGACGATCCGGTCGACGTCGGCGGCCTGCGAGATGTCGCCGGCCACGGCGACCGCGCCGGGCAGTTCGGCGGTGAGCTCGTCGAGCGGACCCGCGTTGATGTCGGCGGCGACGACCCGGCCGCCTTCCCGCGCGATCCGCGAAGCGGTCGCCCGCCCGATCCCGGAAGCGGCCCCGGTGACGATCACGGTCTTGCCCTCGAACCGCCCGGGCACGACCCGCTCCTGCCACCCGCTCGCGGCGGCGTCGACCTCCGGCATCACACCGCCGTTGACGCGCAGCACCAGCTCGTCCACGGCCTCCCGGCTCATGGCCCCCTGGCTGAGCTCGACCAGCTGCTCCAACGGCAACCCGCTCACGGGCGCCAGCGCCTCGGGCTCGTGCCCGGCCGCGGCCAGCATCTCCCCGATCAACGGCCCGCCCTCGGGATGCGCCAACCAAGCCCCCACCGTGCTCTTCGAGCTCAGCACCTCACCCACCGAACACCTCCGACCCACGAAGTCAACGCTGTTGACTTCCACCCTACCCGGCCCTCGAACCCCTCCCCGCGACGAAAACCGCGGTTTTCGTCGCGCGAATGCAGCGGTTTTCGACGTGGGGTGGGGGTCGGTCAGTTGATGCCGCCGTTGGCTCGGAGGGTTTGGCCGTTGATCCAGCGGCCGTCGGGGCCCGCGAGGAAGGACGTGACCGCGGCGATGTCGGCGGGGGTGCCGAGGCGTTCGAGCGGGGGCTGGGCGGCGAGGCGGTCGATGGTCTCCTGGGTCTTGCCCTCGAAGAACAGGTCCGTGGCCGTGGGGCCGGGTGCGATGGTGTTGACGGTGATGTCGCGTCCGCGCAGCTCGCGGGCCAGCACCATCGTCATCGCCTCGACCGCGCCCTTGGTCGCCGTGTACGGGCTGTAGGCCGGGAAGGCCAGGGCGACCGCGGAGCTGGAGAAGGTGATCAGCGCGCCGCCGTCGCGGAGCCGCCGGGCCGCCTGCTGGGCGACGGCGAAGGTGCCGCGCACGTTGGTCCGGTACACCTCGTCGAGCACCGCCAGATCCAGGTCGGCGACGGTGGACTGCGCCATCTTCCCTGCCGCGTGCGCGACCACGTCCACCCCGCCGAACTCGGCTTCGGCGGCGTCGAACATCGCCGCGACCGCGTGCTCGTCGGCGACGTCGGCCCGCACGGCGATCGCGCGCCCGCCCGACTCCCGCACCTCCCGAACCGCCTCGGTGGCGAGCTCCTCGTTGCCCGCGTACCCGGCGACGACGGCGAACCCGTCGGCGGCGAGCCGGGTGACGACGTCGCGGCCGATGCCGCGCGATCCGCCGGTGACGATGGCCGTGCGTGTCATGCGTGTTCCTCTCCTCGGTGACCTGCACCAAGCCTCCGGCGGAACACCGAGGTCAACCAGTTGCCGCTGACCCGGGGGATGCCGTCCCCTGGCTCGGCCGCACCCGGCGAGCGGAAACTGGACGACGTGAACCTGGGTGAACTCGGCGATTTCCTCAAGAAGCGGCGCGACCGGATCCGCCCCTCCGACGTCGGCCTGCCCACCGGGCATCGGCGGCGGGTGCCGGGGCTCCGCCGCGAGGAGGTCGCGCAGCTCACCGGGGCCTCGGTGGACTACTACATCGAGCTGGAGCGGGGCGGCGGCGCGCAGCCGTCCGAGCAGATGCTGGCCGCGCTGTCCCGCGCGCTGCGGCTCACCCGCGACGAGCGCGACCACCTCTACGCGCTGGCCGGGCGCCCGCTGCCGCTGCGCGGCGGGTCCGCGGCGCACGTGCACCCGGGAATGCTCGACCTGCTGGACCGGCTGTCCGGCACGCCCGCCCAGGTCATCACCGACCTGCACGTGACGCTCGTGCAGAACGACCTCGCGGTCGCGCTGCTCGGTCCGAAGGTGCCGGACTCGGGGATGCGGGCGAGCTTCGTCCACCGCTGGTTCACCGACCCGAGCTCGCGCGCGCTGTACCCGGAGGAGGACCACGCGCACCACGCCTGGACGTTCGTCGCGGACCTGCGCGCCGCCGTCGCCCGCCGCGCCCCGGACGATCCCGAAGCGCGCGAGCTGGTCGAAGACCTCCAGGCCCGCAGCCCGGAGTTCGCGGACCTGTGGTCCCGGCACGACATCGCCGTCCGCCGGGACGAGCGCAAGCGCCTGGTGCACCCGGAGCTCGGCACGATCGACGTCAACTGCCTGAACCTGGTGAGCGAGGACTGCCGCCAGCGACTCCTGTGGTTCACCCCCGCCGTCGGCACCGACTCGGCCGACAAGCTCGACCTCCTCGGCGTCCTCGGCACCCAATCCCTCATCCCGGACCCGTCCTGACCCCCGCCGGGGATCCGCGATTTCAATGGAGGTCGGGGACCCGATTCGCATTGAAATCGGGTCATCCCCACCGCCGGATCAGGCGGGTTTTGACCTGGGATCCGGGTTGGTCAAATCTGTGACCTGCGAAGACATCCGGAATTGGCTCGCGGGGAAGACCTGCCCATTGATCAGTAGATCTTCACCCGTCCGGGTGAATAACGTGGGTCGTGACCCGAGCGGGACTCCCCGGCCGACCGGGGGTGCCGGGGAGTCCCGCGGGTCCGGACGTCACCGGACCTGCCCGACGTCACCGGACCCGGATGTCGAAGAAGACGGCGCGGAGCTCTTCCGGGAAGTACTGGCGCCCGTCCTCGTCGACCATCTTCCAGCCGAGCTTGCAGCGGCCGGGCTTCTCACCCGTGAACACCGGCACCGCGAGCTGGACGGTGCCGCCGGGCGCCACCTCGCCGACGGAGACGCGCTGCGGGGCGGTGCAGTCGGCATCGCCCTCGCGGAAGACCTGCGCGAGGTAGCGGCCGTCCCACGGCTCGCGGCCGACGTTGCGGACCTCCCAGGTCTTGACGAAGTTCTCGCCCGCCGCGAACTCGGTGCCGTCCGGGACGGTCTCGCTGAGCATCAGCGACGCGTCACCGGGGATCGGGCGCTCCTCCGGCCACGTCCACCAGACCACGCCCGCCACGACGAGCACCGCCGCAGCCCCGGCCACCAGCCACTTCAACCACCTCGGCCGGGTCGCCGGGGGTTCGGCGGGTTCGGGTTCCTCGACGGTCCGCGCCGCTTCCCAGCGCCGGGACCACTCCCGGCGCGCGGTCTCGGCGTCCTGGCCGAGCACGCCGACGGCGAGGCTGCGCACGAACTCCCACGTCGTCTCCCACGACGGCAGGTCCTTGCCGCGCGCGGCCGCCGACAGCGCCGACTTGGAGGCCATCGCACCGAACTCGGCGCGCATCCGGTCGTACGACGGATCGCCTGCGGACTCCTTCAACTCGCACAACCGCCAGGCGAACTCGGCGACCGGACTCTCCTGCGGGTCCGGGCGCTGCTGCTTGCGACCTCGTTTGCGCGCCGCGTCATCCCCGAGCACAGAATCGTCCACGCCGAGCATTCTTGCGCAAAGCCGCTCCCCACCGAGCACGACGGCGGCCGACCCACGTCGTGGACCGGCCGCCGTCGTCGCTGAACTGCGGGCGAGCGGCGCAGCCGCGAGGTTCCGCTACCCGCACCGCCACGCTTCGGTCAGCGCAGGGCGTTGAGCGTCAGGGTGAAGACCTCGGGGTCACCGGCGTTGACCTTGCCGCTGTGGTCCTCACCGGCGTTGGAGCTCACGTCGTCGTAGGCGAACGCGTAGCCCTTGCCGTCGGGCAGGTTCTCGTGCACCACGCGGGCGTAGTGGTTGGTGATGTCGTTCTGGTAGAACGTCGCCGGGTCTTCCTCGTGCGGCTGGTTCGGGTTGATCAGCAGCGTGGTGCGGTTGAACGCCGCCGCCAGCCGCGGCACGATCGCCAGCCGCTCCTGCGAGTCGCTCTCCGGGTTGTTGGCGAACGGACCGCTGTTGCAGCCCCAGATGTCCACCGAGGACGGCTTGGCGAAGCGCTCGGAGCCGAACACCAGCTCCTCGCCCTCGACCTTGCCCTCGATGATGCCCAGGTCCTCGCGCTGGGTGTCGACGAACAGCGACTCGCCCGCGTACTTGGCGTAGACCTCGTCGACGTAGGGCTCCATGTAGCCCTCGAAGTCGCCGGCGCGGTGGTTCGGGTTGAGCACCCGGACGACCTTGCCGTCGGCCTCCTGGACCAGGGTGGCCCAGTTGCCGCCCATGCCCTTGAGGCTCTCGGCGACCTTGTCCATGCCGCCGGTGGGCATGCCGGGAACGCTCTGCTCACCGCTGCCGGTGGTGGTCAGGTGCAGACCGATCGGGGCGGCGACGAAGTCCACGTAGCTGATGTTGGCGTAGAGCTGCTCCGCGTTGAGGGTGAACTCCGCGAACGTCCAGTCCTTGCCGAAGTTCGGGTCCTCGCTGGAGACGAAGTTCGGGTGCACGACCGAGGTCGTGCCGTCTGCGCCCTGCACGACCTGGAACTCCAGGGTGTCGTTGAGCGAGTAGTACACCCGCGCGCCGTACATGCGCGGCACGGTGACCTCGACGGTGCCGTCGACCGGGATCGCGACGTCGTCACCGATCGGCGTCGGCTCGGGGCCGCCCGCCTCGGGGAAGTACGGAGTGCCGTCCGCCTTGATGAAAACGGCCTTCTTCTCGGCGTCCGAGAATCCGGCGATGTAGGCGTTGGCGGGACCACCGGAGTTGTTCTGCAGAACGAACTTCATGCTTTCCGGAGCCGCCGAAGCGAACGGAGCGCTGATCGCCTGAGCCCAGAACGGTGCCGTCAGGGCCGCAGCGGAATAACCGAGAAACCGCCGGCGAGAAACCATGTGGATACCTCCAGAGACAACGGGACCACCACGTGTGGGCAGCCGATCCTCTCTCGTGATCGATCCCGAAGTCTGCCGGTCTGGACAACCCCTTCCATACCCCCAATTGGAGCGAAGTAATCACATCTGAACACTATTCAACGGAAGCGCACATTCACCGTTGAATGCGCAAGCCGAGGGCGACATTCCGACAGATAATTGTGAATGCACTCGAATCGACCAAGCGAAATCCGTGATTTTCGCGAGTGAACCGAAATCTACCGCGATACGTGCACCGCGTACAAGGAAACCGGTTCTGACTTCCCCTTCAGCTCCACGCCCGGCCGCTCTTCGAGCTCCGCCGGAGCGCCCGCGACGAGCTCGCGGGTGCGCTCCGCGATCAGGATGGTGTCACCGGTCTGCCGGGTCGCGGCCTCGATCCGCGCGGCGACGTTCACCGGATCACCGATGACGGAGAACTCGAAACGGCCCGCGCCACCGACGTTTCCCGCGACGACGACCCCGGTGTTGACCCCGATCCCCACCGACAGGCCACCACCGAACTCCTCGCGCACGGCCTCCGCGATCGCCAGCGCCGCCAGCAGCGCCTGCCTCGGGTGGTCGGCGATGCGCCGGGGCGCGCCGAAAACCGCGAGCAGCCCGTCCCCGACGAACTTGTCCACGTGGCCGCCGTGCTCGCGGATCACCGGGACCGCCCTCTCGAAGAGGCGGTTGATCGTGCCGACGATCTCGGTCGCGGAGATCGTCTCGGAAAGTCCGGTGAAGTCGCGGATGTCGATGAACATGATCGACACCTCCACCTCCTCACCGGCGAGATCGGTGCCCTCCCGGAGGACGAGCTCGGCGATGGCCGGATCGACGTAGGTGCCGAACGCGGATCGGATCTGCTCCCGCTCCGCCAAACCCACGACCATCTCGTTGAATCCGGACTGCAGCCGACCGATCTCGGTGCCGTCGTACACCGGGATGCGGATGTCGAAGCGCCCCTGACGCACCTCGGCCAGGGCGTCCGCGACACCGCTGATCGGGTCGGCCGTCGCCCGAGCCGCCAGGTACACGGTGAGCATGCCGACCACCAGCGCCGTGCCGGCGAGCACCACCATCGCCACGGCCAGCTGGGTGTCGGTCACCTGCGAGGGGGCCAAGGTCCGCAGCCCGAGCATGAACAACCCCGCCATCGGCACGCAGCTTCCCAGCGCCCACGCCAGGACGCTGCGCACCGCCACACCACGACCGACCCGCAGGTCGTTCGGGTCGACGCCGGTGAGCAGCCGCGCCGCGACGGGTCGCAGCAGCCGCTCGATCAGCAGGTAGGCGCACGCGGCCGTGGTCACGCCGGTGAGGACCACGATGACCCCGACCCACAGGCCGCGTTCAACGTCACGACTCGCCTCGAAGACGGCGAACACCACGGCGCCACCGATCCACAACCACACCTGCAGCCAGAACACCCGCAGCGGCAACCGCAGCACCGCGGCTCGCAGCTGTGAGGTGGCCGGGCCACCGGAAGCCAGCCACCGGTTGAGCCCCCGCTGCCCCCGGATCCCCGCGACGACGCCGATCAGCGCCGCGAGCAGCATGTACGCGGCCGCGGCCAGGACGTAGAAACCGTTGGGCAGCATGCGATCCGGCGGCAGCGGAATGACCACGAGGCTGAGTGCGAGAACCGCCACGGTCCCGATCAGGTTCGCCAGCACCACCACTGCGGCGAGGACGACTCGCGTCAGGTCCGCGAGCGCTTTTCCCTCGGCGTCCTCCAACCGGACGTCCGCCCTCAGGAACGCAGGGAGGTACCGCACGAGAACGCGAGGAGGAGTCACGCCGCCACGGTAATCGAACACGACGACGCGAGGTCGGGTTCAGACCGGGCGGGCGGGCGCCGACCGGGTGTGGTGCGGCGCCCGCTGCCGGAGGCGGGATCAGAACAGGTCCGGCACCTTCCAACCGTCGAGGTCGTACTCGTCGAGGAAGGTCTCGGCGAACCCCTTCATCTGGTCGACGCCGCCGCGGTTCTGCGCGGCGAACAGGAGCTCGGCCTTGACGTTCTCGTGGTTGCCCGAGTAGTTGCGCTCGTAGAGCTCGTGCCTGCCGCCGAACTCGGATCCGATGGCGTCCCACAACGCCTTCATCACCTTGACGCGGTCGACGGCGGTGACCCCGTTGGAACCGCGCACGTACTTGTCGAGGTACGGCCTGACGTCGGGGCTCTGGAAGTCGGCCGCGCCGGAAGGCAGGTAGATCAGGCCGGAGGCCACGTCCTGCTCGATGATCTCCTTGACCCGCGGATATCCGTGGATCATGAACATCCGGTAGGTCAGCCCGTACTCCAGCTTCGGGATGACGGCGTCACCGACCCACGGCTCGGGGTCGCGAGCCATCGACTCGGTGAGCGACCAGAACAGGTTCCGCCAGCCGATGACCTCACCGACCCGCGTCTGCACGCCGCGGAAACCTCCCGAGCCGGTCGCGTCGAGGGCCTTCATCAGCAAGCCGGCGATGAAGTCGAGCTTGACCGCCAGCCGGGTGCAGCCCTGGAACGTGAACCGCGGCAGGAAACCGGACTGGGGGAAGAACGCGTTGATCCGGTCGACGTCGCCGTACATGAACACGTTCTCCCACGGAACCAGCACCTTGTCGAAGACGAAGATGGTGTCGTTCTCGTCCATCCGGCTCGACAGCGGGTAGTCGAACGGCGTGCCGTTCTGAGCCGCCTGCTCGGTGTAGGAGGGGCGGCAGATCAGCTTGACCCCGGGCGCGTCCATGGGGACCGTGCAGATCAGCGCGAACTGCTTCTTGCGGATCGGCAACCCGTAGTGGGCGATGAAGTTGTAGTTGGTGATCGCCGAACCGGTCGCGACCACCTTGGCCCCCGAGACGACCAGGCCGGCGTCGGTCTCCTCCTCCACCTTCATGTAGACGTCGCCCACCTCGTCCGGCGGCAGCTGGCGGTCCACGGGAGGGTTGATGATCGCGTGGTTCCAGTAGAGGACCTTCTCCTGGGACTCGCGGTACCAGCGCTCGGCGTTGGCCTCGAACGGCGCGTAGAGCTCCTTGTTGGCGTGCAGGGTGCCGAGGAAGCTCGCCTTGTAGTCGGGACTGCGGCCCATCCAGCCCCAGGTCAGGCGAGCCCATTGCGCGATCGCGTCGCGCTCCTTGATCAGGTCGGCCGAGGAGGTCGGGGTCTTGAAGAAGGGCATGGTCACGCCACCGTTGCCGGTGTCGGTCGGCACCGTGAGAGCGTCGACGTGCGGCCCGGTGTGCAGCGCGTCGTACAGCCGCGCGGTCATGCGGACCGGGTTGCGGAAGGCGGGATGCTCGGTGACGTCCTTGACCCGCTCGCCGTGGAGGTAGATCTCCCGGCCGTCGCGGAGGCTCTCGATGTACTCGTCCCCGGTCATCGGCCGGGAGGCGAAGTTCGCCTGCCTGTTGGCGGGAGCGTCCTGCGCCGGGTTGGACTCGGGCGCGCTCGCCGCGAACTCCGATTCCTCGGCAGCGGAGGTGCGGGTGTCAGCCATCTGCTTCTCCTTTGATCTCGATGGTGGTGTGCGGGGACCTCAGCTGGACCGCGCGGGTGCTGGGTGGAACCGCGCCGTCGCGTCGAACCAGCCCGCGTGCGGGTCGTCCTGGCATCCGAGCCAGACGGTGTCGGACGTGCGCTGCCCGATGTGGTGGAAAGCGCTGTCGTGGAACAGCAGCGGAGCGCGCTCGGTCGCGCGGACGTCGACGCATTCGCCCAGGAAGAGCACGTGGTCACCCCCGTCGTCGGCCCGCCACGGGTCGCAGATGATCGACGCGGCGGTCCCCGCGAGCGAGGGTGCGCGCGCGCCGTCCAGCCACGGCAGCGGGTCCGGGCTCGGACGTCCCGCGAAGTGCATGGCGACGTCGACCTGGTCGGCTGCCAGCACGTTGACGGCGAACGACGCGCCCACGAGGTGACCGGCGGCCTTCGCCGTGCGCGTCAGCGCGACCTGCACGAGCGGCGGATCGAGCGAGATCGGGGTGAAGGCGGTGACCGTGGCGCCGTGGTAGTGCCCGTCCTGGGTCCGGCAGGTGATGACGGTGACTCCGGTCGCGAAGCGGCCGTAGGTCGATCGCAGGGTGCGCGGATCCATGTTCTGCTCCTTCGCAGTGGCAAGACCTGCGGAAATGCGCGGTCAGGAACTACGCGGTGACGCTAGGTCGAACCGATGTCCCGGGCGATCCGCGCTGCGAACGATCGATCCGGATTGCGAATCGGACAGCCTCGAACTGTTATGCGCGCCACTGCCGAGCACGTACCATCGGCGCATCACGAAGGAGTGGTATGAGCACGACAGGCACGTTGACGGCCTCGCCCGAGGAGCTGGACGGCTTCTCCGCGTCGGTCGCGCGCGCCTATTTCCCCCACGATCTGGCGATCAGGGCACAGGCGGCAGGCCCTGCTGAGCTGCGGGCCGTGGACCTCGGCCCGATCCGGCTGGCACGCATCGGCTGGGGTTCGGAGGTCGCCGTCGAGTCCGACCACCCGGGCGCCTGGGCCGTGAACGTGCCGCGCAGCGGTGTCCTCGAAGCCCGCGTCAGCGGTCGGCACGTCCTCTCCCTGGACGGGCAAGCGACGGTCTGCCCGCCGGACCAGCCGACCCGGATGACCCGCTGGTCAGCGGACTGCTCGATAGTCGGGATGCGCGTGGAGCGCGACTACCTCGCCGACGAGGTGTCCGCGCTCGTCGGCATGCACGTCGACCGGCTGCCCGCGCAGCTGGACCTGCGCACCGGTGGCGGCCGGACCTGGATGGCGCTGCTGACCTCCATCGGCGCGGAAGCGCTGGCCTCCCCTGAACTCGCGCACGACCCGCGGGTGAGCCGCCGGTTGGCGGGCACGTTGTCAGCCGCGTTCGTCACGGCCTGCTTCCCGGAAGAGCCGGTGCACGGCGAGATCCGCCCGCGGATCGTGTCCAGAGTGGTCGCGGCGATGGAGGAGGACCCGGCCCGCGACTGGACCGCCTCGGACCTCGCCCGCGCAGCCGGCATCGGAATCCGCCGCCTCCAGCAGGGATTCCGGCACTACCTGGGTTCCACGCCGACGCAGGAGCTGACTGCGATCAGGCTGAGCCGAGTGCACGCGGACCTCCTCGGCGGGAACGCGGACTCCGTCACCGAAGCCGCCTACCGCTGGGGCTTCACCCACCTGGGCAGGTTCGCAGCGGCCTACAAGAACCGCTACGGAGTAACCCCTTCCCACACCCTGCGCTGCACGTAGGCCCAGGACGCGCGCACCAGCAGCAGTGCCGCGTCGGGCCCCGCGTCTCACGGCGAGGAGCCGACGCCGGACGACCACCGCACCGCAGGGGGTTTGGGGGAGTCGCTCCCCCAAAATCATGACGGAGCGAGAAAAGCGAAACCGCCCTGCGGTAAGCAAGGCGGTCCCGATCGTGAAGTGGAGCTGAGGGGAATCGAACCCCTGACCTTCTCGATGCGAACGAGACGCGCTACCAACTGCGCTACAGCCCCTCGCCGGTGAGTCAGACCCTCCGGCTTTGTTGTGAGGAGAGCTTAGCAAGCCCCGGTCCGGAGCTGTGCAGCACCCCCCTCGCCGCGGATGTCACTCCCCGGCCGCCCTGCGGTAGGGCTCCCAGGTGCGCTCGTCGAGCTCGTCGAAGACGGGGTCCTCGTCGTCGATCTCGACGCGGACGCCGGGGACGACGGGGCGGATGTCGGCGGCGCGGTCCTGGGCGGAGACGGGTTCGGGCCTGCGCTCGGCCTCGACCTCCTCCTCGTAGTCCTCGACGAACTCGCCGAGCTCGTCGAACTCCGGGTCGCCCGCGTAGTCGTCGTAGTCGTCCCGGTAGTCGCCGTCCCGGTAATCGCCGTCCCGGCAGTCGCCATCGCGGTAGTCGTCGCGCTCGTCCAGCTCGGCCTCGTCCAGCTCGGGTTCGTCGAGCTCGCGCTCGCCGTTGATGCGAGCCAGCCGACGGGCGCGGATGTCCTCCTCGATGCGGACTTGGCGGCGCAGGTAGGTGAGGTAACCGACCAGCGACAGGTCGACGAGTACGTGCCCCCACCACAGGACCGGCCACAGCAGGGCCGCCAGCAGCGCGGTGGTGACCGCGAGCAGCAGCATGGTGAGCACGATGCGTTGCCTGCGCGCGTACTTGGCGCGGGCAACCAGGGCCGCGGCCTCGGGGTCGTACCCACCGCGGCCCGGGCGGTAGCGACGACCGGCCCGGACGTCCTCGCTGTTGACGGGACGCCAGTCCTCGTCGTGCTCCTCGACGGTCTCGTCCACGTCCTGCTCGTCGACGTCCAGCCCGGGTTCAGGCATCCCGACCTCCACCCTGTCGGTTGTCGCGGCTTCCGATCTCGCCGGTCGCCGATCGCTGCCGCGCCGCACGACTCGGGCCGCGAGCGCGGAATCGGTGGTCTTGGACACTTCTTGCCGACGGCGGGCGAACATGGGCACCAGGACGACCAGCCAGGCCGCCGCCAGTGCAGCGAAGATCAATGAGCTCGGCATCGTCGCCACCTCCCCCTGGCCACCGGCAGTGCACAGATCTGCGATCGCCACGCTAGTCACATCGGTCACTCCTGTCTCGCAGCCACGCCGCGCAACAGTTGTGCCTCGGACTACAGAACCGCACGAACAGAGCAGTCGCGAGCAACATCGACACCGGCGTGTCGGGTTCCGCGCCGCCGAATGCCCTCGATCAGGCGACCGTTCGGAGCAATCCGCGCTGCGCTGCCGCAGGTCGGGGCCCGCGGTGTGCGATCGATCTCAGCCGTTGGGACCTGTTGAGGCATGCGGCGGAGCCGCATCCTCGTTCACCACCGATCAGGTTCTGCCACCCGCACCGCTGAGCAAGGTGATCGGCAAACAGCTCCTAGAAGCGGCTGGCGCCGCCGGAGCGGACGAGCCGGGTGACCGCGCCGTCCGGGACCTCCTCGGTCGTCAGCGCGTAGACGTAGTGGTCCCGCCACGAGCCCGCGACGTCGAGGTAGCGCTGGAAGAGCCCTTCGCGGCGGAAGCCCGACTTCTCCAGGACGCGGATGCTGCGCTCGTTCTCCGGCCGGACGGTGGCCTCCAGCCGGTGCAGACCGACCGGGCCGAAGCAGTGGTCGACGGCCAGCGCCACCGCGGCGGGCGCCACTCCCCCGCCCGCGAGCCTGCTCGCCACCCAGTAACCGATCCACGCCGAGCGCAGCGCGCCGCGCACCACGTTGCCGACGGTCAGCTGACCGGCGAACTCGCCGTCCACGATGACCGCGAACGGCAGCGCCTGACCCCGGCGGGCCATCCCGCGCAGCGCCGCCCACTGGGCGGGCCAGGCGGCGGGGGCGTTGCGCTCCCGCCAGCCACCGAGCGCCGTCGGCTCCCACTTCTGCAGGTAGTCGCGGTCCTGCAGCCGGGTCCGGCTCCAGATCCCGCCGTCGCGCAGCCGGGGCGGGCGCAGCGCCACCGCACCGCGCGCGGTGCGCAGCGGGCCGAGCCGCGCCGGCCAGCCCGGGTGGCGGCCGATCGGGAACCCATCAGCGTCGGTGGGCTGCATCCGGGCTCACGAACGCTGCGAGAGGAACCGCACCTGCACGTCCTCGCCCGCCGCGACCTCCGTGATGTCCTCGTCCACGACGATCAGGCAGTTCGCCTCGGCCAGCGAGGCCAGCAGGTGCGAACCGGAGGTGCCCAGCGGTTGCACCAGGTAGGAGCCGTTCTTGGGGTCGCGCAGCAGCTGGCCGCGCAGGAATCCGCGACGGGCCTTGGTCGCGGTGATCGGCGAGAGCAGCTCGGCGGAGACGCTGCGGCGGTGCGGGTTCTCCTTGCCGAGCGCGGAGCGGATCAGCGGCCGGACCAGGACCTCGAAGACCACCAGCGCGCTGACCGGGTTGCCGGGCAGCACGAACGTCGGGATCTCGTCGGGGCCGAGCCGCCCGAAGCTCTGCACCGAGCCGGGCTGCATCGCGACCCGGTCGTCGTCGAGCGAGCCGAGGTCGGCCAGCGCGGAGCGCACGTCGCCACCGGCGGCGCCGCCGACGCCACCGGCGATGACCACGATCTCGGACAGCAGCAGCCGCCCCTCGACGACCTCGCGCAACCGGCGCGGGTCGTTGCTGGCGATGCCGACGCGGGTGACCTCGGCGCCGGCGTCGCGGGCGGCCGCGGACAGCGCGTAGGAGTTGACGTCGTAGACCTGGCCCTGGCCGGGCGTGCGGTCGACGTCGACGAGCTCGTCGCCCAGCGAGATGATCGAGACGCGCGGACGCGGGTGGACCAGCACCTTGTCGCGGCCGACGGCGGCCAGCAGTCCGACCTGGGCCGAGCCGATGGGCGCGCCGCGGCGGACGGCGACGTCGCCGGTCTGCACGTCCTCGCCGGTCCGGCGGACGAACGCGGCGGACGGGACCGGCTGCTCGACGGTGATCTTGGCCGGGTGCTCGTCGGTGTAGCCCAGCGGCACCACGGCGTCGGCCAGGGTGGGCAGCGGGGCACCCGTGGCGACCCGCACCGCCTGACCGGGCTGGAGCCTGCGCGGCTGCCGCGAACCGGCCGGGATCTCCCCGACCACCGGCAGCACCACGGACTCCTCGGCTGCCGACTGCACGTCGACGCTGCGCACCGCGTAGCCGTCGACCGCGGCCTGGTCGAATCCGGGCAGCGCCCGTTCGGCCACGACCTCCTCGGCGCACAGCAGTCCCTGCGCCTCGGAGATCGCCACCCGAACAGGGGCGGGCCGGACGGCGGCCGTGAGCACGCGCGCCAGCTGCTCGTCCACTGACCTCATGGCTGTCGCCTCTTCCCCGCTCCTCACCGGCGCCGGGGTGGGCCTACCCGGCGTTCGGCATCAGCTTCTGTCGATCCGCTCGGCGAGCCAGTCCCGCAGGTCCGGCCCGTACTCGGGATCCGCTAGCGCGAAGTCCACCGCAGCTTTCAGGAAACCGCCAGGATTTCCCAAGTCGTGTCGCCCACCGTGATGGACCACGACGTGAACCGGGTGTCCCTCCGAGATCAGCAACGCTACGGCATCGGTGAGCTGAAGTTCGCCACCGGCGCCGGGCTCGATGCGGCGCAGCGCGTCGAAGATGGCCCGGTCCAGCAGGTATCGGCCCGCCGCGGCCAGCGTCGACGGCGCGTCGCCCGGGGCGGGCTTCTCGACCATCCCGTTGACGATCTTGACGTCGTCGGCGTCGGTGTCGGCGACGTCGAAGACGCCGTAGGCGGAGATGTGCTCGCGGGGCACGTCGAAGGCGCACAGCACGCTGCCGCCGTAGCGGGCGCGGACCTCGGCCATCCGCTTCAGCACCCCGGTCGGCAGCACGAGGTCGTCGGGCAGCAGGACGGCGACCGCGTCATCGTCGTCGCCGAGGGAGTCCTCGGCGCATCCCACCGCGTGGCCCAGCCCGAGCGCCTTCTCCTGGAGCGCGGTCTCGGCCTCGATGAGCTCCGACGCCCGGTGCACCTTGGCCAGCAGGCCGTCCTTGCCCCGGGCCTTGAGGGTCTGCTCCAGCTCGGGGTTCGGCTGGAAGTAGTCGGCGACGGCGCCCTTGTCCGGCGAGGTGACGATGATCAGGCGTTGCGCACCGGCCTCGGCCGCCTCGGACGCCACCAGCTCGATCCCGGGCGTGTCCACGACCGGGAGCAACTCCTTGGGCACGGCTTTGGTGGTGGGCAGGAACCTGGTTCCCAGGCCTGCCGCCGGCACGATGGCGGTCCGGAACGCGGTCGGCGTGCTCGTCGGGCTGCTCATGACGCCGCAGCTTATCGGTCGAACCTAGAGTGAACCCGTGAGCTCACTGGATGAATTCTGTACGTCGAAAGCGGACTGGCGGAGCCGACTGTTGCGCCAGCGCGACGAACTGGACGAACCAACCCGGCAGGCCGACGACCGCGCGCTGCTGACGAGCCTGCTCGGCTGGTTGCGGCAGCGGGACCTGAACGTGGTGGCCGCGTACGTGCCGGTCGGGCCGGAGCCGGGCGCCGATCTGCCCGCGCTGCTGCGCGAGGCCGGGCTGCGGGTGCTGCTGCCGATCGTGCGCCGGAAGCAGCCGCTGGACTGGGCCGAGTACACCGGTCCGGACTCGCTGGAACCGGCGACGTTCGGACTGCTGGAGCCCGCGGGCGAGCGGCTGGGCCCCGACGCGATCTCCCGCGCCGAGGTGGTCCTCGTCCCGGCTCTGGGCATCGATCACCGGGGGGTCCGGCTGGGGCGTGGGGCCGGTCACTACGACCGGTCGCTGCCGCTGCGCGATTCGGCGGCCGAGCTGCTGGGCGTCGTGCGGGATTCCGAGTTCGTGCCCGCGCTGCCCGGTGAGGACCACGACGTGCGGATGACCAGCGTCGTCACGCCCTCGCGCGGGGTCGTGCGGCTTCCGGTGTGACGTAGCGCTGTTTGCACTGGACACCCCTGATCTAGCATTATCGGGTTAGCACTCCCGTAGTTTGAGTGCCAAGCCCAGATTTCGGAGGTTCGCGGCCGTGCCCACATATCAGTACGCCTGCACCGAATGTGACCATCGATTCGAGCAGGTGCAGTCGTTCAGCGAGGACTCCCTCACCGAGTGCCCGCAGTGCCGCGGCCGCCTCCGGAAGCTGTTCAACGCCGTGGGCATCGTGTTCAAGGGCAGCGGCTTCTACCGCACCGACAACCGGTCCTCGTCCTCCGCGTCGAGCACGACCGGCTCGAGCTCCTCCTCGGACTCGTCGTCCTCGACGAGCTCGTCGACGAGTTCCAGCTCCTCCTCATCGGGGTCGTCGAGCAGCACCACCGCCGCGGCTTCCTGATTCCGCACTTCCCGGCCGCCGGTCACCTTTCGAGGTGACCGGCGGCTTTGTCGTGCGCACGAGAAGTCCGAATTCCGCGGCCGGGTGGCATCCGCGTTCATTCGCAGGGGTGAGCCGAGTTGTCCACAGGCACCGGGTTGCTCCACAGATTCGAACCCACCCCTTCCCCCGCCGGTGAGCGCGTCCCTACCTTCGGACGAACCGATCTCCGCCGAACGCTCAGGAGGCGCGCCATGCCCGCACGCTCCGGGCTCGATCCCACTCCGCTGGACAGGCTGCGCGACCTGCTGCTGAGCAGGAGCAGCGCGCTGTGGCTGCGCCGAACGGCCGCCGCGGCCCTCCTGCTGCTGGCGCTGGTCCTCGCCATCGGGGAGGTGCGCAGCGATGTGGACATCACCACAGGGGTAACCCAATCGGGTGAGCATTGAGCGTCGGTAATGACTTTCCGGGATTCAACTACCGTTACGCTGCCCCGCAGTGCCTGAAACCGCGCCGATCGGTGGCGAGAAACGGGCGATCATCGATCCGGAAAATCCGGACCCGCATTCTTCGAGAGGAGTTCCAGCGTGCTCAAGGGATTCAAGGACTTCCTGATGCGCGGCAACATCATCGACCTCGCCGTCGCGGTGGTCGTCGGTAGCGCCTTCACCGCGCTGGTCACGGCCTTCACGACCAGCATCATCAAGCCGCTGATCGCCGCCACCGGCGGTGGCAACGTCACCGGCCTGAGCCTGACGGTCGTTCCCGGCAACAACGCTTCCACGATCGATTTCGCCGCGGTGATCAACGCGGTGATCACGTTCTTCATCACGGCCGCCGTCGTTTACTTCCTGTTCGTCGTCCCGATGAACAAGATTTCCGAGCGCCGCAAGAAGGGCAAGGAAGAGGGTCAGTCCGAGCCCACCGACGTCGAGCTGCTGCTGGAGATCCGCAACCTGCTGCGCGCCGAGCAGGGCCTGCCGCACATCGAGGGCCTCGCCAGCGCCGAGGAGAAGTCCGCCTCCACCAACGGCGGCACCGCGTCCTCGCGCAACTGACCTGATCCGGCCCTAGCGGGCGTCGTGGTGCGGGGGGCGGTTCTCGCGGTACCAGCTCTCGCGGGTGCTCGCCGAGGACGGCTCGGGGCGATCGTCGGAGGTCGTCTCCGGGAGCACGTCGCCGAAGATCTCGGCGAGCCTGCGGCGCCGGTCGCGCTCGGCCTTCTTCTCGGGTTCGCTGGTCACCCGTCCATCCTGCCTCGATCGCGGTGGTTCTCGCACGAACCGGTCTCAGCGAGTGTGAAATCGGTTACAGTGTGTGCGTATCTCGCCGTCGCGGGAGACAGCGACGCAGGGAGGCTGCGATGAGTTTCCTGGACAAGGCCAAGGAACTGGCCGGCCAAGCCAAGGGCAAGGCCGAGGAGCTCGCCGAGAAGGCGAGCCCCCACGCCGCCAAAGGGCTCGACGCCGCCAAGTCGAGCCTGGACAAAGCCACCGGCGGCAAGTACCACGACAAGATCGAGTCGGTGAGCGGCAAGGTCGAGGGCGTCCTCAAGCGTGACTCCGGCGGCGCCGACGCCGGCCCCGGGAATTCCGCCAACGGGGACTCCGCGAAGAAGGACGACCCCGGAACCGGGTCCAACGGTTCGCAGGACTCAAACGGTTCGCAGGACAGGGGCCCCGACGACCCCACCGGCGGTGCGAAGCCCAGCTGATCGACGAAAGAGCGGTGGCGGTTCCCACGTGGGAGCCGCCACCGCTCTTTCGTTCTCCCCCTCAGGGAGTCGTCGTCCGCCTCACGGGGTGTCGAGCCCCGAGAGCTGCTCGATCACGTGGGCCACCAGCGGTGTCAGGGTCGCCATGCCGTCGCGGACCGAGGACCGCGAACCTGCCAGGTTCACCACCAACGTGCTGCCGGAGACCCCGACGAGCCCGCGCGACACCCCGGCGTCGACCGCACCCGCGGCCAGCCCGGAGGCGCGGAGCGCTTCCGCGATGCCCGGGACCGGCCGGTCCAGCACGCCCGCGGTCGCGTCCGGCGTGACGTCCCGGGGCGACACGCCGGTGCCGCCGACCGTGATCACCACGTCGACACCGCCGATCACCGCGGTGTTCAGCGCGTTGCGGATGTCCACCGTTTCACCGGCCACCGCGACGGTCCCGTCGACGATGAATCCGGCCTCTTCCAGCAACTCGGTCACCAGCGGACCGATGTTGTCCTCCTGCTCGCCCTGGGCGATCCGGTCGTCCACCACGACCACCAGAGCCCGCCCCAGCCGCTGCGCGCTGCGTTCCATGCCGGTAACCGTAGTGCCAAGGTCGGGTTCGGTCAGGTCAAAGGAGTCGGTGAGCTCCACCAATTTCGGCGCGATCCCGGTCACGGTGCGCGTCTTGTCGGACATGGTCCTCCCCAGATGTTCCTTCGTCTTCACAACCACCCTCGCCGCTGGCACCGCCACGGGTTCTCAGACGTCGCCTGGTGAGGACAGCCGCAGCGCCGTGCATTGGTCATACATCAGTCGCGGATCCCGGAGCCAGGCGGCGTCTGAGGTTCCGCTACCCGCACCGCTGCGCAGAACGAGTTCTCAGACAAGCATTTGGACACGTCGGCCGGTCTCGCAGCCTCACAGGAAGGGGGCATGGGCTGCGAGGACCAGCCGACGCGATCAGGGTCAGCCCTTCTGGCCGACGAGCGTCACGTCGACCGTGCGCTCGCCGCCGGGGCCGGCGACGGTGATCTTGACCCGATCACCGGGGTTGTGCGATCGAACCGCGGCTACCAGGGCGTCCGAGTCGAGGATCGACCGGTCGTCCACCTTGGTGATCACGTCGCCCTGCTGGAGCCCGCTCTGCTGAGCGGGGCCGTTCGGCGTGACCTCGCGGACCATCGCACCGGGCTGGTTGGCGTTGGTGATCATCACGCCCAGCGTGGTCTGGCTGGCCGAGCCGGTCTCCTTGAGCTCGGTCGCGATGCGGCGGGCCTGGTCGATCGGGATCGCGAAGCCCAGGCCGACCGAACCGGCCTGCTCCTGGCCGGAACCGGGGCTGTAGATCGCGGAGTTGATGCCGACCACGCGGCCGTCCATGTCCACCAGCGGACCACCGGAGTTCCCGGGGTTGATCGCGGCGTCGGTCTGCAGCGCGTTGAGGACGGTGTCCTGGCTGCCCGACTCGCCGCCCGCGCGCACCGGGCGGTCCTTGGCGCTGACGATGCCGCTGGTCACGGTCCCGGACAGGCCGAACGGCGAACCGATCGCCACGACCTGCGAGCCGACCGGCAGGTCGTCGCTGCGGCCGAGCTCGGCCGGGGTCAGCCCGGTGATGTCGGCCTTGACCACCGCCAGGTCCGAGTTCGGGTCGGTGCCCACGACGCGCAGCGGCGCGGTGCGGTTGTCGTGGAACAGCGCGGTCAGCCGACCACCCTGGCCGCCCTCGGCGACGTGGTTGTTCGTGAGGATGAGGCCGTCGCTGCTGAGCACGATGCCCGAGCCCTCGCCGGAGCCCTGCGAGCTGGCGATCTGGATCTGCACGACGCTCGGCAGGACCTTCTGCGCGACCTGCTGCACCGACCCCTGCGGCGCGGTGCTGGCGCTGCGGGCGGGCTTGGACTCGTCGAGCGCGCTGGCCCCGGTGCTGGTGTCACCGGCGAGCTGGTGCCCGACGAAGCCGCCGACACCGCCTCCGACCAGGCCACACACCAGCGCGAGCACGGCCACACCGGTGGCCAGGCCACGGCCGGACTTCTTCTGCTGCGTCGCCTGGCCCGAGGTGTACCAGGGCTGCTGCCCGAACTGCTGGGTCTGCTGCGGCTGCTGGTGCACGCCGTACGGGTGCTGCTGCGCGTAGGGGTCCTGGCCGTACGGGCCGGGTTGCTGCGAACCGGGCTGGCCGGGCTGGTTGGGCTGGCCGGGCTGGTACTGGGTCGGCTGCGTCGGCTGGCTCGCCGAACCGGGCTGGGCCTCGGCAGTGTTCGGCTGCTGGGACGACACCCCGGACTGAGGGGTTTCGCCCGCGCCGACGCCTTCTCCGCTCGGCTTCGGCTCGTCCGGCTTGTCACCGAATTCCGGGGTGTGTTCGGTCATGGCTCCCACTGTGCTCCGGGCGTCTGAGAAGTGCCTGAGATCTGGCTGTGGTCCCGGATGATAAGTCGCCATGATCGTCCTCACCTACCCCGTCGAACCGCCCGAAAGGCGAGAGCGGGTCGGGAGTTCCGGTCCGAACCGACCGGTCGACGCGGCCGGTTCGGACCCGCTGCCGCGCTCAGCGCAGGCGGGCGGCGATCTGCTCCGGGGTCGCGTCGTTGATCCACACACCCATGCCGGACTCCGAGCCCGCGAGGTACTTCAGCTTGTCCGCGCTGCGCAGCACCGAGAACAGCTCCAGGTGCAGCCACGACAGGTCGCGGCCGGTGTTGACCGGGGCCTGGTGCCAGGCGGCGATGTAGGGCAGCGGCTTGTCGTAGAGCCGGTCCAGGCGCCCGAGCACGTCCAGGTAGGTGGTGGCGAAGTCGTCGCGCTCGGCGTCGGTGAGCGCGGCGATGTCGGGGACCTGGCGGTGCGGCACGACCTGCACCTCGACGGGCCAGCGCGCGGCCGCGGGCACGAACGCCGTCCAGTGCTCGGAGTCGACCAGCACCCGCTCGCCGGAGGCGCGCTCGGCGGCCAGCACGTCGCCCATGACGTGCGTGCCGTGCTCGGCGCGGTACTGCTCGGCGACGCGCAGCATCGTCGCGGTCTTGGGCGTGACGAACGGGTAGCCGTAGATCTGCCCGTGCGGGTGGTGCAGCGTCACGCCGATCTCCTCGCCGCGGTTCTCGAAGCAGAAGACCTGCTCGACACCGGGCGTCTCGTTGAGCGCGGCGGTGCGGTCGGCCCAGACGTCGACGACGCCGCGCACCCGCTTCGCGCTCAGCGAACCGAACGAGGAGTGGTGGTCGGAGGTGAAGCAGACGACCTCGCAGCGGCCCCGCGCGGGCGCGGCCGGAACCATCGGCATCCCGTCCACGACACCCGCCTCGCCGGGGATCCCTTGGGCGAACGACGGGAACTGGTTCTCGAAGACGACGATGTCGTAGTCGGGCTCGGGGATCTCGCTGGGACGCCCCGGGGCGCTCGGGCACAGCGGGCACATCTCCGCCGGCGGCTTGTAGGTGCGGGACTGCCGGTGCGCGGCGATGCCCACCCACTCACCGGTCAGCGGATCACGCCGCATCTCCGACGCCGGCGCCTGGGGCGGCAGCTCGCGGGTGTCCTCCGCGGTGCGCTCCTGGGCGCCGTCGTCGTCGAAGTAGATGATCTCCCGGCCGTCGGCCAGGCGGCGCGCGGTGCGCTTCACTCGTCCTCCTCCGTTGGCTGCTGATCTGCCAGCAGCAGCTCGACGTGCTCGCCCAGCAGCTCGCGCGCCTCGGGCGGCAGCCCCTGATCGCTGATCAGCAGGTCGACCTCGTCGAAATCGACGATCGTCGAGATCCCGACGGTCGACCACTTGGAGCTGTCGGCGACCACCACCAACCGACCCGCGGCCTCGGCGAAGGCCCGGTTGGTCTCGCTCTCGTTGAGGTTCGGCGTGGTGAATCCGGCGCGCGGCGCCATCCCGTGCACGCCGAGGAACACCAGGTCCAGGTGCAGCGAGCGCAGCGACTGCACGGCCACCGGTCCGACCAGCGCGTCGGAGGGCGTGCGCACGCCGCCGGTGAGCACGACGGTGCGGTCGACGCGGCCGCGCTGCTGCAGGGCGTCGGCGACCCGGACCGAGTTGGTGACGATGGTCAGGTCCGGGATCTCGTCGAGCTGGCGCGCGAGCGTCCAGGTCGTGGTTCCGGCGGACAGGCCGATCGCGGTGCCGGGCTGGATCTGCTCGGCGGCGAGCGCGGCGATCGCTTCCTTCTCGGTGAGCTGCCGGACGGACTTGGCCTCGAATCCGGGTTCGTCGGTGCTGGTGCCGATGGTGGAGGTCGCACCGCCGTAGACCTTCTCGACGAGGCCGCGCCGGGCCAGCGCGTCGAGGTCGCGGCGGATCGTCATGTCGGACACGCCGAGCCGTTGCACCAGCTCGCCGACCTGCACGGCTCCGGTGCGCCGCACCTCGTCGAGGATCACTTCCTGGCGTTGTCGTGCGAGCACGTCCACTCCCTGGCCCGGCGCCGTCTTTCAGCCGTCAAGTCAACAAAAACAAACAATACCTGACGGAATACGGGACCGACAGCCGGGGAGCAGCCGCCTGAAACGGAATCAAGTGTTCATTGCTGTTCGTTTTGCTGAGAGCTGCCGGGCAACGTCATGCGCAGCAGCGCACCGCCCTCCGGGGCCTCCGCGGCCAGCACCGAACCGCCGTGCCGCTCGGCGACCTGCTTGACGATCGACAAACCCAGGCCCGAGCCCGGCAGCGTCCGCGCCACCGACGAGCGGTAGAAGCGCTCGAAGACGTGCGGCCGGTCGGCCTCGGCGATGCCCGGCCCGCTGTCGGCGACCTCCAGCACCGTCATCCCGGCGCCCTCCTCCGGCCGCAGCTCGACCCGGACGCGCCCGCCCTCCGGACTCCACTTCGCGGCGTTGTCCAGCAGGTTCAGCACCGCCCGCTCCAGCGCGGTCGCGTCGCCCATCATCACCCACGGGCTCAGGTCCACGTCGAACTCGATGCGCGGGGCGCGCCGCTGGGCCCGGCCCAGGGCGCGCTCGACGACCTCGACCAGGTCCACCGGCTCGTGCACGGCCTGCGGGGTGTCCTCGCGGGCGAGCTCCACCAGGTCGCCGACCAGCGCGGACAGCTCCTCCACCTGGGCCTGGACGTCGGAGAACATCTCCCGCTGGTCCTGCTCGGACAGCGACGGCGCGTCCGGCCGGGCCGCCGCCTGCAGCAGCTCCAGGTTGGTGCGCAGCGAGGTCAGCGGCGTGCGCAGCTCGTGCCCGGCGTCGGCGACCAGCCTCCGCTGCCGCTCCTGCGACTCGGCGAGGGCGGTGAGCATGCCGTTGAAGCTGGCCGTCAGCCGCGCCAGCTCGTCGTCACCGCTGACCGGGATCGGCCGCAGATCACCCGTCAGCGCCACGCGCTCGGTGGCGGCCGTCAGCCGCTGCACCGGCCGCAGACCGGCCCGAGCGACCGCGGTCCCGGCCGCCGCGGCGAGCAGGATCCCGGCGCCGCCCATCACCACCAGGACCACGCTGAGCTGCGCCAACGTGCCCTGGGTGGGCTGCAGCGAGGTCGACATGACCAGGGCCGCGTTGCGCCCGGTGGGCACCGCGACGACGCGGCTGTTGCTGCCCTTGTCGGTGCGCAGCGAGCGCTGCGCCTCGCCCTTGGCCACCGAGAGCTCCAGCACGCTCATCGGCGGGCGCTCTTCCGGGCCGAACACGGTGCCGTCCGCGGACAGCACGTTGATCTTGAAGTTGGTGGCGACGAAGAACGCCACCGGCACCTGCTGGAGGTCGGCGGTGCGCACCAGCGGCCCCTCGGCGGCCTCCACCGCGCGCTCGGTGAGGTTGTCGTCGAGCTGCTGGTAGAGGCTGTCGCGCACGGTCACGAACGCGCCCACCGACACCAGCGCCACGGCACCGGCCACGCACATCGCGGCCAGCCAGGTGACGCGGTTGCGCAGCGACACCCGCTGCAGCCGGCTCGGCCGCGGCGGTTCGTCCAGCTCGGGTGGGGGCGGCGCGGGAACGGTCATCGGATTGCCCATCATGGCGGCGTCTCGCGGAGCACGTAGCCGACACCGCGCACGGTGTGGATCAGCCGCGGCTCACCCTCCGCCTCGGTCTTGCGGCGCAGGTAGCCGATGTAGACCTCCAGGGCGTTGCCGGAGGTCGGGAAGTCGTAGCCCCACACGTCCTCCAGCAGCCTGCTGCGGGTGAGCACCTGCTTGGGGTGCGTCATCAGCAGTTCCAGCAGGGCGAACTCGGTGCGGGTGAGGCTGATCGCGCGCTCGCCGCGGCGGACCTCGCGGGTGCCCGGGTCCAGCTCCAGGTCGGCGAAGCGCAGCGCGGCGGGTTGGGCGTCGGGGCCGCCCTCGGGCGGCGTGGCGCGGCGCAGCAGCGCGCGCAGCCGGGCCAGCAGCTCCTCCAGCGCGAAGGGCTTGGGCAGGTAGTCGTCGGCGCCGGCGTCGAGCCCGGCGACCCGGTCGGACACGGCGTCGCGGGCGGTGAGCACCAGGATCGGCAGGTCGTCGCCGGTGCTGCGCAGCCGCCGCGCCACCTCCAGACCGTCGAGGCGGGGCATCATCACGTCGAGGACCATCGCGTCCGGGCGGCTGTCGGCCAGCAGGTCCAGTGCTTGTTGACCGTCCGCGGCGAGCTCCACCTGGTACCCGTTGAACTGCAGGGACCTTCGCAGCGACTCCCTCACGGCACGATCGTCGTCGACGACGAGGATGCGCATGCGGACAGTGTTACCCGTTGCCCTGAGAACCAGCTGAGAAGCCCCTCCACCTCGCGCGTCGCGGTGACGGCGGTCTCGGCCGCGGCGCGCGCCGATCACGGTTGGTGACGACGCGCGCCGGGACGCTCACCTCTCCTGGAAGTGCCGGATCAGCGCGCGCGGCACCAGCTTCCGCTCGCCGTCGACGACGATCGGCACCAGCTCGGGCGCCTTCGCCTTCCACTGCGAGCGGCGGTGGCGGGTGTTGGCCCGCGACATCTTGCGCTTGGGAACGGCCATCTCTCGGTTTTCCTCCCATCGGATGCGGCTAAGCCGCTGCTTCAGGTGTGGGACTCGGCTCGCACCGCCGCGCGAGCCGAGCGCTGCCTGCACCTACCGCTGGCGGTCGCCGTAGCGGCGGCGGAACTTCTCCACCCGGCCCTGGGTGTCCATGACCCGCTGGTTGCCGGTCCAGAACGGGTGCGAGTAGGCGGTGACGTCGACCGTGATCAGCGGGTACGTGTTGCCGTCCTCCCACTCGATGCGGGCCTCGGAGGTCGCGGTCGAGCGGGTCAGGAAGGCCTTGCCGGTGGTGCGGTCCTGGAACACCACGGGCTCGTAGCGGGGGTGGATGTCGGGTTTCACTGGTTGCCCTTCAGCTCGGATTCGGCGGGTTCGGCGCAGGGTTCTTCGCGCCAGTCGGCGAACGGGTCCGGGTACCGGGCCCAGACCTCCTCGCCGGCGGCCAGTTCGTCGTCGGTGAGCACGGCGTCGCGCAGGGCGCGGACGATCTCGTGCGGGTCGGCGTCGCAGGAGATGACCACGAGCTCGTTCATCCGGTCGCCGTAGTAGTCGTCCCAGCTCAGCGCGGCTCTCATGCGCCGGTCGTCGGACAGGTCGTCCCAGTCGTCGACGGTCGCCAGCCACGGTCCGGCGTGGGCGACGGCCAGCCCACCGCCCGCGGACTCCAGCCACAGCGCGTCGTCGGGCTGGCTGGCCACCCAGAACCGGCCGCGGGTGCGCACCACGCCGTCCAGCAGCAGGTCGATGGCCTCGTGCAGGCGCTTGGGGTGGAACGGGCGCCGCTCCTCGAACAGCACCGTGGCCACGCCGGCGTCGGTGTCGAGCGACGGCTGGCCGCGCAGCAGCCTGCCGTGCGGGCCGTCGACCTCACCGCGCCGGGCGTCGGCGGGGATGCGGGCGAGCAGGGCGTCGACGTCGAGGTCGTCGAGGTGGATCAGCGGTGCGGTCGGGGTGAGCCGGGCCAGCACGGCTTCGGTGCGGACCCGCTGCCAGCGGTCCTCGGCCCGACCGGCGAGCACGATCGCGTCGGCGAACTCGGCCTGGCAGACGGTCACCTGCGCCACGGTCCGCTCGTCGTCGGCGCTGCCGCCGAGATCGCGTTCGGCGAGCTCCTCCTCGCCGAGGCTGTCCGGCAACCAGGTTTCGAGGTCGACGGTGGTCAGCACGGCTTCGACGGCGACGTCGGTGAGCAGGGTGCGGCCGTCGACCTCGACGTGCCGCAGCGCCCAGCAGATCGCCTCGGGTTCCAGCGCCGGGTCGAGCCGGACGACGATGCGGCGCACGTCGGGCGCGGCGGCGAGCCTGCGCAGCAGCGGCAGGAGGTCCTCGCGCAGCGTGCAGGACACGCAGCCGTGGGCGAGTTCGAGGACGTGGCTGTCGACGTGGTCGCCGTGCCGGACCTCGCGGCGCACCACGCCTTCGGAGATCGAGCGCAGGTCGGCGTGCACCAGGGCGGTGCCGGACGGGTCGCGGCGGCGCGCGGCCTCGGCCACCTCGGCGACCTGGGGTTCGCGGAGTCCGGCCACCAGCAGCAGCGGCGTCCGCGCGGACGGATCGGTGAACATCCCCACCTCAATCGACAACGGTTTTCATCTTCGCTACCGACACGCTACCCTGGTGGCCAGTCAGATGAAAATGGATGTCGTTATCGAGAGGTAGGTCATGTCCGTCCGCTGCCAGGTGACCGGCAAGAAGCCCGGTTACGGCAACCAGGTTTCGCACTCCCACCACAAGACCCGCCGACGCTGGCTGCCCAACGTGCAGAACAAGCGCTACTGGCTGCCGTCGGAGAACCGCTGGATCCGCCTTCGGGTGTCCACCAAGGGCATGAAGACGATCGAGAAGCGCGGCATCGACGCGGTCGTGGCCGACATGCGCACCCGAGGAGAACGCTTCTGATGGCCAAAGCCACCGACACCCGCCCGGTGATCAAGCTCCGCTCCACCGCGGGCACCGGCTTCACGTACGTCACCACCAAGAACCGCCGCAACACCCCGGACCGCATGCGCCTCCGCAAGTACGACCCGGTAGCCCGCAAGCACGTCGAATTCCGCGAAGAACGCTGACCCCACCACTCCCCCGGCCACACACGCAGGTGTCACCCGGTCGAAAACCCCGGTTTTCATCGGTCAAGAGCAGCGGTTTTCGACTTGAGTCGCCGGATCGGGGGGTGTGGGACGCGAAGTCGAGAGAGGAAGGCATGGCCAAGAAGTCGAAGATCGCCCGGAACGAGCAGCGGAAGGAGATCGTCGCGCGGTACGCGGAGCGGCGGAGCGAGCTGAAGCGGATCATCGCGTCGCCGGAGACCGAGCCGGAGGCGCGGGTCGAAGCCCAGCGGGAGCTGCAGCGGCAGCCGCGGAACGCGAGCCGGACCCGGGTGCGCAACCGGGACGCCGTGGACGGGCGGCCGCGCGGTTACTTCCGGAAGTTCGGGCTGTCCCGGGTGCGGCTGCGCGAAGCCGCGCACAACGGCGAACTGCCCGGCGTGACGAAGTCGAGCTGGTGAGCGCCGTGCGCCGACCCGCCGAACGCCGCAAGAAGCCGAACCTCCTGCAGCGCGAGGGCGTCGTCCAGGTCGACTGGAAGGACGTCACCCTGCTGCGCAAGTTCATCTCCGACCGGGGCAAGATCCGCTCCCGCCGGGTCACCGGTCTGACCGCGCAGGAGCAGCGGGAGGTCGCCAAGGCGATCAAGAACGCCCGCGAGATGGCGCTGCTCCCCTATCACCACAAATAGGGCGATCCGTTCGAACAACGTGCGATACCGGTCACCTTGAGCGCGGGTGACCGGTATCGGCGTGCAGCATTGACCGCGATGAAGACCCCTGGACACAACCCCGGCCTGACCGATTCCGCCCCCGCCGCCGAGCTCTACGACGTGATCAACCGCAGGCGCGACGTCCGCCGCGAGTTCTCCGGCGCCGACATCCCCGAGCCGGTGCTGCGCCGCGTGCTCACCGCCGCGCACACCGCGCCCAGCGTCGGGCTCTCCCAGCCGTGGGACTTCATCCTGGTCCGCGACGCCACCACGCGCCGCCAGTTCCGCGAGCACGTGCTCGCCGAGCGCAGCGTGTTCGCCAGCGGCCTCGACGGCGAGCGGGCCGACACCTTCAGCAAGATCAAGGTCGAGGGCATCGTGGAGTCCTCGCTGGGCATCGCCGTCACCTACGACCCGAACCGCGGCGCGCCGCAGGTGCTGGGCAGGCACGCCATCGCCGACGCCGGCCTGTACTCGGTGTGCCTGGCGATCCAGAACCTGTGGCTGGCCGCGACCGCCGAGGGCCTCGGCGTCGGCTGGGTCAGCTTCTACCGCGAGGAGTTCCTGCGGCGACTGCTGGGAGTTCCCAGCGAGGTCAGGCCGGTGGCATGGTTGTGCGTGGGGCCGGTTCGCGAGCTCGCCGACACTCCGGACCTGGAGCGGCACGGGTGGCGTCAGCGGATGCCTCTTGAGGACGTCGTGCACTACGAAGCGTACGGACGTGGTCGCAACCGGTAACCTCGCACGGGGCCGCTCGGCCGAGCGGCCACCATGACGCGCTCATGACGAGGTCGCGGTGCAGCTGGAGGATCAACCGCTGGCCGGCCACATCCCGGCCCAGGACCGGCTGGTGAGGCAACTGCTCGACGCAGGACGCTTCACCAGAGCCGATGCTGCCTTCGACGAGCTGCTGGCCGGTGGTTCGAACTCCGTCGACTCCCGCTGGGTCCGCTCCACGGTGCTGGTGCACCGCGCGGTGCTGGCCTGGCGGCTGGGCCGCATCCCGCTCGCGCTGGAGCTGCTCACCGACGGTTGGACGGAGCTCGACACGCAGCCGCCGACCGGCGGGTCCGCCGCGCACACCATCAGCATGCTCGGCTTCATGCTGGAGGGCATCGGCAGGCGCGGACCCGCGATGGACCTGATGTCGCTGGCCGTGCAGATCGCCCGCGAGTCCGGTGACCAGCCGACGCTGGCGCACTGCCAGCTCCGCGAGGGCATCTCCCGGGTGTTCCGCGCCGCCACCCACCCGGACCAGGCCGCGCACCAGTTCGCGGCGGCCCGCGAGCTGTCCGAGGAGGCCCAGTCGCTCGCCAAGCCGGGCCGGGTCAAGCGCAGCGCCCTGGCGGTCCTGGCCCGCTCGCTGGCGGGCATGGGCGAGGTGGAGACCGCCGAGCGCGTCGCGCACGAGGCGCTCAAGCTCGCCCGCGACTCCTCCGACATCTACGCGACGGCGATGGCGAACTGGGTGCTGGCCGGCATCAAGCGCTCCGAGGGCGTGCTGACCGAGGCCCGCACGTTCGCGAGCCGCGCGTTGGAGGGCGCGGAGAACGTCCACGAGTCGCTGCTGATGATGCGGTTCTCCAGCGAGCTCGCCGAGATCTGCCGCAGCCTCGGCGACCCGGTGGGCGAGGCCGCCGCGCTGCGCCGGGCGGTGACCGCCGCGTTCTCGGCCGTCGACATCCTCAAGGAGGGTCTCGGCCAGGCGTTGGAGCAGCGCAGGGTCGCCACCCAGGCCCAGCGGATGGCGATGGCCGCCCGCGAGGCGGCGCTGCGCGACCCGCTGACGGGCCTGGCCAACCGGCTCGGCCTGGAACGGATGGCCCCCGTCCTGCTGGAGCGCACCGCCGCGGCCGGCCGCATCCCGTGGCTGGTGCTGCTCGACGTCGACTGGTTCAAGGACGTCAACGACTTCGCCGGGCACACCGCGGGCGACGTGGTCCTGCAGGAGGTCGCGAACATGCTGCGCCGCGAGTGCCGCGCCGGCGACCTGCTGTGCCGGTGGGCGGGCGACGAGTTCGTGGTCCTGCTCGTCGACGCCGCCGAGGACTCCCGCGAGGCGGGCCCCCTGGTCGCCGAACGCATCCGCGCCGCCGTCAACGCCCACGACTGGCGCCTGGTCCTGGGCCGCCTGGAGAAGAAACCGACGGTCAGCATCGGCGTCGCCGCAGGCCCCAACGACCTCGACCAGCTCTTCGCCTCCGCCGACATCGCCCTCTACAAGGCCAAGCGCGCAGGGCGGAACCGCGTGGAAACCGAAAGCCGGGAACCCGGCTCCGACTAGGATCGAGCGTCATGCCGACCCCGCCGACCCTCGCCGAACCGGCGAATTCCGCGCTCCGGCACGGTAAGATCTCACCCTCGCCCAGGAACCAGGAACCAGGAACCAGGAACCAGGAACCAGGAACCAGGAACCAGGA
>NZ_JASAOF010000023.1 GCF_029952525.1 Saccharopolyspora ipomoeae
CAACCACCCCCCCCCCCCCCCCCCCCACCACTCAACTGCGGGTGAAGAACTCGACCAGGGACATCGCGATGTGGCGGTTCCCGGTGAGGTCCACGGCGTCACGGATGACGATGCGGGCGCGGACGACGTCGCTGGTGCGGAGCTTGATCGGGTCGGGTTGCGGTTGATCGGTCAGGGCGACCGGGATCGTGCGGGTCTCTCCGTCGGCCCGGGTGAGCTCGACGTCGATGTGCGAGGGCCTGGCCTGCTTGGCGAACCGGTCCGGTTTCGAGGACGGGCCCAGGTGCACCAGCATCTGGACCAGCCGGACCGGGTGGTCGAAGGTGAACTCCGCCCACGCGCCCGGACCGGGTGCGCCCCAGTAGACGTCGGTGCGCACGTCGGTGAGTCCGGTGGCCGGATGACCGGGCACCGCGTCGCTGGCCGTCACCCCTGCCGGGGCGACCGGTGCCGCGTCGGAGGTCTTGTCGAGCACGTCCTGCACCGCCGCCTCGCCCAGCGGGTACAGCAGCACCGCGGCCACGACCAGCAGGATCACCGTCGCCAGGATCACCAGGCGCCGCCACGACTTGTGCCGGTCGTGGTTGCTCAGCCGGCGGGACTGCGCGCGGGGCGCGGGAGCGTCGTCGGGCTGGAGGCGGTGGGCGCAGCGGCGGCAGAACCGCCGCCCCGGCGGGTTCGCCGTGCCGCACGACGGGCACGGCGGCCCGTCCGGCTCGGGTTCCTCGATCTGAGCGGTCGGCTCTGGCCGGGGCGCGACCGGTTCGGCCGGTTGCACCGCCTCCGGCTGCTCGGGTTCGGCGACCGGGATCCGGCGGGTCGGGGCCTCCGACGGCGGGGGAGGAGCCTGCCCGGTGTCGGCCTCCCAGCCCAGGTAGGTGCCGCACGTGCCGCAGAAGTCGTCGTCGCGGGCGACCTGCGCGCCGCACGTCGGACAGGAGCGCATCGCGCTACCCCCTTCGCTCGGGTGGACCGGTGAGCACCTCGACGGTGCAGGTCAGGTGCACCGGCAGGACGGAGTCGACCAGCGCTGCCACCCGCTGCCGATCCACCTCCGACCGGTCCGGCCACACCTGCACCACCACGCCGGTGACCGCGCTGCCGGGAAGCGGGGTGCCCGGTCTGGTCGACGACGCCGCGCCCGGGCCGTCGAGCACCCGCGCTCGCACACCGGCGCACAACCGCAGCAGGTCGATCAGGCCGTGCGCGGTGCCGCGCTGCCGGTGCAGCTCCACGGCCCGCAGCAGCACCGCGCGCCGCAGCTCCAGCGGCCACCGCGGGTCGAGTTCCACGGCGACCCACCCGGCCAGCCACGACGCGAAATCCTCCGGCGTCACACGAGGATCGAAGTAGTGCGCCAGATTGTCCAATGTGGACAGAACAGGTGCCAGGACGGTGTCCAGGCCCGCGGTGAAGCGCTGCGCCAGATCGTCGTCGGCGTACATCGCGGGCAGCATCTCGCCCAGCGGGTGGCGGCTGGGCAGACCGGGGATCGCGCGCCTCATCCCGCGCTCCCGGACACCGGCTGCACCATGACCTGGTGCTGGTGCGAGAACACCAGCGCGTGCTCGGCCAGCTCCACCCGCTCCACCGGGGAACCGCGCTGCCCGGTGATCGGATCGGCCGGGAACAACCGCACCTCGTCGACCAGCTCCGCCCCCTCGACGCGCTGCAGCACCCCGAACACCTCACCCAGCTGCACCGGGCGCCCGAACGGCCAGCCCGCGCCGTCGATCCCGCCGCGCAGCGGGTTGAGGTAGCGGTGCAGCGCGGCAAGGCAGTCGCGTCGCACCCGGTTGAGGTCCTGATCCGCCGAGCGGATCCGCGCCACCACCGTGATGCCCTGGTAGAAGGGCGGTTCCACGACCAGCCGGGTGCCCAGCAGCCTGCGCTCGTCGAGGCGGGCGGCGATCGTGGCCAGCAGCTGCTCGGAGGGCACGAGCTGCTCGAACCGCAGCTGCTCGCCCGAGTCCGGGGTCGCGTCCGGCACCACCAGCACCCGCGCCGAACCCGGCTCCTGCCCGGCGGGCAGGCAGCGGACGCGCGCCGCCGACGGGGCCGCCTGCCGCGCGATCCGCTCGTGGTCGTCGGCGGTCACCGCCCGCTCCTGCACCCGGATCTGGTGCGGCGCGCGGACTTTCGCCTCCTCCACCGTCTCGCCGTCGACACCGCCGGTGGCGGCCTCGCGGTTCTCGACACCGGAGACGTAGGGCACCGAGCTGCGCAGAACCGAGATCGCCCCGCGTGCCACGTTGCCCGCCCGGCCACCGCCGGTGCGGTAGGACGGCACCCGGATGTGCGCGCCCTTCGGCGGCACCGCGCCGAACGACGTCAACGAGCCGTCGGCAGCGCGGACCGCGGGCGGGAACCCGAACTCCCCGGTCGTGGCGTCCAGCGTGACGTGCAGGTCAGCGGGTCCCGACTCGCCGAAGTGCTCCACCACGCGCCAGTCCTGCCAGCCCGCACCGGCCGACACCTGCACCACCACCGGCTCCCCGTCGGTGAGCACCGGAGCCCGGTCCAGCCGGAACCGCTGACCCGGCACGCCCGCCGACACGCCCAGCGGTGCGTCGATGATCGTCTCCGCGTGCTCCACGGGCGTGATGCCGCCGACCGTGAACGCCTCGGCCACCCGCACCGTCGGCGACTCCGAGTAGAACGGCTGATCCTCGGCCGGGGCCACGACCCGGCAGCGCAACCAGCCCGCCTGCACCCCGGCCACCACCGACGTGCTGTGCCCGGCGGGCACGTGCAGCAGCACCTCACCGGGCCGGTTGAGACCGCCGGTGGCGTCGCCGAACACCGCGCACTCGCTCCAGCGCATCCCGTCCCACGACTCCCACACCAGCGGCGGCTGCCGCGGGTCGACGCCGATGCCCTCGACCTGGCTGTCCAGCCGCACCGCCACCACGCAGCGCGGCACCGCCTCGGACAACCCGAACAGCATCGCGTCGCCCACGGCCGGTTCCGGCTGGAAGCAGGGCACGTCCTTGGCCACGTCCAGGTCCTTCGTCCGGTTCGCCTGCTCACCGGACGCCGAGATCGTCACCAGCGACTTCAGCTCGCACGGCACGATCGGCAGCTCCTCGGTCGTGCCGAACACGACCGCGTCGCCCGACTCCGACCGCGCGGTGGCCACCTCCGTGCCGCGCGGCAGCAGCACCGTCTCCGCCTGCGCCGCCGACAACCAGAACGTCACGTCCGCGCGCGCCGCCGCGGGCGGGAACAGCCGCACGCCCAGCAGGTCCAGGAACGCGAGGTGGTTCTTCTCCGGCACCCGGTTGAGCCGGTAGACCAGCTGGTCCACCATCTGCGCGAACGTCTCGATGAGCGTCACGCCCGGATCGGAGACGTTGTGATCGGTCCACTCCGGCGCGCGCTGCTGCACGAAGCGCTTGGCCTCGTCGACCAGCTGCTGGAACCGGCGGTCGTCCAGGTTCGGCGTGGGCAGTGCCATCACTCGGCGTCTCCGTCGCTGCGCGGGATCGTGTAGAAGGGGAAGACGAGGTTGCGGCGATCGTTGGTGGCCCGCACCGCGTAGTGCACGTCGATGTAGAGCACCCCGTCGTCGACGGCGTCGAAGGCGATGACCACGTCGGCGACCTCGATCCGCGGTTCCCACCGACGCAGCGCCACCCGCACCTCGTGGGCGATGCGGCCGGCCGTCGCGCCGTCACCGGGGGCGAAGACGTGGTCGTGGATGCCGCAGCCGAACTCCGGGCGCATCGGGCGCTCACCCGGCGCGGTGCCCAGCACCAGCCGGATCGCCTCCTCGATCTCCCGCTCCCGCTCGACCATGCCGATCCCGCCCGTCGGGCCCACCCGCAGCGGGAAACCCCAACCGCGGCCGATGAACCGATCGCTCACAGCGGACCCCCGATCAGCACGTTCAGCACCCCCATCGCGACCTGGGCCCCGCAGGTGGTCTTGTCACCGACGCAGGCCGCGGGCAGGCCGCCGATGAGCACCACCGAGGTGCCCGGCGGGCTGGGCGTGATCACGTTGCCGCCGCTGATCACGGCGTGCGGCGGGACCGGGCACACGTGCTGACTCCCCACCACCGCAGCGGGTTTCCCGCCGATGAACACGCCGGCGACCGCTCGCGCGTTGACGCGCGGCGGGCCGACGGTGCCGCCGTGGCTGGTGGGGTCGCCGATGCGAGCGGCTGGGGGCATCGCGGAACTCCTCGTCTAGTTGATGCGAACCGTCGGGGCGTGCAGCGCCGCGGTCGCGCCGCCGTCGATGTCCACGCTCGTCCGGCCCTTGATCGACACCGATGTCGTGGCGTCGAGGGAGATCGACCGGCCGGACAGGGTGATGTCCCCGGTGCCCGCGTCCAACTCGATCCCGGTGGGGGACAACGACATCGAGGTCAGCACCCGCCGCCCGCCCGGGGCGCGGACGGTGATGTCGACGGTCTGCGCCTGCTCGTCCATCCTGATGTCGAGCCGCTTGTTCCCGCTGGCCACGTGCACGCCCGGCGACCGGGTCGTGGAGTCGATGAGCTCCAGCCGATGTCCCTTGCGGGACACCAGGGAACGCCGGTTGACCTTGCCGCTGGTGCGGTCGACGAGCGGCCCGTCGTGCTCCGACGGCGAGTCGACCCCGTTGTAGAGCCCGCCGATCACGTAGGGGTGGTCGAGGCTGCCCTGCTCGAAGCCGACCAGCACCTCGTCGTCGACGTCCGGGCTGAACACCCCGCCACCGCCGTTCCCGCCGAGCTGCACCGTGCGGACCCAGTCGGTGACGTAGTCGTCGGACAGCCACGGGAACTTCAGCTTCACCCAGCCGCGCTCGGACTTCCCGGGTTCCTTGATGTCGGTGACGATCCCGGTGGCCACGCCCGGGATGCGCGGACCCCGGTCGGGCGCACCGGCGCCGGCGACCAGCCCGACCAGCGACCGGTCCGGCGAGGCGCTGACCAGCACCGTCGTCCGGTAACCCTGGCCGGGTTCGAGGACGTGGTGCACGGCGGTCGCGGTGTACTTGCCCGCGAAGTCCTCGCCGACGTTGCCCAGCGCCACCGGCACGCCCGCCCGCAGCTTCGGGTTGCCCTCGGCGACGGCCTCGACCTCCCCGAGCCCTGCGCGCATCGACGCCGCCAGGGCCTTGGCGGTCGTCCGCGCCTCGGCCTGCGTGCCGTAGGGCATGTCGGTGACCAGCAGCTCGGGCTTGCCGAACTTCGAGCTCGTCTTCGCCGCCGTCAGGCCCGGTCGCACGACCTCGCTGGTGGCGGAGGTGTCCCGGGCGACGAGGGGCTTCTTGGTGTCGACGTTCCAGCCCCGGACCTCGACGGCGTCGACCTGGTCGGCGGCGGTCAGCACCGCCCGCAGCGCCATCAGGTTGCGCCCGTACTCCAGCACGAACGGGCTCTTGTTCGCCGGGGTCGACGGGGACGGCGCCTTCGATGCGGGGGTGAGCTCGGCGAAGTCGAGGCGGCCGTCGCCGTCGACGCGCACCGCGACGCCGTGCTCCTGGGCGAGGTTCTGCAGGAACTCCCAGTCCGAGACGTTGGCCTGCGACAACTGGGTGTAGGTGATCGGCTTGGCCTTGATCCGACCCGGCTTCAACTTCGCCCCGGTGGCGACCTCGCGCACGATCCGCTCCGCCGTCATGTTCCGGAACGCCTTGACCTTCCGGCCCCGCATCAGCCGGTGCGCCCTGCTCATCGCCCGCACGACCGTGAAAGACCCGGTCCCGTCCGAGTCCAGCTCCAGCGCCGTGACCTCGCCGGCGAAGAGCTCCTCGGCCGCCGCGCTCGCGGTGGTCGTCACCTTCACCGTCAGCTCCGAGCCGATGCCGATCCCGGTGGCGGTCAGCAGCTCGTGGTTCGGGTCCCGGAACACCAGCGTCGCGGCGTCGGGCAACGCGACGTTCTCGTCCACGACGCAGCTGGTCAGCTGCTGCTGCCAGGCAGCGGGCAGCGCCGCCGGGATGCCCACGACGGGATCGGCGGCCACCGACCGGCCGGAGGAGTCGTTGCCCATCAGTCAGGCTCCCTCTCGTCGTCGAGCGCGGGCACCAGCAGTTCCGCGCCCGGTGCCAGGATCATGGGATCGTCGATGTCGTTGGCCTCGGCGATCAGCCGCCACGCGGTCGCGTCGCCGTACTCCTGCCACGCGAGGTGCGCCAAGCTGTCCCCGGCCACCACCCGGTGCGTGCGCCTGGCGTTCTCCGAGCCCGACGTGGGGTTCTGGCCGGGCGTGTCGGCACCGGCCTCCTCGATGCTCAGCGAGCACGTCGCGCGCAGCGGCGTGCCGTCGACGTCGAACAGCGAGTACTCCACGGAGAAGCTCGACAGCACGCCGTCGAACGAGGTCGTCTTGGCGGTGCCCCACTCGAACCGCACCCACGGGCTCGCCGGTTTCTTCGCCGCCAGGCTCTTCGGCGTGGGCACGCAGGCCAGCATCAGGTCCTCGACCTTCTTCTCCACCGAACCGTCGTGCTTGTCGGTGGCGTCGAGGAAGACCTCCAGCGACAGCGAGCGCGGGCCGCTGCCGACGAACTCGGGCGTGGCGGACTCGTCGGCCATCCGCGCGGGTTTGCGGCGCCACTCGGTGCTCTTCGTCAGGCTCAGCCGGTTCGGGTTGAACTGGAACCGGACCTCCTTGAGCCGCGCACCGGCCCCGGCGCCGACCTTCGCGGGCGGCTCCATGATCAGCAACTTGGCGCGGGCCAGGTTCTTGCGTGCCATCGTCCCTCACCCCGCCCGCAGGCCCTCGTGGGCGATCTCCAGCGTCTCCACCGCGGCCTGCGCGGTGGCCGGGTCGAACGACGGCCCCTGCCAGCTGACCGGGACGATGCCGAGCACCTGCCAGCGGGCCAGGGGAGTGCGGTCGGGTTTGAGCGCGACGATCTCGCCGTCCTTGCGGTCGGCCCGCTGGATGATCCGCGAGATCCAGCGGGAGATCTTGGTGGTGTCGGAGGTGACCGGCCTGGTCAGCGTGATGTTCGACCAGGTGATGCGGGTGGGCAGCTGCCAGGTGAACCCGTTGTTGCCGCCCTCGGTGAACTGCTCCACCTCCACCTGGGCGCCCAGGCCGGAGCAGGTGTGGAACGGGCCCAGGTCGTCACCGGCGATCTTCAGCTGGAAGAACACGCTGGACGCGAAGATGTTCTGCGACATCGACGTACTCCTTCCCTCACCTGCGGCGATCGTTCAGGCGTCCGAGGCGCTCCCGGCCGTGCCGGAGCTCGGCCCGCAGCAACCGGCTCACCGGCTCGACGAGCCTGCGCGCGAGCTCCTCGGTGTCCTCCTGCTGGCGGGCGGGTTCCTGCTGCGGGACGGGTTCTGGATCGGTTTTCTTCGCCTCGCGCTGGACGACGGTGACCGGCACTCCGGCCGGGACACCGGGGATCGACGTCGGCGGGGTGGGGGTGCGTTGGGCCGGGGGAGGGCTGGTGCCGGGGGAGCCGGTCGTCGGGGCCGGTCGGGCCGTGGGCGCGACGAGCTCGGTGGTGCCCGTCGGTGGCGTCGTGGGGTGCGGCCGAGTCGTCGGGGCGCGTTGGATCGTCGGACCCGGCGGGTTCCACCGGACCGGCGAAGTCCTTGGGGGAGAGCCTGATTCGGGGGTTCGGGGAGCGGTTTCGAAGCCTCGCCCGGTGCGGACGATCAGCGGCCGCGCGGAGACCACTGGCCGGACCTGAGCCCGGGTCGGTGAGTCGGACTTCGGGGGAATCGGCGAACGAGGTCGCGGCGAGAGGCGCCGCTGGACAGTCAGATCCGGGTCAGAGTCGGTGGAAGTTCCCGAGAGCGAGAGAATATCAACGGTAGGTTCTGTGGCTCCGCTCTGCGAGTCCGCTGATGCGCGTGCTGTCGCCGATGCGTTCACCGGAAGCGGATCGGAAGGCGCACTCGCCTCACCCGAAGGCCCAACACCGCCATCTCCACTCGCAACATCCATCGGAATCCGCTGCACAGAGGGAGAATCCGCGATCAACGATCCGACTGTCCCAGATGCATCCTCATCCGACGGAACGGCACCCCGCGTGGACTCGATCACTCCCACCTCACCCGCAACCCCGCCCGGAACAACCGGCCCGACCTCCGACGCAGCGCCCTCAACGACCCCCACCCGATCCCCGGAGCTCTCCTCGACGCGCTCCACAGGAAGTCCTGAATGAGAGGGATCAGGACCGGACAACGTTCGCCGCTGAACGAACTCACCTCCCGAGGGAGGGAGGTTTTCATGAAAACTGTCCCCACGTCCGTCACCTGGAACGACGAAGTTTTCATGAAAACGTCCCCCACCCCGTCGAGAACGCGACGGGGGAACGTCCCCGGGAGAACGCCCCTGAACTCGGTCGTTGCTCGTGACGGGGAAGTTTTCATGAGTTTGTTCCACGGTTAGGTGGTCTCGTGGGGGAGGGAGGTTTTCATGAAAACTGTCACCTCGTTCGGTGGAGGTGGTGGGGAGGTTTTCATGAAAACTTCCCTCACCCAACGGGGGTGAGGTGGGGGTGGAGTCGGGGAGAGGCCGTGCTGAGCGGGGGAGGTGGGGTAGTGGGGGTCCGATTCCCGGGCGTGGGCGGTTTCCGGGAGGTGGTGAGGAGTGCGGGTCGGGAGTTCTCCGGGTGCGTTGGATCGTCGGTGGGTCGTTGGTCCGTTCCGGAGCGGGTGTCGCGTTGTCGTGGGGTGAGGGGGTTCGGTCGAGGACCGGTGGAGTGGTCACGTCCTCGTGAGCTGCTTTGGGTTCGGGTGCGGAGCGGGTGTTCGACGCGGGTGGCTCGGAACGGGTGTCGGGTTCGGGGTCGGTCGTGGGGACCACGGCCGCGGTGGGTGGCAGGCTCAGGAGAGGTTCGCCGGGGAAGCTGCTCGGCGCGAAGCGGCGTTGGGTTGTGCCGGTCGAAGACTGCTGGGCGGCATTCGCGGGTGGCGGAGCCGTCGCGGCCTCGGGTGGAGGGGTCGGCCGGATCGCGGGCACCGGGCGCGGCGGGAGGGTCCGAGCGCGGCGAGCGATCGTCAGCGGCGGTGATGGTCGGCGCGGTTGAACCAGGGGAACGCTGGGCGAGGTAGTCGGCGAGGAATGGCTTTCCACCGCGCCAATCGACCGCGCAGCGGCCGTTTTCGGCGAACCACCAGCCGGTTTCGTCGGGCCATCAAACGGTTTCGTCGGACCCTCAACGGCGTCCGCCGAACCATCCGGATCTGGCGAGTCGGCGACCGATCCCGACGGCTCGTTGGCTCGAACCTGAGTCGCGACGGGAACCCGACCGGTACGCATGGCCGGATCCGCCTGCCGCTGCACGGTCCGCACCGGCAGCTCAACCCCCGATGACCGCTGCACCGGAAACCCGGCGGTCGGGCGCAACAGCCCGTGCACCAGCCCGGACGGGGCGGCCGGGTCGACGAGATGCCCCATCCCGGTCATCACCCCGTGCTCCCGGTACGACGCGACCGAGTCGCGGAACCCGCTCTCGACCACCCCGATCCCGGAGCGCTGGAGCACCCCGGGGTCGCCGCCGGCGCGCCGCCAACCGCCGTCCCACGCGGGAACCGCAACGGGCGAGGAGCTCCCGGCAGGGCGTCGTCGGCGGAACAGGTCGAGCAGGCCCACCGGCTCATCCCCCCTCGTTCATCCGCGTGTTGATCTGCGCGATCTCGCGCACCCACCGGCGGCGCTCGTGGTGATCGAGATCGAGGATCTCCTCGCGCGTCCAGTGGAAGTGGTAGGCGACGTACGCGACCTCCGCGTGCAGCCGCTCCGGCGCGTACGTCACGATTCCCCCAGGCGACCACCTGCCAGGTCGACCTCGAACGCGGCCGCGCACGACGGGCAGGTGACCCCGGCGCGGGTGTGGCCCTCGCTGTTGATCCGCCGGTAGAAGTCCTGCAGGAACGCCACGTCGGTGGCGTACATGTTCTCCACGACGCCCGCGTGCACGTCGGTGATCTCGCCGAGCCTCGTGATGACCTGCGCCAGCAGCACGACGCTGAGGTAGGCAGGGTTCTCCTTGACCCGCACGTCGACCTGCGGCCGAAGCTCGTCCTTGGCGGTGGCCAGCCGCATCCGGCCGTGCCGGTGCACCGTCCCGTCGCCGTGCACGTAACCCCGGGGCAGCTCGAACTCGAACTCCTCGTGCCCGGTCGACGTCTCCGGTGCTTCGGGAGCGCGGTTGCCCGCGACCTCGTCGAGGTCGCTAAGCGAGGTGATGCGTCGTCTCATTCGACTTCGATCCGCTCGAACACGATGGTGACCTGCTCGGTGGCCGGGTTGGACTCGCCCGCGCTGAACGACGGGCCCTCCCACTTGCTGACCCAGCAGTCGTAGAGCTGCATGCGGCGGACCGATTCGCCCATCGAGTCCTGGATCTCGATGGTGAGGTTCTCCCGCGCGCCCTCCACGTCGCCGTCGAGCAGCGTCTTCTTAATCCAGGCGGTGAACTCGGTGCTCTTGTCGAGGCCGCGGGTGATGGTGACCTCGCCGCCCTTCTGCCCGCCGGGCTGCTTCTTGTTGATGCGCTCGCCGGTGGGGGTCACCTGCTGGGTCTCGATCACGTCCTGCTCGACGGTGAGACCGGAGACTTCCTTGACCGATTCCACCGTGACGCTGCCGAGTTCCACGCCGAACCGGTGCGTGGAGAGGGTGTCGCCCTGTGCCATGTCGTCTCCCTTACTCGCTGACCAGGCTGGTGCTGTCGGAGAACTGCGAGAGCCGGAAGACCACGAACTCGGCGGGTTTCACGGGTGCCACCCCGATCTCGCACACCACCTGGCCGAGGTCGATGGATTCCTGCGGGTTGTTCTCCCGGTCGCACTTGATGAAGAACGCCTCGTCGGCGGTGCGCCCGAACAGCGCCCCGTCGCGCCACGACTGGTGCAGGAACGCGCCGATGTTGCGGCGGATGCTCGACCACAACCGGTCGTCGTTGGGCTCGAACACCACCCACTGGGTGCCGACCAGGATCGACTCCTCCAGGTAGTTGAACAGCCGCCGCACGTTGAGGTAGCGCCACGCCGGGTCGGAGGACAGCGTCCGCGCTCCCCAGATCCGGATGCCGCGCCCGGCGAAGGAGCGCACGCAGTTCACGCCGACCGGGTTGAGCAGGTCCTGCTCGCCCTTGCTCAGGTTCGTCTCCAGGTCCACGGCCCCGCGGATGACCTCGTTGGCGGGCGCCTTGTGCACGCCGCGCTCGGTGTCGCTGCGCGCCCACACCCCGGCGACGTGACCGCTCGGCGGCACCATCGTGTTGCGCCCGCTGGACGGGTCGAACACCTTGATCCACGGGTAGTACAGCGTCGCGTACTTCGAGTCGTAGCCGGCCTCGTCCATCCGCCACGCCCGCACCTGCTGCGCGTTGAGCCCCGGCGGTGGGTCGAGCAGCGCGACCCGGTCGCCCATCTGCTCGCAGTGCGAGATCGCCGCCAGCTGCACGGTTTTCACGCCCTCGGCGTCGATCAACCCGCGCTGGTGCGCGCTCATCAGGTCGGGGACGCACACCATCGTGATCTCGTCGATGGTCTCCAGCCCGCCGAACCCGGTCCGCGCGGTGAGGTCGCCGACGTACTCCTGCGCGTCCACGGCGGCCGGTGCGGGTGCGCTGGGTGGCGCGGCGACCGGCACCGTCTGGTTTTCGGGCCTGGTCAGCGACCCGGAGGTGGCCTCGGTGATCTCGATGAGCCGCGAACGCTCGCGCACCTGCGTGACCACGTAGCTCTTGACGTTCTTCTTGGCGGACACGTCGAAGGTCTCGGAGACCTTCCCGTCCTGGCTGACCACCAGCCGGAACCGGTCCTCCGGCGGGTTCTCGCCCTCGGCGTCGGCGACCTCCACGGTGAGACCCGCCCCGGCCCCGGGCAGCGCCGACACCCGCAGGCCCCCGAGCTCCACGGGCTTCGCCGCGGCGGGCGAGGCGGGCGCGGACGGCCCGCCGATCCGCACGACGTAGGCGGAACCACCCCCGTTGGCGAAGTACCCGTACACCGAGTGCGCGAGGTAGCCGTCGCCGAAACCCCCGAAGGTCCGGGTGAACTGGCTCCAGTTCGTCACCAGCGTCGGTTCGTGCACCGGTCCCTGCGACGCGAACCCGACGAAGGCGGCCACAGCGGTCCCGACCCCCTCGATGGGCCTGGACCCGTTCTGGACCTCCTCGACGTAGACGCCAGGAGACAGGTACGACGGCATGTTCGCTCCTTCAGCTCAAGGCACGGCCACACCCGACCCTCGCGCCCCGCCACCCCCGCGAACATGTCCACCAGCCCCCCAACGAGGGCAACACCACTGCCTCCCCGAACACACCACCGTGCCTTTCAGCTCCGGTCGAGCGGGCCGGGGGCGCGTTGGTGGGCCGACTGCGACTCAAGGTGTTCTCTGGTAGAAAGCGCACGTTCTCAACGTGGGGAGGTAGCCATGCCGGAAGGTCGTCCGCCGTACCCGCCGTTCACCGAGGAGACGGCGGTGCAGAAGGTCCAGGCCGCGGAGGACGCGTGGAACACCCGAGACCCGCAGCGGGTGGCCTTGGCCTACACGCCGGACTCGACGTGGCGGAACCGGGACGCGTTCCTCACCGGCCGCGAGGAGATCATCGCGTTCCTGACGCGGAAGTGGGAGCGCGAACTGGACTACGCGCTGCGCAAGAGCCTCTGGAGCTTCCACGAGAACCGGATCGCCGTCCGCTTCCAGTACGAGTGCCACGACCGGGATGGCCAGTGGTGGCGCAGCTACGGCAACGAGCTGTGGGAGTTCGACGAGCACGGCCTCATGCGACGCCGCGAAGCGAGCATCAACGACGTCCCCATCACCGAGGCCGACCGCCGCATCCACGGCCCCCGACCCACCGAAGAGCACGGCCTCGACATCCCGCTCCAGTAGTTCCCGGCAGAACGTGCTCCCAGGTCGGGGATCTGCGTGACTCGGCGGTCAGTTCCGGCTGACCTTGATCAGGCGATATTCTCCAGGGTGGTTGGTTTTGAAGATGGCGCCGACTTGCCCCTCGGCATTGGCGCCGAGTCGGGTCGAGCCGTAGTTGCCGATCGGCAGTACCTCGACGGTCACGGTCAATCGCTGGTACCCGTCCACGCCTGCGTTGGCTTCGTTGATCGCTGTGATCCGCTTTTCGAGCGTGTCCGCGTACGAAGCTGTGGGCTCGCTGTCGGTGAGTACGTAGGCGTGGCTGTCGGTTCCCAGCACCTTCTCCAAACAGCTGGCGAGATCGTTCGGTTCGGCTTGGAAAACCCACGGGCCAGGGTGGGGGACCAGGACGTCGGTGTGCGGTACGCGCGTTCCGAACTCGGTGATCGACGCTTGCCGGAGGACACTGGCGTTCGCGGGAACACCCCGCTTTTCAAGCCGGTTGCGCAGGGGCTTCTCCATCATCGATGGGTCGTAGGCGGAGAACCCTTGCTTTCGCCAGTCTTGGACGTTGGCCAAGAAATCGCCCTCGTTGGGATGTGGGCCGCTGATCGCCCCGACCACGGTGTTCCGCGATTGCTCCAACGCTTCCTCGATGGTGAAGACGTCGTCCGCCGACGTGGCCAAGGCCTGCAACCGCTCGATTCGGTCGGAGGGGAGATCTCGGACCTGCGGCAGGCTCGGGACCTGCTCCGGTGGCATCGGTTCGAGCAGATCCTCACCGTTGTCGTCCCGTTGCATGATCATGCGTTGGACGTGCTGGTCGCCGCTCGTGCGGTCGGCGGAGGCCGTGCGATCCGGACGTATCGGAGAGTCCGCCGACAACGCCTTGGACGCGTTCTCCTCGGCTTCGCGCTCGAACCGGTCCCCGGGGTCGCTGATCCGCAGGCCGGCACCGTTGTCGGTTCCGTCCACAGCTCCTCGGCGTTGTTGGATGACGTGCGTCAGCTCGTGGGCGAGCGTGTGCGCGTCAGCCCCGCTGGGGCCGATCACCACGTGGTTGCCGGAGGTGTACGCGCGGGCTCCGATCTCGGTGGCCGACCGTTGCGCCGATGGGTCGGTGTGCAGTCGGACATCGGAGAAATCCGCGCCGAGCCTGGTTTCCATGTCGGCTCGAGTCGAGGCCTCCAGCGGCTTGCCCGGTTGACGAAGCACGTCGTGCACCGCTGATCGTTGGATGGGCTTTTGGTCATTGAGCATTCGGGCAACGGCGGCATTGCCGATCGTGCGTTGCAGCGCCACCAGTCCGGCCGGCGAGGTCGTGTTGGCGCTGACGCTCACCGATGTCACCGTCGTGCGCGACGGGATGCGTCCCGTGGCCGTCTCGTTTGATTTCTCATGTGAGAACACGATTGTCTCCCTTCTGGGAATTGGCGCTCATGTCCGGAACTCGGAGTCCAAGATCAGGCGGCCCAGTTTTCCGTATTCCTGGCGAATTGCCGTGATCAGCTCTTCTCCACCGACTGGCTTTCCCGCCTCCGCTGCCAGGTAGGCGGCTGTGATGGTGCAGGAGCGGATTGAGCCGCCGGAGAGTTCGAAGGTCGCGCAGAAGTCGAGGTCGAGGTCTTCGGCTCGCGGGAGGTCCCGGCCGAGGCAGCGGTCCCAGAGGGCTCGGCGTTGTTCGTGGTCGGGCATGGGGAAGTCGGCGATCACGTCGAGGCGGCGGGTGAAGGCTTCGTCGAGGTTGGCGCGGAGGTTGGTGGTGAGGATGGCGATGCCGTCGAAGGTTTCCATGCGTTGGAGCAGGTAGGCGGATTCGACGTTGGCGTAGCGGTCGTGGGCGTCCTGGACGGCGGAGCGCTTGCCGAAGAGGGCGTCGGCCTCGTCGAAGAGGAGGACTCCGTTGACGCCGGCGGCTTCGGTGAAGATGCGTTCGAGGTTCTTCTCCGTCTCGCCCACGTACTTGTCGACCACTGTGGACAGATCCACCACGTAGAGGTCCATCCCGAGGTCGGTCGCCACGACCTCCGCCGACATCGTCTTGCCCGTGCCCGACTCTCCCGCGAACAGGGCGAGGACGCCGCGGCCTCGGCTGCCGCCGGGGCGCATCCGCCAGTCGCCGAGGACCCGGTCGCGGTGCCGGGCGCGCATCGCGAGTTCGGTGAGCTGGCGCTGCGTCGGCTCGGGCAGCACCAGGTCGTCCCAGGTCACGGTCGGGGTGATGTGCCGGGCGAGCCGGTCCAGGCCCGCGCCGTTCTGGACTCGGGCGCCCGCGCGCAGGTCGTCGGTGCCGACCGGGCGGGAGTCGAACGCGGCGAGCTGCACCGCCACCGATGCGGCGCGGCCGATCGCTTCGGTGTCGAGCTGGTAGCCGCCGACGGCCTCGGCCAGCGTGTCCTCGGCAACTTCGGCCGAGACGGCCGCCAGGGCTCGCCGCCACTCCTGCGCGCGCTCCTCGGAGTTCGGCGGCGCGACGCGGATCGACACCGGGGCCCGCTGGGACCAGGCCGGGTCCCAGCTCCCGCCTCCGTGCAGCAGCAGCGGGACGTGCTCCGAGGTGCGCACGAGATCCCGCAGCAGGCGAGCGCGTTCCGGGCCGAGCTTCTCCAGCGGTCCCAGCACGATCCCGGCCCGGCTCAGCGCCGCTTCCCGGACGAGCACCGGAACGGAATCCGGGGAGAGGTCGACGACGTCGATGACGAGCGCTGCCCTGCCGCTGACCGAAAGGGCATCCAGCGCGACTCGCGCGGCCCCCTCCGCACCGTGCAGGTGCACCAGCCGCACCCCGGAGTCCAGGGCCGCGCCGATCCGCTTGGCGAGCTCGCCCGGTGGGCCGCCCTGCACCAGGCGTCCGATGTCGGGTTCGTCGTGGCCGAGCAGGTGCGCCACCACGCGGTCGGGCACCCGCAGCGTGCGCGACAACGCCGGGCGCTCGGGCTCCAGCACCTCCAGCAGCCCGCCCCTCACCAGCGGAGCGCGGGAGGTGAACCGGAACCGGCCGTCTCCCGCCGACGGCATCCCGCAGAGCTCCAGCGCGAGCCCGGTCGTCGCCCGGCGGCGAGTCACGTCGTCGTTGAGGTAGCCGTAGAGCGGTTCGAAGCGGACGTCGACGTCCGGTGCCAGCGCCACCAGCAGGAGCTCCACGTCGAGCTCGGTGAGCCCGAAGCCCTCGCTCAACCCCTGCAACCTCGGACCGGGATCGGCCGAGGCCAGGCCGTCGCCGGACCAGGAGGTCGCGGGCGTCGCCAGGATGCGCTCGACCTGCTCCGGGGTCAGGTAGAGACCGCGGTGCGGGTCGTCCGGCTGCGGATCGGTGGCTCGCCGGGCGTCCACCGCCGTGCGGACCCGCTGCTCGACCCGGCCCAAGCGCGCCCACAGGTGGTGCAGGTCGGCGGCCGTCACGAGACCGGTCCTCGGCGTCGACGTTTCGGTTCCGGGCGCGGGCGGGCCGGGGCGAACGCCTCGCCCTCGGCGGTGGACCCGTCGTAGCGCAGGCGCCGGGCCTCGTCGTCGGAGCGCAGCACCACGCCCTCGGTGACCGGCGGACCGGCCGGGATCAGGTCCCCGGACAGCGGAGCCGTGACCCGCAGGTTGATCGACGGCTTGAGCTGCCCGCCCAGCGCCGACCACACATCGGCCGCCGAACGCCCCTCCGCCATCGACCCGCCGGCCTCGAAGGCCACCGTCAACCCGAGCTCGGCCAGCGTGCCGGTCAGCCAACGCTGCGCCAGGGAGTCGTGGCGGACGAGGCAGCGCAGCACCTCCGCGAGCAGCCGGTGCTCGTCCTGCGGGCGGTTCGTCCACACCGTCACCAGGTAGGCGAGGTGGAACCAGTGCGGGGGCTCCTGCCAGCCCGTCACCGCGCCCGCCTCGTCGCGCCGCTCGAACCGCCCGCCCTGCCGCAGTCCCGGCTCCTCCCGGATGTCGTAGAGGAACACGCTGATCGTCGGCGCGTTGCGCTTGGCCGCCCAGTCCGTGGTCGGGGCCTCGAAACCCAGCTCCACGCCCGACCCCGGCAGGTCGTGCTCGGCCAGCAGCAGCCGCAGCGCCTCGTCGACCTCGTGGATCACCGCCGGCCCACCATCCCGGGCGGCGCGATCGCCGGATCGACCACCAGGAATCGCGCGGTCACCGGGCTGAACCCGGCACCCGAGGCGGTGATGGTGCGCGGACCGGTCTCGTCCTTCGGCAGGATCAGCAGCTGCGCCGCGAACCGCCCGTCCGGGCCCGGCAGGGTCGGTGCCGCCGAGGCCGTGATCCCCGGCGACCACTCCAGACGCACCGGCGTGCCGGGCGGGAAGTCGAACCCGCGCACCGAGGTCACGAAACCGGGTTCACCGACCTCCGGCACCGAGACGATCCGGGGCTGCAGCACGCGGTAAGGCCTGGTCGCGCGATTGTCGCCGGGATCGGAGTCCGACCCGCCGGTGCGCACCGCAGCCCCGATCTCGGCCTCCAGGGCCGCGTTGGGCGCCAGCACCACCCGCCGCTCGACGACTCCACCGGGCTCCAGATCGGGCAGTGGGCACCGGGTTCCGGAGCAGTCCGGCGGTGCGCTCCGCACGGGGACACCCGGAGGCAGCGCCATGTCCAGCTCCAGCCCGGTCGCCCGCGCCTCGCCGGTGTTGCGGACCGCGAAGACCACCTCGGTTCCACCGCCCACATAGGACGGATCGGGTGCGCTCGTCAGTCCGACAGCCGGGTTGGCCTGCAGCGGTGGAGGTTCCGGGCGCACCGGCACCACCGTGCGGGAGGTGTTGTCGCCGGGCCGGCTGTCGCGCACCGAGCCCGTCGCGGTCCAGGTCAGCGGGTGATCGCCGGGGTCGTCGCCGACCAGCTCGGCCGTGACGCGCACCGACCGCCCGGGTTCCAGCACGCCGAGGGAACACCGCGCGCCCTCGCACGATCCCTGCTCGGTGCGCAGTCGTGTCAGCTTCACGCCCGACGGCACGTCCAGCGTCGCCGTCGTGCCCGGCGAGGTCGCCGGGCCGTTGTTGCGCACCACGCCCGTGACCGTCACCGACTTGTCCACCTGGATCTGCTCCGCCGACTCCGGCGCGGTCATCGACAGGTCCACCGTCGCCCGCCAGCTCGGCTCCTTCTGCCGTCCCGGCAGCCGGTCGCTGAGCGAGGTCACCTCGCGCGTGGCGGGATCGAGGATCGACAGGTGCTCCGGCGCGTTGTTGTCGCTGCTCAGCCGCCGGGACAGGACGAGCCGCTCGCCGTCCGGCGACCAGGTCGCGTCGCGCGGCTGGTAGGTCCCGGAACCCTCCGGCTGGTCGGGTATATCCACGCAGCTGGCCTGGTTCCGGGGCAGCAGCACCTCGCACCGGTTGCCGTCCAGGTAGATCCGGTACAGCCCGGCGCGCTCGCGGTTGAACACGATGCTGCGCCCGTCCGGCGCGAACACCGGGCTGTCGTCCACCACCTCGCACCGGCAGATCGTCTCGCTGAGGTCCTGCTGGCCGCCCAGATCACCGGCGCGGGCGATCCAGATGTGGTTGCGCCGCTGCTCGTCCGGCACGTCGGAGACCCGGCCGCGGCTGAACGAGAACCGCGTGCCGTCCGGCGACCACGCGGGCTGGGTGTCGTCCAGCGACGGATCCGGGTTGCCCAGCCGCTTGGTCACCTCGCCGGAGTCGACGTCCACGACGACGATGCGGCTGCGGCCGCGCTCGTCGGCCGGGGTGAGCGCGCCCGGCGACCTGCGGGCCACCGCGAGCGACTCGCCGTCCGGCGACCACGCGACGTCGGACTCCCAGTCGTCGGCCTGCCGGTCGGCGATGGGCAGCCGCCTGGGGTTGGAGCCGTCGGCGTCGACCAGCCAGATCCGCTGGACGCGTTGCCCGCCGACGTCCTCGAACCGGCTGATCGCGATCCGGCTGCCGTCGGGGGAGTAGGCCTGCCGCTCCGTCCACGGGTCGAAGCCCTCGGTCGGCGTGAACAGCAGGCTGGAGTCCTGGAACGCGTTCGGGTCCTCGGTCATCACGTCCACGCCCAGATCGCGCGGATCGACCCCGTCGGAGCGGATGTCCTGCAACCGCACCACGTTCCGCGACGACCCGGTCGTGCGCGCCACCACCAGGCGCCCGATCCCGCCGCCGGTGAACCAGGTCGGCGAGTCGACCAGGCGGTCCTCCGAGAGCAGGCGCTGAGCGGTCGCCGACACCGGCGCTCCCGTGGCGTCGACCCGGAACACCTGATCGCCGACGCTGTTCGGCTGCGGCTCGGCGGCCGGGTAGGTGGGGCTGAGGAACAGCAGCCGCCTGCCGTCCGGGAGCCACCGCGGTTGGCGGGTCTGCCAGCCCGGGTCGTCGGCGAACAGCGGCTGCTCGGAACCGGATTCGAGGACGCGCACCTGGTGCGCGGCGTTGTCGTCCGGGGAGTCGGCGTCGTAGTGGGTGTAGGCGATGCGGTTCGCGTCGACCGGGTTCCACGACGGTTCCCCGGCCGAGCCCGAGGGTTCGTCGGTCAACCGGCGCAGCGCACCGCCGGAGGCGGGCTGGTCGTAGATCTGCCAGCGGCCGCCCGCGTCGCAGGCGAAGGCGATCCGCGTCCCGTCCGGCGAGAACGTCGGGTGCGTCTCGTTGTTCGCGGTGTCGGCGATCCGGTGCGCACCGCTGCCGTCGGTGCGCGCCAGCCAGAGGTCGCGCTCGCCGTCCGACCCGGCCGAATCGAACGCCACCCACCGCAGATCCGGGGACAGCTCGGGGTTGGCCGCGTCCATCCCCCGGGTCAGCCGCCGGACGGTGCCGTCGGTGTCCCGCAGGTAGACCTGCGGGGTCCTCTCGTCGCGGAGGCTGGTGAACACCAGCAGCCCGTCGCGGGACGAGACGTCCTGGTCGAAGTGCTGCCTCGGCTCGTCGAACAGCGGCGACGTCGGCACCTGGTCGGACAGCCCCGGCGCGGCGATGCCCAAGCTGCGGTGCGCGGTCCCGGCGTAGGAGATGCGGCTCGCCTCCACCTCAGCCCCCTCAGCCGGGGCCGCCGGTGCCGGGGCGGTCGGGGCGCCGATCAGCCCGCACAGCAGCAGAATCACACCGAGCAGGACGATCCCCCAGCGGGTCCTCCCACGTCGGAAACCGGGCACGTTGCCGACCACGATCACCCTCCGCCCGCTCGACGCCTCCCCGCAGCTTCACCGGTTCCCGCCCCGGTGCCCAGGAACCGCGAGGCACCGCGGCGGGAAGAGCGGAGGCACTTTCGGGCAAGCGAGCTAGATCAAGCCCTGCCGCATCGCGAAGCCGACGGCGTGGGCGCGGTTGCGCAGCTGCAGACGGGTGGTGACCTCCTGCAGGATGTTCTTCACGGTCCGCTCGGAGTAGGACATCTTGGTCGCGATCTCCCGGGTGTCGAACCCGTCGGAGATCAGGCGCAGCACCTCGCCCTCGCGAGCCGACAACGTCGACAGCGTCGCGCCGGACGCGCTCGGAACCCCGCGCTGCAACCGGCCCACGTGATCCAGCAGCCTGCCGAGCATGTCCCCGGGCAGCACCCCCTCGCCGCGGATCAGCGCGGTCACCAGCCCCACCAGCCGGTCGGCGTCGGCGTCGCGGCGGCGCAGGACCGCCGCCACCCCGCACTCGATGCTGGTCTGCAGCGCGTCCTGGCCGAACTCGCCGATGATGAGCCCGGTTCTGACCGTCGACGTGCGCTGCAACCTGCGCAGCAGCTGCTCGGATTCCTCGTCCAACCGGTCGACCACGACCAGCGCCACCTCCGCGCGGTCCTCCTCGCCGGGTCTGAGCACCTCCACCTCGGGGCGCGGGCGCAGCTGGTGGCTGACACCGCTCTCCAGGATGGGGTCGGCCGCGCATATCGCGACCGGAACTCTCGTCATCGGCTCTCCTCCCTAAGAACCTGCCCCCGTTCCAGTGTTACGCCAATTCCGAGCGCCGCGGGACGGCCATTCGGGGAAGGAAACTGTGGAATGGGCCATGACAGGCCGGTTTTCCGCTCATGCGAGCGATGTTCCGGACGTTTTCGGCATATTCCACGAGCAGCGTCGGGCAGAACTCGATGCCCGTCGGGGGCACTCCCGCTGCCTCCGCGCTGCCCTCGCCGCTCTGACTCGCGCGGCCGCGCGGCGCCTAGTTTCTCCTCCCGTGACGACTCAAGCCGAATTCGACGGCGAGCGGGTGGAAGTCGCGCCCGGCGGTGAGGCAACAGCGATTTTCACCGTGCGCAACAACACCGACATCGTCGAGGCGTACGAGTTCGAAGTCGTCGGCGAATGCGCGGACTGGACCGCGGTGATCCCCGAACGCCTCCCGGTCTACCCGGGCGAGCAGGGCACCGTCACGCTCGTCCTGCGCCCGCCGCAGTCCTCCGAGGTGCCGGCCGGGGAGGTCCCGCTGGCCGTGCGGGTCGTGCCGGTCGAGCAGCCCGACCTGGTGGCCGTGCCGGAGACGACCGTCGTCATCGCCCCGTTCCACCGGTTCCGCGGCGCGCTCACCCCGCAGCGGCGGCGCGCGTGGCGCAGCGGCCGGTTCGTGGTGTCGGTGCACGACCAGGGCAACACCCCCATCGCGGTTCCGCTCGCGGCCACCGATCCGGCCGAGGAGCTGGCGTTCTCCTTCGACTCCGAGCGGCTCGCGCTGAACCCCGGCGACCGCACCGAGGTCCGCCTTCGGGTGCGCGCCGGAGGGCTCATCTGGTTCGGGAAACCCGCGTCGAAACCCTTCCACGTCACCGCGTCCGGCAGCACCGAGGAAGCGGAGGCGGAGGAGCTCGACGGCGAGCTCGTCCAGCTCCCGCTGCTGCCGCGATGGCTGCTGGCCCTGCTCGGGCTGCTGCTGGCGCTGCTGCTGCTCTGGTACGCGCTGGTGCTGCCCGAGCTGACGAGCGCCGCGCAGGAGGCCGCGCGGCGCCAGACCGAGCAGATGGTGGCCGACGGCGAGCTCGCCCCGCCGCAGCCACCGGCCGAGGAACCGCCACCCGGCGAACCCGGTGGTGGCGAACCGCCTCCGCCCGCGAACCCGGCGGCCACCGGTCAGCAGCACTCGGCCACCATCGAGGTCAACACCCGGCCCGGCGGCGCGGGGGCGCGCTCCTACGCGGTTCCGGAGGGCCAGGACTTCTACGTCACGGACCTGGTGCTGGCCAACTACCAGGGCGACGAGGGGCTGCTCACCATCGAGTTCGACGGCCGGACGATCACCACCATCGCGCTGGAGACCTTCCGCAACCAGGACTACCACTGGGTGACGCCGATCAAGGTCCCGAGCGAGGCCGCGATCGAGGCGACGGTGCGCTGCGCCCGCCCGGGCACCCCGCCCTACGGCCCGACGGAGGCCCGCTGCGTCCAGCAGCTCAACGTCAGCGGCACCGTGGCCCCCGCTCCGCGCTGAAGCGTGTTCATGTTCATGGCACGAGAGGGTGAACCATCCCTGTGAAGTCCCCGAACGGGTGATCTCCGGTGGCTGAGCGCGACTGGTCTGGTTAGAACGTTGCGCAGCCGATCTTGTCACTCGAGGAGACCCAGGAGGGTTTCGTGCCGAAGTCAAGACACCGCGCTCCCACCGCCTGCCTGCGCCAGTGGATCGTCTGGGCGGTAGCGGCCCTGGTGGCCGCCGCCGCGTTCGCCGTCGTCGCCCCGATCGGCGGGGCGATGCCCGTCGCCTGGACCTTCGTGCTGCTCCTGCTGTGCTTCGCGACCGGGTCGATGGCCGGTTCGATGCTGCTGTCCCGGCCGTTGCGCCAGGACGGGCACCTGGTCTTCTCGGCGGTCCGCGAACCCGAGGCCATCGAGCAGGCGCCCGCGGCGGAACGCCCCAAATCCCTGCCCGCTTCGCAGTCCCCGCCCGCACCCGAGCGGCCCAGCGCCGCGCCGCGCACCGACGAGACCCCGGCGTTCACCTCGTCCGACGACCTGGAGGTGACGGTCCTGGTCTCCGGGAACGACGGCTCGGACCAGTCCGGCGGCGAGCTCGCCGGAGTCGGCTTCGCCGACCTCGGTGCCGCCTACGTCGTGGAGCCCGCCATCCCGACCCAGCAGGTCAGGGAGTCCGAAACCGTTGCGGAAGAACAGGATTCGGGACCGTACCCGGGCTCTGTGAAGGCCAAGCCCAACGGCCGGTCCCCGCGCGGCGACTACCGCGTCAAGGGCAACACCCGCTCCAAGCGGTACCACACGATGCAGTCCCCCTACTACGAGCGCACCAAGGCCGGCGTCTGGTTCCGCTCCGCCGCCGACGCCGAAGCCGCAGGCTTCTCGGCTTGGAACGCCCGCACCAAGAACCCCCTCTGATCAGGAACGACGTCCTCCGGTTTCGTCCCGTTCGGGGCGTTGACACGGTTCGTCGGGTCGGCTGATCCTCGTAGGCGTCGCTGACGAGGAGGCCGGGGATGGTGCTGACCGGGGCAGGTGCGGAGCCGCTGCGGGACCACCCCGTCCTGCGCAGTCGGGACCTCGACGAGGTGCAGGAGCTGGGGGAGCGGCTGTTCGCCCCGCACCGGCTGGAGCTGTCCGGCCGGGCCGGTGCGCTGGACGCGCTGGTCAACGCCGTCGGAATCCAGGACGTGACCATCGGTTACGTCCGCTACGGGCCGCCGGTGCGGATCACCGTCGCCGACATGAGCGACACGTACCAGATCAACATCCCGGTCACCGGCGCGATGAAGATCAGCGACGGTCGCGACACCATCATCGCCGGCCCGCGACGCCCGGCGGTGATGGTGCCCGGGGCCCGCTACGTCGGGCAGTGGACGCTCGGGTGCACGCAGCTGGCCGTCAACATCACCCGCGCCGCCCTCGACGACGAGCTCGCGCGGCTGCTGGGGCGTCCGATCACCGGGCCGATCCGCTTCGACCTCGGCATGGATCTCGCGGAATCGGCGGTGCAGAGCTGGTTCTCGGCCGTGCGACTGGCCGTCGCGGAGATCGACCGCTCGCGCAGCGTCCTGCTGGACCCGCGCACCGCAGGCCACCTGGAGCGCATCCTGATCACCGGGCTGCTGCTGGGCGCGCGCCACGACCACTCCGCCGCGCTGGCCGAACCGCATCCGCACCCGGGGCCGAGCACCGTGCGGCGGGCAGTGGAGATCATCGAGGCTCGGGCCGGTGAGCCGCTGTCGGTCACCGACGTCGCCGAGGCTGTCGGGGTGAGCGTGCGCTCGCTGCAGGAAGGGTTCCGCGCGCACGTCGGGGTTTCGCCGATGGCCTACCTCCGCGACGTGCGGCTCGTCGGCGCCCACCGCTGCCTGAGCCAGGCCTCACCGGAGACGACCACGGTCACCGACGTCGCCTGCCGCTGGGGGTTCACCCACCTGGGCCGGTTCGCGGCCGCCTACCAGCGCAAGTACGGCGTCGCCCCGTCCCGGACGCTGCGCGCGGACGGTTCTGCGCGAAACCGGTGATCGCCCGCGTTAATCGGATAGTTGAACCCGCGATGACCTCGTAGCGTCGAGAACCGCACGTTCAGGACAGAACAGTGACTTTCCACGAGGAGGTGGGAGGTTGTGCGCCCGTCCGACAACGACTTCGACGCCGTCGTCATCGGGGCCGGTTTCTCCGGCCTGTACATGCTCCACCGGCTGCGCGACACCCTGGGGCTCACCGCGAGGGTCTTCGAGGCGGCCGATGACGTCGGCGGAACCTGGTACTGGAACCGCTATCCCGGCGCCCGCTGCGACTCCGAGAGCTACTTCTACAGCTTCTCCGACCGGCTTTCCGAAGAACTGCTGGAGGAGTGGACCTGGACCGAGCGATTCGCCGGGCAACCCGAGATCCTCGGCTACCTCCAGCACGTCGCCGAGCGGTTCGACCTCTACCGCGACATCCGGTTCGGCACCCGCGTCGTGGCCGCCGAGTACGACGAGACCTCCGGCCGCTGGTCGGTGCGCACCGACGCCGGTGAGCGCGCGACGGCCACCTACCTCATCACCGCCGTCGGATGCCTGTCGACGACGAACCTGCCCGAGTTCCCCGGGCGGGACTCCTTCCGCGGCGACTGGTACCACACCGGGCTGTGGCCGCACGAGGGCGTGGACTTCACCGGCAAGAGGGTGGCGGTCATCGGCACCGGCGCGACCGGCGTGCAGGCCATCCCGGAGATCGCGCAGGAGGCCGAGCACGTCTACGTCCTGCAGCGCACGCCGAACTACGACATCGCGGGCGGGAACCGGCCGATGACCGAGGAGGACGGCCGCGCGATCAAGGACAACTACCGGGAGATCTGGCAGACCACGCGCGAAACCGGTTTCGGCTTCCCGTACCGCACGCCGGAGCGCACGGCTCTGTCGGTGTCCGACGACGAACGGCGGCAGATCTACGAAGAAGCGTGGCAGCGAGGCGGTTTCCGGCTCGGCACCACGTTCAACGACCTGCTGGTGGACGAGGACGCCAACGAGACCGCCGCCGAGTTCCTGCGCGCGCGCATCCGCGAACGCGTGCGCGACCCGGAGGTGGCCGAACTGCTCAGCCCCCGCGATCACCCGTTCTTCACCAAGCGGCCACCGCTGGAGAACGGCTACTACGACACCTTCAACCGGGACAACGTGACCCTGGTGAACGTGCGCGACGCGCCGATCCAGGAGATCACCGAGCGCGGCGTGCGCACCGCCGACGGGGAGTACGAGGTCGACACCCTGGTCTACGCCACCGGTTTCGACGCGATGACCGGCACCCTGTTCAAGATCGGCATCCGCGGTCGCGACGGCCTCGACCTGCGGGAGAAGTGGGCGAAGGGACCCACCAGCTACCTCGGCGTCACGACCTCGGGGTTCCCGAACCTGTTCATGATCACCGGTCCGCAGAGCCCGTCGGTGCTGACGAACATGCCGGTGGCCATCGAGCAGCACGTGGACTGGATCACCGACTGCCTGCGGCACCTGCGCGAGCGGGGAGCGGACCTGATCGAGCCCCTGCCGGAGGCCGAGCGGGACTGGGTCGACCACCACGACGAGGTCACCGCGACGACGTTGCTGCCGCGGGCGAACTCGTGGTGGGTCGGGGCCAACATCCCCGGCAAACCGCGCAGCCTCTACCCGTACGTGGGCGGGCTCGACGTCTACCGCGTCATCTGCGACCGGGTCGCCGCGCGCGGCTACGACGGGTTCACCACCGGCTCGGCGGGCCGCACGACCGGCGGCGGGTTCGCCGGGGTCGCCCGCGCCACCTTCGACGAACTGGCCGCCGAGGCCTCCTGAGGAGCCACCATGCCACCGCATCCCGAAGCCCAGCAGCTGCTGGCCGCGCTCGGCGAGGCCGGAATGCCGCCGTTCGAGCACATGACCGTCCCGCAGGCGCGCGCCGCCACGAACGGGTTCATCGACCTGCAAGGACCACCCGAGGACATCGCCACCGAGGACCGCACGATCCCGGGTCCCGCCGGGTCGATCCCGGTGCGGATCTACACACCGGGAGGCGAAGGCCCCGCACCGGTGATCGTGTACTTCCACGGTGGCGGGTGGGTGGTCGGCGACATCGAGATCTGCGACCGGCCGGTCCGCCAGATCGCCAACCGCAGCGGTGCCGTCGTCGTCTCCGTCGACTACCGGCTGGCGCCCGAGCACGTCTACCCGGCGGCCTTCGACGACTGCTACGCGGCCACTGCCTGGGTCGCCGCGCACGCCGCCGAGCTCGGCGGCGACCCGCGCCGGGTCGCGACCGCCGGGGACAGCGCGGGCGGCAACCTCGCCGCCGCGGTGGCCCTCGCCGCCCGCGACCGGCAGGGCCCGGACCTGGCCGCGCAGCTGCTCATCTACCCGGTCACCGACTTCGACTTCACCACCGACTCCTACATCGAGAACGGCGAGGGCTACCTGCTCACCAAGGGGTCGATGCAGTGGTTCTGGGCCCACTACCTGGGAGCCCAGGACCTGGGCAAGGACCCGTGCGCGTGCCCGGCCCGCGCCGACGACCTCGCCGGACTGCCACCGGCGTTCGTGGCCACCGCCGAGTTCGACCCGCTGCGCGACGAGGGCGAGGCCTACGCCGACGAGCTGCGCTCCGCCGGGGTACCGGTCACCGCGAAGCGGTACGCCGGGATGCTGCACGGATTCGCCTGGACGCTCGGCGCCACGCCCAGCGGGGCGGCGCTGATCGACGACCTGGTCTCGGCGTTCCGCGCCGCGATGCGCGGTGTTCGGTAGGGCATGCTCGTCGGCGGCCGGACGATTGGCGACGGAGGAGAGGCGATGTACCGACTCACCGTGATCTACGACCACCCCGCGGATCCCGACGCGTTCCTGCGGCACTACCGCGACGTGCACGCGGTGCTGGCGAGCAAGATGCCCCGGCTCCAGTCCTACGAGTGGGGCGTGTGCGAGATGCCCGACGGCAGCGCGCCGCCGCACTTCGTGGTCGCCACGCTGGACTGGGCCAGCAAGGACGACGCGATGGCGGCGCTGCAGTCCCCGGAAGGGCAGGCCGGCACCGCCGACCTCGGCAACTTCACCGAGCCGGACCAGGTCCGCCTGTTCTTCCAGGAGCTCACCGAGGCCGTCTAGCCCGGCGGCGTTGATCTGCCCTAGCCTGGCGGGGTGGATTTGGCGCTGCCCGAGTGGACCGTGCTCGCCCTGCTGCGGGAGGAGTCCCGGCACGGCTTCGCCCTCGCCGGGCTGACCGCGCGGCAGGGCGAGCTGGGCCGCGTCTGGCACGTCCCGAAACCGATGATCTACCGGGCGCTGGACCGGCTGGCCAAGGCCGAGCTCATCGCACCGTCCGGTGTGGAGTCCGATCGCGGTCCGTCCAGGACGGTGTTCGCGCTGACCGACTCCGGCCGCGACGCGGTGGAGGAGTGGCTGCACCGGCCGGTCGAGCACGTGCGCGAGATCCGCTCGACGCTGCTGATGAAGCTGGCGCTGCTGCAGCGCCGCCAACTCGGCCACGAGGTGCTGCTGCGGCGGCAGCGGGAGGTGCTGGAGCCGATCGTCACCGCCCTCGACCAGGAGCGCGCGGACGGCGACGGCTTCACCGAAGTGCTCATGACCTGGCGCTACACCAGCGCCGACGCCGCGCTGCGGTTCGTCGCCGAGCTGGAGACCCAGGGCGGCCCCGGGTCTCAGTGCGGTCCGGGACCTCAGGGCAGCCCGGCGCGGCGGCGGACCCACGAGGGCGGCTGACCGCACTCGGCGGCGATCTCGCGCCACGTCATCCCGGCGGCGCGCCGGTCGTCGAGGTAGTCGGTGATGGCGGCGAAGCCGAACTCGGCGGCCACCCGGGCCGCGCGCTCGGCGCAGCGCTGCCGGTTGGTGGCGTGCGCGGTCTTGGTGATGCCGTGGCGCGCCAGCGCCGTCTCGACGGCACCGCGGCCGAACCCGACCTCGTGGGCGATCGCCCGGATCGACCGGCGCTGCAGCACGTGCCGGTCGTGCAGGTAGGCGGCGACGTCGGTGAAGCCCCACTCGCCGATCCGGGGCAGCCACGGCGCGTCGAACCGGCGCCGCGCGGCGATCCCGTCGATCTCGCGTGCCGCTTCTGGGTCCACGTTGGACAGGTGGCGGCACAGCCAGTCCTTGTGCAGTCCCGCTTCCCGGCTGATGGCAGCCAGGCTGTTCCCGGTGGCGACGCGATCGCGCACCAGCGCGCCGATGTCGGCGAAACCCAGTGCGGTGGCGGCGTTCTGGGCGGTCTCGCGGAGCTTGGCGAGCTTCTGCCGCCGGGTTCCCTCGGCTCGCGCGGCCGGGGAGATCGCGGCCAGCGTGCGCAGCGTCTTGGCGCGCCGCTGCTCGGGTTGCCTGCGCCCGCGCGAGGCGCGGGCGGCGGCCTTGGTGAGCTCGCCGCTGCGCAGCCAGACCTCGCCCTGCTCGCATCCCGCGCGCACGTGCGGGTCCCGCAGGCGCCGGGTCCGCATCGCCACCGCGCGCCGCTGACGGGTGCCGTCGCCCTCCAGCGACTGGTTGCGCTCCAGCCCGAACGCCTCGCGGTAGGCGAGGTGGGTCCAGCCGTGCGCGGACAGGTGGGCCGGGATGGACCGGAACCACTCACCGCACAGGTGGCACAGCACCCGGTCTCCTTCGCGGACCACGACGCCGGTCGGTGCGTACTGCGACAAGACTGCCTCCCGCTCGCTAGTAACAGTGAGACTAGCGGGTGGGTCGATCTTCGGGAAGTCCCGTCCTCAGCGGGCGGCGGCCCGCGAGACGAGGCCGTGCAGGAGCTCGTCGACGAGCTCCGGGTGCTCCAGGGTCACCATGTGGCCGGAGCGCGGGATCATCGCGAGCCGCGATCCCGGGACCGCGTCGGCGATCGCGCTGCTCCGCTCGGGCGGGATGGTCCGGTCCTGCTCGGCGCCGATGACCAGCGTCTCGACCCCGGCGAAGGACGGCAGGGCCGCGCGCCGGTCGAGGGTCAGGAACTGCGGGACCAGCGCGATCAGCGCGTGCACCGGGTTCGACCGGGTCAGCTGGAGCACGAAGTCGACCAGCGCCGGCGGCACCCGGGAGGCGAAGGCGAAGCTGCGCGCCACCATCAGCGCGGTCCGCCGCATCGCCTGGCAGGACACCCGCGTGAGGCGCAGCCGGTCGATGGCGGCCAGCACGAGGTTCGCCGCCTGGGGTGGCAGCACGGCCCGGCCGTTGACCGGCGCGGCAGCCGTGGTCACCAGTCCGGCGCCGATGACGCGGTCGGCGAAGAGCTCGGGGTGGCGCTCGGCGAAGGCCATGATCCCCATGCCGCCCATCGAGTGCCCCACCAGCACGACCGGGCCGGTCGGGGCGGCCTGGTCGAGCACGGCGGCGAGGTCGTCGCCGAGCTGGTCGAGGGTGAGCCGGTCGAGGTCGCCGAGCTCGGAGCGGCCGTGCCCGCGCTGGTCGTAGCAGACCACGCGGGCGCGACGGGCCAGCGAGGAGCGCTGGAACAGCCACATGGCGCCGTCGGCCAGGTAGCCGTGGCAGAGCACCACGGTCACCGGGGAGTCCAGATCACCCTCGACCTCCACGTGCAGCCGCACCCCGTCGGTGGCGGTGACGGCGGTGGACTGCGTCGCGGTCCTCGCTGGGCTGGTCATCGAGCACCGCGCCTTCCGATCGGGGACACGGCCGTGACCGAACCGTGATGTCCCCACGAAGGTAACGGAAGGTAGTTGGCCTTTCAAGGTGTCACTCGTTAGACCTAAGAACGCGTCGCGGAGTGACTACTGCTAGTGGTCAGTGGATCGAGATCAGGCCCAGCGCCAGGCCGGAGCCGATGACCACCGCGCACACCAGCAGCGCCCACTTGATCGCGAACCGGTGGTGATCGCCGAGGTCGACCTTCGCCAGCCCGATCAGCACGTACATCGCCGGCACCAGCGGGCTGAGCATGTGGATCGGCTGGCCGAGCAGCGAGGCGCGGGCGATCTCCATCGCGCTGATGCCGTGCTGCGCACCGGCCTCGGCGAGGATCGGCATCACGCCGAAGTAGAACGCGTCGTTGCTCATGAAGAAGGTGAACGGGACGCTCAGCACCGCCACGATCACGCTGAAGAACGGGAACAGCGCGTCCGGCATCGCCGTGAGCAGGTACTGCGCCATCTGCTCGATCATCCCGGTGCCAGAGAGCACGCCGGTGAACACCGCGGCGGCGAAGACCATCGCGACCACCGCCACGACGCTGTCGGCGTGCGAGGCGATCCGGTCGCGCTGCTGCTCCAGCCGCGGGTAGTTGACGATCAGCGCCAGCGCGCAGCCGATCATGAACAGCACCGAGATCGGCAGCACGCCGATGATGAGCGCGGTCAGCAGCGCGATCGTGAGCCCGGCGTTGAACCAGTACAGCTTGGGGCGCAACGACTCCCGGTCGGGAGCCAGCACGTCGAAGTCGGCCGACCCGCTGTAGGAGGTGGGTGCGACGTCGTCGGAGCCACCGGCTCCGACCAGCGCGGGAGCGGCGGTCCGCAGCCGGATGCGCTCGCGCTGGCCCAGCACGTAGGCGAGGACGAACACGGTGGCCAGGCCGGCGAGCAGCGCCGGGATCATCGGCACGAACAGCTGCTGCGGATCCAGCCGCAGCGCGCTGGCGGCCCGCGCGGCGGGACCGCCCCAGGGCACGACGTTGAGGATCGCGTTGGTCAGGCACGCCAGACCGGTCATGACCACCGGGCTCACGCCCAGCCTGCGGTAGATCGGCAGCAGCGCCGAGACCGTGATCATGAACGTGGTCGTGCCGTCGCCGTCCAGCGACACCAGTGCCACCAGCGCGACCGTGCCGACGATCAACCGCAGCGGGTCGTTGCGGGTGAGCCGGACCACGCCGCGCGCGATCGGGTCGAACAACCCGGCGTCGATCATGATCCCGAAGTAGAGGATGGCGAACAGCAGCATCGCCGCCGTCGGCGCGACCGAGGTGATGCCGTCGGTGATCATGTCGCCGAGGTCCGGCGCGAAGCCTCCGACCAGCGCGAACACCGCCGGAACGGCGATGAGCGAGACCATCGGGGACAGCCGTTTGCTCATCACCAGGTAGAGGAAAACGGTCACCATGCCTAAGCCGAGCAGCGCGATCAACGCGTCCTCCTCCCGTGGACCGGCAGTGGTCCTCATTGCAGCGGCGTTGCGTTCCGGGGAACCGTAGGTGACCTCGGTCATCGAGACGAGAGTTGTCGATGTTGTCCGCGTATCCCGCGTTCGCGGCGTTCTGCGCGTTCTGCTCACCACGTATCGTCGGGGCATGCCCCACCGCCCGATGCGGTTCGCGCGGCAGGCCCTGGTGCTGCAGGTCGGCTTGATCACGCTGGTCACCGCGATCGGGTTCGTGCTCGTCGCGTCCCTGCTCGATCGACACCTCGTCGAGCAGTACTCGCAGCGCGCGCTGACCGCCGCCCGCGTGATCGCCACCGACACCGACCTGGCCGACCAGGTCGCGCGCGGCGATCAACCGGCGGTGCGCGCGCAGGCGGAGCGGGCCCGCGCGTCCTCCGGCGCGCTGTTCGTCGTCATCACCGACCGCACCGGGATCCGCCTGTCGCACCCGAACCCCGCCGAGATCGGCGAGCGCGTCAGCACCGATCCGCGAGAGGTGTTGGCGGGCAAGGAGGTCGTGGCCGTCCAGCGCGGCACGCTCGGCTACTCCGCCCGCGGCAAGGTCCCGCTGCGCGGCCCCGACGGTGCCGTGATCGGGCAGGTCAGCATCGGGTTCGACGCCGAGGACATCACCACCGCGCTGCTGCGGCTGATCGGCACGACCGCGGCGTTCACCGGGGGAGCGCTGTTCGTCGGCTTCGCCGGGGCGGCGTGGCTGACGCGGATGCTCAAACGCCGCACGCTGGGCCTGGAACCGCAGGAGCTCGCCGAGCTGGTGCGCCAGCGCGAGGCCGTGCTCTACGGCATCGGCGAGGGCGTGCTCGCCGTCGACGCCGCGGGGCTGGTGTCGGTCCGCAACCGGGAGGCTGAGCGGCTGCTCGGCGTCCCGCTGGAGGTCGGCGCACCGGTCGCCGACCTGGACCTGCCGCCCCGGCTGCGGGAGCTGCTGCTCGAAGGCGGGCAGGTCGACAACCTCATCACCCTCACCGGCGAGCGCGTCCTGGTCGTCGGCCACCGGCCGGTGACCAGGGGCGAGGTGGCGCTGGGCAGCGTGCTGACCCTGCGCGACCGCACCGATCTGGAGTCGCTGAACCGCGAGCTGGACAAGGTCCGCAGCACCGCGGACACGCTGCGCGCGCAGCGCCACGAGTTCACCAACCGCCTGCACACCCTCTCCGGGCTGCTGCAGACCGGACGCCAGCAGGAGGCCGTCGACTACGTGCAGGCGCTGACCCGCGGCGAGATCACCGGGCTCGGTCCGGCGAGCGACGCCGTCCGCGACCCGTACCTGGTGGCGTTCCTGTCGGCGAAGAAGTCGGTGGCGGCCGAGAAGGACGTGGCGCTGGAACTCGCCGGGACCAGCTGGGTTCCGACGGCGCTGGCCGCCCCGGTGGAGGTGATCACGGTGGTGGGCAACCTCGTCGACAACGCCATCGACGCCGCCCGGGTGGGCGCGACGCGGCCCGCGCGCGTCGAGGTGGACCTGCTGGCCGACGGCACGACGCTGCACGTGTCCGTTGTGGACACCGGCGACGGCGTCGCCGAGGATCGGCGCGAGGAGATCTTCGCCGAAGCGGTCTCCTCCAAACCCGACGGCAACGGCCTCGGCCTGGCCCTGAGCCGCCAGGCGGCACGAGGTCTGGGCGGCGACGTGTGGGTGACCGGCCCGGACTCGTCGTTCGTGGCGAAGCTGCCGCGAGCCCTCGAAAACCCCGCGAGCGAGGAGGCACGAGCGTGATCGGTGTGGTCGTGGTGGACGACGACTTCCGCGTGGCCCAGGTGCACGCCGAGTTCACCGAGCAGGTCCCGGGATTCCGCGTGCTGGGCATCGCCCACACCGCGGCCCAGGCCCGCGAGCTCATCGACGCCCGCAGCCCCGACCTGGTGCTGCTGGACAACTACCTGCCCGACGCCGACGGCGTCGCCCTGCTGGCGGAGCTCGAAACCGACGCGATCGTGCTCACCGCCGCCACCGACCCGGCCACCGTCCGCGCGGCGCTCTCCGCAGGAGCCCTGAACTACCTGGTCAAGCCGTTCACCGCCGAGCAGCTCGCGGAACGCCTGCGGGCGTACGCCCGCTTCCACGCCCGGCTTCCGGTCACGGGCGGCGCGGTAGACCAGGAGGAGATCGACCGCGCCCTGCGCCTGCTCCGCGAAGGGGACCGCCCCGCCACCCCCAAGGGCCGCTCCACCCTCACGACCCAGCTCGTCCGCGACGCCCTCCGCAACGCCCCGCACCCCCGCTCCGCGGCCGAGATCGCCGACGAGCTGGGCATCTCCCGCGCCACGGCCCAGCGCTACCTCGCAGCCCTCACCCAGGAGGGCACGGCCACCATGACCCTCCGCTACGGAGCCAGCGGCCGCCCGGAACACCAGTACGAACCAGCCTGATCGGGCCCCACCCCGATGACGTTTCAAAAGGAACGCGACCAAGACGACCCAAGCTTTGGTAAACGCGACCCACTACGGGTACGTTTCGACAGGCAGGGGAAATTTCGTTTGAAATTGGCAGACCGCACAACGCAAGAAAACCACGAAAAGAAGCCAATTTCGGACGAAATTGCCCCTCCGCACGCGCCCAAAGTACCCCGCGGAGCGCTCCCAAGACGACCCCCGAGGGGTCGGGACAGTTTTCATGAAAACTGTCACTCCACCCACAAGGCGGGACCCCAAAATACCAGCTCAACCACCTCGAGGGTCTGGAGTCCCCTCCACAGAGAGATCCCGTGGGGTCGGACAGTTTTCATGAAAACTGTCACCACCCCCACGGGGTTCCTCGGGAGCGCTTCGCGGGGTCGGGTTGCTTGCGTGCGGAGTGGCAATTTCTCCTGAAATTGGCTTCGTCTTGGGGTTTTCTCACGTTGTGGGGTCTGCCAATTTCAGAAGAAATTTCCCCTGCCTGTCGAAACGTACCCGTAGTGGGTCGCCTCTACCGAAGCTTGGTCGTCTTGGGCGCGTTCCTTTTGAAACGCATCCTAAAACTGCCCCCTGGTGACGCACGGCAGTCCGGGACGGCTGGGCGGCCCCGGTGGGATCGCCCGGTCGTGGTGGTTGGGGGTGGGGGTGAGCGGGTACGCGGGTGGGGCGGGAGTCGAGTGGAGGTGGGTCGCATGGCCGAGGGTCGGTTGCCGGTGCTCGCGGGGTTCGACGGGTCGGAGGCATCGCGGGAGGCGGTGCGCTGGGCCGCGCGGGAGGCGTCGAGCCGGAAGCGGCCGTTGACGCTGGTGCACGTGCTGGCGCGGCCGTTCCAGCACTCGCTGCCGATGCGGATCCCCGACGAGCAGGACGTGATGGAGAAGCTGAGCAGCGCCGTGCTGCGGGAACTCGAAGCGCTCGAGGACGAGTGCCGCAAGATCGACCCGGACCTGGAGATCAGCAAGGACATGCCGATCGGCGACGCCGCCGAGGTCCTTGTCGAGCTGGCCGCCGACGTCGAGCTGGTCGTGCTGGGCGGGCCGCTGGTGGGTTCGCGCACCGACCGCCTGGGCGTGACCGCCGCCGAGGTGGTCGCCCGCCGAGCCGCCGCCCCGATCGTGGTGGTGCGCGGCGAGGCCGGCGCGAAGGCCGACGCGCCGGTGGTCGTCGGCGTCGACGGTTCGACCGTGAGCGAGCGCGCCATCGCCTTCGCCTACGAGACCGCCGGGCGGCTCGGCCGTCCCCTGGTGGGCGTGCACTCGTGGGGTGAGACGGCGTTCAACCCGTTCGACATCGTCGACGAGTGGGACGCCGACCGCAGCGAGTTCCGCGACCGGGCGCGGGAGGTCCTCAGCGAGTCGATGGCCGGGTGGGCCGAGCAGTACCCGGACGTGCCGGTGCGCCACGTCGTCGGCCCGGAACAGCCGGCCCAGATGCTGCTCGGCGAGTCCGAGGGCGCGACCCTGCTGGTCGTCGGCAGCCACGGCAGGGGAGCGGTCCGCCGCGCCTTCCTCGGCTCGGTCAGCCACGCCGTCCTCAACCAAGCCCCCTGCCCGGTCGCCGTCCTCCCGGCGGAGTGACCCCGCCGGACCGGAGCCACCGGCCCGGCGGGGTCGTCCCCCTCAGGAGAACTGGATTCCGCCGTCGATCATGACCGACTGGCCGGTCATGTAGTCCGAGTCGGACGAGGCGAGGTAGGAGACGAACGACGCCACGTCCTCGGGGACCGAGACGCGGCCGAGGTGGATGAGCTCCGAGTACTTGTCGATGGCCGCGCCCTTGCGCAGGCCCTCGTGCTCGGCGAGCTTCTCGTCGATGTGGTCCCACATCGCCGTTCCCACGATGCCGGGGCAGTAGGCGTTGACCGTGATGCCGTACTGCGCCCACTCCATCGCCGCGGCCTGGGTCAGACCGCGGACCGCCCACTTCGACGCGGAGTAGTGCGCCAGCAGCGGGAACGGCCGGTAGCCGACGATCGAGGCCGCGCCGATGATCTTGCCACCGTCGCCCTGCTTGATCATCTGCTTGGCGGCGGCGTTGTAGCAGAGGTGCACGCCGCGCAGGTTGATCGACATGAGCTCGTCGAACTCCTCCGGCGTCACCTCCAGGAGCGGCTTGACGTGGGCGATCCCGGCGTTGGCGATCATCACGTCGAGCCTGCCGAGCTCGCTCGCCACGCCGTCGACCATGCCCTGCACGGCGTCCGCGTCGGACACGTCGGCCAGGGCGACCGCCGAGCGCCTGCCCATCGCGGTGATCTCGTCGGAGACGGCCTTGAGCTGGTCGCCGTTGGCCTCGATGTCGTTGACGGCGACGTCGTGACCGTCGGCGGCGAGCCGCAGCGCGATGCCCTTGCCGATCCCGCGGGCGGCGCCGGTGACCAGCACGACGCGCGACTTGTCCTGAGCAGCCATGGGTTTCTCCACTTCTTCGTGGTGTTCGCTGGAACCGCCCGTTGACGCTAGGGAGGCGGACGCGCAGCGGGCAGGGCTCGGCTGTCTCACTTTGAGACGGATCGGGCGAAGCGGAAGGCGCTTCGCCACGATCCGGGTGCCGCGTCGAGCTGGAACGCGCCACGTCCACTTTCCGGGGGTTCGCCGCGACGGCACCGGCAGGCTGTGCAGATAGACGCTTTCTATCGCTCCCTTTCAGGATGAGTATGGACGAATCCCTAGAACTGTTTGATCGAGCGCCGTCCAGCTGAGAGCCTCAGCTTCGAGCACACAACGAAAGAGGTCCTGCCCGTCCGGGTGCGGGATGCGACATCGCTTGCGGCGCAACGAGAAAGCGGCGATGCGGCTCGCTCGTGCCGAATTTCTCGACACAACAGGGTTTTCACCATGACAACGAAACAGAACAGCAGCGGTGCGGCCAATCATGCCGTCTTCGCGGTGTCGATCGCCGTGTCCGCGCTGGTGGTCCTGTGGGGAGCGGTCGACCCCACCGGCTTCGGAAACGTGACGACGCGGCTCTTCGACCACGTCGTGTCGGACATGAGCTGGTTCTTCCTGCTGGCGGCGAACATCCTGCTGGTGTTCGCGATCTACCTGGCGCTCAGCGGCTACGGCCGGATCAAGCTCGGCGCCGACGACGAGAAGCCGGAGTTCGGCCGGTTCTCCTGGTTCGCCATGATGTTCCAGGCCGGGATGGGTCCGGCCATCATCTTCTGGGGCCTGGCCGAACCGCTCTCGCACTACGTGGACGTCCCCTTCGGACTCGCGCCACCGGAAACCGACGCTGCGGCCGGTGTGGCGATGGAGTACTCGTTCTTCCACTGGGGACTTCACCCGTGGGCGATCTACGCCGTCGCGGGGCTGGCCGTCGCCTACTTCACGCACCGCAGGGGTGAACGCGGCCTGCTCAGCGCGATCTTCCGCCCGCTGCTGGGAGATCGGGTCGACGGGCCGATCGGCAAGCTCATCGACATCCTCGCCGTGCTCGCCGTCGTCTTCGGCATCGCCGTCGCGCTGGGCCAGGCGGGCCTGCAGATGACCGCCGGGCTCGGCGAAACCTTCGGCATGTCAACCGGAATCGGCGTGCAGCTGGTCGTGCTCGCGCTGACCACGGCCGCGTTCATGGGATCGGCGACCACGCGGATCGAGCACGGCATCAAGTGGCTGTCGAACATCAGCATGCTCATCGCCCCGATCCTGCTGATCTTCTACTTCGTCGTCGGCCCGAGCATCACCCAGATCAACGCCTTCACCGAAGGGCTCGGGAACTACCTCGGCGACATCGTGCCGATGAGCTTCCGGCTCGACGCCTTCGACCCGAACAACTCGTGGATGGGCAGCTGGACCGTCTTCTACTGGTCCTGGTGGATCGCCTGGGCGCCGTACGTGGGCCTGTTCATGGCGCGCATCTCGAAGGGCCGCACGATCCGCGAGTTCGTCGCCGCCACCGTCCTGGTGCCCAGCCTGGTCAGCGTGATCTGGATCGCGGTGTTCGGCGGTGCCGCGCTGCACCTGGCCCGCAGCGGCCTGGCCGGTGACATCGCCCGGACCGTGAGCGAGAGCCCGGCGGCAGGCATGTTCGTGTTCATCCAGCAGTACCCGCTGGCCGGGCTGCTGTCGGTGATCACGCTGCTCGTGCTGTGGGTGTTCTTCGTGGCCGGTGCCGACGCGGGCACCGTCGTGCTCGGCGAGCTGTCCACCGGCGGCAGGCCCGACCCCAAGACGTGGGTGCGGCTGCTGTGGGGCCTGCTGCTGGCCGGGGTCGCGGCGGTGCTGCTGGTCTCCGGCGGGCTCGACGGGCTGCAGAAGGCCTCGGTGCTGACCGGGACGCCGTTCGCGATCATCCTCGTCGGCATCTGCTTCGCCTTCCACAAGGCGTTGCGCGAGGACCACGGGCTGTCAGCACCCCGATCGGTGTCGGCCGAGCCGGAGACGCCGGAGGAGGAGCCCGTGCCGCAGCGATAGGACTCCCTTATCGGTACATCGATGCGGCGTGCTGGCGCGGCCGGTGGTCGGGTGCTGTACTCCAGGCCAACTGGAGGCCGGACCGAGACCGCAGGAGGTGTGCCGTGCCGGTGTGGCGGGTGCGCGATTTCCACAGCGACGACCTGGACCAGGCGATTCGCATCTGGGACCAGAGCCGGGAAGGCGTGGAACCGGTCTTCTCCGCCGCCGAGGTCGTGGGCATGGCCCAGGCCGGGCACCCCGCGATGGTCGCGGTCGTGCAGGACGACGTCGTCGGCATGGCCGCGGCCAAGGTCGAGGGCGAACGCGCGTGGCTGGCGCTGTTCGCCCTCGACGAGCGGTGGCGCAACCGCGGCATCGGCAGCGCCCTGCTCGGCGAGCTGGAGAAGAAGTTGCGCACCCAGGGCGTGCACCGCATCGCCAGCCTCGTGCCCGAGGGCGCCTCGGGTGCGAAGGCGATGTCCAACTCGGGCTACCGCCCGCGCACCGACCTCACCTACTTCGAGAAGGTGGAGGAACTCGATCCGGCTGACGTCGACATGCTCGAACACCTCGGCGGCAGCCTCATCCCCGCCGGCCGGTGGGACGAGCTGGCGGGCATGCAGCGGGAGAAGGACATCATCGAACGCCGCGTCGTCCTGCCGATCACCCACAGCGAGCAGGCCGAGCGGCACGGCGTCCTGCCGCCGAAGGCGATCGTGCTGTTCGGCCCGCCCGGCACCGGCAAGACGAGCTTCGCCAAGGCCGTCGCGTCCCGGTTGCACTGGCCGTTCGTCGAGCTGTTCCCGTCGCGGCTGGCAGCGGACTCGCCGGACGGGCTGGCGGCATCGCTGCGGGAGAGCTTCGCCCAGCTGGAGGAGCTCGACGACGTGGTGCTGTTCATCGACGAGGTCGAGGAGATCGCCGGAACCCGCTCGTCACCGTCGGCGGGCCCGGCGCACGGCGTGACCAACGAGCTGCTCAAGCTCATCCCGGGCTTCCGCGAGCACGACCACCGGCTGCTGGTGTGCGCCACCAACGCGGTGCACTCGCTGGACCCGGCATTCCTGCGGCCCGGGCGGTTCGACTACCTCATCCCGGTCGGCCCGCCTGACCCGCCCGCGCGCCGCGCGGTGTGGTCCCGCTACCTCGGCCCGGCCCGCGAGCACGTCGACGTGGACCAGCTGGTGGAGCGCTCGGAGTTCTTCACCCCGGCCGACATCGAGTTCGCCGCCCGCCAGGGCGCCCAGGCCGCCTTCGAACGCGACGTCCTGCACCAGAGCGGCGAACCGGCGACGACGGAGGACTACCTCCGCGCCATCGCCGACGCCCGCCCGACCCTGTCCGCCGAAGCCATCACCGAGTTCGAACGGGACATAGACATCTACACCCGCCTCTAACCCCGCTCACGGCGGTGAACTGCGGAGGGCGTTGGGCTGCGGAGCGCGGTGGACTGCGGAGCGCGGCGGAGCGCGGTGGCGCGGCGGAGGGCGGTGGCGCGGCGGAGCGGACAGTTTTAGCCAGAATCGCCCGGGGTTTCACCCCCGAAACCCCGGGCGATTCTGGCTAAAACTGTCCACTGCTACCCCCGCACACCCCGGAAACCGGGAATACGGCCGTAATCGGGTACCGGAATACGGCCGTAATCGGGTGTCTGATTACGGCCGTAATCCGGGGTTTGGGTCAGGCGCGGAGGGAGTCCCAGGGGCCGGTGATGGCGTAGAGGACGCCGGGGTTCTGGACGTTGGCGAACAGGGTGTTGCCGTCGGGGGAGTAGACCGGGCCGCAGAACTCGCTGAACTCGGGCTCGACGTCGGTGCCGGTGTTGATCTCGTTGCGGGCCAGCGGGTAGGTCTGGCCCTCCAGCGTGGCGCCGAACAGGTGCTGCTGGCCGTCGCCGTCCTCGGCGAGGATCAGCCCGTTGCCGCGCGAGGAGACGGTGATGTTGTCGGGGCCGTCGAACGCGGCCGCGTCGTCCTGGTCGTACTCGAAGCGCAGCTTGAGCTCGATGGTCTGGTTGCGCGGGTTGAAGAACCACACCTGACCGTCGTGCGGCTCGCCCGGGCTGTCCTCGATGCGCGCGTAGCTGCACACGAAGTAGGCACCGCCGTCGCCCCACCACGCGCCTTCGAGCTTGCGGCCCCGGGTGATGTCGCGGTCGCCGAACTGCTCGCGGATCGACTTCTTCGCCGCCAACCGGTCCGGAACCGCGACCCAGGTGATGGCGTAGGTGGTGCCGACCTCGGTCGCCCGGGACAGGTCGTCGACGTGCTGACCTGACGCGTCCGCGGCCTTCATGGCCTCCAGGACGCCGTCGGTGTCGCCGAGCGCCCGCAGCTTGCCGGGCCCGAGCGGCAGCGCTGAGGCCGGCGGGGTGAAGCGGTAGAACAGGCCGTTGGGGCCGGAGGCGTCCTCGGTCTGGTAGAGGTGCCCGGTGTTGGGGTCGACCACCGCGGCCTCGTGGGAGAACCGGCCGAGCGCCTTGATCGGCTTCGGGTCCCGGTTGGCCTCGCGGTCGTAGGGGTCGACCTCGAAGGTGAAGCCGTGGTCGTGCTCGTGGCCGTCCTCGCCGGCCTTGGCCTCGGTCTCCTCGCAGCTCAGCCACGTGTTCCACGGGGTGCGGCCACCGGCGCAGTTGGTGGAGGTGCCGGCCAGCGCGACGTACTCGGTGACCCGGTTGCCGTCGGCGTCGACCTCGACGACGGTGCAGCCGCCCGGCGCGACCGGGTCGTAGGTGAGCCCCTCGACGCGGGGGACCGGGAACTCGGCGTTGTGGCTGACCTTGATCTCGTGGTTGTAGACGATCACGCTGCCGCCGTCGGGACGGACGAAGGTGGCCATGCCGTCGTGCTTCTGCGGGGTCGGCTCACCGGACTCCAGCGTCGTCTTGCCCGCCTCGGTGACGATCTTGTAGCTGAATCCCTCGGGCAACGAGAGCTTCCCGGCGGGATCGGCGATCAGCGGCCCGTAACCGGGGATCGCGCCACCCTCGGCGACGGCCGGGGCCGCGGCGGTGACCGCGCCGACGTTGCCGACGAGCGCGATTCCGATGCCACCGAGCAGCGAGCGGTGGACGAACTGCCTGCGAGAGAGGTCCATCGGGAACTCCTGGTGATCGAGATCGGGAACAGCGCATCAGCCTCGCGATCGCAGACGACCACCGGATGAACACGACGAAGCGAAACAACGTCGCAATCCCGAAGAACGCGGCCGAGTCCCGGGTCAGAGCGTCAGGCGCAGCACCGCTGCGATCACCGCCAGCCAACCCCCGCCCAGCACCAGCGCGACCGCGATCGACGGCAGCGGTCGAGGATCGGGGCGTCGAGCCCCGATGCCGCTGTTGCCCAGCCACACCAGGCACAGCGCGAGCGCCAGCGCTGCGCAGAGCACGCCCACGCCGGTCCACCCGCGCTGCGGGTAGACCAGGCCGACGAGGATCACCCCGAGCACCCCGCCGGCGAACCAGCAGCTCATGCGCGCGGAGATGATCCGGCGCCGGGCTTCGTGACGGGTCGCGTTCGCGGGCGGAGCGGTGTGCTCGGTCGGTGAGGGGGCCACCTCTGTTCCCTGCCTTCCTGGAGTTCGCGTTTCCGGCGTCGTGCCGGTACCTCGATGCTCTCCGACCACCGTCGATCGGTCCAACAGGTTCTTGTCATCGCAGCGATCGGTCATCACGATGGATGTCATGGAGCTCCGCCAGCTGACCTACGTCGTCGCCGTCGCCGAGTCCGGCAGCTTCACCCGGGCCGCGCACCGCTGCTTCGTCGTTCAGTCCGCGCTCAGCGAGCAGATCGCGCGGCTCGAGAAGGAGCTGGGCACCAAGCTCTTCGAGCGGACCAGCCGTCGCGTCCGGATCACCCCGGCCGGTGAGGCGTTCCTCGGTCCCGCGCGCGAGGCGCTGGCCGCCGCGGAGCGGGCCGCGGGCAACGCCGTGGCGTGCGGCGGCGAGGTGCGCGGCAACCTGGTGATCGGCACGATCACCCCGCTCACGGCGGTGGACCTGCCCGGGGTGCTGGCGACCTACCGAGACCGGCATCCGGCCGTGCGGATCACCCTCCGCACGAGACTCGTGCGAGACCTGCTGCAGCAGGTCCGCGAGCACGCGTGCCACGTCGCGTTCGTCGACGCGCGTCCGGGCGAGCTCCCGCGCGGGCTGGCCGGGCGCGTGCTCCGCCAGGACGAACTGGTCGCGATCGTCCCGCACGGGCACCCGCTGGCCGACGCGCCGCGGCTCTCCCCCGCGCAGCTGGCGGAGGAGGACATGGTCGACATGCAGAGCGGTTCGGGCATCCGCCCGCACAACGACGCGGCGTTCGACGCGGCGGGTGTGACCCGCGCGGTCGCGTTCGAGGCCGACAGCATGGCCCTGCTGGAACAGCTCGTCGCCCGGGGGCTCGGAGTCGGGCTCGTCTCCGCTCCGACCGCCGCCCGGATGTCGGGTGTGCGCAGCGTTCCCACCACCGGCGTCCCGCCGCGCACGGTGCAGGTGCTCTGGCCGACCTCCGGAACCTCGCCCGCGACCGAGGCCTTCCTCCAGCTGCTGCGGGAGGAGGTCCCTCCGGAAGCGGAGTAGCTCAGAGCCAGGAGAGGGCGGCGGTGACGAGGGATTCGGCGCCGGTGCTCAGCGCCGCGCGGGTCGGGTCGGGTACGTGGTGGGCGAGGACGACGTCGGGACGTGCGTCGGGCTCGCCGTGGAGCTGCACGAGGAGGGTGCCGCGCCAGCGGTCGGCGTCCTCGGACAGCAGTTGTGCTGCGCCGAGAACGCACGCCACGTCGGCGGATTCGCCGGAGGCGGCCCGGAGCAGGACCGCGGGCCCGGCGCCGTTCTCCAGCACGCCGATGCCGTCGGAGACCTGGAAACCGAACTCGCGCAACCGTTCTTCGGCTCCTGGGCCCGCGTTCCGGAGGAACTCCTCCTGCCAGGACAGCCGGGCGTCGAGCGCCGGCTTCTCGTCGGGGACCTTCCGGCGGGGTGTGCTGGGCACGCGCAGCCGGTAGCGGACGCCGAGCATGCGGATCGCGAAGCACACCGCCGCGGCGGCCAGCGCGGTCGCGATGCCGTAGACCTCCCAGCGCACCGCCACCACCGTCAGCACCGCGCCCACCAGGGCGGGGACCGCGTAGAAGTCGCTGGTCAGGACCGAGGGGACGCGCTTGATCGCCACGTCGCGCAGCGTCCCGCCGCCCACGGCGGTCAGCGCCCCGAGCAGCACGGCCTGCGTGCCGCCCAGCCCGTAGTCGAGCGCTTTGCTGGCCCCGGTCACGCAGAACACGCCCAGCCCGACCGCGTCGAAGAGCGTGATGAGCCGGGTGAAGCGCTCCAGTTCGACGCTGATGAAGAACGCCACCAGCGCCCCGGCCGCCGCCACCCCGAGGTAGAGCGCGTCGTTGAAGGTCGCCGGCGGCAGCGCGCCGATCACGATGTCGCGGAGGATGCCGCCGCCGAGCGCGGTCATCATGCCCAGCGTGATCACGCCGACCAGGTCCAGGCGCACGACGCGCACGGCGGTGAGCGCCCCGTTGAGCCCGAACGCGAACGTCCCGGTCAGGTCCAGCGCGAGCAGCAGCGGAGCTTGAGCCATCCCGACAGTCTGACGTCCGCGACACCCCACCACGCGATCAGGCGCGCTGAGCGATGAGACCTGTCTGCCGCCGCGATGAGTTCAGTAATAACTGAAATTAATTCGGGTCACGGCCCCGGGAGACGGCGGGCGTTCCCGATTTCAATGGAAATCAGGAATCCGAGTTCCATTGAAATCGGGTCGACCGAGCCGGGTCAGGTGGGGAGGCCTGGGCCTGGGCAGGTGGTGTTGCGGACGGGGAGTTGGCCGGTGAGGAGGTAGGTGGCGGTGGGGTCGTCGACGCAGGGGAGGTTCTGGCTGGCGACGACTCCGTGGGAGTAGGTGTTGCGGGCTGTGATCATGCGGGAGCCCGGGAGGAGCGCCTGCATTCGGCGGGCTCCCGGCAGGGGAGTGGTGGGGTCGTGGTCGGCTTGGGTGAGCAGCACCGGGGGCATGTCGGGGTGACCGAGCCGCGCGGGTTCGGCCGGGTTCGGCCAGAAGGCGCAGGTGGTCGCCTCCAGGCCGGTGAGGATCGGGTGGGGGTCCGCGGCGCGGAGCGCGCGGATGTCGGCCAGCACCTCCTCCGGGGTCGGGCGTGCGCTGTCGTTGCACTTGACCGTGCGGAGGGCGGCTTCGTAGTTGCGGGATTCCGGGTCGGGTTCGGGCAGCGCGGGTTCCAGGGCTTCGGTGCTGCCCGAGCCGACGTAGGTGCGCAGGGCTTCGGCGAAGGGGCGCCAGCGCTCGGTGCGCGAGAGGGTCTTGTAGACGAGGTTGTCGAACTCACCCGCGCCGAAGGCGTTTTGCGCACCCGCGCCGAAGGCGTTTCGTGCACCCGCGCCGAAGGCGTTTCGAGAACCCGCGCCGAAATCGTCGTCAGCGGAGGAAAGGCTCGCGCGGGCGCGGGTGTAGGTGTCGCGGACCTCCTCGCGGGTGGTGCCCAGGCCCAGGTCGGGGCGGGCGGCGATCCAGTCGAACAGGATATCGCGCTGGTGGAGCATGGCGTGGGCTTGGAGGACGTCGAAGTCGTGCCAGCGGTCGGGGCTGACGGCGCTGTCGAGGACCATCCGGCCCACGTTCTCGGGGAACTCGTGGGCGTAGGCGGCACCCAGGTAGGTGCCGTAGGAGACGCCGAGGAAGTTCAGCTCCTCCTCGCCGAGGGCGTCGCGGATGCGGTCCATGTCGCGGGCGGTGCTGGTGGTGTTCATCGCGGCCGCGTTCGGGTTGTGCCGCAGGCAGTCTCGCGCCTGGGCGGATAATCGGTCGAGGTGCGCGCGTTCCTGGTCGGGGCCGGCGGGGACCGGTTCCGGCGAGGGGTGCTGGAACAGGCCGCCGAGGTCGCCGCAGTCCAGCGGGGCGCTGCGGCCGACGCCGCGCGGGTCGAAGCCGACGATGTCGTAGGCGCGGCGCACCTGTTCGGGGAGCTTGGCCCCCTTGCTCACCGCGTACTCCAGGCCGGAGCCGCCCGGGCCGCCCGGGTTGACCAGCAGTGCCCCTCGGTACTCCTCGGGAGTGCCGGTGGCCCGAACGCGTGAGATCGAGATCATGATCTCGTCCTCGGGATGCCGCTCGTCCAGCGGTACCGCGAGTTCGGCGCACTCGGCGCCTTCGAACGGGCACGGGCCGAAGGCCAGCGGTTTCGCCTCCGCGGGCGCGGCGCCGAGCAGGGGAACGGCGAGCACCAGGGCTGCGGCGGCTGCCGTTTTCTTCGTCACGTCGAGTCACATCCATTCGCACTAAATGGAGGTTGATCCCCCTTTTGAAAACGATTATCATCACCGACTGTTGCAGTGCAATCGTCGGGATGGGAGTCGTTGGTGAGTCACCTGCTGTTGGTGGAGAGCTGGGTCGGGGCGATGAGCACGTTGCTCCCCAGGGCGATTCACGAGGAGGGACACCGGTTCAGCTTCGTCACCCGGGATCTGCAGCACTACTTGCGATCCGCGCCCGGACCGGGGCCGCACCCGCTGCTCGGCGCGGACAACGTGCTCACCTGCGAGACCAACGACCTCGACGTGCTGCTGCCGCACCTGGAGCGCCTGCAGCCCGTGCTGGGCTTCGACGGCGTCACGACCTCGTGCGACTACTACCTGCCCACCGCGGCGCGGATCGCGCAGCGGCTCGGACTTCCCGGCCCCGCGCCGGAATCGGTCGAAGCCGCCTGCTCGAAGGACCGCACCCGGCGCGCGCTGCGCGAGGCCGGTGCGCCCGGCCCGGCGTTCGCGCTGGCCGAGACGCTGCGCGGGCTGGAGGAGGCCGCCGCGGCGATGGGCTTCCCGCTGGTGCTCAAGCCGGTGGACCTGTGCGCGGGGATGTTCGTGCGGAAGGTCGAATCCGAGGCCGAGCTGCGCGAGGCGTTCGAGGCGCTGCAAGGGTTTCCGGTCAACGCTCGCGGCCAGCAGCGCAGTCCCGTGGTGCTGCTGGAGGAGTTGTTGACCGGTGCCGAGGTGAGCGTGGAGACGGTCACCTTCGGCGGGCGGACCACGGTCGTCGGCGTCACCGACAAGAGCGTCGCCGGCGCACCGTGGTTCGTCGAGACCGGCCACATGTTCCCGGCCGCCCTCGATGACGACACCCGCGAAGCCGTCTCCGCGACGGCGGTGGCCGCGATCGAGGCGCTGGGGCTGGACAACACCGTGTGCCACACCGAGATCAAGCTGACCGGCGACGGCCCGAAGATCGTCGAGGTCAACCCGAGGCCCGCCGGGAACCAGATCACCGAGCTGATCCGCCGGGTCACCGGCATCGACCTCGCCGCCGTCCACGCGCAGGTCGCGCTGGGGGAGAAGCCCGACCTGACCCCGGTGGACACCGGCGCGGCCAGCGCGGCCATCTCGTTCCTGCTGCCGCCCAAGACCGGCCCGATCGCCGAGATCGGTGGTGCGGACGCGCTGCAGGACCCGGCGGTGGTGGACTACCGGATCAAGCCCGCCGGGCACCACGCCGGAGCTGCGACCAGCAACAACAACTACCTGGGGCACGTGATGGTGACCAGCGACCGGCCGGGTGCGGCGCGCCCGCACGCCGAGCTGCTGGTCTCCGGTCTCGACGTGCGCTACGAGGACGCCGCGTGAACCTGTCGCTGGCAGCCCTGATCGACGAAGTCCACGGGGGACAGCACGGCGAGGAGATCGGCGAAGCCGAGGTCAGCGTGGGTTTCCTGACCCAGCAGGGCGTCCGGCACGCCTCCCGCAGCACCTCCTACCGCAACCACGTGCTGAGCCTGCGCGTCGGCGACGCCGTCGGCTCGTGCGCGGTGGAACCCGGTGAGCTCACCGAGGACGTCGTGCTCGACTGCGTCGGCACGCCCGTCGCCGAACTCCTGCGCCACCCGTCGACGGCGGTGCGCGTGGCGGCGCTCGACGGCTACCTCCAGTCGATGCGCCCGCACCACCGGCACGCCGAGGAGGTGGTGATCGGGCGCGGCGGTTCGCTGCAGAAGTCCTTGCACCGGGCGAAAATCGTGGTCGATCTGCTGCCACCGGTGCGGCGGGTGCTGGTGATCGGCGTGGTCAACTCGCTGCTGCACCACCTGCGCGAACGCGGCGTCGACTACCTGGCCTGCGACTACAAGGGCGGCCGGACCGAGTGGGGCGAGCCGGTGCACGCCGACGCCGAGGCGGTGCTGGGCGAGTGCGACGCCGTGCTGGCCTCCGGGATGGTGCTGGGCAACGGCAGTTTCGACCCGCTGCTGACCCACGCCCGCGACACCGGACAACCCCTGGTGCTGTTCGCCCAGACCGGTAGCGGTGTGCTGCCGCGCTTCCTGGGATCCGGGGTCACCGCCGTGTCGGCCGAGCCGTACCCGTTCTTCTGGCTCGACGGCGGCCCGAGCCTGCTCTACCGCTACTCGGAGGAGAAACCCGCATGAATCCGGACCTGCTCGACCTGGTCTGCGATACGCCGCTCGCCCGGGTCTCGGCGCCGCTTCCCCGGACCCACCCGGGTTTCTGGGCGAAGCTGGAATGCCTGAGCGCGGGCGGGATGAAGGCCCGCGCCGCGCTGTCGATGTTGCGCGGCGCCCGTCTTCGCGGTGAGCTGCGGCCCGGTGCGCCGGTGGTGGAGTCGACGAGCGGAACCCTGGGCGTGGGACTGGCTTTCGCGGGCAACGCGCTCGGCCATCCGATCGTGCTGGTGGTCGACGAGGAGCTCGAACCCGGGATGCGGGCGCTGCTGCGCGCCCACGGCGCGCGCCTGGAGATCGTCGACCGGCCGCATCCCGAGGGCGGTTGGCAGCAGGCGCGCCTGGACCGGGTGCGCGAGATCTGCCGGGAGCTGCCCGGCGCGTACTGGCCGGATCAGTACAACAACCCGGACAACCCGGCCGGGTACGCGGAGATGGGCGCGGAGATCTGCCGCCAGCTCGACCGGGTCGACGTCCTGGTGTGCAGCGTCGGCTCGGGCGGGCACAGCGCCGGGATGATCCGCACGGTGCGCCGCCGGTGGCCGCAGGTGCGGCTGATCGGCGTGGACACCGTGGGCTCGACGATCTTCGGCCAGCCGAACCGCCCGAGGGTGATGCGCGGGCTGGGCAGCAGCATCCACCCGCGCAACGTCGACTACCCGCAGTTCGACGAGGTGCACTGGGTCGGCGCCGGTGAGGCGGTCACGACCTGCCGGGAGCTGGCGCGCAACGCCTTCGTCACCGGCGGCTGGAGCACCGGCGCGGTGGCTCTCGTGTCCGCGTGGGCGGCGCGGGTGGATCCGGGCGCGAACGTGGTGACGGTGTTCCCCGACGGCCCGCACCGCTACCTGGGCACGGTGTTCGACGACGACTACTGCCGCGCGCGGGGACTGCTGGACGCCCCGGTCGCCACCCGCCCGATCGAGGTGGCGCGCCCGGAGGTGGAGGCGACGGGCTGGACCCGCTGCCGGACGGTCTTCGACCCGCTGATGACGATGGAGGTGCCCGCTTGAGGCTCGACTGGCGAGCGAGCGGCCTGGCGTTGCGCGAGCCGCTGCGGATCTCGCGGTCGGTGATGGCCGAGCGCGACGCGGTGACCGTGATCCTCGACGACGACGGCGAGCTCGGCCACGGCGAGGTCGTCACCAGCGTCCACTACGAGCTCGACGTGGCGCGCATCGACGCCGAGCTGACCGGGGCGCGCGCGGCGCTGGCCGCGCTCACCCCGGAGGAAGCGCTGGTCACCGATCTGCCGCAGGTCTCGCCGGGGGTGCGGGCCGCGCTCGACGCGGCGCTGCACGACCTCGTCGCGCGCCGCCGCGGCATCGCCGTCCACGAACTCCTCGGCGTCGCAGCACCGGGTGCGGTGCCGACCGCGCGCACGATCGGCATCACCTCCGCCGAGCGGGCCGTGGCCGAGGCGACCGGGCTGGTCGGGCAGGGGTTCGAGGTGCTCAAGGTCAAGCTCGGCACCGGTGCCGACGAGCTCGCCCGGGTGGCGGCGATCCGCGACGCCGCCCCGAACGCCCGCCTGCTGCTCGACCCCAACGGGGCGTGGCAGCCCGACGAGGCCCGTCGGATGCTGCGCGCCGCAACGGAGTTCGAGGTGGAGGCGGTGGAGCAGCCCATCGCCTCGGGCACCCCGGACCTGCTCGCCGAGGTCGCCGCGGACTCGCCGGTCCCGGTGATCGCCGACGAGGACGCCCGCACCCCCGGAGACGTCCGGCGCCTGGGTTCGCGGGTGCACGGCGTCAACATCAAGCTCCCGGAGTGCGGTGGCCCGCGCGCGGCGCTCGAAATCATCGATACCGCAAGGGATTTGGATATTGACGTGATGTTGGGCTGCCAGGTCGCCAGTTCGCTGGGGATCGCGCCCGCCGTGCACCTGGCGGGCGCGGCCCGCTGGGTCGACCTCGACGGGCACCTGCTGCTGGCCCGCGACCCGTGGACCGGGCTCGGCGGGGAGAGCGGGACGTTGCGCATCGCCGGACTCGTCGGTCTCGGGGTGCGTCCGGCGTGAGCGCGCTGCGACTGTTCCGCGGCTACCCGCTGGCCGTGCAGGTGCTGCTGATCAACCAGCTCGGCGTGAACACCGCCTTCTACCTGCTGATTCCCTACCTGGCCGGGTATCTCGGGCACGACCTGGGGTTATCGGCCGCGGTCATCGGCGTGATCCTGGGGGTGCGCAACCTCAGCCAGCAGGGCCTGTTCCTGCTCGGCGGGTCGGCCTCCGACCGGCTCGGGGCGCGCGGCGTCATCATCGCCGGGTGCGCCCTGCGGGCGGTGGGGTTCGGGCTGTTCGCGTTCGGCACGTCGCTGCCGGTGCTGCTGGCGGCCTCGGTGCTGTCCGGGCTGGCGGGCGCGCTGTTCAACCCGGCCGTGCGCTCCTACCTCAGCCACGAGGCCGGTGAGCGGCGCGCGGAGATGTTCTCGATGTTCAACGTCTTCGCCAACACCGGCATGCTGATCGGCCCGCTGCTGGGCAGCGCCCTGCTGCTGGTGGACTTCCAGGTCTCGGCGATCTGCGCCGCGCTGATCTTCGCGGTCCTCACCGTCGCCCAGGTCCTGGTGCTGCCGGCCCGCGAGGTGCCCACGCCGCGCACGACGCTGCTGGCGGACTGGCGCGAGGTGCTCACCGACCGGCGGTTCGTGCTGTTCACCTGTGCGATGACCGGGCTGTTCGCGCTGCAGAACCAGCTGTACCTGGTGCTGCCGATGCTCGCTTCGCGCTTCACCGGCACGGCAGTGTCGGTGTCGGTGATCTTCCTGGTGACCACCGTCGCCGGTCTCGCGCTGCAGGTGCGCATCACCCGCTGGTGCGACGGCCGCTGGAGCCGGGGGAGGGCGATCGCCACCGGGTTGGCCGTGATGGGCGGCGGTTTCGCGGTCACCGCGATCGCCGCGACGGCCATCCCGGCGCAGCCGGCGAGCTCGACGGGGGAGCTGGTGCTGCGGTTGAGCCCGGTGCTGGTCACCGCGTTCGCGCTGTCGGTCGGGGTGATGCTCGCGCAGCCCTTCGCCTACGAGCTCATCCCCGCCTACGGCCGCGACGAGCTCTCCGGCACCTACTTCGGCGTGTTCTACCTGGCCTCCGGGCTGACCGCCGCGGGCGGCAACGCCCTCATCGGCTGGGCCACCGACCTGGCCGGGGCCGAGGTGCCGTGGCTGCCCTCGGCGCTGTGCCTGGCCATCGGCCTCGCCTCGGCCGCGGCCGTGCTGGCGCTGCACCGGCGCAGCGGCATCGGCCCGCGCCCCACCACGAACGAGGAGACCTCGTGCCGAACTTCCTGACCGACAACCCGGCCGTCTACGAGGCCTGGTTCCCCGATCCCGAGCACGTCGCGGCCCGCTTCGTCGACGACGTCGCGCGCCGCTTCGGCGGCGGCACCGACCTGCTCGACGTGGGCTGCGGAACCGGCCGCGACGCCCGGTTCTGGACCCGCCGGGGCTACCGGGTGACCGGGCTGGACAACTCGCCGGAGATGATCGCCCACGCCGCGCGGCACTGCCCGGACGCGGAGTTCGTCGTCGCCGACATGCGCGAGTTCTCGCTGCCCGGCGGGTTCGACGTGATCACCTGCCTGGACAGCGCGCTGCTGTACTGCCACGACAACGCCGAGCTGGAGGAGTTCCTCCGGCGCTGCCACGACCACCTGCGACCCGGCGGGCTGCTCGTCGCCGAAGCCCGCAACGGCGCGTTCTTCCTCGGCAGCACCGAACTCCTCGACGGCGTCGCCGAACGAACCCTGCACCACGACGGGCGGTCCTACAGCTCCCGCACGCGGCTGTGGATCGACCACGCCGCGCAGCTGCTGCGCCGCGAACGCCGCTGGCGGCTGCCCGACGGCGACGAGCTCGAACAGCGCTCGGCCTGGCGGCTGCTGTTCCCGCAGGAGCTGCGCTACTTCGCCGCCCGCACCGGTTTCGAGGTCCTCGCGCTGTTCGACGAGCCCGGCCCGCGCACCGACACCCCGTGGACGGCCGACGCCGAGCTGTCCGAGCGCATGTCCGGCGACCGGCTGCACCTGGTCGCCCGCCGCATCTGACGCACACCCCCGACGGAGCAGGAGACCTGTGATGTTCACCTTCGACCGACGACGCTTCCTCGGCCTGGCCGGTGCCGCCACCACCGGCGCCCTGCTCGCGGGCTGCGGCCCGAGCGGAGGTCCCCGGGCGGGCGCGCCCCGGCCCGGCGGCCGGTTACGCGCGGCCTTCGCGGGTGGCGGTTCCGCCGAGGTCCTCGACCCGCACGACAGCGACCTCTACGTCGAGATCGCCCGCGCGAAGGCCCTGTACGACAAGCTCGCCGACTACGGCAACGACATGTCCCCGCAACCGCGCCTGGCGGAGCGCTGGGAGCCCTCCGCCGACCTGCAGACCTGGCGGATCACGTTGCGCCAGGCCACCTTCCACGACGGGCGGCCGGTGCGGGCGGCCGACGTGCTCGCCAGCTACGCGCGCATCACCGAACCGGGCAGCAGCAGGCGCGCCAAGTCGAGCCTTTCGGTGATCGACCTGCCCAACAGCCGCGCGATCGACGACCGCACCGTCGAGTTCCGCCTCAAGCGCCCCTACGCGGAGTTCCCGAACGCGCTGGCCACCCTCGGCGCCTACATCATCCCCGAGGGCACCACCGACTTCTCCCGCCCGATCGGGTCGGGACCGTTCCGCTTCACCTCCTTCGAACCCGGCCGGTCGTTCCTGGGCGCGCGCAACCCGGACTACTTCGACGGCGCGCCGCTGCTCGACGAGCTGCAGATCGTGGTCACCAACGACGAAGCCGCCCGCGTCAACGCGCTGCTGGGCAAGCAGGTCGACTACGCCAACGACCTCACCCTCACCAGCGCCCGCACCTACGAGGCCGGCGGTCAGATCCGGGTGGTGCGGCTGCCGCTGAGCAACTTCCAGGGCCTGGCGATGAAGGTCGACCGCCCGCCGTTCGACCGGCCGGAGCTGCGGCAGGCGATGTTCCACCTCGTCGACCGGGAGGAGCTGGTGCGGTCGGTGCTGCAGGGCTCCGGCCAGGTGAGCAACGACGTCTACGGCCAGGGGTACCGCTACTACGCCGAGTTCCCGCAGCGCAGGCAGGATCTCGACCGCGCCCGCGACCTGGTGCGCCGGGCGGGCGCCGAGGGCATGACCATCGACTTCGACACCTCCGACGCCTCCACCGGGTTGAAGGAGGCGGCGCTGGCCATCAGCGACCAGGCCCGCGAGATCGGCCTGAACCTGAACGTCAAGCTGGGCAACAAGGACACCTACTGGTCCGACATCAACAAGAGCGGCGTGCTGGCCAGCTACCGGTCCGGTGGGATGCCGCTGGACTCGCACTTCTCGCAGCGCCTGCTCAGCGGCTCCACCACCAACAACACCGCGTGGCGGCGGCCGGAGTTCGACGAGCTGTACGACACCGCCCAGTCCACAGCGGACGAAGCCCGGCGCGCCGAGCTCTACACCCGGATGCAGCGGCAGCTGTTCGACGAGGGCGGTTTCCTCTGGTGGGGCGTGTCCGACTGGATCGTCGGCTCGGCGCCCAACGTGGGCGGCATCGACGAGCGCTCACCGGCGAACACTCTGCACTGGGCGCGGTTCGACAAGGTGTGGCTGGCGTGATCGGTTACATCGCCCGCCGGTTGCTGCTCGGCGTGGTGCAGGTCCTGCTGGTCGCGGCCGGGGTGTTCGCGCTGACCGAGGCACTGCCGGGGGACGCGGCGGTCACCATCGCGGGCGACAACCCCGACCCGGCGGTCATCGCCGGGCTGCGCGAGCAGCTCGGCCTGAACCGGCCGGTCGGGGAGCGCTTCGCGGAGTGGCTGGCGGCCGCCGCCCACGGCGACCTCGGCACGTCCCTGGTGGCGCCGCGCCCGGTGTCGGAGGTCATCGGCTCGGCCTTCGGCCCGAGCCTGCTGCTGGCGGTCCTGGCCCTGGCGCTGCTGATCCCGCTGGCCACCGGTCTCGGGATGCTGGCCGCACGCCGCGAGGGCGGGCGGCTGGACCGGGCGATCACCAGCACCACCCTCGGCCTCTACGCCGCACCGGAGTTCGCGATGGCGGTCCTGCTGGTCACCGTGTTCGCCGTCCAGCTGGGCTGGTTCCCGCCCACGGCCGTCGGCGGCTCGCTCACCGCGAACCCGGCGCTGCTGGTGCTTCCGGTGCTGGTCCTGCTGTTGCGCCCGATCTGCTCGCTGAGCAGGCTCGTCCGAGCGGGCGCGATCGACGCCCAACGCGCCCCCCACGTGGAGCACGTCCGGCGCCTCGGTCTCTCGCCGACGCGGATCCGCGTGTTCCACGTGCTGCCCAACGCGGCCGCCCCCGCGGTGCAGCAGCTGGCCCGCACCGCCGACTGGCTGCTGGGCGGGGTGATCGTGGTCGAGGCGATCTTCGTGGTGCCCGGCCTGGGAACCGCGCTGCTCGACGCCGTCTCGGCCCGCGACCTGCCGGTCGTGCAGGGGCTGGCGCTGGTGTTCGCCTGCACGACGGTGCTGGTCAACCTCGGCGCGGACATCACCGCCCGCGCCCTGTCACCGACCTCGGAGGTGGGCCGATGACCAAGTACCTGCTCCCGGGCGCGCTGGTGGCGGTGCCGGTGCTGCTGGCGCTGCTCGGACCGCTGTTCGCCTCCGAGGACACCACCAAGGACGTGGCGTTCCTGCTCGGCGGCGGGCACCTGCTGGGCACCGACTTCCTCGGCCGCGACGTCACCGACGAGGTGCTGCGCGGCGGCCGCACCCTGGTCGTCACGGCACTGACCGCCACGGCCTGCACCTACCTGCTGGCGGTGCCGATGGGCCTGATCGCGGGCATGACCCGCAGCCGCGTCCTCGACGAGATCCTCATGCGGCCGCTGGACGTGCTGCTGGCGCTGCCGTCGATGCTGATGCTTCTGCTCCTGGCCGCGCTGGCCCCGGGCAACACGTGGGTGCTGGTCGGCGTCGTGGTGCTGATCAACCTGCCCGACGTGGTGCGCATCAGCCGCGCCGCCGCCCTGTCGCTGTCGACCCGGCCCGCCGTGGAGGCGATGCGCCTGCAGGGCGAGCACCGCGCCCGCATCGCGATCCGCTACGTGGCCCGGGCGATGCGCCGCACCCTGGCCGCAGACCTGGGCACCCGGCTGACCGGCGCGGTCTACCTGGCGGCCTCGGCGAGCTTCCTCGGCGTCGGCGTGGCCCCCGGTGTGAGCGACTGGGCGGCGATGGTCGACCGGAACCGCGTCGGCCTGTTCCTGCAACCGTGGGCGGTGGTCGTGCCCGCGCTGCTGATCGTGGGGCTGTCGGTCGGGGTGAACCTGCTGTTCGACCGCTGGCTCCGCCACCGCGACGTGAACTTCTTGGAGGCACGGTGACCGCTGTCGCCGCACACGACATCACGATCTCGGCAGGGGAGCGGACGTTGCTCGCGGGCGCGTCGTTCACCCTGCCGGCCGGGCAGATCACCGCGCTGGTCGGCGAATCCGGCAGCGGGAAGACGACCCTGGCCCGCGTCCTGCTCGGCGACACCCCGGCGGGTATCGGGGTGTCCGGCGAGGTCGAGGGCATCCCGTCCGAGCCGGGCGCCGTCGGTCACATCCCGCAGCAGCCCTCCGCCGCCCTCAACCCGGTGCGCCGGGTGGGTTCGGTTCTCGCCGAGATCGCCCGCCTGCACGTGCCGAAACCGCAGGTCCGCGAGCGGGTTCTGGAGGCGTTGCGGCAGGCGCAGATGCCCGACGGGCACCGGTACCTGCGCCGCTACCCGCACCAGCTCTCCGGCGGCCAGCAGCAGCGCGTGGTGCTGGCCCAGGCGCTCATCGGACGGCCCCGGGTGCTCATCGCCGACGAGCCCACGACCGGCCAGGACCCGGTGATCCGCGCCCAGCTGGCGGCCGAGCTGCGCGCGACGGCCGAGCAGGGCATCGCGATCCTGCTGCTCACCCACGACCTGGAGCTGGTGCGCGAGATCGCCGACCGCGTCCTGACCCTCGCCGACGGCCACCTGACCGAGTCCGAAGTGGACCTTCTGCCGCCAGGATTGCCGACGCCGCAGGCGAACTCGAACGAGCCGATCCTGCGGGTGCGCGGCCTGCGCGCCGCGCACGGACGCGCCGACGTCCTGCACGGCATCGACCTGGACGTCGCGGCGGGGGAGCGGGTGGCGGTGCTGGGCCGGTCCGGCAGCGGCAAGACGACCCTGGCCCGCTGCCTGGCGGGGCTCCACCGCTTCCGCGGCGAGGTCCTGCTCGACGACCACCCGCTCCCACCCGTGCTGCGCCGCCGGACCCGGGAGCAGCTGGCCCGCGTCCAGTACGTCTTCCAGGACTCCCGCGCCTCGTTCGACGAGTTCACCCCGGTCCTGCACCAGGTCGCTCGCACCGCCGAACGACTCCGCGGCACCGACCGCGACGGGGCCCGAGCCCGCGCGACCGCCGAACTCGCCGCGCTCGGCCTCCCCGAACCCACCGCCCGACGCCTGCCCTCGGGCCTGTCGGGCGGTGAGCTGCAGCGCGCCGCCCTGGTGCGCGCGACGCTCGCCGAACCGGACGTGCTGATCTGCGACGAGATCACCTCCGGGCTCGACGCCCGCCACCGCGAAGACCTGCTGCGCGTGCTCACCGAGCTGCAGGCGAACACGGGCTGCGCGCTGCTGATGATCACCCACGACGTCCGCGCGGTGGCGGCCCTCACCCACCGGACCCTGGTCCTCCACGAAGGCCGCGCCGTCGAGCACGGGCCCACCACCGACGTCCTCGAATCACCGCAGCACCCGGCCACCGCCGACCTGGTCCGCCCGGCCCGCCCGCTGGCCCAAAACCCGGGCAGCACCTAGAACTCCCCGTCCCTCGAGGAAGCCCCCAACCCCAACGGCAACCTCTTCCGCGACCTCAACGGCAACCTCTTACCGACCTCAACGGCAACCTCTTACCGACCTCAACGGCGGCCACGGCGCTCATCGCGGAGCCTCACCCGGAGTGGTGCCCCACCGCCTCGTGCCTTGGTCACCAGTGGACAGTTTTAGCCATAACTGTCCGGACAATTCGGGCATCGATCATGGGTGATTATGGCTGAAACTGTCCACTGCCCAGGACTCGGCCCCCGGAGCGGCCCCGCCCCGGGTGATCAGCCTGACGACGGGAGAAACCCGGTCACCAGACCGTGTAGCCGCCGTCTACGACGAGGTCTGTGCCGGTGCAGTAGCTGCTCGCGTCGGAGGCGAGGAAGAGGACCGCCGGGGCGATCTCGCGGGGTTCGGCGACCCGGCCCATCGGGGTGTCGTCGAGCCAGACGCGGCGCCACTCCTCGTTGCTCAGGCCGCGTTTGGTCATGTCGGTGCCGACGTAGCCGGGGGAGATCGAGTTGACCCGCACACCGCGCCCGGACCACTCGCCCGCCAGCGACTTGGTGAGGTGGATGACGCCCGCTTTCGCGGTGTTGTAGGCGGATTGGGGCTGCGGGTGGTTGGCGATGTGCCCGCTCATGCTGCCGGTGTTGATGATGCTGCCGGAGCCCTGCGCCAGCATCCGCTTGCCCGCGGCTCGGCAGCAGTAGAAGACGCCGTCGAGGTTGACGGCCATGACCCGGCGCCAGTCGGCGGGATCGAGTTCCTCGCTCGGGTGGTTGTGCACGATGCCGGCGTTGTTCACCGCGACGTCGACGGAACCTCCCGCGTCCACGACGTGCTCGAACGCGGCCTCCACGCTGTCCGGGTCGGTGACGTCGCCCGCCACGAACTCGACCCCGTGGCGCTCGGCCGCCGCTCTGCCGGTGTCGGGGTTGACGTCGCAGATGAACACGCGCGCGCCCGCGTCGCGGAGCGCGAGCACGATGGCCTCGCCGATGCCCTGCGCGCCACCGGTGACGATCGCGTTCCTGCCGTTGAGCGTGAAGAGGTCGGTCACCGTTCCTCCTGAGCGGTTGCGGCGATCTGCTGGGCGACCTCGACGAGGTCGTCCCCGACGATGTCCGCGGGAGCGAACACCTCGGCGTAGTGGCCCTCCAGGCGGCCGGCCCACCCGGTGGTGAGCCCGGCGCGTTTCGCGCCGTGGCAGTCGAAGGCGTGCACGGCGACCAGGGCGACCTCGTGCGGAGCCCGGCCGAGCTGGTCGAGGGCGTGCTCGTAGACGTGGACCGGCGGTTTCCAGCTGCGGACGTCGGCCACGCTGATGACCCGGTCGACGTGGTGGGCGAGCCCGGTGCGCTCCAGGAACGCGGTCGTCGTCTCGGCGGTGCCGTTGCTCAGGCAGACCATCGAGATACCGGCGTCGGCCAACGTGCGCATGGCCGGTTCGACGTCGGGATGCGCGGGAAGCTCCCCGAACCCGGCGAGCACGTGCGCGACCCCGGCGTCGCTCATCCGCCCCCGCGAGAGGGTCCGCAGCGCGGACGCGGCGACCGTGGGGAAGTCCGCGTAGTCACCGGCCAGGCTCAACGCCATCCCGTCCCGCAACAACCGGTCGAACCAGCGCTCCACCAGCTCAGGCGCCAACCCGGCCTCGGCGAACCGCGGCCGCAAGGGTTCCAGCGCCATGAGCGTCTCCACCACGTCGAACGCCACCACCTGCGGTCGCGTGGGCATGACGATCCCCTCCCAGATCGAGATGAAGCCTCGAACGATTCGTACCCGCCCGCACGGCACCACGCCAGTGAGCGATCTGCCCGCACCTCTGCCCTTCGGTGCCTGGTGGTGTGCGGGAGTGATCGTGAAGCTGGAGCGGATGGGCAACGCGCGGAACACGGAACGTCGGCAGGACAGCCGGATGGAGGGGGCCGGCACGTCCCGTCCTGCCCTTGACCTGCGGCGGAGCGCTTCGGGTGTGGCGCCGGAGGATTTGCTCGCGCTGCAGCGGAAGGCCGGGAACCGGGCCACGGCGGTTGCCGTGCAGCGGGCGGGGGAGCGGTCGGTGGCCGCGCCGGACGAGGCCTGGTGGTTGGGGAGGCTGGTCAGCGCCCAGCGGCTGAGATCCGATCTGCTGCAGCGGTTGAAGAAGGGGCCGCTCTTCAGCGACGACGAGGTTCGGGTGATCAAGGAGCAGCGCCGGGGCTGGCTGGAATCGGCCGGGGTAGGCACCTATGACGACGCCGCGTCCTACGCCCGCAACGGGAAGTACCACGACTGGTTGCAGCTGCCCCCGGGCCGACGCCTGCTCATCGCCACCCTGGAATTCCGCGAGAGGGTGCGCGAGGGACGGCAGGACAGTCCCGCCTACACCCTCGGCCGCACGCTCACCGCGAACGCGCAGCCCGCGGAGGAGCGAGCACCGCTGCACGCCGAGCGGGACGAGCAGATCCGCAACGCCTTCGTCGACACCCTGCACCCGCAGGAACCGTCCGGGGAGGGTGCCACCGCCGAGCAGCAGAAGCAGGCCCACGCGCAACAACTGCTGACCCGCGTCTTCCTGATCCTGCAGAACGGCCTGAAGATCCGGCCGGCCCCGGGGGCGGAGCACATTGACTACCGGGAGGGCGACGTGGCGCGGGCGCTCGCGCACGGGGGCCGGGTCAACATCCGCATCCCGCCGCTGTCGCAGGACGGGCCCGGGCGCTACGAACTGGCGGAGTGGCTGGAGATCGCCGACGCGCAGGGCGAGCTCCCCGAGCACGTCACCGAACGGACGTACGCGAGCCACCACATGTCCATCAGCGACGACCGAGGCGGCAGTGAAGGGGCGTTCAAGGAGCGTGGCGGCTGGCCCGCCACGGTCCGCAACTTGTTGCCCCGCTTGAAGCAGCACCAGGTGTTGGTGAGGGGCTTGGACGCCGGCATGGGCGGCAAGGGCAATCTCGACTGCAACGGTGACCTGATCATGCCCAACGGGGCGCACGGCCACCTGCTGCTGATCTACACACCGCCGCGGTCGACCAGGGCGGGCTCCCTGGAGGTCGGGCTGGAGACGCTCGCGCCCGGCAACCACGACAGCCCGGTCGGTCACGTGCACAACTGGCGCTCGACGGAGGCCACCGCCAACCCCGAGTCCAGCGTCCACGGACACAAGCAGGACAAGATCGGCGCGGGCAAGCTGCGCGACAACCAGCGCTACGTCAACCTCGCCGAGTTCCCCCAGCCCTGGCCGGACTTCCTGCGCAAAGTGGAAAGCGACTACAACGCCCGCATCAGCGCGGCCCAGACCGAGGACGAGCTGCGAGAACTGGTCGCCGGCCTCGTCGGCCGCCGCGGCGAAGGCCGCTTCCCGCGACCCTGATTCTCACCGCGTTCGGTGGCCGAGGGATGCGGGCGGCTGCTCGGCGTGCGCGACGGGAGGTCAGGCGTCGACGGACGTTTCGGCCTCCTGGGGTGCTCGGCGGCCGAAGGGCGTCATGATGGCGACGTTGAACCATCCGAGGAAAGCGCCGAGCAGTCCGCCCAGCACCGCGGGAACCGAGGTGATCAGCGGCAGGAGCACGCTGTCAGCGGGCAGCGCCAGGCCTCCGAAGTTCGTGTAGATCCCGATGAAGAACGTGGCCAGACCCATGGACAGGCCGTTGAAGAAGGGGAGGGTCCCGGTGTCCCGCGCGAACGGCAGGAACTGCATCGCGTAGATGAGCGGAACGAGGGCCACCGGCAGGCCTACGAACCACGACACGTCACCGCTCGTGACGATCGCGGCGTTGCCCACGACCGTTCCGACGAGCAGCGAGAAGATCAGCGCGATCGCCGCGCTGACCACACCGCTCAGGAATGACGGGACCACGATGCGGAGCACCGTCGGCCTCGCGCCCAGGGCGAAGTACTCGGCCCACACGATGAACGCCAGCCACAACGGCAGCGACCACGTGCCCAGCCACAGTCCGAAGGGGAGGGCGACAGCGACGGTCACCGGCACGGCCACCCACAGGGGAATGGACTTCATTGCTGCTCCTCTTGAAGGTCGACTCCTTTGACCAACCTCGTCGTGCGCACTCGCCTCGCACATCGGTTCGTGAACGTGCGGGACACCGGGTGAGCGGCGTCGGACGGAAAACCGACCAGCGGGTCGTTGTCAGACTTCCACTCACAGGCCCGGTGCGCCCACTCCGTACAACGAAAGTGGCTCCGTTGTAGAACTTCTCGCATTGCGGGTGTCGGAATGTGAACACGTGCGCGAAGAACCGGCCACCGTCCTCGCGGACCGCCAGCCCCGGGCGAACGGATGTTCCCCGGGGCCATCCGACTTGGGCGGCGCGACACGATCGCGCGCAAAGTGCCCGCGCATCTCACTGCCTACGTCGGAGAGGTGGACTTGCGGCAGATCGTCGGCAGCTCTGAGGTCATGGCCGACCAACTGCGTGAACTGCTGAAACTCGCCAAGCAGCGCAACATCGAACTTCGCGTGATCCCGATCCGCACTGGCTGGCACGCCGGACTTGAGGGTCCGTTCAGCCTGTTCGAGTTCGACGATCGCGACCCGCCTCGGCGAACCTGAAGATGTGTCGGCATACCGCTCCGCCTTGCCTAGGGTTGAGCAGATGGCGATGAGCGAGGCGGAGTCCACCTCGCTCATCGCCGACATCGTCGAGGAATGGGAGGAACAGGATGCCTGACCACACCGGTCCGATCGGATGGCGCAAGAGCTCGCGCTCGGCGCAAGTCGACAACTGCGTCGAGGTGGGCCGGGTCGGCGACGGCGCTGCCGTGCGCGACACCAAGGACCGAGCTGCGGGTTTCTTCACGGCCACCGGCGATCAGTGGTCGTTATTCATCCGCGCGGTGAAGGCCAACAGGTTCGATCGACCGTGAGCACGGCTCGTGCGGTGCCCCCGCTCCTCGCCACCGGGGATGCGGGGGCATCGTTGTCGTGACCGGAGTTCGGGCATCCTCTTAGCAGGTCAGGGGCACCCGCGGGTGCTGGTGTGCTGCTGCCGGGCGTTACCGTGCGGCCTATGGATTTCGCCGATCAGGTTGTCGTGGTGTCCGGAGGTGGGCGCGGACTGGGTGCCGCGTTGGTGCGCGCGTTCGCGGGGCAGGGCGCCCGCGTCGTGATCGACTACCGCCGCAGCCGCGAGCAGGCCGAAGCGCTGGCCGACGAGCTCGGCGACCGGGCGATCGCCGTCGCGGCCGACGTCACCGACCGGACCCAGGTCGATGCCCTGTTCGCCACGGCACGTGAGCGTTTCGGAACCCCGGTGACGACGGTGGTCAACAACGCTCTGGCCGACTTCGCCTTCAACGGCGACGCCCGCTCGCACGCCGACGCGATCACGTGGGACGAGTTCGCCGGGCAGTTCGAGGGCAGCGTTCGAGGTGCGTTGAACGTCGCGCAGGCGGCGTTGCCGGGCATGCGGGAGCTCGGTGCCGGCCGGATCATCAACGTCGGGACGAACCTGTTCCAGAACCCGGTCGTGCCCTACCACGACTACACGGCTGCGAAGGCGGCGCTGCTGTCGCTGACCCGCACTCTCGCCGCCGATCTCGGGCCGGGCGGCATCACGGTCAACATGGTCTCTGGTGGGCTGCTGCGCACCACCGACGCGAGCGCCGCCACTCCCGAGGAGGTGTTCGACGCGATCGCCGCGAACACGCCGCTGCGTCGCGTGGTGACGCCCGTCGAGTTCGCCGACGCCGCTCTGTTCTTCGCCTCGCCGTGGTCGCGGGCGGTCACGGGCCAGAACCTGGTGGTCGACGGCGGCTTGGTCAACGACTGATCGAGGCGATCGCGCTGAGTGGCTGATCGGTCGCCGCCCGTTCCGATACGGTGAGATCATGACCGACGAGACCGGGGAAGTCGAGCTGGCGGCCGAGGTTTCGCACGCGGACCTCACCCGGCCGAACATCGCCCGGATGTACGACTACTTGCTCGGCGGTTCCGCCAACTTCGAGGTGGACCGCCAGGCGGCCGATCACGCCCTCGCGCTCGTCCCGACCGAACGGGACTACAGCTACACGAACCGGTCGTTCCTCGGCCGCGCGGTCCGGTACCTGGCGACCGAGGCCGGGATCGACCAGTTCCTCGACCTGGGGTCCGGTGTCCCCACGGTCGGCAACGTGCACGAGATCGCCCGCGAGCACTGCCCGCACGCGAAGGTCGCCTACGTCGACTGGGAACCCATCGCCTGCCACCACGCCCGCCACCTCCTCGGCGACGACCCGCAGGTCTCGGTCACCGAACTCGACGTCAGCGACGCCGAAGCCGTCCTCCGAGCCCCAGGCGTGGCCGATCTGCTGGACTTCTCGAAACCGGTCGCGGTCCTGGCCTTCGGCATCCTCGACCTGGTCCCCGACCCGGACGGCGCAGCGCTCGTCGAGCGCTACCGCGACGCCTGCGTCCCCGGCAGTGCCCTGGCGGTCTCCAACAACGCCCAGCTCTCCCGCACCGACACCGAGATCGAAGCCCTCCGCTCCCTCCTCGCAGGAACCTCCACCCCACACCTGCACATCCGCACCCCCGACGAAGTAGAAGCCCTGTTCCCGGGCTACACCCTGGTCACCCCAGGAGTAGTCGCCGCAGCCCACTGGCGCCCGGACACCCCGGTCAAGGACGAAGAAGCAAACAAGGGCAACGTCCTCGGAGCAGTCGGAATCCTCCGCACCTGACGTGGCGGCGGCCAGCTCCACGGGGGCGAAAATGAACGTGAACGAGTCGGCCTGAGGCTGGTCAGCTCGTGCCGGACTCGACCTTCCACGACTGGTCGGTGTCCAGGCACCACACGACCTGCGCACCTGGTTCGACGGTGAATCCGAACCGGTCCCAGTCCGGTGTGCCTGCCTTCTCCCACTCGTCGAAGGCGGTCTCGATGTCGTCCCACAGCCGGTGGGGGCCGAACTGGAGAACGTCCCGGTCCTGGCCGGTGTCGATGTCTCGGACCTCGGCGCGGGAGCCGTCTGGGCTGGTGATGGTCCACCAGGTTTCCCCCTCCCGGATGCGCATCCCGAATCCGGTTCCGGCCGGTAGGCGGAAGCTCGCGAGGAACCACGGCACGGTGTGCGCCCAGGGACGTCCAGTGATGCGAGTGGTGCTGCACTCCGGCTGGCCGTGGTCGTCGGCCTGCCCGGTGGCGGGAACGTCGGCTGTGGTGCCGGTGCGCATCTGCATGAAATCGGCCCAGCCGGACACGAACCTGCCCTCTGCATGCTCGGGTCCGAGCCGGTGCAGCAGCACCAGGTTTCCGGCGCATCGGCCGGTCTTGAGGTCTGCCAGGATCATCCCGTCCGGGGTCAGCTGCTCAACCCATGTGAGCGGGATCGACGAGACAGCGCAGGTGGCCATGATCCGATCGAACGGGGCGGCCTCGGGGAAACCTTCTCGGCCGTCGCGGGTGGCGAGGGTGGGTTGCAATCCGATCGAGGCGAGGCGTTGCGCGGCGGTGCCCACGAAGTCGATATCGATGCTGTAGACGTCGCCGTCGCCGAGGAAAGTCGACAGCAAGGCGGCGTTGTAGCCCGTGCCGGTCCCGATCTCCAGCACGCGATGGCCGCGTTGGATGTCCAGGGCTTCCAGCATCCGCGTCATCAGGCTCGGCATGGACGAGGAAGAGATCCCGAGCTGGTTGTCATCCAGCGCGGTGAACAATCCGCGGTTGGAGTAGACGGCCTCCCAACCTTCGTCGGAGCTGGCCTCGACCTGCCGCCAACCGTTCTTGTCCTGGAGCCAGAAGCGGGGCACGAACACGTGGCGGGGCACCTGCGTGAAGGCATCTACCCACCGTGCAGAGCTGAGTTTCCCAGCTTTGATCAGTTCCTCGGCCAGCTGGTTGAGGTCGTGCTGCCAGTTCATCGTGTCTCCCCGGTCATTAGCAGGTCGGCCAGCTGGCCGGTCAGGTCCGCTCCGGTGTGGTGTTCCAACCACCCGTACTGGCCACCCGGGTTGATCTCCAGGAACGTCCACTGCCCATCGGGGCCGATGACGAAATCCAGTGCCCCGTAAACCAGGTCGAGTCGCTTCATCAGGTCGCGGATTCCGGTGGCCACGTCGGCTGGCGGCTCGGTGAGCTCGTAGCGGTTGCCGTCGTAATCGGTGCGCCAGTCGACGTGCCCGGCGTCGCTGCCCGCGTAGATCGCGAAGGCGTTGATCCGGTGCCCGATGGCGATGACGCGGGCCTCGTGGTGCTTGTCCGCCCATCGCTGGAACTGGTGGGCGGTGTGCTCGATGCCGCGCAGGTCTGCCAGGTCAGAGGTATCCAGCGGTTGGGTGTAGAGCGCCCGGCGTGCTCCGTTCTCGACCAGCGATCCCATGCCGAGCATCTTGGTCACGGTCGGCCCGCCTGCGGCGAAGTCCCGCACAGCCCGAGCGCTGTTGGTGATCACGGTGTCAGCGACGGTCAGTCCGCAGGAAGCGGCAAGCGCGAGTTGGTGCGGTTTGTAGGTCGCGTCGGCCATTCGAGCGGGGTGGTTGATCCAGATCACCGGCAGCGAGGACAGCACTCCCCCCAGTCCGTACTTCGCTTCGATGCCGGCGTGGTGGCGTTCGGTCGGTGACATCTCGGCGGGGAACTCGTAGGCGCGTGGTGAGCGGTACCAGATCGCGCTGACCTCGCCGAGGTCAATCGTGCGGTGCGGGGTTGCCAGGGTGCCGCCCCACCGGCCCCGCGTCAGCTCGGCGGCGAGGGTGAGCTGACGCGGGAACCAGGCGGTGTCGATCCGGTGCACGGCCGCCTGACGGCCGGTCAGGGTGCGCACCATCGCGTCAGCGCTCGGATCGTCCTCGGCGGCCAAGAGCAGGATCGACATGGCGACTCCTTACACCTGGTACGGGGCGTCAGGAGCGAAGTCGTACGTCCAGTCCTCCGACGCGCCTTCGTCACCGTCCAGGTTGGACACGGAGTTCGCCGACGGCTCCGCAGCGACCACGGGGGCGCCGTCGGCGGTCACCGCGTACTGCTTCTGCGGGTCGTACACCCCGGCCGTCCCGGTCGCGGCGGGCATCTCGACCGGTGTCATGCGCCGCAGGTTCCACGGCCGCACGTCCGGCTCGGACGGGACGTCGGCGTTGCCCTCGGTCTCGTTGACGCGTCCCAGTGGGAACTGCCCGGAGTGCGGCGCGAACGGGTCCTTGGCGAAGGTGTCGTTCAGTACAGCGGTCATCCTCAAAATCTCCCTTGTGTTGGTTTCGCTGATCGTTGCGCGTGTTTGGGTGGTTGCGGAACCTCCGTTCCGGTCGCGGATCGGGTGGATGCCTCGCCCGGTGCGGGCTGGAGGGGACGAGGCCGGGAGGGGTGGGCCTCTCCGCACCGGGCGAGGCGGTCTCGGTCGCCCTCGGCTTCCAGGTGGGCTGCGACGCACTCCGGGCAGGCGTGGGCCGACACAGCGCGGTTCGAGGTACGGCAGGAGCCGGACGCCTCGGCCGCGCGAGCGTTGGTGCGGGCGCGACCTTTTCGCCGCAGAAGGTCTCGCCGGTTACGGCGTTGCGGATGTGCACGACGGTCCGGGCTGGTCCGAGTACCGCCCCACTGCGAGTGGCGGTGAAGTCCCCCATGGTCATGTACTCACCGTCGTCGATCGGCGACGGCCGGTTGAGAGATTGCGGACCTATGCGCATAGCGGCGCATAGGTCTACCGGTTACATCTGGGAGTTGGCTGCGGCCAGCGCTTCGCGGTACTCGACCGTCCAAGCCGCACCCCGCTGATCAGCGGGTAGGGAGTTGAGAGCGGCGTTCAGGTGATCGGCGGCGACGTCGTAGGCCCCGAGGGAGAGGTTGGCCAGTCCGAGGTTCAGCCGGTGGAAATTGCTGTCCAGCCAGTACGCGGTTCGCGGTGCCGGGTTCTGGCTGGCCTGCTCGAGGAGAGTGTCAGCGGTGTCGAGCATCCGGCGTGCGCCGTCACGGTCACCGAGCCGACCGGCACCTTGGGCGGCTTGTGCAGCGGCGCCGATCTGCTGGTGAACCGAGGCGCCAGGAGTGGAGTGCTCAGCGAGGAACCAGCGCACGACACCGCGCCAATTGCCCTGCTGCCTGGCCACGTAGCCCCTGAAATTCGCGGCTTGAGCAGCCAGAACACCGTTCTCGATCTCGTCAGCGGCCTGTTCAGCCTCAGCCAGCCACCGCAGCGCTTGAGCATCCTGCCGCAGCGAGGCGTAGAGCCAGCCGACGAACTGGGTCCACTCCGCGGCGACCTCCGCGAGCGCGGCCCGGTGCGGACCTGCGGTTTGTTTGACCAGCGTTTCCACCAGCTGCTGCTGCGCGAGGGTCACCGGCAGCAGCGGCGCCGGGCCCAATGTGTCGTCCAATCGGCGTTGGGTAGCCAGCACTCCGGCCAGCGCCTCCACGGTCCCGCCGTCGAGCCGGTGAGGTCGGTCCATGACGACGGCCAGGCGCTCGCGCTGATCGGGATTCAGCGCATCTTCACCAGGCGTTGTGGCCAACCGTGCGAGTTCTCCGTTCGCGTCGAGCACGCCATCCAGGACCTCGGCGGTTTTCGCGGTGGGGCGTTGCCGGTCCGCCTCGTACCGCGACAGGTTGCCTTGGTTGATGTAGGCACGACGCGCCAGGGTCGATTGGGACAGGTCGGCTGCTTCGCGGAGCCGTTTGAGCGCCTGGCCGAATGACTCGTTGGTCATGGGTTGTGCCTCCCGCTGGAGAACTCGCCCGCCGATGCCCCAACAATGACCCGGGGGCGCTACGTCCGGTGGGACGCAGAAAACCAAGGCTACCGAGATACCGCTCGGCCCGGACAGGACTTGTCCGGGCCGAGCGTGTCACGCATTTAACCCGCGCAGCGGTCGCTCTTGGTTTTCGTGCGGCTATGCGCGTCGGCGGTGTTCGGTGGCTGTGGCGAGGCTTGCTCTGCAGGTGCGGAGGATCTGCCTGGTTGCCGGGGTGGTGGGGGTTCGGGCGCAGCGGGTGCAGGTGATGGTGATGTCGCCGGTGAGCTCGTCGACGGCGATGTTGGCCTCGGCTTCGCAGGGGCGGCACCAGCGGTGGCCGGTGACGGCGATGACGTGGGTGGGCGAGCTGATGCACTCGTGGGCCCAGCGGCGGTGCACGCGACAGCTGATGCGTTCGAGGGCGGAGAGCTCCTCGCGGTCCTCGGCGGTGTCCTCGTCGATGAGGACACCGGCCAGGCGGCGGTCGCGGAGGTGCGCGTAGCGGCGGTGGGTCTCGGCGGGATGTGGGTGCGGTCGGTTCTGGAGGAGCATCTGGACGCCCAGGTCGGTGGTGCGAGGACTTGTCCAGGGTCTTTGGTCCCGGTCCCGGTGGCATCCGTGGCACTGCGTAGGTCACTGCGTAGACCGGGCGGGGCGGGCCGAGGACGGTGGCGGTCTAGGTAGCGAACTCGGTAGTTCTGCCCTGGTCGTCCGAGCACCCGCACGGGAAGTTGGAGTGCATCAGATCCCCCGGCCCTTCGCGAGAAAGCTCGATCATGTCCTCCCGCCGAACCACCGGTCAGCTGCCGCACCAGACGTCCCACGTGTACCGCAACCCGTGCACCGGCACGTGGATCTGCGATTTCGAGGGCACCCGCGCCGAGCCCGGCCCCGACAGCGCTCGCACGGTCTGCCGCACCCACCGCGAGGCGGTGCTCGTCGCGGTGACCACGATCCCGGCCCGAGCTGCCGAGGTCTGAGGATCAGTCGGCCAGGTCGGGATCCGCGCGCAGGTACGCGGCGATCTTGGTCCGCGACGTGTAGCCGAGCTTGCTCAGGATGTTCTCGACGTGCGCTTCGGCGGTGCGCGGCGAGATGATCAGCTGCGCGGCGATCTCCCGGTTCGTCAGCCCGTCCGCCACCAGTCGCGCGACCTGCCCCTCCCTGCGGGTCAGCGGTGAGGAATCGGCGGTGCGGGTCTGCTGCGGTGTGCCGAGCGCGTAGTCGACGGTGGCCTCCGGTGACATGTGCGCGCCCGCAGTGCGCTCGGCGTCGAACCGCGTGTCGCCCAGCGCTTCGCGCAGGGTGGCGGTGCAGTGCTCGTGGGCCTGGAGGTAGTCGGCGAAACCGAACATGGGCAGGCCGATCGGCAGCCAGAGCTCCTGGTTCGCTCCCACGAGCCGGGCCGCGCGCCGGTGCCGACCGGATTCGGCCAGCACCCAGATCAGCACCTCGACGCAGCAGGGGATGCCGAGCCAGTCGCCGAGCTCCCGTTTGATCTCGATCGCTTCGCGCAGCGCCGCCGAGGCCAGGATCTCGTCGGAACGGGTCCAGCCGATGAGGCCCAGCACCCACAGCGCCCACGTCGCCGCCCAGCTCTCGCCGACCTCCCTGCTGAGGCGGCGGCACTGCTCGGCGATGCGTTCGGCCTCCCGGTCCTCGCCCTCGATCAGGCGGAGCCACCCGTGAGCGGCCAACCCGATCAGCGACTCCGAGTCGGCGACTCCGAGTGACCGGTAGGTGCTCTGCGCGCCGGAGAGGAGCGCGTCCGCCTCGTCGAGGTGGCCGCCGAGCAGCTCGTTGACCCCGAGGAACTGCTCGGCGCGGGCACGCGTGAGCTGCTCGCCGAGACGCTCGGCGACGGCGATGCACTCGGTCAAGATCGCCGCGGAGCCGATCGGATCGCCCTGGACCTGCCGGACCCATCCCGCCACCCACAGCGCCTCGGCCCGCAGGGGAGTGTCGTCGTGGAGCTCGGCGAGCGCCCGGTCGACCCACTCCCGCCCCTCGCGGCCGGCGCCCATGACCCAGAGGTGGCGCAGGTCTACGGCCATCCGCACGGTCGCGGGCCGGTCCGCGTCGGTGTCGAAGCCGAAGCGCAGCGCCTCCCGGAAGTTGACCTGCTCCCGCCGCTCCATCGCCGCCCACTCCGGCTGCCGCGGCCCCGACCAGTCGTGGCGGGCCCGCGCCGCCAGGTCGGCGAAGTGGTGCAGGTGCCGTCTGCTCACGTCGACCTCGGCGTCGCTGCCGCGCAGGAGCTCCCGGCCGAACTGCCGGATGGTCTCCAGGACGTGGTAGCGGCTGCTGCGGGCCGAGCGGGACAGGACCGACTTGGAGACCAGGCCCGTGATCGCGTCGGTGGCCTCCTGCGTCGTGAGGGAATCTCGGCCGATGACGGCGAGGGCCGTGGCGAGGTCGAACCCCCCTGGCAGGACCGACAGCCGCGCCCACGCCGTTTGCTCGGCCGGCGAGCACAGCGCGTAGCTCCACTCCACGGCGGCGCGCAGGGTCTGCTGGCGGGCCGGCGCACCCCGGAGCACGGTCGGCAGCGCCTGGAACCGGTCTTCGAGGCGGTCCAGGATCTCGTCGGCGCCCATCGCCTGCAGCTGCACGGCGGCGAGCTCGATTGCCAGCGGCATCCCCTCCAACCTGGCGCACAACCTGGCGACGGCCTCGCGGTTGTCGGCGTCGAGGGTGAACCCCGGCACGGCGGCGGCCGCTCGCTCGGCGAACAGCTGGATCGCCTCGTGCTGGAGCGGGTCCCCGTTGCCGGAGAAGCTGAGCGGCGGGACGGGGACGATGTGCTCGCCGAGGACGTGCAGCGCTTCCCGGCTGGTCGCGAGGACGCGCACGCCGGGTGCCGCGCGCAGCACGGCGGCGATCACCTCGCCGCACGCGTCGATCAGGTGCTCGCAGTTGTCGAGGACGAGCAGCAGCGACTTGTCCCGCACGTGCTCGACCAGCACGTCCCGGGACGACTCCGCCGAGCGGTCCGGGACGCCGAGGGCGTCGATGATGGCGTGGTCGGTCAGGGTCGGATCGCGGAGCTCGGCGAGCTCGACGATCCAGACCCCGTCGGTGAAAGCCCGGTGCGCGGACTCGGCGACGCGGATGGCCAGTCGGGTCTTGCCCATGCCACCGGTGCCGACCAGCGTCACCAGGCGGGCGGATCCGAGCAGCCCGCGGATCTCGCCGACCATCGCCCGCCGGCCGACGAAGCTCGTGACGCTCTCCGAGCCGGGGAGGTTGCCCACACGCCGGGACATGTCACCACCAGCTCACACCGTCAGCTCGGTGCCCAGCACCGCTACCTCCGAGTGTAGTCCTGGTGAGAAGCTCGTCCCGGCGCGCGGATCAGGCCGTCGCCCGGGCCGCTGCCTTGCCCGCTTGGCGGCCGGAGAAGAGGCAGCCTCCGAGGAACGTGCCCTCCAACGCCCGGTAGCCGTGGACTCCGCCGCCGCCGAAGCCGGAGACCTCGCCCGCGGCGTAGAGGCCCGGGATGGGGTTGGCCCGGCCGTCGAGGACCTGGCCGTCGAGGTTCGTCTGCAGGCCGCCGAGGGTCTTGCGGGTCAGCAGGTTCATCCGGATCGCGATCAGCGGGCCCGCTTCGGGGTCGAGGATCTTGTGCAGCGGGGTGGTGCGGATCAGGTTGTCGCCGACGTAGGCCAGGGAGTTGCGGACGCCCATGACCTGCTCGTCCTTGGTGTAGTTGTTGTCCACCTGGCGGTCCCGCTGGACGATCTGGCGTTCCAGGTCGGCGGCGTCGAGCAGATCGTCACCGCTGAGGTCGTTCATCCTGGCCACCAGCTCCGAGACGGAATCGGCCGCCACGAAGTCCTCGCCGAAGTCCTGGAACGCCTTGACCGGCGGCGGGGTGTCGTTGAGCGCGCGGCTCGCCAGGTAGGCGGCGAGGTCCTTGCGGGTGAGCTCCGGGTTCTGCTCGGAACCGGAGAGGATGAACTCCTTGTTGATGATCCGCTGGTTGAGCACGAACCACGAGTAGTCGTAGCCGGTGTCCTTGATCAGCTTCAGCGTGCCGAGCGTGTCGTAGCTCGGGATGCCCGGGTTCGGGAACCGCCGCCCGCGCGCGTCGAACCACAGCGATGACGGCGCCGCCAGCACCCGGATGCCGTGATCGGGCCAGATCGGGGTGTGGTTGGCCAAACCCTCGGTGTAGTGCCACATCCGGTCCCGGTTGACCAGCCGCGCACCGGCCCGCTCGGTGATCCCGAGCATCCGGCCGTCCACGTGCGCCGGAACGCCGGTGATCATGCGCTTCGGCGGGGCGCCCAGCCACTCCGGCCAGTTCTGCCGAACCAGGTCCTGATTCCCGCCGATACCACCGGAAGTCACGATGACCACGGGCGCGCGCAGCTCGAAATCACCGACCCTGGTGCGCGAACTCGGCTTGCCGCGCGGCGCGTTGCTGGGCTCCAGGATTCCGCCCCGCACACCGTCGACGGCGCCGTTGGTGACCGTGAGCTCGTCGACCTGGTGGCGGAACTTGAACGTCACCAGGCCGTTGTCGGCGGCCTCGCGCACGATCTTCTCGAACGGCTCCATGACACCGGGGCCGGTGCCGAGCGTGAGGTGGAAGCGCGGCACCGAGTTGCCGTGGCCGTCGGCGTGCTGCCCGCCGCGCTCGGCCCACCCCACGACCGGCACCCACCGCACGCCCAAACCGTGCAGCCAGGAACGCTTCTCGGTCGCGGCGAACTGCAGGTAGGCCTCGGCCCACCGCGCCGCCCAGTAGTCCTCACCCAGCGGGTCGTCGACGCCCCGGTCGAAACCGGCGCTCCCGAACCAGTCCGCGCGGGCCAGCTCCAGCGAATCGCGGATGCCGGCCAGCCGCTGCTCCTCGGAGTCGATGAACATCAACCCGCCCAGCGACCAGAACGCCTGACCACCGAGGCTCGCCTCGGGCTCCTGATCGACCAGCAGCACCTTGCGGCCCTGCGCCACCAGCTCCGAGGTCGCGACCAGCCCGGCCAGACCACCGCCCACCACGATCGCGTCGGCATCGCCACCAGCCGCCGGAGCGGCACCCGCGGCCCCCACCGGCATCGCGGCACCTGCGGCGGCCACACCGCCGCTGACCAGCACGGAGCGTCGACTGACCAAGCCGTTCTCGCGATCGCTCATGACGTCCTTCCGCCGTTCGGTCTGCATCGACAGCGCGGAGACACCGGGCTCTCGGCGACCGCGCCACCGTGCAATGAACACCGTTTACCGAACGGGGCACAAGACTTCCGGATCATTCGTTAGGAAACGGACGCAGGTCGGCGGAACGGGAGCGTCCGCTCGGCTCACCAGGTCGGCATGACCGACTCCGGGTAGCGGGATCCGGCCGAGCCGCGGGGCAGGATTTCCCGGATGCGCGCGAGATCCTGCGGGGTGAGCGCGATGTGCGCCGCCGCGGTGTTCTCGGCGACCCGCTCAGGGCTGCGGGTCCCCGGGATGGGCACGATGTCGTCGCCCTGGGCCAGCAGCCACGCCAGGGCGAGCTGGGTGACCGTGATGCCCTTGGTGCCGGCGACGGCCGTCAGCTCGCGGATGGCGGTCAGGTTCTCCTCGTAGTTGCCGGGCTGCCACCGCTCGTCCCAGCTGCGCATGTCATCGGCGGGGTACTCGGCGGCGGGCTTGACCGAACCGGTGAGGAAGCCCCGTCCCAGCGGCGAGTACGGCACGAAGCCGATGCCCAGCTCGCGCACCACCGGCAGCACGTCGGGCTCCACGGCGCGTTCGAACACCGAGTACTCGGTCTGCAGCACCGACACCGGGTGCACGGCGTGGGCGCGCCGGATGATGTCCGGGCCCGCCTCGCTGAGCCCGAAGTAGCGCACCTTGCCCGCGGCGATCAGCTCGCCGACCGTTCCGGCCACGTCCTCGATCGGGACCTCCGGGTCGACCCGGTGCTGGTAGAGCACGTCGACGTGGTCGGTGCCCAGGTGGCGCAGGCTGTTGTCGGCGACCTGGCGGATGTTGTCGGGCCTGCTGTTCAGCGCGAACCCGTCGGGGCCGGGCGGAGTGCCCATGTCGAAGCCGAACTTGGTGGCGAGCACGACCTCGTCGCGGATGCCCTCGACGGCGCGGCCGAGGAGCTGCTCGTTGCTGCCCGTGCCCATGCCGTAGAGCTCGGCGGTGTCGAACAGCGTCACGCCCAGTTCGTGCGCCCGGCGGATGGCGGCGATGCCGCCGGACTCGTCGCCGGCGCCGTAGGCCATCGTCATGCCCATCGTCCCGAGGCCGATCGCCCCGACCTGAAGGCCCTGCGTGCCGAGCGCGCGCTTCGGCGGAGTCGTGGTGTTGTCCTGCTGCGTCATGCCGTCAACGCTAGGTTCGCCGCGTCCCGGGGGCATGGGCTGCGGGTAGCATGAACTTGCCTGATCTTCTCAACGGGGAGTGCTCCGTGCTCGACGATCTCGAAGCCGCCATCACCCGGCACGTCGGCGACGGGTCCGCCGTGCCCCGCCTCTCGCTGGCGATCATCGACGAGCCCGTCGTGCCCTCCGACGTGCTCTACGAGCCGCTGGTCTGCTTCACCGCCGCCGGTTCCAAGCGCGGTGTCGCGGGGGAGCGGAGCTGGACCGTCGGCCGCGGCGAGATGTTCCTCAACTCGCTGGTCATGCCGGTCACGGCCACGTTCGAGGAGCTGCCCTACTGCTCAGCGGTGCTGAGCCTCGACGGCGGGACGCTCGCAGACCTCGTCCTGGAGCTGGCGCCGAGCGCGCCCGCGCGTCCGAACCCGGGTGGCCAGATCACCGCACCGATGACCCCGGACATCACCGACGCGGTGACCCGCTGGGTGCGGCTGCTCGACACACCCGAGCACATCGGCCCGCTGGCGCACCGAGTCGAGGCCGAGATCCTCTACCGCCTGCTCGTCAGCCCCCTCGGTCCGATGCTGCGCGACCTCACCCTCGCCGACACCGCCACGGCCCGGATCCGGTCGGCGGCCAGGTGGATCTGCGCCCACTACACCGAACCGCTCACCGTCGACGCGATCGCGGCGGTCGCCCACATGAGCACGGCGACCCTCTACCGGCACTTCAAGGCCGCCACCGGCATGAGCCCGCTCAACTTCCAGAAGCACCTCAGGCTCCAGGAAGCCCGCCGCCGACTCCTCGCCGGAAACACCACCGCAGCCCAAGCCGCCGAAGCCGTCGGCTACGTCAGCCCCACCCAGTTCAACCGCGAATACCGCCGCACCTACGGCCTCCCACCGGCCCAGGACACCGCCCGCCTCCGCGGAGAGCTGACCAGCACCGGCCGGGCGCAGTAGCCGGACGCGCTGGTTTGACCTCCGCGAGCTCCCTCGCGCCGGGGACCGAATCCCGGTCGACGCCCAACCGGTCCAGCTCAAGCCGTCGTTCCCTCAACTGATCCCTGGAGTCGGCTGCAGATTCCCGTGAATCCGTGCGGTGCCTGCCGGTTGGAGCAATGCAATCACCGGTCTCGCGGTTCCGCCGGGAGTCGAGGCCGGGCGAGCATGATCATGTGTCTACGTCCGATGGGAGTCCGGACCAGGTCGCAGCAGAAGCCGAGAAGCAGCTCAGACGATTCCGAGACCGCAACCTCCGCATCGGTCCCGGACGCAAGGTGCACCGCGTCAAGGTCACCTCCGAGAGTGGCGTGCACCAGCCGACGACGGTCTGCGGCCAGCTGATCAGCCGAGGCCCGCTGTTCGAGTGCGAAGCGGTCGAGCTGAGAGCCGACTGCCGAAAGTGCCGAAAGCTGTGCAACACGGCGGATCCGTGCTCGGACGTCGAATTCGCCGAAGACGAGGACGGCCAGTTGGCCCTGTTCGACCCCGTGACGAAGCCCTAGGCTACGCGCGCTGTTCCCACAAGCCTTGATGCTGTGCCGAGCTGGCGAGCGCGGTGCAGCACCAGCTCGACGTCACCTGGTTCATCGCCGACGACGGCGGCTACGGGATCCTGCGCGATTACCTGACCAGCGCGTTCGGGCAGACGCACGCCACCGAGCTGGCCAGGCCCGATTTCGTGGCGCTGGCCAGGTCATTCGGCGTCCCGGCAACCTTGACCGACGCCGAGTCGCTGCGCGCCGATCTCGCAGAAGCGCTCAGCACGCGCGGCCCCAGCGTGGTCGTCCTGCCCGCCGCCTTGCGGATGTTCGCATCGACCCACCTCTGAGCCGTCAGCCGCTGACCTTCTCCAACCCCGTCCGGAGGCGGGCGACGGTGCCTTCGACGTCGCCGAGCTTGTCGAGGCCGAAGAGGCCCACGCGGAAGGTGGAGAAGTCGGCGGGTTCGTCGCAGTGCAGCGGCACTCCGGCCGCGACCTGGATGCCTGCCTCCTTGAAGGCGGCGCCGCTGCGCAGCTCCGGGTCGTCCGCGTGGACGACGACCACGCTGGGGGCGGCGAACCCGTCGGCGGCGACCGACGGGAGCCCGTGCTCGGCGAGGAGCGCGCGCACGCGGCCGCCGAGGTCGACCTGCGCGGCGCGGAGGTCTTCGAAGCCGCGATCGCGGGTCGTGAGCATGAGCTCCAGGTTGTGCGCGAGGGTGTCGGTCGGCATGGTCGCGTGGTACGGGGTCTGGCCCTGCGTGTACGCGTCCGAGATCGACAGCCACTTCTTCAGGTCGGCGGCGAAGCTCGTCGACGTGCTCGCCTCGACCGCGGCCCGACCGGCCTCGCTGAGCATGACGTAGGCGGCGCAGGGGGACCCGCTCCAGCCCTTCTGCGGTGCGCTCAGCAGCACGTCGACGCCGAGGTCGGTCATGTCGACCCAGAGCGCTCCGGACGCGATGCAGTCCAGGACCAGCAGGCCACCGACCTCGTGGGCGGCCTCGCCGAGGCGGCGGACGTAGTCGTCCGGCAGCAGCATGCCCGCGGCGGTCTCGACGTGCGGAGCGAAGACCACCTCGGGTCGCTGCTCGCGGATGGCGGCCACGACCTCGTCGATCGGCGCCGGCCGCCACGGGGCCTGGTGCGACTCGTCGACCGGTCGTGCCCGGTGGACCGCGTGCTCCTGCGCGATCGACCCCATGTCGAGGATCTGCGACCAGCGGTAGGAGAAGAGCCCGTTGCGCACCACGAGGCAGCGGCGGCCGGTCGCGAGCTGGCGCGCGACGGCCTCCATGCCGTAGGTGCCACCGCCGGGGACCACCGCGACGCCGTGCGCCCGGTAGGTCGTCCGCAGGACGTCGATGATGCCCTGCATCACGCCTGCGAACCGCTGCGACATGTGATTCAGCGAGTGGTCGGTGAACACCACGGAGTATTCCAGCAGGCCACCGGGGTCGATGTCGTCATGAGGCAGTGCCATGACGTTAGCCTGACACATGCGGTGGAGCCGGCTGCGGACAGCACCGCGGCCGGGTCCGACGCGGCCTGTTCAGCGGCGACGCGAAACGGAGTGCGAACGATGCGACACCTGCGACTCCCGTCCGGCGGCGACCTGCCCGCGCTGGGGCAGGGCACCTGGGGCATGGGCGAGCGCGGTGCGGACCGCGCCGCGGAGACCGCGGCGCTGCGACACGGGCTCGACCTCGGCATGGGCCTCATCGACACCGCGGAGATGTACGGCAGCGGCGGTGCCGAGGAAGTCGTCGGCGAGGCGATCGACGGTCGGCGGGACGAGGTGTTCCTGGTCAGCAAGGTGTTCCCGCACAACGCCGACCGGCGGGGGACGGTCGAGGCGTGCGAGCGCAGCCTGCGCCGGTTGAAGACCGATCACCTCGACCTCTACCTGCTGCACTGGCGGGGCGGAACACCGCTGTCCGAGACGCTCGACGCGTTCGAGGAACTGCGCGAAAGCGGCAAGATCGGGCATTTCGGGGTCAGCAACTTCGACCCCGACGACATGGCCGAGCTGTCGGCGCAGGACGGCGGTGGCGACTGCGCGGTCAACCAGGTGCTCTACAACCTCACCCGGCGCGGCATCGAGCACGACCTGCTGCCGTGGTGCCGGGAACGCGAGCTGCCGGTGATGGCCTACTCGCCGATCGAGCAGGGGCGGCTGCTCGGGGACCCGGTGCTGCGACGGGTCGCCGAGCGCCACGAGGCCACGCCCGCGCAGATCGCCATCGCCTGGGTCCTGGCAGGCGAAGGTCTGTGCGCGATCCCCAAGGCCGCGACCCGCGACCACGTCGAGCAGAACCGCGCGGCACTGGACGTCCGGCTGTCAGCGGACGATCTCGCCGAGCTCGACGCCCAGTTCCCCGCCCCGAACCGCGCAACACCGCTCGAAATCCTCTGAGCGACCGCCGCCACCACGGGCGGTGTCGTAACGGCGGTGCTCACGGATTCCTGGTGGGGTGGCCGGTACGAGGATGGCGTTCGACCCACGAGGTGGGTGGGTTCGTCGATCAGCTTGGTTCGGTCTCCGGTGAACGAGTGCTGTCCGGTGTGCGCGCGGCCAACGAGAATCACGTACTTGCTCGGCGTTCTCGCTTGGTCCTGCCGCGGGTGATGGACGCGGGGCAACTCGGCTGCCCGAACGCGCAACGGGAGCGCGGTGAACCGTCGGCTCGGACGACTGTTCGAGCGGGAGCGGTGAACGGGTAGCTGTCGAACCTCCGTTCACGCGGGAGGCCGGGTCGGCGCCGACGTGCGATTCCCGAGCTCGTCCTTAGGCTGTGGGCTGACCACCGTTGTCGCTCCGAAGGGCGGCGCCCATGACCAGCAACTCGCCGGACGGACGGGGGAGCGGTCCCGCAGCGCTGGTGCGCCACGCGCAGATCGCCTGCGTGTACCTGGCGGTGGGCGTGCTCGCGGTCCTTGCCTACACGGTGCGCGGCATGCTCGTGCTGGTGTTCCTGGGGTTCTTCTTCGCGCTCGGCATCGAGCCGGCGGTCGCTTGGCTGCAGCGGCATCACGTGCGACGAGGTCTGGCGATCGCGTGCCTGGTCGCAGCGGTCCTGATCGTCGTCGGAGCGCTGGTCCTGCTCGCGCTGGTCCCGGCGATCGGTCAGCTCGGCCACTTCGTCGCGCGCGTCCCCGACCTGCTCGCGGGCCTCGGTGCGAACCTCGGCGAACCCGGCGGTCTGCGCGCGCACCTGCACGACCCGGCCGTGCAGGAGAAGCTGAAGGAGACCGCGAGCGCGGCGGCGACGTTCGCCCTGCAGGCGCTGACCGCGGGCTTCGCCGCCCTGGGCGTGGTCTTCGGCGGCGTGTTCGCCGCCTGCACGGCCGGGGCGCTGATGGTCTACTTCGCGCTGGCCATGCCGCGCATCCACGCCGCGGTCGACCGGTCGGAGGAGACCGGCCGGGGTCGTGCGGAGGCGCTGCGCACCGCGATGAGCCGGGTGGGCGGCTACGTCACCGGGCAAGCGGTCGTCTCGTTGTGCGCGGGGATCGCGTCCTACGCGTTCTTCCTGATCGCCGGCGTGCCGTACCCGGCGCTGCTCGCCATCGTGGTGGCGCTGCTGGACACCATCCCGCAGATCGGGGCCACGCTCGCCTCGGTGGCGGGCACGGTGGTCGCGCTGAGCGAGAGCCTGCCCCTGGCCGTGATCACGCTGCTGTTCTTCATCGTCTACCAGGCCGTCGAGAACTACCTGATCACACCACGGGTTTTCGCCAAGGCGGTCGAGCTCAGCCCGCTGGGCGCGTTCGTCGCGATCCTCATCGGAGGGGCGCTCGCCGGAGTCCTCGGCGCCATGCTGGCCCTTCCCGTGACCGCGGCGCTCAAGGTCCTCTACCGCCACGCGAGGACCGAGATGACGACCCGATCGGCCGCCTGAGGAGAACGCGTTCCGCCACCGGCGCGATTCCGCGGTGTGAATGCGTGTCCGTTGCGTGTTGAACCCCCGTGGAAATTCCCGTTTGGAAGAAATCGGAGACGAACTGTATAAGGCGCATTTGCGCGCGCGGCCGATGGTAATCGGTGTCGGTTTTCCGCCGCGTCCGGTTGTTTCTCGAGTCATCCGTTCAGGCGTTGTGCGTCGAATTTCGGCGGTGTTATGCGGAGGCTGCCGGAGCTGAATTGGTGCTCGGGTGCGAGCGCCGCCTTTTAGTCCGCGCACGGCTAGGGAAATTGTCAGTGTCCGCGCGCGGGGCCGTGTCGCTGGCCACGCGACGAGCTCTTGCGGGTAGTCGTGCGGTTACTCTAGGTTGACGGAAGAGCTTGATCATCTAGCGGTGACCTCAAGCGATCCGACCTGTTCGTCGCAGGGCGCGTTCGCGCGTCTGCCCGTTCTCGCATTTCCACGGCTCGGCACCCGGAGTTCGCGGTGCGCTGGGCCGTGCTGTTCTGCGCGCTGTCGCAGTCAGGATTCGCCGGGCACACCGGAGTGCCTCCGGCGGGTCTTCGCTGATCTCAATTCTCCGAGTCGAGGGTGAGTATGGTATTTGCGCTGCTCTTTCCCGGGCAAGGGGCCCAGTTCCGCGGAATGGGGGACGACCTGTTCTGGCGGTATCCGGGGCTGACCCGGTTCGCGGCCGGTGTGCTCGGCTACGACTTGGCCGCGTTGTGCCGCGACGATCCGGACGGGGTGCTCGCCCGGACCCGCTACACCCAGCCCGCTCTGTTCGTCGTCAACGCGCTGCACACCTTCGAGCGCGAGCACGACGAGCAGCGGCGGGCGGACTACTACCTCGGCCACAGCCTCGGCGAGTACAACGCGCTGCTGGCCGCCGGTGCCTTCGACTTCGAGACCGGGCTGCGGCTGGTCGCCAAGCGCGCCGAGCTGATGGACGCCGCCTCCGGTGGCGGCATGACCGCCGTGATGGACGTCCCGGAGCCCCGGCTGCGGGAGATCTTCGCCGAGCACGACGTGTCCGGTGTGGACATCGCCGGGTACAACACCGACCAGCAGCTGGTGATCGCCGCCACCGACGAGGTGCTGCGGGCCGCGCACGCGGCGCTGAAGGAGCACCGCGTGCGGTTCGCGCCGCTGAAGGTCAGCGCCCCGTTCCACTCCCGCTACATGGCTCCGGTCCGCGCGGAGTTCGAGGAGTTCTTGCGGGGCTTCACCTTCGACACCCCGCACACGCCGGTCATCGCCAACACCACCGGACGCCCGCACCGGCCGGACGGCCTGGTCGCGGCGCTGGGCGAGCAGCTGGTGTCGCCGGTGCGCTGGACCGACAGCGTCCGGCACCTGCTGTCCGCGGACCCGGACCTGGAGCACGAGGAGATCGGCGGCCGGGCCGTGCAGCGCATGGTCACCCGCATCCGCCAGGCGACCCCGGTCGCCACCACCGAGAGCAGGGAGTGAGCAGTGGACCGCACCACCAAGATCACGCAGTTCATCGAGGAGCGCTGCCTCGTCGAGTTCGGCACCGACGTGACCCCGCAGGACGACCTGTTCAAGGTCGGCGTCCTGGACTCCTTCGGCTACGTGCAGCTGATGGCGTTCCTGGAGCAGGAGTTCGCGTTGCAGATCGACCACGAGGACATGCTCACCAACGTCCTGGTCTCGCTGGAGTCCATCGACGGCTACGTGGCCGCGAAGCTCGCGCGGTAACGGGGAGAACCAGCATGTGCGGAATCACGGGATTCGCCGCTCCAGCGCTGACGGGGCGGGCCGACGAGGTGCTGCCCTCGATGCTCGCGCTGATCCACCACCGCGGGCCGGACGAAGCCGGGTACTACGTCGACGACGGGGTGGCGATGGGCACCGCCCGTCTGTCCATCGTGGACATCGACAGCGGTTCCCAGCCGATCGGCGACCCGACCGAGCGGTTCTGGATCTGCTTCAACGGCGAGCTGTACAACCACGTCGAGCTGCGCGCCGAGCTGGCCGCGCTGGGCCGCCCGTTCCGCACCCGCTCGGACACCGAGGTCGTGCTGCAGGCCTGGATCCAATGGGGCCCGGACTGCCTGCGTCGGTTCAACGGAGCGTTCGCGTTCGCCGTCCGCGACGCCGAGGCGGACGAGCTGTTCCTGGCCCGCGACCGCTTCGGCAAGCGGCCCCTGTTCTACGCCGACCGGCCCGGCGAGCTGCTGTTCGCCTCCGAGCTCAAGGCGTTCCGCGCGGTGCCCGGATTCCGCTACGAGCTGGACCCGCGCGAACTGGCCTCCACGTTCGCGACCTGGACCCCGCTGCCGGACCGGTCGGTGTTCCAGGGCGTGCGGCAGCTGCCGATGGGCTCCTGCATGGTGGTGCGGGGCGATCGCCGCGAAGTGCGCACCTACGAGCCGTTGGCGGTGGGCGCGCTGCCGTTCGAGGGCGGCGCGGACGAGGCCGTCGAACTGGTGCGGGAGAGCCTGCACCGCGCCGTGGAACTGCGGCTGCGCAGCGACGTGGAGGTCGGGGTCTACCTCAGCGGGGGCCTGGACTCGTCGATCGTCACCCAGCTCGCGACGCAGCTCTCGCCGCACCAGGTGCGCACCTTCTCGGTGTCGTTCGAGGACGCCGAGTTCGACGAGTCCCGCCACCAGGAGCTCGTCGCCGAGCACCTCGGGACCCGGCACTCCGCGCTGAAGATCACCGGCGCCGACATCGCCGCGCACTTCCCGGACGCCGTCGAGCACGCCGAAGCGCCCGCGTTCCGCACCGCCTTCGTGCCGATGTTCCTGCTGTCCCGGCACGTCCGGGACTCCGGGATCAAGACGATCCTGAGCGGGGAGGGCGCCGACGAGGCCTTCCTCGGCTATTCGCTGTTCCGCGAGACCACCCTGCGCGCGGAGTGGGGCGAGCTGTCCGAGCAGCAGCGCCTCGACCGGCTCGCCGGGCTCAACCCGGAACTCGCGCACTTCGGCTCCGCGCACCGCAAGCACCTGCTGGGGCTGTTCGAGCAGTTCGCCACCGAGCGGATGCCCGGCCTCTTCTCGCACGAGATCCGCTACCAGAACGGCAGATTCGCCACCCGCCTGCTCAAGGACCGGGCCACCGACCCGTTCGCCGACCTGTTCGCGCTGGTGCGGGACACCCCCGGCTACGCGGACCTGTCGGCGACGCAGAAGGCCCAGTGGCTGGAGTACAAGACCCTCCTGGCCGGGTACCTGCTGTCCACCCAGGGAGAGCGGATGGGCCTGGCGCACTCGGTGGAGAACCGCTGCCCCTTCCTGGACCCGGACGTGGTGCGCGCGGCGCGCGCGGTGAACCTGCGCTTCGACGACGGCTCGGACGAGAAGCGGTTGCTCAAGGACGCGTTCCGCGCCGTGCTGCCGGAACGCAGCGTCACCCGGCCCAAGCAGCCGTACCGCGCCCCCGGCAGCGCCGCGTTCAAGGAGCAGCGCCCGGAGTACCTGGAGCTGCTGCTGTCCGAGACCGAGCTCAGCCGGATCGACCCGATCGATCCGGTCTTCGCCCGCAAGCTGGTCAACAAGATCATGGCGACCCCGGCGGCGGAGATCAGCACCAAGGAGGACCAGGCGTTCGTCCTCCTGCTCTCGACCGCCGTCCTGCACCACCGCTTCGTGCAAGGCGCCGCACTGCCCGGCGGCGCAGGACCCGACGGCGCCCTGAACCTGCGCACCACCGTTGACCGGCGGGGCCGCGCCCGCCTGGGAGGAACCCGATGAGCACCGAGCACACCGGCGACATCGCGATCACCGGCCTGGCACTGCGCTTCCCCGGCGCGGACACCCTGGAGGAGCTGTACGGCCACCTGACCGCGGGCCGCTCGCTCATCAGCGAGGTGCCCGCCGAGCGGTGGTCCAAGGAGCGCTGGTTCGGCGACGCGCGTCGCGGCGCCGAGAAGACCAGCAGCATCTGGGGCGGTTTCCTGGAAGGCGCGGACCGCTTCGACGCCGACTTCTTCGCCATCTCCCCGCGCGAAGCCGAGTCCATGGACCCGCAGCAGCGGTTCGCCCTGGAGCTGTCCTGGCAGGCCGTCGAGGACGCCGGCTACCGCGCGGCGGAGCTGGCGGGCACCCGCACCGGCGTGTTCATGGGCGTCTGCCACCAGGACTACGCGGAGCTGATGGAGCGGGAGGGCGCGGCCACCGACGCCTACTTCCCGACCGGTACCGCCTACTCGATCATCGCCAACCGGGTGTCGTACTCGCTGGACCTCCAGGGTCCGAGCATCACCAACGACACCGCCTGCTCCAGCTCGCTGGTGTCGGTCTACGAGGCGGTGTCGGCGCTGCAGCGCGGGGAGTGCGAGCAGGCGCTGGCCGGGGGAGTGAACCTCGTCTGGTCGCCGAAGCACTTCGTGGCCTTCAGCCAGGCCAGCATGCTGTCCCGCACCGGCCGCAGCAAGGCCTTCGACCAGGACGCCGACGGCTACGTGCGCGGTGAGGGCGGCGCGGTGCTGCTGCTGAAGCCGCTGGAGCGGGCGGTCGCCGACGGGGACCCGGTGCACGCGGTGATCAAGGGCGTGGCGACCAACCACGGTGGCCGCACCAGCTCGCTGACCGTCACCAACCCGTCCGCGCAGAGCGAGCTGATCGAGGGCCTGTACGCGCGGGCGGGGATCCGCCCGGACAGCGTCGGCTACATCGAGGCGCACGGGCCGGGCACGCAGGTCGGGGATCCGATCGAGGTGGTGGCGCTCAAGCGCGCGTTCGCCGCGCTGCACGCGCGCCACGGCACCGAGCCGCGCCCCGGCAGCACCGGGATCGGCTCGATCAAGACGAACATCGGGCACCTCGAAGGTGCGGCGGGCGTGGCCGGGATGGTCAAGGTGATCGCCGCGATGGCCGGGCGCACGCTGCCCGCGACGGTGCACTTCGAGCAGCAGAACCCGATGATCCGGCTGGACGGCAGCCCGTTCTTCATCGTCGCCGGGACCCAGGAGTGGCCGGACGCCCCGGAGCCGAGGCGCGCGGGCGTGAGCTCGTTCGGGTTCGGCGGGACGAACGCGCACGTGGTGCTCGAAGAACACCCCGACGGCCGCGAGCGCGAGCCGATCCCCGGGCCCCACCTGGTGCCGCTGTCGGCGAAGAACCCCGAGCGGCTGCGCGCGGTCGCGCACCGGCTGGCCGAGCACCTGCGCGGCCCGGCCGCCGAGGCCGCGGCGCTGCGCGCACCGCAGGAGCTCGCCGACGTCGCCCACACCCTGCAGATCGGCCGCGAGCCGATGGCCGCGCGGGCGGCGTTCGTGGTGGACGGGACCCCGGAGCTGATCGCCGCGCTGGAGGGGTTCGCCTCCGGCGCGGAGGACGCGGCCGTGCGCGGCGACGCCGCAGCACCCGAGCTGCGGGCCGCCGCCGAGCGCTGGGTCGGCGGCGACGACGTCGACTGGGCCGCGCTGCGCGGCGACGGCCCCCGGCCGCGCCGGGTTCGGCTGCCCGGCTACCCGTTCGACCGGCAGCGGTACTGGTTCCGGGTGCCCGAACGGGCCCCGGAGACCGGTGGTGCGCTGCACCCGCTGCTCCACCGCAACACCTCGGACCTCGTCGAGCAGCGCTACACCTCCGCGTTCACCGGTGCCGAGCCGTTCCTGGCCGCCCACCGGGTGCGCGGCAAGCGCGTGCTGCCCGCGGTGGCCCACCTGGAGATGGTGCGCGCCGCCGCCGAGCGGGCGTTCGCCGAGGTCTCGACCGGGGTTCCGGTCGTGCGCGGCGCGACCTGGCTCCGGCCGGTCGTGGCCGGTGCCGAGCCCGTCGAGGTGCACGTGGCGCTCGTCCCGGGGGAGACCCGCACCGCCTTCGAGGTGTACGCGGGCGGGCGGGACGACGCCGTGGTGCACGCCCGCGGTTCCGTCGAGATCGCACCCGCCGACCGGCCAGCGCCGGTGGACCTGGAGCGGCTGCGCGCGGCGTGCCCCGAGCGGCGCGGGAGCGACGAGGTCTACGCGGAGTTCCACGAGCAGGGCCTGGAGTACGGCCCGGCGATGCGCGGGCTGCGCGAGATCTTCTCGGGCCGGCGGGAACTGCTGGCGCGGATCGAACCGACCGGCGACTCCGGTGACGGTGTCGTGCTCGCGCCCGCCGTCCTCGACGCGGCCTTCCAGGCGTCCGTGGCGCTGCTCGACTCCGGCGGTGCGGACCCGGCCGGTGGCCCGGCGATGCCGTTCGCGCTGGAGAGCCTGGAGGTGTTCGCGCCGTGCACCGCCGAGACCTGGGCGTGGGTGCGGTACCGGGAGGACGCCCCGGACACCTTCGACATCGACGTCTGCGACGCCGAGGGCGCGGTGCGCGCCCGGCTGCGGGGTCTGGTGCAGCGGCGCGATCGGTCCCGCTCGCTGGTCACCGCCACCACCGGCTGGGTCGAGCAGGCCGCATCACCGGAGGCCGACACGGCCGAGGTGCACGCCTTCTACGCCGGTCGGTCCCTGCCCGACGGCCTCGCGGCGACCCACCTGCCGCTGATCGCCCCCGACGGCGCCGGTGAGGGCGTCGAGCGCACCGCGCACCTCGTGCTCGAACGGGTCCAGGAGGTGCTGCGCAGCGCTCCCCGCAGTCCGCACCGGTTCGTCGTGCTCGTCGACGACCGGCTGCCGCGCCACTTCCACGCCCCGCTGACCGGTCTGTTCCGCACGGTCGCGCTGGAGAACCCGCTGGTGTCCGGCCGGGTCGTCCGGGTCGCCGGAACCGCGCGGCTCGCGGAGGTGCTGCGCGCCGAGGCCGCGGACGCGAGCGGTGACGCCGAGGTGCACCACGCCGCCGACGGCACCCGCCGGGTCCGGCGCCCGATCGACGCCGCGACTCCCGCCGGACCGCGCGTGCCACCGCTGCGGGACGGCGGGGTCTACTGGCTGACCGGCGGACTCGGCGGCCTCGGGCGCCACGTGGCCCGCTACTTCGCCCGCGCGGGCGCCGTCGTCGTGCTCAGCGGGCGGTCGGAACCCGGTGCGGCGCTGGCCGAGTTGCGAGAGTCCGGTGTGGACGCCCACCACCTCGTCGCCGACGTCACCGACGCCGAAGAGGTGCTGCGCGCGGCGCGGGCGATCGTGCGCGAGCACGGCCGCCTCGACGGGATCGTGCACGCCGCAGGGGTGCTGGCCGACGAATACCTGCTGCGCAAGGACCTCGACGACGTGCGCGGTGTGCTGGCGCCGAAGGTGCGCGGGGCGCTGCACCTGGACGCGGCCTCCCGCGAGCTCGATCTGGACTTCTTCGCGCTGTTCTCCTCGGTGGCCGGGGTCTACGGCGGCACCGGGCAGGCCGACTACGCCGCGGCGAACGCCTTCCTGGACGCCTTCGCCGAGCACCGCCAGGTGCTGGTCTCCGCGGGAGAGCGGACCGGCCGCACCGTCGCGATCAGCTGGCCGCTGTGGGCCGACGGCGGCATGACCGCCGACGAGGTGACCCAGGAGGCGCTGCGCCGACGGCGCGGCTGGGAGCCGTTGCCCACCGAAGCGGGACTGCGCGCACTGGGCGGACTGCTGGAGGACGGGCCGGAGCACGCGATCGTCGCCTACGGCGCGGATCCCGTTCTCGTTCCCCGGGAATGGGCCGATCCGTCCACATCGGATGGTCCGGTCCAGGTCGGCGATCAGTCCGCCCAGGAACTGGCCACCGGTGCGGTGACGCTGCTCAAGGACCTGCTCGGGCAGGTGCTGCACCGCGATCCCGGTGCCATCGACGGCGCGGTCAACCTCGTCGAGTACGGGATCGACTCGCTGAGCATCCTGGACATGACCACGCGGCTGGAGGACCTCTTCGGACCGCTGTCGAAGACGCTGTTCTTCGAGCACACCACGCTCGACGGCGTCGCCGGGTACTTCGCGGCCGAGCACCCCGGCACCCTCGCGGCCCTGCTCGGCGAGGCCGGTGCCGCGGAACCCGCCGAGACCGGGGAACCCGAAACCCCGGCCACAACCGGGGAACCGGCGAAGCGGGAGCACCGCGCGCGGTTCGCCCGCGCCTCGGTCACCGCGGAGCCCGCGGACGACCCGCGCGCCCGGCGGCACGACATCGCCGTCATCGGCCTGTCCGGCCGCTACCCCGGAGCCGACGACCCGGACCTGCTGTGGACCGCGCTGGCGGAGGGCCGCCACGCCTTCACGGAGGTGCCGCGCGACCGGTGGGACCACGACGCGATCTACAGCCCGGACCGGGAGGTCCTCGGCAAGAGCTCCATCCGCACCGGCACGTTCCTGGACGGCATCGACGAGTTCGACCCGCGCTACTTCCGGGTCTCCAAGCGCGCCGCCGAGCAGATGTCGCCGGAGGTGCGGCTGTTCCTGCAGGCCGGGGTCCAGGCGTTGGAGGACGCCGGGTACTCCCGCGAAACGCTGCAGCGCGACTACGACGGGGACGTCGGCGTGCTCGCCGGGACGATGAGCAACCACTACAACCTCTACGGCTTCGCCGAGAACCTGCTGCGCGGCGCCCCGGCCAGCGGCAGCTACACCGCGACGCTGCCGAACATGCTGTCCTACTTCTACGGGTTCACCGGCCCGTCGATCTTCGTGGACACGATGTGCTCGGCCGCCTCGACCTGCATCCACCAGGCGGTGCAGATGCTGCGGGCCGGTGAGACCCGGATGGTCGTGGCAGGCGGGGTGAACCTGCTGCTGCACCCGTACAACCTGATCTCCTCCTCGCAGGAGCACTTCACCACCGCCACCTCGGAGATCATCCGCAGCTACGGCGTCGGCGCGGACGGAACGATCCTCGGCGAGGGCGTCGGCGCGGTCGTGCTCAAACCGCTGGCCGAGGCCGAGCGCGACGGCGACCACGTCTACGCGGTCATCAAGGGGACCGCGCTGAGCAACGCGGGCGTGCGCAACGGCTTCACGGTGCCCAACCCGCACATGCAGGCCCGCGCGATCGGCAAGGCGCTCGACGACGCGGGGGTGGACGCCCGCACGATCGGCTACGTCGAAGGCCACGGGTCCGGCACCGCGCTCGGCGACCCGATCGAGGTCAAGGCGCTGACCACGGCGTTCCGCGCGCACACCGAGGACAGCGGCTACTGCGCGCTCGGGTCGGTGAAGTCGAACGTGGGCCACCTGCTCGCGGCGGCGGGCATGGCCGGGTTCACGAAGGTGCTGCTGCAGCTGCGCGCCGGGAAGCTGGCGCCCTCGCTGCACTCCGAGCAGCTCAACCCGGACATCCCGTTCGACGGCACCCCGTTCCGGGTGCAGCGCGAGCTCGCCGACTGGGAGCCGGTGACCACCACCGAGGACGGGCACCCGGTGGTGCACCCGCGTCGGGCCGGGGTCACCTCGATCGGCGCGGGCGGGATGAACTCGCACATCATCGTCGAGGAGCACCCGGCGACGGCCGAGCGGGAGCCGGGCGACGGCCGGGACGAGCTGTTCGTGTTCTCGGCGATGACCGAGCGGGCGCTGGAGGAGTCGCTGACCCGGTTCCGCGCGTTCCTGGCCGCGGCGGACGAGTCCGACCTCTCGGCGATCGCGCACACGCTGCGCGTGGGCAAGAACGAGCTGCCGCTCCGGGTGGCGTTCCTGGCGGCCGACAAGGCGGCCGCCCTCGCCGCCGTGGACCGGTACCTGGCCGGGGAGCACGACGAGGAAGCGGCGCTGGCCGGTCGGGACGAGCGGGCCGAGACGCCCCGGGAGGTCGCGCGCACCTGGCTGGGCGGCTCGCCCGTGGACTGGAGCCGCGTCGTCGGGGCTCGGCCGCCGCGCCGGGTCTCGCTGCCCGCCTACCCGTTCGAGCGGGTGCGGTGCTGGGTTCCGCAGCACGAGGACGCGCCCGGTGTGCCGGCGCCGCTGGCGCTGCGGGACAAGGTCCATCCGCTGCTGGGCCGCAACGAGTCCGATCTGGACGGACTGCGCTTCGGGCTGGACCTGCACTTCGACGACCTGCGCGACTACGCGTTCCACCGGGACGGCGTCCCCGAGCTGGTCGGGTCCTTCGCGGTCGAGCTGGCGCTGGGCGCGGCCCGCGCGGGCGGTGTCGCCGGCCCCGTCGCGGTGCGCGGGCTGCGCTCGGCCGCGGTGCCGTGGTCGCGGACGTCCCGGTTGGTGACCGGGTTCGGCGGGGTCCTGGGCGGCGCCGCCTCCGGAGCGGTGTTCGCCGAGGACACCGGCGGCGAGCGGACTCCGGTCGTCGAGTTCGACGTGCACCCGGGGGAACCGGTCTCCGCCTCGGCCGGGCTTCCGGAGGACGTGCGCGCCGCGGCCGCCGAGGTGCTCGACCGGGACCGGATCGCCGCCGAGCTGGCCGAGGGAGGGCTGGTGCGCGAACCGCTGTTCTGCGGTGTCGCGGGGGCCTGCCGGTTGCCGGACGGGCGGCTGGTGCTGGAGGCCGCCGAACCGCAGGTGCGCCGCGATCACGTGCGGCGGAACACGACCTTCGACGCACCGGTGCTCGCGGCCATCGCGCAGGGCGTGCTGCTGGAGGCCAAGCGCTCCGGCGTTCCCCGTTGGCAGCACCAGGTCCTCGAAATCGTCGACGAGGTTCGGGTGCGGGAGGCACCGGAGGTCGCCCACGTCGTGCTGGAGCTGCGCGACGGGAGGGGACGCGTGCTGCTGGTCGACCGGGACGGCGCGGTGGCCGGCGAGCTCAACGGTGTGCGGTGCGGTGAAGGCACCGCGCTCGGTGCGCCGACACCGACACCGGCGTTCGCCGCGGTGACCGCCGGACAGGTCGTGCGCGCCCAGGTCCCGCCGTCCCCCGACCCGCAGGAGGCCGCGCGGCGAGAGCCGGAGGACCGGGACGACGAGCTCGGCTCCGTCGTCGGCGAACTCCGGGCGATGGCGGCGGAACTGCTCAAGTTCGAGGTCGGCGAACTCGATCCGCACACCGGGTTCGACGCGTTCGGCTTCGACTCGATCTCGCTGGTCGCCCTGGCCAAGCAGGTCCACGCCCGGTTCGGCGTCGAGCTGACCCCGGCGGTGTTCTTCGACGAGTCCACCTTCGACGCGCTCGGCCGCCACCTGCTCGCGGAGTTCGGAGACCAGGTGCGCGCGGCGACCGCCGGGGCATCCGGAAGCGACCCGGCATCCGAGACGGTCGCCAATCCTCCGTCCATTGAGGACTCCGAGTGCGAGGGTGAGGGAAGTTTTCATGAAAACCTCCCCCACCCGATCGCCGGGGACGCGGACACCGGCGAGCCGATCGCCATCATCGGCGCCGCGGGCCGCTTCCCCGGAGCGCGGGACCTCGACGAGTTCTGGGCGAACCTGCTCGCGGGCCGGGACTCGGTCGGGTCCTTCCCCGTCGAGCGCTACGGCCCGGCCTACGCGAAGGTCGTCGCCGAGTCCGACTTCCCGAAGCACGCGGGCGCGCTGGACGAGGTGGACGCCTTCGACGCCGGCTTCTTCGGGATCTACCCGCGGGAAGCCGAGCTGATGGACCCGCAGCACCGGCTGGCGCTGGAGACCGTCTGGCACGCGTTGGAGGACAGCGGCCGCACCCCGGACGCCCTGCCGCGGAGCACCGGCCTGTTCTTCGGCGTCTCCGGCACCGACTACGCGACCCTGCTGCACGCCCACGGCGTCGCACCGGACGCGTTCACCGCCACCGGCAACGCGCACTCGATCCTGGTGAACCGGATCTCCTACCTGCTCGACGTCCGCGGCCCCAGCGAGCCCGTCGACACCGCCTGCTCCAGCTCGCTGGTGGCGGTGCACCGCGCGGCCGAGGCGATCCGCTCCGGAGCCTGCGAGCTCGCCATCGCCGGCGGGGTGAACCTGCTGCTGAGCGCGGACACCTTCGTCAGCGCGCACCGGGCCGGGATGCTCAGCCCGGACGGGCGCTGCAAGACCTTCAGCGCGGCGGCCGACGGGTACGTGCGCGGCGAAGGTGTCGGCGCGATCGTGCTCAAGCCGCTGGCCGCCGCCGAACGGGACGGCGACGCGGTGCTGGCGGTGCTGCGCGGCACCGCCGAGAACCACGGCGGCCGCGCGAACTCGCTGACCGCGCCGAACGCCGACGCCCAGGCCGAGCTGGTGCGCACCGCGCTGGCCGGGCTGGACCCGCGCACCGTCGGCTACGTCGAAGCGCACGGCACCGGCACCGCGCTCGGCGACCCGGTCGAGGTCCGGGCGCTGCGCAGCGCGTTCGGGAGTTCCGAAGCCGGGCGCACCGGGCTGGGCTCGGTCAAGGCCAACATCGGGCACCTGGAGGCCGCTGCGGGCATCGCGGGGCTGCTCAAGGTGCTGCTCGCGATGCGCCACGGCGTGCTGCCGGCGACCCCGATCAGCGGCGAGCTCAACCCCCACCTCCGCCTCGACGACGGTCCCTTCCGCATCGTGCGGGAGACCGAGCGCTGGGAGCCGGTCCGCGACCGGACGGGCGGCGTCGCGCCGTTGCGGGCGGGGGTGAGCAGCTTCGGCTTCGGCGGCGCCAACGCGCACGTCGTGCTGGAGCAGCACGTCACCGCCGAGCGCCCGGACGCGGGCGGGCCGGTGCTGGTCCCGCTGTCCGCGCGCACCGACGCGCAGCTGCGGGACGTGGCCCGGAACCTGCTGGCACACCTGGAGAACTCCGCGACATCGGAGCCGCTCGCGTCGCTGGCCTGGACGTTGCAGAGCGGCCGGGTCGCGCTCGACGAGCGGGTGGGCTGGGTCGTGCGCTCCCGCGCGGCGCTCGTCGAGCGGCTCGGCGAGTTCCTGAACGGCGAACTCTCCGGCGGCGTCCGGGGCCGGGTGTCGCGGCGCCCCGGCGGCCTGGCCGAGCGCCCGGCCGGTCCGGACGAGCAGCGGGCCCTCGAAAGCGGGGACCTGACGACCGCGCTCACCGCTTGGGCGGAGGGTGCCGTGATCGACTGGCGCGTGCTCCACGGCGAGCACCCGCCGGGGCGGGCGCACCTGCCGACCTACCCGTTCGAGCGGGAGCGCTACTGGATCCCGGGCGAGAACGACGGCGCCGCGGAAAACATCGCTGAGCCGGTCGGGGAGGCGGCGCACGCGGAACTTCCGGCGCGCGCAGGGGAGACGGGCGTCGGCACGACGTTGCTGATGCCGAGCTGGACCCCGCGGCCCGCGTCCGCGGACCGCACCGCCCCGGCCGAACGCGTCGTGATCACCTGCGGTCAGGTCGGTGCGGATCTGCAGATCGCGCGAGCGCGCCACCTGCGGGCCACGAGCGAGAAGTCGCGCGCGGACGGCCGGTTCACCGACCTGTCCCGCCAGGTCTTCGAAGCGGTGCGCGACCTGGAGCCGGAGAACTCCGCGCTCGTGCAGGTCGTGACCACGGCCGAGGACGCGACGGGTCCGGGCCTGGCGGCCCTCCTGCGCACCGCCGAGCAGGAGAACCCGCGGCTGACCGGGCAGGTCCTCGTCCTGCCCGCGGACACCACCGCCGAGGCCGTGCGCACCGCGCTCGACGAGAACGTCACCAGCACCGACGACCTGGTGCTCCACCGCGACGGCGTGCGGCACGTGCGGACCTGGCACCGCGCCGACCCGGCCGCGCGGCGGAGCGGACCGCCGTGGCGGTCCGGAGGCGTCTACCTGATCACCGGCGGCGCGCGGGGTGTCGGAGCGGAGGTGGCCCGCCACGTCGCCGGCTCGGTGAGCGAACCGGTGCTCGTGCTGGCCGGTCGTTCGGCGCCCGATGCCGGGGTGTCCGAGCTCCTCGACGAGCTGCGCGCGGCCGGTGCGACCGCCGACTACCGGCAGGCCGACGTCTCCCGCTGGGAGGAGACCCGGCACCTGGTGGCGTCGGTGCGCGCCGAGGCCGGGGCGCTGCACGGCGTCGTGCACTCCGCCGGGGTCGTCCGCGACGCCGCGCTGGTGCGCAAGACCGCCGAGGACTGGGACGCGGTGCTCGCCCCGAAGGTCAGCGGCCTCGTGCACCTGGACCGGGCGACCGCGCAGCTGCCGCTGGACTTCCTGCTCGCGTTCTCCTCCGGAGCGGGGATCACCGGCAACGCCGGGCAGGCCGACTACGCCGCGGCCAACGCCTTCACCGACGCCTACGCGGCGCTGAGGGCGGCAGAGCGGCCCGGCAGGACGGCCTCGATCGCCTGGCCGCTGTGGCGCGACGGCGGCATGGCCGTCGACGCGGCCGCGCGGGAGAAGTTGTGGCGCAGCAGGGGATTGGTGCCGATGGACACGACCGACGGACTCGCCGCGCTCGACGCCGCGTGCGCGCTCGACACCCCGCAGGTGTGGGTGCACCACGGGGATCTCGACCGCGCCCCGGGAGCGGTGGCCGCTCCCGCGACGGCCGATGACGGGCTCCGGCGCGCGGTGCAGCGGAAGCTCGTCGAGCTGTTCGCCGAGACGACGAAGCTGCCCGCCACCGGCGTCGACCCGGATCGGGAGCTGGCCGCGATGGGCCTGGACTCGATCATGGTGGTGCAGTTGAACCGGGAACTCGCCCGCGGCTTCGACGGGCTCCCCACGACGCTGTTCTACGAGTTCCCCGCGCTCAGCGAGCTCGCCGCGCACCTCGCGTGCGAGCGCACCGCGGAAGCCGCCGCCTGGACCGGCCACCACCCGGCCCCGGCGGCCCGCCCGGTCGAACAACCGCCGAGGACGGTCCCGGTGACCGCCTCCGAGCGGCCCGCTGAGCCGGCCTCGGCCGAGGAACCCATCGCGATCATCGGGCTCAGCGGCCGCTACCCGAGGGCGCGCAACCTCCCCGAGTTCTGGGACAACCTCCGCTCCGGGCGCACCTGCACCGGCGAGGTGCCCGCCGACCGCTGGCCGCTGGAGGGCTTCTACGAGCCCGACCCGAAGACCGCGATCGAGACCGGCCGCAGCTACAGCAAGTGGGGCGGTTTCCTGGACGGTTTCGCCGAGTTCGACCCGCGGTTCTTCCGCATCGCCCCGCGCGACGCCTACGCCATGGATCCGCAGGAGCGGTTGTTCGTGCAGGCGGCCTGGGAGGTGCTGGAGGACGCCGGGTACACGCGGGAACTGCTGGCCGAGCGGCACTCCCGCGACGTCGGGGTCTTCGCCGGGGTGACCAAGTCCGGCCACGCCCGGCACGGCGCGGGCCTGCTGCCCTCCGGTGAAGCGGTGGTGCCGGGGCTGTCGTTCGCGTCGCTGAGCGCGCGCACCTCGCACGTGCTGGACCTGCGCGGGCCGAGCATCACGCTGGACACGATGTGCTCGGCGTCGCTGACCGCGGTGCACGAGGCGTGCGAGCACCTGCGCCGCGGCAGCTGCGAGATCGCCATCGCCGGTGGCGCGAACGTCTACGCGCACCCGCTGGACTACGTCGAGCTGTGCCGCTCGCAGATGCTGTCCGCGGGCCCGGAGTGCCGCAGCTTCGGCGCCGGGGCCGACGGCTTCGTGCCCGGCGAGGGCGTCGGGGCGGTGCTGCTCAAGCCGCTGTCGCGCGCGCTCGCCGACGGCGACCGGGTCGAGGCCGTCATCCTCGGCAGCAGCGCCAACCACGGCGGCGGCGTCAACGGCTACACCGTGCCCAACCCGGCCGCGCAGGCCGAGCTGGTGCGCGCCGCGCTGGCGCGGGCCGGGATCTCGGCGCGCGACGTCGGGTGCGTCGAGGCGCACGGCACCGGCACCGAGCTCGGCGACCCCATCGAGATCGCCGGGCTGACCAAGGCGTTCGGCGCGGACACCGGCGAGCTCGGGTTCTGCGCCCTGAGCTCGGTGAAGTCGGGGATCGGGCACCTGGAGGCCGCGGCGGGCATCGCCGGGCTGACCAAGGCGGTGCTGCAGCTGCGGCACCGGACGCTGGTGCCGAGCCTGCACGCGGACGAGCCCAACCCCGGGATCTCCTTCGAGCGGACCCCGTTCTTCCTGCAGCGCGAGACGCGGGAGTGGCGATCCGACCGGCCGCGCATCGCCGCGGTGTCCTCGTTCGGCGCCGGCGGCTCCAACGCGCACGTGATCGTCGCCGAGCACGTGCCCGAGCCCGAGCCGCCGGCCGGTCCGGGCGAGCAGCTGGTGGTGCTGTCCGCGCGGACCGAGGAGGAGCTGCGCCGCGCGGCCGGGCGCCTGCTGTCCCACTTGGAGGGTGCGGAGCCGGATCTGGCCGCGTTGGCCCGCACGTTGCGCACCGGGCGCGAGGCGATGGCCGAACGCCTGGCCGTGGTGGTCTCCTCGACCGAGCAGCTGCGGCAGGTGCTGGGCCGGGTCGCCGAGGGTGATGCCTCGGGTGCCCACCGGGGCACGGCGGACCGCCCGCGGGGCGCGCTCGCGGTGATCTCGGGCGATCCCGAGCTGCGCGAGCAGCTGGTGCGGCGCTGGGCCGCGACCGGGGAGCTGGACAAGCTCGCCGCGCTGTGGGTCGACGGGGTGCGGCTGGACTGGCGCGCCCTCGACGGGAGCGGGACGCGACCGCCCCGGCCGATCTCGCTGCCGACCTACCCGTTCTCCCGGGAGCGCTACTGGATCGGGGACCTGCCCCCGGCCGCCGCCCCCGGAGCCGACCCGGGCCCCGAGGCCCGCGCGGCGGAGCCGGTGGCCGCAGCCGTCCCGGACGCCGCGCCCGCGGGCACCGAGGATTCCGCGAGCGCTCCGGACTTCTCGGCACGACCCGAGGCCGACGCACCGCCCCGGCTGGAGGTGGTGATACCGAGGCTGGTGCGGGAGAAGCTCGCCGGGGCGCTGGCGATGCGCCCGGACGAGATCGACGGTGCGCACGCCTTCGCCGACTACGGCCTGGACTCGATCCTCGGGGTCCGCGTGGTGCACGAGCTCAACGACGCGCTGTCGCTGGAGCTGTCCACCAACGCGCTCTACGACTTCAGCTCCGCCGACCGGCTGGTCGAGCACCTGCTGACCGAGCACGCGGCGGACATCCGGCTCACCCAGGCGGAACCGGCCCCGGGATCCGCTCCGGCTCCGCAGACCGCTCCGGAAACCGGATCAGCAACGGTGGAGCCGGTTTCGGTTTCCGAGAGCTCCACATCGGACACCGAGCGGCGCACCGCCCCGGCTGACCGGGAACCGATCGCCGTCGTCGGGATGAGCGGCCGGTTCGCCGGGTCCGCCGACCTCGACGAGCTCTGGGAGCACCTCGCCGCCGGGCACGACCTGGTCACCCCGGTGACCCGCTGGGACCTCGGCGACACCGGCGAGCAGGACTCCCCGCGCTGCGAGCACGGCAGCTTCGTGGACGGCATCGACGAGTTCGACCCGCTGTTCTTCACCATCTCCGGGGTCGAGGCCGCGGTCATGGACCCGCAGCAGCGCCTGCTGCTGGAGGAGTCCTGGAAGGCCCTGGAGGACGCCGGCTACGCCGGGACGATGGGCCGCCGCCGCTGCGGGGTGTACGTGGGGGCGTGGGCCGGGGACTACCAGGACCTGCTCGCCGACGAGAGCCCCGCGCAAACCCTGTGGGGCAACATGACCTCGGTCATCCCGAGCCGGGTGTCGTACTTCCTGGACCTGCGGGGACCGGCGATCGCGGTGGACACCTCGTGCTCCAGCTCGCTGGTGGCGATCGACCTGGCCTGCAAGGACCTGCGCGCCGGTGAGACGTCGATGGCCCTGGCGGGCGGTGTCTTCCTGCAGTCGACGCCGCGGCTGTACCGGCTGGCCGGGCGCGCCGGGATGCTCTCGCCCACCGGGCGCTGCCGCACCTTCGACCACCGCGCCGACGGTTTCGTGCCGGGCGAGGGCGTCGGCGTGCTGGTGCTCAAGCGGCTGTCCGACGCGCTGGCCGACGGTGACCACGTGCACGGGGTGATCCGCGGTTCCGGCGTCGGCCAGGACGGCGCGACCAACGGCATCACGGCCCCGAGCTCGGTGTCCCAGGAGCGCCTGCTGCGCGAGGTCCACGAGGAGTCCGGGGTCGACGTCGAGCGCATCGGCGTCGTGGAGGCCCACGGCACCGGCACGCCGCTCGGCGATCCGATCGAGTTCCAGGCCCTCCAGCGGGCCTTCCGCGCCCGGACCGACCGGTCCGGCTACTGCGCGGTCGGCTCGATCAAGAGCAACATCGGGCACGCGCAGTTCGCCGCGGGCGTCGCGGGCGTGTTCAAGGTGCTGCTCTCGATGCGGCACGAGCAGATCCCCGCCGCGCTGCACTTCGAGCGGGCGAACGCGGCGATTCCGCTGGAGGGCAGCCCGTTCTACGTGAACACCCGGACGCACAAGTGGGAGACGTCGGACGCGGGCCCCCGCTGCGGCGTGGTGAGCTCCTTCGGCGCGAGCGGCACCAACGCGCACGTCGTGCTGGAGGAAGCACCTCCGCCGCGGCGGGCGGCCGCGCCGCAGCGCGCGGCTCACCTCGTCGTGCTGTCGGCCCGGTCGCGCGAGCAGCTCGCCGCGCAGGTGGCGCGGCTGGCGGCGCACTGCCGCCGCGAACCCTCGGTCGACCTCGGGGACCTGGCCCACACGCTGCTGGCCGGGCGGGCGCACTTCGAGCACCGCTTCGCCTGCGTCGCGGGCGATGTCGCGGAGCTGATCGAGGCGCTGGACGGCGGGCTCGACTCCCCGCGCGGCCGAACCGGCCGGAAGCAGCGCGCAATGGACGCGGCCGAGCAGCTGCGCTGCTGCCGGGAGGCGGACGGCGCCGCGCTGCGCAGCGAGCTCGACGTGCTGGCCGAGCACTACGTCGCCGGTGCCGAGCTGGACCCCGCCGAGCTCTTCCCCGCGGGCGCGCACCTGCGCGTGCCGCTGCCGACCTACCCGTTCGCCCGCGAGCGGTACTGGCCGGAACCCCGGGACGAGCGCGGTGGTGCCGAAAACCGCATCACCGCGCGGGAATCGCGGCGCACCGAGTTCGTGGTGACCGGAGCGGAACCGCACGTCCGCGACCACCGGGTGCACGGCACACGCGTGCTGCCCGGGGTGGCCTACCTGGAACAGGCGCGGCAGGCCGGTGAGCGCGCCCTCGGCGCCGAGCCGGTGCTGCGCGACGTCACCTGGGTCCGGCCGCTGACCGTCGAGGGCGGACCGGTGCCCGCTGAGGTCCGGGTGGAGCCGGCCGGTTCCGGGTTCACCTTCGAGATCGCCGCCGTGACCGGCGGCGAGCGCGCGGTGCACTGCGCCGGACGCCTCGCTCGCGGCAGCGGCGCGGCACCGGAGCCGGTCGACCTGGCGGCGCTGCGCGCCGAGTGCCCCACCCCGGTCTCCGCCGAGCGGATCCGGGAGGCCCTCGCGGCGATGGGCATCGAGCACGGTCCGGCGCTGCGAGCCGTCACCGTCGCGCACGTCGGCCGCGGTGTCGTGCTCGCCGAGCTGCGCGCCCCGGCGAACCCGGCCGCACTCGACCCGGCGCTGCTCGACTCGGCGATCCAGGCCTCGATCGCGCTGCAGCTGGCCGAGGGCGCGGCGGCGACCACGACCGCGGTGCCGTTCGCGCTGGAGTCGGTGGAGCGGTTCGGCCCGCTCGACGAGCGGATGTGGGCGGTGGTCCGGGCTTCCGGCGAACCCGGCCCGCTGAGCAGGCTCGACGTCGACCTGGTCGACGCCTCCGGCGTCGTGCGCGTGCGGATGTCCGGCTACACCTCCCGCCTCGCTCCAGCACCGGAGCGGCCGGAGGCCCCGGAACAGGCGGTCCCCGCGTTGTTCGAGCCGGTGTGGGAGCCGGTCCGGGAGGACGAGTTCGGCACGCCGGCGCCCGCCGCCGCGGACCGCGTCCTCGTCGTCGGCGGCACCGAGCGGCAGCGCGCGGCGGTGGCCGCCGCGCACCCGGCGGCGCTGGGCTGGAACCTGCCGAGCACGGCCGAAGTCGACGAGGTCGCCGAGGCGCTGGCGGCCATCGGGCCGATCGACCACCTGATCTGGCTCGCCCCCGAGGCGCCGCTGCCGCCGACCGGTGCGGCCGCGCTCACCGGCGCCCAGGAGACCGGCGTCCTCGCCGCCTTCCGGATGTTGAAGGCGCTGCTGCGGGCCGGTTCCGACAGCCGCGAGCTGGGCATCACGCTGCTCACCCGGCGCGCGGTGCCGACCTGCCCGGACGACCCGGTCGAGCCCGCCCACGCCGGGCTGCACGGGCTGTTCGGCTCGACGGCCCGCGAGTACCCGCACTGGCAGGTGCGCCGCGCCGACATCGAAGGGGCCGACGTCGACGGCGACGAGTGGCCCGCGGACCTGACCACCCTGCCGGGCAGCCCCGACGACGTGTGGGTGCGCCGCAACGGGCAGTGGCTGCGGCGCAGGCTCGTCCCCGCCGAATCAGCTGCCGCACCTGCTGAAACATACCGCCGCGACGCCGTTTTCGTGGTGATCGGCGGAGCCGGCGGGCTCGGCGCGGAGTGGACCCGGCACGTCGTCGAGCACTACGGGGCGACCGTGGTCTGGATCGGTCGCCGGGAGCGGGACGAGGAGATCGAGCGGAAGCTGGCGAGCATCCCCGGCGAGGTCCACTACCTCACCGCCGACGCCACCGATCCCGTGGCGCTGCGCGCGGCCCGCGAGCAGATCATCGCCCGCTGCGGCCCGATCCGCGGCCTCGTGCAGGCGGCCCTGGTGCTCCGGGACCAGAGCCTCGCGCGGATGAGCGAGCGGGACTTCCGAGCCGGGCTGGCGGCCAAGGTGGACGCCGGTGCCGCCGCGGCCGAGGTCTTCGGCGACGACCCGCTGGACTTCGCGCTGTTCTTCTCCTCGCTGCAGTCGTTCACGACCGCCGCCGGGCAGAGCAACTACGCGGCTGGGTGCCTGTTCGCCGACTCCTACGCGCACCACCTCGCGCAGCACTGGAGCTGCCCGGTGAAGGTGGTGCACTGGGGTTGGTGGGGGAGCGTCGGCAGCGTCTCCACCGAGTTCTTCGCGCGCCGGATGCGCGGGTGGGGCCTGCGCTCGATCGAGCCCGCCGAGGGCATGGCCGCGCTCGACGAGCTGTTCGCCGCAACGCAGCGGCAGCTGAGCTACATCGGGACCACCCGACCGGACGCGCTCGCCGTCGTCGACCCCGGCACACGCAGCACCGCCTACGCCCGCACGAGCGGGCGCGTGGACCCGGACCTGCTCCGCTCGCGCGGCGCGCTCGGTGACGGGCCCCTGCTGGAGTTCCTCGCGCAGTGGCGCAGCACCGAGCGGGACCCGCTGCTGGCGCGGGTGCTCCGGGCGCACCTGGCGGAACTCGGCATCACCGAGACCGCCGCGGACGCCGACGTGGTCGCCCTGCGCGACCGCGCCGGGATCCGGGAGCAGTACACGAGCTGGCTGGAGCACGCCCTGCGCGCCGCCCCGGACTCCGTCGAGCCGCTGTCGGAGGTCACCCGCGAATGGCAGCGGAGGGCCGCCGAGTGGGCGCAGGACCCGGACAAGGCCGCCGAGATCCGGCTCGTCAGCGCCACGATCGCCGAGCTGCCCGCGATCCTGACCGGCCGAACCCTCGCCACGGACGTGCTGTTCCCGCGCGGATCGGTGGAGCTGGTGGAGGGCTGCTACCGGGACAACCGGCTCGCCGACGCGTTCAACCGGGCACTGCGCGACGCCGCGGTCGCCGTCGTCGCCGAGCGGGTGCGCCGGGAACCGGGCGCGCGGCTGCGCATCCTGGAGATCGGCGCCGGAACCGGCGGCACCAGCGCGGGGATGTTCACCGCGTTGCGCCCCTACCAGGACAGCATCGAGACCTACACCTACACGGACCTGTCGAAGGCGTTCCTCAACCACGCCCGCACCGCGTACGGGCCCGACGTGCCGTACCTGGAATGCGCGCTGTTCGACGCCGAGCGGCCGCTGACCGGCCAGGGCATCGAGCCCGGAAGCTACGACCTGGTGATCGCCGCCAACGTGCTGCACGCCACGCGGGACACCCGCAACACCCTGCGCAACGCGAAAGCGGCGCTGCGCGACGGCGGGTGGCTGCTGCTCAACGAGCTGGCCGCGTTCGACGTGTTCACCCACCTGACCTTCGGCCTGCTGGACGGCTGGTGGCTGTTCGAGGACACCGCGCTGCGGGTGCCGGGTTCGCCGGCGCTGTCCCCGGAGAGCTGGCGCGGCGTCCTCGCTGGGGAGGGCTTCTCCGCTGTGGTGCAGGTCCTGCCGGAGGCTCTCGCGCTGGGGCAGCAGATCATCGCCGCCGAGAGCGACGGGATCGCGCGGCAGCGGCTCGTCGAGGGAGAGGAACCGCCCGCGGCACCGCCGCGGCCCGCGCACGGCGGGACCCCCGCGATCGCGGTCGAACCCGGCCCGGCCGCGACCCCGCTCGGCGGGGACACCCCGGCCGGACCGCCGCGGCGCGTGATCGAAACCGGAACGGCCGAGCCCTCCGGGGACCTGGTGCGGAACCTTCGGGAACGCGCCGCCGAGGTCCTCCACCTCCCGGTCGACCGGATCGACCCGGCCGTGCCGCTGGTGGACTACGGGCTGGACTCGATCCTGGTGCTGCAGCTGGTCAACGCGGTGCGCGGTGACCTGCCGGAGGTCTCGCCCGCGATGGTCTTCGACGCCGGGTCGATCGACGGGCTCGCCGCCCTCGCTCCGGGCGGTCCGGAGCTCGACCAACCGCACGCGGCGGCACCCGACCTGGCCGAGAAGATCCGGCGGCAGGCCGCATCCGTGCTGGGCGTCCCCGCCGACCGGATCGACCCGGCCGTGCCGCTGGTGGACTACGGGCTGGACTCGATCCTG
>NZ_JASAOF010000024.1 GCF_029952525.1 Saccharopolyspora ipomoeae
CCGACACATTCCTTACAACGGGGCCGGTAGAAGGCAACTTCTACCGGCCCCGTTTCGTGCGTTCTGGAGAAGGAAGGGGCCGGGCCGACGGAGGTCGGCCCGGCGCCGACAGATCAGGCCGACCAGCGGCGGCGGAGTTCGAAGCAGAGCACCGCCGCAGCGCTGGCGACGTTGAGGGATTCGACGCCGCCGGCCATCGGGATGGACAGGGGCTGGGCGATGCGCTCCTCCACCTCGGTGGACAGGCCGGCGGTTTCGCTGCCGAGGACGAACACGGCGCGGTCGCCGAAGTCGGTGTCGTAGAGGCTGTGCTCGGCGTCGGCGTCCAGGGCGTAGAGCGGGTAGCCGGCTTCGGTGAGGAGTTCGGCGGCTTCGGCGGCGGTGCGGCTGCGCAGCACGGGGGCGTGGAACGCGACACCGGCGGAGGCCTTGATGACCAGCGGGTCGAGACCGGCGACTCCGCGGTGCGGGACGACGATGCCGTCGATGCCGGCGGCGGTCGCGGTGCGCAGGATCATGCCGACGTTGGCGGGCGTGGTCAGGCCGTCCAGCAGCAGGACGGTGCGCGGTGCCGTGGCCGGGTCGGCGAGTGCGTCCACGAGCGGTCGCATCCGGCGGGCGACGACGTCGGCGACGACGCCTTGGTCGTGCCTGCCGTTCCCGGCGAGGACCTTCACCCGGTGCGCGCTGGCGCGCTGCACCTTCACCGCGCGGTCGGCCGCGGCTTCCTCGATCTCCGAGATGGCCCCGCCCCGGAGCCCTTCGGCGACGATCACCTTGTCGACCCGCAGGTCGTAGTCGGCCAACGCCTCCAACACGGGCTTGCGGCCGTAGACGGTGACGAATCGGTCCTTCGGGGAAACTTCGCTGGTCACACCATCAAGTGTCACATGCCCGCCTGAGGGCTCGGCGGGTGAACCCCTCGGTCCGCAGGCCATGTGTGCCAGGATCTCGGCATGCCCGATCGTCTTTCCGCCGTCGACGCCTCCTTCCTCTACCTGGAGGACTACACGACCCCGATGCACGTCGGTGGTGTCGCGGTGTTCCGGCGGCCGCGGAGCGGTTTCGACTACGAGCACCTGCTGTCGATGGTCGATCGCAGGCTCGGTCTGGTTCCGCGCTACCGGCAGCGGGTGATGGAGGTGCCGGGCAGCCTCGCACGACCGGTGTGGGTGGACGACCAGGACTTCGACCTCACCTACCACGTGCGCCGGTCGGCGCTGCCGAAGCCGGGCAACGACGATCAGCTGCACGACCTGGTGGCGCGGCTGATGTCGCGCAAGCTCGACCACACCCGGCCGCTGTGGGAGCTGTACCTGGTGGAGGGCCTGTCCCGGAACCGGGTCGCGATCATCACCAAGACCCACCAGGCGATGATCGACGGGATCGGCGCGATCGACATCGGGCAGGTCATCTTCGACGTGCAGCGCAACCGCGAGATCGAGGACCCGGACGCGCTGTGGATGCCGCGGCCCGCGCCGACGGTGACACAGCTGCTGGTGGAGGCCGCCACCGACGTGGTCCAGCGGCCCGGCGAGATCGTGGAGAACGCGCGGGCCGCGATGGTCGACGCCTCGGCGACGGTCCAGAAGGTGACGCGCGCGCTCGGCGGCGTCGCCTCGGCGGTCCGGGCGGCGGTGGTGCCCGCGCCGAGCGGACCGCTGAACGCGCCGACGTCGACGCAGCGCCGGTTCGCGGTGGCCAAGGCGAAGCTCGACGACCTCCGCGCGGTCCGGCGGGCGCACGGCAGCACGGTCAACGACGTGGTGCTGGCGGTGGTGGCGGGTGCGCTGCGGAACTGGCTGCTCTCGCGCGGCGAGGTGGTCACGCCGTCGACGACGTTGCGCGCGATGGTGCCGGTGTCGGTGCGGTCCGACGACGCCGAGGCGGACGCGGCCTACCAGGACACCGCGAGCCTGCCGGTCGGTTCCGCGGGCAACAAGGTCTCGGCCTACCTGGTGGACCTGCCGGTGGGCGAGGGCAATCCGACGATGCGGTTGCACCAGGTCAGCCACGCCATGCGGGCGCACGCCGAGTCGGGCCAGTCGGTGGCGGCGGACGCGCTGGTGAAGGTCAGCGGTTTCGCCCCGCCGACGTTGCACGCGCTGGGAGCCCGGGTGGCCAACCAGTTCTCGGACCGGTTGTTCAACGTGCTGGTCACGAACGTGCCGGGCCCGCAGGTGCCGCTGTACGCGGCGGGGGCGAGGATGATGGAGATGTTCCCGGTGGTGCCGCTGGCCAAGAACCAGTCGCTGTCGGTCGGGGTGACCTCGTACAACGGCGCGGTGTACTTCGGGCTGAACGCGGATCGGGATGCGATGCCCGACGTCGGCGTGCTGGCGGCGATGATCGGTGAAGCTGTAGACGAGATGATCGGGACGGTCGACGCATGAGGATTTACCTGCCCGCCACGCTGCCGATGTTGCAGCAACTGGTGGCGGACAAGCAGCTGCAGCCGCTCGGCGGGACGGCTTTCGCGTTGACTCCGGCGCTTCGCGAGTCCTACGCCACCGGCGACACCGAGGAGCTGGAGTACGCGGCGATGCGGGAGGCCGCTCGCGCGTCGCTGCGGCTGCTGGCCGCCGACGAGGACGGCAAGATCGAGCAGCGCCGCGTGGTGGTCTCGGCCGACGTCGACGACGTGACGTTGCGGCCGGACCTGGACCACGCGGTGGTGAAGGTGTCCGGCCCGGTGAGCTGGAAGCAGCTCGCCGCGGTGCACGTGGACACCACCGAGGCGGAGGACGCGGTGAAGGCGGCGGTCGAGGTCATCGACGCCGCGGACCTCGGCGACCCGGACGCGGAGTTCGCGCTCGGTGAGGCCGAGGACCACGAGCTCGCCTGGTACGCCCCGCAGGAGGTTCCGTTCCTGCTGGAGCTGATGTAGGTCAGCGCGGCTGCGCCATCGGCGGGAGTCCGTCGAGGACGCCGACGTCGTTGGCCGGGGGCAGCGGGATCTCGACCGGGCTGCCCCAGTCGCGGTAGGTGGAGGTCAGCGAGACCTCGCCGGCCTGGGCGACGCGGGTGGTGGCGGCGAACTTGGCGGGCAGGCCCTGGTCGTCGAGCCAGAGCTGGTAGCCGAGTTCCCGCTCGCCGTCGTCGGCGGCCTGCTGGAAGCGCTCGCGCTGCTGCTCGTCGGGCGCGATCTCGGCGGCCTCGTCGGTGAGGATGCGCAGCTCGTAGCGGGTGGTGGGTCGGCCGTCGACGGTGTCGGGGGCCGTGCCCTGGATGCGGGTGGCTGCTTCGACGCCGCTGAACGTGGCGCGCGGGTCGACGGATTCGTGCAGCTGGTCCAGGGCGGGGCTGAGCAGCTTGGAGCCGAAGTCCGAGCCGTCCTGGGAGATCTTCAGCCACTGCTTGCTCGGGTCGGGCCGGGCGAGCGGGGTGTTGAGGTAGCCGGTGTTGTCCACGATGGACACGGCGAGCTTCTCGGTGCGCGTGTTGCGGGTCTTGCCGTCGAGCGCGAGGTCGGCCTGCGGGCCGCGGTAGCGGACGACTCCGTCGGCGTTGAGCTGTCCGACGACGCCGAGGCTGCCGGTCATGGTCGCGTGCGCGGTGCCGGTGCTGTTGATCTTACCGATGGTGTCGGCGAGCATCGACTCGGCGGCCGGGCGCGGATCGGGACGGGCGGCGGCCCGGGGCGCGGCCGCGTGGGGCTGGGGCTCGCTGGTGCAGGCACCGAGTGCTGCGGTCAGGGCGAGACCGGCGGACAACACCGCAGTCCTGGTGCGGGCTCGGGGCATCGGGACGCGCTCCTCCGGCGGGTGGCGGGATGGCTCGGATTCCGCTGGCCAACGTAGCAACGAAGCCGGGAGCCCACCGGGGACGCGCGTCCCCGTTCGGGGGACGCCCCGAGATCACCGGATCAGGACTCGTCCAGGCCGGCGCGGGAGCGCAGGAGCCTGCGCAGCGAGCTGAGCTGCTCGGCGCTGCCGCCCTCCTCCGCCGCGTAGGTGTCGAGGTGGCAGTCCGGGTCGTCGGTGCCGCCGAGGTGCCCGCAGTTCGGCGGGCACTCCTCGGCGGCTTCGGCGAAGCCCTCGAAGGGGGCGATCACGTCGTCGGCGGTGACGTGGGCGAGGCCGAAGGAGCGGATGCCGGGCGTGTCGACGACCCAGCCTCCGCCGGGCAGCGCGAGCGCGACGGCCGAGGTCGAGGTGTGCCGGCCCTTGCCGACGCCGCTGACTTCGCCGGTCGCGCGTTCGGCAGCCGGGACCAGCTCGTTGACCAGCGTGGACTTGCCGACGCCGGAGTGGCCGACGAGCGCGGAGACCCGGTCGGAGAGCAGCGAGCGCAGCTCGTCGGGCTGGGTGCCGAGGCTGGTGATGGTGATCGGCATGTCCAGCGAGGAGTAGCTGGCGATCCACTCGCCGGGATCGGCGAGGTCGGCCTTGGTCAGGCACAGCACCGGGGAGAGTCCACCCGCGTAGGCGGCGACCAGGCAGCGGTCGATGAAGCCGGGGCGCGGCGGCGGGTCGGCCAGCGCGGTGACGATGATCAGCCGCTCGGCGTTGGCGACGACGACCCGCTCGTAGGGGTCGGTGTCGTCGGCGGTGCGGCGCAGCACGCTGGATCGGTCGGAGACGCGCACGATGCGCGCGAGCGTGTCGGGCTTGCCGGAGATGTCGCCGACGACGCCCACCAGGTCGCCGACGACGACGGGCGTGCGGCCGAGCTCGCGGGCGCGCATGGCGGTGACGACGCGGTCCGGGTCGCCGTCGAGGGCGACGGTCCAGCGGCCGCGGTCGACGGCGATGACCATCGCCTCGGCGGCGTCGGCGTGCTTGGGGCGTTGCTTGCTGCGCGGCCTGCTGCCGCGCCCGGGCCGCACCCGCACGTCGGATTCGTCGAGGTTGCGCCACCCGCGCTTGCTCATCTGCCGGCTCCCGGGGTCACGCGGTCTCCTCCAGCATCGCGGTCCACATCCCGGGGAAGTCGGGGATGGTCTTGCTGGTGGTGGCGATGTCCTCGACGACCACGCCCGGGACCTTGAGGCCGAGGATGGCGCCCGCGGTGGCCATCCGGTGGTCGGCGTAGGAGTGCCACTCGGCGCCGGACATCGGGGCGGGGTCGATGACCAGGCCGTCCTCGGTCTGGCCGGCCTGCGCGCCGAGCTTGTTCAGCTCGGTCTCCAGGGCGGCGAGCCGGTCGGTCTCGTGCCCGCGCAGGTGGGCGATGCCGCGCAGCCGCGACTGGCCGGTGGCCAGGGCGGCCAGGGCGGCGACGGTGGGGGTGAGCTCGCCGACGGCGCGCAGGTCGATGTCGACGGGGGCGAGCTCGTCCGGGCCGGTGACGGTGAGCCCGTCGGCGTCGAGGCGGACCTCGGCTCCCATCCGGTCCAGGATTTCGCGGATCGCGTCGCCGGGCTGGGTCGTGCGGGCGGGCCAGCCGGGGACGGTGACCGTGCCGCCGGTGACCGCGGCGGCGGCCAGGAACGGGGTGGCGTTGGACAGGTCGGGCTCGACGTCGCAGTTCAGCGCGCTGATCGGGCCGGGTTCGACGCGCCAGGTGTTGCGCTGCGAGCGGTCGGCGACGACGCCGGCGTCGCGCAGCATCTCGACGGTCATGTCGATGTGCGGCAGGGACGGCACGGGCGGTCCGGAGTGGCGGACGGTCACGCCCTGGTCGAAGCGGGGCGCGGACAGCAGCAGGCCGGAGACGAACTGCGAGGACGCCGAGGCGTCGATGGTGACGACGCCGCCGGTCAGCGCGCCGGTGCCGTGGACCTCGAACGGCAGGGCGCTGCCGGTGATGTCGGCGCCGAGCGCGCGCAGCGCGTCGAGCACGGTGCCCAGCGGGCGCTTGCGGGCCTGCGGGTCGCCGTCGAAGGCGATCCGGCCGACGGCCAGCGCGGCAACCGGCGGTACGAAGCGCATCACGGTGCCGGCCAGCCCGCAGTCGACCTCGGCGGGTCCGCGCAGGTCAGCGGGGGTGACCTGCCAGGATCCGTCCGGTCCGTCGATGATCGTGGCGCCCAGCGAGCGCAGCGCGGAGGCCATCAGCTCGGTGTCCCGGCTGCGCAGCGGTGCGCGCAGCGTCGACGGGCCGTCGGCGAGCGCGGCGAGCACCAGCGCCCGGTTGGTGATCGACTTCGAACCGGGCAGCGGGACCGTCGCGCGCACGGTGCCGGTGGCGACGGGAGCGGGCCAGAGCTGGGTCATGGGTCAATGATCCCGCACTCCACCCGGTTGTTTCAGCGCCGGGGCGGTCGGGACGCTCGCCTGGGGCGAAGCGGACTGCCAGGATGAAGTGGACTGACGGCTCGTCGGCACGCGGGAGGGTGGAGAAGCGGATGTGCGGCAGGTACGCCTCCAGCAAGGATCCCGGCAAGCTCGCCGCGGAATTCGCCGCTCTGGACGCCACCGGTGGTGCGGCGCCGGGCGCGGACTTCAACGTGGCCCCGACCAAGCGGGTGCTCACGGTGGTGCAGCGGCATCCGCGGGACGAGGCCGCGGAAGCCGACCTGGAGCGCACCGAGCGGTCGATCCGGGTGATGAGGTGGGGTCTGGTGCCGTTCTGGGCCAAGGACAAGTCCATCGGCAGCCGGATGATCAACGCCAAGTCGGAGACGGTGACCAGCAAGCCCGCGTTCCGCAGCTCGATCAAGCGCTACCGCTGCCTGGTCCCGGCCGACGGTTGGTACGAGTGGAAGCGCGAGGGCGGGCGCAAGCAGCCGTTCTTCATGACCCCGCCGGACGGGTCGAGCCTGGCGATGGCCGGCATCTACTCGACGTGGCGGGAGAACGACGAGGCCGAGCCGCTGGTGACCTGCTCGGTGCTGACCGCGGCGGCGGTCGGGCAGCTGACCGAGGTGCACGACCGGATGCCGCTGCTGCTGGAGCCCTCGGCGTGGGCGCACTGGCTGGACCCCGATCAGCCGGACGTGTCGGACCTGCTGGCGCCGCCGTCGCTGGACGTGGCGGAGTCGTTGGAGGTCAGGCCGGTGTCGACGGCGGTGAACAACGTCCGCAACAACGGCGCGGAACTGCTCGATCGCGTGTCTCTCGACGCCTCCGGCGAAGCGGTAGGTTTGGACCCTCGGACGTAGGCGGTGTTGAGGTATGCGGCGGAGCCGCATTCTCTTCCACCACCCCGGCAACCGGCACCGGCGCGGGTTCTGAGCGCCTTCGTGGCGAGTACGCCGGGACGCCTCGTATTGGCATACTCAAGGAGCGGCGCACGGAGTCCACGGAGGCGCTCAGGTTCCGCTACCTGCACCGTCGAGCAACGTGAGTCCTGAACAAGTTCCTTAGTCGAGGTGAGGGCGGATGTGCGGGCGTTACGCCGTGCGGCAGGACCCGGCGGCGTTGGCCGAGGAGTTCGACGCCGTGGATCGCACCGCGGGTGCGACCGGCGCGGACTTCAACATCACGCCGACCAAGACCGTGCCGATCGTGGTGCAGCGGGGTGCCGAGCGCAGCGTCCGCCCGGTCCGCTGGGGACTGGTGCCGACGTGGGCGAAGGAGGCCGACGGCGGACCGCCGATGATCAACGCCCGGGCGGAGACGATCACCACCAAGCCCGCCTACGCCGAGTCGGCGCGGCGCCGCCGCTGCCTGATGCCCGCGACCGGCTGGTACGAGTGGCAGCCCGGTGACAAGCGCCGCCAGCCCTACCTGTGCCGTCGCCGGGACGGCCGGAGCATGGCGATGGCCGCGGTGTTCTCCGCGTGGTGGGACCCGAACTCGGCGGCGCAGCCGCTGGTGACCTGCGCCGTGGTCACCACCGACGCGGTCGGCGAGCTCGCCGACGTGCACCACCGGATGCCGCTGGTGCTGCCCGAGGAGAGCTGGGCGGACTGGCTGGATCCGACGCGAAGCGAGATCGACGAGTTGCTGCGCCCCGAGCCCGGCGTGCTCGGCGAGCTGGCGCTCCACACGGTGTCGACCGAGGTGAACAGCATGCGCAACAACCATCCTGACCTCCTGGAACCCGCCGACCCGGTGCCCGCGCCGGCCGAGCAAGCGGCGTTGTTCGAGTCATGACCAGCATCGAGGTCGACACCCCGCACGGCCCGGCTCGGGCCGAACTGCACTGCGCCGAGGAGGGCCGTGCCGCGCTGCTGCTCGGGCACGGCGCGGGCGGCGGCGTGCACGCGCCCGACCTGGTGGCGGCCACCCGCGCGGCCACCGACGCCGGGGTGCACGTGGCGCTGGTCGAGCAGCCCTACCGGGTGGCCGGCCGCAGGGCTCCCGCGCCGGCCAAGCAGCTGGACGCCGCCTGGCTGGCGGTGGCCGAGGACCTCGGCGAGCGCTGGTTCGCCGACCTCCCGCTGATCTTCGGCGGGCGTTCCTCCGGCGCCCGGGTGGCCTGCCGCACCGCCGAGGCGGGTGAGGCGCAGGCCGTGCTGTGCCTGGCGTTCCCGCTGCACCCGCCGGGCAAGCCGGAGAAGTCCCGCGCCGCCGAGATCGACGCGGTCGACAACCCGGTGCTGGTCGTGCAGGGCGAGCGGGACGCCTTCGGCCGCCCGGAACCGGCTCATCACCGCGAGGTCGTGCTGGTGGCCGGTGACCACTCGCTCAAGGCCGACGTCGAGGCCGTGCACCGGGCGACGTCGGAGTGGCTGGCGAAGGTCGTCCGCCTGCTGGACTGAGATCGCTCCATCGGGTGGCTTCACCAGGTGGAGCGAGTCGTTCGGATCGTGTTCCGGCTGGTCGCGACGGGAATCGCGAGCTTCGATCACCATTTGAAATTCCCCGGATTGCTCCTGCGATCGCGAGCCAGCAGGATCTCCTCGGCGCTGGGCCCCCGAGCGGTCTTCCAACCGGGCAGGACGATTCCCCCGTCCCTGCTCGGAGCGGGGTGCGGCTGTTGCGCGGCAGCGGCACCGGGCGCCGAGGGGAGCGACCTGCGGGTCGCTCCCCTCGGGCTTTTCAGGGCGGTGGTCCGCTGCTCGCGGGTTCGGTTCAGCCCGCGATGTCGGCGAACCCGGCTTGCAGGAGGTCGGCGAGGTCCTGCGGGGCCAGTTCGATCTCGAGTCCCCTGCGGCCCGCGCTGCAGTAGATCGTGTCGAAGGCCCGGGCCGAGGTGTCGATGACGACGGTGAGGCGCTTCTTCTGGCCGAGCGGGGAGATGCCTCCCGCGACGTAGCCGGTGGCTCGTTCCGCTGCGGCGATCTCGGCCATCTTGGCCTTCTTGCCGCCCGCCGCGGCGGCGAGCGCCTTGAGGTCGAGCTGGCCGGTGACAGGAACCACACCCACGGTGAGTGAGCCGTCGACGTCCGCCACCAGCGTTTTGAACACTCGATCGGGTGATTGGCCGAGTGCTTCGGCCGCTTCGAGGCCGAACGACTCGGCGCGCGGGTCGTGGTCGTAGGCGTGCACGCGGTGCGTCACGCCCTTCTTGCTCAACAGCGCGGTCGCTGGAGTTCCCTTGCCTGCCACGCACGTCACCTTAGAGCCCGGAATAGCGCTCCCGGAGCCCGTGTTGAACCCAGCGTGACGATGGATTCGACGAACACCTGCGTGCTGGACCGCCCACCGCGCACGCCGCTGTTGCCTACCGGTAATAGCAGGACAGCGCGGGTATCCTCGAACACGGACCATGCGAAGGAGTGCATGGGTTCGTCGTCTGCCGCCACCAAGCCCGGGCGGCGGGAAAGGAGCCTGGTGCCTGGCACCCCAGAGGACTCTGTGAACACCGCGGACTCCACCACCACCGCGAACCGCGACGTCGCCCCGGAGAAGGTGCAGGACGTCGTGGAGGAGACGGACGAGCAGCGCGCGGCCCGCTTCGAGCGGGACGCCATGCCGCTGCTGGACCAGCTCTACGGCGCCGCGCTGCGGATGACCCGCAACGCGCAGGACGCCGAGGACCTCGTCCAGGAGACCTACCTGAAGGCCTTCTCGGCGTTCAAGTCCTTCACCCAGGGCACGAACCTGAAGGCCTGGCTGTACCGGATCCTCACCAACACCTACATCAACGGCTACCGCAAGCGGCAGCGCCAGCCGCAGCAGCAGCCCACCGATGAGATCGCCGACTGGCAGCTCGCCCAGGCCGAGAACCACACCTCGACCGGGCTGCGCTCCGCCGAGGTCGAGGCGCTGGACCGGCTGCCCGACACCGACGTCAAGGCCGCGCTGCAGCTGCTGGCCGAGGAGTTCCGCATGGTCGTGTACCTCGCGGACGTCGAAGGTTTCGCCTACAAGGAGATCGCCGAGATCATGGGCACTCCCATCGGCACGGTGATGTCGAGGCTGCACCGTGGTCGCAGGCAGCTGCGTGAGATGCTCACCGACGTCGCCCGTGATCGAGGCTTCTTGCGGGAGACCCAGCAGGAGGTGAGCACTTCATGAATTGCGGTGAGCCCGACGAGGCCTCCTGCCAGGACGCGCTCGCCGAGGTGTGGCTGTTCCTGGACAACGAGTGCGACCAGGCGCGGCGCGAGGCAGTGCAGCGCCACCTCGACGGTTGCGGGACGTGCCTGGAGCACTTCGGCATCGAGGAGCACCTCAAGGCGCTGCTGCAGCGCAAGTGCAGCGGCGAGCACGCGCCGACCGAGCTCAAGGATCGGCTGCGCTCCTCCATCCGCGAAGCGGTCCTGAGCAAGGCCGAGATCACCGTCGAACACGGTCCGGAAGGAACCTCGGTCGAGGTCCGGACCAAGAAATGACCACGATCCGCCGTCAGCTTGCTCGGCGGCGGGTGGGGGAACATGAGCGGCGCTGTGGACTCCGCGCGCCACTCCTGATGCATGCCGGTGCACGGCGTCGCGGCGTGCTCGCCGCAGCACCGCTCAGAACCCCGGCGGTGCGAGCTGCCGGGGTGGTGGAGGAGAAAGCGGCTTCGCCGGTTGGTTCGCGCGATCCCGGGGTTGGCTCGTGCGGCCCGGTCACTTCTCGCGGCGGGCGACCCAGGCGGCGGCCTGGGTCCGCCGCTCCATCCCGAGCTTGGCCAGGACCGAGGTCACGTAGTTCTTGACGGTCTTCTCGGCGAGGAACAGGCGCTCGGCGATCTGCCGGTTCGTCAGGCCCTCGCCGATCAGCTCCAGGACCCTGCGCTCCCGTTCGGTGAGCGCCGCCAGCTCGTCCGGTTCCGGGCTGCTGGACTGGCGCAGGTGGGCCAGCACCCGCCCGGTGGTGACCGGGTCCAGCAGCGACCGACCGGCCGCGACCTCACGGACCGCGTTGACCAGGTCCTGCCCCCGCACCTGCTTGAGCAGGTAGCCGGAGGCGCCGGCGTTGATCGCGCCGACCAGGGCCTGCTCGTCGTCGAAGGCCGTCAGGACCAGGCAGTACGGCGCGTCGGGCAGCGCTCGCAGCTTGCGGCACAGCTCCAGGCCGTCGCCGTCGGGAAGTCGCATGTCGATGACCGCGACGTCCGGGGCGACGGCCTGCGCGCGCGCCAAGGCCTCGCCCACGCCGCCCGCCTCGGCGACGATCTCGACGTCGGATTCGGTGTCCAGCAGGTCGCGCAGACCGCGCCGCACCACTTCGTGATCATCGACCAACAGCACTCTGACTGCCACGACGACCACGCTAATGGGCGGTCCGGACACCGCGCGCAGCGGTGTCCGCCCGAGGTGACCTACTTCTTGTTCTTCTTGGCGGTCTTCTTCGCCTTCTTGGCGCTCTTGCGGGCCCGGTAGCCGACGCTGGGCTTGCCGCCGGTGTCGACCGAGGCGAGCAGGACGCCGCCGAGCAGGCCGAGGTTCTTCAGGAAGTGGATCTGCTGCTCGCCGCGCTGCTGCGGGTCCTCGTGCTCCCAGAACCGGTGCGCGGCCAGGGTCGTCGGCACGATGCTGCCCGCCAGCAGCAGCGACGCCAGCCGCGGGAACTTGCCCAGCGCCAGCATCGCGCCCGCGCCGATCTTCACGGCGGCGTCGACGCGCACCAGCGTCTCGGGGTCCGTGGGCACCTGATCGGGCAGCGAGCCCTGGACCGGTCCGGTGACCTTGTCGAGCACCGGCGCGGCGGCCTTGGCGTGGTTCGACGAGTCGCGGAGGGCACCGATGCCGCCCCAGATGAAGATCGAAGCGAGCATCGGACGCGCCAAACGGCGAATCAGCATCGGGAGAACCTCCTGACGTGGGTAGTCCGTGCCCGACGGTACTGACTCGCTCCTGCGCCCGCCTGGCAACGGATCTCAGTGCAGATCGACCTGGGCGAAGACCTCGTCCCAGGCCGCGGCGACCTGCCGGGCGCACAGCTCGGGGGCGGCGCCGCCGATGCCGGTGCCCAGTCCGGGCATGGCGATGGAGTGCACGACGCGGTGGACCGGGGCGCCGTTGTCGAGGACCGCGCTGGCCCACAGCCGCAGCACGGCGCGCGCGGCGAGGTAGGGGTGCACGGTGTCGGCGGGCAGCGACTCGCCGGGTTCGCGCATGGTGGGCGCGCTGATCAGCCAGATCGGGCTGGGCGCGCCGGTGGGGACCAGCAGCGCTTCGCCGACCGGCAGCTCGCCGCCGTGGTAGGCGAGCACGGCGCTGCGCACCTGCTCCTCGACGTCAGGGAAGGCGCGGGCGTACACCGCGTCGATGCCGCCGCGCATCCAGCCGTAGGAGTTGGCCGGGCTGACGACGGCGTCCACGTGCACGTCGAGCACCGAGCCCTGATGAACGGACATGCCTGGCCGGCTCTCCGCGATCTCCTGCCAGGCCGCGGCCAGCGGCTCGTCCAACGCGCAGAGGACGAGCTGCAGCTCCGGCTCCGCTCCTTCTGCCGATGAGCGCCCCGAATCTGCGGTCACGCCACACAGCATCGCAGGAATGCACCGCGTAGTGGCATTGGGTAGGTCACATCTGCGGCGACGTGGCGTTTAGCCGGATCGGTGGCCGCGCGAGCGGTCACGGAGCGTGGAAACCGCCGAGTGGTCGGTGAAAACCGTTCACGTGAGGCCCGGTCGTCGGGTTCGGGGCGGGCCGCTTCACCGGGCCCGTAACCTGGGCGCGTGCCCGACATCGCCTATCTCGGCCCGCCCGGAACTTTCACGGAGCAGGCGACGCGCTTGCTGACCGAGGACTTCGACGCCGAACTCGTGCCCTGCGACACCGTTCCGGTGGCCCTGGCCGCGGTGCGATCGGGGGAGGTGCTGGCCGCCGGCGTCCCGGTGGAGAACTCCGTGGAGGGCTCGGTGCCGGCGACCCTGGACGCGCTGACGATCGACGAACCGCTGGTCGCGGTCCGGGAGGCCGTGATCCCGGTCCAGTTCGACGTGCTCGCCCGCCCGGGCATGACGTTGGAGCGGGTCGAGACGGTGGCCAGCCACCCGCACGCGCTGGCGCAGGTGCGCGGCTGGATGGGCGAGAACCTGCCGAAGGCGGACGTGCGGGCGGTCAGCTCGACGGCCGCGGCGGCCGCCGCCGTGGCCGACGGCGACTTCGACGCGGCGATCTCGGCGCCGGTGGCCGGTGAGCACTACCCGACGCTGGAGCGGTTGGCGACCGGCATCGCCGACGTCCGCGACGCGGTCACCCGGTTCCTGCTGGTCCGCAAGCCGGGCACGCTGCCCGAGCCGACCGGCGCGGACCGGACGTCGATCTGCGCGGTGATCAGCCACGAGGTCGGCACGCTGACGGACATGCTGTCGGAGCTGTCGCTGCGCGGGATCAACCTGAGCCGGATCGAGTCGCGGCCGGTCAAGGACAGCTTCGGGCACTACCGGTTCTTCCTGGACTTCGACGGGCACGTCGCGGACGCGCGGATCGGCGAGGCGCTGGGGGCGCTGCAGCGGCGCTGCGACTCGGTGCGGTTCCTGGGTTCGTACCCGAAGGCGGACCGGGCGGCCGCGCCGGTGCGGCCGGAGTCGTCGGAGCAGGCGTTCCGGGAGTCCGCGGAGTGGTTGGCCGCGGTGCGCGAGGGGAGGTTGGCGTGAGCGGGTTCGAGCTGTCGGCCCCGGCGGGCGTGCGGTTGGTGCTGGCCCGGCACGGGCAGACCCCGGCGAACGTGGCGAAGCTGCTCGACACGCTGCCGCCGGGCCCGGGTCTGACCGAGCTGGGGCGGCAGCAGGCCGAGGAGCTGGCGGAGCGGCTGGCCGAGCGCGACGACAAGATCGTCGGGGTGCACGCCAGCCACGCGCTGCGCGCGCAGCAGACCGCCGAGCCCGTCGCGCGGCGCCTCGGACTGCCGTTGCAGCTGGTCGAGGGCACGCACGAGGTGTTCGTCGGTGAGCTGGAGGGCTTGGGCGGCCCGGAGGTGCTCGCGGTCTTCGACGAGGTCTACGCCGCGTGGCACAGCCACGACCTCGACGTGCCGATGCCGGGTGGCGGCGAGACCGGGCGGGACGCGATCACCCGGTTCCTGGCCGGTGCCCGCAGCGCCCTGGAGGGCGTGTCGGAGGGCGCGGTGGTGATGGTCAGCCACGGCGCGATGCTGCGCCTGGTCGCCGGTGTGCTGGTGGAGGAGATCACCGGCGCGGAGGCCGATTCGCTGCACCTGCCGAACACGGGCCTGATCATCATCGAGTCCGACCCGGCCACCCGCACCGGCTGGCGCTGCCTCGGCTGGGACGGCCTGCTCTAGCGCGACGGGGGCGTTCCGCCGCCACCGGCTTCGGTGCTGGTGTCGATGGCGACGTGCAGGGCGGCCGTGTAGCCGGTCTGCACGTCACCCGTGACGGTGGCCAGCTGCAGCGCGGCGCCGTCGTCGCCGAAGACCATGTCGCCGTCGAGGCTGACGTTGGCGAGGTTGTCCACCGAGGCCTCGTAGCCGGGTTGGGCGTAGACGGTGTCGCAGATGTTCTTCGGCAGCGCGACCTGCGAGGTGGCGATCACCTTCGACACGTCGGTGATGTCGGCCTGGCCGGGGTAGACCTCGAAGTGGACGTGCGGCCACCGGCCGTCGTAGCAGGCCGGGAAGATGCTGGTGAACCGCGCCTTGCCCTGGTCGTCGGCGATCTGGACGCCGCGCAGGAAGTTCTCGTCCTCGATGCCCTCGGAGTACATCGAGTAGCCGCCCTCGCGGGTGCAGTGCCAGACGTAGACCGCGACTCCGGTGAACGGAACGTCTCCCCTGACCAGGTCGGAGATCGTCAGTTCCAGGGTCAGCGGGACGCCCTCGGCGACTCCGGTGGCACCGCCGAAGCTGGAGCGGATGTCCTGGCGGACGATGCCGCTCCGCTCCAGCACGTCAGGTCCGTTGGAGCCGTCGCCCGGGTAGGGCCCGGCGGTCTCCTCGGGGATCTCGCCCTCGCTGGTGGCGTTTCCGGCGCTGGCCTGCGAGCCGCAGGCGGCCAGACCGGCCGCGGCCGCGCCGATGCCGAAGATCCGCAGCACGCGGCGCCGGTCCATCAGCGTGCCGAGGTCGAACCCGAGACCCTGGTCGACGACCTCGTCGGCGGGCCGGGCGAGCGGCCGTCCCCGGTAGGTGGGCGTCGAAGGTGTCCGGTCAGGTGACATGGCGCGTCCCTCCGTCGGTGGTGTCCGGCAACGCGAACGACGCTAGGCCGACGACCTGGGCGAACCTCGTGCCGAACCTGGGAGGTGGCTGGGAACCGGCGGGTGTCGGGGGCACGGCCTACGGTTTCGCGCATGAGCGAGCTGAACGCGGTGGTGGGCGAGGCGCTGGAGTTGTTCGTCGACGCTGTGGAGCGGGTTCCCGAGGGGAGCTGGGACGAGCCGTCGATCCTCGACGAGTGGAGCGTGCGGGAGCTGGTCGGGCACGTGACCGGCAGCGCGACGAAGGTCGCCCTGCTGCTGGAGGGCGGGGAGACCTGGCAGACGCCGTCCGAGCCCGCCGACTGGGTGTGCCCGGACCCGGCTTCGCGGCTCCGCGAGATCGGCGGCCGGATCGAGCGCGCGCTGCCCGGTGCCGACCTGGAGTCGCCGCGACCGTCCCCGGCCGGCGAGGTGCCGTTGCGGCAGGCCGTCGCGTTCCCGGTCGCCGACCTCGCCATGCACGCCTGGGACCTGCGCCGCAGCTGCGGCGGTTCCGCCGAGTTCTCCGAGGGCCTGCTGCGCTACTGCCAGGGCCTGATCGACTCGGTGCCGGAGGAGATGATGCGCGGCAAGGGCGGTTTCGCCCCGGCCACGACCCCACCGGCGACCGCCACCCCCACCGACCGCCTCATGGCCCACCTGGGCCGGAGCGCCGCTTAGGGCCGCGGAAGGAGCTCCTCAGCCCCAGCCGAGTTCGTGGAGCTTCTCGTCGTCGATGCCGAAGTGGTGGGCGATCTCGTGGACGACGGTGATCGCCACTTCCTCGACGACGTCCTCCTCGTCCTCGCACATGGCCAGCAGCGGGTCGCGGAAGATCGTGATCGTGTCCGGCAGGACGCCGCTGTAGGTGTGGTCGCGCTCGGTCAGGGCGATGCCCTCGTAGAGGCCCAGCAGTTCCGGGTCCTCCGGGTGGGTGTCCTCGACCAGCACCACGACGTTGTTCATCGCGTTCGCGAACTCGGTCGGCAACCGGTCCAGGGCGTCGCCGACGAGCTCGTCGAAGCGGGCTCGGGTCATCTCCACCGGCATGTCAGCGCGGCTGCTCGGTCGCCGGGGCGCCGGGCTCGGTCGGCGTGTGCTGGCCCGCCGGGCTCCTGCCGACCTGCACCTGGCCCTTGACGCTGCCGGTCACCGGGGCCAGGCCGCTGCCGTCGGGCAGCTGGGCGCTGAGCTTGCAGTTGACCTGCCGGGACCCCGCCGCCCAGCTCTGCTCGGTGAGGGTGTCCCAGTAGACGATCAGGCCCTTGTCCCTGGCGACGTCCGGGCCGCCCGCGTAGGCCGCGGTCAGCTCCTCGCACTTGGTGGCCAGGAAGCCGTCCTGGTCGTTCTCCGGCGGGTAGTCGCCCTGGAACTGGTCGGACAGGTTGATCACGCCGCTGAGCTCGACCGCGTGCGGGCGGGAGCAGTCCACCGGGTCCCAGACCTGCGTGCCGTTGATGCCCAGGCAGCGGCCCGCCGGGTAGACGTTCGACTGGTCCACCTTCGCGATCTCGCCGGTGATCGGGAACAGCTTCCCGGACGGTCCCGGCTGCTGCAGCCCGCAGTGCAGGGTGCGGTCGCCGTCGGCCCAGCCGTCCTGGCTCGGGGTGAAGGCGCCGACGGTGAAGCGGCCCTCCTCGTCGTACCGGCCGCCCAGGTACTGGTCGGAGACCTCGATGCAGCGCTGCTGCTTGATCTGCTGCCACTGCTGGGTGCTCGGGAACGGCGCGGTCGGGCCGAACTCGCGCAGGTCGTACGGGCCGGTGACCTCGAACAGGTGCGGCTCGGCGCAGGTCACCTTGCGGATGTCGGCGGCGTCCGCCTCGGTCCAGTTCAGGCACTCACCGGCGCGCGTCTCGAAGACGACCTCGGGCGCGGGTGCTTCGCCGACCCCGGCGGGCCCGCTGGTCTTGCCGGACTCCATCGGCCAGTTCAGCAGGATGCTCACCGTGAGGATCAGCAGAGCGCCGATCGCCGCCGCGACCATCACCAGCTTGGCGTTGGGCGGCTTCTTCCGACCGGTTGCGGTCGTCCGATCGGGATTCGGGGTGCTTTCGGACCGGGCCATCGAACACATGATGCCTGGCGCGCGTGTGCGCTGCGCGCAGTCCGCGCCGGAAACGGAGCGGAAAGGAACGCATTCGTTGCCGGTTGCGTCACTTCTTTGAGTAGTGTGGCGGCTGGGAGTAGGGGCGATGACGGAGAACAAGCCAGTGTCTGACAACGGAAGACCTCAGGGGGACGACTCGTTCCCCGACGAGCCGACCCAGCAGGTCCCTGCGGACGCTCAGGGCAGCATCCGCTACCAGGACCCGCAGAGCACGACGCCGCGCGAGCCCACGCTGGCCGAGCAGAAGGCCCGGCAGATGGCGGAGCAGCGCCGCGCCGACGCCGAGCGCGCCGAGCAGGCCGCGGCCGCCGCGAAGACCGCCAAGCGCCGGAAGATGATGATCGGCGGCGGTGCGACCGTCGGCGTCGTCGCCCTGGTGGCCGCGATGTACACGGCGTCGGAGGTCAGCGCCTCGGCGAACGCCGCGACCGAGTACTGCGCGACCGAGCAGAACGGTCAACCGGGTGTGCGCGACCAGGACGACTACTGCGACGAGAACTACGTCACCAGCCACGGCGGTCACGTCAGCGGCGGCATGTTCTTCATGCCGATCTTCCTGCCCGGCGGTGGCATCGGGGGCTACAACTCGTACCGGTACGCCTACACGCCGGCGGGGACGGCCGCGCCGCCGATCGGCTCGCCCGCGACCGGGTCGACCTTCAACAAGCCGTCCGGCAGCACGGTGAAGAACACCAAGGGCTCGACCGTCCAGCGCGGCGGGTTCGGGATCTCCAGCAAGTCCGGTAGCAGCGGGAGCTGAACGAGTGAAGCGCAAGACCGGGGCCCGGCGCCCGGACTGGCAGTCGAAGGTCGAAGAGCTCGGGCTCGTGTTCGGGACCCCGGCGCGCGCCGCCGACGGCAGCAACCGGCCCTACTGGGACGAGAGCGTGCACTACGAGTTCAGCCTCGACGAGGTCCTCTCGCTGGAGGCCGACGTCGAGCTGCTGCACTCGATGTGCCTGGACGCCGTCGACCACGTGATCACCACCGAGCGGTACAAGGACTTCGGCATCGCCGAGTGGGTGTGGCCGCACATCGCCGAGTCCTGGCGGCGCCACGACCCGCACCTCTACGGGCGCTTCGACCTGCGCTACGACGGGTCGGGCCCGGCGAAGCTGCTGGAGTACAACGCCGACACGCCGACCTCCTTGCTGGAGGCCGCGGTCGTGCAGTGGCACTGGCTCACCGAGGTCCACGAGGGCGACGACCAGTGGAACTCCATCCACGAGAAGCTCGTGGAGCGCTGGGGCGAGATCAAGCCGCAGCTGGCCACCAACGAGGTGCACTTCACCTGGTCCGGCCAGGAGCACACCGGTGAGGACAACATCACCGCCGCCTACCTGCAGGAGACCGCCGCCGAGGCCGGGCTGAACACGGTCGGGCTGGCGATCGAGGAGATCGGCTGGGACAGCCTGCTGGAGCGCTTCGTCGACCTCGAAGAGGCGCCGATGAACTCCGTCGCCAAGATCTACCCGTGGGAGTGGATGGTCGACGACGAGTTCGGCAAGCACGCGGTGAACACGCTGCCCGCGACGCAGTGGGTCGAGCCGCTGTGGAAGATGCTGCTGTCGAACAAGGCGCTGCTGGCGATCCTCTGGGAGATGCACCCCGGTCACCCGAACCTGCTGCCGACCTACCTGGACCAGCCCGGGCTGCTCACCGAGTACGTGCGCAAGCCGCGGCTCGGGCGCGAGGGCAACAACATCACCATCGCCGCGCCCGGCTGGGAGACCGAGACGGGCGGTTTCTACGGCGAGGAGGGCTACGTCTACCAGGCGTTCGACCCGCTTCCCGAGTTCGACGGGATGCGGCCGGCGCTGGGCGCGTGGGTCGTCGGCGACGAGTCCGCGGGGCTCGGGATCCGGGAAACCGCTGGTCTGATCACCGATGACGGAGCCGCCTTCGTCCCCCACCGGATTCCGCAGGGGTAGTCGGACCCGGCGCGGGGCGCGGGTTCCAGGCGGACTACGCTGACCAGCTGTGATCGACCTGAAGACGCTACGCGATGATCCGGAAGCGGTGCGCGCGTCGCAGCGCGCACGTGGTGAGGACGCGTCCCTGGTGGACGCGCTGCTGTCCGCCGACGAGCGTCGCAGGTCCGCGGTGTCCCGGGCGGACAACCTGCGCGCCGAGCAGAAGCAGCTCGGCAAGCAGGTCGGCAAGGCCCAGGGCGAGGAGCGCGACGCGCTGCTGAGCCGGGCCAAGGAGCTGGCCGCGCAGGTCAAGGAGGCCGAGGCCGAGCAGGCCGAGACCGACGCCGAGCTGCTGCGCCTGCAGAAGGCGATCCAGAACGTCGTCGAGCCCGACGTGCCGCCGGGCGGCGAGGACGACTTCGCGGTGCTCAAGCACGTGGGCGTGCCGCCGGAGTTCGACTTCGAGGTCAAGGACCACCTGGAGATCGGCAACGCGCTCGGCGCGTTCGACATGGAGCGCGGGGCGAAGGTGTCCGGCGCCCGCTTCTACTTCCTCACCGGTGTCGGCGCGCAGCTGGAGCTCGCGCTGCTGAACATGGCTGCCGCGCAGGCCACCGCGGCCGGGTTCACGCTGGTCGTGCCGCCGGTGCTGGTGCGCCCGGAGATCATGGACGGCACCGGGTTCCTCGGCGCGCACTCCAGCGAGGTGTACCGGCTGGAGGAGGACGACGCCTACCTGGTCGGCACCTCCGAGGTCCCGCTGGCCGGGTACCACTCGGGCGAGATCCTGGACTTCGGCGACGGCCCGGCGCGCTACGCGGGCTGGTCGACGTGCTTCCGCCGCGAGGCCGGCTCCTACGGCAAGGACACCCGCGGCATCATCCGGGTGCACCAGTTCAACAAGCTGGAGATGTTCGTCTACTGCCGGGAAGAGGACGCCCGCGACGAGCACCAGCGGCTGCTGGCCTGGGAGGAGGAGATGCTGGCCAAGATCGAGGTGCCCTACCGGGTGATCGACACGGCGGCCGGTGACCTCGGTTCCAGCGCGGCCCGCAAGTTCGACTGCGAGGCCTGGGTGCCGAGCCAGCAGACCTACCGCGAGCTGACCTCGACGTCGAACTGCACGACGTTCCAGGCGCGGCGGCTCAACACCCGCTACCGGGACGCCGAGGGCAAGACCCGCTTCGCGGCGACCCTCAACGGCACGCTGGCCACCACCCGCTGGATCGTGGCCATCCTAGAGAACCACCAGCAGCCCGACGGCTCCGTCCGGGTTCCCGAGGCCCTCCGCCCCTTCCTCGGCGGCCGCGAGGTCCTCGAACCGAAGTGATTCCCCGGCCCCGGTGCTCCTTCCGGGTTCTGTTGGCATGTGGTGGGGAAGTTTTCATGAAAACTTCCCCACCCACGAGAAGACCCGACACGAGAAGACCCCAGGTGACCTGGGGTCTTCTTCGTATTTCGACGTTTTCATGAAAACTGCGCGTCACCCCACGGCTGAGGCGAGGCTGCGGTCGAGGGTGGTGCGCACCAGGGCCGCGGCGAGTCTGGCGAGGTCGTGGCCCTCGACGAGGTCGGCGAGAGCGTCCGGGTCGGTGGGCAAACCGAGCTTCTTGGCGCCGCTGAGCGCCTTGGAGTCGAAGTAGGGGCGCAGCTCCGGCCAGACGAGCTGGGCTTCGCGGCAGAAGATGTCGGCGCCGACCGGGCCCAGGCGCGGGAGGTCCATGAGCAGGGTGCGCATCTGCTCGGGATCCCCATCGGCCTTGGCGCGCAGTTTCCGCAGGTCGCCGTGGTACTGGTCGAGGATCTTCTCGGCGCCCCGGCCCAGGGCGGTCGAGGTGCTCTCGTCGTAGCGCCGGTAGTGGGCGCGTCCGAGGGCGTCGACGCGCTGCTGCCAGGTGGCGTCGAACATCTTCTGGGGGCTGTTCCACTGCGCCAGCTCGCGGGCGGCGTCCACCGCGATCTCGGCCTTGATCCGCGTGGACAGCAGCACCGACAGCACCACGAGCCGGTACAGCGGCGAGGGCTTGTCGGCCAGCTTGATGCCGGCTTCGGACGCGTAGCTCGTGCCGCCCTCGTCGAGCAGCGCCTGCACCTTCTCGCGCATCGACACCATCGTCACCACCTCCTTGCCGTGGACGGATACCCACGTCCCGGAGGCGGCACACCTACAGCTCGGGCAGGACCTCCGAGGCGATCTCCTCCACCGTGGACTCCGAGCCCTGGTAGGGGCTGTCGGGGCGGGGCCAGTGGGTGATGACGTCGGTGAAGCCGAGCTCGTCGGCGCGGCCCACCACGTCGCGGAAGTGCTCCACACTGGACAGCGAGAACGTCGGCGCCGCGTCGACCTGCAGGTACCGGTCGACCTTCTGCGGGTCGCGGCCCTGCTGGTGGCAGACGTCGGTGAAGCGCAGCGACAGCTCCGCGACCGCGCGCCACCAGCTCTCCACGTCGTCCCCGCCGCGCCCGGTCGTCACCCAGCCCTGGCCGTACTGGGCGGCCAGCTCCATCGAGCGGGTTCCGTTGGCGGCCATCACGAACGGCATCCGCGGCAGCTGCACGCAGCCGGGCGCGCGCCGCGCCTGCACCGCCGAGTAGTACGTGCCGTCGTAGTCGGTGACGTCGAAGCGCAGCACGTGGTCGAGCAGCTCGACGAACTCGGCGAAGCGGTCGGAGCGCTCGGCCGCGGTCAGCTCGGGCTGTCCCAGCACGGACGCGTCGAACCCGGTGCCGCCCGCGCCGATGCCGAGGGTGATGCGGCCGTCGGCGATGTCGTCGAGGGCGGTCAGCTCGCGGGCGAAGTGCACCGGGTGCCGGAAGTTCGGGGAGGCGACCAGCGTGCCGAGCCGGATCGTCGAGGTGACGGTGGCGGCGGCGGTCAGCGTGGGCACGGCGTCGTACCAGGCCTTGTCCACCAGGGAGCGCCAACCGAGGTGGTCGTAGGTCCAGGCGTGGGCGAAGCCGTACTCCTCGGCCATCCGCCAGAGCGGCTCCGCGGCCCACCACCGGTGTTCGGGCAAGATCACGATCCCAACGCGCACGGGTAGACGGTACTGGTAGCGCGTCTGACGTTTCGACCCGATCAGGTGACGAACATCCCGTCGGGAGCTCACCAGCGATGATGTCCGGATTCGCGGCGTGGCGGGCATGATGGACGGCGTGCGTGAACCTGGCCTGGTGGCATCGGACGTGGACGGAACCCTGCTCGACCCGAAGGAGGAGGTCTCCGGCCGCACCGCGGCGACGGCGGGCAGGGTGATCGCATCCGGAACGCCGTTCGTGCTGGTCACCGGTCGTCCGCCGAGGTGGATGCCGCGCATCGTCGCCGCCCTGGGGGTTTCCGGGATCGCGGTGTGCGCCAACGGTGCGGTCACCTACGACACCGCCGCCGACCGGGTGCTGCACAGCCACGACATCGATCCGGTGACGCTGCACGACGTGGTGCGCGAGCTGCGGCGGGAGCTGGGCAGCTGCGCGTTCGCGGTCGAGCGCGCGACCCGCAGCGCCCGCGACGACCTGCGCGAGCAGTTCCTCGCCGAGGCCGACTTCCACCGCAACTGGATGAACACCGACATCCGCGTCGCGCCGACCGACGAGCTGACCGGCAAGCCGGCGATGAAGCTGCTGGTGATGCACCCGGGTCTGACCAGCGGGGAGCTCGCGGCGGCGACGCAGGAGATCATCGGTGATCAGCTGCGGTCGACGTACTCGACGGACTCGGGCCTGATCGAGCTCTCGGCGCCGGGCGTGGACAAGGCCTCCGGCCTGGCCGCCGCGGCCGCCGAGCTCGGCATCGCGCGGTCGGAGGTGATCGCCTTCGGCGACATGCCCAACGACGTCCCGATGCTCACCTGGGCCGGGCACGGCGTGGCGATGCGCAACGCGCACCCGGACGCCCTCGCCGCGGCCGACGAGGTCACCGCTTCCAACGCCGAGGACGGCGTCGCGCAGGTCCTGGAGCGCTGGTGGTGACAGTTTTAGCCATAATTGTCCGGGCATAACGGACATGATCATGGTGCAGTTATGGCTAAAACCGTCACCTCGCGACCTCAGGGGCGACCGGAGCGCTGGGCGTCGGCGGCCTGGGCTCGGATGGCGCCGAGCTGGTCGTAGCCGCGCTTGCCCGGGCAGGCCGTGTAGGCGGCGTCGCGGTGGCCGAAGATCGTCGGCAGCGAGACCTCCTGCCCCGCCGGGTACTTCGAGCCCTCCGGGGCCTCGGAGACCAGGCGCGTGGAGCCGTCGGCGGGCACGCCCGCGGTGTCGAGCTTCCAGGCGGCCATCTCGGCCACCGAGCGCACCGTCTCCGGTGTCGGGGTGACACCGTCGTAGTTGCCCATCATCGAGATGCCGAAGGTGTTGCGGTTGAACCCGCGCACGTGGCCGCCGATCACGTCGCCCGCCAGACCGCCGGTGCGGCCCTCGAAGACGGTGCCGCACTTGTCGACCAGCGCGTGGTAGCCGATGTCGCCCCAGCCCAGCTCGACCGCGTGGTACTGGTAGATCCCGCGCACCAGCTCGGCGGACCGGTCGCAGGTGTAGTCGTTGGTGCCCGCGGTGTGGTGCACGACGGCGGCCTTGGTGGTGGTCGGCTCGACCGGCCAGGTCATCTTCGACTCGTCGGCGCCCCACTGCGCCCGGGTCACCACCGGCGGCATGCCCGCCTGCTGCGCCGAGATCTGCGGTGGCGCCGAGATCTGGGGTGGCGGCGAGACCTGGGGTGACGGGGCACCTTCGGCGGGGTCGATGCCGACGAAGTTCAGCTGGTCGGTGATGTCCTCGCCTCGGCTGCTGGCGCGGACCTGCGCGTCGGTGCTGCGCCCGGTCCACATCGGTTCGCTGCCGCCGTCCTCGGTGTCCAGCCGCGTCCACGGGCCCCAGCCCTCGCCCTCGCGCACGCGGACCTCGATGTGGTCGGGTGCCCGGCCCTTCCAGGTGAGCCCGAGCATGTCGAAGGGCTTGTCGCTGCGCACCTCGCGGACCGAGGAGCGGTCGCGGGCGGTGTCGCGCAGCGGGATGTGCACGGTCTGCGTCCCGGGTTCGGGGGTGGTTTCGGCGACGCCGGACGGTCCCGTGATCGGCAGTACGGCCAGGGTCAGCAGCGCGGCGGCTACCAGCCGCGGGCGCGTGGACCGAGAACGCATGGGCGATACCTCGCTTCGGCTGGAGGGCGGGTGTCCTTTCTCGACACTCGCTTCCTGACGAAAATCGAGTATGGGTCCGGAAGCGATCATTCGCCGCCCGGAACTCCCTTATGCCCGAATCCGAAGGGTGGAATCAGCGTCCCGGAATCAGAGAACGGCTCGTGAATTCCGGGGAATTCACCGGGCGTCGGCCGAAACGGGCGCAGGCGATGGCCGCGCACACGAGGAATCCGATCCCGATCAGCGTGTAGGCGTTGCCCACGATCTGCTGCGAGAAAGTCCAGTCGAGTTCGCGATCGCCGGTGTTGGGCAGGTACCACTGGGGCCCGGCGAGCACGGTGATCGCCGAGATCACCACCGCGATCGTCATCCCGTACCAGCGGTTGCGCAGCGACATCACGAACACCAGCGCCAGCGCCGGGCCCGCCCACACCCAGTGGTGCGACCAGGAGATCGGTGAGACGAGCAGCACCCACACCGCGTTGATCATCAGCGCCAGCGGCACGTCGCGGACGCTCAGCGCGTAGCGGATGCCCATGATCGCCAGGACCAGCAGCAGCAGCGACCCGCCGATCCACAGCGAGTTCAGCGCGAAGCCGGTCAGCTCCTGCTTGGCCAGCAGGCTGCGCAGCGTCAGGTTGCCGGCGTAGACGGTGCCGAAGGAGTCGCCGGTGGACAGCATCTTGTCCAGCCACCAGTCCGCCGAGTCGCGCGGTGCGGCCAGGAATCCGACGAACACGGTGGTGGCGAAGGTGACGCCGGTGATGGACATCGCCCGGTAGTCCTTGCGCAGCAGGAACAGCAGCAGGAAGCCCAGCGGGGTCAGCTTGATCGCGGCGGCGATGCCGACGAGCATCCCGCGCGGCCAGCGGGTGCGCGGCAGCAGGCAGTCGGCTGCGACCAGGCCCATCAGCACCAGGTTGATCTGCCCGTAGTTGAGGGTCTCCCGCGAGGGTTCGATGATCGTCAGCCACGGCAGCAGCAGCGCGGTCGCCACCGCCACCCGGCCCGCGTGCGGCGCGAGGTGGCGCGAGGAGCGGGCCAGCGAGTAGGCGGTCACCAGGATCGCCAGGTGCGAGCACAGCGCGACCACCACGACGGCGGCCGTCTCGGACAGCCAGGTCAGCGGGATGAACAGCAGCGCGGCGAACGGCGGGTAGATGAACGGCAACGTCGCGGAATCCGGCGTCTCGGGGGTCAGATCGTCGCCGTAGACCTGGTAACCGTTGAGCCACGCGCGCGCACCAAGGCGGTAAATCTCGGTGTCCATGTACCCGCGGGTGTCGATCCAGTGCACGAACCAGACCGCCAGCACCTCGAGCACGATCGCCGCGATCAGCACGTGACGCCCGTCACGGGCGCGTGTCGGCACTACAGCTCACCACCCAGCGTTGCGCGCCTCGGACCTGCGTGAAGGGTTTTCACCGGCGCGTCGGTACGGCGCGATGGTAGCCGCCGCCCGACTCGCCGGGCGGGTCGCCTAACGGGTATTAACAGCCACGAATAGTCGCCGCCGGTGTCCTGATCCTCACCCCGGGTGGGTGACGAAATGCCTGGCCAACGAGGAATGGGCGTTGTTCGGCAGTGATATCGACACTCTTCGTGGTCATATGTAGCCAATAACGTCAACGCGGTTTCGGGGTGGCACTGCGCTCCAGCTACCCTCGACGACTGTGAGCTTCGCAGGCTATGACCTGATCGTTGTTGGTTCCGGATTCTTCGGCCTCACGATCGCAGAGCGCGCCGCCACCCAGCTGGACAAGCGGGTGCTGGTGCTGGACCGTCGTGACCACATCGGGGGCAACGCCTACTCGGAGGCGGAGCCCGAAACCGGTATCGAGGTGCACCGCTACGGCGCGCACCTTTTCCACACGTCGAACAAACGCGTGTGGGATTACGTAAACCAGTTCACCGAATTCACCAACTATCAGCACCGGGTGTTCACCAAACACCAGGGGCAGATTTACTCGTTCCCGATGAACTTGGGCCTGCTGTCCCAGTTCTTCGGTCGTGCGTTCACCCCGGACGAGGCGAAGGCGCTGGTCGCCGAGCAGGCGGCCGAGATCGACACCGCGGACGCGCAGAACCTCGAGGAGAAGGCGATCTCGCTGATCGGCCGCCCGCTGTACGAGGCCTTCGTGCGCGGGTACACGGCCAAGCAGTGGCAGACCGACCCCAAGGAACTGCCCGCGGCGATCATCAGCCGGCTGCCGGTTCGCTACAACCTCAACAACCGGTACTTCAACGACGACTTCGAGGGGCTGCCCGTCGAGGGCTACACCGCGTGGTTGGAGAAGATGGCCGAGCACCCCAACATCGAGGTGCGGCTGGCCACAGACTTCTTCGACGTGCGCGGCGAGCTGCCCACCGACGTCCCGGTCGTCTACACCGGTCCGCTCGACCAGTACTTCGAGTACGCCGAGGGCGAGTTGGGCTGGCGGACGCTGGACTTCGAGACCGAGGTCGTCAACACGGGTGACTTCCAGGGAACGTCGGTGATGAACTACGCCGACGAGGAGGTCCCCTACACCCGGATCCACGAGTTCCGGCACTTCCACCCCGAGCGGGACTACTACCCGACGGACAAGACGGTGGTCGTGCGCGAGTACTCGCGGTCCGCGGAGAGCGGCGACGAGCCGTACTACCCGATCAACACCCCGGAGGACCGGCGCAAGCTGGAGGCCTACCGCGAACTGGCCAAGAAGGAGGCCAAGGAGCGCAAGGTCATCTTCGGTGGTCGTCTGGGCACCTACAAGTACCTGGACATGCACATGGCCATCGGTTCGGCGCTGAGCATGTTCGACAACAAGATCGCTCCTTACTTCACCGAGGGTCGTTCGCTGGACGGCTCGCTGGAGGACTGACGTGACCGACCGGACCCCCCGAGAGCCCAACGCCGCTGGTGAGAGCAAGCTCAGCGACGTCACTTCGGTGCGCGCCGGGACCTCGGACGTGGCACCCGAGCAGGTGCTGCAGCGGATCGTGTTCCCGCGCGGCGAGGACCCGCTGGACGTGCGTCCGCTCTACATCGACGAGCCCGAGGCGCTGGCCAGCACCGTCACCGTGGTGTCCCGCCGGCACCTGCGCGTCCCCGCGCACAGCAAGATCTCCCTCGCGTCCTACTTCAACGCCTTCCCGGCCAGCTACTGGAAGCGTTGGACCAAGATCGAGGAGACGGTGCTGCGGCTGCGGGTCAGGGGGTCCGGTCGGCTCGACGTCTACCGCTCGAAGGCCAACGGCGACAGCGTCCACCTGCAGGGCACGCCCGTCTCCAGCGAGGACTGGACCTCGTTGGAGTTCAAGGTGTCGCTGCAGCCGTTCGAGGACGGCGGCTGGATCTGGTTCGACCTGTTCACCAACGACGCCGAGCTGGAGATCAGCGACGGCGCGTGGACGACCGAGCAGCCGATGCCGCACCAGCAGGTCGTGGTCGGCACCACCACCATCCGGCCCTCGGAGTGCATCGAGGCGCTGAAGACCCTCGGGGAGGACCCGCAGGTCATGGCGGTGGTCGAGCGCGTGATCGTCGCCGACCAGGGCCCGCAGAAGATCCACGAGGTGGAGGGCTTCGACGAGGCCGCCAAGGCCATCGGCGACAAGCTGCACGTCATCGAGCAGGACAACCTCGGCGGCTCCGGCGGGTTCGGCCGGGTCATGTACGAGGGCATCCACAACTCCGACGCCGCCCAGGTGATGGTCATCGACGATGACATCGCCCTGGAGCCGGACGGCGTGCTGCGGGCCAACGCCTTCGCCCGCGCCGCCACGCAGCCGGTCATCGTCGGTGGTCAGATGCTGAACCTGCAGGCGCGCTCGCGGCTGCACACGATGGGCGAGGTCGTCGACCTCGGCCAGGGCATCTGGCGGGCCGCGCCGGGCGCGGTCACCGACCACGACTTCGCCAAGAAGCCGCTGCGCAAGACCAAGAAGCTGCACCAGCGCATCCACTCCACCTACAACGGCTGGTGGATGTGCCTGTTCCCGCGCGAGATCATCGAGCGCACCGGGTTGCCGCTGCCGCTGTTCATCAAGCACGACGACTCGGAGTACTCGCTGCGCGCGGGCGGCCACGGCTACCCGACGGTGACGCTGCCGGGTGCGGCCATCTGGCACATGCCGTGGACCGACAAGAACGACGCCACGGACTGGACCGCCTACTTCCACACCCGCAACCGGCTGATCCTGGCCGCGCTGCACAGCCCGGAAGAGGTCAAGAACAACATCGTCAAGCAGGGCCTCAAGCTCACGCTGCGGCACCTGCTGTCGATGGAGTACTCCACGGTCGCCGTGCAGCAGAAGGCCATCGAGGACTTCCTGAAGGGCCCGTCGGGCCTGTTCGACAGCCTGCGCTCGGCGCTGCCCGAGGTCCGCGAGCTGCGCAAGGACTACGACGACGCCAAGACGCTGCCCTCGGCGCGGGAGTTCCCGCCGCCGAGCGCGGACCCGATCATGGCCGAGGGCCTGCTCAACCCGCCGGTGAACCCGGCGGTGATCGCGGCCCGCGCTTCCAAGGCGCTGCTGCACAACCTCAAGGAGCCCGCGCACGACGCGACGGACCGGCCGCAGCTCAACGTTCCGGCCGCCGCCGCCCGCTGGTTCCTGCTGGGCAACCTCGACAGCGCCACGGTGTCCAACGCCGACGGCAGCGGGGTGGCGTTCCGGCGCCGCGACCCGGAGACCTTCCGCAAGCTGGGCCTGGAGGCGCTGGCCAACTACAAGCGGCTGGGCCAGGAGTGGGCGCGACTGCGCGAGGAGTACCGGGCGGCGCTGCCCGAGCTGACCAGCGCGGAGTCCTGGAAGCAAGTCTTTGATCCCCGATGACGCCGACCTTCCCGGAGACGAAGTGGCAGAGCTGACTACGTTGATCGGCCCCGACGACGTGACCGACCTCAAGCAGGACGAGCAGGTCACGGCCGAGACCGTCGCGCTGCGCAAGGTGCAGGGCGCGCTGGCCAAGCCCGCGGTCGTCAAGACGGCGCACGCGATGTCGCTGTTCGGCGAGCACGCGGCGGGCTGGCTGGCCATCGGTGCCGTCGGTGCGCTGGCCGATCGCAAGCGCCGCGGTGAGTGGGTCACCGCCGCTGCCGGGGTCGCCGCCGCGCACGCGGCGTCGATCGCGGTCAAGCGGGTGGTCCGCCGCCCGCGCCCGAAAGACCCCGAGATCCAGGTGCTGGTCGGTACGCCGAGCCAGCTGAGCTTCCCGTCCTCGCACGCGACGTCCACGACGGCCGCCGCGGTGCTCTACGGCGGGTTGACCGGCAAGAAGCTGACCCCGGCCCTCGTGCCGCCGATGATGGTCAGCCGTCTTGTCCTGGGGGTTCATTACCCGAGCGATGTGGTCGCCGGTTCGGTGCTCGGCGGTGCCGTGGCACTGGCCACCCGGCGATTCATGAGACGGCGGAGGAACCGTGCCTGACAACAAGCAAGCTTCGGCCGACGTGGCCGAGACGCCTGATGCCGAGAAGGCTCCCGATGCCGAGGAGGCGACCGACGCCAGGAAGGCTGAGGTGGAGTCTGACGCGGAAGGCACCATCGGCGCCGAGTTCGGCGACGAGGTGCTGGAGTCCGAGCCGGCCAAGACCGACGACGACAAGGACAAGTCGTCGGACGCCTACCACGCGAAGGTGACCGCCAAGGCGGGCACGCCCGCGGGTCTGGTGACCGGTCTGATCAAGGAGCTTCGCCCGAAGCAGTGGGTGAAGAACGTCCTGGTGCTGGCCGTGCCGTTCGCGGCGGGCGAGATCCTGGACCCGGCCATCCTGCTCGACGCGGTGGTCGCGTTCGTGGTGTTCTCGATGGCCGCGTCGGGCATCTACTTCGTCAACGACGCGATCGACGTCGAGGCGGACCGGCAGCACCCGACCAAGCGCAACCGGCCGATCGCGGCCGGGCTGATCCCGGTGCCGATCGCCTACGTGGTGTGCGTGCTGCTGCTGGGCGGCTCGCTGGTGATCTCGGCTCTGACGAGCATGCAGCTGCTGGCCGTGATGGCGCTCTACATCGCGGTGCAGCTGGGCTACTGCTTCGGACTCAAGCACCAGCCGGTGATCGACCTGTGCATCGTGGCCTCCGGGTTCCTGCTGCGCGCCATCGCCGGTGGTGCGGCGGCGAACCTGGTGATCACCCAGTGGTTCTACCTGATCGTGGCGTTCGGCTCGCTGTTCATGGTGGCGGGCAAGCGCTACGCCGAGGTGAAGCTGGCGGCCGAGACCGGCGCGAAGATCCGCAAGTCGCTGAAGGCGTACTCGCCGTCGTACCTGCGGTTCGTGTGGGCGATCGCGGCCGCGATCACGATCATGACCTACTCGCTGTGGGCCTACGACATCCGCGAGTTCGAGATGTCGCGCTGGGGCCTGATCTCCATCGTCCCGATGGTGATCGCGATCCTGCGGTACGCGGTTGACATCGACAAGGGTGTCGCCGGTGAGCCGGAGGAAGTGGTCCTCAAGGACAAGGTCCTGATGGTGCTCGGCGCGATCCTCGCCGGCTGCCTGTTCCTGGCGTTCTACCTCTGAGCAACGCTTCTCGGCGAAGCCCCCGGCCCCTGGTGGCCGGGGGCTTCGCCGTTCTGCACGGTTTGTTCATCGACGATCATCGGCCCGTTCACCCCGCGCGGTGAGAGTGGACGGCGTTCCCGAATCGATGGAGGACCTGCTGTCATGGACGTTTCGAAGCTCTCGCGGCGGCACGTGCTGCTGGGCGGTGCCGCGGGTGCCGCGGCGCTGACCGTGGCCGGCGCCCCGTCGGCGTTGTCGTTGCCGGGTGCCGGTGCGGTCCGACGCGCCGGGGTGTTCAGCGTGGGCGTGGCCTCGGGCGACCCGCTGCCCGACGGGTTCGTGCTGTGGACGCGGTTGGCGGCCGACCCGCTGGCGGAGGACGGCATGGGCGGCATGCCGAACAAGGCGATCCCGGTGGAGTGGGAGCTCGCCGAGGACGAGAACTTCACCCGCGTGGTCCGCCGCGGCGAGGCCCAGGCCGCGCCCGAGCTGGGGCACAGCGTTCACGTGGAGCTGGAGGGCCTGCGCCCGGGCCGGGACTACTTCTACCGCTTCCGCGCCGAGGGCGAGGTCTCGCCGGCCGGACGCACCCGCACGGCTCCGCTGCCGGGCACGATGGGCGAGCTGCACATGGCTTTCGCCTCCTGCGCCCAGTACGAGCACGGCTACTTCACCGCGTACCGGCACCTGGGCGACGAGCGCCCGGACCTGGTCCTGCACCTGGGCGACTACCAGTACGAGTACCAGGCGGGCGACTACGAGATCCCGGGCGGCAACATCCGCGATCACGCCGGGCCGGAGACCGAGACGCTGGCCAACTACCGGCAGCGGCACGCCCAGTACAAGACGGACGCCGACCTGCAGCACGCGCACGCCGCGGCCCCGTGGGTGGTCGTCTGGGACGACCACGAGCTGGACAACAACTGGGCGGACGAGGTCTACGAGCACCCCGACGAGCCGCAGCCGAACTTCCTGGAGCGCCGCAAGGCCGCGTTCCAGGCGTACTACGAGAACATGCCGCTGCGCCGCGCCCAGGTCCCGCAGGGCATCGACCTGCGGTTGTTCCGGCGGATCGAGTGGGGTTCGCTGGCGACGTTCCACATGCTCGACACCCGCCAGTACCGCGACGACCAGGTCGGCAACGACGAGTTCCCGACGCAGGACCCGGCGCGCCTGGACCCGAAGCGCAGCCTCACGGGCGCGGAGCAGGAGCGCTGGCTGCTGCAGGGCCTGCGCTCGTCGCGAGCTCGGTGGGACGTCCTCGGCCAGCAGGTCATGTTCGCCGAGATCGACTACCTGAACGGCGACGAGAAGGCGTACAACCCGGACGCCTGGGACGGCTACGTCGGTTCCCGGAAGCGGGTGATCGAGGGCTGGAAGCAGGCGGGCACCCGGAACCCGGTGGTGCTCACCGGAGATGTGCACACCCACTGGGCCAACGAGATCCACGACGGCGAGAACGTGGTCGCCACCGAGCTCACCGCGACCTCGATCACCAGCGGCGGCGACGGCTCAGCGGAGCTCACGGACAAGGAGAAGGCCTACTTGGCGGAGAACCCCCACGTGAAGCTCTACAGCAACCAGCGCGGCTACATCTCCACCAAGATCACGGAGGAGAAGGTGGAAGCCACCTACAAGGTCCTCCCGCACGTCTCCAAGCCGGGCGCCGAGGCGGAAGACCTGGCCACCTTCACGATCCAGGACGGAACCCCAGGCCTGAACCCCACCTGAAAGCCTGAAAACCCCTCACTCCCAACACGTTCCGCAACGAACGCGACCTAAGCGACCCAAGCCTTGGTAGAAGTGACCCACGACGAATACGTTTCGAAAGGGGCGCGACCAAGACGACCCAAGCTTTGGCAGACGCGACCCACTGCGGATACGTTTCGCAAGGCAGGGGAAATTTCGTCCGAAATTGGCACCCTCCACAACGCAAGAAAACCACGAAAAAAGCCAATTTCGGACGAAATTGCCCCTCAGCGCCCACCCAAAGCACCCCGCGAAGCGCCCCAAGAGACCCCGAGGGGTGGGACAGTTTTCATGAAAACTTCCCCACCCCACCCGCAAGACGAAACCCCAAAACCCCAGATCAACCACGTAGAAGACCTCAAGATCCACCCACCGAGAGACTCCCGTGGGGTGGGACAGTTTTCATGAAAACTTCCCCACCCCACGGGGTTCTTCAGGATCGCTTCGCGGGGTCGAGCTGCTTGCGTGCGGAGTGGCAATTTCTCCTGAAATTGGCTTCGTCTTGGGGTTCCCTCGCGTTGTGGGGTCTGCCAATTTCAGGAGAAATTCCCACTGCCTTTCGAAACGTATCCGTAGTGGGTTTCTTTTACTGAAGTTCGGGTTCTCTGAGGCCCAGGCGTTCTGTCACCTCGTGCGCCATCGCGATCGCGTACGACTGACCCCGGTCCTGGGGGTAGATCTGGGACATCGTGGCCAGGGTGACCCCGGGCAGGTGCGTGGTGTGCGGGGGGATCAGGGACCGGTAGGTCGGAGTCACGATGGGCTGGGCGAAACCGGCCTTGGAGAAGTGCCAGTTCCGGATCCAGGAGCGGTCGAAGTCGGGGTTGAGCCGTTTCAGCCAGGGCACGTACTGGTCGAGCAGGTCCGCCGGGTCGGTGGTGAACCGCCAGTCGTCGCGCGGCACGTAGTTGCCGACGTAGACGACGTGGTTCCCCCCGTACTCCTGCCGGTCGACCATGTTGGTGTGCTCGACGACCGCCAGGAACGGGAACTCCGGGTCGTTGATGTTGAGCCAGTAGTACGGGATGACGCTGCGGTCGAGCTCCAGGACGAAGCAGGTCGCGCCGAGGTACTGGTTGCGCCAGAGCACGTCGTCGGACTCGATGTCGGCGGCCTTGGCGAACGCGGGCTGCGGAACCGTGACGATGAGCCGGTCGAACTCGTACTCGCTCCCATCACCGGCCCTGACCAGCACTTCCTCCCCGGGCTGGGCGATCGACGACACCGGTTTGCCGAACTCGATCTTCCCGCCGCGCTCGCTCACCGCCTCGGCCAGCGCCCGGTACACCTGCTCGAAACCGCCGTGCACGTACCCGAGTTCGAACGTCCGGCAGTGGATCCGGGCCCACAGCCACGCCATCGAGATCTCCTCGGCGTGCTCGCCGAACTTCCCCTGCAGCAAGGGCTCCCAGATCTTCGAGGTCACCTTCGGCCCCGCCCACCGGCGCATCCAGTCCAACGCCCGCACCTCGTTGAACCGGGCGCCGTCGCGGATCACCTTGAGCGCGGCCGAGGACGCGCCGAACCGGAACCGGTCGATCATCGAGAACTCGGGGAACTTCAGCATCTCCACCGGCGTGCCGAAGTCGTGCAGCTTCCCGTCCAGGTAGATCCCGGTGGTGGGCTTGTGGAACCGCAGCTTGTCCCGCAGCCCGAGCTCCTCGATGAGCTCGATCATCGCGGTGTCGCTGGCGAAGCTGTGGTGGTAGAAGCGCTCCAGCGGGGTGCCGCCGACCTGGAGGGAGGCCGCGAGCCCGCCGAGTTCGTCGGAGGCTTCCAGCACCGTCACGTCGTGTCCGGCGCGCACCGCGTCGAAGGCCGCGGTCAGGCCGGTGGCGCCGGCGCCGACGATCCCCACTCTCATCCGAAACTCCACCTCTTGTTGATCGTGTACTGGAACAGCAGGACGACGGGCAGGCTGGCGAGCTTGACGAGGTTGGCGTCGACGCCGAGCCCGGTCGAGAACGCCGCGAGCAGCAGGAACGTGAGCACGATCCCGGCGATTCCCACCGCGTAGAAGCGCAGGAACCGCACCAGGATCCGGTCGGTCTTGCGGAAGTTGAACACCGAGTTGAGCACGAAGTTGTTGGTGATCCCGGCGGTCGTGCTGAGCGCGTTGGCGACCTGGTGGTGCACGCCGACGTAGTTGAACAGCACCAGGAACAGCAGGTAGTCGAGCAGCACGCCGCTGCCGCCGATCACCGCGTAGAGCAGCAGTTCCCGGCTGATCAGCCGGGGGCGCGGCTCAAGCTTGGTCATGCCGGATCACATCCCGGACGATGTAGAGGGGGCGTTGCTGCACTTCGTGGTAGATGCGGCCGATGTAGCTGCCGATGACCCCCAGCGACAGCATCTGCAGACCGCCCAGGAACAGCATCACGACCATCAGCATCGTCCACCCGGACACGGTGATCTCGGGGAAGAACAGCCGCAGCGTTACCGAGTAGATGATCCCCGCGAGCGCCAGCGCGAGACTCGCGAACCCCATCCGGGTGATGAGCTTGAGCGGGACGGTGGAGAACCCGGTGACGCCGTCGGCGGCCAGCCGCAGCATCTTGCGCATCGGGTACTTGGTCTCGCCCGCCACGCGCTCGTCGCGGTCGAAGAGCAGTTCCTGCTGCTCGAAGCCCATCGAGGCGACCATGCCGCGGATGAACCGGCTGCGTTCGCGGAAGCTGCGGAGCTCGTCGGCGGCGCGCTTGTCGAGGAGCCGGAAATCGCCGGTGTCGACGGGGATGTCGACCTCGGCGCAGCTGCGCAGCAGCCGGTAGTAGGCGTGCGCGGTGAACCGCTTGAACGGGGTGTCGCGGCGGGTCCGGCGCCGCGCCTGCACGACCTCCGCCCCGGCCAGCCACGCGTCGATCATCTCGAGGCTGACCTTCGGCGGGTCCTGCAGGTCGGTGTCCATCACGATCACCGCATCGCCGGTGGCGAGGTCGAGCCCGGCGGTGATGGCGATCTGGTGGCCGAAGTTGCGCGCGAAGTCGACGACCCGCACCCGCGGATCGTTCTTGGCGATGTCCCGCAGGATGCGCAGCGATCCGTCGGCGGAACCGTCGTTGACGTAGACGAACTCGTAGTCGAACTCGGGCCGCCCGGCGACGGTGGAGGTCAGTTCGGCGTGGAAGTGCTTGATGCCCTCGGCCTCGTTGTAGACGGGAAGGACGTAGGAGATCAGCTGCCCGGTCTCGGTCTCGTGCCGCTGCTTCTGCTGCGGCACCGGTATCCCGACCTCGTGACGAATCGCGTCGGACATGGTCACTCCCCTCGCCAACCCCACCGCGGCTCGTCAACGCGTTGGACGTCGAATCGGTTGCCCGGGTAGGGGTATTCCACCTCGAACAGGTGTCCCCACTCGGAGTAATCGGGTGTTTTCTCTTCTCCGTTGAGCCTTGTCGGGATCTCTTTTTGGACACCGACGTCGCGGACCCCGGCGAACGCCCCGCCGATGCCGCGTTCGAACGCGGCGGTCCCGCCGAAGCCCATCGAGTTCGGCGGCGTCACCAGGTAGGCGGGCGGTTCGACCAGGCCGTCCTGGACCTTCGGCAGGTCCCGCAGGCACGGCGCGTTCCAGGTCATGGACCAGTCGACGTAGGTCGGGGCCTTTCCGCGCATGTACTCGGTCAGCGGGATGACCTGCCGGATCCGGGGGCCGCTGACCGCGACCCAACCGGCCGGGTCGGTGGTGCCGTCGAGCGCGGTGATGCGGACCCGGTCGGCGCCGGGCGGGATCTGCGCGGGGGAGAGGTGCAGGTCGCGCCAGCCGGGGTGGTCCTGCGGCTCGTCCTCGATGACGTGATCGGTCGGGTAGGTCTCGCGCTCGTCGGCGTCGCGCCAGGTGTCGTCGAGGACGACTTCGCGGGTGCCGCCGGGCCCGGAGAACTCCAGGGCGACGCGGTTGCCGTCGCCGCTGCGCCCGGCGACGCCGACGGCCAGCTCCTGGTCCTCGGCGAGCGCGGGCAGCGGGAACCATCCGGTGGTGACGGTGCCGGTGTTGATCTGCCCGCCGGTCAGGCTGCCCCACACCGGGGCGCCTTCGGGCGGGGTGAACCCCGGTGCGAACCCGGTGCCCTCGGTGAACCCGGCCATCTCGGCTCCGTCGCCGCCGCGCAGCGGGGCGAGGTCCGGGGTGACGACGATCTTGTCGGCGATGCCGCAGCTGCCGCCGCGCACCGCGTCGAGGCCCTGGCCGCCGATCGAGTAGGCGTCGTGGCCCTGCCGGATCGGTGCCACCGCGAACGAGCCGAGCACGATCGTCACCGCCACCCCCATCGCCGTGACGCAGACCAGTGCGGGCGTGCGGATCAACGCCTGGCGCATCCGGTCGTCCCGTCGCCGGACCAGCGCGGATCCGGCCATCAGCAGCCCGGCGATCAGCAGCCAGCACAGCGGGTTGTTCAGCGGCCGGACCGGGCCTTCGCCCCAGGGCACCCCGTACTGGGAGTGCAGGAACCAGTTGTTCTTGCCGGAGAAGACCAGCGCCGCAGTGCCCCCGGCGAGCGCGGTGGTCACCAGCGCGGCGACGAGCACCACCCGGTCCCGGCTCGCGGTGGCCGCGGTGATCCCGATCACCACCGCCCCAGCGGCCAGCGTAGCGGCTCCCACTCCTGCGAGCGCGCCGAAGTAGTGCGTCCACTTCGACGGCGTCAAGGTCATCACACCCACGCTCACCAGCAAGGAAGCAGCCGGCACGTGCACCAACCACAATCCGTCACCCCCGTCACCCGATCGAACACCCCGGTTTTCGTCGGGGGGAGAACTGCGGTGCCCGACCCGGGAGCGGAGGAGGACGACGAGCGTGTAGGCGGCGAGGAGGAGGGTGAGCAGGACCGCTGCTCTGCGGGCGATGTCGCCTTGCAGGTCGAAGCCGAGGAGGTACTGGTAGCGGGTGATCTCCTGGAACCAGGGGACGTTCGGGCCGTAGTAGCCGTGCAGGTCGGTGGCCTTGGCGGTGGTGAACACCGATTGGTCGGCGAACATCGCGACCAGGCCGACCGAGGCGATGCCCGCCATCACCGCGAGGACCGCCGGGCCCGCCATCCGCCAGAGGCGCGGGGCCAGGACCAGGAACGGGGCCACGGCGGTGAGGCCCATCGGGTTGATCGCGATCGACAGGCCCGCGCACAGGGCTGCCACGCCGAGCCAGAGCCGCCGCTCGGTGCGGGCGGCCTGCAGAACAGCGGCGAGGACGGCCGTGAGGCCGAGCGCCTCGAACGCCTCCGGGCGGACGCCCATGCCGAACGGCAGCCACCAGCCCAGGAACGCGATCACGGCCACCGCGCGGACCAGCGGACGGCGGTGCCTGCCGGGCAGGGCCGCGCCGAGCACGCCGCGGCTGAGGACCAGCCAGGTCAGCAGCGCCGCGAGGATGCTGGGAACGCGCATGGCCAGCGGGTTCTGGTTCCACTCGGCGACCGGCAGCAGCAGCTGCTGGACCAGCGTGAACGGGGCCTCGGAGGCGTTCTCCCAGCGGTAGTAGTTGCCGATGTCGCCGGTGTTGAGCCCGTTCTGCACGGTCACCGACGCGAACGAGTCGTCCGGCGAGTTCGGCCCCAGCAGCCACCACCCGGCGAGCACGGCCAGCACCACCAGGTCGAAGCCGTAGCCGATCAACCGGTGGAGCGGGCGCTGGACCGGGCGCTCGACGTCGCGGCGCCGTCCGCGGTCCAGCACCGCCAGGACCGCGAACCCGGCCGCCGCCAGCAGCAGCTGAAAGCCGATGAGCAGCAGCTTCCCCTGCGTCGGGGACGTCGCGAACCAGTTCGCGGTGACCACGTCGACCCGCGTCCCGTCCGCTTCGGCGGGGGAGAGGTCGGTGGCGAAGGCGACGATGTCGCGGACCCCGGCGGGCACCGAGGCCGTCCGGTCGCCGATGCGAACCGTCGAGCCGGACGGGCCGCCGTCGACGGCCACGTCGCAGGCCCCCGCGACCGGGGCGCCCGCGATGGGGGCGCGCAGCGCCTCGACCCCGGCGACCAGGACGATCACGTGGTCCTGCGCGGTGGTGACCGCGAAACCCTCGGTGGGCTGGCCGGGCGGCCGCGAGGACACCAGCGTCGTCGGCGCACCCCGGTCCTGACCGGCGCGAACCACCTCGCACGGAACCCGGACGTGGACCTGGTCCGGGTGGTACGGGACGACGAACGCGAGCGTGGACTCCGGCTGCTGACCGGCCTGCGGCCACGTGACGGTGACCCGCTCGCCGATCACCGGCGCGAACGGCACGACCAGCGCGGCCAGCACCGCGAGGACGCCGAAGAGCAGACCCGCGACCTGCGCGAAGCGGCGGCGCGGTGCGAGTGCTGCGGGTGCGGGCGGTGAGGCGTCCGCGGTTCGCTCCATCCCGTCCAGCACCGTTCCCCCAGCTCAGCTACGTTCAGCGGGTGGGCCTGATTCCGGCCCCGGGAAGGTCAGTTTCAGGCATCCCGCCGTCTCCCGCATGCACGATCACCCCTGATCGAACGGGTAGTCACCGTCCCCATCGGCGCCGCTGACGCGTTCCCGCTGGCGAGTCGTGGTGTAGGCGTCGTGCTCGCGGTCGTAGCGGACCGCGAGCAGGTGACCCCAGCTGTAGCCCGGCGTCCCGCGCAGCCGGGTGGGCAGCTCCATCCGCTGCGAGACCATCGGCACCCCGGCGAACACGCCGCCGAGCTCGGCGTCGTAGGCCATCGAGTACTCGCCCTCCGGCGGCGTGATCAGCATCCGCGGGGTCGCCGCGACACCGTGCCCGACCTGCGGGTAGTCGCTGCGGCAGGGGAACACGAAGCTCATCGGCCAGTCGATGAGCACCGGTCCCTGCGCGTCCAGCGCCTGCCGCAGCCCCACCACGTCGCGCACCACCGGGCCGCTGATGCTCAGCCAGCCCTGCCGGTCGGTGCTGCGGTCCGTGGCCAGCACGCGAACCCGGTCGGCGCCGGCCGGGATGTCGCCGGGCTCGACGGTCAGCGAGCGCCAGGCGGTGAAGTCGCGCCAGTCGTCCTCGCGGCCGTGCCGGGGGTCCTTGAACGGCAGGTCGGTCGGCGGCGGGTCGCGCAGCACCTCGCGCCCCAGCGGGCGCTGCCCGGCGGCGAACTCCAGCGTCAGGGTGTTGCCCTGCTCCGGGCGGCCCGACACCCACAGCGACAGGGTCTGCTCGGCGCCGACCTCCGGGAGTCCGAACCACGGGGTGATCAGCGATCCGGTGTTCTGCGGCCCGCCGGTCCGGCTGGTCCAGGCGAAGTCGCTGGCGCTGCGGGCGGTGGGCTCGTCGCCGCGCGGGTCGTCCGGATCGGCCGGTTCCGGCCGCTGCAGCGGGCCGCCGCGATCCTCCAGCCGCAGGTCCGGTTCCTGCGGCGGGGCTCCGCCGGCGGTGAACCCGTCCAGCTCGCCGGTGGCGCCGGGGTCGAGGGGGCGGAGGGATTCGGCGACCGGCAGGGCCTGCACCTCGTCCTCCAGGCCGCAGCTGGTGGCCTCGTGGCTGAGCCGGTTCATCCGGGCCACCGAGAACCGGTCGCCCATCGTCTCCGGCACCGACAGGAACGATCCCAGCAGCACCAGGGCCATCGCCAGCGACGAACCCGCCAGCACCGACGCCGGTGCGACCGTCCACATCAGACCGCCCAGCGGCCGCGACCGCAGCCGCATCCGGATCAGCAGCGCGACCAGCGTGAGCAGGCCGGCCACGAGCCCGACGAGCATCCAGAGCACCGGGCTGTCCAGCGGCACGTCCGGCCGCACCGGGGTGTCCGACCACGGCATCGCCAGGTTCGACTGCCACGGCCACGCGTTCGGGCCCATGAACGCCAGCCCCGCCGCGACCGAGGCCGCGATCGTCCCGAACACGCCCAGCAGCCGCGCCTCCCGCTGCGCGTCGGGGAGCTTGCCGACGCGCACCAGCAGCACCGCGGTCACCGCCACCAGCGCCGGGCCGACGCCGATCAGCGCGCCGAAGTGGTGCGTCCACTTCGACGGGGTCAGCCACAGCGCCGCCAGCACCGAGGCGACCGAACCCAGCAGCAGCGGCAGCTCCGGCATGTCGACCGACCGGTGCAGCCGCCGCATCGCGCAGGCCGCGCTGATCAGCACCGCCGTGATCACCAGGAACACCACCAGCCGCTTGCTCGCGGTGCCCCACATGGTGGTGCCCAGCAGCTTCGCGTAGCGGTCGATCTCCTGGTACCAGCCCAGGCTCGGCCCGAACTCGTCGTGCACCCTGGTCGCGCCCAGCACGCCGTTGAGCGACGAGTCGGCGAACATCGCCACCAGACCGACCGACCCCAGGCCCGCCAGCAGCGCGACCCGCGTCGGCACCAGCACCCAGCGCGGCAGGGCCCCCGGCCGCATCAGCAGCGCGGCGATGCGCGGGGCGAAGACCAGCACCATCAGCAGCGCGCTCACCCCGGTCGGCGTGATCGACACCGTCAACCCGCAGGCCAGCGCGGCCACGCCCAGCCAGCCGAACGGCGCGGAGCTGCGCGAGGCCAGCAGCAGCGACGCCACCAGGATCGAGGTGCCCAGCGCCAGGAACGGCTCCGGGCGGATGCCCAGGCCGTACGGCAGCCAGCAGGCCAGGAAGAGCACGGCCGAGACCAGGTGCACCGGCAGCCTGCGGCTGTTCCGGCAGAGCGGGGCGACGATGCCGCGACTGACCAGCAGCCAGGTCAGGAACCCGGCGATCGCGCTGGGCATCCGCAGCCAGAACGGGTCCAGCCCGTCCGCCGACCACCAGCGCATGAAGTGCTGCACCAGCGTGAACGGCGCCTCGGAGGCGTTGAACCAGCGGTAGTAGTTGCCGATGTCGCCGGACTCGGCGTAGTTGCGGACCGTCATCATCGCGAAGCCGTCGTCGTCGGTGAGCGGGCCGACGAACAGCCACGTCCAGATCACCGCCGCCACCCCGGCGTCCACCGGCCACAGCAGCGGGCGCACCCGGAACCGGCCCAGCACCGGCGGGGTGTGGGCGAACAGCAGCAGCAACGAGCAGACCGCCAGCAGCAGCGACGCCTCGATCAGGCTCCGCTTGGTCTCGGTGGGCGCGGTGTCGGCCCACGAGTAGGTGCGCGCGGTGACCGAGAACCCGCGCAGCTGCTCGCCTTCCAGCGCCGTGGCGAGGGTGAACACCTCCGGCGCGGGCACGCCCGGCAGGGCGATCGGCGCGCGCCCGGCCGGTTCGACGACCGAGTTCATCCCGTCGCCGCGCACCGTCAGCCCGCACGTCCCGGCGGGCAGCCGGACCTCGCGCTCGCCCAGCAGCAGCCGCGGCTCACCGTCCTCCGTGGACAAAGTCAGGCCTTCGCGGTCGCTGCCCGGCGGCAGCGTGCTCAGCACCGTCGTCGGCTCCGGGCGGGCTTGGGCGGCGCGCATCGTCGCGCACGGCACCGTCGCGCGGAACTCCGCCGGCCGGTAGGGCGTGAGGAACGCCGTCGTCGTGGGGTTCTCGCCGGCCCCGGTCGGCGTCCGCACATCAGCCTGCGTTCGCACGTCAGCCGGCCAGTGCACCTCGGTGCGGTCCAGCAGCACCGGCGCGAGCGGCAGGGCGAGCGCGCAGCACAGGCCAGCGATCCCCAGGCAGAGCGCGACGACGTGCGCCAGCCACCGGCCCAGGCGCGAACGCCGAGGCCCCTCGTCGTGGTGCGGTTCGGCGGCCGGTTCGGCGGCGGCGGTGTCCGTCAGGTACTTCACGCTGGGGATCTCCCGGGATGCCGGTGGAAGAACTGCGTTGAGCCTCTTGCAGTTTCACGAGTTCCGCCCCCGGCCGGGTTGTCCGACACGCCGGAAGGCGTCCGACGAGACGTCAGTGGGACTTGCGTGCGATCGCCATGAGATGAGGGCTCGCACCCAGCAGCTCCGGCACCGACTCGACGCGGCGGATCGCCTTGAGCACCGCGTCCCGGTGCCTGGGATCGGCGAGCCTGCGGGTGTCGGTCGCCCACGCCGCCGCGCTCTCCACCGCCACCAGCTCGATCGCCCGGAAGCCCGCGTCGGCGACCTCGTCGCGCAGGTCGGAGGGCCGGTGGAAGTAGGTCAGGGTGAACCAGCGCGGGTGCTCGCCCGGATCGGTGTTGCGGTGCAGGCCGTCGTCCAGCACGCCCTCGACCAGCCCCTGGAAGTCCTCGTCGCCGATGTCGCCCACCGCCACCCCGTCGAACGTCGAGGCGTACCGCGACACCGCGGCCGCCAGCAGCACCCCGCCCGGCTTGAGCACCCGGTGCGCCTCGCGCAGCGCCCGCAACCGGTCGGCGCGCTCCAGCAGGTGGTACAGCGGGCCGAGCAGCAGCACCGCGTCGGCGGTGCTGTCCTCGAAGGACAGGTCGCGGGCGTCGCCGACCGCGCAGCTCGCCAGCGGCGCCGCAGGCTGGGCCGCTGAGGCCTCCGCGGCGGCCGTCACGTGCGGCTCCCACGCGTCGACCAGGTGCACCGCGTAGCCGTCGCGGGCCAGCGGCAGGGCGTAGGCGCCCTCCGCGCCGCCGATGTCGTAGACGACACCCGGCGCGGGCGGCAGGTGCCTGCCCAGCAGGTCCGCGGTGCGCAGCGCTTCCAGATATCCCCAGGTGCTCAGGCGATCCCGTTCCGGACCGAGCCGGTAGTACTCGGCGATGGCCGTCTCGAAGTCGTCCACGAGGGATGAGGCTACTGCCGGTGTCCAGTCGCCCACGTGCGGTACCGGTGAACCCGCCGGAGATGGGCCGAACGGGCGAAAAACGCGGTGTTCCCGGACTGCTCGCGAAACCTGGCAACGGGCTCGCGCGTCTCACGGACGTTCCGTGGGTCCCCCGGAACTTGAGGGCAGGCGGAGGACCCACGGACGCGGATGCCTGGGGAACCCCACTTCTCCGGGCATCCGCGCTTCCTGACGGAAGCCTGGCAGGCGTCGCGAGCCCGCACAATGACAGATCGCCGCGCAGGGCCGAAACGTTGCCCGCCGATGACAACAACTTATCCCAAAGCGGGAACGCGGCGGTGGCGGTCGGGGAGGGGAGAACGGGCCGAAGACGAGAACGGGGCCGCCGGGAAGCACCCGACGGCCCCGCTGAGCTCACCCGATCAGAACGGCAGCTTCTTGAAGATGAAACGCGGGACGTGCTTGAGCACGAACATCACCCAGCGCATCTGGCCGGGCGCGTAGACCTCTTCCTTGCCCTTGCGAACGCCGTCGATGATCGCCGCGGCGACCTGGTCCGGGGTCTGCGACATGGGCGGCGGCTTCATGCCCGCGGTCAGCTTCGTGTGCACGAAGTTCGGGCGGATCACGGTGACCTTCACACCGTGCTCCTCCAGCGCGTAGGTCAGCCCGGTGTAGAAGATGTCCAGGCCGCCCTTCGACGAGCCGTAGACGAAGTTCGAGCGGCGAGCGCGCTCACCGGCCGGGGACGCCATCACCGCGATGCTGCCGTGGCCCTGCTTCTTGAGCTTGTTGGCCAGCAGCACGCCGAGGCCCACCGGGGCCACGTAGTTGATGTCGGCGACCGCGCGGGCGGCCTCGAAGTCCGTCCAGCCCTTCTCGTTGTCGCCCTGGATGCCGAAGGCGATCAGGGTGACGTCGACGTCGCCGTCGGCGAAGGCCTTGTCGATGACCTCGGCGTGCGTCTCCGGCTTGCGGGCGTCGAAGTGCAGGATCGACACCGTGCTGCCCGTCTTGCGCAGCTCCTCGGCCGCGGCGTTGAGGCGCTCCGACTCCTCGGGGCGGTCGGCCAGCACGATCCGCAGCGGCTGCGCCTGCGCGTACTGCTTCGCGGTGGTCAGCGCGATGTCCGAGGTGCCGCCCAGCACCAGCAGCGATTGGGGGTTGCCAACAGCGTCGATCACAGCTCAAGCCTCCGGCTCATGTCTGAGGCGAATTTGCCTTCGGGGTCAATGGTCTTGCGGATCTTGGAGAACTCTTCCGCCCGCGGGTACATCTTGTGGAAGTTCTCGGCCGTCGTGCGCGAGTCCTTCGCCGTGTACAGCCGGCCGCCGAGGCCCATGATGTCCTCGTCCAGCTCCTGGCAGAAGCGGCCCAGACCGTCCACGATCGGGAAGTCCAGGCACACCAGCCAGCCGGGGTGCGGGTAGGACAGCGGGGCGCGGTTGCCCTCGCCCATCTTCTTGATGACGTTCAGGAACGACACGTGGCCGGAGTTCGCGACCTTGCGGATGATCCGCTTCAGGTCCTCGTCCTTGCCGTACGGCAGCGAGAACTGGTACTGCAGGAAGCCCTGCGAACCGTACGCGCGGCTCCACTCGCCGATCAGGTCCAGCGGGTGGTAGAAGGCGGTCAGGTTCTGGATCAGGTCCCGGCCGCGCTTCGGCGTCTTCATGTAGTACAGCTCACCGATCGTGCCGAACGTGAGCTTGTTCGCCAGCCGCGGCGGGAAGATGTCCGGCAGCGTCAGCAGCTGCGGCGCGTCGAACTTCAGCGGGTCGGCCCGCAGCTTCGGCGGCAGCTGGTCCAGCGTCGCCAGCGAACCGCGGCCGAACGCGCCCCGGCCCAGCTTCGGGCCCGTCGACATCGAGTCGAACCACGCCGACGAGTACGTGTACTTGTCGTCCGAACCGTCGTTGAACAGCTCGATCGTCTCGTCGAGGTTCGCCGTCCGGTCGGCGTCGGCGATGAAGTACGCCGTCTCCGTCCGGGTCATCCGGATCGACGCCCGCAGGATGATGCCGGTCAGGCCGATGCCGGCCACCGTCGCCCAGAACAGATCGGCGTCCGGGCCGTTCGGCGTGATCGTGCGGATCTCGCCGTCCGCGGTCAGCAGATCCATCGCCACCACGTGGTTGCCGAAGCTGCCCGCCGAGTGGTGGTTCTTGCCGTGGATGTCGTTGGCGATCGCGCCACCGACCGTGACCTGCCGAGTACCCGGCAGAACCGGGACCCACAGGCCGTACGGCAGCGCGGCCTTCATCAGCTCTTCCAGGCTCACGCCCGCGTCGACGTCGACGATGGCGGTGTCCGGGTTGATGTCGTGAACGCGGTTCAGCGCGGTCATGTCGACGACCACGCCACCGGCGTTCTGCGCGACGTCGCCGTAGCTGCGGCCCAAGCCGCGGGCGATGACGCCCCGCTCGTCGGCGGTGCGCACCGCCTCGGCGATGGCGTCGACGTCGGTCGTGCTGAGCACGCGCGCCCGGGACGGCGCGGTTCGTGCCCAACCGGTCAGCGTGCGGTACTCCATTGCTGCGGTCACAGGCCCAGCCTTCGCGAAAGGTCGAGTTGATTCATCTGCACGTGTGCGACGTGCTCGAACTTGGTGATCTCCAGGAGACCGTCAGGCGATTCCAGCCGGCCGACGGTCGTCCAGGACAGCTCCGAGGGTGCACTCCCGAGCGTGCGGACGCGGACCTCACCGTCCGCTACGAGCAGACCCGGCGACCGGAGCGGACCGCCGAAGCCTCCCTGCCAGTGGTGGTCGGCGGACGCACCGACAACGGCCCTGGTCGGCGCCGTGCGCGCCCGGCCTCTCGGTGTCAGCGAGTCGTCCTTTACCGATCCCACCCAGCCGAGTCTATCCGCGCATCGGGTTGTTCTACCGCCGGGTACGAGCGGTCCCCGGCGATGCGCGAAGCGTCATCGCTACACTCGCGGGGGACGTGTCTACCGCTGTCCGGGCAACCTGGACGCGGACGGTCCTGGGCGTCCGGTCCTGCCGTCGTTGCTTGAAGGTGAACCTGTGACAGTGGCCGAAACCGCAACCGAACCCAAGAAGCTGGGGGTCTTCAACCAGCTTGTCCGCTTCATCGCAATCGGTGGCGGTTGCGCGATCATCGACTTCGGCACGTACTCGCTGATGCTGGGCGTGCTCGGGTGGCCGTTCTGGTTGTCGCGAGGCATCAGCTTCATCCTCGGTACCTCGGCGTCCTACGTCATCAACCGCAAGTTGACGTTCCAAGGCGCCAACACCGGCAACACCAAGGCCAAGGCCGGGGCGTTCGCCCTGGTGTACATCGTCACGTTCTTCGTGAACTGGGGCACCAACCAGCTGCTGGTCGTCTGGACCGGGGCGGACGAGCCGTGGCTCGTCACCGTCTGCTGGGTCGTCGGCCAGGGCCTCGGGACGCTGATCAACTTCGTGATGCTGAAGTGGGTCGTCTTCCGGGAGTGAAACCTGAGGTTTTCGGGGCGCTCGGCCGGGACGGTCGGGCGCCCCTTTTCGTGGGTGGGGTGGGGAAGTTTTCATGAAAACTGCGCCACCTCGTGGGGTTCTTCGGGGGCGCTTCGCGGGGTCCTTCTGCGGGGGTGCGGAGTGGCAATTTCGCCAGAAATTGGCTTCGTTCCGTGTTCTTCTTGCGTTGTGGGGGTTGCCAATTTCAGGCGAAATTTCCACTGCCTTTCGAAACGTACCCGTAGTGGGTCGCTTCTACTGAAGCTTGGGTCGCCTTGGTGGCGTTCGTTTCGAAACGTATTCGTAGTGGGTTGCTTCTACTGAAGCTTGGGTCGCTTCGGTCGCGGTTGTTGCTAAACGTAGACGCGCCCACCAAGCCCCAAGACCTGGTGAGCGCGCCTGGCGTTCCCTTACTGGTCTGACTCCTCCGGGGCTTCGAAGCCCTTGACGTCGTTCCTGTCGTCGGAGCTGGGGACGTCGCCCGGGAGTTGCAGGGTCTTCGGGAGGGGTCCCGGGGACCACCTGCCCCAGTGGGTTTCCGTGTGGACGTCCATCGCCGTCTGGGCCGGGACCGCGTCCTGGTCGTACGGGTCGACCGCGTAGAGGGAGCCCCAGTCCCGGTGGATGTTGTTCTTCATGTAGGTCGGGAGCTCGCGCATGCTCGTGGCGACGTTGAGCCAGCCGAACGGGCCGCCCGCGTCCGGCGAGGACCAGCCCTGGCCGATGTCCCGCACCTCCGCGCCCGCGGCGACCCGGAACTTCGGGATCTCCGCGACGCCGTGGTGCACGCCCGGGAGCTGCAAGCACGGGTGGACCAGGGCCGCCGTCCACTCCACGAACGTGGGCTGGTCGCCGACGAAGTCGGTCATGTTCACCAGCTGCGGGGCTCGGGGGGCGCTGACCGCGACCCAGCCGTTCGGGCCCAGGGCGTTGTCGACCGCGACCACGCGCATCTTGGTGGCGCCTTCGGACTTGCCGCCCAGGGTGTAGCGGAAGTCCCGCCAGCTCGGGGCGCCCTGCTGCACCACGTACTTGCGCTCGGTGATGAGGAAGCCGTTGGGCGTGTCGTGGCCGAACTCCAGCGCCACCGAGTTGGCGCCCAGCTCCGAGCCCGCCAGCGACAGGACCACCGGCACCTCGCCCTTCTGGGCGCGCTCCGGCAGGTCGTACCACTGGGTGCGCAGCTCACCGGTGCCCACGCCCGCGGTGTCGTAGCTGCCCCAGACCGGGGCGTTGTCGTTGCCGAACTGGTGCGGGGGCTTCCAGTTGGGTTCCTGCGGGTCCGTGCCGTCGCCCGGGGGCAGGCCCGGCCGGTTGAAGCCCTGCAGCTTGGCCTTCATGTACTGCTGGGCGTCTTCCTTGTCCTGCAGGCGCTTCGGCGGGACCCCGATGTTCTCGTCCTCCGACGGGGCCGCCACCGAGGGCTGGTCACCCGACACGCGCAGCATCCCCGACTGGGGATTGGTCTCCACGTAGATGTAGTCCGAGAGGCCGCAGCTGCTTCCCACGACCTGCTTGATGTTGTCCGCGCCGAGGCTGTAGCTGCCCCACTGCTTCTGGATCACCTTGCCGAAGTTCGCCAGCTCGAACAGCACCAGCAGGGCGCAGATGATCGACAGCGGGGCCGTGCCCATCCGCAGGGCCCGGCTGCGGCCCTCCTCGCGGTTGAACCGCTCGTCGACGACCTTCGGGTTGTGCTCGTCGATGCGCAGGTGCTCGATGAACGCCACGACCATGGCGATGAACGCGATGATCAGCAGCACCGTGCTCAAGTGCCTGCCCAGGAACTGCGGCGGCATGTTGTACCAGGGCACGCCCCAGCCCGAGACGTACCACCAGGCGTTCGGGCCGGTGGCGGCGAAGGCCAGGATCACCATCAGGCCCGCGAAGAACACGGCCCGGTTGCGCTTCGACCGCAGCACCGTGCTGCTCGTGGCCAGCGCCGTCAGCGCCGCCAGCGCACCGCCCGTGGCGGCGAAGATGCCGAAGTGGTGCGACCACTTGGTGGGGGTCAGCACCAGCACGGCGAACGACATGGCGCTGATCGCCAGCAGACGGCGGCTCGGGCCCAGCGCCGCACCCCGGATCCGGCCGCGGCGCAGCAGCACCACCGCGCACGTCGCCAGGCACAGGATCACCAGCAGCACCGGGAAGCGCCGCGTCATCGACCCGTCCGCCGTGGGGCTGAACAGCAGGTTGTAGCGGCTCAGCTCCTCGTACCAGCTCTGGCTCGGACCGATGTCGGTGCGCAGCTCGGTCGCGTCCATCACCGACTGCCACGTCTGGTCGGCGAACACCAACGTCAAGATCACGAACCCGGACGAGGCGATCGGCGCCAGCACCGGCAGCCAGCCGAACTCCATCGCCCGCTTGCGGACGAGCCGGAACAGCGGCTTGAGCGCCGCCACGAACGGCAGCACCGACACCATGCCGTGCGGGTTCGCACCCACCGACAGCGCCGCCACGACCAGGCCCAGCGCGGCCGGCATCAACCGGTCCGTGGCCACCGCGCGCTCCACCGCGCACAGCGCCAGCAGCGAGAACAGCACCACGACCGGCTCGGGACGCAGACCGTTGTCGTAGGGCAGCCAGAACGCCAGGAACACCGCGGCCGCGGCCCAGCCGGCGGCGTTGGAGCGCCGCACCTGCTGGCCGAGCCTCGGCAGCACCTCGCGGGAGATCAGCAGCCAGCTGATGATGCCCATCAGCAGCGCGGGCAGCCGCACCCACGGCGTCGCCGTGGAGACCTGCACCCACAGCGAGTAGACCTCGTAGAACCAGCCGAACGGCGCCTCCGGGACACCGAACCAGCGGTAGTAGTTGCTGATGTAGCCGAAGCTCTCGCGCGTCCGCGCGATGTTCAGGATGTAGCCGTCGTCCGAGGTCATCGCACCGATGACCCACCACACCAGCAGCGAACCGATCACCGCGATGTCCCGGAACGTCGGCTTCCACCAGCCGACGGCCAGCCACTTCGGAGGACGGCGGCCCGCGCGCACGTCCAGGCGCCGCAGGCACACCACCGAGCCGATGAACGCCAGCACCGCCAGCGCCATCGCCGCCAGCTTCAGCGGCGTCGCCTGGCTCTCGTAGCGGGTGTCCACCCGCGCCTCGAACGACAGACCGTTCACGTCGTCGCGCTGGTCGTCGATGCCGGAGTAGATGCCCGTCAGCTGCGGACGCTGGTCACCGCGCATGTTCGCGATCGACTGGTCGCCGACGCTGGCGGTGCTGCCGTAGCCGTCCGAGTGCAGCGAGATCGAGCAGTCGCCCGCCGGGATCGGGGCCGTGCCCACCTGCTGGCCCTTGGTCAGCAGCGTCAGCTGGCCGTTGTCGACCTGCAGCGTCAGGCCCGTCAGCGTGCCGTAGTCCGACGACGGCGGGTTGGTGCTCAGCAGCACGCCCGGGCCCGTCGTGCGCGCGTCGAGGCTGCGCGCCGAGGTGCACGGCACCTCCGCCTTCAGCCACAGCGGCGAGTAGCCCACCAGCGGGGCCGACACCGACTTCGTCCCCTCCGACGTCGGCCACTTCAAGGTGGTGATGTCGTGGTTGACGGGGAGGAACGGAACCGCCAGCGCGAGGACCGTGCCCAGCAGGCCCAGAACGGAGGCGAAGAGCTTCAACCGCTTGGCCGACGGTCGAGCGCGGTCGGTCCCGTTGTCTGCCGAAGGGTCGTCCGTTCGGCGGCTGTCATCCTGGCCACTGAGCACGAAGGGAGAATAGTAGTTGCTGGTCCGAGCGCTTTCGCGGCATTCCGGCGATGTGCGAATCGACACCAGCGGTAACGCCGTGAGCTGCGAACTCAGTTCGATCTCAGGCGCGTCTAAGCGTTTCGTGATCTTCCGGTTATCGAGTCCCCGTGAAGCCCGTGTGAAAAAGTCGAGCGGCCGTCGCAGAACCGACGACCGCTCGATCCGCTGATCCGATCAGCGGCGGAAGAACCGCTCCTTGCGCCCCTGGATCACCAGCCGCAGCCACTCCCGGAACGCCTTCGGGTCCTTGCGCTGCACCACGAAGTACAGGCCGAACCGGATCACCTCGAGCGCGCCGATCTTGCGCATGCCCGGCTGCGAGAGCAGGTAACCGCGGTTGCGGTAGGTGTAGTAGCGCTTGTTGTCGTCCGAGGGGTCCTGCGCGTGGAACCGGCCGCCCAGCATCGGCTTGAACTCCGCCGACCCGTCCGGGTGCAGGAACTTCGTGCGGAACGTGGTGCCGAACGGCAGGCCCGAGCGCACCAGGCGGCGGTGGATCTCCACCTCGTCGCCGCGGAAGAACAGCCGGTAGTCCGGTACGCCCACCACGTCCAGCGTGCTCGCCCGGAACAGCGCGCCGTTGAACAGCGAGGCGATTCCCGGCAGGAACTCCTCCGGCAGCTCGCTGACCTTGCGCTTCCAGGTCAGGCCGCGACGCAGCGGGAACGCCAGGGTGTCCGGGGTGTCGATGTTGACCACCACCGGCGACACCGCGGCCAGCCGGCGCTTCTCGGCGACCTCCAGCAGCGTCGACAGCGCGTGCTCGTCGGCCGGGCGGCCGTCGTCGTCACCCAGCCACACCCACTCCGCGCCCAGCGACAGCGCCGTCAGCATGCCCAGCGCGAAGCCGCCGGCACCGCCGAGGTTGCGCTGCGAGGCGATGTAGGTGGAGGGCACCGGGCAGTCGTCGACCACGTCGGAGGCCGACTGGTCGGGACCGTTGTCGACCACGACCAGGTGGTCCGGCAGCCGCGTCTGGCTCGCGATGACCTTCAAGGACTCGGCCAGCAGCTCGCGACGGTGCCTGGTGACGATGACCGCGACTACGGATCCGGCGGGCAGCTGCTGTGCGGAGTCGGTGCTCATGAGCCTTCTTTGCTCCCGATCGTGGCCCGGGATTCGCCGATCCGGGCCAGGGTTTCCTCACTCAGGTTGTTGAAGGGGTCGTACCCCTTGTAGTGCGTCAAGACCTCGCGCAGCGAGCCCTCTTCGCGAATACCGCCCTTGTCCATCCAGATCGCGGTGCTGCACAGCTCGACGAGGAATTCATCGGAGTGGGAGGCGAAGACAAGCATGCCGGACCGCTTCACGAGGTCGTTGAGGCGGTCCCGCGCCTTCTCCAGGAACTCCGCGTCGACCGCGCCGATGCCCTCGTCCAGGATCAGGATCTCGGGGTCGATCGAGGTCACGACGCCCAGCGCGAGCCGGACCCGCATACCGGTGGAGTAGGTGCGCAACGGCATCGCCAGGTAGTCACCCAGCTCGGTGAACTCGGCGATGTCGTCGATCCGCTTCTCCATCTCCCTGCGGGACATGCCCAGGAAGAGGCCGCGGATGATGATGTTCTCGTAGCCGGAGATCTCCGGGTCCATGCCCACGCCGAGGTCGAACACCGGCGCGACCTTGCCGACCACGCGGGAGCTGCCCCGGGTGGGCTCGTAGATGCCCGACAACAGCCGCAGCAGCGTGGACTTGCCCGCCCCGTTGTGGCCGACCAGGGCGACCCGGTCACCCTCGCGCAGCGAGATGTTGATGTCGTGCAGCGCTTCGATGACCGGCACCCGGCTGTCGGTGCCGATCTTGCCCCCGGCCCGGCCGAGCACGGCCTTCTTCAGCGAGCGGGACTTCGCGTCGAAGATCGGGAAGTCGACCGCCGCGTTCCAGACGTCGATGCTGACCATGATTGTTCGGCCTCACTCAGACCCAGTAGGAGACACGGGCACGGTAGTTGCGCAGCACGATCAGCGCCAAAGCCCAACCCACGACGGTGATCACGCCGCACACCAGCCAGTGGTGCCAGGCGATCGGCGTGCCGAGCATCGGCTGCCGGATGATCTCCAGGAAGTGCATGAACGGGTTGATCTCGGCGAGCTTGGCTCGCTCGGCGATCGCGGGGTTCGGGTTCGTCTTGAACTGGTCGTAGTTCCACACGATCGGCGTCATGAAGAACATCAGCTGCACGATGCTCTGCGTCACCGGCGGGATGTCGCGGAAGCGGGTGGAGATGGTGCCGACGACCAGGATCACCCACGCGCCGTTCATCGCGATGAGCATGAAGGCCGGGACGGCCAGCAGCACCGTCCAGCTCAGCGGGTGCGGGAAGACCACGATCAGCACGAAGTAGACGACGAGGTTGTGCGCGAAGAACAGCATCTGCCGCCACAGCAGCCGCAGCACGTGGATGCTGACCGGCGCCGGGAGCTGCTTGATCAGGCCCTCGTTGGAGATGAAGACCTCGGAGCCCTCGTTGACGCAGTTGCCGATGAAGCCCCACACGATGAATCCCACCGCGAGGTAGGGGAGGTGCTCCGCCAGCGGCTGCTCGAACAGCTGCGAGTACAGCAGACCCAGTGCGGTGACCGTGACCGCCATGCTGATGGTGATCCACAGCGGGCCGATGACCGAGCGCCGGTAGCGCTGCTTGATGTCCTGCCAGCCCAGATGAGCCCACAGCTGTCGCTGGCTGAGGGCGTCACTGATGTCCTTGAACGCTTTTCGCCAGGACCGCGGCGAGTTCTCGGAAGGCGCCGGAGGTCGGTCTAGCGTGCTCGTAGCATGCACGAGCGAAAGAGTACCGACCACGGCTGCGCACTTTCGGGCTGGGCATCACTCGAAGGGGTAGCGCCCGCTTGACGTCGGGCGCTACCTACCGTTACGGCGTGAGCGGTTAGAGGTACTGCCCGGTGCCTTTCATCGGCCCCATGTCCGGTTCGCCGGACCCGGCGGGCAGGCCCCGGCGCATCTGCTCCAGCTGAGCCCGCGCGGCCATCTGCTGGGCGAACAGCGCCGTCTGCAGGCCGTGGAACAGGCCCTCCAGCCAGCCCACCAGCTGCGCCTGGGCGATCCGCAGCTCGGCGTCCGAAGGCGTGCTCTCCTGCGCGAACGGCAGCGACAGCCGCTCCAGCTCCTCGATGAGCTCCGGCGCCAGGCCCTGCTCCAGCTCCCGGATCGAGGACTGGTGGATCTCCTTGAGCCTGCTGCGGCTGGCCTCGTCCAGCGGCGCCTGGCGGACCTCCTCCAGCAGCTGCTTGATCATCGTGCCGATGCGCATCACCTTGGCCGGCTGCTCGACCATGCCGTTGATGTCCTCGCCCTGCTCGTGGCCTTCTCCGCCCGCCTCGGCGGCGGCCTCGGCGGACGCGGCGCCGACCGGGTTGCCGTCCTCGCCGACCACGAACACCTGCGGGCGCTGTTGCTCGTTCATGCCTCCCATGCTTCCAGTCTGCCGCGCCCGCGCGGGCCGCGTAGTCCCGACTCGCCCGCAGCGCTGGGGAAACGGATCACGAATGATGCAGTATTGGCCACCCGGAGGGGGAAACGCGGCTCGCGTGTGCGTAGTGTCTGAATCATGGCGTTCGACGTCGCGGCGGTTCGCGGACTCTTCCCCGCGCTCGGCGACGGGTGGGTGCACCTGGACGCCCCGGCCGGCATGCAGGTTCCCGAACAGGTGGCCACGGCGGCGTCGACGGCGCTGCGGGCCCCGGTTTCCGGGCCTGGCGGGAACTTCCCCGCCTCGCAGCGCGCCGAGGCGATCGTGGAGGCCGCTCGTCGCGCGATCGCGGATCTCGTAGGTGCCAAGCCTTCCGGGGTGGTGCTCGGGCCGAACTCGGCCGTGCTCCTCGGGCGGCTCGCCGACGCGCTCGGCGACGGCTGGATGATCGGCGACGACGTCGTCGTGTCCCGGCTCGACTCGCCCGCCAACGTCGACCCGTGGCAGCGCGCCGCGCAGCGCTCCGGCTCCACCGTGCGCTGGGCGGAGATCGACATCGAGACCTGCGAGCTGCCGACCTGGCAGTACGGCGAGCTGGTCACCCCGCGCACCAAGGTGGTGGCGGTCACCGCCGCCTCCGGTGCCGTCGGCACCCGGCCCGACCTGCGCCCGGCCGCCGAGGCCGCCGACGAGCACGACGCGCTGCTGGTCGTCGACGCCTCCGCGGCGGCTCCGTTCGTGCCGCTGGACATCACCGAGCTCGGCGCCGACGTCATCGCCGTCAACGCCTCGGCGTGGGGCGGGCCGCAGGTGGGCGCGCTGGCGTTCCGCGACCCGGCGATGCTCGACCACCTGCCGTCGGTGGCGCTGGACCACAGCGCCCGCGGCCCGGAGCGGCTGGAGATGGGCCCGCACGCGCTGCCGCTGCTGGCGGGCCTGGTCGCCTCGGTGGACTACCTCGCCGGGCTCGACGACGCGGCCATCGGACCGCGCCGCGAGCGGCTGCTGACCTCGCTGCGCGCGGTGAAGTCGTACCAGGCGGGGCTGCTGAACACCCTCACCAACGGGCTGCGCAAGATCGACGACGTGATGCTCATCGGCGACTCGATGCGGCGGATCCCGGCGGTGGCCTTCACCGTCAACGGCGTGAAGGCCGAGGACGCCGTCGCCCACCTCGCCGACCGGGGGATCTGCGCCTTCGCCGATCCGGGCACCCACGGGGTCTTCGCCGCGCTGGGCGCGGCCGAGGTGGGCGGGGCCGTCTGCGTGGGCCTGGCCCACTACACCAACACCACCGAAGTCGACCAGCTGCTCCAGGCCGTCGCCGAACTCACCTGACCGGGTGGGAGTTCGGATCTCGCGCGGAGCTCGAAGCCGCGATCGATCGGACCCGCGATCGATCGGACCCGCGATCGATCCAACTCCGCGCGACATCCGAACCCGTCACCGCACCAGGAGGATCTTGCCCCGGACGTCGCCCGCTTCGAGGGTGGCGTGGGCGCGGGAGGCCTCGGCCATCGGGACGCGGGCGTGCACCGGCATCCGCACCTCGCCCGCTTCGACCAGCGGCCAGAGGCGCTCGCGCACGTCGGCGACGATGCGGGCCTTGCCGTTCGGGCCCTCGACGGGGCGACCGCGCAGCCCGAGCATCGACATCCGCAGCCGCTTCATGAGCATCTTGCCCATGTTCAGCTCGGCCTTGGCGCCGCCCTGCATCCCGATCACGGCCAGGAACCCGTCGGGGGCCAGCGCCGAGAGATTGCGGTCCAAATAGGACGCACCCATGTTGTCCAGGATGATGTTCGCGCCGCCGAGTCCCTTGAGGACCTCGACGAAGTCCTCGTCGCGGTAGGAGATCACCGGGTCCGCGCCCAGCTCCGCGCACAGCGCCCGGCTCTCCGCCGACCCGGCGGTCGCCGCGACCCGCGCGCCCAGCGCCTTGGCGACCTGGATGGCGCAGGTGCCGATGCCGCCCGCGCCGCCGTGCACCAGGAACAGGTGCCCTTCCCGGAGCCCCGCCTCCATCACCACGTTCGACCAGACCGTGCAGGCGACCTCGGGAATGCCCGCCGCCTCCACCAGGTCCACCCCGTCGGGCTTGGGCAGCACCTGCGCGGCCGGGACCGCGACCCGCTCGGCGTAGCCGCCGCCGGCGAGCAGCGCGCAGACCTCGTCGCCGACGTTCCAGCCGGTCACGCCGTCACCGATCTCGGCGATGGTGCCGGAACACTCCAGTCCGGGGATGTCGCTTGCGCCCTTCGGCGGCGGGTAGTTGCCTTGGCGCTGAGCGAGGTCGGCGCGGTTGACCGCTCCGGCGGCGACGTCGATGACCACTTCACCGGGACCGGGTTCCGGGTCCGGGTGCTCCGTCCACACCAGAACGTCGGGGCCGCCAGGCTCGCTGATTGAAATCCCATGCATGCCCGTGACGGTAGTCAGCCGCGGGCGGCGCGAAAACCGAGAACTCGGGTCCGGCCGGGAAAAACGGGAAACATTCCCACTTCTGAACTCGTGCGGGTTTCGCTTGACTGGGATCCTCATCCACCCATTCCACTCAAAACGGGGAGCACGATGAGTTCGCGAACCATCACACCCAGACGCACCGCGGCGGCGCTGGTCGCCACCTGCGCGGCCGCGCTGGTCGCCATCGCCCCGGCCTCGGCCGCCCCCGCGGGGCTCGGCGACCGGGTCACCGGCGACGCGGTGAACCGCCACCTGAACGCGTTGCAGCGCATCGCCGACCTCAACGGCGGCAACCGCGCGTCCGGGCTGCCCGGCTACGAGGCGAGCGTGGACTACGTGGCGGGCAAGCTGCGCGGCGCGGGTTTCGACGTGACCACGCCGGAGTTCACCTACGACGCCTTCTACCTGGACTCCTTCAGCCTCGCGGTCGCCGGTCAGCCCACCGAGGGCGACGCGCTGGAGTACTCCCCGGCCACCCCGCAGGGCGGCATCACCGCCCCGCTGTCGGTCGCCGCGGTCGACGACACCCCGGGCTGCGAGGCGAGCGACTTCGGTCCTGAGGTGGCGGGCTCGGTCGCGCTGATCCAGCGCGGTTCCTGCACCTTCGCGCAGAAGCAGCAGGTCGCGGCCGACGCGGGCGCCGTGGGCGTGATCATCTACAACAACGTCGAGGGACCGCTCAACGGCACGCTCGGCGACCCGGCCGACGCGCGGATCCCCAGCGCGGGCACGTCCATGCAGGTCGGGCAGGCCCTGGCCGGTCAGGCGGGCGCCGAGGTGAAGCTGGACGTCCAGTCGCGGCTGGAGACCGTCACCACCCGCAACGTCGTGGCCCAGACCCGCACCGGCCGCCCGGACAACGTCGTGATGGCCGGCGCGCACCTCGACAGCGTGCCGGAGGGACCGGGCATCAACGACAACGGCAGCGGCAGCGCCGGGCTGCTGGAGACGGCGCTGCGGATGGGTGGCAGCCCGCAGTCGGAGAACGCGGTCCGCTTCGCCTGGTGGGGCGCGGAGGAGTCCGGGCTGGTCGGCTCGACGCAGTACGTCCAGGGCCTGACCTTCGAGCAGCAGCTGGACATCGCCCTGTACCTGAACTTCGACATGATCGGCTCGCCGAACGCCGCCTACCTCGCCTACGACGGCGACGACTCGGACGGCGTCGGCTCGGGTCCGGGACCGCAGGGATCGGGTCAGATCGAGAAGGACCTGACCGCGGCGATGGCCGCGCAGGGCGTGGAGCTGGAGGGCACCGACTTCGACGGGCGCTCCGACTACGGCGAGTTCATCGCCAACGGCATCCCGGCGGGCGGCCTGTTCACCGGCGCCGAGGAGGTCAAGACCGAGGAGCAGGCGGCCAAGTGGGGTGGCACGGCGGGCGTCGCGTTCGACCCGAACTACCACCAGCCCGGTGACGACCTCGGCAACATCGACCGCGTCGCCCTGGAGCGCAACGCCAAGGGCCTGGCCGACGTCATCGAGGCGTACTCGCACAGCACCGAGGGCGTCAACGGGATGCGGACCCGCGAGGAGCGGGCCGCACTCCGCCACTCCCAGCTGAGCGCGTTCGCCGAGCACGCCCGCGGCCCGGCCGTCCCGCACGGCCACAACGCGAGCTGACCTCGGGCGCTCACCGCGTCAGCGGCGCCAGAAGAAGTGGTGCTCGACGCCGCTCGGCGCGGTGATGCGCTCCAGGTGGTAGCGGTCGGTCAGCTCCTCGGGGCTGTTCCACAACCGCACGCCGTCGCCGAGCTCGATCGGGACGACGGCGATGTGCATCTCGTCGATCAGGTCGGCGTCGATGAACTCCCGCAGCGTGCTGATGCCGCCGCCGATGCGCACGTCCTTGCCGTCGGCGGCGGCCTTGGCCTTCTCGACGGCTTCCCGCGGCGTCACGTCGACGAAGTGGAACGTGGTGTCGGACAGCGTGAAGGAGGGCCGCTCGTGGTGGGTGAGGACGAAGACCGGCGTGTGGAACGGCGGCTCGTCACCCCACCAGCCCTGCCACTCGTGGTCCTGCCACGGGCCGCGCTGCGGTCCGAACTTGTTGCGCCCCATGATCTCGGCACCGATGTTGCGGGTGAAGTCCCGCGAGATGTAGTCCTCGAACCCGCGCGTGCCGCCCTCGTCGGTCCGGTTCGGCCAGCTTGCGGTGGCTCCGACCCAGGACATCAGCGACATCGGGTTCACGGCTTTGCCGAACGGTTGCTCGAAGCTCTGGTCGTGCCCGGCTCCGATGCCGTCCCGGGAAACGCTCATGCAGTGAACGCGAACGCGCTGGGTCATGGTGTGCCTCGTCCTCGTGGTCGTCGTGACACCACGAACCTAGGCCGTCGGCGCGTCCAGGTCTTCTCCGATCTTGCGCACTCCAGCGCGCGCTCGGAGGTCGCGCGACATCCCGTGCGCGCGGCGAACGGAATCTCGCGCGAACCCCGCTCGAAGGGCCGCGGTCAAGCGCCGACGGTCTCCGCGTCGGCGCGCTCGCCCGCCAGCAGCGCCACCCGGTAGTGGGCCAGCGACTTGTTGAGGCGGTCGCGGGCCAGCTTCGCCTGTTCGTCGTCGACCCCGATCCCGAGGTGCGCGCACACGGCGGCGCCGGTGGGCTTCGGCCGGGCCTTCACGTCCTGTGTCTCATCCACGGACACCATGCTCGCAGCCTCGGCCCGACATCGTTCCCCGAGGCTGCCGTCCAGCCGATGAACCCGCCGTGACCAGCGCGTTCATGCCTGGACGACCACGCCCATGACCTCTAGGAACCGCAGCGCCAGCGGCTTGGCCGGGACGATCTGGTGGGCTTCGAAGCGCGCCACGTCGGACTCGGCGATGCCGGCCGACGCCGCGAGCCTCGCGTGGTCCCAGCCCAGCTCCTGGCGCGTGAGGAGCACCAGCCGGACCAGGTCTTCGGTGTCGTGGGGGTGTTCTCGCTCGGTTCCACTCACGCGCCGACCCTAGCGACCCAAGATCACCGGTTCGTCACCCAGACGTCAGGCTCACAGATCGAGGGCGGGTGCGAGCTCGCGCAGCGCGGGCAGCGGGTCGTCGGCGGGACCGTCCCCGAGGACCTGGATGACCACGTGGTTCGCCCCGGCGTCGAGGTGCCGCCGCACGTGCGCGGCGATCGACTCGGCGTCGCCGATGGCCACCAGGTGCTCGGCGAGCTCGTCCGAGCCGCCGACGACGAGGTCGGACTCGTCGAAGCCCTGCCGCAACCACGAGTTCCGGTAGTTCGGCAGCTGCGAGTACATGTGCAGGTGCTGGTGGGCTCGCCGCAGCCCGACCTCGCGGTCGGTGGTGAGCGCGACGGCCTGCTCGCTGACCACCCACTTGTCCGGTCCGAGCAGCTCGCGCGTGGTCGCGGTCTGCTCCGGGGTGATCAGGTAGGGGTGCGCGCCGTCGGCGGCGGTGCCCGACAGCTCGATCATCTTCGGGCCGAGCGCGGCCAGCAGCCGGGTCGGCCGCGGCGCACCGGGCTCGACCTTGGCGGAGAGCTCGTCCATGCGCTGCAGGTAGTCGCGCATCGTGGCCAGCGGCTTGGTGTAGGTCCCGGCGTTGCCCTCGACCAGGGGAGCGTGGCTGACGCCGAGCCCGAGCACGAAGCGCCCCGGGTGCAGCGCGCTGAGCGTGCGGCCACCGGCTTCGGCGGCCTTGGCGTCGCGCGCGTGGATGTTGGCGATGCCGGTCCCGACGACGAGCCGCTCGGTCGCCCCGAGCAGCGCCCCGGCCTGCGTCAACGACTCCTTGCCGAACGCCTCCCCGTAGAACAGCGACCCGTAGCCGAGCCGCTCCAACTCCTTCGCCCGGACCTGCACGTCCTGGATCGCCCAGGCATCGCTGGTCCACCACACACCGACACGGGACTGGAAATCGATCTGAGCCATGACCCGACGCTATACCCGTGAACCGCGCTTCGCGGGACGCTGAGAAGCGGCTGAAATCTCGGGCGTTCGGGCTCCGCGCGCGGTGCGCAGGCGCAAGACTGGAGGGCATGTTCAAGAAGCTTTTGGCCGCGGTCGGCGTGGGCGGCGCCGACGTGGAGACCGAGCTGCACACCCCGGGTGTCCAGCCGGGTGGTCAGGTCCAGGGCGTCGTCCGGCTGCGCGGTGGCGAGGTCCCGCAGCGGTTGGACGGTGTTTCGGTCGAGTTCGTGACCCGCGTGGAGCGCGAGACCGACGACGGCGAGACGGAGTCCAAGCGCGCGTTCGGGCAGCAGCGGGTCGGCGAGGGCGTCGAGCTGCAGCCCGGTCAGGTCGTGGAGCTGCCCTTCCAGGCGCTGGCCCCGATGGAAACCCCGATCACCTTCTACAACGGTCGCCACCTGCCGGGCGGCGAGGTCGCGGTCCGCACCCGCCTGGAGATCAGCGGCGCCGTGGACGCCACCGACACGGACCCGATCGGGGTGGGCGCCCTCCCGGCCCAGCACGTCCTGCTGGAGGCGGTGGAGCGCCTCGGCTTCCACCTGCACCGAGTCGACTGCGAGGCCGGGCACCTGCGCGGAACCCGCCAGACGCTGCCGTTCTACCAGGAGATCGAGTTCCGCGGCTCCCCGAACTACCCGCGCCTGAAGCAGCTGGAGGTCACCTTCATCGCAGGCCACGACGGTCTCGACGCGGTCATCGAGGGCGACAAGAAGGCGGGCCTGCTCACCAGCGGCCGGGACCTCACCAACGTCCTCAACATCGACTACGGGGCCATCGACCAGATCGACTGGGCGGCAGAACTCCACAACCACCTCTCCCGAATGGCAAGCGGCTGGCTCTGACGAGAGGAGTTTCGACTGAAACTTCGCCGTCCGAACCCAACGGGACCCCGTAGGCGACGTCTGATGGGGACGCGAAGTTTTCATGAAAACTGCGCCCCCACGAGGTGCCAACCCGAGTGAAACCCTTGGTGCCCCCGTGCAGGGAGGGGACAGTTTTCATGAAAACTGCACAACCACCCGGCGAGCGAGAGCGAGTCAGGATTTGCTGCCGAAGCCTGATCGCGACTAGCCGACAGGTTGGCCCGACAGGTGTTTCAGGACCCGTTGCCGGAGGAGCTCGTACTCCGCGTCCATGCGGGTCTTGCCCGTCGGGCGGGGGACCGGGGCGCCCTCGCCGACGAGTTCGTCGGGTGCGAACTGCTCACGGGTCAGGTCCAGTTCCAGGCCGCTGCCGAAGCGGTTCCACCAGTGGTAGTCGACGTGCTCGCCGTCGCGGTGGACGGGTCCGCACATCAGCTCCCCGCCGAAGAAGTCGTGGAGCACGAGGGCAGTGGTCCCGCACTGCCCTCGTGCCGGATTGCCGGGATGCCAATCGGGAACGTCCTCCGGCGCGCAGGTATCCGCACCCCACGAATCCCGGAGCGCCCGTTCCACGTCGACCAACGACCACAGGATCATGCCCGCAACCATGCCCCGCCCCACCGACATAGGCCGCTGATCAGCTCTCTTCCAGGTAGACGAGTTCGTTGCCGTCCGGGTCGGTGAAGGCGAACATCGGTGGCTGGCCCTCCCAGCGCAGGACTTCGGCGTTGTGGACCGTGGCGCCCGCTTCGCGGAGGCGGGCGTGCGCGGCGTCGGCGTCGGCCGTGCCGAGGCGCACGGCCACCGGGATCTCGCTGTTCGCCGGCAGCAGCAACAGCGCCACGTCCGACCCGGGCGGTGCCACCACCACGAGCCTGGCGCCGGGCCACACCTCGACGTCGGCGCGGCATTCGCAGCCGAGCACCTCGGTGTAGAACTGCAGCGCCCGGTCCTGGTCGGCCACGGGGATCGAGACGCTCTGGACGTTCGTCGTCATAGCTGCGGTCTGCTCGGTCATCGTTCCCTCCTCGTCGGACTTCTCAGGAGTGCAGACCGACCGGGCCCCCGGAACTAATCGCGCACGGGGGACGGCGCCTCCTCCACCGGCAGGTCGCGGGTGTGGCGGAGCGGTGAGGTGAGCAGCCACGCCGACGACAGCAGGACGCCGATCGCCGCGATCCACAGCGTGGGGCGCATGCCGAGATGAGTCCCGCTGATGCCGCCGAGCAGGGCGCCGAACGGGGCGGTGGCGCGGAGCATGAAGCGCATCGTGGCGTTCATCCGGCCCAGCAGGTGGTCGGGGCACAGCATCTGGCGGAAGCTGACCTCCACGACGTTCAGCGAGATGAGGCAGAACCCGCTGATCACACCGCCGATGGCGTACCACGCGACCTGCACGCCAGGACCGGTCAGCGGCACGAGCAGCATCCCGGCGCCGAGCCCGACGATCGCCACCAGCATCAGCCGCGCCTGCCCGATCCGACGCGCGAGGGCGTTCGTGGTCAGCGCCGACGCCACCGCCCCGAGCGGGCCGATGCTGGCGAGCAGACCGACTTCTCCGGGCGACAGGCCGATCTCCAGCGACAGGAACGCGATCGCGATCGCGATGCTCATCGACTGGAAGAACACGACGCACGCCCCGCTGCACGCGATCGCCCGCAGGATCGGATGCCCGAAGACGAACCGCAGCCCCTCCCGGATCTCGGGCACCAACCGGGTGCGGCTCCGCTCCCGGGGAGGTTCGGAGGTCTTGATCGAGCGCAGCCATCCCGCCGACCACAGGAAGCTCAGCGCGTTCACGACGATCGCCACCGGCGCGGTGAGGAACTGCACCAGGAACCCGCCGGCGGCGGGCCCGGTCACCTCGGCGACCGACATGTTCGCCTGCAGCTTCGCGTTTCCCTCCACCAGCTGAGACCGGTCGACCAGGCGAGGCAGGTAGGACTGGTGCGCGACGTCGAAGAACACGGTCAGCACCCCGGCCACCGCCACGACCGCGTACAGCTGCCACAACGTGAGCACCCCGAACCAGGCCGCCACCGGCAGCGACCCCAGCGCGACCGCCCGCCCCACGTCGGCGACCAGCAGCACGGGCCGATTCCGCCACCCGTCGCACCAAGCCCCGACCGGCAACCCGACGACCAGGAACGCAGCCGTCTCCAGCACGGCCAGCAACGACACCTGGAACGGCGAAGCCCCGAGCTCGCTGATCGCCAGCAGCGGCAGCACCACGAACCCGACCCGAGACCCGATCTGACTGAGCCCATCAGCAACCCAGAGCCGCCGGAAGTCGGCTCCCAGAGCCGATTTCGAAACGTCGGACGAGTTCGACACGGGCGCTACTGCTGGGTGACGAAGGTGCCGCGTCCGTGCACCACGGTGATCGTGCCGGACTCGACCAGTGAGCTCAGCGCGCGCCGAACGGTCCCGCGCGCGACCCCGTAGAGCTCGGAGAGCTCGGCCTCGCTGGGCAGCCGAGATCCCCGCGCCAGCGCACCCGACTCGATGTCGGCGGTGACGTCGTCGGCGACCTGCTGCCAGATGGTCTTCGCCGCGCCGTGGTCGATACGGCCGGACCGGTCTTCCCAGGACATGACACCCAGCCTGGTTACCCCATGACCTGTAAGGATGAACCTCTACGTCTAGAGATGTCCAGAGACGTACATAGTTGTCTATCTTGTGACCAGGTGGTTCGAGCGTGGCTGAAGTGGGGAGCGGACGAGGTGGAGCTGGAGGTCGTGATCGTCGACGACCGGGAGTGGTACGCCTGCCCGGTCGGTGGCCCTCGCTGCGGTCGAAGCCTGGTCGACAGCGGCCGAATGGGCCTCGACGCCCTCGACTGGCACGTGCGAATCACCCACAACCTCGCCCTACCCATCGATCAGGCCTCCACCCGCCCCAAGCCCACAACCCCGAAACCCGCCCCAACGCAGGCGAAAAAGGCGAGCTAGGGAGGAAACCGCAGCTGCGTGGTGCGGTGCTCGCCGCTGCAGCCCGCAGGCGCCGCGGTCGAGTCGGAAGTATCGGGCGTCGGCCCAGCGGCACGGCCGGACGCCGAACCCGATGCTGGTGACGATGAACCCGAGCGAGAGTCCGGTGATGATGTTGGCGCCCTTGGTGCGCAACAGATCACCTTCCCCAGCAGGAACGACACGGTGGGAAACTCACCGTGACTCGTGCGTCATCATCGACGTGCTAATCCCGCGTGGCACCAGGTTTGTTACTTCCCGTGCTTTGCCTCCGAAATTGGCGTGCTTCGACCACTAATGCGCCGCGACCAGCGAACTCCACGAGTGACTGCGAGGGGTCCGAACCAATAGACGGTGAGCAAAGTTATTGGACCGTGATCGGAAAGTTCTCGTACCGATGTGGGAAAATGTGGATTAAGTCATGCTTCGGAACGGGCTCCCTGCGCTCGCGCGGGTTATGGGTGGAGATTGAAATCCGGAGCAAGTTGTCTTGCGTGATGCGCGTAGCTGGCAACATAACGCCAGGTCAAGAAGGGTCATTTGACCCAACCGGGAGATTTTTATCCGGATTTTCGGGTCGTTGAGCAGAAACGTCGTACGCCGCATGGGGATGCTGGATTCGATCGATGGTGCGGCCGTGGGTTTGGCCGGGACGGCGTAACGGACCGCGTCCCGCGTCGATAGTCGAAGCGAAAGCTGACCGGCGGGGTAATGGAGTGTGGCGTTCCGGAACTCTGCGTGGTCTGCATGGGAAGCGCTGCTTCCTGGGATAAAGGAGTACCGATTGACCAGCCATGATGACACGGCGTTGACATATCTTTACGGGCGGTTGGATTTCGCGCGAAAGATGATGACCGATCCCACGTGCAGCCGTGAAAGTCGTCGGGATTGGGCTATGCGTGCCGAGGAGTTGCGCCAGTGCCTCCGGCGATTGGAACTATGGCGTTCCGAAAAAGTCGGGGATCGGTACGGGAGCGACGACCTGACGGCAATCGAAATCCTGCCACCGAGGGAATCCCCCGATAACCTGCGCTGAAGCGCACATACCCACTCGGCAAGCTTGCGAGTGACGGCGTGACGCCACCGAACCCGGCGAACCAGCCCTGTTCGACGTCCAAGGCAGATCTGATCGCCGATCCGCCTCCGACGCCATTCGGCGCAATCACTGGCCAAGGGAGTGGCGGGGCAAGTACAGCCACCTCGAACCGGCAGCCGGACCCGGTGGGGGAGATCCCCGCCGGGTCCTGGTCGTGCTGGTCAGCTGAGCGGAAGCGGCGGGATTCGAACCCGCGGTCGGTCTCCCGACGCTCGCTTTCAAGGCGAGTGCATTCGGCCGCTCTGCCACGCTTCCACGCCGCAGCGTAGCCAACTGCGGATGATCGGCCTACAGCCGGTCCGGGGTCAGTCGAGGGCGCGGAGGTGGTCGGTGAGGCGGGTGAAGACGGCGGCGAGGGTCTTCTGCTCGTCGTCGTCGAGGAGGTCGATGATGTGCTCGCGGACGCCCCTGACGTGGGCGGGGGCGGCTTCGCGGAGCTTGGCCAGACCGTCCTCGGTGAGGACCGCTAGAACGCCTCGGCCGTCGTCCGGGCACTCCTGGCGGCGGACCAGACCTTCCTTCTCCAACCTGCGGATCTGGTGGGACATGCGGCTCTTGGAGTGGGCGATGCCGTTGGCGAGCTCGCTCATCCGCAGCTGCATGTCCGGGGCCTCCGACAGCGAGACCATGATCTCGTAGTCGGCGATCGACAGACCGTGGGTGAGCTGCAGCTCTCTGTTGAGCCGGTGCTCCAGCAGGGCGCTGCCCACGATGTAGGCGCGCCAGGCCGACATCTCCGTCTCGCCCAGCCAGGGGGTCAGCTGCTCGGTCGCCTCACTCACCCAGCCAGGTTACCGAGGTCGGAAGCGCTGCGGGCCGGGACGGAAACCTCCCGCCAAAAATGCGCTGTCACCGGTCCGCTTCGCGCGACTAGCATCGAGTGCCGAACCAGGGGGGCGATGTGGCGGTCGCGGTCGAGGTCCACGAGCTGGTCAAGCGGTATCCCAAGAGCCGGGCCAACGCGGTCGACGGGCTGTCCTTCCAGGTGCGTGCCGGTGAGGTCTTCGGGCTGCTCGGGCCCAACGGTGCGGGCAAGACCACCACCGTGGGAATCCTCACCACCCGCGTCCAGCTGACCGGCGGGAAGGCGGTGGTCGCCGGGGTGGACGTGGCCGCCGACCCGGTGGCCGCGCGCCGCAAGGTCGCCGTGGTGCCGCAGCGGGTCAACCTGGACCGGTCGCTGAACTCGCGGCAGAACCTCATCTGGCACGCCACCTACCACGGTGTCGCCCGCGCCGAACGCCGTCGGCTCGCCGACGAGCTGCTGGAGCGGATGGGCCTCACCGACAAGGCCAAGGCCCGCGTCGACGACCTCTCCGGCGGGCAGGCGCAGCGGCTCATGATCGCCCGCGCGCTCATCCACCGGCCCGAGGTGCTGTTCCTCGACGAGCCCTCCACCGGGCTCGACCCGCAGGCCCGGCTGTTCGTGCACGACCGGATCGACGACCTGCGCTCCGAAGGCGTCACGGTCGTGCTCACCACCCACGACATGGACGAGGCCGAGAAGCTCTCCGACCGCGTCGGGGTCGTCGACCACGGCCGGCTGCTGACGCTGGACACCCCCGAGGCCCTGATCCGCTCGCTGCCCGGCAGCGGCACCCTCGACGCGACCCTGCGGGCCGACGGCTACGAGCCGGACAAGATCACCGGGTTGCTCTCCGAGATCCGCGGTGTCGAGCAGGTCGAGCGGATCAGCCCCGACGACGCCGCCGAGCTGCGGCTGCGGCTCTACGTCGCGTCCGAGCCCGCCGGGCTGCTCGGGCCGATCGCCCAAGCCCTGCACGAGCAGCGGATCCCGGTCAGCGACCTGTCGCTGGGCTCGGCGACGCTGGAAGACGTCTTCATCGACCTGACCGGCCGGGAGCTGCGATGATCTCGATCCGCGCGTTCCTCGCCGTCCTCGGGCGCGACGTGTTCGTCACCGGCCGCGAGCTGCCGAGCTTCCTGGCGCAGGTGCTGGTCCAGCCGGTGGCGCTGCTGTTCATCTTCGGCAAGGTCCTCGGCGAGCTCGGCTACACCCAGCCCGGCTACGCGCAGGTGCTGCTGCCCGGGATGATCGCGCTCAACGCGTTCCTGGTGTCGCTGCAGAACACGTCGTTCCCGCTCGTCCTGGACTTCTCGTACTCGCGGGAGATCGAGGACCGGCTGCTGGCGCCGCTGCCGATCAGCTGGGTGGCCGTGGAGAAGATGCTCTTCGGCGCGCTGCGCGGCCTGTTCGCCGCGGTGCTGATGGTGCCGATGGGCGTGTGGATGCTCGGCCGGATCGACTGGGACCTGAGCGGTCTGCCGTTCGCGCTGCTGTGCATGGTGCTTGGGTCGGCCTCCGGCGCGGCGGTCGGCATGACGGTCGGCGCGGCGGTGCCGCCTCGGCGGATCAACATCATGTTCGCGGTGATCCTGGCGCCGCTGATGTTCACCGGCGCCACCCAGTTCCCGTGGGCGCAGCTGGAGCACCTGCGCTGGTTCCAGGTGCTGTGCGCGATCAACCCGCTGACCTACGTCAGCGAGGGAATGCGGGGAGCGCTGCTGCCGGGCATCCCGCACATGGCGCCGTGGGTGTGCGTGCTGGCCCTGCTGGTCGCGATGCTGCTGTTCGGGACCTTGGGGATCCGCTTCTTCCTGCGTCGCGCGCTCGACTAGGCATCGCTGGACAGGGGGAAAAGATCCACACGATCAGGTGATCGGCTCTGAGTAACGAGGCTCCGCTGACGATAAACGAGAACCGTTTTCGCTGATCAGAGGCCGGAAGTCGATCGAACCCCCGGTGCGGGCCGGTGCGGTGGTGCGTGCACGCCCGGATAACTTCCCGTCGGCATGTGATCACTCGGATCAGCTGCCCACCTCCGGGCGTCCCAAGGCGTTTCGCCCGGAGGACCACAGAGTCGACGGGCCAGGAGCCGATGATGAGCCTACGTCGCACCGCCGGCGGCACCGCACGCGCGGCCCGGTCGCTCGCGGCCGCCGCGCTGGGCCTGTCATGCCTCGCGCTGACCGGATGCGCGGGCACCGCCCCCGCCGAACGGCCGCCGTACGCGATGGCCAGGGCGGACCTGGGCATGCAGGCCGACGCCACCACCTTCACCGAATTCCCCACGGCCCCCGCCGATCCGGCACCGGGCGGGGACACCGACGGCGTCGTGCTGCGGGTGCAGGCGGACACAGCGGTGCACTCCTCGCCCGGCGGACCGGTGTTCGCCAAGCTGCCCGCCAAGCAGCTCGACAACCCCACGTGGGTGCCGGTCATCGCCGAGCGAGGCAAGTGGGCTCAGGTCCTGCTCCCGTCCCGGCCGAACGGGGCCACCGGCTGGGTGCTGGAGGACCAGCGGACCCAGCGCGCCCGCACGCCCTACGCGGTCGACGTCGAGATCGACGCGCGGCGGCTCACGGTGCTCCGCGACGGCGCACCGATCGGGCAGTGGGTGGTCGGTGTCGGGGCGTCGGACTCGCCGACGCCGCGCGGCCGGACGTTCATCATGGCGGCGATCGAGGAGACGGTCACCAAGTTCAGCCCGATCATCCTGCCGCTGGGCACCCACTCCAACACCTTCAGCACGTACGGAGGCGGGCCGGGCACGGTCGCGCTGCACGGCTGGCCGGAACCCTCGGTGTTCGGCCAGGCCAGCAGCGACGGCTGCGTCCGCGTCCCCGACGACGCGCTGCGCCTGCTGGCAACGCTGCCACTGGGCACGCTCGTCCACCTGCGGTGACCCCGCCGAGGGTGGAGTTCCCCCGAGAAACCAGGAAGAGGAAGCGATCTATGCGCAAGACGGCTTACATGGCGGGCGCTCTGGCAGTGGGCACCGCGGGCATGGTCATCGGTGGCACCCAGGCCTTCGCCGACAGCACCGACAACGACGGCATCAACATCGGCAACGACAACAACACGAGCGTGCTGCCGATCCAGCTGTGCGGCAACAACATCGCGATCCTCGGCGCGGTCGTGCCGGTCGCGTCCCCGCAGAACGTGGTGTGCGCGGCCAACGCCCCGATCGAGGAGGGCCCGAGCGAGCCGCCGGCCGAGGAGCCGCCGACCGAGGTCTCGCCGGGCTACGAGCCGCCCGCGCCCTCCGACTCGACCGAGAAGCTGCCCGAGGCCCCGGCACCCGTTGCGGTGCAGGGGCACCACGCGGTGACCGGTTGATCCCCGCCCGGACGGATGGGCCGGCCACCTGAACGGGTGGATCTCCTGTCGCTTCTGTAGCGGCGGGCCCGGCCCGCCACTACATTCCGGTGCTGCGTAGATCGCTACGCGTAAAGAGTGGCCGTTTCGGCTCAAGCGGCCACATCGCAGCGGTGGTGGCTGGCGAAGTACTCCCCCTCTCTTCGCCGGTCACCACCGTTGCTCTTTCTCCGGGCGTCTCCCGCCTTCTCAGCCGAACGACTTGGCCGCGGCCAGGAACGCGTCGTTCTCCGCGGGCTGGCCGATCGTCACCCGCGCGCCCTCCCCGGCGAAAGCCCGCACCACGACCCGGTTCTCGAGGCAGTGCTCGTTGAACGCGGCGGTGCGCTCACCCAGCGGCAGCCACACGAAGTTCGCCTGCGTCTCCGGGACCTCGTAGCCCAGCGCCACCAGTTCGCGGTGCACCCGCGCCCGCTCGGCGACCACGTCGGCGCAGCGGCGGCGGAGCTCGTCCTGGGCCTGCAGCGAGGCGATCGCGGCGGTCTGGGCCAGCGCGTTGACGCTGAACGGGATGGTGACCTTGCGCAGCGCCTCGGCGACCTTCACCGGTCCGATCGCGTAGCCGACGCGCACGCCCGCCAGACCGTAGGCCTTCGAGAAGGTGCGCATCGACACGACGTTGTCGCGGACGCGGGTGATCTCCACGCCGTCCGGGGCGTCGGCGTCGTCGACGAACTCGAAGTAGGCCTCGTCGAGCACCACCAGGACGTCCTCGGGAACCCGGTCCAGGAACGCGTCCAGCTCGGTCTTGCGGACCAGGGTGCCGGTGGGGTTGTTCGGCGTGCACACGAACATCAGCCGGGTCGCCGGGGTGATCGCCGCCAGCATCGCTTCGAGGTCCAGCGCGTGCTCGCCGGTCAGCGGCACCTTCACCTGCCGGGCTCCGACGACCTGCGTGATGATCGGGTAGGCCTCGAACGAGCGCCACGGGAAGACGACCTCGTCGTCGGCGGTGCAGGTGGCCTGCACCAGCTGCTCGCACAGCGCGACCGAGCCGCAGCCGACCGCGATCCGCTCCGGCGCGACGTCGTAGTGCGCGGCCAGCGCCTCGGTCAGCGCGCCCACGCCCATGTCGGGGTAGCGGTGGACCTCGGTGGCGGCCTCGTTGATCGCCGCCACCGCGCTGGGCAGCGGGCCCTCGGAGACCTCGTTGCTGGCCAGCTTGATCGACCCCGGCACGGTCCGCCCGGCCACGTAGGGCGGCAGCTGTTCCAGGTCGGCACGGGTGCGCACGCTCATCGACTACTCCTACCTCGATCCGTCTCCGGAGGACGTTAACCCGACGTCATCCACCTCCACACCACCGCTGTCCCCTTCCCGCCGCGCACCCGATCCCGGTGCCGTGCCGGGCGGGAGCGGAGGGCGCGATGATGATGGATCCGGGAGGGGGACAGTTTTAGCCATAATTGTCCGGACAAAACGGACTTCGATCATGGGTGATTATGGCTAAAACTGCCCATTGCCAATGCTCATTGTCATCGTGACGGCCCCATCCGGGTCCTTTCGGTCACGTGTTGGTCCTTATGGATGACGGTGTTGCCCCCTGTTCACATACCTGTGGTTACCTGCCGGGCATGATCCGAACCCGTACCGAGACGATCGCGCTCACCGACGGAACGGCGCTGCGACTCACCGTCGCCGAGCCCGACAACGTGGTGCGCGGAGGCCTCGTCTTCCTGCACGAGGCGCGCGGCATCACGGAGCGGGTCCGCAAGCTCTGCAGCGCGCTGGCCGAGGAGGGCTGGCTCACCGTCGCCCCGCACCTCTACCACCGCGACGGCACCGACGAGCTCGCCGCCGACCAGTGCGAGCACGAGCAGGTCCAGAAGCTCTCCGGCGACTCGATCCTCGCCGACACCGACGCCGCGTTCCTCTGGCTGTCCGACCAGGGCGTCCCCGCCGACCGGCAGGGGATCATGGGCTTCGACATCGGCGGCTCGGCCGCGCTGGTGGTGGCCGCGAGCCGCTCGCTCGGTGCGGCGGTCAGCGTCGGCGGCACCGGCATCCTCGATCCGCTGTCGGCGAAGCTCCCGCCGCTGGTGGAGGTCGCGGGCGAGCTCTCCTGCCCGTGGCTCGGCCTCTACGGCGACGACGTGGAGGCCGGTGAGGTCGACAAGCTCCGCGAGGTCACCGACGCGGCCGAGGTCGTCACCGACGTCGTCCGCTACCCGGGTGCCGGGCACCGCTTCGACGTCGGCCCCGAGGCCGCCGACGAGGCGTGGCGCCGCGCCCGCAACTGGTTCGACCTGCACCTTCGCTGAGGACCCGCGGTCCGGGTGACGTTCGCCCTGGCAGGAACGGCATGCGGTGGGTTAGGAAGTAGCTCATGACGACCGCACCGGAGCTGTTGTGGGAACCGACTCCGGAAGGCGTGGCCGCCAGCCGGATGGCCGCCTTCCGCGCGTGGCTGCGCGAGCAGCGCGGGCTGGACCTGCCGGACTACCGCGCCCTGTGGGAGTGGTCGGTGGCCGACCTGCCCGGTTTCTGGTCGGCGATCGCGGAGTTCTTCGACGTCGTCTTCCACGACCGCGCTGAGCAGGTGCTGCCGGAGGAGGTCATGCCGGGCGCCCGCTGGTTCCCCGGCTCCACGCTGAACTACGCCGAGCACGCGCTCCGCGCCGGCGAGGGCAAGGCCGACGACGACCTGGCGGTGGTCTTCGTCCGCGAGGACGGCCGCAGCGAGGAGATCGGCTACGGCGAGCTGCGGCACCGCGTCGCCGCCGCCCGCTCCGCGCTGGCCGAGCTCGGGGTGGGCGCCGGTGACCGGGTCGCGGCGCTGGCCCCGAACTGCCCGGAGACGCTGGTGGCGTTCCTGGCCGCCGCGAGCCTGGGCGCCACCTGGTCCTCCTGCTCCCCGGACTTCGGGACCCGCGCGGTCGCGGACCGCTTCGTGCAGATCGAGCCGAAGGTCCTCATCGCCGTCGACGGCTACTGCTACGGCGGCCGGCGCTTCGACGTCCGCGAAACCGTCGACCAGCTCCGCGCGGAGATGCCGGGCCTGGCCGCCACGGTCCTGATCGACTACCTCGGCGAGGAGCACGGCCTGCCGGGCGCGCTGGACTGGTCGGAACTGCTGGCCCACCACCGCGGCGCCGCGCTGGAGTTCACGCCGGTGCCGTTCGACCACCCGCTGTGGATCCTGTACTCGTCGGGCACGACGGGGCTGCCGAAGGGCATCGTGCACGGGCACGGCGGCATGGTCCTGGAGCACCTCAAGGCCATCGGCCTGCACTGCGATCTCGGCCCGGGGGACCGGTTCTTCTGGTTCACCACCACCGGCTGGATGATGTGGAACTTCCTGATCGGCGGCCTGCTGACGGGAACCACGCTGGTGATGTTCGACGGCAGCCCGGGGTACCCGTCGCTGTCGGTGCTGTGGGAGCTCGCCGCCCGGTACCGGGTGAACTTCTTCGGCACCTCGGCCCCGTTCATCCAGAGCTGCCTGAAGCGGGAGCTGCGCCCCAAGGACGACTTCGACCTCTCGGAGCTGCGCGCGGTGGGCTCGACCGGGGCCCCGCTGACCACCGACGGGTTCCGCTGGGTCGCCGACGCGGTCGGTGCGGACGTGCAGATCGCCAGCGTCTCCGGCGGCACGGACCTGTGCACGGCGTTCGTGGGTGCGAGCCCGGACGTCCCGGTGTGGCTGGGCGAGATCTCGTGCCCGCTGCTGGGCGCCGCGGCGGCCTCCTTCGACGAGTACGGCGAGGAGCTGCACGAGGAGGTCGGCGAGCTGGTGCTGACCAAGCCGATGCCGACGATGCCGGTGTTCTTCTGGAACGACCCGGACGGTTCTCGCCTGCGCGAGGCCTACTTCGACGAGTTCCCGGGCGTCTGGCGGCACGGCGACTGGGTCCGGATGACCGACCGCGGTTCGCTGGTGATCTACGGCCGGAGCGATTCGACGCTCAACCGGGGCGGCGTCCGGATGGGCACCGCCGAGTTCTACCGCGTGGTCGAGGGTTTCGAGCAGATCGCCGATTCGCTGGTGATCGACACCTCCGGCGCGGGCGAGACCGACGGCGAACTCCTGTGCTTCCTGGTCCTGACCGAGGGGACCGCGCTGAAGGACGTGCTCGGCGACCTCAAGGCGGCTTTGCGCACCGAGCTCTCGCCGCGGCACGTCCCGAACCGCTTCCTCGTCGTCGACGAGATCCCGCGGACGTTGAACGGCAAGAAGCTGGAGGTTCCGGTGAAGAAGATCCTCGCCGGAACTCCGCCCGAGCGGGCCGTCAGCCGCGACGCCTTGCAGAACCCGGCGTCGCTGGAGCCGTTCGTGCAGCTCAGCAACGCTGCGAAGGAGTGAGCGGAGATTTGGGGGACCCCCCGTTCGAGGCCGCTGAAGGGGTGTGTAAAGTTATCTCCGGTGGCCGCGAAGGACGCCGGGAGGCTTCGCCTAGTCTGGTCTATGGCGCCGCACTGCTAATGCGGTTGGGGGTTACGCCCCCTCCCGGGTTCAAATCCCGGAGCCTCCGCAAGGGCCCTACCCTAGGGTGGGACCCGACAATTGAACAAGCGCCCGTAGCTCAACGGATAGAGCATCTGACTACGGATCAGAAGGTTTGGGGTTCGAATCCCTACGGGCGCACGTCTGGTCGAGACAGCAGAAACCCCCTCAAGCAGGGGGTTTCTTGCTTTTCATGGGATCTCCTCGACCGGAGGGGAAGTGACACCGGATCGAGCGCGGACCGGGAGAGATGGGTCACCCCGGCCATTCCTGGTCTTCGACGACTCGGAGGAGCGCCTCCGCCGTTGGGGAGTGCCACCTGCGCTCGTCGAGGACGAGGGTCAGCGGTACCTGCGGACGTGGTGGGCGGAGGGCTTCCACGCGGCCGCGCTGGAGGGCGTCCGCGCACGCGATCTCCGGTAGGACCGAGAGGCCGAGTCCCTCTTCGACGCAGGAGCGGGCGGCTTCGATGCTGCCGAAGCGGGTGATCTGCGGGCGGATCGGGCTGCGCCGTTCGAGTTCGCGCACGAAGTCGTCGCTGTAGCTGCACCCCTCTTCGAGCAGGAAGTAGGGGTGTTCGGCCAGTTTCGCCCAGGTCATCTCCTCGCGGGTGCTCGGGTGACCGGGTGCGGCCACCAGCGCGATCGGTTCGGCGCCGAGCGGACGCGGGCTGAGCGGGCTCGGGGCTGGGGCGTGGTCGAGGATCAGCCCGAGACCGAAGCGGCCGTCGAGAACTCCGCGGAAGGTCTCGCTGGTTCCCGCGGGAACCAGGTGCACGGTGGTTCGGGGGTGTTGCCGCCGCAGCGCCGCGATGGCTCGCGGGAGCCGGTAGGCGCAGACCGATTCGGGTGCTCCCACGACGACCTCGCCGGCGGGTTCGGTGGAGGCGGAGTCCTCGACCAGGCGTCGTTCGGCGTCGAGGACGGCGTGGGCGTGCCCGGCGGTGCGGTGCCCGGCTTCGGTGAGCCGGGCACCGTCCGGAAGACGATCGAGCAAGCGGGTGCCGAGGGCCTTCTCCAGCGCCTTGATCCGGCTCGTCACCGTCGACTGGACCAGGTTCAGCTCCGCTGCCGCGGCCGTGAAGCTCTCGTGACGCGCCACTGCGAGGAACGTGCGCAGCAGGTCGGTGTCCACACGCCCAGGGTATCGGTTCTGTCGATCGGGTGGATCGAAACTCATCGTTTGATTGAATGACCGGCCGGGGGGACAGTGAACGCATGGCTGAAATTCACCGCTACGCCGCGTTCACCACCACCCCTAAGGGCGGAAATCCTGCGGGAGTCGTGCTGGACGCGCGGGACCTCGACGAGGCCCGGATGCAGCAGATCGCCGCCGAGGTCGGCTACTCCGAGACCGCGTTCGCCGTTCCCACCGGGCCGCGCCGCTTCACCCTGCGCTTCTTCAGCCCGCTCGCCGAGGTCGCCTTCTGCGGGCACGCCACCATCGCCACCGCGGTCGCGCTCGCCGAGCGCACCGCGGTCGGAGACCTGCTCTTCGACACCCGTGCGGGGGAAATCGCGGTCAGCACCAGCGCGGACGAGACCGGTGCCGTCCGGGCCGGTCTGCGCAGCGTCCCCACCACCAGTCGGGCGGCCACCGAGGCCGAGGTCCGGGATGCGCTGAAGGCGCTGCGGTGGAACGCCGAGGAGCTCGACAGCGCCTTCCCGCCGCACGTCGCCTTCGGCGGCAACGAGCACCTGGTGCTCGCCGTCCGCGACCGAGAGCGGTTGGCGGAGCTGAAATACGACTTCGACGCGCTGAAAGCGCTGATGCGGGAGCGGGATTGGACCACGCTCCAACTCGTCTGGCGCGAGGACGACGGGATCTTCCACTCGCGCAACCCGTTCCCGGTCGGCGGAGTGGTGGAGGACCCGGCGACAGGAGCCGCCGCGGCGGCGTTCGGCGGCTACCTGCGCGCCCTCGGCCGGGTGACCGAGCCGCTCCGGCTGGCGATCGTCCAGGGCGAGGACATGGGGCGGCGGAGCGAGATCACCGCGCACGTCGACCCCGACGACCCGCGGGTCACCGTGACCGGCGGTGCCGTGCCCATCCGGGGATGACCGCTCCGGTCTGCGTTTGACGGATTTCCGGTGCGGGCATGCACTGGGTGGTGGGGTGTGCCTTCCCCCGCTGGCGTCCTGAACTGCCGAGCCACCACCGGAGGGACGAAGAACGATGGTCGACCAGAACCGAAAACCCGCGACGACGACCGATGCGGGCATCCCGGTCACCAGCGATGAGCACTCGTTGACGGTCGGGCCCGACGGCCCGATCCTGCTGCAGGACAACTACCTGATCGAGCAGATGGCGCAGTTCAACCGGGAGCGCATCCCGGAGCGCCAGCCGCACGCCAAGGGCAACGGTGCGTTCGGCCGGTTCGTGGTGACCAACGACGTCAGCGCCTACACCCGGGCCGCCGTGTTCCAGCCGGGTACCGAGACGGACGTGATGATCCGGTTCTCGACGGTGGCGGGTGAGCGGGGCAGCCCGGACACCTGGCGCGACCCGCGCGGCTTCGCGGTGAAGTTCTACACCAGCGAGGGCAACTACGACATGGTCGGCAACAACACGCCGGTCTTCTTCGTGCGGGACCCGATGAAGTTCCAGCACTTCATCCGCTCGCAGAAGCGGCGCGCCGACACCAACTCGCGCGACAAGAACATGCAGTGGGACTTCTGGACGCTCTCGCCGGAGTCCGCGCACCAGGTCACCTGGCTGATGGGCGATCGGGGCATCCCGAAGACCTGGCGGCACATGAACGGCTACTCCAGCCACACCTACATGTGGGTCAACGCCCAGAACCAGAAGTTCTGGGTGAAGTACCACTTCAAGACCGACCAGGGCGTCGAGTGCCTGACCCAGGAGGAGGCCGACCACCTGGCCGGCGCGGACGGCGACTACCACCAGCGCGACCTCTACGAGTCGATCGAGCGGGGCGAGTTCCCCAGCTGGACGCTGAAGATGCAGATCATGCCGTTCGAGGACGCCGAGACCTACCGGTTCAACCCGTTCGACCTGACCAAGGTGTGGCCGCACGGCGACTACCCGCTCATCGAGGTCGGCAAGCTCACGCTGGACCGCAACCCGACGGACCACCACACCGAGATCGAGCAGGCGGCGTTCGAGCCGAACAACCTGGTCCCCGGCATCGGCCCGAGCCCGGACAAGATGCTGCTGGCCCGGCTGTTCTCCTACGCCGACGCGCACCGGGCCCGGCTCGGCGCCAACTACAAGCAGATCCCGGTGAACTCGGCCGACGCCCCGGTGCACAGCTACAGCAAGGACGGGGCGATGCGGGTCAACAAGGTCGCCGATCCGGTGTACGCGCCGAACTCCTACGGCGGGCCGGAAGCCGACACCGTCCGGTTCGGCGAGCCCGCGGGCTGGAGCACCAGCGGCGAGATGGTGCACGCCGCCTACACGAAGCGCCGCGATGACGACGACTTCGGGCAGGCGGGAACGATGGTTCGCGAGGTGTTCGACGACGACGCCCGCGCCCGGCTGGTGTCCAACGTGGCCGGTCACCTGCTGGACGGCGTCACCGAGCCGATCCTGCAGCGCGCTTTCGAGTACTGGCGCAACATCGACGAGGACATCGGCAAGCGCATCGAACGCGCAGTCACCAACGGCGGCAGCTGACGCCGACGACGAGAGCCCCTGCCGGGTGACACCCGGCAGGGGCTCTCGCGTTCGGTGGGCTGGTGGCGATCAGTTGTCGTCGCCGTCCTCCTGGTCGCCGCCGCCGTCGTCCTGCTGGTCGTCCTGCTGCTGCCCGTCGTCCTGCTGCTGGTCGTCGTCCTGCTGCTCCTGCTGGTCCTCCTGCTGCGGGGGCTGGGCGAAGTCGCACCCGGCGGTCACGCCGAGCGCGAAGACGGCACCGACGACGGCCGTGACGATCCGGACTCTCGAGTTACGCATAACAGGACGATACGGGCGAGACGGGTGATCCGTCAGGCAGTTCGGGTGAGAGGTGCGCGAATTCGAGTGCGCATGAAGATCACTCAATGAGGGGCGATCACACAGAGTGATGCTGAACGTATCCTTGCGTTCATGCCCAACGCGCCCCGTGTTCATGCCTACATCGACGAAACCGGTGATCGGGGCTCCTCCGCGAGATCCAGTCCGATCTTCGGCATGGCTGCGGTGGTTTTGGATGAGCGCGGCGTCGGCAACGTGCGCCGGGCGATCAGTTCGCTCCGCCAGGACTTCAAGGTTCCGGGATCTGCGGTGATGTCTTGGAAGCACCACCTCAAGACCCATGATCGGAGGCGGAGGGCGGCGGAGGTTCTCGGTGCGGTTGAAGGTCTTCGAGTCTGCTACGTGTACGCGATCAAGGACGAGCTCTGGCCGGGCACTTACCGGGATGATCCGACGCGGTTCTACAACTACGTTGCCTTCCAGACCTACAAGTCCGTTCTGTGGGCTGCTCGTGACTGGAAGGGGAACGCGCGGGTGTGGACGCGTTTTGGGCATGTCAAGGGGCATGACCACCGTGCGACCGATGCTTACATCCGGCGTGAGGCCGGGAGGGACGAACGCGTTCCCTTTCACTTCGAACAGGGGCTTCGCTGGGTGGACGCCCGCACCTACGCCGAAAGTCAAGTCGCGGACTTGTACGGAGGCTTCCTCAAGGCTGCTACCTGGCCTTCGGGTGAGTTCAACTACGTGGAGTCCGCGTACCTGCTGAAGATCTGGCCTCAGATCCGCAAGCGTGATTCATGTGCGATTCCGTTGGGGATCAGGAGCATGCCGCGCAACGAGCTCGTCCGGAAGAACGACTGGTTTCCGTGCGTGCAGTGCAGCAACGAGATCAGCTCCCCAAGAGCTTCCAGGGGCCGATCCACTTAAGGAGAGCGGTGACAGCACCGCGGGCAATCCCTGGCAAGCTCTTGGGGAGCTGATGTACTCAGTCTAACGGACCTCGGAAGCCTGGTCGAGCTTCCTCGTGCCCCCGCGCCTTCATCACCCGAACGGACTTGAGGCAAGTCGTTGTCAGCACCGCGCGGGATCCTCGGCGAGCTCGTGAGGGGTCGATTCGCGCGGCCTGGGAGGGATCCGCAGCACCAGGACCGCCGCGATCAGGCACAGTGCGCCGGTGGCGGGCCAGAGGAGCGCGTAGCCGCCCGCGGCGTCCCGGACGAGCCCGCCGAGGAAGGCGAGGAAGCCTGCGCCGAGCTGGTGGGCGACGCTGATCCAGCCGAAGACGATCGGGCCGTCGGCGCCGTGGAGTCGCCGGCACAGGGCGATGATCGGCGGGACCGTCGCGACGTCGAGCAGGCCGAACACCACCACGAACGCGATCATCCCGGGCCGCACCGCCGGGCCGAACAGCCCGGGCAGCAGCGCCAGCGATACCCCGCGCAGCGCGAAGCACGCGGTCAGCAGCAGGCGCGGGTCGAGCCGGTCGGTGAGCCAGCCGGAGCCGACCGTGCCCAGCACGTTGACCACGCCGATGACCGCCAGCAGGGAGGACGCGATGCCGGTCGGCATCCCGTGATCGTGGGCGGCCGGGGTGAAGTGGGTCCACATGATGCCGTTGGTCGACGCCCCGCAGATCGCGAAAGCGCTTGCGAGCAGCCAGAAGGTGCCGCGCCGCAATGGGAGGGCGCGCACCGCGCGCGTCAGCGGGGCGGTCGGTGTCGGCGGTTCCGGGCGCGTCGCGCCGTAGGGGAGCAGGCCGACGTCAGCGGGACGGTCCCGCAGCACCGCCCAGGCGAGCGGGGCGACCAGCAGGGCGATCCCGATCAGGGTTCCGGTCGCCGCGCGCCGGTCGACGTCGGTCAGCAGCGCGAACACCGGCAGCAGCGCGAACTGGCCGAAGACCGTGGCGGCGGTGAGCACGCCCGCGACCAGGCCGCGGCGGGCGGCGAACCAGCGGTCGGCCACCAGCGCGGCGAACGTGGTCGCCAGCGCCCCGCAGCCGGACCCGACGAGCACGCCCCAGCCGAGCACGAACTGCCAGGGCGCGGTCATCCACGTGGTGAGCGCGGCACCGGAGGCGATCAGCAGCAGCGCGGCGGTGACGATCCGGCGCAGGCCGAAGCGGTCCATCGCGGCGGCGCCGAACGGCGCGGTCAGCCCGTACAGCACGAGGTTCACCGAGGAGGCCGCGCCGATCGTGCCGTGCGACCAGCCGAACTCGTCGTGCAACGGCGTCACCAGCAGACCCGCGGTCGTCGCGCAGGCACCGGCTCCGATGATCACCAGCGCGGCCACCGCGGCGACCCACCAGGCTCGATGAAGAGGCATTGCCCCACCCTGCGAGCCGGTGATGCCCGGGAACAGTGGCCCGATGGCCAACATGTGCAAGGATCGGGCCATGACGACTCGGGTGGCGGTGCTGGTCCGCGACGGCGTGATGCCGATGGAGCTCGGGCTGGTGCACCAGCTTTTCGGCTGCGCCCGCTCGTCCTCGGGTGACCCGCTGTACGAGGTCGTGACCTGCGCCGTCGTGCCAGGGTTGATCCGCACCGACGCCGACTTCCCGATCCACGTCGAACGGGGTCCCGAAGCGCTGGACGACGCGCGCACGGTCGTGCTGCCCGCCAGCCACGAGCCGGACGAGACCGAGACGGAGGGGAGGCTGCCCGCCGACCTGGCGGCCGCGCTCGCCCGGATCCCGGACGGCGCGCGGATCGCGTCGATCTGCACGGGGGCGTTCGTGCTGGCCGCCGCCGGGATGCTCGACGGCCGGAGGGCGACCACGCACTGGAAGTCCTGCGAGCACTTCCGGCGACTGTTCCCGCAGGTCGAGCTGGTTCCTGACGTGCTCTACACCGATGACGGGGACGTGCTGACCTCGGCGGGGGAGGCCTCGGGCATCGACCTGTGCCTGCACCTGATCCGGTGCGATCACGGGGCGGCGGTGGCCAACGAGGTCGCGCGCACCACGGTCGTGCCGCCCCACCGGGAGGGCGGTCAGGCGCAGTACATCCGGCGGCCGGTGCCCGAGCCTGCTGCGTCGACGACCGCGCGGGCGCGGGCGTGGGCGCTGGAGCACCTCGACCGGCCGATCGCGCTGCGGGAGCTCGCCGCGCAGGACGCGTTGAGCGTGCGGACTTTCACCCGACGATTCCGCGAAGAAGTCGGCATTTCCCCGTTGCAGTGGATTACCGGGCAACGCGTGGAACTCGCGCGACGTCTATTGGAGGAAACCGACCTACCGGTCGAAAGAATCGCGAGCGATTCCGGATTCGGAACTGCCGCATCGCTGCGCCAACACCTGCAAACCGAACTCGGTGTTTCGCCGAGCGGTTACCGCGCGACGTTCCGAGGGGCACCGAGGTCGGAGGCGTAGGTGCGGGACGTGGGTGAGGCCCCGCCGGGTGTGGCCGGCGGGGCCTCGGTACGGGGATGGGTCAGCCCATGATGCCCGCGTTGATGACGGAAGTATCGGTGTCGTTGTCCTCGATGCTTGTGTCCTGGTCCAACGAGCTGCAGGAGAAGACGTCGCAGACTCCGTCTCGTGGCTGCATCTCCGCGGCGGAGGCGAGGCCGGCTCCGGCGAACACGAGGGGCAGGGCGAGAGCGCCGACCACGAGGGGGCGAACCAGCGAGCGCATAATTGCCTTCCTTCCCATTCGACTGACCCATTGATATTTCCGGATCACGATGACCCGAAATCGGGCAATTCAAGGTGTACCTGCCGCGCCGCTGGGTTGCAGATTCGCCGACGGGGTGTTCACCGGAAAGTGTTTCCGCTGCGAACCGTTGCTTGTACCAACTCAATTCACGCTGCGAAGGGATGGCTTTCCCGCATTGTCACATTGAGTGTTGAAAAGGGAAACCGAAAGGGTGGTTTGCGGGTGAACTCCACGACAACGGCCCATTCCGCCCTCGCACCACACGTCCACCGATCCCCGGACGGTGGAGTTCAGGATTGACCCGAACTCCACCGCCGGAACGCCGGATCACCCCAGCAGCAGCGGCAGCCTGCTCACCCCGGTCATGTTGGGGCTGGGGAGGAATCGCGGAGCGTCGTCCGGGTCGGTCCGCAGCCGCGGGAAGCGGTCCAGCAGGAGGTTCAGCGCGATCCGGCCCTCCAGCCGGGCCAGCGGAGCGCCGAGGCAGAAGTGGATGCCGCGGCCGAACCCGATCTGCGGGTTCGGGTCCCGGGTCACGTCGAAGGCGTTCGGATCGGTGAACTGGCGCGGATCGCGGTTGGCGGAGGCGACCCACAGCAGCAGCATCTGATCGGCCGGGATCCGGACGCCGCCGAGCTCGGTGTCGGTCTCGGTCACCCGCGAGACCGCGGCGAACGGGCTCAGGAACCGAAGCGACTCCTCGATCGCGTGCGGCACCAGCGACCGGTCCGCCCGCACCCGCTCGAACTGGTCCGGGTGCGCGTCCAGGCACAGCAGCGTGTTGCCCAGCAGCATCGTGGTCGTGATGTGCCCGGCGACCAGCAGGACCATGCCGAAGTTGGTGATCTCGGCGTCGCTGAGCCGGACCCCGTCCACCTCGGCCTCGACCAGCTTGGTCAGCAGGTCCTCGCGCGGGCGTTGGCGGCGTTCCTGGACGTGCTCGCCCAGGTAGGCGACGAGCTCGCCGACGAGCTCCATCGCGGAGTTGAAGTACTCCTCGTCCTCCGGTGAGCGGTCCTTGAGCGAGACCTTGTTGGTGGAGTTGAACATCCCGTCCACCCACCGCTTGAACCGGTCGCGGTCGCTCGCGGGAACCCCGAGGAGCTCGGCGATGACGATCACCGGCAGCGGGTAGGCGAGGTCGGTGACCAGCTCGCTCTTCTCGCCCATGCCGTCCATCAGCTCGGTGGTGAGCCCGGCGATGCGGGGTTCGAGATCGGCCACCACCTTCGGCGTGAAGGCGTGGCTGACGAGCTTCCGCAGCTTCTGGTGGTCCGGCGGGTCCATCTGGACCAGGTTGCCCTCGGAGAACCCGCCGGCCTCCGGGACGAGTCGTTGCGTGTGGGAGGAGAAGGTGGCGGGGTCGCTGAGCGCCCGCAGGATCTCCGGGTACCCGTGGACCTCCCACATGCCGGTGCTCTCGTCGTAGCGGACCTCGTGGTCCGGCCGTTCGCCGCGCAGCCAGAACTGCGCCGCGTTGATCCCCCAGGTGTCGGCCAGTGCGGTCATGTCGTGCCCCCAATCGCGGCCGGGTCTCAGCCGCTGCGTGGTGGTGTGTAGATCCACTCCCGGAACTGCGCGTTGAGCTCGTCGAAGAGGTTGCCGATCTCGCTCGCCACGGTGGCCAGCGATGAGGGATCGGGTTCGCCCTCGGGCTCGAAGGCGGCGCGGATGGTGTGCGCCAGCGCGTCGGCCTTGGTCTCGTCCGCGAGGGCGGCGAAGTCCGGGTTGATGGCGTCGGTGAAGTGGAAGCCGCTCGCGGTGGCCGTGAGCGCCAGGTACGCGTTCGGCAGGTCGTCGCGCAGCAGCCGGTGCTTGAAGATCAGCTCGCGGTAGCGGTCGCCGAAGCGCTGCGCCTCCCCGCTCCGCCCGAACCGCTTGAGGTTGCCGAGCAGCTCGGTGTCCCCGGTGACCAGGGCTTTCATCAGCGGGTCGTGCGCGGTGAGCAGGAAGCTGCGGCGGAAGAACCGGTGCGGCCGAGCCTCGGCGGGGTCGGCGCGCATCGCCTCCGTCAGCTCGTTGAGCATGCCGATCGACTCGCGCATGATCAGCGCCTCGAACAGCTGCTCCTTGGTGCGCCAGTGCAGGTAGACGGTGCCCTTGCCGACTTCGGCGCGGCGTGCGACGTCGTCGATGGTGACCTTGCGGGAGCCCAGCCGGACCATGAGCTCGCCCGCCGCGTCGAGGATGCGGTCGGCTCGGTCGGTGGGCTGGGTCATGACTCTCCTTCGTGACTTGGTGACCAGAATCGTCAATCCGGTCACGCGGTCAGTTCACGGTAGATCCGCCGCACGACCCGCGCAAGGTCTCACTCGGAAGAGGGAGCAGCGGGGTGTTGCGGCGAGCGGGGAGAGCTCGGCGGGCTTAGCTTCGCCGGGAGCGGTCGACAAGGCTTTTCACAAGGCATGGGAAGGAGCACCATGGGCTTCGGAGACTTCAAGGACAAGCTGCAGAACCTCGGCGAAGAGCACGGCGACAAGGTCGAGCAGGGCATGGACAAGGCCGGCGACATGGCCAAGGACAAGTTCGGCCACGAAGACCAGGTCGACCAGGCCGTCGAGAAGGGCAAGGGCCTCTTCGGCGGCGGCGGAGACGAGGAGCAGCCCCCGCCCGGGCAGTGAACCACCCGGACAACGGCGCTCCGGCCGAAGCTGGCAGCGGGACTGGAGAAAGTCCCGACCAGTGGTCGAGCGCACCATAGAAGAGGTCGCCCCCACGCACAGGGCGACCTCTTCTTTTGCCTTTTTGCTGTCCGTGGTCGTTTTGCTTGGCGGTGCCAGTGGCGGAACCTGAGCGCCTCCGTGGACTCCGTGCGCCGCTCCTTGAGTATTCGCGATACGCGGCGTCACGGCGTACTCGCCACGAAGGCGCTCAGAACCCGCGGCGGTGCCAGTTGCTCAGGTGGGGCAAGGAGGAAGCACCTTCGGTGCTTGCCTGACGTGGGTGGAGTGACGGGAAACCGGCTTCGCCGGTTGGCTGGCGGTGGTTTTTTCTATCCGACTGGGACTTCTGTGGTGGCTTGGTCCTCGTGGATCGCGGTCACGCGGCCTCCGAGCTCGCCGAGGTCGCGGAGGCGGGGGAGGGCTTCGGGGCGGAGCCGGACCGAGGAGGTCGTGGTGCCTTCGCCCGAGGCCACGGCTTCGAGGCGGTTCCGGGCGTCGTGGCCCGAGTCCAGTGTGGACTTCAGTCCCCCGGTCGAGGCCAGCGAGCCCCGGGCCGCGCCCAGGCGGCCGAGCGCGTCGTCGACCGCGTCGAGCAGGGCGGCCTTGTTGCCCTCGGTCATGGCGCGCACCAGCTCCGGGTTGCTGCCCGCGACCCGGGTCGCGTCCCGGAACGAGCCCGCCGCCAGCGACAGCGCCAGCGGACCGCCGTCCGCGCCGACCGTCGCGAGGATCGCCGCGAACAGGTGCGGCAGGTGCGAGATCCTGGCGACCGAGTCGTCGTGGGCCGCGGCACCGGTCGGGACCACGTGGGCGCCGCAGTCCAGCGCCAGCTCCGCGGCCTCGCGCCACGCCTCGATCGTGGTGGCCTCCTCGATCGTCACCGCCCACGCCGCTCCCCGGAAGAGCTCACCCGATCCGGCGGCGAAACCGGAGGACGAGGTTCCCGCCATCGGGTGACCACCGGCGTAGCGGGCGTTCGGCGCGAGCTTGCGGACCTCGAAGTCGACCGGGTCCTTCACGCTGACCACGTCGGTGAGCCAGGCGCCCGGGTGGATCTCCGCGATCTTGCGCAGCACCTCGCGGACCGCGGTCAGCGGCACCGCGATCACCACCAGGGCGTCCTCCTGCTTCGCCCTGCGCAGCGCCGAATCGGTTTCGAGCACCTCGAAACCCTCGTCACGCGCTGCGGCGGCGTCCGCCTCCGACGCGGTCGCACCCCACGCGGGGCGCCCGGCGCCGGACGCGGCCCGCAGCACCGATCCGCCGATGAGTCCCAGTCCGATCACGCACACGGCACGCATCCGTCCATCCTGCCCGACGCCGCCGATTCGCACGCACCCGGTTGAGCGCAATCCGTCCCCTGATGGTTACGACCGTCGCAATAGTGCTTTCGGGTGGCCTTCGTACGCTTTACGGTGTCTCCATGACGGTGCAGGAGCCGGTCGCTGGCTTCGCCGTCGCCGTGGTCCGAGAAGACGGGCGGTGGCGGTGCAGCGCGATGGACAACTCGGTGCTGACCGGCCTTGACGCCTCGATCACGGCGTTGCGCGAGCTGCGTTCCACCGGCGCGGTGTTCGGAATGTGCAATGTGGACGACGAGTTCTTCGTGCTGATCAGGCCGGTGCCCGGCGGCGTGGACCTGCTGGTGTCCGACGCCGCGGCGGCGCTGGACTACGACATCGCCGCGGACGTGCTCGACCTGCTGCGCGTCGATCCTCCGGACGAGGACGACGAGGAGGTCTGGCCGGAGGGCAACCTCGCGGTCCTGTCCGACCTGGGGCTCCCCGAGGGCGAGCTGCTGGTCATCATCGAGGAGGTCGACCTCTACCCGGACGAGCAGCTGGAGATGATCGCCCAGCGCTGCGGGTTCGGTGACGACTTCTCGGCCCTGTTGGAGAAGATGGAGCGGTGAACACCACCGAGGCCCGCCCCGGCGACGTCGAGCTGGTGCGGGCCGCGTTGCGGGTGGCCGCCGACGCGCCGGCCACCGGCGACGTGCCGATCGGCGCCGTCGTCGCCGACGCCGAAGGCCGGGTCATCGCCGAGGCGTGCAACCGCCGCGAGGCCCACGGCGACCCCACCGCTCACGCCGAGGTCCTCGCCCTGCGCGCCGCCGCGCGTGCGCACGGCGACGGCTGGCGCCTGGAGGGCTGCACCCTGGCGGTCACCGTCGAACCCTGCACCATGTGCGCGGGCGCGCTCGTGCTGTCCCGGGTGGCGCGGGTCGTCTTCGGCGTCTGGGAACCGCGCACCGGCGCGGTCGGATCGCTCTGGGACGTGGTCCGCGACAACCGGCTGAACCACCGCCCCGAGGTCGTCGGCGGCGTCCTCGCCGACGAGTCCGCAGCCCTCCTCGAATCCTTCTTCACCACACACCGCGAGGTCCGTCCCGGGGGTGGGGCGTCACCAGGGGACAGTTCTAGCCATAATTGACCGGACAAAACGGACATCGATCATGGTCAGTTATGGCTAAAACTGTCCGACTCCCGCACCCGTACCCGGGTGACCAGGGGTGACGACCCGGAGGGCTCCGGGGTGCCCCCCGGTCGCAGTCGGTGAGGAGGGTGCCGGTAGCCTTATCGGCGGTAGCGTGTCCGAGCGGCCTAAGGAGCGCGCCTCGAAAGCGCGTGTGGTTAACAGCCACCGTGGGTTCGAATCCCACCGCTACCGCTCGGCAGAGGGCCGGTCCCATCGGGACCGGCCCTCTTGCGTGTCCGCGCCCGGGGCGGTGGATCTTGGTGAGTCCTGCCCAGCCGTTCACTTCGGTCCGCCCCGAGCTCACGGGACGATGTTCTGGTTCAGGTGGAAGAGGTTGTCCGGGTCGTAGCGGCGCTTGATCTCGGCCAGGCGGTCGTAGTTCTGCCGGTAGTTGGCCTTGACGCGTCCCTGGTCGTCGGCGGCCATGAAGTTGACGTAGCCGCCCTCCTCGGAGTGCGGAGCGGTCGCGGCGTAGTAGTCCCGGACCCACTCGATGTTGGCCTCGTTGTCGGCAGGATCCGGCCACATGCCCGCGATCACCGTCGCGAAGTTCGCGTCCCGGTAGGCGAAAGCCGTCTCGTCCGCCGCGACCCGGTGGCAGGCGCCGTCGATCGGGTAGATGTGCACCGTCGAGTTCACCACCGGGACGCGCGGCCCGTGCTGGACGTGGGCGGCGATCATGTCGTCGGTCAGCTCGGTGGCGAAGTTCGCCTTCCAGTAGTGCTGCAGGCCGGGCGGGACGAGGGCGTCGAAAGCCGAGTTGAGCGCCGGGTAGGGCATCGGCCCGACGTGCTCGGCGACCACCGGAGCCAGGTCGCGCAGCGGCGCCACCGCTGCCGGCCCGTCCTCGGCGGGACCGGACCAGCAGGTCACCACCGCGATGTGCGCGACGCCGTGCCGCTGCTCCGGGATGAACGGCAGCGGCGGCGCGATCTGGAACGCCGGGAACGCACCGAGCTGCTCGGGCGCCTCGGCGATCAGGTCGCGGAAACCGCGCAGCACCTGCGCCGCGTGCTCCAGGTCGAAGAAGATCGGGCCGCCGTAGATCTCGCTCACCGGGCTGAGCCGGTACTCGAAGGACGTCACCGCGCCGAAGTTGCCGCCCCCGCCGCGCAGCGCCCACAGCAGATCGGGGTTGCGCAGCTCGTCGGCCACCACGATCTCGCCGGAGGCGAGCACGACGTCGGCCGAGACGAGGTTGTCGCAGGAGAGCCCGAGACCCCGGGCGAGGTAGCCGATGCCGCCGCCGAGGGTGAGCCCGCCGATCCCGGTGGTGGAGATGATGCCGCCGGTGGTGGCCAGTCCGTAGGCGTGCGTGGCCGCGTTGAAGTCGCCCCAGGTCGCGCCGCCCTCCGCGCGAGCGGTGCGCCGCTCGGCGTCGACGCGGACACCGCGCATCCCGGACAGGTCGGCCACCACGCCGCCCTCGCAGGTGCCGAACCCCGGCACGCTGTGCCCGCCGCCGCGCACCGCCAGATCCACCGCGTTGTCCCGCGCGAAGTCGGCCACCGCTGCCACGTCGCCGACGTTCGCGCAGCGCACCACGGCCTGCGGGTGCAGGTCGATCATCGCGTTGTACACCGCTCGGGCCTGGTCGTAGCCGGGATCGGCGGAGGTGATCACCGGTCCGCGCACCCGTTCCCGCAGTTGTTCGATCGTCATCCCCACGACAGCCGCCTCCACTCCGCTCGCGCGCGTTCGCCTGGTCCGAACGGTGCGGCCGCAGCGGCCCGCTGCACAGGGGAGTTCGGCCCGGAAGACGAGAAAGAGCCCCGGACCGAGTGGTCCGGGGCTCTTCGCGAGCGGAGGATACGGGATTCGAACCCGTGAGGGCTATTAACCCAACACGATTTCCAATCGTGCGCCTTAGGCCGCTCGGCCAATCCTCCGTGCGGAAGCCTATCAGGGGACTCCGGCGATTCCGCTGGGGGGCCTGAGCTGCGGAGAGCGCTGGTGACGCGGGTCGCGGACCCCGGTTCTTCGAGCTGTCGCGGCGTCTGGGTACACTGTCCGTGGACCTCGTGCGGCGTCCATCCTGTGAACTCCCCCAGGGCCGGAAGGCAGCAAGGGTAAGCGGGCTCTGACGGGTGCACGGGGTCCCCTTACTTTCCGGGGGAAGCTCACCCTCGTCCGAGTTGTCAGTCCGACCGCGTAGGGTTCCGACCGTGGCGCTCGCCCTTTACCGCAAGTACCGTCCGGCGACCTTCGCTGAGGTCGCCGGGCAGGAACACGTCACCGAGCCGTTGCGGACCGCGCTGGCCGCCGGGCGGATCAACCACGCCTACCTGTTCTCCGGGCCTCGCGGCTGCGGCAAGACCTCCAGCGCGCGCATCCTGGCCCGGTCGCTGAACTGCGCCCAGGGCCCGACCCCGGACCCGTGCGGCGAGTGCGACTCGTGCGTGGCGCTCGCGCCCGAGGGTGGCGGCAGCGTCGACGTCGTCGAGCTCGACGCGGCCAGCCACGGTGGCGTGGACGACACCCGCGAGCTGCGGGACCGCGCGTTCTTCGCGCCCGCCCAGTCGCGGTACCGGATCTTCATCATCGACGAGGCCCACATGGTCACCACGCAGGGCTTCAACGCCCTGCTGAAGATCGTGGAGGAGCCGCCCGAACACCTGATCTTCGTCTTCGCCACCACCGAGCCGGACAAGGTGCTCACCACCATCCGGTCCCGGACCCACCACTACCCGTTCCGGCTGATGCCGCCGGGCGTGATGCGCGAGCTGACCGAGCGCATCTGCGACGACGAGGGCGTGAAGGTCGAACCGGCGGTGTACCCGCTGGTCATCCGGGCCGGTGGCGGCTCGGCGCGCGACACGCTCAGCGTGCTCGACCAGCTGCTGGCCGGAGCCGGGGACGAGGGCGTCACCTACGACCGGGCCGTGGCGCTGCTCGGCGTCACCGACGTCGCGCTCATCGACGACATGGTCGACGCGCTCGCCGCGGGCGACGCCGCGTCGGTCTACGCCACGGTCGAGAAGGTGGTGGAGGCCGGGCACGACCCGCGCCGCTTCGGCTCCGACCTGCTGGACCGGCTGCGCGACCTGGTGCTGCTCAGCTCGGTGCCGGACGCGGGCGACCGCGGTCTGGTGGAGACCCAGGGCGACGAGCTGACCCGGATGCAGCAGCAGGCCGAGCAGCTGGGTGCGGCGACGCTGTCCCGGTTCGCCGAGATCGTCCACACCGGACTGTCCGAGATGCGCGGCGCCACCGCACCGCGACTGCTGCTGGAACTGCTGTGCGCCCGGATGCTGCTGCCCGCTGTGTCGGACTCGGAAACCGCGCTGCTGCAACGACTTGAGCGCGTCGAGCGCCGGATGACCATCGCCCCCGGCGAGGCCGCGGCCGCCGAACCCGGTGCGCCCGCGCCCGCTGCGCCCGCCGCGTCGGGTGACGGGGACAAGCCCAAGCGGGTCTTCCAGCGCCCGCACGAGCGCGCCGCCGCCGAGGCCGCGCAGGAGGCGCCCGCGCCGAAACCGGCGGAAACCCCTGCGGCGCAGGAGAAACCCGCTCCGGAACCGGAACCGGCGCCGCCGCGCGCGGCCGCACCTCAGCCCGCCGCGTCCGCTCAGCCTGCCGCTCCCGCTCAGCCGCAGCGCGCGCCGGAACCCGAGCCCGCTCCGGCTGAGCCCGCACCGGCCGCCGCTCCCGCGGCGTCCGCGCCGAGCGGGTTCGACGCCGCCGCCGTGCGCCGGGTGTGGACCGATGTGCTGCAGGGCGTGGCCAAGCGCAACCGGCCGACGCAGGCGCTGCTGCTCAACGCCACCGTGCAGGACCTCAACGACGGCGCGCTGGTGCTGTCGATGCCGACGTCCGGGCTGGTCAAGCAGCTCGCGCAGGAACGCCGCTTGAACTTCGTCAAGGAGGCGCTGCGCGAGGTCGTCGGCGGCGAGTGGGACATCCAGTGCGTCGAGGCCGGAGCCGCCCCACCGGCGCGTCCGGCCGCGCCGCCGAAGCAGCCCCCGCAGCGCCGGGAAGCCCCCGCGCAGCCCCAGCAGCAGGCCCAGAACCAGCAGGCCCAGAACCAGCAGGCCCAGCCCGCTCGGCCCGATCCCGCCGAGCAGCCGAAGCCGCCGGAGGCCAAGCCCTCCGGCAACGGTCAGCGGAATCCCGGTGGTGCGCGCGGTGGTTCGGTGCCGCGTCCGCCGGAGCCCGACGACATCCCGCCCCCGCCGGAACCGCCGGACGAGGAGCCACCGCCGCCGGACGACGTCCCGCCGCCACCGGAACCCGAGCGCAAGCCGGGGCCCCAGCGCAGTCCGGGGCCCCAGCGCAGTCCGGGGCCCCAGCAGAATCCGGAGCCGCAGGACGAGGAGGACGCCGAGTCGATGATGGCCGAGTCCTCGCCGATGGAGGCGGGTGCGCGCGTCGGCCCGGACCCGGACGCCAGGGCCGTGGAGATGTTCGAGCGCGTGATGGGCGCTCGCCGCCTCGAAGGCTGAACCCGGTCTCAGCTCAGCCAACGTCCCAGGAAGTCCAGCGCTTTCGGGTAGGCGTCGAGCCGGTTGGCGCGCTTGGCCAGACCGTGCCCCTCGTCGGGGTAGACGTGGAACTCGCACGGGACGTCGTTGGCGCGCACGGCTTCCACGATCTGCTCGGCCTCGCTCAGCGGCACCCGGGGGTCGTTGGCGCCGTGCAGCACGAACAGCGGTGCGGCGATGGCGGACGCGCGGTTGAGCGGGGACGCGGCGCGCAGGAAGTCGGCGTCGGCGGTGAGGCTGCCGTACTCGCGCTCGCGGTGCGCGCGCCGGTACGGCGCGGTGTTCTCCAGGAACGTGACGAGCGAGGAGATCCCGACGATGTCCACGCCCGCGGCCCACAGCTCGGGTTGGAACGCCAGGCCCGCCAGCACCATGTAGCCCCCGTACGACCCGCCCCACAGCGCCGCGCGGTTCGGGTCGAGGCCGACCGCGGGAAGCCATCGGTGCAGGTCGGCGAGGTCGTCGACGGAGTCGAGCCGGCGGCGGGTGTCGTCGGCGGAGTACCAGCGCTTGCCGTAGCCGGTGGAGCCGCGGACGTTGGGCACCAGCACGGTGTGCCCGCGCGCGACCATCGCCTGCACCAGCGGGTGGAACGCGCGCACCGACTGGCTCTCCGGCCCGCCGTGGATGAGCAGCACCGCGGACCCGTCGGGTTCGGCGGGGGCGTAGCGGAAGCACGGGATCTGCTCGCCGTCGCGCGCCCGCACTCGGTGCACGGCGGGTTCGGCCAGGGGTTCGCCCGCCAGCTGCGCCGCGGAGAAGGTGAGCGGCTTGCAGGTCCCGGTGGCGGTGTCGACGAGCAGCACGTCGCCGGGGGTGGTGGGGGAGCTGAACGACACGGCGGCGAACCGGGAGTCCGGTGACCAGGCGGGTTCGGGCAGCGGGTACCCGCACCAGCCCTCGGCGGGCAGCGCGACGTCCATCAGGTGCTCGCCGGTTCCGGCGTCGTGCAGCGCGAGCCGGTGCGCGCCGTCGACGGCGGTGGTCACCAGCAGGGTCCGCCCGTTGGGGGAGAGCCTGCCGCTGAGGTCGTGGGCGTCGGAGGTGATCAGCCAGCGGCGGTCGCCGGTGCGCGGGTCGAGGCGCGCGATGCCGGTGCGGTCGCGGTCGGCGTCGCTGGTCACGACGAGCCCGGCGGGGTGCCAGCCGGGGTGCAGGTGCCGGGCGGCGAGGTCGCGGCCGGTGAGCTCGCGCCGCCGGTCGGCTCCGGTCTCGGGCATGGTGTCGGCGAGGATCACCTGGTCCGACAGGGGTTTCGCGGCGGGCACGGTGATCGCGGCGAACCGCGAGTCGGGGGAGACCGAGACCTCGGCGACCATCCCGCCGCCGTCGTGGACCACGTGCTCCTCGCCGGTGGCGACGCTGCGGATGATCACGTCGAAGTCGACGCCGTTGCGGCGGTTGGTGGCGTAGACGATGCGGCCGGGCAGCACGTCGAGCAGCCGGTGCACGTGGTCGGGGTCGCGGACCAGCGGTTCCAGCTCGGACAGCGGGGCGGGCCTGCTGCGGCGGTCGTCGAGCCGGAGCAGCGAGAGCTGGCCGCGCTCGTTGCCGTCGCTGTCGTGCTGCACGACCACGGCGCGCTCGCCGGGCAGGTAGCGGCCGGACACGGCGCCGGGGAGGGCGGTCAGCTCGGTGCGCCGGTCCTCGGCGAGTTCCACGAGCTGCACCGAGCCGGACTCGTCGCAGCCCGCGAGCACCCGCCCGTCGTCGGTCACGTCGAACGCGCGCCAGGTGGTCAGGTCCAGCAGCCGCGAGATCTCCAGCGTCACGTGAGCACCTTTTCACGTCGGGTGACGACGACCAAGAGACCGAGCCCCGGTGGAGTTCGCGTGCGAGCGGCGGAGCCGCGAGGCGTGCACACCGCTCTCGCAGCCGACGGGCCGCTGAGGTTCCGCTACCCGCACCGCTGAGCAAGGTGAGTTCGGAGTCAATCGCATCCAACCTCTACGCTGGACTTGTGCCCCATTGCTGGGGGTATTTGCCCGGCCTACGGAGGAGTCAACGGTGCAGCCAGGTGGCCAGCCGAACATGCAGCAGATCATGGAACAGGCGCAGAAGATGCAGGAGCAGCTGATGTCTGCGCAGCAGGAGCTCGCCGAGGCGGAGGTCACCGGGAGCGCGAGCGGCGGGTTGGTGACCGCGACGGTCACCGGTTCCGGTGAGCTCAAGGGCCTGGTGATCGACCCGAAGGCGGCCGATCCGGAGGACACCGAGACGCTGGCGGACCTGGTCGTCGCGGCCGTGCGCGACGCCAACCGGGCCGCGCAGGAGCTGCAGGCGCAGAAGATGGGCCCGCTGACGGGTGGTCTGGGCGGCGGCCTGGGCGACCTGGGCCTGCCGGGTCTGTGATCCGGGGCGAGTCGACGTGTACGAGGGTCCGGTACAGGATTTGATCGATGAGCTGGGACGTCTTCCCGGCATCGGTCCGAAGAGCGCGCAGCGCATCGCCTTCCACCTGCTGGCCGCGGAGCCGGCGGACGTGACCCGGTTGCAGGAGGTCCTGCAGCAGGTCAAGGAGGGCGTGGTGTTCTGCGACGTCTGCGGCAACGTCTCCGAGGAGCCGACCTGCCGCATCTGCCGGGACGCCCGGCGGGACAAGACGCTGGTGTGCGTGGTGGAGGAGCCCAAGGACGTGCTCGCGGTGGAGCGAACCCGCGAGTTCAAGGGCCGCTACCACGTGCTGGGCGGTGCGCTGGATCCGCTGTCCGGCGTGGGGCCGGACCAGTTGCGGGTCCGGGAGCTGCTGGCGCGGATCGGGTCCGACGAGATCACCGAGGTGATCATCGCGACGGACCCGAACACCGAGGGCGAGGCGACCGCGACGTATCTGGTTCGGATGTTGCGGGACTTCCCGGGTCTGAACGTCACCCGACTCGCTTCCGGACTTCCGATGGGTGGCGACCTGGAGTTCGCGGATGAATTGACGCTCGGCCGGGCGCTGTCCGGTCGTCGTTCGATGTAGTACTCGCGAGCACTTCACGCGCGAACAATTCAATACTCGAAAGGGGCGGCGCCTTTCTTCTCGGTTTCTCGGGAGGTCAGGCGCCGTCTTCGCGTCGCGAGGAAACAAGTCGCCAACGTCTTGACTGGGCGGAGGAATTCCACTATCCGCCCGCGATTAGCGCAGCTCCCGCAGTTCTGGCAAGGCTTTTCCTTTGTCCTGTTGATGCCCGTTCGGTGAGGACTGCCTAAGTAGCGAGATCGTAACCTTGAATGTTCCATTCCCCTCCTTTCGAGGGTTACTCTCACGGAACTCTGCTGCCTATGGACACAAACGGGTGGGTAAATCCAATGAGTAGAGCTCCATCGGCGCGACGCGGCGGAACCCGCGGAATGCGTCGGATCCTCACGGTCGGCATCGCGTTGACGACGGCTGCGTCGCTGGCGGGCTGCGCGCAATCCGAGCGCGGCGCCGGAGGCGGCGAAGGCGGCACCCTCACCTTCGGCGCGGCGGGTGCCCCGGACCTGTTCGACCCCTTCTACGCCTCCGACGGGGAGACCTTCCGCGTCACCCGGCAGATGATGGACGGCCTGGTCGGCTTCAAGCCGGGCTCGGTCGAGGTCGAACCGGCGCTGGCCGAGAGCTGGGAGCACACCCCGGACGGCAAGACCTGGACGTTCAAGCTGCGCAGCGGCGTGAAGTTCCACGACGGCACGGACTTCAACTCCGACGCGGTCTGCAAGAACTTCCAGCGCTGGTACAACCAGACCGGGGCCGGGCAGAACAACGCGCTGTCCTACTACTGGATCGAGAACTTCGGCGGCTTCGCCGACGGCAAGGCCCCCTCGCTGTTCCAGAACTGCGAGAACCCGGACCCGACGACCGCGGTCGTGCACCTGACCCGCGCGACGTCGAAGTTCCCCGACCTGCTGGGGCTCCCGTCGTTCAGCATGCAGTCGCCGACGGCGATGGACCAGTACAAGGCCAACGACGTCCAGGCCCAGGGCGACAGCTTCGTCTACCCGGAGTACGCCAAGGCCCACCCGACCGGCACCGGCGCGTTCAAGTTCGACTCGTACGACCAGTCCAACGGCACCATCAAACTGGTCCGCAACGACCAGTACTGGGGCGAGAAGGCCAAGGTCAACGAGCTGATCTTCCGGATCATCCCGGACGAGACGGTCCGCAAGCAGGAGCTCGAATCCGGGTCGATCGACGCCTACGACTTCCCGAACGCCGCCGACCTCAAGGCGCTGCGCGACGCGGGCAACAAGGTCGAGGTCCGCGACCCGTTCAACATCATGTACCTGGGCATCACCCAGAAGAACAACCCGGCGCTGCAGAACCTCAAGGTGCGACAGGCGCTGGCGCACGCGGTGGACCGGGAGACGCTGGTCAAGGCCAACCTGCCGGAAGGCGCCTCGGTCGCGACCCAGTTCTACCCGGACAACGTCGACGGCTACGCGCCCGACGTGCAGCAGTACCCGCACGACCCGGCGAAGGCCAAGCAGCTGCTCGCCGAGGCGGGCGCGTCGAACCTGACGCTGAACTTCTACTGGCCGACCGAGGTCACCCGGCCCTACATGCCGGACCCGCAGGGCATCTACAACGCCCTCGCCGAGGACCTGCGCGAAGCCGGCATCACCGTCAACCCGGTGAGCAAGCCGTGGAACGGCGGCTACATCGACGACGTCGACAACGCCAAGGCCGACATCTTCCTGCTCGGCTGGACCGGTGACTACAACACGCCGGACAACTTCATCGGCACCTTCTTCGGCACCCCGACCAACCGCTTCTACACGGCGGGTTCGCCGTGGGGCGTGCAGCTGGCGGACCAGCTGAAGGCGGCCGACTCGGAGCCGGACGAGGCCAAGCGCACCACGATGTACCAGGACATCAACCGCGAGCTGATGTCGGAGTACCTGCCCGCGGTGCCGCTGTCGCACTCGCCGCCGGCGATCGTGACCAGCCCGCGCGTGCAGGGCCTGGTGACGTCCCCGCTGACCGCCGAAGAGTTCGCCTCGGTGAGCGTCTCCGATCAGTGATCACTCCCAGCGTCGCGCGCGAGACCGGCGAGGT
>NZ_JASAOF010000025.1 GCF_029952525.1 Saccharopolyspora ipomoeae
CAGTGGACAGTTTTAGCCATAATCACCCATGATCAATGTCCTTTTTGCCCGGACAATTATGGCTAAAACTGTCCACTGGTGACGCTCGGGCCCTCCGGGAGGACAACGAAAAGCGGCGCCGCCCCCGGGTGGGACGGCGCCGCTTCTGCGTGGTGCGGGCTAGCCGGTGACCTGGCCGCCGTTGGCGACGTCGCCCTGCTTGCCCAGGCGCGAGTGCGACCGGCCGTACAGGAAGTAGATCACCACACCGGCGATCATCCAGATCACGAACCGGATCCAGGTCAGCGCCGTCAGGTTCAGCATCAGCCACAGGCAGGCGATGATCGCCAGGATCGGCACCAGCGGGACCAGCGGGGCCTTGAAGCCGCGCGGCAGGTCCGGACGGGTCCGCCGCAGGACGATCACGCCCAGCGACACCAGCACGAACGCGAACAGCGTGCCGACGTTGACCATCTCCTCCAGCTTGTCCGCCGGGAAGAAGGCCGCGGCCAGCACGACCACGACGCCGACCAGGATGGTGGCGCGGGCCGGAGTGCCCTTGCTGGAGGTCTTGGCCAGGGCACCGGGCATCAGACCGTCACGCGACATCGCGAAGAGCACGCGGGTCTGGCCCAGCAGCAGCACCATGACCACCGTGGTCAGACCGGCCAGCGCACCGACCGAGATGATCGCCGCCGCCCAGGTCACGCCGTGGATCGCGAAGGCGGTGGCCAGCGTGGAGCGGGTGCCGTCCTCGGCGGTGGCCAGGTCGGTGTAGGGCACCATGCCGGTGACGACCAGCGCGACCGCGACGTAGAGCACGGTCACGATGACCAGGCTGCCGATGATGCCGCGCGGGGCGCTCTTCTGCGGGTTCTTGGTCTCCTCCGCGGTGGTCGCGACGATGTCGAACCCGATGAACGCGAAGAACACCAGCGAAGCGCCGGCCAGCAGGCCGAACAGGCCGTAGTTGCTGGTCTCGCCGCCGAGGATCAGCGACAGCAGCGACTGCTCGATCGCCGGGCTGTCCTCCGTCGCGGCCTGCGCCGGCGGGATGAACGGCGTGTAGTTCGCGGCGTTGATGTAGGCGAGGCCGACCACGATCACCAGCAGCACGACGGCGACCTTGATGATGGTGATGACCAGCGACACCCGGGCGGACAGCTTCGTGCCGACCGCCAGCAGCGTGGACAGCACGGCCACCAGCAGCAGTGCGCCCCAGTCGAACTGGAGCGCCCCGAACTCGAACACGGTGGGCACGTTCAGCCCGATGAGCGCGAGGACCTCCTGCAGGTACACCGACCAGCCCTTGGAGACGGCCGCCGCGGCGACCGCGAACTCCAGGATCAGGTCCCAGCCGATGATCCAGGCGATGAACTCGCCGAAGGTGGCGTAGGAGTACGTGTAGGCGCTGCCGGCGACCGGCACCGTCGAGGCGAACTCGGCGTAGCACAGCGCGGCGAGGCCGCAGGCGATCGCGGAGAGCACGAAGGCCAACGACACCGAGGGTCCGGAGACGTCACCCGCCGTACGTGCCGCGAGCGTGAAGATACCGGCACCGATGACGACTGATACGCCGAAGACGATCAGATCCCAGGTGCCCAGATTTTTGCGTAGTTTGGTGTCCGGCTCGTCGGTGTCGAGAATGGATTGCTCTACCGACTTGGTACGCCACAGCCCAGTGCCTGGCACTGTCGCCTCCTCCATCAAGTCCCAAGTGTCGTGGGTGCACGCACCCTAACTCGCCAATGTCGCACCGGGTAACGACCGACTAGTATTCGCCCTAGGTTTCGTTAACCCGTTGTGATGACAAGACGTTGTCTTGTGTCAGGCCGTGGTCATGCGGCCACGGTCGAGATCCGGTTCCAGGTAGATCAGGCGCGCTGCCGGAACCTTCGCTCGGATCCGCTGCTCTGCACCATCGATCTCGGCGGCGACATCCGCAACCGAGAGCGACGGGGCCAGGCCGATCTTCGCGGCGATCAGCAGCTCCTCCGGGCCCAGGTACTGGGTGCGGATGTGGATGACGCGCTCCACCCGCTCGGACTCGATCTGCCCGATGATGTCGTCGAGCACCTCGCGGCTCGCGCCCTCACCGATGAGCAGGCTCTTGGTCTCCACGATCAGCACCACCGCGATCACGCCCAGCAGCACACCGATGCAGACGGTGCCGATGCCGTCGAAGACCGGGTTGCCGGTGAGCACGGTCAGCCCGACGCCGCCGAGCGCGAGCACCAGGCCGATCAGCGCGCCGAAGTCCTCCAGCAGCACCACCGGCAGCTCCGGCGTCTTGGCCTGGCGGATGAACTGCCACCAGGTCAGCTTCCCCTTGATCTCGCGCGATTCCTTGATGGCGGTCCGGAAGCTGTAGGTCTCCAGGGCGATCGCGATGACCAGGATCAGCACCGCCACCCACGCCGACTGCAGCGGCTCGGGGTGCTCGATCTTGTGGATGCCCTCGTAGAGCGCGAACACCGAGCCCAGCGTGAACAGCATCAGCGCGACGACGAACGAGTAGAAGTACCGGTCGCGGCCGTAGCCGAAGGGATGTTCCTCGTTGGCCTTGCGCTGCGAGGTCTTCTGGCCGAGCAGCAGCAACCCCTGGTTGGAGGTGTCGGCCAGTGAGTGCACCGATTCCGCCAGCATCGACGACGAACCGGTGAACAGGAATCCGCCGAACTTGGCCACCGCGATTCCCGCGTTCGCGGCCAACGCGGCCAAGATGGCCTTGGTCCCGCCCCCTGCTGACACGATCTCCTCCAGGTCCTCCGGCTGCGATGACGGGAGGAATGTACCGGGTGCGCAGGGGAGGAATGGGACGACCGGGAAGATCGCCGACTTGAGATCGCTCTCAGAACGAGCCGGCGGCCGCCCGGAACACCTGGGCCTGCCCGTCGGGGTCCAGCTCGGCCGGGCGGACCTCGACCGCCGGGTCGCTGGCGGCCAGCCACACCGAGTGGCCGCGCTGCAGCACCAGTTCCCGCGGCAGCGACCCGTTCTCGCGGTGACCGCTGGTCAACCGGACGCTTCCCTTGGTGCACAGCAGGATCTGCGGGCCAGGCGAGTCCAGGTGGACGGTGCCGGACTCGGCGGGCGTCCAGTCCAGCCTGGACAGCTCGAACTCGGCGGCCGGGGTGCGGTAGGCGGTGAGGTTGGCGTCGAGCGACTCGCCCTTGAGAACCCGCATGTCGCCGCAGGCGAAGTCCAGCACCTTCAGCAGCTCCGGCACGTCCACGTGCTTCGGGGTCAGCCCGCAGCGCAGGATGTTGTCGGAGTTGGCGAGGATCTCGATGCCGGTGCCGTGCAGGTACGCGTGCAGGTTGCCCGCGGGGAGGAAGATCGCCTCGCCGGGCTGCAGCACCAGCCGGTTGAGCAGCAGGCTCGCCAGCACGCCCGCGTCGTGCGGGTAGGCCTCGCCCAGCTCCAGCACCGTGCGGCACTCCAGGGCGAACTCGCCGCGCTCCTTGACGTGCGCGATGCAGGCTTCCAGCAGCTCCGGCAGCACGTCGCGCAGGTAGTGCTCGGGCAGCGTGATCCAGGTCGTGAACAGCGCCCGCAGCCCGTCGGCGTCGGGCTGGGCGGCCAGCAGCTCGCGGTGGGCGCGCAGGCTCGGCACGTCCAGCGCGTCCAGCAACCGCACCGTGCGCTGCGCCTCGCGGAACCCGGCCAGGGCGTGGAACTCGGTGAGCGCGCAGATCAGCTCGGGCTTGGCGGTGGGGTCCGGGTAGTTGCGGTCGGCGGCGTTGCGCGCGATGCCCGAGCTCTCCTCGCGGGCGAAGCCCTCGGCGGCCTGCTCGGCGGAGGGGTGCGCCTGCAGGCTCAGCGGCTCGTCGGCGGCCAGCACCTTCATCAGGAACGGCAGCCTGCCGCCCCAGCGGCGCACGCACTCGTCGCCGAGGTGGTGGGCGGGTTCGGAGTCCAGCAGCGACAGCAGCGAAACCTCGTCCCCGCCGGGGCGCAGGACCCGCGACGGGTCGCCGGGGTGAGCGCCCATCCACAGCTCTGCTTCCGGGTGCGGTGTGGGGACGGGCCGACCGAGCAGATCCGCGATTGCGGTGCGCGAACCCCACGCGTAGGGGCGCACCGCGTTGCGCAGTAGCTCCACAGTCGTTCTCGCTTCCTCGTTCTCGCGCTTGCTCGTCCGGCCAGCACACCCCGTCCGCGCAGCGCGCGGTATCGGGGGCTTCCCGGATTTTCGGTGCCGGGCCCGCGCCTCAGCTCATGGCCAGTGCGGGCCAGCCCGGGCCGTTGAGCGTGCCCGCGGCCAGGCCCAGGTAGACGGCGGCCAGGTCGAAGCGGGCGGCCAGGACCGCGGCGCGCAGCAGCGGGTCGGCGCGCACCGAGTCGCCCGGCGCGACCACGTCGGCACCGGGCAGGTCCCGCAGAGCGGACCGTTCCCCCACCTCCCCCTGCTCGTCGTGACGCGTGCTGATCAGCAGGACCCGCAGCGCCGCCCCGGTCTCGTCGTCGGGGTCGGCGAAGATGTCCGCCTCGGACCCGACGGAGGCCGCGGCGCGGTGCAGCCCGCGCTGCGCGACGGCCTGCCGGTACTCGGCGACGTGGCCGGGGACGCCCGCGTGCGCGCCGAGCGCGAACGCGGCGTGTCCGGCCACGGCGGCGGCGACCGGGCCCAGGCCCCACAGCAGCGGGGTGTGCTCGGCCATCCGCAGCGCCAGCGATTTGGCGGGGTTGCTCAGCGACTCGTGGCCGGGGTGGGCGCGCTCGGCTTCCTTGTCGAGCTCGTCGGCGAGCTCCTCGACGTCGAAGTCCAGCAGGCCCAGGGCCCGGAAGGTGGTGATGCCTGCGGCGAAGACGTAGGCGAACGCGAGCGCGGGCGGCACCGGAACCCTCGGGACCAGGACCTTCGCCCGCCCGGCGCCGGCGGCGGCGACGGGGCCGTCGGAGGGCGCGGCGAGCACGACGCTGGCGCCCCGGCGGCAGGCGGTGGCCACGGACTCGGCGAGGGTGACGTCACCGACGTCGTCGGTGTGGGCGAACACGACGTCGAGCGCGCCGACCCAGGACGGCAGCTCGTCGGCGACCACGACCGGGACCGGGCAGCGCGGTCCGGTCAGCGCGACCAGCAGCCGCGCCACGCTCACCGCCACGCCGGGCCTGGTCAGCAGCACGACCGCGCGGGGGCGGTCGTCGGCCAGGTCGTCGAGGCCGATCTCGGCCGCGGTCTCGGCGGTGGCGCGCACCTGCGCGCCGGAGAGCGCGGCCAGCCTCAGCAGACCGCCGGAGTCGGTGTCGGCCAGCCTGGCCGGGTCGTCGAGGAGGGTGTCGTCCAGCACCGGCGCCTCACCTCTTCTCGGCGCCGCCGGGAGATCCGCCCCCGACGGCCTCGTCCAGCAGCAGCACGGGGATGCCGTCGCGCACCGGGTAGCCGCGGCCGCAGGAGGTGCAGGTCAGGTAGTCGGCCTGCGCGTCGTCGGCCAGGCCGGGTCGCAGCGACCCGTGCTGCTCGCACGGGCAGGCCAGGATCTCCAGCAACTGCGCTTCCAGGTCAACGGCCACGTCTTCCTCCCAAACTCGCGCGCTTCGGCGAGTGTCACTCGTGTCAGGACCGGCGGTCATCCGCGGATGACCGCGAGCACCTCGTCGCGCAGCGCGGTCATGGCCTCAGTGTCCCTCGCCTCGACGTTGAGCCGGAGCAGCGGTTCGGTGTTGGACGGGCGCAGGTTGAACCACGATCCGTCCGACAGCTCCACGGTAAGCCCGTCGAGCTCGTCGACAGAAGCGCCATTCCGGTCACCGAAGGTCTCGGCGACGGCCCGCATCCGGCCCTGCTGGTCGTCGACGGTGGAGTTGATCTCACCGCTGGCGGCGTAGCGGGAGTAGTCGGCCATGAGCTCGGACAGCGGCTTGTCCTGCTCGCCGAGGGCGGCCAGCACGTGCAGCGCGGCCAGCATCCCGGAGTCGGCGCGCCAGAAGTCGCGGAAGTAGTAGTGCGCGGAGTGCTCCCCGCCGAAGATCGCCCCGGTCTCGGCCATCGTCTGCTTGATGAACGAGTGACCGACGCGGGTGCGCACGGGCTTGCCGCCGAGCTCGGTGACGATCTCGGGCACGACCTTGGAGGTGATCAGGTTGTGGATGATCGTCCCGCCGGGTTCCTTGGCCAGCTCGCGGGAGGCGACCAGCGCGGTGATCGCGCTGGGGGTGACCGGCTCGGCGCGCTCGTCGACGACGAAGCAGCGGTCGGCGTCGCCGTCGAAGGCCAGGCCCGCGTCGGCGCCGACCTCGCGGACCTTGGCCTGCAGGTCGACGATGTTGGCCGGGTCCAGCGGGTTGGCCTCGTGGTTCGGGAACGAGCCGTCGAGCTCGAAGTACATCGGCACGAGTTCGACCGGCAGGTCGGCGAACACGGTGGGCACGGTGTGCCCGCCCATGCCGTTGCCCGCGTCGACGACGATCTTGAGCGGGCGGATGTCGCGCAGCTGGACCAGGTCGAGCAAGTAGGCCGAGTAGTCGGCGACCATGTCGCGCTCGGTGGTCGAGCCCTTCGCGCCGAGGAACTCGGGCACGCCGTGGGCGACGAGCTCCTGGATCTCCGACAGGCCGCTGTCCTGCCCGACCGGCGCGGCACCGGCGCGGCAGAGCTTGATGCCGTTGTACTTGGCGGGGTTGTGGCTGGCGGTGAACATCGCTCCCGGCAGCTCCAGCTTGCCGGAGGCGAAGTAGAGCATGTCGGTGCTGGCCAGCCCGATGTTGATGACGTCGACGCCCTGACCGGTGACGCCCTCGGCGAACGCCTGCGCCAGCCCCGGCGAGGAGTCGCGCATGTCGTGACCGATCACCACGGCCGGCCCACCGACCAGTCTGGTGAACGCCGCTCCGATCTCCCGCACCACGTCGGCGTCCAAACCGTCGCCGACCACCCCGCGGATGTCGTAAGCCTTGACGATCCCCGACAGGTCCCGCACGCTGCATCCTCCCCGTTCCCGACCAACGTGGTTGGCAGCCTACCGGCGATCGGCGGGTCGGTGGCAGCATCCGGTTTGACCAGAGCTGTTCGTCACGATCTGTTCACTCGTCGACCGGGTCGGGCAGCGCCCGCAGATGCCCTCGACGACCGGGCCCCGGAGCGCTGACCTGCGGCTCCACCGGCCTGTCCGGTCTGCCCGCTTCGCGCACCGCCTCGGCGAGCGCGGTCAGGTCGTCGTCCGACGGGGTCGGCGGCGCGAACTCGCCTTCGTGCCGGACGACCTCCCAGCCGTTGGGGACGGTCAGGCGCAGCGCGTGCGCCTCGCACAGGTCGTAGCTGTGCGGTTCGGCGTAGGTGGCGAGCGGGCCCACGACCGCGGTCGAGTCCGCATAGGCATAAGTGAGCGTGGCGACGGCCGGGTTGACACACCCGGTCCGCGAGCACCGCCTCACGCTCCGCACGACACGCACGATAGCGCCTCCTGTCCACCTCGCGGCGCAGGCACGCGGAATCTCTTTCACGAGCCACGCCGAACACCAGTTTCCACCCTGCCTCCAGCCGACTCGATCGGGTGTCCGCTTCCGGCGAACAGATGCACTCGATCACCACCTGAAATCCCCGCGGCGGCTGTCCCGGCCGGGCACGCCGAGGGCGTACCCTCAGCCCGTGGTGACCGCACGTGGATCTCGGCGTCGAACCCGCTTCCGGCGGGATCGGCGCGGTCGTGGCCTGCGCGGACCGCTGTACCCCTCGTCGGTCCCGGTCTCGCGCAGCCGCTCGCAACGCTTCGACGCGCTGGTGCTGGAGGCGCTGGAACCGATCGAGCAGCGCTGGCACGCCGAACTGACCCAGCTCGACGTCGCCGTCGACGAGGTGCCGGAGATCAGCGACACGGCTCCGGAGAAGGTGGCCTGGGACGACGACGTCGTGGTCGACGCCAACGTCCCGCTGGCCCGGCTCGTCCCGGCCGGGGTGGACAGGCGCGGCCTGCCCACCCGCGCGCGCATCGTGCTCTACCGCAGGCCGCTGGAGGCCCGCGCCCGCGACGGCACGGACATGGCAGACCTGCTCCACGACGTCCTCGTCGAGCAGGTCGCCACCTACCTCGGCCTGGACCCCGACGTCATCGAAGGCCAGTAAGAGCTGCTGAGCACTTGCTTTGCGTAGCGGTGCGGGTAGCGGAACCTGAGCGCCGGTGCCGGTTGCCGGGGTGGTGGAGGAGAAAGCACCTTCGGTGCTTACCTGACGGTCGGGGCCCTACCGAAGGCCGGTGAGCGCTCGGCGTCGGCGGCCCGGGATGGCGGCGATGATCGTGAACAGGACGACCGCGGCCTGCACCACCAGCAGCGTGGTGCGGGGCAGCTCGGTGTAGCCGACCTGGACCTCCGCGGCCTGCTCGGGCAGCGGCACCGCGACCTGGTGGCCCCAGGCGGTGGCCAGCGGGAGGCGCTTGCCGTTGACCGCGGCGTACCAGCCGGGCTCGTTCTCCGCGCCGAGCACCAGCGCGCGCCCGGTGCCGCCCTCGGAGATCCGCACGGTGAACGAGGGCAGCTGGGCGTCGACCGGCAGCGGGCGAGCCTCGGGCGCCGGGCCGGGTTCGGTCTGGGCCTGCCGGGCGAGGTCGGGGCCGACGAGCTTGACCGGCGTCGCCGGGATCAGCAGCCGCAGCTCGCGGGTGGGTCCGGTGAGCGCGCCGTCGTCGACGACCATGTCGTGGGCGAGCTCGGGCAGCCGCGAGTCGGCCGGGACGATCACGTGCTCGGCGCCCCTGGCCGCGACCGCGGCCAGCGCCCGGCGCACCCGCGCGCTGTCGTCGCTGAGCAGGTCCTCGTCGACCTGGCCCAGCCAGTCGGCGGCGGTGCCCGCCGGGGCGAGGTCGTCGTCGCCGAAGCGCGGGCCGTCGCCGGTGATCAGGCGGGCGGGTTGCGGTCCGGGCTCCAGCACCAGCCGGGTTCCGGTCTCGGGCGCGGCCTGGTGGATCCGCAGCGGGCCGGAGGCGGTGCCGATCGCCGAGCCCGCGCCCAGCACCAGCAGACCCGCGGCCAGCACCGGCGCGGTGATCTTCCAGCTCAACCGGGGGACCTCGGCGACCAGCACGATCCAGGCGCAGCCCGCGGCGACCAGCACCAGCGGTCCGCCGGTCCAGCCGGGGCTCGTGACGCCCCCGGTGAGCGGTTCGGCGGACACGGTGCCGACGACGATCGCCACCAGCCAGCCGAGCAGCGCGACGCCGATGCCGGCGAGCATCCGGACGTCGAAGCAGACCGCCAGCGCGAGGATCGCGGCCAGCACCAGCAGCGCGCCGAGGACCCCGGCGAGCGAGGCGTCCGGGCTGAGCACCGCCATCAGCACGGACGTGGGCCGCTCGACGACTCGGGCGCCGAGGCCGTGCACCAGGATCTCGGGGTTCCCGAGCACCACCGAGGGCCACGGCAGCAGGCACGCGACCGGCAGCAGGACGAGCGCGACCAGCCCGGCGGCCCGGCGGCGTCCGCGCAGCCCGTTGCCGGGGACGAGGACGTGGGCGAGCAGCGCGAGCGCGATCAGCGACAGGTGCACCAGCGGAGCGAAGGAGCCGAGGACGGCGAGACCGAGCGCGGTGAGGCAGGCGGTGCCGAGCCACTGACCGTCGGAGCGGCGGATGACCGCGGCGATCCCGGCCAGCAGCGGCGGGACGAGGACGTGCGCGACGACGACGTCGAGCCGCCCCTCGCCCGCGGAGATCGCGGCGGCGGGCAGCAGCGCGTAGGCGCCGGCGACCAGGGCGCGGCGCAGCGGTGTCGCCAGGGAGCGGGTGGCGAGGTAGGCGCTGAGCCCGGCGAGCGGGACGCCGAACAGCAGCAGCGCCGAGACCACCACCGACGGTCCACCCAGGACGGACCCGAGCAGCGCCAGCACGGCCAGCGACGGCGACGCGGGCGCCCCGGTCCCACCGCCGACGGCGTGCCAGGCGTTGAGGTAGTCACCCCAGGTGGTGGCCAGATCCGCAGTCGGCAGCAGCCGACCGCCGGCCAGCGCCCCACCGAGACGACCGGTGACGAGCGCGGTCACGAGCGCGAAAACGACCAGCACGGCGACCATCGCGGTCCCCGGTGAGCGCAGCGCGGCCGCGGCCCGCGAGCCGAGCGAGGCTGCGCGCGGTTCCGGCGCGTCCCCGGGTTCGGGTGTCGCGGACCCGGGCGGCGCGGACTCGCGTGGCGCCGGTGTCGGCTGACCGGCCCGACCGCTTCGCTGAAAGGCGTTGCGGTGCAGCGATTTCAAGCCCCGCAACCGCGACTTCGACGGCTCGTCCACCCGCGCTGGTCCTCCCGCTCGTCCGAACCCCTACGGCCCGAACGGTAATGCACGCGAGGGAACCGGCGGTGGGGGTGCGATGTCCTGATCCCTGTTCGGGACCGAGGACGCCGCGATGGCGCGCACCGGGAGCGGCGCCCGGAGTCAGCGGAGCGCTGAGGTTCCGCTGCTCGCACCGCCGCGCAAGAAATCCGTCAGACCGCGCGGCGCTTGAGCTTGCGGCGTTCGCGTTCCGAGAGCCCGCCCCAGATGCCGAAGCGCTCGTCGTGCTGCAGCGCGTATTCCAGGCATTCCGAACGGACTTCGCAGCCGGAGCAGATGCGCTTGGCCTCGCGCGTGGATCCGCCCTTCTCCGGGAAGAAGGCCTCCGGATCGGTTTGCGCGCACAGCGCGCGCTCCTGCCACTCCTGTTCCTCTTCCATCTCGAAGAGCTCGGCGAGCGCGTCGAACTCCGCGACCGTGGCGGTGGCGGTGGCATCCCCGCGCTCCACGAGACGGCTATCTCCTGATTCCCACATGACTCCCCCGATTTCTCCCCGTTATCCCACCGGCCCTCCCCAGGACCGGAACAGGACGCACTCCTGCTCGCAGGTTTCCGGTCCCGCCATCGGGACCGGACGCATCGACGGCGGTGCCGTCGCCGACCGCTCACCCCGTCGCCCTCTCACTGCCGACGAAGTGCCGGTCGACCTCGTGCCCGGCCGGGTTCTCCCGCACCCGACCGACCGCCGCCGCGACCACCTGCCGCAGCGAGGCGTTCGATTTCAGCAGCGAATGACACTGCTGTGATTACACCCGTGTAGCTCCTTGCGGTCAAGCCGAGACCATCCGTAGGGGGATATCCGGATCTTCGGATTCCCAGGTCCGGCAGCGCCAATCGGTCCAGCGCGTTCGGCACAGGTCCTGTGCTCCGTCCGGCGCATCGCGCTGCGCCAAGATCATTAATATCACCCGCCGACGATCAGCGCGCGCTGAATCCGATCAACACGCCAGCGGCGAGTCGTGGAGACTTGGGTCGTGACTACCTCCGCCGTGCGGGTCAGCCCGCTGTTCCTCGGCATCGTCGCGGTCACCGCTCTCGGCGGCGTGCTGACGACGCTCACCAACACCGCGGCCCTGACCGGTGGGATCATCCTGCTGGTCCTGGGCGGCTGGGCGGCGTCGCTGTGCCTGCACGAGTTCGGGCACGCGGCGACGGCCTACCGGGGCGGTGACTGGTCGGTGCGCTCGAAGGGCTACCTGACGCTGGACCCGCGCCGCTACACCGATCCAGTGCTGAGCATCATCCTGCCGCTGATCTTCGTGGCGATCGGCGGCATCCCGCTGCCCGGCGGCGCGGTGTGGATCAACCACGGGGCGCTGCGGGGACGTCGCGTGGAGTCGATGGTCTCGCTCGCGGGACCGCTGACGAACCTGGTGCTGGGGCTGGTCCTGACGACGGTCGTCGCGCTGGTCCCGATGCCGCTCGGGCTCACGGCGGGACTGTCGTACTTGGCGTTCCTGCAGGTGATCGCGTTCGTGCTGAACATCCTGCCGGTGCCCGGCCTCGACGGGTACGGCGCGATCGAGCCGTGGTTGTCCGCGCCCGCGCGCCGGTTCGGCGAGAGGGCCCGCCCGTGGGCGCCGCTGGTGCTGTTCGTGCTGCTGATCGGCGTGCCGATGGTGGGCCGGTGGTTCTTCGAGCTCGCCTACTTCGTGTTCGACCTGGTCGGCGGCGACTCGGCGATGACCTCGCTGGGCCAGAGCCTGTTCCGGAGCGTCTTCGGCGGCATCTGAGTCCGCTGACCGGGAGCGTCCGGGTTCACACCTGCCGCGTCGTGCGGGCGTGCGAGGATCGGTGGTGTGAAGGTCGTAGTTCTGGTCGGCGGCGTCGGTGGCGCCCGTTTCCTGCTCGGGGTCAAGAGAGCGCTCGGGCTGCCCGCGATCGGCGAGGCGGAGAGTTCCGAGCACGAGGTCACCGCGGTGGTCAACGTGGGCGACGACGTGTGGATGCACGGGTTGCGGGTCTGCCCGGACCTCGACACCTGCATGTACACGCTCGCCGACGGCATCGACACCGAGAAGGGCTGGGGCCGGGTCGACGAGACCTGGTCGGTCAAGGAGGAGCTCGCGGCCTACGGCGCCGAGCCGACCTGGTTCGGCCTGGGCGACCGCGACATCGCCACCCACCTGGTGCGGTCCCGGATGCTGCGGGCGGGTTACTCGCTGTCGGCGGTGACCGAGGCGCTGTGCGACCGCTGGCGGCCGGGGGTGCGGCTGCTGCCGGTGACCGACGACCGCGTCGAGACGCACGTGGCGATCGACGACCCGGAGTCCGGCGAGAGCCGCGCGGTGCACTTCCAGGAGTGGTGGGTGCGCTACCGCGCCGAGCCGAAGGCGCGCGCGATCGTGCCGGTCGGCGCCGACGAGGCGAAGCCGACCCCCGAGGTGCTGGACGCGATCGCGCAGGCCGACGTGGTGCTGCTGGCCCCGTCGAACCCGGTGGTGAGCATCGGAACGCTGCTGGCGGTGCCCGGTTTCCGCTCGGCGCTGCGGGAGACGGAGGCCGCCGTGGTCGGCTTGTCGCCGATCATCGGCGACAAGCCGCTGCGCGGGATGGCCGACGCGTGCCTGAGCGCGATCGGCGTGGAGACCTCCGCGGAGGCCGTCGGCCGCCACTACGGCGCGCGCGGCGACGCCGAGGGGATCCTCGACGGCTGGCTGGTGCACAGCGACGAGACCGCCGAGGTGCCCGGTGTGGAGGTGCGCTCGGTGCCGCTGCTGATGTCCGATGTGGACGCCACCGCGGCGATGGCGCGGGCGGCGTTCGACCTGGGCTCGGAGGCGTCATGAGCGGCACTCGGCTCGCCCGCGCTCGTGATCGCCGACCGGGTGCGGGTGTCCCGCGGGCTGGAGCGGAGCGATGAGGGACCACGCCGCCGCTGCGGGTCTGCAGCTGTTCGCGGTGCCGGGGTTGCCGGAGTTCGTCGAGGGGGACGACCTGGCGGCGTCGATCGCGGCGGCCGCACCGTGGTTGAGCGATGGTGACGTGCTGGTGGTGACCAGCAAGATCGTGTCCAAGGCCGAGGGCCGGATGGTCACCGCGCCAGAGGACCCCGAGCAGCGGGACGCGCTGCGCCGGGAGCTGGTGCTCTCGGAGGCGATCTCGGTGCTGGCCCGCAAGGGCCGGACGCTGATCACGCAGAACAAGCTCGGCATCGTGCAGGCGGCGTCCGGGGTGGACGCCTCGAACGTCGCGCAGGACCAGATCGCACTGCTGCCGGAGGACCCGGACGCGTCCGCGCGGCGGTTGCGGGACGGCATCGCCGAGCGGCTGGGCGTGCGGGTCGCCGTGGTGGTGACCGACACGATGGGCCGGGCTTGGCGGGTCGGCCAGACCGACGCGGCCATCGGCTCGGCCGGTCTCGCGGTGCTGCACCGCTACGCCGGCAGCACGGACTCGCAGGGCAACGAGCTCGCGGTCACCGAGGTCGCGATCGCCGACGAGATCGCCGCGGCCGCGGACCTGGTCAAGGGCAAGCTCGGCGGCGTCCCGGTCGCCGTGCTGCGCGGTATGACCACTGTGGACGATTCGTCGACGGCGCGGGACCTGGCCCGGCCGGTCGAGGAGGACCTGTTCCACCTCGGAACCGCGGAGGCGGTCGCGCAGGGCCGCCGGGAGGCGGTGCTGGTGCGCCGGTCGGTGCGCGAGTTCGCCGACATCCCGGTGGACGAGGACGCGGTGCGCCGCGCGGTCGGCGCGGCGCTGACCGCACCGGCCCCGCACCACACGCGCCCGGTGCGGTTCGTGTGGCTGCGCGACCGCGCGCTGCGGATCAAGCTGCTCGACGCGATGCGCACGGCGTGGCTGGAGGACCTGCGCGCCGACGGCCTGTCCGAGCAGGCCGCGCAGCGCCGCGTCACCCGCGGCAACCTGCTCTACGCCGCCCCCGAGGTGGTGCTGCCGTTCCTGGTGCGCGACGGCGCCCACGACTACCCGGACGCGGCCCGTTCGGACGCCGAGCGGCAGATGTTCACCGTCGCCGGGGGCGCCGCGGTGCAGGGACTGCTGGTGTCGCTGGCCGCCGAGGAACTCGGCTCGTGCTGGGTGTCCTCGACGCTGTTCTGCCCGGACGTGGTCCGCTCGGCCCTGGACCTGCCGGTGAACTGGGAACCTCTCGGCGCGGTCGCCGTCGGCCACCCGGCCACCCCGGCCGAAGGCCCGCGACCCCCGCGCGACCTCGACGACGGATTGGTGGAGCTGTGAGCGGACCGCACGCCGACGCGACCCGGGTGCTGGGCGGCTGGCGCCCGGCCGATCCGCAGCAGGAGGCGCTGCGCCAGGCGTTCCTCACGCTGCTCGACGCCCGCGACGACGCCTGCCTGCGCGCTTGCGAACCCGGCCACGTCACGGCTTCGGCGGTGCTGCTGGACTCGGCGGGCGACAACGTGCTGCTGACCCTGCACCCGCGGGTCGGCCGGTGGCTGCAGCTGGGCGGGCACTGCGAACCCGAGGACGACACCCTCGCGGGTGCCGCGCTGCGCGAGGCGACCGAGGAGTCCGGGATGACGGACCTGGTGGTGGATCCGGAGCCGGTGCACCTCGACGTCCACCCGATCACCTGCTCGCTGGGCAAGCCCACCCGCCACTTCGACGTGCGCTACGTCGTCCGCGCCCCGGCCGGCGCCGAACCCACCCGCAGCGACGAGTCCCTCGACCTGCGCTGGTGGCCCCTGACGACCCCGCCGGAGAACACCGACCTGGGCCCGCTGCTCACCGCGGCCTCCTCAGGCTGACCGGTTGAAGACGGCGTCTTCGAGGCGCTTCAGCCGCGCTTCGACGCCGTTCGGCTCGGTGCGCGCGAGCTCGGACTCGATCAGTCCCCGGATCCAGGCCGTCGTCTTCACGTCCTCGGCCGCAGCCCGGTCGCGGACCTGATCCAGCAACGACTCCGGCAGTCGCAGCGACGTGGTGATCATCGGGTCGGGTTCCGTCTTCCTCACTGCACCAACCGCAGTTCGCATCGAACGCCCGGGGCTGCGGCGAGCCGCTTGTCGCCTGTGACGAGAGGAAGTTCGTTCAACTCGGCGACGGCGACGTAGGCGGCGTCGTAGGAGGAGAGGTTGTGGCGCAATTCCCACACCCTCCCCCTGGCTGCCGCGGTGAACGGGAGCTCCTGGATGAACGTCGCCGCCCACCTGTCCAGAACGTCTTCGGCGTGCGTCGCGGAGATCTTCCCGCCCGCGACCAGCCCTCGAAGCACGCTGAGCATTTCGACCGGTTGATGCGGTGGCGCCGCCCAGCTGGTGTGCGTCCCGAGAAGTTTCCGGACTTGAGGACCGCTGTGGTTCGCTCCGAGGAAGAACGAGACCAGGGTGGAGGTGTCGACGACGATCACGCGACACCCGCCCGCCCATCGCCACCTGGACCCTCACCACGAGCGGCGCGAACCGCGTCGACGATCTCGTCCATGCTCAGCAAACCACCACCGACCGGTTCCATGTCCGCCAGTTCGGCGTTCCGCGAGAACCGCGCTTCGCGCTCCAGCACGGCCAGCAGGTACGCCTGCAAGGACTGACCGCTTCGCTTTGCGGCCCGGGCCAGCAGGTCTCTTGCCTCTTCGGGAACGTTGCGGATCGTCAGAACAGCCATGACTGCATTCTACAGTCACAATGCAGTCATGGCTAGAACGCGCGGTAGTCGCGGGCTGGGAGGCGCGGGCCGTGGCGGGGGCGGTTGACCCCTGCTGCGGCGAGGTAGCGGACCGCGCGGTGGCGGTGGCCCTCGTAGGGGCTGAGCGCGTCGAGCATCCCCTCGTCGTCGAGGGGGTGGCCGACCAGGGCGGTGCCGACGATCGTGGGCAGGTGGAAGTCGCCGACGCTGACCGCGTCGGGATCGCCCCAGGCGCGCTGCGCGACCTCGGCCGCCGTCCACGGGCCGATGCCGGGGATCTTCCGCAGCAGGTTCCGCCCCTCCTCGCCGCGCAGGACGACCGCCTTCTCCAGGCTGCGCGCCGACGAGGCCGCCGCGAGCAGGGTGCGGCGGCGTGCCCCGTCGATGCCGGCGCGGTGCCACTCCCAGTCGCGGATCTGCCGGACCTGCTGCGGGTCGGGCACCGTCCACAGCTCCTCCACCGGCCCCGGCGCGGGATGGCCGAAGCGGCGGCACAGCTCCCGCCACGAGCGCCAGGCCTCCCGGTTGGTGACCTTCTGCTCCAGGATCGCGGCGACGAGCACGTCCCACACCCGGCCCGACGCGCACAGCCGCAGGCCGTTCGCGGCCTTCACCCCGCGCGTGACCACGTCGTGGGCGGGTTCGAAGCCGCTGGCGTCGTCGGAGGCGCCGAGCAGGTCGGGCACCCCCTCCAGCACCGCTTCGGCTCCCGGCCCCCAGGCGGATGCGCGAACGGTTCCCCCGCTCGCCCGACGCAGCCGCAGGGTCGCCGGGCCGAGGGAGGTGGTGCTGGCCCACCACAGCGCGTCCGGCTCGACGCGGGTCGTCGGGTCGCCGCTGCCGCGTCGCAGCGGCGCGAGGACCCGGACCAGGTCGAGCGGGTAGTCGTGGTGCCAGTCACGGGTGAGGGGTTCGCTCATGCTGCTCAATCCGCCGAGAACCGTACTCCGTTCGGCGGCAGCTCGACGCCGGGCCAGATCCGGATCCCGTCCACCAGCTCGCACCCGGCCCCGATGAGCGCGGCGTCACCGACCACGGCGTCCCGCAGCACCGCCCCGGCCCCGATCCGGGCCCCGGTCCCCACCACGCTGCGCTCCACGACCGCGCCGGGCTCGACCGTCACGCCCTCGAAGAGCACCGAGCCGCTGACCTGAGCATGGGAACCTATCTCGCACTGCGCGCCCACGGTGCTGCCGCCGTCGACCACCGCGTCATCGGCGACCGTCGCGCCGCCGAGAACCAGGGCCCGCCCGGTGGGGCCGGGCAGCGCGGCGGAGGGCGCGTTGCCCTGGACCAGGTCCGCGCTGCCGCGCACGAACGCGGCGGGAGTTCCCATGTCCAGCCAGTACGACGCGTCGATGTAGCCCTGCACGCGCGCGCCCTCGGCCAGCAGTCCCGGGAACGTCTCTCGCTCGACGGAGACGGGACGACCGGAGGGGATCCTTTCGATCACCTCTCTCCGGAACACGTAGCAACCCGCGTTGATCTGGTCGACCGGCGGGTCGTCGGTCTTCTCCAGGAAGTCGGTGACCCTCCCGTCGCCGTCGGTGGGCACGCAGCCGAAGCGGCGCGGATCGTCGACCTTCACCAGGTGCAGGGTGACGTCGGCGGAGGTCTCGCGGTGGGTGTCGAGGAGTTCGCCGAGGTCGACGCCGGAGAGGATGTCGCCGTTGAACACCAGAACGTCGTCGGCGCTGAGCCGGTCGGCGACGTTGCGGATCGCGCCCGCGGTGTCCAGCGGTTCGGACTCCACCACGTACTCGATGCGCAGACCGAGATCGGAACCGTCACCGAAGTGCTCCTCGAAGACCTCCGCCTTGTAGGAGGTGCCGAGCACCACGTGCTCGATGCCGAGGGCGCGGATGCGCGAGAGCAGGTGCGCCAGGAACGGCACCCCGGCGGTCGGCAACATCGGTTTCGGTGCCGACAGGGTCAGAGGCCGGAGCCGGACCCCCCGACCGCCCACCAGCACGACCGCTTCCGCCTTCGGGCGCGGTTCGGCCGGGGTCTGCGCATCCGCGGACATCGGCGTCGTCCTCCTCTACCTGACCTAGATCGATGACGAAAACCCATTGGGGGGAATACTCTGGCAGTGGCACCGGCATAATGACACTGGGCCCGTGCCCGATGGCCGTGCCCGGTTCAACACCACACCCGGATTTTTCCCGGGTATGGCACCACCGACTGCGAACGACTGAGAGGGCATCCACATGGACCCGCGCCTCCGAGCCGACGAAGCACTTGCTCGCGCGCGGGCACGCGGCGCGTTCGTCGTCACACCGGACAACGCCACGTCGCCGATGGATGCGGCGAACACCGTGCGGATCCCGCGCGACATCGTCAACAGCGCGGTCGACAGCGACACGGACACCACCATGCTGCCGGCGGCGGGTCAGCAGATGCCCGCCCCGAACCAGCAGCAGCCCCAGTTCCCCACCGCCGACCCGCACACCGGGTGGCCGACCGAGGACTACGGGCAACCGCAGCAGGCCCTGCCGCCCAATCCCTACCAGGCGCAGCGCAATCCGAACGAGTTCGGACCGCTGGGATCGCAGCCCCTGCAGCAGTACCCGCAGCAGTACTGATCCGAGAAGTCTCCCCGCTCACCTTGCTCAGCGGTGCGGGTGGCGGAACCCGAGCGCCTCCGTGGACTCCGTGCACCGCTCCTCGAGCATTCGATATACGAGGCGTCCCGGCGCACTCGCCACGAAAGCGCTCAGAATCCGCGCCGGTGCGGGTTGCTCGGGTGGTGGAAGGGAATGCGGCTCCGCCGCATCAGCGGGCCTGGATCTTGGCGCGCGCTGCGAGGCCGAGTTTGAGGGCGAGGCGCAGCGGCGCCCACTTCAGGCCCCGGTAGCGGTCGGCGAGGTAGCGGTAGGCGGAGCGGTGGTGCTCGGCGAGCATCCGCTTGGAGGCCTTCGACGTGGAGGCGCCGCCGATGTGCATGATCTCGGCGCTGGGCACGTAGACGTTGAGCCAGCCGGCGCGGCCCAGCCGGTCGCCGAGGTCGACGTCCTCGAAGTACATGAAATAGCGCGGGTCGAAACCGTCGATGGAGTCGAAGGCCTCGCGGCGCATCAGCAGGCACGAACCCGACAGCCATCCGGCGGTGCGCTCGCTGCGCCCGGTCTCGGACTGCCGGTAGGCGCGCGACCAGGGGTTACCGGGCCAGATCTTGACGAACAGCGCGTGCCCGACACCGCGTCCGATCGACGGCAGCAGCCGCGCGGACGGGTAGACCTCACCGGTCGGCTCGGTGATCAGCGGGCCGAACGCGCCGCCGCGCGGCCAGCGCCCGGCCGCCGCGATCAGCTCGTCGAGACTGCCCGAGCCCCACTCCAGGTCGGGGTTGGCGATGACGATCCAGCCGTACTCGGACCCGAGCGAAGCGACTCCGCGGTTGGCGCCGCCGCCGTATCCGAGGTTGCCGCCGGTGGGCACGAAGTCGACGTGGTCGTGCTGCTCCGCCGCCCGCTGCGGCGCACCGTCCTGCGAACCGTTGTCGGCGAGGATCACCCGGACCGGCCGCTGCGTGGCCTTGTCGAGGGTGTCGATGAAGCGCTGCAGCGTCTCGCCGGGCGAATAGGTCACGGTGACGACGGCGAGCTGATCGCCGTAGGTGCGCGCGTTGGTCACGCCGTCACATTCTGCTGCAACGCGGTCGCCGTGAGGTCAGCGGGTGCGGGCGTGGTGGGCCCGGGCGTAGGCCTCGCGGTGCCGGGTCGCGCAGGCTTCCCAGGTGAACTCCTTGGCCCGCAGCTGAGCGGCGTTGGCGAGCGCGGCGCGGCGGGCCGGGTCGTCGAGGAGTTCCCGCAGCCCTGCGGCGATGTCGGTGGGGCGCACGCCGCAGTAGGCGACGGCGTCACCGCCGACCTCGGGCAGGCTCAGCCGACGGGTGGTCAGCACCGGTGCGCCGCAGGCCATCGCCTCCAGCACGGGCAGCCCGAACCCCTCGCCGAGGCTCGGGTAGGCGACGAGCCGCGCCCCGCCGAGGAATCCGGCGAGCTGGCCGAACGGCAGGTATCCGGCCCTGATCACCCGGATCCGGTGCGGCACCGACTCCAGCGCCCGCTCCACCTGCGTGTCCCAGCCGGGCTGACCGGCGAGGACCAGCGCAGGAGCATCAGCGCGCCTTCCCCGGCATGCCTGGGTGAAACCGCGGATGAGCGCGGGGACGTTCTTGCGCGGTTCCAGCGCTCCGAGGAACGCGACGTAGGGCTGGTCGAAGAGGCCGAGGCGGTCGCGGACGACCTGGATCTCCTCGGGGGTCGGCGGGTGGAACCGGTCGGGGTCGACCCCGTGGTAGCTGACGGCCATCCGGTTGCGGTCGGCGCCGACGGTGCGCGCGAGCTCGGCGGCGGTGGCCTGGCTGGGCACCAGGCAGATCTCGGCCCGGCGCAGCGCACCTCGCGTCCAGGCCCGGAAGAAGCGGGCCTTGACCGGTGAGTGCACGCGGCGGTTGGTGAAGAAGGTGGCGTCGTGCAGGGTGACCACGGTCGCGGCCGGGTTGGCCAGCGGTGTCGTGTAGTGCGGCGAGTGCAGCACGTTCACGCCGAGCCGCTTGACCAGCAGCGGCAGCGTCGTCTGCTCCCACGTCAACCGCGCGGTCCGGGTCGCCACGGCTTCGGCGGCGGGAACGATCCGCGCGCCGGGCGCGAGGGTCGCGTACAACCCGGCGTCGCGCGGCTGGCACGCCACGCTGACTCGCGCCCCGTCGGAATCGAGGGCGGCGAGCAGGGAATCGACGTACCGTCCGACGCCGCCGCGGTCCGCGGGCACCGCGGTCGCGTCGATCAGAACAGCCGGTTCGCCTCTGCGCACCAGAAGAGAGTACGGCGAAGCCACCCGCCCCCGTGCCCAGTACGGGAAAAACGTGCGGGCGCTTTCGGCCCCGCTGTGAGCAAGGGAACCTTCCTGTCATTCCGGCCGAGCCGGGGGAGCCTCGTTCCCCCGGCTGGGGTTCTCGCCGGCCGGGCCCTGATCGCACGGCGCCCTTCATGACGTGCGCAAGGGAACCTTTCAGTCACCGACGAGGTTTCGGTGGAGGTTCCAGATCTCGTGGGCGGTTCGTTCCCAGGTGAAGGTCGCGGCTCGGCGTTGGCCGGTTTCGGCGAGGTGGGCGCGGTGGTCGGGGTCGTCGGCGAGGCGGCGGAGCGCGGTGGCCAGGGCCGGTGGGTCGGCCCGGGGGACCTCGACTCCCGCGCCGCCCGCGACCTCGGACAGGGCCGGGGCGTCGGTGTGGACGACCGGGACTCCGAGGGCCATGCCCTCCAGGAGCGGGAGGCCGAAGCCTTCCGCGAGGCTCGGGACGACCAGGGCCATCGCGCGGCGCAGCACTGCGGCGAGTTCGGCGTCGGTGACGTCGGTGAGCACCCGGAGACCGCGGTAGCCGTGCTGGTCGGCGAGGGCCGGCAGGTCGAGGTCGCCCCAGCCGGGGCGTCCGACGATCAGCAGCGGCAGGTCGGGGGCGTTCGGTTCGGCGAGGGCGCGGATGAGGTGCTGGTAGCCCTTGCGGGGTTCGACCGTGCCGATGGCCAGCAGGTACCGGTCGGGCAGGTCGAGGCGCGTCACCGGTGCGGGTTCGGCGAGCAGGTCGGGGCTCACGCCCTCGGCCAGCACCCGGGGCGGGGTGGTGAGCGGAACTCGACCTGCGAGGTCGTCGGCGACGGCTCGGGTGGGCACCACCAGGGCGTCGGCGTGCCGGGCGGCGCGGGTGATCATGCGGCGGTGCCAGGCGACTCCGCGCGGGGTGAGGGTTTCGGGATGGGTCCAGGGGACGGTGTCGTGGACCGTGACGACCAGGCCGCGCCCGCGCCGCCGGGGCGGGGCCAGCGGTGTCATCGCGTGCACGCTGTCGCCGCCCGGCCACAGCGGGACGCCGCGTTCCCACGCGGCGATGAGCGCTCGACGCGGCAGCGGCAGCACGCGCGGTCCCCGCACGCCCGGAACCCGGGCCTCGGCCGGGTCATCGGTGCGGCTGATCGCGCTGGTCAGCGTCCAGCCGTCGGGGGTGGTGGCGGCGAGGGCGCGCAGCAGTTCCCGGGTGTAGCGGCCGGTGCCGCCGGGGACCGGGGCCAGCAGCTGTTCGGCGAGGGCAACCAGCTCGGGCACGTGCTCAGCTTCGCACGCGCGGGGACACCGCAGGCGCGTGACGCTAAGTTTCCCGGGTGACATCCGAGGGAGTCCGCACCACGGTCGTCGTGATCACGTGGCGCGGGCGAGAGCACATCGACGCCTGCCTGGACGCGCTGGCCGCGCAGACTCGTCCACATCGGACGCTCGTGGTGGACAACGCCTCCGACGACGGCACCGCCGACCTGCTCGCCGCGCGCACCGGGGTCGAGGTGCTGCGCCTCCCCCGCAACCTCGGTTACGCGGGTGGGCTGGCCGCCGCGTTGCCCCGGGTGGACACGCCCTTCACGGCCTGGCTCAACGACGATGCCGCGCCCTCCCCGGACTGGCTGGAGGTGGTGGAAGGGAACCTTTCTGCCACCACCCGCGCCGCGGCGGCCTCCTCCGTGCTGCTGACACCGGACGGCGGGGTGCAGTCGACCGGGGTGCGGCTGACCTCCGACGGGCACGGGGCCGACGCCACCGGGCGCGGTCCGGTGTTCGGGTTCTGCGGTGGTGCTGCGCTGCTGCGCACCGACGTGCTGCGCGACGCGGGCGGTGTTCCGGCCGAGTTCTTCTGCTACTACGAGGACACCGACACCGCGTGGCGGCTGCGGCTGGCCGGTTTCGACGTGGTGCGCACCGAGGCGACGGCCGCGCACCTGCACGGGGCCAGCACCCGGCCCGGTTCGGTGCTGTTCCACCGCTGGAACGAGGGGAACCGCCTGCTCACCCTGCTGCGCTGCGCACCGGCGGGGGTGGCGCTGCGCGAGCTCGCGCGGTTCGCGGCCATCACGGCGCTGCTGCCGTGGCGGCGTCTGCCGCATCCCCCGCCGAACCTGCGGGCCGGTGTGCGGCTGCGGGTGCTGATGAAGGTCTCCTTCCTGCTGCCCTCGGCGCTGCGGGCGCGGTGGCGGATCGGGAAGCGGGCGAAAGTGTCCCGACGCGAGGTGTGGAAGACCTGGGCGGGGCGCTGAGTTCGGTTCAGCGCTGTGCAAGTGGGTTGTAAGCGACCTGCACACACTTCGTGGGCATGACTACGAGTGGAGATCATCAGCGTTCGGTCGCGATCGTGGGAATGTCCTGCCGGCTTCCCGGTGCGACCGGCCCCGACCAGTTGTGGGAGCTGCTGCGCGCCGGTGTCGACGCGACCTCGGAGACGCCCGCCGAGCGCTACGACGCGGCGGCGCTGCGGTCCACCGGCGGCCCGGCCGCCTCGCGTGGCGGATTCGTCGAGGGCGTCGCCGATTTCGACGCCGAGTTCTTCGGCATGTCGGCGGCCGAGGCCACCGCGCTCGACCCGCAGCAGCGGCTGCTGCTGATGTGCGCGTGGGAGTCCCTGGAGGACGCCGGGATCGTCCCGGAGCACCTGCGCGGCACCCGAACCGGCGTGTTCGTGGGCAACTCCCGCGCGGACTTCCTCGAAACAGCACTTCAGCAGGGGCTTCCCTCGGCGACGGCGACGCAGTTGGGAAACGTTCGCTCACTGCTGGCGGCTCGCCTGTCGCACGTGCTGGACCTGCGAGGCCCGAGCGCGGTGGTCGACACGGCGTGCTCGTCGGCGTTGACCGCGGTGCACCAGGCGGTGCGGAGCCTGCGGTCCGGTGAAGTGCCGGTCGCGCTGGTGGCGGGGGTGAACCTGCCGCTGCGACCCGACGAGGGCGTGATGATGTCGCACGCGGGAGCGCTGTCGCCGGACGGTCGCAGTCGTTTCGGCAGTTCCGACGCCGACGGCCACGCTCCCGCCGACGCGGTGGCGGTGATCGTCCTGAAACCGCTGGAAGCCGCGCTGGCCGACGGCGACCGGGTGCGGGCGGTGATCGCGGGCAGCGCGGTCGGCAACGACGGCGGCAGCAGCTCCTCGGTGCTCAACCCGTCGCTGGAGGGCCAGTTGGACGTGCTCCGCTGGGCGTACGAGGACGCGCGGATCGCACCGTCCGAGGTGGACTTCGTGGAGGCCCACGGGGCCGGTTCGCCGCTGCTGGACCCGCTGGAGCTCACGGCGCTGGGCCGGTGCATGGGAACCTTCCGCTCATCGCAGCGGCCGCTGCTGGTCGGGTCGGTGAAGTCCAATCTCGGGCACGCCGAGGCCGCGAGCGGGCTGGTCGGGTTGATGAAGGCCGCGTTGTGCTTGGAACGCAGGCAGGTTCCGGCGAGCCTGCACGCTGAGCTGCCGCGTCCCGACGTGGATTGGGAGGGGTTGTCGATCCCGCAGGAGATCACCGACATCCCGGAGCGGGCCGTGGCCGGGGTTTCGGCGCAGGGCTCGTCGTCGCTGAACGCGCACGTGGTGCTGCGCAGCGCCGAGCCGGCGCGGCGGGACGCCGATGACGGGACGCGGTGGCCGCTGGTGCTGTCGGCGCGCACGCCGGAGGCCTTGGCGGAGTTGACCCGCGCCTGCGCGGAGCACCTGGCCGGGCCGGGTGCGGCGTTCCCGGTGCGGGACCTGTGCCGCAGCGCCGCGCTGCGCCGCACCCGCTTCGAGCATCGCGCGGTGGTCATCGGTGCGACGCACCAGGAGCTGATCGAGGCGCTGCGCACCGGCAGCACCCCGGAGCTGGACCGGTTCCTGGGCGCGGAATCGGTGGATCGCGACGGGCTGTTCGGGCCCGGGGTGCACGCGCCGCTGCCGACCTACCCGTGGCGGACGCGCCGCTACTGGCCCGGTGACGAACCGGTCGACGGCGACGATCCCGCGGAGTGGCTGCTGGGCAAGCACGCGCGCACCGGGTTCGACCAGGACTCGACGCTGGCCGACATCGGCATCGACTCGCTGGCGAAGTTGCAGCTGATGGTGGAGGTGCAGCAGCGCACCGGTCGCGAGATCGACCCCGAAGAACTGGCGGCGCTGCGCACCGTGCGCGACCTGTGCCGCTGGGCGCGGGAGCTGACGGAGGTGTCCCGATGAACGTGCACACCTGGTTCGAGCGGGCCGCGCAGCGGTTCCCCGATCTGCCCGCGCTGGAGGTCGAAGGCGTCAGCCTCACCTACGCGGAGCTGCGCGAGCTCGTGGAGCGGCTGGCGGCGCGACTGCAGGCGACCGGCGCGCCGCGGCGGGTCGGTCTGCTGGCGAACCGCTCGGTGCTGGCCTACGCCGGATACCTGGCGGTGCTGCGCTCCGGTGCGTCGGTGGTTCCCCTCAACCCGCAGCACCCGCCGGAGCGGATCCGCGAGCTGGTCTCCCGGACCGGGGTCGAGCTGTTGCTGGCGGAGGAGTCCCAGGCTGCGGATGAGTGGAAAGTTCCCATGCTCCGCGCCGGGAGGAACGAGCCCTTCGGGCGGGCGCGGGAGGTGGCGGTGGCGCCGGAGGACGTCGCCTACGTCATCTGCACGTCGGGGTCGACGGGGACGCCGAAGGCGGTGCCGATCTCGCACGGCAACGTGCAGGCGTACCTGGTGGAGGTCGCGGAGCGGTACGGGATCGGGCCGGGGAGCCGGGTGTCCGGGAACTTCGACCTGACCTTCGACGGGTCGGTGCACGATCTGTTCGTCACCCTCGGCCAGGGCGGGACGCTGGTGGTGCCGGCGGAGGGAGCTCTGCTGTCACCGGTGCGGACGATCAACGCGCTGGGGTTGACGCACTGGTTCTCGGTGCCGTCGCTGATCTCCTTCGCGGAGCGGCTCGGCACGCTGCGGCCGGGGGCGATGCCGTCGTTGCGGTGCGCGATCTTCGGGGGCGAGGCGGTGCCGGTGGCGGCGCTGCGCGGGTGGAAGCGCGCGGCTCCGCAGGCCGAGATCGAGGTCCTGTACGGGCCGACGGAGCTGACGGTGGCCTGCACCGGGTACCGGTTCCCGGCCGAGGAGTCGGCGTGGCCGGTGACGCCGAACGGGGTGGCGCCGATCGGTGAGTGCTTCGGCTCGCTGGAGTTCCGGCTGCTCGATCCCGGTGGCAGGCCCGCGCAGCGGGGTGAGCTGTGCGTGCGGGGTCCGCAGAGGTTCGCCGGGTACCTCGACTCGGCCGACGACGCGGGACGTTTCGTCCCGGGCGGCTGGTACCGGACCGGGGATCTGGTGGCGGTGGAGGACGGGTTGCTGCTGCACCTGGGCCGCACGGATCAGCAGGTGAAGGTCCGCGGCCATCGCATCGAGCTGGGTGAGATCGAGGCCGCCCTCCGCTCGTTGCCGGGGGTGGCGGACGCGATCGTGCTGGCGGTGCCGACGGACGGCGAGCCGGAGCTGGCGGCCGCGGTCGGGGGTGACTGCGTGCCGGAGGTGCTGCACGCGGGTCTGCGCGATCGGCTCCCGCCGTACATGCTGCCGCGCCGGATCACGGTGCTGGACCGACTTCCGCTCAACGCCAACGGCAAGTTGGACCGCCGGGCGTTGCGCATCGAGCTGGAGGGGTGAGCGATGGGTTTCGACGCGATCGTCGTGGGGGCGCGCTGCGCGGGGTCGCCGACCGCGATGCTGCTGGCTCGGGCGGGGCACCGGGTGCTGCTGCTGGATCGGGGTGAGTTCCCGTCCGACACGATCTCCACCCACGTCATCCACCAGCCGGGGGTGGCGGCGCTGGCCCGCTGGGGGTTGTTGGAGGAGTTGCGGGCCACCGGGTGCCCGCCGCTGCGGCACTTCCGCTACCAGGTCGGGGACGTGCGGCTGGCGGGGTGCGGCCGGGGTGTGGCGGGGCAGCGGGCCGCGTTCGCGCCGCGCCGGTTCGTGCTCGACGACCTGCTGGCGCGGGCGGCGGTGGCCGCGGGCGCGGAGTTGCGGGAGAAGTGCCGGGTCACCGGGCTGCTGCGGGATGAAAGCGGCCGGGTGGTGGGGGTGCGCGGCGAGCACCGGGGCGTGGAGTTCACCGAGCGGGCCGCGCTGGTGGTCGGCGCGGACGGGATGCGCTCGTCGGTGGCGGCGCACGCGGGCGCCGCGTTCACCACCTGGGACGAGCGGTTGACCTGCGCGTACTACTCGTACTGGACGGGGGTGCCGGCCGATCTGGAGATCTACGAGACGCCGGGCAGCTGGGTGGCGGCGACGCCGACGCACGGGCACGCGACGCTGGTGCTGACCTACTTCCCGCAGTCGCGGTTCCGCGCGGTGCGCGCCGATGCCCGCCGAGCGCACCTGGAGCGGGTTCGCGGCACCGCGCCCGAGCTGTTCGAGCGGCTTCGGGGCGGGGAGCAGGTGGAGCGGTTGCGCGGTTCCGGGGATCAGCAGAACTTCTTCCGGGAGGCGACGGGGCCGGGTTGGGTGCTGGTGGGCGATGCGGGACACCACAAGGATTCGATCACCGCGCGCGGCATCAGCGACGCGTTCGGCCAGGCCGAGTCGCTGGCGCGGCACATCAGCGGCGAGCTGGATTCGCCGTCGCGGCTGGACGCGGCGTTGCGGGGCTTCGCCGCCGAGCGGGACGGGGCCCTGGCCTCGGGGTACGGGGCGACGCTGTCGGTGGCGCGGATGACGCCGCCGAACGAGCACCGGATGGCGCTGCTGCGGGCGATCCAGCGGGACGAGGAGTTGACGTCGATCTACTTCGACGCGTTCGCGGGGGCCACCGACATCACGGCGCTGTACACGCCGCGGCTCCGGGAGCTGCTCGTCGAGGACAAGGGGTGATTCCTGCCCGGGCGGTTCTGGGGAGAACTGTCCGCTGGTGACGCGGCCGCCCGGGCCGGGAACGGTGCTCGGCGACCGAATTGACCGAACACCCGGGCGGCTCGGGTGGGCGATGGTGCAGGCTTGGGGCGTGGTCGAACCGAACCTGCCCGTCGTCCCCTCGCCGGTCGTGTCCCTGCCGGTCGTGTCCGTGATCGTCGTCAACTACCGCGGCGCCGACGACACCATCACCTGCCTGCGCGCGGTGCGCGACGAGCTGGACTACCCGGCCGACAAGCTGGAGGTGCTGTGCGTGGACAACGCCTCCGGCGACGACTCCGCGCGGCGCATCCGCGAGGCGGTGCCGGAGGTGCGGCTGATCGAGTCCGCCACCAACACCGGTTTCGCGGGCGGCTGCAACCTGGCCGCCGCCGAGGCGTCCGGGCAGGTCCTGGCGTTCCTCAACAACGACGCCCGCCCGGACCGCGGCTGGGTGCGCTCCGCGGTGGAGGTGCTGCGCGCGGAACCGACCGTCGGCGCCGTGGCCAGCAAGGTCCTGGACTGGGACGGCAAGCGCATCGACTTCGTCGACGGCGGTCTCACCTGGTTCGGCATGGGCTACAAGCGGCACGCCGGTGAGCTCGACGACGGGTCGCACGATGCCGCCCGCGACGTGCTGTTCGGCACCGGCTCGGCGCTGTTCGTGCGCGCCGAGCTGTTCACCGCGCTGGAGGGCTTCGACGAGCGCTTCTTCATGTTCTACGAGGACGTGGACCTGGGCTGGCGGCTGAACCTGCGCGGCTGGCGGGTCCGCTACGAGCCGAGGTCGCTGACGTTCCACCGCCATCACGCCTCGATGGCCGAGGTGTCGTCGTCGCGCGAGCACTACCTGCTGGAGCGCAACGCGCTGGCGGCGCTGTACAAGAACGTCTCCGACGAGACGCTGGCCCGGGCGCTGCCCGCGGCGATGGCGCTGGTGGTGCGGCGGGCGACCGCGCGCGGCGAGATCGACCCGACGCAGCTGGAGATCACCCGCCGCGGGGAGACCGAGGACGACGCGCCGGTTCCCGTCGACCGCTCCGCGCTGGCCGGGATGCTGGCCATCGACCAGTTCGTGGAACTCCTGCCGTCCCTGAAGGTCTCGCGGGAGCAGGAGCAGCGGGCGCGGGTGCGCACCGACACCGACCTGCTGCCGCTGATGCGCAAGGCGATGGAGCCCGCCTACCCGCTGCCCCGCTACCTGGCGGCGCACGACGCGCTGGTGGAGGCCTTCGAGCTGGACGAGGTGTTCGGCAGGCCCCGCAAGATCGTGGTGATCACCGGCGACGCGGTCAGCGAGCGGATGGCGGGCCCGGCGATCCGCGCCTGGCACATGGCCGAGGTGCTCGCCGCCGAGCACTCCGTCCGGCTGGTCAGCGTCAACGCGCGGGTGGACCCGCCGGAGTCGGACTTCGAGGTGGTGGCGGCCAAGCCGCGCGAGCTCGCCGAGCACGTCGAGTGGGCCGACGTGGTGGTGCTGCAGGGTCACGTGCTGGAGATGGTGCCGGCGCTCAAGCGCGTCGACTCCACCAAGATCGTGGTCTGCGACGTCTACGACCCGATGCACCTGGAACTGCTGGAGCAGGGCCGCGACACCGACGACGAGCGCCGCGCGAAGGACCTCGCCGGGGTCACCGACGTGCTCAACGCGCAGCTGGAGCGGGGCGATTTCTTCCTGTGCGCCTCGGAGCGCCAGCGGCACTTCTGGCTCGGTCACCTCGCCTCGCTGGGCCGGTTGACGCCCGGGCTCTACGACTCCGATCCGACGGTGCGCTCGCTGCTGTCGGTGGTGCCGTTCGGGTTGCCGTCGGCGGCGCCGCGGCGCACCGCTCCCGCGATCAAGGGCACCCGGCCGGGCATCTCGGCCGACGACAAGGTCGTGCTGTGGGCGGGCGGGGTCTACAGCTGGTTCGACCCGCTGACGCTGCTGCGCGCGGTCGACCGGCTGGCGCAGCGGCGCAGCGACGTGCGGTTGTTCTTCCTGGGCATGAAGCACCCGAACCCGGACGTGCCGGAGATGGGCATGGCCGGGCAGACGCGGGCGCTGGCCCAGCGGCTGGGCCTGACCGACAAGTTCGTGTTCTTCAACGAGACCTGGGTTCCCTACCAGGAGCGGCAGAACTTCCTGCTGGACGCCGATTGCGGTGTCACGACCCACTTCGAGCACGTGGAGACGACCTTCGCGTTCCGCACTCGGGTGCTGGACTACCTGTGGTCGGGGCTGCCGGTGATCACCACCGACGGCGACTCGTTCGCGGATCTGGTGCGCGCCGAGGGCATCGGCGTGGTGGTGCCGCCCGAGGACCCGGATGCGCTGGCCGACGCGCTGGAGAAGGTCCTCTACGACGCCGAGTTCGCCGCCGAGTGCCGTCGCCGGATCGAACCGGTGCGGGAGCGGTTCACCTGGGAGTCGGTGCTGGCGCCGCTGACGGCGTTCTGCCGCGATCCGCGCCCGGCCGCCGACCGGCTCAGCGCGTCCGCGCCGCTGGTGCGCACGGCGCAGCCGGGCCGGGTGGAGTCGGTGCGCCGGGATCTGGCGCTGCTGCGGGAATATCTCGACGCCGGTGGCCCGGCGGAGGTCGCCAAGCGGGCGACCGGGCGGTTGCGGCGCCTGGCCGGGGAACGGCTTCGTGGCCGCTGACCTGCGCGTCCTGCTCGACGCCACGCCGCTGCTGGGCACGCGCACCGGGATCGGCCGGTACACGGCCTCGCTGGTGACCGCGCTGGCGTCCGATGTGGACGTTCGGTTGATCGGGTTCAGCGCGCGCGGCTGGCGCCGGTTGCGGGGCGAAGCTCCTGCCGGGACGCGCGTGGTGGGGCCGCCGGTTCCGGCGCGCGCGTTGCGGATGTTGTGGCGCGTTGGGCGCTTTCCGCCGGTCGAGGTCCTGTCCGGACCGGTGGAGGTGGTGCACGGGACGAACTTCGTGCTGCCGCCGTCGCTGCGCGCCGCGGGCGTCGTGACCGTCCACGACCTGGCGTTCCTCGACGACCCGTCGCTGGCGGAACCGGATCTGCCCGCGCTGGTGCGGCTTTCGGCGCAGCGGGCGCGGGTGGTGTGCACGCCGACGGCGGCGGTGGCCGATCAGGTCGCCGAGCGCTTGGACGTCGCCCCGGAGAAGCTGGCGGTGACGCCGCTGGGCCTGGATCCCGAGTGGTTCTCGGTATCACCGGTCCGCGACGACCGGATTCCGCCGGAGTACCTGCTCTTCGTGGGCGCGGACGGACCGCGCAAGGGTCTCGACGTGCTGCGCGCCGCGCTCGCACCGGATCTCCCGCCGCTGGTCATCGCCGGTCCGGGTGCTGCGGGTGAGGTCGGCGGCGTGATCCGCACCGGCTACGTCTCCGAGGAGCGGCTGCGGTCGCTGGTGGCCGGGGCGAGCGCCCTGGTGCTGCCCTCCCGCGACGAGGGCTTCGGCCTCCCGGTCCTGGAGGCCCTGGCCTGCGGCGTCCCGGTGGTCTGCTCGGACGTCCCCGCGCTGCGCGAGGTTTCGGGCGGCCACGCGCACTTCGCCCCGGTCGACGACCCGGCCGCGCTGCGCGACGCCCTGCGCCAGGCCCTCACCGCTCCCCCGGATCCCGAAGCGGGACGCCGGCACGCCAAGACCTTCACCTGGGACCGCTGCGCCGCCCGCACCCGCGAGGCCTACCTGCACGCCCTCGCCTAACCGCCGCTCCAGTCGAAACCCCGACCACCACCAAGGGGGAAGTTTTCATGAAAACTTCCCTCCCCCACGAAGTCCCACACCCACTGAGCGGGGAGGTTTTCATGAAAACCTCCCCACCGACTGAACCCCCACCAGGAACCCCGATACCGACGTAGTTCCTGGTCACGGCACTTTCCGGGTGCAGTTCTCTTGCGGATCGTCGCGACGTTCTCATGAAAACTTCCCCCACTCACGACGTCGCCGCCGAGGTTTCGGTGACCGGGGAAGTTTTCATGAAAACTGCGCATCATCCTGGGTGGAAGGCCTCGGGGTTGGTGGTGAGGGCTTGGTGGAGGGCATCGTGCCAGGGACGGAGCGGGGTGAGGCCCGCGTCGTGCCAGGCGTCGCCGGAGAGGACCGAGTAAGCGGGGCGCGGGGTCTTGGTCGGGTAGTCCGCGGTCGTGCAGGGGTTCACCCGCCGCGGGTCGAGTCCGAGCTCGGTGAAGATCGCGCGGGCGAACTCGAACCAGCTGGTGCTGCCGGTGTTGGTGCAGTGCAGCACCCGCTGCGACGGTCCGAGACCGGTCGCGACGGGTTCGGCCAGTTCCAGCAGTCCCGCCGCCAGGTCGGCGGCCCAGGTCGGAGAGCCGATCTGGTCGTCCACGACGGACAGCTCGTCGCGCTGGGCGGCGAGCCGGGCCATCGTCTTGACGAAGTTGCCGCCGTGCGCGCCGTAGACCCACGCGGTGCGCACGATCCAGGCGCGCGCACCGGAGTCCAGCACCGCCTGCTCGCCGTCGAGCTTGGTGCGGCCGTAGACGGTGCGCGGCCCGGTGTCGTCGGTGGGCTCGTAGGGCCGGTCGGCGTCGCCGGGGAAGACGTAGTCGGTGGAGACGTGCAGCAGCGGCAGGTCGCTGTCGCGGCAGGCTTCGGCCAGCGCGGCCGGGCCCGCGACGTTGACCTGGTGGGCGCCGTCGGGGTCGGATTCGGCCGCGTCGACGGCGGTGTAGGCGGCGGTGTTGATCACCACCGGGCGCAGGTCGGTGTCGCGTGCGGCTTCGGCGAAGGCCTCGACGGCGTCGCGCACCTCCTCGCGATCGGTGATGTCGAGCTCCGCCGAACCCGGTGCGTGCACGAGGGCGCCGCGCCGGGAAGCGAGGATCGCCGACAGCTCCGAGCCGACCTGGCCCTTCCCGCCGGGCACCAGCACCGCCAGGCGGGTCACCGGGTCACCGCCGCGCGCTGCTTGAGCGGTTCCCACCAGGCCCGGTTCTGCCGGTACCAGGCGATGGTGTCGCGCAGGCCGGTCTCGAAGTCGACCTGCGGGGCGTAGCCGAGCTGCTCGGTGATCTTGGTGTGGTCGACCGAGTAGCGGCGGTCGTGGCCCTTGCGGTCGGCGACCTGCTCGACCATCGAGAAGTCCAGCCCGAACTCGGCGAGCAGCCGTTCGGTGAGCTCGCGGTTGGTCAGCTCGGTGCCGCCGCCGATGTTGTAGATCTCGCCCGGCGTCCCGGACTCGGCGACCAGCTGGATGCCGCGGCAGTGGTCGTCGACGTGCAGCCAGTCGCGCACGTTCATCCCGTCGCCGTAGAGGGGAACCTCGCGCCCGTCCATCAGGTTGGTGATGAACAGCGGCAGCACCTTCTCCGGGAACTGGTACGGGCCGTAGTTGTTCGAGCACCGCGTGATGCACACCGGCAGCCCGTGGGTGCGCTGGTAGGCGCGCGCGAGGAGGTCGGAACCGGCTTTGGCGGCGGAATATGGCGAGTTCGGCTCGAGAAGATGATCTTCTGGCCACGAACCGGTATCGATCGTCCCGTAGACCTCGTCGGTGGAGACGTGGACGAACCGGCCGACGCCGGCGTCCAGCGCGGCCTGCAGCAGCGCGTTGGTGCCCACCACGTTGGTCATCACGAAGGCGTCGGAGCCGGTGATGGAGCGGTCCACGTGGGTCTCGGCGGCGAAGTGCACGACGACGTCGACGCTGGTCATCAGGCCCGCGAGCAGGTCTCGATCGCAGATGTCGCCGCGCACGAACCGCAGTCTCGGGTCGTCGGCGACCTCGGCCAGGTTGGCCTCGTTGCCCGCGTAGGTCAGCTTGTCGAGCACGACCACTTCGGCGTCGCCGAAGGCGGGGTAGGCCCCACCGAGCAGCTGCCTGACGTAGTGCGAGCCGATGAAGCCGGCTCCACCGGTGACCAGAATCCGCATTCCGCCTCTTCCTCGTCCTGCGCGGGCAGTAGGCGCACCGCCCGCGATGGGCAGTCTGACATGCGCCGATGCCCGCTCGAATCGACTCCCAAGTTACGTACGGTCACAGCGCAACTTCACCCATATGAGTGAGGTCACCAGATTCCGAGGGACCCGTCATGGTTCGAGTGGATCACCGTTAGCCTTCATCAGGAAGTCGGGCAACATCACTCCTGAAGGTGTAACGCTCGCCCCCGCAGCCCCCGAGGAGGAATCGCGTGGACGACCGGCCGAGGCGGCCCGGGAGCCCTGATGGGCGGCCCGGCCGAGGTGTTCCGCCCCGTGGATCGGGTGGCGGATCGGCTCGTCCCGGCGCAGCCGCCGGACGGCCGCAGGGCGCCCGCCGCACCGGTGCCCCCAGCGCCGCGAAGGCCGGTGCCGCCGGTGCCGTGAAGAGCGCTCCCGCAGCTGCTCAGAGTAAGGCCGCAGCGCGGAAATCCGCTCGAAACGGTGAAGACATATCGCCTGACGATGTGTGGAGCCGAGGCGGTTTCTGGCAGCGCAAGGCCACCCGCAACGGAGCCCGCACGCTCATCGCCCTGCTGTCGGTGATCGTCCTGTGCGTGACCGGGTTCGCCTGGGCCATGTTCCGCCCGGGCGCGGGCGGCACCGGCACCGCCGACGTCATCGGCGGCGGCTTCTCCGCCCCCGACGGCGCCACCGACATCCTGCTGATCGGCAACGACAGCCGCACCGACGCCCAGGGCAACCCGCTGCCCAAGCAGCTCCTGCAGGAGCTGCGCACCACCCAGGAGGGCGGCGACCTCACCGACGCGGTGATCCTGGTGCGCATCCCCAACGACGGCAAGAGCGCCAGCGCGATGTCCTTCCCCCGGGACACGATGGTCGACAGCGGCTTCGGCGACGGCAAGCACAAGCTCACCGAGACCATGAACCGCGGCAAGGACGCCGAGCGCGCAAAGCTCCAGGACGACGGGGTCACCGACCCCAAGGAGCTCGACGAGAAGTCGCGGCTGGCCGGCAAGCAGGCGCTGCTGGAGACCATCGAGAAGCTCACCGGCGTCAGCATCGACCACTACGCCGAGGTGAACCTGCTCGGCTTCTACGAGATCACCAAGGCCGTCGGCGGCGTCGAGGTCTGCCTCAACGAGGCCACCAAGGACAGCTACTCGGGCGCCGACTTCGCCAAGGGCGTGCAGACGATCGAGGGCGCCGACGCGCTCGCCTTCGTCCGGCAGCGGCACGGCCTGCTCAACGAGCTCTCCCGCGGCAAGCGCCAGCAGGTGTTCATGTCGGCGCTGGCCCGCCGCATCCTGTCCTCCGGCACGCTGGCCAACCCGGCCAAGCTCAGCGACCTGATCGACGCGATCAACAAGTCGGTCACCCTCGACCCGGCGCTGGCCAACGACATCCTCGGCTTCGCCGAGCAGATGCAGGGCGTCGCCGGCGGCAACGTGCAGTTCTACAGCGCCCCGGTGCACCTGGTCGGCGAGTCCGGCCAGGAGGACGTCACGCTCAACATCGCCGAGAGCAAGCAGTTCGCGGCCGACCTGCTGCTGCCGCCGCAGCAGCGCGCCCAGAAGCTGGCGACGCTGAAGTCCCCCACCAAGATCAGCACCAGCGTCTACAACGCCTCCGGCATCAGCGGCCTGGCCGCCAACGTGCTGGAGGAGCTGACCAGCCAGGGCTTCCAGGAGGGCAGCAGCGCCAACGCCGAGACCCGCAGCTCCTCGGTCGTCTACTACGCCAACGGCGAGGAGGACGCGGGCAAGATGGTCGCCGAGTCGCTCGGCGGTGGCATCGCCACGGAGGTCAGCCCCAACCTCAGCGCGGGCAGCGTCGAGGTCTACATCGGCAAGGACTACAAGGGCCCCGGCAAGCAGAACTTCACCGGCGCCCCCACCCTCCGCCTCGACGGCCTGAACAAGGCCGCCCCGCTGCGCACCCAGGCGGACACGGGCAACGACCCGATCACCGCCGACGGCGTGCCCTGCATCGACTGACGAGCTGGGGAACCTTCCTGTCACCGCGGTGGCAGGAAGGTTCCCCTGCTCCCCGGTGACACATCGATTCCCCTCGCCTGGTGGCAGGAAGGCTCCCTTCCTCTCGGGTGGCAGGAAGGTTCCCTCGCGCACGTCGGGCGGGGGACGATTCTCTCCGCGATTCCTTTCCGGACGCCGGGCAACCACTTCGGCTCCGAGGCGTCTTACAGGGCAGAGGCGGGAGGAACGCTCCCGCGACGCACAACCCTGGGGGAAGGACTCACTCATGTCGAAGCGACTTCGGACCATCGGCGCCGCCACCGCTCTGCTCGGCGGCACCCTGCTGATCACCGGGTGCGGCGGGGCCGCGGCGACCCAGGCCGTCACCGCGCACGGCGCCTCGGCGTCCGATGTCTCGGCCTCGAACTGCTCGGCCACCGACTTCGAGATCAAGCTGCAGGCGCAGCCCGACCCGAGCCAGTACCTGCTGACCATGACCAACACCTCGGACGAGGCCTGCGAGCTCGGCGGCTGGGTGAACCTGACGCCCACCAACATGGCCGACGAGCCGATCGAGGAGGTGCCCAGCAGCAACGTCGAGAAGCCCGGCGGGCCCGCCGACATCACCCTGGAGCCGGGCCGGACCGCCTTCGCCGGCGTGCACGCCGACCTGGGCGACAAGGGCGACCCGAACACCTACGTGACCAGCGGTTTCGTCGCCACTCCGGCGGACATGAGCGGGTCGGTCAACGCGCCGGTCAACGGCCTGAACAACGAGCCGGTCACCGAGATCCCGCTCAAGGGACTCCAGGTCGGCACCCTGCAGCCGTCGGCGCAGGGCGTGCTGTTCTGACCTGATGCTTCCCGCGGCGCCCGCACCGGACTCCCGGTGCGGGCGCCGTCGTGTCACGAGTGGGAGAAAGGTTCCCCTCCTCGCCCCACGGAGATCATCTCCGGCGGTTACTGTGAAGCCCGGCGCACAACTCGGGGGAGGCGTTGGTGGACGAACCGGACCAGGAGCAGCAGCTCCCCGACCCGGACGACACCCGCGGCGCACCCGTCCGACGCCGGTCCGCTGCGCGGATCGCCGGGCGCAGCGTGATCGCGCTCGCCTCGGTCGCCGTGCTGGGCCTGAGCGCCGTCGGCTGGTTCGTCACCGATCGGCTCAGCGAGGTCAGCTCCGCGAAGGTGCTGACCGAAGTGCCCCAAGCCCCGCCGCCGGACGACGGGGCCACCGACGTGCTGCTGGTGGGCAGCGACAGCCGCACCGACGCGCAGGGCAACCCGCTGCCGCTGCGGGTGCTCAAGCGGCTGCGCACCGAGGCCACCGGCGGGCTCAACACCGACAGCCTGGTGCTCATCCGCATCCCGCACAGCGGCGCGCCGCCGACCGCCGTGTCCATCCCGCGCGACACCTACACCGAGACGCCGTCCGGCCGCCCCGACAAGATCAACTCGGTGTACGGGCTGACCAAGCGGGCCACCTCCGACGAGCTGGCGGGCGAGAACCTGCCCGCCTCCGAGGTGGAGCACCGCGCGAAGGTCGCCGGGCAGCGGGCGCTGGTGCAGACCGTGCAGACGCTGACCGGGATGCGCGTCGACCACTACGCCGAGATCAACCTGCTCGGGTTCTACGAGCTCACCGACGCCGTCGGCGGTGTCGAGGTGTGCTTGAACAACGCGACCAGCGACAAGGACTCCGGCGCCGACTTCAGCGCCGGCAGGCAGACCGTCACCGGCGGCGACGCGCTGTCGTTCGTACGCCAGCGGCACGGGCTGCCGCGCGGCGACCTGGACCGCATCGTGCGCCAGCAGGTGTTCATGGCGGGCCTGGCCAACAAGGTCCTGTCGACCGGCACGCTCACCGATCCGGCGATGGTCAACGACCTGGTCGCCGCCACCCAGCGCACCGTGGAGCTCGACGAGGCCTGGGACGCACTGGGTTTCGTGCAGCAGATGCAGCAGATCGCCGCGGGCAGGGTAAGTTTCGTGACGATGCCGGTGCTCAGCGCCGGGGCGCGCGACGAGCGCGGCCAGAGCATCGTGTCCGTCGACCGGGACGCGGTGCAGCGGTTCTTCACCGGCCTGGCGGCCAGTCCCCCGGGCATGGCGCCGAAGCCCGCGCTGCGCCTCGACGGCAGCGCCCAGCGCCAACCCATCACCTCCGACAGCGACGTTCCCTGCGTGAACTAGGTCCTTCTCGGAAATGCGGCGGTAGCCGCTGTCTCAGGTGTGGGACTCAGCCCGCACCGCCGCGGGTTCTCAGCGGTTCTCCGGGGCCGGGCGCCGCGACGCCGTGTATTGGCATACATCAGGAGTGGCCCGGTTCCAGAGGGCCGCTGAGGTTCCGCCACCCGCACCCCGAAGCACAGTGATAATTCAACAGCTCCTAGCCTGCCGGGCATGAGCATCACCCAGTCCCTCCTCGGACCGCTGCTGGCCTCCGGCGCGCCCAAGCCGCTGATCACGCACTACGACGACGCCACGGGTGCGCGCATCGAGCTGTCCCGCGCCACCACCGCCAACTGGGCGGCCAAGACGGCGAACTGGCTGGTGGACGAGGTCGACCTGGAGCCGGGGATGCCGGTGCTCGTGTCGCTGCCCGCGCACTGGCAGACCGTCGGCGTGCTGCTGGGCGCCTGGTGGGCGGGGGCGCACGTGACCGATCGGGCCGGGGGCGCGGAGGTCGCGTTCGTCCCGGCGTCCGACCTGGCGCGCGGCGAGGGCGCGCACACCGTGGCCGCGGTCGGCCTGGACCCGCTGGGGGCACCGGTGCGCGACCTGCCGCCCGGTGTCGCGGACTACGTCTCGGACATCCGGGTGCACGGCGACGACTTCAGCCCGATCTCACCGGTGGCCGGGGACGCACCCGCGCTGCTGGAGATGTCGGTGGACGAGGTCGTCGAGCGGGCGCGGCGGCGCGCGGGCGAGCTGGGCGTCGGCCGCGACGACCGGGTGCTGTCCGCGCTGGACTGGACGCTGCCGGACGGCGTCGTGGACGGGCTGCTGTCGGTGCTCGCCGCGGAGGCGGCCCTGGTGCACTGCACCAACCCGGACGCCTCCCGCCTCGACAAACGGCGTGCCGACGAGCGCACGACGGTCGAGCTCGGGCTCTGAGAGGACCCTCACAAACCGCCCCTACCGCCAACCTACCGGCGGGTAACCTCGGTGCATGCGTGATGCCGAGTCGCTGTTCCGCGTGGAGGACGGGTTCCTCGTGCCCAACGAGGCTTCGGGGAACCCGTGGGGCGAGCTGACCGGCGGCGGACCGGTCGCGGGCCTGATCGCCCGCGCCATCGAAGCCGCCAACGACGACCCGGACCTGTTCGTCGCCCGGCTCACCGTGGACCTGATGCGACCGGTCCCGCGCGCACCGCTGTCGATCGAGGTGCGCCCGCTTCGCACCGGCAAGCGGCTGCAGGTGGTGCGGGCGACGCTCACCCAGGACGGGACGCTCTGCACCAACGCCACCGCTCACCTGCTGCGACGCTCCGACCTCGACGGGCCCGAACCCGACACGTCGGTGCCCTTCGCGGGCCCCGAGGGCATCGAGGACCGCACCCTGCTGCCGCCGGAACTCGGCTTGCGCTGGGGAGTGCACGACGTGATGCAGGTCCGCTGGATCGACGACCAGTCGGCCACCGGCACCAGCCGCGCGTGGATGCGCATGCCGCTGCCGCTGCTCCCGGACGAGCCCCTCAGCCCCCTGTCGCACGTCGCGATCCTCGCCGACGCCATCAGCGCCGCCAGCCCGGTCGGCCCCCTCTTCGGCCCGTGGATCAACACCGACGTCTCGATCCACCTCCACCGCGAGATGCGGGGCGAGTGGCTGGGTTTCGAGATGCGACGGGACGTCCAGCGCACCGGGATCGGCACGGCCCACGCCCGCCTCTACGACACCCGAGGGCCCATCGGAACGGCCCAGGAAACAGTCATGGTCAACCAACTCGGCTGACCCGCGCGGTCATCTCCACGCGATTTCAATGGAAGTCCGAACCACGATTTCCATTGAAATCGTGTTCCGACCGCGCGGACGGATTTCCCTGCTGTGGCCGATGGGTTTGGGGCAGGGGTGGAGAGGGTTGCGGGTCAGGCTTCGGTGGCCTTGTGCTGGAGGGCTTCGTGCTTGTCGTGGACCATCTTCTCGAGGTCTGCCTGGAAGTCCGCCATCTGAGAGCGGAGGCGGGCGCCGAGGTCGCCGGAGTCGGCGGCGAGGGTGCGGACCGCGAGGAGGCCCGCGTTGCGGGCTCCGCCGACCGAGACCGCGGCGACCGGGACCCCTGCCGGCATCTGGACGATGGAGAGCAGCGAGTCCATGCCGTCGAGGTGCTTCAGCGGCACCGGGACGCCGATGACCGGCAGGACCGTCGCCGAAGCGACCATGCCCGGCAGGTGGGCGGCGCCGCCCGCCCCGGCGATGATCACGCGGATGCCGCGGTCGGCGGCCTCGCGGGCGTAGTCCAGCATGCGCTGCGGAGTGCGGTGCGCGGAGTAGACGCCGACCTCGTACGGAACCCCGAACTCGGTGAGGGCGTCACCGGCGGCGCGCATCACCGGCCAGTCGGAGTCGCTGCCCATGATCACACCGACGAGCGGCTGCTCAGTCACGCGGAGAACCTCCCGGAGAAGTCGGAACCTGCTGGAAGTCAGTGAATCTCGTGGCCGTCGAGCCACTCGCCCGCCGACAGCCAGTGCGCGGCCAGCCGGGCCTGCTCGCGGACCTCGGCCATGTCGTCGCCGAGAACCGTGATGTGCCCCAGCTTGCGGCCCGGGCGCTCGCTCTTGCCGTACAGGTGCACCTTGGCGTGCGGGTAGCGGGCGAACAGGTGGTGCAGCCGCTCGTCGACGCTCATCGCCGGTTCGGTCTCGGCACCCAGCAGGTTCGCCATGACCACCGCGGGCGCGGTCTGCTCGGTGCTGCCCAGCGGGTAGTCCAGCACCGAGCGCAGGTGCTGCTCGAACTGGGAGGTGCGGGAGCCCTCGATGGTCCAGTGCCCGGAGTTGTGCGGGCGCATCGCCAGCTCGTTGATCACCAGACCGTCGTCGGTCTCGAACAGCTCGACCGCCAGAACGCCCGTCACGCCCAGCGATTCGGCGACGTTGAGCGCGATGTCCTGGGCCCGCTCGATGAGCTCCGGCGACGCGTCCGGGGCCGGGGCGAGCACCTGCACGCAGATGCCGTCCTCCTGCACCGTCTCCACCAGCGGCCACACCGCGCCCTGCCCGAACGGCGAGCGCGCGACCAGCGCGGCCAGCTCGCGGCGCAGCGGAACGCGCTGCTCCGCCAGCAGCGGAGCACCGCCGTCGAGGAGCTCGGTGACGACGCGCTCGGCGTCGGCGGCGTCGGCGAGCACCCACACGCCGCGGCCGTCGTAGCCGCCGCGCGCGGTCTTGAGCACGCACGGGAAGCCGTGCTCGGCGCCGAAGGCCAGCACGTCGTCGACCGAGGTGATCTCGGCGAACGGCGGCACCGGCAGACCCAGCTCGGCGAGCTTGCGGCGCATCACCAGCTTGTCCTGGGCGTGCAGCAGGGCGTCCGGGCGCGGCTGCACCGACACCCCGGCGGCCTCCAGGGCGCGCAGGTGGTCGCCGGGCACGTGCTCGTGGTCGAAGGTGACCACGTCGCAGCCCTCCGCGAACTTCTTCAGCGCGTCCAGGTCGGTGTGGTGGCCGAACTCGACGTTCGAGGCCACCAGCGCGGCGGACTCGTCGGCGGAGTTCGCCAGCACCTTCAACGACTGGCCGAGCGGGATGGCCGCCTGATGGGTCATCCGGGCGAGCTGGCCACCGCCGATCATGCCGACGACTGGGGTTCCGGTGCGCTGGTCCACGCGCTCAGCCTAAGGTGACGCACCCCTCGCACCGGCACCGGGACGGGTCAACGCGACCTGGTTCACAGGCGGTCACAGCGACGCCAGCATCCGGCACACCTCGGCGTGATCACCGGGCAGCGCCTCCTCCTGGAGCCGGATCTGGCCGCAGTCGCGCAGCGCCGGGTCCGCGGCGAGGCGGTGCTCGATCATCCAGCGCGCCTGCACGCACCGGCTCCGCAGCTCGGGCGTGCGGGGCGCGAGGACCGCGGCGGTGGCCGAGCGCACCAGCGCCGTCGTCTCGCCCGCGTCGAAGACGGTGCGCAGCGCGTCGGCGATGAGCACCATCGCCACCAGCCGCGGGTAGCCGGCGCTGGACACCCCCAGCATCACGGTGATCAGCGCGTAGTCGTCGTCGGGCGCGGCCCCGCGCGAGTGCGCCTCGCGGTAGACCTCGTGCAGCCGGGTGCGCAGGTAGCCGACGGTGTTCAGGCCGGTCAGCGGGTCCTCGACCTCGCGGCCGACGGCCATGCCGCTGACCGCGTCCGCCCAGCCCAGCGCCGTGGTGCGGAGCATCGACGAGGGCACCGCGTCCGGGTCGGCCGAGACCAGCCCGTCGGAGTTCTCGCCGGACACCGCGTGCAGCGCGGCCAGGTCCTGCAGGGTGCCGGACAGGCCGACACCGGCTTCGGCGCGCGAGGCGCCGAGATCGGCGAGCGGGGTGCTCAGGTCCTCCCCGGCCACGACGGCCGCGCACACGGCGTCCACGGCCGGCACCTCCCAGTCACTGGGAAACGGCCATCCCGCTGCTAGGCTCGCCGTTCGCCAGCGCACGCGCATCGCTCGCTGCAGCGTCCGCGCTGTCGACGCGTCACACCTCAGTGGCCAGTCCGGCATGCTCAACGTCCCTCCCCGATGGGCCTACTCGTGAGCGAGACGAAGCAAGCGGTCGCCCATGACGGTGGAGTCGCTGGCTTTGGTCATACGATTCGGATCACAATGTTCGTCGAATTCCACATCCGGTGGTTTTCGCCGACCAGAGCTCCCAGGTAGGACTGACAAGGACATGCCCCCTCTGGGGAGGAAGGTGCGGCGTGGTAACTGTCCCGGCAGAAGTCCAGGGTCCCAGCGACGGTGAACTGCTGGAGGAAGTGCGCGGCGGTTCGTCGGAGGCGTACGCCCAGCTCTACGAACGTCACGTGGCCGCGGCCTACAACATGGCCCGCCAGGTCGCCAAGTCCGCGGCCGAGGCCGACGACCTCGTGTCCGAGGCGTTCGCCAAGGTCCTCGACACGCTGCGCGAGGGCCGCGGCCCGACTTCGGCGTTCCGCGCCTACCTGCTCACGGCCCTGCGGCACACCGCCTACGACCGGACGCGCCGCGAGAAGAAGGTGCAGCTGGCCGACGACGTCGCCGAGGTCTCGGGCGCCGACGTCAGCGTGCCGTTCAACGACACCGCGGTCGCCGGGTTAGAGCGCACGCTCGCCGCGCAGGCGTTCTCGCGGCTGCCGGAGCGCTGGCAGACGGTGCTCTGGCACATCGAGATCGAGGGGCAGACGCCCGCCGACGTCGCGCCGCTGCTGGGGCTGACGCCCAACGGCGTGTCCGCGCTGGCCTACCGGGCGCGCGAAGGACTCCGCCAGGCGTACCTGCAGGTCCACCTGGGACAGCTGGAGGCGTCCGGGTCCGGTGTGGAGCAGTGCCGGGCGGCCGTGGACCGGCTGGGCGCGTGGACCCGAGGCGGACTGTCCAAGCGGGAGACCGCGCAGGTCGAGACGCACCTGGACACCTGCGACCGGTGCCGGGCGCTGGCCGCCGAGCTCGCCGACGTCAACGGTGCGCTGCGCGTCATCATCGCGCCGCTGGTCCTGGGCGTCACCGCCACCGGCTACCTGGCGGCCGCGTCGTCGGGGACCGCCGCCGGTGCCGTCGTCGCGGGCAGCGCCGCCGGAGGTGCCGGGGCCGCCGGCGCCGCCGGGGAGGCGGCCGGCTCCGGTCCCCGCCAGGCGGTGACCGCGGGGGTGGCCACGGCCGTGCTGGCCGCGGCGATCGCGGTGGCCATGACGGGGGCCGACCAGTCCATCCCGGTCGCCCAAGCGCCCGCACCGCCACCGGCCGCGCCCCCCGCACCGGCACCGCCGCCCGCTCCCCCGGCCGCACCCGCACCCGCGCCGCCGGCGGCGCCCGCACCGGCACCGCCGCCCGCAGCTCCGGCTCCGGCGCCCGCACCCGCACCCGCACCCGCCCCGGCTCCCGCCGCACCGCCGCCCGCGGTGGCCCCGTCGCTCAACGCCGCCGGGCCGTCGCAGCCGTTGCAGCTGGTCGCCGGGGGTGCGCCGGTGTCGGTGCCGATCCGGGTGACCAACAGCGGCACCGGTCCGTCGGTGCCGCTCACCTCGACGATGGCGCTGCCTCCGGGCGTCACCGCGCAGCTGCCGGGCGCCGCGTCCGCGCCCGCCGCGACCACCCCGCAGTCGGCGTCGACCCCGGCGAGCACCTCGCCCGCGTCGGCGTCGCCGAGGTCGCTGCGCACGCAGGCCCCCGGGACCCCGGTGATCTCCTGCAGCGGCCAGACCGGCACCGTCACCTGCACCACCGACCGAGGCCTGAACCCCGGCGAGTCGCTGGTGTTCGACTACCTGGTGCGGGCCGACGAGTCGGCGACCGGCGGCGAGATCACCGTGAACATCAAGGCCGGTGGCCAGGTCGACCTGCGGCTGCCCGCCGTTCCGGTGATCGTGGAGCCCGCGCCGGAACCCGAACCGCCCGAGCCGCCGAAGCCGGTCGACGACGTCGACCTCCACGCCTGGTCCTGGGACCAGCCGTGGATGGAGGTCAGCCGGATCGCGATCGGGGTGCGCAACACCGGCACCAGCACCGGTCGCGCCGCGGCCGTGGCCACGCTGCCGGAGGGCGTCGAGGCCGACTTCGTGCCGAACGGCTGCAGCGCCGTCGGAAACACCGTGACCTGCACCGATGACGACCTCCGCCCGCAGGAGGGCTTCTACCGGGAGCTGTGGGTCTCGCGCGAGCACGACCACCCGGGCTGGCCGTGGTGGCCCGTGCAGGACCCGGACGCGGTGACCGTCGACGGCCGCCGCCAGCACGACGTGTGGGTGCCGATCACCGCGAAGCTCGGCGAGGCGACCGATCAGCAGTCCGTCCCGCTGCGGCTGTGGCTCCCGTGGTGGCCGCCGGGGCCCCCGGAGCCGACGCCTCCGACGACCCCGCCGACGACCACGAGCACGACGACGTCGACGACGACCAGCACCCGGCCCGACTGCCCGCCGTGGTGGCCGCCGGGCCACACCGGCGAGCCCCCGTGGCCGCCCGGCGAGCGTCCCGGCCACGGTCACGGCAACGGTCACGACCGCCCGTGGGACCACTGCGGCCCGCCGTCGCACGAGCGACCGCTGCCCCCGCCGCAGCCGTCGCCGACGACCCCGCCAACGACCACGACGACGACCACGACGACGACCACCCCACCGCCACCGAGCACCACGACGACGCCGAGCCCGACCCCCAGCTCCACCCCGAGCTCCACGTCGTCCACGCCGTCGTCGACACCCCCGTCGTCCACCACGACCACACCGCCGACGTCGTCGACCACCACGAGCTCCGGACCCTGACCGATCCGTCCGGTTCTGTCGAAAACCCCGGTTTTCACGCGACGAAAACCGGGGTTTTCGACGCGACGAATGCGGGGTTTTCGTCGGTGGGCAGGACAGAAGTGAGGTGGGCTACTCCGGTGCCGGGGTGAGAGGTCGGGACCACTCCGTAGACTCGGGGGTGTGTCCGTTGCAGATTCGGTGCTCGCGCGGGTCCCGCAGGCGTACCGAGCGCTCGCTGTGCGGCACCGGGAGCTGCTCAAGTTCGGTGTCGTCGGGGCGATCACCTTCTTCATCGACACGGGCATCTTCTACGCGCTCAAGCTGACGATCCTCTCGCCGAAGCCCGTGACCTCGAAGGTCATCGCGGTGCTGGTGGCGACGCTGGTGTCCTACGTGCTCAACCGGGACTGGTCGTTCCGCACGCGCGGCGGTCGCCGCAGGCATCACGAGGCGACGCTGTACTTCATCATCAGCGGCATCGGCGTGGGCCTGTACTCGGCCCCGCTGTGGGTGTCGCGCTACGTGCTGCACCTGCAGACGCCGTTCACCAGCAGGCTCGTCGAGGAGCTCGCCGACTTCACCTCCGGCCAGGTCGTCGGCCTGCTGCTGGGGATGGCGTTCCGCTGGTGGGCGTTCCGCAAGTGGGTCTTCCCCACCGATCACGAGGACGAGGACCAGCGCGAACGCGTCCTCGCGCGCTGAACGCCAGGAGCTCGTGCCCTCAGCGCGGGGTGGGTTCGGGTTTCCAGGGCAGGCCGAGGACGTCGTCGGCGCGGGCGACGCGCAGGAACACCTCGAACATCGCCGGGCGGGCCTGGCTGAGCTCCAGCCGCCCGCCGTCGGCCTCCACCAGCGCCCTGGCCAGCGCCAGCCCGACGCCCGTGGAGCCGTGGCCGGAGAAGCCGCGCTCGAAGACGTGCGGCACCAGCGCGTCCGGCACCCCGGATCCGGAGTCGGAGACCTCGATGAGCACCGTGCCGCCGCCGTGCCGGGCGGTGAGCGCGACGGGGCCCTCGCCGTGCCGCAGCGCGTTGTCCAGCAGCACCCCGATCGCCTCCCGCAGCCGGGCCGGGGTGGCCCGGGCCAGCAGCTCGTCGGCGACCTTGAACCGCAGGGCGCGGCCCTGGGCGCGCAGCGGTTCCCGCCACTCGTCGGCGACCTGGGTGAGCAGGCTGGTGACGTCGAGGGGTTCGGCGTCGCGGGCGCGGGCGGCGGTCGCCGCGGCCAGCAGGTCGTCGAGGACCGCGGAGAGCCGTTCGGCCTGTTCCAGCGCGGCCCGCGCCTCCTCGGCGACGTCGGCGTCCTCGACGGCGGCCAGCGCCTCCAGCCGCAGGTGCAGGGCGGTCAGGCGGCTGCGGAGCTGGTGCGAGACGTCGCCGACGAGTTCGCGTTCCCGCTGCACCAGCTGCGACAGCGCCGCACCCGAGGCGTCCAGCGCGTCGGCGACCCGGTCCAGCTCGGGAACCTCGTGCCGCTGCGGGTCGGGGCGGAAGTCACCGGCGCCGAGCCGGGCGGCGCGGGAGGCGACGTGGCGGAGCGGGTCGGCGAGCCGCCGCGCCGTCACCGAGGCCACGATCATGCCGGTGCCCGCCGAGAGCACCACCAGCATCAGCACCAGGCCCGCGACCTGGAGCTGCTGGGTGCGCACCGGGGCGCTGGGCGCGGCGATGGTCACCGAGCCGCTCTGCACCATCGGCACCATCTGCACCAGCGGGGCCTCGCCCGGGTCGGGGCCGTAGACGTAGTCGTGGGACTGGGTGCGCACGACCAGCCGGGCGCCGCGCGGCACGGCCAGCCGCACCGCGTTGAGGTCGATCGGCCGCTGGTTGGCGACCTGCTCGTCGAGCAGCGTCGCGATCTGCTGGGCGCGGGTCGACAGGTCCGCGCCGGTGAGGTCCTGGACGAGCTTGAGCGCGGTGAACCCCAGCGGCAGCCCCAGCACGACGGTGGTGACGGCCACTGCGAGCAGCGTGGCCTGCAGAATCCGGCGGCGCATCCGCGACTAGTCCGAGTTGAAGCGGAACCCGACGCCGCGGACGGTCGCGATGCGGGTCTCGTCGAGTCGGCCGTTGCTGTCGCCGAGCTTCCGGCGCAGCCACGAGATGTGCATGTCGAGGGTCTTGCTGCCCTTGCGGTCGGACTCGGGCCAGACCTCCTCCAGGATCTCCTCGCGGGTCACGACCTGGCCTGCGTGCTGCATGAGCACCCGCAGCAGCTCGTACTCCTTGTTGGCCAGCTGCACCTCGTGCTCGTCGACGAGGACTCGCCGCGCGGTGAGGTCCAGGCGCACGCCCGAGTGCTCCAGGGTTTCCGGTGCGCCGCGGCGCAGCAGCGCGCGGATGCGGGCCATGAGCTCGGCGAGCCGGAACGGTTTGGCCACGTAGTCGTCGGCACCGGCGTCGAGACCCACCACGAAGTCGACCTCGTCGGTGCGCGCGGTGAGCATCAGCACCGGGAGTCCGCGGCCTTGCGCGCGCAGCCTGCGGCACACCTCCAGCCCGTCCATGTCGGGCAGTCCGAGGTCGAGGACCAGCAGGTCGACGCCGCCTTCGGCGGCGGTGCGCAGCGTCGAGGGACCGTCCTCGATGACCTTCACCGTGTACCCCTCGCGCTGCAGCGCCCGGGACAGCGGCACAGCGATGGCCGGGTCGTCTTCTGCCAGCAACACCACGCTCACGTGCCCCAGACTAGTTGGCCCGCAAGATCTCGTCCGCCGCGTGGGCCGTTGGGCGCGGTGACCGCCGGTGCTGCTACCACCCGAGCCGCTGCCGCCCTGGGCGGGCCCGCCGAGCGCGAGGCGTTAGGGTTTCCGGTCGTGACCAGCGATCTCGACCTCGCCCTGCAGCTGGCCGACGTGGCCGACTCCATCACCACGGCGCGGTTCCGCGCCCGCGATCTCGGCGTCGACCGCAAACCCGACCGCACGCCGGTGACCGACGCGGACCTGGCGGTGGAGGACGCGGTGCGCGAGGTGCTCGCCGAGCACCGCCCCGGTGACGTCGTGGCCGGTGAGGAGCGCGGTGGCACGGCCGGGGACGGTCGCGCGTGGGTGCTCGACCCGATCGACGGGACCAAGAACTTCCTGCGCGGTGTCCCGGCCTGGGCGACGTTGATCGCGCTCGTCGACCGGCAGCGCCCGGTGGTGGGCGTGATCAGCGCCCCGGCGCTCGGCAAGCGCTGGTGGGCGGCTTCCGGCGAGGGCGCGTGGTGCCGGACCGGCCAGGGCGAGCCGGAGCGGATCTCGGTGTCCGGGGTGCGCGACACCGCCGACGCCTACGTCTCGACGACGCACCTGGGAACGTGGGTGGAGCACCACTCGCGGGAGTCCTACCTGCGGTTGATCGACGCGTGCTGGGAGAACCGCGCGTTCGGCGACTTCTGGCACCACTGCCTGGTCGCCGAGGGCGCCATCGACATCGCCGCCGAGCCGATCGTCAACCCGTGGGACGTGGCCGCCGCCCAGGTCCTCGTCGAGGAGGCCGGCGGCCGGTTCACCGACCTCTCCGGCGAAGCCCGCTACGACAACGGCAGCGCCCTGTCCACCAACGGCCACCTGCACGACGAGGCGCTGCGCCTGCTTCAGCGCTGAGGACTGTCGCCCTGCTCGCTTCGCGCGGCGGTGCGGGTGGCGGAACCTGAGCGGCTCCGCCACACCCCGAACCTGTTTCTAATCGGCCTGCCTGGTCAGGAGTTTGGCGTAGCCGACTCCGGCGGTGAGCAGGATGAGGCCCGCGCAGAGGAAGGCGATGACGCGGGCGAAGCCGTCGAGGGTGCCGAGGTCGAACAGCAGCAGCTTCGCCAGCGACACGGCGGTGAGCACCATGCCGCCGATGCGCAGGTGCCGGGCGCGGACCCCGCGCAGCAGCAGGGCGATCGCGAACACCACCCAGCACAAGGTGATCAGGATGTGCCCGGTCAGGAACGCGCCGCGCGAGTCGCTGACCAGCAGGCAGGCGGCCATCGTGGCGCTGGCGGTGCCGTAGAGCAGCGCGATCGCGGCCGAGGCCCACAGCGGCAGCGACCTCGGGAGGCTGCCGATCGCGCCGAGGCGCACGCCCGCGGTGGGCAGCGCGACCGCGACGACGCCGATCAGCAGGCCCGCGACCAGCCCGGCCACCCCGGCCGGTTCGTCGAAGACCACCAGCGCCGAGATCGGCACCTCGTTGCCCAGGGCCAGGAAGAACCCGAACACCGCGTAGCAGGCGGCGCCGAGCAGGATTCCGCCGCGCCGCAGCAGGTGTCCGGCGGCGGTCAGCAGCAGCGCCTCGCAGAGCAGACCGGTGGCCCAGCTGGAGACGTCCAGGGCGGTGATCGTGGCCTGGCCGGTGGCGATCACGGCCATCGCGCCGACGGCGGCGAGGAAGCGGCTCGGCAGCCAGTCGGCGAACGCGGGCAGGTAGCGGCCGACGGCCCAGATCGCGGCCAGCAGCAGCGCCATGCCGGCACCGGTCGCGGTCGCCTCGGCGCGCTCCAGCAGCATCGGCCCGGCCAGGAACGCCGGGGTGGGCGCGGCGACGAGCAGGCCGATCGCGGTGCGCTCGGCGGCGGGCCGGAACCCGGCGGTGACGGCGGCGACGACCACGCCGAGCACGGCCGCGGCGAGGATCGCGGGCACCAGCACCGGGTTCGGGTAGGCCAGGCCCCAGAACGCTCCGGCGAACGCGGCCAGCACGGTCGGGACGCCCGCGGCGAGCGCGAGTCCGCCCCAGCCGCGGCGCACCTGCACCGGCGCGGCGGCGACCTGCAGCAGCACCACGAAACCGATCAGCAGCGCGTCGGCCTCACCGGTGATCATCGGCGCGCAGAACGCGGAGGCCAGCACCACGCCGATGGCCAGCGGCTGCGCCTGCCAGCGGTCGGCGAGCAGCAGCCCGCCGACGGCGACGAGCAGTCCGACGCCGAGCCCGGCCGGGACGGGGAGGAAGTCGTACAGCGCGGTCGCGGCGACGACGTCGAGGAACAGCGCGGCGAAACCCGTGGTCGCCAGCGCGATCGAGGCGATCCGCTGCTCGGCGGCAGCCCGGTGCACCCACCAGCCCGCCGCGATCAGCAGCCCGGCCAGCACGGCTCCCCCGCCGACGCGCGCGGCGGGCCCGAGCCAGTCCTGCTGCACGGCCAGGACCAGCAGGAACACCACGCCGAGCAAGGTCACGCCGCCACCGACCCAGGCCAGCACCCGGCTCGGTTCGAGATCGGCCCGGAACCGCCGCCGAGGCTCGGCCACGGCCGGAGACGGGTACGACGGCACGGAGCCGGGCTCAGCACCAGCTGTCGACGACGCAGCAACCTGCTGCGGCTCGGCCTGCTGCGGCTCGGCCTGCTGGGGCTCGTGCGCAGCGGTCGGCGGAACCGCCGCCGGAGGCCGGTTCGCGGCCTCGCTCTGCAACACGCTGCCCAGGTACGACAAGCGCTGCCCGATCGCGGCCAGCTCACCGGCGACCAGCTGAAGAGCGTCCCCCTGCTGCGGATGCGACATGCGGACATGCTCCACGCCACTCGCCCGCACGGCATCGGTAGCACTACTCAGATCCCGCCCCTACGTCGAAAGCCCCGGTTCTCGACGCGCGAACGCAGCGGTTCTCGACGCGGGACCGGTCACTTGGGGAGGGGGGTTCCTTGGGGTGGGGTGGCGGTGACGTCCACCGGGCCCACCACGCCTCGGAGGGCCTGGGTCCAGGTGAGTCGGCCGAAGAGGTAGAAGCAGGCGACCTGCTCGTTGCTGAAGCTCGCCCAGTCGTAGCGGTTGCCCTGCTCGCGCCAGAAGACCTCCCAGGCCGGGCCCGCGTCGGTCTCCACCCGGATCAGGCACCACGAGTCGTCGGCCTCGGCGCCGACGGAGACGAGCTCCTCCGGGACTCCCATCGCGATCAGCCAGCCGAGTACCGATTCGCCGTTCACCGCGTGCTCTCCTGTGGTGTTTCGTCCGGGGGTTCGTCGGTGGTGCCGGTGAGCACCAGGCGCAGCGTGGAGGCCTCCGACAGTTCGCGGGACCTGGTCAGCTCCACCAGGTAGCCGAGGCCGACGAGGTCGACGGCCGAGTAGGTGGCGCGGTAGCGGACACCGCCGCCGGGCTGCTCGAACCACGGCGCGGCCACCGACCGCCACACCGGCAGCGGCCGCATCAGCCGGTAGCGCCGGTAGTCCCGCTCGGCGTGGGCGGGTGGCAGCGAGCGGTGCGCGAAAGGCGTGGCCACCGCGCAGAACAACCGCCCGTCGCCGGTGCCGAGGAGGTCGAGCACCGTGTCGGGTTCGAGCACCACGGGCTCGCCGGGTTCGAAGCCGCCCTCCGGGTGCTCCTGCGGCCAGCGGTCACCGCCGCCGTAGCGGCGTTCCCAGTCGAGTTCGCTGAGCTCGCCGAGCGGGTCGTGCCCGGTGAGCAGCTCGGCGGGGATCTCGGCGCGCTCGGCGCGCTCGGCCCGCGCCCGGCGCGCGTCGTCGTAGACGGCGGTGGACCGAGCGCGGCGCAGCGCGTCGGTGTCGTCGACGAGGCCGGAGCGGGGGTGGTCCTGCGGCGGGAAGTTCAGGCCGTCGCGGGTGTCCTCGGGGTCGCGGGTGGGCAGCTGGCGGCTGGCCTGGTCGGCGGCCACCGGCATGTAGCCGATCGGGAACTGGTGCAGCACGAAGGCCACCACGTCGGCGTTGCGGGGGCCGTGGCGCAGCGGCCGCTGCTGCGGTTCCGGCGCCGGCTGTGCCTGCGGCGGCAGCGGCCGCAGCGCCCCGCGCTGCACGTTCTGGGCGGGCTGGTTCGCCACCGGTTGGTTCGAGGCGGGCTGGTGGTGCGCGGGCCGGTTCTGGCCCTGCGGCGGCGCGGGCGGTGCGGCCTGCCCGTAGACGACCGGACCGCGGCCGGGCTGCGGCGGCCGCGCCGGGGCGGGCCCCTGCGGCGGCTGCCCGGGTGCGACGGCGTATCCGCCGGGCTGCTGGTGCTGCTGCGGCGGTGGTGGCGGCGGGGTGAAACCCGCTGGTGGCGGCGGTGGTTGCTGCCCGGGGTGCTGCCCGGCCCAGGCGGTGTGCGAGGTCTGCGGTGCGGTGCTGGGTGCCGGGTCCGGGCCGCCGATCACCGGGATCGGCCCGGTTCCGGCCTCGGCGAGCCGAGGTTCCCAACCCGGCGCGGCCGGGGCCGCGGGACCGCCGAACCCGCCTTCCGGGACCTCTTCGCGCAGCGTCTCCTGCGCTCCCCCGACTGCGTCCACTCCACGTTCCGCTTCCTCGACCGGACCACCGACATCACCGGGCACCACTTCGTCCACTATGGACTCAGCGGTCCCGGTTCCGGGGTCCAGCCTATGGCCTGCGCTGGAGCTCGCGTCCGCCAGAGCACCGGGGGGCTCGGCGTCCAGCGCGGCGGAGAGGTCCTCGTGCACCTTCGCGGCACCGGCCGCGGCGCCGCTGAGCGCGGTGTCGAGCGCCGCCAGCGCCTGCGGGTGCCCGGCGGCGGCCGCCTGCTCGGCGGCGTCGGTCTGCTTGGCCAGCGAGACGAGTTCGCGCACCAGCTCGACCTTGGCGGTGCCGACGTGCTCGGCGGCCCGCTCCAGGCGGTCGGCGTTGTCCAGGCACTTCCGCGAGGTCGACGGCAGGGGTCCGTCGTCGGCCGCGAGGGCGTCCCACTCGCGGCTCGCGGCCTGCGCGGCGTCGCCGTCGAAGGAGCGCAGCGCGCCCTGCGCGGTGGTGTCGGCGTCGCGGGCGAGCGCGTCCAGGGAGCGCGCGGCTTCGCGCCAGGAGGTGGCGGCCTCGCGCATCCGGTCCTCGTCGGCGGCGGGCCAGCGGACGCCGGCGCGGTCGGCGACGTCGCGGAGCTCGGCGGGGAGTTCGAGTCCCACGCTCACCCCTCCCCGGCGATGCGGCGCAGCGCGTCGGCCTGGTCGGCGTCGGTGCGGCGCGTGGTGTCGGCGGCGGCGGCGAACTTCTCGCCGAGGTCGCGGAGCTTGCCGGGCAGCTCGTCGGCGGCGGCCAGGGCGGCGTCGGCCTGCGGCCGGTGGGCGGCGTCGAAGCGCTGCCCGAACTCGTCGTCACCCCAGCAGGTATCGGTGTCGTCCACGGCCCGCCGGAGGGCGTCGGCGATGCTGCGCGCCCGTCCGGCGAGGTCCTCGAACTCGCCGGCGCGCTGCGCCAGCCGTTCGACGTCGCTGCGGAAACCGCCCATCGTCACGTCCGTCCCCGCTGCAACCAGCTGGTGTCCGAGAAGTCCTCGTCGTCGCATGCGTCCCCGCCACGCACATCGCTGCGGCGGGGCGTTTCGTTGCGCGGCACCGTTTCCGGCGGAGGGCCGAGCAGCAACTCGGGATCGGTTCCGGCGGGCAGGACGTCGGCGAGCACGTCGGCGGTGCGCTGGGCTGCGGTGCGGGCGGCTTCGGCGCTGAGCCGGACGACGGTGGCGGCGAGCTCGGCGGGGCGCATCCGCTGGGCGACGTCGTCGGCGAGGACGAGTTCGCGCAGCGCTCCCTGCGGGCCGACGACGACCCGCACCCGGCCGTCGTCGCTGGCGGCGGTGGCGGTCACGGCGGCGAGGTCGCGGCGGGTGTCGTCCAGTTGCTCGCGGCTGCGCCGGTAGTCGGCGAGCAGCTCCTCGGCACGGGCCCTGTGGTCGGTCGGCACCGCTTCACCTCCCTGACGCCGGTGGTCGAGGTGTTCGATGGTTCCACGGCAGAGCCCGCTTTTCACCAACCTGCCGCGCATCCGTCGCGGAAACCGCCGGTCGCCGGAGCCCCCTGTGAGGACCCTCTCACCGCAGGGCAGGCCCGGTACCTGCGAGGATGACGGCATGGCCACCATCGCGTACGAGGATCTGACGCCGGGGCGGGTGTTCGATCTGGGCAAGACCGAGATCGACCGCGAGGAGATGCTGGCGTTCAACGCCCGCTTCGACCCGCAGCCGTTCCACCTCGACGAGGAGGCCGGCCGCAACTCGGTGCTGGGCGGACTGTGCGCGTCCGGTTGGTTCACCGCGTCGTTGTGGATGCGCGCCTACGTCGATCACGTGCTGGGCGATTCGACCTCGCAGGGATCGCCGGGCGGCAACGAGCTGACGTGGCTGGCACCGGTGTTCCCGGGCGACGTGCTGCACTTCGGCATGGAGGTGACCGGCCAGCGCCGCTCCCGCAGCAAACCCGACCTCGGCCTGGTGGAGATCACCGGCACCGCCGACCGCGACGGTGACCGGATCCTCCGCTTCAGCTTCGTCGGAATGTTCGGAACGCGGGAGAAGGACTAGCCCATGGCCTTTACCACCGCGGAAGGGCTTGGGCGGCCTAGCTTTTCGGCCATCCAGCGGCTGGTTTCGACCAGGGCGCCCAGGTCGACGCCGTGCTCGATGCCGAGACCTTCGAGCATCCAGACCAGGTCCTCGGTGGCGAGGTTGCCGGTCGCGGACTTGGCGTAGGGGCAGCCGCCGAGCCCGCCCGCCGAGGAGTCCACGGTGGACACCCCGTGGCGGAGCGCGGTGTAGGTGTTGGCCAGCGCCTGGCCGTAGGTGTCGTGGAAGTGCACGGCCAGCTTGTCGACGCCGACACCGGCAGCGACGAACGCGCGCAGCAGGGCCTCCACGTGACCGGGCGTGGCCACGCCGATCGTGTCGCCGAGGGAGAGCTGGAAGCAGCCCATCTCCAGCAGCCGCTTGCCCGCGGCCACGACCTGCTCGACCGGGACCGGCCCCTCCCACGGGTCGCCGAAGCACATCGACAGGTAGCCGCGCACGGCGATGTCCTCGCCGACCGCGCGGGAGACGACGGGCTCGAACATGCCGAACTGGCCGTCCAGATCGCTGTTGAGGTTGCGCTGCGCGAACGTCTCGGTCGCCGAGGCGAAGATCGCGATGTCGCGCACCTTCGACTCCAGCGCGCGGTCCAGGCCGCGCGCGTTGGGCACCAGCACGGGGTAGCGGGCGCCGGGAGCCTGGTCGAGCTCGGCGAGCAGCTCGGTGGCGTCGGCCAGCTGCGGAACCCACTTCGGGTGCACGAAGCTGGTCGCCTCCAGGACCACGAGCCCGGCGTCGGCCAGCCGCCGCAGGAACTCCAGCTTCACCTCGAGCGGGACGATCTCCTTCTCGTTCTGCAGGCCGTCGCGGGCGCCGACCTCCCAGATCGTCACCTCGGCCGGCAGCGACGCCGGTTCCGGCGAGGCGACCTTCATCGGCAAGCCCAGTTCACTCGTCGAGCCCAATTCACGGGATCCCATTCAGCCCTCCTGCGGCCGGTGTTGCGCACCATCTCCCACCTCGCGGTAGAGCAGCGTCTGCACCTGCTCCACCTGGGGGATGTCGTCGAATTCCAGCGGTTCGTCCGAGGCCGACTCGACCACCAGGGTGCCGCAGCCGAACACGCGGTCCACCATGCCGCGGCGGAAGCGCACCGAGCTGATCCGCCACATCGGGATGTCGATCCCGGAGCGGGTGAACACGCCCTCGCGAACCATCAGCCGGTGCGTGGTGATCACGAAGTGGGTGGTCCGCCAACGGGCGAGCGGGGCGAGGGTGAACCAGACGATCAGCAGCAGACCCACGACGCCGAGCGCGATCCAGACCGGCAGCCGCCAGTCCGTCGTCGCCACCAGCGCGGCCAGGTAGGACGCGCCTCCGACCACCGCGAACAGCACCAGCACCGGGCCGAGCAGCATCTTCCAGTGCGGGTGCTTGTGCACCACGACGTTCTCGTCGTCGCGGAGCAGGCCGTCCGGGTAGGCCACGGTTCCCCTTCCTCGTTGCGGGTCTGCGAATTCACGTTACCGGCCCGCGCGGGGTGCGGAGAACGTTCAGCTCCGGCGGACGTGCACCACGTCGCCGGCCGAGACCGCCGTGGTCCGGCCGGTGTCGGCGCGGACGACGAGCCTGCCGCTGTCGTCGACGTCGACGGCCTCGCCGACCAGGTCTTCATCACCGCCGAGCTCCACCCGGACGCGCTGGCCGAGGGTCCGGCAGCGCTCGCGGTAGCGGTCGAGCAGGCCGGTGGTGACGACGTCGCCGCCCGCGTCCCGCCAGCGGCCCTCGACCTCGGCGAGCGCGTCGAGCAGGGCGAGGGTGAACTCGTCGCGATCCACCTCGGCGCCCTCGGCGGCCAGGGAGGTGGCGGGCAGGCCGCCCGCGCCGGTGGGCAGCTGGTCGCGCCGCTGCGCCAGGTTGACGCCCATGCCCAGCACGATCGCGATCCCGTCGGGTCCGGCGACGGCCTCGGAGAGGATGCCCGCGCCCTTGTGCCAGTCCTCCCCGGAGCCCAGCAGCAGGTCGTTGGGCCACTTCAGACCGGCCGGGACACCGGTGGTGCGCTCGACGGTCTCGGCGAGGGCGACGCCGGCGATCAGCGGCATCCACGCCACCGCCGACGGCGGGACGCCGGGGCGCAGCAGCACGCTCACGAACAGCCCGGAGCCGCGCGGCGAGATCCACTGCCGCTGCAGCCTGCCGCGTCCGGCGCTCTGCTCCTCGGCGATGAGCACCGTCCGGTCGGCCGCGCCCTTGGCCGCGGCCTCGGCCAGGTCGGAGTTGGTGGAGCCGGTCACGGCCACCACGTCCAGCGCCGCGTACGGGCCGTCGTCGACCAGCCGACGCCTCAGCGCATCACCGTCAAGCAGAACCTCATCGCTCACGGGCTCAGCCTAGGCGTCGGGCTCGTCGGCTCGGGCTCTAGCATCGGCCTCGTGCGTTTCGTGCTCGCTTCCGCCTCGCCAGCCCGCCTGTCCGTGCTCCGGTCGGCGGGGATCGACCCGCTGGTGCAGGTGTCGGGGGTGGACGAGGACGCGGTGACCGCGTCGCTGACCGACCCCGCGCCCGCCGAGCTGGTCACCGCCCTGGCCCGAGCCAAGGCCGAGGCGGTCGCCGCGGAGATCTCCGAGTCCGACGCGGTGGTCGTCGGGTGCGACTCGATGCTGCTCAAGGCCGACGGGGAGATCGTCGGCAAGCCCGGCACGCCCGAGGTCGCCGCGAAGCGCTGGGCGCAGAACGCCGGCACCGAGGCCGAGCTGCTGACCGGGCACGCGATCCTGCGGCTCCGCGACGGCGAGATCACCGGGCGCGCCACGGGTCACCTGGGCACGACGGTCCGGTTCGGGACGCCGAGCGAGGCGGAGATCGAGGCGTACGTCGCCACCGGGGAGCCGCTGCACGTCGCGGGCGGTTTCACCCTGGAGGGGTTCGGGGGCTGGTTCATCGAGGGCGTCGACGGCGACCCGTCCAGCGTCCTCGGCATCAGCCTCTCCCTCACCCGCAAGCTCCTCGCGGACCTCGACCTCTCCATCACCAGCTTCTGGACATCGCCGAGCGCTTGACCCGTTCGGTTCACTGCGTCACCAGTGGACAGTTTTAGCCATAATCACCCATGATCAATGTCCGTTTTGCCCGGACAATTATGACTAAAACTGTCCGCGGGTGACCACCGACGACGCGCACGGCGGCGCTCGGCTCGCGCGTTCAGCCCCGCGCGGCACCGACTTCGGGGTGAACGTGGGCACATTTGCCCCCTGATCGGGACTTAATCGCTCGATCGAGTGGTTATCTACTGTCGTTATGGGTGCCCTGCGACCGTGGATGCTGACCTCCCGCCTGCACGTCGATCTTCGACGGCAGGCCAGCTGCGTCTGTCGCTGACCTCCTCCGGCCGGAGCTGACGACCCCGCCGCTCATCCGGGGCGGCTCCGCCGATCACCCGCGGCCACCCGCCGCTCCCCCGGCGCGCCTCCGCGCCCTCCGCATCAACCCTTCACGACTTCAGGAGACCCCTGTGTCCTCTACCGCTGCGCGGTCGCGCCTGCGCTTCAACCCGAAGCTGTTCGCCGTCGCCGTGCTCGCCTCGCTGGTGCTCGGCGCCCTGCTCGGCTGGATCGCCAAGCAGACCGGCGCCGAATGGCTGGTCACGACCCTGGACACCATCGGCTCGACGTTCACCAAGCTGCTCAGCTTCACCGTCCTGCCGCTGATCTTCACCGCGATCGTGGTGGGCATCAACAGCCTCCGCGGGCTCGGCGGCGGCCGCACCGCCGCCCGGCTGGGCGGCAAGACCGCGTTGTGGTTCGCCCTCACCTCGCTGATCGCGGTGGTGATCGGTCTCGTCGTCGGCGGCCTGTTCCAGCCCGGCCGCGGCCTGGTCATCGAGCCCGACCCGGAGAAGCTGCAGTCCATCGGCCAGAAGACCCAGGGTTCCTGGCTGGACCTGCTCAACGGCCTGGTCCCGGAGAACCTGATCAGCGCCTTCGCCGACGGCGAGACGCTGCAGGTCGTGTTCGTGTCGCTGATCATCGGCGCCGCCACCTACAGCCTCGGTGACAAGGCCAAGCCGTTCGTCGACTTCAACAAGGCCGCCTTCGAGGTCATCCAGCGCGTGCTGGGCTGGATCATCCGGCTCGCCCCGATCGGCACCCTCGGCCTCATCGGCAACGCCGTGGCCACCTACGGCAACGAGTTCTTCGCACCGCTGCTGAAGCTGATCGGCTCGACCTACGTCGCCTGCCTGCTGGTGCTGTTCGCGGTGTACCCGCTGCTGCTGGCGCTGGTGGCCCGGGTCAGCCCGGCCCGCTTCTTCGCCAAGACCTGGACGGTCCTGCAGTTCGCCTTCGTCTCCCGCTCCTCCGGCGCGACGCTGCCGATGACCCGCCAGGCCGCGCAGAACCTCGGCGTGCCCTCGTCCTACGCCAACTTCGCGGTGCCGCTGGCCAGCACGACCAAGATGGACGGCTGCGCGGCGATCTACCCGGCGGTGGGCTCGATGTTCATCGCGAACCTCTTCGGCATCCACCTCGGCCCGGTGCAGTACCTGACGATCATCGCCGTCGCGGTGTTCGGCTCCATCGCCACCGCGGGCGTGACCGGCTGGTTCACCATGCTCACCCTGACCGTCGGCGCGCTGGGCTTCCCGCCCGAGGTGGTGGCCACCGGCATCGCGATCGCCTACGCCGTCGACCCGATCATGGACATGATGCGCACCGCCACGAACGTCGCGGGCCAGATCGTCGTCCCGGTCGTGGTGGCCCGCAGCGAGAACGTCCTCGACGACGAGGTGCTGTCCGCTCCCAGCGCTCCGCCGCTGCTGGAGAGCCGCGCACCGGCGACCGTCTGAGCACCCCGGCGGCCCCGGGCGCCCCCCCCCCCGCCCCCGCCCCCCCTCCGGGGGCCGCGCCACCGTAGGATGGGCGCGTGGACAGCGGCCGGCGGGGACGAGACCTGCGCATCGGTGACCCCGAGCGGGAGCGGGCCATGCGGCTGCTCGGCGAGCACTTCTCCGCCGGGCGCCTGGAGCTCGCCGAGTACGACGAGCGCTGCAGGCAGGCGGCGGGTGCGCGCTTCGGCTCCGAGCTCGACGAGCTCTTCGACGACCTGCCCGGGCCGCGTCCCGTCGAGCTCGCCCCCGCCACGACGCGCCCCACCCCTTCGGCGGGTGCGATCGCGCTGACGGTCGGCGCCATCGCCGCCGGGATCGCGCTCGTGGTCGTCGCGCGGCAGATCGGCGTGCTCCTGCTGATCCCGATGCTGGCGATCATCTGGTTCACCTGGCGCCGGCGGTGACGACCTGCCGTCACCGCCGACCACGTTTCGTTACGGTGAGAGCCATGCACAGCTCGCGGTTCTCCGGGGCGCGTCGGCTCAGCGCGTTGCTCGCCCTCGGCGCGCTCGCCCTCACCGGGTGCGGCGTGTGGCAGTCGGCCCCCACGGCCGGCACCACGCCGCCCGCGCCCCCACCTCCCGCGCCGGTGACGAGCGCACCGCCGTCGCCGCCACCGCGACCGTTCGACCTCGGGCTCGACGGCGTCGACCCGTGCGGGCTGCTCACCGCCGACCAGCGCAACCAGCTCGGCTTCGACCGCGAACCGCTGCCGGACTCCGACGCCGGGTTCGGCAACGCCGCCACCTGCAGCTACCGCAACACCACCGCCAAGGTCGGCGCCCGGCTCGCGCTGATCACCACCGAGGGCATGGGGGTGTGGACCGACGACACCGCGCAGGTCGAGGCCTCCCCGGTCCAGGTCGCGGACTTCCCCGCGCTGGTGATCAAGACCCCGGGCCTGGACCTGTCCTGCAACGTGGCGGTCGACGTCGCCGACGGCCAGCACCTCGACGTGCTCTACCGCGACGACGGCGGGCAGCCACCACCACCGGTCGACCAGCTCTGCGCCGGAGCGCAGCGGGTCGCCGAGGAAGCGGTGCGCACCCTGGCGAACCCGCCGGCCTCCACGTCGGAGACGCAGGCTCCGGTGCAGCAGGAATCCACCCCCTGACCAGCGCGGTCACCCCGGCCGGGGTGACACTCCCCGCATTTGGAGGACTCCACAGGGTGATGATTCGCCGATACAGTGTCCGGCGGACGTTCACCCGGGGCCGCGCCCCGGCCCGCGGGAGGGGACCTTGGGAGGGGACACCGTGCCGCTAACCGAGCCGTACGGCGCGGGCTCCGGTGGTTCGATGCAGGTCGAGCCCACCGCGATCCCGCGCCTGGTCAACTCGTTGCAGGAGTCCCTGGACGCGGTCGGGTTGCAGATCGAGCACGCCATCACCGAGCTCCGCATCCGCCCATGGGCCGGGGATCCCGTCAGCACCGACGCCGCCGAGCTGTTCAACGAGCGCTCGGTGGGCGGCGGCGAGGACGCGCTGACCGCGCTGTGCGGGTACCGGGACCAGTTGCAGGCCGCGGCCGAATCGCTGCAGAAGGCGGGCCGCGAGTACGAGCGGATCGACCACGACAGCGCGGCCGGTCTGGGCGGGGGATGCTGATCGATGGGCGACCACCGATGGCAGGGCTACCGGCACGCCGAGCTGCACGCGCAGATCAACGAGGGTCCGGGGGCGCACGGGTCGACCGACAGCGTGCGCCGCTGGAGCGAGCTGACCCGCGCGCTCGGTGAGATCGACGGCGGTCTGGCCGCCGCGACGGCCGCGGCCCGCAGCGGGTGGCAGGGCCACGCCGCCGACAGCGCCGACTCCGGGCTGCGCCCGCTGGGCGAGTGGGCGCAGCTGGCGCAGCAGGCCAGCACGGTGATGCGGGAGCGCGCCGAGCAGCAGGCGGAGTTCATCGCCAAGGCCCGCCGCGACATGCCGCCGCCGGTGGCGGTGACCAGCGAGGACCCGGGCACGGCGGTGTCGGCACTGACGCACCTGTTCGGCGGGCAGACCGACTACGAGGTCCAGGAGGCCGCGCAGCACGCGGCCGAGCAGCGGGCGTTCGAGGTGATGCGCACCTACGAGTCCTCCACCCGGGCCAACACGACGTCGCTGGCCTCGTTCGCCCCGCCGCCGCAGGTCGTCGTGGACGCCCCGGCCTCGGGCGGTTCCGGTGCCCCGGGCGGGTCGTCGAAGGTGACGATCAGCTGGGGCCCGACCGTCCTGCCGACCTCCTCGACCGCCGGGACCGCGCCGGGGAACGCCGCCGGGGGCACGCGCTCCGCGACGCGTCCCCCCGGGACCGCGGCGAAGGCGTCGGGCAAGCGCGGGAGGTCCCCCCGACGCGAGGAGTCGGTCGAGCACGAGGTCACCGAGCGGCTCGGCGACGGCGGGTTCTTCGACGAACCGCAGACCGGGTCGCGCCCGGTGATCGGCGGCGAACCCGGGCGATGAACACCGCTTCCCCCACCGACCGGCGGATCAGCCTGTCGGCGCTGGAATTCGACGTGCTCACCGAACACCTCGGACTCGACGAGCTGCCGCTGGTGCTCAAGGTCCCCTCGCCGGGCCGCACGCACTCCGAGCGGGCCGAGCTGGTCGACTCCACGTGGCGCGCGCTGTCGCGGCGCGGCCTGATCAGCGGCGGCGAGCCCGACCCCGAGCTGGAGGCGGTGCTGCGGCTCGTCGCCGAACCCGGCCGCGAGATCGACGGCCGGAACTGGTTGGGGCGCAGCGTCCGGGTGCTCGCGGCGGCCGAGAACGACGGCGAGCGCGCCGTTCTCGTGGTCAAGGACGGCGATCACCTGGAATTCTCCCCGACTTCGGCCGCGGGCCTGCCGCGCGCCGCCGTGTCACCGCTACCGGACCTGCCCGCCGGGCCGGGCCGTTCGGTGTCGGTGCCCAGCCGGGCTCTCGACGACGCCGCTGCGGACGTGGGCGACAAGGTCGAGGAGCTCCCGGCCGCGCTGCGTCGTCGCGGCGTGCGCCCCGACGACGCCGATGCGCTGACCGAGATGGTCGCTGGAGCGACCGCGCAGGGCCAGTTCGGCGCGGCCGCGCGAACGCGGTTCGGCAAGCGCGACAGGGCCGAGCGCGTCGTCGGGTTCTTCGACACCGCGCTCGGCCGCTACGTCCAGCTGCGCACCGCGTCCCCGTCCGGGGAGGCGTGGAGCACGATCGCCCCGGTGGACAACCGGCGCCTCGTCGGCCACCTCGAAGAGCTCCTCCACGAGATCGCCGACAGCTGACCCGGTCGTCCCCGAGTTCCGCGCGAGATTCGAACCGGGGTCAGACGACCGGTTCCACCAGGCTGGTCCGGGCTTCCGGCGCGGCGGAGCGCTTGGCGTCGGCCGCCTGATCGCTGGGCTCGGTCTGCGAGGCGCGCTCGGCCTCGACCCGCTGGGTGTAGACCGCGACCTCGCGGGCGATGGTGTCCTCGTCCCAGCCGAGCACGCCCGCCATCAGCCGGGCCACCGCGTCGGCGCTGTCCACGCCCCGGTGCGGGTACTCGATGGAGATCCGGGTGCGCCGGGTGAGCACGTCCTCCAGGTGCAGCGCACCTTCGTGGCTGCACGCGTAGACGATCTCGGCCTGCAGGTAGTTCGGCGCGGCCGGCACCGGCTTGAGCAGCTCGGCGTTGTCGTCGGCGGTGGCCAGCACCGCGTGGACCTCCGAGCCGTAGCGGTCCAGCAGGTGCCGGATCCGGTACGGGTGCAGGCCGTGCGCGCCCGCGAGCTGATCGGCCTGGTTGACCAGCGCGTGGTAGCCGTCGGCGCCGAGCAGCGGGACCTGGTCGGTGATCGACGAGGCCATCCGGCCCGGGACGTCGGGCGAGACGGCGTCGACCGCGTCGGCCGCCATCACCCGGTAGGTCGTGTACTTGCCGCCGGCGATGGCCACCAGACCCGGCGCCACCCGCGCGACCGCGTGCTCGCGGGAGAGCTTCGAGCTCTCCTCGCTCTCCCCGGCCAGCAGCGGCCGGAGCCCGGCGTAGACGCCCTCGATGTCGTCGTGCGTGAGCGGCGTGGCCAGCACGGTGTTGACGTGTTCGAGCAGGTAGTCGATGTCGGCCTTGGTCGCCGACGGGTGCGCCAGGTCCAGGTGCCAGTCGGTGTCGGTGGTGCCGATGATCCAGTGGTTGCCCCACGGGATGACGAACAGGACCGACTTCTCGGTCCGCAGGATCATGCCGCTCTCGGCGACGATCCGGTCGCGCGGGACGACGATGTGCACGCCCTTGCTGGAGCGCACGCGGAACCGCCCGCGACCGCCGGAGAGCTTCTGCAGCTCGTCGGTCCACACGCCGGTCGCGTTGATCACCGCGTGGGCGCGGATCTCGACCTCCTCGGCGGTCTCGACGTCGCGCACCTTGACCCCGGCGATCCGGTCGGCCTCCCGCAGGAACCCGGTGACCTGCGTGGAGGTCATCACGACCGCGCCGTAGCGGGCGGCGGTGCGGGCGACCGTCATGGTGTGGCGGGCGTCGTCGGCCTGCGCGTCGTAGTAGCGGATGCCGCCGATCATCGCGTTGCGCTTGAGCGCGGGAACCATCCGCAGCGCCCCGGCACGGCTGAGGTGCTTCTGCCCGGGAACCGAGCGGGCGCCGCCCATCGTGTCGTACATCAGCAGACCGGCCGCCGTGTACGGGCGCTCCCAGAACCGGCGGGTCAGCGGGTACAGGAACGGCACCGGCTTGACCAGGTGCGGGGCGATCCGGGTGAGCATCAGCTCGCGTTCCCGCAGGGCCTCGCGGACCAGGGAGAACTCCAGCTGTTCGAGGTAGCGCAGCCCGCCGTGGAACAGCTTGCTGGAGCGGCTGGAGGTGCCGGCCGCGAGATCGCGGGCCTCCACCAGCGCGACCCGCAGTCCCCGGGTCGCCGCGTCCAGCGCCGCACCGGCGCCGGTGACGCCGCCGCCGATCACCACGACGTCGAACTCCTCCGACCCCAGGCGATTCCAGTTCTCGGCACGCTCGGTGGGTCCCAACGTGCCCTTGAGCCGGTTTCCCGCTTCCGTCTTATCCTTGGACACCGCGTCCTCCTAGCGTTGTTCGCATCCCACCGTTGTCACCCCACCGCCGACGCGGAACCGCCACCGGCGTTGCGGTGGCGCACCTCGGTGGTCATCATGCCCGACCTGCACGGTCCGTGCCCGGTGCAGCACGGCCCGCGACCGGCGCCTGTTCGACGAGGGCGCCGCGCTCGCGCAGCACTTCGATCTGGGACTCGGGCGTCTTCGAGTCCACGATGACGATGTCGAAGTCCTCCACCGGTGCGACCGCGTGCAGCGCGCGCCGGTGGAACTTCGTGTGATCGACGTAGAGCACGGTGCGCTGCGCCGAGGCCAGCATCGCCTTCTTGATCTGCACCATCTCCTGCTGCGGGTAGCAGCCGACGCCGTCGGTCACCGCCGAGACCGACATGATCGCCAGGTCGACCCGCAGGTTGCGCAGCGAATCCAGCGCCATGCCACCGACGAACGCATCCGCCCACGGCAGGTAGTCGCCCCCGACGCAGATCAGGCTGATGCCCGGAGCCGAGGCGAGCTCGTCGAAGACGCCGCGGTGGTTGGTGACCACGGTCAGCGGCGCGCGTTCGGGCAGCAGCCGCGCCAGGTGGACGCCGGTGGTGGAGTCGTCGAGCACCAGCGCCTGGCCGGGCTCGATGAGTTCGGCTGCGGCGCGGGCGAGTTCGTCCTTCTCGGCCTGGTTCTGCTGCAGCCGGTATTCCGAAGCCGCTTCGTAGAGAAGCGAGGAGGCGGCCGAGACGTTGCCGCGGTTGCGGTGCACCAGGCCCTGCGACTCCAGGTCGGCGAGGTCCCGGTACACGGTCATGGCGCTGGCGCCGATGGTCGCGACCAGGTCGTCGATGCGCAGCGTGCCCTCCGCCATCACCAGCTCGGTGATCTTGCGGCGCCGGTCCTGCTGCTTGCCGGACGGTCGTCGGCCGGACATGGTGACTCCTCGTTCCGGGTGGCGCTACCTACGACGCTCACCGTACATCTCGATAAAAACACCATCTCGACCGGACCGCATCGCTTCTTTTCACATCTTGTTTGTGATTACAGTGTTGATCGGTAGCCGGGTCGATCGTCGGTCCCCGCTGCCGGACGACGGCGTCCCCAGCTCCGCGAGTCCGGCACGCGGACACCGCCGCGCGCTCCGCGCTACCGCCGAGCGAGACGCGGATTAGGCGTTACAGACGAATGGCCTGCGCACGACTGGCGGCACTGATGGACACGTGTTGCCATGCGGCAGTACCGTCCCGACTCGCTCCACGTCGGACAGACACCGAACACCCGCCCGTGCCAACGGCGGCATCACGAGGGGAACGGAGAATGACCAGTCTTGGCGAGGTATTCCTCTGGGAGTTGCTCGGGACGGCAGTGCTGACCCTGATGGGTTGCGGCGTCGTCGCGAACGTGACCCTGAGCAGGAGTCTCGGGGTCGGAGGCGGCTGGCTGCTGGTGAACTTCGGCTGGGGTTTCGCGGTTTTCGCCGGGGCCAGCATCGCCGAACCGGCCGGGGCGCACATCAACCCCGCGGTCACCATCGGCATGGCGATCTACGGGGACACCCCGTGGTCGCAGGTCCCGGTCTACATCATCGCGCAGATCATCGGCGCCACCCTGGGCGCGGTGCTCTGCTGGGCGGCCTACAAGCTGCAGTTCGACACCACCGAGGCCCCGGCCGACACCCGGGGGATCTTCTGCACCGGACCCACCGTGCCGAACGCGCCGTGGAACCTGGTCACCGAGATCATCGGCACCTTCGTGCTGGTCTTCTGGATCATCACGAACCCGCCGGCCAGCCCGGGTGACGGCGGAGTGCCGGACTTCGGCAACGCCGCGCTGGGCTACGCGGCGGTCGCCTTCATCGTGATCGGCATCGGCAACTCGCTCGGCGGGCCGACCGGCTACGCCATCAACCCGGCCCGAGACCTGGGCCCGCGCATCGCCTACGCGATCCTGCCGATCCGCGGCAAGGGTTCGGCCGAGTGGGGCTACTCGTGGGTCCCGATCGCCGGACCGATCATCGGCGGCGCACTGGCGGCGCTGCTCGCGCTCGCCCTGCCCATCAGCAGCTGAGAATTCTAGGAAGGTTTGAACGATGGCCTCGTACGTCGCCGCCATTGACCAGGGGACCACCTCGACCCGGTGCATGATCTTCGATCACTCCGGCAGGGTGGTCGCGGTCAACCAGAAGGAGCACCGCCAGATCTTCCCCAAGGCCGGGTGGGTCGAGCACGACCCGATGGAGATCTGGAACAACGTCCGCCAGGTGTGCGCGGGCGCCCTGGCCAAGGCCGACCTGGTCTCCACCGACATCGCCGCTTGCGGCATCACCAACCAGCGCGAGACGACGGTGGTGTGGGAGAAGGACACCGGCAAGCCGGTGTACAACGCCATCGTCTGGCAGGACACCCGCACCGACGAGATCGTCAGCGAGCTCGGCGCCACCGAGGGGCAGAACCGCTTCCAGGCCAAGACCGGTCTGCCGCTGGCGACCTACTTCTCCGGCCCGAAGGTGAAGTGGCTGCTGGACAACGTCGACGGGATCCGGGAGCGCGCCGAGAAGGGCGAGCTGCTGTTCGGCAACATGGACACCTGGGTGCTGTGGAACTGCACCGGTGGCCCGGACGGCGGACTGCACGTCACCGACCCGACCAACGCCTCGCGCACGCTGCTGATGGACCTGGAGACCCTGCAGTGGGACCCGGACATCTGCGCCGAGATCGGCGTGCCGATGTCGATGCTGCCGGAGATCCGCTCGTCCTCGGAGGTCTACGGGCAGTTCCGCGAGCGCGGCGTGTTCGCGGGCATCCCCATCGCCGGCATCCTCGGCGACCAGCAGGCGGCCACCTTCGGCCAGGCGTGCCTGTCGCCCGGTGAGGCCAAGAACACCTACGGCACCGGCAACTTCGTGCTGCTCAACACCGGCACCGAGCGGGTCATCAGCGAGAACGGCCTGCTCACCACGGTCGGCTACAAGATCGGCGACAACGACACGGTCTACTGCCTGGAGGGCTCGATCGCGGTCACCGGTTCGCTGGTGCAGTGGCTGCGGGACAACCTGGGCATGATCGGCAGCGCCCCGGAGATCGAGCAGGTCGCCAGCACCGTGGAGGACAACGGCGGGGCGTACTTCGTGCCCGCGTTCTCCGGCCTGTTCGCCCCGCACTGGCGCTCCGACGCCCGCGGCGCGATCGTCGGCCTCACCCGGTACGTCAACCGCGGGCACCTGGCCCGCGCGGTGCTGGAAGCCACGGCGTTCCAGACCCGCGAGGTCATCGAGGCCATGAACGCCGACTCGGGCGTTCCGCTGAAGTCGCTGAAGGTCGACGGCGGCATGGTGGTCAACGAGCTGCTGATGCAGTTCCAGGCCGACATCCTCGGCGTCCCGGTGATCCGCCCGGTGGTCAACGAGACCACCGCCCTCGGCGCCGCCTACGCGGCCGGCCTCGCGGTCGGCTTCTGGGGCAGCGAGGAGGACATCCGCAGCAACTGGGCCAAGGACAAGCAGTGGGACCCGTCCATGACGGACGAGGTCCGCGAGAAGCAGTACACCAACTGGCAGAAGGCCGTCACCAAGACCTTCGACTGGGTCGACTGACGCCGACGTCCTGACGACCCCAAGGTGGGGGAGGTTTTCATGAAAACCTCCCCCACCACCGTCTTCACACCCCCGACGAAGTTTTCATGAAAACTTCGCTCCCAGCCACAGTGGTTCGAACCCCAACCAAGTCCCTGACCAGGACTGATCTCTGTGGTGACGCAGTTTTCATGAAAACTTCCCCTACCCACGTTTCCGTTGTCTCGGTGCAGTTTTCATGAAAACTGTGCCTAGACCGAGAGGTTTCTGGTGGGGAGTTCACCCCCGGGGTGGGGGAAGTTTTCATGAAAACTGTGCGGACGTTTGTCCGTGGTCCCCTCGCGGCGTGTCCCTGGTGCCGTGTTCGGGGAGGGGTCAGTTGGGGTTTTGGGGGCGTTGGTCGGGTGGGAGTTGGCAGGCCGGCGTGGCGCCTGGGAGGCGGTGGCGGTTGTCGGCGATCCAGCGGTAGGTGCGGGCGGCGATCACGCGGACGAGGGGGGCCGCGACGAGGTGGCCCAGGAGCGGCCAGGGGGCTCGGGCGGCTTTGAGGAGTTCGGCGACGGCGGCCGCGCCGCCCGAGACCTCGCCCTCGGTACCGACCCAGAGGACCTCGTGGCGGGCCCTCGTCTCCGCGATCCCCAGCTCCGCGAGGTCCGCCTCCTGCCAGGGTTGGACGTGCATGCGGACCGGGAGGCGGACGGCGAGGCGGACGCTGCGGGTGCAGAAGCCGCAATCGCCGTCGTAGATCAGGACCGGCCGTTCGGGCATGGGTCCATTCTCCTCCGCGGAGGCCGCCGAGTCAGTCCAGGTCGCCCGTCAGTCCAGGTTCCCGCGTCAGTCCAAGTCGTCGTGGCGCATGAGGAGGCGGCCGGCCTCGGTCAGGGAACCCGACAGGGACGGGTAGACCGAGAACGTGTTGGCCAGATTGTCCACCGTCACCTGGTTCTGGACCGCGAGCGCGATCGGCAGGATCAGCTCGCTGGCGTTCGGCGAGACCACCACGCCACCGACGACCACGCCGGTCTGCGGGCGGCAGAAGACCTTGAGGAAACCGCGCCGCAGCCCTTCCATCTTGGCGCGCGGGTTGGTGGCCAGCGGCATCATCACCGTGCGGGCCGGGACCTCGCCGCTGTCGATGGCCTGCTGGCTGATGCCCACCGTGGCGATCTCCGGGTGGGTGAACACGTTCGCGGCCACGGTCTTGAGCTTGATCGGCGTGACGCCCTCGCCCAGCGCGTGCCACATCGCGATGCGCCCCTGCATGCCGGCGACCGAGGCCAGCAGCAGCAGGCCGGTGCAGTCACCGGCGGCGTAGATGCCGGGAGCGCCGGTCCGCGAGACGCGGTCGACCTCGACGTATCCGCCGCGACCGGGCTCGATGCCGACCTTTTCCAGGCCGATGTCGCTGGTGTTGGGCACCGACCCGACGGTCATCAGCGCATGGCTGGCCTCGACCGCGCGTCCGTCGGCGAGGTGGATGATCACGCCCTTGTCGGTGCGCTCCACCGACTCGGCGCGCGCGTGCTTGACGACCTCGGTGCCGCGCTCGGCGAACACCTCCTCCAGCACGGCGGCGGCGTCGGCGTCCTCGTGCGGCAGCACGCGGTCGCGGGAGGAGATCATCGTGACCTTCACGCCCATCTCGGTGTAGGCGGAGGCGAACTCCACACCGGTGACACCCGAACCGATGACGGCCAGGTGCTCGGGCAGTTCCGGCAGGTCGAAGAGCTGGCGCCAGGTCAGGATCCGCTCACCGTCGGGCTCGGCGCCCGGCAGGATGCGGGGCGTGGCGCCGGTGGCGATCAGCACGACGTCGGCGGTGAGCTCCTCGAAGGTGCCGTCGGCGCGGTCGACGCCGATCTGGTGCACCGCCATGCCCGGGGTCGGGTCGGTGAAGCGCGCGCGACCCGGGATGATCTTGACGCCTTCGCGGCGGACCCGGGAGCGGATGTCGGCCGACTGGGCCAGCGCCAGGCCCTTGACCCGGCCGTGCACCACGGCGACCTCGACGTCGGCGTCGCGGGAGGAGGTCCGGATGCCGAGCTCCTCGGCGTCGCGGGAAGCCGAGCGAGCGCCGGCGGAGGCGATGAAGGTCTTCGAGGGAACGCAGTCGTAGAGCACGCAGGCGCCGCCGAGACCTTCCGGCTCGACGAGCGTGACGTCCGCTCCGTTGGAAGCGGCGACCAATGCCGCCTCGTAGCCCGCCGGGCCGCCTCCCATGATCACGATGCGGGTCACTTCGCGCTCCTCCTGAGTCCGTCCGGCCGAGGGGCACCCGTTGCCGAGCGGGGCACCGGCCTCACGGTACGCCGCGACGGGTCCGGTCAAACCGGGTGGTACCACCCGAGATGGGTGATCGTGGCGAACACCACTCCCACCCCCGGACACCGCGAGTGATCGTCGTCAGGTGCCCAGTGACATCGGTGGCCAGCGACATCGGTGACCCGGTCGAGCGGGGGCTGAGCGAGAAAACCACATTCGTGCCGTGGTCCGGTCCGCCTTTCGGCCCTCGGATCGCTACCCTGTGGGGCGTGCCTCTGTACGCCGCGTACGGATCCAACATGGATCCGGCCCAGATGTTGAAGCGCGCCCCGCATTCCCCGCTGGCGGGAAGCGGCTGGTTGATGGACTGGCGGCTGACCTTCGGCGGCGAGGACTACGGCTGGGAAGGCGCCCTCGCCACGATCGTCGAGCAGCCCGGCTCGCAGGTCTTCACGGTGCTCTACGACGTGAGCCCCGAGGACGAGAAGAACCTGGACAACTGGGAGGGCGCCGAGCTCGGGATGCACAAGAAGCTGCGGCTGATGGTGCAGACCCTCGACGGTCCCGTGCTGGCGTGGCTCTACGTCCTCGACGCCTACGAGGGCGGCCTGCCCTCGGCCCGCTACCTCGGCGTCATGGCCGATGCGGCCGAAGCGGCCGGCGCCCCCGAGGACTACGTCGAGCGGCTCCGGAAGCGCCCCTGCCACAACGTCGGCCCGGGTTCTCCTCGCGAGCTGTGACGACCGGTCGTGGCCGCCCGCTGAGCCCCACGCACTCGGAACGCCGGTTCCGCCGCGCTTCTCGACCGAGCGTCTAGAGCCAGTCGCGGGCGCGGAGTTCGGCTGCGAAGCGGTGGTGCGCGTCGTCCAGGCAGGTCACTTCGGCGGGATCGGGTTCGACGAGGTCGCCGGGCGGGACCATCTCGGCCGCGGCCGTGCTCAGGTCCGGGTGGATCGAGCCCGTGGCCGCCAGCAGCGCGGCGCCCAGAGCGGTTCCCGCGCCGCGCACCCGCAGGACCGGCCGGTCCAGGACCGAAGCGCGGATCCGGCACCAGGCCGCGCTCCGAGCCCCGCCGCCCGCCGTGCGCACCGGCCCCTCGACGACCGCGCCCAGGGTGGCGAGGCGTTCCAGCGCGAGTCGTTCGCAGAACGCGATGCCCTCCAGGCGTGAGCGGTGCTCGTCGACGCGGTCCTGCGGCGTGCCGATCAGGAACGCCTCGGCGTCGGGCGCGGCGAACGGGAACCGCTCACCGCGCCCGCGAAGCGGGTAGTGCAGCACGCTCGCCGGTCCGCGCGCCAGCGCCGCGGCGTCCAGTTCGGGCAGCTCCCCCGGGTCCACATCGGACAGTGCCGAGCCGCCGATGTTGGCGGCGCCGCCGGGCAGCCACCTGCCTTCGGGGTGCAGGTGGCTGTAGACCACGCCCGCCGGATCGTGCACGAGCTTCTCGGACACGCCCTTGAGCACCAGCGTCGTGCCCAGCACCGTCACGAACTTACCCGGGTCGACCGCACCGGTGGCCAGCTGTCCCGCGCACCCGTCGGTCATGCCGGCTCGCACCTCGCAGCCCACCGGCAGTCCGGTGACCGCGGCGGCCTCGCGGCTCACCTGGCCGAGCACGGCGGTGGGGCGCACGACCCGCGGCAGCAGCTCTGCCGGGGACTCGGCCGCCCACTCCCCCGCGACCGGGTCGTACCCGCTCTTGAGGGCGTGGCTGCTGTCGGTGGCCACCGGGTGACCGACCAGTGCGTGGGCGATCACCTCGGGCGTGTGGCAGATCTGCTCCGCCCCCGCCGGGAGGTGCTCCGCCAGCCACGCCACCCGCGCGCGCCGGTCGTCGTACATCAGCGCCGGGCCGACCGGTTCGCCCCGGCCGTCGACGGCGACGACGGTGCCGGAGGTCGCCGAGATCGCCAGCGCGGTGATCCCGCTGCTGCGCGCGCCCAGGACCGCGGTGCACTCGGCCAGGCAGTCGCGCGCGGCGGGCCACCACGCGCGGGCGTCCTGCTCCGAGCGCCCGCCCGGGGATCGCACCGGGGCCGGCAGGGCCCGCGAGGCCTGGGCCAGCAGAGCACCGGACGGGTCGTGGACCTGCACCCGGACAGCGGCCGTGGCCACGTCGACACCGGCGACGAGGTCGCCGGTCATGACGCCAGCTTCTCCAGCGCGGCCGGGAGCTCGGCGAGCGAGCGCACCGCGACGTCGGGTTCGGCGAGCTGATCGGGCGTGGGAGCCGGTGGCGCCTCACCGCGCAGCACCCACACCGTCCGCAGGCCGACGCGCTGGGCGCCGCGGACGTCGGTGTCGAGCCGGTTGCCGACGTGCACCGCGCGGGACGCGGGAACCCCGGCCTCGTCGAGGGCGTGCTGGAAGATCCGCGGGTCGGGCTTCTCGGCGCCGACGGTCTCCGAGATCGCCCAGACGTCGACGTGCTCGGCGACGCCGTCGCGGCGCAGCGCGTCGACGACGACCGCGCGCTGGTTGGCCACCACCGCGATCCGGTGGTGCTCGCGGATCCGGCGCAGCGCGGGCAGCACGTCGTCGTGGAGCGCCTCCGGTGGGTACTCCCAGTACCGCTCGGCGCGTTCGGAGAGCTGAGCGCGGTCGTGCGAGACGAGGAAGCGCCGCGCCACCGCGGTGCGCAGGGAACCGCCCTGGGCCTGCCTGCGCTCGTCGTAGAGGCGCAGGAAGTCCTCCTCGGCGACCTCGCGCCCGTCTTCGGCAGCGAGTTCGCGGGTGGCGCGCAGCAGCGCGTCGCGGTAGGCGGCGTCGTCGTAGACGGGGCCGCCGACGTCGAGCAGCACGAGGTCGATCGGTTCCGGCACGTCCGGTCCTTCCGCTCGCGGTCCACCAGGACCGGGATGGCACCTTCCTGAGTCAAAATAACATCGTTGTCGATGTATTTAACAGCATTGACTGTGATATCTACCAGGGTCTTCACAGCGCGACCCCCGCGACGGTCGGGTGCGCCCACGCGAGCTCCAGCAGCGCGTAGGCCTTGCGGGTGCCGCGCCGGTCGCGGCGTCGGGCCAGCCGCTCCCCGACCAGCGCGCGGAAGTGCTCGGCCCCGGAACCGAGCCGGCACAGCGCGCGCTCCAGGCAGTCCAGCGCGCGGCGCTGCGGGCCCGTGCACAGCACGTCGGCCAGCGCCACGTCCAGCGCTTGGACCCGCAGCCCGTCGAGCTCGATGACGTCGGTCTCCCGGAACCAGGCGTGGTGCACGACCAGCTCGTCCCGCGACCGCACGTCGCGGTCGTAGGGCACGGTCACGTGCACGGCTTCGTCGTCGGCCGGGCCGCAGCCGTGCATGGCCACGGCCGTCGGGCCGGAGATCACCGCCTGGTCCCCGGCGCGCAGCAGCGCGGCGGCCGCCCGCGCCATCGGGTCGTCGCTCAACGCGGCGGGCAGCACCACCCCGCCGAACGGCTCGACCCACGACCCGGCGGCCAGGGCCTCGGCGAGCTCGTCCGAGCCGAGCAGCAGCTCGGCCTCCTCACGTGGGAGGGCACCGTGCCGGGACAGCGGGCTGCGATCGGTGCCACTGGAGTCCGGGCTGCTGGGGTCCGGGCCGCTGGGGTCGGGGGCGGGCAGGAACTGCGGGCGGTCGATGTAGGTCCTCATGCACATACAGAGGCGCGAACCCCGCCCACAGATACACCCCGGCCCGGATACACCTCGATCAGGCGAAGTTTCCGCTGACCGGCGCCTGCTCAGCCGCCCAGCGCCTGCTCAGCTGCCCAGCGCCTGCTCAGCTGCGCAGGGCTTGGAGGGCCGTGTGGACCATCGTGCGGACGCCCACCAGCAGGGCGCGCTCGTCGAGCGTGAACGTCGGCTGGTGCAGGTCCTTGATCCGCCCGCTGCCCGGGTGCACGCCCAGGCGCGCGAACGAGCCCGGCACGTGCTCCAGGTACCAGCCGAAGTCCTCGCCGCCGGAGGACTGCGGGGTATCGGCCTGCGCCTGCTCGCCCAGCGCGGCGGTGATCCCGGCGCGCATCAGCTCGGTGCTCTCCGGTTCGTTGACCACCGGCGGGACGCCGCGGCGGTGCTGCAGGTCGAAGCCGACGCCCAGCGGCGCGAGCAGCGCCTGCACCAGCTCGTGGACCAGCGGTTCCAGCTTCGCCCAGGTGTCGCGGTCGGCGGTGCGCAGCGTGCCGGTGAGCACGCCGTCCTGCGGGATCGCGTTGGGTGCCTCGCCCGCGTGCACCGCGCCCCAGGTCAGCACGGTCCCGGTGCGCGGGTCGACGCGGCGGGACAGCAGCGTGGGCAGCCCGGTGATGACGGTGCCCAGCGCGTGCACGAGGTCGGCGGTGAGGTGCGGCCGCGAGGTGTGCCCGCCGGGCGAGGTGAGCCGCAGCTCGATCAGGTCGCTGGCGGAGGTGATGGGGCCGACGCGGGTGCCGACGCTGCCCGCGGGCAGCCGCGGGTCGCAGTGCAGACCGAAGATCCGGTCGACGTCGTCGATCCGGCCCGCGGCCAGCACGTCCAGCGCACCACCGGGCATGACCTCCTCGGCGGGCTGGAAGATCATCCGCACGCGGCCCGGGAAGTCGCGGTTGCCGGCCAGGGCGCTCGCGGCGCCGAGCGCGACCGCGGTGTGCGCGTCGTGGCCGCAGGAATGCGCGACACCGTCCACTGTGGAGGAGTAGCTCAGGCCGGTGGCCTCGGTCAGCGGCAGCGCGTCGATGTCGGCGCGCAGCGCGACGGTCGGGCCGGGCGCATTCCCCTCGATGTCGCAGGTCAGCCCGGTCCCGATGGGCAGCACGCGGGGCGCGAGCCCGGCGCGGGAGAGCTGGTCGGCGAGGAACGCGGTGGTGCGGTGCTCGGCGCGGGAGAGCTCCGGGTGGGCGTGCAGGTGGCGGCGCCAGGCGACCACCCGGTGCGCGTGCGCACCGAGCCAGGCGTCCAGCCAGGCGGGCCCGCGGCCCGCACCGAGGTCGGGCACGACGGAATCCACACTGGATTCGAAGCGGGAATCCACGTCCGCCATCGTGCTTTCGGTCGCGCCGATCGGCTCGTCAGCCACCAGCGTCGCCGGAGCTCCGGACCTCTCCTCGACCACAGCCGAACCTTCGCGGTTCGGGAACTGACCCGGGTCCGGGCCACGAGAATCCACCACGGTCACGCCACGCCTCCCGACGTGCAGAACTGTTCGGTCGAACCTTCCCGGGCGCGGTCGTCCACCCCGGCGAGCAGCCGCGCGCGCTGCGTGCCGTCGAGCCCGGCCGCCAGGGCGGTCCAGGCCATCGCCACCGCCCCGTCGAGGACCGCTCGGTCCGCCGAGGGCGTGGCGCAGGCGGCGGCGAACTCCGCCTGGTGGTTGACCGCGTCTCCGCATTCCACCGCGATCATCGGGTGGATCGCGGGCAAGGCCCTGGTCACGTTGCCCATGTCGGTGCTGCCGATGACCCGGCCCCGCTCAGTGCTCCGATCGAGCGGTTCACGCCCGAGATCGGTGATCGCGCGACGGTACGCCTCCGACAACCAGTGGTCGCAGGCCAGCTCCGCGTAGACCGGGGAGATCTGCACGATCTCGTGCGCACATCCGGTCGCCGTCGCACCCGCCTCGAAGCAGGCCCGGATGCGGTTCTCCAGGCGCTGCAGGGAGCGCGCTTCGGCAGCACGCAGGTTGTAGACCGCCGCGGTGCGCGCGGGCACGATGTTCGGCGCCGCGCCACCCTCCGTGACGATACCGTGCACCATCTGCTGCGGCTCGAGGTGCTGCCGCAGGAGTCCGATGGCCACCTGCGCGACGGTGAGCGCGTCGGCGGCGTTGCGGCCCAGCTCGGGCGCCGCCGCGGCGTGCGCGGCGCGGCCGGTGTAGTGGACTTCGAGGTCGGTGATGGCCAGTGAGCTGGGCAGGCAGACGTCCTCGGGGCCGGGGTGCACCATCAGCGCCAGGGCGACGTCGTCGAAGAGACCCGCTTCGAGCATGAGGACCTTGCCGCCGCCGGTCTCCTCGGCGGGCGTGCCCAGCAGTCGCACGGTCAGCCCGGCCTCGTCGGCGACGTCGGCCAGCGCGAGGGCGGCTCCGACGGCGGAGGCGGCGATCACGTTGTGCCCGCAGGCGTGCCCGACCTGCGGCAACGCGTCGTACTCGGCGCAGATGCCGACGACGAGGTCACCGCTGCCGCGCTCGGCGACCAACGCGGTGTCGAGGCCGGCGACCGGGGTGCGGACGGTGAAGCCGTGCTCGGCGAGCAGGTCCGCGACCTTGGCGACGCTGCGGTGCTCGGCGAAGGCCGTCTCGGGCTCGGCGTGGATGCTGCGGGAGAGCCCGGTCAGCGCCGCCTCGTTCCGGCGCACGACGTCGCGGCAGCGGTCGCGGAGCGCGGAGGAACCGGGCTCCTCGGACGCGCTGTGCTCTTCGGGCGGGGTGGTACGCATGTGCGTTCATCCTGCATCAGCCCGATCGCTGGCGCGGCCCGAACACGCTTCGTGGAGACCACCGGTAGTCCTGCTGCGCCGAACGGGTGGCGGGACTTCAGCTGGGCAGAAAAGGGGGAATTCCCATTATTCCCGGAGGGGTGGCGAAAATCGCTGGTCAAGCCGGTCATTTCAACCGCGGAACTGGGAATGGGGTGTGGGCCGGCACCGGTCGGGGGGCTTCCCGGTGCCGACCCACGTCTTTGTGGGCTACTCACCCGAGAAGCGCACGGAATGACTCCGCACGCGATCCGGTGTGAAAATCCCACAGCTTCGCCGTCAGGTCTAGTCCATGACGGAAATTGATAGCAAAGAAAGCGCTAAAACCGACCTGCTGGTCTGATATTTATTCGGATTCCCTACTTCTTCTTCTCGAAGAACAACATCGGCTTCTTCCGGAGCTTGCGCGAAAGCAGCACGATCCCGATCAGCACCACTCCCGCGACCCCCATCGCGGTGCGCTGGTTGCGCTCGGCATCGGTCTCGCGCTCCGGAGCGGGCGCCTCCGGCGTCGGCTGCTGGGCGACCACCGCGACCGGCGCCGCTTGTGCCGGGGCCTCCGCGGTCAGCGGCGTGAACAGCAGGGATAACGCGATCGCGACTCCCGCGAGCAGGCGGCCGATCCCCCACATGATGGCTCCACATCCTTCGCGTCGCGCCGGAGATCCGACACATCCGGGTCGTGCTGAAGCGACCCCATCGGGGGTCACCCGTTCCGGTCGGAGTCGATCATATCGAACACGCGTCGGGAGCGAACGGGTCGCGTGAACGCGATCGACTGCCACCTCTGAGGACAGTCCTCGATCGACCGCGCCGCGACAACCGCCGGTTCAGCGAACCCCGGGTTCACGATCGATGCGGTCACCGAGTTCATCGATGATCAAAGTGTCCCGTTCCACGCTTCCCGTGCGGTAGGCGGCGCGACCGACCAGTTGTGCCAGCACCGGGGCGGTGAGCATCTGGAACAGTCCGACGAGGATCAAACCGGTGGCGTAGACGAGGTCGAGCTGCACGCCGGTTCCGATCAGGATCAGGATCAGGCCCAGCGTCTGCGGTTTCGTGGCCGCCTGCAGCCGCGCGGTGACGTCCGGGAAGGTCAGCAGACCGATCGCGCCGAACAGGCACGACAGCGCACCGCCGATCAGGCAGATCGCGGAGAAGACGTCCGGGAAGCTCATCGGTACGGCTCCTTCTTCTCGATCAACTTGGCCGTGCTGATCGACCCGATGAAGGCCAGCAGCGCGAAAGCCGCCAGCAGCGCGATGTTCGACCCGTCCTGCTGCAGGCCCATGCCCACGCAGCTGCCCGCCACGATCAGGGTCACCAGCACGTCGACCGACACGATCCGGTCCAACGTGGTCCGACCGCGCAGCAACCGGACGACGACCAGCAGCCCGGCCACGCCCAGCAGCGCGAAGGTCACGGCGAAGACCCAGCTCATCCCGCACTCCCCCTGACCAGGTCCCGTTGCGCGGTGGACCCGACCGCCTCGACGACCAGCCGCTCCAGGAACCGCACCTCGCGGCGCACCGAGTCCTCGTCGCCGGGACGCATGCCCAGCGCGTAGACGTAGCAGGTGAGCTCGGCGCGGTCGATCTGCAGCACGAACTTGCCCGGCGCCAGCGACACCGCGCTGGCCACGATCGCGATGAGGTGGTCGGAGTCGGCGTGCAGCGTGGTGGCCACGATGCCCGCGGTCGTGGCGCGCCGGTGGGCCACCGCCTGCCAGGCCACCCGGACCGTGGAGATCACCAGGTCCCAGGCCAGGTAGGCGGCCAGCCGCAGCAGCGGCACCGGGCGCAGCACCATGCCGGTGCGGATCATCGGCAGCGGGAACAGCCACGTCACCAGCAGCGCCACCACGACCCCGAAGAACAGGGTGCCCAGGTCGAAGCTGCCCCACAGCAGCACCCACACCACCGTCAGCCAGCACACCAGCGGCAGCCTGCGCAGCGCCCGCTGGCGGCGGGTCATCCGCTCACCCACCGGAACCACCTCCCAGCACCGCGGTCCGGTAGGTCTCGCCGTGCATCAGATCGCCCGCCGCGCGACCCGCGATCTCGCCCAGCGGGCCCGCGACCAGCGCGATCACCAGGCTCGCGACCACCAGAACCCCGGTGGCGGCCAGCATCGGCCGGTTGGAGCTCGCGGTGCCCACGACCAGCTCGTCGGTCGGGTCCGGGTCCGGCGCGGGCGCCTTGACCTGGCCCCAGAACGCCCGCGTCCACACCCGCGCCATCGCGTACAGGCTCAGCAGGCTGGTCAGCACCGCTCCCGCGGTGACGGCGTAGCCCGTGGTGGTGCCGCTGCCGACACCGGCCTGCAGCAGCGCCAGCTTGGCGACGAAACCGGAGAACGGGGGCACGCCGGCCAGGCTCAGCGCGGGCAGCGCGAACAGCACCGCGATCAGCGGCGTCGCCTTGGCCATGCCGCCCATGCGGGTCAGCGCGACCGTGCCGCTGTGCCGCGTGATCAGACCGCTGACCAGGAACAGCGTGGCCTGCACGGTGATGTGGTGGACGACGTAGAGGATCACGCCGGTCAGGCCGATGACGTCGTAGACGCCGAGCCCGAACAGCATGTACCCGATGTGGCTGACCAGCAGGAACGACAGCAGCCGGTTGAGGTCGTTCTGCGCGAGGGCGCCCAGCGCGCCGACGATCATCGTGACCAGCGCGATGATCAGCATCAGGTTCCAGCTCTCGGAGTGCGCGAACACCAGGGTCTGGGTGCGGATCAGCGCGTAGATGCCGACCTTGGTCAGCAGCCCGGCGAACACGGCGGTGACCGGTGCGGGCGCGGTGGGGTAGCTGTCGGGCAGCCAGAAGTGCAGCGGCACCATCGCGGCCTTCACGCCGAACACGATCACCACCAGCAGGGCCAGCGCGACCTGGAGGCCCTGCGGCAGCTCGGCGACCTTGCCGCCCAGGTCGGCGAGGTTGACCGTGCCGGTCGAGGCGTAGACCAGCGCGATCATGGTGATGAACAGCAGCGACGAGGCGAGGCTGACGATCGTGTAGGTCATGCCCGCGCGCACCCGGGTGGCGGTGGTGCGCCGGGTGATGAGCACGTACGACGAGCTGAGCATGATCTCGAAGGCGACGAACAGGTTGAACAGGTCGCCCGTGAGGTACGCCAGCGACACGCCCGCGCACAGCATCAGGTACATCGGGTGGAAGGTCGTGCTGGAGCGTTCCCGGCCGTAGTCGGTGATGCGCTGGCCGATCGAGTAGATCAGCACCGCGAAGGTCACCACCGAGGACACCAGCAGCAGCAGCGCCGAGAGCCGGTCGGCGATGAGCGTGATGCCGAACGGCGCGGGCCAGGCGCCCATCTGCAGCACGACGGGGCCGCTCTGGTCGGAGACGTGCAGCAGCACCGCCGCGTCGGCGATGATCACGCCGAGCACCAGCAGCCCGAGGAGTCGCTGCAGGTCGGCGAAGCGGCCGAGGGCGAGCGAGAGCCCGGCGGCGGTCAGCGGGAGCAGGACCGGCAGGGCGACCAGAACCGTCACCGGGCGGCCTCCTTCGCGGGTTCCTCTCCTTCGGACACCACGTCGGTGTCCTCATCGGACTCCATGCGCTTCTCCAGGCGCTGGATCCGGCGGTCCTCGACGTCGTCGCGGACCTCGTCGTGGCCGAGCAGCGTCCACGAGCGGTAGGCCAGCGCGAGCAGGAACGTGGTGAGCGCGAAGGTGATCACGATGGCGGTCAGCGCCATCGCCTGCGGCAGCGGATCGGTCATCTCCTCGGGCAGGGCGGTGGTGAGCATGGGTGCGCGTCCGGGCGGGCCACCGGCGGTCTGCAGCAGCAGGTTCGACCCGTGGCCGAGGACCACGATGCCCAGCAGGATCCGCATCAGGGACCGCTGCATGAGCAGGTAGAAGCCCACCGAGTACAGCACCGCGATGACCGCGGCCAGCGTCAAGTTGATCGTCATCGCCGTCCCCTGGCTGCCGCGTGGGCGTCGGTCTCGATCCCGGATCCCAGCGTGCGCAGCAGGTCCAGCACCACGCCCACGATGAGCAGGAACACGCCGGTGTCGAGGATGACGCTGCTGACGAACTTGATCTCGCCGAGCAGCGGGACGGTGAACTTGTAGATCGCGGTCTCCAGCAGCTGGCCGCCGAACAGCAGCGGCAGGAACGCCGCGGCGCAGGCCAGCGTCAGGCCGATGCCGATCAGCACGGGCGGGCGCATCGAGACCACGGCGCTGTCGTCCATGCGACCACCGGCGAGGTAGCGCAGCAGGAACGCCTGCCCGGCCACCAGACCGCCGGTGAAGCCGCCGCCGGCGCGGTCGTGCCCGGCGAACAGCAGGTAGATCGACAGCACCAGCACCGTCGGGAACACGATGCGCGCGGCCAGCTCCAGCAGCACCGAGCGGGACTGGCCCTCGCGGCGGAAACCGGACAGCAGCCAGCGCTCGGTGGGCGCGTCCCAGTTGGTCCAGGAGCGGTGGGTCATCGGACTCACTTGCGCACCTCCTGCTGCTCGCGGCGCCTGCGCTCGTGGCGGGACGCCAGGATCAGGCTGGCCACGCCGGTGGCGGCGACCGCGAGGACCGCGATCTCGCCGACGGTGTCGAAGGCCCGGAAGTCCACGATGATCGAGTTGACGACGTTGGTGGCCCCGGCGCCCTTCTCGGCGTGGTCGATGAAGTACTCGCTGGCCTCGGGCGGGGCGTGCCGGACGGAGCTGAACCCGATCGCGGCCAGCGAGACGAACACCCCGGCGACGGTGGCGATGACCGCCTTGGGGATGCGGATGGACTTGGCGGTGTCGGCCTCGGAGAAGCGCTCCGGCAGGCGCCGCAGCACGAACGCGAAGGCCACCACGGTCAGCGTCTCCACCAGGAACTGGGCGAGCGCGAGGTCGGGGGCACCGTCCACGATGAACAGCCCGCCGATGCCGTAGCCGATGACGCCGACCAGCAGCACCGCGGTGAGTCTGCGGTGCGCGCGCAGCACGGCCAGCGCGGCGACGACCACGCCCAAGGCCAGCGGGAGCTGCATGAGGTTGTCGTAGGCGCGCAGGTCGTCGGGCACGGTGAACGAGACGAGCAGCGCCGATCCGGGGACGGCCACGACCGTCACCAGGATGATCCCGAGGTAGGTGGGCAGCGAACCCACCTGAGTCCGCGCGGTGACGGCGACCGCGACGCGCTCCAGCAGCGCGGTGATGCGCTCGTAGCCGCGCTGGGCGTTGAGCGGCTTGGGGATCCGGGTGCGCCACGCGGTCAGCGGGGTCCGCACCCGGTGCAGCAGCAGACCACCGGCGACGGCCAGCAGGGACATCGCCAGCGGGAAGTTCAGCCCGTGCCACAGCGCGAGCTCGGCGGGCTTGCCGGGCGAGTCGTAGGAGCGCGCGTAGCTGTCGGCGAGCTCGTGGGTGAGCGGGTAGGCCAGGCCCAGCAGCACTCCGCCGATCGCGGGCAGCGCGGTGGGGATCAGGGCCTGCATCTCGGCGGGTTTCACGGTGGTGGGCGCGAGGTCGGGCTTGGTGGCGAACGCGCCGAACCACATGCGCAGGCTGTAGGCGACGGTGAGCATCGAGCCGATCACCAGGACGACGTCGACGGCGACACCGGCCGGTCCGGTGAGGAACGCGCCGAAGGCGGCTTCCTTCCCGAGGAAGCCGAGCATCGGCGGCAGCCCGGCCATCGAGGCCGCGGCGAGCCCGGCGACCACCGCCAGCCACGGCTGGCTCGAAGCGAGCCCGGAGAGCTTGCGGATGTCGCGGGTGCCCGCCTGGTGGTCGATCATGCCGACGACCAGGAACAGGGTGGCCTTGAACAGGCCGTGCCCGAGCAGCATCGCGGCCCCGGCCAGCGCGGCGTCGTGGCTGCTCTCGCCGAAGAGCACCACGAGGAAGCCGAGCTGGCTGACGGTGCCGTAGGCCAGCAGCTTCTTCAGGTCGTACTCGTGCAGCGCCCGCCAGCCGCCGAAGAGCATGGTGGCCAGGCCGAACGCGATGGCCGGGTAGCGCCACTCGGGCAGCGATTCGAAGATCGGGCCGAGCCGCGCGATGAGGAAGACACCGGCCTTGACCATCGACGCGGCGTGCAGGTACGCGCTGATCGGGGTGGGCGCGACCATCGCGGCGGGCAGCCAGTTGTGGAACGGCAGCTGCGCGGACTTGGTGAACGCGCCGACCAGGATCAGCACGGCAGCCACCGAGACCGCGGTGCCCGACGGCGGGTGGGCGACGAGCTCGGAGATGCGGTAGGTGCCCGCGGATTCGCCGAGCACGACGAAGCCGAGCAGCATCACCAGGCCGCCGAGACTGGTGATCATCAGCGCTTGCAGCGCCGATCGCCGGGACTCGCGGCTGATGCCGGCCTGCCCGACCAGCAGGAAGGAGCAGACGGTGGTCAGCTCCCAGAAGACGTAGACGGTGGTGAGGTCGTCGGCGACGACGAGGCCGAGCATCGCTCCGGCGAAGGCCAGCAGCAGCGGCGCGGATCGGCGCGCGTCACCGCGTCCGCGGGCGAAGTAGGAGTCGGCGTAGATCAGCACCAGCACGCCGAGACCGCAGACCAGGATGGTCATGACCAGCGACAGCGCGTCGAGCCGGAAGCCGAAGTTCAGGCCGATCAGCGGGACCCAGGGCACGGTTTCGGTCATCGTGCCGCCGGCGAGCACCTGCGGGGTGCGGGCGAGCAGCCAGGCCGCCGCGGCGGCGGGCGGGATCGCGGCGATGAAGAACGCGGCGCGGGTGCTGCGACGGGCAACCAGCGGCAGGAGCAAAGCCACCACCAGGTGCGCGACGACGAAGCCGAACAAGGCACCTCCTCCACACCGCTGTTGTCATGCCGGCCCGGACTCGCCCGATCATTCGCCACCCGCTCGCTGCGCGCACCGCGACGCGATCTCCAGCGCCGCGGATGTCCGGAAGGTCCGACCGGTGACAACCTATCCGCAGTAGGGGGTTACGCGCCAACACCGCCGAACGGGGCGTCCTGGCCGCTGGGAGGCGGTTTTTCGTTGCGCCGAAATGACGTTCGGAGCTAAAGGGGTTCCGCGGCGCGACGGTTCGAGTGGGATTCTTCACGTGGCGTAACATCACCTCCCGACCTGGGCGATCAACCCGTCGTCGACGGGTTTTCGAGGGCCTTTGATCCCGTTCCGGCCCCGGCTGTCGGACCGAAGGTGGAAGATGTGGCCGTGCCCACCGAGAACCAAGACACCCTCGCCGGCATCGGCCGGCTGATCGCGGGCCGCTATCGGATCGAGCGCAAGCTCGGCGGCGGCGCGATGGGCACCGTGTGGTACGCCACCGATGAGCTGCTGCAGCGCCCGGTGGCCGTCAAGGAGGTCCGCCTCGCTCCGGGCATGCCGGAGGAGGAGGCCGCCGAACTGCGCGAGCGCGCCCTGCGCGAGGCTCGCGCCATCGCGGTGCTGTCCCACCCGAACGTGGTGACGCTCTACGACGTCGCGCGCGAGCAGGCCGAGCCGTTCGTGGTGATGGAACTCGTCCCGTCGCAGAGCCTGGCGGCGATCCTCGACGACCACGGGGCGCTGGACGAGCGGCAGCTGGCGGTGATCGCCGACGGCGTCGCGGCCGGTCTCGACGCCGCGCACCGGGCCGGGATCGTGCACCGCGACGTCAAGCCGGGCAACGTGCTCATCGGCGACGACGGCCGGTTGAAGGTCAGCGACTTCGGCATCTCCCGCAACGTCGCCGAGCACACCCTCACCAACACCGGCATCCTGCTGGGCACTCCCGCCTACATCGCCCCGGAAGTCGCGGCGGGCGAGGACGTCACCGCCGCCGCCGACCTGTGGGGCCTGGGCGCGACGCTGTTCGCCGCGGCCGAGGGCCGCCCGCCCTACGACGTCGGCGACGACCCGCTGGCCACGGTCACCGAGGTGGTGCGCGGGCCGGTCCCGGTGCTGCACCGGCCGGGCGTGGTGGGCGACGTGATCCGGGCGCTGATGGTCAAGGACCCGGCGCAGCGGCTGCCGCTGACGGAGGTGCGGCGCCGGTTGCAGCACCTGCTTCCCGAACCGGGCGCGCGGCCGTTCGCGATGCTGCTCGACCCCGACTCGCCGACGGTGCGCGTGCGGCAGCGGGTGCTGCAGCAGCACTCCTCCCACCAGCAGTCCCAGCCGTCGGTGCCGCCCGCTCCGCAGCTGACCGGGTCGGCACCGCTCGCGGCCGATCCGGGGCCGCCGCCGTTCACGCTGCACGACCCGCCGAAGCCGCGGCGGCGTCCCCTTCGGACGGTCGCGCTGGTGATGGCCGCACTGGTGCTGTTCGCGGGAGCGATGGTGGGTTCGTTCGTCGCGACCCGGCTGCTGGTCGGCGCACCGCTGGTTCCCGGGCGGGGCACCGAGCAGCCGACGACCCCCGCCGTGTCGCTGCCGCCGCTGGTGCCGAACCAGCAGGACGCCAAGCACTCGTCGGCGCCCAGCGGCGGCGAGTTCACCATCTCGGCGCCGTCGGGCTGGCGGCCGTTCCAGAGCGAGCGCAACGACCTGGCGAACAACTCGGTGGTGGCGTTCATCTCCGGCGACGGCACCACCGAGGTCGCGGTGCAGCGCTACGGCGACTACTTCGCCGACGGCGGCACGATGGACGACTACGAGGCGAAGGCCGGATCGACGCTCGGCGGCCCGACGTCGAGCGTCAAGCTCAGCCAGCCGTTCCACGGCGAGGGCGACACCCGCCGGGTGTCCTACGTGACCCGCGCCCACCAGCTGCTGACCGGTCCCGCCAAGGAGATCACCCGCTACAGCGAGGCGTCGCTGCAGCGCTCCGGCGACGACCTGTGGATCATCCGGGTGACCGGGGCCGCGGATCAGGCGGAGATGGCCCGGGCGCTCCTGGACCGCGTGGTCCCGACGTTCAAGCCCGGGACCTGAGCACTTCCCGCAGCCGACACCGGACGAGCACGCGTGGGAAATGCGGAGAGACTAAGCTGCCCGGCCGTGACCGCTACGAACATCACCGACCCGACCGCCACCGCTCACGAGGCCTCGGCGAAGCTCGCCGAGCTCACCGGTGTCGACAGCCACGACCTGGTCGTCGTCCTGGGTTCCGGCTGGCAGCCGGCCGCCGACGAGATCGGGACGCCGGACACCGAGATCGGCATGGACGAGCTGCCGGGCTTCGCCAAGCCGGGCGCCGTCGGCCACACCGGCAAGGTGCGGTCGGTGCCGGTGGGTGACAAGCGCGTGCTGGTCATGCTCGGCCGCACCCACCTCTACGAGGGCCACGGCATCGATCCGGTGGCGCACGGCGTGCGGACCGCGGTCGCCGCCGGGTGCCGGAGCGTGGTCCTCACCAACGCCGCCGGCGGCATCCGCGAGGGCATGCAGGTCGGGCAACCGGTGCTGATCAGCGACCACATCAACATGACGGCCAAGTCCCCGCTGGTGGGCGCGAACTTCGTGGACCTCACCGACCTGTACTCGCCGCGGCTGCGGGAGCTGGCGCGCGGCATCGACTCCTCGCTGCAGGAGGGCGTTTACGCGGGGCTGCCGGGTCCGCACTTCGAGACCCCGGCGGAGATCCGGATGCTGCGCTCGCTGGGCGTCGACCTGGTGGGCATGTCGACGGTGCTGGAGGCGATCACCGCCCGCTCGCTGGGCGCCGAGGTGTTCGGCCTGTCGCTGGTGACGAACCTGGCCGCGGGCCTGAGCGGTCAGCCGCTCAACCACGAGGAAGTGCTGGAAGCGGGCCGGGTCTCGGCGTCGCGGATGGGCCGGTTGCTGCGGTCGTTGCTGGAGGCGGCGTGACCCAGCCGGACGTTCGGGCTGCCGCGGAGCAGTGGATCGCCGACGACGTCGATCCGCTGGCTCAGGACGAGCTGCGAGGACTTCTCGACTCGCCCGAGCTGGCGGACCGGATGTCGGGCATGCCGCGCTTCGGCACCGCGGGGATGCGGGCGCCGGTGCGCGCGGGTGCGCACGGCATGAACCGCGCGGTGGTCGTGCGCACCACCGCCGGTGTCGCGAGCTGGCTGGTGCAGCAGGGGCTGGGCGGCGGGATCGTGGTGGTGGGCCGCGACGCGCGGCACGGTTCGGAGGACTTCGCCAACGACGCGGCGGGAGTGCTGGCGGCGGCGGGGTTCGACGTGCGGGTGCTGCCGGAGCCGCTGCCGACACCGGTTCTCGCGCACGCCACGCGCGCTCTCGACGCGGTGGCGGGCATCCAGATCACCGCGTCGCACAACCCGCCGCGGGACAACGGCTACAAGCTCTACCTGGGCGGCGGGATCCAGCTGGTGGGCCCGGCCGACACCGAGATCGAGGCGGCGATCGCCAAGACCCCCGCGGCGAACGCGGTGTCGCGCAAGCGGAACTGGACGGTGCTGGAGTCCGCTCAGGAGGACTACCTGGCGCGGGTGTCGGCGCTGCCGCGCGGCGGGGACCGCGAGGTGCGGGTGGCGGCCACGGCGTTGCACGGCGTCGGGGCGAAGACGCTGCGGAGGGCGTTGCAGCGCGCGGGTTTCGACGACGTGCACCTGGTGACCTCGCAGTCCGAACCGGACCCCGACTTCCCGACGGTGGGGTTCCCGAACCCGGAGGAGCCGGGCGCCACCGACGAGCTGCTGCGGCTGGCCTCGGACATCAACGCGGACCTGGCGATCGCGCTGGACCCGGACGCCGACCGCTGCGCGCTGGGGGTGCGGGAGGGCGAGTCGTGGCGGATGCTGCGCGGCGACGAGACCGGCGTCCTGCTGGCCTGGCACGTTCTCTCCACTTTGGACGAATCGGCGCCGGACCCCTTGGTGGCCACGACGATCGTGTCGTCCAGCATGCTGCGGTCGATCGCCGCCGAGTTCGGCGTCCGCTACGCCGAGACGCTGACCGGCTTCAAGTGGCTGGTGCGCGCGGGCGACGGCGAGGGCACCGGCCTGGTCTACGCCTACGAGGAGGCGCTGGGGCACTGCGTCGACCCGGAGCGGGTGCGCGACAAGGACGGGATCTCGGCGGCGGTGCTGGCCTGCGACCTGACGGCGAGCCTGCTGGCTTCCGGCGATCACCTGCTGGACCTGCTCGACGAGCTGTCCACCGAGCACGGCGTGCACGCCACCGGGCAGGTGTCGGTGCGGGTGACGGACCTGGCGGTGATCCCGCGGATCATGCGGCGGCTGCGCGAGGAGCCGCCGTCGGAGCTGTCGGGTGCGGAGGTGGAGGTCCGCGACCTGCTGCCGGACACCGACGCGCTGGTGGTCACCGGTGCGGGCGGGTTGCGGGTGGTGATCCGCCCGTCGGGGACCGAGCCGAAGCTCAAGTGCTACCTGCAGGTGGTCGAGCAGGTCGGCGAGCTGCCGCTGGCGCAGGCCAAGCAGCGCGCCGCCGACCGGCTGGAGGAGCTGACGCAGGCCGTGACCGCGCTGGTGGAGGAGTAGATGCCGACGCTGCTGATCGTGCACCACACGCCGTCGCCGGGGATGCAGGCGATGTTCGAGCAGGTGGTGGCCGGTGCCACGACCGACGAGATCGAGGGCGTCGAGGTGCGGCGCCGCCCGGCGCTGGGCGCCACGGCCTCCGACGTGCTGGAGGCCGACGGCTACCTGCTGGGCACCCCGGCCAACCTCGGCTACATGTCGGGGGCGCTGAAGCACTTCTTCGACACGATCTACTACCCGTGCCTGGATACCACGATCGGGCGACCGTTCGGGTACTACGTGCACGGCAACGAGGGCGTCGAGGGCGCGCAGCGCGCGATCGGGTCGATCACCACGGGTCTGGGCTGGCAGCAGGCCGCCGAACCGGCGGTCGTCCTGGGCACTCCGGAGAAGTCCGACCTGGAGTCCTGCTGGGAACTGGGCGCCACGGTAGCCGCGGGCCTGATGCCGTAGGTGGTCCCGGGACCACCCAGTTGATCTTGGTTGGCCTGTTTCGAGTAACCTGATCGTGTCGTCGGGGCGCGCCCCTTGACGACGGCGGGGCGCCCCGGACAGAGCCCGCCTTCCCTCATCACGTGCGATGTTCGGGGCGCCCCGCACCTTCGCTCATCGTAATCGGACGCGATGGCCCGGTTGCGACCGTCGAGCGATCGGCAGGACCTCCAGCAGCATTTCCGGGTCCGAACGCGTTACCCTGCGACAGTGAGTGAGGAAACGATCCGACTCGAACTCGATGACTCCGGCGTCTCCGTGGATCTCCCCAAGCCCCCTGGTCCTGACGACCAGGTTCAGGGCGTTCCGTACCGGCCGGTCGAGTTCCGCGACGACGACCTGCCGGCGGCCTTGGAACGATCCGCCAAGTGGCTTCGCGAAGCCCAGAACTGGCTCGGGGAACCCATCGACGTGATCGCAGTGCATCTCGATTACGACGACCGGGACGGCGCCCCGTACTACGACCTGAAGTTGATGTGCAACGAGGAGGACCTGGCAGGCGCGCCGATCGCCATGCGCAGGTTGCGAAGCGACTCGGTCGGCTGACCCGCTTCACCCTCCCAACTCGATGGCCCGGCCGGCTGTCCGGCCGGGCCTCTCTTCGGGTCCGACCGGCGACTAGAACGTCGACCGGCGTCCTTTCCACTGGTCACGACCCCGATGGGCGCGAACCGCGCCGTCGAGCAGCAGCACGCCGAACAGGGTCCCGCTGACCGGCGCGAGCGGCGCGAGCTCCGGGTTCGAGCGCATGAACCGGGCCGTCCCGGCGTGCGCGGCGCCCTGCGCGGCGCAGCCGAGCAGCCCCAGCGCGGTCAGCACCGGCCTGCGCCTGCGCCCCACCAGCACCGACAGCGGCGCGGCCAGCGACATCGCGATCTGGCCGAGGCCGATGGCCGCCAGCGTCGGCGCCGAGCCCTTGGTGCCGGCCACGAAGCTCTTCCGGAACGACGCCCAGCCCTGCCCGAACGGGTCCATACCGCTGGTGCGCAGGTGGTCGAGGCCGTCGACGGTGCGCGTGGTGCCGCCGTGGTCGCGCACGGCGGTGGCGATCGCGACGTCCTCGTTGCGGATCGCGGAGAACGCCGCCCAGCCGCCGACCTTCTCGTAGTGGGAGCGGCGCACCAAGATGCAGTGCCCAATGGCGAAGGCCTTTCGGCCCCGCCCGTCCGGCGAGGCGTTCTCCCCGATCAGCTGCAGGCCCGGCGGCATGAGCAGCGGCCAGGTGGCGGAGGGCTGCGCGGGCGGGCCGCCCGGGGTGGACACGAGGTCGGCCTCGACGGAGTCAGCGGTGGCCAGCAGGCGGCTGAGCAGCTCGGGCGCGGCGACCGTGTCGGCGTCGAGGAACAGCAGCCACTCCCCGGCCTCCGGCGGGCCGGACGCCTCCACGCCGACGTGCATCGCGTGCACCTTGCCGCCCCAGCCCGGCGGCGGCGAATCCACCCGGATCGGCACGACGCGCGGGTCGCGCCTGGCGGCCTCGCGCGCGATGTCGCCGGTGCCGTCGGTGGAACCGTCGTCGACCACGACGACCTTCAGCAGGCCGTCCTGACCGGCACCGTGGGTCTGGCCGGTGATCGAGTCCAGGCAGTCGGCGAGCACGGCGGCCTCGTTGCGGGCCGGGACGACGACGGTGACCTTCGGCGGGGCGACCGCACCGCTGCGGGGTTGGCGCAGCGGGACGATCGCGCGCGTCTGGCGCAGCGTCCGCGCGCTGCGGATGAGCACTCCGGCGGCGACCGCACCGAGCCCCCAGGACCAGCCCTTGGTGTGTCTTCGCGGTGAAACCACGCCCTCAGACTGCCACGAAAGGGGCAAAGAGGTGCTGTGCAAACGCCCGAACTGGTCTTGAACTTCGCGTTGCGCCGAAACCCCGCACCGGTTGCGAGCAGCTCAGAAACCCCAGCTCAAACGGCCCCACCGAAAACCGCGGTTTTCGACACGAGGGACTCGAACGGCCCTGTCTCGGACTGCGCTGTCTCGAGCTGCGCTGCCTCGGACTGCGCTGCTTCGGACTGCGGCCCCGCCTCAGACGGCGCCGTACTCGCGGTCTCCGGCGTCGCCGAGGCCGGGGACGATGTAGCCGGACTCGTTGAGCCGCTCGTCGATGCTCGCGGTCACCACGCGCACCGGCAGTCCCGCCTCCTCCAGGCGCTGGACGCCCTCGGGGGCGGCGAGCGTGCAGATCGCGGTGACGTCGGTGGCGCCGCGCTCGACCAGCAGCTCGATGGTGTGCACCATCGATCCGCCGGTGGCCAGCATCGGGTCGAGCACCAGCACCGGGCGGCCGGTCAGGTCCGCGGGCAGCGACTCCAGGTAGGGCGTGGGCAGCAGGGTCTCCTCGTCGCGGGCGAGCCCGACGAAGCCCATCTGCGCCTCGGGGATCAACCGGTGCGCCTGGTCGGCCATGCCCAGCCCGGCCCGCAGCACCGGCACCAGCAGCGGCGGGTTCGCGATCCGGTAGCCGGTGGTCTTGGCGACCGGCGTGTGGATCGGCTCCTCAGCCAGCTCGGCCTCCCGCGTCGCCTCGTAGATCAGCATGAGCGTCAGCTCCTGCAACGCGGCCCGGAACGCAGCGCTGTTGGTGCGCGCATCGCGCATCGTCGACAACCGCGACTTCGCCAGGGGGTGATCCACAACCCGAACATCCATGACCGACAACAGTAACGACCAACCCCCACCCCAACACGACCGACGTGCACAAACGTGTCCCCAGTCGCACGTCCCCGCCCCAACCCCCACGACGTTTCAAAAGGAACGCGACCAAGACGACCCAAGCTTCGGTAGAGGCGACCCACTACGGGTACGTTTCGATAGGCAGGGGAAATTTCTTCTGAAATTGGCAGACCCCACAACGCGAGAAAACCCCAAGACGAAGCCAATTTCAGGAGAAATTGCCACTCCGCACGCAAG
>NZ_JASAOF010000026.1 GCF_029952525.1 Saccharopolyspora ipomoeae
CCGCGTCACCTCGGCGGCGAACGCCGAGAGCTGATCCACCATCGTGTTGATCGTGGTCTTGAGCTCCAGGATCTCGCCGCGCGCGTTGACGTCGATCTTCTTCGACAGGTCGCCCTTGGCGACCGAGGTGGTCACCTGCGCGATGCTGCGGACCTGGTTGGTGAGGTTGTCGGCCATGATGTTGACGTTGTCGGTGAGGTCCTTCCAGATCCCCGCCACGCCGTACACCCGCGCCTGGCCGCCGAGCTTGCCCTCGGTGCCGACCTCCCGCGCCACCCGCGTCACCTCGGCGGCGAACGCCGAGAGCTGATCCACCATCGTGTTGATCGTGTTCTTCAGCTGCAGGATCTCGCCCTGGGCGTCCACGTCGATCTTCTGCGTCAGGTCCCCGGCGGCCACGGCGGTGGCGACCTGGGCGATGTCGCGGACCTGGCTGGTGAGGTTGTCGGCCATGAAGTTCACCGAGTCGGCCGACAGCGCCCAACCGCCCTCGACCGGGCCGTCCAGGGAGACCGGGGCGACCGGCAGCTGCCCGCGCGCCACCGACTCCCCCACCCGCTGCAGCTCACCGGCCAGCCGCTGGTTGCGCTCGGCGACCTCGTTGTAGATCGCGGCGGCCTCGGCGGCGGCGCCGCCGCCGGTGACGACCAGGCGGCGGCGGAAGTTGCCGTCGCGCAGTTCCCGCAGCGCGGGCAGCAACCGGTCCAATGCCTGCTCGGCGTCGGACCGCTCCGGCTGTGGTGGCATCAGGGTCCCTTCGCGCTCAGCGCTTGTTGCGGGAATCGCGGTCGAGCCGGAGCTCGGTGGCCAGCACCGCCGCCTCGCTGCGGTGCCGCATCGCGAGCTTCGCCAACATCTGCGAGACGTAGTTCTTGATGGTCTTCTCGGCCAGCACCATCCGGTCGGCGATCTCGCGGTTGGTCATGCCCTCACCGATGAGCTCGAGCACCTGGCGCTCGCGGGCGGTGAGCTCCCGCAGCGGATCGGCCTTCTCCTGCTCCTTGCGCAGCCAGGACAGCATCGCCTCGGTGCGCTGCGGGCTCAGCAGCGATTCGCCCGCGCCGACCTTGCGCAGCGCGCTCACGAGCTCGTCGCTGACCACGCCCTTGAGCACGAAACCGCTGGCCCCGGCCATGATCGCGTCCATCAGCGCTTCGTGGTCGTCGAACGAGGTCAGCATCAAGCAGCGCAGCTCAGGCAGCTGCGAGCGCAGTTCCCGGCACAGCTCGACGCCGTTGCCGTCGGGCAACCGCACGTCGAGCACCGTCACGTCGGGGCGGATCTTCGGGACCCAGGCCAGTGCCTCGGCCACGCTGCCCGCCTCGCCGACCAGCTCCAGGTCGGCCTCGGCGCCGACGAGCGCGGCGATGCCGCGCCTGATCACGTCGTGGTCGTCGACCACGAACACCCGTGTGCTCATCTCACTTCCCGGCGCAGATGGTCTCCACGAAGTGCGCGAGCTGGTTGCCGTCGAGGTGCTGGGCCAGGTCCGCCTCGCTGATCATGCCCACGAGGCGGTGATCCGAGATCACCGGCATCCGCCGGATCCTGTGCTCCTCCATCGAGGCGAGCACCTCGCCGACGTCAGATCGCGCGTCGATCCAGTGTGGCGTGCCCTGAGCCATCTCGCTCGCTCTGACCTGCGCGGGATCGCGGCCCTCGGCGCAGCAGCGCAGCACGATGTCGCGGTCGGTGATGATGCCGTGCAGCCGGTCGTCGTCCCCGCAGATCGGCAGCGACCCGACGTCGAGGTCCCGCATCATCCGCGCGGCGGTGAGCAGCGTGTCGTTCTCACCGATGCATTCAGCACCGGAGTGCATGATGTCGCGTGCGGTCGTCATGATTCGGCCCTCCTCGGGAGTGGGTCCTTCCGCACTACCCGGGGCCGGTCGGCGCGAAACCCCGGCGAGGGGCCGCTGAAGCGGTGTCCGCGTCAGTACTCGCGCATGAGGCGGTCGAAGGCGCTGTTGGCCGCCGACCACTCGTGGGTGAGGACTTCGGTGGGGATCTCGGCGCGCGGTTCGGCGTCGACGGTGACCGCGAAACCTCGGTCGGAGACCCGGCGGCGCATCTGCACGAGGTGCCCGCCGGTGGACCGGCCGACCCGCTCGCCCTGGTCGTTGGACTCGGTCTGCCCCGGTTGCAGGGTCGCAGTGCTCAACTCAGCCATGCCTCCATTGGACCGCAGCCGGTCAACCCGGGCCAGTGCGAGCGCCCGCCCGGAACCGGACGGGCGCTCGCCACTACTGCGCGGTGCTGCGGAAGCGGCGGAGGCGGAGGCTGTTGCCGACGACGAACAGCGAGCTGAACGCCATCGCCGCACCGGCGATCATCGGGTTGAGCAGCCCGGCCGCGGCCAGCGGCAGGGCGGCGACGTTGTAGGCCAGCGCCCAGAACATGTTGCCGCGGATCGTGGTCAGCGTGCGCCGGGCCAGCCGGATCGCGTCGACCGCGGCGAGCAGGTCGCCGCGGACCAGGGTGAGGTCGCCGGCCTCGATGGCGATGTCGGTGCCGGTGCCCATCGACAGGCCGAGGTCGGCCTGGGCCAGGGCCGCGGCGTCGTTGACGCCGTCGCCGACCATCGCCACCGACTTGCCCTCGCCCTGCAACCGCTTGACGACCTCGACCTTGTCGGCGGGCATCACCTCGGCGATGACCTCGTCGATGCCGACCTGCGCGGCCACCGCGTCGGCCACGGCCGCGTTGTCGCCGGTGAGCAGCACCGGGGTCAGGCCGAGATCGCGGAGCTGCGAGATCGCCTGCTGCGAGGTCGGTTTCACGGTGTCGGCCACGACCAGCACCGCGCGCACGGCACCGTCCCAGGCCAGCACGACCGCCGTCTTCCCGGCGGCCTCGGCCGCCGCCTTCGCCTCGGCCGGCTCCCCGTCGAGGTGCAGGCCCCACTGGTCCAGCAGCGCGGCGCGACCGGCCAGCACGGCCCGGCCGTCGACGACGCCCTGCACGCCGAGCCCCTCGAGGTTGGCGAAGTCGGCGACCGCGGGCAGCTCGCCGGTCTCCTGCTCGGCGGCGGTGGCGATGGCGCGGGCGATCGGGTGTTCGGAGGCGTGCTCCACGGCCCCGGCGATCCGCAGCGCCTCGGCGCGTTCGACGCCCTCGGCGGTGCGGACGTCGACCAGCTGCATCCGCCCGCTGGTGACGGTGCCGGTCTTGTCCAGCACGACGGTGTCGATGCCGCGGGTGGACTCCAGCACCTGCGGGCCCTTGATGAGCACGCCCAGCTGGGCGCCGCGCCCGGTGCCGACCAGCAGCGCGGTCGGCGTGGCCAGGCCCATCGCGCACGGGCAGGCGATGATGAGCACGGCCACCGCAGCGGTGAAGGCGGCCGTGGTGGGCTGACCGGCGATCAGCCAGCCGAGCAGGGTCAGCAGCGCCAGGCCGATGACGATGGGCACGAACACGGCCGAGACCCGGTCGGCGAGCCGCTGGATCTGCGCCTTGCCCGTCTGGGCCTCCTCCACCATCCGCGCCATCTGCGCGAGCTGGGTGCCGGATCCGACCTGCGTGGCGCGCACGACCAGCCGGCCCCCGGCGTTGACGGTCGCGCCGACCACGGCATCACCCGGGCCGACCTCCACCGGCACGGACTCGCCGGTGAGCATCGAGGCGTCGACGGCCGAGCCGCCTTCCTCCACGACGCCGTCGGTGGCGATCTTCTCGCCGGGACGCACCACGAACCGGTCCCCGACCGCCAGCTGAGCTGTGGGGATGCGGACCTCGGCACCGTCGCGCAGCACCGCCACGTCCTTGGCGCCCAGCTCCAGCAGGGCGCGCAGCGCGGCCCCGGCGCGTCGCTTGGCGCGGGCCTCGAAGTAGCGCCCGGCCAGCACGAACGTGGTGACGGCGGCCGCGACCTCCAGGTAGATGGAGTTCGTGGCGTCGCCGCGCTCGATGGTGAAGGTGAACGGGTGGGTCATGCCGGGCATGCCGGCGTGGCCGAGCAGCAGCGCGTACAGCGACCAGGCGAAGGCCGCCAGCGTGCCCATCGACACCAGGGTGTCCATCGTCGCCGCGCCGTGGCGGAGGTTCACCCACGCCGCGCGGTGCAGCGGCCAGCCGCCCCACACGACCACCGGCGCGGCCAGCACCAGCGAGATCCACTGCCAGTAGGTGAACTGCAGCACCGGCACCATCGCCAGCAGCACGACCGGCACCGACAGCGCCAGCGAACCGAGGAGCCGCTGCCGCAGCGCGTCGGCGGGTTCGGCCCCCTCGGCGTCGGCGGGTTCGGCGGCGGGCAGCGCGGCCCCGTACCCGGCGGCCTCGACGACCTCGACCAGCCGCTGCGGGTCGAGGTCGTCGGGGGCGGCGACCTGCGCCTTCTCCGTCGCGTAGTTGACGCTGGCGGTGACGCCCTCGACCTTGTTGAGCTTGCGCTCGATGCGGTTGGCGCACGACGCGCAGGTCATGCCGGTGATCGCCAGCTCGACGGTGCGGCCCGCGGAGTGCTCGACGGTGGTCATGCCAGGTCCTCTCCCGCGCTCGATCCGATCAGGAGGCCAGCTCGTAGCCGGCCTCTTCGACGGCCGCGCGCACGGCGGCCTCCTCGGCGCTGCCGACGACGGTGACGGCACCGGTGGGCAGGTCGACCCGCACGTCGGTCACGCCGTCGACGGCACCGACCTCCTCGGTCACCGACGCCACGCAGTGCTGGCAGGTCATTCCGGTCACGTGGTAGGTCGTCTCGCTCATCGGGGCCATCCCTCTCGCTCTCGGGTTGTCGTCGGCATCGCGCGCCGACAACCCGAAACTATACCCCCTGGGGGTACCTCTGCAAGCGCGACACACCCTCATCGTAATACCCCCGAGGGGTAATCCCACCAGCAGTGGAGATGTGCACTTCCGGCTCCACCGTGGACTCAGGCCCGACCGACCTGGTCTCCCTCCACGGCGCCGCCGGTCACGCGGTGACGCGGTGATCGGCGACCAGCGCCTTGGCGCGGGTGACCAGCTCCTCGGGCAGCGTCGCCGGGGTCAGGCCGAATCGGCCGTCGTAGGCGGCCAGCACGGTGTCCTCGAAATCGGCCGGGGAGATGCCCGGCGACTCGTCGGCGATCGAACCGACCGAGTCGTCGTCGAAGGGCAGCTCCAGGGCCCGGTAGATCTCGGTGAGCAGCGGGCGCAGCACGTCGGCGTCGTCGAGGATCGCCACCGCGCTGAACAGCCACGCACCGCGCACCATCCGCTGCGCGGTGCCGACGAGCTTCACGCGGCCGCGCGCGTTGACGCTGTGCGCGCCGGGGCAGTACTCCCCCGGGACGGCCCCGACCTGGGCGGCCACCCCGTGCGCGGCCAGCACCTCGGACCACAGCTCGGCGTAGCCGACGAACCGCTCCTCCAGGCCGGCCAGGCGGCCCGGATCGGGGCCGGCGTGGTCGACGACCAGCGAGTTCTCGGTGTAGGCGACGGCGCGCCCGCCGGGTGCGCGCAGCACGGGGGTGAACCCGGCGTCGCGTGCGGCGGCGACGGCGTCGGGGAACCCGGGGAGCAGGCTGTCGCGCCGGCCGAAGGCCACCACCCGCGCCTCCGGCCGGTAGACCCGCAGCACCGGCCCGGTCTCACCGGCGCTGATCCGCCGCAGCATCGCGTGCGCGGTGGCGACCTCCATCGCCTGGTCCTCGCCCACGCCCAAAGCCCCGCGCAACAACTCCACGCGCGCAGTCTACGCAGGGCAAATCCCTTCCCCGGGGACGGGATCTCGCGCGGACCGGGGCCCGGCTCCCGTTGAAATCCGGCCCCGGACCGCAGTGCGCGGCCTCAGTCGTCCAGGAGCGGGGTGCCGTTGAAGACGGCGAGCTCCTCGCGGTAGAACTCCAGGCCGATGCCGTTGGGGTCGCGGATGTAGAGGCTGTCGTCGATCCCGCGATCGGGACCGATGTACTCCACTCCGGCCTCGTCGAGGCGCTCGCGCGCGGCGGCGAAGTTCTCGGCGTCGGTGGCCAGGGCGATGTGCTGCACCGCCCCGATGGTCTCCTCGAACGGCGGGTGGTCGTGGCCTGGGAAGTCGAAGAACCCCAGCAGGTTGCGGTTGCCGACGTCGAAGAAGAAGTGGCTGGAACCGGCGTAGTCCCGGTTCTCCACCAGCTCCACCAGCGGGAAGCCCAGCAACTCCTGGTAGAAGCGGATGGTCTCCTCGACGTCCTTGCAGATCAGCGCGACGTGGTGGAAGCCCCCGACGGTCGGGGCCGGACGCTGCGCGCTCGGCTTCAGGTAGCGGTCGCGGAGCTCGTTGCGACGAGCCCGGACGGCCTCCAGCTCGGCTCCTTGCGGCTGCGGCATGTTCCGACTCCTTTCGTTTTCAACCAATTCTAGGCCACTCGGACGGCACGATGATCAGTCGGACCGAGACCTTCCGCTGAGCACAACGATGTGACCTGCGCCCGGGCGTGGCACGCTGAACCGATGGATGAGGGTCGGTTGGCGACCTACCGGCGCATGCGCGACTTCGAGCGCACCGCCGAACCGCGCGGCGGCGAGACCACCGGCACCGGTGACCGGTTCGTCGTGCAGCGCCACCGCGCCCGCCGCAAGCACTACGACCTGCGCCTGGAGCACGACGGCGCGCTGCTGAGCTGGGCGGTGCCCAAGGGCCCGACGCTGGACCCGGCGGTGCGGCGGATGGCAGTGCGGGTTGAGGACCACCCGCTGGAGTACGCCGACTTCGAGGGCACCATCCCGGCCGGCGAGTACGGCGGCGGCGACGTGATCGTGTGGGATCGCGGCACCTGGACGCCGGGCGAGGACGACCCGGCCGCAGCGCTGGAGGCGGGCACGCTGCACTTCGAGCTGCACGGCGAGAAGCTGCGCGGGCACTTCGTGCTAGTGCGGCGCGGCGAGACGCAGTGGCTGCTGCTGCACAAGCGCGACGAGCACGCCGAACCGGGCTGGGACCCCGAGGAGCACCTGGTCTCGGTGAAGAGCGGCCGCACCAACGAGCAGGTCGCGGCCGCCCCGGAAGCGATGTGGCGGAGCGACCTCCCGGCCGATCAGGCCGAGATCCGCCTCCGCCCGTCGTGGCAGCCGCCGACCGACGACGAGCTCGCCGAGCTCGCGGCGCTGGGGTCGAAGGGGACCTGGACGCTGCAGGGCGAGCGGATCGCGCTGACCAACCTCGACAAGGTGCTCTTCCCCGGCCGGGACGGGGAGGAGCCGATCACCAAGCGCGAGCTGATCGCCTACCACGCGCGGATCGCGCCGGTGATGCTGCCGTACCTGGCCGACCGGGCGCTCAACAGCCACCGCTTCCCGCGCGGCGTGGACTCACCGGGCTTCTGGCACAAGGAGGTGCCGAGCCACGCGCCGGACTGGCTGCGGACCTGGGCCTACCCCGGCGCCGATCCCGGCGACGTGCAGCGCTACATCGTGCCCGACAGCCCCGCCGCCCTGGCCTGGCTGGCCAACTACGCCGCGCTGGAGCTGCACCCGTGGACCTCGCCGATCGACGACGTGGAGCACCCGAGCTGGGCGCTGTTCGACATCGACCCCGGCGAGCGCACGAGCTTCGACGACGTGCTCACGCTGGCCCGGTTGCACCGCGCGGCGATGGAGCACCTGGGGGTGCTGGCCAAGCCGAAGGTCACCGGACAGCGCGGGATCCAGATCTGGGTGCCGGTCGAACCCCGCTACAGCTACTCCGAGACCCGCGAGTGGGTGGAGAAGGTCTCGCGCGCCGTCGGCAACACCGTGCCGGAACTGGTCAGCTGGGCGTGGAGCAAGTCGGAGCGGCACGGGCTGGCCCGGCTCGACTACACCCAGAACGTCCTCAGCAAGACCCTCGTCGCGCCCTACAGCGCCCGCCCGCGACCGGGCGCGCCGGTGTCGGTCCCGCTGGAGTGGGACGAGCTCGACGACCCGGATCTGACGCCGGACCGCTGGACGCTGCGCACCGTCGGCGAACGCGTCGCCGAACGCGGCGACCCGTTCGCCGAACTGCTCGACCACCGCCAGCCGCTACCACCGGTCTGACCGAAACCGCCTGCGGCGCAGCTACTACGCGTCGACCCAGCCGTGCCTCACGGCGACCTGGGTGAGCTTCTGGCGGACCTGGAGGATCTGCTCGGCGGTCATCGTCGGCGCGGCGGCCAGCAGCGCCTCGGTGATCGTCTCGTGGAACTCCTTGGCCGACAGCACGTCGAAGAGCTCCTCTCCCGGCGGCGGCTCGTCGGGCCCGCGCTCGGCCGCGGCGGCTGGCGCTTCCCGGACGATGCTCACGTGCGAGGCCTTCGGGCCGCGGTCGCTGTCCTCCAGGTCGAACTCGACGACCACGCCGGGCGCGATCAGGCGCTTGTCGAAGGTCAGGTCGTTGACGTGGATGAAGACGTCCTCGCCGCCCACGTCCGGGGCCACGAACCCGTAGCCGCGCACCTCGTCGAACCTGATGACCTTGCCGGTGACCATCTGCCGCACCCCGCCTTCACCCCGCACCGCAGCGCGAGCACTCTACCTCCGGTCACGAGCAGGCGACCAACGGTGTCCACCCGAGGCCACGCATGCGGTGGAGCCGCACCCCGGCAACTGGCACCGGCGCGGGTTCTGAGCGCCTTCGTGGCGAGCACGCCGGGACGCCGCGTATCGAATGCTCAAGGAGCGGCGCGCGGAGTCCGCGAAGGCGCTCAGGTTCCCGCCATCCGCACCGCTGAGCAACGCAAGCCTCGAACGGTCCCTAGCGGCGCGGCATCGGGATGTCGGTGTTGGGTTTGCTGCGCTCCTTGGGGCCGTGCTCGATGAAGTCAGCGGCGAACTTGATCCCCGCCTGGTAGGCCTCCACCCGGGCTCGGCCGATCTCGGCCTCGATCGTCTCCGGGTACAGCTCCTCCGCCAGCGAGCGGATCTCCGCGAGCCGGCTGCGGGTCTCCTCATCCATCCTGGTTGCCACCCTTCCGCATGAACACCACTCAAATCCTCAAGGGTGTTCGCGTTTCTCGCACGACCGGGCAAGGCTAGACCCGAAACCCGATCAGGTGAGGCGCGCGGTGATCGTTAGCCCGGACACCACTGCGGGTCACCGCTCCCGATCTGCGGTTACGATCCGCCGGGCAGCAGGTGCGACGGGGCGTGGAGGCGGCATGAGCGAGGGTCGGCTGGGGCTGGAAGTCGATCAGAACGTGGCCCGGATCACGATCGACAACCCGGGCAAGCGCAACGCGATGAACGCGGCCATGTGGCGGAGGCTGCCGGAACTGCTCGCCGAGATCACCGCCGACCCGGCGGTGCGCGTCGTGGTGCTCACCGGGGCCGGGGACGCCTTCTGCGCCGGAGCCGACATCTCCGAGCTGCACGAGATCGAGGGCCCCGGGGGCAGTGCGACCGAGCCCGCCGAGCGGGCCCTGCTGGACTGCCCGCTGCCGACGATCGCGCTGATCAACGGCCTGTGCATCGGCGGCGGCTGCCAGCTGGCGGCGGCCTGCGACCTGCGGATCGCCGCCGAACCGGCGATGTTCGGCATCACCCCGGCCAAGCTCGGCGTGGTCTACCCGTCGTCGAGCATCGAGCGGCTGACCGAGCTGGTCGGCCCCGCGGCGGCCAAGCTGCTGCTGTTCTCGGCGGACTTCTTCGACTCCGGGCGCGCGCTGGGGATTCGGCTGGTCGACGAGGTCGCGGCCGATCCGGCGGCGCGGGTCGCCGAGCTGGCCGCGACCATCGCGGGCCGGTCGCAGCTGAGCGTGCGCGCGGCCAAGGAGCTGGTCGACCTAGCCGCGCGCGGCGAGTCGCTGACCGAGCGGGCCGCGCACTGGCAGGACGTCGCCACCGAGACCGGGGAGACGGCCGAGGGCGTCACCGCGTTCCTCGAACGCCGGCCCGCGGTCTTCCCCTACGCCTGACCGCTGCCGCGCGCGTCGAGGGCGCGTCGGCTGGCCGCGATGATGGTGGTCAGCGAGCCGTGCAGCTCCTCCAGCGCGGAGAGCTCCACGCCCAGCGCCTCGACGATCTGGTACGGGATCTTCTCCGCCTCCGCGCGCAGCCGGGCGCCCTCGTCGGTGAGCGCGACCTCCAACCGGCGCTCGTCGCTGCGGCTGCGGGTGCGCACCACGTAGCCCACCGACTCCAGCCGCTTGAGCAGCGGAGACAGGGTAGCGGCGTCGGCGTGCAGCGCCTCGCAGAGATCGGTGACCGAGCGCGGGGAGCTCTCCCACAGCGCCAGCATCACCAGGTACTGCGGGTGCGTGAGGTTCATCGGCGCGAGCAGCGGCCGGTAGAGCGAGATGACGTTGCGGGAGGCGACCGACAGCGCGAAGCACACCTGGCGGTCGAGAGCGAGCGGGTCCTCGCCCAGGTCGGGAGTCTGCACGGCGTCATCTTACCCACGTACTGGAACACGCTAACAGTTAGTGTGCTAAGTGTTGGGGTGTGAGCCAACAGCCTGACCCGCGCCCGAAACGCCCGGACCCGCTGCGGTGGATCTGGTACGCCTTCGGCGGACGCCTGCCCTCCCGGTACCGCGAGTGGGTGCTGCACGACGTCACCTGCCGGACCTGGGTGCTGCGGCACGTCTCCCGCAGCCTCGTCCAGATCTCCCCCGGACTGCTGTTCCTGCTGCTCCCGGGCCCGCTGTGGATCCGGGCGATGGCCGTGCTCGGCGGGGTCATCCTGGCCCTGTGGTACTCGCTGTCGTACATGGAGCACACCTGCGAGTACCGGCTGCACAAGCACGGCTACCCCATCGGCACCGGGCGGGCCACCCGCGAGGCCGCCCACGCCGAGGCGCGGGCGCAGCGGGCCTCCCGCTACGACGAGATCTACCGCAACCAGGACTGATCGCTCCGGGTGAGACCGGTGGCAATCCAGCTTGCCGCAGTGGCAAGCTGGACGGGTGGACGGGGAATTCGGGAACGCGCTGGAAGCCGTCGGACCGCGGTTGCGGGCGCTGCGCAAGCAGCGGGAGACCACGCTGTCCGATCTGTCGGAGGCCACCGGCATCTCGGTGAGCACGCTCTCGCGGCTCGAATCCGGTTCCCGCAAACCCACCCTGGAACTGCTGCTGCCGCTGGCCAAGGCGCACGGCGTCACGCTCGACGAGCTCGTCGACGCCCCGCCGACCGGCGATCCCCGGGTTCACCTGCGCCCGATCTCGCGCGGTGGCATGACGATGCTGCCGCTGACCCGGCGCGCGGGCGGCATCCAGGCCTACAAGCTGATCATCCCGGCGACGGTGCGGCGCGGCGAACCCGATCCGCAGACCCACGAGGGCTACGAGTGGCTCTACGTCCTCAACGGACGGTTGCGGATGATCCTCGGCGAGCACGACCTGGTGCTCTCACCCGGCGAGGCCGCCGAGTTCGACACCCGCGTCCCGCACTGGTTCGGCCCGGCCGACGACCAGACCGTGGAATTCCTGAGCCTGTTCGGCAAGCAGGGCGAACGGGCGCACCTCCGCGCCAAGCCCAAGGACGCCCCCGAGCGGTGATCACGACCCGCGCCGCCCCGGCGCGTTAGGTTAAGGCCGACGCGCGAGGTACGAGGAGGTTTCTTCGATGAGCAAGCCAGTAGCGGTGGTCACCGGGGCGAGCAGCGGGATCGGTGCCGCGAGCGCCAAGGCGCTGGCCGGAGCCGGTTTCGAGGTCGTGCTCGGTGCGCGCCGCCTGGACCGGTTGGAGGAGGTGGCCGAGGCCTGCGGCGGCCGGGCGCTGGAGCTCGACGTCACCGACCAGACCTCGGTGGACGCGTTCACCGACGCGATCGACCGCTGCCACCTGCTGGTCAACAACGCCGGCGGGGCCGTCGGCGCGGAGACCATCCTGGAGGCCAAGGACGAGGACTGGCAGTGGATGTACGAGACCAACGTGATGGGCACCCTGCGGGTGACCCGCGCGCTGCTGCCGAAGCTGCTGGAGTCCGGTGACGGCCAGGTCATCAACATCGGCTCTGTCGCGGGCCGCGAGCCCTACGCCACCGGCGGCGGCTACAACGCCGCCAAGCACGCGGTCGCGGCGCTGTCCCGGGTGCTGCGGCTGGAGATGTTCGGCCAGCCGATCCGGGTGTGCGAGATCGACCCGGGCCTGGTGCAGACCGACTTCAGCCTCGTCCGGTTCCGCGGCGACCAGGACAAGGCCGACGCGGTCTACGAGGGGACGAACCCGCTGACCGCGGAGGACGTCGCCGAGACCGTGTCGTGGGTGGCGACGCGGCCGCCGCACGTCAACGTCGACCAGATCCTGCTGCTGGCGCGCGACCAGACCTCGGCGCGCGTGATCAACCGCTCCGAGTGACCGCCTTCGGGGGTTGGGTCTTCCCGGCCGGGTTCCTCAGCCCCCGAAGCGCTGGGCCCAGGCCATGACGTCGTGCGGGGTGGCGTTGCCGCCGCACACGACCAGGCCGAGCTCGACGTCGTCGTGCTCGGCGATGATCCGCCGGGCGGCCGGGAGCAGGCAGCCCGCCGCCGGCTCGGCCCACAGCTTCGCGTGCCCGGCCAGGTCCAGGACGCCGCGCACGGCTTCGGCGTCGGACACCACCAGCACGTCGTCGACGAGCTCGCGCGCGGTGTCGTAGGTCAGCTGGGACACGGCGGGCGCGCTCAGCGTCGACACGATCGACGACAGCTCGACCGGCACCGGGCCGCCCGCCGCCAGCGCCCGCGACATCGCTTCGGCGCCTTCGGTCTCCACGCCCCAGATCCGCACGCCCGGCCGCTTCGCGCGCAGCGCGGTGGCCACGCCCGAGATCAGGCCGCCGCCACCGATGCTCACCAGCACGTCGGTGAACTCCCCCGCGTCCTCGGCGAATTCGAGCCCGACGGTGCCCTGCGCGGCGATGACCACCGGGTCGTCGAAGGGGTGGACCAGCGTGGAGCCCTCGGCCCGCAGCTGTTCGGTGAGCGCGAAGGCACCCGCCATGTCCGGGCACAGCCGCACGGTCGCCCCGGCGGACTCGGCCACCTCCACGGCCCGCCGCGGCGCCGATTCCGGCATCACCACGGTCGCCTTGACGTCCAGCGCCCCGGCCATCACGGCCAGCGCGATGCCGTGGTTGCCGCCGCTGACGGCCACCACCCCGGCCGCCCGCTCCGCCTCGGTCAGCGACAGCAGCTTGGCCACCGCCCCGCGCGCCTTGAACGACCCGGTCCGCTGCAGCAGCTCCAGCTTCGCCGTCACCGGCACCCCGAGCAGCTCCGACAACCCCGGACTGCTCACCGTCGGAGTCCGCACCACGTACCCCGCCACGGCCTCCGCAGCGGCCTCGACGTCCCCGATACCGATCACCACACGCCTCCCGAGAGCTCCGTTCCAGGAGCACGGTAGTCACTCGCGCAGCGCCACGCGCGAGCGCCGTCCGGTGACGAAATTGGTCCACTGTGGATGAACGCGGCCGCCGGACGAGGGCTACTCCTCCGGCACGAAGTACGGGACGACCTCGTGGTCGGGGTCCGGGCCGGAGGGTTCGAAGGCGACACGGACGCGAAGGCCGGTGAGGTCGGAGTCCGGGTCGACCTCGGCGAGGCGGGTCCACCACCACGGTCCTTCGTCGAGTTCGACGACGCCGACGACGAGGCGGAACGCGCCGCCGTCGGGGAGCTTGTGGTGCACCACCGTCCAGGACACCACCCGGCCCGTCCCGGCCGCGGGGACCTGCTCGACGTCGTCGTCCGGGGAGATCGGGGTGTGCGGGCTGAGGTGCTCGCCGGTGTCGCGGCGGCGCGGCAGGAGCAGTTCACCGCGGCGGGTTCCGTCGAAGAACGCCGCGCTGGCGCGGTCTCTGGTGACCGGGACGAGAGCCATCGGGGCCTCCTTCAGGCGGACAGCACGAGCGTGCTGTGGTGGGAGAAGATGCCTCCGTTGCCCGAGACCAGCAGCAGCTCGTGGTTCGGGACCTGGCGTCGGCCGGCTTGGCCGCGCGCCTGGATGATCGCCTCCGACAGCGGCGTGAAGCCCCACATGTAGTACGAGGACAGCTGGCCACCGCCGGTGTTGACCGGCAGCGATCCGCCGGGGCCGAGCACGCCCGGGGTGCTGACGAGCTCGCCGCCCTCGCCCTTGGCGCAGAAGCCGTAGTCCTCCAGCGTCAGCAGAACGGTGAACGTGTAGCAGTCGTAGAGCTCGGCGATGTCGATGTCGGCCAGGTTCACCCCGGCCATCCGCAGCGCCGCCGGTCCGGCCTGGGCCGCACCGCTGACCAGCCCCAGGTCGTCGTCGCGGCGCAGCGAACCACCCGGATGGGCCTGCGCCCAGCCCAGCACCGACACCGGGGGTTGGGCCAGCGACGCCGCGCGGTCGCCGCGGGTGACGATCACCGCCACCCCGCCGTTGGAGACCATGCAGCAGTCCAACAGGTGGAACGGCTCGGCGACCATGCGCGATTCCTGGTGATCGGCGATGTCGATCGGGTCCCGGAACCGGGCGAGCGGGTTCAGCGCCGCCCAGGCGCGCTGCGCGACGGCGATCTCGCCGAGCTGCTTGCTCGTCGTGCCGTAGGCCTGCATGTGGCGGCGGGCGGCCAACGCGTAGAACGAGTTCGGGCCGCTGAAACCGCTGGTGGCGATCAGCCCGCCCCAGCCGCTCGGCGAGTAGCGCTCGCTCCCGTAAGCCGCACCCGAGGAGGTGCCCTCGCGCAGCGGCGCGTCGGCGAACACGCAGGCCACGGTGTCGGCCATGCCCGCCTCGACGGCCATCGCCGCGTGCTGGACCATCGCCCCTGCCGTGGAGCCGAAGGACTGCATCTGGCTGAGCAGCCGCAGGTCCTCCAGCCCCAGGTCGTCCTGCAGGCTCAGGTCCACTCCCCCGCCCAGGCCCGCCGACACCAGCAGGCCGTCGACGTCGCCGAGACCCAGCCCGGCGTCGTCCACGGCGCGCCGGACCGCCTCGGCGGCGAACTGCTGCGCGGTGCGGCCGTAGACCTTGCCCATCTCGGTCATGCCGAGCCCGGCGATCGCGGCCCTGCGGTGCGCGGGCAGGTCACTGCGACTGCTCATCTGACACCCTTCCGGACGATCTCGGTCCGAAAGTAGGTGAGCGCACCCGCTTTGTAAACGGCCGCACCGGATCTACTCCGGCGCGGCCGCGGTGATCAGCTGAAGTACCGGCGCGGGTTGTCGACCAGCATCGTCGTCAGCTGGTCCTCCGTGACACCGGCCTCGCGCAGCGCGGGCAGCACCACGTCGTGGATGTGGGTGAAGTTCCAGTTCGGCATCGCCTCCTCGACCAGGCCCTCCGGGAACCAGTCGATGTGGCAGGAGGCGTCGTGGGCCAGCACCATCCGGTCGGCCAGGCCCTGGCCCGCGAGCTCGGCGATGGTGGCCACCCGGTCGTCGGTGGGCAGCAGGACGTCGAGGCCGAAGCGGTCCATGCCGATGAAGGAGCCGTTGTCGATGAGCTCGCGCAGGTAGTCGGTGTCGGTGGTGTCGCCGCTGTGGCCGACGACGACCCGGCCGAGGTCGACCCCGTTGCGCCGCAGCACCTCCTGGGCGATCAGACCGGTGCGGTGCCCGGGGCTGGTGTGCACGGTGATCGGGACGCCGGTGCGGTTGTGGGCCTCGGCGACGGCGTTGAGCACGCGCTCCACGTCCGGGGTGAGCTCCTCCTCGATGGCGCACTTGAGGAACGCGGCCTTGATGCCGGTTCCGGCGATGCCCTCGGTGATGTCCTTCACGAACATCCGCACCATCAGGTCGTCGCCGCCGAGCAGCGTTCCGGGCCCGTGCATCCGGAAGAAGAACGGCACCGAGTCGTAGGTGTAGAGGCCGGTGGCGGCGATGATGTTGAGGTCGACCTCGGCGTTGATGCGCGCGACGCGCTCGACGTCGCGGCCGAGCCCGATCACGGTCGGGTCCACGATCGTGTCCACGCCGCGCCCGGCGAGCTCCCGCAGCCTGCGGATCGCGTCGGCGACCCGCGCCTCCTCGTCCCAGAACTCCGGGTAGTTGCGGCGGATCTCCTCGTTGAGCACGAAGACGTGCTCGTGCATCAGCACGGTGCCCAGCTGGTCAACCGGCACCTGCCCGCGAACGGTCTCGACCATGTTCGTCCTCCTCGACGATCTCGCTGGCGGGCACCCTAAACGCTCGTGCGCCTTGCGCGAACCGCCGCGAGCCGGGCATGTTGGTCCGGTGAACGCGTTGGGAACGGCCACTTTCCGCGATGCCGACTTCCCGGCCGATCCGTATCCGGGTGCCCGTCCCGACCACTCGTTCCTGCAGGTCGACGGGCAGGGCTGGCGGCTCTCCCCCGACGCCTCGCAGCCCTCCGGCTGGCGGGTCGGGCCCGGTTGTCTGGACGACGTGCTCGACGAGCCGCTGGCGGCGCGGTGGCCGGTGCTGGCCTACGGCTCCAACGCCTGCCCGAGCAAGATCACGTGGCTGCGCGAGGAGCTGGGGCTGGACGGCCCGGTCGTGGTGCTCCGCGCGCGCTGCACCGGCCTGTCGGCGGTGTGGGCCTCCGGGGTGCGCGCCCGCGACGGGCAGCGCCCGGCGGTGCTGGTCGGCGCACCGGGGGTCGTCGAGCACCACGCGGTGTGGCTGGCCACCGCCGAGCAGCGCCGGGTCCTCGACGTCTGCGAGGGCCGGGGCGAGCGCTACCGCCTGGTGCGGTTGCGCGGACCCGAGCGCGTCGAGCTGGAGACCGGCCCGGTCTCCGACGTGCTGGCCTACGGCGCGCTGGGCGCGATCCGCCGCCCGCTGCTGGTCGACGGCCGGTACGTGCCCTGCGCGGACCTCGGGCAGGAGCGGGCGCGCGAGCTGACCGGCAGCCCGGCCGCCTCCGACGGCCTGACCTGCGTGGAGGTCACCGGCGAACCCGGCCCGCCGCACCGGTAGGTTGGGACCGGGGAGGAATCACACATGTTGCCGACTGCGGAACTGCACATTCACATCGAGGGAACGCTCGAACCGGAGATGCTGGTCGAGCTGGCCGCGCGCAACGGCGTCGCGCTGCCCACCAGCGATCTCGACGAGCTTCGGGCGAAGTACGACTTCAACGATCTGCAGTCGTTCCTGGACCTCTACTACGCGAACCTGCCGGTGCTGCGCACCGACCAGGACTTCTACGACCTGACCAGCGCCTACCTCGCGCGCGCCGAGAAGGCCGGGGTGCGGCGGGCGGAGATCTTCTTCGACCCGCAGGTGCACCTGAACAACGACGTGCCGCTGGGCGCGGTGTTCGAGGGCATCGGCGGCGCGCTGCGCGACTCGCCGATCTCCACCGACCTCATCCTGTGCTTCCTGCGGGACCTGGGGCCGGAGGCGGCGGCCGAGACGCTGCGGATGGCGATGCCCTACCGGGAGCGCTTCATCGGCGTCGGGCTGGACTCGGCGGAGGTCGGCCACCCGCCGGCGCCGTTCGCCGAGGTCTACCGGCGGGCGGCGGCCGAGGGCCTGCACCGGGTCGCCCACGCCGGCGAGGAGGGCGGGCCGGACTACGTGCGCGACGCCCTGGACGTGCTCGGCGTCGAGCGCATCGACCACGGCATCCGCGCGATGGAGGACCCGGAGCTGGTGGCGCGGCTGCGCGACGAGCAGATCCCGCTGACCGTGTGCCCGCTGTCGAACGTGGCGCTGCGGACGGTCGACAAGCTCTCCGACCACGTGCTGCCCGCGATGCTCGACGAGGGCCTGCTGGTGTGCGTCAACAGCGACGATCCCGCGTACTTCGGCGGCTACGTCGACGACAACTTCGCGGCGCTGCGCCGCGAGCTGGGCATCACCGAGGAGCAGGTGGCCACGCTGGCGCGCAACTCATTCGACGCCTGCTTCGTCGACGACGAGCGGAAGTCGGCGTGGAAGGCCGAGATCGGCGGCTGACACCGTCCCCAGTGGACTGGTTTGACGCGCCTCCGCCACGGGTACCTGAGCCGTCGGGTACCCGTGAAGGAGGTTTCGACGATGGTTGACGAACTCACCGGCAAGAAGGTCGTCGTCCTGGCCACCGACGGCGTGGAGCAGGTCGAGCTGACCGGGCCCCGCCAGGCGCTCGCACAGGCGGGCGCCCAGGTCGATCTCGTGTCGCTGCGCTCCGGCGAGATCCAGGCGATGAACGGCGACATCGACAAGGCCGACCGGTTCCCGGTGGACCGGGAGGTCTCGCAGGTGTCGGTGCGCGACTACGACGCGCTGGTCCTGCCCGGCGGCACCATCAATCCCGACCAGCTGCGCCGCGACGGGACGGCGGTGTCGTTCGTGCGGGACTTCGTCGCCTCGGGCAAACCCGTGGGCGCGATCTGCCACGGGCCGTGGACGCTGGTGGAGGCCGGTGTGGTGCGGGGACGGCAGCTCACGTCGTTCCCCAGCATCCGCACCGACATCCGCAACGCGGGCGGGGAGGTCACCGACCAGGAGGTCGTCGTCGACGACAACCTGGTGACCAGCCGCAACCCGGGCGACCTGCCCGCCTTCCACGAGGCGGTGATCAAGGCGATCGCGTCCAGCTGAGTCAGCCGCGCCTGCGGGCCGCGAGGCGTTCGATGAGGCCGAGCTTGAAGCGCTCGGATTCGACCACCTCGAAGCCCGCGGCGGCCAGGTGCCGGGACGGGCGGCGGCGGAAGTGCTCGCCACCCATCGGCACCGTGACCAGCTCGGCCGCCCGCTGCAGCAGCCGGACCGGCCACGCCGTGCTGACCACGTGGTCGGCCAGCAGCAGCAACCCGCCGGGCCGCAGCACCCGGTGCATCTCGGTGATCGCCTGCTCGTGGTCGGGGATCGCGCACAGCGAGAACGTGCAGACCACGGTGTCGAACGCGCCGTCGGGGAACTGCAGCGCGCGGGCGTCGCCCTCGCGCAGTTCGGCGCCGGTGCCGAGCTCGTCGTTGCGGCGCCGCGCGAGGTCCAGCATCCCGGGACTCCACTCGACGCCGGTCAGGTGCGTGCCCGCCGGGTAGAGCTGCAGGTTGAGGCCGGTGCCGATCGCGACCTCCAGCACGTCACCACCGGCTCGCGAGCAGATCCACCGCCTGCTGTCGCCGGCCAGGTAGCGGTCGAAGCGGGCCATGACGCCGTCGTAGGAGGGCGCCGACCGGTCCCAGTACCGCCGCAGCTTCTCCGAGCGCTCCACGGCGCGGAACGCTACCGCACCACCGCAGTCCGCACAGGCCGTTTCCGCGCCCGTTTCCGCGCCCGCTTCAGCGGCGCGGGGGCCGACGCCGTCCGGGGATCATCCGCTGCCGGGGCGGGCGGGTGCCGTCCCCGGCGTGGGTGGGGAACGCCCCGGTCTGCGCGGCCACCGGGGGCAGGTTCGTCCCGGTCCCGGCCGCGGGCGGCGGGTTGGTGCCGGTGCCGACGGGACGCATGTTGGTCCCGGTGGCGGTGACCGGCCGCATCTGGGTGCCCGTGGCGGTCACCGGCGGGAGGTTCGTGCCGGTGGTCACCGCGCGCATGTTGGTGCGGGTGATGTTGCGGATGCTGGAGGACACCATCACCAGGAACGCCAGCACCCCGGCCTCGTCGTAGCCGGGCATGCCGGGTGCGGGCAGGTTGAACCGGGCGTTGAGCACGTCGTTGGGCGTGAGGTCGTCCATGCCGCGCAGGGTGGCCTGGACCCGGTCCATGAACGCGTCGACCTCGGCCTTGTCCAGCGCCGAGCTCTGCGAGGTCGCCGGCTGCAGGCCGCGGAAGCGCTCCGGGCGTCCCGGCTCCTCCGGCGCCCGCTCGACGATCGGGGCGGGTTCGATCTGCGCCGCGGCGTTGTGCGCCGGTTCGATCCGGGCCGGACCGCTGGGTTCCCTCACGTGGCGCTGGGGCAGCGGCGTGCTCCCGGTCTCCTCGGGCTTCGGGCGGATCTCGTCGGGCTTGCGCGCGGCTCGCTCGCCCCGGACACCGTCGTCCGCCGAGCGCGACTTGCCGCGCTCCTCGGCGCGCACCTCCAGCTTCATCAGGGTCAGCGCGACCTTGTCCAGGAACTCGTCGACCTGGTTCTTCTTGTAGGCGCGCCCGCCGCGCTTGCGCGGGCTGAAGTGCATCGTCAGCACGTCGCGCGCGGTCACCAGTCGTTTACCGCGCAGCGTGGCCTCGACCCGACCCAGGAAGTGATCGACCTCGGCCTCGTCGTACCCGCGCTCCTTGCGCCAAGCCCGGCCGAAGACGACATTCCGCACGTCATCAGGGGTCAGCATGTAGTCCGGCCTCCACAGGGCGTCCGCATGATTCCTCTCGGACGCATACCCGGCTCACATTCGCGCCGGGCCCCCGACCGCCCGCGTTTGCGCGCTCCAGCTTGCCCAAACCCGGACGCCATATCAAGGCCCGAGCCAGCCCATTCACATTGCGCCAACGGCGGTAACCGCTCGTGCCCTTCGGGCTCGCTGCACGTCGAGTTCTTTCCAAGCACACCACGCGTTCACGACCGGCTGCTTGAGTGAGCGCGATCACCGGAGTGCGGGGAGGTTCTCGGATGGTGGCCGGTCGTGGTGCCCGCCTGCTCGCGGTCGTGCTGACCTGCGGGGCGCTCGCCTCGCCGATACCGGCGGCCGCGCAGGACGGCGAGGTCGTGATCGGACCGGGGGTGAGCTACCGGCCGTTACAGCTGTCCACCGCCCACGGCCCCGTGCTCGGCCACGTGGTGACGGTCGATCTGAGCGATCCCAACGCGAAACTCGGCCTGCTGCACCCGGGTTCGGTGGCGGCGAAGGGCGAGATCGCCGACCAGACCAACGCGGCGGGCGCGGTGGCGGGGGTGAACGGCGACTTCTTCAACATCAGCGAGGAGCACCCGGGCGTGGTGCCGACGAGCTCGTCGGTGGGCCCGGAGATCGCCGGTGGCGAGGCGCTCAAGGGCGCGGTTCCCGACGGGCAGCGGTTCGGCCCTGCCCTGCCGGAGGGAACGTCCGATGAGGACGTCTTCGCGGTGGGGATCGACGGCAGGGCAAGGCTTTCCCGGCTCTCGGTGACCGGTTCGGCGATCTGGCCGGGCGGGGCGGTGGACGTCGAGGGGCTCAACCAGTACGCGCTGCCGGTCGACGGCGTCGGCGCCTACACCGACGACTGGGGCGAGGTCTCCCGCGCCCGCTCGGTCTGCGGCACCGACACCGACCGCTCCGCGCCGTGCAGCACCGCCACCGAGGAGGTGGTGATCACCGACGGCGTCGTGCGCTCCGAGACCGATCTGCCGGGCGCGGGCCCGATCCCGGACGACACGGTCGTCCTGGTCGGCCGGGAGGCGGGCGACGCGGCGCTGGAAGCCCTCGACCCCGGCGACCCCGTCAGGGTCAGCACCGCCCTGCTGCCCGCCGACGGGATGCCGCTGTCGTTCGCGGTCGGGGCCACGCCGATCATGCGCGACGGCACGCCGATACCCGGCCTGGACACCGCCGAGCTCGCCCCGCGCACCGCCGCGGGCATCGGGGACGACGGCCGCCTCGTGCACCTGGTCGTCGTCGACGGCCGCTCCCCCGTCAGCACCGGGCTCAACCTCGCCGAAACCGCGGGCCTGCTGGCCGATCTCGGGGCCACCGACGCGGTCAACCTCGACGGAGGGGGCTCGACCACGATGGCCGTCAGAACCCCCGGCACCCCGCTGGCCACGGTCCGCAACGCCCCCTCGGACGGCGAACAACGCCCCGTCGCCAACGGAATCGGCGTCTTCACCCGCTGACGGCCCACGATTTCAATGGAAATCAGGAACCCGATTTCCATTGAAATCGTGGACACCCGCTGCGGTCAGGAGCGTGCGGCCGCGTTGGGCGCCCAGGGGAGGTCTGCTGTGCCGTACTTGGCGGCGCGGACGTCGCCGGAGCGGGCGTGGCCCTCGAAGAGCTCGACGCGGGCGGCGCGGCCGCAGACCTCGCCGAGCCGGGCGCTGGCGGCCGTGTCCGTGACCTCCTGGTAGGTCACGGTCTTGAGGTACTTGCCGACCCACAGGCCGCCGGTGTAGCGGGCAGCGCCCCGGGTGGGCAGCACGTGGTTGGTGCCGATCACCTTGTCGCCGTAGGACACGCAGGTCCCCTCGCCCAGGAACAGCGCGCCGTAGTTGCGCATCTTCTCCAGGGCCTCGCGGGGCTGCCGGGTGAGGATCTGCACGTGCTCGCTCGCGTAGGCGTCGGCGAGCCGGTAGGCCTCGTCGAGGTCGGGCACCACGTGCACCTCGCCGTGGTCGCGCCAGGCCGGCTCGGCGTTGTCGCGCGTGGGCATGTCCGGCAGCAGGGCGTCGACGTGCTCGATCACGCTGCGGCCCAGCGCTTCCGAGGTCGTGATGAGCACCGCGGGCGAGTCGGGACCGTGCTCGGCCTGGCTGAGCAGGTCGACGGCCACCACGAACGGGTCGGCGGTCTCGTCGGCGACGATGAGGACCTCGGTCGGCCCGGCGAACAGGTCGATGCCGATCTCGCCGTAGAGCTGCCGCTTGGCCTCGGCGACGAAGGCGTTGCCGGGTCCGGCGAGCATGTCGACCGGCTCGATCGTCTCGGTGCCCAGCGCCATGCTCACCACCGCCTGCACACCGCCGAGCAGGTAGATCTCATCGGCACCTGCCAGGTGCATGGCCGCGACGGTGGCGTCGGGGACCTCGCCGCGGATCGGGGGCGTGCAGGCGATGACGCGCGGCACCCCGGCGGCCTTGGCGGTCAGGATCGTCATGTGCGCCGAGGCCAGCAGCGGGTAGCGCCCGCCCGGCACGTAGGCGCCCGCCGCGGCGACCGGGATGTGCTTCTGCCCCAGGTGCACGCCCGGCAGCGTCTCGACCTCGATCTCGCGCATCGACTCCAGCTGCTTCTCGGCGAAGCCGCGGACCTGCTGCTGGACGAACTCGATGTCGGCGATGACCTGGTCGGGCACCCGGGCCATGATCTCGTCGATCTGAGCTCGCGACAGCCGGAACGCCTCCGGCTCCCACTTGTCGAAGCGGGCCGAGCACTCGCGGACCGCCTCGTCCCCGCGCTCGCGGATGTCGGCGATGATCGCGGCGACCTTCTCCTGCACGTCGGGCAGCGAGGTCGTGGTGGCCGCCGAGCTCTCCGCGGCCCGCTTCAGCGCGAACGTCATGTGTCCCTCCCAGGATGTTTACGTACACACGCACCCTAGGCGGCGCGGGTGTTTACGTAAACCCCGTAGGATGGCCTTCCTCGGTGCAGACGCGAAGGAGGTGCCCGGTGGTCACCAGCCGGGACGTGGCACGGTTGGCCGGCGTGTCCCAGATGACCGTGTCCCGAGTCCTGCAGGACAACGGCAAGGTCGCCCCGCAGACCCGGGAGCGCGTGCTGGCCGCGATGCGCGAGGCCGGTTACCGGCCGCACGCCGCCGCGCGCACCATGCGCACCCGGCGCACGGCGACCGTCGGGGTGGTCGTCGCCGACATCACCAACCCCTTCTACCCGCAGCTGCTGGAAGCCGTCGCCGAAGCCCTCGACGCCGCGGGGCAGCGCATGGTGCTGTGGAACGGCGCGGACGGGTCCGGCGCGCTGGAGTCGCTGGACGAGGGCACCGCCGACGGCCTGATCTTCACCACCGTCACCGAGCCGACGCCCCAGCTCACCGACGCGGTGGACCGCTCCGACCCGATCGTGCTGCTGCACCGCGGCCTCGACGAGCTCGACTGCGATCAGGTCACCACCGACAACCTCGGCGGCGGCCGCGCGGTCGCCGACTACCTGGTGGCCACCGGCCACACCCGCATCGGGTTCCTGGCCGGGCCGGAGCTGCCCAGCACCGCCCGGCACCGCGAGCAGGGGTTCCGCGAGCGCCTCGCCGAGCTCGGCCACCCGCTGGCCGCCGAGCTCAGCGTCCCGAGCGGGTTCGCCCACGACCTCGCGCGCACCGCGATGCGCGACCTGCTGGAGCTGCCCGACCCGCCCACGGCGGTGTTCTGCGCCAACGACCTCACCGCGCTGGGCGCCGTCGACGGTGCGGTCTCGCTGGCCCGCCGCGTCCCGGAGGACGTGTGGGTGGTCGGCTACGACGACATCGCGATGGCGGCGTGGGACTCCTACGACGTCACCACCGTGCGCCAGCCCATCGCCGAGATGGCGCGCGCCGCGGTCCGGCTGCTGCTGGAGCGCATCGACGACCGCGATCTGCCTGCCCGCGAAGAGCGCTTCCCCAGCGAGCTCGTGGTGCGCGGCTCGACCGCGCGCACCGCACACCCGGCGGGCTAGCCGGGGCTCTGCCAGACTCGGATGGCGTTGTGCGGCCGGACACGTCGAGGGGCTGGCCATGACTTTTCCGACGGCGTTGGGCTTGCCGCCCGAGCGCACCGAGCACGTGATCCGCTGCGCCGGGCTCGCCCCGTCGCTGCACAACCGGCAGCCGTGGCTGTTCCGGCTCGGCGAACACGTCATCGAGGTGCACGCCGATCCGCAGCGGCGGTTGCCCGCCACCGATCCCGACGACCGCGAGCTGCGCCTGTCGTGCGGGGCGGCGTTGCTGAACCTGCGGCTGGCGCTGGAGCACGAGGGCCTGCGGCCGGTGGTCGACCCGCCCTCGTCGATGAGCGCGCCGACGGTGCTCGCGGAGGTACGCGACGGGGGCCGGGCCGAGCAGGCCCCGGCCGAGCGCGAGCTCCACGACGCGATCCCGCGTCGCCGCACCAACCGCCGCCCGTTCCAGGAGATCCCCGTGTCGACCACCGACCGGCACGCGCTGATCAACGCCGCGCAGCGGGAGCAGGGATGGCTGCACGTGCTGGCCCGCACCGAGCTCGACGCCTTCGCCGAGCTGGCGCAGCGGGCGCACCGGGTCCAGCTCGACGACGAGCGCTTCCGCGCGGAGCTGGAGCGCTGGACCGGGCGTTCGCGACAGGTGAGCGAAGGGGTTCCGACGGCCTCCGCCGGTCCTCGCCCGGAGCCCCAGGACCTGTGGGTGGTGCGGGACTTCTCGGGCGGTTCGGCTCCGGAACGAGTGGCGGGCAAGGACTTCGAGCGCGATCCGCTGCTGGCGGTGCTGTGCTCGCACCACGACAGCCGCGCCGACGACGTCCGGGCCGGTCAGGCGATGCAGCGGGTGCTGCTCACGGCCTGCGCGCACGGCCTGTCGGCCTCGCTGCTGTCGCAGGTCGTCGAGGTGCAGGACACGCGCGACGAGCTGCGCCGGATGCTGGGCGGTTCGCTGCACCCGCAGGCCGTGCTGCGCTTCGGCTACGGCTCCCCCGTGCCGGAGACACCGCGCCGCGATCCGGCGGATCTGCTGTTCGACTGAAAACGGCGCTGCACCCGACCTTTCGCCGGATGCAGCGCCGAATTTCCCTGCGGCGCAGGCGCCGTTGCCCGCGCGATACACGGCCAGCCGTGAGCCTCCCGGGAGTGGTGGGGGGCCGGGAGACTCACGGCTGGTTGCTCAGTAGCGGTAGTGCTCGGGCTTGTAGGGGCCCTCGACGTCGACGCCGATGTAGGCCGCCTGCTCCTTGGTGAGCTTGGTCAGCTTCACACCCAGCGCGTCCAGGTGCAGACGAGCGACCTTCTCGTCCAGGTGCTTGGGCAGCACGTAGACGTCCTTGCCGTACTCGCCCGGCTTGGTGAACAGCTCGATCTGCGCGATCGTCTGGTTGGTGAAGCTGTTCGACATCACAAACGACGGGTGACCCGTGGCGTTGCCCAGGTTCAGCAGACGACCCTCCGACAGCACGATGATGCTGTGCCCGTCGGCGAAGGTGTACTCGTGCACCTGCGGCTTGATCTCCTGCTTGGTCACACCCGGGGTCTTCTCCAGACCCGCCATGTCGATCTCGTTGTCGAAATGACCGATGTTGCCCACGATCGCCTGGTGCTTCATCTTGGCCATGTGCTCGGCCTTGATGATGTCGTAATTACCCGTCGTCGTGATGAAGATGTCCGCGTACTCCACGACATCCTCAAGCGTCTTGACCTCGTAGCCCTCCATCGCGGCCTGCAGCGCGCAGATCGGGTCGATCTCGGTCACGATCACCCGAGCACCCTGACCCCGCAACGACTCCGCCGAGCCCTTGCCGACGTCACCGAAACCGCAGATCACCGCGACCTTACCGCCGATGAGCACATCGGTGGCCCGGTTGATGCCATCCACCAGCGAGTGACGGCAGCCGTACTTGTTGTCGAACTTCGACTTCGTCACCGAGTCGTTGACGTTGATCGCCGGGAACAGCAGCTCCTCGGACTTCACCAGCTCGTAGAGCTTGTGAACACCCGTGGTCGTCTCCTCGGTCACACCCTTGATCTCAGCCGCGAGCTTGGTGAACCGCTGCTTGTCGTTCTCCAACGACTTGCGCAACGTCGACAGGACGACCTTGAACTCCTCCGGATCATCCGCACTCGGCTGCGGCACCGCACCCGCGGCCTCGAACTCCACACCCTTGTGCACCAGCAGCGTCGCGTCGCCACCATCGTCGAGGATCATGTTGGCGACCTTGCCGTCACCGAAGTCCCACAGCTGATCGGTGCACCACCAGTAGTCCTCCAGCGTCTCGCCCTTCCACGCGAACACCGGAACACCAGCAGGCTTCTCCGGGGTGCCGTTCGGGCCGACGACGACCGCGGCGGCGGCCTCGTCCTGAGTGGAGAAGATGTTGCAGGACACCCAACGCACATCCGCACCCAGAGCGACCAGAGTCTCGATCAGCACAGCCGTCTGCACCGTCATGTGCAACGAACCCGCGATCCGGGCGCCCTTGAGCGGCTGGGAGCCGGCGTATTCCTTCCGCGTAGCCATCAGACCCGGCATCTCGTGCTCGGCCAGGCGGATCTGGTGACGACCGGCTTCGGCCAGCGCCAGGTCCTTCACGGCGAACTCGAGGCCGTTGACCTTCTGCAGCTTGACGCTCATGACTTCCCTTCTGTTTCTTTCTGATCGGCAGCTGATGGAACAGCGGAATCAGGTGTTGAAGTACTTGGCTTCCGGGTGGTGGGCGATGATCGCGTCCGTCGACTGCTCCGGGTGGAGCTGGAACTCCTCGGAGAGCACGACGCCGATGCGTTCCGCCTCCAGCAGGTCGACCAGCTTGGCGCGGTCCTCGATGTCCGGGCACGCGCCGTACCCGAACGAGTACCGGGCGCCCCGGTAGCCGAGCTTGAAGAACTCGCGCACGTCGGAGGGGTCCTCCTGCGCCACGTTGCCGCCGTTGGCCCAGGCCAGCTCGCGCCGCACGCGGCGGTGCCAGTACTCGGCCAGCGCCTCGGTGAGCTGCACGCCCATGCCGTGCACCTCCAGGTAGTCCCGGTAGGCGTTCTTGGCGAACAGCTCGTTGGCGAAGTCGGCGATGGGCTGGCCCATCGTCACCAGCTGGATCGGCAGCACGTCGACCTGACCGGTCTGCTCGGCCTGCTCCCGCGTGCGGAAGAAGTCGGCCAGGCACAGCCGGCGGTCGCGCTTCTGCCGGGGGAAGAAGAACCGGTGCCGCTCCTGGGCGTCGGGCTCCTCCTTGTCCAGCACGACGAGGTGGTTGCCCTCGGTGACGCACGGGAAGTAGCCGTAGACCACCGCCGCGTGCTGCAGGATGCCCTGCGTGGACAGCTCGTCGATCCAGTGGCGCAGCCGCGGCCGGCCCTCGGACTCCACGAGCTCCTCGTAGGTCGCTCCCTCGCCCTTCTTGGCGCCGCGCAGGCCCCACTGGCCGAAGAACGTGGCCCGCTCGTCGAGCAGCTGCAGGTAGTCGTTGACCGCGACTCCCTTGACCACCTTCGAGCCCCAGAACGGCGGGGTCGGGACCTCGACGTCGGCGGCCACGTCGGACCGCGTGGTGTCGTCGTAGCCCGGCTCGTCACCGGCCTCGGCCTTGCGCTTCTCGGCGATGCGCTGGGAACGCGCGCGGCGCTCCTTGCGCTCGGCCTTCTTGGCCTCCTCGGCGGCGTCCTCCTCCGGGGAGTCGCCGCGCTTGATGGCCATCAGGCGGTCCATCAGGTGCAGGCCCTCGAAGGCGTCCTTGGCGTAGCGGACATCGCCCTCGTAGACCTCGTCGAGGTCCTGCTCCACGAAGGAGCGGGTCAGCGCCGCGCCGCCGAGCATCACCGGGTACTTCTCGGAGATGCTGCGGGAGTTCATCTCCTGCAGGTTGTCCTTCATGATCACGGTGGACTTCACCAGCAGGCCGGACATGCCGATCACGTCGACCTTGTGCTCCTCGGCGGCCTCGATGATGGCGTTGATCGGCTGCTTGATGCCGATGTTGACCACGTCGTAGCCGTTGTTGGAGACGATGATGTCGACGAGGTTCTTGCCGATGTCGTGGACGTCGCCCTTGACCGTGGCCAGCAGCAGCTTGCCCTTGCCGCCGGAGTCGTCCTTCTCCATGTGCGGTTCGAGGTAGGCCACCGCCGCCTTCATGACCTCGGCCGACTGCAGCACGAACGGCAGCTGCATCTGGCCGGAGCCGAAGAGGTCGCCGACGACCTTCATGCCGCCGAGCAGGTCCTCGTTGATGATCTCCAGCGGGGCCTTCTCCTGCATGCCGGCTTCGAGGTCGTCCTCGAGGCCGTTGCGCTCACCGTCGATGATCCGCTTCTGCAGGCGCTCGAACAGCGGGAGCTTGGCCAGCTCCTCGGCGCGCGAGGCGCTGGAGGACTTCGCGGTCTGGCCCTCGAAGAGCTCCATGAGCTTCTGCAGCGGGTCGTACTCGCCGTCGCGCCGGTCGTAGACCAGGTCCAGGGCGACCTTGCGCGGCTCCTCGTCGATCTTGTTCATCGGCAGGATCTTCGAGGAGTTCACGATCGCCGAGTCCAGCCCGGCCTCGCGGCACTCGTTGAGGAACACCGAGTTGAGCACCTGGCGCGCGGCCGGGTTCAGACCGAAGGACACGTTGGACAGACCCAGCGTCGTCTGCACCTCGGGGTGCCGGCGCTTGAGCTCCTTGATGGCCTCGATCGTCTCGATGGCGTCCTTGCGGACCTCCTCCTGACCGGTGGTGATCGGGAAGACCAGGCAGTCGATGATGATCGCGGACTTCTCCAGACCCCAGTTGGTGGTCAGGTCCTCGATCATCCGCTCGGCGACGCGCAGCTTCCAGTCCTTGGTGCGCGCCTGGCCTTCCTCGTCGATGCAGGTCACGACGACGGTCGCACCGTGCTCGCGGACCATCTCCATGACCCGCTGGAACCGGCCGCCCGGTTCGGTGCCGTCCTCGTAGTTGACCGAGTTGACCGCGCAGCGCCCGCCCAGGTGCTCCAGACCGGCCTCGATCACGTCGGGCTCGGTGGAGTCGACCATGATCGGCAGCGTCGAGGCGGTCGCCAGCCGCGAGGCCAGCTCCCGCATGTCGTGCGTGCCGTCGCGGCCCACGTAGTCCACGCACAGGTCCAGCATGTGCGCGCCCTCGCGGGTCTGGGCCTTGGCGATCTCGACGCAGTCCTCGTAGCGCTCCTCGAGCATCGCCTCGCGGAACGCCTTCGACCCGTTGGCGTTGGTGCGCTCACCGACGTTGAGGATCGAGGCGTCCTGCTCGAACGGGACGCTCTGGTACACGGAGGACACCGACGGGATGATCTCCGGCGTGCGCGGGGTGGGCGGGGTACCGCCCACGGCCTCGGCCACCGCGCGGACGTGCTCGGTGGTCGTGCCGCAGCAGCCGCCGACCAGCCGGGCGCCGTAGTCGCGCACGAAGCCGGCCAGCGCCTCGGCGAGCTCGTCGGGCTGCAGCGGGTACACCGCGCCGTTGGGGCCCAGCTCCGGCAGACCGGCGTTGGGCATCACCGACAGCGGGATCCGCGAGTTCTGCGCCAGCACCCGCAGGTGCTCGCTCATCTCCGCGGGACCCGTCGCGCAGTTCATCCCGATCAGGTCGATGCCGAGCGGTTCCAGCGCGGTCAGCGCCGCGCCGATCTCGGAACCGACCAGCATCGTGCCGGTGGTCTCCACCGTGACCTGGGCGATGATCGGCAGCTGCTGGCCGGTCTGCGCCATGGCGCGCTTGGCCGCCACGATCGACGCCTTGGTCTGCAGCAGGTCCTGCGAGGTCTCGACCAGGAAGACGTCGATGCCCCCGTCGAGCATGCCCAGGGCCTGCTCGTAGTAGGCGTCGCGCAGCTTCGCGTAGGGCGCGTGGCCCAGGGTGGGCAGCTTGGTGCCCGGTCCCATCGAGCCCAGCACGAACCGCTTGCGGTCCGGCGTGGAGTACTCGTCGGCGGCCTCGCGGGCCAGCCGCGAACCGACCTCGGCCAGCTCCCGGATGCGCTCCGGGATGTCGTACTCGGCCAGGTTGGCCCAGTTGGCGCCGAAGGTGTTGGTCTCGATCGCGTCCGAGCCCGCGTCCAGGTAGCCCCGGTAGATCGAGGACACCACGTCGGGCCGGGTCACGTTGAGGATCTCGTTGCAGCCCTCCAGGTTGGAGAAGTCGTCCAAGCTGAGGTCGTAGGCCTGCAACGCGGTGCCCATGCCGCCATCGGCGACGAGGACGCGCTCGTCGATGGCGGCGAGGAAACCGCTGGGATCGTTGTGCCGGTCTGACATGCCGCTACTCCCCGTTCGTCAGCGCAGCTTCGGCCCGATTTCGGCCGCCGCTTCGTCGCCGTAGGCCTCGGCGATGCGGGCCAGGAACGAGTCCTTTTCCACGTCGTACTCCTGCGGACCGTCGGTCTCCAGCGAGACGGTCGCCAGGGTGCAGCCCAGCTGCAGCGACCGCTCCAGGCTCAGACCGCCCTTGAGCCCGGCGAGGAAGCCGGCGCGAAGCGCGTCGCCGACGCCGGTCGGGTCACCCTTCTGCTTCTCCTTCGGGGGCTCGACCAGCAGCGTCTCCTCGCCCTTGGCCTTGACCTGGACGCCCTTCGGGCCGAGCGAGGTGACCCACTTGCCGACGCGGCCGAGGACCTCGTCCTCGGTCCAGCCGGTGCTCTGCAGCAGCAGGCCGTGCTCGTACTCGTTGGTGAACAGGTACTGCGCGCCGTCCACGAGTTTACGGATGTCGTCGCCTTCCATGCGGGCCAGCTGCTGGCCCGGGTCGGCGAGGAAGTTGTAGCCGCGGTCCCGGCACTCCTGGGTGTGCCGCACCATCGCTTCGGGGTCGTTCGCCGAGATGACGACGATGTCGAGACCGCCGAGGCGCTCGGCGACGGGCTTGAGCTCGATCTCCCGGGCCTCGCTCATCGCACCGGGGTAGAACGACGCGATCTGGTTGTGGTCGGCGTCGGTGGTGCACAGGAACCGAGCGGTGTGCTTGGTCTCGGAGACGTGCACGGACTCGGTGTCCACGCCGTGCCGCTCCAGCCACGAGCGATAGTCGTTGAAGTCCTGGCCGACCGCGCCCACCAGCGTCGAGGTCACGCCCAGCTTGCCGAGGCCGAAGGTGATGTTGCCGGCGATCCCGCCGCGGCGCACCTCCAGCTCGTCGACCAGGAACGACAGCGAGACCTGCTCCAGCCGGTCGGCCACGAGCTGCTCGGTGATCCTACCGGGGTAGGACATCAGGTGGTCGGTGGCGATCGAACCGGTCACCGCAATCCGCACTTTGAATAACTCCTTCACCAGGGCAGGCTGCGGGACACGGCCATTTCTGGGCGGCGCCCCGCAGCCTGCGACAGCTTCGTCGGTTTTGGTGGCTTACAGACCGGCAGCGGCCTTGAGGGCCGCGGCGCGGTCGGTGTTCTCCCACGGCAGGTCGACGTCGCTGCGCCCGAAGTGACCGTAAGCCGCGGTCGGGGCGTAGATGGGCCGAAGGAGGTCGAGGTCACGCACGATCGCGCCGGGGCGCAGGTCGAAGACCTCGTTGATGGCGGCCTGGATCTTGACCGGGTCGACGTTCTCGGTGCCGAAGGTCTCGACGAACAGGCCGACCGGGGCGGCCTTGCCGATCGCGTAGGCGACCTGGACCTCGATGCGGCCGGCCAGACCGGCGGCGACCGCGTTCTTGGCCACCCAGCGCATGGCGTAGGCCGCGGAGCGGTCCACCTTCGACGGGTCCTTGCCCGAGAAGGCGCCACCACCGTGGCGGGCCATGCCGCCGTAGGTGTCGACGATGATCTTCCGGCCGGTCAGACCGGCGTCGCCCATCGGGCCACCGAGGACGAAGCGGCCGGTCGGGTTGATCAGGACGCGGGCGTCGCTCGCGTCCAGACCGGCGCGCTCCAGCTCCGGAGCGATGACGTGCTTCTGGATGTCGCCGACCAGCTGGCCGTCGAGGTCGATCTCCTCGGCGTGCTGGGTCGACAGCACCACGGTGTCCAGGCGCACGGCCTGGTCGCCCGCGTACTCGACGGTGACCTGGGTCTTGCCGTCGGCGCGCAGGTACGGCAGCGTGCCGTCCTTGCGCACGTTGGTCAGCCGACGCGACATGCGGTGCGCCAAGGTGATCGGCAGCGGCGCCAGCTCGTCGGTGTCGTTGCAGGCGTAGCCGAACATGAGGCCCTGGTCGCCGGCGCCCTGCTTGGCGATCTCGTCCTCGCTGCCCTCGACGCGCTTCTCGTGCGCCTCGTCGACGCCCTGCGCGATGTCCGGGGACTGCTTGCCGATCGCGACGTTGACACCGCAGGTCTCGCCGTCGAATCCCTTGATCGAGGAGTCGTAGCCGATCTCCAGGATCTTCTCCCGAACCAGGCTCGGGACGTCGATGTTGGCCTTCGTGGTGACCTCACCGGCGACGTGCACCTGGCCGGTGGTGACCATGGTTTCCACCGCGACGCGGGACTTCGGGTCCTGGGCCAGGTAGGCGTCCAGGATCGAGTCGCTGATCGCGTCGCACATCTTGTCGGGGTGGCCCTCGGTCACCGACTCACTGGTGAACAACCGGCGGTTGATCTCACTCACGACTGCTCCTCACCTCACAAGCTTTGCAGCTTTGATCCTTGCGTACGGTAGTCAGGTTGGTTACCAGGGGGGACCTAGACTCGGGCGTGAATGATGCCCCACGCGAGGTTCCCCGCCTTGCCCCCGGACACCCAGTTCTTCAGGCCGGTCTTCATCTTGGTGCGGTAGGCGTCACTGATCTTGTCGGCAAGATCACCCTCTCGGGCTTCCAGTTCCTGCAGCACCCGGCCGTAGTGGATCGCCAGGTACTCGGTCAGGTCGTCGAACTCGAAGTTCTGCAGACCCAGACGGGCCAGCTCGCGGCGGTAGAAGCCGGGCGAACCCATCGTGTCCAGGCTCAGCCGATCGAGGATCGGGCCGAGCTCGGAGCGCTTGGCCGTGTCGGCCGCCATCGGGTCGGTGAACAGGAACGACCCGGTCGGCTTGAGGACGCGGGCGACCTCCTCCAGCACGCGCGGCCGGTCACCGCTGTGCAGGATCGCGTCCTGCGACCACACGATGTCGAAGGCGTTGTCCTGGAACGGGATGTCCTCGAAGGAGCCGTCCTTGACCTCGATGAGCTCGTCGAGGCCCTCGGCGCGGTTGAACTCCACGTTCCGGGCGTTCTCGACCTCGGAGAGGTTCAGGCAGGACACCTTGCACCCGTAGGTCCGCGCCAGGTGGCGGGCCGCGCCGCCGTAACCGGCACCGATGTCGAGGATGCGGGTCTCCGGGGTGATCTCCACCTTGGAGCACATCCGCTCGACGGTGCGCCGCGAGGCGGTGTCGATGTCCTCGGTGTCGGAGCTGTAGAGGCCGACGTGGATGTCGTTGCCGCCCCACACGTGGTAGTAGAAGTTGTCGGCGTCCTCGGAGTTGTAGTAGTCGCGGGCGGTGTGCACCGCGGTCGAGTAGACGTCGGAGAGCTCCTCGTCGGGGCGGTACTTCTTCTCCGCGACGTGGATGTAGAAGTCCGGCTCGCCCTCCTGGTAGGTCTCCTGGAAGTCGCCGTAGGTGTCGATCCGCTGGAATCCGACCTCGCGCAGCAGCCGCCGCGTGTAGTTCTTCCGCAGCGGGTACATGTTCAGGAAGAATTCAGACTTGTCCGGGAACGTGTACTTGAACCGCGCCAGACCTTCATCGACGTAATCCGGCTCAGCGGAAACGTCCTCGCCCGCGTAATAGTACGTGTGCTTCGAGCTGAATCCGTCGTCCAGAATGGAGTCGTAATTCCGCTGGTCGATAATCAGGACGCCGTCGTGCTTCAGCATCGCGTAGAACTCGGCGAGCGTCTTGCGGCGGTCGCGCTCGGAGAACAGGTGCGTGAACGAGTTCCCGAGACAAATGATCGCGTCGTATTCGCCGTGGACGTCACGATTCAGCCAGCGCCAGTCGGCGTTGACCACGCGCAGAATGTGCCCGCCGTACTCGAGCCCGTTCTGGAACGCCTTGGCCAGCATCTGCGGGCTGCCGTCGGCCGAGACCGTCTCGAAGCCCTCCTCCAGCAGCCGCACCGAGTGGAACCCGGTTCCCGTGGCCGCGTCCAGGACGGACTTGACGCCGCGAGCCTTGAGCTGGTCGATGAAGAAGCTGCCCTCGCTCTCGTAGCGCTTCTTCCAGTCGATCAGATCGTCCCACTTCTCCACGAATCCACCGACGTACTCGTGGGTGTAGTGGTCGGACTCGCGAACCTCCAACGGGTTTTCGCCGAACACCTGCTCCTCACGCGCCACCAGCTCGGCCGTGTCAGGCGCTCCTGCCTCGTTAGAAGTCAAGTCGTCCACGCTCTTGGCCATTTTCACTCCCACCACTCACGTTGGTCATGCGCCACCCACGAACTTCAGGCATGCGCAAATCCGTGCCCCGAGCATGTGTCTCGCGGCCGTGCGGGTCGCCACTGCGAAAAAAGGCAACACCTCCGACCGGCGCGGGCAGCCGAGAAAACGCTCAAGGCCGCAACACCAACGCCGATCACACTCGGTCGGCACCCTTGCCCACCGGCGCAACGCATTTCCGTGCGTCGCTTAACCAACCTAGGCGAAGGAGATCACGAAGCAAGCGTACAAACGTGTGACGGTAATCACCGCAATGCGATGATTGCGTGATTCCCATTGTCACCCTGGGTGAAAAAATGCGCGATCACCAGCGCAGATTCAAGATGATTTTGAACCCGATAACGATCACGTGAGTGCAACAAAATCTTGGAAGATGTACACTGACGCGCGCCCGATATAGCACAATGTTCGCGCTATTTCAAGAGTTCCGATCGACAAAGATTCGACGAATCTGTTGAATAGCCGATGCGGCGGTTGACTTTTTGCTCCTCGCGCTACTTGCATCGAAGAGCGGAGCACGGATGTTACGGCGTTCACCGCCCGAGCGCCATAACTTTTTCCCCAGTATCAGTCAATCGGTGCATCCACCTCGTCCGCGCAGAACCGATCCAGCACTCGCGCACCGCCTCCCACCAGCCACGATGCCGGAACCCCCGGCTCGCCGACGCGGCTTCTCCGGGCCGGGAAATCGTCATCCCGAGCCCCCTGCGCGCCCCCGAGGCGATGGTGATCTTGCGCGCGGTGCTCCGTCGAACCGTTCCGGGCACCAGCCCAACGGGTGGACCGGTTGCTCCGATGTGCGGGTTTCGGCTCGTCCTCGTTGACGGCTCGTTCGGTTGTGGTCATTGTTGTTGATTACTGGTGATTTTCTTTCGGAATTTCCGGCGTCAAGGAGGACTCCGTGTTCCGACCTGTCACGACGATTGCCACCGCACTCCTGCTGACCCTCTCCGGAGCACCCGCATCGATGGCCACCGCCGCACCGGCCTGGCGACCCCAGGACCCACCGCTGACCACGCCCTGGACCGACCAGGTCGGCCCGGACAACGCCCTGCCCGAGTACCCCCGCCCGCAGCTGACCCGCGAGCGCTGGCTCAACCTCAACGGCCTGTGGGACTACACCGGCGGCGACCACGCCCGCGAGCAGATACTCGTCCCCTACCCGCCCGAGTCGGCCCTGTCGGGCGTGCAGCGCCACGACGACCGGATGGTCTACGAGCGCTCCTTCGAGGTGCCCGCCGACTGGTCCGGGCAGCGGCTGATCCTGCACTTCGGAGCCGTCGACCAGCGCGCCGAGGTCTCGGTCAACGGCAGGCAGGTGGCCGTGCACGAGGGCGGCTACACCGCCTTCGAGGCCGACATCACCGACGCCGTGCGCCCCGGTGAGCCGCAGCGGCTCACCGTCGCCGTCTCGGACGGCAACGAGACCGCCCCCCACCCGCTGGGCAAGCAGCGCAACGACCCCGGCGGGATCCTCTACACCGGCGCCTCGGGCATCTGGCAGACGGTGTGGCTCGAACCCGTCGCCCCGGAGCACGTCACCGGTCTGGACATCACCCCGGACCTGACCGGCTTCGACCTCGCCGCCGAGACCTCCGCCGCCGACGGGGCTCAGGTCGAGGTCGCGGTGCGCGACGCCGGGGGAACCGAGGTCACCCGCACCACCGGACCGGCCGATCAGCCGGTGCGCGTGGACGTCCCGCAACCGCACCTGTGGACCCCGGACGACCCCCACCTCTACGACCTGACCGTGCGGCTGCTCGGCGCCGACGGCGCGGTCCTCGACGAGGTCGGCAGCTACACGGGTCTGCGCACCACCGGTCTGGTCAACGACGAGCAGGGGCGGCCGCGGCTGGCCCTCAACGGGAAGATCGTCTTCCACCACGGTCCGCTGGACCAGGGCTACTGGCCGGACGGCATCTACACCGCGCCGACCGACGAGGCGCTGCGGTTCGACCTGGACAAGACCAAGGAACTGGGCTTCAACACGGTCCGCAAGCACGTCAAGGTCGAGCCGGCGCGCTGGTACTACTGGGCCGACCGGCTCGGGCTGATGGTCTGGCAGGACATGCCGTCGCTGCCGATCGACCTGGACATCCCGCCGGAGGACAGCCCGCCGCCGTCGGAGGAGATGAAGGCGAACTACCGCGCCGAGTGGGTCGACATCATCGACCAGCTGCGCAGCTCGCCCTCCATCGTGGCGTGGGTGCCGTTCAACGAGGGCTGGGGCGAGTTCGACACCGCCGAGATCACCGACCTGACCCGGCGCACCGACCCGACCCGGCTGATCAACCCCTCCAGCGGCGTGAACTGCTGCTACTCGCTGCCCGACAGCGGCGCGGGGGACATCTACGACGACCACACCTACGTGGGGCCGGGCGCGCCGACCGTCGAGGACGGCCGGGCCGTCGTCGACGGCGAGTACGGCGGGCTGGGGCTGGCCGAGGAAGGGCACCTGTGGCCCGGCGAGCCCAGCGCCTACGAGATGACCGACAGCAGGGAGCAGCTGACCCGGCGCTACGGCGAGGTCAGCGACGAGCTGGCGCGCGTCATCGGGGCCAACGGCCTGTCGGCGGCGATCTACACCCAGACCACCGACGTGGAGAACGAGGTCAACGGCTTCCTCACCTACGACCGCCAGGTCATGAAGCCGGACGTGGCCGCGGTGCGCGAGCACAACATCGCCGCGATCGAGGCGGGGAGCAGATGAGGAGACCGATGAAGATCAACAGACGCGGTGCGTTGCTGGGGGCCGCCGGTGCGGCCGGTGCGGCGGCGGTCCTGCCCGGGGCCGCCCAGGCCGCGCCCGCCGCTCCCCCGACCGCGAACGGCCGCCTCCACGAGATCGGCGCGGGACGGCATCGCGTCCTGGTCGGCGGAGTGGCGGCCACGGTTCTGTCGTGGACGGTCGACGGCCGGGAGATGCTGCTGACCCACGATCCCGAGGACGTCGGCGAGGGCTACCAGGGCAAGACGATCCTGCCGTGGGCCAACCGGATCGACCACGGCGCCTACACCTTCGAGGGCGAGGAGCTGCAGGTCGCGATCAACGAGCCGGAGCGCGACGCCGCGCTGCACGGGCTGATGAGCTTCGTGGAGTGGTCCCCGGTGTCGCACCGCGCGGACTCGGTGGTGCTGGAGCACGTGCTGCCACCGGACTACGGCTACCCGTTCCGGCTGGCGTTCCGCATCGAGTTCCGAGTGGACGACCGCGGTTTCTCCAGCACCCTGTCGGCCACCAACGTCGGGCGCGGCCCGGCCCCGTTCGGCACCGCCAACCACACCTACCTGGCGGCGGCTCCGGGAACCCGGATCGACGACATCGAGCTGGAGATCCCAGCCGACACCTACTACGTCGTCAACGACCGCCTCATCCCGACCGGCACGGCACCGGTGGAGGGCACCGAGTACGACTTCCGCTCGGCCAGGCCGATCGGGCGGACCACGATGGACACCGCCTTCACCGGACTGCACCACGAAGGCGGCGAAGCGGTGGTCCGGTTCCGGCGCCCGGACGTCGACGTGGAGCTGTGGGTCGACGAGTCCCACCACTACCTGCAGGTCTACACCGACGACGATCCGAGCACCGATCGCCCGGGCCGGCAGGGCCTCACCGTGGAACCGATGACGTTGGCGCCCAACGCTTTCGTCACCGGCGACGGTCTGATCGTCCTCCAGCCGGGACGGACCCGCACCGGCACCTGGGGCTACCGCCTCGCCGAGTGATCTCACCGCCCGCGGTCTCGTGGGGGTGGGTGGTTTCAGCGGAAACCGCCCACCCCCGCGAGCGTTAGGGTGTGGCACGTGGCCGACTACATCCAGATCCCCACGCCTGCGGGCGAGTTCGACGCGTTGACCGCGGGCCCCGAGGACGGGCGCCCGGTGCTGCTGCTGCACGGATTCCCGGAAGCGGCGGTCGAGTGGAGCGAGCAGCTGGGCGTGCTCGGCGGCGCCGAGTGCTTCGCCGTGGCCCCGGACCAGCGGGGCTACTCCTCCGGCGTCCGGCCGCAGCAGGTCGCCGACTACCGGATGGACGAGCTCGTCGGCGACGTGCTGGCCATCGCCGACCACTTCGGGTGGCAGCGCTTCGACCTGGTCGGCCACGACTGGGGCGCGGCGGTGGCGTGGTCGGTGGCCGCCGAGCACCCCGACCGCGTTCGCACCCTTACGGCGGTGTCGATCCCGCACCTGGACGCCTTCACCCGGGCGGTGCGCGAGGACGAGGACCAGCAGCAGCGCTCGGCCTACATGCAGGCGCTGCGCTCCTCCACCGCCGAGAAGACGCTGCTGGCCGACAACGCCGCCAAGCTGCGGCGGATCTACTACCCGGGCGTCCCGGAGCACCACGTCGACGACTACGTCCAGCGGCTCACCGAGCCGGGCGCCCTGACCGGGGCGCTCAACTGGTACCGGGCGTCGCGGTTCAACGGCGAGATCGGCCCGATCACCGTGCCCACGCTGTACGTGTGGAGCACCGAGGACGTCGCGGTCGGATCCACCGCCGCGCTGGCCACCGAACGGCACGTCACCGGGCCCTACCGGTTCGAGATGCTGCAGGAGGTCTCGCACTGGATCCCCGAGGAGGCGCCGGACTCGCTGACCCGCCTGCTGCTGCAGCACCTTCTCGCGCACCCCGAGTGATCTCTTGCCGGTGGAGGTCCGGGCGGTGAGCATGATTCCGTCCGGACTTCCGCCGTGCCGACAGGAGTGCTCGTGAAGGGTTCCGAAGGACTGCTGGCCACCGCCGCTGCCGCCGGTGTCGACATCTGCTTCGCCAACCCCGGAACCACCGAGATCCCGCTGGTCGAGGCCTTCGACCAGGTTCCCGGGATGCGGGCGGTGCTTGGCCTGTCCGAGGGCGTGGTGACCGGCGCGGCCGACGGCTACGGCCGGATGACCGGGACGCCCGCGCTCACCCTGCTGCACCTCGGGCCCGGGTTCGCCAACGGGATCGCGAACCTGCACAACGCCCGCCGCGCCCGCACCCCGATCATCAACCTGATCGGTGAGCACGCCTCCTGGCACCAGGCCGCTGACGCACCGCTGCACAGCGACATCGAGTCGCTGGCCAAGCCGGTGTCGGGCTGGGTGGGCCGGACGTCGTCGACGGCGGCCGCCGCGGGCGAGTTCGCCGAGGCCTACCTCGCGGCGCTGCGGACGCGGCTGCCCGCGACGCTGATCGCCGCCGCCGACCACATGTGGAGCCAGGGCGCCATGCCGGTCGCGGTGCCCGCCGCGCCGGAGCGCCCGCAGGTCGACGAGCAGCGGATCGCCGAGATCGCGAAGGTCCTCTCGGCCGGGCGACGTCCGGTGCTGCTGCTGGGCGGTCAGGCGGTGGAGAGCGCCGAGGGCATCCGCACGGCGGCCCGGATCGCGGCGACGGTGGGTGCCGAGGTCCTCGCCGAGCGCGGCAGCGCGCGGATGGAGCGCGGTCCGGGCATCCCCCCGGTGCGGACGCTGCCGTACTTCCCGGAGGCGGTCACCGAGGCGTTCGAGGGCTTCTCGGACCTGATCCTCGTCGGCGCCCGCACCCCGGTCTCGTTCTTCGGCTACCGCGGTCAGCCCAGCCACCCGCTGCCCGACGGGATCAAGGTGCACGAGCTGGCCGACACCGACGCTGACGCGCTGCGCGCCCTGGCGGCGCTGGCCGAGGCCACCGGCAGCGCGGCCGAGGAACCGCCGCACGCGAAGCGCCCGGAGGTCGCGAACCCGTCAGGGCCGCTGGACGCGAACGCGATCGCGGCGGCGATCGTGCTCACCCAGCCGGAGCACGCGATCATCGTCAACGAGGGCGTGTCGTCCTCGGCGGCCTACCCGGCGATCGCCGACGCCGCGCCCGCGCACTGCGAGCTGTCGCAGACCGGCGGGGCGATCGGCATGGGCATGCCGGTGGCCACGGGTGCGGCGATCGCCTGCCCGGACCGCGCGGTGATCAACCTGCAGGCCGACGGCAGCGCCGCCTACACCGCCCAGGCGCTGTGGACCCAGGCCCGCGAGTCGCTGAACGTCATCACGGTGATCTGCTCCAACTCCCGCTACCGCATCCTCGACCAGGAGCTCCAGCGCGCCGGCATCGACGATCCGGGCGCCGCGGCGGCGTCGATGACGAGCCTGGGCGACCCCGCCCTCGAATGGCAGGCGGTGGCCCGCGGCTTCGGCGTGCCCGCCCAGCGCGCCACGACCGGCGAGGAACTCCTCGCCGCCCTGCGTCATGCCCACGCCGAACCCGGCCCTCACCTGATCGAAGCGGTGCTCTGAGGGACGGGTCCCCGCTACCCCGGCCGGACAGACCGCAGACAGTTCCCAACATGCCTCATATGAGACAGCCCTGTCTCATATGAGGTAGCGTTGACTCATGGCTGTCGACCGGAATCAGATCTTGAACGCCGCTGCGTCGTTGCTGGCACGCAGGAGCACCGCACCGATGGACGAGGTGGCGCGGGCCGCCGGGATCAGTCGGGCGACGCTGAACCGGCACTTCGCGGGACGTGATGCGCTCGTGCTCGCGCTCCAGGAGCTCGGGATCGCCCGCTGCGAGGAGGCGCTGGACGCCGCTCGGCTGGAGGACGGCTCTACCGAGGAGGCGCTCCGGCGAGGCATCCAGGAACTCGCGCCTTCGGCGGATCTGATCAACTTCCTGTACTGCGAGAGCCAGCTCTTCGAACCCGAGCACCACCACGAGGGATGGGATCGCATCGACGCCCGGCTGACCGAGTTCTTCCGGCTCGGCCAGCAGCGCGGCGATCTCCGGATCGACCTGAGCCCCGCGTGGCTCACCGAAGCCCTCTACGGCCTGCTCGGGTCGGCTGCTTGGGCGATCACCGACGGTCGCCTGGCGCGCAAGGACTTCACCTTCATGGTCTCCGAGCTGCTGCTCGGCGGAGCCCGGAAGCAGGGATCATGACCCCGACGCTCCATCCCCCGCACCCGGTGGCGCGACCAGGCCGCTGGATCGCGCTGAGCGCCTTGGCGCTGGCCGTGCTGCTGGTGACCGTCGACGCGACGGTCCTCGGCCTGGCCACGCCCTACATCAGCGCGGAGTTGCGCCCCTCGGGCACGCAGCTGCTCTGGATCGGCGACGTCTACTCGTTCGTGCTGGCGGGCCTGCTGGTGTCGATGGGCAGCCTCGGCGACCGCATCGGGCGCAAGCGCCTGCTGCTGGTGGGCGCGACCGCTTTCGGCCTGGTCTCGGTGCTCAACGCCTTCGCCCCGACCGCCGAGCTGATGATCGTGGCCCGGGCTCTGCTCGGCATCGCCGGGGCGACCCTCATGCCGGCGACCCTCGCGCTGATCCGCAACCTCTTCGAGGATCCGCGCGAACGCAGCCTCGCGATCGGCATCTGGGGCGCGGCGGGCTCAGGTGGCATGGCCGTCGGCCCGGTGCTCGGCGGAGTCCTGCTGGAGCACTTCTGGTGGGGTTCGGTGTTCCTGATCAACGTGCCGGTGATGGCGGTCCTCGTCCTGGTCGGCATCGTCACGCTGCCCGAATCCCGCGACCCGAACCCAGGCCCGTGGGACCTGATCAGCGTCGGCCTGTCCATGTCCGGGATGCTCGGAGTCGTCTACGCGATCAAGGAGATCACCGCGCACGGTCCCTCCTGGGGCGCGCTCGCCGCGGCGGTGATCGGCGCCGCGGGACTGGCCGGGTTCGTCCGCCGACAGCTGGTGCTGGAGCGGCCGCTGCTGAACATGCGGCTGTTCGCCGATCGCGCGTTCAGCGGTGCGGTGCTCGCGGACCTCATGGCCATCCTCGGCCTCGCCGGTCTCACCTACTTCCTGTCCCAGTTCTTCCAGCTGGTGCAGGGGCGCGGACCGCTGGAGGCCGGGCTGGCCGAGCTCCCCGCCGTCCTCGGCGCCGTGGTGGGCGGACTGCTCGCGGGCCGCGCCGCCCGGGCGATGTCGGTGCGGGTGGCGGTCGCCGGTGGACTCGCGGCGGTCGGGCTGTCGCTGGCCGTGCTGACCGCGGTGAGCCGAGACACCGGGTACCCGTTCCTGGGCTCGCTGCTGCTGATCGTCGGCTTCGGCGCGGGCATGGCCTTCACCGTGACCGCCGATGTCATCCTCTCCACCGTGCACCCGGATCAGGCGGGCGCGGCCTCAGCGGTGTCGGAGATGGCCCACGAGCTCGGAGCCGCGCTGGGCATCGCCGTGCTGGGCTCGATCGTCACCGGTGCCTACCGGGCCTTCCCGGCACCGCCCGGCACTCCCGGTTCCGCCCGCGAATCCCTCGGCGGCGCGGTGGACGCCGCGCCGCGGCTGACGCCGGAGTCCGCCGGAGCGCTACTCGACGCCGCCCGCGCCGCGTTCGTCGACGGACTCTCCCTCGCAGCGGGAGCCGGGGCCGTCATCCTGCTCGCAGCCGCCGTCGCGTCCTGGTTCTTCCTCGACGAGCGCTGATCCCGGGAACGACGAGAGCCCCACCGCACCCGGCGGTGGGGCTCCGGACGGCGATCAGATCGTCCAGGTGTCGTTTCCGGTGAGAAGCTTCTGCAGGTCTGCGGGCTTGGCCTGCTCGGCCTGGGCGACCTGCTCGCGGGCGAGGTCGTCGTAGGTGGGCCGGGTCGTGTTGCGGAAGATGCCGGTGATGGCCGGGTTGAGGTCCTGACCGCCCAGCCGCGAGAGCGCGAAGGCCAGCGACGGGTCCTCCCGCTCGGCGTCGTGCACCACGACCTGCCCCGAGTCCACTTCGGACAGCTTGGCCACGCGCAGCCCCTCGGGCCCCTGCACGACGCCGTACTGCTCGTCCTCGGGCCCGAAGGTGATCGGCTCGCCGTGCTGCAGGGTGACGATGCGGCGTTCCTTCTCGTCGTTGTCCTTGAGGACGTCGAAGGCGCCGTCGTTGAAGATCGGGCAGTTCTGGTAGATCTCGACCAGCGCGCTGCCCCGGTGCTCGGCGGCGGCCTTGAGCGTGGCGGTGACGTTGGCGCGATCGGAGTCGATCACCCGCGCCACGAACGACGCCTCGGCGCCCAACGCCAGCGAGACCGGGTTGAACGGGTGGTCCAGCGAACCGGCCGGGGTGGACTTGGTGACCTTGCCGACCTCGCTGGTCGGCGAGTACTGGCCCTTGGTCAGCCCGTAGATCCGGTTGTTGAACAGCAGGATCTTCAGGTTCACGTTGCGGCGCAGCGCGTGGATGAGGTGGTTGCCGCCGATCGACAGCGCGTCGCCGTCACCGGTGACCACCCACACCGACAGGTCCGGCCGCGAGGTCGCCAGACCGGTCGCGATGGCCGGGGCGCGTCCGTGGATGGAGTGCATCCCGTAGGTGTTCATGTAGTACGGGAACCGGGAGGAACACCCGATGCCCGAGACGAACACGATGTTCTCCCGCTTGAGCCCCAACGAGGGCAGGAAGCTCTGGACCGCGTTGAGCACGACGTAGTCGCCGCACCCCGGGCACCAGCGCACCTCCTGATCGGACTTGAAGTCCTTGGCCTTCTGCGGCGCATCAGCGGCCGGCACCCCGGCCAGCCCGCCGAGAGACGGCATTCCCAGCTCGGTGGCGGTCACGCGGACACCCCCTGCACGACGTCGTTGAGCACGTTCTGGAGTTCTTCGGCCTGGAAGGGCAGGCCGGCGACCTTGGTGTAGGACTGCACGTCGACGAGGTAGCGGGCGCGCAGCAGCATCGCCAGCTGGCCGAGGTTCATCTCGGGCACGATGACCTTGTCGTAGCCGCGCAGCACCTCACCGAGGTTGGCGGGCATCGGGTTGAGGTGGCGCAGGTGGGCGCTGGCGACCTGGAGCCCCTGCGCGCGCACCCGGCGGCAGGCCGCGCCGATCGGGCCGAACGACGAGCCCCAGCCCAGCACCAGCACCTTCGCCTCGCCCGAGGGGTCGTCGACGGTGATGTCCGGGACGCTGATGCCGTCGATCTTGCGCTGCCGCAACCGGGTCATGTGGTCGTGGTTGTCCGGGTCGTAGGAGATGTTGCCCTTGCCGTCGGCCTTCTCCAGACCGCCGACCCGGTGCTCCAGCCCGGGCGTTCCCGGCACGGCCCACTCGCGGGCGAGGGTCTCCTCGTCGCGCACGTAGGGCCAGAACTCGCCGGAGCCGTCGGTGGCGTTGGGTTCGGTCGCGAACTCCACGCTCAGGTCCGGCAGGTTCGCCACGTCCGGGATCAGCCACGGCTCGGAGCCGTTGGCGATCGCCCCGTCCGACAGCAGCAGCACCGGGGTCCGGTACTGCAACGCGATCCGGGCCGCGTCCAGCGCGATCTCGAAGCAGTCCGCGGGAGAGCAGGGCGCCAGCACCGGCACCGGCGACTCGCCGTTGCGGCCGTAGAGCGCCTGCAGCAGGTCGGCCTGCTCGGTCTTGGTCGGCAGACCCGTCGACGGGCCACCCCGCTGGATGTCGCACACCAGCAGCGGCAGCTCCAGCGCCACGCCCAGGCCGATGGTCTCCGACTTCAGCGCCAGACCGGGACCGGACGTGGTCGTCACGCCCAGCGAGCCGCCGAAGGAGGCGCCCAGCGCCGCACCGACACCGGCGATCTCGTCCTCGGCCTGGAAGGTGGTGACGCCGAAGTTCTTGTGCTTGGCCAGCTCGTGGAGCACGTCCGAGGCCGGGGTGATCGGGTAGGTGCCCAGGAACACCGGAAGCCTGCTGCGCTGACCGGCCGCGACGATCCCGTACGCGAGCGCGGTGTTGCCGGTGATCTGCCGGTAGGTGCCCTCGGGCAGCTTGGCCGGGGCGACCTCGTAGGTGACGGCGAACGACTCGGTCGTCTCGCCGTAGTTCCAGCCGGCCCGGAAGGCGAGCACGTTGGCCTCGGCGATCTCGGGTTTCTTCGCGAACTTCTCCCGCAGGAAGTTCTCGGTGCCCTCGGTCGGCCGGTGGTACATCCACGAGAGCAACCCGAGCGCGAACATGTTCTTGCAGCGCTCGGCGTCCTTCTTGCCCAGCCCGGTCTCGGCCAGCGCGCCCTGGGTCAGGGTGCCCATCTGCACCCGGTGCACGGCGTATAGGTCGTCGAGGACCTCGCCCTCCAGGGGGTCCGCGTCGTAGCCGACCTTGGTCAGGTTGCGCTTGGTGAACTCATCGGTGTTGACGATCAGGATCCCACCATGCGGGAGGTCGCCGAGGTTGGCCTTCAACGCCGCCGGGTTCATCGCCACCAGCACGTCCGGCCGATCACCGGGCGTGAGGATGTCGTAGTCGGCGAAGTGCAGCTGGAAGCTCGACACCCCCGGCAGCGTGCCGGCGGGGGCCCGGATCTCGGCCGGGAAGTTCGGCAGCGTGGCCAGGTCGTTCCCGAAGGCCGCGGCCTCCGAGGTGAACCGATCGCCGGTCAGCTGCATTCCGTCACCGGAGTCACCGGCGAAGCGAATCACGACCCGGTTCAGCTTGCGGGTCCCGTTCGTCCGGTGTCCGTTCGTCGCGCCCAATTGATCCGTTCCCCTTCAATTGCAGGCAACGTTCGTCCCGTGGCGAACGATACAGGTAGTGGAGTGGTCGCGATCACGGAGTCGATCTTGTCGGTCACCGTGCGCGAGCCCCCGCACGGAACGATCCAGTTCCGGATTCCCGCGCAGGCAGGAGCACCTGTATCGATGGTGCAACCGGCGGATGAACGGACGCTACGGACAGTTGACCGGGAAAACTGTGATCTGCCACACCATCACCCGCTCTCATGATGCGGGAAAACGATCGCTCAACTGGCCGATGCCCAGCGGGGTCCGGGTCGGATTACATCTCAGGCCGGACCACCCGTCCGGTCGAGCCCGCCCGTGGAGGAACACACATGCCGCTGCACCCGGAAGCCGAACCGTTCGTCGCACGAGCCCGGGAGCAGTTCCCCGATCTCGGCGGTGAGGTCACCGATGCCGCGACCGCCCGCAGGCTCTCCGCCGCGCGCAGCTCGCGACGGCCGCGCCCGGAGGTCGAGCGCACCGAGGACCGGCTGATCCCGGGTTCCTACGGCGTGGAGGTGCCGGTGCGGATCCACTGGCCGAGCACCGCGACCGCGCTGCCGATGATCGTCTACTTCCACGGCGGCGGCTGGGTGCTCGGCGACCTGGACTCCCACGACGGCTTGGCGCGCACGATGGCCAACGCCGCCGAGGCGATCGTGATCTCGGTCGACTACCGGCTCGCCCCCGAGCACCGCTACCCCGCCGCCGTCGAGGACGCCTACTCCGCCACGGTGTGGGCGGCCGAGCACGCGGCCGAGCTGGGCGGCGACGCCACCAGGCTCGTCGTGGCCGGTGACAGCGCCGGCGGCAACCTCGCCGCGGTCACCGCTCTGCAGTGCCAGGAGCGCGGAACCCCGGACCTGGCCTTCCAGCTGCTGATCTACCCGATCACCGACCACGACTTCACCACCGAGTCCTACGTGGACAGCAGCCTGGACTGCATGCTCACCAAGCAGCACATGATGTGGTTCTGGGACGAGTACGCCCCGGACCTGGAAGTCCGCGACCACCCGCACGCCTCCCCGCTGCGCGCCGACGACCTCACCGGCCTGCCGCCCGCGCACGTGCTCACCGTCGGCATGGATCCGCTGCGCACCGAGGGCCGCCGATACGCCGAGCGGCTCAAGGAGGCAGGCGTGCCGACCTCCACCCAGCACTGCCCCGGCCTGTTCCACGGTTTCGCCCCGGACTCCGAGCAGATCCCGGTGGCGGCGGAGGCGATGCGCGAGCTCTTCGCGGTGCTGCGCGCCGCGCTCGGCTAGCGCACCAGCGCCTCGGGTGGTGCGGTGGGAACGAGAACGGGACACCGCAGACGGGGGTGGGCCAGGTGGCCGATGAGGTCGATGTCGTGGTGGTCGGGATGGGTCCGGGCGGCGAGGACGTGGCCGCCCGGCTCGGCCGGGCCGGGTTGTCGGTGGTCGGAGTCGAATCGCGGCTGGTCGGCGGCGAGTGCCCGTACTACGCGTGCATCCCGACCAAGATCATGGTCCGGGCCGCCGACGCCCTCGGCGAAGCGCGCCGGGTGCCGCAGCTGGCGGGCTCGGCGACGGTCCGGCCCGACTGGTCCCCGGTGGCCACCCGGATCCGCGACGAGGCCACGACCGGGTGGAACGACGAGATCGCGGTCCGCCGGTTCGAAGCCACCGGCGGCAGGCTGGTGCGCGGCGTCGGCCGCATCACCGCCCCCGGGGAGGTCACCGTCGGCGATCAGGTGCTGCGCGCCCGGCGCGGCATCGTGCTCAACCCGGGCACCGAACCGGCGATCCCGCCGATCGAGGGCCTGGCCGGCACGCCGTACTGGACCAACCGCGAGGTCGTGTCGATCGAGCAGCTCCCGGACTCGCTGATCGTGCTGGGCGGCGGACCCGTGGGCCTGGAGTTCGCGCAGGTCTTCGCCCGCTTCGGCTGCGAGGTGACGGTGCTGGAGGCCCGGCCGCAGCTGCTGCCGCTCGCCGAGCCCGAGGCCGCCGAGGTCGTCACCGACCGGCTGCTGGCCGAGGGCGTGCACGTGCGGGTCGGCAGCACCGTGCGGCAGGTCAGCCACGACGAGACCGCGGGCTTCCGCGTGACCACCGACGGCGAGGAGTTCGAGGCCGAGCGTCTGCTGGTCGCCACCGGCAGGCGCACCGACCTGCGCGCGCTGGGCGTGGCGGCGGTCGGGCTCGACGACGCGGCGCGCACCATCGAGGTCGACTCGCGGATGCGGGCAGCCGAGGGCGTTTGGGCGATCGGCGACGTGACCGGCCACGGCGCCTTCACCCACACCTCGGTCTACCAGTCGCGGATCGCCGCGGCCGACGTCCTCGGGTTGCCCGGCGCCCCGGCCGACTACCGGGCGATGCCGTCGGTGACCTTCACCGACCCGGAGGTCGCGACGGTCGGCCTCACCGAGACCCAGGCGCTGGCCGAGCACGACCGGGTCCGCACGGCGGTGTCCCAGCTCCCGGTCTCCACCAGGGGTTTCATCCACAAGGTGGGCAACGAGGGCCTGATCAAGCTCGTCGCCGACGGCGATCGCGGAGTGCTGGTGGGCGCGACGGTCGCGGGACCGTCGGGCGGCGAGATCCTCGGCGCGCTGGCCGTCGCGGTGCACGCCGAGGTCCCGATCGCGCTCCTCGCCGAGATGATCTTCGCGTACCCGACCTTCCACCGGGCCATCGAACCCGCCCTCGACGAGCTGCTGCAGCCCTGAGGGCACTCGCCTTCCTAGTCGCGGGCCGCGCCCCTGTTGCGCTTGCGCTCGTACATGTCCTGGTCGGCGGCGTGCAGGAGTTGTTCGCGGCCGACCCGCGGGTCGGTGGTGATGGCGTGGCCGACGCTGGTGCGCAGCGGCAGGGTCCGGTCGCCGATGGTCACCCAGGTGTTGAGGCGCTGCTCGATGCGGTCTCGCAACGAGGCGGCCTCGGCCGCGTCCTCGACGATCGTCATCACCACGAACTCGTCGCCACCGACGCGAGCCACCGCGTCGCCGCTCCGCACGGCGTTCTGCAGCGCTTCGGCGGCCGCGACGATGATCTTGTCGCCGACCAGGTGGCCGTAGCGGTCGTTGAACGGCTTGAGCTCGTCGAGGTCGGCGACCACGACCACCATCATCTCGTCGCCTCGGGCGAGCCGCTTGAGGCCCAGGTCCATCAGGTCGGCCAGCAGCGTGCGGTTGGCCAGTCCGGTGAGCGGATCGTGCAGCGCCAGCTGCGCCAGGTGGGCATCGGCGACGCGGCGTTCGCCCACGTCGTCGTACTGGCTGACCACGAACGCGGGCTCACCGCTGGCATCGGGCACCGCGGTGGCGCGGATCAGCATCCAGATCGGGTGGCCGTGCTTGTGCCGGTACCGCTTCTCGATGCTGACGCTCTCCACGACACCGTGGACCAGGTCATCCAGCAGCGCCGGTCCCCGGTCGTCCTCCTCCTCGAAGGTGATGTCGCTGAAGTGCATGCCGATCAGCTCTTCGCGGGAGTAGCCGAGCATCTCGCAGAGCGTGTCGTTGACCTCGGTCCAGCGCCCCTTGAGGCTCAGCAGGGCCATGCCGATCGGAGCGTTGGCGAAGCTGCGCTGCCACAGCAGTTCGGCCTCGCGGCGACGGGTGATGTCCTGGCTCTGGGACAGGAAGCTGACGGGCTCGCCGTGCTCGTCGCGGATGAAGGTTCGCGACACCAGCGCCCAGATCACGGTGCCGTCCGAGCGGATGTAGCGCTTCTCCAGCGGCTCGTCCGCCTCCTGCGGCCCGTCGGGGTCGATGTCGTCCGGGTGCGTGACGCTGCGGTAGTCGTGCCCGATCAGCTCATCGCTCCGATACCCCAGCATTCGGCAGAAGGCGGCGTTGACGTGCAGGTACTTGCCCTGCAAGTCGAGGATCGCCATGGCTGCGGCCGCCTGTTCGAACAGCGGCTGCCAGGGCGCGGCGGCCTCGCCGCCCGGCTCCGAGGGGGTGGACATAACGAGACGCACGATAGCCGCCGCGCATCGCCCACGCATGGACGACGGAACGGGCAGCGCCGCGTAGGCCCGTGAACACGGTGCGTTACGATCCGGCCACCGATCCAGTCGAGCGCGGAGCGTGTGCAATGGCGGGAACTTCGGTGGGGCGGGCCGTCGACCAGATCCGGCGAATGATGCGCAGTCAGGAACTGCTTCCAGGACAGCCGTTGCGGCAGGAGGCGCTGGCCGAGCGGCTGGGCGTGAGCCGGGTGCCGATCCGGGAGGCGCTCAAGTCGCTGGAGGCCGAGGGCGTCGTGCGCCACCGGCCGAACGTGGGCTACACGGTGACCCGGTTGTCGGCCGACGAGCTGCAGCAGTCCTACCTGATGCGCGCTGCGCTGGAATCCACGGTGCTGCGCCGGATCTCGCGGCTCAGCGACGCCCGGCTGATCGAGCTCGACGAGCTCAACCGGGGCATCGAGGCCGCGGCGGAGGCCACCGACGTGCTGCGGATGACCGAGCTCAACCACGACTTCCACTTCGTGATCTTCCGCAGTTCGGGGCTGGACCTGATCGTCGACGAGATCGAGCGAATATGGAAGATGACCGAGCCCTACCGCTCGGTCCACCTCTACGACCGGACCGCCCGGCGAAGGCTGGTGAGCGAGCACCGGATGCTCATCGATGCCCTGAGGAAGGGCGAGACCGCCACCGCCATCTCCATCCTGGACGCCCACCGCGACCACCCGGCGCCCCACTCCCCCGGCGCCGTGCTCCCCGCCCCGCGCTGAACCTCACGAACGGCGCTCGATCGAGTCGATGCGGGCGGCGATGCCGTCGAGCACCCGGCGCAGCCCGTACTCGAACGGGACGTCGGATTTGCGGGGACGGCGTTCGGCCATCGCGCTCAGCACCTCGACGACGGTCGGGAAGCGCTCCTGCTGACCGAAGTCGACCAGCATCTCGGCGCTGACCATCTTCGCCTCCCCGGAGCGCTCCGGCACGAACGGTGCGCTGCCGCGCACGAATCCGTTGACCAGCAGCACGGTGTTGAGCATCTCGGCGGGGTCGAGCCCGGTTCCGCGCAGCGCCGCCAGCCCGGCCTCCAGGTAAGCGACCTCGTTCGGGCCCATCACGCGCGGCCTGGTCACCAGCGTCAGCGCCCACGGATGCTGTTCGAAGACGCTCACGTTGGCGCGCGCCCACGTCTCCATCGCGCTGCGCCACCCGGTGCGCCTGCCGATCTCCGGCGGCGCCCCGATCGCGGTGTCGAGCATGAGGCAGATCAGGTCGTCCTTGCTCGGCACGTAGCGGTAGAGCGACATGGTGCCGGCGCCGAGCTCGGCGGCGAGGCGTTGCATCGACAGCGCTTCCAGGCCCTCGGCGTCGGCGAGCCGCACCGCCTCGTCCACGATGCGCTGGAGGCTGAGGGTGGGTTTCGGCCCGCGCGGTGCCCGGCTGGTGGCGCCCCAGAGCAGCTGCACCCCGCTGGACTGGACGTCTCGATCGCTCATCGCGGTCCACCTCGTGCTCGACGTAGGCGTCTTCGTCGCGCGTAGAGGTTACGCCGAACGGGTTGCGCTCCCGCCGTTGCGCGTGTTCACCGGTACTCCGCGAGATCCGGTTCGGCGGCATCACCCCCAGCCGATGCCGCCGAACCGCCCCGACCCCGTCGCAGCGCAATCCCCTATTGCGTGCGGTGTACGCATATTAGCGCACGCTCTCAGCCGGACGCCATCGCGTTTCCCGCCCGGATCACAGCAACTCCACCGGGACGTCGACGTGCCGCGCGCGCAGGAACTCCCCGACGGCCTTGCCGATCGGGTCCACGCGCAGGTTGCTGGACCCGCCGGTCCCGAGCAGTCCCCGCAGCACGAAGTGCACGGCGCGCAGGTTCGGGAACTCGTGGCGGACGATCTCCAGGTCCTTGGCCTCGGGCATCAGCCTGCGCAGCTCCTCGGTGGTGAGCAGGCTCCGCAACCACGGCCAGGCCGCCGGGTCCGACACCCACAGCCCGACGTTGCTGTTGCCGCCCTTGTCGCCGGACCGGGCGTGCGCGAGACGTCCCAGCGGAACCCGCCGCGTGTCGCCCGATTCGCGCGCGGGCGGTTCGGGATGCGCGGGCTGGAACGGCTCTTCCGTCGTCGCGGGCGGTTCCACGTCGATCCGGGTCCCGTCGTCGAGCACCGCGACGTGCTCGACGGCGGCCATGTCGAGCAGCGCCGGCCAGTACTCGACGCGGGTGCTGGGCGTCGCCGCCTGCCGGGCCGCGGTATCGGTGAAGAACCCCGGAACGCTGGACAGGTACAGCTCGCCGATCCCGGAAACCAAGCGCTGCAGCGGTTCTCGCTCGGACGCGGTGGCCATGATCCGCACCTGGGCGGTGGCGTCCCACTGCCGCTGCGGGTCCTCGGCGACCGTGCCGAGCGCGGAGACGTCCAGTTCGGCCTCGGCGCCGGCCAGCAGGGCCTCGGCCTGCTCGCGGATCAGCGCGACCTTGGCATCGACGTCGAGCCCGGTGACGTAGAGCGCGGTGACGATCTGGTGCCCGATCGGCGCGAACAGGGCGACCTTCGTGGTGGGCGGAGGCGGCGACCCGGTCGCTCCCGACAGCTCCACCCGGTCCGGCCCGATCTGCCGCAGCCGCAGGTCGTCGAGGTGCGCGGTGACGTCGGGGTTGAGGTAGCGCGGGCCCTGGATCTCGTAGACCAGCTGGGCCGTCACGGTGTCGGTGGTGACCGCGCCTCCGTCGGCGGCGTGCTTGGTGATGACGGTGGTGCCGTCGTCGGCGATCTCGGCGATCGGGAAACCCGGTGCCACCACACCGGGGATCGCGGTGAACCCGGAGAAGTTGCCGCCGGTGGCGTGCGGTCCGCACTCGATGATGTGCCCGGCGACCACGGACGCGGCCAGCCGGTCGAAGTCCGTGCCGGACCACTCGTGCCACCACGCGGCGGGCCCGGCGGTCAGCGAGGCGTCGGTGACCCGCCCGCACACCACGATGTCGGCCCCGGCCCGCAGCGCCGCGGTGATGCCCCAACCGCCGAGGTAGGCGTTGGCCGCGACCGGGCTCCCCCGCCACGATTCGAGGGGCTCACCGGTGTCCATGCTCGTCAGGTCGTGACCACCGGCCTGCAACTCCGCCAGCCGCGGCAGCACGTTGTCGCCCTCGACGTGGGCGACGCGCAGGTCCGCTCCGGCCTCCGCGACGAGCGCGCGGGTGGCCTCGGCCAACCCGGCGGGGTTGAACCCGCCCGCGTTGACCACCACGCGCACCCCGCGCTCGGCGATCGCCGACAGGTGCGGTTCGAGCTGCGTCAAGAAGTACTCGACGTAACCCCGCGAGGGGTCGCTGCGGTGCCGCGCGGAGAGCATCGCCAGGGTGAACTCGGCGAGGTAGTCACCGATGAGCACGTCGACCGGATCGCCGGCCATCGCCTCGTCGAGCGCGCTGCGCCGGTCCCCCAGATAACCCGAGAACCCTGCGATTCGAATCGGCCTGGCCATAGATCCCACCTCATCCGGGGTCGGCGAACTCCTCGGTGACGCTAGGCACAGTGAGGCGACGAGCACAACCGTGCGACCGGGGCCCGATCTTGACTGCACCGGGCACGGCCCTTAACGTTCGCTAAGGCGCCGCCGCGCACGGTTTCCCGCTGCTGCGCGCGGTTTTCACGACCTTCCTGGAGGAAACCCCGTGTCGACAGCAGAGCGGATCAGCTGCACCATCACCGATGGCGTGGCCGACGTGCGGCTGAACCGCCCCGACAAGCTCAACGCCCTGGACCTGGCGATGTTCGAGGAGCTGGTCGCCACCGGTGAGCGGCTGAGCGGGGACTCCGGGGTGCGCGCGGTCGTGCTCTCGGGCGAGGGGCGCGGGTTCTGCGCCGGCCTGGACTTCAGCGTGTTCGGCGAGATGGCGGACGGCACGGCTCCGCCGCGCCTGGAGACCGGCGGACCGGCCAAGGCCCTCGCGCAGCAGGCGGTGCACATCTGGACGCTGATGCCGCAGCCGGTGATCGCCGCGGTGCACGGCGTGGCCTTCGGCGGCGGCCTGCAGATCGCGCTCGGCGCCGACATCAGGCTGGTCGCCCCCGACGCCCGGCTGTCGGTGCTGGAGATCAAGTGGGGCATCAACCCCGACATGACCGGAACCCAGGTGCTCCCGGAACTCGTGGGGCGCGACGTGGCCAAGGAGCTGACGTTCACGGGCCGCGTCGTCGAGGGCGAGGAGGCCGCGGCCCTGCGCCTGGCCACCCGCGTGGAGACCGATCCGCACGCGGCCGCGCTCGCGCTCGCGCGCGAGATCGCGGGCAAGAGCCCGGAAGCTATCCGCGAGTCCAAGCGCCTGCTGGACCTGGCCGGTCGGGTGTCGCTCGACGAGGGCTTCGAGGCCGAGCAGGTCGCGATCCACTCCCTCATCGGCACCCCGAACCAGCTCGAAGCGATCTCGGCGAACCTGGAGAAGCGCCCCCCGAAGTTCACCGACCCGGCCTAGGAGCTGTTAGGAACGTGGGTCCAGATCGCGCGCTGCGGCGTCCTGCACGGCGTGCGCGACCGCGGCCAGCGCGGGTGAGTCGAGCTTCCACTGCTGCCAGAACAGCGGGACGTCCACACCCCGGCCCGGTGCGATGTCGACCAGCGCGCCGGATCGCAGCAGCGGTTCGGCCTGCACGCGCGGCACCATCCCCCAGCCGAGGCCGACCACGATGGCCTCGACGAAGCCCTCCGAGGAGGGCACGAAGTGCCGGGCACCGCCCGCCTCTCGGCCCCGGGTGACCTTGCGGGCGAAGGCGTCCTGCAGGTCGTCGTGCTGGTCGAAGATCAGCACCGGGACCTCGTCGAGCACCTGCTTGAGCGTGCGCCGCTCCTGATGGCGCGGTGCCGCGCAGGCGAGGTACCGCATGTGCCCGAGCCTGCGCACCGAACAGCCCTGCACGGGATCGGGCGTCGAGGTCACCGCCGCCATCACGCGCCCCTCGCGGAGGAGGGTCGTGGTGTGCCCCTCGTCGGCCCGGTGCAGTTCGAAGCAGATCCCGAGCTCGTCGGGAACACCGGCCAGCGCGGGGACGAACCAGGTGCTCAGCGAGTCCGCGTTGACCGCGATGGGCAGGGTGTTCGGGGCGCCGCTGCCGGACATGCCGAGCTCGGCTCCGACGTCCTGCTCCATCCGCGCCAGCTGCCGCGCGAACCGGACCACGACCTGTCCGGACTCGGTGAGCTGCACCGGTTTGCTGCGGATCAGCAGGACCCGTCCGGTGCGCTGCTCCAGCGCTTTCACGCGCTGGCTGACGGCCGACGGCGTCACGTGCAGCGCGGCCGCCGCGGCGTCCAAGGTGCCGCCGTCGACCACGGCCAGCAGCGTCCGCACGTGCTCCAGGGGCAGATCGAGGTTCACGTCTCCTAATGGTAGTTAAGAATCATTAGCTGTACTGTCCTGCGCCTCCTCCCTAGCGTCGGTGGCATGGCCAACTCCCTGCTCCCGATGTCGGCGGGTTTCGCGACCTGCATGTCCCTGATCGTCTCGATCGGCGCCCAGAACGCCTTCGTGCTGCGCCAAGGCCTGCGCAGGCACGCGGTGCTGCTGGTGGTGGCGATCTGCATCGCCTCGGACGTCGCCCTGATCGCCCTGGGAGTGGGCGGGTTCGGCACCCTGGTGGCCCGGTCGCCGCTGCTGCTGACCCTCTGCACGGTGGCGGGCGGCTGCTTCCTGCTCGCCTACGGGCTCCTCGCCGCCAGGCGGGCGCTGCGCCCGTCGGCGGCGCTCGACGCCGGGACCGGCGAGACCGGGTCGAGGCGTCGCGCGGCGCTGACCTGCCTGGCCATGACGTGGTTGAACCCGCAGACCTACCTGGAGACGATCCTGCTCATCGGGTCGGTGGCCGCCGGGTACGGAGCCATGCGGTGGGAGTTCGGAGCGGGCGCGCTGGCGGCCAGCTGCGTGTGGTTCGTCGCGCTCGGCTTCGGAGCCCGCCTGCTGACGGGCTTCTTCGCACGCCCCTCGTCCTGGCGCGTGTTGGACGGGGCGATCGCGGTGATGATGGTGTCGCTCGGAACGAGCCTTCTCGCAGGGCTGTGACCACTGGATTCATCCACAGTGGTCGCTTGATGGTGTTGTCTTGCAGCCTGTTTCGACGTTGATCACCTGATCGTGTAGCGGCTGTTCGCTCGCCTTTTCGAAGGCCGACGTGCACCATTGACACATGCGTTCGACACCGGAACACCGCGACCACCCGCCCCTCGACTCCCCTTTCCGCCAACGCCTTTCCGCGCCTTCGCGACCGCTCTCCGCGAAACCTCCTGCTGATGAGCACTATTCGCTTGTCATCCCCATCGACTTCCGCGAACACCGCAGCCGGGCGGTGGCCCGAGAGCCACCGCCCGGCACCCGATGACGCCCGAACGCGCTCCGGCGCACCGATCCTCAGATGGCCGGTCACCCCGGCGACATGCTGCTTGACAACTCCACATCAGGGTCCAGGGCGGCGTCAGACCCCCTCCGGGCGAGCGGGCCACTCCGGCATGAAGTCGGGGTAGTCCTCGCTCACCCGGAGGGGGAACTCCGGCGGACGCTTGGCCAGGAACGAACCGACGCCCTCGGCCGCATCGGCCCCGGCACCGAGCACGTTGATCCCCTTGGAATCCAGGCGGTGCGCCTCCCACGGCGAGTCGGCCGAGAGCATGCCCCACAGCAGCTGCCGGGCCACGGCCACCGACACGGCCGAGGTGTTCTCGACGATCTCCCGGCAGATCGATCGCGCCGTTTCGAGCAGCTCGTCATCGGCGACCACGCGGGACACCAGCCGGCCGGTCAACGCCTCCGCGGAGTCGAAGATCCGCCCGGTGGCGGCCCACTCCATCGCCTGCGAGATGCCCACCACCCGCGGCAGGAACCAGGACGAGGCCGCTTCGGGCAGCAGACCGCGACGGGTGAAGACGAACCCGAACCGGGCGCTCTCGGCGGCGATGCGGATGTCCATCGGCAGCGTCATCGTGGCCCCGACGCCGACCGCGGCCCCGTTGATCGCGCCGACCGTCGGCTTGCGCATGGCCGCCAGGCGCAGCGCCACGGTGCCACCGCCGTCGCGCGGCACGCCGTCGACCTCGCCGAGTTCGCGGTGCGCCGCGGCTCGCACGCCGTTGGACCGGCTGTTGAAGGTGTCCTCGCCCGCGCTCAGGTCCGCTCCCGCGCAGAACGCGCGACCGGCGCCGGTGACGATGACCGCGCGCACGTCGTCGTCGGCCTCGGCCTCGTCGAGGGCCGCGATGATCTCACCGCGCATCACGTGCGTGAACGCGTTGAGCTTCTGCGGCCGGTTCAAGGTGATCGTGGCGATCCGCTCGGAGACCTCGTAGCCGATCTCGGTGTAAGTCATCGCACCATCCAATTCGCGGGTTTGAAAACGGGCTTGCGCAGTGGAAAAGTCCGGCGTGCACCAGGAATCGCAGAAAGCGGGGCAGCATGTCCGAGGTCGAGTACCGGCAGTCCGCGTTCGCACCGCCCGCCGGGGCCACCGACATCCTGTTGGTCCGGCACGGCGAATCCGCCCCCGCCGTGCCCGGAAGGCCCTTCGACCTCGTCGACGGCCAGGGCGATCCCGAACTGGCACCGGCCGGCCGGGAGCACGCCGAGCACGTCGGACGACGGCTCGCCGCCGAGCCGCTCGACGCCCTCTACGTGACCACCCTGCGGCGCACGGCCGAGACCGCCGCGCCCCTGGCCGCCCGGCTCGGACTCGCACCCCGTGTCGAGAAGGACCTCCGGGAGGTGCACCTCGGCGAGTTCGAGGGCGGGCTGTTCCGCCAGAAGGTCGCCCAGAACGACCCGATCATCCAGCGGATGCACGCCGAGGGCCGGTGGGACGTCATCCCCGGCGCCGAAACCTCCGAGGCGTTGCGCGAGCGGGTCACCGGAGCCATCGAGCGGCTCGCCGCCGCCCACCCCGATCAGCGCATCGCGGTGTTCACGCACGGCGGGGTGATCGGTGAGGTCATGTCCATCGCCAGCGGCAGCCTCCCGCTCGCGTTCCTGGGCGCGAGCAACGGTTCGATCTCCCAGATCGTGGTCAGCGGCGGCCGCTGGATCGTGCGGCGCTTCAACGACACCGCGCACCTGAGCGGCGGGCTGGACCAGCAGCCCGCCGCCCTGAGCTGACGCAGCGGCCACCGGCGGTCTACTTCAGGCCCAGCGCCCGAACGGCCGCCGTGGGGTCGCCCGGAGCCACCAGCGCGATCGCCGGTGTTGTCACACCGTTGTCGACGTACTGCTGGACGCGTTCCCGGCAGTACTCGGCCGGTCCGTGCACCACCAGGTCGTCGACGACGCCGTCCGGGATCGCCGCGAGCGCGGCCTTGCGGTCGCCGGAGTCCCACGCCTGCCACATCGGCGTGAACTCGTCGCGGCCCAGCCACTCGTGGAACGCCCGGTAGACCGGGACGTTCATGTACGCGGCGATGTGCCTGCGGGCCAGGCCCCGAGCGGTGTCCGGGTCGATGTCGGGCATCACGAAGATGCGGGCCACGACCTCCTTGTCCGGACCGCCCTGCTGGACGTGGGGCACGACCGTGCGGACGTCGTCCGGCGAGAGCCAGTTGATGATCGCTCCGTCGGCCTCGCGCCCGGCCAGCTTGAGCATCCCGGGGCGCAGCGCCGCCACCAGCACCGGTGGCACGGGGTCGGCCACCAGTCCGGCCGTGAAGCCCTTGACCTCGAAGGTGTCGTAGGACTCGGTGACCTTCTCCCCGCGCAGCGCCTGCCGCAGGAACCGCACGGTGTCGCGCACCCGCTTGTACGGCTCGTCGAAGGGGATCCCGTTCCAGCGCTCGACGATGACGTTCGACGACGTCCCGACGCCCAGTGCGAAGCGGCCGGGGGCCGCGGCGGCGAGGGTGGCCGCGCTCATCGCCAAGGTCGCCGGACCGCGGGTGTAGACCGGCACGATCGCCGTGCCCAGCCGCAGCTGCGGCGCCCAGGTCGAGGCCAGCGCCAGCGGGGTGAACGCATCAGCGCCGTTGGCCTCGGACGACCACACGTCGGTGTAGCCGAGGTCGGGCAGTTCGGCGATGAGCTCGCGCTGCTCGGGCAGCGAGAGCTCGGGCAGCGGAACGCTGATGCCCCAACGTCGATCCACGGGTCATCCTCTCAATTCATCGGGTGTAGCGGGCTTTGAGCTTGCCCTTGACGAGTTTTCCGGTCGGTGTGCGCGGCATGTCGTCGACGAAGTCGACGCTGCGCGGAACCTTGTAGTGCGCCACCCGCTCGCGGGCGTGCTCGATGATCTGCCGTTCCAGCTCCGGACCGGGTTCCGCGCCCGGCGCGGGCTGCACGACGGCCTTGACCGCCTCGCCCATCTCGGGGTCGGGAACGCCGAAGACCGCCACGTCGAGGATCGAGGGGTGCAGGGCCAGCACGTCCTCGACCTCCTGCGGGTAGATGTTCACCCCGCCGGAGATGATCATGAAAGCCTTGCGGTCGGTGAGGAACAGGAACCCGTCCTCGTCGATGTAGCCGAGATCGCCCATCGTGGCCCAGTTGAGGTGCTCGGGGTGCTTGACCGAGCGGGTCTTGCCCGGATCGCCGAGGTACTCGAACTCGATCTCCTCGCGTTCGAAGAACACGGTGCCGACCTCGCCGGCGGGCAGCTCGGTGCCCTCCTCGTCGCAGACCCGGACCACGCCCAGCACCGGCCGCCCCACCGAACCGGGCTTGTCCAGCCACTGGGTGGAATCGATCATCGTCATGCCGATGCCCTCGGTGGAGGAGTAGTACTCCTGCAGGATCGGGCCCCACCACTCGATCATCGCGTGCTTGACCTCGACCGGGCAGGGCGCGGCGGCGTGCACGGCGGTGCGGTGGCTGGACAGGTCGTAGCGGGTGCGGGTCGCCTCGTCGAGCTTGAGCATCCGCACGAACATCGTCGGCACCCACTGGCTGTGGGTGACCTGGTAGCGCTCGATGGCGCGCAACGCCTCCTCGGGGTCGAAGCGCTCCATCATCACCACGGTCCCACCGATAGCGTGCACCGTCGCGCAGTAGCGCAGCGGCGCGGCGTGGTAGACCGGCGCGGGCGAGAGGTAGACGGTGTCCTCGCCGAAGCCGTAGAAACCGCGCAGCAGGTCGACCAGGATGTTGCCCGGCTCGTGGACCTGCCGGTCGGGCAGATCGGGCCGGATGCCCTTGGGGCGGCCGGTCGTGCCCGAGGAGTACAGCAGATCCGCGCCGCACGGCTGCACGGCCGGGACCTCGGTGGAGGCGGCCGACAGCGCCTTCTCGTAGTCGTCGTAGCCGGGCACCGCGCCGCTGTAGGCGAGCCGCAGCCGAACCCCGGGCGTGAGCTCGGCGACCTGCTCGGGCAGCTCGCCCAGCCCCGCCGAGACGACCATCGCGCTCGCGCCGGAGTCGTTGACGATGTAGGCGACCTCGTCGGGCTGCAGGTGGTTGTTGACCGCGCAGACGTACATGCCCGAGCGCACCGCGGCCCAGTACACCTCGTAGGCGTGCAGGTTGTTGTCGGAGAGCACGGCGACCACGTCGCCCTTGGTCAGTCCGGCCTCCCGCAGCGAGTTGGCCAAGCGCAGCGAGCGGTCGTCGAGTTCCCGATAGGTCAGCACCTCGCCCGAACCGGCCATGATCAGGGCCGGTTTGTCGGGCGTGGTGGCGGCGTGGACACCTGGGTACATGCGGCTCCTCCTTGAACCTCGCGTACCGCCTTCGATTTACCTCACTTGACCAGTCCTTCGACCTTCCCGAAGAGCCGGCTGGACTGCTCGGCGTTGGGCACCACGAACCTGCCGTCGGCCTCCACCAGGACCGCGTCCGGCGCGTCGGCGGTGCAGATCGTGGCCTTCGACTCGGTCCAGCGCCCGTTGACCTGCTCGACCCGGCCGACGATGCGCAGCGGGGTCGCCAGCGGCACCGGGCGCCGGTAGCGCAGCGACAGCTGGACGGTCATGCCGGGCGGGGCGCCGCCCGCGGCGTGGGCGTGCCCGAGGATCTGGTCGAGCAGCATCGCGCTCATCCCGCCGTGCACGTAGCTGGGCGGGCCCTCGTAGGCGAGCCCCAGCGTGCAGGTGCCCACCGCGGCGCCGTCGACGATCTCGACGTGCATCGGCGGCGAGATCGGGTTGCCCGGCCCGACGGCCGGGCTGTACAGGCGGCGCGGGCGGCGGCCGTCGTCGACGGCCGCCATCTGGCCCCGCTCGCGCCGCACCGCGTCGAGCGGGGGCACCAGCGCCCGCACCTGCTCGGTGATCTCCCGCAGGGTCTCGGTGTCCGCCTCCGTGGACACAGCGGCGTCGGTGAGGTCGCGCAGCGCGGACCCGAGGTCGCGCACCGCCTGCCGGCGTTCCCGCAGTTCATCTTCGCTGTCGGCGGCCACGTTCGCTGTTCCCTCCGGGGTGCACGATCGGTTTCCGGCCTTCAGTTAAACCCGTCGCCCGCCCCTCAGTCCAGACAGACCGGCCGGTCGGTATGAAACTTCGAGGCGGGAGGCGTGTCAGCCCGGCGGTCTACCGGCCGTGACCGGATAGGCTGAGGCGAGCGATTCGGGAGGTGGCGTGCCGCAACAGCGTGGGGAGCACTTCGTCCGCGCCGTGGAGCGGACCATGTCGGTGCTGCGGGCGTTCACCCCGGAACGAGCCGAGCTGTCGCTGACCGAGGTCGCCCAGGCCGCCGACCTGGACCGGGCGGGCGCCCGGCGCATCCTGCTGTCGCTGGTCGAGCTCGGCTACGTGCACCAGACCGACAAGCGCTACGCGCTGACACCGCTGGTCCTGGAGTTCGGGCACGCCTACCTGACCAGCAGGTCGCTGCCGCAGATCGCCGAACCGCACCTGCAGGAGCTGACCCGCCAGGTGCGGGAGATGACCGCGATGGCCGTGCTGGAGGGCACCGAGACCCGCTACATCGCCCAGGTGCCCAGCCCGAAGCTGCTGTCCGTGGCGATCCCGGTCGGCTCCCGGTTCCCGGCTCACGCCACCTCGATGGGCAAGGTCCTGCTGGCCGCGGTCCCGCCGGAGCAGCTCGACGCCAGCCTGCGCTCGATCGAGCTGGCGCCGATCACCCCGCACACAGTCACCACGCGCGAGGCGCTGCTGGCCGAGCTGGCCACCGTGCGCAAGCAGGGATTCGTGATCGCCGACGACGGGCTGGAGGAAGGGCTGCGGGGTGTCGCGGTCCCGGTCCGCGACACCGACGGTCGCGTGTTCGCCGCGATCAACGTCTCGCTGGACAAGCACAGCTCCACCGAGGAGGGCGTCCGGCGCGAGATCGTGCCGCTGCTGGCCCGCACGGCCGCCCGCATCGAGGCCGACATGCGGATGCGGCCCGGGGGCCGGTGACATCACCGGTCCCCGGGCCGCATCCCGGCAACCCCGTGGCGGGTTCGCGGCCGGACGTCAGGCGTCCGGGTCCTCCACGTAGGCCTTCTCCGCGACGTGGATGAAGAAGTCCGGTTCGTCGACCGGCTGCTCCTGGAAATCACCGAAGGTCTCGATGCGCTGGAACCCGACGTCGCGCAGCAGCCCGCGCAGGTAGTCGCGCCGCAGCGGGTACATGTTCAGGTGGTACTCGCTGCCGTCGGGGAACTCGTAGCGGTACCGGGCCAGCCCGTCGTCGACGTGGTCGGGAACGGCCTCGACCTCGGTCCCGCAGTAGTAGTAGCTGCTCTTGCCGCCTACCTTGCCGTCCAGCAGGGCGTCGTAGTTGCGCTGGTCGATGATGAGCACGCCGTCGTGCTTGAGCATGGCGTAGAACTCGGCGAGCGCCTTCCGGCGGTCGTGCTCGCTGAACAGGTGGGTGAAGGAGTTGCCCAGGCAGATGACCGCGTCGAACTCGCCGTGCACGTCGCGGTTGAGCCAGCGCCAGTCGGCGTTGACCACGCGCAGCAGGTGGCCGCCGTTGTCCAGGCCGTTGCGGAAGGCCTTGGCCAGCATCTGCGGGCTGCCGTCGGCGCTGACGGTGTCGAATCCCGCCTCGATGAGCCGGACCGAGTGGAATCCGGTGCCGGTGGCCACGTCGAGCACGCTGCGGACTCCGCGGGCCTTGAGCTGGTCGACGAAGAACCGGCCCTCCCCGTCGGCGCGCCGTTCCCAGTCGATCAGGTCGTCCCACTTGTCGACCATTCCACCCACGTATTCCTGGGTGTAGTGGTCGGTTTCGCGGACTTCCAGCGGGTTGTCTCCGAAGAACTGCTCGCGAATGTCGGTCAGGACGGTGTCGCTCATGCTCCCGTTTCCTCGAATCGTTTCGACAGTGGTGCGGTGCGCGGCCGCCGAATTCAGCTGCGGAATTCCGGTGTCTCCGACGCTAGTCCCCGAAAGGAGAACAGCAAGGCCCGTTCTCCTCTCGCACACCGGCGAAAGCACCGCGACACCGCGGAAAAGCAGCCCGGATCCGCGCTCTGACCAGTGGATCCACCGGCCCCCTCGCAGCGCCCGGCGCGTCCCGATCCGCGTCCACGAGCGGTTCGGACGCCGAACCCCGCGGTCGCTGGGCGAACCCAACCTCCATGCCCGGGACGGGTTACCCGGATGCCCTCGAATGCCACGCCGAGAAGCGGAAATCGTCCTGGGCGCACCGCATTCGCAGCACGGTGAGCGGAGTGCGACACCGATCAGCAATCGCCCGCAGGACGCTGCTGCGCGGGGCGCTGGCCACCGGCGCCCTCTCCATGACCGGCACCACCGCTGACGCCTGGGGATCACCCGTGCGCTTCGACAACCCGCTGGCCCGGCAACGAGCCGACCCGCACGTCCACCGGCACACCGACGGCACCTACTACTTCACAGCGACCGTCCCCGGCTACGACAGCGTCGTGCTGCGCCGCTCCACGACGCTGCGGGGTCTGGGCGACGCCGACGAGCACGTGCTGTGGCGCAGACACGGCAGCGGCGAGATGAGCAGGCACATCTGGGCTCCGGAGCTGCACCGCGTCGACGGGCGCTGGTACGTCTACTTCGCCGCCGGCAGTTCCGCGGACATCCAAAGCATCCGGATGTACGTGCTGGAGAACGCCGCGACCGACCCGCTGAGCGGCGCGTGGGTGGAGCGCGGGCCCATCAGCACGCCGTGGGACACCTTCGCCCTGGACGCGACGACCTTCGCCCACCGCGGTGTCCGCTACCTGGCCTGGGCGCAGCGCGAGCCCGGCATCGAGACCAACTCGAACCTCTACCTCGCGCCGCTGTCGGACCCGTGGACGCTGGGCGGTCCACCGGTGCGGCTGGCGATCCCGACCCGCGACTGGGAGACGCGCGGATTCCGGGTCAACGAGGGACCGGCAGCGCTGGTGCGCCACGACAAGGTGATTCTGACGTTCTCCGCCAGCGCCACCGACAGCAACTACTGCCTGGGCTTGCTCACGGCCCCGGCCGACGCGGACCTGCTGGACGGCGGCTCGTGGCGGAAGAACCCCGACCCGGTGTTCACCACCTCCGCGGCCCACGGCCAGTACGGGCCGGGCCACAACAGCTTCACGGTCGCCGAGGACGGAACCGACGTGCTCGTCTACCACGCGCGCCCGTACGACGCCGAGGTCGGCGACCCCAACCGGCACGCCCGGCTGCAGACCTTCGGCTGGAAGCACGACGGCACACCGGATTTCGGCTCCCCGGTACCGGACTGATCACGAAACAGCGGTGCCCCGGTCCGAACAGGACCGGGGCACCGCTGGGAACTTCGCTCAGACCATCGGGCGGTCGGTCGGCTCGATCGGAGCCGGCAGCACGTCCCGTCCGGTGAGGTAGCGGTCCACGCCCGCGGCCGCGGAGCGGCCCTCGGAGATGGCCCACACGATCAGCGACTGACCGCGTCCCATGTCACCGGCGCTGAACACGCCGTCCACGCTGGACATGAAGTTCTCGTCGCGGGCCACGTTGCCGCGCGGGTCGAGCTCCACGCCCAGGTCCTCGATCAGACCGGGCTTCTCGGGGCCGACGAAACCCATCGCCAGCAGCACCAGCTGCGCCGGGATCTCGCGCTCGGTTCCGGCCACCGGCTCGAAGCCGTTGTCGGTGCGCTGGACCTCGACCAGCCGCAACGACTGCAGCCTGCCCTGGTCGTCACCCACGAACTCCTGGGTGTTGACCGAGTACAGCCGCTCGCCGCCCTCCTCGTGAGCCGAGGTGACGCGGTAGAGCATCGGGTAGGTCGGCCACGGGTGCGCCGCGGAGCGCTCCGCAGGCGGCTGCGGCATGATCTCCAGCTGCGTCACCGACGCCGCGCCCTGGCGGTGCGCGGTTCCGACGCAGTCGGCACCGGTGTCACCGCCGCCGATGACCACGACGTGCTTGCCCTCGGCGTGGATCGGCGAGCGCTCGAAGTCGCCCTCCTGCACCTTGTTCGCCAGCGGCAGGTACTCCATCGCCTGGTGCACGCCGTCGAGCTCGCGGCCCGGTGCGGGCAGGTCGCGGGCCTGGGTCGCACCACCGGCGAGCACGATCGCGTCGTAGTCGGCGCGCAGCTGTTCCACGGTGACGTCGACGCCGACGTTCACCCCGGTGCGGAACTCGGTGCCTTCGGCGCGCATCTGGCCCAGACGCCGGTCCAGACGGCTCTTCTCCATCTTGAATTCGGGGATGCCGTAGCGCAGCAGTCCGCCCACGCGGTCGGCCCGCTCGTAGACCACGACGCTGTGGCCCACGCGGGTCAGCTGCTGCGCGGCGGCGAGCCCGGCCGGACCGGAGCCGATGACCGCGACCTTCTTGCCGGTGTGCTTCGGCGGCAGCTGCGGCTTGACGTAGCCGGCCTCCCAAGCCTTGTCGATGATCGAGATCTCGACCTGCTTGATGCTCACCGGGTCGCTGTTGATGCCGACGACGCACGCCGCCTCGCACGGGGCGGGGCACAACGTCCCGGTGAACTCCGGGAAGTTGTTGGTGGCGTGCAGCCGCTCGATCGCAGACTCCCAGTCGTCCCGCCACACCAGGTCGTTCCACTCGGGAATGAGGTTGCCCAGCGGGCAACCCTGGTGGCAGAACGGAATTCCGCAGTCCATGCAGCGGCCGGCCTGCTTGGTCAGCCGCGGCTGCTCGAACTCCAGGTAGACCTCGCGCCAGTCCTTGATGCGCACGTCCACCGGGCGACGCTGCGGGGTTTCCCGCGGCGTCGTCATGAATCCCTTGGGGTCAGCCATGAGCCGCCTCCATGATCGCCTCGTTGACGTCGCGGCCCTCGCGCTCGGCGGCGCTCTGCGCCTCCAGCACGCGCTTGAAGTCGCGCGGCATGACCTTGCCGAACCGCTCGACCGCGGTGTCCCAGTCGGCCAGCAGCTCGCGCGCCACCGCCGACTCGGTCTGCTCGAAGTGCCTGCGCACCCGGTCGTGCAGGAACTCGCGGTCCTCGTCGTCCAGCGTGTCCAGGTCGACCATCTCGGGGTTGATCCGCCGCGGGTCGACGTCCAGCAGGTACGCGATACCGCCGGACATGCCGGCCGCGAAGTTGCGCCCGGTCTTGCCCAGGATCACCGCGCGACCACCGGTCATGTACTCGCAGCCGTGGTCACCCACGCCTTCGACGACGGCGACCGCGCCGGAGTTGCGCACGCAGAACCGCTCGCCGACGATGCCGCGCACGAACAGCTCGCCGCCGGTCGCGCCGTAGAGCAGCACGTTGCCCGCGATGATGTTCTGCTCGGCCACGAACGGCGCCTTCGGGTCGGGGCGAACCACGATCCGCCCGCCGGAGAGGCCCTTGCCGACGTAGTCGTTGCCGTCACCCAGCAGTCGCAGGGTGATGCCGCGCGGGACGAACGCACCGAAGGACTGCCCGGCCGAGCCGGTGAAGGTCACGTCGATGGTGTCGTCCGGCAGGCCCTCGCCGCCCCAGCGCCGGGTCAGCTCGGAGCCGAGCATGGTGCCCACGGTCCGGTTGACGTTGCGCACCGGCAGGTCCAGCCGCACCGGGGTGCCTTCCTTGAGCGCACCCTCGGACAGCTGGATGAGCGTGTTGTCCAGCGCCTTCTCCAGACCGTGGTCCTGCTCGGTGGTCTGGTGCAGCGAGGTGCCCTGCGGCAGCTCGGGGACGTGGGTGATCGGCGCGAGGTCCAGGCCCTGGGTCTTCCAGTGCCGCACGGCGTCGGAGGTGTCGAGCAGATCGGCGTGACCGATCGCCTCCTCCAGGGACCGGAAGCCCAGCTCGGCCAGGTACTCCCGCACTTCCTGGGCGATGAACTCGAAGAAGTTCACCACGTACTCGGCCTTGCCGGAGAACTTCTCCCGCAGCTTCGGGTTCTGCGTGGCCACACCCACCGGGCAGGTGTCGAGGTGGCAGACCCGCATCATGATGCAGCCGGAGACCACCAGCGGAGCGGTGGCGAAGCCGTACTCCTCGGCGCCCAGCAGCGCCGCGATCACGACGTCGCGACCGGTCTTGAGCTGGCCGTCGGTCTGCACGACGATCCGGTCGCGCAGGTCGTTGGCCAGCAGCGTCTGCTGCGTCTCGGCCAAGCCCAGCTCCCAGGGACCACCGGCGTGCTTGATCGACGACAGCGGCGAAGCACCGGTTCCGCCGTCGTGCCCGGAGATCAGCACCACGTCGGCGTGCGCCTTGGACACACCCGCCGCGACGGTGCCGACGCCGACCTCGGAGACGAGCTTGACGTGAACGCGCGCCCGGGGGTTGGCGTTCTTCAAGTCGTGGATCAGCTGCGCCAGGTCCTCGATCGAGTAGATGTCGTGGTGCGGCGGCGGCGAGATGAGGCCGACGCCCGGCGTGGAGTGCCGGGTCTTGGCCACCCACGGGTAGACCTTGCCGCCGGGCAGCTGACCGCCCTCGCCGGGCTTGGCGCCCTGCGCCATCTTGATCTGGATGTCGTCGGCGTTGACCAGGTACTCGCTGGTCACGCCGAAGCGACCGGAGGCGACCTGCTTGATCGCCGAGCGCCGCGAGTCGCCGTTGTCGTCCGGGGTGAACCGGTCCGCGTCCTCACCGCCCTCACCGGTGTTGGACTTGCCGCCCAGCCGGTTCATGGCGATCGCCAGGGTCTCGTGCATCTCCTGCGAGATCGACCCGTAGGAGATGGCGCCCGTCGCGAAGCGCTTGACGATGGACGAGACCGGCTCGACCTCGTCGATCGGCACCGGCTTGCGCGCGCCCTCGCGGAACTTGAACAACCCGCGCAGCGTCATCAGATCGCGCGACTGGTCGTCGACGGCCTGGGTGTACTCCTTGAACACCTCGTAGCGCCCGGAGCGGGTGGAGTGCTGGAGCTTGAACACCGTCTTCGGGTTGAACAGGTGCGGTTCGCCCTCGCGGCGCCACTGGTACTCGCCACCGACGGCCAGCGAGCGGTGCGGCGCCTGCACGCCGTCGACCGGGTAGGCGCGGCGGTGCCGCTCGGCGACCTCCTGGGCGAGCACGTCGAAACCGACCCCGCCCAGCCGCGAGGTGGTGCCGGTGAAGCAGCGCTGCACCACGTCCTCGCCGAGACCGATGGCCTCGAAGATCTGCGCACCGGTGTAGGAGGCCACAGTGGACACGCCCATCTTGGACATGGTCTTGCGGACGCCCTTGCCCAGCGCCTTGATCAGGTTCGCGGTCGCCTGCTCGGCGGTGGTCCCGTTGATCACGCCGGTGGTGACGAGATCTTCAACGGTGGCCATCGCCACGTAGGGGTTAACGGCGGCGGCGCCGTAACCGATGAGGAGAGCGACATGGTGCACTTCGCGAACGTCGCCGGCTTCGACGATCAGACCCACCTGGGTGCGCTCCTTCTCGCGCACCAGGTGGTGGTGGACCGCGCCGGTGGCCAGCAGCGACGGGATCGGCGCCCGCTTCGCGTCGGCCTTGCGATCGGAGAGCACCAGGATGTGCGCACCGTCGGCGACGGCCTGGGAGACCTCCTCGCAGATCTCGTCCAACCGCGCGCGCAGCGCCTCTCCCCCGCCGGAGACCCGGTAGGTGGCGTCGATGACGGCGGGCTTGAGGTCCGGCCGGTCGCCGTCGTCGTTGATGTGCACGATCTTGGCGAGCTGGGCGTTGTCGAGCACCGGGAACGGCAGCACCAGCTGGTGGCAGGCCTCCGGGGCGTGGTCCAGCAGGTTGTGCTCGGGCCCGACGTGGGTGCCCAGCGAGGTCACGAGCTCTTCCCGGATCGCGTCCAGCGGCGGGTTGGTGACCTGCGCGAACAGCTGCGTGAAGTAGTCGAACAGCTGCCGGGGGCGTTCCGAGAGCGCGGCGAAGCCGGTGTCGTTGCCCATCGAGCCGATCGGCTCGGCACCGCTGGTGGCCATCGGCTGCAGCAGGACGCCGAGCTCTTCCTGGGTGTAGCCGAAGACCTGCTGCCGGTGCACCAGCGAGTCGTGCGAGGGCAGTTCGCGCTCACGCTCGGGCAGGTCGCCGAGGCGCACGACGCCGGCGTCCAGCCACTCCTGGTACGGGAACTCGTCGGCGAGCTGGCCCTTGATCTCGTCGTCGTCGATGATCCGGCCGGCGTCGGTGTCGACCAGGAACATCCGGCCGGGCTGCAGCCGGCCCTTGCGGACGACCTTCTCCGGCTCGAACTCGAGCACGCCGACCTCGCTGGCCAGCACGACGAGCCCGTCCTCGGTGACCCAGTAGCGGCCGGGGCGCAGACCGTTGCGGTCCAGCACCGCGCCGATCTGGGTGCCGTCGGTGAAGGCCACCAGCGCGGGACCGTCCCAGGGCTCCATCAGGTAGTTGTGGAACTCGTAGAACGCCTTGCGCTTGGGGTCCATCTCGGCGTGGTTCTCCCACGCCTCCGGGATCATCATCAGCACCGAGTGCGGCAGCGACCGGCCGCCCAGGTGCAGCAGCTCCAGGACCTCGTCGAAGGTCGCGGAGTCGCTGGCCTCGGGCGAGGCGATCGGGTACAGCCGCTTGAGCTCACCGGGGATGAGGTCGGTGTCGAGCATGCTCTCGCGGGTCCGCATCCAGTTGCGGTTGCCCTTGACGGTGTTGATCTCACCGTTGTGCGCGATGAACCGGTACGGGTGCGCCAGCGGCCAGGACGGGAAGGTGTTCGTGGAGAACCGCGAGTGCACCAGCCCGATCGCGCTGGCGAAGCGCTCGTCACCCAGGTCCGGGTAGAACGCGCCCAGCTGCGCCTCGGTCAGCATGCCCTTGTAGACGATGGTGCGGGCGGAGAGGCTCGGGAAGTACACGTCGGCCTCGTGCTCGGCGCGCTTGCGCACGCAGAACGCCCGGCGCTCGAACGCCAGCGCCGTCTCGGCCTGCCGCCCGTCCTGGGCGCCGATGAACAGCTGCCGGAAGTTCGGCATGGTCTCGCGGGCGGAGGTGCCCGCGCAGTCCGCGGCGATGGGGACCTCGCGCCAGCCGAGCAGCCGCAGCCCTTCCTCGGCAACGATCCGCTCGATGACGGCCGCGGCTTCCTCGGCGGCGGCGTCATCGGCGGGCAGGAACGCCGTGCCCGCCGCGTAGGTGCCGGCTTCGGGGAGCTCGAAGGGCACGACCGCGCGGAAGAACGCGTCCGGGATCTGGGTCAGCAACCCGACACCGTCACCGGTCTCGGGGTCGGCGCCCTTGGCGCCGCGGTGCTCCAGGTTGCGCAACGCCGTCAGTGCTTTGTCAACCAGGTCATGACTCCGCCGACCGCGGAGGTCGGCGACGAACGCGACACCGCAGGCGTCGTGCTCGTTGGCCGGGTCATACAGACCACTGGCTTGGGCGCTACGCTGCGCCACGCTTCTTGCATGGTGGGATTGGGGCATCGGACCTCCCGTCGACAGGCTGCGGCGCGCAGCAGGGCATGACTCACCCACTGCGAACCGCGGGAGCCTTTGGGGGCACTGACAAATAAGGATGCGCCGTTGCACTCTTGGTCAGTTTGAGGCACTGTACAGACCCAGCGGCCCAAAAGCTACCGCTAGGTAATACGAAGTTAAGGGAACATGACGACTCTCAGACAGTGAGACGCCGTTGTCGCCAAGGCCGGGAGTCCGAGGAATTGTGCACCACGCATCTGTCCTAAGGCGACAGCTGGCGATCATCAGTGGTGTTGTTCACGATCTTCTTGCGCAGCACCGAATCCAGTGCGAATAGCTGCTCACGCCATTCGGATTCGGTTCAGAACCGCACTTTTGCGTAATTGTTGTTACACCGTGCGTGCGCGTGGGCGCAATCACCCGAATGCGAAACGCGATTTCAGACACCCGCTGGTTCCGGTAGCGAAGCCCGCGGAACCTCGGGGCGAATCGGCTCGCGCCGGGCCTTGCGCACCAGCAGCCCGATCAGCACCAGCCCCAGCAGCGCGTAGGGGTTGCCGAAGAGGTGGGCCACCACGTCCCACGGAGGGCCGCTGGGCATCCAGTTGAAGGCCGCCGCCAGGACCGTGACCAGCGTCCAGCCCGCGACCGCGAGCCAGCCGACGCTGCGCAGCCGGACGGCGTAGCCCAGCAGCACCAGCAGCCCGGGAGCGCACCACACCCAGTGGTCCGACCACGACGTCGGCGAGATCAGCAGCGCGAGCAGCGCGTTGGCCGACACGGCGAGCACCGGTTCCACGCGGCGAACGGCGAATCCGACGGCGAGGGTGACCGCGATCGCGAGCAGGAGCCAGAACCCGTTCTGCGCCGCGGCCGGGAGCTCGAAGCGCGACAGCGCGCCCATGATGGACTGGTTGGTGTGGAACGCCGACCCGCTCACACCGTGCGCGGGGCCCTTGCCGAACCAGTACTCGACGGCGGCTGAGCGGTTCAGCGCGAACCCGGACAGCGTGGCCACCACGGCGGTGCCCACGGCGACGACGGCCGCGCGGTAGTCCTTCCGCAGCACCAGGAAGAGCAGGAACGCGGCCGGGGTGAGCTTGATGGCCGCGGCGATCCCGATCAGCAGCCCGCGCGGCCAGCGGGGCGACTCGGCGAGGCAGTCGGCCATCACCAGGCCCATGAGCAGGATGTTGACCTGACCGAGGCCGAACGACGAGTACACCGGTTCCAGGAACAGCGTCAACGGCAGCAGCACCGTCGCCGCGGCCAGCGCTCCGCGGGCGCCGACAGCGGGCCACAGGTGGCGGAGGACCAGGTAGAGCGAGCCGCCGATGGCCAGCAGGTCAAGCAGGTAGAGCGCCAGCAGACCCGCACTGAAGGGCAGCAGGGCCAGCGGCGCCAGCGGCGCCAGCGCGAACGGCGGGTAGACCCACGGCAGGACGCGGCCGATGCTCACCGTCGGCGCGGTGTTCATGATGTCGCCGCCGGCCAGCCAGGTGTGCACCGCCCAGCGGTAGACCTGGTAGTCGATGGCCGATTCCTCACCGATGCCCGCGCGGGGCGTGAGCAGCAGCAGGCCGAGCGAGACCAGCACCAGCGGGATGCCTATGAGCGTGATCGCGCGCGAGTTCGCCACCACGAAGGCGCGCAGGCGGTCGGGCAGACCGCCGAGGTGCAGAGCAGGGACGGAGCCGATCCGTACCGTGGCCACCCTGTGTCCTCTCGTCCGAGCGGCGCCGTTGATTCGCCTGCGTGATCGCGCGATCACACCCGGTTCGCCGCGCCGCGGGAATTCCCCCGGTGAAAGCCGAAAAACCTTAACCCACGTCGGCGGGTTCCCGGCACGCGCCTCGCCGGGAACGACCGGACGTTCACCCTGCCACGTCGAGCGGCCCGAGAACCTTCGCCAGCAGTTCGCCCAGCCGTGTCCGCTCCTCGTCGGTGAGCGGGTCCAGCAGCGCCCGCTCGCGTTCGAGCTGAGCCGGGAACACGCGGTCGATGACCTCCCGGCCGCGGTCGGTGAGCCGCACGTCGACCTCGCGCCGGTCCCGGGTCGAGGGGTTCCGGGTGATCAGCCCGTCCTGCTCGAGCCGGGCGAGCCGCTTGGTGGTGGCCGCGCCCGACGACAGCATCTCCTTGGTGAGCCGGCTGGGCCGCAGACCTCCCCCGGCCCGCCGCAGTGCGCTGAGGACCTCGAACTCCATCCGGGACAGCTTCAGCTCGTCGAGGTCGTCGTCGTGCCGCTGGTCGGTGATCGCCGCGAGCCTGCGCACGCGCCCGATCACCTCGATCGGGGTGAGGTCCAGGTCCGGGTGCTGCTCGCGCCACTGCTCGCGGATCCGTCCGACGACGTCCAAGGCCACACTCCTTCACGGGTAAAACACCAGCTATTATTTTACTCGTGAACGGTTCGTTGCTCCAGACCTTGCGCACCCGGGACGCCCTGCGGATCACTTCGATGTTCGGCGGGGTGCTGGTACCGGCACTGCGGGTCGGGGTCTCCTACGCCGTCCCGATCCTCGCGCTGCTGGCGACCGGACACCTGGAGCTGACGCCGTTCGCGGCGCTGGGCGCCTTCACCTCCCTGTACTGCCGGGTCGATCCCTACGCGCGCCGGGCCTGGCTGCTGGCGCTCGTGGCGGTCGGACTGACCGCGAGCGTGGCCGCCGGGGCAGCGACCTCGGCGGCCGGTGCCGGCGGCCTGACCAAGGTCGTGGTCCTGGCGGTGGTGGCCACGCTGTCGAAGCTGCTCGCCGACGCGTTCCGGCTGGGTCCGCCCGGCGGGCTGATGTTCGTCTTCGCCGCGGGTGCGGCGGCGTACTCCCCGCAGACGTGGTCCGGGCTCCTGGTCGCCGTCGGAGCGGCCGCGGCCTCCGCGCTCCTGTCGTACCTGATCTCCATGCTGGGCGGGCTGCTGCACCCGACCGGTCCGCACCGGCTGGCCACCGCGCGGGCGCTGCTGGCCGTCGCCGAGCACCTCGAGGAGCCGGGGACCGCGTCCCGCCGCCGGGCGCACGCCGCGGCGCACCACGCGCTCACCGCCCTGCGCGCGAAGGAGGGACGCACCGCGATCCGGCTGCGCGGGCACCTGGCACACGCCCTGCACCTGCTGCACCACCCGGCGGAGGGCGTCGGGGAACTGCGCGCCGCAGGCCGCGGCCTGCGGCGAGGCAGGGTTCCGGCCCCGGCTCAGGACCACCCGCTGCCGCACCCGGTCCGCGCCGACGGCGTCCGGTTCGCGGAGCTGCGCACCAGCGCGCTGCGGATGGCGGTGGCCTCGCTGGTCACCGGGCTGCTGGCCTCGACGTTCGAGCTCGACCACGCCTACTGGGCGGTGGTGTCGGTCAGCTCGGTGCTGCAGTCGCACAACACCGCCACCACCTGGCAGCGCGCACTGCAGCGCAGCGCGGGCACCGCGGCGGGTTCGCTGCTGGCGCTGGGGATCTTCGCGGCCGATCCGTCACCGGCCGCGATCCTGGTGGTGATCATCGCGTGCCAGGTCGCCGCGGAGCTGGTGGTGATGGCCAACTACGGCCTCGGACTGACCTTCGCGACCCCGCTGGCGCTGTGCCTGGCCTCGCTGGGGAGCCCGGGCGCCGGAGGGCACCTGGTCGCCGAGCGCGTGGGCATGACGCTGTTCGGCGCGCTGCTGGGCGTGCTGGTCTGCCTGGTGCTGACCAACCGGCGCGCCCGGACGCGGTTGCGCGAGGCGCTGGAGACCACCCGCCGGGCCACCGCCGAGCTGCGCCGCTCCCCCGGCGACAACGCGGCGCGGGCGGACCTGCTGCGCGCGGTGTTCGCGCTGCGCGACGCGCACCAGGTCGCCGCGGGCGAGCCGTTGCGCCCGCACCACGACGACCAGGAGCTGCTCGACTGCGAGCACGACGCCTACCGGATGCTCGCCGCCACCACCGCTCCCGCGCGGTGAGGCGGGATCATTCGACGCCGAGGCGGGCGAGCAGCTCCGCCCGCAACGACACGAACTCCGGGTCGCCGACGTCGCGCGGACGCGGCAGGTCCAGCGCCCGGTCGTAACCGATGCGCCCCTCGTTCATCACCAGGACGCGGTCGGCGAGCAGCAGCGCCTCCTCCACGTCGTGGGTGACCAGCAGGATCGCGCACCCGTGGCGCTTCCACAGCTCGCCGACGAGGTGCTGCGCCTTGAGCCGCGTCAGGGCGTCGAGAGCGGAGAACGGCTCGTCGAGCAGCAGCAGATCGGGTTCGCGCACCAGAGCGCGGGCCAGCGAGGTGCGCTGGGCCTCGCCGCCCGAGAGCACCTTGGGCCACACGTCCACCCGGTGCCCGAGCCCGACCTCCTCCAGCGCCGCGACAGCACGCTGCTTGTCCGGACGCCCTGGCAAACCGAGCACGACGTTGTTCCACACGCGCTTCCACGGCATCAGCCGCGGGGCCTGGAAGGCCACCGCGCGGCGCTCGGCGACCTCGACCTCCCCGGTGACCTCCTGGTCGAGGTCGGCCAGGATGCGCAGCAGGGTCGACTTGCCGCAGCCGCTGGGACCCAGCAGCGCGACGAACTGCCCGGGCTCGATGTCCAGGTCGAGCCGGTCGAGCACGGTCCGGTCGCCGAAGCGGCGCGAGAGCCCGCGCACGACGGCGGGTTTCGCGGTCACTTCCCGCTGAAGGCCGGTCGCCACGCCAGCACCACCCTTTCCAGTCCGCGAACGATGAAGTCGGCGACGAGGCCGAGCAGGGCGTAGAGCACGAGGCAGACCACGATCACGTCGGTCTGGAAGAACTCGCGCGCGGTGTTCATCTCGTACCCGATGCCCGCGGTGGCGTTGATCGTTTCGCCGAAGACCAGAGCCAGCCAGGCGGATCCGAGCGCGTAGCGCAGCCCGACCAGCGCGTTGGGCATCGCGGCGGGCAGGATCACGTGCCGCACCTGGGCCAGCGGACCGAGGCCGAGCGTCTTGGCCGCCTCGACCAGGCCCGCGTCGACGTTGCGGATGCCGCCGTAGATGTTCATGTACAGCGGGAAGGTCACCGCCAGCGCGATCAGCACGATCTTGGGTTCCTCGCCGATGCCGAACCAGATGATCAGCAGCGGGATCAGGCCGATCACCGGGACCGTGCGCAGCATCTGCATGGGCGCGTCGATGAGGTCCTCGCCGCGCCGGAACAGCCCGGACAGCGTCGCCAGCACCGTCGCGGCCACCACTCCGATGGCCAGCCCGGCACCCACGCGCTGCAGCGACACGGCGATCGCCTCCTGCAGACGGCCTTCGGCGAACAGCTCGCCGCCGGTCTCCACGACGGTCGCCGGTGAGGCCAGCGTGTCGTCGCTGAGCACACCGGTGGCGCTGAGCAGCTGCCACAGCGCGACCAGGGCGATCGGGCTGATCAGCTTGAAAGCCCAACGAGGGATGCGGGATTCGCGCCTCGCGGTGCGGGTGCGCACCCGGGTGACGGCTATCTGCTCACCCGTCGGCACGGGTGTGAGGTGTGTGGCCATGAGGGCTCCACGAACGTGGGCGGGCATGCGGAAGCGGCCACCGGCGAGCGTTCAGCGCGGCGGCGCGGGAAAGCGGCTCTGCGGGAGAGGACGTGGGGGACGAGCTTCAGGACCGACAGAGCGCCGAGGACACGCGGGAGAAGTCGACGTGGCCCCGGGTTGTCAGCGGCACCGACGGGATCATGCCCACGACGGTAGCCGGGCGTCGCAATCCGTGAAAGACCTCCCCACATCGTGGGAACGACCGACATCCGTCCTGGTCAGCGACCGAGTGGGCTAGGTTGGCTGGGTGATCGAGGAGCTCCTGCCCGCCGAGGTTGCCACGGCCGAGACCTTCGACGACCCGCCCGAGGCGCGGTTGTTCGACGCCGAAGCGGCCGAGATCGCCAAGGCCGTAACCAAGCGACGCCGCGAGTTCACCAGCGGGCGCTGGTGCGCCCACCGGGCGATGCGGGAGCTGGGCGTGGAGCCGGTCGCGCTGCTGCGCGGCGAGCGCGGTGCGCCGGTGTGGCCGTCGGGCCTGGTCGGCAGCATCACGCACTGCGCCGGCTACCGGGGCGCCGTGGTGGCCCGCAAGGGCGAGGTGCGTTCGGTGGGCATCGACGCCGAGACGCACCAGCCGCTGCCCGAAGGGGTGCTGGACGTCGTCTCCCGCCCCGAGGAGCGCGAGCACCTCGCGGAGCTCGGCTCACGCGATCCGGGCGCGCGGTGGGACCGGCTCCTGTTCAGCTGCAAGGAATCGGTCTACAAGACGTGGTTCCCGGTCACCGGCGAATGGCTGGGCTTCGAGGACGCGGCGCTGGAGTTCGCTCCGGCGGGAGGTGCGGCCGGGTCCGCCACCGGGACGTTCACCGCGCGGCTGCACAAGACCGCGGCCGGGCTGACGGGCTTCACCGGCCGCTGGATGATCCGCGATGGCCTGATGCTCTCGGCGATCGCGCTGCGGGCGTAGGTGCTGCGGGCACAGGTGGAGGGCGCCTCCCCGCCTCCCGAAGTTCCGCGCACGTTCGGTTCCCCCTCGAGGAACCGCTCGGCGCGAGGACCATCGGGACGCCTTTCGGCGGGAAGACGCCCTCCACTCCCCCCTCGCAGTGGACTGCTGGTTCACGCACCGTTCTTCAGGGCGCGGGCGACCTTGACGACGCGGCGGGCCTGGACGGCGGCGGCGGCGCGGGTGACGTCGTCGACCTTGTTCTCGCCCTGGGCGTCGACGTGGCTGGTGCCGTACGGGTTGCCGTCGACGAACTTGCTGCCGTCGGTGTAACCCGGCGCGACCACGATGCCGCCGAAGTGGTGGATGGTGTTGTACAGCGCCAGCAGCGTGGACTCCTGGCCACCGTGGGCCGTGGAGCTGGAGGTGAAGCCGCTGTAGACCTTGTCGGCGAGCTTGCCCTGGGCCCACTGGCCGCCGAGGGTGTCGATGTACTGCTTGAGCTGGGCGGCGATGTTGCCGAAGCGGGTCGGCGAACCGAAGATCACCGCGTCGGCCCACACGGCGTCTTCGGCATTGGCTTCCGGAACCGAGCGGGTGGCCTCGACGTTGGCGCGCCACGCGGGGTTGCTGTCGATCGCTGCGTCGGGGGCCAGTTCCGGCACGCGGCGCAGCCGCACCTCGGCGCCCGCCGCTTCGGCCTCGGCGACCAGGGTGTTGGCGATCTCAGCGCCGATCCCGGTGGACGAGTAGTAGATGACGCTGACCTTGACGGCGTTGCTCACGATCCAAAACTCCTGTTCACACGACGGATCGTCCGGACCGGTCGGTCTCTTACGCGGAAGACAATATCCAGAAGATGTCTTCCTCGCAAGCGACTTTCCGGAAAATCTCTTTCGTGTAGCATGGATCTCACAAGACCGCGGTGAAGGAGTTGCGTTGAGCGAGGCGATCAGTCCGGACAATGCCGTCGACGACGACGAGATCGTCACGTGGTGGGGCCTGGTCATCGAGGGCTACCACGTCACGGCTGAGAAGTTGGCGGCGGCGATCATGGACGAGTACGGGCTGCCGATGGCGTCGTTCGACATCCTCATCCGGCTGGTGCGCTCACCGGACAACCGGATGCCGATGACCAAGCTCGCCCGCGAGGCGGCGCTGAGCAGCGGCGGCTTCACCAAGGTCGCCGACCGGCTGGCCAAGGCGGACCTCATCTGCCGCGTGCCCAGCGAGACGGACCGCCGGGTGACCTACGCCGAGCTCACCGAGCACGGCCTGGACGTGGCGAACCGCGCTCGTGAGACCTGCGCCCAGGTCCTGCGCGAGCACGTCCTCGCGCCCCTGGGCAAGACCGACTCCCTGGCGCTGGCCCAGGCCATGCGCACCCTGCGCGAGGCCAACACCCCGAAGCAGGACTGAGAACCGCTTCGCGGATGCTCTGCTCGGCCGCGCGGGTCGCGAGCGTCGTGGACGAGAACGCGGCTGACGCCGCGTGCGGCGTCAGCCCTCAGAGCACGTCGGTGACCGCGGTACCGGTCTCGTCGAGCGGGAGACCGAGATCGGCTCGTTCGACCAGCCAGCGGCTGGGCCGGTAGCGCGGGTCGCCGGTGGCCGAGTGCAGGGCGCGCAGGACGGTCAGGATCCGCCGCGCGCCCACATGCTCACCCCATTCCAGCGGGCCGCGCGGGTAGCCCAGCGCGAGCCGCACGGCGGTGTCGATGTCCTCCGGCGTGGCCAGGCGCTGCTCGGCGATGAAGCAGCTGGTGTTGACGATCGCGGCGAGCAGGCGCTGGGCGATCATCCCGGGACCGTCGCGCACGACGGTCACCGCGCGTCCGGTGGCGGCCAGCGCCGCCCACGCCGCGCGCACCACGTCGCGGTCGACCGCCGGGTGCACCGTCAGCGTGCAGCGCTCGGAGGTGCTCAGCGGATCGACGCCGCACACCCGGTCGACGGGCAGCCGCGCCGACAACGCCGCCGAGGCAGCGCTGTGCCCGTACGGCGTGACCAGCGCGATCGCCGACTCGCCGGGATCGTCGCCGCGCTCGACGGGCACGCCCGCCTCGGCCAGCGAGTCCAGCAGCGCCGCGTCGTCGGACCACACGGGCCGATCGGTGAGCTCCGGTGCGACCGGTTCGGGGCGTTCCTGCTTGGCGCCGTCCTCGTAGCGGTAGAACCCCTCCCCCGTCTTGCGCCCCAGCAGCCCGGCCTCCAGCCGGGACCGGGTGATCGGCGAGGGCCGCAGCCGGGGATCGCCGTAGTAACCGGCGAAGATGCTCTCCATCGCCGGGTGGGTGACGTCCAGCGCCGTGAGGTCCATCAGCTCGAACGGGCCCATCCGCAGCCCCAGCACGTCGCGGGCGATGCGGTCGACGTCCTCCGGCGTCGCCAGGTCCTCGGCGAGGATCTGCAGCGACTCGGTGATCAGCCCGCGCCCGGCGTGGTTCACCAGGAACCCCGGGGTGTCGGTGGCGCGCACCGGCGCGTGCCCGACCCGGCGGACCAGCGCGATGAGCGCCTCCGGCAGGTCCTCGGCGGTGCGGGCGCCCGGGATGACCTCGACCAGCCGCATCAGCGGTACCGGGTTGAAGAAGTGCAGCCCCGCCAGCCGGCTCGGGTCCTGCAGCGCGGTGGCGATCGAGGTGACCTGCAACGAGCTGGTGTTGGTGGCGAACACGACGTGCTGCGGGCAGGCGCCCTCCAGCGCCGCGAACAGCTCGCGCTTGGTCTGCAGGTCCTCGCGGACCGCTTCCACGACCAGGTCGCAGTCGGCGGGGTCCAGCGGGTCGGCGAGCTGCACGAGCCTCCCGGTGGCGGCCTCGGCCTGCTCGGCGCTCATCCGGCCCTTGCTCGCGAGCTTGTCGTACATCCGCCCGATCTCGGTGACCGCCGTGGTCACGGCCTCGGGGCGCGCGTCGGCGAGCTGCACGGTGATGCCCGCGGCGGCGCAGATCTGGGCGATGCCGCGTCCCATCACGCCGGTGCCGATCACCCGCACGGTGCTCACGCGCTCCGCCCACTCGCCCGGCAGCATGGTCGACTCCTTCGTTGGCGACACCGGTTCCGGTCAGCTTCGCACGTCCGCGCCGAGACCGTCCAATACCGAATTGCGGTACCGGTGAGACGGGACGCGACATAATCCGCGCTGCTTACGATCCGGCTCCGCGCTGTGCTACCAACGAGAGGACGACGCCGGAAACGGCGGCGTGCCAACGCGAAGGAGCAAGCCATGCGCGAAGCGGTGATCTGCGAGCCGCTGCGGACCCCGATCGGCCGGTTCGGCGGGGTGTTCAAGACGGTGTCGGCGGTCGAGCTGGCCGCCACCGCCATCAGGGGTCTGCTGGAGCGCACGGGCCTGCCCGGTGAGGCCATCGACGAGGTCATCCTCGGTCACTGCTACCCCACCTCGGACGCCCCGGCGATCGGCCGGGTCGCCGCGCTCGACGCCGGGCTGCCGGTGGAGGTCGGCGGCACCCAGCTCGACCGCCGCTGCGGCTCCGGCCTGCAGGCCGTGGTCGACGCCGCGATGCAGGTGCAGACCGGTGTCAGCGACGTCGTCCTGGCCGGTGGCGCGGAGGCGATGAGCAGCGCGCCGTTCTACACCACCGAGGCCCGCTGGGGCATCCGCGGCAGCGGCCTGGAGCTGCACGACTCGCTAGCGCGCGGCCGCACGACCGCGGGCGGCGATAACTACCCGGTCCCCGGCGGCATGCTGGAGACCGCCGAGAACCTCCGCCGCGAGTACGCCATCCCGCGCGAGGAGCAGGACGAGCTCGCGGTGCGCTCGCAGCAGCGCGCGGCCGAGGCCAAGCAGGCCGGGCGCTTCGACGACGAGGTGCTGCCGGTGACGGTGCGCTCCCGCAAGGGCGACGTCGTGGTCGACACCGACGAGCACCCGCGCCCGGACACCACCGTCGAGCAGCTGTCCGCGCTCAAGCCGGTACTGGGCAAGAACGACCCCGAGGCCACGGTGACCGCGGGCAACGCCAGCGGCCAGAACGACGCGGCCGCGATCTGCGTGGTCACCACCCCGGAGAAGGCCGCCGAGCTGGGACTTCGCCCGCTGGTGAAGCTCGTGTCGTGGGCGCGGGCGGGCGTGCCGCCGCGCACGATGGGCATCGGCCCGGTACCGGCCACCGCCAAGGCGCTGGAGCGCGCCGGGATCGGTCTGGCCGATGTGGACCTGATCGAGCTCAACGAAGCCTTCGCCGCGCAGGTGCTGGCCTGCACCCGCGAGTGGGAGTTCAAGCCGTCGGACTTCGACCGCCTGAACGTCAACGGCTCCGGCATCTCGCTGGGCCACCCGGTCGGCGCCACCGGCGGCCGCATCTTGGCGACGCTCTCCCGCGAGATGCACCGCCGAAACGCCCGCTACGGCCTCGAAACCATGTGCATCGGAGGCGGCCAGGGTTTGGCAGCGATCTTCGAACGGATCTAGGTGCATGCGGCGGAGCCGCATCCTCTTCCACCACCCGAGCAACTGGCACCGCGGTGTTGTCTCCTCTGGGGGAACCTGAGCGTCTTCGTGGCGAGTACGCCGGGACGCCGTGTAATTGGACATACATCAGGAGCGGCGCACGGAGTCCACGGAGACGCTCAGGTTCCGCCACCCGCACCGCCACGCAAACGGACCCCAACAACATCAGGTCGTCCACTGTGGAGGTCGCGCGAGCGTCGGTGGTGCGGATTAGGGTGAACGGCGTTCTCTGCGATCTGTTTCGAGGAGCTGTTCATGGCGATCGCCACCGCTGACGAGGTCGACCGCGAGGCGCTGCTGGAGTTCCTGCGGCCGAGGCACAAGGGCGTCCTGGTCACCACCCGCGCCGACGGGCGGCCGCAGATGTCGCCGCTGACCTGCGGTGTGGACACCGAGGGCCGGCTGGTCATCTCGACCTACCCGGAGCGGGCCAAGACCCGGAACCTGAAGCGCAACCCGCAGGCGTCGGTCTGCGTGGTCTCCGACGAGTGGAACGGCCCGTGGGTGCAGGTCGACGGCACCGCCGAGGTGCTGGACATGCCCGAGGCGGTGGAGGGGCTCGTCGAGTACTTCCGCTGCATCTCGGGTGAGCACCCGGACTGGGACGAGTACCGGGAGGCGATGGTCCGCCAGGACAAGTCGCTGATCCGGATCACCATCGACCGCTGGGGCCCGATCGCCACCGGCGGTTTTCCGGCTCGCCTGGCCCAGGACTGAGTCCCGCGTCGACGCCCCGGTCCCGCGCGGGCCGGGGCGTCAGGCCGTCCGGACCCGGATGTTGAAGGCGCGGGAGAAGCGCGCGCTGCGCAGGAACAGCGAGATCAGCAGCAGCCACCCGAACCCGATGACCAGGGTGATGCGCTGGTAGAGGCCCGCGAGGGCCTGGAAGTCGGGCATCCCGGCGAAACCGAGCGCGGCCAGCGCGAACCCGGCGAGGAAGGCCGCGGTGGTGGCGAAGCAGTAACCGGCCCACCAGGGGTGCTTCGTGGCCCGGAACAGACGGCCGAGCATCCAGCTCGCGGCGGGCAGGCCGAGGAACACGCCGGCTGAGAACAGCTGGTGGAGCACGCCGATCACGGTCGTCGCCGCCTCCGCACCCGGCGGGTAGCCGTTGATCGGATCGGTGGTGAAGAAGCCCGCGCCGATGAGCCCGACACCGACGGCGATCACCAGACCGGGGATCCACCAGTCGCCGCCTAATCGCAGCAGCACGGACCGCACGCCGAAGGCGAAGCTGGTGACCAGGACACCGCTGATGCAGAAGTTCACCGCCTGCGTCCAGCCGAACGAACCGATGGCCAGCGAACTCACCGGGTGGCGCAGCGGGTCGTACCCGGCCCGCACCGAACCTATGACCAGGAACGCCGCCACGAACAGGACCGCGCCCGCGGTCCCGCAGCGAAGCAGCGTCCGTTCATCCCGAGCCTGCAACATGCGCGGCAGCCTAGCCGTTGGTGCCACCGGCCGATGTCACGGTCGTCACCAGCATCACCGTCCGGCTCAGCCGCGTCCCAACCTGCGCACGGCCGCGCTGCCACCGATGAGCAGCACCAGCCCGGCCAGCGCCCAGCGGCGCTTCTCCTGCGTGGTGTGCCCGGATTCCTCCGAGTCGGTCTCCTCGCTGGGCGTGGGCGTAGCGGACTCCGGCGTCTCGCTCGGCGGGTCCTCCGGCCGGTCCTCCGGCGGGGGTGGCGCGGCGCTCGGCGTGGGGGTCGGCCGGGGCTCGGCCGGCTCGGGGCTCGACGAGGCGACCGGCGGCGGGGAGGGGAGCTGGGGAGCTTCCGAGCTGGTCGGAGGCGCCGGGGTCGGCGGCGGCGGAGACGGAGGTGGCGGGGGCGGAGGTGGCGGCGGTGGTCGTCGCAGGCACCCGGCGGCGTCCGAGCTGGACATTCCCGGCAGCTCGGCCAGTTTCACCGTCTCCCCTTCGCCGATCCGGTACACCCCGCCGCTGCGGTTGCCGGTGACGTAGAGGGCGTCGTCCTGGCCGATCACCGCCGACCCGTAGCTGTCGGGCGGCAGTTCCGGCAGCCACCTGACCGGTTCGACGACGCCGGTGCTCTGGTCGAGCCGCACGACGGCCGGGATGCCGGTGTAGGTCTGGGCGACCCCGCGCAGCAGGCCGTCCGGGCCGAAGTCGACGTCGTCGACCGAGAACGGGCCGTGCCGGCGTTCCAGCGCTCGGGAGCTCAGCACGTGCCGGAACGTCGGGCTGTCGGGGTCGACGTCCACTGTGTACAGGTAGTCCTCGTCGAGGACGTACCAGCGGTCGCCGCGGATCGCTCCGGCTTCCGGGTGACCGATCGGGTTCCACGGGGTGTCGCCGCGTCCGGCCACCACGGGTCCGAGGTCCAGCGGCGGGTCGGACGGGCGCAGCGCCACCACGTGCCCGCCGTCCGCGAAACCCTCGGCGATGCCGTACGCCCAGCCCGGCGAGCGCGAGTACCCGAGGGCGTTGATCCGGTACGGCAGCTCCCCCACCCGCACGTCGGTGAACCCCGGCAGCCGCACCCGGTGCAGCACCGAGGTCGCACCGCTGGTGCGGATCTGCAGCGCTTCGCACGCCGGCGCGGCCTCGGCCGCCGGGGGCACCGCGATGAGACCGAGAACGAGGGCTAGCCCCGCCCCAAGCGGTCGAGCGCCCACTGGAAGGCCTCCGGTTCGATTCGGGACCCGCCGCTGAACGGGTTCTGCAACTGGAAGATCGCGAACAGCAGCAGCGCCAGCGCACCGGCCAGCGTGGACACCAGCACGATGTGCGGGAAGGAGCGGGTGCCGCCGAAGAGGTTCGGCAGCAGCACGCACACCACGCTGCCGACGACGAGGACGAACCACACCACCGCCACGACGCCGCGGTCGAAGGCGCGGGTGAGGCGTTCGTGCCGCTCGGTGTAGACCTCGTTGAGCTTGTCGAGGGCCTCGGACTTGCGGTCCTCCTGGAACTCGCCGTCTGCCTGGGCGGCCACCACCGCGGCCCGGATCCGGTCCAGCTGACCCCATCCGGGCCCGCCGACCGGGGTGCCGCGCTCCATCTGCGGCCACTCGGCGCGGATCACGGTCCCGAGGTAGTCCCGACTGTGCGCCCGGACCGCGGCGGCGGATTCCGCCGGGAGCGACTCCATCGCCCAGGACACCGCGACCAGGTCCTGGGCCTCGGTGTAGGCGCCCTCGCGCGCGTCGGTGACCGCGTCGAACAAGGTCACCAGCACGAACGCCAGGACCACCGCCTGCAGACCGCTGACGATCGTGAAGACCTGCCCGGCGGCGTCGTTGTTGCTGGGTTCGCCCTCGTCCTGACCGATCCGGCGCACCAGGTAGCCGACCACCGCCGCGCCGACGGCGGCGCCGAGGACCCAGAGGGTGCCGGTGAGGATCAGGTTCATTCCCCGACCCCGGCCGGCGCCTCGTGCGCGCTCTCGGGCGCCCGCGGAGCGGGGACCCGCTGCACCTCCGGCTCCAGCAGCTCACCGACCTCGCAGCCGAGCACGCGGCATATGACGTCCAGGTCGTCGAGCTTCAGGCTGGCCGGGGTCTTCGACCACAGCCCCGACATCTTCCCGGCGGAGATCACCAGCCCGTGCTCGGCGAATCTGCGCTGCAGATCGGTGGCCTTCCAGATACCGCGCTGCGCCGCGACCAGCCTCAGGTTCCACTTCACGCGAAATCGCCTCCTGGAGAGAACAACTGACCGGTTCGCCGACTTCGAGGGGCCTTCAACCATCCCGATCCAATCGGGGAAAGACCCGGCCGAACCACTGCCCGAACACTACGCCGGAGATCCGTCGGAAATGGATAACCCGATTCGTGGAATTCGAGTTCACATCTCCGTCGCTCCAATGGAGCAACCAAACCGAAGGGCCGTCCTGCTTGCTGGCTCAACAATGCATCCGAGCGCGACTTCCGCCCGTTAAGCCGGAAAACCCATCTATTCGACGCACGCCGCCGAGCACAAGGGTGCAATCAGGTGATCATGGAACTACGGTTCGCTGACCACCCAATATGGAACCGGTCAGCACTTTCGGGTGACTGTACGGCCCTGTGGCCCGGTGCTAGCGTTCCGTTCGTGAGCAACGCCAACGCCGCCGTTGCGACGCACCAATAAATCCTTCCCCCCTCTCCATCTAATTCATCGACGACAATCGTCGATTCAACTTCTCCTGCTCTTCTTCGAGTTTCCCGCTCGTCGATTCGTCAGCACAAAGATTGGTGGTATTTCTGTCGTGACTGCGACCGATCCGACCAACCCCGTCGACACCGAATCCCCGCAGCTGAGCCTGAGCACGGCGGCGGCGCGCAACCTGGCGACCACGACCAAGTCGGTTCCGCAGATGCAGGGCATCACATCCCGGTGGCTGCTGCGCATGCTGCCGTGGGTGCAGGCGGCCGGCGGCGTCTACCGGGTGAACCGGCGGTTGAGCTACACGCTCGGAGACGGCCGGATCACCTTCAGCAACACCGGTGCCGACGTCCGGGTGATCCCCCAGGAGTTGCAGGAACTGCCGCTGCTGCGCGGATTCGACGACGACGCGGCGCTGCGCGCGCTGGCCGACCGCTTCGTGCAGCGCCAGTACGAACCGGGCCAGGTGATCGCCAGCTCCGGGGACCCGGCCGAAGAGGTGGTGCTGATCGCGCACGGCAAGGTCAACAAGATCGGCACCGGCGAGTACGGCGACCAGACCGTGCTGGAGGTGCTCGCCGACGGCCAGTACTTCGGCGCGCAGGTGCTGGCCGGTGAGGCCGGCGAGTGGGACGCCAGCTACAAGGCGGTCACCCCCTGCACCGTGCTCTCCCTGGGACAGCGGACCTTCCAGGAGCTCAACGGCTCCTCGGAGTCGTTGCGCGCGCACGTGCGGCAGGCGCTGGCCGGGCCGGGCCGGCCGCACAACCCGCACGGCGAGGCCGACATCGACATCGCCTCCGGCCACTCCGGCGAGCCGTCGCTGACCGGCACGTTCGTCGACTACGAGCTCGCGCCGCGGGAGTACGAGCTCAGCGTCGCCCAGACCGTGCTGCGGGTGCACAGCCGCGTCGCCGACCTCTACAACCAGCCGATGAACCAGACCGAGCAGCAGCTCCGCCTGACCATCGAGGCCCTGCGGGAGCGGCAGGAGGAGGAGCTGGTCAACAACCGCGACTTCGGCCTGCTGCACAACGCCGACCTGCGGCAGCGCATCCCCACCCGCACCGGACCGCCCACGCCCGACGACCTGGACGAGCTGCTCACGCTGGTGTGGAAGGAACCGGGCTGCTTCCTGGCGCACCCGCGCACCATCGCCGCGTTCGGCCGGGAGTGCAGCAAGCGCGGCCTGTACCCGCAGAGCATCGACCTCGGCGGGCACCAGGTCCCCGCGTGGCGGGGCGTGCCGATCCTGCCCTGCGACAAGCTGCACGTCAGCGACAAGCGCACCAGCTCGATCATGCTGATGCGCCTCGGCGAGCAGAACCAGGGCGTGGTCGGCCTGCACCAGACGGGCCTGCCCGACGAGTACCGGCCCGGGCTGTCGGTGCGCTTCATGGGCATCAACGACCAGGCGGTCCTGTCCTACCTGGTCAGCACCTACTACTCGGCCGCGGTGATGGTCCCCGACGCGCTCGGCGTTCTCGAGCACGTCGAAGTGGGCCGCGAGAGCTGAACAGGCGGGCCGGTCGCAGCGGCCGGCCCGCTCCTCTTCCCGATCCGAGGAGTTGAACCACCTTGACCGCGACCGAACAGCCGGCTCTGAGCCTGGGCACCGAGGCTGCGCGCAAGCTCTCCACGACCACCAAGACGCAGCCGCAGATGCAGGGCAGGACCTCGCGGTGGCTGAGCAGGATGCTCCCGTGGGTCGACATCGACGCCGGCACCTACCGGGTCAACCGGCGGCTGACCTACGCCTCCGGCGACGGCCGGATCACCTTCACCAACACCGGCGACGCCGTGCGGGTCATCCCCCGCGAGCTCACCGAACTCCCGCTGCTGCGCGGGTTCGACGACGACTCGGCGCTGGGCGCGCTCGCCGACCGGTTCGTGCAGCGGCACTACGAGCCGGGCCAGCTGCTGTCGGTGGCCGGTGAACCGGCGACCGAGGTCGTGCTCCTCGCGCACGGCAAGGTCGACAAGATCCGCAGCGGTGAGTACGGCGAGGACACCGTCACCGACACCCTCGCCGGGGGCTCGTTCTTCGGTTCGCAGGTGCTGGCCACCGCGCAGTCCACGTGGGACAGCACCTACCGGGCGGTGACGCCGTGCATCGTGCTGACGCTGGATCGCGCCGCGCTGCACGAGGTGACCCGGCAGTTCGACGAGCTGCGCGCGCACGTGGCCGCCGAGTACGCCTCGCCCGCACCGGCGACCAACAAGCGCGGTGAGGCCGACATCGCGCTGGCCTCAGGGCATTCCGGTGAGGTCGTGCTGCCGGGCACGTTCGTCGACTACGAGCTCGAACCCCGCGAGTACGAGCTCAACGTGGCCCAGACCGTGCTGCGGGTGCACAGCCGCGTCGCCGACCTCTACAACCAGCCGATGAACCAGACCGAGCAGCAGCTCCGCCTGACCATCGAGGCGTTGAAGGAACGCCAGGAGCACGAGCTGCTCAACAACCGCGACTTCGGCCTGCTGCACAACGCCGACCTCCAGCAGCGCGTGCACACCCGCACCGGTCCCCCCACGCCGGAGGACCTCGACGAGCTGCTGTCGCGGAGGCGCAAGTCGCGGTTCTTCCTCGCCCACCCGCGCACCATCGCCGCGTTCGGCCGCGAGTGCACCAAGCGCGGGATCTACCCGCAGACCACCGAGGTGCAGGGGCATCCGGTGCAGGCCTGGCGCGGCGTGCCGATCCTGCCCAGCGACAAGATCCCGATCAGCGGCAAGGGCACCACCTCCATCCTGTGCATGCGCACCGGCGAGGACGACCACGGCGTGGTCGGTCTGCGCCAGACCGGGATCGCCGAGGAGCAGGAGCCGGGGATCTCCGTGAGGTTCTCCGGGATCAACGATCAGGCGGTGCTGTCCTACCTCGTCAGCGCCTACTTCTCGGCCGCAGTGCTGGTCCCGGACGCGCTCGGCGTCCTGGAGAACGTCGAAATCAGCCGCTGAGCGAAGGGAGTGCGGAGATGACTGCGATGCAGCAGGACGCGAACCGCGCTGGTCAGGCATTCGAGGCGCTGACCAGCAGCCGGACGATGGTCGAACCGGCGCTGCGGGCGGCGGTGGACCGGCTCCCGGACCGGATGCGGGAGGTCGCCGGTTACCACATGGGCTGGCTCGACGAGCGCGGCGACCCGGTGCGCGCGGACCGGGGCAAGGCGATGCGCCCGGCGATGGTGGTGCTCAGCGCCTCGGCGGTGGGCGGCGATCCGGCCGACGCGGTGCCGGCCGCGGTGGCGGTGGAGCTGGCGCACAACTTCTCGCTGCTGCACGACGACGTGATGGACGGCGATGTCACGCGGCGGCACCGGCCCACGGCATGGACGGTGTTCGGCAACGCCACCGCGATCCTGGCGGGGGACGCGCTGCTGTCGCTGGCGGCCGACGTGCTCGCCTCCTCCCGGCACCCGGAGTCCTCGGGCGCGGTGCGGATGCTCAGCAGCGCGGTGCTGGGGCTCATCGACGGGCAGAACGCGGACCTGGAGTTCGAGACCCGCGCGGACGTGGGCGTGGCCGAGTGCCAGCGGATGGCGCGCGACAAGACCGGTGCGCTGCTGGGCTGCGCGTGCGCGCTCGGCGCGCTCTACGGCGGCGGGTCGCCGGAGCAGATCACCCGGATGCGCAGCTTCGGCGAGCGGCTGGGCCTGGCGTTCCAGCACATCGACGACCTGCTGGGCATCTGGGGCGATCCGGCGATGACCGGCAAACCGGTGTTCTCCGACCTGCGGACGCGCAAGAAGACGCTGCCGGTGGTCTCGGCCCTGACCTCGGGCACCAACGCGGGTCAGCGGCTGGCCTCGCTGTACTACCGGGAGCAGCCGCTGATCAGCGGGGAGCTCGCCCAGGCCGCGGAGCTGGTGACGTTGGCCGGCGGCAAGGCGTGGAGCCAGGCGCAGGCCGACGAGCTGCTGGCCGCGGCGCTGTCGGATCTCCGCAAGGCCGAGCCGGACGAGGAGGCGGCCGCGGGTCTGACCGCGCTCGCCCACCTGGTGGCACGCCGGGACCACTGATCCCGGCGGTCCGGGACGACGGCTCCGGCCCGCCGCCCCTTTTGGCCGGAGCCGTCCCCGGACGATCAGTCGCGGGGGGGGGGGGGGGCCCCGCCGC
>NZ_JASAOF010000027.1 GCF_029952525.1 Saccharopolyspora ipomoeae
CCCGAGGCCCGAGGCCCGAGGCCCGAGGCCCGAGGCCCGAGGCCCGAGGCCCGAGCTGTAACGGGCTCGTGCCCCGACCGGGGTGCGAGACCGAGCGTGGACGGCGAGCATGAGGGCTGATCTCTCGCGCCCGCTGCTCCCGGTCACTCCCGAGGAACCCGTGCAGGGTACGTTCAACTGCGAGCGCACGGTTCTCGTCGTCGCGCGGACCGTGACCTCGACCGGTCGCCTGCTCGAAGCGCTGCGGTTCTTCCGCGACGACTTCCGGGTCAAGCCCGTGTTCACCGTCAACGACACCTCCCGCTACAGCGCCGGCGCGCACGAGCTGCTCACCGCGTCCGGGGTCGAGGAGATCGTGCCGTGGGACCGGGTGGGCGAGCTGGACTACGCGTTGGCGCTGTCGGCCAGCGAGAACATCGATTTCAGCCGCCTCCGGGGCACGACGGTGGTGCTGCCGCACGGCATCGGCTTCAACAAGTGGGTGCCCGATCCGACCACCCGCGGCACCCGGCTGGCGGGGCTTCCGCCGGTGGAGGCGCTGCGGACCGGCCGCGTGCGCCTGGTGCTGAGCCACCCCTCGCAGGAGCGGCAACTGCTGGAAGCCTGTCCCGAGATCGCGGGTTCCACGGCCGTGACCGGCGACCCGACCTACGACCAGTTGCGGGCGAGCCTGCCGCTGCGCGACCGCTACCGCAGGAAGCTCGGGCTCGGTGACCGGAAGCTGGTGCTGCTGAGTTCGACCTGGCGCAGCGAGTCGGAGCTGGGAGCGTGGCGGACGCTGCCGCTGGAAATGCTGGCCGACCTGCCCAGCGACGAGTACCAGGTCGCGCTGGTCATGCACCCCAACATCTGGGCCTGGTACGGATCCCGGGTGGTGCGGAACTTCTTCGACCGCGCCCTCGACGCCGGGTTGCTGCTGATTCCCCCGGAACGCGGCTGGCACGCGGCCCTCGTGGCCGCCGACGTGGTGGTCGGTGACCACGGCTCGCTGAGCCTCTACAGCGCGGCGCTCGGAAAGCCCTTGCTGCTGTCCGCGTTCGGTGCCGAGCACGTGCCCGGCACCCCGGTCGAAGAGCTGGGCCGCACCGCTGAGCACCTGGTTCCGGGAACGGGCCTGCGGGAACAGGTGGAGCGCGCTCTCGCCCACCACGACCCGCAGCGGTTCTCCGGTCTCACCGATGGGATCTTCGCCCACGTCGGTCACGCCGAGACCAGGCTGCGCGATCTCCTCTACAGCGAGTTGAACCTGGCTCCCCCGCCCGGTGAGCCGCCGCTGCTGCGGCCTCCGGATGTGGACGTGACGCCGCAACCGGTCACCGCCTACGACACCTTCACCGATCTCAGTGCCGACGGTCATCTGAGGATCCGGCGATTTCCGGCTTCGGCCCGGCAGCACGACGTGGCTGCCGAGGCGGGCTCGATACGGCACCTCGCGGTGGAGGAGGACGAACGCGATCTGCACCGCCCGCACCAGGCTTCGGTGTTCGTTCGACGCGCCCCTTCCCCGGCTCCGGGGGCTCGCGCGTGGGCGGCCCGCGCTCTGGAGTCACTTCCGGGTGCTCGCGTCACCGCGGCGGCGACCGAATCGGGCTGCGTCGCCGCGGTCCGGCGTGGACCTGTCGTCGAGGTGAGCGGGTCGGCGGACGCGATGCTGCTTGCCTCCACCGTGTACGCCTGCTGGCTCGAGGGCGATCTCCGCGACCGCGACATCGCCGTGCACGCGGGCGAGACGTCGCTGCGGGTCCGCCTGACCGTCTCCTAACCGAGTTCGTTGAACTCGGCCTGCAGCGCTTCGAGGCGTGGAGTGCCGAACCTCGCGTGGATCTCGATCGCGCGTTGCAGGCTGTCCCGGCGCAGCGCGGCATCGCCGATGGTCTCGGCCACGGTGGCGAGGGCTTCGTGAGCGTGCGCCGCGTAGTAGTGGTCATCGCCCCGGGACAGCAGGTCCACGGCCTGGTGCAGCACGGCCACGGCCCGCTCGATGTCACCGAGCCGGTGGTGGGTCAGGCCGACCGCGGTGAGCGCACGCCCCTCCATTCGCTGGTCGGGGACGGTCTGGATGAGCCCGATCGCGTGATGCAGGGTTTCCAGGGCCTCGTCGGGCTGACCGAGTTCGAGGAGGCTGGTGCCGAGGAAGTACGTCACGAACGCGGCTCCGCGCCCATCGGACGCGGCCTCGAACAGCGCGATGGTGCGCCGGTAGGCCGCGACCGCGCTCTCGTGCTCTCCGCGCACGTCGTGGACCCGGCCGATGAGTTCCCACACCGAAGCCACCAGGCGCTGGTTGCCGGTCGTTTCGGCGATCGGCAGCGATTCGTCCAGCGCGGCCTGCGCCGCGTCGAGGTCACCGAGGTCGCTGTAGGCTCGGGACACGAAGCTGCGCAGGCGCGCTTCGGCCTGCCGGTTGTCGTCGAGCTGGGCCGCGCGCACTCCGATCCTCGTCGCTTCGACCCAGTCCTCCAGGTAGCGGCGGTTCACGTAGAGCGCGGTCATGGCCTCGGCCAACTGCCACGCCGCGCGGTGGGCACCCGTGTCGAGCGCAGCGCGAAGGACCGCCATGAGGTTGGTCCGCTCGCTGTCCATCCACCGCAGCGCGTCCTTCTTGGCGTCCTCACCGGTGAACGGGCTGGGCTCGCCGGCCAGCACCTCGTCGTGGGACGTGATGCGGAGCCGCTTCTTGGTCATCACGGCCAGATCGGCGTGAGCGCATCGGCGCAGGAAGTAGGCGATGGAGCGACGCAGGACGTCGTGCCGGAGCCGGGCGGCGTCGTGCGCCGCGTCCGCGGCTCCCCGAGCGTGGCGCCGGACGAGGCTGTGCAGGCCGTAGCGCCCTCGGCCCTTGTCCAGCACCAGGTTCGCTTCCAGCAGCGCGTCGAGCGCCCGGCGCAGTTCGGTCGGCGTGCCACCGCCCAGGGACAGGATCAGGTCCCTGTCGAAGTCGACGCCCGGGAACAGCCCCAGCATCTCGTAGAGCCGGGCCGCGGCGTCGGGCAGCTCGTTGTAGCAGGCGGTGAACACCGAGGCGACGCGGTTCGTCTTGGGAGAGCCGAACGGGGCCAAACCGCTGTTCTCAGCGCGGATCTCGGCGACCAGGTCGCTCACCGAAAGGCTCGGATGGCTCAGCAGGCGGGCCGCAGCCACTCGCAGCGCGATCGGCAGGCCCCCGCACAGTCCCGCCAGTTCGCGGATCGCCGCCGGTTCCTCCACCGCGCGGTTCTCGGTGCACAACGAGGCGAGCAGTTTGGCCCCGTCCTCGTCCGACAGCGGATGCACGGGGACGACTTCGGCCTGGTCGACGACGAGCTCGCTGAGCTGGTGGTTGCTCGTCACCAGCACCGCGCTGCCCGGGGCGGACGGGACGAACGGCGCGACCTCGGCGGGTTCGATCACGTCGTCGAGCACCACGAGCATCGCGCGGTCACGCGTCTTGGAGCGGTAGTGGTTCACCCGGCCCGAGAAGGTCGGCGGCATCACCTTGTCGTCCACGCCCAACGACCGCAGGCAGTCGGCGAGCCCGTCGTTGACCGCGGTCGTCCCGTTCTCCCGCAGGAACCCGAGGTCGACGTAGAGCTCACCACCGGGATAAGCACCGTCGTTGGAAGCGTCCACCGCACGCTGCACGACCGAGGTCTTGCCCACCCCGGGAAGCCCGGTGAACATGGCGATCCGCGCCGGACCGGTCGCGGGCTTCAGGAACGCGGCAGCATCCCGCAGCTCCTTGACCCGGTTGAAGAACGACCCCGTCGGCACCGGAACGTCATGCGGAATCACGTCGTGGCCACCAACACCCACGGACCCGTTGACCTGGCCGATCTGGAACACCGTCCCACGCACGGTCCCCGACAGCTCGTTGGTCACCCGCCCGAGATCATCACTACGTCCCGGATCACTCATCCCATTCCCCCAGGGCGAACACCATCCACACCGTGATCGACCGCCCACCCTACGCGATCACGACCCGAGGCTGGGCCGCGATCGATCACAGCATCGGGACCATGAAGATCAACACTCCGAGGGCGCTGGCCACCACGGCGACCAGGCCGAGAACCTTGGTGCTTCGCGGCCAGCCTTGCCCTGCCTGGCCAGCGCTAGCGGGCTGCCCGAACTGGCCGGGCGGAACACCGGGGCTCGGGGTGCTGGGGCGGGGCGGGCCATAAGGGGGCTCGCCCGCCTCGACCGCCGCGCGTCGCCTCTCCGCCTCAGCCTCGGCGGCGGCACGCGCGGCCAGTTCCTCCCGCACGGCCGCTCGGATCTCGGCCCTCAGCTCAGCCTTCTCCTTGCTGCGCTTCGCCTCACGGCGCGCGACGAACGTGGGCCATGCCGTGTATCCCGCGAGCAACAACGACACGAACGAGACGAAGAACGAGCCGATGCCGGCCACCCACGACCATGCCTCCAGCGCTTGCACGTCAACTCACTCCCGGTCGGGACAGGTCCAGCAGCATCGCTCCGACCCGACGCTAACGAACAGCACCGACGATCAGTCGACGTTCTGTTCATCCGAACCACCCATCACCCGAACAGCCCAGCCAATTCGCAGCACATGCGAACTGTTGTCAGCCGCGACGGCGAATTGCTATAGCAAGATCACCATTTCGAGGGACAGCATCGTCGCTGACCGTTATGATCGCCCGCCAGCTGATCACGATCGTGGGATCTTGGTGGGGGTCGGGTGAACGAGGTTCGGGGTGAGGCTTCGAAGCTGCTCGAGGATGCAGAGCAGGGACGACTCGCCAAAGCACTGGCGAAGGTCGTGTACGGGAAACGCAGGCCCAACCGGAGTGAGGTCAACTCCTGGCAGGAAAGCCTTCCCGCACTGCTCCGACTGCTCGTCAATGCGGGCCTCGGGCATGTGGAGGTCGTGCTCGAACACTCGCTCCCCTACAGCCCGAAGCGCATCGACGCCCTCGTGTGCGGAAAGCATCCCGACACCGGCAACAATTCGTACGTCCTCGTCGAGTTGAAGCAGTGGAGCAAAGCTGAGGCCATCGCCGATGGTCTAGTACGTGTTCCGGGCCTGAAACAACCTTCCCTGCCTCCGGTCGCCCAGGTGCGGCGCTACCAGCAGCACCTGCTCGATTTCACCCCCTCCCTCGCCCGCCAAGGTGAGCTGCCGAAGGCTGTCGTCTACCTCCACAACGCTGACCGCAACGCCATCTCAGATCTCTACAACTACGAGTCCCACGGTCTCGTCGACCTCTACGCGCGCGATGAGGCCGACGCGCTCGTCGAACGCTTGCGGAGTGCGCTCTCCACGGACCCCAGGTCCCGGGATGCCGCAAGCGCAGCCGCGGACGAGCTCCTCGGTGCGACGATCGCACCAGGGCGCAAGCTCATGGAGACCGTGGCGACCTCCTTCGAAGAGAGGCCCGCTTTCGTCCTCCTGGACGAGCAGCAGGTCGCCTACAACCTCGTCACGAATGCTGTGGCACAGGCTGAACGCGCTACAGCGGTGTCTCGTCGCGAACGGAAGACCGTGGTGGTCGTGCGTGGTGGCCCCGGATCGGGCAAGAGCGCCATCGCGACAACCTTGCTCACGACACTCGCCCGGAGGCACAAGCGGGTCATGCACGCCACCGGCTCGAAGGCCTTCACCGAGACCCTCCGAGAGCAGGTCGCGCAGGCGAATCCCCGACATGTGAACGTCTTCGCGTACTTCAACACCGTGGTCGGACGCCAAGACGAGCTCGACGTACGTCCACTTCGAGAAGGGGACAAATCCTCCAGGGGGCAGATCGCATCGAACGACCAGCAAAACCGGTGGAAAGCGCAAGCTCAGCTTAGACCGTTGGTCCATTAGGTGGATGATCACCGAAACCAGCCCGGCTCAAGTCAGTGCGACCTTAACGTCACTCACGGGATACGGCGTGTTGATAAGAGTTGTTGATCGCGTAGTGCGCGATCACGTCTCGATACGTCATCGCGTGGTCGACTTCGCTAAGTCACTGGCTGTGACTGGCTCTCGGCCTGGACCTTGCGGCAACCCGCACCACCTTCACGTTCGGACGGTGATGAAAGCATGGCGCAGAAGAACTGGTTGGATGTTCCCTTTTCGGAGAAGGACGAGGCCAAAGCCCTAGGAGCGCGTTGGGATCCGTCCGCGAAGCGATGGTACGCACCCAAGCCCGGCATGACGGAATTGCAGAAGTGGGCGGCCCTGCCCGAAGTGCCGGACTTGCTGCCGGGCGAGGACCGCGCGTTCGGCGAAGGACTTTTCGTAGACCTCGTTCCCTCGTCATGCTGGTTCACCAACGTCCGCTCCTGCGTTGCCAAGCGCGATTGGGAACGCCTGCGACGCATGATCACCCGCCGCGCCGGTCAGCGTTGCGAGATCTGCGGCCGTGGTGAAGACCGCGAACGTCGCCGCTGGCTCGAAGCGCACGAACGCTGGCACTACGACGATCACACCCGAACCCAGAGCCTGCGACGGCTGATCTGCCTGTGCACCGACTGCCACACCACAACGCACTTCGGATTTGCGCAGGTCAGAGGAATCGATGCGCAGGCCTTGGCTCACCTGCGCGAGGTCACGGGAATGTCAGCGCGCCATGCCGATGAACATATCGACGCGGCTTTCGCACTGTGGCGCCACCGTTCCAAGTACACCTGGTCACTCAACCTGAGCATGTTGACCGACGCGGGAATCACGGTTGCGCCACCACCGAGCGCCGATGAACGCCCTTCACATGCCGAACGGGGCCTCGACCAACGCTGAATGTGACAACAGCTGTGGCAGCGCCGCAATAGGAAAGACTGGTCCTGGCCACCCAAGAACTGGCACTACCTGGGCTGTCCACGATTAAGGACCAGAACCGGTTTTCATCAGACGTGTCCGCGAACCCGGCGCAGCACAGCCTTGATTCCGAGTTCACCCACGCATTCGGGATTTTCCAGGCAGAAGCCAATCAAGTGGTAGACAGGCATCGGGTCTGCGGCGAGGGGCTGATATCGATCGATGACGGGTACCGGAGGTAGTTTGTCGAGCCTCCACAAGGCCGTGAGCTGGAGCTTCTACCAGGGCGTGTTGCTGTAGGCGACGACAAGGGCCTCGCGGGTGCCGTTGTGGCTCGCCTTCATCCCGACCTACGACTCCCAAAGGCCGGAAGGACACGAAGACTCGGCCTTCCTGATGGATCTCATATTCCGCGAGGACGATGCGCCCTGGCAACGCAGCCGAGCGCCAAGCAGGGATCACCGGGGACGTTCAGCAGCTCGACGGTCGCCAGAAATGGGCTTTTTTCCTGCAGAATACCGTATTTGGGAGTTTTCGAGTCGGCCCCGAGGGCGGTGGGTTTGCGTGCTGCTGGTAGTACGTATACGCGCATGCCGTTCATCTTCGCTGAATCGGGGCACGTATGACCGTCTTGAACACCGCCGACGACCAGCAGGTGAAGGTCCGCGAAGGGCTGGTCCAGGCGGCGAGGGAGATGCGGGGCGAGCTCATCGCGCGTGCTGAGCGCGTCGAGCGGGACACGTTCTACGACAGTGAGGTTCATCGGTGGTTTCAGGAGGCCGGCTTCTACCGGATGTTGATTCCCGAGGCGCAGGGCGGGCTCGAGGTCGACCTGGCGACGTTCTACCGGGTGGTCATCGAACTGGCGCGGGCGGACATGTCGACGGCGTGGTGTTTCTGCCTGTCCTCCAACCACGCGTTGATGTTCGGGAACTGGTTTCCGCGGGAGATCCACGACGAGGTTTACGACGAGGGGCGGTTGATCGCTGCCTCTATGTACGCGCCGACGACGCGGGCGACTCCGGTTGATGGTGGGTGGACGCTCGACGGGACGGTCAACTACTGCTCGGGCATCCCCTACTCCACGCACTTCATCGGGCAGTGCGTGCTGCCCGGCACGAACGCTGACGGGAGTCCGCGGCTCGGTCTGTACGTCGCGCCGAAGGACGCGTATCGGCGTCTCGACGATTGGGGAAACATGCTGGGGCTCAACGGTTCCGGCTCGCACAGCATCGTGTTCGACGACGCGTTCCTCCCGGAGCGGTTCATGGTCGAGGACGTGAACCTGGCCGATTACGGCTTTGACGGGCACAGCCCGGGCTCGCTGGCTTACGGCAACCCCATGTACTCGGGGCGTCACATGTCATCGTTCGGCATCGGCGTCGCCGCGCTCACCATCGGTGGCGGCTACAACGCCCTCGACGAGTACGAGAACGTCATGCGCACGCGCAAGGCGCCCTTACCGCCTTTCGCGCCGCGCACCGAGGACCCAGATTTCCTGCGCTGGTACGGCAGCGCGCTCGTCAAGCTCCAGGTCGCCGAGTCGGCGCTGTTCCACGCGCTCGACCGCTGGATGGATGCGGCGCGCGCCAACGTCGCGGGCACCGAGACGTTCTCGGCCGCCACCGACAACCTGCTCGGCGGGATCGGGCGCGAGCTCGTCGTGCAGGCGTGGGAGGCGGTGGACCGCGATCTCTACCGCACGGTCGGAGCCTCGGCGTCCCGGCGCGGCGAGCGGTTCGAGCGGGTGTTCCGCGACCTGGCCCAGGCCGTCGGGCATCGCAATCCGCAGCTCAAGGAGCCCACCTACCGACTCATCGCGAACGAGCAGCTCGGGCTGGCCTGAGCCTCACCGGAGCAGCAGGTAGGCGACGAACATCAGGAACCCCACGCCGCCGATGCAGGCGACCAGACCGGGCAGCAGCAGGTGGGAGAAGCTGTTGACCTGCGCTTCTCGGGGCGCGTCCGGGTGGTAGATCACCTCGACCGTCCTGCCCGTGGTCATTCCCTTGCCCGGGCCGTGCGCCAGCGGCGTGAACTCGACTCGGTTGCCCGCGATGTCGGTGAAAGCGATGACCGGGGCCCACCTGGGCCCGTACTCCGAATCGTCGAGGCGCACGTTGCGCACGACGGTGCCCTCGGCGATCTGACCGCTCCGCCGCAGCCGCCACGCGGCGGCGATCTGACCGCTCCCCCAGCCCAGGACGGCGCCACCGCCGACGACCAGGCCTGCTTTGCCGGGAACTCGCTGCATCGCGTTCTTCTCGCGCTTCTGCCCGGCCATGTCACATCCCGCCGGGGTTGCTGATCGCGGAGACGACAACACCCACCGCGGTGATGATCATGGCGGTCCCTCCCAGGAGCAGGGCTGTCGCGGGTACCCACCAAGCACGCGAAGCCACTCGCGCCTCGGTCGGCTGGTCGGGTAGGTACATCACGGTGACCGCTCGGCCCGTGCGGGCCAGCCGGCGGGTGCTGGCCGGACGGGTGAACTCGACCGGTTGACCGCGATGATCGGTGAAGCCGACGACGTAGTAGGTGCGTTTGTCCGAGGTCACGCCGTCGATCACACGTCCCCGCGTTCGCAGACCTCGGCGGCGAACCCGGTTGACCGCACGACATTCCTGGATTCCCGCAGCGAACATGCCGCCACCGCCGACCAGGAGGATTGCGGGCATCAGCCATCGGCCGACCGCGGTTCCCACCGAGTAGGTGCCTGGCGTGAACGCGAGGATGAGTGTCAGGACCAGCGCGAGGACCAACCCTCCGGCCACGACCGCCAACAGCCCCGGAACGAGGAGGTGCGCGGCGGTGTTGACCCGCGCGTCCGGAGACGCTTCGGGCAGGTAGATCACCTCGACGGCGCTGCCGGTGGCCAGTTCCAGGCCGTTTCCTCGCGCTACCGGCGTGAACTCGACGAGATTGCCCGCGTGGTCGGTGAAGGCGATCACCGGAGACAGGTCCGGCCCGTACGCCGAGTCGCCGGTGCGGACGTTGTCCACCACAGTGCCTTCCGCGATCAGGCCACGCCGCCGCAAGCGGGCGACGAGGAAGAGCTCCCTGAACCCGAACACCAGGAGGTAGAACGGAGCCATCACCATGCCGACCTTGCCCGGCAGGCGGTCGATCAAGGCCCTCACGCGTTCGACTTCGGTCATCCCGCACCGTTCCCCTCGTCGGGCTGAACCACGTTCGCAGCCAGGGCAAACGCGGCGCATCCACTAACAGGACGTGCGAGACCTGCGCGAGGTTGCTCCCGTTTGCGGCACCCCTGAACCCGCTCGGGCTCAGTCCGGGCGAGACCCGGGGTGCGCCGACTTTCGGCAGTGGTCGACGCCACCCGTCGGAGGCGAGAGGTTCTGCGAAAAGCATCGTGCACCAGCGCGGATGGGCACGGAAACTCCCCTCTTCATCGTCGAAGCGGAAGGCACATTGCCGAGCAACACGAGCCCGAAATTTTCGGAACTATCTATAAACTTTCAGGATAGTAACCCACGGAAGTGCGCCGGAGTCAACAGGAACAGCTGGTGAAGCGGAAACTTCAGCCGTTTCGCGGCAGAAAGTTTCGAAATTTCAGGTCAACCACCGGAACCAGCAACGATCGGAGCAGCGAGAACGCGCCCATGCGGCGGATCCGCGTCACGAGCCGTTGACAACGGGACGCGGGGCCGTAACATGCGAAACCAACACGGCCCGAACACTGTCCGACCACGCGAACGCCCCGTTCAGGGCGTCGCTGTGCGCGGTCTCCCCTTGTCAGCAGGCATTTCCTTGCTTCACCGGGATGGTGTTCTCATGTTCTGGCCCAGTCGTGCCCACACCCGCCGGAGTGTTCTGACCGCGAGTGCCGCCGCGGCGATGAAGACCGATGGGCAGTTCTTCACTGGCTGCCGATTCGGCGACCGCGCCACGAGATGACTCGGGCCGTCACGAACGCTGACTCCGCGTTCCGCAGCAACGGCTTTCACGCAGTGCGGTGACACCCGCAAGCGATTCCGCATGTTCCGCGCGCCGTGAGCGCCGCAGAGATTTCCCCTGAAAAACAAGAGAAGGAGTTCTCGTGAAGCACAGTTCGAGCGTTCGACGACCCCGAAGTCGGACGGCGTTGGCGCTGTTGGCATCCGGTGTTCTCGCCACCAGCGGCGTCGGGCTCTTCACCGGTACGGCCCACGCCGCCGAGACGCTGGGCGATTCGGCCGCCCAGAGCGGGCGGTACTTCGGAACCGCGATCGAACCCGGTTATTTCGGCGAGCAGCCGTACGTCGACACGCTGAACCAGGAGTTCAACAGCGTCGTCGCCGAGAACAACATGAAGTGGGAGACCACCGAACCGGCACAGGGCCAGTTCGACTTCAGCGGCGGTGACCAGGTCGTCGGTCACGCCGAGAGCCAGGGAATGCAGGTGCGCGGTCACACGCTGGTGTGGCACTCGCAGCTCGCGCCGTGGGTTCAACAGCTCACCGGGGACGCGCTGAACCAGGCGATGATCGATCACATCAACGGGGTCGCCGGCCACTACCAGGGCCAGATCGCGTCCTGGGACGTGGTGAACGAGGCGTTCGACGAGGACGGCACTCGCCGCGACGACTCCCACTTCCAGCAGCAGCTCGGCGACGGCTACATCGAGGAGGCGTTCCGCACCGCCGACGCCGCCGACCCGAACGCCCAGCTCTGCTACAACGACTACAACACCGACGGCATCAACGCGAAGAGCAACGGCGTCTACGACATGGTCGCCGATTTCAAGGCTCGCGGGGTGCCGATCGACTGCGTCGGCTTCCAAACCCACCTCAGCACCGACACCGATCTGAGCACCTACCAGCAGAACCTCCAGCGCTTCGCCGACCTCGGGGTCGACGTGCACGTCACGGAGCTGGACGTCGGTGGCTCGGGCACCGCGCAGGCCGACGCGTACCGCACGGTCACCGAAGCCTGCTTGGCGGTGGAACGCTGCAAGGGAATCACGGTTTGGGGCATCACCGACGCGTACTCCTGGCGCGCCGAGGAAACCCCGCTGCTGTTCGACGGGAACTACCAGAAGAAGGAAGCCTACGGCGCCGTGCTCGAAGCCCTGAACAGCGCGGGCGCGTAGCCCGACAGCCCCTGCGCATCACCCGTTTTCCCGGCTGGAGGGCCAACTCCCAGGTTGGCCCTCCAGCCGAATCACGAGGGAGTCTTGCCATGCATGTTCATGCACGTCGTCAGCGCTCTCGTCCCGTCGTCGTGATGACCGTCGCCGCGCTGGGCTCGGTGCTGCTCGCCGGTCCGGCATCAGCGGCGCCCGAGACATCGCAGTTGCCGAGCAGTTTCGAGTGGTCCTCCACCGGGCCCGTGATCTCGCCGGCGGAGGACCTCAACTCCGCCTCCGCCAAGGACCCGTCCGTTGTCCAGGATCAGGACGGCACCTGGCACGTGTTCTTCACCAGGGTCGACAACGGCGACTGGGGCCTGGCCCACACGAGCTTCCGCGACTGGTCCCAGGCCTCGACCGCGCCGCAGGTCGATCTGGAAACCGCGTCGGCGATCGGCCCCGGCTACCGCGCGGCGCCCCACGCCTTCTACTTCGCGCCCACCGACGAGTGGTACCTCGTCTACCAGACCGGTTTGCCGTCGTACTCGACCACCAAGAACCCCGACGATCCGACCAGCTGGTCCGCGCCCAGGAACTTCATGGACTCCGTCCCCCAGGTCGTCCAGGACAACATCGGCGACGGTTTCTGGCTGGACTTCTTCGTCACCTGCGACGACACCAACTGCTACCTGTTCTCAGCCGACGACAACGGCCACGTCTACCGCTCCGAAACGACCTTGCAGAACTTCCCGAACGGTTTCGGCAACACCCAGATCGTCTTGGAGGACACGGCCAACAACCTCTTCGAGGGCGGCGCCGTCTACCGCGTCCGCGACACCAACACCTACCTGCTGATGTGGGAGGCCATCGGCTCCGACAACCGCCGCTGGTACCGGTCGTTCACCGCCGAGGGCCTCGACGGCGAGTGGAAACCGCTGGCCGACACCGAGGAGAACCCGTTCGCCCGCAGCAACAACGTCACCTTCGACGACGGCAACGCCTGGACGGCCGACATCAGCCACGGCGAACTGATCCGCAGCACCAACGACCAGACCATGACCATCGACCCCTGCAACCTCGAACTCGTCTACCAGGGCCAAGACCCGTCCTCCAGCGGCGCCTACGAAGACCTTCCCTACAAGATCAGCAAGGCCACCCAAACCAACTCCGACTGCTGACCCCACACCCCGCGGGACGTCCCGGCCGACGACGCCGGGCCGTCCCGTGCCGGTTTGTCTCTACGCGGACATCAGTTGCGACATGACGTCTCGGTCGAACTCGCCTCGGGCGACGCCGTCGAGGAAGGCAGCGACCTCGGCTTCGGTGAATTCGAGCTCCGGACCTGGGGTCGGCGTAATGGTGCTGCGGAGGGTGTAGGTCCCGTCGGAGCGGGCCGTCATCGCCAGGCACAAGCCACCGACGTTCCCGGAGCGCACGCCGACGAGGAAGGCGTCGAACTGCTCCTCGGTGAAGCGAATCCGCAGGTCGTCGGTGGCACCGAAGGACTTCTTGTCGTCGCGTAACTCGACCCAGCCATCCCGGCGAGCGACGCGGACGCACTCCTTGTCCGCATGACTGGCTGTGGCCTTGTGGAAGTCATCCTGAGCAAAAGTGGGCAGCGTCGTCATCGTCCTCGGTTCCCTCGTGCGCTCACTTCCTGAAGTCTTGCGATACCGACTTCAGGAACCTTCGAGTTTCTTCAAACCGTAGCGCGGCGTTCGAGACACGGGCCCAAGCTGCTTCGTGCGCAGCGAGCGCCTTCTTGTCGTCGAGGTACCTGATCTCGCCTTCACCCTCGACGTAGACCAGCTCCAACGGACCTGCCGCGCCCGGCGAGGGGACGTGGATCAGCGTGTACGGGCTCTCGATGGGCACACGACGACCGACCGGCTGGTCAAAGGGCATGACTTGCAGCATGACGTTCGGCCGCTTCGAGAGCTTGATCAGGAAATCGATCTGCTCCCGCATGACCTCGGCATCCCCGCAGGTGCGTCGCACGCACGACTCCGAGATGACGTACTGAACGACCGGCGGCTCGGAGTCGCCGAGGATTTCCTGCCTCGCCAATCGCGCCTCGACCCGTTCGTCCAGCGACAAATCACCGGCTCCGGACCTCTCCACGTGCTGGGCTCGGACATACGCTTCGCACTGCAGCAGGCCCGGGATCACCTCGACGTGCGCTGCGCGGATCTGGTCGGCGTGCTTTTCCAGGTCCACCAGCAGCCGCAGGTCCTCGGAGTAGGCGCGGTTGTGGCCTGTGGTCCAGAAGCCTCGTTTGTGGTTGTCGCGGCGGAGTTCGCGGAGGGATTCCTTGTAGCCCTCGTCGTCGAAGCCGAGCTTGTCGGCGAGCAGCACCAGGTCACCGGGCGAGCTGCTGCCGCCGCCGTTGACGAGCAGGGCGATGCGCGACTGGCTCGTCTCGATGAGATCAACATTCCTCGGAGGGCCCATGACCAGCGCGATCGACGGTTCACCGGACGAATCCGGACTCAGCCCCATATGCAGCCGCGCCCGGTTCACCGAACTGATCGAGGGCCTGGTCGCGGACTTCGCACCGAAGGTGTTCGCGATCGTGCAGGAGTACGGCGACCGTGTCGACGCCGAGATCATCGCCTGGGGAATCGCCTTCGACGACCGAGCCGAAGTCGTGGACGTCGACGGCGGTCTCCGAATGAGCCTGGAGACACCGGAACGAGCATTGGTCGCGTTCCGCTCCGGTGACGCCTTCACCGAGCACCTGGTCTGGGTCGATCCCCGAGCAGCGACCCGAACCGACCAGCACCAGGACGAACAGTGACCGTCCTCGACCCGTGCGCCTCCGGGGCCCGTTCGGGTTGTTCTGGGTGCCGGCAACGATGAAGATCACAGCCGACGAGTGAACCCGGCAGCTCAGGTGGTGGGGAGAACATGAGTGAGGTCGTCTCAACGGAATCCGGCGCGGTTCGCGGGGTGTCGGCAGCGGGGGTGACGGCGTTCCGCGGGGTCCCTTACGCGGGCCCGTTGCTCGGGCCGCGGCGGTTCCAGGCCCCGACCCCGGCACCCAGGTGGGACGGGGTCCGGGAAGCCCGGGAGTTCGGTGCGTGGGTTCCGCAACCCGCGCATCCGGCGATTCCGATGCCCGTTGCTGATCCAGACTGCCTCACGGTCAACGTCTGGACCCCGCAGACCGGAGGCGGAGATCTGCCCGTGATGGTGTGGTTGCATGGGGGTGGTTTCTACGCCGGGTCAGCGGCCTCGCCCGCGTTCGACGGAACCTCGTTCGCCCAGGCCGGCGTGGTGTTCGTGTCGGTCAACTACCGGGTCGGTTACGAGGGCTTCGGGTGGGTTGCCGACGCCCCGTGCAATCGCGGCGTGCTCGATCAGCTCGCCGCGCTGCGGTGGGTGCGCGACAACATCTTCCGTTTCGGTGGCGATCCGGACCGCGTGACGGTGTTCGGCCATTCTGCGGGCGCGACCTCGCTCATCGCGCTGGTGGCGGGCCGGGGAACCGAAGGGCTGTTCCAACGCGCGATCGCGCAGAGCCCCGGCGGCCTGTTCGTCCCGCACGACGAGGGACGCACGGTCTCGGCGATGATCACCGATGAGCTCGGCGTGCCGCAGACGGCCGAGGCGTTGGCGTCGTTGCCCGCGGAGGCCATCCACGCCGCTCAGTGGACGCCGGTGACGAGGATGCAGGAGGACCCCAGCGCGTGGAGCCACCCGCACAGTCCCTACGCGGTGATTCTCGACGGCGCGTTGCTCGACGAACGGCCCTGGGAAGCGATGCGCAGCACCGGTTCCGGGCGGGCGATCGATCTGATCTGCGGGGCCACTCGGGACGAGGCGAACATCTGGACCGCCGCGCTCGACCGGTCTGAGGCGAACCCGGTCCAGGACGCCCACAACTACGGTCTCGATGCCGCCGCGGTGCAGGACTATCGCGATGATCGACCCGATATCAGCGACGGTGACGTGTCGTCAGCACTGGCGACCGACGGCATGTTCCGGTTGCCGTCACGCTGGAGCGCCCGCGCCCACGCCGAGAGCGGCGGGCGCACGTTCCTCTACGAATTCGCCTGGTCCGCAAGCCCTCTGGGCGCCTACCACGGGTTGGAGGTCCCGTTCGTGTTCGGCATCCCCACGCCCGGAGGCCCCCTGCTCGACGAGCCGTTCCCAGCCGGTCCCGACGAGTTCGAGGTGCTGTCGACGGCGATGCGCCGCGCCTGGATCTCGTTCGCCGTCACCGGCGACCCCGGCTGGCCGCGATACCAGGCCGACGACTGGTCCGCCCGAATCTGGGACACTCCCCCATCCCTCGCCAGCGACCCGACCACGACCTCGGCCGAGATCTGGGATCGCAGGCACCGCGGAGGCCACCCCGCCTGAGCGATGCCAGGGAGCGCAGCACCTCGGCACGAAATCGATGCCGAGCGCAGCGCGGCACGTGCAGTGGGCGTGGAATTCCTCGGCCGCGCCCACTGCACGGCTCGACTCAGCTGAATCGGGTGCGCGGCCACCACCAGGTGGTTGCGAGGAAGGAAGGCTGCGGTCCGTCCCAACAGGATTCCCGCCTCGATGAACTGGAAGAGCCGGAACCGGTCCGATGACTGGTAGTACAAGATCGAGCAGTCCGGGCCACCCGATCCCCACGTAACGCCAGTCACCGGGAGCCTGACCGCCCGCGTGGAACGCGATCGGTGCCGCGTAGAGGTCGTCGCGCCTGATCGGCACGACCGCGTTGAGCTCGATCGGCGAGCCCCTCGTCGCAGTGCTCTTGGTCGAAGTAGGCGACTCGACTCAGAGCCTCAGGGTTCACCCGGCTCGCCGAACAGCGGCAGCGTGCCTGTCGTAGCGTTCCCGCCGCCAGTGCAGGCCCCCAGACTTCACGAATCGCGTTGCACTGCACCGTCGTGCAGGGCCGTCGCGACGAGCGCGGCGATCCCGCCGGTGTCCATTCCGGCCCCGTAGGCCCGGTCGAGCCACTGCTGCAATTCCTCGCGCAGCAGTTCCTGCTTCTCGACCCGGGCCGATCCGGCCCTGCTCGACGAACGTCCCCTGACCAGGACGCCCCTTCGCGGGCCCTCGATGTTCGAGCTCTCGATACGCCTTGAGCACGGTGTTCGGGTTGATGACCAAACTAGCCGCGACGTGCTTGACCGTGGGCAGACGGTCACCCGCGGACAGCTCACCGAGGCGAACCGCGTGTTCAACCTGGTCGACGAGCTGCCGAAACGGCGGCACGCCGGAGCCGGCATCAACGCGGAACTCGATCACCCATCTCCCCATTACTCTAGATCCCTGGGTTGATGGATCGATGAGAGATCGCCAACCGCGGTTCGCGAACCGGCCGTGAACAGGGAAGGGAACGACCTGACGATTCAGGCCGGGAAGGTCAGGCACACCAGCGATGCGCCCTCGTCGGCCGGCAGGGAGAAGTAGCGGGTGGTGTCGGACGAGCTGCTCGCGCACGACGCGTTGGGGTCGTTCTTGACGCTGGAGACGACCAGGACCGTGTTGTAGTGGCCGGGCAGCTCGGTCTCGTCGCAGTCGACGGCGGTGGTCGTCCCGATCTGCACGCCGCCGTCCGGCGTGGTCTCGGCCAGCACGCAGTACCTCGGCACCCACACCCGGTCCAGGCACAGCGTCGTGGTGTACCCGGAATCTCCGGTGTAGCTCCACGGGACGTAGTCCGAGGAGCCGCTGGTGCACTCCGAGCTGTCCAGCGACGTGCTGATCACCTTGAAGACGCCGGCGGTCTTGTCGTTGCAGGGCACGGCGTCCGGCGGCGTCGAGGTGTTCCACTCGCCCTCGCCGTCCTGGTAGACGGGCAGGCAGCTGCCCTCCTCGACGTCCTCGAACGCCTCCTCGGTCGAGTCGGTCGTCGAGGTCGTGGTCTCGGTGCTGTCGTACTCGTAGCTGTCGCTCTCGTCCCAGTCGTAGGACGAGGTGCTGTCGTAGGACGAGGTGGTCGTGGAGGCCTCGTCGGAATCCGACGTCGAGTCGTCGGAGGTGTCGACCTGGCTGATACCGATGATCGACACCAGCAGCAGCCCGATCGCCACCAGCACCCCGACCACCGGCAGAACCCGGTACGGGGTCGTCTCGGTCGGTTCCGCGATCGTCGCGGGAGGTTCGGCGGCGGGCGCCTGCAGCAACCGCAGCGCCTCGGCCGCGCTGGGACGGCGCGCCGGATCGGCTCCGCGCATCCGCGCGATCAACCTGCCGAGCTCGCCCGCGGGAGCGTCATCGGCCTGGCCCGGCTGCCTGCCCGTGAGCGCGTGCTGGAGGGTCGTGCCCAGCGCGTGCACGTCCCCGGCCGCGGTCGGCGCTTCCTCGTCGTGCTCAGGCGCGCGGTAGGCCGGATCGCCGAGGGGCGTGTCGAAGCCGGTGAGCACGGCCTCGCCGCTGCCGGTCAGCCGGACGACCTGCGGTGACACTCCCCCGTGCGCGATGCCCTCGCGGTGCGCGACCGCCAGCGCGCGCAGCAGGTCCTCGGCGATCGGTGTCGCGGTCGTCTCGGGCACCGGCCCGTACGCGGCGACGTCCTCTTCGAGGGTGCGGCCCTCCACCAGGCGGGTCACCGACCACAGCACGTCCTGGTCGGCGACCAGCTCGTCGGCGAGGACGAGGTTCGCGCTGGAGCGCTGCGCGGCGGCCCGCCGGCGGGCGTGCTCGGTGCGCCGCCGGTCGAACGCGGCGACCCGGTCGGCGGCGTCCTGCGCCGAGGACACCCGGGTCCGTTCCAGGCTCACCTGCTCGCCGCTGTCCTCGTCGCGGGCTCGCCATCGAGCTCCGGACGCGCGCAGCAGTCGGTAGCGCCCGCCGACGAGGTCGCCTTCCTGCGGTTGTGCCATCCCGACGCGCCCTCCCCGATCAGCCGAAGAAGGCGCTCACGGCACCCTCGACGTTCGTCACCGCGGTCGCCAGCTCACCGACGTGTCCGGCCGAGGACGAGATCCCGGCCAGCAGCCGCGAGATCCTGCCCCTGTCGGGCGTGTCCTCCTCCGCAGCAGCGACCAGCTCGTCGGCCTCGCGCACAGCACCGCCAGCGAGTTCGCCGTCATCGAGTTCGCCGTCGTCGACGGCGCGCCGCAGTTCCGCCCGCAGCTGCTGGATCTGCTCCCGCAACTCCCGCAGCTCGCGGGAGTTGCCGTAGGAGACGGCCCGCGCGTGCGGCCCCGCGGCCACCGCGTCGGCGTTGAGCTGACCCGATCCGCTGATGTTGATCCCGTGGTTCTCCGCCATGCGATCACTTCCCTCTGCCCGCCGGCGCCGAACGGGGCCGGGTGAAGGTGCTTCCCGCTCGCGACACGACCTTCGCGATCGGATTGGTGCCCACGGCGAGACTTCCCGCGGTCAGACTGCCCTGCCCGGACACGTAGACACCGTTGTTGAGGATGGTGGTCTGCCGTTCCCGCAGGTCCCGGGTGTCGATGTCGTGCTCGTCCAGGAACTCCTCCAGCGCGTCGACCACGCGCCGCTCGACGACCTTGGAGTACATCTCCTTGTCCAGGGCCTGGAAGTAGCGGTGGTACCACTTCTCGGCGGCCAGCTCGCGCAGGCAGATCTCAGCGCCGTAGTTGAAGCTGCGGCCGTGCTTGATGGCACGGGCCTCCCGCATCCGCCCGAGCACGTCCTCCAGCGGTGCGAGCACGACCGAGGACAACCGCGTCACCGCCCCGAAGGTGACCGGCACGAACCGCAGCAGGCACGAACGGGTCGCCCTGGCGAGCTGCAGCGGCGTGGGCGCGTCCAGCAGGCGGTCCACCTGCTGGTAGCGATCGTGGATCGGCCGCAGCAAGGAGTAGTTCGCCTCGACGTGCAGCTGATCCCCGCGCGGCAGCAGCGAGAACCGCAGGAACAGCGTCACCACGAGATCACCGCTCCACCCGCCCACGCGGATCACCAGGTACGGGCGCGCCCTGCTGGTGGCGTCCTCGCGCATCCGGGCGATCACGTCCTCGTCGACCCGAGCCGCCGGGGCGGCGAGCTCGTTCGGCAGCACGGCGCGCTTGACCGCCGGATCGAGGCCGTGCAGCAGGTCCAGGCCGCTGACGAAGACCCGGTCCTCGACCACCAGTCCCGGCAGCCCGATCTCGCGGACGGCGTCGGCGATGTGGTCCCGCAGCTCGCCCGTCGTGAAGTCGATGACGTCGGCGCAGCCCTCGGCCGGTTTCGCCACGTTCAGGGTGAACGACCAGTTCCCGAACGAGTCGCCGTAACCGGAGAACGGGCCGTACTGCGCGGAAACCGTGACGTTCCCCCGGTTCTGGAGCTCGATGGCGTCCAGCCGGGCCCGGATCGCACCGCTGCCGGGTGCGGGCGCGTGCGCGGGGTCGAACACGTCGCGCCGCAGGCGCTTGGCCAGAACTCCGTACTGGGTGGACAGCGTTTCGACCAGCAGCACGGCCCATCCGGCGAACAACGCCAGCAGCACCCACTCGGATTCGGGACTCGCGAGGAGCACGAGACCGATCACCAGCAGCGCCACCAGAACCACGTCCCGGATCATCTGCCTGGACCGCGCGGCCGCCCCGTACTTGAGGACGGTGACGAGATCGACCCCGGGCGAGGACGCGATCGTGCGGTAGTGCGCTTTGAGGATCTTCTTGTGCGCCTGGTGGTTCAGGCTCGCGTTCATCTGCAACGCCGCGCACAGGTAGCGCGTCGCGTCGCGGTTGAACCCCGTTCCCGGCACGACCCGGGTCGGCGGCACCGTCTCCGAGTTGGCCGGGACCCGGTCCCGGCCGCACTCCGGGCACCGCACGAGTTCGTCGGCGTGGTCGACACCGCAGTAGTGGCACTTCATCGGTCCCACCGCTTCCAGCGCATCGTGGTCAATCCAGGTATTCGACGGAGATCGGTTCGGCGCCGGGACTCGGCGTGCTCGCGGCGGCCGCGGCGCGGGCGGGCAGCGGACCGCGCGCGGTGAACGAGCCGCGTCCGGCGTAGACCTCGCCCGCCAGGACCGAGCTGAGCTCCACCATCGAAGGCCGCTGCTCGCGGTCGGTGCTGAGCAGCGCGTCGAGCAGGATTTCGCGGAGCCCCCGATTGCCGAAGCCGTCGGAGTCGGCCAGGTCGTGGGCGACAGCGGCCCTTTCGGTGCTCCCGGTGAGGACGCGCGCGACGAGCAGAGCCACGCGGAAGCGGTCGGTGGCGTTGTCGGCGTCCGTCGCGGCCGGGGCGAGCGGGTCGTCCCAGCCGTCCCGGCGCGCGTTCGGCACCGCGCCGCGCGCGCACCTGTCGACGTCGAGGACGAGCACCGAGGCGTCCCGACCCCAACGAGCGGTGTCCTCCGACCAGTCCGGGTGGACCAGGTGGTGGCGTTCGAGGACCTCGGCCACTGCCACGAGTTCCCGGCACGCGCCCAGGCGTTGGGCCCGCGTCGCGCGCACGCCCCGGAGCGGTGCGAGTGGTTCGGGGATCTCCGGGATCACGCACCCGCGAGCCGGGTTCTCGGGAGTCGTGATGCGCGCGACCGGCCAGCAGGTGTGGCGGCGCAGCGTCGCGACGTCCTCCGCCGGAAGGGCTGCGGGCAAGGCGACGAGTTCGTCGAGGCGGTCGGCTTCGGCGCGGTCACCGGGTTCGTCGTAGAGCTTCGCCGACCAGCCGGGCCGGGCCTCGATGAGGTGGCTCGCGCCGTCCCCGGAGCTGAACAGCTCGCCCAACTCGGCCAGCGCCAGCACGGCGGGCATCGGCCGATCGCCGGTCGTCGTCTCAGCCAACCTGCCTCCCCACCTGGTGCGCGACGGCACTGTGACGAGCGAGATCACCCGGAGCCACCGTCGAGCAGAACGAACCGTAGTGGGACGACGGGGACGACGACCCGGTTCCGGAACTTTTCGCCCGGTTGGCGCAACCGTTTTCCGGGCGGTGCGGCGCGTTCTCACCCGGTCGTCACAGCCCCGGAACGACCGCGCGACGCTCCACGCGCCGCCGCTCGCTGGACGTCCTCGGCTCGTCGACCCGGCGTTCCGGTCCGGGTGCGGTTAGCGTTGGTCAACATGGGTGCTGAGCACGGGCTGGTGGCTGATCTCCTGTCGGTGTGGTGGATCGCGCTGGCCGCGGCGTTGGGGCCGGTGTTCGCGCTCGTCACCCGGCGGGTGGTGCCGGATGTGGTGTGGCTGCTGGTGTTCGGGGCTCTGATCGGGCCGCACGCGCTCGGGTTGGCGAGCGAGACCGACGCTGTGGGGTTCCTGCGCGAGCTCGGGCTGGGGTTGTTGTTCCTGCTGGCGGGGTTCGAGGTCCGGGTCGCGGACATGCACGGGGCCCAGGGCAGGCACGCGGCGCTGACCTGGCTGGTGTGCGCCGTTCTCGGCGTCGCTGCGGGACTGCTGCTGACCGGCGGTCAGGTGCAGGTGGCGGTCGTCATCGCGATCGCCTCGACGTCGACGGCGCTGGGCACGCTGCTTCCGATCTTGAAGGACTCCGGCGGGATGGGCACTCCGCTGGGGCGGGCGATCATGACCCACGGCGCCTACGGCGAGCTGCTGCCCATCGTGGCGATGTCGGTGCTGCTGTCCACGCGCGGGACGTGGCAGGCCGCCGTCGTGCTGCTCGCGTTCGCCGCGGCGGCGGTGATCGTGGTCGCGCTCCCCGCCCGCATCCTGCGCAGGTTGCCGCTGCTGGGCCGAGCCGTCATGGGTGCCTCGAACACGACGATGCAGACCACGTTGCGCATCACCGTTCTCGTGCTGGTGACGTTGATGCTGCTGACGGCCGTGCTCGAACTCGACGTCGCTCTGGGCGCGTTCTCCGCCGGTCTGCTGTCGAACGCGGTGCTGCAGGCGGTCGCCCAGCGTCACGCGGAGGAGATCTCGCACAAGATCGAGATCGTCGGGTTCAGCCTGCTCATCCCGGTGTTCTTCGTGACGAGCGGGATGGCCATCGACATCGCCGCGGTCGCTTCGCAGTGGCCGCTGCTGCTCGGGTTCATCGCGGTGATCCTGCTCGTGCGCGGCCTGCCGGTGTTCCTGCGCGAAGCGTGGACCACGACCCGATCCGGCATCACCGGCACCCGCGACCAGATGGCGCTCGGCCTCTACGCGGCCACCGGCCTGCCGATCATCGTCGCGGTCACCCAGATCGCCGCGTCCTCCCGGCTCATCACCGGCACAACAGCCTCGGTCATGGTCTGCGCAGGAGCGGTGACGGTCCTCCTCTTCCCCCTCATCGCCACCCACATCTCCCGCAGCAGCCCAACGCCGACGGACCAGGTCAACCCATGACCCCTCACAGCGCGGGGTTGATCATGGTCATTCCTGCGACCGCGGCTTGGTCGAAGGTGGGGAGCAGGGTGGCTGCTTCGGTGAGGCCGATGGTGCGTTCGATGAGGGCTTGCGGGGCGAGGTGGCCCTGGTCGATCAGCGCGAGCATGCCCGGGTAGTCGGTGGCCGGCATGCCGTGGCTGCCCAGGAGGTCGAGTTCCCAGGCGATGACCCGGGACATCGGGATGCGCGGGTGGCCGTCGACCGGTGGGAGGAGGCCGATCTGGACGTGGCGGCCTCGACGGCGGAGGCTGAAGATCGCGTCCGAGCTGGTCCGCTCGCTGCCGACCGCGTCGACGGCGACGTGGGCGCCGCCGGAGGTGAGGTCGTGGACGGCGGCGGGGGTGTCGGTTCCGGCTTCGACGGTGTGGTCGGCGCCGAGGGCGCGGGCGACCGCGAGGGCTCCCGGGTTGCGGTCGATGGCGACGACGTGGGCGCCGAGCGCCTTGGCGATCATGACCGCGCTCAGGCCGACGCCTCCCGCACCGATCACCGCGACCCACTCCCCCTCGGCCAGCCGGGCGCGGCCGACCAGGCCCCGGTAGGCGGTGGCGAAGCGGCAACCGAGTCCGGCCGCGGCCTCGAACCCGACGCCGTCGGGGATGGCGACGAGGTTCGTGTCGGCGGCGTGCAGGGCGACTTCCTCGGCGAACGAGCCCCACGTGGTGAAGCCGGGTTGTTGCTGGTCGGGGCACACCTGGGCGTTGCCGCTGCCGCACCACTCGCAGCGACCGCAGCCGCAGACGAACGGGACCGTCACCCGGTCACCGACCGCGAAGTTCGCCACGCCCGCGCCGACGGCGCTGATCACGCCGGCCAGCTCGTGACCGGGCACGTGCGGGAGGGCGATGTCGTCGTGGCCCGCCCAGGCGTGCCAGTCGCTGCGGCACAGGCCGGTCGCGTGCACCCGGACGACGACTCCGCCGTCGGGGGCGGTCGGCTCGGGAACCTCGCGCACCTCCGGCTCGGCACCGATCGCATCGAAGACGACTGCTCGCACTGCTCACTCCCAGGACACCGACGACGTCGGGCGACTGTAACCGCGGACCAGCGGCGCCGAGGTCCCAGGTCGTCACACGGCGGCGGTGCCGATCAGCCCTTCGCGGGTGACGAGCTCGGCGAGCTGCGCCTCGCCGCGGTCCTCGGTGCCGTCGGGGCGGCGCGGGAGGACCATGTAGCGGGTCTCGGCGCTCGAATCCCAGACGGTGATGTTCACGTCCTGGTCGAGGTGCAGGCCGAACTCGGCGAGGACGCCTCGCGGATCGCGGACCACGCCCGAGCGGTAGGCCTCGTACTTGTACCAGCTCGGCGACGGCCCCAGCAGCGCCAGCGGGTAGCAGGAGCACAGGGTGCAGACGATGACGTTGTGGCTGGTGGGAGTGTTCTCGACGACCTTGAGCCGCTGGTCCTGCAGCCCACCTCCCATCGACAGCCCGAGCTCGTGCAGCGCGGAGTTGGCGTCGGCGAGCAGGCGAGCGCGGAACCCGTCGTCGGTCCAGGCGCGCGCCACGACGCGGGCACCGTTGGTCGGGGACGCGTTGTCGAGGAAGTTCGCGACCGCCGAGTCCAGTTCGGCGTCGCTGGTCAGACCGGCTTCGATCAGCCGCTCCTCCAGCCTGCGCACCCGTGCCGCGACGGGCAGGCTCGCGTGATCACCGCTCATGATTCCTCCGTCAGGTAGGACTCCCACAGGTCGACCGTGACGTCGTGCGCACCGTCGCCCCACAGGTCGCGGGCGGCGAAGCGGACCGTGTAGACCGGTTCGACGCGGGAGTCGGGTCGCTGCCGCGCCCGGTCGTCGGGAAGCGGGTACGCGCCCTGGCACTCGACGACCTCACCCACGCGGCCCCGCACGTACCTCGGGACGCGGGTGTGGTGCGGCGGGTCGACCGGCGCGGCGCGGACCCGGCTGCCGGGGGCGAATCGCGGTTCACTCACGGTCCAGCAACCCCTTCTCCGCCAGCAGCGTTTCGATGCCTGCCAGCCAGCGCTCGTAGTACGAGGAGGTCAGGTAGTCCTGGGGCGGCATCCGCTCGACCGCGTCGCGGAACTCGTCGAGGTTGTAGGCACCGCGCGCCAGCAGAACCCGCTGCAGCGCGAACACGCGCGCCTCCCAGTCCGCGTGGAAGACCGGGGCCTCGTCCACGTCCGGGTCGACCGCACCGAACCCCTGCTGCCCGCCGACGTCGTTGACTCTGCTCACACCCCGACGCTATCCCCGCGAACCGCCTCCCGCACCGGTTCAGCGGCGGATCTGGTCGCGGCGGGTTCGGACTGCTGTGCCGAGGGTCGTGAGGAGGGATTCCGTGGTGGGCCAGTTGAGGCAGGGGTCGGTGATGCTCTGGCCGTAGGTGAGGTCGTGGGCTCTGCCGAGGACGAGGTCCTGGCGGCCCTCGGTCAGGAAGCTCTCCAGCATCAGGCCGACGAGACCGGGTTCGCCGTCGGCGATCCGATCCGCGAGCTCGGTGGCGACCTCGGCTTGGCGGTGGTGGTCCTTGCCGCTGTTGCCGTGGCTGCAGTCCACCAGGACGCGTTCCGGCAGGTCCGCTTTGCGCAGGCGGGCGAGGGTGTCGGCGACCGCGTCCGGGTCGTGGTTGGGGCCGGTGGTGCTGCCGCGGAGGATGACGTGGCAGTCGTCGTTGCCGGTGGTCGTGAGCAGGGCCGCGACGCCGTCGGGGGTGATTCCGGTGAACACGTGGCTCGCCGCGGCCGCGCGGGTGGCGTCGACGGCGACCTGCACGTCGCCTTCGGTGGAGTTCTTGATGCCGACCGGCATCGACAGGGCGCTGCAGAGCTGGCGGTGCACCTGGCTGGCGGCGGTTCGTGCGCCGATGGAGCCCCAGCTGACCGCGTCGGCGACGAACTGCGGCAGGATCGGGTCGAGGAACTCGCAACCCACCGGCAGGCCGAGGGCACCGATGTCCAGGAGCAGCTTGCGGGCGGTGCGCAGGCCCTTGTTGACGGCGAAGCTGCCGTCCAGGTCCGGGTCGTTGATCAGGCCCTTCCAGCCCAGCGCGGTGCGCGGCTTCTCGAAGTAGACGCGCATCACGACGTGCACCTCGTCGCGGATCTCGTCGGCCTTGCGCGCCAGCCTCCGGGCGTAGTCCAGGGCGACCTCGGGGTCGTGGACCGAGCAGGGGCCGACCACCACCAGCACGCGGTCGTCCCGGCCCGCCAGGACGTCGGCGGTGGCGGCGCGGCCGTGCGCGACGGTCTTGGCCACGTCCGACGGCATCGGGTGCTCGTGGCGCAGCAGCGCGGGTGAGATCAGCGGGTTTACGGCGGTGACCCGCTGATCGTCCAGCTCGGGGGTGATGTCCGCAGGCCCTGCGGTCAAAGTCATGGCGGGGAGTCCTTTCGGTGACCGTGCCCGCCGCAGCGTTCTCGGGCCGGTCTCTCTCGATCCGGCGCGAGGTGGGACGTCAGCGTGCGGCGAGTGAAGCTCCGCAGGCCGGCTCGTCTCGGGGTGACCGGCCGAACCACAACGACAGCCGCGTTGCTACCGCTCCAGGACCGTAGCACCCGTCGCAACCGGCGGATTCGCATCGACGACAAGCCTTGCGTCTCTTCAGCTGTCGTTCACGAACCACCGAACTGGGAATCCACACAGGACTCGTGGGACTCGTTCGCGCAGCGCACGGAACCGTCGGAGCGCATCCACAACGCGCGGACGCCATCCCGGGCGGGCGGCGTTCACAGGGGCGGTGTTGATCTCCAGCGAGAATCCGGCATTTCCCTAGTTGTTCCGGACTTAGGGTGCTGACGTGCTTCGCGCCAGATCCGGCACGGGCGATGCGGAACGCCCGTGCGCCCGTGGAGCAATCGACCATTGTGGACAGGTCTCGACCGGCGCTCCGGTGCCCGGGCGTCGCCTTCCGCACGCGGGTACTCGGGAGGCTCGACCGATGTTCAGCCGTGTCGCCATCGTCAACCGCGGAGAGGCCGCGATGCGGCTCATCCACGCAGTCCGGGATCTCTCCTCCGAGCTCGGCAGACGCGTCGAGACGGTCGCGCTGCACACCGACGCCGACCGCGACGCCACCTTCGTCCGCGAAGCCGACCTGGCGATCCCGCTGGGCCCGGCCTCGGCCCGGCCCTACCTCGACCACGCCGTCCTGGAGCGCGCGCTTGTCGATTCCGGCGCGGACGCGGCGTGGGTGGGCTGGGGTTTCGTCGCCGAGGACCCGGCGTTCGCCGAGCTCTGCGACCGCATCGGCGTCACCTTCGTCGGCCCCAGCGCCGAGGCGATGCGCAGGCTCGGCGACAAGATCGGCGCCAAGCTCCTCGCCGAGGAGGTCGGAGTGCCGGTGGCGCCGTGGAGCCGCAGCGAGGTCGCCACGCTGGACGAGGCGCTGCGCGTCGGCGAGGACATCGGCTACCCGCTGATGCTCAAGGCCACCGCCGGTGGTGGCGGGCGCGGCATCCGCGTGATCCACGACGAGGCCGAGCTGACCGAGGCCTACGAGCGCACCCGGTTGGAGGCCGAGCGGGCCTTCGGTTCCGGCGCGGTGTTCCTGGAACGCCTGGTCACCGGGGCCCGGCACGTCGAGGTGCAGGTCATCGCCGACGGCCAGGGCACCGCCTGGGCGCTGGGCGTGCGGGACTGCTCGGTGCAGCGGCGCAACCAGAAGATCATCGAGGAGTCCGCCTCGCCGGTGCTCAACGCCGAGCAGGCCCGCGAGCTCAAGGAGTCCGCCGAGCGGCTGGCCGTCGCCGTCGACTACCGCGGCGCCTGCACCGTCGAGTTCCTCTACCACCCGGGCGAGCGGCTGTTCGCGTTCCTCGAAGTCAACACCCGCCTGCAGGTCGAGCACCCGATCACCGAGGCCACCACCGGAACCGACCTGGTGCGGCTGCAGCTGCACGTAGCCGGTGGCGGCCCGCTGGAAGGTGCCCGGCCCGGAGAGGTGGGGCACGCCGTGGAGGCGCGGCTCAACGCCGAGGACCCGGACCGCGACTTCGCTCCCGCACCGGGCCGCATCGCACGGCTCGTGCTGCCCGCCGGCCCCGGCATCCGCGTCGACACCGGCGTCGGCGAGGGCGACACCATCCCGCCCGACTTCGACTCCATGATCGCCAAGATCATCGCCGTCGGCGCCGACCGCGACCAGGCGCTGGCCCGGCTGCGCCGTGCGATGGCCGAGACGACGGTGGTCATCGAGGGCGGCGCCACCAACAAGAGCTTCGTGCTCGACCTGCTCGACCGCCCCGAGGTCATCGACGGCTCCGCCGACACCGGCTGGATCGACCGCGTCCGTGCCGAAGGCGACCTGGTCACCCACCGGCACTCGGCGATCGCCCTGGCGGCGGCCGCCATCGACGTCTACGGCGACGCCGAGGCCGAGGCCCGCGAGCGGCTGCTGGCGACCGCGCGCGGCGGATATCCGCAGGTCCGGCACGACGCCGGGGCACCGCTGGCGCTGGAGCTGCGCGGCGTGGGCTACCGGGTGAGCGTATCCCGGATCGGAGCGCAGCGCTTCCGCGTGGGCATCAGCGGCGGCGGTGAGACGCAGCCCGCCGACGTCGAGATCGAGCGGTTCGACGCCCACAGCGGGCGGATCTGGGTCAACGGGCGCGGTTTCCGGTTCGTCTCCGCCACCCACGGCCCCAACCACCTCGTCGAGATCGACGGGGTGGCGCACCGGATCAGCCGCGACGAGGGCGGCGTGGTGCGCTCCCCCGCCCCGGCCCTGGTGGTGGCCACTCCGCTGGCGGTCGGCGACGAGGTCGAGGCCGGGGCGCCCGTGCTGGTGCTGGAGAGCATGAAGATGGAGACGGTGCTGCGCGCACCGTTCCGCGCCCGCGTGCGCGAATGCCCCGCAGCCGTGGGCAACCAGGTCGAGACCGGCGCGCCGCTGCTGCGGCTGGAGCCGCTGGCCGACGACGCCGAACCCACCGAGAAGACCGCCGAACCCGTCGAGATCGACCTCCCCGCGCGACCCGAGGCGGACTCCGCGGCCCAGCGGGTCGAGCGCGGCCTGCGCGAGCTGCGGGACCTGCTGCTCGGGTTCGACGCCGACGACCGGCGCGGACTGCTCACCGACTACCTGACCGCGCGGGCCGAGCTGGGCGCGCGCCCGTGCTCGGGCGAGCTGGATCTGCTGGCCGTGTTCGCCGACCTGGCCGAACTCGCGCGCGACAAGCCCCGCGACGAAGCCGACCCCGCCGGCCCGCACAGCCCGCGCGAGCACTTCCACCGCTACCTGCAGAGCCTCGACCCCGACCGATCCGGTGCGAGCGCGGGTTTCCAGGCCGTGCTGAGCGGCGTGCTCGCGCATCACGGCGTGACCGATCTGGTGCGCACGCCGGAGCTGGAGGCCGCGGTCTTCCGGACGTTCCTGGCGCTGCAGCGCATGCCCGACGACGTCGTGCTGGCTTCCGAGCTGCTGACCCGGTTCCTCGGCGTGCCACCGCCGGACGAGTCGCTGCGGGAACGCGCAGAACTCCTGCTGGAACGCCTCGTCGAAGCCGCCCGGACGCGGTTCCCCGAGGTGGCGGACCTGGCGCGCGACGTGCTGCAGCGGTGGTTCTCCCGGCAACTCCCCCGCCTCACCCGCGACCCGATCTCCGGCGAGCACGTGGCCGCGGGCGAACCGGAGCAGCCACTCGACGACTACCGGAAGAAGGTGCTGCGGGCCGCGCGGCGCGGCACCGCCTACCCCTACGAGCTGATCGGCCTGCTCGCCGGAGCCGACGGGACGTTCGTCGAGCACGACCTGCACGACGGCGCGCTGGTACCGGTGGAGCGGCCGAAGGGCGGCAACGACGCGGGACTCGTCGTCGGCGTCGCCAGCACGCCGACGACGCTGCACCCCGAGGGCGTGAAACGCGTTGTGCTGCTGGGTGATCCGACCCGCTCGCTCGGTGCGCTCGCCGAGCCGGAGTGCGCGCGCGTGGTCGCCGCGATCGACCTGGCCGAGGAGATGGGCGTGCCGCTGGAGTGGTTCGCGCTGTCGGCCGGGGCCAGGATCTCGATGACCTCGGGCACCGAGACGATGGACTGGATCTCGGTGGTCCTCAAGCGCATCATCACCTTCACCCAGGGCGGCGGTGAGATCAACGTCGTGGTGGCCGGGATCAACGTGGGCGCTCAGCCCTATTGGAACGCCGAGGCCACGATGTTGATGCACACCAAGGGGATCCTGGTGATGACGCCGGATTCGGCGATGGTGCTCACCGGCAAGCAATCGCTGGACTTCTCCGGTGGTGTTTCGGCCGAGGACAACTTCGGCATCGGCGGCTACGACCGCGTGATGGGACCGAACGGGCAGGCCCAGTACTGGGCGCCGCACCTCACCGGTGCCCGGGACGTCCTGATGGCGCACTACGAGCACACCTACGTCGCCCCCGGCGAGGCCGCACCGCGCTCGGCGGGCACCAGCGACCCCGTCGATCGCGACATCTGCGACTTCCCGCACGAGATCGACGGCAGCGAATTCACCCGGGTCGGCCAGATCTTCTCGCCCGAGCACAACCCCGACCGCAAGAAGCCCTTCGACATCCGCACCGTGATGCGCGCCGTGTCCGACCAGGACCACGAGGTGCTGGAGCGCTGGGCCGGGATGGCCGACGCCGACACCGCCGTCGTGCAGGACGCGCACGTCGGCGGCCACCCGGTGTGCCTGCTGGGCATCGAGTCCCGCTCTGTGCCGCGACGGGGATTCCTGCCCACCGACGGGCCCGACGCCTACACCGCGGGCACCCTGTTCCCGCTGTCGTCGAAGAAGACCGCCCGGGCCATCAACGCGGCCAGCGGGAACCGTCCGCTGGTGGTGCTGGCGAACCTCTCCGGGTTCGACGGCTCGCCGGAGTCGATGCGCAAGCTGCAGCTGGAGTACGGCGCCGAGATCGGCCGCGCCATCGTCAACTTCGACGGCCCCATCGTGTTCTGCGTGATCTCCCGCTACCACGGCGGCGCGTTCGTCGTCTTCTCCAAGGCGCTCAACCCCAACATGACCGTCCTGGCCGTGGAAGGCTCCTACGCCTCGGTCATCGGCGGCGCCCCGGCAGCGGCCGTGGTCTTCGCCCGGGACGTGCGCGACCGCACCACCGGCGATCCCCGCGTCGCCAAGCTGCAGGACCAGCTCGCGAACGCCGACGACGCCGAGCGGGACGCGCTCACCGCCCAGCTCGCCGACGTCCGGTCCGCGGTGCGGGCGGAGAAGCTGGGCGAGGTCGCCGCCGAGTTCGACCGGATCCACAGCATCGAGCGCGCGGTCGAGATGGGCTCGGTGGACTCGATCATCAGCCCCGCCGAGCTGCGGTCGCGCATCATCGCGGCCGTCGAGCGCGGCACGAACTGACCTCGACCCTGGAGCGACTTCACCCATGACACAGCAGATCAGCGCCCTGCCCGCTTCCGCTTTCGTGCCGCTGGACGAACTCGACGAGCTCAGCGGCGTGCTCGGCGTCATCAACTACACCTCCGGCGCGGGCGACCCCGACATCTCGCCCGGGCACCTGCGGTTCGACCTGCACATGGCCCACGGCACCGCCGAGGGCTTCGCCGAGGTGTGGACGACCGACCGGCCCGTGGAAACCGGGGAATCCGGCGGGATCGGCTACGCCCACGACGGCGAGCACCTGCTCTGCGCCGGTCGAGTCCCGCCGTCCGAGCGCTACGCCGAGGCCACCCGCGCCGCCTACACCGCGATGCTGGAGCTGATGGAGTCCCTCGGCTACCAGAGATGCGCTCGGATGTGGAACTTCGTCAACGACATCAACGCCGACAACGCCGACGGCCTGGAGGTCTACCGGGACTTCTGCCTGGGCCGGGCCGAGGCTTTCGAGGCGCGCGACTTCAGCGACACCTCGGTCCCGGCCGCGACCGGCATCGGCTCGCTGGGCGGCGGGATCTCCTTCTACGTGCTGGCCTCGCGCACCAACGCGCTGACGCCGATCGAGAACTCCAAGCAGGTCTCGGCGTACAACTACCCCGAGCGGTACGGGCCCCGGCCGCCGAAGTTCGCGCGCGCCACCTACCTCAGCGCCACCGAGGACAGGGCGGCCGGGCAGCTCTACGTCTCCGGCACCTCCAGCATCCGCGGGCACGAGACGCTGTTCGCCGGTGACGTGGAGAAGCAGACGCTGCTGGCGCTGGAGAACATCGCCCACCTCGTCGGCTCGGAAACCGCCGCGGACTACCGGATCGAGCAGCACAACACGCTCGCCGACCTCGACACCATCAAGGTCTACGTCCGCCACCGCGAGGACATCCCGGCCGTGCGGCGGATCTGCGAGGAGCACTTCTCCCCCGACGCCCAGGTCGCCTACCTCAACGTCGACGTCTGCCGAGCCGACCTCTCCGTGGAGCTGGAAGGAATCGTCCACGCACCCCGGAACGAGCCGTGATCCCCCACCCGACGCCGAGAGGTTTCCCATGAGCTCGACCCAAGGGCCGATCCTGTTCGTCAGCCTCCCCGAGGCCGGCCTGCTCAACCCGCTGCTGGTGCTCGTCGAGGAGCTGTCGCGCCGGGGCGTGCCGGACCTGTGGTTCGTCGCCGACGAGAAGGCGCGCTCCGGTGTGGAAGCGGCCGAGGTCGGGTCACCGATCGAGTTCCTCTCCCTCGGAGACGTGACGCCGGAGATGTCGTCGGTGACCTGGCCCGACGAGGTCTACCGCCGGGTCACCCAGTCCTCGCGGTTCAAGGCCCACCGCGCCGTGATCGAGCAGACCCACCGGCCCGAGCAGCGGGTGCCGAAGTACCGGGCGCTGGAAGAGGCCGTGGCGAAGGTCCAGCCGGCGCTGATGGTCATCGACTGCATGTGCCAGTTCGGGCACGAGCTGGCCATCACCGAGAAGATCCCGTTCGTGCTCAGCGACACCTTCGTGCCCAGCTACCTCTACACCTCGGCCGTGCCGATCGGGAAGTCCTACACGCCACCGGACTTCCCCGCGCCGAACTCCGGTCTGCCGCTGAAGATGAACGTGCGCCAGCGGCTCGCGAACCGGCTGTTCCGCTGGCGCACGCTGAGCCTGGCGTTCTCCTCGATGATGAAGGAGCGCAACGCCCGCGACACCGAGGTCCGCGCCGAGCTCGGCATCGACCCGGCCGCCTACGGCCAGTTCACGCGCGTCGAGGCCGCCGAGATGGTGCTGTGCTACGCGGTCCCGGAGATGGACTACCCGTTCGAGCTCCCCGACGGGCTGCGCACCGTGGGCGCGATGGTGCCGCCGCTGCCGCAGGCGCCCGCCGACGAGCTCACCCGGTGGCTGGACGAGCGGAAGTCCGTGATCTACACCGGTTTCGGCACGATCACCCGGCTCACCGCCGGGCAGGTCCGGTCGTTCGTCGAGGTCGTCCGGCGGTTGGAGGGGCAGCACGACGTGCTGTGGAAGCTGCCCGAGGACCAGCAGGAGTGGCTCCCGGAGGAGCTGCCCGGCAACCTGCGCATCGAGTCGTGGGTGCCGTCGCAGCTGGACGTGCTCGCGCACCCGAACGTGACGCTGTTCTTCACCCACGGCGGCGGCAACGCCTACACCGAGGGCGTGCACTTCGGCAAGCCGATGGTGATGCGGCCGCTGTGGGTCGACTGCTACGACCAGGCGGTGCGCGGCCACGACGTCGGCGTCAGCCTCACCCTCGACAAGCCGCGCGACATGGACCCCGACGACGTCCTGGACAAGCTCACCCGAGTGCTCGGCGACCCGTCGTTCCGGCAGCGCGCCGAAGAGCTCTCCGCGCTCCAGCGCACCGCCGGGGGCCGCACCACCGCGGCCGACCTGATCCTCGATCTGCCCGCGCTCGCAGGGAAGTGAACCGCGTGACCAACACCGAAGAGCAGCCCGTCCCGTTCATGCTGCGCAGGCCGGGCGTGTCGTTCCCGCCGCCCGAGTACGCCGAGTTCCGGCAGCGGCAGGGCCTGATCCGCGCGGCGCTGCCCACCGGCGACACGGTCTGGCTGGTGACCCGGCACGAGGACGTGCGGGAGGTCCTCACCGATCCGCGGATCAGCTCGAACCCGGCGCACGAGGGCTTCCCCGCGCCCGGCCGCACCGGCGGGGTGCCGGCCGCCAGCGAGATCCCCGGCTGGTTCGTGGCGCTCGACCCTCCGGACCACGGCAAGTTCCGCAAGCAGCTGCTGCCCGAGTTCACCGTGCGCCGCATCCGGGCGCTGCGGCCGGCGATCGAGTCCATCGTGGACGAGTCGATCGACGCGATGCTGGCCCGCGGCAACAGCGCCGACCTCGTCGAGGACTTCTCGCTGTCGGTGCCGTCGCTGGTCATCTCGGCGCTGCTGGGCGTGCCGAAGGTCGATCGCGCGTTCTTCGAGGCCAAGACCAAGATCCTGGTGACGATCAACTCGACCGACGAGCAGCGCGACGAGGCCAGCAAGCAGATCCTGCGCTACCTCAACCGGCTCATCGCGATCAAGCGGAAGCGCCCCGGCGACGACCTGCTCAGCAAGCTCAGCGCAGGCGACGGCATGTCCGTGCAGGAGCTCTCCGGCGTGGCGATGCTGCTGCTCATCGCCGGGCACGAGACCACCGCGAACAACATCTCGCTGGGCGTGCTGACGCTGCTCTCGCACCCGGAGTGGATCAACGATCCGCGGGTCGTCGAGGAGCTGCTGCGCTACTACTCGGTCGCCGACATGGTGGCGCTGCGGGTCGCCACCGACGACGTCGAGATCGGCGGGCAGCTGATCAAGGCGGGCGAGGGCGTGGTGCCGCTGGTCGCCGGCGCCAACCACGACTCGACGGTCTTCGAACGGCCCGACGAGTTCGACCCCACTCGCTCCGCGCAGGGCCACGTCGCGTTCGGCTACGGCGTGCACCAGTGCCTCGGGCAGAACCTCGTCCGGCTGGAGATGGAGGTCGCCTACTCCAAGCTGTTCGAGCGCATCCCGACGCTGGAAGTGGCCGTGCCGATGTCGGAACTGCCGTTCAAGTACGACGGGATCCTCTTCGGGCTGCACGCGCTGCCCGTGCGCTGGTGACCCGATCCCCTCCCGCTCCCGGAAAGGTGAAACAAGCATGACCCAGATCGTCGTGGACACCGAGAAGTGCGTCGGCGCGGCGCAGTGCGTGCTCTCGGCCCCGGACCTGTTCGACCAGGACGACGACGGCTTCGTCCTCGTCCTGGAGGAGAACCCGGCGGGCGAGCTCGCCCGATCGGCCACCACGGCCGCCACCCTCTGCCCCTCCCAAGCCATCACGGTCCAGGACTGACCCCGGGACCGAACCACGAGCCCGACCCCGGCCCGCGCGCAAAACCCAACCTCAGTCCGCAAGGCCACGCCGCGAGGTCCCGGGTGACGCGATTTCAATGGAAATCCGGTCCCCGATTTCAATGGAAATCAGGAGTCCGACTTCCATTGAAATCGCGTCACCCCTGGCGATGAGCTCCTGGCCGTCGAGGTGCTCACCGGAGCGTCGCCGGCGCGCGACGCTCGTCCCCTGCCGGTCACGAGCACCCGAGGCGACCAGGCCTGAAGATGCCCCGCACCACACCAGGTGCGGGGCATCCTGCTGTGCGCACCGCCCCACCGCCAATCCGGAGCCGTGGACTGCGTGAATCCGGTCCGGGTGCCCGGGCTCGGGTCGTGCGGGGTGAGGCAGGGGACAGTTTTAGCCATAATTGTCCGGACAAAAGGGACATTGATCATGGGTGATTATGGCTAAAACTGTCCCCACCCGAGTCTCCGACCACAGAGATGAGATGAGGTCGGGACCGAGATCGGGGTCGGGATTGCGGACGCGATCGGGAGTTGATCGCGTCCGCAATCCGGGTTGCTCGGAGGGCTCGGGACCCGGAGCGGGGACCGGGCTCTGGGGACCGGGGCCTGGCGGCCGGGCTCTGGGGACCGGGCCCTGGCGGCAGGCGGGAGCAGGGGTCTGGGGGCGGGGCTGGTTAGGCGTCTCCTAGTTCGTTGTCGAGGAGGGCGAACATCTCGTCGTCGGAGGCGTTGTCGAGGTCGATGTCCGCGGATTCCTCCTGGGCGTCGGCTCGGCGGGAGTCCCAGCGGGACTTGAGGACGTCGAGGCGCCCTGCGACCTGCTTGTGCAGCTCGTCGTCGATGTCGGCGGTGCCGAGCGCGCTCTCCAGTCGTTCGAGCTCGGCGAGGAGCGAGGTGCCCTCGTCGGGGGCGAGCTCGGCGAGCAGGTGGTCCGCCAGTTCCCGCGGCGTCGGGTAGTCGAAGACCAGCGTGGCGGGAAGGCGGGTGCCGGCCGCCGCGCTGAGGCGGTTGCGGAACTCGACCGCGGTCAGCGAGTCGAAGCCCATCTCCTGGAACTGGCGGGCGGGTTCGACGGCGTCCTTGTCGTCGTGGCCCAGGACCTCGGCGGCCTGGTGCTGGACGACGTCGAGGACGATCTCCGCGCGTTCGGCGGCCGAGCGGCCGGTGAGCTGCGCGGTGAGCGCCTCCGCCGCCGACTCGGTGACGGCGCGGCGGGTGCGCCGCCGGACGAGGTTGCGCAGCAGCGGCGGAACCTCGCCGCGCGCCCGGATCGCCGCCAGGTCCAGGCGGACCGGCAGGACCACGGGTCGCTCGACGCCCAGCGCCGCGTCGAACAGGGCCAGGCCCTCCTCGACCGGCAGCGGCGGCATCCCGGACTTGGCCATGCGTTCCGCGTGGTCGGCGGCCATGCCGGTCTGCTCCCACGCACCCCACGCCAGGGACGTTCCGGGCAGCCCGAGCTCCCGGCGCCGCGCGGCGAGCGCGTCGAGGAACGCGTTGCCGGCCGCGTAGTTCCCCTGCCCCGGGTTGCCGAACGTGCCCGCGAGGGAGGAGAACACCACGAACGCCGACAGGTCCTCGGTGAGCTCGTGCAGGTTCCACGCGGCGTCGACCTTGGGCCGCAGCACCGCGTCCACGCGTTCCGGTGTCAGCGAGTCGATCGGGGCGTCGTCGAGCACGCCCGCGGTGTGCACGACGGCCGAGACCGGGTGCTGTTCGAGCAGGTCGGCGAGGGCGGCGCGGTCGGCGACGTCGCAGGCCTCGACCTCCGCCGAGGCGCCGAGGTCGGCGAGCTCCTTGACCAGCTCGTCGGCCCCGTCGCCGTCGCGCCCGCGCCGGCTGACCAGCAGCAGTCGGCGAACGCCGTGCTCAGCGACCAGGTGACGGGCCACCAGGGCGCCCAGACCGCCGGTGCCGCCGGTGATGAGCACGGTGCCGTCGGCGTCCCAGGTCATCTCGGTGGCGGGGCCGACTCGGGTGAGTCGAGGCACCAGGACCTCTCCGTCGCGGAGGCGCACCTGCGGCTCGCCGGTGGCCAGGGCCCGTGCCAGGGCGGCCGGGTCGGTGGTGTCGGTGTCGACCAGCCCGAACCGTTCCGGGTGCTCGGACTGGGCCGAGCGCACCAGACCCCACACCGCGGAGGCGGCGAGGTCGTCGCCGGTGACGAACACCAGCCTGGTTCCGGCGGAGCGCTCGATCCACCGCTGGGCCAGGCCCAGCACCCGCGCGGCGAGGGCGTGGGCAGAGGCGACGACGTCGTCGTCGCCGGTGATCGGCACCAGCACCACCTCGGCTTCGGGGAGGTCCTCGTGGACCGGTCCGGGGAGCCCCAGGTCGTCGGGGCCGAGCACCGCCCAGTCCGGTTCGGGTGCGTCGGGTGCGGTGACCGTGGCCCAGTCCAGGCCGAACAGGTCCCGCAAGCTCTGACCGGAGAATTCCGGCGAGAGCGGGCGCACCACCAGCGAGTCCACCGAGGCGACGGGGGCTCCGGTGGTGTCGGCGAGCGCGAGGGTCATCGCCCCGTCGTCGGCGACCGCCATCCGGACCCGCAGTTCCGCGGCGCCCGAGGCGTGCAGGGACACGCCGGTCCAGGCGAACGGGACTCCGGCCCCGCCGTCGCCGCCGGTGAGGAAGGCGGTGTGCAGGCTCGCGTCCAGCAGCGCCGGGTGCAGTCCGAACCCGCCGGTCTCGGTGTCCTCGGGCAGCGCGACCTCGGCGAAGATCTCACCGTCACGGCGCCACGCGGCGCGCAGGCCCTGGAACAGCGGCCCGTAGTCGAACCCGGCCTCGGCGAACCGCTCGTAGCAGTCCGCCAGGTCCAGGGGTTCGGCGTTCGCGGGCGGCCACGCGGCGAGGCCCGTCCGGGCCGGGTCTTCCCCGGTCGTCAGGACGCCGGTGCCGTGCTCGGCCCACGGCGCGTCGGCGTCGCCCTCGGGTCGGGAGAACACGGTGACGCTGCGGCGATCCGAGTCGTCGGCGGCGCCGACGGCGACCTGCAGCTGGACCGACCCGTCTTCGGGCAGCACCAGCGGCGCGGCCATCGTCAGCTCCTCCACCCGGTCGCATCCGACCTCGTCGCCCGCGCGCACCGCGAGCTCCACCAGGGCGGCGCCGGGAACGAGGACCTGTCCCATGACGACGTGGTCGCCCAGCCAGGACTGCGAGCGCAGCGACAGGCGGCTGGTGAACAGGAACCCGTCGGATCCGGCCAGCTCGACCGCGGCTCCCAGCAGCGGGTGCTCGACGGCCTGCAGGCCCAGCCCCGAGGCGTCGCGGGACCGGGTGGTGGGCATCGGCCAGAACCGCTTGTGGTCGAAGGCGTAGGTCGGCAGGTCGACCCTGCGCGCCCCGGTCCCGGTGAAGAACGACCGCCAGTCCACGTCGACGCCGGACACGTGCAGCTGCGCCAGCGCGGTGACCGCGGCGACCTCCTCGGCCCCGTCCTTCCGCAACATCGGCACCAGCACGGCGTCCTCGACCGTCTCCGCCGCCATCGCCGACAGCACGCCGTCCGGTCCGAGCTCCAGGAACGCGTTCACCCCCGCCTCGGCGAGGTCGGCGACGACGTCCCCGAACCGCACGGCTTCCCGCACGTGCTGCACCCAGAACTCAGCCGAGCACACGTCCCCGGACACCACCACGGGCACGCTCGGGCTCCGGAACGAGATCCCGCTGATCGCTTCCCGGAACTCCGCCAGCATCGGCTCCATCAAAGCCGAGTGGAAGGCATGAGACACGCTCAACCGCTGGAACTTCCAACGCCCGGCAACCTCAAGAACAGCGTCCTCGTCCCCAGCCAGAACCACCGAACTCGGCCCGTTCACAGCCGCCAGCGACACCACACCACCCGAACCACTCCCGTCCCCAGGCGACGGAATACCGGAGTAATCCGATCCCCGAATACGGGAGTTTTCCGTTTCCGGAATACCGGAGTAATCCGTCAGGAACGGCAGCACCTCGGACTCACTCGCCCGAACCGACACCATCACCCCACCCGGGGGCAACGCCTGCATCAGGCGGGCTCGGGCCGTGATCAGGGTGCAGGCGTCCTCCAGGGACAACACGCCTGCCAAGTGGGCTGCGGCGATTTCCCCGATCGAGTGGCCCGCGACGTAGTCCGGGCGGAGGCCGAAGGACTCGGTGAGCCGGTACAGGGCGACTTCCAGGGCGAACAGGGCCGGTTGGGCGATGCCCGTCTGGTTCAGCGGCTCCTCGTCGGCACCCCACATGACTTCGCGGACCGCCGGGTCCAGGTGTTCCAGGACCTCGTCCAGGGCTTCGGCGAAGACCGGGAAGCGGTCGTAGAGCTCGCAGCCCATGCCGACGCGCTGCGAGCCCTGCCCGGAGAACAGGATCGCGAGCGTCCGCTCCTCGGCGACGCCTCGGGCGGATTCGACGACGCCGGTGTCGCCGTCGAGCAGGACCGCGCGGTGCTCGAACACCGGGCGCGATTCCACCAGCGAGTACCCGATGTCGACGGAGGACTCCTCGTCGACGTGGGCGCGGATGCGCTCGGCCTGACCGGACAGCGCGCCGTCGGTCTTGGCCGACACCGGCAGCGGCACGACGCCGGGCAGGACCTGGGTGTCCTCCTCCGGCTCGTCCACGGCCTCGGGCTGCTCCAGGATCAGGTGGGCGTTGGTGCCGCTGATGCCGAACGAGGACACCGCAGCCCGCCGGGGCCGTTCGACCTCGGGCCACTCGGCGGCGTCGGTGAGCAGCGAGACCGCGCCGGCTTCCCAGTCGACCTGGGAGGAAGCGGTGTCGGCGTGCAACGTCCGAGGCAGGATCCCGTGCTGCATCGCGGTGATCATCTTGATCACGCCCGCAACGCCCGCTGCTGCCTGCGTGTGCCCGATGTTGGACTTGATCGAACCCAGCAGCAACGGCTGCTCGCGGTCCTGCCCGTAGGTCGCCAGCAACGCCTGCGCCTCGATCGGGTCGCCGAGAGCCGTTCCGGTGCCGTGGCCCTCGACCACGTCGACGTCCGATGTGGACAGACCAGCGCTGGCCAGGGCCTGGCGGATGACCCGCTGCTGCGAGGGACCGTTCGGCGCGGTCAGTCCGTTGGAGGCGCCGTCCTGGTTCACCGCACTGCCCCGCACGACCGCCAGCACCTGGTGGCCGTGGCGGCGGGCGTCGGAGAGCCGTTCCAGCACGACCACACCGGCACCTTCGGACCAGCCGACGCCGTCGGCCGCATCGGAGTAGGCCTTGCAGCGCCCGTCGGCGGCGAGGCCGCGCTGCCGGGAGAACTCCACGAACGAGCCCGGCGTGGACATCACGGTCACACCACCGGCCAGCGCCATCGAGCACTCACCACTCCGAAGCGCCTGCATCGCCCAGTGCATCGACACCAACGACGACGAGCACGCCGTGTCCACGGTGACGGCCGGCCCTTCGAAACCGAACGTGTAGGCGACACGTCCGGACACGACGCTCGGCGAGTTCCCGGTACCCTGGTGACCTTCCGAACTGCCGCTGAGCAGCTGGCTGTAGTCGCTGTACATGACTCCGGCGAACACACCGGTCCGGCTGCCGCGCAGGGAAGTCGGGTCGACGCCGGTGCGTTCCAGGGCTTCCCAGACGGTTTCCAGCAGCAGTCGCTGCTGGGCGTCGGTGGCCAGCGCCTCGCGCGGCGACATGCCGAAGAACGCGGGGTCGAAATCGCCCGCGTCGTGCAGGAATCCGCCAGACCGGGTGTAGGAGGTTCCCGGGTTGTCGGGATCGGAGTCGAACAGCGAGTCCAGGTCCCAGCCGCGGTCGGCCGGGAACTCGGTGATCGCATCGACCCCGTCGGACACCAGGCTCCACAGGTCCTCCGGCGACGACACACCGCCCGGGTAGCGGCAGGCCATGCCCACGATCACGATCGGGTCCTCGGCGGTGTTGACCAGGACCGGCAGGTCCGGGGCCGGTTCGTCGCCGCCGAACAGCTCGTCGCGCAGGTGCTCGGCCAGGACGCGCGTCGTCGGGTAGTCGAAGACCAGCGTCGCGGGCAACCGCAGGCCCGTGGCGGTGCCGAGCCGGTTGCGCAGCTCGACGGCCGTCAGCGAGTCGAACCCGAGTTCCTGGAACGCCTTCGACGGGTCAACGGCGGTCGCGTCGGTGTGCCCGAGGACCGCGGCGACCTCGCCCGCGACCAGCTCGACCAGCGCCGCCGGCCGCTCGGTCGCGTCGAGCCCGCTGAGCCTGGCGATGAGCGACTCGGCCGTGCGGGTCTGCGCCAGCGACCGCCGCGTCCTGGTGCGGACCAGGCCGCGCAGCAGCCGCGGCACGTCGCCGCCGGAGCGCAGGGCCGCCAGGTCGAGGCGGACCGGCAGGACCACCGGGCGCGTCGTGGCCAGGGCGGCGTCGAAGAGCTCCAGCCCTTCGCCCGGAGTGAGAGCGGGCATGGCCGAGCGGGTTTGGGCCGCCATGCCCTGTTCCCAGGCTCCCCAGGCCAGCGAAGTGCCGGGCAGGCCGAGTGACCGCCGGTGCTCGATCAGCGCGTCGAGGAACGCGTTGCCCGCGGCGTAGTTCGCCTGGCCCGGTGTTCCGAAAACGCCTGCGGCGGAGGAGAAGACGACGAACGCGGACAGGTTCGCGGTGAGCTCGTGCAGGTGCCACGCGGCGTCGACCTTCGGACGCAGCACGGCGTCCACCCGCTCCGGTGCGAGCGACTCGATCACTCCGTCGTCGAGCACGCCCGCCGCGTGCACCACGGCCGAGATGTCGTGCTGTTCCAGCAGGTCCGCGACCGCGTCGCGATCCGACACGTCGCAGGCGGCGACGTCGACGCGGGCGCCGAGCTCGGCCAGCTCAGCGGGGAGCTCGCCGGCGTCGCCGCGCCTACTGACCAGCAGCAACTCGCGGACACCGTGCTCGGCGACCAGGTGGCGAGCCACGAGGGCTCCCAGGCCGCCCGTGCCGCCGGTGATCAGGACGCGGTCGTCCCAGGTGATCGGCTCGTTCTCCGGTGCCACCCGGGCCAGGCGCGCGGCCAGGACCTGACCGTCGCGCACGAGCAGCTGCGGCTCGTCGGTGGCCAGCGCCCGCCTCAGGGCGGTGTCGTCGGGTTCGTCGACGTCGACCAGCACGAACCGGCCCGGGTGCTCGGATTGCGCCGAGCGCACCAGACCCCACACCGCCGAGGCCGCCACGTCGCCGTTGGTCACGAACACCAACCGCGACTCGGCGAAGCGCTCGTCGGCGAGCCACTGCTGCAGCAGGCCGAGGGCGCGTGCGGTGAGGTCGTGGGCCAAGGCGACGACGTCGTCGCCGCCGGTGATCGGCACCAGCACCACCTCGGCCTCGGGCGGTTCCTCGTGGACCGGTCCGGGCAGGCCGAGCTCGTTCGGGCCGAGCACCGCCCAGTCCAGGTCAGCGGGCTCCGCGGTCACCGGGTTCCAGTCCAGGCCGAACAGCGCGTCGCGGCTCACGCCGCCGAGCTGCTCGGGGGCGACCGGGCGCACCGCCAGCGACCGCACCGACGCGACCGGGGTTCCGGTGGTGTCGGCCAGGTCGAGGGTCATGGCGCCGTCGGTGGAGCGGGTCAAGCGCACCCGCAGCTCCGTCGCGCCTGCCGCGTGCAGGGTCACGTCCGCCCAGGAGAACGGCAGCCCCGCTTCGCCGCCGGTCTCGGCGACGAACGCGGTGTGCAGGCTCGCGTCCAGCAGCGCCGGGTGCAGCCCGAACCCGCCGGTCGTGACGTCTCCGGGCAGCGCGGTCTCGGCGAACACCTCGTCCTCGCGGCGCCAGGCGGCGCGCAGGCCCTGGAACAGCGGGCCGTAGTCGAACCCGGCTTCGGCGAGGCGGTCGTAGCAGCCGTCCAGGTCCAGGGGCTCGGTGTTGGCGGGCGGCCACTCGCCCAGTTCGGTCCCGTCGTGCGGGAGCGCCCCGGCGAGCACACCGGCGGCGTGCTCGGTCCACGGCGCGTCGGTGTCCTCCGGCCGCGAGTACACCGCGATCGAGCGACGTCCCGACTCGTCGGGGGCGCCGACGGCGACCTGCAGCCGCAGCGCGGTCTTCTCCGGCAGCACCAGGGGCGCCGCCATCGTCAGCTCCTCGACCCGCTCGCACCCGACCTCGTCACCGGCGCGGATCGCCAGCTCCACCAGGGCCGCGCCGGGAACCAGCACCTGACCCATGACGACGTGGTCGGCCAGCCACGGCTGCGCGCGCAGCGACAGGCGGCTGGTGAACAGGAACCCGTCCGAGCCCGCCAGCTCCGCCCCGGCACCCAGCAGCGGGTGGCCGAGAGCGGTGAGGCCCAGACCCGAGGCGTCGTGGGGTTGCGCGGTCGGCGTCGGCCAGAACGTCCGGTGCTCGAAGGCGTAGGTGGGCAGGTCGACCCGGCGTGCCCCCGTCCCGGCGAAGAACGGCCGCCAGTCCACGTCCACGCCCGCCACGTCGAGCCGCGCGAGCGCCGTGACCGCGGCGGTCTCCTCGTGCCCGTCCTTGCGAAGCATCGGCACCACCAGGGCGTCCTGCGCGGTCTCGGAGACCAACGCCGACAACACCCCGTCGGGCCCCAGCTCCAGGAACGCCGAAGCCCCCGCCTCGACGAGCTCGGCCACCGAGTCCCCGAACCGCACGGCCTCCCGAACGTGCTCCACCCAGAACTCAGCCGAAGCCACGTCCCCGGCAGCAGCGATCGGAACCACCGGATCCCGGAACGACAAACCCTCAACGACGTCCCGGAACTCCTCCAACATCGGCTCCATCAGCGCCGAGTGGAACGCATGAGAAACCCTGAGCCGCTTGAACTCCCACCGAGACGCAACCGCCATCACGGCGTCCTCATCCCCAGCCAACACGACCGACTCCGGACCGTTCACAGCCGCCAAAGAGACGACACCCGATCGAGAATTGCCATTTTCGGGGGGACGAATACCGGAGTTTTCCGTGGGACGAATACTCCGGTAATCGTCCCCCCGAATACGGGAGTTTTCCGTGCCAGAAAGATCACCCGACAGGAACGGCAGGACATCGGACTCGCTCGCGCGGACCGCGACCATGACCCCGCCTGTGGGCAGGGCCTGAATCAACCGGGCCCGGGCCGTGATCAGAGTGCAGGCGTCCTCCAGGGACAACACGCCCGCCACGTGGGCCGCGGCCACCTCCCCGATCGAGTGGCCCGCCAGGTAGTCCGGGCGGAGACCGAAGGACTCAATCAGGCGATAGAGGGCCACCTCCAGAGCGAACAACGCCGGTTGAGCGACACCCGTCTGGTCGAGAGCTTCCTGGTCGCCGCCCCACATCACCTCGCGGACGGATGGATCCAAGTGCGACAGGACCGCATCGAGAGCCTCCGCGAACACCGGGAAACGCTGGTAGAGGTCCCGGCCCATGCCCAAGCGTTGCGAACCCTGACCTGCGAAGACCACGGCGAGGGAGCCGTCTTGCGGCGAGCCGGTGGCCAGGTCCGTGATGCCGGAGTCCGTGGCGAGGAGGACCTTGCGGTGGTCGAAGCGGGAGCGCGAGTCGACCAGGGAGAAGGCGAGGTCCAGGGCCGGGGTGCGCTCAGCGGCGGCGCGGATGCGTTCGGTCTGGCCGACCAAGGCACCCTCGGTCTTCGCCGAGATCGGCAGCGGGATCGCAGCCGGGTGAACCGTCGCCTCCGGCTCCGGGATGTCCTCGTCGGGGGCCTGTTCGAGGATCACGTGGGCGTTGGTGCCGCTGATGCCGAACGACGAGACGCCGGCCCGGCGCGGCCTGCCGGTGTCCGGCCACTCGGCCGGTCCGCTCAGCAGCTCCAGGGCACCGGCCTCCCAGTCGACGTGCGACGACGGGACCTCGGCGTGCAGCGTGCGCGGCAAGGTGCCGAGCCGCATCGCCTCGATCATCTTGATCACGCCCGCAACGCCCGCCGCGGCCTGCGTGTGCCCGATGTTGGACTTGATCGACCCCAGCAGCAGCGGCCGTTCCCGGTCCTGCCCGTAGGTCGCGAGCAACGCCTGCGCCTCGATCGGATCACCCAAAGCCGTCCCGGTACCGTGCGCTTCCACCGCGTCCACATCGGACGGATGGAGTCCGGTGCCGGCGAGGGCCTGCCGGATGACGCGCTGCTGCGACGGGCCGTTCGGGGCGGTGAGACCGTTGGACGCACCGTCCTGGTTCACCGCGGAACCCCGCAGGACCGCGAGGACCTGGTGGCCGTTCCGGCGAGCGTCCGACAGGCGTTCCAGCACCAGCAGACCGACACCCTCGGACCAGCCCACACCGTCGGCGGAGTCGCCGAACGCCTTGCAGCGCCCGTCGGGTGCGAGTCCGCCCTGCCGGGAGAACTCGACGAACGAGCCCGGCGTGGACATCACGGTCACGCCACCGGCCAAGGCCAGCGAGCACTCGCCCTGGCGCAGCGACTGCGCGGCCAGGTGCATCGACACCAGCGACGACGAGCACGCCGTGTCCACCGTCATCGCCGGACCCTCGAACCCGAACGTGTAGGAGACGCGGCCGGAGACGACGCTGGGCGAGTTCCCGGTGCCCTGGTGACCCTCCGAGGCGTCGCTGAGCAGCTGGACGTAGTCGCTGTACATGACACCGGCGAACACACCGGTCTGGCTGCCGCGCAGCGAGGCCGGGTCGATGCCCGCGCGCTCCAGCGACTCCCACGCGACCTCCAGCAGCAAGCGCTGCTGGGCATCGGTGGCCAGCGCCTCGCGCGGCGACATGCCGAAGAACTCGGCGTCGAAATCACCTGCGGCGCTGAGGAATCCGCCGGATCGAGCCGATGAGGTCCCGGCATGATCGGGGTCCTGGTTGAACAGCAGGTCCATGTCCCAGCCGCGGTCGGTCGGGAACTCGGTGATCGCGTCGACGCCGTCGGAGACCAGCCGCCACAGGTCCTCCGGCGAGGACACGCCTCCCGGGTAGCGGCAGGCCATGCCCACGATCACGACCGGGTCGTCAGCCGTGCTGACCGGCGCCGGGAGCGCCACGTCGGCGGCGCCGAACAGCTCGTCGTGCAGGTGCTCGGCCAGCGCCTGGGCCGTCGGGTAGTCGAACACCAGCGTCGCCGACAGCTTTAGGCCGGTGGTGGCGCCGAGCCGGTTGCGCAGCTCGACAGCGGTCAACGAGTCGAAACCGAGGCCCTGGAACGCCTTCGACGGATCGACGGCGTTGCCGTCGACGTGGCCGAGGACCGCGGCGACCTCACCGCGCACCAGGTCCAGGAGCGCTTCGGCGCGGCCGGTCTCGCTCAGGCCGCGCAGGCGGGTCGCCAGCGACTCGGCCGTGCGCGATCCCGCCCCGGCCTTGACCGTCCGGCTGCGGACGAGGCCGCGCAGCAGCGGCGGAACGTCGCCACGAGCGCGGATCGCGGCCAGGTCGAGGTGCAGCGGCAGCACCACGGGCCGTCCCGTGGCCAGGGCGGCGTCGAACAGCCGCAGGCCGTCCTCGGGCGCCAGCGCGGGCATGGCCGATTTGGTCTCGGCCGCCATGCCCTGATCCCAGGCACCCCAGGCGAGGGAGGCACCCGGAAGGCCGAGAGACCTGCGGTGCTCGACCAGAGCGTCCAGGAACGCGTTCCCGGCGGCGTAGTTCGCCTGGCCGGGGTTCCCGAAAACGCCTGCGGCGGAGGAGAACACCACGAACGCCGACAAGTGCTCGGTCAACTCGTGCAAGTACCAGGCCGCATCCACCTTCGGACGCAGCACCGCATCAACGCGCTCCGGTGTCAACGACTCGACCACACCGTCGTCCAGCACACCAGCCGCGTGCACCACGGCCGAGAACTCGTGCTGCTGCACCAGTTCCGCCACGGCCTCGCGATCGGCCACGTCGCAGGAAACGACCTCCACCCGGGCACCGAGCTCGGTCAGCTCATCGGGGAGCTCGCCCGCATCCCCTCGCCTGCTGACCAGCAGCAGATCGCGAACACCGCGCTCCGCCACCAGATGACGAGCCACCAGAGCACCCAGGCCACCCGCACCACCGGTGATCAGAACCCGACCACCCCAGGTGAACGGCTCGTCCTCCGGGGCGACGCGCGCCAACCTGGCCGCCAGCACCTCACCGTCGCGGATCAGCAACTGTGGCTCGGCCGACTCCAACGACGTCGCGAGAGGAGCGACATCGACGTCGTCGGGGACGTCGAGCAACCCGAACCGGCCCGGGTGCTCCGACTGCGCCGAACGCACCAGACCCCACACGGCGGCCGAAGCGACATCGCCTTCCCGAGTCACGAACACCAGACGCGCATCAGCGTCCCGCTCGCTCGCCAACCACTCCTGCAGCAGCGCCAGAGCGCGGGACACCGTCGCGTGCACGGACTCCGGAACATCGCCGGGTTCCGGCACGATCGGGGCCAGCACCACACCACCGGTCTCCGCCCGCAGCCCCGGCTCCACCCGCGTCTCGACCCCGGGCAGCGCCTCGGCCAGACCGAACTCGTCCGCGCCGAGGATCGTCACCGGGGAGGTGAAGGTCTGCGCGGGCACCGACGTCCACTCGACGCCGAACAGCGACCGCCGCTCGACACCCGAGGGGACCAGCTGGTCCCCGGCCACCGGGCGCACCGTCAACGACTCCACCGAGGCCACCGGCACGCCGTCCGGATCGGTCATGGCGAGCTCGATCGAGCCGTCGGCGTCCCGGCGCAGCCGCACCCGCAGCTCCACCGCCTCCCACGCGTCCAGCGACACGCCCGACCAGGAGAACGGCAGGCCCGCTCCTCCGTCCCCGGCGATGGCCGCCGCGTGCAGGCACGCGTCGAACAGCGCCGGGTGCAGGTCGAAGCCGTCGGTGTCGACCCCGTCTGGCAGCGCGACCTCGGCGAAGGTCTCCGCCCCGCGCTGCCAGACCGCGCGCAAGCCTTGGAAGATCGGGCCGTACTCCAGTCCGGCGTCGGCGAGCCGGTCGTAGCAGTCGTCCAGCGCGACGGGTTCGGCGCCGGCGGGCGGCCAGACCGCCACGTCGAACTCGGCCTCGCGGCCGTCGACGGCCAGCGCACCGCTGGCGCACGGCGTCCAGACCTGCTCGTCGTCGCCGTCGGGCTGCGAGTAGACGTTCACCGACCGGCGGCCGGACTCGTCGGCCGCGCCGACCCACACCTGCACCCGCACGCCGCCGTGCTCGGGCAGGACCAGCGGAGCGACGAGCGTCAGCTCTTCCACACCGCCGCAGCCGAGCTCGTCGCCTGCGCGGGCGACCATCTCGACCAGCGCCGCGCCCGGCACGACCGGGCGCCCCATGACGACGTGATCGGCCAGCCACGGGTGCGATTGCAGGGACAACCTGCTGGTGAACAGCGCCCCGTCGCCCTCGGCCAGCTCGACCGCCGAGCCCAGCAGCGGGTGTTCCGTCGACAGCAGCCCGAGGCCCAGCGAGCTGTCGTGCCGGGCCGCGGCCGCGGGCCAGAACCACTGGTGCTGGAAGGCGTAGGTGGGCAGCGCGATGCGGCGCGCACCGGTTCCGGCGAACAACGGGTCCCAGGAGATGTCGACGCCGCTCGCGTGCAGCCGCGCCAGGGCGGTGACGGCGGATTCCTCCTCGCCCCGGTCCTTGCGCAGGATCGGGACGAGCAGCGCGTCCTCGGCCGTCTCGGCTGCCATGCCGGACAGCACCCCGTCGGGGCCGAGTTCCAGGAACGCGGTGGTGCCCGCGTCGACGAGGTCGGCCACGGCGTCGGCGAACCGGACGGGTTCGCGCACGTGCTGCACCCAGTGCTCGGGCGAGGTCACATCACCCGAGGCGACCACGGGGATCGTCGGGGCGTGGAACGACAAGCCGCTGACGACCTGGTGGAACTCGTCGAGCATCGGGTCCATCAGCGGCGAGTGGAAGGCGTGCGAGACGTGCAGGCGGGTCGACTTCCACCGCGACGCCACCTCCAGCACGGCGGCCTCGTCTCCGGAGAGCACCACCGACGCCGGACCGTTGACCGCGGCGATCGACACGCCGTCGACCAGGTGCGGCAGCACCTCGGCCTCACCGGCCTGCACCGCCACCATCGCGCCGCCCGACGGCAGCGCCTGCATCAGCCGCGCCCGGGCGCCGACCAGCGCGCACGCGTCCTCCAGGGAGAGGACCCCGGCGACGTGGGCGGCGGCGATCTCGCCGATCGAGTGCCCGGCCAGGTGGTCCGGCCGCACGCCGAAGGACTCGACGAGCCGGAACAGGGCGACCTCGATCGCGAACAACGTCAGCTGAGCGGTCCCGGTCCGGTCGAGCGCTTCGGCGTCGTCGCCCCACATGACCTCGCGCACGGCGGGGTCGAAGTGCTCCAGCACCTCGTCCAAGGCGTCGGCGAACACGGGGAACCGCTGGTGCAGCTCACGCCCCATGCCGAGTCGCTGCGAGCCCTGGCCGGTGAACAGGATCGCCAGCGTCCGGGCCTCGGCGACGCCACGTCCGGCCGGGACGATGCCGTCGCCGGTGGCGACCAGGGCGGCGCGGTGCTCGAACAGCGAGCGCGAGGTGGCCAGGGTGTAGGCGATGTCCAGCGGGGAGCCCTCGGCGGAGCGGATGCGGTTGATCTGCTCGTTGAGGGCCTCCTCGGACCGCGCGGAGATCATCCACGGGACGGCGGACGGCGGGGTCTGCTCGACCGGTTCGTCGACGGCCGGGCCTTGTTCGAGGACGAGGTGGGCGTTGGTGCCGCTGACACCGAACGCCGACACCGCCGCTCGGCGGGGCCGGTTCACCTCCGGCCACTCGGCCGGCTCGGCGAGGAGTTCGACGGTTCCGGTTTCCCAGTCCACGTGCGTGGACGGCGTGTCGGCGTGCAGGGTGCGCGGCAGGACGCCCTGCTGCATCGCGGAGATCATCTTGATCACGCCCGCAACACCCGCGGCCGCTTGCGCGTGGCCGATGTTGGACTTGATCGAACCGAGCCGCAGCGGCTCGTCGCGGTCCTGACCGTAGGTCGCCAGCAGCGCCTGGGCCTCGATCGGATCGCCGAGAGTCGTTCCGGTGCCGTGCGCCTCGACCACGTCGACATCCGATGTGGACAGACCTCCGCTGGCGAGGGCCTGGCGGATGACGCGCTGCTGCGACGGGCCGTTCGGGGCGGTCAGGCCGTTGGAGGCACCGTCCTGGTTGACCGCGCTGCCCCGCACCACGGCCAGCACCTGGTGACCGTTGCGGCGCGCGTCGGAGAGCCGCTCCAGCACCACGACGCCGACGCCCTCGGACCAGCCGACGCCGTCGGCGGAATCGCCGAACGCCTTGCAGCGGCCGTCCGGCGACAGGCCGCGCTGCCGGGAGAACCCGATGAACGCGCTCGGCGTGGACATCACGGTCACACCGCCCGCCAAGGCCAGCGAGCACTCGCCCTGCCGCAGCGACTGCGCGGCCAGGTGCATCGACACGAGCGACGACGAGCAGGCGGTGTCGACCGTGACCGCAGGGCCCTCGAACCCGAAGGTGTAGGAGACGCGGCCGGAGACGACGCTCGAACCGCCGGTGGCCTGGTAGCCCTCGGCGTCACCCGCGAGGAGTTGGGCGTAGTCGTTGTACATGACACCGGCGAACACGCCGGTCTGGCTGCCACGCAACGCCGTCGGGTCGATGCCCGAGCGCTCCAGGGACTCCCAGGAGACCTCCAGCAGCAGCCGCTGCTGGGCGTCGGTGGCGAGCGCTTCGCGCGGCGACATGCCGAAGAAGGCGGGGTCGAAATGCCCTGCTTCGTGCAGGAATCCGCCTTCGCGGACGTAGGAGGTCCCGGCGTGGTCCGGGTCGGGGTCGAACAGCGCGTCGAGGTCCCAGCCCCGGTTGTCGGGGAACTCCGAGATCGCGTCGACGCCGTCGGAAACCAGCCGCCACAGGTCCTCCGGCGAGGACACGCCTCCCGGGTAGCGGCAGGCCATGCCCACGATCACGACCGGGTCGTCAGCCGTGCTGACCGGCGCCGGGAGCGCCACGTCGTCGGCGCCGAACAGCTCGTCGTGCAGGTGCTCGGCCAGCGCGTGGGCCGTCGGGTAGTCGAACACCAGCGTCGCCGACAGCTTTAGGCCGGTGGTGGCGCCGAGCCGGTTGCGCAGCTCGACAGCGGTCAACGAGTCGAAACCGAGGTCCTGGAACGCCTTCGACGGATCGACGGCGTTGCCGTCGACGTGGCCGAGGACCGCGGCGACCTCACCGCGCACCAGGTCCAGGAGCGCTTCGGCGCGGCCGGTCTCGCCGAGCGAGCTCAGGCGCGCGAGCAGCGAGTCGGTGGCGCCCGATCCGGCCAGGGTGCGGCGGGAGCGGGTGCGGACCAGGCCGCGCAGCAGCGGCGGGACCTCGCGGCCGGCTCGCAGGGTCGCCAGGTCGAGGCGGACCGGCAGGACGACGGGGTCGGGCGCGGCCAGGGCCGCGTCGAAGAGCCGCAGGCCCTGCTCCGGCGACAGCGGCGGCATGCCCGAGCGGGTGAGCCGCTCGGCGTCGACCGCCATGCCCTGCTCCCACGCACCCCAGGCCAACGAGGCGCCCGGCAGGCCGAGAGACCTGCGGTGCTCGATCAGGGCATCGAGGAAAGCGTTGCCCGCCGCGTAGTTCGCCTGCCCCGGAGACCCGAAAACACCCGCAGCGGACGAGAACACCACGAACGCCGACAAATTCTCAGTCAACTCGTGCAAATGCCAGGCCGCATCCACCTTCGGACGCAACACCGCATCCACGCGCTCCGGCGTCAACGACTCGACCGTAGCATCATCGAGAACACCAGCCGCGTGAACCACAGCCGAAACCTCGTGCCGCTCCAAGAGATTCGCGACCGCAACCCGGTCAGCCACGTCGCAAGCGACCACCTCAACCGTGGCACCCAGCCCTGCCAACTCTGCCGGGAGATCACCCGCGGCATCCAAACCCCGGCGACTCACCAACACCAGATCCCGCACACCCCGCTCGGCAACCAAGTGCCTGGCGACCAGGGCGCCCAGACCACCCGTACCGCCGGTGATCAGCACCCGGCCGTCCCAGCTGACCGGCTCACCTACCGGCATCACCCGCACCAGACGCGACGCCAGCACCTCGCCGTCGCGGAGCAGCAGGTGCGGTTCGTCGCTGGTCAGCGCCCGGGTCAGCAAGTCCGTCGGCGCCTCGTCGGCGTCGAGTTCGAGCAGGCCGAATCGGCCCGGGTGCTCCGACTGCGCCGAGCGCACCAGGCCGCGCACGGCGGCGGCGACCACGTCGGCGCTGCGCATGACGAACACCAGGCGCGAGTCGGCGGGCCGGTCGGCAGCCAGCCACTCCTGCACCAGGCCCAGGGCGCGGGTGGTCTCGTCGTGGGCGGAGGAGATGACGTCCTCACCGCCCGCCACCGGCACCAGGACCACCGGGGCCGTGACCGCGCTCAGGTCTTCGCGGACCTCGCCCGGCAGGTCGAGCGGGTTCGGGCCGAGGACCTGCCATTCCGGCGCGCCGTCGGTCACCGCGACCGGGGTCCACCGGAGGCCGAACAGCGAGTCGCGTTCGGCGAGGACGTCGGTCGAGATCGGGCGCAGGGCCAGGGATTCCACCGAGGCGACCGGGGTTCCGGCCGGGTCGGCCATGGCCAGCGACATCGATCCGTCGGCCCGCTTCGACAAGCGGACCCGCAGGCGGGTGGCGCCGGCCGCGTGCAGGGACACGCCGGTCCAGGAGAACGGCAGGCCCGCTCCCCCGTCACCGGCGACGCCCGCCGCGTGCAGGCACGCGTCGAGCAGCGCCGGGTGGAGGCCGAAACCGCTGGTGTCGGCACCGTCGGGCAGGACGACCTCGGCGTAGACGTCGTCGCCGCGCTGCCAAGCCGAGCGCAGTCCGCGGAAGATCGGGCCGTAGTGGAACCCGGCGTCGGCGAACAGGTCGTAGCAGCCGGTCACGTCGAGCTCGGTGGCGTCGGCGGGCGGCTGGAGGCCGTCATCGAAGACAAGCGGACGTTCCCCGGTGGCGAGCGTGCCGGTTGCGTGCTCGGTCCAGAACCCGTCCACGGCCTCGGCCGGGCGGGAGAACACGGTGAGAGTGCGCGCGCCCGACTCGTCGGCGGCGCCGACCGCGACCTGCACCTGCACGGCGCCCTGCTCGGGCAACGTGAGCGGGGAGGCCAGGGTGAGCTCCTCGACCCGGTCGCAGCCGACCTCGTCCCCGGCCCGCAGCACCAGCTCCACCAGAGCGGCGCCGGGGACGAGGACCTGGCCCTGGATGACGTGCTCGGCCAGCCACGGCTGCGCGCTCACCGACAGGCGGTTGGTGAACAGCACCCCGTCCGAACCGGCGAGGTCCGCGGACGCACCGAGCAGCGGGTGCTCGACGTCCACCAGCCCGAACCCGGACACGTCCCCGCCGCGGGCTGGCAGCACCGGCCAGAACCGCTGGTGCTGGAACGCGTAGGTCGGCAGCGCGACCCGCCGTGCCCCGTCGAAGGCCGGCGACCAGTCGACGTCGACACCGGACACGTGCAACCGGCCCAGCGCCGTGAACAGCGAGGACTCCTCGTCCCGCCCCTTCCGCAGCACCGGAGCGGCCACGACGTCCTCGACGGACTCGGCCACCAACCCGGACAGCGCCCCGTCCGGCCCGAGCTCCAGGAACGCCGTCACACCGGCATCGACGAGCTCGACCACCGAGTCCCCGAACCGCACGGCCTCCCGAACGTGCTCCACCCAGAACTCAGGAGAGGTCACATCCCCAGCCGCAGCAATCGGAACCCCAGGCTCCGCGAACGACAACCCCTCGATCGCCACCCGAAACTCCGCCAACATCGGCTCCATCAGCGCCGAGTGGAAAGCATGAGAAACCCTGAGCCGCTTGAACTCCCAGTTCCCCGCAACCTCAAGAACGGCATCCTCATCCCCAGCCAGCACGACCGACTCCGGGCCGTTCACAGCCGCCAAAGACACAACACCCGACCGAGAATTGCCATTTTCGGGGAGACGAATACCGGAGTTTTCCGTGGGACGAATACTCCGGTATTCGTCCCCCCGAATACGGGAGTTTTCCGTGCCAGAAAGATCACCCGACAGGAACGGCAGGACATCGGACTCGCTCGCGCGGACCGCGACCATGACCCCGCCTGTGGGCAGGGCCTGAATCAACCGGGCCCGGGCCGAGATCAGAGCGCAGGCGTCCTCCAGGGACAACACGCCCGCCACGTGGGCAGCCGCCACCTCACCGATCGAGTGACCCGCCAGGTAGTCGGGACGCAATCCGAACGACTCCGCGAGGCGGAACAGGGCGACTTCGAGTGCGAACAGGGCCGGTTGAGCGACACCCGTCTGGTTCAGGGCTTCCTCGTCCTCGCCCCACATCACTTCGCGAACCGACGGGTCCAGGTGGTTCAGGGCTTCGTCCAGGGCATCGGCGAACACCGGGAAGCGGGTGTAGAGATCCCTGCCCATGCCCAGTCGTTGGGAGCCCTGGCCTGCGAAGACCACGGCGAGTGCGCCTTCGCGGACCGTGCCCGTGGCGATGTCGGTGACGTCGGAGTCGGTGGCCAGCAGGACCTTGCGGTGGTCGAACCGGGAACGGGACTTGACCAGGGAGAACCCGATGTCGGCCGGGGCGGCGTCGAGGGCGCGGAGGAGGGTGATCTGCTCGTCCAGCGCGGCTTCGGACCTCGCCGAGACCACCCACGGGACCACCTGCGCCGACGGCTGCTCCTCCGGTTCCTCGACGGCGGGGCCCTGCTCCAGGATGACGTGGGCGTTCGTGCCGCTCACGCCGAACGACGAGACCGCGGCGCGACGGGCTCGACCAGTTTCCGGCCAGTCGCTCGGCGAGCTCAGCAGCTCGACCGAACCGGCTTCCCAGTACACGTGCGACGACGGCGTCTCGGCGTGCAGCGTGCGCGGCAGGACACCGCGCTGCATCGCTTCGATCATCTTGATCACGCCCGCAACACCCGCAGCGGCCTGCGTGTGCCCGATGTTGGACTTCACCGAACCCAGCAGCAGCGGGTGCTCCCGGCCCTGGCCGTAGGTCGCGAGCAACGCCTGCGCCTCGATCGGATCACCCAAAGCCGTTCCGGTGCCGTGCCCTTCCACTGCATCGACGTCCGCAGTGGACAGACCCGCGCTGGCCAAGGCCTGTCGGATGACGCGCTGCTGCGACGGACCGTTCGGCGCGGTCAGCCCGTTCGACGCACCGTCCTGATTCACCGCCGAACCCCGCACCACCGCGAGAACCTCGTGCCCGTTGCGGCGGGCGTCCGACAAGCGCTCCAGCACCAGCAGACCGACACCCTCGGACCAGCCCACGCCGTCGGCCGAGTCGCCGAACGACTTGCAGCGGCCGTCCGGGGACAATCCGCCCTGGCGGGAGAACTCCACGAACGGCCCCGGCGTCGACATCACCGTCACACCACCGGCCAGAGCCATCGAGCACTCACCGCTGCGCAACGCCTGCATCGCCCAATGCATCGACACCAACGACGACGAACACGCCGTATCCACCGTGACCGCAGGACCCTCGAACCCGAGGGCGTAGGCGACGCGCCCGGTGGCGATGCTCGGCGAACTGCCCTGGCCCTGGTGGCCTTCGAAATCGCCACCGTCGAGCAGGCCGCTGTAGTCGCTGTACATGACACCGGCGAACACGCCCGTTCGGCTGCCGCGCAGCGACATCGGGTCGATGCCGGCGCGCTCGACCGCCTCCCACGCGACCTCCAGCAGCAAGCGCTGCTGGGCATCGGTGGCCAGCGCCTCGCGCGGTGACATGCCGAAGAACTCGGCGTCGAAGTCCCCGGCGTTCCGGAGGAAACCGCCGGAGCGCGTGTAGGAGGTGCCGACGTGGTCGGGGTCCGGGTCGTAGAGGGTGTCCAGCGACCAGCCGCGGTCATCGGGGAATTCCGAGATCGCGTCGACGCCGTCGGACACCAGCCGCCACAGGTCCTCCGGCGAGGACACGCCACCCGGGTAGCGGCAGGCCATGCCCACGATCACGACCGGGTCGTCAGCGGTGTTGACCAGGGCGGGGACGCTCGCGGCGTCCTGCGCGCCCGAGCCGAACAGCTCGTCGTCGAGGTGCTCGGCCAGCGCCTGGGCGTTCGGGTAGTCGAAGACCAGCGTGGCGGGCAGGCGCAGCCCGGCGGAGGCGCCGAGGCGGTTCCGCAGCTCGACGGCGGTCAGCGAGTCGAAGCCGGAGTCCTGGAAGGCCCGGGTGGGGTCGATCGCCTTGCCGTCGGCGTGGCCGAGGACCGCGGCGACGTCATCGCGCACCAGGTCGAGGAGCACGTCGCGTCGTTCGGCCGGGGTGAGCCCGCTCAGCCGGGCGACCAGGGACTCCGCCGCGCGTGATCCGGCCAGGGAGCGACGCGTCCTGGTGCGGACGAGCCCGCGCAGCAGCGGCGGCACCTCGCCCGCCGAGCGCAGGGTCGCCAGGTCGAGGCGGACCGGCAGCACCACCGGGTGGTCGGTGGACAGCGCGGCGTCGAACAGCCGCACGCCTTCTTCGGTGGTCAGCGCGGGCATTCCCGACCGGTCGAGCCGGTCGGCGTCCACGCCCGAGGCCATGCCCTGCTCCCACGCGCCCCAGGCCAGGGACGTGCCCGGCAGGCCGAGGGAGCGGCGGTGCTCGATCAGGGCATCGAGGAAGGCGTTGCCCGCCGCGTAGTTCGCCTGACCCGGAGACCCGAAAACACCCGCAGCGGAAGAGAACACCACGAACGCCGACAAATTCTCAGTCAACTCGTGCAAGTGCCAGGCCGCATCCACCTTCGGACGCAAAACCGCATCCACGCGCTCCGGCGTCAACGACTCGACCGTGGCATCATCGAGAACACCAGCCGCGTGGACCACAGCCGAAACCTCGCGCCGCTCCAAGAGATTCGCAACCGCAACCCGGTCAGCCACGTCGCAAGCGACCACCTCAACCGTGGCACCCAGCCCTGCCAGCTCTGCCGGGAGATCACCGGCGGCATCCAAACCCCGGCGACTCACCAACACCAGATCCCGCACACCCCGCTCGACGACCAAGTGCCTGGCGACCAGGGCGCCCAGACCACCCGTACCACCGGTGATCAGCACCCGGCCGTCCCAGCTGACCGGCTCACCCTCCGGCATCACCCGCGCCAGACGCGCCGCCAGCACCTCGCCGTCGCGAATCGCCAGCTGCGGCTCGTCGGAAGCCAGAGCCGTTGCCAAAGCGGAAGAATCAACGTCACCGGTGTCCAGCTCCAGCAGCCCGAAACGACCCGGGTGCTCCGACTGCGCCGAACGCACCAGACCCCGCACCGCTGCTGCGGTCACGTCGCCTTCGCGGGTCACGAACACCAGGCGCGACTCGGCGAAGCGCTCGTCGTTCAGCCACCGCTGCACCAGGAGCAGGGCCCACGCGGCAGCGGCGTGGGCGGACGCCACCGCGTCGGCCTCGCCCACCACCGGAACGAGCACCACGTCCGCGGTCACCGTGCTCAGGTCTTCGTGGACCGTGCCGGGCAGCCCGAACGCGTTCGGGCCGAGCACCGCCCACTCGACCTCGACCGCGTCACCCGCGACCGGGATCCACTCCAGGCCGAACAGGGCGTCGCGGGTGCGCTGGGCGTCGGTGAGCTCGGTCTGCGCGAACTCGCGCACGACCAGGGATTCCACGCTCGCCACCGGAGCACCGGTGGCATCCGCCAGTGCGACGACCATCGACCCGTCGTCCGCGACCGACATCAGAACCCGCAGCTCGGAGGCCCCCGAGGCGTGCAGGGCGATGCCGCGCCAGGAGAACGGCACGACGCCGCCGGCGCGCTGACCCGCGAGCGCCAAGGCGTGCAGGCTCGCGTCCAGCAGCGCCGGGTGCAGGCCGAACCCCCTGGTGTCGACGTCCTCGGTCAGCGCGACCTCGGCGAACACCTCGTCGCCGGACCGCCACGCCGCGCGCAGCCCCTGGAACGCGGTGCCGTAGTCGAAGCCCGCGGCGGCGAAGCGGTCGTAGAACCCGTCGAGCTCGACCGGCTCGGCGCCTGCGGGCGGCCAGGCGGCGGTGTCGAACGCCGGGGCCAGCGGCTCGCGGCCGAGCAGACCGGTCGCGTGCTGCGTCCAGGGGAGTTCGGCGTCGCTCTCGGGCCTGCTGTGGATCGCGATCGTGCGATGCCCGGTGTCCTCCTCCGGGCCTACGCGCAGTTGAAGCTGCAGCGCACCCCGCTCCGGCAGCACCAGCGGGGAGGACAGAGTCAGCTCCTCGACCCGCTCGCACCCGGCTTCGTCGGCGGCCCGGATCGCCAGGTCCACCAGGGCCGCGCCCGGGACGAGCACCTGGCCGTGCACGACGTGATCGGCCAGCCACGGCTGCGACCGCAGCGACAGGCGGCTGGTGAACAGGAACCCGTCGGCGTCGGCGAGCTCGGCCGACGCACCTAGCAGCGGGTGCTCCACCGCCTCCAGACCGGCCCCGCGCACGTCACCCGCACGGCCCGCGGTGTCGGGCCAGAACCAGCGCCGCTCGAACGCGTAGGTCGGCAGGTCGATGCGACGCCCGCCCTCCAGCAGCGACTCCCACCGCAGGTCAGCACCGGCGACGTGCAGCCGAGCCAGAGCCGTGAGCAGGCTGGTCTCCGCGTCCTGGTCCTTGCGCAGCACCGGAGTGATCACCGCGGACTCCGGCGCGGAGTCAGCGGCCATCGCCGACAGCACCCCGTCGGGACCCAGTTCGAGGAACGCGCCCACGCCCTCCTCGGCGAGCCCGGCAACGGAGTCCCCGAACCGCACGGCCTCCCGAACGTGCTGCACCCAGTAATCGGGCGAGGTCACATCCCCGCTCGCCGCGATCGGAACCCCCGGCTCCCGGAATGACAAACCCTCAACGACGTCCCGGAACTCATCGAGCATCGGCTCCATCAGAGCCGAGTGGAAAGCATGAGAAACCCTGAGCCGCTTGAACTCCCAGTTCCCCGCAACCGCCATCACGGCACCCTCGTCCCCAGCCAGCACAACCGACTCCGGACCGTTCACAGCCGCCAAAGACACAACACCCGATCGAGAACTGCCAAATTCATCGGGACGAATACCGGAGTTTTCGGCGGGTCGAATACCGGAGTTTTCGTCCCCCTGAATATGGGAGTTTTTGACCTCGGAAAGATCACCCGACAGGAACGGCAGGACGTCGGACTCGCTCGCGCGGACCGCGACCATCACGCCGCCCGTGGGCAGGGCCTGCATCAACGAGGCTCGGGCAGTGATCAGCGTGCAGGCGTCCTCCAGGGACAACACGCCCGCCACGTGGGCCGCGGCCACCTCACCAATCGAGTGGCCTGCGAGGTGGTCCGGGGTGATGCCGAAGGACTCGATCAGGCGATACAGAGCCACCTCCAGGGCGAACAGGGCCGGTTGGGCGATGCCCGTCTGGTTCAGGGCTTCCTCGTCCTCACCCCACATCACCTCCCGGACCATCGGATCCAGGTGGGCCAGGACCTCGTCGAGAGCTTCCGCGAAGACCGGGAAGCGGTCGTAGAGGTCCCGACCCATGCCGAGGCGTTGGGAACCCTGGCCCGCGAAGAGAACCGCGAGGGGCTGTTCGCCCGCCTCGCCGCGGGCGGCTTCGACGAGGCCGTCGGGCGAGGCGAGCAGGACCGCGCGGTGCTGGAACAGCGAGCGGGAGGTCACCAAGGAGTGGCCGACGTCGAGGGGTGAGGCGTCGAGCTCGCGCAGGCGGGAGATCTGGGCGTCCAGCGCCGCCTCGGATTTCGCCGACACCGGCCACGGGACCACCGTCGCCGAGGACTGCGACGCGACTTCCTCGACGGCCGGACCCTGCTCCAGGATGACGTGCGCGTTGGTGCCGCTGACGCCGAACGACGAGACCGCCGCGCGGCGGGCGCGGCCGGCCTCCGGCCACTCCACCGCCGAGCTCAGCAGCCGCACCGAACCCGCTTCCCAGTCCACGTGGGACGACGGGTCCTCGGCGTGCAGGCTGCGCGGGACGACGCCGTGCTGCATCGCCGCCACCATCTTGATCACGCCCGCAACGCCCGAAGCGGCCTGGGTGTGGCCGAGGTTCGACTTCACCGACCCCAGCAGCAGCGGACGCTCGCGATCCTGACCGTAGGTCGCCAGCAACGCCTGCGCCTCGATCGGATCACCCAAAGTCGTTCCGGTGCCGTGACCGTCGACCACATCGACGTCCGAAGTGGACAGACCAGCACTGGCCAGGGCCTGGCGGATGACGCGCTGCTGCGACGGGCCGTTCGGGGCGGTCAGGCCGTTGGACGCACCGTCCTGGTTCACCGCAGAACCCCGCACCACGGCCAGCACTCGATGCCCGTTGCGCTGGGCGTCGGAGAGCCGCTCCAGCACGACCAGACCGGCGCCTTCGGACCAGCCGACTCCGTCGGCGGACTCCGAGTAGGACTTGCAGCGCCCGTCGGCGGCCAGGCCGCGCTGCCGGGAGAAGACCACGAACGACGCCGGGGTCGACATCACCGTCACACCACCGGCCAGCGCCAGCGAGCACTCGCCCTGCCGCAACGCCTGCGCGGCCAGGTGCATCGACACCAGCGACGACGAGCACGCCGTGTCCACCGTGACCGCCGGCCCCTCGAACCCGAAGGTGTAGGACACGCGGCCGGACAGCACGCTCTGCGCGGTGCCGGTGCCCTGGTAGCCCTCGAAGGTGTCGCCGTCGAGCAGCGTGCCGTAGTCGTTCACCATGACACCGGCGAACACCCCGGTCCGGCTTCCCTGCAGCGACGTCGGGTCGATGCCGCCGCGCTCGATGGCCTCCCACGCGGTCTGCAGCACGAGCCGCTGCTGCACGTCGGTGGCCAGGGCCTCGCGCGGGGACATCGCGAAGAAGTCGGCGTCGAACTCGCCCGCGTCGTGCAGGAATCCGCCCGAGTTCGAGTACGAGGTGCCCGCGTTGTCGGGGTCGGAGTCGAACAGCGAGTCCAGGTCCCAGCCCCGGTTGGTGGGGAACCCGGTGATCGCGTCGGCGTCCTCGCTCACCAGCCGCCACAGGTCCTCGGGCGAGGTCACCCCGCCCGGGTAGCGGCAGGCCATGCCCACGATCACGATCGGGTCGTCGTCGACGGAGCTCACCGGCACCGCCGGGACGACGTCGAGAGCCGCGCCGAACAGGTCGTCGCGCAGGTGCTCGGCGAGGCGGGTGACCGTCGGGTAGTCGAACACCGAGGTAGCCGAGATCCGCAGGCCGGTCGCCGCCGTGAGCCGGTTGCGCAGCTCGACGGCGGTCAGCGAGTCGAAACCGAGCTCCTGGAACGGCCTCCCGGGGTCCACTCCTCCGGCACCGGCGTGCCCGAGCACGGCCGCTACCTCCTCGCGGACGAGCTCCACCAGCCGCTCGGTGCGCTCCTCCGCGCTCAGCGAGGCGAGCCGGTCGACCAGCGCGGCGGTCTCGCCCCGCGAGGAGGCGGTGGCGCGGCGGATCGGGGTGCGGACGAGTCCGCGCAGCAGGTGCGGCACGTCGTCGCTGGAGCGCAGCGACGGCAGGTCCAGGTGCACCGGCAGGAGCAGCGGTCGCCCGGAGCCCAGGGCGGCGTCGAACAGGGCCACGCCCTGCTCGACCGACAGCGCCTGGACGCCCATCCGCGAGATCCGCTGCACGTCGGCGTCGGAGAGTCCGCCGGTCAGTCCGACCGACTGGTCCCACGCGCCCCACCCCAGCGACACGGCGGGCAGACCGCGCTCCTGCCGGTGGTGGGCGAGGGCGTCGAGGAAGGAGTTGCCCGCCGCGTAGTTGCCCTGCCCGGCGCTGCCGAAGGTGGCCGCGGCGGAGGAGAACAGGACGAACGCCGACACGTCACCGGCGAGTTCGTGCAGGTGCCAGGCTGCGTCGACCTTCGGGGCGAGCACGGTGTCGACGGCTTCGGGGGTCAGCGAGGCGATCACGCCGTCGTCGACGACGCCCGCGGTGTGCACCACGGCCCGCACCGGGTGCCGCTGCAGGAGGTCGGCGACCGCGGCGCGGTCGGTGACGTCGCAGGCCACGACCCGGGCGGTGGCGCCCAGGTCGGTCAGCTCGGCGACGAGGTCGGCGGCGCCCTCGGCGTCCGGGCCGCGGCGGCTCACCAGCAGCAGGTCGCGGGCGTCGTGCTCGGTCACCAGGTGCCGGGCCAGCACGGCGCCCAGACCGCCGGTCCCACCGGTGATGAGGACCGTCCCGTCGATGTCGAAGGCGGGCGCCTGCCCGGTCGTACGGGCGATGCGGGCGGCCAGGAGTTCCTCGCCGCGCAGCAGCAATTGGGGTTCGTCGCTGGTCAGAGCGCGTCCCAGCAGCGGTTCGGGATCGGTCCCCGGGGCGACGTCGATCAGCGCGAAGCGGCCGGGGTGCTCGGTCTGGGCGGAGCGCACCAGACCGCGCACGGCGGCGCCGATCAGGTCGTCACCGGAGGTGGCTCCCCGGGTGACCAGCGCCAGGCGGGCATCGGCGAAGCGCTCGTCGGCGAGCCACTGCTGCAGCAGCGACAGCACGCGCGCGGTCTCGGCGTGCACCGAGGTCACCACGTCGTCGGCATCGCCGGAGACCGGCAGCACGACGGTGGTGGTGTCGACGCCGGTCAGGTCGCGGGCGTCGGGGTCGAGTCGTGCCCACGTCGTGGTGGTCTCGGGCAGGGCGATGGGTGTCCAGTCGAGCTGGAACAGGGAGTCCCGGGTGACGGTCGGCGTCCGGTCGGTCTGCGGGGCGCGGGTGATGAGTCCGTCGATGCTGGCGACGGGGGCACCGGTGGCGTCGGCGACGGACAGGACGGTGGTGTCGTCGGGGCCTGGGGCGAGCCGCATGCGGACCCGCGAGGCTCCCGAGGCGTGCAGGGAGACGCCTTGCCAGGAGAACGGCAGGCCTCCGCGGCTGAGGTTGCCGACGTCACCGAAGCCCGAGGCGTGCATTCCGGCGTCGAGCAGCGCGGGGTGCAGGCCGAACTCGTCGGCTCCGGCGTCGTCCGGCAGCTCGGCCTCGGCGAACAGATCGTCACCGAGCCGCCACACCGCGCGCAAGCCGCGGAACATCGGGCCGTAGTCGAAGCCGACCTCGGTGAAGCGCTCGTAGCAGTCGGCGACGTCCACCGCCTCGGCTTCGGCCGGGGGCCACGCGCCGAGGTCGAACGTCGGCTCGGACGGCGTCGCGGCCAGCACGCCGCCGGCGTGCTGGGTCCAGTCGCCCTGCCCCGTTTCGGCGGGGCGGGAGAAGATCGCGACCGGGCGGCGGCCCGAGTAGTCGGCGGCGCCGACGGTCACCTGCACCTGCACGTCGCCCTGCGACGGCAGCACCAGCGGCGCGGACAGGGTCAGCTCGTCGACGTGACCGCAGCCCACCTCGTCACCGGCGCGGATCGCGAGTTCGAGGAAACCGGTGCCGGGGAACAGGATTCGGCCGTGCACCACGTGGTCGGCGAGCCAGGTGTGGGTGCGCGACGTCAAGCGGCTGGCGAACAGGTATCCGTCGGTCCCGGCGAGTTCGGCCGCCGCGCCCAGCAGCGGGTGCCCGACGGAGTCCAGCCCGGCGGAGCGCACGTCGGCCTTGGTCGTGGCGGGCCGCGGCCAGTAGCGCTCCCGCTGGAACGGGTAGGTCGGCAGGTCGACCCGCCGCGCCCCGGTGTCGGCGAAGAGTCGCGACCAGTCGACGTCGACACCGGCCACGTGCAGCCGCGCCAGCGCCTCGACCAGCGCGGACCCGCCGTCGCGATCCTTGCGCTGCGCCGGAACCAGCACGGCGTCCTCACCGGCGGATTCAGCCGCCATCGCGGTCAGCACCCCGTCCGGCCCGAGTTCCAAGAACGCGTCCACGCCCTGCTCTGCCAACGTCGTCACGTTGTCGGCGAACCGCACCGCGTTCCGCACGTGCTCGACCCAGAACTCCGGCGACGTCACCTCCCCGCTCACCACGATCGAGAGGCTCGGCTCCGAGAACGTCACCCCGCCAAGAGCCGCCCGGAACTCCTCCAACATCGGCTCCATCAGAGCCGAGTGGAACGCATGAGAAACCTTGAGTCGCTTGAACTCCCACCGAGACGCAACCTCGATCACGGCGTCCTCGTCCCCGGCCAGAACCACCGACTCCGGGCCGTTGACCGCCGCCAAAGAGACGACACCCGATCGAGAATTGCCATTTTCGGGGGGCCGAATACCGGAGTTTTCGGGGGAACGAATACTCCGGTAATCGTCCCCCCGAATACGGGAGTATTCCGTCTCAGAAGGTTCACCCGTCAGGTAAGGCAGGACATCGGACTCGGTCGCGCGGACCGCGACCATCACGCCGCCCGTGGGCAGGGCCTGCATCAACCGGGCTCGGGCCGTGATGAGAGTGCAGGCGTCTTCGAGGGACAACACGCCGGCTACGTGGGCTGCGGCGACTTCCCCGATCGAGTGGCCTGCGACGTAGTCCGGGTTGAGGCCGAAGGAGTCCGCGAGGCGGTACTGGGCTACCTCCAGGGCGAACAGGGCCGGTTGGGCGACGCCCGTTTGGTTGAGGGCTTCCTGATCGTCGCCCCACATCACCTCTCGGACCGACGGGTCCAAGTGGGACAGGACCTCGTCCAGCGCCCGCGCGAACACCGGGAAACGCTCGTAGAGGTCTCGGCCCATGCCCAGGCGCTGCGAGCCCTGGCCTGCGAAGAGGACCGCGAGGGTGCGGTCTGTGGCGACGTCTCGGAAGTCGCCGGAGGGCAGGTGGACTGCTCGGTGGTCGAAGGTGGAGCGGGAAGTGGCCAGGGAGTGGCCGATGTCGAGGGGAGTCAGGTGGGGGTTGCGCTGGGCGAAGGTGTCGATGCGGTCGAGCTGGGCGGCCAGTGCCGTGTCCGAGCGGCCGGACAGGACCCACGGCACCTCGGGGAGATCGGTGACCTCGCGCTCGGGTTCGGTCGCTTCCGGGGCCTCTTCGACGATCACGTGCGCGTTGGTGCCGCTGACGCCGAAGGCCGAGACCGCGGCGCGGCGCGGGCGCTCGCCTCGCGGCCACTCGCGGGCGGAGGTGAGCAGTTCCACCGCACCCGCCGTCCAGTCCACGTTGGACGACGGGTTGTCTGCGTGCAGGGTCTTGGGCAGCAGCTCGTGGCGCAGCGCCAGCACCACCTTGATCACACCGGCGACGCCGGCCGCGCCCTGCGGATGCCCGATGTTGGACTTGATCGAGCCCAGCAGCACCGGCGTCTCGCGGTCCTGCCCGTAGGTCGCCTGGACCGCCTGGGCCTCGATCGGGTCACCCAAGGTCGTTCCGGTGCCGTGGGCTTCGACGACGTCGACGTCCCCGGCCGTCAGGGCCGCGTTGTCCAGCGCCGTGCGGATCACCCGCTGCTGCGACGGGCCGTTCGGCGCGGTCAGCCCGTTGGAGGCACCGTCCTGGTTGATCGCCGAACCGCGCAGCACGGCCAGCACCTCACGACCGTTGCGCTGGGCGTCCGAGAGCCGCTCCAGCACGAGCACGCCCACGCCTTCCGACCAGCCGGTGCCGTCAGCGGAGTCGGAGAACGCCTTGCAGCGGCCGTCGGAGGCCAGGCCGCTCTGCGAGCTGAACGCGGTGAACGCGTTCGGCGTCGACATCACGGCCACACCACCGGCCAGCGCCAGCGAGCACTCGCCACCGCGCAGCGACTGCATCGCGTTGTGCAGGGCGACCAGCGACGACGAGCAGGCCGTGTCGACGGTGACGGCCGGGCCCTCCAGGCCCAGCAGGTAGGAGATGCGGCCCGACAGCACGCTGGCCGCGAACGCCGTCGTCGAGTACAGGCCGATGTCCTCGGCGGAGCGGGCGAGCAGCTCGCTGTAGTCCTGGCCGGTGGTGCCCATGAACACCCCGGTGCGGCTGGAGCGCAGCGAGGCGGCGTCGATGCCCGAACGCTCGATCGCCTCCCACGCGACCTCCAGGAGCAGCCGCTGCTGCGGGTCCATCGCGACCGCTTCGCGCGGCGAGATGCCGAAGAACCCGGCGTCGAAACCGGCGACGTCGGACAGGAAACCGCCCTGGGAGGTCGCGCTGGCGAGCCCGTCGACGTCCCAGCCCCGGTCGTCCGGGAACTCCGAGATGCCGTCGCGGCCTTCGGCCACCAGATCCCACAGCTCCTCCGGCGAGGACGCGCCGCCCGGGTACCGGCAGCCCATGCCCACGATCGCGATGGGCTCCACCGCGGCCGCGATGAGCTGCTGGTTCTGCTTGCGCAGGCGATCGTTCTCCTTCAGGGACGAGCGCAGAGCCTCGACGTACTGCTTCTCAGAGCTGCTCATCGGTTTCCTTTGATCGCCGGGTCTTTCAGTTCGCGGTGTTCTCGTTGACCAGCCGCAGCAGGCTCTCGCCGTCCATCTCGTCGATCGAGTCGATCTCGTCGGACGCGGGTTCGGCGGAGTCGCCGTCGTCGTGGGCCAGCCCGAGGACGAGGTCCAGCAGTCCGGCCTTGCGCAGCCGGCTGATCGGGATCGCCGCGAGGGCTTCCCGGATGTGGGCGTCCGGGTCGTCGGAGTCGGTGCCGCCGGGCAGGAGCTGCTGCTGCAGGTGTCCGGCCAGGGCGGCGGGCGTGGGGTGGTCGAACACGAGCGTCGCGGGCAGCGCGAGGCCGGTGGCGGCCTTGAGCCGGTTGCGCAGCTCGACGGCGGTCACCGAGTCGTAGCCGACGTCGCGGAAGGCCCGCTGCGCCGGGAACGCGTCGACGTCGGTGAAGCCGAGGGTCTGGGCTGCTTCGCGGCGCACCAGGTCGAGCACGACCCGGCCCCGCTCGGCCTCGGACAGACCGGCCAGCCGCTGGGTGAACGCCGACTCGTCGGCTTCCGGCTCGGCCAGGGCTTCCCGGACCTCGGGGATGCCGGTCAGCAGCGGGCTCGGGCGCCCTGCGGTGAAGCTGGGCGCGAAGCGCTGCCAGTCCGTGTTGGTGACGGTGAGGGTCGTGATGCCGTCGGCCACGGCCTGCTGCAACACCTGGATCGCCAGGTCCGGGTCCATCTGCAGCACGCCGCGCTTGCGCAGCCGCTCGGCGTCGGAGGCGTCGGAGGCCGCCTTGCCCGCGTCGGCCCAGGCGCCCCAGGCGATCGACGTCGCCGGGAGCCCGAGGGCCCGCCGGTGCTGGGCGAGACCGTCCAGGTAGGCGTTGGCGGCCGAGTAGGCGGACTGGCCGCCGCTGCCCCAGCTCGCCGCACCCGAGGAGAACAGCACGAACGCGTCCAGCTCGACGTCGGCCGTGAGCTCGTGCAGGTGGGCGGCCGAGGTGGCCTTGGCTCGCAGCACCCCGTCGAAGTCCTCGCCGGACAGCGAGCCGAGCCCGACGCCGCTGTCGAACACGCCCGCGGCGTGCACGACCGCGCGCAGCGGCCGGTCGTCGGGGATGTCGGTCAGCAGGGCGGCCAGGGCGTCGCGGTCGGCGACGTCGCAGGCCCGCACCGCGACCTCCGCACCGGAGGCCGCCAGCTCGTCCCGCAGCTCCGCGGCACCGGGGGCGTCCGGGCCGCGACGGCTGGCCAGCACGAGGCGTTCGGCGCCGTGCGCCACCGCCCAGCGGGCGACCTCGGCGCCGAGACCACCGGTGCCGCCGGTGATCAGGACGGTGCCGCGGGGCTGCCACTCGTCGGTGCGCGGCCCGCGCGGGGCGCGGTTGAGGCGCCGCCCGAACACTCCTGCGGAGCGGATGGCGAGCTGGTCCTCGTCCCCGGCTCCGGACAGCACGGCCGCGAGCCGGTCGAGGACGGGCTGGTCGAGCTCGTCGGGCAGGTCGACGAGACCGCCCCACCGGCGCGGGAACTCCAGTCCCGCAACGCGTCCCAGCCCCCACAGCGCGGTCTGGGCCGGGTTGCACGGCGTGTCGTCGACGGACGCGGCCCGCCGGGTGGCGCACCACAGCGGTGCGTCGAGTTCGAGGTCGCCGAGCGCCTGCAGCAGCGTCAGCGTCGAGAGCATCCCGACCGGGGTCGCGCCGAACACCGGGTGCGCCGTCTCGGGCACGCCGACCAGCGAGAACACCCCGGCGATCTCGACGTCCCGGGTGGCCTCGGCCAGGGTCGCGGCGAGCTTGTCGCGGTCGGCGGCAGGCGAGACCTCCACCCGCACCGCGTCGTCGCCGAGCGCGGTGAGCGCCGATTCCGCCCAGGCGTCCGGTGTTTCGGGCACGACCGCCAGCCACACGCCGGTCGGGGTCCCGGCGAGCCCGGCCACCGGGACCCAGTTCTCCTGGTAGCGCCAGGAGTTGGTGAGCGAGTGGGCGCGCTGCCTGCTGCGCCAGGACGACAGGGCGGGTGTGATGGTCGCCGCGGTCTCGGAGTCCAGTCCCAGCGCCGAGGCCAGGTTCCCGTCCTCGACGAGTTCCCAGAACGCCGAGTCCACCGGGTCCGCCCGGCTCGCGGTTGCCGCCTCGGGCCAGAACCGCTGCCGCTGGAAGGCGTAGGTGGGCAGGTCGACGCGGTGCGCGCCGGTCCCGGCGAACAGCGGTGCCCAGTCGACCTCGACGCCGCGCACGTGCGCCTCGGCCAGCGAGGTCGCGAACCGGACCGGTCCGCCCTGCTGGCGCCGCAGCGTTCCCACGGCCGTGACGTCGACCTCGGCGTCCTCGGCCATCTGCTGCAGGTTCACCGTGAGCACCGGGTGCGAGCTGGGTTCGACGAACACCCGGTAACCGTCGGCGAACAGCGCACCGACGGCACCGGCGAAGTCGACCGGCTGCCGGGCGTTCTGGAACCAGTACTCGGCGTCGAGCTCGGCGCCGTCGACGCGGGAGGTGGTGACGGTCGAGTAGAACGGGATGCCGGTCGAGCTCGGCCGCACGTCGGCCAGCGATTCGAGCAGCACCTCGCGCAGCGGTTCGACGTGGGCGCAGTGGGAGGCGACGGTGGCCACGATCCGCGCCCGCAGCTCGCGCGCCTCGCAGGCGGCCACGAACTCCTGCAGCGCGTCGTGATCACCGGCGACGGTGACCGCGCCGGGGCCGTTGATCCCGGCGAGCGAGAGCTGATCCGGCCACCGCTCCAGCAGGGCGCCGACCTCCTCGCGACCGGCGGCGACGGAGGCGATGCCGCCGGTGCCGACGAGCTCGTCGGCGAACAACCGGCTGCGCACGACGACGATGCGGGCCGCGTCGGCCAGGCTCAGCGCCCCGGCGACGTGGGCGGCGGCGATCTCGCCCTGCGAGTGGCCGACGACCGCGGCGGGTTCGACACCGCAGGAGCGCCACAACTCCGCCAGCGACACCATGACCGCGAACAGCACCGGCTGCAGGACCTCGATCCGCTGCAGCTCCTCCGCGCCCGCGTCGGTGACCGACTCGCGCAGCACGTCCAGCAGCGACCAGCCGGTCAGCGGCGCGATGGCCTCGTCGCAGGAGCGCATACTCCGCTCGAAGACCGGTGCGGCGTCGAGCAGTTCCAGCGCCATGCCCGCCCACTGGGTTCCCTGCCCGGGGAACACCATGACCGGGCCGGGGCCGATCTCGCCGACCTCACCGCGCACGACCCCGACGTCGTCCCCGCCGAAACGCAGTGCCACGGCTCGGTTCTCGAACTGAGCCCGGGTGGTCAGCAGCGAGTGCCCGATGTCGACCGGGCTGATCTCGGGGTTCTCGGCGGCGAAGGTCTCGACCCGCTCCAGCTGTCCGTCCGCGGCGGATTCGGAACGGCCGGAGACGACCCACGGCACGACCCCGCCCAGAGCCGTGCTCGGGGCTGTTTTCCCCGCGGGCGACTCGGGTTCGGCCTGCTCCAGGATGACGTGGGCGTTGGTGCCGCTGATGCCGAACGACGAGACCGCGGCCCGCCGCGCGCGACCGACCTCGGGCCACGCCACCTCCGAGTTCAGCACCCGCACCGCCGAGGAGTCCCAGTCGACGTGCGAGGACGGGATCTCGGCGTGCAGGGTCCGGGGCAGCGTGCCGTGCCGCAGCGCCTGCACCATCTTGATCACGCCCGCCACGCCCGCGGCGGCCTGGGTGTGGCCGATGTTGGACTTGATCGAACCCAGCAGCAGCGGCCGCTCCCGGTCCTGGCCGTAGGTGGCCGCGAGGGCCTGGACCTCGATCGGGTCGCCCAGCGCGGTGCCCGTGCCGTGCGCCTCGACCGCGTCGACGTCCGATGTGGACAGACCGGCGGACGAGAGCGCTTGCCGGATCACGCGTTGCTGCGAGGGACCGTTCGGGGCGGTCAGCCCGTTGGAGGCGCCGTCCTGGTTGACCGCGCTCCCCCGCATGACCGCGAGCACCTGGTGGCCGCGGCGGCGCGCGTCGGAGAGCCGCTCCAGCACGACGATGCCGACACCTTCGGCCCACCCGGCACCGTCGGCGGCGTCCGAGAACGCCTTGCAGCGCCCGTCGGGCGCGGAGGCGCCCTGCCGCTCCAGCTCCGAGATCGTCGCCGGGGTCGACATGATGGTCGCTCCCCCGGCCAGCGCCATGTCGCACTCGTCCTGGTGCAGCGACTGCGCGGCGAGGTGCATCGCCAGCAGCGACGACGAGCAAGCGGTGTCGACGGTGACCGCCGGGCCCTCGAAACCGAAGTTGTAGGCCAGCCGGCCGGAGATCACGCTGCCCGCGACACCGGTCAGCGCGTGCCCACCGGTGTCCTGGTCGGAGCTGGTCAGCACGTTGGCGTAGTCCTGCATGGTGTTGCCGACGAACACGCCGGTCCGGCTGCCGCGCAACGAGTCCGGCACGACGCCGACGCGCTCCAGGGCTTCCCACGACGTCTCCAGCAGCATCCGCTGCTGGGGGTCCATCGCCAGCGCCTCGCGCGGGGAGATGCCGAAGAACAGCGGGTCGAAGTCGGCCTGGTCGGTCAGGAACCCGCCCACACCGGGGATCTCGCCGGAACCCAGCAGCGCGTCGAGGTCCCAGCCTCGGTCGGCGGGGAACGCGGCGATGGCGTCCCGGCCGTCGACCAGCAGCTGCCACAGCTCCTCGGGCGAGGTGACGCCGCCGGGGAAACGGCAGGCCATGCCGACGATCGCGATCGGCTCGCCCACCCGGTCCCGGCGCTGCGCCACCTCGACCTCGGGGCGGTCGCCGAGCAGGTCGGCGAGCAGGTGCTCGGCCAGGACGCGCGGCGTCGGGTAGTCGTAGACGAGGCCGGCGGCCAGGGTCCTGCCGGTGGCGCGGGCGAGCTGGTTGCGCAGCTCCACGCCGGTCAGCGAGTCGAAACCGAGGTCGCGGAAGGCCTTGTCGAGTCCGATCGCCGCCGGGTCGGCGTGCCCGAGCACCGCGCTGACGCGGCTGCGCACCAGGTCGAGCACGAGCTCGGTGCGCGCGGCCTCGTCGAGGCCGCGCAGCCGCTCGGCGAATCCGCTCGGCTCGGCGGTGTCGCGGCGGGCCAGGACCTCGCGGGCTTCGGGCAGTTCCGACAGCAGCGGCAGGGGCCGCATCTCCAGCAGCGCACCGAGGGTCTTCGGGTTCACCAGATCGGCGACGATCGCCGTGGCGGCAGGCCGGGCGACGGCCTGCCAGAGGGCGGTGATCGCCAGGTCCGGGTCCAGCGTCCCGGCACCGCCGCGTTCCAGCCGCTGCGCCACCTCGTCCTGGGCGGCCATGCCACCGCCCGCCCAGGCGCCCCACGCGATCGACGTCGCGGGGCGGCCGGTGGAGCGGCGACGCTGGGCCAGGGCGTCGAGGACCGCGTTCGCGGCCGCGTAGTTGGCCTGGCCCGGGTTGCCGACGGCACCGGCCACCGACGAGAACAGGACGAAGAAGTCCAGGTCACCGGCCAGCTCGTCGAGCAGCAGCGCGGAGTCGACCTTGGCGCGGAACACCTCGGTGAAGCGTTCGGGGGTGAGCTGCTCCAGCACGCCGTCGTCGACGACACCGGCCGTGTGCACCACGCCGGACAGGTCGACGCCGGTGAGCAGGGAGGCGAGCGCGTCGCGGTCGGCGGCGTCGCAGGACTCGATCCGCACCCGCGCGCCCAGCTCGGCGAGCTCGGCGTGCAGTTCGACGGCTCCGGGTGCCTGCGGGCCGCGTCGGCTCACCAGGATCAGCTCGTCGACGCCGCGCCGGGCGAGGTCGCGGGCGACGGCGGCGCCCAGCGCACCGGTGCCACCGGTGATGAGCACGGCCCCCGACGGGCCCTCGGGGACGGCCTGCGCGCGGGGGGCGGGCAGCAGCCTGCGACCGAAGGCTCCGTGCGCGCGGATGGCGACCTGGTCCTCGTCACCGGAAGCCAGGACTTCGGCGAGCCGGTCGGTGCAGCGGGCGTCGAGCTCCTCGGGCAGGTCGATCAGGCCGCCCCAGCGGGCGGGCAGTTCCAGCGCGGCGACCCGGCCCAGTCCCCACACGCCGGCGCGCGTCGGATCGGCGATCAGGTCGGCGTCGCCGGTCGAGACGGCGGCGCGGGTGACCGCCCAGATCTTCGCGTCGACCCCGGCGTCGCCGAGCGCCTGGACCAGCAGAGCGGTGCCGGTGAGGCCGAGCAACGAGAGGACACCGGTCGGCTCGTCGGTGAGGCGCGCGGCGAGTTCGCCCCGCGTCTCGGTCTCGTCGATCCGCATCACCCGGGCGCGGGTGCCGAGAGAGCCGGCGATCGCGGTGGTCCACGGGTCGTCGGCGAGCTCGGCGGGCACCGCGACCAGCCAGTTCCCGGTCAGCGGGGTCGTGGACGGGGTCAGCGGGGTCCAGGACTCCTGGTAGGACCAGGCGTCCACGCGGGACTGGTTGCGGCGGCGCTCGCGCCAGGACGACAGGGCGGGGACGAGGTCGGCCACGGCCTGCTCCTCGACGCCGAGCTCGGCGGCCAGGGAGCCGTTGTCGACCAGGTCCCAGAACAGGTCGTCGCCGGTGTTGCGCTGCAGCCGCTCCGGCCAGTAGCGCTCGTGCTGGAAGGGGTAGGTGGGCAGGTCGATCAGGCGCGCGCCGGTCCCGGCGAAGCACGGCGACCAGTCGACGTCGACGCCGCTGGCGTGCAGCTTCGCCAGCGCGTCGAGCAGCGCCGTCTCGCCGTCGCGATCCTTGCGCTGCGCGGGCACGAGGACCGCGTCCTGCGATGCGGAGTCCGCGGCCATCGCGGTCAGCACCCCGTCGGGCCCGACCTCCAGGAACGCCGTGACGTCGGCGTCGGCGAGCCGAGCGACAGAGTCGCCGAACCGCACGGTCTCCCGCACGTGGGCAACCCAGAACTCCGGCGAGGTCACGTCCCCGTCGGTCGCGATCGGAATGCTGGGCTCCTGGAACGACAGTCCGCTGATCGCCTCGCGGAAGTCAGCCAGCACCGGGTCCATCAACGCCGAGTGAAACGCATGACTGACCAGCAGACGCCTAGACTTCCACCGCTCGGCCACCGCCCACACGGCCTCCTCGTCCCCGGCCAGAACCACGGACTCAGGACCGTTGACAGCCGCCAAAGACACAACACCCGATCGAGAACTGCCAAATTCATCGGGACGAATACCGGAGTTTTCGGCGGGTCGAATACCGGAGTTTTCGTCCCCCTGAATATGGGAGTTTTTGACCTCGGAAAGATCACCCGACAGGAACGGCAGGACGTCGGACTCGCTCGCGCGGACCGCGACCATCACGCCGCCCGCGGGTAGGGCCTGCATCAACCGCGCTCGGGCAGTGATCAGCGTGCAGGCGTCCTCCAGGGACAACACGCCGGCCACGTGGGCCGCGGCCACCTCACCGATCGAGTGACCCGCCAAGTAGTCCGGGCGGAGGCCGAACGACTCCGCGAGGCGGAACTGAGCCACTTCCAGGGCGAACAGGGCCGGTTGGGCGATGCCCGTCTGGTTCAGGGCTTCCTCGTCCTCACCCCACATCACCTCCCGGACCATCGGATCCAGGTGGGCCAGGACCTCGTCCAGAGCCCCGGCGAACACCGGGAAACGGTCGTAGAGGTCCCTGCCCATTCCCACGCGCTGGGAGCCCTGGCCTGCGAAGAGGACGCCGAGGGCGCGGGGGCGGGCGGTGTTGCGGGTTGCCTCTGTCGTGCCGTCGGGGGTGGCGAGGAGGACTGCGCGGTGTTCGAAGGCTGCGCGGGATTCGGTCAGGGTGCGGCCGATGTCGGTGGGAGCCTGGTCGGGGTTGTCCCGGACGAATGCCGTGAGCTGCTCCACCTGGGCCGCCAGGGCTTCCTCAGAGCGCGCCGACACCGGCCACGGGACCGCGGCGGGCGTCACGTCCGAGTCCTCGGACGGCGGGAGTTCGGGAACGGATTCGAGGATCACGTGGGCGTTGGTGCCGCTGACGCCGAACGAGGAGACGCCCGCGCGGCGTGCTCGGCCGGTGTCGGGCCACTCGCGCGGCGAGGCCAGCAGTTCCACCGCGCCGGTCGTCCAGTCCACTTCGGACGACGGGGCATCGACGTGCAGCGTGCGCGGCACGACGCCGTGCTGCATCGCCGACACCATCTTGATGACGCCCGCGACACCGCCCGCCGACTGCGCGTGCCCGATGTTCGACTTGATCGACCCCAGCAGCACCGGGGTCTCCCGAGCCTGGCCGTAGGTGGCCAGCACGGCCTGCGCCTCGATCGGATCACCCAGCGTCGTCCCCGTCCCGTGCGCCTCCACGGCGTCCACATCGGACGGTTCGAGTCCGGCGTTGGCCAGGGCCTGGCGGATCACCCGCTGCTGCGACGGGCCGTTCGGGGCGGTGAGCCCGTTCGACGCGCCGTCCTGGTTCACCGCGCTGCCCCGCAGCACGGCGAGCACGCGGTGCCCGTTGCGACGCGCGTCCGACAACCGCTCCAGGGCGAGCACGCCCGCGCCCTCGGACCAGCCGGTGCCGTCGGCGGCCTCGGCGAACGCCTTGCAGCGACCGTCCGGGGCGAGACCTCCCTGCCAGGTGAAGGCGGCGAACGCGTTCGGCGTCGCCATCACCCGCACTCCCCCGGCCAGGGCGAGATCGCACTCACCGCTGCGCAGCGACTGCGCGGCCAGGTGCAACGCCACCAGCGACGACGAGCACGCGGTGTCCACCGTCACCGCGGGCCCTTCCAGCCCCAGCAGGTAGGACAGGCGGCCGGAGAGCACGCTCGCGGAGAACGCGGTGGTGGCGTAGAGCTGGAAGTCCTCGCGCGCGGTCGACTCGGTCAGCAGATCGCCGTAGTCCTGGCCGGTGGTGCCGGCGAACACGCCGGTCCGGCTGCCGCGCAGCGACGTGCCGTCGATGCCGGCGCGTTCCAGCGCCTCCCACGAGACCTCCAGCAGCAACCGCTGCTGCGGGTCCATCGCCATCGCCTCGCGCGGCGAGATGCCGAAGAAGCCCGCGTCGAAATCGGCCACGCCGGACAGGAACCCGCCCTGGCCGGTGGCGCTGTCGAGCCGGTCCAGGTCCCAGCCGCGGTCGGTCGGGAACGGGCCGATGACGTCGCGACCCTCGGCCACCACGTCCCACAGCTGCTCGGGCGAGGACACCCCGCCCGGGTAGCGGCAGCCCATGCCCACGATCGCGATCTCGTCGTCCGACGAGGCCGCGCCGATGACCGTCACGGCGACCGACCGGGTCTCGCCGAGCAGCCGTTCCCGCAGGTGCGCGGCCACGGCCTTGGCGGTCGGGTGGTCGAAGACGAGCGTCGTCGGCAGCGCCAGGCCGGTGGCCGTGCGCAGCCGGTTGCGGACGTCGACGGCGGTGACGGAGTCGAAGCCGAGTTCGCGGAAGGCGCGCTCGACCGGCAGCTCACCGGGGTTCTCGTAGCCCAGGGCCCGCCCGGCTTCGGCGCGCACCAGGTCGAGCAGCACCCGATCCTGCTCCGACTCGGACTTCCCGGAGAGGCGTCGTCGCAGGTCGGAAGCGTTGTCGTCGGCGGCATCGTCGAGGGCCTGCCGGGCCTCCGGGATGCCGGTGATCAACGGGCTCGGCCGCCCGGTGGTGAAGCCGGGGGCGAAGCGCTGCCAGTCGGTGTCGGTGACGGTCAGGGTCGTCGAACCGTCCTCGATCGCGTGCTGCAGCACCAGCAGCGCGCGCTGCGGGTCCATCGGCTGCACGCCGACCTTGCGCATGCGTTCGGCCAGCTCGGGGTCGCCGGCCATGCCCGCCCCGGCCCACGCGCCCCACGCGATCGACGTCGCGGGCAGCCCGAGGGACCGGCGGTGCTGCGCGAGGCCGTCGAGGTAGGCGTTGGCGGCGGCGTAGGCGGACTGGCCGCCGCTGCCCCAGCTCGCCGCACCCGAGGAGAACAGCACGAACGCGTCCAGCTCGATCCCGGCGGTGAGCTCGTGCAGGTGGCGCGCCGCGGTCGCCTTCGCGCGCAGCACGACGTCGAGGTCCTCGGCCGTCAGCCGGTCGACGGGGGCTTCGCCCTCGCCGCTGACTGCGGCGTGCACGACGGCCGTGAGCGGGCAGTCCTCCGGCACGCGCGCGAGCACGTCGGCCAGGGTGTCGCGGTCGGCGACGTCGCAGGACTCGACGGTGACCCGGGCGCCCAGCGCGGTCAGCTCCTCGCGCAGCGCCGGGGCTCCGGGCGCGTCGGGACCGCGACGGCTCAGCAGGAGCACGTGCTCGGCGCCGCGCTCGACCGCCCAGCGCGCCACCTGCCCGCCGAGGGCACCGGTGCCGCCGGTGATCAGGACGGTGCCGCGAGCCCGCCACTCGCTCCCGGCGCTGCCGCGCGGGGCGCGGGACAGGCGTCGACCGAACACCCCCGAGGGGCGCACCGCGATCTGGTCCTCGCCGCTGACCAGGGCTGCGGCGAGGTGCTCGGCGGCGCGTTCGTCGAGGTCGGCGGGCAGGTCGATCAGCCCGCCCCACCGGTTTGGCAGGTCCAGCGCGGCGACCCGGCCAAGTCCCCACAGCGCCGTCCGCTCCGGGTGGAGCACCGGATCGGAGTCCCCGATCGACACCGCGCCGCGGGTCGCGCACCACAGCGGAGCACCGATCCCGGCCTCTCCCAACGCCTTCAGCAGTTCCGCTGTCGAGGTCAGCGCGTCATCCGCCAGTCCCAGCAGGGAGAGGACACCGGCCGGCTCGACGGCCACCCCTGCCAGGCGCTCGGCCAGGTCGGTCCGGTCGCCCACCTCCAGCCGCACGACGTCGGTTCCCAGGTCCGGGACGGTGTCTTCGGGGCGGGCGAGCACGAGCCAGGTCCCGGCCGGTGACGTTCGCGAGGACGCGACGGGAACCCAGGTCTCCCGGTAGCGCCAGGTGTCGAGGGCGGCGCGGGTGCGGGAGCGGTCCCGCCAGGAGGCGAGCGCCGGTGCCACGACGGCGGCCGTGTCGGGGTCGAGGTCGAGCGCGGCGGCCAGGTTCCCGTCGTCGACGAGCTGCCAGAGGGCGGCGTCGACCGGATCGGCGTTCGCGGACGGTTCGACCGGGTCCTCCCAGTGGCGTCGCCGCTGGAAGGGGTAGGTGGGCAGGGACACCCGCCGGGCGCCCGCGAACAGCGGTGTCCAGTCGACCGGGACGCCGCGCACGTGGGCCTCGCCTACCGAGGCCAGCACCTGCTCCCACTCCCCCTGGTCGCGGCGCAGCGTGCCGAGGACGACGCCCTCGGCACCCGCGTCGTCGAGTGTCTGCTCGACCGCGTGGGTGAGCACCGGGTGCGCGCTGGGCTCGACGAACACGCCGAAGCCGTCGGCGAGCAGGGCGCGGGTGGTGTCCTCGAAGCGGACCGTCCGCCGCAGGTTCGAGTACCAGTACTCGGGATCCAGGCCGGACGTGTCGATCAGCTCACCGGTGACCGTGGAGTAGAACGGCACGTCGCCGGAGCGCGGGCGGATGTCGGCCAGCTCGTCGATCACGCGCTCGCGGACGGCCTCCACCTGCGGGCTGTGCGAGGCGTAGTCGACGGAGACCCGGCGGGTGCGGATGCCCTCGGACTCGCACTGCGCGGCGAACTCGTCCAGCGCCGCGTCGTCACCGGCGATGACGGTCGCCTGCGGTGCGTTGACCACGGCCACCGCGAGACGGTCGCCCCACGGCTCCAGCCGCAGGGAGCTCTCGGGGGCGGCGACGAAGAGCATCCCGCCGCGCCCGGACAGCGAGTCGGCCACGGCGAGGCTGCGCAGCGCGACCACGCGGGCCGCATCGGGCAGGCTCAGCGCGCCGGACACCGCGGCGGCGGCGATCTCCCCCTGCGAATGCCCCACCACCGCAGCGGGTTCCACGCCCAGCGAGCGCCACAGGTGGGCCAGCGACACCATCGTCGCCCACAGCACCGGCTGCACCACGTCCACGCGGTCCAGCGGCGGTGCGCCGTCGGTGCCGCGGAGCACGTCGAGCAGCGACCAGTCGACGAACGGCTCCAGCGCGGCCGCGCACTCGGCGATCCGCTCGTCGAACGCCGCCGACCGGCCCAGCAGCGCACGCCCCATGCCGACCCACTGCGAGCCCTGGCCGGGGAAGACGAACGCGACCTTGCCGGTGGGCCCGGCCTCGCCGCGCACGACGCGGGCGTCGGGCCGGTCGGCGGCCAGCGAGTCCAGCGCGTCGCGCAGCTCGTCGCGGTCGCCGCCGAGGACGACGGCCCGGTGCTCGAACGTCGAACGGGTGGTGACCAGCGAGAACCCGACGTCCAGCGGCGCCGCGTCGACGCCGCGCAGCCGGGCGGCCTGCGCCTGGAGCGCCTGCTCGGAGCGGGCCGAGAGCACCCACGGCACCACCTCGGGCGTCGTCGGCTCGTCGGCAGGTTCGTCGGCCTGCGGGGCCTGTTCGAGGATGACGTGGGCGTTGGTGCCGCTGATGCCGAACGACGACACCCCCGCCCGGTGCGGGCGGTCGGCCTCCGGCCACGGCGTCGACTCGGTGAGCAGCCGGACGCCGCCGGTTGACCAGTCGACCTGGCTGCTCGGCTCGTCGGCGTGCAGGGTCCGGGGCAGGACCCCGTGGCGCAGGGCGAGGATCATCTTGATGATCCCGCCGACTCCGGCGGCGGCCTGGGCGTGGCCGATGTTGGACTTCAGCGCACCCAGCAGCAGCGGCTGCTCGCGGTCCTGGCCGTAGGTGGCCAGCAGGGCCTGGGCCTCGATCGGGTCGCCCAGCGGCGTGCCGGTCCCGTGCGCTTCCACAGCGTCCACGTCGGAGGGTTGCAGCCCGGAAGCGGCCAGGGCCTGGCGGATGACGCGCTGCTGCGCGGGACCGTTCGGCGCGGTCAGCCCGTTGGAGGCGCCGTCCTGGTTGACCGCGCTGCCGCGCACCACGGCGAGCACCTCGTGGCCGTTGCGGCGCGCGTCCGAAAGCCGTTCCAGGACGACGATTCCCGCGCCTTCGGACCAGCCCATGCCGTCGGCGGAGTCGGAGAACGGCTTGCAGCGGCCGTCGGGTGCGAGGCCGCGGAGCCGTCCGAAGATGGTGAAGGCTTCCGGCGTCGACATCACCGTCACACCACCGGCGAGCGCCAGGTCGCACTCGCCGGAGCGCAGCGATTGCACGGCCAGGTGCAGGGCCACCAGCGACGACGAGCACGCCGTGTCCACCGACAGCGCCGGGCCCTCCAGACCGAGGGTGTAGGCGACGCGGCCGGAGACGAGGCTGCCGCCGCTGCTGGTCGCGGCGTCGGTGCCGCGCGCGTAGTCGTGGTACATCACGCCGGCGAACACGCCGGTCGAGCTGCCCTTCAACTCGCGCGGGTCGATGCCCGCGCGCTCGACGGCTTCCCAGGCGACCTCCAGCATCAGGCGCTGCTGCGGGTCGGTCTGGGTGGCCTCCGCCGGGGAGATCCCGAAGAATCCGGGGTCGAAACCGGTCGCGCCGTCGATGAATCCGCCGGTGGAGACGTAGGTGCGGCCGACCTTGCCGGGTTCGGGGTCGAAGAGGCGCTCGACGTCCCAGCCGCGGTCGGTGGGGAACCCGCCCATCGCGTCGGTGCCGTCGACCAGCAGCCGCCACAGGTCCTCGGGGCTGGCGGCGCCGCCCGGGTAGCGGCAGCTCGTCGACACCACCGCGATCGGGTCGTCGTCGACCTCGCTGCGCGGCGTGATCTCGTCACGGCGGACCACCCCGCGCAGGTCGTCGTCCAGGTGCCGCACGACGGCCAGGGGCGTCGGGTGGTCGAACACGAGCGTGGCGGGCAGTCGCAGGCCGGTCGCGGTGGCGAGCCGGTTGCGGAACTCCACGGCGGTCAGCGAGTCGAAACCCAGCTCCTGGAAGGCGCGGTCGGGTTCCACCGCCTCGGCCGTGGCGTGCCCGAGGACCGAAGCGGTCGTGGAGCGCACCAGGTCGAGGAACGCGGCGCGCCGGTCGGTGTCGTCGAGTCCGGCGAGCTCGCGGCCGAACCGCGAGGTCCGGGCGGCCCGCGCGGGGCCGCGCGCGAAACCCCGCAGCAGCGCCGGAATCTCGCCGTTCCGGTCCCGCAGAGTCCCGGTGGCCAGGCGCAGCGGAACGAGCTGGGCGGTGTCGGTGGCCAGGGCGGCGTCGAAGAGGGCGAGCCCGTCCTCGGCCGACAGCGGCAGGAAGCCCTGCTCGCGCATGCGGTCCCAGTCGGTGCTCACCAGGCCCGCGCTGAGACCGATGTCGAGCGCCCCGTAGTCGAGGGCGAGCGCGGGCAGGCCCCGGGCCCGGCGGTGCGCGGCCAGGGCGTCGAGGAAGACGTTGGCGGCGGCGTAGTTCGCCTGCCCGGCGGCGAGCACGAGACCGCCCGCCGAGGAGATCAGCACGAACATCGCGAGGTCGCGGTCGCGGGTGAGCTCGTGCAGGTGCCAGGCGGCGTCGGCCTTCGGCCGCAGGACGTGGTCGAGGCGCCGCGGGGTGAGGGACTCGATCACGCCGTTGTCGGTGACACCGGCCGCGTGCACCACGCCGACCAGGTCGTCGACGCCGTCGAGGACCGAGGCGAGCGCGTCGCGGTCGGCGACGTCGCAGGCCACGACCGACACCGAGGCGCCGAGTTCGGTCAGCTCGGCGCGCAGGTCCTCGGCCCCGGGGGCGTCCGGGCCGCGGCGGCCGGCCAGCAGCAGGCGACGCGCCCCGTGGGCGGTGACGAGGTGGCGGGCCAGCAGGGCGCCGAGCCCGCCGGTGCCGCCGGTGACCAGCACCGTGCCCTCGCCCAGCGGGCGGATGGTCGTTCCGGGGGTGGTGCGGGTGAGTTGGGGAACGCGCAGGGTTCCGGCGCGGACGGTGGCCTCCGGCTCGCCCGCCGCGACCGCCGACGGGATGCGGGCGCGGTCGTCGACGTCGAGGAGCTGGAAGCGGCCGGGGTTCTCGGCTTCGGCCGCGCGGACCAGGCCCCACACCGGGGCTTGGGCGAGGTCGACGTCCTCGGCGTCGAGCGCGCCCTCGGTGACCACGACCAGCCGGGAATCGGCGCAGCGGTCGTCGGCGAGCCACGCCTGCACCGCCGCCAGCACGGCCTCGGTGACCGAGCGAACACCGCTCAGCGGCTCGTCACCGGTCGGGCACAGCGCGGCCACGGCTTCGGGGACGTCGGCGGAGCCCAGCAGGGCGGGAAGCTCCTCGATTTCCACTACGGGGCAGTCGGTTTCGAGGTCCGGGAGCGGCCGGGAGGCCCACTCCAGGCCGAACAGCGAGTCGGTGAGGTGCTGCGGGCCGAGCTGCTCGGCGGTGACCGGGCGGCCGACGAGGGCCCGCACCGACAGCACGGGGCGGCCCAGCACGTCGGCCAGGTGCAGTGTCGCGGTGCCGTTGCCGTCGGGCACCATCCGGACCCGCACCGCGTCAGCACCGGTCGCGTGCAGCGAGACCCCGTTCCACACGAACGGCAGCGACACGTCGTCGCGGCCGAGCAGCGAGACGTGCAGCGCCGCGTCGAGCAGCGCCGGGTGGGTCCCGTAGTCCTCCGCTCCCGCGCCTTCGGGCAGCGCGACCTCGGCGAACAGCTCGTCGCCGCGCCGCCAGGCCGCGCGCAGGCCCCGGAACACCGGGCCGTAGGCGTAACCGGCGTCGGCGAGGGTGTCGTAGACGCCGTCGACGTCGATCGGTTCCACCTGCGGCGGCGGCCATTCGGCGAGATCGACGTCGGGCACCGAACCGCCGGGCGCCACGGTTCCCTCGGCGTGCAGCGTCCACGACGCGTCGCCGTTCGGCCGGGCGTGCACGGTGATCCGGCGCCTGCCGGTCGCGTCGGCACCGGCGACCGAGACCTGGATGGCGACGGCGCCGTCCTGCGGGATGACCAGGGGTGCGCGCAGGGTGAGCTCGTCGACGACGTCGCAGTCCGCGCGCTGCGCGGCGTGCGCGGCCAACTCGGCGAACGCGGTGCCGGGCAGCAGCGCGGAGCCGAGCACCACGTGATCGGCCAGCCACGGCAGCGCGCTGGTCGACAGCGTGCCGGTGAAGGTGACGCCGTCGGAGTCGGGCTGCTCGACGACGGCGCCCAGCAGCGGATGCCCGGCCGGGTCGAGGCCGCGAGCGGCCAGGCTGCCGACGTCGCCGCCGAGCCAGGAGTTCGCGAGGTGCTCGCGCGGGTCGAGCCAGAAGCGCTGGTGCTGGAAGGGGTAGGTGGGCAGGTCGACGCGGCGGGCACCGCTGTCGCGGTAGAACGCGGCCCAGTCGACGTCGGCGCCGGACACGAACAGCCCGGCCAGGCCGGTGACCGCGGTGGTCCGCTCGCTGCGCCGACGCCGTCCGAGCGCGACCGCGACCGGGGCGGAGGTGCCGAGGTCGTCCTCGGCGTCGAGGGTCTCCAGCACCATCGGGGTCAGCACCGCGTCCGGCCCGACCTCGGCGAAGCGGGAGGCCCCCAGGCGACGCAGGGTGGTGACCGCGTCGGCGAAGCGCACGGTGTCGCGCACCTGACGGACCCAGTAGGCGGGGCCGAACATCTCGTCGGTGATCTGCTCGCCGGTCACGGCCGACACCAGCGGGCACTGCGGGTTTCCGAAGGTCAGGCCGGAGATCTCGGCTTCGAAGGACGCCAGCACTGGTTCCACCAGCGGCGAGTGGAAGGCGTGCGACACCCGCAGCCTGCGGGTCCGCCAGCCGTTCTCGGCGCACCGCTCGCCGACCGCGAGGACGTCGCGCTCGGTACCGGAGATCACCACCGAGGCGGGGCCGTTCACAGCGGCGATCTCCACGTCACCGGACAGCAGCGGCAGCACGACGTGCTCGCTCGCCCCGACCGCGACCATCGCGCCGCCGCGCGGCAGCTCCTGCATCAACCGCCCGCGCGCGGCCACCAGCGCGCACGCGTCACCCAGCGACAGCACTCCGGCGACGTGCGCTGCGGCGATCTCACCGATCGAGTGCCCGGCCAGCGCATCCGGCCGCACGCCCCACGACTCCAGCAGCCGGTACAGCGCCACCTCGAACGCGAACAGGCCCGCCTGCGCGAACGCGGTCTCGTCCAGCAGCTCGTCCCCGGCCTCCCCGAAGACGACCTCCCGAACATCCCGCCCCAGCAACGGGCTCAACCCGTCGACGACCTCGTCGAAAGCCGCTGCGAACACCGGAAAAGCAGCGTGGAGTTCAGCCCCCATCCCGGCCCACTGAGCCCCCTGCCCGGAGAACACGAACGCAGTCCCACCGGCAACGACCCGCCCGGCCACCACCCCAGGAACGTCCTCTCCCCCGGCCAACGCCCGAACCCCGGCCAACAACACCGGACCACTCCCGTTGTCGGCTTTCGGATTACTCCCGTTTTCCGGCCCCGGATTACTCCCGTTTTCCGGTCCCGGATTACTCCCGTTTTCCGGAACCCGATTACGGGCGTGATCCGGGTCCTGGGGGCGGGGGTGGTCGTGTTCCGGGGTTTCTGCGGTGGAGTCGAGGACGACCGCGCGGTGTTCGAAGGTGGGGGTGGTTGCGAGGGAGAAGCCGATGTCCAGGGGGTGTTCGTCGATGCGGTCGAGGAGATTTCGGGCGCGGGCGCGGAGGGCTTCGGGGGTTCGGGCCGAGAGGGGCCAGGGGGTCGCCGGGAGCCGGTGGCGTTCGGTGTCCGCCGAGGTCTCGACCGGGGCCTGTTCGAGGATGACGTGGGCGTTGGTGCCGCTGATGCCGAAGGACGACACGCCCGCGCGGCGCGGGGCGCCGGTGTCCGGCCAGGAGGTGGGCTCGCGGAGGAGTTGGACGGCGCCGGTGGACCAGTCGACCCGGGTGCTGGGTTGATCGACGTGCAGGGTCTTCGGCAGGACGCCGTGGCGCAGCGCCATCACCATCTTGATGACGCCGCCGACGCCCGAAGCCGCCTGCGCGTGACCGATGTTCGACTTGAGCGAGCCGAGCCACAGCGGCCGGTCGGCGGGCCGGTCGGTGCCGTAGGTGCCCAGCAGCGCCTGCGCCTCGATCGGGTCGCCCAGCGACGTGCCCGTGCCGTGGCCCTCCACCGCGTCGACCTGGTCGGCCGAGACGCGCGCGTTGGCCAGCGCCTGGCGGATGACGCGACGCTGCGCGGGACCGTTCGGAGCGGTCAGCCCGCTCGACGCGCCGTCCTGGTTCACCGCGCTCCCCCGCACCACGGCCAACACCTGGTGACCGTTGCGGCGGGCGTCGGACAGGCGCTCGACGACGAGCACGCCCACGCCCTCCGACCACGAGGTGCCGTCGGCGGAGTCGGCGAAGGACCGGCAGCGGCCGTCGGCGGACAGCCCGCGCTGCCTGCTGAACTCGATGAACGCCTCCGGCGTGGCCATCACGGTGACACCACCGGCCAGGGCGAGATCGGACTCGCCGCTGCGCAGCGACCGCACGGCCGCGTGCAGCGACACCAGCGACGACGAGCAGGCGGTGTCGACGGTGACGGCCGGGCCCTCCAGCCCGAACACGTAGGACAACCGGCCGGAGGCCACCGATCCGGAGTTCGAGTTGGCCGGGTAGTCGTGGTACATCATGCCGACGAACACGCCGGTCCGGCTGCCGCGCAGCGTTCCGGGCTCGATTCCGGCGCGCTCGAACGCCTCCCACGAGGTCTCCAGCAGCAGGTGCTGCTGCGGGTCCATCGCGGCCGCCTCGTTCGGGCTGATCCCGAAGAAAGCCGGGTCGAAATCACCCGCGTCGTGCAGGAATCCACCGTGGCGGCTGTAGGTGGTGTTCGGCTCCTCACCGCTCGGGTCGTGGAGGCGCTCGACGTCCCAGCCGCGGTTGGTGGGGAACTCCGATACGGCGTCGACGCCGTCGGACACCAACCGCCACAGGTCGTCCGGCCCGCTCACCCCGCCCGGGTAGCGGCAGGCCATGCCCACGATCGCGATCGGCTCGCCGGCCGCGGCGACGAGCTCCCGGTTCTGGGCGCGCAGCTGCTCGGTCTCCTTCAGCGACGCCCGCAGGGCTCCGACGAGCCTGTCCTGGTTTCCGAAGTCCTCGGACTCAGCCATGTTTCAGCCTCACGCTTCCCGTGCGGCGTCGTCGGGTGCGCTCGCACCCTCCAGCGCCATCGTGATCAGGTCTTCTGCGCCCATCTCGTCGATGTCGTCGCCGACACCGGTGTCGCTCTCGACCGGCGCGCTCACCCCGCCCAGTTCCAGCAGCGCGTCGAGCAGTCCCGCGTCGCGCAGCCGGTGCAGCGGGACACCGGCCAGGACGTCGCGGACGCGGTTCTCGGTGAGCGCTTCCGCGTCCTCGTCCACCGGCGCGAGTTCGGCGCTGAGGTGCTCGGCGAGCGCGGTGACGCTGGGGTGGTCGAAGGCCAGCGTCGCGGACAACCGCAGTCCGGTCGCTCTGCTCAGCGAGTTGCGGAGCTCCACGGCGGTCAGCGAGTCGAAGCCGAGGTCGGTGAAACCCGCTGCGGTGTCGACGGATTCGGCGTCGGAGTGGCCGAGGACGGCGGCGGCGTGCGAGCGCACCAGGTCGACGAGCAGCGCCGCGCGGTCGGTCTCGGAGGCCGCGCGCAGCCGGTCCGGCAGCACCGGCCCGGCCGGGGCCGTCGCGCGGCGGTGGCCCGGCCGGACCAGGTCGGCGAACACCCGGGGCACGACAGCGCCGGAGTCGCGCAGCGCCTGGGCTTCCAGGCGCATCGGAACCAGCACGGGGGTGCTGCGCGCGCAAGCCGCGTCGAACAGCCGCAGCCCGTGCTCGGCGGTGAGCGCGCCGACGCCGTTGCGGGCGGTGCGCTGCCGCGCCGCGTCGTCGAGCTCGCCGGCCATGCCGTCCGACCACAGGCCCCAGGCCAGCGACTGGCCGGGGAGGCCGCGTGCCCTGCGGTGCTGGATCAGGGCGTCCAGGCAGGCGTTGGCGGCCGAGTAGTTGCCCTGCCCGGGACCGCCGATCGCTCCGGCCGCCGAGGAGAACGTCACGAACGCCGACAGCGGGAGGTCGGTGGTGAGCTCGTGCAGGTGCAGGGCGGCGTCGACCTTGGGCCGCAGCACGGATTCGACCTGCTCGCCGGTCAGGGTCTCCAGGACGCCGTCGTCGATCACGCCCGCCAGGTGCACGACACCGGTCAGGGGGTGCTCGACGGGGATGCCGTCGAGCAGCGCGGCCAGCGCGTCGCGGTCGGCGACGTCGCAGGCGGCGAACTCGACCTCGGCGCCCAGGTCTTCCAGTTCGGCGCGCAGGGCGGGGTCGCCGCCGCGGCTGGTGAGCAGGAGGTGGCGGACGCCGTGGTCGGTGATGAGGTGGCGGCTGAACAGCCGGCCGAGCCTGCCGCTCGCGCCGGTGACCAGCACGGTTCCGCCGGGGTCGAAGGTCGTGGCGGGTGCGCCCGGGTCGTCGGTCGCGCGGGCGAGCCGCGCGGCGTGGTAGCGGCCGTCGCGCACCGCGACCTGGGGTTCTCCGGTGGCCAGGACCGCGTGGGCGTCCAGGTCCCCGTCGACGTCGGCGAGCACGATCCGGCCGGGGTGCTCGGCTTGCGCCGAGCGCACCAGCCCCCACACCGCCGCGCCCGCCAGGTCGGTGATGTCTTCGCCGGCGACCGCGACCGCCTGACGGGTGGTCACGAGCAGCGTCGTGTCGGTGTCGCGGGCGAGGAAGTCGCGGAGCCGGTCCAGGACTCGCAGCACCTCGGCGCGGATTCCGGGCGGGTCGGCAGCCGGTGTCGTGTGCAGAACCTCGGCGTCGCGCTCGGGGCAGGTCCCCGGAGTCACCGGGGTCCACCGCAGCGCGAACAGGTCCTCCGGTCCCGGACCTGCGAGCTGTTGGGCCGTGACGGGGCGGGTGACCAGGGACTCGATGGAGGCCACCGGAACGCCCGTGCCGTCGGCCAGCTCCAGCGTCATGCCGTCGCCGTCGCGGGTCACGCGGACCCGGACGGCGGTGGCGCCGGGGGTGTGCACCGACACGCCCTGCCAGGAGAACGGGAGCGCGGTCTCGGTGGGGTCGGCGGCGTGCAGGCAGGAGTCCAGCAGCGCCGGGTGCAGGGCGAAGCCGTCGGTGGTCTCCGGAAGCCGGACCTCGGCGAACACCTCGTCGCCGCGCCTCCAGGCGGCGCGCAGGTTCTGGAACAGGGGGCCGTAGTCGAGTCCGAGCTCGGCGAGGCGGGCGTAACGGGCCTCGACGTCGACCGGTTCGGCGTTCGACGGCGGCCACTCCGCCGCCGTCCAGGTCGTCCCCCGCCGCTGCGCGGCGAGCGCGCCTGCGGCGTGCTCGGTCCACTCGGCGGTTCCTGACGGGCGGCCGTGGATCGTCACGGAGCGACGGCCGTCGCCGTCCTCGGCTCCCACGCGCACCTGGAGGTCCGCGCCGCCCTGCTCGGGCAGCACCAGCGGTGCCGCGAGGGTCAGCTCCTCGACGCCGTCGCAGCCGAGCTCATCGGCCGCGCGCAGCGCCACGTCCAGGAACGCGGTCCCGGGCAGCAGGACTCGTCCCATGACCGCGTGGTCGCCGAGCCACGGGTGCTCGTCGAGCGACACCCGGCCGCTGAGCAGGAACTCCCCGGATCCGGCCAGTTCCGCAGCCGCCCCCAGCAGCGGGTGCCCGACGGACGCGAGCCCGAGCCGGGACACGTCGCCGGTGCGCTGGGTCGGGGTCGCCCAGAACCACTGGTGCTGGAACGGATAGGTCGGCAGGTCCACCCGGCGCGCCCCGGTCCCGGCGAACAGCCCGTCCCAGCCCACGTCGACACCGGCGACGTGCAACCCGGCCAGCGCCTTGATCAGGCACACCCGCTCGTCCTGGTCCTTGCGCTGCACCGGAACGACCACCGCCGCGTCCGGAGCCTGCTCGCCGACCAGCGCCGACAGCACCCCGTCCGGCCCGACCTCCAGGAACGCCGACACGCCGGACGCGGCCAGCTGAGCGACCACGTCCCCGAACCGCACGGCCTCCCGCACGTGCCGCACCCAGAACTCGGGGCTGGTCACGTCCCCGGAAGCCGCGATCGGAATCCGAGGCTCGCGGAACACCAACCCGCTGATCGCTTCCCGGA
>NZ_JASAOF010000028.1 GCF_029952525.1 Saccharopolyspora ipomoeae
GCTTGAAGTAGATGTTGAAGAACGCCGAGAACCGGTGCCAGGCCACACCCATCGTCATGGTGCGGGCGACGACGATCAGCCAGACGGTGGCGCTCATCAGCTTGATGAAGGCGAACACCGAGACCAGGTTCTCGCTGGCGGGCAGCAGGTGACCGATCGGGCCGGAGACGAACTCCGCCCACAGCGGCATCTCGTGCACGCCCAGCGCGGTCTTGGCGGCGCGGACACCGATGATGCCGATGCCCTCGACCAGCACGACGGCCTCGATGAAGTAGGCCCAGGCGAAGTTGGAGCCCTGGAACCGCGAGACGCGGCCCGCGCGACGCGGGTGGTTGGCCTGGCGGATCGCCATCAGCACCAGGATGCCGACGATCGTGCCGACGCCCAGGACCTCCATGAGGAAGTGGAAGATCGCCAGGTCGTCGAGGATCGGCCAGCCCCAGGTAGGGACGAAGACCTCGCCGTAGGCCTCGAACAGGGCAAGGGAGCCGAGCAGGAAGCCCCACATGACCAGCCAGTGCCACACGCCGACGTGGCGGAACTTGTTCATCCGGGTGTGCGCGGCGAACTCCTTGACCAGCGTGGCCAGACGTGCCAGAGCCGGACCGTTCCGGGTGCCGTCGGGTTGCCCGAGGCGGATGATCCGCACGAATCGGGCGATGGTCATGGCGAACATGCTCCACGCGACGACGCCGAGCGCGACTGAGATCGCGCCAAGCGTGATCTGCACAGCACCCATGCTCGTGGCCTCCTGTTTCGGGGGTTGTCCGTTTGGGGAGCGTACGCCCTGTTACCCGCTGGTAACCACGGGGGCTGGGGCGTGAATTCGGGAACAGTCGGTGATTCTGCGAGACCCCAGGTCGAAAAACTACTTGGGCGGTCGTTCAGTTTTCTGGTATTTTCGCAGTGGGCACGACCGCCGATCGGTGTCCGGGGGTAACGGGTGTTTCGGGAGTTGTCGCTGCTGAACGCCCGAGGCGTGCGGAGAACATCTCGCCGGTTCACCACCGGGGCGGTGTCGATCAAGGCAAACTGACGAGTAGATGTGCGATTTTCGCCACGTAATTGATCGAGTGAGCCTCGCGTTCGGTCAATCCACACCTGGGGGTAAGGGCGATGGTGGATCCCAGCGACGGCGGTATGCGGGCGTCCGACGCCGACCGCGAGCAGGTCGCGCAGCGGCTGCGGGTGGCGCTCGACGAGGGGCGGCTGACCGTCGCCGAGTACGACGAGCGGCTACAGCAGGCCTTCGCCGCCACGACGTTCGGCGAGCTCGAACCGCTGACCCGCGATCTGCCGGAGTCGAAGCCCTCCGCCGAGCTCGCCGAGCGCGAGGAGCACAGGGCGAAGATGGCCAAGGAGTGGCGGGACTGGGCGGGCGGCGCGGTCATCATGATCGCGATCTGGGGCGTGACCTCGGTCGTCTCCGGTGATCTGATCGCGTTCTGGCCCGCCATCCCGCTCGTGATCTGGGCGGCCGTGATCCTCGCGACCTCGATCGAGGGGTCGGGGAAGAAGAAGCGCGACTGACCTCTCGCGTCCTCCTGGCCCGGGCGGACGTGTCCAAACAAAGTTGGGCGATCGCCCATGATTCTCAGGAGGGATTTCGTGGCCTACGTGCTGCTGGTGCTGGCGATCTGCAGCGAAGTCGTCGGAACCGTCTCGCTGAAGCTGTCCGAGGGCTTCAGCAAGCTTGCGCCGTCGGTGGTGGTCGTGGTGGCCTACGCGGTCGCGTTCACCGCCATGAGCGCGGTGCTCAAGCTCGGCCTGCCGGTCGGCGTCGTCTACGCCATCTGGGCCGGGGCCGGGGTCGCGCTGGTCGCCATCATCGGGGCGGTGTTCCTCGGCGAGTCGATCACCGCGGTGCAGATCGGCGGCATCGCGCTCATCATCGGCGGGGTCGTGGCACTGGAACTGGGAGGCGCGCATTGACCTCGGGAACCGCATTGACCTCGGGCTCGGGGGCCGAGGTGACCGACGGGCGACGGCTCAAGGGCGAGCGTCGCCGCCGGGCGATCGTCGACGCGGCGCTGCGGGTCGTGGCCCGCGAGGGCGTCGGGGCGGTCAGCCACCGCAACGTCGCGCGCGAGGCCGGCGTGCCGCCCGCGTCGATCGCCTACTACTTCGACGGCATCGACGACCTGCTGGTCGCCAGCCTGCTCGACGGGTGCGAAGCGCTGGTCGAGCAGATCACCGCCGTGCGCGAGGAGGTCACCGACAACACCCAGTGGCCGCGCGCCATCGCAGAACTGCTCGTCCGCATGATCACCGAGCAGCGCGAGCGCACCATCGGCGAGTACGAGCTCTACCTCCTCGCCGCCCGGCGTCCCGCCCTCCGGCCCGCCGCCCGCCGCTGGCTCGACCTCATCCGCGGCAACATCAACGACGGCGACGACGGCGGGGACCCGGTCATCAGCGCCTTCATCGCGGGCATGGACGGCCTCCTCATCCAGGCGCTCATCGCCGACGAACCCCCGTCGGTCGACGACCTCGAACCCGTCCTCCGCTTCCTGATGCATCCCTACGACTACCTGGGTGTGCCCTCTTCCCCGGCATGACCTCGTCCGCTGCGGCCGGAGGCGGGGTCGACCGGACTTCGATGGAAGTCGGATCCACGATCTCAAGGGAGATCGGGCGCCCGACTTCCATCGAAATCGGGTCGACCCGCGTCCGGTGGTGGCCGGTCCGGCGTGTCGGGTGGGTCACCTGGTGGGGTGGTCGGGAACTGAAAGCGCTGGTGGGGCGTTGGGCAGGCAGAAAGCTTGAGTGAGCCTTGCTCAACCCGTTTGACGTGCGTTGGGACCGTGGGTAAAACTTGAGCTAGCAAGGCTCAAGGGCCCGCGACGGCGCTTGGGCGGACTGGACTAAGTACTGGAGGAACCACCCATGGCGCGAGCGGTCGGCATCGACCTGGGGACGACCAACTCCGTCGTTTCCGTCCTGGAGGGCGGTGAAGCGACGGTGATCGCCAACTCCGAGGGCTCGCGGACCACGCCGTCCATCGTGGCCTTCGCGAAGAACGGCGAGATCCTCACCGGTCAGCCCGCGAAGAACCAGGCCGTCACCAACGTGGACCGCACCATCCGGTCGGTCAAGCGGCACATGGGCACCGACTGGAAGGTCGGCATCGACGACAAGGACTACACGCCGCAGGAGATCTCAGCGCGAGTCCTGATGAAGCTCAAGCGCGACGCCGAGGCGTACCTGGGCGAGGACGTGACCGACGCGGTCATCACCGTCCCCGCCTACTTCGAGGACGCCCAGCGCCAGGCCACCAAGGAAGCCGGCCAGATCGCCGGCCTCAACGTGCTGCGCATCGTCAACGAGCCGACCGCCGCGGCCCTGGCCTACGGCCTCGACAAGGGCGAGTCCGAGCAGACGATCCTCGTCTTCGACCTCGGTGGCGGCACCTTCGACGTCTCGCTGCTGGAGATCGGCGAGGGCGTCGTCGAGGTCCGCGCCACCTCCGGTGACAACCACCTCGGTGGTGACGACTGGGACGAGCGCATCGTCGAGTGGCTGGTCGAGAAGTTCAAGTCGTCCAACGGGATCGACCTGACCAAGGACCGCATGGCCATGCAGCGGATCAAGGAAGCCGCCGAGAAGGCCAAGATCGAGCTGTCGTCCTCCTCGACCGCGGGCATCAACCTGCCCTACATCACCGTCGACGGCGACAAGAACCCGCTGTTCCTCGACGAGACGCTGTCGCGAGCCGAGTTCCAGCGCATCACCTCCGACCTGCTGGAGCGCTGCCGCAAGCCGTTCGAGGCCGTCATCCGCGACGCCGGCATCAAGCTCTCCGAGATCGACCACGTCGTGCTCGTGGGTGGTTCCACCCGCATGCCGGCCGTGTCCGAGCTGGTCAAGGACCTGACCGGTGGTCGCGAGCCGAACAAGGGCGTGAACCCGGACGAGGTCGTCGCCGTCGGCGCCAGCCTGCAGGCCGGTGTGCTGCGCGGTGAGGTCAAGGACGTCCTGCTGCTCGACGTCACCCCGCTGTCCCTGGGCATCGAGACCAAGGGCGGCATCATGACCAAGCTGATCGAGCGCAACACCACGATCCCGACCAAGCGCTCCGAGACCTTCACCACCGCCGACGACAACCAGCCGTCGGTGCAGATCCAGGTCTTCCAGGGCGAGCGCGAGATCGCCGCGCACAACAAGAAGCTCGGCATGTTCGAGCTGACCGGCCTGCCGCCGGCGCCGCGCGGCGTCCCGCAGATCGAGGTCACCTTCGACATCGACGCCAACGGCATCGTGCACGTCTCCGCCAAGGACCTCGGCACCGGCAAGGAGCAGTCGATGACCATCACCGGCGGCTCGGCGCTGCCGAAGGAGGACATCGAGCGGATGGTCTCCGACGCCGAGGCCCACGCCGACGAGGACAAGAAGCGTCGCGAGGAGGCCGAGGCCCGCAACCAGGCCGAGACCCTCGTCTACCAGACCGAGAAGGTCCTCAAGGAGAACGACGAGAAGCTGCCCGAGGAGACCAAGACCAAGGTCAAGGGCGCGATCGACGAGGTCAACGAGGCCCTGAAGGGCGAGGACGTCGACGCCATCTCCAGCGCCGTCGAGAAGCTGGCCACCGAGTCGCAGGCGCTGGGCCAGGCCCTCTACGCCGACGCCGGTGCCGCCGCCGCGGGCGACGCGGGTGCCGGTGACGCCGCGGGCGAGGCCGGTGCCGGTTCGTCGGCCAAGGACGACGACGTGGTGGACGCCGAGATCGTCGACGACGAGGACGAGAAGAAGAAGTGACTTCGGACAGCCCCGAGATGTCGCGCAACGAAGGCGAGCAGGAGCCGGTGATCGTCCGGGATCGGCGTCGCATCGACCCCGAGACCGGCGAGCGCCGGACCCCCGCTCCGAACGGAGACGAGGCTCAGGTGTCCGAAAGCATCTCCGGCACCCTCGACGAGGAGCTCGGCCAGGCCGACGAGCAGACCGAGCAGTCCGTCGACGGTGCTGCCCCGGAGGCCGGGGAGTCCGGTGGCCTGCAGAAGCAGGTCGACGAGCTCACCGCGGACCTCAAGCGGGTCACCGCCGAGTACGCGAACTACCGCAAGCGGGTGGAACGCGACCGCGAGTCGGTGATCGCCGCCGCCAAGGCGTCGGTCGCGGGCGACCTGCTGACCGTGCTCGACGACCTGGAGCGGGCCGAGGCGCACGGCGACCTCAACGGCGCGTTCAAGTCGGTGGCCGACAAGCTCGTCGGCGCGCTGAACTCCGCGGGTCTGGAGGCGTTCGGTGCCGAGGGCGACGAGTTCGACCCGTCGGTGCACGAGGCCGTCCAGCACACCACCTCCTCGGAGGTGTCCGGGCCGACCGTCACCACGGTGATGCGTCGGGGTTACCGGTTCGGTGAGCGGGTGCTGCGCCCGGCGATGGTCGCGGTGACCGACTACGAGGCGGACGAGAGTCCCGCCGAGGCCGCCGAGTCCAGCGAACAAGAGTGATCAGGAGCGGAAGGAGGAGCGTCCGGTGAGTGCCAGGGAATGGCTCGACAAGGATTTCTACGCTGAACTGGGCGTTTCCTCCGATGCTTCGTCGGACGACATCAAGAAGGCGTACCGGAAGTTGGCGCGGGAGAACCACCCCGACGCCAACCCCGGCAACTCCCGGGCGGAGGCCAAGTTCAAGGCGGTCTCCGAGGCCTACGGGGTGCTGTCCGATCCCGACAAGCGCAAGCAGTACGACGAGGCCCGCCGGCTCTTCGGATCCGGCGGCTTCGGCGGCGGGGGCGGCGGTTTCGGCGCCCCGGGCGGTTTCGGCGGACCGGGTGGTGCCGGTGGCGGCTTCGACCTCGGCGACCTCTTCGGCGGTCAGCAGGGGGCCGGTGGCCTGGGCGACCTGTTCGGCGGGTTGTTCGGCAACCGGCGTCCCGGCAGCGGCGCCGGAGCGGGCGCGGGCACGGCCAACCGGCCGCGCCGCGGCGCCGACGTCGAGACCGAGGTGCGCATCGATTTCTACGAGGCGGTGCGCGGTGCCACGGTGCCGCTGCGGCTGTCGAGCCCGGCGACCTGCCAGACCTGCCGGGGTTCGGGCGCCAAGCCCGGGACCCGGCCGCGCGGCTGCTCCACCTGCGGTGGATCCGGCCTGGTCACCCGCAACCAGGGCGCGTTCGCGTTCAGCGAGCCGTGCCCGGACTGCCGCGGCCGCGGCCAGATCATCGACACGCCGTGCGAGGACTGCGCGGGCGAGGGCGTCAGCACCCGCAGCCGGACGCTGACCGTGCGCATCCCCCCGGGTGTGGACGACGGGCAGCGGATCAGGCTGGCCGGGCAGGGCGAGCCGGGCCGCCAGGGAGCGACCGCGGGTGATCTCTTCGTCGTCGTGCACGTCAACGCGAACAAGGTGTTCGGACGATCCGGTGATGATCTGACGATCACGGTTCCGGTCACCTTCCCGGAACTCGCGCTGGGCACTACGTTGACGGTGCCGACCCTGGACGGGAAGGTCTCGCTGAAGGTTCCCGAGGGGACCAGCAGCGGGCGGACCTTCCGGGTGCGTGGCAAGGGCGTGGGCAAGAAGGCCGGTGGCAACGGGGATCTCCTGGTGACGCTGCAGGTCGCGGTGCCGTCGAAGCTCGACGACGCGGCGACGCGGGCGTTGCAGGAGTACGCCGAGGCCACGGCTGACCACGACCCGCGCAGCGAGCTGAACGAGTTGCTCGGGAGGTAGGCATGGCCGGCCGCATGACGGGTCCCGGAGGGATCGGACCGGAGATGGGATTCGCGTTCCCGCCCGGTTCCAACGAGGACACCCCGATGTTCGTGATCTCGGTGGCGGCGCAGCTGTCCGGTCTGCACGCGCAGACGCTGCGCAGCTACGACCGGCTTGGCCTGGTCTCGCCGGGGCGCACCGCGGCCGGCGGCCGGCGCTACTCGCTGCGCGACATCGCGCTGCTGCGCGAGGTCCAGCGGCTCTCCCAGGAGGAGGGCGTCAACCTGGCCGGGATCAAGCGCATCATCGACCTGGAGAACCAGGTGGACGCGCTGCAGTCCAAGGTCGCCGAGCTGACCGAGGAGGTCGCGGCGGCCTACGCCGCGGCGGAGTCGGCGGCGGCGCAGGTCCACGCCTCCTACCGCCGGGACCTCGTCCCGGTCCGCCAGGAGACCGCGCTGGTGGTCTGGAAGCCCAACCGCAAGCGCTGACCTCAGCGAAGGTCCTCAGCCGCGAAGAGTCTCAGCGCGAAGGGCGCCTTCCCGACTTCGGGGAGGCGCCCTTCGTCATGGCCGGGGACGGTTTTTCCTCGAATCACGCATGATCAAGGTCCGTTTTGTCCGGACAGTTCTCACTAAAACTGTCCGCGGGTGACGGACGAACCTCAGTCCAACGTAAAGGGGTCGTAGCGGATGTGGTCGAGGGTGGTGCCCGCGACCAGCATCTTCGAGACGGTGGCTCGGATCATGGCCGGGGAGCCGGAGACCAGGACGTCCCAGTCCTCCCAGGCGCCGTAGCGGGAGACGACGTCGGCGATGGTGCCGTGCTCGACCCCGTCGACGTTCGGGTCGTTCTCCAGCACGCCGGTGACCGTGAGCCACGGGTTCTGCATCGCGATGCGGCGCAGGTTGTCCAGGTCGTAGAGGTCGTCGCGGGTGCGCCCGCCGTAGAAGAGCTGGACGCGCGGGTTCTCGCCGTACTGGGCGAGGTCGTCGATGATCGCGCGCAGCGGCGTGACACCGGTGCCGCCGCCGATCATGAGGATGTCCGGCGAGTTCTCCCGGTCCACGGTCAGCCGCCCCATCGGCGAGCCGATCCGCCACTGGTCGCCGGGCCGGGCGTGCCCGACCAGCGCGCGGCTGACCCAGCCGCCCTCGACGGAGCGGACGTGGAACTCCATGACGCCGTCCTCGCTGGGCGCGTTGGCCGGGGACAGGTAGCGCCACAGCCGCGGCCGCTGCGGGACCTCGACGCTGACGTACTGACCGGGCTGGTAGGGCACCGGGTGGTCGGTCTGCACCCGGATCACCGCGAGATCCCAGCTCAGCCGCTCGTGGTGCAGGACCTGGCCGGTGTACCAGGCGGGACCGTCGTCGGCGGCCGCCGCCTCGGTCATCGCCGAGGCCATGACGGTGTAGGCCTCCGCCCAGGCGCGCTCGACCTGGTCGGTCCAGGCGTCACCGGCGAAGCGCTTGATGGAGGCCAGCAGCGCGGTGCCGACCGCTTCGTAGTGCTGCGTCACGACGCCGAACTTGCGGTGGTCGCGGCCCAGCTGCTGCAGGAAGGGCAGCAGCTCGTCGGGCTTGTCGACCATCTGGATGACGTGCACGAGCGCCCTCAGCAGGCGGCTTCGCTGCACCTCCATGTTGGCGGCGAACAGCTCGCGGGTTTGCGGCGCGATGCTGAACAAGGTGCCGTAGAAGAACTTGGCCACCTCGTCTGAGTGCGGCTCGACCACCGCGAAGCTCTCGCGGATGAGTCGAACCATCTTGCTCACGCCGGAGTTGGACGGCTCGTTGTTCGGGGGCGGACCGGGGCTCAGTACGGCGTTCGTCATCGTTTCGGGCGCAGTCTTCTCCACGTTGGCGGCAGTCACCTGGGGCGGGCGCAACCGCTACCTGCAAACGTCCCCCGACATCAGGGGCGACCCTAACCGCTGATCGCAAGGACGTCTGCCTTGATGGCACTTTTGAGTGCTTTTTAACTACCTCGCGTAGATAATCCATCAATCGGTCGGGGGAAAGCTAGTGGGCAACCTGTTACCGAAGGGGGCGACGTGACACTGTGGCCCGCTGTGACCCCCGATCACATCAACCCGGTCGGCGTGGCTCCCGAAGCCATGCTGGACCTCGAGTTATCCGACCCGGCAGCACCCCCCGTCCCGATCCCGACCCCGATCTCCGCTCTGGTGGAGTCCCAGCTCAACGACCCGTTCCGGCAGGAATCCCCGACTCTGCCGGGCTCGGCGGGCGAGCACCTCCTGCAGAGCGCCTACGGCACCGAGAAGCGGGCCCGCCGCTTCTACGACGACCAGGTGCTGGACCGCCTCAACGCCGAGATGAAGGAGTTCATCGGGCGCATGGAGCTGGCCTTCGTGGCCACCTCCGACGCGCGCGGCGAGTGCGACTCCAGCCTCCGGGCGGGTCCGCCCGGCTTCATCGAGGTCCTCGACGACCAGCACGTCTGCTACCCGGAGTACCGGGGCAACGGCGTGATGGCGAGCCTCGGCAACATCAGCGAGAACCCGCACGTCGGGATCCTGCTGGTGGACTTCGTGACCGACCTGATCGGCCTGCACGTCAACGGCAAGGCCCGCATCGTCGAGGACGCCGACCTGCGCGGCATCTACCCGGCGCTGCCCTCGGAGTTCGACCGCGGCCGCACGCCCGAGCGGTGGGTGGTGGTGCAGGTCGAGGAGGCCTACATCCACTGCCGCAAGCACATCCCCCGGATGATGCCGGTGCTGCGGGAGCGGACCTGGGGCACCGACGACGTCAAGCGCAAGGGCGGCGACTACTTCGGGGCCAAGGGCATGCCGCGCCCCTGGCACGAGGTGACCGCGGGCGGCTGACCTGCCGAGTTCCGGCCTGGTGCACCGCCGCTCAGGTGCGCTCCCTAGAGTGGGCGTCCCTAGAGTGGGGCGAAACGGTCGGAACGCAGGGAGCGAAGTGAGCGAGCAGGACGCCGAGTTCGTGGAGGACCCCGCGCGCCGGGAGGCCGCCGAGGAGGTCGAACGCGAGCTCGTGATGATGTTCCGCAACGCCCGGAACCTCTCGACCCACGTCGCCGCGCTGGTCCACCCGGACCTCGACCCCGCCTCGTACACGCTGCTGCTCATGGTCGCCAACGAGGGACCGCTGCGCGGCATGGACCTGGCCGGCCGGACCGGCCTGGACAAGTCGACCGTCTCCCGGCAGATCGCGACCCTCGTCGACCTCGGCCTGCTGGAGCGCGCCCCCGACCCGGACGACGGCCGCGCTCGCCGCATCCAGCTCTCCGACCTCGGCTCCGAGCGGCTGGAGCGGGTGCGCGCCGAGCGGCGCAAGCACCTGCACGGCCAGTTCGCCAGCTGGAGCACCCAGGACCTCGCGGATCTCGCCCGCCTGCTGGGCAAGCTGAACCAGACCAGCTGACCCCGCCCCGGCTGGATCGTCCCCAGCTGGAACGTCCCCCGGCTGAATCGTCGCCTATCAGGCAAAACGGCCAAAATCGGCCGGTGTCGCGCGTCACCCCCATTTCAGTTGCGTGCTGCAACCAAGTGGTCGTATTGTTGCCTTTAGCAACTAAAAGGATGGGCTCACATGGGACCAACACCCGAGACCTGTGGTGAGCTGCTCCGCCCACTCCGCGCCTTGATGGGCCTCAAGCAGGTCGCGCTGCAACGGGGATTGCAGCTCTCCGACCAGGTTCCCTACGCGGCGGCCGGACTGCTCACCGAGCTCGTGCACCGCGGCGAAAGCCGGGTCTCCGACCTCGCCCACCACCGCATCGTCGATGCGTCCGTGGTGAGCCGTCAGGTGAACCAGCTCGAACAGGCCGAACTGATCACGCGCCGCCCCGACCCCGCCGACCGGCGGGTGTCGCTGCTCCGCGCCACCGCCGACGGTGAGCAGGTCGTCACCGACCTCGAACGCAAGAAGCAGGAGTGGATCAGCGAGGCGCTGGTCGACTGGGACGACGGCAAGGTCCGCGAGCTGGCCCGGTTGCTCGGCGACGCGATGTCCGACATCCGCCGCCACACGATCGACGACGGTCATGCGCCCGACCACGGGCACACGATTGACCAGGGGGACCTCTCGGCCCCCCGGATGAGGGAAGGAACTCGATGACCAGCTCGACGGAGACGGCGCCCGAGGTGTCGACTCAACCGAGCGCGCCGCACGAGTCGGCTCAGGAACCGGCGATGTCGCACCGCCAGATCCTGGAGGCCATGTCCGGCCTGATGTTGGCGCTGTTGGTCGCCATCCTCAGCTCGACCATCGTGTCGAACGCGCTGCCGAGGATCATCGCCGACCTGCACGGAACCCAGGGCCAGTACACCTGGGTCGTCACGGCGATGCTGCTGACCTCCACCGCCTCCACCCCGCTGTGGGGCAAGCTCTCCGACCTGTTCAGCAAGAAGCTGCTGTACCAGATCGCCATCACCATCTTCACCGTCGGCTCCGTGGCCGGTGGTTTCGCGCAGTCGATGGAGACCCTGATCGGGTTCCGCGCGCTGCAGGGCATCGGCATGGGCGGTCTGCAGGCGCTGATCCAGGTCGTGATCGCGGCGATGGTCTCGCCGCGCGAACGGGGCCGCTACAGCGGATACATCGGTGCCACCTTCGCGGTGGCCACCGTCAGCGGCCCGCTCGTCGGCGGCGTCATCGTCGACACCCCGTGGCTGGGGTGGCGCTGGTGCTTCTGGGTCACCGTGCCGATCGCCGTCATCGCCTTCATCGTGCTCGGCCGGGTGCTCAAGCTGCCGGTCGTCAAGCGCGAGGTCAAGATCGACTGGTTCGGGGCGCTGTTCCTGGTCGGCGGCGTTTCGCTGCTGCTGATCTGGGTCTCGCTGGCCGGCAAGAACTTCGACTGGCTCTCGCCCGAGACGGGCTACTTCGTCGGCGGCGGCGTCCTCGCGCTGATCATCGCCGTGATCATCGAGGCCAACCACAGCGAACCGATCGTGCCGCTGCGGATGTTCCGCAACCCCACGGTCACGCTGGCCACCATCGGCACCGTCGCGGTCGGCACCGCGATGTTCGGCGGCGCGGTGTTCCTCGGCCAGTACTTCCAGATCGCGCGCAGCTTCAGCCCGACCATCGCGGGCCTGATGACGCTGCCGATGGTCGGCGGGCTGTTCATCTCCTCCACCGTCAGCGGCCAGATCATCTCCCGGGTCACCGGCAAGACCAAACCGTTCCTGATCATCGGCTCGATCGTGATGATGGTTGCGATGGGGCTACTGAGCACCGTCGATCACGAAACGAACCTGGTGCTCATGGGGGTCTACCTCTTCCTGATGGGAAGCGGAGTGGGCATGCTCATGCAGAACCTGGTGCTGGCCGTGCAGAACGCCACCAGCGCCAAGGACATGGGCTCGACGACCTCCGTCGTCACCTTCTTCCGCACCCTGGGAGGTTCGGCTGGCGTGTCGGTGCTCGGTGCGGTGCTGGCCACCCGCGTGCAGGACTACATCGTGGAAGGCCTGGCGAAGATCCCCGGCGCGGCGCAGGCCGCGGCCGCAGGCGGCGGCACCGGATCGCTGGACGTGGGACACCTGCCCGGGCCGATCCAGACCATCGTCCGCGCGGCCTACGGGGATGCCATCGGCGACATCTTCCTCATCTCGGCCTGCATCTCCGTGGTCACCTTCATCGCGGTGCTGTTCATCCGCGAGAAGCCGTTGCGGACGACGATCGAGAGCAACGAGGAAAGGGAGACGGCTTCAGTGTCGGCACACGACGAGGGCCTCGACAGCGGCAGGACCAACGGTGCGCAGGTGAACTCCGAGCGCTCCAACCCGTGGACCGAGCCGTCGATCCCGTCCTTCGCCTCCAACGGCGCGGCGCTGACCGGCCGGTTCGCCGAGGGCCACGAGCTCCAGCGGCGTTCCGTGCACGGCGTCGTCCACGACTCCATCGGCACCCCGGTCTCCGGCGTCGTCCTGACGCTGACCGACGCCAACGGGCGCCAGGTGGAGCGGGCCCGCACCGACAACGACGGGCGGTTCCACTTCGACGTCGACAACGACGGCACCTTCGTGCTGATCGCCTCCGGCGGCAGCTACCAGCCGACCGCCTCGATGGTCGTGGTCTCCGACCGGCCGGTGCGGCACGACGTGCAGCTGCTCGGCGCCGGTGAGCTCAGCGGTCTGGTGCACGTCGGCGGGGTAGGCGTCCCGGGAGCGATGGTGGTGCTCACCGACGTGCGCGGCGAGGTCGTGGCCACCAACGCCACCGACGGCGACGGCGAGTACGGCTTCTCCGACCTGGTCGGTGGCTCGTACGCGCTGACCGTCACCGCGGACGGCTACCGCCCGGTCGCGCACCCGATCGTGGTCACCGACGGGGAGCGGGTGCGGCTCGACGTCGCCCTGCAGACCGGGGCGCAGCTGCACGGCGTGATCCGCTCGGCCAACCTCGGCGTGCCGGTGCCCGACGCGCGGGTGACGCTGCTCGACGCCTCGGGCGCGGTGGTCGCCGCGGGCACCACCGACATCGACGGCAACTACCACTTCACCGACCTGCCCGACGGTGAGTACACGGTCATCGCCAGCGGGTACCCGCCGGTGGCCAGCTCGCTGCGGCTGACGGGCCAGGAGTCGTCGCACGACGTCGACCTGGGCTACCCGGAAGCCTGACGGTCGCGCTCGCACCACCCGCAGGTCACGGTCGCGCTGCGGCGGGCGGGTTCGGCTGGACTCCGGGCCCGCCCGCACAGCAGGATCATGATCGAGCTCTTCAAAGGAGTGTTTTCACCATGGATCTCGGCCAACCGCAGGCCGCGTCGGGCAACGGTCAGACCGGTTCCGCTCCCGGTTCCGGAGCGGTGACCGCGTCGGTGCTCGGCAGCGACGGCTGGCCGGTGCCGGAGGCGGTGCTGACCCTCATCGACTCCGGCGGCGCGCAGGTCGCCCGAGCTCAGGGCGACGGCAAGGGCTCGGTGCTCGCCTCCGGGCTCGCCGCCGGCGCCTACACCGCGATCATCACCGCGATCGGCCACGAGCCGGTCGCCCGCACCACCCTCGTGCACGAGGGCGCCACCGCCAACCTCGGCGGTGTGGAGGTCCGCCGCATCGGCGGTGCCGACCTGCCGGCCCCCGGGCTGTGGCGGATCGACCCCGTGCACTCCTCCATCCAGGTCACCGCCAAGCACCTGGGCCTGAGCAGCATCCACGGCCGGTTCAACGAGTTCTCCGGCGAGGTGCGCATCGGCGCCCCGATCGAGCAGTCGCTGGTGGAGGCCCGGATCAACGCCCGCACCATCGACACCGGCAACACGATGCGCGACGACCACCTGCGCACCGAGGACTTCCTCAACGTCGACCGGTTCCCGGAGATCGCGTTCCGCTCCACCGGGCTGCGCCCGCGCGGCGGCGACAAGTGGGACCTGCAGGGCGAGCTCACCATGCTCGGCGTGACCAAGCCCGTCCTGCTCGACACCCGCTTCGACGGCGTCGGACCCGACCAGTGGGGCGGCACCCGCGCCTCGGCCTCGGCGGTCGCGCAGCTGCGCCGCGACGACTTCGCGGTGCGCTTCAGCCAGTCGCTGGCCTCCGGCATCGCCGCGGTCGGCATGACCCTGCGCGTCCAGATCGACATCCAGGCGGTGCTGGAAGAGGGGTAGACCAGGAGCGGTTCGCTGTGGCTGGCTCGACCGCTCCGCCGAAGAAGGAGCCGTGCGCACGTCGGGGGTGCGCACGGCTCCTTCGCGTTCGCGGACGGATTCCGGCGGTATTCGGGTCCCGGATTACTCCGGTATTCCGGAACCCGATTACGGCGGTATTCCGTCAGCCGATTACGGCGGTATTCCGGGTTCCGATGCCGGTGGACGGGAGTGCGGCCGTGGCCGGGGCCCGATCGCGGCCGCACTCCGTCGGCTCGTCGTCAGGCGTCGGCCTTCTTCTTGTCGATCTTGCGGATCTCGCCGGAGCGGATCTTGGCCTTGTACTCGGCCAGCTCCTTCTTGACCACCGGGATCATGATGTACAGGCCGATGATGTTGAACAGGGCCAGCAGGAACAGCACCGCGTCGGTGAAGTCCATGACGCTGCTCAGGCTCAGCACCGAGCCGACGATCACGAACAGGCAGAACACCACGTTGTAGATGTTGCGGCTCACCGAGGTGTTGCCGAAAAGGAACAGCCACGCCCGCTGGCCGTAGTAGCCCCAGGTGATGATCGTGGAGACGGCGAAGAGCACGACCGCCACGGTCAGCACGTACGGGAACCAGGGCAGGACCTCGGCGAACGCCTGCGAGGTGACGGTGACGCCGTCCGGCTCCTCACCGCCTGCCAGGACCGCCTTCTGCCCCTCGATCCACAGCTGCGGCTGCGCGATGACGATGGTCAGCGCGGTCATGGTGCAGATGATGACGGTGTCGATGAACGGCTCCAGCAGCGCCACCAGTCCCTCGGTGGCGGGGTGCTCGGTGCGGACCGCGGAGTGCGCGATCGGCGCCGATCCCAGACCGGCCTCGTTGGAGAACGCGGCGCGCTGGAAGCCGACGATGAGCACACCGATGAGACCGCCGAAACCGGCCTCCGGGGTGAACGCGCCCTTGATGATGGCGACGGCCGCGTCCGGCACGGCGGTGATGTTGACGCCGATGACCGTCAGCGACGCCACGACGTAGATGATCGCCATCGCCGGGACGAGCTTGCTGGTCACCGCGCCGATGGACTTGATGCCGCCGACGACCACCGAACCGACGATGATCGCCAGGATGATGCCGAAGATCAGCGCGGCACCGTCCGAGCCGAGCAGGCCCTCGTCGCCACCGGTGACGTCGCGCAGCTGCGCGAAGGTCTGGTTGGCCTGGAACATGTTGCCGCCGCCGACGCCGAACAGCAGGATCATGATCGCGGCCAGCACGGCCAGCGTCTTGCCCAGGCCGCGTCCGAAGGCGTTCGGGATGCGCTCGGCGATGCCCTTGCGCAGGTAGTGCATCGGGCCGCCGTGCACGTTGCCGTTGGCGTCGATCTCGCGGTACTTCACGCCCAGCGTGCACTCGACGAACTTGGTGGCCATGCCGAGCAGGCCGCACAGGATCATCCAGAAGGTGGCGCCCGCGCCGCCGACCGTCACCGCGACGCCGACACCGGCGATGTTGCCGAGGCCGACGGTTCCGGACAGCGCCGAGGCGAGCGCTTGGAAGTGGTTGATCTCGCCCGGTTCGTCGGAACTGGTGTACTTGCCGCGCACCAGGTCGGTGGCGAGCTTGAAGTTCCGGATCTGCACGAAGCCGAAGACCAGGGTGAACACCGTCGCGGCGATCACGAGCCAGGCCACGATCCACGGGAAGGTCACGCCGAAGACGGTGATCTCACCGAACACGAACCCGGAGAAGCCCTCCGAGATCGGCGTGAAGACGTTGTTGATGGTGTCCTCGATGCCGGCGAGTGGACCGGCGTCGGCCGCCAGGACGAGTTCGCCGTCCGGCGGCTCGGTCGCCAAGGAGGCGGTCGCCAAGGTGTAGGTCATGGCGCAATAGCAAAGCGGGCGAAAACCCCGAACACAAGCACTGTGCGTAACAATCTGCAGAAGGTTGGTCCGATTGGTCAGACCTATTGTTTACGCGCTGTGAAAAAAGAAAATTAGTGTGAAACTGGACTTGAGCGGAACACGCTCAACCTTTGTTACGTTGGAAGTGTGAAGTCCGGTCGCCGACAACCGGGATGACCAGGAACGATCCGGCACGCAGCACGAATCCGGCACGAGGTGAGGGAATGGACGCGTTCAACCCGACGACGAAGACCCAGCAGGCGATCTCCTCCGCGGTGCAGGCCGCCACCGTGGCGGGCAACCCGGACGTCGGACCCGCGCACCTGCTCGGCGCCCTGCTCGCCCAGGGGGACGGGCTGACCGCCCCGCTGCTCACCGCCGTTGGCGCCGAGGTCGCCGACGTGCGCCGCGAACTCGAATCCCTGATGAACTCGCTGCCCGCCGCCACCGGCAGCACCGTCGGAGCTCCGCAGCTCTCCGGTGCCGCCGTCAAGGCCCTCACCAGCGCGCAGCGGCTGGCCACCGAGATGGGCGACGAGTACGTCTCCACCGAACACCTGCTGGTCGGCCTGGCCGCCGAGGGCGGCCGCGTCGCCGACCTGCTGCGCAGGCACGGCGGCACCCCCGACGCGCTGCGCGAGGCATTCGGCAAGGTGCGCGGCTCCGCGCGCGTGACCAGCCCCGATCCCGAGGGCACCTACCAGGCGCTGGAGAAGTACGGCCAGGACCTCACCGAGCGCGCGAGGGCGGGCGAGCTCGACCCGGTCATCGGCCGCGACGCCGAGATCCGCCGCGTCGTGCAGGTGCTGTCCCGGCGGACCAAGAACAACCCGGTGCTCATCGGCGAGCCCGGCGTCGGCAAGACCGCCATCGTCGAGGGCCTCGCCCAGCGCATCATCGCCGGCGACGTGCCCGAATCGCTGCGCGGCAAGCGGGTCGTCGCGCTCGACCTCGGCTCGATGGTCGCGGGCGCCAAGTACCGCGGCGAGTTCGAGGAGCGGCTCAAGGCCGTGCTCAAGGAGATCACCGACTCCGCGGGTCAGGTGATCACCTTCATCGACGAGCTGCACACCATCGTCGGCGCCGGGGCCGCCGGCGAGGGGGCGATGGACGCGGGCAACATGATCAAGCCGATGCTGGCGCGCGGCGAGCTGCGCATGGTCGGCGCGACCACGCTCGACGAGTACCGCGAGCACATCGAGACCGACGCCGCGCTGGAACGCCGCTTCCAGCAGGTGCTGGTCGGCGAGCCGAGCACGGAGGACGCGGTGGCGATCCTGCGCGGCCTCAAGGAGCGCTACGAGGTCCACCACGGCGTCCGCATCACCGACGGCGCGCTGGTGGCCGCCGCGACGCTGTCCGACCGCTACATCACCGCCCGGTTCCTGCCGGACAAGGCGATCGACCTGGTCGACGAGGCCGCGTCCCGGCTCCGCATGGAGATCGACTCGCGGCCGGTGGAGATCGACGAGGTCGAGCGCGCCGTGCGGCGGCTGGAGATCGAGGAGATGGCGCTGGCCAAGGAGTCCGACCCGGCCTCCGTCGAGCGGCTCGCCGCGCTGCGCGCCGAGCTCGCCGACAAGCGCGAGAAGCTCTCCGAGCTCACCGCGCGCTGGCAGCAGGAGAAGGAGTCCATCGACAAGGTCCGCGACCTCAAGACCCAGCTGGAGCAGGTGCGCGGCGAGTCCGAGCGGGCCGAGCGCGACGGCGACCTCGGCAAGGCCGCCGAGCTCCGCTACGGCCGGATCCCCGCGCTGGAGAAGGAGCTGGAGGCGGCCACCCAGGCGCAGAGCGAGCGCAAGGCGATGCTGCAGGAGGAGGTCACCGCCGACGACGTCGCCGGGGTGGTCAGCGCCTGGACCGGCATCCCCGCCGGACGCCTGATGGAGGGCGAGACCGCCAAGCTGCTGCGCATGGAGGAGGCGCTGGGCGCCCAGGTCGTCGGCCAGGAGGAGGCGGTGCGCGCGGTCTCCGACGCCGTCCGGCGCACCCGCGCCGGCGTGGCCGACCCGGACCGGCCGACCGGCTCGTTCCTGTTCCTCGGGCCGACCGGTGTCGGCAAGACCGAGCTGGCCAAGGCGCTGGCCGGGTTCCTGTTCGACGACGAGCGGTCGATGATCCGCATCGACATGAGCGAGTACTCCGAGAAGCACTCGGTGGCCCGGCTCGTCGGCGCCCCGCCCGGCTACGTCGGCCACGACCAGGGCGGGCAGCTCACCGAGTCGGTGCGGCGGCGGCCCTACTCGGTGGTGCTGTTCGACGAGGTCGAGAAGGCCCACTCGGACGTCTTCGACGTGCTGCTGCAGGTCCTCGACGACGGGCGGCTCACCGACGGCCAGGGACGCACGGTCGACTTCCGCAACACCATCCTGGTGCTGACCTCCAACCTGGGTTCGCAGGCCATCGCCGACCCCACGCTCGACGAGCGGGGCCGGGACGAGGCCGTGATGTCGGTGGTGCGCGGGCACTTCAAGCCCGAGTTCCTCAACCGGCTCGACGACGTCGTGGTGTTCCACCAGCTCAGCACCGAGGAGCTCACGTCCATCGTGGACATCCAGGTGGACCGGCTGGCCAAGCGCCTCGCGCAGCGGCGGCTCACCCTCGACGTGCAGCCCGCGGCCCGGGACTGGTTGGCGCTCAACGGTTTCGACCCGGTCTACGGCGCCCGCCCGCTCCGCCGCCTGGTCCAGTCGGCCATCGGCGACCAGCTGGCCCGCAAGCTGCTGGCGGGCGATATCCGCGAGGGCGACAAGGTCCGCATCGACGTCACCGACGACAACGAGTCCCTCACCGTGGCCCCGCAGAACTGACCGACCACAGCGAAACCCCGTTCCCCGAACGGGGTTTCGTCCCCCACTCCCGAAAACAACCCCATCGTGCGGATGGTGGGGGAAGTTTTCATGAAAACCTCCCCCACCACCCACCCACGCGAGTTCCCCCGAGAACACCAACCGTTCCCAGGTCACGAGGTTCCGGAGGAATGTCCGTCGTGTGTAGAGGGGGAAGTTTTCATGAAAACTTCGCGGTCGAGGGTGGGGGGAGGTTTTCATGAAAACTTCCCCCCACCCACCACGGAACGGACTGGGGTCAGGGTTGGGGGCGGAGGGTGGAGAGGGCCGCGAGGGCGGCGAAGACGGCCGCTGCCGCGGTGAAGGCGAGGGTGGCCGTGCGCAGGTCGGTGAGGGTGCTGAGGTAGCCGAGGGCGACGCTCGGGACCGTGGCCGAGAGGTAGGCGACGACGTAGATCATCGCTGCGGTGCCCGCGCGCTGGTGCGGGGCGGCGAGCCCGGTGAGCATCCGGAACGCGCCCATGAACATCAGGCCCCACCCCACCCCGAGCACGGCCGCTGCCAGGAAGAACACCACCGGGGAGGCGTCGAGCTCGGCCGCCGCGACCCCGGTCAGGGCCGAGATCATCAGCACCGCGCCGACGCGCACCGCGCGGGTCGCCGCCCAGCGGGACAGCACCAGCTGCGTGAGCCCGCCGAGCCCGGCGAGCACCGCCACCGGCAGGCCGCTGATCAGGCTCGGGTAGCTGTGCACCATGCCCTTGACCACCGACGGGGCCAGCGACATGAACATGCCCCCGACGGTCCACGAGGCCAGCACCATCGTCGACATCAGCGCGAACCGGCCGCCCTGCCCGGCGGGCACGATCGGCCGCCGGGGCCGCAGCGCCTCGCGCAGCGGGCTGAGCTGCGTGACCGGTTCGGGCATCGCCAGCACGACCGGGATCGCGACCGCGAAACCGGCCGCCAGCAGCAGGAAGGTGGTCAGCGTCGGGCCGGGCAGGAACTGCACCAGCACGCCCGCCAGCAGCGAACCGCCCGCCATGCCCAGCGCTGCGGCAACCCCGTTGACCAGCGAACCCCGATTGGAACCGGGCCGCTGGAAGTCCAGCAGCGCACCGCTGATCGCGCTGGTGGCGGCACCGGTGGCCAGGCCCTGCAGGACGCGGCCCGCGAACAGCCAGCCGACGCCGGGCGCCAGCGCCAGCACCAGCACGGCCGCGATCTCCAGCACCAGCGCTCCCACGAGCACCGGACGCCGCCCGATGTGGTCCGACAGCGATCCGCACAGCAGCAGCGCCAGCAGGATCGCCACCGAGTAGGAGGCGAACACCTCGGTCAGCACGGTGTTGGTGAAGCCCCATCGCTGCTGGTAGAGCGAGTACATCGGGGACGGGGCCGTGGAGGCCATCAGGAACAGGGCGTAGATGCCGCCGATGAACCAGAACGAGCCGGAACGCGACAGGCCCCGTGCGGGCTGGACGCGGGGCCGGACCAGTTCGGTGGTCATGCGCTTCCTCTTCGAGTCGGTGGGCGGGTCCGGTGCACGACAACCTCTGAGCGGAACGGACCATTCCGCGCGGGCGTAGGCTGTGCGCATGACCACAGCAGCGACGGCCGAGCACGACGACGCGGTGATCCGCGCCGCGCGGGAGGTCTTCGCCGAGCAGGGCATGTCGGCCCCGATGGCGGAGGTGGCCAAGCGCGCCGGTGTCGGCGTGGCCAGCATCTACCGCCGGTACCCGAGCAAGGCCGAGCTCGTCGAGCAGGTCCGCATCGCCGGGTTCCGGCTGGTCATCGCCGAGGCGCAGGCGGCGCGCGCCGAGGAGTCCGACCCGTGGCGGGCGTTGAGCCGCTTCATGCACCGCTGCCTGCGCGAGGGCTCCGGCATCGGCACGGTGCTGCCGCCGCTGGAGAAGCACCACGCGTTCTCGGCGGAGTTCCGCATCCTGCAGCAGCAGGTGGCCGAGGTGATCGAGGCGCTCGTCGAGGACGCCAAGTTGGCGGGCGAGCTGCGCGCCGACATCGACTGGACCGACGTCCTGCTGCTGTTCAAGCACCTCAACCCGACGCTGCCGACCGGCGAGCACCGCCGCGCCGAGCTCCGGGCCCGCTACCTCGGCCTGGTCCTGGAGGGCATGCGCTCGGAGGGCTCGGCCCTGCGCGGCCCGGCCCCCGACACGGCCGAGTGGCGCGCCCTCTGCGACAACGTCGAAGCCTGAGGGGTCGAAGCCCGAGGGGTCGAGGCCTGACCCGCCCGACAGGCCCGGCGTTCCGGCGTTTTCGCACGTCAAGATCAGTCGATCGAGGGGTTCGGATTCGGATGCCCAGGTGATCTTCGAGATCCGCGATGTTCGGACTACCCTGCCCCGTGTGGGCATACCTGCGTGGCTCTGGTTCCTCGTCGCCGTCGTCGCGATCGTCGCCGGCGTCGCGCTGCTGATCTCCGACCGATCGCAGCGCACCTCCAACAACCGGGAGCGGCGCCGCTGGGCGGCGCTGCGGGGTTGGCAGTTCGCCGAAGCGGATCGCGTCCTGCCGACGCGGTGGGAGCGCGGCGTGCTCGCGCAGTACGGCGCGACGACCGCGGTCGACGTGGTGGCGGGCTCGACCTTCACCGCCGACGGCCGCCGCCAGGTCTACGTGCTGGACCTGGAGGCCGGGGGCAAGAACGTCGCCGTGCTGGTCGGCATCCGCTGCCGCCGCACCGCCCCGGCCACCATCGAGCTGTGGCTGCCGGACGTGCCGGTGCCGCAGGACTCGGGCCTGGACCTGCTGGGCCCGGTCGGCTCGCGCTACGCCTTCGTCACCGAGGTCGCCGCGGCTCGCCCGCTGGTGACCGAGGACCTGGTGGACGCCACCGAGGAGATCGGCCAGGACGTCACCGTGGTGTGGCTGGAGAACGACTGGGTGCTGGCCGCCATGCACCCGGCCGACGCCGACCCGGCGCGCCTGGAGCGGCTGCTCCGCGACCTCGGCGACCTCGCCGACCTGGTCGACCCGTTCGACAGCGACCCCAACACGACCAAGGACCCCAACAGCACCGAGGACGACGCCGAAGAACAGGTCGAGGAGCCCTCGGAGCACCTTCAGTAGGTCGACGAGAGGCGTAGCCTTCCACCACCTGAGCAACTGGCACCGCTGCGGGTTCTGAGGTGGTTCTCCGGTGAGGACGCGTCGGCATGCACGAGTCGGCGCGCCCGTAGCAGGAGGACCGCCTCGGGTTCCGCTACCGGCGCCGCTGAGCAGGGTGACCACAACACCCTCAGTTTTCCGAGACCGGTAGGTTCGGGATATGCCTACCGCACTCGTCACCGGTGCCACCGCGGGCATCGGCCGCGCTTACGCTCGCCGGCTGGCCGCCGAAGGTCACGACATGGTCCTGGTCGCGCGCGACACGGCTCGGCTGGAGGAGCTCGCCGACCGGTTGCAGACGCGGCACAACGTGCGGGTCGAGGTGCTCACCGCCGACCTGGCCGACGCCGCGCAGCGGGCCGAGGTCGCCGCGCGCGTCGGCGACGCGGCCAAGCCGGTCGACGTGCTGGTCAACAACGCCGGGTTCGGCACCGGCGGCGCCTTCTGGGACCTGCCCGGCGACGTGTTGCGCGAGCAGCTCGACGTCAACGTCGCGGCGGTCCTGGAGCTCACCCACGCCGCGGTCCGCGGGATGCGCGAGCGCGGGCGCGGCGATGTGATCAACGTCGGCAGCGTCGCCGGGTTCTTCACCGTCTCCGGTTCCACCTACGCGGCCACCAAGGCCTACGTGATCGCCCTCTCCGAGGGCCTGGCGACCTCGCTGGCGGGCACCGGCGTGCGGGTCATGGCGCTGTGCCCCGGCTTCACCCAGACCGAGTTCCACGAGCGCGCGGGCCTGGAGATGAGCAGGCTGCCGCGCGCGTTCTGGCTGCAGGCCGACCAGGTCGTGCACGAGTCGCTGACTGACCTGCGCGCGGGCAAGGCGGTGTCCATCCCGGGCGCCCAGTACAAGGCGCTGGTCGCGGTCGGGCGGCTCATCCCGAAGAAGCTGCAGCGCATGGTGGTCACCCGAACCGTTCCCGGCCGGACCTGAGAACTATCCTCAGACCTCGTGGTGAACGAGAAGCAGCGCTCCGAACTGGCCCGTCTGGTCACCGACCTCGCGGTGGTGCACGGCAAGGTCACGTTGTCCTCCGGCAAGGAGGCCGACTACTACGTGGACCTGCGCCGGGCGACCCTGCAGCACCAGGCGGCTCCGCTGATCGGGAGTCTGCTCCGGCAGATCACCGCTGACTGGGACTACACCGCCGTCGGCGGTCTCACCCTGGGCGCGGACCCGGTCGCGGCGGCCATGATGCACGCCGACGGTCCCGCGCTGGACAGCTTCGTGGTGCGCAAGTCCGCCAAGGCCCACGGCATGCAGCGGCAGATCGAGGGGCCGGACGTCGTCGGCAAGCGGGTGCTCGCGGTGGAGGACACCTCCACGACCGGCGGCAGCGTGCTCACCGCGGTCGAGGCGCTGCGCCAGGTCGGGGCCGAGGTCGTCGGCGTGGCCACCGTGGTCGACCGGGACACCGGCGCGCGGGAGGCCATCGAGGAAGCGGGCCTGCCCTACCGCACGCTGCTGGGGCTGGCCGACCTCGGGCTGGCGTGAGCGAGGACGTCGGGCCCACCGAGTGGGGCACCAGCGTCGGCGTCGGTCCGTGGGAGGGCCCGTGGCCCGAGGACGAGCGCTACGACCCCGAGCTGCTGGAGCACGGTGACCGGCGCAACGTCGTCGACCACTACCGCTACTGGCGGCGGGAGGCGATCGTCGCCGACCTGGACCTGCGGCGGCACGACTTCCACGTGGCCATCGAGAACTTCCAGCACGACCACAACATCGGCACGGTGGTGCGCACGGCCAACGCGTTCCTGGCGCGCGGCGTGCACGTAGTGGGTCGTCGCCGCTGGAACCGGCGCGGCGCGATGGTCACCGACCGCTACCAGCACGTTCACCACCACCCGGACGTGGGCTCGTTGACCGCGTGGGCGCGGGACGAGGGCCTGGCGGTGGTGGCGGTGGACAACACGCCGGGAGCGGTTCCGGTGGAGCGCGCGGAGCTGCCGCGCCGCTGCGTCCTGCTCTTCGGCCAGGAGGGCCCGGGGTTGCACGAGGAGTCCCGCCGCGAGGCGGACCTGGTGGTCTCCATCGCGCAGTTCGGCTCCACCCGGTCCATCAACGCCGGCGTCGCTGCGGGCATCGTCATGCACACCTGGGTCCAGCAGCACGCCGACCTCATGCGGGCGTGGTGAGGCAGGGGACGGTTCTAGCCATAATCGTCCGGGCAAAACGGACATTGATCATGGGTGATTATGGCTAGAACCGTCCCCTCGCAAGCGAAGAGCCGGAACCCGAGCGGGCTCCGGCTCTTCGCGGGGGGACTGCGTCAGGCCGCTTCGCGGGCCTTCTCGCGGCGGCCCTTGATGTACTCGATGATGATCGGGACGATCGAGATCACGACGATGACGATGGCCATGGCCTCGATGTTGTTCCGGATCCACGGGATGTTGCCGAGGAAGTACCCGAGCAGCGTCATGCTCAGGGTCCAGGCGATGCCGCCGATGGCCGAGTAGCTGAAGAACTTCTTCTGGTCCATCTGACCGATGCCGGCGACCGCCGTGATGAACGTGCGGACGATCGGCACGAAGCGGGCCAGGATGATCGCGCGGGCGCCGTACTTCTCGAAGAACGCGTGCGTCTTGTCGACGTGCTCGCGCTTGAACAGCTTCGAGTCGGGCTTGTTGAACATGGCCGGACCGACCTTGCGGCCGATCCAGTACCCGGTCACGTTGCCGACGAAGGCGCACACCGCGAGCAGCACGCAGGTCAGCCAGATCGGCGTGTTGATCGCGCCGATGGCCACGAACATGCCGGTCACGAACAGCAGCGAGTCACCGGGCAGGAAGAAGCCGATGAGCAGACCGCATTCGGCGAAGATGATCAGGCAGACGCCGATCAGCGCGAACGGGCCCAGACCAGAGACGATGTTCTCCGGATTCAGCCAATCCGGAAGCAGAGCGAGCGCGGGCTGTGCCGCGGCGGCGAATTCGGACGTCACGCTTGCCAACGGTACCGTGGCGCCGCGCTGTCCGGATTCCGGGAGAGCAACCGGACATACACGCAGCGCACACCCGCGATCACCCGATCGGGTAAAGGACTGTGACGCCCGCCGCGAGCAGCCCCGCGAGGAGTCCCAAAACGATCACGAAGAGCAGCACTCCACCGGGCCCCGGACGCCGGTTGCGCTGCGGTGGACCGGAACGGCCGACCGCCCGCGCCCGCAGCGCGGCGGACAGCGCGTCCTCGGTGTTCCGGCCTGTCATGCCCCGACCTTAACCAGCCGGTCGCCCGGATCGGGGTGGATCGGGGAAAGACCAGGTCAGCGGGGATCGGCGAGCCACCGGCCGCGCCGCATGACGCCCTGGACCACCAGGTCGTCGTCGAGCACGACCAGGTCGGCGGCCGCGCCCGGCCGGATCTCGCCCACCTCGGTCAGGCCGAGCCGCCGCGCCGGGTTCGTCGAGGTGGCCGCGACCGCCGCGGGCACGGACAGCCCGCAGTCGCGGACCAGGTTGCGGAACGCGGCGTCCATCGTGAGCGTGCTGCCGGCCAGCGACCCGTCCGCGAGCCGCGGCTCACCGTCGACCACGGTCACCGGCAGCGCCCCCAGCTCGTAGGTGCCGTCGCCCGCGCCGGTGGCGCTGATCGCGTCGGTGACCAGGATCGTCCGGTCCGCACCGGCGTGGGTGGCCGCGATCCGGGCGATCGTCGGGTGCAGGTGCACGAGGTCGCAGATCAGCTCGACGTCGACCCGCCCGTCGTCCAGCAGCGCCCCGACCGGTCCTGGTTCGCGGTGGTGCAGCGGACGCATGCCGTTGAACAGGTGCGTGGCCACGGTCGCCCCGGCGTCCACGGCCGCCAGCACCTGATCGGCGTCGGCGTCGGTGTGCCCGACGGCCGCGATCGCGCCGCCGTCGACCAGCTGCCGGACCGCCTCCTGCGCGCCGGGCAGCTCGGGCGCGAGGGTGACCATCCGGACCGCGCCGCGCCCGGCTTCGAGCAGCTGCCGCACGTCGTCGCGCTCCGGCGCCCGCAGCGCCTCGGGCGCGTGCGCGCCGCAGCGCGCGTGCGACAGGAACGGCCCCTCCAGGTGCACCCCGGCCAGGAGTCCTTCGGCGGTGAGCTCGGTGAGCGCGGTGATCTGCTTGACCAGCTCGGGGATCGGCGCGGACACCAGGCTGGCCAGCATCGTCGTGGTGCCGTGCGCGCGGTGGTGACCGACGGCGGCCTGCGTCTGATCGGGGTCGAGGGAGGTGAACGAGCCGCCGCCCCCGCCGTGGCAGTGGATGTCCACGAAGCCGGGGACCAGCCAGCTCCCGGACAGCTCGATCGCCGGTCCCCGCGGAACGGCCCGCTCGGCCCCGGCCCGGTCGCCCACGGCGCCGTCGCCGACGGCGGCGATCGTGCCCCCGGACACCCGCACCCAGCCCGGTTGTGCGACTCCGCCCGGGGTGACGACCCGCGCGCCGGTGAGGATCTGCTCGGCAGTGTTCACGCTTACGATCCTCCGCCAAACGAGAGCAGTGGTCTACACCAAAATCGGTGGTGTGCGGCTCAGTCCCCCGGACGCGGGCCGTCCACGCTCGGGCCGTCAGCCGTCGATGTGCTTCTGCAGCGCCTCCAGGGCCCGGCTCGCCGTCGACTTCACCGTCCCCTTGGACACCCCGGTGGCCTCGGCGATCTCCGCTTCCGACAGGTTGCCGTAGTAGCGCAGCACCAGCACCTCGCGCTGGCGGCGCGGCAGCTTGCTCAGCGCGTCCACCACGGCCTGGTGCTCGGCGGTGAGCATCGCCAGCGACTCCGCGGAGCGCGCGTTGGCCTGGTGCGGCGGCTGGTACTCGCGGGCCGTCTTCCGGCGGCGCAGCATCGAGCGGGACCCGTTGACCACCGCGGTCCGCAGGTAGCCGACCGCGGCGTTGGCGTCGCGCAGGTTCGCCCAGTTGCGGTAGAGGCCGGTGAACGCCTCCTGCACCACGTCCTCGGCGCTGCTGATGTCGTCGACCAGCAGGATCGCCAAGCGGACCATGCGCATCCGCTGCTGCTTGTAGATGTCCTCCAGGGAGAGCGGCTGCTGCGTCTCGCGGTGGGCGCCGTCGAGCTTGCGCAACGTGCCGAACGTCTTCTCGACGCTCCGCTCGATCCCTTCCGAATCACCGCCCATGATCGAAGAACTTACCGGGCGAGGATGGGTTCGCGGGGCGGGTTCGGGTTAGCGTCATCGCGATCGTTGAATTCGCCGCGATGGAGGACGACATGGCGAGGTTCGTTGTCGAGCTGGTCTACGGCCCGGACGAGGACAAGCGGCTGGCCGTCCGGCCGGATCACCGCGAGTACTCGCGGGGCCTGGCCGACAAGGGCGTGCTGCTGGCGGGCGGGCCCTACACCGACGGCAAGGGCGCGCAGATCATCTACGAGGTCGCCGACGAGGCCGAGCTGAACGAGGTCCTGGCCGCCGACCCGTACACCGAGGCCGGCGTGATCGCCTCGACCACCATCCGCCAGTGGGAGGTCGTCACCGGCGCTTGGGTGTAGTCGGCGAGTGCCCCGGCGTGTGACTATGTGCACAGGATCGTTTTCTGAATCCTTGCACCAACTTTTCAAAACCACACCGCTGGGGCACTGTGACGCGCGAAAGAGTGGTACCTGCCCCGACGCGCCGTTGAGGGCGCTCGCGGGTTCTTAGGATGCTGCGCGATTCTCGCGTCACTGACGACCGAACTCCATCTGAGGAGGATGACCGATGCCCATCGCGACCCCCGAGGTCTACACGGAGATGCTGGACCGGGCGAAGACCGGTGAGTTCGCCTACCCAGCGATCAACGTGACCTCGTCGGAGACGCTCAACGCGGCGCTGCGCGGGTTCGCCGAGGCCGAGAGTGACGGCATCATCCAGGTGTCGACCGGTGGCGCCGAGTTCGCCTCCGGCACCAAGGTCAAGGACATGGTCACGGGCGCCACCGCGCTCGCCGAGTACGCGCACGTCGTCGCCGCCAAGTACCCGGTGAACATCGCGCTGCACACCGACCACTGCCCGAAGGACAAGCTCGACGGCTACGTCAAGCCGCTGATCCAGATCAGCCAGGAGCGCGTCAACCGCGGCGAGAACCCGCTGTTCCAGTCGCACATGTGGGACGGCTCGGCGATCGACCTCGACGAGAACCTGCAGATCGCGCAGGAGCTGCTGGAGCTGTCGGCCAAGGCCAAGATCGTCCTGGAGCTGGAGGTCGGCGTCGTCGGCGGCGAGGAGGACGGCGTCGCCAACGACATCAACGACAAGCTCTACACCGCTCCCGGCGACTACATCAAGACCGTCGACGCGCTGGGCACCGGCGAGAAGGGCCGCTACCTGCTGGCCGCGACCTTCGGCAACGTGCACGGCGTCTACAAGCCGGGCAACGTCAAGCTCCGCCCGGAGATCCTCAAGCAGGGTCAGGACGTCGTCTCCGAGAAGCTGGGCCTGCCCGCCGGCTCGAAGCCGTTCGACCTGGTCTTCCACGGTGGTTCCGGTTCGCTGCTGGAGGAGATCCACGAGGCGGTCTCCTACGGCGTGATCAAGATGAACATCGACACCGACACCCAGTACGCCTTCACCCGGCCCATCGCCGACCACATGATGAAGAACTACGACGGTGTGCTGAAGATCGACGGCGAGGTCGGCAACAAGAAGACCTACGACCCCCGCAGCTACCTCAAGGTCGCCGAGCAGGCCATGGCCGCCCGGGTCGCCCAGGGCTGCGAGGTCCTCAAGTCGACCGGCCGCATGATCGCCGGCTGACAGAACATTTTCGGTGCTCGCGCTGCTCGGCGGTGCGGGTAGCGGAACCTGACACGCCGTCTGGACCCGCGGCGGTGCGAGCTGCTCGGGTGGTGCAGGAGAAAGCGGCTGCGCCGCTAGTCCGTCGCCGACGTGGTCCGCTTGAGAGTGTCGATGGCCCGTCCGCCCGCTGGGTGGACGGGCCATCGTCGTCGAGGCGGTAGTGCGAGGATTGGGGCATGACGAGGAATCTGTTGGAGCCGCCGGAGACGCTGCTGCCGGAGAGCCCCGAGGCGCAGGGCGCCCTCGACGCCGGCACCGACCCCGCCGAGGTCGCCGCGCAGCACCCCGCGTTCAGCGCCGCCTGGGCCGCGCTCGCCGACAACGCGCTGAACGCCGGCGAGAACATCGCCGCCTACGCCTACGCCCGCACCGGCTACCACCGGGGCCTCGACGCCCTGCGCCGCGCGGGCTGGAAGGGCTTCGGCCCGGTCCCGTGGCACCACGAGCCCAACCGCGGCGTCCTCCGCTCGGTCGCCGCCCTGGCCAAGGCCGCCCGCGCCATCGGCGAGACCGAGGAGTTCGACCGCTGCCGCCAGCTCCTGGAGGACAGCGACCCCGCCTCCCTCGAAGCCAACGACCTGGCCTGACGCCCCACCCCTCCACCACTCCCCGACATCGGGGGACCCGATTACGGCAGTATTCGGTCCCCCGATTACGGCGGTATTCAGGCAACGGATTACGGCGGTATTCCGTCTCCGGCCGCAGCCGTCCTCCACGGGGACCCGGATTACGGCGGTATTCGGGGGACGGATTACGGCGGTATTCGGGGGACGGATTACTGCCGTATTCCGGTCCCCGGCCCTGGCCCCGGCCCCGGCCGGGACTCGGGTGCGCGGGTTGCGGCCGTGATCCGGTGACCGAACACCGCCGTGATCCGGTGACCGAGTACGGCAGTGATCGGGGTGGGGGTCGGGTCTGGTGCGTGCCCGGGTGTTCGGTGGCGGAGGATGGTGCCGTGGGGCGTGTGCGTGAGGAGTTGAGCCGGCGGCTCCGGCGGTTGTTGCGGACCGGGGTGCCGATCGTGCAGTGCGCGGTGGCGGCCGGGGTGGCGTGGTTCCTGGCGCACGACCTGGTCGGGCACGCCGCGCCGTTCTTCGCGCCCATCGCCGCGGTGATCTCGCTGGGCGTGTCGCTCGGCCAGCGGATGCGGCGGGCGCTGGAGCTCGTCGTCGGCGTGAGCATCGGCATCGGCGTCGGCGACGTGCTGATCTCGGTGATCGGCTCCGGCCCCTGGCAGATCGCGCTGGTCGTGGCGCTGGCGATGTCCACGGCGGTCCTGCTGGACAGCGGCGGCGTGATCGTCCTGCAAGCGGCGTCCTCATCGGTGCTGGTCGCGACGTTGCTGCCGCCCGCAACCTCCGGCGGGCTGACGCGGATGCTCGACGCCGTCGTCGGCGGTCTCGTCGGCTTCGCCGTCGCCGCGCTGCTGCCCGCCAACCCGCTGTCGGTGGCGCACCGCAACGGGCGCGTCGTGCTCGGCGAGCTGGCCGACGCGCTGCGCGGGGTCGCCAGCGCGGTCGCGCACCGGGACGTCTCGATGGCCGCCGACGTGCTGGCCAAGGCCCGCAAGAGCCACAAGTCCGTCGAGGAGCTCCGCACCGCACTGGAGGCCGGGGCCGAGATCGCCCGGTTCGCGCCCATCCGCTGGCGCAGGCGTCGCGACCTCGAACGCTACGAAACCGCGGCCACGCCCGTCGACCGAGCGCTGCGCAACACCCGCGTGCTGGCCCGGCGCGCCCTGGCGGCGCTGCGCGACGGCGAACCCGTCCCGCGCCCGCTGCCGGGCATGCTCGAAGAGCTCGCCGGAACCGTCGTGCTGCTGCGCGACGAGCTCGCCAGCGGCAAGGACCCGCTGCAGGCCAGGGAGGCCGCGCGCTCGGTGGCCAAGAAGTCCACCGTGGAACTGCTGGGCGAGGGCGACTTCTCGATGCAGGTCGTGGTCCTGCAGGTCCGCTCCATCGCCGTCGACCTGCTGCAGGCGTCCGGCCTCACCCGCAACGAGGCCGTGGCGGCCCTCCCGACCCTGCACCCGGACGAGGACTAGGGCCGGTTCAGCACCGCCGCCAGGGAGGCGTGCAGCGGCTCGTGGTCGCGCGGGTCGTGCAGGTCGCAGTCGGCGGCGGAGAGGCGGTACCACTCCTCGGCGCCGTCGTAGCGGATCCACACCTTCACGGCGCCGTCCTCGCAGGCCGTCGCCAGCTCCAGGTCGCCGGTGATCACGCCGACCTCGTCGGTCATCACCCCACCCGGAGGCGCCGTCACCGTCGTGCGCAACTCAGCCATGCGCGCAGTATGCCTTCTCGGAGTCGTCCGCGGTCGCCTTGCTCGGCGGTGCCGGTGGCGGAACCCGAGGTGGTCCTCCTGCTCCGGGCGCGCCGACTCGTGCATGCCGACGCGTCCTCACCGGAGAACCACCTCAGAACCCGCAGCGGTGCCGGTCGCTCAAGTGGTGCGAGGGAAAGCGGCTGCGCCGCTTCAGCAGCCGTCCAGGGCGGCCTGCAGCGCGCCCTTCTCGGCCTCGGTGACGGTCAGCTGGTACTTGTGCTTGGTGCCGACCCACATCGAGGCGTAGGTGCAGTGGTAGTCGGTCGACGGCGGCATCCAGGCGTCCGGGGTCTGGTCGCCCTTCTCCTGGTTGACGTTGTCGGTGACCGCGATGAGCTGCGGGCCCTCCAGGTCGTTGGCGAAGGCCTGGCGCTGCTCCTGCGTCCACTCGGCAGCGCCGGAGCGCCACGCGGCGGCCAGCGGCACCACGTGGTCGATGTCCAGGTCGGACGGCTGGGTCCAGGTCTCGCCGTCGTAGGGGCTCACCCAGCTGCCCGAGGTCGGGTAGCAGTCGGAGCCGACCTCGACGCCGTCACCGTCGCGCTTGAGCACCGACTCGCGGGTGCTGCAGCCGTCGGAACCCTCGTTCCAGTGCGGGAACTTCTCCCGGTCGTAGCCGTCCATCGAGCCCTCGGCGGCGACGGTCAGCTCGCCGAGCTGGGTCTGGGCGGTGGCCGGGTCCGGGATGCCCGGCGGCTCGGCTCCGGCCGGCACGGCCAGTCCGAGCCCGATCAGGCCGGCCAGGGGCAGCGCGGCGAGGGTGGTGCGCAGTGAACGTGTCATGGCTTCCTCCGCGGTGGGCGTGCATCGCCTGCTCGGGGATGACGATTGCCCACGTGAGTGGACGATTCAATGCCGCGGAGTGACCGGAAGGTGACATGGCGTGAAGTCGCCACCGATCAGGGGGCGCAAATGTGAATTCCACACACCCGATGATCAGCGGGCCAGGTTCAGGTCCTCGGTGTGCCGGTACCAGACCCACTTCTCCATCGGACGCGGGTGATCGGTCCCGTCGTGCCGCACGGTCGCCGACCGGAACGACGCCTGGAACGCCCGTCCGCGCGCCACGTGCTCCTTGCGGCGCAGCAACCCGCGCCGGGCGACGGTGACCCGCAGGCCGTCCATCGGGGGATCGATCGTGTGGTTCATCGGATCGGCCGTCGGGTCCGGCAGCGGCTCGGCGTCCGGGTCCGGCGAGACCACCAGGCTCTGCGCGGGACCGTTGAGGACCTGCTCGTCGTCGCAGTAGGCCTGCCCGGTGATCGGCGCGATCACGCCCTCGCCCAGCAGCACCCCGCCCGAGTCGTCCCTGATCAGCGGCACCGGGCGCGGCTCGGCGGTCAGCGCCCGCTCGACGTCGTCGACGGCCAGCCCCCACAGCCGGGCCACCGGCGAGTCGGCGACCGGCACGTAGCCGACGGTCAGCTCGGTGAGCCGCTCCTTGCGCAGCAGCCGCAGCACGACCGCCGCCAGGTCCATGTCCGTGCCGCGCACCACCACACGATCGGTGGCTTCCGCCAGCAGCGGATCGACCTCGTTGCGGCCCGGCGCGGCCGAAACCTCGTGCCATTGCGCACCGTCACCGGACGGACGCACTGCGCCACCAACGTTTCCGCAGGACAATGCGGTGGTACTCACGTTTCGCTCCTGGTTTACCCTGATCGACCGGCATACCCCGTGGTGGGAGCGGGCGAAGCGTGCGGTCACGCTGGCGACCACCCAGTCCAGGTTGGAGTTTCACATGCCGGCGATCGTGCTGATCGGCGCCCAGTGGGGCGACGAAGGCAAGGGTAAGGCGACCGACCTGCTCGGCGAGCAGGCGCAGTGGGTCGTGCGTTACCAGGGCGGCAACAACGCGGGACACACCGTCGTGCTCCCGGACGGGCAGGACTTCGCGCTGCACCTCATCCCGTCGGGGATCCTCACCCCCGGCGTGACGAACGTGATCGGCAACGGCGTCGTCGTCGACCCGGGAGTCCTGCTGGAGGAGCTCGCGGGGCTGGAGGAGCGCGGGGTCGACACCTCGCGGCTGCTGCTGTCCGCCGACGCGCACCTGATCATGCCGTACCACGTGGCCATCGACCGCGTCACCGAGCGGTACCTGGGCAAGAAGCAGATCGGCACCACCGGCCGCGGCATCGGCCCCTGCTACCAGGACAAGATCGCTCGCGTCGGGGTGCGGATGCAGGACCTGCTCGACGAGAAGATCCTGCGCCAGAAGGTCGAGGCCGCCCTCGACATCAAGAACCAGATCCTGGTCAAGGTCTACAACCGGCGGGCGATCGACGCCGAAGAGGTCGTCGACACGGTGCTGGAGCAGGCGGAGAAGTTCGCCAACCGCATCTCCGACACCAAGCTGAAGATCAACCAGGCGCTGGAGCGCGGCGAGACGGTGCTGCTGGAGGGTTCGCAGGGCACCCTGCTCGACGTCGACCACGGCACCTACCCGTTCGTGACCTCGTCGAACCCGACCTCCGGTGGTGCTTCGGCCGGTTCCGGCGTCGGCCCGACCAAGATCAGCGCCGTGATCGGCATCCTCAAGGCCTACACGACGCGGGTCGGCGCGGGCCCGTTCCCGACCGAGCTGACCGACGAGGCCGGCGAGAACCTGCGCAAGCAGGGCGGCGAGTTCGGCGTCACCACCGGTCGCTCGCGGCGGACCGGCTGGTTCGACGCGGTGATCGCCCGCTACGCGACCCGCGTCAACGGCATCACCGACTACTTCCTGACCAAGCTCGACGTGCTCTCCGGCCTGGAGACCATCCCGATCTGCGTCGCCTACGACGTCGACGGCGAGCGGGTCGAGGAGATGCCGATGACGCAGACCGGCGTGCACCACGCGGTTCCGGTGTACGAGGAGATGCCTGGCTGGTGGGAGGACCTCAGCGACTGCCGCACCTTCGAGGACCTGCCGGCCAACGCCCGCGCCTACATCGAGCGCATCGAGGAGCTCTCCGGAGCCCGCGTCTCGGCGATCGGCGTCGGCCCCGGCCGCGACCAGACGATCGTGCGTCACACCATGGCGTGATCCTTTCGGTGGTGGGGAAGTTTTCATGAAAACTTCCCCACCACCCACGGGACGTCGGTTCCCTCGGATCCCTCGGTTCCCGATTGGGTGGAGGGAAGTTTTCATGAAAACTGCGCCCTCCCAGGAACCGAGGTGTCAGCGGTTCCGCCAGGAGCCCTCGACCGCTGCTTCCTGCAGGTCGAGCTCCCTGAAAACGCGGCGGAGGACCTCGTCGTCGAGGTGGCCCGCGTCGCGTTCGTCGGCGATGGCCGAGCGCTGCACCTCGATGGTGCCGCGGCGCAGCTCCGCGAACGTCCGCGTCGCCGTGTCGGCGCGCTCGGCGGGAGTGCGCCCCACCTGCTCGGCCGCCGCCAAGCCCTGGTGCTCGACCACGTCCCGCATCCGGCTCACCATCCGGTTCAGCGCCGAGCGCTCGCAGCGCGCCTCGCCCGGGGTGAGCCCGTCCAGGTAGGCCAGCGCCGCGTTCGTGGCGATCCGCCGCGCCTCCGCCTCGGCCTGGTCGTCGCTGCGCGCCTCCTCCGGGTCGGTGACGCCCAGACGGCGGATCAGCGGCGGCAGCGTGGTGCCCTGGATCAAGATCGTGGCGACCGTGACCACCGCGGCGACGAACTGGATCACCTCGCGACCGGGCAGCGGAGCACCGGCCTCGGTGGTGAACGGGATCGCGCCCGCCGCCGCCAGCGTCACCACCCCGCGCATCCCCGCCCAGGACAGCACCGCGGTCCGGCGCCACCGGCCGCCGCGCCGCCCGCTCATGATCAGGTGTGACACGCCGGGCAGGTAGTTCGAGGCGAACATCCACAGCACCCGGAACGCGATCGCCGACGCCAGGATCAGCAGCGTGGCCAGCAGGATCCCGCTCACCGGGCGGCCGGACCCCACGACGTCGCCGACCACCGACTTCAGCTGCAGACCGATGTAGGCGAACACCAGGCTCTCCAGCAGCAGGTTGATCGCACCCCACACCGTGTGCTCCTGCAGCCGCCCGGCGGCGCGCGCCCGCGGCAGGTTGTGCCCCACGTACAGCCCGGCGGTGACCACCGCGAGAACACCGGAGCCCTGCAGCTCCTCGGCGGTCAGGTAGGCGATGAACGGCACCAGCACGCCCAGCAGCGTCGCCACCTGCACGTCCGGGACGTGCTGGCGGGCCAGCTGGGCGAGCATCCCGAAGCCCAGCCCCAGCACCACGCCGACCACCACGGCCAGCGCGAACACGCCGAGCCCGTGGGCGAGCGACGGCGTCGTGCCCACGACGGCGGTGATCGCCATCCGGTAGATCGTCAGCGCCGCCGCGTCGTTGATCAGGCTCTCACCGCCGAGCACCGTCATCACGCCGCGCGGCAGCTTCAGCTGGCGGCCGATCGCCGCCGCCGTCACCGCGTCCGGCGGCGCGATCACCGCGCCCAGCACGATCGCCGAGGCCAGCGGCAGGTCCGGGATCAGCGTGAACGCGATCCAGCCGAGCACGAACGACGTGACGATCACCTGCAGCACGCCGTGGTGCACGATCGGGCGGATCCGCGCCCGGAAGTTGGTGAACGAGCTGTCCAGCGCCGCCGCGTACAGCAGCGGTGGGAGGACCGCGGTGAGCAGCAGTTCCGGCTCGATCCGCAGCGGGTCGAGGCCGGGCACCAGCGACACGGCCATCCCGACGGCGACCAGCAGCAGCGGCGAGGCGATCTCCCGGCTCCGAGCCAGCGCCGTGACGAGCAACGCCCCGATCAGCACCAGGATCAGCTGAACCACCGCACACCTCCGTCCACGGTGGACACCTTAGGTGCGCACTCCGCCGATCACCCGAAACGACGAAACCGCCGCCCCCGAAAGGGGACGACGGTCTCACTCACCTCGCGGGGAACCCGATTTCAATGGAACTCAGGGTTCCGATCTCAATGGAAATCGGGTTCCCGACTTCCATTGAAATCGGGTCACCCCCGGCGGGTCAGTGCTGGTCGCGGGCGGTGAGGGCGAGGTCGGGCATGTCGCTGAAGATGCCGTCGACGTTCTGGGCGTAGAGGGCGTGGAAGAAGGCGAGGACGTCGCCCCACTGAGCCGGGTCCGCGGAGGACTGGAAGTCCGCCGGGAGGAAGGTGTTCTCGGCGCGGACCGTGTAGGGGACGACCTGGAGGCCGGCGGCGTGGGCGTCGGCGACGACCGCGGTCGGCTCGGTGAGGTGGTTGGAGCCGTCGACCGGGAGGATCACCTTCGTGTCGGGGCCGATGACGTCGGCGTAGGTGGCGATCTCCTTCAAGCCCTCCGGCGTGACCATGTCGGCGTAGGTGCGCGGGTCGCCGGCCTCGATGAAGTCCTGCGGGGCGCCCGTGTTGCTGATCAGCTGCACCAGCCGCACCCGGAGCTCGTCGCGCAGCTCCTTGAGGTTGCCGACCTCGAAGGACTGGACGACGACCTTCGAGTCCTCCTCGTTGAGCCCGTTGCCGTCGAGCGTCTCGACCAGGCCCGGCTCGACCGGCAGGCCGATCTGCCGGAAGTAGCTGGGGTGCTTGGTCTCCGGGGCCACGCCGATGTCGCGGCCGAGCTCCTCCGACAGCCGGGCCCGCAGGTCCAGCACCTCCTGGAACGTCGGCACCTCGTAGAGGCCGTCGTAGACCGTGTTGTGCTGCCGGATCTCCGGGATGCGCTCCTTCGCGCGCAGCGTCTTGAGCTCCGCGAGGGTGAAGTCCTCGGTGAACCAGCCGGTCATCTCGGTGCCGTCGATGACCTTGGTGGTCTTGCGGGAGGCGAACTCCGGGTGCTCGGCGACGTCGGTGGTGCCGCCGATCTCCGGCTCGTGCCGGGCGACGAGCACGCCGTCCTTGGTGGGCACCAGGTCCGGCTCGATGAAGTCGGCGCCCATCCGGGCGGCCAGCTCGTAGGAGGCCAGCGTGTGCTCCGGCCGGTAGCCGGACGCGCCGCGGTGGCCGAACACCTCGATCTGCTCCGCTCCCGGCGCCGACTCGGCGGTGGTGGCCGGACCGGTGGCGATCACCCCCAGTGCGGCAGCTCCCGCGACGGACAACGCGATCAACCGTCCCCGAATCGTCATGTGCACTCCTCGCTGTGACTGTGGCGGGCCCACTCAACTTGCCGCAACCGACGCGCGAGGCACACCTGTGCGACCGGAGGGTGAACGCCGACCGACGGACCAACCCCGCGCGACCTGCGGTGCGCCATCCGGACGCAGCACTTCCCGGGGGCAGCGGGCGAGTGGCTCACCGCACGCTCTACGCTGCGGTTTGTGCGAATCCTCGTGATCGGCGGTGGCGGCCGGGAGCACGCGATCGTGCTGGCCCTCTCCCGTGACCCCTCCGTGACGGCACTCGCCTGCGCGCCCGGCAACGCCGGTACCGCTGCGCTCGCCGAGTCCTACGCCGTCGACGTCGCCAAGCCCGACGAGGTGGCCGCGCTGGCCACCCGCTGGAAGGCCGACCTGGTCGTCTTCGGCCCGGAGACCCCGCTGGTCGCGGGCGCCTCCGACGCGGTTCGCGCGGCGGGCATCCCGTGCTTCGGCCCGTCCAAGGCGGCGGCCCGCATCGAGGGTTCCAAGGCATTCGCCAAGGACGTCATGGTGTCGGCGGGCGTGCCCACCGCGCGCAGCGAGATCGTGGACAACCCCGCCAAGCTCGACGCCGCGCTGTCCGGTTTCGGACCCACCTGGGTGGTCAAGGACGACGGTCTGGCGGCAGGCAAGGGCGTGCTGGTCACCAGCGACTTCGACGCGGCCCGCGCGCACGCCATGAAGCTGCTCGACGGCGGCCACCCGGTGCTGCTGGAGTCGTTCCTCGACGGCCCCGAGGCCTCGCTGTTCTGCCTGGTCGACGGCACCACCGTGGTCCCGCTGCTGCCCGCGCAGGACTTCAAGCGCGTCGGTGACGAGGACGCCGGGCCCAACACCGGCGGCATGGGCGCCTACGCGCCGCTGCCGTGGGCCCCGGACGGACTGGTCGACGAGGTGGTGCGCACGGTCGTGCAGCCCACCGTCGACGAGCTCGACCGCCGAGGCACCCCGTTCTCCGGCCTGCTCTACGCGGGTCTGGCGCTGACCTCGAACGGCCCGCAGGTCATCGAGTTCAACTGCCGCTTCGGCGACCCCGAGACCCAGGCCGTGCTGGCCCTGCTGCACACCCCGCTGGCGCGGCTGTTCCACGCCGTCGCCAACGGCGAGCTCGCCGACCAGCCGCCGCTGGAGTGGGAGCCGGGTTCGGCGGTGACGGTCGTGCTGGCCGCCGAGGGCTACCCGGGCCGTCCGCGCGTCGACGACGTCATCCAGGGCTCGGACATGCAGGGAGTGCTGCACTCGGGCACCCGGCGCCGCGAGGACGGCGCGGTGCTGTCCTCGGGCGGTCGCGTCCTCTCGGTGGTGGCCACCGGTCCCGACCTGACGGCCGCGCGCGACGAGGTCTACAAGCGGGTCGAGCGGGTGCACCTGCCCGGCGCGCACTGGCGCACCGACATCGCCCGCCGCGCCGCCGACGGCGAGATCACCGTCCCCCGCGCCTGACCTGACGCGTTCGCCCTGGCAGGCTTGCACCCATGAGTGGTCAGCACCCCGCGCTCGCCGTCGCGGCGCGAGCCGATGTGGCTCCGTTCCAGGTCATGGAGGTTCTCTCGGCTGCTGCGAAGCGGCAGCGGGAGCTCGGTGACGTCGTGTCCCTGGCCGCCGGGCAGCCGTCCACCCCGGCACCGAAGGCCGTGCGGGAGGCCGCCGCGCGCGCCCTGGAGGGCAACGCGCTGGGCTACACCGAGCAGCTGGGCGTCCTGGAGCTGCGGGAGGCCATCGCCGGGCACTGCGAGAAGGCCTACGGCCGCTCGGTTCCGGTGGACGAGGTCGTGGTCACCACGGGTGCGTCGGGCGCGTTCCTGCTCGCGTTCCTCAGCGCCTTCGACGCCGGTGACCGGGTCGCGCTGGCCAGCCCCGGCTACCCCGCCTACCGCAACATCCTGTCCGCGCTGGGCTGCGAGGTCGTGGAGCTGCCCTGCGACGCCTCCACCCGGTTCCAGCCGACGGTGGCGATGCTGGAGGACCTCGACGAGCCGGTGCGCGGGCTCATCGTGGCCAGCCCCAACAACCCGACCGGCACCGTGCTCTCCCGCGACGAGCTCGCCGAGCTCGCGGGCTGGTGCGAGGCCAACGGGGTGCAGCTGATCAGCGACGAGATCTACCACGGGCTCAGCTACGGCGAACCGCTGCACACGGCGCGCGAGTTCTCCGCCGAGGCGATCGTGGTGAACAGCTTCTCCAAGTTCTGGTCGATGACCGGCTGGCGGCTCGGCTGGATGCTGGTGCCGCCGCGGCTGCTGCGCGCCGTCGACTCGCTGACCGGCAACTTCACCCTGTGCCCGCCCGCGCTGTCGCAGCAGGCGTCCGTCGCGGCGTTCAGCCCGGAGGCCTACGACGAGGTCGAGGCGCACGTGGAGCGCTACCGGGAGAACCGGGCGCTGCTGCTCGACGGACTGGCGAAGGCGGGCATCACCGAGGTCGCCCCGGCCGACGGCGCGTTCTACGCGTGGGCGGACATCGGCGAGCACACCGACGACGCGACGTCGTTCTGCCGCCGCCTCCTCGACGACACCGGGGTCGCGCTCGTCCCGGGCGTGGACTTCGACCCGCAGCGCGGCCACCACTACCTGCGCCTCTCCTTCGCGGGCGACCCGGGGGTCATCACCGAGGCGGTGCAGCGCCTGGGCGCCTGGCTGTAGACCTCGGGTCCCGACGCGGTGACCCGATTTCAACGGAGATCAGGAACCCGACTTCCACTGAAATCGGGTCGGGCACGGGGCGGGCGGGACTCGGGGAGACCCTGATGTTTCCCGGGTCCGGGTCTCGCGACCTGCCGTTTCAGGGGTTCTGTCTGGCAGGCTGGAGCTGCGGGAAGGTCCCGGCGAGAGGTGGTCGCGATGTGGTGGAAGATCCTCGGCGGGCTGCTGGCCCTGTGGCTGGTGATGTCCGTGGCCGGATTCCTGATCAAGGGCCTGTTCTGGCTCGCCGTGATCGGCGGCGTCCTGTTCCTCGCCACCGCGGCCATCGGCTGGTCCAAGGACAAGAAGCAGATCAAGCCCTGAAGCCGGCCGTCGTGGTGGCTCCGCGCGGCGGTGCGGGCTGAGCCCCGAACCTGGAACGCCCCCTCGGCTCAGGCGGCCAGCTGGTCCTGGAGGAGGTCTCGCGCGCGGACGGCCGAGGTCCAGCGCTCGGCGTGCAGGCCCGCGCGGCGGGCGCCCGCGATGTTCTCCTCGCGGTCGTCGAAGAACAGGCACTCCTCGGGGCGCGCTCCGAGGGTGTCCAGCAGGATCCGCCAGATCTCCGCGTCGGGCTTGATGACCCGCAGGTCGCCGGAGAACAGCAGGTGCTCGAAGTACCGCGCCCACGGCTTGCTCTCCGCGGCGCGGGCGAACGTGGTGGAGGCGTTGGACAGCAGCGCCAGGTGCGCGCCGCGCCGGTGCAGGTCCTCCAGCAGCGCCAGCGTCTCCGGGTCGGTGGACATCCAGCCGTCGACGTCGACGCTGGTCAGCCGCTGGATCAGCGAGTCGTCGACCTCGCGGTCCAGCCGGGCGGCCACCGCGCGCCAGTAGTCGGCGTCCGACAGCCCGGCGTCGTAGGCGCCGCGTTCGCTCCAGTAGGCCGGCTCGAAGGCTTCCGGGGTGCTGCTCAGCAGCGCGGCCAGCTGGGGCAGCGCCGTGATGCGGCGGCTGATCACCTCGCCGTAGTCGAACACGATCCACCGCAGCACGGGCACCTCCGCTGCTCGGACGCCCGATCCCGACCGGGTCAGGCCCCGGTGCCGGCGATCCGGCGCAACGCCTCTTCCACGTCCGACTTCGACACGTTCCGGTGCGTGACGAACCGGACCTGGCCGTTCATCGGCACCGCCAGCACACCCACCGAACGCAGTCGCTGCAACGTCAACTGCACGTCCGGCACCGCCGCCAGCAGCATGTTCGTCTGCGGGGTCGTGACCTGCCAGCCCTGCTCGACGAGGCCGTCGGCGAGGAGCCGGGCGTTGTCGTGATCATCCCCCAGCGCGTCGAGCCGGTCCAGCGCGACCAGCCCGGCCGCCGCCAGCACGCCGCCCTGCCGGACACCGCCGCCGAGCATCTTGCGGATCCGCCGCCCGGCCTTGATGAACTCCGCCTCACCGGCCAGCACCGATCCGACCGGCGCGCCCAGCCCCTTGCTCAGGCACACCTGCACGCTGTCCACGCCCACCGTCAGGGCCGCGGGCGGCACGCCGAGCGCCACCGAGGCGTTCCACAGCCGGGCGCCGTCGAGGTGCACCTTGAGCCCGAGCTCCTTCGCCGCGGCCGCCAGCCGGGCGTGCTCGTGCGGCGGGACGACCGCGCCACCCGCGCCGTTGTGCGTGTTCTCCAGGCACAGCAGCGTGGTGTGCAGGGCGTCGTAGGCCATCGTCAGGTTGGCCTGGGCGCGGACCGCCTCGGCGGTCGGCCTGCCCGGTCCGGCATCCCAGTCCAGCGGGTCCGGCATGCCCCCGGCCAGCCAGGCCGCCGAGCCCAGCTCGTGGTTGAGCACGTGCGCACCGCGCGGCGCCAGGAACCGGTCGCCCCGCTTGAGGTGCAGCATCAGCGCGATCAGGTTGCCCATCGTCCCGCTGGGGACCCACAGCGCCGACGACGTGCCGAGCAGCTGGGCCACCCGTTCCTCGAGCGCGCGCATGGTGGGATCGTGGTCGAGTACGTCATCGCCGACGTCGGCGGTGGCCATGGCGGCCAGCATCTGCTCGTCGGGACGAGTCACCGTGTCGGAGCGGAGGTCGATGGGCGCCGGAGTGGTCACGAACCGATCACATCACACCTGCGGGGGGTCTGGGCAATGGCCCTGTGAGACGTGAATTCACCGCTGCGGTATCAATCACAGGTGGATCCGTCCCCGCGGGCGTGCAACGGTCGGGGCACGCGATCCCGTCATAGCAGTGCAGGCAACGAACGAGCGGAGAGTTCCGCGTGGACCAGCGCGAAGAGCAGGAGTTCGCGGAGTACTTCGTGGCTCGGCGGGAGGCGGTGCGTCGGATGGCGTACATGATGTGCGGCGACTGGCACCGCGCGGACGATCTCGCCCAGACCGCGTTCATCGCCCTGCACCGTCACTGGCGGAAGGTCCGGGACAAGGGCGCGCTCGACGCCTACGTGCGCCGGACCCTCACCCGCGCGGTGATCGACGAGTCGCGGCGGCCCTGGCGACGGGAGAGGGCCGCCGAGACTCTGCCCGACAGTCCGGTCGACGACCCGGACGTGGACGACTCGGTGTCCACCAGGCAGACCCTGATAGCCGGTCTGCGCCAGGTGCCGCCGAAGCAGCGCGCCGTGCTGGTCCTGCGCTTCCTGGAGGGGCTGGACGTGGCAGGGGTCGCGGCCGTCATGCGCTGCAGCGAAGGAACCGTGAAGAGTCAGTGCGCCCGGGGGTTGGCGACGTTGCGGGAGGCGCTGGGAGACGAGCTCGGGGATCTGAGGTCCGCGTGAAGGGGGTGCGGGTTGGACGAGCGCAAGCTCGAAGAGCTTTTCCGTGACTCGGTGCGAACCGTTCCGCCGGCGTCGTTCGACGAAGGTGATGTCGCGACCGCGTCGCGCCGGATCACGGCCCGGCGCCGGGTGACCGCCACCGTCGGCGGTACGGCGGTGGCCGCCGCCGTGCTGGTCGGCGGGATCGGCGTGGGCTCCGGCTGGTTCACGTCGTCGACGGACACCGCGGCGAGCCCGCCAACGGCGGCACCGCTGACGGCGGCGCCGGGGCCGCAGATCGAGTCCACCGGGATCACGCCGCGTTCGGGGGGCTGCAAGCCCGACCCGGGTCTGGTCGAGGCCGTCGAGGTGACGTTGCCCGAGGCGGGCGGCACCACGCCGACCTCGGTGCTGTCGTGCCCGACCGGGGCCAAGGCGGCGGCGTTCGCGCTGCGCGACGGTTCCGCGGCGGGCCGGGTGACGGTGCTGGTCAGCCCGGCGGGCACCGCGCAGGCGGGCCAGTCCGCGCCGGGTGACGTGCAGCGTTCCGACGGGGCGCAGCAGTCGGTGCGCAAGGCGCGCAGCGGCAAGCTCGTCGTGGTGGTCAGCGAACCCGAGGCGGGCTCGCCGGCGGCGCCGTTCGGCACCAGGCTGGCGCACGTCGCGGGCGACCTCGCCGCCCGGTTCTGACTGGTCACCGGGGTCGTGCTCATCCGCGGCGGCGGCAGCCAAGGCGACAATGCGGACTCGGCATAGGATCGCGTGTCATGACAGCGGCCAGCACACCCAAGGGAGAGCGGCGGCGGCAGGCGTTGGTGACGGCTGCGGCGCAGCTGCTCGTCGAGGGCGGGTTCGACGCGGTCCGGCACCGGGCCGTGGCCGAGCGCGCCGGGCTCCCGCTGGCCTCGACGACCTACTACTTCTCCTCGCTGGAAGACCTGATCAGCGCGGCCGTCGAGCACAACGGCCGGGAGGAGCTGGCCGCCGGGCACGCCCGGCTCGCCGACCTCTCCGCGCAGCCGCGCAGCACCGACACCGTGATCGAGCTGCTGCTGGACCTGCTGCTCGGCGTCGACTCCCGCGACGGCGGCGTCGAACCGGTGCTGCTGCGCTACGAGCGCCTGGTGGGTTCGCCGCGCCGCCCGTACCTCACGCCGCTGATGCGGGAGATGGCCGCCGAGCTGCAGCAGCTGCTCGCGGAGATCTTCCGCCGCAGCGACATGGAGGTCCCAGCGGAGCGGCTCACCGAGCTGGTCGCGCTGGTGGACGGCGCGGTGGTCAACGCGCTCATCGAATCGGACCCGGACCCGCGGGGCGCCGCGCGCAGGATGTTGCGCGCCCAGCTGTCCTGATCCCCAGCCGTCCTGATGCGCGTGCAAGAACGCTGAACCGGACGCCGCGCGAACCGCGACCGTGCTTTCGCGTCAGAAGTCCCAGGTGATTTCCGCGAAATTCCCGTCGGCGATCAGTTGTTCGCAGTCGAGACATTTCTCGGCGATGTTCTTCGTCTGCGGTTCCCGTCCGAGCGGAGTGGGTTGCGGGATTTTGACCTCGTGCTCGCAGAGCGCCGGTACCACCTGGCCGGAATATACCGCGCCTGGTCGCATCGTCGTCGCGTGCCGAAGGGTCTGACCAGTGCCGACTATCCAGAAAGCGTCCTGCCGGTCCTCGGCGAACCTGTTGATGCTCATCCGCTCCCGTTCCTGTGCACAAGCCGCGAATGCTTGGGCCAACGATATGGTCGCGCCGTTGTATCAGTCCAGATTCCCACACCTGATCGAGCGCAAAAGGCGAATTCGCCGAATGAGCGATTGACCTCGACATTCGAGTTCGATCCTGATGGGATCGGTTCTGGGCGGTTCAGATCTGGGCGGCCCGGTACAACTCCGCGTACGAACCGCCCGCCGCCATCAGCTCGTCGTGATCGCCCAGCTCCACGATCCGGCCCTCGTCCAGCACCGCGATCCGCTCGGCCGTGCGCGCGGTGTGCAACCGGTGCGCGATGGCGATGACCGTGCGGCCCGCCAGCAGCCCGGCCAGCGCGCGCTCCAGATCCCGCGAGGTGCTGTTGTCCAGCAGCGACGTCGCCTCGTCGAGCACCACCGCGTGCGGGTCGGCGAGCAGCACCCGGGCCAGCGCCAGCTGCTGCGCGCGGGCAGCGGGCACCGCGAGCCCACCGGCGCCGAGCCGCGTGTCCAGCCCCTCGTCGAGGCCGCGCACCCAGTCGCGCAGGCCGACGGCGGCGAGCGCGTCGAGCAGCTCCGCGTCGCCGGTGTCCCGGTCCAGCAGCGCGAGGTTGTCGCGCAGGGAGCAGGCGAAGACGTGCTGCTCCTGGGTCAGCAGCACCACCTCGCGGCGCAGCGCCTCGGTGGGCAGCGCCGAGACCTCGGTGCCGCCGAAGGCCACCGACCCCGAGTCCGGGCGGCCGGTCCCGGCGATCAACCGGCCCAGCGTGGACTTGCCCGCGCCGGACGGGCCCACGATCGCCAGCCGCTGCCCGGCGGGCACGACCAGGTCGATGCCGTGCAGCACCTCGCGCTCCGGCCGGTAGGAGAACCGCAGGTCGCGCACCACCAGGTCGCGGCCGTCGGACGGCGGTGCCGGGTCGCGCGGCCGATCCACCGGGACCTGCGAGACGCCCAGGACCCGTTGCAGCGCCGTGCCGCCGACCTGCAGCTCCTCCAGCCACATGAACAGCTCGTCCAGCGGCGCCGACAGCGACTGGGCGTAGAGCACGACCGCGACGATCGTGCCCAGCTCGGCCGCGCCGGTGGCGTGCGCCCAGCCGCCGAGCAGCAGGATCGCGGCGACCGGCAGCACGTAGGACAGCTCCAGGCACGGCAGCCACACCGTCAGCAGCGAGCGGTGCCGCTCCTCCGCGGCGACCGCCGCGCCCAGCACGCGCTCGTTGCGCGCGGTGCGCCGCCCGCCGAGCCGCAGCGCGGCGATCGTGCGGGCTCCCTCCACCGATTCGTGCGTGCCCGCCTGCACGTCCGACCAGCGCTCCATGACCTCCTGCACGACCGGCAGCGAGCGCGGGTAGTACCAGCGGGTGCTCAGCACCAGCAGCGGCACGGCGACGAGCATCCCGCAGGCCAGCAGGGGTGAGGACAGCACCATCGCGGTCGTGGTGAGCGCGATGGCGATCAGCGCAGCCGAGATCTCCGGCAGCGCGTTGCGGATGGTGAAGTCGAGCCGGTCGACGTCGGTGGTGGCCCTGCTGAGCAGGTCACCGGTGCCCGCGGCCTCCACCGCGCCCAGCGGCAGCGCCAGGGCGTGCTCGACGACGTCCTCCCTGGCCTCGGCCAGCAGCTGTTCGCCGAGCAGCATCGCGCGCAGCCGCGCGGCCCGGGCCAGCAGCGCCTGCACGATCAGGACCAGCAGGAACGCCCCGGCCAGCAGGTCGATGCGGAGCACCTCGGCCCCGGCCTGCACGGAGTCGACGAGCACGCCGAGCAGCTGCGGCCCGAGCAGTCCGACGGAGGTGGCCAGCACGTACAGCGCCGTGGTGATCAGGAACCGCCGTCGGTGGGCGCGCGCGGTCGCGCGCAGGTGGCGGCGCAGCGCGGCGCCGTCGGCCAGCGGCAGCTTCACGGTTCCCCCAAGATCACTGGTCCGCCAAGATCAGGTGCCGGTCGGCGACGGCCGACCACAGCGGGCTCTGGCTGAGCACGACGGTGGTGCGCCCGGCGCGCAGCGCGCGGACTCGGTCGGCGATGCGGGCCTCGGTGTGCGCGTCAACGGCCGAGGTCGGGTCGTCGAGGACCAGCACGTCGGCGTCCGCGCTCAACGCCCTGGCCAGCAGCAACCGCTGCCGCTGGCCGCCGGAGAGCAACCGGGCGCGCTCGTCGAGCAGTCCGTCCGGCGGGAGCGCGGCGAGCACGTCGGAGGCGTCGGCCGCGCGGATGGCGGTGTCGAACCCGACCCCGGCGCCCAGGTCGACGGCGTAGTGCACGTCCCCGGCGAACAGCAGGTCCTGGTTGTGGGCGAGCACGACGCGGCGGTGCCGCTCGTCCGGGTCGACGTCGGCCAACCGGACCCCGCTGGCCAGGGCCGAGCCCGCCAGCCGCTCGGCCACGGCCTCGCCGCGATCCCCGGCGTCGATCACCACCAGCTGCCCGGCCGGAACCTCGACCTCGTCGTCGACCAGCCCCAACGGGCCCTCCGGCAGCGGAACGGGGTCGGCCGGGGGCGCGGGCTCGACCTCGACGCGGCCGAGCGCGGTGGCGCGTCCGGCGGCGATGCGCGCGGAGGCGAACGCGTAGGCGGTCTCGGTGGCGGTGCGCACCGGGATCACCAGGAACGCGGAGACCCCGTAGAAGGTCACCAGCTCGCCGACGGTGATCGACCCGGCCAGCGCCATCCGGGCTCCCAGCCAGGTCACCAGCACCGTGACCAGACCGGGCAGCAGCACCTCGGCGCCGCCCAGCCAGGCGTCGATCCGCCCGGTCGCGACTCCGGCCTCCCGAACCCGCTGCCCGGTCTCGGCGAAGCGCGCGAAGAACCTCCGCTCACCGCCGATGCCGCGCAGGATCCGCAGGCCGGAGACGATGTCGGCGGCCTGCGCGCCGAGTTCGCCCAGCTCGTCGCGCTGCACCTGCTCGCGGCGGTGCAGCGGCCGCAGCAGCGGTCCGATGCCCAGCACCGCCAGCGGCACGCCGATCAGCACCACCAGGCCCAGCGGCGGCGAGATCCACAGCACCAGCGCGGTCCCGCCGACGAAGGCCAGCAGCGCGCCGACCGCGCGGCCCAGGTTCTCGAACAGCTCGCCGATCTTGAACACGTCCGAGGCGCCCATCGTGACGACCTCACCGGCCTTGACCTTGCGCGGCAGCGCGCCGCCGAGCCGGATCACCTGCTCCAGCACGAACCGCTGGGCGTCGGCGGTGCCGTGGATCCACAGCGTGTGCGACGCCCAGTTCACCGCCGTGGCGGCCAGCATCTGGACCAGGCCGAGCACCAGCACGACCAGCGCCCAGCGCAGCAGGGCACCGGTGTCACCGGCTCGGATCCCCTCGTCGACGGCTCGGCCGACGACGAGCGGCAGCACCGCCGTCGGCAGCATCCACAGCGCGCCGGACACGGCCGCCAGCGACACCAGGCCGGGACGCCGGGCGAGCAGGCCGACGAGGAAGCGCACCGCGCCGTTCCTGGTCACGAGCACCGACGTTAGCGATGATCAACACTCCCGGCGACCGAATTTCCAGCGGGTGAACCGGGCTGGACCGGGCGGGTGCGGCGGGTCAGGATGCGATCATGGCGAACCCCACCGGCAGCACCCTGTCCCACCTCGAGTGCACCGCCTGCGGGCGGACCTTCGACGCCGACGAGCCGCACCGGCTGTGCGCGGACTGCGGCAAGGTGCTCTACCCGCGCTACGACCTGGCGAAGGTCGCGCTGCGTCCGTCGGACCTGCTCGCCCGGGAGCCGTCGATGTGGCGGTACCGGGAGGTGCTGCCGATCCGGGACGCCGACCACGTCGTCACCCTCGGCGAGGGCTTCACGCCGCTGCTGCCCGCGCCCCGGCTGTCGGCGCGGCTGGGCCTCGGCGACGTGCGGATCAAGGACGAGGGGCAGAACCCGACGGGCAGCTTCAAGGCGCGCGGCATGTCCGCCGCCGTGTCCCGGGCCCGCGAGCTGGGTGCGAAGGCCGTCGCCGCGCCGTCGGCCGGCAACGCCGGGGGCGCGCTGGCCGCCTACGCCGCTCGCGCCGGGCTCGCCGCCGGGGTGGTGATGCCCGAGGACTGCCCGCGCATCAACCAGGCCGAGGCCGTCGTCTCGGGCGCGGACACGTGGCTGGTCGACGGCCTGATCGACGACGCGGGTCGCCTGGTGCGCACGACGTCGGAGGCGCGCGGCTGGTTCGACGTCTCCACCCTCAAGGAGCCCTACCGCGTGGAGGGCAAGAAGACGCTGGGCTACGAGCTCGCCGAGCAGCTGGGCTGGGAGCTGCCGGACGTGGTGATCTACCCGACCGGCGGCGGCACCGGGCTGGTCGGCATGTGGAAGGCCTTCGCCGAGATGACCGAGCTCGGCTGGATCGGGGAGAAGCGCCCGCGCATGGTCGTCGTCCAGGCCGAGGGGTGCGCCCCGATCGTCCGGGCCCACGACCAGGGCGAACGGCACGCGCCGCGCTGGGAGGACGCCGCCACCGACGCCAGCGGCCTGCGGGTCCCGGTCGCCGTCGGTGACTACCTGATCCTCGACGCGGTCCGCGATTCCGGCGGCACGGCGGTGTCGGTGAGCGAGGACGAGATGCGCGAGGCCACCCGCGAACTCGCCGCCTCCGAGGGCATCTACCCGGCGCCCGAAGGTGCGGCGACCCTGGCCGCGCTGCGGCGTCTCCGCGACACCGGCGCGGTCACCGACACCGACCGGGTCGTCCTCTTCAACACCGGCGCGGGCCAGAAGTACCCCGACTTCGTCCCGGTTTCGCCGGAGTTCGTCCCCGCGGACTCCCCGGCCTGGGACTCGGGGCTCTGACCAGGGCATGAGCACCGGAGGTGCTTTCTCTTCCACCACCCTCGCAGCCCGCACCGCCGGGGGTTCTGAGCGGCGTCGCGGCGAGCACGCCGCGACGCCGTGCATCGGCATGCATCAGGAGTGGCGCGCGGAGTCCGCGGAGCCGCTCAGGTTCCCCCACCCGCACCGCTACGCAGAACGGGTGAAGGTTTCGGTTCAATTATCCTGGGGCCGTGACTGAGAAGCCCAGCATCCCGAATGTTCTCGCCGGTCGTTATGCCTCTCCGGAGCTGGTCGAGCTGTGGTCCCCGCAGCACAAGATCGTTCTTGAGCGGCGCCTCTGGCTGGCCGTGCTGCGCGCCCAGGCCGACCTCGGCATCGAGGTCCCGGAGCAGGCCGTGGCCGACTACGAGCGGGTGCTGGAGCAGGTCGACCTCGACTCCATCGCCGCGCGCGAGCGCGTGACCAGGCACGACGTGAAGGCGCGGATCGAGGAGTTCAACGCGCTGGCCGGTCACGAGCAGATCCACAAGGGCATGACCTCGCGGGACCTGACCGAGAACGTCGAGCAGCTGCAGGTCCGCCGCAGCCTGGAGCACGTGCGCGACCGGACCGTCGCCGTGCTCGCGCGCCTGGGCAAGCTCGCGGGTGAGAACGCCGAGCTGGTCATGGCCGGTCGTTCGCACAACGTCGCCGCGCAGGCCACGACGCTGGGCAAGCGCTTCGCCACCGCCGCCGACGAGCTGCTGGTGGCGTTCCGGCGCCTCGAGGAGCTCCTCGACCGGTACCCGCTGCGCGGCATCAAGGGCCCGGTCGGCACCGCGCAGGACATGCTCGACCTGCTCGGCGGCGACACCGCCAAGCTCGCCGAGCTGGAGCGCCGCGTCGCCGGTCACCTGGGCTTCGGCAACACGCTGACCAGCGTCGGCCAGGTCTACCCGCGCTCGCTGGACTTCGAGGTGCTGAGCCTGCTGACGCAGCTGGCCGCCGCGCCCTCCAGCGTCGCCAAGACGATCCGGCTGATGGCCGGGCACGAGCTGGTCACCGAGGGCTTCAAGCCCGGCCAGGTCGGCTCCAGCGCCATGCCGCACAAGATGAACACCCGCTCCTGCGAGCGCGTCAACGGCCTCGCCGTGATCCTGCGCGGCTACCTGTCGATGAGCGGGGAGCTGGCCGGTGACCAGTGGAACGAGGGCGACGTGTCCTGCTCGGTGGTGCGCCGGGTGGCGCTGCCGGACGCGTTCTTCGCCTTCGACGGCCTGCTGGAGACGTTCCTGACGGTGCTCGACGAGTTCGGCGCGTTCCCGGCCGTCATCTCCCGCGAGCTGGACCGCTACCTGCCGTTCCTGGCCACCACGAAGGTGCTGATGGGCGCGGTGCGCGCGGGCGTGGGCCGGGAGGTCGCGCACGAGGCGATCAAGGAGAACGCCGTCGCGGTGGCGCTGGACATGCGCGAGCAGGGCGCCGAGCGCAACGACCTGCTCGACCGCCTCGCCGCCGACGAGCGCCTGCCGCTCGACCGCGACCAGCTGGAGGCCCTGCTGGCCGACCGCCTCGCCTTCACCGGCGCGGCCTCGGCCCAGGTCGGCGACGTCGTCGCGGCCATCGAGAAGGTCGCCACCCAGTACCCCGAGGCCGCGGCCTACGCCCCGAGCGACATCCTCTGACGCCCAGGTGGTCGCACGATTTCAATGGAGATCGGGAACCCGACTTCCATTGAAATCGTGCGTCTCCGAGGGGCTCAGTCCCAGTGGGCGTTGAAGAAGTCGATCTCGCACTTCGTGGCCTGCTGGAAGAGCCGCAGGCAGCGGGCCCGGTCCCGCTCGTCGAGGTCGGCGCCGATGCGGTCGAGCTCGGAGCGCAACCAGGTCACCCACTCCTGGAAGTCCGGGTTGGCGTGCAGGTCGATCCACTCGGCGTGCACGAAGTTGTCCGGCTTCGCCGGGGCCCGCACCGCCCACTCCTGGTAGGTCCACTCGGCGACGGTGAGCACCGTGAGGATCTCGGCGTAGCCGCCGTTGTCCCTGGTGTCGCGCATCAGGTCGCGGAACGCCACCGTCGCCGGGTCCAGCTCCGGGTCGACCCGGTCGGACTCGACGATGCCCAGCGCCTCGAAGGACCGCTGGAAGTAGGTGTTCTCCTCGCTGGTGACCACCGCGATGCTGCCGGCCAGCTTCAGCCGCGACTCGTACCGGTCGGCCCGAGCGACGGCGGCGCCGAGCAGCGCCAGGAAGTCGTCGACGAACTGGTAGTCCTGCACCAGGTACGAGCTCATGTACTCGTCGGGCATCGACCCGTCGAACAGCGCGTCGGTGAACGGGTGCTCCACGACCGCGGTCCAGTCCGGTTCGCTGCGCTCGCGCAGCCAGTCGGTGAAGTTGTCGGTCATGATCTCCTCCTTCTCCCGTTCCCCATCCCACCACGTGCGGGCGCCCAACCTGCGGTGGGAGACAATGCGCGTCGTGGTTGCACTCGCCGATTACCCCCAGATCGCGGCAGGCAAGGTTCGCCAGCTGCACGCCGTCGATGACGAACACCTGCTGCTGGTCGCCTCGGACCGGATCTCGGCCTACGACCACGTGCTGGACACGCCGATCCCGGACAAGGGCGCGGTGCTCACCGCGATGAGCGTGTTCTGGTTCGAGCTGCTGGCCGACGAGCTGCCGAACCACCTGGTCGCCCACGACGACCCGCGCATCCCCGCCGAGGTGCGCGGCCGCGCGCTGCTGGTGAAGCGGCTGACGATGGTGCCGGTGGAGTGCGTCGCCCGCGGCTACCTGACCGGTTCCGGGCTGATCGACTACCAGCGCACCGGCGCGGTGTGCGGCGTGTCGCTGCCGGACGGGCTGGTGGAGTCCTCCCGCCTGCCGGAGCCGATCTTCACCCCGGCCACCAAGGCCGAGATCGGCGAGCACGACGAGAACGTGAGCTTCGAGGCCGTCGCCGCGCAGGAGGGCGCGGAGCGCGCCGCCGAGCTGCGCGACCTCACCCTGCGCGTCTACGCCCGCGCGGCCGAGCACGCCCGCGAGCGCGGCGTGATCCTGGCCGACACGAAGTTCGAGTTCGGCCTCAACGCCGCCGGCGAGCTGGTGCTCGGCGACGAGGTGCTGACCCCGGACTCGTCCCGCTACTGGCCGGCCGACGGCTACGAGGCGGGCAAGGTGCAGCCGTCGTTCGACAAGCAGTTCGTCCGCAACTGGCTGACCTCGGAGGACTCCGGCTGGGACCGGCACTCCGACACCCCGCCGCCCGCGCTGCCGGACCACATCGTCGCGGCCACGCGGGACCGCTACGTCGAGGCCTACGAGCGCATCACGGGACGCTCCTTCGCCGACTGGCCCCAGGGCTCCTGACGGCGGGCGCCTGACCTGGGCATTCGGAGCTTCACCCGGTAGCGGGATCCGGCGGCGTGTCGGGAGGTGGGCCTGGCGTGCGCGTTTGATGGTTGCGGTGTGGAGGTTCGCCGGATTTGCGCCGGGGCGACACCTGGCTTTCAGGTAACGGTCACCCGCGCCAGGCCGAATGGGTGTTTGTGAGCACGCCGCTCGTGGTGTCGTTGTCGGGGCTGGAGCACCGGTCGTTGGACAGCTGCGCGGATTTCGCCGCGGAGCTCGACCGGCGGTCCGTCCCGCTGTCCCTGCTGATCTCACCGCGCCCGACCGACCTCGACGCGCGTGACCGCAGGTCACCGACGCTGCGCTGGGTCGCCGACCGGTTGGGCGGGAAGGACACGGTCAGCCTGCACGGCTTCGCCCGCGTCTCGCCCGGCCTGCGCTCCCGGCTCGCCCCGGCGGCGCGGCTGCCCGCGCACGAGGCGGGCCTGCGGCTGGTGGCCGCCTCGGCTGTGCTGGAGCAGGCGGGCCTGCGCACCCGCACCTTCGTGCCGCCGCGCTGGCTGGCCTCGCCGGGCACCGTCCTCGCCGCTCAGCGGCGCGGCTTCGCGGTGTGCGCGGACGCGATGGGGGTGCGCGACCTGGGCACCGGCCAGGTGCTGCGGTCCCGGATCCGGATCCTCGGCCCGGGTGAGGCCGCCGAGCCGTGGTGGTGCCGGGCGCTGGTGCTCGGAGCGGGCCGCGCGGCCCGCCGGGGACGCGCGGTGCGGCTCGCGCTGGAGGCCCGGACGTTGGCGAAACCCGCTGTGCGGCACGCGATCCTGGACGCGATCGACCTCGCGCTGCACCACGGCGCGGAGCCGGTCACCTACGCGTCGTTCGCGACCGTGCGTGCGGAGACCGACCGCATCCCGACGCCGCGGATTCCGCACGAAGCTTGGTGAGAGGACAGTTCTTCCTCGAATCACCCATGATCGAAGTCCGTTTTGCCCGGTTAATTCGAGGAAAAACTGTCCCTTGCCTAGATCTCGGTGGCGGTGGCCCGGGGGAGGACGTCGACCGCGGTCTCCGCGGGGCTGAGCTCCTCGAAGCGGCGGTAGTGCATCGCGGGCATCGCCAGCACGGCCTCGTGGATCGGGACGGCGGCGCGCGGGGCGACCGCGCGGAGGAAGTCCACGGCCTCGGAGAGCTTGAGCCACGGCGCGCCGGTCGGCAGGCCGAGGACGTCGATCCGCTGCTCGGGCACGTGGAACGAGTCGCCCGGGTGGTAGAAGGCGCCGTGGTCGACGAGGTAGCCGACGTTGTCGATGTTCGGGATGTCCGGGTGGATCACCGCGTGCTCCCCGCCGACGACGTTGATCGACGATCCGCCCAGCTCCAGGGCGTCGCCGGGCTTCGCGGTGGTCGCGGTCAGGCCCTTCTCGGCGACGGCGGCCGCGCTGCCCGGGTCGACGACCAGCCGGGCGCCGGGGTTGGCCTCCAGCAGCGCCGGGAGCCGGTCGAGGTCGAGGTGGTCCGCGTGCTGGTGGGTGATCAGCACGGCGTCCAGGTCGCGCAGGTCCTCGAAGTCGGACGAGAACCCGCCCGGGTCGAGCAGCAGTCGGCCGGAACCGGTCTCCAGCAGCACGCACGCGTGTCCGAAGTGGGTGATGTGCACGCGAATCCTCCTCAGCGGCGAGCGAAATCCGCGCCCCACTCTGCCACCACCCGCAGCGACGCGAAGGACCGGCGAGCCCCCGAGCCCCGCCGGTCCCAGGTCGTCACTCGACGGTGATCACGACGCCCGGAACCGGGCCGCCGCCCGCGCGGCCGTGCACCTGGTACTGCCCCGGCGCGACGTCGGCGATGGTGGCGATCAGGTCGGCGCTCCCGTCGGACGCGCGGACCAGGTGGGCCACGCCCTCGTCGGCGCCCATCGGGTGGTCGGAGTCGCGGACGAAGGCGCCGGACGAGACCCAGCTCAGCGCCTCCTGCCCGTGCTCGACGTGGATCCTCAGCTGCTCGCCCGGGTGCACCACAGGTCGGTCGACGGTCAGCGGGACGCCCTGCGCCGCGGTGGCGGTGATCGGTGCGCTTCCGGCGTCCGGGACTCCGGTGGTGGCGTTGGCGACGGGCGCGGTGGTCAGCGCGAGGCCGGCGAGAGCGGCCCCGGCGAGGACGGTCGTGAAGCGGCGCATGGCGAAACCCCTCAGCGGTCAACGTTGTTGTTGCTGACCTGAAGACGCCCGGGCCGCCGGGAGGTTCGGACCAATGCCGCCACATGTGCCCCACGTCACCATCGGCGGGTGAGCTGCGACGCACGTCGGGCCCCTGCGCGGACGGGTGAACCCGCAGCTCAGGTACGCTGCGCGGGTACTGCTGGCCATCCGCCGGACCGGCGGATCTGCACGGAAACCGGGAGCAGCACCCGTGGCCCGAGTCGTTGTCGACGTCATGCCCAAGCAGGAGATCCTCGACCCGCAGGGACAGGCGGTGGCCAACGCGCTGCCCCGTCTCGGGTTCGACGGGATCACCGAAGTCCGCCAGGGGAAGCGGTTCGAGCTGGAGGTCGCCGACGACGTCGACGACGCCACCCTCGCCAACATCGCCGAGACCCTGCTGGCCAACCCCGTGATCGAGGACTTCGAGGTTCGGCGGGTGGAAGCGTGATCGGCGTTTGGGCAGCTGGAGTCCTGCTCCACCGCACCTCAGGGGAACGTGACGCAAACCGGCCACGAGAAACCTCGACACGCGAGGTTCGGCGGGTCGCAACCACCACTGCGTATCGCGGAGAGGCGGACTAGTGAAGATCGGGATCATCACCTTCCCCGGCACGCTCGACGACGTCGACGCCGCCCGGGCGGTGCGCCGCGCCGGTGGCGAGGCCGTCGCGCTCTGGCACGCCGACCACGACCTCAAGGGCGTCGACGCCGTGGTCGTCCCCGGCGGCTTCTCCTACGGCGACTACCTGCGCTGCGGCGCGATCGCCAAGTTCGCCCCCGTGATGACCGAGGTCATCATCGCCGCGGGCAAGGGGATGCCGGTGCTGGGCGTGTGCAACGGCTTCCAGATCCTGTGCGAGTCCGGGCTGCTGCCCGGCGTGCTGACCCGCAACGCGGGCCTGCACTACGTGTGCCGCGACCAGTGGCTGAAGGTGGAGAACAACTCCAGCGCCTGGACCACGCGCTACGACGCCGGTGCCGAGCTGCTCATCCCGATCAAGCACGGCGAGGGCAACTACATGGCCGACCAGGCCGTCCTCGACCAGCTGGAGGGCGAGGGCCGCGTGCTGTTCCGCTACGCCGGGGAGAACCCGAACGGATCGCAGCGCGACATCGCGGGCATCACCGACGCGCGCGGGCGGATCGCCGGCATGATGCCGCACCCCGAGCACGCGATCGACCCGCTGACCGGGCCCACCGACGACGGCCTCGGCATGTTCCTGTCCGTTCTGGATTCTTTGGTGGCAGCGTGACCGACAAGATCGATTCCGTCGGGGTGGCCGAGAAGTCTCCCGACGTCGACCAGCCCTACCGCGAGCTGGGGCTCAAGGACGACGAGTACCAGCGGATCCGCGAGATCCTCGGCCGCCGGCCCACCGAGGCCGAGCTGGCGATGTACTCGGTCATGTGGAGCGAGCACTGCTCCTACAAGTCCTCCAAGGTCCACCTGAAGTACTTCGGCGAGACCACCACCGACGAGATGCGCGCCAAGATGCTCGCCGGCATCGGCGAGAACGCGGGCGTGGTCGACATCGGTGACGGCTGGGCCGTGACCTTCAAGCTGGAGAGCCACAACCACCCGTCCTACGTCGAGCCCTACCAGGGTGCGGCGACGGGCGTCGGCGGCATCGTCCGCGACATCATGGCGATGGGCGCCCGCCCGGTCGCCGTCGCCGACCCGCTGCGCTTCGGCCCGGCCGAGGCCGAGGACACCAAGCGCGTGCTGCCCGGCGTGGTCGCCGGTGTCGGCGGCTACGGCAACTGCCTGGGTCTGCCCAACATCGGCGGCGAGGTCGTCTTCGACGACACCTACGCGGGGAACCCGCTGGTCAACGCCATGTGTGTGGGCGTGATGAAGACCGAGGACCTGCACCTCGCGCACGCCACCGGCAAGGGCAACAAGATCATCCTGTTCGGCGCCCGCACCGGTCTCGACGGCATCGGCGGCGTGTCCGTGCTGGCGTCGGAGACCTTCGACGGCGACGAGAGCGCGGGCGGCCGCAAGAAGCTGCCGAGCGTGCAGGTCGGCGACCCGTTCGCCGAGAAGGTGCTCATCGAGTGCTGCCTGGACCTGTACCACTCCGGCCTCGTCGTGGGCATCCAGGACCTCGGCGGCGCCGGGCTGTCCTGCGCGACCTCCGAGCTGGCCGCGGCCGGTGACGGCGGCATGCGCGTCGACCTCGACCAGGTCCCGCTGCGCGCCACCGGCATGAACGCCGCGGAGATCCTCTCCAGCGAGTCCCAGGAGCGCATGTGCGCCGTCGTGGATCCGTCCAAGGTGGACGAGTTCATGGCGGTCTGCCGGAAGTGGGACGTCACGGCGAACGTCATCGGTGAGGTCACCGACGGCGAGAACCTGGAGATCTACTGGCAGAACGAGCTCGTCGTGGACGTGCCGCCGCGCACCGTGGCCCACCACGGCCCGGTCTACGAGCGTCCCGTCGAGCGGCCGGGCGAGCAGGACCTCATCGCCGCCGACAACGCGAACACGCTGGCGCGCCCGTCCACCCCGGACGAGCTGCGGGAGACCATCCTGACGATGGCCGCCTCCCCGAACCTGTGCTCGCGCGCGTGGGTCACCGACCAGTACGACCGCTACGTGCGGGGCAACACCGTGCTGGCCCAGCCGTCCGACGGCGGTGTGCTGCGCATCGACGAGGAGACCGGGCGCGGCATCGCGGTCGCCACCGACTGCAACGCCCGCTACACCCGGCTCGACCCGTACACCGGCGCGCAGCTGGCGCTGGCCGAGGCGTACCGGAACGTGGCCACCACCGGTGCCACGCCGATGGCCGTCACCAACTGCCTGAACTTCGGTTCGCCGGAGGACCCGGGCGTGATGTGGCAGTTCCAGCAGGCGGTGCGCGGTCTCGCCGACGGCTGCGCCGAGCTGGGCATCCCGGTGACCGGCGGCAACGTCAGCTTCTACAACCAGACCGGGCAGCAGGCGATCCTGCCGACTCCGGTCGTCGGCGTGCTCGGCACGATCGACGACGTCACCCGCCGCATCCCCACCGGCATCGGCGGTGAGGAGGGCGAGACGCTGATCCTGCTCGGCGACACGCGCGAGGAGTTCGGCGGTTCGGAGTGGGCCCGCGTGGCGCACGACCACCTCGGCGGCACGCCGCCGCAGGTCGACCTGGCCCGCGAGAAGCTGCTGGCCGACATCGTGCTGGCGGGTTCCCGCGATGGCATGATCTCCGCCGCGCACGACCTCTCCGAGGGCGGTCTGGCGCAGGCGCTGGTCGAGACGGCGCTGGTCGGCGAGTGCGGTGCCCGCGTGGTGCTGCCGGAGGGCGCGGACCCGTTCGTCCAGCTGTTCTCCGAGTCGTCCGGCCGGATCCTGGTCGCGGTGCCGCGCTCGGAGGAGCTGCGCTTCACCGACATGTGCACCGCTCGCGGCCTGCCGTGGGCCAAGATCGGCGTCGCCGACGCGGGCTCGAACTCCCTGGACATCCAGGACGTCACCGAGATCCCGCTGCCGGAGCTCCGCGAGGCGTGGGAGGGCACGCTGCCGAAGCTCTTCGGCTGATCCTTCATTCGACGGGGGCCCCGACCACTTCGGTCGGGGCCCCCGTCGTTCCGGTGACGTCCGGGGCGCGGGTGAACACGACGCCGTCGAACTCCGCTCGCTCCTCGAAGGACGAACCGGCCAGCGAGACCTCGTCGGTGAAGGTGCTGTCGGAGAACTTCGCGGGCCCGCGGAACGTGCTGCGCTCGCAGCGCACCGGGCCGCCGAAGTGCACTCCGCTGAACCACGCCCTGCGGTGGAACACCGCGTCGTCGCAGCGGAACCGGCCGCTGAGCCGTCCGGTGCCGAAGGTGCTGCCGGTGAAGTAGACGTGGCCGTGGAAGGTGCTGCGGCTGAGGTTGTTGCTGCTGAACAGGTGCGCGTAGCGCAGCAGCACGGTGCCGATCTTGCGGTCGGAGAGCTCGAAGTACTCCAGCGTCGCCCCGGTGAGGTCGAGGTCGTAGATCGGCGCGTCGGCGTCGTCGGCCGCCGGCAGCAGGTCGGTGATCAGGCGCTGCGCGGTGAGCCGCACCTGCAGCTGGCGCTCGGCGTCGTCGGAGTCCTCGGGAGCCCAGTCCCGCGACGTCGAGTAGCGGGGGTGCTGGAAGGGGCGGCGCAGGTAGGAGCAGAGGACGTCGAGCACGGTCTGGGCGTAGTCGGGGTTGCTGCGCGCCAGCCCGGCGAGCGCGTGCAGCGCACCCACTCGGACCTGGTCGGTCTCGTGCCCCAGCAGCTCGACGGCCCGCGCGAAGCGCTCGTCGGCGACCCGGTCCCGCTCCAGCTCGGTCCGCCGACCCTCCAGCGTCTGCCGCTGCTCCTCGACCCGGCGCCGCCGATCGTTCAACCACAACGCGTACAAGGCCACCACGGACCCCGCGGCGAGTCCCCCGGTCCGCAACGCCTCCGCCCCGGTCACCCGCGGGTCGAACACCAGCAACCCGACGCTGACCGCGCACAACCCGACGATCGCCACCGCGATCGTCACCACCAACCCGACCTTCCGCTCACCCACACCGGTGATCCTCCCCGAAAACGATCACCCAACGCACCCACCTCCCGTCAAGAACCGCAACATTCATGCCACGAGAACCGGGGTTTTCAACGTGTCGAAAACCGCGGTTTTCGCGCGACGAATGTTGCGGTTCTTGACGTGGGGTGGGACGGGTCAGCCGCGGGCGAGGAGTTGGAGGGCGAGGAGGGGACCGTTGAAGTGGTTCTGGTCCAGGGGATCTGAGGTGTGCTGCCAGAAGGTCCAGAGGAGCCAGCCGGTGGGGAGGGCGCCCGGGGTGTCGGAGTAGCGGGCGATCCAGAGGGGGTTGGTGGCGGCGAAGGTGCCGATGCCGCACCGGGTCCACCAGTTGGTGCTGGTGTAGATGACCGGGTGGCGGCCGGTGCGGGCGCGGTAGGTGTCGCTGAAGTCCTCGATCCAGCCGGTCAGCGCCTCGCCGCTCATGCCGTAGCAGGTCTCGCCGTACGGGTTGTACTCCACGTCGAGCGCGCCGGGCAGGGTGCGGCCGTCGGCGGACCAGCCGCCGCCGTGATCGACGAAGTAGTTCGCCTGGTCGGTGCCGCTGGAGGCGTTGGGGATCGCGAAGTGGTAGGCGCCGCGGATCATCCCCACGGCGTGGGAGCCGTCGTACTGCTGCGGGAAGTACGGGTTGGTGTAGCTGGTGGATTCGGTGGCCTTGACGTAGGCGAACCGCTTCCCCCGCCCGTACCAGGCCGGCCAGTCCACGTTCCCCTGGTAGCTGGCGACGTCCATGCCGGGCACGCTCAGCAGCGGGTCGAGGTCCGGCAGCGGCAGCGGGTCGAGCGGTTCGAACTCGCGGATCTGCGAACCCATCGTCGCGTTGTCGTCGTCGGTGATGACCGGACTCGCCTGGGCGACGCTCGTCCGGACGGGGGCCGACAGCGCCGCGCACACCAGCACGAGCGACACCACCAGGGCTGATCGAACGCGTGCCGTCATCTTCCCTCGCATCACGGGCGGTCGTGGACCGTGTCGGGTGGCTGCGCATCGTGCCCCGGAAGCGCGGCGAACGTTTTCCGAGGACGGGAGATGCTGTGTTAGCTTTTGACCGGATCGGCTCAATCCGTACCGCTGCGGGGCACCCGAACAGGGGTTTTGGCGAAGACTTGCCAGCGCAACCTCTGGGGGTGGGTTGAGCGTCTAACAGTGGGGGGATCGAACTCTCCGTAACGTTGCGCGGCGAAAGGCGATCGCGGACGGTAGTGGTGATGTGCGCGTCGGTAGCGCGGATGGCCGCCCGACATCGGTGTGACGGCTGCTCCGGGTGCCGTACGTGATGTTCGACCGCCGAGCTCATCCGGTCGTATGCTCCGACGAGACACGGCCCGGGCTAGGACGACGAGTGGAGGGCGCCCAGGCATGACTGGCTGGACCGCGCCGGTGCCCAGCGCTCACGAGGTGGCCGCCAAGGTGAACCGAACCGACCGACGACGTTTCGCCGCGGTCTGGGCGTAGGCGTTGATGGGGACCAGCTACGTCCCGATGACCAGCGCCGAGGTCGAGGGCCGTCTGCAGGGCTACACCGATCGGCTGGTCGACGCGCTGATCGGTGAGCCGTTCGACGCCTCGCCCGCGCGGGCGGTGGGCGTCGACCTCGTCGGCGTGCACTTCACCAGCGCCGAGTCGCTGGCGCGCACCGTCGAGCTCATCGGCGGCGAGATCCTCGACGTGCTGCACCTCGGCGACGACCCCGTGTGGCGCGGCCGGGTCGCCGCGCTGCAGGCCGCGCTGTGCTCCGGCTTCGTGCAGGCCGCGCGCAAGCGCACGCTCGACGAGCAGGAGGCCATCCGGCAGGCCGTGCTCGACGCCCGCGACGCCGTCGAGCTCGCGCTGCGCACCAGCGAGGCCCGCTTCCGCGCGATCTTCTCCGAGGCCGCCATCGGCATCGGCATCGCCGACATCGAGGGCCGGATCCTGGAGGTCAACGGCTCGCTGGCGCGCATCCTGGGCCGCTCCACCGACGACATCCGCCGGATGCAGGTCGCCGACATGGTGCACCCGGCCGACCCGGACCGGACCTGGGAGCTCTACGAGGAGCTGCTGCGCGGCGAGCGCGAGCAGTTCCGCGTCGAGAAGCAGTTCTCGCGGCCCAGCGGCAAGACCGTGTGGACCGAGCTGTTCGTGTCCCTGATCCGCGACGAGGACGGCAAGCCGCTGTACCAGGTGGCGCTGATCGAAGACGTCACCGACCGCCGCGAGCTGCAGGAACGCCTCCGGTACCAGGCGATGCACGACCCGCTGACGGCGCTGCCGAACCGGGCGCTGTTCCTCGACCGGCTGGAGTCCGTGCTGCAGCGGCACGGGCCGCGGGACCGGGTCGCGCTGTGCTACATGGACCTCGACGGGTTCAAGGTCATCAACGACAGCCTCGGCCACCACGTCGGCGACGACCTGCTGCGCACCGTGGCCGAGCGGCTGGCCGCCGCGGTGCAGGGCGACGACCGGCTGGTCGCGCGGATGGGCGGCGACGAGTTCGTCATCCTGCTGCAGAACTCCGCCGGGACCGAGCAGGCCGTGGAGATCGCCGACCGGGTGCTGGACGCCGTCGACGAGCCGATCCGCATCGACGGCCACGAGCTGACCGTCTCGGCCAGCATCGGCATCGTCGAGCGCGAGGTCGCCGGGCAGACCGCGGCCGAGCTGATGCGCGATGCCGACGTGACCCTGTACTGGGCGAAGTCCGATGGCAAGGCCCGCTGGGCGCAGTTCGACCCGGAGCGCAACGCCAACGAGGTCGCCCGGCTGCGGCTGGCCGCCTCGATGCCCGCGGCGCTGGAGCGCGAGGAGTTCTACGTCGACTACCAGCCGCTGATCGGGCTGCGCGACAGCTCCGTCGTCGGCGTCGAGGCCCTGGTCCGGTGGGGCCATCCTGACCTGGGCAGACTCGGTCCGGACAAGTTCATCGGGCTCGCCGAGGAGACCGGGCTGATCGTCCCGCTGGGCAGGTGGGTGCTGCGCAAGGCCTGCGAGCAGGCCAAGCGGTGGCAGGACCGGTTCGGCGACGAGGCCCCGTTCGTGAGCGTCAACCTCGCGGTCCGGCAGTCCCGCGACCCGAACCTGGTCATGGACGTCGCCGAGATCCTGGAGGAGACCGGGCTCGCCCCGCACCGGCTGCAGCTGGAGCTGACCGAGAGCGCGATCATGTCGACCGCCGACGAGCCGCTGGACAAGCTGCGCGCGCTGTCCCGGATGGGTGTGCGGATCGCCATCGACGACTTCGGCACCGGCTACTCCAACCTCGCCTACCTGCGGCACCTCCCGGTGCACGAGCTCAAGATCGCGGGATCGTTCATGGAGGGCCTGCGCGACGCCGAGCGCGCGGATCCCGTCGACGCCCGCATCGTCGGCACCCTCGTCGACCTGGCCCACACCCTCGGCCTGACGGTCACCGCCGAGGGCGTCGAGACGCAGGCGCAGGCCCGCAGGATGGCCGAGATCGGTTGCGAGACCGGCCAGGGCTACCTCTGGGCCAAGCCCGGCGACCCCACCACGGTCACCGACTACATCGCCTCCCACCTGGAATGACGAAGTTCCAACTGAAACTTCGTCATTCCTCGAACCGACCGCACTCACGTCCCCTGGAAGAGCGAAGTTTTCATGAGAACTTCCCTCCCCTCGCAACGACTTGGTGGTCACGCGGGTGGTTCGGGGACGGGGAGGTTTTCATGAAAACTTCGACTCGGGGGTGGTCCCGTGGGTGGGGAAGTTTTCATGAAAACTTCGCGTCCGGTCAGAGGCCGTTGCGCCGGGACTTCTGCTCCCGGGTGCGGCCTCCGAACAGGACCGCGGCCGAGTTGACCAGGGCGAGGTGGCTGAAGGCCTGGGGGAAGTTGCCCGCGAAGCAGCCGGTCTCGCCGTCGACCTCCTCCGAGTAGAGGCCGACGTCGTTGGCCATGCCGACGAGCTCGTCGAACATCCGGACCGCCTCGTCCCGGCGGCCGCAGTAGGCCAGCGCGTCGACCATCCAGAACGAGCAGGCCAGGAACGAGCCCTCCCGCCCGGTCAGGCCGTCGACGTCGTTCGGTGCCTCGGTGGTGGTGTAGCGGTCGACCAGCACGCCGTGCTGCAGCTCGCGCTGGATCACCTCGACGGTGCTGCGCATCCGCTCGTCCGTGCCGGGCAGGAACCCGACCGAGGGCAGCAGCAGGACCGCGGCGTCCAGCGCGGTCCCGCCGTAGAACTGGGTGAACGCGCCCAGCTCCGGGTTCCACGCCTCGCGCAGCACCTCCTCGCGGATCTCCTCGCGGAGTTCCCGCCAGTGATCGGCGCTGCCCGGCAGCCCGTCCTCCTCGGTGGCGCGGATCGCGCGGTCGAACGCGACCCACACCATGACCTGCGAGTGCGTGAAGTACCGGTCGGGCCCGCGCACCTCCCACAGGCCGCGGTCGGGGCGACGCCAGATCCGCTCCAGGTGGGCGAGCATGCCGCGCTGCACCGCCCAGGACTCCTCGCTCTCGGCGAGCCCGCGTTCCCGGGCCAGGTGCAGGGCGTCCATCACCTCGCCGTAGACGTCGAGCTGGGTCTGCCGGTAGGCGGCGTTGCCGACCCGCACCGGGCTCGCGCTCCGGTAGCCCGGCAGCCAGTCCAGCTCCCACTCGACCAGGTGCCGCTCGCCGCCGATCCCGTACATGATCTGCAGGTCGGCGGGGTCGCCGGCCACCGCGCGGACCAGCCAGCTCCGCCAGGCCTCGGCCTCGGAGGTGCAGCCGAACTCGTCGAGGGCGAGCAGCACCAGCGTCGCGTCGCGCAGCCAGCAGTAGCGGTAGTCCCAGTTCCGGTTGCCGGGCACGGCTTCCGGCAGCGAGGTGGTGGGAGCGGCGATGATGCCGCCGGTCGGTGCGTAGGTCAGGGCCTTGAGGGTGGTCAGCGAGCGGCGCACGGCCTGCGGGTGCGGCCCCTCGTAGACGATCTTGTCGGACCAGGCGCGCCAGAACTCCTCGCACTCCCGCAGCTCCTGCTCGGGGTCCAGCGGCGCGGGCGTGCGACCGTGGTCCGACGCCCACTGCATCGTCCAGGACATGCGCTGACCTGCGGAGATGGTTCCCGTGTAGCGGTGGGCGCGCTCGCCTTCGACTCGGGTGGGCAGCTCGTCGCCGCGCAGCACGACGGTGTGCGGTCCGGCGATGGCCAGGATGTGCTCGTCGAGCACCGGTTCGCTCATCCGGACCCGCCGCACCCACGGCACCGCGTCGCCGTAGTCGAAGCGCAGCACCCAGTCGAGCTGGAAGGGGACCTCGCCGGAGACGCCTTCGACGATCCGCATCACGCACGGCTCGCCGCTCTCGTTCATCTCGTGCGGGGGCATGAAGTCGATCAGCCGCAGCACGCCGGAGTCGGTGCGGAACTCGGTCTCCAGCACCAGCACGTCGTCCCGGTAGCGGCGGCGGCTCTCGCGCACCGGCTCGGTCGGGGCGATCGACCAGCACCCGTCGCCGGTGCCGCCCAGCAGCCGGGAGAAGCAGGACGGCGAGTCGAAGCGCGGCAGGCACAACCAGTCGAGCGATCCGCTCCTGCCGACCAGCGCCGCCGTCCGAAGATCGGACAGCAGCGCGTAGTCCTCGATCAACCCGGGCCCGGTCACCCTGCCGACACTAGGTTCGATCAGGGCGACCGGCCATCCGTCGAACGAGTTTCACCGGTAACCGGCGAAGCCGGTTTCTCCTCCACCACCCTGGCAGCTCGCACCGCCGGGGTTCTGAGCGGTGCTGTGGTGAGCACGCCGCGACGCCGTGCACCGGCATGCATCAGGAGTGGCGCGCGGAGTCCACAGCGCTGCTCAGGTTCCCCCACCCGCACCGCCGAGCAAGCTGAGGAGCTCTATTCTCCTGGTTCTTCGGCGAACTGCGCCAATACGCCGTTGGGGATGACGGCCTGCACGGCTTCGTGGAGGTTGAGGCCGAGGTCGTAGCCGCCGAGGACGTCGGGCAGCCAGGAACCCGGGACGGTGCGGTAGCCGGGCCAGTCCTCGGGAACGCGCGAGGCCGAGGTGCAGGCCGGGACGAGCGTGGTGCCGTCGGACATCTCGGCGGTGTAGACGTTGCGGTCCTCGGCGGACGGCGCGTAGAGCATGACCTCACCGGCCAGGACGGCGCGCGGCAGGTCGTCCTCCGGGCGCTCGCCGTCGGCGATCTCGTCGAGGACGCGCTCCAGGTCGTTGGTGGGTTCCGGCCGGTGCAGCATCAGGTCCGAGGGGACGTACTGCTCGTTGAACTGGAACTCCTCGTCGATCTCGCCGTTCTCGTCGATGCGGTACGCACCCACGACGCCCTCCGGCGGCATGTCGCCGTCCTCGTCCTGCGCGTAGCCGGGATCCGCGATGTACAGCCAGGTGTTCGGGTTCTCCTTGGCGTGCGCGCGCATCTCGTCGGTGATCGGCGGCGTCGGTTCGGTCATGGGGTTCGAGACTCCGTTGCTCGGCTGGACAAAGAACACGCCCCGCGACTGCCGAGCGTTCCCGTTGAAGGGTCCCATTCTCGGCGAGGCGTGGTCCGAAGAGGTCAGTCCGCCGTTTTGAGGTGCCGTCTCGCCTGATGAAGGGGGAGACTTGATTCCCGGGGCTTTCGGGAGGGGTGCTCGATGATCGGTCAGCGGGAAGCGTTGCGCATGTTCGGGTGCGAGGTCTTCGATCCGGCGGGGCAGCGCATCGGCATCGTGGGTCAGCTGTTCATCGACGACGACACCGAGCAACCCGCGTGGATCACGGTCCAAACCGGTCTGTTCGGCACCAACGAGAGCTTCGTGCCGCTCGACGGCGCCGCGTTCGACGGCGACACCCTGACGGTCTCGGTCGGCAAGGAGGCGGTGCGGCTGGCGCCGCACGTCGACCTGGAGCAGGGCGATCTGCCGCTGGCGACCGAGCGGGCGCTGTACCGGTACTACGGCATGACCTACGGCGTCGAGCCCGAGGGAGCCGAGGGTGAGTCGGAGCAGTCCGACGAGTACGTCGAGTCGGTTCGGCTGCGGTTGCGGCGCTGGGTAGCGGCCACCCGTTAGAGCGTCCACCCCCATCGTTATATTGAGTACGGACTGTTACCGCTACTTGCGGGTAACAACTGGGAAATCCGGCGATCGCCGGGCCGATCGGCCCCTTGCGCGCACTCCGGTTTCAGCTGCTCATTCCCGGTAGGACCGGGCTCATTGGGAATGCGTTAACCCCAACGTCCGATTGTTTGGCGCAAAATCGCCAACGTCGCCCATACGAGTGCACTCGCTGGTTACGTTCCGCTCTGAAACACCTCCGCTCGGCCCCACCCGAGCGGAACCGTTTGAAGGAGGGGAACGCATGAGGAAGCTGCTCTTCGGCACCGGGGCAGGGGTTGCCGCGGCGGCGCTCGTGTTCGCCGGAGCTCCCGCCGGCGCACAGCCGCAGGTCGACCTGGCCCCGCTGACCCTGCACCCGCAGGCTCAGTCGAGGGACACCGCGGACGTCTACATCGTCAACCTCAAGGACGGCATCGCCCCGCAGGGCGTCGCCGAGGAGCTGGGCGTCCAGGCCCGGCACACCTACACCAAGTCCATCAACGGCTTCTCCGCGAAGCTGACGCCGGAACAGCTCAACGAGGTCCGCGCCAGCGACAAGGTCCAGAACATCTCGCAGAGCTACCGCATGGCGGTCGAGCCGAACGTCAAGCCGGCCGCCGCCGGCTCGTGGGGCCTGGACCGCCTCGACCAGCCGCAGCTGCCGCTGGACGACAGCTACACCCCGGCCGGCAACGGTGAGGGCGTCACCGCCTACATCATCGACACCGGCATCGCCCCCGACCACCCCGACTTCGGCGGTCGCGCCTCGGTCGGCTTCGACGCCACCGGCGGTGACGGCCTGGACAAGCAGGGCCACGGCACGCACGTCGCCGGCACCATCGGCTCCAACACCTACGGCGTGGCGCCCGGCGCCAAGCTCGTCGGCGTCCGCGTCCTGGACGACCAGGGCCAGGGCACCACCGAGTCCGTCGTCGGCGGCATCGACTGGGTCGCCCAGAACCACGACGAGAACGCCGTGGCCAACATGTCGCTGGGCGGTCCGAAGGACCCGGCCCTCGACGAGGCCGCGACCAACCTGGTCAACAGCGGCGTGTTCCTCGCGGTCGCCGCGGGCAACGAGTCGCAGGACGCCTCGCAGGTGTCCCCGGCCAGCGCCGAGGGCGTGTTCACCACGGCCGCGTCGGACAACACCGACACGTCCGCCGAGTTCACCAACTTCGGCGAGACCGTCGAGGGCTACGCCCCCGGCGTGGACATCGTCTCCACCGTTCCCGGTGGCAGCACCGAGGCGATGAGCGGCACCTCGATGGCCAGCCCGCACGTGGCCGGCGTCGGCGCGCTGTTCCTGGCCGCCAACCCGGGCACCGCCCCGGCCGACGTCATCAAGGGTCTGCAGGGCCAGGCCTCGACCGGCGTCGTCCAGGGAGCCCCGCAGGGCACCATCGCCGACCTGCTGCAGATCGGCGACCTGTGATCGCTTGACGCGATAGAGCGCCGTCGCGGGCCCTTCCTGAGCGCTTCAGGGAGGGCCCGCGCTGCATCGGCGCTGCTGCATTCGGGGGTATCGGGACTCCGCTGATCGGGCTGCGTCACCTCGTCGCCCGAGATGTCCGGCGAAAGTCGGTTCCGGCGGTGGTTCCCGGTGGATACGTTGCCAGAAGCAGGGGGAGCTCAGTGTCCATTGCGGTGCCGCGCCGAGAGGTCGGGCGGGTGCCGCCGGGGCACATCGAGGAGGGATGTGCCGTGTTACCCGGATACACCGAGGAACTGACCAAGCCGTCGACCGATGTCGCGGAACCTCCGGGCGGGGAGTCGCCCGCACCGGAGCAGCTCAGCCAGCGCGCCGTGCAGGCGCAGGTCGCCTCGGTCACCCGAGCGGCCAAGGCGCAGGCGGGCAGCGGCGGAGTGCTGCAGGTGGTGCACGGGGCCAAGCGGGTCGGCTGGGCCGCCTACGAGCTGCAGGCCGGTGCCACGCACCTGGTCCAGGGCGTGGCCAAGCCGCCGTACGCCCAGACCGGGACGCTGGACTCGCTGGAGTCGCGCAAGCTCGCCGAGGGCGTGCGCTACCAGGTGCTCTACGACCGCTCGGCGCTCGCTCGTCCGCCGCAGCTGGACATCACCACCAAGCTCGTCGCGATGGGCGAGCAGGCGCGGGTGATCCACGTGGCGCCCACCAAGCTGATCATGGTGGACAACGAGATCGCGCTGCTGCCGCTGACCGTCACCGAGACCTCGGTGGAGAGCGCGGTCGTGGTGCGCAGCTCGGCGATGCTGGCGGCGATCGCCCGCATCTTCGAGGACCTGTGGCGCTACGCGGCGCCGTTCACGGCCAACCAGGACCTCGACGGCAACGAGCTGCGGCCCACCGAGGAGGAGCGGTGGATCCTGTCGCTGCTGGCCTCGGGCGCCACCGACGACACGATCGGCAGGCTGATGGGCTTCAGCGCTCGCACCGCGCACCGCAGGGTGCGGGAGCTGATCTCGCGGCTCGGCGTCGAGACGCGGTTCCAGGCCGGGATGCAGGCGGTCAAGCTGGGCTGGCTGTGAATCGATCCGACTGGTGAATCGATCAGGCGCCTCGGTCCCGGTTCTGCACATCTGAGCACCGGATCCGGGGCGCACTGCCGTCGCCGGCCGCGATCGTGGGTGGGGACAGTTCTCATGAAAACCGTCACCTCACGTGGTCGGGGACTTCGCGTGGTCGGGGAAGTTTTCATGAAAACTTCCCCCTTAAACTCGACCGCATGCCGAAGCGCGGTGCTGTGGACCCCGGGGAGATGCGCGAGGCGGTCGCCGCCGTCCGCGACTGGCTCGACGACGCCGAGCAGCGCCCCGCCAGGCCCGAGCTCGCCAAGGCCGTGCGCCTGAGCCTGCGGACGCTGGAGCAGATCGCGCCCGGCAACAGCGTCGAGGTGCGCGTCCCGCCGTTCGCCGTCGTCCAGTGCGTGGAAGGCCCCCGGCACACCCGGGGCACCCCGCCGAACGTCGTCGAGACCGACCCGCGCACCTGGCTCCGACTCGCCGCTGGCCGCATGACTTGGAGCGATGCCGTCGGCGAGGGCCTGCTGACCGCGTCCGGATCGCGCTCGGACGTCTCCCAGTGGCTGCCGCTCGTCCGAGTGGACCAGGGCTGAAGCGGTGAGCGAACGCTACGTGCGGTGATGAGATGGCGAACACGCTTCAGGTGGGGTTCGCCCAGGTTTCGGGCGTCTTACACTGAGGTGTAACTCCGGCTCCGTCCTCCAGGGAGTTCTCGGTGGTCACCGACCGTCCGGCTCATGCCAGCACGACAACGGACCTTCCCTTTCCGACCTTCGACACCTCGGCCGAAGCCATCGAGCGGGACATCCCGCGCGAGGAATGCGGCGTCTTCGGCGTGTGGGCCCCTGGCGAGGAAGTCGCCAAGCTCTCCTTCTACGGGCTCTACGCCCTCCAGCACCGAGGCCAGGAAGCCGCCGGCATCGCCGTAGGCGACGGGTCCCAGGTGGTCGTCTACAAGGATCTCGGCCTGGTCAGCCAGGTGTTCACCGAGCAGACGCTGGCCTCGCTGCACGGCCACGTCGCCGTCGGCCACTGCCGCTACTCCACCACCGGCGGGGGCTCGTGGGAGAACGCCCAGCCGACCTTCCGCACCACCGGCGCGGGCAGCGGCCTCGCGCTCGGCCACAACGGCAACCTGGTCAACACCGCCGAGCTGATGGACCGCGCGAGCGAGTCCGGCAGCCGTCTCGACGGCGGCAACCTGTCGTCCCCGGCCAACGGCTGCGACCGCGCCACCAGCGACTCCGACCTGGTCACCGGGATGCTCGCGGCCAAGGCCGCCGACATCGGCCTGGAGCAGGCCGCGATGGAGCTGTTCCCCACGGTCTCCGGCGCCTTCTCGATGGTCTTCTGCGACGAGGACACCCTCTACGCGGTGCGCGACCCGCAGGGCGTGCGGCCCCTGGTGCTCGGCCGCCTCGAACGCGGCTGGGTCGTGGCCAGCGAGACCGCGGCGCTGGACATCGTCGGAGCGTCGTTCGTCCGCGAGGTCGAGCCCGGCGAGCTGCTGGCCATCGACGCCGACGGGCTCCGCTCGCAGTCCTTCGCCAGCCCCAAGCCCAAGGGCTGCGTCTTCGAGTACGTCTACCTGGCCCGCCCGGACACCACGATCTCCGGCCGCACGGTGCACGGCACCCGCGTGGAGATCGGCCGCCGCCTGGCCAAGGAGCACCCGGTCGACGCGGACCTGGTCATCCCGGTCCCCGAGTCGGGCACCCCCGCCGCGGTCGGCTACGCCCAGGCCTCCGGCATCCCGTACGGCAACGGCCTGGTGAAGAACTCCTACGTGGGCCGCACGTTCATCCAGCCCTCGCAGACGATCCGCCAGCTCGGCATCCGGCTCAAGCTCAACCCGCTCCGCGAGGTCATCCGCGGCAAGCGGCTCGTGGTGGTCGACGACTCCATCGTGCGCGGCAACACCCAGCGCGCGCTGGTGCGGATGCTGCGCGAGGCCGGAGCCGTCGAGGTGCACGTGCGGATCGCCTCGCCGCCGGTGAAGTGGCCGTGCTTCTACGGCATCGACTTCGCGTCCCGCGCGGAGCTGGTCGCCAACGGCCTCGACGACGACGGCGTGCGCCGCTCGATCGGGGCCGACAGCCTCGGGTACGTCTCGCTGGACGGTCTGATCGCCGCCACCGAGCAGCCCCGCAACCGGCTGTGCGCGGCGTGCTTCGACGGCGAGTACCCGATCCCGCTGCCCGACGACGCGCGGATCGGCAAGTACCTGCTCGAAGGGCTCGGCAACGAGCGCGGCGTGGCCGGGCCCGCCGAGCCCGTGCTGCCCAGCGGTTACGGCGCGGAAGACGCGTTGCAGCGCCCTTGACCTCACCGTCGCCGCGTAGCGTTGGCCGTGCCAGGATTACGCGTCCGGGCCAGGATCGCGCGTCCGGCGAATCGCAAATCGCACTAGATGTGGAGCCAGTCGTGTCCGAAGACCTGATCGCAGGGTCTGCCCCATCCGAAACCCCGAAGGCCACCTACGCCGCGGCGGGAGTGAGCATCGAGGCCGGTGACGAGGCGGTGGAGAAGATCCGCCCCTGGGCGGAGCGCGCGACCCGGCCGGAGGTGCTCGGTTCCCTCGGTGGGTTCGCGGGCCTGTTCCAGCTCAAGCTCGACCGCTGGAAGGAGCCCGTGCTGGCGTCCTCCACCGACGGAGTGGGCACCAAGCTGGCCGTCGCGCAGGCGATGGACAAGCACGACACGGTCGGCATCGACCTGGTCGCCATGGTCGTCGACGACCTGGTGGTGGCCGGTGCCGAGCCGCTGTTCCTGCAGGACTACATCGCTGTCGGCCAGGTCGTCCCGGACCGGATCGCCGACCTGGTCAAGGGCATCTCCGAGGGCTGCGTGCAGGCCGGCTGCGCGCTGCTGGGCGGGGAGACCGCCGAGCACCCGGGCATGATGGCGCCCGGCGAGTACGACATCTCCGCCACCGGCGTGGGCGTCGTCGAGGCCGACGGGATGCTGGGCCCGGACAAGGTCCGCCCCGGCGACGTCGTCATCGCGATGGGTGCCTCGGGCCTGCACTCCAACGGCTACTCGCTGGCCCGGCACGTGCTGCTGGACCTGGCGCGGATGCCGCTGGAGGGCCACGTCGAGGAGTTCGGCCGCACCCTCGGCGAGGAGATGCTGGAGCCGACCCGGATCTACACCAAGGACTGCCTGGCGCTGGCCGCCGAGGCCGAGGTGCGGACGTTCGCGCACGTCACCGGCGGTGGCCTGGCGCAGAACCTGGCGCGGGTCATCCCGTCCGGCCTGACCGCGACGCTGGACCGCGGCACCTGGACGCCGGCCCCGGTGTTCCGGATGATCGCCCAGCGCGGCCGGGTCGAGACCGAGGAGATGGAGAAGACCTTCAACATGGGCATCGGCATGGTCGCCGTGGTCACCGCCGAGGACGTCGACCGCGCCCTGGCCGTGCTCACCGCGCGCCACGTGCCCGCCTGGGTCCTCGGCGAGGTCGCCAAGCAGCCCACCGTCGAAGGCGCGGAGGAGGACGACCGGGTCGTCCTGCGGGGCAACCACCCCCGCTTCTGACCTTCAGCGACGAGAAGCCGCAGCACTCTCCTCGGGTGCTGCGGCTTCTCGCGTTGTGAAGTTAGGAGCCGGGTCGTGCGGGCCGCCTCTCGGCGGGTGGCACTGATGGGCTCCAGCCGAACGGTATTCCCAGCAGGCGATAGTTGGAGCCCGGGGGCACGCGCACGACGCCGGCACCCCGTCCAACGAACGAGTGCCGCCGAGGATTCCCGGAGCGCCGACGATCACCCGTTGGTGGGTTCCGATCAGCCCGGTCCCAGCGCAGCACGAGGGGCGGTGCGGGAGTTGATCCCGCACCGCCCCTCGGCGGTTCTCCATGTCCGGTCCCGGTTTTCCGGGTACGTCGCAGACGTGAGTGGCGGGGGGGGGGGGGGGGG
>NZ_JASAOF010000029.1 GCF_029952525.1 Saccharopolyspora ipomoeae
GCCGCCCCCCCCCCCCGACGCTGCGGATCGCTGACTTGAACACGGGGGTTTTCGCGTGCTCCGCTTCACTGTCCGACGGCTGGCGCAGCTGGTGCTGGTCGTCTTCGTCCTGTCGATGCTGCTGTTCGCCTGGCTGCGGATGCTGCCGGGCGGGCCGGTGTCGGCCCTGCTGGGCGACCGCGCCACACCGGCCGCGCGGGCGCAGCTCGAGAAGGACCTCGGGCTGGACCAGCCGATCTTCGTGCAGTACTTCAAGTTCCTGGGCCGCGCCGTCACCGGCGATTTCGGCACGTCGACCGGGGTGCAGCGCGGTGACTCCGCGCTGGAGGTGTTCCTGACCCGCTTCCCGGCGACGCTGGAGCTGTCCGTCCTGGCGCTGGTGCTCGCGGTCGCCATCGGCATCCCGATGGGATACCTGGCGGCCCGCAAGCGCGGCGGCTGGCTGGACAACCTGAGCATCACCTGGTCGCTGGTGGGCGTCGCGGTGCCGGTGTTCTTCCTGGCGTTCCTGCTGAAGTTCGTCTTCGCCATCGAGCTCGGCGCGCTGCCCGCGTCCGGGCGGCAGGACTCGGCGATCAACGCCACCCGGGTCACCGGCTTCTACATCCTCGACGGGCTGCTGACCCGCGAGTGGGACGCCTCCTGGAACGCGTTCGTGCACCTGATCCTGCCCGCGATCGCGCTGTCGACGATCCCGTTCGCGGTGATCTTCCGGATCACCCGGGCCGCGGTGCTCGACGTGATGGACGAGGACTACGTGCGCACCGCGCGCGCGAAGGGCTTGGGCCAGATGGTGATCCGGCGGCGCCACATCCTGCACAACGCGATGCTGCCGGTGGTCACCACGATCGGCCTGCAGACGGGAGCGCTGCTGGCGGGGGCGGTGCTGACCGAGCGGGTGTTCAACATCGCCGGCATCGGCCAAGCCGTGGCGATCGGCTTCGAGCGCAAGGACTTCCCGGTGCTGCAGGTGGTGATCCTGGCGTCGGCGATGGTCTACGTGCTGGTCAACCTGGTCGTCGACCTCTCGTACGCGTTGATCGACCCCCGACTGCGGACACGGTGAGGGACGATGGTGCTCAACACGCAGCGCAAGGACAAGCTCGACGCGCTGGCGGACACGGCCTCCGACGCCGGGGTCAGCCTCGCCGCGTCCGCGTGGCGACGACTGCGCCGCAACCCGGTCTTCATCGTCGGCGCGCTCGTCATCGTGGGGTTCGTGCTGCTGGCCCTGCTGGCTCCGCTGCTCGCCCCGCACGACCCGGCGCAACGCCTGCTGGAATCCCAGGTCTCGCGCGCGGAGAACGCGATTCCCCCGGCGCAGCCCGGTTTTCCGCTCGGCGGTGACCAGTACGGTCGCGACCTGCTGTCCCGGTTGCTGCTCGGTTCGCAGCAGACGCTGCTGGTGGCGGTGCTGGCCACGGTCATCGGGCTCGGCGGCGGGCTGGTGCTCGGCCTGCTCGCGGGTGCGTTCGGCGGCTGGGTGGACGCGGTGGTGATGCGCATCGCCGACGTGATGCTGTCGGTGCCGTCGCTGCTGCTGGCGGTGTCGATCGGCGCGCTGTTCGCCGAGCAGACCCAGTTCACCGTGATCCTGGCGGTGGCGATCGTGCAGATCCCCATCTTCGGGCGCCTGCTGCGCGGCACGATGCTGGCGCAGCGGGCCAGCGACCACGTGCTGGCGGCGCGGGCGCTCGGGGTGAAGGAGAGCGCGATCGTGTTCCGGCACATGCTGCCCAACGCGCTGGGGCCGGTGATCGTGCAGGCCACGCTGGTGCTGGCGGTGGCGATCATCGACGCGGCGGCGCTGTCGTTCCTGGGTCTGGGCGCGGCCGACGACTCGGTGCCGGAGTGGGGCCAGATGCTCGGCGGCGCGCAGGACATCATCGACTCGCATCCGCAGCTGGCGTTCTGGCCCGCGGGGTGCATCATCCTGGTCGCCTTCGGCTTCACGCTGGTCGGCGAGTCGCTGCGCGACGCGCTCGACCCGAAGCGGCGCCGGTGAGGGGAGAAGGCAATGGCACTGCTGGAAGTTCGCGACCTCTCCGTGGTCTTCGCCCGCAAGGGCGAGCCGCCGGTGACCGCCGTGGACGGGATCTCCTTCGACGTCGAGCCGGGCAGGACCGTGGGCCTGGTCGGCGAGTCCGGCTGCGGCAAGTCGGTGACCTCGCTGGCGATCATGGGTCTGCTGCCGGCGCGCGGCGCGGAGGTGTCGGGGTCGGTGACCTTCGACGGCACGGATCTGCTGACGCTGCCGAAGAAGGAGCTCGACGCCCGGCGCGGCAAGGACCTGAGCATGGTGTTCCAGGACCCGCTGACCTCGCTGAACCCGGTGGTGCCCATCGGGTTGCAGGTCTCCGAGGTCATCGAGCGGCACCGGGGCCTGCCCCGCAAGGAGGCGATGCCGGAGGCCGAGGAGCTGCTGCGCAAGGTCGGCATCCCGGACCCGGGGCGGCGGTTGAAGGAGTACCCGCACCAGCTCTCGGGCGGGATGCGGCAGCGGGCGCTGATCGCGATGGCGCTGGCCTGCAAGCCGCGGCTGCTCATCGCCGACGAGCCGACGACGGCGCTGGACGTGACGATCCAGGCGCAGATCCTGCAGCTGCTCTCGGACCTGGTGGCCGAGACCGACACCGCGCTGATCATGATCACGCACGATCTCGGCGTGGTGGCGGGGTTGTGCGACGAGGTGAACGTGCTCTACGCCGGTCGCGTGGTGGAGCGGGCGGCGCGGCACGAGCTGTTCGCCCGTCCCAAGCACCCCTACACCTCGGGCCTGCTGGCCTCCATCCCTCGGCTGGATTCGCCTCGCGGGCAACGGCTTTCGCCGATCGCCGGGTCGGTGTCCGACAACATCCCGTGGGACACCGGGTGCGCGTTCTGCCCGCGCTGCCCGAACGCGATCCAGGTGTGCGAGCAGGAGACGCCGGAGGTGAGCATCGACGCGGGGGCGAGGCTCCTGCGCTGCCACAACCCGGTCCGCGAGCCGATCTCGAACAGCGTGGAGGCCTGATGAGCGACAATCTCTCCCCCGGCGCTCGTGCAAGCCGACCGGGTGCGGGTGTCCCGCAGAACACGGAGGCGTCATGAGCGAGGACGTGCTCGTCGATCTCGACGACGTGCAGGTGCACTTCCCCATCAAGAAGGGGGTCGTGCTCGACCGGACCGTGGGGCACGTGTACGCCGTCGACGGCGTCTCGCTGACGATCCACCGCGGTGAGACCTACGGTCTCGTCGGCGAATCCGGTTGCGGGAAGTCGACGTTGGGGCGCGCGGTGCTGCGGCTGGAGAAGCCGACGGGCGGGAAGGTCGTCTTCGACGGCACCGACCTGTCCGGCATGAAGGGCGAGAAGCTGCGCACCATGCGACGGCGGATGCAGATGGTGTTCCAGGACCCGCTGTCCTCGCTCGACCCGCGCCAGTCCGTCGAATCGCTGCTGGTGGAAGGCATGCGGGCGCACGGCATGGCCGGTGACAAGGCGGCGACCGACGAGCGGCTGCGGGAACTGCTCGACGCGGTCGGCCTGCCGCCGACCGCGCTGCGCAAGTACCCGCACGAGTTCTCCGGCGGTCAGCGCCAGCGCATCGGGATCGCCCGGGCGCTGTCCGTCGGCCCGGACCTGGTGGTCGCCGACGAGCCGGTGTCGGCGCTGGACGTGTCGGTGCAGGCGCAGGTGCTCAACCTGCTGGAGGACCTGCAGGAGGAGTTCGGGCTGACCTACCTGGTCATCGCGCACGACCTCGCCGTGGTGCGGCACATCGCCGACCGGGTCGGCGTGATGTACCTGGGCGGCATCGTCGAGGAGTCCACATCGGACTCGCTCTACGCGCAGCCGCTGCACCCGTACTCCAAGGCGCTGCTGTCGGCGGTGCCGGTGCCGGACCCGCGGGTCGAGGACGGCCGCGAGCAGATCCTGCTCACCGGCGACCTGCCCTCGCCCGCGAACCCGCCGTCGGGCTGCCGCTTCCACACCCGCTGCCCGTGGCGGCAGGCGGAGCGCTGCGACACCGAGCGCCCGGCGCTGCGCGAGCTCGAACCGGGGCACCGGGTCGCCTGCCACTTCGCCGAGCAGATCCGCGACGGCGAGATCCAGCCGCACGCGGTGTCACCTGAAGAGGCCGTAGCCACGGCCTGAGAACCAGGGGTTTCCCGCGAACCGTTTCCCCCGCGGCCGACGTCCACTTAGGATGCTCCGCTGGGGAAGGGAGGTCCCGTGGTGCGGTACAGCAGCGCGCTCCGCTGTTCGGCCTGCGAGCAGCGGGCGATCCTGGAGCGAGCCGTGGCGGCCAAGCTGGTCGCCGAGTCCCACCAGGCGCTGGTGCTCTACGACTGCCCGGTCGGCAACGGCGTCCACGTCAGGAATCCGGGGTTCGAGAAGAGCCCCACGGCCTGAGGGCCTCACACCGGCACGGGTTCCGGTTCCGGTCGTCGCCGGGCGATCCGCATGCTGCCCAGCAGCACCCCGGCGACGACCACCGCGCCCGCGGCGAGCTCGAACGGGTGCGGCCGCTCGCCGAGGAGCAGCCACGCCGTGCTGAACCCGACCACCGGCACCAGCAGCGAGAACGGCGCGACCGTGCTGGCCGGGTAGCGGCCGAGCAGCGTCGTCCACAGCCCCGACCCGATGATCGTGGACAGCAGCGACGTGTAGGCGAGGCCGCTGAGCGCGGCGAGCCCGGTGGGGGAGTCGAGCACGCCGGCGAGCGCGCTCCAGCCGGTCGTCGGCCCCTCGAACAGCGCGGAGGCGGCGAACATCGGGACCGGCGGGACGATCGAGATCCACAGCGACAGGTGCAGCGGGTTCGGCGCTTCGGCCTTGCGGCTGCACAGGTTGCCCAGCGCCCACGAGAACGCGCCGCACAGGGTGATCAGCATCGGCAGCAGCGTCGCGGTCTGCGCGCGGTGGAAGCCGATGGCGATCATGCCCAGCACGGCGGTCGTGATGCCCAGCACCTGGACCGGTGTGAGCTTCTCCCGCAGCAGCAGCGCGCCGAGCAGCACGGTGAACGGCGCCGAGCTCTGCTGCACCAGCGAGGCCAGGCCGGTGGGCATGCCGATCTTCATCGCGACGAACAGGAACGCGAACTGCAGGGTCCCGAAGAACAGGCCGTAGCCGATCAGCCAGCGCCACTCGACCCGCGGGAACGGGATGAAGAACAGGATCGGCAGCAGCACCGCGAAGCGCAGTCCGGCGAAGAAGAACGGCGGGAAGTGCCCCAGCCCCTGGTCCAGCGCGATGAAGTTGCCACCCCAGAGGACTGCGACGACCACCGCCAGCAGGCGATCTCGTGCGGTCATACCGATCAGCCTGCGGTCGGCGTCTGTGAAGCACAAGCAACACTATCCGCAAGTACTCTGTAGGATTCCTCTATGGACGTTCGCAGGCTGAGACTCCTGCGGGAGCTGGCCGATCGCGGCACGGTCACCGCCGTCGCCCAAGCCCTGTCCTACACGCCGTCGTCGGTGTCGCAGCAGATCCGGGCGCTGCAGGCCGAGGTCGGGGTGCGGTTGACCGAACCGGCCGGCCGCGGCCTGCGCCTCACCGACGCGGGCCGGGCGCTGGCCACGCGCGCCGACGAGGTGCTGGCCGCCCTGGACCGGGCGGAGGCCGAGCTGGACACCTACCGCTCCACGCCGCGCGGCGTCGTGCGCGTGGCGATGTTCCCGTCGGGAGCGTTCCTGCTGCTCCCGGGCCTGCTGCGGCGGCTCGCCGAGCACCCGAAGGTGCGGCTGGAGGCGCGCGACATCGACATGACGCCGTCCGAGGTGACCCGCCTGACGGCGGATTTCGACCTCGTGGTCACGCACCGGGACGACCAGGCGGAGCCGCACGACGGCGAGCGGGTGGCGGTCACGCCGCTGCTGCGCGAGCCGCTGGACGTGGCGATGCCGCCGGGACATCCGCTGGCGGGTCGCGAGCGCGTCGAGCTCACCGAGCTGGTCGGGGAGCCGTGGCTGAGCGTGGACATCGGGTTCCCGGTCGACGACGTGCTGCGCTCGTTGGCGGTGCGCACCGGGGTGCGGCCGACGGTGGTGCAGCGGATCAACGACTTCCGGGTCACCGAGGCGCTCGTCGCCGCAGGTCATGGCATCGCGCTGCTGCCGCGCTACACGATCGACAGCGCTCAGCTGGTGATGCGCCCGCTGGCCGGGGTGCGCGCGGGCCGCAACATCGAGGTCGTCTCCCGCAAGGGAGCAACCGAGCGCCCCGCGGTCCAACTCGTTCTCGACGCCCTCATCGCGGAAGCGCGCTCCCGGACAGGGGACAGTTCTAGTGAGAACTGTCCGGGCAAAACGGACATGATCACGGGGTGATTCGAGGAAAAACCGTCCCCTGCGGCGGTGCGTTCTCCGCGGCCCAGCGGCAGATCGCGCCCAGCTCCGCCGAGTGCTCGGCGAGGGTGTCGTCGACGATGCTGACGACGGGGAGGTGGCCCTCGCGCGCGACGTCGGGTGGCCTGGGGATGAAGCCCTTCTCGTGGACGCCCGTGCTGCCCGGGCCAGGGGCGCCTTCGGCGAGGTGGCCGGTGGTGCGGGCGTAGCGCGAGAGGACGCGGGGTTTGCGCAGGTCGCGGTCGGTGCCGAACCACTGCTGGCTGAGCGGGAACAGCCCGCTGAGCGCGTCCCACCAGCCCTCGGCGGCCAGCACCAGGCCCGGATGACGCCGGCGCAGCTCGGCGACCAGCAGCCGGTACCCGTCGAACACGTCGTGGCGGGGGTCGTCGAAGTAGTAGCCGACGGTGTCCAGGAACGCCGCGTCCACGCCGAACTCGTCCACGATCGCCGAGATCGACTCCACCAGGTGCGCGCGGAACCCCGGCTCGCCCGGGTTGAGGAACACCTGGTCGCCCTCGCCCGAGCGGTCCGAGTCCCAGTCGGGGCGGTTGAGCAGCTCCGCGTAGCGGTCGGTGTCGTTGCGCATCACCGCCCGCTCCCAGTCCGGGTACTGGACGGCGTTGGCGCCGTGCCCGCCGAACATCGGCATCAGCCGGAACCCCAGCTCGCGGGCCGTGCGGGCCAGCTCGGCGAACCCCTCGTCGCCGCCGAGATCGGGTCCGGGCCGGTAATTCGGGTAGGCGTAGTAGTAGCGACCCTCCCAGCCGGGCAGGTAGGCGAGCGCGCGATGCGGGTCGATGTGCCGGGCCACGAACCGGAGGGCCTCGCTCATCTGCGCGAACGTGTTGAACACGTGGCCGGTCCAGTGCTGGCCGTGCAGCGTGACGACCAGCGCGACGTCGCGCAGCCAGTCCGGCACGTCGGTCCGCGACTCCCACGGCACCAGCCCGTGCGCCCGCTCGGTGAAGCTCAGGTGCTCGTCCAGGTCGGCGTCGACGTCGGCGTCCGGCCGGAACCGGATCTCCGGGACGCGGCAGGTCGTCTCCCGCGCCGAGGCGGCGGGCACGTGCACCAGCTCCACGATCGGTTCGGGCGAGTGGGCGGGGCGGTTGACGTGCAGGACGTGCCTGCGCACCTGCGGGTCGCGGACGCTGAGCGTCGAGCAGCGCGGCTCCTCGCCGACCGCGACCCACGGCGTCGCCCAGTCCGGGCTCGGGTGCTCCAGCTGGAACCGCTCGTGGTGGAGCTGCGAGCGGCCGGTGTTCGGCGCCCACCAGCCCTCGGCGAGCCGGTCGGCGGGCAGACCGCGCAGCAGCAGCTTGACGGCCTTGATCGGCTCGTCGTGCCGCGCCGTGATCGCCCAGGTCAGGGCGCCGCCCTCGGCTCGGACCTCGACGTCGACCGCACCGGCGTCGACGGTCCGCTGCTGGCCCAGCGAGGCGTAGCCGGTGCGCACGCGCACGCGATCGACCTCGACGAGCGGTTCGGCGGGGCGGAGGCCGTAGCCGTTGGTGGTGGTGAACACCTGCACCGACCAGCGCGGCCCAGCGGGCGCGGACCCGGGAGCGGGAGAGGGGAAGAGCGGATCGCGGGGATCGAAGGAGAGATCGGTGTCGATCAGGCTCATCCCGGCACCGCGTAGCCGAGCGCCTTGTCCACCAGGTCGGCCAGGCCCTCGGCCTCGTCGGCCGTGAAGATCAGGGTGTCGCCGGGCGGGAGCACGATGCCGACGCGGTCACCCATGACCAGCACGGTCACGTTCCCGTCGCCGCTCGTCGTGGCGCACTCCAAGCGCCACCGCAGCTGCTCCGTCGGATCTTCGGTCGGCCACATAGCCACATCACTGAACCGTGCAGACCGACGAACATCAAGTTTCGTAGACCGTTCGAGTGAGCCCCGGGACCGTCAGGCAAGCACCGCAGGTGCTTTCGCAGTACCCCACCTGAGCAACCGGCACCGCCGCGGGTTCAGACCACGGAGAGACGAAAGAAGAAAAGGAGAAGCGGCTTCGGGTGCCCCGACGTGTCCCCCGTCCTTCTCCCGGAGGCCGCTTCTCCTGATCCAGTTACCCCAGGGGTGACGCCTGATCCCCTGACATCCCCTCGACGTGCTTCCATCGTGCCGGTTCTTCCCGCTCGGCAATACCGACTTTGGTCGAGTGAATACCCCGATTTAGCGGGTGGTGATCGCGTGTTCCGGGTGGTCCGTGCGGCGCAACCGCCCCTTAGCCCGTTCGGGCAGGTCCTGGTCCGCTGTGTCCTGTTGCCGCTGTTATGCCCGTGACCGGCGATTTTCCGCCACCCCGTGCCCGGCGGCGGTCGGGTTCGGGTCCGTACCCTTGGCGGAAGCCGAACTGCTCCTGTCCCGACCAGAACGGATGTCCATGATCGAGTGGCTGAACACGATCCCCGCCGGGGTGATCTACCTGATCGTTGCCGGGGTCATCGGGCTGGAGAGCGTCGGCATCCCGCTTCCCGGCGAGATCCTGCTGGTCAGCGCGGGTGTGGCTGCGTCGCACGGGGTGATCAACCCGGTGCTGCTGGGCAGCTTCGCCGCGCTCGGGGCGATCGTGGGCGACTCGATCGGCTACGCCATCGGCAAGCGCTTCGGCCGCCGTCTGCTGACCTGGCTGGGCACCAAGCTGCCCAAGCACTTCGGCCCCAAGCCGCTGGCCCAGGCGGAGGGCCTCTTCGAGCGCTGGGGTGCGTGGACGGTCTTCGGCGGCCGGTTCGTGGCGCTGCTGCGCATCCTGGCCGGACCGCTGGCGGGCAGCCTCGGCATGCCCTACCGCAAGTTCCTGCTGGCCAACGCCACCGGCGGCATCGCGTGGGCGGGTCTGGTGACCGCCCTGTCGTACGCGTTCGGCCTGGTCGCGGGCCAGTGGTTCCACCGCTTCTCGTGGATCGGCCTGGTCATCGCGGTCGCCTTCGCCTGGTGGAGCACCCGCATCATCCAGAAGCGGGTCGAGCGCGCGGAGCGCCAGGAGGAACCGGAACCGGCCCAGAGCTGACAGCAGAACACCCCCGGCGCCGCGAGCGCCGGGGGTGTTTCCGTCAGAGGGGTCAGCGGGAGGCGCGGTTGGCGGCCGAGACGACCGCCTGCAGCATCGCCGCGATGGTGGAGGTGTCCACGCCGACGCCCCAGAAGACGTCGTCGCCCACCGCGCACTCCAGGTAGGCCGCCGCGCGCGCGTCGTCGCCCGCGGTCAGCGCGTGCTGGTGGTAGTCCAGGACCCGGATGTCGTAGCCGACGGTGGTCAGCGCGTCGACGAACGCCGAGACGGGACCGTTGCCGCGCCCGGTGATCTGCCGCTCGTCGCCGTCCACCACGACCGTGGCCGTGATCGTCTCGTTCCCGGCCTCACCGGAGGAGCTCTGCCGGACCAGCTTCAGCGGCGCGGTGGCCTCCAGGTACTCGGCGGAGAACGCCGTCCACATCGCGGCCGGGCTGACCTCGCCGCCCTCGTCGTCGGTGTGGCTCTGCACCGCCTTGGAGAACTCGATCTGCAGCTTGCGCGGCAGCTCCAGCTGGTGCTCGGTCTTCATCACGTACGCCACGCCGCCCTTGCCGGACTGCGAGTTGACCCGGATGACAGCTTCGTAGCTGCGGCCCACGTCCTTGGGGTCGATCGGCAGGTACGGGACCTCCCACGGGTGCTCGTCGACGTTGACCCCGGCCTTGTCGGCCTCGGCGCGCAGCGCGTTCAGGCCCTTGTTGATGGCGTCCTGGTGGCTGCCGGAGAACGCGGTGTAGACGAGCTCGCCGCCCCACGGGTGCCGCTCGGCGACCGGCAGCTGGTTGCAGTGCTCGACGGTGCGCTTGACGTAGTCGATGTCGGAGAAGTCGATCTGCGGATCGATGCCCTGGCTGAACAGGTTCATGCCCAGCGCGACCAGGTCGACGTTGCCGGTGCGCTCGCCGTTGCCGAACAGGCAGCCCTCGATGCGGTCGGCGCCGGCCTGGTAGCCCAGCTCAGCGGCGGCGATGCCGGTGCCGCGGTCGTTGTGCGGGTGCAGCGACAGGATCACCGAGTCGCGTCGGGCCAGGTTGCGGTGCATCCACTCGATGGAGTCGGCGTAGACATTCGGGGTGGCCATCTCCACGGTCGCGGGCAGGTTCAGGATGACCGGCTTCTCCGGGGTGGGCTGCCAGATCTCGGTGACCGCGTCGCAGACCTCGACGGCGTAGGACAGCTCGGTGCCGGTGTAGGACTCCGGCGAGTACTGGAAGCGGAAGTCGGTGTCCGGGTACTTGCCGGCCAGCTCCAGGGCCAGTTCGGCGCCCATCTTCGCGATCTTCTTGATGCCCTCCTGCTCCTCGCGGAACACCACGCGGCGCTGCAGGATCGACGTCGAGTTGTAGATGTGCACGATGGCCTTCTGGGCGCCTTCGAGGGCCTGGAAGGTGCGCTCGATCAGCTCCGGGCGGCACTGGGTCAGCACCTGGATCCGCACGTCGGAGGGGATGGCGCCGTCCTCGATGATCTCGCGGACGAAGTCGAAGTCGGTCTGGCTGGCGGCCGGGAAGCCGACCTCGATCTCCTTGAAGCCCATCTGCACCAGCAGCTCGAACATGCGGCGCTTGCGCGCGGGCGACATCGGGTCGATCAGCGCCTGGTTGCCGTCGCGCAGGTCGACGGCGCACCACAGCGGGGCCTGGGTGATCCGCTTGTCCGGCCAGGTGCGGTCGGGCAGGGATACGTCCTCGACCAGCTCGTGGAACGGCTTGTAGCGGTGGAAGGGCATCGAACTGCCCTGCTGCGGGTTCCACGACGGCTGTCCGGCGGGCGCGGGCTTGGCGGGTTTGCGCACTCGTCCGGCGAAGGGGGCCTGCGCGTCGGGGGTGTTGCTGCTCATCAGAGGGGTTCTCCTGGTCGCTTACCGGTTCACGGACTCGAGGTGAGACCGGCGCGTTCGTACCCCGCGACGAGGGGCCGGTCTAGGAGACCCCGTCGCGGCGGCGAAGCAGGAGAACGCGAGCCACGGACCCAGGCTAACCGCATCAGGGGCCCGCAGTGCAAGCGCCCGTTCCAGATGCTGGGAGGTCCGGGGCGCGCCCCGCGTGAAGGACCCTCCCGGAACGGCCCGGTCTCGTGCCACACTGATCTCGTGACCGAGGACGTTCGTGCGGGTGCCCGCGAGGGCGGTGTGCGGCGCGCTGACCTGCGACGCGGGTGGGGGCGCTTCGTCGACGTGCTGATCCAGGTGGTCCGCTGGGCGGGCCTGGTGTGCGCGGCGCTGCTGGCGATCCATGTGATCCTCACCATCGGCAGCGCGAATCCGGACAACGGGATCACCCGTTTCGTGGCCTCCGCGGCCGATCCCCTCGCGCTCGGGTTCCAGGACCTGTTCACCCCGGCCGACCCGCAGCTGGCGGTCCTGCTCAACTACGGCATCGCCGCGGTCTTCTGGCTCGTCGTCACCTCCCTCGCCACCAAGATCCTCGCCGCGCTGCGCTGAGGTCGGCAGAGGGAAGTTTTCATGAAAACTTCCCTCCCCACGGGGCCACCACCAAGACGAAGTTCTCATGAAAACTGTCCCCTCCCAACGGGGAGAAGTCCGAAGTGGACGTTCTTGGGGAGGCTCCTGACCTCGTGGGTCACCTCTCGAAAAGGAAGTTTTCATGAAAACTGCGCACGTCGACGAGGTGTCGTTCGAAGGGGAGGTTTTCATGAAAACTTCCCTCGCCCATGGACGTCGGGGGTGGGTGTGACCGACACCGTCGTGTGATCCCGGTGGTGGAATCAGGGTCGTGATCGCCGGAGCTGGGAGGATCGGGCGTGTACCCCCCGGTCGCTCGGCGTGGAGCGCAGGCCCCGGCGACCCGAAGGGATGACGGTTGAGCACCGGCGCGCTCCCGAGACTCGAAGCACCACCGTGGCTGCGGCACATGCTGCGCCCGATCGCCATCCCCACCGACTGGACCCGCGTGGCCGTCGCCGCGGGCGGGGTCGGGGTACCGCAGGTGCTCGGCCTGCTCACCGGGCGCGTCGACGCGGCCGTGGTGGCCTCCGTCGGGGCGCTGTGCGCGAGCTTCTCCGACGTCACCGGCTCCTACCGGTTCCGGCTGCGGCGACTGGTGATCGCCGCGGTGCTCGGGGCGATCGGCTTCGCCGCCGGAGCCGCCGCGCCAGGCCCGCTGTGGGCGATGGTCGCCGTGCTGGCCGTGTCGGTCCCGTCGGTGCTGAGCAGCAGGCTGGGGGAGCTGTGGGCCTCCGGCGGCGCGCACATGCTGACCTTCTGCGTGGTGGCCACCGGCCAGCGCTCGGCGGTGCTGCCGGTGCCCGAGCAGGTCGGCTGGTTCCTCGCCGGGGAACTGCTGGTCGTGGCCCTGGCGGCGGCGACGTGGCCGCTGCGCGGCACGGCTCCCGCCCGGGGCGCGGTCGCCGACGTCTTCACCGCGATCCTGCGGATGCTCGGGCCGGGTGACGCGGTCGCCGCCCGCCGGCACCTGACCCGGGCTCTCAACACCTCGCACGACGTGCTCATCGGCGGTGCCTCGATGTCGCGCAGCCGCGTCCGCGACCGCCTCCACCTGGTCCACCTGCGCGCGACCCCGGTGGTGGAGGCGGCGGTGTCGGTCGCGCACGCCGGGCTGACCCCGCCGCCGCGCACCCGCGAGGCCCTGGCCGAGCTCGCCCGCTGCGTCCGCACCGGCGACACCCCACCCCGGTTCCAGCCCGGTGAGCACGATTCCGCGCTGCTCGCGGCGCTGGACGAGGGCATCGCCGAGCTCGTCGACGCCCTCCGCGAGGCCAAGCGCCAGCAGGCGCCCGGCGCGCCGAGGCGGCGGCCGAGCATCGGCGCCACCACCTGGTTGCTGGCGCTGCGGATGCTGCTGTGCCTGGCGCTGGCGGAGGGGTTCGGGCTGGTCGCGGGCCTGGACCAGACGTACTGGATCGCGCTGACGGTCGCGCTGGTGCTGCGCCCGAACTCGGGTTCGGTGTTCGCCCGGACCGTGCTGCGCGCGCTCGGCACGATCCTCGGCGTGCTGGTGGCGTGGGCGCTGCTGGCGCTGCTGCCCGCGGGCTGGCTGCTGGTGCCGTTCATCATCGCCCTCGCCGGCAAGCTCCCGGTGGCGCTGAGCAGGCACTACGGGTTGTTCAGCGCGGTGGTGACGGCGCTGGTGCTGCTGCAGATGAGCCAGCAGCAGCAGTTCTACCCGGCGGCGAGGCTGCTGGACACCTTCGTCGGCTGCGCGATCGTGCTGGTCGTGGGGTTCGCACTGCGCGGGATGCGCACCGGCCCGTCGCTGCGGGACGGTGTCGCCGACGCGGTCGAGTCGGTCGCCGACTACGTGTCGCGGTCGCTGGCGGGCGCCGAGCACGGCCGGTCCGCGCTGCGCCGCCGCACCTACCGGCAGCTCGCCGACCTGCGGTCCCGCCTGCAGCAGCTGCTGATGAACCCCACCCACCACGGGGAGGCCGAGGCGTGGTGGCCGACGATCGCCGTCCTGGAGCGGGTCGTCGACGCCGCCACCGAGCGAGCGGTCCGGGCGGGCGAGGCCGATCTGCAGCAGGCGCAGCTGCTGGTCTCCGAGATGCGCACGCTCAACCGCAGGCTGCGCGCGGACCCCGAGGTCGCCCCGGACGCGTTGCGCGCCGACCTCGACGCGATCCACCGGCACCTCGCCACCGAGTGACGAGGAGCTGCTCAGCGGATCTCGTGGAGGGTGGCGTGGAGGCGCTCCGCCGCTTGCCAGACGTCGACGTAGGACAGCCAGGCGGGGGCGAAGTTGAACCGCAGCAGGTCCGGTTCGGCGTACTCGACCAGCACGCTGCGGTCCGACAGCAGGTCGGCGATGCGCTGCGCCTGCTCGTGCCGGAGGCACACCTGCGCCCGGCGCCGGGCGTCGGGCGTGCGCACCTCGACCGCGGCGTCGGCGCAGAACTCGCCGACCCGCTCCAGGAACAGCTCCACCAGGCCGGTGGTCTTCGCCGCGAGCGCGCTCGCCGGGACGCCGTCGAGGATGGCCAGCACGTCGCGCAGCTCGGTCGCCGCGAGCGTCGCGGCCGGTCCGGCGAAGCCCTCCGCCAGCGGGTGCCGCAGGCCCCCGGTCGGCGAGGGTTCGTGGTGCCGCTCGGCGACGAAGCCGAACGACGGTGCGGTCGTGCTCCCACCCAGGTACTTGTGCCCGCAGCCGATCGCGAAGTCCGCGTCCCAGCGGTGCAGGTCGACGTCCAGCGCTCCGGCCGAGTGGCTGAGGTCCCACAGCGTCAGCGCGCCACCGCGGTGGATCTCGGCGGTGATCGGTTCAGCGTCGCGGGCAGCGCCGGAGCGCAGGTCCGCGTGCGAGAGGGCGACCATCGCGACCTGGTCGAGGTCCAGCGCGTCCAGGCCGTCGACGCCGTCGATCAGCTGCAACCGTCCGCCGATGTGGTCGGCGGCGGACTGGGCGAGGCAGCGGTCGGTGGCGAAGCAGTCGCGGCCCACGGCCAGGACCGGCCGCCCGGGGCGCAGCTTCGCGGCCGCGACCAGGGCCTTGAACAGGTTGATCGAGGTCGACTCGGCGACGGTGAGCTCGCCGGCGGCCGCGCCGACCAGCGGGGCCAGCGCGGCGGCCGCCAGCCGCGCCTCGCGCCGCCAGTCCGATTCGCCGGAGGGGCGACCGCTGCGCGGTTCCCAGCGGTGCTGGACGAACCGGCGCAGTCGCGCGGGTGAGGTGCGGGGCATCGGGCCGCCGCTGTGGCCGTCCACGCGGATGACTCCGGGGACGAGGTCGTAGCGCAGGCGCAGTCCAGCGAGCACGTCGGCGTCATCAAGCGCTTCCGCGGTCGTTCTGATACTCGTCCACACGAGTGAAGTCATACCGCATCAACGAACCGCATGTAACCGAAGCGGCGATCAATTGCGGTAAATTGCACGGGGTCGTAATGCGACTGGGGGATTGATCTGGTCCGATCACCACCGCAGCGGACGTCGACGCCGAACCGCGCGCCAATTCTGGGAATTCACCAGTCGTTCAGTCGACTTGCGCCGCGCACTCCCGGCACACCTTGGCCGAGTACGCCAGCGCGAAGTGCGCCGCGACGGTGCCCGCGGCGAGGAGCAGCAGCAGCGGCCAGTTCTCGGCCGGCGGCAGCGTCGTGGCCAGGGCGATCGACGCCAGCGGCATCGCGATGCTGGCGGCGGTGCCGGTCCAGCCCAGCACCAGCGGCAACCTGCCGGGCACCGCGAGACGGCGGGTGATGAGCAGCACCGCGCAGCCCACGACCGCGGCGGTCCCGGCGACGGCGGCGAGCAGCTGCGCGGTCTGCGACGTCGGGACGCTCTGGTCGCGGCCGATCGTGGAGGCGAGCCGCCAGCCGCCGAGCAGCACCGGCACGGTCACCAGCAGCGCGAACGCGGTGTGCCGGGTCTGGGCGACGGTGAGCTCCCGCTGGCAGCTGGGCGCGACCTCGGCGGGCGTGCCGAACTCGCGCACCGCGTCCTGCACGGCCTGCTCCGGCGGCAGGCCCGCGTCGGTGCGCGCGGTGACGGTGTCCGTGAGCCCGTCGCGGATCTCCTGGACCATGCGGGCCTTGACCCGCGCGGGTCCGCGCAGCTCCGCGGCGAGCTCGTCGACGTAGGTCTCGATGGCGTTCACGCTGGGCTCCCTGGGTTGAGCACGGCGCCGATCGCGGCGGTGAACGCCCGCCAGTCGGCCCGCTCTCCGGCCAGACTGCGCCGCCCGGCGTCGGTGAGCCGGTAGCAACGCCGACGCCGCCGCTGTCCGACCGCTTCCCAGTTGCTGGCGAGCAGGCCGAGGCGTTCGAGGCGCTTGAGCGCGGGGTAGATCGTCCCGGTGCGCAGTTCGAGCGCGCCGCCGCTGCGGTTCATCACCGAGGTGATGATCGCGTAGCCGTGCAGCGGGCCGGGTTCGAGCACGGCGAGCAGCAGTCCGTCCAGGTGCCCTCGCACCGCGTCCGCCTTCATGCGACTCACCATATCGGGTGACCAGGTCGTGTCAGGAGGCCTTGTGGTGCGTCTGACCTCGAACGATCCCGAACGCGCTGTCCGAGGGGCGGGAAAGTCTTCATGAAAACCTCCCCACCCCACCGACGTCGTCAGAACAGGGACGTGCCCCAGGAGTCGGTGAACACGAGATCGGCCAGGGGGTGCCGGAGGCGGGGCCGGAGCTCCTTCTCGACGAGCCGGTCCGGCATGCCGTCGAGGTCGCCGAGGTCGCCGATGGCGATCGCGACCAGCGGCTCGAAGTCGTCCGGGATCGCGAACTCCACGCGGGCCGCCTCGCGGTCGAAGCCCGCCATCTGGTGGGCGTGCAGACCCTCCGCGACCGCCTGCAGGACCAGGTTCTCGGTGGCCAGGCCGAGTCCGTACTCGCCGTAGGGCATCGGCTCGCCCTCGTCGTTGACCGACTGCGCCACGCCGATGGCCAGCGCGGCCGCGTCGCCGGCCCAGCTCTTGTTGCCCCGGGACAGCGTGCCGTGGATGCGGTCGAAGGTCGGCTCGCCGCGGCGCGCGGCGATGAACCGCGCCGGCTGCGTGTTGCCCCACGACGGGGCCCAGCGGGCCGCCTCGAACAGCGCGGTGAACTGCTCGTCGCCGATGGTCGCCGACGGGTTCAGCGCGCGCGGGCTCCAGCGCTCCGCCAGCAGCGGGTGCAGCGGGACGGACGAGTCCGCCGTCTTGTCCAGTTCGGTCACCGAAACCTCCCGAAGGTGCTCAGATGGCGTACTGCCAGGCGGTCAGCGAGTAGGCCCCCAGCCAGGAGCCGAAGAAGACCAGCAGCAGCGCCGTCGTCACGGCGGTGGCCGGACGCCGCTTGCTCAACCCGATCGCGACCGGGATGAGCAGCGGGAACGCCGGCAACATCAACCGCACCTTGGAGTACATCAGGCCGTCCGAGCCCAGGTCCAGCACCAGCACGGCCGCGGCGAACAGCACCAGCGGCCACGGCAGCCGGTGCCACACGCACAGCGCGAGCAGGACCAGGGCGGTCAGGACCACCCAGACGGTGAACGTCTCGAACACCGACTTGTCCTCGGTGAGCGCCTCGACGACGAACTTCGCGGTCGTCGCGCCGCCGTCGAAGGCCGAGGACCAGCCGCGCGCCTGGAGCTCGAAGTAGCCGTTGAGCTTGCCGGTCTGCGCGCCGACCCAGCCGATGTAGACGATCATGCCGAGCGGCGCGAGCAGCATCGCCAGCCACGGCCGCCAGGAGTCCCGGCGCTGCACGATCGAGATCACCGCGGCCAGCCCGATCACCCCGACCAGCGCCGCTGCGGTGGGCCGGATCAGCCCGGCCGCCGCGCAGCACAGCCCGGCCAGCGGCCAGTTGCGCTCGACGACGCCGATCAGCGCCCAGATCGACAGCGCGCAGAACAGCGCTTCGGAGTAGGCCATCGACAGCACCACCGACATGGGTGCCGCCGCGAACAGCACGACCAGCAGCAGCCCCACCCGCCGGGAGCTGCCGAGCCGCTCACCCAGCCGCGCCAGCCCGTAGGCGGCGACGACGCCGCAGACCAGGCTCGCGGTGATCGCCGCGCCGATGGTCGACACGCCGGGGATCACCGCGATGGCCATGATGAGCAGCGGATATCCGGGGAAGAACGCGAGCGGCGTCTCCGGGTACCGGTGTCCGAACCCGTCGACCATGCTCGGGTTCACGCCGCCGTAACCGTGGGCGGCGATCTCGGTGTACCACTGCCCGTCCCACGAGTTCAGGTTGTCCAGCAGCGACTCGTCGTGGACCGCCGACAACCAGGCCAGGACCAGCAGTCCCACCAGTCGGATTGCGAGGTAGACCACAGCCGGGGTCAGCGCGATGATCATCCGGCGTTGCTGCGGTGTGCCCAGCCGCGCTCCGCCGCTCGGGCGGAATGTCCGCTGTTTCCGCTGGGTAGCCGCAGTGTTTCCGGTATCCCCCAGGGGTGGTTCCAGCGCGCCCTGCGTGGTGGACAACCCTACGCTCCGCTCTTGTCGACAATCGCGTCCCACAGACTAGACGTGACGTTCGTGATTGGGGTTCACCCCCAGTGGTCGGTAGGCTAGTCCGGCAGCGGAGCGACCTGGTAGAAGGCCGTTTCGGCCGGGATCGGCCGACGCTGCCTCCGCCCGGTCGCGGGGCGGAGCGCACCTGCGAAACCGGGTGCGCCACTGCTCTCCGTCCACCCGGTGTCAGTGCGGGGAAACCCCGTGCCCGGGACGGCCGCAGCGGTCGAGGAGGTTTGTTTCACGTGGCGCTCGTCGTCCAGAAGTACGGCGGTTCCTCACTCGAGAGTGCTGATCGCATCAAACGGGTCGCCGAACGCATCGTCGAGACCCGCAAAGCGGGCAACGACGTCGTGGTCGTCTGCTCCGCGATGGGTGACACCACTGACGAGCTGCTCGACCTCGCCAAACAGGTCAACCCGGCACCGCCGGAGCGGGAACTCGACATGCTGCTGACCGCGGGAGAGCGAATCTCCAACGCGCTGGTCGCGATGGCGGTCGAGTCGCTCGGCGTGGAAGCCCAGTCGTTCACCGGCTCGCAGGCCGGCATGATCACCACATCGGCGCACCAGAACGCGCGGATCGTCGACGTGACCCCGGGGCGCATCCAGGAAGCCCTGGCCGAGGGCCAGGTGGCGCTCGTCGCCGGTTTCCAGGGCGTCTCGCAGGACACCAAGGACATCACCACGCTCGGCCGCGGTGGTTCGGACACGACCGCGGTCGCGGTGGCCGCCGCGATGAACGCCGACGTGTGCGAGATCTACACCGACGTCGACGGCGTCTACACGGCGGATCCGCGCATCGTGCCCGACGCGAAGCACCTGGAGCACATCACCTACGAGGAGATGCTCGAGATGGCCGCCACCGGCGCGAAGGTGCTGCACCTGCGCGCGGTGGAGTACGCCCGCCGCTACGGCGTGCCGCTGCACGTCCGCTCGTCTTACTCGCCCAAGCCCGGCACGACAGTGTCCGGTTCAGTGGAGGACCTTTCCGTGGAACAGGCGATGATCACCGGCGTCTCGCACGACCGGTCGGAGGCCAAGGTCACCGTGCGCGGTGTGCCGGACAACCCGGGCGTCGCGGGCCGCATCTTCCGCGTGGTCGCCGACGCCGAGATCGACATCGACATGGTGCTGCAGAACGTCTCCGGCACCGCGTCCGGCAAGACCGACATCACCTTCACGGTGGCCCGCAGCAACGGCGCGGTGGCCGTGGCCGAGCTGGAGAAGATCTCCGCTGAGGTCGGCTTCGAGGAGGTCGTCTACGACGACCAGGTCGGCAAGGTCTCGCTGGTCGGCGCAGGCATGCGCTCGCACCCGGGCGTGACGGCGACCTTCTGCGAGGCGCTGTTCAACGCCGGGGTCAACATCGACATCATCAACACCTCGGAGATCCGCATCTCGGTGCTGATCCAGGACACCCAGCTCGACACCGCCGTGCGCGCGCTGCACGAGGCCTTCGAGCTCGGTGGCGACGAGGAAGCGGTCGTGTACGCGGGGAGTGGTCGTTGATGAGTTCAGCGCAGGTGGCTCCCACCTTGGCCATCGTCGGTGCCACCGGTGCCGTCGGCACGGTCATGATCGACATCATCAACAACCGCGACTCGGTGCCGTGGGGTGAGATCCGGCTGATCGCCTCTGCGCGCTCGGCGGGCAAGAAGATCACCGTGCGCGGCGAGGACCGCACCGTGGTCGAGCTGGCCCCGGAGGCGTTCGACGGCGTGGACATCGCGCTGTTCGACGTGCCGGACGAGATCTCCGCCGAGTGGGCCCCGGTGGCCGCTTCGCGCGGTGCCGTCGCGGTCGACAACTCCGGTGCCTTCCGGATGGACCCCGAGGTGCCGCTGGTGGTGCCCGAGGTCAACCCGGAGAAGGTGCACGAGCGCCCCAAGGGCATCATCGCCAACCCGAACTGCACCACGCTGTCGATGATGGCGGCGCTGGGCGCGCTGCACCGCGAGTTCGGCCTGCGCGAACTGGTCGTCTCCTCCTACCAGGCCGCTTCCGGTGCTGGTCAGGAAGGCATCGACCGGCTCTACGCGGAGCTGGAGGCGGTGGCGGGCAAGGAACTCGGCGTCCGCGGCGGCGACGTCGCCGAGGCCCTGGCCGCGGCCGGGCTGTCCGCCGAGACCCCGTTCAAGGCGCCGCTGGCGCTCAACGTGGTGCCGTGGGCGGGTTCCCGGAAGGACGACGGCTGGACCTCCGAGGAGCTCAAGGTCCGCAACGAGTCCCGCAAGATCCTGGGCATCCCGGAGCTGCGCGTCTCGGCGACCTGCGTCCGCGTGCCGGTGCTGACCACGCACTCGCTGGCGGTGCACGCCACCTTCGAGCGCGAGGTGTCGGTGGAGCAGGCGCACAAGGTCTTCGACGACCAGCCGACCATCGTGCTGCAGGACGACCACGACAACGGCGTGTTCCCGACCCCGGCGGCCGTCGTCGGCGGCGACCCGACCTACGTCGGTCGCGTCCGCCAGGCGCTGGACTTCCCGAACACGCTGGACTTCTTCGTCTGCGGCGACAACCTCCGCAAGGGCGCGGCCCTCAACACCTACGAGATCGCCGAAACCCTCGCCAAGTGATCTGATCAGGCACTCAAGGGCGTCCGCTCCTTCCCCGGAGGGAGCGGGCGCCCTTATTTTCGCCGGGTGATCGATTGGCGAATGAGCCTGGCGGAGTTCGACGCACTCCCCGAGGACAACTCCCAGCTCTACGAACTGCGCGAAGGCGTGTTCCAGGTCTTTCCGAAGGCGGCACCGCTCCATCAGCTCATGCTCGTGCGGGTCTCTTCTGAGCTGGACTCGGCCCTCCCCATGAGTGGACCACGATTCTCGCGACAGAAGTCGTGATCGACGGGACGTTTCCGCCCACGGTGCGGGTTCCCGATGTGATCGCGGTGCCCTTGGAACGGATCATTGACGACCCGGTGCACATCTACGCCGAGGACGTTCTGCTCGCCGTCGAGGTGGTGCCGCCGCTTGACGGCGTCGCCGCCAAGCGCACCGAGTACGCCGAGGCGGGGATTCCCCACTACTGGGTTCTCGACATCAGCGCGCAGCCGAGGCTCACCGCGCATCGACTCGTCGACGGTGTGTATCAGGAGATCTTCAACGGTACGGGTGTGTTCGTGTCCGACGAGCCCTTCGACCTGCGGATCGATCTCGATTCGCTCCGCAAGCGGAGCAGGTGGTCTGAAACGGAGTGATCCTGGGCACCATGCCTGGGCTGATCCGGTGGTTCGGGGGCGGATAGGTTCGTCGCATGAGTTCTGTCCCGGTCGTGCTGGGTGTCGATCTCGGCACCACTGCTACCAAGGTCGTCGCCGCAGGCACCGATGCTCGGGTCCTGCACACCAGCGAGCGCGGGTACCCGCTGCGCACCGATGAGCCGGGCGAGGCGACCCAGGACGCCGCGGAGGTGCTCGAAGCCGCGATCGGGGCGCTGGCCGAGTGCGCGGCGTGGGCCCGGGAGCAGGGGCACGAGGTCGCCGGGCTGTCGTTCAGCAGCGCGATGCACACCCTGGTCGGCCTGGACTCCCGGGGCGAACCGGCGACACCCGCCTTCAACTGGGCCGACACCCGCGCCGCCGAGGTCGCCGCCCGGTTGCGGGCCGAGCCCGGGACGGCCTCCGCACTGCACCGCGCGACCGGAACTCCGGTGCACACCCAGTCGGTCATGGTGAAGCTGGCCTGGCTGACCTCGGGCGGAGCCGAGATCGGCGGTGTCGAGAGCGGCGGTGTCGACAGCGGCCGGGTCGAGCGCTGGTGCGCGCTCAAGGACTACGTCGTCACGGCCTTCACCGGCGAGTTCGTCACCGAGCACTCGCTGAGCTCCGGCAGCGGGATGCAGGACATGCGCACGCTGCGCTGGCACGAACCCGCGCTGGAGGTCGCCGGCATCCGCGCCGAGCAGCTGCCCGAGCTCCGCGAGCCGACGGCGATCGTCCCGCTCGGGACGCGGGTCGCCGAGACCGTCGGGCTCCCGGCCGGACTCCCCGTCGTGCTCGGCGGGGGCGACGGGCCGCTCGCGAACCTGGGCGTGGGCGCGGTGGCGCCGGGCGTGGCCGCGCTGTCGCTGGGCACCAGCGGCGCGCTGCGAGTGACCCGCGACGAGCCGGGCGTGGACGCCCGCTGCCGCACCTTCAGCTACGCGCTGGCCGACGGTCTGTGGGTGATCGGCGGCGCGGTCAGCAACGGCGGTGTCGTCGGCCAGTGGGCCGCGGAGGCGTTCGGCGTGGACGTCGCCGACCTGCTCGACGAGGCCGCCGCGGTCCCGGCCGGTGCGGACGGGCTGATGGCCCTGCCGTACCTGCTCGGCGAGCGCGCTCCCTGGTGGGAACCGGGCCTGACCGGCGCTCTCCTCGGTCTGCGCCGCTCGCACGGCCGCGCCGAGATGACCCGCGCGGTGATCGAGGGAGTCGCCCAGCAGCTCGCCCTCGTCCGCGACGCGGTCATCGACACCGGCGCCGAGGTCCGCGCCGTCCGCGCCACCGGCGGCGGTTTCCGCAGCCGGGTCTGGGCCGAGACCATCGCCTCCGCCCTGAACATGGACCTCGACCTCGCCGAAGGAAGCGGCGGTTCAGGTCTCGGCGCGGTCCTCCTGGCGTGGCGTGCCCTCGGCGAGATCGACTCCCTCGCCCACGCGGCCGAACTCGTCACCATCGACTCCCGGGCCACCCCGGACCCGGCGGCGGCCGACGTCCTCGCCCGACGTCGCCCCCTCGTCGACCAACTCCACCAAACCCTCCGAGACCTCCACCTGTAGCCCTCGGCCCGGCGGGGCCCCCGATCTCAATGGAAATCGGGGACCCGACTTCCATTGAAATCGGGAACCCCGCCGTGAGGTCAGCCTCGGGAGTGGCGGCCCGAGGGGGTGGGGTCGACGTAGTGGCGGGACTCGTCGGGGTCCGGTTTGGCGTGGCTGCCGGTGGGTTGGTTGACGCTGGAGCGGGAGCGGTTCGGGGTCTCGCCCGGCTCCGGGGCGCGACGTCGGCCGCCGGTGCTGGTGCCGACCTCGCGCAGGGCCCGGCGGCCCGTCGGGTGGTCGTGCTGCTGCAGGAACTGGGTGGCCGGGGTGCGGTTGGGGTCGTCGGCGCTGCGGGACGGTGTGGACGACTCGTCCTGGCGGGCTCGTTCGGCTTCGGCGGCCCGCCTGGCCTGCTCGGCCTCGGCCGCTTGCCGGGCTCGTTCCGCTTCCGCGGCTTGGCGGGCCTGTTCGGCTTGCCTGGCCTGCTCGGCCTCGGCCGCTTGGCGAGCGCGCTCGGCCTCCGCGGCCTGCCGGGCCTGCTCGGCTTCCGCGGCCTGCCGGGCCTGCTCCGCTTCCGCGGCTTGGCGGGCTTGCTCCGCCTCCGCGGCCTGCCGGGCCTGCTCCGCCTCCGCTGCCCGCCGTGCCTGCTCGACCTCGGCGGCCTGGCGGGCTCGTTCCGCCTCGGCCTGGGCTTGCGCCTGCGCGGCTTGCTGGGCCTGGGCTTGCGCGGCCTGCTGCTGGGCCTGCGCGGCCTGCTGCTGGGCCCGGTTCGGTTGTTGGCCCTGGTTCTGGATCTGGTGCAGGATCACGCGCTCCGCGCTGCGGAGCACCGTGCGGACGGCGTCGCGGTGGGCGCGGTCCAGCAGCGGGTTGACGGACTGCTCGCGCCAGCGGGACAGGGTCGCGGTCGCCTCGTCGGCGAGGTCGTTGGTCAGGGCGTTCTCGTCCAGGCCGAGCCGGGCGTGCGGCGAGTGCCCCGAGGCGCCCAGCAGGCGCTTGGCCTCGGCCTGCAGCGGGCGGGAGAACCGGATCTGACCGGAGTCCAGCGCGGACAGCGTGCGCAGCTCGTTCCACTCGTGGGCGTTGCTGAGCACCCGCTCGAACTCGCCGAGCAGCTGCTGCACGCCGGGACGCGGGTTGGCGCGCAGCACCATGTCCACCGCCAGCAGCGCGGACCGGGCGCGCAGCGCGTCCTGGCGCTCCACGAACTGCGAGTGCAGCGTCTCCTGCAAGGTGTTGAGCCCGCTGGTCTCCAGCAGCTCCTGCTGCAGCTGCTGGGCCGTGGACGCGCCGCCGCGCAGCAGGTCCAGCGATCGGGCGATGCCGTAGTGGCCGAAGCGCTCCAGCAGCCGCTGCCGGATCTCCGACGGCACCGCCTCCAGCCCGGCCTTGATGAACCGCTCCGCCGACAGCAGCAGCGTGTCCCGGTCCGTGTCGGACAGCCGCGCCAGGTAGGCGAGGATCTTGAAGTCGTCCTCGGTCATCGTCGACGCGGCCTGCCCGAGCAGGCCCACGACCGGGATGAAGTGCTGCGCGAAGGAGCTCAGCGTCGGGTCGGTGCGGTAGCGCTCGGCGATCCGCTCGGCCGCGACCAGCGCGTCCGAGCCGCCGTCGCCGGTCTCGTCGGCTCGGGAGAACGCGACGATGGTGTTGATCGGCACGCTGCGCGCGGTCTGCAGCTCGTTCACCGACTGGAGGAACTGCAGGTCCGTCTGCCGCGGGTAGCGGGTCAGGTAGAGCACGGCGTCGGACTCGGAGAGGATCTGCGCGAGCGCGGACCGCCCGGTCTCCTGCACCGCCGCCGAGGCCACGCCGGGCGTCTCGATCAGCGTGATCGCCTGCAGCCCCGGGGTGGGGGACTCGATGACCAGCCGCGATACCTCGTCCGGCCGCCAGTGCTGCAGGTCCCGGATCGTCGCCGAGTCCAACGTGGACACGGGGACGTTCTGCACCGCGCCGTGCGGCGTGTGCACCAGGATCTTCGGTTCCGGCCCGTACTGGTAGAACGTCGTGACCTGGGTGCGCTCCTCGGCGTCGGTCGGCGCCAGGTCGGTGCCGATCAGCGCGTTGATCAGCGTCGACTTGCCCGACTTCACCCGCCCGCTCACCGCGATCCGCAGCGGCTGGTCGAGCCGCTCCAGCCGGTCCCGCAACCACGTCGAGGTGCGCGGGTCGTCGCGGTAGAACGTCATGGTGCGCAGCAGCAGGCCCTTGGCCCGCTCCAGGAGTACCTCGGTGCTCATGCGGCGGTGATCCGGTTCTGCGTGAGCTGGGTGACCCGGCGGCGCAGCACCGTGATCTCCTCCAGCTTCTGCTTGATCTCCCGGGCGCGCTGGTCGCGGTCGACCGCGCTGCGCTCGGCGGAGCGCTTGATCGCCTGGATGGACTGGCTGATCTCCATCTGGGCGTCCTCGGTGATCCGGGTGAAGTGCTTGTGCAGCGCCTTGTGGATCGCGCGGATGGTGTCCTTCGAGTCCTTGTTGACCTGGAAGATCACCTGCTCGATGTGCCGCTGCACGTTGCTCTTGGCCTCGGTCTGGCGGCGGCGCAGCCGCATGTCCTTCTCTTCCTTGAGGCTCTTGGTGCCCAGCAGCACGCCCGCCGAGATCGACACGACGTTCATCAGCGGCAGCCCGGCCATCGTGGTGATCAGGCCGAACATGAGCACGCCGCCGTAGGAACCGCGCAGACCCGTCAGGACCTGGTCGAAGTTCTTGTAGTCGGCGCCGGTCGGCAGCTTCGGCTGGGGCACGTCGTCGAACGGCTCCGGCATCAGCACCGGGTTGAGCTCGGGCGGGCGGCTCATCTGCTGCGGCGGCATCTGCTCGGCCACCATCTCGGCGAGCCGCTGCTGCCGCTGCTCCAGCCAGCCGAAGGTCTCGGTGATGGCGTCGGTGAGCCGCGCCTGCAGCCAGCGGGTGAAGTCCTCCCAGATCGGCAGCGGGTCGGCGACCTCGAAGATCTCGTTGACCTCGTGCAGCACCGCCCAGGTGCGCTCGCGGAAGTCGTACTCGATGTCGGTGAACAGCTCGGAGATGCCGTCGTTGAGGGTCTTCTGCCAGTGCCCGGAGATCCGCCGCAGGTCCTCGGCCCGGCGCTGCGCGGTCTCCAGCTCGACCAGCGTCTCGGCGGCGGTGCGCGGGTTCTGCGCGGCGAGCTCGGCGCGCAGCGAGTCGTTGATCTGGGTCAGCGCCTCGGAGACGTTGTGCGCCACCAGCCTTCGGGTGAACTGCTCGTGCTGGCCGGCGAGCTCGGTCTGCAGGAACTCCAGCAGCTGCGGGAACCCGGACTCGGCGTTGAGGTTGGTGTTGCGGGCCTGCATGGCGCGCATCCGGATGTCGGCCGAGACCGGGAACAGCTTCGCGGAGATGCCCGCGTTGCTGAGGTGCTTGCGGTTGACCTCCAGGACCTTCCGCCAGTGCGGGGTCCGGTCGATCTTGGGCATGACGAGCGCGATGTTCGGGCACAGCGCGGTCGCCTGCTTGAGGAACGCGAGCTCGTTGGTCGTCAGCTCCTGCGTCGAATCGGACACCATCAGGAGGGCGTCCGCCTCGGCGACTACGGAGAGTGTCGTCGAGGTGAGGAAAGATGAGACGCTCCCCACACCCGGGGTGTCCATGAGCGCGAGGCCGTTCTGGAGCACCGCTCGGGGGATGCCGATCTCGCCTCGCGTCACCGGGCGGCCGTTCGCGGCGGCGCGCTCCATGTGCTCGCGGACCTGGTCGATCGGCACCGGAGTGCGGTCCAGGGCGATCGGGCCCTGCGCGGGTTCCTGCTCGATGAGCAGCGCGGTCGGCTCGTCCGCGTAGCGCACGAGCGTCGGCACGGTCGTCGTCACGTCGTCGCCCGAGGGGCACACGGGGGCGTTCACGATGGCGTTGACCAGTGCTGATTTGCCCTGCTTGGACTCACCGACGACCAGCACGAGCTGGGTCGGGTCGAGCACCCTGGTTCTGATCTGGCGCAGGCGTCCATGCAGATCGGCGCGCTGCTGCTCGGCACATTCGGCAGTAGCGCGGTCGATCAGTTCCACCAACGCCGTCTCGATCACGGCGGCCATTGTGTCGTGCCGCAGCTGAGAGAGAAACCCAATCGGTTGAACTCGCATCGTTATCGAGCACTCGGCGTGTTGCAAGAGTGCGCGAATTTTCCGGAAAGTGAAGAATGCCGGACTCCGCTCAGTGAGCGAAGCCCGGCATTCTCAAGGCTCAGTCGCGGAGAGCGATCAGAGCAGGCCGTCCAGCGGCAGCGCGTCGGTGGCGGTGTGCACCACGTCCTCGACCGGCTCGCCGACGACCGGGCCCGCGACCGGCAGGTCGCTCGGGGCCGGCAGGTGCGAGACCACGTCGCCGACCGGGGCCAGCGGAGCGGCGTCGCCCAGCGGCAGGGCGGAGGTGACGTCCTCGACCGGCAGCGCGTCGGTCGGCAGCGCCGAGCTCAGGTCGTCGACCGGCAGCGCGGTGACGTCGCCACCGGCAACGGTGTCGGTCACGGTGCTGGCCAGGTCGCCGGCGACCGGGACGTTGGCCACCGCGTCGGTGACCGTGCCCGCGACGTCGCCGAAGGCCTCGGAGCCGACCGGGACGTTGTTGACCAGGTCGCCGCCCGCGGCACCCGCGGCCACGTCGCCCACGACCGGGACGTTGCCCAGCGCGCCGGTGGCGGTGTCGGCGACCTCGCCGACGACCGGGACGTTGGAGACCGCACCGGCCGGGTCGCCGCCCGCCAGGTCGCCCAGGGCGTCGCCCACGACCGGCACGTTGGCGCCGGCGTCGGTCAGGGTGCCGGCCACGCCGGTCACGTCGCCCGAGGTCACGTCGCCGACGACGTCGCCCACGACCGGGACGGAGCCGACGGTGTTGGTGGCGGTGGAGACCACGTCGCCCACGACCGGGACGCCGGCCACGATGCCCAGCGGGTCACCGCTGGTGGCGGCGCCGCCCACGGCACCGGCCAGGTCGCCCACGACCGGGACGTCGGAGACGGCACCGGTGAGGTCGCCCGCGATGCCCGAGGCGTCGCCGCCCGCGACCGAGCCGGCCACGTCGCCCACGACCGGGACGTCGCCCAGCGCGCCGGTGGCGGTCTCGGCCACGTCGCCCACGACCGGCAGGCCGGCGGCGGTGTCGGTCAGGTTGCCGGCGATGCCGGTCACGTCGCCCGAGGTGACCGAGCCGACGACGTCGCCGACGACCGGGGCCTCGGAGACGGTGCTGGTCAGGTCGCCCGCGACACCGGTGACGTCGCCCGAGGTGACGTTGCCGACGACGTCGCCGACGACCGGGGCGTCGCCCACGGCCTGGGTCACGTTGGCGGCCACGTCGCCCACGACCGGGGCGTTCGAGACGGTGTTGGTGAGGTCACCGGCGACGCCGGTGACGTCGCCCGAGGTGACGTTGGAGACGACGTCGCCGACGACCGGGGCGTTGGAGACCACGTCGGTCACGTTGCCCGAGGCCACGTCGCCGACCACGTTGGTGACGTCGCCGTGGATCAGCGAACCGGTGCCGGAAACGACGTCCAGCGAGCCGTCGAACACGTGGGTGGCCGTGCTGGTGACCGAGCCGACGGTCGAGGACAGGTCGAGGCTGTCGCCACCGATGTTCACGGTGTTGCCCGAGAGCACGTTGTTGTCGTGCACGTTGAACACGTTGTGCGAGTCGATGTCGTTGTGCTCGATGTCGACGTCGCCGTGGCTCGGAGCGGGGGCCGGGGTCGGCAGCTGGGCGTCGACGTCGCCGCCCTTGCCGAAGTCGTCAGAGGGGGTGTTCTGCAGCATGCTGAGTTCTTCCTGCTCGTGTGGATGTGCGGGATGCAGTTCACTGATCGCGACATGCTGGTTGCTCGCGGCGAATTGCTCGACGCTGCTCGAGAGCGAGCGGTCGTACGCGTTGACCACCTCGACCGGCGCGTAGTCGAGGACCAGCGACGTTGCTTGCAAAACGTCCGTCGCGCTCATTTCCCCGAGTCCGACCTGATCCAGCGTGGCTTGCGGATCAGCGTCGAAGGCCGACCGCGCGGCCGGATCGCTGACGAGGCGCGTGAGGAACTCGTGCAGCGTCGGTTCCGCGGGCAGGCCGGAGTTGGCGTGCGTCCCGGGGTCGGAGATGGGGGACTCGGCCTGACCGGAGGGGTGCTGAGGGTTCGCCATCGTCGGACCTCCCGATGCTCAGCGGTACTCGGCTAGGTGGACCGAGTGAGGTCGTGCCGTCCCTCACTCCTGTGTTGATCACCGTAGGGATGACCCGCCCCCTAGCCATCGGGTACGACTCCTAGTCATCGAGATCTCTATTAGGGGATCGGTTGGGTACTCCATTGGGGGCTACCTAGGGGAGTCCGAAGCCGCTCCGTAACTGGGTGCCGCTAAATTGTGTGCACCCCAGCCGGAGTGCTGTCCCACGATCGGGGACCCTGGCACTCGTTCAAGTCGGTGACACGAAGGGATTGCATGCCTTACGTCCTGGGCGTTCACCTGGGCGCGACGGTGACGACCGCCGCCACGGCCAGGCGCAACGGTGGCCGCTGGGCGGCCACGGTTCCCGTGCCCCTCGCGGGCAACGGCCCGGTGGTGCCGACCGTGCTGTGCCGGGTCCAGGACGGGTCGTTCGTCGCCGGGGAGGCCGCCGCCCGCCAGGAGATCAGCCACCACGAGTGGGTCGCGCGCGGCTTCACCAGCAGGCTCGGCGACGACCTGCCGCTGGTGGTCGGCAGCGAGTTCGTCCCGGCCCAGCGCCTGGTCGCCGCCATGATCGAGTGGGTCTCCGACGCCGCGACCCAGCGGCAGGGGCACCCGCCCGAGCACATCGCCATCGCCCACAGCGCCGCCTGGGGGCCGCACCGGATCCACCTCGTGCAGCAGGCGCTGTCCCAGCTCGGGATCACCGACGTGACGATGATCCCCGAACCGACCGCCGTCGCCCTCGACTACGCGAGCAAGCAGCGAGTGGACGACCAGCATCCGCTCGTGGTCGCCAACGTCGGCGGCAGCGGCTTCGACGCGACCGCGCTGCGCCGCCGCCACCCCACCTTCGACGTCGTCGGCTCGCCGCTGGACACCGACCACCCCTCCGGCCAGGACCTCGACGACGCGCTGTTCGAGCTGATCCGCGAGCAGTTCTCCGCCCAGCTCGCCGCCCTGGACGCCTCCGACGTCAACCACCGCGCGGCGCTGGCCAAGCTGCGCGCCGAGTGCGTGCGCGCCAAGGAGGCCCTGTCGCACCAGCCCGGGGTGTCGATGTGGGTGGACCTGCCGGGCGTGCGCACCGAGTTCGGGCTCTCGCGGGCCCGCTACGAGCAGCTGGCCCGGCCGCACCTGGAGCGCGTGCCGGAGCTGATCTCGCAGGCCGTGCAGTCGGCTTCGCTGCGCCCGGACGACGTCGAGACGGTGCTGCTCGCGGGCGGTGTCGCGCGCACGCCGCTGCTCAAGCAGCTGGTCGCCGAGCGGCTGGGAACCCCGCCGCTGGTCGACGTGGCGCCCGAGCTGACCGCCGCGAGCGGTGCCGCGCTGGCCGCGCAGCAGGTGCTGTCGACCCACACCGACCGGGGTTCGGTGGCCGAGACCAGCGTGCTCATGGCGGTCGAGGGCTTCGATTCCCTCGATGACATCGATGACGAACCCGAACCCGTCGAACGCCCGCCGATCGAGGTCGAGCCGATGCCGATCGAGCCGCCCGACGAGGCGCGGGCCAAGCGCATGAAGATCATCAAGCTCGTGGTGGCGGCGGTGCTCATCGCCATCGGCATCGTGATCACCTTCATGACCAAGGACCACTCGATCACCGGCGTGATGGACCTGCTCAAGTAGCTCCGGACCTCCGGAGGGGCTTTTTCGCTAACGGAACGGCATACCGCGCAACGCGATTCCACCCCGGCACCGTCAGCCAACTGATCACCCGACCGGACGACCCAGCAGCACCGCCAGACCCAGCAACCGGAAGACGAGGAAGGCAGGCGTGAACCACTCGACGACCTCCCGCGCCGCCCTGGTCCCGGACGGGCACGCGAGCGGACTGCGGTCGGCCATCGAATCCTCCCCGGGCTCGCCGATCGCCGTCGGCATCCAGGGCGCGGGCGGATTCGGCAAGACCGCCCTGCTCGAAGCGATCGCCGCGACCTACCGCGAGGCCGGCGTGCCGGTGCTGGGCGTCCGGGAGCTCGACCGCGCCGACGAGGGCGCGGTGCTGGTCGACGACGCGCACCGGCTCGACGACGACCTGCTGCTGCGGCTCGCCGAACTCGCCCGCCGTCCCGGGACGCGGCTGCTGGTCGCCTACCGGCCGGGCCCGCGCAGCGCCGCGCTCGGCGAGCTCATCGACGAGCTCGGCGCCCCGGTGCTGCTCGCGGCCCTGGGCGTGGAGGAGATCGCCGAGCGGGCCGAGGGTGGCGCGCTGGACTGGGTCGGCTGGGTGCAGACCCAGACCGGCGGCGTCCCGCGCTACGTCGCCCGGCTGCTCGCCGAGGCCGAACCCGGACGCGCCGCGTTCCCCGCCCGAACCCTGGACCACTTCCAGCACGACCTGGACCAGCTCGGCGAGACCGGCTGGGAGTGCGCGACGGCGATGGCCATCGGCGCCACCCCGCACCCGGACCTGCTCGCGGCCGTCGTCGGCACCGACAGCGCGGTGACCGCCGCCGTGCTCGCGGCGATGCGCTCCGGCGCGATGCTCGGCGCCGAGGACGCGCTGCTGCCGATCGTGCGCGCCGCGGTCCTGCGGTTGACGTCGTGGGAACGGCGGCTGCGCATCACGCGAAGACTGGTGGAACTCCAGATGTCCCGGGGCGGCCCGGTGCTGCCGCTGGTCGCGCCGCTGCTGGAGGCGCCGATGGCGCTGCTGCCGGAAGCGACGCTGGCGAAGGCGTTCGAGCGCGCCGGGGACGAGGCCGTGCAGGTCGCCCCGCACATGGCCGGGAAGCTGCTGGCCGCCGCGGTGTCCGCCGGTGTCGACGCCGCGTCGGTGGTGGCGCGGCAGGCTCGCGCGGCCGCCGTCGCCGGCGACCTCGACGAGGCGCTGCGGCTCGCCGACCGGGTGATCGTCGACGAGACCGCGCCGGACCGGGAACTGGGCGTGCAGGTCGCGGCGGGCGTGCTGGCGCACCGGGGTCTGCTGGAGCGCTCCGCGGAGCTGTGCCGCTGGTCGTCGACCGCGCTGCGCTGGCCCGGGGACAAGGCGTTCGCGGCGGTCGGTCTCATCGGCGCTGGCCGGTTGGGCGAGGCCGAGGAGCTGCTCCGCTCCGGGGACGACGCGGGCCCGCCGACGTCGATGACCGGCGCCGCCGCGCAGCTCGCGGTGGGCGTGCACGAGTCCGTCGTCGGATCGGCGTCGACCGCGCTGTCCACGCTGGTGCGCGCGGCCTCGCTGGCGGAACCGCTGGGGCGCGGCGTGCTGGTGCCCGACACTCCGGCGGCGGTGGCCGCGCTGGTGGCGCTGCACTGCGGGGAGCTCGACGTCGCCCAGTCCACCTTGGACAGAGCGGTGGAGACCGGGACCGGCGGCGCGCTGCTGCACAACCGGCACCGGCTGCTGGCGGCCTGGCTGCCGCTGGTCAAGGGCGACACCGTCACCGCCCGCGCGAAGCTGCCCGACGCCTCCGAGATGGCCGCCCGCGACCGGCTGATGGCCACCGCGATCGAGGCGGGCATCGCCAGCCGCGACAACGACATGACGGCGCTGGCCAACGCCCGCGCGCAGGCCCGCCAGGTCGCCGCCGAGCACTCGGTGGACCTGTTCTCGCTGCTGCCGCTGGGCGAGCTGGTGGTGGCCGCGGCCCGGCTGCGCGACCAGGAGTGGATCACCCCGTACCTGGACGAGGCCGGTGCGCTGCTGGACCGGCTCGGCAACCCGCCGCTGTGGACGGCGATGCTGCTGTGGAAGCGGCTGCAGGCAGCCATCGTGCTGGAGGAGACCGCCTCCGCCGGGGACTTCGCCGACCGGCTCGACGCGCTGGCGCACCACAACGCGCTGGCGGGCGCGATGGCCGAGGCCGCCCGGATGTGGCTGCGGGTCCTGGGCGGCGAGGTCGACCAGGACGAGGTCGAGCGCATCGCCCGCGGCCTGCACGGCGCGGGCCTGGCCTGGGACGGCGCCCGCCTCGCCGGGCAGGCCGCCCTCCGCACCCACGACCGCCGCGCGATGCTCGCGCTGCTGGAGTGCGCCCGCGCGCTGCAGGGCAAACCGCCGCGCCCGCGCGCGGTCAAGACCAGCGGCGCGGACTCCGAGCTCCTCTCCGAGCGGGAGAAGGAGGTCGCGGAGCTGGTGGTCTCCGGGCTGACCTACAAGCAGGTCGGCAAGCGGCTGTTCATCTCCGCCAAGACCGTCGAGCACCACATCAGCCGGATCAAGCAGCGCCTCGGCACGACGAACCGCGAGGAGCTCCTCACCCGCCTCCGCGAACTGCTCGCGACCCCGGAGTGACCCACCGCCCGCGCCGGACCCGGCGAGGTGGGCACGATTTCAATGGAGATCGGGAACCCGACTTCCATTGAAATCGTGCCGATCGCCTCACGCCTTGCGCAGGTCGAGCACCGCGCGGACGTTGCCGACGACCTCGTACAGCGCCTCCTCGAAGCGGTGGCCGACCGGGCGGATGCTGGCGAACCCGTGGATCAGGTCCGGGAACCGCCGCGCCACCACCGGGACGCCCGCGTCCGCCAAGGTCTGGGCGTAGGCCTCGCCCTCGTCGCGCAGCGGGTCGAAACCGCAGGTCACGACGACCGCCGTGGGCAGGTCGGCGTGGTCGTCGGCGAGCAGCACCGACAGCCTCGGGTCGGGCAGCGTGGCCTCGTCGGGAGAGTACTGCTCCATGAACCAGGTCATGTCGTGGTCGGTGAGCAGGAAGCCGTTGCCGAACAGCTCCCGCGAGCGGCGCCGCCGGGTCGCGTCCACCGCCGGGTACAGCAGCAGCTGCAGCAGCGGCTTCTGCGCACCCGATCGGGTCGTCTGCAGCGCGACGGCGGCGGCGAGGTTGCCGCCGGCCGAGTCGCCGCCGACGGCGATCGCGTCGCCGGAGGAGCCCAGCTCGGCGGCGTTGTCCACGGCGTAGGTGTAGGCGGCCATCGCGTCGTCGAGCGCGGCGGGGAAGGGGTGCTCGGGGGCCAGCCGGTAGTCCACCGACAGCACCCGGATCCCGGCGTTCTTGGCGAGGAACCGGCACAGGTCGTCGTGGCTGTCCAGGTCGCCGATCACCCAGCCGCCACCGTGGTAGAAGACCAGCAGCGGGCCGGTCTCGGTGAGCTCCTTGGGGCGGTAGAGCCGCGCGGGCAGATCGCCGTGCGGGCTCGGGATGGTCCGCTCGGCGACCACTACGCCGGGCAGCGGAGCGCGCGAGGTGATCTTCGTCGCGTGCGTCATGCCGGCGCGGGCCTTCGCGGCGGTCGCCGCGGACAGGCCGGTCTGGCCGGTGATCTTCTGCAGCTTGAGGAGCAGCTGCGCGTCGAGTGCGAGTTCCTGGTCGTCCAGCCGGACCGGTGGGCCCGCGATGAGCCTGCGCAGGGGCTGGGGAAGTGCGTACACGGCGCGCATCGCCGCGCCTTCCAGTGCGGGCTGCAGCGCTTCGACGACGTTGGGCATGAGCCTGGCCTTCCCGGGAAGGTGGTGGTGGTGTCTTATGTTACCCGCAGGTAGCCAAGTGTCCCGTCGACCTTGACCTCCAGCGGACTCGAGGTCCTAGCGTGACCCCGCACAGCACAACGGGGGCGACAGATCCCAGGTTCGGGTGAAAGGATCGGCACATGACGGTGACCGTGGTGGGGATCGGTGGCTCGGTCCGCCCCGACTCGCAGTCCGAGCGCGTGCTGCACGCCGCGCTGGAGGGAGCCCGCGAGGCGGGGGCGAAGGTCCGGGCGATCACCGGGGCCGACCTGGACCTGCCGTTCTACGACCCGCACGTGACCGAGCGCTCCGCCAACGCCGCCGAGCTCGTCGAGGCGCTGCGCACCGCCGACGGCGTGCTGATCGCCTCGCCCGGCTACCACGGCACGGTGTCCGGCCTGGTCAAGAACGCCCTCGACTACGTCGAGGACCTGCGCGGCGACGCCCGGCCGTACCTCGACGGGCGCGCCGTCGGCTGCATCGGCACCGCCTACGGCTGGCAGGCCACCGTCACCACGCTGCAGGCCCTGCGCTCGGTCGTGCACGCGCTGCGCGGCTGGCCCACCCCGCTGGGCGGCGCGGTGAACTCCGCCGAGACGCGCTTCGACGCCGACGGCGGCTGCGAGGACGAGAAGGTCGCCGCCACGCTGCGCACCATCGGGCGACAGGTCGTGGAGTTCGCCGAACGGCGGGTGTGACCGCCCGACGTGCGCGGGTACCTCCTGGGCAGCACCCTGAACCGGGTCTGCACGTTCTCGAGGAGGTTGTGCGAGCTCATGGCCCAGAAGAGTGCCCCCAAGACCACGAAGAAGACCGCAGCGACGAAGAAGAGCGCGGCGTCGAAGAACACGGGCCCGATCACCGGCCCGCTCGGCGACGCCGACCGCGAGATCACCGGTGAGGTCCTGCAGGACACCCTGCTCGACCTGATCGACCTGCACCTGGTCGCCAAGCAGGCGCACTGGAACGTCGTGGGCAGGTTCTTCCGCGACGTGCACCTGCAGCTCGACGAGCTGGTCACGGCGGCCCGGGGCTACGCCGATGACGTCGCCGAGCGCTCCGTGGCGATCGGAGTCTCCCCGGACGGCCGCGCCGCCACGGTCGCGAAGGGCTCGGGAATCCCGGACTTCCCCGCGGACTGGCGCACCGACAAGCAGGTCATCGAGTCGATCGTCGACGCCCTCGCCGAGGTCATCACCCGCCTCCGCAAGCGCATCGACGAGACCGACAAGACCGACCTGGTCAGCCAGGATCTCCTGATCGCCATCGCCAGCGACCTGGAGAAGTCCCACTGGATGTGGCAGGCCCAACTCGCCTGACCCACCCCGCCGTCGAAAACCCCGGTTCTCATCGCGTGAGAACCGGGGTTTTCGACGTGATCAGCGGGCGCGTTCGTACTGGACGGGCCAGAGCGCGTCGGCGCGGAGGCGGTCGGCGGCGTGCAGCGGCCAGTGCGGGTCGCGCAGCAGTTCGCGGCCGAGCAGGACCGCGTCCGCCGAACCCGAGGCCACGATCTCCTCGGCCTGCTCCGGGGCGGTGATCAGACCGACCGAGGCGGTGGGGACCTCGGCGTCGAGCTTGATCTGCCGCGCGAACGGGACCTGGTAGCCGGAGCGCACCGGGATCTGGGCGTCCGGGATCGCGCCGCCGGTGGAGGCGTCGATGAGGTCGACGCCGCGCGCGGCGAGCAGGCGGGACAGGCGCACCGAGTCGTCGCCGGTCCAGCCGCCCTCGGCCCAGTCGGTCGCCGACAGGCGGGCGAACAGCGGCTTGCCCTCCGGCCACGCCGCGCGCACCGCGTCGGTGATCTCCAGCAGCACCCGGACCCGGCTCTCGAAGTCGCCGCCGTAGGCATCGGTCCGGTCGTTGACCAGCGGCGAGTAGAACTGGTGCGCCAGGTAGCCGTGCGCGAAGTGCAGCTCGACGACGTCGAAGTCGGCCTCGTCGGCGCGGCGCGCGGCGGCGGCGAACTGCTCCGGCAGCGCGGCGATCTCCTCGGCGGTCAGCGCGCGCGGTGCCGCCAGGTCGCCGAAGGCGTTGTCGGTGGAGCTGACGGTCTGCCAGCCGCCCTCGGAGGCGTCGACGGTGGTGCCGCCGTTCCAGGGCTGGCTGGTGGAGGCCTTGCGGCCGGCGTGCGCGAGCTGGATGCCGGTCGCGGCGCCCTGGGCGTGCACGAAGTCGTTGATCCGGCGCCAGGCGGCGACCTGCTCGTCGTTGTAGAGGCCGGTGTCCTGCGGGGTGATGCGGCCTTCCGGCACCACGCCCGAGGCCTCGGCGATGACCAGACCGGCGCCGCCGATGGCGAACTGGCCCAGGTGGACCAGGTGCCAGTCGTTGGGCACGCCGTCGGTGGCCGAGTACTGGCACATGGGCGAGACCCACACGCGGTTGCGGACGGTCAGATCACGCAGCTTGATCGGTTCAAACAGATGGCTCACACCCACCACGACGACCGCGCGGAACGAGATATTCCGCCGCTCCGGAGGGGCGTTGCTCACAGCGCCGTTCTCGAAGAGCTGGGAGCCGGGGTGGGGTGAAAGCGCGCTCTTCGCCCGAAAAGTCCGCCCGCGCGTTCAGCGAACGTCCAGCCGATTCTGCGGCTCTTCACGTCGAATTCCCCCGGGCGCGCTCATTAAGTTGAGTGGTGTCCGCCGGAAATCGGCGGAGCGATTCAGAACCGATCGATGGAGGAAAAGAAAATGGGTTTCCCGATTCCCTTCCCCGGTAACGGCCACCCGCGTCCGCACTTCCCGGAGCGCCCGCAGCAGCCGCAGCCCGCTCCGGCCCCGCGCCGCTGACGACGCGGGACTCCGACGCCGCGGGCCCGGCGGTGGACCCCTCCGCCGCCGGGCCCGCTCCCGGGAGGACGAGATGACGACGGGTGAGCTCTTCCGCCGGTTCTGGCCCTACCTGCGGCAGGAACGCGCAGGTCTGGCCGGTGCCGCGGCGTTGCTGGTGCTCGCAGCGGTCGCCGACACCGCGGCGATCTGGATGTTCATGGTCCTCACCGACGAGGCCCTGGCGACCGGCGACATCAACGCGTTCTGGGCGCCCGCCGCGTCCTGGTTGGGCATCGCGGCCCTCGGCGCGGTGGCGACGTTCTGCGGCGGATATCTCGCCGCCGGAATTGCGGAGAGATTCCTCCTCCGATTGCGCGGAGCGCTGTACGGGCACGTGCAGGAATTGCCGCCGCACTTCTTCGCGAGAAGAGCGGGAGGAGATCTCGTCGCGCGCTTTTCCGGCGATGTGGAAGCCGTGGAAAGGCTCGTCGCGTCCGGCGTTCTGGAAACCGCGACCGCCGTGGTCGGGGTCGTCCTCTACGCGGGCGCGGCGCTGTACCTGCGCTGGGACCTGGCGCTGCTGTCGTTCGCCCTGGCGCCCGCGTTCTGCCTGGTCGCGCGCAAGTTCTCGGCCCGGATCCGGACGGTGTCGACCGAGGAGCGCGCGGCCAACGGCGCGATCAGCACCGCGGTCGCCGAAGGGCTCACCAACGTCGAGCTCGTGCAGGCGTGCAACCAGCAGGAACGGCAGTCGCAGAAGCTCCACGAGCAGTCCTACCGCTGGTTCCGCGCGAAGCTCGCCCAGGCGCGGCTGACCGCGCTGTACCCGCCGCTGGTCACCGTCGTCGAGACGGTGTGCGTCCTGCTGGTGATCGGCGTCGGCATCTGGGAGATCGCCGCGCAGCGCATCAGCATCGGCGGCCTGATGGCCTTCGCCGCCTACATCGGATACCTCTACCCGCCGCTGCAGAACCTCGGTCAGATCACCATGACGGTCACCGCCGCCCGCGCCGCGGGAGAGCGGCTGGTGGAGCTGCTCGACGAGCGCCCGTCCGTCGCCGACGCGGGCCGGGGCCGGTTGGTGCCCGGTCGCCGCCGGGGAATCCGGTTCGAGCGCGTCGGTTTCACCTACCCCGGTGCCGACCGGCCCGCGCTGACCGGCCTCGATCTGGAGGTCCGGCCGGGCGAGTTCGCGATGGTCACCGGGCCCAGCGGGGCGGGCAAGTCCACGCTGGCCAAGCTGCTGCTGCGGTTCTACGACCCGACGTCCGGGCGCATCACGCTCGACGGCGCGGACCTGTCCGATCTGAGCGTGCGGGCGCTGCGCGACGAGATCGCCCTGGTGCCGCAGGAAGCGGCCGTCTTCCACGGCACTGTTGCCGACAACATCGCCTTCGGCGCGCCCTCGGCCACCCGCGCGGAGGTCGTCGCGGCCGCCCGCGAGGCCGACGCGGACGAGTTCGTCCACGCCCTGCCCGACGGCTACGACACCGAGCTGGGGGAGCGCGGCGCGCTGCTCTCCGGCGGTCAGCGGCGCCGGATCACCCTCGCCCGCGCCATCCTGCGCGGCGCGTCGGTGCTGGTCCTCGACGAACCCACCAACGGCCTGGACGCGGCCTCGGCCCAGCGCGTCCTGGAACCGCTGCGCCGCCTGGCCCGGACCCGCACGACCTTGCTGATCAGCCACGACCTCGACCTGGCCGCCGAAGCCGACCGCGTGGTGGTCGTCGACGGCGGCCGCGTCGTCGACCAAGGCCCGCCCGCGCACCTACCGCCCGGAGGCGGCGCTGACGCCGACCCCCAGGGGAGGAGCGTCGCGAGCCCGCCGACCCGCCACTTCTCCGGGCAGCTGTTCGCCCCCGACGACACCCCCACGGTCCGCCTCCCAGCGCTCCCCCTGAGCTTCCGCCGCTAGGGCGCGCAGAGGTCACCAGGTGACGGTTTTAGCCATAACTGTCCCGACATTTCGGGCATCACCCCCGGGCGATTCGGGCTAAAACCGTCCCCGGCCGCTCATCCCAGCCCGACGGCCCGCCGGGCGAAGTGGATCTCGGTCGCGACCTGGCGCAGCGTCTCGGCGACGACCAGCGAGCCGTGGCCCGCGTCGTAGCGGTAGAACTCGAACGGGATCTCCCGCTCGCCCAACCGGTCCAGGTAGTTGAGGATCTGCTGGATCGGGCAGCGCGGGTCGTTGTCACCGGCCAGCACCAGCACCGGGGCGCGGACCTGGTCGATGTAGGTGATCGGCGAGGCCTTCTCGTAGACCGCCGGGATCTCCTCCGGGGAGCCGCCGAACAACGCGCGGTCGTAGGCGCGCAGCGGCTCCATCTCGTCGGCGAACGCCGAGACGTAGTCGGCGACCGGCACCCCGGCGACACCGCCGGCCCAGCGCTCCGGCTGGGTCCCCAGCGCGAGAAGCGTCAGGTAGCCGCCCCAGGAAGCACCCGCGACGACGCTCAGCGCGGGCGTGGTCAGCCCGGTCTCGATGGCCCAGTCGTGGACCCGCGCGACGTCCTCCAGCTCGGTGGTGCCGGGCCTGCCCTCGATGGCGTCCCGCCACGCCGAGCCGTAACCGGTCGAGCCCCGGTAGTTGATCTCCACCACGGCGAACCCGGCGTCCAGCCAGGCCGCCCGGTAGGCGGAGAACCGGTCCTCGTCGGCCGCGTGCGGACCGCCGTGCAGGTTGAACACCGTCGGCACCGGCCCGTCCCCGGCGCCGTCGGGCCGCGCGACCAGCGCGTGCACGGTGTCGTTCGGGCCGTGGGGGATCTCCACGAACACGTCGCTGACCGGCTGCGATTCCGGCGGGCGCTCGCCGGGCGGGGTCAGCAGCACCTGGTCGTCGCCGGTGGCCGACACGGTCCGCACCAGCGACGGCGTCGCCGCCGAGGACCACACGTACTCGACCGCGTGGTCCGGGCGCACGGCCGCTCCGGCCACGGTGCCAGGGGGAGTGGCGAGCTCGGTGAGCTCGCCGGAGTCCAGGTCGTAGCGGTGCATGGTGGTGCGCGCGTGCTGGGTGTGGGCGATCAGCAGCGCCTTGCCGTCCGGGTACCAGTCGGCGGAGACCTCACCGGGCAGGTCCAGCGAGATCTCGGTCTCGGTGTCGGCGAGGACGTCCCAGACCAGCAGCTCCTCCTTGCCGCGCCGCTCGTGCAGCACCAGCAGCCGCGGGTCGCCGGTGACGGGCGCGAACGCCAGCGCGTCCAGGGACTTGCCCGGGCCGTCCCACTTCTCGGCGACCTCGGAGCCGTCCACCCGCAGCACCCGCAGCGCCGGGTGGCGGGAGTCGCCGTGCTCGGAGTGGGAGAGGACCAGCATCGTCTCGTCCCAGGACATCGCGGCCAGCCCGCCGTCCTGCTCGTGCTGGTAGAGCACCTCGGGCTCGCCGTCGCGCACCACCCACACGGTCACGCCGTCGTCGGTGGACATGCCGAGGCCGGTCACCGAGCTGCCCAGCTCCAGCCCCGCCGGGTAGCCGGGGTGGGTGCCGGGAACGGCGGGTGCGGTCTCGCCGGTCTCGAACGGCTGGACCACCCAGCTGCCGAACTCGTCGCCGTCGGTGTCGTCGAACCACCAGATCTGCTCGCCGTCGACCGACAACGTCCCGTGGAACGTCCCCTGTGGACGGTCGGTGACCTGGCGGTGCTTGTCGCTGTCGCGGTCCCAGGCGTAGATCTCCCAGGTGCCGCTGAAGTTCGACACGTACAGGCTGCGCTGCGGCGCGTCCCGAGCCCAGTCGGGCAACGACACGCGCGGCGCGGTGAACCGCGCTCGCCACCGGCTCTCGCGCTCCGGGTCCTCGAACAGGGCAGTGGGGATCTTCGCCTCGGGGTAGGTGCTCACGCCCCCGATACTGCCCGATCGCCTCACCGGACGCCCGCACCCGCCCTCACCGCGACTTGCGGGCCCGGTAGGCGGCGACGGCGTTGCGGTTGGCGCAGGCCGTGGTGCAGAAGCGGCGGGAGCGGTTGCGGGTGAGGTCGAGGACGACGCCCTCGCAGTTCTCGTCGGCGCACAGCGACAGCCGAGACATCTCGTCCAGCCGGACCACGTCGACCATCGCCATCGCGACCTCGACGATGACCCGCCGGGCCAGCGGCGCGTCGGTGTCGATGGCGTGCAGGTGCCAGTCCTCGTCGCCGTGCCGCACCAGCTGGGGGAGCGCGCCCGCCTCGGTGAGCATGTCGTTGACCAGGCCCGCCGCGCGGTCGCGGTCGGTGGTCAGCAGGTCGCGCAGGACTGGCCGCAGTGCGCGGAGCTCCGCCAGCTCGGCCTCGTCGCGGTCGCGGCGGCCGGTGTAGCGGTGCTCGGCGTACCAGGCGTCGACGGCCTGGACGGTGGTCAGCGCGTCGGGATCTCCGGCGCTGTTGACGAGAGCGACGCCCGCCTGCAGCGCCTCCTCCGTGTCATGGCCAAAAATCATGTTGACATATTACACCGCCACTCCATAGCGTCATTTGTCATGACGCGATTAGCAAATGACAGTGCTGGTGAAGGCGTTCCGCCCGGGGCTGGTGAAGTCGCTCCGCCCGGGGCTGGTGAAGGCGTTCCTCCCGGGACTGGTGAAGTCGCTCCGCCTGGTGTGCGCGTTCCGCCGGGGATCGGCAGCGGGCTGCTGCTCGCGCTGCTCTCGGCGGCCTCGTTCGGCATGGCGGGTGCGCTGGCGCGCGGTCTGCTCGAAGCCGGGTGGAGCCCGGGCGCGGTGGTGCTGGTCCGGCTCAGCGTCGGCGCCCTGACCCTGGCCCCGTTCGCGCTGATCGCGCTCCGCGGCCGCTGGTCGCTGCTGCGCACCCAGGCCCGTCCGGTGCTGATCTACGGCGCGCTCGGCATGGCCGGCACGCAGTTCTGCTACTTCTCGGCCGTGAGCACGATGGACGTGGCTCCGGCCCTGCTCATCGAGTTCACCGCCCCGGTGGCGATCGTCGGCTGGCTGTGGCTGCGGAAGGGACAACGTCCCCGTCGTCTGACGCTGGTGGGCGCGGCGTCGGCGATCGCGGGCCTGGTGTTCGCCCTGGACCTGGCCTCGGGCGCGGACGTGGCGTGGACCGGAGCGGCGTGGGCGTTCGCGGCGATGATCGGCAACGCCGCGTACTTCCTGGTCTCGGGAGAGACGGAGGGCGCGCTGCCCCCGATCACCCTGGCGGGCGCCGGCCTGGTCCTGTCGGCGGCCATCCTCGCGGTCCTGGGCGTGGTCGGAATCCTGCCCATGCACGCCACTTTCACGACGGCGACCTACGCGATCGGCGAAACCCCTTGGTGGGCACCGCTGATCGCCCTCGGCGTCCTCTCCGCCGCCGTCGCCTACGTGACGGGCACGGCCGCCACCCGCCGCCTCGGTTCCCGCCTCGCGTCCTTCGTCGCCCTCACCGAAGTCCTCGCCAGCGCCCTCTTCGCCTGGGCCCTGCTCGACCAGCGACCGGGCCCAGCGGTCGTCCTCGGCGGCCTCCTCATCATCACCGGGGTGGTCCTCGTCCGCCTCGGCGACCGCCCCTGATCTCCGGCGGCGGACCTCGTGGGGTGGGGGAAGTTTTCATGAAAACTTCCCCCACCACGGACATCATTGATTGCGGCGCGCGATCGCCGAGGACAGGGCGGTGGCGAAGGCGCACCACGCGACGTACGGGGCCAGGGCCGCTCCGGCCCGCGGGTCCGCTCGCCGCGTCCGCTTCAGGAGATCGGCCGAGCTCGCGGTCAGCACCGCGGCTTCGACCGCAGCCCACGACGGCCGTCGAGCACCCCAGAACACCCAGGTCCACCCCGCGTTGAGCGCCAGGTTCCCGGCGAGGGCGGGAACGTACCCGGCGGGCCTGGGCGACCGCGACAGCGCGACCGCCGACGCGACCGCGATGTCGGCGTACAGAGCGCTCCACACCGGCCCGAACACCTGCGGAGGCGGCTGCCACCGGGGCTTCCGCAACTCCCGGAACCACGTCCCCTCGGCCTCCACGGCCAACGACCCCACGACAGCGGTCGTCGCGACAGCGACCCCGGTCCCGGCCAACGTCCTCCACGACATGCCCCGATCCTCACCCACCCAGACCAAGAACGCTCCGCACGACCAGCGGGCGCAGGAACCGCCCTGGTCAGAACCCACGCCGCTTTGAAGCCCGGTGAGACCGCGTTGTTCCGGCGAAACAGCGTGTCGGATCATCACCGGGTGAGGATCTCGCTGGGAGATCTCGACCGAGTCCGCGACCAGGCGCCCGCATCGCGCGGCGCGGAAGAGGAGGAGGGCGTCGTGCCCGCACGAGCACAGCAGATCGGTGGGTGGTTATCCCTCGCGCTGGTCGTCCACTTCGTCGTGAACGCGCCGATCCAGGCCGCCCAGTTCACCCGCGACCTGCTCAGCCGACTCGCCGCAGCAGGCCACAGCGGCATCGTCTTCCTCACCAACATCACGACATGAGCGGATTCGACGATCTTCTCCCGGTGGCGCGCGTTCGGGCCCTTCTCGTCGGGGGTCGAGATCGCCCGTGGCGCCGTGTCCCCTTTACAGTGGGGCTCCAGCGTGACCGATCTGGCCAGGTGGGGGATGCCGCGTAACCGACGCCCGCAGGACCGGGAAGAGAAGCGCGGCGAGATCGTCGCCGCGGCCACGCGGTTGTTCGTGGAAGAAGGCTACGACCCCACGACGGTCGCGCGGATCGGGCGGGAAGCGGGGGTGACCTCCAACACCGTCTACTGGTACTTCAAGGACAAGGACGAGGTACTGGTCGCTGTTCTGGACGCGCTGTTCGCGCAGTTCCTGGCCGGCGTGGCGGAACGCTCGGCCGAACCGCCGGTCGAGCAGTTGTTGTGGGCGGTCACCGAGCTGCGGCGGGTCAACCGGCTGATCACGACGGTGCACGCCAGGGTCGCGGCATCGGAGTCACTGCGGGTGTGGCACGACGGTTTCCACGTGCAGGTGGAGGAGATCCTGCGGTCGCATCTGGCCGCGCTGGGCGTGCCGGAGACCGACCAGGACGCGATGACCCGGATCGGGGTGTTCGTCGTCGAAGGGATGCTGACGCACGCAGGCGGCGCCGCGGGCGATCGCGCCGTCGTCGAGACGTTGGTGCGCAGTGCCCGCGGCATCGCCGCCGTGCCGAGCTCGCCCGACTCCAGGTGATGGGGCGGGTCGGCTACCGGCCCGCTGCGGCCGTGAACTGGGCTGCGAGGAACTGAATCTGGTCTGCGACGGCACGTTCGAACAGGTCACCGACGTAGATGTCGAAGTGGTCACCGTCGTACTCGTTGACCTGGACGTGGTCCTGCCCGACCGCAAGACGGGCCGTGGTGCGCGCAGGGGCAGCGCGGTCGTCGTCGCACAGGCACAACAGGGTCGCCGCGGTGATCTTGCGGATGTCCTTGCCCGGCCGGTACAGCGGCAACCGCAACGCGAGCCGGGCCGCGATCGCGTTGGCGCTGTCGCCGCCACCGTCCGAGCCCGTCATGACACCCCAGATCGTGTCGCGGCCGACAGCGGTGTCGCCAGGGCGGAACGGCTGCCCGCCCGTCACGACGGTCGGTGACAGACCCTTGCCCAAGGCCGGGAACCGGGCAAGGGCCCGGGCGGTGCGAGACGAGAGCCGAGTCCCCGCCGGTATCAGCTTGGACGCCTCGGCGATCGCGGTCGGCGACACCAGGAATGCGGGCATCCACCACACCCCGACCACCGGAGCCAGCACTGGCTTCGCGCCGAACACCGACCCGAAGACATCGAGCACTGCGGCGATGATGAGCCCGACCGTGCTCAACGGGCTGGACCGGAGCCGGGAGATCAACGACGCCGGACCGTCGGTGAACGGGCACTGGGCCACCACGGCGGCCACGCCGTGGTCCTCGCCTGCGACCCGCAGCACGTGCCCGCCGCCGAACGAGGTCCCCCACACCGCGATCCGGTCCGGGTCGACCTCCGGCAGGGACCGGCCGTAGTCCAGTGCCGCCCGCCAGTCGTCGAGCTGGTCGCCGATGTCGAGCAACTGACGAGGAGATCCCTCGCTGGCGCCCAGATACCGGTAGTCGAACACCAGCACCATCCACCCCTGCGCGGCGAACCGCTCCGCGAACGCGTCCAACCGCCACTCCCGCACCGCGCCCAACCCGTGCGCCATGACCACCAACGGCCGAGGCCCGCCTTCTGCTGTCGGCACGTACAGCCACGCCGCGCACCGCACGCCCCCGGACTCGAACCACACGTCGCGCCGCACGGAGGCAGTGGAGTGGTCCTTCTCCGCCGAAGTTTCCATCGCCTACCTCATTCAGCTCGCCCGCCGCTCTTGAATTGCAATCAAGAGCAATTGACGCGGACGCTAGATCTCTCTTGATTGGAAGTCAAGAAATGAGGGCGTGCTGCTGCACCGCCGTTGCTCATCGGCACCGCGGCGGAGCTCCCTGCTCGACGTCCAGCGCGGCGATAGTGGCTGTCCAGGTAGTTCGCGGGGTTGGTCAGGCTGCTGCAGTGAGGTGTTGCCCGAGCACCATCGCTCGGCGCAGCAGCACCGCTGACCCGGGGCCTCTCCGCGCGATCTGCGGCAGCGGATGCCCCTCTGCCCGGCGTATCGCCAACCGGTCGACCTTCGTGGACATCGGGGAGGGAGAAAGACCAAGATCGTCTCCCTGTTTTCCAGCCGCGCATCCAGGTATGGGCAAAGGGCCTGGCCGGAACTCCTTGCGGAGTCCTGACCAGGCCCTTTGCCTTGTCGGGGTGGCGGGATTTGAACCCACGACCTCCGATTGTCGCCCCGCCGAGCGGCAGCCGCTCGCGAGTCTCGCCGACCGGGTCGTTCCGGCATCGGGCGGATGTCGCATCATCTCCCGCGAGGATCTCGCTGACCGAGTCCGGCTCAGCCCGTTGCGCACCGGCCGCCGCTGGTCTCACGCGGCGCGGAGAGGAGAGCAGCGTGCCCGCACAAGCACGACGGATCAGCGGATGGTTATCCCTGGCGGTCTTCGGCTACTTCATCGTGACCGCTCCCGCCCAAGCAGCCCAGTTCACCCGAGACCTCCTCTGCCGCCTCGAAGACCTGGCCCAGAACGGGATCGTCTTCCTGACCAACCTCACCACCTGAAGCGCCGTCCCGGTCTAGGCGCGGTTCCGTCGGCTGGACGGAGTACCGCCGCAATCCGCGTGCCGTTGCTAGCGTCGCCGCATGCCACCTGCTGTCATCGTTGCGCCCGACCCAGTCTGGCCAGCCCGAGCCCAGCAGTTACTCCGCGAGCTGCGCTCCGCGTTCGCCCCTCTCAACGGGGCTGACGAGTTCACCTACGAGCACATCGGCTCGACCGCAGTGCCTGGCCTCGGTGCGAAGCCGATCGTGGATTTGCAGGTCCGGATGCCGTCCTTGCGGAGCCTGGCCGAACTCGCCGAGCTGCTCGCGCCGACGCCCTTCGTGCCCGCTCCCGGCGCACGGCCGGATTCCCCGGGCGTGTACGCGGACGTCCCGCGGCCGGGGGATCCCGAGGACGCCGTGCTCTATGAGAAGCGGCTCTTCCACGCTCCCGCCGAGGAGGCCGTCCTCCACATCCGGAGGTCCGATTCCCCGTTCGCCCAGTTCGTCGTGGACTTCCGGGACTGGCTGCGGCACCACCCGGACCAGGCGCGTCGGTACGAGCAGATCAAGCGCGCCCTCGCCGAGCAGCACGCAGCCGCATCGGACTACGACGACTACACCCGGGCCAAATCAGCCTTCTTGGACGAGATCCAGCCGCGACTGCGTGGCTGGGCCCGGAACCGGTCGTCCTGATCGGCCTGCAGCGCGGAAGACCGTCTCCGGCTCGCCGAAGCGGACCAGAATGGGATCGTCAGCGGTTCGGGTCAGGCCGCATCGGGGGTGAACGGGGTGCGCAGCGGACGCAGGGTTTCCTCGTCCTGGTGCACTCGCGGGCGGCGGGGTTCCGGGGCGGTGCGGTCCGAAACCGGCTCGCGGAACGCCACCGGGGCGACCGGCGGAGCGTTGCGCTCGGAGCGGTTCTCGGGGCGTACGGGTGTGGAGACGTTCATGTGAAGTCCTCTCGGCGCGCTGCGAAAGCGGTGGCGCCCTGGTGATCGGGAAAATGCGGCTGCGAGGCGGCGGGATCGGGGTTCCGGGAACCCTGCGCGTGGGAACGCGTTCGGCTCGACCGGTAGGGAATCGCCGCGCGCCCCGGGAGGGCGTCGCCACGGCGGCGGGAGTGGTGCATCGGTTTCGAGGTCTCGACCGCGTCGAAGCGGGAGCTGTGCCGGCGAAACCGCGGTCCCCGGCCCGCACGCGAGCGCGGGCCGGGACGGTGCTCAGCGGATCGTCAGGCCACGCGCACGGAGTCGGCTTGCGGACCCTTGGGACCCTGGCTGACCTCGTAGGTGACCTTCTGGTCCTCGTCGAGGGTGCGGAAACCGGCCGCGTCGATGGCCGAGTAGTGGACGAACACGTCCGGACCACCGTCGTCGGGCGCGATGAAGCCGAAGCCCTTCTCCGAGTTGCTCATGTCTTCTCCTCCAAGAGCTGGAGTATGACGAACGAGAGTCCCACACGAGGGCACACCCCTCGGGCCACAGCGCTACTTCGCTAAACAGCGACAAGTCCTTAAGAGCAAGGTGCGGTGCGGCAGGGGCCTTGTCGGAGCAGAGCTCGTCGGAGCATCACGGGATCCACCCCTTCAAGGTGGGCATCGGTGAGGTAAGCGCCTTTGAGGTGGGAATCGGTTAGGTCGGCGCCGCTGAGGTTGGCGCCATTGAGGAGGGAATGGGTGAGGTCGGCGCCTTTGAGGTGAGCATCGGCGAGGTGGGCGCCGTTGGGGTTGGTGAAGCTGAGGTCGGCGCCAATGAGGTTGGCGCCGCCGAGGCATGCGTGGGAGAGGTCTGTTGGACCGCCGCTCGACCACCGGGGGTCTGGTTTGCCGAGCGCGGTCATCGCAGCCTCTACGTCCGCGGTGGGGGGCGCGGCGGGACAGGAGCCACCTTGCGAGGAGGCTCGGGCCTTCGTCTCCTCGCGGACGAAGGTGGCTAGCACGTTCCGGACGGTTGGGTAGTCCCGTTCGGAGTCTCCGGCGATGCGGTGCAGGGCATAGATGCCGCCCAGCCGGATGTGGACTTTGTCTGAGCCGAGCTGCTCGAGGCTTTGCTGAACCGGTCGGTGAGCTGGCCCTGCCGGTCGGTCTCGTTCTGGGCTCGGGTGGCCTCCAGTTCGGCTTGCGCGTTGATGGCCTGAGGAATGGCGAACACGAGGCTGACCAGGACCGCGCCCAGGGTCAGCAGCTGGGTCAGATCCTTCCGGCCGGCTTGCGCGAGGCGTCGGCCAACCGGGCGAGTGCCGCTGGGGCGGCGCAGACCCGGGCCGGTCGGGCGGGCCGGATTCCGGCGTTGTCGGTCGCCCGGTCCGGCCTTGGGGCGGCGTGGCGTTTTCACGGTCAACACCGTGCCAGCAGCCCGCCCGGCCTGGGGGTGGTTCGTGGTTGATTCGGGGCGCGAATTAGTCGCGCATAAGGCCGTGGGTGCCGGACGACGGGAATGGTGCTGAGCCCGGCGCGGCGGAACGGGAGGTGTACCGCGTTGTATGCGCGGTCTCCCCGCTGGCCGAGGCGACGAAGGTTGTGGGAGAGCGACGACCAAGACCGTCTCCCTATTTTCCCAGCGGCGCATCCGAGCATGGGAAAAGGGCCTGGTCTGAACTCCTCGCGGAGTCCTGACCAGGCCCTTTGCCTTGTCGGGGTGGCGGGATTTGAACCCACGACCTCTTCGACCCGAACGAAGCGCGCTCCCAAGCTGCGCCACACCCCGATCTCCAGCTCTGAGGCATCTCGGGTGCTCGCCTCAGCGCTGGATATAGCTTAGCGGATGCCTTCTCCGGCTCCCCAAGGGGTCCTGGTTTCCGCGTTTTCGCTGGTGGAGGCCGGGTTTTCGGTCCTCGGCAGCAAGGTCAGCAGCGTGGCCTCCGGCGGGCACGCGAAGCGGACCGGGGCGTAGGGCGAGGTGCCGAGGCCCGCCGAGACGTGCAGGTGCATCCGCTCGCCCCACGTGGAGGCGCCGCGGGCGCGGGAGCGGTCCAGGTCGCAGTTCGTCGTCAGCGCGCCGTAGCCCGGGACGCGCAGCTGGCCGCCGTGCGTGTGCCCGGCCATCACCAGGTCGTAGCCGTCCTCGGCGAAGCAGTCCAGCACGCGCGGCTCGGGGGAGTGCGTGACGCCCAGCTTCAGGCCCGCGTCGGCCGGGGGACGGCCCGCGATCTCCTCGTAGCGGTCCAGGTGCAGGTGCGGGTCGTCCAGGCCAGCGACGTGGATCTTGGTGCCCTTGACGTCGATGTCGTGGTGGCGGTGGGTGGCGTCGAGCCAGCCGCGCTCGGTCATCGCCGCGCGCAGGTCCCGCCACGGCAGCGACTCGCCGTGGACGCGCTTGGTCTTCGCCGACGGCAGCAGGTAGCGGGCCGGGTTCTTCGGCTTCGGGCCGTAGTAGTCGTTGCTGCCGAAGATGAACACGCCCGGCTTGTCCAGCAGCGACCCCATCGCGCGCAGCGCCGCCGGCACCGCCTGCGGGTGCGCCAGGTTGTCGCCGGTGTTGACCACGAAATCCGGGTCGAGGTCGGCGAGCTCGGCGACCCAGCGCTGCTTCGACCGCTGGTTCGGCGTCATGTGCAGGTCGGAGATGTGCAGCACCCGAATCGGGGGTGTGCCCTCGGCCAGGACCGGAACCGTCGCCTGCCGCAACGTCCAGTGCCGTCGTTCGATGGCCGCCGAGTAGGTGAGCGTCGCGGCGCCGACCGCGCCCGCGCTGAGCAGAATCCGCCCGAACTTGTTCACCCTCGCAAGCCTACGTCTCGGGCGGGGTCGGTGGCCCGGCGCCCGCGTGCCTGGCGCGATAATCGACGCATGGCCGAGCTCAAGGAAAAGCTGCGGGCGGACCTGTCCGCCGCGATGAAGCAACGCGACACCGCCGTCACCGGAGTCCTGCGCATGGCGCTGGCCGCTGTCGGCAAGGAGGAGGTGTCCGGCAAGCAGCAGCGGGAGCTCTCCGACGAGGAGGTGCTCAAGGTGCTGGGCAAGGAGGCCAAGAAGCGCGACGAGGCAGCCGAGGCGTTCCGCTCCGCCGGCCGGGCCGAGCAGGCCGACGCCGAGGCGTCCGAGGCCGAGATCCTGCGCCGCTACCTGCCCCAGCAGCTCTCCGACGACGAGCTGTCCGCGCTGGTCACCGAGGCCATCGCCGAGGTCGAGGCCGAGCTGGGCGAGCGCCCGGGCATGAAGCAGATGGGCCAGGTCATGAAGGCCGCCAACGCCAAGGTCGCCGGCCGCGCCGAAGGCGGCAAGGTCGCGGGCCAGGTCAAAGCCCAACTCCAGGGCTGACCCGGGTCCAGGGCTGACCCGGCCCCGGAGCGGGCTCAGCCCTCGGGCGCGTCCCGGCGCCAGTAGGCGAGGGCGTAGAGGTGGCGGCGGTCCAGGCCGAGCTCGCGCTGGCAGTGCTCGCGCAGGTGGTGGACCGCGTCCGCCTCGGCGCCGATCCACACGTGCGGATCCGGTCCGAGCTCGGCGCCGCGCAGCGCCTCCAGGAGCAGGTCGCTCTGCCCGGCCGGGACGCCGTCGCGCTGCAGCCAGTGCCAGGTGACCTGGGCGGCCGAGTCGATCTCCAGCCGCTCGTCGGCGTCGGCGATCTCCGCGAACACCGTCACCCGGGCCTGCTCCGGCAGCTCCTCGACGATCGCGGCGATCGCCGGCAGCGCCGTCTCGTCGCCGATCAGCACCAGCGGGTCGGCGGTGATCGGCGGCTGGTAGGCCATGCTCGGGCCCACGGTGACGATCTGATCGCCGGGGGCCGCCGCTGCGGCCCACTCGCTGCCCGGGCCGTCGTGGTCGTGGACCACGAAGTCGATCGCCAGCTCCCGGCGCTGCGCGTCGAACCAGCGGACCGTGTAGGTGCGCTGCCGCGGCTGCTCGTCGCGGGGGAGGGCGAAGACCTCCTCGCGGGTGCGGCCCAGCGGCATCGGCTTGCCCGGCTGCGGCAGGCACAGCTTGATCCGCTGGTCGCTGCCGTTGCTGACGAAGTCGCCGAACTCGTCCCCGCCGAGGACGATCCGCACCACGCGCGGCGTGATCCGCTCGGTCGACCGCACCTCCACCAGGCGGTAGCGGGACCGGGCACGTCGGGTGCTCGCCTGCGCTCTCGTCACGAAGGCGAGTCTAGGAAGCACCCGAACGGCCCGGTCAACCGGTCACTGCCCCGGCGGACCGCCCGGCTGCTGCCCCGGCGGGACGCCCGGTGGCGCGGGTGGTGCCGGTGGTGGTCCGGCGGCGGGCGGCGGTGCCGTCGGCGGTGGCCGCTGCGTCGACGGCGTGGGCACGTACCCGGTGCTCACCGACAGCGTCACCGTCTCGCCGGGCAGCGCGAAGCCGCGCGGCGTCTGACTGGTGACCGTGCCCCGCTTGCGCTGGCTGTTCACCGATCGCTCGGTGACCTTGTAACCGGCCTTCTCCAGCGTTTCCTTGGCCTTGTCGTTGGTCAGGCCGACGACGTTGGGCACCTGGAACTCGTTGCCGCCGTTCTCGTACCGGTCGGTGGTCGGGGGCAGCGGTGCCACCGGCAGGCCCTGGTGGATCACGTTCATCGCGTCGAACCAGGTCCGCGCGGGGACCTTGCCGCCGTAGATGTTGCCGCCGTTGGCCCCGCACAGCCGGGGCGGATCGGTGTCGCAGATGCCCTGCGGCGACGTGCCGTCGCTGAAGGTCAGCACCGAACCGGCGAACTGCGGGGTCGCACCGAGGAACCCGGCCGACTGGTGCGCCTCGGTGGTACCGGTCTTGGACGCCACCGGACGGCTCCAGCCCGCGCCGCTGGCCGCGGCCGCCGCCGTGCCGCCGCCGGTGTCGTCCTTGCTCATGCCGACGGCCATCGCGTTGGCCAGCGGCTCGTCCACGGCCTGCTCGCACGGGTCCTCGGTGATCGACACCGGGTTGCCGTTGCGGTCCTGGATCTGCTCGATCGGCGTCGGCGGGCACCACGTGCCGCCGCTCATGATCGTCGCGCCGACGTTGCTCAGCTCCAGCGGACTCGTCGGCGCGAAGCCGAGCGTGAACGCGCCGATGTTCTTCTGCTTCACGTCCTCGGCCTGGGACAGGCCGCCCGAGCCGTTGGGCGTGACGGGGTTGCCGCTGGAGGTGTTGTGCAGCAGCGTCTGCCGCATCCCCAGCCGGACCGCCATGTCCACCGTCGGGTTCAGCCCGACCCGCTCCTGCAACGCCACGAACGCGGTGTTCGGCGAGGTCGCCAGCGCCATCTGCAGCGAGCGCGGACCCGCCGCGACGCCCTCGGCGTTGCCGACCGTGTAGGGCCGGGAACCGTTCTTGTAGACCTGCGAGGTGTAGGAGCCGGGCGACTGGATCGTGTTGTAGATCCCCATCCCCTTCTCCAGCGCCGCCGCGGCGGTGAACACCTTGTAGATCGACCCGGCGCCGAACTTCACGATCCCGCTGGGCAGCGCGTACGACGTCTGCCCCTTCGAGGCGTCGATGCCGAAGTCGCGGTTGGCGACCAGCGCGCGCACCCGGTGCTTGTCCTTGCCGGGTTCGACGACGCTCATGACGTTCGCGATGCCCTTGGTCGTCTTCGGCACGCCGCGCTCGGCGGCGGCCTTGGCGGCGTCCGTGGCGCGCTTGTCCATCGAGGTGCGGATCGTGTAGCCGCCGGTCTTGAGCTGCTCCTCGGTGAACCCGGCGCGCTCCAGGTAGTCGATGACGTAGCGGCAGAAGAACCCGTCGGCCGGGCCCGCGCCGACGCAGCCGTTGGGGATGTTCTGCAACGGCGAGACCAGCCCGAGCGGCGCGTTGCGCGCCTCGGCCGCGGCCTCCGGGGTGATCCGGCGCTGGTCCTCCATCGCCTTGATCACCAGGTTGCGGCGGTCCAGCGCTTCCTGCGGGTTGCTCTCCGGGTTGAGCGCGCTGGGGCTGTTGACCATGCCCGCCAGCAGCGCGGCCTGGGCGATGGTGAGCCGGTCCGGCGTGGTGCCGAAGTAGGTCCGCGCGGCGGCGCTGATGCCGTAGGCCTGGTTGCCGTAGGGCACGACGTTGAGGTAGCGGGTGAGGATCTGCTCCTTGCCGAGCTGCTTCTCCACCTGCAGCGCGATGCGGATCTCCCGCAGCTTGCGGCCCGGGGTCTGCTCGATCGCCTTGGCCTGCTTGACCGGGTCGTCGGCGGCGACGACGTGCACCAGGTAGTTCTTCACGTACTGCTGGGTGAGGGTGGAACCGCCCTGCGCGATCTCGCCGGACATCTGGTTCGTCACGGCGGCGCGCATGGTCCCGGCCCAGTCCACGCCCTGGTGGTCGAAGAACCGCCGGTCCTCGATGGCCACGATCGCCGCCTTCATGGTGTCGGCGATCTGGTCGGGGGCGGCCGGGGTCCGGTCCTGGTTGAACAGGTAGGCGATCGGCCTCCCATCCCTGTCTGTGACCGTAGTCACAAGTGGCGGTTCCTTGGTCATCATGTCCGTGGAAATGCTGTTGACCGCGTCTCCGGCGCGGTTGGAGACCACTCCGAGTGATCCCGCAGCCGGGAAGAGCAATCCCGCGACCAGCACGCCGGCCAGCACACACAGACCGAAAAGCTTCAACAAGCCGTCTCGGGCACGCACTCCGCCAGAGTAAAACGCACACGCGCCGTGACGGAGTGTCACGGCTGAAGTCCGCCCGATGTAGTGAGTGTGAAAGATAACGGGACGACAACCGTCGGTTGGTTGTGGAACCGCTGGGCTCTACAGTCCGTCTACGTCCAGCGACAGCACTGTTGCGGTTCGACTCCCGACGACCCGAACCGCGGCATCCGGTGCCGGGGGGCTCCGGACGAAATACAGTCGCCGACGATCCAGTGAGGAGCTGGGGGAACTCTATGTTCGAGCAGGGGGACTGGCGGGTTAACGCCGCATGTCGAGACCAGAACCCGGATCAATTGTTCGTCCGCGGGGCTGAGCAGCGCAAAGCGCGAATGGTTTGTTTTGGCTGCCCAGTGCGGACGGAGTGCCTCAGCGAGGCGCTCGACAACAAGATCGAATTCGGTGTCTGGGGTGGAATGACCGAACGCGAACGGCGGGCGCTGCTTCGGCGTCGTCCGGATGTTCGTAACTGGCGCGAATTGCTTGAGGCAGCGCGTCAGGATTACACCGATATCACCGAGTTCCAGGTGAGCTGATCCCCGAGAAAAGATCAGGCCGGGCGTGAGCGTGAAAACGTTTATGCCCGGCCTGATTCATCTGATCATTCGCCGGCGAGCCGCCTGCCGATCTCCCGCAACCCGGACAGGTCGTGCACATCCGATGGCAACGCCGCCACCCCGACGAGTGACACGTCCGGGTGCGCTCGGGTGAACCGCGCGAGCATCCGCTTCTCCCGCTCTGCGATCGCGACCCGGTCCGCGTGCACCCGCAGCACCGCTGCCGCCAGCGGGGACGATCCCGCTTCTTCGAGCTCTTCCGCCACGGCCGCTGCCCGCGTGCCGGGCAGGTCGGCGACGACCGGGTGGGTCCGGTTGGCGACCAGGCCGACCAGCGGCATCGACTCCCCGGCGAGCCGCTCCACGAAGTAGGAGGCCTCCCGGAGCGCGTCCGGTTCGGGTGCGGCGACCACCAGGAACGCCGTCCCGGGCGAGCGCAGCAGCCGGTAGGTCTGCTCGGCGCGCTGTCGGAACCCGCCGAAGGTGGAGTCGAAGGCCTGCACGAAGTTCGCCGCGTCGTTGAGCAGCTGGCCGCCGATGATCGTGGACACCGCCTTGGCGAACATCCCGAACGAGGCCCCGACGATCTTGCGCAGCCCGCGCCCGCCCGCGCGCGCGGGAGAGGACAGCATCTTGATCAGCCGCCCGTCCAGCACGGTCGACAGCCGCTGCGGCGCGTCGAGGAAGTCGAGCGCGGAACGGCTGGGCGGGGTGTCGACGACGATGAGGTCCCACTCGCCGGAGGCCGCGAGCTGCCCCAGCTTCTCCATCGCCATGTACTCCTGCGTTCCGGAGAACGAGGTCGAGATGGTCTGGTAGAAGGGGTTGTTCAGGATCTGCTCGGCCCGTTCGGGGCCGGCGTGCATCTGCACCATGTCGTCGAAGGTGCGGCGCATGTCCAGCATCATCGCGTTCAGGTCGCCCGCGGGTTCGAAGCCCTCCAGCCGCACCTGCTTGGGCGTGTTGCCGAGTTCCCGCAGGCCCAGGGCCTGGGCGAGCCGCCGGGCGGGATCGATGGTGAGCACGACGGTCTTGCGGCCGCGTTCGGCGGCTCGCAGGGCGAGCGCGGCGGCGGTCGTGGTCTTGCCGACGCCGCCGGAGCCGCAGCAGACGACGACGTGCGTGTCGGGGTCGTCCAGCAGCGCGTCGACGTCGACCTGCGCGGGCCGCTGCGGTTCGCTCATCGGGGGCTCCGGATGCCGTGTTCGGTGAAGATCTCGGCGAGCTCGTAGAGCTCGGCGACGTCGATGCCGGCGGTGAGGTCGGGCAGCGACACGGCCGGCAGGTCGGTGGCGGCGAGCTGGTCGCGGGCGGCGTCCTCGGCCCGGTGCCTGATGGCGTGCTCGACGGTTTCGTGGAGGAGCCCGTCGAGCGTGCTGTCGTCGACGGTCAGACCAGCGGATTCGAGGCCGGTGCGCACCCGGTCGGCGTCGACGCGGCCGTCGGCGGCGGAGGCGACGGAGCGCGCGGGCAGCCGCCCGGGCCGGACGCGGTTGAGCACGACGGCGCCGGGGCGCAGGTCGGCGGCGTCGAGCTCTTCGACGGCTTCGAGGGTTTCGCGGACCGGGAGCTCTTCGAGGAGCGTGACGAGGTGGACGACGGTGTCGCTGGAGTGCACCAGGCGCACGACGCCGTCGCTGTGGTCGCGGATCGGCCCGACCTTGGCGAGGTCGGCCATCGCGCGGGTGACGTCGAGGAACTTCACGACTCGGCCGGTGGGCGGGGCGTCGACGACGACGGCGTCGTAGACGTGGCGGCCGCGCTCGTCGGTGCGGCCGACGCACTCCTTGATCTTGCCGGTGAACAGCACGTCCCGGAGCCCTGGCGCGAGCGTGGTGGCGAACTCGATGGCGCCCATCTTGCGCAGGGTCCGCCCGGCGAAGCCGAGGTTGTAGAACATCGACAGGTATTCGAGCAGCGCGGGCTCGGCGTCGATGGCCAGCGCTCGCAGCTCCCCTCCGCCCGGCGCCGCGGCGATCCACTCCTCGGAGTAGGGCAGCGGCGCGCTGTCGAAGAGCTGGGCGATCCCCTGCCGCCCCTCGACCTCGATGAGCAGCACCTTCTTGCCCCCGGTGGCCAGGGCCAGCGCGAGCGCGGCGGCGACCGTCGTCTTGCCGGTCCCGCCCTTGCCGCTGACCACGTGCAACCGCGCCTGGTTGAGCTCCCCGTCCCATGAGGTCACGCGATCAGCGTAAGTCCCCGTTTCCGGAAATGTCTGCGCACTTGTGATCGCGGTCGTCCCGCGACGGAGGCACCCGCCACCCACGACGACGACCACCGGAGCAATTAGGCTCCCCACCATGCAGAAGTGGGAGTACGCCACCGTGCCGTTGTTGAGCCACGCGACCAAGCAGATCCTCGACCAGTGGGGCGAGGACGGCTGGGAGCTCGTCGCCGTGCTGCCGGGTCCGACCGGTGAGCAGATGGTGGCCTACTTGAAGCGGCCGAAGGAGGCCTGACATGGGTCGGTGGACGGATCGCCTGGCGGAGCTGGGCATCCCGCTGCCCGAGGTGGTCACCCCGGTGGCGGCCTACGTGCCCGCGGTGCGCACCGGTTCGCTGGTGTTCACGGCCGGCCAGATCCCGATGGTGGCGGGTTCGCCCGCGGGCCTGGGCAAGGTCGGTGCGGAGGTCAGCGCCGAGGAGGCGCAGCAGTACGCCCGGATCTGCGCGCTGAACGCGCTGGCCGCGGTGGACTCGCTGGTCGGCCTGGACTCGATCGTCCGGGTCGTGAAGGTGGTCGGCTTCGTGGCGTCGGCGGAGGGCTTCACCGGTCAGCCCGGTGTGGTCAACGGTGCGTCGGAGCTGCTCGGCGAGGTCTTCGGCGAGGCGGGGCAGCACGCTCGCTCGGCGGTGGGCGTCGCGGAGCTCCCGCTGGGTGTGCCGGTCGAGGTGGAGCTGGTCGTCGAGGTGGAGTGATCTCGGCATTTCGGACCTGGTGCGCGGCGTCTCCCCACGCGGGGTGACGCCGCGTTCTCGTTGCGTGATCGCGGCGTGGTCACCGGAGGAAGAAGCGGTGATTTTTTCGGCGGTGGGGGTCCCTCGATCAACTACGACCAGTACGCTGCGATCATCCTCGGTCTGACGACACCTGTTCTGGCGTACCTCAGATGGGGGATGTTGATTCCAACGCGTTGCGTTTGGGTCGTTCAGGAGCTTGTTCGACCCGGTCAGTAGCACCAAAGTTCACCTGGAAGGGTGCAGCTGCGTCGGGGGAGCGGCGGGCTGGGCCCGGAACGCGGAGTACTACGCATGGAGGGGCGCCGTGGCAGTGCGTGAAACCGATCTGCTGTGCCACGAACTGTTGCTTCGGTTGGCCGGCAGGTTGCCCGATCGGCACCTGTGGCGATACCGGGACTGGCTGGCCGGTGGTGCCGCCGAGGTCGTCGCGAGACTGCTGCCCGGCACGCTGGTCCGCGAGCGCATCGCGCTCGACGACGACGAGCACCGGCTGCTCGCGGACGCGCTGCTGCCGCTGGGCGCGGACCCGGCGATGGTCAACGCGGTGCTGCCCGCGGTCGTCGACACCACCCCGCACTACTCGTTCACCACCGAGTCCCCGGCCGCGAACGTCGGCGACTCCGCGGTGCTGGTGCTCGGCGCGACGCTGCGCGGCCGCCCTGGCGTGCGCGAGGTGCGCAACACCTGGCGGCGCCGCGACTCGGGCCCGGCGAAGCTCGTCGTGCTGGTGTCGGCGTCGAGCGACCAGGTCGAGCTGACCGGGGAGATCCAGCGGGTGCTGCGCGCCCTGGGCGACTCCGCTCCGTGCGTCGAGGTCGTCCCCAAGGACCTGGAACCCACCCCGTACCACCGGATGGCGATCGAGGAATCGGCGCTGGTGTGCTCGGGAGCTGAAGAGTTCGCCGGTCGCCGCGGCTGAGCGGTCGGCAGTTAGAGGAGGCATTCGTGGTGGACGTTGCAGAGGCCGCCGGACCGGTCGACCGGCTGCACGGCCTCTTGCTGGCCATGACCGGGCGCGTCGATGACGACGGCATCGACGGCGCCCGCGAGCTGCTGGGCGTCGGGCAGCCCGACGCCGGAGCCGAATACCTCGCGGGGTGCCTGCTGGCCGGGCGGATCGAGGTGACCGCCGCCGAGCAGTACCACCTGCGCCGGGTGCTGGAGGAGACGCGCTCCCAGCCTCAGCTGGCGGACCGGCTGGCCGTGGTCGATTCGCTGCTGCCGGAGCACCACAAGTTCAACGCCCCCGATTCCGACGACTCGGACCTGGAGCTGGCGCTCAAGCAGGTCGGCGGGCGTCTGACGGGGCTGCGCGGCCTGTGGGTCACCAACCGCACGACGCCCGCGGGCACCAGCTACGGCGCGGTGCCGCAGGGCGTGCTGCTGGCCGAGGTCGGCCCGGACGGGTCCGGTCCGGCGGTCGCCTACCAGCTGATCTCGGCGCTGCGCCGGGCCGGGCTGCGCTACGCGGTGGACGTCTTCGCCACCGGCGCCGACCTGCCCGAGTACCACCGCGACGCGCTGTCGACGGCCCGGCGGGTGCGGTTGGACATCGCGCCCGCGGAGAGGACGGCTCCCCCTGTAGTGCCACGGCCGGAGCAGGTCGTGGAGCCGAGACAGGTGGCCGAGCCCCGGCAGGAGACCCGACAGGAAGCGCGGCAGGAAGCCCGGCAGGTCGCCGAGCACCGCCAGCCCGAGGAGCCCCCGTCCCCGCCGCCGGCACCGCCGGCCCCGGTGGAGGAGTCCCGGCCGGAGGGGGTGTCGCACGCTGTGGCCGAGCCGCAGCACGAGTTTCCCGGTGAATCACCCGAGGACGCACAACCCGAGACAGCGGCCGAGCAGACGGGTGTGATGATGCGCGTCCCGGCCGCGGTCGACGCGAAGCTGACCGACCGGGAGCGCAACCTGCTGCGCAAGCTGCACGAGGAGCTCGCGCACCGCGAGCAGGACGGTCCGGGCAAGCGCCAGGGAGAGGACGGCCGGACCTCGACGATGCCGGGCGGCACCGGGGGTTTCCCGCCGATAGCGGCCAACCAGCAGCAGGCCTACGCCCCGCAGCAGCAGCGCTGATCGTTTCCGGGCGGTGTTCCCCGGCCGGTCGCCGACATAGGGTGGCGGGCATGGATCGTTCGCTGCCAACGGGATTCGTGCCCGAGGACCGGCCGGAGGAGCCCGTGCGCCCGAAGGACGCGGCCACGGTGATGCTGCTGCGCGACGGTCCTGCGGGGCCCGAGGTGTTCCTGCAGCGCAGGGTGAAGGGCATGGCTTTCGCCGGGGGCATGACGGTGTTCCCGGGTGGCGGCGTCGACCCGCGGGACGCGGACGCCTCGGTCGCCTGGAGCGGCCCGGGTCCCGAGTGGTGGGCGCAGCGCTTCGGCTGCACCCCGGAGGTGGCTCGCGCGCTGGTGTGCGCGGCGGTCCGGGAGACCTTCGAGGAGTCCGGGGTGCTGCTGGCCGGGCCCGATGCGACGACGGTCGTGGAGGACACCGGCGGCTACTCGCAGGCCCGGCACGCCTTGGTGACCAGGGACGTCTCGCTCGCGGGCTTCCTCGCGGAGGAGGGCCTGGTGCTGCGCGCCGATCTTCTGCGCCCGTGGGCGAACTGGCTGACCCCGGAGCAGGAGCCGCGGCGCTACGACACCCGCTTCTTCCTGGCCGCGATGCCGGACGGGCAGCGCGCCGACGCGGTCACGACGGAGGCCGCCGAGGCCTACTGGGCGACGCCCGAGCAGGCGCTGACCGACTTCCGCGAGGGCCGCTGCCACCTGCTGCCGCCGACCGAGGTGACGCTGACCGAGCTCGGCGGTTTCGACGCGCTGGACGCGGCGCTGACGGCGGACCGGACGCTCACCAAGGTCATGCCGAAGTTGATCGAGCGCGACGGCCGCTGGCACGCGGTGCTGCCGGGCGAGCCGGGATTCGAGGAGGCCTGATGCAGCACCCCGCCTACGGCGAGCTCCGCCCGGTCACCTCGTACGCGTCCGTGCTGCTGGCCCGCAACCCGAACCCGATGACGCTCGACGGCACCAACACGTGGGTGCTGCGCGAGCCGGGTTCCCGCGAGTGCGTGGTCGTCGACCCGGGCCCGGACGACGTCGAGCACCTCGGTCTGGTCGCCGAGCACGGCCCGGTCGGGCTGGTGCTGCTCACCCACCACCACGAGGACCACACGGCGGGCGTGGCGGAGTTCGTGCAGCGCACCGGGGCCCCGGTGCGCGCGCTGGACCCGAAGCTGTGCCGCGACGCGGAACCGCTCGTCGACGGCGAACCGATCACCGCGGCGGGCGTGGAGCTGCGGGTGATGACCACGGCGGGCCACACGGCCGACTCGGTCTGCTTCGTCGCCGAGCACGACGAACCGGCGGTGTTCACCGGCGACAGCATCCTGGGCCGGGGCACGACGGTCGTCGCCCACCCGGACGGCCACCTGGGCTCCTACCTGGACTCGCTGCGCAAGATCGCCGCCCTGCCCCCGGGAGTCCGGGCTCTGCCCGGCCACGGCCCGGAACTCGACGACGCCCGCGCCATCGCCGAGCACTACCTCGACCACCGGCAGCAACGCCTCGCCCAAGTCCGCCAAGCCCTCACCGACCTCGGTCCCGACCCCACTCCCCGCCAGGTCGTAGAACTCGTCTACGCGGACGTCGACCCCGCGGTCTGGCCGGCAGCGGACCTCACGGTCCAAGCCCAACTCACCTACCTCGAAGAACAGCGCACGCTGTGAGCGGCAGCATCTGAGGCTGAACCACGAAGCAGGTCCGCGAGGAACGTGAGCCGATCCGCGAGCAGATCCCGCTGGACTTGAGTGAGGCGTCCTCCTCCCGCTTCGAAGGCCGCAGCGTCGAGATCCCATTCCATGCCGCGGAGCAGGACGGCCAGGGTTTTGTTGTCGGTCATCCTCGGACCACCTTGCGAGGTCGTGCGGGGCCGGGCGGAGGAGTAGCCGGTTCCGGCCCCGCGGGGCAGCCGTCGCGCGCCGGGGGAAAGGGCGAGCGTCGCGTCGGACGGCGGGGTCTGCGGTTCTTGCTGTGGTGAAGCCAGATCACGAAGGTCGTTCCGTAGAAGACGGACCACGTCAGAAACGCGATGGCGATCAGCAGATCATGTGACATGTGAACCTCCCCTGGTCGGACGATCACCAGCAATATCGATGAGATTCGCGGACACGAGCACCGCGTGGCGGGACATCTGGGGACGTCTTAACTAGGGTCAAAGTCGTCCCGAGACGTCCCTCCTGGAGGATTTGGTGGCCAACGAGCGCCTCCGCGACGCGCTGTTCCGCAACGGGCTCACACCTGCACGGGTCGCGGAGCGGGTCGCGGTCGATGCCAAGACGGTCGAGCGCTGGATCTCGCAGGGTCGGTCGCCGTATCGCCGCCATCGCCACGCGGTCGCCGCGATGCTCCGGGAATCCGAGAGCTACCTGTGGCCGGAGGTCGAGAACGAGCTTGGCACTGCCGAGGTGAGTGCCTCGGAAATCGTCAAGGTGTACCCGCATCGTCATGCAGTTCCGCGCGGTCTGTGGACGGAGCTCCTGGATCGAGCCGCCAGCGAGGTCGAGGTCCTGGTTTACGTCGGGATGTTCCTGACGGAGGACCGTTCGATCCTGCGGACGCTCGCGGACAAGGCGGAGTCCGGTGTGAGGATTCGGCTTCTCTTCGGGGATCCTGCCAGCAGCGCGGTCGCTCGGCGCAGCGCCGAGGAGAACATCGGCAAGGCCACGATCGCCGCGAAGATCCGCCACACGCTCGCCTTCTTCAAGCCGGTTTCCGAGGTCGACGGCATCGAGATCCGGTGTCACGGCACGACGCTCTACAACTCGATCTACCGGTACGACGACGAGATGATCGTCAATCAGCACGTGTACGGGTTCCAAGCTCCGCACGCGCCGACCATGCACCTTCGTCGATTGTCCGCCGGTTCCCTGTTCGAGACCTACGCGGAGAGCTTCGGGGCCGTATGGGACACGGCCAAGCCCCCGAAGTGGTAGGAACGCTGACGTGCCGAAGCGCGACCACTACGACGATCCTGGTGCTCCTGCTGCGAACAGCATCGTTGTCGCCGTCTCCGCGTTCGTGCAGGACGAACGCGGGCGGGTGCTGATGATCCGGCGGACGGACAACGACGAGTACGCGATCCCGGGCGGAGCGCAGGAGATCGGCGAGACGGTGGCTGATGCCGCCGTGCGGGAGACGTTCGAGGAGACGGGCATCGAGATCGAAGTCGTCGGTCTGGTGGGCGTCTACTCCGATCCCGGTCACGTCATCGCCTACGACGACGGTGAAGTCCGGCAGGAGTTCTCCCTCTGCTTCCGAGCGCGACCCGTGGGCGGCTCATTGCGCGAGAGCAGCGAGAGCAGCGAAGTTCACTGGGTTCGTTCGACAGGCCTTCCCGCGCTCAACATCGGTCGCGCGAACCGACTCCGCATCGAGCATGGCCTCCGCGGTGACGCCGCACCACACCTCGGCTGATACGCGTTCAGCCGGCAGCCGGCAGCCGTCGGGGCGGCGGGTTCCTCGCGTGGGGACAGTTTTTGCCAGAATTGTCCGGGGTTGGTGTCCTTTTTGTCCGGACAGTTTGGGCTAAAACTGCCCCCTGCAGCGCTCCGCGGTCGGAACTCGGAGGTTCTCAGGTTCCGGCGAGGGAGAGGTTCGTGCGGTGGGGGAGGAGGGTGTTCCGGCGGAGGTAGAGGAGGGCGGCCAGGGCGGCGCCGGTGGCGCCGGCGACGAGGAAGGCCGTGGGCGGGCCCGCCAGTTCGACGAGCTGGCCGCTGGTGGACTGGCCGATCGCCGAGCCCAGGGTCACCGAGGTGACCACCCAGCCGAACGCCTCCGCTGCGGTGCCGGGCGGGGCGGCGAACTCGACCGCGACCGAGTGGGCCGTGGACTGCGGGGTGATCAGGCAGCCCGCCAGCAGCAGCATCAGAGCCAGGCCCAGCAGCGTCGTCGGCAGCGCGAGCAGGGCGACCAGGCCCGCGAAGCCGAGCAGCAGGGCCGGTAGCCGCAGGTACATCGGGCGCGGCCACGGGTGCACGCCGTAGACCACGCCGACCGCGACCGAGCTGACCGAGGCCAGGCTCATCAGCAGGCCGCCCATCGTCGGCTGCCCCGCCTCCACCGCTGCCGCCGGGACCGCGACCTCGATGAAGCCGATCACCACGCCGAAGCCCAGCGCCGCCAGCGCCACCGTGCGCATGCCCGGGGCCGCGATCGCGCCCAGCAGCGCTCCCGCGTGCTCCGACGGCTCCGGGCGCTGCGTGCGGGCGGCGCGCGTCGCGGCGAAGCCGACGCTGCCCAGCACCATGCACACCGCGCCGGCCACGACACCGGTTCCCGCCCACGGAGTCGCCACCAGCAGGCCCGCCAGTCCCGGCCCGAGGATGAAGAAGACCTCCAGGCTGATCGCCTCGTAGGAGAACGCCGCCTCGCGCACCCGTCCCGGCGGCAGCAGGTGTCCCCACAGCGCGCGCGAGGCCGAACCGATGTTCGGCTGCAGCAGTCCCATCGCGAACGCGCCGAGCACCACCAGCGGCGTCGGGGCACCCAGCTCGATCGCCAGCAGCGTCGCCACCACCGAGCCCGTGAACAGGGCGGACGTGATGTACAGCGGCTTCGACGGGCCGGTGCGGTCCACGATCCTGCCCTGCACGACCGACCCCATCGCCACGCCGATCAGCTCGGCGGCAGACACGGTGCCCGCGATCGCGAACGACGAGCTCTCCCGCTGCACGTACAGCAGCAGCGCCATGCCGATCATCGCGATGGGCAGCCTGCCCAGCAGCGAGGTGACGACGGGGGCGCGGGCGCCGGGAGTGGTCAGAGCCGTGCGGTAGTCGTTCAGCGACATGGATTGGGACACGCGTTCCAGTATGCCGAAAATGGTACGGCGGTACCAACGAGTTTCCGGTTCGAGCGGAACGACCGGAGTGAGGTTGCTTACTCAGAACGGGTGATGTGTGCAACCGAGCCCTCGGCGCGCACGTCTTGGTTGGTGAAAGGGGGTTGCTGGAGAGCACGCACTTCCAGCATCTTCGTGGAGAGGCAACTGCACACAGCGAGGCAAGTGCACGCAGCCGCCTCCGGTGCCGAGGAATTCGGGGCCGAAGCACCGGAGGGCCGGGGGAGCGTGGTTAGTCGTCGGGGGACGAACCACGCGAAAGTGAAGGGACTGGAGCGCCACGTCGGGGGTGGCGCCCAGTCCCTTCGCAATTCCGCTGTCGCCCGGCGACCGCGCTGATCAGCAGCCCCCGCCGCCTCCGCCGTCGCCGCCCCCGCAGCCGCCGCCGTCGCTCCCGCCGAAGCCGCCGTCGCTGAAACCGCCGCCGTCGCTGAAACCGCCGCCATCGCTGAAACCGCTGTCGCTGCTGCCCGCCGTGCCCACGAAAGCGCCGCTCGACGCCCTCCGCCGACGGCCGTCGATGCGGTTCGAGCTCGCCATCGCCGTGCGCACCGTCGTCACGAACAGCAGTACCAGGGCGATCGCCACCACGGCGATCACGATGTTGGAATCCATCCGGAGACCCCTTTCGTCTGCGTCTCGTGATGTGACGCAGACGACTCGGCCTCGGTTGCGTGTTCGAACCGGAAGAGTTTTCCCGGAATCCGCAGAGGTGGCGCGGACGCGAAGAGACGCGCGTCGGCTGAAGAACCCGGGAAGGAGCCCCGGACTCTTCGGCCGACGCGCGTCACGTTCGCGTTGTGTGCGCTGCGTCGTCGCTCAGCGAGCGCGGCGGGCCAAGCGCTCCGGATCCAGGATCAGGACGCTCTTGCCCTCGAGACGCAGCCAGCCGCGGTGCGCGAAGTCGGCGAGCGCCTTGTTCACGGTCTCCCGCGAGGCGCCGACGTACTGCGCGATCTCTTCCTGCGTGAGGTCGTGGGTGACCCGCAGCAGGCCCGCTTCCTGGCTGCCGAAGCGCTGCGCGAGCTGCAGCAACGCCTTGGCGACGCGCCCCGGAACGTCGGTGAAGATCAGGTCCGCGAGCATGCCGTTGGTGCGGCGCAGGCGGCGGGCCACCACGCGCAGCAGCTGTTCGGCGATCTCCGGACGCGTGGCGATCCACTGCCGCAGAGCGCCTCGGTCCATGCTCAGCGCGCGCACCTCGGTGACCGTCGTCGCGGTCGAGGTCCGCGGTCCCGGGTCGAAGATGGACAGCTCGCCGAACATGTCCGACGGCCCCATGATCGCCAGCAGGTTCTCCCTGCCGTCCGGGGATTTGCGTCCGAGCTTCACCTTGCCGGACTGAATGATGTAGAGCCGGTCACCCGGCTCGCCCTCGGCGAAGATCACGTGTCCGCGCGGGAACTCGATCGGTTCCAGCGATTGGGCCAGTGCCTCCGCCGCAGCCGGCTCAACGCCTTGGAAGATGCCGGCCCGGGCCAGGGTCTCGTCCACCTCGTCCCTCCATGTTGAGACGCGGCGGCTGTCTGTGGTGCCGGACCCGCGTCAGCGCGTCTGGCGGTGTGCCGCCGATCACTACCAGCGATTCTAAGACTGGTCGCGCGAACGGCGGGTACGTAGCCTACCGGCGCGTCCCACCCTGCGTAGCTGGAACAGCTCCAGCGCACGTCCAATGCCTTGCCGGAACAGCGCCCGCACCTCGTCCGGGCGAGCGTTCTCCAGCAACTCCTCCACCTCGTTCTCCTGCACCGCCACATGCCGCAGGCGGGCCTCCACGCGCTCCATGAAGAGCGTGAAGAACATGATCACGAGCGGTACTACGATGACGAACCAGGCAGCCATCATGGTGTGAATCCTCGCTCATACCTTCGACGCCGGTTCAACCGGGGGTCGGTTCTCAGGGCTCGGTGACGGTGCCGCCACCGTCCGTGTCAGGGCTCCTCCGTAGTCTGGTGGGGTGTCGGAGCCTGCTCGAAACACCCGCGCCAAGTCCGCTGGAACCCCTCCTGACCAGGGGAAGACCCGATCTCGGAAGGGCGAGGAGACCCGGCTGGGACTCGTCCGGCGAGCGAGGCGGATGCTGCGCGCCTTGAACGAAGCCTATCCGGACGCGCACTGCGAGCTGGACTTCACCACGCCCCTGGAGCTCGCGGTCGCGACGATCTTGTCCGCGCAGTGCACCGACAAGCGGGTCAACGAGGTCACGCCCGCGCTGTTCCGCCGCTACCCGACCGCCGCGGACTACGCGGGAGCCGACCGGACCGAGCTGGAGGAGATGATCCGGTCCACCGGCTTCTACCGGAACAAGGCCTCCTCGCTGATGGGGTTGGGCGCCGCGCTCGTCGACAGGCACGGCGGCGACGTGCCCGCGAAGCTCGATGAGCTGGTGAAGCTCCCCGGGATCGGGCGCAAGACGGCCAACGTGATCCTCGGCAACGCCTTCGACGTCCCGGGCATCACCGTGGACACCCACTTCGGGCGGTTGGTCCGCCGGTGGGGCTGGACCGAGCTGGAGGACCCGGTGAAGGTCGAGCACGCCATCGGGGAGCTGATTCCCCGGAAGGAGTGGACGATGCTCTCCCACCGGGTGATCTTCCACGGGCGGCGCGTCTGCCACTCCCGCAAACCGGCCTGCGGCGCCTGCCTGCTGGCCAAGGACTGCCCGGCCTACGGCGCCGGGCCCACCGACCACGTCGAGGCCGCGAAGCTGGTCAGGGGGCCGGAGACGCCCCGGCTGCTGGAGCTCGCGGGCATCGTCGACGAGGTGCCGGACAAGACGGTGGAGAAGCAGGCGGCCAAGGAGCCGGTGGCGTGAACCTGCGTGCCTACCGGTCCGAGATCCAGTGGACCGTCGTCGTCGTGGTGCTCGCCGTCCTGGCCGCCGTCGCGCTCTGGCCGCGCGACCACGAGCAGCAGCAGGGCGGACCGGCCGCCGCCCCGCCGCCCGCGGAGCGGATCGATCCGCAGCAGCGCGCGGCCGCCGCGCTGCAGCCCTGCCCGACCGGAACGGGCGGTCCCGCCGGGCTCGCGGGGGTCAGCGCGCAGTGCCTGGCCGACGGCAAGCCCGTTGACCTGGCCGGAGCCGTCTCCGGCGAGCCCACGCTGATCAACCTCTGGGCCACCTGGTGCGTGCCGTGCCGGACCGAGCTGCCCGCGCTGCAGGCCTACAGCACCGAACCCGGTGCGATCCGGGTGCTGGGCGTGCAGGTCGACAGCGGTGCGGGCGAAGGTCTTGACCTACTGCGCGAGCTCGGCGTTCACTTCCCCACCGTGCATGACGGCGACAACCGGGCCCGGGCCGCGCTGGGAGCCCCCAACGTGCTGCCGGTCAGCTTCGTGGTGACCGGCTCCGGCGAGGTCCGGCGCATCGACCCGCCGGTCGCGTTCGAATCTCCCGCCGAGGTTCGGGCCGCCGTCGAACGGACCCTGGGGGGCCAGTGAGCGAGAACGGACCGCTGGTCGATCCCGACGACCTGCCCGAGTGGATGCGGACGCTGGTCAAGCGCACCGCCGACCTCGACCCCGGGCACTTCGGCTGGCCGAACCACCCGCCACCCGCCTCCGCCCGGCCGGCAGCCGTGCTGATCCTGCTCGGCGAGGGCGAGCACGGCCCGGAGGTGCTGCTGCTGCGCCGCGCCGACGGCCTCAACTCGCACCCCGGTCAGGTCGCCTTCCCCGGCGGCGCGCTCGACGATGTCGATCGCGGTCCGGTGGACGCCGCGCTGCGCGAGGCCGTCGAGGAGGTGGGGGTGCGCACGGACGGCATCCGCCCGGTCGCCACCCTGCCGGAACTGCACGTTCCGCACAGCGGGTTCCGGGTCACCCCGGTGCTGGCGCACTGGACCGAGCCCTCGCACGTCGCGCCTGTTGACCCGGGCGAGACCGCCGCGGTGGCGAGCGTGCCGATCTCCTGGCTCACCGACCCGGAGAACCGGGTGCGGGTGCGGCTGAGCAGCGGCGTGGCCGGGCCGGCTTTCCTCGTTCCGGGGATGCTCGTGTGGGGCTTCACCGGCGGGCTGCTGGCCGGACTGCTGGAGCTGGCGGGCTGGTCGCGCAGCTGGAACCGCGCTGACGTGCGAGAACTCGACGAGGCGTGGCGAGCGGCGGAGGAAGCCGACGACCTCGGCTTCGGACGTTCCTGAGGGCGTTCCGGGAGGTGGCGAACGCCTCCCCGGCGGACCGGCGTAGCCGTTCCGTTGTCCGACCATGAGACGGTGGTGCGACTGATCGTCCAGTGCGAGGGGTGAGTGGGTGAACTGGGTCGACCTGCTGGTGGTGCTGCTGGCACTGCTCGCCGCGGTCTCCGGGGCTCGGAGCGGTCTGGTCACCGCACTGCTGTCCTTCGTGGGCGTGTTCGTCGGAGCGGTGGTGGGCCTCAAGGTCGCACCGCTGCTGCTGGACACCCTGGACAGCCCGGTCGCCCGGCTGGCCTTCGGCGTGGGCATCGTGGTCCTGCTGGTCGCCTTCGGCGAGACCTTCGGGATGTGGGCGGGCCGCGAGCTGCGGGACCGGATCACCTCACCGCGCCTCGCCGGGGTCGACAACGCGCTCGGCTCGGTGCTGCAGTTCCTCGCGGTGCTGGTGGTGGCCTGGCTGGTGGCGCTGCCGTTCACCTCGGCCACGGCGCTGCCCGGGCTGGCGGCGGCGCTGAGCCGGTCGCAGGTGCTCAGCACGGTCAACTCGGTGATGCCCCCGCAGGCCAGGGCGCTGCCCGACGACCTGCGCCGGATGCTCGGCATGTCCGGTTTCCCCGAGGCGCTGGAGCCGTTCTCGGAGACCCCGGTCGCCGAGATCGCACCGCCCGACCCGGCGCTGGCCGGGAGCGAGGTGGTGCGCAACGCGCAGACCAGCGTGGTCAAGATCCGCGGTCGCGCGACCTCGTGCGCCCGCGCGCTGGAGGGCACCGGCTTCGTGATCGCCCCGCACCGGGTCATGACCAACGCGCACGTGGTGGCGGGTACTGACCGGGTGGCCATCGAGATCGGCCGCGGTGACTTCGACGCCGAGGTCGTGATGTACAAGCCGGACGTGGACCTGGCGATCCTGTCGGTCCCGGACCTGGACGCCGAGGCGATGACGTTCGCGTCGAGCTCGGCGCACCCGGGGGACGACGCGATCGCGCTCGGCTACCCGCTGGACGGCCCGTACACGGCCTCCGCCGGGCGGGTCCGGGAGCGCATCCGGCTGCGCGGGCCGGACATCTACGACGCGGCGACCGTGGTGCGCGACGTCTACACGGTGCGCGGCCGGGTGCAGAGCGGGAACTCGGGCGGTCCGCTGATCAGCCCGGACGGGAAGGTCGTGGGCGTGGTCTTCGGCGCCGCGGTCGACGATCCGGAGACGGGTTTCGCGCTCACCGCGGACGAGGTCGCCGACGAGGTGGAGGAAGCCCCGCACCTCACCACCCCGGTCCCGACGGGCAACTGCACGAACTGACGAACCGGACCGCTTTCGGGAGGCCGCGAAGCTGCGAGGCCGGGTGCGGCCTGGGTGCGCGGTCCGGGAGCGGGACAGTTTTAGCCAGAATCACCCATGATCGATGTCCGTTTTGCCGGGACAATTATGGCTAAAACTGTCCACTGGTGACGTTCCCGCCGAACAGGACCCCGCACCGAGATGCGAGAACCGCGGCGGACTTGGTCCGCCGCGGTTCTGGCTGGGTGTGAGCGCCCCTGGCCGAGTGGCCGGTGGGTCAGGTGGCGGGTGGGGTCACGTGGCCGGGGTTTCCTCCGGCTTGTGGCGCTTGGTGATGTTCTTGGTCTCCTTGAGGGTCGCCATCGTGCGCTTCGGGGCGCGGATCTTGCGGACCTTCAGGTAGCCGAGCAGCGCGAACAGGCCGGCGACCAGCAGCATCGCCAGGAAGACGATGCCGAAGGCGGCCCAGCGCCACAGGCCGAGCGCGTGCAGCCCCTCGGCCGCGGTGAAGAACAGGAAGAACAGGCTGAAGCCCAGCACGCACAGCGCCAGGATGAAGTAGACGCTGCCGCGCAGCCCCTTCTTGACCTCACCGGCGATCTCGGACTTGGCGAGCTCCACTTCGGAGCGGACCAGAGTGGACAGGTGCGTGGTGGCGTCTTTGACCAACGCGCCGATGGACTGCCCGTCGGGAGCAGTGCCCTCCTCGGACAACGGGATGGAGTTCACCGCACTCCACTCCGCACCTTCACGGCTGCCGTTGGTGCTCTTCTGGGCGCTGTTCACGGCCACCATCGTGCCACGGGAGATCAGCCACGCGCCCATCGACTCGCGATGCGTTACCCGCGAGTGACATTCCCGCCCTGCTCACCAGCTCCGTTGTCACCGGCCCCGTCGGTCCCGTCGACCTCGTTGGCCCCGTCGGCTTTGTTGGCCCCGTCGACCTCGTTGGCTCCGTCGGCGTTGTTGGCTCCGTCGGCCTCGTTGGTCCCGTCGCCGTTGTCGGCCCCGTTGCCGTTGAACTTGCGGCCGCGCCGCACGAGCGCAGCTGCGGCGAGCAGCGAGGCGACGGCGGAGGCGATGAGGACCGCGGCCTTGGCGCGTTCGGCCGCCGCGCCCTCCAGCGCGAGTTCGGTGATGAGCAGGCTGACGGTGAAGCCGACGCCGCCGAGCATCGCCAGCGCCCCCATGTCCAGCCACGACACCGAGGACGGCTTGTTGCCGATGCGCAGCTTCACCGCGATGAACGAGGTCGCGAAGATGCCGACGAACTTGCCGACCACCAGGCCGACGATCACGCCGATCGCCACCCGGTCCTCGAACATCGAGGTCAGGGCCTCGCCGTCGACCGGCACACCGGCGGCGAAGAACGCGAACACCGGCACGACCAGACCGGCCGACCAGGGCTGCAGCCGGTGCTCCAGCCGCATCGCCGGGGAGGCCTCCTCGTCGGCATCGGTGCGGACGCGGGTGAGCAGGCCCAGCGCGACACCGGCGATGGTGGCGTGGATGCCGCAGCTGTGCACCGCGATCCAGGTGGCGACCGCCAGCGGCACGTAGATCCACGGCGAGCGGATGCGCTTGTGCTGCAGGAACCAGTACAGCGCGCAGAGCACGACGGCGGCCAGCAGCCACAGCAGGTCGAGGCCGGAGGTGAACACGACGGCGATCACGATGATGCCGCCGAGGTCGTCGACGACGGCGAGGCTGAGCAGGAACACCCGGGCCGCGGTCGGCATCCACGAGCCGGTCAGCGCGAGCACGCCGAGCGCGAACGCGATGTCGGTGGCCACCGGGATCGCCCACGCGGTCTCGTGCCCGGGGGCACCGGCGCTGACGGCGAAGGCCAGACCGGCGGGCACGACCATGCCACCGATGGCGGCGATGACCGGCAGCAGCGCGCTGCGGATGTTGGACAGCTCGCCGATCACCAGCTCGCGCTTGAGCTCCAGGCCGGCGACGAAGAAGAAGATCGCGAGCAGGCCGTCCTTGGCCCACTCGCCGATGCTGAGGTCGAGGTGCAGCAGGTGCGGACCGACCTCGAAGTCGCGGATGGCGGTGTAGAAGGCGCTCGCGGGGGAGTTGGCGAGCAGCAGCGCGACGGCGGCCGCGGCGAGCAGCACCATGCCGCCGACGGTCTCGGTGCGCAGGTAGGCGCCGAAGTCGAACGTGCGGGCGCGGTTGCGGTCGAACAAGGTGGCTCCGTTCGTGGGCAGCACGATTCGTTCGCCGACCAGACTTCCCGGCACACCTGTAGTCGAGCCTAACATCCGTCTGGCGGATCAGTTGCCGCTTCAAGCACTTCTCAGGAGGTGTTTGCCCAGTTCAGCAGGGTTGTGCGAAAAAATGGGAGGGCGCCCTCGAACCGAGGGCGCCCTCCTGCGAACAGCTGGGACGATCAGTCGTCGCCGGACTTCAGCCCCTTGGAGATGAGGTCCATGACCGAGGAGTCGGCGAGCGTGGTGACGTCGCCGACTTCGCGGTTCTCGGCGACGTCGC
>NZ_JASAOF010000002.1 GCF_029952525.1 Saccharopolyspora ipomoeae
GCGGGGGGGTGGTGGGGGCGCCGACCCACGACGAGGTGGACGTGACACGACCAGCGCAGCCGCTGATCGGGCGTGCGGAGCTCGTGACCGGTCTGGAGCAGACCCTCCAGACCGGCCAGAGCCGTTTCGTGCTGCTCAGCGGGCCGCCCGGCATCGGCAGCTCGACGCTGGCCGAGCACCTCGCCCGCCGCCAGGACGGTCCGGTGCTGCGGACCACGGCCTCGGAGTGGGAGGCCGATCACCCCTACTCCCTGCTGTCCCAGCTCTTCCCGGACCTGCCGACGTCCGGCCCGCTGGGCACGGCCGCCGAACTCGTCGCTCGGCTGGAACCCTCGACGGTGCTGGTCGTCCACGACGCCCAGTTCGGCGACGTCGCCTCGCTGCGCACCCTCGCCTCGTTCCAGCGCCACCACCCGGAAGCCGCGCTCCGGGTGGTGGCGACGGTGACCACCGGTGATCGGCGCGCGCCCGCCGAGACCCTGGACCTGCTGCCCCGGATCGCCACCGACACTCCCGCACTGCCGCCGCTGGACGCGGGGGAGATCAGCGAGCTGGCCGCCGCGCACGGGGTCGCGCTGCACCCGACGATGGCCGAACGCCTCCGCCGCCACACCCGGGGCAGACCGCGCCCGGCCGTGCAGCTGCTCGCCGAACTGCCGCGCGCCACCTGGTCGCAGTTCGAACCCGCCCTGCCGGCACCGGCCGCCGTGCAGGCCCGCGTCCGCGAGGACCTGGCCGCGTGCAGCCCGGACGCGCGCCGGTTCGCCGAGGCCGCGGCCGTGCTCGGCACCGACGCCCCGGTCCGCCACGTCATGTCCCTGGCCGAGCTCGACGCGCCGCCGCTGCCGCTGGTCGACGAGACCAGCGCCGCCGGACTGGTCGCCCTGCCCCCGCGCGGTCTCACCCACGTCAGCCCGCCCGACCCGATGGTCCGCGCCGCGGTCCTCACCGAACTCGGCCCCTCCCGGCGCGCTGAGCTGCAACGACGTGCGGCCGGGCTCGTCGACGACCCGGTCCGGTCGCTGCGGCTGCTGGTGGCCGCCAGTCCGGTCCCGGACGCCGAGGTCGCCGCCCGGCTCGACGAGCTGGCCCGCGAACGCGCCGCCGAAGGCGCCTGGGGCACCGCCGCCACGCTGCTCAGCGACGCGAGCAGGCTCACCGACGACCCCCAGCACCAGCAGGCCCTGATCACCCGCGCCGTCGACGCGCTGATCGGCGCGGGTGACGTCTTCCGCGCCACCGCCCTGATCCCGGAGGTGGAGAGCATCCGCGAAACCCCGCTGCGGGACGCGGTTCTCGGCTACCTCGCGCTGGTGCGCGGTCGCGCGGCCGAGGCGGGGAACCGGCTGCGCCGCGCCTGGGCCATCGTCAACACCACCCGCGAACCCGAGACCGCCGCGCTGATCTGCCAGCGCTACGTCCTCGACGCGCTGTGCCGCTACGACGGCCGCGATCTCGTGCTCTGGGCCGACCGCGCCATCGAGCTCGCCGGGCCCGACACGCCGATGGCGATCGAAGCCGAAGCGATCCGCGGCATCGGCCTGGCCGCCACCGGCAGCGCCGCGCAGGCCTTGCGCGACTACGACCGGCTCATCACCCGGCTGCGCCACGGCGCCCAGTGGCAGCGCGCCACGATGGCCCGGGGCTGGATCAACCTCATCGGGGACCGCATCGACGACGCCCGCGTCGACTTCGAAAGCGCCCTCCCGACAGCACATCTCGGCGGTTCGGCGCGGATCTCGCTGTGGGCGCGCGCCTGGCTGGCGCGGGTCCAGTTCCTCACCGGCGAGTGGAACGAGGCGCTGACCACGGTCCGCGAGGCGATGGAGATGCAGGAGCGCACCGGAATCCTGGTCACGGGCCCGATACTGCTGTGGACGGCCGCCGCGATCCACGCGCTGCGCGGCGATGCCGAGGCGACCGAGGCGGTGCTGCTGCAGAGCGCCACCGGGGCGGGCGACTACCAGATCATGCGCGTGCCGAGCCTGCTCGCCCGAGCGCACGCGGCGGAGGCCCGCGCCGATTCCGACGGGGTCCTGCGCGCCCTGCACCCGCTGACCAGGCCGTCACCGAGCTCCAGCGCGGACGCCCCGGGCCACTGGCCGTGGCAGGACATGCACGCCCACGCCCTGATCCTGCTCGGCCGCCTCGACGAGGCCGACGAGTTCCTGACCCCGCACGAGAAGCTCGCCGACCAGCGCGGACACGCCTCGATGCGCGCCCGGCTCGCCGCCGCTCGGGGGCGCCTGCACGGCGCCCGGGGCGACGTCGCGTCGGCGTCGGCGTCGTTCGACGAGGCGCTGGAGCTGATCAGCGCGCTCCCGCTGCGCTACGACCAGGCCCGCATCAACTTCGCCTACGGCCAGACCCTGCGACGCCTGCGCCGCCGGGCCCGCGCCGACGTCGTGCTCAGCGCCGCCCGCGACGGCTTCGCCGCGATGGGCGCCACCACCTACGTCGAGCGCTGCGACCGCGAGCTCAAAGCCGGTGGCGTGCACCGAATCCGACCGGAGCAGACTCCGAACACCCTGACCCCGCAGGAGGAATCGGTCACCCGCCTGGTGGCCAGAGGGCTCTCCAACAAGGAAGTGGCAGCGGAACTCTTCCTCTCCAGCAAGACCGTCCAGTACCACCTCACCCGCGTCTACGCCAAGCTCGGAATCCGCTCCAGAGCAGAACTCGCGGCCCGCGTTCACGAGGACTGATCGAGAACGAACTCGGCCGCGCGCCAGGCGGTGGCCATGACGGGTGCGTTGAGGTTGCCGGAGACCATCGCGGGCAGGGACGAGGAGTCCACGACGCGCAGGCCGGAAACACCGCGGACCCGCATCCGGGGGTCCAGGACGTCGGCGTCGGCCGGGCCCATCGCGCAGGTGCCCATCGCGTGATAGCCGCAGTGGCCCCGGTTGAGGGCGGCGTCGGCGATCTCGTCCTCGTCAACGACGTCGGTTCCGGGCAGCGTCTCCTCGACGAGGTGGTGGGCGAGGGGCTCCTGGGCGAACAGCTCGCGCATCCGGCGCAGGGTGCCCGCCGTGGTGCGGCGGTCGTGGGCGGTGGTGAGGAAACCCGGGTCGATGGCGAGGTCGGCGTCGGGGTCGGCCGAGGTCACGGCCAGGCGGCCTTCGCTGGTGGGGCGCAGGGCGTAGCCGATGGCCTGCACACCGGGCTCGCGCTCCAGCTCGGCTTCGCCGCCCGCGTCGTGCGGGCGCAGCGAGAACGGGGCCAGCAGGACCTGGGCGTCCGGACGCGGCAGGTCCGGGTCGGTCTTGAGGAACCCGAGGACGTCGAACGAGGCTGCGGCCAGCGGTCCGCCGCTAGTCGCCAGGTAACGCAGCGCCGAACGCGCCTGCGCTCCCGGTGAGCTCAGGTGCCGGTTGTAACCGAGGTCGTCGTTGAGGCGGAATTGCAGCGGGACCGCGCGGTGCTCCCGCATCCGCGCCCCGACCTGCGGGGACTCGACCCGGGCGGTGATGCCGAGCGGCCGCAGCGCCTCGCCGGGGCCGATGCCGGAGAGCTGGAGCAGTTTCGGGCTGCCGATGCTCCCCGCGCACAGCACCACCTCCCGCGCGCAGCGGATCTCCACAGGCCGGCCCCGCGCGCGTCCCCGCACGCCGACGGCCCGGTCACCCTCGAAGACCACGGAATCGACGGTCACCCCGGTGCGCACCCGCAGGTTGGGGCGCCGGCGCACCGGGTGCAGGAACGCGTGCGCCGCGCTGACCCGACGACCGCCGCGAGCGGTCATCGGCGACAGCCCGATGCGCTCGGCATCGGAGTCGTTGACGTCCTCGACCGCGTCCAGACCCAGCTGCGCTCCGGAGGCGATCATGTCCTCGCACAGCGGGTCCTCGGCCGCGGGAACGTCCACCGGCTGCGGCCCGCCCGCACCTCGGGACGCGGACCCGCCCAGCGCGTGGTCCTCGATAGCCCGGAAGACCGGCAGCATCTCCTCCCATCCCCACCCGGGGTTGCCGAGCCGCACGAGCTCGTCGTAGTCCTCCCGGTGCCCCCGGTTGTAGACGAGCCCGTTGATCGCGCTGGACCCGCCGAGCACCCGGCCGCGCACCCACTTCTCAGCGCGCCGCGCCGACCCCACCGGCTCGGTGGGGAAGTGCCAGGCGAACCGGGGATCGGCGATCAACTTCCCGAAACCCTTGGGAACCCGCAGCAGCGGATGACGATCCCGAGGACCGGCCTCCAGCAGCAGCACGGACAGGTCCGGATCGGCCGAGAGCCGATTCGCCAGCACGCACCCCGCGGACCCCGCCCCGACGATCACGACGTCGACGCGCATCTCCCACCTCCGCAACCGCTCGCACCGGTGAGGGTCCCACCGGAACCGGACGGTGCGAAACCGAATTTCAGGAGGAAACGCTGAGGCGGGTGTTGATGAGGCCGTCGGGCCGGGGTCAGTAGTTGGCGGAGTCGCGCCAGAAGAGTTCGACGAGGCGCTCGACCGTGATCTGCATCTGCTGGAGGGCTTCCGGGATGCGGTCGCGGCCGAAGCGCGTGCGGGGACCGTTGAGGGTCAGGATCGCCACCATCGTCCCCGCGCTGTCGCGGATCGGCCGGGACAGCGACAGCAGCTCCGGTTCGAGCTCGTTGTCGATGATGGCGAAGCCCTGCTCGCGGACCTGCTCCAGCTCCTTGAACAGCGCGTCGTGGTCGGTGATCGTGTACGGGGTGAAGGCTTCGAGCTCGTCGGGCAGCGTTCTGCGCAGCTTCTCCACCGGCTGCTCGGCCAGCAGAACCTTGCCGGTGGAGCTGGCGTGCATCGGGTAGCGCTCGCCGACCATGTTGCGCGAGACGATGCCGACCACGTGCGAACCGGCGGCTTCGGCGACCAGGTCGAGGCCGTCCTGCGCGTTGGGGATCGACAGGGTCACCGACTCGTTGAACTCGTCGGCCAGCTCCTGCAGCAGCGGCTGGGCGTGGGCGACCAGACCCGCGTAGGGATCGGCCTGCCTGCCCAGGCGGGCGAGCTCCCAGCCGAGGACGTAGTTGGTGTCGATGCGGTCGACCAGGCCACCCTGCTCCAGGCTGTAGAGCAGCCGGAACGCGGTCGGTCGGCTCAGGCCCGCGGCCTTGGCCAGCGTCGTGACGGTCGCGCCGGTGCGAGGTTGAGCGGCCAGTTCGCGGAGCAGTCGCACGGCCTTGGTGACCGACTTGTTGGCCAAGTCGGACTGCTCGGGCTCCTCGCCCATCGCCTCTCGCCTCCCGATCGCACCCGGCTGGGGTCTCCCAGCCGTGCGACCACCCTAACAGGCGCGTTCACTTAGTGGACGCGACGGAGCGAAACGGACGGAACCACCACCCTCCTCAGGCCTCGCCACCCGTTGAGTTCGCGCCCCGAACACAACGTTCACCCGTCCGGCGTCCTGACACGCCTGACCGCGTCGAGAACCCCGGTTCTCGGTGCGTGAAAACCGGGGTTCTCGACACGGGCGGTGCTCGTGCGGGTGTTGGGGCTGGTCAGGTGGGTGTGACGTCGAACTCCACCGAGCCCCAGTCGGCGAACTCGCCGCTCCAGGTGCCCGCGGTGCTCATCCGCACCGCCTCCAGGCAGCTGCCGGGGAGGATGACCTGGCCCGGCTCGAACTCCACCCCGTAGGCCGCGAGCCGATTGCACAGCCACGCCGTGGCCGACAGCGGGTTCCCGAGGATGTTCTTGGTGTTGCCCGACATCACCGGCTCACCGTTGAACCGCAGCGTTCCCCGCGTGTCGCTGAGCCGCAGATCGGTGATCCGGCGGGGCGTGCCGCCGAAGATCACCGCTCCGGTGGAACCGTTGTCGGACAAGGTGTCCGGCAGATCGATCGCCCAGTCCCGCACCCGCGAGTCGATGATCTCGATCGCCGGCACCGCGTACTCCACGGCGTCGATGACGTCGGCGACGGTGAGGTTCGGGCCCCGCAACGGTCGTTTGAGCAGGAACGCGGGTTCCAGCTCGACGAACGGTGCGATGAACCGACCCGGGTCGATGGCCGTGCCCTCGTAGGCCACCGTGCTCGCCAGCAGGAAGCCGTAGTCGGGCTGGTCGAGGCCGAACGCGGCCTGCATGGCCTTGGCGATGTTGCCGAGCTTGTAGCCGATGACGCGATCGCCGTCGGCCACGGCCATCTCGACGGTGAGCCGCTGGACCTCGAACGCGGCGTCGGCGTCGAGCTGCTGCCAGGTCTTGCTCGGCGCGGTCACCGGCGTGCGGCTGAGCCGCGCCTGGCGCAAGGTCGCGGCGATCTCGTGGAGTTGCGCTGTCTGCATCGGGGTCGTCCTCTTCGTCGAGGGGGTCAGTGGCCTGCGGCCAGGGCGGCGTGGGCGTACTTGTGGCCGGGGTGGTCCTCGGCGAGCCTGGTGGTGCCCGGACCGTGGAGCTTCTCGCGCAGCGTGCTGCCGGCGTACTCGGTCCAGACCGCCTCGCGGCGCTGCAGCTCGGGCACGACGAGCTCGATGAAGTCGGCGATGTCCTGGTACTTCACGGCGTTGCCGAGGTTGAACCCGTCGATGTCGCAGTCCTCGACCCACGAGATCAGCTCGTCGGCGACGGTCTGCGGCGATCCGACGATGGTGGGGCCGCTGCCGCCGATGCCGATGAACTCGGCGATGTCGCGCGGGGTCCACTCCTTGTCCGGGTCCATCTTGGAGAACAGGTCCACCATGGTCTGCCCGGCGTCGGTCTTGACGTGCCGCAGCGGCACGTCCGGGTCGAACTGGGACATGTCCAGCGCGGTCCAGCCGCTGTAGCGGGCCATCGCGCCGGAGTAGCTGACCAGCTTGCGGTACTGCTCGTACTTGGCCTGCGCGAGCTCGTCGGTCTCGGCGACCACGACGTTGAGCATCTGCAGCACCCGCAGCGAACGCGGGTCACGACCGGACTCGGCGGCCTGCAGCCGCAGCGCGTCGACCTGGCGGCGCAGCGCCTTCTTCGACACCGCGTTGACGAACACCCCCTCGGCGTGCGCTGCGGCCAGCGCGCGGCCCTTCGACGACCCGCCCGCTTGGAAGATCACCGGCGTGCGCTGCGGCGACGGCTCGCACAGCGCGAAGCCGGGGACGTTGAAGTACTTGCCCTGGTGGTTGATGTCGTGCACGCGCTGCGGATCGGCGTAGAGGCAGCGCTCGACGTCGCGGACCACGGCGTCGTCGTCCCAGGAACCCTCCCACAGCTTGTAGCAGACCTCCAGGTGCTCGGCGGCGACCTCGTAGCGCTCGTCGTGCGCGGGCAGCAGGCCGTTGCCGACGTTGCGGGCGGCGCTCTCCGCGTAGGAGGTCACCAGGTTCCAGCCGATGCGGCCGTCGGTGAGGTGGTCCAGCGTGCTGAACTTGCGGGCCAGCGAGTACGGGTGCTCGTAGGTCGTCGAGCCGGTCAGCCCGAAGCCCAGGTTCTCGGTGGCCGCCGCCATCGCCGAGATCACCAGCGCCGGGTCGTTGGCGGGCAGCTGCGCGCCGTCGGCCAGCGCGCCGGCGGCGCTGCCCTGGTAGACGTCGTGGTAACCGGCGTTGTCGGCGAAGAACACGCCGTCGAACCGGCCCTCTTCGAGCAGTTTCGCGTACTCGGTCCAGTAGCGGACGTCCTTGTAGCGGTGGCCCTGGTCGTTCTCGTGCCGCCACAACCCCGCGGAGAGGTGCGCCGGGCCCTGGAACTCGAAGGCGAACAGCCGCATGCGACGAGACAGCATCTTTCTACTCCTGTTCAGACTCGAAGAAGGGGGATCTACTGCTGCGGCGCGGTCCACCGCTGCGAAGCGCCGGGCTGGTGGGTGCTGCGGGGCAGGCCCAGCGGGTTGGACTCGCGGAGCGCTTCGGGCAGCAGGAACTCGGGGGCGTTCTGGTAGCTCACCGGGCGCAGGAACCGGTCGATGGCCGCGGTTCCCACCGACGTGGTCGACGCGGCGGTGGTGGCCGGGTACGGGCCGCCGTGCTGCTGGGCGGGGGTGACCGCGACGCCGGTGGGCCACTGCCCGAACACGATCCGGCCGGACCCGGCCGCTGCGAGCGCCACCAGGTCGCGCAGGCTCCGCCGCTCGTCGGAGTCCGGGTCGTCGGCGGCGTGGACGGTCACCGTCAACGAGCCCGGCACGGCGGCGAGGACGGAGCGCAGCTCCTCGTCGGAGGAGTACTCGGCGATCACCGCGAACGGGCCGAAGTTCTCCTCCAGCAGCGCGGTTTCGGTCAGCAGCTCGCTCGCGCCACCCGCGTGCAGCACGGTCGGGCTGACCCGGGCGACCCCGGACGGATCGGGTTCCTCGGTGCCGCGCACCAGCACCTCGACGCCGTCTAGCTCGCAGAGCTGCGCGGTGGTCTCCCGGTAGCGCTCGGCGATGGCCGAGGTGAGCATCCGGGCTGCGGGGACGTCCCGGGCGAGTTCGGCGATCCGCTTGGGCAGCTCGGAACCGCTGGGAAGCAGCAGGATTCCGGGTTTGGTGCAGAACTGGCCCGCCCCGAGCGTGAACGAGCCGACGAACCCGGCGGCGATCTGCTCGGCGCTCTCGCGCTCGGCTCCGGCGGTGACCACGGCGGGGTTGATGCTGCCGAGCTCGCCGAAGAACGGGATCGGGTCCTGCCGGGAGGAGGCGATGTCGAACAGGGCGCGGCCCCCGGTGACCGAGCCGGTGAACGCACCGGCGGCGACGCGCGGGTCGCGCAACGCCGAGACCCCGGCCTGCCTGCCGGTGATCAGCGCGAACGTGCCCTCCGGGGCACCGGATTCGCGCAGCGCCGTGAGCACGGTCTCGGCGGTGAGGCGGGAGGTCTCGGGATGTCCGGGGTGGGCCTTGAGCACCACGGGGCACCCGGCCGCGAGCGCCGAGGCGGTGTCGCCACCGGCGACGGAGAACGCGAACGGGAAGTTGCTCGCCGCGTAGACCAGGACCGGGCCGACCGGGATCAGCCAGCGGCGCAGGTCGGGGCGCGCGCCCAGGGCGAAGTCCGGGTCGGCGCGGTCCAGCGCGATGCGCAGGTAGGAACCGTCGCGCAGTTCCTCGGCGAACATGCGCAGCTGCACGGTGGTGCGGGTGAGCTCGCCGGTGAGCCGGGCCTCGGGCAGGCCGGTCTCCCGCAGGGCTTCACGGACGAGGGCGTCGGAGCGGGCGTCCAGGGCGTCGGCGACCGCGGCCAGGGCGTCGGCCCTGGTGTGCGGGGAGGTCTGGGACCAGGTGCAGTCGGCCGCGGCGGACAGCACGCGGTCGAGCTGCTCCTGCGTTTCCTCGGCTTCGGTGGGGTTCGGTGTGGTGCTCATGTGCTCGTCTGCTCTCACTTCGTCGTGCGGGCGGGTTGTCACGGGTTGGGCTCGCAGTAGCCGCCGAGGCGGCCGCGGTGGAAGATCAGCGGCCGGCCGCCGCCCGCCTGCAGGCGCAGGACCTCGGCGACGACGATCACGTGGTCGCCGCCTTCGAGCTCCTGCACGGTCTTGCAGTCGATCCAGGCGTGCGCACCGGTGATCTGCGGGGTGCCCTCGGCGGATTCGTGCCAGTCGAGCTGGGCGAACTTGTCGCCCTGCTTGCTGGACATGGCCTGGCAGACGTGGTGCTGGCCGTCGGCCAGGACGCTGGCGCTGAAGAAGCCGCCGGTGCGGACCTTCGGCCAGCTGCTGGAGGTGGTGGCGACGCTGAAGGTCACCAGCGGCGGGTCCAGCGACAGGGATTGGAAGGTGCCCACGACGAGACCGGCGGGGGCACCGGTCTCGGAATCGCGCCCGGCCACGACGGTCACGCCGGTGGGCAGGTGACCGATGACGTCGCGGAAGTAGCGGGGTTCAATCGTCGGAGTCGACAGCGTCATGATCGCTTTTCCTTCCAGTCGGTGCCGAAATGCGGTGCGGTCAGGCGGTTTCGGTCAGTCCGGCGGTGACCTCGCGGGCCACCCGGTGGCCGCTCTCGATGGCGCCGTCGATGAATCCGGCCCAGAGGTTGGCGTAGTCGCTGCCCGCGAAGTGCAGGACGCCTTCGGCGCGCTGCTGCGCGGCGAAGTAGCGGGTGAGCTGGTTCGGCTGCTGGATCAGCCAGGTCTCGCGGGAGAGCGGGTCGGCCACCCAGTCGTGCCCGGTCACCTCCAGGACCTCCAGGTCGTCGCGCCACACCCGGAGCGCGTCGCGGACGGCGTCGAGGTCGTTCGGGGAGATGCGGCGGGCGTCGGCGCCGAAGGACACCAGCACCGCGTCGTCGTCACCGACGAACTCGGTGCGCACCACCGAGAGCGGGTGCGAGGCCGAGGAGTAGGCGAAGAACGGCGTGATCGGCCCGCGCACCCGGATCCAGACCTTCACCCCCTTGGAGGCGGTGCCTTCCTCGGTGGCGGCCTGCTTCTCCGCGCACAGCGCGGGGGAGACGGGCAGTCCGCCGAGGACGTTCTGCGGCAGGGTGAGCACGACGCGCCGCGCGGTGATCCGCTCGCCGGTCGTGGTGGTCACGACGGCGCCGTCGGCGTCGTGCTCGACGTGCGCGACCTCGGTGGAGGTGCGGATGTCGGCGTCGGTGTCGGCCGCGATGGACTCGACCAGCGAGCGGGTGCCCCCGGCGAGCCGGAACACCGCCGAGGCTTCGTGCATCAGGTGCCAGGAGCCGGCGGTGGCGGCGGTCCAGCGCAGCGCGCTGGTGTAGGCGCCGTCCTCCAGCGGGGCGTTGAAGTGCCCGACCCAGGCCGCTTCGTTGGCGCGGTACTCCTCGACGGGCAGGTCGAGCTCGTCGAGCTTGTCCCGCAGGTTGGCGCCGTCGACGTCCTTCAGCCCGGGTTCGGACAGCGGGTCGTGCGGGCGGGGGATGCGCTGCATGGTCTCGTGCAGCAACCGGCGCATGCCCGGGTCGATGAGCTCCATGAACCCGTCGAGGGTTCCGGTGCGGACCTCGTCGCCGGCCAGCCAGTAGGCCTCCTCGGGACGCGGACCGCGAGTGATGTCCAGGCCGTAGCGGGTGACCTCGGACCAGGCGTGCGGCTGGGTCCAGTGCAGCCAGGTCCCGCCGATCTCCAGGTCGCGGCCCAGCCGGTGATCGGTCCACACCCGCCCGCCGAGGCGGTCGCGGGCTTCCAGCACGGTGACCCGCAGGCCCTTGCGGCCGAGCTCGCGGGCGGTGATGAGCCCGGCGATCCCGCCGCCGACCACGACGACGTCAGCTTCCTCGGTCACGTGACAGCACTCCCTCGCACTCGGGGTCGTTCGGTCCGCCCCGCGGCGCGCTCGACGTGCGGGAGAACCAAGAAGAAAGTTACGAACAGATCGTTCAATATACGAACGCGATGGCGATATTGTGACCCCGCTCGCCGTGCTCGTCAATAGTCTTGATGGATGGAGACTTGCAAGGGCAGGCGCGGATTCTCGCTTGACGCCGCTGAGTCGGGATGCCACCATCCGTGAACGTAGCGTTCAGTAAATGAACGTAAGATGCAGTGCGTCCTCCGGACAGCGCAACGCGCACCACCCGGCCATCACTCGGCGCCACCGGCGGCCGAACCGAGACACGCGTGCAGGAGAGATCGATGCCCACGTCGAGCATTGCCGAAGCCGTCGCGACACTCGCCGCAGGCGGGATGGTCCTCGTCGTCGACGACGAGGACCGGGAGAACGAGGGCGACCTGATCATGGCCGCCGAACACGCCACCACCGATCAGGTCGCGTTCTTCCTGGAGCACACCTCGGGATTCCTGTGCGTGTCGATCGACGAGCGCCGGGCAGCCGAGCTCGAACTCGACCTGATGGTCACCGCCAACACCGAGAGCCACCAGACCGCGTTCCTGGTCAGCGTCGATTACCGCCACGGCACCAGCACCGGCATCAGCGCAGGTGACCGCGCCGCCACCATCCGCGCGCTGGCCGACCCGACGCTCGCGCCCGGCGAACTGGCGCGCCCCGGCCACGTGATGCCGCTGCGGGCCAAGCCGGGCGGGGTGCTGGAGCGCACCGGCCACACCGAGGCCGGGGTGGACCTGTGCCGCGCGGCCGGGCTCAGCGGTGCGGCCCTGCTGTGCGAGATCGTCACGCCCGACCGCAAGGACATGATGCGCCGGCCGGAGCTGGACCGCTTCGCCGCCGAGCACGGCATCCCGATGATCTCGATCGCCTCCCTGGTCGACTGGATGCGCGAGCACGGCGGAGTCCGCCGCACCGGGCAGGCCGAACTGCCGACGGAACTCGGCCACTTCCGCGCGCTGAGCTACGAGACCGCGGACGGCGTCGAACACCTCGCGCTGGTGATGGGCGATGTCGACGGCGAGGACGTGCTCGTGCGGTTGCACAGCGAATGCCTCACCGGCGACCTGCTCGGCTCGCTGCGCTGCGACTGCGGGTCGCAGCTGCGCACCGCGATGGAGTCGGTCGCCGCGGCCGGGAGCGGCGTGATCGTCTACATGCGCGGGCACGAAGGGCGCGGGATCGGTCTCGGGCACAAGCTGCGCGCCTACGAGCTGCAGCAGCACCAGGGGATGGACACCCTGGAGGCCAACCGGGCGCTGGGGCTGCCGGTCGACAGCCGCGACTACGACCCGGCCGCGCTGATCCTCACCGAGCTCGGCGTCGAATCGGTGCGGCTGCTGACCAACAACCCCGACAAGTGCCGGGCGCTGGCCGACCGGGGCATCACCATCAGCGAACGACTGCCGCTGGAGGCCGAGCCCAACGAGCACAACAGGCGCTACCTGACCACCAAGCGGGACCGGATGGGGCACCTGCTCGGACTTCCGGTCTGACGACGATCCAGGAGAGCACGAATGGCGGATTCCCTTCCACGCACCATGCACGCGGTGCAGCTCACCGGCCACGGCGGCATCGACCGGCTCGACTACCGAACCGATGTCGCCGTGCCCGAACCCGGGCCCGGGGAGGTCCTGATCCGGGTCTCGGCCGCCGGGGTGAACAACACCGACATCAACACCCGCATCGGCTGGTACTCGAAATCGGTCGCGCGGTCCACCGGGACCGGGGGAGCGGGCGGGTTCGACTCCGTCGACGACGCCGACGCGTCCTGGTCGGGGAAACCACTGGAGTTCCCCCGGATCCAGGGAGCCGACTGCTGCGGTCGCATCGCCGCGGTGGGCGAGGGCGTGGACCGGGCGCGGATCGGGGAGCGGGTGCTGGTGCGGAACATGCTGCGCAGCTACGTCGACTACCGGCCCTACGAGTGCTGGACGTTCGGCAGCGAGTGCGACGGTGGTTTCGCGCAGTTCGCGGTCGCGCCCGCCCGTGAGACGCACGCGGTGAACTGCGATTGGTCCGACGTGGAGCTCGCGGCGGTGCCGTGCGCCTACTCCACGGCCGAGAACATGCTGCACCGCGTCGGTCTCGGCGCGGAAACCGTGGTGATCACCGGTGCGTCCGGTGGTGTGGGCTCGGCCGCGGTGCAGCTGGCGAAGCGGCGCGGGGCGACGGTGATCGCGCTGTGCTCGCCCGCCAAGGCCGACGAGGTGCGCGCGTTCGGAGCCGACCGCGTCGTCGACCGCAGCGCCGACCTGGTCGCCGAGCTCGGGACGGAATCGGTCGACGTCGTGGTCGACCTGGTCGGCGGCGAGCAGTGGCCCGCGTTCCTCGACGTGCTGCGCAAGGGCGGCCGCTACGCCACCGCGGGCGCGATCGCCGGGCCGATCGCCGAGATCGACCTGCGCACCCTCTACCTGAAGGACTTGACGCTGGCCGGCTGCACGTTCCAGAAGGACGAGGTGTTCGCCAACCTCCTGTCCTACGTCGAGGCCGACGAGTTCCGGCCGCACGTGGCGAAGGTGTTCCCGCTCCACGAGATCGGGACCGCTCAGGAGGAGTTCCTGAGCAAGAAGCACATGGGCAAGCTCGTGCTCACGATGCCGGAGGCAGACGTTTGAGGATCGCCGAAGTCCACGCCTACAGCCACGGCCTGCCCGTCCACGACGGTCCGTACCGGATGGCTCACGCCGAGGTCTGGGCGTTGAGGACCACGCTGGTCAAGCTCGTCGCCGACAACGGCCTGGTGGGCTGGGGCGAGACCTGCCCGGTCGGCCCCACCTACGCCGAGTCCCACGCGGCGGGTGCGGTCGCCGCGATCTCGGAGATGGCACCCGGCCTGCTGGGCGGCGAGGTGCTCCCGGTTCCGCTGCACCGGCGGATGAACGGGTTGCTGCACGGGCACAACTACGCCAAGGCCGCGATCGACATCGCCGCTCACGACCTGCTGGGCAAGCACCTCGGCGTCAGCGTCGCCGATCTGCTCGGCGGAGCGCTCGCCGACAGCGTCCCGTCCTACTACTCGACCATCGTCGGCGATCCGGACGAGACCGCACGCCTCGCCGCGGAGAAGCGCGACCAGGGCTATCCGCGGTTGCAGGTGAAGGTCGGCGGGCGGCCGGTGGAGCAGGACGTCGAGACCATCCGCAAGGTCTGGGAGGTCCTGCGAGGTTCGGGCGTGCGCCTGGCGGTCGACGGGAACCGCAGCCTGACCACGCGCGACGCGCTGCGCATCAGCCGGGAATGCCCGGACGTCCCCCTCATCATGGAACAGCCCTGCAACACCGTCGAAGACATCCGCAAGATCCGCCCGCAGCTCGCTCACGCCCTCTACCTGGACGAGAACGGCACGAGCCTGGACGCCGCGATCAGCGCGGCCGGGACCGGGCTCGTCGACGGGTTCGGCATGAAGATCACCCGGCTCGGCGGGCTGCACCCGATGCGCGCCTTCCGGGACCTGTGCTCGGCGCGGAACCTGCCGCACACCTGCGACGACTCGTGGGGCGGCGACATCATCGCCGCGGCCTGCACCCACCTCGGGGCCACGGTCGACCCCGAGCTGCTGGAAGGGGTGTGGCTCGCGGCCGACCACATCGACGGCCACTACGACCCGGAGAACGGCATCGTCGCCGACAACGGGCACATCAAGCGCCCCCAGGGGGCAGGTCTGGGCATCACCCCGGACGAGACGGTCTTCGGCGCCCCGGTGGCGTCCTTCTGAGAGGCGGTTGTTCGGTGAAGATCGAGAAGATCGAGTTGTACCAGCGGGACCTGCCCTACGCGGGCGGGGTGTACCGGCTGTCGGGGGGCCGGGAGTACCGGAGCTTCGACGGCTCCTTCGTCCGGGTGGTCACTGACGACGGGATCGAGGGCTGGGGCGAGAGCACGCCTTTCGGCTCCACCTACATCGCCGCGCACGGGCTCGGCGCGCGGTCGGGCATCGCCGAGATCGCGCCGTGGCTGCTGGGCCGCGACCCGCGCCAGGTGGACCGGGTCAACGAGGCGATGGACGCCGCGCTGGTCGGGCACAACCACGCCAAGTCCGCGATCGACCTGGCCTGCTGGGACGTCTTCGGCAAGTCGGTCGGCCTGCCGGTCTGCGAACTCCTCGGCGGTTCCACGGGAGATCGGCTGCCGATGATCTCCTCGATCTACGCGGGAACCCCGGCCGAGATGCGCGAACGCGTGGCCCAGCACCGCGAGCAGGGCTACCTCGGCCACTCGATCAAGATCGGGGCGCTGGACGCCGAGGGCGGGCCCGCGCTGGACGCGGAGCGGATCGCCGCCTGCCTGGCCGACCGCAGGCCGGGCGAGTTCTTCCTGGCCGACGCCAACGGCGGGCTCACCCCCGAGACCGGGCTGCGGATGCTGCGGATGCTGCCGGACGGCCTGGACTTCGTCCTCGAAGCACCGTGCCGCACCTGGCGGGAGACCCTCTCGCTGCGGCAGCGCTGCCCGGTCCCGATCGTGCTCGACGAGCTGGTGCAGCACGAGGACGACCTGATCACGATGATCACCCGCGATGCGGCCGACGGGATGGGTCTGAAGGTCTCCAAGGTCGGCGGGCTCACCCGTGGGCGCCGGCACCGCGACATCGCCCTGGCGTCCGGGGTAACGGTCAGCGTGCAGGACACCGTGGGTTCCACCATCGCCTTCGCGGCGGTGGCCCACCTGGCCGCCACCGTGCCAAAGCACGCGCTGCGCTGCGTCCTCGACAGCCGCGACATGGTCAGCGTCGAGACCGCCGCGTTCGACGCCCCGATCACCGATGGCGGCGTGCTCGTCCCGGACCGCCCCGGTCTGGGCATCGACGTGCACGTCGAGGAGCTGGGCGAGCCGGTCGAGGTCTGGAGCTAGGAACGACGAGAGGGGCGGTGGTTCTCCGGAACCACCGCCCCTCTTCGCGCGTTCAGGACCGCGCGTGGTGGTGCATGACGTGCTTGGTGCGGGAGTAGTCGTCCAGGGCGTAGATCGACAGATCGCGGCCGTACCCGGATCCCTTGAACCCGCCCCAGGGGACCTCGTTCGCGAGCGCCAGGTGCGAGTTCACCCAGACCGTTCCCGCGTCCAGCCTGGCCGGGAGGTCGTGGGAACGGCGGGCGTCGTCGGTCCACACCGACGCCGACAGGCCGTAGGGCACGTCGTTGGCGCGGCGGATCGCCTCGTCCTCGTCGCGGAAGGTCTCCACCGTGACGACCGGCCCGAAGACCTCCTCCCGGGCGATCTCGGCGCCCTCGGGCACGTCCACGAGCACCGTCGGCGCGATGTAGTAGCCGGGGCCTTCCAGCGCGCCACCGCCGAGCACCGCGCGGGCGCCGTCGCGCTGAGCGCGTTCGAGGTAGCCGCGCACCCGGTCGAAGTGCGCCCGGGACACCACGGGGCCGATCTCGACGCCGTCGACGGTCGGTTCACCGGCGGTCAGCGTGGCCGCCTCGCGGACCAGCAGGTCGACGAACCGGTCGGCCACGGACTCGTGCACCAGGACCCGGCACGCCGCGCCGCACTCCTGCCCGGAGTTCCAGAACGCCGCGGTGCGCAGGGTGGAGGCGGCGAGCGCGAGGTCGGCGTCTTCGAAGATCACCACGGGCGCCTTGCCGCCGAGCTCCAGGTGCACCCGCTTGAGCCCTTCGGCCGCTGCGCGGGCCACGGCACGGCCGCTGCTGACCGATCCGGTCAGCGCCACCAGGTCCACGTCCGGGTGCGAGGACAACCGCGCGCCGACGACGTCACCTCGTCCGGTCACGACGTTGAGCACGCCCGGCGGGATCAGGTCGGCGACCAGCTCGGCGAACTTCAGGGTGGTCACCGGTGTCTGCTCGGACGGCTTGAGCACGCACGTGTTGCCCGCGGCCAGGATCGGCGCGATCTTCCACGCCGCCATCATCAGCGGGTAGTTCCACGGCGTCACCACGCCCACCACGCCGACCGGCTCGCGGCGGATGACCGACAGGTGGTCGTCGAGGTAGTCGTCGGCGGCCATCGAGGTGCCGGCCCGCACGGCGCCTGCCATGAACCGGAACGTGTCGATGGTGCCCGCGATGTCGTCGTGGGAAACCGCGAGGGGTTTGCCGGTGTTGGCCGATTCCAGCCTCGCCAGCAGGTCGGCGTGCTCCTGGACCCGGTCGGCGACGGCGTGCAGCACGTCCGAGCGGTCCTTGGGGACGCGCCGCGCCCAGGACGCCTTCGCGGCCACGGCCGCGGCGACCGCCCGGTCGACGTCCTCGGCGGTGCCGTCCGGGGTGCGGCACAGCACCTGCTCGGAGCACGGGTCGACGACGTCGAGCACCCGCCCGGAGGTGGAGTCGACGTACCCGCCGTCGACGAAGTGCCGCGACGGCGCCAGATCCGCCTGCGACACCAGCGGACGCGCATCGCTCGTGCGCCGCACCGACCCGGTCGTCGCGCGGACCGGTGCCGGTGCTCCGAGCGCTCCGGCGGCCTCGGCGGCGACCCGGTCGGCGGTGTCGGCGTCGAGCTCCATCAGCGGGCTGCGCGGGACTCCCACCGGCAGGCCCAGCGAGCCCAGGATCGACTTGACCGCGGAGATGAACGGCACCGTCATCAGGGATTCCATCAGCGGGTAGAGCCGGGACCACTCGGCGCGCGCCCGGTCCAGCTCCCCGGCCTGCAACGCGCGGTGGATCGAAACCAGCTCGGCCGGAACGATGTTCGCACTGCCGACCACCACCCCGGCCGCGCCTTCGGTGAGCGTGGCCAGGATCAGGGTGTCCCAGCCGCCGAAGGTGCTGATCACGTCGCCGTAGCGGTGGATCAGCTGCCGCACCCGCGACATGTCGGCGTTGGTGTCCTTGACGTAGCGGATGTTGTCGACCTCGCGGGCCAGCTCGCCGATCGTCTCGGGGGAGAGGTCCACGCCGGTGACGCCGGGCAGGTTGTAGAGCATCACCGGGATCTCGACGCTCTGGGCGACCGTGCGCAGGTAGTGCGCGGTCTCGGCCTCGCTGAGCGGCTCGTAGTAGGGCGTGACCAGCATGACCACCGACGCGCCGACCTGCTGCGCGTGGCGGGACAGCCGGATGGCCTCGGCGGTGCTCACCGCACCGGTCTGGGCCACGACCGGGACCCGCCCGGCGGCCTGGGCGACGACGGTCTCGACGACCTGCATGCGCTCCTGCTCGCTGAGCACGGCGAACTCGCCGGTCGAGCCGCAGGCGACGAGACCGTCGACACCCCCGTCGATGTTGCGCTCGACCACCCGCGACAGGGCGTCCACGTCGATCTTCCCGTCCGGGGCGAACGGGGTGGGCAGGGCGGTGAGAATTCCGCCCAGTTGCGGCGACATCCTTCGAAAGCTCCTCGGTTCGTCAGCGTTTCGGATCGAATCCGGCGCGCCCGACCGCGCGGTGGTGCTCCCGCACGTCGAGCTCCGACACCTACAGGTGTTCGAAAAATGAACAATACGTTCGCAGAGGAACCTACGGTTGGCGCGCTGCGGGAGTCAAGGTCGCGGAACTCCTTGACTTGCCTGCGCGATCCCTGTCAATGTTTTCGGTCACTACGTTCGGAATATGAACACATATGGAGGGTGGGTCTCCGTGGTGACGTGAGAACCGGCCCGCCTTCGCTGTCAGCGACGAAAGGACGAAGATGTCCGATCCAGGTAGCAGGGACGACCACATCGGAGGGTCGAACGGCGCGCGCAGCCTCCGCGAGGAGGACTGCATCGTCGTCGACAAGCCGGCCCTGATCCGGGCGCAGATCGGCGCCGGAGTCGGCAACTTCATCGAGTGGTACGACGTCGGCGTCTACGGCTATCTCGCCGTCACGCTGAGCAAGGTGTTCACCGAGGGCATGGACGAGAAGGTCGGGCTTCTGGTGACGCTGCTCGGCTTCGCCGTGTCGTTCCTGGTCCGCCCGCTCGGCGGGATCATCCTGGGCCCGCTCGGCGACAAGATCGGCCGCCGCAAGGTCATGCTCTTCACCATCGGGCTGATGGCCGTGGCCACCACCGTGATCGGCGTGCTGCCGGGCGCGGGGCAGATCGGCGTGTGGGCCGTCGTCCTGCTGTACCTGATGCGCATGGCGCAGGGCTTCTCCACGGGCGGTGAGTACGCCGGAGCGGCGACCTACGTCGCGGAGTTCTCCCCGGACCGGACCCGCGGGTTCTGGACCTCGCTGCTCAACAGCGGTTCGCAGCTCGGCTTCGCGGCCGGTGCCGGTGTGGTCGCGTTGACCAGCGGGATCGCCACCCACTTCTGGGGACCGGACGCCATGATCAGCGGTGGCTGGCGGGTGCCGTTCCTGCTGGCGTTCGTGCTCGGCATCATCGCCATCCTGCTGCGCAACCGGGTCGACGAGTCCCCGAGCTTCGAGGCCGCCCAGCAGAAGACCGTCGAGCAGGCGGCCAACCCGATGTTCACCCGCCACAAGCTGCCCGGCGTGCTCAAGCACTACTGGCCGCAGGTGCTCATCGGCATCGCCCTCATCGGAGCCGACGGAGCCTCGTCCTACACGCTGACCAGCTACATGCCCACCTACCTGGAGACCCAGGTCGGCATCGCCTCGGTGCACACCGCGGTCGCCACCGTCGTCATCCTCATCCTGCAGGCCCTGCTGCTGCCGGTGTTCGCGCGGATGTCGGACAAGCTCGGGCGCAGGCCGGTCTACCTGATGGCCGCGGTAGGGAACCTGGTGCTGCTGGTGCCCGCGTTCGCGCTGATGAACTTCGGCAGCACGTGGGCGCTCTACGTCGCGCTGGGGCTGGTGATGATCCCCTCGACGCTGTTCCTGTGCATGAACGCCGCGGTGATGGCCGAGCTGTACCCGACCGCGTCGCGGTACTGCGCGGTCGGTTTCGTGCAGAACATCGCGACGTCGCTGTTCGGCGGCACCGTCCCGCTGGTGTCCCAGCTCCTGGTGGAGCTGACGGGCAACACCTACGCGCCTGCCTTCTACGTCATGTTCTTCTCGCTCATCGCGCTGGGCGCCGCGCTGTTCATGCGGGAGACCGCCTCCCGCCCGCTGCGCGGCTCGGTGCCGGTGGTGTCCACCGCCGGGGAAGCCCGGGAACTCGTCGAAGGCCAGGACCTCGACGAGCGCCTGGACACCTCGACGATGCTCCTCGCCCCGCTGCCCAAGGTCGACGACCGCGTCTGAACCACCCGCGGTGTGAGGGCGCCGGGTCGGCGCCCTCACACCGCGTGCTCCTTCGGGTCGGGCCTACGCTCCGGTCCAGCGGGGTTCTCGCTTGGTGAGGAAGGCGTCGACGCCTTCGGTGGCGTCGGCGGAGTCGCGGGCCCGCGTTCTGGCGAGAGTGGTTCGGGCCCAGTCCGCTTCGTCGTCGGCGGGGTGGGCGGATTCGACGGCGCGCAGGGTTTCGCGGATCGCGATCGGGGCCTGGGCGGCGATGCGCTCGGCCATCGACAGGGATTCCGCCAGCGCCCGTCCCGGTTCGGTGAGGCGGTTGACGAGACCGAGGTCGTGGGCGCGCTGGGCCGGGAGTCGTTCGCCGGTGAGCAGGAGCTCGCGGGCGATGTTGAGCGGCAGGGCGCGCGGGGCCCGGAACAGGCCGCCGCACTCGGCGATGAGGCCGAGGCCGACCTCGGGGAAGGAGAAGTGCGCGGACGTCGAGGCGACGATCATGGTTGCGGACAGCGCGATCTCGAACCCGCCGCCCGCTGCGGCGCCTTCCACAGCCGCGATCACCGGTTTGGTCAGCGCGCGCCCGGCGATGCCGTAGGGCCCGCCGCGCTCGGTGGGCTCACCTGCCCACGCGCGGATGTCGGTTCCCGCCGAGAAGAAGTCCTCGCCGCCGGTGAGCACCGCGACCCGGGCGGAGTCGTCGTCCTCGAACGCGTTGAGCGCGGCGTCCAGGGCCCGGGTCATCTCGCCGTCGAAGGCGTTGCGCTTCTCCGGCCGGTTCATCGTGATGGTCCGCGCCGGGCCGGTGCCCTCCACTCGCACGGTCAACGCCGCCTCCTCACCTGATCAGGTCGAGCACCTCGCGGAAGGCGGGGTGCTCGCTGTCGTGCAGCCATTCGAACACGACCATCTCGGTGGTGACCACGTCGACGCCGTGGTCGCGCATCCGCTCCAGCGCGCGGTCGCGGTTCGATCCGACCCGGCTGGCCACCGCGTCGGCCACCACGGCGACGTCCCGCCCGCGCTCGCGCAGGTCCAGGACCGTCTGCTGGACGCACACGTGCGCCTCGCACCCGGCCACCACGACCGCCCCGGGGCCGGGGTCGATCCCGGCGGCGAAGGACGTCTTCGGCTGAGCCGGTCGCGGCAGCAGCTCGGCGATCTCGCCGACCGTCGGACCCAGTCCCCGGGGGTTCTGCTCGGTCGCCCGCACGTCCACCCCCAGCAGCCCGGCCGCGCGGATCAGGCGAGCCGCGTTGGCCAGCACCGCCGGGCCCTCGGCGATGGCGGGCATGAGCCGTTCCTGCAGGTCCACGACCAGCAGGACGGACGAGTTGGCGCGCAGCACGGGCATGGCCCGACCCTAGACAACTTCGCTCCGCGGTGTCGCGCGGAACACTCGACGGCGGCCGAGGAATACCCCAGGGGGTTTGCTACGTTGGTGTGAGCGAAGGGAGTCACCGTGGAGATGAAGCCGGAGATGGTCGGCGATGCGCTGACGAGGCTGAAGCGGGCACGCGGTCAGCTGGGCGGCGTGATCGAGGCGATCGAGGAAGGGCGCGACTGCGCCGAGGTGCTCACCCAGCTGGCGGCGGTTTCCCGTGCGCTGGACCGGGCCGGGTTCAAGATCGTGGCCAGCGGGATGCGGCACTGCCAGCAGGCCAGGGAGGACGGCGACGAGCCGCCGATGACCGAGCAGGAGCTGGAGCGGCTGTTCCTCGCGCTCGCCTGAGCGAGCGCGCAGTTGATCCAGGGGAGAAGTGCGTCTACTGCATACCCCCTGGGGTATAGGGAGGAGTGAGTGATCGTGACGTCGCTGGACGAGGGGGAACGGCTCGGCGGGCCGACCGTCGAGGTGATCGAGACGTCGTCGCTGGGCGACCGCAGCTACCTGGCCTCCGACGGCGAGGTCGCGGTGGTGGTGGACCCGCAGCGCGACGTGGACCGGGTGCTGGCCGCGGCCGGTCGGGTCGGTGCGCGCATCGTCCTGGTCGTCGAGACGCACGTGCACAACGACTACGTCTCCGGGGGCCTGGAACTGGCCCGGCTCACCGGCGCGGAGTACGGGGTGGCCGCGGCCGACGAGCTGCCCTTCGCGGGCCGCGGGCTGGCCGACGGTGACGTCGTGGAGCTGTCCGCCCGGATGCGGCTGCGCGTGGTGGCCACGCCCGGCCACACGTTCCACCACCTGTCCTACGTGCTGGAATCCGCCGACGGCCCGGTCGGGGTGTTCACCGGTGGTTCGCTGCTGTTCGGCACGACCGGCCGCACCGACCTGCTGGGCGCCGAGCACAGCGAGGAGCTGGCCCGTCACCAGCACAGCTCCGCGCGCAGGCTCGCCGAACTGCTTCCCGACGGGGCGCAGATCTGGCCCACCCACGGGTTCGGGAGCTTCTGCTCCGCCACCCAGGCCTCGGGCGATTCGGCGACGGTCGGGGAGCAGAAGCTCAGCAACCCGGCGCTGACGCTGGGGGAGGGCGACTTCGTCCGGCAGACGCTGTCGGGCCTGGACGCCTACCCGGCCTACTACGCGCACATGGGCGTCCGCAACAGCGCAGGCCCGGCGCCGCTGGACCTGCGCGCGCCCTCCCGGGCCGAACCGGACGCGCTGCGGCAGCGGCTGGACGCGGGCGAATGGGTCGTGGACCTGCGTTCCCGCAAGGCGTTCGTGGTCTCGCACCTGGCGGGCGCGGTCAGCCTCGGCCTGGACGGTCCGATGGCGACCTGGCTGGGATGGATGATCGAGTGGGGTGCGCCGATCACGCTGCTCGGCGAATCCCGCGAGCAGGTCGTCGAGGCGCAGCGCGAGCTCGCGCGCATCGGCATCGACGAGTTCGCCGGAGCGGCGGTCGGCACACCCGACCAGCTGGCCGCGGACCCGGGTCAGGTGCGCAGCACCCGGACCGCGAGCTTCGCCGACCTGGCTGCCGCGCTGCGCGGTGAACCCGGCGATCTGCCCGCTCCGGACGTGGTGCTGGACGTGCGGACCCACAACGAGTTCGCCGCTTCCCATTTCGTCGACGCCGTGCACATCCCGCTCTACGAACTGGCGCAGCGAGTCGACGAGGTGCCCGCCGGTGTCGTGTGGGTGCACTGCGGCAGCGGTTATCGCGCCACGGCCGCGGCTTCCGTGCTGGAGGCCGCCGGACGCGCGGTCGTCCTCGTCGACGACCACTTCGGCAGGGCCGCCGAGGCCGGCGTCCCGATGAGCAGCTGACAAACCAACGAGAGGATTCCCACGGCATGACCCCCTCCGCGTCGACCCCGGTCGATCCCGCGCGACTGCGAGAACTGCTCGGTGACAACCGAGTTCGGTTGATCGACGTCCGCACCCCCGGTGAGTTCGCCGCCGCGCGCATCCCCGGTTCGCACAACGTTCCCCTGGACCTGCTGCGGGAACACCACCACGAGCTCACCGCGCACCACGATGACGACGTGGTGCTGGTCTGCGCCTCCGGCAACCGAGCCGAGCAGGCCCGGGCGGTGCTCGACAGCGCCGGGTGGCACCGGATCAGCGTCCTGCGCGGCGGGATCGCTGCCTGGGAGGACGGCGACGGCGAAGTCCACCGCGGTCGCGGCACGTGGGCGATGGAACGGCAGGTGCGATTGGCGGCGGGGCTGCTCGTGCTCACCGGCGTCCTGGTCAGCACCCGCTACGAGAAGGCCAAGTGGCTGGCCGGATTCGTCGGTGGTGGCCTGACCTTCGCCGCCGTCACCGACACCTGCGCGATGGCCAGGGCGCTGTCGCTGCTGCCGCACAACCGCGCGCCCCGCTCGAACCCCCGGGCGCAACTGGCCGCGCTGACCAACGGATGAGGTGAGCTCCGTTGGTGCTGGCAGCGGTCTTCGGTGCGGTCATCGGTCTGATGCTCGGGTTGCTCGGCGCGGGCGGGTCGATCCTCGCCATCCCCGCACTGGTCTACGGCGTCGGGCAACCCCTGCAGACCGCCATCCCCACGTCCCTGGCCGTCGTGGCGCTGTCGGCGGCGGGCGGGCTGATCCCCCGGCAACGCCGCAGCGCGGTGCGGTGGCCGGTCGCGCTGGTCTTCGGCGCGGCCGGCATCCCGGCCGCCTTCGCCGGTGCCGGGCTCGGACGGGGAATACCGCAGCGCTGGCTGCTGCTGGCCTTCGCCGCGCTCATGCTCGTCGTGGCCGTGCGGATGCTGCGCGGCGGTGACGAGCGCGTCGGCGCCTGCCGCACCCGCGACGGCGGCGTGCGCTGGCGCAGCTGCCTGCCGAAATCCCTGCTGGCCGGTGCGGCGGTCGGTGTCCTCACCGGTCTGTTCGGCGTGGGCGGTGGATTCGTGATCGTGCCCGCGCTCGCCCTGCTTCTCGGGCTGGGAGCGCAGGAAGCCGTGGCCACCTCGCTGGTCGTCGTGCTGATCAACTCGGTCGCCGGGCTCGCCGCCCACACCGGTGCCGCCGAGCAGGTCGACTACGGGGTCCTGCTCGCGTTCGCCGGTGCCGCAGCAGGGGTTTCGGTCGTCAGCGCCCGCGCGTCGAGCAGGCTCGACCCCGCCGCGGTGCGCCGGGGGTTCGCCGTGGTCGTCCTCGCGGTCGCCGTCTTCGTCGCCGCAGCCGCCGTCGTCGATCCGGCGGCGCTCGGCTGAGCCGCTCAGCCGGTGCGCACCGTGCCGAGTTGGGTGCGGTTGAGGTTGGAGTCGGTGAAGCGCTGGGCGACGGCGCGCATGATGTCGGTCATCGCCGAAGCCGCCGGGGTCGGCGGGCGGTTCGCGGTGCGGGCCAGCAGGATTCGGCGGGTCGGGGCCGGAACGTCGTCGGCGAAGTGGACCAGTCGGACGTCGTGCCTGCGGTTGGTCAGGGCCAGGCGCGGGGCGATCGCGATGCCCAGCCCGGCGGCCACCATCGCCTGGGCTTCCTGGTAGTCGTGGGACTCGTAGGAGATCCGGGGTTCGAACCCCGCCAGGCGGCAGCTGCGCCGCAGCACCTCGGCGACCGGGTGGTTGTCGGCGCGGATGATCCACTCCTGCCCGGCCAGGTCGGCGAGGCTGATGCGCGGTTCCTCCAGCAGCTCCGAGTTCGCCGGGACCACCAGCACCGTCGGATCGTCGAGCAGGTGCTCCACCTGCAGCGACTGCTCGTCGGTGCGGTTCCACTCGTAGTCCCACAGCAGCGCCAGCTCGATCTCGCCGGTGTCGAGCAGGTCCAGCAGGTCGTCGAACAGCGCCGAGCGGACCGAGGTGCGCAGACCCGGGTGCTTGCGGGAGAAGCGGGTCAGCGCCAGCGGCAGCAGCGACGCGCTGGCCGTGGGGAACGAACCGAGCCGCAGCGTGCCCCGGTCGAGCTGGGCCAGCGACTCCAAATCCGCTTGCGCGCCCCGCAATTCGCGCCGGATCGCCCGCCCCCGCTCGGCCAGGGCGGCGCCCGCGTCGGTGAGCCGGACGCCGCGCGGCAACCGGTGCAGGAGCGGCTGGCCGACCTCCGCTTCCAACCGGGACATCTGCTGCGAGGCGGCCGAGGGCGTGATCGCCAGGACGTCGGCCGCGGCGGTCAGGGATCCGAGCTCCGCCGCCTCCACCAGCAGCAACACTCTGCGGACGTCGAGCACGGGCGCTCCCAAGAGGTGTTAGTTCAGCTTAAGGATGGGTAAGGATTCGAACATTGTACTGAAGTCAGGGGTCTTGTCAGGGTGAGCGCCAACGATTCGGAGCGAGGAAGAAGGTTGGCGTGCACGTTCCGGCAACGCTGGTCCGCGGCGGCACCAGCAAGTGTTGGTTGTTCGACGAGGCCGAGCTGCCCACGCCGGTGGGCGACATCGAGGCGTTGCTGGTCAACGCCTACGGCGCCGCCGATCCGGTCCAGCTCGACGGCATCGGCGGGGCCACCCCGACCACGTCCAAGGCCGCCGTGGTGCGTCCCTCCGGCACGCCCGGCGCGCACGTGGACTACCTGTTCGCGCAGGTCGGCATCGGGACCGGGCGGGTGGAGTGGGGCAGCAACTGCGGCAACTGCGCCACCGCGATCGCGCTGTGGTCGGTGGCGCGCGGACTGGTCGCGGCCACCGGTGACCGGACGCGGGTGGTCATGCGCAACACCAACACCGGCGCGGTCCTGGAGGCCGAGGTCGACACCCCCGGCGGTCAGGTGCCCGAGTTCGGCACCCAGACCGTTCCCGGCACGCGAGCCGGGGGAGTGGCGGTCGGGCTGACGTTCCTGGACCCGGCCGGCGGCACCACGGGTGCGTTGCTGCCCGGTGGCGAGGTCGTCGAGGACTGGGAGATCGAGGGCCTGCGCGCCCGGGTCACCATGATCGACGCCGGTGCGCCGATGGTGCTGCTGCGCGCCGACGGCCTCACCGGGGCCGAGAACCTCCGCGAGGTGGGTGAACTCGTGGAGCCGCTGCGGCGGTTCCGCCACCGCGCGGCGTTGCGCATGGGCCTGACCGCGCCCGGTGATCCGATCACCGACGCGGTGCCCAAGGTCGGTCTGGTCGGCCCGCCCCGGGACTACCGGACCACGCTCGGCGACGAGGTCTCGGCCGCCGAGCACGACGTGTCGGTGCGGATGCTGTCGATGAACGCGCCGCACCCCGCGATCGGCCTCACCTCGGCCGTCGGCGTGGCCGCGGCCAACCTCCTCGACGGTTCCGTGGTGCACGCGGCCTCCGCTTCGCCCGGCCGCAGTGAACTGCGGATCGCGACTCCAGCCGGTGTCATCGCCGTCACCAGCGGTGATATCACCACGTCAGGACCCGGGCGGGTCACCGTCCGCCGCGCGGCCCGCATCCTGTGCGCGGCCGACATCGTGGTCCCCGAGCCGATTCCCGCTTAGCATTCCGCTGATTCCCATCCCCCAAGGACAATGATGTCTCCTGAGCTGATCTCCATCGGCGCGCTCGGCGTGATGTTCGTCGTCGCGACCCTCTTACCCATCAACATCGGGATCCTCGCCTTCATCGGCGCGTTCGTCGTCGGCACCGCCTCCCTCGGGCTGAGCGAGGACGAGATCTTCGAGGGATTCCCCGTCTCGCTGTTCGTCACCATCGTCGGCGTCACCTACCTCTTCTCGGTGGCGCAGCGCAACGGCACGATCGACCTGCTGGTGCGGGTCGGGATCAGGCTGGTGCGCGGCAAGGCCGCACTGGTGCCCTGGGTGCTGTTCGGTGTCGCGGCGGTGCTCACCGCCTTCGGCACGTTCACCCCGGCCGCGGTGGCGCTGCTGGTGCCGGTCGGCATGAGCTTCGCCTACCGCTACGGCATCAGCCAGCTCATGGTCGGCATGATGGTCATCAGCGGCGCCCACGCCGGTGCGTTCTCGCCGATCGCCGTGTCGGGCGCGCTCGTGCTCGGCATGGTCGACAGCACGCCGCTGGCGGTGTCGCCGCTCGCGCTGTTCCTGGCCAGCTTCGCCTTCAACGCCCTGCTCTCGGCGCTGACGTTCCTGATGCTGCGCCGCTCCAGCCCGGAGGCCGCGCCCGAGCAGATCACCGAGGAGGTCGAGGAGGCCGGCGCCGCGCGAGTGACGTGGCGGCAGGGCCTGACCCTGGTGGCCCTGGCGGCGCTGGTGATCGGGGCGTTGGGCTTCCACATGGAGATCGGGTTCCTCGCGCTCGCGGCCGGTGCGGTGCTCGCCCTGGTGGACATGAAGAACCAGTCGAAGGCCGTCGAGGGCATCAGCTGGCACACGATCCTGCTTGTCGCGGGCATGGTGACCTACGTGGAGATCCTGGAGAAGGCGGGCACGATCGAGACGATCTCGCACGGTGCGGCCGGGATGGGCGCCCCGCTGTTCGTGGCGCTGCTGCTGTGCCTGGTCGTCGCTGTGGTGTCGGCGTTCGCCTCGTCGACGGCGATCCTGACCGCCATCATCCCGATCGCGGTGCCGCTGCTGCTGGCCAGCCACCTCAGCGCGGTGGGGCTGGTGGCCGCGCTGGCCATCTCGACGACCATCGTGGACACCTCGCCGTTCTCCACCAACGGAGCGCTGGTGCTCAGCAACGCGCGCGGCGTTGACCGGGAGCGCTTCTACAAGCGGATCATCGGCTACACGGCGGGAATCGTCGGCATCGGGCCGGTGCTGGCGTGGGGCTTCCTGGTCCTGCCCGCCTCGCTGTGAACCGCCGCTGATGCCGGTCGCGCACGCGCGGCCGGCATCAGCGCGCGGGTAGCACCCACGTCCGGACGTGGCGGACCAGGGCGATGAGCCGGTCGGTCGTGGCGCGGGAGGGATCGACCAGGCGGCGCTGCAGCAGCTCCCGGCCGGAGGCGTGCACCATCCGCGCGGTGTACTCGGGATCGGGGATGCCGGGCACCGCCTTCTCGATCTCCTGCTGCAGGAAGCGCAGCACGAGCTCCTCGGACTCGGCCAGGCGCCGGTGCAGCTGCGGGGGCGCGCCCTGCGGCGGGAACAGGAACAGACGCCAGGTCGCCGGGTGCTCGTCGACGGCGTCGAGCATCCCGCAGAAGGTGCTGATCAACCGGTCCTCGTCGACCTGGTGCGCGGTGGCGCGGGCGAACTGGGCGCTCGCCCGCTCGGACTCGCGGTCGACGAGCGCGACGAACAGGCCCGGCAGGTCGCCGAAGAGCTGGTAGAGCACCGGGCGGGTGATGCCGGCGGCCTCGGCGATGCGGTTCGGGGTCGCCGCGTGGAAGCCGTCGGCGTCCACGATCTCGTGGGTCACGTCGAGGATCTGCTCGCGGCGGTCGACCGCGCTCATCCGCCTGCGCGCGTTGGGGGAGCCGGTCACCCTTGACACTCTAACCGACACCCGTCAACCTCTAAATAACAGGTTGAAAGTTGAGGTGTCACCGATGGCGCTCCACTACCCTGAACTCGCCGAAAGAGCCCGCGCGCAGCGGGAACGGCTCCCGGATCTCTACGGATCGATCGACTTCGACAGCACCCCGCACCGGTTCACCACCGACCCGCAGGTGAAGTCCGACCTCCCCGGCTGGGTGGGCGATCGCGAGACCATCCTCGCCGACGAGCCCGCCGTGGAGCTCATCCGCACCACCACGATGCTCGGCGACGTCGTGGCCGACGCCTACGCCGCCCTGTCCCGGGAACGCGGCGTGAACCCCCTGATCCGGATGCTGCAGCAGGCCTGCCGGTCCGGTGTGGACACCGTGCCCGACGCGCCCGAGGAACTCCGGGCGCTCGTCGCCGCGATGGAGGACACCCCCGACTGGCTCGACATGGACCTGGTCGAGGAAGGCGCGCGCCAGCTGCGCATCGGAGCCGCGTTCCTGTCGCCCTACATCACCCGGGGCGCGTTCCTGGCGACCTTCATCAACACCTACGCCGCGCTGCCGATGGCGCTCACCGGCGCGCTGACCGGTCGCCGCGCGGCCCGGCGGGTCAACGAGACCGCCAACTTCTTCACCGTCACCACCCTGCCCGGCGCGCTGGACCGCTACGGCGAGGGCTTCGAGGCCGCGGCGATGGTGCGGCTGATGCACTCGGTGGTGCGCTGCAACGCGCTGAGCAGCCCCGAGGGCTGGGACCCCGCGGTCTACGGGGTGCCGGTGCCGCAGGCCGACCAGATGCCCGCCGGGCTGATCAACATGTACCTGGCCGCGATGATGGCCACCGGTGCCGGGCGCACCGAGTTCACCGCGCGCGAGCGGGCGATGCTGGAGGTCAGCCGCTACCGCTGCTTCCTGCTGGGGCTGCCCGAGGAGCTGCTGCCCACCACGGCCTCCGGCATCGTCGAGGTCTTCCACGCCCGCGCGGCCACCCTGCGCCGCGGGTTCGACGACGCCACCTGCGGTGAGCTGGTCCGGTCCACGATGGCCGCCGATCTCCGCCCCGGGAAGTCGTTGCTGGACCAGGCGGCCGAGACGGTGGAGCGCAGCTGGAGCCGGGCGTTCTTCCTCGGGATCTGCGGTGGCAACCGCAAGCGGGCCGAGCAGATGAACGTCCCCTTCGGACTGCTCGACGCCGCCTGCGTGGCCACCACGGCCCCGTTCGTGCTGGGTCGGTTCGTGACGATGGCGATCGCCGCCGAGCAGCCGCTGCTGCGCCGGATCGCCGACGGCTACACCACCCGGGTCGTCAAGCAGCGCCTCGCCGAGTACGGCAACGCCGAGTACACGACCCACGCCGCCACCTACCGCCGCCGGGAGGTCACGACCCGGTGAGGTCGGCGGCGACGTCCCTCGTCCCGTACCCGTCCGGTGCCGCGACCTCGGTGACGGGTTCGGGGCGGTCGTCGAACTCCAGCCGCAGCGCCTTGGCGATCGTCGCGTGCATCTCGTACATGCAGGTGATGTAGGTCAGCTGCAGGATCTCCGGCTCGGTGAGGTGCTCCCGCAGCAGGTCGAACACCGCGTCCGGGACGCGGCCGCCGTCGAGCACCAGCGCGTCGGTGTAGGCCAGCACGGCGCTTTCCACCGGCGAGTAGCAGTCGGCGACCTGCCAGGACGGCAGCGCGGCGATCTTGTCCTCGGCCACGCCCAGGGCCCGCATCTGCTTGCAGTGCTGGGAGAACACGAAGCGGCTCCCGCGCGCCCAGCCCGCCCGGCACTGCCCGAGCTCGCGCAGCACCGGGTCCAGCGCGGACTCCCGGTAGAGCGCGAAGCCCCGCACCGCGTGCCGGAACACCTCGGGGGACTGGGCGAACACCGTCCACCAGTCACCGGGCGAGCCGGTCGCCGTGCCGTGCTCGACGGCCGGGTCCCGGTCGGGGCCGAAGAGCCGGTCGTAGAAGAACAGGATCCGCTCATCGGTGACCTCGGCGCGCGGAACCTCACGCAGGCGCGGCATGGTGCTCCACCACCGTCCGGTCGGCGGCGGTCTTGGGCGCGTGCGAGACGTCGGCGTCGGTGAACCGCCTGGTCCAGCAGGCGAATTCGAGCAAGACGCCGTCCGGGTCCTGGAAGTAGAACGACCGCACGAAGACGCCGTCGTGCATCTCGCGGGCCACCGTCGACGGGCTGTCGTCGTGGTTCAGGATCGGGCTGACCTCAACGCCCTTGTCCCGCAACCGATCCCGGTACTCCTCGAACTTCGCGGCCGGCACGTGGAAGGCCACGTGGTTCATCGACCCGACGGCGCTGAGCAGCTCGCCCTCGCCGGGGCGCGAGGCCGGTGCCGAGATGCCGGGGGCGGCGTCGGGAGCGTCCGGGAACCAGAAGAACGCCACGCAGTCCCCGCCGCCGCAGTCGAAGAAGAAGTGCTGGCCGGAGCCGCCGGGCAGGTCGATGGTCTTGATCAGCGGCATGCCGAGCACGCCGCTGTAGAAGTCGATGGTGCGCTGCATGTCGGACGAGACGAGCGCCAGGTGGTTGATGCCACCGAGCTCGAACTCCGGATTGGTCGTCGGCATGGACGCCTCCGTTGTTGACTTGACAGTCATATCAACTTTTCAGACCCTGTGATCGTGAGCCGGTCCGCTCCGGCTTGTCAAGGTTCGAGGGGAGGGGAAAATCGTGTCCAGCAGCGAGGATTCACCCGTCCAGCCGCTGACCGAGCGCGGTGCCCGGACCCGCGAGAAGCTGCTGGCCGCGGCCCGGGAGGTGTTCGAGGAGCGGGGTTTCCCGGACACCCGGATCGCCCACATCGCCGAGCGCGCCGGAGTCGCCTACGGCTCGTTCTACACCTACTTCCCGTCCAAGCAGGCGGTCTTCCTGGAGCTGGCGGACCGGTTGTTCGCGGAGATGACCGACCGGCGCGCGCTGCCCGCGGGCCGGTCCCCGGCGGCGCGGATCCGGCGGGCCAACCGCGCCTACTACGAGGCCTACCTGCGCAACGCGCGGATGATGGCCATCGTCGAGCAGGTCGCCACGCTCGACGAGGAGTTCCAGGAGCTGCGGCGCAAGCACCGCGCCCAGTCGATCACCCGCACGGCCCGCGCGCTGCGCCGCTGGCAGCGGGACGGCTCGATCCCCGGCGACCTGGACCCGGAGCTCACCGCCCGGGCCCTGGCGGCCATGATCGACCACTCGCTGTACCTCGGGATCGTCCAGGGCGACGACCCGACCGGCACCGAGCGCCTCCTGGACACCCTCGACCTGCTCACCCACCGTGCCCTCGGTCTCCCGTCCGAGACCGGGGGAGGTGCCGTCGGGTAGCTTGCGGCGACGGTTCGGCGCGAGATCGCGCCGAGCGAGCTGCGTGAGCGGAGCGGAGTGACCGATGGCGGACCGGATCTTCCTCGACAAGCAGACGCCCTCGGCGTTCAAGGCGCTGTCGGCGACGGCGACGGAGATCCGATCGCGCGCGCGTGAGATCGGCCTGGACCGGGTGCTGCTGGAACTGGTCAACATCCGCGCGTCCCAGCTCAACGGCTGCGCGTTCTGCCTCGACCGGCACACCCGCCTCGCCCTGGAGGCGGGTGACACCCCGGAGCGGCTGGGGGTGCTGCCGGCCTGGCGCGAGACCGAGCTGTTCACCGACAAGGAGCAGGCTGCTCTGGAGCTCGCCGAGGCCGTGACGCTGGTCGCCGCGCAGCGGCCCGGCCAGGACACCAGCGATCAGGTCCGCGCGGTCCTGTCGGACGACGAGGTCTCGGTGATCACCTGGGCCGCGATCACGATCAACGCGTTCAACCGCGTCTCGATCCTCTCCGGCCACCCGGTCCGCCGACGCAGCGCGAACTCCTGACGAAGTCGGACGTGGTGGGTACCGTGTTGGGAAATGCCCGTCATGCGGGGTTGTTCGTGGGTCACGTTGGGGAGGCGTCACTTTCGCCACTCCTGACCCGGATGCACCGCCGGAATCAGGTGTTTCGCGAACGGTGAGCTGGGAAGCGGATCTGCAAGCCGGATGATCTTCACCTGAACAGGGGGCGGATTTCGGGTATTTCGCCCCTGTCCAGGCGTGGAGTGATGCACGGTACGTAGTGGAGTCTGGCGATCACGGGGTGCGATGCGGAGACTCAGGGTCATGTCGCAAGCACCGACTCACACTCCGTACACCCCGGCCCAGTACGAGCGTCCGCGCAACGACCACCCCTTCAGCTACAACCCGTGGGGTGCCCCCGAACGCGAACCCGAGCGCGAGCGCGAACCCGAGCAGAAGATCGCAGCGGCACCCGAGCACTCCGCCCCGCGTCCCACGCTGCGCGGGGTCGAGAAGCTGCTGCGCCCCTCCGCCAAGAAGCGCGGCATGACCGCCGTGGTCCTCGGCGCCGCCCTGCTGAGCAGCGGGGCCACGGCCGCCGCCACCTACGGGCTCGTCTCCCACGTCGCGCAGCCCGCAGCCTCCCCGCAGGCGACCGCGGCGGCGGTGCAGCCCAGCGTCGTGTCGCTGGAGCTGAACGGACCGGAGGGGCGGAGCACCGGCAGCGGTGTCGTCCTCGACGAGGGCGGGCGAATCCTCACCAACAACCACGTGGTGGCCAAGTCGGGCGGCGCGCCCGTGACCGTGACGTTCAACGACGGCCGGAAGGCGCAGGCGCGCGTCCTGCAGCAGGACGCCGGACGCGATCTGGCGGTCGTCCAGGCCGATGGCGTGCGGGACCTGACGCCCGCGAAGCTCGCCTACGGTTCCGACGTCGAGGTCGGCCAGCAGGTCATCGCGATCGGCTCGCCGCTGGGACTGTCCGGCACCGTCACCAGCGGCATCGTCAGCGCGCTGCACCGCAGCGTCCCGACCGGCGAAGGCCCCGGACTGGGTGATGCCATTCAGACCGACGCGGCGATCAACCCCGGCAACTCCGGTGGTCCGCTGGTCAACATGGACGGCGAGGTCGTCGGGATCAACACCGCCGTCGCCAGCGGCAAGGGCGGCTCCGAAGCAGCCGGTCTCGGCTTCACCGTCCCGATCGACCAGGCGCGCGGGCTCGTCGACGGTCCCGCGCGCTGAGTCACCCCTCGTGCCCGCGCGGGCGCACCCCGTGATCGGCGAGGTGCTCGCGGATCTGCTTGCGGGCGCGGTGCAGCCGGCTGACGACCGTCCCGATCGGGACGTCGAGCGCGAGCGCGGCCTCGGCGTAGGACAGGCCCTCGATGTCGACGAGGTCGACGACCTTGCGGTTCGGCTGGCGCAGCGCGCCCAGCGCCTGCTCGACGGCGTCGTCGAAGGCGTCGTCCACCACGACGTTCTCCGGTGACCCGTGCGGGTCGAGATCGCGGAGGTCGTCGTCGCGCTCCGCGGAGGCGAACATGAGCAGCGGGGTGCGGCGGCGAATCCTGCTGATGTGCGTGTTGTGCAGGATGCGCAGCAGCCACGCGCGCGGGAAGTAGCCGTCGAAGGCGGTGATGCCCCGGTAGGCCCGCAGGAGGGTCTCCTGCGCGAGGTCCTCGGCATCGGCGGGCTGGTCGGTGAGCGACCGCGCCACCCGCAGCAGCAGCGGGATCTCCGGGACGATGTAGTGATCGAACCGCTGCTGCTTCTCGACCACGGAGAAAGTGTCGGCCTTGTCCACGGTCTCGACACCCCCTTCTGCGCGGAAGAGCGGGCTCCCGCCCGGTGCCGGTCGTGTTCTTCTGGGTTGCGATCCGGTTCACCAAGCAGCATCGCGGGTATCCGGCGAAGGGCACAGGGCAGAAAGTCATGCCCCGGAAAGTCGGAGGGGGTGCCGGTGCGCGAAACCCGGAGCGCGTGGTGAAACCCCGTGTAGACTGGGAGGGTCTGCACCCACGTGCGGTGGCCTGCCCGAGAGGTGGTGTGCGGTGAGAACGTGGTTCGAGCCCCTGCGACGCAACCAGCGGTCCCAGAAGTGGGCGCAGCGCGCCGAGCACGAGCGCAGAAGGCAGTGCTCCGAGGCGCTTTCCCTGCTGCAGCCCTACCTCGACGGGAACCTCGAACCCGACGAGGCCGAGGCGTTCGAGCTCCACCTCGACGCGTGCCGGGCGTGCGGCCTGGAACTGCAGGTCTACCGCGACATCAAGGGCACGCTCGCCGATCGCAGGAGCGCACCCGACCGCGCGGCGGTGTCGCGGCTGCGGCAGTTCGTCGCCGGACTGCACCACCGCTACTGAAAATTACCGACATCACGGCATTCTGGCGAACCACAGCACCGACAGCGCGCCGGCCGCGACCAGGGCCACGAGCGCGGACAGGAAGAACCAGTTGCTGATGTCCACCGGCACGATCGGCCGCGACACGTTCTCGCCGATGTTGCTGTAGATGGCCTGCAGGTCCTGCTCGGTGGCGGCGGTGAAGGTGAGCCCGCCGGTGTCGCGCGCCAGGCGCTCCAGCTCGCGGGTGTCCAGCGGCACGTTCACCTGTCCTTGGGCGAGCTGGACGCTGCCCGTCGGGGTGCCGACGGCGATCGTCGAGATCGGGACGTGGGCCGCGCGGGCGGCGTCGATCGCGGCCTCCGGCGGCGGGCCTGTGTTGCTCAGACCGTCGGAGAGCACGATGATCCCCGCGGCGCTGCCGCCCGTGGCGCGCAGCGTGTTGAGCGAGGTCAGCACCGCCTGGCTGAGCGAGGTGTTGGACTGGAACCGCAGCCCGTTGAGCGCGTCGGTCACCGCCTGGTGGTTCTCGGTGGGCGGCACGTCCACGTTGGCGGAGGCCGCGAAGCTGACCAGCCCGACCTGGGTGTCGGACGGGACCGAGTCCAGGAAGTCGCGCACGGCGGTCTTCATCGCGTCGGTCCGGCTCGGCGGCACGTCGCGGGCCATCATCGACGGCGAGACGTCCACCGCCAGCACGACCACGCTGCTGCGGGAGGGGTCGGGCATCCGCACGGTCGGCCCGGCCAGCCCCAGCACCATGATCAGCGCGGCGAGCAGCAGCAGCGCGGGCGGGAGGTGCCTGCGCCAGGCCGGGCGACGCGGCATCACCGAGTTCAGCAGGTCCAGGTTGGTCAGCGTGACGGTGTAGCGCATCCGCCTGCGCTGGGCCAGGACGTAGCCCGCCGCCAGCGCCGCGACGAGCACGAGCAGCCACAACCAGGCCGGTGTCGCGAAGCTCAAGCCACCCATGATGACCGCCGATAGCCGAATTGCCGGTGCCGCCGGAGCTGGAAGAACCGCACCAGCTGGCCGATCCAGTCCTCGTCGGTGCGCAGCCGCAGGTGCTCGGCACCGGCGTTGCCCAGGACTCGGGCGATGCCCTCGCGCTGCTGCCGGGCCGCCTCCTCGTACCGCTCGCGCAGCCCCCGGTCGAGGGTGTCGACGGTCAGCCGCTCACCCGTCTCCGGGTCTTCGACCACCAGCGATCCCACCGCGGGCAGGCGCATCTCCAGCGGGTCGACGAGCTCCACCGCCACCACCGTGTGCCGTTGGCAGAGCCGGTGCAGCTCGTTGTACCAGCCGGGTTCGACGAGGAAGTCGGAGAGGACAGCGATGAAGCCGCGCCGCGGCGCCACCGTCGCGACCTGGGTCAGGGCGGGCCGCAGATCCGTGCGCCCGGCCGGCGGATCGGGCCGGGCGTCGCGGGTGTTGAGCTGCGCGATGCGGTGCAGCGCCGCCTGCAGGTGGATCTTGCCCGACCGCAGCGGCCACACCTCGGTGCCGTCGTCGACGACGAGCACCGCGCCGATCCGGTTGGCGAGCCACGCGGCGGCGAACCCGAACGCCGCGGCGCCGAACAGCGCGAGCTCGCGCTTCTCCCCGCCCCGGGTGCCGAACGACTGGCTCGCCGACAGGTCGACGACCAGCCACACGTCGAGCTCGTGGTCCCGGATCGGGTCGCGCACGTGGGTGTGGGTGGTGCGGGCGGTGAGGTTCCAGTCGATCAACCGGACGTCGTCGCCCGGCACGTACAACCGCCCCTCCCCGGCCTCGTTGCCCGGTCCGGGGAACAAGCCCTGGTAGTCGCCGTGCACGGCACCGGCCAACCGCTGGTTGACCAGGAGCTCCAGCTGCGCCAGGACCCGTCGGGTCGCCGGCTGGTCGTGGTGGGCGCGCATCAGGACCGCCCCCGCAGCGCGGAGCGGGCCTTGGCCGGTCGCGGCTGGTGCACGCGATCGAGCACCTTGCCGACGATGTCGTCGGCGGTGACCCCGTCGGCCAGGGCCTCGTAGGTCAGCACCAGCCGGTGCCGCAGCACCGACGGAGCGACGTGGTGGACGTCCTCGGGCACGGCGTAGCCCCGGCCGTGGATGAGGGCGAACGCGCGCGCCGCGGCGATGAGCCCGAGGCTCGCGCGCGGGCTCGCGCCGACCGCGAGATACGGTGCCACGTCGGAGAATCCGAGCTCACCGGGTGTGCGGGTCGACATCACCAGCGCCACCGCGTACTCCATCACCAGCGGGTCGACGTAGACCTGGGCGGCGGAGTCCTGCAGGGCGGCGAGGCGCTCGGCGTCGAGGACCTGCTGCGGTTTCGGCGCGCCGGCGCTCATCCGCCGCACGATCTCCAGCTCGTCCCCGGCCTGCGGGTAGTTGATGAGGATCTTGACCAGGAACCGGTCCCGCTGCGCCTCGGGCAGCGGGTACACGCCCTCGGTCTCGATCGGGTTCTGCGTGGCCATCACCAGGAACGGGCGCGGCATCGCCCACGTCTGCCCGCCGATGCTGACCTGGCGCTCGGCCATCACCTCCAGCATCGCCGACTGCACCTTCGCCGGTGCCCGGTTGATCTCGTCGGCGAGCACGAAGTTGGTGAACACGGGACCGAGCTCGATGTCGAACTCCTCGCGGGAGGCCCGGTAGATGCGGGTGCCGACGATGTCGGAGGGGACGAGGTCGGGGGTGAACTGGATGCGCGTGAAGTTCACGTCGACCGCGGCCGCGAGGGTCTTGATGGTCAGCGTCTTGGCGACGCCGGGCAGCCCTTCGAGCAGGCAGTGCCCACCGGCGAGCAGGCACACCACGATCTCCTCGGTCTCCTGCTCGTGACCGACGATGACCTTCTTGAGCTCCCAGAGCAGGCCGCGCATCACCTCCCCCTCGCGGTGGCGGAGGATTTCCGACTCCTCACCCAGGTTCCACGCCGTGTTGTCGTTCATGGGTCGAACTCCCGCCTGTTTGGGGCGATCAGGTGTGGTGCCCGGTGGAGTAGCCGAGCGCGGCGCGGGCCAGCGCGGCGCGGTCGAGCAGTTGCATGTGCGCGTAGCCGTTGTCGACGATGTCGTGCTGGGCGAGTTGGCCGACGACGCGGCTGACGCTGCTGCGCTGCACGCCGAGCAGCTCGGCGATCATCTGGTGGGTCAGCCGGGTGACGTCGCTATCGGCGAACTCGTGCAGCAGCAGCGACGAGATCTGCGCCCGCAGGTCACCGGCCAGCAGGTCCAGCAGCCGGCGCTCGTAGGAGGCCGTCCGGCACGCCATCGCGTCGGTCCACCGCAGGGCGAACTCGGGGTAGCGCTGGATCAGCCAGCGGAACTCGTCGCCGGGCACGCGGATGATGTCGGTGTGCAGCAGCGCGGTGGCGTCCTTCTCGGCGCGGGTCTCGGTCATCACCTCGACGTCGCCGACGATCCCGCTGTCGCGCAGCAGCATCAGCGTCGCCGAGCCCGGGCTGCGCAGTGCGATGAGACCGCGCTCGATGAGGGATACGGCCCGCACCTGCGTCCCCACGGCGAAGATCCGGTCGCCGGGAGCGAGGCTGTGGCGCGGCAGGTGGGGTGCGAGCACGCGGAGCGAGGTGCGCAGCTGCTGGTCGATGAACGAGCGCGTCCCGGTCAGTGGGTCACCCGCGGCGCGCGACGGTGTCTCCGGCATCGGTGCACCTCCTCCGCTGGAAGCGGTGCGCCTCGCCGTGGGGCGAGGCGCACCGGGTGGGTACTCAGTTGGGACCGTTGTTGGAGCTGCCGTTGTCGAGGTCGTCCTGGCGGTCCTGGTTGTTGTTGTCGGACTGGTTGTCGTTGAGATCCGACCGGTTGTTGTCGTTGTTGTTGTTGAGATCCGACCGGTTGTCGTTGAGGTTCGACTGGTTCTGGTCGTTGAGCTGACCGCTGGGCTGGCCGTTGCCCTCTCCCAGCGCCTTGTTGGCCAGCAGGTTGCCGTTGCCCTGCTCGTCCTGGACGGCGTTGTTGTTGACGGTCACGGAGCTCGCGGCCTCGGCGGAGGCCCGGTTGAAGCTGACCAGGACGCTGCTGCCGTCGATCTCGACGACGTCCTTGGCGTCGATCCGGTCGCCGGCCGTGGTGACCAGCTGGAAGCCCGCCTTGTCGTAGGTCTTGCTGTCGTCGATCGGCTCGTCGAAGTCGAGCCGGACCTGCCCGGTCTCGGAATCGACCGAGGCACCGGTGAGATCCGGGCCGGAGGTCAGGCTGCCGGACCTGTCGCCGCCGACGCTCTGGTCGCCCACCGCGTTCGGGGTGGCCGAACCGTCCGAGGACTCCGCTGCATCCTCGTCCACCGCGGCCAGGCTGATCTGGTCGCCGTAGTCCTGGATCTCCGGGTAGGCGACCCGGATGGTCTCGGGCGAGGGCTGCACCACGCTGTCGCCGTGGATCGCCTTGCCGTCAGCGGTGTAGATGACGAACTTCTCGGCGTCCTTGGCGGTGACGGGCTCGTCGAAGGTGTAGTCGAACTGCGTCTTGCCGATGAGCCCGCTGGTGGACGACAGGTTCGGTCCGGTGGTGTCGTCGCCGACGGCGCTCGGCGCGTTCTTCACGCCCCGGGTGTCGGAGACGGCATCGGCCTTGGCGAACTGCTTCACGCCGTCTTCGACCTGGGAGTCGAACTGGACGGTGATCGTCTCGTCGTTGGTGGTGACGATGGACTGACCGGTGATCGCCCGGCCGTCCTTGGTGTACAGCCCGAACTTGGAGGCGTCGGCTCCGCCGTCCTCCTTGAGCTTGCGGTCGAAGACGTAGGTCACCTGGTCGAGGGTGTCGTCCTTGTGCGACCTGTCGGTGAGCCGCGGAGCGTCCGTGCCGCTGACACGGTTCTGCTGGTTTCCTTGGAGCTCGACGGTGTTGGGCAGGTTGGTGCGTCCGCTCTCGTTCTGCACCGCTTGCGAATCGGTGATCGCCACGGTGTATGCATTGACGTCCGTGCCAGGCGCGTACTCGGTGAGAACCGTCCGGGTATCACCCTCCTTGATCTTGGCGGTCTGCGCCTTGACCGAGGCGTTGGTGTTGAAGCCGGACAGCTGGAAGGACGACGGGTCGCCCACGTCGCTGACCGGCTCGGCGAACCGGTACTCGACCTTCTCCGGCGCGTTGTCGTCGAGATCGACGCTCACCGGGTCGGCCGATTCCACCGTCATGCCGGTGTCGATGCCGCCCAGCTTCTGGTCGCCCCTGCCCTCGTTCTGGCCGGGTGCCTGGCCGCCGGGTGGTTGCTCTTCGAGCGGCGGCGGGCTCGGGGGAGCGGGGCTCGGGGGAGCGGGCGGAGCCGGAGGCGGTGGAGGCGGTCCCTGAGCGAGTACTCCGGTGCCACCCATCGCGATCAGCACGCCGCTCGCGCCTGCGGCGGCGATGATCGCGGCCGTGCGGCGCGTTCTCTCACTGCGCGCTCGGTTGCTGTTGGACATCACGGTCTCCTCCCGCATGTCATGCGAATCCGTACACGGGGAACGCCGACCGGGAGGAGAACCTTTCGAATTGTCCGCAATCAGACCAAGTGGCGAAGGTTTGGGGTGGGGGAAGTTTTCATGAAAACTTCCCCCACCCCGGGAAACTCAGCGCTGTCCCGCCGGTCCGACGTAGGTGGCGGGTTCGGGGCGGCGCTGAGCGTAGGTCTGGCTCGCGTGCTCGACGAGGGAGATCAGGACCTCCTTGGCTGAATTCTTTTCCCGAACGTCGCAGAGCACGACGGGAATTCCCGGATCCAGGTCCAGGGCGTTCGCCACGGTGCTGATGTCGTAGTGGCGCGAGCCGTCGAAGTGGTTGACCGCCACGATGAACGGGATCTCGCGCCGCTCGAAGTAGTCGACGGCGGCGAAGCAGTCGCGCAACCGGCGGGTGTCGGCGAGAACCACGGCGCCGAGCGCACCTTGGGCGATGTCGTCCCAGAAGAACCAGAACCGGTCCTGGCCGGGAGTCCCGAACAGGTAGAGCGCGAAGCGGTCTCGCAGTGTGATCTTGCCGAAGTCCATCGCCACGGTGGTGGTGGTTTTCTGCTCCACCCCGTCGGTGCGGTCCACCTGGGCCCCGGCCTCGGTGAGCCGTTCCTCGGTGCGCAGCGGCTGGATCTCGCTGACGGTGCCGACCATCGTGGTCTTGCCGACTCCGAAACCGCCCGCGATGAGGATCTTGAGCGCCATCGGGCCGTCAGAGCGCGCGGAGACCATCGATTACCTCCTGGAGGATGTTCTCGCTCGGCAGCTCGCGAGCCGGGGTCGGGCGCTCGACCCGGATGTGCCCGGCTTCGACGAGGTCGGCGAGCAGGACGCGGACGACGCTCAGCGGGAGGTCCGAGCGGGCCGAGATCTCGGCGACCGGCGTCGGGTGCCCCCGGCACAGGTCGAGGATCCCGGCCTGCTCGGGGGTGAGCGTCAAGTCGTGCTCGGGTGTGGTGCGGGCGGCGACGAGGGCGATGACGTCCAGGCTGGTGTGCTGGGGTTTCGCGCGACCCTGGGTGAGCGCGAACAGCCGCACCATCGGGCCCGCCTCGTCGTCGAACCAGTGATCCGGTGCGTTCACGATGCGGCTCCCGCCTCACGCATCGCGCACGCGCTCGGCGGTGAACATGTGCTCGCCGACCTGGTTGATCAGCCGCGCCATCTCGTAGGCGATGAAGCCGATGTCGGCACCGGCGTCGGCGAACACCGTCAGGCAGGTGCCGCCCCCGGCGGCCACCACGAACAGGTAGCCGCCGTCCATCTCGATCATGGTCTGGCGCACCGACCCGGCGTCGAAGTGCCTGCTGGTGCCCTTGGCCAGGCTCTGCAGGGCGGAGGCCACCGCCGCCAGGTGCTCGGACTCCTCGCTGCTGATCGACGCCGACGAGGCCATCGCCAGGCCGTCGTTGGACAGCAGCAGCGCGACCCGCACCATCGGCACCTTGGTGGCCAGGTCGTCCAGGAGCCAGCTCAGCTCCCGGGTCTGCTCGGTCGCATGCATCGGTGTCTCTCCTCGTGTCAGTCGTCGCGGTCGCCGCGGCCGCGGGCGAAGCCCTCTTGCAGCGCCGACATCATCGAGCGCGCCGTCTCCGGCGACACCCGGTCGCCGAACGGCGCCGGTCCGTCCTGGTCCGTGCTGCGGGTGTCCATCGCCTTGAGCCCGGGCGCCAGGTTCTCCTGGCGCTTGCGGCGGGGGAGCCCGGCGATCTCCTCCTCGTCGTCGTCGAGGCTGCCCTCGATGCGCGCCGGGGGGATCTCGGCCGGTGCGGCGTCGACCACCTCCGGCGCCGTCCACGCCGGTTCCGGGTGGTCGTCGGGCAGCCTCGTGGCCACCGCCGGCACCGGTTCCCGCTCGGGGAACTCCTCGGCGGGCGGCTCCACCGGTTGCAGCGCGTCCATCGTGGATTCGGCGTCGCGCACCGGGTTGACCAGGATCGTCGAGGGGATCAGCACCACGGCGGTGGTGCCGCCGTAGGGGGAGCGGCGCAGCGAGACCTGGATGCCCTGGCGGTGCGCCAGGCGGCTGACCACGAACAGCCCGAGCTGACCGCTGTCGAACAGCTCCAGCCGGTGCGCTTCCTTGACGCGCTGGTTGGCGTCGGCCATCCGCTCCGGCGCCATGCCCAGGCCGCGGTCCTCGATCTCGATGACGAACCCGGACCCGACGGCCTCGCCGTGCACCAGCACCGTGGCGTCCGGCGGGGAGAAGTTCGTGGCGTTCTCCACCAGCTCGGAGAACAGGTGCGTCACGTCCGACACCGCCGAACCCAGCACCGACAGCTCCTGCGGCAGCCGCCGGATCTTGACCCGCGTGTAGTCCTCGACCTCGGATACCGCCGAGCGGATCACGTCCATCAGCGCCACCGGGGTGCGCCAGGCGCGGCCCGGGGTCGCGCCGGACATGATGATCAGGCTCTCGGCGTGGCGCCGCATGCGGGTGGCGAGGTGGTCGATCCGGAAGAGGTCTTCCAGGTCGGCCTCGCTCTCGGTGCGGCGCTCCATCGAGTCCAGCAGCCCCAGCTGCCGGTGCACCAGGGACTGGTTGCGCCGCGCCAGGTTGACGAACACGCCGGAGACACCGGTGAGCAGCTCGGCGCGTTCGGCGGCGGCCTGCAACGCCGAGTGCTGCACGGCGTTGATCGCCGCGCCGACTTGGCCGACCTCGCCCTCACCGGGGGTGATCACCGGGACGGCGGTGGAGACGTCGATCTGCTCACCGGCCCGCAGCCGCCGCATCGCGGCGGGCAGCTGCTCGTCGGCGAGCTCCATCGCCGAGTTCCGCAACCCGACCAGCTCGATGACCATGCCGCGGCCGATGCGCACCGAGATCGCCAGCGCCAGCAGCACCGCGACCAGTCCCAGCGCCACCGTCCAGATCGCGCGGTCGAGCACCGCCGCGCTGGCCGCCGCGGCCGCGTTCGCGCCCGCCCTCTCGGCCCGGTCGCGCCCGGCTTCCATCGCCTGGGAGACCTGGCCGACCGACTCGCCCCACAGCTTCGGCGGGACCGAGCCGAGCGCGGCCGGATCGGCGCCGAGCAGCTGCGACTGCATGTCCGCCAGGGCGCGGTAGCCGTCGGTCTCGGTGAGCTGCCGGTAGGCGTCGCGTTCGCCTGCGGCGAGGTCGGGCATGAGGTCGTCGGTGAGCACGCGCTGCCCGCCGAGCGCCTCGGCGAAGGCCTCGTGCTGCTCGCCGGTCATCCGCGCTCCGGCGAAAGCCGAGGTGGCGGCGGTGTTCTGGCGTTCCAGCATCTCCTCGACGCGGCCGATGCCCAGCGCCAGCCGGGCGCCGTCGGCGGCCTCGTCCCGCTGCGCGGTGACGACCTGCTCCTGCAGCGAGAAGACGTCGTCGATCACCGCGTTGTAGGCGCGGTAGGTGCTGTCCCAGTCGGTGTTGGCGTTGAGGATCGACTGGTGCCGGTCGGCCAGCGCGTCCAGGTCGGTGTTGAACGTCGTGACGCGGTCGCGCATCTGCGGCGCGAGGTTGGCGATCGTCGCGCTGGAGCGCTGCACTCCGGTGCGCAGTTCCTCGGCGGCCGCCGAGGAGCGCTGGTGCAGGGCTTCGAGCTCGGTGGTGGAGCCTGGGGTGGACAGGTGGCGGGCCGCGGCCGCGCGCTCGTCCTGCAGGGTGCGCACGACCTGGTGCAGCGGCGCGGACAGGGCGCGGTCGAGCTGCTCGGCCTGGTGCAGCGACCAGGCGTCCTGCACGGCGGTCACGGTGGTCAGCGACCACAGCGCCATCAGCGAGACGACGGGCACGGCCAGCAGCGCGACGGTCTTGGCCCGCACCGTCTTGGGCCGCAGGAACCTGGGCAGCAGCGCGGAGGGGGCGCGCAGGGTCGCGCGGGAACGGTCCGGCTTGGGTTCGGCCGGTTTCGCAGACATGGGTGTTCAGTCCTCCATCCCGAAATGGAGAATCCGGGGATGAGATGTGGGGATTCAGCCCGCGACCAGCGAATTCGAGGTGCGGGGAAAGCGCGAAATGATTGTCATCCGGAGACTCTCCGGTGTTCTTCGGGTTCGGTGCCGGGCGTTTTCCGGGATCGGACGTTCGGCGAGATCGCCACGAACGCCGAGGACAGGAACAGGTAGGTGCCCAGCAGCACGGTCAGCGGGAAGATGAACGCCATCGGGGTGGCCCCGGGCAGTTCCGAATGCATGGAGTGCGCGCCCGAATGCAGTTCGACGCTCACCGCGGCCATTCCGGTGTAGTGCATGAGGCTCACCGCGATGCCCATGACGACCGAGGCGCCGAAGGCGGCCACCGGCCCGGTCACGGTCAGCGTCGCCCACAGCGCGGCCGTGGCCGCGACGACCGCGATCAGCACCGACAGCGCCACCGTCAGCGGCGCGTAGCTGACCGAACCGGACATGCGCATCGCCGCCATGCCGACGTAGTGCATGACCGCGACGCCGATGCCGGTGATCACACCGCCACCGAGGACGGCGGGCGCCTTGCTGCGGCTGTAGCTGACGACGAACACGCCGATTCCGACCACGACGATGGCCACGACCAGGCTCAACACCGTCAGCGGCACGTCGTAGCGGATGTCGGTGCCGGTGACGCTGAAGCCCAGCATCGCGATGAAGTGCATCGTCCAGATCCCGGTGCCGATGGCGAAGGCACCGTTGATCAGCCAGCTGCGCCGCGCGCGACCGGTGCTCCCCAGAGCCCGGACCATGCAGCGCAATCCGAGCCCGGCGCCGACGCACGCCATGACGAACGACAGCACCGGTGTCAACCAGCCGAAACCGAACTCGGTCGTCGATCCTAATGGACCCATGATTCCCTAAATTGTGTAGGCGGCACTCGTTCGAAAAGGACCGGCCCACGTAGCCCCGACTGGCCGTTCACAACGGCAGCGACCATACACACGGAATTTCAAGCGGACAAGCGTACTCCGGAGTAGGTTGGAAACTGTGAGCGAATGCCGACTCGCAGTGATCTCCGCAGTTCCAGGGCGTTTTTCGGCGAATTCGTAACGCTCGGCGGAGTGGGTGCGATGAACTCACCACGGCGTGCTGCGGCCTGGTGGGAATTGCGGAAAGTGGTGCTCGGTTATCTCGCTGTGATCGGGAGATCAGCGCAAGATCATGTTTCGGACTTCTCGGCGCCGACGGTGTCGAGGTGGCGGCGCATCGCCTCGGCGGCCTCGGCGGTGCGCCCGGCCAGCAGGAGGTCGGCGATCTCGACGTGCTCGCGGCAGCGCACGATCGCGCGTTCCCGCGACAGCGAGCGGCGGTACTCGATGAGCCGACGCAGCCGGTCGACGCGGGTGAGCGCGTCGATGAAGAAGGTGTTGCGGCTGCACTCCATGATCGCCTCGTGGAAGCCGCTGTTGAGGTCGAACAGCTCGGCGTTGCCGACCGACCAGATGTCGCCGTCGACGAGCCGCTGCTGCTGCGCGCGCACCCGCTCGATCGCGGTGCGGTCGAGGGTGAAGGTGGGTTCCAGGATCGCGGCGGGTTCGATGGTCAGCCGCAACCGGTAGCTGTCCTGGTAGGAGCGCAGCTCGGTGAGCATCGGTTGGAACTCCCAGCCGTAGCCGGGAAGCCGCTCGATCCAGCCCTCGTTGCTGATCCGGCGCAGCAGCCGGGTCAGCTGGGCCGAGGTGAGCCCGTAGTCGCGCGCCAGTCCGGTCTCGGTGACCCGGCCGGGGAGCTTCCCGTCGAGCCGGTCCGCGGCGATGCGCAGGTACAGCTGCTCGGTGTCGTCGGCCTCGGACTCCGCAGCGGGGAGTTCCCCGGCGGGCACCAGGACGGTGTACCCGCTGCGTTCGGCGAGACCGACGACACCGTCGTCGGCGAGCAACCGCAGCGCGTTGCGCACGGGCGACCGGGACACCCGCAGCTGCTCGGCGAGCGCCCGCTCGACGAGCTTGCTGCCCGCGGGCAGCCCCTGCTCGCGGATGTGCTCGACGATGCGAGCAGCGGTCTGACGCGTCAGCGGAGTCGGTGCCAAGGTCGGGGTCCCATCCTCACGATCAAGTCCGGGTCAAGGCTAGTTCCCCGCCCCGGCTCACCGCGGTAGGACGTCGCGCACGTGCTCCACCGCGGGCGGTTCGGCGAAGTGCGGGCTCGCCAGCTCGCGCCACCGCGCGTAGGCATCCGAGGACCGGAACGTCACGGTGTGGTGCTCCACGGTCTCCCACTCCACCAACAACCGGTACAGCAGCGGATCCTCCGCGCTCCGCACCAACCGGACCCCGTGACACCCGTCGGCGGCCAGGAACAGCGGCACGGCCTCGGCCACCGCGGCCTCGAACGCCTCGTCGTGCCCGGTGATGCGGATGTGAGCGATTTCGGTGATCACGTCGTTTCCCTTCTCAGGTCGAGGTTCGGGTGTGCTCGGCGTCGACTCGGGTGGTCACGCCGGTGTCGACGAGGGTGCGGGTGGCGTCGACGGAGGCGTAGGTCCAGAGGATGCGCATGGGTGCGGTGTCGGAGGCGTTGCGGAAGCGGTGGGGGACTCCGGCCGCGACGTAGGTGGTGTCGAAGGTGGTGAGTTCGTGCTCGTCGCCGTCGATCTCGACGATGGCGTCGCCTTCGAGGATCACCACGCTCTCCGGGCAGTTGTGGGTGTGCAGCGGGATTCCGGCGCCGCCTTCGAAGAGGGTCTGGCCGTTGAGGAAGACGCTCGCGCCCCGGGCGCGGTTGACCAGCGGGATGGTGCTCGCGCCACCGCCTCGGGAGAAGGCCTCCAGCTCGGCGGGGCGCAGGACGGAGGCGGGGAAGTCCGCGCAGCAGGGGTCGTTGTCAGCGGTCATCAGGCACCGATCCAGAGGGTTTTGACGTTGACGAATTCGCGGATGCCCTCGGCACCGAGTTCGCGGCCGTAGCCGGACTTCTTGATGCCGCCGAAGGGCAGGCGCGGGTCTGAGGCGACGAGGCCGTTGACGAACACCGCACCGGCGTCGATGCGGTGGGCGAAGTCGCGGGCGCGGTCGAGGTCCCGGGTCCACAGCGCGGCTCCCAGCCCGAACTCGGTCTGGTTGGCCAGCTTCAGGGCTTCCTCGGCGTCGGCGACGCGGGTGATGGCCGCGACGGGACCGAAGGTCTCCTCGGTGAACGCCGCCATGCCGGGGGAGACGTGGTCGAGCACGGTCGGTGGGTAGAAGTGCCCCGGCCCGGCCAGCGGTTTCCCGCCGGTGAGCACCGCGGCGCCCGCCTCGACGGTGCGCTGGACCTGGTCGTGCAGCGCGTCGCGCAGGTTCGCCCGGGCCATCGGCCCGATCCGGGTCGCGGGATCGGTGGGATCACCGACCGGCAGCGCCTCGGCGGCTTCGGTGAAGGCGGCGACGAACTCGTCGGCCACCGGTTCCTCGACGAGGAAGCGCTTGGCGTTGACGCAGCTCTGCCCGACGTTGATGAACCGCGCCTTGACCGCGGTCTCGGCGGCCGCGGCGATGTCGGCGTCGGCCAGCACGATGAACGGATCGGAGCCGCCGAGTTCGAGGACCTGCTTCTTGAGGTGCGAGGCGGCCTGGGCGGCCACGATCGCACCGACCTCGGTGGAGCCGGTGAGCGTGACCGCCGCGATCCGGTCGTCGGCGATGAGGTCGGCGACGGCGGGCACCGGCAGCAGCAGGCTGCGGCACAGGCCCTCCGGGGCACCGGCCTCGCGGACGACTTCCTCGACCGCGAGCGCGCACTGCGGAACGTTGTTGGCGTGCTTGAGGATCGCGCCGTTTCCGGCGGCCAGGGCGGGGGCGGCGAAGCGGAAGTACTGCCAGAACGGGTAGTTCCACGGCATGATCGCCAGGACCACGCCCAGCGGGTCGTAGACCACGGTGGACTCGGCGGCGTTGGACTCCACGGGCCGTCCGGCGAGGTAGTCGGCGGCGTGCTCGGCGTAGTGCTCGCAGGTCAGCGCGCACTTGTCGATCTCGGCCTCGGCTTCGGCGATGGGCTTGCCCATCTCGGCGGTGATCAGCCGGGCGTAGCCGGCCCGGCCCGCGCGCAGCACGGCCGCGATGGAGCGCAGCAGCTCGACCCGCTCGGTGATCGGCACTGCCCGCCACTCGCGTTGCGCGGCTACGGCGCGATCCAGCGCGGCGTCGACGTCGGCGGCGGTGTGCGGTGCGAACCGCGCGAGCTCGGCCTCGGTGGCCGGGTTGGTGGACACGATCATCGCTTGCCGCCCTTCTCCTCCAACGCCGCGATCACGGTCAGGGTGAACGCCTCGGTGCCCGGCGAGCCGCGCATGTCGCGGGTCCGCGCGGCCGCCTCGGTCAGGGCCGGTGCCGCGCCGATGTCGTGGGTTTCGCATTCCAGGCCGAGTCCCATCAGGCGATCGGTGGCGGTGAGGACCCGGAGGGTGGCATCGGTGATCTCGGGTCCGATGCCGTCCCCGGGCAGGACGAGCAGTTGCACGGTGTGGGGTTCCTTTCCAGACCGGCCAAGTCGGCCGCGAGGAGAACCCTAGAACCGCTTTTGGTTTTTTGCAACGAAGAAGTACCAAAGGGCCGATCAAGTGCGGTTGACCGGGAGGTTCCGGGCCAGCAGACCGGTGAGGGCGAGACCGCCCGCGGTGACCCAGAGGACCCCGGCCGAACCCAGGCCCGCGGCGACGAGACCGATCGCGCCGGGGATGACGACCTGCCCTGCGCGATTCCCGGTGAGCCGCAACGACATCGCGCGTCCGCGAGCGCCCGGCGGGGCCGACTCGGCCAGCCAGGACATGGTGACCGGTTGCCCGACGCCGAGCCCGAAACCGGCGACGGTGACGGCGATGAGCAGCAGCCACACGGGGACCGGCGCGGCCGCCACCACGAGCCCGATCGAGGCGGCGACGATGCTCAGGATCAGCAGGCGACGCCGTCCGAGCACCTCCGAGAGGCGGCCGAGGAAGAACCGCGAGGCCATCGAGGAGGCCGCGCGCAGCACCAGCAGCGTGCCGATCAGCGATGACGCGATACCGCGTTCGGCGCCGAGGGCGGGCAGGTACACCAGCGAGATGTCGACCGCGGCCAGCACGGTGCAGGCGGTGAGCAGCGCGCCCGCGAGCCCGGGAATCCGCAGCAGCTGGCGCACGCCGATGTTCTCGGTGGCGGCCGGACCGCGCTCGGTGCTGGTGCTCCGGACGGCGAAGGTGATGGCGAACAGCGCCACGGCGATCGCGATGCTGCCCGCGAAGATCGGCGTGGTGTCCGGAATCGCCTGCGTGCCGCCGAAGGCGACGATCATCAGCGGTCCGGCGGCCTGGCCGAGCGAGGCGGCGAAGGTGTAGTAGCCGAACGCCGAATCCATCCGCCCCGAGGTCGCGCTGTTGGCCACCAGGGCCTGCTGCCCGACGATCGCGCCCAGGTGCGCGGTGCCGAGCACGACGCTGCCCGCGATGAGCCCGGGCACGGTGTGCCCGAGCGCGAGCAGCAGCGTCCCCGCCGCGCACATCAGCAGGCTCCCGGCGAACATCACGCGCCGTTCGCCGAGCCGGTCGACGATGTGCCCGGCGGGCAGCGCCAGCACGAGCGGGACCAGCGCGAAGCTGCCGGAGAGCACGCCGAGCCACGAGGCCGGGACGCCGAGTTCGAGGGCCCGGTAGGTGGTGGCCGGACGCAGCACGAAGGTGATCAGCTGGGTGAGCGCGGCGTGCCCGAGCAGCGTCCAGACCTGGCGGTTCCCGATGCTCACGAGCGGAGCCGGCGGGTGGCCTGGGCGGCGAGGCTGGTGTTGATGTGCTCGGTCATCACTGAGGCCGCGCCCTCGGAGTCGCCGGCGATGATGGCCTCGGCGAGCATCCGGTGCTCCTCGTCCTTCTTGGCCCTGGCCTCCGGCCCCCGGTCGACCTCCAGGGCGAACCGGCGGTAGCGATCGGCCTTGTCCCACAGGCCTTCCAGGGTTTCGATGAGCAGCTCGTTGTGCGAGGCCCGGTAGATCGCGCGGTGGTAGCGCCGGTGGTGCAGCAGGTGCTCGTAGTCGGGATCGCCGGGCATGGCCCACAACCCCTCCAGGGACGCGCGGATCTCCGCGATGTCGTCCTTGGTCCGGCGCTGCGCGGCCAGCGAGGCCGCCAGCGGATCGAGGGAGCGGCGCATCTCCAGCAGGTCGCGGTTCTCCTCGGCCTTGAGCTCGGTGACCTTGGCGTCGCGGTGCGCGCCGAGCTCGACGAGCCCCTCGGCCTTCAGCCGGCGCAGCGCCTCGCGCAGCGGTGTGGTGCTGATGCCGATGGTGCGGGCGAGGGTGGCCTGGTTGATCACCGACCCGGGTGGGAACTCGCCGGAGAGGATCTTCTCCCGCACCTTGTCGTAGGCCACGTCGCTCTTGGTCATCAACGGCGTCGCTGGCTCTGTCATCGCACCGACCTCCTCGCTTGCTTATAGCCTACAACACCACTCCTCACCCCTGGGTGACCAGCCATTTCGGGCGTCTCATAAGCGTGAACGGCGGTGAATCACCGGGTCAGCGCGGATTCCGGATGGGTTGAATCCGCCCTTGACTGGCACAGGTTATAACCTCCACGATGTGCTGGCGCTCGCCGCGCAACCCCTGCACCCGGAAGGACAAAGCTGAGAATGCAGACCCCCACGAGTCGCTACCACCTGGGCATCCTGGAAGGCGACGGCATCGGCCCCGAGATCGTCCCGGCCTCGGTGCAGGTCCTCGACGCCGCCTTCGAGGCATCCGGAGTGCAGGTGGACTGGACCCGGCTGCCGCTGGGGCGCTCGGCGATCGACGAGTTCGGCTCGGCGGTCCCGCAGCAGACCCTCGACACGCTGTCCGAACTGGACGGATGGCTGCTCGGGCCGCACGACAGCGCCGCCTACCCGGAACCGCACCGCTCGACGCTGAACCCGAGCGGCACGCTGCGCAAGCACTTCGGCCTCTACGCCAACATCCGGCCCGCGAAGTCCTTCGAGGGCACCAGGTCCGTGGTGCCCGGCACCGACCTGGTCATCGTGCGGGAGAACACCGAGGGCTTCTACGCCGACCGCAACACCCACGCCGGCACCGGCGAGTTCATGCCCACCCCGGACGTGGCGATCGCGCACGGCATCATCACCCGGCAGGCCTGCGAGCGCATCGCGCACACCGCGTTCCGGCTCGCCCGCGGCCGCAGGCAGAAGCTCACCATCGTGCACAAGGCCAACGTGCTGCGGCTGACCACCGGCCTGTTCCGCGACGTCTGCCGGGAGATCGCCGAGCAGTACCCGGACGTCGCCGTCGACGACTTCCACATCGACGCGATGACCGTGCACCTGCTGCGCCGCGCGAACGAGTTCGACGTGCTGGTCACCGAGAACATGTTCGGCGACATCCTCTCCGACCTCACCGGTGAGATCGCCGGATCGCTGGGCATCGCGCCCTCGGTCAACGCCTCCGACGAGGTCGCGATGGCCCAGGCCGCTCACGGCTCCGCCCCCGACATCGCCGGACGCGACCTCGCCAACCCGGTCGCGATGATCCTCTCCAGCGCGATGCTGCTGGACTGGCTGGCCGACCGCCACGAGGACGAGTCGCTGCGCCGCGCGGCCCGGACCGTCGAGGACGCGGTCAACGCCACCGTGCGCGGCGGCACCGCCACCACCGACCTCGGCGGCACCGCGGGCACCGCGGCCTTCGCCGAGGCGGTCGCCGCGACGATCCGGGCCTCGGCATGAGCCCGTTCGTCGCCCTGATCCACGCCACGCCCGCGGCCATCGGCCCGGCCCGCGCGGCCTTCGCCGAGTCCTTCGGCGAGGCCGAGCTGTGGAACCTGCTCGACGACCGGCTGGCCGCCGACGCCGACGCCGCGGGCGGGCTGACCGCCCCGCTGCGCAAGCGCATGCTCACCTTCATCGGCCACGCCGTGGAGCACGGCGCCCAGGCGGTGCAGCTGACCTGCTCGATGTACGGGCCGGTGGCCGAGCTCGCCGGGCAGCTCTGGGACGTGCCGGTGCGCGGCTCGGCCGGGGCGATGCTGCGCGAGCTGGCCTTCTCCCGGCCCGGCCGGGTGGGCGTGATCGGCTCGCTGGCCTCGGCCGTGGCCGACACGAGCCACCGCTTGGGCGACCTGCTGCCCTCGACCGAGATCGTGCCGATCACGGCCACCGGGGCGGCCGAGGCCGCCGCCAGCGGCGACTCCGAAGCGCTGTTCGTGGCGCTGGCGAACGCCGCGCGCGACCACGGCGTCGACGTGTTCGTGCTCGGCCAGTACTCGCTGACACCGCAATGGCGCCGGTTGGAGGCCGCGGTGTCGACTCCGGTGCTGAGCCCGCCGCAGCTGGCGGCGGCCGAACTGCGGGAGGTGCTGGCATGAGCGGAGACGTGCTCGGCGTCATCGCCGACGACTACACCGGCGGCACCGACGTCGCCGCGGCCCTGCGCCGCGGCGGCTTCCGCGTGGTCCTCCACTTCGGACTGCCCGACGAGGGCTGGGCCGCTCCGGAGTGCGACGCGCTGGTCATCGCGCTGAAAACCCGTACCACCGAACCGGATCGGGCGGTCGAGCAGTCGCTCCAGGCGCAGCGCCTGCTCGCCGAGCGCGGTGCGAGCAGGCTGTACTTCAAGTACTGCTCGACGTTCGACTCCACCGACGAGGGCAACATCGGCGTCGTCGCCGACGCGCTGGCCGATGCCACCGGCGAGGCGCTGACGATCGTGTGCCCGGCCTCGCCGGAGCACGGGCGCACCGTCTACCAGGGGCACCTGTTCGTTGGCGACCGGCTGCTGTCGGAGTCCTCGATGCGCCACCACCCGCTGACCCCGATGACCGACCCCGACCTGGTCCGCGTGCTGGGCAGGCAGACCGCACGGCCGGTCGCGAACCTGCCGCTGGCGGTCGTGCGCGGGGGAGCGGAGGCCGTGCGGCTGGAGCTGGACCGGTTGCGCGCCAACGGCATCCGCCACGTCGTCGCCGACGCGGTGATCGACGAGGACCTGACCGCGCTGGCCCGCGCCTGTCCCGACCGGCGGCTGCTCACCGGCGGCGCCGGTCTCGCCGGAGCGCTCGGCGGCGGAACCCGTGCGCACGCGGACGGAGCGGACCTGCCGGGCGGCCCCGGGATCGTCCTGGCGGGCAGCTGCTCGACGACCACGCTCACCCAGGTCGCCGGGGCCCGCGAGCAGATGCCGTCGCTCCGGCTGCGCCTCGGCAACGAGGACGAGGCCATGACCTGGCTCGCCGACCACGCCCGGCAGACCGTGATGCTCTACGCCTCGGCGCCCCCGGAGGAACGCGGAGGGCCGGGCGAAGCGGAGTCCTTCGAGCAGGCCCTGGCCGCCCTCGGACGCCGCGCCGTCGAACTCGGCTACCGGCGCCTGGTCGTCGCCGGAGGCGAGACCTCCGGCGCGGTGGTCAAGGCGCTGGGCGTGGAATCGGTGGAGGTCACCGCCGAGGCGGACCGGGGCGTGCCGTGGTGCGTGAGCACCGGCGAGCCCCGGATCGCGCTGCTGCTCAAGTCCGGCAACTTCGGCGGGCGGGACCTGCTCAGCCGCGCGGCGAGAGGGGGCCTGCGATGACCGACCTCGCCCGGCAGGTCGTCGACCTGGGCGCTTCGCTGTTCGCACGAGGGCTCACCGCCGGCCGGACCGGCAACATCAGCGTCCGCGACGGTGACCGCGTTCTGCTCACCCCGACCGGGGTGTCGCTGGGCGCGCTGGCCGAGCTGTCGGTGCTCGACACCGGCGGCCGCCACCTCGGCGGACCCCCGCCCACCAAGGAGGCCTTCCTGCACCTGGCCTTCTACCGGGCCCGGCCGCAGACCTCGGCGGTGGTGCACACCCACAGCACCCACTCGGCGGCGGTGTCGTGCCTGGCCGGGCTCGACCCGAGCAACGCGCTGCCCCCGCTGACCGCGTACTACGCGATGCGCGTGGGCTCGCTGCCGCTGCTCCCGTACCACGCGCCCGGCGACACCTCGCTGGGCGCGCTCGCCGAGGAGGAGGCCCGCGAGCACCACGCGCTGCTGCTGGCCAACCACGGTCCGATCGCGGCGGGCGGCGATCTCGCCGCCGCGGCGGACGCGGTTGAGGAGATCGAGGAGACCGCCCGGATCTTCCTGCTGCTGCGCAACACCGAAACCGCGCCGCTGACCCCGGATCAGGTGGCGGCGCTGCGGGCCTGACGCGGCCGACCGGTCCGGTCCTCGTTCGAACGGGCCGGACTCCCTTGCTGTTCCGCCGCGCGTGCACGTCCGCGGCGAGGTTCGAACCGGAGAAGCAACGATGCTCGCAGTTCTGGGATTTTCGACCTTAGGCGTCTTCATGGCGCTGGTCCTGCGCAAGTACCTGACGGCGTTCGTGGCCATCATGATGACGCCGATCGCCTTCGCGGTCGTCGCCGGCTTCGGCGCCGACCTGGATTCGATGATGACCTCGGGTCTGGAAACGGTGGCGCCGACGGCGGTGCTGCTGCTGTTCGCGGTGCTGTACTTCGGCGTCATGATGGACGCGGGTCTCTTCGACCCCCTCTCGCAGGGGATCATCCGACTGTCCAAAGGGGACCCGGTCCGGATCTGCGTCGGCACCGCCGTGCTCGCGCTGCTGGTCGCCCTCGACGGCGACGGCACCACGACCTACATGATCATCTGTTCGGCGTTCCTGCCGATCTACCGCCGCCTCGGCATCAACCCGCTGGTCATCGCCACCATCGCGACGATGGCGCTGGGCGCGATCTCGGGCACGACGCCGTGGGGCGGTGCGGCCACGCGCGGCATCAGCGTGCTGCACCTGGACGCGACCGACTACTTCGTGCACATGATCGCGCCGATGGTGCTGACCTCCGGGTTCATCGTCGGCATCGCGTACCTGCTGGGTCGGCGGGAGCGCAAGAAGATCGACCCGGACACCATCGCCGAGTTCGCCGCCGAGATCGCCGCTCAGGAGCGCGACACCGCGGGCCGCGACTGGAAGCTGTGGTTCAACGCGGGCCTGACGGCGTTGCTGCTGGTCCTGCTGGTGCTGGGCGTGGCCGAACTGGTCAACCTGTTCATGGTCGCCTTCGTCATCGCGCTGCTGGTCAACCACCCGAAGCTCACCGGGCAGGGCGAGGTCATCCGCAAGCACGCCTCGAACGCGGTCCCGGTGGTGATCCTGGTGCTGGCGGCCGGGATCTTCACCGGCATCATGACCGACACGGGCATGACCAACGCGATGGCCAACGCGATGCTGGCGGTCGTGCCGGACTCGCTGGGCAACCTGATCCCGCTGTTCACGGCCGTGATCGGGCTGCCGCTGAGCTTCTTCATGTCCAACGACGCGTACTTCTTCGGGGTGCTGCCGGTGCTGGCCGAATCGGCTTCGCACTACGGGATCCACGCCACCGAGATCGCCCGTGCCGGGGCGATCGGTCAGATGATGCACTCGATCGGTCCGGCCTCGGCTCCGCTGTGGGTGCTGCTGGGGCTGATCAAGCGCGATCTCGGCGAGTTCCAGCGCTTCGCCCTGCTGTGGGTGCTGGGCTGCTCGGTCGCCTACATCCTGTTCGCGGTGCTCACCGGCGCGATCAGCGTCGGCTGACGAGAAGCGGGCGGCCCCGCGCCGGGGCCGCCCGCTTCCTCACTTGACCGCCAGCGGCTCCTCGACCTGGTGCGGGGCGAACTCGGTGGTGAGGTCCTTCCAGAAGGCCACGGCGACGCCGACCAGGATGATCAGGAACGGCGCGGAGCTGACGATCACCATCTGCTGCAGCGATTCCAGCCCGCCCGCGGCGAGCAGGGCGATCGCGGCGGCACCGGTGAGCACGCCCCACAGCGCGAGGATCCGCTGCGACGGCTGCTCCGTGCCGCGGCTGGTGAGCATGCCGAGCACGAAGGTGTTGGCATCGGCTCCGGAGACGAAGAACAGCACGACCAGCACGATCGTCAGGACCGAGGTGAGCGTGGGCATCGGCAGCGACTGCAGCGTCGCGAAGAACGCCGAGTTCGCGTCCGCCGCGGCCGAGGCGGCGATGCGGGTGGTGCCGGCGAGGTCGCTGTGGATGGCGGTGCCGCCGAAGGCGGTGAACCACACCGAGAACACCGCGCTGGGCACCACGAGCACGCCGGTGACGAACTCGCGGATCGTGCGTCCGCGCGAGATGCGCGCCAGGAACACGCCCACGAAGGCCGCCCAGGACAGCCACCAGGCGAGCATGAAGTAGGTCCAGTCCTGCATGAACCCGAGGTCGCCGTTGGCCGGGGTGATCAGGCTCGTCGACACCAGCTCGCTGAGGTAGCGGCCGATGGTCTGCACGTACAGGTCCACCAGGTACAGCGTCGGGCCGACGACGAGCACGAACACGAACAGCAGCGCGCCCAGCCCCATGCTGGTCTCCGACAGGTAGCGGATGCCGCGCGAGACGCCGGTCAACGCCGAGGCCGTGAACAGCAGGGTGATGACTCCGATGATCGCGAACTGCACCGGCTTGGAGTCGGGGATGCCGAACAGGGCGGTGAACCCGCCGTTGATCTGCATGGCTCCCAGCCCGAGCGAGGTGGTGGTGCCGAACAGCGTCGCCAGCACGGCGAACACGTCGATGGCCCCGCCCACCGGTCCCTCGGTGCGCTTGCCGAGCAAGGGCCGGAACAGGGCGCTGACCAGGCCGGGGCGTCCGCGGCGGAACATCGACCAGGACATCGCCAGGCCGACGACGGCGAAGATGCCCCAGGCGTGCAGGCCCCAGTCGAAGAAGGAGAACTGCATCGCGGTCACCGCCGCGTTCGGGGTCATCGGCGCGGCCAGGCCGTGCGGGGGTTCGGCGAGGTGGGAGATCGGTTCGGCGACCCCGTAGGAGATCAGGCCGATGCCCATCACGGCCGACAGGATCATCGCGTACCAGGTGAGCCTGCGGAAAGCGGGCCGCTCGTCGTCGCCGCCGAGCCGCAGCCGGCCGTAGCGGCTGCAGGCGAGGTAGACGAGGAAGATCAGGAATCCGAGCGAGACCAGCAGGTAGGCCCAGCCGAAGCTGCGGGTGATGCCGTCGAGCGCGGCCGAGCCGACGCGGGACAGCGAGTCGCCGGCGGCGGTGCCCCACACGGCGATCGCCGCCGCCAGGGCGAGCGAGACGTACAGGACCGGACCGGGTCGCCTGTGTTCCGGCGACGCGGTGGAGGGATCAGACAAGCGTTGACTCCGTGAGCTGGGGGAAAGACGGTGGCGGCGTCCTGGCGCAGGCGCGCGCGGCCGTCGCGGTGAGGACCGTGACGCCCGGGGCCGACAGGACGGCTCGTGCTTCGGAAGGGGTCTCCGTGACTCTGTCGGCGGCGTGGTGGACGGGGTAGGGCCGCTGCGCGGGGATCACCGGCGGACGCGTGCGCTGCGGTTCTGGGGCCGTCATCGTCGCCACGACGGGACGACGACGGCGTTCACGCTGGTCGAGCTCGCCGGAGCGGAAAACGAGTCTACCCGGTCTCGCCTACCGGGCTCACGGGCCGGTGGCGATGAGGGTGATGAAGACGACGCAGACGATGATGTTGACCAGCCAGCTGTGGGTGTTCATCCAGTCCCGGACCCGGGGCATGGCGGTCAGCGCCTGCTTGTGCAGCACGAGGTAGAGCAGCAAGGGAAGCGCGGCGATCAGGAGCGTGGCTCCGATGAACGGCAGCGCGGAGCCGAAACCGGCCTGGTGGTGTTCGAGGTTCGCCCCGACGGTGAGCATGATGACGACGTCGGAGGGCATCGTGAAGATGACCAGCAGCCCGGTCCGCAACGCGGTGCTGGGCGTGGCCGACAGCAGCGTCGTCAGCCATTTCGGCGGCTGGGCGGTCTTGCGCCCGAGGAAGTTCTTGAGCGCGAACAGGATCAGCAGGCAGACGAGTCCGATCTGGACCCACTTGCCGACGGCCGAGGGGTGGTGGCCGTCGCTGCTCGGCAGCGCGGTGCCGAGCAGCGCGGCGAGCCCGCGCGCCACGCCGACCCCGACGACGAGGGCGAGCAGCACGCCGGAGAGGAAGGCGAGCGACACGCGGACCGGCCTGGGGCTGGTCACGAGCACGATTGCGGACATGATCTGCGGTCCGGCCATCATCGTGATCGCCAGCGGCAGCACTTGCAGGCCCACGAGCCGCTCCCTTCCCCCAGTGCGTCTCGCTCAACGGTGCCGCAGCTCCCGCCCGTGCGCGAGCAGCGCGTAGATCACCAGGACGTCGAGCACGATCACGACCCCGGACCACACCGGGTAGGCGGGGAAGAACGCGATGTTGGCCAGCACGCTCAGCACTGCCAGCGCGATCGCCAGCACCCGAGCCCAGGTCCGGCCGCTCATCACACCGATCCCGGCGGCCGCCAGCACGACGCCCATGATCATGAAGCTGATCGCCACGCTCCCGAACCCGACCTGCACGGCCATCCCGGACGGCAGCAGGTACGTCGACCCCGAGTGGGCCAGCGCGATCAACCCGTTCACGAACTGCACGATCCCACCGACCACCAGCACGATCGCCCCGAAGTAGATCCACCCGACCCACCCGGTCCGCGCGGGCTGAGCTCCATGCGTAGCCATGACCAACTCCTCACACCGTGGAAACACGACAACCGAGGCCCTCACCCCGGCCCCACCCACCGTGAGACCACCCCACCCGCCCAACCAGGGACCAAAGCCCCACCCCCCAATCCACAAAAATCAACCGATCGTGCCCCTCAAGACGAAAACCGCGGTTTTCGACCGACGAAAACCGCGGTTTTCGACCGGGTGAATGCCGCACGTTCTGACCGGTGGGGTGGAGGGATCGCCTCTTCGGGGCGGGGTGCGGTCGGGGCTACCAGTTGAGGCTGAGGTATTGGGTTTCGGTGAACTCGTGGAGGCCCTCGTGGCCGCCTTCGCGGCCGAGGCCGCTCTGCTTGGTGCCGCCGAAGGGGGCCGACGGGTCGGAGATCGCTCCCCGGTTGATGCCGACCATGCCGGCGTCGACGTGCTCGGCGAGATCGACGGCGCGCTGGAGCTCCCCGGCGAAGACGTAGGCGGCCAGGCCCATCTCGGTGTCGTTGACCGCGCGCAGCATCGCGTCCTCGTCGCGCCAGGTGACGATGGGGGCGACGGGTCCGAAGATCTCCTCGCGCACCACCCGCGCGTCGGCGGGCACGTCGGTGAGCACCGTCGGGGCCAGGAAGTACCCGGGACCGCCGGGGACCTCGGCGCGGGCGGCGACGCGGGCTCCGCGCGCGAGCGCGTCGTCGATCAGAGCCGTGATGCCGGTGACGGCCTCCTCGCTGATCAGCGGCCCGACCTCGGCGCCGTCGCCGGTGCCGACGCGCAGCGCCTCGACGGCCTTGCCCAGCCGCTCGGTGAACTCCTCGGCGACGTCGGCGTGGACGTAGAACCGGTTGGCCGACACGCACGCCTGGCCCCCGCCGCGGAACTTCGCGATCATCGCCCCGGCGACCGCCGCGTCGAGGTCGGCGTCGGCGGTGACGATGAACGGCGCGTTGCCGCCGAGCTCCATCGACGTGGTCACGACCCGGTCCGCGGCCTGCCGCAGCAGCAACCGCCCGACCTGCGTGGACCCGGTGAACGAGAGCGCGCGGACCCGCGAGTCGGCCAGCCACGCGCTCACCACACCCGCGGCGTCGGTGGTCGGCACCACGTTGACGACCCCGTCCGGGGCGCCCGCCTCGGCGAGCAGCCGGGTGATCGCCAGCGCGGTCAGCGGCGTCTCGGCGGCGGGCTTGAGCACGACGGTGCACCCGGCGGCGAGCGCGGGGCCGATCTTGCGGGTGGCCATCGCGGCGGGGAAGTTCCAGGGCGTCACCAGCGCGGCCACCCCGACGGGCCGGTAGGTCACCAGCGTGCGGGCGCCACCGGCGGGCGCGGGGGAGTAGCGGCCCTCGGTGCGGACCGCTTCCTCGGAGTACCAGCGGAAGAACTCGGCGGCGTAGCCGACCTCGGCCCGCGCGTCGGACAGCGACTTGCCGTTCTCGGCCGTGATCAGCCGGGCCAGGTCCTCGTGGTCGCGGTGCATGAGCTCGTAGGTGCGGCGCAGCACGTCGGAGCGCTCGCGCGGCGGGGTGGCGGCCCAGCCCGCGGCCGCCTGTACCGCCGCGTCGACCGCGGCGGTGGCGTCGTCGGGGGAACCGTCGGAGACGGCGGCGATGGGCGTGGCGGTGGCGGGGTCGACGACGTCGAAGAGCCCGCCGCGGCCGGCGAGCCACTGGCCGCCGATGTGGAGGCCGCGGTCGGATTCGAGGTGGTGCACGGGTTCGTCCTCTCGGGAGACCTCGGTGGAGCAGGCCGCCGCCCATCCTCGTCACGCGCGGCCATGCAGTCGAATGCCGATTTCGCACAGGATCTAGTACTGCGAGGCATACTCGCAGGTGTGGAACTGCGCATCATGAGGTACTTCGTGGCCGTCGCCGAAGCCGGGAGCGTGAGCGAGGCCGCCCGGCGGGTGCACGTGACCCAGCCCGCGCTGTCCCGGCAGCTGCGGGCGTGGGAGCGCGAGCTGCGGCTGACGCTGTTCGACCGCCGCGACGGGCGGCTGGAGCTCAGCGCGGCCGGCCGCGAGTTCCTGCCCGTCGTCCGCGACGTGCTGCAACGCGCCGACGCCGCCAGGGCGGCGGCCGAGTCGCTGGCCGCGGGGCGGCTGGTGAACCTGGCGATCGCCGCCAGCCCGACGACGCTCACCGACGTCATCGCCCCGTTCCTGGCCACCTTCGGCCCGGACGACCCGATGCCGACCGTGCAGGAGGCGGGCGGGCAGGCGGCCCTGGACCGGCTCGAACGCGGCGCGGACCTGGCCGTGATCACCCAGCGACCGCCTGACTCGTGGAGCTCGCGGACGCTCGCGGTCCTGCCGCTGTGGGCGTACGTCCCGCCCGAACACCCCTGGACCGCGCGGGATTCGGTCTCCCTCGACGAACTGGCCGAGCAGCCCCTCGTCGTCCTCGACCCCACGTTCGGCCCCCGCCGGCTCCTCGACCAGGCGCTGGCCGACCGGCGGCTGGCCCCGGCGGAGCTCGTCGAGTGCGGCAACGCCCAGGTCGCCCAAGCGCTCACCGCCGCGGGCCGAGGCGTCGCCGTCGTCTCCGACGACCCGCGCTTCGACCTGCATCCCCTGCGCATCAACAGGCCCGGGCACGACGACCTCTCGATCACCCTGCACGCGGTCTGGAACCCCGCGCACCACGCCGCCGTCGCGCTGAGCGACGTGGCGGATCGGCTCAGGGCCTTCTGCCACGCGCGCTACCCGCAGTCGTGAGCCCGCTCGGCAGAAGTCCGGAGCCGTTGCGGTGAAGTAGTTTTCAGCGATGGCCGCTGGAACGGTCCACTGAGGACATCACGAGTAGAACGGCGCCGTGGTGCCGCCCAGGGGAGTGGGGTCGAGCCCGAGCTTGCGGTGGTCCCACGAGCGCGTGCGCTCCACGTCGACCCGGACGGCGACCCGCTTGTGCAGCATGTACTCCACCAGCGGCTTGACCTCGTCGGTGTAGGGGCCGTGGTAGCGCTCCCAGATGTTGACGCCGACCGCCCACAGCGCGTCCGGGTCGTCGACGATCTCGGCACGCCCCTCCAGGGACACGCCGCGCAGCGTCTCGTAGGTGAGCCCGTCCTCGATCAGCACCGTCACGCGCGGGTCCCGCCCGATGTTGACGGCTTTCTGCGCCTTCGCCTTGGTCTCGAACCAGACGACGCCGTCGAGCAGCGCGAACCACATCGCCACCGCGTGCGGGTGCCCGGACGGGCCCAGCGTGGACAGCGTCGCCGTGCGACGGGTGGCCATGAACGCCTCGATCTCCTCCGGCGTCATCTGAACCTGCGTGCGCTGCTTGGCCATCGATGTCCCTTCTCGTCGTCGAGCGATCCCGACCGTAGAGGCCGGGGTCGCGGGTTGTCACGGGTTCGACAGGAGGTGATCGAAGCAGCAGGATCGAGGTATGCGCAGCACCTTCATCGACTCCCTGCCGAAGGTCGAGCTCCACGTGCACCTGGAGGGCTCGATGCAGCCGGCGACCCTGCTGGCGCTCGCCCGCAAGCACGGCATCGCCGACCTGCCCGGCACCCTGGAGGAAGTGCGCGCCTGGTACGGCTTCCGCGACTTCGCGCACTTCATCGACGTCTACCGCAACGCAGTGCGGGTGCTGTGCGACGAGGACGACTTCGCGCTGCTGGCCGCCGAGACCCTCCGCTCCCTGGCCGCGCAGAACGTCCGGTACGCGGAGATGAACTTCAGCCTGTCCAACCACCTCAAGCGTGGCATCCCCGCTGAGCTGGTCTTCGCGGGTCTGGAGCGCGGGCGGCTGCAGGTCGAGGCGGTGCACGACATCGCGGTCCGCTGGATCCCTGACTTCTCCGGTGACTTCGGCGTCGAGGCCGGGGCCGAGACCCTGGAGGCGGCGCTGCGCCACGGTCCGGGCAGCGTGCTCGGGTTCAGCGTCGGCGGTATCGAGGTCGACCGGGCGCCGTTCGCCCGGATCTTCGCTCGGGCCCGCGACGCCGGGCTGCGCAGCTTCCCGCACGCCGGGGAGACCGGTGGCCCGGACAGCGTGTGGACGGCGCTGCGCGACCTCGGCGCCGACCGCATCGGCCACGGCATCGCCAGCGTCCGCGACCCCGAGCTGCTCGCTCACCTGCGCGAACACCGGATCCCGCTGGACGTCTCGCCCACCTCGAACCTGTGCACGCGGGTCGTGGCCGGGCTCGACGAGCACCCGCTGCCCCGGATGCTCGACGCCGGGCTGCTGGTCACCCTCAACTCCGACGACCCGCCGATGTTCGGCACCGACCTGACCGGCGAGTACCACGCAGCGCGCCGCATGGGGCTCGACGACGCCGCGCTCGCGTGCCTGGCGCGCAACGCCGTGGAAGCGAGCTTCGCCGAACCGGAGCTCAAGACGCGGCTGCTCGCCGAGATCGATGCCGCGCTGGCAGTCGATTCCCAAGCTAGCGACCGTTAAGCTGAGCGGAGCCGCCGAGCCGATCACAGGAGATCGCCGATGAGTGACAGTGTTCTGACCGAGTTCGCGGATGGGATCGCGCAGATCACCATCAACCGCCCCGAGGCCCGCAACGCCGTCGACCGCTCGGTCGCCGAGGGCATCGCGGCCGCGATCGACGAGTTCGAATCCCGCGGCGACCTGACCGCGGCCGTGCTCACCGGCGCCGGGGGCACCTTCTGCGCGGGCATGGACCTCAAGGCCTTCACCCGAGGTGAGCGGCCCTCGCTGCCCGGCCGCGGGTTCGGCGGGCTCACCGAGAAGCCCCCGACGAAGCCGCTGATCGCCGCCGTCGAGGGCTGGGCGCTGGCGGGCGGCTGCGAACTGGCGCTGTCCGCCGACCTCATCGTGGCCTCGCGGGAGTCGAAGTTCGGGCTGCCCGAGGTCAAGCGCAGCCTCGTCGCCGCGGCCGGCGGCCTGCTTCGGCTGCCCAAGACGCTGCCGTACCAGCTGGCGATGGAGATCGCGCTGACCGGCGACCCGATCACCGCCGAGGTCGCCCACCAGCACGGTCTGGTCAACAAGCTCACCGAGCCGGGCGACGCGCTGGCCGAGGCGCGGGCGCTGGCGGCCCGCATCGCCGCCAACGGGCCGCTGGCGGTGCGCGCCACCAAGCAGATCGTCGCCGGTGCCGTGACCTGGACCGACGAGGAGGCCTTCGCGCGGCAGTCGGAGATCGCCGCTCCGGTGTTCACCTCCGCCGACGCCCAGGAAGGCGCGATCGCCTTCGCGGAGAAGCGCAAGCCCGTCTGGCGCGGTGAGTGAGAGGAGTCCGGTCATGAGGGATGCCGTCATCGTCGACGCCGTCCGCACGCCCATCGGCAAGCGCAACGGGACGCTGTCCGGGATCCACCCGCAGGACCTCTCGGCGCGCGTGCTGACCGCGCTGGTGGAGCGCACCGGAGTTGATCCCGCCACCGTCGACGACGTGGTGTGGGGTTGCGTGTCGCAGGTAGGCGACCAGTCCAGCAACATCGGCCGGTTCGCCGCCCTGGCCGCCGGGTGGCCCGAGCACGTGCCGGGCCAGACGATCAACCGGGCCTGCGGATCCAGCCAGCAGGCCGTCGACTCGGCCGCGCACGCCGTCATGGCCGGGCAGTACGACGTCGTGGTCGCGGGTGGCGTGGAGTCGATGAGCCGCGTTCCCCTCGGGTCGGCCCGCCAGACCGGTCAGCCCTACGGCCCGGCCGTGACCGACCGCTACGACGGGTTCGCCTTCAACCAGGGAATCGGCGCCGAACTCATCGCCGAGCGCTGGGGCCTGTCGCGGCAGCGGCTCGACGAGTACTCGGCGGCCTCGCACGCCCGCGCCGCCGAGGCGATCGACCGGGGGCTGTTCGACGACCACATCATCCCCATCGACGTCGAGGGCACGAAGTTCACCGCCGACGAGGGGCTGCGGCGCGGCACCACCGCCGAGAAGCTGGGCGGGCTCAAAACCGCGTTCAAGGAGGACGGCGTCATCCACGCCGGCAACTCCTCGCAGATCTCCGACGGCGCGGCCGCGCTGCTGATCACCACCTCCGAGCGCGCCCGCGAGCTCGGACTGACGCCGGTCGCCCGCTACCACAGCGGTGCGGTCAGCGGCGCCGACCCGATCACGATGCTCACCGGCCCGATCCCGGCCACCCGCAAGGTGCTGCAGCGCTCCGGACTGTCCATCGAGGACATCGGAACCTACGAGGTCAACGAGGCGTTCGCCCCGGTCCCGCTGGCCTGGCTGGACGACCTCGGAGCCGATCCGGAGCGGCTCAACCCGCTCGGCGGCGCCATCGCCGTCGGCCACCCGCTGGGCGGTTCGGGCGCGATCCTCATGACCCGCCTGCTCGCCCGGATGCGCGAGAAGGGCCTGCGCTACGGCCTGCAGACCATGTGCGAAGGAGGCGGCACGGCCAACGCCACGATCATCGAGAGCCTCTGACCCGTCCCCGGACGCTCCGCGGCCGTGAGGGCCGGAGCATCGAACCGAACGAGAAACTCCGGGGGCGGGGCAGCCCCTCCATCAGCACCCGACCCCAACTCTCCACCCCAAGACCCACCACGACATCCCCGAAGAGCTCAACCGCTCACCTGAGGTCTGTGGGTGGGGACAGTTTTCATGAAAACTTCCCCCACCCACAGAAACGACTCGGTGATGGGGTCGATCTCGAAGTTTTCATGAAAACTGTCCCATCATCATTACGTGACCTGGGGGAACGGTGCGGTTTTCATGAAAACTGTCCCCACGATCGGGGACTCGGAGATGTGGGGAAGGGGGAAGTTTTCATGAAAACTTCGTTTTCCTCCACGTCGTGATGTGACGGGTGGTGGGGAGGTTTTCATGAGAACCTCCACACCACCACGGGGTGACGTCCGGGGTGGAGGTTCCCGTGGGGCCCTCCACCCCGGGAGGGTCACTTGATCAGCGGGTCTCGGGGGAGGCCGAGGATTCGCTCTCCGATCTGGTTCCGCTTGATCTCGCTGGTGCCTCCTGCGATGGACAGGCCGCGGTGGAGGAGGGCGAGGGCGCCGCTGAAGGCGCCGGGTCCGTCCAGGTAGACCGAGTCCGGGCCGCTCAGGGCTCCCATGATCGCCGCTGCGTCGTGGCCGAGTTCGGAGAGGACGAGCTTGGTGATCGCCCCTTCCGGGCCCGGTTCGCCGCCGGCGACGGCGCGGTGGGCGGAGCGCATGTTGAGCATCTCCATCGCGTGGTGCTCGGCCGCGTAGCGGCCGATGCGCACCGCGCCGCCGGTGAGCCGCTCCGGGTGCGCGTCGAGGTGCGGGACCATCGCCGAGGCCGGGGTGGACATCGTGCCCTGACCGCCGCCGATGCTGACGCTCTCGTTGCCGAGCGTGGCGCGCGCGACCGCCCACCCGCCGTCGATCGGGCCCACGACGTCCTCGTCCGGCACGAACACGTCCTCGAAGAACACCTCGTTGAACTCCGAGGCGCCCGAGGGCATCTTGATCGGCCGCACCTCGACGCCCTCGGCGTGCATGTCGATGACCATCATCGTGATGCCCTGGTGCTTGGGCACGTCCGGATCGGTGCGCACGGTCGCGAACCCCATGCCCGCCTTGTGGGCGCCGCTGGTCCACACCTTCTGCCCGTTGATCCGCCAACCGCCCTCGACGCGGGTGGCGCGGGTGCGGATGCCGGCCGCGTCGGAACCGGCGGCGGGTTCGCTGAACAGCTGGCACCAGATGACGTCCTGGCGCAGCGCGGGCCCGACCCAGCGCGCCACCTGCTGCTCGGTGCCGTGCTGGATGAGGGTGAGGATCACCCAGCCCGTGATGCCGTAGGCGGGGCGCTTCACCCCGGCCGCGGCGAATTCCTGCTCCACCACGAGCTGTTCGACGGCGCCGGCCGCCCGGCCGTAGGGCGCGGGCCAGTGCGGCATGACGTAACCGGTCTCGATGAGCCGTTCCTTCTGCCGGTCCTCGGGCAGCGCGGCGATCTCGTCGGCGACGGCGCGGATCCGGGTGCGGAGGTCCTCGGCCTCGGGCGGCAGCTCGACGGTGCGAGCCCGGGTGACACCGCGGCGCGTGAGGTCGGTGAGCTCGGTGGCGGCGTCGTCGGCGGGCAGCAGCGCCAGCAGCGCCGTGGCCCGCCGCATGTACAGGTGGGCGTCGTGCTCCCAGGTGATGGCGATGCCGCCGTGCACCTGCGTGTTGAGGTTGGCGCACAGGTCCGCCGCCGGTGCGGCGAGCGCGGCGGCGGCCGCTGCGGCGAAGGACAGCTGGTCTCCACCGGTCTGCGCGGCGCGCGCGGCGTCCCAGGCGGCGCTGGTGGCGAGTTCGGTGGCGACGGCCATGTTGGCGCAGTGGTGCTTGACGGCCTGGTACGTGCCGATCACCCGGCCGAACTGCTCGCGTTCCTTGGCGTAGGCGGCGGCGATCTCGGTGCACTCGCGCGCGACACCGGCCGCCTCGGCCGACAGGACCACGCGCGCCAGGTCGACCAGCGCCCGGCGCGCCCCGGTCAGCACGACGGCGGGTGCCGAGGACAGCGACACGCGCGCCGAGCGGCGCGACGGATCCAGGTTCGCGGGCACCTCGACGCCGACCCCGTCGCCGACCTCGACGACCACGACGTCCTCACCGGCGGGCAGCACCAGCAGCCGCGCCAGGCCGCCACCCACCACCGCGGGCGCCGAGCCGGACGCGGTCCCGCCGGAGACCTCGACCTCGGCGTCCAGCGCGACCCCGGCCGGGATCGAACCGTCGGCCAACCCGGGCAGGAAGCGCTTCTTCGCCGGGTCGTCGCCGGCCCGCTCGATCACCGCGGACGCGATGACCGTCGGCGCGAACGGACCGGGGGCCACCGCCCGCCCCATCTGCTCGGCGACCACCGCGGTTTCCTCCAGCCCGAACCCGGCGCCGCCGAACTCCTCGGGCAGGTGCAACCCCAACCAGCCCAGCTCGGCAGACTCCCGCCAGAACGCGGGCAGCTCCTCGGTCTCGGCCTCCAGCAACGCACGACCGGCGCCCCGCGCCTCACGCCGCACCAGCAGATCGGACACGGTTCCGCTCAAGAGCCGGTGATCTTCATTGATCGCGATCGACATACCCAGAGCCTAAGTTCCCGAACCGCCAGAAGATACCCGCGAACGAATCCCGTACCACCAGTTCGCCCCCGCACAACACCGCAGCCCGCGCTCGGTGCAACGTGCCTCCTGCTGTCGGGCTCGGTGGGCGGTGCGGGGCAGGGGACGGTTTCTCCTCGAATTGACCGGACATAACGGACATTGATCATGGGTGATTCGGGGAAAAACCGTCCCCTGGTGACGCGCGGTGGCAACGGGAGATGAGGGCTGGGGGTGGCGGGAGGTGGGGTTAGAGCGGTCGGGTGGCGAGGGTGCGGGTGAGGGCTTGGTTGGCGCGGTGGGCTTTTCGGGCTTCGCGGGCGATGGGGAAGTAGCGGAGGCGTTCGGGGAGCAGCGGGACGATCGTGGCGATGACTCGGCCGAGGCGGCGGAGCTTTCGCTCGTCGGAGTCGGTCCAGGTGAGGCCGAGCTTGGCTCGGGCGGTCTCCGGGAGGGTGCCGACGGTGACGAAGTGCTGGAGCTTGCCGGGCAGGAACGCCGCCGCTCGCCAGAGGGGGCGGAGCGGGCGGGGGAGCTTCGGGGGTGGCGGGATCGTGCGGGAGGTGGCGAGGAAGTCGTGGACCGCCGGGTGCGCGACGAGGGTGTGGTCGAGGATCTCGTCGAAGCGGGCCAGGTAGTCGTCGTAGGTCGGCGGGATCTCCTTCTCCACCACGTGCAGGTTGCGCATCAGCTGCTTGATCTCGGCGTAGACCGACTCGCGCTCGGCCGCGGAGAGCGGTCGGCGGGAGAAGTAGCGGGCGCCGGTGGTGAAGGCGTACGGCGAGGTCAGGATGATCCACGCCCACGGGCCCGAGGCCAGCGCGTGGTGGGTGACGCCGTCGGCGTCGGTGGACTTCAGCGGGGCGTGCATGGCGCGCAACCGATCGCCCTCGGCCAGGGCCTCCTCGCCGCCGTAGACCCAGGTCTGCACCGAGGCGATGCTGCGCGAAGCCCGGCCCACCGCGTCGGTGCGGAACACCGAGTGCTCGTCGACCACCGTCCCGACCGACGGGTGCATCAGCTGCAGCGCGAAACCCGCGCCGGTGGTCAGCGAGAACGTGATCAGCCCCGCGTGCTCCCACAGGTAGGAACCGGGGCCGAAGGGGCGGCGTCGCGGGATCGTGTCGACCGTCTGGCTCATGGCGCTGTTCCTCGGAGGTGATTCTGGTGGATGGCGTCACCACAAAATCTGGTGCGACTGTCCATCAGATTGCGTCGGAGGTCAATGGTGAGAGGATCGCGGCGTGACGACCACGCCCCGCTACTACCGCGGCGAGTCCCCGGAGCAGCGCCGGGCTCAGCGCCGCGCCGCGCTGCTCGACGCCGCTCTCGACCTGCTCACCGCCGAAGGCTGGGAGCGGGTCACGGTGCGCAGCGTGTGCGCCAGGGCCAGGCTCAACGACCGCTACTTCCACGAGAGCTTCCGCGACCGCGACGAACTCCTGCTGGCCGTCCTCGACGACGTCACCGCCCAGTGCACCCAGGTCGTGGTGGACGCGCTCGACGGCACTCCGCAGGACCTCCGGCTGCGGGTGCGCGCGGTCGTCGAGGCCGGCATGGCGTTCCTGGAAGGAGATCCGCGCCGCGGCAGGCTCCTGGTGGAATCGCAGGCGACCGAGGCGCTGCGGGACCGGCGCGCGGCGACGATCCGGATGCTCGCCACCATCGCCGCCGATCAGACCCGCGAACTCCTCGGCGAGAAGGCGCCTCCCGAACCCGACGCCGAACTCCTCGGGCTCACGCTCGTAGGAGGAGCGTTCGAGCTGTTCACGATGTGGATTCGCGACGACCTCCCCGTCACGCGCGACCACCTGGCCGACTTCCTGGTCGCCCTGCTGCTCACCAACACCGACCTCGCCGCCGCGCTCGACCGCGAAGCGCCGCGGTGAACCTCGGGCCGGTTCGCGCTCGATGCCGCGCAGCAGTGCGTGCTGGCGGCGGACCTGCTCCAGGGAGCGGTAGGGGGTGCGCTCGCCCCCGCACTCGCTGGAGAGGTGGCCGGAATGGCCGTGGGCGGCGAGGGTTTCGAGGATCTCCCGCCACGGGATGGTGGCGTTCTCGTGGAAGGTGAGTCGGTCCGCGTGGCATGACGATGATGGTCGACGGGCGGTTCACCCCACCGGCCTGATCCGGCTCAGGCGCCGACGAAACGGGGCTTGCGCTTCTCCCGGAACGCCCGGGTTCCCTCGGCGAAGTCGTGGGACTCGAACAGGGCGAGCTGGCCCTCCTTCTCGACCTCCAGCGCCGGTTCCAGCGCGGACAGCGCCGTGGTGTCCAGGGCCTGCTTGATCCTGGCGTAGGCGGCGGTGGGTCCGGCTTCGAGCTTGGCCGTCAGGTTGGCGAGCTCGGCCGGGAAGTCCTCGTCGCTGGTCGCCTTGGTGATCAGCCCCCAGTCGAAAGCCGTTGCGGCGTCGACGCGTTCACCGAGCATCGCCAACCGGGTGGCGCGCGCCCGCCCGACCGAGGCGGGGACGAGGGCCGTCGACCCGCCGTCGGGCATGAGGCCGACGTGGGCGAAGGCCAGCAGGAAGTACGCCGAGGACGCGGCCAGCGTGATGTCGGCCGACAGCGCGATCGAGGCGCCGAAGCCGGCCGCCGGACCGTGCACGGCGGCCACCACCGGCTTGGGCACCGCGCGGATCGCGCGGATCAGCCGGTTGGCCGCGTCCAGCGTCGCCTCCCCGATCGGCTGGTCGGGGTTGACCTCCTCCAGGTCCGCTCCGGCGCTGAAGGCCGGGCCGCGACCGGCGACGACGACCACCCGCACCGCCGGGTCGTCGGCCGCGGCCTCGATCGCCGCCGCGGTGCCGAGCACCATCTCCCCGGTCAGCGCGTTGAGCGCGTCCGGCCGGTCCCAGCTGATGCGCAGCACACCTCCGTCGCGCTCGACGGAGAACTCGCGCGGCGTTGCACTCGTGGACACTCTTCGCCTTTCGGTGGGGCTGAACCTTTCGGTGAGGCCGGGCCTTTCGGATCAGAGACGTTCGACGAGGGTCGCGTTGGCCATCCCGCCGCCCTCGCACATGGTCTGCAGCCCGTAACGGCCACCCGTGGCCTGGAGGTGGTTGACCAGCGTGGTCAGGATCCGGGTGCCGGAGGCGCCGAGCGGGTGGCCCAGCGCGATCGCGCCGCCGCGCGGGTTGAGCCGCGCCGGGTCGGCGTCGAACTCGCGCTGCCACAGCAGCGGCACCGGCGCGAACGCCTCGTTGACCTCGTACGCGTCGATGTCGTCGATCGACACCCCGGAGCGCTCGATGAGCTTGCGGGTGGCCGGGACGACGCCGGTGAGCATGAGCAGCGGGTCGCTGCCGGTGACGGCGAAGCTGTGGAACCGCGCCTTCGGCCGCAACCCGAGGGCCTTCGCCTTGGCCCCGCTCATGATGAGCACCGCCGAGGCGCCGTCGGTCAGCGGTGAGGAGTTGCCGGGCGTGATCCGCCAGTCGATCTCCGGGAACCGCTGGGACAGGGCGTCGTTGGCGAACGACGGCTTCAGCCCGGCGAGGCCCTCGGCGGTGGTCGACACCCGCACGGTCTCGTCGGCGCCCGCGCTGCGCTCGGCGCCGTCCTCACCGGTGACGGTGATCGGCAGGATCTCGTCGTCGAACGCGCCACCGGAGGCGGCCAGCGCGGCGCGGGCGTGCGAGCGGGCGGAGAACTCGTCGAGCTCGTCGCGGCCGAACTTCCACCGCGCGGCGATGAGCTCCGCCGAAACCCCCTGGTTGACGAGGCCTTCCGGGTAGCGCGCGGCGACCGAGGGCCCGCCGGGGTTGGTGCCCATCGGGGTGGTGCCCATCGGCACCCGGCTCATCGACTCCACGCCGCAGGCGATGACGACGTCGTAGGTGCCCGACAGCACGCCCTGGGCGGCGAAGTGCGCGGCCTGCTGGCTCGACCCGCACTGCCGGTCGATGGTCGCCGCGGGCACGGATTCCGGGAACCCGGCGCCGAGCACGGCGTTCCGGGTGATGTTGAGGGCCTGCTCACCGGCCTGGCCGACGCAGCCGCCGATGACGTCGTCGATCTCGCCCGGGTCGATGCCGGTGCGCTCGACGAGTCCGCGCAACGTGCGGGTGAGCAGTTCGGCGGGGTGGATGCCGGAGAGCTGGCCTCCCGGCTTCCCCTTGCCCGACGGGGTTCTGATCGCGTCGACGATGACGGCGTCCATGGCGCTCCTCCTTCGATGGCTACTTAACGATCGCTAGGTGAGCTCGGGCTGTCAAGGACTTGGTTACTTAGCGTTCGCTCAGTATGCTGCAGGGGACGTGGTCGAGACGTGAGGAGTCGAAGTGAACATCGAGGGTGCTGTCGCGCTGGTGACCGGTGGCGCGTCCGGGCTGGGCCTGGCGACGGTCAAGGAGCTGCACGACCAGGGCGCCAAGATCGTCGTCGTGGACCTGCCGTCCTCGCAGGGCGAGGCGGTGGCCAAGGAGCTCGGCGACGGCGTCGTGTTCGCCGCCGCGGACGTCACGAACGAGGAGCAGGTCACCGCGGCGCTCGACGCCGCCGCAGGGCTGGGTGACCTGCGGATCGCGGTCAACTGCGCCGGGATCGGCAACGCCGCCAAGACGGTCGGCAAGCAGGGCGCCTTCCCGCTGGCCAACTTCACCAAGGTCATCAACGTCAACCTCATCGGCACGTTCAACGTGCTGCGGCTGGCCGCCGAGCGGATGTCGAAGACCGAACCGGTGGGCGAGGAGCGCGGCGTCATCGTCAACACCGCCTCGGTGGCGGCCTTCGACGGACAGATCGGGCAGGCCGCCTACTCGGCGTCCAAGGGCGGCATCGTCGGCATGACGCTGCCGATCGCCCGCGACCTGGCGAACCTGAAGATCCGGGTGTCGACCATCGCCCCGGGCCTGTTCCACACGCCGCTGTTCTCGACGCTGCCGGAGGAGGCCATCGCATCGCTGGGCGCGCAGGTGCCGCACCCGTCGCGGCTCGGCGACCCCACCGAGTACGGCTCGCTGGTCCGCCACATCGTGGAGAACCCGATGCTCAACGGCGAGACGATCCGGCTCGACGGCGCGATCCGGATGGCGCCCCGGTGACACCGCCCGAACCGGCCGGCGGTTTCCGCCGGCCGGTAAGGTGCCCGTGCAGCGGGGGAGAAGGAGAGAGGTCATGGCGCAAGCGAGCGCGGAGCCGGGCACCGAGTCCGGGTGGCGGGAGTTCGGGCCGCTCGACCTGACGCCCATCCTCGACGCGGCGTTGGACGAGTTCCGCGAGAGCGGTTTCCACGGCGCGACGGTCCGCCAGATCGCGCGCCGGGTCGGCATGACCGTGCCCGCGCTGTACTACCACCACGAGAACAAGGAGGGGCTGCTGGTCGCCCTCCTCGAACTCGGCACCGGCGAGGTGGCCTGGCGGGTGCGCAGCGCCGCCGACGAGCACCCGGACTCGCCCCGCGAGCAGTTCGTCAGCGTCATCGAGGCGATCGTGCTGCACATGGCCTACCGCTTCCGGCTGGCCGCGCTCGACAGCGAGATGCGCTACCTGTCGCCGAGCAACCGCCGCCGCTACGGCGCCCGCCGCAAGGACGTCGAGAACGTCCTCACCGCGGTCATCGAAAGCGGCGTCGACAAGGGCGTTTTCACCCTCGCGGACCCGGTGGAGACCTCCCGCGCACTGCTGGGCATGTGCCAGGCGGTCGGCCGCTGGTACCACCCGGACGGGCCGCTGAGCCCCGAGGATCTCGCCGAGCGCTACGTCGACATCGCCCTGATGGCGGTCGGCGCGCACCCGCGGCTGCAGCGCTGATAGTTGGTGTGGCATGCGGCGGAGCCGCATTCTCTTCCACCACCCGAGCAACCTGCACCGACGCGGGTTCTGAGCGCCTTCGTGGCGAGTACGCCGGGACGCCGCGTATTGGCATACATAAGGAGCGGCGCACGGAGTCCACGGAGGCGCTCAGGTTCCGCTACCTGCACCGCCGAGCAGGGTGACCAGAGAAACTCATTCTTAGAACTCGCGGTGAACCACCATCGCGGCCAGGTCTTCGAGCCGGTTTGCCGCGCCGGGGCGGAACTCCGTTCGGCGCAGGGATGAGAGGGACTCCGACATCAGCCTTTCGGCCTCCGAACGGCTCCAGTCCCGCCCGCCCGCCTTGTCGACCAGCAGTGCCAGGCGCTCGATCTCGGCGGCGGGGAGGTCTTCCTCGGAGGCGTAGACCTCGGCGAGCTCGCGTCCGGCGTCGGTGCCGGAGTGCAGCGCCGCCACGACCGGCAGGCTCTTCTTGCGGGCGCGCAGATCCGCGTGCACGGGCTTGCGGGTGACCTCCGGATCGCCCCAGATGCCCAGCAGGTCGTCGACGTGCTGGAAGGCCAGGCCCAGCTTCTCGCCGAAGGACCGCAGCTCCCGGCGGTGGTCGGTGGGGGCTCTGCCGAGCAGGGCGCCGAGCTCGCAGGCGGCGCCGATGAGCGCGCCGGTCTTGCCGCTCGCCATCGTCTCGACCTCCGCCACGGAGATGTCGGTGGCGTCCTCGAAGGCGAGGTCGGCGGTCTCGCCCTCGATGAGGGCGGTGGTGGCCTCGTGCAGCACCCGCACCGCTTCGGCGCCGCAGCCCGCGATCACCCGGTAGGCCAGTGACAGCAGGGCGTCCCCGGCCATGATCGCCGGTCCGGCGCCGAAGGCGGCCCAGGCCGTGGGCCGTCCGCGTCGTGCGGCGTCGCGGTCCAGGACGTCGTCGTGCAGCAGCGAGAAGTTGTGCACCAGCTCGACCGCGACGGCCGCGGGTGCGGCCGCCGGGCCCGCGCCGCCGACGACCTCCGCCGACAGCAGCACCAACGCCGGGCGCACGGCTTTGCCGGCGGCCTCGCCGGTGGCGTTGCCGTTCTCGTCCCAGTAGCCGAGGTGGTACCCGCACACGTGCCGGGTCTCGTGCGGGAGTTCTGAAATCGCCTGTCTCATCGCGGGTTCGAAGAGGCCGCGGGACCACTGCAACGAATCCACTACCGATGTCGCCATCACGAGATGATCTTGGCAGCGGCGTCACGACCACCGAAACAGGTGGCCACTCATTCGGCGCATTTTTACGCCGGACACCGATGGCGGTTGCGACATTGAGAGCACGTGCGATTTGTCCGGTGCGAAAGCAAGCAAACGCTTACGTTCGCACGGTCGCGTTATGGCGCATTTGGGATTTTCAGCGAGAGGCGCTGTTTGGTACGTCCGAGTTTCGGAATCGCGCCGTGCTGAAATAAAATCTTGACTCGCCGATCGGGAGATAGGTGCAGGTACCGGGATTGACATTGGCATATACCAGTTATTGACGGTGAAAACTAACCGCGTCAGTTCATCACGAACAGGACTCGTTCGAATCTCCGTGAAGACGCAATGTCATTCGATCTGGCGGGTGTGTAGACGCGCATTCTCGGTGAATTTGCAGACCCATTCGTTCCGCATCGTTCCCGATCAGCGCTTTTGCGATTCGTCCGCGCTCGGGTGGCATCGATCTGCCACTGTTCGGACTAATCCGCTCCCGTCGGCCGGGCGATTCATGGCCCGGAATTCACACCGGTATGGTCCGCGCAGCAACAGGCCGGGTGGAGTTCGTGAAAACTCCCTCGCGCCTGTGAAGTTTCGGGTTTCACGGAAAGAAGTCGGCACAGGGCCTCAGCTCTACGGCGAAGTAACTCCTCCACGCGGAGCGCATCCGCGAATGTCCTCGGCACGCGCGTGCTGTGAAACGGCGTGCGGATGTTCGCGCGGTCCGTCGCGCTCCGAGAACGACATCGCATGGCCGGGTGGATCGATGCTGCCCGCGTGCAGGGTTTCCGCCGCAGGTGAGGTGTGCCGATACGAGAGGAGTCATGGGATGGAAAGCCCTGCCACCGCGGCGGACAACGAGGAGAAGCCGGGCCTGCGCCGACGGCGCTTCCTCACCTACCTGGCGGCGGCCCCGACGCTGACGGTCGTCGGCAAGGTGCTGGCCGAGGGCGAGGCCGCCGCGGCCACCGCCGCGCCCGGCCAGCTGCCGGTCCCGCCGATCGCGGACCTCTTCGACATGGGTGACGCGATCAACCTGCTGGCCACCCCCACCTTCGGTGAACTGCGCCTGGGCATCAGCGAGAACAACGAGGTCTGGTTCGAGCTGCCCAAGACCGAGGTGGGCCAAGGCATCAACACCACGGTCGCGATGATCCTGGCCGAGGAGTTCGACGCCAAGCCGGACGACATCGCCATCACGCACTCCGACGCACGCCCGGAGCTGTCGTACTCCCAGGTCACCGCCTTCTCGACGTCGGTGCGCGTGCTGCGCAAACCGCTGGCGTCGATGGCCGCGGCGGGTCGCGCCCGGCTGGTCACCGCCGCGTCGAAGCGGTGGAACGTCCCGGCGAACCGACTGTCCACCAAGGACACCTGCGTCTACGCGCCGGACGGGCGCAAGCTCACCTTCGGCGAGCTGTCCAAGGACGCCGCGAAGGTCGCGATCCCCGCGGTGCCGGCGAAACCGAAGCCGCCGGAGCGCTACCACATCGTCGGAAAACCGCTGAACCGCTTGGACTCGCACGACATCGTCACTGGCAAGGCCTCCTACATCTCCGACACCAAGATCCCGGGTTCGGTGGTGGCGGTGGTCGTGCGGCCACCGACGATCGGCGGCGCCGTCGCCTCCTTCGACGACTCGGCGGCCCGGAGGATGCCCGGCGTCGTGGCGATCACCCCGATCCCCACCGGAATCGCGGTGTGCGCGGAGAACACCTGGCAGGCGATGGAGGCAGCGAAGAAGGTCGAGGTGACCTGGGAGAGCGGTGCTTCGGCGTCGCGGTCCGGCGCCGACATCGCCCAGGTGCTCAAGGAGAAGGCCGGCAGCCTCGGCGACGTCGTCAGCCCGGACGGCGGCGAGTTCGACGAGCGCTTCGACTTCGCCTTCACCAGCCACGCTCCGATGGAGACCGGCTTCGCCGTCGCCGACGTGCAGGACGGCAGGGCCGAGGTGTGGTGCTCCTCCCACGTGCCGATCGAGGTGCAGAAGGCCGTCGCCAACGAGCTCGGGCTGACCACGGCGGACGTGACCGTGCACGTCAAGCGCGCGGGCGGGTCGTTCGGCCGCAACTGCCACATGGACGCCCCGATCGAGGCCGCGCAGGTGTCGAAGGCGACCGGCAAGGTCGTCAAGCTGTTCTGGACCCGCAACGACGACACCCGCCACGGCCGGATGCGCGCCGCCACCCACCAGCGGGTGCAGGCCTCGGTGCGGGCGGGCAAGGTGCGCTCCTTCCACCACCGCGTCTCCGGTGCCTGGACCGACCTCACCCACGGTCTCGGCGACATCGTGTTCACCGCGCTGATGGAGCTGGGCAAGCCCGCCAAGGAGGCGGTGGCCGACGTCGTCATCGGCGTGACCCAGACGGTGCCCTACGAGTTCGGCCTGGCCACGGTGTCGGGAACCGAGACCGATGTGGACCTGCCCAACACCGGCGTGATGCGCGGGGTGCACTCGGTGGCGTACCGGGTCGCCGAGGAGATCACCGTCGACCAGATCGCGAAGCACCTGGGCGAGGACCCGGTGGACTTCCGGCTGGAGGCGCTCAAGGACGACCGCACCAAGGCGGTGCTGCGCAAGGTGGCCCAGGAGGGGGAGTGGGGCCGGTCGATGCCGAAGGGGCACGCGCAGGGCATCGGCATCCACCAGGAGTACAAGTCGATGACCGCGACGCTGGTGGAGATCGACGCGACGGATCCGGAGGAGCCGCGCGTCACCAAGGCATTCGTGGCCATCGACCCGGGCCGGGCGATCAACCCGCGGGGCGTCGAAGCGCAGATGCAGGGCGGCCTGATGGACGGCATCAACACCGTCCTCTACGCGGGCCTGCACATCGACGGCGGGGCGGTCCGCGAGGGCAGCTTCGCCGACTTCTGCGTCGCCCGCCAGGCGCAGGCGCCGCTGGAGACGAAGGTCTTCATCATGCCGCCGACCGGCGAGCCGGGTGGTGTCGGTGAGATCTCCGTGCCCGCCTCGGCCGCCGCGGTCGCCAACGCCTACGGGCGCGCCACCGGCACCGTCCCGCGCCAGTTCCCGATCAACAACCGGTAAGAGGGGAGTACCCGCGTGCCCAAGTATTCGATCACCGTCAACGGGAAGGACGTCGAGGTCGACGTCCCGGCGGAGATGCCCCTGCTGTGGGTGTTGCGCGACGAGCTGCGCATCACCGGCCCCAAGTACGGCTGCGGCGTCGGTGTCTGCAGGGCCTGCACCTGCTTGATGGACGACGAGGAGATCCAGCCCTGCGTGGTCAAGGCCGAAGACGCCGACGGCGCCGAGGTCACCACCATCGAGGGCCTGGCCGACGGGGACGAGCTGCACCCGGTGCAGCAGGCGTGGATCGACCGCGACGTGCCGCAGTGCGGTTTCTGCCAGCCCGGCCAGATCATGGCCGCGGTCGCCCTCATCGACGAGAAGGGCGACGACGTCACCGACGCCGACATCGACCGGATCGAGAACGTCTGCCGCTGCGGCACCTACGGCCGGATCCGCCAGGCCATCAAGCAGGCCGCGCGGTCCTGATCCCTCCAGCGGCGAAAGCCCGCCCGAAAAGCGGGCTTTCGCCGGTTCCACCGCTTCCACGAACCTTCAGGAGCACCCCAGTCGTGACACTGTTCCAGCAGACCGCCGAACGCGCTCTGGACTACGTGCGCAAGCAGATCGGGCCGGACGGCGCGCCGTCGGTCGAGATGTCGTTCGACCCCTCCTTCGGCGAGAGCTTCACCGGCCGCGAGGCGCGCGAGAAGCTGACCGAAACGCTCGGTGCGGACCCGGGTTTCACCCTCGCCGACGAGGCGTTCTCGGCGATGGTGTCGTTGATGCTGCTCGCCTCCACCGACGCGCGACCCGATCGGGAGCTGATCGCGCCGCTGTTCGAGCAGGTGGAGCGCTGCCGCTGGAAGCGGCGCTACCGCTTCCTGCCGGAGAGCGGGCTGCCCGCCGACACCGACTGCACGGCGATGGCCACCGGCGCGCTGCACGAGCTCGGCATGCTGCGGGTCCCGGACCTGCAGGCCGCGGTCCGCGAACTCACCGTCGCCGCCTCCCACGAGCCGGCCGATTCCGACGACCTGTGGCCCTGGGTCCACCTGGTGTACTGGGAGGACGGCGCGGAGCCGGGCACGCTCAGCCGCGGCCGCAAGCACGACCCGGTGGTGTCCGCCAACGCCCTCTACACCCTGCACCTGGCGGGAACCCCGGAGCGGATGGAGGAGCGCGCGGTCCGCGACGCCACCACCCGCTACCTCGTCGCCCACCTCGAATCCGGCCGCTGGTCGGGGGGAACGCGCTACTACCCGTCGCCGAGGGCGTTCCTGCACGCGCTCTCGCGGGTCTGCGCCCGCCACCCCGAGGAGGCCGCCGCGCTGCTCGGCCCGGCCCGGAAGGCGCTGGCCGGGCTCGGCGAAGCCGAGAACGCCCTGGAGATCGCGCTGCACGCGCTGGCCGCAGACAACCTCGGCGTGAGCGATGGTCAGGACGAGCGGCGCACGAGGCTCGCCGAGTCCCAGGACTCCGACGGGTCCTGGCCCGCGGGCGCCTACTACCGGATGGGCCGGTTCGCCGTCCACTTCGGATCGCGCTACCTGACGACGGTCTTCGCGATGCGCGCCCTGCGGGAGGTGCGGTGAACGACGATCTCGGACTCCTCGACCTCGGCCGCGTGCACCCGGACGCCGACGACATCGGCGCGCGGCTGTGCCAGTGGGCCGCCCGCGTCGGGCTGATCAGCACCGCCGCCGACGAGCAGCGGCTGCGCGGCGCCGGGTTCCACGAGGTCAGCGCGATGGTCATGCCGGACGACTCAGCCGACACCGTCGAGCTCTACGCCCAGTGGATCACGCTGCTGTTCCACATCGACGACGAGCAGGACGACGACGCCGAGCGCACCCCGGAGCAGGTCACGGAGCTCTACGCGGCGATCACGGCGCTCGTGCAGGGTCGGCCGGTGCTGGTGGACTCCCCGCTGATGTCGGCGCTGACGGACCTGTGGCCGCGCACGATGGCGGGCATGACGGCCCGGTGGCGCGAGCGCGTCCTCGCCCACCTGCACCGGCACCGGGACGCGTTCCTGGCCCAGATCGACCACCGCGCGGCCGGGACGCTGCCGACCCCGGAGGAGTACCCGGTGCTGCGCCGCGAGTCCAACGGCATGTTCATGTTCGACATCGTCGAATCGGCCTGCGGCACGGAGGTCCCCGACGAGATGGCCCGCTCGGAGGCGTGGAAGGAGCTCTGCGAGGCCTCCAACGACCTCACGGCCTGGTGCAACGACATCCGGTCGCTGGCCAAGGAGGCCGCCAACGAGGAACCCACCAACTACGTCGCGGTCCTGCGCCACGCCCACGGCTGCTCCGAGCAGGAGGCCGTGGCCGAGGTCGAGGACCAGATCCGGCACCGCCAGAAGGAACTGGTCGAGGCCACCAGGCAGGTCCGGGTCCAGATCACCGACCAACCCCGCCTCCTGCAACCCAGGCTGGGCCACCTCACCACCGTCATCAGCCACATCCCGGGAGGCCACGCCACCTGGCTCGACACCTCGACCCGCTACCGCGAAGACGGGTGAGAGGAACCCCGTGCGGCCTCCTCGGCGCAGGGGAGGCCGCACGGGTGGGACTCCCCGGAGCAGGGGTCTTCTGGTGACGGGGAAGTTTTCATGAAAACTTCCCCCACCCCCACCACGGATCAGAAGTCACCCGATCAGAACGAGTCCTCGGTTCCGGAGGAATCTTCTGGCCGGGAGTCCCCGGGGATGGAGTCTTCTGACCAGGGGAATCCTTCTGATCAGGGGGGATCTGCCGAGGAGGAGGAGTCCTCCGATCGGGGGTCCTCGGGTGGGGAAGTTTTCATGAAAACTTCCCCGGTCCTCGAAACATCACGTACCGCCGTCCCGCCGGGGCCGCAACGTGCTGATCCAGCGTCGTGTGTCGGCCGGGTCGATCACGTCGTCGAGTTCGAAGGTGGTGGCCGCGCTCAGCGCACGGCCGCGCTCGTAGGACTCGGCGACCAGCTGGTCGTAGAGCTGCCGGCGCGCTGCCTCGTCGGGTGCGGCCGCGAGCTCCTTGCTGTAGCCCAAGCGGACCGCTCCTTCGAGCCCCATGCCGCCGATCTCTCCGGTGGGCCAGGCCACGGTGAACTGCGGGGCCTTGAAGGACCCTCCTGTCATCGCCATCGCACCGAGGCCGTAGCCCTTGCGGAGCACCACCGCGCCGAAGGGCACGCTCAGGCGCGCGCCGATCACGAACAGCTCGCCGAAGCGCTTGACCGTCGCGTCCTTCTCCGCTTCCGGACCGACCATGAAACCCGGTGTGTCGCACAGCGAGACGATCGACAGGCCGCCGGAGTCGCACAGCTCGAGGAACTCGCCGAGCTTTCCAGCTGCTTCGGCGTCGATCGCGCCGCCGAGGTGGTGGCTGCTGTTGGCCACCAGCCCGTAGGCGACGCCCTCCACGCGGACCAGCGCGGTCACGACGCCCACGCCGTGGTCCGCGCGCAGCTCCAGCACCGAGCCCACGTCGGCGATGGCGTCGATCGCGCTGCGGATGTCGTAGGCGCGCAACCGGTTCTCGGGCACCGCGTGCCGGGCGAGGCGCGGGTCCGGCGCTTCCCACTCGACCCCGTCGCCCGGCGTCAGCGGGCTCTGGAAGTACGACAGGTAGCGGCGCGCCAGCTGCACGGCGTGCTCCTCGTCGGCGGCGACGAGGTCGACGACACCGTTGCGGCGCTGCACCTCGATCGGGCCGATCTCCTCGGGACGGTATTCCCCCAGACCGCCACCGGAGATCATCGCCGGTCCGCCCATGCCGATGTTCGCATCGGGCGTCGCGATCACGACGTCGCACGCACCCGCCAGGGCGGCGTTGCCCGCGAAGCAGCGCCCGGAGACGATCGCCACCGTCGGCGCACCACCGCGCAGCGAACCCAGCAGCCGGAACGTCGGAACGTCCAGTCCCGCGACGACGTCCACGTCGGTGTCGCCGGGTCGTCCACCGCCGCCCTCGGCGAACAGCACCACCGGGGTCTTCCGGTCCCGGGCCACCCCGAGGATGCGGTCGGTCTTGGCGTGGTTGCGCATCCCCTGCGTGCCGGCGAGCACCGCGTAGTCGTAGGACATCACCACGACTTCGGCCGCTCCTCGGCCGAACCGGTCGGCGCCGATGGTCGCGACGCCGCCGACGAGGCCGTCGGCCGGCGTGTTGGTGATCAGGTCCTGTTCGGACCGACGCCTGCGCTGGGCCGCGATCGCCAAGGCCCCGTACTCGACGAAGCTGCCGGGGTCCACCAGGTCGGCGATGTTCTCGCGCGCGGTGCGGCGTCCGATCCGGTGCCGCTTGGCGACTGCCTCGGGACGCGCGGAGTCCCGGGTGCGGGCCTGCCGCTCGCGCAGCTCGTCGAGATCGGGCCGGGAGGCGTCGAGGTCGAGCTCGAAGGCGGAATCCGCCGCCACCGCGCGGGTCGGCGCGTGCACCACCAGCGGATCTCCCGGCGCCACCGTGCGGCCCGGCGAGACCAGCGCACGCACCACACGCGCCGCGTGATCGACGGCCAGGACGTGCTCCATCTTCATGGCTTCCAGCACGATCAGCTGGCCGCCCGCCGGCACCTCATCGCCCTCGGCGGCCACCGCGACGACGGTGCCCGCCATCTGGGCACGCACCACCTCTTCCCCCTGCCGCAGCTCCAGCGCGGGGGCCGACGACGACGTCGTGGGGGCGGTCGCTCCCGCCTCGGCGACCAGCCGTTGCACGCGGCCCGCCAGGAACGCGGTGCTCACCGGTCCCGCGCGCAGGTCGTCGTCGGCGAGCAGGGCGCGCAGGAACGGGATGTTCGTGGCCGCGCCCTCGATCGCGAACTCACCCAGTGACGTCTCCAGCTTGGCCAGGGCGGCGTTGCGGGTTCCCGCGCGCACGATCACCTTGGCCAGCAGGGAGTCGTAGCGCGGGCTCACCACCAGGCCCGGCAGCCCGAAGGTGTCCACGCGGACGCCCGGCCCGGTGGGCGGGGTGAAGGTGGTGAGGGTGCCCGCGGTCGGCACGGCGTCGCCGTCGGGGGTCATGGTCTCCAGGTTCACCCGGGCCTGGACCGCGGTGCTCGCGGTGCTGACCGGTTCTCCCCGGACGTCATCCGCCTCGGCGACCACGCCGCCGGGCAGCGCGAGGTCGCGCAGCGCGGAGCCGTCGGCGAGGGCGAGCTGCGCGGCCACCAGGTCCACGCCGGTGACCTCCTCGGTGATCGTGTGCTCGACCTGGATCCGCGGGTTGACCTCGAGGAACGCGAAATCCTGCCCGCGCACGAGGAATTCCACCGTGGCCAGCCCGCGATAGCCGAGGCTCGCGCACAACCGGACCGCGGACTCGTGCAGTCCGCGACGCACGTCGGGCGCCAGCTCGGCGGGCGCGATCTCGAGCAGCTTCTGGTGCCGTCGTTGCACGCTGCAGTCCCGGTCGCCGAGCGCGAGCGCGGCCGCGCCGTCGCCGACCACCTGGACTTCGACGTGCCTGGCGTCGTCGAACAGGGCCTCCGCGAAGACCTCCCGGTTCCCGAAGCCCAGCTCGGCCTCGTCGGCGCAAGCCCGGTGGGCCTCGTCGACCGCGGCGAGGCCGCGGACCACCCGCATGCCGCGCCCGCCACCTCCGGCCAGCGCCTTGATCATGATCCCGCCGGGGTTCTCGGCGAAGAACGCGCGCACCTCGTCGGCGGTCGCGCCACCGGTGGTCGCGGGCAGCACGGGCACGCCTACCGCCACCGCGGCCGCGCGCGCAGATGCCTTGTCCCCCAGGGTTTCCAGCACCGCCGGATCGGGTCCGGCGAACCCCAGGCCCGCCGTCGCGCAGGCGCGGGCGAATTCCGCGTTCTCCGAGAGGAATCCGTAGCCTGGGTGCACGACGTCGGCGCCGGAGCGCGCGGCGGCGGCCAGCACCGCCGCGTGGTCGAGGTAGGCGGCCGGACCGACGCCGGCCAGCGGCAACGCCTCGTCGGCGGCGTGGACGTGCGGGGTGTCCGCGTCGTCCTCGGCGTACAGGGCGACCGTGCTCACCCGCATCTCGCGGGCGGTGCGCACGACGCGCAGCGCGATCTCACCGCGGTTGGCGATCAGCAGCTTCTTCATCTGTGGGAGTTCCTCCGGCTACGCGCGGTCAACGGGCGGCGGGCAGGTCGGCGGCGCGGTCGAGCAGCTCACCCTTGCGCACCTTGCCCGTGGCGGTCATCGGCAGCCCGTCGACGACGACGAAATCGGGCACCTTGTAGCCGGCCATGTTCTCGTTCGACCACTTCCGCAGGTCGTCGCTCGTGGTGCTGTCCCGCACCACGACGAAGGCAACCGCCACTTGGCCTTTCGAGGGATCGGGTCGGGGCACCACCGACACCGATTCGATCGCCGGGTGCAGCCGCAGCAGGGCCTCCACCTCAGACGGGAACACGCTCATCCCGTTGGTCTTGATCATCTCCTTGGCGCGCGCCAGGTAGTGCAGCGCGCCCCACTCGTCGAGCCGGCCCACGTCGCCGGTGTGCAGCCACCCGTCGCGGATCGTCTCCGCGGTCGCCTCGGGCCGGCCGTAGTAGCCGGTCAGGATCGACGGGCTCCGCACGATGATCTCGCCGGGCGTGCCCACCGGTACGGGCTCGCCGGAGTCGTCGACGACGAGGACGTCGGTTCCCGGGACGGGTAGACCGCAGAAGACGGGGTCGGCGTGCAGATCCCGATCGTCGTCCTGGAACCCGAGCGTGAAGGTGTCGGCCGTGTGCGTTTCGGTCATGCCGTAGGAGGCCTCCCGCAGCACGGTGCCCACCGCTTCCCGCCACCGGTGGCGGACCTCCGGCGTCAGCTTCAGCACGAACGACACCGCCAGCGCGTTGCGCAGCGAGGACAGCCGGGCGCCGTCGAACTCCGGCAGGTCCATCAGCTCCACGTAGTTGTCGACCGTGGCGACGAGGTCGGTCACGCCGTGCCGCTCGACGAGGGCGAGGACCGCGGCCGGGTCCCAGCGCGTCAACAGCACGATCTGCTGACCGTTCACCAGCGGTTTGAGCACGCCGAAGTCCTCGCCGGCGATCCAGAAGACCGGCAGGAAGTTCAGCGACACGATCTCGGGGTCGCCGATCTGCGAGCCTCCGGCGGCGCTGGCGGTTGCGGCCGTGTAGACCATGTGCCGCTGGGTGTGCTCGCAGCCCTTCGGCATCCCGGTGGTGCCGCCGGTGTAGTTCAGGGCCGCGAGCGCGTCGGGATCGCTCGGCCGTGCTCCGGCGCGCGCCGAGGCGGCGATTTCGGCCCAGTCCGAACGCTGCGCGGTGAGCTCGAACGGCACCGGCACGTCCGGCTCGTCGGAGAGCAGGTCCGCAAGCCCGGTCAGGGCCACGTGCCGCAGACCCGCGTCCTCGCGCACCGATTCCACGAGGTCGGCGAACGAGTCCTGCGCCAGCAGCACCGTCACCCCAGCGTCGGCCAGCTCGTAGCGCAGCTCGTGGCCGCGGAACATGGGGTTGATCGGCACGTGGACCGCGCCCGCCTTGAGGATGCCGACCATCGCGATGAGGAACTGCGGGCAGTTTCCCAGGAACACGCCGACCCGATCTCCGGGCGCCACACCGCGTTCGGCGAGCCAGCCGGCGAACCGGTCGCTGAGCTCGTCGTACTCGGCGTAGCTGATGTCGCGGCCGTAGAACGAGATCGCGACGGCGTCCGGTCGCGTCGCGGCCCAGTGCCGGAGGTGCTCGGGCACGGCGGGGACGTCGACCGGGTACTCGACGGTGCGCGGCACCTGGTCCGGCCAGTTGGCCGCCTGCAGATCGCGGATCTCGGCGAGCGCGACGTCGCGGCGGGACGACGGCATTCGGTCCTCCTAGGGTTCGGGGAGCGCGTCATCGGTGACGCCGATGGCGCGCTCGGTCAGGCGGATCTGGTCGTTGATGAACTGCTCGCGGACCTCGTCGGTGGCGCGGCCGAGACGGGCGGCACCGCGGACGATCGAATCGCTGAGCATCGACACGAGCCGTTCGGGCTGCACGCAGGGGTCGATCGTCGCCGGGTCCAATCCGGACAGGTACTGGGTGAATCGCCGCTCCAGCCGACGCCGCAGGGTGGTCCACAGCTCGTCCACGTCGGGATCGACCCCGGCCCGGCTGTCGATCAGCGCCACCAGCGATCCGTGGGCGAAGATCGTCTCGGCGAAGGCCCGAGTGGTCGACCGCAGCACCGTCACCGGTGGGAGGGACTCGATCTCCTCGAGCTGCTGGGTGGATTCGAGTTCGGCGCAGACCTGCTCGGTGACCGCGAGGAGCACCTCGTCCTTCGAGCGGAAGTAGGCGTAGAAGGTGGGTCGCGAGGTCTGCGCCCGGGCTGCGATCAGCTCGACGGTGGTGGCCGTGTACCCGAGTTCGTCGAAGCACGCGGCCGCCGCCGAGAGCAGTTCCTCGCGCCGGGGTCCGGACGTCTCCCGGCGGTTGGCCCGCGCGCGTTCCTGAGCATCACTTGTCGTCACCGCTCCATTGTCTGGACCTCGGTGTTGACGGTCAGCCCGGACCCGGGTGGAGGCCATCAGCGCGTCGCCGCGAGGCGTCCGGGCACCGCGTCCGGGTCCTCGCGCACCTCTCGGGGGTTGGTCTCCCTGAGGAAGAACGCGCTGGCCAGCGTGATCGCGGCCATGACGATCAGGAAGAGCGAAACGCCGGAGGTCGACCGGGTGTCGGCGATGATCGCCGTCATGATCAGCGGGGTGAAGCCGCTGACGACGACCGCCGCCAGCTGGTAGGCCAGCGAGGCCGCCGAGTACCGGACCCGCGGCTCGAACAGCTCGCCCATGAAGGCGGCCAGCGGTCCGTAGGTGAGGGCCTGGCCCACGCTGCTCACCATCATCGCCACGCACAGCAGCGGACCGTTGGTCGTCTCGGCCAGCCAGAAGAACGGGAACGCCCAGACCATCAGCGCCCCGGCTCCGACCAGGATCAGCGGGCGGCGGCCCACCCGGTCGGACATCTTGCCCGCCCACATGATCACCAGCGGCATGACGACCGAGGTGACCATGATGCAGGTCAGGATCACGTCGCGGTCCATCCCCAGGCCGCCCTTGGCCGCGGGTTGGCTGCCGTAGCTGACGAAGCCGGCGATGGCCACGTAGAACGCCGAGTTCGTGGCGGCCAGCAGACCGGCGCCCAGCAGGATGCGGCGCCAGTGGCCGCGGACGGCCTCGGCCAGCGGGGCTTGCGCGACGGTCCCGGAGTCCTCGCGCTTGGCCTCGACCTCGTTCTGCAGCTGCTTGAACTCGGGGGAGTCCTCGACCTTGGTGTGGATGTAGAGCACGACGGGGAACAGGACGATGGAGAACCAGAACGGGACGCGCCAGCCCCAGCTCTCGAAGGCGTCGTCGGGCATGCCGGTGCTCGCGGCGATCATCATCAGGTTTCCCAGCACCAGACCCAGGGGCACGCCCATCTGCCCGAAGGTGCCCGCGAAGCCGCGCTTCTTCGGTCCTGCGGATTCGGTGAGCAGCAGGACGATGCCGCCCCACTGGCCGCCGCAGGAGAGCCCTTGGAGGAAGCGCAGGGACACCAGCAGGATCGGGGCGGCCGCGCCGATGGTGTGCGCGGAGGGCAGGCAGCCGATCGCGAAGGTCGCGACGCCCATCAGCAGCAGGCAGATCACCACCATCGGCTTGCGCCCGATCTTGTCGCCGTAGTGCCCGGCGAGGATGCCGCCCAGCGGGCGGGCGATGAAGCCGACGGCGAAGGTGCTGAACGCGAGCAGCGTCGCGGCGAAGGCGCTCGACTGCGGGAAGAAGACGGTGGGGAAGACGAGAGCGGCGGCGGTGCCGTAGACGAAGAAGTCGTACCACTCGATCGAACTGCCGATCAGCCCGGCGGTGAGCAGCTTCCGGTGCGCCTTCCGGCGCGCCGAGGCATCGGCGACGGCCGGGCCTGAGGTGGAGGCGGTCATGGCGGTCCCTTCGGAATGACGTGCGCCACGTGATGGGGACCACAGTGATTGACGTTGACGTCGGCGTCAACAGTTCGACCCCGGAAATTCCGCCAGGGACGAATGCCAGGTTTTATTTGCCCGATGGGTTCAGTTGTAATTGAAATTCATGCCGAGGAAATCAGTGATGATGAATATCAGAGATGCCTTGACTCCTGCCTCGGCCCGGGTGATCCTGGTTGCAGGTAGCGCCCAGCGGTTCTCCAGGCGGGCGCCGCATCCAGTTCACTGTGGACTGATTCTCTCGGCGCTGGTTCTCGAGCTGCCGCGAGATTGTCGCGGGTGCGATTTTCCCCGAGTGGAAGGGCGAATGGATGTATCGGGTCACAGCGATCTACGATCACCCGACCGACCCCGAGAAGTTCTTGAAGCACTATCGTGAAGTGCATGCGGTTCTGGCGACCAAGCTGCCGAAGCTGAGGAATTACGAATGGGGTTTGGCCGAGCTTCCGGACGGATCGAAGCCGGCGCACTTCCTGGTCGCGGTCCTCGACTTCGACAGCAAGGAAGACGCCCTGGCGGCCCTGCAGTCGCCGGAGGGTGAAGCCGCCTCGGCCGACATCGCGAACTTCACCACGCCGGACGACTTCCAGATGTCCTTCTCCCAGGTCATCAAGGCGGCCTAGGTACGGCCGCCACCCAGGCGTCGCGCCGATGACGTGGAGCATGCGTCCGCGTGATGGGAAATGATCCAGGCGGGATCAGTACGAGGCTCTCGAACGATGTCCGGAGGCGCCGCACCTGACTGGGCGCGAGCGCCTCCGCCCACTCGCTAGGCTCACGAGGAGTCCATGGTGGATAGATTGCAAGGCAGGGTCGCTCTCGTCACCGGTGCCGCGAGCGGCATCGGCAAGGCGACCGCGGAGCGTTTCGCCGAGGAAGGCGCGGCGGTGCTCGTCACCGACATCCAGGACGCCGCTGGCGAGGAAGTCGCGAACGGGCTCAGGGATTCCGGATCCCGGGCCGCTTTCCTGCACCACGACGTGGCATCCGAGGCGTCGTGGCAGGCGGCGATCGACCACGTCGTCGCCGAGTTCGGAGGGCTCGACATCCTGGTGAACAACGCCGGGGTCGGGGACGTCGCCCCGCTCGAGGAGACGACGAAGGAGCAGTACGAGCGGACGATCGCCGTCACGCAGACCAGCGTGTTCCTGGGCATGAAGGCGGCTGCGGGGCAGTTGAAGGCGTCCCGGTGCGGCTCCGTGGTCAACGTCAGTTCGATCTACGGCGTGGGCGGCGGGTTCGGCACCTCACCCGGTTATCACGCGGCCAAGGGGGCTGTTCGGTTGCTCACCAAGAACACCGCCATGCGTTGGGTGGGCGACGGTGTGAGGGTGAACTCGGTGCATCCGGGATTCGTGGACACCCCCATCCTGGAGAACGTGAAGGGCACCGAGATCGAGGCGGGCATGGTCTCGGTGATGCCGATGGGCCGGCTGGCTCGACCGTCCGAGATCGCCGCGGCCATCGCATTCCTCGCCAGTGACGACGCCTCGTTCATGACCGGTTCGGAATTGCACGTCGACGGCGGGTACCTGGCTCGCTAGGTTGCCGCCATCGATTTCCACGTGGGGTCGTCGAGAGCGCTTTCGAGGACCCCACGTGCAAGGCCGGTTCGCGGGTGCGTTCTCAGAGCGCGGTGCCCGGGTCGGCCAGCGATCCCGGGTCCGGTTTCGCACCGGCATCGATCGCCGCTCTGGCGTGGATCATCTGCTTGGGCTGATCGACGCTGAGGTGAGCGTTGAGCGTGCCGTCGGGTGCGAGCCAGGCCGCTCCCCACTTCGCCGAACCCCTGCCTCGGACGACGACCGAGTCCTCGGCGCCGTGCTGACCGACGTACTGGATCTTGTGCCCGAACTGGTCGCTCCAGAAGTAGGGGACCGGGTCGTGCACCGGTAGCGGGTCCGGGCCGGCGTCGCCGCCCAGGATCACCGCTGCGGCAACGTCCGGGCCGGTTCGCGCGTCGTCCCAGTGCTCCACGCGCAGGCGCTTGTTCCACCGAACCGACCACCGGGCGGCGACGTCCCCCACCGCGTACACGCCCGGCCTGGTGGTGCGCAGGTGCTCGTCGACCACCACCCCGCGGTCGACCTCTACCCCGGAGCCGCTCAGCCAGTCGGTCTGCGGGCGCACTCCGACACCTGCCACCACGACATCCGCGGGGAGGTGCGAGCCGTCGCCGAGCCTCACGCCGGTGGCGGTCACCTCGGTGACGCCCACCCCGAGGCGCAGGTCCACGTCGGACCACCAGGGCAGGAACAGCGCGCCGACCTCGGCGCCGAGCGCGGCGGCCAGCGGTGCCGGACCCGGTTCCACGCAGGTCACGCGGCACCCCAGGTGGAGTGCTGCTGTCGCGACCTCTCCGCCGATCCAGCCGGCTCCGGCGAGCACGACGTGGGCTCCCGGGCGCAGTCCGGCGCGGAGGCGTGCCGCGTCCTGGGCGGTGCGGACGACGTGCTGCGGGCCCGTTCCGGGTAGCGGGACGGGTGCCGACCCCGTCGCGATGACCAGGGTGCTGAACGGGATCTCGCCCTCCGCCGTCCGGACCACGTCCCGATCAGGGGCGAGGCCGGTCGCAGCGACGCCCAGCCGGAGATCGGCCTCGAGCAGCTCGAAATCGGTGCGCAGGGTCGTGTCGCGCTCCTCCAGGAGCGCGGCCTTGGTCAGCGGTGGCCGGTCGTAGGGCGGGTGGGGTTCCGCGCAGAGCACCAGCAGCTCGCCGTCGTGCCCCTTCGCGCGGAGCCGTTCGCACACCCGGGCCGCTGCCAGGCCGCCGCCGGCGACGACGATCCGGTTCATGAACCGCTCTCCGTCGCCAGCGCGCGCTGTTGAGCAGGGGTGAGGTTCTGCAAGCCCATCTCGACTCCTTCTGCGGGTGTCGCCGCGGTCCCATTCGGTGATGGCTTTCGGAGAAGCCGTCGACCTGCCATGCTTTCGCGTCGCAGACCTTCGCTTTGGCCTGATAATGGTTATACTAGATGTGTCGGCTGTCAACGATGCAGGCCGTGTTCGTCGAGGAGGATCCATGCGAGTTCAGGTCGACGCCAACCAATGCCAGGGGCACGGGCTGTGCCAGATGACCTCGCCCGATGTGTTCGCGCTGCGCGACGAGGACGGGCACGCCTACCCGATCGCGGAGGACGTCGACGGCGCCCTTGCTGATGCGGCTCGCGATGGCGCGGACGCGTGCCCGGAGCGGGCGATCAGCCTGAAGTGACGCCGAGCGGGCTGCGCGTCCCGCGGGGTCGTTCCCCCGGTGGCTCGGGGCGCGCTCGCTCGGCCCGTGGTGGAGGGGGCTGCTCCGGCCGCTCCCGCTGCCCGCCGAATGTTCGGCCGCGCGGCGGAAATCCCGCCGCTCGTCGCCCGCTCTCACCGGAGTCCTCGCCGGCGGCCCTTGGAGGCCGACGAGACAAGGACTATCATTATAATAGAAATTCCCGGTGAGGAGTGGAGGAGACCGATGACCGACGTCCTCGTGGAGCGCGGCGCTGGTGAGACCGTGTGGATCCGGTTGAACCGGCCCGAGCGGCGCAACGCGTTCGACCCCGCGATGTCCGCAGCGGTCGTGGAGGCGCTGGAGGACGCCGCGTCCGCGCGCGCGGTGGTCATCACGGGGTCGGGCGGGAGCTTCTGCGCAGGCGGCTCGCTGCAGCAGCTGAGCACACCGACGGTGGGGGAGATGCGGCAGCTCTACAAATCGACCCTGCGGATGCTGGACGCCGTGCGCCAATGCCCCAGACCGGTCATCGCCGCGGTCAACGGAGCCGCGGCCGGCGGGGGCAACGAGCTGGTCGTCGCGTGCGACGTGGCCATCGCCGCCCGTTCGGCGACCTTCGGGCAGACCGGGCCGCGAGTCGGCAGTTCGCCGGTGACCGGCGCGACCAACGTGATGGGCCTGCAGATCGGCGAGAAGCGCGCCAAGGAGCTGGCCCTGTTCTGCCGCCGCTACACCGCTGAGCAGGCCGAGCGGATGGGCCTGGTCAACGCCGTGGTCGAGGACGACCTGCTCGAGCAGACGGTCACCGAGTGGTGCGGTGAGCTGGCCGCGCTGAGCCCCCGCTACCTGGAGATCACCAAGGTCAGCTCGAACGTCTGGTGGAACGCCGCCCGCGATTCCTTCAGCGCCGGTCTGGGCATGCTCGTCCAAGCGGTGGGCAGTCCCGACATGACCGAAGGCGCGGCGGCCTTCCTGGAGAAGCGCAAGCCGAACTTCCCCCCGCCGGAGTGAGGCGGGGCCCGTCTTCGCGAGGTCGTTCCTGCTCGGTGGCGCAGGATGTGCGGGCCGCCGGGACGGGCGCGGGAACCGGCGCGGCGCGCGCCCGGTTTCCCGCGCCCCGCCGATCCTCCGCCGGTCAGCGCCCCTTCCAGACCGGCTCCCGCCTCTCCTTGAACGCCAGGGCGCCTTCGCGGGCGTCCTCGGAGCTGCGCACCGGTTCGCTGATCGCCTGCTGGCGCTCGAACGCCTCGTCCGACGGCCAGTCGCGGGCGGCGTTGATGATCTCCTTGGTGGCCCGGACCGCGAGCGGGCCGTTGGCCGCGATCGTCCGCGCCAGCTCCAACGCCTCGGAGCGGGCCTGGCCGGGCGGGGTGAGCCGGTTGACCAGGGACACCTCGTGCGCGGCACGCGCGGAGACGAGTTCGCCGGTGAGCGCCCACTCGACCGCCACGTGGTAGGGCACGCGTTCGGGCAGTCTGAGCAGTCCGCCTCCCGCCGCCACGAGCCCGCGCTTGACCTCGGGCAGCCCGAACTTCGCCTCCTCCGAGGCCACGATGAGATCGCAGGCCAGGACGATTTCGAAGCCGCCCGCGATGGCGTGGCCCTCGACCGCCGCCACCAGCGGCTTCGAGGGCGGCTGCCGCACGATCCCGGCGAAGCCGCGGCCGGGCAGGGACGGCCGCTCCCCGGCGAGGAACGCCTTGAGGTCCATGCCCGCGCAGAAGCTCCGCCCCGCGCCGGTGATCACGCCTGCGACGAGGTCGTCCCTGCTGTCCAACTCGTCCATCGCGGCCGCGATCGCCGTGGCGGTCGCGGTGTTGATGGCGTTGCGGGCGTCGGGCCGGTTGATCGTGACGACCTGAACGCCGTCGACGTGCTCGGTCAGGACGACGGGCTCGGCCGGGTCCGGCTGGGCGCCACTGGATTCGGTCACGCTGCACTCCTCATTTCGGTGGCATCCGGATCGCGCCGTCGAGGCGGACCGTCTCGCCGTTGAGCATCGGGTTGTCGATGATGTGGTGGGCGAGCGCGGCGAACTCGTCCGGATCTCCCAGGCGTTGCGGGTGCGGCGTCTGCTTCGCCAACCCGTCGCGGATCTCGTCGGAGAACCGGGACAGGATGGGCGTGTCGAAGGTGCCGGGGGCGATGGAGCACACGCGGACCAGCTTGCGCGCGAGGTCGCGGGCCGCGACGAGCGTCATGCCCACCACCCCGGATTTCGCCGAGGCGTAGGGGATCTGGCCGATCTGGCCCTCCCACGCCGCGACCGAGGCGGTGAGCACGCAGGCTCCGCGCTCGCCGTCGACCGGCTCGTTGGCCACCATCCGGGCCGCGGTCAGCCGGAGCACGTTGAACGAGCCGACGAGGTTCGTGCGCACGATCGACTCGTAGGACTCCAGAGATCCGGGTTGGCCGTCCCGTTCGACCACGCGCACCGTTCCACCGCGGCCGGCGCAGTGCACCAGCGCGCGGATCGGGCCCTCGGCCAGGTCGAGCGCCCGGTTCACGGCGTCGGCGTCAGCGACGTCGGCAGGACCGAAGCGGGCCGAGTCGCCCAGTTCCTTCGCGACCCGTTCGCCGTCGGAGGTGGGCAGGTCGATGATCACCGTGGGCACGCCTCGTTCGACGAACCGGCGCGCGGTGGCCAGGCCGAGACCGGAGGCGCCCCCGGTGACGACGGCCGTCGCGTTGTCCAGCTTCATTTCTCTCCCGCTCTCACTCGTTGTTCCGGCTTCCAGCGCTACGCGGACAGGTTCTCGACGATCGCGGCGTTGGCCATGCCACCGGCTTCGCACATGGTCTGGAGGCCGTACCGGCCGCCGGTGCGTTCCAGGTGGTTGATCAGCGTGGTCATCAGTCGGCAGCCGGACGCGCCGAGCGGGTGCCCCAGCGCGATCGCGCCGCCGCAGGGGTTGAGCCGGTCGTCGGGCACCCCGATCTCCCGCTGCCAGGCGAGCGGGACCGACGCGAAGGCTTCGTTGACCTCGAAGGCGGCGATGTCGTCGGGCGACAGCCCGGATCGAGCGTGCACGGCGTGCGTGGCGGGGATCGGGCCCGTGAGCATGAGCGTCGGGTCGTCGCCGACCACGGCCGAGGCCACCAGCGCCGCGCGGGGCCGCAGGCCCAGCGAGGTGGCGCGCTCCTCGGACATCACGAGAAGCGCGCTGGCACCGTCGGTGATCTGCGACGAGTTGCCCGCCGTGATCATCCAGTCCAGGTCGGGGAAGTCGTCCAGGTGGGGCTCCCGCGCGAAGGCGGGGGCCAGCCGGCCGAGCCGTTCCGGTGTGGTGCCCTCGCGGATGGTCTCGTCGGCCACGACCTCGGCGCCGTCCGGAGTCGTGACCGGCACGATCTCGTCGCCGAAGGGCGCGGCGGCGGCGCGCTCGTGCGAGCGGGCCGCGTACTCGTCGAGCTCGGAGCGGCTGAGCTTCCACTTCGCGGCCACGAGCTCGGCGGAGATGCCCTGGGGCACGAGCCCGGGGAACCGAGCGCGCACCTCCGGGCCGTGCGGATCGGCGTCGCCGCGCGCGGACCCCATCGGCACCCGGCTCATCGACTCCACGCCCGCGGCGATGGCGATGTCGTACGCGCCCGCTCGCACTCCCTGAACAGCGAAGTCGATCGCCTGCTGCCCGGAACCGCACTTGCGCTCGATCGTCGCGGAAGGCACGTGCGTGGGGAAGCCCGCCGCGAGCACCGCCTGGCGACCGGGGGTGGCGGACTGCTCGCCGACCTGGCCGACGCAGCCGACGAGCACGTCGTCGATCAGCCCGGGGTCGAGGTCGTTGCGGGCCACGAGCCGGCTGAGGACCTGCGCGAGCAGGTCCACCGGATGCAACCCGGCCAGCGCGCCGGTGGCCTTGCCGCGCCCCATCGGGGAGCGGACCGCGTCGACGATCACCGCACGGCCCATTGCCGCCTCCCTAAACTATGATGATGATAATTAGAGACAACTGCATCTTGCACGCTGGCCGACCGGAGGAGCAAGCTTGACCGCGCTACCGGTAAGACTATTATGATGATTACGATAAAATGAGGGTGGTGGGCCAGTGGGATCCGCAATCGATGCCGACGAACAGCGCGCGCTGAAGGAGGTCGCGGCCAAACTCGCCGCGGAGCGCTACGCCCCGCGCGCGGAGGAATGGGACCGCGAGCGGACCGCCTTTCCCCACGAGGAGCGGCGCTACCTGGGAGAACTGGGACTCCTCGGCATCGCGCTCCCGGAACGGCACGGTGGTGGCGGCGCACCGCTGCAGCACGCGCTGACCGTCATCGAGGAGCTGGCCAAGGAATGCCGTCCCGCGGCGTTCCAGGTCTTCGAGTCCAACACCGGACCGGCGCAGGTCGTCGCGAGGCTCGGCAGCGAGGAACAGCGCGAGCGCTTCCTGCCGCCGATCATCAGCGGCGAGGCGACGCTGGCCGTCGCGATCTCGGAACCGGACGCGGGCTCGGCCGCCACCGACATGAAGACCAAGGCCGTCGTCGAGGGCGACAAGGTGGTGGTCAGCGGTTCGAAGCGGTGGATCTCCAACGGCGGCGAAGCCGATCACTACCTCGTCTACGCGCGCATGAACGACGAACCCGGGTCGAAGGCCATCGGCGCGGTGATCGTCGAAGCCGACCGGCCGGGCGTGAGCTTCGGCGAGCGCGAACGGCTGATGGGCTTCCGCGGCATCCCGTCGGCCGACATCCGCTTCGACGACGTCGAGGTCCCCGCGGAGAACCTGGTGCTCGGTCCGGGGCGCTTCCGCGAGCTCTTCGGCGCGTTCTCCATCGAACGCCTGGGAAACGCCACGATGAGCCTCGCGCTGGGGCAGGCGGCGCTCGATCGGACCAAGCGCTACGTGCAGGAGCGCGACCAGTTCGGCAAGCCGCTCGTGGAGTTCCAGAACGTCCAGATGACGCTGGCGGACATGCTGCTGCAGGTCGAGGCGGCCCGCTTGCTCATCCAGCGCGCGGCGGCCGGCGTCGGCGAGAACCTGCCGAACTCGCTCGACGTGTCGCTGGCCAAGTGCACCGCGAACGAAATGGCCAAGCGGGTCACCGATCTCGCCATGCAGCTGCACGGCGGGAACGGCTACACCGAGGAGTTCGGCCTGGAGCGGCTGCACCGCGACTCGCACGGGTGGGCGCTGGCCGGAGGCACTCCGGCGATGCAGCGCATCCGCATCGTCTCCGAAATGCTCGGCCGCTCCTTCGACCAGCGCCGCTGACCGGTTCAACGGAAGGGAAACACTCATGACACGCCGCTTCGACAACCGCACCGCCGCCGTCGTCGGTGGTGGATCCGGCATGGGCCGGTCCATCTCGCTGCGCCTGGCCGAGGAAGGCGCACACGTGTACGTCGCCGACCTCGGTGCCGACGCCGCCGAGGCGGTGGCGAAGGAGATCGTGGCGGCCGGGGGCAGCGCCGTCGCGCAGCAGGTCGACGCGACCGACAACGACAGCCTGCGCGCCCTGTTCGACCGCGTTCGCGACGAGCGCGGTGTGCTGCACGCGCTGCACGCGCAGGTCGGCATGCCCGGCCCCGCCGGGCTCGAGGTGTCCGACGAGCAGTGGGCGACCAACGTCGACGTGAACGTCAAGAGCGCCTACTACACCTGCACTCTCGGCTTCGACCTGCTCAAAGCCGCGGGCGGCACCGGCTCCATCACGATGACCTCGTCGACCTCGGCGCTGGTGGGCTCGCCGTTCAGCCCGATCTACTCGCTGACCAAGGGAGCGCTCGTGCCCTTCGCGCGGTCGTTGGCGCTCAACGGCGCGCCGGACGGGGTGCGCGTCAACGTGGTGTGCCCGGGCACCGTGCACACCCCGATGCTGGCCCAGTTCTTCGGCCGGGAGCCCGGAGCCGACGTCTCCGAGCTGACCAAGGACTTCGTCGGCGGGATCCCGCTCGGCCGGGGCGCGGAACCCGAGGAGGTCGCGGCGGTGATCGCCTTCCTGCTCAGCGACGACGCGAGCTACGTCACCGGCGTCACCATCCCGGTCGACGGCGGGTTGACCGCGAAGTAGCGACTCACTGTGGAGGCCGAGCATGACCCGGGTTTACCGCGATCTCGTTCCCACGTTCGCCGACCCGGCGGACTGGACGCTCAGCACCGTCCTGCGGCACCACGCCCAGGAGCGGCCGGACGCGACGTTCCTGATGACGCCGGAGGAAGGGCTGAGCTGGACCTACGCCGAGACGCTGTCCTCGGCGCAACGGATCTCCGGCTCGCTGATCAAGACCGGCGCGGAGCCCGGAGATCGGCTGATCATCATGGCCGCGAACTCCTCCCGGCTGGTGCGCAGCTGGTTCGCCGCCGCGGTGGGTGGACTGGTCGAAGTACCGATCAACACCAACTACGAAGGTGAGTTCCTGCGGCACCAGGTGGTGACCGTGGGGGCGCGGTGGGCGGTCGTCGACGACACCTTCGCCGAGAGGTTCGTCGCGATCGCCGAGCACGCGCGGGGCATCGAGCACTTCTGGGTGATCGACACCGGGCGCGGGCAGGAAGCCGTGGAGGTGCTGCGGCGCGGGGGCTGGGAAGCCGACCTGTGGGACGAGCTCGAAGAGGGGCCGGTGCTGGACCTGCCGGCGCCCCGGCCGCAGGACCTCGGCGCGATCTTCTTCACCTCCGGCACCACGGGCCCGTCCAAGGGCGTGGCGATGCCGCACTCGCAGTTGTACTTCTTCGCGCAGATCGTCGTGTCCCTGACCCGGCTCACCCCGGAGGACACCTACCTCACCACCACGCCGCTGTTCCACGGGAACGCCCAGTTCATGGCGGTGTACCCGGCGCTGGTCGCCGGTGCCGGCGCCGTGGTGCGGCCGAAGTTCAGCGCCAGCCGGTGGATCGACCAGGTCCGCGAGTCCGGCGTGACGGTGACCAACTTCGTCGGTGTCATGATGGACTTCGCGTGGAAGCAGCCGCCCCGGCCGGACGACCGGGACAACGAGCTCCGGTGCGTCTACGCCGCGCCCACGGCGAGTTCGATCGCGGCGGAGTTCCGGGAGCGCTACGGCATCGAGGCGTTCGTCGACGCGTTCGGGCTCACCGAGACCTGCGCCCCGATCATGTCGCCGTACGGCGTCGAGCGCCCGCCCGGAGCGGCGGGTCTGCAGGCGGCGGACTGGTTCGACATCCGGCTGGTCGACCCGGAGACCGATCACGAGGTGCCGGTCGGCGAGATCGGTGAGCTCGTGGTGCGCCCGAAGCACCCGTGGACGTGCAGCATGGGCTACTACGGGATGCCCGAGAAGACCGTCGAGGCGTGGCGAAACCTGTGGTTCCACACGGGAGACGCGTTGCGCAAGGACGCCGACGGGTGGTTCTACTTCGTCGACCGCTACAAGGACGCGCTGCGCCGGCGCGGGGAGAACATCAGCTCCTACGAGGTGGAGCAGGCGATCCTCGGGCACCCGGCGGTCGCCGAGTGCGCGGTGATCGGCGTCCCGGCCGAGGTCGAAGCGGGCGAGGACGAGGTCCTCGCCGCCATCGTCACCACCGAACCCGTCGAGCCCGGCGAGGTCATCGACTGGTGCAAGGGCCGCATTCCCGAGTTCGCCACGCCCCGCTTCGTCCGGTTCGTCGATGCGCTGCCGAAAACGCCTTCGGAGAAGGTGCGCAAGGCGGTGCTGCGCGAGGAGGGGATCGCGCCGGACACCTTCGATCGCCAGGAGAACGCACATGGACTTCAGCGTTGACACGACGCATTCGGACATCCGGGAGGCGGTGCGCGCGCTGTGCGCGCGATTCCCCGACGAGTACTGGGCCCAGCACGACCGGGACGAGGAGTTCCCCTGGGACTTCTACAAGGCCGTGGTCGACGGTGGCTGGCTCGGTCTGACCGTGCCCGCGGAGTACGGGGGTGGTGGCCTGGGCGTCACCGAGGCCGCGATCGTCGAGCAGGAGATCGCGGCCTCGGGCGCGGGGATGAACGGGTGCAGCGCCGTCCACATCGGAATCTTCGGGTTCGAGTCGATCATCAAGCACGGCAGCGAGGACCTGAAGAAGCGGTTCCTCCCGCGGCTCGTCGAGGGGGATCTGCACGTCTCGTTCGCCGTCACCGAACCGGATGCCGGCACCGACACCACCACCATCTCGACCTTCGCGACGAAGGTCGAAGGAGGCTGGTCGATCTCCGGGAAGAAGGTCTGGATCACCAAGGCCCAGGAGGCCGAGCGGCTGATCATCCTGTGCCGGACGGCCCCGCGGGAGGACGGCCGGAAGCGGACGGACGGGATGACGCTGTTCTTCGCGCCGATGGACCGCGAACGCGTGACGGTGCGCAAGATCCCGAAGCTGGGGCGCAACGCCGTCGACACCAACGAGCTGTTCATCGACGACCTGTTCGTCCCCGAATCGGACGTGATCGGCGAGGTCGGCAAGGGCTTCCGCGCCATCCTCGCCGGGCTCAACGCCGAACGCGTCATCTCGGCCAACGCCTCGATCGGGATCGGGCGGGCGGCGCTGCGCCGGGCGACGACCTACGCCAAGGACCGCACGGTGTTCGGCCGTCCCATCGGGCAGAACCAGGCCATCTCGCATCCGCTCGCGCGTGCGCTGGTCCAGCTGGACGCTGCGGACCTGGTGTGCCAGCGCGCGGCGTGGCTGATCGACAACGACGAGCCCAGCGGCAAGGACGCGAACGAGGCGAAGTTCCTCGCCGCGGAGGCCGGTTTCTTCGCCGCCGACGCGGCCCTGAGCGCGCACGGTGGGTACGGCTACTCGAAGGAGTACCACATCGAGCGGTACTTCCGGGAAGCGCGGCTGATGCGCATCGCGCCGATCAGCCAGGAGATGGTGCTCAACTACGTGGCCGAGCACGTGCTCGGCCTGCCGAGGAGCTACTGATGCGCCCTTACCGTTCCGTGCTGTTCCTCCCCGGCCACCGCACGACGTGGGTCGACAAGGCGTTGCAGGCCAACGCGGACGCGATCGTGCTCGACCTGGAGGATTCCGTGCCCTCCGGGGAGAAGGTCGCCGCGCGGGACGCGGTCGCCGGATCCATCCGGCGGGTCCGGGAATCCGGCAGCGAGGTCGGCCTGTTCGTGCGGGTCAACCCGCTGGACACCCGGCTCACCGGTGGTGACCTGGAGAAGGTCGTCGTGCCCGGCCTGACCGGCGTCTTCGCGCCGAAGATCGAGCGGAGCACCGACGTGCTGCGCTACGACGCGCTGCTGGACCACTTCGAGGAGCGCAACGGGGTTTCCGGCCTGGAGTACATCGTGCCGGTCGAAACGGTCCGCGCGATCCACGGCTGCCTGGAGATCGCGACGGCGTCGCCGAGAGTGGGAGCGATGATCGGCCCGACCGCCGAGCACGCCGACATCGCCAAGGCCGTCGGCTACGAGTGGACCCCCGAGGGGACCGAAACGCTGTACCACCGCAGCCGGATCCTCCTGGCGTGCCGGGAAGCCGGGATCCACGCGCTGACCGGGTTGTGGGAGGACCTCGCGAACCTGGACGGCCTGCGCGAGTTCGCCGCGCGCGGCAGGCAGCTCGGCTTCCGAGGCATGATCGCGATCCACCCGAGCCACGTCGCCGCGATCAACGAGGTGTTCTCCCCGTCCACTGAGGACGTGGCGTTCCACCGGGGGCTCGTCGAGGCGTACGAGAAGGCCCAGGCCGAGGGCACGGGGGCGCTGCGCTACCGCGGCCTGCACATCGACAAAGCACACTACGACAAGGCGGTGGAATGGCTCGCGCGGGCCGAAGCCATCGCGGGAATCGGGGACTGACATGCGCGGTCTGTACTTCGAGGAGTTCGAGATCGGTGCGGAGTACCAACATCCGTTCACCCGCACGGTCACCGAGATGGACAACGTCATGTTCACCTCGCTGACCATGAACCTGCAGCCGCTGCACCTCGACGAGGAGTTCGCCAAGAAGAGCGTGCACGGGGCGAGGGTGGTCAACAGCCTGTTCACGGTCGCGCTGATCGGGGCGTTCCACGTGCCGGAGCTGACGATGGGGACCACCCTCGGCAACCTCGGTTACGACAAGATCGAGTTCCCGCACCCGGTGTTCCACGGCGACACCCTGCGCGCCGAGACGACGATCCTGAACAAGCGGGAGTCCAGCAGCCGCGACGACTCCGGGATCGTGTGGTTCGAGCACCGCGGCTTCAACCAGCACGACACGCTCGTCTGCCTGCTGCACCGAGTCGGCTTGATGGCGAAGAAACAGGAAGAGGAGGGTGCTCGATGACCAGGACACCTGAGTCGCTGCGCAACTACGTGCCCGACGTGCGCACGCTGACCATCGCCAACAAGCCGGTGCAGCCGGCCGGGCAGCGCTGGGACGTCGTCAACCCGGCCACCGAGGAGGTCCTGGCCGAGGTCGGCGGCGCCTCCGCGGAGCAGGTCGACCAGGCGGTCCGCGCCGCGCGGGACGCCTTCGGGGGCTGGGCGGCGCTCAAGCCGGAGCAGCGCTCGGCGGCCATCCACCGGCTGGTCGACGTGCTGGAGAGCCGCGTCGACGACCTGCTCGGGTCGATCGTCAACGAGGTCGGCACGCCGGTGTCGCTGGCCGAGGGGCTCCAGGTCAAGATGGGGCTGGGGCACCTGCGCTGGCAGGCCGAGGCGGCCAAGAAGGACCGCACCGTGGACCTCGGCGGCTACGACCAGCCGGTGCCGACCATCAGCGAGGTCTCCCACTACCCGGTGGGCGTCGTCGCGGCGATCACCGGCTACAACTACCCGCTCAACCTGGCCATCTTCAAGTTCGGCGCGGCGCTGGCCGCGGGCTGCACGGTGGTGCTGCTGCCCTCGCCGCGCACGCCGCTGACCACCCTGCTGCTCGGTGAGCTCAGCCGCGAGGCGGACCTGCCGGACGGCGTGTTCAACGTGATCGTCGGCGACGCCGAGGTGGGGCGGCGGCTGTCCTCGCACCCGGGGGTGGACAAGGTCTCCTTCACCGGGTCCGACGCGGTCGGCGCGAAGATCATGGAGCAGGCGGCCGCGAACCTCAGCGGCGTGACCCTCGAACTCGGCGGGAAGTCGGCCAGCATCGTGCTGCCCGGCTGCGAGGTCGAGTCGTTCGCCGAGGAGATGCACCTGCGCTGGTCGCGCAACGGCGGCCAGGGGTGCGCCGCGCTGGCCCGGCTGCTGGTGCACGACGACCTGTACGACCGGTTCCTGGCCGCGAGCGCGGGGGCGTTCGACCAGATGCACGTCGGCGACCCGTGGGACCCGAAGACCAACATCGGGCCGATGATCCGGCCGGAGCACCGCGACCGGGTGCAGAGCTTCGTCGACGGCTCGCTCGACGAGGGCGGCCGGGTCCTGCTGTCCGTCGACCGGCCGGTGCCGGACAAGGGCTACTTCATCAACCCCGTGCTGCTGGGCGACCTGCCGCACGCCGCGCGGGCCGTGCAGCAGGAGATCTTCGGCCCGGTGGCCGTCGTGCTCCCGTTCCGGGACGCCGAGGAGGCCATCGACCTGGCCAACGACACCGCCTTCGGGCTGGCGGCCAACGTCTGGACGCCGGACCTCGACGAGGGCAAGCGCGTCGCCGAGCGGTTGCGCGCCGGAACCGTGTGGATCAACGGCGGTGGCGCGATGCGGCCGGACGCGCCGTTCGGCGGCTCCGGGAGATCCGGCGTCGGCCGGGAGATCGGCGAGTGGGGCATCCACGAGTACCTGGAGCCCAGGCACGTCCAGTGGCGCGTGTAGTGCGCGGGCGATCGAAGGGGAGGGGTCATGTCAGGAACCGGTGACGCGCCGCTGGCCGGTGTGCGCGTGCTCGAACTCGGCGCCGGCTACGCCGCGCCGACCGCGGGGCGGATGCTGCGCGATTTCGGCGCCGAGGTCATCAAGGCGGAAGACCCGGTGAACGGTGACTACGCCCGCCAGTGGGTGCCGCAGAAGGACGGCCTCTCGCTCGGGTTCGGCCGCCTCAACAGCGGCAAGCGCTCCGTGGGCATCGACCTCCGCCAGTCGGGCGGCCGTGACCTGGTGCGGCGCTTGGCCGCCGAGGTGGACGTGGTCGTCGAGTCGTTCCGGCCGGGGCGGCTGGAGGGCTGGGGGCTCGGCTACGACGTGCTCAGCGAGCAGAACCCGAGCCTGGTGCTCACCAGGATCTCGGGCTTCGGTCAGACCGGGCCGTACCGGAACCGGCCCGGTTTCGGCACCGTGGCGGAGACGGCCAGCGGGTTCGCCCACATCAACGGCTGGCCCGAGCACCCCCCGACCTCGCCTCCGTTCGGGTTCGCGGATTCCATCGCGGGCATCTCGGCGGCGATGGGCACGGCGATGTCGTTGTTCCGCAGGGAGCGCACGGGACAGGGCGAGGTCGTCGACGTCGCGCTGTACGAGCCGCTGCTGTTCATCGTCGGCGACATGGTGCTGAAGTACACCGGGCTCGGCGAGGTGCAGGGCCGCATCGGCAACTCGACCGGCGCCGCGTCCCCGCGCGGCATCTACCGGTCGGCCGACGGCAAGTTCCTGTCGATCGCGGCGTCGAACCAGGTGATCGCGACGCGGCTGTTCACCGCGATGGGGCAGCCGGGCATGATCGAGGACCCGAGGTTCGCCACCGGGCCCGCCCGGCTGGAGCACGACGAACTGCTGCAGAAGCACGTCAGCGACTGGGTCGAATCGCTGCCCAGGGACGAGGCTCTCGCCGTCCTGGAGGAGCACGAAGTGGTGTGCGCGCCCGTCAACGACGCCTCCGACATCGTCGTGGACCCGCACTTCCTGGAGCGCTCCCTGATGAGCATCACCGGCCCCGGCGGTTGGGATTCGGTGATGACGCCCGGCCCGGTGCTGCACCTCTCCGGCTATCGGGGACCGGCCTACGACGGCGTGCCCCTCGTCGGCGAGCACACCCACGAGGTGCTGGGGGAGGGGCTGGGGCTCTCCGGGGACGAGCTGGGGGAACTCGTCGCCGGGGGTGTGATCACCGGACGCGGCGACGTTCCGGGGTGACCGGTCCCGGCCGGGCCCGCCCTGCGGTGGGCCCGGCCGGGGCTGCTACGGCTGCCCGCCGTCGACGGCGAGCACCGCGCCGGTGGTGTAGCTGGAGGCGTCGGACGCCAGGTACACGGCCATGCCCACGATCTCGTCCGGCCGGCCGCCGCGTTGCAGCGCGAAGCGCTGGGCTCGGGCGGCGAACTCGGCGGGATCCCAGGACGCGCTGACGTCGGTGTGGAAGGTCCCGGCCATGATGGCGTTGCAGCGCACCGACGGGCCGAAGGTGTGCGCGAAGCCGGTGGTGATCGCGTTCAGACCGGCCTTGGCGGCGGCGTAGGGCAGCACCGACGGCCGCGGGCGGGTGGCGGCCGCGCTGCTGATGTTGATGATCGACCCTCCGGCACCGTCGGCCATCTTGCTGCCCACCAGGGCCGAAAGCCGGAACGGTCCCTTGAGGTTGACCGCGATGACCTTGTCGAACAACTCCTCGGTGATGCCTTCGACGCTCTCGTAGAGCGGCGACATCCCCGCGTTGTTGACCAGCACGTCGACCTTCCCGACCCGCTGGTAGACGTCGTCGACGAGCTCGTCCAGCCGGTCCCACCGGCCGACGTGCGCGCTGATCGGGTACGCCTTGCGGCCTGTCTCGCGCTCCACTTCGGAGGCGGCTTGCTCGCAGGCTTCCTGCTTGCGGCTGGAGATGATCACGTCGGCGCCCGACCTGGCCAGCCCCAGGGCGATGGCCTTGCCCAGCCCCCGGCTGCCGCCGGTCACCATCGCCACGCGGCCGCTGAGGTCGAACGCACTGGTCGGATCGAAGGTCATGAGGTCACCTCGGCGTAAGTTGACGCGGGAAAATTCCTTGTTATGGTAATCATAAATATGCCGGAAGTCGAAGGAGCTGCGGTGGCTGACGCGGAGGATGGACGGCTGTTCGAGCTGTCGGAGAAGTACCGTGCGCTGCAACGGGAAGCCCGTGAGTTCGCGGTGTCCGTGCGCGACATCGCCGAGCGGGCCGACGAAGCCGGCGACATCGATCCGGAGATGCGCAAGCGCCTCGCCGCCAGCGGCATCGGTTCGATCATGGTCCCGGCGGAGTTCGGGGGCCGCTACGAGCGGGTCGACTCGCTCGCCGTCACCCTGGCGCGGGAGGCGTTCGCAGCCGAGAGCGCGCACCTCGACTCGCTGCTGGGCATGCAGGGGATCGGCAGCTACGCGATCAGCGCCGGGGGCGGCGACGCGGTTCGCCGCGAGTGGCTGCCCGCGGTCGGCCGGCTGGAAGCGATCGCCGCGCTGGCCCTCACCGAACCCGACGTGGGGTCGGACCTGAAGGCGTTGTCGACGACGCTGGAGCAGCGCGACGGCGAACTCGTCCTCAACGGGCGGAAGTCGTTCATCACCAACGCCGGTGACGCGGACTTCTACTGCGTGCTGGCGCGCGAGGGCGAGAGCTACTCGCTGGCGCTGGTGCCCGCCGCCACCGACGGGGTGTCGGTGGCCAAGCCCCACCAGATCATCGCACCGCACGTGCTCGGTGACGTGGTGCTCGACGAGGTCCGGGTTCCGGCGAGCCACCGGCTCGGGGCGCCGGGGGAGGGGTTCACCCTGGTGCTCTCGACCCTGGCGACCTTCCGGGTGTCGGTCGCGGGCGCGGCGGTCGGGCTCGCCACCGCCGCGCTGGAGGAAGCCGTCCGGCACGCCGCGGGACGCGAGCAGTTCGGCGTGAACCTGGCCCGGCTGGGCTCCGTGCCGGGCAGCTTGGCGACGTCGTGGACCGAGATCGAGATGGCCCGCTCGCTGACCTACCGCGCCGCGGAGGCCGCGGCGCGCGACCCGCTGGCGAACCTGCACCTGTCGTCCATGGCGAAGGTCGGGGCGACCGAGATCGCCGGGCGCGTGGTCGACCGGTCGGTCCAGACGATGGGCCGGTTCGGCCTCGTCCAGGGCAGCAAGATCGAGCGGTTGTACCGGGAAGCGCGTCCGATGCGGATCTACGAGGGCTCCACCGAGGTCATCCTCGACTCGCTGGCCAAGCAGCTCGTGAAGGGCCTGACCCGGTGACCGCACCGAAACGCGCCGTCGTCCGGTTCGCCGGTGACTCCGGGGACGGGATGCAACTGGCCGGTGACCGCTTCACCGCCGAGGCCGCGGCCTTCGGCAACGATCTGGCGACCCAGCCGAACTTCCCCGCCGAGATCCGCGCCCCGCAGGGCACGCTGCCCGGGGTGTCGAGCTTCCAGATCCACTTCGCGGACTACGACATCCTCACGCCGGGAGACCGGCCCGACGTGCTGGTGGTGATGAACCCGGCGGCGCTGAAGGCGAACGTCGGCGACCTCCGCGCCGGGGGCGTGCTGCTGGTCAACACCGACGAGTTCACCAAGCGGAACCTGGCCAAGGCCGGTTACGAGGGCGATCCGCTGGCCGAGCTCAGCGGGTTCGCGGTGCACGAGGTGCCCATGTCGACGCTCACCCGGGGTGCGGTCGAACCGGCCGGAGTGGGCAAGCGCGACGCCGCGCGGGCGAAGAACATGTTCGCGCTGGGGCTGCTGTGCTGGATGTACCAGCGCCCGACCGAGGGCACCGAGCGGTTCCTGCGCGAGAAGTTCGGGCGCAAGCCGGAGATCGGCGAGGCGAACGTGCTGGCCTTCCGCGCGGGCTGGAACTACGGCGAGACCACGGAGGCCTTCGCCTCCACCATCGAGATCCCGCCCGCGCGGCTGCCCGCGGGGACCTACCGGCAGGTGACCGGGAACGTGGCCCTGTCGCAGGGCCTGGTGGCGGCGGGCAGGCGGGCCGGGCTGCCGGTGTTCCTCGGCAGCTACCCGATCACACCGGCCAGCGACATCCTGCACGAGCTGAGCCGGCTCGCGCGGTTCGGGGTGACGACGTTCCAGGCCGAGGACGAGATCGCCGGGATCGGCGCGGCCCTGGGCGCGGCGTTCGGCGGGGCGCTGGGCGTGACGACCACCTCCGGGCCGGGACTGGCGCTCAAGGGCGAGACGATCGGGCTGGCGGTGATGACCGAACTGCCGCTGCTCGTCGTCGACGTGCAGCGGGGCGGGCCGTCGACCGGGCTGCCGACCAAGACCGAGCAGGCCGACCTGTTCCAGGCGCTGCACGGCCGCAACGGCGAATCGCCGGTTCCGGTGGTCGCGCCGAGATCGCCCGCGGACTGCTTCGCCACGGCCGTCGAGGCCGCGCGGATCGCCGTGACCTACCGGACGCCGGTGCTGCTGCTGTCCGACGGCGCGATCGCCAACGGCTCGGAGCCCTGGCGGATCCCGGAGCTCGACGACCTCCCGCAGATCGAACCCTCCTTCGCCGAAGCCGGTGCGGAGTCGTTCGCTCCGTACCGGCGGGACCCGGACACCCTCGCGCGACCGTGGGCGGTGCCGGGCACCCCGGGGCTGGAGCACCGCATCGGCGGGCTGGAGAAGTCGCACCAGGACGGTGCGATCTCCTACGACCCGGACAACCACGAGCTGATGGTTCGGTTGCGGCAGGCCAAGATCGACCACGTGGACGTGCCGGAGGCGGTCGTCGACGACCCGTCCGGACGTGCTCAAACGCTCGTCGTGGGCTGGGGGAGCTCGTACGGGCCGATCGGCGCGGCGTGCCGCCGGGTGCGGGACCGGGGCGTGCCGATCGCCCAGGTCCATCTGCGCCACCTGAACCCGCTGCCCGCGAATCTCGGCGCGGTGTTGCGGAACTACGAGCGCGTGGTCGTGCCGGAGATGAACCTCGGGCAGTTGTCGATGCTCTTGCGCGCTCGCTACCTCGTCGACGCGCAGCCGGTGACGAAGGTCGCCGGGCAGGCGTTCCTCGCCGAGGAGCTGGAGGAGATCCTGCTCGAGGTCGAGGCCGGCACGGTGGCCGCCACCGAGCGGAACAAGACGGCCGCGGCGCTCGCCGTGGCGCGAGGGAAGGAAACCGCGACGTGACCACCACTGCGGCCGGTGCCGACCTCGGACTCACCGCGAAGGACTTCACCTCCTCGTCGGAGGTGCGGTGGTGCCCGGGCTGCGGCGACTACCCGATCCTCGCCACGGTCCGCGGACTGCTGCCGGAACTCGGATTGCGGCGCGAGAACATCGTTTTCGTGTCCGGGATCGGTTGTTCCTCCCGGTTCCCGTACTACCTCGAGACGTACGGGATGCACTCGATCCACGGCCGTGCTCCGGCGATCGCGACCGGGTTGTCGGTCTCGCGGCCCGATCTGTCCGTCTGGGTGGTGACCGGTGACGGCGACGCGTTGTCGATCGGCGGGAACCACCTGATCCACGCGCTGCGCCGCAACGTGAACCTGAAGATCCTGCTGTTCAACAACCGGATCTACGGTCTGACCAAGGGCCAGTACTCGCCGACCTCCGAAACCGGCAAGATCACCAAGAGCACTCCGGAGGGCTCCCTCGACTCCCCGCTGAGCCCGCTGTCGCTGGCGCTGGGCGCCGAGGCGACCTTCGTCGCGCGGGCCTTGGACTCGGACCGCAAGGGACTGGGCGACGTGCTGCGCCAGGCGGCCGCGCACCGGGGCACGGCGCTGGTGGAGGTGCTGCAGGACTGCCCCATCTTCAACGACGGTTCGTTCGACCTGCTCCGCGCGAAGGACGAGGCGCCGAACCGGCTGATCCCGCTCGTCCACGGCCGGCCGATCGTCTTCGGCGCCGAGGGGGAGCGCTGCGTCGTTCGCCACGGCTTCGGGCTGCGGGTGCTGCCCACGGCGGAGGTCGACCCGCACGAGATCGTCGTGCACGATGCGGTCAGCGACGACCCGGAATACGCTTATGCGCTCAGCCGCGTGTCGAGCCAGGACCTCGAACACGCGGTGACCGGTGTGCTGCGCAGCGTGTCCCGCCCGGTCTACGACGACCTCGTGCGCGAACACCTGCGGAACGCCCGGAGCGGAGAGGCCGGCAGCGATGCCGAGTTCCTGGCCCACCTGAGCGGAGCGGACACGTGGACGGTGATGTGAAGTCCCCGCCCTCCGGCCGGTATGCTGCCAACCATTATGAGTGAATCGGTCAGCGTAGCGTGGGAGCGCCGTGGCGAGAAGGTGTCTTCCATCATCGCGCGTGAAATCGTGCGGGACATCGCGCAGCGCAAGCTCTCGCCGGGCGACATGCTGGAGTCCGAGAGCGTGATGCTCCAGCGCTTCCAGGTGGCGCGGGCGTCCCTGCGGGAGGCGCTGCGGGTCCTGGAGGTGCACGGGCTGATCCGCATGAAGCCGGGACCCGGTGGCGGCCCCGTCGTGTCGGAAGTGGACAGCCGCGAGTTCGGCCGGATGGCCACGCTCTTCTTCCAGGTGCAGGGCATCGAGTTCAGCGAGCTGGTCGAGGCCCGGCTGATCCTCGAACCGCTCGTCGCCCGGCTCGCCGCGGAACGGCACGATCCCTCCGACGACGAGGAGCTGCGCGAGATCGTCGAGCGCGGGTTCGCCGCGAAGACCGATGAGGACTGGCTCACGGCGAGCAACGCCTTTCACGCGAAGGTGTTGTCGATGGCGGGCAACGGCCTGCTGAGCCTGTTCGCCCGGGCGTTGAAGGACCTCTTCACCGAGCGCGCGTCCGGTGTGTACGTCGCCCGCCGACGCGACCGGGTGCGCCGGGTCCACGCCGACATCGCCGACGCGATCATCTCCGGCGAGCCCGAGGTGGCCGAACAGCTCATGCGCGAGCACATGAGCGAGTACGCCAAGACCATCGCCAAGCGCGAGCCGCAGCTCATGAACGAAGTCGTGGACTGGCGCTAGGGGAGCTGCTGGGGGACCGCTCCTGCCCCGGGAACGGTCCTGGGCGCATCAGACGTCGAGTTGGAGGACGCGGGTGAGGTTTCCGCCGAGCACGGCGGACTCCGCGTCGTCGCCGAGGTTGAGCGCGCGGATGGCCGCGATCTCCTTCGCGGGGTCGGTCATGGGCCAGTCCGAGCCGAACACGATCCGCTCGGTCCCGTGCCGGGTGATCAGCCGTCGCACCGTCGTGGGGTCGACCTCGCTGAGCGCGGGTGGCCAGGAGGTCTCCAGCACGACGTCCAGCCCGCGCAGCTCCTGCTCGGCCTCCGCCAGCATGTGATAACCGCCGAAGTGGCACGCCACCAGCCGCAGCTTCGGGAAGGTGCGCACGATCTCGCGGAGCATGCGCGGCGTGCTCAGATCGTTCACCGCCCCGCTGCCGCCCGCGCCGACGTGCACGATCACGCCGATCTCGTCGCCGAAGGCCTCGAACAGCTCCCAGAGCCGCTCGTGCATGAGCCCGTAGTTCTGGAACAGGGGGTGCACCTTCACACCGCGCAGGCCGTGGCGCCGCAGGCTCGCGAGGTTCTCCTCGACGGGGAGATCGACGTGCACGGTGCCGAACGGGGTGAAGGTCTCGCTGTTCAGCGAGGTGATGAACTCGTTGGTGCGGTCGACGTTCTTGGCCGCTCCGGCCACCCCGAGAGCGATGCTGTGACCGACGCCCTTGGTCGCCATCTCGGCCGCCAGCGAGCTCGCCTTGCCGTTGCCGACCGCCTGCAGCCCGGGCAGGCGGTTGGCGGTCAGCGCCCGCTCGGCGATGGCGTCCGGCCAGACGTGGGTGTGCGCGTCGATGATCATGTCTCTCCCCTTCATCGGATGAGGTAACCGCCATCGGCCACCAGTGCTTGGCCTGTGACCAGGGATGATGCGGAGGAGCACAGCCACAGGCTCGCATGCGCGACCTCCTCGGGGGTCCCGAGCTCGCCCTGGCGTGCCGTCGTCGCGGCCTCGGTGTCGCCGCGGGCGGACCGGGACCCGCGCAGCATCGGGGTGTCGATCGCCCCTGGGCAGACCGCGTTGACCCGCACCCCGGTGCCGGCGCACTCCAGAGCGGCGGTGCGGGTCAGCCCGATGATCGCGTGCTTCGCGGCCGTGTAGGCCGGGGATCCGGCCCGCGCCCGGAAGGAGCGGATCGACCCGATGTTGACGATCGCTCCCGGCCCGCCCTGGTCGACCATCTGCGCGAGCTCGTGCTTCAGGCACGCCAGCACCGAGGTCAGGTTGACCTCCACGACCTGTCGGAAGACCTCGACGTCGGCGTCGACGATCCGGTCGCTGTCCGGCGGGCACGCCGCGTTGTTCACCGCGCAGTCGAGCCGCCCGAAGCGGTCGGCCGTGGCGGCGACCATGTTCGCCACCTCGTCCGGCTTGGTGACGTCGGCGCGCACGAAGTGCGCCTCGCCCCCTCGGGAGGTGATCTCGTCCGCTGCTTCCCGACCTGCGTCGGCGTTGATGTCGGCGAGCACGACCCGGAAACCCGCGGCGGCGAACACCCGCGCCGTGGCGCGGCCCATCCCGGAGGCGGCTCCGGTCACCAGGGTCGCCGGTGCAGACGCTGTCTTCATCCACGCTCCCCAAATCTTGCAGATCATTATATTCAATTCTGGACGTGTCAAGGGCTCCGGATCGGGGGTGGAAATCCTTCCTCGGTGGTGCGCGCCTTTCTCGGAGGAGCCCCGCTCGCCTGATGCGCCTGGTCGCGCCTCCTGCTGGAGGGCGGCGCGGTGGTGTGCGAGCGGAACTCGCACGTCCCGCAAAAACGATTACTATGAATATAATGAACGGTATTGACTTCGGATGCCTCGCGAGCCAAGGTGTCTGTGTTGGCCGTCACGTCGAGGTGAATCGCACCGTCGACCTGCGGATCCGGTCATCGCCGCGTGTTTCAGCTGTTTTCAGCGTGGAGAACAGGAGGAAGGCGGATGTCCACAACCGTGGCCGCCCCCACCCCGCTCAAGAGCTACTCGAAGCTGTTCATCGGCGGGCGCTGGGTGAGCCCGTCCAGCGACCGCCTCATCGAAGTCGTCTCGCCCAGCACCGAAGAGGTCGTCGCGACCGTTCCCGAAGCGCGCGAAGCCGACGTGGACGCGGCGGTCGCCGCCGCGCGCAAGGCGTTCGACGAGGGGCCCTGGCCGCGCATGACCCCGGCGGAGCGCGGCGCGGTTCTCGCCCGCGTCGGCGCGGAGGTCGAGAAGCGGTTCGGCGACATGGCGACGGCGTTCACGGCGGAGATCGGAGCACCGGCCGCGGTGAGCGAAGCGTTCCACCAGAACGCTCTGAAGATGTGGGGCGACGTGTCCACCCTGCACGAGCGGGCCGTGTTCGAGGAGGACCGCGAGTGGGCCGAGGGACGCGGCAAGCTGGTCCGCGAACCCGTCGGCGTCGTCGCCACGATCATCCCGTGGAACGGGCCGGTGGCCACCGCGTCGTTGAAGATCGGCCCGGCGCTCGCCGCCGGATGCGCGGTCGTGCTCAAGCCCGCGCCCGAGGGACCGGTCAGCGTCATGATGCTCGCCGAGGCCTTGGAAGCCGCAGGACTTCCCGAAGGCGTCGTCAGCGTCCTGCCCGCAGGTCGCGAGGTCGGCGAGCACCTGGTGACCCACCCCGGCGTGGACAAGGTCGCCTTCACCGGCAGCACCGCCGCGGGCAAGCGGATCATGAGCCTGTGCGGCGAGCGGATCGCCCGGGTCACCTTGGAACTGGGCGGCAAGTCGGCGGGCATCATCGCCGACGACATCCCGCTGGGCGAGGTGCTGCCCACGCTCGTGCCGGCCGGGATCGGGCACTCCGGTCAGGTCTGCGCGGCGCTGACCCGGATCCTCGTGCCGCGGGAACGGCAGCAGGAGCTGCTCGACGCGATGGTGCCGATGCTGGAAGGACTTCCGGTGGGCGACCCCGCGGCTGAGGGGACCGTGCTGGGTCCGCTCGCCGCCGAGCGCCAGCGGGACCGCGTCGAGGACTACATCCGCATCGGTCTCGAAGAAGGGGCGCGGCTGGTCACCGGCGGCGGCCGTCCCGCCGGACTCGATCGCGGGTACTACGTCCAACCGACCGTCTTCGCCGATGTCCGCAACGACATGCGCATCGCCCGCGAGGAAATCTTCGGACCGGTGATCTGCGTGATCCCGTTCGACGGCGTCGACGAGGCGGTCGCCCTCGCCAACGACTCCGACTACGGGCTCTCCGGCGCCGTGTACGCGTCGGACGCGGCCCTGGCCGAGCAGGTCGCGCGCCGCGTGCGGACGGGGCAGATCTCGGTCAACACGTGGGGCATGTGCGTGGTGCAGCCGTTCGGCGGCTACAAGCAGTCCGGCCTCGGCCGCGAAGGCAACGTCGAAGGCCTTTCCGCGTACCTCGAAACGAAGTTGATCCAGTACAGCTGAGTTCGTCGGCGCGACGACACCGCAGCGACTCGCAGAATTCTCTCCCCCGCAAAGAGGTCCGCCATGGCTCTTGATGACGCAACATCCGGATTCCTCGCCCAGATGGCCGAGACGGGACAGCCCCCGCTGCACGAGATGGAACCGGAGCAGGCGCGCGGTATGACGGCGATGCTCAAGGACATGTACGGCGACGGCCCCGAGGTCGCGCGAAGCGAGTTGATCCAGGTTCCCGCCCAGGGCCGCACCATCCCGGTGCGGGTGCTGGTGCCCCACGACGAGGCTCGTGGTGTGGTCGTGTACTACCACGGCGGCGGTTGGGTGATCGGCGCGATCGACGAGTTCGAAGCGCTGGGCAGGCAGCTCGCCGACCGCACGGGCTGCGCCGTGGCGCTGGTCGACTACCGGCTGGCACCGGAACATCCCTACCCGGCGGCCGTCGACGACGCCTGGGACGCGCTGGTCTGGGTCGACCGCAACGTCGAGAAGATCTGCGGCAAGCGGGTTCCGCTGATCGTGGCGGGCGACAGCGCGGGCGGGAACCTGGCCGCCGTCGTGAGCCGGAAGGCGCGCGACAGCGACATCGCGCTCGCTCAGCAGGTTCTGGTGTACCCGGTGACGGACTGCGACTTCGACACCGCGTCCTACACCGACCCGGAGAACCAGCTCATGCTCAGCCGGGACAGCATGATCTGGTTCTGGAACCACTACGCCCCGGCGGGAACGCGGGAGAACCCGGACGCCTCCCCGGCGCGCGCCCTCGACCTCACCGGACTGCCACCCGCCGTGGTCCTGACCGCCGAGCACGACGTGCTCCGCGACGAAGGCCAGGCCTACGCCGAAGCGCTGGAGAAAGCAGGCGTCCCGGTGTCCCACCGGCGGTTCGCGGGCCAGATGCACGGCTTCTTCACCATGGTGAACCTGCTGCCCGGCAGCGAACAGGGGATCAGCTACGTGGTGGACGAGATCGACGAACGGCTCCGCGCGATCAGCTGACCGCCCAGACGAACCGCGGTAAATGCAGAGGAATCGAAGCGACCATCCGAGCGGATGGGCCGCTCACCCCGCGCCGCCCAGATGACGCCCCCCCGAGAAATCCCAACGGAATCTCCGAAGACTTCGCGAGGACGGGATCTTATGAACGACACGAGGAACATTCCCGCGCAACTCGACGCGGTGGTGGTCGGTGCCGGTTTCTCCGGTCTGTACATGCTCCACCAACTCCGCCGGCTCGGGATGAGCGCGAAGGTCGTCGAGGCCGGTGGCGACGTGGGCGGGACCTGGTACTGGAACAAGTACCCGGGAGCCCGCTGCGACGTGGAGAGCATGCACTACTCCTACTCCTTCGACCAGGAGCTGGAGCAGGAGTGGGAGTGGACCGAGAAGTACCCGGGTCAGCCCGAGATCCACGCCTACATCCGCCACGTCGCCGAACGGCACGACCTGCGCAGGGACATCGTGCTGAACACCAAGGTCACCGAAGCCCGATTCGATGAAGGCTCGTCCCGCTGGACGGTCCGGACCGATCAGGGCGACGAGGTGAGCGCGCGGTACTGCATCATGGCGGTCGGGTGCCTGTCGAAGCCGAAGATGCCGGAGATCCCCGGGATCGAGAACTACACCGGGAACTGGTACCACACCTCGCACTGGCCCGATGAGCGCGTGGACTTCAGCGGCCAGCGGGTCGCGGTGATCGGCACCGGATCGTCGGGGATCCAGGCGATCCCGATCCTGGCCGAGCGGGCCGAGGCGCTCACCGTCTTCCAGCGGACCGCCAACTTCAGCCTCCCCACCTTCAACGGCCCGATCGACCAGGACCTGGTCTCCCGGATCAAGGCCGACTACCAGCAGATCCGGGAAGAGGGGCGGATGTCGGGCTTCGGCATCGCCGTGGAAGCGCCCACCGAGTCCGCACTCGAAGTGGACGACGACGAACGCCACGCCAAGTACACGGAGCGGTGGAACCGGGGCAATCTCACGGGTGTCCTGCAGGCCTACACCGACCTGCTGACCGACGAGCGCGCGAACGACACCGCGGCCGAATTCGTGCGCGGCAAGATCCGGGAAATGGTGCACGACCCCGAGAAGGCGGAGATCCTCTGCCCCGAGGGCTACGCCTTCGGGACCAAGCGGCCCTGCTTGGACACGGGCTACTACGACACGTTCAACCGCGAGCACGTCGAACTGGTCGACCTGCGGGCGACCCCTCTCGTGGAGATCACCGAGAAAGGGGTGCGCACCACCGAGCGGGAGCACGAGTTCGACAGCATCGTCTTCGCAACCGGTTTCGACGCGATGACCGGCGCGCTGCTGTCCATCGACGTCGTGGGCCGGGACGGGGTCTCCCTGCGGGACAAGTGGGCCGAAGGTCCGAGCACCTACCTCGGACTGACCACGACCGGTTTCCCCAACCTGTTCACCATCACCGGCCCGGGCAGCCCGTCGGTGCTGAGCAACATGATCGTGTCGATCGAGCAGCACGTGGAGTGGATCAGCGACCTGCTGTCGCACATGTCCGAGCAGCGGCTCACCGTGGTGGAACCGACCGAATCCGCCGAGAAGCAGTGGACGGACCACGTGCAGGAGTGCGGTGAGGCGACGCTGTTCACCAAGACCGACTCCTGGTACCTGGGCGCGAACGTGCCCGGGAAGCCGCGCGTGTTCATGCCCTACATCGGAGGCGTGGGGGCCTACCGCGAGAAGTGCGACGAGGTCGCAGCCAACGGGTACGAGGGCTTCGCGCTGCAGGGTTCCTGACGCGGATCGACTGAAACACCCCCACTCCCGGCCGCCGTCCGCGCGGACGCCGGCGTCGTTCATCCCTTCTGCACGAGGAGACAAGACATGAAGACCCAAGGCGCGCTCTTGTGGGAGCCGGGAACCGGCTCGGGCTGGTCGGTGGAGGAGATCGAGCTCGATCCGCCGAAGAATCGGGAGGCGACGGTCAAGCTGGCCGCCTCCGGGATCTGCCACAGCGATGACCACCTGGACACCGGCGACATCCCGCTGCCGTGGGCGCCGATCCTCGGCGGCCACGAGGGCGCCGGTGTGGTGACCGAGATCGGGCCGGGTGCCGAAGGGCTCGAAGTGGGTGACCACGTGGTGTGCTCGTTCCTGCCCTCGTGCGGCCGGTGCACCATGTGCGTGAGCGGACGCTCGAACATGTGCGCCCTCGGCGCGGGCGTGCTGGGCGGCACCTCACCCGACGGCACCCACCGCATCCACGCCCGGGGCAAGGGCGTCGGGGCGATGTCGTACCTGGGGACCTTCGCGCCGTACGTGACCGTGCCGGTGGACGCCCTCGTCAAGATCGACGAGGACATCCCGCTGGAGAAGGCGGCGCTCATCGGATGCGGCGTGCCCACCGGTTGGGGCTCGTCGGTGTACGCCGCCGACATGCAGCTCGGCGACACCGTCGTGATCTTCGGCGTCGGCGGCGTGGGCATGAACGCGGTTCAGGGCGCTCGGCACCGGGGCGCGAAGAACATCATCGCGGTGGACCCGGTGGCCTACAAGCGCGAACGGGCGCCCGAGTTCGGAGCGACGCACACGGCGGAGAACGCCGAGCAGGCGGCGGAGCTGGTCTCGGAGATGACCAACGGCCAGGGCGCCGACCGGGTGCTCATCACGGTGGGCGTCGCGCACGGTTCGCTGCTCGAACCCGCGCAGGCGATGACCCGGCGCGGCGGCACGGTCGTGCTGACGGCCGCGGCACCGGTGACCCAGCGGGACGTGCAGATCGACCTGTTCACGTTCGCGATGTCGGGCAAGCGGCTGCAGGGAACGCTCTACGGGAGCACCAACTCGCGCAACGACATCCCGCTCATCACCGACCTCTACCGGCGGGGCGAGCTCAAGCTGGACGAGCTCGTGACGCGCACCTACTCCCTGGACGACATCAACACCGCGTTCCAGGACCTCCGCGAGGGGAAGAACATCCGCGGCGTGATCCTCTACGACTGAGGACCACCGCGCGGATCACCGAAGACGGCCATTCCCCGAGAAGTTCGAGTTCGGGAAGCGAGATCCCATGACCAGCACAGAGATTTCCGAGAAGACAGCAGCCGAGCTGGAGATCATCCAGGCGACGCACCGATACGCGCGGGGACTGGACAGGTTCGACCCGGAGGAGGCCCTGTCCGCGTTCGCCGAGGACGCGGTCTGGGACGCCACCCCGGTCGGCCTGGAGCGCTTCGCGGGGCGCGAGCAGATCAGGGCGTTCTTCGAGCGGGACGCGGACGCGATCGCGTGCCAGTTCCACATCATCACCAACCACGTGATCGAGTTCGACGCCGGTGATCGGGCGCACGGGACGAACTACGTGTTCTCCGAGGGCCAGACGAAGAGCGGGGCCAAGTTCAAGGCGGTGGCCCTCAACGAGGACACCTACGTCGCGACGCCGGACGGCTGGCTCATCGCCTCACGCGTGATCTCGGCCCTGACGCCGCCCGAACTGGACGGATTCGACGCATGAGCGGGGACCGGGGAAAGGACCTGATCAAGGCCTATCTGGACGCCGTGGGTTCGCTCAGCGTCGACGACATCGCGCCGCTGTTCCACGTGGACGGCCGGCTGGACATCCCGTACGCGCCGGAGGGCATCCCCCGCACGCTCGAGGGCCGGGCGGCGATCGATGAGTTCTACCAGGCGCTGCCCCGGATGGTGACGCCGATGAACTTCTCCGACTACCGGATCTGGGCCCTGGACGAGGAGGGGGAGTACGTCGCCGAGTACCGGTCGGACTCCTCGTTCAAGGCAACCGGTGCCGCCTACCGCAACGACTACGTCGCGCGGGTGACCGTCCGGTACGACGGGATCGTCCGGTTCGCCGAGTACTTCGACCCGATCCCGCTGGTCCAGGCGCTGGGCGGGACGGTGACGCCGGCGTCCGAGGCGGTGGCGGACGCCGGTCCCGCGGACCGCGGGGCGATCGAGGACGTGCTCAACCGGTACGCGATCGCCTACGACGAGAACGACATGAGCACGATGGCGGACTGCTTCACGCAGGACGCCGTGATGAGCCTCCGGGTCCAGGACGGCGATCTCATCGGGCCCTTCGAAGGCCGGGACGCCATCGTGCAGCTCATGCGGGATTCGCTGGCCACGCAGACCGACCAGCGACGGCACATCGTCACCAACGCGGTGATCCGCGCGGCCGGCGGGTCCGCGGCGTCCGTCGAGTCCTACCTGACGCTGATCTCCGTGGAGGGCAAGACGCTGACGGTGTTGTCGACCGCGCGCTACGAGGACCAGCTCGTGCGCGACGGCGGTGCGTGGCGGTTCAGCAAGCGCCACGTCCAGCTCGATCTCCCGTACTGAGACGGGTACCGATGCTGCGAGGAGCGGAAGCGTGAACCAGGGACTCATACCCGCCAAGTGGGCCGCGTTGTGCCCCGGTCAGCACGCCGTGTTCGACGTCCCGAACGACCGCCGGCTCACCTGGCGGGAGCTGGACTCGATGGTGCGGCGGCTGGCAAACGGCCTCGTCGATCTCGGGCTGAAACCGGGTGACCGGGTCGCGGTGCTCTCGCGCAACTGCGCCGAGTACCAGGCCCTGTACTTCGCCGCCGGTCGGGCAGGGCTGGTGCTGCAGCCGCTGAACTGGCGGCTGGCGGCCCCGGAGCTGGTGGCCATCGTCGGGGACGCGCGTCCCAGCGCGGTCATCAGCTCGCGCGAGTGGGCGGGCGCGGTCGCCGAGCTGCAGCGGCACGTCGACGTCCCGCACTGGCTGGAGTTCGGCGCGGACGGGGATGGCGGCCTGGAACGGCTGATGGACGCCGCCTCGGACGACGAACCCGAGTGGTCGTCGCAGGCGGGCGACGACGATCCGTTCTTCATCCTCTACACCGGTGGGACCACCGGGCGGTCCAAGGGCGCCCTGCACTCCCATCGCAGCGCGGCGGCCGGGATGCTCAACCAGACCGTGGCCGAGCGCATCGTACCCACCGACGTGTACATGCTGACCGGGCAGATGTACCACATCCCGGTGGTGCTCGCGATGAACTACCTCAAGCACGGGTGCCCGCTGGTGCTGGTGAACTTCGAACCGAAGCAGGCGCTGGAGGTCATCGAGGCCGAACGGGTGTCGGCGTTCCTGGGCATCACCACGATGCTGAACTGGATGATGGCCGTCGAGGGCTTCGGCGGGTACGACCTGTCCAGCCTGCGCAACATCCAGTACGGCGGCGGTCCGATGCCGTCGAGCATCGTCCGCCAGTCCCTGGAGTCGTTCCCCTGCACGCTGATCCAGGGCTACGGGCAGACCGAGGGGTCGACGATGTGCTTCCTGTCCCAGGAGGACCACGTGAACGCCCTCGCGGGATCCCGTCCCGAGCGGCTGCGGTCCTGCGGCCGCGAGGGGTTCGGCACCTCCGTGCGGGTCGTCGACGACGACGGCCGCGACGTCCCGCAGGACGGCCGGACGCCGGGCGAGATCATCGTGCGGTCCGAGGCGAACATGCTCGGCTACTGGAACCGGCCGGATCTCACCGCGCAGACGCTGCGCAACGGGTGGATGTGGACCGGGGACGTCGCCACCTGGGACGAGGACCGCTACGTCTTCATCGTCGACCGCGCCAAGGACATGATCATCTCGGGCGGCGAGAACATCTTCAGCGTCCAGGTGGAGGAGGCCGTCGCCCAGCACCCGGCCGTGCTCGAATGCGCCGTCATCGGCGTGCCGGACGACGAATGGGGCGAGTCGGTCAAGGCGGTCGTGGTGGTCAAGCCGGACAGCGAGGTGACCGAGCAGGACATCATCGAACAGGCGCGCCGACACCTGGCCGGTTATCAGAAGCCGCGTTCCGTGGACTTCGTCCACGAGCTGCCGAAGGCGCCGACCGGGAAGATCCTCAAGCGCGCGCTGCGGGAGCCCTACTGGGCCGCTCGGGGGCGCCATGTCTGACGGGGCGACCGCGCCGTCGGCGGCGGACGTGAGCAGGCAGGTGGGACGCCGCTTCCCGGGCGGGGAGTTCGTCGTCGAGCCGTGGCGCGCGTGGCTGGTCGCGGATGTCGTGCTGGACGAGCCCGGCGGGACGGTGGCCCACCCCCTGTTCGTCTGGATGGCCGCGACCGGTGCGATGGGGTTGAGCTGGGACGAGCTGTTCGCGTGGTTCGGCTCGACGGCGGCGGACGGCCCGATGTTCGGCGAGCACGAGACCTCGATCCACCGGCCGCTGGTGGTCGGCGGGACCTACGCGGTCAGCGGCGGGATCACCTCCGCGGACAGGAAGTCCGGTCGCACCGCCGGTGCGTTCGACCTCGTCGGCTACGAGCTCGAACTGCGCGACAAGGCCGACGGGGTGCACGTCGCGACCTGCTGGAACTCGCTCGTCTTCCCGCGGAGGCACTGATGGAGGTCGCGGTCGGTGCGCGGTTGCCGGAGTGGCGAGTGCCCGCGGTCAGCGCCGAGAAGATGAAGACCACGGCGGCCCTGCTGGCCGATCCCAACCCGATCCACTGGGACGTCGAGGTCGTCCGCGCGCTCGGCATGGGTGAGCGTCCGATCAACCAGGGCCCGCTGAACATGGGCTACGTGCTCAACATGCTCGCGGCCTGGAGCGGTGGGCACGACCGCCTGCGCCGATTTCGGGTGCGCTTCCGGGGCAACGTCTTCGCCGGCGACGAGCTCCGCGCCGGCGGTTCGGTCACCGGGGTGCGCGAAGAGGCCGGGATGACCGTGGCCGACTGCGACGTCTCGCTCGACGTGGTGGGCGGCACGACGGTCCTGAGCGGAACGGCCGCCGTCATCGTCGGGCCGGTGAACGAGGAGAACGCATGACACAGCACGACAAGCTGGAGTTCCAGCTGACCTACGGCGACTGCGACACGGTGGGGATCGCGTTCTTCGCGATCTACTACCGGTGGATGGAGCGGGCCTACACCTCGTGGATGTCCTCGCACGGCCTGCGCAGCGGGGAGCTGCCCGACCAGCTGGGCATCATCACCGTCGGCGCCAGTTCCGGTGCGGCCTACCTGCGGCCGGCGAGGGTGCTGGACCGGCTCACCTGCCAGGTGGTCCTCGATCACATCGGTTCCACGTCGTACTCGGTGGGCTACGAGTTCACCAGGGACGGGGAGCTGATCACCCGGGGACGCATGACCTACGTGTGCCGCGGGCTCGACTGGTCCAAGACCCCGGTTCCCGACGCGCTGCGGCGCGTCCTGGAATCCCTTCCCAGTCCGCACTTCTCCGTCCCCGCAGGAGTCTGACATGGCGCAGCGACCTCCCACGAGCGAGTCCAGCGCCCTCGCCGCGATGGTGCGGGCGCAGACGACGGTGGACCACCCGGCGCCCGACGACCTCGCGGCCCACCTCGCGATGGTGCGCGACATGCGGGATCGGGAGGCGATCCGGGATCTCGCGCTGCTCTACACCCGCGCGGTCGACGACTACGACCTGGAAGCGCTCCTCGACCTGTTCACCGACGACGGCGTCTTCGAGCGGCGGGGCAAGGCCGCCGCCGGTCGCGAAGGACTTCGCCAGGCCTACACCGAGGCGATGCGGGCCAACCGGACCATGGTGCACATCCCCGATTCCCACGTGGTTCAGCTGCTTCCCGGACGGCGGGCGACCGGATGGGCGGCCGGCCACGCCGAGCTGGTGATCGAGTCCAGCACGGTGCTCGCCGCGTTCCGGTACGAGGACGACTACCGCTGCGTCGACGACCGCTGGCGCTTCGAGCGCCGCTCGCTGACCTTCAAGTACGCCGTCCCGGCCGACCAGCTCGCCGACGGCCTCGCCGGCTCGGAGCGGATGCGCTGGCCGGGTGGCCGGGCCACCGCCGCCGACTACCCGGAGAGCCTGCCCACCTGGGCCGAGTTCCACAGCTGAGGCGGTCCTCCCGGCGAATCCGGGTGCGCTGGACCGCGATCCACAGAGAGGAGCATCTCGTGCAAGGACGGATGACGGGCAAGGTCGCGTTCATCACCGGTGCGGCACGGGGGCAGGGGCGCAGCCACGCGGTCCGCCTGGCCTCGGAGGGCGCCGACATCATCGCCGTCGACATCTGCGAAGACATCCGCACCGTGACGCCCTTCTACTCGCTGGCCACCGAGGACGACCTCGCTGAAACGGCGAAGGAGGTCAAGGCCCTCGGCCGCCGGGTGGTCGCCACGAAGGCCGACGTCCGAGACTTCGGCGCGCTCCAGAAGGCCTTCGACCACGGCGTCGCCGAGCTCGGACCGGTGCACACCGTCGTGGCCAACGCCGGGATCGCGACGGCGTTCCGCCAGACCTGGGAGCTCACCGCCGAGGAGTGGCGGGACATGATCGACGTGAACCTGACCGGTGTCCACCACACGGCCGCCGCGGCGATCCCCAGCATGATCGAAGCCGGCAACGGCGGTTCGATCGTGTTCACCAGCTCGATCGGCGGGTTCAAGGGCGTCCCGAACGTGGGGCACTACGTGGCGGCCAAGCACGGCATCGTGGGCCTGATGCGCACGCTCGCCAACGAGCTGGCACCGCACCACATCCGGGTGAACACCGTGCACCCGACCAACGTCAACACGACGATGATCCAGAACCCCGGGGTTTACGGGCTGTTCGCGCCGGATGATCCCGAACCCGGCCAGGACAAGGCGATTCCCGGTTTCCTGTCGATGAACTCGATGCCGGTGCCGTGGGTGGAACCGGAGGACATCAGCAACGCGGTGCTGTACCTGGCCTCCGACGAGGCGCGCTACGTCACCGGCGCCACCCTGCCCGTGGACGCGGGGGCCTACGTCAAGTGAGCGACCCGAGGTCGGGCGGTGCGCCGCGACCAGAGACGATCGGGGAGTCCGGCTCATGACCGAACAGCAGGCAGGTTCCTACGACGTGGTCGTGCTCGGCACCGGGGCGGCCGGATTGGTCGCCGCCCTGGTGGCCGCGCAGTCCGGTGCTCGGGTGGGCCTGTTCGAGAAGGGCGACCGCGTGGGCGGCACGACCGCGCTGTCCAGCGGTGTGGCATGGCTTCCGGCCAATCCGCGCGCGGCGGAGGCCGGTATCGCGGACTCGGAGGAACAGGGACTCGGATACCTGGGTTCCCTGTCCCACGGCAAGATCCTCCCCGAGCTCGCCGAAGCTTTCGTGCGCACCGGACCGGAACTGGTGGAGTGGCTGGACTCGTCGACCCCGCTGAAGCTCCGGCTCGTACCCGGATTCCCGGACTACCACCCGGAGAACCCGGGCGGGAAGCCCGGAGGGGGCCGGTCGCTGGAGCCCGAGCTGTTCTCCTTCGACCGCCTTCCTGGCTGGGACGACCGCATCGTCGGCGTCACGCGCCCGATGCTGGTGGCGGAGACACCGATCGGCGGCGGCACCGGCGTTCTGGATCCGGAGGTAGAGCGGCGTCGGCACGAGCGGAAGCTCGAAGGTCTCGGCCGCGCGATGGTCGGGGCGTTGCTCCGGGGGTGTCTCGACCACGGGGTCTCTCCGGTGGTCGGGGCGCGGGCGCGGGAGCTGGTCTTCGAGCGCGGGCGGGCCAGCGGCGTGCGGTTCGAGGGGCCGGCCGGCCCCGCTGAGGTGCGCGCTGGATCGGTGGTCGTCGCCACCGGTGGCTTCGAGTCCGATCCGGCGCTGGTGCGGGACTTCCTGCGCGGGCCGATGAGCATGCCGCCAGGGGTGCCGACCAACAGCGGCGACGGCTTGCGGATGGCGATGCAGGCCGGCGCGATGCTGGGCAACATGAGCGAGGCATGGTGGGTCCCGGTCGTCGAGTTGCCCGACCGGCATCCCGACGGGCGTCCGGTCGTGAGCCTCGTGCTGCGCGAGCGCACGCTTCCCCGGTCCATCATGGTGAATTCGAGGGGCCTGCGCTTCACCAACGAGGCCGCCAACTACAACGCGCTCGGCGGTGCGTTCCACCAGTTCGATCCCACGCGGTTCGACTACGTCAACCAGCCGTGCTGGCTGGTGTTCGACCACGAGCACGTGCGCCGCTACGGGGGATTCGGCGCGCCACCGGGCGGCCCCGCCGCCGACTGGATCGTCCGAGCCCCGAGCCTGGCCGAACTGGCCGAGCGAGTGGGCATCGATGGGGAGGCGCTCGCGGTCACGGTTCGGCGCTGGAACCGCCTGGCCGCCTCGGGGCACGACGCCGACTTCGGCCGGGGCGACAGCGCGTACGACGGGTGGTGCGGCGACCGCGCCGCGTACCCGGGGCGTGCGGCGACGCTGGGCCCGCTGGACGCGGCGCCGTACTACGCCGTGCCGATCGTGGCCAGCGCGCTGGGCACCAAGGGAGGTCCGCGCACCACTGCGGATGGTGAGGTGCTCGACGTGCGCGGTTCGGTGATCCCCGGCCTGTTCGCGGCGGGCAACGCGATGGCCGGGCCGACGGGGATGGTGTACGGCGGCGCGGGCGGAACGCTCGGGCCCGCGCTGGTGTTCGGCTATCGCGCGGGCGGGAGGGCCGCCGAGGAGGCCGGTCGACGATCTGTGCGCAGGCACGAATCCGTGGAGGGAACATGGGAAAGTTCGACGGCAGAGTAGCGGTGATCACCGGTGCGGCCAGGGGGCAGGGGCGTTCGCACGCGCTGGCCTTCGCTCGCGAGGGTGCCGACGTCGCGATCTGCGACATCGCGGCGCAACTGGACAGCGTGCCGTACCCGATGTCGGCGCGAAGCGACCTGGACGAGACCGCGCGGCTGGTCACCGGCCTGGGCAGGCGTTGCCGGACCGCGACCGTCGACGTCCGCGATGCCGGGCAGGTCGCGTCGTTCGTCGAGCAGGCCCACGCGGAACTGGGCCGGATCGACTACTGCCTGGCCAACGCGGGGATCTTCACCTTCTCCACGATCGCGGACATGGACGATCGGATGTGGTCGGAGATGGTGGACACGAACCTCACCGGAGCCTTCCACACGATGCGCGCCGTCCTGCCGGTGATGACCGAGCAGGGCGCCGGGCGCATCGTGGCCACCTCGTCGATGGCGGGGAAGATGGGCTACCCGAACGTCGCGCACTACTCCGCGACCAAGTGGGGCCTGATCGGCCTGGTGAAGTCGCTCGCCCAGGAGGTCGCTTCGCTGGGGATCACGGTCAACGCGGTCTGCCCCACGGGGGTCGACACCACGATGATCCAGAACGAGGCGGCGTACAAGCTGTTCATGCCCGATGCCGAGCACCCCACGCGGGAAGAGGTCGCGCCCTTGTTCCAGGGCGTCAACGTGATGCCGGTGCCGTGGGTCGAACCGGCCGACGTGTCGGCCGCGATGGTCTTCCTGTGCTCTGACGAGGCGCGCTACATCACCGGCGAGACGATCGCGGTCGCCGCGGGCGCGAACGCCGCGAACGCGGGCTGAACGGTGCGGGATCGTCGGCGGAGCGGTTCCACGACCACAAAACAATGATGATGATTACTTCGAAATGGGCAGTGGAGCGTGCGGTTATGGCAGACAGACCCGGAGCACGTCCGGCGGAGCCGGTGATCGTCGTGGGCGCGGGCCTGTCGGGGATCGCGACGGCGCTCGGCGCCGCCCTGCACGGGCGGCGCGTGGTGATCTTCGAATCGGCCGACGTCGTCGGCGGTGCCGCTGCGTTCTCCGGCGGTCAGGTCTGGTGCGGGGCGAACCACGTCGCTGAGCGGGAGGGCGTCGAGGACTCGCTGGAGCTCACCGAGCGCTACGTGCGCGCGATCGCGCACGCCGCGCCCGAGGTGCTGGACGAGCGGGCGATGCTGCGCTGGATCACCGCGGCGCCGAAGGCGATCCGGCACTGGGAGGACGTCGGGGCGATCCGCTGGAAGGTGATTCCCGAGCTCGCCGACTACCACAACGAAGCCGATGGCGCGTTGCCGGTGGGCCGCTACCTGACGAACGAGCTGATCGACGGCAGCGTGCTCGGCGAGTGGCGCCGGCACCTCCGGGTCAGCCCGTACTTCCCGGTGGGCACGACCTACGACGACATGCTGATCAAAGGTCGGCGGGCGGCCTACGTCGACGATTCCGCCGAGGACGAGGAGGTCGCCGCGCACGCCGGCGTTCCCGCGTTCGGGGTCGCCGACGGCGTGGAGAGGACGGGACGGCACCGCTCCGACGACCCGTTGACGTTCGGCACCGGTGTCGTGGCGAGCTTCCTGGCGAGGTTGCTGCGGGAACCCCACGTGGAGATCCGCACCTCCCACCCGGTGACCGAGCTGATCCACGAGGGCGGCGCGGTGGCCGGAGTCCGCGCGGACGGCCCGGAGGGCCCGGTGGAGGTCCGGGGCCCGGTCGTGCTGGCGACCAGCACCTACGACTGGGATCCCGACCTGGTGCGCGAGATGGTGGGGATCGAGCCCGAGGACTTCGGCAGCGTCGCGCCGGAGAGCCTGCGCGGCGACGGCATCAAGCTCGCCCGGTCGGTGGGCGGCGCGGTCGCCAAGATCCCCGCGACGAGCGTGCCGATGTTGCCGGGCTGGCGTTCGCAGGTCGGGACGGGTTACGGCTACGGCCCCGAGTACGCGATGCCGCACTCGATGATCGTCGATGCGCGGGGGGAGCGGTTCTGCAACGACTCCTACTGGGTCGACATCGTCGCGAAGACGCTGGACCCCGACGACAGGCACCTACCGTTCTTCCTGGTCTGGGACGACCAGCACCGGCAGAAGTACGGTCTCGCGGCGACCCCGCCGGGCGGAACGTACCCGGAGGGGTGGGTCACCTCGCGGCCGACGCTGCGCGAGCTGGGGCGGGCGCTGGGCATCGACGCCGAGCGGTTCGAGTCGACAGTCGCGCGCTTCAACGACAACGCGGCCCGCGGTGAGGATCCGGACTTCGGCAGGGGAACGGTCACCTACGTCAACCGCTTCGCCGGGGACCCCGCCAACGAGCCGAGCCCGGTGCTCGGTGAGCTGGTCAAGCCGCCGTTCCACGGGCTGCGGCTGAAGTTCGTCGGGACCGGCATCGGATCGAGCGGGGTGCACATCGACGGCGACGGCCACGTCCTCGACACCGCCGGCGAGGTGATCGACGGCCTCCACGCGGTGGGTTCGTGCGCGGCGCTGACCACCACGGGTTCGGGCTACAACAGCGGATTCGCGCTCGGGCGCGGCGTCACCCTCGCCTACCTCGTGTCGAACGAACTCGGCGGCGCGCCAACGCCGTAGGCCGTGCGACCAGCCGAATCCGGGAGGGGAGACGAGATGACGGGACCGCGGGCGCGTCAGGAGGCGCGGACGATAGGCGAGTGGCTGGGTGAAGCCGCCCGGCGCGCCCCCTCGGCGTCGGCGCTGGTGGCCGAGCAGCGGATCGGGTACCGGGAGCTCGACGAGCTCAGCGACCGGATGGCCGGGGGTTTCGCCGCGCTCGGGCTGCGCCGGGGCGATCGGGTGTGCGTGCTGATGCGCAGCAGCGTCGCGTGCCTGGGGGTGTGGTTCGGGCTCGCGAAGTCCGGTCTCGTCGAGGTCCCGCTCAACGCCTCCAGCGGCTCCTACCTGCTGCGCTACTTCCTCGAACACGCCGGTGCGACGGCGATCGTCTGCGACGCGGAGTTCGCAGCGCAGGTGCGGGAGTGCGCGACCGGCGTCGAGTCGCTGCGGCACCTGATCGTCCACGGCGAGGAGGAGGGGAGCGAGCCCGGACCGCCCGGCCTCGTCCGGCACCGGTTGGCCGCTCTCGCCGAGCAGCCGCCGGGCGATCCGGGACCGGTCGAGCCCGCGGACACCGCGGTGATCCTCTACACCTCGGGCACCACCGGTCCGCCCAAGGGCGCGCTGCTCAGCCACCGGGCCAACGTCAACCTGGCTCGCCACACGGTCGACCTGCTCGGCTACACCGAGGAGGACCGGTTGTACAGCGTGTTCCCGTTGTTCCACAGCAACGCCCGGTACTGCAGCGTCATGGCCGCGATCGAAGCGGGCGCCGATCTCGTGCTGGATCGCAAGTTCTCCGCGAGCCGGTTCTGGGACCGCTGCCGGGAGCACGGGGTGACGGCCTTCAACTACCAGGGCGCGATGATGAGCATCCTGCACAAGCAGCCGCAGCGCGCCGACGACGCCGAAAACCCGGTGCGGCTCGGGTTCGGCGCGCCCTGCCCGCCGGAGATCTTCACCGCGTTCGAGCGCCGCTTCGACGTGCGGCTCACCGAGATCTACGGCAGCACCGAGGTCTCCATCGTCACCGACATGCCACCGCACCGGCGCAAGATCGGTACGGCGGGGTCCGCCTCGGTGAACTACGAGGTGGCGGTGGTCGACGACCGCGACGAGCCGTTGCCGCCAGGTGCGGCGGGCGAGATCGTCGCACGCCCGGTCAAACCCGGGTGGATGTTCGACGGCTACCACGCGATGCCGGAGGCGACCGCGCGGAGCTGGCGGAACCTGTGGTTCCACACCGGTGATCGCGGGGTGCTCGACGAGGACGGGTACTTGACCTTCCTCGACCGGATCAAGGACACCGTCCGGCGTCGTGGCGAGAACATCTCCTCGTGGGAGGTCGAGCGGGTCGTGTCCGACCACCCGGCGGTGGCCCAGTCCGCCGCGTACGGAGTCCCGTCGGAGGTCTCCGAGGAGGACGTGATGGTGGCGGTCGTGCTCGCGCCGGGGCGGTCCCTGGCCCCGGAGGAGTTGATCGCGCACTGCGCGGGGTCGCTGACCTCCTTCGCGCTCCCGCGGTACGTGCGCGTGCTGCCGGAACTGCCCATGACGCCGAGCCAGCGGGTCGAGAAGTACAAGCTGCAGGGCGAAGGCGTCACCGCGGACACCTGGGACCGGGAGGCGAACCTCGATGCCCGCTGAGCTGACCCGTTTCACGCGATCCGAGCCGCACCCCGGCGTGCTGCAGCTGACCATGTCCCGCCCGGAGAAGCTCAACGCGATGGACCAGGCGTGGTTTCGCGAGCTCCGCGAGGTGATGGACGGGCTCGGCGAGGAGGACGGCGGGGTCCGCGCCGTGATCATCACCGGTTCCGGCCGCGCGTTCTCCGCGGGCGGGGACATCGACATGTTCGCCGGGCTCGACGGCGACGTGCACCGGACCCGTCCGCACCTGCGGCGGGTGTACGACGCGTTCCACTCGGTGGAGCGGTGCGCCGTTCCGGTCATCGCCGCGGTCAACGGACTGGCCTACGGCGGCGGCACCGAGCTCGCCCTGGCCTGCGACGTGGTGCTGGCCGGGCGGTCGGCGAGGTTCGCCTTCAAGGAACCCTCGGTGGGGCTCATGCCGGGCTACGGAGTGGTGCGGGGTCCTGCCGTGATGGGCCGGCACTGGACGCGCTACCTGGCCCTCAGCGGACGGGACGTCGACGCCGATCGGGCGGAGCGAGCGGGAGTCGTCCAGGAGGTGCACCCGGACGAGTCGTTGCTGTCCGAAGCGGTGACGCTGGCCTCGGAGATCGCCGCCCACCCGGCTCTGGCCGTGCGGTGCGCGAAGGCGTTCATCAACCGCGACACCGGGGACGGGTTCAACGAGTCGGTGGAGGCCACCGCACTGCTGTTCGGCACGGAGGAGCACCGGGAGGCGGTCAAGGCCTTCCGCGAGTCCCGGGCGAACCGGGCCTGACGAGCGGATCCGCCGCGAACTCGGCCGGAGGGTTCCCCCATCAGCGCAAAACTAGTATAATAGTAAGCATAATTAATCCCGGATGTGTCCCATCTCGGCGAACGTCGGCCGCATCCGGGACGGCGGGAGCCGCCGACCCCGCGACGCTGTGAGGAGCTTGCGTTGGAGTTCGGAATCTTGATGGGGGACCAGCCGGTCGGTTCCTCGCCGGCGGAGCACCTCGATCTGATGCTGCGCAAGGTCGAGGCCGCTCAGCGCGCCGGGTTCACCTACCTGACCATCGGTCAGCACTTCCTCTACGACGGATACCGCTGGTTCCAGCCGATCCCGCTGCTCGCGCGGCTCGCGGCCGAGCTGGACGAGCACGTCAAGATCGGCACCACGGTCCTCGTCGGCCCCGTCCACCACCCGGTGATCCTCGGCGAGGAGCTCGCGACTCTCGACGTCGTGACCCGGGGTCGTCTCGTCGTCGGGATCGGAACCGGATACCTCCCGGCCGAGTACGAGGCCATGGGCGTGCCCTTCAAGCAGCGCTACCGGTTGCTGGAAGAGCTGATCGAGGTGATGTCGAAGCTGTGGTCCCAGGAACGGGTGACCCATCGCGGACGGTTCTGGACCATCGAGGACGCGCCGACGCACGTCCACCCGATCCAGCAACCGCGACCGCCCATCTGGCTCGGCGCCATGAAGGAGACCGGCGTGCGCCGCGCCGCCCGGCACGGCGATGTCTGGACGATCACTCCGCAGCAGACGGTGGAGCAGGTGAAATCCCTGATCGAGCTCTACGCGCAGGAGCGGATGAGCCGGGGGCTGGAACTGTCCCCGCTTCCGCTGCGGCGGGAGCTCATGATCGGTGCGGATTTCGACGACGCCGTCACGCGGTTCGCGGCGGTGGCGCGGGGCAAGTACGAGGCCTACGCCGGTCGCGGCATGACCTTGCTGGACGGGGACGCGGTCCGGGGCGAGTTCGCCTCCACCGTGCAGGACCACGTCATCCTCGGCGATCCGGGGCAGTGCCGCGCGCAGATCGCCCGCATCGCCGAGGAACTGCCCATCGGGCCGCTGCTCATCCGCCCGCACTGGCCGGGGATGGACGCCGAGCAGACCGCCGCCTACCTCGATGAGGTGGGCCGGGAGGTCGTGGCCCCGCTGCGCGATCTGCGGCCCCGCAGCTTCGCGGACTTCCTCGATTCGGCGACGGTGTGAGGGTCTCGTGCTTCCGCAGGCGAATCGGTCGGGAGAACGTCTCCGGGTGCGAGATCCGAGAGGCGCCCGGAAAGGGGAAATGACTCGATCCGATTCCGCTTCCGGTGCAGACCTCTCCGGCGTGCGGGTGTCATTCCACCTGGAATTTCGCGGCGAGCGGATTCCTTCCTGGATTCAGATCCTCGGGGGTCGATAACCGCGTCACGGGAGTCATCGGCTGGGGTGAAAAGAAGCCCTTGACGCCGGTTTTCCGATAACTATTATCAGGGAAGTTTCCAAGGAGTGATGTTTGTGACGGAACAACCTCGTTGTCCGATCGTGCATTTCGATCACCACTCTGCTGAGCACGCCGCCGATCACGTGGGCGCGTACCGCGAACTCCGCGAGCAGTGCCCGGTCGCTTGGACCGAAGCCCACGGCGGGTTCTGGGTGCTTTCGGACTACCCGAGCGTGTTCGAGGCTTCCCGTGACGACGACCTGTTCTCATCGGCCAGGTCCGAGCACGGCGGGGAGGGTCTCGCCATCATCATTCCGAAGGCTCCGACCGCGTTCCACATCCCGATCGAACTCGATCCGCCGAAGTTCCGGAGCTACCGCAAGGCGGTCAACGCCGTCACCTCACCGGCGGCGGTGCGTCAGCTCGCCGACGTGATCGACAAGTTCGTCACCGGGTTCATCGACGAGATCATCGAGACCGGTGAGGCCGACCTCGCGTTCGTGGCCGGGGTTCCCGCTGCGGTGACCGTGGACTGGCTGGGTCTCGACGCCTCGGAGTACAAGCGCTACGTGGACGCGATGCACACGCTCGTCTCCGCTCCGCCGGACTCGGCCGAGTACGCGCACGCGAGGGATGTCGCGGTCCCGTGGGTGGAGAAGACGGTCCGCACCCACATCGCCGCCCGGCGGGAGCAGCCCACCGACGACGCCACGAGCGCGTTCCTCGCCTCCGAGGTCGACGGCAGGAAGATGACCGACGACGAGATCTACTCGATCCTCGAACTGCTCATCTCGGGTGGGGTCGGCACCACGGCCTCGCTGGTCACCCAAGCTCTGGTGTGGCTCTACGAGAACCCCGGAGAGCGGCAGCGCCTCATCGAGGACCCGAGCATGATCGATGTCGCGGTCGAGGAGTTCCTCCGGGTCTTCTCCCCGACGCAGGCGCTCGCCCGCACGGTCACCAGGGACGCGGAGTTCCAAGGGGTGCACCTGCGTGCGGGTGACCGTGCGCTGATGAGCTGGGCGTCGGCGAACCGCGACGTGCGGCAGTTCGACGATCCCGACCACGTCGACATCACCCGGTGGCCGAACAAGCACATGGCGTTCGGTCTTGGCATCCACCGCTGCGCGGGATCGCACCTCGGTCGTGCGATGGCTCGCGCCATGATCGGCCAGGTGTTGGAGCGGATGCCGGACTACGTGGTGGACGTCGAGGGCATCGTCCGGTACCCGGATCAGGGCACCAACGCGGGTTACCACTCCATCCCGTGCAGCTTCACGCCCGGGAAGCGCCGCCTGGCCTCCCCGCTGTTCCCCAACGCGTAGCGGCGGCGCCTCGCGCGGCCGGCGTCAGGTGTGCGAGGCGTGACCTGTCGGCGGGCGAGGGTGGACGCTGCGGTGTGCATGGCGCGTCGACTTCGCGGCGTGGGATTGAAATCCGGGAAACCGCAACGTGTTCCTGGTTGATGACACCTGCGCCGGTGTTGCCGATGTGTGGTCGCGGGATCTGTTGCCACCACCGGCGCCGCTGTTCCGTGCTGATCGGTGTGCGGATTTCCGCTCATCGACCTCGAACCGCAGGACGGCCGCGGACTTGTTCGAGGACGTGCTGACGGCGCTGTCCGTTCAGGGCGGCGTGCCGGCTCGTCCTCCTCGGCAACGCGAAACAGCTGTCGTGCGCGTGCGCTCTGCCGGGAAGGTTTGACAGCGCTTATTAAGTATAACGATAATAAGGAAAATGCGTGGTGCGAGGAGGCGTGGATGTCCGCGGGTCTTGAGCAACGACTGCGCCGGGTCGAAGACGAGCTGGAGCTGCACCGCCTCGTCGCCCGCTACGCGGTGGCGGTCGACGACCGGGACGCGGCAACGCTGTCCGAGCTCTACGCCGGCGACGCCGAGTTCGACGGCCGCGACCGCGTCGTGCGAGGCCGCAGCGCGGTGGTGAATTACCTGTGCGAGCAGACCGCGCACTACGGGCCGAGCATCCACGTCCCCCAGTCGTTGCTGATCACGTGGGTCGACGACGACCACGCGAGCGGCCTCGCCACGGGCGCTGCGGAGCTGTCGCTGCGCGGTACGAGGGTGCTGTGCGCATTCCGCTACTACGACGACTACGTGCGCGAAGACGCGCGGTGGCGGTTCCACCGCCGTGACATCCAGTTCATCTACGCGGCACCGACCGAGGAGCTGGCCGAGATCTACGCGGGAGGACTTCGCAAGCGCTGGCCGGGTGCGGATCCGGCACCGGCGGACATTCCGGAGACCCTCGCGACTTGGCGCGACTCCCAGGGTCTTTAGCGCACGACGAATCAGGAGGGCTCAATGGCGAGCGTGCAATCCGAGGCTCAACGCCGCAGAGGGCTGTGGGTGGTTGCCATCTGCTTCACCGCGGTGGTGTTCGACGGCTACGACCTCATCGTCTACGGCGCGACCCTGCCCAGCATCCTGGCCTACGAGGAATGGCACATGACTCCGGTGCTCGCCGGGGTGATCGGCAGCTACGCCCTCGCCGGAATGCTCGTGGGCACGCTTCTGTGCGGCCTGGTCACCGACCTGATAGGGCGTCGCCGGATGATGCTGGTGAGCATCGTGTGGTTCTCGCTGTTCATGGGCGCGTGCGCGATCGCGCCGAACGCGCAGGTCTTCGGCCTCTTCCGGCTGCTCGCCGGGATCGGGCTCGGCGGCGTGCTTCCCACGGCGGTGGCGCTGACCGTCGAGTTCGCACCGAAGGGCCGTCGCAACTTCTTCAACGCCATGACCTGCTCCGGCTACTCCATCGGCGCGATCCTCGCTTCGGTGCTGGCGATCGCGTTGGTCCAGGACCACGGCTTCCGCGTCATGTACGCGATCGGCATGTTGCCGCTGGTGCTCCTGGTGCCGCTGGCGTGGAAGGTCTTGCCGGAATCGGTGGAATACCTGGCCGCCAAGGGAAAAACAGCTGAGGCGCAGCAGGTCGCCGAGCGGTTCGGGCTGCCGGTGACCGAGTCGGCCACCGCCCCGGAGGCCCGGACCACCGCCAAGGGCGTCCTGCGCCTGTTCCGCCCGCCCTACGTGGCGCTGCTGATGGTCTTCGCGGTCGCATGCCTGATCGGCCAACTGCTCACCTACGGGCTGAACACGTGGCTTCCGCAGATCATGCGCACCGCAGGCTATCCGCTCGGGTCGGCGCTTCAGTTCCTGGTGGCGCTGTCGCTCGGTGCCATCGTGGGCGCGCTGGTGCTCTCGGCTCTGGCCGACCGGGTCGGTGGCCGAATCGTGCTGATCGGCGGCTTCGGCACCGCGGTGGTGTCGCTGCTGCTCATGAGCATGAATCCGCCGACGGCGGCGTTGTACCTCGCGGTGGCGCTGGCCGGTGTGGGGGCCAACGGCACGATGGTCGTGCTCAACGGCTACGCCGCCACCCAGTTCGCTGCGGATGTCCGCGCGTCCGCGCTCGGCGTGATGATGGGCATCGGCAAGCTGGGCGCGGTGCTCGGCCCGCTCGTCGGCGGCTGGGTGATGGCCGCGAACGCGGGTGTGGAGTGGAGCTTCTACGCGTTCCTCCTGCCGGCCGCGGTGGGCGTGGTGACCATGTTCTTCGACAGGGGTGCGCCGAGGGCGTCGGAGGCGGTGCGCGAGCCGGTGGTCGAGAAGTGAGCCGGGTGGGCATCGACGATCTGGAGAACCTCCGGTCGGTTCGCGGCAGTTCCGACGACATCGACGAGCTGATCCAGGCGCAGACCGAGGCCGTGGTGAGCTTCACCAGCGACACCGGGTGGGCGAGTGGTGTCGTGATGAGCTACGTGCGCCACGACGGCGCGTTCTGGGTCACCGCGGTCTCGGATCGAGCGCACGCCAAGGCTTTCCGGCGCGATCCCAGGATCTCCCTGGTGATCTCGGCTACGGGAACTCCTCTCGCAGGGCGCCGGATGGTCTCGGTGCGGTGCCTCGCGCACGCGCACGTCGACGAGGTGACCCGGCATTGGTTCTACCGCGCGCTCGGCGAGCGGATCTCGGTGGAAGACCCGGACGCGTTCTTCTCCCTGCTCGACAGCGAGAATCGCGCGGTGTTCGAGCTGCGGCCGGTGCGCGTGGCGGTGAGTCACGACTCGCGAAAGCTGCCCGGCGATGGTCGCGGCGGCAGCGCCCCGTGACGCACCAGCTGGGCAGACGGCCTCTTCCGCGGAGAACAACGTGATCACGGCGTCGTCCCGCCGCACCGACGGCACTGGAAGACCCACACCAAGCAATACTGCCGCGAACTACCAACGAGCATCCTGGATAGGGGTCTGCCCAGGCGTCGGTTGACACTCTGACCTTCACACCGGTGGGGGTAACGACGCCTCGTCCGAGCCTTCATTGGGTCACGTTGGCACCGCCGCAGGGACAGCGACGACTCCTCGTGAAGCGCTCCTTCCCGTGAGCCGAGCCTCCAGGTGCGCCCGGAGGCTCCGCGCTGCGGCGGGAGCCGACGCGACTGGTCACCACCTGTGGGGTCTGGTTCGGTGCTGGTGGGCGAGGTGGTTCCGGAGTTGCGCGTGTCGGAATTGGTAGACCGCGCCGGGCTGACGTAGTGCTCCTCGTTGGTAGGCGTCTTCGAGGAAGCGTTTCGAGCGCCACGGCAGGCGTCCGGTCAGCGGGAGCCATAGACGTACGAAAAGCAGCCAATTTCCCCATGTCGAAAGCAATAGGCGAATGGCGCCGGCTACGCATCCGAATAGAACGGCCCAAGGCCACGACTGATAGGCAACAAGTCCAAGCATGAGCCCAACCGAGGATGTGGTCGTGGTCGTTTGGATAAGCGTGGTGGTGCGGTCGGTGGCCAGGAGTTGCCATGGGCTAATGGCGTCTTCGGGGGCGTTTGTGTCGCCAAGGGCGGACACAATGATGTTCGTGATCCCAATCGCGAGTCCGGTTTCGAGCCCGATCATGAGCCCACGTGCGAAACCGTACCCGAACCGGTCGGGGTCAGTCGCTACCAACACGTACCAGAGTCCCTCTTCGAGTCCGGTCGCGAGCCCGATCGCCAACCCGATCGTGAGCCCGGTGAACGCCTCGGCTCCCGCTTTCATGAGAAAGACCCGCAACGAACGTTTGGGCCTGCCACGGCGTCGAAGGCGGAAGTGCAGTCGGCTCGGTTCGCGTCCCTTTCGCCCGCGGAAGTAGCTCAGCTCGTTAACGAGCCCAACCGCGAGTCCGCCCGCGGCCGTGATCCCGGAGATGGCCACCAACCCGAACGCGGGGGCTGCGGCGTCCCGCCCGTACACGAGCATTGCCGTGAACATGTTCGCGAGCACGAATGCGAGTCCGGTAGCCATGATGAGGAGGATGCGGGTGTGGCGGTGGAGGGTGTTGGGGAGTTGCCACCAGGTGAGGTCGTGGGTGTCGCGTTTCGTGAGGTGGGTGGCGAGATGGCCGAGCCAGCGGCGGGTGCGATGGGGAGTCCACGTCGGTGGAGACGCTCCTGTGGGGCGGGTGGTGTCGTTCCGGGGGTCGTAGATGGTGTCCAGGTAGGCACCGAGCAGATGTTCTTCCACGTGGTCGCGGGTGGGAAAGCGCCCGGTGTCGAGGAGTTCTCCGGGGTGGTGGTCCGGGATGTCGTTGTAGATGGCGCGGGCGAGCGTCACCATCAACGGGGTGGTCAGCACCGGGAGGAGGTTCTGGCTCGCGGTTGCGTCCGGTGAGTTTCGTAGCTGGTCGAAGACCGCGTCCCATTCAGCGGTGCGGGTTTTTCCGGTGCTGGCCTGCAAGTATGTTCTTGACTCGTCGGGGGTGAGATTGTCGAGTTCGATGGCGGCGGCTCGGCTGAGGGCCCTGGCTTGTGCTGCGGCCTGCGTGTATTCGTGTGGGCGGCTGGTCACGACCAGTGGCCCGCTGAACCTGCTGATCTCGTGGACGGCGTCGCGGTCGTACTGCTGGGGGATTTCGTCGAATCCGTCCAGCACGGGCAGGATCCAGTCGTCGTTGGCGAGTAGCTCGGCGGCGCGATGTCCCGCCCGATCCCGCTTTTCCAGGAATGGATGGTCCCGCAGGAGTTGGCCGACGAGCCATGTCCGCAGGTTGTGAACGCGCGGGTTCCAGTCGCTGAGGCTGAGCAGTATCGGTACCGGGGCTGTCCGGGGCCGGTCTTCGAGCAGCGCGAGGATGAGGCGGTGGGCCAGCACGGTTTTGCCTGCGCCTGCCCGCCCCAGGATCACCAGTCGCCGCGACGGGATGGCCTCGTAGGTTTCCCGGATTCCGATGAAAGACCCGGTCAATGTAGTCGCGTCGTGTTTGCTTTCCCGGCCGTGGATGTTGGCCCAGTGGTCGAACAGTTCATCCGTGGCCCTGTGCCACCGCACCGGCAGCGGGCGGGGATCGTAGATCCGCCTATGCTCGTCCTCTCTCTTGCTGAGGCCGTGCACCCTGTGTGCGAGCGCGGCGGCCAGATCCGCCGGTTCGTCCCCGTTCGACGGTGGAGACGACGGCGGGCCGACCACGATGTCCCCGTGCACGTTGCCAACCTGCACAGCAGATCCCGCGATCGAGCTACTGACCTCGTTGCGGACCCTCTCTTGCCTCATAACGATCAGTGTTTCAGAGGTAGCAGACCGTGTAGGGCGGTGTTGGTAGACCGGCGAGAGCGTCAGCCGGCACGGCTCAGGACCACCCATCGAAAGCAACACCGCTGGCGCGTCGAACGGAGGTTATAGACGGCCGCGGTGGAAGATCCACACCAAGCGGCACTGCACGGGAAGTTACGGGTTGATCAGGACTTTCAGGGAGCGGCGTTGGTCCATGGCTCGGTAGCCGTCGGGGACGCCTTCGATGTCGACGGTGGTGTCGAAGACTCGGCCGGGTTCGACTCGGCCTTCCAGGACTTCGGGGAGGAGGCGTTCGATGTAGGCGCGGGCGGGGGCGACTCCGCCGGTGAGGGTCACGTTCTTCATGAACGGGTCGCGGCCGATGTTTCCCTCGGTGTACTGCGGGACGCCGACGCGGCTGATCGAGCCGCCGGGCCGGACGACGCCCAGGGCGGTGTCGTAGGCGTTGAGGTAGCCGACGGCCTCCAGGACGGCGTGCGTGCCGTCGCCGCCGGTGAGCTCCTGGACGTGGGCGATGCCCTCCTCGCCGCGTTCGGGCACGACGTCGGTGGCGCCGAACTCGACGCCGAGGTCCGTGCGGTCCTCGTGCCGTCCCATCAGGATGATCCGCTCGGCGCCCAGCAGCCGGGACGAGAGCACCGCGCACAACCCGACCGCGCCGTCGCCGATCACCGTCACCGTCTTGCCCTCGCCGACACCGGCGGTGCTCGCGCAGTGGTAGCCGGTGGGGAAGACGTCCGAGAGCGTCAGCAGCGACGGCAGCAGCGGTGAGTCCTCGTCGACCGGGGCCTTGACCAGCGTGCCCTGGGCCTGCGGTACCCGGACCGCCTCGGCCTGGCCGCCGCCGACGCCGGGCGAACCCCAGCCGCCGCCGTTGCGGCAGGAGGTCTGCAGCCCCTCGCGGCAGAAGTCGCAGGTGTTGTCGGCCCACATGAACGGCGCGATCACCACGTCGCCCTTGCTCAGACCGCTCACCTCGGAACCGAGTTCCTCGACGACGCCGAGGAACTCGTGGCCCATCGGCGAGCCTGTCTCGGAGGCCGGTTTGCTGTGGTACGGGTGCAGGTCGCTCCCGCACACGCAGGCGCGCAGCACCCGCACCAGCGCGTCGGTGGGCTGCTGCAGCACCGGGTCGGGGACGTCCTCCACCCGCACGTCCCCGGCTCCGTACATCAGTGTCGCGCGCATCGCAGACGGCCTCCCCGGGTCTCGTCCGGCCGGATTCCAGGGAACGGTAAGTCGGCTTCACCCGGGAGTGCCTGATCGTCCGGGTACCGCGGGCACCCCTCACCCCATCCGGTGAGCTGGGCCGCGACCCAGGACCTCGCCGACGTGACCGGTGTGTCCGACTGGCGTTCAACACCCTCGCGGGGATAAGTTAGGCTGACCTAAGTCTTTGTGAGCGAGGAGTTCGATGGCGACTTACCTGACCGTGACCGGCGCGGAGATGGTGACTCCGCGGGTGCGGCGGCTGTGGTTCCGCAGCGACGATCTCTCGGCCTTCGCCGAGAGCGTGCACAGCGACCGCTACGTCAAGCTGGTGTTCCCCAAGGAAGGCGTGACCTACCCGGAGCCGCTGGACGTCAAGGCGATGCGCGGCACCTTCCCGGCCGAGGACATGCCCACGGTCCGCACGTTCACCGCGCTGTTCCCCGACGTCGAGGCCGGCACGATGGCCATCGACTTCGTCATGCACGGCGACCTCGGCGTGGCCGGCCCGTGGGCGGCCAGGGCCGAGGCGGGCGACCGGCTCGTCCTCAACGGCCCCGGCGGCGCCTACAGCCCGGACCCGGCGGCCGACTGGCACCTGCTGGCCGGGGACGAGTCTGCGCTGCCCGCGATCTCCGCCGCGCTGCGCGTCATGCCCGCCGACGCCGTGGTGCGGGTGGTCATGCTGATCGAATCCCCGGTCGAGGCGCCGGAACTGCCGCTGCCCGCCAGGGGAGAGGCCACCTTCATCTACCGCTGCGACGTCGGCGAGGACGGCGCGCTGGAGAAGGCGGTCCGCGAGCTGGAGTGGCTGCCGGGCCGGGTGCACGCGTTCGTGCACGGCGAGGCCCACGAGGTCATGCGCCGCGTCCGCCCGTACCTGTTCCGCGAACGCGGCGTGACCCGCGACAGCGCGTCGATCTCCGGCTACTGGCGCCACGGCCGCACCGAGGAGTCCTTCCGCGAGTGGAAGGCCGAGTTCGCCAAGGCCGAAGCCGCCGCCAGCTGAAACGAGTGAACTGACGTCGTTCGAGGTGGCGGCGTCAGCCGCTGTTTCAGGTGTGGGACTCAGCCCGCACCGCCGCGGGTTCTGATCGGCTTCGTGGCGAGTACGCCGGGACGCCTCGTATTGGCATACTCAAGGAGCGGCGCACGGAGTCCACGGAGCCGATCAGGTTCCGCTACTGGCACCGCTGAGCAAGCAGACCACTCGACATTATTCGGTCCGTCAGGCCGCGTTGGCGGTGCGCAGCGTGCGCATCGCCTCGGCCAGGCTCAAGGACTGCTGCTCGCCGAGCGGGGCCAGGATGCGGTTGCGCAGGATCTCCGCGCAGACCTTCCGGGCCTCCTCGGCGACTTCCAGCCCGTGGTCGGTCAGCACCGCGTAGACCACCCGCCGGTCCTGGGCCGAGGGCTCCCGCCGGATCAGGTCGGCCTTGGCCAGCCGGTCGGCGACCTTGGTGAACCCGCCGCTGCTCAGCGCCGCCTCCATCGCCAGCCGGGTCATCGGCAGCCGGTAGTCGGGGGAGCGCAGCAGGCGGATCAGGATGTCGAAGGAACCGGGGGCGAGGTCCACGCGCTCGCTGATCTCGTTCATCAGTCTTCCGTGCGTGGCGTGGTAGCCCTCGATCACCAGACCCCACCAGGTGACGGTCTCGTCATCGCTGGGCAGGTCGACCTCGGTGGCCACGTCGTGGATCCCCTTCTTCGCGCTCATCGGCCCTCTCCCGTCTCCGCCACCGCTTGTGGTGGCTCCAGGGATAATCTTACACGCAATCATCTTGAGCGAAAGATATATCCCTGTTAGCGTCTTCTTTGAATGCGGTCTGAGGTAGCAGGAGGGCGAGATGGGGATCAGGACCAGTGGGCTGCACCACGTCACGGCGATCGGTGAGAACCCCCAGCGCAACGCGGACTTCTACCTGCGCACCCTGGGCCTGCGGCTGGTGAAGACGACCGTCAACTTCGACTCGACCGGCGTCTACCACCTCTACTACGGCGACACCTCCGGCAGGCCCGGCTCGCTGATGACCTTCTTCCCGTGGCAGTCGATCGAGTCCGGCCGGATCGGCTCCGGGCAGGCCACCGCGACCGCGTTCTCCGTCCCGGCCAACTCCATCGGCTGGTGGAAGCAGCACCTCGCCGCCGCCGGTGTCGAGACCACGCGGGTCACCAACCGCGACGAGGAGGACGTCCTCGGCTTCCGCGACCCCGACGGCCTGGAGCTCGCCCTGGTCGCCCACCCGCAGGGCGACCCGCGCGACCCGTGGGACACCCCGTCGGTCCCGGCCGAGCACGCCATCCGCGGCCTGCACTCGGTGACCATGACCGTCGCGCGCGAGGCCGACACCTCCGACCTGCTCGTCGACGGCCTCGGCCTGCAGTTCCGGCACCAGGACGGCGACCGGCTGCGCTTCGCCGCGGGCGAGGGCGGACCCGGTGCGCTGGTGGACGTGCGGGTGGACCCGAACGCCCCGGAGGGCTACGTCGCGGGCGGCACCGTGCACCACGTGGCCTGGCGCGTGCCGGACGACCAGACCCAGAAGGAGTGGCGCGACGAGCTCGTCGGGCGCGGCCTGGAGGTCACCGAGATCCGCGACCGCCAGTACTTCAAGTCCATCTACTTTCGCGAGCCCGGTGGCGTGCTGCTCGAAATCGCCACCGATTCGCCCGGGTTCGACATCGACGAGCCGCTGCTGGAGCTCGGCCGCGAGCTGAAGCTGCCGCCGTGGCTGGAGCCCACCCGCGAGGACATCGCGAACTCCCTGCCACCGCTCGACGTCCCGGCCTGAGTGCACTGTGGAGTGATCACGCGGCGCTGACCTGCCGTTGCCGGAGTCACAAAGTCGCCACCCGGGTGCATGATCCGGGCCCGTCGTGCGAGCATCCCTCGAACTCATCATCGCGTCGCGGGTGCGGCGGTTCGAGGAAAGGCTGATTCCAAGTGCAGGTCTTGTGGGGTCTCGGCGGCATGGTCGTCGTCCTGCTGCTCGCGTTCGCGATGTCGACCAACAGGCGCGCGATCAACCTCCGCACGGTGCTCGGTGCGCTGGCGATCCAGATCATCTTCGCGGTCGTGGTGCTGCGCTGGCCGCTGGGCCAGCAGGCGTTGACCGCCGTGGCCGCCGGTGTCACGAAGGTCATCGAGTCCTCCAAGGAGGGCATCGACTTCCTGGTCGGCCCGATCATGCCCAGCGAGGGCACGGTCGTGGCCTTCCAGGTGCTGCCGATCATCATCTTCGTGTCCTCGCTGACCGCGGTGCTCTACCACCTGCACGTCCTGCAGTGGGTCGTGCGCATCATCGGTGGTGGTCTGCAGAAGGCGCTGGGCACCACGCGGGCGGAGTCGCTGAACGCGACCGGCAACATCTTCCTCGGTCAGACCGAGGCGCCGCTGCTGGTGCGGCCCTACCTGGCGAGCATGAGCCGCTCGGAGTTCTTCGCGGTGATGGTCGGCGGACTGGCCACTGTGGCCGGAACGGTCATGGTCGGCTACGCGATGCTGGGCGCCGAGCTGGAGAACCTCATCGCCGCCAGCTTCATGGCCGCCCCGGCCGGTCTGCTGATGGCCAAGATGATCATGCCCGCGACCGAGGACGAGCCCTCCTCCGACGACGCTCCCGCGGCCGAGGACGCCGACGCCGCTGAAGAGGAGGAGTCCAAGCAGGTCGCCTTCGGCACCGCCGCGCCCGCGCTGGAGGAGAAGCCGCGCAACGTCATCGACGCCGCGGCCACCGGCGCCTCCGACGGCCTCAAGCTCGCCCTCAACGTCGGCGCGATGCTGTTCGCGTTCGTCTCCCTGATCGCGCTGCTCAACCTCATCGTCGGCGCCGTCGGCGGGCTGTTCGGCCTGCCGGACCTGACCATGCAGCAGATCCTCGGCTACGTGTTCTCCCCGCTGATGTGGGTGATCGGCGTGCCGTGGCACGAGGCCGTGGCCGCCGGCGGGTTCGTCGGCGAGAAGCTGGTGATCAACGAGTTCGTCGCCTTCTCCGACTTCGGCCCGCAGGCCGCGCAGTTCAGCGAGAAGACCGCCACCATCGTCACCTTCGCGCTGACCGGTTTCGCCAACCTCGGTTCGCTGGCGATCCTGCTCGGCGGCCTGGGCGGTCTGGTGCCCGGCAAGCGCGGCTGGATCGCCAAGGACGGCATCCGCGCCGTGCTGGCGGCGACCCTGGCCAACCTGCTCAGCGCCACCATCGCGGGCGTCCTCGTCTGACCCGCTCCCGTCGAACGGCCCGTCGCGGAACTTCCCGTGGCGGGCCGTTCTCGCGTGTCAGGGGGTGTGGGAGTTCACGGCGGCGGTGAGCGCGCGGAGCGCGGGAAGGGCCGCGTCGAGCCGGGCGCGTTCGGCGGCGGGCAGCTGGGCGAGGCTGCGGCGCAGGGCCGAGGCGCTGGCGCGGTCGTAGCGGTCGAGCAGGTCCAGCGCGGTGTCGGTGGCGCTGAGCCGCGCGGTGCGCGCGTCCTCGGGATCGCTGTCGCGGGCGACGAGTCCGGCCGTGCGCATCGTCTTGACCAGGTTGCTGATCGTCGAGGGCGCGACCTGCAGCGCGGTGGCCGCCTCGCGCGGGCTCAGCGGACCGTCGGCCACCAGCAGGCGCAGCAGCTCGATCTGGGCCTCGGGCAGGTCGGGCAGGTCGGCGGCCTGCCGGGAGGCGCGCAGCACGGCGCGGCGCAGCGGTCCGAGCAGGCGGGTGAACTCGAGCGCGGCGGTATCCAGGTCACCGGTCACCGGCTCATTGTGCCCGACCGCACATTAGTTTTGCAGCAAAATAGTTTTGTAGCAAAATTGAATGTGTCAACGTCAACGACGGGGGAGCGAGGCGCATGAGCGAGCACCCGACCACGGTGGAGAACCCGGTTCCCGAGCAGGACCTGTCCGGCATCGTCGGCCACCGGTTCATCTACACCTACGCCAACGGCTGGCAGTACGAGATGTACGTCAAGAACGAGCGCACCATCGACTACCGGATCCACACCGGTCACGTCGGCGGCCGCTGGGTCAAGGGCCAGGAGGTCGACCTGGTGGCGCTCACCCGCGGCGTCTACAAGGTGTCCTGGACCGAGCCGACCGGGACCTCGGTCGCGGTCAACGTCATCCCGGGCGAGCGCGTGCTGCACGGCGTGATCTTCTTCCCGGACTGGATCCGCGAGCACGGCGAGCGCACGGTGCTGTACCAGAACGACCACCTCGACGAGATGCGCGAGTACCGCGACGAGGGGCCGACCTACCCGATCTACGTGGTGCCGGAGTTCGCCCGCATCACGCTCTTCGAGCACGTCGGCACCGATGACGAAACCGTCATCGACACCGCCCCGGGAGACCTGCCCGCGGGTTGGTCCGACCGCGCGAACTGATCGTCCGACCAAGCGATAGTTTGGTACGGTGCCTCCCGGTGTCCGGTGCGCCGACGCGGGAGGCGTGATGCTGATCAGCGACGTGGTGGCCTTCGCGGCCGGGCGTGCGCCCGAGGTCGCCGCCCTGGAGTTCGAGGACACCACGTGGACCTTCGGTGAGCTGCGCCGAGCGATCCACCGGCTGGCCCACGGCCTCGCCGGGATCGCCCGGCCCGGCGACCGGATCGCCGTGCTCACCGAGAACAACCCCGAGTACGTGCTCGCCTACCACGCGGTTCCGCTGGCGGGCATGGTGCTGCTGCCGGTGAACTACCGGCTCGCGCCCCGCGAGATCGCCGACCTGCTCGCCGACGCCCGGCCCACCGCGCTCCTCACCGAGGCGAAGTACCTGGACGCCGCCCGGCACGCCGCCGCCGAGGTCTCCTCGATCACCACGATCATCACCGTCGACGGAAGCTCCGGCATGGCGCTGTCCGAGCTGATCGAGGGGCAGCCCGACACCGAACCCGCCCGGCCCGACGAGGACTCACCGGCCTGGCTGCTCTACACCTCCGGCACCACCGGACGGGCCAAGGGCGCCGTGCTGACCCACCGCAACGTCGTGGCGGGCGCGGTCAACGCGGCGCTGAGCTGGCCGCGCGCGACCGAGCAGCGGCCGGTGTCCCTGGTGCCGTGGCCGCTGTGCCACATCGCCGGGTACAACGTGCTCGTCGCGCACCTGGCCGCGGAGACGGTCGTGCTGCTGCGCCGCTACAGCGCCGAGGGCTTCCTCGACGCCGTTCGGCGCCACCGGGTCACCGCGACCACGGTCGCGCCCACGATGCTGGCGATGCTGCTGCGCCACCCCGCCTTGGAGGTCTGCGACACCTCCTCGATCACCCGCATCGGCTACGGCTCGGCACCGATGCCGGTGGCGACCCTGCGCGAGGCCATGATCCGGTTCCCGAACGCCGGGTTCCGCGCGGGTTTCGGCATGACCGAGCTCGCGGGCAACGCGCTGGCCCACGGCCCCGACGGGCACCGCGAGGCGGCGGGCGGACGGCCGGAGCTGCTGGCCTCGGCCGGAACCCCGATGCTGCTCTCGGCCGCCCGCGTCGTCGACGACGACGGCGTCGAGTGCGCGCCGGAGGTGGTGGGGGAGTTGGAGATCCGGGGCGACCAGGTGTTCTCCGGCTACTGGAACCGCCCCGAGGCCACCGAGGAGTCCTTCCGCGACGGGTGGTTCCGCACCGGTGATCTGGCCCGGTGCGACGCCGAGGGCCGCTACGCCATCGTGGACCGGCGCAAGGACATGATCCTGTCCGGTGGCGAGAACGTCTACTCCCGCGAGGTCGAGGACGTCCTGCACCAGCACCCGGCCGTCGGAGCGGCCGCCGTGGTCGGCGCGCCGGACGAGCTGTGGGGCGAGCGCGTCGTGGCCGTCATCGAGCCCGCGAGCGCGGAACACCCCACCGAGCGGGAGATCCGCGAGTTCTGCGCCGCCCACCTCGCCGGCTACAAGTGCCCGCGCGCGGTGCTGGTGGTCGACGAGCTGCCGCGCAACACCGCGGGCAAGGTCCTCAAGCGCGAACTCCGGGACCGGGTTCGCTGACCTCGACGAGGAGGAAGCAGTGGAGATCAACGGCAAGAAGGCGGTCGTGTTCGGCGGGGCCTCGGGCATGGGCCGCGCCAGCGCGGAACTGCTCGCGGCCCAGGGGGCTTCGGTGGCCATCGCCGACCTCGCGGGCTCGCAGGGCGAGGACGTCGCCGCGCAGCTGGGCGGCAGCTTCCACCCGGTCGACGTGACCGACTTCGAGGGCGTCGAGCGCGCCCTGGCCGAGGCCGTGGACGGTCTCGGCGGGCTGCACATCACCGTGACCACCGCCGGTGGCGGGCTCGCGCAGCGCACGCTCGGCAAGCAGGGGCCGCACGATCTCGACGCGTTCCGCCGGATCCTGGACCTCAACACCGTCGGCACCTTCAACATCAGCCGCCTGGCCGCCGCGCACATGAACGCCAACGAGCCCGAGGACGGCGAGCGCGGCGTCATCATCAACACCTCCTCGATCGCCGCTTTCGAAGGGCAGGTCGGTCAGGTCGCCTACACCGCCGCCAAGGCCGCGATCGCCGGGATGTGCCTGACGATGGCCCGCGACCTGGGCTCGATGGGCATCCGCGTGCTCGCGATCGCCCCGAGCCTGTTCGACACCGGGATCGTGCGGGGCGCCCCGGAGGAGGTGAAGGCCGCGCTGGTCAAGGACGCGGCGTTCCCGCGCCGGATGGGGCGCCCCGAGGAGTACGCGAAACTGGTGCGCGCCATCGTCGACAACCCCATGCTCAACGGTCAGTGCCTGCGGCTGGACGCGGGACAGCGCTTCGCCCCGAAGTGAGGGGGCGGGGAAGTTTTCATGAAAACTTCCCCCACTCCGAACCAACCACCCTCTCAACAGGTATTTCCACCCAAACACCTTCTTCTGAAGAGCTCCGGTTCCGTGTGGGGTGGGGAAGTTTTCATGAAAACTTCCCCACCCCACACGCCCTGAGATGAGCGGGGGTCGAACCGTGACCTCCGGGGATCTTGGCAGCCGGGTGTGATCGGCGTAACCTGCCTGAATCCATGAACGTGAACACACTTCACATTCACCGAGGAGCAGGTAGATGCCCGTCGCTCGCAGACAGGTGCTGGCCGCCGCCGCGACCGCGCCGCTGGCCGCCGCAGGTCTGACCGCCCCGGGTCTGGCCGCCCCGGGGGCCGGCGCCACCCCCGCGTCCGGCCAGGGCCCGACCGGGTACCGGGTCGGGCGCGGGGTCGCCGACGTCACCGGTCCGGCCGCCGAGAACGGCATGATGGGCTACTCCATGCCCCAGCAGCAGACCGCGGGCATCCACCTGCGCACCCTGGCGCGCGCGTTCGTCGTCGACGACGGCGCGAACCGGGTGGTGTTCGTGACCGCCGAGCTCGGCGCGCTGTTCCAGTCGGTGCACCAGGAGGTGATGCGGCGGCTGATCGAGACCTACGGCGGGCTCTACACCGAGCAGAACGTGCTGCTCAACGCCACGCACACGCACGCAGCGTGCGGCGGCGACTCGCACTACGCCGCCTACGACCTGGCCACCCTCGGGTTCCAGGAGGAGGTCTTCGAGGCCGTCGTCGGCGGTATCACCGAGGCCATCGGCGCAGCGCACGACGACCTGCGGCCCGGGACGCTCGCGCTCGGTCGGGCCGAGCTCACCGACGCCAGCGTCAACCGCTCACGCAGCGCCTTCGAGCTCAACCCGCGGCAGGACACCGAGCACTTCCCGGATGCCATCGACCCGGCCGTGACGGTGCTGCGCTTCGCCCAGGGCGGGCGCGACGTCGGTGCGATCGCCTGGTTCGCCACCCACGGCACGTCGATGACCAACACCAACCACCTGATCAGCTCCGACAACAAGGGTTACGCCGCCTTCGCCTGGGAGCGGGACGACCCGGAGTTCGTGGCCTGCTTCGCCCAGACCAACGCCGCCGACATGTCCCCGAACCTCGACCTGGAACCGGGGAAGGGGCCGACCGACGACGAGTTCACCAACACCCGAATCATCGGCGAGCGCCAGTTCCTCGCCGCCCGAAGGGCTTTCGACGAGGCCGTCACTCCGATGAGCGGGCCGGTCGACTCGCTGCTGTGCTACGTGGACCTCTCCGAGGTCACTGTGGACGGACGGTTCACCCCGGACGGCGAGACGCACCGCACCTGCACGGCCGCGATCGGCTGGTCGATGCTGGCCGGAAGCACCGAGGACGGACCGGGAATCCCGATCGGCGAAGGTCTGCGCAACCCGCTGTGGGAGTGGCTGGGCGGGGCGGACGTGCCGATCCCGCCGCAGCTCGCCGACGAGCAGGCGCCGAAACCCGTTGCGGTGCCGTTCGGAGCGATGCCACCACACCCGTGGTGCCCGGAAGTGCTGCCGCTGCAACTGATGCGGCTCGGCGACCTCCACCTCGTGGCGGGCCCGGCGGAGTACACGATCGTGGCAGGGCTGCGGATCCGGCGCAGCGTCGCCGCCGAACTCGGCGTGCCGCTGGAGAACGTCCTCGTCCAGGGCTACGCCAACGCCTACAGCCAGTACGTCACCACGCCGGAGGAGTACGACGCCCAGCAGTACGAGGGCGCCTCCACGCTCTTCGGCCGCTACACCCTTCCCGCCTACCAGCAGGAGTTCACCCGCCTCGCCGCGGCGATGCGCGACGGGAAACGCGTTCCGCTGGGCCCGGTTCCGCCCGACATGTCCGGGACGCTGCCGAACCTGCAGCCCGGCGTGGTCTTCGACGCCCCGCCACCCGGACGCGATTTCGGCGACGTGCTCACCGAACCCGCGAGCGGTTACCACCGCGGCGACCGGGTCACCGCCGAGTTCGTCACCGGCCACCCGAAGAACGACCTGCGCCGCGGCGGCACGTTCGCCGAGGTCCAGCGCCTGGTGGACGGCCGGTGGGTCACCGTCGCCGACGACCGGCACTGGGCGACCCGCTACGAGTGGCGGCGCACCGGAGTGGCATCCTCGGCGGCGACGGTCACGTGGGACGTTCCCGCCGGAGTGCCCACGGGTCGTTACCGCATCGTCCACAACGGAGACTGGAAGGCCGCCGGTTCCGGGAAGATCACGGGGTTCGCCGGGATCAGCCGCGATTTCCTGGTGGCGTGATCGTCGGGATCGCGCGGTGCCGTGGTCGAATCGTAATGTCCCCGTGCGGGTAAACCGGTGATCAGAGTGCGTCATGGGTGGAACTCGACGCCCTGGTCGCGTACACCTGGGGACAGCACTTGACAAGCCCGAACCAGGAAGGTGTTCATGACCTCTTCGCCGAACGAGCCCGGCCAGGGCGGCTCCGAGAAGAAGCCCGCTGACGAGACCGAGAACTCGGCTCCGGAGCAGGCCTCGGAGAACGCGACCGCCGCCGGCCACGGCGAGGCCGAGACCGGCGCCGAGCAGTCGGGCGCCGAGAAGCCTGGTGCCGAGCAGACCGACGCAGCGGAGGCCGAGACCGCCGAGGCCGACAAGTCGGAGACCGCGGCCGAGACTCCCGAGACCGAGGGATCCGAGGCCCCCGAGGCCGCTGCGACGGCTGAGACCGGTGAGTCCGCCGAGGCCGGTGAGCAGCCGAAGAAGAAGCGCAAGACCGGCATGATCATCGCCGTCGCCGCCTCGGTCGTGGTGCTCGCCGCGGTGGCAGCGGGTGCTTTCTGGCTGTTCAGCAGCGGCTCCGCGCAGGCGGCCGCCGAGGACTACGCGGCCATCTCCACCAAGGAGACCCAGGACCCGCGCAGCGTCACGGCCGACGACTACCGCCCGGTGGTCTGCAACGCCGCGATGCCGCAGATCGAGGAGCTGCAGAAGCAGAAGGAGGAGTTCCTGAAGGTCGCCAAGCCGCAGGACTTCGAGATGCTCAAGCAGGTCAAGACGACGGTCAAGGGCGTGCAGGAGAACGGCGACAGCGGCACGGCGACGATGGAGTCCACCGTCCCGGGCCAGCAGCCCGCGACCGCGCAGCTCAAGCTCGTCAAGGAAGACGGCGACTGGAAGCTCTGCGCCTGATCCCTCGCTCTTCGGTGGCCGGTCGCTACGGTGATCGGCCACCGCTTGCTTTCCAGGGCCGGGAGGGGCACCTGGCAGCCGTTGGCAGGTGTCCTCGACCCCGGGCTCAGGCCGCGGCGAGCTCGGGTCGGCGGCGGACGCGGCTGAGCGCGAGGGCGCCCGGGCCGGTGAAGGCGAGCAGGAGGAACGACCAGGCGAACAGGGCGGCCTGCTCGCCGTCGTTCTGCAGGGGGAGCAGCCCGTCGGGCTGGTGCACGACGAAGTAGGCGTAGGCCATCGAGCCGGAGGCGAGCACGGCGGCGGCGCGGTGGAGCACGCCGAAGGCGACCAGGAGGCCGCACACCAGCTGGATCACCGCCGCCCACCACGAGGGCCACACCCCGAACGGGACCGTGCCGCCGCTGCCCGGCGCTCCGCCGAACACGCCGAACAGCGACGCCGCCCCGTGGCTGGCGAACAGCGCGCCGACGACGATCCGGAACACCCCGAGCGCGTAGGGCGCGCAGCTGTCGGCTTTTCGGTCAAGACTGGACATCTCATGACTCCCTGGGTGCTAGTGGACACCCACGAGCCTTAAGTTAGGCTACCCTAAAGTCAAGGGTGATCAAGCCGACTGTCCAGAACTTGAAACGGCCCCGACTGCGAACGGGCGAGCCGGTGCGCACCCCCGGACCCGACCCGATTGCGCTGGTCAGACAGCTGGTAAACGGCAACGGTTCAGCCGGTGTACTTGCGGCCGATGTAGTCCTCGCCCGCCAGCGTCGGCAGCCGCGTCCAGCCCGCCCGGTCCTCGTGCCGGTGCTCGACGTCCACCTGGAGCGGCTCGGCCGCGTAGAGGACGCGGTCCACGGTGCCCCACGGCGGCGCCTCCGGCCCGCCCGGCAGGACCGAGACCATCCGCACCCACGTCGCCGTGTGGGTGCTGGTGGCGAAGTTGCCGCCCCAGTCGGTGAACGTGGAGTTGGACAGCACGCCCGGATCGATGTGCTCGGCCGCGCTGAGCCGCACCGTCGGCGGGGTGGTGATGCCGTCGGCGACCGCGGCCTGGTCGACGTCGGGCCACAGCACCGCGGAGATCTGGTCGGCGAAGACCACCTCGCCTTCGGTCACCGAGGTGACCGGCCGCAACCTCGTCAGCCGTGGCTGACCCACGGCCAGCCACGACCCGTGCTGCTCGACGACGACGCGGACCGCGCGCACGCGCTGCGGGAGCGCCACGGCCAGCTCCTGCCAGTGCCGCGAGCCCAGCGCGTCGTCGGGCCCCAGCGGACCGCTCGGGCCGGGCGCGGCCTCGCGGCTCAGCGGCAGGTCGACGACCCCGGTCGGGGTGTCGGCCCGCACCGAGAGCCTGTGCGCGGAGAGCCGATCGCCGAGCACCGGCACGGTGACGTGGGTGGCGTCGCCGGTCGCCGGAACCGGGTACCAGCCGGTGACGAGCTCTCCCCGGCCCGTGGGGGTGCTGGAGTTGCTGTGCCACACGCGCCCGGGCGACGACGGCGGCACCGGCAGGGGCGCAGCGGTGGCGAAATCGCCGCGCACGACGGCGGGTTCGGCCGGTTCCGGTGGTCGGGCGTCGGCATCGGCGAGGACCTGGACGTGATGGGCCAGGTCGCCGGTGCCGGACAGGGCGTGCTCGAACCCACCGCCGCCCACCGTCCAGCCCGGCGCCTGCCGGAGCGGTGCGCAGGCGAACACCGCGACCATGCCGGTGACCAGCAGCAGCGCGGTGGCCAGCAGCACGCCGCGCTCGGGGCGCAGCAGCACCCCGAGGTGCCGACGGCGTCGCCACAGGCCGAACCCGGCGACCGCCAGCGCCAGCGCGACCCACAGCTTCGCGTCGCGCAGGAACACGTCCCCGACGTGCGGTGCGGTCATGTTGAGCTCGATCTTCGACGGCGCGGCGGGCAGGTGGTTGCCGAAGGACTGCCCCCGGTCGCTGAACGGCTTCCAGATGTTGGGGCCGGAGAACCCGGCCGCGGCCACCGCGATCATCACACCTGTGGCGCCGGTGCTCACCACCACGCCCGTGGTGCGGGGCAGCGGCGAGCGCAGCAGCGCGGTCGTGAGCAGCACGATCGCCGGTGCGGCCAGCGCCCCGAAGTGCACCACCCACTTCGTCGGGCTCAGCGCGAGGAACGCCATCGCCAGCGCGGTGGTCACGGCGCTGGAGAGCATCAGCCAGCGGAGCGTGCCGGGAGCGGTGCGCCGCCCGCGCCCGAGCGCCACCAGCAGGCCCACGGCGAGCGCCATGAGCACCGGCAGCCGCAGCGCCCACGGGCCGGCCATGAGGCTGTCGATGTGCCGCCACTCCTCGTACCAGGCGAACGAGCCGTAGTACCAGCGGTGCACCTTGGTGGCCTCCAGGACGTCGCCGAAGGTCGCGTCGGCGAAACCGACGGGCACCAGCGCGGTTCCGGCGGCGACCAGCGTCAACCCGGCCGCCGCGCGGGACTTCCAGGTCCGGTCGCGCAGCCATCGCCACAACCACGGCAGCGCGGGAACCAGCGGCGCCCACGCCACCAGGCCCGACGGGGAGCAGCTCAACCCCAGCGCGGCGACCAGGGTGGCCGCGGCGGCGGCCGGGATGCTCTCCCGGCGGCGCGCGAGCTCGGCCAGCAGCGTGGTGGCCGCCGTCAGGCACAGGATCAGCGGTTCCGGGCGCAGCGACATCCCGTAGGGCAGCCACCAGGACAGGAACGCCAGGCCCAGCGCCCACGGCACCCACCGGTGCTCGGCCGCGCGCCCGAGGGTGGTCGCGAGCAGGACGCGCAGCAGCACCCAGGTCAGCAGGCCGTAGGCCAGCGGGAGCAGCCGCAGCCACCACAGCGAGAACTCGCCGAGACCGCCCCAGAACTGCATGAGGTACTGGCTGAGCACGAACGGGTTCTCGGTGACGTTGAACATGTAGACGTAGTTGCCGAGGAACCCGGATTCGGCCGCGTTGCGCGACATCAGCGCGTACCAGGCGTCGTCGTACCCGAGCGGCCCGAGCAGCACCCAGGACGCGGCGACGGCGCCGACGACCAGATCCACCCAGCGCGGACGCGGTCGCGGCATCCGCACCGGACCCCAGATCCGCCCCGCGAGCACGAGCGTCGCGGCCAGCGCGGCCAGATGTGCCACCAGCAGAGCGGTTTTCAGGTCGGCGGGCGTGGAGCTGTAGCGGTCGTCGGTGTGCAGGGTGACGCCGAGGCCCGCCGACTCCGGCAGTCCCGCGGCGGCGGTGGACAGCACCGACACCTCGGGCACCTGCGCACCGGGAACCTGGGCCACCCGGTGGCCGCCGCGGGAGACCTCCAGGCCCGTGGCGGTCGCCGCGACGCGGTACGCGCACGGCCCCGCCGGGATCGGCTCGGCGAAGGCCGCGACGCCGTTCGCGAGCACCGAAACCCGGCCGCCGCCCGCGGAGATCGTGAGCCCGCCCTGCGGGTCCGCGCCTGCCGGGACGGTGCGCAGGACGTCACCGGTGCCGACGGCGCGCAGCGCGGAGCACGGGATCGTCGCCTCCAGCGACAGCGGGCGCGGCGGGCTCAGCGGCACCGCCGTCGAACTAGGCAACTTCCCGGCCTGCGGCCAGGACACGACCGGGTCCGAGACCGTGACGGGGGCGAACGGGATCACGACGCCCAGCAGGACCGTCACCGCGGCCAGCGCTCCGCACCACCAGGTGCGGCGGTTCGCCGGGATCGGCCGCCCGCGCGAGCGCTGCGGAGACCGGGTTTCGCCGAGTTCGAGGGGGTGGGAAACGACCACGCCTACACATCGACGCACTTCCGCGTCAACTGCACTACACGATCGAGGGTGCGGAAACGCCCGCAACTCGCCGATCGTGAAGCAGGAGCAGCGGAATCGATCGGGTTCTCGGGTTGTGACTCTTCGGCGGATTGTGCGCGAGAAGTTCGCCGCCGGACGATCGATCGGCTCGCGGATGTCGACGGGATGTCGGGGTGTGGCGATGAGTTCAGGGTTCAGGATCACTCGGCGGCGCGCGTTGCAGGCCGGAACCGGCGCTGCGGCACTGGTTCTCGCACCGCCCGGCATCGGCCTGGCGCAGGCGGCCGGGGTGACGTTGCGGCAGGGCACCAACATCTGCGCGGCCGTGGCCCCGGACGGGAGGATCGCGTTCGACCTGGTCAACGCGATCTGGCTGCTGGAGGCCGGGGGAGGGCGGGCGCGCAAGCTCACCGATGAGCTGCAGGACGCCACGCAGCCCGACTTCTCCCCGGACGGGCGGAGCCTGGTGTTCCAGTCGTACCGCGACGGCAACTTCCACCTCTGGACGATGGCGGCCGACGGCTCCGGGCTGCGGCAGCTGACGGCGGGCCCCGACGACCACCGGGAGCCGAAGTTCTCGCCGGACGGGAGGTTTCTCGCGTTCTCCTCCGATCGGGCGGGCGGGTACCAGGTCTTCACGATGGATCTCGGTTCCGGCGTGATCCGCCAGGTCACCCGGGACCGGGCGGACGTGTCGATGCCGAACTGGTCGCCCGACGGGTCCGCGCTGGTCTACGTCGCCGGGGAGACCGCGATCGAGCGCGTCGAGATCGCCTCCGGGCAGGTCAGCACCCTGGTCGAGGGCGAGGCGGAGCTGTTCGGACCGAGCGTGGCGCCGGACGGGAGACTGGCCCACGTCCGGCTGGACGGGACGCGTCGGGACCTCGTCGTCGACGGCCGGGCCGTGACCGAAGGTGAGGACGTGTTCGGGTTCGCACCGCGCTGGACCGGCCCGGACGAGCTGCTCTACACCGCCGACGGTGCGGTGCGCAGGCGCGTGCTCTCCGGCGGGCGCACCGACGTTCCGTTCGCCGCCGCGGTTCCGGTCCTGGGCTCGCGCGACTACCGGCGCCGGCGTCCGGGCGTGCGCGGACCGAACGTCACCGGCATCGCGAGCCCGGTGTGCTCCCGCGACGGCGGGCGGATCGCGTTCCGCGCGCTCAACGCGCTGTGGGTGCTGCCGATCGGCCAGGAGCCCCGGAAGGTCGTGTCCGACGGGTACTTCGCCTCCGACCCGGACTTCTCGCCCGATGGCCGGTTCCTGCTCTACAGCAGCGACCGCACCGGGACCGCCGAGCTCTGGCTGCACGAGCTCGCCACAGGTGCGGAGCGGCGGATCACCGACGTCGAAGGCGCCGCGATCACGCCCCGGTTCGCCCCGGACGGGAAGCGGATCGCCTACCAGGACCAGGACGGGGCGACCTGGGTCGCCGACCTCGACGGAGGTGCGCCGAGGCAGGTCACCTCGCCGATGTTCCAGCCCGGGCGCCCGGACTTCTCGCCCGACGGGCGAACCCTGGTGCTGGCGGCGGTCAAGCCCTACGCGGCGCGGGTGCGCGAGGGCACCAGCCAGATCGTGCGCGTCGACGTCGACACCGGGACGTTGGAGTACACCGAGGTGCTGCCGTTCCGGTCGCTGGCCACGCGCGGCGACGACGGCCCGGTGTGGTCGCCGGACGGGCGGCACCTGGCGTTCGTGGTGGAGTCCACCGCGTGGATCGTGCCCGTCGACGCGGCCGGTGCGTTCACCGGCACGCCCCGCCAGGTCACCACCGAGTTGACCGACTCGCTGAGCTGGCGATCCCCCTGGACCTGCGGTGGCATCCCGCGCGCACCAGCGAGAACCAGGTGGTCCGGGTCGGCGCGCTGTGGGACGGGGTGGCGACCGAACTGCGCCGCGACGTCGACGTCGTGCTGGAGGGGGAGCGGATCGCCGCGGTCCTGCCCGCCCAGGACGGGCGCGCGCAGGTCGAGGCGCGCGAGCTGACGGCGATGCCCGGGCTGATCGACGCCCACGTGCACTGGCACCTGCGCGGCAGGCAGTGGGGCGATCGGCAGGGGCGGGCGTGGCTGGCCTACGGCGTGACGACGACGCGCTCGCCCGGTGATCCGGCGTACCAGATGCAGGAGACGCGGGAGGCGCTGAGCTCCGGGGATCGGGTGGGGCCGCGGTACTTCGCCACCGGCGAGGCCATCGACGGCGGCCGCATCTACTACAACTTCATGCGCCCGACGCTCAGCGAGCGGCAGCTGGAGCTGGAGATGCGACGAGCGTCCACATTGGACTACGACCTGGTGAAGACCTACGTGCGGTTGCCGGTTCACCTGCAGCGGTCGGCGGTCGCGCGGGCGCACGCGGAGGGTCGGCCGCTGAGCTCGCACTACGTCTACCCGGCGGCGAACCTCGGCATGGACGGGATGGAGCACACCGGCGCCACCAACCGCCTCGGCTACTCGCACACCTGCGACGAGCTCGGCCGCTCCTACGCCGACGCGGTGGAGTTGTTCCTGGCCAGCGGCATGTCGATCACGCCGACGCTGTTCACCTCGTCCGCGCTGTACGCCTCGGACCGGTCGCTGGTCGACGACCGGCGCACGCGGGTGCTGTTCCCGCCGTGGGAGTACCAGCGGCTGCTCGGCGAGGTCGAGGACGCGGCCGGCCCGGACGGCGACGTCGACCGGGCGCAGCTGGCCGGTCAGGTCGACATGCTGCTGCGCATCCACCGCGGCGGCGGGTTCGTCATCGCCGGAACCGACTCGCCGCTGGACAACATCGCGGTCTCGCTGCACATGAACCTGCGCGCGATGGTCGCCCACGGCTTCACCCCGCACGAAGCCCTCACCACGGCCACCCGCAACCCCGCCCGCTGGCTCGGTCTGCAGGGCGAACTCGGCGAAATCCGCCCAGGTGCCTACGCGGACCTGATCCTGGTCGAAGGCGACCCGCTCACCGACATCGCAGCAGCGGCTGCGGTCCACACCACCTACCGAGGCGCCATCCCCCACACCCCGAACACCCTCCTCGCCCCCTTCGAAACTTCGACCGCCCCCAACACCAGGCCCGCCACTGACACCGGATCCGCATCCGGCCCCGCACCTTCCGCCGACGGCGCCCCGACCGACGGCGCCCCGACCGGCGGCGCCCCGACCGGCGGCGCCCCGAGTGGCGCCGCACCGATCGACGGCGCAGTTCCGACCGCCCCCATCACCCACACCGGACCTGCCGCCCGAGAAACCAACCCCACCTACTGGTGGCACGAACCCGAGTGGACCCACCGCCTCTGCTGCGACCACCCCCACCCGACCTGATCCGCGACCACCCGCCTGCCCTGATCCGCGAGGACGCCTCAATGAAGTCGCTACCCGAGGAAGGGTTTCCGGAGAGAACGCAGTTCTAGCCAAGATCAACCAAGATCGAGAACCCTCCACCGCACCGCAGTTATGGCTAAAACGGCCCAGTGCCAACGGCGAACGTGACAGTGGTGGTTGGCGGGGGGCAGTTTTTCCTCGAATCACCCATGATCAACGTCCGTTTTGTCCGGACAGTTCGAGGAAAAACTGTCGGCTGGTGACGTACGCGGATGGCCGCATCGGAGCGCCGGGCCTGCTCGTTAGGGTGGGAAGGTCGCGTTGGCGAGCGGAGGAGGGCGCGTTGGTGCTGCCGGAGCCGGAGCGGACGGGTGGTGAGGTCGACGTAGAGCGCCCGAACTCGGCGCGGATGTACGACTACTACCTGGGCGGTTCGACGAACTTCGCCGTCGACCGCGAGGCCGCGGAGGCCGGGCTGCGGGCGATGCCGTACGCCCGCGACTACGCGGTCGCCAACCGGGCGTTCCTGCGCCGCGCGGTGAGCCACCTGGTGCAGCAGGGCATCGACCAGTTCCTCGACCTGGGCTCGGGCATCCCGACCGTCGGCAACGTCCACGAGATCGCCCACCGGCACAACCCGCAGGCCCGCATCGCCTACGTCGACCACGAACCGGTCGCCGTCGCCCACGCCCGAGCGCTGCTGGGCGAGAACCCGATGGTCACCATCGACGAAGCCGACATCCGCGACCCGGAGTCGGTGCTGCGCGCCCACGGCGTCGCCAAGATCGACTTCGACCGGCCGGTGGCGATCCTGGCGGTGGCGATCCTGCCGTTCGTGCCCGACCAGGCCGAGGCCACCGCCCTGACCGCCACCTACCGCGACGCGTGCGCGCCGGGCAGCTACCTCGCCGTCACCCACATCTCGCAGCTCGCCGCCACCGACGAGCAGGTCGTGGCGGCCGAGGAGGTCATGGCGCGCACACCGACCCCGGTGCGCTGGCGCCCGCCGCACGAGATCGCCGAGCTGCTCGACGGCTACGAGCTCCTCCCGCCCGGCCTGGTCCCCACGCCGTCCTGGCACGCGGACCGGCCCCCGAGCGACGACGAGATCGCCCGCGCCAACGCCTACGCCGCCGTCGGCCGCCTGGTTTAACCGGCCTCCTCACCTGGGAACGTCGAGGGCACGGCCTCCGCGCGGCGGAGGTGAGTCTCCGAGCGGAAACACAGGTGATGCAGCCGTGGAGATCGGATCTCTGCAGCACGTCTACGAGCGGCCGGGCCCGTTCGTGACCGCCTACCTGGACACCTCGGGTGACGCCGAGGACGCGGCGAAGGCGATCGAGCTGCGCTGGCGGGCGGTCCGCGAGCGACTCCAGGAGCAGGGCGCCGACGAGACGGCGCTGCACGCGATCGAGGATCACGTGCGCGAGCACCGAGCCCAGACCGGCCAACGCGGCCAGGTGCTCATCGCCCGTGGCGACCAGGTGGTGCTGCAGGACGAACTGCCCGAACCGCCCACCGACCTGCCGACCGAGGACCAGGCCCACGTCGGCCCGATCCCGCACCTCATGCCCTACCTGCGTCGATGCATGACGACGGTGCCGTTCGTGATCGCGGACGTCGACCGCGCGGGCGCGGATCTCTCGCTGGTGCGCGGGCCCGGTCAGGTCGAGTCGGTCCGCGTCGACGGCGAGCAGCACCCGGTGCACAAGACCCGAGCGGGCGACGAGGAGAACCACCAGCGGTTCCACATGGCGGTGGAGGAGCGCTGGAAGCGCAACGCCGAGGCCGCGGCCGGGGAGATCGTCGAACGCGCGAGCAAGATCGGCGCCCAGGCGATCGTGCTCACCGGTGAGGACCAGCAGCGCGCTCTGGTGCGCGAACTGGTGGGCGATCAGGGCCTGGTGATCGAACCCGACTCCCGCACCGCCTCGGCGGAGCAGCTGCGCAGGGAGGTGACGCGCCGCGTCCACGAGTCCCAGATCGCCGACGTCGTCGAGGAGTTCCGCCGCGAGGCCGGGCGCGGTGAGCGCGCCGTCGAGGGCTGGCAGGACACGGTGGAGGCGCTGCGCCGGGGTCAGGTCCGCACCCTGCTGTGGACGGCCGACGACCACGCGGGCGACCTGCACGTCGGCTCCGGCCCCACCGAGCTCGCCGCCGACGAACGCACCCTGACCGACTCCGGCGGCGAGATCATCGGCGACGCCCCGGCCAGCGCCGCCGTCGTCCGCGCTCTGGCCGGCACCGACGCCGACCTGGTGATCACCGAATCCGACACCGTCGACCTGACCGGCGGCATCGGCGCGGTCCTGCGCTACCGGGCCGCGTGATGCGCGCCGGTCGCGCGGTGGCCTCGTTCGACTCGGCCACCGGCATGCTGCGGGCCCTGTCGGCCTGCCTGGCCGGGCAGGACGCGCCTGCTCTCGGTGCGACGCCGCGTTCGGCGGTGCCGGCGATCTCCGCGCTGCTGGGCGCGGTCAACCGCCTCCCGCCGTCGCTCGCCGACCGGGTGTACGCGGCCAGCGGGGTCAGCGAGGCCGTGCCGCCGGATCGACTCGCCGACATCGACGCCGACGACCTCGCGGAGTGGGTGGTCGACCACTACCCGCGTCGCCGCTACCCGGTGATCTTCATCGGCTCCTCCAACGGCGCCCTGATGCACCTGGCGGCCGCGCTGGACGCGCCGTGGTTGCCGCAGACGCTGCTGATCCCGGTGCGGCGCGGAGGTGTGGATCGCGACGACCCGTCCGCCGAGCTGGAGGCCGGTCGAAGGCCGGGGTGGGAACTGCTGCGCACCAACCCGGAACTGGTGCTGCACCACATGCACGACCCCAACCAGGACCGGCTGATGATCGCCGGGATGTCCTACTTCCGCGTCAAGTGGCGCCGGCTCCCGGTGGCCTACCGGCGGTTCGTGCGCGAGCACCTGGCGCCGGACGGCGTCGTGGTCAGCGCCGAGTGCGGGCTGAACTGGCCGGTGACCCGCATCGACGACCGGCACGTCTTCCAGTTCGGCGCGCTCGGCGGCGCCGACGAGCAGGAGTACTTCACCGGCGGTCAGCGAGTCCGGGAGTTCTTGCGCCGCTACGGTTCCGAGCACCGGTCGTGGAGCCCGCCGACCTCGGACGAGCGCTCCCCGGAGGCCGAGTGGGGTTTCGAGCCGCAGCTGCTCGACGACCTCGACGCGCTCGGTTTCTCGCTGCGCAGACTGCGGTTCGGCCATCCGGAGGACCTGAGTCCGGCGGTGGCGGCGCTGCACCGCGACTGGTTCGCCGCGCACGGGCTGCCCGCGGACCGGTTGCTGGTGGAGACGTTCCTGCTGATGGAGCCGCATTGGGCGTTGCGGACCGGGTCCGTGCCGTTCTGGCTGGCGTTCAACGCGGGCCACTCACCCGAGGCGCTGCGCGAGCACCTGGACGCGGTCGACTACGACGAGATCCGGATGATGCTGTTCTCCCACGGCACCGAATCGATCGGGCTGGCCCCGATGCAGACCTGGCAGGACCTGGTCGGCCGCGCGCGGCGGTTCGGGACGGTGCTGGGCGCGGATCCGCAGGCGTACCCGAGGGACTTCGCCGGGCTGGTCCGCGCGCACCGCGAGCTCACCCGCGTCTCCCCGCGGACACCACCGCCCGCGATGTCGTTCCAGGAGGCGGAATCGGTGCTCCGAGGGGCGGACGTGCGGCTCTGAGGATGCATGGGATCGCTGCCGACCGGGTAGGCGAGGGGGAGCCGCGCACGGGATTGGAGGACACCTCGTGGCGAACGCGAATCTGAAGGCGCTCAGCGACATCGGTGTGTCGATCTGGTTGGACGACCTGTCCCGCAACCGGATCCGGTCCGGGGGTTTCGACGACCTGATCGCCGAGTACCACCTGGTCGGGGCGACGAGCAATCCGACGATCTTCGCCGGTGCGGTGTCGAAGGAGCCCGAGTACGACGAGCAGGTCGCCGAGCTGGCGAAGGCGGGGGTGAGCACCGATCAGGCGGTGCGCACGATCACCACCGACGACGTGCGCGACGCGGCCGACATCTTCCGCCCGGTCCACGAGTCCACCGGTGGTGTGGACGGCCGGGTGTCGCTGGAGGTCGACCCGCGGCTGGCGCACGACACCGACAAGACGGTGGCCGAGGCGATCGACCTGTGGAAGGCCGTGGACCGGCCGAACCTGATGGTCAAGATCCCGGCGACGCTGGCGGGCCTGCCTGCGATCACGAAGGTGATCGGTGAGGGCATCAGCGTGAACGTGACGCTGATCTTCTCCGTCGAGCGGTACCGGCAGGTCATGGACGCCTACCTGGCGGGTCTGGAGCTGGCCGAGGCCAACGGTCACGACCTGTCGAGCATCGAGTCGGTGGCGTCGTTCTTCGTGTCCCGCGTGGACACCGAGATCGACAAGCGGCTCGACGCGATGCGGGAGGGCCACCCGCTGCGGGGCAAGGCCGCGATCGCCAACGCCCGCCTGGCCTACGCCGCCTACCAGGAGGTCTTCTCGACCGAGCGGTGGAACGCGCTCCAGGCGCAGGGTGCTCGGGCGCAGCGTCCGCTGTGGGCCTCGACCGGGGTCAAGGACAAGTCCTACTCCGACACCCGCTACGTCGACGAGCTGGCGGCGCCGAACACGGTCAACACGATGCCGGAGTCGACGCTGCAGGCCACGGCCGATCACGCCGACGTGCGCGGTGACCTGGTCACCGGCACCGCCGCCGAGTCGCAGCAGGTCTTCGACGACCTCGCCGCGGCGGGCATCGACCTCGACGACGTGTTCAAGGCCCTGGAGACCGAGGGCGTGGAGAAGTTCGAGAAGTCCTGGACCGAACTCCTCGACACCGTCGGCCAACGCCTCGTCCGCGAAGGAGGGTGAGCATGTCCGAGACCACGCCGACCCCGAACGAGACCGAACCCGACCCGCAGGAGCTCGAAGATCCGGCGAACCTGCAGTCGGCGGAGGACCTCGACGAGGACGAGCTCGGCACCGATCCGCTGGAGCGCGGCGTCGAACCACCCGAGGGGTGGTCGGCGACCGCGCGGGAGCGGCCGACCCCGCGCGAGGAGCGCGAGGGCCGCAGCCTCGACGAGCGCTTCGCCGAGGAGCTCCCGGAAACCGACTGATCGTCGGTGCCGGGTGGATGATGGGGGACGTGGACGCGGGGGAGTGGCGCTTCGTCGAGGGCGGCCGGATGCTGCCCGGCGCCGTCGTGTCCGCGGTCGGCTACACGTCGCGGCTCGAACGCCCGGTGCAGCACCTCGGTCTGCCCTCACCCGCCCTGACGGTGGTGCTGACCTTCGACGAACCGGTGATCTCGGGGTTCCGTCCCACCGGGGAGGACGCCGAGACGGCGCACCTGGTTCTGGGCGGCCTGCACACCAGCCCCGCCTACATCGCCCAGCCGCGCGCGCAGAGCGGCATCCAGCTCGCGGTCCGGCCGCTGGCGCTGCGCCGGATGTTCGGCGTTCCCGCCGGTGAGCTGGCCGAACGTGCCGTCGACGCGCAGGACGTGCTCGGGTCCGGCGTCGAGGACCTGCGTCAGCGGCTCGCCGAGCTCCCGAGCTGGCCGGAGCGCTTCGCGGCGCTGGCCGAGCACCTGCGGTCGGCGGCTTCCGAGGTGCGCTCGGAGCCTCGGCCGGAGGTGGCCGAGGCGTGGAAGTGGATCGCCTGGCATCGCGGAACCGGGTCGATGAGCGCCCTGGCCCGGCACGTCCACCTCGGCGAACGGCAGCTGACGACGCTGTTCCGCGCCGAGCTCGGGATGTCGCCCAAGGCCGTGTCCCGGCTGATGCGCTTCGAGCACGCCCGCCAGCGCATCGCCCGCGCCGTCCGCGACGACGTCGCCCCGGAGCTGTCGGCGGTGGCGCAGGCGTGCGGCTACTACGACCACTCGCACCTGGTCCGCGACTTCCGCCAGTACGCGGGAACGAGCCCGAGTCGCTGGATCGGGGCGGAGCTCCGAAACATCCAAGCCGGGGCCGGTCAACCGGCGGAAGAATTCCCGGTATGACGACGACGAACACCAGGCCCGCCCCCACGGTGTGGGCCACGCTCCAAGCCCACGACGCACCCGCACTCATCGATTTCCTGGTGAACACGCTCGGTTTCATCAAGACCGCCGCGTACGCCGACGGAGATCAGGTCGCCCACGCCCAGCTCGACTGGCCCGAAGGCGGCGGAATCATGCTCGGCTCCTACAAGCCGGACCAGGAGTGGTCCCGCCAACCCGGCACCGCAGGCATGTACGTGGTGACCGACGATCCCGACGCCCTCTACGCGAAGGTGCGCGCAGCGGGCGCCGACATCTTCAGGGCCATCGCCGACCAGGACTACGGCAACCGCGAATTCGGGGTCAGAGACCCGGAGGGCAACCTGTGGTCCTTCGGCTACTACCGCGGCGAACCCCGCCCGTGATCACTCGCCCTTGAGGCGGGAGTTGCAGTCCGCGCAGGTGGGGAAGTAGATCCAGTCCAGTTCGCTGGGCTGGGCGAGCGCGACGGGCTCGCCGCACACGGTCTCGGCCGAGGCGAGCCCGTCCCAGCGGGCACCGCGGAACGCGTGCCGCACGCCGCCCGGTAGGTTCTCGTTCGGCACCGGAAGCCAGAAGTGGCGCTGCGCCTGCTCGGTGTGCATCCCCAGTCCTCTCGGTTCGTGATCAAGTGGGATGCAAGGTAGCGAACTGCAATTGCAATCCGCGATTACCCAAAAGGCTGACTTGCTTGATCGCGTGAATCGTCTTGGTGCAAGATCCTGATCCATGTCGAAGACGTGGCCGGCGGTCCGGCGAGTCCAGGTCGGGTTGATGCTGCGCGCGATGCGCGAGCGCTCCGGCGTGAAGTCCAAGGAGATCAACGAAACCCTGGACTGGTACGTCGGAAAGCTGCAGAAGGTCGAGTCCGGCAACCTCACGGTCTCCGCCGCCGAGGTCAACGAACTCCTCCGCCTCTTCGGCAGCGAGGACCAGGAGGAAGCCGACCGCCTCCGCGCGTTGGCGAAGGAAGCCCGCCGCCGGGACCAACCGGCCAGAGTCCCCGACTGGGCAGCCACCTACGTCGCCCTGGAAGGCGCGGCGGTGGAGATCAAGTACTACGACCCGGAAGTGATTCCGCCCGTCCTGCAAACGGAGCACACTGCTCGGGCCGCGCTGTCCAATCCGCTGGACGAATCCCAGGACGTCGAACCGGCCGTCGGTGAGCGAGTGCGCCGTGCTGATCGAATGCTCGGTGAAGGCGCGCCGCAGCTCTGGTGCGTGATCGGCGAGGCCGCACTCCATCGGCAAGTGGGCGGCGCAGGGGTTCTGCGCGATCAGCTCCAGCACCTGCGGAAGATGGCGGCACGCCCGAACATCACTGTGCAGGTGCTCCCGTTCGACGTGGGGGAACACGTCGCTTTGGGGTCTTCCTGGACGTTGTTGCACTTGGATGAGCCGTCGGCGACCTTCGTTTACACCGAAGCGCTCACGAGCGGTGATTACCTCGACAAGCCCGCCCATACGGACCGATACGTGAAGGCGTTCGATAGCCTTCGGATGGTTTCAGCGTCCGACCGGGCCACGGTCAAGATGCTGGATCGGAGGATCAAAGAACTGACTTAGTGGAGTGGTGACCATGCCCCCGACTCAGCCGGTCACGGGTTGGCGCAAGACCAGCCGTAGTCAGGGGGCGCAGAACTGCGTCGAGGTCGGTCGCCTCCCGGACGCTGGCGCAGCGGTCCGCGACACCAAGGATCGGACCGCGGGCTACTTCACGACGACGAGCTCGCAGTGGGGCACCTTCCTCACCGCTCTCAAGGCGGGTCGCTTCGACAAGTAGTTTTCTGAGCAGGATCGGGAACCATGTGGGGAAGTTCGCTCCCGTCTGGACGATCCGCTACGTGACGGCTTTCGATAGCCTGCGCATGGTCGCAGCATCCGACCGGGTGACCGTGAAGATGCTCGATCGCAGGATCAAGGAGCTGACCTAACGGAGTGGTGATCATGGCCCCGACCTCGCCCGCGTCGAACTGGCGCAAGTCGAGCTTCAGCCAGGGGGCCGACAACTGCGTCGAGGTCGGCCGCGCCGCGCACTCCGGGGCTGCGGTCCGCGACACCAAGGACCGGGCCGCGGGCTACTTCACGACGACGAGCTCGCAGTGGAGCGCCTTCCTCGGCGCGCTCAAGGCAGGACGCTTCGACAAGTAGTTCGTTCTCGGGAACGTTCAGAGTCCGAGGTCGTCGCGAGACGCCTCGGCGAGGCTTCGAACGAGCGCGTCCGGGATGGGCTTGCGCGGCGAGAAGGTGACCCCGGTCTTGCTGGCCTTGAGACCGGCGGCGGCGATGTCATCGGCCAGCGCCGTGATGGCGCCGGGCGAGAGGTAGAGCCCGCACTGCCAGCTGAAAGCGGCGTAACCGGCAACGATCGAACCGCCCACCTCGAACCCGGGCATGTTGTACTTCACGACCTCCTCCGCCTCCGGAAGCGCGCCCGCGAGCTGAGTCCGCACCTGCTCCAGAAGCGGCCTCAGCTCCTCCGAAGCCCCGGCGATGTAAACGTCGTGCTCAGACATCCCGCCGATTCCCCCTCGATAACGAGACAACGCCCCCGCTCAAGCATCCTGGACGAGCGGACGCCCACCCTCCACTGTGACCCTCCTGAAGGGTGCGTTGCTCACCAGCGGACAGTTTTAGCCATAATCACCCATGATCAATGTCCGTTTTGTCCGGACAGTTATGGCTAAAACTGCCCCCTGGTGACGTCGCGGCCCTTCGGAGCCCAGGGGCGGGGTGGGGCAGTTCGGGTGGGTCAGCGCGGGGTGAGGAGCTGGACGGTGCCTTCTCCGTTTGCGGCGAGGAGGAGGTTGCCGTCCGGGGTGGTGGCCAGGCCCGCGAACGGTCGGGGGCGGGCTGGTGGGAAGAGGGTGGGGTTGGGGTCTTCGCGGTGCACTCCCGGGGGTAGGCCGACGGGTAAGGACGTGGCTTCAGGGCGAGTGGCGCCGGTGGTGAGGGTGATGGCGAGGAGGGTTCGGGTGCCGACCTCGACGACGTAGAGGGTGTCGTGGAGGAGGGCGATGCCTTGGGGCTGGTCGAGTCCATCCACGATGGACTCGGCGTCGTCCAGGCGGACCACCGCGCCCAGGGCGTCGTCGGAGGCGTAGCGGTGGCCGTCCGCGTCGACGGCGATGTCGACGGGGTGGGGGAGTTCGGCGACGACGGTGAGCGCGTCGTCGGCGTCGAGGTGGATCACGCGGCCCGCGCCGGACTCGGCCACGAGCAGCCCGTCGTCGGTCGCGGCGATGCCCGTCGGCTCGGAGAGTCCCTTGGCGCGCAGCCGGACCTCGCGGGTCGCGGGGTCGAAGGTGCGGACGTCGCCGTGCATCGACGTGACGTGCACGAGCCCGCCGGCCGCGGCGACGCCGTGATGCGCGCCGCCGGTGACGGGCTGGATCAGGTCACCGGTCACCAGATCCCCGTCGGCCAGGCGGAAGTGGTCGCCCGCGTAGACCCGTCCGGCCTCGTCGGCGGTCACCCCGAACGGGCCGTGCAGGCCGCGACCGACGACGGTTCGGGTGCCCAGGGCGTCGACCTGGGTGACGCCGCCGCTGCCGAAGCTCGACACCAGCATCCGGTTCTCCCGGTCGAACGCCGCGTTGTCCATCCCGGCCACACCGGTCTCGATGATGCCGCGCCGCCCGGTGTCGGGGTCGATGCGGGTCACGATCCCCTCGACGCCCCGCGAGAGCACGATCAGCGCGCCGTCGTGGTCGAAGCGCACCGCGACCGGCTCGTGCACGTCGTCGGCGACCTCCTGCGGCGCACCGCCGTCGGGGGAGACGCGCCAGACCTGCCCGGTCATCATGTGCGGGTAGTACAGCGAGCCGTCCGGGCCCTGCTGCATCGCGTTGCCCATCGCCAGCCCCTCGGCCAGCACGATCGTCTCGCCCGAGTCGGGCAGCAGCTCCACGACCCGCCCCCCGGGGCGCATCTCGTTGACGAACAGTCGATCGCCGACGCAGGTGATGCCGTTGGGCACCAGGATCTCCTCCGACAGCGGCGTGAACTCGCCGTCCGGCGAACGCCGCCACACCCGCTGCGGGGTGATGTCGGCGATGTACATCGACCCGTCGGCGCCGAAGGCCAGGTCGTCGGGCCCCTGCACGGGCCCGTCCGGCGGGACGACGACCTCCACCGCACCGGTGGTGACGTCGACGGCGCTGATCTGCCCGGCCAGGAACTGCGCGACGTACAGCCGCCCGTCGGGGCCGAAGGTGAGGCCGTTGGAACCCCACAGCGGGCTCGGCTCGTTGAGCCTGCGCATCCGCCACCGCTCACTGCTCGGGGTGCCGAAACCGGCGGAACGCGTGGGCACGATGCAGCTCCTCGGGTTAAGTCGGATGACTTAACCAAGGTATCAAGCGGAGGTTCGCCGTCCGAGCGACCACCGGCCGAACGCGAGCGGGCGCCCCCACCGCGATGAGGGCGCCCGCTGCCGTTAGCGCTACTCGGCGATCTCCGCGGCCGGCTCCCGCTCCGCCTCGGCCATCCGGGACTTCCGGTAGCCGTAGGCGAAGTAGAGAACCAGGCCCACGGCCATCCAGATCAGGAACCGGACCCAGGTCATCGCCGTCAGGTTGACCATCACCCACAGGCACGCCAGCACCGCGAGGGCCGGCACCAGCGGCACCATCGGAGTGCGGAAGGAACGCGGCAGATCGGGCCTGGTCCTGCGCAGGATGACCACGCCCACCGAGACCATGATGAAGGCCGCCAGCGTGCCGACGTTGACCATCTCCTCCAGCTTGCTCGCCGGGAAGAAGCCGGAGGCGATCACGACGAAGATGCCGACCAGGACGGTGGCGCGCACCGGCGTGCCCGTCGCCGGAGCGGTCTTGGCGAGCGCGCGCGGGATCAGACCGTCGCGGGCCATCGCGAACAGCACGCGGATCTGACCCAGCATCAGCACCATGACCACGGTGGTCAGACCGGCCAGCGCGCCGATGATGATGAAGCTCGCCGTCCAGGTCTGCCCGTGGTGGGTGAACGCGGTGGCGAGGGTGGCCTTGGTCCCGTCGGGCTTGGTGGCCAGCTCCTTGTAGGACACCATGCCGGTCACGACCAGGGCCACGGCGACGTAGAGCACGGTCACGATGGCCAGCGAGCCCATGATGCCGCGCGGCATGTCGCGCTGCGGGTTGCGGGTCTCCTCGGCGGTGGTGGCCACGACGTCGAACCCGATGAAGGCGAAGAAGACGATGGCCGCACCGGCGAAGATGCCGAACACGCCGAAGTTGCTCGTCGAGCCGCCCAGGACCAGCGAGAACAGCGACTGATCCAGTCCGCCACCACCGGAACCGCCGCCGGTGGGCTCCGGGATGAACGGGCGGTAGTTCGCGGTGTCGATCCAGCGCAGCCCGGCGAAGATCACCAGCAGCACGACGGCGATCTTGACCAGCGTGATGACCTGCGTGACCCGTGCGGAGAGCTTGATGCCCACGGCCAGGACGACGGTGAGCGCGAGGGTGAGCACCACCGCGCCCCAGTCGAAGTCGAAGCCGGCCAGCGGCACCGTGGTCTTCGCCTGGATTCCCAGCAGGCGGAGGGCTTCCTGCAGGTACTCCGACCAGCCCTTGGCGACCACGGCGGAGCCCAGCGCCAGTTCCAGCAGCAGGTCCCACCCGAGGATCCAGGCGACGAACTCGCCGAAGGTCGCGTACGAGTAGGTGTAGGCGCTGCCCGCGACGGGCACGGTGGAAGCGAACTCCGCGTAGCACAGCGCGGCGAGCCCGCACGCGACCGCCGAGATCACGAACGACAGAGCCACACCGGGACCGGCGATGTTCCCGGCGGTCCGAGCGGTCATGGTGAAGATGCCGGCGCCGATGGTGACGGCCACACCGAACATCACGAGGTCGAAAGCAGACAGGTTCTTGCGCAGCCGGGTGTCCGGTTCATCGGTGTCGGCGCGCGATTGCTCCACGGACTTGGTCCGCAGCAGCCCGGTACGAGGCACTGTCCATCCTCCTAGAGCGGCCAAGGTGACACGGTGGGGACGAACCGTAAGCAGGGGTCTCCCGAGGTGTCGAGGTCGTGCCCAGGACAGTTGTAGCTACGTGACCGGTTCAACCACTCACGCCGCGAAAGGGCGTGAGGTTCACACGCTTTGGGCGATTTTTCGGTCCATTCAGGACGGAATCGCGCCCCGCTGCTTGACCCGCACCGCCACGCCCTGCACGGCCTCGACCAGCCGCGCCGTCTCGCGCGCGGCCCGCAACCACGGCCGCTCGTCCTCCGCCGAGCGCCCGTCGCGGACGGCGGCGGCGAACGACGCCAGCGAATCGCGGAACTGGTGCGAGGCGTCGAGCACGAACTCCTCGGCGTGGTCCTGCTCGTCCAGGCGCAGCAGCGGCCGGTGCTCGGCGGGAGGGGTGAACGCGCGCTCCAGGCTCAGCCGGGCCGCGTCGCCCCACAGCGCGTAGCGCGAGCGGTAGCTGTGCTGGAAACCGAACTCCAGGTCGGCGAACACGCCGTTCTCCGACACCAGCAGCGCGTGCCCGGCCATGTCCACACCGGTCTCGGAATCCACCCGCAGCGTCGCACCCGCGACGGTGAGCCCGTCGCCGAGCATCAGCTGCGCCGCCCGGATCGGGTACACGCCGACGTCGAGCAGGCTCCCGGCACCCAGCGCGGGGTCGTAGCGGATGTCGCCGGGCTTCGGCGACGGGATGCCGAACGCCGAGCTGAAGGTGCGCAGGCGGCCCAGGCGTCCGCGCGCGACGAGCTCGCGCACCACGTCGTGCTGCGGGTGGTGCAGGAACGCGAAGTTCTCCCGCAGCACCAAGCCGCGCTCGGCGGCCAGCGCCACCAGCTCGTCGGTGCGTTCGGCCGAGACCGTCATCGGCTTCTCGCACAGCACGTGCTTCCCGGCGTGCAGCGCGCGCTTCGTCCAGTCGAAGTGCAGCGAGTTCGGCAGCGACAGGTAGATCGCGTCCACGTCGTGGGAGTCGATCAGCTGCTCGTAGGTCATCGCGGTGCCGCCGTGCTCGGCGGCGAAGCGCTCTGCGCGGGCCGCGGTGCGACTGGCCACGCCGGTGATCTCGGATCCGTCGGTGTCGTGCAGCGCGGGAAGGGCCCGCCGCTCGGCGATCGCGGAGCAGCCGAGCACGCCCCATCGCACTCTGTTCGCCTCCATCAACCGCAGCCTAGGGGAAGAGGGTGAAGTCGCGCGGGATGGTCACGAGGTTCGGCCGCGCCGGGCGAGCAGGATCGCGAACGCCGGGACGCCGACCAGCGCGGTCATCACCCCGACCGGAACCTCCTGCGGCGCGGCGACGGTCGTCGCGAGCACGTCGACCCACACCAGCAGGATCGCGCCCAGCACGGCCGTGACCGGCAGCAACGCGCGGTGGCGCGGTCCCACGACGAGCTTGGCGGCCTGCGGCAGGACCAGGCCGACGAACCCGATCGCCCCGGCCGCGGCCACCAGCGTGGCGGCCAGCAGGGCGGTGACCACCAGCAGCACGATCCGCAAGCGGGCGACGTTGACGCCCAGCGCGGCCGCCGTGTCGTGGCCCAGCGCGAAGGCGTCCAGCGCACCTGCGCGCGCCAGGCACACCAGCAGGCACACCGCGCACACGGCGCCCGAGACGGCGACGTCGTTCCAGCGCGCGCCGGACAGCGAACCCAGCAGCCAGAACAGCACTCCCCGGGTCTGCTCGGCGTCGGCGGAGGTGATCACCACGAACGAGGTGAGCGCCGAGAACAGCTGCGTCCCGGCCACTCCCGCCAGCACCAGGTGCGTGGTGGTGCCGCCCGCCAGCGAGCCGAGGGTCAGCACCAGCGCGAACGCCACCAGCGCCCCGGCGAAGGCGCCGGCGGTGAGCCCGATCGCGCCCGCGCCGAGCCCGAGGATCACCACCAGCACCGCGCCGGTCGAGGCTCCGGCCGACACGCCCAGCAGGAACGGGTCGGCCAGCGGGTTGCGCAGCAACGACTGGAGCACCGCCCCGCACATCCCGAGACCGGCGCCGCAGATCGCGGCCAGCACCGCGCGGGGTAATCGCAGCTGCCACACGATGCCCTGCCCGATCCGCGAGACGTCGGTCTCGCCGAGACCGAGCCGCGCGCCCACGACCCCGGCCACGTCGGTGACCGAGAGGGGAGCCGGGCCGAGGGTGACCGCCACCGCGATCGACAGCAGCAGCGCCGGGATCCCGGCCAGCACGATCAGCGGAGCGCGCACCCGTCCGGTCCTCACCTGCGCTCCAGCTCGGCGAGCCGGTCGGCCAGCCGCTCGATGCCGGTGATGGTGCGCAGGCTGATGTTCATCTCGGTGCCGGTCATCGGCATCCAGTCGCCGGCGGCCACCGCGGGCAGCCGCGACATGGCCGGGTCGGTGCGCAGGAACTCCTGCTTTGCCGCGAGGGAATCGCCTTCGCCGTCGCGGGTGAGATCGCCCAGCACCAGCAGGTCGGGGTCGCGGGCGAGCACGTCCTCCCACGACACCTGCGGCCACATCGAGGTCACGTCGTCGTAGGCGTTGCGCACCCCCAGGGCGCGGGTCATGATCGCCGGTGAACCGGTGGAGCCCGCCACGTAGGGGGATTCGGTGCGGGCGAACCAGAACAGCACCGAAGTGTCCTGCGCGGGAACGGCTTTCGCCCGCGCGGCGGCCACCCGCTGCTGCAGCTGCGCCACCAGCGCCTCGCCCCGATCGGTGACGTCGAAGATCGCCGCGATCTCGCGGACCTCGCGGTAGATGTCGTCGAGCTCGACCGGCTCGCCCAGCGGCGCCTCCTCCGGCAGGCAGTTGGAGGGCGAGAGGTAGGTCGGAACGCCGAGCTCGGCGAAGCGCTCGCGGGAGGCCACGCCCTCGTCGGTGAACACCGCCCGGTAGGCGCCCAGCACCGCGTCCGGTTCGGTGGCCAGCACCGACTCGAACGACGGGTTGTTGTCGGAGAGCCTGGGCACCCGGGCGTTGTCGGCGGCCAGCGCCGGGTCGACCGGGTCGGTCCAGGTCGCGGTGCCCACCATCCGGTCGGCCAGGCCGAGCGAGAGCATGATCTCGGTGGTCGACTGGTTCAGGCTCACCGCCCGCTTCGGCGGCTCGGACACCGCGACCTCGGTGTCGCAGTTGGGGATGGTCACCCGCGGCGGAGCGGACTCCGTGGCAGGTGCGGAGCAGGCGGCGAGAGCGGCGGCGCAGAGCAGCATCGAGCTCGTGCGCGTCCAGAGTCGGAACACGTCGTGCGGAAATCCTCACCCCGGGCCCATGCGCGAGACCCGGTCGGCCGATTCCCGGAACCGGGTGCGGCTCCGGGGAGCCGGCAGGTCTTCGGGCTCGGGCTCCGCCGGGCGAACCGCCTTCCCGGATCCGTGATCCAGTGGCTCGGGTTCGCCCGTCACCCCTACCGCTGCGCGTCAGCTCCGGCTTCCGACCGGATTCCCTCACGGCCACACGTGGCGACCGGCTCGAGATCGAGTCTAACGGGTTGGTCGCCTACTGGTGGGTGCCGCCGTCGACGCGGATCTCGGTGCCGGTGATGAAGGCACCGTCGTCGGAGGCCAGCATCGCCACCACGCCCGCGACGTGCTCCGGCGGGGCGAAGCCGCTGCCCAGGGCGGGGGAGAGCTTGGTGAACAGGTCCCAGTCGGTGTCGGCGGGCAGCTTGTCGGCGGTGGTCTCGGTGATGCCGCTGCGGATCCCGCCCGGCACCAGCGACACCGCGCGCAGGCCCTGCTTGGCGTACTCCAGGGCGATGGCGTGGGTGAAGGACTGGATGCCGCCCTTGCTGGCCGCGTAGGCCGCCATGTACGGGTGGGCGAAGTTCGCCGACGTCGAGCTGAAGTTGATCACCACGCCGTTGCCGGTGGCCAGCAGCGCCGGTAACGCGGCTCGGGTGACCAGGAACGTGCCGGTGAGGTTGACGGCCAGGATCCGGTTCCACAGCTCCAGCGAGCACTCGTGCGTGCGCGCCGCGTGCAGCGTTCCGGCCGCGTTGACCAGCACGTCCAGCCCGCCGAGCTGCTCGGCGCAGGCGGGGACGGTGAAGTCCACGGCGTCCTCGGCGGCGATGTCCAGCGGCAGCGTGCCCAGCCGGTCGCAGGTCCCGGCCTCGGCGGCGAGCCGGGCGGTCTCCTTCAGCCCGGCTTCGTCGATGTCGGTGGTGAGCACCCGGGCACCCTCGTCGAGCAGCCGCAGCACGCTTGCCCGCCCGATCCCCGACGCTCCGCCCGTGACGAGCACGCGCTTGCCGTTGAGCCTGTCCATCTCGCGTCCTTCCGCAGCTCCCGACCGTCGTGAAGCTCAACGCGCGAGCGCGCGTGAAGTTGCTCATGCCCCCGGCTATCCAGTTCGTCGGCCGTCCAGTTCGGACGAATGTGACGAAGGTCGGTGACGCTCGGTAGGGCCCGCCCTGGACGCCGCACAGAGGGTTGGTTAAGTTAGGCGCACCTAAGTACGAGTGAGGTGTGGAGATGCGCTGGATGCGGACCCTGGGACTGATCATGACGGTCCTGCTGGGAATCGCCCTGACCGGTTGCGGCGCAGCCGGTCCCGAGGGGGAGCAGCCCGCGGCCGGATCGGCCGACGCTCAGTTCCCGGTCACCATCAAGACCGCGTTCGGTGACGTCACCGTTCCCGAGCGTCCTCAGCGCGTCGTCGCGCTCGGCTGGGGCGACGCCGAAACGGCGCTGAGCCTGGGAGTGCAACCGGTCGGCGCCGCCGACTGGCTGCCCGTCGGCGGGGACGGCGTCCCGCCGTGGATCCCCGCCGACAAGCGCTACACCACGCCGCCGAAGATGCTCGGCACGATGGAGGTCGACATGGAGAGCGTCGCGGCCCTGCAGCCCGACCTCATCCTCGACACCCGCGCCAGCGGCGACAAGGAGCGCTACAACCTGCTCAACCGGCTCGGCGTGCCGGTGGTGAGCATCCCCGAGGGCGGCGAGTCCTACCTGACCACCTGGGACCAGCAGCTCGACATGGTCGGCAAGGCGCTGGGCAAGCAGGCCGAGGCCGCGCAGCAGAAGGCCGACCTGGAGGGCAAGTTCCAGCAGGCCGCCGCCGCGCACCCGCAGTGGGCGGGCAAGACCGTCGCGGTCGGCGCCAAGATGGTCGGCTCCTACGGCGCCTACGTCAACGGCGGGTCCCGGCTGGAGTTCATGGAGCGGCTGGGCTTCCGCCAGTCGCCCGCCGTGCAGCAGGTGGCCGGGAACAACTTCTTCGTCAACGTCTCCCCGGAGCGGATGGACCTGTTCAACGCCGACCTGACCGTGATGTTCCCGATCGGGCTGGCCGCCTCCGAGATCGACCGCGACCAGATGTTCCAGTCGGTGCCCTCGGTCCGCGAAGGCCGCGGCGTGGTGCTGCACGACGAGCAGGCCACCCAGGCGTTCTCGGCGGGGACCGCGGCGGGCATGTCCTACGCGGTCGACAAGGTCGTCCCGCTCATCGAGCAGGCCAAGCAGGGCTGATCAACCCCGACCGGCAAGGAGAACGACGCGTGACCTCGTGGGACCCGGCCGAGGCCGAGCACGTCACCTCGGCGGCGCAGCTCCGCGAGATCGTCGAACCGCCGCACCCGGAGATCGCCGAGAAGGTGGTCTCCGGGATCGACGGCGTCAGCCGGGGCTTCATCGAGCAGTCGCGGCTGTTCCTCGTGGCCACCACCGGCGCCGACGGCAGGCTCGACGTCTCGCCGCGCGGTGACACCGCCCGCAGCGTCGTCGTCTTCGACGACGGCAAGACGCTGGCCTACGCCGAGCGTCCCGGCAACCGCCGGGTGGACGGGCTGCACAACATCCTGGAGAACCCGCAGGTGGGGATGCTGTTCATGATCCCCGGCGTCACCCACGTGCTGCGCGTCAACGGCACCGCCACCGTCGTCCGCTCGGCGCCGTTCATGGCCGACCTCGCCCTCAAGGGCACACCCCCGCCGCTGGCGGTGGTGGTCCGCGTCGAGGAGCTCTTCGTCCACTGCGGTCGGGCCCTGCTCAAGTCGGGCCTCTGGCGTCCCCGCACCTGGCCGGAAGGCGACCACCCGGGCGTCATGGCCCTCTTCGAATCCCAACAAGCCCTCAAGACCGACCCACCCCGGACCACCCCCTGACGCGCTCCGCAGGGCGCGTCATGTCGAAAACCCCGGTTTTCACGCGTCAAAAACCGCGGTTCTCGTCGCGCGAAAACCGGGGTTTTCGACACGGGGTGGGGAAATTCGCAGGTGAGGGGGTTATGTGGTGGCTCGTTCGGGGGAGCGGGGTGGTGCGGTGGGGACCACCGGGACTGCGAGCAGGGCGCAGCAGCCGGCGATGGCGAAGGCGATCGGGTAGCCGGCGGCGGCGATGACCGCGCCCATGATCGGCGGGACGGCGGTGGCCGTGAGGGATTGGCCGGTGTTCTGGGCGCCCATGGCGCGGCCGCTCCAGTGGGGTCCCGCGATCTCGGCGACCGCGGTGAAGGCCAGCCCGTTGTGGGCGACCGCGACGATCGAGGCCACGACCATGAAGGTCAGGGCCAGGGGAGTGCCAGACAGGGCGGCCAGCCCGCCCATCGCGATCGCCGAGCCGAAGGCGAAGTAGCGGATCGGCCGCAACCGGCTGCCGATCCGGTCCGACCAGATCCCGGCGCCGACCCGGCTCAGCGCGCTGCACAGCTGCGAGGCGCCGACCAGCGCGCTGGCGGCCGCGGTGCTCCAGTGCTGCGTGGCGATCAGCCAGACGAGCATGTACGTCCAGGCCGTCTGCTGCGGCACGGTCAGCGCGATCGAGACGGCGTGGATGCGCAGCAGCCGCCGGTCGCCCCGGTAGGGGTTGTCGCTGTGGCCGTCGCGGCGGGCCTCGGCCACCGACGGCCTCGGCGGGTCCACGATCAGCGCCGCCACCAGCACCGCGGCCACCGCGCACACGCCGGCGACGGTGAGCAGCGTGACCGTGAGCCCCCGGGCCTCGACGAGGTTCGGCACCAGCACGGCGGTCAGGCCCACGCCCAGCGGCTGCGCGGTCTGCCGGATGCCCATCGCCATGCCGCGCCGCTGCGGCGGGAACCAGCCGGAGACGACGCGGCCGCTGGCCGAGTTCGAGCTGGCCCCTGCCGCGCCGCCGACGAACAGCAGCACCGCCAGCCACACCAGCGATCCGGCCAGTGCGGCCGCCGCGGCGCTGACCGCCAGCATGCTCAGCCCGATCAGCAGCGAGATCCGCTCACCGATGCGGTCGACGATCGCGCCCCAGATGATCAGCGTGCACATCGTCCCGGCCAGCGGAGCGGCGGCGATCATGCCCGCCTGCGACAGCGACAGCCCGCGCTCGAAGTGCAGGTTCGGGATCAGCGCGGGGGCGGCGTTGGTGAACACCGTCGCCGCGAGCTGCGCGAACATCGAGATCGCGAGCATCAGCCAGCGGTTCGGGGTGCGCGTGATCGTCGGTCCGAGCATGGTCCAGACCGTAGACCATTAGCGAGAGAAACGACCTGGTTCCGGGGAGGTGTGCCCGAGCACACCTCCCCGGTGCCTTCAGTCCACGGACATCTCGCCCAGCTGCGACCAGTCGTCCTGGTCGATCTTGGCGTTGATGATGCGCGGGGTCTCCGCCAGGTACGGCGGCAGCTCCTTCCGCGCGTCGTGGAAGTGCTGCGAGGTGACGTGCGCCGAGCCCGCCTCGTCATCGCGGAAGGCCTCCACCAGCACGTACTCGGTGGGGTCCGCCAGGCTGCGGGACCAGTCGAACCACAGGCATCCCGGCTCGGAGCGGGTGGCCTCGGTGAAGGTCCGCGCGATCTCCGGCCACGCCTCGGCGTGCTCCGGCTTGATGCGCCACTTCGCGGTGATGAAGATCATCGATGTTCCTCCAGGTCAGGGGGTCAGGATCGCGCGGCCCCGGATGCGGCCGGCGTCTAGGTCGTCCAGGGCGTCCTGGAAGCGCTCCAGCGGGTACTTGCTGGTGTGCAACCGGACCTTGTCCTGGGCGGCCAGCACCATCAGCTCGCACAGGTCGTTGTAGGAACCGACCAGGTTGCCGATGAAGTTGATCTCCGTGGAGATGATGTCGATCGTCGGCACGTCGATGTTCTCGCCGTAACCGACCACGTGGTAATCCCCGGCGCGACGCAGCATCCGCACGCCCTCGGACGTCGCGCCGCCCTCGCCGACGAAGTCGATGACGGTCTCCGCGCCGTGGCCCCCGGTGAGCTCCATGACCTGCTCGATGTGCGTGCCGTCGGCGACCACGCCGTGGTCGGCGCCGATGTCGGCGGCCAGCTTCACCGCCTCCGGGTTGCGGTCCAGCACCACCAGTTCCGCGGCCGAGATCGCCTTGAGCACCTGGATGCCGATGTGGCCGAGCCCGCCCGCGCCGATCACCACGCACTTGTCGCCCGGGCGCAGCTTGCGGGCCGCCTTGGCCGCCGCGTGGTACGCGGTCAAACCCGCGTCGGCCAGCGCCGCCACGTCCGCCGGCTCCAGCGAGTCGTCGATGCGCACCACGCTGCGCGCCGAGGTCTTGAGGTAGTCGGCGTAACCCCCCGCGGTGTCGATGCCCGGGAACAGCGACTGCTCGCAGTGCACGTCGTCGCCGAACCGGCACGCCCGGCACAACCCGCAGGTCACCAGCGGGTGCACGATCACCTTGTCGCCCTCGGAGACGTTGGTGACCGCGCTGCCCACCGCGTGCACCCAGCCCGCGTTCTCGTGCCCGATCGTGTAAGGCAGCTCCACGCCGGACTTCTCCGCCCACTGCCCTTCGAGGATGTGGATGTCGGTGCGGCACACCCCGGCGCCGCCGATCTTGACCACGACGTCGTAGGGCCCGGTCGGCTCCGGAACCGGGACCTCGGTCAACCGCATCGGCTCGTGGTAGCCGACGACCTGCACTGCTCTCATGACGCTCGTCCTTCCGAAGACATCGCCCGCGGCGTCTGGTCCGCTGCGGAATCGGGGTAGCGGGTGCGCAGCAGCCCGCGGCAGAAGTGGGAGTTGCCCTCCACCGAGATGCGCGTCGCCCGGGCGAAGCGCAACCGGAACGGCACCTGCTCCGGTGAGCACGGCCGCCCCTCGTCGTCGACCAGCACCGGGGCCTCGGGCCCGGTCGCGAACCCGACCGCCGCGCGGCGGTCGAGCAGCGATCGCGTCGCCGCCTCGTCGGGCAGGTCGGCGACGGTGATCGCGTGCAGGTCCTCCTCGGCCAGCTCCGGCCGGGCCTTGAGCAGCCGGGTCAGGACCCGCTCCATCGCCGCCGCGTGGGCCTTGCGGCGGAACGTCGCCCGCAGCTCCTCCAGGTCCTCGTCGGCCTCACCCGGGAACGTGTCGCGATACCCGGCGTCGGCGGCCAGACCGGTGTTGATCAGCGTCGAGTCGTGGTGGTCGTCGAGCTCGACCACCACGCCCGTCACGCCCGGCAGGGCGCGCAGCACGTCCTTGGCGTCCGATGCCATCAGGTAGGCGAAGTTCGGCGCGCAGAACGAGGTGGGCAGCCGCAGGTGCACCTCGACCTCGCCCGCCTCGCTCACCTCCAGCGAGCGCACGAACCCCAGATCCGTCACCGGCTCGTCCAGCTCCGGATCGATGACCTGGTGCAGCGCCTCCCACGCGGCGGTGCGCAGTTCGGCGGCCATCTCAGACACCCGCCTTCTCGGCCACGTCCAGCTCCGCCGGGACCGGGATGTCGTACATGCGGGCGGCGTTGAGGCCGAGGATCTTGCGCTTCTGCTCGGTGGTCAGCGGCGCGTACTCGCCCTGCATGTCCTCCGGGATCTGGAAGTCCACGAACTGCTCGATCAGCCACTTCGGCGTCCAGATCGCGTAGTCGCTGGAGAACTGGATGCGATCCTCGTCCAGCCAGTACAGCAGCTCGCCGATGATCTGGGCGAAGTAGCGCGGGCGCGAGTGGATGAAGGGCATCGCCACCGCCAGGCCCGCGTGCACGTTGGGCTCCTGCACGGCGATCCAGCAGAAGTCCTCCAGCCGCGGCAGGCCGCAGTGCTCCACCACGAAGTTGAGGTCGGTGAAGTCGGTGGCGACCTTGTCCACGTCGGCGACGTCGAAGGCGTCGCGGTCCAGCGGCCGGATCGTCGGGCCCTTGTGGATGTGGATGTTCCGGACGCCCAGCTCCTGGCACGCCTCCAGGTACTTGATGCACCACGGGTCGTCGAGCTTGTAGCCGCGCGAGTCGCCCTGCCACTCGGCGGTGTAGAGCTTGACGCCCTTGAGGTCGAAGCGCTCGGCGTCCCGCTTGAGCTGGTCCAGACCGGCCTGCTCGAAACGCGGGTCGAAGCAGTGGTTGTAGGTCAGCTTGTCCGGGTGCTCCCGCGTCAGCGCGAAGGCCTCCTCGGTCTGGCCGAAACCGTTGCCGTAGAAGGCGCTCAGCAGCGCGGGCTGGAAGATCGCGTGGTCGACGTAGCCGTCGGTGAACAGGTCCTTCATCAGCCGCTCGCCGCCCTGGTAGAGGAAGTCCTCGTAGGGCCAGTGCTCGGACTCCGGGCTGAGGTTGCGGTGGTAGTCGTAGAAGCAGTCGATGAACTGCTTGCCGTGGATGTTGCGCTGGTTGTCGGCACGGGCGTCCCAGAGCGCGACGTGGGCGTCCACGATGAAGTAGTTCTCGCCGTCCTTGCTGTACATGTGTCCTCCGCTACGTGGCAGCTGTGGCACGTTCGGGAGGGAACGGTAGGAGCGATCAAGCCCCGTCGGCGGCGCTCGCGTGTCTCACTTTGAGACAGCGCGACCGCCCTGGAGGCTTGCTCCCTGCGCTTACCCTGGGTCCACCGGCGCAACGTCGCGTCACCTGGAGGTTTGAGATGCACCTGCACCTGAGTGCGCCCGACTCCGCCTGCCCCACCTCGGTCACGCCCCGGCTGCGCGCGTCCTGGCGGCGCAGCGCCCGGTACGGGCTCAGCGCGGAGGAGATGCGTCCGGTGTTCACCGGATCGGTCGATACCGGCTCGCTGCTCTACGAGTGCGGGACCGCGGTGCTGCGGGGGTTGCAGGCCACGCTGGCCAACGAACCGGTCAGCATGATGATCACCGATCCGGAGGGCCTGGTGCTCAGCCGGATCTGCGAGGACGGGACGATCAACCGCTCGCTGGACCGCGTGCACCTGGCACCCGGCTTCTACTTCGCCGAGGAGAACGCCGGCACCAACGGCCTCGGCCTGGCCCTGGCCGACCGGGCGCCGTCGCTGGTGCGCGCCGAGGAGCACTACTGCGCCGGACTGCGCGGCTACACCTGCGCGGCCGCCCCGGTGCTCGACCCGGTCAGCGGCGGCATCGCGGGCAGCGTCAACCTCACGACCTGGTCGGAGGACGCCTCCGAGCTGCTGCTGGCGCTGGCCCAGTCGGCCGCGGGCAACACGACCGCGCTGATGCTGGCCCGCGGTGCCGGGCGCAGCGCGCACCCGATGCCGCGCGGCGAGGTGTTCCGCGTCTACGCCGACCGGATGAGCGCGCCCGAGGCGTCGGTCCTCACGCCCGGGTGGCGCAACGTCTTCTCCGAGGCCCGCTCGGCGTTCCGCAGCGGCCGGGCGGTCGCCGTCGTCGGCGAGGCGGGGACCGGCAAGACGGCGCTGGCCTCGCTGGCGCGGCGGGAGCTGCGTCGCGAGCGGGTGCTCAGCGTGCGGCCGCCCGCGCCCGACGACGCCGAGGCGTGGCTGGAGCTGTGGGCACCGGAGCTGGGCAAGGACAGCACCTGCGTGATGATCTCCGGCGTCGACCGGCTGCCCGCGTGGGTCACCGGCGAGCTCGCCGGACTGCTGGAGCAGGTGCGCTCGGACGAGGGGATGGCGCCGTACGTGCTCACCGCGTCGTCGGCCGAGGAGATGCCGGAGGAGCTGCGGCGGCTCGTCGACACCGTCGTGGAGGTACCCGCGCTGCGGTTCCGGCCCGACGACATCCAGCCCCTCGCGAGGCACTTCGCCCGGCAGCGGCGGCGCCGCGACGTGGAGTTCACCCCGGCTGCGATGCGCACGCTCACCGCCTACGACTGGCCGGAGAACGTCCGCCAGCTGCGCCAGGTCGTCCGCGAAGCGGCAGGCCGGACCGATCTCGTCGACCTCCACCACCTCCCGCCGGAGGTCTTCACGGGGCCGGGGCGGCCCCTGACGCGGCTGGAATCGGTGGAACGCGACGAGATCATCCGCTGCCTCACCGAACCCGGCACGACGGTCGGCGAAGCCGCCCGGGAGCTCGGCGTCAGCCGAGCCACCATCTACCGCAAGATGGCCCAGTACAGAATCACCCTCCCCACCAAAACCCCACGCCCCGCCCCCTGAACCCCCGCTCCCTCCCGACCGCCCCGGATCCTCCCGCTCCGCCACCCCGGCTCCGAGGTTTCCCCCGCGATAGGGCGTCGCTCGGCAGGGGACAGTTTTAGTCCAAATTGCCCATGATCAATGCCCGAAATGTCCGGATAATTTTAACTAAAACTGTCCCCTGCCCAGGGCTCGGAGACGTGAGGTGAAGTGCCTGGGTGCGGTGAGCCGGGAGTTCGGGGTGGGGTGGGGTTCTGGACAGCGGGGGTTCGGTTGGGGAGGGTTTCGGGGTGGGGTCGTGCGTTGTGGAAGGGGTTGGGATGGGGCGGGCCGTCCGGATCGGGGAGCCTGGGGTTCTCGCTGTTGTTGAGGCGGAGGTCGGGGAACTCGGGTGGGGTGAGGCGCTCGTCGCGGTGGCCTGGGCCGGGATTTGCGGGTCTGATCTGGAGGTGTTCCAGGGGAGTCGGCCCGCGGAGTTCGTTCGCTACCCCGTCGTTCCGGGGCACGAGTGGTCCGGGACCGTCGTGCGCGTCGGTGACGGCGCGGATCCCGAGCTCGTCGGGCGCAAGGTCGTGGGGGAGGGCTTCCGGAACTGCGGCTGGTGCACAGCATGCCGCGAAGGCGACACCAGCCTGTGCTCGGCCGGGTACGACGAGACCGGGTTCACGCAGCCCGGCGCCTGGGCCGACCACCTGAAGCTGCCGGCCCGGTTGCTGCACCCGCTGCCCGACGAGGCCGACCTGCGCGCCGCCGCGCTGCTCGAACCCGCCGCCTGCATGGCCTCGGCGGTGCTCAAGGCCGACCTCCGGGTGGGGGAGAGCGTCGCGGTCATCGGCGGCGGCACCCTCGGCCTGCTCGCCACCCAGCTGCTCGCCGCGGCCGGGGCCGGGCACCTCGTGGTCGTCGACCCCCGCGCCGACCGGGCCGAACCGGCGAAAGCCTGCGGTGCCACGGACTTCCGCGCACCCGACGAGCTCGACGGCGGTTTCGACGTCGTGCTGGAAGCCGCCGGAGCCTCCGGCACCGGACGGCTCGCGGTGCGCTCCACCCGGCGCGGCGGACGCACGGTGCTCACCGGAATCGCGCCGGAGGAGCACGAGCCCCTCGCCCCGGCCGACCTGGTCGGCTCCGCGGTCACCGTGCACACCGTGTTCGGCGCGTCCACCAGCGCGTGGGCGCACGCGGTCCGCGCCTTCGCCACCGGACGCCTCGACCCCGCGCCGCTGATCACCCACGAGTTCGTCCTGGACGACGCCGAGCAGGCGCTGCGCGCGCTGGCCGACCGGACGGTGCCCACCGGGAAGGTGCTGCTGCACCCATGATGCGACGCGGAGGTTCACCCGTGCTGGACCAGGTCACCGGCCCCGTCGCCGCCCACGGAGAAGGGCCGGTGTGGTTCCCGCGCTGGCCCGGTCTGCGCTGGGTGGACATGCTCGTCGGCGACGTGCTCACCCTCGACGACTCCGGCGAGATCCGCCGCGACCACGTCGGTTCGGTCGCCGCCGCGCTGCGCCCGAGGGAATCCGGTGGCGCGGTGCTCGCGCTGGAGCGCGGCTTCGCGCTGGCCGACGACGCGCTGCAGGACGTCCGGCCGATGCCGGAGCTGTGGAGCGGTGCCGAGGTCCGGATGAACGAGGGCGGCTGCGGCCCGGACGGCGCCTTCTACTGCGGATCGATGGCCTACGCCGAAACCCCCGGCGCGGGAACCCTCTACCGCCTCGACCCGCAGGGCCGCGTCGAACCCGTGCTGAGCGGGATCAGCATCTCGAACGGTCTCATGTGGACCGACGACGGAACCCGCGCCTACTACGCCGACACCCCGACCCAGCGGGTCGACGTCTTCGACTTCGAAGACGGGAAACTCGTCCGCAGAAGGCCTTTCGCGCGCATCGACCCGGCCGACGGTTCTCCGGACGGTCTCACCGTCGACGACGAAGGCGGGGTCTGGGTCGCCCTCTGGGGCGGCTCGGCCGTCCGCCACTACACCCCCGACGGCGAGCTCGCCGAGATCATCGAGGTCCCCACCCCGAAGGTCACCTCCTGCACCTTCGGCGGCGAGAACCTCGACCACCTCTACATCACGACGTCCCAGGTCGATACCGACCTGGACGCGCACCCCGGAGCAGGTGCCCTGTTCGTCACCGCTCCCGGAGTCCGAGGACTCCCCGTCCGCACCTACCTGGGATGACGCAGTTCTCATGAAAACTGTCCCGTCCCCACCAAGGGAACCTTCGTCCCCGTGGTGGTGGGGGTGGGGAAGTTTTCATGAAAACTTCCCCACCACCTGTCGAGATCAGCCGTGGGGGTCGAAGGGGATCCCTTCGGGCTTGGCCTTCTCCAGGTTGCCCGCGAACGCGTCGTCCTTGATGGCCAGGCTGGCGCTGCCGTAGTCGGCGGAGGTGAGCGCGTCGCGCAGACCGGTGTCCGGCCAGTTGTTCCAGCTCACCAGTGCCGGGTACTGCCAGGTGCCGTAGTGGTTCTCGGGCGCCTCGTCGGCACCGGCCAGCCGGAAGCAGTGCGTGCTCACGCCGTCCTTGTGGTAGACCACCTTGGCGTGCGTGCCCTCCCACTGGACCTGGTCGGCCGGGTAGGTCGAGTAGTCTCCGTGCGCGGAGGTCGAGACGTACTTGGCCTCGTCGTTCTGCACCCACACCACGACGTGCTCCAGGTCGTGGCGGTGCCCGCCGAGCCCGCTGCCGTCGACGGCCTGGTCCTTCTCGAAGTACAGGTCGTAGACGTAGGCGCACCACCCGTTGTTGCACTTCTCGCGCGAGTACGAGTTGGTGTTGTCAAGGTCGGACTGGTCGTGGCAGCTGCCGTTCACCGCTCCGGTGGTGTCCAGACCGGGTGCGATCGTGCCGTCGGAACCGATGGCCGGGGTGGGGTAGCAGCCGTCGCCGTCGTAGTCGAACGCGGGCTGCCACTTGGCGTCGGCTTCGGCGGCGCTGACGGGCAGCGCCGCGGGCGGATCGGCGGCCGCGATCGCCGGCGGCAGCGCCAGCAGCAGCACTCCCGCTCCGGCGATGCCGGCTGCGAGCCTCCCGGCGCGCTTTCGGTCCACTGTGGTCATGGGGCGACCGCTCCTCTCCGATGGTGAAACTGGAGCGATCATAAATGCATTGCGTTGCCGGGCAGGAGAATTCGAATTGAACAGAATTGGTCGCCAGGCGCCTGGCCTGCGATTTTCCCGTTTTCACAAATGAATTCCGGACAGGTGTGGGAAATCGTTCACAGGTGAACCGGCAGCCGCTGCACGGAATTGCTGAACAACGACGGCACCGGCAGCAGGGCGTCCTCGGCGAGCGTCAGCGACGGATACCGCGCGAACAGCGCCGACACCGCCTCGACGGCCTCCAGCCGCGCCAGGTGCGCGCCGAGGCAGAAGTGCGGCCCGCCGCCGAAGGCCAGGTGCCGCTCCGGAACGCGCGTCAGGTCGAAAACGCCGGCACCGGTGCCGTGGTGCGCAGGATCGCGCCCGACACCGCTGTAGGGCGCGATGATGGCCTCGCCGCGCGGGATCGTCACCCCGGCGACGGTGATGTCCTCCAGCGGGTAGCGGGCCGGGAAGTTCCCGATCGGCGCGTCCCAACGCAGCGTCTCCTCCACGGCCTCCGCCCACGCCCCGGCGCGAGCGAGCTCCAGCTGGTCGGGGTGGGTGAGCAGCGCGCGCGTGGTGTTGAGGATCAACGACAGCGTCGTCTCGTGCCCGGCGGTGAGCAGCAGCCACAGCGTGTCCACCAGCTCCTCGGTGCTGAGCGCGTCGGACTCACCGGCGAGCAGCAGCGCGCTGGTCAGGTCCTCGCCCGGCGATTCCCGGCGCAGTTCCACGACGTCGTTGAGCAGCCGGTGCCGATCCCGCTGGGTCGCCAGCACTTCCTCCGGCGTGGTGTCGGTGCGGAACAGGCTGTCGACGAGCGCCCGCAGTTCGGCGCGCCACTCGACCGGAACACCGACGAGCTCGCAGATCACGTGCATGGGCACCGGGTAGGCGAAGTGCGGTCTCAGGTCGACCACGTCGTCGGTCGCCTGGTGCGGCAGGTCGTCCAGCAGCCCGGCGATGACGTCGCGAACCCGAGGTCGCAGGTCTTCCACGCGTCCGCGGGTGAAATCGCGGGTGACCAGGCGGCGCAGCCGCTGGTGCTCGGCCCCGTCGGCGGTGACCATGTTCGTCACCTTGACCATGCCGATCAGCGGCCAGTCGTCGGCGATCTCGCCCTCGCGCACCGCCGTCCAGTTCCGCCAGTCCTTGCTCACCCGCGGATCGGCGACGAGCTCGGCCAGCGCGGTGTGCTCGGTGACCGCCCACGCGCGCACCCCGCCCGGCAGCAGCACCCGCACCACCGTCCCGGCCGCGCGCATCCGGGCGGCCTCGCCGTGGTGATCGGCGGCCAGCGGGTCGAGCTCGATCAGCGGAACCTCGGACATCGGCGTCCTCCAGGCGGCGAGCGATGCGCTCCATCCTGGGGCGATCGGACCGGGCTGTCGAGCTCTGTTCGAGTGACGGCTACAGCGGTGGTCCTCCCGGCCCGGCGTGGCGGGTGATGAGATCGCGGTCCTCCGGGCTGATCGCGCGCGCGTCGCGGGCGTGCGCCCAGGCGTAGGCGTCGTGCTCGGTCAAGCGCACGTGCCCGCCGCTCACGGTCACCGACCAGGTGTGCTGGCGGACGGAGCGGCCCTTGCGGTTGATGTAGTCGTGGGCGGCGAGGTAGCGGGTGAACCCGGTGACGGCCAGGCCGGTCTCCTCGTGGACCTCGCGGCGCAGCGCCGCCAGCAGGTCGGGGTCGTGCGGTTCGACCTTGCCCCCGGGCATCTCCCACACCCCGCCCCGGAACTCGTGCTTCGGGCGGCGCAGCAGCAGGGCCCGGTCGTCGCGCACGATGAGCGCGCGGACCACCTGCTGGCCGATCCCGTCGGCGGTGTCGCGGGCGAGCAGTTCGGCGAGTTGTGCGGTGTTCATCGAGTGACGGCCCCCTCAGTCCGTGCGGCTCACCGACCAGTTTGGCGGCCCGCAGGCGAAAACGCCCCCCGATGCCGGGAAATCGTCACGACCGGGTTATCCGAGCCGCGTCTTGCGCTCCCGCACCTCGTCGAGGTGGCCGCGCAGGTACTCGGCCGCGCGCTCGCGCTCCCCGGACTCCAGCAGGTCGAGCAGTTCCAGGTGCTCGCGGGCCTGGTGCACCAAGCGCTGCCGGTCGGCCTGGTGGCGGTACTCCACCAGGCGACGCACGCGGTTGACCCGGCGCACCGACTCCAGCAGGTAGGTGTTGCCCGCGCAACCCACCAGCATCTCGTGGAACTCGGCGTTGACCCGGAACAGCTCGCCGCGCGGCAGCAGCAGCGCGTCACCGCGCAGCAGCGTCTCCTGCTGCTTGCGGTGCAGCGCGAAGGTCTCGGCGTCGACGGTGAAGCCGGGTTCGAGCAGCGCCGCCGGTTCGACGATCATGCGGAACCGGTAGCTCTGGTCGTGCGCCTCGGCGGTCGAGAGCACCTGCTGGAACTCCCAGCCCCGGCCGGAGCGGCGTCGGATCAGGTCCTCGCGCTCCATGCGGGCCAGCACCCGCTCGGCCTGCCGGGGGCTCAGGTCGTAGCTGCGGGCGACGTCGGCGGTGGTGAACTCGTCGGCGAACCGGCCGGTGAGGTAGTCGTCGCCGAGGCTGAAGTAGGCGCGCTCCTCGACGTCGTCGTCGGCGGAGAGCTCGACGTGGGCGAGTTCGGAGGCCGAGCGGTTCAGGAAGTAGCCGCGGTTGGGCTCGCGCACCAGCAGCCCGAGCTCGGCCAGGTAGGCGAGCGCCTTGCGGACCGGCGAGCGGGAGACGTCCAGCGAGTCGGCCACCCACTGCTCGCGCACGTGCGCGCCCCGGTCCAGCTCGGCTCGCCGGACCAGGTCGATGACCTGCATCGCGATGGTGGGCGCCATGCCTTCCCTCCTGTGGCTTCGTGCCGCCATGCTAGCCGCGCCGCCGCGGGGGGCCGCGACGGCGCGGCCGAGCTCACGCGGTCTTCGCGCGGCGGCGCAGCAGCAGGGTCACCACCACGGCCGCGGCCAGCACGGCGTAGAGGGCGGCGGCGATCGGGCTGCTGATCAGCACCGTCGGATCGCCCTGACCCAGTGCCATCGCGCGGCGCAGCTCCCGTTCGGCCAGCGGCCCGAGGATCACCCCGATCAGCACCGGTGCCAGCGGAACTCCGTTGCGGCGCAGCAGGAAGCTGAGCAGGCCCACCGCGTAGACCAGGATCACGTCGGAGATCGCCAGCTTCGCCGCGTAGGCGCCGAGCGTGGCGAAGACCGCGATCGAGGCGTAGAGGTAGTGCTGCGGGATCTTCAGCAGCCGCGCCCACACCGGGGCGAACGGCAGGTTGAGCGCCAGCAGCAGCACGTTGCCGATGAACAGGCTCGCCAGCAGGGCCCACACCAGCTCGCCCTCGTCGGAGAACAGCAGCGGACCCGGCTGCATCCCGTACTGCTGGAAGGCGCCGAGCATGACCGCCGTGGTCGCCGAGGTCGGCAGACCCAGCCCGAGCAGCGGCACCAGCGAGACGGCAGTGGTGGAGTTGTTGGCGGCCTCCGGTGCGGCCACGCCCTCGATCGCGCCCGCGCCGAACTCCGAGCGTCCGCGCCGCGCGGCCAACCGGCGCTCCAGGCCCAGCGACAGGAACGTGGGGATTTCCGAGCCACCGGCGGGGATCGCGCCGAACGGCAGCCCGATGCCGGTGCCGCGCAACCACGGCAGCAGCGACCGCCGCACGTCCGAGCGGCCCAGCCAGGGCTTGCCGGTGCTGATGTCCTGCAGGCGCTGGGAATCGCGGCCGCGCGCGGCCACGTGCAGCACCTCGCCGATCGCGAGCATGCCGACGGTCACCACGACGACGCTGATGCCGTCGAGCAGCGCGTCGGAACCGAGCGTGTACCGGGCAACGCCGGTCTGCTGGTCGATGCCCACGACTCCGAGCGCCAGGCCGAGACCCAGCGCGGTGAGCCCGCGCACCGCCGAGTCGGCGACCACCGCGGCGGTGGCCACGAACGCGAACACGGCGAGCGCGAAGTACTCGGCCGGGCCGAAGCGCAGCGCGAAGTCCACCAGGTAGGGGGCGCAGAACACGACCGCCACGCAGGCGATGGTGCCGCCGACGAACGAGCCGATCGCGGCGGTGGCCAGCGCTTGCGGGGCACGGCCCTTTCGAGCCATGAGGAAACCCTCGAACGCGGTGGCCATCGACGACGACTGACCGGGGGTGTTGAGCAGGATCGCGGTGGTGGATCCGCCGAACTGGCCGCCGAAGTAGACCCCGGCGAGCATGATGAACGCGCCGGTGGGTTCGAGCTTGAACGTCAGCGGCACCAGCATCGCCACCGCCATCGAGCTGCCCAAACCCGGCAGCACGCCCACTGCCGTGCCCAGCACGACGCCGATCAGGCACAGCAGCAGGTTCAGCGGGGTGAGGGCGTCGGCGAATCCGGCCAGCAACTGGCCGAAGGTCTCGGTCACGACGCCTCCAGCAGCAGTCCGACGGGCAGGGACACGCCGAGCCCGGCGGAGAAGCCGAACTGCACGGCGCAGGAGAACACCGCGGCGACGCCGAGGTCGAACAGCGCCCGGGTGCTGCCGACCGCCCGCGCGATGCCCCAGAACAGGGCGATCCCGGCGGGAATCCAGCCGACGAGCCACAGCAGCACGACGTGCGCGGCCAGCGTGGCCACCACGAGACCGAAAGACCGCCACTCCGAACCGGTCTCGGTCGCCGGGGTGGAGCGGTCGAACAGCAGCAGGACGCCGAGTACCAGCAGCGCGCCGCCGACGCCGATCGGGAACCACTGCGGGCCGAGGTAGCCGATGTTGAGCGGCAGGTCCAGGCCGAACCCGCCGAGGACCAGTCCGGCGCCGACGAGCAGGACCAGCGCGGGCAGCACGAGTCGGCCCAGGTCGCGGGCCGGTGGTGCCGTTGTCGTCATGACAGCCCCAATCTCGAGGTGATGGCGCGGACGTTCTCGGTGTCCTGACGCAGGAACCGCTGGAACTCCGGACCGGTTTGGAAGGCGTCGATCCAGTTGTTGCGCTCCAGCGCGTCCCGCCACTGCGGGGTGGCGGTCAGCTCGCGGACGTAGTCCTGGATCCGCTCCTCGTCGGCCTCGTCGAGACCGGGCGCGGCGGTCAGGCCGCGCCAGTTCGACATCGCGATGTCGATGCCCTGCTCGCGCAACGTGGGTGTGCCCGGGAGGTCGCCGGAGCGCTCGGGTGCGCCGACACCGAGAGCGCGCAGCTCGCCGGTCTCGACCTAGTCGCTGATCTCGTTGGTGTTGGCCACGCCGACGTCGAGGTGCCCGCCGAGCAGCGAGGCCACCATCTCCCCACCGCCGGAGTGGGCGATGTAGTTGAGGTCCGACGGCCCGACCCCGGCCGCGCCCGCCAGCGACCCGGCCAGCAGGTGGTCGAGGCTGCCGATCGAGCCGCCGCCGACGGCCACGGCCCCGGGATCGGTGCGCCAGCGCTGCACGAGGTCGGCGGTGGTGCGCAGCGGCGAGTTCGCGGGCACCACGATCGCGTCGAAGTCCTCGGTGATCTTGGCGATCGGGGTGGTGTCCTGGACGGTGGCGGGGGAGCCGTTGATCTCGACCGCGCCGAGCATGGTCGTGCCGGTGAGCATCAGCGTGTTGGTGTCGCCGGGCTGGTTGACCAGGCGCGCCAGTCCGATGGTGCCGCCGGCCCCTTCGACGTTGAGGACCTCGCCGGTGCCGGTGAGGTCGTTGGCCTGGGCGGCGTTCTGGAGTTCGCGGGCGGTGGTGTCCCAGCCGCCGCCGGGCGCGGCGGGGGCGATGATCCGCAGCTTGTCGTGCATCCCGGCGCTGGGCCGGGCGGCCTCGTACGCCTCGCCGACACCGGCGCCGACCAGCAGCAGGCTCGCCGCCGCGACACCGATGCGGGCGAGGGTTCGGCGGGCGGTCACGCCACCACCTCCTGGCCGGGGGTGGGATGCCGGGAACGATCCGCGCTGATCGTCATGCTCCGCTCCTCAAGTCGGGAGAGATTGTCGCGAAGTGCGGAACGGAACAATACGAAGGTCGTCAGCACGAAGTCAACAGCCTTCCAGCATTGATTGTTCGAATAAGCATGTTGATACAATTGACTCATGGTCTCGACGTTCCCCCAGGTCACGCTCGCCGCAGGCGGGCGGTCGCACCGGTACCTGCCGCTGTCCCACCTGCTGCCGCACGACCGGCTCGCCGCGATCCCCTACGCCGCGCGGATCCTGCTGGAGAACGTCGCGCGGCGGGCCCCGGAGGTGCTGCCCGCGGCGCTGGAGCGCGCCACCGGGCGCGGCCCGGACTGCGAGATCCCCGTGCACCCGAACCGGATCATGCTGCACGACACGACCTGCCTGCCCGCTCTCGCCGACTTCGCCGGGATGCGCGACGCGGTGGCCGAGCTCGGTGGCGACCCGGCCGCCGTCGGGCCGACCATCCCGGTGGACCTGACCGTCGACCACTCGGTGATCGTCGAGGACTACGGCACGCGAACGGCCCTGGAGAACAACCTCGCCATCGACTTCCGCCGCAACCGCGAGCGGTACGAGTTCATCAAGTGGGCTCAGGGGAGCCTGCAGAACTTCCGGGTCGTGCCCCCGGCGACCGGCATCATCCACCAGGTCAACATGGAATCGCTGGCCCGCGTGGTGTGGGACGACGACGGCGTGCTGCACCCCGACCTGCTGGTGGCCACCGACAGCCACACCCCGATGATCAACGCGCTCGGCGTGGTCGGCTGGGGCGTCGGCGGGCTGCAGGCCCAGGCGGCGATGGTCGGCGAACCCGTCGTCATCCCGTTCCCGAAGGTCGTGGGCGTGCGCCTGCTCGGACGGCTGCGGCCGGGTGTCACCGCCACCGACCTCGCCCTGACCGTCACCGAGCTGCTGCGCGCGCACGGTGTGGTCGACAAGTTCGTCGAATTCGTCGGGCCGGGCGCCCTGCAGCTGGGGTGGGCCGCGCGGGCGGCGGTGGCGAACATGGCCCCCGAGTACGGCGCGACCTGCGCGTTCTTCCCGTTCGACGACGAGACGCTGCGCTACCTGGAGCTCACCGCCCGCGAACCCGAGCACCGCGAGGTCGTCGCCGCCTACCTGCGCGCCCAGGGGCTGTTCCGCGACGCCGACTCGCCGGAACCGGACTACGACGAGGAGCTGGAGCTCGACCTCGACGCGGTCGAGCCGAGCATGGCCGGCCCCCGGCTGCCGCACCAGCGCGTCCCGCTGTCGCAGGTGCCCGCCTCCTTCCGCGCCGAGGTGGGCGAAACCGGCTCCGCAGCAGGAGGTTTTGACGAGGAGGTGCCCGCCGGGGCGGTGGCGATCGCCTCGATCACCAGCTGCACCAACACCGCCAACCCCGACCTGATGGTGCAGGCCGGGCTGCTGGCGCGGCGGGCCGCCGAGCGCGGGCTGACCAGCAAGCCGTGGGTCAAGACCTCGCTGTCGCCCGGTTCCCGGGTGGTCGCCGACTACCTGGAGCGCGCGGGCCTGCTGGACCCGCTGCGCGCCTTGGGTTTCGACATCGCCGGGTTCGGCTGCATGACCTGCATCGGCAACTCCGGAGCGCTGCACCCGCGGATCTCGGAGCTGGTCGACGACGGGTTCACCCCGACGGCGGTGATCTCCGGCAACCGCAACTTCGGCGGCCGCATCAACCCCCAGGTCTCGCTCGCCTACCTCGCCTCACCGCCGCTGGTGGTCGCCTACGCCCTGGCCGGAACGGTGCTGCACGACCTCGACACCCCGCTGGGCACCGACGGGGACGGGGAGCCGGTGCACCTGCGGGACCTGTGGCCCTCCGACGAGGAGGTCGCCCGAGTCGTCGCCGAGTCCGTGGCGCCGGGGATGTTCCGCGCCAACACCGCGGACCTGCGCACCGGGACCCGGCACTGGCGGGAACTCCCGACCTCCGGGGGCGTGCTCTACGACTGGGACCCGGACTCGACCTACATCCGCCGCCCGCCCTACCTCACCGGCCTGCCGGCCGAACCGGAACCGCGCCAGGAGATCACTGGCGCGCGGGTCCTGCTGCTGCTCGGCGACGACGTGACCACCGACCACATCTCCCCGGCCGGGGCGATCCCGCCCGACAGCGCCGCCGGGCATTACCTGCGGGACCGGGGCGTCGAGGTGCGCGACCTCAACCAGTACTCGACCCGGCGCAGCAACCACGAGGTGATGCTGCGCGGCGGTTTCACCAACCCCACCACCCGGAACCTGCTGATCGACGGTGAGCAGCGGGGCGCGGGCGAGCAGCGGGGCGCGCTGGCCCGCGCCGCCGACGGCCGCGCGCTGCCGGTGCACGAGGCCGCCGGGACCTACCGGGTTCCGCTCGTGGTGGTGGCCGGTCGCAACTACGGCGCCGGGTCGAGCCGCGATTGGGCCGCGAAGGTCCAGGCGCTGCTGGGGGTCCGGGCGGTGATCGCCGAGAGCTTCGAGCGCATCCACCGCAGCAACCTCATCGGCATGGGCGTCCTGCCGCTGCAGCTCCCTCCGGGCACCACCGCGGGCGACCTGGCGCTGACGGGGGACGAGGAACTGGTGATCGCCGGGCTGGAGGACCTCAGCGTCGGCCTGAACCCGGTGCGGCTGACGATCAACGCCACCGCCTCGTGGGAGCTGTCGCTGCGCCTGGACACCCGCAACGAGATCGACTACCTCACCCACGGCGGCACCCTGCCGCACGTGGTGCGCCGGGTTCTCGGTCAGAGGTCCAGCACTAGCCGGTCGGACAGGGACCGCGACACGCAGGGGTAGAGCCGTCCCCCGGCGGCGCCGACCTCGTCGCGGTGGTCCGGTTCCCCGTCGAGGTAGCGCAGTTCGCAGCTGCCGCACACGCCCTCGCGGCAGCCGGAGGCGACCGGCATCCCGGCGATGCGCAGCGCTTCCAGCAGCGTGTCGCCGGGTTCGACCGGGACCGTCCTGCCGGACCGCGCGCAGACCGCCTCGAACGCGGTGTTCGGCGCGAAAGTCCTGGTGCGGGGCCGGAACCGCTCCACGTGCAGCCGCTCGGCCGGGAACACCTCCTCGGCCTCAGCCAGCATCGGTTCCGGCCCGCAGCAGTACACCACCGCCTCCGGTCCGAGCTCGGCGGCGAGTGCGGGCAGGTCCGGGCGCTCGAACCGGACCCGATCGCCGTGCTCGCGCCGCAGCTCCTCGGCGAAGGGCAGCGACCGTCCCGCGTGGACCAACCGCACGTCGGACCCCGAGGCCGCGGCGGCGTTGAGCATCGGCAGGAGCGGCGTGATGCCGATGCCTCCGGCCACGAACAGGTGCTCCCGCGCTTCGACGAGTGGGAAGGTGTTGCGCGGCAGGGAGATCTGCACGGTCCGGCCGGGCCGCAGGTGGTCGTGGACGTACTCCGAGCCGCCCCGGCTGAGCCGCTCGCGTCGCACCGCGATCCGGTAGTCCGGGCCGTCCGGGTCGCCGCACAGCGAGTACTGGCGGGTCAGCCAGTTCGGCAGCGTCAGGTCGATGTGCGCGCCCGGCTCCCACGCGGCCAAAGGTCCGCCGGTGCCGCGCAGGGTCAGCGCGACCACGCCGTCGGCGATGGGGGAGATGTCGTCGATGAGTGCCTTCTGCACCGGTGCCTCTCAGTAGAGCCGCTGGTAGCCGTGCTCCAGCATCGAGTTCAGGGTGTCGGGTTCGATGTCGAGGCCGAACTGGTCGGCGGCGATCTCGCCGGGCGACGGGATCTCCTCGGCGAGCGCCTGGCTCGCCGGGTCCCACAGCCGCGAGCGCAGCAGCGCGCGCCCGCAGTGCAGGAAGGCCTCCTCGACCCGCACCACGATCGCCAGCTGCGGCGTGCGCCCCTCGACCTGCATCCGGGCCAGGACCTCGGCGTCGTCGGTGGCGTGGGCGGACCCGTTGACCCGGGCGGTCTCCGGGAGCCCCGGGATGAAGAACAGCAGTCCCACACGGGGATTGGTGGCGAGGTTCTGGAAGGAGTCGGCGATCTGGTTGCCCGGGCGATCCGGGATGGCCAGCGTCGAGTCGTCGAGGACCTTCACGAAGCCGGGGTAGTCGCCGCGCGGCGAGCAGTCGGCGTTGCCCTGGGCGTCGGCGGTGGCCATCGACAGGAACGGCGAGTGCGCGATGAACCGCCGCAGGTGCTCGTCGAGCTCGGACTGCTTCTTGCCCCGCATCATCGCGTCCGGTTCGCCGATGCGGGCCCGGACCTCCTCGAACGGGACCTGCCGGGGTCGTTCCGGTGTCATGCGCTCCTCCTGGGTCGGCCTGGTGGACCCGACAGTAGGGTGGCCGGTGTGCGGCAGGTGGCCATCCATGACCGTGAAGCGGCCAACCCGATGCTGGTGGTCGTCGGCCAGCCCGAGCTCGACCCGGGCATGGCGGGCGAGCACCGGCACCGGCGGAACATGCTGAGCTGGGCCGAATCGGGCACCTTCGCCGTGCACGCCGGTGGCCGCGAGTGGCTCGTCCCGCCGTCCCACGGCATGTGGATGCCCGCCGGGGTGCTGCACTCGGTGGAGATCCGCCGTCCCGGCCGGGGTCGCGTGGTGATCTTCGTCGACGACCACGGCCCCACCGACTGGCGCGAACCCACCGGTGTGGCGATCACCCCGCTCATCGCGGAGCTCATCGTGCACCTCGACGAGAACCGGCGGCGCGGCCCGCTGCGCGGGCACGCCGAATCCCTGCTGCTGGGGCTGCTCGAACCCGTCCCCAACACGGTCTTCGACGTCCCGATCCCCGCCGACGACCGCGTCCGGCGCATCGCCGACGCGTTGATCGCCGAACCGGCCGACCCGCGCGACCTCGACGAGTGGGCGTTCGCGGTGAACGCGGGCGTGCGCACCATCAGCCGCCTGTTCAGCGCCGAGACGGGACTGACGTTCAACCAGTGGCGCACCCGCGTGCGCGTCCGCGCCGCGATCGGTCACCTCTCCGCGGGCGCCTCGGTCGGCACCGCCGCTCGCGCGGTCGGTTACCGGAAGCCCGCGGCCTTCGCGGAGGCGTTCCGCCGCCTCACCGGCCAGCCCCCGAGCATCTACCAGGGCGGAGCCGTCCGGTGAGGTGATCGTGCGTAGTGTTCCGTCCCGGATCGATCAGCAGCGGGAGGGAATCGGATGCCGGAGGGCTTCGCGCGCGCTCAGGACGGGACGCGGCTCGCCTACCAGGTCGGCGGTGCCGGTCCGCCGCTGGTGCTGCTGGCCGGGCAGGCCAACGATCACCGCTGGTGGGACGGCGTCCGTGAGGACTTCGAGGGCGCGCACCGCACGATCACGTTCGACCACCGGGGCACCGGTGACAGCGACAAACCCGACGAGCCCTGCTCCACACGAGGTTTCGCCTCCGACGTCGTAGCCGTCCTGGACGAGCTCGGGATCGGCTCCGCCGACGTCTACGGCACGTCGATGGGCGGGCGGATCGCGCAGTGGGTCGCCATCGACCACCCCGACCGGGTCCGCCGGCTGGTGCTCGGTTGCACCTCGCCCGGCGGCCCGCGCGCCACCGAGCGCGACGCCGACGTCCGCCGCGCCCTCGCCCAGCCCGATCCCGGTGCGGCCGAGCGAGCCCTGCTGGAGCTGATGTACAGCCCCGAGTGGCTGGCCGAGCACGACGGACCGCGCTGCGTGCTCGGCGACCCGGACATGCCGCCGCACGCCCGCCGCCACCACCTCGCGGCCAGCAACCGGCACGACGCCTGGGAGCAGCTGACCGCCATCCGCGCCCGCACGCTCGTGCTGCACGGCACCGATGACCGGATGACCCCGGCGAGCAACGCGGAGCTGATCGCCGAGCGCATCCCCGACGCCCGAGCCCGGGTGCTCCCCGGACTCCGGCACGCCTACTTCCACGAAGGCCGCCCCGCCACGAGCGAGCTGGTCCTCGACTTCCTCGCCGATCCCGACTGATGAGGACGGTGCTGATCGGCGGACGGGCGGCCAGCTAGAATTGGTGCACAAAATTGTCACCAATCTGGGGTAGGCGCAGTGACCACAGCGAAGCCGGACGACATCGGCCAGGAGACCCCGGTCGTGGACGCCATCCGCGCGGCCATCACCAGCGGGGACTTCGCGCCGAACCAGCGGCTGGTGGAGGCCGAGCTCTCCGAGCAGTTCGGCGCCAGCCGGGCCGCGGTGCGCAACGCGCTGGTGCAGCTGACCACCGAGGGCCTGGTGGAGCGCATCCAGAACCGGGGTGCGCGGGTCCGGGCGGTGTCGCTGCAGGAGGCCATCGAGATCACCGAGGTCCGGATGGTCGTCGAGGGGCTGTGCGCCGCGCGCGCGGCGCAGCGCGCCACCGAGGACGAGCACGCCGAGCTGCGCGAGATCGGCGAGCAGATGCGCCAGGCGGTCTCCTCCGGTGACGTGCTCGGCTACTCCGAGATCAACAAGCGGCTGCACGCCCTGATCCTGCGGATCAGCGGCCAGGAGATCGCCGCCGACGTCCTCGGCAGGCTGCGCGGCCAGAACGTCCGCCACCAGTTCCGCCTGGCCATGCACCCCGGCCGCCCCTCGGTGTCGCTGCCGCAGCACCTGGCCATCATCGAGGCCATCTGCGCGGGTGACGCCGACGCCGCCGAGGCCGCCATGCGCACCCACCTCGGCAGCGTCATCGAAGCACTCCCCGAAGTCGACAAAACCCAATCCCGCTTCAACGGGCTCTGAGATTCGGGGTGGTGGTGTGCTCGGCGCGCCAAGGGACGGTTTTTCCTCGAATCGGCGCCCATGATCAATGTTCGTTTTGCCCGGACGGTTTGGACTAAGGATACGTTTCAAAAGGAACGCGACCAAGGCGACCCAAGCTTCAGTAAACGCGATCCACTACGGGTACGTTTCGCAAGGCAGTGGCAATTTCTTCTGAAATTGGCGGACCGCACAACGCGAGGAGAACCACGAAACGAAGCCAATTTCTGGAGAAATTGCCACTCCGCACGCAAGCAGCTCGACCCCGCGAAGCGATCCTGAAGAACCCCGTGGGGGTGGTGCAGTTTTCATGAAAACTGTCAGACCCCTCGGGGTCTGTCTGTGGGGTGGACTCCAGGGCCATCGAGGCGGTTGAGCTGGGGTTTTGTGGTTCCGTCTTGTGGGTGGTGGGACAGTTTTCATGAAAACTTTCCCACCCCTCCGGGGTGCCTTGGGAGCGCTTCGCGGGGTGCTTGGGGTAGGTGTGGAGGGGCAATTTCGTCCGAAATTGGCTTCTTTTCGTGGTTTCCTCGCGTTGTGTGGTCTGCCAATTTCAGACGAAATTTCCCCTGCCTTGCGAAACGTATCCGTAGTGGGTCGCGTTTACCAAAGCTTGGGTCGTCTTGGTCGCGTTCCTTTCGAAACGTACGCGTAGTGGGTCGCGTTTACCGAAGCTTGGGTCGTCTTGGTTGCGTTCCTTTTGAAACGTACCCTAAAACCGTCCTGCTCCAGGAGCTGCGAAGTCCCTGGCGCCCCGGATCACGGCAGTGAGGGCGGCGTGGCCGAGGGGGTGCGCCACTGGTGGTCCGGGAGGAAGCGAACGTCGTAGCGCTCGCCGGCGGTGCCGAACCTGTGCGGCTCGGGGACGACCGGTTCCGCGGGCAGGCCGGGTTCGTCGGTGGGGGTGCCCAGGTTCTCGAAGAAGCGCTCGAACGTGCCGCTCGGTCCGGCCGCGACGCCGACGATGCGGCTGTGGTGGCGCTCGATCCGGTAGGCGTGCGGGCAGTTCTTCGGGACGAACCCGAAATCGCCCGAGGTGAGCAGCTTCTCGTGCTGCTCGCCGCCGATCTCCTCGACGAACAGCCGGATCGCGCCGTCGGTGACGAAGAAGACCTCGTAGGTGTCGGGGTGGGAATGCGCGGGGATGATGTCGCCGCGCGGGCCCTCGCAGGTGAAGAAGTTGAACGTGTTCTCGGTCTGCTCACCACCGGCGTAGATCGTGATCAGGTCCCCGAACAGGTGCGCGCGGTCGCCCTGCCCCTTCTCGATGAAGTAGGGGACCCCCGGCTCCGGCGGGATCTGCGAACGGTTCCGATAGGGCGTGGCGAACTCGATGGTCATATCGTCAAGGTACCTGACAATCCGCGAGGTGTGCACCACCCGGGCACCGAGCGTCATGGGATCGTGGTGGTCATGAACGACACCCCGCCGAACGTGCCGCAGCTGCTGGCCTCCGCCAAGCGCTGGTTCGACGACGCCCTGGAGCAGAGCATGCGGGACTCCGGCGAGCAGCCGGTGACCGTCGCGCAGGCGGCGGTGTTCGCCAACCTCGACGCCCGCGGCACGTCGGTCGCCGAGCTGGCCCGGCGCATCGGCACCACTCGGCAGTCGGTCCACCAGGCCGTCCACGGGCTCATCGCGATCGGACTGCTCGAACAGGTCGACGACCCCACCTCGGCCCGCAGCCGCCTGGTCCGCGTCACCGACGAGGGGCACCGGGTGCACAGCAAGGCGCTGAGCACCATCGACGCCATCGAACGCGAGCTCGCCACCCGCATCGGCGAGGACGCCGTCACCGCCCTGCGCACCGCCCTCGACCAGCCCTGGGGAGGCCCGCCGCTCATCCGCTGAGGTGACGCGGAGGTTCCGCGAACCGCTGCGGGACGGCACCATTGAGCCACCACCACCGCGCAGGGGCGGTTCGGCCGCCTCCGGCGCAGTTCCCGAGGAGGCTGGCATGGCCGAGTTCCCGCCCATCGCGCACGTGGCGGTCACCGTGTCCGATCTGCAGCGCAGCACGCGCTGGTACCGGGCGCTGTTCGGGTCCGAACCGGTCCTCGACGAGGACGAGACCACCGGCGGCTTCCACCACACGGTGTTCGCCCTGGCCAACGGACAGCTGTTCGGCCTGCACGCCCACCCGGGCGGCAGCGAGTGCGCGTTCGACGAGCGCCGCCCGGGACTGGACCACGTCGCCTTCGCCTGCCGCGACCGAGGTGAGCTGGAGGGCTGGTGTCACCGGCTCGACGACCTCGACATCCAGCACGGCGGCATCGTCGACGCCCACTACGGCTCCGGCGTCCAGTTCCGCGACCCCGACCACATCGCCCTGGAGTTCTTCGCCCCACCGGGCTGACCGGGGAGGGCCCCGCGGGCAGGGCCCTCCCCGGCGCCGCGGTCAGGCGGGGAGCGCCGAGTAGCCGGAGGCGTCGCCGACGCGGGTCTCGCTGCGGCGGCCGTCCAGCGACACCGGCACGTCACCCGCGACGGTCACCCGGTGCATCTTGCGGGCCAGGTCGTCGTAGTCGGCGACCGCGTAGTGCTGGGTCGCGCGGTTGTCCCAGATCGCCACGTCACCGGGCTGCCACTGCCAGCGCGCGGTGTTCTCCAGGCTCGTCACCCGGTCCTGCAGCAGCCGGAACAGCGCCTGCGATTCCGCGCTGCGCAGGCCCACGAACCGCTTCACGAAGTGCCCGAGCAGCAGGGCCCTCTCGCCGGTCTCCGGGTGCACCCGCACCACCGGGTGCTCGGTCTCGTAGAGGTCCGAGACGAACTCCTCGCGGTGCGTCTGCTGCTTGACGTCCACCCCGCCGGTCCGGGTCTCGTCGACCCGGGCGGCGTAGTCGTAGTCGTTGGTGTGCACCGCCCACAGGTCGTCGACCAGGGCCTTCAGCGGTTCCGGGAGGTCCTCGTAGGCGGCGGCCGTGTTGGCCCAGGTGGTGCTGCCGCCGTAGGCCGGAAGCTGCACCGCGCGCAGCACGCTGATCGCCGGCACCCGGTCTACGAAGGTGACGTCGGTGTGCCAGCTGTTGGCCTTCCCGTAGTCGGAGTCGATCGGCAGGATGTTGCCGATCGCGCGGCTGCGGGTCGTCGGGTGCGCCAGCGTGAGGTCGCCCAGCAGCGAGGCGAACTCCTGCTGCGAGGTTTCGTCGAGGTGGTGCTGGTCGCGGAAGAACACGACCTTGTGGGCCAGCAGCGCCGAGCGGATCTCGGCCACGGTGGACTCGTCGAGGTCACCGCCCAGGCGCACGCCGTCGATGCGGGCGCCGATGCGCGCGCCCAGCTTGACGACGTCGACGGCGGACTTCTGCTGCGGGATCGCGGTCATGACGGTTTCTCCTTCATCGGTGCGGAATCGGCGCGGGTGCGCGCCGATCGGTCAGCTGCGCCAGCGCGACAGGCGGCCCTCGACGGTGGTGAGGGCGTGGTTGAACGCGATGCCCAGCAGCGAGATCGTGACGATCCCGGCGTACATCTGCGGGACCTCGAAGTTGTACTGGGCGGCGTTGATCAGGTAGCCGAGACCGGCCTTGGCGCCGACCATCTCGGCGGCCACCAGCACCAGGATCGATCCGGCGGCGGCCAGCCGGATCCCGGTGAACACGGTCGGGACCGAGGCGGGCAGCACGACCTTGCCGAACACCGCCGCCGAGCCGAACCCGAGCGAGCGGGCCGACTTGATCAGCAGCGGGTCGACGGTGCGCACGGCGCTGATGGTGTTGAGCAGGATCGGCCACACGCAGGCGAACACGATCAGCGAGATCTTCGAGGTCTCGCCCAGGCCGAGCAGCAGCACGAACACCGGCAGCAGCGCCAGCGCGGCGGTGTTGCGGAAGACCTCCAGCAGCGGGGTCAGCAGCTCGTCGGCCGTGCGGTACCACCCGATGACGAGTCCCAGCGGGACCGCGATCAGCAGTGCGATGGCGAAACCGCTCAGCGCGCGGGCCAGGCTCGCGCCCAGGTTCTCCCACAGCTGACCGTCGAGGGCCAGCTCCAGCCAGGTGGTCGCGACCCGGCTGGCCGGGGGCAGGAAGATGCTGTCCACCAGGCCGATCCGCGGCACCAGCTCCCACAGGGCGAGGAACGCCAGGATCGCGATGGAGGAACGCGCGGCTCGGCCCGCCCGCGCGCCGGTGGTGCCGGTGGTGGGTCGGGTCGGGGTGAGCGTGTCAGCCAACGCCGATCACCTCCGGGGCGGCGTGCAGCAGCGACCAGACCCGGTGCCGGTGCTCGGCGAACTCCGGCCGGCGCAGCGCGTCCTCGCGGCTGGTGCGCTCGGCGAGGTCGATGTCGACCGTGTCCTGGACCCGCCCGGGCCGGGAGGTGAGGACGGTGACCTTGCGCCCCAGGTAGACGGCCTCGTCGATGTCGTGGGTGATGAACACGATCGTCTTGCCGGTGCGCCGCCAGATGCCCAGCAACTCCTCCTGCAGCCGCTCGCGGGTCTGGGCGTCGAGGGCGCCGAACGGCTCGTCCATCAGCAACACGTCGGGGTCGAAGGCCAGGCTGCGCGCGATGGCCACGCGTTGGCGCATCCCGCCGGAGAGCTGGTGCGGGTAGTGCCCGGCGAACTCGGAAAGCCCCACCAGGTCGAGGTATTCGCGCGCCCGCTCGCGCCGCTGGGCCCGGGGAGCGGAGTTGGCCTCCAACCCGAGCTCGACGTTGGCCTGCGCGGTGCGCCACGGCAGCAGCGCGTACTGCTGGAACACCACGCCCCGGTTCAGGCCGGGACCGGTGACCGGCTTCCCGCCGATGCGGATCTGCCCGCGCGTGGGGGAGTCGAGCCCGGCGAGCAGGTCCAGCAGCGTGGACTTGCCCGATCCGCTGGGGCCGACGATGACGGCCAGCTCGCCGGAGGCGATGTGCAGGTCGATGCCGTCGAGGGCGGTGATCTCGGAGTCGCGTCCCCGGAAGGACCGGGTGACGCCGTCGAGGACGATGTCTGTCATGGATGCCTCTTCATCTCAGGCGAACGGGTTGAACGCGTTGGTGTAGGTGCGGGAGACGTCGACGGCGCCGGGCTCGATGACCCCGGACTCGACGAGCCGGTCCAGCCAGATCGAGAACTCGCGGTCGGCGATCACCCCGCCTGGCCCGGCGACCCCGCTGGAACGCCAGTAGCGGGCGGTCGTGATGTCCTCGTTGCGGCCGCGCCGCCGGATGATGTCGGTGAACCGCGCGACGACCTCCGGGTACGGCCTGGTCTGCGACCAGCGCACCGCCTGCGCGATGCCGCCGACCAGCGTCCGGGTGGTGGTCGGGTTGGCGGCGATGAACTCCTCGCGCAGCACGTAGCAGCCCGCGCTGAAGGCTCCCAGCAGTTCGAAGTCGGTGAACAGCGGCCGGATCCCGCCGCGCGCCTCGGCCTTCTCCGAGATCGCGCCGGTCATCGTCGACACGTCGAGCTGACCGGATCGCAGCGCCTGCTCCGAGCTCACCGGCGGCACCACCACCGGCTGCACGTCGCGGATCTCGACATCGGTGAAACCGTTGCGGCGCAGGTAGATTCCCAGCACGTCCTGGTGGTGGGCGCCGACGGTGTTCATCCCGACCGCCGCGCCGCGCAGGTCGGCGGGCCCGCGCAGCGGGCTGTCGTCGAGCACGAAGTACCCGGCGTTGCTCAGCGCGTCCGAGCCGTAGTAGGAGACCACCGCGCGGATCGGGGCACCGGCGGCCACCAGCCGCAGGACGGAGCCGTTGAACGCGCCGCCGATGTCGACATCGCCGGTGACGGCGGCCTGGATGTCCTGCGGGCCGCTGGTGGTGTTGCCGATCCACTCCAGGCGGAGATCGCCGAGCAGGCCGAGATCGGCGGCGAGTTCGGGGAAGGTGACCTGGCCGGACCAGCCCTGGTAGCGCACCACCCCCGTCTCGCCGCGCGGGGCGGCGGAGGAGGCGGCGCACCCGCTGAGGAGGGTCGCGGCGGGTAATGCGGACAGACCGAGGCGCAGGAGATCGCGACGTCCCAGGGGACGCCGTGTCGAGGAAGGCACAGCTGGGGAACCCGTCTTCTAGGGGGACCGGGAGCGGGCGCGACGCATCAGCGCCGCGAAAAGCGGTGTGGTGAGGGGAAGAACGCCGCGGAGTCGGATCGGCGGCGGTGAGAGGTCAGCGACAGCGGGCGCTGGCGACGCGGAGGCAGTCCACGTAGCGGCGCTCGACGAGAGCGGTGTTCGCTGGCATGCCCTCGATAGAACCAGCGGCCGCGCGAGGGTGTCAATCACGGACCCGGCCTATCCCGCAAGGCGGGATGCCATCCCATATTGCTGGTTCAGCAAAGAACTTTGCTGATCATCGGGGTGGTCGGGCACTGTGGTGCCTGGAGGTGGTCGGAGATGGCAGAACAGGGCCTGACCAGGTATGACGTGATCGTCGTGGGAGGTGGCGCGGCGGGGTTGAACGCCGCGCTGATGCTCGGGCGCGCCCGCCGCAGCGTGCTCGTCGTCGACGGGGAGGAGCCGCGCAACGCTCCCGCCGCGCACATGCACGGGTTCCTCTCGCGGGACGGTGCCGCGCCCGGGGACGTGCTGGCGGCCGGGCGGCGCGAGGTCACCGGGTACGGAGGGAAGATCGTTGCGGGGCAGGTGATCTCGGCACGTCACGAGGGATCGGGGTTCGCGGTCGAGCTGGCCGACGGGACCCGGGCGAGCGCGCGGCGACTGCTGCTCGCGACGGGGCTGCGCGACGAGCTGCCCGACGTGCCGGGCGTGGCCGAGCGGTGGGGGCGCGACGTGCTGCACTGCCCGTACTGCCACGGCTGGGAGTTCCGCGACCAGCCGATCGGCGTGCTGGCGACGAGCCCGATGAGCGTGCACCAGGCGCTGCTGTTCCGGCAGTGGAGCGACCGGATCACGCTGCTGCTCAACGGGTCTGAGTTTCCCGGCGAGGAGGAGGCGGCGAAGCTCGCCGCGCGCGGCGTCGAGGTCGTGCCCGAGCGCGTCGAGGGCCTGGAGGTCGTCGGCGACGAGCTCGCCGGGGTCCGGCTCGCGGGCGGGCGCGTGGTGCCGCTGCGGGCGGTGGCCGTCGCGCCGCGCATGGTCGCGCGCTCCGAGCTCGCCGCCGGGCTCGGCCTGGAACCCGTTGCGCACCCCAGCGGGGGCGAGGTGCTGCCCGCCGACGCCGACGGGCGGACCGCGATCCCGGGCGTGTGGGTAGCGGGCAACAGCGCAGACCTGCGCGCCACCGTCGTCGTCGCCGCGGCCGCCGGGGCGCAGGCCGGAGGCATGATCAACGCTGAGCTGGTCGAGGAGGAGACCGCCCGAGCCGTCGCGGCGGCCGCCTTCTCACCGGAGAACGAGAACCGGACCTGCGAGGTCGCGATGGGGGAGCGGCGCCACGGACTGCCGAACGAGGAGGAATCGCGCATGAGCGCGCAGGAGTGGGACGAGCGCTACGGCGGCCAGGAGCGCCTGTTCAGCGACAACCCCAACGACGCCCTGGTCGCCGAGGTCGCCGGGACGGCACCTGGCCAGGCCCTCGACGTCGGCTGCGGGGAAGGGGGAGACGCGATCTGGCTGGCCCGCCAGGGCTGGAAGGTCACCGCCACCGACATCTCCCGCGTCGCGGTGGAACGCGGCGCGAAGATCGCCGCCGACACCGCGCCCGAGGTCGCCGACGACATCGCCTGGGTGCGGGCGGACCTGGCCGTCGAACACCCGCCGGCCCGCTCGTTCGACCTCGTCTCGGCGCAGTACTTCGCGCTGAAGAAGGACCGGGGTGAGGAACCGCTGCGCGCCCTGCTCGCCGCGGTCGCCCCCGGCGGGGTGCTGCTCTACGTCGGGCACGACCCGGCCGGGTTCCCGCCCGACGCCGAGTTCGACCCCGCCGAGTACGTGCTGCCCGGCGACGTGGCCAAGCTCCTCGACGACGACTGGCAGGTCGAGGTCGACGAGATCCGGCCGCGCACGGGTGAGGGCAAGCAGGACCACCCGCACGACGTCGTGCTCAAGGCCCGACGGGTGCGGTGATCCTCACGTCGAGCGAAGCAAGTCCCTAGGAGGCGTTGCGCAGGCTCGTGCCGGAGCGCCAGACCTCGGCGACCTCGTGGATCGGGAGGTCCAGGGCGTCGCAGAGGCCCACGACCGTGCCGAACGCCGGGGTCGGCAGCCTGCCGGACTCGATCTTGCGCAGCGTCTCCGGGGAGATCCCGGCCGCGCGGGCGGTCTCGACGAGGTCGCGGCCCGCTCGCGCGTCCCGCAGCATCTTGCCGACGCGCGCACCGGACTCGACCTGATCGGGGGTGAGGGGAAGGCGTACCACGAGGGGAAGGCTACGGTGGTATTAAAATACCCGCAAGTGCTAGCGTGGTATTAAAATACCCTCAGCAGCGAAGAAGTCGTGGGAGTGCACGTGATCGAGCTCAAGACGCCGGCCGAGATCGACAAGATGGCCGTCACCGGCGCGTTCGTCGCCGAGACGCTCGCCGCGGTCGGCGAGCGGGCCGACGTCGGCGTCAACTTGATGGACCTCGAACACCACGTGCGGGAGCGCATCCGGGACCGCGGTGCCGACTCCTGCTACTGGGACTACGCGCCGTCCTTCGGCGAGGGCCCGTTCCGCAACGTCATCTGCCTGTCGGTCAACGACGCCGTGCTGCACGGCAAGCCGCACGACTACGTGCTGCGGGACGGCGACGTGCTCACCGCCGACTTCGCGGTCGGCATCGACGGCTGGGTCGCCGACGCCGCGCGCACCTTCATCGTCGGCACCGAGCGGGCCGAGGACCGCAGGCTCGTGCGCTCCACCGAGGAGGCCCTGGAAGCCGCCATCGGCGTCGCCGAGCCCGGCAACCGGATCGGCGACATCTCCGCGGCGATCGAGGCCGTGGCCTCCGACTACGGCTACCCGGTCAACACCGAGTTCGGCGGGCACGGCCTCGGCCGCACCATGCACGAGGCGCCGCACATCTCCAACAAGGGCAAGCCCGGCCGCGGCCTCAAGCTGCAGCCGGGGCTGACGATCGCGATCGAGCCGTGGTTCGCGCGGACCACCGCGCGCATCGTCACCGACCCGGACGGCTGGACGCTGCGCTCGGCGGACGGCTCCAACACCGCGCACTCCGAGCACACCGTGGCCATCACGTCCGACGGGCCTCGGATCCTGACCCAGGCGTGACCACTCGCCGTGATGATCGATTTGGGTATCTTGATCTGTTCGTGAATTCCGTCCGGATCGGATCTCGCGGTATGTCACTGCGCGTGGTGGTCTCGGCTGGTCTCTCGTGCTTGCGGGCAGGTCGGATACTCCGAACGGGTTGCGTGTGATCGGTCGATGTTCGGGTAGCGTTCATGATCGTGGCGGGCGTGATCATGTCGACCGGGGGCGGGTTCCCGCGCGGAGCCGCGCCCTGATGTACCGCCCGCATCCCTTCAGCTGGGTGCCCGCCGAGGGCCAGCGCCACGCCACCACCGACCGCAAGCCGCGGCACGGCTACGACGGCGTCGAAGTCCGCACGCTGTGCCTGAAGAAGGTCACCGTCGACAACTCCGAGATCGGCTGGCTGTGGCCGACCTGCCCGTCGTGCAACACCGGAGCCCACGAGCTCGCCGGAGTCCCCGAGGCGGGCGAGACCGAGGAATGACGACGCCGGCCCCGCTTCCGAGCAGCGGGACCGGCGTCGGTCTTCGGCCTGCGCGGCGTTCGACCAGCGCAGGGTGCGGTCAGCGCAGGGTGCGGTGGAACAGCTCCAGCAGCGCGGCCCAGTGGCGTTCCGCGCCTTCCTCGTCGTAGGCGGCGGTGTCGGCCTGGGTGTAGCCGTGCGGCGCGCCCTCGTAGACCTCGGTGCGGAAGCGCACGCCCGCATCGGTGAGCGCCTTGTCGAGGCGCTCGATCTGCTCCGGCGGCAGCGCGTGGTCCTGGTCGGCGTGGCCGAAGTACAGCTCGGCGGTGACCCGGTCGGCGACCAGGTGCGGGCTGTCGGGTTCCTCGGTGGCCAGGTTGCCGCCGTGGAAACCGCCCAGCGCCGCGACCCGCTCCGGGTAGGCCCCGGCGGTGCGCAAACCCATCACCGCGCCCATGCAGTACCCGGTGACGCCGACCGGCTCACCGGTGGTCAGCGGGCTGTCGGCGAGCCACCGCAGGTAGGCGCCGGCGTCGCGCATCGCCGACTCCGGCGTGAGCTGCTGCATGATCGGGCCGATGGTCTGGAAGATCTCCGGGCGAGCGCCCGGGTCGATGAACTCCGGCAGCTCGAACACCGGCGTCCGGCCCGCTCGGTAGAACAGGTTGGGCACCAGCACGGTGAAGCCCTCGGCGGCCAGCCGATCGGCCATGCCGTTGAGGTGCGGGCGCAGGCCGAAGGCGTCCATGTAGAACAGCACGGCGGGATGCTTCCCGTCGCCTTCCGGGTGCGTCAGGTACGCATCGGCCACACCGTCCGGCGTGGTGATGTCCACCGTGGTCCCGCGTACGGCAGTCATGGGCGCTGTCCCTCCTCATGTGGTTGCGACTGGTTCGATCTAAACACCTGTTCACCCGCCCCGACGAACGGGGACCGGCGCGTGTGCGGAATGCCGGATCTGCGGCTCGTGCAGGTCAAGGCCACCCGTTCGCGGGTTGCGCGGCCCGGCGGAGGCCGATAGCCAGGTGGGAGAACCCCTCACCTCCCAGGGAGCGCCCGCATGGCCGTGGTCGCAGTCGCCACCGACGCCGAAGAGCTCACGCTGACCGTCACCGCGCAGTTCGACGCACCGGTGCCGCGGGTGTGGCAGGTGTGGGCCGAGCCGCGCAACCTCGAACGCTGGTGGGGGCCGCCCGCGCGGTCGGTGACCTTCGACCGCTACGACTTCCGGCCCGGCGGCGAGGCCCGCTACCGCGTGCGGGCTCCCGACGGGTCGTGCTCGCGCGGCTGGTGGCAGATCTGCGCGATCGACGCGCCGCACCGGCTGGAGTTCGAGGACGGCGTGGCCGACGAGAACGGCTTCTGCGCAACGGGGTTCGGCGTCACCCACGCCAAGATGACCCTGGAGGAGCGCGGCGGGGGTGCTCGCATGGTGCTGCTGCGGACCTTCGCCTCCGTCGACCAGCTCGACCAGCAGGTCTCGATGGGCGTCGCCGAGGGGGCCCGCCGCGCCGTGGGCCGGATCGACGCGCTGCTGGGTTGATCAGCGGTTCCAGGCTTGGTTGACCGCGTTGATGATGTGCTGGTAGCCGGTGCAGCGGCAGAGGTTGCCGCCCAGCAGGTTTCGGATGTCGGCGTCGGTGGGGTGGTCGTCGGGGTCTGCTGCGGCGAGGGTGAGCAGCAGGCCCGACGTGCAGAAGCCGCATTGCAGGGCGTGGTGGTCCGCGAAGGCCCGTTGCATCGGGGTGAGGCCGTCGTCGGGGGTGAGGCCCTCGACGGTGGTGATCTCGGCGCCGTCGGCTTGGACGGCGAGGGTGATGCAGGAGCGGGCGGGTTGGCCGTCGATGAGGATCGTGCACGCGCCGCAGACGCCGTGCTCGCAACCGACGTGGGTGCCGGTCAGGGCGAGGTCCTCGCGCAGGAGGTCGACGAGCAGACGCCGCGCCGGGACGGAGCGGCGGTGCGTGCGGCCGTTGACGGTGACCGTGATGTCGCTGGTGGGGGAGGGGGTGTCAGGCATGGGCGCTCTGCTCCAGGGCTCGCCGGGTGGCCGCGCGCAGGGCGGCGCGGCGGGTGTCGGCATCGGCGTGGACGTCCTCGGGCGGGTCCGCCGACTCGGCGGCGGCCGCTGCGGCGGCTTCGACGGATTCGGCGCTCAGCGGCCGGTCCAGCAGGGCCCGTTCGGCCTCGGGCAGTCGGCGGGCCGTGCCGCCGATGCCGAGCCCGGCCAGGCGGGCGCGCGTGACGACGCCGGAGTCGAGCGAGACGGCGGCGGCGACCCCGGCAACGGCGAAATCCCCTGCACGCCGGGAGATCTCGGCGAAACCGCAGCGGGAGCTCGGTGAGATCGGCCAGCGGGTCTCGGTGATGATCTCGCCCTGTTCCAGCGCCGTCTGGTACGGGGCCACGGCGAGCTCGGCGGCCGGGATGCGGCGCTGCCCGGACGGTCCGGTGGCGATCACCTCGGCGTCGAGAACCGCTGCCGCGGCGCTGAGTTCGGCCGCCGGGTCGGCGTGCGCCAGCGATCCGCCGATCGTGCCCCGGGTGCGGATCTGGTGGTGCCCGACGTGGCGCAGCGCCGCGACCAGCAGCGGGCAGCACTCGGCGACCAGCGGCGAGAGCTCGACCGCCCGCTGCCGGGCGGCCGCGCCGATCACCAGCACCCCGTCCTCGCGCGCCACCGCGCTCAAGCCCGGCAGCCGGGTGATGTCGACCAGCGTGCTCGGCCGGGCCAGCCGGAAGTTCATCATCGGCACCAGGCTCTGCCCGCCCGCGAGCGGTCGGGCGTCCTCGTCGGCGGCCAGCAGCGCCACCGCCTCGGCGAGGGAGCCGGGCCGGGCGTAGTCGAACGGCGGCGGCTTCACGAGCGGGCCCCCTCGACGAGTCCCCGCACCACCGACGGAGTCAGCGGCGTCACGTCGACGCCGCTGACGCCCAGCGCGTGCTCGACCGCCCCGGCGATCGCCGCCGGCGCGCCGATGATCCCGGCCTCACCAGCACCCTTGACGCCGAACGGCGTCTCCGGCGCGGGACCGCCCAGCTCCTCCACGACCATCTCCGGCACCTCACCGGTCCCGGGCAGCAGGTACTCGGCGAAGCTGGTGGCCAGCGGTTGCCCGTCCTCGTAGGGCAGGTGCTCGTGGAGGGCGCCGCCGATGCCCTGCGCGACACCGCCGTGGATCTGGCCCGCCAGCGTCAACGGGTTGATCACCCGCCCGCAGTCGTGCACGACGGCGTAGCGCAGCACTTCCACCACGCCTGTCTCCGCATCGACCCGCACCACGGCCGCGTGCGTGGCGTTGGTGTAGCCGGCAGCGGCGTTCATCTTGCCGTCCGGGCGCGGCACGTGATCCAGCCCCGGCGGCTCGTAGACGGCCCGCGCCTCCAAGCCGGGATCAACGCCCGGCGGCAGCTCGAAGGTCCGGTTCAGCGCCGACTGCGCCACCCGAGACCAGGGCACCGCGCTGCCGGGGCTGCCGCGCACCTGGAACCGGCCGCCCGTGAGCTCCAGGTCCTCGGGTGCGGCTTCGAGCAGGTGGGCGGCGATGTCGGTTCCCTTGCGCCGCAACACCTCCGCCGCGCGCTCGATGGCGCCGCCGGCGACCAGCGCGCCCCGGCTGGCCCAGCTGCCGAGCCCGAACGGCGCGGTGTCGGTGTCGCCCATGACGACCCGCACCTGCTCGATCGGGATCGTCAGCGCCTCGGCGACCAGCGTGGCGACCGTGGTGTGCGCGCCCTGGCCCATCGCCGACACCCCCACCGCGACGGTGACGCCGCCGTCGGCGTCGAAGCGGACGTCGGCGGAGTCCTGGCTGCTCCAGGTCCCGGTGATGGAGAACGTCGTCGACGCCACGCCTTCCACGTACGTCGCGTACCCGACGCCCAGCAGCGCAGCGGCACCGGCATTCGTCCGTTCCTCGGCCAGCATCCGCTCGCCCAGCACCACGGCGCGCTCGAAGGCCTCCCGGTGCGTTCCGGACCGCAGCCGCGCACCGGCCGCGGTCTCGTAGGGCAGGTCCTGCGGGTCGAGGATCATCCGGCGCCGCAGCTCCAGCCGGTCCACGCCCACCTCGCGGGCGATCCGGTCCACCAGCCGCTCGATCGCGAACGTGCCCTCCGGGCCGCCGAAACCCCGGTAGCCGCCGGTCGGCGTCTTGTTGGTGACCACGCCCTGCACGGCGATCGCCTGCTGCGGGATCCGGTACGGACCGCACAGCGACCCCACCGCCACCAGGCTCGGCCCGTACCCGGCTGGGAAGATCTCCCCGGAGCCGAGATCGGTCCGCACCCGCCCGCGCAGCGCGGCGATCGTGCCGTCCTCGCGCACCGCCGCCGACAGGCGGATGGTCGTGTCGCGCGCGTGGGTGGCGGCCACCAGGTGCTCGTGGCGGTCCTCGATCCAGCGCACCGGACGCCGCAACCGCATCGCCAGCCACGGGATCAGGTACTCCTCGGGGTAGATCTCGTTCTTCTGCCCGAAACCGCCGCCGACGTCGGGGGTGATGACCCGGATGTCGCGCTCCGGCAGGCCCAGCACCGCCGAGAGCATGCCGCGCACCACGAACGCCGCCTGCGTGGAGGTCCACACCGTCAACCGGCCGTCGCGGTACTCGGCGACCACGCCGCGCCCTTCGAGCGGCACCGCCGAATGCCGGCGGATCTCGTAGGTGCCGCTGACCGTCCGCAGCTCGGCGAACGCGGCGTCCACCTGCGCGGTGTCCGGTTCCACCGACAGCAGCAGGTTGTCGCCCCACTCCGGGTACAGCAGCGGCGCGTCGTCGGCGAGGGCCTGATCGGCGGTGCCGACCACCGGGAGCGGCTCCAGGTCGGCCTCGACGAGCTCGGCGGCGTCCTCGGCCAGGTAGCGGTCGTCGGCGACGACCACGGCCAGCGGGCATCCGACGTAGCGGACCCGGTCGCGGGCGAGCGGGACGTGCCCGACCGGCCGCACCCACGGCATCCGGTCCGGCACGGCGGCCAGATCCACCTCGGCACCGCCGAACACCGCGTGCACACCGGGGGATTCGGCCGCCGCGCCCGTGTCGATCCCGCGCACGCGCGCGTGCGGGACGTCGCTGCGCACGAACGCGACCTCGACCATGCCCGGCAGCACGACGTCGGCGATGAACCGGGCCCGGCCGGTCAGTAGCCGGTCGTCCTCGATCCGGCGTGTCGACGCGCCCAGCAGCGTCGGACTCCCGTGTTCGCTCGTCTGCATCGCCCAGCCTCCCCAGCGCGCCGCGACGGCCGCCACAGCTCCCGGGGTAGCCTCCTGCAGCTCTTCGGGGGTGCGCAATCCGCCGTGTGTTGAGCCCGGGGACAGTTTTAGCCAGAATCACCCATGATCAATGTCCGTTTTGCCCGGACAGTTATGGCTAAAACTGCCCCCACGCCTCAGCCGAGGGCCTTGGCGAGCCTCCGCAGGCCTTCGGTGATGGTGTCGGGGGAGAAGGTCGTGAACGACAGTCGCATCGTGGCGCGGTCCGGGGCGCCGACCTGGAACGCCGCGCCGGGGACGAACGCGACGTCGTGGCGCAGCGCCTCCTGCAGCAGCTCGGCGGTGTCGACCTCGCCGGGCAGCCGCACCCACGCGAACATGCCGCCCTCGGGTTCGGTCCACGTCGTGCCCGGCGGGGTGATCTCGGCCAGTCCGCGCAGCAGCGCGTCCCGGCGGCCCCGGTAGGTCTCGCGCAGCACCCGCAGCCGAGCGTCGAGATCGGCGGTGGCCAGGTACTCGGCCGCAGCGGCCTGATCGATGGTGGAGGTGTGCAGGTCGGCCGCCTGCTTGAGGATCACCAGCTGCCGCAGCAGGTCGGCCGGAGCCCGCAGCCAGCCCACCCGCATCCCCGGCGAGACGACCTTGGAGAAGCTGCCCAGGTACAGCGAGCGCTCCGGGGCGCGCGCCGACAGCGGCGTCAGCGGCTCCCCGTCGTAGCGCAGCTCGTGGTACGGGTCGTCCTCGACGAGCCAGAACTCCCGCCGCCTCGCGATCTCGGCGATCCGGTCCCGGCGCTCGGCGCCGGTGGTCCGCCCGGTCGGGTTGGAGAACGTCGGCACCAGGTACAGCAGCGCCGGGTCCTCGCGCGCGGCGATCTCGTCGAGCGCGTCGGGATCGATGCCGCGCTCGTCGCCGGGCACGGGAACGATCCGCGCCTGCGCGAGCTGGAAGCACTGCACCGCCGAGAGGTAGACGGGCTCCTCGACCAGCACGACCGCACCCGGATCCAGCAGCGCCGAGGCGATCAGGCTCAGCCCCTGCTGGGAACCGGTGGTGATCAGCAGGTCTTCGTCCACTGTGGCCAGACCTCGGGCGGTGAGGCGCTGGGCGGCGATCTCCCGCAGCGCCGGGTCGCCCTCGGTCGGCGAGTACTGCAGCGTGCGGGCGGCGTCGGGTTCGGCCAGCGCCCGCGCGTAGGCGGCGCGCAGCCCGTCGGTGTCGAACAGCTCCGGCGCGGGCAGCCCACCGGCGAACGAGATCACGCCCGGACGGCGGGTCAGCGCGAGCAGGTCGCGCACCGGGGAACTGGTGAGGCCGTCCATCCGGCGAGCGCGGGCGAGTGCAGACATGGATGCTCCAGGAAGCGAGGGGGAGGGGATGCGGGGCGTCGGCCGCGGTGGTGCCGCTGGCGCGCCTCGCGCACTGGCCTCGCTGTTCGAGGAGCCTGCCGACACCCTAGATCACCGAACCCGCGCGGTCACCCGAATTTGGCGCGGCTCACCTGTCGGGCGACCCGAACGGACGCAGTGCGTAACGAAAGGAGTGCTTCCGGTTCGGAAACCGCCCCGGCGGTGCGACGATGCGATCACGCGAGCGATCCCGGAGGAACCTGCAGTGGCACTTCCCGTCCAGACCCGGATCGGACATCGCGCCCGGATCGGGTACTCGCTCGGTTCGCTGGTGACCGGCGCGTTCACCACGGTGCCCGGACTGCTCCTGCTGCCGTACCTCACCGACACCCTCGCGGTGCCCGGCGCGATCGCGGGCGTGCTCGTGCTGCTGCCGAAGATGTGGGACGTGGTGTTCAACCCGATCGCCGGCAGGCTCTCGGACGCGAGCCTCGTCCGCCACGGCAGCAGGCGCCCGTTCCTGCTCTGCGGCGGCATCGGCGTGGCCGTGCTGTTCGCCGCGATCTTCGCCCACCCCGGGTTCGGGAGCCCTGCATTGGACGCCGGGTACGTGCTGGTGCTGTACCTGCTGTGCGCCACCGCTTTCGGGGTGTTCCAGGTGCCGTTCAACGCGCTGCCCGCCGAGCTCACCGACTCCTACGGCGAGCGCACCCGCATCACCAGCTGGCGGATGGGGTTCCTGGCGATCGCGGTGCTGCTCTCCGGAGGCGGAGCTCCCGCGCTCGTCCACGGCATCGGGGGAGCTGCCGGGTACCGGGTGATGGGCGCGTCCGTCGGGCTGGTGATCCTGCTGGGCGCGGTGCTCATGGTGCTGGGGTTGCGCGGCGCCCCGGTCGGGCGGCTGCGCCCGGGCGCGCAGAGCTGGCGGGAGCTGCTGGTGACGATGCGCCGGTGGCGCTCGTTCCGGACGCTGGTGCTGGTCTACACGCTCCAGGCGCTCGGGCTGGCGACGCTGCTGGCCGGCGTCAACTACGCCTCCCGCTACGTCTTCGGCGACCCCGGGGTGCAGACGTGGCTGTTCGTCGGGTTCGTCCTGCCCGCGCTGATGACGATGCCGCTGTGGCCCCGGGTCGGGCAGCGCTGGGGCAAGCTGTGGGGGTTCCGCGCCGCGTGCATCGCCTTCGGCGTGGCCGCCGTCGGGCTCGCCGCGGCGCTGGTGCTGCCGATCGGAGTGTCGTTCGTGTTCGTCGCCCTGGCGGGCGTCGGTTACGCGGGGATCCAGGTGTTCCCGCTGGCGATCATGCCGGACCTGATCACCGCCGAGGAGGAGCGCACCGGCGAAGCCCGCGCCGGCATCGCCGCCGGTGTGTGGACCGGCTCGGAAACCCTCGGCATGGCGCTCGGGCCCGGCCTCTTCGGGCTCGTGCTCGGCCTGGGCGGCTACGTGTCCAGTGTGGACGCGGACGTGGTGCAGCCGGGCAGCGCCATCACCGCCATCCTGCTGGGCTTCTCGCTGCTCCCGGGCGTCCTCGTGATGCTCGGCCTACCGCTGCTGCGCCGCGAGGTCCTGGAGCCCTGAGAGCCGCCGGGACGTGCCTCGCGGCGGAACCGGAGAGCGCCTTCGAGGTCTCGGCGCGCCGCTCGTGGAGCACGCCGGGACGACGCGTCCCGGCCGTTTCGCAAGTCGATCACCGGGAGTAGCGAGATGGTGTGAAGTCTTGCCGGGGCACCGCTTTTGATCAGAGTGCGGTGCGCGGAACTGCCGTAGTTTTCCGGTTCATGACACCGAAGACCGCACTCAGCGTAGTTGCCGGCGCCCTGCTGATCGGAGGCGGGATGAGCTTCGCCGCGGTGTCCATGTCGGGCGCACCGGCCGCTCCCGCGGAGGAGCAGGTCGTGGAACTCGTCAACCAGGCCCGCGCCACCGCCGGGTGCGGACCGCTCACCGTCGACGGCCGCCTGACCCGCGCCGCGACCGAGCACAGCACCGACATGGCCCAGCGCGGCTACTTCAGCCACACCACGCCCGAAGGCGTCACCTTCGGCCAGCGCCTGCGCGACGCGGGTTATCCGGCGCCCGGCGCGGAGAACATCGCCCGCGGCCACACCAGCGCCGAGCAGGTCGTCGACGACTGGCTGAGGTCCCACGGCCACCGCAAGAACATCATGGACTGCTCCCTGCGCACCATCGGAGTGGGAATCGAGACCTCGGGCCACTACTGGACGCAGGACTTCGGACGTTAGTCCTCCGGCGGTAGGACGATGTCGAACGTCGTCCTGGTCCAGGTCCGGCCGCCGAGATCGCGGTCGCCGGGGACCGGTGCGGTGGGCGGTTGCCGCTCGAAGCGCTTGATCAGCGATTCCTTGACGCCGAAGACCGAGTCGTGCTCCAGCAGGTCGTCGCCCTCCACGAAGATGTGCGTGACCAGCGTGCGCAGACCCGGTGAGCTGACCATGAAGTGCAGGTGGGAGGCCCGCAGCGGGGAGCGGCCGGTGGCCTCCAGCATCGCGCCCACCGGCCCGTCGTGCGGGATCGGGTACGGCGTGGGAGTCAGCGCCCAGAAGCCGTACCAGCCGCGTTCGTCGGTGAACAGGTGCGCGCGGGCCGCGGTCCGGTCGTCGGAGTACTGCACGTCGTAGAAGCCGTCCTCGTCGGCTTCCCACACCTCGATCCGCGCGCCAGACACCGGGCTCCCGTCGGTGTCGGTAACGGTGCCCTCCACCCAGCACGGCTCGCCCGCCGCGCCGCCGGAGATGTCACCGCCCAACTCCGCCCGGGGCGCGCCCTCGACGAAGAACGGGCCGAAAACCGTTGCCTCGGTGGCGTTCCCGCGCGCCTCGTTGTTGACCGCGATGGTCTGCATCGAGGCGCCCAGCACGTCGGAGAGCAGGATGAACTCCTGCCGACGGTCGTCGGTGATGTGCCCGGCGGCGGTGAGGAACGCGATCGCGGCCTCCCACTCCCGTTGGGTCAGCCGCACGTCGCGGATGAACGAGTGCAGGTGCGTCACCAGCGAGCGCAGCACCTCCCGCAGCCGCTCGTCCTCGGTGCCGTCGAAGCTGGCCAGCACCTTGGCGAGCAGCTCCTCCTCGGCTCGGCGCTGCCGCTCGGCGTCGCTGGTCCCGTCGGTCATGAGCCCTCCGGTGCGGATCCGGCCCAGGCGGCCGCGAGCAGCGCCCGCACCCCGCCGGTGGTGGCGGGACGGGGGTTGGACGCCGGGATCGCCGCCACCGACAGCTCGGTGGCCTCGTCCAGGTTCGATTCCTGCAAACCGATGTCGCGCAACGCCTTCGGCGCACCGAGCCGGTCGCGCAGCGCGACCAGCGAGGCCACCGCGTCGGTGCCGCCCAGGGCCTGGGTGATGCGCTCCGCGGCCTGCGGGGCGGCCGCCGCGTTGAACGCCAGCACGTGCGGTAGCACGATCGCGTGGGTCTGGGCGTGCGGCAGGTCGTAGGTGCCGCCCAGGACGTGGCAGATCTTGTGGTGCATGCCGGACCCGGCCGAGGCGAACGCCACCGCCGACAGGTAGGCGCCGTGCAGCGCCAGGTCGCGGCCCTCCACGTCCTGCGGGTCGGCCACGATCTTCGGCAGCCCGGCGGCCAGGGTCCGCATCCCCTCGGTGGCCAGCGCCGCGTTGATCGGGTCGGCGCGCGGCGCCCACAGCGAGTCCACGCAGTGCGCGAGCCCGTTGAGGCCGGAGGCCACCGACAGCTCGACCGGCAGCGCGCGGGTGAGCTCGGCGTCGTAGACGACGGTGCGCGGCAGCACCCGGTCGTCGACACCGGTGGTCTTGCGGGCGGCCTCGGTCAGGCCCCACACGTTGGTGGCCTCCGAGCCGGCGTAGGTGGTGGGCACGGCCACGATGGGCAGGCCGCTGGTCAGCGCGATCGCCTTGGCCAGGCCGGTGGTGGACCCGCCGCCCACGCACACCAGCAGGTCGACGCCGTGCTGGGCCGCGGCGGCCCGGGCCTTCTCGGCCTTGTCGACGGGCACGTGCGGTGCGACGTCGTCGTAGTGCAGGGCCACGTCGATGCCGGTCGTGATGCGGCGGGCGAGCTCGGCCTCGCTGGTCCCGGCGATCACCATCACCGCCTTCGCCCCGCGCTCGCGCACCTCGTCGGCGACGTTGGCCGCGGCGCCGCCGGCGCCGAACCGGACCCGCTGGCCCAGCGTCGTGTGGTCGAATTCCAGGCTCACGCCTCACCTCCGGGCTTGAGGATGCCGGTGAGCACGTCGGTCAGGGCGGCCGCCGGATCGTCGGCCATCCGGTGGGAGCGCCAGCAGACGTGCTTGTCGGGACGCACCAGCACCGCCCCATCCTCGTGGACCTCGCGGCCTGCCGCCCAGTCGAAGTACAGGTCGGTCACCTCGCGGCCGGGGCCGATCACCACCGCCTCCAGCGGCACTCCCAGCTTCTCGGCGACCTGCCGGGCGGCCTCGGCCCACGCCTGCCCGGAGATGCCGGTGAACAGGGTGAACCGGTCGTATCCGGCGAGATCGTGGGTCGACAGCGTCTTCGCGGCGTCGCCGACCCACACGTGCGGGAGGCGTGCTCCCGGCACGGTGCTGGGCCGGTAGTACAGCTCCGGGTCGCGGTCGGACTCCGGGCGCGGCGAGCCGTCGGAGGCGATGGCGGTGGAGGTGTAGAACTGGCCCATCTCGACGCCGTGCGCGTTGAACTCGTAGTTCTTGAGCTCCATCGCGTGCCGCAGCGCCTCGCGCCGCCGGGCGCCCTCGGGGGAGTCGGCGGCGCGCTCGGCGATCTTGGCGCGCATCTGCTCCTCGGTGTCGCCGTCCTCGATGCCCAGGGCGTCGAAGATCTGGCCGAACTCGCGGGCGCTCCGGTTGGCCCGGCGGACGATCTGCTCGGCCACCGGGGCCCGCTCGGCGGAGTAGGTCTCCAGCAGGTCCTCCGAGGCCCAGCCGCGCAGCACCGCCGCGATCTTCCAGGCGAGGTTGTAGGAGTCCTGCACGGAGGTGTTGGAGCCGAGCCCGTTCGACGGCGGGTGCTTGTGGACGGCGTCGCCGGCGCAGAACACCCGGCCGGACTGCAGGTGGGTGGCCCACTGCTCGTTGTTGCCCCACAGCGAGTAGCCGGTGATCTCCACGTCCAGGTCGGCCACGCCGAGCAGGTTGCGCACGATCTGCCGCGCCGCGTCGTCGTCGAGCTCCGGCGGTGGCCCGCTGATGTCGTAGCCCCACACGATCAGCCACTCGTCCCACGGCCGGACCATGCGCACCAGGCCGGTGCCGATGCCGCCGATGTTCGAGCCGGGCTGGATCACCCAGTACAGCACCGACGGCCGGTGCGCGACGAGATCGCTGATGTCGGCCTTGAAGGTGATGTTCATCGACCCGGCGATGTCCATCCGGCCCTGGTGGGGCAGCCCGATGTCGGCGGCGACCTTCGAGCGCGCCCCGTCGGCGCCGATGAGGTACCGGGCGCGGATGTCGTACTCGTGGCCGGTGAGCCGGTCGCGCACCCGCGCGGTCACGCCGTCGGCGTCCTGGGTGTGCGAGAGGTACTCGGTGGAGAAGCTGGTGTGCGAGCCGCGCTCGGTGGCGTTCTTGACCAGGATCGGTTCGAGGTAGGTCTGCGGGATGTCGCAGTTCAGCGACGGCGAGGCCAGCTCGTAGTCGGCGTGCCGGGCGGGGTGGGTGCCCCAGGTGCGGATGCGGCCGATCTCGTCGCCGGCGATGGACGTGCAGAAGACGGTGTCGCCCATCTGGTCGTGCGGTGTGGCCTCGGCGAGCACCTGCTCCTCGATGCCGAGGTCGCGGAAGATCTCCATCGTGCGCTGGTTGGTGATGTGCGCCCGAGGGGTGTTGGCGGTCCAGCGGTACTTGGTGACCACGATGTTGGACACCCCGAGGCTGGACAGGAACAGCGCCGCCGACGCCCCGGCGGGCCCGGAGCCGATGATCAGCACCTCGGTCTCCACCGCGCTCGTGGTGGGAACCTCGGTGTCGGCCAAGCCGTCGTTGAACTCCATCGCGTCGGTCCTCCCGCAGTGCGCCGTCCGTTCGGCACGATGCCACGCCCCAGAACGTCCGAGCCCCCGACGGCGCGAATGGTCAACACCCCGTCGGGAATGGGCAATGCCCGCCGTCGGTGTGCAACGCGGCGGCTCGGCGGCGGGGCCGCGGTGGCGGGGGGAGAGGGCGGGGGACGGTTTTTCCTCGAATCACCCATGATCAAAGTCCCTTTTGTCCGGTCAATTCGAGGAAAAACCGCCCCCTGCCGAGTTCAGCCCCGGCGGAGCGGTGGTGGGGTGCGCACCGCGACCTCGGGCAGCGGTTCGGTGGCGGGTTCGACGTCGACGTGGGTGCGCTGTCCCGCGCAGCCCTGGGAGAGGCGCGACGAGCCGATGTCCTCGGTGAGGACGTTCGGGTTGCCGTGGGCGCAGAGGTCCTGGCCCGGGCGCCGGGGGTCGGGCTGCGGGTCGAACCAGGCTCCGGTGGGCAGCACCGCCACGCCGGGGCGGACGCGGTCGCTGAGGCGGGCCCCGGCCAGGCACGCGCCGCGGTCGTTGAACACCCGCACCACCGTCCCGTCGGTGATGCCGCGCGCGGCCGCGTCGTCGGGGTGCAGCGTGATCGGCTCCCGACCGGCCACCTTGGAGTCGCGGCTGACCGCGCCCACGTCGCCCTGCCCGTGCAGCCGGGTCGGCGGCTGGTTCGCGATCAGGTGCAGCGGCGCCCGACGTTCCTGCGGCAGCCACACCGGATGCCCCGGGCAGTCCTCGTAGCCGAAGGAATCCACCGTCTCCGAGAACAGCTCGATCCGGCCGCTGGGGGTGTGCAGCCGTTCCCGCTCGGGGTCCCGGCGGAACCGCACCAGCGGCGGGTCCTCCGGCATCGCGGGCAACTTCACCTCGCCGAGCCGCCAGAAGATGTCGAAGTCCGGCAGGTCGTGGCCCTGCTGCACCAGCGGCGCCCGCCACTTCTCGTAGAGGTGCTCCAGCCAGCCCCGCGCGCCGCGGCCCTCGGTGAAGCGCTGCCGCACCCCGAGCCGCTCGGCGAGCCCGGCCAGGATCGCGTAGTCGTCGCGGGCCTCGCCGACCGGATCCAGCACCCGGTGCATCGCCGTGAGATGCGTGTCGCGGCGCCCGGCGCCGAGGTCCTCGCGCTCCAGCGTCGTGGTCGCCGGCAGCACCACGTCGGCGTGCCGGGCGGTGGCCGTCCAGTGCGTCTCGTGCACCACCACCGTCTCCGGCCGCGCGAACGCCCGCCGCAGCCGGGTGAGGTCCTGGTGGTGGTGGAACGGGTTGCCTCCCGCCCAGTGCACCAGCCGGATGTCGGGGTAGGTCAGCCGCTGCCCGTTGTAGTCGAACTCCGCACCCGGGTCGAGCAGCATGTCGGCGATGCGCGCGACCGGGATGAACGAGCTCACCGGGTTCGAACCCTGCGGCAGCGTCGGCAGGTGCAGCACCGGCCCGTCGGCGCCGACTTCGGCCATCGACCCGTAGCCGTGCCCGAAACCACCGCCGGGAAGCCCGATCTGGCCGAGCATCGCCGCCAGCGCGATCCCCGCCCACACCGGCTGCTCGCCGCCGCGCGTGCGCTGCAGCGACCAGGTGACCGTCACCAGCGTCCGGCCGGTCGGCATCCGCCGCGCCAGCTCGCGGATGTCGGCGGCGGCGATCCCGCAGATCTCCGCCGCCCACTCCGGAGTCTTCGGCACGCCGTCGGAGGAACCCAGCAGGTAGGCCGCGAAGACGTCGAAACCCGTGCAGCAGCGCGACAGGAACTCGGTGTCGTGCAGGTCCTCGGTCAGCAGCACGTGCGCCAGGGCCAGCTGCATCGCCACGTCGGTGCCCGGCTCGATCGAGTACCAGCGGCCCCCCGCGGGCACGTCGTCGGCCAGCGGGCTGATCGAGGCCACCGCCACCCCGGGATCAGCGGCCGCCGCCGCGCTGGTGTGGCGGCTGACCCCGCCCGGCGAGACCGACAGGTTCTTGGTCGGCAGGCCGCCGAAGGCCACGATCAGGTCCGCGTGCTCGCGCACCGTCGCCCAGCTGTCGGCGTAGCCCAGCACCGCCGCCGCGCTGCCCACCACGTGCGGCAGCAGCACCTGCGAGGTCCCGAAGCTGTAGTTGTTCCGCGAAGCCGTGTAACCGCCGATGGTGTTGAGGAACCGGTGCAGCTGGCTCTGCGCGTGGTGGAACCGGCCCGCGCTGCTCCAGCCGTAGGAACCGCCGTAGATCGCCTCGTTGCCCGACTCGTTGCGCACCCGGTCCAGCTGCGCGGCCACCAGGTCCAGCGCGGTGTCCCAGTCGACCTCGACGAACTCGTCCCGCCCGCGCTGCGCCGACGGCCCGGGCCCGCCGAGCAGCCAGCCGCGCCGCACGGCCGGGCGCAGCACCCGCGTGTCGTGCCGGGCGATCCCGGGCACGTTGCCCAGCAGGGGAGAGGGCGCCGGGTCGTCCGGGTGCGGCCGCACCCGGACACCGCCGTCACCGTCGGACGTCGCCTGGTAAGCGCCCCAGTGCGCGGTCGTGGGCACCCACTGCTCGGTCGACATCGTCCCGCCCTCCCGTGGCCGGACGTGCTCCGACCTGCGCAATCGTGGCCGCGCCCGATGTTACCCGGGCTCGGAGAACGTCATCGACGCCTCGGCGTGGACCTGGTCGGAGCGCACCGAGAACGTCCCGTCGGACTCGCCGCACACCAGGACCGGGTCGCCGGAGAACACCGGGCGTCGCAGCCGGAACGACACGCCGGTGACCTCGCGGTGCTCGCGGGCCAGCTCGGACATGAGCAGCACCAGCAGCGGGCCGTGCACCACGAGCCCCGGGTAGGCCTCCACCTCGCGGCAGTAGGGCTCGTCGTAGTGGATGCGGTGGGTGTTGGCGGTCAGCGCGCTGAACCGGAACAGCCGCGTCGGCTCCCCGGTGAACCGCTGCTGCCAGGCCGCGGTGGAGTCCGGGAAGTCGGTGGGGCGCAACCGGTTCGGGCTCTTCGCCTCGCTCTCGCCGCTGCGGTAGACGTAGTCGACCTCCTCGGTGAGCCGCAGCCGCCCGTCCTGGTGGAACTCGCGGCGCTCGGTCACGAACGCCATCTCGCCCGAACGGCCCTGCTTGACCACGACGCCGCCGAGCTCGGTGGTGCGCTCGGCCGGGGTGCCCAGCCGGATCGGCTCGGTGATCGCGACCCGGCCACCGGCGAACATCCGACGCCGGTCGGGCACCGGCGGCAGGAAGTCCCCGTCCAGCGGGTGGCCGTCCGGGCCGAGCTCGGAGTGCGGCGGCCAGGTCAGGAAGTGCACCCAGTGCCACAGCGGCGGCAGCTCGTCGACCGGGGCCGGGACCTCCAGCACGTGGGCCAGCGCGCGGGCCTGCTCCGGCGCCATCGCGTCGTGCTCGACCACCGGCCGCGGGTGCCAGTCCCGCAGGAACTCCTCCAGCACCGAATCCCTCCAACACCGTTGACGTGGGGACCCGGTCATCCAAACATGCCGAACCGCCTCAGCGGAGGTAGACGCGGGCGGGGTCGACGTCCTCGCGCAGCATGCGGAGCTCGTCCCCGGTGGGCGGTGCGATCTCGGTCAGCTCCGAGTCCACCCGCAGGTCCCAGCCGGTGGCCGCGCGGACCTCGTCGACGGTGACGCCCGGGTGCGTGGCCACCAGCCGCAGCTCCTCGCCGACGCCGTCGCGGGCGAGGATGCCCAGGTCGGTGATGACGCGCGTGACCCCCTTGCCGCGCGGCCGGATCCCGTCGGCCAGCGCCCGGTCCGGGCCGGGCGAGGTGCAGAAGTCCAGCTCGGCGGTGAACGAGCGCGGATCGTGGCGGCGCATCACCACGAACACCTCACCCGAGTTGGCCATCACCTCCATCGCGCCGCCCGAACCCGGCAGCCGCACCTTCGGGGCGTGCCAGTCGCCGATCACCGAGGAGTTGAGGTTGCCGAACCGGTCGATCTGCGCCGCGCCGAGGAACCCGACGTCGATGCGCGCGCCCTGCAGCACGTAGCCGAACAGCGCGGTCATCGGCAGCACCGCCTCCGAGTCGGTGATCAGCACCGCGTCGGCGATGGTCTCCGGCAGCTGGGCCGGGTGCGCGCCGCACACCCCGGACTCGTAGACGATCTCCACCTCCGGCGCCACCGTCAGCTGCGCCAGCGACACCGCCAGCGTCGGCAGGCCGATCCCGGCGAAGACCGTGTTCGCCCCGGCCAGTTCGCGCGAGGCGACCGCGGCCAGCAGTTCCGACGACGTGATGCTCATCGACCTCTCCTCACAGCCTGCGGCCGTAGTTGACCGGCTCGCTCCACGCCTCGCCCACGGCCAGCTCCGCCCAGCGCTCCTCGCCGAGCTTGGCGACGTAGGCGGCGTGATCGGCGGTGCCGCGCACCCACTCGTCCAGCCAGCCGCGCAACCGCTGCGGATCAGCGCTGATCTGCGACCACTCCCGGTAGAACGCCCCGTCGCGGTCGTAGTAGCCCTGCACGAACGCCGGGTGCGCCCCGCGCGGGCAGGCCACCACGGCGTCCACGGCGTGGGCGGGGATGACCGTGCGGTTCGGGTCGGAGCGGATGACCTCGTCGGCCACCACCTCCTCGACCACCACGATCGCCTTGCGCGCCGCGTAGACCGCCTCGGCCTGGATGCCGGTGAGGCCCCAGATCTGGGTGTTGCCGGACCGGTCGGCGCGCTGGGCCTGCACGATCGTCACGTCCGGGTTCAGCGGCGGCACCACGTAGATCTGCTCCTCGCCGCCGTCCGGCGCGGGATACGGCGAGGTGACCTTGCGGATGCTCGGGTTGACCGCCGGGACGTCGCTGCCGGCGTAGGAGCGCAGCGGGTAGAACGGCAGCCGCTGGGCCCCGGCCAGGTAGCGGCAGATCATGCCGTAGTGGCTGTACTCCTCGAACGCCAGCGCCCCGGCCTCGACCCGGCGGCGCAGCTCGCCGAGCGACCCGGCGGTGGAGTTGCCGACGAACGACGAGATCAGCCTGCTCACGCAGTCCCCGGCGATGAGCTGGTCGGTGACGACGTCGGCGGTCATCCGCGCGATCGTGAGGTCGCGGCGGCCCTGCCGGATGATCTCGTGCCCGGCCGCGGTCGGGATCAGGTGCGTGAAGCCCTCCAGCGACACGGTGGCGCCGTCGGTGACGAACTCGGCGATGGCCTCCCGCATCGAGGTGGTCTTGTCGGGCTGCGGCATCGGTGGCCCCCAAGGTCTCGCGGTGTGCGGCTCACCCTGCCACCCCGGATTGAGACAGGTCCAATACCGAATTAGTGTCAGATCAAGAGCCCGGGCGAATGGATCGAGGGGATGGGTGTGGAGCTGCGCTACCTGACCGCGTTCGTCGCGGTCGCCGAGGAACTGCACTTCGGCCGCGCCGCCCAGCGCCTGCGGATGGCCCAGCCGCCGCTGAGCCAGCAGATCAGGCAGCTGGAGAAGGAGCTGGGCGTGAAGCTGTTCGAGCGCAACACCCGCTCGGTGCGGCTCACCAACGCCGGCGAGTCCTTCCTTGAGCCCGCCCGCACGGTCCTCGACGACGTCGACATGGCCGTCGGCGCCGCCAAGGCCGCCGGGCGCGGCGAGTACGGCCGGGTCACCGTCGGCTTCGCCGGCGCCTCCAGCCACGAGGCGCTGCCGCTGCTCACCCGCGCGGTCCGCGCCGCGCACCCGGGCCTGGAGCTGGTGATGCGCGGGCAGACCTACGCCGACGTGGCGCTGGCCCGCGTCGCCGACGGCACCCTGGATCTCGGGTTCGTGCGGCTGCCGGTGAACCAGCCGGGGGTCGACACCCGTGTGATCGAGGTGGAGGAGCTGATCTGCGCGCTGCCCACCGATCACCGGCTGGCCGGGCTCGACCGCGTCCCGATCGCCGAACTCGCCGACGAGCCGTTCGTCAGCTTCCCCTCCAACGCCGGGTCGACGTTGCGGGACGCGCTGGTGAAGGCCTGCGTCGCAGGCGGTTTCACCCCGCGCGTGGTGCAGGAGGCGCCGGACTCCTACACGATCCTCGCCCTGGTGGCGGCCGGTGTCGGCGTGACGCTGACGTTGACCTCCTGCCAGCACATCCAGCAGACCGGGCTCGTCTACCGCGAGCTCGCCGGCGAGCCCACGCGGCTGCGCGCCGCCCTGGCCTGGCGCTCCGACAACACCAACGCCGCGCTGCACACGGTCCTCGGCATCGCCGAAACCGCCCTGCCCACCCCCGATTGATCCGAATCCGATCTCAATCCGCCACCGATCTTGTATTGGACGCTGTCGCGTTCGGGCTGCCACCGTTGCTGCGATCACACCGGATTCGAAGGGGAATTCATTGAGCAGCGCGCGCACGGCGAACCGTGCCGGGGTCGGGGCCTTCATCGGCTCGACCATCGAGTGGTTCGACTTCTACATCTACGGCACGGCCTCAGCGCTGGTCTTCGACAAGGTCTTCTTCCCCGAGCTCGACGGCGCGCTGGGAACGCTGGTCGCGTTCGCGACGTTCTGGGTCGGCTTCCTCGCCCGCCCGATCGGCGGCATCGTCTTCGGCCACATCGGAGACCGGTTGGGGCGCAAGAAGACCCTGGTCATCACGCTGCTGATGATGGGCGTCGCGACCACCGCGATCGGTCTGCTGCCCGGTTACGCCCAGATCGGGGTGTGGGCGCCGATCCTGCTGGTGTGCATCCGGATGGTGCAGGGCATCGGGCTCGGCGGTGAGTGGGGCGGCTCGGTGCTCATCGCCTCCGAGCACGCGCCCAAGGGCAAGTCGATCCTCTACGGAGCCTTCGCCCAGCAGGGCTCGCCGGTCGGCAACACCCTGAGCACCGTCTGCTTCCTGCTGATCAGCAGGCTGCCCGAACCCGACATGCTCAGCTGGGGCTGGCGGATCCCGTTCCTGGCCTCGGCGGCGCTGGTCGTGGTGGGGCTGTTCATCCGGCTGCGGGTCACCGAGTCCCCGGCGATGGCGCGGCTCATCGAGTCCAAGCGCACCGCGAAGCTGCCGGTGTGGGAGGTCGTGCGCTCGCACCCCGGGCTGCTCGCGCTGGGCATCGGGGCGTGCACGATCGGGCTGTCGGCGACCTACTTCAAGTCGACGTTCGCGCTGGCCTGGGCCACCGGCGACCTCGGGTTCGCCAAGACCGACTTCCTGACGATCATCCTGGTCGCCAACATCGCCCAGATCGTGGTGCAGCCCTTCGGTGCGGTGATCGCCACCCGGATGCGCAGCCTGTCCCGCGCGGTGACGCTGATGCTGCTGCCGGAGGTCGTGCTGCTGCCGCTGATGTTCCTGCTCATCGCCACCGGGAACTACTGGCTGGCGATGGCCGGTGTCGCGGTGGCCACGGTGCCGCACTGCCTGTACTACGCGGCGATGGCCGGCATCCTCGCCGGGCGGTTCCCCGCCGAGGTGCGCTACACCGGGCTCTCGCTCTGCTACCAGCTGTGCGGGACGCTGCTGGGCGGGACGACGCCGGTGGTGGGCCAGTTCCTGCTGAGCGCGTCGGGGTCGATCAACGTCGTCATCGCCTACGCGCTGTTCCAGGTGCTGCTCACGCTGGGCTGCGTGCTGGCGCTGCTGCGGCGGCCCGATCACGACGAGCGCAGTCACGACGAACGCGAGAACCCGGGAGGCGAACGTGACCGGAGCACGCTGGACCCGGCGGCCGGAGGGGTCCAACTGGGGTGAGTTCGGCCCCGGCGACACCCGCGGCCGCATGAACCTGCTGACCCCGGAGCGGGTGCGCGCCGCGGCCGCCGAGGTGCGCGAGGGGATCAGCCACGCGCTGAGCCTGCCGCTGACGCTGCCGGGCGGGAACGCGTTGAACCCCAACCGGTTCCCGCCCGCGCTGCGCCCGACGCGGCGGTTCGGGGAGATCAACTTCAACTACCGGCTGGGGCAGCGGGTCGAGGGGGCCACCGACGTCCTCTGCGACGACCTCGTCGTGCTGCACCTGCAGTACTCGACGCAGTGGGACTCCTTCGCGCACGCCGGGGCCCTGTTCGACGCCGACGGCGACGGGGTCCCGGAACCGGTGTTCTACAACGGGTTCCGCGCGGGGGAGGACGTCGTCGGGCCGTCGGAGCCGGCGGACTCCGGGACCGGGGACCTGCACGAGCGCACCACTTCCAGCGGCGGGCCGCTGGGCATCGACAACCTCGCCCGGTCCGGGGCGCAGGGCCGGGGCGTGCTCATCGACCTGCACCGGCACCTCGGCGACGAGCGCGCGGTGGTCGGCTACGACACCCTCGCCGAGATCATGGCCGCCGACGGCGTCGAGGTCGAGGAGGGCGACATGGTCTGCCTGCACACGGGATTCGCCCAGCGCCTCATCGACATGGACGGCGACCCCGACCCGGACGTCCTGCACGGCGCCTGCCCGGCTCTGGACGGCCGCGACGAACGGCTCCTCCGGTGGATCACCGACGCCGGCCTGTCAGCCCTGATCGCCGACAACTACGCGGTGGAGCAATACCCGGCCACCCCGGCCGAACCCCCGGCCCCGGCCCTCCCGCTGCACCACCACTGCCTGTTCAAGCTCGGCGTCCACCTCGGCGAGCTCTGGCACCTGACACCCCTCGCAGCCGACCTCCACCGCCTGCACCGCTCCCGCTTCCTCCTCACCGCCCCACCCCTCAACCTCCCCGGCGCCGTCGGCTCACCCACCACCCCCGTAGCCACCCTCTGACCCCGTAGCCACCCTCTGACCCCGTTGCGTCGGTTCCGCGGAGCGCGTGCGTCACCAGGGGACGGTTTTTCCTCGAATTGACCGGACATTTCGGACATTGATCATGGGTGATTCGAGGAAAAACCGTCCCCTACGCAGCTGCGCGCGCGACGGGACCCGGCACCCACCACGTCGTCGTCAGGGCCAGGGGAGGGTTCGACGGGAGTGGAAGTGGCGGGGTCGGCCGGTTCTGGGATCGGGGAACTCGAGGGATCGGGCGAGGAGCCTCAGCGGGGTGGTGAAGTCGTCCGGGGGCTTCGGGCGGACCTCGGGGTAGAGGTCGTCGCCGACGATGGGGAGGCCGAGGGAGTTGAGGTGGACCCGGATCTGGTGGGTGCGGCCGGTGCGGGGGTGCAGGCGGTAGCGGGCCAGGGCGCCGCGGGATTCGAGGAGTTCGACGCGGGTTTCGGCGTTGGGCTCGCCGGCTTCCTCGAACGCCGCCAGCACGCCCCGGTGCTTGACGATGCGGCTGTGGATCGTGCGGGGGAACGTCAGACCCGGGTCGTGGGGAGCGATGGCCTCGTAGGTCTTGTCGACCCGGCGGTCGTGGAACAGGGTCTGGTACGCGCCGCGCAGCGCGGGATCGACGACGAACAGCACGAGACCCGCCGTGGCGCGGTCCAGCCGGTGCGCGGGGGACAGGTCCGGCAGGTCGAGCTGCCTGCGCAGGCGGATCAGGGCGGTCTCGGTGACGTGCCCGCCGCGCGGGGTGGTGGCCAGGAAGTGCGGCTTGTCGACGACGAGGATCTCCTCGTCGCGGTGCAGGACCTCCAGCTCGAACGGCACCGGCGTCTCCGGTGCCACGTCGCGGTGGAACCACACGAACCCGCCGGGCCGGAACGCCTCGTCCGCGGCCACCGGCCCGTCGTGGGTGACGAACCGCCCCGCCGCCAGCATCTCGTCGACGAGCGCGGGGGAGAGCTTGGGCAGGCGCTCGACGAGGAAGTCCCGCACGGTCGCCCACCGCCCGTCGGTGGGCAGGTGCACCCGGACCGGGTCCAGCCCGTCGCGCTGCGGCAGGGGTGAGCGGAGCTTGCGACGCATGGTCCGCCCAGCGTAACCGGTGGTCAGGTCACCCCAGCAGCTTGGCGAGGAACCAACCGACCCGGCTGACCTTGCGGATGCGGGGGTTGCCCTCGATGCCGTGGACCTCCCACTGCTGCCCGCAGTCCGGGCAGCGCCACAACCCGATCTGGAGGGGAACCTCGCACGGATGACCGCGCCGACCTCGTCTCATGACCCGATCCCACCACATCCGGGCTGCGCGAGGTGGTGAACCGATCATCGGAATCGGTGACTTTCGGCCTTACCGAGCGTGCTGGGGGATCCATAGCCTCGCCCGCATGGCTAGAGGAGTTCGGATCAGTCGCGGCACTCGCAGGCCGGGTCCTGGCACGCGTGGTTGAGACCCGGCAGCGGAGGCGTCTCGACCCGGTCCCCGCGACCGATGGTCAGCGCCGCCAGCAGCCCGCCCGCCGCGCACAGCGCTGCCGAGATCTGCAGCGCGGTCGCGAAACCCGGTCCCAGCGGCGCGCCGTCGCCGGTGCCCGACAGCCCGGCGACCACCGGCAGCACCGCCACCGCCAGCAGCCCGGCCAGCCGCGACACGGCGTTGTTCACGCCTGAGGCCACCCCGCCGCGCTCGGGCCGGACCGAACCCAGCACCGCCGCCGTCAGCGGCGCCACCGTGATCGACAGGCCCAGCCCGAACACCAGCACCCCCGGCAGCACCCCGCCGGCGTAGCTCGCCCCGGCCTCGGCGCGGGTGAGCAGCAGGAGCCCGGCCGCGCAGCCGAACGGCCCCACCGTCATCGGGATCCGCGGCCCGGTCCGCTGCGCCAGCGCGCCGATCCGGCCGGACAGCAGCAGCATGATGATCGTGATCGGCAGCGTCGCGATGCCCGCTTCCATCGCCGTGTAGCCCATCGTCTGCTGCAGCTGCAGCGAGAGCAGGAACAACGCCCCGCTCAACGCCGAGTACACCGCCAGCGTGACCAGGTTCGCGCCGGTGAACTGCGAGGACCGCAGCAGCGACAGCGGCAGCAGCGGAGCCGGGTGGCGGGCTTCCAGCAGCGGGAACACCACGAGCGCGGTGACCCCGACCACCGCAGCCGTGGTGGAAACCGGGTCCCAGCCGATCGTCGGGATCTCGATGAGCGCGAACACGGTCCCGGCCAGCCCGAGCGTGACCGCCACCGCGCCGCCGACGTCGAGCCGCCCGCTCGCGTTCGGATCCCGCGTCTCGGGGACGTGCCGCAGCGCCAGCAGAGCGGCGGCGGCGATGGGCACGTTGATGAAGAACACCCACCGCCACGACGCGGCGTCGACCAGCCAGCCGCCCACGAACGGCCCGACCGCCGAGGACACCCCGGTCAGCCCCGCCCAGCGCCCCACGGCCTCACCGCGGTCGTCGGGATCGATGGAGGCGTTGATCAGCGCCAGGCTGCCCGGCACCAGCAGCGCACCGCCGACGCCCTGGGCCAGCCGCGCCGCGATCAGGGCTTCCCCGGTCGGCGCCAGCCCGCAGCCCAGCGAGGCGATCGTGAACACGACCAGCCCGGCGGTGAAGATCCGCCGACGCCCGTAGCGGTCGCCCAGCGCGCCGCCGAGCAGCAGCAACGCGCTCAGCGTGAGCAGGTAGGCGTCGAGCACCCACTGCAGCACCCGCATCCCGCCGCCGACGTCGCGGCCGATGGCCGGCAGCGCCACGTTGACCACGGACCCGTCCAGGAACGCCACCCCCGAGCCGAGGATGGTGGCCACCAGGATCCAGCGGCCGGAGCGGGAGCGGAGCGCGACGGCGGTGGGCACGGCGCCGACGATAGGCCGCTACCCCGACACGGGCACGGCAAGCCCCTCGGCCGGGAGCGCCGATGCGACGGCCTCCGGCGCGTAGCGGCGCAGCAGGCCGAGTCCGATCTGCGCCCGGCGCACGCGCTCGCGGCCGAGCCGCACGGCGGTGTCGGTGAGGTGGCTGCCGCTGGGGTAGATGTTGGGCGCGTTGCGCAGGCCGAACTTGACGTAGACCGGGGCGGCGACCCGCACGATCTCGGCGATCTCGAAGTGCCGGACGAACCCGCCCATGTCGTCGGGCGACTCGACGTAGACGTCCAGCGGCAGGTCGGTGGCCGCCCGGATCGCCGCCAGCTGCCCGAGGCTCAGGTCGGTGGGCACGTTGTAGGTGTCGGCGCCCAGGTCCTCGGCGATGCGCACCGAGGCCGGGTTGGCCAGGCCCATCTGCACGCTGATCTTGAACTGCAGGTCGCCGGGCAGGTCCCCGGCCTCGCGCATCGCCGAGGCGACCTTGAGCACGCCGAGGTCGGTGATGAGCACGCTGCGGATGCCGGACTCGGCGGTGCGGCGGATGTCCTCCAGCACGTGCACCAGCTGGTCGGTCCCGCGCGCCTGCGCGGCCACCGGGGCGCCGCCGGAGGAGACCGCCATCGCGCTGGTGTCCCACCCGGCCAGCGGCCGGGCGAACAGGCTCAGCTCCACCGAGCGCGCGGCGGCGGTGGTGGACATGGCGGCCAGCTCGTCGTCGGTGAGCAGCATCCCGCCGCTGCCCTGGGAGATGCGGTGCACCAGGACGCCGCGCTCGTCGGCCTCGGCCAGCACCGCGTCGAGGACCTCCGGGCCTTCGGTGCTGGGGATCTCCACGCGGTACTGGGCGCCGTCGGGAAATCTCTTGTCGCTGGTGGCCGCCGTGTCGTCGGTGGGCAGACCCAGGGATCGCAGGAAGTCGCGCGTCTGGCGCACCTTGAACACACTCCGTTCGACATTCCGAACAACGTTCGTGGAATCGTATGATCGGGATCGAGCCGGGGTCAAGACAACGCTTCCACCTCGATCGATATCAGGTACGATGTTCGAAATATCGGTCAACCTCTCCGGTTGGCCCGAAGCGGAAGGAGTAGCGGCGTTGGCACGAGCGGTACCGGCGGTGGAGCGGGCCTTCGACGTCCTCGAACTGTTCCTGGAGGCCGATGAGCTCAGCGCTCCGGAGATCACCGCGCAGCTCGGGCTGCCGCGCACCACGGTGCACGAACTGGTCGGCACCCTCAACGAGCGCGGCTACCTGATGCCCACCGGGCGCGCCACCAACAAGTACCGGTTGGGCGTGCGCAGCTTCCAACTGGGGTCGGCCTACGCCGAACGGCTCGACCTGGCCCGCGAGGGCCAGCTGGTCGCCGAGGAGATCGCCGAGCGCTGCCAGGAGACCGTGCACGTGGGTGTCCGCGACGGCTCGGACGTGCTTTACGTCTCCAAGGTCGACAGCTCCCACCCGGTGCGGATGGTCTCCGCGGTCGGCCGCAGGCTCCCGGCGCACTGCACCGCGCTGGGCAAGACGCTGCTGGCGGCCCTGCCGCGCGCCGAGGTCGACGAGCTCTACAGCGGGCAGAAGCTCGACGGCATGACCGAGCACAGCATCACCAACCGCAAGACGCTGCGCAAAGAGCTCGACGAGATCGCCGAGGACGGCGTGGCCCGCGAGTACTGCGAGTCCAACGAGTCGGTGGCCTGCGTGGCCGCCCCGGTGCGCGACACCAGCGGTGCGGTCGTGGCCGCGATGAGCATCTCGGTGCCGATCCTGCGCTGGAACGACGAGACCGAGGCAGCCCTGCGCGACCTGGTCCGCGAAGGCGCCACCGCCCTGTCCGAGAGGCTCGGCCACACGTCGTGAGGTGCGGCGGTGCCGCTGCGTCGGGTTCGGGACTCAGCGGCACCGCCGAGCGAAGCGATCACTCGACCGTTCCCTAGTGGCGGACGATCACCACCGGGCACTTCGAGTGCAGGGCTGAGCGCTGGCTGACGGAGCCGAGGAGCGCGCCGTAGAAGCTGCCGTGGCCCCTGCTGCCGACCACCAGCAGGTCGGCCTCGGCGGAGGCGTCGATGAGGGCCTGGGCGGCGTGGCCGTGCACCAGCTCGCGCTCGATGGTCACCTCGGTGGAGCCCTCGAACTCCTCGACGGTGTCGTCCAGGCACTGCCGGGCCGAGTCCTCGAAGTCGTCCGGTGGCATCGGGCCGCCTTCCCAGGAGTAGAACGCGGGGAACTCCCAGGCGCCGATCGCGCGCACCGTCGACCCGGTGAGCTCGGCCTGCTTGAGGGCCCAGCGCATCGCGCACTTCGAGGGTTCCGATCCGTCCACGCCGACGACGATCCTGCCGTGCTCCGTCATGACGACCTCCCGCGTTGGCTCTCACTGGGGCCTCCCCCCAATGGAAGTACGCGGAGCTGATCCCGTCCAGCCTTCGGCGTGTCGGAGACCGCCGTCCCCCTCCCCGTAACACGAACGGGTTCAGCGGAGGTCGTTTCGTTGTGATCGTCGATCTCGGTCCGCTACCGATGAGGCACATCCGCGCGCCACCGATCGACGAGGAGTGACATGACATCCAGTCTGACCGGGCGTTACCTGGTCCTGCTCGAAGACGACTCGACCATCATCGGCACCCGCGAGGTGACCCGCTTAACCGGCATCCGCCCCGCCAACACCGCCGACGCGGCCGGTGCCGCGCCCGGCGAGCTGTTCAGCGGCGCGGGCGGAATCGTGCTGCACCAGCTCGGCATCGCGCTCATCGACGCCGACGAGGAGCAGTTCGCCAACCTGCAGCGCGCCGTCGGCGAGACCGGCCCGATCGCCGGCGTCGAGGCCGAGCGCCGGGTCTTCGCCATCGGCGAACCGGCCCCGCCCGCGGAAGGCGAGTTCACCTGGGGACTGCAGGCGGTGCGGGCCGACGCCTCCGCCGCGACCGGAGCAGGGGTGCGGGTGGCCGTGCTCGACACCGGCCTCGACGAGCAGCACCCCGACTTCGCCGGGCGCGACATCGTCACCGGCGCCTTCGTCGAGGGGCAGAGCGCCCACGACGGCCACGGCCACGGCACCCACGTCATCGGCACCGCCTGCGGCCCGCGCACCTCGCAGGCCGGGCCGGGCTACGGCGTCGCGAACCAGGCCAGCATCTACGCCGGGAAGGTCCTCGGCGACGACGGATCGGGCTCGGACAGCGGCATCCTGTCGGGCATCGAGTGGGCGCTGTCCAACAGCTGCTCGATCGTGTCGATGTCGCTGGGCTCGGCCACCGAACCCGGCGCGCCCTACTCGGAGGCGTTCGAACGGGTGGCCCGCCGCGCCCTGGAGCGCGGCACGCTGATCATCGCCGCCGCCGGAAACGAGAGTCAGCGCTCCGCGGGCGTGATCGCCCCGGTCGGCCACCCGGCGAACTGCCCGTCGGTGATGGCGGTCGGTGCGGTCGACTCGCAGATGCAGGTCGCCGACTTCTCCTGCGGCACCGTCGACAACATCGGGCAGGTCGACGTGGCCGCGCCCGGTGTCGACGTCTACTCGTCCTGGCCGGGCGCCGAGCGCTACCGCAAGCTCGACGGCACCAGCATGGCGACGCCGCACGTCTCCGGCGTGGCGGCGCTGCACGCCCAGCAGTCGCCGGACCGCTCGCGGGCGCTGTGGACGCGGCTGACCCAGTCGGCCAAGCGGCTGCCGCTGCCGGGCACCGACGTGGGCGCGGGGCTCGTCCAGGCTCCCTGACGGGTGCGACCGGGCGGCGGGCTCAGCGCTCGCCGCCCAGCTCGTCCTCGATGGCCTTGGCCGCGACCCGCGTGCAGTTGCCCAGGTCCTCGGCCGCCGCGGCGGCCTGGTCGAGCGCCACGTGCACCTCGGGCGGTTCGGAACCGGCGCCGCCGCTGTCGGCGGCGAGCAGGTCGAGTTGGCGCGCCAGTCTCGCGCTCGCGGCGCTGAGGTCCAGCAGCGCGTCCCGCGCCCGGACGGCCTCGGCAGGGCTGTCGGTGATGGCGCGGGCGCCCTCGTTCAGGCGATGACCGGCGACGGTGATCATGTCGGCGGTCGCGCTGACGTTCTGCCAGCTCGTCGGTTGTGCGCTCATCGGCGGGCTCCCCGGTTTCGAACACGCAGGCTTTGCGAGGCCCGGTGTGTGGCGGGCTGCCCTGGTACTACCCGCGAGGACGGGCCGCCAAGCCTGAACGCACCGCGCGCGAGACGAGGACCACACCCGCCGCGCGAGCGGCGACCGCCAGCCTGCGCGAGACCGGCACGGCGACGCGTCGGGCGAACACGTCGTAACCCGATCCGACGATGTGGTCGAGGATCTCGCCGTAGAGCACCGCCGCGGTGCGCACGCACGGACGCGAATCCGGCGCCAGCAGACGGATTCCGGGCTCGGCGGCGCGGTAGTGCGCGCGCGTGCGCGCGACCTGGTCGGCCAGCGCCCGCCGCACCGGCCCGTCGGCCCGGCCGCGACGGCGGCACCACGCGAGCCGCTGCCGGTCCACCCCGAACACCGCCAGCTCGTCGGCGGGCAGGTACACCCGGCCCCGGTCGAGGTCCTCGCCGACGTCGCGCAGGAAGTTGGTGAGCTGGAAGGCCACGCCCAGCGCCGAGGCCGCCGCCCGCGCCTCGTCCGGGCTGCCGACGGTGCCCAGCACCGGCAGCAGCTGCAACCCGATGACCGCCGCCGAACCGTGGACGTAGCGCTCCAGGTCGGGGCGGGTGGGGTAGTCGGTGACGGTGAGGTCCATCCGCATCGAGGCCAGGAAGTCCTCGAACAGCACCGGATCGACCTGGTGGCGCTCCACCGTGTCGGCAAGCGCCGCCAGCACCGGGTGCTCGCTGGTGCCCGACTTCAGCGCGAGCCGCAGCAGGTCCTCCAGCTCGTCGAGGCGTTCGGCGCGCAGCGCGGGGGAGTCGGGGCCGACGTCGTCGACGATGTCGTCGACCCAGCGGGCGAAGCCGTAGAGGGCGTGCACGGCGGGCCGCCGGTGCGGCGGCAGCAGCCGGGTCGCCAGGAAGTAGGTGCGGCCGTGCTCGGCGTTGAGCGCCCGGGACCGCAGGTAGGCGGGGCGGAGGGCGGGCGCGACACCGGCGGCGTCGAGTTCACGGCGTGCTCCCACCACCGACCAGGCACCCGCGTCCATGACACGAATCTCAGCACATCGCGACCGGCTCGGCGCCGCCGGAGTCGCCGCCCGGTGAACCCGGTCACGTGCGGGGACCGCCGGGGGAGACCGCATCCACAGCAGCCGCCCCCGGCGGTTCTTCACACGCGGAATCCCCTCTGCGTTCCGCGCGCCCGTGAGCGGCTCCAGGCCCGCCCACACGATCGGGACCCACCTGGGGCGCGGCCATGACGCAAGATCGCGGAACTTTTTCGAACGACTTCCTGACCGGTCGGCCCGCCGGCTCAGGACGCCTTGCGGGAGCCGCGCCCGGCCTCGGCCACGGCCCGCTCCAGCTCGGCCCGCTTCATCTTCGAGCGGCCCTTGACGCCCAGCTCCCGCGCGCGGTCGTCGAGCTCGGCCTTGGTCAGCTCCGAGAGGTCCTCGGAGGGCTGGGGCGCCCGGCCCTTGCGGGCCTCGTCGACGCTGCGCCGCAGCGCCTCGGTGAGGTCGATGACGTCGGTGGGCTGCGGCGGCGCTTCGGCCGCCTGCACCTCGCCGCCGCGCGCCTTCTCCGCCAGCAGCTCCTCGACCCGCTCGGTGTAGGTGTCGGAGTACTCCTCGGGATTCCACTCGCCGCTCATCGACTCGATGATCGTGGTGGCCATCCGCAGCTCCTTGTCGGAGGGATCGGCCTGCTCGGGCTGGTCGCCGACGAGGTCGGCCGGATCGCGGATCTCGTCGGCGAAGAACAGCGTGTTCAGCGCCAGCACGTCGGTGTCGGCGCGCACCGCGGTGAGGTACTGCTTGCCGCGCAGCACGAACGTGGCGATGCCGGCCTGCCCGGTCTCCTGCATGGCGCGGCGCAGCAGGTTGTAGGGCCGGAAGTGCTCCTTGGAATTGGGCGCCAGCCAGTAGGTCTTCTGGAAGTGCACCGGATCGATCTCGGTGAGGTCGACGAAGGTGGAGATGTCGATGGTGCGCGAGCGGCCGGGAGCGATCTCGTCCAGTTCGGACTGCTCCACGGTGATGATGCCGTCGCCGTGCTCGCGGCCCTTGACGATGTCGTTGTAGCCGACCTCGTCCCCGGTGGTCTCGTTGACGCGCTTGTAGCGGATCCGGTCGGTGGTCCCGCGCTGGTACTGGTGGAACTGGATCGTGTGGTCCTCGGTCGCGGCGTAGAGCCCGACCGGGATGGTCACCAGGCCGAAGTTGATCGACCCGGTCCAGATCTTGCGCGGCATGGCGTGCTCCCCTCGCCCGAGCGCCGGCGTCGCCACCACCCACCATGCGGTGAGCCCCGCAAGATCGCAGACCCGCTCAGCAGCAGGTTCTGTGCGTGCCGTCGGGCAGCCGGCGGGTGCGGCCGCGGCGGGCCAGCAGCTCAAGCAAGGGAACCGCGACCCGGCGCGAGGTGTCCAGTGCCCGCTTGGCCTCGCTGAGCGTGAAGGGCTCGTCGAGCTCGGCCAGCCGGGGCAGCGCGAGGTCCTCGGCATCGGGCAGCAGCACGAGCCCGGGCGCGAGCCGCAGCAGCGCCCCGGTGCGCTCGGCGGCGGCCAGCTCGCGGTCGCCGAGGCCGAGTTCGGCCAGCTCGTCGGCCGTGGGCGCCTGGAACGGGTGTTCCCGCAGCCTGCCGAGCAGCACCTCCACGGCCCGCGTCACCGGCTCCGGCAGGTCCGAGCCGCCGCCGAGGCGACCGCGCTGGACGGGGAGTCCGGCTTCGGCGGCGATGCCGGGCAACAGCTCCGGATCGGGCAAGTCCAGGGCGCGCAGCGCGGCACCGGTGGGCATCCCGTCGTCGAGCGGGTGGTCCCGCCGGTGCTCGGCGAGCACGTCGCGCAGCCGGGCGGCGAGGTGCGCTCGGTGCTGCGGGGACAGCAGCCACGGGCCTTTGCCGGGCGGGACGGCGCCCATCGCGGCGAGCTCGTCGGCGCGCACCAGGCCCCGTCGCCGGAGCTCGGCAACCCCGTCGGGGACGCCGTCGATCCGGTCCAGCTGCTCGGCCCGCGCCCGGGCGGCGCCTCGCCGTCGCAGCTCGGGCGGGCGGACGTCGAGGACCGTGACGCCCGCGCGCACCGCGTGACCGCCGGGGTCGCGCAGCAGCGCCCGGTCGCCGATCCGCAGCGGCAGCGGCTGCCGGAGCGCGAGCCGCGCGGTGTCGGCGCCCAGCGGCCGGACGCGGGCGGGCACGGCCGCCGAACCGATGTGCAGGGTGAGCTGCTGCGGCAGATCGGCGGCCGGGTGCACGCGCACGTCGACCACGTCGGTGCTCAGCCAGCGCCCGGGAGTGATCAGGGCGTGGCCGCGCCGCACCTGGTCGAGGTCGACGCCTCGCAGGTTCACCGCCACCCGCGCGGGGGCCGACAGCGACTCCTCGGCCGAGCCCAGGGCGTGCAGCGCCCGGATCGGGGCGTCCAGCCCCGACGGGGTCAGCCGCAGCCGGTCGCCGACCCGGAGAGCGCCGCCCTGCAGGGTGCCGGTGACGACCGTGCCCGCGCCTCTGACGGCGAACGCGCGGTCGATCCACAGCCGCACGTCGGCGTCGGGATCGGCCGGGGCGAGCCGGTGCAGCATCGCGTCCAGCGCCTCGGTCAGTTCGTCCCAGCCCTGCCCGGTCCGGCCGCTGACCAGCACCGGCGGGACCTCGGCGAGGCTCGTGCCGCGCAGTCGGGCCCGCGCCTGCTCCAGCGCGGGCTCGGGATCGGCGAGGTCGCTGCGGGTGATGACCAGCAGCCCGTCGGACACGCCCAGCGCGTCCAGGGCGTCGAGGTGCTCGGCGGACTGCGGCATCCAGCCCTCGTCGGCGGCCACCACGAACAGCACGGCCGGGACGGGCCCGACCCCGGCCAGCATGTTGGGCACGAACCGCTCGTGCCCGGGCACGTCGACGAACGCCACCGAGCACCCGTCGGCCAGCTCGGTCCAGGCGAAGCCGAGGTCGATCGTCAGGCCCCGGCGGCGTTCCTCCGCCCACCGGTCGGGTTCCATGCCGGTCAGCCGCCGGATCAGCGTGGACTTGCCGTGGTCGACGTGCCCGGCCGTGGCCACCACCCGCATCGGCACCTCCTGCCGTGATTCCTCCTGCTGCGAGTCCTGCTGCTGCGAGTCCTATTGGGCGCCGAGCACCGCGCGGCGCAGCGCGTCGTCGTCGGCGGGGTCGAGGGCGCGCAGGTCCAGCAGGCAGCGCTGCCGCTCCACCCGCGCCATCACCGGGGGAGTCCCGAGCCGCAGCTGCTTGGCGAAGCGGACCGGCAGGGCGACGGCGGCGCTGGGCAGGTCCACGCCGGGTGCGCCGCCTCCGCCGACGGTGGCGCGGGTGTCCACGTCTTCGGCGGGGATTCCGGCGGCGGCCAGCGAATCCGCCAGGGCCGCAGCGCGTTCCGGAAGCCCGTCGCGGTGCAGGGCTTCGGCGACCGGGGGCCTGGGGCCGCGCACGGTCGCCTCCAGGGCGGCCAGGGTGAGCTTGTCGACGCGCAGCGCTCGCGCCAGCGGGTGGCGGCGGAGCCGGTGCACGAGTTCGGCGCGGCCCAGCAGCAGGCCGCACTGGGGTCCGCCGAGGAGCTTGTCGCCGCTGGCGATCACCAGGTCGGCGCCGTCGGTCAGGGTCGTGGTGGCGTCGGGTTCGCCGGGCAGCGCGGGGTCGGGGCGCAGCAGGCCGGAACCGATGTCGGCGACGACCGGGACGCCGAGTTCGCGCAGCTCGGCGACCGGGACCTCGGCGGTGAAACCGCTGATCACGAAGTTCGACGGGTGGATCTTGAGCGCGAACCCGGTGTCCGGGCCGAGGGCTCGGCGGTAGTCGTCGAGGCGGACCCGGTTGGTGGTGCCGACCTCGTGCAGCCGCGCCCCGGTGGAGGTGAGCAGGTCGGGGATGCGGAAGCCGTCGCCGATCTCGACCATCTCGCCGCGCGCCAGCACGATCTCGCGCCCGGCGGCGAGCGCCGTCGCGGCCAGGGCGAGCGCCGCGGCCCCGTTGTTGACCACGTGCGCGTCCTCGGCGGCGGGTACCGCCTCCCGCAGCGCCGCCAGAGCCGAAGCGCCGCGCGGACCGCGATCCCCGGTGTCGAGGTCGAGCTCCACATCGGTGGTCCCGGCCGCGATGTCCAGGGCCTTCCGGGCGGCGGCCGACAGCGGTGCGCGCCCGAGGTTGGTGTGCAGCAGCACTCCGGTCGCGTTGAGCACCCGCCGCATCCCGCACGCCGAATCGGGCAGCGCGGCAACGGTTTCCGCCACGACCTCGGTCGGCGGAAGGAGTCCGTCCCGCGCCCGCTGCGCCACCTCCCGGACGACCTGCACCACCCGTTCGTGCCCGAGTCGCCCAACGGCGGCGGCGACCCGCGGATCGGCCAGCACCCGATCGGTTCCCGGAACCTCACGCCGACGATCACCCATGCCCCAACCGTAGGAACCCACCGCGGTCCTCGCCTGTCTTAGGGAGTGGAGTTCACCGGGGCAAGGGGGCTCGGGACCGGGTGTTTCCCCGGAAATCGGACGTTCGGAGGCCGCCGGAACTGGTGACACGAAGGCGAACTCGGGGGATTCTGGGTGACGATCGAGTGGATTCTTACAACGCCCATTGACAACGTGGTTAGGCTTTCGCGCATGGCTGGCGCAGCGTGGCAGGCGGGATCCGGGTGGCTCGAAACCGACGACGGGCTGCGCTTGGCCGTGCAGGTGCGCGGCCCCGAAGACGCGCCCACCGTGCTGGCCGTGCACGGATACCCGGACAACCACACCGTCTGGGACGGCGTCGCCGCCGCCCTGTCGGAGCGCTACCGGGTCGTCACCTACGACGTGCGCGGCGCCGGCGAGTCCGCCCGCCCGAGCAGCACCGACGGCTACCTCGTCGACCGGCTCGCCGACGACCTGTTCACCGTCGCCGAGGCCGTCAGCCCGGACCGTCCCGTGCACCTGCTGGCCCACGACTGGGGATCGGTGCAGTCCTGGCACGCCGTCACCGACTCGCGCGCCGCAGGCCGCATCGCCTCCTACACCTCGATCTCCGGTCCCTGCCTGGACCACTACGGCCAGTGGCTGCGCGCGAAGCTGCGCCCCGACCTGCGCGATCTGCGGGAGCTGACCACCCAGCTGGCCTTCTCCGCCTACATCGCGTTCTTCCAGCTGCCCGCGCTGCCCGAACTGGCGTGGCGCAGCGGCATCATGCCCAAGCTCATCGCCAACCTCGAACGCCTCGACCCCAAGGCCGCGGCCGCGCCGACCCGCCCGGTCGTCGCCGACGGCGTGCACGGCCTGGAGCTCTACCGCGCCAACGCCGGACGCCTCCGCGAGCCCGCCCAGCGCCGCACCTCGGTCCCGGTCCAGGTCCTGGCGCCCACCGGCGACCCGTTCGTGTCGGCACCGCTGCAGACCGAGGTCGAAGCGCTCGCCGAGGACCTGCGGGTGCGGCACCTGCCCGGCGGGCACTGGTTGCCCCGCAGCCGCCCGGAGCTCGTCGCGCGCTGCGCCGCCGAGCTCGTCGACCACGTCGAAGGTGGTGAGCAGACCCGAGGGCTGCGCCGCGCCCGCGTCCGGCCCGGGCGCGGTGAGTTCGCCGACCAGCTCGTCGTCATCACCGGCGCCGGAAACGGCATCGGCCGGGCCACCGCGAGCGCTTTCGCCCGTGCCGGTGCGCACGTGGTCGCCGCCGACGTCGACCGCAAGGCCCTGGACGCCACCGCCGAGGAGCTCGGCGAGGCCGTCACCACCTACCAGGTCGACGTGTCCGACCGGGCCGCGATGACCGACTTCGCGTTGGACGTGCAGACCGAGCTCGGCACGCCGGACGTGGTGATCAACAACGCCGGGATCGGCCTCGCCGGGGCGTTCCTGGACACCACCGCGGCCGACTGGGAGGACGTCATCGACGTCAACCTGTGGGGCGTCATCCACGGCTGCCGCCTGTTCGGCCGCCAGATGGTCGAGCGCGGCGAAGGCGGCCGGATCATCAACGTCGCCTCCGCAGCGGCCTACCTGCCCTCGGCCGTGCTGCCCGCCTACAGCACCACCAAGGCCGCGGTGCTGCGGCTCAGCGAATGCCTGCGCGTGGAGCTCGCCGGGGACGGCGTCAAGGTCACCGCCGTGTGCCCGGGCCTGGTCAACACCGGCATCACCACCCGCAGCCGCTTCGCCGGGCTCGGCGAGGCCGAGCAGGCCAAGCGCCGCCGCGCCGCCACCGAGCTCTACCAGCGCCGAGACTACAGCGCGCAGCGCGCCGCCGAGCAGATCCTGCGCGCCACCCGCCGCGCCCCCGCGCTGGCGCCGGTCACCCCGGAGGCCAGAGCGGGGCTCGTGCTGTCCCGGCTGACCCCGAAGCTGCTGCGCGCCGCCGCCCGAGCCGACCTCATGCCGAAGTAAGGAGGCGTTGCGTGAACCCCGACGACCCCGGCGACCCGGACCGCGTGGCGCTGCACGCCCGCGACGTGGAGTTCGACTGGTCCCAACTGCCGATGCACTGGATCCCCGGCGAACCCTTCGCCACCCACTGGATCAACTTCCTGCACCTGGTGCTGCCCGAGGGGGAGCGCTGGTTCGTCGAGGTGTTCAAGCAGGCCCTGCCGCTGATCAGCGACGACCGGCTGGCCGAGGACGTGCGCGGGTTCGTCGGCCAGGAGGCCATGCACGCCGAGTCCCACCAGGGCGTCATCGACCACTTCGACGCCCACGGCCTGGACACCCGCCCGTTCGTCGATCAGGTCCGCTGGATGTTCCGCACGACGCTCGGCGACCGCCCGCTGCGCGGCAAGCGCGCCGAGTCCTGGCTGGTGCAGCGGCTCGCGCTGATCGCCGCCATCGAGCACATCACCGCGTTCCTCGGCCAGTGGATCCTCGACGCGGAGGAGCTCGACGGGGCCGGGGCCGACCCGACGATGCTGGACCTGCTGCGCTGGCACGGCGCCGAGGAGGTCGAGCACCGCTCGGTGGCCTACGAGGTCTACCAGCACGTCCACGGCCGCTACCCGCAGCGCTGCCTCGCGATGGTGCTGGCCACGGCGGTGCTGACCGTGCTGTGGGTGCGGGGGCTGCGGTTCCTGATGGCCTCCGACCCGGTGCTGCGCGGCAGGCGCAAGCCCCGCTGGCGCGACCTGATCCGCACCGGCCGACTCGGCCTGACCCCGAGCTACCGGCAGCTGCTGGGCGCCCTGCCGGCGTTCTTCCGGCCCGGCTACGACCCCTCGGAGCACGGTTCGACCGCGCGGGCCGTGGACTACCTGGCGACCTCACCGGCGGCGCTGGCGGCGGGGCAGTAGATGACCACGGAACTGCCGAGGTCCCTCGACGGCACCGGACCGGATCGGCTGATGAGCGTGGTGCACCGGCTGGTCGGCGGCGTGGAGTGGCTGCACCGCAACAGCCGCCGCCGCACGGCCCCGCCGAGCCCGGTCGACCGCGACATCCCGCTGGTGATCTCCGAGACCCGCGACGAGGCCGACGGGGTCCGCAGCCTGCGGCTGACCCGGCCGGGCGGCGGTCCGCTGCCCGCGTGGCAGCCGGGCGCGCACCTGGACCTGCTGCTGCCGTCGGGCCGCAAGCGCCAGTACTCGCTGTGCGGGCGGCCCGGCGAGCGGTCGCACTACCGGATCGCGGTGCGGCGCCTGGCCGACGGCGCGGGCGGCTCCCGCGAGATCCACGACGAGCTCGCCGAGGGGGACCGGGTCGTCGCGCGCGGACCGCGCAACGCCTTCCCGTTCATCGGCGGGCGCTCGTACCTGTTCGTGGCGGGCGGCATCGGCATCACCCCGATCCTGCCGATGGTGCGCACCGCGATGGCCCGCGGCGCCGACTGGCGCCTGGTCTACACGGGACGGTCCAGGGCCTCGATGCCGTTCCTGCGGGAACTCGCCGAACTCCCCGCCGAGCGGGTCTGGATCCGCCCCGACACCGAGTTCGGCATCCCCGCTGCGGGCACCGAACTGCTCGCCCACGCGGCGGAGGGCGCGGCGGTCTACGCCTGCGGCCCGGTCCCGATGATCACCGCGGTGCGCCTGGCGCTGCCGGTCAGCGCCGCGAAAGGCCTGCACTGGGAACGGTTCTCGGCACCTCCGATCGTCGACGGCCGGGAGTTCACCGTCGAGCTGGCCCGCAGCGGCCGCACCGTCGAGGTCCCGGCGGACCGCACCGCGCTGGAGGCCGTCGGCGAGGTGCTGCCGGACGTGGCCTACTCGTGCCGCCAGGGATTCTGCGGCACCTGCCACGTCCCGCTGCTCTCCGGCGACGTGCTCCGCCGGAGCCGGGCGCGCGGCGACGACCTGGCCCTGTGCGTGGATCGAGGGCGAGGGCACCTCACCGTCGATCTGTGAAGGACCCCGGTTCGGGGGAACCGGAGGGGAGGCGGTGCGGCCCGGTTGCGGGGTGTGACCGGGCCGCACCGCGAAAACCGCTTCCCGCCACCGCAGGTCGCGCCGTAGTGTCGGGCGGGAGCGATCTGGGAGGAAGCGGTGGAACTCGAAGGCGCGCAGGAGATCACCTCGACCGACGAGCTGGAGGAGGTCGTCGGCCGACCGCTGCAGCGGGTCCTGGACAAGCAGCGCCCGGCGCTGCACCAGCTGGACGTCGACTGGCTGGCGGCCTCGCCGTTCTGCCTCGTGGCCACCTCCGACGAGCAGGGCCGCTGCGACGTGTCACCGAAGGGCGACCCGGCCGGGTTCACCCTGGTGCTCGACGAGCGCACCATCGCGATCCCCGAACGGCCGGGCAACCGCCGGGTCGACGGGTTCCGCAACGTGCTGGCCAACCCGCACGTCGGCCTCGTATACCTCATCCCCGGCCGCGGTGACACGCTGCGGATCAACGGCCGGGCGCGGCTGCTGCGCGACGCCCCGTTCTTCGACCGGATGGTCGTCCGGGGCCACCGGCCGAGCGTGGTGCTGCTGGTGGAGATCGAGGAGGTCTTCCACCACTGCTCCAAGGCGTTCCTGCGCTCCGGGCTCTGGAACGCCGAGACCTGGAACCCCGAGGCCGTGCCGTCCTCCGCCCGCCTCGCCAAGAACCTCACCCGCCCGAACGACCCGATCGACGAGCTGGAGCGGTACTACTCCGACGAGCGCTTCCGGTCGATCCTCTACGACGCCGAGGCCTGATCCCGCGCCGCGTCGCGGAAGCGGGCCGGGGTGATCGCGTAGTAGCGGCGGAACCAGCGGGTCAGGTGGCTCTGGTCGGCGAAGCCCGACTCCACCGCCGCCTCGGCCGGGGTGCGCCCGGACGCCAGCAACCGGCGCGCGTGGCGCACCCGCAGCTGCCGCTGGTACTCGCTCGGCGTGAGCCCGTGCAGGTCGCGGAACGCGCGGTGGAGCGCGAACCGGCTGCGCCCGCTGATCTCCGCCAGCCGCGCGGTGCCGACGTCCTCGGCGAAGTGCTCGTGCAGCAGCTCCCGCACCTGCCGCAGCCCGTCGTCCTCCTGCCGCGTCTCCGGCGCCCAGCCCGGGGGAGCGGCGGTGACCGCACCGAGCCGCACCATCGCCCGCACCGCCGCGTGCAGCGCCTCGTCCTGCGCGAGCGCGCTCTCCCCACCGGTCAGCGCGTCGTGCACGCCCCGCAGCGCCGAGGCCAGCGCGGGCTCGTGCAGGACCGGCTCGGCGAACAGCGGCAGCCCCACCGGCTTCCCGGCGGTGTCGGCGAGCACGTCACCGATGAGCTCGGGGGAGATGTGCACGATCTGGTAGGTGAACCCGCCGTCGTGCACGGCGTGCCCGTCGTGCGGGTCCTCCGGGTTGAACGCCATCACCATGCCCTGCGCGCTGGTGCGCTGGGCGCCCCGGCAGCGGAAGGTCTGCGCCCCGACCTCGGTGCACCCGAACGAGTAGGCCTCGTGGGCGTGCAGGTCGTAGCGGTGGTGCTCGAAGTGCGCGCGCATCACCTCCACCGGCATCCGCGCCGAGCGCCGGTAGGACACCCACTCCTGACCCATGCCCGCCATTCTTCCCGCCGGCCGGCAGCCGAGAGCGCACCAGCGTTCAAGACCGCGCGCGCCCGCCCGGTCTGGGATGGGCCCATGGCACAACAGACGAAGATCGCCGTGGTGCTGCGCGACGACCTGGCCGGGTGGCAGCGGGTCAACGTCACCGCGTTCCTGGCCAGCGGCATCACCGCCGCCCGCCCCGAGCTCATGGGCGAGGAGTACCGCGACGCCGACGGCCGCGGCTACCTGCCGCTGCTGGGACTGCCCGTGCTCGTCTACGCGGCCCCGGCCGCGGACCTCGCCCGCAGCCACTCCCGCGCCGTCGGCCGCGAGATGCCCACCGCGATCTACTCCGAGGGCATGTTCAAGACCGGCAACGACGCCGACAACCGCGCCGTGGTCGTCGAACGCCCCACCGACGAGCTCGACCTCGTCGGATTCGCCGTCCACGGACCCCGCAACGCCGTGGACAAGATCTGCAAGGGACTGTCCCTGCACCCCTGAGGTTTGCGAGATCCACAGGCCGGGTAATCGCTCGGCATGGCCGCCACGTGGCTGAACTGGCCGGTGCTGCGACAGCTCACCGGCCCCGACCGGCTGGCCCGAGGCCCCGCCGCCCGGTCCCGGCGCACCGACGAGATGCGGGCGCGCACCAGCGACGCCGAGCACGTCACCCGCTCGGTGTGCCCGTACTGCGCGGTCGGCTGCGGCCAGCGGATCTACAGCTCCGGCGGCCACGTCACCCAGATCGAGGGCGACCCGGACTCGCCGATCAGCCGCGGCCGGCTGTGCCCCAAGGGCTCGGCCAGCCGCGAGCTGGTCACCTCACCGCTGCGCGAGACCCGGGTCCGCTACCGGCGCCCGCACGGCACCGAGTGGGAGGACCTCGACCTGGACACCGCGCTGGACATGATCGCCGACCGGGTGCTGGCCACCCGCCGGCAGACCTGGGAGGACGCCGACGCCGACGGCAGACCGCTGCGGCGCACCATGGGCATCGCGAGCCTCGGAGGAGCGACCCTCGACAACGAGGAGAACTACCTCATGAAGAAGCTCTACACCGCCCTCGGCGCGATCCAGGTCGAGAACCAGGCGCGCATTTGACACTCCTCCACGGTGCCCGGTCTGGGCGCCTCCTTCGGGCGCGGCGGCGCCACCACCTTCCAGCAGGACCTCGCCGAATCGGACTGCGTCCTCATCCAGGGCTCCAACATGGCCGAAGCCCACCCCGTCGGGTTCCAGTGGGTCGTGGAGGCCAAGGCGCGCGGCGCCACGATCATCCACGTCGACCCGCGCTACACCCGCACCTCGGCGCTGGCCGACCGCCACCTCGCGCTGCGCGCCGGGAGCGACATCGCCTTCCTCGGCGGTCTGATCAACCAGGTGCTGACCCGCGAGGCCCACTTCCACGACTACGTCGTGCACTACACCAACGCGGCGATGATCGTCGGCGAGGACTTCCGCGACACCGAGGACCTCGACGGCGTGTTCTCCGGCTTCGACCCGGAGGCGGGCAGCTACGACACCACCACCTGGCAGTACCGGGGCAGCCACGCCGTCCCGCCCGTCGGCGGGCACGGCACCGAGGAAGCGCCCAGCACCGCGCACGGCCGGGAGCGCCAGAGCAGCCGCCCCGAGCGCACCGGATCCGGCGGGCCCGTCTACCACGGGCGCCCCGACACCGACCCGACGCTGCAGCACCCGCGCTGCGTGTTCCAGCTGCTCAAGCGCCACTACGCCCGCTACACCCCGGATGTGGTGGAGGAGATCTGCGGCATCACGCAGGAGGAGTTCACCTGGGTCGCCGACCAGCTCATCGCCCACTCCGGCCGCGAGCGCACCTCGGCCATCGCCTACGCCGTGGGCTGGACACACCACACCGTCGGCGCGCAGTACATCCGCGCGGCCTCGATCCTGCAGCTGCTGCTGGGCAACGTCGGACGCCCCGGCGGCGGCATCCTCGCGCTGCGCGGCCACGCCAGCATCCAGGGCTCCACCGACATCCCGACCCTGTTCAACCTGCTGCCCGGCTACCTCCCGATGCCGCACGCCCACGCCGACACGGATCTGGAAGCGTTCGTCGCCGACGACGAGCGCGCCTGCGGCTACTGGGCCAACATCCGCTCCTACCTGGTCAGCATGCTCAAGGCCTGGTGGGGCGAGCACGCCACGGCCGACAACGACTTCTGCTTCGACCGGCTGCCTCGGCTCACCGGCGACCACGGCACCTTCCAGACCGTCCTCGACCAGATCGAGGGCCGCTGCCGGGGCTACTTCGTCATCGGCGAGAACCCCGCGGTCGGCACCGCCAACGCCCGCCAGCAGCGGATGGGGCTGGCCAACCTCGACTGGCTGGTGGTGCGCGACCTCAACATGATCGAGACCGCCACCTTCTGGAAGGACGGCCCCGAGATCGAAACCGGCGAGAGGCGCACCGCCGACATCGGCACCGAGGTGTTCTTCCTGCCCGCCGCCGCCCACACCGAGAAGGACGGCACCTTCACCAACACCCAGCGGCTCCTGCAGTGGCACCACAAGGCCGTCGAACCCACCGGTGACCAGCGCAGCGACCTGTGGTTCTTCTACCACCTGGGCCGCCGCATCCGGGACAAGCTCACCGCCGACAGCGAACGCGACCGCGCGGTGCTGGAGCTGACCTGGGACTACCCGACCCACGGCGAGATCGGCGAACCCAGCGCCGAGGCCGTGCTCGCCGAGATCAACGGCTTCGACGCCGACGGCCGGCCGCTGTCGGCCTACCCGCAGCTGCGCGCCGACGGCAGCACCTCCTGCGGCTGCTGGATCTACTGCGGCGTCACCGCCGACGGCGTGAACCAGTCCGCCCGCAGGAAACCCCGCGACCAGCAGAGCCGGGTGGCGCCCGAGTGGGGATGGGCGTGGCCGGCCAACCGCCGCATCCTCTACAACCGCGCCTCCGCCGACCCGGACGGCCACCCGTGGAGCGAGCGCAAGGCCTACGTGTGGTGGGACGCCGAGCGCGGCGAGTGGACCGGCCACGACGTCCCCGACTTCGACCGCACCAAGCGCCCCGACCACCGGCCCGCCGCCGACTCGGTCGGACCGGAGGGCATCGCCGGCACCGAGCCGTTCATCATGCAGAGCGACGGGCGCGGTTGGCTCTACGTGCCCGCCGGGCTGGTCGACGGCCCGTTCCCCGCGCACTACGAACCGCAGGAATCCCCGGTCGCCAACCGCCTGCACCCGCACCAGCAGCGCAACCCCGCGCGCCAGATCCACTCCCGCCCGGAGAACCGCTACCAGCCCAGCGGCACCGAACCCGGCAGCGACGTGTTCCCGCACGTGTTCACCACGTTCCGGCTCACCGAGCACCACACCGCGGGCGGCATGAGCCGATGGCTGCGGCACCTCTCCGAGCTCGCCCCGGCGATGTTCCTGGAGGTCTCCCCGCAGCTGGCCGCCGAAGCGGGCCTGACCCACGGCGACTGGGCCACCGTGATCACCGCCCGCAGCGCCATCGAGGGCCGCGTCCTGGTGACCGAGCGGCTCCGGCCGCTGCGCATCGGCGGGCGCGCCCTGCACCAGATCGGCGTCCCCTGGCACTGGGGACCCAACGGCCTGACCACCGGCGACGCCGCCAACGAGCTCATCGGCGTGGCGCTGGACCCCAACGTGCACATCATGGAGACCAAGGCCGGGACCTGCGACATCCGGCCGGGCCGCCGTCCGCGTGATGCCGCGCTGCAGCGCCTGGTCGCCGAGTACCGCGACCGCGCGGGCATCACCGAGCGCACCGGCACCGAGCACGCCGACGATCCCCGACTCGAAGGAGGCTGACCGGTGAGCGCCCACCACCTGTCCGGACCGCTGGCCGACCCGGCCGCGGAGACCGGCTACCCGCCGCAACCCCGCGCCGGGTTCTTCACCGACACCAGCGTGTGCATCGGCTGCAAGGCCTGCGAGGTCGCCTGCAAGGAGTGGAACCTGCTGCCCGAGGACGGCCTGGACCTGACCGCCACCTCCTTCGACAACACCGGCGCGCTCAGCGGCACCACGTGGCGCCACGTCGCCTTCGTCGAGCAGTCCGGCACCCCGGCCGAGCTGGGGATGCCGTCCTTCGGCGCGCCCGACGAGCAGCAGGTGCGCTGGCTGATGTCCTCCGACGTCTGCAAGCACTGCACCCACGCCGCGTGCCTCGACGTGTGCCCGACCGGTGCGCTGATCCGCACCGAGCACGGCACGGTGCTGGTGCAGGACGACGTGTGCAACGGCTGCGGCTACTGCGTCCCGGCCTGCCCCTACGGCGTCATCGACGTCCGGCCCGACACCGGGGGAGCGGCCAAGTGCACGCTGTGCCAGGACCGCCTGGGCGCCGGGCTGATGCCGGCCTGCGCCACGGCCTGCCCGACCGAGTCGATACAGTACGGGCCCCTGGACGAGCTGCGGGAACGCGCCGCGCTGCGCGTCGAGGAGCTGCACGAGCGGGGCGTGACCAGCGCCCGCCTCTACGGCCACGAACCGACCGACGGCGTCGGGGGAGACGGCGCGTTCTTCCTGCTGCTCGATGACCCCGAGGTCTACGGCCTGCCGCCGGACCCGGTGGTGACCACCCGCGACCTGCCCTCGATGTGGCGGCACGCGGCGGCCGCCGCGATCACCGCCGCGGCCGTGATCGCCGGATCGTTCCTCGGGAGGAAGCGGTGAGGTCCTACTACGGGCGACCGGTGCTCAAGGAACCGGTCTGGAAGGTCCCCGACGTGCCCGCCTACCTCTACCTCGGCGGCATGGCCGGGGCGTCGTCGACGATGGCGCTGCTGGCCGGGCTCACCGGCCGCGAGCGGCTGGCCCGAGCGGGACGGCTCGCGGCGGCGGTGGGCGCCACCACCAGCGTCGCGGCGCTGATGCACGACCTGCACCGGCCGATGCGGTTCCTGAACATGCTGCGGGTGTTCAAGCCGACCTCGCCGCTGAGCGTCGGCTCGTGGATCCTCGCCCCGTTCTCCGGCTTGGCCGGGGCCGCCGCGGCCGGTGACGTGACGGGGCTGCTGCCGGGGCCGAGTCGCGCGGCCGGGGTGGTGGCGGGCGCGATCGCCCCGGCGATGACGACCTACACCGCGGTCCTGCTGGCCGACACGGCCGTGCCCGGCTGGCACGAGGGCTACCGGGAGCTGCCGTTCGTCTTCGCCGGCAGCGCCCTGACCAGCGCCGGTGCCGTCGGGATGGTCGGCGCGCCCGCCGAGGCGAGACCCGCGCGGCGGATGGCGGTGGCCGGTGCGGTGCTGGAACTGGCCGCGAGCAGGCGCATGGAGTCGCGGATGGGGCTGGCCGCCGAGGCCTACCGCACGGGTCGCGCCGGTGGGGTGCTGCGCGCGGCTCGCGTGGCCACCGCGGCCGGTGCCGCGCTGGCGCTGTCGCGTCGCCGCCCGGCGGGCCTGACGGCCGGAGCCCTGCTCACGCTGGGCGCGATCGCGACCCGCTACGGGGTCTTCGAGGCCGGCCGGGTCACGGCCCGCGACCCCCGGTTCGTGGTGGAGCCGCAGCGGGAACGGGTGAGCGAACCAGGGACTTCGGGCCGTGGCGAAGTGCACTGATCGAATCCGGATGTTGACGTTCGGTAGCCCCCCACAAGGGTGGCCAGTGGCCCAGGTCTCACGGGGCGTAGTTAGATTTCAGGTGAATAACGCGTTTCTGATCAAGAAATGACCTGCGAAAACCTCGGCATCGTCGCGATCTTGATTACGTTTCTATGACGAGCGACACCCGCTCATGGTTTTGTTCACGCTTTTCAGCTACGTAGCGTTGCCCGGCGTCGGCGCCCCCGAGCCGACGGCAAGCCAGGAAGTCCGCAGCGCCGAACCCTGCCCGGCGGACCTTCCGAAACCCCGAGACGCATCGCGGGCAGGGACGTGACGACCGCCGGAGACCCCGGCACCGACCGTTGGGGGCAAACCCGGCCGGTGCCAGCGGGGGAGTCCGGGACGACGGTGTCGCGCAGGCGTCGCTGGAGACGAAGACAGCATGGGCAAGCACCGCAAGTCCACCACCTCCCGCCGCACCGCGACCCGCGTGGCCGTCGCGGGTGCCATCGTCGCCGCGCCGTTCGCGATGACGATCCCGGCCAACGCCGCCTCGGAGTCCACCTGGGACGCCGTCGCGCAGTGCGAGAGCGGTGGCGACTGGAGCATCAACACCGGCAACGGGTACTACGGTGGCCTGCAGTTCAACCAGTCCACCTGGTCCGCCTACGGCGGCACCAGCTACGCCTCGAACGCCGCGCAGGCCAGCAAGTCGCAGCAGATCGCCGTGGCCGAGCGCGTGCTGCAGGCGCAGGGTCCGGGTGCCTGGCCGGTGTGCTCGAAGAAGGCCGGTCTGACCGCGGGTGGCAGCGCCGAGCACCAGGACGTCGCCTCGGGCAGCACCAGCAAGAAGAGCACCGAGAAGAAGTCCACGACCAAGAAGAAGAGCACGGTCAAGAAGACCGTCCAGGTCGAGGGCACCTACACCGTGCAGACCGGTGACACCCTGAGCACGATCGCCGAGAAGAGCGGCGTGAGCTGGCAGTCGATCTTCGAGAAGAACCGCTCGGTCGTCGACGACGCGAACGTGATCTTCCCGGGTCAGCAGCTCGCCATCAAGTGACCCACCCGGTCCGCGGACCCGGGTGCGCATGAACGAGGGACCCCGCCTGCCTCTCTCCGGCGGGGTCCCTCGACTGCGAATCCGACGCGGGTCGCTCGCGGACGGCGGTCACTTGAGCTTGCGGCGGCGCAGATCGGCGCGGATGTCCCACGCGGTCCAGCTGATTCCGGCGAAGGCGAAGAAACCCAGCAACAGGACGAGTTCGGTCACTTCTCGGCTCCCTTCGGATCTTGACGGACACCGTCGGGATCAAATCCGAGCGTAATTGCACGTTCGTTGATCGCCGAGCGTATCGCCGCAATAGACCCCAACGGGTGAGCGCCGCGGTGTGGTCACTCCGCCGTTCGGCCCCAAAATTCCGCAGCTGCAAGAAAAGTGCGCAGGGTGCGAATCGCTTTCTGAACCCAACCACCGGTCACGCGATCACGCAGCGTCCCCGCGTGAAATCACCACGAGTGAAACCTCCTCGATAGCGGGACATCCCGGCATGTCGGCACGGCGAGCGCCCCCGGTGCCGCCGGACCATGGACGTGACCGCACTCACCCGCGTTCCCCCGGCCCCGACCTTCGGAAAGGGGATCCCCGATGTTCATCGCTGCTCAACTCGATGCCGCCACCGCCTCCGGCATCGACGGTTGGGTCGGCCCCGCCGCGATCACCGCCGGCCTCCTCCTGCTGATCGTCGCGCTGTTTCGGCGCAGCCGGGCCACACTGGCCAGGAAGCGAGGGGCGGCGCGCCCGAGTGCGGCCGATTAGCGGTGTCGCGCAGCCCTGAGCCGACCCGGCGTGCCGCGTGCGACGGCCGCCCGAGGGGGGAGGGGACGCATGACCGACACCACGCGGGAGACCGACGAGCCATCGGTCGACCAGACACCGGCCCAGCGCCAGACACCCGATCAGCACCGAACAGCGGATCAGCACCGAACACCGGGCCAACGGCGGTCACCCGAACAACCACCGAGCACCGGACGCCACCGGCCACCCGGACCCGACGAGCGGGGCGCTGACCAGCACTGGAAGGTCGTTCCCGCGACCGAGCGCGAGACCGAGCGACCGCGCGGCCGGGATCTGCGCACCAACCTGGCCATCAACATCGGCCGGATGGCCGCGTCGCTGTCGCAGCGCCTCGGTCTCGGATCCGGCGGGATGATCGGTGGCCGCGTGGCGCTGACGCTACAACCCGACCTGCTGCAGCGGCTGGCGGCCGGTCGGCGTGTCGTCATGGTCACCGGAACGAACGGCAAGACCACCACGACCCAGATGGTCGCCGAAGCGATGCGCGCCCAGGCCCCGGCGGTCAGCAACGCCACCGGCGCCAACATGCTCGACGGCCACGTCGCCGCCCTGCTGACCCGGCTCGACGCCCCGTTCGCCGCGCTGGAGGTCGACGAGCTGCACCTGGCGCAGGTCACCGAGCGCTTCGAACCGGCCGCGATGCTGCTGCTCAACCTCAGCCGCGACCAGCTCGATCGCGTCGGCGAGGTCCGCACCGTGGCCGCCAGCCTGCAGCGCGCCCTGGCCCAGGCCCCCGGCGCGCAGGTCATCGCCAACCGCGACGACCCCAACATCGTCTTCGCCGCCTCCGACCACCCGAACGTCACCTGGGTCTCCGGTGGCGTGCGGTGGCGCGACGACGCCCTGAACTGCCCGCGCTGCGGCTCCTTCATCGGCGACGTGGACCGCGACTGGCGCTGCCAGTGCGGGCTGGCCCGCCCGGCCGCCGACTGGACGGTCACCGACACCGGCGTCCTCGACGCCGAGGGCACCCACCACGAGCTCGCCCTGGCCCTGCCCGGGCACGTCAACCGCGTCAACGCCACCTTCGCGCTGGCCGCAGCCCTGGAACTCGGCGGCGAGGAGGCCGCCGCGCTGGCCCGCATCCGCCGCATCTCGCAGGCCGCCGGTCGCTACGACACCGTCCGCGTCGGCGGCCGCAAGGTCCGGCTGCTGCTGGCCAAGAACCCCGCCAGCTGGCTGGAGATGCTCGACCTGGTCTCCGGCAACGACGAACCGCTGGTGCTGGTGGTCAACAGCCGCGAGGCCGACGGCTACGACGTCTCCTGGTTGTGGGACGTCGACTTCGAGATGTTGCGCGGCCGTCCCGTCCAGGTAGCCGGGGACCGGGCCCTGGACCTGGCGGTCCGCCTGCGCTACGCCCAGGTGCCCGCCACCGTCGCCTCCACCGTCGAGGTCGCCCTCGGCGGCTCGCACGGCGGCGTCCCGGACGTGATCGCCAACTACACCGCCTTCCGCGACGTGCTGACCAGGAGCCGCAGATGACCGGGGACCGAGTCCGCATCGCCCTCGTGCTGCCCGACCTGCTGGGCACCTACGGCGACCGCGGCAACGCGATCGTGCTGGCACAACGGCTGCGCTGGCGCGGCATCGGCAGTCGGCTCGTCACCGTCCTGTCCTCCGACGACGCCGTGCCGGAGGACTGCGACCTCTACCTGATCGGCGGCGGCGAGGACGTGGCCCAGGTCGCCGCCGTCCGCTTCCTGCGCCGCGGCGCGGGACTGACCCGCGCCGTCGAGCACGGGGTGCCGGTGCTGGGCATCTGCGGCGGTCTGCAGGTGCTGGGCACCAGCTTCGTCACCGGCGACGGGCAGCGCCACGAGGGCCTCGGCCTGGTCGACGCCTCGACCGAACCGGGACGCGGCCGCGCCATCGGCGAGGTCACCACCCAGTCCACGCTGGGCGGGGTCGGCATGCTCACCGGGTTCGAGAACCACCTCGGCCGCACCACCCTCGGCCCCGGCTCGCACGCGCTGGGACGGGTCGTGCGCGGGACCGGCAACGGCGTCGAGGAAGCCGAAGGCGCGGTCTCCGGGCACGTGGTCTGCACCTACATGCACGGCCCGGTCCTGGCCCGCAACCCCAAGCTCGCCGACCTGCTGCTGGAGTGGGCGATCGGCGAGCCCCTGGCTCCGCTGCCCGATCCGCCGGAGCTCAAGGCGCTGCGCACCGAGCGCACCCGCGTGCACGTGCGCAACCGCAAGTAGTCGTCCCCGCGCGCGGTCAGCGGCGAGCGAGCCGGCCCAGCTTCCGCAGGGCCGGCTTCAACTCGGGCGCCCGCAGCAGCGCCAGCACGGCCACGGCCACCGCGGGCACGAGAACGCCGTGCAGCACCAGCGCCAGCCACGCGTCGAGCATCGGACCCAGCGAACCGGTCAGCGCCCGCACCCCGCCCACCACCGCCAGCGAGCACACCGCCCCGGCGGCCCCGGCCACCAGGGCCCGCAGGCATCCCACGACGGTCGCGCCCGTGCTCAGCGATCCGACGCGGGCGCGCAGCCACACCTGCCCGACCACCGCGCCCAGCAGGAAGCTCGCCGACATCGCCGCGGTCACCCCGAGCACCAGGTCCTCGGGCCGCACGGTGGCCAGCACCAGGTAGCACAGCGCGCTGCGCACCACGACCATGATCACGTTGATCCAGGTGGGCGTGCGCGCGTCGTGCATCGCGTAGAAGGCCCGCAGCTGCAGCATCGTGATGCCGAACGGCACGACCCCGGCCGCAGCCGCCGCCAGCGCCCACCCGAGTCGTCCGGCGGCGGCGACGTCGCTGGCGCCCAGCGAGAAGAACGCCACCGACAGCGGTCCTCCGGCCACCACCAGCAGCGCGCTGACCGGCATCAGCAGCACCGCGGTCATCCGCGTGCCCCAGGCGACGTCGTCGACGAACTCCCGGGTGCGCCCGGCCGCGGCGGCATCGCTGATCCGCGGCATCAGCGCCGTCAGCAGCGACACCCCCAGCACGCCGTAGGGGACCTGGGACAGCAGCCACGCGTAGTTGAACGTGGCCACGCTGCCCGGCGTGCCCTGCGCGGTCACCCGCGTGATCACCACCATGCCGGCCTGGCTGATCAGCGTGTAGAGCACCACCCACCCGGCGAGCCCGCCGAACTCGGTGAGCCTGCGGTCCCAGCCCCACCGCCACCGGTAGCGAAAACCGCTGCGGCGCAGCGAGATCACCATCACCAGCAGCTGCGTGGTGATGCCCGCGAGGGTGCCCAGCCCGAGGATCAGCAGCTTCGGCTCGCCGATGCGCACCGGGTCGGTGGAGATCTCCCCGGGCACCAGCGCGTAGACCACGACGGTGGCGATGACGACGAGGTTGTTGCACACCGGCGCCCACGCCGGCACGCCGAACACCCCGCGCACGTTGAGGATCGCCTGCAGCAGCGCCGACATCCCGTAGCAGACGATGCCCGGCAGCAGCAGGTAGGCGAAGGCGGTGGTCAGCTCCGCGTTGGCGCGGGTGTCGGCCCCCAGGTACAGGGCGGTGAGCAGCCCGGCGCAGGCGACCGCGACCGCGGTGGCCACCACCAGCAGCACCCCGCCCATGGTGATCATCCACTGCGCGTAGGACTCGCCCTGCCGGGGGCCCTCCTGCTGGGCGCGGACCAGCAGCGGCACCGCGATGCTGGTGAGCACGCCGCCGAGCAGCAGTTCGTTGACCACGGTCGGCAGGGTGTTGGCCACGGTGTAGGAGTCGTTGACCACGCCGAGCCCGAGCACCACGACCAGCAGCACCTTGGCGAGCAGGCCGCTGACCCGGCTGGTGGCGGTCGCGACCGCCATCGCCGCGCTCGCGCGGGCCAGCGAAGGTCGTCGGACGTCGGCGTCGGCCTGATCGACCACGTGGCCCTCCCATCAGCGCGTTCGATGTTGAAGGTGCCACGAAACACCCGCACTCGCCGGGCGGAGCGGTGCCGTGGCAGGCTGATCGGCGACGGCTGCGGAAGGGGCGCGCGGGTGATCGTGTTCGGTGTCGTGCTGCTGATCGCCGGGGCGGTGGTGGCCATCGCGTTCGGCGGCGACGCGGGTGGCTGGCTGCTGCCGGTGGGGTTGATGGCCGCGGGTCTGGGGATCGTGGTCGCGGGCGGGGTCGCTCGGCTGCGCCGCTCCCCGGTGCGAGCCGCCGTGCGCGCGCACCGCGCCGGGGCCGCGGGCTCACCGCTGGCGAGGCTGCGCGCGGTCCCGGCGATGCTCGGATCGACGGCCCGGGGCCGGAACCCGCAGCTGCCGCGCTACCAGCTGCTGCTCTGGCTGATCGCCGTGGTCTACCTGGTCTCGCCGATCGACTTCATCCCGGAATTCCTGCCGCTGCTGGGCATCGGCGACGACATCGGGGTCGGCAGCTGGCTGCTCACCAGCCTCTACGCCGAGTCCGGCAACTACCTGGCCCGCCAGGAGGAGCGGACCGGGATCGAGCCGGGGGAGGCTCAGTAGGTCTCGCCCTGCTCGTAGTACTCGGTCGCGGCCTCTTCGCGGCGGCGGTTCCTGCGGCGGCCGAACAGCAGGTGGTCGATCGACCAGGTGCCCGCGTTGAAGCCCATCGCCAGCACGGCGGCACCGATCGCGAGCGGGAGCTCGAAGCCGTCGGGGGCGAACAGCCCGTGCGGCAGGTGCACGAACACGATCGCCCCGATCATGTCGATGGCCACGGCCAGGCCCACCAGCGGCAGGGCGATGCCGAGGATCAGCAGGATTCCCCCGGCCAGCTCGACGATGGCGGCGTACCAGGCGGAGACCTCGGGGAACGGGATGCCCATCTTCCCGAAGTTCTGCGCGGTGTTCGGGATCCCCCAGGTCATGAGCTTCTGCCAGCCGTGGGCGATGAGGATGACGCCGACGCCGATGCGGCCGATGAAGGTGAGCAGGCTCCGAAGCGCGGTCATGGCAACTCCCGTCCTCAGCGGTGCGACCGATCCACCCAGTGTGGTGGAGATCCACACCCCCGCATCTCGGAGCGGGCGGCCACGAACGCGAACGTGGGCCCCGGCGGAGTGGTTCCGCCGGGGCCCACCTCGTCTCAGGACGTCACTTCAGGAGGTTGCGGGCCATGACCATGCGCTGGACCTGGTTGGTGCCCTCGTAGATCTGGGTGATCTTGGCGTCGCGCATCATGCGCTCGACCGGGAAGTCGCGGGTGTAGCCCGCGCCGCCGAAGAGCTGGACCGCGTCGGTGGTGACCTCCATGGCCACGTCGGAGGCGAAGCACTTGGCGGCGGCCGAGATGAAGCCGAGGTTCGGCTCACCGCGCTCGGCGCGGGCCGCGGCCACGTAGACCATCTGGCGAGCCGACTCCACCTTCATCGCCATGTCGGCGAGCATGAACTGCACGCCCTGGAACTCGGAGATGGACTTGCCGAACTGCTTGCGCTCCTTGACGTAGGCCAGGGCCTGGTCCAGGGCGCCCTGGGCGATGCCCACGGCCTGCGCGCCGATGGTCGGGCGGGTGTGGTCGAGGGTCTTGAGCGCGGTCTTGAAGCCGGTGCCGGGCTCGCCGATGATCCGGTCGGCCGGGATCGTGGCGTCCTCGAAGTACAGCTCGACGGTGGGCGAGCCCTTGATGCCGAGCTTCTTCTCCTTCGGGCCGACGGTGAAGCCCGGGTCGTCGGCGTGCACCGCGAAGGCGCTGATGCCGTTGGCGCCCTTGTCGGGGTCGGTCACCGCCATGACCGTGTACCACTTGGACACCCCGCCGTTGGTGATCCAGCACTTGCTGCCGTTGAGCACCCAGTGGTCGCCGTCGAGGCGCGCGCGGGTCTTCATCGACGCGGCGTCGGAGCCGGCCTCGCGCTCGGACAGCGCGTAGGAGGCGGTGGTCTCACCGGAGGCGATCGCGGGCAGGACCTGCTTCTTGAGGTCCTCCGAGGCCGACAGGATGATCGGCATGGTGCCGAGCTTGTTCACCGCCGGGATCAGCGAGGAGGAGCCGCAGACGCGGGCGACCTCTTCGATGACGATGCAGGTGGCCACCGAGTCGGCGCCCTCGCCGCCGTACTCCTCGGGGATGTGCGTCGCGGCGAAACCGGCCTTGACCAAGGCGTCGAGCGCTTCCTTGGGGTAGCGCTCCTGCTCGTCGACCTCGGTCGCGTAGGGCGCGATCTCCTTCTCCGACAGGGCGCGCACCGCCTCGCGCAGCGCCTCGTGCTCCTCGCCGAGCTGGTAGGTGCCGAAGTTCGGGTCCACCGGGTCCCTCCCTAGTCCCGTCGCGTGGCGGCGGGGTCCGTTGCATGCCGCTCGCGTTGCGCGGCGGACCTTCTCTGCGCGCCATCGTAACGGCACTGAGTGCCACTAGCAATTCGGCGGTGCTATATTCCGGCCATGTCCGAGGCAGTCGCTGCGGCACCCAAGTCCCGCACCGGGCGCACCCCGCACGGCCGCCGGAAGGTGCGCAGCGCGATCGCGGTCGCCGCTCTGGAGCTCTTCGCCGAGCAGGGCTTCGAGGCGACCACCGTGGACCAGATCGCCGAGTCCGCCGGGGTCGGCAGGCGGACCTTCTTCCGGTACTTCCGGTCCAAGGAGGACGTCGTGTTCCCCGGGCACGACGAGCGCCTGGCCGAGGTCGTCGAACTCCTGGAATCCTCCGACGCCGCGGCCGACCCGCTGCTGGTGCTGGGGGAGGCGGCCGAGTTCGTGCTGGGGATGTACCTGGAGGAACCCGAGGTCTCGCTCAAGCGCTCGGAGCTGACCAGGCAGGTCTCGTCGTTGCGCGACAAGGAGATCGCGAGCATCGACCGCTACCAGCGCGTCTTTGCGCGCTACCTGCGCGCGCGCTTCGCCGATCAGCCCGACGCCGAGCTGCACGCCGCGGTCGCGGCCGCGGCGGTGGTCGCCGCGCACAACCACGTGCTGCGCCAGTGGCTGCGCAGCGGGGGAGAGCTCGACGCCCGCGCGACGTTGCGGCACGCCACCGACCAGGTCGCCGAGGCGCTGGCGGGGCAGTGGCCGACGGGGCAGGCGGATCGGTCCGAACAGGACGGTCAGGAGGTCGTGGTGGCGGCGGTGCGCACCTCGGCCTCGTCGGCGGTGGTCCTGAAGCAGATCCAGGAAGCGCTGCGCGACATCGAGCGCTGAACCCCACGGCACCCAGTGCCGAAAACGATCTCCACCGGTCACGTGTTGATTACATCTATTCCTTCAGTGTGGAGTGAAATCAATTCCGTCATATCCGGGTGGGGGAAGTTTTCATGAAAACTTCCCCCACCCGGAGAACGGCTGAGGAGGCGGGTCAGCCCAGGAAGGCTTCGAGGGCGTCGGCGCCCGCGGGGGCACCACCGGAGGAGCGGACGAGCTCGCGCATCCGGTCGAGGTTGGCGCGGACCTCGACGTCCGCGGCGATGCGGTCGACCGATTCCCGCAGCTCAGCGGCCGTGACGGAGTTGGAGTCGAGCTTGATGCCGAGGCCGAGTTCGGCCGCCCGCGCGGCGTTGGCGGCCTGCTCGGGCATCTGCGGGACGGTCACCAGCGGAACGCCGTGGTGCAGCGACTCCATCGTCGAGTTCATCCCGGCGTGGGAGACGAACGCCGACGCGTGCCGCAGCACCGCGGGCTGCGGGAAGGACCGGCGCACGTCGAAGTTCGCCGGGATCTCACCCAGCTCGTCCAGGTCGATGCGCGAGCCGACCGACATCGCGACCTGCCAGTCGCTGTCGGCGAAGGCCTCCAGGCACAGCCGGTAGAAGTCCGGGCGCTGGTTGAACGCCGTGCCCAGCGAGATGTACAGCAGCGGGCGCCGCGGGTCGGCGGGGGAGTAGGGCTCGTTGTCCCGGTCGCCGAGCTGCGGGCCGAGGAACCGGAAGCGGTCGTCGAAGGTCTCGTGCTCCAGCTGGAACTCGCGGGGCAGGAACACCAGGTTCAGCTCGGCCGGGGTTCCACCCATGAACGGGGAGACCTCGACGCCGAACTCGTCGCCGAGCGCGCTCATCTCCTCGTGGAGGCGGTTCAGCGCTTCGGGCGGGGGACCGGCCACGCTGCCGGCGTGCTCGGCCATCACGGCGGTGCGCAGGTCGAACTTCTCGTTGCTGGCGAAGTTGGGCACCAGCGCGATGGCGGGGATGCCGAGCCGGTCGGCGAGCATCCGGCCGTAGGTGGTCATCACGTCGGAGCACACCGCGTCCGGCGGGTCGTCGGTGAAGCGCTCCAGCAGGATCGGCATGCACTGGCGGACGTCGTCGATGAAGAACTCGACCATCGTGCGCATCCGCTCGGGGGTGAAGTGGTCGCCCGCCCCACCCAGGTTCGGGATCCGCGTCGGCAGCTCGACGACCTGCGCGCCGGTGGCGCGGACGGTCTCGGCGGAGTCCGCACCGACGGCGTAGGTGACCTGGTGGCCGCGGTCGAGCAGCTCGCCGACCAGCGCCAACGTCGGGTTGACGTGGCCGGAGGCGGGGACGCAGGTGAACAGGAAGTGCTTCTTCATGATTCCTCGATGGACTAGAGCGGGCGGCGGAAGCCGCGGACGGCCGCGGCGATCCCCAGGGCGCACAGCACGGCGCTGGTGCCCAGCGCGGCCAGCACTCCGGTGCCGGTGGGCAGGGCGAGCGAGAGATCGCGGGAGGCGTTGACGGCGTAGGTCAGCGGGTTGATCCGGGCGACGAGGGCCAGCCAGGACGGCAGCGCCTGAATCGGCACGAACGCGCTGGAGGCGAACATCAGCGGGAACATCGCCAGGAAGCCGACGCTCTGCATGACCTCCTCCTTGCGCAGCCAGGCACCGAGCGCGAGGAAGATCCACGACAGCGACCAGCTCACGAACAGCGCCAGTCCGAAGGCGCCGAGCGTGCCGCCGAGACCGCCGGCGGGGGAGAAGCCGAACACCAGCGAGGCCACCGTCAGCAGCACGATCAGCTGCACGGCGGTGCGCGCCAGGTCGGCCAGGCTGCGGGCGATGAGCACCGCGCTCATGCCGATCGGCAGCGCCCGGAAGCGGGCGATGACACCGTTCTTCATGTCGCTGACCAGCCCGACGCCGGACTGCACGGCCGCGCCGATGCCGGTGGTGACCAGGATGGCCGGCATCAGGTAGTTGATGTAGCTGCCGCCCTGATCGGCGACGTTGCCCATCATGGCCTTGCCGAAGACCTGGCTGAACAGCACCAGCATGATCAGCGGCTGCAGCAGGCTGAAGACGACCACGCGCGGGTCCTTGATCACCGCGCGCAGCGAGCGGCCGGTGAGCACCAGGACCTGGGTGGGGTAGGGGGCACCGCGCCATCGGCGCGCGGTGGGCGCGGAGCCGGGCGGGCTCGGCGGAGCGGGGGCGAAGGTGGTCATGAAGGTCCCCTCAGGCGGCGGTGGGAGCGTGGTGGGCCAGGGCCAGGTAGACGTCGTCCAGGGTCGGTTCGCCCAGGCCGAGGTCGCCGATGTCGATGCCGGAGTCGTCGAGCGCGCGGACCACGTCGGCGAGCTGGCGGGAGGCGCTGACCGGGATGGTCAGCCGCGCCTCGTCGTGCACCGGGTCGAACCCGGCGGTGCGCAGGGCGCGCAGCGCCTCGGTGGTGCGTCCCGGATCGGTCAGGGTGGCGTTGACGGTGCGCTGGCCGACCTGGGCCTTGAGCTGCTCGGCGGTGCCGGTGGCCACGACCTTGCCGGCGGACAGCACGGTGATGGAGTCGGCGAGGCGGTCTGCCTCGTCGAGGTACTGGGTGGTGAGCAGGACGGTGGTGCCGTCGGCGACGAGGTTCTCCACGATCTGCCAGAGGTTGAGCCTGCTGACGGGGTCGAGGCCGGTCGTGGGCTCGTCGAGGAAGATCACATCGGGGTGGCCGACGAGGCTGGCGGCGATGTCGAGCCTGCGCCGCATGCCGCCGGAGTAGGTGCGGGCCGGGCGGTGCGCGGCCTCGGTGAGGTCGAACGTGGTGAGGAGCTCGTCGGCGCGCTGCTTGGCCTCGCGGCGGGTCGCGCCGAGCAGGCGGGCGATGAGCACGAGGTTGTCGTAGCCGGAGAGCTGCTCGTCGACGGAGGCGAACTGGCCGGTCAGGCCGATCCGCGCGGTGACCTCGCGGCGCTGGGTGACGACGTCGAGCCCGGCGATGCGGGCGCTGCCGCTGGTGGGCGGCAGCAGCGTGCTCAGGACGTTGATCAGCGTGGTCTTGCCCGCGCCGTTGTGGCCGAGCAGCCCCAGCACGCTGCCCTGCGGCACGGAGATGCTGACGTCGTCGAGGGCGGTGACCTCGCCGAAGCGCTGGGTGATGTGGTGCGCTTCGATGATCGGATCGTTCATCGGGACTCCCCGGGGTGGTCGGTGGTGGCCAGGGCGCCGTGCAGCAGGACGTCGACGCGCGCCCGGATCGCGGCGGAGTGGTCGACGTCGGCGGTGTCGAGGGCGGTGGCGGTGAACCGGATGCCCAGCACCAGCGACTGCAGGTAGTGCGCGAGGTCGTCGGTCGGGATGCGGAGCTCCCCGGGCTCGATGAGCGAGCCGAGGGCGTCGTTGAGGTCGCGGAGGAACTGCTCGCGGACCTCGGGCAGGCCGGCGGGCTTGCGGTCGGGGCCGCCGCGCAGGTCGAACCCGGATGCGGCGAGGGTGTGGACCAACTCGCCGAAGCGGGTGAAGTGATCGAGGAACAACTCGCCGGCCCGGGTCAGCCGCTCGGCGACGTCGAGGTCGTGGGGGACCGCGCGCACCCGGGAGCACAGATCGTCGGGTCGCAGCGCTGCGGTCACGCAGGCCTGCAGGAGTTCGGTCTTGTCGCGGAAGGCCCGGAACACGGTGCCTTCGGCGATCTCGGCGGCCTGGGCGATCTGCTTGGTCGTGATGTGCGCGCCGTGCTCGCGCACCAGCGGCAGCACGGCCGCGACGATCGCCTCACGGCGCTGCTCGGGACTCATCGCGGAGGCCCGTCGGCGCGGTTGTTCGTCGGTCACCCCACCAAGATAGGAGTGAGTGCTCACTCATGTCAATGAGCGAGCACTCACTCAGTCTCGACGTCGGGTCCGCTCTGCCCCGTCGGTGCTGGAGGGGGACGGTTCTTCCTCGAATCACCCGTGATCGAAGTCCGTTTTGTCCGGAGGGTTCGTGGAAAAACCGTCCCCTGGCGACGCCCGCGCCACCGAGTCCCGTGGTCAGTCCGCGGTGGTTGCGAGGTGGGGGAGGACCGGGGCGAAGGCTTCCATGAAGGGGCCGTGGACCGAGTAGTAGGTGAAGCCGTAGCGGGTCCGGTTGCGGTGGAGCTGGTCGGCAATCTGCTCGGGGGTGCCGATGAGCAGGAACGGGGTGTCGAGGATCTGCTCCAGCGTCATCGTGTCGCCGAAGCGGGGGAGGAGTTCGGTGGCGGCGGCGCGGCGGTCGTCGGTGGGGATGACGGCTTGGACGAGGACCTGCCACTCGACCTGATCAGCGCGGTCTCCCGCGGCCTGCCGGGTGAAGGCGACGCGTTCGTCGGCCTCCTCGGCTGTGCACAGGCGGAACGTGCCGGGCGGGTGGCCGGGGAGTTGGCGCACGCCGGCGACGCCGATGATGTCGGCGGTCTCGGCGGCGATGCGCAGGACGCGATCGCCGGTGCCGCCGATCAGCAGCGGGGGACCGGAACCGTCGAAGCCCGTGCGCTGCGCAGGTTTCAGGACCGGCACGTCGAACTCGGCGTTGTGCTCGCGCTGCTGCTCGAAGCCCTCCACGGAGAAGTGGCGGGTGAGCTCGGCGATGGTCGTGCGCAGGCGCTCCGCGCGCTCGCTGAACGGTTGCCAGGGCAGACCGGCCTCGTCGAACTCCCACTTCATGTGCCCTGCGCCCAGTCCCACCTCGAGGCGTCCCTCGGTGAGGAGGTCGGTGGTGGCGATGTCGCGGGCGAGCAGGGCGGGGTTCCAGAACGCGGTGTTGAGCACGAGGGTGCCCACCCGCAGTCGCTCGGTGGCCTGCGCGGCGGCGACCAGCACGGGGAAGGGCGAGGGGGCGCCGAGGTGGTCCGCGGCGAAGACGGTGTCGTAGCCGAGTGATTCGGCCCGGCGGCAGGTGTCGGTGAACTCGGCGAGGGAGCGGATTCCGAAGACGTTGTAGGAGAACCGGAAATCAGCCATGTCCCGATGCTGCTCGCTCTCGCGGTCCGCCGGGGAGAGGTTCACCGCGGGCATAGACATCATCAGTCTTTGTTTCTTCAGTGCCGAGTGAAACTAAGTTTCGTTCCAGCACACGCGCCCACGAACGTCCACGAAGCACGGAGGAGAGCGGGGGCGCGCCGCCTGGTCCTGGGAGGTCGTGCTGCGACCTGCGGCGGCGCGCCGGCTCGTGGGTCAGTCGTAGCCGCGGATGACGTGGCTCTCGTCGTCTTCGGTCTCGACGGACTCCCAGCGGGACTGGACGGGAAGGTCCAGGTCCACGTCCGGGTCGAAGGAGTCCTGCGGGGCGACTCGATGATCTGAGAGCGTCATGGCGGGGCTCCTCTCGGCAATGGATTTCACCGGCCGATCCTGCGCTCGCGCTGGACAGATCGCATGTGCGACGCGCCACACACCGTTCGGAATCCCCCGGATGAGCAGGCTTCACCTAAGTATTAGCCTCTATAACTTCAGTGGCAGCTGAAAGGAATGCTCCGCAACGAACGCCACCACCCGAGGCCGAAAACCAGCCAACGAGAGAAGGTCAGATCTTCGGGGTGAGGCGTTGGCCTGCTCTGCGGCCGAGGAATCGGCCGTCTTCGACGACGGTGCGGCCTGCCAGGCAGACCCAGGTGACACCGGTCGGCGGCCGCATCGGGTCTTGGTAGTCGCCGACGTCGCGGACGGTCGCGGGGTCGAATGCGACGAGGTCAGCGACGTGGCCTGGGGCGATGATGCCGCGGTCGGGGATGCGGAAGGTGTCGGCGGTCAGCGAGGTCATGCGGCGGACGGCCTCGGGCAGGTCCAGGACCGCGCGGTCGCGGGTGTAGCGGGCGAGCACGCGGGGGAACGTTCCGGTCATGCGCGGGTGGGGTCGGCCGCCGTTGCCGGGTGGGAGGCCGTCGGAGCCGATCGTGGTGTGCGGGTCGCGCAGGGCCGCTTCCAGGTCGTCCTCGTGCATCGAGAAGTGGATCATCGCGACGCGGAGCTCCTCGGTGACCAGGACGTCGATGAGGGCCTGGACGGGGTCGGTGCTCTGGGCTTCGGCGATCTCGGCGAGGGTGCGGCCCTCGTGGCGGTGGCTGGGGGTGGTGGCGATGAGGATGCGGTTGAAGTGCGTCGAACCGCCCAGGGCGGCGGTGAGCTCGGCGTGGGCGTTGCGGGCGCTGAGCCTGGCCAGGGTGTGGTCGTCGCCGCCGCTGAGGTAGGTGGTGGGCAGCACGGAGGCCAGCGTGGTCGAGGAGGCGGTGTAGGGGTAGACGTCCTGGCGGACGTCGTGGCCGTCGGCGCGGGCGAGGTGGAGTCGGTCCAGGGCGTCCGGGACGGTGCCCCAGTTGCGGGGGTGGGTGGCCTTGAGGTGGGAGAGGTGGGTGCGTCCGGCGACGCGGCCGATGCGCAGGGCTTCATCGACGGCGTCGAGGAGGTGGTCGCCTTCGTCGCGCATGTGGGTGACGTAGAGGCCGGTGCCGCCGAGGACCTCGGCGAGGGCGGTGAGTTCGTCGGTGGTGGCGAACAGGGCGGGTGGGTAGATGAGCCCGCTGGAGAGGCCGAACGCGCCGGCGCTCATGGCTTCGTCCAGGAGGGCTTGCATGCGTCGCGCGGAGGGAGCTGCGGCGCTCATGCCGGTGGCGGCCACGCGGAGGGTTCCGTGTCCGACGAGCGGGCAGTGGTTGGTGACGTGGCCCGCGGTGTCGGTGGTGTGGAGGAGTTCGGCGAAGGTCTGCCAGGTCACCGGTAGGGGTGGGAAGAGTCGGCCGAGGTGGTGCCGGTGGTCGTCGGCGCGGGCGGGGGTGTGCGGGGCGAGGCTGAAGCCGCAGTTGCCGACGACTTCGGTGGTGACGCCTTGGAGGATCTTGGTGGTGTCGTGCTCGGTGAGCAGGGGTGCGTTGTCGGCGTGGGAGTGGGCGTCGATGAAGCCGGGGGCGAGGACGAGTCCGGGGAGGTCGCGGCGCGGGTGGCCGGTGAGGGTCCCGGGTGGTGCGACGGCGGTGATGCGGGTGTCGTCGATGAGGACGTCGGCGGGGCGGAGGGGTGTTCCGGTGCCGTCGGCGAGGTGGGCTCCGGTGAGCAGCTCGGTCATGGGTGCGTCTTCCTGGGAGCTCGATCTCATCGGGAAATGCTGCTGGTGGGTTGGGTGTTGGTGGGGTTGTCGATGTTGTGCGGAAGGGGTGCGTCGTGCACGGCGAGTTCAAGGTTGCGGGCGGCAAGTTGGTGGCGGCGGATGTGGAGGTCGCTGAGGGTCGGTTGTCGCGGGTGCGGATCAGCGGGGATTTCTTCTTGGAGCCGGACGAGGCGTTGGAGGCGATCAACGGGTCGTTGGTGGGTGCGCCGGTGTCGGCGGAGCCGGAGGAGTGGGCGCGTCGGATCCGGGGTGGGTTGCCGGAGGGTGCGCGGTTGGTGGGGTTCTCGGTGGAGGCGGTGGTGTCGGCGGTGCGTCGTGCGGTGACGCGGGCGTCGGGGTGGGCTGATCACGAGTGGGAGTTGGTGCGGGAGGGGCCGCGTTCTCCGTTGACGCACATGGCGTTGGACGAGGTGCTGGCCGAGGAGGTGGGTCCGGGGCGTCGTGGTCCGACGTTGCGGTTCTGGGAGTGGTCCTCGCCTGCGGTGATCTTGGGTGGGTTCCAGTCGGTGCGCAACGAGGTGGATCTGGGGGCGGCCGGGCGGCACGGCATCGAGGTGGTGCGGCGGATCACCGGTGGTGGGGCGATGTTCGTGGAGCCGGGGAACACGGTGACGTATTCGCTGTACGCGCCGCCGTCGTTGGTGGCGGGGCTGTCGGTGGCGGAGTCGTATCCGTTCTTGGACGACTGGGTGTTGGGTGTGCTGGGGGATTTGGGGCTGAACGTCTGGTATCAGCCGTTGAACGACATCGCGTCGGAGGGCGGGAAGATCGGTGGTGCGGCGCAGAAGCGGATGGGTTCGGGGGCGGTGTTGCATCACGTGACGATGTCGTACTCGATCGATGCCGCGAAGTTGGGTGAGGTGTTGCGGGTCGGGCGGGAAAAGTTGTCCGACAAGGGGGTGGCGAGCGCGGCGAGGCGGGTGGATCCGCTGGCGCGGCAGACGGGTTTGGCTCGCGAGGTGGTGATCGATCGGTTGATCGCGGGGTTCCGGTCGCGGTTCGGGTTGGTCGACGGGCCGGTGAGCGCGGTGGAGGAGGCGCGGGCCGGTGAGTTGGTGGCGTCGAAGTTCGCGACGGAGGGGTGGTTGTGGCGGGTTCCGTGATCGGTGTGGCTGTGCCCGTGGTGGTCAGGTGATGACGTTGGGGAGGCCGGGGGTGCTGCGTTTGCGGCGGAGCCAGATCTTGCGGCTGCCGTCGGAGTAGAGCAGGACGCGGGAGAGTTCCCAGCCGGAGTACTCGGCGTGGATGCTGAGCTGGGTGGCGGCGTTGATGCGGGTGATGCCGGGTGGCAGGCGCAGTGGCCGGTATTCCCAGTCGGGGTCGGTGTCGAGTCCTTCAGCGGTTGTCACGGCTTCACCACCTGGTATCCGGCGCCGTTGGCGGAGGCGATGTAGAGGGTGTGGGTGTGGGGGTCGAGGGTGACCGAGTTGGGTTGGGTGATGGTGGGGATGCGGTGGGTTTCGCGGGGTTCGCCGCCTGCGATGTCGTAGCCGACGAGTTCGTTGGTGGCGGTGAGGGTGATCCAGGCGGTGTCGGTGGTGGGGTCGTAGGCGAGGCCGTAGGGGGCGCCGGGGACGGGGTAGCGCTGTTTGAGGACGAGGGGGTTGGTGCTGAAGGCGAGGAGGGATTGGCCGCGGGTGTCGATGGTGAGCAGGCGGCCGTAGCGGTCGGTGGTGGCGTTGGTGGCGCCTTGTCCGGCTCGGAGTCCTGCGCCCTTCTCGCCGGTGTCGGGGTTGATGGGGGTGATGGCGGTGGTGAGGGTGTCGAGGAGGTGGAGCTGGCCGGACTGGGTGAGGAGTTGGGCGGGGCCTTCGAACTTCTCGGTGGTGGTGCCGGGTGTGCCGTCGGTGAGGATGGTGACGGTGGCGGTGTCGCGGAGGGCGACGGCGGTGCGGTGGGGGTCGAGGTCGAGGGCGTCGACGGGTGCGCCGGGCACGGGGGTGGGGTGTGCGGTGGTGGTGCGCAGGTCGATGCGGGTGATCTGGTCGGCGTCGGGGAGTGCGGCGAGGACCTGGCCGGCTTGGGCGCGGAGGCGGGCGGGTGCGGCGGGCAGGTCGAGGGTGCGTTGGGCGCCGGTGGTGGTGTCGATGAGGTGGAGCCTGGTGCCTGCGGCGAGCACGAGGGTGCGGGTGTCGGGGTCGTAGGCGGTGTGCTGGGTGGGTGGTGCGGGGTGCACGGTGCCTGCGGGTGGGGTGCTCGCGGGGGGTGCTGTGGCGGGTGTGGCGGCGGTGAGGTTGTCGGTGACCTGGAGGGGGTCGGTGTTGTCGTCCATGCCGCACCCGGTGAGCAGGGTGAGGGTGAGGCAGGTGATGACCAGACGACGCAAGCGAGGCCCTCCTGTGGTTGACCTGCGGTGTTTCCGCTGGGTGGTGGGTGTGTCCTCCAATATCCCTGATCGGGTTAGGGGTGGTGGTGTGGGGGTGGATCCTTCAGCGTGGCATTTCGCGCGGGTGGCGGGAAGTGCTGCTGGTTTTCGGGGTTATTGGGTTTCGGGGTAGCCGTGCTGGGGTGCGCTGATGTCGTCGAGGGCGGCGCGGATGGCTGGGGGGAGGGTGAGTTCTTCGGAGCCGAGTGCGGTTTTGAGTTGGGCGGTGGTGCGGGCGCCGAGGACGGGGGCGGTGACGCCGGGGCGGTCGCGGACCCAGGCGAGGGCGACTTGGGCGGGGGTGGTGGTGAGTCCTTCGGCGGCGGTGAGCAGTGCTTGGACGATGCGGGCGGCGCGTTCGGTGCGGTGGTGTTCGACGTAGCCGGAGAGGTGGGTGGTGGCGCCGCGGGAGTCGGGTGGGGTGGTGTTGCGGTATTTGCCGGTGAGGACGCCGCGGCCGAGGGGTGCCCAGGCGAGGATGCCGAGTCCGTGGTGTGCGGCGGCGGGGATGACTTCGCGTTCGATGCCTCGTTCGAGCAGGGAGTACTCGGTTTGGGTGGAGATGAGGGGTGTGCGGGTGGGGTGGTGGTGCTGGTGCGCGGCGGCGGTGGCGGTTTGCCAGCCGGTGTAGTTGGCGATGCCGGTGTAGCGGACGCGGCCGGTGGTGACGGCGGTGTCGAGGGCGGCGAGGGTTTCGTCGAGGGGGACGTGGGGGTCCCAGTTCTGGAGTTGCCAGAGGTCGATGTGGTCGGTGCCCAGGCGGCGGAGTGAGTCGTCGAGGGCGGCGAGGAGGGCGCCGCGGGAGGCGCCGCCGCCGAAGGGGCCGGGTTTGCGGCGGGCGGCGGCTTTGGTGGCGAGGATGATCTCGTCGCGGGGGATGTGGTGGGTGAGCAGGTGGCCGAGGAGTTCTTCGGCGTGGCCGCGTTGGTAGACGTCGGCGGTGTCGATGAGGGTGCCGCCTGCGTCGTGGAAGGTGGTCAGCTGGTCGGCTGCTTCGTCGGCGTCGACGTCGAGGCCCCAGGTCATGGTGCCGAGGGCGAGTCGGGAGACGCGCAGGCCGCTGTTGCCGAGTTGTCGCTGTTCCACGGTGTTGGAGGGTAGGGGGTGTGGTGGGTGTGGCTGGTGATGTGGTGTCGGCGGGTCCGGTGTGGCGTGGTGTGGATCACACCGTGGCGGTATGTCGGCCTCGTGTGCGCGGTGCGTGATCGTGTGGCGGCTGACCTGCCCTGATGGGGTGATCAAGGGTGGCGGAGGTTGACAGGGGGCGATGCTGCAAGATTCGAGGACCGGGCCGGAAGTTCCGTAAGAGGGCCCGGGTTCCCCCTGTCGATCGTGTGGAGTGGGTTTCGTGTCGTGGTTGCAGGCCATGGTTCTGGCCGTGGTCCAGGGACTCACCGAGTTCCTGCCGATTTCCTCGTCCGGGCATCTGTCGATCGTGTCGAAGTTGTTCTTCGGCGATGACGCGGGTGCCTCGTTCACCGCGGTGACGCAGATCGGTACCGAACTGGCGGTGGTGATCTACTTCATCGGCGACATCGTCCGGTTGATCGCCGTGTGGTTCCGCGGTCTGTTCAACGCCGAGGTGCGTTCCACCCAGGACTACAAGCTGGCCTGGTACGTGATCGTGGGCAGCCTGCCGATCGGACTCCTGGGCTTCTTCTTCCAGGACTACATCCGCTCGACGCTGCGCAGCCTCTGGATCACCGGCGCCACGCTGGTGATCTTCGGTGTGCTGATGGGGCTGGCCGAGCGGTACGGCAAGCAGCTGCGCGAGCAGGCTCGGCTGCGGCTGAGCGACGGTGTGCTGATGGGTTTCGCGCAGGCGATGGCGCTGATCCCGGGTGTGTCCCGTTCCGGCGGGACGATCACCGCGGGTCTGGCGCTGGGCCTGACGCGGGCGACGGCGGTGCGGTTCTCGTTCCTGCTGGCGATCCCGGCGGTGTTCGCCGCCGGGTTGTCGGAGATCCCGCACGTGTTCGAGCCCAGCCCGTACGGGCTGCAGCCGTCGGCGGCGCAGATGATCGTGGCCACCATCGTGGCCGGCGTGATCGGCTACGCGGTGATCGCGTGGCTGCTGCGGTTCGTGGAGCGCCACAGCGTCTACCTGTTCGTCTGGTACCGGATCGTGCTGGGCGGGCTGGTGTTCGCGCTGCTGGGCTTCGGCGTCATCCAGCCGTGAGGCGGTGGATCGCCCGGCCGCGAGGCGTTTTGATCGCGAGGTGAACATAAAAACGTCGGGGCGGTCCTGTCGGGACCGCCCCGACGTTTTTGCGCCGTGCCGGGCCCCTCGCGCCCGTTCGGTGGTCGCGGCGCCTACCCTCGGCGGACGTGGCGACTCTCATCCTCGTTCGGCATGCGCGTTCCTCGGCCAACGGTTCCGGTGTTCTGGCCGGGCGCGCTCCCGGTGTCGGTCTCGACGAGACCGGTCGCGGCCAGGCCGCGACACTGCCCTCCCGCCTGGAAGGCGTGCCGCTGAAGCGGGTGGTGGTCTCGCCGCTGCAGCGCTGCCAGGAGACGGTGGCCGGGCTGGCTGCCGGGCGCGAGCTGGAGCCGGTGGTCGAGCAGCGGCTCTCCGAGGTCGACTACGGCGACTGGACCGGCCAGAAGATCAAGGACCTCACCGGTGAGGAGCTGTGGAAGGTCGTGCAGCAGCACCCCTCAGCCGCGGTGTTCCCCGGTGGTGAGGGGCTGGCCGAGGTGCAGGCGCGCGCGGTGGCCGCGGTGCGCGAGCACGACCGCCAGGTCGCCGACAACGAGGTGTGGTTGCTGTGCAGCCACGGGGACGTGATCAAGTCGGTGCTGGCCGACGCGCTGGGGCTGCACCTGGATTCCTTCCAGCGCATCGTCGTCGACCCCTGTTCGGTGAGCGTGGTCCGCTACACCGAGACCCGGCCTTTCGTGCTCAAGGTCAACGACACCGGCAGCGACGTCTCCGGTCTGCTGCCGCCCGCCGAGCCCGAGCAGTCGAGCTCGGATGCGGTGGTGGGCGGCAGCACCGGCAAGGCCTGATCGCCGCAACCCGGACACAGCGGTCTGTCGGGACACGGGCGTCTAGTCGAGGATCTCCACGACGTGGCAGCGGCGTCCGGCGGGCAGGTGTCGCCGGTGGCCGCTGGTGAAGCCCACGGTGATGCGCTCGGTGTCGTCGCGGGTGATGGTCTCGACGATGCCGACCGGTCCGATCGCGCCGTGCAGGCGCACCGGGGTGCCCGGGCGCAGACGTCGGGCGGGCACGCGCCGCAGGTTGGTGGCCCGCGAGGCCGGGCGCAGGCGGCGGATCCACAGCCACCACCCGGCCAGGCCCAGCACCGCGAGCACCAGCGGCAGCCACGTCCACACCCACGTCAGGGCCAGGCCCGCGGCCAAGCCGCTCAGCGCGGCCCACAGGCCCGAGGAGATCGCCAGGGGACCGATCTGCAGCCAGCCGGTGGTGCGGATCGTGCCGTCGGCCAGGGTGCCTCGTGGCGGGGTGGGTGGGGCTTCGTCGGGGAAGTCGAGGTCTTCGCCGACACCGCGGCGCTGGGAGTGCTCCGGGGTGATCTTGACGAGGGTCTCGTGTCCGTGCAGGGCCTCGTCGCGGATCGGCGTGAGCTCGCCGCGCACGAGGGTTTCGCGGTCGGCCAGCGGGATGTCGTGGCGCTGGTGCTCGGGGTTCACCATTCCTGCCACCTCCAGGCTCCGTCGGTGTAGTCGCAGACGTAGCGGTCGCCGTCCTCGCCGCGCGCCACGTCGCCGGGTTCGTCGCACGGCTGGCCGGCGGCGACCTCGGGCGGGCGTTGCGCGCCGGGGTGGCTGGTCGTGGTCGGTGACGTCGTGGTTTCCGGCGGCGGAGGGGGTGGCGGCGTGGTGGACGTGCTCGTGCGGGTGCTGGTGCGCGTGGTCGTGGTGGTCGAGGTCGGTGACGGGCTGGTGGTGGGTTCGGCCGCGGTGGTCTCCGGCGGTGGGGGCGGGGGTGTGGTCGTCGGGGCGAGGTGGACGACCTGCGGTGCCGGTGGGCCCGCCTGGGGCTGGTCGGGGGTGGCGGGCAGGTTGGCGACCACACCCGCTCCGGTGGCCGTGATCAGGGCAAGGGCGGGCAGCAGTCGGACCGCCAGGGGGCTTTTCCACCACAAGCGGAGCGGGGCCGGGGGTTGGGCGGGCACGTCTCGGGGGTCTCCTTCAAGCGGGGTCCCGCGCACCCTAGCCGAAATCTGTGAAACACGTCTCCGATCTTGGACGCGAAAACCGTTGCCATGACGCAGAAGACACCTACCGGCACGTACCGTGACCCTCCACTGTGGTGTGTGGGGTGTCGGTGGCGGGGTGCATCATCGACACCATGGTGATCGAACTGCGCGATCGGGGCGAGATCGAGGCGCTGGCCAGGACCGGATCGGTGGTCGCCGCCGTGCTGCGGGCGGTCGGTGCGCACGCCACTCCCGGTACGAGCTTGGGGGAACTGGACGAGATCGCCCGCGACGCCGCCGACCGGTACGGCGCGCGGCCGGTTCAGGGGCGGGTGATCACCACCTCGCTCAACGACGAGATCACCGGCGGTGTCGCCGACGCTCGCGTCCTGGCCGACGGCGACCTGCTCAGCGTCGCCGCGACGCTGGACAAGCAGGGCTGGTTCGCCCGCGCGGCCACCACCGTGCCGGTGGGCACGGTCGAGGAGGACGACCGGCTGCTGCTCGCCGCCACCCGCCAAGCCCTGGCCGACGGCATCGCCGCCGCCAAGCCCGGAGCGCGCCTGGGCGATGTCTCCCGCGCGATCGGCCTCGTCGCCCGCAGCAACGGCTACGGCATCCCACCCCTGGGCGGTCACGGCCTGGGCCGTCAACCCCGCCAAGAGCCCGCCGTCGCCAACGACGGCCACCCCGGCCAGGGGCTCCCGCTGCGCCCGGGTCTGGTGTTCAGCCTCGAACCGATCTTCACCGCAGGCGGTCTCGACCACCTCAACACCGACCACCACCCCCTCCTGCGCACCACCGACGAATCCCGAGCGGCCCACACCGGCCACACCCTGGCCATCACCCACACCGGCCCCCGCGTCCTCACCGCGTGACGGCAGCGGCGGGCGGGTGCCGGTGAGCGGCTCGATGAGCTGTCCCCGCCGAACCCGCCCCGACCGCGCTAGTCGACGGTGAGGACGACTTTGCCGAGGTTGGTTCCGGACTCGAGGGTTTCGTGAGCCCGGGCTGCTTCGGTCAGGGGGATCTGGTCGTGGACGCGGGTGCGCAGACGTCCTTGGCGGTGCTGGTCCCAGAGTTCGTCGCGCCAGTAGGCGTGCAGGGACGGTTTCGGGGGTGCGCCCATGCGGAAGCCGGTGGCCGAGGCGCCGCGCAGCACCAGCTCGCGCGAGGAGATCGGGCCGGGTTGGCCTGCGAAGGTCACCAGCCTGCCTCCGGGGCCCAGGGCGCGGACGGTGCGGCTCAGCAGGTCGCCGCCGACGGCGTCGAGGACCACCTCCACCGGATCGCCCCAGTCGTGGTCGGCGTAGTCGACGACGCGCTCGGCGCCGAGGTTGGTGAGGTGGGCGCGTTTGTCGGCGGCGTTGCTGACCGCGGCGACCACGCGGGCGCCGCACCCGCGGGCGATCTGGACGGCCATGGTGCCCACCGCGCCGGCCGCGGCGGTGATCAGGACCGTTTCGCCGTGGCCGAGCATGCCCGTCGCGCAGGCCTGGCGGGCGATGAGACCGCTGCGCACCAGTGCGATCGCGGTGGTGGCGTCGGCGTGGTCGGGGATGGGGGACGCCAGGGGTTCGGCGAGCAGGGCCAGTTCGGCGTAGGCGTGCTCGAAGCACAGTCCGGTGACTCGCTGGCCCAGGCGGAAACCGCGCACACCCGGCCCGAGGGCGTGGACGGTGCCGGCGATTTCTCCGGCCAGCGGGGCGGGTTCGGGTCCTTCGCGGACCCGGCGCACCGTGGGCAGGGTGACGCCGATGGCTTCGCAGGCCACCAGCAGCTGGCCCGGTCCGGGTTCGGGGACGGGGGCGTTCTCGACGAACAGGACCTCGGGTCCGCCGTGGACGACGTGGTTGACGCGGCGCATGACGCTGCCTCCTCCAATTCGATGGGTTCACCAACGAAGTGGAGAGTAGGAGCACCACCGTTGGGTGGTCCAACGATTTTTCGCTAGGGTGCCCGCGTGACCGACCGCGCCCTGCAGCACATCCAGTCCCTGCCCAGCTGGCTGACCGGACGCGTCGCCGCCCGCGGCCGCGAACTCCTCGCCCACGCCCTGGCAGGCGAAGGACTGCGGCTGAGCCACTACGCCGTGCTCGCGGCCGTCGCCGAGCACGGCCCCACCGCCCAGGCCGAGCTGGTGCGGCGCCTGGAGATCGACCGCAAGGACGTCGTCGGCCTGCTCAACGACCTCCAAGCCCGCCACCTCGTGCAACGCAGACCCGACCCGGCCGACGGCCGCAAGAACGCCGTGTCGGTCACCGACGAGGGCAGGGCCACCCTGCAGCGCTGCGCCGCGCTGGCCGAGCAGGCCAACCAGCAGCTGCTGGCACCCCTGAGCGCCACCGAGCGCGAACTGCTCATCACCCTGCTGGCCCGCCTGCAGCGCGCCGACCAACCGGGTGATCAGTGCCAGTAGGTGTGCAGCCGCTCGGGCGTGAACGCGCCCTTGTCGGTGACCACGGTGCTCACCAGGTGCGGATCGGTGACGTCGAAGGCCGGGTAGAGGCCGGTGACCTTGTCGCTGGCGCTGCGCCGCCCCAGCGTGTGCAGGACCTCGTCGCCGTCGCGGAACTCGATCGGCACCTGCGCCCCCGTCGCGGTCTCCGGATCCGGGCCGTGGCACAGCGCGTGGAAGGGCACGTCGAAGGCGCGCGCGGCCACCGCCAGGCCCAACGTGCCCACCTTGTTGATCACCGAGCCGTCCATGCTGACCCGGTCCGAGGCCGTCACCAGCGCGTCCACCCGGCCCTCGCGCATCAGCGACGCGGGCATGCCGTCGGTGACCAGCGTGACCGGCACCCCCATCTCGGCCAGGGACTCGGCGGTCAACCGCGCGCCCTGCAGGTAGGGGCGGGTCTCGGTGCACACGAACTCCGGACACCCACCCCGCTCCAGCAGCGCCTCCACCAACCCCAGCAGGTACAGATCGCCCCAGCAGTGGGTCAGCACCCGGGCACCCTCGCCGAGCAGCTGCGCGCCCGCCCGGCCCATCCGCCGGCACCGCTCCCGGTAATCGGCGTCCCCGGCACGAGCGCCCTCCACGGCCGCCGCGGCGACGTCCTCGCGCCCGGCCACGGCATCCAGCACGAACGCCGCGGCCTTGCGCGGCTGATCATTGGTCGGACGGGTCGCGATCAACCGGCTCGCCGCGGCCGACACCCGCTCCCGCGCCACCTCAGGCGCACACCCCCGCGCGTCGCGCGCGGCCAGCGCCAACCCCCACAGCACCGCGAAGTACGGGCCCGAGGACTGGGTCACCATCTCCTCGATCGCCCGCGCCACCTCCTCCACGGTGCGGGCGTGCACCCACCGGCGCTCGAACGGGAACACCCGCCGATCCAGGATGTGCACGCCGTCGTCATCGAAGCGGACGCTGTCGGCGAGAACGGGGGTGACTGGAGACGACATCGCATCCTTCATCGAGCGAGAACCGGCACGGGCACCGGTGAGCCTAACCAGCCCGCCTCGCACGCCCCGGCCCCCACCAACTCGTTTGCTAAGCTCACGACACCGCGTTGATCGCCGCACACGCAGGCTTGATCACCCGAGGCCCCGCGACACCCGCGCCCCTCACCCGGCACCACCCGGCGCAGCCAGAAGGACACCGCAGTTGACCCACCCCCGCCCCGCCGACACCGGCCCCGTGCTGCGCGCCACCGACGTCGACGTCGTGCGCGAGGGCACCCACCTGCTCCGCTCGGTGTCGATCGACGTCCACCCCGGCCAGCACTGGGCCCTGCTCGGCGCCAACGGCGCGGGCAAATCCACCCTGCTCAACCTGCTGGGCGCCCACGGCCACCCCACCCGAGGCAGCGTGGAGGTCCTCGGACACCGCCTCGGCGCCGTGGACATGCGCGCGCTGCGCAGCCTCGTCGGCCACATCAACCCCCGCCACCCGCTCCGAAGCCCCCTGACCGTGCGCCAAGTCGTGCTCACCGGGCTGACCAACACCACCGAACCCGTCCCGCGCTGGCAACCCACCGACGACGAAACCACCCGCGCCGAACGGCTCATCAGCGTCCTGGGCATCGCCGAACGCGACCAGGCCCGCTGGGACACCCTGTCCCAAGGCGAACGCGGCCGAGTCCTCATCGCCCGCGCCCTGATGCCCCAACCGCGGCTGCTGCTGCTCGACGAACCCGCCACCGGCCTCGACCTGGCCGCCCGCGAACAACTCCTCACCAGCCTCGACCAGCTCCGCCACGACCACCCCGACCTGGCCACCGTGCTGGTCACCCACCACCTCGAAGAACTGCCCACCGGCACCACCCACGCCCTGCTGCTGCGCGAAGGCACCACCCTGGCCCGAGGACCCGTCGATCAGGTGCTCACCAGCGACCACGTCAGCAAGTGCTTCAACCACCCCGTGCACCTGGCTCGCGACCACGGCCGCTGGCACGTCCGCGCCCGAACCTGAAAAGCCCTGCGCACGAAAAGGACGGTGGTCCTGGCACGGGCGCAGGATGCAGGTCTGCGCCCGTGCCAGGACCACCGCCGGACCCGGGTGGAGAAGAGCTCTAGCGGCGCTTCTTCGGCGGGTCCTTGCGCAGCAGGTCCGGTCCGATGATCCGGCGCACCACGCGCCGCATCAAACCGCGCTTGCGCGGAGCCGCCGCCGGCTTGCCGCCCACCGCGGGCTGCGGACCCGTCAACGCCGCAGGTGAAGCCGCCGACACCTCGGGGTTGAGGCGCTTGGCGAACTCCGGCTGCTCATCGCGGATCGCGGGAATGTAGGGCTGGGTGACCTCGACGTGCTCGGGCACCGGCGGCGGAGCCAACGGCAGGCCCGCCATCTCCGGGCCACCACCCATCGGCGGCTGCGGCGGCATCCCGGGCTGCGACATCGACGGCTGCGACATCGGGGGCTGGGGGGACGGGGGGATCGAGGGCATCGACGCCGGCTCGTCGGCGTAGAAGGCCTGGAAGGCCGTGTCACCGGCGATCGCGTCCTGACCCGCCTCGGGGGAGCGGGACGGGTAGCCACCGGGATCGAGGGCCTCGGCGAAGGTCGTGCCCTGCGACATCGCCGTGCTCGGACGGGGCGGCAACGACCCCTGCGACGGCTGATCGAACTGCGGGGCGTCGAACGGGGCCTGGTCGAAAGGGGCTCGGTCGAACTGCTGCTGCGGGGCAGCGGTGCGGAACTCGCCCGCCTGCGGCGCGGCGGGAACCTCGTCCACCGGGCTCACCTGCCCCACGGGGTTCACGGACTCCGCGGGAGCGACCTGGCCTGCGGTGTTGACCTGGTCCGTGGGGTCCACGGGCAGCTGGCCCATGATGCGTGTCGTCGGGGATCCCGGGTCCGGTTGCTGCTGTTGCGCTTCCGAGGGGACCACGGGCTGGAACCACGGTCGAGCAAGATCGTCTTGAATAGTCATCCGTATCGACTCTGCGTCAGCAAACGGCCAATGTCACCGGATCGGGGACTTCCCTTCCGGCGGAGCAGACCCTACCGGTCACGGACCGGTAAAGGACACCCCCGTGTTCCCTAACCCACGGCCCTCATCCGCACCGGCACTCGTCATCGGCCATGACCGCTTGCCTGAGCTGCCCGAACTCCGCCGCCAGCGTCGCCGCCGACCAATGCGCGTTCAGGCCACTGGGATTGGGCAACACCCACACCCCGGCCTCACCGATCGTCCGATCTTGCCTACCGAACGTGGCGCGCTTGGCTCCGAACGCCGCCCGGTAGGCGGTGATGCCCACGACCGCCACCCACTGCGGCCGGTACCGCGCGACCTTCTGCGCCAGCACCTCGGCCCCGGCCGCGAGTTCGTCGTCGGAGAGATCGGCGGCCTTCGCGCTCGCCCGCGAGACCAGGTTCGTGATGCCCAAACCCAGCCCCAGCAGCTCCGATTGCTCCGAGGGGGCCAGCTCGCGCGGGGTGAAACCGCTGGCGTGCAGCACCGGCCAGAACCGGTTGCCCGGACGCGCGAAGTGAAAACCCGTGGCACCCGACCACAAACCCGGGTTGATCCCGCAGAACAGCACCGTCAGATCCGGCGCCAGCACATCCCCGATCGTGGCCCCGCTGGCGGCTTCCAGTTCCTGCGCACTCGGCCGGTCACCCGACAACTGACCTACCTCCCCGTCCCCGGTTGTTCCACGGACCCTAACCACACCACCCGCGGGCCCCGAAGGCAGCGCCCCCGCACGCGCCACCACCGGGCGCCAATGCGATCATGGCCGCCCGCGCGGTGCGACCCGCGCGAACGGCCATGACGTGAAAACCCAGGTCAGTCGGTGCCCGACTCCATCGCCGCGCGATCCAGCGCCTGCGACTCGGACTCCTCGGCACCCACCGACGCGATCGCCTCAGCACCACCGGCCTGCAGCGACCCCACCAGCTCGGTCTGCGCCTTGCCGACCAGCCCCAGCTGCGCGTAACCCTCCAGCTTCGCCCGCGAATCGGCGATGTCGAGGTTGCGCATCGTCAGCTGGCCGATCCGGTCGGTCGGGCCGAACGCGGCGTCCTCGGTGCGCTCCATCGACAGCTTGTCCGGGTGGTAGGAGAACGCCGGGCCGCGGGTGTCGAGGATCGAGTAGTCCTCACCCCGGCGCAGCCGCAACGTCACCTCACCGGTGATCGCCGAACCCACCCAGCGCTGCAGCGACTCCCGCAGCATCAGCGCCTGCGGATCGAACCAACGACCCTCGTACATCAACCGGCCCAGCTTGCGGCCCTCGTTGTGGTAGGAGGCCACGGTGTCCTCGTTGTGGATGGCGTTGACCAGCCGCTCGTAGGCGGTGAACAGCAGCGCCATGCCCGGGGCCTCGTAGATGCCGCGGCTCTTGGCCTCGATGATGCGGTTCTCGATCTGGTCGCTCATGCCCAGACCGTGCCGGCCGCCGATCGCGTTGGCCTCGTGGACCAGGTCGACCGGCGAGGAGAACTCCTTGCCGTTGATGGCCACCGGCCGGCCCTGCACGAACGACACCGTCACGTCCTCGGGCGCGATGGCCACCGACTCGTCCCAGAACCGCACACCCATGATCGGGTCCACGATCTCGATGCCGGTGTCGAGGTGCTCCAGCGACTTCGCCTCGTGCGTGGCACCCCAGATGTTGGCGTCGGTGGAGTAGGCCTTCTCCGCCGAGTCCCGGTAGGGAAGACCGTGCTCGACCAGCCACTCCGACATCTCCTGCCGGCCGCCCAGCTCCTGGACGAAGTCCTCGTCCAGCCACGGCTTGTAGATCCGCAGCCGCGGGTTGGCCATCAGCCCGTAGCGGTAGAACCGCTCGATGTCGTTGCCCTTGAACGTCGACCCGTCGCCCCAGATCTGCACGTCATCGGCCAGCATCGCCCGCACCAGCAGCGTGGCGGTCACCGCGCGGCCCAGGGGAGTGGTGTTGAAGTAGGTGCGCCCACCCGAGCGGATGTGGAACGCCCCGCAGGCCAGCGCCGTGAAACCCTCCTCGACCAGCGGCTCGCGGCAGTCGACCATGCGCGCGATCTCGGCGCCGTAGTCCTTGGCCCGGCCCGGGATCGAAGCGATGTCGGACTCGTCGTATTGCCCGATGTCGGCGGTGTAGGCGCACGGCACCGCGCCCTTGTCGCGCATCCAGGCCACGGCGACGGAGGTGTCGAGACCCCCGGAGAAGGCGATGCCGACCCGCTGGCCGACCGGCAGAGACGTCAGAACCTTGGACATGCGGAAAGTTTATGCGATGGACTGTATGGTTATCCACCCGGGTGGCCCATCGGTGTGAAACCTCACCCCACCCCGGCCCACCAGCCCTTCGACCGCGCGAGCACGGGCCGGGGCACCCCAACGTCGGCATCGCTGGGGTTCGCCTCGACACTTCGGCCGGAGGGGAGCTCGTGGACGTGGCGGCTTCGAGCCGAAGCCGGTGGTACACGCCTGGAACCGCAGCACACCGGTTCGATCTCGACGATCACCGCGAGCGGGCCGCCCGCGAGCGCATGGGGCCCGGCTGGCGCGACACCGTCCTGCCCCGCCCGGCCGAACTCGCACCCGGCATCGGGTGAGGTCGTGGTGGGCGAGCTCACCGGGTTCCGAGCTGACCCGTGCGGTGGGGTTGGGCAGAATCGGTGGTGACGAGGATCCGGACGAGGCGCACCGTACCTGGACATGCAAAGACGGTGCAGGCGCGGAGGAGCGCGCACGTCATGGCATGGATCGTCCTGATCATCTCCGGCATGTTCGAAGCCGTCTGGGCCGTGGCCCTGAGCAAGTCCGAAGGCTTCACCCGGCTAGTCCCCTCACTGGTGTTCCTCGCCGGTCTGACCGTCAGCATGGGCGGACTGGCCCTGGCGATGCGCACCCTTCCCGCCGGGACCTCGTACGCGGTGTGGGTGGCCATCGGTGCCGTGCTCACGATCGGCTACTCGATGGCGACCGGCGACGAATCGATCTCCCCGGTCAAGATCGCCCTGCTGTTGGGGTTGATCACCTGCGTCGTCGGCCTCAAACTCGCCCACTGAGCCGGTCCCGGGGCGTGCCGTCCCAGCGCCAGCGGGTCAGCCGCGCACGCCCCGGGGTTTCGGCGCGGCCGGTGCACCACAGCAACGCCGGCCACGGCTCGGCGTCGGTGGGAGCGTCGGGGAAGAGCCGGTCGAGCACCTTCGCGCACGGCTCCGCCGGCGGCTCCCAATCAAGGCCCAGACCGTCGGTGACGTCGTGGGTGTGCACGAGCGTTTCCACCACGCCCATCGCCGCGAAACCTTCCGCGTCGGAGACACCGAAGACGTGGTAGGAGCGCAGGTCAGGGCGGGTGGTGCGCACCATCGCCACCAGCAAGGCGGCCGTGGCCTCCAGGGTCAGCAACAAGCCGTCCGGGCCGGTGTCGGGATCGGCGTGCACCGCGTTGAACGGGCCACCGTCGCGGCGCGGCCGCCAGAGGAACGGCATCTCGCGGTCCTGCGGCGGGTTCGCGGGGCCCAATTGCACGGCGTAGGAGAACAGGTCGTCGCTGAGGTGCTCGACGGTCTCCCACCGATCCCACTCCAACGAACCGGCCTTCTCCCGCCACGCCTCGGCAGGCACCTGCCGCAACACAGCCAGCGACAACCGCACCGAGCCGGCCAGGTCCTCGGCGCTCACCTCGATTCGAGACATCCCCGGACCCTAGCGCCACCACCTGCGCCGCACCCGCGAATTCTCGCGGCCGTCGTTCTGCCGCAAGGAGTTCTACGGCCTCGGCGACCTGCCTCTAGCGCAGGTGGAGCGGATCACGGCAGTCGAGAAATTCCGTTGGCCCGGGTTCAGGCCGGCTGCTAGTGATGGGCCGTGACTTCGCTGGCAGCGCTCATCAGAGCTGACACGTACCCGCGTTCGGCCACCTACGACCCGCAGTGGATGGTCGACAACTGCATGGGGCCCAACCCCCTGTGGCTGCTGGAAGACCTCGTTCGGGACTGCCCCCTCGAACCGGGGATGAAGGTCCTCGACCTCGGGTGCGGACCGGGTATGACCTCGATCTTCCTGGCGCGCGAGTACGACGTCGAGGTGTGGGCATCGGAGTTGTGGGTCCCGCCCGAGGACAACGCTGCGCGATTCGACCGGGCGGATGTCGCGGATCGGGTCCACGCGGTGCGCGCCGAGGCCCATGATCTGCCCTTCGATCCGGAACAGTTCGACGCGATCCTGTCCGTGGGCACCTACCACTACTTCGGCACTGACGACCTCTACGTCGGCTACATCAGCAAGTTCCTCAAACCGGGTGGGTGGCTGTCGATCGCCGTGCCGTCCCTGCACCGCGAGTTGCGCGAGCTCGGCGGCGTTCCCGCGCACCTGCGGTCCGGCGCGGGCTGGGAGGTGCTGCCGTTTCACACACCGGAGTGGTGGCGCTTCCAGTGGGAGCAGACCGGCCTGATCGAGGTCACCGCGAGCCGAGCGCAACCGGAGGGTTGGCTCGATTGGAAACTGTGGTGCGAGGTCTGCGCCGAACACAGCCCCGACGAGCTCGTCAGGAGCGGTTCTCGCGCCACGATCCCCATGCTCGACGCCGACCGCGGTCAGCTGCTGACCTTCGCGCAGGTCACCGGACGCCGAACGCAGGCCCCGAGCAGCGGGAGGCAGTGAAGAGGACCTCCCCTGGGCAGGTCCGGACGCCGCCATTCCGGTGAAGCGTCGCGGAAGTAGCCACCGCCGGCTCCTGTGGTGCCGTCGACGACCAGGACGTGGCTGTCCGAGGTGGTGGAGATCGACGGCGGCTACGGCCAGTGGCGACGTGGCGACGCGACCTTCGACGGGCAGGTACACCCGCACAGCGTCATCGGCTCCACCTGTTCGAAATCCGATGACGGCCACGAGCTGTTCGCCCTCGACCGGCGATTTCAGCGTTTTCAGGCCACGCTGGGCATCGCTGACGGTGCGCCCGCCGGCACCGTGACCCGATTCGTCGTGGAGCTCGACGGTCGAGAGCTCGCCAGTCGGGAACTGCGGCCAGGGGAAGTGGGCCTGCTCGACGTGCCCGTGGCCGATGGTGAGCGGCTGCTGCTGCAGGTGGACAACATCGATTCTGAGTGCAGCGCCTCAGCGGTCTGGGGCGAAGCGGTTCTTCGCTGAACACCGCCCACCGCGATCCTCAGCTCCAGTTCATCACCCCCGAGGGTGTGGTGTGTCCGCGCTCGTGGTGAAGGCGCCGGGCAGATTCCGCTCCAGTTCCACCCGCCCACCAACTAATTACGTCACTAACGTTATGGAACCAACGAAACGGAACTCTGACGAGGGAAAACGGACAGAAGGGAGGCGCGCATAATCGCGCTTATGTGCGGTAAGATGGGATCATGGAGATTCAGGCGGCGGGTGGCGGCAGCTCGGTGGGCACGCGGGCGCAAACGGAACTGCTGGCCGCGACCACCCGCACCGGCCACACCCTCACCGCGCTGATCGCCTCCTGGCTGGGCTCGTTCACCGACTCCGCCGACACCCGCAGCGCCTACACCCGGGACCTGCGCGAGTACCTGGACTGGTGCACCCGCCGCGACCTCGACCCGCTGACCGTGCGGCTGCCGGAGGTGCAGATGTACGCCGCTGAGCTGGCCGCCACCGCCAACCCGCGCACGGGCAGGCCCCCGGCGGCCTCCACCAGGGCGCGCAAGATCGCCGCGGTCTCCAGCTTCTACACCCACCTGGTGCGCGCCGGAGCCATCGACGCCAACCCGGCCCGTGATGCCGCTCGGCCCCGCTACGACCGCCGGCACTCGCCGACCACCAGCGTTTCGGCCGAGCAGGCCTCGGTGATGCTGGCCGAAAGCCGCTCCTACCGGCATCGGACGCTGGGGCCGCAGGCCGCCGCGCTGGTGATGGCGCTGCTGATCGACCTGGGCGTGCGGGTCTCCGAGCTCTGCCACGCCGATCTGGCCGATCTCGGGCAGCGCGAGGGGATGCGGGTGCTCACGGTGCGGATGAAGGGCGGCAAGGTGCGCACCCGGCCCATCCCGCACGGCCTGCACGGGGTGCTCGACGCCTACCTGCAGCAGCGGCCCGAGGCCGACACCGATGCGCTGGTGATCACCCGGGACGGGCGGCGGGTCAACCGTCACCAGATCTACCGGCTCGTGCAGGCCCTGGCGGCCCAGGCCGGGGTGCCGATGCCGCAGCGCATCACCCCGCACTCGATGCGCCACACCTTCAACACCATCGCCCGCCAGCACGGCGCGGCCCTGGAGGACCGCCGCGACGCGCTCGGGCACTCCTCGGCGGCCATCACCCAGCTCTACGACCACGTGGCGCTGTCGCTGACCCGCGATCCGGCGCATCTGGTGGCCGAAGCGACCCGATCCCAACCGGATTCATCCGAGCAATCCCCCTAATCCGTTCGGTCACGGTGACGAAAGGATCTTGGGGTTTCCGCGATGAATTTCGCGCACCCGGGTAGTCCCTAGTGCATGACCACACATACGCCCGCATCCACGACCGTCACCAACATCGGCGTCACCATGTTCACCGTCGCCGACCAGGACGCCGCCCTGGAGTTCTACACCGGCAAGCTCGGCTGGGAGGTTCGCGGCGACACCCGCTTCGGACCCGACGGCGAGTACCGCTGGCTGGAGGTCGCCCCGCCCGGGTCCACCTCGCGCCTGGCGCTGAACCCGCCGATGGGCGGCGGGCAACCCGGCGGCTGCGGCATCGGCGTCGAGACCGCCGACGTGCACGGCGAATACGCTCGACTGCGCGCCCTCGGCGGGGTCCAGATCGACTCCGAACCCGAATCCAGCCCCGGAGCACCGCTGCTGTTCATGATCAGCGACCCCGACGGCAACCACATCGCCATCGTCGAAGTCTGATCACGCCCCGGAATTGAGCCGGGCCGCCTGACGCAGGAGGTGGTCGCGTTCGGCGACACTGCTCGCCGAACGCGCCGCCTCGGCGTACAACCGCGCCGCCACCTCCCGGTCACCCGCGTGCTCGTGCAGGTAGGCACGCGTGGCGGTGTGGCGCGGCACCGACGGGTCGCAGTCGGCCAGTGCCGCCAAGCCCGCGTGCGGGCCGTCGGCCTCGCCGACGGCCACCGCCCGGTTCAGCCGCACCACCGGCGAACCGGTGAGCGCCAGCAGTTCGTCGTACCACTCCACGATCTGCGGCCAGTCGGTCTCGGCGGCGGTGGGCGCGTCGGCGTGCAGGGCGGCGATGGCCGCCTGCGCCTGGTACTCGCCCAACCGGTCCGCCGCCAGGGCTCGCTGCAGGAGGGCGACGCCGTCGCTGATCAGGCGGGTGTCCCAGCGGGTGCGGTCCTGCTCGGCCAGCGGTACCAGGCGCCCGTCCGGGTCGGTGCGCGCCGGGCGGCGGGCGTGGTGCAGCAGCATCAGCGCCAGCAGCCCCCGCACCTCGGGGTCGTCGGTGATGGCGGCCAGTTGACGGGTCAGGCGGATCGCTTCGGCCGCCAGGTCCACATCCCCCGAGTAGCCCTCGTTGAACACCAGGTACAGCACCCGCAGCACGGTGCCCACCTCGCCGTGGTGGGTGAAGCGGGCACCGGCGACGGTGCGCTTGGCGCGGCTGATGCGCTGGGCCATGGTGGATTCGGGAACGAGGTAGGCCTCGGCGATCTGGCGGGTGGTCAGGCCGCCGACCGCGCGCAGCGTCAGCGCCACCGCCGAGCTCGTGCTCAGGCTCGGGTGGGCGCACAGGAAGTACAGCTCGAGCGTGTCGTCGGCGTCCGGGACGGTCCCGGGTTCGGGTTCGGTCTGAACGCGGGTTTCCCGGTGGCGTCGTGCCGTCTCGCTGCGCGTCGAGTCGAGGAACTTGCGCCAGGCGGTGGTGACCAGCCAGCCCTTCGGGTCGCGGGGCGGGTCCTGCGGCCAGGTCCGCACCGCTTCCAGCAGGGCTTCCTGCACGGCGTCCTCCGCCGCGGCGAAGTCGGCTCCGCGACGGCGCAGGACGCCGATGACGGCTGGGCTCCACGCCCGCACCGCGGTCTCGTCCACCGGTGTTACTCGGTGATGGTGGGCGGGGCGGTCAGGAACGGGCGCAGCTCCAGCCATTCGTGGATGGGTTCGCCGCCCGCGCCGGGTGCCGCCGACAGTTCCCCGGCCAGCTCCACAGCGCGGTCGTAGTCCTCGACGTCGATGACCATCCACCCGGCGATGAGGTCCTTGGTCTCGGCGAACGGGCCGTCGGTGACCGGGGGCTTGCCGGGCCCGTCGTGGCGCACCCACGTGCCCTCCGGGGCCAGGGCCTGGCCGTCGACGAACTCACCGGTGGTCTTGAGGCGGTCGGCGAAGTCGTTCATGTAGCGCATGTGCGCGTCGACCTCCTCGGGCTTCCACCGGTCCATCGGCACGTCGTTGACCGCCTCCGGAGCGCCCCGGTAGTGCTTGAGCAGCAGATACTTGGCCATGATCATCGTCTCCTTCGGAGCTCGTGCGGTCATTGTGACCGCCTTTCACCCCGGGGACGGCGCCGAAACGCGATTCTCGACATCGCACCCGAGTTTTCTCCGAGATTTTTCCGGCCCGGGGATCCGGTGTTGTGTCACCGGTGTCACCGACATCGCCCGCGGGGTGGGGTGAGGCTGGTGCCTGCACTCGCGAAGGGGAAGGAGACGACCATGTCCGCGACCGTTCACCCCGCTCATCCGATGCAGGTGGGCCTCTCGCGTGCCCTGACCGGTGCTGTGGCCGGGCTCGGCGGCGGGATCGTCTTCGGCGTCCTCATGGCCGCGACGGGGATGTTGCCGATGATCGCGATGCTGGTCGGGGCCGGCGGCGCCGGTGTCGGCGTCGTGGTGCACCTGGCGATCTCGGTGATCCTCGGTGCCGGCTTCGGCCTGATCGCGCCGTCGACCCGGTTCTGGCCGCTGCTGGCGGCCGGTGTCGCCTACGGCGTGCTCTGGTGGGTGCTGGGTGGTTTGCTGCTCATGCCCGCCGCGCTGGGCATGCCCGTGCTGCAGCTCGGGGCCACCGCGATGCAGAGCCTGATGGGGCATCTGATCTACGGCATCGTGACCGCGGCCGTGCTGTTCGCGCTGCGGCGGCGCACCGCCCACGCGTGACCGAAGGCCTCGACGCACCGCCCTGCTGAGGCCGATGGTGGGGACGGGGCACCACCATCCGGGGAGGGCCTGTGCAGGAGGAGCCGTACTGCCTGTCCGAAGTCGACCTCTTCCGCGACCTGTCGCGGCGGGAGATGGTCGACCTGGGCGCACGCGCCCCGCTGCGCACCGTCGCGGCGGGCGAGATCCTGCACAGCCCGCAGCGGTCGGTCGGCACCCTGTTCATCATCAAGCGCGGCCGGGTGCGCCTGTACCGGATCGGCTCGTCGGGACAGGCGGTCACCACGGCGCTGCTCGGTCCGGGCACCGTCTTCGGCGAGGTCCCGCTGATCGGGATCCGGATGGGCGGCAACTGGGCTGAGGCGCTGGAGTCCTGCGTGCTGTGCGTGATGAGCCCGCAGGACGTGCGGCGGCTGCTGCTGGCCGATCCGAGGATCGCCGAGCGCATCACCGAGCGGATGCAACAGCGCATCACCGAGCTGGAGCGCAGGCTGACCGATCTCGCCTCCAAAACCCTCGCCGAACGCCTCGCCGGCACCCTGTGGAGCCTGACCGCGGGGGCCTCGCGGGGCGCGGTGCCGGAACCGGTCCGGTTGACCCACCACCAGCTCGCGGGTCTGGTCAGCGCCACCCGCGAACGCACCACCACCGCCCTGGGTGAGCTGGCCGAGCGAGGATTGATCCGGCTGCACCGCGGGAAGATCACAGTCACCGATCGGGACCGGCTGCTGAGCTACGCCGACGGGGGCGGGCGGACGGCCCGCGGCTCGGCGTGAGTCGCTCAGCGGCGGGTGAGGATCGTGGTGGTGTTGGCGGCGACGATGGCGGCGATGCAGGCCCACTGCGCGGCGTCGAGGTGCTCGTCGAGGATGAGCAGGCCGGTGGTGGCGGCCAGGACCGGGTTGAGGCTGGCGACGATCGCGAACAGCGGGGCGGTGACGCGGCGCAGGGCCAGGGCGTCGCACAGGAACGGCACCGCTGAGGACAGCACGCCCGCGGTGATCGCGAAGCCCAGTGCCGGGCCGGTCGGCGGGTGGGTGAGCAGGACGGCGATGCCGATCGGGACGAACACCAGCCCGGACAGGCCGCAGGCGGTGGCGGTGCCCTGCGCGCCGGGCAGGCTGCGGCCCAGGGCGCGGTTGAGCAGGATGTAGCCCGCCCAGCACGCCGCGGCCAGCAGCGCCAGCCCCATGCCGAGGTAGTCGCTGGTGGGCTCAGGGCGCATCAGCACCGCGACACCGGTGGCGGCCAGCAGCGCGCAGGCCAGGTCGATGCGGCGGCGCGAGCCGGCCAGCGCCACGGCGAGGGGGCCGAGGAATTCGAGGGTGACGGCCAGGCCGAGTCCGATGCGGTCCACAGCGCTGTAGAGGGCGAGGTTGATGACGGCGAACACCCCGGCCAGCGCGAGGACCAGGCGCCACTGGGCGCGGGTGAACTCCCGCCAGCGCGGGCGGGTCGTGGCCAGCAGCACGAGGGCGGCGATCCACTGGCGCACCGCCACGACTCCGGCCGGGGTGATGGTGTCGAAGGCCAGCGATCCGATCGCCGCCCCGGTCTGGTTGGACAGGGCGCTGCCCGACATCAGCGCCACCCCGGCGCCCCGCGAGGCGGGGTCGGCGGCCGGGGGTGCGGGGAGCTGCGTGCTGGTCATGGCGGTGAGCCTGCCGCCGCGGGCTCGTTGCGCAAAATGCATCCGCCACGCCGCCGATACGCTTGAGGTATGGATGTGGAGGTGCGGCAGCTGAGATGCCTGGTCGCGATCGTGGAGGCGGGCAGCTTCACCGACGCCGCCGTCGAACTCGGCCTGTCCCAAGCGCAGGTCTCGCGCACCCTGGCGGGGTTGGAGAACGCCCTGGGGGTGCGGTTGCTGCGGCGCACCAGCCGCCAGATCGCCCCGACCGCCGCCGGTGCGCGCGTGCTGACCCGCGCCCGCCGGGTGCTGGCCGAGACCGATGAGCTCGTGCGTGAGGCCACCAGCGAGCAGGCGGGGGTGCGGGTGGGGCACGCGTGGTCGGCGTTGGGCCGGCACACCGTGGACTTCCAGCGCCGGTGGGCGCGCGACTTCCCGGACGTGCGGTTGCAGCTGGTGCGCACCAACTCCGCCACCGCCGGGCTGGCCGAAGGTGCCTGCGACGTGGCGGTGGTGCGTTCCGAACCCGACCGCAAGCGCTTCTCCGACGTCGTGGTGGGCTTGGAACGCCGCTACTGCGCGATGGCGACCGACGACGAGTGGGCGCGGCGGCGGTTCGTGCGGCTGCACGACCTGGCCGAGCGCACGGTGCTCCTCGACCGCCGCGCGGGCTCGACCACCCCGCAGCTGTGGCCGCCGGAGCACCAGCCGGAGTTCGAGCAGACCTCCGACGTCGACGACTGGCTCACCGCCGTCTCCAGCGGGCGCGTCGTCGGCATCACCTCCGAAGCCACCCTCACCCAGTACCGGCGCAGCGGCGTGGTGTTCCGGCGGGTGCGCGACGCCCCGCCCATCCCGGTGCGCGTGCTGTGGTGGCGCGACGAACGCCACCCCCACACCGGCAAGGTCGTCGATCTGCTCACCGACCTCTACCGCCGATGACCCCCAGCCGTCGCAGACCGGGAGTCACGACACCTCCGGCCCCCGTTCTCACCTGACCTGTCGAAAACCGCGACATTCGTCGCGCGAAAACCGGGGTTTTCGACACGCGAATGTCGCGGTTTTCGACGTGGGAAGGAGACCCGAATGGTTCGGGCGCCGGGCATGGGAAGGGCGTGGGAGTTTTCGTTGTGCTCGGTGTGGTGAATGCGGTGGTAGGTGCCGGGTTCATCCGCCTGGGACACGTGGTCGCGTGCCGTGACGGTTCTTTCCCGCGGAATCGGTGCGGTTGTTCGGGTCGATCAGGGTGACGTTGTTCGAGGCCCACGCGTGGGCGGTTCTGAGGAAATACCTGTCGTTTCCCCATTCGACGGGGTGGGCCGGGATCGCGGCCAGCCAGGTGTGGCGATCGTGCTGCGGATCGACGCCGGGAAGGTCGGTGATCTCGAACGGGGGTCGCTTGAGGACGAAGAAGGAATGCCCCTCGCACACGTAGCCGCGTTTGACCGCGATGCGGGATTCGCCCTGAACCCACCGGAAGGTGACTCCGAAGTTGTAGTAGCGGGAAATGGGTTTACCGGCCATGTTCGGGACCGTAGAGCGATCACCCCGATCCGTCCCGCACTCGCCACCGCTCTCGCGCCGAAATTCGGCGAACGGCGCGAGCCCGGCCGTTCGCCGAACGAACTGCGGCGATTCTCCTCCGGCGTGTCCCGGCGGCGATGAATCGACGAGCGGAACGCCCACGGTGACCAAGCAGGCTCGATGATCACGGCACCAGCAGCAGCACCACGCTGCCGTGCAGGTACAGCACCGGGAACGCGGTGGCCACCGCAGCGGTGAACAGGACCGCCTGCGCGCACGCGCCGACACCGCGCAGCTTCCGCACCGCGCCCGCGCCCAGCAGGAGCACGCCGCCGACGGCTTGGCCCCACCAGTAGCGGGGGTCGGTGGAGGCGGCCAGGACGGTGAGCCCGTACCCGGCTTCACCCAGCAGCACCCCGCACGGGGCTGAGAGCCCCAGTGCGGCACGGGTTCCCGGCCGTCGCCGCCACCACTGCGCGCCCAGGCCCAGCAGCGGCCCGGCCAGCACCGCCGCAGCACCCCAGAACACCAGCAGCCCGGTCGAGGACGGGTAGCCGCGGGCGAGGTCGGTGGCCACGTATCCGGCGAGCATGCCCACCAGGCCCGTACACCCGCAGAGCGCGCCGGTGAGCGCCGTGGGCGCGGGCAGGGCCAGCAGGAACGCCAGCAGGGTCCAGGATCCGCTGGAGTTGGCCAGCGGTGCCCACCCGGCGGGCAGCCTGCCTTGGGCCAGGGCGGTGGCGGCCCCGGCGCACAACCCCAGTGCGATCGCGATCGCCAGGGCCGGTGCGGTGCCGCGTCGGCGGTGGCTGCGGGTGGGCACGTCGGGGACGACCGGGGTCATGTCGTGTGAGTCTCGCAGCCGCCGCGGGCTGCGCGAGACCGATTCGGCCGAACCCGGGCACCACTGGATGGCGGAGCGTCGCCCCCCGGGGCACGACGAGCAGCCTCACGAGTTTCGTCCGGATCCAACCGGTTTCGGAGGCGTGGATCGACGTGTTCGCGACAGCGCGGCTGCGGGAACAAGCCACCAGCGGGCACCGGCAGGAGGTGGCGGCTTAGGATCCGGCGCGCTGGTCGCAGCCGATGACGAGGTGGTCCTGGCATGAGGGTTCCGAGCCTGCTCGGTGTGTTCGCCCATCCCGATGACGAGTCGTTGTCGGCCGGAGGTGTGCTGGCGCGCCACGCCGAAGCCGGGGCGCGCACCGGCGTGGTGACCGCGACCTGGGTCGAGGACACCACGCGTGCCGCCGAACTCGGCGAGGCACTGCGGGTGCTGGGTGCGGGCAAACCGCGCCTGCTCGGCTACGCCGACGCGCGCGTGCCCGAATCCGCCCCGGGGTGCGCCCGGTTGCTGGACGCGCCGCTGGAGGAGGCGGTGGCCCGCCTGGTGGGGCAGCTGCGGGAGTTCCGGCCGGAGGTGGTCATCACCCACGACGCCTGCGGCGGCATCTCCGGGCACCCCGACCACGTGCAGACCCACCGGATCACGATGCTGGCCGTGCACGCCGCCGCCCTCGAACAGCTCTACCCCGAGACCGGGGAGCCGTGGTCTCCGGAGGCGTTGTACTCGGTGACGCACCCGCGTTCGGCGCTGGCACCGATCCGCGATCTGGTCGGGGAGCGCAAAGCGGTGCACGCGGTGCCCGATGAGCAGGTGAGCGTCTCGGTGGACATCGCCGCGTGGTTGGGGGTCAAGACCGCGGCGGTGCTGGCGCATCGCAGCGAGGTGCAGCGCGGCGCGCTGCCCGCCCAGCTCGGCGGTCTGGACCCGGAGGCGCGCCGGGCGCTGTTCGGCACCGAGCACTTCCTGCGCCACCCCCTCGGGCACCTGCCGGCGGGTGCGGATGAGCCGATCGCGCGCGGCTAGCCGGATTCCCAGTGCCGCGGGTGTTGCAGGCCGGGCAGGCGGGTGGAGGTGTCGCCGCGGGCGGCGGCGATCTGCGGGCGGGTCACGAACAGCGCCCCGGTCAGGTCGGCTCCGCGCAGGTCGGTGTCGCGCAGATCCGCGCCCAACAGGTCCGCTCGCCGGAGATCGGCGTCGCGGAGGTCGGCGGCGATGAGCAGCGCACCGCGCAGGTGGGCTCCGCGCAGATCCGCCCGGCTCAGGCGGCGCCCCATCAGGTCGGCGCCGCGATGCTCCGGCCCGGGGCGGGAGCGCACGAGGGTGCTGGCGCGGGCCAGCAGGTCCCCGGTGCGGGCGCGTTCGGCGTCGAGGTCCAGGGCCAGCAGGCTCGCGGCGTCCTGCTCGGTCAGGCTGGTGAGCTCGGTGTGGCGGGTGCGCAGATCTGCGTGCAGGGGCGCGGTTTCGGGGCGGTCGAGGGCGTCGGTGAGGTAGTGCAGCAGTTCGTGCAGCCCGCGCATCACCGGGAACGCCGCGAACATCGGTTCCCGGGACCGCGGTTCCTGCCGCCACGAGACCCCGCCGAAGGTGTGCTGCGAGAGGTGCTGGCCGGCGCCGAAGCAGTCGAACACCGTGCACCCCGCGTAGCCTTCGTCGCGCAGGCGTTCGTGGATGCCGCAGGAGAAGTCCGCCAGCAAGTTCCCGCAGGCGGTCCCGGCGGGTTTGTCGACGGCGAAATCGGCGGAGGCCGTGAACGGCAGCGCCGCGCAGCACAACCCGAAGCACCGCGAGCACTCGGCATGCAATTCCACACCCGGGATTGTCCCCTCACCTGCGGTGATCAGACCCGGCGGGGCCGTTGGTACGGTCACTGATCGTGAGTGAGCAGCCGCAGCGGGCCGAGGACAACACCGAGGGGATCTGCCGGTTCCCCGGATGCGACCGGGAGGTGGAACGACCCTCCGGGCCCGGGCGCCCGCCCGAGTACTGCGATCTGCCCGAGCACACCCGCTGGCGGGCGTGGAAGCAGCGCCAGCGCCTCCAAGCGGTGGCCGAGCAGGCCCCGGCCGCCGCGCCGCAGGGCTCCAGCGAGTTCGACTCGGCGCGGATGCGCGCCGAGGAACTGCTGCGCCAGTACCGGTTGCTGTCCGAGCAGCTGGGCCGCAACCTGCGCGCCGGGCTGGAAGAACTGGCCACACTGGCCGATCCGTCGGCCGCCGAGGCCCAGATCCAGGCCGCCCAGGCCGAGGCCGCGCACCGCATCGCCCAGGCCGAGCAGGCTCTGGCCACCGCCCAGCAGCAGCGGCGCGAGGCCGAGCAGGCCCGCCAGTCCGCCGAGGAGGCCGCGGAAGACGCCGTGGCCACCGCCGAGAACGCCACCCGCGAGGCCGACACCGCCCGCGCCCAAGCAGACCAGGCCCGCGAGGACGCCACCCGGGCTCGGCGGGAGGCCGAGCAGGAGGTGGAATCAGCCCGCAACGAGGCCGAGGTCGCCGCCGCCGCGGCCCGCCGGGAAGCCGACGGGCTGGTCGCCCGGGCCCGCGAGGACGCCGACGAGCAGATCGCCGCCGCCCACGGCGACCTGGAAAAAGCGCGCGCCGAGGCGGCCGCGCAGGTCCAGGCCGCCCAGCAGCAGGCGCGCCGCGAGGTCGCCGAGGCCGACTCGCGCCGTTCGGAGGCCGCTGAGCGCGCAGCCCGCGCTGAGGCCTCCGCCGAGACCGCGCGCGATCAGCTCACCGAACTGCGCCAGGCCGCGCAGGACTCCCGAGCCGAGATCGAGCGCCAGCGCGCCGAACTCGCCCAGCTGCGCGAGCAGCAGGCCGCAGAGCTCCAGCGGGTGCGGGAGGAGGCGGCCGAGCGCCTGGCGGCCGAACGCCGAGCGGGCGCCGACCGGCTGGCCGCCGCGCAGCAGGCCGCGGAGCAGGACCGGTCCCGCGCTGAGCGCGCCGAAGCGCAGATCGACGCGCTCACCGAACAACTGCGCACCCGAACCGGTTCCGAGTCCACCCGCGACAACGACGCCTAGTCGGGGCGGGTGAGCCGCCAGACGACTTCGACGCCGGCCTTGGCCGGGGTGTGGGCGAAGCGCGGTGGGTGGTACTGGTCGACGCAGGTGAACCCGAGGCGCTCGGGGATGGCGCGGCTGGCGGTGTTGGCCGCGTCGTGCCAGATCTCCACCCGGCTGATGCCCGGCAGCGCGAACGCCTGCTCGGTCAGGGCTCCGGCGGCGGTGGTGACCAGGCCCCGCCCGGTGTGGTCGGGGTGCAACCAGTAGCCGATCTCCAGGCCGCCGTCGCCGATGCGTCCTTCCAGCGAGATCGCGCCTGCGACCACCTGATCGCGGGTGATGAGGTAGGTGAAGGCCGTGCCGGCCTGCCAGTGGCCGGTGGCCTCGTCGATGAAGGCCTCGGCGGCGCTGAGCGGGTAGTCGCCCGCGGCCCACGGCATCCAGGGCCGCAGGTGGTGCAGGGATTCGGTGACGGCGCGGTGCAGCGCGGCGGTGTCGGCCTGTCCCGGGCGGTGCAGCACCGCCCGGGACAGTGCGATGCGTTCGGCGGGGCGGCTCATGCACCGATGCTGGCGGGCCGCCCGGGACGCGGCAACAGGATTTTTCCGGCCCTGCACGAGCGAAAGCCGGGGGCGATGATCACGCCCCCGGCTTCGAGCTCACGATCGCCAGGTCACACCAGGCCGAGCTTGGCGACGGTGTCGCGCTCCTCGGTGAGCTCGGCGACGGAGGCGTCGATGCGGGCGCGGGAGAACTCGTCGATGTCCAGGCCCTGGACGATCTCGAACTTGCCGTCGCGGGCGGTGACCGGGAACGACGAGATCAGGCCCTCCGGCACGCCGTAGGAACCGTCGGAGACCACACCGGCCGAGGTCCAGTCGCTGTCCGGGGTGCCGTTGACCCAGGTGTGGACGTGGTCGATGGCGGCGTTGGCGGCCGAGGCCGCCGAGGAGGCGCCGCGGGCGTCGATGATGGCCGCGCCGCGCTTGGCCACGGTCGGGATGAACTCGTCGGCCAGCCAGGACTGCTCGACCTGCTCGGCGGCGATCTTGCCGCCGACCTCGGTGTGGAACAGGTCGGGGTACTGGGTGGCGGAGTGGTTGCCCCAGATCGTCATCTTCTTGATGTCGGTGACCGACACGCCCAGCTTCTGCGCGAGCTGGGTCAGCGCGCGGTTGTGGTCCAGGCGGGTCATGGCGGTGAAGCGCTCGGCCGGCACGTCCGGGGCGTGGGCCTGGGCGATCAGCGCGTTGGTGTTGGCGGGGTTGCCGACCACCAGCACGCGCACGTCGTCGGCGGCGCCGGCGTTGATGGCCTCGCCCTGGGGCTTGAAGATGCCGCCGTTGGCCTCGAGCAGGTCACCGCGCTCCATGCCCTTGGCGCGCGGGCGGGCACCGACCAGCAGCGCGACGTTGGTGCCGTCGAAGGCGGTGCGCGCGTCGTCGGTGATGTCGATGCTCTCCAGCAGCGGGAAGGCGCAGTCGTCGAGCTCCATCGCGGTGCCCTCGGCAGCCTTGACCGCCTGCGGGATCTCCAGCAGCCGCAGCTTGATCGGGGTCTCGGCGTCGATGAGCTGACCGGAGGCGATCCGGAACAGCAACGCGTAGCCGATCTGACCGGCCGCACCGGTGACGGTCACGGTGACGGGAGCTTTGGTCATGAGGTCTCGTTCTCCTGCTCGACGGGTGGGTGTTGGATCTGTCTCGGGATGCTATCCCCAGCGCCGCCGGGCTGTGGGACACCGGTCGCGGATCACAGCCGCGGCGCGGCGGGACCGATTCAGCACGGGTAATGCGCACCACAACTGGGGTGCCCCGGGGTCAGCGCATGCGGCGCCCGCCACCGGCGTAGAGGGTTTGGCCGGTGAGCCAGCGGGCTTGGTGGGAGGCCAGGAACGCGGCGATGTCGGCGATGTCGTCGGGGTGCCCGAGGCGGCCCAGGGGACTGGTCTCGGCCAGGCGGGCGGCGTCGTCGCGGTGCAGCCACCCGGTGCGCACCGCGCCGCAGGCGATGATGTTGACGGTGATGCCGGTGGGCCCGAACTCCTGGGCGGCCGAGCGCGACAGCGATTCCAGGGCGTGGGCGGCCGCGGCGCGCGAGACCTGCCCGGGCGCGCCGTCGGAGACGTCGGTGCTGAGGGTGATGATGCGCCCCCACTCGCCGCGCCGTGCCCGGTGGCGGCGGTGGTGTTCGGCGATGAGCAGCGCCGGTGCGCGGGTGCCGCGCTCGTGGTGGGCGTCGATGCCGGTGGCGGTGAGCTCCTCGGCGCCGCGGGCGCGGGTGAAGGTGTCGAGCCGGGAGGGGGCGGTGTTGAGCACGAGGATCTCCACCGGCCCCAACCGTGCCTCGGCGGTGTCGTAGACCTGCTGGGGCGCGTGCGGGTCGGTGAGGTCCACGGCCAGGGCTTCGGCGGTGTGGCCGTCGGCGCGCAGCGCGGGGGTGAGGTGGTCGTCGGCGCCGGGTTCGGTGATCAGCAGCGGCCGCACCTGCTGGCGGGCCAGGGCGCGGGCGATGGCCGCGGAGATGCCCAGGGCGGTGTCGCATCCGGTGATGACGGCGACGCGGTCGCGCAGTCGCGGATCGATCATGCCGTTGATCATGCCGTGCCCGGTTCGCGGGCCGGGTTCGCGGGCCGGGTTCGCGGGCCGGGTTCGCGGGTGGGGTTCGCGGGTGGGGGCACTCGGCTGGCGCGATGGCTCTAGGCTCTGCGGTCATGGCGCACGGTGAGGACGGGGTCGACCGCATCCAGGCGGCCTGGCAGCGGGAACGCCCGGGCATGCCGGTTGCCTCGATCGGGATCATCACCCGGATCTGGCGCATCGCGAAACTCCTCGAGGACGAACGCCGCCGCACCGACGCGCGCATCGGCCTGGACGCCGCCACCCGCGACCTGCTCTCCACGCTGCGCCGCGCCGGACCCCCGTACCGGTTGGGCGCCGGGGAGATCGCCCGCCAGTCGCTGGTCAGCGCCGGCGCGATCTCCCAGCGGGTGGCTCGCGCCGAGCAGCGGGGCCTGGTGCGCCGCCTGCGCGGCGGCACCGACGGACGCAGCGTGCAGGTCGAGCTCACCGAGACCGGGCACCACCTCATCGAGGACCGGGTCGACGACCTGCTGCGCCACGAGGAAACCCTCCTGGAATCCCTCGATCCCGGCCAGCGCGAGCAGCTCACCGAGCTGCTGCGGGTGCTGCTGGGCGACCTCACCGACCGCTTCGGCGCCGAAGACCGCCCCTGACGACCCGGCCCTGGAACCGCAAAAACCGCTTGTGCGAGGGGATTTGCGGGTGTAGAGGTCGGTGAATGCTGCACGAGAGCGGAACCGGTGAGGTCGTGGACCTGCACGGCGCGACCGCGACCGCGCGCTGCGTGCCGCTGGCCGGTGCGCCGCGCATGGCGCGGCTGATCGCCGCCGACGGCCAGGACGTGTGGGGGTTGCTGCGGGCGCGGCTGCCCGGTTGGAACGTGGTCACCGACCTCGCCGACGGGCAGCGGCTGATCCGCGCGGGGGCGAGGCTGCGCCGCCACGCCCACACGATGCACCGCGACCTGCGCACCGACCCACCACCCGCCGAGTGGGGGAGTCTGCGGCCGCCGGAGCCGTTGCGGATCGGCCCGTGCGATCGGGCGGCCGAGGCGCTGGTGCCGGCCTGGCGGGAGGCCTACCCGCCCGGGCATCCCGATCACGTCGCCGCCGACGATGACGCGGTGCGCGCGGGTCTGCTGCAGCCGTTGCTGTCGGGCCGGGTGCTGGGCCCGCTGCTGGGCCGCAGCGCCCTGGTCACCGACGCGGCGGGCGCGGTGGTGGCCGGGCTGATCGTCAACGACCGCGCCGGTGAGGCGTGGGTCAGCGACGTCTTCCGCCGCCGCGCACCCGACTACGCCGGTCTGGGCGGGTTGCTGCTGCGGCGCGCGCTGGCGGGGTTGGCGGGCGAGTACGAGCGGGCGGGGCTGGCGGTGACGGTGGGCAACCCGGCCCAGCGGCTCTACCGAAGGTTGGGGTTCGCGCTGACCGAGACCACGATGACCTTCACCATCACCTGACCCCGGGTGAGGGGCGGGGCGGTTATGCTGGGAGTCGTGATCCGCAGCAGTCGTCTTTCCTGGTGGCGCTCCAGCTAAGGAGCGGCCACCCGCACTGCGGTACTTCCTCAACCACCCCGGGGCCGTTCGACCGACGGCCCTGTTGTTGTGGTGCGCCTCGTCGCAGGCGCGGGTCCCGGTCGGCGGCCAGACCCCGAAAGGACCCCACGATGACCAGCACTGTCGAGGTGTCCCCGGCCGCGCGCCGCAGCGCCGAGCTGGAGGACGAGATCACCGCCGATCCCTCCCGGTTCCGGATCCTCACCGGCGACCGCCCGACGGGGCCGCTGCACCTGGGCCACTACTTCGGCACCCTGCACAACCGGGTGCGGCTGCAGCGCCGGGGCGTGGAGCTGGGACTGGTGATCGCCGATTACCAGGTCCTCACCGACCGCGACGTCGCCGACGACCTCGAAACCCACGTGCTGGGCCTGGTCGCCGACTACCTGGCCGCCGGGATCGACCCGGACGAGGCGATGATCTTCACCCACAGCGCGGTGACCGCCCTCAACCAGCTGATGCTGCCGTTCCTGAGCCTGGTCACGGTCCCGGAGCTGCAGCGCAACCCCACCGTCAAGGAGGAGATCGGCCACTCCCGCCAGGCCGGGGTGTCGGGCCTGATGTTCACCTATCCCGCGCACCAGGCCGCCGACATCCTGTTCTGCAAGGCCAACCTGGTGCCGGTGGGCGCCGATCAGCTGCCGCACCTGGAGGTGACCCGCCTGATCGCGCGGCGCTTCAACGACCGCCACGGGCCGGTGTTCGGCGAACCGGAGGCGCTGCTGAGCTCGGCGCCGCTGCTGCTGGGCACCGACGGCACGAAGATGAGCAAGTCCCGCGGCAACGCGATCACGCTGGGCACCACCGCCGAGGAGACCGCCCGGTTGATCCGGGGCGCCAAGACCGACGCGCACCGCCACATCACCTACGAACCCGGCACCCGCCCGGAGGTGGCCAGTCTGGTGCTGCTGGCCGCGCTGTGCGAGGACCGGGATCCGGGTGAGGTCGCCGCCGAGGTCGGTTCGGGTGGTGCGGCGGCGCTCAAGGCACGGGTGACCGAGGCCGTCAACGGTGCGTTCGCGCCGTTGCGGGCGCGGCGGGCGGAGCTGGCCGCCGACCCGGGGTATTTGCGGTCGGTGCTGCGCGCGGGCAACGCCCGCGCCACCGAGCTGGCCGAGGCCACCTTGGCGCAGGTGCGTGAGGTGATGGGCACCCGCTACTGAGCGAGGTAGGTGCGGGCCAGGCCGGTGAGGTGGATCCGGCCGGCGCTGGTGGTGACCAGGCCGAGTTCGCGCAGCCGCCACAGGTCGGTCTTGGTGCGGGCCACCGGGCGGTTCTGGGCGGTGGCGAGCTCGGCCGGGGTGGGCGCCGGGTGGTCGTGGAGGTGTTCGAGCAGCGCCCGGGTCCAGGGCCCGCGCGGGGTGCCCGCGTCCAGCCGTGCCAGATCGGTCTGGATCTGGTGGCGCCGGGTCTCGGTGAGCTCGACGGTCTCCGGGGCGGGTGTGGACGAGCCGAGGTGGGTCAGGCTCAGGCGCCAGGTGCGGCCGGTGTGCCGGGCCAGGGACGTGCGCAGGCCCTGGGCGGAGCGGAATCCGGCGCGGGCGGCGTCGGTGTCGGTGAGCGCGTCGGGGTCGACCTCGGTGAGCTCGGTGATCTCGATGTCGCCCGCGCTGGTGGTCACGCGGGTGCCGGGGCGGGCGTGCGGGCTGGCCCAGCGGAAGTAGGTCTCGGTGATGTGCCCGTCGGCGACGCCGCGCGCGATCCTGTCGCTCAACACGACGTCCACGATAGTGGCGCACCCGCAAGCCCCCGTGCGGGTGCGTGTTGATCACGAAACGAGTTCGTCAACTACCGCAGGTGCACCGGATGGGGGACGATCGGCGCATGCTGCAGGTTTGCCTGAACGGCGCCCGGTCACCGCGTGAGCACTTCCACCTGCCGGTGCGGCCGGAGGAGCTGGCCAAGGCCGCCGCCGATGCGGTGGCCGCCGGCGCCACCGACGTGCACCTGCATCCCAAGAGCGCCGACGGCACCGACACCCTCGACCCGCACGCCGTGGCCGCGGCGCTGCGCGCGGTGCGGGCCGCCGCGCCGGGGGTGGGCGTGGGGGTGACCACCGGGGCGTGGACGGCGCCGGACACCGACACGCGGGTGCGCTCGATCAAGGCGTGGACGCTGCTGCCCGATCACGCCTCGGTCAACTGGCACGAGCCCGGTGCCGACGCGGTGGCCGCGGCACTGCTGGAGCGCGGGGTGGGGGTGGAGGCCGGGATCTTCTCCGGCACCGACGCCGATCACCACTTCACGCTCTCCCCGCACCGCAACCGGGTGCTGCGGGTGCTGGCCGAGGTCACCGACCCGACCGCCGGTGGTGCGGCGGCCACCGCCGAGGCGTTGCTGGCGCGGTTGCACCCGGCCTCGGCACCGATCCTGCTGCACGGTGAGGCGGCCGGAGCGTGGCCGGTGCTGCGGGTGGCGGCCCGGCGCGGGTTCTCCACCCGCATCGGTCTGGAGGACACCCTCGTGCTGCCCGACGGGCAGATCGCCACCGACAACGCCGAACTCGTGGCCGCCGCCGTGCAGCTGCTGGTGGCGGAGGCGCGCTGACTCGACACCATATTCCTGTCGGTCTATATTCGTGATGTGGCAACTACGTTTGAGGTGCTGGCCGAACCGCGCCGTCGCGACATCCTCGACCTGCTGCGCACCGGGGAACGCGCCGTCGGTGACCTCGTCGAGGCGCTCCCGCTGAGCCAGCCCACGGTCTCCAAGCACCTCAAGGTGCTGCGCGAAGCCGGTCTGGTGGAGGTCCGCCAGGACGCCCAGCGCCGCTGGTACCGGCTCCGCCCCGAGCCCCTCGCCGAGATCGAGCAGTGGCTGCGGCCCTACCGGCGGATGTGGGAGCAGCACCTCGACGCCCTGGAGCACCACCTCGACCAGACGAGGGAGCAGACATGAACCCGCACCTGTCGATGATCAACGGACACCCGGTGCTGCGCCTGCAGCGCGTGCTGGCCCACCCGCCGGAGAAGGTGTGGACGGCGGTGACCGACCCCGACGGACTCGCGGCGTGGTTCCCGGCACGGGTGAGCTTCGACCGCCTCGCCCCGGGCGCGGCGATGCGCTTCACCTTCGAAGGCCCCGATGCACCCGACAGCGGCGCACCCGAGACCGGCGAGATCCTCGAGGTCGACGAACCGAAGGTCTTCGCGTTCCGCTGGGACAGCGACGTCATCCGCTGCGAACTCCTCCCGCACGAGCAGGGCTGCCTGCTGGTGTTCAGCCACACCCTCCGCGGGCCGGACAGCGACCGCCCCTCCGCCGCCCGCCACGGCGCCGGCTGGCTGCTCTGCCTCGACGCCCTGCAAGCCGGACTCGACGGCACCACCGCCGAATTCGACATGACCGCCTGGTTCACCCACGCCGAGAACCTCATCGACCTCTTCGACCTCGCCACCGGCCACGCCGAGCCCACCGAGCACGGCTGGCAGCTGCGCTTCGAACGCGACCTCGTCCAACCCCCGGGCGAGGTGTGGCAGCTGCTCACCGGCGGCGAACCACCCGAACCCGGCGGGACGGCGCCGCTCCCGGCCACCCACGGCTACGGCCACGCCGGGCCCGTCACCGAATCCACGCCGCCCGAAACCCTGGCCTACAGCTGGGAAAACGGGGGAGAGGTGCGCTTCGCGCTGCGCGAGCAGCACCCGATCGGCACCCGCCTGGTGCTCACCCACACCATCACCGACCCCGACCAGCGGGCGATCCTGCTGGCCGCCTGGCACACCCACCTGGAGCTGCTCTTCGCCGCCCTGCACGGCGACGTCCGCTGCCCGTGGCCCGCCGAACGCACCGAGCGGCTGCGCGTGCGCTACACCGAAGAGCTCGCCGAAGACGGGCCGTCCGGCGCACGATGATCGGCCACTTAGGATGGTCCTCGTCCGACATCGCCCCGCGAGCACCATCAGGAGAGCGACGCACATGATCTTCATCACGGCGAAGTTCCGCGTGAAGCCCGAATCCGCCGAGCAGTGGCCGCAGATCGCCGCCGCGTTCACCAACGCCACCCGCAACGAGCCCGGCTGCCTGTGGTTCGACTGGTCGCGCAGCCTGGAAGACCCCCACGAGTACGTGCTGGTGGAGGCCTTCCGGGACGGAGAGGCCGGCGCCGCCCACGTCAACAGCGAGCACTTCAAGCACGCCCAGCAGACCCTGCCGCCGCACCTGGCCGAAACCCCGCGGGTCATCAACACCTCCCTCGACCAGGACGACTGGTCGCTGCTCGGCGAGATGTCCGTCGACTGACACGCCACCAGCGCGAAAAAGGGGGCTCCGGGAATCCCGGAGCCCCCTTCGCATCAGGCCGTCAGGGTGAACCACAGCGACCCGGCGGCCAGGGCCAGAAACACCCCGGGCGCGGCGATCGTGGACCACGTCCCCGCCCGCACGTGCACCACCACCGCACCGACGAAGAACAGCACCAACCCGGCCGCCGCCCACGCCCCGATCACCGGAACTCCCAGCACCGCGCCCAGCAACCCGACCGCCCCGGCCGCTTTGAGCCCACCGAGCACCGGCAACCACTCCCGCGCCACCCCGTTGGCCTCGGCGTTGCCCACCACGTACCGGCCGCCGGCGAAGTCCACCACCGCGCTGACCGCGTTGAGCACCGCGGTCACCACGATCACGATCACCGACACGAGCACCATCACACCCGACCCCCTTCTTCCCGGCCTCACCCCGATGACGCCCGCGAGCGCGCGAATGTGACCGCCGTCCACACCGTTGGGGACCAAGTCGACAAAACGATCCCCGCTCTCCTCGAAGGTGCTGGGCAGTGGACAGTTTTAGCCATAATCGTCCGGACATAACGGACATTGATCATGGGTGGTGATGACTAAAACTGCCCACTGCCTCGACGCGCCCCGACCATCAGCGCCGCGGATGACGGGCGGGAGTCGGCGGCGGCGATGGGTGAGCGGTAGGTCAGTCGGTGGGGGACCAGCCGGGCGGGCCGAACAGGTAGCCGAGCTTGTCGCGCCAGCGCGGGGTGGTGCGGACCTGGCGCAGGATGTCGGCGAAGGCGCCGTACTGCAGGGTCACGACGTTGTAGGTCTCCACGGGGTGGGTGAGCCCGTAGGTGGGGCGGTGCAGTTCGGGCTGGAAGGTGCCGAACACGCGGTCCCAGATGATGAGGATGCCGCCGTAGTTCTTGTCGAGGTACTCGGGGTCGGAGCCGTGGTGCACGCGGTGGTGCGAAGGCGTGTTGAACACGAACTCGATCGGCCGCGGCAGCTTCGAGATGGCCTCGGTGTGGACGAAGAACTGGTAGACGAGGTTGATCGAGAACGCGATGTAGAGCGCCCAGGGGGCGAAGCCCAGCAGCGGCAGGGGCAGCCAGAAGAAGAACTCGAACCACGGGTTCCACTTCTGCCGCAGCGCGGTGCCGAAGTTCATGTACTCGCTGGAGTGGTGGGCCTGGTGGGCGGCCCAGCCGATGTTGACCCGGTGCACGAACCGGTGGTTGAGGTAGTACGCCAGGTCGAGCCCGACGATGAGCAGCAGCCAGAACCACCACGTGTCGGTGGGCAGGTGCCACGGCGCCAGGTGGGTGTAGAGCGCGTTGTAGACGAAGAACGTGGCGACCTTGAACACCGACAGGAACACCAGCGATCCCGCGCCCATGGTCAGGCTGGTGCGGGTGTCCTTGAAGGCGTATCCGGTGGCGTTGTCGTCGTGGTCGAGCCACTTCAGGGCGGCGAGCTCGATGGCGATGCTCAGCACGAAGAACGGGATCGCGTAGGTGACGGGGTTCTTCATCGGATCCAGCAGGTCGGTCATCGAAAAGTCCCTCCCCGGCGAATTGACCTTTCGGTAAGTTACCAGCGGGTCACCCACTTGGGTAGACTCCCGGAGTGGCCAAAGCAGGAACCAAGGGCGTCGCCCGAGCACAACGCGAACGCCAGATCCTCGACATCGCCGGACGCACCTTCGCCGAACACGGCTACGCCGGCACCTCACTGACGACCATCGCCACCGACGCCGGCATCTCCAAACCCCTCATCTACAACTACTTCGGCTCCAAACAAGGCCTCTTCTCCGCCTGCCTCACCCGCGCCGGAGAAACCATCGCCGGCGTCATCGAGCACACCGCCGACCTCGGCCACGTCGGACCCGAACAAGCCATCCTCAGCCTCGACCGCATCTTCACCGCCCTGCACGGCCAAACCTGGATGTGGCGCATCCTGCGCGACCCCACCATGCCCACCGAACTCACCGGCCAACGCACCCACTACGAACACCGCATGCACACCGTCGGCGCCCAAGGCGTCGCCGACATGCTCCGCAAAGCCGACAACCACGACCCCCTCGACGCCTCCGCCCTCACCGCCGCCTGGATCAACGTCTTCGACGCCCTGGTCACCTGGTGGACCGACCACCCCACCCAAACCCCCACCGCCATGACCCACCGCGCCGCACGGCTGTTCACCACCGTCTTCGGCCCCCTCGACCTCGACGAACTCCCCCTCAACAACCGCTGACAACCCCACAGAACCACGACAACAGCAAGCAGCCCCAGGACGACGGCACCAGGCAGGCAGCCGCCTCCTGCCGCACTGAATCCAGGCCTCCCCAACCCAGCCCCGGCACACCGGCGACCACAGCCACGCCCTACCCGCCGTCGCCACCCGGCACTACAACAAGGGGGAGCGGCCGGTCACGCACCCACCCAACCGGCCACCCCCAAATCCCGCGAGAGCTCCGCCACCTGCTCGCTCGACAGCACCACCGTCACCGCACGACCGCTGACCAGCGTGAACGTCAACGCACCCTCGTCGACCTCCACCGAACCGGCCACCGGCTCCCGCACCCACGACCCCGCCGAACTCTCGCGCTCACCCTCGAACAACGGCAAGTTCGCCGCCATCTCCACCACGCACCACGCAGCCGTCCAAAACGCCTCCCGATCCCGGAAGTCCGTCCGGCTGCACGTCAACTCCCGACCCAACCCCGACGAACCCACCCGCGCCTTGACCCGGCCCACGCCCGCGGCCGACTCCCAGATCGCGAACACCGTCACGTTGTTGGCCAACCGCTTGCGATAGGTCTCCCGCCCCTGCGAACGGGCCAACTCCCAACCCTCCACCATCTCGGGCCAAGCGTCGTCCACCACGACCACTCCTCTCGAACCGGCGCACTCACCGCTCCGACGCACCACACCCCAGACCCGGTTCCCCACCCGAACAACCCACTCACACAGGCAACCCCGCACCCCAGCAGAACGGCCAACCGTCATCCGACCCGACCACTCCGGGTCACCACCAGGGTTCGCCCCGACGCGCGCACCAGGCCCCACCCGCGACGCTGTCGAAATGCGACCAACACTGCTCACCGCACTGGCTCTCAGCGCCGCCCTCGCGCTCTCCGGCACCACCGCGAACGCCGCACCGCCCCAGCTCGCACTGCCCGAACCCACCGGACCACTGCCGATCGGCACATCACAACTGCACCTGGTCGACCACCAGCGCCTCGACCCGTGGGCACCCGACCAACCACGCGAACTCATGACCACCCTCTGGTACCCCGCAGCCCCCACCGACGGGCCATCGGCCCAATACGTCACCCCGGCCGAATCCCGCGAAATCCTCCACCACCTCCAAGACCTCCCCCCAGTACCCGACGACGTCCTCAGCACGACCCGAACCCACGCACGCACCGACGCACCACCGATCTCGGCCACGCTCCCGCTCGTCCTGCTCTCACCCGGCTTCTCCCACCCCCGCGCCGCCCTCACCGGCCTGGCCGAAGACCTCGCCAGCCGCGGCTACGCCGTCGCGCTCATCGGCCACAACCACGAATCCCACGCCACCGAGTTCCCCGACGGCCGCCTCACCACCTGCCTGGCCTGCCAAGCCCAGGACTACGCGAAGGTGGTGCGCACCCGGGGCGACGACGTCGCGTTCCTCCTGGACGAACTACCCCGCAAAACCCCGTTGCGCCCGAACGGCATCGCGATGGTCGGCCACTCCATCGGCGGCGCCAGCGCCGCGCAAACCCTGAGCACCGACCCGCGCGTCACCGCCGGAATCAACCTCGACGGCACCTTCTTCCCAGCGCTCGGCCACGACCTCGCCAAGCCCTTCCTGCTCCTCGGCACACCCGAACACCGCCCCGGAGGCACCGACGAATCCTGGGACACCAGCTGGCCCCACTTGACCGACTGGCGACGCTGGCTGACCGTCTCGGGCACGAGCCACTCCTCGTTCACCGACTTCTCGATCCTCTCCGAGCAGTTCGGCGTCGGACTTCCCGACGAGCCGCTCGACGGCCACCGCACAGCCGAGATCACCCGCGACTACGTCGCGGCGTTCCTCGACGAGCACCTGCGCGGCATCCCGCAACCACTGCTGGACGGCCCCACGGCCGGCTACCCCGAGGTCATCTTCGAGAACCCCGCCACCCGCGACGACTCCGGGCAAGCATCCCGAGGCCGTCCCTGACGAAGCCAGGGGAGCGGCGCCAGCAAACCCCTCGCCACGCAAAATGAAACATGTTCTACTTGGGTGCATGGCCAACACCCCGGACCACGAATGCGACGTCCTCGTCATCGGATCCGGCGGCGGCGCACTCACCGGCGCCTACACCGCCGCCCGCGAAGGCCTCTCGGTCATCGTCGCCGAAGCCTCCACCCACTTCGGCGGCACCACCGCCTACTCCGGCGGCGGCATGTGGTTCCCCTGCAACGCCGCACTCACCCGCGAAGGCCACCACGACACCCTCGACGCCGCCCGCACCTACTTCCGCGCCGTCGTCGGAAAACGCACACCCACCGCACTCCAAGACGCCTTCCTCGAAGGCGGCGCACCCCTCATCGACTACCTCGAAGCCGACACCGACTTCAAATTCATGGCCTTCCCCTGGCCCGACTACTTCGGCTCCGCACCCCAAGCCCACGCCACCGGCCGCCACATCATGGCCAAACCCCTCAAAGCCGAAAAACTCGGAACGCTGCGCGACACCCTCCGCCCACCCCTGGGCACCGAACGCGCCGACGAACCCCTCCCGGACGGACTCTTCGGCGGCCAAGCACTCCTCGCGCGCCTGCTCCTCGCCCTGTCCAAGCAACCCCGCGCCGACCTGCGCCGCAACGCCGTCTGCGACGAACTCCTGCTCACCGACGGCGCTGTCACCGGAGCAGTGATCACCCACGACGGCACCCGCCAGCACGTCCGCGCCCACCGCGGAGTCCTCATCGCCGCAGGCGGATTCGAGCACAACCAGCAGATGCGCGACCAGCACGGAGTCCCCGGAACCACCCGCGACGCCATGGGCCCGCCCAGCAACCAGGGCCTGGCCACCTTGGCCGGCATCACCGCCGGAGCCGACACCGACCTCATGAACGAGGCCTGGTGGTCACCCGGCATCACCCACCCGGACGGCACCTCGACCTTCTCCCTCTGGTTCACCGGCGGCATCTTCGTCGACGACCAGGGCGAGCGCTTCGTCAACGAGTCCGCCGCCTACGACCGCATCGGCCGCCGCATCCTCAGCCGCCTCGCCGACGAGGCGATGACCCTGCCGTACTGGATGATCTACGACGACAGGGCAGGGGAGAGGCCACCCGTGCAGTCCACCAGCGTCCCCATGGGCAACACCCAGGACTACGTCGACGCCGGCCTCTGGCACACCGCCGACACCCTCGACGAACTCGCCACCAAGATCGGCGTCCCCGCCGAGAACCTGGCCCGCACCGTCGCCCGCTTCAACACCTTCGCCGAATCCGGCACCGACGAGGACTACGCCCGCGGCGACGAGCCCTTCGACCGCGCCTTCACCGGCGGAGCCTCACCACTGGTTCCCATCACCAAGGGCCCCTTCCACGCAGCCGCCTTCGGCATCTCCGACCTCGGCACCAAGGGCGGCCTGCGCACCGACCCGCGAGCCCGAGTCCTCAACACCGAAGGCGACGTAATCCCCGGCCTCTACGCCGCGGGCAACTCCATGGCCGCCGTCTCCGGCACCACCTACCCAGGAGGCGGCAACCCCATCGGCGCCTGCATGGTCTTCAGCCACCTCGCAGCCCTCGACATGGCCCGACGCAGGGGAGAGGCGCAAGCATCCTGACAGAGACCGTGAGCGATCTCGGTCCAGACCTTCGTGGTCTCGTCGTGGTCGGGTTGGGGGAAGTTTTCATGAAAACTTCCCCCAACCCATCAGAAGCCGCAGCAGCACGCCCAGGCCGAGTACGACGAACGCGCGGCCGTAGGGCGACTACGTCGCCTCGTTGTCGCCTCGTTCGCCCATCTCGCTCGGTCCGGCTTCGGAGGTCGGGGAAGCGGGTTGCTGGGTCTCCCGAACACTTCACTTAACATAATGTGCATTATCGGCCTTACGGGGTGATGGGCCGATGAGGCTGAGAGGGGCGGCTGGGTGGCGCTTTTCGGTCTTTTTGGTGACCGGGGCGTCGCATGGTGCGGGCTCGTTCTCGTGTGCGGGCCGCCGGGTGGCGTTGGGTGCTGGGATGCGTGGTGCGGCGTTGCGGTGATGCGTCGGGCTGGTTGAGCGTGCGCGTCGTGATGTGCGGCGTGCTGTCTTCGCGGCTCCTGCGAACGTGCCTGTTGGGTGCGACTCAGACTTCTCGGCGGCGTGGTGGCCGGTGATCCCCCTGTCTCGGTCGAACCCTTATCGACCACTACTTACGTCACAGTGACGTATTGGGGTTGGTCTGGCTGGACCTCGAAACAGTGGTCCGCGCAGGGCATTTGCACGTTGATGATCACGGAGCCTGATGAGTGCGGCTGATCGGAGTCGGCCGGCGCTTTCTGCATGGGCGCGTCGGAAGACAAGCGAGACCTCAGCGCGACTCGATGACGGGCCCTGAAGGTGGCCTGCGAGTCGGTTGAAGGACGCCTCGATCCCCCGGGGTAAGATCGGGCCGGTCGTCGGGCCATCACCCTGATTGATGGATAACGTAGATTATCCACGAAATTACAAGATCAACTTACAGATCTGGTTGTGGCCCAGCGCGTTCCAGCGATCCGGCCGGACCACCCCACTGCCGTCATGAGGGCTCCGCGACTCCCGCGAGCCCTTCCCGCTCTCCGTCCCGGTCCAAGCTCCCACGCGCCGCTCCCCTCCGCTGAGACCCGACCCCGACAGCAGGTCGAACGCGGGTTCGATTCCTGCGGGTTCGCGGGCGGGCCTAAAGGCACTCCCCTCCTCCTGCGGGCGGTGGATGCTGGAGGTATCACTCCTTCTTCGGGGAGGTCGTCATGAACGGCCAGGAAGCTCTGCGGGAGCTGATCGAGCGCCTGGAGGCGCGGGCACGTCAGTCGCTGTGCACCAACGACGAGCAGAACCGCCGGTTCATCCGCACCGGGCTGCACGCGGCAGCCGATGAGGCGCGGATGCTCATGCGGGAGCTGGACGAGGAGAACCTGCACCCCCGCTGGAACGGTCTGCCGATGCGGTGAACCGCCGGGTCAGGGACGCCAGCGGTGGGCGTAGCCGGGTCGGTCGGCGTAGGGCAGGCCGAGTAACGCCAGGGTGAGGCATCCTCGTTCGTCCTCGGGCGGGTAACTGGTGCCGAGGACGTCGCAGGGGCCTTCGCCGGTGCCGCAGCGCTCGTGCTGGGCGAGCAGGCGGGTTTTGAGCTCGCATTCGCGGAATCCGCGCAGGGGTCCGATGAGGCAGCGGTGGGTGGCGTTGCCGGTCTCCTCGTCTTGGCGGGCTTGGCTGTGCAGTTCGAGGTCGACGTCGACCTGGCGGCGCAGGAATTGGGTGAAGCGGCTCATGGGTCTCCCCCGTGCGTCCCTCGGTGATCGCGGTCCACTGCGGTGACGCGCGGGGCGGCCGGTGATGACGTGTTGCCGCGCGATTGTCTGTTGGTTACTTGTTGGCGAACTGGTGGCGGCTTGTCGCCAGGAATTCCCGTTGCCGTGATCGGCTGCGTAGCGTGTCGAATCCCCAGGGCGCGGGCCCTGTTTCGTGATCGCTGACCGGTTTTCAGGGAGTGGAAGTCATGGTGCAACGGGAAGTGCGGGTCGCTCGGCGTGCGGTGCTGGCCGGTGGGCTGGCGGTGTCGGCGGTGGGTTTCGCCGGGTTGCCGGCGAGCGCGGCGGCTCCGCGGGTGGGAGGCCGTGCGGCGGCTCCGTCGATCTCCTCGACGTCGGATTGGGACGCCCGGGACGCCTCGGGTGAGATCGAGGTGCTGGACTCGAAGCCGACGAAGATCATCGTGCATCACACGGCGACGCCCAACAGCGATGACACGTCGCAGTCGCACGCCTTCGAGTTATCGAGGCAGATCCAGGACTACCACATGGACACCAACGGCTGGTCGGACACGGGCCAGAACTTCACCAACTCGCGCGGTGGCCACTTGATGGAGGGCCGGCACAAGAGCTTGGCGGCGCTGCAGGGCGGGTCTCAGCACGTCAAGGGCGCGCACGCCGGTGAGCAGAACTCGGTGTCGTTGGGGATCGAGAACGAGGGCACCTACACCGAGGCGTCGGTTCCGGGGTCGTTGTGGGAGTCGTTGGTGTCGTTGTGCTCGTACATGGTGTCGCAGTACGGGATCGAGCCGGGTGAGATCTACGGGCATCGGGATTACATGTCGACGGCGTGCCCGGGTGATGTGCTCTACGCGCGGTTGCCGGAGTTGCGGGAGTCGGTGGGTGCGGCGTTGGGGCTGGCGGTGGTGCAGCCGGTGACGTGGCCGTTGCTGCGTCCGGGTGCGCAGGGTCCGAGCGTGTCGGCGTTGCAGATGTTGTTGGGTGCTCGGGGTGCGGTGGTACCGGTGGACGGGGTGTTCGGGGAGTCGACGCAGCGGGCGTCCGCGGGTGTGGTGGCGGAGCGGGCCGGGTCGGGTCCGTCGTGCTTCGGGTCGCGGGTGGCTGAGCCGGGGTTGTTCGGTGGGTTGGCGTGGGAGTCGGTGACGCCGGTGCTGGGTGCGGGTGCCCGGGGTGAGGCGGTGCGGGCGGTGCAGGTGCTGTTGACGTCGCGGGGTCGGTACGTGCCGGCGAACGGGGTGTTCGGGGATCGGATGGTCTCGGTGGTGCGGGAGTTCCAGGCGGCGTCGGGTCTTGCGGTGACGGGTGTGGTGGATCGGGAGGGTTGGTTGCGGTTGTTGGGGTGACCGCTCCCCTTGCGTCGGGCCCCTGGGTGCGTGTCCAGGGGCCCGTTTTCATGCGCGGGTGATGCGGAGGGTGCGGATTTCGAAGGGGCGGAGTTGCAGGGGTGTGTCGGGTGGTTGGGGGTCGTGGGTGGGTCGTTCGAGGAGGTCGGTGCGGGTGATGGTGGTGGCGGGGAAGTTGGTGGTGAGGTGGGCGCGGGCTTGGGCGCCGCGGGCTTCGTAGAGGCGGACGATGAGGTCGCCGCTGCGGTCGTCGGCGAGTTTGAGGGCTTCGACGATGACGCCTGCGTTGTCGAGGGTGATCAGGGGTGTGACGGGGTTGGTGCCGTGGTGTGTGCGGGTGGGCAGGTTGATGCGGTAGCCCTGGCGGGCGGCTTCGGTGATGTCGGCGCCGATGCAGAGGGCGTAGCGGAGGGTGTGGTGTCCGTGGTCGGTGTCGGGGTCGGGGAATCGGGGTGCGCGCAGGAGGGAGAGGCGGATGGTCGTGGTGGTGCCGTCGTCGTCGCGGGTGTGGCGGGTGACGTCGTGGCCGTAGGTGGCGTCGTTGACGAGGGCGTGGCCGTAGTCGGGTTCGCTGACGTGGATGTAGCGGTGGGCGCAGATTTCGAAGCGGGCGTTGTCCCAGGAGGTGTTGGTGTGGGTGGGGCGTTTGACGTGGCCGAATTGGGTTTCGGAGGCGGAGTGGTCGGCGTGGATGTCGAGGGGGAAGGCGGCTTTGAGGAGTTTTTCGGATTCGTGCCAGTCGATGTCGGTGGTGATGTCGACGCGCTTCTCCCCTGCTGGGACGGAGAGGGTTTGGGTGATGGTGGAGTTCTGGTAGGTGCGTTGGAGGACGACGGTGTTGTCGACGATGTCGAGTGAGTCGAGGTCGGTGAGGTCGGTGACGGTGTGGCGGTAGAAGCCGTCGATGTCCCAGGCGTCCCAGTGGTTGGGGTGGTCGGGGTGGATTTGGAGGAGGTTGGCGGGGGCGGCGAGGGCTTCGCGGTCGGTGGTGTGGTCGTGGACGGCGTTGATGAGGCCGTGGGTGTCGAGGGTGGCGCGGATGAGTCCGTTGTCGAGGGTGATGGTGCCGTCGGGTTGGCGTTGGGGTGTGGTGGGTGCGGGTGTGCGGGTGGTGGTGGCGCCGAGGGCGGGGATGTCGTGGTGGGTGTGGGGTGCGGCGTTGAAGGTGATGGGTTGGTCGCCGTGGCCGGCGAGGGTGCGTTGGGCGTGGGTGATGAGGGTGTTGAGGCGTTGGGCGAGGTGGGTGTAGGTGGTTTCGGCTTCGCGGTGGACCCAGGCGATGGAGGAGCCGGGGAGGATGTCGTGGAATTGGTGGAGGAGGACTTGTTTCCAGATGTCGTCGAGTTCGTCGTAGGGGTAGGGCTCGCCGGTGGTGATGGTGGCGGTGGTGGCCCAGAGCTCGGCTTCGCGCAGGAGGTGTTCGCTGCGTCGGTTTCCTTGTTTGGTGCGGGCTTGGGATGTGTAGGTGCCGCGGTGGCCTTCGAGGTAGAGCTCTCCGGTGTAGACGGCGGGGTGGGTGTGGTCGTTCTGGGCGGTGGTGAAGAACTGGGTTGGGGTGTGGAGGTGGACTTGGGGTGAGCCTTCGAGGTTGTGGGTGCGGTGGGCGCGTTCGAGCATGTCGCGGGTGGGTCCTCCCCCGCCGTCGCCGTGACCGAACGGGAGGAGTGAGTGGTGGGCGTAGCCGTGTTCGGCGAAGTTGTTCTGGGCGCGGGCGAGTTCGGCGCCGGTGATTTCGGCGTTGTAGGTGTCGGCGGGTGGGAAGTGGGTGAAGATGCGGGTTCCGTCGATGCCTTCCCAGTGGAAGGTGTGGTGGGGGAATCGGTTGGTCTGGTTCCAGGAGAGTTTTTGGGTGAGGAACCAGTGGTTGCCGGATTGTTTGATGAGTTGTGGGAGTGCGGCGCTGTAGCCGAAGGAGTCGGGGAGCCAGACTTCGCGGGTTTCGATGCCGTATTCGTCGAGGTAGAAGCGTTTGCCGTGGATGAGTTGGCGGGCTAGGGCTTCGCCGCCGGGCATGTTGGTGTCGGATTCGACCCACATGCCGCCGACGGGGACGATGCCGCCGTTGTTGATGTGGTGGCGTACGCGGTCGTGGAGTTGGGGGTGGTGGGTTTTGATCCAGGCGAGTTGTTGGGCCTGGGACATGGCGAAGTGGAAGTCGTGGGTGTCGAGCAGTGTGGTGACGTTGGCAAGTGTTCGGGCGATCTTGCGGATGGTTTCGCGGATGGGCCAGAGCCAGGCGGAGTCGATGTGGGCGTGGCCGACGGCGGAGATCTGGTGGGCGCTGGGGTGTGCGGGTGAGGTGAGGGCGTCGGTGAGTTGGTTGCGGGCGGTGGTGGCGGTGCCGGGGATGTCGTGGAGGTCGAGGGTGTCGAGCATGCGTTCGAGGGCGCGGAGGATTTCGTGGCGGCGGGGTGAGTTCTCGGGCAGCTGGCGCATGAGCTGGTCGAGGACTTCGGCGTCGTGGAACAGGGCTGCGGTTTCGGTGTGGCGGAGGGCGATGTCGGCTTGGCGGAGTTGGTAGAGGGGTGGTCCGTCGGGGGTGGGGTGGTTGCCGAGGTCGGTGGGTTGGAAGCCGCGGGGGCCGAGGATGTCGGGGTTGGCGGCGGCTTCGACGTAGATGGTGTGGGTGCCGGGGGTGGCTGGGAGTGGGAGGTGGGTGTTGAGGGGGTTGATGGCTTTGAGGGGTGTGCCGTCGGGGGTGTAGCAGAGGCCTTCGCATTGGAAGCCGGGGCGTTCGGGGGTGGAGCCGAGGTTGATGAGTGCTTCGACGGTGTGGCCGGCCCAGCGTTCGGGGATGGTGGCGGTGAGGCGGAACCAGGCGGTGCCCCAGGCGGGTCCCCAGGGTTGGCCGATGTGGGTGGGTTGGTAGGTGGCGTTGAGGGCTTCGGTGACGGGGACGGGTTCGCCGGGGGTGTGCCAGACGGCGATGTCCATGGGGCGGGGTTCGGTGTGTTGGGCGGGTTTGATGCGTTGGTGCAGGACGCGGTCGAGGCGTTGTTCGACGATGTGGCGGTCGTCGTGCACGGGCGGCCTCCGGGGTGGTCGTGGTGTGTGGTGGTGATCATGCTGGCACAGGGTGGCGGGGGCGCTGAGGTGAATTGTGTTCGGGTGTGGGTGCGGTTGCCGGGTGTGGTGCTGGGCCGCATGCTCGCGATGTTGGGTTGTCGTCTGGTTCGTGGAGGGCGGTTTCGATGGGGACCTGCGAGGTGTGCGGGAACGAGTACTGGATGAGTTTCGAGGTGCGGACCGTGGGGGGCGGGGTGCACACGTTCGATTCGTTCGAGTGCGCGGCGCAGCGGTTGGCTCCGCAGTGCGAGCATTGCGGGTGCCGGATCTTGGGGCACGGTGTGGAGGCCAGTGGCCGGTTCTTCTGCTGTGCGCATTGTGCGCGTCAGTCGGATGTGGCGGTGGCCGGTGAGTTGCGGGATGCGGTGGGGGCGCATCCGGGTTGATCGCCACGGGGCGTGGTTCCGGGGGTCGTCCGGTGGGGTGTGACCGCCCGCTCATTGTTGTGACCGTTCTGTTATGTCACGGTTGAAACACGCGGACGACCTGCGACGACATCCCGGGTGACGGGTACGAACTCGGCCGGAGAAGTGGGTGTCCGCGTATCCGGGTGTTGACAACGAGCGGGAAACCGTCAACTCCACATCAAGTCCCTACAGAAGCAGTATGGAGGACGCCCCATGGCAAATATGGTTCGCTGGCTGGGCGGCATCACGCGGGAACTCGAGCGTGCCCGCGCGCAGATGCGGCACCCCCGCTCGCAGGCCTGCACGCGTTTTCCGCGTGACTGAGGTCTTCAGCGCACAACCGAAAACCTGACTTCGAGTTCTGCCGCGTCCCCGTGCCCCGGGGGCGCGGCAGAACTCGTTCGGCGGGTCGGGTGCGAGGATGGGCCGGTTGTTCGCGCGGGTGTGGGGGGCGTTGATGTCGCAGGATGCGGTGATTTCCCGGTTGCGGGCGGCGGGGTGCGTGTTCGCCGAGGACGAGGCCGCGCTGCTGGTCGGTGAGGCCGGTGGTGACGGTGCGCGTCTGGAGTCGATGGTGGCGGCGCGGGTGTCGGGGTTGCCGTTGGAGCAGGTGTTGGGGTGGGCGTGGTTCCGGGGGTTGCGGATCGCGGTGGCGCCGGGGGTGTTCGTGCCGCGGCGGCGCACCGAGCACCTCGTCGAACTCGCTGTCGAGCACGTGGTTTCGGGTGCTGTGGTGGTGGACGTGTGCTGCGGGTCGGGTGCGGTGGCCGCGGCCGTGCGCGCGGAGTGCCCGGAGGCGGTGGTGTGGGCGTGCGACGTCGATGAGCGCGCGACCGCGTGCGCGAGGGTGAACCTGCCGGGAGGTGAGGTCGTGACGGGGGATCTGCTGTCCCCTCTCCCCCGCGATCTGGCCGGTTCGGTGCGGGTGATGACCGCCAACGCCCCCTACGTGCCCAGCGACGCGGTGGCGTTGATGCCTCCGGAGGCTCGTGATCACGAGCCCCGACGGGCTCTGGACGGAGGCACCGACGGCCTGGCGATCCAGGCGCGGGTGATCGCCGAGGCCCCACGTTGGCTGTCCCCCGGCGGAGCGCTGCTCGTGGAGACCTCCGAGGAGCAGGCCGAGGGCACCGCAGGTCTCATGCGCGCGGCGGGCCTGCACGTCCGGGTGTCGCGCAACGACGAGCTCGACGCGACCGTGGTCTGCGGTCGGCGGGACTAGCCGATCTCGAAGGTCTGGAGCGCAGCGCGGATCTCGGCTTCTAGGGCTGGGCGCTGGGCGGGGTGATCTTCGTAGCGGGTGCGCAGGGCGCGCATCGAGTCCATCGGTGCCCGGTCGGGTTCGTAGTGGCCGGCGGCGCAGACGAAGGTGAGCGCCTCGTAGGCGGTGATGGCCTGCGCGCCGAGCGCACCGGCGGCGTTGAGACCCGCCAAGGGGAAATGAGTGTCCGGGCCGGTGCGGCCGAGGAAGACGGCGGCCGGGATCCGCAGCAACACCGGCGCGGCGATCTCGTCGTCGCGTGCGGCGTTGCGCTGCGGATCCGCAGCCACCTCGCGCAGGGGTTCGCGCAGCTGCCGCAGGCATTCCACCGCACCCCGCTGCCAGGCACCGCTACCCCGCTGCTGCCCGGGCCGGTCGGCGGCGAGCACCCGCCGGTAGGCCTCCACGACGCTGCCGGCCCCGGCGTCGCCGTAGCCGAGCAGCGCGCACCCGTGCAGCCACCACGCCACCGCCCGCACCCACTCCCGCTCAGGGTGAGCCTCGGCGAGGCGCTGCTGCTCCCGCCGCAATTCCTCGATCCGCCCCCGCACTCCCGCTGGCCTCATACTGATCAGGATAGAGTCATTTGCCAGTCGCTACGCTGGGACGCGCTGTTAGCGCCAGCAGGGGCCCAGTACGCACACTCCGCCCAGTCGTTGTTCGGTTCGGTGTAGATCGTGGCAATATCACTCGTGGCACTGTTGACCACGACATTTCCCCGACGTTCCGTACCGTGGTACTGCAGGATGTAGCGGGTGTTCCCTGGATCGCCCGGCCGGGGAAACCCGTAGCTGACGACACGGTCAGCACAGCGCATGAAATCGTTAACGTTCACGTATGGATCATGCGGCCCCGACGGTCGTGGATCCCACATCATGTGTTTCAACGAGCTGCATCGCCACTGCCTGGTTTCTCCGGTGCTGATGTTGATCCATCCCATCAGAAGGAACGCATCGTCTACGGCGTATTCGAGGCAGTCATCCATACGGCCTTGAAGTTTGACCGGGTCGAAGTCAAACCCCGGCGCTGGGTCCGCAGCAGCTGTAGACGTCGGACCGGTCACTATCGAAACTACTACGGTGGCCGCCACCGCACCCCAAGTGGTTTTCTGCACTTCCCCAGATTTCCCGTTCGTTCCGTGTTGGTCGATCTTGTCCCAAAATTGCTCGCCGCACAGCTTCAGACGACTACCCGCGGAGCGTGCAGGCTTCCTGGGCAAGTCCCACGGTCCAAATTCCCTCAGCCTGCATCAGTCGCAGGCACTCCTCGTTCCCTCCTGGGCCCACCGGCTGATTGCACGCATCCCAAACGGTCGGATTCGCCTTGCCGGTAACGGCGATCCGGTCGTAGCACTGCTGAGGTGTGGCTTGCGCGGGCAAGGCAGTGATCACTGACAGAACAGCCGCAGCAATGGCGGCAACCGATCCGATGGCAAAGACACGCCGCACGGATTCCAACACGAACTCCCTCTCGTCGATCTTGAGCGATTGCGTTCGCAAGACTAGAAGCGCGCTATCACCGAAGATCGAGGAATTCGTTCACTTCACCCGGTGTCGCAGTCGAGGGTTAGAGGGGTAGTTCGAAAGTGCTGATCGTTGTTTGGAGCGGGAAGAGAAGTTCTTGCCACAGGCCCGTGACGAGGCTCAACCCGAGAAGCACCAGCAACGCTCCCCCGGTGCGTTGCACCGTGCGGCCGTGACGCCGTAGCCACCCGGCGGTGCGGATGCCCCACTGTGCGCCGAGTGCCATGAGCACGAACGGGATGCCGAGCCCCACGCAGTAAGCACCGATGAGCACAGCGCCCCGGATGCCAGACGCGACGCTCGGATCCGTGGCGACAGCAAGCGAGATCACGCCTGCGAGGGTGGGGCTCAGGCAGGGCGTCCATCCGAGTCCGAAGACTCCGCCCAGCAGTGGTGCGGCGATCAGTCCGCGACTTCGTGGCAGGCGGTGCAGGCGGACGTCGCGTTGCAACGGCGGGACGAGGCCGAGGAACACCAGACCCATCAGCACGGTGATGACCCCGCCCAGTCGCTGCAGCCAGGCGCTGTTGGTGCCGATCGCGTCGGTCAGGCCCAGGACGGCGAGTGTTGCTGCGATGAACACGATGCTGAACCCTGCGACGAACAGAGCCGCCGCACCCGCGATCCGCCAGCGACCACGTTGCTTGGTTTCGGCTTCGGCAGGGGTCACTGCGGGGGAATCAGCACCCACTAGACCCGCGAGATAGGCGACGTAGCCCGGTACGAGCGGGAACACACACGGCGATGCGAAGCTCAGTGCCCCTGCTGCGCACGACACGAGTGCGGCGAACACCACCGGGCCGGAAATGACGATGTCCGTCGGATTCACCGGGCCAGCATAGGAAGTGCACCGGCCCCCGGACTCTTCGGGTTTGGGTGGGTCGCCTTGGTCGCGTGGGGTTGGTGTTTCCGGCGCGACCAAGGCGGTCGGTGTCAGAGGTGCTGTTGGAGGTCTTTTTTGATGTCTTCGGGGGTGGTGGGGGGTTCGTAGCGCGCGAGGACCTCGCCTTGGTCGTCGAGGAGGAACTTGGTGAAGTTCCAGACGATGTCGCCGGGTTCGGTGGCCGGGGTGACGGCGCTGATCTTGTCGTAGAACTCGCCGTGGTGGGGTCCCCAGTCGCCGGGGGCTTCGGCGCGCAGGTGCGCGAACAGGGGTGCGGCCTCGGGGCCGTTGACGTCGATCTTGCCGAGGACGGGGAAGGTGACGTCGTAGGTGAGGCGGCAGAACTCCTGGATCTGCTCGTCGGTGCCGGGTTCCTGGCCGAGGAACTGGTTGCAGGGGAATCCGACGATGCGCAGGCCCTTGTCGGCGAACTCGCGGTGGAGGGCTTCCAGGCCCTCGTACTGCGCGGTCAGTCCGCACTTGCTGGCGACGTTGACGACGAGGGTCAGCGTTCCTGCGTAGTGGCGCAGCGGGACGCTGGTGCCTTCGGCGGTGGTGACGTCGATGTCGTAGGCGCTGGTCACTCTGCTCTCCCGGGGTGTGTCAGAGGGCTTTGCGGTGCTTGGCGGCGAGGGTGAGGTACTGCTCGACGGAGAGCTTGAGGGCGGCTTGTTCGTCGTCGGTGAGTTCACGGCGGACCTTGCCGGGGGTGCCGGCGACCAGGGAGCCGGGCGGGATCTGGGTGCCTTCCAGGACCACGGCTCCGGCGGCCACGAGTGATCCGGCGCCGATGCGGGCGCCGTTGAGCACGACCGAGCCCATGCCGATGAGGCTGCCGGTTTCGACGGTGCAGCCGTGCAGGACGGCTCGGTGGCCGACGGTGACCTCGGGGTGGATGTCGGCGGGGAATCCGGGGTCGGCGTGGATGACGGTGCCGTCCTGGATGTTGGTGGCCTCGCCGATGGTGATGGTCTCCTGGTCGGCGCGCAGGACGGCGCCGTACCAGATGCTGGCGCGGGCGGCGATGCTCAGCTGCCCGATGAGGCTGGTGCCGGGGGCGATGAAGGCCTCGGGGTCGATGTGGGGTGTGGCGCCGTCGACGGTGAGGGTCAGCGGGTCGTTCACGGGGTTTCCTTCCTGGTCTTGCCCGACTGGGTCGTGCCCAACTCGGTCGTGCGCTGCTGGGTCGTGCGCTGCTGGGCCAGCCAGGCCAGCGCGACGTCGGTGTGTCCGTCGACGGTGTCCTCGATGCCGTCGAGGAAGCTGCGGTCGCCGTGGGTGGCCAGGGCGTCGAGGACGGCGTGGGGGTCGCCGGTGTCGATGATCTCGAGCAGGTGGGTGTGGCGGGCGACGTCGCCGTCGAGGCTCTCGTGCTCTTCGCGGGCGCGGCGGTTGAGGGCCATCGACAGCATCAGCTGCAGTTGCAGGGAGCGGTAGGCCTCTTCGAGGCGGGCGTGGCCGGACAGGCCGACGATCGAGACGTGGAACTCGAAGGACCGCTCCAGGTAGGCGGGGCGGTCGCCGTCCGCGGCGGCTTGGCTCATGGCGTGCAGGGCCTGGTGGCAGCGCCGGCGGCGGGCGGGGTCGGTGACCGGGACGCCGAGGCGGATGGCCAGGCGTTCGAACTCGGCGCGCAGGGTGCAGATCTCGTAGATGTCGTGCAGCGTCAGCGGGGTGACGATGACGCCTTTGCGGGGCACCTGGCGGACGAGTCCTTCGCGTTCGAGCACGCGCAGCGCTTCGCGCAGGGGTGGCCGGGAGATGCCGAGTTCGCCGGTGAGGCGGTTTTCGACGATGCGCTGACCGCAGAGCAGGTCGCCGCCGACGATCATGCGCCGCAGGGTGGCCGCGGCGAGTTCGACGAGGCTGGGTGGCCCGGTGATGTGCGGGGCGCTGCTGGTGGTGTCCACGTCTTCTCCTTCGCGCTGGGCGCGATCTCTCCGGCCGCGATCCTATTGCCTCGGGTGGAGCAACCTGCGTGGCCGAGCTTGTCAGCCATGATCTGACTGCTGTAGACAAAAGTCAGGTGATGCCGATCACGGTCATCGCCCATCGCCCCAAACGGCGGATCGCCCGAGACGGTGGGAGGCGTGGCAGGTGGGAACCCGTTCAGAGACCGCCCGATCAGAAACGGCCCCGCTGGCCGGTGTGCGCGTGGTGGAGATCGGCGCGTTCATGGCAGCCCCGTACGCGGCGATGCAGCTGGCCGACCTGGGTGCCGACGTGGTGAAGGTGGAGAACCCCTCCGGTGGCGACCCGGTGCGCCAGACCGGCCCGTTCCTGGGCGAGCACTCCTCCCCCTTCGTGCGGCTCAACCGCAACAAGCGTTCGCTGGCCGTGGACCTCAAGACCGAGCAGGGCAAGGAGGTCCTGGCCTCGCTGCTGGACACGGCGGACGTGCTCATCGAGAACCTGCGGCCGGGGGCGTTGCGCGCCTTGGGTTTCGGGCCCGATCAGATCGCCGAGCGGTTCCCGCGGCTGGTGTACGTGGCGGTGTCGGGGTGGGGTCAGGACGGTCCCCTGGCCGCCCAGCCGGGGCTGGACATCATGGCCCAGGCGCGGGCCGGGCTGATGAGCATCACCGGTGAGCCGGGGGGTGCTCCGGTGAAGGTCGGGGTGCCGGTGTGCGATCTGGTGTGCGGGCTCTACGCGGCGATGAGCGCGATGGCCGGGTTGCGGGCGCGGGAGGCCACCGGGCGGGGGCAGTGCGCGGACGTGTCGTTGTTCGAGGCGGGTGCCTCGTTGGCGGTGTGGGAGGCCGGGACGTTCTTCGCCACCGGCGAGTCCGGTGCCAAGCACGGGTCGGCGCACCAGAACAGCGCCCCGTACCAGGCGATTCGCAGCAAGGACGGGTGGGTGACGGTCGGGGCGACCACGACCAAGACGTGGCCGGCGTTCTGCCGGGCGCTGGGGCTGGAGTCGTTGCTCGACGATGCCCGTTACGGCTCGTCCTACGACCGCTACCACCACCGCGCCGAGCTCATCGCCTCGATCGAGGAGACCACGAGCGGGTGGGAGACCGATCGGATCGTGGAGGTGCTGGTGGCGGCGGGGGTGCCGTGCGCGCCGATCGCCGAGACCGCTCAGGTGTTCACCGATGCCCACCTGAGCGAGCGGGAGTTCTTCTGGGACGCCCCGCACTCGGAGCTGGGGGCGGTGCGTCAGATCGGGTCGCCGATGCGGCTGTCGCAGACCCCGGCCCGGCGGGATGCGGCGGGCCCGGTGCTCGGTGAGCACACCGGGCAGGTCCTGGCCGAGCTCGGCCTTGGCGAGGAGGAGGTCGCCGCGCTGGTGGCGGCGGGAGTGTGCCGGTGAGGTGAGTTCTCGCGACGCGAGCTCGAGGAGGAGCGATGCGTGCGTTGACGGTGATCGTGGCGGCGGTGCTGGTGGCCTCCGGGTGTTCGGCCGGTTCCGCTTCGCAGGACGCGGCCGGGGCCGATCGGCCCGTGGGTCCGGTGACGATGGTGGTGCCCTTCGCCGCCGGCGGCGGCAGCGACATCGCCGGGCGGGCGGTGGCCGACGGGCTGGCGGCCACGAGTCCGGGGTTGAGCCTCAGCGTCGACAACCGCGAAGGCGGGCAGGGCGCGGTCGGCTACTCCTACCTCGTGGGCAAGGCGGGTTCCCCGAACTACCTGCTGGCCACCGAAACGTCGCTGCTGTCGCTGCCCGCGTCGGTCGAGGTGGCGTTCTCGCACCGCTCGTTCACGCCGATCATGAAGGTCGGTGAGGACTTCACGCTGCTGGTGGCCCGCCCCGATTCGCCGCTGTCGAGCTGTGCCGAGGCGGTGGCCCAGGCGCGCCAGCGGCGGGTGCTGGCGGCGATCTCCGGGGCGATGGGTCCGGATGCGGTGGTGTTCTCCCAGATCCGCGCCACCACCGGCGCCGACATCGACACCGTGCCCTACGAGGGCGGTGGGGAGTCGATGGCCGCGGTGCTGGGCGGGCAGGTCGAACTCGCCTCGCTCAACCCCAGCGAGGTCATCGGGCAGCTGCGGGCCGGGCAGCTCAAGGCGTTGTGCGTGTTCGCCGACCAGCGCTACCCCTACCCCCAGCTCGCCGGGATTCCGACGTCGGTGGAGCAGGGCGTGCCGGTGGTCTTCGCGCAGTTCCGCGGGATCATCGCCCCCGGCGGGCTCAACCCGGCGGCGCGGGAGTTCTGGATCGGCGCGGCGCGCCGCTTCGCCGACTCGCAGGCCTACCGCGACTACGTGGCCTCGGAGTTCCTGCAAGCCCGTCCGGCCTTCGGTGCCGATTTCGCCGCCTACCTCGCCCGCGCGCAGCAGGAGATCTCCGGGGTGGTGGCGCGATGAGCGCGCAGCGGTGGTTGTGGACGTCGCTGGTGGTGCTGGGTGCGGCCGTGGCGGTCTCGGCGCCGGTCTACGGGGTTTTCGGGGAGCAGGGCCGCATCGGGCCGGGGTTCATGCCGCTGGCCGCCGGGCTGGTGCTGGCGGTGCTGGCGGCCACCCAGCTGCGGCACCCGGCCGCCGAGGCCGAGCCGGAGCAGGCGGGCGTCGATGACGCGGGGCGGACTCCGGCGCGGCGGGCCTGGATCCTGCGGCGCGTGCTGGTGCTGCTGGTCGCCGCGGTGGCCCTGGTGCCGGTGGTGGGTCTGGTGTGGGCGTTCGCCGGGCTGGTGCTGGTGATCTCGACGTGGCTGGAGGGCCGGAACCTGCTGTCGTCGCTGGTGTTCTCGGCGGTGGCGGGTGCGGTGGTGTGGGTGATCTTCGGGGTGCTGCTGGCGGTGCCGCTGCCGACCGGGCTGATCGGGATCTAGAGGAAGGGAGGTGGGCGAGGATGTGGGACAACCTGTGGCTGGGGATCTCCACGGCGGTCACACCGGTGAACCTGCTGTGGTGCCTGGCCGGGGTCGTGCTGGGCACCGTGATCGGCCTGCTGCCCGGCATGGGCTCGGCGACCGGGGTGGCGATCCTGATCCCGATGACGTTGACCGTCGAACCCGTCACCGCCCTGATCCTGCTCGCCGGCATCTACTACGGCGCCCAGTACGGCGGGACGATCACCTCGGTCCTGCTGTCCACCCCGGGTGAGGCCGCCAGCGTGGTGACCACGTTGGACGGGTATCAGATGGCGCGGCAGGGCCGGGCGGGTGCGGCGCTGGCGATCGCGGCGATCGGCTCGTTCACCGCGGCCCTGTTCTCCCTGGTCCTGCTGGCGGCGCTGGCGCCGCCGATCGCGCAGGTGGCGTTGCGGTTCGGGCCGCCGGAGAACCTCGCGGTGATGGTGCTGGCGCTGGTGACGATGGTGGTGCTCTCGACCGGTTCCACGGCGCGGGCCGCGGCGATGGCCGCTGTGGGGGTGCTGATCGCGTGCGTGGGCATCGACGCCGGAACCGGGCAGGCCCGCTACACCTTCGGCAGCATCAACCTGCTCTCGGGCATCCCCTACGTGGAGGTCGTCATCGGCTTGTTCGCCGTGGGCGAGGTGCTGCACCAGATCCGGGTGGGTGCGGTGCGCCCGATCCGCGCGAGCTTCCGCGATTTGGTCATCCGGCGCGAGGACGTGCGGGATTCGGCGGGGGCGATCGGGCGCGGCAGCCTCGTCGGGTTCGCGCTGGGAACCCTGCCCGGCGCCGGATCGACCCTGGCCTCGTTCCTGGCCTACGGGTTGGAGAAGCGCGTCTCGCGCAACCGCGAGCAGTTCGGGCACGGCGCCATCCAGGGCGTGGCCGCACCCGAGAGCGCCAACAACGCCGCCGCCAACGCCAACTTCATCCCCACCCTGACGCTGGGCATCCCCGGCGGCGCCACCACCGCCGTCCTGCTCGGTGCGCTGACCGTCTACGGGATCCAGCCGGGGCCGTTGCTGTTCACCGAGCAACCCGACCTGGTGTGGGGCTTGCTGGTGTCGTTCTTCATCGGCAACGTCATCCTGCTGGTGCTCAACCTGCCGCTCGCGCCGGTGTTCGCGCAGCTGCTGCGGGTGCCCTACGGGCTGCTGTACCCGCTGATCCTGATGACCAGCTTCGTCGGCGCCTTCGCCATCGACAACAACGTGTTCTCGGTGGTGCTGGTCGCGGTGTTCGGCCTCGTCGGCTACGGCATGAAGCGCCTCGACCTGCCGATGGCGCCGCTGGTGGTGGGCGTGGTCATCGGGGGTCTGCTGGAGAAGGCGCTGGTGCAGTCCTCGGCGATCTTCGACGGCGACATGGCGCTGCTGGCCACCCGCCCGATCGCTGTGGTGATCCTGCTGATCGCCGCGGCCGCGCTCATCACTCCCCTGCTGGCCCGCCGCCGGGCGGGAAGGAAGGAACACGCCGATGTCCGATGAACTGCTGGTCGACGCCGACGGCCCCGTGCTGCGGGTGACGTTCAACCGCCCCGCCCAGCGCAACGCCATGAGCTGGACCATGTACGACGGGCTGGTCGCCGCGATCGACCGCGCCGAGGCCGACCCCGGTATCCGGGTGGTGGTGCTGCGCGGGGCCGGCACCGAGGCGTTCGTGGCCGGCACCGACATCGCCCAGTTCACCGAGTTCACCAGCGGCGAGGACGGTGTGGCCTACGAACGGCGGATGGAAGCGGTCTTCGGGCGTCTGGAAGCGTGCACCGTGCCCACGGTGGCGGCGATCTCCGGCTACTGCGTCGGTGCGGGCCTGGCCATCGCCGCGGCCTGCGACCTGCGGGTGGCCACCACCACGGCCCGCTTCGGCGTGCCGGTGGCCCGCACCCTGGGCAACTGCCTGGCGATGAACACCGCCTCGATGCTGGTGTTCCACCTCGGTCCTTCCCGCGCCAAGGACGTCCTGCTGCGCGCCCGGATGCTCACCGCCGAGCAGGGCCACGACGCGGGATTCGTCCACGAGCTCTGCGGTCTCGACGAGCTCGACGCGGTGGTGGCCTCGGTGACCGACCGGCTGGTGGCCCACGCGCCGCTGACGATGTGGGCGAGCAAGGAGGCCATCCGCCGCCTGCGCCTGGCCGGCATGCCCGACGGGGACGACCTGGTGCGCACCGTGTTCGGCAGCGACGACTTCCACCGCGGTGTGCGGGCGTTCATCTCCAAGACCCCGCACACCTGGACCGGCTCCTAACCGTCCACGTCGGACAGGGTCTCGCTCAGCCGCATCCACCGGGTGGGCCGGATGTCGGTGAGGAACCGGTGGTCGTGGGAGACCACCACCAGCGCGCCCCGGTAGGCCCGCAGCGCGGCCGCGAGATGACCGATGCTGTCGAGGTCGAGGTTGTTGGTCGGCTCGTCGAGCATGAGCAGTTGCGGGGCGGGTTCGGCCAGCAGCACCACCGCCAGGCTCGCCCGCAACGCCTCCCCGCCCGACAGGCTGCCCGCGTCCTGGTCGGCGCGGCGGCCGGGAAAACCCAGCCGCGCCAGCCCGGCCCGCACCTGGTTGGCGCTCAACCCCGGTGCCGCGGCCGCCACGTTGCCCGCCACGCTGAGCCCGGGGTCGAGGACGTCGAGGCGTTGCGGCAGCAACCGCACCGGCACCGGCACCTCCACCACCCCCTGCTCGGGGTCGAGGTCACCGGCCAGCACCCGCAGCAGCGTGGTCTTGCCGGTGCCGTTGTCACCCAGCAGCGCCACCCGCTGCGGGCCGTGCACGTCGAGATCCACCCGCGCCCCGGTGTGGGGCAGCACCACCTCCCGCAGCCGCGCCACCCCGCGACCCGCGGGCACCGCCGTGGCCGGCAGGTCCAGGCGGATCGCCGGGTCGTCCTCGCGCACCGCCGCCTCGGCCTCGCGGCGGGCATCGCGGGCCGCGGCCAGGCGCTGCTGGGCGATCCCGGTGAGCTTGCCCGCCGATTCCTGGGCGGCGCGGCGCCGGGCCCCGGCGAGGATCTTGGGCATGTTCTCCGCCGACCGCGCTCCTTGCTTCCGCCGCTTGGCGACGCTCTGCTGCGCCTGGGTCAGGTCGCGTTGCTGGCGGCGCTCATCGGCCTCGGCGGTGCGCAACGCCTGCTGCGCGGCGGCCTGCTGGGTGGCCAGGGCCTGCTCGTAGGAGCTGAAACCGCCGCCGTGGACGGTGATGCGGCCCTGGTGCAGCTCGGCGATGCGGTCCACGCCTTCCAGCAGGTCGCGGTCGTGGGAGACCACGACGCACACCCCGTGCCGCCACCCGGCGAGCGCGTGCACGACCCGCTCGCGGGCCGGCTGGTCGAGGTTGTTGGTGGGTTCGTCGAGCAGCAGCACCCCGGGCCGGGCGAGCAGCAGCGCGGCCAGGTGCAGCAGCACCGTCTGCCCGCCGGAGAGCGTCCCGACTTCGGTGTCCAGGGGCAGGCCGTCGAGGCCGAGGTCGGCCAGCAGGGCATGAGCGCGCTGCTCGACGTCCCAGTCCTGCCCGATCGTCTCCAGGTGCTGCGGGGTGACCTCACCGCTTTCCACCGCCGCCAGCGCGGCCAGGGTCTGCTCGATGCCCAGCACTTGCGCGACGCGCGCCTGGGTGCGGGTGGTGAGGTTCTGCGGCAGCACCGCCACCGGGCCCGGGACGCTGATGCTGCCGCGCGTGGGGTGCAGGGTTGCGGCCAGCAACCGCAGCAGGGTGGTCTTCCCGCTGCCGTTGGCGCCGATCAGGCCGGTCACACCGGCCGGGAACGTGACGGTGAGACCGGTGAACGCGCTGCTGCCATCAGGCCAGGTGTGCGCTACGTCGGTGCAGATCACCGAAGAGGACATGAGTGCTCTCGCCTTCGCCGTGCGGTCGATTCGGGCCAGGCGAGCACTTGAGGAACCGCGCGCGAACGCGCCGGTCGGGGTGGTGCGGGTCATCGAAGGCTCGCCTGCCACGCCCACCGGCAACCACCACCCCGAACCCCGGGATGGGTGCGCGCGTGCGGCGTGGTCTCACAAGGGCAAACCTCAGATGAGCAACGGGCACCTCTCTCGGCGGCGGCAGGACGTCCGCGATGCTACCGGCATCCCCCGGCCGGGCGCGCGTGAATTTATGCGCACCACTCGGCGAGCGCGGCCACGGTCCGCCAGTTCCGGCACGTCACCGGCGTGCCGAGGTGGCGTTGCAGGTGCGCGGTGGTCAGCTTCGAACGCCCCACCCCGTCCGGGTAGTGCAGCGCGATCTCGCCGTCCCAGCGCTGGGCCCGTTCGCGGGCGGGGATCGGCATGGCCGCCACGGTCTCGACCGCCACCGGTGCGAGCGGGAACGCGACCTGCAGGTGGGTGGGGTCGCTGTCGTCGGCGGCGAAGGGATGCCCGGCCGCGCCGAGCTCGGCGAGCTGCTGCCCGGTGCGGATCATGACCTCGGTGTCGAGGCCGTCACCGCGCAACGCGCCCCGCAGCGCCTCGGCCACCTCCGCCGCATCGGCGGCGGCGCTGGTGAACACGGCGTTGCCCGACTGCAGGTACGTGCGCACCTCGCCCCAGCCCAGACCGGTGATGATCTCGCGCAGGCGGGCCATCGGCAGCCGCCCGCGGCTACCGAGGTTCACCGCGCGCAGCAGCGCTACGTAGGTGTTCACACCGGCTGATCCTGCCAGGCGGCACCGACGTTCACCGCCGGGCGCGGGCCAGGGCCTCGTCGAGGTCGCCGGTCTGCTCGAACAGCCCCGACAGTCCGGTCAGCTCCAGCACGCGCCGCACGCGTCCGGTGCCGGGCACCACCAGCAGGCGGGCCTCGCGGCGCCCGGCGGCGTGGTGGGCCAGCATCAGCAGTTCCAGCACGGCGCTGCTGGCGAAGCCGACCTGGGAGAGGTCCAGGATCGCGGTGTGCAGGCGGGCGGCGGTCAGGCGCTGGCGCAGGATCTCGGTGATGCGCGGCAGGCTGGCCATGTCGATCTCGCCACCGACCGAGACCATCACCACGCCGCGTTCGGGCCATTGCACGCGCACCCGTAACGCCGAAGCCGACCGGGCGCCGGCACCGAAGCGCGCCTCGGCGGCGGCCCGCGGTGAGACGATCTCGCCTTCGCCGTGGCTGGTCCCGGCGGGCATGGATCGGGAGACGATCACGCTACCCCCTTCGTGGTCGGCGAACAGACGGGTCCCCCGGTGGCCCGCACTGCGCGAAACCCGCCGTGCGCTGGGGAGATCGCACAGGCGGCGCGTGCGTGACGACCGGGAGGGGACTGCACCACCACCGTAGGAGCCGTGTCGCCCCACAACAAGCAACAACACTTTCGTGTGAAGTTCGGGGGTTAGTGGAGGGCGGTGTCGAGGAAATCAGCGACGAGAGTCCACGTCGCGGGCGCCTGACCGGTGGTGCCACCACCACCGGTGTGGTGGACCCGGCGGGGCGTGAAATCGCGGGTCTCGTCGAGGTAGTCGTGCTCGTGCACCCGCCCCCGCATCTCGTACAACGTCGCGGGCACCCCCGCCTCGCTCAAGGCGTCGAACAACAACCTGCTCTGGTGGAACGGCACCAGGGGGTCGTCGGTACCGTGCAGGATCAGCCACGGCGGGCACCCGCGCCGCACCCACCGGCACGGGTCGGCCTCGGCGACCCGCTCGGGCACCGTCTGGATCTCCGCGCCGATCAACCGCGACTCCGGCGAGACCGCGTCGTCATGACCCCGGGTGCCACCCGTGAGCGCGTTGAACCGCTCGATCGCCCCGTCGGGCATGTGGGCGTCCATGCTCAGGAAATCCGTCGGCCCGTACAGATCCACCACGGCCTGGACCTCGCTGGAGACCGACGTGGGCCCCAGATCGCCCTCCATGCCCACCACCCCGGCGGTGGCGCCGAGCATGCTGGCCAGCCACCCGCCGGAGGAGTTGCCCATCACCGCGATCCGCGCACCGTCGAGGCCGTAGCGGGTGGCGTGGGCCCGCAGCCACCGCACCGCGGCCTTGCCGTCGTGCACCTGGGCGGGGAACCGGCCCTGGGTGCTCGACCGCACCGCCACCGCCGCCACGGCGTAGCCGCGGGCGCACAAGGCGCGGGCGACGCGTTCACCGCCGGTGGTGCCGTTGTCGGCGCGCCAGGCCGATCCGGCCGACCACAGCACCACCGGCACCGGCCCGGCCGCTTCGGCCGGTAAGTACAGGTCCATGCGGTGCGCATTGCCGATCCGGGGCGCGTAGGCCAGATCGCGCATCGCCACGTAGGGATGCCCGCCGGTGGCGCGGGGCTGGGCGAGCATGCCCCACACCGTCACCGCACCGGCCGCCACGCTCAACCAACCCAGCCGCACTGCCCCACCGCCTGTCCGCACCCGGAAACGATCAAGAGCCCACCATGCCAAGATCGAACCCGTCTGGGAAGACGATCACCCGAACGCACTGGTGCGCGGGGCGGGAAGTGGCGAGTTCTCGCCTCCCGCGGCGTGCTTGCCGCCCGACACCGGCCGCCACACCTGGCCCACCGACAGCACCAGCCCGCTGCCATCGGCATCGACGGTGATCTCATCACCGGCACCGGCCTGGCCGGAGAGCACGAGCCGGGCCAGGCGGTTGTCGAGCTCGCGGGAGATCACCCGCCGCAGCGGCCGCGCGCCGAACTCGGGTTGGTGGCCGCGTTCGACCAGCCAGTCCAGTCCCGCATCGGTCACCGACAGCCGCATGCCCTTCTCGCCCAGCTGGGAGCGGGTGCGCTCCAGCAGCAGCGCGGCGATGCGGCGCAGCTGCACCGCCCCCAGGGGCCGGAAGATCACGACGTCGTCGATGCGGTTGAGGAACTCCGGGCGGAAGAACGCCCGCAACTCCTCACCCACCACCTCCTCGGAAGCGGTGCGCTCGGCACCGGCGGCCAGGATCCGCTCGGCACCGAGGTTGGAGGTCATGATGATCACGACGTTGCGGAAGTCGACCAGCCGCCCCTGCGAATCGGTCAACCGGCCGGCGTCGAGGACCTGCAGCAACGTGTTGAACACATCCGGATGGGCCTTTTCGACCTCGTCGAACAGCACCACCGAATACGGCTGGCGCCGCACCCGCTCGGACAGCTGACCCGAGGTCTCCCCGTAGCCGACGTAGCCGGGCGGGGCACCGACGAGCCGCGACACCGAGTGCTTCTCCTGGAACTCGCCCATGTCCAGGCGCAGCACCCGCTCGGTGTCACCGAACAGCGCTTGGGCCAGGGCGCGGGCCAGTTCGGTCTTGCCGACACCGGTGGGGCCCAGGAACAAGAAGTTGCCGATCGGGCGCTGCGGATCGGCCAGCCCCACCCGGGCCCGGCGCACCGCCTCGGCCACCACCGACACCGCCTCGTCCTGACCCACCACGCTCTCGCGCAGCTGGTCCTCCAGCTCCACCAGCCGCTGGGCCTCGGCGGCGGTCAGGTCCGAGACCGGGATGCCGGTGCGGGTGGCCACCACGTCGGCCACGTCATCGGCGACCACGGTCGGCTCGAACACCGCCGCCGAACGCACCTGCCCGCCGCGGCGCAACCGCACCCGGCTGCAGGCCTGGTCGAGCAGGTCCACGGCCTTGTCGGGCAGGAACCGGTCGGTGATGTAGCGGTGCGAGAGCTCGGCGGCGGCCTGCAGCGCCGCCTCGTCGATGCGCACCCGGTGGTGGCGCTGGTAGCGCTCGGCCAGCCCGCGCAGCACGATCACGGTCTCGGCGACGCCGGGCTCGTCGACGGTGATCGGCGCGAAACGCCGCTCCAGCGCGGGATCCTTCTCGATGTGCTTGCGGTACTCCTCCACCGTGGTGGCACCGAGCAGCCGCACTTCGCCGCGCGCCAGAGCGGGTTTGAGCATCGTGCCGGCGTCCATCGACCCCTCACCGGCTCCGGCGCCGACGATGGCGTGCAGCTCGTCGATGAACACCAGCACCGAGTCGCGGTGGGCGCGGATCTCGGTGAGCACGTCGCGGAACCGCGACTCGAACTCGCCGCGGTACTTCGCCCCGGCCACCATCCCGGCCAGGTCCAGCGAGACCACCCGCAGGTCGGCCAGCGACCACGGCACCTCCCCGGCCACGATGCGCCGCGCCAGGCCCTCCACGATCGCGGTCTTGCCGACGCCGGGATCACCCACGAACACGGGGTTGTTCTTCGCGCGCCGCCCGAGGACCTCGATGGCCTGCTCGATCTCCTCGTCACGACCCACGACGGGGTCGAGCTTGCCCGCCCGGGCCAGCTCGGTCAGGTCCATCCCGAACTCGTCCAGCCGCGGCGTCAGGCTCAGCACCCCGCGCCCGTCACCGCCCTCACCGAGCTCGATGGCACGCGCCAGCGCCCGCCCGGCCACCGAGTCGGCGTCCGCGGCCAACCCCAGCACGACGTGACGGGCCCCGACTACATCCGCGCCTTCGGCCAACGCCTGCCGGTAGGCGCCCAGCAGCGCGCGGCGGGCCGCCGGGGAGAGCACCGGCTGGCCCTGCAGCAGCGGTTCCTGCACGGCGATGACCGCCGAGCGCACCGCCTCGGCCAGCTCGGCGACCCGCACCCCGGAGGAGGTCAGCAGCTCGGCGGTGGCCTCCACGCGCGTGACCGCCCACAGCAGGTGGGTGCTGTCGAGCTCCCGCGATCCCCACTCGACGGTGGCGCGCACGGCCTTGGACACCACCTCGTGGGCCTGGTCGTCCAGCAGCGCCGACAGCGTCGCCGACGGGGCGGCCGAATCACCTGAGCCGGCCAGCACGTCGCGGAACAGCGAGTCGAAGGCGGCAGAGGAATCTCCCGCACCGCCGCGATCCAACCGGGCCACCTCCACACGCCGCGCACTCGGGCACCGGGAGACGATCGCACCGCCTCACCACAACCGGTGGCGGCCTCCACCGGCACTCTCGCCGGGAGGCCACCACGCGGTGGTGCCGTCACCAAACCCCTGCGCGCGCAACGCTTCCCCCGCCGCACCCCGCAACAACCGGTGCCGTCGCGCGCGTGATCATTGTGGCACGACGCCCGATTCGACCCCGGCGCGGGGCGGGGGCGGATTCAGCTGGCGCGCTTCTGCGCCTGCTCGATCGCATCGGCCAGTCGCGACAGCTCCTTGCCGATGTGGGAGAGCCGTTCGGACATGACGCTGGCGTGCCCCGACAGCGGGCCCACGTGCCCGGCGGCGCGCAGCCACTCGGTGACCCCCGACAGGCCACCGGACATGCCCTCCACGGTCAGCGAGAAGCCGCGCATCACCTTCTCGATCTCCTCGACGCTGTGGGCCACGCCCGGGTCGCGCAGCCGCTCGCCCAGCGCCACGGTCGCTTCGCCGACCTGCCGGGCGACCTCCGAGGAGTAGCCCGAGTCGCCTCCCCCTTCCTCACCGCGCGTGCGGCGGGCGGGCGGGCCGTGCTTGCCCGCCTGTGACGACGAGTGGTCGGAATGTCCAGCGGCAGTCATAGCGAACCAATCAACCCGAATCCAGTACCAACTCCACCCCGACCGCCACGTCCCCCGCCCGATCCGACCTGGGTTGTCCGGATCGCGGGTTCGTCGCAGCACAGGAGCAGGTGCGCAAGAGGTTAGCGCGTCCGCTCGGGCGGTGGTGAAGGCGTTGCGCAAGCCTTATCCGGCGCCCTGCGAGCCGGTGCCGCCTCACCAGCCAAGATCACCCACGGGGGTTGTGCGGGCGCGCACGGTGACCGCCTCAACCGGTTCCGAGCTCGTCGAGCAGCGCGGTGATCTCCGCATCGGTGGTGGCGGCGAAGTCGCGGTAGTACTGGCCGACGGCGGCGAACCCGACGGGTTGCAGCACGCACACCACCGCATCGGCCAGCCCGCGCAGCGCCCGCACCGAGTCGGGCGCGCCCACCGGCACGGCCAGCACCAGGCGCCGCGGCCGGGCTCGGGCGAGCATGCCCAGCGCGGCGCGGGCGGTGGCGCCGGTGGCCAGCCCGTCGTCGACCAGCAGCGCCTCCCGACCGGTGAGCTCGGGCGGCAGGGCGTGGTAGCGGTGCTCGCGGCGGGCCGCCTCGGCCCGCTCCCGCTCGCAGGCATCGGCCAGGTCGGAGGGGGTGAGGCCGAACGAGCGCAGCAAGGCGTGGTCGTAGCGCGGCGGTCCGTGGGCGGTGACCGCGCCGAGGGCGAGTTCGGGTTGGCCGGGTGCACCGATCTTGCGGGCCACGCACACCCGCAGCGGCGCGCCGAGAGCCCGGGCGACCTCGGCCGCGACCGGCACGCCGCCGCGGGCCAGGCCGAACACGACGGGGTCGGCGAGGTCCAGGCCGCCCAGGTGGTCGGCCAGGACGTGGCCGGCGTGGGCGCGGTCGGTGTAGCCGGTGGCCGGTGGCGGCCGGGAACGCATGCGCGGCATCGAGGTCCTCCTGGTGGGCCCCAGGGGTGCCCGCCAGGAGGACCTCGGAAACCGGTCAGGGCCGCAGGTCCGACACCTCCAGCACGCGCAGCCGGTTGAGGGCCGCGGCGACCTCCAGCGGCCGGGGCACGGCGAAGTCACCGACGAAGCGCTCGTCGACGGCCGCCACCCCGCGGTCGGTGACGTCGGCGGCCCAGCCGCGCAGCACCTCGGCGAGCTCCTCGCGGCCGTCGAAGCGCCCCCGGCGGGCGAGGCTCACCAGGGCCAGGCCGATGCCGGTGACCTGGGAGGCGTCGGCGATCTGCTCCACCCCGCGCAGCTCGATGGTCGACTCGCCCAGGGTGAGGGCGTCGGTCCCGCGCGCGCGGATCTTGGGCCGCTCGGTGGGGATGGAGCGTGGCTGCACGACCCGGTGGCGCAGCGGCGGGTACCCGTCGGCTTCGCTGCGTCGCCCGGTGGGCCGGTCCTGCGCCAGCGCCCGGGCCTGGTCGGTGACGTCGTGGGCGTGGTAGGCGTCGAGCATCAGCACCTGGTCGGCGACGTCCATGTAGTCGCCGGAACCGCCCATGACCAGCACGGTGGAGACGCCGTGGGTGGTGTGCAGGGGGCGGATGAGGTCGACGAACGGGGTCAGCGGTTCGGCGTCCTTGGCCACCAGCTCCTGCATGCGGGCGTCGCGGATCATCAGGTTCGTCGCGGCGGTGTCCTCGTCGACCAGCAGCACCCGGGCGCCGGCTTCGACGGCTTCGGTGATGGACGCGGCCTGCGAGGTCGAACCCGAGGCGTTGTCGGTGGAGAAGTCGCGGGTGTCGGCGCCGGTGGGCAGGTGCGAGACGAACGGGCTGACGTCGACGCGGTGCACCCGCCTGCCGTCCTCGGCGCGGACCTTCGCGGTGTCGGTGCGGGCCACGACCAGTTCGCGGCCGTCACCGGGCACGTGGTCGTAGACGCCCTGTTCCAGGGCGCGCAGCAGGGTGGATTTGCCGTGGAACCCGCCGCCGACGATCAGGGTGATGCCTTCGGGCACGCCCATGCCGGTGACCCGCCCGCGATGCGGCAGCTCGATGCTCACGCGCATCGACTCCGGGGAGCGGAACGGCACCCCGTCGACCAGGGGGCGGTCGTCGACGCCGCTGCGGCGGGCCGGCATCGCCCCGTCGGCGACGAAGGCCACCAGCCCGAGGCCGGGCAGGGCGCGGCGCAGGGCGTCGGTGTCGACGACGGTGCGCACGAAGTCCTCGGCGGCCTGCTGGTCGGCCACGGCCCAGCGCAGGGCGGCGTCGACGACGTCGGGCAACTGGCTGCAGAGGGTGTGGGCGGCGGCGTGGCCGTCGATGCTGCGTCCGCGCCCGGGCAGGTCGATGCCCAGGCGCACCTGCACGGCGCCGTAGTGGATCTGGCACGAGCTGCGGTCGAGGACCTCCTGGCCGCCGGCGTCGATGCGCAGGCGGCTGTCGGCGAGTTCGCGGTCCAGGGCGCGGGCGAGGTATCCGGCCAGGGCGCGGGCGCGCACGGGGGTGTCCCACAGGTGGGTGGGCAGTGCGGCGGTGGTGGCGTCGACGGTGACCTGCACGCGGCTGGCCGGGGCGTAGGGGTCGGGCTGGACGCGCTGGATCTGCAGGGTGAAGTCGTCGAAGCGCCAGCTGCCGGTGAGGGACTTGTAGCGGCCGTAGCCGCTGCCGTGCATGCCGCGCAGTTCCTGGCGCAGCCGGTCGCCGTCGCCGCGGTGGCGTGCGGGGTCGCGCTGCTGGGTGGTGGCGCGGGTGGAGCTGCGGCGGGGTCCGCCCCGGCCGCCGTAGTGCTGTGCCATGGCCACACAGCTACCGCAGGAGCGCCGAGAACTCCAATTCGGGGACACAGTGGACACACTGTGGACGGACCCGGCCCGGCAGCGCAGCGGCGAATACGAAACACCGGCGCGTCGTTAACCGGCAGGGGCGCTGACGTCGGGTTACCCTCCTTGCGCGCGCAAGATCACCCGCGCGTCCCGTGCTCGTCCGACCCCGTTTTCGTACGCACCGCACCGCCTTCCCCGTGATCCGGGCCGGTCGGTGTTGACGTGAGGAGGCCGCCCATGTTCCGACGCCCCGGTCGTTCCCGCAGCGCCCCGCGCCGCCGCGCCGCCGTGGTGTTACTGGCCGCGGTGGCCGCCCTGTCCGGCGTGGCCGTGCCCGCCCACGCCGAGCCGCGGGTGGACCCGCACGACCCGCAGGGCGCGTGGATGGGCTACAGCGCGGGCCCGGGTGAGCGCGCCCCGGCGCAGATCCCGGCCGGTTCGGTCGCGGGCACCGATGTCAGCGGGCACCAGCCGCAGGTCGACTGGGGGCGGGCGTGGGCCGACGGGGCGCGGTTCGCCTACGTCAAGGCCACCGAGGGAACCGGGTTCCGCTCGGATTCCTTCGCCGGTCAGGTGCAGGGCGCGGCCGCGGTCGGCATGGTGCGCGGGGCCTACCACTTCGCGTTGCCGGACCGGTCGACCGGCGCTGCCCAGGCGCACTTCTTCGTCGACAACGGCGGCGGCTGGGCCCCGGGCACCGGCACCTTGCCCGGGGTGCTCGACATCGAGCACAACCCCTACGGCGACACGTGCTTCGGGCTGGACCCGGTGGCGATGTCGCACTGGATCGCGGATTTCTCCAGCACCTACCTGGCGCGCACCGGCCGGTTCCCGATGATCTACACGACGGCGTCGTGGTGGAACCAGTGCACCGGCGGCAACCCGGACTTCGCGGTGAACAACCCGCTGTGGATCGCCCGCTACGCCCCGGAGATCGGGCCGCTGCCGGCGGGCTGGTGGTATCACACGATCTGGCAGCACGGTGACGTCGGTCCGATGCCGGGCGGTCAGGACGCCTTCAACGGCGACTTCAACCAGCTGCTCGCCTTCGCGGGCTGACACCGACGACGAGAGCGGGCCACCCCCGGCACTTCGGGGGTGGCCCGCTCTCGTTCGTGAGCCCGGTCCTACTGCTCGAGCAGGTCCTGCGGGATGGGCTGGTCGTTGGTGATGGCCTCGAACAGGCGGCTGGCCTTGTCCTTGTCCCACACGATGACCGAACCGCCGTCGGAGTCGCGGCCGAAGCGCCCGAAGGGCACCTGGGTCGTGACGCCCTGACCGCCGCTGACATCGCCCATCGCCAGCGCCAGCGACATCAGGTGCCAGATGTGGTCGGAGTCGTTGACCAGGAACGTCTTGCTGGCGCCGGAGGCCAGCGGGAACAGCCGGAACGGGTTGATCAGCGTGGCCGGGCTGGTGCCCTTGTCGACCAGGGCACCGAGCAGCTTGCGCTGGTTCTCGGCGCGTTCGAGGTCGCCGCCGTCGAGGGAGTAGCGGGCGCGCACGAAGCCCAGCGCCTGCGGCCCGTCGAGTTCCTGGCAGCCCTGCGGCAGGTGGACGTTGGCCATGTTGTCGTCCATGGGCTTGTCCAGGCAGATGTCCACACCGCCGACGGCGTCGACGAGGTCGGCGAACCCGCCGAAACCGATCTCGGCGTAGTGATCGATGTGCACGCCGGTGTTCTGCTCGATGGTCTGGGCCAGCAGTTGCGGCCCGCCGAAGGAGAACGCCGAGTTCAGCTTCGTCTTGCCGTGCCCGGGGATGGCGACGTAGGAGTCGCGGGGCAGGCTGATCAGCGCGGGCTGGCCGCCGCCGGAGGGGATGTGCACGATCATCATCGAGTCGGTGCGCCGCCCGCCGGCGTCACCGGCGGAGAGCTCCTCGCGCTGGGCCTCGTCGAGACCTTCGCGGGAGTCCGAGCCCACCAGCAGCCAGTTGCTGCCCGCCGAGTCGGCGGCCTGGCCTTCGAACTCCAGGGCGGCGGTGCGCTGCAGCATGCTGTCGAAGTAGAACACCAGCGCACCCAGCAGCATCACGACCACCAGCAGCGCGATGCCGATGCGCTTGCCCCAGTTGGGGCGGCGCCGCCGCGGCGGGGGTGGCCCGGTCCGTCGCCCCTGCGGGGGCCGCCCGGGTGGCGGTGGCGGCGCGGGGCGCCGTCCCTGCGGTTGCCGTCCTTGCGGGGGCCTGCCGCCGCGGTAGTAGTCGTAGCGGTCGTCGCCGCCCTGCGGCGGCCTTCGCCTCGGCGGTCCGCCCGCCGACCAGTCGCTCATGCTCACACCTGCGTCGGTTGATGGCGACGCGTCCCGCACGCGCCGCTGTGTGGCGTGCAGCATCGCAGAAGCACGTCGCGCAGGTGGCCGCCGCTATCGAACAGTGATCCGAGATTGCGGGTTTGTGCTGGTGGCGGGAGCGAGCGAGATCTCACACCCGCCACCAGCGGCGCATCTCCTAGCTTGCCACGGCCGCCCGCACCGCGGTGGACCACCGCTCCAGCGCGGCGTCGACCTGCTCGCCGGTGACCACCAGCGGCGGGATCATGCGCACCACGTTGCCGTGCGGGCCGCAGGTCAGCAGCAGCAGCCCGGCTTCGGCGGCCTGGGCGTGCGCCCGGGCCGCGGTGGCCGCGTCCGGTGCGCCCTCCGGGGTGGTGAACTCGTTGCCGAGCATCAGCCCCAGGCCGCGCACGTCGCCGATGACGGGGTGGTCGGCGGCGACCTTGCGCAGTCCTTCGGCCAGCCGCGCGCCCTGCTCGGCGGCGTTGGCGACCAGACCTTCCTGCTCCACCACGTCGAGGGTGGCCAGGGCCGCGGCCGCGGCCACCGCGTTGCCGCCGTAGGTGCCGCCTTGCGATCCCGGCCAGGCCTTGCTCATCAGCTCCTCGCTCGCGGCGATGGCCGAGATCGGGAATCCGCTGGCCAGGCCCTTGGCGGTGATGAGGATGTCGGGGCGGATACCGGCGTGGTCGTGGCCCCAGAACCGTCCGGTGCGCCCGACGCCGGTCTGCACCTCGTCGACGATGAGCAGGATGCCGTGGGCGTCGGCGCGTTCGCGCAGCCCGGCCAGGAACTCCGGGGGCGCGGGGATGTAGCCGCCTTCGCCGAGCACGGGCTCGACGATGATCGCGGCGGTGTCGCGCGGGCTGGTCTGGGTCAGCAGCAGCTGGTCGAACTCGGCCAGCGCCCGCGACACGGCCTCCTCCGCGGTGCAGCGCCACCGGTAGGCCTCGGGGAACGGGGAGAACACGACCCCGCCCATCATCGGCCCGATGCCGGCGCGCACCTTCACCCCGGAGGTGGTCAGCGCGGCCGCGCCCATCGTGCGTCCGTGAAAACCACCCTGGAAGGCGATGATGTTGGCCCGTCCGGTGGCGTGTCGCGCCAACCGAACCGAGGCTTCGACCGCTTCACTACCGGAGTTGACGTAGAACACCCGGTCCAGCCCCTGCGGGAGGACGTCGCCGAGGCGTTCGGTCAGCGCCAGCAGCGGCTGGTGCATCACGGTCGTGTACTGGCCGTGGATGAGGGTGCCCACCTGGCGTTGGGCGGCCTCGACCACGCGCGGGTGGCAGTGTCCGGTGCTGGTGACGCCGATGCCGGCGGTGAAGTCCAGGTACGGGCGGTCGTCGGTGTCGTAGAGGTAGACCCCTTCGCCGCGCGCGGCCAGCACCGGGGTCGCCTGCTTGAGCGCCGGGGAGAGCTCCGTCATGATCGACTCCAAGCGTGCGGAATGTAGGATTGTTGACAATCTAGGCAGTCATGCAACCATCAGCAACACCCGGTGTCCACCACCGAAGCGGTCTAGGTTGGCAATCGAGGAACCGTCGACACCCAGGAGGGTCCGCTCAGCGATGACCACCACCCCAACGCACCCCCGCGAGGCGACCGTCGTCGAGGCCGCCCCCAAGCAACTGCTCATCGGCGGCAAGTGGCGCGACGCCACCGGCGCCCGCACCTTCGACGTCGAAGACCCCGCCACCGGCACCACCCTGTGCCAGGTCGCCGACGCCTCCCCCGACGACGCCCTGGCCGCCCTGGCCGCCGCCCACGACGCCCAGGCCGACTGGGCCTCGCACCCGCCGCGCGAACGCGGCGAGATCCTGCGCCGCGCCTACGAGATCATCATCTCCCGCCGCGAAGACCTCGCGCTGCTGATGACCCTCGAGATGGGCAAACCGCTGGCCGAGGCGCGCGGCGAGATCACCTACGCCGCGGAGTTCTTCCGCTGGTTCGCCGAGGAGGCCGTGCGCATCGGCGGCGACTACGCCGTCCCGCCCAACGGCGCGGGCCGGTTCCTGATCACCCGCCAGCCCGTCGGCCCCGCCCTGCTGATCACCCCGTGGAACTTCCCGATGGCCATGGGCACCCGCAAGATCGGCCCCGCCATCGCCGCCGGCTGCACCTCGGTCATCAAACCCGCCCACCAGACCCCGCTGTCGATGCTGGCCCTGGCCGACATCCTCCGCGAAGCCGGCCTGCCCGACGGCGTGCTCAACGTCGTCACCGCCGCCGACGCCGGCGGCGTCATGGAACCCATGATCCGCGACCCGCGCGCCCGCAAGCTCTCGTTCACCGGCTCCACCGCCGTGGGCCGCAAGCTCATCGAGCAGTCCGCCCAGCAGGTCCTCAAGGTCTCCCTCGAACTCGGCGGCAACGCCCCGTTCCTGGTCTTCGACGACGCCGACCTCGACGCCGCCGTCGAAGGCGCCATGCAGGCCAAGATGCGCAACATCGGCGAGGCCTGCACCGCCGCGAACCGCTTCTACGTCCACGCCGACATCGCCCCGGCCTTCTCCGACAAGCTCGCCGAACGCATGTCGGCCCTGACCATCGGCCGCGGTGTCGCCGACGACGTCCAGGTCGGCCCGCTCATCGACGCCAAGCAGCTCGGCAAGGTCACCGACCTGGTCTCCGACGCCATCGCCCAGGGCGCCCAGGTCGTCACCGGCGGCCAGGCCCACGGCGGCGACGGCTACTTCTACACCCCCACCGTGCTCACCGACGTGCCCGAGGGCGCGCGGATGGCCTCCGAGGAGATCTTCGGCCCGGTCGCGCCCATCACCACCTTCACCGACGAGCGCGAGGCCATCGACAAGGCCAACAACACCGAGTACGGCCTGGTCAGCTACCTGTTCACGCAGAACCTGCAGCGCGGCCTGCGCGTCAGCGAAGCCCTCGACACCGGCATGGTCGGCCTCAACCAGGGCATCGTGTCCAACCCCGCCGCCCCCTTCGGCGGCGTCAAGGCCTCCGGCCTCGGCCGGGAAGGCGGCAAGCTCGGCATCGACGAATTCCTCGAACCCAAGTACATCTCCATCGGCGGCCTGTGACCGCCGACCACCGCAACGACGATGCCCCCGCACTCGAAGAGAGCGGGGGCTTCGTCATGTCCGCGTCGTGTTGAGCGGATTCCTCGTGGGGTGCTACTCGGCGAGGGAGCCGTTGAGGCGGTCCAGGGCGTCGTTCATGTGGCCCTCCAGGCGGGAGAGCAACAACGCCTCGTCTCCTGCTTCGATGGCGTCCACCAGGCCTCGGTGCTCGTCGACGAGGGCTTGGATGTCGGCGTGGTACTTGTCCTGCAGAGCCGTGAGGCACATGCGCTTCTCCACCAGCAGGGTCTGGGCCATGCGCTGCAGCCGGGCGCTGCCCGACACGCGCACCAGGGTTTCGTGGAACTCCTGGTCGGCGTCGGCCAGTTCGATGGCATCGCCCTTGCCCGCCGCGGCCACCATCCGCGACTGGGCCGCGGTCAGCTCCGCCACCGCCTCCACCCGGTGATGACGCACGATCTGCTCGCACGCCGCGCGTTCCACCGCCAGCCGCGCCAGGTAGATGTCGGCGACGTCATCGGTGTCGAGATCCATCACGAACAACCCGCGATGCGGCTCGCTGCGCAGTAACCCCTCGGCCACCAGCCGCTGCATCGCCTCCCGCAACGGCCCCCGGCTCACACCCAACCGCTGGGCCAGCTCCGCCTCACCCAGCTGCGACCCCGGAGGCAACGACCCGTACATGATCGCCGCGCGCAGCTGATCGGCCACGATCGCCGCCGTGGACTTGCGCTGCACCGGCTCCAGCTCACCGGGCTGCTGGTTCTGCTCCTCGGTCCCGAGCACTGCGCTCACCATTTCCTCGCATCCTCGAACGCCGCTCACGCACCGGGTGCGGTCGCGAACAGCGTTCCCAATCCTCGTCGCGGCCGGTCGTCACCGGCCAGCCGCAGCGCCTCCCACGCGCTGACCTGGTTGGCGGTCAGCACCGGCTTGCCCACCCGGGCCTCCAGATCCTCCAGCCACGCCGCGGTGTGCAGCGCCGTGTCCGGCAGCAGCAGCGCCTCGGCGTCGGGGTGATCGTGGGCCGCGGCGAACTCCAGCACCGCCTCGCGCCCCAGCGTGCCGACCTCGGCGGCGGTGATGATGCCCCTGGCGGCCACGTCCACCACGTCCAGGCCGGCGGCGTGGAGGAACTCCACGAACCGGGCCGCCACCTCCGCCGGGTACGTCGCGGCCACCGCCACCCGCGAGAGCCCGAGGCGCGCGGCGGCGTGGACGAACGCGAACGACGTGCTGGAGGTGGGCACCCCGGTCACCGCGCGCAGCTTGTCGACCTGCTCGCGCGCCCCGTCCCAGCCGAAGACGAAACTGCCCGAGGTGCACGCCCAGATCACCGAGTCCACCGGCCCCAGTGCGCGGGCACCGTCGGCCAGGACCTCCTCGGAGCCCACGTCCAGCAGCGCGTCGACGCGGTGCGCGTCCTCGCGCATGAGCGTGTGCACCAGCGGCAGCCGCACCTCGGGGCCCAGCAGGCGCTGCAAGGTGGGGTAGTCGTCTTCGGCGCTGAAACCGGGATACAGAATTCCTGCGGTGTGCGGCACCGGGGAGCTCCATCCTGTGCTTGTCACGTCCAACGACCACGGCCTCTGCCCACCCGAAAACCGGGTGTCGATTGTTGACAATGTTATCGCAGAGGGCGCGGCCGGTGGAGAGTTCGTGATGTCTTCTTTACGGTCCGGTCACGTGCTGACCAGCTAGGCGGCCGAGGCGTCCACGGCGTGCAGCAACCGCTGCTCGCCGCCGACCGCGGCCAGCCCCATCGCCCGCAGCGCCGCCCACATCGTGACCTGGTTGGCGGTCAGCACCGGCTTGCCCAGCTCCTGCTCCAGCGGACCGATGAGGTCGTAGGTGGGCAGGTTCGTGCACGAGATGAACACCGCCTCGGCCTCGGGCCGATCGGCCGCGCGCACGATCTCGACCACCTCGCTGTACCGGGTGGACCAGATCCGGCCCGGCAGACCCAGGCCCTCGCTGGCCACCACCCCGACGCCGTGCTCACCGAGGAACGACCGCAGCCGGTCGGTGATGCTCACGACGTACGGGGTGGCGATCGCGACGCTGCCCACGCCCAGCAGTTCCAGGGCCTCCACCAGCGCACCCGAGGTCGTCACCGCCTCCGGCGCGCCCGCCGCGCGCATCACCTCCACCAGGCGGCGCTGCCCGCCCGCACCGTCGACGAAACTGCCCGAGGTGCACGCGTAGACCACCACCTCCGGTTCGGGCACGAGCAGGTCGCGGGTGGCCGCGTGCACCGCGGCCTCGTCGGAGACCAGGTTCGCCTGCTCCACGCTCACCGGCACCGGCACGAACGGGGTGCGGGTCACGTGCAGCGACACCTCCTCGGGCACCCACCGCCACAGCTCGCGGTCCAGCGCCAGGTCGAACGGGGCGATCACCCCGATCCCCCGCTGGGCCGCAGGCCCCGGCATCGCGCCGAGGAAGTCTTCGGGCAGCATGGCCGCGCCCCTACCGCTCGTACCTGTCGTAGCGCAGCGTCTCGCCGACGCTGCCGGAACGCCACACGTCGTTGCAGGCCTCGGCCATCTCGGCCAGCCCTTCGACGATCGTGGCGTAGACGTTGCCGGGCACCCAGCCCACGTCGCCGTTGAGCAGCAGGTTGTTGCGCCCGTAGAAGATCGCCAGGTCGATCACCCCCGGCAGCCCCTCGATCCCCTTGTCCTGCTTGAACTCCCGGTCCAGCATGCCGCCGGGGAAGGAGAAGTAGACGACATCACCCGGGATGGGGGTGACCGTCGGGTTCTCCTGCCCGGGCTCGTCGACGGCGAAGCGCGGGACCATCGTGTAGACCTCGTTGCGCGCGTACTTGGCGTGGTGCACGGGCCCGACCTGAGGCAGCGCGTTCCACACCGCCTCGCAGGTGCGGGGCGCGTCAGCATCGAGCAGTTCCGCCACGCACGACACGCCGCGCTTCTCCAGCGTGATCGACAGGTACCTGGGCATCGATCCACTCCTCCTGCGGTGATGATCCGGTGGACTCCCCCCGGCGTTCCGGCACCGCCGTCGCCCAGTGGATTGTTGACAATCCTACGAACCGTTCCTAGCGTGTCAATGCCTTCTCCCAAACCCCCTTTCGCATGCCCCGCACCGGGGGAAACACGCGCGCAACCGGCGTGGGAGACGATCACCCACCACCCCTGCGGACCTAAGGTCAACGGCATGATCCACACCCGCCCCACCGTCGTCGTCCTCCACGACGGCGACGCCCCCGCCGAAATGGCCCGCATCGCCGAGCACGCCGAACTGCGCTACGCCACCGGCGACGAGCTGCCCAAGGCCCTGCCCGGCACCGACGCGATGTTCGTGTGGGCCTTCCGCTCCCAGGCCATCGCCGACGCCTGGCCCCACGCCGACCAGCTGCGCTGGATCCACTCCGCCAGCGCCGGAGTCGACCGCCTGCTGTTCCCCGAACTCCGCGACTCCGACATCGCCCTGACCAACTCCCGCGGCGTGTTCGACCAACCCATCGCCGAATACGTCCTGGGCACCGCGCTGACCTTCACCAAGGACATGCACACCACCCTGCGCCTGCAGGACCGCAAGCAGTGGCAGCACCGCGTCACCGACCGCCTCGCCGGCAAAACCGCACTCGTCATCGGCACCGGCCCCATCGGCCGCGCCATCGCCCGCCAGCTCACCGCCACCGGAGTCCACGTCGCCGGCGCCGGACGCACCGCCCGCACCGGCGACCCCGACTTCGGCGACATCCACCCCTCCGACGAACTCGCCCGCGTCGCAGGCGAATTCGACTTCCTCATCTGCGCCGCACCCCTCACACCCCAAACCCACGGGCTCATCAACACCGACGTGCTCGCCGCCATGCGCCCCACCGCCCGGCTGATCAACGTCGGCCGAGGCGAGCACGTCGACCAACCCGCCCTGGTCACCGCCCTGCAACGCGGCCAGATCGCCGGAGCCGCCCTCGACGTCTTCGACACCGAACCACTGCCCACCGACTCACCCCTGTGGGACATGCCCAACGTGCTCATCTCCCCGCACATGTCCGGCGACACCCTCGGCTGGACCGACGAACTCGTCGACCTCTTCCTGCACAACCTCCGCGCCTTCACCCACGGCACCGACCTGCGCAACGTCGTCGACAAGCACCGCGGCTACGTCACCACCTGACACCACCCACCGGAGACGCCATGGCCCACACCCAGCCCACCGAGCTGCCCGCCACCGAACTGCTGGCCGCCTACGCCGCCGGAACCCTCTCCCCCGTCGAAGCCTGCGAAGCCGTCCTGCAGCGCATCGACGACCACGACCACGCCATCAACGCCTACTGCCACCTCGACCCCGAAGCCACCCTGCAAGCCGCCCGCGAATCCGAGAAGCGCTGGCACCAAGGCCAACCCGCCGGACGCCTCGACGGCGTCCCCACCTCCGTCAAGGACCTCTTCCTCACCGAAGGCCACCCCACCCTGCGCGGCTCCCGCACCATCGACCCCGCAGGCCCCTGGACCGAAGACGCCCCCGCCGTGGCACACCTGCGCGCCCACAACGCCGTCATCGTCGGCAAGACCACCACCCCCGAACTCGCCTGGAAAGCCGTCACCGACAGCCCCCGCCACGGCATCACCCGCAACCCCCACAACACCACCCGCACCGCAGGAGGCTCCTCCGGCGGCGCCGCCGCAGCCGTGGCCACCGGCATGGCACCCCTGGCCCTCGGCACCGACGGCGGCGGATCCGTCCGCATCCCCGCCGCCTTCTGCGGCATCACCACCCTCAAACCCACCTACGGACGCATCCCCCTCTACCCGGCCAGCCCCTTCGGCACCCTCTCCCACGCCGGACCCATGACCACCACCGTCACCGACACCGCCCTCATGCTCGACGTCCTCGCCCACCCCGACCCCCGCGACTGGTCCGCCCTGCCCGCACCCACCGACTCCTTCCTCGACCACCTCGGCGGCTCACTCACCGGCATGCGCATCGCCGTCAGCCTCGACCTCGGCTTCGACACCCCCGTCGACCCCCAGATCGCCCACGCCATCACCCGCGCCGCCACCGCCTTCGAAGAACTCGGCGCCCACGTCGAAGCCGCCGACCCCGGCATCACCGACCCCCGCGAGGACTTCCACGTCCTGTGGTTCGCCGGAGCCGCCAAAGCCACCGAACACCTCACCGACGACCAACGCGCCCTCCTGGACCCCGGCCTCGCCGACATCTGCCGCCAAGGCCTCACCTACAGCGCCCAGGACTACCTCGAAGCCACCAACACCCGCATGCTCCTCGGCCAGCGCACAGCCGCCTTCCACCAGACCTACGACCTCCTGCTCACCCCCACCGTCCCCATCCCCGCCTTCGACGCCGGCCGCGAATCCCCCACCGACGGAGACCGCTGGACCACCTGGACCCCGTTCACCTACCCGTTCAACATGACCCAGCAACCCGCCGCCAGCATCCCCTGCGGCCGCACCGACGACGGCCTGCCCATCGGCCTGCAGATCATCGGCCCCCGCCACGCCGACGCCACCGTCCTGCGCGCAGCCCACGCCTACGAACACACCCACCCCTGGCCCAGAACCACCACGCCCCGGGGCTAAGGCATTCGCGGGTTCTGAGCGCCTTCGTGGCGAGCACGCCGTGACGCCGTGTCGGCATACATCAGGAGCGGCGCACGGAGTCCACGGAGGCGCTCAGGTTCCGCCACCCGCACCGCCACCCACAAGGACCAACAAACAGGTCCCTACTCCCACGCCGAGAGCACGTGCTTGATGCGCGTGTAGTCCTGCAACCCGTTCACCCCGAAATCCCGCGCCGACGCCGAGTGCTTGAAACCCGAGTGCGGCATCTCCGCCACCAGCACGTCATGGGTGTTGATCCACACCGTGCCCGCCTGCAACCGACGCGACATCCGCATCGCCCGACCGTGATCCCGCGTCCACACGCTCGCCGTCAACCCGTACCGCACCCCGTTGGCCAACGACACCGCCTCGTCCTCACCCGAGAACGACTGCACCGTCACCACCGGCCCCAACACCTCGTGCTGCACCAACTCATCACCCTGATCGACCCCGTCGACCACCGTGGCCTCCAAGAAGAAACCCCGCTCACCCCGACGCCGCCCACCGGCCACCACCCGAGCCCCCTCCGGCAACCGCGCCAACCGGTCCAACACCCACTCCAGCTGACCCGCGCTGTTGAGCGGACCGAACGCCGCATCCACGTCCTGCGGCGGACCCGGCCGCCACCGACCCGCGCGCTCCACCAACCGCCCCAACAACTCCTCCCGCACACCCTCCTCCACCAACACCCGGCTCGCCGCCGTGCAACTCTGCCCCGCGTTGCCGAACGCCGCCGCCGCGATCCCCTCAGCCGCACGCCCCACATCCGCATCGGCGAACACCACCGCAGGCGCCTTCCCACCCAACTGCAGATGCGCCCGCTTCAAATCCACCGCCGCAGAACCCGCCACCTCCATCCCCGACCGCACCGTCCCGGTGATCGAGAACATCCCCGGCACCTCGTGCGCCACCAACGCCCGACCGCTGTCCCGATCCCCGCACACCACGTTGAGCACCCCCGGCGGCAAGAACTCACCCGCCCACTCACCCACCAGCACCGCGCTCACCGGCGTCGTCTCCGCCGGCTTGAGCACCACCGCGTTGCCCGCCGCCACCGCAGGCCCGATCTTCGCCGCCGCCTGCACCAGCGGATGCGTCCACGACGTCACCGCCGCGCACACCCCGATCGGCTCCCGCCGCGTGAACGACGTGCACCCCGCCACGAACTCACCACCCGCCGTGCCCGGCTCCGCCCGCGCCGCACCCGCGTAGAACCGCAGCAGATCCACCGCCCACGGCAACTCCCGGCCGCGCACCACCTCGAACGGCTTGCCCGTCACCCGGCACTCGGCCAGCACCAGCTCCTCGGCCCGCGCTTCCACCGCACCCGCCAACCCCAGCAACGCCTCCTGACGCTGCCGCGGCGTCGACTGCGACCACGACTCGAACGCCGCCGCGGCCACCGGCATCACCGCATCCACATCCGCCCACCGCGTTAGCGGAGCCGACCCGCACACCTCACCGGTGCTCGGATCCACCAGCTCCAGCTCCTCCCCACCGACCGCGGGAACCGACTCACCGCCGACCAGGTTGCACAACCGCCAGCCCGACACGCCCTCACCACCTCGCAAGCCGGGGCCGGCCTGATGCGCCGGCCACCGACCCGAGGCTAACGCCGCGCGCTCACCGACGAGAGCGGTCGCGCAACCACCACTGCGCACCGGTCCCGATCACCAGCAGCACCAGCACCGGCGTGAACGCCCACCGGTACCCCACCGCCGGATCCAGACCCGACACGAGCTCCAACACCCCACCGACCAGCAGCTGGATCAGCACCGCAGCGCTGAAACCACCCATGTTCACCACACCCGTGGCAGTACCGGAGCGGTGCTCGGCGTTGGCCATCCGCGCCCCGTCGAAGGCCAGCATCGCCGCACCCCCGGCCACACCGATCGCCAGCAGCGCCACCACCAGCACCGGCAGCGGCACCGCGCCCGGCCAGCCGACCATGACCGACCACACCACCACGACCATCACCGACAGCCCCAGCGTGTAGCGCTCACGACGACGCGGACGGCCCGAGACGTACTGCCCGGCCAACCACGACCCCGCGATGAACCCCAGCACGCTCAGCAGCAGCAACGACCCGACCTCGGACTGACCGCGCCCCTGCGCCTCACCCAGCCACGGCCCGCCCCACAGCGTGGTGATCGCGACGAACTGCGCCATGAGCACGAAGTGCGTCCAGAACGAGTGCCCGGTCCCGCGCTGAGCGATCACCGCCCGCAGGCTGTGGACGATCCGCTCACCCACCGGCTCGGCCTCCTCCTGGGCAGGAGCCGGGGCGGAGGTGTCGCGGTCGCGGATGATCAGCGCCGCGGCCAGGCCCAGAGCGGCGGTCAGCGCCGCCGCGCCCAGGAACGTGGGAACCCAGCCCAGCGAGTGCAGCGACAGGCTCAGCGGCAACGTCGAGACGACCTGCCCGAGCCCGCCCGCGAGCCCGGTCAACGCCGCGACCTTGCCGTAGCGCTGCGGCGGGAACCAGTGCGCGGCCAGTCGCAGCACGTTGGTGAACATGAACGCGTCACCGAAGCCGATGAGCATCCGCCCGGCGATGCCGCCGACGATCGACCCGCTCAGCGCGAACACAGCCGAGCCCACCGCCAGGGCGACCATGCCGCCGGTGATGACCTTGCGGGGTCCGAGCCGGTCGGCCAGCAGCCCGGCCGGGATCTGCAGCACCAGGTACACGCCCAGCTGCAGGGCGGAGAAGATCGCGAGCACGCCCGGTCCGGCGTCGAAGCGCTGCACGGCCTCCGGTGCGGCCACGCCCAGCCCGGCGCGGTGGAACAGCGCTGCGCAGTAGCACAGCGCCCCCACGCCCCAGACCAGCCAGGCCGTCCTGGACGACCCGCCCGGCCCGGCGCTCGCCCGGTGCGGCGGCGCGGCTTCGACTGTCGTGGACACGTGCTACCCCTCCCGAAGAAAAAAGACTTGTATCCATCATAGATACAAGAGGGGTGGAAGTAGGATGCTCACGTGTCGAGCGCAACAGCATCCGAAACGCCGGCAGCCGACCGCGCGTACCAGCACGTCAAGTCAGGACTCCTCGACGGCAGCTTCCCCGACGGCGAGCTGCTCAGCGAGGGAGAAGTGGCCAACGCCCTGCAGATGTCGCGCACACCCGTCCGCGAGGCGTTCCTGCGCCTGCAATCGGAGGGCTTCCTCAAGCTCTACCCCAAGCGCGGCGCCCTGGTCGTGCCCGTCGGCGCCGGCGAGGCCCGCGCCGTGATCGAGGCCCGCCTGGCGCTGGAGAGCTTCGCCATCGACAAGCTCGCCATCGAAGGAGCCGAGGCGATGGCCGCCATCGGCCGCGAACTGGCCGACCACCCCGCCTGCGACGGCACCGACCTCAGCGACGCCGAGATGCACGTCGCCGACCGGGCCTTCCACGCCACGCTCGTCAGCGCCGCGGGCAACCCGGTCGTCACCGACCTCTACAACACCCTGCGCGACAAGCAGATGCGCATCACATCCACCGCGCGCACCCACTCGGCGCGCGAGCGCATCACCCACCAGCACGGCGCCCTGGCCGACACCCTCGCCGCGGGCGAGGCGGAGCAGGCCAAGACCCTGCTGCGCGAGCACCTGCTGGGCACCGTCCGCGCCCTCGGCATCGCCGGCGGCCCCTACCTCGACCCCTCCACCGAGGTCTGAAGCCGGGTTCTTCCAGGGACGTGCGTGTTGAGCTGCCATGCGGAGCATTGATTTCGGCGACCACTGAAATCACGAAGGCAATCAACTCACGAGTGCGTTCTCGAAAGGCGCTCGGATTGGACCGGCCGCATCATCAGCCCATGAACGAACACGCGACGGCCGCCGTCATCGTCGCCGACCGCAGCGGCACGATCGTCCACCTCAACGACATCGCCGAAGACCTCTTCGGCCACCCGCGCACCGAAGCCCTCGGCGCCAGCCTCGACCTGATCGTGCCCGGCGACTACCGGCAGGCCCACTGGGCAGGCTTCCACCGGGCGATGGACACCGGCGAGTCAGGGCTGGAAGGCACGGCCGTCCACCTGCCCGTGGTCTGCCACGACGGCCAGATCCGGGTCTTCCCCGGCATGTTCAGCGTCCTGCGCGACCCCCACGGCCTCGCCCTGGGCGCGGCGGCCACCTACACCACCGCCCGCACCGGCGCCCAGCCCTTCACCCCGCTGGACGTCCCCGCCCAACAAGAGCGTCCCGGCACCGGATGACCGGCACCGGGACGCACCCCTGAACAGAACGACGCCGAACAGCCCCTAGCCCTGCTCGGGGGGCTGGGAGACGTTGGCCGGCGGAACCTCCTTGCGGGCCACCGCCTCCGCGGCGCGCACCGCCTCGGCCACCTCCGGGTTGGTGGAGGTGTCGAACCAGGACTGCACCGAGTCCTCCACGTCCTCGGCGGGCGGGGCGTCGGTGCTCTCCTGCGGCGGCTCGTAGCGGAACACCCCGTCCTCGCCCTGAGCACCGAGCATCCGCGCGAAACCCTCCAGCGACTTGCCGAAATCGCTGGGCACCATCCACACCTTGTTCGCGTCGCCCTGAGCCATCTCCGGCAGCGTCTGCAGGTACTGGTAGGCCAGCAGCTCCGGGGTCGGCTTGGACCGCTTGACCGCCGCGAAGACCTTCTCGATCGCCTTGGCCTGACCCTGCGACTTCAGGTACTGGCTGGCCCGCTCACCCTGCGCCCGCAGGATGCTCGACTGCCGGTCGGCCTCGGCCGCCAGGATCGCGGCCTGCTTCTCACCCTCGGCCGCCAGGATCGCCGACTGCTTCTGCCCCTCGGCGGTCTTGATCGCCGACTCCCGGGTGCCCTCGGCGTTGAGGATCATCGCGCGCTTCTCCCGGTCGGCGCGCATCTGCTTCTCCATCGAGTCCTTGATCGACGGCGGCGGATCGATCGCCTTGAGCTCCACCCGCGCCACCCGGATGCCCCACCGGCCGGTCTCGGTGTCGAGCACCCCGCGCAACTGCGTGTTGATCGCGTCCCGCGAGGTCAGCGTCTCCTCCAGGCTCATCGCACCGACCACGTTGCGCAGCGTCGTGGTGGTCAGCTGCTCGACGGCCACGATGTAGTTGGAGATCTCGTAGACCGCCGCCCGCGCATCGGTGACCTGGAAGTAGACCACCGTGTCGATCGAGACGGTCAGGTTGTCCTGGGTGATCACCGGCTGCGGCGGGAACGACACGACCTGCTCGCGCAGATCGATGCGCGCCCGCACCCGGTCGAAGAACGGCACCAGCATGTTCAGCCCCGGCTGCGCCACCGTCCGGAACCGGCCCAGCCGCTCGATCACCGCCGACTGCGCCTGCGGCACCACCATCACCGCTTTGACCACCACGATGAGCACCAGCAGCACCACGACCACCAGCACGATCAGTTCGGCCATCCCCACAGAGCCTCATCTCCTCACGGTTCGGCCCACACCACTGCCGTGGCGCCCGCGATCTCCACAACGGTGACCGTGCGGCCGACCTCGATAACCTGGGTCTCGTCCAGAGCCCGCGCCGACCACACCTGGCCGTCGATGCGGACCCGACCCCCGTGCGCGTCCACTGCGGACTCGACCTGGGCGTGCTTCCCGACCAGGGCGTCGGCGTTCGTCTTGAGCTCGGTCTGGTTCATCCGCCGCTTGATCGCCGGACGCGCCAGCAGCACCAACCCCAGCGCGAGCACCGCGAACACCGCCACGTCCACGCCCAACGGCATGCCCAGCGCCGAGCTCCCCGCGGCCCCCAGAGCCGCGGCGCCGAGCATGACCAGCACGAAGTCCCCGGACAGGGCCTCAGCACCGACCAGCAGCACCCCGGCGATCAGCCACAGCAGCGCAGGAGTCATGGCTCCATCGTGGCACGAGCGTGCCAGGTCGCACCGGCTTTTCGCGGTGCGTGATCAAGGCGTGATCCGGTCTCACCCGTCAGCGGTCACGAAATCGATCAGCTGTTCCACCGCCGTCAGCAGCGGCGTCTCCACGTCCCGGAACCCGCTCGCCCCGGCCAGCACGCGCCGCCACCCCTCAGCCGGCTCACCCCAGCCCAGCCGCGCGCACACTCCGGTCTTCCAGTCCTCACCGCGCGGCACAGCAGGCCACTCCCGGATGCCCACCGCCGCGGGCTTGACCGCTTCCCAGATGTCGACGAACGGGTGCCCGGTGATCATCACGTGCTCGTCGGTGATGCCCTCCACCAGACGGGACTCCTTGCTGCCCGCCACCAGGTGGTCCACCAGCACCCCCACCCGGCGCCCAGGCTCCGGCCCGAACTCCGCGAGCAGACCCGGCAAGTCGTCGACGCCGTGCAGCGGCTCGACCACCACGCCCTCCACGCGCAGGTCGTGACCCCAGATCCGCTCGACCAGCTCCGCGTCGTGAATCCCCTCGACCCAGATCCGGCTGCCGCGCGCCGTGCGGGCCCGCAGGCCCTCCACCTTCACCGACCCCGACGCCGAGCGCTTCGCCGCCGCCGGAGCGCTCGCGGCCACCGGCACCAGCGTCGCCGGCTTGCCCTCGAACAGGAACGCCGCCGGGCGCATCGGGAACAACCGCTGCTTGCCGTGCCGGTCCTCCAGCACCACGTTGCCCTTGTCCACCCGCAGCACCGCACCGCAGAACCCGCTGGCCGGATCCTCCACGACCAAACCCGGTTCCGCGGGGATCTCCGGCACCTTCTTGCGCCGCGAACCCGCCAGGACATCCCGTCCGTACTCAAACGACCGCACGAGCGCACACGCTAATCCGATCGTGGCCCATGGCGGTGCAGCCACGCCGCGACAACACCGCCATGGGCGGGGTCACACCGCACCTCCCCCGGGACGCAGCAAGGGTTTTCGATCCGTACCCTCTAGCGACGTGCCATGCCCAAGCGCCACTCTGGTTGTCTGGTCGTCCGCCTGGCTGCACGGCGCGGCCGCCTCGGACGACGTGCTCGATGCCCTGCAGACCTGGGGCGAGGTGCAGGAGTTCCGCGCCGCCGACGACGAACTCGCCGCGCGCCTGGACCTGCCCGGCCCCGACGACACCCCCGCCGGCCCCGCCCTGCTGCTCGCCGCGCTGCGCAGAGCCGGAGCCTCCACCGGCCAGCTGGCGCTGCCGGTGCCCGGCGACGCCCGCGGGCTCGACGGCTCCAGCCCGCTGTCCAAGCTCGCCATGCGCACCGGGGAAGCCGCCGTGCTGCCCGAAGCCGGACTTGGCCTGGTCCCCGAACGCATCGCCGAAGGCGTCCTGCGCTGGACCGTCTTCGCCACCGCCGACCTCGCGCCCGCCGAGCACCTGCCCATCGGCGAAGCCGAGCACGGCATGTCCTCGGCCATGCGCGAAGCCGCCACCGCCCTCATCGACCTCGGCGTCGCCAAGCAGCGGCCCGGCGTCCGCGAGGAGATCGCCCGCACCATCGCCGCCAAACCCGCCCCGGACTGGCCGGAGAGCATCCCCCAGCGCACCCTGCGTATCCTGCAGCGCGCCACCGAGGTCGAGGCCATCCTGTGGGTGGCCACCGAGGACTCCCCCGGCGGCGCCCTGTCGGCCTCGGCCATCCGCGCCCGCACCGACGCGCTGCGCCCGCTGTTCGACTCCGTGCGCGCCGCCCGCCGCGCCTGCGTCGCCGAGATGGTCCGCGTCCTGGCCGAGCAGGCACCCCACTCCTGACCGACGCTGCAAAAAGGGGTGCCTTCCCCTCGGGAAGGCACCCCTTCGACGACCAGCGCTCAGCAGCAGCCAGGAGCGCACAGCGCCCCGTTGACCGTCGACCCCGCGGCCCGAAGCTCCGAGAGCTTGCACACCGGCGCGTCATCGGTGTGCTCGGCGATCAGCTCCACGATCATCTTCGCGAACCGCGGATCGGTGCCCGCCGTGGCTGCCCGCGCGAAGCCCATCCCCCGCTCCCGCGCGGCTTCCTCGGCCTCGTTGTCCAGGTCCCAGATCACCTCCAGGTGATCGGAGACGAACCCGATCGGGCTGACCACCACCGCATCCACGCCCTTGGCGTGCAGGTCCTCGATGTGATCGCAGATGTCGGGTTCCAGCCACGGCACCTGCGGCGGGCCGGAACGCGACTGCCACACCACGTCGTAGCTCTCCACACCCACCCGCTCGGCCACCAGCCGCGCGGCCTCGGCGACCTGCCGCGAATACCACTGCGGCCGCCCGTCAGCGCCCGGCCGGTCGTCCGCCCGCAGCGGCACCGAGTGCGCGGTGAACACCAGCCGCGCCTGCCCGGCCCGCTCCCCCAGCTCCTCGAACGCCGCCCGCACCGCGTCGGCGTTGGCCTCCACGAACAGCGGGTGGTCGAAGAACTGCCGCAGCTTCACCAGCTCCGGCGCCCCCTCGCCCACCGACGCCCGCGCCCGCGCGATGTCCTCGTGGTACTGCTTGCACCCCGAATAACCACCCCACGCCGACGTCGCGAACACCAGCGCCCGCCCGACACCATCACCGGCCATCCGCGCGACGGTGTCCTCCACCATCGGATGCCAGTTGCGGTTGCCGAAGTACACCGGCAGATCCCGGCCCTGGGCGTCCAGTTCGGACCGCAGCGCGGCCATGATGTCCTCGTTCAGCCGGTTGATCGGCGACACCCCGCCGAAGTGCAGGTAATGCTCGGCCACCTCGTCCAAGCGCTCCGGCGGCACACCCCGGCCCCGGGTCACGTTCTCCAGGAACGGCCGCACTTCCTCCGGGCCCTCCGGCCCCCCGAACGACAGGAACAACAACGCGTCGAAGCTCACCGCCCCATCATCGCGCCGCGCGAACACCCCCGCGCAACCGGGGCGCACCCGATGTGAACCACGGAATCCTCACCACGACGAAGGGGCGACGTCCCCTCGGAAACGTCGCCCCCTCGCTCGTCGAGATCAGATCCCCAGCGAGTGCACACCACCGTCGACCATGATCATCGAACCCGTCGTCGCCGGCAGCCAGTCCGACAGCACCGCGCAGATCGACTTCGCCACCGGGGTCGGATCGTTGACGTCCCAGCCCAGCGGAGCCCGGTCACCCCAGCCCGCCTCCAGCTCCGAGAAGCCCGGGATCGACTTGGCCGCCATCGTCCGCACCGGACCCGCCGACACCAGGTTCACCCGCACGCCCTTCGGCCCCAGCTCCCGCGCCAGGTACCGCGAGGTCGACTCCAGCGCCGCCTTCGCCACGCCCATCCAGTCGTAGGCCGGCCACGCCACCCGCGCGTCGAAGTCCATGCCGACGATCGACGAGCCCTCGCTCAGCAGCGGCAACGTCGCCGTGCTCAACGACTTCAACGAGTACGCCGAGATCTCCACCGCCGTGGACACGTCCTCCCACGGCGCCGCCAGGAAATCCCCGCCCAAGCACGACGCGGGCGCGTAGCCGATCGAGTGCAGCACCCCGTCCAGGCCACCGACGTGCTCGCGCACCCGCTCCGGCAGCGTCTCCAGGTGCTCGGCGTTGGTCACGTCCAGCTCCAGCACCGGCGCCGGCTTCGGCAACCGGGTGGCGATGCGCTCCACCAGGCTCAACCGGCCGAACCCGGTCAGCACGACCTCCGCGCCCTGCTCCTGGGCCACCCTGGCCGCGTGGAACGCGATCGAAGCATCCGTGATCACACCGGTGATCAGGATGCGCTTGCCTTCGAGCAATCCGCTCACGAGAGAAGTCCTTCCCAGAAATCACCCGCCGCAGGCGCCCACGCACCCGCGACGGCCGGCACCCGCGACGTGCCGGACATCGATCGAAGTCTCAGTGCCCCATGCCCAGACCGCCGTCGACCGGGATCACCGCACCGGTCACGTACCCGGCGTCGTCGGAAGCCAGCCAGCGCACCGCGCCCGCGACCTCCTCCGGGGCGGCCATCCGCGACAGCGGGATCTGCCCGAGGATCTCCTTCTTGCGCTCCTCCGGCAGCTCATCGGTCATGTCGGTGTCCACATAGCCCGGAGCGACCACGTTCGCGGTGATGTTGCGCGAACCCAGCTCACGGGCGATCGACCGCGCCATGCCCACCAGACCGGCCTTGCTCGCCGCGTAGTTGACCTGGCCCGGACCACCCGAGAGCCCCACCACCGACGAGATGAAGATCATCCGGCCGAACCGGTTGCGCAGCATGCTGCTCGCCGCCCGCTTGGCCACCCGGTACGAACCCGCCAGGTTCGCGTCGATGACCCGCCCGAACTGCTCCTCGCTCATCCGCAGCAGCAGCGTGTCGTCGGTGATGCCCGCGTTGGCCACCAGCACCTCGACCCGCCCGTGCGCGTCCTCCACCTCGTCGAACGCAGCCGCGACCTGGTCCGGATCGGTGACGTCGCACTGCACGCCCAACAGGCCCTCCGGGGCACCCGACCCGCGGTGCGTGACCGCCACCTTGTCCCCGGCGGCCTCGAACGCCCTCGCGATCGCCAGGCCGATGCCCCGGTTACCGCCGGTCACCAGTACGGACCGTGCCACTGTGGATCTCCCATCGAACGCACCAAGATTCGTTTCAGCCGCGACATTATCCGCTCAGCGCACGGCAGCGCTCATCGACTCCTGACACAAAAAGCGCCCCAAACTCGTGGCGCGCCTACACACCGGCGCACCCCGTTCGTGGCAGCGCGCCCCCACGGCAAGTACGGTGGCGCACCACACCCAAGGTGATCACCACGTGCGTGGTGCAAGCGACATCCACCTGCGGGAATGCTCGGTCGAACCACCGCGTTGCCCGAGGACCTGCCCCCAACCGTCTGCGAAGAGGGATCCCACATGGCCACGGTCGAACTGACCAAGGACAACTTCGACGAGGTCGTCGGCGACGACAAGTTCGTCATCATCGACTTCTGGGCCGACTGGTGCGGCCCCTGCAAGCAATTCGCCCCGGTCTTCGAGAAGGGCTCGGAGAACCACGACGACATCGTCTTCGCCAAGGTCGACACCGAGGCCCAGCCCGAGCTCGCGGCCGCCTTCGAAGTCCAGTCGATCCCGACGCTGGCGATCATCCGCGACAAGGTCCTGGTCTTCCAGCAGCCCGGAGCCCTGCCGGAGAACGTCTTCGAGGACCTCGTCGGCCAGGCCCGCGGCCTCGACATGGAGCAGGTCAAGAAGGACGCCGAACAGCAGTGATCCCAGCTCGGGGGCTCGGGCCGAGCGGCCCGAGCCCCCTTTCGCGCTAGAACCCCGTCTCGGCGTCGTCCCCGGCCGCCGCGTGCAACACCCCCGGCAACGAGCTGATCTCCTCCACCAGCGCCGCAACCGGCACCTTCCCCCGCAACCGCAACGCCACCACCGCCGTGCGCTGCTCGTCGTCGGAATCCTCCCGCTCCACCTGCAGGTCCAGCAGCGCCCACCCGCGCGACGTGCACATCGTCAGCACGCTGCGCAGCACCCCGAAACCGTCCAAGTAACCCACCCGCACCACCTGCGGCTCCCGCAACGCCGGACGCCCCGCGCGCAGCAGGTACGGGAACCCGATCGCCACCAGGAAGTGCACCGCGGTCGTCGCCGCCGCCAGCACCACCAGACCACCGCCGCAGGCCATCCCCACCGCGGCCACCAGCCAGACCGACGCCGCCGTCGTCAGCCCCCGCACGGCATCCCGGCGCACGAAGATCAACCCACCGCCGATGAACCCGATCCCGGACACGATCTGCGCCGCCACCCGCGACGGATCCAGCGACACCCGGTCGAACACCAGCAGATCACCGAAGGCGTACTTCGACACCAGCATGAACAACGCCGCGCCCACACCCACCAGGGCGTGCGTGCGCAACCCGGCGCTCTTGGCCCTGACCTCCCGCTCCAGCCCGATCAAGCTGGAGAACAGCAGCGCCGTCCCCAACTCCACGAGCAGCGGTAACTCGTCCAGCCCCGACACCACGGCGTCATCAGCCATCCCAGCAAACTAACACCGCCCCGACCCCGCAGCCGCGGTCCTTCCGCACTTCCCCACGCGGCCAACACGACCCCACCGACGCCCCGGACTCCCCACCCCACCGCAACCGATCACGCCCCGTGACCGCGAAGACCGCGGTTTTCGACCGGTGGAACACCGAGGTTCTCGATTCGAGGGCCAGCGCTACGCCGAGCGGGGTCTGCGGGCCAGGTAGACCACCGCCGGGGGCAGGTTGCGCCAGACCGTGCGGCTGACGACCGTTTCCTCGAACGTCGCGCGCAGGTCCGCGTGCTGACGGCGCGCAGGCGGCGCCCAACGCGTCCAGGTGTAGGCGAACTGCGTGAACGCGCCGTCCGGAGCCATCACCCCGGCCAGCAGCTCCACCAGCGGAATCCCGTCGACCGGGGCGTGCGCCACCCACGGCAGGCCGCTGACCACCACGTCCGCCCGGCCCAGACCCCGCTCGGCCAGCAGCTCCGGAACCCGGCGGGCATCGGCGCACACCGACTCCACGCCCGGGAACCGGCCGCCCAGCTCGGCCGCCCAACCCTCGTTGAGCTCCACCGCCAGGTGCGTGCCCCGGCCGGCCAGCCGCCGCTGGATCACCTCGGTGAACGCACCCGTGCCCGGCCCCAGCTCCACCACCACCGGATCACCGGTCAACGGGATCGGGGCCACCATCTGCTCGGCCAGCGCCCGCGAACTCGGCCCCACGGCCGCGGTCGTGGTCGGCGACTTGACGAACTCCCACAGGAAACGAGCTGCCGTGCTCAAGGCGACGTTGCTCCCGTCGTCGGTTAAGGCAGTCTTCGACCGGCGAACAACGAGATCCCGGCCGCCACGATCGCGCAGAGCGTACCGAGCACCAACCACGGCTTGCTGGCATCTGTGTGCTTGGTCTCGTAGCCGATCTGCTCGCCGAGCGTCTCGTAGACCTCCCGCAGCTGCTCCGCGCTGGCCGCCTTGTGGAACTCACCGCCGGAGAGCCGGGCGATCTCCTGCATCGCCTCGTCGTCGACCTCGACCCACTCCTGCTCGCCCTCGATCTCGATCGAACCGTGCTTGGTCCCGAACGAGATCGTCGAGATCGGCACACCGGCCTTCTTCGCCTCACCGGCCTTCGTGTACGCCCCGCGCGGCGCGTCCATCTCCCGCGGGATCGTCTGCCCGCCGTCGGCCATGAGCACGATCCGCGCCGGAGGAGCCCCCGCCGGACCGCCCACCATCTTCCCGAACGAGTCGATCGCCTGCATCGAGGCGTTGATGCCATCACCGGTGGCCGTGGCCTCGGCCAGCTTCAGCGTGTCGATGGCCTGCTTGACGCTGGAGCGATCAGTCGTCGGCATGACCAGCACCGTCGCCGTGCCCGCGAACGACACCAGCCCCAGGTTGATGCCCGGGGTGAGCTTGTCGGCGAACTCCTTGGCCGCGACCTTCGCCGCCTCCAACCGGTTCGGCTCCACGTCGGTGGCCTTCATCGACAACGACACGTCGATCGTGAGCATCACCGTCGCCCGGTTGCGCGGGATCCGCTGCTCGGCCGTCGGACCCGCCAGCGCCACCGTCAGCACGATCAGCGCCACGCCCAGCAGCGCCGGAGGCACGTGCTTCCACCAGCCCTGCCTGCCCGAAGCAACCCGGTCCAGCACCGCCAGGTTCGAGAACTTCAGCGTGTCGCGCCGAGCCCGGCGCATCGCCCACACGTACCCGGCGACCAGCCCGGCCACCACGAACAGCAGCAGGAACCACCACGGCGCGGTGAACCCGGTCAGACTCAACATCACCCAGCTCCTCCGCCGGACCAGCCTCGCTTGCGCGCCATCACGAACCGCACCACGTCGGCGATCCAGTCGGAATCGGTCCGCAGCACCAGGTGCGCGCACCCGGCCCTGCGCAGAACTCCCGCCACGTCGTCGCGGTGCGCGGCCGCCGCAGCGGCGAACTCCTTGCGCAGCACCGGACTCGTGTGCACCTCACGTCGTTTGCCCGTCTCCGGATCCGACAGCAGCACCGTGCCCACGTCCGGCAGCTCCACGTCGCGCGGATCGAGCACCTCGATCGCCAACAGCGAATGCCGGGCGCCCAAACCGCGCAACGCCCGCTGCCAGTCGGTCGGACCCAGGAAATCGGAGACCACCACCGCCAGCCCTCGCCGCCGCGGCGGACGGCGCAGCGACTCCAGCAGCGACGCCAGGTTCCCCCGCGTGCCCTCCGGGGCGCGCGGGGTCTCGGCGACCTTCTTCAGCAGCGCCCGGGCATGACCCGACCCGCCGCGCGCCGGCAACCGGTGCTGACCGGTGCCGTTGTCGACGACAGCACCGATCCGGTTGCCGCCACCGCTGGTCAGGAACATCACCGCGGCCAGCGCCGCCACCGCCAGCTCCCGCTTGTCGCACGCGGCGGTGCCGAAGTCCAGGCTCGGCGACAGGTCCATCGCCACCCACGTCTCCAGCTCGCGGTCGGCAACGGTCTGCCGGATGTGCGGTTCGGCCATGCGCGCGGTGACCGCCCAGTCCATCCGCCGCACGTCGTCGCCCGGCTGGTAGCTGCGGGCCTCCCCCGGCTCGCTGCCCGGTCCGGGCACCAGGCCCAGGTGGTTGCCCTGCAACAGCCCGTCGAGCCTGCCGCGCACGGTCAGCTCCAGCGCGCGCAGCGCGACCTCCATGCGCCCGGTCTCCAGGGCCGGTGGCGCCCAGGCCGGGCGGTCACCGCCGTCGTGCTCGGGTGCCGCCACGTCAGCCCCTCCCCTCACTGGTGCGGAGGCATCGGCGGCTGACCGTAGCCGGGCTGCCCGGCCGGACCGACCGGCGCCGGCTGCTGCGGTCCGCCCTGCGGACGGGCGGAGACCTGCGGAAGCGGCACGGTCTGCAGCACCCGGCCGACGATGTGCTCCACCGGGATCCCGTCGGCCAGCGCGTCGTAGGACAGCACCAGGCGGTGCCGCAGAACGTCGGGCACCACGTCCACCACGTCCTGCGGCAGCACGTAGTCGCGACCGCGCACCAGCGCCAGGGCGCGGGCGGCGGCGATGATGCCGAGGCTCGCCCGCGGGGAGGCGCCGTAGGAGACCCACCCGGCGATGTCGGAGAGGCCGTGTTCGTTGGGCATGCGGGTGGCGACCACCAGCCGCACCACGTAGTCGACCAGCGCGTGGTGCACGAACACGCCGGCGGCGACGTTCTGCAGCCGGATCAGCTCCTCGGGGTCGAGGACCCCGTTGGGCTCGGGCGGGATGACGCCCATCCGGTAGATGATCTCGCGCTCCTCCTCCGCGGTCGGGTACTCGACCGGGAGCTTGAACAGGAAGCGGTCGCGCTGCGCCTCGGGGAGCGGGTAGACGCCCTCGTTCTCGATGGGGTTCTGGGTGGCCAGCACGAGGAACGGCGCGGGCATCGGGAAGCTCTCGCCGCCGATGGACACGTGCCGCTCGGCCATGACCTCCAACAGCGCCGACTGCACCTTGGCGGGCGCGCGGTTGATCTCGTCGGCGAGCACGAAGTTCGCGAGCACCGGGCCGAGCTCGACGTCGAAGCGCTCGCTGCCCTGCCGGTAGATGCGGGTGCCGAGGATGTCGGCGGGCACCAGGTCGGGCGTGAACTGCAGGCGGGAGAAGGAGCCGCCGACGACGCGGGCGAAGGTCTCCACCGCGAGGGTCTTGGCCACGCCGGGCACGCCTTCGAGCAGGATGTGGCCCTTGGCCAGCAAACCGGTCAGCATCCGCTCGACCAGGCGGTCCTGGCCGACGATGACCCGCTTGACCTCGAAGACGGTGCGTTCGAGCAGCTGCGCGTCGCGCGCCGGGGTGCTCGACGTCCCCGCCTGACCTGCTGGACGCGCCGCAGCGGCTCCGCTCTCACCGTTGCCGGCCTCGGTCACTCTCAGCCTCCTCGTCGATGCGGCCTCGTCGGGCCGATCAAGATCCTGGCACGCCCCCCGCGCACGGCGCACGAGGGGGCGCATCGAACCCCCACCCAACCTCATGGCCGGTATGACGGCTGTGAAGCGAGGCCGCTTCGGTCTCCGCGCGTCGTGCCGGGACCGGATCGAAGAGCATTGATTTCATTCGGCACTGAAGAAATAGAGGTTTTTAATGCTTTGCGGCGAGCCGCTCCCCTCCTCTGCGGGATCATCCCGGTCAGGAGTCGGCGGCCTGCGCTCTGTCGAGGTCATCGGGGGTGTCCACGTCGGACACCTCAGCTGTGGTGGCGTCGACGCGAACCGGGTCGAGCGCTTCGAAGAGGGCTCGCACCGGGCGGTTCCGGACCTCCGACGGCATGGCATCGCGCAGCGGGCGCACCCGCCAGACCCCGAGGAGCCACTGCGGGCGTCCCCCGGGCTCGGCGAGCACCGCTCCCCCGGCTTCCGGGTCGGTGCGCAGCGCGTCGCGCAGCCGCGCGACGGTCTCGCGCGTGAGATGCGGATGATCGGCCGCGAGGATCGCGACGACGCCCTCGTCGGCGTCGAGGCAGCGCAGCCCGGCGTCCACGGCCGCCAGCGGCCCTCCCCCGGCCGGGTCCTCGACCGTCCAGCGCACCCCCGCCGCGGCCGGGCGCCGCGGACCCACGACCACCACCGGATCGGCACCGCTGAGCGCTGCGAGCGTGCGGTCGAGCAGGGTGCGGCCGCCGACCGGGAGCATCACCTTGTCCACGCCGCCGAGCCTGCTCGCCCGGCCCCCGGCCAGAACCACCGCCGCGAAATCCGCCACTCCCCCATGTTCGCAGGTCGCCCCGTGATCGCCGGCGACGAGGCGGTTCAGAGCACGCGCACCGCGTACCCGGTGATGCCGCTGTAGCGGACCGGGGCCACCCGGACCCGGGAACCGGAGTACGGCGCCTCGACCATCTTGCCGTTGCCCAGGTAGAGGGCGACGTGGTGGATGGCGCCGCCGTCGTCCCAGAACAGCATGTCGCCGCGGCGCATCTGCGACAGCGGGACGCGCTTGCCGGACTGGGCCTGGTAGCCGCTGTAGTGGTCCAGCGAGACCCCGGCGGCGGCGAACGCGTAGATCATCAGCCCGGAGCAGTCGAACCCGATCTTGGCGTAATCGCCGTAGGAGTCGGCCACTCCCCCGTCGCGGATGCCGCGCGTCGGGCCGCGCGAGTTGCCTCCGCCCCAGGCGTAGGGCATGCCCAGCTGGGACATCGCTCGCGAGATGACGGCCTCGACGTCGCCGGAGGCGGAGGAGGCCGGGGCGCTGCTGCCCGCCTGGTGCTCGGAGGCCGAGGCGGCGTGGGCGGCCGCGGCCTGCTCCTCGCGGGCCTTGTCCTCCTGCCACTGCTCGTAGTCGGCGCGCTGGGCCTGCAGCCCCGAGACGTGCGACCGGGCGGCGTCGAGCTCGGCCTGGACCGAGTCGCGGTCAGCGCGCAACCCCTCGGCCTGCTGGGTCTGCTGGGTGCGGGCCTGGATGGCCGCCTGCTGGGCGGTCTCGGCGGCCGCGCGGGCCTCGTCGGCGGCCTGGCGCTTGGCCTCGGCCTCGTCGAGGGCGGCACGGGTCAGCGAGTCCTTGTTGACCTTCTCGATGCGGGCGCGTTCGAGGTCGTCGAGGACGTCGAGCTGGGAGTCGCTGATGGCGTCGAGCAGCGAGGCGCGCTCCAGCATCTCCTGCGGGTTGCGGGCGCCGACGTAGGCGGTGATCGATCCGAGCCTGCTGCCCTGCCGGTAGCTGCTGGCGGCGAACTGGTCGAGCCTGCTGCGCTGCTCCTCGATCCGGCCGGCGGCGGCGCGGGCCTCGGCGGCCGCGGCGTCGGCGGCGGTGCGGGCCTGGCCGTAGGCGGACTCGGCGCGCTGGAGGTCGACGCGGGCCTTGTTGGCGTCCTCCATCTTGACCTCGACCTGCGACTGCAGGCCGACCAGGCGGGACTCGGCCTCGGCCAGCCGGTTGGCGAGCTCACCGGCCTGGCCCGCGGTGCGCTGGGCGTCGGCCTCGCCGGACTGGATCTCGGCGTCGCTGGGGTTCGGCGGAGGTGCCGGGACCGCCGCGCCGGTACCGGTGGCGCTGAGAGCGACCGCGCCGAGCAGCACCAGCACGCCGATCCTGCGCGCGCCTCGTTTCGTGGACAACACCCGTCACCTCCAGCAGATGCACCCGTTCGGAGTCGAACATTAATCCGAACGGAGTCACAATCAGCTGCAGTTTTGCATTGCCGCACCAGACGCACCACGCGAAACGAACGTTTCGTTTGCAACGTCAACCACTCGTGTCACATCTGTTCCCACGTGGTGGGATCTCCCCAGGTGCGCAGCGGCTCGTCGGAGTCGATCAGCGGGGCGTCGGCGAGACCGGGCAGGACCTCGGTCAGCGGGCCGCGCAGGACGGCGTCGGCGATGTCGTCGTAGGGGGTGGGCTCGGCGTTGCAGATGATCAGCTTCGCGCCCGCCCGGGCGGCCATCTCCGCGAACGCCGCGGCCGGGTGCACCGTCAGCGAGGTCCCCGCGGCCAGGAACAGGTCGCAGTCCAGGGCGGCGCGGCGCGCCTCGCGCACCACCTCGGCGTCGAGGGCCTGACCGAAGAACACCGTCCCGGACTTGAGGATGCCGCCGCAGGAGCGGCAGTCCGGATCGGGCTCGCCGTCGGCGACCCGCTGCAGGGCGTCGGTCATGGCACCGGTGGCGCCGCAGTGCACGCACACCGTCCGGCGCATCGTGCCGTGCAGCTCCAGGACCCGGTCGCGGGCGAGCCCGGCCTGCTGGTGCAGCTCGTCGATGTTCTGGGTCAGCAGCGCCCCCAGCCGCCCGGCGTCGTCGAGGTCGACGAACGCGCGGTGGGCGGCGTTGGGCTCGGCGTGCCAGGCGGGGTTGGCCGCGCGGGCCTGCCACGCGCGCACGCGGACGTCCTCGTCGGCGAGGTAGCTGTCGATGTCGGTCAGCCGCGCCGCCTGCGGGTTGCGGGTCCAGACCCCGTCGGGTCCCCGGAAGTCGGGGATGCCCGAGGCGGTGGACACCCCGGCCCCGGTGAGCGCGGTGATGCGGCGGGCGGCGCCGAACAGGTGGCGGGCGCGTTGCCAGGTCGCCCCGTCGTCCCGGGATGCGCCGTCGTCGTTCCGGAGCGAGACGTCGTCGGACTCCGGGCCAGGTTGGGTCACGTCTCCAAGGTGCCACGGCGCGGAACGGGAACGAGCCACCGGGGGCGGCCTGTGTCGCCGGTCACGGCCTTCCTGACCGGCGGCGGGACGATCATGTGAAGCCCGTTTTTCCTGCCGGTAACGCGTGGCAATTCAACGGGAAACAGGCGGTTCCTACCTTCGTGGCAACCCGTTGAGAGGAGCCGCGTTGACTGCGAACGCACGGGCCCCGAGAGGCCGTTGGATCGAGGGCTGGGACCCGGAGAACGAGGACCTCTGGGAATCCACCGGCAAGCACGTCGCGCGCCGGAACCTGATCTTCTCCATCATCTCCGAGCACATCGGCTTCTCCATCTGGAGCATCTGGTCGGTCCTGGTCCTGTTCATGGGCCCGGACATCGGACTGCCGTTCACGGCGTCGGAGAAGTTCCTGCTGGTGATCACCCCGAACCTGGTGGGCGCCGTGCTGCGGCTGCCCTACGCGGCGGCGGTGACCCGCTTCGGCGGCCGGAACTGGACCATCTTCAGCGCGCTGCTGCTGCTGGTGCCCGCCGGTCTGGCGTTCCACTTCGTGCAGCAGCCGGGCACGCCGCTGTGGGTGTTCATGCTCATCGGCGCCACGGCCGGTGTCGGCGGCGGCAACTTCGCCTCGTCGATGACCAACATCACGATCTTCTTCCCGCAGCGGCTGCAGGGCTGGGCGCTGGGCCTCAACGCCGGTGGCGGCAACATCGGCGTGGCCACCATCCAGGTGGTGGGCCTGCTGGTGATCGCCTTCGCGGGCAACACCCACCCGTCCTACGTGGCGGCGATCTACCTGCCGCTGATCGCGGTGTCGGCGATCTGCGCGGCGCTGTTCATGGACAACGTCGACGCCATCAAGGCCAAGCCGGGCGCGCTGGCCGAGGCCTGCCGCAGCAGGCACACCTGGTGGATCTCGTTGCTGTACGTGGGCACCTTCGGGTCGTTCATCGGGTTCAGCTTCGCGTTCGGCCTGGTGCTGCAGACCGAGTTCGACTTCACCCCGCTGCAGGCGGCGTCCTGGACGTTCCTGGGCCCGCTGGTGGGGTCGGTGTCGCGGCCGCTGGGCGGCTGGCTGGCCGACCGGGTCGGCGGTGCGCGGGTGACGCTGTGGAACTTCGTGCTCATGGCCGCCGGTGTGGCGGTGCTGCTGGTGGCCTCCGCGCAGGGCTCGTTCGGGCTGTACGTGGCGGCGTTCATCGCGCTGTTCCTGCTGACCGGCCTGGGCAACGGCTCGACCTACAAGATGATCCCGGCGGTCTACGCCGAGGAGGCCGAGGACGAGGTGACCTCCGGCGGTGAGGCCGTGGCGGCCTTCGCCAAGGCGCGGCGCCTGTCCGGTGCGGTCATCGGCATCGCCGGGGCGATCGGCGCGCTCGGCGGGGTGGGCATCAACCTGGCGTTCCGCTCGTCCTACGGCGGCGCCGCGGCCAGCGGTGACGGGGCGCTGATGGTGTTCCTCGCCTACTACCTGGTGTGCGTGCTGGTGACCTGGGCGGTGTACCTGCGGGGTGCGCTCAAGCCCGGTCGGGTTCCGGCGGGTCGGCCGGAGAAGCGGACCGCGGAGGCAGGCCGTGCCTGACGTTCGAACCGTGGCCACGCACTGCCCGTACTGCGCCCTGCAGTGCGGCACCCGGCTCACGCGCGAGCGGCGCGGGGTGTCGGTGCGGCCGACGGACTTCCCGGTGAACCGGGGCGGGCTGTGCCAGAAGGGGTGGACCGCTCCGTCCCTGCTGGACGTCGCCGACCGGCTGCGCCACCCGATGGTGCGCCGCGACGGCGAGCTCGTCCCGGTGTCCTGGGACATCGCGCTCGACACCATCGCCACGGGTCTCGATCGCATCCGGGCCGAGCGCGGCCCGGATGCGATCGGGGTGTTCGGCGGTGGCGGTCTCACCAACGAGAAGGCCTACCTGCTGGGCAAGTTCGCGCGGCTGGCGCTGGGCACGAGCCAGATCGACTACAACGGCCGGTTCTGCATGTCCTCGGCCGCCGCGGCCGGCAACGCGGCGTTCGGGGTGGACCGGGGGCTGCCGTTCCCGGTGACCGACCTGGGCGGGGCCGACGTGGTGCTGCTGGCCGGGGCGAACCCGGCCGAGACGATGCCGCCGCTGATGCAGCACTTGCGGTCGCCGGAGCTGATCGTCATCGACCCGCGCCGCACGGCCACGGCCGAGCAGGCGGCGCTGCACCTGCAGCCGCTGCCGGGCACGGATCTGGCGCTCGCGCTGGGACTGCTGCACATCGCGGTCGTCGACGGCCGCAGCGACACCGGCTACATCGCCGAGCGCACCGGCGGCTTCGAGTCCGCCTGGCAGCGGGCGATGTCGTGGTGGCCGGAGCGGGTCGAGCGGGTCACCGGCGTCCCGGTGTCCGAGCAGCGCCAGGCGGTGCGGATGCTCGCCGAGGCCGGCAGCGCGTACGTGCTCACCGGCCGCGGCGCCGAGCAGCACAGCAAGGGCGTGGACACCGTCTCGGGGTTCATCAACCTGGCGCTGGCGCTGGGCCTGCCGGGTCGTCCCGGTGGCGGGTACGGCTGCCTGACCGGGCAGGGCAACGGCCAGGGCGGCCGGGAGCACGGCCAGAAGGCCGATCAGCTGCCCGGCTACCGGATGATCACCGATCAGGCCGCGCGCGAGCACGTCGCCGAGGTGTGGGGCGTGCCCCCGGAGGAGCTGCCCGGCCCGGGTCGCTCGGCCTACGAGCTGCTGGACGCGCTGGGCACCGAGGACGGGCCGAGCGCGCTGCTGGTCTTCGGTTCCAACCCGGTGGTCTCGGCGCCCAACGCCGCCCACGTGACCGACCGCCTGAAGGCCCTGGACCTGCTGGTGGTGGCCGACTTCGTGCCGTCGGAGACCACCGAGCTGGCCGACGTGGTGCTGCCGGTGACCCAGTGGGCCGAGGAGGAGGGCACCATGACCAACCTGGAGGGCCGCGTCCTGCGGCGCCGCGGGTTGCAGGTGCCCCCGGGGCACGCGCGCAGCGACCTGGAGGTGCTGCACGGCATCGCCACCCGGCTGGGCGAGCCAGGGCACCGCTACCCCACTCGGCCGCGCGAGGTCTTCGAAGAGCTGCGCCGCGCCTCGGCCGGTGGCAAGGCCGACTACTCGGGCATCAGCTACGAGCGCCTCGACGCCGGGGAGGCGCTGCACTGGCCGTGCCCGGACGGCGAGCACCCGGGAACGCCCCGGCTGTTCCTGGACGGTTTCGCCCACGCCGACGGACGCGCGCGGTTCGTCCCGGTCGAGCACCGCGAGGCCGGTGACGTCCCGGCCGAGGTGTTCCCGCTGACCGCCACGACCGGCCGCGTGCTGGCGCAGTACCAGTCGGGGGCGCAGACCCGCCGGGTCGCCGAGCTCAACGAGGCGGCTCCCGAGGCGTTCGTGGAGGTCCACCCGGACACCGCCGCTCGCGCGGGGCTGGCCGAGGGCGCGCGGGCGCGGGTGACCTCGCCGCGCGGCAGCACCGTCGCCACCGTGCGGCTGGTCCCGACGATGCGCACCGACACGGTGTTCCTGCCGTTCCACTTCCCCGGCGACGGGCGGGCGAACCTGCTCACCTCCGACGCGCTGGACCCGCGCAGCCGGATGCCGGAGTTCAAGGTCAGCGCGGTGCGCCTGGAACCGGAGCGGGAGGTGGTCGCGCCATGACCGCCCTCAACCCGACCGCCGGGCGGGTCGTCGTGGTCGGCAACGGCCCGGCCGCGCACCGCTTCGTCGAGCGCCTGCGCGCGCTGGGCCACGACGGCCCGGTGACCGTGCTCGGCGCCGAGGGGCGGCCCGCCTACAACCGGGTGCTGCTGGGCTCGGTGCTGGACGGGTCGCTGCCCGCCGGCGCGGTGTCGCTGCCGGAGCTCGACGCCGAGGTGCACCTCGGGTGCGCGGTGACCGACATCGACCGGGTGCAGCGGGTGGTACGCGCCGAGGACGGCCGCGAGTTCGGCTACGACGCGCTGGTGCTGGCCACCGGGGCGCGGCCGCTGGTGCCGGAGGTGCGGGGTCTGGGCGCCGAGCGGCTCACCGCGCTGCGCACCCTCGACGACTGCGCGCGCCTGGTGGAGGGCACCGGCCCGGTCGCGGTGCTCGGTGGCGGTGTGCTCGGGGTGGAGACCGCGCGGGCGCTGCTGGCGCGCGGGCACCGGGTCACCCTGGTGCACCGCGAGGAACACCTGATGGACCGCCAGCTCGACGAGGTCGGCGGCCGGATGCTGGCCGAGCGGCTGACCGCGCTCGGGGTGGACGTGCGAGTGGGAGTGAAGGCCGGTTCGTACCGGGCGCCGGTGCTGCGGCTCGGCGACGGCGAGGAGGTCCCGGCCGAGCGGGTGGTGGCCTGCACCGGGGTGTGGCCGAACGTGACGCTCGCGCAGCGCGCCGGGGTGTCGATCAACCGCGGTGTGGTCGTCGACGACCTGCTGCGCACCAGCGATGAGCGCATCCACGCGATCGGCGACTGCGCCGAGCACCGCGGCACCACGCCCGGCCTGGTCGGCGCGGCCTGGGAGCAGGCCGAGGCGCTGGCGGCACACCTGTCTTCCGGTCGCGACGCGGCGCACTCCGGGACCCGGGTCGTGTCGCGGCTCAAGGCCCGGGGCATCGACCTGGTCTCGGTCGGTTCGGTGCGCGCGCTGGGCGCGCCCGACGCCGAGATCGTCACGCTGTCGGACCCGGCGCGGGGCCGCTACGCCAAGCTCGCGCTGCGCTCCGGGCGGATCTCCGGCGCGGTGCTGCTGGGGTTCCCGGCCGCGATCGCCGCCGTGAGCCAGCTGCACGACCGGGACCTGCCGATGCCCGCTGACCGGTTGTCGCTGCTGCTGGGCACCCCGACGGCGGTGCCGGGCGCTCCGGTGGAGCTGCCCGAGGACGCGGTGCTGTGCCGCTGCAACAACGTCACCAAGAAGTCCCTGATCACCGCCTGGCACGGAGGTGCCCGCTCGGTCGCCGAGCTGGCCAGGGCAACGCGGGCGACCACCGGCTGCGGGGGCTGCGTCGACGACGTCGGCCGGCTCTGCGGCTCGTTGGCGGATCGCATCGAATCAGAAAGGGAGGGCGCGGCATGACCCGCACGCTCGTCGTCGTCGGCCACGGGATGGTCGGCCACCGGCTCGTTGAAACACTCCGCGATCGCGATGAGGCGAACGCCTGGCGGATCGTCGTGCTCGGCGAGGAGCCCCGCCCCGCCTACGACCGGGTGGGGCTGTCGTCCTACCTGGACGGCAAGAGCGCCGAGGACCTGAGCCTGACGGGTCAGGACGTCCTCGACGACCCGATGGTCGACCTGCGGCTCAACGCCGCGGTGACCGGTGTGGACACCGGTGCCCGCGCGGTGACGCTGGACAGCGGCGAGTCGCTGACCTACGACGCGCTGGTGCTGGCGACCGGTTCGAAGCCGTTCGTGCCGCCGGTGCCCGGTCACCAGCTGCCCGGCGCGTTCGTCTACCGCACGATCGACGACCTCGACGCGATCCGCGAGGCCGCCACGGAGGGCCGCGACGGCGTGGTCATCGGCGGCGGGCTGCTGGGTCTGGAGGCGGCCAACGCGCTGCGGCTGCTGGGCATGCGCCCGCACGTGGTGGAGATGGCGCCCCGGCTGATGCCGCTGCAGGTCGACGAGGGCGGCGGGCAGGTGCTGCGCGGTCTCGTCGAGGAGCTGGGCCTGACCATCCACGCCGGCGCGGCCACGCAGTCCCTCGACGGCGAGGAGCGCGTCACGGGCGTGACGCTGGCCGACGGCACGGTCATCGACACCGACCTGGTGGTGTTCTCCGCCGGGGTGCGCCCGCGTGACGAGCTGGCCGAGATCGCCGGTGTGGCGCGCGGTGAGCGCGGCGGGTTCCTCGTCGACGACGCCTGCCGCACCAGCGTCGAGGGCGTGTGGGCGATCGGTGAGTGCGCGGCGGTCGAGGGCCGCTGCTACGGCCTGGTCGCGCCCGGCTACGCGATGGCCGAGGGGGTCGCCGATCAGCTGCTGGAGCTCGGCGAGGGCACCTTCCCAGGTGCCGACATGTCGACCAAGCTCAAGCTGCTCGGTGTCGACGTGGCCAGCTTCGGCGACGCGCACGGCACCACCGAGGGCGCGCTGGAGGTCGTCTACGCCAACAACGCGGCGGGCACCTACGCCAAGCTGGTGCTCTCCGACGACGCCCGGGTGCTGCTGGGCGGGGTGCTGGTCGGTGACGCGAGCGCCTACGCGGTGCTGCGTCCGCTGGTGGACCGCGAGCTGCCCGCACCGCCGGAGCAGCTGCTGCTGCCCGCCGGGTCCGGTGTGGACTCCGGTGCGCTGCCCGACGACGCGACGGTGTGCTCCTGCAACAACGTGACCAAGGGCGAGATCACCTGCGCGATCGCCGAGCACGGGCTGGCCGACGTGCCGGAGGTCAAGTCCTGCACCAAGGCCGGCACCAGCTGCGGCTCGTGCGTGCCGATGCTCAAGACGCTGCTGAACGAGTGCGGCGTGGTGACCTCGAAGGCGTTGTGCGAGCACTTCACCCAGTCGCGGGCGGAGCTGTTCGAGATCGCGCAGGCCACCGGCATCGGCTCGTTCTCGGAGCTGATCGCCAAGCACGGGTCCGGACGCGGCTGCGACATCTGCAAGCCCGCGGTGGCCTCGATCCTGGCCAGCCTCGGCAACGGCCACATCCTGGAGGGCGAGCAGGCGTCGCTGCAGGACACCAACGACCGGTTCCTGGCCAACATCCAGCGCAACGGCACCTACTCGGTGGTGCCGCGGGTGCCCGGCGGGGAGATCACCCCGGAGAAGCTCATCGTGCTCGGCGAGGTCGCCAAGGAGTTCGGCCTCTACACCAAGATCACCGGCGGGCAGCGCATCGACCTCTTCGGCGCGCGGGTGGAGCAGCTGCCGGAGATCTGGAAGAAGCTGGTGGACGCCGGTTTCGAGTCCGGGCACGCCTACGGCAAGGCGCTGCGGACGGTGAAGTCCTGCGTCGGCAACGACTGGTGCCGCTACGGCGTGCAGGACTCGGTGAGCATGGCGATCCGCCTGGAGCTGCGCTACCGGGGTCTGCGCTCGCCGCACAAGCTCAAGTCCGCGGTGTCGGGGTGCGCCCGCGAGTGCGCCGAGGCGCGCGGCAAGGACTTCGGCGTCATCGCCACCGACAAGGGCTGGAACCTCTACGTCGGCGGCAACGGCGGGTTCACCCCGCGCCACGCCGAGCTGCTGGCCGCCGACCTCGACGACGAGCGGCTGATCCAGCTCATCGACCGGTTCCTGATGTTCTACGTGCGCACCGCCGACCGGTTGCAGCGCACCTCGGCGTGGGTGGAGTCGCTCGACGGCGGGCTGGAGCACCTCAAGGAGGTCGTCGTCGAGGACTCGCTGGGCATCGCCGAGGAGCTGGAGGCCGCGATGCAGCGCCACGTCGACACCTACTCCGACGAGTGGGCGGGCGTGCTGTCGGACCCGGGCAAGCTCTCGCGGTTCGTGTCGTTCGTCAACGCCCCCGACGCGCCCGATCCCACCATCCGCTTCATCGAGGAACGCGGTCAGATCCGCCCGGGCCCGGTGAGCCTGCCGATGCCCGAGATCGTCGCCCCGAAACAGGAGGTCCGCTCGTGAACTGGCACCAGATCTGCGACATCGAACTGCTGCTGCCCGAGTACGGCGTTCCGGCGCTCATCGGCGAGCACCCGGTGGCGGTGTTCCGCACCCACGACGACGAGCTGTACGCGATCGGCAACGTCGACCCGTTCTGCGGGGCCGGGGTGATGAGCCGCGGCATCGTCGGTGACCGGGGCGGGGAGCCGACCGTGGCCTCGCCGATGCTCAAGCAGGTGTTCTCGCTGCGCACCGGGGAGTGCCTGGACGACCCGGGCGCGCGGCTGCCGGTGTTCCCGGTGCGCCGCCGCGAGACCGTCGTGGAGGTCGCGCTCCCTTGAGCGAAGAACTGACCGGATACACCGTCGCGGTCACCGCGGCGAGACGGGCCGAGGAGCTGGGCTCGTTGCTGGAGCGCCGCGGCGCGCGGGTCGTGCACGGCCCGGCGCTGCGGATCCTCCCGCTGGCCGACGACACCGAGCTGCGCCGCGTCACCGACGAGTGCCTGCAGCACCCGCCGGACGCGGTCGTGGCCACCACCGGCATCGGCTTCCGGGGCTGGGTGGAGGCCGCCGACGGCTGGGGCGTGGGTGCCGAGCTGCTGGACGCGCTGAGCTCGGCGCGGCTGCTGGCGCGGGGGCCGAAGGCGCGGGGCGCGGTGCGGGCGGCCGGGCTGCCCGACCCGTGGTCGCCGACCTCGGAGTCCTCGGCGGAACTGCTGGAGCACCTGCTCGCCGAACCCCTCGACGGGCTGCGGATCGCGGTGCAGCTGCACGGCCAGCCGCTGCCGGACTTCGTCGAGGCGCTGCACTGCGCCGGGGCGAAGGTCATCGAGGTGCCGGTGTACCGGTGGACGGCACCGGCCGACATCACCGCGCTGGAGAGCCTGCTGGCGGCGGTGTGCGCGCACCAGGTCGACGCGGTGACCTTCACCAGCGCTCCGGCGGCGGCGAGCCTGCTGTCGTTGGCCGCCGAGCGGAACTGCCGGGACGAGCTGCTGACGGCGCTGCGCGGTCCGGTGCTGGCGGCGTGCGTGGGTCCGGTGACGCACGCGCCGCTGGCCGACCGCGGGGTGCCCGCGGTGATCCCGGAGCGGTTCCGGATCGGCGCGCTGGTGCGGTCGTTGTGCGAGGCGCTGCCGATGCGCTCGCCGACGCTGCCGGTGGCCGGGCACAGCCTCCAGGTGCGCGGGCACGCCGCCATCCTCGACGGCGAGGTCAGGCAGCTGTCGCCGCAGGGAACGACGCTGCTGCGGGCGCTGGCCGAGCGGCCGGGCCGGGTGGTTTCGCGGCCGGCGCTGGCCGCGGCGCTCAACTGCGCCGGTGGCGGTGCCGCCGACGAGCACGCCGTCGAGCAGGCGGTGGCGCGGCTGCGGTCCTCGCTCGGCCGGCCGCAGCTGGTGCAGACCGTGATCAAACGCGGATACCGACTTCCGCTGGAACCGATGGGGGACTCCCCGCGATGCGCCGATCCGTTGCCGTGAACCCCGCGCACCCGCCGCTGCTGCTGGTGGCCCACGGAACCCGCGACCCCGGGGGGCCGCGGGTGATCGAGCACCTGGCCGAGGCCGCCGCGCACCGGCTCGACGTGCCGGTGCACGTCGGCTACGTCGACGTCATCGGCCCGACCGTGGCCGAGGCGCTGGAGCAGGTGCCGGGTCCGGTGGTGGCGCTGCCCGCGTTCCTGGCGGCCGGGTACCACGTGCGCACCGACCTTCCCGAGCAGGTCGCGACCACCGACCGGCGGGACGTGACGATCACCGAACCGCTGGGGCCGGCGCGGGAGATCACCGAAGCGCTGCGGGACCGGCTGACCGAGGCCGGTTGGCGCCCGGGTCACCGGGTGCTGTTCTCGGCGGCCGGATCCTCCGACGAACGCGCGCTGGCCGATGTGCGGGCGGCCGCGCGGCGGCTGGGTCGCGCGTGCGGGCAGTGGCTCAACCCCAGCTACGTCACCACGGCCGCCCCGGCGACCGAGGAGATCCACCAGCCCGGTGACTTCGTGGCCCCGTACCTGCTGGCCCCGGGCCTGTTCCACCGGCGGCTGGCCGCGCTTCCGGTGGCCGGGGTCGCCGAGCCGATCGGGGTGCACCCGGCGGTGGTGGAGTTGATCGCGCGCCGCTACCGCGCTGCGGCGCGCAGCGGCAGCACCGCGGCCTGAGCCGACCGTCGTGCGCGGACACCGCTCGTTCACCCGACACCACTGCCCTGTTCGCAGTAGCCTGAGCTGGTCCTGAAGTCGTAGAAGGGCACCGCGATGGCCACCACCAGCTCCACGCACACCCAGCGCGGCCGCAAGTCGTCGGGGCCGAAGCAGACACGCTCGTCGGCTTCCGGTTCCAGTGCTCAGAAGACGGCGAGCGCGAAGAAGCCCGACTCCACCGGCGCCTCGATCCCGGTCCCCTACGTCACCGCGTCCTGGCACACCACCCGGATCCCGCTGCCCGAGATGCCGGGCCGCGACAACCTCGCCTCCACGGTCACGGCGGTGCGCTCGAACCTGCCGTCGCCGGAGCAGATGCTGTTCTACGGCGGTCTGACCGCAGCGGCGGCGCTGAGCGTGATCGAGTGGCCGGTGGCCGCGGCGATCGGCATCGGCGCGGCCGTGATGCGGCGCAGCTCCGGACAGGACGCCGACCAAGACTGACCGCACTGGAGTGCCGATGCCGCTGCGCCGGCTGCTGTCGCGAGCCGCCCAGATCGCCGCGCCGGTGCTGCGGGCCGCCCAGGTGGCCACTTCCTCCCCGTTCGATCGCCGTGTCTGGCGCGGCAGGGAGCGCAGCCACCTGGAGATGCGCGGTGTGCACCTGCCCGACAACGAGCTCGCCGCCCAGGAGGTCGAACGACGCCTGGCGGAAATACCCGGCGTCCACGCGGCCGAGGTCAACGCCGTGCTCGGCCGCGTGGTGCTGCGGCACGATCCGGAACTGCCCGATCTCGACGAGCCGGTCCGGGTCGTCGGTGAGGTCGAAGCGGGCTTCGGCCTGGGTGATGCGGAGGTCGCGCCGCGCAGCGACCGGCATCCCGGCAACGCCGATGCGGTGCTGCGCGACGCCGGTGCGGTGGCGGTCTCCGCCGTCGGGCTCGGCTACTCGAGCCTGACGGCGTTGCTGCCGCTGCGGCTGGTCTCCCCGCTGGTGCCGGCCGCGGTGTCACTGGTCGACACGGTGCCGTGGATGCGGCGCGGGGTGCGCCAGGTCGTCGGACGGACGCCGCTGGAGATCGCGCTCGCACTGGGCGGTGCCGCCGGGCAGGGCCTGGCCGGCCGACCGCTGGGGGCGCTGACCGATCTGTGCGGCCGGTTCTGCTCCGCTCGGGAAACCCTGTCGCGACACCAGGCCTGGCAGCACTGGGAGGGCAGGCTGCCGCACCGCTGCGCGGCGCTGCCGGTGCCGCCGCGGCCGTGCCCGCCGCCGGACGGTCCGGTCGAGCGCGTCGCCAACGCCTCCGGCACGGCCGCGGTGGGCGGCGCGACCACGGTGTACCTCCTCTCGCGCGCCCCGCAGCGGGCGCTGGGCGCGTTGCTGGCGGCGGTGCCCAAGCCCGCGGTCGCCGGGCGGGAGGCGTTCGCGACGTCGCTGAGCACCTCGCTGTCGGCACACGAAGGCCTGGTGCTGGAGCCGGACGCGCTGCGGCTGCTGGATCGGCTGGACACCGTGGTGTTCGACGCCGCGACGCTGCTGACCGGGCGCCGCGTGGTCGATTCGGTGATCGCGCTCGACGAGGAGGGCGAGGATCCGGCGCGGCTGTACGCCCGCGCGGCCGAACTCATCGACCCGGCCGAACCGAACGCGCCCCGCCACCAGGACCGCTGGGCGGTGCTGCCGCTGGACGACTGCGACCCGTTGCCCGATGCGATCGCGCAGGCCGCGGAGGACGAGACCGCGCGCGGAGCCACGGTGGTCGCGTTGCGGCGCGACGGCAGCACCGTGGCGCTGGTGGTGGTGGCCGACGAGCTCGATCCGCTGGCCGAGGCCCTGGTGGACACCGCCCGCGGCGTGGCGTCGAGCGTGCTGGTCGCCGGTTCCCGGGGCGGCCTGGACCGGCGGCTGGGCCTCGACGGCGCGATGCCCGGTGGCTCCCGGCTGGTCAGGGCCGTGCACCGGTTGCAGCGCGACGGCGCGGTCGTGGCGGTGGTCTCGCACCGCGACAGCGCCGCGCTGGCGGCCGCCGACCTCGGCATCGGACTCTCCACATCGGACCCGGCAGGGTGGGCCGCCGACGTGCTCTGCCCGCACGCCGGTGTGTTGCACACACTGCTCGGCTCAGCCGAGAACGCGCGCACCGCGAGCAGGTACGCCACCGGGATCTCCATGACCGGAGGCGTGCTGGGAGCGCTGTTCGCCGCGTTCGGCCCGGCCACCGGCGCCCCCGCGCGGGCCTCGATGCCGGTGCACGTGGCCACCCTCTCCGCGTACGCGACCGGAACCTGGATCGCGCTGCGCGCGGCCAGCCTGCCCCCGCCCCTGCCGCGGGAGCGCACCCCGTGGCACGCGATGCCCGCCGCGGCGGTGCTCGCGACGCTGAACAGCTCCGAGCAGGGCCTGACCCAGGCGGTGGCCGCCGAGCGGCACCGTCCCACCGACGGCGCCGGCGACTCGCCGGGGGTGCTCGCGGCGACCATCGAGGGCCTGATCACGCCGATCACGCCGGTGCTGGGTGCCGGGGCGGTGATCTCGGCGGGCCTGGGATCGGTGATCGACGCGGTGCTCATCGGCGGCGTGCTGCTGGCCAGCGCCCTGATCGACGGCATCCAGCGCCGGGCCACCGACCGGGAGCTGGGCAAGTTGCTGGAGGCCGGGCAGACCCCGGCCCGGCTGCGGCGCGAGGGCTGCAGCGAGATCGTGCCCGCCGACCGGCTGGTGCCCGGTGACGTCGTCGAACTGCGCGCGGGAGACGGTGTTCCGGCCGACTGCCGGGTGCTCGAGGCCGAATCGCTGGAGGTCGACGAATCCGGGCTGACCGGTGAGTCCCAGCTGGTCGCCAAGAACGCGGCCCCGACCACGGCGCCGGCGGTCGCCGATCGGACCTGCATGCTCTACCAGGGCACCGTCATCGCCAGCGGCAGTGGCCTCGCGGTGGCGGTCGCCGTCGGCGGGCACACCGAGATGGGCCGCACCACCGCGCAGGTCACCGCGACCGACGACGAGACCGGGGTGGAGGTCCGGCTGGCGGAGCTGACCAAGAAGGTGCTGCCGGTCTCGATCGGCGCCGGCGTGCTGCTGTTCGCCTCCGACCTGCTGCGCGGGGTGCCGATGGGGCAGACCATCGCGCGCTCGGTCGGCCTGGCGGTGGCCGCCGTTCCGGAAGGGCTGCCGTTCGTGGCCACGCTCGCCGAGCTGGCCGCCGCGCGCCGGATGTCGCAGCGCGGCGTGCTGGTGCGCAGCCCCGCGACCATCGAGGCACTCGGCCGGGTCGACGCGCTGTGCTTCGACAAGACCGGCACCCTGACCCAGGGCCGCATCGCGCTCGGCGAGGTCTCCGACGGCCGCGAGTGCCGGGACATGGACGAGCTGGAGCCGGTGCACCGGGAGATCGTGGCGGCGGCGCTGCGCGCCACTCCCCGACCGGAGGACGACCACCCGCTGCCGCACCTGACCGACCGCGCGGTGCTCGAAGGCGCGCGCGGAATCGGTCTGGACACCGACGGCGCGGTGCTCGCGGAGCTGCCCTTCGAGCCCTCGCGCGGTTTCCACGCCGTGCACACCGACCGGCTGCTGTCGGTCAAGGGCGCACCGGAGGTGATGCTGGAACGCTGCGCCCGCTGGCGGCGCGACGGGCAGCCGCACCCGTTCGACGAGCAAGCCCGCGCCGACATCGAGGCCGAGGTGGAACGGCTGGCACTGCGCGGCTTCCGGCTGCTGGCCGTCGCCGAACGCCGGGTGGACCCCGGTTTCGGGCTCGACGAATCCACCGTGGACGACCTGGAGCTGGTGGGGCTGCTGGGTCTGGCCGATCCGGTCCACGCCACCGCGGCGGAGGCGGTGGGCCGGCTGGGTCGTGCGGGCGTGGACGTCATCATGATCACCGGCGATCACCCCAGCACCGCCGAGGCCATCGCCGCCGAGCTCGGCATGCTCGGCGACAAGCGCGTGCTCACCGGCGCCGAGCTGGACCTGCTCGACGACGAGCAGCTCGCCGGCGAAGTGCCGAAGGTGGCGGTGTTCGCCCGGGTCAGCCCGGGCCAGAAGGCGCGGATCGTGCGCTGCCTGCGCGATGCGGGCCGAGTGGTCGCCATGACCGGCGACGGCGCCAACGACGTGCCCGCGATCAACCTGGCGCACGTGGGCATCGCCTTCGGCTCCCACGCCACCCCCGCCGCCCGCGATGCCGCCGACCTGGTGGTCGCCGACGACAGGATCGAGACGCTCACCGAGGGCATCGCCGAGGGCCGGGGCATGTGGATCTCGGTGCGCGAGGCGCTGGCGGTGCTGCTGGGCGGCAACCTCGGCGAGATCGGCTACGCGCTGGGCACGGGGTTGATCAGCCCCTCGGCCGCGCTCAACGCCCGGCAGCTGCTGGTGGTCAACATGCTCACCGACGTGCTGCCCACGATCGCGATCGCGGTCCGCCCGCCCGCCGACCGGACCCCGGAGAAGCTGCTGTCCGAAGGCCCGGACGCCTCGCTGGGTTCGACCCTGGCCCGCGAGATCGGCGCCCGCGCCGTGGGCACCGCGGTCGCAGCCGGACTGTCCTGGACGCTGACCCGGCCGCTGGCCACCGCCGGGCAGGCCCGCACCGCGGGGCTGGTGGGCTTGGTGTCCACCCAGCTGGCCCAGACGCTGACCTCGCGCGGCCGCACCCCGCTGGTGGTGCTGGCCGCCGCGGGCTCGGCGCTGGTGCTGGTCGCGCTGGTGCAGATCCCCGGCGTGAGCCAGTTCTTCGGCAGCACCCCGCTGCTGCCGCACCAGTGGGCGATCGCGCTGGGCGCCTCGGTCGTGGTGGCGCTGGCGGTGCAGGTGTGGCAGCAGTGGCCCGCGGGGCGCATGATCACTGCTTGACCTGCAGAGTTGAGCACCGGTTCACCGGCCGGTCACCTGCGTTGCGAACACGGCTAACCCGCCGCCCGCACGCTCGGAGGCGTTCCGCACCACCGACACCGACGAGGGCGCCACGATGCCTCAGTTCCTGACCACGATCATCACCGGCGTGGCGATCGCCCTGCTTGAGACGCTGGTCGTCCACCTGGTCAAGAAAGCCGTGCGCGCGGCCTGAACCGGTCCGCGACCGCTGACGCCAGAACAAACGCACACGGGAAACCCCGGTGGGGCGCCATAGGGCGACACCGCCGGATGTCCGCATTCGCCGGGCCGGGCCATCCGGTCCGGCGAATTTCGCGCCCCGGCGGGTGTGCCAGAACGGAAACGCGGTGTTGCGGACTGGAAACACCTGGCGTTTTTCACGTTTTGGCGAGAAACGCCCAGAGTCAGGTCACCCTGTGTTGAGCGCCTTTATAGGACACGCGTACTGTTAGCTGTGAAGAGCGCGAGTCCCCGCGCACGCTCAGCTGACGTGCGCGAGACTCGCAATCGTTCCCGAACTTGCGCCCGTCGCGAGATGGAGTTGAACGTGACTGCACCTGCGAGCAAGGACAGCTTCGGCGCCCGCGGAACGCTGAACGTCGGCGACGCCTCTTACGAGGTGTTCCGGCTCAGCGCCGTCGAGGGTGCCCAGCGGCTGCCCTACAGCCTCAAGATCCTCCTGGAGAACCTGCTGCGCACCGAAGACGGTGCCAACATCACCGCCGACCACGTGCGCGCACTGGCCGGCTGGGACTCCAAGGCGGAGCCCGCCACCGAAATCCAGTTCACCCCCGCCCGGGTGATCATGCAGGACTTCACCGGTGTGCCCTGCGTCGTCGACCTCGCCACCATGCGTGAGGCCGTCGCCGACCTCGGCGGCGACACCTCCAAGGTCAACCCGCTGGCCCCGGCCGAGCTGGTCATCGACCACTCGGTGATCATCGACGTGTTCGGCAAGCCCGACGCCTTCGAGCGCAACGTCGAATTCGAGTACGGCCGCAACAAGGAGCGCTACCAGTTCCTGCGCTGGGGCCAGGGCGCCTTCGACGAGTTCAAGGTCGTCCCCCCGGGCACCGGCATCGTGCACCAGGTCAACATCGAGCACCTGGCCCGCACCGTCATGGCCCGCAACGGCCAGGCCTACCCCGACTCCTGCGTCGGCACCGACTCCCACACCACCATGGTCAACGGCCTGGGCGTGCTCGGCTGGGGCGTCGGCGGCATCGAGGCCGAGGCCGCGATGCTCGGCCAGCCCGTGTCGATGCTCATCCCGCGCGTCGTCGGCTTCAAGCTGACCGGTGAGATCCCGGCCGGTGCCACCGCCACCGACGTCGTGCTCACGATCACCGAGATGCTGCGCAAGCACGGCGTCGTCGGCAAGTTCGTCGAGTTCTACGGCTCCGGTGTGGCCTCCGTGCCGCTGGCCAACCGCGCCACCATCGGCAACATGAGCCCCGAGTTCGGCTCCACCGCCGCGATCTTCCCGATCGACGACGAGACCGTGCGCTACCTCAAGCTCACCGGTCGCCCGGCCGAGCAGGTCGACCTCGTCGAGGCCTACGCCAAGGAGCAGGGCCTCTGGCACGACCCGAGCCACGAGCCCGAGTACTCCGAGTACCTCGAACTGGACCTGTCGACCGTCGTGCCGTCGATCGCCGGCCCGAAGCGCCCGCAGGACCGCATCGTCGTCTCCGAGGCCAAGCAGTCCTTCCGGAACTCGCTGGGCGACTACACCACGGCGCCCACCGACGACGCGGCCCTCGACGAAGCCGGCGAGGAGTCCTTCCCCGCCAGCGACCCGGCCTCGATCAGCCCGCACGCCAAGCCCGAGCTGATCTCCGCCGCCAACGGCTCCAGCGGCCGCACCTCCAAGCCCACCAAGGTCTCCTCGGAGGAGCTGGGCGAGTTCGAGCTCGACCACGGTGCCGTCGTGATCGCCTCGATCACCTCCTGCACCAACACCTCGAACCCGTCGGTCATGCTCGGCGCCGCGCTGCTCGCGCAGAAGGCCGTCGACAAGGGCCTCACCCGCAAGCCCTGGGTCAAGACCTCCATGGCCCCCGGCTCGCAGGTCGTCACCGACTACTACGAGAAGGCCGGCCTCTGGCCGTACCTGGAGAAGCTCGGCTTCCACCTCGTCGGCTACGGCTGCACCACCTGCATCGGCAACTCCGGCCCGCTGCCGGAGGAGATCTCCGCCGCCGTGCAGGAGAACGACCTCACCGTCACCTCGGTGCTGTCGGGCAACCGGAACTTCGAAGGCCGGATCAACCCCGACGTCAAGATGAACTACCTGGCCTCGCCGCCGCTGGTCATCGCCTACGCCCTCGCCGGCACGATGGACTTCGACTTCGAGACCGACCCGCTGGGCAACGACACCGAGGGCAACCCGGTGTACCTGCGCGACATCTGGCCGTCGCCGCAGGAGGTCCAGCAGACCATCGACTCGGCCATCACCAACGAGATGTTCACCTCCTCCTACCAGGACGTGTTCAAGGGTGACGAGCGCTGGCGCTCCCTGCCCACCCCGGAGGGCGAGACCTTCGAGTGGGACACCGAGAGCACCTACGTCCGCAAGCCCCCGTACTTCGAGGGCATGGAGATGGAGCCCGCCCCGGTCACCGACATCTCCGGTGCCCGCGTGCTGGCGCTGCTGGGCGACTCGGTCACCACCGACCACATCTCCCCGGCCGGCGCCATCAAGGCCGACTCCCCCGCGGGCAAGTACCTCTCCGACCACGGCATCGACCGCAAGGACTTCAACTCCTACGGGTCCCGCCGAGGCAACCACGAGGTCATGATCCGCGGCACCTTCGCCAACATCCGGCTGCGCAACCTGCTGCTGGACGACGTGCAGGGCGGCTACACCCGGGACTTCACCCAGGAAGGCGCCCCGCAGGCGTTCATCTACGACGCCGCGCAGAACTACGCCGCGCAGAACACCCCGCTCGTGGTGCTCGGCGGCAAGGAGTACGGCTCCGGCTCGTCCCGCGACTGGGCCGCCAAGGGCACCCGCCTGCTGGGCGTGCGCGCCGTCATCGCCGAGTCCTTCGAGCGCATCCACCGCTCGAACCTCATCGGCATGGGCGTCATCCCGCTGCAGTTCCCGGAAGGCTCCTCGGCCAAGTCCCTCGGCCTCGACGGCACCGAGACCTACGACTTCTCCGGCATCACCAAGCTCAACGACGGTGAGACCCCGGAGACCGTCCAGGTCACCGCCACCAAGGCCGACGGTTCGAAGGTGGAGTTCGACGCCAAGGTGCGCATCGACACGCCCGGCGAGGCGGACTACTACCGCAACGGCGGCATCCTGCAGTACGTCCTCCGCAAGATGATCCGCTCCTGACCTGCATTATCCCTCGCAGGAATGTGAGAGACCGGGCCCGGTCCGGAGCCACAAGCTCCGGCTGGGTCCGGTCTTTCGTTCACTGACAAGACTCTGTGGTCTCTTTGCGTGGCGGTTCCGGAAGCGGAACCTGAGCGGCGGTGCCAGTTGCTTGCTCGGGGCAAGGAGAAAGCGCCTGCGGCGCTTGCTTGACGGTCAGGCTGGCAGGTTCGGGCGCCTGCAGACGTAGGTCCTGGCCGGGGGGACGTTGCGCCAGATCGTTCGGGTGGTCAGGACTTCGTCGAAGCTGACGTCGAGGCGACGGCGGAACTGGCGGGCGCCGTTCATGCCCAGGGCGTGCAGGTAGGCGAACGTGGTGAACGCGCCGCCCGGGGTGAGCACCGAGCCGACCTGCTGCAGGATGTCGTGCTGCAGCTTGGCCGGGAAGATCGACCACGGCAGGCCGCTGACGACCGCGTCCACCCGGTCGATGCCCGCATCCGCCAGCAGAGCGCCCAGGTGCGAGGCGTCGCCCTGGATGACCTCCAGCCACGGCAGTTCCCGGTCGAGGTGCTCGATCATGCCCGCGTCCAGCTCGATGGCCAGCTGGCGGCCACCAGCGGGCAGCCGGTCGGCGATGGCCGAGCTCAACGCACCCGTGCCCGGGCCGAGCTCCACGACCACCGGCTCACCGGTGCGCGGCACCACCGAGGCGATCTCGCGAGCCAGGTGCGGCGAACTGGGCGCCACCGCGCCGACCTGGCCGGGCTTGCTCGCCGCGCGCTGCAGGAAGGTCCGGTAGTTCTGCAGCACCGATCCCCCGCCGCGGCCGCTCCCCGGCGCCTGCGCAGCGGGCGTCGTCGAGGTCTGCGGGCTGCTGGGCGTGTGCGATGAGGTCACGGATGCCTTCCCGATCGGTGCGGCCGGTCGTTGGTGCGCACCAGCCTATCGGGCGATGTGCGACCGGGCGCACAGCAGTGCCCCACACCACGCGGTGCGAGGAGATCGAGAAGTCGAGATCGGGTTTCCCGCAATTCGCCGAAACGAAACCGGCCGGTAGCGGAATGGGCGCGAAGACGGCGCCGGAAATGGTGTAACGAAATGCGTTCCGAGAACGATTGAAGAAGCTTCACGGGCTTGTCCCAGCGGGAACAAGCCCGTGCGCGCGCTTACCTCAGGCGGTCTGCCCGGCGGGCTCGACGACTTGACCCGAAACCTCGCTGGGACGACGAACCCAGCTGGTCAGCGCTCCGGCCGCAGCCAGGAGAACGATCGCCTCGGCCGCGAGGGCCACCCACACCGTTGCCACTTCTTGCCTCCTCTCCACTGTCCTCCCCGCCTTCCGAACGCGCGCACGCACACCCCCGCCCGAAGGCAGGTCGATCGGAAGAAGGTTTGGGTGATAACCCGGTACAAACCAATCCTAGGGCCGCGGTTCCCGAACACCCAAACCGGGCGGATGTAATGTGCGCGACACCCGAACAGTCGATTCGTGTGAGACCCTCTCCGTCACCCCTCCGGGGGATAGATGCAGGTGACGAAAGCGTGTGCGACGCAGGGGGAAACGGATGCCGCTCATCCCCTTAACGGAGTACCGGTCGTGCGACAATCCGCCGCAAGCACACCAGGGCCGAATCGAGGATCATGACCACCACCGACACGACGCCGCGACTGCGCGCGGACGCGCGCCGCAACCGGGACCGGATCATCAGCGCTGCTCAGGCCGTGTTCACCGAACGCGGTACGGAGGTGCCGATGGAGGAGGTCGCCCGCTCCGCCGGGGTGGGCGTGGGCACCCTCTACCGTCGGTTCCCCGACCGCGATTCCCTGATCCGGGCCGTTGCCCAGGACGCCTTCGCCACCGTCCTGGAGGACACCCGTGCCACCATAGAGCAGGAGCCCGACGCGTGGACCGCGTTGAGCCAGATCATGCACCGCGGCCTCGCGCTGCGCACCGTGGTCCGGCTCACGGTCCTGTCCTCCCGGGCCCGGGCGCTCATCAACGCCGACCCCAACACCGAGGCCGTCAACAAGCAGTTCCTGCAGCTGGTCGGCGACCTCGTCCGGCGCGCCCAGGCCGACGGGAAGCTGCGCGACGACATCAGCACCGGTGACATCGCCGTGCTCAGCGGCCTCGCGCTGCAGGGCATGCAGGCGCTGCCCGAGGAGCTGCGCAGCCTCGCCCCCGCCCGCTACATCGCGGTGCTGCTCGACGGCCTGCGCGCCGAGAACAGCCGCCCGCTGCCGGGCAGGCCGATCGAGGCCGACGAGGTCGTCATCCGCACGCCGGAGATCGAGCTCTAAGCCCGACGCGCAGTGGTCGCGCGCAGCAGGTGGTAGCCGATGAGCGTGACCAGCGTGCCCAGGGCGATGCCGCTGAACTCGAACGACGGGGTGATCTGCAGCGACACCCCGCCGATGCCGGCGACCAGTCCGGCCGCCAGCGGCAGCAGGTTGACCGGGTCGGCGAAGTCGACCCGGTTCTCCACCCAGATCTTGGCGCCGAGCAGGCCGATCATCCCGTAGAGCACGACGGTGATGCCGCCGAGCACACCGCCCGGCGTCGCGGCGATGATCGCGCCGAACTTCGGGCACAGGCCGAAGGCGATGGCCACGACCGCCGCCACCCAGTACGCGGCGGTCGAGTAGACGCGGGTGGCGGCCATGACGCCGATGTTCTCCGCGTAGGTGGTGGTCGGCGGTCCGCCGACGGCGCTGGACAGGGCGCTGGCGAACCCGTCGGCGAAGATCGCCCGGCCCAGGCTGCCGTCCAGCCGCGCCCCGGTCATCTGCTCGACGGCCTTGACGTGACCGGTGTTCTCGGCGATCAGCGCGATCACGGCCGGCAGCACGACGACGATCGCGGCCAGGTCGAACGACGGCCCGTGCAGCTGCGGCAGCCCGAACCAGGGCGCGTCGCCGACGCCGCTGAGGTCCAGCCGCAGGTGGGTGCCGACGTTGCCGTCGGCGTCCGGCGCCGTGATCGGGCCGAAGACCACGTCGAACACCCAGGACAGCGCGTAGCCCGAGGCCAGGCCCAGGAACACCGCGATGCGCCCCCAGAACCCGCGCAGCAGGACGGTGGTCGCGAGCACGATCACCATCGTGATCAGCGCGATCCACTGGTCCTGCGGCCAGTAGGTCTCGGCGACCACGGGCGCGAGGTTGAAGCCGATCAGCATCACCACGGCACCGGAGACCGCGGGCGGCAGGATCCGGTGCACCGCCCCGGCACCGACGAAGTGCACGATCACCCCGACCGCGCCGAGCACCAGCGCGCAGATCAGGATCGCGCCGGTCACCGCGGAGCTGTCGCCACCTCCGGCCCGGATGACGGTCACCGCGCCCACGAACGAGGCGCTGGAGCCGAGGTAGCTGGGGATCTTGCCCTGCACGATGAGCAGGAACAGGATCGTGGCCACGCCCGAGACCAGGATCGCCAGGTTCGGGTCGAGCCCCATCAGGACGGGGAAGACGAAGGTGGCGCCGAACATCGCCACCACGTGCTGGGCGCCGAGCCCGATGGTGCGCCCCCAGGAGAGGCGCTCGTCGGGAGCGACGGCCTCCCCGGGGCGCGGCGTGCCGCCGTCGCCGTGCAGTCTCCACCCGATGCCGAGCCTGGCGCCCAATCCCTGCCGCATGGCGCACCTTCCTGTTCCGCCCGCAGCGCGGGAACCCCGAATCGAGGCGGAACTCTACAAACCACCGCCCTTGTGATCGGCACCTCGGGCCGGGAATTCACGCGGAATTGATCAGCGCAGCGCCGGGATGATCTTCTCGCCGTAGGCCCCGAGGGTGCCGTCGACGGCGTCGTGCATCGCGTAGATCGCGAACTGGTCGACCCCGATCTCGCGGAGTTCGGCGAGCCGTTCCAGGTGCGCGGCGGGCTCGCCGAGCAGGCAGAACCGGTCCACGATCTCGTCGGGCACGAACTCCGCGCTGGCGTTGCCGGCGCGGCCGTGGTGCGAGTAGTCGTAGCCGTGCCGGTCCTTGATGTAGTCGGTGAGCGCGGCAGGCACGGCACCACCGGTGTCGCCGTAGCGGGCGACGAGGTCGGCGACGTGGTTGCCGACCATGCCACCGAACCAGCGGCACTGCTCGCGCGCGTGCGCGAGGTCGTCGCCGACGTAGGCAGGAGCCGCCACGCACACGGTCACCTCGTCGGGATCGCGTCCGGCCCGCCGCGCGGCGTCGCGGACGTGCTCGACCATCCAGCGGGTCAGGTAGGGGTCGGCGAGCTGCAGGATGAACCCGTCGGCCTGGCGTCCGGCCAGTTCCAGGGCCTTCGGGCCGTAGGCGCCCATCCACACCGGCAGCCGCCCGTCGCGGACCCAGGGCAGGCGCACGGGTGTGCCGTTCGGGCTCGCCTCGCGGCCCTCCGCGAGATCCTTGATCACCGCCATCGCCTCGCCGAGCCGCGCCAGCGTGGCGGGGGTGCCGCCGGTGACGCGCACGGCCGAGTCACCGCGGCCGATGCCGCAGACGGTGCGCGGGCCGAACATGTCGTTGAGGGTGGCGAACAGCGAGGCCGTGACCGTCCAGTCCCGGGTGCTGGGGTTGGTCACCATCGGGCCGACGCGCAGCCGCTCCGTGGCGGCGAGGACCTGGCTGTAGATGACGAACGGTTCCTGCCACAGCACGCAGGAGTCGAAGGTCCAGCCGTGGGTGAAGCCCAGCGCTTCGGCCTGCCGCATCCGCTCGACCACCAGGGAGGCGGGCGGGTCGGTCTGCAGGACCACTCCGAAGTCCATCTCCGCCTCCTCAGGTCAGGTAGCCGCAGGCGTCGCGGTGCAGGAACCGTCCGCGTCCCGGTCGTCCGCGGTACTCGCCGTCGTCGACGATCACCTCGCCGCGGGACAGGACGGTGCGGGCCCGGCCGATCACGCGCCTGCCCTCGTAGGCGTTGTAGTCGACGTTCATGTGGTGGGTCTCGGCGGAGAGCACCTGCTCGGCGTCGGGGTCGTAGAGCACCACGTCGGCGTCGGAACCGGGCGCGATGGTGCCCTTGCGCGGGTGCAGCCCGAACATCCGCGCCGGAGCGGTGCACGCCAGTTCCACCCAGCGGCGGCGGCTGATGCGGCCGGCGACCACGGCGTCGTGCAGCAGGTCCAGGCGGTTCTCCACGCCGGGCATCCCGTTGGGGATCTTGGAGAAGTCGTCGCGCCCGAGGTCCTTCTGGCCCGCGAAGCAGAACGGGCAGTGATCGGTGGAGACCACCGAGAGGTCGTCGGTGCGCAGCGCCCGCCACAGCGCCGCCTGGTGCTCGACGGGGCGCAGCGGGGTCGAGCAGACGTACTTGGCCCCGTCGAATCCCGGTGCGTCGAGCTCGTCGACGGTCAGGAACAGGTACTGGGGGCAGGTCTCGCCGAAGACGTTGTGGCCCTCGTGGCGGGCGCGGGTGATCTCGGCGACCGACTCGGTGGCCGAGACGTGCACGACGTACAGCGGTGATCCGGCCACTTTGGACAGCTGGATGGCGCGGTGGGTGGCTTCGGCTTCCAGCAGCGGGTGGCGGACGCGTCCGTGGTGCTTCGGGTCGGTCAGCCCGGCGTCGAGCGCCTGGCGGACCAGGACGTCGATGGCGATGCCGTTCTCGGCGTGCATCATGATCAGCGCGCCGTTGTCGGCGGCCCGCTGCATGGCCCGCAGGATCTGCCCGTCGTCGCTGTAGAACACGCCGGGGTAGGCCATGAACATCTTGAAGCTGGTGATCCCCTCCCCCACCAGCGCGTCCATCTCCTTGAGCACGCCGTCGCCGACGTCGGAGAGGATGCCGTGGAAGCCGTAGTCGATGGCGCAGCGGTCGTCGGCCTTGGCGTGCCAGGTCTCGACGCCCTCGCGCAGCGTGCGACCGACGGGCTGGATGGCGAAGTCGATGATGGTGGTCGTGCCGCCCCAGGCCGCGGCGCGGGTGCCGGTCTCGAAGGTGTCCGAGGCGTAGGTGCCGCCGAAGGGCATCTCCATGTGGGTGTGGGCGTCGACCCCGCCGGGGATGACGTAGCGGCCGGTCGCGTCGAGCACCGCGTCGGCGGTCCACTCCCGCGCCAGCGCGGGGGTGGCGATGGCGGCGATCTTGTCGTCCTCGATGAGGACGTCGGCCTCGGTCTCCTCGGTCGCGGTGATCACCAGGCCACCGCGGATGATGGTTCTGCTCATCGCGGTCTCCTTCAGGGCCGGGTCAGCGGCTCGTAGGCATCAGGGCGGCGGTCGCGGTAGAAGGCCCACGTGCGGCGGACCTCGTCGATGATCCCCAGGTCGAGGTCGCGGACCAGCAGTTCCTCGTCGGTGTCGCTCGCGGGTTCGCCCACGAACCGCCCGTAGGGGTCGACGAAGTAGCTGGTGCCGTAGAAGTCGTTGTCGCCGTACTCCTCGACGCCGACGCGGTTGATGGCGGCGATGAAGTACTCGTTGGCGACCGCGGCGGCCGGTTGTTCGAGCTTCCACAGGTAGGACGACAGACCGCGGCTGGTGGCCGAGGGGTTGTACACGATTTGTGCGCCCGCGAGGCCGAGCGCGCGCCAGCCCTCCGGGAAGTGCCGGTCGTAGCAGATGTAGACGCCGACGCGGCCCGCGGCGGTGTCGAAGACGGGCCAGCCGAGGTTGCCGGGGCGGAAGTAGTACTTCTCCCAGAATCCGGGCAGGTGCGGCAGGTGGTGCTTGCGGTACTTGCCGAGGTAGCTGCCGTCGGCGTCGATCACGGCGGCGGTGTTGTAGTGGAAGCCGGGGCCGTCGATCTCGAAGACCGGCACGACGATGACCATCGACAGCTCCCGGGCCAGCGCGCACATGCGCTGCACCGTCGGGCCGTCCGGCACCGCTTCGGCCCACCGGTGGTGCTGGTCCTCCTGGACCTGGCAGAAGTAAGGCGCGTTGAACACCTCCTGGAACCCGATGATGCGCGCGCCCTGTGCGGCGGCGGCTCGGGCGTGCTGCTCGTGCGCGTCGACCATGCTGGCGGTGTCCCCGGTCCACTTGGCCTGCACCAGCGCTGCGCGAACGATGTCGGGCATCGGCGAAACCCCTTGCTCGCTCGGACCCCCGCCGGATCTCAGCGGATGGGAACGAACGTAGGCCCGGCGGTGAACACCCGCAATCACCGACCGGACACGCACGGTGATCGACGGCGGGCGTGCGGGGCCGCTGCGTGGGACGACGGGTTCGGGGCCGGTTCCGGGAATTCGCCCGGCCGGATCACCCGCCGGTGTGCCGGGCTCACTCCCACCAGGGGCGGTAGCCGACGCCGTGCTTGTTGGCGCGGTCGAGGTCGCGGCGCATGGCGCGGGTGTCCCGGGCGACGCCCGGTGGGAACCCGTGCTTGATGGCGCGGTGCTCGCCGGTCTCGCCCATGTAGCACAGCGAGTAGAACAGCCCGACCAGCACGCCGAGGGTCAGCGAGCTCAGCCGGATCGACAGCGGACCGGGCACCAGCATGAGCACGGCGCAGAACGGGGCGAGCTGGGTCAGCGCGCGGGCGATGTGGCGCAGCACCCACGTGCGGCAGGTGACGTCGTGCAGCACCCACTCGGCGCACCGGTCCGGCAGCTTGCCTCCGAAGGCGTACCAGACCCATTGCGCCGGATTGGGTCGCGTCCTCGGCGCGGGCGGGGTGGTCGCCATGGCTCCAGGTTAGTCCTCGTCGCGGGGCTGCTCGGCGGTCCGTTCGGCCGCTGCGGCAGATCCTATGCACCGGTTTCCCGGCGACATGACGCGACCACCGGAGGTGATGTGAGACACATTCGGGTGAAGTCGCGCCACGCTCGCGGGTGATGCGCGTCCCCCTAGTAACGAGGGATTGCGGGAGCTCGATACCGCAGGCAGATAGGGGAGGACAAAGTGTTCGTCGTCGTCGTGGCAATGCTGTTGGTTCTGGTTCTGGGTTTCGTCATGTTCACCGACGCGCTGGAGGGCACCGGGTCGATGAGCACCCGGCGCGGTCTCAAGGAGATCGTGGCGCAGGTGAAGCGGAGCGCCCGTCTGGGCGACTGAGCGCGTGACCGCCTCGGGGGCGAGGTGGTCACTTCTGGGGTGGGGAAGTTTTCATGAAAACTTCCCCACCCCACAAACGGCCTAGAGCAGTCCGCGGTGGACGAGGTTGGCGAGCAGGGAGCGCACGCCGAAGGTCCACCGCGGGCACTGCTCGCTGCGGTTGACCCGGTTGGCGAGCGTGCCGAGCTTCGGCGTGGAGATCCGCACGACGTCACCGACGTGGTGGGTGAAGCCCTTGCCGGGCGCGCCGCGGTCCTCGGTGGGAGCGAACAGGGTTCCGGTGTAGAGGATCAGCCCGTCCGGGTACTGGTGGTGCGCGCCGAGCGCGGCCGCGGCCAGCTCCTCGGGATCCCGGCTGATCTCGCGCATCGAGCTCAGCCCGTCGAGGACGAAGCCGTCCTGCCCCCGGACCTCCAGGCGCACGTCGAGGTCGCGGACGTCGTCGAGACCGAACCCGTCGTCGAACAGCCGCAGGAACGGGCCCAGCGAGGCCGAGGCGTTGTTGTCCTTGGCCTTGGGCAGCAGCAGGGCGCTGCGCCCTTCGACGTCGCGCAGGTTGACGTCGTTGCCGAGCGCGGCGGCCACGATCCGGCCGTCGGAGCGCACGGCCAGGGCGACCTCGGGTTCGGGGTTGTTCCAGTCCGAGCCCTCGGCGATGCCGATCTCCGCGCCCGCGCCCACCGCCGACAGCAGCGGCGCCTTGGTGAAGATCTCCGGGTCGGGGCCGAGCCCGACTTCCAGGTACTGCGACCACAGCCCGTCGCGCACCAGCACGTCCTTGACCGCGCGGGCCTCGTCCGAGCCGGGGCGCACGGCCGCGAGGGCACCGCCGATGGCGGTCTCGACCTGCCGGCGGATCTCCGCCGAGCGGGTCACGTCACCGGCGGCGCGCTCCTCGATGACGCGTTCGAGCATGCTCTTCACGAAGGTGACGCCGGCCGCCTTGAGGACCTGCAGGTCCGCGGGCGCGAGCAGTCTCGGCCCCGGACCTCCGTCGAGCGTCGCGGCCAGCACGGCCCGCAGCGGCCAGCTCTTGCGCGGGGCGGCGGTGCGGGCGAGCTCGACGGGCTCGGGGTGTTCGAGCAGGTCGGTCAGGGTCGGGGCGGCGCCGCTGAGGTCGACCACCTCGTCGCCGCGCACGGCGACCACGGCCGGGCCGCCCTCGTCCGGGTCGTGCAGGCGGCCGACCAGCGTGGCCGCGTCGTGATCGGCGGGCAGCACGTCACGGGCGTCGTCGAGCAGCTTCACGTCTCACCTCTCGTTCGCACTCGCCGATCAACCTAGCGGCCCGAACACCTCCCGACCGCGCTCGGAACGGACGCTCCTCCCCCGGTTTCGGGGTGCTGGCGGGAGTCCCCCGCGGTGACGTAGGGTTCGACCCGCCTTCACACGTTCGGGTGAAGGTCTGTGGTCGGAATGGATCATTCGACAGTGGGGTGAGTTGCAGTGGGCAGGTCGTCGTTGGCGCGGGCCGGGCGCGGGCGTCATCGCCGTGGCGCCGCGTGGCGCTACACCGCACCGGTTCTCGGTTACACGACCGCGGCGGTGCTGGCGGTCATCGCCGCCACCAGCGCGCACTACTCGCAGACCCGCGCCGAGGAAGCCTCGATGCCCGAGCCCGCCAACGCGGTGCGCGCGCACGCCGGAGCGCCAACGCGGCAGTACCTGCCGCAGCTCGTCGATCCCGCTCCCGGCCCGGCCGCTCCCCCGGTCGCACCGCCCGCGCCGACCACTCCGGCGCAGGCCGCGCCCGAACCCGCCGCGGGCACGTCGACCAGCGAGGAGACCACGCGCCGTTCGGCGCCGACCTCGACCGGCGAGGCCGGCGAGCCGACGCAGACCTCCGAGCCCGCTCCCACGTCGGAGCCCGCTCAGACCTCGGCACCGACGCAGACTTCCGAGCCGACGCAGACCTCGGAACCCGCCCAGACGACCCAACCCAGCGAGACGACCCAGCCCGGCGAGACGCAGCCCGGCGAGACGAGCGAGCCGCAGCCGGCCCTGCTGCCGCTGGTCGGCGACGTGGTGCAGGGCCTGACCGACCCGCTGCTGGGGCGCTGACGCCGCTCGCGGGAGCCGCGCACGGGTGGGATCGTCGATCCCGGGAGGTGCCGGCATGGACACGGTCGCGATCACCGGTGGCACCGGCCACCTGGGGCGCCAGCTGGTGCGGCTGCTCAAGCCGACGCACCGGGTGCGGGTGCTGACCCGCCACCCGGGCACGGATCCCGAAATCCAGTGGGTGGCGGGGGATCTGGCGACCGGATCCGGTGTGGACGAGCTCGTGGACGGGGCCCGGACCGTGGTCCACGCCGCGACCTCCTCACCGGCGGCGCAGCGCGGGTTCCCGCACCCGGTCGACCTGTGGCGCAGCCCGCCGGAGGTCGACGTCGACGGCACCTCGCGGCTGCTGGAGGCCGCCGCGACGGCGCGGGTGGAGCACTTCGTGCACGTCTCGATCGTCGGCGTGGACCGCCCGGCGCTGCCGTACCTGCGGCTCAAGCACACCGCGGAGGAGCTGGTCAGCGTCTCCGACGTGCCGTGGTCGATCGCGCGGGCGACCCAGTTCCACTGGCTGCTGGACCGGATGTTCGGTCACGCCGCGCGGTTCCCGCTCCTGCCGCTGCCGGGGTCGCTGCCGACGCAGCCGGTCGACGACCGGGACTTCGCCGATCACTTGGCCACCTGCGTGGCCGAAGGACCGGCGGGGCGCCGAGCCGACTTCGGCGGGCCGGAGGTGCTGACGCTCGACGAGGCGATGGCGACGTGGCGCCGGATGCGCGGGGTGCGGCCGCGCATCATCGGCGTCCCGGCGCCGAAGCGCCTGCGGCGCATCGCTTCCGACTGGACGTGCCCGAACGACCGGCACGGCCGCACCACCTGGGCGGAGTGGCTGCACGACCACCCCGCCCAGGGGCGGTAGCTCAGGCGATCTTGACCAGCATCTTGCCGGTGTTGTCGCCGCGCATCAGGCCCAGGAAGGCGTCGGGGGCGTTGCCCAGGCCCTCGACGACGGTCTCCCGGTAGCTGATCTTGCCCTCGGCCAGCCAGGCCCCGACCTCGGAGAAGAACTGGTCCTTGATGTGGGCGTGATCGCCGACGATGAAGCCCTGGATCTTGAGGCGCTTCTGCACGATCATCATCAGGTTTCGCGGGCCGGGCTGCGGGGTCTCGTTGTTGTACTGCGAGATCATGCCGCACTCGGCGGCGCGTCCGAAGTCGTTGAACGCGGAGATCGCGGCTTCCAGGTGCTCCCCGCCGACGTTGTCGAAGTAGACGTCGATGCCCTCCGGAGCGGCCTCGGCGAGCTGCTCGCGGACCGGACCGTCGTGGTAGTCGAAGGCGGCGTCGAAGCCGACCTCGTCGAGCAGGTACTTGACCTTCTCCGGGGAACCGGCGGAGCCGATGACCTTCTTGGCACCGCGCAGCTTGGCGATCTGGCCGACCAGCGAGCCGACGGCGCCCGCCGCGCCGGAGACGAACACGACGTCGCCCTCCTTCTGCTCGGCGACGTCGACCAGGCCCGCGTAGGCGGTCATGCCGGGCATGCCGAGCACGTAGAGGTAGGCGCTCGGGGAGGCGATGCCGGCGTCGACCTTGGTGGCGTGCTTGGCGGGCACGACGGCGTAGTCGCGCCAGCCGAACATGTGCAGCACGAGGTCGCCGGTCTGGTAGCCCTCGACGTTGCTGCTCACGACCTCGCCGACGGCGCCGCCCTGCAGGGCCTCGCCGAGCTCGAAGGGCGGGACGTAGGACTTGCCCTCGTTCATCCGGCCCCGCATGTAGGGGTCGACGCTCATGACCAGGTTGCGGACCAGCAGTTCGCCCTCGCCCGGCTGCGGAGCCTCCACCTCGACGAAGTCGAAGTTGTCCATCGTCGGCAGACCCTGCGGCCGGGACGCGAGGCGGATCTCCAGACCCTTGCTCATAAAAGTGCTCCTTTCACTAGAACAGTTTCGTTCGGCAACTTTACGCTGCCCGCCTCGCCCCGGCCACGAGCCGGTGGTTCAGGACGGGTTGCGGGTGCGCCCGCGAGCCCGCAACGCCGCGTTCGGCAGGGCCGGGGCGGGCAGCGCCGGCGAGTGGTACCCGTGCACGACGCCGAAACGCCCGCGGCCGTCGGACTTCTCGCGTCCCCGCTCCCACTCGGCGCGAGCTCCGGCGACCTCGTCGTGGGTGCGGCCGACGAAGTTCCACCACATGACGATCTCCTCCTCGAACGGCACGCCGCCGAGCAGCATCGCCCGCCCCTCGCCGGCCGAACCGATCGTCACGTCGTCGCAGCCCGTGCCGACGTAGAGCATGTCGCCGGTGGTGACCTCGCGCCCGTTGACGGTGATGTCCGACAGCGCCAGCACCGCGTGCTCGAACCCGGTCTCCACCGGGATGCGCATCGTCCGCCCCGGGTTGATGAGCAGTTCCGCGCCGACCAGCGGCGTGTAGGACTTGGCCGGGGACGTGCCGCCGAGCAGCGAGCCCATCAGCACCGTCGCGGTGCCCTCCGGGGTGGTGATCACCGGCAGGTCGCCGTGGTGCTCGAAGTGCGGGTCGACGCCGCGCTGATCGGCGGGCAGCGCGACCCACAGCTGGACGCCGTGCAGGATCGCCGAGTGGTCGGCCGGGGACTCCTCGGAGTGCGAGATGCCGTGCCCCGCGGTCATCAGGTTCAGCTGGCCCGGTTCGATGAGCTGGACGTTGCCGAGGCTGTCGCGGTGCAGCACCTGCCCGTCGAGCAGCCAGCTGACGGTCTGCAGACCGGTGTGCGGGTGCGGCGGGACCTGCATGCCGGCCTGGCCGGTGATGTCGGCCGGGCCGTAGAAGTCGGTGAAGCACCAGGCCCCGACCATGCGGCGGTCGCGGTTGGGCAGGGTCCGGCCCACCAGCATCGCGCGAGGTCCGCCGAGCGGGACCTCCCGGGGTTGCAGCAGTTCTGGTTCCGGCGCTGCGGTGGCCACGCCACCGCAGCGCAGCTCGTCCGGTCGGTTCTCGACGTTGCTCACGTCCTCAGCCTCCTCCATCGGCCACGCGCGTGCACAATATTGCTTGAAAGGTCATCTATCGACGGGAGCACGCCGTGAGCACCGAGCCCGACGTCAAGGACAACCCCGACGCGAGCCGCTTCGAGATCCGCGTGGACGGCGCCCTCGCCGGGTTCGCCGAGTACAAGCTCAAGCCCGGCCAGATCTCGTTCACCCACACCGAGATCGACGACGGCTTCAGCGGCCAGGGCCTGGCGGGCAAGCTCGTTCGGGCCGCGCTGGACGAGGTGCGCGGCCGGGACCTGGCGGTGCTGCCGTTCTGCCCGTTCGTGCGCGGCTGGATCGGCAAGCACCCCGACTACCTCGACCTGGTGCCCGCCGAGCGCCGCGCGGACTTCGAGCTCTGAGCCCACCTCCCGGATCGTGAGCATTGCTCACGACCGGGTCTAGGCTGTCCGGTGAACCACATCCGCACTCGGAAATGAGGAGTCGATCTCGTGTCCGACGCTCCCCCACGCCGCCGGCTCGGCCGCAGCGGTCCCGAGGTCAGCGCCATCGGCTACGGCGCGATGGGCCTGTCCGGGGTCTACGGCAACGCCGACGACGCCGAGTCGGCGCGGCTGCTGGAGCAGCTGCTCGACCTCGGCGTGAACTTCCTCGACACCGCCGACGTCTACGGCGACGGCCACAACGAGGAGCTCATCAGCGGACTGCTGGCCCACCGCCGCGACGAGGTCGTGCTGGCCACCAAGTTCGGCGCCAACAAGGAGACCGGCGGTGGCAAGCCCGACTACGTCCGGAAGGCGGTCGAGGCCAGCCTGACGCGGCTGGGCACCGATCACATCGACCTCTACTACCTGCACCGGCTGGACAAGACCACGCCCATCGAGGACACCGCGGGCGCGATGGGCGAGCTGGTCGCCGAGGGCAAGATCCGCCACGTCGGGCTGTCGGAGATCAGCGCGGCGACCCTGCGCCGCGCGCACGCGGTGCACCCGATCACCGCGGTCCAGCAGGAGTACTCGCTGTTCACCCGCGAACCGGAGGACGACCTGCTGCCGACGACCCGCGAGCTGGGCGTGAGCCTGGTGGCGTACTCGCCGCTGGGCCGCGGGGTGCTCACGGGCGCGTTCTCCAGCGTCTCCGACGTGGAGAACCTGGAGGTGCGGGCGAAGCGCTACCCGCGCTTCCAGGAGGAGAGCCTCCAGCGCAACATCGAGCTGACCCGGCCGCTGCGCGAGCACGCCGAGTCCCTCGGGATCACCCCGGCGCAGCTGGCGCTGGCGTGGCTGCTGGCCCAGGGCGAGGACATCGTGCCGATCCCGGGCAGCCGCCGCATCGAGCGCGTCCGCGCCAACCTCGAAGCCGCGAGCGTCACCCTCACCCCGGACCTGGTCGCGGAGCTGTCCGCCCGGTTCCCGCCCGGCGCGGCCGAGGGCGAGCGCTACCACCCGGACGGCATGTCCCGGCTGGATCGCTGATCGAGGCGCGGGTCCGCGGGCCCTCACCGACCCGCGGACCCGCCTCGGTCAGCCGACCGTGGCGCCGAAGAGGAGGCCGAGGAGGTAGGTGACGCCTGCCGCGCCGAGGCCGATGGCGAGCTGGCGCAGGGCGCGCGGCAGCGGGGCGGCTCCGGACAGGACGCCGACCGTGGCGCCGGTGAGCATCAGCGCGAGACCGACCAGGACGATCGCGATCCCGACCGCCGGGCCCCCGCTCAGCCCCACCGCGAACGGCAGGACCGGGACGAGTGCGCCGGAGGCGAAGAACACGAAGCTCGACACCGCCGCCTTCGCGCCCGTGCCCACCACCTCGTGGTCGCCGGAGGTGTCGGCGGACGCCTCGCCGGCACCCGCGTGGGTGGTCTCGGAGGCGGCCTCGGGCTTCAGCTGGAGCTTCTGCAGCAACGCGTCGGCGCGGCGCTGGGCCTCGCCCTCGTCCATGCCCCGGGCGCGGTAGACCAGGGCGAGTTCGTTGGCGTCGACGTCGAGGTCCGGGACGACCGCGCGGGCGCGCGGGTCCGGGGCGGCCGCCGCCAGCAGCTCGCGCTGCGAGCGGACCGAGATGTACTCGCCCGCACCCATCGACAGAGCACCCGCCAGCAGGCCGGCCAACCCGGTGAGCAGGACGGCCTCGGTGGGGAGGCTGCCGCCGATGACGCCCAGGACGAGGGCGAGGTTGCTGACCAGGCCGTCGTTGGCGCCGAAGACCGCCGCGCGGAACGAGCCCGACACGCGGGCGCGGCCCCGGGCCGCCAGGGCGCGCACCACCTCCTCGTGGATGCGCTCGTCGGCGGCCATCGAGGCCGGGACGTCCTGGTCGTAGCGGTACGGCGAGTGGCTCTCCGCGCGCTGGGCCAGGGCCAGCACGAACACCGAGCCGAAGCGGCGCGCCAGGGCGACCAGGATGCGCATGTGGAACTGGCCGCGGCGGTGCGGGCCGATGTCGTCGCCGAGCAGTTCCTCCCAGTAGCGGGCGTGGCGCTCCTCGGCCTCGGCGAGCCCGAGGAGGATCTCGCGCTCCTCGCCGCTGCGGCGAGCGGCCAGGCTGCGGTAGACCCGCGCCTCCTCGCGCTCGTCGGCGAGCCTGCGGCGCCAGCGCCGGATCGAACGGCCGTCGGTGATCTCGTCCTGCACGGTTGCAGCTTCGCAGCGCCGACGAGCGGTCTCCACTCGACTCGCCGCGCACCCGACCCCCCCGGGGCGGCGACACGCATGACCCCGTCGCGTGACGGCTGGGGCGGGTGCGCGAGGTAGGGTGCCTGCGGCGCGCCGGGCGGACCGACGGAGGCTGATCCATGAACCGCAAAGCCGTGACCGTGATCGTGATCGTCGTGGTGCTGGTCTGCGGCTCGCTGCTGGTCCGCGACCCCGTGTCGGCGGCGCAGACCGTCCGCGACGCCTTCACCACCGTCATCGCCGCGCTGACCACCGTGATCAGCTCGCTCACGACGTTCTTCCAAACCCTCTTCCACGGCAAGTAACACCTGTTGAGGGCCCTGGCGCCGGAAAAATCAGCTGCTCAGCGGCGCCGGAGGCATTAGTCTGGTCGCGCGGTGTCGCGCATTCCGGCGTGCCTGGAGTCGACATGAGCAAGCTGACGCAGCCGACGAAACCCGAGAGCAGGCTGTCCCGTTCGGCGGCCCACGGCGCCGACGAGCTGGACCAGCGGTTCCGCGCTGCACCCGGCATCCGGCGGCAGCTGAACAAGGTCTTCCCCACCAACTGGGGCTTCCTGCTCGGCGAGATCGCCCTCTACAGCTTCATCGTCCTGCTGCTCACCGGCACCTACCTGGCCTACTTCTTCGACCCGTCGATGGCCGAGGTCGCCTACGACGGCCGGTTCGCCAACCTGCGCGGCGTGGAGATGTCGCGGGCGTTCGAGAGCACCCTCGACATCTCCTTCGAGGTCCGCGGCGGGTTGTTCGCGCGCCAGCTGCACCACTGGGCCGCGCTGATCTTCATGGCCGCGATCACCGCGCACATGTTCCGGATCTTCTTCACCGGAGCGTTCCGACGCCCGCGCGAGACGAACTGGCTCATCGGCATCGGTCTGTTCGTGCTGGGCATGTTCGAGGGCTTCATCGGCTACTCGCTGCCCGACGACCTGCTCTCCGGCACCGGCCTCCGCATCGCCTCCGGCATCCTGCTGTCCATCCCCGTCATCGGTACCTGGCTGCAGTGGTTGCTGTTCGGCGGGGAGTTCCCCGGCACCGAGATCATCCCGCGCTTCTACCTGTTCCACGTGTTCCTGCTGCCGGGCATCATCCTGGCGCTGGTGGCCGCGCACCTGGCGATCGTCTGGTACCAGAAGCACACCCAGTACCCGGGTCCCAAGCGCACCGAGTCCAACGTGGTCGGGGTGCGGATCATGCCGGTGTTCGCGGTCAAGGCCACCGGGTTCTTCCTCATCGTCACCGGCGTGCTGGCGATCATGAGCGGCATCTTCCAGATCAACTCGATCTGGAACTTCGGACCCTACGTCGCCTCCCAGGTGTCCGCGGCGTCCCAACCCGACTGGTACATGATGTGGACCGACGGGATGGGCCGGTTGTGGCCGCCGTGGGAGCTCTACCTCGGCCCGTTCACCATCGGCGCCCCGTTCTTCCCGCTGATCCTGGGGCTGGGCCTGGTGTTCACCGTCGCCGCGGCCTACCCGATGCTGGAGCGCAAGCTCAGCGGCGACGACGCCCACCACAACCTGCTGCAGCGGCCGCGCGACAACCCGGTGCGCACCTCGCTCGGGGTCATGGCGATCGCGTTCTTCCTCGTGGTGCTGATCTCCGGGATGAACGACATCGTCGCCTTCGTGTTCGGGCTGTCGCTGAACATGATGACCTGGGCCGGCCGCGTCGGCGTGCTGGTGCTGCCGCCGCTGGCCTACTACATCACCTACCGGATCTGCCTGGGGTTGCAGCGCAGCGACCGGGAGGTGCTGGACCACGGCGTGGAGACCGGCATCATCCGGCGGTTGCCGCACGGCGAGTTCATCGAGATCCACCAGCCCCTGGGCCCGGTGGATTCGCGCGGTCACCCCGAGCACCTGGACTACCAGGGCGCTCCGGTGCCCAAGAAGATGAACAAGCTGGGCGCGGCCGGGCATTCGGTTCCCGGCAGCCTGCTGCGGCCCGATCCGCAGGAGGAGACCGCAGCGCTGGAGTCCGCGCGGGAACACCAGGAGGAATCCCAGGTGAAATCCTCCCGACCCGGCCGGCCCGAGGCGTGACGGCGTCTCCGCCCGGAGGGATCGGCGGCATAGGGTGACCGGCGTGTCCAACCGGGAACTCGTCGTGCTCGGCACGGCCAGCCAGGCTCCGACCCGCACCCGCAACCACAACGGATACCTGCTGCGCTGGGACGGGACCGGGCTGCTGTTCGACCCGGGCGAGGGCACGCAGCGGCAGATGACCTTCGCCGGGGTCAGCGCCAACGACGTCGACCACCTGTGCTTGACGCACTTCCACGGCGATCACTGCCTGGGCGTGCCCGGGCTGATCCACCGGATGTCGACGGACCGGGTGCGCGGCGCGGTGCACGCGCACTACCCGGCGTCGGGGGCGAAGTTCTTCCAGCACCTGCGCTACGCCTCGGCCTACGACGACTCGGTGCGCCTCGACGAGCACCCGATCACCCGGGACGGGGAGGTCGCGCGCGGCCGGTTCGGGACGTTGCGGGCCGTGCGGCTGGATCACCGGATCGAGGCGTTCGGCTACCGGCTGGAGGAACCCGACGGCCGTCGCATGCTGCCCGGGCGGCTGGCCGAGCTGGGCGTGCGCGGCCCCGACATCGGCCGGCTGCAGCGGGAGGGCTCGGTGCGGGTCGGCGACCGGGCGGTGGCGCTGGCGGAGGTCAGCGAGGCCCGGGCCGGTCAGCGGTTCGCGTTCGTGATGGACACGCGGCTCTGCGACGGGGTGTTCGAGCTGGCCGACGGCGCGGACATGCTGGTGATCGAGTCGACGTTCCTGGAGGCCGACGCCGCGCTGGCCGAGCGCTACCGGCACCTCACCGCCGCGCAGGCGGGCCGGGTCGCCGCCGAGTGCGGGGTGCGGTGCCTGGTGCTGACCCACTTCTCGCAGCGCTATCCGGACCCGCGCCGCTTCCACGACGAGGCGGCGTCGGCCTTCGACGGGCGGATCGTGGTGGCCGCCGACCTCGACCGGATCCCGGTGCCACCGCGCCGCTGACAAACACACCGGGAGCGAAAAGCGCTGCCGCGGCGGGGGACGCGCCGTACGGTTGTCGGCACCAGCGTGTGCATCCGGATGTGAGGAGCGGGGCCCGATGACCAGCGCCGATGTGCTTGTCGATGCGTTCAGCAGGGTTCAGGAGGCGGTGCACGAGGCGGTCGACGGGCTCGACGAGGAGCAGCTGGCGCACCGGATCGACGACGGGGCGAACTCGATCGCCTGGCTGGTGTGGCACCTCGCGCGGGTGCAGGACGACCACATCGCCGACGTCGCCGAGATCGAGCAGGTGTGGCTGGCGCAGAACTGGGCGTCGCGGTTCGCGCTGCCGCTGGACGAGGAGGACACCGGCTACGGCCACGACACCGACCAGGTGGAGTCGGTGCGCGCCCCCGGTGAGCTGCTGACCGGCTACTACGACGCGGTGCACGAGCAGACGCTGCGGTTCGTCACCGGCCTCGACGACGCCGAGCTGGACGAGGTCATCGACGCGAGCTGGTCCCCGCCGGTGACGCTGGGCGTGCGGCTGGTGAGCGTCATCGCCGACGACCTGCAGCACGCCGGTCAGGCGGCGCTGCTCAACGGGTTCCTGCGCCGCACCGCCTGACATCGGGACGTCGTTGCCGGGCACTGGATCGTTGCCGGACACTGGGAGGCATGAGCGAGCGCAAGCCTCCGGGGGTCACGTTCGAGTCGTGGGTGGACCGGCAGATCCGCACCGCCCAGGAGCGCGGTGAGTTCGACGACCTGCCCGGTGCGGGCAAGCCGCTGCCGGGGGCCGGTGCACCGCTGGACGAGCAGTGGTGGGTCAAGGAGCAGATCCGCCGCGAAGGCCTGTCCGGGGACGCGCTGCTGCCCACTCCCCTGCGGCTGCGCCGCGAGGTCGAGCGGTTGCCGTCGACGGTGGCGGAGCTGACCAGCGAGCAGTCGGTGCGCGACCTGGCCGCCGAGCTCAACCGCCGGATCGTCGAGCACCTGCGCTTCCCGGAGGGACCGCGGGTGGCGGTCGCGCCGGTCGACGTCGAGGACGTGGTCCGGCGCTGGCGGGCCGACCGGGCGGCCGCGGAACGCGACGAGCCGAAACTCGACGAACCGGAACCCGCTCCCGAACCGCCTCGCAAGCCTCACCGCCGGTTCCTTCGCTGGTTCCGGCGCTGACCTGTGCGTTCTCACCGTGCGGACACCCTTTGACCGCATCTGTGGGACCTGATTCCATCTTGTGGCATGGCCACGGGAACGCTGCTCGTGCAGCGTGCGCACATCGACCTGCTGCGGGTCGCCTCCGCGGCGTGTCCGCGCGGTTGAGCTCTGCCGCTCCCGCCCGTTCACACCCCGCAGCGATGGAGAAACGTGCCATGACGCTGGAACCGACAGCAGCGGACTTCGCCCCGGAGGACGCCGAGCTGGTCGAGGTCAACGCCCGATTCGTGATCACCCGCGAGGACCTGGGACTGCTGGAACGCATCCTGACCCGCAACGCCGAGGCGCGCGGCTCGATCCCCGTCCAGTCCATCGTGGACACCGCGCCGGCGGCGCCGCCGCAGCTGCGAATCCTGGTGGCGGCCAGGCAGATCGTGCGCCCGGACGGCACCCTCGTCCGCTTCACGCGACTGGAGTTCGACCTGCTCCTGTTCCTGGCCCGCAATCCCGGCCGCGTGCACCACCGCAACACGCTGCTCGCCGCCGTGTGGGACTTCGCCAGCGAACCCCGCACCCGCACGGTCGACGTCCACGTCCGCCGCATCCGCACCAAGCTCGGCCCCGACCTCGATCTCATCACCACCGTCCGCGGCGTCGGATATCGCCTGGATCACGCGGAACGCGTCCGGATCGTCACCGACTAGCGCGGCGGCACCCGCCGTTTCAGGTGCGGGCCCCACCTTTCCGCCGCGCGGAGCAACCACGACGCACTTCCTCTCCGGATCACGTTGACCGCGTCTCCGGTTCGCGCAATCCTGGTGAAGTTTCGTCGGCGAAACGAATCCGGGTGGCGACATGAGCGTGGTGATCGGCGTGCTGGTGCACGCGCGGCGCCAGGAGGTCTTCCGCCAGGCCGCGAGCACCGTCACCGGCACGACCGCGCGCTGGGGTGTCCACGGTGCACCCGAGGAGGTGTCCGACCGGTTGCGGGAGCTGCTGTCCTCGCCCGGTGTGGACGGTCTGCTCCTCGGCCCGCACGCCTACGACGCGGTGCGCGACCAGATCCCCGAGCGGATGCCGGTTGCGGTGGTGCGACCGGGTCCGCTGGAGCTGGCGCTGGCCGTGGGCCGGATGCGCGCGGAGTTCCCCGAGCACCGCCGGGCCAGCATCGACTCCTTCGACCACCACGTGATCCAGGAGGTCGCCACCTCGCTCGGCGTGCGCCACTCGGCGCTGCCCTACGCGCCGGGCCAGCCGGTCGAGGAGATCGTCGCGCACCACCGGGAGGCGTTGCGCAACGGCGGGGTGGTGCTCACCCCGCGCAGGCAGGTCGCCGACTCGTTGCGCGCCGAGGCGCCGGTGGTCGAGGTCGAGCTGCCCGCGTCGACGGTGCGGACGCAGCTGCAGGAGCTGGCGCTGCGGGTGCGCGCCGACCAGGCCGAGGATTGTCGCGTCGCCGCAGGGGTTTTCCAGATCCGCGACGGCGACGACGTGGACCGGGCGCGAGCGGCCCTGCGGGAGTTCCTGCTGCAGGACCCGCAGCTGGCCGGGTCCTGGGTGGAGAACCGCGGCAGGCGCGGGCTGGTGCTGTTCGGGCACAAGGCGCTGCTGGAGCGGGCGACCTCGGACTGGCAGGTGGTTCCGGGGCTGCAGCGGGCCGAGCGCGACATGAACGTGCGCATCGCGGCCGGGTTCGGGCTGGGACCGTCGGTGCGGGAGGGCATCTCGCTGGCCGAGCGCGCGGTGGTGCGCGCCGAGGCCGAGCCGTACTCGTGCGGGTTCGTCATCCAGGACAGCGGGGTGATCATCGGGCCGATCGGCGGGTCCGGGCGGCGGGCGGAGTTCGCCTACCGCGATCACAGCGCGGAGCTGGAGCGGCTGGCCCGCGACGTCGGGTTGAGCCCGACGACGTTGTCCCGCCTGGTCTCGCTGGAGCGGGAGCTGCACGGCCGGGCGGTCTCCCCCAGCGAGCTGGCGACGCTGATGGGCATCACCGATCCGAGCGGCAGGCGGTTGATCCGCAAGCTCGGCACCGCCGAGCTGGTCACCTCCGAGGGCAGTGCGCAGCCGACCCGCCGCGGCCGCCCCACCCGCCTCTACCGCCTGCGCCTGGGCGACGTCCTGGGCGGTTCGGCCCCGGAGTAGCCGTCGGCGCCCGGCGTGCGGACCACCGAGTTCGGCAACGGAGTTGACAAGTTTGCGCAAGGTTGGTCAATATCTGCTCTGCCCGGTGCCGCACCGGGACGTGCGAGAGCGGAGGGGCGATGGCGCCGACCTTGACCGACGTGGCCAAGCGGGCCGACGTCGCCCTGTCCACGGCGTCGCGGGCGTTCAGCGACCCGCAGCGGCTCGGCCCGGACACCTTGCGCAAGGTCCTCGCCGCCGCCCAGGAGCTGGGCTACCAGGGCGCCAAGCCCGGTGAGCCCCAGGCCGCCGGATCCACCGTGGCGATGGTGGTGCCCGACATCGCCAACCCCGTCTACGGCACGCTGGTCAAGGCCGCCCAGGGCGAGGGCAGGCGGCGCAAGCAGACCCTCGTGCTGCACGACACCGACCGCGATCCGGAGCGCGAGCGCGAGGCGATCACGCACCTGCGCAGCCAGGTCGCGGCGATCGTGCTGTGCTCGTCGCGACTGCCCGCCGACGAGCTCGTCGAGCTGTGCGGGTCCACGCCGTCGGTGCTGATCAACCAGGAGCACGACGACGTCGACTGCGTGCTCGCCGACGCCGCGGACGGCCTCCGCCAGGCCGTCGACTACCTCGCCGCGCTCGGCCACCGGCGGATCGCGTTCGTCTCCGGCTCGCACCACTCGTGGTCCAGCCCCCGCCGGGTGCGGCTCGTCGAGGAGCTCACCGCCGAGGCGGGCATCGAGCTGGAGGTGCTGGACTGGCAGGCCGAGACGGTCGCCGCGGGCACCGCCGTGGCCGCCAGCGTCCTGGCCACCGGCGCCTCGGCGGTGATCACCCACAACGACCTGGTCGCCATCGGCGTGATCAAGGGCGCCCGCGCGCTGGGCGTGGACGTGCCCGACGGGCTCAGCGTCATCGGCATCGACGACGTGGCGCTCACCGAGGTCTCCCGCCCCTCGCTGACCAGCATCTCCATCCCCTGGTCCAAAGCTGGAGCGCTCAGCGTGGAGCTGCTCGGCCCGATCCTGGGCGGTCACCGGATGCCGCCGCGCAAGCACCTGCTGCCCGCGCAGCTGGTGGTGCGCGAATCCACCGCTCCCGCCTCCCGCTGATTTCCCCTTCCCGCACCGATTGGCTCGCCATGCAACGACTCTCCGCGTCCACCACGCCCGTTTCGGCCCTGCAGCACCACCGCTCGCTGGGCGCGCCGGGCATCGTCCACCTCGGACTCGGCAACTTCCACCGGGCGCACCAGGCCGTGCACACCGCCCGCGCGCTGGAGCACACCGAGGGGCCGTGGGCGATCGTCGGGGTCGCGAACTCCTCGGCGGCGGTCGCGCAGGCGATGCGGGACCAGGACATGCGCTACGGCGTCGTGGAGATCTCCCCCGAACGCACCGAGGTCGGCGTCCCGGCCGTGCACAGCGACGTGCTGGTGGCCGCGCAGCAGCCGGAGGCCGTGCTCGACGCGCTGGCGGCGCAGGAGACCCGGATCGTCACGCTCACCGTCACGGAGAAGGGATACAGCTACTCTCCGCGCACCCAGCGGCTCGACCTCGACGACCCGGCCGTGCGGGCCGACCTCGACGGCGGCGCGCCGCGCACCACCGTCGGCAGGCTGGCCCGCGCGCTGCAGCGCCGCGCCGCCACGCACGCGGCACCGGTGGCAATCCTCAGCTGCGACAACCTCACCGGCAACGGCGAGCTCACCGGGCGCCTGGTGCGCGAGTTCGCCGAGGCGCTGCCCGCGCCCGAGCGCGAAGACCTGCTGGCCTACCTGCGGGACTCGGTGAGCTTCCCGAACGGCATGGTGGACCGGATCGTGCCGGCCACCACCGACGCCTACCGGGCGGCGGTGGCCGAGCGGCTCGGCCTGCGCGACGAGGCGCCGGTGCCCGCCGAGCCGTTCAGCATGTGGGTGCTGGAGGACCGCTTCGCCGCCGGCCGGCCCGCGTGGGAGCACGGTGGGGTGACCTTCACCGACGACGTCGAGCCCTACGAGCTGATGAAGCTGCGGCTGCTCAACGGCACCCACTCGCTGATCGCCTACCTGGGCGCGCTGGAGGGCTGCGACCTCATCGCCGACTCCACCGCGCGCCCGCACATCGCCGAGGCGGCCCGGCAGGTGATGCGCGCCGACTACCTGCCGAGCCTGACGATGCCGTCCGACATCGACTTCGACGACTACGCGGCCCAGCTGTTCACGCGCTGGAGCAACAGCGCCCTGGGGCACCGGACCCGCCAGGTCGGTTCCGACGGCTCGACCAAGCTCGCCCAGCGCGTCCCGGTCCCGGCTGCGCTGCACCTGGCCGCGGGCCGGATGCCGCAGCACCTGGCGCTGTGCGTGGCGGCCTACCTGCGCGCCACGACCGCGCCGGAGACCAACGAGCACACCGCGGCGATCGTCGACCCCGCCGCCGAAGCGCTGCGCGAGGCGCACGCCGGGGCCGCGAGCACGCGCGAGTTCGCGGCGGCGGCGCTGCGCGACGGTCTGCTCGGCGACGAGCTGGCCGCCCACGGCGAGTTCCAGGCCCGGGTCGCGGAGTTCATCGACGTGCTCGCCACCCACGGGGTCGCGGCCGCCACCGAGGAAGCCCTGCAAGCCCAGAGATAACCGCACGAGAAGATTGCGTGGTCCGATGAGCGAACAACGAAGTTCCACAGTGGACACCACCGAGACGCCGGCCGACCGGAAGGCCGTGCGGCGAGCGGCGTGGGCCGGACTGATCGGCACGACGCTCGAGCAGTACGACTTCGTCATCTACGGCACGGCGTCAGCGCTGATCTTCAGCAAGCTGTTCTTCCCGAACATCTCCCCCGTCGCCGGGATCCTGGCCTCGTTCAGCGCTTACGCGGTGGGCTTCGCCGCGCGACCGCTGGGCGGGCTGATCTTCTCCCGCTTCGGTGACCGGCTGGGCCGCAAGTGGGTGCTGGTGGCCACGCTGCTGCTCATGGGCGGCTCGACGCTGGCGATCGGCCTGCTCCCGACGTACTCGCAGGTGGGACTGCTGGCGCCGGTCCTGCTGGTGGCGTGCCGGTTCTTCCAGGGCATGGGTGCCGGCGCCGAGCAGGCCGGTGGGGCGACGCTGCTGACCGAGACCGCCGGGCGCGGCAAGCGCGGCGCGCTGGCGTCGCTGGTGATGACCGGGGCCGCGCTGGGCACCGCCCTGGGCGCGGTGGCGTGGATCCTGGCGCAGGCGCTGCCCGAGGACGCGCTGATGAGCTGGGGCTGGCGGCTGGTGTTCGGCAGCAGCCTGCTGGTGACCATCGCCGCGCTGGTCATCCGCCGGAAGCTCAACGAGAGCCCGGTGTTCCAGGAGCTCAAGGAGCAGGTCGGCGAGACGAAGGCCCCGATCGCCGAGACGTTCCGCGAGGGACGGCGGCCGCTGCTGCTGGCGTTCTTCCTCAACGTCGGGTCCAACGCCCAGTCCTACACCTACCAGGTGTTCATGGCCTCCTACCTGGTGTCGACGGTGGGCGTGGACAAGTCGTTCGTGCCGAAGGTGCTGCTGCTGGGCGCGATCTGCGGCGGCATCGCGGCCTTCGGGTTCGGCGCCCTGTCGGACGTGCTGGGCCGCAAGAGGGTCTACTCCACGATCATGGGTGCGCTGGTGCTGCTGCCGGTGCCGACGTTCGTCGCGCTCAACACCGGCTCGCCGGTGGCGATCACGGTGGCCATCGTGATCGGGTTCGTCCTGGCCTGCCACGGCTCGGTGGGCGTGCAGATGAGCTACTTCCCGGAGCTGTTCGGCAACCGCTACCGCTACGCGGGCGTGGCGCTGGGCCGCGAGTTCTCCTCGGTCGTGGGCGGCGGTGTGGCTCCGCTGATCTGCGCCGGGCTGATGGCCGCCTTCGGCGGCTCGTGGGTGCCGGTGGCGATCTACATGATGGTGATCATGGCGATCAGCTTCGCCGCCTCGCTCATCGCCCCGGAGACCAAGGACCGCGACCTCAACGTCCCGCACGACGCGGCCTGATCTCCAGCCATCTCGTTCTGGTGGGCATCGACCTGCGGGCCGATGCCCACCACGCGCGGGTCGGCCTCGTGGACGAGGTCGTGCCCGCGCGGATGCCCTAGCCTCGGGACGTGCAGAACGAAGTACCCACCGAGACGGCACCGCTGCCCCGTCCCGCTCACCACGCGCTGGCCGCCGGGCTGTGCGGGATCCTGCTGCTGGTCTGGTTGCTGGACCTGGAGTCCTCCGACGGGATCCGCGACGTCCACGGCGCCTGGATCGCACCGCTGGTCTCCGGTGCGCTCGCGGCGGCCCTGCTGGCCGTGCCCGACCGGTACCTGCCGCTGCACCTCCGGTCGTGGATCGCCGCGATCGGATCGCTCGCGCTGACCGCGACCATGCTGCTCACCACCGGTGCAGCCGCCACCTGGGGCGCGCTGGAGTCGGTGTGCCTGCTCATCCTGCTGTGCCAGGCCTGCCGCCGGATCCGAGTGCCGATGGTGGCGATCGCGCTCACCGCAGCGGTGATCTCCGGCCCGCTGCGCACCTACGACTGGGACCCGGACCAGTTGACCTCGGTGCTGAGCTTCTCGTTCCTGCTGACCTTCGCCGCCGGTGGTGTGATCGGGCTCGGCTGCTACCTGCGCGTGCTCGACGCCCGGAGGGCCCGCGCGGTGCGGGCCGTGCGGGAGGGCGAGCGCCTGGAACTGGCGCGGGACCTGCACGACTTCGTGGCGCACCACGTCACCGGGATCGTGGTGCAGGCCAACGCGGCTCGTGCCGTCCGCGAGACCGCGCCCGAGCGGATCGACGCGATCCTGGCCGACATCCACGACGCGGGCGTCGAGACCCTCGACTCGATGCGTCGGCTGGTGCACGTGCTGCGGGACGCCGACGGACGGCCGCGCCGCCAGGGCGAGCTGTTCGGCGAACTCGCCGCCCTGGTCAGCGACTTCTGCACCGCCGATCAGCAGTTCGCGACGCTCGCGGTCGCGGCGTCGGCGCGCGGTGCCCGGCTCGCACCGGAGGTGGAGACCTCGGTGCTCCGGGTGGTGCAGGAGGCGCTGACCAACGCGCGCAGGCACGCGCCCGGCACGGTGGTGACCGTTGAGGTCGACCTGACCGGCGACCGGCTGCGGGTCGAGGTGCGCAACACCGCGCCCGCCCGGTCACCCGCGCTGCCGGTCGGCGGTCGCAGCGGGTTCGGGGTCGTCGGACTCCACGAGCGGGTCTCGGCGGTGGACGGGACCATGGAAGCCGGTGCCACGCCCGACGGTGGTTGGCGCATCGCAGCCGACTTCCCGGTGCTGGGCGTGGCAGACTCCGCCAGGTGAGCGAGAAGACCACCGGGAATCCCACGCGCGTGCTCATCGCCGACGATCAGCGGCTGGTCCGCAGCGGGTTCCGGATGATCCTCGACGCCCAGCCGGACGTCGAAGTGATCGGTGAGGCCGCCGACGGCGTGGAATGCGTCGAACTGGCCAGGCGACTGCGACCGGACGTCTGCCTGGTCGACGTTCGGATGCCCGGGCTCGACGGGCTCGAGGTGACCCGGATCCTGGCCGGTCCCGGGACCACCGAACCGGTGCGCGTCGTGGTCGTGACGACGTTCGACCAGGACGACTACGTGCACGCGGCGCTGCGCAACGGCGCCTGCGGGTTCCTGCTCAAGGACGCCAGCCCGACGCTGCTGATCGAGGCCGTCGAGGCCGCCCGCCGCGGTGACGCGCTGATCTCACCGGCGGTGACCGTCCGGCTGCTGCACCGGCTGGCGCCCCGGGAAGCGCCCCCGGGCCGATCAAGCGCTCGACGAGCGGCGCTCTCCGAGCGGGAACTCGACGTGGCGCGACTGGTCGCGGTCGGGAACACCAACCAGGAGATCTGCGCTGAGCTCCACATCTCGCTGGGCACCATCAAGACCCACCTGACCAACATCCAGTCCAAACTGGGCGTGCGCAACCGGGTGGAGATCGCCGCGTGGGCGTGGTCGACCGGCACCGTCACCACCGACCCCGCCGGTTGAGATCTCGGCCGGTTCCGGACTTTCGGCCGATGCGGCTCGGCCCGCAGGCCGAGGCGCGAAGGCGGGGCGCGGCGCAGGCTGGTCGTCATGAACACCCGAGCCAGCACGCCGACCGCGCCGACCGCCGCTTCCGGTGAGCGGTCGCCGTCCCGGATCACCGAGTGGGACGCGCTGCGCGGTTTCGCCCTGTGCGGCATCCTCCTGATCAACATCCCGCAGATCACCCGGCTGTCCCCCGCTGCGGACAGCACCACGTCGAACCTGGTCTCGGACGGGCTCGGAATGGTGGTGGAAGGCCACTTCTACCCGATCTTCGCCTTCTTGTTCGGGTTGAGCTTCGCCCTGTTCCTCGACGGCGCCGAGAGGCGGTCGAAGCACCCCCGGCTGCTGCTCGTCCGCAGGCTCGTCCTCCTCGGCCTGCTCGGCGTCGGGCACCACCTCCTGCAGCCCGGCGAGGCACTGCTGCCCTACGCCATCGCCGGACTGCTGGTCCTGCTTCCGGCGTCGTGGCTGCCGAACGCGGTTCTGGTGCCGGTGAGCGTTCTGGTGGCCGTCGCGGGCTTCACAGCGGCCTCGGGCGGGACGTTCAGCATCCCCGGACTGTTCCTGCTGGGACTGGCGTGCGCGCGGACCGGGCTGGCCGACACCGTTCCCCGCCGACCGGGGCGACTCCGCGTCGTGCTGGCGGTCGCGGTGCTGCTGAGCGTGCCGACCGTGTGGGCGGAACTGGTGTACCCGGTGGACGGGCCGCTGGCCTCCCGGATCTCCGCGCTCGTGGGTGTTCTCGGTGCGATCGGTTACGCGGCGGCCTTCCTGCTCGTCCTCCGGACGCGGCTGGGCCGCCCGGTGCGCGCGCTGTTCGAGCCGCTCGGGAGGATGGCCCTGACCAACTACCTCACGGCCACTCTGATCGTCGTCGCGGTCGCGGGAGCGCTGGGCCTGCACGAGTCCTCGGCCTGGTCCACCGCGCTGCTGCTGGCGTTGATCATCCTCGCGATCCAGGCCGCGTTCAGCCGCCGGTGGCTGCGGAAGTTCCGCTACGGCCCGGTGGAATGGGCGCTGCGCAGCATCACCTGGTGGGAACTGGTGCCGCTGCGGCGCCGGTCCGTCCCCGCGGGCGGGATCGCCAGCGCTCGGTGAACGCGTCAGCGTTCCAGGGCGAAGTCGAGGTAGCGGGTGGCGGAGCGCTGGACGATCTCGTGGGCGCCGGTGGGGATGACGGTGTCCCACCAGGCCCCGTGCAGCGAGTCGAAGGCGTAGCCGTCGAGGATCTCGGCGGCGCGGCGCACCACCGACGGCCGCTCCGGGATGAGGTTGGGGTAGCTGTACATGAAGGCGACGTGGGTTCGGTCCGGGATGACCTGCACGATGTCGCCGGAGAACAGCGACCCGGCACCGGCGGCGTGGTGCAGGACGGTGCCGCCGGCGAAGTGCACGCCCAGGTTGATCAGCGTCAGCCCCGGGGCGAGTTCGTGGGTGGTGCCGCCCCAGAACCGCAGCGCGCGGTCGGGGCGCCCGACCCACTGGCGGTCGGATTCGTGCAGGTGGACCGGCACGTCGAAGGCGCGGGCCCACTCGACCATCGTGGTGTAGTAGTGCGGGTGGCTGATCGCGATGCCGATCAGCCCGCCGAGGTCGGTGATGGTGCGGACGATCTCGTCGTCGAGGTAGGCGGTGCAGTCCCACAGCACGTTGCCCGCCTCGGTGCGCACGAGCAGGGCGCGCTGGCCGATGGCGAACTTCGGCGCGCAGCCGATGCCCAGCACTCCGCCCTCCTCGCGCAGGTCCGCCTCGTGCTCGGCGCGCAGGGCCTGGAGGTCGGTCCACTGCTGGCCGTCGCGCGGAACCCACTGGCGCTCGTCCTCGCAGATCGGGCAGTCCTGGCGGGCCTGTGCGTACTGCGTCCCGCAGGTCGCGCAGATCGGCAGCGTCATCGTCTCCTCCGGGGTCGGTGGCCGCTCCACGCTAACCCTGGTCGGTGTCGGTGGGCAGGCGGACAATGCGGGCATGTGCCGCAGCATCAAGACCCTCCGCCCGCCCTACGCCGAGCAGGTCACCGACGCCGACATCCGCGCCGCAGCCCTGCAGTACGTCCGCAAGATCTCCGGTTTCCGGGCCCCGGCCGCCCACAACGCCGAGACCTTCGAACAAGCGGTGGACGAGGTCGAACGCGCCACGGCCAAGCTCCTGGACTCCCTCCAGGTCCGCGGCCGCTGACCGTCAGGACCCGCAGTGCCCGCCGGAGCGCGGGACGTCGAGGGTGGGGTTGCGGTCGAAGAACCCCTGGGGCACGAGGGTGAAGCCCGAGCGGTCGACGGGCATGATCGGCCAGTCCTCGGGCCTCGGGAAGTGGGTGAGGCCGAAGGTGTGCCACAGGACGATGTCCTGGCCGTCGATGCCGCGGTCGGCCTCGGTCCAGGACGGCAGACCCGCGCCGCCCGGGTTCTGGTTGACGAAATCGCCCGCCGGGTAGCGCTGTTCGGAGTCGTAGCGGGTGACCCACAGGTGCCGGGTGGCGAAGGTGCCGCGAGCGTGCACCGAGGACGACTCGTCGGCGAGCATCACCGGCTGTCCCTCGGGCCGCAGGACGTAGGACACCGGGTCGCCGTGGCGGTTGAGGCGCTCCGGGTTGACGACGTGCCAGGTGCGGGCGCGCGAGTTGTCGGCCAGGCGGGCGGCCTGGGACTCGGTGGTCAGGCGGGTTCGCCTCGCGCGGAAGGCGTTGCCGTGCGGGTTGGCGTCGCTGACCGGCAGGGCCTCGGCCTCTACTTCGTCCACGGCGTTGCGCGGCCCGTCGATCGCGACGTCCAGCCGGGCGCAGAACAGGTGCTGGTGGAACGGCGCGGCCAGACCGGGCGCGACCCGGGTGGCGTGCTCGTGGCCCTCCTCCGGGTAGGCCCCGGTGAAGGTGATGCCGGTGGCCTTGGTCTCCAGCTCGATGGTTCCGTCCAGGTAGAGGTACCAGTAGAAGCCGTAGTCGTAGTTGCCGACGGTGGTGAAGAACGAGATCACGAGCCTGCGCTGGCGCCGGGTCTCCCGCGAACCGGTGAACAGGTCGGTGTGCTTCCACAGCACCCCGAAGTCCTCCTCGTGGAGGCAGATCCCGTTGCGGATGGTGCGCGGGCGCCCGAAGTCGTCGGCGACGACCGCGTCGAAGTAGTGGATCTCGCCGAGGCAGTCGCAGCCCAGTTCCAGCGGGTTGGTGTAGCGGGCGAACATGTACTCGCCGCAGTCGAAGTAGTTCTGCCAGAACCGCACCGGTGACGGGTCGGCGTAGGGCACCACCATCTCGGCGATCGAGGCGCGGTGGAGCACCGGCCGGTCGTGGAACGACAGCTGGTGCAGGGTCAGGCCCTCGCGCTCGTTGAACCCGATCCGCAGGTCCCAGTTCTCCCAGCGCACCCGATGACCGTCGACGCTGAAGCTCGGCCCCTCCGGCTGGGTGATCTCGATGGGCTTGAGGCTGGTGCGCGGCGGCCCGGTCACCTCGGGGTCGTCGAAGTTGCCGGGTTCGGGCGGGACGGGGAGGTCGCGGTGGTCGATGACGCGGGTGACCTCGCGGTGGGTGAGATCGACGTAGGCGCACAGTCCGTCGACGGGGTGCGCCCACGGGTGGTCGGCGGGGTGGAACTGCTGGAAGCCCAGCGAGCGGATGATCCGCCGTCCCCGCTCACCCGGCTCGTCGTAGACGCCGGCCGACAGCGGAGCGGCCCGCACGGTGGCGGGGTCGATGCCGCGGCGGCGCAGCGCGGAGGTCCAGCGCTCGTCGGCGTTGACGATCTCCTCGACCAGCTCGAACTCGGTGTCGATGATCGGTGGCTGCCCGTCGGTGACCGGGTCCAGCCGCCGCACCGTGTCCACCGCGGAGCGCGTGGTGGACACGACGGCGTCGTGGGAGACACCGGTGGCCAGGTCCAGCAGCACGGCGCGGAACCGGCGGTCGACCGGCTCGCCCGGGCGGTGCGCGAGCACGGCGGCCTTGTCGGGTTCCTCCGGCGCCACGAAGGTGAACCGCACGTGCTCGCCGAGCAGCCCGGCGTCCTCCAGCGCCGCGCGGAGGGCGTCGACCTCCTCGGCGCTCATCGGGTCCAGCGGGTGAGCGGTGGTGGTGGGCTGGTCGGCGATCGTCATCTCGTGCCTCCCCCGAAGCGGCCGCCGGTCGGACGGCTCGGTCCCCTCCAGCATGGCGGTGACCCGGCGGGCGGGCGAGCACGATCGCTCGAACAGAGTCGTCACCGCCGCTTCACACCGCCGGGACGGGCGAGGTGCGAGGCTGGTCCGGTCGCGAGGAGAGGAGCGTGCATGTCGGGGTTGCTGGCGGGGCTGGACGAGCGCATCGGGGGGATCCGCGAGCTCTACGAGGACCTGCACCGGAATCCGGAGCTGTCGTTCCAGGAGGTGCGCACCGCCCGGGTGCTGGCGGAGCGGCTGCGGGCCGCCGGGTACGAGGTGACCACCGGGGTCGGAGGCACCGGGGTCGTCGGGGTGCTGCGCAACGGTGACGGACCCGGGGTGCTGCTGCGGGCCGACATGGACGCGCTGCCGGTGCGCGAGGTCGAGGTCGTGGACTACCGCAGCACGGCCACCGGCGTCGGACCCGACGGCGCCGAGACGCCGGTGATGCACGCGTGCGGGCACGACACGCACATGGCGGCGCTGATCGCCGCGGCCGAGCAGCTCGCCGACCGGCGGGAGTCCTGGTCGGGGACGGTGCTGGCGGTGTGCCAGCCCGCCGAGGAGGTCGGCGGCGGTGCGCGGGCGATGATCGAGGACGGTTTCCTCGAGCGGTTCCCCGGTTTCGACGTCGCTCTGGGCCAGCACATCGCCTCGGCGCCCAGCGAGCACCTCTACGTACGGCCGGGGACGTTCATGGCCGCCGCCGACAGCCTGCGCGTCACCGTGCACGGCAGGGGCGGGCACGGCGCGCAGCCGCAGGCCGCGGTCGACCCGATCGTCATCGCCTCCTCGATCGTGCTGCGGTTGCAGACCGTGGTGGCGCGCGAGATCTCCCCCGAGGACGTCGCGGTGGTGACGGTGGCCGCGGTGCACGCGGGCAACAAGGAGAACGTCATCCCCGCCACCGCCGAGCTCAAGCTCAACGTGCGCACCTTCGACCGCGCGGTGCGGGAGACCGTGCTGGAGGCCATCGGCCGCATCGTCCGGCACGAGGCCGCCGCGGCGGGAGCGCCGCGCGAACCCGACATCGAGCCGATCAACTCGTTCCCGATGCTGGTCAACGACGTCGACGCCGCCCGGCGCATCAGCGAGGCGTTCACCGGGGAGTTCGGGGACGGTTTCGTGCACGAGCCACCGGCCAAGGCGGGCAGCGAGGACTTCGGCGCGTTCGGCACCGCGGCCGGGGTGCCGTCGGTGTTCTGGAACTTCGGTGGTTTCGACCCGGCCGACTACCCGGACCCGGCGAGGCCGAACGCGGCGGTGGCGGCCGGGCTCGCACCGGGCAACCACTCCCCCGAGTTCGTGCCGACCGGCCTCGAACCGACCCTGCGGCGGGCCGCGGCGGCGCTGGTCACCGCGGCCGCTCTGTGGCTGGCGTGACGTGGTCGACCGGAGCGACCGCCGCCCGAGCGATTATGTTCGGGGCGGACGGGTCGGACGAGCGGAGGGGAACACCGGATGTCGCAGCGAACCGTGATCGGCGTGCTGGGCCTGGGCGAGGCCGGCGGCGCGTTCAGCGCCGACCTGGCGGCGGCGGGCGCGCAGGTGCGCGGCTACGACCCTGCCGTGCCCGCCGGGCCGGGCCTCGTCGCGGCGAGCAGCGAGGCCGACGCCGCGACCGGCGCGGACCTGGTGCTCAGCGTGAACCGCTCGGCCGTCGCGGTCGAGGTGATGGAGGCCGGGATCGGTGCGCTGCCGGAGGGTTCGGTGTGGGCGGACCTCAACACGGCGTCCCCGGCGAAGAAGGAGCGGCTCGCCGAGATCGCCGAGCGGCACGGGATCGCCTTCGCCGACATCGCGATCATGGCCCCGGTACCCGGGCCCCGACTTCAGGTGCCGATGCTGGTCAGCGGTCCGGGAGCGGTGCGCGCGGCGGAGCTGCTGAGCGGTTTCGGCGCTCGGGTGGAGGTCCTCGACGGGCCGCCGGGCCTGGCGGCGACGCGGAAGCTGTTGCGCAGCGTGTACTTCAAGGGCATGGCGGCCTCGATCGTCGAGGCCCTGGAGGCCGCGCGGGCGGCCGGTTTCGAGGACCTGCTGCGGGAGAACATCATCGCCGACCTCACCGCGGCCGGTGAGTCCACTGTGGAGCGCATCGTCTCGGGCACCTACCAGCACGCGGTGCGCCGCACCGACGAGATGGCCGCCGCCACCGAGATGCTCACCGACCTCGGCGTCACCCCCAGCATGGCCGCCGGCAGCCGGGACCTGCACGCCCGCCTGAGCGAGGACAGCTAGGGGCGGTCGGCGCACGCGGCGCAGCCGCGCCCTCTCCCGCCGCGCGGGGCAAGCCCTCGCAGGTCTCAGGCCAGGGGCATTCCGCGGCGCATTCGCTGCCGCAGGTCCCAGAGGGCGAGGTCGTAGGGCAGGCGGCGCAGCGGGCGCGGGGTGAGGTTCTGGACGGCGGCCACGACCCGGATGATCCGGTCGAAGCGGGCCTGGTCCTTCTCGGTCCAGGGCAGCCGCATCTCCTCGCGGAAGCGCGGCGGCAGGAATCCGGTGGTCATGAACACGTTGAAGCCGCCGAACGCGGTGCTGAGCGGGGCGGGCAGGAACTTCAGCGCGGCCACGTCGTGCAGGAAGTCGCGGACGGTGTCGTCGATGTGGACGTTGTCGAGCTGCTCGGTCCAGTAGCGCTCGAACTCGGCGCGGTCGGCGGGCCACATGTCCTCGCGCACCTGCAGCGTGGTCCCCAGCGCGGCCGACTCGCGGTAGACCTCCTCCAGCGCGTCGGGGTCGGTGATGTCGCCGAACAGGCGGTAGATGTCCTCGACGCCCTTGTACAGGCACGCCGCGACCCACAGCTGGAGATCGGGGTCGAACGCGTTGTAGGACACCGGGCTGCGCTCGGTGGAGCGGACCTGGGCGTGCTGGCGGTTGACGGCGCGGCGGAAGGCGGCGCGCTCCTCGTCGGTGCCCTGCAGGGCGACGGCGAGGTAGGTGATGGTGGTGCGGGTGCGCTTGACCGGGCGCTTGAAGAGGTTGCCGCTGTCGACGCGGCTCTCCACCACGCCGTGGCCGACTCCGGGGCGGCTGAGCTGCATGATCACGTTCGCCGCGCCGGCCAGCAATCCCGCACCGAGCACCGAGTCGTCCACGCCGCTGGGCATCGCAGGACCTCCCGAGGAGCGATCTGGTAACAGTCGTTATCAGAACCATGAGACGAGTGGGCGATCGAGATGTCAAGATGGCCGGGTGGCCACCACTCCTCTGCGCGTCTACGGCGGCGTGACGGGCTCGGACCGCCAGGCCGAGCGCCGCGCACTGTTCCTCGAAGCCGGGCTGGAACTGCTCGGCTCCCCCGACGGCGACCCGAGCCTGACGGTGCGCGGGGTCTGCCGCCAGGCAGGGCTGGCCAACCGCTACTTCTACGAGAACTTCACCGACCGCGACGAGCTCGCCACCGCGGTCTACGACCACGTGGTCAACGAGATCGCCACCACCGCCCTGGACGCCGTGACCGTCGTCGATGACGCCGAGATGAAGGTGCGCACCGGACTGGCCACCATCGTGCGGCTCATCGCCGCGGATCCCCGGCGCGGCCGGCTGCTGTTCTCCCCGTTCCTGGCCGGAACACCGCTCGCGCACCGGCGCACCGAGTCCACCCGCCTGTTCACCCAGCTGCTGGGCACCCAGGCCCGCCAGGTCTACGGCGTGCAGGGCGGTGCGCGGCTGGAGCTGCTGTCGAGCTTCCTGGTCGGCGGGCTGGCCCAGACGTTGACCGCGTGGCTGGACGGCGACCTGGCCGCCTCCGAGACCGAGATCGTCGAGTGGTGCAGCGAGATCTTCCTGGCCACCTCCGAGCTTCCGCAACGACCGCGAGACGGGAGAGCACCGTGACGCTGACCGACCGGATCACCGAGGCCGTGGCAGCACCCCGCACCGACGACGCCTTCGACGCCCACGCCGAGTTCGCCGAGGTGCTGGCCGGGATCGGGATGAGCCCGTCGGACACCGGCGGTCAGGTCCGGTTCCTCGGCGCCGACCCGGTGGTGCCCAGCACCCTGCGACTCGGTGGCGCGGCGGCGATCACCCTCGCGGCGAAGTCGGCCGCGATCGCGCGCCTGTGGCGGCTGCGCGGTGGCGAGGGTCAGGACATCGAGACCGACCTGCGGGTGGCTCCGCACCGGCTGTGCCCGTTCTACGACCGCAGGTGGGAGCTGCTCAACGGCTATCCCGGCGCCGGGGATTCCAACCAGGCCTTGGGCTTTCGCTTCTACCCCACCGCCGACGAGCGGTGGGTGATGCCGCTCAACCCGTACCCGAAGATCAAGGCCGGGGCGCAGAAGCTGCTCGACGTGCCCGAGGACTCGGCGTCGGTGGCGGCGGCCATCGCCGGGTGGAAGGGACGTGATCTCGAAGAGGCCGGTGCCGAGGCGGGTGTGGTGATGCCGCTGCTGCGCCGCCCCGAGGAGATCCTGGCCGAACCGCAGTACCGCGACCACTTCGCCGAGATGCCGCTGGTGGAGATCGAGCGCATCGGCGACGCCGAGCCCGAGCCGCTGCCGCCGGGCGTCGAGCAGCCTCTCTCGGGCATCCGCGCGCTGGGCATGGGCCACGTCATCGCCGGGGCCGGGACGGGCCGGGCGATGGCGCTGCACGGCGCCGACGTGCTGAACCTGTGGCGGCCGGGCGAGTTCGAGCACGAGGGCGCCTACATGAGCGCCAACGTCGGCGTGCGCTCGGCGACGGTGGATCCCCGCGCGCACCAGGCGAAGGTGGCCGAGCTGCTGGCGGGCGCGGACGTGTTCTACGCCAACCGGCGTCCCGGCTACCTGGCCTCGATCGGGCTGTCACCGGAGGAGGCCGCGCAGATGCGGCCGGGGATCGTGCACGCGACGACGACGCTCAACGGCGAGCGCGGGCCGTGGGCCGACCGGGTCGGTTTCGACCAGACGGCGGGCAGTCTCGTCGGGATGATGGACCTGGAGGGCGACGGCACCACTCCGAAGCTCTCGCCGATCCTGGTGGTCAACGACTACATCGTGTCGTGGCTGCTCACCGCCGGGGTCGTCGCGGCCCTGACGCGGCGGGCCACCGAGGGCGGCAGCTGGCGGGTGCACGTCTCGCTGACCCGCGCGGCGCTGTGGATCCTGAGCCTGGGCGTGTTCGACCAGGCCTACGCCGCGGAGACTGCCGATCGCGGCGAGCAGCACCGCTACCTCGATCCCGAGACCTTCACCGCGGACACGCCCCTCGGCCGCTACCAGGGCGTCACCGACCAGGTCCGCATGTCGGCAACCCCGGGCCACTACCGCCACGTCCTCCTCCCCCGAGGCGCCTCCCGCCCAGCATGGCTCTAGGACGTTCCGAAAGAAACGCGACCAAAACGACCCAAGCTTCGGTAAACGCGACCCACTACGGGTACGTTTCGAAAGGCAGGGGAAATTTCGTTCGAAATTGGCGGACCGCACACGCAAGAAACCCCCAAGACGAAGCCAATTTCGGACGAAATTGCCCCTCCGCGCCCACCCGAAGCACCCCGCGAAGCGCTCCCAAGGCGCCCCCGAGGGGGTGGGACAGTTTTCATGAAAACTGTGTCACTCCACCCACAAGACGGAACCCCAAAACCCCAGTTCAACCACCTCGAGAACCCTGGAGTCCACCCCACAGAGAGACCCCGTGGGGTGGGACAGTTTTCATGAAAACTGCACCACCTCCACGGGGGTCTTCGGGAGCGCTTCGCGGGGTCGAGCTGCTTGCGTGCGGAGTGACAATTTCTCCAGAAATTGGCTGCGTTTCGTGGTTTTCTTGCGTGTGCGGTCTGCCAATTTCAGAAGAAATTGCCACTGCCTTTCGAAACGTACCCGTAGTGGGTCGCGTCTACTAAAGCTTGCGTCGTCTTGGTCGCGTTCCTAGCGAAACGTACCCGTAGTGGGTCGCGTCTACCAAAGCTTGGGTCATCCTGGTCGCGTTCCTTTTGAAACGTATCCCTAGGTGATGAGGCTCGGGAGGTAGGTAGCTGTGCCGGGGACGGCGATCATGAGGAGGATGAGGGCGAACTCGATCGCCAGGTAGGGGGCGATGCCGCGGAAGACGTCACCGAGGTCGAGTTCGGGGACCACCGATTTCATCGTGTAGAGGTTCAGGCCGACCGGCGGCGTGATCACCGCCATCTCCAGGTTGACCACCAGCAGCACGCCGAACCACAGCGGGTCGAAGCCGAGCTCCTCGATCGCGGGCACCAGGATCGGGGTGACCACCAGCAGCAGCGAGGCCGCGTCGACCAGGCACCCGAGCAGCACCAGCACCAGCATGATGCCGATCAGCACCACGTGGGGATGCACGTCGAGGCCGACGACGAAGTCGGTGAGCGTCTCGGGAACCCGCGCCACGACGAGCATCTGCGTGAACACGAACGCCGAGCCGACGATGGCCAGCATCGCCGCCGAGACCGTCGCGGTGGAGGCGAAGATGAGCTTGAGGTTGGCCCAGCCCAACTTCCGGTACACCAGGCCGGTCATGGCCAGCGCCAGCAGCGCGCCGATCGCCGCGGCCTCGGTGGGCGTGGCGAAACCGGTGTAGATCGACCCCAGCACCAGGGCGATCAGCACCAGCGCCGGTGTGATCTTGCCTAGCGCGGCCCAGCGCTCCCGCCAGCCGAAGTGCTCGCCGTCGCGAGGCGCGCTGCCGGGGTTGAGCTTCGCGCGCACCACCACGTAACCGATCATGAGCAGCGCGAGCAGCAGGCCGGGCACGATGCCCCCGGCGAACAGCGAGGCGACGCTCTCGCCGGTCACCGAGGCGTAGAGGATGAACATGAGGCTCGGCGGGATCAGCATAGCCAGCGCCCCGGACGCGGCGACCGATCCGGCGGCGAAGCCCGGCTTGTAGCCGCGCGAGAGCATCTCGGGCACGGCCATCCGCCCGATCAGCGCCACCGAGGAGATGCTGACGCCGGACATGGCGCCGAACAGCGTCGAGGACGCGATCGCCGAGGCCCCGAGCCCGCCGGGCACGCGGGTGAACCAGCGGTGCGCGGCGCCGAACAGGTCGCGCCCGAGCCCGGTGACGGCCAGCGCCTCGCCGAGCAGGATGTAGAGCGGCGCGGCGACCAGCGCGTACTCCTGCAGCTGGGCGCCCATCGCCAGCGGTACGAGCTTGAGCCCGTCGAACCCGGACAGGCACAGCAGCCCGGTGATGCCGGAGACCGACAGGGCGATGAAGATCGGCGTGCGGGCCGCGATGAGCACCAGCAGCAGGGCGACCGCCAGCGCCACGACCAGACCGTCGGAGAGGATCACGCGGGACCTCCGTCCTCGGTGTCGGGGGCGCCGGCGGTGGTCGCGGCGAGCTCGGATTCGGCGTGCGGCGGGAACAGCAGCGCCACCACCAGCAGCAGCGCTCCGGAGACGCCGAGGATCGCGTCCGGCACCCACAGCGGAACGCTGAAGGTGCCCGAGCCGGTGAGACCGTGCCCGTAGGACAGCGCCGCGGAGTGGAAACCGGTGGCGGCCAGCACGATTCCCAGCAGCGCGGCGGCCGCGGCGGTCACCGCGTCGGCGATCCGGCGCAGCCCGCGCGGCAGCGCCCGGTGCACGAGGTCCATCGAGATGTGGTGGCCGGTGGCGTAGAGGTGCGGGATCGCCAGCACGGTCACCGCGAGCACGGCGCTGGAGTTGAGCGGGTACGCCCAGTCGGTGGGCGCGCGGAAGGCGTAGCGGGCGATGACGTCGTAGCTGATCGACAGCATCATCAGCCCCACGGTGAGCATCGCCAGCACCGCCATCGACCGGGTGCCGATGAGCGCGATGCGGCGGAGGTGGTCGAGCATCGTCGCTCCTCAGGCCGTGCGGATCAGGTCGAGGGCCCGCTGCGCGGCGACCGGGTCGCCCAGCAGGGCGCGCCAGCGCTCGTGCACGGCGGACACGGCGTCGCGGAACGGCCGCAGCCCGGCCTCGTCGAGCTCGATGAGCTCGACCCCGGCGTCGCGCACGGCGGGCAGGTACTGGTTCTGGTGGACGTCGAGGAGGGTGGCGGTGCCGTCGCGGAAGAGCACCTTCCCGGCCTCGTCGAGGGCGTGCCGCTGGTGCGGCGGCAGCGCGGCGTAGAAGTCCTGGCGGCAGTAGGCGTCGACGGTGTAGGCGCCGAAGTGCGCGGCGGTGCCGTAGCGCAGGATCTCCTGCAGGTCGCGGGAGACGACGGTGCCCAGGTAGCTCATCATCCCGTCGATCGTTCCGCGCTCCAGCGCCTGGTAGAGCTCGGCCGAGCCGAGGAACACGGGTGCGCCGCCGAGGGCTTTGACGGTCTCGCCCTCGATCTCGCCCGCCACCCGGAGCCGCAGGCCGCGCACGTCCTCGGGCGCGCGGATGGGTTTGTCGATGGTCCAGAGGTATTCGAACCCGGTGGCCATGCCGCCGAGCATCCGCATGTTCTGCCCGGTCAACCGCTCGTTGATCAGCGCCGAGACCGGGCTCGCCGGATCGCAGGCGCGCAGGTAGCGGTCGAAGTGCTCGGTGGTGAAGGGCAGTTCGAGCGAGCCGAGGATCGGGAAGCTCGACGAGACGTAGGAGCTGGTCTGCAGCACGACGTCGGCGACGCCGTTGAGCAGGCCGGGCACGAGTTCCTCGGCTCCGAGCAGCTGCCCGGACGGGAAGACGTCGAAGTCGAACCCGCCGAGCGCGCGGGCGGTGTCGAGGAACCGCTCCACGCCCGGGTACAGGTCGTCGTAGGACGTGGTCAGGTAGGTGGCGGCGACCGGCCGGTGCGCGCCGGGCGCGCAGCCGGTGAGGGCGGCCAGGGCGCCGACCCCGGTGGCGGCCAGGAAGTTCCGCCTGCTCAGCGCGCTCATCGGGCGCGCGCCGAAAGCCGTTGGGACGGCACGTCGTTCCCCGGAACGTTCACCGGCGGGCTCCCTTCGCGCTCAAGCCGCGGAAGGTTCGCACCACGAACGGGAATTCGCCAAGTCGATCTTCCCGCCCAGCGGAAGGATCATGGTCGAGGGCTCAGGCGGGCGGCGTGGTGTAGCGCGCGACGAGGTCGCGCCAGGCGGCGTCGAGCCGGTCGAGGGGGAAGCCGCGCTGGACGACGAGGTGGTGCAGCAGCGGGGTGTCGATGGAGGCCAGCAACGTCTCGGCGGCGAGCTCGACGTCGGTGGCGGCCTCGGTCTGCCGCAGCAGGATCGCCACGTGCGACCTGCGCAGCCCGCGCGCGGGGACCTGGCAGCGGCGTTCGACGGGCGGCTCGGCGGCGAGGTAGAGCTCGATGTGGTCGAGCTCGTGGCGCATCACGGCCGGACCGAAGGCGCGCAGCCGCTCGATCGCGGTGGCCTCGGGCCCGAGCGGCGGCGGGCCGGACAGGAAGGCGTGCTGGAGCCGATGCTCCTCGTGGTCGAGCAGAGCGAGCAGCAGGCCGTTGCGGTCGCCGAAGCGGCGGAACACGGTGCCCTTGCCGACCTCGGCTTCGGCGGCGACGGCGTCCATGGTCAGATTGGCCGCCCCGCAGCGGGTGACCAGGCGGGCGGCGGCGTCGAGCAGCTTGGCCCGGTTGCGCACGGCGTCGGCGCGGGGCTTGCGGCCCGCGTCGACGGGCGTGACCTCGAACTCGACCGGTCCGGCCAGGGCGTCACCGGTGGGTCCGATCCGGGGAATGCCACCACTCATGCGCACAGCGTAACGCCTCCCACAGGGAACTGGACCTCGGTCCGCTTCGGTGGTAGAAATGCAATCGGACCACGGTCCGCTTGTTCCCCACCTTACTCCTCACCTGGAGAGATACCAATGTCGGTCAAGATCCTCGCGCTCGTCGGCAGCCTCCGCTCCGGTTCGCACAACCGCCAGCTCGCCGAGGCCGCCCGCACCCTCGCACCCGGCGATGTCGAGATCGAGATCTTCGACGGTCTCGGCGACCTGCCCTTCTACAACGAGGACATCGACACCGAGACCGACGTGCCCGCCGCCGCGACCCGGCTGCGCGACGTCGCCAACGCCGCCGACGCGTTCCTGCTGTTCGCGCCCGAGTACAACGGCACCATCCCGGCCGTGCTCAAGAACGCCATCGACTGGCTGTCCCGCCCGTTCGGCGCGGGCGCCCTGTCGGGCAAGCCCACCGCCGTGATCGGCACCGCCTTCGGCCAGTACGGCGGCGTGTGGGCGCAGGACGAGACCCGCAAGTCCGCGGGCATCGCCGGCGCCACGATCGTCGACGAGGTCAAGCTGAGCATCCCCGGCTCGATGACCCGGTTCGCCGAGACCCACCCGGCCGACGACCCGGAGGTCGTCGAGCAGCTGACCACCGCGCTGGGCAAGCTCAAGGCCAACATCAGCGCGTGAGCCCCGCCCGGCGGCGGTGCGCTGGAGAGGGGCGTACCGCCGCCGGTGCGCACGGCGTTAACGTTGCTGCGTGGCTGGAACGAACTGGGCGAAGAACCTCACCTACCGGGCGAAGCGGCTGCACCGCCCGGTCAGCGTCGACGAGGTGCGGCGGATCGTCGCCGGATCCGAGCGGGTCAAGGTGCTGGGGTCGCGGCACTGCTTCAACGACATCGCCGACACCACCGAGGACCACCTCTCCCTCGACGCCCTTCCGGCCGAGGTCGAGATCGACGGTGACGTGGTGTGGGTGCCCGGCGGCATGCGCTACGGCGAGCTCGCCACCCACCTGGCCGCCTCCGGCCTGGCGCTGCACAACATGGCCTCGCTCCCGCACATCACCGTCGTCGGGGCCACCGCCACCGGCACCCACGGGTCGGGGGTCGGCAACCGGTCGCTCAGCGCGGCGGTGGCCGGGCTCGACCTGGTGCGCGCCGACGGGGAGCTGGTGCGGCTGCGCCCCGACGACCCCGATTTCCCCGGTGCCGTGGTGCACCTGGGCGCGCTGGGCGTGGTGACCCGCATCGGTCTGCGCGTGCAGCCCGCGTTCGACGTGGCCACCACGGTGCACCTGGGGCTGGGCTGGGACGCGCTGCTGGGCGAGTTCGACGCGGTGATGTCCGCCGCCTACAGCGTCAGCGTGTTCACCGACTTCGACGAGGTCATCCAGGTGTGGGCGAAGGCCCGCGTCGGAGATGAGGCGCGCGGCGAGCTGTTCGGCGCCCGCCCGGCCGAGGTGCCGACGCACATGCTGGGCGGCACCGGCATCGAGAACCTCACCGACCAGCTGGGTGCGGCGGGTCCGTGGCACGACCGGTTGCCGCACTTCAAGGCGGGTTTCACCCCCAGCAACGGCGACGAGCTGCAGAGCGAGTACTTCGTCCCGGCCGAGCACGGGGCCGCCGCGCTGGCGGCGCTGCGGCCGCTGGCCGACAAGATGGCGCCGCTGCTGCAGATCAGCGAGGTGCGCACGATCGCCGCCGACGACCTGTGGCTGAGCCCGGCGCACGGCGCGGACTCGGTGGCGTTCCACTTCACCTGGTGGCCCCAGCAGTCGGCGGTGGAGGCGCTGCTGCCCGACATCGAGGCGGCGCTGGAGCCGTTCGGCGGCCGGCCGCACTGGGGCAAGCTGTTCGCCACCGAACCCGCCGACCTGGACCTCCTGTACCCGAAGTTGGCCGATTTCCGGTCGCTGGCACGGCGTTTCGACCCCGACGGCAGGTTCACCAACGACTTCCTCGCGCGCACGATCGGGCTGTGATGGCCGCGCGGCGCGGCGGACCGGGTGGCCCGACGGGCCCGGTGGTGCGCCGCGCGCTGCAGCTGCTCGACGCCTTCTCCCCCGACCGCACGGCGATGACGCTGAGCGAACTGGCGCGCCACACCGGCATGCCCGCTTCGACGACGTACCGGATGCTCGGCGAGCTGGTTGACTGGGGCGCGCTGGAGCGCGGTGACGACGGCGCCTACCGGATCGGGCTGCGGCTGTGGGAGCTCGGGGCGCTGGCTCCGCGCGGCCTCGGGCTGCGGGAGCACGCGCTGCCGACGATGGAAGACCTCTCGGCGGTGACCAGGGAGAACGTGCAGCTGGCGATCCGCGAGGGCACCGAGGTGGTGTTCGTCGAGCGGATAGCGGGCACCGGAGCGGTGCCGGTGCGCACCCGGGTCGGTGGTCGGTTCGCGCTCACCGCGACGGGCGTGGGCCTGGTGCTGCTGGCGCATGCCCCGGCCGAGGTGCAGGACGTGGTGCTCGGCGGCGAGATACCGCGTTTCACCGACTTCACGGTGACCGATCCGGCGGAGCTGCGACGGATGCTGGCCGAGACGCGGGCCTGCGGTTTCGCGGTGAGCGACCGGCAGGTCACCGACGACGCGCTGTCGGTGGCGGCACCGGTGATCGACCAGCGCGGCGAGGTGGCGGCCGCCGTGTCCCTGGTCGTGCGGCACGGCACCGCCACCCCGCACTCGCTGAGCGCCCTGGTGCGCGCGAGCGCCCGCGCGATCTCGCGCGCCATCGCCTGATTTACGCTTTCCCGGTTTACTGTCAAGATCAACAGCATCTAGTGTGGGAACCGACCTCTGCGCGACAGGAGCCCACCATCGACACCACCTGCCTGACCCGCGAGAACGTCGAGCACCGCGTCGAGTGGACGCCCGGCGGGATGCGGGCGCTCTGCCGCTGCGGTGCCGAGCGCGAGTTCACCTCAGCAGCGCCGATGTGGGACTGGCTGCTCGCCCACCCCCACCTGCGCGATCAGGGGACGATCGAGTCGACGTAACCGCCGTCGACGCGGACCGCGGCGCCCGTGGTGGCCGAGGCCAGCGGGGAGCCGAGGTAGACGACCATGTTGGCGATCTCCTCGGGCTCGATGAGCCGCTGCAGCAGCGACTGCGGCCGGTGCTCGCGCATGAACTGCCGCTGCGCCTGGTCCCACGGCAGCGACGAGTCGACCATCTCGTAGACGAACTTCTCGACACCGCCGGTGTGAGTGGGCCCGGCGATCACGGAGTTGACGGTCACCCCGGTCCCGGCGGCCTCCTTCGCGAAACCCCGGGAGGCGGCCAGCAGCGCGGTCTTGGACATCCCGTAGTGGATCATCTCCGCGGGGATGACCACCGCCGAGTCGCTGGCGATGTACTGGATGCGGCCCCAGCCCCGCTTCACCATGCCCGGCAGGTAGGCGCGGGTGAGGCGCAGCGCGGAGAGCACGTTGACCTCGAAGTAGCGGCGCCAGTCGTCGTCGGTGATCTCCATCGCCGGCTGGGCCCCGAAGATGCCGAGGTTGTTGACGAGCACGTCGACCCGCGGCAGCACCTCCAGCAGTCCGGCCGTGCCGTCCTCGGTGGTCACGTCGGCGGTCGCGGCGATCGCCTCAGCACCGGGCACGTCCTGCTGGATCTGCCGCACGGCCTCCTCGACGCGCTCGGCGGTGCGGCCGTTGATCGCCACCCGCGCCCCCGCGCGGGCCAGCCCCTGCGCGATGGCGTACCCGATTCCCTGGGTGGAGCCGGTGACGAGAGCGGTGCGTCCGGAAAGATCTAGCTGCATGCCGCGAGGATATGCCGCCTCTCCCTCCCCCGCCGCGCTGCGGGGGCACCCGGCCGAAGGATGTCGGGTTCGGGCTTTTCGCGACTGAACGCGCTCTTTCGTCGTGGGGTGGGGGGAGTTTTCATGAAAACTTCCCCACACCACCACAATCAGGTGATCCCGTGAGCACCCGGAGTGGCTCACGCCCGGGGTCAGGGCCGTTTACCCGTTCCAGTCGACGAGCTGGACGATGACGCCGTTGGGGTCGCGGACCTGGAAGGCGCGCTCTCCCCACTCCTCCGCTGTGAGCGGCATGGTGATCGTGACGCCTTCGCCTTCCAGGCGAGCGAGTTCGCCCTCCAGGTCGTCGACCTCGAACGCGAGGATGAGGCCGCTCGCGTGATCGTCGCGCTGGTCGGCCGGGAGCGAGGCCAGGCCGCGCCGCAGGAACACCACGTTGGCCCCGGCGTCGTCCCTGGTCAGGGAGGCGAATCCGTCGGCGGCCATGACCTCCTGAAACCCGAAGTGCTCCACCAGGAACCGGCTCGACGCGGCCACGTCTTCGACGTTGAGCGACACCGCCGTCGCGTTGATCTTCATGTGCTCCCCCATCTCCCTCGACGCCCCCTGCGTCGTCTACTGTACGGAGCTCAGAGGTGGTGGTGAGGTGGTCGAGCGGACCGGCGCCGGTGATCCCGGGCGCACGCTGGAACTGCTGTGGCGGCACAAGCTCGGTGAGCCCTCGGCGCAGCGCGGACCGCGCAAGAGCCTGAGCATCGACCAGATCGTGGACGCCGCGGTGGAGCTCGCCGACTCCGACGGGCTGGCGGCGGTGACGATGCGTCGGCTCGCCGACAGCCTCGGGGTCTCGACGATGTCGATGTACACCTACGTGCCCGGCAAGGCCGAACTGCTGGACCTCATGCTCGACCGCCTCTTCCAGCAGATGCCGCGCGCGCCGCTGGACGGCCTGCCGTGGCGGGAGCGGGTGACGCTGGTCGCGGCGCAGAACCGCGAGCTCTACCGCGAGCACCGCTGGGCGATGCAGGTCTCGACGAACCGGCTGCCGCTGGGACCCGGCCTGATCGCCAAGTTCGAGCACGAGGTGGGTGCGTTCCTCGACCTCGGCCTCGACGACGTGCACCTGGAGAAGGCCCTGACGCTGGTGCTGGACTTCGTGCAGTCCTCCACTCGCTCCGAGGTCGAGGCCCAGGCGGCCCAGCGCGACAGCGCCACCACCGACGAGCAGTGGTGGCGCGCCAACGAGACGCTGCTGACCGAGGTCTTCGACCCCGCCGAGTACCCCAACACCTTCCGGGTCAGCGAAGCCGCAGGCGCCGAGCACCTCGCAGCGCGAAGAGCCGACAGCACCTACGAATTCGGCCTCCAACGCATCCTCGACGGCCTCGCCGCACTGATCGAGAACTAGGAGGTCGGAGCTCGGCGGTCGGCGAGGCGCTGGTCGCCCACCCGGGTCGCCGGGCTCCTCCGGCACACCGGCTACGGCCGGGGAACGACCTCCGCGAACTCCGCGTCCACTCCCACGACCAGCTGATCCAGCCACGACGGGACCGAAGCATCTTCGGCAGGCACGTCGGTGCTCTGCACCTGCACGAGGTACTGCCCGTAACGCAGGTCCACCCACCAGGTGTCGCAGGCGCCGGGCCTGCCCCGGATCTCCCCGCACACGAAGCGCACGTCGTCGGCCTCGCGCGGTGGCACCCGCGGGAAGCGCTGCGAGGTCTCGTCGAAGCCCTCGCCACCACGCGGGTCCACCCGACCGAAGGCCCAGCCCGCCCACCGCGCGGAGGCGTAACGCCGCACGGTGTAGTCGACCTCGACGGCCTCCGGAGCGCGCCACGAAGCCGTCGCCTGCTCCTGCGCACCCCAGTCCGACGACAACCGCCCAGGATCAACCACTTCGGCCGTCCAGCGCCCCGGCAGCGCCGGAGGCGCGACGTCGACGAGCTCGGCCGCACCGACCACCCGCCGCTGCTCCCCCGGCGCCACCAACCACCACACCAGGGCACCCACCAGCACGAGCGCGAGCACCCCGACGACGGTGACGACGACCCGCTTTACGGTGCGGTCCACTTGCGCACCTGCTGCAGGTTCGGCCTCTCGTCATCGATCTGGTCGATCACCTGGTGGACCTTGGCGCGGAGCTGGGACAACGTCAGGTCCTGCTCGTGCTCGTCCCAGAGGTCCATCCCGGCCTGCATGGTCAGGACATCGCCCTTGTCGTGCTCGCCGGTCCCGGGCAACGTCGGAGCCGTGTGCAGGACGTCCTCGTCGAAGCCGCACGACCGGCCGACGTAACCGTAGTGAACGTTCGACCAGATGTCGTAGAAGACCTCCCGGCCCTCGTCGTCGCCGGGAATCTTGAAGTACAGCTCGTCGGCGTTCCCGGTGTCCAGGTCCTCCCGGGCCGCGATCTTGGGCTTGTGGTCCCAATCCATTCCCGGCGCGACCTTCACCGCGAAGATCAGCGTCGGTGTCGGACGGCCGGCCGCCTGCTCGACGAGCTCCAACCACTTGGCCCACTCGGGACCTCCGAACAGCTTCCCCGCGATATCCCCGATCGAGGAACCCAGCCCGCCGAAGTTCAGGGCCCAGATCGCCCACGCGATGGCCGAATTCCCATTCGTCATCATCTCGCCGTAGATGTACTCCAGGGTCCGGTTGAAACGGGCTTCGCTGAGATCGGCCCAGTCGGCCCGCTTGCGGGAACCCCCGGAACGGGACGAATCCTGCCGCTTCCCAGAGCTCTCGGCGTTCTCCAGCAGATCCCGTGCGCGGTCCTCGGCTTCCGCGTAACGACCCGGGTAAGCGGAGCGCTGCACCTCCTGCGCGAGCTCGTCGGCGCTGAACTTCGGGTTGTCCTCCTCGGCCTCGACTGCGCGGGAGAAGAACTGCCTCGACGCGTAGTTCACGTTCATGCAGTCCTTCGCGGAGCCCCAACCTTGGCTGGGACGTTGCTGGAAGACACCCACGGAGTCCCGATCCCCGTAATCGAGGTTCTCCATCCCCGACTCCACCAATGCGGCTTCGAATGCAGCCAGCATCACCCGGTCGGACACGTCGAGGTGCTCACCGACGGCATGGATGACCCGTCCCACGTCCGGGTCAGGACGACCCGTCGCTCGGCCTGCCGACGGCCCTTCAGGTAACTTTTCCGCCATTTCGCTGATCGACCCCCATGCGTTGGTTTCCCCCCGATGTCCGGAGACTCGCAGGGATGCGCGGGGTCGTCCGGCGATCCGGGTGGAATCACTCGGACAGCGGAGTGGGATCGCGACCGGTCGAGGCGCCTCGCTCTCGGCGGACCTCAGGTCAGATCGCGACCTGGCCGTCGATGCAGGTGACCGTGCTGCCGCCGACCCACACCGCGCCGCTGTCGTCGGTGTCGACGCGCACCGTTCCGGCCCGGCCCAGCGCCGTGCCCTGCCGCGCGGTGTAGGGCGCGGTGGTGCGCCCGGAACCGAGCAGCCACTGGGCGAGGGACGCGTTGAGGCTGCCGGTCACCGGGTCCTCGACGCAGCCCGCGCCGCCGAGCGGGGCGAAGGCGCGGACCTCGAACCGCGCGGGCCCGCCCGCGGGGTGCGGGCCCGCGACGCCGATCTTGATGTCCTCCCGGTAGGACGGTTCCAGCGCCAGCACCGCGTCGGCGTCGGCCAGCAGCACCGCGACCCAACCCGGTCCGTTGTCGGCCCACTGGGCGTCGACGATCTCGCCGGTGCCGATCCCGAGGTGCTCGGCGACCCGCTCCAGCACGTCGGGTTCCACCGGGCCGGAGCGCAGCAGCGGCGGCGCGGCGAAGGCCAGCCCGCCGCCCGAGCGCCGCACCGTCACCGGTCCGGCGCCGCACTCCTGCACCACCGAGTCGCGGTCGCCGTGCACCGACAGCCAGGCGTGGCAGGTGCCGAGGGTGGGGTGACCGGCGAAGGGCAGCTCCTCGGACGGGGTGAAGATCCGCACCCGGTAGTCGGCGCCGGGGTCCTCCGGGGGCAGCACGAACGTCGTCTCCGACAGATTCGTCCACGCCGCGAACCGCTGCATCGCCTCGTCGGACATGCCCTCGGCGTCGAGCACCACCGCCACCGGGTTGCCGTAGTACGGGGTGTCGGTGAACACGTCGACCTGCTGAAACCTCCGCATGACCGCCGACCTTAGCGGCCCGCTCGGAGTGAGGAGTTCAACGGTGCGGAATAGCCGCTTCCGGGGGCGGGTTGTGATCGACATGCGTGTTTTGGGTTTCACCGAATTCGGCGGTCCGGACGTGCTGGGGATCCACGACGTGCCCGAGCGGCACGCCGGCCCCGGCGAAGTGCGGATCCGCGTGCGCGCGGCGGCGGTCAACCCGACCGACACCGCCGGACGCGCCGGCTGGTTCACCGAGCGGTACCGCGATCTCGAACCTCCCTACGTGCCGGGCATGGACGCGGCCGGGGTCATCGACGAGATCGGTGCGGGCACCGACACGGACCTGCGGGTCGGTGACGACGTGATGGCCATCGTCGTCCCGTCGGGCTCGCACGGCGCCTACTCGGAGAGCCTCGTGGTGCCCGCCGACTCGGTCGCCCGCGTCCCGGCGGGCGCCGACCACGCGGCCGCCTCGACGCTGCCGATGAACGGGTTGACCGCGCGCCTGGCGCTCGACAGCCTCGCCTTGGCGCCCGGGAGCCTGCTGGCCGTCACCGGTGCCGCGGGCACGCTCGGCGGCTACGTCGTGCAACTGGCCAAGGCCGACGGGCTGCGGGTCCTCGCCGACGCGAAGGACTCCGACCGCGAGCTGGTTGCCTCCTTCGGTGCCGACGAGATCGTCGAGCGCGGCGAGGACGTCGCGACCCGCTTCCGCGAGATCGCGCCCGACGGCGTGGACGCGGTCGTGGACGCCGCGGTGCTCGACGACAAGGTCGAGCCCGCCGTGCGCGACGGCGGCGGTCTCGCGACGGTGCGCTTCTTCTCCACCGAGTCCGACCGCGGGGTCACCTATCACCGGGTGCTGGTCAGCGACTACTGGAAGGAGCGGGACAAGCTCGACAAGCTGCGGCAGCAGGCCGAGGACGGGGTGCTGACGCTGCGCGTCGCCGACACCATCCCGGCCGAGCGAGGCGCCGAGGCGCACCACCGCCTCGAAGCGGGCGGCACGCGCGGCCGCCTGGTCGTGCTGTTCTGATCCCGCCTGTTCTGGTCCCGCGTGGAGGCCGGGCTCACCCGGCCTCCACCAGGTCTTCCCAGAGCTCCTCCGGCACGGGCGCGTCGAAGGCTTCGGCGTGGCCGCGGACCTCGTCCGGCGTCCGCGCCCCGAGCACCACCGACGCCACCGCCGGGTGCCGCCGCGCGAAGGCGATCGCGGCCTGCGGCAGCGACACCCCGCGCCGGTGGCAGATCTCGGCCAGCCGCTGCGCTCTCGCCACCAGTTGCGGCGGGGCGGGGCGGTAGTCGTAGACCGCGTGGGCCGCCGGGTCGTCGGTGGCCAGCAGGCCGCCGTTGAACACGCCCGCCACCAGCACCGAGACGCCGCGCCGGGCGCATTCGTCGAGCAGCGGTTCGCCGGAGGAGTCCAGCGGGGTGAAGCGGCCGGCGAGCATGACGGCGTCGACGTCGGTCTCGGTCGCGAAGCGGTGCAGCATCGGCCACTGGTTCATGCCGACGCCGATCGCCCCGATGACTCCCTGCGCGCGCAGGTCGTGCAGGGCCGGGTAGGCCTCGTCGACGGCCTGCTGCCAGTGGTCGTCGGGATCGTGCAGCAGCACGAGGTCGACGTGGTCGAGCCCGAGCCTGTCCGCACTGGATTCCAGGGAGCGGCGGACGCCGTCGGCGCTGAAGTCCCACCGGCGGGCGAAATCGGCGGGGACGGCGAACCCGGCCGCGTCGTCTCGGGTTCCGCGCGGGTTGTCGACCGGGTCGAGGATCCTCCCGACCTTCGTGGACACCGCGAACTCGTGTCGGGGGTGTCCCGCCAGGGCGGCACCGAGGCGGCGTTCGGCCAGGCCGAGTCCGTAGTGCGGGGCTGTGTCGAAGTAGCGGACCCCGGCGTTCCAGGCCGCGTCCACGGTGGCGGCGGCCGTGTCGTCGTCGACCTCGCGGTAGAGGTTGCCGATGACCGCTCCGCCGAAACCCCAAGGGCTCACCCGCATGCGTCACTTCCGCAGCCGCAGGCCCTGCATGCCGCCGTCGACCGCCAGCGACGTCCCGGTCGTGGCCCCCGCCGACGGGCCCGCCAGGTAGGCGACCGCGGCCGCCACCTCCTCGGCCGACACCAATCGGCCGGACGGCTGGCGGGCGTTGAGCGCGGCGAGTTCCGCGTCGGGATCGTCGGCGGCCGACAGCAACCGGCGCACCCACGGGGTGTCGGCGGTTCCCGGGTTGACGCAGTTGACGCGGATGCCCTCGCGGATGTGATCGGCGGCCATCGCCTGCGTCAACGACAGCACCGCTCCCTTGCTCGCGCTGTAGGCCGCGCGATCCGGGAGTCCCGCCGTGGCCGCGATCGAGCAGGTGTTGACGATCGACGCCGCCGCCGACTTCCGCAGGTGCGGCAGAGCGGCCCGCGTGGTGCGCACGATGCCCAGCACGTTCACGTCGAACACGCGGTGCCACTCCTCGTAGGAGTTCGTCTCGACGGTGCCCTGGGCCCCGATCCCCGCGTTGTTGACCAGCACGTCCACCCCGCCGTGCCGCTGCACCGCCTCGTCCACGGCGACCCGCACGGACCCCTCGTCGCTCACATCGCACTTCAGGCCGAGAACCCCGGCAGGCACGTCACCCGGATCCAGGTCCAGAGCCGCGACCTTCGCACCGCGCGAGGCCAACTCCCGCACCACGGCCAAGCCGATCCCCGAACCACCACCGGTGACCACCGCCGACAACCCGTCGAACTCCCCAACACCCACCGCGCAACCCCTTCGCTCGCCGAAGCCCTCCCGGACCTCTAGCACCCCGAACGAACGAACAACAAGAACTCCTCGCCCCCGACGACCTCAACCCGGGACTCCACGACCTCCCCTTCCACGACCACCCCTGTCCCGTGGTCGGCGAAGTTCTCATGAAAACCTCCCCCACCCACCTCGAACCACGGGAACCACCCCGAACTCCCCGGCCCCGGAACCTCGCCATCACCCACGACGTACCCCTCACACACCGACGAACCCGGCACCCTACCGCCGCACGACGGTCACTCCACCGGATCGCCCCTCTCCCACCGTCGAAAACGCGAAAGCGGGGGCGTGACCTGGTGGTCGCGCCCCCGCTGGCGGTGGAACGTGGGATCAGCCCATCTGCTCCAGGGTTCGGCCCTTGGTCTCCGGGATCCACTTCCAGACGAAGTAGATCGACAGGACCGCGAAGGCCGTGTAGCCGATGTAGGCGCCGGAGAGGCTGGACTCGGACAGGGACGGGAACGTCACCGTGACGGCCCAGTTGGTGACCCACTGAGCCGCGGCGGCCACGGCCAGTCCCGAGGCGCGGATGCGGTTCGGGAACATCTCGCCGAGCAGGACCCACACCGCCGGGCCCCAGGAGATCGCGAAGAAGAACACGAACGCGTGCGCCGCGACCAGGGCGATCACGCCGTACGGGTCGGGCATCGTCGGCTCACCGTTGACCAGCTGGGCCTGCGCGAACGAGAACGCGGCCGCGCCCAGGGTGACGGCCATGCCCACCGAGCCGGTCAGCAGCAGCGGACGACGCCCCAGGCGGTCCAGCAGCACCAGGGCCACGATCGTGCCGGCGATGTTGAAGATCTGCGTGGACATGCTCAGCAGCAGCGAGCTGTCCTCGTTGATGCCGACCGACTGCCACAGCGCCGACGAGTAGTAGAAGATCACGTTGATGCCGACGAGCTGCTGCAGCATCGACAGCCCGATGCCGATCCACACGATCGGCAGCAGCGCGGTGCCCTTGGCCTTGAGGTCGCTCAGCCGGGGCTTGCGGTCGCTGCTGAGCGATTCCTCGATCTCCGACAGGCGGGTGTCCACATCGGTCGGTTCGAGCGCGACGAGCACCTCGCGCGCCTCGTCGGAGCGCCCCGTGGCCACCAGGTGCCGCGGCGATTCGGGGATGGTGAACGACAGCACGCCGTAGAGGATCGCGGGCACGGCGGCGACGCCGAGCATCCACTGCCAGGCGGACAGGAAGCCGAGCGGCTGGGTGGCGCCGCCCGCGGCTTCGGCGATGCCCCAGTCGACGACCTGCGAGATCGCGATGCCGAGCACGATCGCGAGCTGCTGCAGGGTTCCGAGCTTGCCGCGCTGCGAGGCGGGCGCGATCTCGGCGATGTAGGCGGGGGCGATCACCGAGGCCATGCCGATGGCGACGCCGCCGACCAGTCGCCAGAACCCGAGGTCCCAGGCGGAGAACGGGACGGCGGACCCGATCGCGCTGATGCAGAACAGGATCGCGGCCAGGCGCATCGCGAAGAGCCGGCCGGAGCGGTCCGCGATGGACCCGGCGAACCAGGCGCCGACGGCTGATCCGAGCAGGGCGATGGCGACGGTGACGCCGGTGGCCACTGCATCGATCTGGAAATGATCTCGAATGGCGTTGACGGCGCCGTTGATCACGGCGGTGTCGTAGCCGAAGAGGAATCCGCCGAGGGCCGCGACGCAGGCGAAGTGCAATGCCTTCACACGTCGCGGACCGGCTGTTCTTCCGTCACCCGGGGTGACGGTCCTGGCGCTTTCCGCCATGGCGTTGCTCCGTTGCAGTGCGTTGTTCTCTTGCGCCGCGTGTGCGGCGCGGGTTAGTAAAGGACACATACCAACTCATCGTCAAGGGAGGCGGTGCCCGCCTTGGCCACACCACCGCGCCCTCGCCCGCCCGGGCATACTTCCCCGGTGTCCCCGAACGGCCCGCAGATGGTGCGACAGCTCAACCGCCGACTGGTCCTCGACCTGTTCCGCGACGGTGAGGTCCGGTCGCGCGCGGACGTCGCCCGGCAGACCGGCCTGACGAAGCCGTCCGCCTCCGCCATCACCGACGGACTGCTCGCCGAGGGATTCCTCCTCGACGCCGGTGTCGGCGAACCCGGCTCGGCGGGAGGCCGGCGGCCGAACCTGCTGCGCTTCAACGAGCGCCACCGCGCCTACGTCGGCGTGCACTTCGGGGCGCAGCGGACGATGGTGACCCTCGCCGACGCGCTGGGGAACCCGCTGGCCCGCGCCTCGACCGCCAGCTCCCTCGGCGACGCCGAGCGCGGCCTGCGCGCCGCCCGGACGCTGGTGCTGCGCGCGTGCGGGCGCGCCGACATGGCGATCGACCTGGTGGCGGCCGTCGGCGTCTCGGTGGAGGGCCTGGTCGACCAGACCTCGGGCCGCTGCCTGCTCGCCCCCAACCTGGGCTGGCGGGACGTGCCGATCCAGGCGCGGATGGAGGAGCTGGTCGGGGCTCCGGCGACGGTGTTCAACGAGGCCCACGCAGGCGCGCTGGCGGAGCACCACGCCGGTGTGGCGGTGGGCGTGGAGTCGTTCGTCCGGCTCAGCGTCGGCACCGGTGTCGGCTCCGGCGTGGTGCTGGGATCGCAGCTGTTCTCGGGCAGCACGGGCATCGCCGGGGAGATCGGGCACTGCCGCGTCGAGGACGACGGCCTGGAGTGCGGCTGCGGGAACACGGGCTGCCTGGAGACGGTCGCCGGCGAGCCGGCCATCACCAGGGCCGTGGACGTCGCGCTGCGCGACGGCCGGTTCAGCGCCCTGCGCGAGGGGAGCCACCTGCGCCTGATCATCGATGCGGCGCACGAGGGCGACGAGGCCGCCCGCGCGGCGCTGGCGCGAGCGGGACGCGGCCTGGCGCGCGGCATCTCGTACCTGCTCAACGTGCTGGACCCGGATCTGGTGGTGATCGGCGGCGCCGTGCGCGGGGCCGGGGAGCTGCTGCTGGGGCCGTTGCGGGAGGAACTGCCCCGGTCGTCGTTGCCGCAGCACCGCGCGCGCCAGGTCGTCTTCAGCGACGTGCCGCAGGCCGAGCTCGACGGGGCGGTGCTGCTGGCGCGGCGGCTGGACGAGGCCGTGGCGCCGTGAAGCGCCCGACGATCATCGACATCGCCCGCGAGGTCGGGGTGTCGAAGGCGGCGGTGTCCTACGCGCTCAACGGGCGCGGCGGCGTCTCGCAGGAGACGCGGGAGCGGATCCTGGACGTGGCCGCCGAGCTGGGCTGGCGCGCCAGCAGCGCCGCGCGGGCGCTGTCGAGCGACCGGGCGGCCACGGTGGGCGTCGTGCTGGCCCGCTCGCCGGAGGTGCTGCGGACCGAGCCGTTCTTCATGCAGGTGGTGGCGGGCCTGGAGAAAACCCTGTCGGCGCACGGCTTCTCGTTGCAGCTGGCGCTGGCCTCGGACACGGCGACTGAGCTGGAGACCTACCGGCGCTGGTGGGCCGAGCGCCGCGTCGACGGCGTGCTGCTGACGGACCTGCGGGTCGACGACCCGCGCCCGGCCCTGCTGCGCGAGCTGCGGGTTCCGGCGGTCTTCTTCGGCACCGAGCGGCCGATGGCGGGCATCCCGGTGCTGTGGGTCGACGAGCGCGACATCGCGGCGAGCGCCGTGGGGCACCTGGCGGCGCTGGGCCACCGGCGGATCGGGCACGTGCAGGGCCCGGAGCAGCTGCGCCACACCGCCCGCCGGGAGCGGGAGTTGCGCTGCGCGGTCGCCGAGATGCCGGGAACGGAGCTGGTTCCCGCGCACGGCGACTACACCGAGGCCGGTGGCGTGGCGGCCGCGGCCCGGTTGCTGGGTGCTGCGCGGCCGCCGACGGCGATCATCTTCGACAACGACGTGATGGCGGTGGCCGCGGTCGCCCGCGCCGACGAGCTGGGAGTGCGCGTACCGGGCGATCTCTCGGTGCTGGCGTGGGACGACTCGATGCTGTGCCGGGTGGTCCGCCCCGCGATCACCGCGTTCTCGCACGACGTCGGCGGGGCCGCCGAGCGGGCGGCGCTGATGCTGCTGGAGCTGATCGAGACGGGCGTGGCCGACGACGCCCGGATGCACCCGCGCGAGTTGATCACGCGCGACAGCACGGGCGAAGCGCCCGTGCGCTGATCGGAGCAGCGAAGGGCCGTCAGCGGTAACGAATCGGTCACGCCGGTCGTACCGGACCTTCTGATTAACCGGTTAAGTCCCTAGCTTGAGCGGCGGGCCCAACGACGGGTCCGACGAGGCCGAGGAGTCGTTTCGTGATCAAACGCTCGCTCGCGACGGTGTCGCTCATCGCCGCCGTGCTCGCCGCAACGCTGACCGGCTGCGCAGGCTCGGCCGACGACCAGAACACGATCACCTACTGGGCCAGCAACCAGGGCGAGAGCGCCGAGCAGGACATGGAGGTCCTGCACGACGACCTGGCCCGGTTCACCGCCGAGACCGGCATCGAGGTGAACGTCGAGGTCATCGGCTGGAACGATCTGCTGAACCGGATCCTGGGCGCGGCGACCTCCGGAGTCGGACCGGACGTGGTGAACCTGGGCAACACCTGGTCGGCCTCGCTGCAGGCGACCGGAGCGTTCGTGCCGTTCGACGACGAGCTCATGCAGCGCTTCGGCGGCCGGGAACGCTTCCTGGACAGCAGCATGAGCTCCACCGGCATGGCGGGGCAGGTTCCGACGTCGCTGCCGCTGTACGGCCTGAGCTACGGCGTGTTCTACAACAAGAAGCTCTTCGCCGAGGCCGGGGTGGCCCCGCCGCGCGACTGGGACGAGTTCGTCGCGGCGGCGAAGAAGCTCACCGATCCGGCCCGCAACCGCTGGGGGCTGACGATCGCCGGCGCGAGCTACACCGAGAACTCGCACTTCGCCTTCATGTTCGCCCGGTGGCAGGGCGTCGACCTGATCACCCGCCACGGCCCCGACTTCGACTCGCCGGGCGCCGTCTCGGCCGTCCAGCGCTACCTCGACCTGATGTCGACGCAGAAGGTCGTGAGCCCGGGCGACGCCGAGGAGGGCACCACCTCCAGCGCCGCCGAGGACTTCACCGACGGCAACGCGGCGATGCTCATCGCGCAGAACAGCGTGATCCCCACGCTGGAGGACAACGGCATGTCCGGCGACGCCTACGGCGTGGTGCGGCTGCCCGCGCCCGATCCGCTGCCGCCGGGCGGGACCCCGGCGCTGAGCCACGTCGCGGGCTCGAACGTCGCGGTGTTCGCCGACAGCCCGAAGCGCGAGCAGGCCCTCGAACTCGTGCGGTTCCTGACCAGCAAGGACACCCAGGCGTCGCTGAACAAGAAGTACGGGACGCTGCCGGTGGTCACCGACGCCTACGACGACCCCGCGTTCCGCACCGAGCGGGACAGGGTCTTCTCGGACGTGCTGGCCAACTACTCCGAGCCCGCTCCGATGATCCCGACCGAAGCGCACTTCGAGACCACGGTGGGCTCGGCGATGCGGGACCTGTTCGCCGAGATCGCCACCGGCCGCGAGGTCACCACCGAGGACGTGCGGGCGGCCCTGGCCGACGCCGAGCAGAAGATGCGAGGTACCGGAAGTTGACCAGTACCGCCACCTCCCCCACCGCACCGGTCGCCCCGCCCGATCCTCCGCCGGGCCGCCGGTGGACGCCGAGCAGGCGGCTGCTGCCGTACCTGCTGGTGGCTCCGGCGCTGTGCTTCGAACTGCTGGTGCACCTGCTGCCGATGCTCGGCGGGCTGTACATGAGCGTGCTGGAGCTGACCCAGTTCTACCTGCGGGACTGGTTGCACGCGCCGTGGGCGGGTCTGGCGAACTTCCGCTTCGCGCTGGACTTCGACGGTGCCGTCGGCGCGGCGCTGGTCCGCTCGTTCGCGGTCACCGCCGGGTTCTCGGTGCTGACCGTCGGGTTGTCGTGGCTGCTGGGGGTGTTCGCGGCGACGCTGCTGCAGCGCTCGTTCCGGGGGCGAGCGGTGCTGCGGACGCTGTTCCTGGTGCCCTACGCCCTGCCGGTCTACACCGCGGCGATGGTCTGGAAGTTCCTGCTGGACCAGGACGACGGCATGGTCAACGCGACGCTGAGCGGGCTGGGCATCACCGACGGTCAGACGTTCTGGCTGCTGGGCGACAACGCGTTCCTGGCCACGGTGGCGACGGCGACGTGGCGGTTGTGGCCGTTCGCGTTCCTGGTGCTGATGGCCGGCATGCAGTCGATCCCGCACGACGTCTACGAGTCGGCGACGGTGGACGGCGCGGGGCTGTGGCAGCAGTTCCGGTCGATCACGCTGCCGATGCTGCGGCCGGTGAACCAGGTCCTGGTGCTGGTGCTGTTCCTGTGGACGTTCAACGACTTCAACGTGCCCTACGTCCTGTTCGACAAGTCGGTGCCCAGCGCGGCGAACCTGCTGTCGATCCACATCTACAACAACTCGTTCATCACCTGGAACTTCGGGATGGGTTCGGCGATGTCGACGTTGCTGCTGCTGTTCCTGCTGGTCGTCACGGCCGGGTACCTGGCCTTCACATCGCGGAGGATGAAGGATGCCTGAGCCGAGGTGGTTCCGCGTCCTGCGGGTCGTGGGCCTGGTGGCGCTGACGCTGTTCACGGTCATCCCGCTGTACGTGATGGTGACCTCGGCGCTGAAACCGCTGGGCGAGGTGCGGGACCGGTTCGAGTGGTTCCCGGGGAACCTGACCTTCGAGCCGTTCGTGGACATGTGGTCGACGATCGACCTGGCCGACTACTTCCTCAACAGCGCGATCGTGGCGCTGGGCGCGGCGGCGGTGTCGCTGGCGATCGCGATCCTGGCCGCCTACGCGGTGAGCCGCTACCGGTTCCGGGGTCGCGACGGGTTCCGGATCGTGGTGCTGTCGACGCAGATGTTCCCGGGCATCCTGTTCCTGCTGCCGCTGTACCTGATCTACGCGACGATCGGCCGCTACACCGGCATCGAGCTCTACGGCAGCCTGCTCGGGCTCGTCGTCACGTACCTGACGTTCTCGCTGCCGTTCGCGATCTGGATGATGGTCGGCTACTTCGACACGATCCCGCGCGATCTCGACGAGGCCGCGCTGATCGACGGGGCGAGCCCGCTGGGCGCGCTGTGGCGGGTGGTGCTGCCCGCGGCGCGGCCGGGCATCGCGGCGGTGGGCATCTACGCGTTCATGACGGCGTGGGGCGAGACCCTGTTCGCGTCGATCATGACGGATTCGGATTCGCGGACGCTGGCGGTCGGTCTGCGCGAGTACTCGACGGAGACCTCGGTGTACTGGAACGAGGTGATGGCCGCGTCGCTGGTGGTCAGCATCCCGGTGGTCATCGGGTTCCTGGCGCTGCAGCGCTACCTCGCGCAGGGGCTGACGGCGGGCGCGGTGAAGTGACTCGGCCGGTGCGGGACCGGTCGTGGTGTTCCGTGCAGTTTCCATCGCTGCGGAAGGGTTCTCATGCGACGCAACACCGCCAAGGTGACCGCGGACGGGCGACCGGAGGTGTGGTTGGGCGCGAACTTCTGGTCGCGCACCGGTGGCCCGCTGATGTGGCGCGACTACTCCCCCGAGGTCGTGCGCGAGGAGCTGCGGGTGCTCCACGAGCACGGCCTGCGGCAGACCCGGTCGTTCTTCTACTGGCCCGACTTCATGCCGGCCCCGAACGAGGTGGACGAGCAGAAGGTCGCGCACTACCAGGACTTCCTGGACGCGCACGCCGAGGTCGGGATGACCTCGATCCCCACGTTCATCGTCGGGCACATGTCCGGCGACAACTGGGACCCGGAGTGGCGCGGCGGTCGTGATCTCTACGCCGACGTGTGGCTGGTGTCCCAGCAGGCGTGGTTCGTGCAGCGGATGACCGAGCGCTTCGCCGGACACGAGGCGGTGGCGGGTTGGCTGATCAGCAACGAGATGCCGATCTACGGCCGTCTGCGGCACGAGCCGAAGGCCCCGACCGAGCAGGTCAGCGCGTGGGCGCGGCTGATGGTGCAGGCGGTGCGCGCCGGCGGCGGGACCCAGCCGGTGTCGCTGGGCGACGGCGCGTGGGGCATCGAGGTCACCGGCGTCGACAACGGCTTCTCGGTGCGCGAGACCGGCGCGATGGTGGACTTCGTGGGCCCGCACGTGTACCGGATCGACAGCGACCCGGTGCGCCAGCACCTGATCGCGGCGTTCGTGTGCGAGCTCTCGGCGGTGGCGGGAAAACCGGTGGTGCTGGAGGAGTTCGGGCTGTCCGGCGACCAGGTGTCGCCGGAGAACGCCGCCCACTACTACCGGCAGACGTTGCACAACTCGCTGCTGGCCGGGTCGACGGGCTGGGTGGCGTGGAACAACACCGACTACGACGACCTGATCGGCCGGGGCCCGTACTCGCACCACCCGTTCGAGATGCACTTCGGGATCACCGACTCCACCGGGGCTCCGAAACCGCCGCTGCGGGAGCTGGCGTCGTTCGCCGAGGTGCTGGAGCGGGTGGACTTCGCCCGCTGCGAGCGCAGCGACGCCCGCGCCGCGCTGGTGGTGACCGAGTACCTGGAGCGCGGCTACCCGTTCACGCAGGACGACGACCGCCCGCTGATCTTCGACACGCTGCACCAGGCGTACGTGGCGGCGCGGGAGGCGGATCTGCCGGTCGGTTTCACGCGGGAGCGCGACGGCATCGACGCCGAGGTCGACCTGTACCTGCTGCCGTGCGTCAAGCAGATCCAGGGACCGACGTGGCAACGCCTGCGCGAGCGCGTGCGCGAGGGCGCGGTGCTGTACCTGTCGTACACGGCCGGTGAGGTGGGGCATCACCGGCAGCCGTGGATCCCCTACTTCGACGAGACCTTCGGGGTGCGCAAGAACATCACCTACGGGGTGGTGGACGAGGTGGTCGACGAGGAGGTGCGGTTCGACTTCGCCGAGGACTTCGGCGGCATCGGCGCGGGCGAGTCGTTGCGGTTCCGGGTGTCGGGCAACGTGCACAGCCGCGCCTTCCTCCCGGTCACGCCGCGGGGCGCGACGGTGGTGGCGACCGACGCGCACGGCAACCCGGCGCTGCTGCGGTACGCGACGGGCGCGGGCGAGGCGGTGCTGTGCACCTACCCGGTGGAGCTGTTCGCGGCCCGCAGCACGCGGGTGAACCCGGACGACAGCCACCGCCTCTACGCAGCGCTGGCCGCGATCTCCGGGGTCGAGCGGGAGGTCGTGGTCGACGACCCGCGGGTGTTCGCCGACGTCCTGGTGCACGAGGACGGCCGCCGATTCGCCTGGCTGGTCAGCCAGCACTCCCGGGAAACGACGGTCTCGCCGCAGTGCGCGGGCTCGGTGCGGAGCCTGTCCGGCGAGCCGCTGTCGGAGGTGCTCCTGGCGCCGTACGGCGTCGAGGTGGTCGAGCTCAAGCCCTGACCACCGGGGCGGCCTCGGTCGCTCGGGGGATCGGGGCCCGCACTCCTACCTTCCGAAGGGCTGTGGGGCCGGCCGCCCTGCGCCGGCGGCCGACCCCCGGCGGGTCGCGCCGGGGCGGAATCCTGCGGCTGAGGGGCGGATTCCGGCGCGGCGCGACCGAGTTCTGCTCAGCGCCGCCGGTGCTGGGCGAACAGGGCGACGGCGCAGGCGGTGGTGAGCAGGCCGAGCAGGAACGGGACCGCCGGTGGGCGCTGGGCGAAGGAGGTCACGGCGTTGGTGACCACGCAGATCGCGAAGGTGCTCCAGAGCAGGATCTTGACCTTGCGGGACATGCGCATCGCGCTGCCGCTCACTCTGGCGACGATGCGGGTGGCGTCATCGGGCATGCCGGAAAGCTAGTCCCGCCCGGCGGTCCCGGCGATCCAGCGGACGCGACGCCCGGTGGTAGAGCCTGCACTACCGCGCCGCTCCCCCTGCGCCGGTTAGGGTTTCGCGGGAACAGGGGGTGTCATGTGGCAGCGGAACACCCGGGCCCGGTTGACCCACCGCGCGCACGTCACGTTCGACGCGCTGGAGCACGTGGTGGGCGGGTTGGGCACCTCGGTGCTGGCGTTGATCGCGGTGCTGCTGGTGGTGGTGTGCGCGGCGCTGGTCCCGCTGGGCGTCGGGATCGTGCTGGCGCCGCTCGTGCTGCGGTTCGCGCACGTGGTGGCCGAGCAGGAGCGCACCCGCTTGACGCGCTGGGGCCCGGATGTCATCGGCCCCGGCCCGGTGCCCGGATCGCTGGTGGCGGCGTTGCGGGCACGCGCGGTGCGCCGGGAGCTCGCGTGGGTCGCGATGCACGCGGTGACCGGGTTCGCGCTCGGCGTGGTGGGCCTGACGCTGGCGCTGAACACCGTGCGGGACGGCACGTTCCCGCTGTGGTGGTTCCTGCTTCCCCCTGCCGACGCGACGGCGTCGCTGGGCCTGTGGCAGGTGCGCGACGTCGCGGGCTCGCTGCTGGTGTCGCTGATGGGCCTGGGATGGGTGCTGGCGTGCCTGGTTCTGCTGCCGGGAATGGCGCGGTGGCAGGCGCTTCCGGGGCGTCGGCTGCTCGGGCTGGGACCGGAGGCGGACCTGGCGATGCGGGTGGCGCACCTGACGGCGACGCGAGCGGCGGCGCTGGACGCGCACTCGGCCGAGCTGCGGCGCATCGAGCGGTCCCTGCACGACGGAGCGCAGAACCGCCTGGTGGCGGTGACGGTGCTGGTGGGAGCGGCCCGGAGGGCCGTTCGGCGCGGACCGGAGGAGGCCGAGGAGATGCTCGGCCGCGCGCAGGACGCCGCCGAGCAGGCGCTGCGGGAGTTGCGCGCGGTGGTGCGCGGCCTCATGCCCCCGGTGCTGCTGGAGCGGAGCCTGCCGGACGCCTTGGCCGCGCTCGCCGCGGACTGCCCGGCCGAGTGCCGGATCGACGCCGACCTGCCCGGCCGGTGCGCGGCCTCGGTCGAGGCGTCGGTGTACTTCGCGGTGGCCGAGTCGCTGAGCAACGTCGCCAAGCACAGCGGGGCCCGCACGGCCTCGGTCCTGCTGCGCCGCACCGAGGACGACCGGCTCCGGGTGGTGGTCACCGACGACGGCCGCGGCGGCGCCGACGAGCGCGGCGGCTCGGGCCTGGAGGGCATCCGGCGCCGGGTGGAGGCCCACGACGGCACGTTCGACCTGGTGAGCCCGGTGGGCGGCCCGACATCGGTGGAGGTGAGCCTGCCGTGCGGATTGTGATCGCCGAGGACGACCCGCTGCTGCGCGAGGGTGTGGCGCTGCTGCTGCGCGCCGAGGGCCTCGACGTGGTGGCCACGGCCGAGGACCCGGCGGGGTTCCTGCGGGCGGTGGACGAGCACGGGCCCGACGTCGCGGTGGTCGACGTGCGGATGCCGCCGACGCACACCGACGAGGGCATCGTGGCCGCTGTGGAGGCGCGGCGGAGGTGCCCGGCGCTGGCGGTGCTGGTGCTCTCGGCCTACGTGGAGCAGGCTTTCGCCACCGAGCTGCTGTCCTCGGGCAGCGCCCGGCTGGGTTACCTGCTCAAGGAGCGGGTGGGCCGCGTCGAGGAGTTCATGGCGGCCCTGCACCGCGTCGCCGACGGCGGCACGGCGATCGACCCGGACGTGATCGCGCAGCTGCTGACCCGGTCCGGCTCGGGCCTGGACCGGCTGAGCCCCCGGGAGCGCGACGTGCTGGCTCTGATGGCGGAGGGCCTGGGAAACGGCGCGATCGCCGAGCGCCTGGTGGTCACCGAAGGCGCCGTGCACAAGCACATCCGCAGCATCTTCGCCAAGCTCGACCTGCCACCGGACGACCGCGCGGACCGCCGGGTGACGGCGGTGCTGCGCTACTTGGAGCGCTCGCCGTCGACCCGGTCGTGATCGCGCCGGTCGGCGGCCTGCCCCTGGCCGCCGACCGGCGCCCTCCTCACTTGCCCGCGCCCGCGGTGAGTCCGGCGATCATGAACCGGCGGCCGAGGATGTAGAGCACCAGCACCGGGATCGCCGAGAGCACGACACCGGCCATGATGGCCGGGACGTTGACCGTGTACTGGCCCTGGAACTGCCAGAGCATCACCGGCAGCATCGCGGTCTCCTCGCGCTGGGTGAGGATCAGCGGGAACAGCAGCCCGTTCCACACCTGCAGCGCCTGGTAGATGCCGACGGCCAGCAGCGCCGGTCGCGACAGCGGCAGCACCAGGTTCACCAGCACCCGGAACTGCCCCGCTCCGTCGAGGCACATGGACTCGTAGAGCTCCTCGGGGATGTCGCGCAGGAAGTTGCTCAGGATGAGCACCGACAGCGGCATCGCGAAGGCGATGGCGGGCAGGATGATGGCCAGCAGGCTGTCGTAGAGACCGGCCTCGACGATCATCACGTAGACCGGGATGATCGTGGCCTGCAGCGGGATCGCCAGGCCCGCCAGGAACATCCGGAACAACCACTGGTGCCGCCGACGCCGCCCGCGCACGACCACGTAGGCCGCGGGCAGCGCCGTGGCGAGCACGACGACGACCGTGATCGCGGTGGTGAGCAGGCTGTTGAACAGGAACCCGGCGAACCCGTCGGAGAACACCAGCCCGTAGTTGTCCAGGGTCGGGATGGCCGGTAGCGACAGCGGGTTCTCGGTCACCGCGGCGTCTTCGCCGCGCAGGCTGGTGACCACCACGTAGTACAGCGGGATGGCCACGACCAGCGCCCACAGCAGGGCGGCGGCGTTGGGCAGCAGACCTCTGATTCGCAGCATCACGCGCCCTCCTGCTCGCTGCGCATCCGGGCGAAGCCGGAGTACTTGGTCAGTCCCAGCGACAGGGCGGTGCCCAGCGCCACGAGCAGCAGCGCGATCGCGCTGGCGTAGCCCAGCTGGTACTGCTGGAAGCCGGTGACGTACATGTTCACCGGCAGGATCCGGGTGGCATCGCCCGGACCGCCCTCGCTGAGCACGTAGAACAGGTCGAAGTAGGTCAGCGAGCCGACCAGCATCAGCGTGCTGGAGGTGACGATGGTGTTGCGCAGCTGCGGCAGCGTGATCCTGAAGAACTGCTGCACCGGTCCGGCGCCGTCGAGCTCGGCGGCCTCGTAGAGCTGCGCGGGGATCTGCCGCACGCCCGCCTGGTAGATGAGCGTGTGGAACGGGATGAACTGCCAGGACACCACGAAGATGAGGGTGTGGAGCGCGAAGTTCGCGTCCCCCAGCAGGTTCAGGCCGGGCAGGCCGAGCGCGGGCAGCACGCCGAACTCGGGGTCCACCAGGTTGCGCCACACGATGCCGATGCCGGTGGACGACAGCACCAGCGGCAGGAAGAACAGGGCGGCGAGCACGGCCCGGTGCTTCTGCTTCCCGGCGACGTAGACGCCGAGCAGGATGCTGATCGGGGTCTGCACGACCCAGCACAGGATCATGACCTGCAGCGACACCCACACCGAGTGCCACATGCCGGAGTCGGTGGCCAGCTCGCTCCAGTTCTCCGCCGCGTTGAGCCGCGGCGCCGAGATGCCGTTCCAGTCCATCATGGACAGCACGATGACGACGACGATCGGCGCGATGACCAGCGCGGCGAAGAACAGCAGGGCGGGAGCGGCGAACCAGGTGGACGGCTCGGTCCAGTGCCGCGCGGGGCGGCGTCGCCGTGGGGCTGGGGCGGGCGCGGTCGGGCGCAGGGCCTCGGTGGCGGTCATCGCGAGGACTCCTCCATCAGCTGGGAGAACTCTTCCGGGCTGATCTGGTCGAGGAACAGCTTCTGCAGGTTGATCAGCACGTTCTGGGCGGGGCCGGGCGGCAGCGCCTGGTCCCAGGACTGCTGGAAGTGCGGCGCGTTCTTGGCGAGGTCGTAGACGAAGGTCATGTAGTCGGCGTCGTCGGAGGCGCGCAGCTGCTCCTCCACGCCCGCCGCCGGTGGCACGTCGCCGCGTTCGATGAGGCCCCGGGTGAACTCGGGGCTGGAGAGCTCCTCGCGGAGGTAGTCGATCGCGACCTGCTGGTCGGGTCCGGCGGTGGCGGACATGAAGGTGGTGGGGTTGCCGACGAGGTTGGCGGGATCGCCCTTGCCGCCCTCGACGGCGGGGAACGGCGCCCAGCCGAGGTGGCCTTCGCGCACCCACTTCTCGTCGTCGCCGAGCATGTCGGAGTAGCCGGCGCCCAGGTGGACCATCATCGCGGCGCGCCCGCTGCGCAGCAGCGTTCGCTGCTGGCCGAGTTCGGCGCTGGTGGAGGCGAAGGCGTTGCCGAAGGCTCCCCGGCGCACGAGGTCCTGCAGCATGGTGTTGGCCTTGATGATGTCGGGGTTGAGCCAGGCGCCGGGCTTCCCGTCCAGGACCGCCTGGAACGCCTCGGGACCGGCGACGCGGTCGACGATCGCCTCCTCCCACATCAGGTAGGTCCAGGAGTCGGCGCCGCCCAGGGAGATCGGCAGGTATCCGGCCTGCTGGAGCTTCGGGATCTGGTCGAGCAGTTCGTTCCAGGTGCGCGGCGGCTGCAGCCCGGTCTCGGCGTAGACGTCCTCGTTGAAGTAGAGGAGCACGGGCTGCATGCCGCCGATGGGGATGCCGTAGGTGCCGCCCCGGATGTCGACCGGGCTCATGACGCTGGGCAGGAAGTGCTCGCGCCACTCGGGGTGTTCGCGCATCGCGGGTCCGAGGTCGGCGACCTTGCCCGCGTCGAGGAACGCTTCGAGCGCTCCCCCGCCCCAGCCGAAGAACGTGTCGGGAGGGGTGCCCGAGCCCATCGAGACCCAGAGCTTGTTCTTGTAGGGGTCGTTCTGGAAGAACTGGGTCTGCATCGGGCGGCCGGTCCGCTGCTCGAACTTCTCGCCCTCGACGGGCATCAGCTCTTCCTCACCGCCGCCGCTGATCGCCCAGGTGGTGACCAGGTCGGCGCTGCCTTCGCTGGGTGGCAGCAGAACGGCGCACCCGGTCGAGGTCAGGGCGAGCGCCAGCGCCGCCCCCATCGCGCACAGACGTCGCAGTCCACGCATCGTCGCTCCCGTCGCACCGTTGCGAACTTTCCACGATCTCCGGAGGTGGTGTGCACGCGGTCACACCCGGCTGCCGGACGGCGAGACGGTACCGCAGCGGCCGAACGATCGACAAGACTGAGTTTCCAAAACTTTCACAGACCGACCTCCCCGGCATTTATCGGGATCCATGCAGGACATTCGGCGGACGATGTGGCAATCTGTCGATCGTTACACCCCGGTGACCGGACCACGACGCCGAAACTGTTTCGAAAGTGTCGACGCGGACGGCCGCCCAACCACGACGGGAGTCGCAGCACATGCCGCAGTCGCGCCCGACCGAGGACCGCCAGCCCTACCGCGATCCCGCACTACCGGTCGAGGAGCGGGTCGCCGATCTGGTGTCCCGCATGACGCTGGAGGAGAAGCTCAACCAGCTCGTCGGGATGTGGATCTACGTCTCCGGCGCCGAGGAGCGCGTCGCCCCGCACCAGGAGGACTTCGCCGACGACACCCCGCCCTGGGACGAGATGATCAAGAGCGGGCTCGGTCAGCTCACCCGCGTCTTCGGCAGCGCGCCCATCGAACCCGACTGCGGCGCAGCCGCTCTCACCCGGCTGCAGCGCGAGATCACCACCTCCAGCCGCTTCGGCATCCCGGCGGTGGCGCACGAGGAGTGCCTGGCCGGGTTCACCGCCTGGGGCGCCACCGCGTACCCGGTGCCGCTGTCCTGGGGCGCCTCCTTCGACCCGGGACTGGTCGGCGAGATGGCCGCGAGCATCGGAGCCGACATGCGCTCGGCGGGCGTGCACCAGGGTCTGGCGCCGGTGCTGGACGTGGTGCGGGACCTGCGGTGGGGCCGGGTCGAGGAGACCCTCGGCGAGGACCCGTACTTGATCGGCGCCGTCGGCTCGGCCTACGTCGCAGGCCTGGAGTCCAGCGGGATCGTGGCCACCCTCAAGCACTTCGCCGGCTACTCGGCCTCCCGCGCGGGCCGCAACCTGGCACCGGTGAGCATGGGTCCGCGCGAGTTCGCCGACGTGGTGCTGCCGCCGTTCGAGATGGCGCTGCGGCTCGGCGGCGCCCGCTCGGTGATGCACTCCTACACCGACGTCGACGGCATGCCCTCGGCCGCCGACGAGGTGCTGCTGACCGATCTGCTGCGCGACGAGCTGGGTTTCACCGGCACCGTCGTCGCCGACTACTTCGGCGTGTCGTTCCTGCACAAGCTGCACGGCGTCGCCGGGGGACCGGGCGAGGCCGGTGCGGCCGCGCTGCGCGCCGGGGTGGACGTGGAGCTGCCCAACGCCCGCTGCTACGTCGACCCGCTGGCGCGGCTGGTGCGCTCGGGCGAGGTCGACGAGACGTTGGTGGACCGGGCGCTGGGCCGGGTGCTGGGCCAGAAGGTCGAACTCGGCCTGCTGGACCCGGATTGGTCACCGGAGGCGCCGGGACCGCGCGAGTTCGACTCGGCCGCCAACCGGGACCTGGCGCGACGGCTCGCCGAGGAGTCGGTGGTGCTGGTCGCCAACGACGGGACGCTTCCGGTGCGCGAGCCCGGCCGGGTGGCGGTGGTCGGCCCGCTGGCCGACGACCCGTTCGCGCTGCTGGGCTGCTACTCGTTCCCCGCTCACATCGGTGTGTCCTACCCGGACTGGCCGCACGGCATCGACCTGCCGACGTTCCGCGACGAGATCGCCCGCGTCGCTGAGCACGTCGACCACGTCAAGGGCTGCGACCTGCCGTCCGGTGGAGCGGATTTCGACGCCGCGCGAGCAGCGGCGGCGGGCGCGGACCTGTGCGTGGCGGTGGTCGGCGACCGCGCGGGCCTGTTCGGCCGCGGCACCTCCGGGGAGGGCTGCGACGCCGCGGACCTGCGATTGCCGGGTGACCAGCAGGAGCTGGTGGAGGCGCTGATCGAGACCGGGACCCCGGTGGTGCTGGTGGTCTCCAGCGGCCGCCCGTACGCGCTGGGCGCGCTGGCCGACCGGGTCGCGGCGGTGGTGCAGGTGTTCTTCCCCGGTGAGGCGGGCGCTGCGGCGCTGACCGGCGTGCTCACCGGAGAGGTGAACCCGTCGGGTCGGCTGCCGGTGTCGATCCCGGTGACGCCGGGCGGCAACCCGGGCACCTACCTGACCGCTCCCCTCGGCGCGGCCAGCGAGGTCAGCTCGCTGGACCCGACGGCGCTGTTCCCGTTCGGGCACGGCCTGTCCTACACCGATTTCGCCTACTCGGACCTGCAGGTCAGCGCCGAGGAGGTCGGCACCGACGGCGCGGTGGAGGTGGCGTGCACGGTCACCAACACCGGCGACCGCGACGGCGACGAGGTCGTGCAGCTCTACCTGCGGGACCCGGTGGCCCAGGTGACCCGCCCGGTGCGGCAGCTGGCCGGTTTCGCCCGGGTTTCGGTCCCCGCGGGCGAGAGCAGGCGGGTGTCGTTCCGGTTGCACGCCGACCGGACGGCCTACGCGGGTGCGCGCGGGAAGCGGATCGTCGACCCCGGTCTGATCGAGGTCCACGTCGGCGGCGACAGCGCGAACCCCCGTCTCTCCGGCGAGTTCCGCCTCGTCGGAGAGGTCCGCGAGGTCGGTGCGGACCGCGTGCTGGACACCCCGGTGACGATCTCGGAGTGACGTGATCGGGTGTGGGCGGCAGGCCCGAAACTTTCAGGTACGGTGACGTCGGTCGAGCTAGGAGGCACGGTGACCGAGGCGAAGAAGAACCGCGTGACGATCAGCGACATCGCGCGGGAGGCCGGTGTCTCGGTGCCGACCGTGTCGAAGGTGCTCAACGGCCGTCCGGAGGTCGCCGCCCACACCCGGGAGCGGGTCGAGAAGCTCATCACCCGCTACAACTACTCCCGCCGGGCCAGTCACGGCAGCGGCCGGGCCGGGCTGATCGACCTGGTCTTCCACACGCTCGACAACGAGTGGGTGCTGGAGATAGTGCGCGGCGTCGAGAGCGTCACGCACGACGCCGGGGTCGGGATGGTCGTCTCGGCGGTGCACGACGGGCGCAAGACCGAGCGCGCGTGGCTGGACAACCTCACCTCGCGGCGTTCGGACGGGATCATCCTGGCGGTCACCGAGCTCGGCCCGCGCCACGCCGAGCAGCTGCACGGCCTGGGCGTGCCGGTGATCATCATCGACTCGCTGGGCCAGCCGGACGCGCGGGTGGCCTCGGTGGGAGCGACGAACTGGAGCGGTGCGCGCGCCGCCGTCGAGCACCTGCTCGAACTGGGCCACCGGCGGATCGGGTTCATCGGCGGACCCCCGCAGCTGCAGTGCTCGGTGGCGCGGCTGGACGGCTACCGGTCGGCGCTGATGGCGGCCGAGATCGGCGTCGACGACGCTCTCGTCGCCGACGGCGACTTCACCCACGACCGGGGCGAGCGGGCCGCCGAGGAGCTGCTGGCGCTGCCCGACCCGCCGACCGCGATCTTCGCCGCCAACGACCAGCAGGCGCTCGGCGCCTACCGGGCCGCGGAGCGGCGCGGTAGGCGCCTCCCGGACGACCTCAGCGTGGTGGGCTTCGACAACCTGCCGATGGCCCAGTGGATCTCACCGGCGCTGACCACGGTGAACCAGCCGGTGGCGACGATGGCGGCGGAGGCAGCGCGGATGGTGCTGCGCCACTCCGAGACCGGCCGCTTCGACACCCACCGCGTGGAGCTGGCCACCGATCTCGTCGTTCGCGGCAGCACCGCCGGCCCCCGGTCCTGACGCTGCGCGTCCGCCCGGTCACGGCGCGCAGGCAGGGCCAGATCACAGGCGGGCCCGGAAATATCGACGTTTCGCTCCGCGTTGGCACGGGAAGGGCGGGACGTGGTGTCCCGCGGTGTTCTCGTGTGGAAAGGCTGATCCTGCCGTGACTGTGGCTCTCTCCGTTCTCGACCTGGCGCACATCGGCGACGGGGAGACCGCCGCGGACAGCTTCACCGCGAGCGTCGACATGGCCCAGCGCGCGGAACGCTGGGGCTATCACCGCATCTGGTACGCCGAGCACCACAACATGCCCACCATCGCCTCGTCGGCGACGAGCGTGCTGATCGGTCACGTGGCGGCGCAGACCAGTTCGATCCGGCTGGGCGCGGGCGGCATCATGCTGCCGAACCACTCCCCGCTGACGATCGCCGAGCAGTTCGGCACCCTCGAAACCCTGTTCCCGGGCCGCATCGACCTCGGCCTGGGCCGCGCGCCCGGCAGCGACCAGCGCACGATGCGCGCGCTGCGCCGCGACCCCACCTCGGCCGACTCGTTCCCGCAGGACGTGCTGGAGCTGCAGGGCTACCTGGCCGGTGAGTCCCGCGTCGCCGGTGTCAACGCCACCCCGGGCTACGGCACGAACGTGCCGCTGTACGTGCTGGGTTCGTCGATGTTCGGCGCGCAGCTGGCGGCCCTGCTGGGCCTGCCGTACGCGTTCGCCTCGCACTTCGCCCCGGACGCGCTGGAAGCGGCCACCTCGCACTACCGCAAGGAGTTCAAGCCCTCGGCGCAGCTGTCGGAGCCCTACGTGATCGCCGGGGTGAACGTGATCGCCGCCGACACCACCGACTACGCCGAGGAGCAGCTGCTGGAGGCCAAGCGCTACCGCGCGGGCCGGATGCTGGCCCAGGGCCGCAAGCTCAGCACCGAGGAGATCGACGCCCTGCTGGCCTCCCCCGCCGGCCGCCAGGTCCAGTCGATGGCCCGCTACAGCGCCGTCGGCACCCCCGACGAGGTCGACGAGTACCTGGACGGCTTCGCCAAGCAGGCCCAGGCCGACGAGCTGATGATCGTCTCCTCCGCGGTCGACCGCACCGCCTGGCTCCGCTCGCTGGAACTCCTCGCCGACGTCCGCGGCCTCGGCAGCTGACCCGCTGTTCCACGCAACCGCCCTGCCCCTGGAACTCCAGGAGCAGGGCGGTTTTTCGTCCTCACCGTCCGGACGAAGCGGACTGCTCGACCCACCTCACGCCGCGAGGCGGGACTCCAGCTGGTCGGCGAGCTCGTTCATGATCTTGGCGTAGCTCGCGTGGCTCATCGGGGCGACCGCGTCCCACTCCGCGAAGCGCCCGGCCGCGGCCGCGGGCGTGTTGGCGAAGACCGGGTTCTGCATCATCTGCTCCGGGGTCATCGACGCCGAGCGGGCGTCCCACAGCATGATGTCGCCCGGGTAGGTGTTGGCCTTCTCCCAGGACAGCCGCTCGTAGTAGCCGCCGCTGGCCTGGTCGGGGTTGTTCGGCGTGGTGATCGGCAGGCCGAGCTCGGTGACGTAGTAGTCCAGGTCGGGGTTGCGACCGGGCACGACGACGAAGAACTCCTCCTTCGTGCCGCCGATCGCCAGGATCGACCGGCCCTCGGCCTTCATCCGGGCGCCGATGCCGCGCAGCCGTTCGGCGGCGGCGTGGAACGCCTGCTCGTCGGCCTTCACCTTCGGCGAGTCGACGTCGGCGCCCAGCGCGCGGGCGAGCTCCCGGTACTTGCCGATCGCCGCCGGCAGCGCGATGCCCGACTGCTGCACGCCGAGGGTCGGCACGATCTCGGCGACCTTCTTCTCCTGGTCCTCCACGAGGTGCCAGAGCCCGGGGTACTCCGCGTACTTGCCGCTGACCAGCAGGTCGGGCTGCAGCGCGGTGAGCCGCTCCAGGTTGATCTCGCCGTAGCCCGCGCCGGTGACGTCGGTGACCTTCGCGGGGTCGAGACCGGCGGCTTCGGGTTCGACGGAGCCGTCGTCGCGCACCAGCGGACCGAACGTTCCGGCGACCTGCACGCCGAAGTCCTGCAGCGCGGCGGCGGAGGAGACCTGGGCGACGATCTGCTGCGGACGTTCGGGGCGGGTGACCGTGGTGCCGCGATCGTCGGTGTAGGACCAGCCGGTGCCGGTCTGCTCGGGCTGCGAGGGTCCGCACGCGGACAGCGTGCCGACGGCAGCTAAGGACGCCGCGATCACCGCAGCGGCCCTGATCGTGTGACGCAAGGTCGACCTCCCATTGTTATAAGGCTAGGCTAACCTAGCACCACGATCGGGAGGTTTCGGATGACAGGGACGCGCAACGGGCGAACGGAGCAGGCCAAGCCGGGCTACCGCCTGTTCCCCGTGGAGGTCGCCCGCGTGCTGCGGCTCGGCCCGAGCTTCGTGCGGATCACCTTCGGCGGCGCCTGCCTGTCCGGGTTCGGCTTCGGCGGGCACGACCAGCGCATCAAGATCGTGCTGCCCAAGCCCGGCCGCGCGCTCGACGACTTCCCCGAGGGCGACGACTGGTACCCGCGCTGGCTGGGCCTGCCCGAGGACGTCCGCCCGGACCTGCGCACCTACACCGTCCGCGACTACCGGCCCGAGTCCTGCGAGGTCGACGTCGACTTCGTGCTGCACGGCCTGGACGACGGTCACGCCGGACCGGCCTCCACCTTCGCCGCCGGAGCGCGGCCCGGCCAGGTCATCGGCCTGTTCGCCCCGGACCGCCCGGGCACCGGGCGGATGTGGGGCTGCGAGTGGGCTCCGCCGGACTCGGCCGACCGCCTCGTGCTGGCCGGCGACGAGACCGCGGTGCCCGCGCTGGCGGCCATCGTCGAGTCGCTGCCCGCCGACGCGCGCGGCGTGGTGTGCGTGGAGGTCCCCGAGGAGGACGACCGGCAGGAGTGGGCGTGCCCGGCCGGGGTGCGGGTGCGCTGGTACGCGCGCACCGGCGCGCCGCACGGCAAGCTGCTCGGCGAGGGCGTCGCCGCGGCGCTGAACGAGCTGTGCCCGGCGGAGTCCTCCGGCTCGCGGGACGGCGCGCTGGAGGACGTCGACGTCGACACCGGCGTGCTGTGGGAGGTCCCGGAGGACTCCACCGGCTCGATCTACGGGTTCCTCGCGGGCGAGGCCGCGGTGATCAAGCGCCTGCGGCGGCTGCTCGTCGACGAGCACGGCATCCCGAAGCGCTCGGTGGCGTTCATGGGCTATTGGCGCGAAGGTCGGAGCTGACCTTCTTGTCGGAGCAGCGCGCTACGGTCTTCGGCATCGGGTCGGGCCACCTCTCACCGAAGGGCCAGCGCCATGCCAGTCACGACGACCGCGCCAACCGATGACTTCGTCGCGCAGGCGGACTCCTACCGCCGCGAGCTGCTCGCGCACTGCTACCGGATGCTCGGGTCGTTGCAGGACGCCGAGGACCTCGTGCAGGAGACCTACCTGAAGGCGTGGCGCTCCTACGCCGGCTTCGAGGGCCGCAGCTCGCTGCGCACCTGGCTCTACAAGATCGCGACCACGACCTGCCTGACCGCGTTGGAGGGCCGCAAGCGGCGGCCGCTGCCCAGCGGCCTGGGCGCACCGACCGACGAGGTGCCTCGGGAGAAGGTCGTCGAGTCCGGCGAGGTGCCGTGGCTGCAGCCGATCCCGGACGGGATGATCGCTGACCAGGCCACCGACCCCGCCTCGATCGTGGGGCTGCGGGAGAGCACGCGGTTGGCGTTCATCGCGGCCCTGCAGCACCTGCCCGCGCGGCAGCGGGCGGTGCTGATCCTGCGCGACGTGCTCAAGTGGCGCGCCGCCGAGGTCGCCGACGCGCTGCACATCTCCACGGCCGCGGTCAACAGCGTCCTGCAGCGCGCCCGCGCCCAGCTCGCCGACGCCGCCCCCTCCGAGGACGACCGCCCGCAGCCGCTGACCGCCGAGCAGGAGCAGCTGCTGGAGCGCTACGTCGCGGCGTTCGAGGCCAAGGACGTGGACGCGATCGTGGGCCTGTTCACCGCCGAGGCCGTGTGGGAGATGCCGCCGTTCGAGCTGTGGGTGCGGGGAGGTGAGCTGATCGCGCAGCTCACCGCGCGGCAGTGCCCGGCGGGTCCGGACGGGTTGCGGCTGCGACCGACCCGCGCCAACGGCCAGCTCGCCTACGGCGTCTACATCCGCTGCGACGACGACGTGTTCCGCCCCTTTCAACTGCACGTCCTGGAACTCGACGACGAGCGGGTCGGGCACGTGGTGTGCTTCTTCGACGTCGACTTCGCCCGGTTCGGGCTGCCGGAGTCGGTGAGCTCCTGATCTGTGGAGCCGGGCCCGTTCTCCTACAGTGGGCGGCGGAGACGTTCGGGGTCTGGTGACCCCCGCGGCCTTCAAAGCCGTTGGCGCCGAGCAACTCGACGCGGCGGGTTCGATTCCCGTCCGTCTCCGCCAAAGACCTCTGCCACCGACCGCGAGGACGGGTTCGATGGGCGGCTACCGGCTGACGCAGTACGCGCACGGCGGCGGGTGCGCCTGCAAGATCCCACCGGGCGAGCTGGAGGACGTCGTCGGTTCCCTCGTGCCGGACGTGCCCGAGCCGAACGCCAAGCTGCTGGTCGGCACGGACACCGGCGACGACGCGGCGGTGGTGTGCACCGACGAGGGCACCGGGATCGTGGTGACCACCGACTTCTTCACGCCCGTGGTCGACGACCCCTACGACTGGGGCCGGATCGCGGCGGCCAACGCGCTCTCGGACGTCTACGCGATGGGCGGCACGCCGGTGCTCGGGGTGAACCTGCTGGGCTGGCCCCGGGAGGTGCTGCCGTTCGAGCTTGCCGGTGAGGTGCTGCGCGGCGGCACCGACGTCGCCGCCAGCGCCGGGTGCCACCTCGGCGGCGGGCACAGCGTGGACGATCCGGAGCCGAAGTACGGGCTGGCGGTGACCGGCCTGGTCGATCCGGTCCGGATGCTGCGCAACGACGCGGCGCGGCCGGGTCTGCCGCTGTCGTTGACCAAGCCGCTGGGGGTCGGGGTGCTCAACACCCGGCACAAGCGGACCGGGCAGCTCTTCGATCACGCGGTGGCGGTGATGACCGAGCTCAACCGCGACGCCTCCCGCGCCGCGCTGCGGGCGGGAGCGGTGTGCGCCACCGACGTCACCGGTTTCGGCCTGCTGGGGCACCTGTTCAAGACGATGCGCGCCTCCGGCACGTCCGCGGAGATCGACGTGGCGGCCGTCCCGGTCGTCGACGGCGCGCGGGAAGCGGTCCGCGACGGCTTCATCAGCGGAGGCACCCGCCGCAACCTCGACTGGGTCCGCCCGCACCTCGACCCGGGCGGCACCAGCGCCGAAGACCTGTTCCTCCTCGCCGACGCCCAGACCTCCGGCGGCCTCCTCGTCGTGGGCGAGGTCCCCGGTTCCCCGGTCATCGGCCACGTCCTCCCCCACCGCACCGACGACATCCGCATCACGTTGCGCTGAAACTCCCGCAACACGGCAGTCCTCCGGTCCCCGAATACGGCAGTTTTCCGACAACGGATTACCGCCGTTTTCCAGGCGGTGCCCACATCTCGGACCGCGTTGACGGGGTCGAGGCGCGGTTCTAGCTTGGGAGGCATGGCTCTCCGGCTGCGATTGGTCACGCGCGACCACATCGACCTGCTCCGGGTCATCGCCGCCGCCTGTCCCCGCTGACGGGCGAGTTCCGGCCGCTCTCCCCCGTTCTCCGCTCGTCGCCCGGTCTCGTGACCGGGTCGAGCGGTAATTCCCGAACCGCATCGCAGCGGCGTTCCCACCCCTCGACCCGCGCAGCAGGCGCAGGGAGGACACGAGGATGGTTCAACCCACGCAGTGGCATCTGGCCGTGGCCCTCGACGGGACCGGCGCGCACCCGGCCTCGTGGCGGTCCGCGCAGGCCAGACCCGAGGACCTGTTCACCGCCGGGTACTGGCTGGACCTGGTTTCGCGCGCCGAGTCCGGGTTGCTGGACCTCGTCACGTTCGCCGACTCGCTGGGCCCGCAGTCCAGCGATCCGGACGGCCCCGACGAGCGCACCGACCGGGTGCGCGGCCGGCTCGACGCCGGGCTGATCGCGGCGCGCGTCGCGCCCCGGACCCGGCACGTCGGGCTGGTCCCGGTCGCCGTGGTGACCCACACCGAGCCGTTCCACATCTCCAAGGCGATCGCGACGCTGGACTACGTCTCCGGCGGCCGGGCCGGCTGGTTGCCGCAGGTCAGCGCGAGCGCCGGGGACAACGCGCACTTCGGTCGCCGCGCGATCGAGCCGGATCGGCTGCTCGACGAGGCCGCCGATCACGTGGAGGTGGTGCGCCGGTTGTGGGACTCCTGGGAGGACGACGCGGAGATCCGCGACGTGGCCACCGGCCGGTTCATCGACCGGGACAAGCTGCACCACATCGACTTCCGGGGCGAGTGGTTCAGCGTCAAGGGCCCGTCGATCACGCCCCGCCCGCCCCAGGGGCAGCCGCTGGTGACCGCGACCGCCTCGGACGAGGCCGGGTTCGGCTTCGCCCGCCGCTCCGCGGACGTGGTGTTCACCCCGCTGCCCGACCCGGGCGTCGCGGACCGGGCGGTGGCCCTGGCCGGTGCGCTGCCCGTCTTCGGGGACCTGGTGGTCCACCTGGGAACCGACGCCGCGGAGCGCAAGGCACGTCTCGACTCTCTCGATCCGTCCACATCGGACCTGCCCGAGTTCGTCGGCGACGCGCGGGATTTGGCCGACCTGCTGGCGGAGCTGGCCGAACGTGGCGTGACGGGGTTCCGGCTGCACCCGGGTGAGCTTCCCGTCGACCTGGCCGCCATCACCGACGAGCTGGTGCCGGAGCTGCAGCGGCGCGGGGTGTTCCGCACCGGCTACGACGCCGGGACGCTGCGCGACCGGCTGGGGCTGGCCCGGCCGGTCAACCGCTACGCGAGCGCTGGAGGCACGCCGTGACCAAGCAGATCCATCTCGCCGCGCACTTCCCCGGCGTCAACAACACGACGGTGTGGAGCGATCCGCGATCGCTGAGCCAGATCGAGTTCTCCTCGTTCACCCACCTGGCCGGCACCGCCGAGCGGGCGCGGTTCGACTTCCTGTTCCTCGCCGAGGGCCTGCGGCTGCGCGAGCACGCCGGACGCATCCACGACCTCGACGTCGTGGGACGGCCGGACACGTTCACGGTGCTGGCGGCGTTGGCCGGGACGACCGACCGGCTGGGGCTGGCGGGCACCATCAACTCCACGTTCAACGAGCCCTACGAGGTGGCGCGCCAGTTCGCCAGCCTGGACCACCTCTCGGCGGGACGGGCGGCGTGGAACGTGGTGACGTCGTGGGACGCGTTCACCGGCGAGAACTTCCGGCGCGGCGGGTTCCTGCCGGAGGACCAGCGCTACGAGCGCGCGCGGCGGTTCCTGGAGACCGCGACGGAGCTGTTCGACTCGTGGCGCGGCGACGAGATCCTCGCCGACAAGGACTCCGGTGCGTTCCTGTCCGATCCGCGCGCCGGGGAGTTCGAGCACTCCGACGCGCACTTCGACATCCGCGGCCGGTTCACCGTGCCGCGCAGCCCGCAGGGAAGGCCGGTGATCTTCCAGGCGGGGGATTCCGAGGCCGGGCGGGAGTTCGCGGCCTCGGCGGCAGACGCGATCTTCACCAGGCACTCGACGTTGCAGGCGGGCAAGGACTTCTACGCCGACGTCAAGTCCCGGCTGGCCGCGCACGGCCGCGACCGCGAGGAGCTGCTGGTGTTCCCGGCGACCTCGGTGGTCGTCGGCGACACCGATGCCGATGCCCAGGAGCAGGCGGCGATCATCCGCGAGCAGCAGGTCAGCGGCCCGACCGCGATCTCGTTCCTGGAGCAGCTGTGGAACACCGACCTCAGCGAGCTCGACCCGGACGGCCCGCTGCCGGAGTTCGACCCGGTCGTCGACGGCGACGCCATCACCCAGGGCCGGGCGAGCACCCGCATGTTCGGCGACCGGCTGGCCACCGCCCGCGGCTGGCGCGAGCTCGCCGAGGCCGAGAAGCTCTCGATCCGGGAGCTGATCATCGAGGTCACGGCGCGGCAGTCGTTCATCGGCAGCCCGTCGACGGTGGCCGAGGAGATGAACCGGTTCGTGCAGGAGGACGCCTCCGACGGGTTCATCCTCGTACCGCACCTGACGCCGGGCGGACTGGACGACTTCGCCGATCGCGTCGTGCCGCTGCTGCAGGAGCGCGGCGTCTACCGAACCGAGTACCCGGGGACGACGCTGCGCGAGAACCTCGGTCTGCCACCCGTTCCCTAGAGCCCGGAGGCTTCGATGCCAGTCCCCCTGTCGGTCCTGGACCTCTCGCCCATCGTCTCCGGGCAGACCGCAGCCGATGCCCTGCGCAACACGCTCGACCTCGCGCGCCGCACCGAGGAGTTCGGCTACCGCCGCTACTGGATCGCCGAGCACCACCTCACGCCGGGTGTCGCCTCGGCGGCTCCGGCGGTGCTGCTGACCGCGATCGCCGGTGTCACCAGCACGATCCGGGTCGGCTCGGCCGCGGTGCTGCTGGGGCAGCACTCGCCGTTGACGGTCGCCGAGCAGTTCGGCACTCTCGCGCAGCTGCACCCGGGGCGGGTGGACCTGGGCGTGGGCCGGTCGGGCAAGAAGCGCACCCGGGAGCTCACCGAGCGGCTGACCGCCCCGGTCGAGCACGAGGGCAGCACGGTCGACGGGCTGGTGGTGCCGGCGAAACCGCGCGCCGTGGCGCGGTCGGAGAAGTACGCGGCCCGCCTGCGCCAGCAGGCCGAGCTCGTCGGTGCCCCGGCAGAGGAGCTCACCTACCGGGAGCAGGTCCAGCGGGTGCGGTGGTTCCTGGAGGGCGGGTTCCCCGGGCCGGACGGGAAGCCGGTGCGCGCCAACCCGGCCGAGGGCGCCGACCTGCAGATGTGGGTCCTGGCCTCCAGCGGCGGCGAGAGCGCCGTCACCGCAGGGGAATTGGGGATCCCGTTCGCGGCGAGCTACCACATCACGCCGTCGACGGTGCTGGAGACCGTGGAGGCCTACCGCGAGCACTTCCGGCCCTCGGCCCACCTGGACCGGCCGCACGTGGTGGTCTCGGCGGACGTCGTGGTGGCCGACACGACCGAGCGCGCCCGCGAACTGGCCTCCCCCTACGGCATGTGGGTGCACAGCATCCGCGCGGGCGCGGGTGCGATCCCGTTCCCCTCCCCCGCCGAGGCCGCCGAGTTCGAGTGGGACGACGAAGCCCGCGACGTCGTCGCCGACCGGCTGGCCACCCAGTTCGTCGGCACCCCGGACGACGTCGCCGACCGGCTCGCGACCCTGCGACGCGTCACGGACGCCGACGAACTCGTCATCACCACCATCACCCACGACCACGCGGACCGAGTCCGCTCCTACGACCTCCTCGCCAAGTCCTGGGCCGGCTCGTGAGGCGCGCAGTTTTCATGAAAACTTCCCTCCTCCAGAGAACCCGACGTTTCCGCTGAATCCTCGGATTTCCGGTGGTGAGGGAGTTATCGCCAGAAACCTCCCTCACCAGGAGAGGGGACGTTTTCATGAAAACCTCCCCGTCCCCCGGTCTTCGGGGTGGTGAGGTTTTCATGAGAACCGCGCGTTCTCAGCCACGTCCGATGAACGGCATGGTGGTCGCGGTGATGGTCATGAACTGGACGTTGGCCTCCAGCGGGAGACCGGCCATGTAGAGGACGGCGTCGGCGACGTGCCGGGGGTCGAAGGTCGGTTCGGGGCTCACCGAGCCGTCGGCCTGGGTGGCGCCGGTGGCGATGCCGGAGGTCATGTCGGTGGCCGCGTTGCCGATGTCGATCTGACCGCAGGCGATGTCGTGCGCCCGGCCGTCCAGCGAGATCGACTTGGTCAGCCCGGTGATCGCGTGCTTGGTGGTGGTGTAGGCGACGCTGCGCGGCCGGGGCGCGTGGGCCGAGATCGAGCCGTTGTTGATGATCCGCCCGCCGCGCGGTGCCTGCTCGGACATGATCCGGAACGCGTGGTGCGCGCACAGGAACGAGCCGGTGAGGTTGGCCCGCACGACGGCGTCGAAGTCGTCGGGCGCGAGTTCGCCGACGTCACCGGCGGGCCCGAAGGTGCCGGCGTTGTTGACCAGCAGGTCGACGCGTCCCCACTCCTGCCGGACGGTGTCGAACAGGGCGGCCACCGAGGCGGCGTCGGTGACGTTGGTGGGGATCGCGCGGGCCGCGGTGGACTCGCCCGCGGTCTCGGCGAGGGGTTCGGGGCGGCGCCCGGCCAGCGCCACCCGGTAGCCCTCGGCGAGCAGGGCTCGGGCGATCACCCGCCCCAGCCCGGTTCCGGCTCCGGTCACCACCGCGACTCGCTCGTTGCTCATGCGCTCCATGATGCAGGGCCGGGCGTCAGAATCCCCAGCCGCCTCCGTAGCCCCAGCGCCAGTCCCACACGTGCCTACCTCCTCGCGGCCAGTCGTTCGGTGCTCAGCACGAAGTCCTGGTCACCGGATCGCCCGCTGCGGACGGGCACGCGGTCCACGGCCGGTCGCCTGCCCTGGGCGGACACGACGACGGTCGCGAAGCCCTCGGGCAGGTCGTGGACCTCGTACTCGCCGTCGGTGGAGGTCACCAGCCGGGCCAGCTGCAGCCCGGACTGGTCGGTGATGGTCAGGATCGCGCCGGGAACCGGGGTTCCGTCGCCGTCGCGGACGGTACCCGAAAGCGTCCGGTGCTTGCGGGGTTTCGGCGCTTCCAGCACCGGGTCGACGACGACGTCTCCGTCGTCCTCGTGCTCGTAGGTGCCCGCCGCGGTGACGGCCGCCGGGTCGCCCTTGCGCCGCACCCACAGCCGGTGACCGACGACCAGGGCGATGCCGAGGGCGTACCAGCAGCACAGGCCGATGATGCCGCGCGGGGCTCCGACGCCGTCGAAGTAGAGGATGCCGCGCATCGCGTCGACGGCCTGGCCCAGCGGCAGGAACCCGTGCAGCGCCTGGAAGAACGGTGGCACCAGCTCCTTCGGGATCGCGCCGCCGGAGGAGGGCATGCTCAGCAGCACGAAGGTCCCCATCGCCACGCCGGGCAGGAACTGCTTGACGAAGGGCACCAGCCCGAAGCTGGTCCAGCCGACGGCCTGGGTGAGCAGGAAGCCGACGAGCAGCAGCAGCGGCCGGTTGTAGATCACGCCCATCGCCAGGGCGGCGCTGTAGCAGACGACGGCCGCGAAGGCGCCGACACCGACGAGCGCGGCGAGCTTCTGGCGGGTGCGCAGTTCGGCGCGCAGCAGCATCATCACCGTGACGTAGGGCGGGATGTTCATCGCCAGCAGGCAGTACAGCAGGCCGGTGCCCATGACGTCGCCGGGCGCGGAGGGCGCGAGATCGGTGAGGACCAGGTGGTGTCCGGTGGCCGAGGCCACGGGGGTGAAGATCTGCTGCAGGATCATCATCAGCGCCGACCCGTTGGCCTTGGCGTAGAGCAGCTCACCGTTGTCGGGGTCGTACCCGGCGACGGCCTCGCGCTGGGTGATGGCCTCGCGCGCACCGGCTTCGTCGGGGACCGCCGTGACGTCGAAGCCCCCGGGCATCGCCGCCTCGAAGGTGGTGGCGAGCTGGTGCGCGGCCTGGTCGCCGACGACGACCACCGGCATGTCGTGGGGTTTCGGGGCGTGCAGCGGCAGTAGGTAGCAGAGCATGAACCCGCAGATGAAGAACGCGGGGAACCACAGGGTGTTGACCAGCGTGCGCACCGTCGAGGGTGGCTGTGGCTCGGTCAAGGAACCTCCTTCTTCTCGGCACGGGGTTCCCGTGCGCCGGACCCGGAGACGGTTGACTCGAACAACCATTAGCAAGACTAACTTATTCCGGATCGCGCCCCACCCGACGCCCACGACCTCGATCGAAATGCGAATTCTTTCCAGATACGTAGTCTGAGCTGCGGGGGGAAGGAGTTCGCGGCATCATGCGCATCCGCTCACGCACGTTCTCCGCCGCACTGGCCGCGCTCGCGCTCGCGGGCATCAGCGCGTGCCAACCGGCACCGGCACCACCGCAGCAGGGCGGCGGCGTCACCTCCGACCAGCAGGGCGGCGCGGGAGCGCCGGACGGGCCGCCGGTGGTCGCCGTCAAGATCGACAACGCTGCCGAGGGCCGCCCGCCGGTGGGCCTGGAAGCCGCCGACGTGGTCTACCTCGAACCCGTCGAAGGCGGACTGAGCCGCATCCTGGCCCTGTTCGCCACCCACAAGCCCACCACCATCGGCCCGGTGCGCAGCGCCCGCGAGACCGACGCCGAGATCCTGCCGCAGTACGGCCGCCCCACCCTGGCCTACTCCGGCGCCGCACCCGAGGTGCTGCCGACGATCGACGCGGCCCCGCTCACCGACGCCTCCGACGCGCGCGTGCCCGACGCGTACTCCCGCGACGATTCCCGCCCGGTGCCGCACAACCTGTTCGTCGACTCCACCAAGCTCCCGCCCGGGCAGCCCTGGTCGGGCGCCTCCCGCCCGCTCGTCGGCGACGCGCCCGCCGGGGGCGCGCCCACCGAGCGCTACGAGGTCCACTACACGGCGGCCACCGCCGGGTTCTTCTTCAACCACGACAACCGCCGCTGGATGATCTCGATGGACGGCGAGCCCTACGCCGCGGTCAACAGCGGACGCCTGGGCGTGTCCACGGTGATCGTCCAGAAGGTCCGCACCCACGATTCGGTGGTGCGCGATGCGGCGGGCAACACCTCCCCGGTCGCCGAGACGATCGGCAGCGGCCAGGCGATCGTGCTGCGCGACGGCAAGAGCTACACGGGCACCTGGAACCGCCCCTCCCCCGAAGCCCCGACCACCTACGCAGACCAGGCCGGCGCACCACTGCCTGTGGCGGCCGGCCAGGTCTGGGTGGTGCTGGAGCCGAACTAAGAAATCGCTCCTGAGGTTGCTTTGCTCAGCGGTGCGGTGGCGGCTGAGTCCCACACCTGAGACAGCGGCTGGCGCCGCAACCGGAACAGCCCTCTAGAACTGGTCGATGAGCAGGGCGATGGAGAAGTAGCCGTAGAAGACCACAGCCACGCCCATCATCACCAGGCGCCAGCCGCCGAGGCGGATGACCCGGGGCAGGAACCGGCGGTTGATGACGATCAGCAGCATCGAGTACAGGAACATCACCACGCCGCCCGCCGACGAGGAGATCAGGATCAGCGCGAGCGGTTCCTCGGTGCCCGACAGCAGGATCGCCGACCCGGCGATGATCATCGCCCAGATCACCGCGAAGTAGATGCGGCTCTCGGTGACCTTGGTGCTGTCGCGGAAGAACGTGACCTTGACGGTGTCGGCGGTCAACCGGCTCACCCAGTCCATGATGCCCAGCTGGGTGGAGAACAGCGCGATCGCACCGGCGCACCAGAACGCCATCTGGAACCAGAGGCCGAAGTTCTGCCCGAAGATCTCGCCCTCGGCCTTGATGAAGTCGAAGTCGTCCTCGGGCAGCGGGTGGCCGAACACCGTGGCGTAGGCCAGCACCGACATGATCACCAGGGTGCCGCAGCCGAGCACGAAGAAGGTGCCGAACTGCTCGACGTTGGCGACCTTCCACCAGCCCTTCCAGCGGCGCCGGTTGTCGTCGCTGTCGAGGAACATGTGCCCGGTCCCGGCCGCGGCGGCCTCCTCGCCGGTGAACGGCGAGGTCACCCGAGGCATGAACTGCCCCATGCCCATCTGCTTGTCGCGCACCCAGTTGCTCTGCACGAGGTTGTTGCCGCCACCGGCTCCGGCGAAGGCGATCGCGCCCAGCAGCGCGGCGACGCCGCCGACCTCCTCCATCGGCGGCAGCTGGCCCACGCTGGCGAAGCTGGCGCCGAAGGCGGCCCAGTCCGACAGGCCGGTGCCGACGAACAGCGCCACCACCAGGAACACCGCGATGCCGCCCACCAGCACCATCTCGACGCGCTCCACGGTCCGGTAGACCACTTTGGACAGGGTGAGCGCGGATCCGATGGCCACCATCGCCACGATCGCGATCGGCACCGGTGCTCCGGCGCCCGCCACGTAGGTCACGATCGTCGCCGCGCCGGTCGCCCAGCCCGGCCAGAGGTTGGGGATGATCGCGATGACGGTGATCAGCACGCCCAGCGGGGGCCAGATCCTGGTGAAGCCGGTGACCGCGGTCTCGCCGGTGGCCAGCGTGTACCGCTCGATCTCCATGTTGAGGATGTACTGCATGAAGAACCCGAGCACGGCGGTCCACATGAGAACGAGACCGACCTGGCTGGTGATGTAGGGCCACAGCACGAACTCACCGGAGCCGATCGCGGTGGCGGTGAGGATGATGCTGGCGCCGAAGATCTGCCGGAACCGGCGCGGCTCGGGCAGGTCCCGGTACCTGGCCGGGGGGAGGAACTTGCTCGGCAGTTCGCGGGCGACGGCCCCTGCTTCCGGTATCTCTCGGTCCTGGATGGCCACGGTGCCTCCTGGGTGGAGCGGATACGGCCGATCAGGTGTAGCAACCCGACATCCGCTTGTGAACCAGCTCACACATCTGGATCCATCCCGAATGTCCGAATCGAAAGCCGTGCGCAGCGGAAACACCCCGCCGAAAGCCGGTGCGGTCAGGCCGCTCTCCGGTAAAGTGATCTTTTCTGACTCGATGGCGAAGGGACCCGCACCGATGCCCAAGTTCTCCTGGCACACCGACCCCGTTCCGGCGGGCCTGGCGGTGCGGCAGGTGTACGGGTTCCTGTTCGTCCCCGACGGCAGGCTGCTGATCCGCCTCGACGGCAGCAAGCACACGCTGCCCGGCGGTCGGCCGGAGCCGGGCGAGGTCGCCTACGCCGACATCCTGCGCCGCGAGGCGATGGAAGAGGTCACCGTCGACATCGACGAGCCGCACTACCTCGGGTACCAGCGCGTCGACGACGGCATCTCCCCCTACGCCCAGGTCCGGATGGCCGCGGTGATCTCGTGCGCCTACCCGCCCGCGCCGGACCCGGACAGCGGCCGCACCTACCGGCGCCTGCTGGTGCACCCGAGCAAGGCCGGTGACCTGCTGGCCTGGGGCGAGACCGGCTACCTGCAGGCCACCTGCGCCGCCGAGGCGGCCGTGGACGTGCTCGGGCTGCCCGCCGAGGGACTGCCCCCGTCCGGCGATCTCTGACCCCTCCACCGCGCGTCGACCAGGCACGACCTCTCTTGACCGGGACCTCGCATCTCCCCTATTGTTCGCATGCAGCACATCTGTTCACTATGCGCACAACAAGGGGTGGTCGGGGTGGCACGCATCCTGAGCCTTCGCGAGGCCGTCGCGGAGCTCGTCCACGACGGCGACACGGTCGCGCTGGAGGGCTTCACGCATCTCATCCCGGTCGCCGCCGGACACGAGATCATCCGGCAAGGCCGCAAGGACCTGACGCTGATCCGCATGACGCCGGACATCGTCTACGACCAGATGATCGGTGCCGGATGCGCGCGCAAGCTGATCTTCTCCTGGGGCGGCAACCCCGGCGTCGGCTCGCTGCACCGCTTCCGCGACGCCATCCAGAACTCCTGGCCGGTGCCCCTGGAGATCGAGGAGCACAGCCACGCCGGCATGGCCAACCGCTACGCCGCCGGGGCCTCCGGGCTGCCGTTCGCCGTGCTGCGCGGCTACACCGGCACCGACCTGCCGGCCCAGACCGAGACGATCAAGCCGATCGAGTGCCCGTTCACCGGCGAGCGCCTCACCGCCGTCCCGGCGGTGAACCCGGACGTGGGCATCATCCACGCGCAGCGCGCCGACCGGGCGGGCAACGTGCAGATGTGGGGCATCACCGGCGTGCAGAAGGAGACGGTGCTGGCCTCGGCGCGGTCGCTGGCGACCGTGGAGGAGATCGTCGACGAGCTCGAACCGGTGCCGGGCGCCGTCGTGCTGCCGCAGTGGGCGGTCACCGCCGTCGCCGAGGTGCCGCGAGGCGCGCACCCCTCGTACGCGCAGGGCTACTACGAACGCGACAACAGCTACTACCAGGAGTGGGATCCGATCGGCCGGGACCGCGAGCGGTTCGAGCAGTGGCTGGCCACCGAGGTCCGCGGTGCGGAGAGGAGCGCGCGATGAGCCTGGAGTTCACCTCCGACGAGATGATGACGGTCGGGGCGGCCCGGTCGCTGGAGGACGGCGCGAAGTGCTTCGTGGGCATCGGATTGCCCAGCACCGCGGCCAACCTGGCGCGCCGCACCCACGCCCCGAACCTGGTGCTGATCTACGAGTCGGGCACCCTGGGCGCCAAGCCCGACCGGCTGCCGCTGTCCATCGGTGACGGCGTGCTGGCCGACACCGCCGACTCGGTGATCAGCGTGCCGGAGATCTTCAACTACTGGTTGCAGCCGGGCCGCATCGACATCGGCTTCCTCGGCGGCGCGCAGGTCGACAAGTTCGGCAACATCAACACCACCGTCATCGGCGGCGACTACAGCAACCCGAAGGTGCGGCTGCCCGGCGCGGGCGGCGCCCCGGAGATCGCGGCCTCGTGCCGCGAGGTGCTGATCGTGATGCGGATGAGCCCGCGCAGCTTCGTCGACCGCGTGGACTTCGTGACCTCGCTGGGCTACGGCACCGGCAAGGGCGACCGCGAGGAGCTGGGCCTGCGCGGCAAGGGCCCGGTCAAGGTCATCACCGACCTCGGCGTGCTGCGCCCGGATCCCGACACCTGCGAGCTCACCCTCACCGAGCTGAGCCCCGGTTCCACCGTCGAGCAGGCCAAGGAAGCGGCGGGCTGGGACCTCAAGGTCTCGGACGACCTCGGCACCCAGGATCCGCCCAGTGAAAACGAGCTGGAAGTCCTGCGCGCCCTCAAAGCTACGGTCTAACCGTCAGGCAAGCACCGAAGGTGCTTCCTCTTTGCCCCAAGCAAGCAACCGGCACCGCCGCGGGTTCTGAGCGGCTCTCTGGTGAGGACAGCCGTAGCGCCGTGTATTGGAATACATCAGTCTCGGATCCCGGAGCCAGAGAGCCGCTCAGGTTCCGCCACCCGCACCGCCAAGCACAAGGACCACCGAGATTTGACCCAAGTTCAAGGAGTCCACTTATGACTGTTCATGAGACTCGGTCGGATTCCGGTCTCATCCTGCCCGAGTACCTGCCCGACGAGGGTTCGCACCCGCCGCTGGATTCCCCCGGGTACCGGTCCTCGGCGCTGCGGCACCCGAAGCAGCCGCTGCAGTACCTGCCGCAGAACCTCACCGAGGTCACCGGGCCGCTGCTGGGGCAGGACCGGTGCGGCGAGCAGGACCACGACCTGACCGCGCAGCACGACGGGGAGCCGCTGGGCGAGCGGATCATCGTCAGCGGCAAGGTGCTCGACTCGGCGGGCAAGCCGATCCCGAACACGCTGGTGGAGATCTGGCAGGCGAACTCGTCGGGTCGCTACCTGCACCAGGGCGACCGGCACCCCGCTCCGCTGGACCCGAACTTCTCCGGCACCGGGCGGTGCATGACCGACGCCGAGGGCAACTACCGGTTCATCACCATCAAGCCCGGCGCCTACCCGTGGCGCAACCACGACAACGCGTGGCGCCCGGCGCACATCCACTTCTCGCTGTTCGGGCAGGCGTTCACGCAGCGGCTGATCACCCAGATGTACTTCCCGGGCGACCCGCTGTTCTACCAGGACCCGATCTTCAACTCGGTGCGCGACGAGAAGGCCCGCGAGCGGATGATCTCCCGGTTCGACCTGGACTCCACGGTTCCCGAGTGGGCGCTGAGCTTCAAGTGGGACATCGTGCTGCGCGGCCCGCAGGCCACCGTGTTCGAGGACGAGGAAGAGGAGGACGACGACTGATGGGCGTTCCCGCCACCACCCCGTCGCAGACGGTCGGCCCGTTCTACGCCCTGCCGGACGGGATCCTGTGGGACGACGGGCCCGAGCTCGTGCCCGCCGACCGCGACGGCGCGTTCGTGCTGCACGGCGTTCTCCGCGACGGCAACGGCGATCCGGTCCCGGACGGGGTGATCGAGATCTGGCAGGCCGACGAGCAGGGCCGTTTCGACCACCCCGACGACCCGCGCCCGGACTCCTCGGGCTGGCAGGGCTTCGGCCGCTGCCCCACCGACACCGAGGGCCGGTTCTGGTTCCGCACGGTCAAACCCGGTGCGCTTCCCACCCCGGGCGGCGAGACCGAGGCACCCCACATCGACGTGACCGTGCTCGCCCGGGGCATGCTCAACCGCGTGGTGACCCGCGTGTACTTCCCCGGCGAGGCGGCCAACGACGCCGACCCGGTGCTGGCGGCGGTGCCCGCCGAGCGGCGCGACACGCTGCTGGGCGTCACCGACGAGCAGGGGCTGCGGTTCGACGTCCGCCTGCAGGGCGATGGCGAAACGGTGTTCTTCGCGGTCTGATGGGGCGGTCAGTCCACAGGAGATCGAAGGAGTCGGGTGTGTTCGGTTCGATGTTCAGCACTCCGGAGGCCACCGAGCGCACCGGCGACGCGGCCTGGCTGCAGGCGATGCTGGACTTCGAGTCGGCGCTCGCCGCGGCGCAGGCCAAGGCCGGGATCGTGCCACCCGAGGCGGCCGAGGACATCGCGGCGCACTGCCGCGCGGAGCTGTTCGACGCGGCCTCGATCGGCGATCGCGCGGTGGCCTCAGCGACGCCGGTGATCGCGCTGGTCAAGGACCTCGCGGCGGCGGTCGGCCCGGGGTCGCGTCCGCACGTGCACCGGGGCGCGACCAGCCAGGACGTCATCGACACCGCGGCGATGCTGCTGACGCGCGACGTGCTGGAGCTGGTCGTCGAGGACCTGCTGGCGGCGGCGCGGGAGTGCGCGAGGCTGGCCGATCAGCATCGCGGGACGGTGCTCATCGCGCGTTCGCTGCTGCAGCAGGCGCTTCCGACGACGTTCGGGCTGCGCTGCGCCGGCTGGCTGACCTCGCTGGACGAGGCGATCACCGGGCTGCGGCGGGTTCGTCCGGCGGTGCAGTTCGGCGGCGCGGCGGGCACGTTGGCGTCGCTGGGCGACGGCGGCACCGAGGTGCTGGGCGGGGTCGCCGAGCGGTTGGGGCTGGCCGAGCCGGTGCTGCCGTGGCACACCGACCGCGCCCGGATCGCCGAGCTGGCGGGTGCTCTCGGCACCGCGTGCGGGGTGCTGGGCAAGATCGCGCTGGACGTGGAGCTGCACGCCCAGACCGAGGTCGGCGAACTCACCGAGGGCAGGCCCGGCGGGTCCTCGGCCATGCCGCACAAGCAGAACCCGGCCACGTCGGTGCTGATCACGGCCGCGACCCAACGCGTTCCGGGGTTGGTGGCGACGCTGCTGTCGGCGATGCCGCAGTCCTACGAGCGCGCGGCCGGTGCCTGGCAGTCGGAGTGGGAACCGCTGACCGAGCTGCTGCGCCTGTCGGCAGCGGCGGCCCGGCGGACGCGGGAACTGCTGGAGGACCTGGAGGTTCACCCGGACCGGATGGCCGAGAACCTCGACCTCACCCGCGGGCTGGTGCTCGCGGAGAACGCCGCAGGGCGACTCATGGGCGCGCTGGGCCGCACCGACGCGCAAGCGCTGGTCGCCGAGCTGTGCCGGCGCACCACCGGGAACGGCAGCACGCTGCGCGCGGAGCTCCTCGCCGAACCCCGGGTGCGCGAGGTGCTCTCGGAGGACGACGTGGTCGCGGCGACCTCGGCGAGCGACTACCTGGGGTCGGCGTCGGAATTCATCGATCGGGCTTTGGCCGCGCACACCGGAATGGAGGAGCGTTGAACGTCAACCACGAGCTGACCGGGCCCGAGGGGGCTCCGGTGGTGGTGCTGTCCAACTCGCTGGGAACCGACCTGCGCCTGTGGGACGAGCAGGTCCCCGCGCTGCGCGAGCACTTCCGGGTGCTGCGCTACGACCAGCGCGGGCACGGCGGCACGAAGGCCGAGCCGGGCCCGTACTCGCTGGCCGACCTGGGCGGCGACGCGCTGGAGCTGCTGGACCGGCTGGGCGTCGAGCGAGCCCACTTCGCCGGGGTGTCGCTGGGCGGCATGACCGGGATGTGGCTGGCCGAGAACGCGCCGGAGCGCATCGCCTCGCTGGCGTTGCTGTGCACCTCGGCGGATCTGGGCGGCCCGTCGTGGTCGGAGCGGGCGGCGACGGTGCGCGCGAACGGCATGGCGGCGATGGTCGACTCGTCGCTGCCGCGCTGGTTCACCCCCGCCGCGGTCGGGAACCCGGAGATCCGGGAGAAGTTCACCGACATGATCCTCAGCGCCGACCCGGAGGGCTACGCGGGCTGCTGCGAGGCGATCGCCGAGATGGACCTCGCCGACGGCCTGCCGGGGATCACCGCGCCGACGCTGGTGATCGCCGGTGCCGAGGACCCTGCCACTCCCCCGTCGCACGCCGAGCGCATCGCCGCCGGTGTGCCCGGGGCGCGGGTCGAGGTCCTCTCACCCGCCGCGCACCTGGCCAACGCCGAGCAGCCGGAGGCCGTGAACCGGTTGCTGCTGGAGCACTTCGGGGGTGCCGCGTGAGCGACGAGAGCCGCTACGACGCGGGCATGGCGGTGCGGCGCGAGGTGCTCGGCGACGCGCACGTCGACCGCGCCAACGCCCGCAAGACCGACTTCACCGAGGGCTTCCAGGACTTCATCACCCGCTACGCGTGGGGCGAGGTGTGGACCGGCGACGGCGTCGACCGGCCGACCCGCAGCATGCTGACGCTGGCGATCCTGGCCGCCACCGGCTGCGAGGACGAGTTCGCGATGCACGTGCGCGCGGCCCGCCGCAACGGCCTGGAGCCCGAGCGGATCAAGGAGGTGCTGATGCACGTGGCGATCTACGCGGGCGTGCCCCGCGCCAACACCGCGTTCGGCATCGCCAATACGATCCTGAGCGAGGAAGAGCCGGGGTAGTTTCATCCGAGGCCGTTCCGCCGACGAGGGGATCATCGATGGAGTCCGAGTCCGACACCAGCAGCGGCTACGTGCAGTCGCTGGCGCGGGGGCTTGCGGTGATTCGCGCGTTCAGCGAGTCCAGTCCGGAGATGACGCTCTCGGAGGTCGCCCGCGCGACGGACCTGTCGCGCGCGGCGGCCCGCCGGTTCCTGCACACCCTGGTCGGCCTGGGCTACGTGTGGACCGACGGGCGGGTGTTCGCGCTGACGCCGCGGGTGCTGGAGCTGGGGTTCTCGTACCTGTCCAGCGTGTCGCTGCCGGAGATCGCCCAGCCCCACCTGGAGGGCCTGGTCTCGGAGGTGCACGAGTCGGCGTCGGTGTCGGTGCTCGACGGCACCGACATCGTCTACGTGGCGCGGGTTCCCACGTCGCGGATCATGACGGTCTCGATCAACATCGGCACCCGCTTCCCGGCCTACGCGACGTCGATGGGCCGGGTGATGATGGCCGACCTGCCCGAGGACCGGCTGCGCGCCCACCTCGACCAGGTCGACCTCGCACCACTGGGCCCGCACACGATCACCGGGCGCGAGGCGCTGCAGGAGGAGCTGGCGCGGGTCCGCGAGCAGGGCTGGGCGCTGGTCGACCAGGAGCTGGAGGCGGGGCTGCGCTCGATCGCGGCTCCGATCCGGGACCGCTACGGCCGGGCGGTGGCGGCGGTGAACATCTCCTCGCACGCCAGCCGCACCACCCGCGAAGCGGCCGAGAAGGACCTGCTGCCACCGCTGCTGGCCACCGCCGGGCGCATCGCCGGAGATCTGGCGGTCTCGCCGCAGTCCCGCGCCGTGGTGCGCTAGCTTCCTGCCATGCGGCGACGCCGCATTCTCCTTTCACCACCCAAGGCACTGGCACCGCCGCGGGTTCTGATCGGCTTCGTGGCGAGTACGCCGGGACGCCGCGAATTGGCAACTCAAGGAACGGCGCACGGAGTCCACGGAGCCGATCAGGTTCTGCTACCCGCACCGCCAAGCAAGGCGATACCTCAACGCCGAAAAGAGCTCACAGGTCGTCCTGAGCCCAGCCGTGGCGGTAGAAGGCGCGGATGTGGGCCGCGGTGCGCTCCTCGGCGGCTTCGGCGTCGCCGTCGCGCAGGGCCTGGTAGATCGCCCGGTGGTCGGCGCGGAGTTCGTCGGCGATGGGGTCCCAGTCGTCGCCGAGGGCGTCGAAGGCGGCCAGCAGCGGGCGGCGCATCGACTCGCGGATCGCGATGGTCATGTCGGCGACCAGGCGGTTGCCGCCGGCTTCGGCGATGCGCACGTGGAACTCGGTGTCGAGATCGTTGAACCGGGCCCGGTCGCAGTCGGGTGAGTCCATCTCGTCGAGGAGTTCGGCGAGCCTGGCCAGGTCGTCGGGCCGGGCGCGGGCGGCGGCGTGCCGGGCGCTCTCCCGTTCGAGCATGAGCCGGGCGCGCACCACGTCGGCGACGGGGAAGTTGGCCAGCGCCACGTGCAACCGCAGCAGCCGGGTGAGCGCCTGGCTGGGCAGCGCGGCCACCGTCGTGCCGGAGTCGGGCCCGGTTCCCACTCCCATCCGCAGCACGCCCTGGGCCTCCAGCGCGCGGAACGCCTCGCGGACCGCGGCGCGGCTGACGCCGAGCATCTTGGCGAGGTCGCGCTCGGCCGGAAGCCGGTCACCGACCTTGAGCGCACCGGTGACGATCTGCTCCTCGACGCGGTCGATGACCAGCTCGTAGGTGCGGGTGCGGGCGACGGGACGCCAGTCGGCGTCGCCCGCGTCGGCTTCGAATCCGCTCACTCGGTCCCCTTTACACGCGCCGTCCGTGATCCCTAGGGTAAGTGCCGCCTATGGTCGGACCATAGAATGGTCGACAAGTCGGGTGTCGTGGCGTTCGGTGCGCGAGGATTCCGGCGAGGACGGAGAGGAACCGGTGATGCGCGCATGAGGGTGGCCCTGTTCGCGACCTGCCTCGGCGACACGCTGTTCCCGGAGGCGCCGAAGGCGACGGTGCGGCTCCTGGAACGGCTGGGGTGCGAGGTCGACTTCCCGGCCGCGCAGACCTGCTGCGGCCAGATGCACACCAACACCGGCTACCGCAAGCAGGCCCGCTCCTCGGTGCGGACGTTCGTCGAGGCCTTCGCCGACTACGACGCGGTCGTGGCGCCGTCGGGTTCGTGCGTGGCCTCGGTGCGCCACCAGCACACCCAGGTCGCCGACGGCGACCGCGCGCTCACCCGCGCGGTGGAGCGCACCGCGCCGAAGGTGCACGAGCTCTCGGAGTTCCTGGTCGACGTGCTGGGCGTGACCGACGTGGGCGCCTACTTCCCGCACCGCGTCACCTACCACCCCACCTGCCACTCGGCGCGGCTGCTGCGCGTCGGCGAGCGCCCGCTGCGGTTGCTGCGCGCGGTGCGCTCGCTGGACCTGGTGGAGCTGCCCGCCTCAGAGCAGTGCTGCGGGTTCGGCGGCACGTTCGCGCTGAAGAACCCCGACGTGTCGGTGGCGATGGGCGCCGACAAGGCCCGGCACGTGCGCGAGACCGGCGCGGAGGTGCTCTGCGCCGGGGACGCGTCGTGCCTGATGCACATCGGGGGCCTGCTGTCGCGGCAGCGCTCGGGCGTCCGGGTGCTGCACCTGGCCGAGATCCTGGCCTCGACGGAAGGAGACCAGCGGTGAGCGCCACTCCCCTGGGGATGCCCTCGTTCCCGACCGCCGCCAAGCGGGAGCTGGCCGATTCGCAGCTGCGGCACAACCTGGCCAACGCCACCTCCACGATCCGCCGCAAGCGCGCCGACGTGGTCGGCGAGCTCGACGACTGGGCGCAGCTGCGCGACGCGGGCGCGGCAATCAAGGCCCACACGCTGTCCAACCTGGACACCTACCTGGAGCGGTTCGAGACCGCGGTGACCGAGGCCGGGGGCACGGTGCACTGGGCCCGCGACGCCGCGGAGGCCAACCGGATCGTCACCGATCTCGTCCGGGCGACCGGTGAGCGGGAGGTCGTGAAGGTCAAGTCGATGGCCACGCAGGAGATCGAGCTCAACGAGGCGCTGGCCGAGGCCGGGATCGACGCGTGGGAGACCGATCTGGCCGAGTTGATCGTCCAGTTGGGGCACGACACGCCCAGCCACATCCTGGTTCCGGCGATCCACCGCAACCGCGCGGAGATCCGGGAGATCTTCCGCCGCGAGATGGGCGCCGTCGGCACCCCGGCTCCCGAGGACCTCACCGACGAGCCCGCGCGGCTGGCCGAGGCGGCGCGGCGGCACCTGCGGGAGAAGTTCCTGCGGGCCAAGGTCGCGGTCTCGGGCGCGAACTTCGCGGTCGCCGACTCCGGCACGCTGGTGGTGGTCGAGTCCGAGGGCAACGGGCGGATGTGCCTGACGCTGCCGGAGACGCTGATCAGCGTGGTGGGCATCGAGAAGGTGGTGCCGAGCTGGCGGGACCTGGAGGTGTTCCTGCAGCTGCTGCCGCGGTCGAGCACCGGTGAGCGGATGAACCCCTACACCTCGACCTGGACGGGCGTCACGGCCGGGGACGGGCCGCAGGAGTTCCACGTGGTGCTGCTGGACAACGGGCGCACCGACGCGCTGGCCGACGAGGTGGGCCGCCAGGCGTTGCGCTGCATCCGCTGCTCGGCGTGCCTGAACGTGTGCCCGGTGTACGAGCGCACGGGTGGCCACGCCTACGGCTCGGTGTACCCGGGGCCGATCGGGGCGGTGCTGACGCCGCAGCTGCGCGGCACGGCGTCCGAAGTGGACAAGTCGTTGCCGTACGCGTCGTCGTTGTGCGGCGCGTGCTACGACGTGTGCCCGGTGGCCATCGACATCCCGGACCTCCTGGTGCACCTGCGGACTCGCGTCGTCGAGGAGCACTCGGCGAAGGACAAGCCGATGGACGCGCTGATGGGCTTGGCGTCGTGGGTGTTCGGCGACGCCAAGCGGTTGGCGGCGGTGCAGAAGGTGGCGTCGTGGAGCCGGAAGGTGATCGGACGGCGCGGCACGATCGGCCGGCTGCCGGGTCCGCTGTCGGGGTGGACCGACGCGCGGGACGCACCCGCTCCGGCGCAGGAGTCGTTCCGCTCGTGGTGGCAGCGCACCCGCGGCGAGGAAGGGGGCGGGCGATGAAGTCGGATTCGGCGCGCGAGGCGGTGCTGGGCAGGGTTCGTCGAGCGCTGCGCGACACCGAGCGCACACCGCTGTCGGCGGTACCGCGCGACTACCGCTCCACGCGCCCGCGGGCGGATCTGGTGGCGGCGTTCTGCGAGGCGGTCGCCGACTACAAGGCCACTGTGGACCGGGCTGCCGCCGATGAGGTGGTCTCCCGGATCGCCGGGATCGTCCGGGACGCGGGCGCGCGCCGCCTGCTCGTCCCGGACGGGGCACCACAGGCGTGGTCCGCGGCGCTGGGCGAGGAGTTCGAGCTCGTCGACCCCGAGGCGTCGACGACGGCGTTGGAGCAGGTCGACGCGGTGATCACCACAGCCGCGGTGGGCATCGCCTCGACCGGCACGATCGTGCTGGACCACGGCCCGGGCCAGGGCCGCCGCGCGGTGACCCTGGTGCCGGATCTGCACGTGTGCGTCGTCGCCGAGCCCCAGGTCGCCGACGACGTCCCGGCGGCCCTGGCCCGCCTGGACCCGGCCCGCCCCACGACCTTCATCAGCGGGCCCTCGGCCACCAGCGACATCGAGCTCAACCGGGTCGAGGGCGTCCACGGCCCCCGAACCCTCCACGTCCTGGTCGCACCGTCGGCCTGAGCTAGAGCGGGAGGACGTCGGCGAGGACCACCCCGGGTTCGGTCAGGCGGTGGGCGGCGGGGCTGTCGTAGACGACGAGGAGCTCCCCGGAGGGCAGCAGCGCCAGCCCTTCGGCGTGGTCGTCGCCCTCGCCGTGGGGGACGTCGAGCTCGCGGTGGAGTTCGGCGCGGTGCACGACGTCGGCGGTGTCGAGGGCGGCGGCGCCGGGCCAGCGGTAGACGCGGACCGGACCGTCGAGGGCCATCGAAGGCCCGGCGAGCAGCAGCAGGTCGTCGCCGTGCACGCACATGTCGCGGATGCCCAGTCCGTCGAGGTCGAGGAAGATCTTCGCGTAGCGCTCGTCGTCGATCTTGCGCAGTTCCAGTTCGCCGTCGTCCTCGCGGGGTTCGAGCAGCAGCACCACGGCCCAGCCGCGCAGCACGGGGCCGCGCAGTCCGAGGTAGACGCGCTCGTGGCCGGGTTCGCCGTGCACCGCGATGCCTTCGACGTCGAGCCCGTTGTCCTTGCCGGGGATGGACAGGAACGGGGCCAGGTGGTCGTCGTCGGCGAGCAGGTCGATCAGCCCTCCCCTGCCCAGCGCGGCGCTGCGGGCGCCTTCGGGGGTGCGTTCGGCGGGCACGTCGTCGGACAGGGCGATGCGGGCGAGCACGCGGCGGCTGGGTTCGGCGCTGACCGAGGCCAGCCGCTTGGCGGCCTTGGCGTCGGTGTGGTGCTCCTTGATCTTGCGCCGCTTGGCGCTGTGCGAGCCCACGACCCACAGGAACGGGCCGTTGCGGGAGATGCCCTCGACGTCGACCTCCTCGTCGGCCTCGCCGGGCAGGTCGACGACGTCGGCGAGCGGGAAGGTGACGTGCTCGCGGTACTCGGCGGGCCGGTCCGGGTCGTCGCAGCGGAGCCGTTCGACGGTGGCGGTCTCGTCGCCTGCGATCCACAGGTGCTCGCCGTCGGTGCGCACCGCGGAGAGGTTGACGTGGGTGTCGGATTCGACCGCCCCGGCGGTGAAGATCAGGCGCACCGTTCGTGCTACGTTCATCCATCGCTTTCTACCAGGCGGTTCCGCGACGAGCTCCTCGATCAGGGAGTCCGGATGTTCTCCTCGCCCACACGATCAAGTGACTGCTGGAACCGTCGCGCCGGGGGTGCGGTCCTAGGCGATGTCGTTGTCCACGCGTCCATGGGAGAAGGAAAGGGGTCGCCGTGCCAGACATCCGGGTCCGGCTCCGCGGTGGGCCGCAGGACGGTCAGGAGCTGACCGTCTCGGCCGACTCATCGGGCAAACCGATCCCGCGCATCACCCTGCCCGCCCGCGCTCGCAATCCCGAGGCCGTACCGCCTCGGCTGATCTACGAGCGCTCCGGCAAGCACGGTGATGGAACCTGGGAGTTCCGCTACGTGGGTGCCGAGACCTGACACCCCGCGGCGGCGGCAGGGCACGGAGCCGGGTGCCCTGCCGGTCGTCACCGATCATCACCGCCGGGCGAGGGCCTCCGGGCTGCGCATGACCGTGGCCCGCGCGCCCGCTCCGATCCGGGCGTACACCTCGGGTTTCGCCCGCTTGAGCAGCATCCCCCACGCCGATCCGACGGCGAAGACGCCCGCCAGACCCGACGGCACCACCCAGCCCAGCGCGTGCCCGGGCGCGACGCCCAGCGTCGTCCGGTACGAGAGCACCGCCGCCACCAGCACCAGCGCCAGCAGCGCGGCGGCCAGCGCGGGCGCGATGGTGGTGGGCCAGGCGCCGTGCCCGTGACCGCCGGTGCGGCGGAAGAACCCGACGACGGCCACCGATGTCAGCAGCACCAGCAGCAGCACGCCGAGCGCACCGGTCGTGGCGCCCCGGGAGAACAGGTGCACCGCCGGGTCCAGCTCCAGCACAGCGGTGACCGCGACGGCCGCGGCGCTGACCGCCGTCGCGACCAGCGACCCGGCCACCGGCGCACCGGTCCGGGCGCTGGTGCGCACCCACCAGCGGGCTCCGACGCCTTCCAGCCCGAGCGAGAACAGGTAGCGGGCGCACACGTGGTGGAAGGCCAAGGCGGCGGCGAACATCGAGGTCAGGTACAGGACGTTGCCGACGTCGACCAGGGTCGCGGGCAGCCGCTGGGCGGCCAGGGCGAACAGCAGCCGGGTGGAGTCGCGGTCGGCGGCGGCCACGACCGATCCGGGCCCGGTCGCCACCGTCATCGCCCAGGTGGATGCGGAGAACAGCCCGCCGATGACCAGCAGCGAGATGGCCGCGGCGTGGATGACGGTGCGCGGATCGCGGGCCTCGCGGGCCAGCACGGTGAGGTTGGCGAACCCGATGAACCCCGTGAAGGCGACGAGCAGGATCGCCCCGGCCGAACCGGTCAGCAGCACCGACGGGTCCAGCGCTCCGAAGGTGAGGCCCTCGGGCCCGGGGGCCGCCACGAACGCCACGTCGTAGACCACGAGCGCCGTCACCTCGGCGAGCAGCAGCAGCGCCAGCACGCGCCCGTTGACGTCGATGCGCTGCAGCCCGAGCGCGGCCACCAGCGCGATCGCCGCCGCCGAGTACCACCACCAGGTCGGGTCGGCGCCGGTGAGGCGGCGGGCGAAGTCGGCCGCGCCGACGCCGAAACCGCCGACCAGCCCGCCGAGGATGAGCAGGTAGGACACCACGGCCACCGCGCCCGCACCGGCTCCGGCGGCCCGGCCCAGGCCCTTGGCGATGTAGGCGTAGAAGGCACCGGCGTTGTCGACGTGCCGGGACATGGTCACGTACCCGATCGCGAACACGCCGACGACCAGGGCCACCACCAAGTACCCGAGCGGCAGGCCGGGTGTGGCGGCGACCGCGAAGCCGTTGGCGGCCACACCGCCGACGATGGTGGCAGGGGCACCGGCGGCCACGGTGAAGAACACGATCGACAACACGCCCATCCGGGATCCGGCCAGCGTCGCCGACACCTTCGAAGGGGGCACGTTCACGCTCCTAGTGCTCGGTTCAGTGCCGCGGGGTGATCGCCGACGCTCCGCGGGCCGCGCCGATCTCGTGGAGGAGGCTGCGCAGGGTTCCGGGCAGCAGCGATTCCCACGAGTTCATCCGGAACTCCCCCTGCCGCAGCGCGTTCTTGCTGAAGCGCAGGTGGCGCAGCACCCCGGTCTCGCGGGTCAGCAGCGCGAAGGTGATCTCGGTGAGCCGTTCGGGCACGGTGATCACGCCGTTGCCGGTGGCCGTGTCGGTCCCGGTGAACAGCTCTTCGAGCTCGGCGGTGGTGCCGCGGCGGGTGTCGGCGAGGCGCCAGGCGGCGGCCGCTCCCCCGCGCAGCCCGCCGGAGATGGGGACCTCCCGCAGCACGTCGACGAGCACCAGCCGCGACCGGACCTTCTCCACGGAGGTCTGGGCGAGGTACTCCAACCAGGTGCGCAGGTCGTGGCCGGCTTCGCGGCGGATCTCGCGCAGCACCGTCCAGGACAGGAAGTCGGGGCAGCGCCCGTTGCCGCTGGGTCGGACGTCGGGGGTGAGGGCGATCTCCTCCTCCACGATCAGCTCGGCGAGCAGCCCGCCCGAGCACCCGAGGGCGAGCAGGTCGGCGTCGATGCGCGGCGAGATCCGGTTCTCGCCGCTGTGGGCGGCGAGGAAGAACCGGTCCGCGATGCGCAGCGGGAGCCGCGTGCCGTCGGGCTCGGAAACGCTCCGGCCATTCCTGGCCACGCCCTTCAACACGTGGTCGATCTCCTTCACCAGCCAGAACGCGTTCGTCGCGGGAGTTGCACTCCGGAAGGTGTCCAGGGCGGCACTCCGCGTGGTGAACCCCATCGTTCAAGATCAACGCCGGGTCGCGCATCGGCCGGGCGTCTGATGTGGCCGAATCGTTGTGGTGGCTAACCGTCCGTTTACCGGTCCGCGCTCAGCGCCGGAACCGGGCGGGAACAACCGGGACGCGCATTGACTTCCACCTGAGTCGAGGTTCGAGGATGGAACCACCCGAACGACACCACCACCACGTCACGAAGGACCTCCAGTGAACGCCAACTGGTCGACGATGCGCTCGTTCGCGAGCGACAAGTCCGTCACCCGGCAACGCCTGTCCGCCGGCCTGCTCCGCCGCATCGGCGGCTACGCACGCCCCTACCTGCGCGACATCGTGCCGTTCCTGGTGCTGGTCGCGCTGGCCGCCGCGCTCGGCGTGGTCAACCCGCTGCTGTTCAAGGCCATCATCGACGACGGCATCGTGCCCCGGAACTTCTCGCTGGTCGTGTGGCTGGCCGTGGCGGTGGCCGGGGTGGCGGTGCTGGAGGCGGCGATGAGCCTGGCCCAGCGCTGGTACTCGGCCCGCCTCGGCGAGGGCCTGATCTACGACCTGCGCCGGGAGGTCTTCGACCACGTGCAGCGGATGCCGGTGGCGTTCTTCGTGCGCGCCCAGACCGGGGCGCTGGTCAGCCGCCTCAACAACGACGTGATCGGCGCGCAGCGGGCGCTGACCTCGACGTTGTCGTCGGTGGTGTCCAACGTGCTGAGCCTGGTGCTGGTGCTGGTCACCATGTTCACGCTGTCCTGGCAGATCACCGTGATCGCGCTGCTGCTGCTGCCGCTGTTCCTGCTGCCGGTGCGCTGGGTGGGCCGCCGGCTGCAGCGCATCACCCGCGAGCAGATGAAGCTCGACGCCGAGATGAGCTCGCTGATGACCGAGCGCTTCGGGGTGGCCGGGGCGATGCTGGCCAAGCTCTACGGCCGCGCCGACGAGGAGTCCGAGCGCTTCGCCGCCCGCGCCGAGCGGGTGCGCGACATGGGCGTCATCTCGGCGATGTACAGCCGGGTGTTCATGGTGGCGCTGACGCTGCTGGCGGCGCTGGCCACGGCCGTGGTCTACGGCCTGGGCGGCGGCCTGGTGCTGGCGGGGGCGTTCCAGCTGGGCACGCTGGTGGCGCTGGCGACGCTGCTCAACCGCTTGTACGGGCCCCTGACGGCGCTGTCGAACGTGCACGTGGACGTGATGACGGCGCTGGTGAGCTTCGACCGGGTCTTCGAGATCCTGGACCTCAAGCCGATGATCACCGAGAAGCCGGATGCGCGGGTGCTGCCCGCGGGGGCCTCCGACGTGGAGTTCGACCACGTCTCGTTCCGCTACCCGGCCTCCAGCGAGGTGTCGCTGGCGTCGCTGGAGTCGGTGGCGCGGGCGGATCACTCCCCGGCGCACCCGGTGCTGCACGACATCAGCTTCCGGGCCGAGCCGGGCCGGACCGTCGCGCTGGTGGGGCATTCCGGGGCGGGCAAGACCACGATCACGAACCTGGCCGGGCGGCTCTACGACGTCGACGCGGGCGCGGTGCGCATCGGCGGCGTGGACGTGCGCGACACGTCGCTGGCCTCGCTGTACGACCACGTCGGGGTCGTCACGCAGGACGCGCACCTGTTCCACGACACGATCCGCGCCAACCTCACCTTCGCCCGCCCCGACGCGTCCGAGCAGGAGCTGACCGAGGCGCTGCGCACGGCTCAGCTCGGGCACCTGATCGACTCGCTGCCCGACGGCCTGGACACGGTGGTCGGCGACCGGGGGCACCGCCTCTCCGGTGGCGAGAAGCAGCGCCTGGCGATCGCCCGCTTGCTGCTCAAGGCCCCGCCGATCGTCGTCCTCGACGAGGCCACGGCCCACCTCGACTCGGAGTCCGAAGCCGCGGTGCAGCGCGCCCTGGCCACGGCCCTGTCCGGGCGCACGGCCCTGGTCATCGCCCACCGCCTCGCCACCATCCGCGAAGCCGACCGGATCCTGGTCATCGACGACGGCCGCATCGCCGAGGACGGCACCCACGAAGAGCTCCTCGCCCGAGGCGGCCACTACGCCGAGCTCTACCGAACCCAGTTCGCCCAGCAGACCGACCCCGACACCGAGCAGTCCGCCTCGAACGCTCAGCAGACCGGCCCGGACGCCGAGCAGTCCTACTCGGACGCTCAGCAGACCCGCCCGGACACCCAGCGGACCGGTCCGGACGCGGCCTCGGACTCCGACGAAGCCGCCTAGCGGTCAGCGCTCCTCGTTCCCCTGCCAACGGTCACGGTGACAACGTCCGTTGGCAGGGGGCAGTTTTAGCCATAATCACCCATGATCAATGTCCGAAATGTCGGGACAATTATGGCTAAAACTGTCCCCCTCCAGAACCGCGAACCACCCGGAGGGACCTCGGGGGCAGGAGGTGCACCGAAGGGTGCCTCTGAGACGAGTCCCCGGAGGAAGATTTGGGAGGGGATTTTGAAAGGGGTTTTGGGCGGGTTATTCCCGGGGTGGTGCGACTGAGAGGGTGCCTCGGGGGTCGACCTGGGTGAGGAGGGCTGTGCAGAGGTCGTCGAGGAGGGTCACCTGGGACTCGTCGAGGGCGTCGACGATCAGCGAGCGGACCTTCTCCACGTGGCCGGGAGCCGAGGCGACGACCTTGGCCAGGCCGGCTTCGGTGAGCTCGGCGATGCTGCCGCGGGCGTCGTCCTCGGCCTTGCGGCGGGCGACGAAGCCCTGCTGCTCCAGCCGGGACACCACGTGCGAGACCCGCGACGGCGAGGCGTTGGACTGCTGCGCGAGGTGGCTCATCCGCAGCTCGCGCCCGGGCGCCTCCGACAGCATCGACAGCACCCAGTAGCCGAACATCGTCAGGCCCGCGTCGCGCTGCAGCTGCGCGTCCAGGGCGGCGGGAACCACCGTCATCAGGGCCGCCAGCTTCCGCCAGGCGCGCTGCTCGTCGTCGCTCAGCCAGCGCGTATCGCTCACGACCCGAGCTTAACAGGGGTTGAAGTTTCAAAGAGGCCCTACGACCAGCGGCGACACGCCGCGCGCGGCGCAGAACGACCCGATCTCCTCCCGCAACCGAACCGCCGCCGGGGCCGCCTGGAGCGGCGTGCGCTCCAGCGACCGGCCGAGCCGCCGCAGCCGCCGCAGCACGGCCTCGGTGCGCCGGGTGGTGGCCGCGGCGAGCACGAGGTCGACCTGCTCCGCGGCGCCGTCGACGTCGCGGCCCCGCAACCGCACCTCCGCCAGGTCCAGCCGGGCCAGGCACAGCTCCCCGATCCGCTGCCGCTCGGGCGGTTCCTGGGCGTAACCGGCGATGGCGGTGATCGCGTCCCGCTCGGCGTGGGCGAGGCCCACCTGCCCGCCCAGCCACAGCGCGGTGGAGGAGGCGTAGGCGTACTGCTTGGCGACCGGGAACTCCATCATCCCGGCCGGGAAGTCCGCCTCGGCGACCTCCTCGCGCGCCTGCTCGGCCCGGGTCAGGGCGCGTTCGGCGGCGTGGGCGTCGCCCAGGCGCGCGTGCGCGCGGGCCTCGATCGCGGCCAATCGCACTGCGGCGGTGCCGGATTCGGGCGGGTAGTGCAGTCCGTCGCGGGCGAGTTCGACGGCGTCGCGGCCGCGGTCGTCCCAGTAGGCCACCAGGCTCTGGGTGCCGCGCACCCAGCAGCGCAGCGCGTCGTCCCCGGCCTGATCGGCGCACTGGAAGGCGGTGCGCGCCTGCGCTTCGGCCGCTGCGGGGTGGCCGAGGTCGAAGGCGGCGGTGGACATCGCCGCGCAGATCAACCCGGCGGTGCGGAACCAGTCGCGGGCGTGCTCGGCCGGGACCCTCCGCTCCAGCACCTTCAGCGCCCGGTCACGCAGCTCGCGCAGCTCCACGAACAGCGGGAACACCGGCTGGTGCGGGTAGTCGTCGATGATCCGCGCGACGTCGACGCGGAAGCGGTCGAGGCTCTGCGGCCCGCCGTGGCCGGACCGGGCGGGGGTGACGGGTTCGGTAGCAGGCATGAGCGCCTCGCTCTCCACGTGGCCGTTGCCTCACGAGCCGGTCCGGACCTGGGATTTCGGCGGCTCAGGCGTACGGTGACAGCCCGCCGACCCGGCCCGCAAGTGGGGTCTACCGGGCGATGTCCGCAGCCGGGCGGGTGTTGCGGACGCGGTCGGCACCGATGCCGCACTCCTCGGCGCGGGCGCAGCCGTGCACCAGCCAGTCGAGCTGGCCGGGCGCGTGGGCGTCGGAGTCGACGGTGAACTCGCAGCCCAGGTCGCGAGCCAGGCGCAGCAGTTCGCGAGGCGGGTCGAGCCGGTCGGGCCGCGAGTTGATCTCCACGGCGACGTCGTGGTCGCGGCACGCGGTGAAGACCTCGCGCGCGTCGAAGGTGGACTGCGGGCGCTTGCGGTCGCCGATGAGCCTGCCGGTGCAGTGCCCGAGCACGTCGACGTGCGGGTTGCTCGCGGCGGTGACCATGCGGCGGGTCATCGGCCCGGAGGCCATCCGCAGCTCGGAGTGCGCGCTGGCGACCACCACGTCGAGCTCGGCCAGCAGGTCCTCGTCCTGGTCGAGGGAGCCGTCGCCGAGGATGTCGACCTCGATCCCGGTGAGGATCCGGAACGGCGCGAGCTCGCGGTTGAGCCGCGCGACCACGTCGAGCTGCTCGCGCAGCCGTTCGGCGGACAGACCCCGCGCGACCGTCAGCCGCGGCGAGTGGTCGGTCAGCGCCATCCACTCGTGCCCGAGCCAGCGGGCGGTGGTGGCCATCTCGGCGATCGGGCTGCCGCCGTCGGACCAGTCGGAGTGGGCGTGGCAGTCGCCGCGCAGCGCCTCCCGCAGCGCGGTCCCGTTCTCCGGAACCTCGGCGGCGTCGCGGACTTTCACCAGGTAGTCGGGCGTCTCGCCGCGGTGGGCCTGGGCGATGACGGTGGCGGTGGTGCGGCCGATGCCCTCCAGGTCGGTGAGCGTGCCGCGCTCGACGCGCCGGTCGAGGTCGTCGACGTCGTCGAGGACGGCGGCGGCCCGCCGGAAGGCCCGCACCCGGTAGGTGGGCGCGTTCTGCCGCTCCAGCCAGAAGGCGATCTCGCGCAGCGCCGCGGTCGCGTCGTCGCTCACCCGTCCTTGGTATCGGCTCCGGTCGCTCCGCGCCACCGTTGCAGCGCCGCGCCGATGCGCTCGGCCACGGCGAACAGCCGGTCCTCCTGGCCGGGGCTGCCGACCAGCTGCAGGCCGGCCGGGAGCCCGTCGACGGTTCCGACCGGGACCGACAGGGCGGGAGTTCCGGCGAGGTTCCAGGGCCGGGTGAGCCCGATCAGCGGTCCGCGCACCGGCAGCGGCGCGCCGCCGACCTCGATCTCGCGCTGGTCGACCTCGGGCGCGGCGACGCAGGTGGTGGGCATGGCCAGCAGGTCCACCTGGTCGAGCAGCGCACCGACCTCGGCGCGCCACTGCTCGCGCTCGGTCAGCGCCCGCACGTACTGCCACCCGGCGGTCTCCCCCGCCTGCCGCAGGATGGCCAGCACGTCGTCGGTGAACAGCTGCGGCGCCTCGGCGACGCGCTCGGCGTGCACGGCGTGGGCCTCGCTGAACTGGATGGCGCCGAACGCCCGCAGCATCCCGTCCAGGCCGCCGGGCCGGATGTCGCGGATGTCGAGACCGTCGGCCCGCACCGCGGTGCGGGCGAGTTCGGCGATCCGAGGATCGGTGGGGTGCAGCAGGTCCGGCGGGATCCAGCCGACGCTCACCTCGGCTCCGCGCTCGCGGCGCGGCATCGGCCGCAGTCCGGCCAGCACCCGGTAGCCGGTGCGGCAGTCGTCGGCGCTGCCGGCGAGGACGCCGACGTGGTCGAGGGTCTGCGACAGCGGGAACACCCCGCCGGTGGGCACGGCGCCGTAGGCCGGTTTGAACCCGGCCACCCCGCACAGCGAGGCGGGGATGCGCACCGAACCGCCGGTGTCGGTGCCCAGGGCCAGCGGCACGATGCCGGCGGCGACCGCGGCGCCGCTGCCGCCGCTGGAACCGCCGGTCATCCGCCCGGGGTCGTGCGGGTTGCGGGAGGCCCCGTTGTGGGCGCGGTCGCCGGTGGGGCCGAAGGCGAACTCCTGGGTGGTGGTCTTGCCGATGATGATCGCCCCGGCCTCGCGCAGCCGCGTCACGCACTCGGCGTCCTGCGCGGGCACGTTGTCGGCGAAGTGCGCCGAGCCCATCGTGGTGCGCAGCCCGGCGACGTCGATGATGTCCTTGACCGCGACCGGGATGCCGTGCAGCGGCCCGCGGTCGCGCCCGTCGGCGAGTTCGGCGTCGGCGGTCTCGGCGGCGCGCAGCGCCCCGGCCCGGTCGACGGTGACGAAGGCGTTGAGCGTCCCGTCGAGCGCGTCGATCGCGGTCAGCGCAGCCTTGACGAGATCGACGGCGCGGATCTCGTCGGCGCGCAACCGCTCACCGAGCTCGGCGATGGTGCGGCCGCGGAAATATCCCGTCGTGTGCTGTGTTCCGGTGCTCAACGCGACTCCCGCCCCGAGTGGTCAGCGAAGAGCTCATCGTGCGCTCGCGGTCGGTGATCGTCAACGCCCCGAGCGCACGGCGGTGATCGCCCCGAGCACCACCACCAGCAGCGTCATCGTCAGCGACAGCGCGGTCACCGAGGCGTCCTGGGCGGGCCCGTGCCCGGCGATCCCGGCCAGCAGCGCTTCGACGCCGAGGAACACCAGCACGGCCGCTCCGCCCACCGACGCTCCCGGCGCGCGGGAGCACAGCGGGGCGGCCGCGCGCACCAGGCGCGCGACGCCGAGCAGCGCCAGCAGGTTCGCGCACAGCACCAGCGGGGAGCTCCCGCCGGTGGCGGTCACGGCGAAGGCGCCGAGCACGACGGCGACCGGGATCGCGGCGAGCCGGGCGACCCGCACCTCGGGCAGCCCGGGTTCGTCCCGGCGGAACAGCCACCAGGCACCCACCAGCACCACGACCCCGGTGGCCGCCGAGAGCCACCCGAGCCCGGGGGCTCCGGTGCTCACCAGCACGATCCGGACCAGCGCCGAGGCGCCGACGGCGACCGGCACGCGTCGAGAACCGCTGCGGACGCGACGAACACCGGGGTTCTCGCCGGCGCCGGGTGCGCGGTGGGTGAGCAGGACCAGCAGCACGACGAGGTCGACGGTCATCGCCAGCGCCGCGCCCCAGGCGGCCAGGAACTCCGCCGCCTTCGCCGGGGCGTCGAGCGCGAGCGCGCCCGCGAGCAGAGGTGCGGCGAGCAGGCCGGCGCCGGCGACCAGCGGGTCGCGGCGGGTGGGCGCGCGCTCCCGGGCGCAGGTGAGCAGGTCGGCGGTCAGGGCCGCGAGCAGCAGGATCACCGCTGCGGACGGGACTAAGGCGGGCACGCTCATGGGCGCCTCCGGCGTGGGGAGTCGGTGATCCCCGCAGGCCACGGCTCTCGGGCCTGGCATCGGTGGTTCTAGTCGGGCGGAAGGGCGGTGTCCAGAACCACACCGCCGATCCATCCGTTCGGCCCAAGGGGTGGTCCACACTGGACGGCTCGGTCGGGGCCGTTCGCCGCGACCCGTCACGCATGGCGGGATACTGTATGCTAAAGCCACGGGCTGAACCCGTGGACCGCATCGCCCACGAGCAACCGGAGCTGACCGCATGTCCCTGACCTCGAAACCGTCCGAGGCCCTCGCCGCCCGCCAGGTGGCGCGCCCGGTCCCGCTGCGCGAGACGGTCTACGAGGCCATCCTCGAACTGATCATCACCGGCGAGCTCAAGCCGGGCCAGCACCTGGTCGAGAAGGAGCTGGCCGAGGCGCTGGGCGTGTCCCGCCAGCCGGTCCGCGAAGCCCTGCAGTGGCTCAAGAAGGACGAGTGGGTGGACCTGCGCCCGGGCTACGGCGCGTTCGTCCACAGCCCCACGCCCGAGGAGGCCGACCAGCTGCTGGGCGTGCGCACCCTGCTGGAGGCCGAGTCAGCCCGGCTGGCCGCGCTGCACGCGACCAAGGACGGCGTCGCGGCCCTCAAGCAGATCTACAAGCGCGGCGTCGCCGCCCTCAAGGCCGACGACATCGACGCGGTCGTGGCCGCCAACTCCGAGCTGCACGCCACCATCACGGAGCTCTCCGGCAACAAGGTCCTCATCGAACTCGCCTCGCAGATCAACCGCCGGGTCCGCTGGTACCACACCCCGGTCGCCAAGAGCCGGGGCAAGCAGGCCTGGGACGAGCACTCGGCCCTCATCGACGCCATCGCCAAGAAGGACGCCGACACAGCGGCCACCCTCATGCGAGAGCACACGGAGCACACCCGAAAGACCTACCTGGACCAGAGCGCAGACGCGGACGAGGACTGACGAGAGCAACCACCGTCAGGCAAGCGCCGCAGGCGCTTTCCCTTTGCCCCGAGCAAGCACCTGGCACCGCCGCGGGTTCTGACACGTCTTCTGGGGAGGACAGCCGACGTGTCGTGCGTCGGCACGCACAAGCCTCGGATCCCGGAACGAGAAGGCGTGTCGGGTTCCGCCACCCGCACCGCCGAGCAAAGAGACCGCAGAGCCTTGTCAGTGGACGAAACCCCTAACCCCGCGAAACGATCATGACCTCGGATTTCCCATCGGTGAAAGTCCCGAGAAAGCCACATCGGGCATTATCCTTTTTGCCTGCCTGGGGCACAGGGCGTCCGCTGATTGGGTTCGACGGCCGCCCGGGTGGCCGGGCGTCGGTTCGATGAGGATGGGGGATTCGTCGCACCGGCGCCGGCGTCACCGTTCAGGAGGGGGACCAAAGGGCGGCCGCTTGTGGGGAGCGGTCGCCCTTTCTCTTCGTTCGGCTCGCACAACATCGCGGTGGCCGCCGGGTTTCAGCTCAGCAGCGGTTGTCCGCAGGTCAGGCGGGCGAGGTGGTCGAGGGCCCGGTCGGCGGGCAGTTGGCCGTGGGCGGCGGTGTGGGCGTCGCGGAATCGGCGTTCGACGCCGTAGTCCTGGCGGAAGGCGTGCTGGCCGCACACCTTGATGCCGAGTTCGGCGACCTGCACGGCGTTGTCGCCGGCGAGCGCTCGGGCTTGCAGGAGTCGTTCGAGTCCGTCGGCGTGCCAGTGGCTTCCGGCGGCGTCGGTGAGCACGAGCGCCGCGGTGTCGACCTTGGTGCGCATCCGGGCGAGGTCGGCCCGGACCTCGGGTTGCCGGCTGGGCGGGTCCTGCCAGCGCGACCAGGAGGGTTGCGGTCCGGTGACGCATTCGACGCTGCGGGTGAGCACGGCTTGCATGAGCCCGAGGGCGAGCGCGGCTTGCAGGGCGCACAGCCAGGGCAGGACCTCGTCGACGAGCAGGGCCGTTCCGCCGCCTCGGGTGCCGAGCAGGGCGGAGTCGGGGACCCGCACGGGGTCGGCGGTGATGGTGGCGGTGGCGCTGCCGCGCAGCCCGACGGCGTCGGCGTGCGCGGGGACGCACAGCCCTGGGGCTTGGGAGGGGACCAGCCACCACGACAGGCCCTGCTCGTCTCGGCTGCACCAGAGGTAGCTGTCGGCTTCGCCGGCGGCGGTCACCCAGTTCTTGCGCGCGGACAGCGCGGTCACTCCCCCGCCCGACTCGGCGCGGCCGGTGGGGACCGTGCCGGGGTTGCCGGCCTCGGCCAGCGCGAGGGTGCTGAGGTGGCGTCCGGTGGCCAGGGCGCGCAGCAGCTCGGGCCCGGCGTGGCGGGCGAGTGCGGCGGTGGCGGTGTAGTGCGAGGCGAGGATCGCGGCGGTGGAGCCGCAGGCGCGGGCGAGGCGGGTGATCACCTCGGTGGCTTCGACCAGGCCGCGGCCTCCTCCGCCGCACCTGCTGGGCAGGGTGAGGCCGAGCAGGCCCGCTCCGGCCAGGGCGGCGAGGGTGTCGCGGGGGAAGCGGCCGCGGTCGTCGATCTCGCGGGCGCGGGGTTCGACGGCGGTGCGCAGGACGTGTCCGAGCGGGTCGCTCCGGTGGGCGGTCATGTCCGGTCCCGGGTCGGGCCCGCCGCGCGTGCGCGACGGGCCCGGGTGGTGCTCTCGTGCATGCTCACTCCCGTGAGTTCGGCCCGGCCCCTGCCGGTTCGCGCACCGCCGGTTCGCGCGGCGCGGGTTCGCGGGGCGCGGGTTCGCGGGGCGCGGGTTCGCGGGGCGCGGGTTCGCGGGGCGCGAGGCGTTGGCCGAGCAGGTCGCCGAGTGCGTTGACGGTGCGCAGGGTCGGGGCGTCGGCGCCCACGAGGTCGGCGAGTTCGACGACCGCGGTGAGCATCGCCGCCAGTTCCAGGGGTTTTCCCCGCTCCAGGTCTTGGAGGGTGGAGGTCTTGTGCTCGCCGGTGCGTTCGGCCCCGGCGAGGCGGCGTTCGACGGCGATGTCGGGGTGGCAGCCGAGCGCGGCGGCGATCTGGAGGGTTTCGCGCATCAGGGCGGCGACCAGTTCCCGCACCCCCGGGTGCCGGCACATGCCGGCGAGGGTGGCGCCGGTGAGGGCGCTGATCGGGTTGAAGGCGACGTTGCCCATCAGCTTGATCCAGACGTCGCGGCGGATGTCGTCCTCGACGGGGCACTTGAGCCCACCGGCGATCATGGCGTCGCTGAACTCGCGGCAGCGCGCGCTGTCGCTGCCGTCGGGTTCGCCGATGGAGAAGCGGGTTCCTTCCCGGTGCCGCACCACGCCGGGGGCGTCGAGTTCGGTGGCGGCGTAGACGACGCAGCCGATGGCGCGGTGCGGGGGGAGGACTCGGCTGACCGCGCCGCCGGGGTCGACGGTCTCGATGCGGTGGCCTTCGTGCGGGCCGCGCAGTCCGTGGAAGTACCACCACGGGATGCCGTTCTGCGCGGCGATGACGGTGGTGTCCTCCTTGAGCAGGGGGTGGACCAGGGGTCCGGAGCTGGCGTAGGAGTAGGCCTTGAGGCCGAGGATGACGTGATCCACCGGGCCGATCTCGGCGGGGTCGTCGGTGGCGTGCGGTGCGACCTGGAAGCCCCCTCGGGGGCTCAGGACCTCGACCCCGCGGCTGCGGAGGGCGGCGAGGTTGTCCCCGCGGGCGATGAGGCTCACGTCCGCGCCTGCCCGCTGCAGGCAGGCACCCATGTACGCGCCGATGGCACCGGCGCCGACAACAGCGACTCTCACTGGTGATCTCCACTCTGGTCATGCGGGCCAGGCGTGGGTGTCGGTGCACGCAGTATACAGTATGCGACTTCGCGGACAAGATTTCCGCACTCCTCAGGCCGTCGAGAGTCGCCTCCGAACCGCCTGCGACCAGGCTGAATCCGGACCTTTGAGTCCACACTGGACGAATTCGGCGGGGCCCGGTTCCCCGGCTCGACCTATGGACACCCGGCTTCCGCTGGGGTATGCCTGAGACACACCTCATACGGTATGCAGTATGTCGCCGACCGTAGACGCGGCCTTCTTCAAAGGGGATGAGCGCACATGGCCCAGGCTTCCGACAACGCAGGCGAACCCGAGACGATCTCCGGCGGGCACCTCGTCGCCAAGGCGCTCAAGGCCGAAGGCGTGGACACGATCTACACCCTCTGCGGTGGCCACATCATCGACATCTACGACGGCTGCGTGGACGAGGGCATCGACGTCGTCGACGTGCGCCACGAGCAGGTCGCCGCCCACGCCGCCGACGGCCACTCCCGCATCACCGGCAAGCCCGGCTGCGCGGTCGTGACCGCCGGCCCCGGCACCACCGACGCGGTCACCGGCGTGGCCAACGCCTTCCGCGCGGAGAGCCCGATGCTGCTCATCGGCGGCCAGGGAGCCCTGTCGCAGCACAAGATGGGGTCGCTGCAGGACCTGCCGCACGTCGACATGATGAACCCGATCACCAAGTTCGCCGCGACCGTGCCGCACACCGAGCGCGCCGCCGACATGGTGTCGATGGCCTTCCGCGAGTGCTACCACGGCTCCCCCGGCCCGTCGTTCCTGGAGATCCCGCGCGACGTCCTCGACGCCCGGGTTCCGGTCGAGCGCGCCCGCGTGCCGCGTCCCGGCGGCTACCGCGCCACCACCCGCTCCGCGGGCGACCCCGACGCGATCGAGAAGCTGGCCGACCTGCTGGTAAAGGCCGAGAAGCCCTGCATCCTGCTGGGCAGCCAGACCTGGACCTGCCGAGCCACGGACTCGGCGGTGAAGCTGGTCCGCGAGCTGAACGTGCCCGCGTTCTGCAACGGGGCCGGGAGGGGCACGCTTCCGCCCGCGGACCCGCTGCACTTCCAGCTGGCGCGCCGCTACGCCTTCCAGAACTCCGACCTGATCATCATCCTGGGCACCCCGTTCGACTTCCGGATGGGCTACGGCAAGCGCCTGTCGCCGCAGGCCACCGTCGTGCAGATCGACCTGGACTACCGCACGGTCGGCCGCAACCGCGACGTCGACCTGGGCATCGTCGGCGACGCCGACGCGGTGCTCACCGCCGTGGCCCAGGCCGCCTCCGGGCGCCTGAACAACGGCGCCGGCGGCCGCACGACCTGGGTGCAGGAGCTGCGCGAGGTCGAGACCGCCGCGCTGCAGAAGCGCCTGCCGCGCCAGCACTCCGACGCCTCCCCCATCGACCCCTACCGGCTGGTGCACGAGATCAACGAGTTCCTCACCGAGGACTCGATCTACATCGGCGACGGCGGTGACATCGTCACCTTCTCCGGCCAGGTCATCCAGCCCAAGTCCCCCGGCCACTGGATGGACCCGGGACCGCTGGGCACCCTCGGCGTCGGCGTGCCCTTCGCGATGGCCGCCAAGAAGGCCCGCCCCGACAAGGAGGTCGTGTGCCTGTTCGGCGACGGTGCCTTCAGCCTCACCGGCTGGGACTTCGAGACGATGGTGCGCTTCGACCTGCCCTTCGTCGGCATCGTCGGCAACAACTCCTCGATGAACCAGATCCGCTACGGCCAGATCGCCAAGTACGGCGAGGACCGCGGCCGGGTCGGCAACACCCTCGGCGACATCTCCTACAGCAAGTTCGCGCAGATGCTCGGCGGTTACGGCGAGGAGGTCGACGACCCCGCCGACATCGCCCCCGCGCTGCAGCGCGCACGCGAGTCCGGCAAGCCGTCGTTGATCAACGTCTGGGTCGATCCCGAGGTCTACGCCCCGGGAACGATGAACCAGACCATGTACAAGTGAGGTGTGACGTCATGAGCGCACTCGAAGGTGTCCGGGTCCTGGACATGACTCACGTGCAGTCGGGCCCGTCGGCGACCCAGATCCTGGCCTGGCTCGGGGCCGACGTGGTCAAGCTCGAAGCCCCCACCGGCGACATCACCCGCAAGCAGCTGCGCGACGTCGCCGACGCCGACAGCCTCTACTTCACGATGCTCAACTGCAACAAGCGCAGCATCACGCTGAACATGAAGTCCGAGGCGGGCAAGGAGATCTTCACCCGCCTGGTCGCCGAATCCGACGTGCTGGTGGAGAACTTCGGCCCGGGCACCGTGGACCGGATGGGCTTCACCTGGGACAAGCTGCGCGAGATGAACCCGAAGCTGATCTACGCCTCGATCAAGGGCTTCGGCGAGGGCCCCTACACCCACTTCAAGGCCTACGAGGTCGTCGCCCAGGCGATGGGCGGGTCGATGTCGACCACCGGGTTCGAGGACGGGCCACCGCTGGCCACCGGAGCGCAGATCGGCGACTCGGGAACCGGGATCCACACCGTCGCCGGGATCCTCGCCGCGCTGCTGCAGCGCGAGCGCACCGGCGAGGGCCAGCGGGTGTCGGTGGCGATGCAGCACGCGGTGCTGAACCTGTGCCGGGTCAAGCTGCGCGACCAGCAGCGGTTGGCGCACGGCCCGCTGCGGGAGTACCCCAACGCCGAGTTCGGCGACGAGGTGCCGCGCTCGGGCAACGCCTCCGGTGGCGGCCAGCCCGGGTGGGCGGTGCGCTGCAAGCCCGGCGGCGACAACGACTACATCTACGTCATCGTGCAGCCGCAGGGCTGGGCGCCGATCGCCCACCTCATCGGGCGCCCGGAGCTGGTCGAGGACCCGGACTGGGCCACCCCGGAAGCACGTCTGTCCAAACTGGACAAGATGTTCAGCATGATCGAGGAGTGGACGCTCGGGCACGACAAGTGGACCGTGCTGGCCGCGCTCAACGAGCACAACGTGCCCTGCGGCCCGATCCTGTCGACCAAGGAGATCATCGAGGACGCCTCGCTGGCCGACAACGACATGATCGTCAGCGTCGATCACCCCGAGCGCGGTGAGTTCAAGACGGTCGGCTGCCCGATCAAGCTCTCCGACTCCCCCGTGCACGTCCAGCGCTCCCCCCTGCTCGGCGAGCACACCGCCGAGGTCTTCCGGGACCGGCTGGGCATCGACGAGTCCGAACTGGCCGAGCTCAAGGCGAACGGAGTGATCTGACGTGGCATACGACGGTGCCCTCGTGCGGGAGGTGCTCGACGCGGTGCGGTCCGACGGCCGCACGGCGCTCACCGCCCCCGAGGCCAAGAAGCTGTGCGACGCCTACGGCATCCCCACCGCCGGTGAGGGCCTGGCCACCAGCTCCGACGAGGCGGTCGCGCTGGCCGCCGAGATCGGCGGACCGGTGGCGCTCAAGATCGTCTCACCGGACATCCTGCACAAGACCGACGCCGGGTGCGTGCTCGTCGACGTCCGCGGCGCCGACGACGTGCGCGCCGGGTACGAGACGATCCTGGCCAACGCCCACGCCCACACCGAGAACCCGGCCATCGCCGGGGTGCAGGTGCAGCAGATGGTCAGCGGCCAGGAGGTCATCGTCGGCGCCACCACCGACCCGACCTTCGGCAAGGTCGTGGCCTTCGGGCTCGGCGGGGTGCTGGTGGAGGTGCTCAAGGACGTCACGTTCCGGCTGGCGCCGCTGAGCGCCGACGAGGCCAGGTCGATGCTCGACGACATCGCCGCCGCCGACGTGCTGCGCGGCGCGCGCGGCGCCGAGCCGGTCGACGCCGAGGCCCTGGCCGAGGTGCTGCGGCGGGTCTCGAACCTGGTCAGCGACTTCCCGGAGATCGCCGAGCTGGACCTCAACCCGGTGTTCGCCACGCCGTCGGGGGCCACGGCGGCCGACGTGCGGGTGGTGCTGCGCTCCGACGAGCCGGCGGCGGTGCCGCAGCGCTCCCCCGAGGAGATCCTGGAGTCGATGCGGCGGTTGATGACGCCGAGCAGCGTCGCGGTGATCGGGGCCTCCAACGAGGAGGGCAAGATCGGCAACTCGGTGATGAAGAACCTGATCAACGGCGGCTACGCGGGCGAGATCCACCCGATCAACCCGAAGGCCGACGAGATCATGGGCCGCACGGCCCACAAGAGCATCACCGACGTGCCGGGGCCGGTGGACGTCGCGGTGTTCGCGGTGCCGGCGAAGTTCGTGGCCTCGGCGCTGCGGGACTGCGGTGCCAAGGGCGTCTCGGCTGCGGTGCTGATCCCGTCGGGTTTCGCCGAGACCGGAAACCAGGAGCTGCAGGACGAGGTCGTGGCGGTGGCCCGCGAGCACGGGATCCGGCTGCTGGGCCCCAACATCTACGGCTACTACTACACGCCGAAGAACCTGTGCGCGACGTTCTGCACGCCCTACGACGTGCGCGGCGGCGTGGCGCTGACCTCGCAGAGCGGCGGGATCGGCATGGCGATCCTGGGGTTCTCGCGGACCACGAAGATGGGCGTGTCGGCGATCGTGGGGCTGGGCAACAAGTCCGATGTGGACGAGGACGACCTGCTGACGTTCTTCGAGCACGACGACAACACCAACGTGGTGGCCATGCACCTGGAGGACCTCAAGGACGGCCGGGCGTTCGTCGACGCCGCGCGCAGCATCACCAAGAAGAAGCCGGTGGTGGTGCTCAAGGCCGGGCGCACCGACATGGGTGCGCGGGCGGCCAGCTCGCACACCGGCGCGCTGGCCGGCGACGACAAGGTCTACGACGACGTCCTGCGCCAGGCGGGCGTGGTGCGGGCGCCTGGCCTCAACGAGATGCTGGAGTACGCCCGTGGATTGCCGGTGCTGCCGACGCCGAAGGGCGAGAACGTCGTGATCATCACCGGTGCCGGCGGGTCCGGGGTGCTGCTCTCGGACGCCTGCGTGGCCAACGGGCTGCGGCTGATGGACATCCCGCCGGATCTGGACGAGGAGTTCCGCCGCTACATCCCGCCGTTCGGCGCGGCGGGCAACCCGGTCGACATCACCGGTGGCGAGCCGCCGAGCACCTACGAGGCCACCATCCGGCTCGGCCTGCGCGACCCGCGGATCCACTCGCTGATCCTCGGCTACTGGCACACCATCGTCACCCCGCCGATGGTGTTCGCCGAACTGGCTTCCCGCGTCGCCGAAGAGGCTCGCGCGGAAGGGATCGACAAGCCGATCGTGGTGTCGCTCGCGGGCGACACGGAGGTGGAGAAGGCCGCGGACTACCTGTTCGACCACGGCATAGTCGCCTTCCCCTACACGACGGAGAAACCGGTAGCGGTCCTGGGCGCCAAGTACCAATGGGCCCGCTCCGCCCACCTCCTCCCCTGATCGGCGGTCCCCCGGACGGAAACCGCACCATTCGTCGCGTCGAAGACCGCGGTTTTCCTCGCGTGAAAACTGCGGTTTTCGTCGGGTCGAACACCGCGGTTCCCGTCGGGTCGAGAACTGCGGTTCCCGTCCGGGCGAGAACCGCGGTATTCGACCTGCGGGGGCCGGTGTGCACTCCCATGGACAACCCCAAAGGACAAGGAGGTCCGATGTGGACGCTGAGCAGGCGCCTGGGAGAGACGATCAAGAACCGGTATTAGCAGACGGCGGTCGGGTGTGGCGCGCAGGTGGGCTGGAGCCGATGCCCATCCGCAAGCTGCCCGACGCTCCGCCGTCGATCCACCTGCTCGGCCCCACCGTGTTCCTCGTGGCGCTCGGTGTGGGCATGGGCGAGTCCTACATGTGGCCGCGGCTGGTGCTGATCTTCGGCCCGGAGATCCGCTGGCTGTTCCTGATCGGTGTGACGTTGCAGGCCGTGGTGATGCTGGAGATGGCGCGCTACGCGATGGCCACCGGCGAGAGCATCTTCTCCGGCGCGGCGCGCGTGGCCAAACCGGTCATGTGGTTCTTCTTCATCACCGCCATCGCGGTCTACATCTGGCCCGGCCACCTCTCGGCGGGCGCGGCGGCGCTGGAGCAGATCACCGGAATCCCCTGGTACATCTCGGGATGCGTGGGCCTGCTGCTGGTCGGGGTCATCTTCACGATGGCCAAGGTGATCTACAGCCTGCTGGAGAACGTGCTGTCGATCCTGATCGGCCTGCTGGTGGTGGGCACCGCGGTCATCGCCTCGCTGGTGGGCAACCTCGGCGATCTGACCAGCACGATCGCCGGGATGTTCCACTTCGGGTACTTCCCGCAGGCGGCGATGTCGCCGGAGTGGTTCCCGGTGGTCGTCGGCGCGATCGCCTTCGCGGGACCGTCGGGCATGCAGCAGATGTGGTACACCCTGCACCTGCGCGATTCGGGTGCCGGCATGGGTTCGCACATCCCCCGCATCCGCGGCCTCAGGCACGCGGGCGAGGAGGAGGCCATGCCCTCGCGCGGGTTCATGTTCGACACCGACGACCCGTCGGAGATGGCCAAGTGGAAGGGCTGGCGGCGCTGGGTCACCTTCGACGCGCTGCTGCTGTTCTGGGGCGTGACGATGCTGGTGACGATCTCGTTCACCGTCCTCGCCCAGGCCGCTTCGCGGGAGAACCCCAACGTCAAGACGCTCATCGAGTCGGGCGAGCGCGAGGCCGCGCTGTCGGCGATGTCGGACGCGTTCTCGGCGGCGGGTTCGCCGGTGCTGGGCACGGTGTTCCTCGGGTTCATCGCCCTGATCGGCCTCAACGCGACGCTGGGTCTGTTCGACTCGTTCTCCCGCGGCCAGGCGGACATGACCTACCACTTCGTGCCCGGCGCCAAGCGGTTCGGGATGTCGAAGCTCTACGCGGCGTTCCTGTGGGGCGTGATCATCTTCGGGATCGTGATCCTGCTGTTCGGCCCGGCCGACGGACCGAGCTCGATCCTGGACATCCTCGCGTTCCTGTCCACCTTCGCGATGGGCGCCTACTGCGTGGTGCTGCTGCTGGTGAACAACCGGATGCTGCCCAAGCCGATCCGGCCGAGGTGGTGGTCCAACCTGATCATCGGGCTGGGCGCGGTGTTCTACCTCGGGATGCTGTTCTACAGCCTGGTCGAGTTCGGCGTGGTCGTGAGCTGACATGACGATCACGGGAGGCAGGGCTGCCACGAGGATCACCGCACCGGGTCTGGTCATCGGCACCGTCGCCGGGCTGTTCGCGGCGCTGTTCGCGCTGGTGGCCGGGGCGCCGGCGGCGTGGGCGGTGACCGGCGGGCTGCTGCTGGCGGTGCCGCTGGCGGTCTTCGGCGCCGGGTGCAGCGCGCTGCGCTTGAGCGGGAGGCTGCGCACCGGGGCGTTCGCGCCGATCGCGCTGTACTGGCTGATCGCGTTCCCGCTGGCGCGGCTGATCCAGGAGGTCGGCACCCGGCTGGTGGTCGGCGACGGGTTCGCGCTGCCGCCGCAGCCGGGGTCCTTCCTGGTCTACCAGGCGCTGATCAGCATCGGGTTCACGATCGGGTTCGTGTGGGTGCAGGAGCGATTGGTGCGGGGTGGTGCCTGACATGAGCGGACCGGGCACCACCACCGGCGATCAGCCGTGCGCGTCGACGAGTCGCCCCTCGTCGGCGCGTCCCGGCTCGGGCCGCGCGCCACCGCGCCGGTCGTCGTGACGAGCCGACGCGATCGCGGCGGACGTGGCCAGTCCCAGCACGCGCCCGTCCGCCGCGTAGCCGCGCGGCATGCGTTCGAAATGGCGCAGGATGGCTCCGATGATCCGCATTGTCCTCACCTCCTCCCGTTCTCGTTCACTGCATACAGTATGCCGGTTCGCTGTCCGGTTGACGAAGTTCTTGTGAGCACCGACACCCGAACGGAGGGGAGCCGATGCGCGACGACCAGGCGATGATCGGCCTGCACACCCCGCAGCTGGTGGTGCGCGACCACCACGGTCGCCGCTACCGCGTCGGCGAGCGCCCGCGCGAGCTCGCGGGACTGCCGCGCGCGGTCATGCTGGGCGCCTGCTGGTTGCCGATGCTGCTGGTCGGCGCCCTGCAGTACGCCTTCGGCGCCGCGATCCCCGGCCTGCTGGCCGCCGGGCACGACCTGGCCGAGCTGTGCTGGACGCTGGCGGGCTGGACCGTGCTGCAGGCCGGCGCGGGCTACCCGGCCGCTCTGCTGCGCCGCCGCTCCCGGAGCGGACCGCGCACGATGCTCGTGGTCGGCGGGATGCTCTGCGCGGCAGGAGTTCTCAGCCTCGGCCACGGCATGACGACCGGGTACTGGCTGCTGGGCGGCACCGGCGCGGGCCTGGTCTACGCGGCCTGCACCTCCACGGCCGAGAAGTGGTTCCCGGAGAGCCCCGCCGCGCGCGTCGGCGTCGTCACCGGCGCGTTCGCCTACGGAGCCACCCCGCTGGTCATCGCCGCGACCCTGGCACCCGATCACGTCGAGACCGGGTTGATCGCCTACTCCCCCGTCCTGCTCGTCGGCGTGGCCGGGTGCGGGTTCCTGCTGGCCGACCCGCCGCGGCACTGGTGGCCCGCGCACGTCGACCACCGCAGCTGGGCGCGGGCGAATCCGCCTGCCGCGCGGGAGTTCTCGGCCGCCGAAGCGCTTCGCACCCCGGCGTTGCCGCTGATGGCGACCTGCCTGTTCTGCGCGGCGGCGGTGTCGCTGTTCGACGCGGCGTTCCTCGCCCTGCTGGCCGCCCCGCTGTCGCCGGTCGCGGCGATCGCGCTGTTCGTGGCGACCAACGGCGCGGGCCGCTCGGTGGCGACCCCGGTCGCCGCGCGGCTGGGCCGGCGACGCGCGCTGCGCTGGGTGATGACCGCCCAAGCTCTCGGGCAGGTGCTGCTGCTGACCGGGATCTCGCAGGGCTCGCCCGGATGGCTGGCGACCGGGGCCGCCGTCGCCGGACTCGGCGGCGGCGCGTTCTACCCGCTGTTCGCGGCGCTGGCGCGGGAGTGCTTCGGGCAGTCCCGCAGCGTCGAGGTCCACGGGCTGGTCTACAGCGCGAAGGCGATCAGCGGCGTGGTGGGCATCGGGCTGGGCTGGCTGGTTCTGGCCGGCTGGGGCCCTGCGGTGGCGCTGGCCCTCGCGGCCGTGCTGTCCTTGCTGGCCACGACGTTGTGCGGAGCACTGCGACGCCAGGGATTTCCCCACACTCTGCCCAGCGGAAGACCTTGATCGGTCTAGCGCCGAGTGCGAGGATCTTTCCGCTTCTGGTGATGATCAGGTGCCCGCGGCCGGGCACGCGGGAGGGTCGGGCTGGGATGAGCACCGAAGTCGATGTCATCGTCGTCGGATCCGGCATCAACGGCCTGGTCGCCGCCGCCGAGATCGCCCGCGCGGGCCGCTCCGTCCTGCTCGTCGAGCGCAACGACCGCCTCGGCGGCTTCATCACCTCCGAGCAGCGCACCGCGCCCGGCTACGTCCACGACACCTACTCCTCGTGGCACCCGCTGTTCCTGGCCGGGCCCGCCTACGCCTCCCTCGGCGCGCAGCTGCACGAGCACGGGCTGGTCTACCGCAACACCGACACCTGGGCGGCGGCCAGCGTCGCCGACGACGGCCGGGTGAGCCTGGCCCACCGGGACCCGGTCCGCACCGTCGAGGGCTTCGAGCACGACGCCGACGGCTCCGCCTACCTGTCCATGTTGGACAGGATCGGCGGGAACATGGCCGCCATCAACGGTTTCCTCGGAAGCGAGCTGCGCTCCTGGGCGCTGCTGCGGCACGGCGCGAAGCTGATCAACACCGGGGGCGTCCGCGGCGCCGAGGGCTGGCTGCGGCAGCTGGCCACCAGCGGGCGCTCGTTCTGCCGCCGCGAGTTCCGCGGCGACGAGGTCGACCACCTCTTCACCCCGTGGCTGCTGCACGCCGGACTCGGGCCCGACCACGCCTCCGGCGGGTTGATGACCGGCTTGCTCGCGGCCGGCCTGCACGGCGCGGGGCTGCCCGTGGTCGAGGGCGGCGCGGACAACTTCGTGACCGCCTTCGCCGAGCTGCTGGACTCCCTCGGCGTGCAGGTGCGCACCGACACCGAGGTCGAGCGGATCATGATCGACGACGGCCGCGCGATCGGCGTCATCTCCGGCGACCACGTCTTCCGCGCCCGCCACGGCGTGCTCGCCTCCGTCGCCCCCTCGACCCTCTACCAGCGGCTGCTGCCGCCGAGCGCGGTGAAACCCCACCTGGCGCGCCAGGCTTCGCAGTTCCGCTACGGGCGCGCCGCCATGCAGATCCACGTGGCCCTGTCCGCACCCCTGCAGTGGCGCGACGAACGCCTCGCCGACTTCCCCATCGTGCACCTCACCGACGGGTCGGCGAGCACCGGGATCGCGTGCGCCGAGGCCGAAGCCGGACTGCTGCCGCGACGGCCCACGGTGGTGGTCGGACGCCAGTACCTGGTGGACGCCAGCCGCGTGCCCACCGGCGCGGCGTCGCTGTGGCTGCAGCTGCAGGAGCTGCCGTTCCACCCCGTCGGCGATTCGGCCGGTGAGCTCGACACGAGCCGGGGCTGGACGCGGGAGCTGGCCGAGGGCTACGCCCGGCGGGTCTTCGACCGGCTCGACGCCCACGCCCCCGGCCTGGGCGACCTGGTGTGCGCGGTCGACATCATCAGCCCGCCCGAGCTCACCGCCCACAACCCGAACTCCGCCCAGGGCGATCCCTACGGCGGCAGCACCGAGCTCGACCAGAACTACCTGTGGCGCCCGCTGCCCTCGGCGGGCGGCCACTCGACCTCGATCCCCGGCCTGTGGCACATCGGCGCCTCGACGCACCCGGGCCCGGGCATGGGCGGCGGGTCCGGTCACGCGGCCGCCACGGCCTTGCTCAAGCGCATTCGCTGAGCACCCCTCCGCTCACCGCCATTCCCGATTCAGAACGCCGGAAGAGCCCTGGATCGGCGTGTTTTCAGCAGGCGAAAGAATGATCTTCGCCGCGCGCGTGGCGAATTCATGCCATCCTCCACAAAAAACGGGAATGCGGCTGGGAAATTTCGTACCAACCGACGAACATCATCCATTCTCGCAGGTCAGGACGCTTTCGCCGGCGCGGGCGAATGGACGCGTAGCCGATTCGTCCTTGACCGGCCCACGCGTCCGAATTATGGTCCAGACCACCAAGCGATTGGTGAATTCCCTTCCGCGACAGGAAAAACCGACAACGAGCGCCCCACCACGGGCACCGCTGTTCGGAATCGATTCACACTGTCGCGCGTTCTCCCCCGAAGGAGCTGACAATGCCCAAGCGCAAGATCTCCGCAGCCATGGTCGGTGCCGCCGTCGCACCGTTCCTGCTCGCGATCCCCGCCGGAACCGCCAGCGCCCACGGCTACATCGACGCCCCGCCGAGCCGCCAGGCCCAGTGCGCCGCCGGCACCGTCCAGTGCGGGTCCATCACCTACGAGCCGCAGAGCGTCGAGGGACCGAAGGGCCTCAAGAGCTGCAGCGGCGGCAACGAGAGCTTCGCCGAGCTCGACGACGACTCCAAGGGCTGGACCGCCACCCCGATCGGCACCCAGGCCACCTTCAACTGGAAGCTGACCGCCGCCCACGCCACCACCACGTGGGAGTACTACATCGGCGACAAGCTGGTCGCCTCCTTCGACCAGGGCGGCGAGCAACCCCCGCAGACGCTGCAGCACAACGTCGACCTGTCCGGCTACAGCGGCCCGCAGAAGGTCCTCGCGGTGTGGAACGTCGCCGACACCGCCAACGCCTTCTACGCCTGCATCGACGTCAACGTCGGCGCCAAGAAGTAGGAACGCGAGAAGGCGGGCCCGGACGATCCCGGGCCCGCCTTCCCACGACCGTTGCTAGACCAGGAACGAGAACAGCGGCGAACCGGGCGAGACCTGCTCGATCTGCAGCGGGGACTCCTTCATCCGCCTCAGCAGGTCGTCGAGGTCGTCGGCGTTGTCGAGCTCGATGCCCACCAGCGCCGGACCGGTCTCCCGGTTGTTCTTCTTGACGTACTCGAAGGCCACGATGTCCTGGCCGTCCACCAGCACGTCGTCCAGGAAGTGCCGCAGCGCGCCCGGCTCCTGCGGGAACGTCACCAGGAAGTAGTGCCGCAGACCCTCGTGCAGCAGGGACCGCTCGACGATCTCCCCGTAGCGGCTCAGGTCGTTGTTGCCACCGGAGACCACGCACACCACCGGACCTCGCGGCGCCCGCTCCAGCATCCGCGACGCCGCGCTCGCCAGCGCACCCGCGGGCTCGGCGATGATCCCCTCGGTCTGGTACAGCTCGATCATCTCGGTGCACACCGCACCCTCGGGCACCGCCACCAGCTCGTCGACCAGCTCCCGCGCCACCTCGAAGCCCAGATCGCCCACGCGGCCCACCGCCGCACCGTCGACGAACGTGTCGACCTCCGGCAGCTTCACCGGCGCGCCCTCCTCGAAGGCCGCGCGCATGCTCGCCGCACCGGCAGGCTCGGCACCCACCACGCGGATCTCCGGGAAGTGCTCCTTGAGCCACAGCACGATCCCGGCCAGCAGCCCACCGCCGCCCACCGGCACGATCACCGTGTCGATCGGACCGTCGTGCTGCTCGGCGATCTCCAGGCCCACCGTGCCCTGACCGGCGATGGTGCGCGGATCGTCGAACGGGTGCACGTAGATCGCGCCGGTGCTCTCCGAATCCGCCTTCGACGCCGCGCTGGCCTCGTCGAACGACGACCCCGCGATGATCGGCTCGACCCACTCGCCACCGATGCTCGCGATGCGCTTGCGCTTCTGGCGCGGCGTGTTGGCGGGCAGGTACACCCGGCCCTTGATCCGCAGCTCGCGGCACGCGAACGCCAGCCCCTGCGCGTGGTTGCCCGCGCTGGCGCACACCACTCCCCGCTCGCGCTCCTCGGCGTCGAGACCGGAGATCAGGTTGTAGGCACCGCGCACCTTGTAGGACCGGCACACCTGCTGGTCCTCGCGCTTGAGACGGACCGGAACGCCCAGCTCCGCGCTCAGGCGGCTGCTGGTCTCCAGCGGCGTGCGCCGGACCACCTGACGCAGGCGCGTTCCGGCCCGGAAGATCGCGGCGGGACTCAGCTCAACGGACACCTGTCGATACTAAAGCCGCTGGTGAATCGGGCGGCCGTCGGGTGGCTCAGCTCTCAGGCGGGTCCTGCCGCCACACCGCCCGGTACCGCTCGGCGGCCGCGGCGTCCCGCTGCCGCCGCACAGCGGAGCCGTGACCAGGCGGGAAGCCGTACTTCGCGAGCCTGCTGTCGACGCTGTCGACCGAGCTGGTCAGCACGATCCGGGCCACCACCAGCACCCCCAGCAGCAGCGCCCCGGCCGCGATCGGCCACGCCCCGCCCAGCACACCCAGGGCGAGGAACAGCAGCACACCCAGCGGCGCGATCTGCAGCAATCCCCGGATCAGCACGCGCAGCACCCACGTCCGGCAGGTCGCGTCGTGCAGCACCCAGTCCCGGTACCGATCGGGCAACCGCCGTCCGTACTGGTACGCGATCCACCGAAGAGGCCCCGGCCGCAGCATTCCCCCAGCATAGAACCACGCCGCTCAGGTGGTGATCGCGGCCGTTCGACCTGCCAGGGTGGGGGAAACACCTGGTCCGCAGCCCCGGAGAAGAAGCATGTTCAACGTTGAGAGAGTTCGGTTGGCCGGTGCCGACGTGCCGCTGCCGCGGATGCTGCCCGTCGAGCAGCGCTTCGCGGCCTCGTCGGTCGAGGACCTCGAAGGGACGATCCGCGCGCAGGTCGCCGAGCACGCCCGCACCCACCAGCTCGGCGGCAAGCGGATCGCGGTGACCGTCGGCAGCCGCGGCATCGCGCAGCTGGACCGGATCGTCATCGCCCTCGTCGGCGCCCTGGCCGAGCACGGGGCGAAACCGTTCGTCATCCCGGCGATGGGCAGCCACGGCGGCGGCACCGCCGACGGGCAGCGGCAGGTGCTCGCCGAGTACGGCGTCACCGAGGAGACCGTGGGCGCGCCGGTGATCGCCTCGATGGAGACCGTCGTGGTCACCGAGCTGCCCGACGGCACACCGGTGCACTGCGACGCCGAGGCCGCCCAGGCCGACAGCATCGTGGTGCTCGGCCGGGTCAAGCCGCACACCGACTTCCGTGGCTCCCACGAGAGCGGTCTGGCGAAGATGATCGCCATCGGGCTGGGCAAGCACGAGGGCGCGGCGACGCTGCACCGCCACGGCTTCGAGAAGTTCGACACCCTGATCCCCGAGACCGCGGCGGCGGCCCTGGCGGTGCTGCCGTTCGAGTTCGCCCTGGCCGTGGTGGAGAACGCCTACGAGGACCTCGCCCGGCTCGAACTGGTGCCCACCGAGGGGCTGCTGGAGCGCGAGGCCGAACTGCTGGCCGAGGCGAAGTCGCTGATGCCGAAGCTGCTCATGTCCGACATCGACGTGCTGGTCGTCGACGAGATCGGCAAGGACATCAGCGGCGCGGGCATGGACCCCAACATAACCGGCCGGGCCCCGGTCAACGCCGACAAGTTCCGCGCGACACCGGTGAAGCGGATCGTGGTGCTGGGGCTGACCGAGCACACCAACGGCAACGCGTGCGGGCTCGGGCTGGCGGACTTCACCACCCAGGGCTGCGTGGACCAGATCGAGTTCGGCTCGTTCTACACCAACTCGCTGACCTCGGGCGTTCCCGACGGAGCGCGGATCCCGATGGCGCTGGCCTCCGACCGCGACGCGATCACCGCAGCCGTGGCCCTCACCCAAGGGCCCCGGCCGCGGGCACCGAAGGTCGTGCGCATCCGCAACACCTTGTCGATGCCGCGCGTGGAGGTCTCCGAGGCCTACGCCCAGGAGGTCGCCGAGCACCCGGACATGACGGCCCTCGGCGAGGCCCGCCCGTGGGAGTTCGACGACACCGGCCGCCTGCCGAAGCTGCCGCCCGTCCACTGAACCCGACCCGGCCAGGACCTCGCACGTCCTGGCCGGGTTCTCCTGCGTTTCAGGGGCATTGATTTCGATCTGCACTGAAGCAATAGGTACTTTTGACTAGTGTTAGCCGCGTGGCCTGGGCGGATAGAATTCCGTCGAAGCTTCTCCCCCTACAGCACCCGATCCGGCTGGTTCGCGGAAGGCGAGGGCAGGCGATGCAACTCCCCATCTCCACCGACCGGCTCGTGGTCCGCGACTGGACCACCGAGGACGCCGACGTGCAGGCGGCTCTGGACCTCTACGGCCGCCCCGAGGTCACCGAGTGGCTGACGCCGGTGATCTCCAGCGTCGCCGACCTGGCCGCGATGCGCGCCGTGGTGCACTCCTGGACCGAGTCGCAGCCCAACCTCGTGCCGCCGACCGGCCGCTTCGCGATGCAGCGGCGGGAGGACGCGCAGGTCGTGGGCGGCCTGGTGCTGCGGACGCTCCCGCCGCACGACCACGACCTGGAGCTGACCTGGCAGCTGCGACCGGCCGAGTGGGGTCACGGCTACGCCACCGAGGCCGCGATCGCCCTGCTGCACTGGGCGTTCACCTTCGACATCGACGAGATCTTCGCCCTGGCCAGGCCGGACAACACCCGCGCGATCGCCACCGCGCAGCGCATCGGCATGGAGTGGGTCGGTGAGACCGCCAAGTACTACGACATGACGTTGCAGGTCTACCGCGTCCGGCAGGGCGACCTGCCGGACGCGCCGGGCCTCGGAACACCCGAGGACTGACCGGCGAAGATCACCGTCCGTGGTCAAATCCCCCGCCAAAGAGTGATCAGAACAGGCCCGAGTAGCGGTTTCAGGATGTAATCCTGGAAGCGTCGTCCGAGCGCCGATCACGGGGCGCACCCGACGGAGGAACCTTGCCAACGCCACGCGACAGGAATCCGGTCCCACCTCGGCGCCCGAGGGGGCGGCCGCCGGCCCGACCGGTTCCGCAGCGCCGGCAGCGCAAGCCGATCGGGCCGAAGGTGCTCGCCACCGTCATGTCGCTGGTGATCCTGCTGGTCACCGGCTACGGCTGGAGCAACTACCGGCACCTGCTCAATGGTCTGGCCACCAGCGACGTCGCCGAGGGCGGCGGCGCCGACGGCGCGGTCGACATCCTGCTGGTCGGCATGGACAGCCGCACCGACGCGCACGGGAACCCGCTGCCGGAGAACGTGCTGCGGGAACTGCACGCCGGGTCCAACGACGCGTCGCTGACCGACACGATCATCATGCTGCACATCCCCAACGACGGGTCGAGCGCGGTCGGCTTCTCCTTCCCCCGCGACTCCTACGTGTCGATCCCGGGTCAGGGCCAGCACAAGATCAACTCCGCTTACGGTCGCGGCAAGGAGGCCGAGATCGCCTCCCAGCAGAAGCGCGGCGTCAACGACCCGGCCGCGCTGGACCGGGCGGGCAACGACGCGGGCCGCAAGCTGCTGCTGCGCACCGTGGAGAACCTCACCGGCTCCTCCATCGACCACTACGCCGAGGTCAACCTGCTCGGCTTCGCCCAGATCACCGAGGCCGTCGGCGGCGTGCCGGTGTGCCTGAACTCCGCGACCAGCGACAGCTACTCGGGCGCGGACTTCAAGGCGGGCCAGCAGACCATCAAGGGACCCGACGCGCTGGCGTTCGTGCGGCAGCGCCACGGCCTGCCGCGCGGCGACCTCGATCGCGTCGTGCGGCAGCAGGCGTTCCTGGCCGGGCTGGCGAGCACCGCCCTGTCCGGCGGGGTGCTGGCCAACCCGAACAAGCTGCGCGAGCTGATCAGCTCGGTGCAGGACTCGGTGGTTCTCGACCTCGGCGAGGACACCGACGTCCTGTCGTTCGCCGAGCGGCTGCGCGGCCTGGCCGGCGGGGCGATCAAGTTCGACACGATTCCGATCGAGGACGCCGCCTACGACACGCCCGACGGCGAGGCCCTCAAGGTCGACCCGCGCGCCGTCAAGGCCGCGGTGCGCGCGGCGACGCTACCGCCGGGCGCACCCGGTTCGCCGGCTCCGCAGCCGCACAGCACCTCGGCCTCGCCGTCGGAGGAGGGGGCCTCCACCCGGGTCGACGTGCTCAACGGCACCCGCACCTCCGGGCTGGCCTCCAAGGTGCAGGACCGGCTCTCCGGTCAGGGCGTCAAGGTCGGCACCGTCGGCAACACCAGCAAGCGCAACTCGTCGGTGGTGCGCTACGGCCCGGGCGGCGAGTCGGCCGCGCAGGAGGTCGCCTCGCTGCTGGGCGGCATGCCGACCGAGTCCGACTCGTCGCTGTCGTCGGGACGGGTGCAGGTGCTCGTCGGCTCGGACTACGACGGCCCGTCGGGACCGCGCTTCTCCCCCGGCGGCGCGCTGGCCCTGGACGGCACGGCGCGGCAGCAGAGCTCGGACACGCCCGAGCAGGCGCCGATCAGCGCGGCGGGGATCCCCTGCGTGAACTGAGGAACCCGGCCATCCCGCCGAGTTCGGCTCGCCGGGAACCGCTTGCGCCGGTCATCGGCCGCCGATAACGTGCACGCACGGGTCGCGGCCGAATCCCGTTGGCGTTGCGCCGATCGGATGCCGGACCGCTGGGGATTGCGCCGAACAGGTGGCGTTCTCGCACGTCGCGGAGCCGCGGCACCGACTGGTTCCGCGATCGACACCTCCTCGTGGCTCGCAGTACAGCTGCACCACCCCACCGGACCGCACGCTCGTTGAACGTGCGCAACGTTCTCAGTACCCAGCCGGACGAACGGTCCGACTCACCCGCGACGAGCCGGGAGCAGGACGCGGTGCGATTGCTGCTGCTGATCGACGGAGCCGCCGAACCCCTGCCCTTCCCCATCCCGGACCCGGAGCTGGCCGACGCGGTCGGCGTGGTGACCGGGCAGACCCGCCTGCAGAAGCTGGACTTCTGGCTTCGCAGCCCCGATTTCCTCGCCGACGAACTGCTCAACGAGTACGAGCGGACCGCGGAGGGACGACTCCTGGACCTGGCGGGGAGCATCCTCGATTCCGAAGAACCCGAGGTCCGCCGCTACCCGATGCTGCGCCACCACTTCGGCGCCTACGAACCGCTCGACGACGCGCTGGCGGTGCTGCGCAGCGCGGGCCTGATCGTGCGCAGGCGCCGGGGCCGGGTGGGCCACACCCGGCGGCACGACTACTACCTGCTGGGGCGGGGCAGGCGGGTCGCGCGCACGATCATCGCCCGGGCACCGGCTTTCCGCTACTACGTCGACCGGGTCCGACTGGTGCTGGAGCTGGCCGACGGGCGCGGCGGCAACGAGCTGCGGGACCGCCAGTACCTGCAGGCCGAGTACGCGGGCACGCGGCGGGGAAGCCCGATCGGCACGATCGCCGAGCGGGTCCGCGAGCGGCTCGCCCGGCTGCGCGCGGAACTGCGCGCGGCGTAGGGGGTGTCGAAGATGAGCGCGGGAACATCGCTGCTGCACGACAGGATCTCGGCGATCACCGGCATGGCCGCCGAGACCGTCGCCCACCTGCTGGTCTCGGGCGGTAACTCGCCGTCGGCGCCGCTGCGGCGGCGGATCGACGACGCCGAGCGCGACTGGGAGCGCTCGGAGCAGGCCCACCGCGCGGCCCGGCAGCGACGCCAGGCCGACGAGCGGGCGCTCAACGACACCCGGGAGAACGGGGTGGCGCGGGTGCTGTTCCACGGTCTGGAGCCGCATTCCTGCCCGCGCTGCGACGCGCCGATCTCCGAGCAGCGGCGGCGGGCGGAGCGCGAGCAGCACCGGTGCGCGGTGTGCACCAGCGATGTGTCGGCGGCCGCGCGGGAGTCCGACGAGCCGGAGATCGCCGCGCGGTTGCGGCTGGCAGCCAGCGAAGCGGCCGAGGCCGCTGCGCTGGCGGGCCTGCGCCGCGCGGAGGTCGCGGTGGCCGAACTCGTCGCCGAGCTCGCCGAGCCGCCCCGGCCGCGCAACGGCGACAACCCGACCGGGTCCCCGCTCGGCCCGCCGTGACCGCGCGGGAGGTGGCGGCCGGGCCGCAGGCCCCGGTCCTGGCGGCGGCGCTGGCCGCCCGTCAGGACGCCGTCGGCCGGGAGGAGGTCGCGGAGTTCATCGAGGGACTGCCGGACCAGCGCAGCCTCCTGGCGCTGGCGGCGAGCGTCGACGAGCTGCTCGCCGCGCCGACGGTGCTGCAGGTGCACGGCGCGCGGTTGCACGACGCGCTGCTGCGCGACCTCGGGCCGGTGGTGCAGCGGCATCCGCTGATCGCGGCGAGCCGGTTGGCGGGCGCGGTGCGGTTGGCCATCGCCGACGCCGTCGCGCCGTTCGCGGTGCTGGGCAGGCTCGCGGACCTGCCGCCGGGCGCTCCGGAGGAGTTCACCGAGGCGCTGCCGCGGCTGGTGGGCGCGGCGATGGACCGGTGGGCGGGCGAGCCCGCGATCACCGCGCCGCTGCGCGCGGCTCTGGACCGGCTGCGGCACGAGGAGGCGGCCTCGGTCGACGCGGCGTTCGAGCTGGCCTGCGACGAGCTGCGCGTCGCGCTGACCGCGACGGAGATGCCCGCGGTGCTGGAGGCGTTGAGCGAGGCGCGGTCCCGGTTCGCCACCGTCGACGCCGCCGAGCAGGCGCGCCACGACGCCCGCGCGCACGGAGCCGCCTGCGACGCGGTGCTGGCCTTCGCGGCCCAGGACCGGGGCCGGCTGGCGGGTGCGGCGGATCGGCTCACGGCGGCGGTGGATCAGCGTTCGGCCTGGTTGCGCGGCACCCACCAGCCGCCCTGGTTGCGCCCCCGGCAGGCGGCGGAACCGGCGTGGCTGCGCCTGGTCCTGCTGCTGCGCACGGCGTCGGAGCGGTTGGCCGAGACGATCTGGATGGACGTCTGGGAGGCGCTCGGCGCGGTGCTGGAGGCCTACGCGCAGGTGCGGACTCTGCAGCCGCTCCCGGGCGCGCAGGCGGCGCCGGGTCTGGCGGCGGTCGTGGAGCCGACGATCGAGAACGCGATCGTGCGCGGGCGGAGCCGGTTGGCGGCGTTGCGGCGCACCGTCGTGGAGACTTCGACGGCCGAGAACCCGCCGCTCCCGCCGCGCACCGCGCGACTGCTGCTGGACCGCATCGAGTCGGCGGGCGCCGACCGGCGTCCCGACCAGTCGCCAGCGGGGCACGAGGTGGACGAGCTGGCGGCGTCTCGGGCGCACCGGATGGCGCCCGCGCTGGTGCGGGTGCTCGGCGAGCGGGACGCGGCCGGGCTCACCGGGGCGCTCAGCGACGACGACCTGCGGCTGCTCGACGGGGTGGTGCACAGCGGCGAGGTCGCGCGGTCCCGCACCGCGCACCCGGTGCTGGACCCGCTGCTGGAGCGGCTCCTCGCGGGTCTCGCGGAATCCCCGGGGTTCACCGGGCGGGTGCGGGCGACGTTCGGCCTGCTGCTGGAGCAGACGCTGCGGTTCCTGCTCAGCCGCGCCGATCTCACCACCGCCGCGTGGGGCCGCGGCGAGGACTACCGGCGAGCGCTGCGCGACGGCGAGCGGCGTCCTCGCGAGTCGGCGCTGCAGCGCGACTACCACCAGTGGCTCGCGACCGGGCAGCTCGGCGGTCTGGTGGCGGTCGAATCGGGCGACGTGGCGCGCGGTCGCGCGGACGTGGCGGTCTCGTTCGGCGCGCTGCGCTACGTCACCGAGGTCAAGCGGGAGCTCCGGGACGCCTCACGGGAGCACCTCGAAGCCGCGCACCTTCCGCAGGCCGCCGAGTACGCCGGGGCCAACGCCGCGTTCGGGCAGCTGCTGGTGCTGGACCTGACTCCGCATCCGCGCGGGTCGCCGCGCGTCGACGAGCGGGTGTGGCTGGCCCGGCACGGCGGGCGGTGCGTGGTGGTCGGCGTGGTCACCGGCAACCGGCCCGCGCCCCACCGGTTGTGATCTTCGGGTCGTCACCCCCTGCTAGAGTGCCGGGATTATGGCTCGGGTCACTGCCGCGCGCGTGTTCTCCACCGCCGGCCTGCCCGCCGAGCAGCGGGTGGCGCTGTGGGAGCGGCACAACGCTCGCGCGCTGGTGGGCTTGTCGTGCAAGACCATCGACGACGCGCCGCTGTCGGCGACCGAGCGCAACCTGCCGCTGCCGCGACTGCACGTCGCGCACGTCAGCGGAAGCCCGCACCTCGTCGAGCGCGGCGCGCGCGAGATCAGCGACCGGCCCACCGGTTCGGCGGTGCTCTACATCGCCACGGCCGGGGAGGCGTTCTTCTACAGCACCGGCGGCACCCGCGTCCTGCGCCCGGGCCAGGCGGTTCTGTGCGACGCGGACCGGCCGTTCGCGCGCGGGTTCTCGCACGGGTTGAAGGAGTTCGTGCTCAAGATCCCGCACGGCGCGCTGCAGGAGCTCACCGGATCGACGCTCGCGCAGCCGGAGTTCTTCGACCTCGCCGACGGCGCCGCCGCCGACACGGTGCGCGCGCTGACCCGGTTGATGCGCGCGGCCATCGACGAGCCGACCGACGGCAGCCGCACCGAGCAGCAAGCCCTCGGCCTGCTCGCCGCTCTGCTCACCGGCGGCGCGAGCACTCATCTCGACACCGCGAAGGCGGTCATCGAGCTGCACCTGCGCGACCCGAACCTCTCGGCGGCCCGCGTCGCCGACCGCATCGGCATCAGCGAACGCCAGCTCTGCCGGGTGTTCAACCGCGCGGGGCTCAGCGTCGCCCGGCACATCCTCGACCGGCGCCTCGAACTCGCCCGCGAGCTCCTGGAGTCGTCCCGCACCGCCCGCTGCTCGATCGCCGAGATCGCCCGGGACTGCGGCTTCGTCTCCCCGTCCCACTTCACCCGCACGTTCAAACGCCGCTACGACACCACCCCGGCCCAGCTCCGCACCGCGTCGCAGCTCCGGCGGCGCTCTGCGTCACCAGAGGACGGTTTTTCCTCGAATTACCCGGACATTTCAGACATTGATCACGGGTGATTCGGGGATAAACCGCCCTCAGCCGAGCAGCGCGGTGACGGTGACGAGGACGGGGACCGACAGGATCGTCGAGAGCAGGATCGACTCGCGGGCGAGGCGGACGCCGACGTTGTACCGCGAGGCGTAGACGAACAGGTTCTGCGCCGCGGGCAGCGCCGAGATCACCACCACGGCGAACAGCGCGGCACCGCTCATGCCGAACAGGCCCGCCCCGATCGCCCAGGCGATGACCGGGTGCGCGAAGGACTTCAGCCCGACCGACACCAGCACCGGCCATCGCTCCGCTCCCCCGGCGGGCAGCTGCGACCCGCGCAGCGAGATGCCGAAGGCCAGCAGCACCGTCGGCACCGACAGGTGCCCGAGCAGCGTCAGCGGTTCGGCGACCGGCCCCGGAATGCGCCAGCCCAGCAGGGACAGGCCGACGCCGAGCAGCGAGCAGATCACGATGGGGTTCTTGAACGGCGCCAGCAGCCGCGTCCACGTCGAGTCCTTCTCGCCGGACTGCGCGAAGTCGATCACGGTGAGCCCGATCGGCGTCATCACCAGCAGCTGGAACAGCATCACCGGCGCGACCAGGCTCGCGTCGCCGAGCACGTAGACCGCGACCGGGATGCCCAGGTTGCCGGCGTTGACGTAGCTGGAGCACAGCGCGCCGATGGTGGTGCGCCGGATGTTCCACCGCCGCCACAGCGCGATCAGCACGAACAGCGCCGCCGCCGCGAACGTGCTCAGCGCGGTGACCAGCAGCGGAGCCGAGAACAGCACGCGGACGTCGGAGTCGGCCAGCATCGTCAGCAGCAGCGCGGGGGTGCCGACGTAGAAGGAGATCTTCGCCAGGACGTCGCGTCCGCTGTCCCCCAGGACCTCGCTGCGGCCCAGCACGTACCCGACCAGAACGATGGCGCCGATGACGCCGAAGCCCTGGATCACACCCGACACGACGCCTCCACCCCCGGCGCGCTGTCCACTGTGGAAACGCGCGCGAGCCGTTGCGGTTCTCTCAACGCGGTTTTCGGCGCACATCGCGGCCGCATCGCCCGGGCGCCCCACCCGTTAGCCACCCTAATCGATCACACGCGGACCCGGGGTGTCCGAATGGCGACTCTCACACCGCGACGCCCGCTTCCCGCGTTCCGGGAGGTCAGCTCTCGTCGCCGGTGATGGCCGGTTCCACCGGCCGCAGGTCGGTGCGCCCGTCGGAGGTCGGCACCCCGCCGGGCAGCGTCACGGCCTCGGTCAGCGGCCCAGGGCTCCAGTCGCCCCAGTGGGTCTCGTGCCGCACCTGCAGCGCGGCCTCGGCTCCGGCGGTGTCGGGGTTGTAGGGGTCGATCACGTAGATCGCGCCCCAGTCCCGGTTCGGCGCTCCCTGCAGGTAGGCGGGCAGCCGCCGGACGCTGGCGCCGACGTTGAGCCAGCCGAACGGTCCCCCGCCGGCCGGTGCCGACCAGCTCTGGCCCATGTCGCGCATGATGCCACCGCCCGCGACCCGGAACCGGGGCATCTCGAAGACCCCGTCGTGGATCTTGGCCGGCTGCAGGCACGGGTGCACCAGCGCGGCGGGCCACTCGACGAACGTCGGCTGGTCGCCGATCAGCTTCGTCATCGACGTCATCTCGGGAACCCGGGGAGCGCTGAAGGCCAGCCACCCGGTGGCGTCCGCGCGGCGGTCGGCGGCCACGACCCGCACCTTGCTCGCGCCGGGCACGTCGAACCGGACGTCCTGCCACCCGCCGTGGTCGAGCCCCAGGTCGCGGTGCCCGGTGATCTCGAAACCGCCGGGAACGTCGCGACCCCACTCCACGCGCAGCGCGTTCGTCCCGGTCGACGAGCCCGCGAACTGCAGCACGACAGGCGAGGTTCCGGCCGCGGCCTGCGGCGGCACGTCGAACCAGGCGGTGCGGATCTCGCCGGTGCCGGTGGCGTCGGTGTCGAAGGTTCCCCAGATCGAGGCGTCGTCACCGCCGTAGCCCCACGGCGGGGTGTACTGGGTGCTGCCGGGATAGCCGAAGCGGTGGAAGCCCTGCTGCTCGGCGCGCAGGTAGTCCGCCGGCTGCGCGGTGTCGCTGGGCACGCGCGGCTGCTCCGCCGAGGGCGCGAGCACGCCGCGGCGGGGATCGGCCTCGACGTTGATGTAGTCCGACAGCCCGCAGCTGCGCCCGGCGATCTGCTTGGCGTTGTCCAGGCCCAGGCTGTAGCTGTCCCGCTGCTTGTCCATGCCCACGGCGAACAGCCCGATCTCGACGATCAGGCACAGCGCGCAGGTGATGGTCAGCGGCGCCGCGCCCAGGCTCAGCACCCGCTTGCGCGCCGTCGGGGTGATCACGGGTGGTTCGTCGTGGCGCACGTGCTCGATGAAGCCCACGACCAGCGCGAGGAAGCCCAGCGCCAGGAACGCGGTGCTGGCGTGGCGCCCGTCGAGGCTCGGGGCCTTGTCGAACCACGGCACGCCCCAGCCCGAGACGTACCACCACGAGTTGGTGCCGGTCACCGACAGCGCGCACACCACCATCAGCCCGGCGAAGAACCCGGCGCGGTTGCGGCGCGAGCGCAGCACGGCGGCGCTGGTGGCCAGGGCGGTGAGCGCGGCCAGCACGGCTCCGATCGCGGCGAACACGCCGAAGTGGTGGGTGTGCTTGGTCGGGGTGGCGGCCAGCACGACGAAGCACAGCACCGCGATGCCCAGCATCCGGCGGCTGGGGCCCAGCGCGGCGCCGCGGATCTTGCCGCGCCGCAGGAACACCACTCCGCTGGCGGCGATGCACAGCACCAGCAGCAGCACCGGGAAGCGCCTGGTCAGCGACCCGTCGGGCCACTTGTCGAAGAGCTTCTCGTAGCGGCCGAGCTCCTCGTACCAGGCGTCGTTGGGGCCGAACTCGGTCTTGAGGTCGACCGAGTCGAGCACCGACTGCAGGGTCTGGTCGAAGAAGACCCCGACGAGGATCACCAGACCGGCCGCCGCGATCGGCGCCAGAACCGGCAGCGGGCCGATCTCGCGCATCCGCCGCCACAGCATCCGCAGCAGCGGCTTGGCGGCCACCAGGAACGGCAGCGCAGCCACCATGCCGTGCGGGTTGGCGCCCAGGCCGAGGGCCGCGGCGACCAGGCCCAGGGCCGCCGGGGTCAGCCGCTCGGTGGCCACCGCCCGCTCCACCGCGCATAGCGACAGCAGGAAGAACACCACGACGACCGGTTCCGGCCGCAGACCGTTGTTGTAGGGCAGCCAGAACGCCAGGAACACGGCGGCTGCGGCCCAGCCCGCCGATTCGCTGCGCCGGACCTGCTGGCCGAGCCGCGGCAGCACTCCCCTGCTCAGCAGCAGCCAGCTCACGACGCCGAGGAACAGCGCGGGCAGCCGGACCCACGGGGTCGCAGCCGAGATCTGCACCCACAGCGCGTAGATCTCGTAGAACCAGCCGAAGGGCGATTCGGGGTTGCCGAACCAGCGGAAGTAGTTGGTGACGTAGCCGGCGTCGGGGGCGGCGCGCAGCATCGTGAGGATGTAGCCGTCGTCGGCGGTCATCGCGCCGATCAGCCACCACACGCCCAGCGCGCCGAACACCACGACGTCGCGCGCGCTCAGCCGCAACCAGCCCACCGGGAGCCATCGCACGGGCGCGCGAAGCTCCAGCTTGCGCAGCGCGAGCAGCGCACCGAGGAAGCTCAGCACGGCGACGACCATCGCCGCGGTCTTCAGCGGGGTGCGCGTGGTGTCGAACCGGGTGTCGACGCCGGCCTGGAAGTCCAGACCGCGCACGTCGTCGCGGTGGTCGTCGAGCTGCGAGTAGATGCCGGTGAGCTGCGGTCGCTGGTCGCCGCCGACCGACCCCAGCGGGATCCCGGCGACGTCGGCGCGGGTCTGGCCCGCGTCGGAGCTGATCGTGATGGCGCAGTCGCCGACGGGCAGCGGGGCGGCGCCGAGCTGGTGGCCGCGCGAGAACAGGCTCACCTGACCGTTGTCGACCTGCAGGTTCATCCCGGTCAGGCCGCCGTAGCTGCCCGAGGGCGCGTTGGTGGCCAGCAGCGAGGCGGCGCCGTTGACGCGGTCGTCGAGGCTGCGGGCCGAGGCGCAGGGAACGGTCGCGTTGAGCCAGAGGGGTTCGTGGCTGAGCAGCGGAGCGGACACCGAGCGGGTGCCTTCGGCCGTCGGCCACTTCAGCGTGGTGATCTCGTGGTCGACCGGCAGCATCGGCACCAGGACCGCGAGCACGGCCGACAGGAGGCCGAGCACCGCGGCCACCACGCGCGCACGTCCGCGCGCCGGGTCACGACGCGTGAACCACGTCGAACGCTGACTCACGCGCTCGCCACCTCACCTCGCAGGTCTGCTCCTCGCAGAGCTTAAACGGTGGTGACGCGACGGCGACGGCTGGCAGCGGCAGAAGCCGCGAACGGGCACCGCCGGGGATGCCGGGTGGGGTGCCGTTCGCGCGGCTGCGCAGGGGTTTCGCGCGGACGATCAGGCGGCGAGGGCGGGTTCGAGGTCCGCGGCCATCGGGTTGCGACGGGCGTCGAACAGATACCCGACCCAGAAACCGACGACTCCGGCACCGACAACGGCCAACGTTCCGACAGCACGCACCATGGGAGGTTTCCTCTTTCTCGGCGACGCAGATCCTCTGGACCCGGCTCATGACTGCTCGATGGGAAAAATGGTGAGCCCGCCGGGTGGCAGCGTCGTTGCACAAACGATAACCGGGCGTAAATCGGCCGACCACGCCACCCCTCGCAGGTCCGCGGTCACGGTGCGTCATTTCGCGGACCCGCGAACGGAGTAGCCGGAGCCCGTTGGGGAACGGGCGCGCGGGTTCACGTGAGCCCGCCGCGCGCGCGAGATCCGGGGTTGCGGTCAGACCGCCACCCACCCGAAGTTCGCGTCCCGATGCGGACCTCGTCCCACCGCTTCGGTGATGTCACCCGCTCGGGCCAGCATCGCGAAACGCGCTCGCGATTCGTGCCGGTTCCGCCGGGTTTCCGAGGGTTGACGATGAACGCGGCGGAGGCGCGTTCAAAGCGACCGCGGAGCGGTCACCTGAGGTTGACCTCGGCGAGGCCGCGGTGGTCGCGGTCGACCTCGGGCCACGGCTTGCGCGCTTCGGCGAGCAGCCTGCCCGCGGCCTCGGTGATCTCCCCGGCGCAGTCGGCGATCGCCGCGACGTCGGCCGCGTGCTCGTCGGGGTCGAGACCGGCTCGGCGCAGCAGCGGGGTCACATCGCCCAGGACGCGGGCCAGCCAGCCGATCGGATCGGCCGAGAGGTCGGGGTCGAAGACGCGGTCGCCGGGTTCACCATCGGACATCTCCGGGTGCCAGTGCATCCGGTCGGCCGCGTGCGGGCGCGATTCCAGCAGGTCGAAGCGGCAGACGCCGCGGCTGAGCCAGGCCGCCCGGGAGGCGTAGACGGAACCGGCCTCGGCCGATTCGGTCAGCCTGCGCAGCTCCAGGCGCACTCCGCGTTCGCGCACGTCCGCCTCCGCCGACTGGGCGGGGTCGAGGAAGTCGACGCCCTCGACGGTCACGGCGAGCCTCTGGAAGCAGTAGATCCGGTACACACCAGCACACAAGCACAGCCGTGCCGCCCGCGACAAGGACGCGCCCTTCGAGTCCACTGTGGATTTCTCAGATGCCGGTACGCCCGCGTGCCGCCGACCCCGCCTCGCGCGCTCGCTCCTAGGCTCGGCCCGGTGAACCTTCCCGAGCAGTTCCGCCAGCCCATCCCGGCCGACACCACCGACCTGACCGACGGACCGCCGCTGCACGAGGCCTGCGCGCCCCTGCGCGAGCTGGTCGGCGTCTGGCACGGCGAGGGCGAGGTCGACTACCCCACCATCGACGGCCCGTTCCGCTTCGGGCAGCAGCTGACGATCTCCCACGACGGCCGCCCGTTCCTGCGCCACCAGGCGCGGGCGTGGCTGCTCGACGGCGAGGGCCGGGTGCTGCGCCCGGCGGCCTGGGAGACGGGATTCTGGCGACCCGGCGCCGAGGGGCGCCTCGAACTGCTGCTCACCCATGCCACCGGCCTGCTGGAGGTGTTCTACGGCTCGGCCGAGGCCGGCACCTGGCGGCTGGAGACCGAGACGGTGCTGGGCACCGCCACGGCCAAGCAGGTCCGGGCCGCGCAGCGCCGCTACTCCCTCGACGGCGACGTCCTGGACTGCGCCGAGAGCCGGGCGATGGTGGGCGAGCCGATGACCCCGCACGTGGCCGCGCGGCTGCGCCGCGTCCCGATCACCGACTAGCCCCGCCGCATCGGGCCGGGTGAACCGCAAGAGACCCCGCATTCGTGATGAATGCGGGGTCTCTTGTCTGCGGGCCGTGTGACCGGCTCTGTGAAGTGGACGGCCTACCTCAAGCGGAAGCCCGTCCCGGTATTACGCGAGACGCCGTGCTCAGATGACGCGGACGTCGGCCGCCTGCGGGCCCTTCGGGCCCTGGCTGACCTCGTAGGTCACCTTCTGGTCCTCGTCGAGGCTGCGGAAGCCGCGGGCGTCAATGGCCGAGTAGTGGACGAACACGTCCGGGCCACCGTCGTCCGGGGCGATGAAGCCGAAGCCCTTTTCCGAGTTGAACCACTTCACGGTTCCCTGTGCCATGCTTGCTCTCTCCTTCTGGGAGCCGGTACTACATCAGACCGTCACACTGCGTGACGACCTGGGCCGCTGAACGAACGGCGACTTGTCCAGCTACAACCAGAAAGCAGCACGCCCGCATCACCATCCTGCGAGTGTGCGCGAACACGACCCCAGAAAAATACGACCGCCACGAACACTACACGGTCCCTCGTGGACACGTCTGCCACTATCACCCGAGCGTGCCGTGACCGGCGTCACATTTTTCCGCCGTTCCCGTTCGTCCGATCCGACCTCGTTCCGTGATGAACCCGATCTTGTCTCCGCCCTCCGCTTCAAGATGAAATCGATTCACAACCGAATGAGGAGGGACGGATGTCCAGCACGCTGCTCACCAGTCCGGACTTCAAGCTCGGCCTGTTCTCACCCAACTGCTCCGGCGGACTCGCGATCACCACCGTCGCCGACCGGTGGGGCGCGAGCTGGGCCGACAACCTCGCGCTCGCGCGGCTGGCCGACGAGGCCGGGCTCGACTTCCTGCTGCCCATCGCCCGCTTCATCGGCTACCCCGGCACCTCCGGGTTCCACGAGAGCGTCCTCGAACCGGTCCCCTGGGCCGCCGGGCTGCTCGCCGCGACCCGCCGGATCACCGTGTTCGCCACCGTCCACACCGCCTTCAACCACCCGGTCGTCAGCGCCAAGCAGCTGGCCACCCTGGACCACGTCGGGCAGGGCAGGGCCGGGCTCAACGTCGTCGCGGGCTGGAACGAGCCCGAGTACCGGGCGATGGGCCTGGAGCTGCCCGAGTCCCACGACGACCGGTACGCGCTGGCCCAGGAGTGGTGGGACCACGTGCACGCGCTGTGGACCCGCGAGGGGCGGTTCGACCTGCCCGGCCGGTTCTTCGACCTCAGGGGCGTCGAGGCCGCCCCCAAGCCGATCAACGGGGCGCTGCCGCTGCTCAACGCCGGGTCCAGCCCGCAGGGCCGCGCGTTCGCCGCGCGCAACGCCGACTTCGTGTTCACCGCGCTGAGCGACCCGGACCACGGCGCCCAGGTCGTCGCCGAGCTGCGCGCCGACGCCCGCACCCGCTGCGGCCGCGACGTCGGGGTGATGGCACCCGCGTTCGTGGTGTGCCGCCGGACGCGGGCCGAGGCCGAGGAGTTCCTGCGGCACTACGCCGAGGAGAACGCCGACCGGGAGGCCGTCGACGAGCTGATGCGGTTGCAGGGCATGTACGCCCGGTCCTTCGCCAACGACATCATGGACACCCTGCGCACCCGCTTCGCCGCGGGGCACGGGACCTGCCCGCTCATCGGCACCCCGCAGGAGGTGGCCGACGAGATCGAGCGCTACGCGAAGGCGGGCCTGTCGGGGATGTCGCTGGCGTTCCTGGACTACCTCGGCGAACTGGAGGACTTCGTCGCCGAGGTGCTGCCGCGCCTGGAGGCCAGGGGAATCCGGCTCCCGGCGGCCGAGCGCTTCAGCGCCTGATCACTCGAAGCGGGACGGGTCGCCGGCGCCGACGCGCACGATCTCCGGCTCGTCGGTGGAGAAGTCGATGACCGTGGTGGGTTCGACGCCGCAGTCGCCGGAGTCGATGACCGCGTCGAGCTGGTGGTCCAATTCGTCCTTGATCTGCCAGCCCTGCGTCATCGGCTCCTCCTCGCCGGGCAGCAGCAGGGTGCTCGACAGCATCGGCTCCCCCAGCTCCGCCAGCAGCGCCTGCGCGGCCACGTGGTCGGGGATGCGGACGCCGACCGTCTTCTTCTTGGGGTGCAGCAGCCGACGTGGAACCTCCTTGGTGGCGGGCAGGATGAAGGTGTAGCTGCCCGGCGTGGAGGCCTTGATCGCGCGGAACACGGCGTTGTTGATGATGACGAACTGGCCGAGCTGCGCGAAGTTCTGGCACACCAGCGTGAAGTGGTGCCGGTCGTCGAGGTGCCGGATCGCGCGGATCCGGTCCATGCCGTCCTTGTTGCCCAGCTGAGCGCCCAGCGCGAAGCAGGAGTCCGTGGGGTAGGCGATCAGTCCGTCCTCCCGGAGGATGTCCACCACCTGCCCGATCGAGCGCGGCTGCGGGTTGTCCGGATGCACGTCGAAGTACTTCGCCATGCGGCCCAGCATAGAAGTCCTGTCACGTCTTCGTAGCGCGTGAAACCGGGCGAGTCGGGCTCTGGACTTCCCCCGTTCGCCCGAGCATCCTGTGCCCTCCGGGAGGTGACCTCGGTCGCAACCCGCCTCGGAACCACGGGCCGAAAGGGCGAAGGATGAGCCGGGCGACGCGGCCTGAGCACGAACGACTTCCCGACGAGACCGACGACGCCGGCGAGATCGCCGCGACCCACGACGAGGAGAAACCGGCGCGGCGGCTCTCCCGGAGGCCGGAGCTGCTGGTGTACCTGGTGGCCCTGGCGGTGGCGCTGCTGGTGCTGCGGCAGGTGTTCTTCCCGCTGACCAAGGGCAACCAGTTCTACCTGGTCATCTTCCTGGGATGCACGCTGCCGCTGGTGTTCCTGTCCTACCGGCCCGGTGGCAGGCGCGGAGCCGGTGAGCGCGACGATCCCGCCTGGTACGACTGGGTGCTGTCGGCGCTGACGCTGCTGGTGGGGTTCTACCCGGTGCTGCCGCTCTCCGGCGGTTTCGACGCGTTCCTCGACCGGCAGGGCGGCCTGTCCACCTTGGACGTGGTGGCGGGCTCGCTGCTGTTGCTGCTGGTGCTGGAGGCGACGCGGCGCACCACGGGCTGGATCCTGCCGGTGATCTGCGCGGCGTTCGTGGCCTTCGCCTACTACGGCGGTTTCCTGCCACAGAACTGGGGAATCGCGCACGCCGGGGTGGACTTCGGCCAGATCATCAACGCGCTGTACAACGACGCCAGCGGTTTCTACGGCACTCCCCTGGACGTCGCGGCGAGCTACATCGTGCTGTTCACGCTCTACGGCGCGGTGCTGTCGGCTTCGGGCGCCGGGCAGTTCTTCGTGGACTTCTCCTTCGCCGCGTTCAAGCGCTCCCGCACCGCTCCCGGCCGCACCGCGGTGCTGTCGGGCTTCCTGCTGGGCACCGTGTCCGGGTCGGGGACGGCGACGGCGGTGAGCCTGGGCTCGATCACCTGGCCGATCCTGCGCCGCGCGGGCTACCCGCAGGAGAACGCCGGCGGTCTGCTGGCGGCCTCGGGCATCGGGGCGATCCTGTCGCCGCCGACGCTGGGCGCGGCGGCGTTCATCATCGCCGAGTACCTGCAGACCTCGTACCTGACGGTGCTGATCTGGGCGTGCGTGCCGACGCTGCTGTACTACCTGGGCATCGTGTTCTCGGTGGAGGCCGACGCGCGGCGCTTCGGCGCCGAGGCCGTCGACATCGAGCGCGGCAGCGCGTGGAAGCTGCTGCTGCGCGGGGGTTATCACTTCCTGTCGCTGGCGATCATCGTGGTGTTCCTGGCGCTGAACATCCCGCCGTTCGCCGCGGTCGTCTACGCCACCGGGGTGGCGGCGCTGTTCGCGCTGGTGTCGAACCTGGTGCGGGCCACCGACGGCCCCGGGCGGGCGGTGCTGGACTGGGCGCGCGGAATGGTCGACGCGCTGTCGATCGGGGTGCGCGGGGCGCTGCCGGTGGTGGCGGTGTGCGCGGCCGCGGGCATCATCACCTCGACGATCACCAAGACGGGCCTCGGTCAGGAGCTGGCCGACGCGCTGGTGCAGGCGGCCAACGCGATCTCGCAGAACCCGACGGTGATCCTGGTGCTCACGGTGGTGTTCTCGGCTCTGGCCGTGGGCGTGCTGGGCCTGGCGGTGCCGGTGACGGCCTCGTTCATCATCGCCTGGGTGGTGATCGGCCCGGCGCTGGGCGAGCTCGGCGTGGCCGACGCCGAGCGGGCGATGTTCATCTTCTACTACGCGGTCCTGTCCGAGGTGACGCCGCCGACGGCGCTGGCGGCGGTGGCCGCCGCGGCGATCACCGGCGGCCGGGTGATCCCCACGATGATGCAGGCCTGGAAGTACACGCTGCCCGCGTTCCTGGTGCCGATCGCGTTCGTGCTCACCGACAACGGCGCGGCGCTGCTGCTGCAGACCGACGCCGTGACGGTGCTGTGGGTGCTGGCGGCCTCGGTCGTGGCGGTGGGCGCGCTGAGCGTGGTCACCGGCGGCTGGCTGTTCGGCCCGGTGCCGGTCCCGGTGCGGCTGCTGTTCGCACCGGGCGCTCTGTGCCTGCTCTACCTCGAACCCCCGGTGGTGGCGGTGGGTCTCGGTTTCTGCGCGCTGGGCTTGGTGGCTCAGCTGGCGTTCCGGCGCAAGGCCCGGTTCACGGAGTCGCAGTTCAAGGAGGAACTCGATGCGGATTAGGACACTGCTGGCGACCGCGGCCGCCGCGACGCTGGTGCTCACCGGCTGCGGCGGCAAGCAGGTGCAGGAACCCGCCGCCGGGCAGGCGACGTCGTGCGAGGCCGGTGACGGGCGGCTGACGATCGCCACCGGCAACACCGGCGGGGTCTACTACGTGCTGGGCGGCGGTCTGGCGCAGGTGATCAGCCAGAACAGCAAGCTGCGGGCGACGGCGGCCGAGACGGGTGCGTCGGTGCAGAACATCCAGCAGCTGGTGGCCGGCGACTACGACATCGCGTTCACGCTGGCCGACACCGCGGCCGACGCGGTCGCGGGCAAGGACGCCTTCGACGGCAAGCCGCAGTCGATCCAGGCGTTGAGCCGGATCTACCCGAACTCCACGCACGTGGTGGTCAAGGCCGATTCCGGGATCAACAGCGTGGCGGACATGCGCGGCAAGCGGATCTCGACGGGCTCGCCGAAGTCGGGCACCGAGGTCATCGCGAACCGGCTGCTGCAGACGGCGGGCCTGGATCCGGCGGCCGACGTGCAGGCGCAGCGGCTGTCGCTGAGCAAGTCGGTGGACGGGATGAAGTCGGGCACCCTCGACGGGCTGTTCTGGTCCGGCGGGCTCCCGACCCCGGAGATCACGGATCTGACCACGACGCTGGGCGGGGCGGTGAAGTTCGTCGACGTCACCCCGCAGCTGCCGGAGCTGAACAAGATCAGCGACGTCTACGAGCAGGGCACGATCCCGGCGGCGACCTACGGCCAGGCCGCCGACGTCCCGACGGTGCAGGTGCCGAACCTGCTGGTGGTGCGGGACGACTTCCCGGCCAACAACGCCTGCGCGGTGACCAGGCTGGTGTTCGACAAGAAGGCCGACCTGGAGGCCGTCCACCCCTCGGCGAAGCTCATCAACCGGGACGACGCGACCAAGACCGACCCGGTGCCCATGCACCCGGGCGCGAAGCAGGCCCTGGGCGGGTGATCATGTGGGTGGGGAAGTTTTCATGAAAACTTCCCCACCCCACCACCTCGCGTGACCCCCACCGGTCACTTGCAGGTGGCGAGCATCTCGGCGAGGGCCTTCTTCTCCGCGTCGGTGACGGTGAGGGCGTAGCTGTTCTTGACCTCGATCCAGTCGGTGGCGTAGACGCACCACTGTCCCTGCGCGGTGGGCTTCCAGGTCGACGGGTCCTGGTCGCCCTTGCTGCGGTTGGAGCTGGAGTCCACGGCGACCAGCTGCGGCAGGCTCATGTCGTTGGCGAACTGCTGGCGCTTGGCGTCGTCCCACTTGTTCGCGCCGCTGCGCCAGGCGTTGGCCAGCGGAACCATGTGGTCGATGTCGACGCCCTTGGCGTCGCTGACCTTCTCCCCGGTGTAGAGGCTGGTCCACGAGCCGGAGGTGACCTCGCAGGCGTTGTTGGACTTGACGCCCTGCCCGTCGCGGGCCAGCACGGCCTCGCGCGTGTTGCAGTTCTTCCCGGCGTCCGGCTGCGGGATCCAGTGCTTGAACTTCTCCCGCGAGTACCCGGTCATCGAGCCCGCCGGGGCGACCTTCAGCTGCGCGAGCTGGTCACCGGCCGGGCCGGAGGACGCGCTGACCTTCGAATCGAGCAGTCCCGATTCGAAGACCAGCCACATCGCTCCCAGCGCGATCGCAGCGACGACCGTCATCCACACGGGCTTCTTCTTAGCCGACACCCGACTCCCCCTTCTCGGCGAGGTGTTCGACCAATTCGATCATCCGGTGTGCCCAGCGATCACTCCACCACGCGGGCCATGTGTCCCAGCTAACGATCACCCGTTCAGCGCATCGCGGGTCGGCGCGGCACGTAGCGCGGCGTGTACCGCAGCAGCAGACCGGCGCCGAGGAGGCCGAGGACGCCCATCCCGGCCCCGGCGAGTCCGACCCCGGCCAGGGCGGTGAGCCCGGAGATGATCAGCGGTCCGGCGGCCTGGCCGAAGTCGCCGGTGAAGCGCCAGGCGCCGAGGAACGGCGCGGGCCCGGACTGCGGGGCGAGGTCGGCGCCGAGGGTCATCAGGATGCCGCTGCTGGTGCCGTTGGCCAGCCCGAGCAGGATCGCGACGGCGGCGAAGGTGGGCACGTCGGTGACGGCGAACAGCAGCGCGTGGCCGATGGCCAGCCCGGTCATCGACGGCACCGCCGCCCACAGCCGTCCCCAGCGGTCCATGATCTGCCCGGAGGTGTAGGACAGCGCGAAGTCGATGCCCCCGGCGATGCCGATGATCAGCGCCGTGGTCGAGGCCGGGAGCCCTGCGGCGACCGCGACCAGCGGGAGCACGACGTTGCGCGAGGCGCGCAGGCCGCCGAGCAGCGCGGCGCAGGAACCCATCCGCAGCAGCACGCCGCGATGGCGGCTCATGGTGGGCAGCAGTCCGTCGCGGCTCTCGCGCCGCTCGCCCTCGTCGGCGCCTCCGAGGTCGCCGGTGCACAGCAGCAGCACGAGCGCGGCCAGCGCGAAGCCGACGTGCACCAGGAACACCGAGCGCTTCTCGGGGCTGAGCACCAGCACCAGCGAGCTGACGAACGGGCCGATGAAGTAGCCGGCGCGGAAGAGCCCGCCGAGCACGCTCAGCGCCCGGGCGCGGTAGCGCAGCGGCACGCTGGTGGTGATGAACGCGTGCCGGGCCAGCGCGAACACGGCGGTGGACAGGCCGACGACGAACACGCAGGCGCCCAGCACCCAGGGGTTGGTGGAGAGGTAGCAGCCGAGCAGTCCCGCGACCGACACCAGCGAGGCGACGATCATCGCGGTGCGCTCGCCGAGCCGCTGCACCAGCGCTCCGCTCGGCAGGTCGCCGACGAGCTCGCCCACCATGATCATGGCGGCGATGAGCCCGAGCGCGCCGAGCCCGGCGCCCTGGTCGGCGGCGATCAGCGGGATCATCGGCAGGATCGCGCCCTCGCCGGTGGCGAACAGCAGGGTGGGCCCGAAAGCGGCCAGGGCAACGGTTTTCAGCTCGAACGGCTTGTCGGTGACGGTCACTCTCCGCTGACTCCCCCGGCGCGACCTCGGCCCGCCGCGACCTCGGCTCGGCGCGGCATTGGCTCGGACCACTTCCGCCGATCAGCCTCGCACGGCGGAGATCGGGCCCGGAACCGGCGGGAGCGCCGAAACCCCTGCGCACGAGGTGAAGTTGGTTACCTCGCCGACGACGAACCGAACAAACTTCGCCTTGACCGCCCCCGTCCCGGACCGCAGGATGAGTGAGCCCGACCACGGCCCATCAACGCTCATCGGCCCAACCCCCTCACCGGCCCATCCACCCTCAACGGCGAGGTGACGATGTCCGCACTGCCCGGCAAGGGCATGACGATCAGCGATCAGATCGCGCGCCATGCCCGCAAGATTCCCGACGAGATCGCGCTGCGGCACGGCGAGGTCTCCCGCAGCTACGCCGAGTTCGACGAGCGCGTGACTCGCCTGGCCAACGCCCTGCGCGACCGGGGCGTGCGCCCGGGCGACCGCTACGCGGTGGCCACGCTCAACCACCTGGAGACCATCGAGTCCTACGTGGCCGGTTCGCGGATCGGCGCGATCTGCGTGCCGATCAACTTCCGGCTGGTCGCCGACGAGATCGCCTACCACCTCAACGACAGCGGGGCGGCCGCGGTGATCACCGACACGGCGCTGGCCGACACCGTGGCCAAGGCCCGCGAGCAGGCCCCGGACGCGAAGTCCGCGCTGGTCATCGGCGGTGGCGACGCGGGTCCGGGGTCGGTGGAGTTCGAGGAGGCGCTGGCGACGGCCTCGGCCGAGCACGACGAGCTGGACGTGGACCAGGAGTCGCCCGCGTTCATCATGTACACCTCGGGCACGACCGGCCGCCCCAAGGGCGCGGTGCTGACGCACCACAACCTGCTGATGCACACCTTCAGCCTGCTGGTGCACAACGGGGTCTCGGAGGACGACCGCGTGTACCTGGTGGGCGTGCCGCTGTTCCACATCGCCGGGGTGTCGGGCATGTTGGGGCCGCTGCTGCGCGGCGGGCGGATCGTGCTGTCGTCGTCGGGCCGGTTCGACCCGCGCGAGACGGTCGAGATGCTGGAGCGGGAGCGGATCTCGGGCTGCTTCTTCGTCCCGGCTCAGTGGCAGGCGATCTGCTCGCTGCCGGACATCGGCGAGCGCGACCTCTCGGCGCTGCGGCGGATTAGCTGGGGCGCGGCGCCGGCGTCGACGACGCTGCTGCGCCAGATCATGGAGACGTTCCCGCAGGCGGAGCTGAGCACGGTGTTCGGCCAGACCGAGTGCTCGCCGGTGACCACGGCGCTGCGGGCCGAGGACGCGCTGCGCAAGATCGGTTCGGTGGGCACACCGATGATCAACGTCGAGGTGCGCATCGTCGACGACGAGATGAACGACGTGCCGCGCGGCGAGGTGGGCGAGATCGTCTACCGGGGGCCGACGGTGATGCGGGAGTACTGGAACAAGCCGGAGGAGACCGCGGAGGCCTTCCGCGGCGGCTGGTTCCACTCCGGTGACCTGGTGCGCCAGGACGACGACGGCTACATCTACGTGGTCGACCGCAAGAAGGACATGATCATCTCCGGCGGCGAGAACATCTACTGCGCCGAGGTCGAGGAAGCCCTGTCGGGGCACCCGAAGGTCGGCGAGGTGGCGCTGATCGGGGTGCCGGACCAGCGCTGGGGCGAGACGCCGCTGGCGGTGATCGCCCCGCGCGACCCGGCCGATCCGCCGACCGAGGACGACATCGAGACCTGGTGCCGCGCGCGGCTGGCCGGCTACAAGCGGCCCCGGCAGGTGCGGCTGGTCGAGCAGCTCCCCCGCAACCCCAGCGGCAAGGTCCTCAAGACGACCCTGCGCGCCGAGTACCGCAAGTAGTCACGACCGGGAGGCAGCACTCACGTGAGCAACGAGGCCAATCCTTTCGACCTGACCGGGCACGTCGCCCTGGTCACCGGCGGCAACTCGGGCATCGGTCTGGCGATGGCCGACGCGATGGCGGCGGCCGGTGCCGGGGTGTGCGTGTGGGGCACCAACGCCGAGCGCAACGAGAAGGCGGCGCGCGAGCTGGACAAGCACGGCGGGAAGGTGCTCGCCGTGCGCTGCGACGTCGGCGACGAGGAGCAGGTCGAGGCCGCGATGGCCCGCACGGTCGAGGAGTTCGGGCGGCTGGACTCCTGCTTCGCCAACGCCGGGATCGGCGGGGGCGGGAGTCGTTTCCTGGAGACCGATCTGAGCGAGTTCCGCCGGGTCACGCGGGTGGACCTGGACGGGGCGTTCCTGACGCTGCGGGCGGCGGCGAAGCAGATGGTGGCCCAGGGCGAGGGCGGCAGCCTGGTGGGCACCTCCAGCCTGGCGGCCCGGCAGGGCCAGCCGCGCGGGCAGGCCTACGCGGCGAGCAAGGGCGCGCTGGTGTCGATGATCAAGTCGATCGCGATCGAGCTCGCCCGGCACGGGATCCGCGCCAACGCGGTCCTGCCGGGCTGGGTGAGCACCCCGCTGGCGGATCCGATGCTGGAGTCGGAGGGGTTCCAGCGCAAGGTGCTGCCGCGGATGCCGGTCGGCCGGTGGGGCAGGCCGGACGATTTCGGCGCGCTGGCGGTCTACCTGGCCAGCCCGGCGAGCGCGTTCCACACGGCGGACGCGCTGACCGTCGACGGCGGTTACGTGAACTTCTGATCCCGCGCCCCCGGTCTCGCGGCCGGGGGCGTTCTCGTCGCACCCTATGCAACTCGTTGCATTGCAACTCGGTGCATAGTAGCGTCCGGTCCGGTTGGAGCGGTTCGAGTTGAGAAGGGCAGTGAGCAGCGTGCTGCGAACCAGGTTCACCGAGGAGTTCGGCGTCGAGCACCCCATCGTGCAAGGCGGCATGCAGTGGGTCGGCCGCGCCGAGCTGGTGGCCGCGGTGGCCAACGCCGGCGCGCTGGGCATGATCACCGCCCTGACCCAGCCCACGCCCGAGGACCTGGTCGAGGAGATCGCGCGCTGCCGCGAGCTCACCGACAAGCCCTTCGGCGTGAACCTGACGATCCTGCCCTCGATCACTCCCCCGCCCTACGCCGAGTACCGGCAGGCGATCATCGAGTCCGGCATCACCGTCGTGGAGACCGCCGGGTCCAACCCCGCCGATCAGGTCGCCGCGTTCAAGCCCGCCGGGATCAAGGTCCTGCACAAGTGCACCAGCGTCCGGCACGCGCTCAAGGCCCAGCAGCTCGGCGTGGACGGGGTCAGCATCGACGGCTTCGAGTGCGCCGGGCACCCCGGCGAGGACGACATCCCGGGCCTGGTGCTCATCCCCCGGGCCGCCGACGAGCTCGACATCCCGATCATCGCCTCCGGCGGTTTCGCCGACGCGCGCGGCCTGGTCGCCGCGCTGAGCCTCGGCGCGGACGGCGTGAACATGGGCACCCGGTTCATGTGCACCCAGGAGTCCCCGATCCACGACGAGGTCAAGAAGCGCATCACCGAGGCCGGTGAGCGCGACACCGAGCTGATCTTCCGGCCGCTGCGCAACACCGCGCGGGTGGCCAGCAACTCCGTGAGCCGCGAGGTCGTCGCCAAGCTCGACGACGGCGCGCAGTTCGAGGACATCCGCGAGCTGGTGGCCGGGGCGCGCGGTCGTCAGGTCTACGAGCAAGGCGACACCGAGCTGGGCGTGTGGAGCGTCGGTATGGTCCAGGGGTTGATCAACGACGTGCCGACCGTGGCCGAGCTGGTCGACCGGATCGTCGCCGAATCCGGCGAACTCGTCCGGAACCGGCTCGGGAAGCTCATCGCGGGCTGAGAGGACGCCCCCTACTGGGAGGAAGACCGCCGGTGTCTCTGGAGTACGCGATCCTGGTGTCGCTGCGGGAACGCGCGGGTTCGGGCTACGAGCTCGCGCGCCGGTTCGACAAGTCGATCGGGTACTTCTGGGCGGCCAGCCACCAGCAGATCTACCGCAGCCTCAAGCGCATGGTCGAGCTCGGCTGGGTCGACTGCGACCAGGTCGCCCAGCTCAAGCGGCCGGACAAGAAGGTCTACCGGGTCAGCGACGCCGGGGCCGAGGAGCTGCGGCGCTGGATCGCCGAACCGGCCGCCACCCGCAACGACCTGACGGTCAAGCTGCGCGGTGCGTCGTTCGGCGACGTCGCCAAGGTGCGCGACGAGTTCGCCCGGCAGCGCGACCTGCACGTCCAGCGGCTGTCGCTGTACCGCGAGATCGAGCGCCGCGACTTCGGCGATCCCGCGAAGCTCACCGGGCAGGCGCTGCACCAGCACCTGGTGCTGCGCGGTGGGATCCGCACCGAGCAGGCCTTGCTGGAGTGGTGCGAGGACGCGATCCGAGCGCTCGACGACGACCAACGGGGATGAGGACATGAACGCCGCAGACCGCTTCCGCGCCGCCATCGAGGCGGGCGACTTCGACGCCGCCGTGAACGAGTTCACCGACGACATCCGGTTCTTCAGCCCGGTGAAGTTCACGCCGTTCGAGGGCATCGACACCGTGCGCGCGCTGTTCCGGGTGCTGCAGCGGACTTTCGAGGACTTCCGCTACGTCGGCGAGTTCCCCGGTCGCGGCCGGACACCCGCCGGGGACGAGACCGAGGCGCACGTGCTGCACTTCCGCACGGTGGTCAACGGAAAGCAGGTCGAGGGCATCGACCTCGTCCACCTCGACGCAGAAGACCGGATCAGCACCTTCACGGTGATGATCCGGCCCATGTCCTCGCTGCAGGTCGTCAGCGAAGCGATCTACGCGGGACTCGTCGCAGACGGCGTCGTCCCGGGCTGAACGTCAACCGGCCCGAGCAGCGCAGCCAAGCGACGGAGTCGCTTTCTCCTTGCACCACCTGAGCAACCGGCACCGCCGGGGGTTCTCAGACGTTCTCTGGTGAGGACAGCCGACACGCCGTGTATTGGCATACATCAGTCTCGGATCCCGGAGCCAGAGGACGTCTGAGGTTCCCCTACCTGCACCGCTAAGCAAACCAGCCAGCGGAGTCCGAAAACCTCACCAGATCTCCTCGACCCACTCCGGGTGGTCGACGAACGGGTTCCGGTTGTGCTGGATGTCGGTGAAGATGACCTCGTTGCGGTGCTTCTCGAAGTCGTCCGGCGGGTCCTGCTCGTTCCACTGCTTGAGGACCGAGAGCTTGCCGATGTTGGGGTTGCTGCCGTTGCCGACCTGGTCGTTGACCTCCAGGTCGGCGAACCCGTCGGTGCCCTCGTAGCGCACCGACATGTAGAAGATCATGCGGGCGACGTCGCCCTTGACGGCGTCGCGGGGCTCCCACGAGTCGTCGTCGGTGAAGTTGCCCGGCGCCTCCTCGGACTCGGTGCCGCCCATGTCGAAGTCCTTGTTGCCGCGGTCGGCGTTGACCGACACGTCGGTGGGGCGCAGGTGGTGCACGTCGGTGCCCGGGCCGGGAACGGTGTCGAAGTCGCCGTGGGACTTGGCCCAGACGTGCTCGCGGTTCCACTGGTCGGCGTCGCCGCCGTTGGTGTCCGCGGCCTGCGAGCGGCCGGTGTAGAGCAGGATGACGTTGGCCGGGTTGGCCGGGTCCTGGTCGGTGACCTTGAGGGCGTCCCAGACGCCGTCGTAGTCGAGCGTGGTGACGCCGTTGCTGATGATGCCGTGCAGCGCGGCCTCCAGCTCGGGGCCGGTCTTGCCGATCGCGTCCTGGTAGTAGTCCTCGGCACTGGGCTGCGCCGGCGAGGCGACCGCGACGGCGGCGGTCGGCGCGGCCACCAGGACCGCGCCGCATAACAGCGTGACGGGTTTCCAGCGGGTGATCTTCATGGCTCCCTCTCCCCGTGGTCGAGACGGGGGAAGCGTGCCACAGAAGGGATCACCATTGGGTGACGCAAATCTGGTGAAGAGATGGCGGGAAATGATCGTCTCGACGTCGGAAATCCACGACGAGCTGCGACGATTCAGCTCGCGGATCGTCGGGTCCGGGGCCACCAAATGGAAACAACGGGAATCAAAAGTGCCAGCAGCAGGCCCGCCAGGCCGAACCCCAGCCCCGCGTCCTGCCGGTAGAGCGCGGTGAACACCGCCGGCGAGGCCGACATCCCGAGGAACCGCCACGCGGTGACCACCGAGATCGCCCCACCACCTCCGACACCGCCGAGCACGGTGGCGTTCACGGCCACCAGGATCAGCTGGCCGCACACCCCCGCCAGCGCCCAGGCGAGCACGACCACCGGCAGCCACTCGACCAGTCCGATGGCGGTCACGGCGATCGCGGCGCTGAGCACGCCGGTGATCAGCGTGGCCCGCACGCCGAAGCGGTCGACGGCGCCGCCGGTGAGCCGGGCGGCGAGCACCCCGGCGATGCCGTAGGCGGTCAGCGCGAGCCCCCGGGCGCCGGGGCTGAGCGCGAAGGCGTCGTCGAGGCGGAAGGACACCAGGAACGGCAGGCCCGCCGAGGCCATCCAGGCGACGCCCGCGACCCCACCGCTGAGCAGCACGATCGGCGTCCAGGCATCGCGCAGCAATCCCGGCTCGCGCTCACCCGCGGGCCCGGAATCGGGCGGCAGCGGGCTGACCGCCAGCAGCGCCGCGACGACCGCGACGCCGACGAAGGAGAGCTGCCAGGAGCTCTCGGCCGCGAGGCCGCCGATCAGCGGCGCGGTGGTCTGGCCGATGGCCTGCATCGCCCCGTAGGCACCCATCGCCCGGCCCAGCCGGTGCTGCGGCGTGCCCGCGGCGATCTTGGCCAGCAGCAGCGGCGTGGTGAAGGCGTTGGCCACGCCCTGCAGCACGCGGGTGAGCTGGAACAGCCAGAACCAGGGCGCCACGGCTCCCAGCACCGCCACCACGGCGTAGCCGATGTAGGCGGCCCGGATCGTGCGGCTGCTGCCCCACCGCTCGCCGAGGCTGCCGGAGACGAGCATGACCAGCGCGAACGGCAGCAGGTAGGTGGTGGTCGTGCTCGCGGCGAGGCCCGGTGAGACGTCGTAGTCGGCCCCGAGCTCGGGCAGCATCGCGGCCACGATCCCGCCCCCGAAGGGACCCAGAAGCCCCCCGACGTACAGCGCGACCCGAGAACTCACCACCTCACCTCCACTCCCGTCCGAACCTCCGCACCCGCCCCGACGGACCACTCGTTAGCCGCGCGAACGTTATCACCGCAACCCCGCCCCGCGGTCCACAGTGGGGCGTCGATCACCACCGCACCACCGGCCGCAGCCGAGCGCTCCGCACCAGGGGACGGTTTTTCCTCGAATTGACCGGGCATAACGGACATTGATCATGGGTGATTCGAGGAAAAACTGTCCGCTGGCAACGGCCCACAACACCGGAGCCGGGGCACCCGTAGCACATCAACGCTGGTGGTGTGCTGGTTCTGGGTGGGTAGGGTTGGGAGATCATGGGTTCTGGTGAACTGCTGGCCGTCAGCGATCTGCACGTCGCTGCGGGCGAGAACAAGGACATTGCGCGCGAGCTCCGGCCCGGTTCGGATCACGACTGGTTGCTGGTCGCCGGGGACGTCGGGGAGATGTCCGACGACATCACCCGGACCCTGGAGATGCTGGCCGGGCGCTTCGAGAAGGTCGTGTGGGTTCCCGGCAACCACGAGCTGTGGACGCCGAAGCAGGATCCGCTGCAGCTGCGCGGCGAGGCGCGCTACCTCGAACTGGTGCGGCGCTGCCGCGAGCTCGGCGTCGTCACGCCCGAGGACGACTTCCCGGTGTGGACCGGCCGGGGCGGGCCGGTCACGATCGCGCCGCTGTTCGTGGGCTACGACTACACCTTCCGCCCCGCGGGCACCTCCACCAAGGAGGAGGCCCTGGCGGTGGCGCACGACTCCGGGGTGGTGTGCACCGACGAGTTCCTGCTGCACCCGGACCCCTACCCCAGCCGGGACGCGTGGTGCCGGGCGCGCCTGGACCACAGCGAGAAGCGGCTCGCCGACTGCGACCCGGACCTGCCGACGGTGCTGGTCAACCACTACCCGCTGGTCCGCCGGCCCACCGACGTGCTGTGGTACCCGCAGTTCGCGCAGTGGTGCGGCACCACCGGGACCGCCGACTGGCACCTGCGCCACCGCGCCGCCGCCGTCATCTACGGCCACCTGCACATCCCGCGCACGACCTTCCACGACGGCGTCCGCTTCCAGGAGGTCTCGATCGGCTACCCGCGCGAGTGGAAGCGGCGGGGCCTGCCCGACGAACTCTTGCGCCGCGTGTTCCCGGAGGAGTCGTGATGCTCGAACACGTCCTGCCCGACGACCTCGCGCGGCACGAGCTGTTCGCCGACCCGCCGGAGGCGCGGCTGTTCGCCGAGGAGACCGCGGTGGTCGCCCGCGCGGTCGACAAGCGGCGTCGCGAGTTCACCACGGTCCGCCACTGCGCCCGCACCGCCCTGGCCGAGATCGGCGCACCCGTCGGCCCGCTCCTGCCGGGTGAGCGCGGTGCTCCGGGCTGGCCGCCGGGGGTGGTGGGCAGCATGACGCACTGCGCGGGCTACCGGGCCGCCGTGGTCGCCTGGGACAAGGACGTGCGCACGATCGGCATCGACGCCGAACCGCACGAGCCGCTGCCGGACGGAGTCCTCGACGCGGTGTCGCTGCCGGCCGAGCGAACCATGCTCTCGGGTCTGCCGGGCGGGACGCACTGGGATCGGATCCTGTTCAGCGCCAAGGAATCCGTCTACAAGTCGTGGTTCCCGCTGACCCGCGAGTGGCTCGACTTCGAGGAAGCCGAGCTCACCCTCTCCCCGGACGGCACCTTCCACGCCCGCCTCCTCAAGCAGGGCCACGACGCCCGGGGCAGGCCGCTGGCCTCGTTCGACGGCCGCTGGCTGGCCGAGGACGGGCTGATCGTCACCGCGATCGTCGACCGCTGAACCGTGGTCCCGGCACCAGCCGGCGTGCCATACTCCGCTGCTCGAACGGCAGTCGTGGCGAGGAGAGAAGCGGTGGCGGGAGTTCCGGACTGGGTTCCTTCGCAGATCGACTGGAACCAGCCGAGCGTGGCGCGGATCTACGACTACGCCCTCGGCGGCGCGCACAACTTCGAAACCGACCGGCGGGCGCAGGACGCCGCGCTGGAGGTGTTCCCGCACCTCAACGACGCCGCGCGGGCCAACCGCGCGTTCCTGCACCGGGCGCTGCGGTTCTGCCTGGACCGAGGGGTGCGGCAGTTCCTGGACCTCGGCTCGGGCATCCCCACCGTCGGCAACGTGCACGAGGTCGCCCAGGACATCGCTCCCGAATCCCGCGTCGTCTACGTCGACCACGACCCGGTCGCCGTCACCCACGCGCGCAGCATGCTCGCCGACGATCCGAACACCGCGTTCCTGCACGAGGACATCCGGGCGCCGCACCGGATCCTGGAACACCCGGATGCCTTGCGGCTGCTCGACTTCGACCAGCCCATCGCGGTGCTGATGGTCGGCATGCTCCACTACGTCAACGACGCGTCGGACCCGCAGCACCTGCTGCGCGACTACCGGGCCCGCATGGCGCCGGGTTCGTACTTCATCGCCTCGCACCTGACCAGCGATCTGCCCGAGATGCGCGCTGCGGCCCCGTTCTTCGACGACAGCCGCAACCCCATGACGCTGCGCGGCCGAAGCGAGGTCGAGGCGCTGCTGGGCGACTTCGACCTGGTCGAGCCGGGGGTGGTGTTCACCGTGGAGTGGCGGCCCGAGGTTCCGCCGGGCGAGCACCCGGAGCGGTCCGCCTGCTACGCCGCGGTGGGGAGGTGCCGCTGAGGGGTCGCCCGGCGCCGTCGACCGGTCGGAGCGGGACGGCCGGACGACGCCGGGCTCGTCGAGTGTCGAACCTCCAGCGCGCTGGAGGTCAAGATCAGAGCCGGTGGTGATCGGGGGCCAAGCGGTTGTCAACACTCGACAGTTATGGTTCGTCGCGGCGGACGATCTCGGTGATCCAGGTCGGCGCGTACGGGGAGGTGCAGCCCTTCGACGTCGGGTAGTCCTCCAGGACTCGGAGGCGTTCGCCGATGTCGAGGGCGCGGGCGCGGTGGTCGGGGTGAGCGATGCCGATCTGGGCGAGGCAGGTGTTCATCTGCCACTGGAGGCGTTCCGGGGCGTCCTTCATCTCGGCTTCGATCGTGTCGAGCAGACCGGACAGGTCCAGGCCGTCGGGCCTCTTCACCACTCGCTCGGCGGTGAGCGCCCAACCCGCGGCGGCGACCACCGGATCGGGGTCGTCGAGCCAGGTCAAGCGCAGGTCCTCGACGTGCGGGTTCTTCTTCACCGCGTAGCTGATGAGCCAATCCTGCGCCTTGACGCTGCCGGCCTGGCGCAGCATCGCGTCCAGCTCGTCGCGCTCGAAGGACTTCGGACGGCAGATCAGCAGGGCCAGGAGCTTGGCCGCGGTGTCGCCGGTGGCCCACAACCGGAGGGCCAGGTCGTGCTGGGTCTTGAGGCGCTTGGCGATCGCGCGCAGCTCGGAGAGGTTCACGCCGTGGTCGTCCCCGTGCCGGGCGTTGACCTCGCGCCGCTTCGGGTCGTCGAGCCCCGCCAGCTCCGCCATCAGCTCGTCGAGCGTCGTCCCGGCCATGCGCGCCTCCACCTCCGATGCCGTCCGTTCCTCACCCTAGTGGCGATTCGTGGGCTGGCCTGCTGGCCCGTCCTCGTGGGAGCGTCCCGGGATGTCTCTGGACACGACTCAGCCGAGTGCCGCCCGCGCCTACGACTACTTCCCGGGCGGGCACAGCAACTTCGCCGCCGACCGGGAGTTCGCCGAGCAGGTCAAGGCCATCGCTCCGAGCGTGCCGAACATGACCAGGCTGAACCGCAACTTCCTGCGCCGCGTCGTGCAGCACTGCCTCGACCAGGGCGTCCGGCAGTTCCTCGACCTGGGATCGGGCATCCCCACCGCCGGCAACACACGCACCAGATCGCCGAGGGCGCCGACGCGCGCGCGGCCTACGCCGACGCCGGCGAGCCGGTCTACCCGCGCGATCACGCCGAGATCCTGCCCTGGTTCGAGGGCCTGACGCTCGTCGAACCCGGCCTGGTCACCTACCCGAGTGGCGCAGCGACGACCCCTCGGAGGCCTCCGACGTCGCCGCTCCCCTCGGCTACGGCGCCGTCGCCCGCATCCCCTGATGCATCACACCCAGCCCGAGCTCTGACCCGACAACCCGCGCACTGTCAAAACCCGCAACGAACGTCGTGTCGAAAACCGCGGTTTTCGTCGCGTGAAAACCGGGGGTTTCGACACGAGGAGAGGTCGTCGTGGTGTTGATCGCGTCCGGCAACGCGGCCGCCCTGCCCACGTCACCGACGTGGAATACCGCCGGGTCTGACCGGTTTCACCCGTTCCACCGCTGTTGGCCCGGGTGATCACCGGCGTATACCGGGAGGAGGTTCCGGTTTCGGCGAGGTGGGGGTCGGCGATGATCCGCTCGGTGATGGCGCTGCTCGTCGTGCTCCAGCTCGCCGCACCCGGCACGGCCTCCGGCGAGGAGTCGGTGTCGGCCGGGGAGTTCGTCCACGTCTACGACCCGTCGGTCGGCGAGGACGAGCAGTGGTACTACAACGACCACACGCTGATCCGCGACGAGAGCACCGGTGTGTGGCACGTCTTCGCCATCACCCACGCCGAACCGGCGAACCCGTTGGACGAGAAGCACTTCGGGCACGCCACCGCCCCCTCACCGCGCGGCCCGTGGACGAAGCAGCCCTTCGCGCTCACCGCAGACCCGGAAGCCGGCGAGAGTCACATCTGGGCGCCCCACGTGGTGCTCGTCGACGGCGTCTACCACCTGTTCTACGCGGCGGGCACCCCGGACCACGCGGCTTACCGCATGCACCTGGCGACCTCCACGGACCTGTGGCACTGGACGCGCAGCGACGCGAACCCGCTGTTCACCGACGGATTCGACGCCCGGGACCCGATGGTCACCCGGGTCGGGCCGCTGTGGGTCCTGTACTACACGGCCACCAGCACGCCCGAGGGCGGCAACCACGAGGTCGCCTACCGGGTCAGCACGGACCTGCGGAACTGGAGCGGCAAGCACGTCGCCTTCGAGCACCCGCGCACGGGTGATGTCGGCGGGCCCACCGAATCCCCGTTCGTGGTGCGGCGTTCCGACGGCTGGTACCTGTTCGTCTGCTGCGACTCCGGCTACCGGGACACCCGCGTGTACCGCAGCGCCAACCCCTTCCACTTCTCACCCGACTCCCAGGTCGGGCGGATCGACGCCCACGCCGCCGAGGTCATCACCGAACCCGACGGCACCACCGCCATCACCAGCGCGGGCTGGGGCCAGGGCGGACTGCACCTGGCACCGCTGCACTGGTGACGAACCGTCCCGTGGCCTTTTTTGGGGGGTGGGGGAAGTTTTCATGAAAACTTCCCCCACCCCCCACCACGTCGCCGATTTCAATGGAAATCGGGGACCCGACTTCCATTGAAATCGGGTCACCCCTGGTCGGGGGTCACTTCGAGCTGATGACGTCGAAGGAGAGGCCCGCGTTGACCAGGCGCGGGATGAGGTTGTCGCCCATCGCCGTGGCGGTGGTGACCTGACCCGCGGTGGTCGGGTTGTCGTCGAAGGCGAGGCACAGGGCCGATTCGGCGAGCATCTTGGAGGTCTCGCCGTAGCCGGGGTCGCCGCCGCTGACGCGGGTGTGCACGGTGCGGCCGCCGGCCTCGCCGATGAAGTCCACGGTGAACCAGGAGCGGGCGCGGCGCTGCGGCGAAGGACCTTCGCCCTGCGGGAGGCGCGAGGCGATCAGGCGTCGCAGCGGCGCGATCTGCGCCGCGCCGAACAGGGCTCCGAGCCCGAGACCCGCGACGGCGATCGTGGCCGGGTTCTTCACGCCCGCGAAGTGCGAGTAGGTGAACTTCGGGCCGTAGTCGGCGCGCGCGGCCGCGGAGCGCTGCACGACGAACGGGTCGATCGTGGGCAGCGGGACCAGCCAGAACCCCAGGTCGGCGTCGCGTCGCGGCTTGTCCGACCGGGCCCGCGCGCGGCGTCCCTCCGGTCGCGGCTCGACGCGCTTGCGCTCGATCATGGCCTGGCGCATCTGCTTGGCCCGCGCGAACTGCCCGAGCGCGGAGTGGAAGGTGCCACCGGACAGCGTCGCGTTGCTGCGCACCACCCCGCGCACGGTCACCGGCACGTCGTCGGGCAGCTGCCCGACGGTGAACAGCGCGCCCAGGTCGTGCGGGATGGAGTCGAACCCGCAGGCGTGCACGAGCCGCGCCCCGGTCTTCTCGGCCGTGGCGTGGTGGGCCAGGTACATCCGGTCGACGAACTCGGGTTCCCCGGTGAGGTCGACGTAGTCGGTGCCGGCGGAGGCGCAGGCGGCGACCAGCGGTTCACCGTGCTCCAGGTACGGCCCGACGGTCGTGATCACGACCCGCGCCGACTCGGCGACCTCGCGCAACGAGTCCGCATCGGACGCGTCGGCCACCAGCAGTCCGGGCTCGACGGCGTCCGGGTGGGCCCCGGTGAGCCGGTCGCGCACGGCCCGCAGCTTGCCTTCGCTGCGCCCGACCAGCGCCCACCTCGCCCCCGCCGGCAGGTTCCGCACCAGGTACTCCGCGGTCAGACCACCGGTGAATCCGGTGGCACCGAACAGGACGATGTCGTAGGCGCGCTCGGTCATGGGCTCCTCCGGGTCGAGCGACGATCAGACTGCACCGCCTGATCCTGCCGGATGATCCCCGCTCCTCGCTCCCCCGAGGCCACCTCGGACGATCTTGCGCTGACACCCCCGGCGACCAGCGTGGCGGCGCCCTGCTCGGGCGCGTGTGCGAGGATTCCCGGCGTGAGTGAGTCGTCGAATCCGAGCAGGACCGGAGCGCAGGCCGTCGAACGGGCACTGACCGTGCTGCGCGCCATCGAGGACAGCGAAGACCCTCTCGGCGTCACCGAGCTGGCCCGCCAGACCGGGCTCACCCTCAGCACGGCCCACCGCCTGGCCCGGACCCTCACCTACAGCGGCCTGCTCGCCCAGGACCCGATCACCGAGCGCTACCAGCTCGGGCCGACGCTGGTCGCCCTCGGCGAGAAGGCAGCGGCGCGACTGGGCTACGACCAGGCGCTGCCGATGCTGCGCGAGCTGTCCGCGGCCACCGGCGAGTCGATCAACCTGGGCATCCGGACCGGCAACGACGTCCACGTCGCGCTGCACGTGCCCTCGCCGCAACCGCTGCGCTTCGACCAGCCCTCCGGGACGACGGTGCCGCTGCACGTGTCGGCGATGGGCAAGTGCCTGCTGGCCTTCGTCGGCGAGATCGAGGAGCAGGTCGACAGCCTCGGCGACCTCACCCGCGTCACCGAACGCACGATCACCCAGCGCACCAAGCTCAAGGACGAGCTGGAGCTCGTGCGCGAACGCGGCTGGGCCCTCAACGACGAGGAGCGCAATCCCGGCGTCCGCGCGATCGCCGTCCCGGTGCTGCGCGACGGCACGGCCGTGGCCGCCATCGCCGTCCAGGGGCCCACGATCCGCCTCACCGAGGATCGCCTCGACGCCATCGCCGAGCAGATCCGCAACACCGCCCGCCGGGTCGCCCCGGGCCTCGGCCGCCGGGTCCTCGACCAGGGCGAGGACGAGTAGCGGGCGACCCGCACTTTCACCCCGTCGGAGCACACCGCGCCGAGTCGTCCCTTGCGTAGCATCGTCGCCCGCACCGGTGCTCTCGGAGGGAGAAGGTCTTGGGGTCGTCGTCGCACGAGGTGGACGTCTCGTTGCCGAACCCGGCGCGGATCTACGACTACGGCCTGGGCGGGCACCACAACTTCGCCGCCGACCGGGAAGCCTTCCACCAGCTGCTGGAGGTCGACCCCGACTCCCGGACCGTGGTGCGCTCCAACCGGGCTTTCCTGCGTCGTGCGGTGCGGTTCTGCCTGGACCGGGGCATCACCCGGTTCCTCGACCTCGGGTCGGGGGTGCCGACCGTGGGCAACGTGCACGAGGCCGCGCACGAGATGAACCCGCGGGCTCGCGTGGTCTACGTGGACAACGAGCCGGTCGCGGCCGCGCAGACCCGCCGGCTGCTGCAGGACCAGCCGAACACCGCGATCATCGAGGCGGACCTGCGCGACCCCGATGCCGTGCTCACCGCTCCGGCGACGGCGGAGCTGCTGGACTTCTCGGAACCCGTCGCGCTCGTCATGGCCTCGGTGCTGCACTGGGTCGGCGACGACGTCGCGGACCTGCTCGACCGGTACCGGCGAGTGCTCGTGCCCGGCAGCGCGCTGGTGATCAGCCACCTCACCGACGAGGACCTGCCGGAGCAGATGCGCCGGGTCGAGGCGATCTTCGACGAGACCAGCGCCCCGGTCACCTACCGGCCGCGCTCCCGGGCCGCTGAGCTGTTCACCGGCTTCGACATCGTCGAACCGGGCGCCGTGTACTGCTCGGAGTGGCGGGCGGAGCCGCACGAGAGGCTCGCCGAACCCGAGCGCTCCAAGATCTGGGCGGCGGTCGGGATCAAGTCCTGACCAGGTCCCCCTCGGGCGTTCCGCTGCGGACGCGTCGCGGTCGGACCGGGCTCACCTGCGCGCCGCCTGCTTGGCGGGTTCGGGGAACGGCCACCAGCTCAACGCCTGGCGTCCCTTCGCGGTGAGCACCACGCGGTGGCCGCGCGGGGCGAACAGGTTGCTGCGGGTGTCGATGTCGATCAGGTCGGCGACCCACAGGTCGTGCAGCGCCGCGCCCAGGGCAGCGGTCATCGGGTTGGCCGCGCCCGCCGCCCAGTCGTAGCCGACCGGCCGGTCGTAGAGACCGTTGTGATAGCAGATCATCCCGCGCTGCACCGATTCCAGCGCGGTGTAGCGGAGACCGGCGGGCGTGTTGCGGAACGTGACCGCGTCCTTGGCGCTGCGGGTCCTCGTTTCCTCCCGCATGGGTTCTGCCTCCTTCCGTCGTCGGACTGCGGTCGCACAGAATGTCGGTCCCCGGCGCGGCGTTCAAGACTCCGGGAACCGACGGATCGCCCGTCCGGCACGAGCGGTATCGCGGTGCGGACGAACGGCACTTCCCCCTTCTCGAATTGCGGTTCGGATCGGCGGAGAACGCCCTCGGGAAATGCCCACCGGTAGGGATCCGGCCTGAGCGGTAGCTTTCCGCGCGGGAGCGGTGCGCATGACCGGCTCAGCGGAAGATCCTTCCGGAGAAGGGTTTCCGGTGCTTAGACTCGTCTGCCACCGCAGGAATTCCAAACGGGTCATCCACCCGCTTCATCGACGAATCCCCCGGGACCGCGAGCAGCTCGATGGCCCGAATCCTCCTCCTGAATGGTGCCCGCATGTTCGAGATCATCGCCCTCGGTTTCTTCCTCAGCCTGGACAACTTCCGCTCGTCCATCGCGATCGGAACTATTCCGTTCAAGTTCCGGCGCGCGGTGCAGATCGCCGTCGTGTTCGGCATCTGGGACACCGTGGCTCCGCTGATCGGCGGGTTCGTCGGGCACTTCGTCGGGGAGTCGACGGGCGAGGTCGCCGACTACCTGGGGCCGGTGCTGCTGGGCGCCTACGGCCTCTACCTGCTGATCGGGGCGATCCGCAATCCCGAGCCGGAGGAGATCGACCAGCCGTGGGTGACGCTGTTCGGGATGCCGCTGACGTTGAGCGTGGACAACCTGCTCGCGGGCACCGGGCTGGGGATCCTCGGCTTCTCCCCGGTGATGTCGGCGGTCACCTTCGGTGCCATCACCGCGGTCATGTCGCTGGCGGGGATGTGCATCGGGCGCTACGCGGCGCGCCTGATCCCCGTCCGGGCCGACCTGCTCAGCGGCATCTCGCTCGTCACCGCCGCGATCGTGCTGCCCTTCGTGACGTCCTGACCCGGTCAGGCGCGGCGGTACCATCACCGCTGATGGAGCTGTTCCCGCGTCCGCGCGCCGAGATCGCCCCGGGGGCGGTGCACGTCCCCGGGTGGCTGTCGCCGGAGTGGCAGCGGCGCCTGGTGCAGGCGTGCCGGGAGTGGGCCCGGCCGCCTGCGGGGCTGCGCTCGGCGCGGTTGCCCAGCGGTGGGCGGATGTCGGTGCGCACGGTGTGCCTGGGCTGGCACTGGTACCCGTACCGCTACTCCCGGACGGTCGACGACGGTGACGGTTCGCCGGTCAAGCCGCTGCCGGACTGGCTGGCGGACCTGGGCAGGCGGGCCGTCGCCGAGACGCTGCCCGAGGCCCGGCCCTACGACCCGGACATCGCGCTGGTGAACTTCTACGACGCCGACGCGCGCATGGGCATGCACCAGGACCGCGACGAGCTCAGCCGCGGCCCGGTGGTGTCGCTGAGCCTGGGTGACGAGTGCGTGTTCCGCTTCGGCAACACCGAGAACCGCAAGCAGCCCTACACCGACGTCGCCCTGCGCTCGGGCGATCTGTTCGTCTTCGGCGGCCCGTCGCGGATGGCCTACCACGGCGTGCCGAGAACCCTTCCCGGCAGCGCCGATCCGGATCTGGGCATGAGCGGCGGCCGGCTCAACATCACCCTGCGCGAATCCGGCATGTCCTGACGCCGGGGGACCGAGCGCGTCGCATGTCTTCCCGGCCGAGCGCCGCCTCCGGGATCGAGCCTCACGCCACGACTCCGAGGACGAGGACGATGGGGAGCGAGATGAGCGAGGCCAGGGACATGGCGACCGTGTGGGTCTTGAAGGTGCCTCGGGTGCTGAGACCGAGCAGCGACTGGAACATCCAGAAGAAGTTGCTGCTGACGTGCGGCAGGAACAGCGCGCCCGAACCGGCGGCCAGTGCGACGAGCACCACCGGGACGCCGAGGCTTCCGGCGATCGGGGCGAGGATTCCGGCGGCGGTGATCGCCGAGACCGAGATCGACCCCAGCGCGATGTGCAGCACCGCGGCGACGAGCCACACCAGCAGCAGCGGTGGGAGGAATCCGGAGGAGAAGGCCGAACCCAACACGTCCGCGAGCCCGGACTTCTCGATCACCGCGCCGAGCGAACCGCTGATCCCGCTGAGGATGAGGATCGGGCCGCAGCTCGTCAGCGCCCCGCCCACGGCTGCACCGATCTCCTGCCGGCTGCGCACCCGACCGGCCAGCACGAACGCGAGGAAGGCACCGAAGGAGATCGCCACCACGGGGTCGGTGACGAACCCGATGACGTCGTGGTCCACGCCCAGGCCCGAGGCCAGCGCTCCCCCGGCGATCAGGACCAGCGAGAGCAGCACCGGCGAGATCGCCAGCGTCAGCGGGAGCTGCTTGGTCACCGCGGGCGAGGCGACCGCCGCGGCGACCGGCTGTCCCGATCCGGTCTCGCTCCGGTCCCCGGAATCCGCAGCGGCGGCTGTTTCGACTTCGTCCTGCGCGGGGTCCCACCGGATCAGCCGGGGCAGAGCGAGGCGGAAGACCAAGGTGGTCAGCACGGCGGTGGGCACGCCGACGAGCAGTCCGCAGAGGAACATCTGCCCGAGCGGGACGCCGAGCACCCCGGCGACCGCCACGGCCGCTACGCCAGGTGCCACGAAGACCAGACCCACCTCGATCCCCGCCGTGAGCGCACCGCCCATCAGGGCGATGCCACGCGGCCCGAGCCCGGAGCCGAGCCTGCGCGCCAGCGGAGCCGACAGCACCAGGAGCACGTCCGAGTAGATCGACGTGAACAGCGAGCTCAGCGCGACGGCGATGATGTAGGGCAGGCTCCGCTCGCCGAAGATCCGCAGCATCGCCTCGACCAGCCGTTGCATGGTGTCGGTGACCGTCAGCAGCGCACCGGTGATGACCCCGAAGGTGATCAGCACACCGATGTCTCCCAGCACGTCGGCGAACCCGCTCGTGACGGCCTCCGGAGTACCGGCGAACCCGACATCGGTCGTGACACCGAGGAACAGCGTGCCCAGCAGCAGGGCGAAGACGGGCGGGATCTTGGCCCAGGTGATGAGCAGGACGATGCCGACGATCGCCACCGCCGTGGTCACCAACAACAGGAAATCGTGGGACAACGCTGTCTCCGTTCAACGGTCGAGGACCAGGCCGATTCCGCTCAGTCCACCCACGCCGCCTGCTCGACGTCCAAGACCGGTTTCCTGACCTGCTGATAGGTTGCGCTTATCCGAGCTGGTGGAGGTGCGCGTTGGACGTCCGGCAGATGCGCTACTTCCTGGCCGTGGTCGACACCGGCAGCGTGCACCGCGCGGCCGAGCAGCTCTTCGTCGCACAACCCTCCGTGTCGCAGGCGCTGCGCGGCCTGGAACGGGAACTGTCCGCGGAACTGTTCCACCGCACCGGCAGGCGCCTCGTGCTCACGGCCGCGGGCCGCGCGCTGATCGGGCCCGCGCGAGATCTCGTGCGATCGCTCCACGTGGCCCGGGAGACGGTCGAGGCGGTCGACGGACTTCGCGGTGGGAGGCTCCTGGTCTCGTCGATGCCGTCGCAGGCGGTGAGCCCGCTCGCCTCGCTGATCCGCCGGTTCCGCGACCGCTACCCCGAGGTGGAGATCGGGGTGTCCACCGCGGCCAAGGCGGGCGACGTCGCCGATGCCGTGCGGCGCGGTCACGCCGAGGTCGGGGTGGTGGCGGTGCCCAACGAACCGTTGCGGGACAGCGGCTTCCGATTCGAACTGCTGGAAGTGCAGTCCTACCTGCTGGTGGCTCGCGACCCCACCGAGCTGCCGCCCGGCGACGACCCGGTGCGGCCCTCCGATCTCGGCGAGCTCCCGCTGGTGATCGGGCAACCGGGCACCGGGATGCGCCGCGTCGCCGACGCGATCCTGTCCCAGACCCGATGCCGGATCGCCGTGGAGATCGAACACCGCGAAGCACTGCTGCCGCTGGTCCTGGCCGGGGTGGGCATCGCGGTCGTGGCCGACTCGTGGCGCCCGCTCGCCCACTCCGCCGGGCTGACCGTGCGCTCCCTCGACACCGACGAATCGCTGCACGTCGGGTTGCTGACCACCGACTCCAGGCCCGGCCCCGCCACAGCGGCCCTGCTCGACGTCGGCCGGGAGTGGGCGCGCTCCTAGTCGATCTCAGGGAGCCGGGTCGCGAGCCCCCGGCGCAGGTGCTCGATCGCTTCCCTCGCACGGCGGGGAAGCGCCTGGACGGGTCGGCTCAACGCGTAGATGTCGGCGCGGGGCGACGGGATCTCGGGCAGCACCTGCACCAGGCGCCCGTCCCGCAGCAACGGCGCCACCTGCCAGAGCGAGCGCATCACCATGCCGCGCCCGGCCAGGCACCACTCCGTGGCGACGTCGCCGTCGTTGCTAACCATCGCCCCCGCCACGCGCACCGCCTGATCACCTTCCTCGCCGAAACGCCAGTTCATGAAGTCGGTGTCGTTCTCCCGGATCACGATGCAGTCGTGCTCGGCGAGATCCGGGAGGGTGCGCGGCTCACCGCGGCGCTCCAGGTATCCCGGTGCCGCGCACACCACGCGCCGGTTGGCGTGCAGCAACCGAGCGTGCAGCCGGGAGTCGGGCAACCGGCCGACGCGCACGGCGAAGTCGTACGGGGTCCCGGCGACGTGCACCGGGAGGTGCGACAGCTCCAGGTCCACCTCGAGATCGGAGTGCGCCGCGGCCAACTCCCCCAGCAGCGGTGCGATGTGCGCGCGCCCCAGACCGATCGACGAGTGCACCGAGATCCTGCCGCGCAGTCCCGCGCGCTGCTCCCCGATGTCGTCCTCCAGGTCGGCGATCTGGCCGAGCAGCCGACCGGCACCCTCGGCGTAGCGCCGGCCCTCGGCGGTGAGGCTCAAGCGGCGCGTGCTGCGGTTGACCAGCTGCACCCCCAGCCGCCGTTCCAGGCGGGCGAGCCGCTTGCTGACCGTGGAGACGTTCACGCCCCACTGGCGCGCCGATCCGGTCAGGGTCGTGGCCCGGGCGATCCCGTCGAAGAACTGCAGGTCGTCGAGTTCCGGGAGCTCCATGCCACTCCTTGCGCCTGAGGAAACGATGTCGTGCCCGTCGGCGCCTTCACCGCGCCTTTCCTGCTTCCTACGCTAATCGCCGGCGGCGAAGCCCGTGGCTCGCCTCCCCGGCAACCCCGACTCGAAGGACGGTCATGGCCACGCATCGGATTGCGGTGATTCCCGGCGACGGCATCGGCAAGGAAGTGGTGCCGGAAGGGGTTCGCGTGCTCAACGCGGTCTCGGAGGTCTTCGGAACGCGCTTCGAGCTGGTCGAGTTCGACTTCGCCAGCGTCGACCACTACCTCGCCCACGGCCGGATGATGCCCGAGGACTGGTTCGAGCAGCTCAGCGGTTTCGACGCCCTGTTCTTCGGCGCCGTCGGCTGGCCCGAGGTGGTGCCCGACCACATCTCGCTGTGGGAGAGCCTGCTGCAGTTCCGCCGCCGCTTCGACCAGTACGTCTCGCTGCGGCCGGTCAAGCTGCTCAAGGGCGTGTCCAGCCCGCTGGCCGGGCGAGAACCGGGCGAGGTCGACTTCCTGGTCGTGCGGGAGAACACCGAAGGCGAGTACTCCAGCATCGGCGGCAAGATCTTCGAAGGCACCGACCGCGAAACCGTCGTGCAGGAAACGATGATGACGCGCATCGGTGTCGACCGGATCCTCAAGTACGCCTTCGAACTCGCCCAGAACCGCCCGCGCCGGAAGCTCACCTCGGCCACCAAGAGCAACGGCATCTCGATCTCGATGCCCTACTGGGACGAACGCGTCCAGAACATGGCCGCCGACCACCCGCAGGTCGAGGTCGACAAGTTCCACATCGACATCCTCGCCGCGAACTTCGTGATGCACCCCGACTGGTTCGACGTCGTGGTCGCCTCCAACCTCTTCGGCGACATCCTCTCCGACCTCGGTCCGGCCTGCACCGGCACGATCGGGATCGCACCCAGCGCGAACATCAACCCGGAGAAGAACTTCCCGAGCCTGTTCGAGCCGGTCCACGGCTCGGCACCCGACATCGCGGGCAAGGGCGTCGCCAACCCGATCGGCCAGATCTGGTGCGCCTCGATGATGCTCGACCACCTCGGCGAGCACGACGCCGCGGCGGTCGTGATGACCGCGATCGAGGACGTCGTCGGACGGGGCGCCGCGGCCCTGACCCCGGACATGGGCGGCACCGGTGACACCGCCGGCGTCGGCGCGGCCATCGCCGAGTCGATCCGCACCTCCCGCGCCTGACCCTCGAGGAGCGTTGAGCCCGAAGCCGATTCGGGCTCAACGCCCGCTCACGCGTCGTGCAGCTCGTCGAGGAGGGTGAAACCGTCCTCGATCCAGGCGAGTTCGGTGCGGGCGTGGGCGATGAGGCCGTCGTAGGCGTAGACCTTGTAGCGGACGGTGAGTTCCGCGGCGCGCTCGTCGAGCTTCGCCAGCCGGGCCGCCAGGGTGGGGTGGGTGCGGTCGACCAGGGTCGCGCGGGTGTCCTCCAGCATCGCCAGGTGCTCTTCCCAGTAGGCCTTCTGCTGGTTCAGCTGCTCGCGGACCGCGTCGGGGTCGGCGAAGTCGAAGTAGGCGGCCTTGAGGTAGGCGGGGTCGCGCTGCCACTGCGGGACCAGCGGCGACTCCATCCACTCCCGGAACTCCTTCAGGCCCGCGTCGGTGACGTGGTACTCCTTCTTCGTCCCCTTCTTGCCCCAGGGGACCTCGACCGAGGTGAGCAGCCCGTCGCGCTCCATCCGGTTCAGCGCCGGGTAGATCTGCGAGTCCGGGGCGTGCCAGACGTGGGCGACCGAGCGGCTGAAGCTCTTCGAGATGTCGTAGCCGGTCATCGGGCGACCGGTGAGCAGCGCGATCAGCGCGTAGCGCAGCGACAAGACGACCTCCCTCCTTGATCGGTCACGCTATCTCACCCTTGCCAACTCACTATATCCATAGTTACCTTGTGGCCCACGCTACAGATACCTCTCTTCATAGGGAGTTGGGCCATGAGCCTCACCGCAACGCCGCGGGTGGACGTCTCCGCTCCGACCACCGCCGCGGCCAAGATCTTCAACCACCCCCGCAACGCCTGGTACGTGGCGGCCTGGGACCACGAGGTCACCGGCAAGCAGCCGCTGGCGCGCACCGTCGCCGGGGTGCCGCTCGCGCTGTGGCGCAACGCCGAAGGCCGGGCCGTCGCGCTCGCCGACGCCTGCTGGCACCGGCTCGCACCGCTGTCGCAGGGCAAGGTCCTCGGCAACGAGCTGCAGTGCCCGTACCACGGCCTGCGCTACAACTCGACCGGCCGCTGCACCGCCATGCCCGCGCAGGAGACGATCAACCCGAGCGCGGCCGTGCCGTCCTACCCCGTCGTCGAGCGCTACCGCTACGTCTGGGTGTGGGTCGGCGACCCCGACCTCGCCGACCCGGCGACCGTGCCCGACATGCACCAGATGGACGACCCGGACTGGGCGGGCGACGGCGAGACCATCCACGCCGACTGCAACTACCAGCTGGTGCTCGACAACCTCATGGACCTCACCCACGAGGAGTTCGTGCACTCCTCCAGCATCGGCCAGGAGGAGCTCTCCGAGTCCGAGTTCGACGTGAGCCACGACGGCGACACCGTCACCGTCACCCGCTGGATGCGCGACATCGACGCGCCGCCGTTCTGGCTCAAGAACATGCGCGACAAGTTCCCCGGTTTCGAGGGCAAGGTCGACCGCTGGCAGACCATCACCTTCCAGGCACCCGGCACGATCTGCATCGACGTCGGCGTCGCCAAAGCGGGCACCGGCGCGCCCGAGGGCGACCGCAGCCACGGCGTCAACGGCTTCGTCATGAACACGATCACGCCCGAGACCCACCGCACCTGCCACTACTTCTGGGCGTTCATGCGCAACTACCGCCTGGACAGCCAGACCATCACCACCCAGCTCCGGCAGGGCGTGCACGGGGTGTTCGGCGAGGACGAGGACATGCTGCGCGCGCAGCAGCGCGCCATCGACGCCAACCCGGACCACGAGTTCTACAGCCTCAACATCGACGCCGGAGGAATGTGGGTCCGCCAGATCCTGGAGCGCATGCTCGCCGCCGAAGGACGCCCCGCAGCGGCCCCGTCCCCCGCGCGAGGTGTCTGATGGCGGCCCTCACCCGGTCCCACCGGCAGCGCGGACGGGTCGTCGAGGCCGAGCACGTGGCCGACGGCGTCCGCCGGATCGTGCTGGAGGTCGACCACCCCGAGCCCGCCTCCCCCGGCACGCACGTCGACGTCGAGCTGCCGATCCGCGGCGGCAGGCAGGTCCGCTCCTACTCGGTGGTCCGCTCCGAGGACGGGGGCCGCCGGCTGACGCTGAGCGTGCAGCTCTCCCCCGCCTCGCGCGGCGGCTCGGAGGCCATGCACGCGCTGGCCGTCGGCGAGGAGCTCACCGTGACCGGCCCGGTGCAGAGCTTCCCGCTATCGGTCGGCGCCGGGCGCTACGTCCTGGTCGCCGGCGGCATCGGCGTCACCGCGCTGGTCGCGATGGCCTCGGCCCTGCGCCGCCGCGGCGCCGACTACGAGCTGGTGCTCGTCGGGCGCAGCCGCCGGGTCATGGCCTACGTCGACGAGCTGCGCGCCGAGCACGGCGAGCGGGTCCGGGTGCACGTCGACGACGAGGGAACTCCGCTGTCGGTACCGGACCTGGTCGGCGAGATCGCCTCGGCGCCGAACGCCGACACCACCGAGCTCTACATGTGCGGACCCATCGGGCTGATGGACGCGATCCGCTCCAGCTGGACCGAGCACGCGCTGCCGCCGACCAGCCTGCGGTTCGAAACCTTCGGCTCCAGCGGACGTTTCGACGCCGAGGACTTCGTGGTCCGGCTCCCCCAGCACGACCGCGAGGTCACCGTCCCGCGCGACGCCTCCATCCTCGAAGCCCTCACCGCCGCCGGGGTCGAGACGCTCTCGGACTGCCGCAAGGGCGAGTGCGGGCTGTGCCTGGCCAAGATCGTCGACGTCGACGGCACCGTCGACCACCGCGACGTGTTCCTCAGCGAAGCGCAGAAGCAGCGCTCGAACTCCCTGTGCCTGTGCGTCTCGCGCGCGGTGGCCGACGGCGGCGACCGCGCGTCCCTCACCCTCCACCTCACCTGATCCCCCTCACCCCCTGGATGTCCCCATGAACCTCACGGCCCGCATCGGCGCGGCGCCCATGTCCGCCTACCAGTGGCTGATCGTCGCGCTGTGCACCTTCATGAACTGCCTCGACGGTTTCGACGTCATGGCGGTCGCCTTCACCGGCCCCTCGGTCACCGAGGAGTTCGGCCTCAGCGGCTCCGAGTTCGGACTCCTGGTCTCGGTCGGTCTCATCGGCATGGCCGTGGGGTCGATGCTGCTGGCGCCCTTCGCCGACCTCATCGGACGCCGCCCGCTGATCCTGATCAGCCTCCTGCTGGGCACGGTCGGCATGTTCGGCGCCGCGATGGCGCCCTCGGTGCTCGTGATGGGCGCCTTCCGGCTCATCACCGGCATCGGCGTCGGCGGAATCCTGGCCAGCACCAACGTGATCGCCAGCGAGTTCTCCAACACCCGCAACCGCGGCCTGGCCATCGGCATCTACACCGCCGGGTACGGCATCGGCGCGACCCTCGCGAGCCTGGTCGCCAAGAGCGCGGTCGGCGGCGACTGGCGGACCGTGTTCTACGCCGGTGGTGTCGGGACGCTGCTCGCGCTGATCGTCATCGCCGTGCTGCTGCCCGAGTCGGTCGCGTTCCTCGAACAACGCCGCCCGAAGGGGGCTCTGGAGCGCATCAACCGGATTCTGGGCCGCATGGGGCTGGATTCGGTCGAGGAGGGCGAACTCGGTCAGGGCTCCGGCCGTTCCGACGCGGAGAAGTCCGGTTCGGGCTGGCTGAAGCAGCTGCTCGCGCCCACGGTCCTGCTGTGGATCGTGTTCATCACCATCATGTTCGGCTTCTACTTCGTCAACAGCTGGACGCCGACCCTGCTCAGCGAGGAGGGACTGTCCAAGAGCGCCGCCGTCACCGCCGGGATGGCGATCTCGATCGGCGGCACCGTCGGGTCGGTGCTCTACGGGCTGTTCGCCCGGTTCCGGCCACCGCGCGTGGTGCTGATCGGGTTCTCGCTGCTGTCGGCGGCGATGATGGTCGTGTTCATCCTGAGCACCTCCATCCTGTGGCTAGGGTTCGGCATCGGCGTCCTGGTCGGCGCGCTGATCAACGGCTGCATCGCCGGCGCCTACACCGTCGGGCCGCCGCTGTACCCCTCGCACGTCCGCAGCGTCGGCATGGGCTGGGCCCTGGGCACGGGCCGCATCGGCGCCATCCTCTCCCCGACGATCGCTGGTCTCCTCAAGGACGCCGGCGCCTCCGCCACCCAGCTCTACACCGGCGCCGCGGTCGTCGTCGCCCTCGGCGCCATCGCCCTGGTGGCCCTCCGCAAGCACGACCCGGAATCCACCCCGGCGACCGCGACCACGGCAACGCAACCCCACTGACAACCGACACGGCGAAGCGCCCGCTGCCCCGCCTCCCAGCGCAGGTCAACGGGCGCTTCCCACATCCCGCAACCAGCACTTCCCCCATCAATTTCATTCGCCCCTGAACCCATTACATCCCTAGAGGCCACATTCCCGTGTCGAAAACCCCGGTTTTCACTCGTCAAAAACCGCGGTTTTCGTCGCGTGAAAACGGGGGTTTTCGACACGAGGAAGACGTTTCGGGCTGGATTCGGCGAATCGGGGGTGGCCTGCGGGAGGAGGTTCTAGCCTCGCGGGCATGAGTGAAGCGTTGTCGTCCACCGCGCACGATGTGCCGACCGGCCGGAAGTCCGGGAACTGCATCGGGGTCGCCGCGCTCGTCGTGGGGATCGCGGCCTGCGTCGCGGCGCTCTTCCCGATGACCGCCTTCTTCGACGCGATCAACGTCCTTCCCCTCAACGGTCCGGTCACCTGGCCCACGATGTTCTTCGGCGGGATCATCGGCGTCGTGCTGGGCGTGATCGGCGTCCGGAGGGCGCACGTGGGCAAGGCCTCCAACCTCACGACGGCGAAGGTCGGGATCGCCCTGTCCCTCATCGCCCTCATCATCTGCGCGGGCTGGGTCGCGCTGAACCTCACCAGCGCGCCGTCCTGACCCCACTTCCACGGAGCGTCACGACGACGCTCGACCGGGCCTCACTCGACCGCGAGGTTCGCTGCGGGTTCAACCATGTCGCGGTTATCGTTGTTCGGTGGCATCGCCGGACTCCGCCATGCCCTTCGGCGTGACGTGGCAGATGATCTTGCACCAGGCCGCCGCACCGGTCGTGGCGCTCGACCTGCACGCCCGCATCATCTACGCCAACCCGGTGGCCTGCCGCCTCCTCGGCTACGAGCTGCAGGAGGTGATCGGACGCCCCTCGCACGACTTCACCCACCCCGACGACCCGCCGCTGGACCACGAGCTCTTCGCCGGGATGATCGCCTCCGGGACGGACACGCGGAACGAGGAGCGGCGCGGCATCCGGGCCGACGGCGCCGTCATCTGGGTCCTGATCAGCTACGCGCTCATCCGCGACGAGGACGGCAAGCCGAGCTTCGTCTTCGCCCAGTACCACGACATCACCGAGCGCCGCACGGCCGAGCGGCGCTGGCGCGGCACCTTCAACAACGCCCCGATCGGCATGGCCACGCTCGACCTCTCCGGGCACTGGATCGAGGTCAACGCGGCGCTGTGCGACATGCTCGGCTACACCGCCGAGGAGATGCGGTCCATGCACGCCTCGGACCTCACCTACCCGAACGACACCTCCGAGATCGACGTCATCGCGCAGCTGGCGGAAAGCAGCGGCGACGCCGTCAGCGTGGAGAAGCGCTACCGCCACAAGGGCGGCTACCCGATCTGGATCCTCATCCGGTTCAACGTCGTCCGCGGCGCCGACGACCAGCCCGCCTACGTCGTCGCCCAGTACGAGACGATCGGCGACGAGCAGCTCCGCGACAGCCACATCGCGCACATGGCGCTGCACGACCCGCTGACCGGCCTCGCCAACCGGGCGCTGCTGATGGACCGGATCAACCACGAGCTCGCCGCGCTCCCCTTGCACGGCGGCATCGTGATGGTGCTCGTCGCCGACCTCGACCGGCTCAAGCCCGTCAACGACCGATTCGGCCACGCCTCGGGCGACCAGTTGATCGTCACCACGGCCGACCGCCTCCTGCGCGCCGTCCAGCCCGGGGACACCGTGGCCCGCCTCGGCGGCGACGAGTTCGTGGTGGTCTCCCGCGCCCCGGACCTCGCCACGGCCAGGACGTTCCGCGACGACCTCTCCGAGCAGCTGCGCACCGACGTCGTCATCTCCGGTGAGGTGGTCGAGCTCAGCGCCAGCGTCGGCCTCGCCAGCACGGCCGACACCACGACTCCGGCCGCCGATCTCCTCCACGACGCCGACGTCGACATGTACGCCCGCAAGACCGCCACCCGCTGACGACCCTCCGCGACCTGGTTCAGGTGGAGCGCTCGGAGCACCAGGGGACGGTTCTTCCCGGAATCGCCCGCGATTCGCTGTGGATCACTCGGATGATTCTGGGAGAAACTGTCCCCAGCCCACGCACGAGCCCCACAGCACCACCAACCCCGGCACCGGGAGACGGCGTGCGGAACGGTGGGCTTGAGCGGATGCTGGGGGACGGTCCCGCGCCCCAGCAGGCCCGACCGCACCAATTCCACCAGGGAGGACATGAATGAGCACCACGCGCAGCGCACACACCGTTTGGAAGGGCACGCTCATGGAGGGTTCCGGGACGGTGTCCCTGGACTCCTCGCAGGTCGGCCAGTACGCGGTGTCCTGGCCGTCGCGCGCGGAGGACCCGAACGGCAAGACCAGCCCCGAGGAGCTCATCGCCGCGGCCCACTCCAGCTGCTACTCGATGGCGTTGTCGAACGGCCTCACCCAGGCGGGCACGCCGCCTACCGAGCTCAACACGAAGGCCGAGGTGACCTTCAAGCCGGGTGCGGGCATCACCGGCATCCACCTCACCGTCGAGGCCCAGATCCCGGGGATCGACGAGGACGCCTTCCGCGCCGCGGCCGAGGACGCCAAGGCCAACTGCCCGGTCAGCCAGGCGCTCACCGGTACCACGATCTCCCTCACCGCCTCGCTCACCTGACGCCCCGGCGCTGAGCACCGTGCACGGGTGGGCCGGGAATCTGCGCGAAGCGCACGCGGCCGGCGGAGATGTGCCCTAGCATCCCGATCAATTCCTCGACGTGATTCGTCGCCGATGAGAGAAGGACTGGGGATCATGAAACGCACGACGCGTTCGGCCATCATCACCGTCGTCGCCGGGATCATCGGCGCGACGCTGACCGGCACCTCCGCCGCGCAACCCGCTGCCGCGGACCAGAATCCGGTCTACTTCGTGCACGGCTGGGGCGGTCCGAAGGACTGCGACGAGACCTGGGGCAACGCCGTCGACTACTTCGCCGACGAGCAGGGCATGCAGCCGAGCAAGCTGTACCTGCTGCGCTACTACGACGGCGACTACGAGTCGAAGAACTGCCGCGACGGCGTCAACTACCCCGACATCAGCAACGACGGCAACAACGACGGCACCCGCGACACCCGCATCAAGCACGTCGCCGCAGCGTTCGCCCACCAGCTAGCGAGCCACGACGGCGAGAAGATCGACATCGTCGCGCACTCGATGGGCGGTCTCGTCACCCGGGTCGCGCTGCTGGGCACCGCGCAGGGCTGGGACGGCTTCCCGAAGGACGCCGACGGCAGCCCGGCGGACCTCAACGTCGACGACGTGGTCACCCTCGGAACCCCGCACCAGGGCGTGAGCCACTCAGGTCCCGACGACACGCAATGGAAGTCCATGCTCCCGGACTCGGAATTCATGCGCGTGCTGCACCTGCCGGAGAACCGGCTCAGCGAACCGTGGGCCCAGAGCGTCGACTGGAGCTTCGCCGGTTCCAACGAGGACGAGACCGTCAAGGGCGAATCCGCCATCGACATCGACTACCGCGCCAACCACAAGTACCTCTACCTCGGCGGCAACCAGCTCAAGGTCACCCACGGCACGATCCGCACCGAGACCGGCGGCGACCACCACTTCAACCTCCGCCACGTCCACAACGGCGGGAACCCCACCGACACGACGGAAGGCCGCTCCCCGGTAGCCCTCGCCTGGCGAGCCATCACCGACAAGGACCGGTGACGGCCCGGCCCGCCGTCCCACTGATCGGTGGGACGGCGGGGCCAGGAGGACTTCACCGCCTGCCGTCGAGGTGGATGATCACGCGAGCTGGTTGGCGGCTTCGCGGTTCCACTGCTCGATCTGCTGGCCGATCTCGCGGGTGACCGTCGGTTTGTCGCGGACCAGTTCGTCGAGCATGTCGCACGGGATGGCCAGCAGCGTCAGCTCGGTCGTCGCGGTGATCGTGACGACCGCGGCGGTGCGGGTGACCGCGCCGTGCCCGAGGTAGTCGCCTTCGCGCAGCGTCCGCATCGACTCCGCGCCCGAAGCGATCGTCGCCGAGGCTTCTCCCTCGACCACGAGCGACAGCACCGACGGGACGCGGCCGGCGCGGAGGACGATCTCGCCGGCCGCGTAGCGCTCGACGCGCATCCTGCTCGCGAGCTCGGGCGCCTGCTCCGGCTCGATGTGCAGCCGGGGCGCGAACCGGCGCAGCGCGGCCGCCGCTTCGTCCACGTCGTCGGCGAGCTGCGCGCGGACCCCGTTGAAGGCCAGGCCCGCGCGGCGAGCCGCGTACCAGGCCCGAGTGCGCAGCTCGGTGCGCACGCCCCAGTGGTCGGCGAAGTCCTTCATCGGGACCATGACGCAGTAGTTCATCAGCGGCGTGTGCGAGAAGGACGTCGGCGGGGACAGCGGAATGGTCTTCGGCGCTCCGGCGTGCAGCTCGGGGCTGATGTCCGCGGCCGTCTCGGTGAGGGTCCGGATCACCTTCTGCGGCGGGTCGCTCTCGCTGAACGCCAGGGTGACCATCAGGTAGAACGAGCCCGGTGGCTGGCTGTGGTTGGCGAAGGAGGCCTTCGACAGCGAGGAGTTCGGGATGATCCGGGTCCCGGTGAACGTCTGCAGGTGCACCGCCCGCCAGTTCACCTGGACGACCTGTCCGACCTCACCGTCGACCTCGAGCCAGTCGCCGATCGCGAACGGTTGCTCGAACAGCAGCAGCAGACCCGAGATGACGCCGCCGACCGCGTCCTGCAACGCCAGGCCGAGCACGATCGAGGTGACGCCGAGCGCCGCGAACAGGCCCCCGATGTCGGCGCCCCAGATCCACGCCAGCAGCACGGCCACCCCGATGGCGACGAGCAGCACCCGACCGAGCTCGATGAAGATGGTCGGCAAGCGCCGTCGCCACGAGCCCTGCGTGGCGTTGACGAACAACATCGCGTTCAGCGCCGAGAGCACGAACTGCAGGATGAGGACCCCGAGCGCGGTGGCGACGATGCGCACCCAGTTCGAGCCCTCCGTGACGCTGACCCGCCCGGACGCGAGGCCGAGCAGGATCAGGATCGCGACGCCCGGCACGATGTAGGTGCGCAGCAGCTGCAGCGGTTTCGCCAGCGGGTTGCCGCGCCGCACCAGCACTCCGTGCAGCTCGGTCAGCGCCACGGTCACCACCGGCAGCGCGATGATCACGACGATGTACCACCCGAACCACGGCTGCCCGGTCATCGGCGAGGCCCTTCGTCCAGACGCCACACGGGCTGCCCGTCGACGTCCGCGACGACCTCCGCGAAGTCGAAGCTGTCCCGCACGCGGGCGCGGACCGCGCTGCTGACGTAGATCCCCGGTTCCCCCGACGCCCGGGCCACGCGCCGAGCGGAGTCCAGCGCCTCACCCCACACGTCGTAGCCGGTGCGGCGGCCGACCAGGCCGCCGGCGAGCGAGCCGGTGTCGATGCCTGCCTCGACGACGAGCCGCTGGGCGTACCGCGCGTGGAATCCCGCGATGATGCGGAGGAGTTCGGTCGCGAAGTCGAGGGTGCGCTGCGCGGTGTCGACGCGCGGGACCACGAGGCCGCAGCTCGCGATGAACCTGAGCTGCGAGACGTGCACGAGTTCCACGCCCGCCGTCTCGGCCGCGTCCTCGACGCTGCGCACCAGCTCGTTCAACCGCTCTCGCCGCTCGGCGGCCTCACCCGGCCAGTCGGCTTCGTCGGGTCCGGTGAACGCGGCCACGATGACGCACGCGTCGTCGCTCTCCGTCGTGATGTCGTCCTCGCCCGCGCGGTAGCGCTCGGCCACCGGTTCCGGCATCACGTTCGTCAGCAACCGGTCGTTCTCCTCGTTGATCTCGTCGAGCTGGTCCTGCTTGGCCCGGAGCCGATCACCCATCGTGTTGAACGCGACCGTGAGATCACCGAACTCGTCCCGGCTGCGCACCGGTATTCGCGTGTCGAGGTCGCCGCTGCTGAGCCGTTCCGCCCCGGCGAGCAGTCTCGTGATGGGTCGGGTGAACGCGCGGGCGATCATCATCGACGCCACGGTCACCAGCACCACGAGCAGCAGGGCGACCAGGCCGATGTTGCGGGTGAACGACCGGACCGGCGCGAGCGCCTCGGACTTGTGCATCTGGCCGACGACGGCCCAGTTCAGGTCGGGGTCGGCGAGCGGCGCGTAGTTGGTCAGCACCGTGTCACCGAGGTAGTTGTCCTCCTCCGCGATACCGGTGCCGCCGTTGAGGCCGTCCCGGATGGAGTCCGAGTCGACCTCCTGGGCCAGGATGGGGTCCCGCTGCGCGACGATCTCGTCGACGATCCCGGGCGGCATGCCGTGGTTGTTGGCGGCGGTGCGGTAGGCCTCCGGGTCCTGGACCAGAAGCCGGGAGGTGGAGCGGAGGCGTTCGTCATCGCCGACGAGGTAGACCTCCCCGGTCTCACCGAGCCCGGTTCCCTCCCAGTTCTCGTCGGCCGTCATCGCCTCGTTGATCCGCTCCACCGAGAGCTGGATGACCATCGCGCCGACCAGCTTCCCGCCGACGCCGATGGGCGTGATGCCGAAGGCGGCCGGGCGATCCATCTTCGGCATGTACTGCTCGAAGTCGGTCAGCTTCACCTCGTTGACGGCGTTCGAGCGGAAGACGTCGCGCACGCCCTCGGACAGCTCGGTCTTGTTGAACGCGTCGCCGAACAGGTTGGCGCCCAGTTGGATTCCGCCGTCGGCGCTGTAGACGACGTTGCCGCCCGGATCGACCAGCATCACGTCCTCGTAGCCGCGCTCGCGCTGCAGCGCCCGGAAGTACTCGCCGTACCGGCGGTGCGCCGCCGACCACGCGCTGCCGTCGCCCGCGTCGGTGATCGCGGGCTGCCGCGCCTCGTCCTGGTCGCCGGTGGAGAGGTAGTGCGCCTGGAGGTAGATCTGCTGGTTCGAGCGCGGCAGGAGGTTCTCGGCGGTCACGTTGGTGCCGGAGGTGGCGTGCACGCGGGGGACGAAGTCCTGCCGGTAGTACTGCTCGATCTTCTGGCGGTCCGCAGGCGATACGGGCGCGTCGGCGAGTTGGCCGAACGCGGCGCCGAACTCGCTCATCGCGGACCGGGTGCTCTCGGCGACGCTGGTGGCCGCGAGCGATTCGCGCACGTCGCCGAAGAGGGCCTCGGCTTGCCGCGCGCGGGCGTCGCGCGCGGTGATGATGTGGTCGTAGGCCTCCTTGCTGAGCGCGTTGCTGCCGGACTCGTAGCCGACGAGGCCCGCGACGAGCACCGCGATGATGCTGGCCGACAGCAGCATGACGAGGAGCCGCGATTGAATCGTCAGCCGTCCCCACACCCAGGACTTCCGCAACTTCGGCGAATCGGAATTGTTCGCGCCGGGCTTGTCAGCGGACGAGTCGGGCCCCAGATCCACACCATCTCCTGCTGTTCGATCAACGCAGCCGTCCGCTGCCACGGAATCGCCACGCTAGGATCGATCTTCAAGAACAGCAATTCGGGTTTCGCCCGACCGGGTCCGAATTCGCCCCACCGCAGGAATTCCAACCGAATCCGGGCCTTCCCCCTCAAGGCACGCCCGGGTTCATGCCTGGTCTTCCACTCGCCCCAGTCCGAGCAGTCGTGGGGCTGCGAGCACCGCGATCGCCCCGACGAGGACGGCGGCACCGATGATGACCGCGCGCAGCGACGTGGCCTCGGCCGCCGGGCCCGCGAGTGCCGCGCCGAGGGGCATCAATCCCCACGCCAGCACCCGGTGTGCGCTGGTCACCCGTCCCATCAGCGGACGCGGCGTCAGCCGTTGACGGTTGGCGGACGACAACACGTTCCACGCCCCGGCACCCAGACCCATCACCAGGTAGGCCGGCCAGGCCACCCAAGGGGAACCTCCGGTACCCAGCACGGCGATGCCCGCCGCCAGGATGAGCAGAGCACCGACCATCACCGGTCCGCCGCCCCAGCGCAGCGCCGCCCGGGTGGCCAGTGGCGCCGCGACGAGGGCACCGACCGCGGTGCACACGAGCAGGGTGGCGACCGATGCCTCCGGAAGCCGCAGCGACTCGATCGCGTGGAGGAACGCCACGGCGTTGACCCCGCTGGTCACGAACGCGGTCAGTCCGACAACGCCCACCACCGCGCGCAACGTCGGCTGCCGCACCAGGAACCGGACCCCTTCGAGGACCTCGGTGCGCAACGCCGTGATGTTGCTGCTCACCGGGCGCTCGGCACTCACGGTGACCGTGGCCGCCAGCGCGCCGGCGATGATGAACGCCATTCCCACTGCCAGGAAGCACAATTCCGGTCTCCACGCGAAGAGCCCGGCGGCCACGAGCGGGCCCGCGATCTCCACTCCGACCGTCTCGGTGCTGACCACCCGCCCGTTGGCACGCTCCAGTTCGGACGGACCGGCCAGCGTCACCAGCAGGGTCTGACCGGCCGAGTCCGCGAACGTCTCGGCACTGCTGAGCAGGAACGCGCACACCGCCAAGGCTGTGACGTCGGGACTTCCCGCCGCGATCAGCGCGCTCAGCGACACCGTCAGCCCACCGCGGATCACGAGGCTGACGATGAACGCCGTCCGCGGCGACCATCGATCGACCAGAGCCCCGGCGGGCAGGGCCACGAGCAGCCAGGGCAACACCGAGGCGACCGCCACGATCGACACCGACAGCGGATCACGCGTGGTCACCGCGCTGAACAACGGCAACGCCGCCGTGAGCACCCCGTCGCCGACCGACGCCGCACCCCACGACGCGAGCAATCGCCGGAAGTCGCGGCTCCGAACGCCCACCACCGAAGCCCCCATGCCGGCCGACCTCCCACACGGCTCACCGAAGTCCACCGCGATCACACGGCCATCGCCGGTACCGGCCAGCGTCGCAGCCGCGCCGGTGCCCACCACGTGAGGCGTCCGGTCTCCACCAACAGGCCGTTCTCAACGAGAAGCGCGACCGCAGCCGGGTCGCACTCATCCGGATCCACTCCACTGGCGAGCTTGTGCACGACTTCTCGCAAGTAGGGCTCGTCAATGGTGTAGCAGTCGAGCACGCCGGATCGCCGATCACGTATCTGAACGAACCCAGGTCCCTGCCGGAGGACGCATTTGCCCGGGTGGAACGTGCGGCCCCATTCCTCGACCTCCGCGCTCGTCCCCGTCGGTGGGGGGAGGTGCGCGAACGACCTCCACCCCGGTGGGACCTCGACGACCGTCCACTCGACCCGTACCGCCCAAGCCGCCAGTTCCCGAAGCAGATCAAGGGTGTGACGCGCCGTGTCGTCGGCCAGCCAGACCGGCTCCGCGACCACTACCCGCCGGATGCCCCTGGTGACCAATGATCGTGCTTGCTCGGGCGCCGCAGCCGAAATCGGCTGAATCAACACAGGTTCAACGCCAGGACGACCCCGATGGTGCAGGTAGCCTTTGATCATCAGCCGCGGTCACCCGATCCTCAACTGCCGCTGATTGTTGGCTTCGGGGACGACGTGCACGTAGTGTCCGTCCTCAGCGAATAACAGCCCCGCAGCCTGCCAACGCAGGAGTACGTCCTCAATGCCCGTTCCGAACTCGGCGTGCAGTGTGGACAACGACCTAGGACGGTCGAGCATCTCGAACAGGACCACGTCGCTTCCGGCAATCACATGTTCGCGCTGGCCGAAGGGCGGGCGGTCGTCCAAGATCAGAATCTCGGCTTCCATCCGCACCCACTCCAATTCGCTCACCGCATGATCATGCCGCCACGCACGCACGGCCCCCAGCAAGCACCTTTCGACGTCGGCCCCTATCCCTGCGGGTGCGCTGGCGAACAGGTACGCGATTTCAGCCAATTCTTCGGGTGGTAGGGCGTAGTTGCGTGCGTATTGGGGATCGGGGTTGCGCTTGTCAAAGCCGAGGTCAGGACGGTCGAAGTACGGGCTGAAGCGCTCCAGAGCAATCCGGTCGGCCCCGTCCATCGGCGGAAGGTGATGCAAGCTGGGCATCTGGTCGATCACCGCGAGGTAGTCCTCGTCGGACTCATCCGGAAATCCGTAGAGGTAGTTCCACATGACAGTGATCCCCAGCGAACTCGCATCCCGGAGAAAACGCACGTTCTGACACCCACTCACGCCCTTGTCCATGAGCCTGAGGACACGGCTGCTGAGGTTCTCGATCCCCGGTTGGACCTGGACGATACCTGCGTTCACGAGCCGACGCATCTGGTCGATTCGAAGGTTCGACTTGACCTCACATTGGATCCGCAGGTCAAATCCGCTTTCCTCGAGGTAAGGCAAGACCGTGTTGAAATAGGCCATGTCGAGAATGTTGTCCACAAGATAGATATCGAGCACCTGGTGCTGAGCGGCGAGCCCGAGCAACTCGTCGCGGAACCGCTGCGGACTCTTGCTGCGGAACTCCATGAAGGAGCCGTTGAGGCCGCAGAACTTGCAGTGGTGCTTTTCGCCCCACCAACAGCCGCGGGCTCCTTCAACGACCAATTTGGGTTCTACCTCGGTTGCCGCGGCCGAGGAAGCATGTCTCTCGAAGTAATCTTCAAACTCCGGCGAAACGATGTCTTCCGGCGGCAGCGGAGCGGCGCTCGGGGAGTTCGCACCGATCTCGGACTTGTCGCGCCAGCACAGTCCCGGAATTCCACGCGGACTCTCACCCGATGCGAGGCTGTCGAGGAGAGCGGGGAACGCGGCTTCACCTTCGCCACGAACCACGTAGTCGACGAACTCAAAATTCCGATGCCACGCCGAACCCTGCGTCCCTTCGCAGTTCGCTCCCCCCAGCACTGTCGTCATTCCAGGGTTGATCCTCTTCAGTTCACGAGCCAACGCCAGCGACGCCGCATTTTGCTGGAACGTCGTGGTGAACCCCACAACGGCGCCGCAGCACTCCGTGAGACTCCTGGCATACATCGAAACCCAGTCCGGGATCAGCTCGTGCAGACGCACGCACAGCCGGAGTGTTTCCTCGTCGACATCACCGCTGTGCGCCGCGCAGAACTCGTCGACACGCCAATATCGGTCGCCGTAGAGAGCCGAGGTGAAGACCCAGTCGCCGATCCCTTGAAAATAGCTGTCCAGGCTGAAGAAGTCGTATTCACGCAACCCGGTGCCGACTTCACGGTACATCCAATCGAAGAAGTCCAGGTTGGCATCCACAACAGTGACCCGGTGCACCCCACCGCGCTCTACGGCTGCTTTGAGGATGCCGCACGCCAGCGACGGGTAGGAAACCGACGCCCACGGCATGTTGACCAACGTCACGTCCACTCGATCCCACCTCCGACACGATCGACGACGAAACGGGGGTGGAGCGGCGGCGATGCGTGCGTCCCCAGGGCCGCTCCACCTGTCCGTTACTTCGAGATCCGCACGCCGGTGGTGCCGCCGCCGATCGCGTGCGGCGAGTTGTGCACCGTCTTCTTCTTCATGCGCTCACCTCCTACATACTTCGATCTTGGACCGCAGGAATCGTTGGACCTGCGGCCAGGAATCGGACCTGAGAGCGGCACGAGTTGTGCGGTTCGCGACGCTACCAACCAATGGGCCGCTTCCAAACCCCAAAATGACAGCCTTGCGCAACACGACGCCTCTCAATTTTCACCTATTTACCAAAATTAGGTTCGTTATTACCAAAGAAGGAAGCGCAACGTCGCCGAAATTCGAGTAGATCACGCAGAAGGAGCACGCCGGTCGATGCGTTAATCGCCCTCGATCAGGGCAGCTGGCGGCGTGAGGACGCGGTACCGCTACGCCAGCTCGACGCGGGTGGACGACCGGTCGCGCAGCGGTGGCCGAACGCGATCGAGCGGTGCTCCCGCGCTGGGTCCTTCGAAGGCATCAACCTCGCCTTGAACTGATCCGTCGACGCCGTGGTCCCGCTGCTTCGAGACTTAGGTCTCTTCCGCACCGAGTACGAATCCGACGCGCTGCGCGACCTCATCGACGTCTGACCCGCGGCACCGGAAGGGCCTGAAGCATGGTCTCCCGACGACTTTCACGCACCCGAGGACGTGCACGCTTAAGGCGCGATGATCGTGGCGCCCGGTCGCGGCGAATCCCGTGCCACCTGCACCCGATTCGCCCGCCGACTGGCCACCGATGCCAACCTGGTTCAGGTGCTCGCCGCGCCGCGGGTCGAGGACGGCTCCTCGTCGCTGGAACTCGCCGAGGTGCTCACCACCGCGGCCGACGGCTTCCCCCGACCGGTGGTGATCGTGGGATCCGAAACGAGCGGTAGCACCTAGTGGTGTCCGCCGAGGCCCCTAACCTTCCTCGAAAACCTCGGCAACGACCTCAACCCGATCATTGCGGTCGACTCCGACGGGTGGCCGATTCGAAGGAGTACGGCGGTCACCAACCGGCAGGAGCCAGCAGGGGACCGCATCTCCCCGAATTAACCGGACGAAACGGGCTTTGATCATGGGTGGTTCGAGGAAGAACCGTCGCCTCCGCGGGGGCTCACCAGTCGTGCACGGTTCCGTCGAGGAGGCGGTTCACGGGGAGGTAGGCGGCTGTGTAGGGGTGTTGGGCGGCGAGGGTTTCGTCGAGTTCGACTCCGAGGCCCGGGGTGTCTCCGGGGTGGAGGAAGCCCCGGTCGAAGGTGTAGGAGGTGCGGAAGGTCTCCAGGGTGAGGTCGCTGTGGGGCATGTACTCCTGGATGCCGAAGTTGTGGATCGCCAGGTCCAGGTGCAGTGCCGCGGCCATGCCGATCGGGGAGACGTCGGTGGGGCCGTGCAGGCCGGAGCGGATGCCGTAGATGCCGGCGAAGTCCAGGAGCTTCTTCATCCCGGTGATGCCGCCGGTGTGCGTCGGCGCCGAGCGGACGTAGTCGATCAGGCGCTCGGTGATCAACGCCTGGTAGTCGTGGACGGAGTTGAAGACCTCGCCGGTGGCCAGCGGTGTGGTGCTGTGCTGGCGGATCAGCCGGAACGCTTCCTGGTCCTCGCCCGGGGTCGCGTCCTCCAGCCACAGCAGGTCGTACGGTTCCAGGGATTTCGCCAGCCGGGCGGCTTCGATCGGCGACATCCGGTGGTGCCCGTCGTGCAGCAGGCGCAGCTCCGGGCCGAACTCCTCGCGCACCTTCTCGAAGATCGACGGGACGTGGCGGAGGTAGGCCGGGGTGTCCCACTCCTCCTCGTCGGGGCGGGTGGCGGCGCTGCCGTCGGCCGCGCGGTGCGCGGGCTCGTAGTCGTACTTCTCCCCCGGCTTCGCCGTCGCCGAGACGCCGTAGACGGAGTCGAGTCCGGGCACGCCGGTCTGGATGCGGACCGCGGTGTAGCCCTCGTCGACGTAGCCGCGGATCGCCTGCGCCAGGGCCGCGTAGTCGTTGCCGGAGGCGTGGGCGTAGACGCGGAGCTTGTCGCGGCTCGCGCCGCCGAGCAGCTGGTAGACCGGCACGCCCAGCTTCTTGGCCTTGATGTCCCACAGCGCCATGTCGACCGCGGCGATCGCGGCCATCGTCACCGGACCGCGACGCCAGTAGGCGCCCCGGTACAGGTACTGCCAGGTGTCCTCGATGCGGTCCTCGTCCCGGCCGATCAAGGTGCTGGCGACGTGGTCGCGGAGGTAGGCCGCGGCGGCGAGCTCGCGCCCGTTGAGCGTGGCGTCTCCCCAGCCGACGACGCCGTCGGAGGTGACGAGCTTGAGGGTGACGAAGTTGCGTCCGGGGCTGGTGACGATGACGTCGGCGGTGGAGATGCTCACGGTGCGGGCTTTCCGTTCTCGGGCCGCGTTGGCGCGGCGTGGGTGGTGGAATCCCGGCGGCGCCCCTGGTGGTCGGGGCGCCGCCGGGCGGTCAGACCGCGTTGCGCGGGTCCTTGAGGTCGCGGCCGGCGACCTCGGGCATCAGGAAGGTGCCGATGAGCGGGCAGATCGTGAACGCCGCGAGCATGATCGCGATCGGGACCCACGAACCGCTCGCGGCGGCGACCCAGGCGGCCACGACGACCGGGCCGATGCCGGTGGCCACCATCGCGGCGATCTCGCGGATGACGCCGGTGGCGGCGTAGCGGTGCCGGGAGCCGAAGATCTCCGGCAGCGTCAGGTTCTCCAGCGAGGCCAGGGCCATCACCGACACGTTGTGCATGACGATGTAGCCGAGGAACAGCTGCGGCACCTGCGCGCCGGCGATCGCCATCACGGTCGGCACGATGAGCACCAGCGAGATGATGCTCATGACCTGGTACATGCGGCGGCGGCCGAACTTGTCGCCGAGCGCCCCGACGAGCGGCACGGTCAGGAACGCGACCAGCGAGGACACGATCACGACGCTCGTCCCGACCGAGGCCGACATGGCCAGCGTGACGGTGATGAACGAGACCATGTAGGTCTGCAGCAGGCCGGAGTTGCCCGCCTGCCCGAAGCGCAGCAGGAACGCCGGGATCATGGCCCGCCACTTGTTCTGCTCCAGCGCTTCGAGCATCCGCTCGTCGTTCTCCTGCTCGGCCTTCTCCCGGATCTCGGCGGTCGTGAGCGCCACGCCGTCGGTGACGTGGGCGCTCTCCTCGAACACCGGGCTCTCCTTGAGCCGGAACCGGACCCACACCGCGAACAGCAGGATCACCGCGCTGCCCAGGAACGGGATGCGCCAGCCCCACGCGAGCAGCTGCTCCTCGGAGAGCACCGCGACGAGAACGCCCCAGATCGCCGAGGCGCCGAGCGTGCCGCAGTTGGTGCCCAGGGCGACGAGGGAGGCGATGATGCCGCGACGGCCGGACGGCGCGTACTCGGCGAGCATCACGCCCGCACCGGAGATCTCCGCACCGGCGCCGAAGCCCTGCACCAGGCGCAGCAGCGCGAGCAGGATCGGGGCGAGGATGCCGATCGTGTGCGCCGTGGGCAGCGCGCCGATGAGCGTCGTCGCGCCGCCCATCAGGGCGATCGTGATGAACAGGACCTTGGTGCGGCCCACGCGGTCGCCGAGTCGGCCGAAGTACCAGGCGCCGACCGGCCGGGCCAGGTAGCCGACCGCGTAGGTGGCCATCGCCGAGACGACCGCCAGCGCGGGGCTCTCGCCGACGAAGAACAGCTGGCTGAACACCAGCCCGGCCGCCAGCGAGTACAGCTGGAAGTCCATGAACTCGAGCGCGGTGCCCAACCATCCCGACATCGCCGCGCGCACGAGATCGCTCGTCTTGCGTTGGGCGGGCATGGTTTTCGCTCCGGAGTTCTCCGGGCTCTGGGGTGAAGTGGACATCGTTGTTCCTTCAGCAGTGGGTGGAGCCGTCTAGCGCAGGAGGGGTCAGAACTCGATCAGGACCTTGCCGGAGGCGGCGGAGTCCTTGGCGGTGGTGAACGCGGCGACCGCGTCGCTCGCGGGCAGCACGTGGGTCACGACTCCGGCGATGGAGGGGTGGGCGGCGAGCATCTCGACGGCCTCGTCGATCTCGGTGGAGAAGCGGAAGGTGCCGCGCAGCTGCACCTCCTTCGACACCAGCGGCGCGAGGTTCACGCCGATCGCGGCGTCGGCGAGCATGCCGACCTGCACGACCACTCCGGCGCGACTGGCCGAGACGACCGCCTGGCTCAGCGACGGGGGCGCCGCCGAGCACTCGAACACCACCGGGTAGGCGGTGGCCGGGACCTCGTCGGTGCCGACGAGGAACGTCTCGTTCGCGCCGAGCGCGCGGGCCCGGGCCAGCGCCGATTCCTGGGTGTCGCCGACCGCGACGTGCTCGACGCCCCGGGCGCGCAGCGCCGCGATCACCAGCAGGCCGATGGGCCCGGCGCCGAGGACCAGGGCGCTGGAGCCCAGCTCGTCACCGGCGACGGTCAGCGCGTGCAGCGCGACGCCGAGGGGCTCGGCCAGCGCGGCGTCCCGCAGCGAGAGCCCGTCGGGCAGGCGGCGCAGCATGTGCTCCTCGACCACGACGTAGTCGGCCGCCGCGCCCTGGCGGTGCGGGAAGTCGGCCGCGCTGCCCAGGTAGTCGCCGCCGGGCCACAGGTGCGGTTTGTCCTCGATCCCGTCGACCGGGGTGCCGAAGCGCGCGGGGTGCGCGGTCACCGGCGTGCCCTGGGCCCATTCCCCGCTCGGGTCGTGCTCGACGGTCGCGGAGAACTCGTGCCCCGGGGCGAAGGGCTCGCGCACGAGGTTCTCCCCGTTCTTGCCGTGGAAGTAGTAGTGCAGGTCGGAGCCGCAGATGCCCACGTAGCGGACCCGCAGCAGCACCTCGCCCTCGCCGGGTTCCGGCACGGCGACCTCGTCGAGGCGCATGTCCTCGGCACCGTGGATGAACAGGGCTTTCATCGGTGATCAGCTCCTGGCGAGTATCGGGCGACGGCGACCGGGGTGGGCGCATCCCCAGTGATGTTGGCGATGAGGCTAAGCGAGGCGGCGAAGCCGCGGCAAGATGTTTGCCAAATCTTGCACAACTATTTCACACTGGTCGCAGACCGCTCCTCCGGTTCCACCGGGACCGGATCGAGCAGGTCAGCAGGACCGCGCCGAGTCCAGCAGCGCTGCGGTGATCGGATCGCCCGCGCCGTTCTTGCACAATGGTTCCGCCCGCCGCCGTCGTGATGAAGGAGCGCTCGTGCCCGCCACCCTCACCGACGTCGCCGCCCGCGCGAAGGTCTCGCTGGCCACGGCGTCGCGGGCGTTCAAGGAGCCGGACCGGCTGGCACCGGGCACGCTGCAGCGCGTGCAGGCCGCAGCGGCGGAGCTGGGCTACGAGACCCCGGCATTCCCGGCCACCCGCACGCTCGGCGTGGTCCTGCCCGACATGGCCAACGCGGTGTTCGCCTCGCTGCTGCGGTCGATCCACGACCAGGCGTGGCACGGCAGGCACCAGCTGGTGGTCACCAACACCAACGAGGACGCCGACCGCGAGCGCGAGGCCCTCGACCGCTTCACCAACTCCGCCGACGGCATCATCGTCTGCTCGCCCCGCTCCCCCGTCGAGCTGCTCGACGAGGTCGCGGCGAAGAAACCCGTGGTGACCATCAACGGGACGACCGCCGAGGCGCCGAGCGTGCTCATCACCGCCGACGACGGCCTCCGCCAAGCCGCGGAGCACCTGCGCGCGCTCGGCCACGAGCACGTCGTCTACGTGCCCGGCCCGGAGAACTCGTGGGCCGACCGCAACCGGCACGACGCCCTCTCGGAACACTGCTCCGCACAAGGACTTCGGCTCACCGTCGTCTGCCACCAGTCGGCCTCGGTGGCGGGCGGCCTGGCCGCCGCGGCGTCGGTCGTGGCCAGCGGCGCCACCGCCGTCGTCGCCTACAACGACCTGGTGGCGCTCGGAATCCGCGCGGGCGCCCGCAAGCTCGGCCGCCGCTGCCCCGCGGACCTCAGCATCATCGGCATCGACGACCTCGACGTCGCCGCCGTCTCCGACCCGGGCCTCACGTCGGTCCACATCGGCATCACCGAAGGCGGCACCCTCGCCGTGGACCTCCTGCTCAACCAGATCGACGGCCCACCGCGCCACGACGACGTCCGCATGACCTCCCAGCTCATCGCCCGGGACTCCACCGGGATGCCCGGCCGGAGCCTCGAGTAGTGCGGGACGGCCGCCCGTTGCGGCCGCCCCGCACCCGCCTCAGAGCCGCACGGACGTGGTCTCGGCGGTGGTGAGGGCGTTCGAGCCGACGTGCAGGGCGTACTCGCCCGGCTCGTGGTGCCAGCCGTCGTTCCAGTGGGCGAGGTCGCGGGCGCGCACCGGGATGCGCACGTCCGCGGTCTCACCCGGTTCCGCTCGGACGGTGGTGAAGCCGACGAGCCAGCGCACGGGCCGGTCGACGGCGGAATCGGGGCGCGAGGCGTAGACCTGCACGACGTGCTTGCCCGCGCGGTCACCGGTGTTGCGCACCGACGCGGTGACGGTGGCGACGCCGTCGGTGAACTCGGTCGCCGTGATGCCGGAGAGGGTCCAGGTGGTGTAGCCGAGTCCGTGGCCGAACGGGTAGGCCGGGGCGGTCCCGGCGCGCAGCCAGGCGCGGTAGCCGATGTGGATGTCCTCGTCGTAGGACAGCGCCCCGTCCACCGGGGTCACGTCGAGCACCGGGACGTCGTCGATCGCTGCCGGCCACGTCGTGGGCAGCCTGCCGCCGGGCTCGCGGGCGCCGGTGAGCAGATCCCCGACCGCGCGGCCGTACTCCTGACCGGCGAAGTAGTTGACCACGATCGCCGCGGCCTGCTCCCGCCACGGCAGCAGCACCGGGGAACCCGAGTTGACCAGCACGACCGTGCGCGGGTTGGCCGCCAGCACCGCCCGCACCAGGTCGTCCTGGCGTCCCGGCAGGTTCAGGTCGGCGCGGTCGTAGCCCTCGGACTCCACGCGGGAGTTCGTGCCCACCACGACCACCGCGACCTCCGCCTCTGCGGCCGCGCGGGCCGCCTCGGCGATGAGCGCGTCGGCGTCGGCCTCGGCGGGCTCGGTTCCGATGGTGATGCTGAAGGCGCTGCTCAGGCCGCCGTCCATCCGCTGCGGGCGGAACTCCACCCGCAGCCGCGCGGTGCGCCCGGCCTCGAACTCCACCGGGACCGACATCGCAGGCGGCGACAGGAACGCCGCACCCAGGTCCGCGCCGACGGCTTCGGTGGTGCGCTCGACCAGCAGCTCCCCGTCGACGAGCACCCGGCCGGTGCCGACCGAGGCGCACCCGAGGCGCTGCGCACCGGATTCGCCCGGCGTGTAGTAGGTTTCGAACACCAGCGTCGTCATCTCGCCGATGGGCGCATCGCCGCCGAAGTAGACCAGTCCGCTGGCCAGCCGGTCCTCGGTGAACAGCACCGCGCCGTCGGCGTCGAGCATCTCGACCCGCGCCCCGGGCTCGCCGGTGACGGGGTTGCGCATCGCGTCGCGGTCGAGCTCGGCCAGCCCCTCCTGCACGATCGCGCCCAGCGAGTACGACACCTCCGCGTCGGGGAACGCCGCCCGAACGCCCTCCAGCGGCGACACGATGCGCTCCGGCAGCACGGTGGCGCTGCCGCCGCCCTGGGTGCGCGCGTGCAGCGCGTTGTGGCCGATCACCGCGATGCGAGCCGGGTCCGCCAGCGGCAGGAGCCCGTCGTTGGCAAGCAGGACCGACCCCTCGACGGCGGCCTCGCGGGCGAAAGCGACGCCGTCCTCCCGGTGTTCGGGCTCGGCGGGCTCGAACCCCTCCAGCGCTCCGACGCGGGCGGCCAGGCGCAGCAGGCGGCGCACCTTGCGGTCGACGGCGGCCTCGTCGACGGCACCGCTGCGCACCGCCTCGACCAGCGCCGCACCCCACGGCCCGTCCGGGCCGGGCATCACCAGGTCTTGGGAGTGCTTCGCACTCCCCACGCTGCGCACGGCCGTCCAGTCGCTGATCACCACGCCGTCGAAACCCCACTCGCTGTTGAGCGGGGTCTCCAGCAGCTCGTTCTCGGTCGCCGTGGCGCCGTTGATGGAGTTGTAGGCGCTCATCACCAACCACGCCCGCTCCCGCACCACCGCGTCCTCGAACGCCCGCAGGTAGACCTCCCGCAACGCGCGGTCGCTCACCCGCACGTCGACGGTGAACCGGTCGGTCTCGAAGTCGTTGGCCACGTAGTGCTTCGGCGTGGCCCCCACGCCGTTGTCCTGCACGCCCCGCACGTAGGCCGCCGCCAGGTGCGCGGTCAGCAGCGGATCCTCGCTGAAAGCCTCGAAGTGCCTGCCGCCCAGCGGGGACCGGTGCAGGTTGATCGTCGGCCCCAGCACCACGTCCACCCCCTTGCGACGGGCCTCCACCGCGGCCACCGCGCCGTAGCGGGCGGCGATGCCGGTGTCCCAGGACGACGACAAGGAGCTGGCCGACGGCAGGTTCAGCGACGGCGAGCGCTCGTCCCACACCTCACCGCGCACCCCGCTCGGACCGTCCGAGACCACCATCCGCCGCAACCCGATCTCCTCGATCGGCCACGTCGTCCAGAAGTCCCGGCCCGTCAGCAACCGGACCTTGTCCTCCAGCCCGAGCTGGCCGACGAGGTCGTCGAGGTGGTCGTCGATGGCAGTCATGCGTTGCTCTCTCCCTCTGTTCGAACGTCAGCTCGTCGCGCGGATTTCGGCGACGTACTTCTCGACCCTGTCGAGCATGTCGGCGTCGTGGGGTCCCCACTGCGGCTGCGGCGTGCCCGGCCCGGTGTAGGGCTCGTCGGCGTAGTGCTGCTGGTACCCGGCCAGCTTCGCCTCCAGCTCGCGGCGGATCTCGGCGTGGGCCGGGTCGTCGGCGAGGTTGGTGAGCTCGGCCGGGTCGGCGCGCAGGTCGTAGAGCTCCCACTCCGGTTCGAAGATCCGCTCCGAGGCTCCGGGGACGCCGAGCCCCGCCCCGTAGTAGTGGATCAGCTTGTGGTCGGCGGTGCGGATGCCGTAGTGGGCGGGCGCGTTGTGGATCGGGTCGTCGTGCTCCCAGTACCGGTAGTAGACGGCGTCCGGCCAGTCCGCGACCTGCTCACCGCGCAGCAGCGGCAGGAAGCTGCGGCCCTGCGCGTCCGGCAGCACCTCGGCGGCGTCGAGTCCGCATGCGTCCAGGAACGTCGGGGCGAAGTCGGCGTTGGTGATGATCTCCTCGCAGCGGCTGCCGGGCGCGATCTGCGCGGGCCAGCGGATCAGCATCGGCATCTGCAGCGACTGGTCGAACATCAACCGCTTGTCGAACCAGCCGTGGTCGCCCAGGAAGAAGCCCTGGTCGGAGGTGTAGACGACGAGGGTGTTCTCGGACAACCCGAGTTCGTCGAGGTGGTCGAGCAGGCGGCCGACGTTGTCGTCGATGGACTGGATGCACTGCAGGTAGTCGCGCATGTAGAGCTGGTACTTCCAGCGCATCCGCGCCTCGCGGTTCTCCGGCCCGCGCAGGTGCTCGGGCACGTCGGACTTGAGGTCGTCGGCACCGAGGTCGTCGGCGATGGTCATGTGCACCCCGCGCACCGCCTTGCTGCGGGTGGCGTGGTCGTCGAAGAACGTCTCCGGTTCCGGGATGTCGCCGTCGGCGTAGAGGTGCCGGTGCTTGTCGTCCGGGACCCACGGCCGGTGCGGTGCCTTGTGGTGCACCATCAGGCAGAACGGCTTGTCCTGGTCGCGGTTGTCGAGCCAGTCGATCGCCTGGTCGGTGACGATGTCGGTGGCGTACCCCGGCACCGTCGACGAACCGCGCGCGTCGATCATCTCCGGGTCGACGTAGTCGCCCTGCCCGGGGAAGATCTTCCAGTCGTCGAACCCGCGCGGCAGCGACCGCCCGTGCTCGCCGAGGTGCCACTTGCCGAACAGCGCGGTGGAGAAACCGCTGTCCCGCATCGCCTCGACGAACGTCGGCACCCGGTAGTCCATCTCGGTCCAGATCGACGAGACGCCGTTGATGTGGCTGTAGGTCCCGGTGAGGATCGTCGCGCGCGACGGGCTGCAGATCGCGTTCGTGCAGTACGTCGCGTCCATCCGCACGCCCTCGTCGGCGAGCCGGTCCAGGTTCGGGGTGGTGTTGACGCGACTGCCGTAGGCCGAGATCGCGTGCGCCGCGTGGTCGTCGGACATGATGAAGACGATGTTGGTGCGTGTCACCGATTCCTTCTCTCTGCGGTCGAACGTCCCCGCCATCAGGGGGCGTCCAGTTCGGGCTGCAGGACCAGGTGCTCGTGGGCGCCTTCGCGGATCTCCTGCATGAGCAACCGCGCGCTCTCCGCGCCGGCCCGCTCCAGCGGCAGGCGCGAGTAGGCGAGGCCGGGCCAGATGCGGGGCGACGGTGTCCCCCCGGCCAGCGCGCCCACGAAGATGCGGTTCTCGCGCACCCGCTCGGTGGACATCACGGCCTCCACGTCCGCACCCCACGAGCACACCACGGCCACCGAGCCCGGGTCCTCGTCCTCGGAGCCGATCGCGGCGCCGACCCGCTCCGCGACCTCGCGGGCGTAGTCGTCGACGTGCGCCCGGGACCTCTCGAACTCGCGGAGCCGCTCACCGGTCAGGCCGGTCGAGACGACCCGCAGCGACAGCGACGGGTGGTCGGCGAGCGCGCGCAGCAGCGCCTGCTCGCGCTGCCGGTTGGCGCGCGAGGGCACCTCGGGGTGGACGTGCAGCACGACGCGGAACCCGCGCTCGGCGACGTGCTCGATCATCTGCCGCGCGCCCGCGGAGTAGTCGAAATCCACCGTCGAGTAAGGGGTTCCGGCCGCGTCGGGCGCTCCGCAGTCGAGCGCGACGAACGGCAGCCCCTCCCGCGCGGCCTGCCTGAATGCCTCGGGCACCGACTCGTCGTCGTGCCCGACGAACACGATCCCGTCGAGCCTCCCGCTGCGGTAGTCCTCCAGGTAGGCCCCGCCGGAGGGGTCGGACAGGATCGTCAGGTGCATCCGCTCCTCGGCCAGCGCCACGCTCGCGCCCTGCACGATCGCCGCGAACCGGGGGTTGGTGAGTGGCTTGGTCACCAGCATCCCGACGATGCGGCTGGAGCGGGAGCGCAGCGAGCGGGCGACGCTGTTGGGGATGTAGCCGAGATCCTTGGCGATGCGCCGCACGCGCGCCCGGGTCTCGGCCGACAGCACCACCTTCGACGAGTCGTTGAGCACGTAGGACACCGTCGAGACCGACACGCCCGCGCGCTCGGCGACGTCCTTGAGCGTCGGCCGCATCAGGCCTCCCCGGTCCGCTGGGCGTGCCGATTCTCCAGCTCGGCGACCTGGGCGATCACCCGCGCCCGGTTGAGCGGGAACAGCAGCAGCACGCAGGCGGCGACGGCGAACAGGCATCCGGGCACCAGCGTGGCCAGCGCGTAGATCCCGTCGACGGTGGCGTCGCTCTGCACCGGCTTTCCGCTCTGGAACCCGACGAAGGCCAGGGCGAACCCGCCGACACCGCCGGAGACGGCCTGCCCGACCTTGCGGGCCCAGGTGTTGATCGAGTAGATCGTGCCGTCGTCGCGCTCCCCGCTGCGCACCTCCTCGGCGTCGATGACGTCGGCGATCACGGCCCACACCAGCAGGTTGTAGAACCCGACGCCGAAGCCCGCGAGCAGGTTCAGCGCGACGAACACCCACGGGTCGGTGATCCGCAGCGCGAACAGCAGGAGGTAGACCGCCGCCGCTCCGAACAGCGCGGCGATGAGCACCTCCTTCTTGCCGAACCGGGAGGCGATGCGCGCCGCGACCGGTGCGAGCAGGAGCCCGGGCACGTAGGTCGCCAGCTGCGAGGGACCGGACATCGCACCGTTGTTGAAGTGGTAGAGCCACAGGTAGGCGGCCATCGTCGACAGGAACAGGCTGCCCAGCATGATCACGATGTTCGAGGCGATCACCACGATCAGCGGCCGGCTCCCGGCCAGCACGCGCAGCAGGCGGCCGAATCCCCGCCGCTCGGCGGGTTCGGGGGCCTCGACGCGTTCGCGCACCCCGGCGTGGCACAGGAAGTAGAACAGCGCCGCGCAGGCCGAGAACACCAGCGCCGTGGCGAAGAACCGCATCGGGACGACCTGCGACCGGCCGTCGACCATCCCGTAGATCAGCAGCGGTGGCACCAGGGACACGATCAGCCCGGCGCTGTTGGCGCCGAGCCCGCGGAACACCGACAGCGACGAGCGGTGCTTCGGGTCGTCGCTGATGACCGAGACCATCGACCCGTAGGAGATGTTGGTGGTGGTGTAGAAGATCGAGCCCCACACCAGGTAGGTCACCGCAGCGTAGCCGAGCTTGACCGGGTAGTCCCAGTCGGCGATGAACGGCGCGTACATGAAGGTGCTCGCCACCGCCACGGGGATCGCCATCCGCGCGATCCACGGCCGGAAGCGACCGCCGCGCGACGGCGCGTGCCGGTCGAGGAACCGGCCCCAGCCGACGTCGGTGAACGCGTCGATCAGCCGGGCGATGAGGAACACCGTCCCCACGTGCGCGGGGTTCAGACCGGCGACGTTGGTGTAGTACACGGTCAGGTACGCCGAGGCGAAGATGAAGGTGAAGTCGTTGCCGAGGTCGCCGAACAGGTAGCCGACGCGGTCGCGCCACCCGAAGGCGCGCAGCGCCCGGCGCTGCTGCGCGGCGTGCACATTGGTCATCTGCGGAGCCCTCTCCATTGAGTCAGCTCCTGCTGAAGGTAGGTACTCAAACGTTTGAGCTCAAAGCTCAATCGTTTGATCCCCGGGATCTCACGCTCCGAGCTCACGTGGTGACCGCCCGCGACTCCAGGCGCAGCAGGTTGACAGCCCAACGCCCCCAACCTATAACACTTTGCACATATGTGAGTCCGCACATAACGGGGCTGCGAGGGTGGCATGAAGTTCGAGCACGTGATCCTGGGCCTGCTGTCGTGGCGGCCGTTCAGCGGCTACGACCTGGGCAAGCACCTGGAGCGGGAGGGGCGGTTCATCCGCTCCAAGGTCCACTTGAGCCAGATCTACCGGCTGCTGTCGCGCATGGTCGATTCCGGCTGGGTCTGCTACGAGGTGCAGGCCAACGACGGACGTCCCGACTCGAAGATCTACCGGCTCACCGAGGCCGGCGAGCAGGTGCTGCGCGAGTGGGTGGCCAGTCCTTACGTGCCACCGAGCAAGTTCACCGATTCGGAGTTCCTCGTGCGGTTCCGCTACGGGGGCCCGCTCGACCGCTCCGCGTTGCTCCGCCTGGTGCGCACCGAACTCGAGACCCGCAAGGCGGAGGTCTCGCTGTACCGCGACCGGGACCGGTCCGTCGGACCGCTGCAGCCGATCGACGGCGTGGACACCGACCTCGCCCAGCGGTTGGGCGACCTCGCCCACGACCACGGCTCGGCGGCCATGGACCACTGGATCGACTGGCTGGAACACGTCCTCGCCGAGCTGGAATCCGAGGAGACCGCTCGGCACCCGCAGGGCCGCCAACGCTGAACGCGTCGCATCCCCCGACGTCATCCCAACTCTGAGCACGTCCGCACTCGACGATCCGCGAGCTGATACATCCGAATCCACTGAGTGGCCCAGGAGGCAACGATGCCCCAGCCGGAAACCCCCACCGAGGACACCCGCCCGCCCGACAGACCCGAGACGGCGTCCACCCCACCGGTTCGGCACCGCTGGCGCGGTCTCGCGCTGCTGACCGGCACGATGGTGGTGGACAACGACGAGAGCAAGCTCGTCACCACGCTCTTCCCCGTGCTGCGCAGCGCTCTGGCCATCCCGACCTCCGCGCTCGGCGTGCTCATCGCCGTCGGGCAGTTGATCGGCATGGTGACCAGCCCGCTGTGGATGTGGTTGGCGCGCCGGTACAACCGCAAGATCGTCCTGGTGATCTGCAGCGGCCTGTGGGGGACCTGGAGCATCGCCGCCGGTTTCTCGCAGAACTTCACGCAGCTGCTCGTCCTCTACGCCGTCGCCGCCGCTGGTTTCCAGGGGGCGCAGCCGATCGTCAACGACCTCCTCGGAGACCTCTTCGACGACACGACCCGCGGGCGGGCCACGGGCTACCTCTACGGAGCACTGCAGCTGTCCAACGTGGTCATGGGTCCGCTGATCGGCATGCTCTCGCTGTTCGAAGATGGCTGGCGCTACGGGTTCTTCGCGTCCGGCGCGCTCAACATCGTCGTCGGCGTCCTGACGCTGGCCCTCTTGAAGGATCCGGGAATCGGCGCTTCCGAACCGCAGCTGGCCGGGCTGGACCGGCAGCAGCGGGCCGCCCGGTCGAAGCTGACCTGGGCACGGCTCAAGGACCTGATGCGGATCCGCACGTTCCAGCTGATGGTCGTTCAACGACTGCTGTCCTCGCACCTGCTGATCCTCACCTTCGGCGTCGTCTTCCTCGTCGACGTCCACCACTACGGCAACGCGGTGGCCGCTCTCGTGCTCATGCCGATGGGCATCGGCTACTTCCTCGGCACCTGGATCGGCGGTGAGGTCACCGACCGCGTGTCGCGGCGCATCCCCCGGTCCGGGCGCGTGCTTCTGCTGCAGATCGCACAACTGGCCTTCGCGCTCGTCGCACTCGCCCTGCAGGTCAACTGGGGGAACATAGTCGTGTTCGCGGTGATCTACGCGGCGCTGGGCTTCCTGCAAGGTGTGAACCCCGGCATCAACCGGCCGATCGTCATGTCGACGACCCCTCCCGAACTGCGCGGCGCCGCGTTCGTCGTGCTGCTCTCGGTCGCCCAGGCGATCGCGTGGGCGATCTACTCGGCGGGCGCCGGTTTCCTGGCCGAAGCCATCGGCATGAAGGCGACGTTCTTCTGGTTGCTCGGCGTCGTGATGATCGTCAACGCCGCGTTCATCACGCTCCTCTACAAGCCCTACGACCGTGACCGCAGGTCGGTGCAGAACGCACTCGCCGACGGCGCGCGCACCCAGACCACTTAGGAGCACACCGATGCGGCACCACCGCGAGCCCGGGCGACTCCGGGCGATCGCACCAGTCGACCGCCGAGTCGCCCGGGCCGTCGAGGGGGCATCGCGATGAAGGCGATCATCCTCATGTTCGACAGCCTCAACCGGCACATGCTGGAGCAGTACGCGGACACCTTCGTGGACGCCCCGAACTTCGCCCGGCTCGCCGCGCGCACCACGAGGTTCGACAACTTCTACGCCGGTTCCATGCCGTGCATGCCGGCTCGCCGCGAACTGCACACCGGCAGGTACAACTTCCTGCACCGCAGCTGGGGGCCGCTGGAGCCCTTCGACGACTCGATGCCCCAGATGCTGCGCGACGCCGGCATCCACACCCACCTGGCCTCGGACCACCCCCACTACTGGGAGGACGGCGGGGCCACCTACCACACGCGCTACACCACCTGGGAGTTCTTCCGCGGTCAGGAAGGCGACCCGTGGAAGGGACACGTCGGCACGCCCTCCGACACCGGCGGGCAGGTCGCGCGGATTCAGCGGCAGGACCGGATCAACCGGATGCACATGCCCACCGAGGCGGAGCACTCCCAAACCCGCACGGTGGAGGCGGGTATCGAGTTCATCGACACCAACGCCGCCGCCGACGACTGGTTGCTGCAGATCGAGCTGTTCGACCCGCACGAGCCCTTCTTCACGCACCAGCACTACAAGGACCGCTACCCGCACGCCTACGACGGGCCCGAGTTCGACTGGCCCGCCTACCGCAAGGTCACCGAATCACCTGAGCAGGTCGACCACGCCCGGCACGAGTACGCCGCGCTGGTGTCGATGTGCGACCGGTCCCTCGGACGCGTGCTCGACGCGATGGACGAGCACGACCTGTGGGACGACACCCTGCTGATCGTGAACACCGACCACGGTTTCCTGCTGGGCGAGCACGGGTGGTGGGCCAAGTCGGTGCAGCCCTGGTTCAACGAGCTGGTCCACCTGCCGATGTTCCTGTGGGACCCGCGCAGCGGAGACCGCGGCGGGAGCCGCGGCGATCTCGCCCAGACCATCGACATCGCCCCGACGGTGCTCCGGTGGTTCGGGATCGAACCCACCGACGACATGCAGGGGCGCGACCTCGCGACCGAGACCGGCCACGAGGCAGCGCTGTTCGGGATCCACGGCGGGCACGTCAACGTCACCGACGGGCGCTACGTGTACATGCGCGCCGCTGCCGACAGGTCCAACCGCCCGCTGGAGGAGCACACCCTGATGCCCACGCACATGCGGGCGCGGTTCTCGGTCGCGGAACTGGCCGAGTGGGAGCCGAGCGATCCGCTGCCCTTCACCAAGGGCGTCCGCGTCATGCGGATGCCCGCGGCTCCGACGTGGATGAACCCGTGGCAGCACGGCACCCTGCTGTTCGACCTGCACGAGGATCCCGAGCAGGAGCACCCGCTGCGCGACGACGCGCTGGAGCTGCGCATGATGCGGCTCCTCGCCCGGCGGATGCACGACTCGCACGCGCCGCGGAGCCAGTTCGACCGCCTCGGGTTGCCCTACGACAGCGATCCGGACGAGCAACACCTGCTCGTGGCGGCGCAGGCCGAGCGCGCCGCCGCCGTCGGTGCACCGCTGTCCGGGCTGGGCGTCCTGGAAACCTCCGAGGTGCTTCGGGTTCCGGTTCTCGAACTCCTCGCGATCGGGGGAACCCGGCACGTGTTCGAGGAGCTCGCTCCCGGGTTGACGACCACGGAGCTCATCGCGGTCCCGCCGGGCACCACGCTGCTCGATCTGGCAGCCGCGGCCATGATCACGGCCACCGACCTCGAGGAGTTCGCGCAGCGGCTCGACGCGCTGGTGGGGGCCGACCGATGACCGCGGCGCGCCCGAACGTCCTCTGGATCACCACGCACGACATCAACCCGCACATCGGCGCCTACGCCGGGACGTACCCGGGCGCGGAATACGCGGTGACACCCCATCTCGACCGGCTCGCTTCCGAGGGGGTCCGGTTCGACAACGCCTTCGCCGCCGCACCGATCTGCGCGCCCTCGCGCTCCGCGATCATGACCGGGTGCCACCCCGCCGCGATCGGCACGATGCACATGCGGACCAAGGCGGTCCCGCCACCCGGTGTGCGGCTGTTCAGCGAGTACTTCAGGGAAGCCGGCTACTACGTCACCAACAACTCGTTCACCGACTTCCAGGTGCCGGTCCCGGTGAGCGCCTTCGACGACTGCAGCGACACCGCGCACTGGCGCGACCGGCCGAGTCCCGAGCCACCGTTCTTCGCCGCGTTCCACGGGTTGATCACCCACGAATCGCAGATCTACCTCGACGACGACGCGTTCGCCGAACGGACCCGGCACGTCCGGGACGAGGACCGGCACGATCCGGCGAAGGCTCCGCTGCCGCCGTACTACCCGGACACCGAGGTCTTCCGGAAGGCGTGGGCGCGCTACCACGACTTGATCACCGAGATGGACCACTGGGCGGGCACTCTGCTGGCTCAGCTGGAGGAGGACGGGCTCGCGGAGAACACCATCGTGGTGTTCTGGAGCGACCACGGTCTCGGCATGCCGCGCGGCAAGCGGTGGGCGAACGACTCGGGCCTGCACGAGCCGTTGATCATCCGATGGCCCGGTCACCTGGAACCGGGGACCAGCACCGACGCGCTCGTTCACCTGATGGACCTCGCACCGAGCATGCTCGCGGCGTGCGCCCTCGACGTGCCGGAGCACATGCACGCGGTCCCGTTCCTCGATGCCGACGGCGCGCTGGACGAGAGCACCAACGACTACCTCTTCGCGGGACGCGACCGGATGGGCGAGCTCGAAGACATGACGCGTTCCGTCCGCGACCGCCGCTACCGCTACATCCGCCACTACCACCCCGATCGCTCGCCCATGCAGCACTGCGACTACCCGGACCAGCTGTGGACCTGGCGCGAGATGCGGCGCATCGGTTCGATCGAAGCCGGGCAACGGGCCCGCGGACTGCCGCGTTCCGCTCTCACGCCGCTGCAACGCAGCCTCATCGCCCCGAACAAGCCCGTCGAAGAGCTCTACGACCTGACCGCGGACCCGCACGAGGAGCACAACCTCGCCGGTACCCCGGGAGCCGCGGAAACCCTGCGCCGCTTTCGCGAAGCACTGCACGACTGGCAGTCCCGCTACGGCGACCTCGGATTCCTCCCGGAGGACGAGCTGCTCGAGAGGTGGCGCCCCGGTGGCGTCTGGCAGCGGACCCCGCCGCCAGTGGTCGAACGAGACGCGACCGGCGAGCTCACCGCGCACGCCACCGAGGGCGCGGTGGTCGTCTGGACCGACGACCCGCCCTCGGGCAGGCCGGACGGTGCAGGCCCCGGTCTCCCCGACATGGGCTCCTCGGGCGAGGCCATCGGCGCGCCTCCCGCCGATGGCCGGCACTGGCGGCTCCTCACCCCGGCCCACCCGCCACCGCAGGACCGCCGCACGTGGCTCCGCGCAGTCCGCCTCGGCCACCTCCCCAGCGACGACGTCGAAGCTCCCGCAGCTCCCAGGCCAAACCCGGAACGACCTCCGCCTCGATGTCGATGAGGCCCGGTCGGGGGTCAGGCGTTGAGGATTCCAGTGGTCATGCGACGGGAGCTGCCGAGGTAGTTGGCGGGGTCGCACAGCTCGTCGATCCTGGAATCTCCGAGCTGTTCGACGATCTCGGGATGCCTGCGCAGCTCCTCGGCGAGATCGGCTCCGCTGTCGATGGCCGCGCGGCACGCGTCGTAGACAACCTCGTGCGCGCGCTGGCGGCCGAGCACTGGAGCCACCGCCATCATGACCGCCTCGGCGACGATGAGACCTCCGGTGAGCGTGGTGTTGGCCCGCATCCGTTCGACGTTCACCTCCAGGCCGTTGAGCATGAACTCGGCCTGGTGCAAGGACGAAGCCACCAGCTGGAAGGCTTCCGGCACGGTCGCCCACTCCAGGTGCCACGGGCCGGTGGCGCGCTCGAAGTCCTGCATCATCGCGTCGAGCATCGACGACGCCCTGTCCCGCAACAGCTTCGCGGCGGCGACCATCAGTTCGCTGGAGATCGGGTTGCGCTTCTGCGGCATGGTCGAGCTCGCACCGCGCCCCGGCACGAACGGTTCGGCGAGCTCGCCGAACTCCGACGAGCACATCATCATCACGTCCCAGCCGATCTTGCCCAGCGAACCGCCGATCGCCGCCAGCAGCGCGACGATCTCGTTGAGCCCGTCGCGGGCGACGTGCCAGGTGATCTCCGGATCGCGGAGGCCGAGTTCGGTCGCCAGAGCCGCGCGCACCGCCAGCCCATCGGGCCCGTCACCGAGGGAGGCCAGCGTTCCCGCAGCACCGCCGAATTGAACCATCAAATCGCGCTCGCGCGCCTGGGCGAGGCGTTCGCTGTGCCGGTCCAGAGCCGAAACCCACACCGCCGTGCGGAAACCGAACGTCACCGGCAACGCGTGCTGGAGGTGGGTGCGCCCGGCGGTGACGGTGTCAGCGTGCTCGACGGCGAGACGGCGCAACGCGGCGCGCACCCCGTCGAGGGCATCGGTGACGAGGGCGAGGCCGTCCCGGCACTGCAGCATCGTCGCGGTGTCCATGATGTCCTGGGTCGTGGCGCCCCAGTGCAGGTATCCGCCCGCGTCACCGCACTGCTCGGCGAGCTGGGTGACCAACGGCAAAACCGGGTAGCCGACGTTCTCGGTGTCCAACCGCAACCGCTCGTGATCGAGCGCTTCGGCGCTCACCGAGTCGCTGATCACCTGCGCGGCCTCGTGCGGCACGACGCCGACCTTGGCTTCGGCACGCGCCAGCGCCGCTTCGGTCTCGATCATGCGCTCGATGAACGCGGCGTCGCTGAAGACCTCCCGCATCGCTGCGGTGGAGAACATGTCGCGGTAGAGGGAGGAGTCGAAAACGGTGCTGCTCATGAGGAACTCCGGGAAGTGGTGGCGGTGTCGGTGCGGGTCGGCGCTGAGGCGTCACCGTCATGCGGGGCGCGGTCCGGCTCGTCGGCGTCGTCTCCGTCGAGGGCCGAGGGATCGGCGAGCACTTCGCGCAGGCGCGCTCGGTCGAGATCACCGTTCCAGCGCGAGATGACCACGGTGGCCACGACGTTGCCGAAGGTGTTGCAGGCGGCGATGGCCATCGACATCACCCGGTAGACGCCGAAGAGGATCGCCACGCCTTCGATCGGGAGGTAACCGGTGGCGGTGACCGTCGAGGCGAACACCACGAACGTTCCGCCGGAGACCGTCGCCGCGCCCTTGGAGGTCAGCAGCATGATGACCAGCAGGCCGAGTTGCTGCTCCAGCCCCATCGGAATGCCGTAGGCGTTTGCCAGGAACAGCGTGCACAACGCCATGTAGATCGAGGTGCCGTCGAGGTTGAACGCGTAGCCGGTGGGCATCACCAGACCGACGGTCTGGCGGGACAGCCCCATCCGCGGCAGCTTCTTGAGCAGGCCCGGCAGACCGGCCTCCGAGGAGGCGGTGCCCAGCACGAGCGTCAGCTCGGTGCGCACCGCGCGCAGCAGCCGGAACACGTTGATCCCGGCGGCCAGGCAGATCCCGCCGAGGACGACGACGATGAACAGAGCCACCACGATCCAGTACTGGGCCACGAGCTCGGCGAGGGCGAACAACATCGCCGACCCGTTCGTGCTCACCGAGTAGGCGATGGCCCCGAAGGTCCCGATGGGAGCCAGCCCCATGATCACGTTGATCAGGGCGAAGAAGCCCTCCGCAGCCGTCTCCAGCCCCGCGGTGAACCGGGCCTGCACCGTCGGAGCGAGGGTGAGCACGCCGATTCCCAGCAGGATCGCGACGACCACGACCTGCAGCAGGTGACCCGAGCTGAACGCGCCGACGAAGTTGTCCGGAACCACCGTGGCGAGGAACCCCCCTTCCTCGGCCTCCGGCTTCGGCACTCCACTCGCCGCGTGCGCCCCGTTGAGCGCGCCCGCACCGATGCCGACGCCGGATACGTTGCCGGCGAGGAGCCCCAGCAGCAGCGCAACCGTGGAGACGATCTCGAAGTAGATCAGCGCGATCAGACCGGTCCGACTGGCCTTCTTCAGGTCTCCGGCCGCGGCGATGCCCATCACGACCGTGAGGAACACGAGCGGGGCGACACCGATCTTGATCAGGTCGAGGAAGGTGTCCCCGACGACCTTGAGGTGCGCCGAGAACGTGGGGAACAGCGCTCCGACCGCGATCCCCAGGACGATGGAGATCAGGACCTGGTTGCCGATCCCGGCGTACCAGCGCGATCTGCGCTTGGGGCGGCTGCTCGCGACGAGCTCGTCCGCTGATTTCATGGAACACCTCTTTGTGTCTAGACACATTATGTCTAGACACAAAAGTGGCTGAAGGTCGAACGGATGTCAAGGGGGAGCTAGCGCGCCGAAACCGCGCAGGTCAGGAGCGGACGAGCGTTGTCCGGTAGCTGAAGGTCTCGCCGGGGTGCACCCCGACCGTCGTCTCGAACAGGTCGCCGGCCTCGTCGTAGTAGTGCCGGACGAACTCCAGCGCGGGACTGCCCGGCGGCAGGCCGAGCGCCTCCGCGGGCTCGGCGGCCAGCGCGACCGCCCGGACCCACTGCACCACGCGGTGCGTCGTCCGGCCGGTGCGTTCCCGGAGCAGCACGCTGATCAGACGGGTGCTCTTGCCGAGGTCGTCGGCGATGGCGGCGGCATCCTCGCGCAGGAGGTAGACCTGCGACCAGGACACGGTCGAACCGTCCGGCGCGCGCCTGATGGTGGTCAGGCGGGTGCGGACAACATCGGACGGCAATCCGGTGACCTTCGCCAGCTCCGCCCCGATCGTGATGTCCTCCGACGCGGTCACCTCGCGCACCGCGTCCCGCCCGTACTGGACCAATTCGTCGATGCTGCCCAGGGACGTGTCGAACCGGGACACCGGGGTCAGCCGCTCGACGCGGGTACCGTCACCCTTGCGCCGGGAAACCAGACCCTGCGTCTCCAACTCGCGCAACGCGTTGCGCAACGTCTCGCGAGATACCCGGAACGTTGCCGCCAGCTCGGGCTCCGGAGGCATCCGCTGGCCGACGTCCCAGCGCTGCGCTGCGATCTCCGCCGCCAGGTCATGAGCGATCTGCAGGTAACGAGGCTCCCTCGCCCCCACCTCATCAACACGAGCCTCCACACCAACATCGTCTCACGAACCCAACCACCAGGCGGGAGCGCACCACGCGCTCACCAGGCCGATCCCGTGGACGGGAACAGGTTGTCGGAGGCTTCAGTCAGGCAGCGAGCGTTTCCGTGTTCGGGAGGTCGAACTCGCCGCGGCGGGCACCGTCGACGAAGGCCGCCCACTCCCCCGCCGTGTACGACAGGACGACACCCTTGCGGGAGTGAAGCGCGGCCGCGCCGGTGGTCTCGACGTGGATCCGGATCGCGGGGTTCGCCGCCGCGCGGCCGACGACCTCGTCGAGGAACGGCTGCCAGTGCTCGGCTGACACCGTGATCGACGGCCCGGCGCCATGGTCCTTGCTGTCCCGGACGTGGACCTTGCCGGTGTCGAAGAAGACCTCGACGCACTCGTTGCCGTTCGGATGACTCAGCGAGCTCTTGAACCAGACACCGACCGGCGTCCCGTGGTGGCCCTTGTTCGAGTTGTTGCTGATCATCGTCGCCCCTCATGCGTTCCTGCCCGACGGCTAGAACTGTCGAAGTACGTTCCACGGTCGTGGTGTTCGAGGACGACGGTATTGACCTACGGGCTGGTGACAATCCGGCGGCCGAGTAGTCCTGCCTTGAACGAGGCCTGTTGGCGAGCCGAGCTCGGCATCACACTTCAAGGATTCTGAGGTGTTCGGCGAAGGATGTGGTCAGGCTGTCGAGAACCGCTCGCCCCTTGGCCGCTGTGGCTTCGGAGGGGCGGCCGATGATCCCGTTGGTGGTGTAACCGCGCATGCCGGTCACCAGGAGGTGCGGCCTGCTGCTCGCATCATGGTCGGCTTCGGTGTGGCTCTCGCCGACCAACTCGGGGTGAGCGTGCAGGAGGATCGAGGTTTCGATCTCGCCGCCGTGCATGTCCTCATGGCTGTTTGGTCGCAGCCTCGGCGTGCTCGCGTGCGACGGCCCAGTCGTCTCGCCCTGGGAACAGCACGACGCTGCGGCTCCGCCCGTTCGCCTCTTGGACGACGTTGGACAGCACGTAGTTGCCGCCGTGCGCGTTGACCAGGACGAGTCCGGTGACGCCGGAGCGAGCTAGGGACGCGCGGATGTCGCCAACGATGCTGATCAGCGTCGTCGCGCTGATGCTGACCGTACCCGGCAAGCCCGGGAGCCCCTCGTGCTCGTGGGAGCAGAAGACCGTGATGGGCGGAAGCAGGAACAGATCGTAAGCCGCGGAGATCCGCTCGGCGATCACGCACGCGATCACCGTGTCGGTGACGAGTGGGAGGGGCTGTCCGTGCTGTTCGAAGCTCCCCACCGGCAGAACCGCAACCCGTGCGTTGCGGCGAGCTTCATCGGCCGCGGTAGCGGTGCTCACCAGATCCACGCGGATACTCCCACGCATAGAGGAGATGCCTGCAAAAGGCCATCTCATCACGCCTCACCGAACGCCGACCAGGCGATCAACCTCCGAACTCGCCAGAGCCCACGGCTCGAAGGAAGGCGCGGTATGCCTTGCGTTCCACCTTCAGGACTGGTGAGGCCTCTCCTAGCTTGGAGTCCCGGATCACGGGGACTTTCCAAGTTGAGGGCAACCTCGACACAGTTTCCGCCCTGGTTGCTGCGACTCGACTTCCGCCACTCAGGTCGGGCGTTCACGTCTACTCCTTCATGCGTGCCGCGTAGTCCCCTCACCCGGGCGGGCAGGCCATGTCCACCGGCGCTCCCGCCGAGGAGGGCTATGAGTCCGATCATCCTCGCCCGGCCGCGGCCCGAGCTCTTCGCGCAGTCCCGCCAGGTCATCCACGCGTTCCCCGCCGGACAGCACAACACCTGCGACCGCCGTCGCGCGCTCTGCGGCTTCTCCGCTCCCCCAACGCTTCTCGTCCCGGTCGCGGAGATCTCCGGAACGGGCTGCGAACTGTGCCTCGTAGCCCTCCCCGCCGATCTGCTCCCCGGCGACGCGGCGAACGCAGTCCTGCCACCAGCGCCTCCCGCGAGCGCCGGAGGCGAGCCGTACGCCATCGGCCTCCGCGGCGAACGCGTGCGGCACCGCCTCGCGCGCAATCCCGTGACGACACGGTTCGACGGCCGCGATGCCGTCCTCTGCGCCTGCGGAGCCATCGGCTGCCTCGCGCGCGGCCAACCACCACCCGGTTACCAGCCCTGCCCGCACTGCGACTGAAGCACGCCGCCCTGGACCCGCGTGAAAGGGACCAACACAACCATCCGCGATCAGCTGCACTACCGGTGTTCCGCGTCGTGGAAGAGTTCGAGGCGGCGTTCCAGGTCGTCCTGGGCGTTCGGCCACCGGAAGGCGTGGGGCTCGATCGACCCGGGGCTCTCGCCCCGCACGGCCGCTCGCAGGAACTCCTGCACGGCGCTCGGCTCCGGCAGCACGTCCTCGCCGAGGAAGCAGACCGGCGTCGTCCCGCCCTCACCGTCGGTCTCGACCCGCAACGCCCAGCCGCTCACCTCGTCCCAGGTCAGCAGCAGCGGATACTCCGGCAGCGTCGGGACGCGCGAGTCCAGCAGGATCAGCACGGTCGCCGGAGCCTCCTCGACCTCCAGGTCGACCGTGGTGAACTCCTCCAACCCGCTGGTCACGCCCCGCACGTAGGTCACCAGGCCGCTCACCGCGGAAGTCCTCATGCCCATCGGATCCCTCTCCGGAAGTCGAAAACCCACAAACCCCGGTTACCGACCAGCACGCCTCGTCAAACAGGCGACACCGGTCGTCGTCGCCGCGCCGCCGTCACCCCGTCGTGGTGAGCTCGCGCTCCGCGGCGTAGGTGAACCGGCCGGCGAGGCCCAGCAGCGTCAGCACGCGTTCGACGACGGGCGCCGGGACCAGCAGCAGCTCCTTGTCGCGGGCTTCGGCCAACCGCTCGGCCTCCAGCAGGGCGCTCACGCCCTCGGAGTTGATGAAGCTGATCTCCGAGAAGTCGAGGACGACCATCCTGGAGGTGCCGACCAGCCGCTGCCGGAGGAACTCGGTCAGGAAGTGGCTGGCGGACATGTCCAGCTCGCCGGACACCCGCACGACCACCACCCCGTCGCCGGGGCGGAAGACCCGCACCCGCAACGCCGCGCACGCCACCTCCGCCGAACGAGGGGACGGAACCGCATCGGTCAGGTCGGCTTTCATCACGAAGACCACACTCCAAGCCTGTTCCCCGCGCGACGAGGCGCGCGAACTGCAGAAGGGAAGCAGCCCCACCGGCACCGGCCGACCATGGGCCAGGGCGTCCGGGCGGAACCGCGGCGGCTGTGTGCTCAACCGACGATGAACCCGAGCCTACGGAAGGACGGCGAGCTTCGCACGGCTCAGGACATCGGTCTCTCGCGGGCGGTGCAGGTCGCGCGTAGGTTCGGGTGTTCCGCGACCCGGGAGGTGAGCGATGTTGACCGAGGACGAGGCCGAACGCCTCTTGACATGGCTCGCCGACGCGGTCGGCGGCCTCGGTGCGGCCCGCGACCTCCCCCAGACGCTGGAGTCCACCGCCCGGGGCGCGGTCGAAGCCATCCCCGGCACCGAGGCCGCCGGCATCGCCGAGCTGTTCGGGCGCGAGCAGTTCGTCGAACGCGTCGCCACCGGCGCCCTGCCCGAGATCGTGGACCGGCTCCAGCACGAACTCGCCGAAGGCCCGTGCCCGCTGGCGCTGGCGACGGGACGGACGATCCGCGTGCACGATCTGGGCGAGGAGTACGACCGGTGGCCGAAGCTGGCCGAGGCCGCCCGGCGCGAGAACGTCGCCGCCGCGCTCTGCTACCGGCTCGACACCCGGTCGGACAAGCGGCGCATGAGTCTGAACCTCTACGCCCGCCGGCCGGGCGTGTTCGACGACGAGGCCGTGCTGCTGGGCGAGCTGTTCGCCTCGCACGCGAGCATCGCCCTAGCCCACGCCCAGAACTCCGAACAGCTCACGACAGCTCTGAGCACCCGCGACCTGATCGGCCAGGCCAAGGGAATCCTCATGGAGCGCTTCGGCATCGACGACTACAAGGCGTTCCGCATGCTCGTGGAGAGCTCCCAGAACACCAACCTCAAGCTCGTCGACATCGCGACCTGGCTGACCTCCGGCGTCACCGGAGCCGAGGACTGATCCGGAACTGCGGCCCGCGAACTCCGCGTCCACGCCACAACAGCGCGCCGGTGAGCACGAGGCCCTTCGCGGTGCTGTTCCGGCGCTTTCGTGCCTCCAGCACCGCGAAAGGCCTGACGGGTCGCGGGTTTTCAGCTGTGCGAGTGGTCGCGGGAGGGGTCCACGGTCAGAGCGAAGATCAGGCCGCTGAGGGCGAGCAGGCCGCCGAACACGAGGAAGGACGCGGTGTAGCCGCTGCCGGGTGCGGCGGCGGTGTCGACCAGCCGCCCGGCGACCAGCGGGCTCACGATTCCCGCCGCGGCGGAGGCCGCCGTGATCATGGCCAAGGCACCGGGCCGTCGCGATGCGGAGAACAGCTCGGACACGACGGGGAACGTCACCGTGTTGACCGTGACCGAGAAGCCGTAGCCGAGGACGACCGCGGCGACGGCGACCACCGGGGCGTCGATCAACGGGATCGCGGCGAGCACGAGGCCGGACAGCAGCAGGCAGATGCCGCCGACCCGACCACGGCCGACCTTGGTCGAGGCGCCTCCGCGCATCAGCCGGTCGCCGATCCCGCCGATCAGCACCAACGCGCCCACGCCCGCCACGCTCGGCAGCGCGAACAGCATCCCGGCGGTGGTCGCCGAGTAGCCGAGCCCGGCCTGGAAGTAGGACGGCAACCAGGTGAACACCACCGCCGCGAGCGCGCCCTGGGCGAAGGTGGCGAACAGGCAGGCCAGCATCGTCGGGGTCCGCAAGCCGCGCATCCAACCGCGGTCCGAAGCCTTCGCGGCGACGTCGTCGGACCCCGCGTGCGGGCCGGGGCGGCCGATGAAGAACCACACCGTCGTCCACACCACGGCGATGGCACCGATCGCGACGAAGCCGACGCGCCACCCGAACGCCACCACGAGCAGCGAGATCACCGGCAGCAGGGCGATCTTCGCGAAGGACGCTCCACTGGTGATGATGGCGGCCGGCAGGCCGCGCCGGCTGGCGGGGAACCACGAGTAAGCCGCGTTGTGGGCCAGCGGCACCGCAGGCCCCTCGGCCGTACCGACCACGATCCGGCTCATCACCAGCATCATCGCCCCGGCGGCCAGCGCCGCCGGGATCTGCCCGAGCGCGCACAGGAGCCCGCAGCCGAGCAGGACGACGCGGGTGGAGATGCGTCGTCCGGACAGCCCGATCACGAGGCAACTGATCATGGTGAGCAGGTACGTGGCGCTGCTGATCATCCCGTAGGTCGTCGCCGACATGCCGAATTCCGCGCGAATCGGTTTGGCGACGATCCCGAGCAGTCCTTTGTCGACGAACACCAGGACGTGGGCTCCGGCCGCCGCTGCGGTGACCGCCCACGGCGTCCACTTCGGGACCGCGCGCGGCACGTCATCGGCCGGGGTCGGGCTCAGTTCGGTGGTCATGTGCGTCTCCTCGTTGAGAGCGATCGTCCCGCAGCCGGTGGCGCGGGATCGGGTGGATCAGGGCGCCGGAGCCAGTTGGGCCCCGCCGCAGACGTGCAGGACCTCGCCGGTGACGAAGCCGGCCGCCTCGGAGGCGAGGTAGCCGACGGCGTGCGCGATGTCCTCAGGCGTTGCGAAACGCCGCATCGGCGTCATCGCGAGGTGCTTGGCCTCGAAGGCCGCGTACTCCTCCTCGCTGCGATCACCTCGGGTGAAGGGAGTGGCCACCATGCTGGGCGCGACCGCATTGGCAGTGACACCGAACGGCGCCAGTTCGAGGGCGAGGGAGCGGGTGAGACCGACGACGGCGGCTTTCGAGCTCGTGTAGGCGATCGGCCCGCCCGACAACCAGGTCCGGGAGGTGATGTTCACGACCCGCCCGCCCGCGCGCGTAGAGCTCCACAGCGGAACGGCCTTGCGGCACAACGCCGTCGGGCCCCAGACGTTCACGGCCATCACGCGCTCCCAGTCATCGCGGCGGAGAGCCTCCATGCCGCGAGGTGCGGTGACGGCGGCGTTGTTGACGATCACGTCGAGCCGCCCGAATCGCCGTTCCACCGTCTCCACCAGCGCCTGGACCGACTCGTCGTCGGCGACGTCGAGGTAGCACGCCTCGACGCCCCTGAGGTTCTCGCTGCGCTCGCGGGCGCCGTCGAGGTCCCGGTCCGCGAGCAGCACCACTTCGGCCTGTCCGGTGAGGTGTTCGCCGATCGCGGCCCCGAGGGCTCCGGCTCCGCCCGTGACGACGGCGACCCGGCCGGCGGTCACGAGGTCACCACCGCGGGCTCGTTGGCGTGCAGGACTTGCAGACCGACCTCCAGCGCGGCCTCGGGGGCCAGATCGGGCGTGAAGTCCTCGAGGGACAACCAGCCGTCGTAGCCACCGCGGTGGAGCGCGGTCCGGAGGGAACCGACGTCGAGCACGCCGTCGTCCATCGGAGACCAGTGCAGCTCCCACGGCCCGCCCATCCCGGTGGGGACCCAGCGCGCGTTCTTGACGTGCACGTGGGCCAGGTGCGCGCCGAGCAGGTCCACGGCGGTGCCGTGGTCCTCGTAGCCTTCGACCAGCAGGTTTCCGGCGTCGTAGATCACGCCGACGAGGGCGGGGTCTGCCTCGGCCACGATCCGCTGCGTCAGCGACGCGCTGGGGCAGATCGTGCGCTGGTGCAGCTCCAGCAGAGCCCGAACGCCGTGCGCGGAGGCGATCTCCTGCAGCTCGTCGACGAACCGGCGCGCGCGGTCCGCGTGCTCGCCCCACGGCGCTCCGTCGCGCCACGGAGCCCGGAACCGGAACCACGGGACCCCCGCTTCGGCGGCCGCCGTCGCCGCCCGCCGAGCCGCGACCAGATCGCCGCATTCGACGTAGGTGTCCAGTCCCACGAGCTCCACGCCGTTCCGGCGGCACCGGTCGGCGACCCCGGCGACGTCGGCGAAACCGAGGGTGCACCGGTTGTCGGTGAACACGTCGGTTCCGCGTCCGGGGCCCTCGTCGGACACCCGCCACTCGATGCCGGCCAGCCCCGTCTCGACCGCGAGCGCGATCGCCTCGTCCGGGGACCGGTCGTAGAACATGATCGAACAGGCGCTGATGGGGTTCACGGTCGCCTCTCTTCGATGTCAACCATGCCCGAGAGTGAACGCCGCACCACCCGCCCCTGTCCAAGACCAGCTGAGACGCCCCGGCCATGCCTCGAAGGCATGGCGCCGGTGCGATACTCCCGGGGTGGAACTGCGTCACATGCGCTACGTCCTGGCGGTGGCCCGCCACGGGTCGTTCAGCCGCGCCGCCGAAGCGCTGCACATCGCACAGCCCGCGCTGAGCCGGCAGATCCGCGCCATCGAGGCCGAGCTGGGCGTCAAGCTCTTCGACCGCGGTTCCACCGGTGCTTCGGTGACTCCCCCCGGCCGGACGTTCGTCGCCCACGTCAGGCAGGTCCTGGCGCTGGCCGACTCGACCGGCGAGGTCGTGCGCGCGGAATCGCCGCAGCGCGAACTCGTGCACATCGGCCTGCCGCCGGGACTACCGCAGACGTGGACCGTCGAGGTCTCCCGCCGGCTGCTGGACGAGGTGCCGAACGCATCGGTGCGGTTCGTCGAGGCCGGCAGCACCGAACAGCTGCGGCTGCTCACGCAGGGCAGGCTCGACGTGGCCGTGGTGCACCAGCTGCCCCCGGCCGAGACCAGATCGGTCCTGATCGCCAGCGAGCCCCTCGGGGTAGCCATCCGGCCGGACCACCCGCTCGCCGAAGCGCCGCGGTACCGCTTGGCCGACCTCGGTCGGCTGCGGATCCTCGTGCACTCGCGCGATCAGATCCCCACGCAGCAGGACGGGGTGCTCGCCGCCGCCGGGTCCGCCGGGATCGAACCGGAATGGATCTTCGCGCGCTTCGTCGAACACGCCCGCGCCTGCGCCGAAGCAGCCGAGGTCGACGCCGTCCTGGTCGGTTCGCACACGGCGCGCACCCAGCTGGACGGCTGGGTGTGGAAGCCGATCGAAGACCTCGAACTCGCCATGAACACCTGGCTGGTGCACCGCACCGACGCCCGCGACGTCGTCCCGCCCACCATCGCGGCGATCAAGACCTCCGCCGCACGCCCCGACTTCGACGCCGCTCCCCCGTCGTGATCAGCGCGGCGGGGCAGAGGCGCCGTGGGCGGATGAGCTGAGCCGCCGAACACCCCGATGTTGACAGCGCTTACTTTCGCGCCTACCGTGATGTAATCACTGTAAACATCGTGGGTCGGGCGATGCCCTGCCCACCTCGCCGGTGACCGGCGGGCGCACTCGGAAGACGAGGGACGATGCAGACCATCCTGGGAGCGAACGGCCAGATCGCGGTCGAGTTGGCTCGGGAGCTGAACCGCCGGTACACGACGGACCTGAGGCTCGTGAGTCGCCGTCCGCGCGCGGTCAACGCCGCGGACAGCCCGGTCGCCGCCGACCTGCTCGACGCCGAGCAGACGAAGGCCGCGGTCGCGGGCAGCGAGATCGTCTACTTCACCGCCGGACTACCCCCGAAAACCGAGCTGTGGGAGGCGCAGTTCCCCACGATGCTCCGGAACGCCCTGGACGCGAGCCGGTCCGCAGGCGCGAAGTTCGCGTACTTCGACAACACCTACATGTACCCGCAGGACGACCGCGTCCAGACCGAGGACACCCCCTTCGCGCCGGTCGGGCGCAAGGGCGAGGTCCGCGCGAAGATGGCCTCGATGGTGCTCGACGAGATGGCGCGGGGCGACATCGACGTGCTCATCGGTCGTGCCCCGGAGTTCTACGGACCCGGTCGCACGCAGAGCTTCACCAACACCCTGATCATCGACAACATCAAGAACGGCAGGAAGCCCCGCGTGCCGGTGCGCGACGACCGACTGCGCACGCTCATCTGGACACCTGATGCGAGCCGGGGGTTGGCGGCACTGGGCAACGCGCCGAAGGCGTACGGGCAGACCTGGCACCTCCCGGTCGACGACAACCGGCCGACCTACCGGGAGTTCGTGGCCATGGCGGCCGAGACCTTCGGCCGCGACGCCGGGTACACCGTCGTTCCCAGGTGGGTGCTGAGCTCGGCCGGCCTCTTCTCCCAACAGGTTCGGGAGATCAAGGAGCTGCTGCCGCGCTACGCGCAGGACAGCCGCTTCGACTCCTCGAAGTTCAACGCGGCCTTCCCCGACTTCAACGTGACCACGTATCGAACCGGACTCGGCATCATCCGCGCGGAGACCCACGACGAGCGGGCCGGACAGGACCAACGCCAACAGTGATGAGGGGCTGACATCGACCCGCCGGATCGTGCGGTATGTTTACAGCGCTTACGCGGGCTTGAGGAGTGAACTAGCGGTGTCGACATCCGAGAAGAGCGGCTACCACCACGGAGACCTGCGCGCGGCCCTGCTGACCACGGCGATGCAGATGCTGGAGAACGGGGAGGCCTTCTCGCTGCGCGCCGTCGCCCGCAACGCCGGCGTCTCCCCCACCGCCCCCTACCGCCACTTCCCGGACCGCGACGCCTTGGAGGCCGCTTTGGCGGTCCAGGGCTTCAGCGACCTCAAGCACGATCTGACCGACGGCCACGACTTGCCCACCTCGATCGCCGACCTCGCGGAATTCGGCGTCACCTACGTCGACTTCGCCCTGCGGCGACCGGCGCTGTTCCGGCTGATGTTCGGCAACCCCTGCGACGACTCCGACGACGAGCGGGTGAAGGCGGCCGACGCGCTGCACGAGCTCCTCGGGCAGGCCCTGGCGCACGTCGCACCCGAGGCGGACACCACCGCGCTGGCCTGCGCCGGGTGGAGCCTGGCCCACGGCCTCGCGTTCCTGCACCTCGACGGCAAACTCCCGGCCGACTCCCCCGAGGCGGTCGCCGATCGAGTGCGCTCGGCTTTCCTGGCCATCACCACGATCCAGGGCGAGCCCGGAAACCGGCGTCGCAGCTGAGCCGAGCGGCACGCCCCCGCCGCGACCTCGTCCTCCCGAACGTCAAAATGGCGATGTCGGGCGCTTTTGCCCGCATGCGCAGGGATAGCGATCCATTGAGGACTAACCACACCGCGGCGACCGGATCAGAACTTCGGGAATAGCAGCGCCGGATCAATAAGTCCATAATGGACTCAGTGGCGCAGGGCTGAGCGTGAACGTGACCGTCAGCGTATGCGACCCGGCCCCGGAGCCGTCGAACGCCAGTTCCTGCATCGACCTCGATGTCGCCGCGTTGCACGTGAGAGCAGATGCGGCGACACTCGTGTTGACAGTGCTTACATTCGCCTCTAATCTGCGTGAGCACCGTTAACATTGCCCATGAGGGAGTTGCTCCAATGCCCACGACGCACCAAGCCACGGTCGAGGTCGACCTCGCCGGCCGCACGGTGGAGGTTCCCCGGGACGGCTTGTTCGACCGGTACCGGATGAACACCGATCTGGACGAGGTCGCTCGCGATCCGCGTGTCAGCGGCGTGGACTTCTTCCGGAACCTGCCCAAGACCGAGGTCGAGTCGCCGATCGGCCCGACGCTCACGCCGAACTTCTACTACCGCATGTCCTCGACCCGGCTGACGGTGCTCGCTCGCTCCCGCGCGATCCGCTCCCGCCTGCCCCGCGAGCTGGCGCCGCTGGAGGTCGCGCCGGGAATCGGGCTGATGTCGGTGATCTTCTTTCGCTACGACGTGTGCGACATCGACTTCTACACCGAAGCCGCCGTCGGAGTCGCCGTGCGGCCCGCGCGGCACGGCAAGCTCGGGTTCGTGGATCTCCTCGCGGCTTTGAAGAACGACCACCTGGACTCCTACGTGCTGTCCTTGCCGGTCAACACCGACATCGCCCAGGTCCGCGGCCACGACGGTTACGGCTTCCCCAAGTGGGTCACCGAACTCGACGTCGACATCGACGGCAGCCGCACCACCGCGCGCGTGGCCAACGACGCAGGCGAGACCGATGTGGCGTTCTCCGCACCCACCCCGTCGCAGACCCGGTATCCCAGCGGTGAACGCGTGTCCGGCCTGACCTCGTACACCTCGATCAACGGCGCGTGGCACTCCACGTTCAGCCAGACCAACGCCCTGTCCGCGGGGAGCACCTCCTTCCCACGCGACGTCGACCTGCAGCTCGGCCGGGGACGCATGTCCGACGACGTGCGCTCGCTCAAGCCGATCCGCACCATCCGCCTCGACGTGATCACCGAGGGACAGCTCGCGCTGCACATGCCCGTTCCGCACTCGGTACCGACCAAGGCGTGATCCGGAAACTCACGTCCGCGCAACGTCATTGAGGAGTCGACTGATGACCGGAGTTCTGCAGGTTCTCTCGGCCGCCCGCGTGTGGACGCTCAAGGACGGCACCGAGCACCCGACCGGGTTCTGGGCGGAGGAGTTCGTCGTGCCGCACCAGCTGTTCACCCGAGCCGGTTGGGACGTCACCGTGGCCACCCCCGGCGGCAAGCAGCCGGTCGTCGACGAACTCAGCCTCGGATTCAGGGGCGGCGTCCTGCCGTCCCGGGCGAAGAAGCTGCGCGCCGAACTCGACCAGCTCGCTCCGGTGCTGCGCAGCCCGGCCGACCTGTCCGAGATGGATCCCGACGACTTCGACGTCGTGTTCTACTCCGGCGGCCACGGCCCGATGGAGGACCTCGCCGTCGACGAGGTCTCGGGCGCGCTGCTGACCAAGCGGTTGCACTCCGGTCGTCCGCTCGCGCTGCTGTGCCACGCCCCGGCCGCCTCCCTGGCCGCCGAGAACCCCGATGGCAGCTGGCCGTTCGCCGGCTACGCGATGACCGGGCTGTCCAACGCCGAAGAGCGGATCAACCCCTTCGCGTGGAAGGCCAAGTGGCTGCTCGAAGACCGCCTCAAGCAGGCCGGTGCGCACTACACCGCCGGGCTCCCGCTGAAGTCCAAGGTCGTCGTCGACCGCAACGTCTACACCGGGCAGAACCCCGGCTCCTCAGCCGCACTCGCACGCCGCATCATCGCCGACGTCTCAGGAGAGGAGTAGCCCGGCACCAACAGGTCTCCATGCGCAGGACCTGACTGGTCGGACACCGAACACCATCACGGAGTTGGAGAGAGCAATGCCTGAAATCCCGCCTCCCATCACCCCAGTCCTCGAACCGGAAGCCGCGGAGCTGGCCAAGGCGACCGATCCGCATCCGCGCATCTACGAGCTGCCCCCGGATCAGGGCCGGCAGATCCTGCTCGACCTGCAAAGCGGCGAAGGCGTGCCGCGCCCGGAGGTCGACGAGACCTGGGTCGAGGTCGACGCCGGGGAATGGGGCACCGTTCCCACCCGCATCATCCGCCCCGAGGGCGCGTCGGGCCCGCTGCCGGTGGTGTTCTACATCCACGGCGCCGGGTGGGTCTTCGGCGACGACAAGACCCACGACCGCCTCTTCCGCGAACTCACCGTCGGCGCCGGCGCCGCGGGCGTCTTCCCGGTCTACGACCGCGCACCGGAGAAGGGTTACCCGACCCAGGTCGAGCAGAACTACGCGGTGGGCCGGTGGGTGCTGCAGCACGGCGCCGAGCACGGCCTGGACACCTCCCGCGTCGCGGTCACCGGTGAGTCCGTCGGCGGCTGCATGTCCGCGGTGTTCGCGCTGATGAACAAGGAACGCGGCGGCATCGACCTCAAGGCCCAGGTGCTGCTGTACCCGGTGACCAACGCCGACTTCGACACGCCGTCCTACGTTCAGTTCGCCGAGGGCTACTACCTCACCCGCGACGGCATGAAGTGGTTCTGGGACCAGTACACCACCGACCCCGCCCAGCGCGCGGAGAAGTACGCCTCCCCGCTGCAGGCGTCCCTGGACGAGCTCAAGGGCCTGCCCACCACCCTCGTCATCACCGACGAGGCCGACGTGCTGCGCGACGAAGGCGAGCAGTACGCCAACAAGCTGCGCGAGGCCGGTGTCGACGTGACCTCGGTCCGCGTCGCCGGGATGGTCCACGACTTCCTGCTCCTGGACAGCCTCCGCGACACCCGCGCGGCCAACGTCGCCCGCCACCTCGCCATCGACGCCCTGAAAACCGCGCTGCAGTAGCGAGGACCCGACGGGTTCGGCGTGGCCGCGCGCAGCGGCCACGCCGAACCGAACCACCGTGGTGCCCGATCGGCCCACTTACCCACCTCCAGCACACCTCTACCCGGTACCCCTTTCGCGCACGGAGCCAGACCATGAACCCCGTACCCGCCAGCACCGCCACCACCGCTTCGACCACTGCGGGAGCGCTGCCTCCGTCGATCACACCGGCGGTGCTGCAGCGCTTGTCCGCCCGGGTCGCGGCTCCGGCCGAGGCCCCGACGGTCACCACCCGCGCCCCCTACACCGGTGCCCCGCTCGCCGACCTCCCGATCTCCACACCGGAGGACCTCGAGCGCGCGTTCGCGCGGGCCCGCCGCGCGCAGGCGGCCTGGGCCGCCACACCCATCGGCGAGCGCAAGAAGATCCTGCTGCGCTTCCACGACCTCGTCCTCCAACGGCATAACGAGGCCCTGGACCTCATGCAAGCCGAGAGCGGCAAGACCCGCCGGGACGCGTTCCTGGAAGTCACCGACATCGCCATCACCGCGCGCTACTACGCGCGCAGCGCCGAGCGATACCTGGCGCCCCAGCGCCGCCGCGGCGCCATCCCACTGCTGACCCACACCACCGAACTGCGCCACCCCAAGGGCGTCGTCACCGTCATCTCACCGTGGAACTACCCCCTGAGCATGGCCGCAGGCGACGCCATCCCCGCGCTGATGGCCGGAAACGCCGTGGTCCAAAAACCCGACACCCAAACCTCGCTCACCGCGCTCTGGGCCCTGGACCTCATGCACCAGGCCGGACTGCCCGCCGACGTCTGGCAGATGGCCATCGGGCGCGGCAGCTCCATCGGTGATGCGCTCATGGCAGACGCCGACTACGTGATGTTCACCGGATCCACCGCCAGCGGACGCAAGATCGCCCGCGACGCCGGTGAACGCCTCATCGGCTCCTCGCTCGAACTCGGCGGCAAGAACGCCATGCTCGTGCTCGACGACGCCGACATCGACCGCGCCGCCGACGGCGCCATCACCGCCAGCTTCCCCTCGACCGGTCAGCTCTGCGTGTCGATGGAGCGCATCTACGTCGCCGAGGAGATCTTCGACGAGTTCGTCGCCGAGTTCGCAGCCCGAACCGAAAAACTCCGGCTCGGCGCCGCCTACGACTACAGCATCGACGTGGGATGCCTGACCAACCCCTCCCAGCTCGACACCGTCACCGCGCACGTCGAAGACGCCAGAACCAAGGGCGCCACCATCCGTGCCGGCGGCCGAGCGCGGCCCGACCTCGGGCCGTTGTTCTACGAACCCACCATCCTCACCGGCGTCACCCCCGACATGCTGGCCCACCACCAGGAGACCTTCGGCCCAGTCGTCTCGATCTACCCCTACCGCGACCTCGACGACGCCGTCGCGCAGGCCAACGCCACCCCCTACGGGCTCAACGCCAGCGTCTGGACCCGCAACGGCGCCAGAGGACGCGCGGTCGCGGCACGCCTGCACGCCGGAACCGTCAACGTCAACGACGCCTTCGCCGCCGCGTGGGGAAGCATCGACGCCCCCATGGGCGGCATGGGCGATTCCGGCCTCGGCCGTCGTCACGGCATCGACGGCATCCTCAAGTACACCGAGGCCCAAACCATCGCCCACCAACGCGTCCAGGGCTTCTCCCCGCCCTCCGGCCTCTCGCACGAGACCTGGTCCACCCTCCTGACCAGTGCGCTGAAGCTCCTGAAGGGCATCGGCTCCCGCTAGGGCCGCGGTTCTCCCGGGTCTGCTCGCTGAACTGCACGTGGGGAACGCCGCTCACGTCGTGGCCGACGGGTCGGCGCTGAAGCGTCATCAGAAGTGGTTTCGCGCTGCCCGTCCGCTGCGGTTGCGGGGTGTCGTCGCGAGTCCAATCCTGGGCTGGTCGCCAACTGCCGACCCGGGCGGTTCCCTTGCGATCTTCGATGCCGGCTCGTGCCTGGCTGCGTGCTGAAGAAGGTTCAGCGACCGCCGAAAACCTGAGGAGATGACGTCTATGCCCGGCAACAAGGCCGTTGCCTACATCGAGCCGCATCGCGTCGAAGTTCAAACGATCGACTACCCGAAGCTCGAACTGCAGGACGGCCCTGGGGTCAACCCGGCGAACGTGGGCCGCCAGTGCCACCACGGGGTCATCCTGCGGTGCGTCGCCACCAACATCTGCGGCTCGGACCAGCACATGGTGCGCGGCCGCACGACCGCTCCGGCGGGACTGGTGCTCGGCCACGAGATCACCGGCGAAGTCGTCGAGGTCGGCCGCGATGTGGAATTCATCAAGCAGGGTGATCTGTGCTCGGTTCCGTTCAACATCGCCTGCGGCCGGTGCCGGAACTGCAAGGAGGGCCGCACCGACGTGTGCCTCAACGTCAACCCGGACCGGCCCGGGTCGGCCTACGGCTACGTCGACATGGGCGGCTGGGTCGGCGGCCAGGCCGAGTACGTGATGGTCCCCTACGCCGACTGGAACCTGCTGCCGTTCCCGGACAAGGACCAGGCCATGGAGAAGATCCTGGACCTGACGATGCTCTCGGACATCTTCCCGACCGGGTACCACGGTTGCGTGTCGGCGGGCGTCACCACCGGCTCGCAGGTCTACATCGCCGGCGCGGGACCGGTGGGACTGGCCGCTGCGCACTCCGCTCAGCTGCTCGGGGCATCGGTGGTCATCGTGGGCGACATGAACGCCCAGCGCCTCGACCAAGCGCGCAGCTTCGGCTGCGAAACCGTCGACCTGACCAAGGACGCCTCCCTCGGGGAGCAGATCGAGCAGATCCTCGGCGTTCCCGAAGTCGACGCCGCCGTCGACGCGGTGGGCTTCGAAGCTCGCGGGCACGGGGACCAGGCGGGCCAGGAGAAGCCCGCCACCGTGCTCAACTCGATCATGCAGGTCACCAGGGCGGCCGGGAAGCTCGGCATTCCGGGGCTCTACGTCACCGGCGATCCCGGCGGGGTCGACGCAGCCGCTCAGGAAGGGAGCCTGTCGATCCGGATCGGTCTGGGCTGGGCGAAATCGCACACCTTCACCACCGGGCAGTGCCCGGTCATGCGGTACCACCGCGGACTGATGAAGGCCATCCTGCAGGAGCGGTGCACGATCGCCAAGGCGGTCAACGCCACGGTGATCGGCCTGGACGACGCGCCTCGCGGCTACCAGGACTTCGACAGCGGGGTCTCCAAGAAGTTCGTGCTCGACCCGCACAACAACCTAGCCGACAAGAGAGCCATCGCGGCCTGATCGACGCACCTGCGCGACCCCGTCGCGTGACCAGGCGGTTCAGCGCGGGGTGCTCAGGCTCAGGGCGACGAGGACCGCCTCGAGGTGGCTGCGGCAGACGGTCCGGGCGCTGTCCGGACCCGGCCGGGCGCGAGTGCCTTCCACGTCGCATATCCACGTACCGGTGCACGCGTTGCGGTACACGTGGGGTGCCTGGTGGTGCGAGGGCTGCTGGGAGATCTGCGACGGGTACATGATCGGACCGTTCTGGGTGGCGCGATGCGCGAAGCTGACACCACCCAACGTCCTCCGCCGCAGCAGCCCCGAACAGGGGATTAATTACCAACAACCCTGCGTAGTCGGCCAGCCGCGTCGAGGCGGTGAGCTAGGCCCCGACGACGAACAGCGACAGCATGACCGTGGCCAGCACCAACGCCATGACGAGCGCGATGCTCAGCGTCGTCCCGTCGATCGTGATCCTGGTTCCTGCGCCGTGGTGCGGTGTGGTCATGCCACGTCCCCCCTTGCCCCCGAGTCGTCGGTGAGACCCCGGCCGGACCGACCGGGCTTCCGTCAGAAGTGAACCGAGCGGACGCGCAGGTCACCAGGTCCGAAAGTCCCGCTTCCCCGGCGATCACCGCGAGACTCAGGCTCGGCCGTAGACGGGCACCACCCCTCCGGTGGTGACCTCGTTGTCCGGCGCGGCCAGGAAACCGACCGTTGCCGCGATCTCCGCTGGAGACGGCCAGCGCCGGTGGTCGGCACGCGGCATGGCCGCCCGGTTGGCCGGGGTGTCGATGATCGCGGGCGCGACCGCGTTGACCAGGACGTGCTGTTGCACCACCTCGGCGGCGAGCGCCTGGGTGAGAGCCGATACACCGGCCTTGCTGACGGTGTACGCCGTCGTGCCCGCGCCCTGCCGGGGCTCCAGCGCGGCACGGGCGGCGACGTTGACGATGCGGCCGCCGCTCGGACCGAACGCGGCGAGCGCCCGGCGGCAGCACAGGTAGCAGCTGACGAGGTTCGTGTTCAGCATGCGCATGAGGCTGCCCTTGTCGGTGTCGGCCAGATCTCCCATGCCGAACCCGCCCGCGAGATGGATCGATGCCCACAGGTCGGAGACGCCGTCGTAGAGGCGATCGACGTCCGACTCGTCGGTCAGGTCGCATCGGGGAACGAGGGTGACCCGATCGCGATGCGGAAATGAATCGGCTTCGGCATCGGTGAGGTACGGGACGCGGCACTGCGCGCCCGCGTCGAGCAACGCGGCCACGACGGCGACGCCGAGCGCCCCGGTGCCGCCGGTGACGATCACGGTTCGATTCGCGAAGTCCATGTGCTCCCCCACTCGTCTCCTGGCCAGTGTCCGAACGGACCGAGGATCGCGCGACAGGAGGCGGGGCTGCGGGCATTCACGCGGCACGCACGTCACGCGGATTATCGGCTCTGGCTATCACCCTGACTCGAATTCCGGCCTTGTCGACGCCCTCGATCAACGGTGGAGTTGTCCCAGCGCAGCGCCAGGTCAACCAGATCCACAGCCGTGACGGAGGCTCACATGGCATCAGCCGAAATCGGGGCACCGGTGGTGTCACCACCCCTGCCCCGTCGGGACCGCAAGGCCTGGGGCGTCGTCGTCCTGCTCTTCGCCTTCTTCACCCTGAACTTCGCGGACAAGGCCGCGGTGGGGTTGGCGTCGCAGCAGATCCGCCACGACCTCGGGCTCAGCGCAGCCGACTTCGGGCTGGTCGGCAGCGCGTTCTTCTGGTTGTTCGCGGTCGGCGCCGTGGGCTTGTCGGCAGCCATGCGCTGGATCTCCGCGAAGTGGGCGGCGGCGATCCTGATGTTCACCTGGGTGGCGAGCATGCTCCCGCTCGCGGTGCCGACCACGTTCGGGGTGCTGCTGGTGTCGCGGATCGTGCTGGGCTTCTTCGAAGGCCCTGCGCACGCGCTGTGCCAGAGCGTGGTCGCCGACCGGTTCCCGAAGGAGAAGCGCGCCTTCGCCGGGTCGATCGTCAACGCCGGGTCCTCGGTCGGTCCGCTGATCTCCGCACCCGCCTTGACCTGGGTGATCGTCTCGCACTCCTGGCACGCCGCGTTCCTCGTGCTGATCGCGGTCGGCATCGTCTGGCTGGTCGTCTGGCTCTGCTACGTCGAGCGGCAGCCGCTGCGCAAGCGCCCCTCGGCCGAGGATGCGGAAGCCGACCCCAACGGCCGCATCGACGTGCCGTTCCTGCGGTTGCTGCGGCTGCCGAGCTTCTGGGGGCTGAGCCTGATGTCGTTCGCGGGCTACCTCATCACGTCGCTGAAGGTCGCCTGGCTGCCCGCGTTCCTCGGCGAGGGGCTCGGCTACTCGCCGACCACCGTGGGGTGGCTGGTGACCCTGCCCTACGCGACCGCGATCGTGGTCCTCATCGCCAGCGGTTACCTCTCCGGCCGGCTCCTCGCGCGGGGCTGGAGCTCGCGGGCCGCTCGCGGGTACTTCAGCGGCGCGCTGATCATCTTCGCGGGCCTGAGCATGATCGCGTTCACCCTGGTCGGTCCGGGGAAGCTCCAGCTGGCGCTGGTGATCTGCACCTTCTCCATCAACAGCGTCGCGTTCTCGGTCGCCTTCGCGGGCGCGTCCGACTTCCTCCCGCAACGCCAGCGCGCCGCGTTCTTCGGCTGCGTGATCGGCTTCTACAGCCTCGCGGGGATCATCGCCCCCTACGCGCTGGGGCTCATCGTCCAAGCCGGACCGACGGCCTCCGCGGGCTACGCGAACGGGTTCCTCGTCGTCGGCATCGCCATCTGCGCGTGCGCCGCGGTCGGTGCGCGGCTGCTGAACCCGGAGGCCGCCCGCCAGGCGCTGGAGGCCGAGACCGCGATGAGGAGGGCGTCGTGACGCAGCTACCGCTGACCGGGATCCGGGTCGTGGACCTGGGCCAGTACATCGCCGCTCCCGGGGCCGGGCAGCAGCTGGCCGACCTGGGAGCCGAGGTGATCAAGGTGGAGAGCCTCACCGGCGACCAAGCGCGCTCCGTCGGTTCGTTCGGCGAGGCGATGCTGCACGCCAACAACCGCGGCAAGCGCAGCATCGCGGTCGACCTCCGCCGCCCGGATGGCTTCCAGATCGTCGACGAGCTGTGCGCGGAGTCGGACGTGCTGCTGCACAACTTCCGGCACGGATCGGCCGATCGCCTCGGCATCGGTCCGGAGCAGGCGCGCTCACGCCACCCGCACCTGGTCTACGGGTTCGTCACCGGCTTCGGCACCCGCGGCCCCTCCGCGGGACGAGCGGGCCTGGACATCGCCGCGCAGGCCGAGTTCGGGGTCATGCACACCACCGGCGACGCCGACGGAGAACCGCAGCGCGTCGGCTTCACCATCGCCGACGTGCTCGCCGCCAACGCCCTCGCCACCGGGGTGCTCGCGGCCCTGGTCCGCCGCGGCCGCACCGGCGACGGCGCGCTCGTCGAGACGTCGCTGATGGAGGCGGTGGTGGCGGCTCAGGCGGCGCAATGGACGAACTACCGGCTCACCGGCGAAGCGCCACGGCGGACCGGAAACGGCCAGCCCGCGGTCGCACCCGCCGCGGACCTCGTGCGGACCGTCGACGGCGCCGTCGTGGTGTCGGCCTACACCGAAACCAAGTGGGCGGCGCTGTGCTCGGCGATCGGCAGGCCCGAACTCGCCGCCGACCCGCGCTTCGCGGACAACCGATCGAGGGTCGCCCACCGCGCGGAGCTCAAGGAGGTCCTGAGCTCCGCCCTCGGCCACCTCACCCGCGCCGAGGCCATCGCGCTGCTGGCTTCGCGGGGGATCGTGTGCGGCTCGGTGCGCTCGTTCGACGAGCTGGTGAAGGACCCGGACCTCTCCGCGTCGGGCCTGGTCGTCGAGCTGGAGGAGCTCGGCATCGACGCCCCCGCCGCGCCCTTCCGGGTCGACGCGGCGGCGCGCGGCCGGACCTCGGCCGCGCCCCGGCTGGGCCAGCACACCCGCGACGTGCTGCGCGAACTCGGGCGCGGCGACGACGAGATCGACCGGCTCGCCGACGACGGCGTCATCGGCGAGCCGCAACACCCACGAGGGATGGAGACATGATGACCCGCGGCACGCCGGACTTCGACGCGTACCTGCGCACGATCGCCCAGTTCACCGACGACGAGCTGATCCCGGCCGAACCCGAGATGGTCGCCGCCGGGCAGGTCCCGGACGGGCTCGTGCAGCGCATGGCCGAGCTCGGGCTGTTCGGCATCTCGATCCCGCCCGCCTACGGCGGTCTCGGCTGGAGCATGGAGCAGCAGGTGCTGCTGACGTTGGAGTTCACCAGGGCCTCGTGCGTCTACCGCTCGCGCTTCTCGACCGTGATCGGGCTCTGCTCGCAGGCGATCCTCGACCACGGCACCGAGCAGCAACGCCGCGAGCTGCTGCCGGAGATGGCGAGCGGCCGGCGGGTCACCTCGTTCGCGCTGACCGAGCCGGAGGCCGGTTCGGACGCCACCAACGTGCGGACCACGGCCGAGCGCGCCGGTGACGGGTGGGTCCTGGACGGTTCCAAGCGCTACATCACCAACGCGCACTGGGCCGACACGCTGCTGGTCTTCGCGCGCACCGACGACGCCGAGGTGTCGGCCTTCCTCGTGGACCGGACCGCGCCCGGCGTGTCGACCCGGGTCCCCGAGCTCATGAACGGCCACGCCGAAGGGCCCGTCGGCGAGATCGACCTGAAGTCGGTGCCCGTCGCCGAGAACGGGCTGCTCGGCGGGGTGCCGGGCACCGGGCTCGCCGCCGCGATGCGCGGCATCAACCACGCCCGGCTGCACGTGGCGGCCACCTGCGTCGGCCAGGCGACCCGGATGCTGGAGGAGACCACGCGCCACGTCCTGAACAGGCACCAGTTCGGCGCGCCGCTCGCCGAGCTCGGGGTCGTGCAGGCCCAGCTGGGCCGCTGCTACTCGGAGATGGAGGCCGGGCGCGCGCTGGCCCTCGACGCAGCGCGCTCCTTCGACGCCGGAACCGTTCCCCGGCACCGGATTTCGGCTGCGAAGCTGTACTGCTCGGAGATGGTCGGCAGGGTCGCCGACCAGTGCGTGCAGCTGCTGGGCGGGGAGGGCATCGTCGGACCGCACCCGGTGCCCCGGATGTGGCGCGACGTCCGCACCCTGCGGATCTACGAGGGTGCCTCCGCCATCCACGAGCGCAACCTCGGCCGCGCGATGACCAGGTCCGTCGCGGCGGAAGGAGTGCTGCCGGACAGCTACCGCGTACGTTAGTGCTGGTCCGCGGGAGACCGGAGGAGACACGATGGAGCTGCGCCAGATCGAGTACTTCCTGGCCGTGGTCGAGCACGAGGGGCTCAACCGCGCCGCCCAGCACCTCTACGTCTCCCAACCGGCGTTGTCCCAGGCGATCCAGGCGCTCGAACGCGAGCTCGGCGTGGAGCTGTTCCAGCGCGTCGCGCGCCGCAGCCTCGCCCTCACCCCGGCGGGGACGCTGCTGGTGCCCAAAGCGCGAGCGATCCTCGACGACGTGGTGGCCGCCCGCGACGCGCTGAGCTCGGCCCGGGACCTCGAAGCGGGTTCGGTGTCGATCGCCACGATGCCCGAGATGTCCAGCGACGCGGTCGCTTCCTGGATCACCTCGTTCCGGGCCCAGTACCCGGACGTGCGGCTGGACATCTCGGAGGTCGCCGGCGTGCGGGACCTGTGCGGCGAGGTGACCGCCGGGCACTACGAGCTCGGGTTCACCACCCGGCCGGTGCCCGCCAAGAGCCTCGAATTCGTCGAGCTCGGCGTGCAGCGGCTGCTGCTGGTGATGCCGCCGGGATCACCGGCACCGTCGACCGGCCGACTCCCGCTCGACGCCCTCCGGGAGCTGCCGCTGACGATCTGCTCGCTCGCGCAGCGCGAGAACGACCGCGTGGCCACGGCCCTGCGCGACGTCGGGGTGGAACCGCGCCTGCTCGCCAGCATGCCCAACCGCCACGCGCAGCTGACCCTCGTCCTCGGTGGCGGGGTGCACGCCTTCCTGCCGCTGCGGATGGCCGTGCAGGCACGACGACTCGGTGCCGTCGTGATCGAAACCGAGCCGCTGGTATCGGTTTCCTTCGGCGTGACCCACCGGCGAGCGGCGTTGAGCCCGGCTGCCCGGGAGCTGGTCCGGCACTGCAAGGCCACCCTCGACGCCTGGTACGCGGCCATCGCCGACGCCCGGACCGGAGGGACGAGCCTGATCGACGCGGCCGACGCCGCCTACGACGACGTGCACCTCCCGATGAGCCCGTGATCACCCGGCAGGTCGTCGCAGGGAGGCCGCGAGCGACCTCGTCAGGGGCGCGGCCGGGTCGGTGTCGCCGCGGCTTCCCCGCACCCACGTCGGCGGGCTCGCCGCCGCGGGCAGCGGTGGAGCGTCGTGCTCCCAGTCGAGGATCACGGTCCGCTCGGCGATGAGCCACCGGCCGGCGCGTCGTTCGAAGATGTCGAAGTAGCGAAGCCCTTGGAACACCGCACCGCCCTCGACCGGCTGCCGCCGGTACAGGCAGTAGGTCTCCACCTCCGCGCGCTCGCCGTCCAGCGCGATGGTGGGCGGGCTCATGAAGTGGAACGTGCTCTCCAGCGTGGCGCCGTAGGTCTCGAAGAACTCGAAGAGCTCGTCGACGGTTCCGCTGAATCGCCCGTGGTCGTCCGTGGCGTCGGGGTGGTAGCAGGTTCTGGCGAGTTCGCGGTCTCCCCGGTCGATCGCGTGGGCGTAGCGCGCGAGGACATCACCGATCTCGGCGCGCGCGAGCAGCTCGTCAACAGTGGGCACGTCGTCTCCTTGCAGCAGGACCTTCACACCGCCGTGTAGCCGCCGTCGATGACCAGCTCGGCTCCGGTGACGTACTTCGACTCGTCCGAGGCCAGGAACAGCACCCCGTGGGCGACGTCGGCCGGTTCTCCTCGGGCGCCCAGCGGTATCGCGGCGAGCGTGCGCGCGTTGTACTCGCGCGCCGTCGGCGACTCGTCCTGGCGCACCGAGCCGGGCGAGCCCGTGTCGATCGAGCCGGGGTGGACCGAGTTCACCCGGATCGCGTGCTCGGCGTAGGTGGCCGCGTCGGCTTTCGTCATCAATCGCACGGCCCCTTTCGTCGCGTGGTAGAGCGGCAGCATCGCATTGCCGACCAGCCCGTACATCGAGGACATGTTGACGATGCTGCCGCCGCCTGCGGCGATCATCCGCGGCACCACGTGCTTGGTGCACAGCCACGTACCGCGCACGTTGACGGCGAAGAGCTCGTCGAACTCCGCCACCTCGACCTCGTGAGCCGGTCTTCGCGGTCCGCCGACGCCGGCGTTGTTGACCAGCACGTCGATCCCGCCGTGCGCCTCCGCGATGCGCTGCATCGCGGAGGCCACCGAGCGCTCGTCCCGGATGTCGACCTGCAGCAGGTCGGAACCCGGCGGGCGCACCAGGTCCAGTCCGATCGCCGCACCGCCCTCGCGGCAGATGGCTCGGCAGATCTCCGCACCGAGCCCACCGGCCGCACCCGTGACCACGCACGTCTTCCCGGCGAGGCGACCGCCGCCCGAGGTCATGTCGGGCGCCCCGAGATCGCGGACCTGCCGCCGTCGACGCGGATCGCTTGGCCGGTGACGTAGCCGGCCCCGGGTGAGGCCAGGAAGGACGCCACGGCGGCGACCTCCTCCGGCCGGCCCGTCCGCCCCAGCGGGATGGTGCGTTCCCACCGGGCTCTGGCCTCGTCGTCGCGCCACGCGTCGTCGTTGATGGCGGTGCGGATGAATCCCGGGTTGATCGCGTTCACCGTCACCCCTTCCGGTGCGAGTTCCGCGGCGAGCTGGCGGGTCAGCGCGACGATCCCGCCCTTGGAGGCCGTGTAGGCCGGGTAGGCGTAGCCGCGGTCGGCGGCGCCGGAACCGATGTTGATCACGCGCTTGGCCCCGTTCCCGGCCGTGAGGTGCGGTATCGCGGCCTGCACGACGCGGAAGGTGCCGACGAGGTTGATGTCGAGCACCGACCGCCAGATCTCGGGAGTCGTGTCGCGCGCGTCGGCGCGCACCAGCACCCCGGCCGCGTTGACCACGACGTCGATGCGGGACCGCCACCCGGCGACCTCGCCGATGGCCGCTGCGACCTGCGCGTCCTCGCGCACGTCGCAGGGCACGGCCAGGCGGTCCCGGTCATCGCGCGCGGCGGCCAGTCCGGTCTCGTCGCGGTCGAGGGCGGCGACGTGGAGCCCGTCCCGGCGCAGCTGGTCGGCGATCGCCGCACCGATCCCCGACGCCGCCCCGGTGACGACCGCGACCCTCGGTGCCGGTCCGGTCATGACGCCGCCGCCGCGGCTCCGGTGCCGACCTCCGCCTCGTCGTCGGCGGCGCCCCTGTTGCGGATCCGGATGACCGCGATCGTCGAGACCAGCGAGATCAGGCTCATCGCCAGCAGGTACCAGCCCAGCGAGTTGATGCCGAACGTGGCCACGAGGCTGGCCGCCACCATCGGGGCGATCGCGCTGCCGCCGATCATGCCGATGGTGTAGCCGATCGACAGGCCCGAGTAGCGCACGTTGACCGGGAACGCCTCCGCGTAGAACACCCCGGCCACGCCTTGGCCCGCGGCGTGCGGGATGCACATCAGCACGTAGCCGAGGAAGATCAGCCACACGTCCCCGCTGCTGACCAGCCAGATCCACGGGAAGGCCAGGATCGCCTTGCCGAACACCCCGGCCAGGATCATCCGGCCGCGGCCGACCCGGTCCGACAGCGTGCCGGAGGCGACCACGAACGCGCAGTCCAAGATCATCGCCACCAGGACGATCAGCAGGATGGTGCCGCGGCTGATGCCCAGCGAGGTCGTGGCGTAGGACAGCCCGAACACCGACATCAGGTAGAACACCACGCCGCCGCTGAGCGTGGTACCGGCCACCAGCAACGTCCGCACCGGGTAGGTGCGCAGGATCGTCAGCGCCGGAGCCCGGTCGGTGGCGCCGCGCTGCTTGATCTTCTCGAAGGTCGGGCTCTCGTCGATGGTCCGCCGCAGCACGTAACCCAGCACGATGAGGATCGCGCTGAGCAAGAACGGCACGCGCCAACCCCAGCTCAAGAACGCCTCCTGCGGCAACGCGTTGAGCGGCAGGAAGACCAGGGTGGCCAGCACCAGACCGAGCGGACCGCCGATCTGCACGAAACTGCCGAAGTAGCCCTGCTTCTCAGGTCGGCTGTGCTCCATCGTCAGCAGCACCGCGCCGCCCAGCTCGCCGCCCATCGCGAACCCCTGCACGATCCGCAGCAGGATCAGCAGCACCGGGGCGGCCACGCCCAGGGTGGTGAAGCCCGGCAGGAGTCCGATGAGCAGCGTCGCGCCGCCCATGAGGGTCAGGGTCAGCACGAGCATCGGGCGCCGACCGATCTTGTCGCCGAGGTGACCGATCACCACTCCGCCGATGGGGCGGACGAGGAAGGCGACCGCGAAGGTCGACAGCGACACCAGCGTGCCCGCCAAGCCCTGCAGCGCGGGGAAGAACACCTTGTTGAACACCAGCGCCGCGGCGGTCGCGTAGATGAAGAAGTCGTAGTACTCGATGGTCGTTCCGATCACGCTCGCCGCAGCGGCGCGTCTGGACTGCAATGTGGCCATGATGTCTCTCTTCGTTGAGAGCGAGTGGTTTTCGATTCGCCGATGTTCCGGCGATCGCGAATGGCATCGAAATGCGGCCGCGTTCGGCCCGTGCCGCAATCGCGCGACAACGCGTGCGGCATTGGAGCGTTGAATTCCCGGAGGGATCAGATCACGCGGTCGTGCCCGGTATATCCAGGTAGTCGCCGCGGTGGAACAGCAGCGGACGGCGCTCGCCGGTGCCGGCCAGGTCGTGCACCTCGCCGATGACGATGGTGTGATCGCCACCGTCGTACTCGTGCCGCAGCTCGCAGTCGATCCACGCGACCACCCCGTCCAGGACGGGTGCGCCCAGCGGGCTCGGCGACCACTCCACCCCGGCGAACTTGTCCGCTCCGGAGCGGGAGAACTGCTGGCTGAGCTCGCGCTGATCGGCCGCGAGGATGTTGACGCAGAAGGAACCGACGTCGCGGATCCGCGGCCAGGTCCGCGACGTCCGGGCGACCGCGAAGGTCACCAGCGGTGGCTCCAGCGACAGCGAGGCGAACGACTGGCAGGTCAGCCCGATCGGCCCGTCGGAGCCCACCGCCGAGACCACGACGACGCCGGAGCAGAAGGACCCCACCACCTCGCGCAAGCGCTGCGGGGAGATCGGACCGCGGAATTCGCTCCTCGCCCTTTCGCTCGTTTCCATGTCTCACCACCTTTCGGGATGACGGAGGAATTCAGAGCAACGCCACCGCGTTGCCGGGTGAGCCCAGCCCGCCGACCAGCGCCAGGGGCACCGACACGAACAGGAACTCGGAGCGGCCGAGGTCCCGGAGCCGCACCGCGAGCTCGTCGAAGTCGAACAGCTCCCCGAGCGGGATGCCGAGCAGCCCGAGCAACCGGCGGTGCAGGCTGCCCACGGCCGGGTCACCGGGCGTCACCTCGACCGCCGGGTTGTCCGCGCCGATCGCTGCGATGTGCCAGTCCCACAGCAGTTCCGCCGTCGCCTCGTCGGCACCCAGCCCGGCCGATTCCAATCCGCTCTTGCGGGCCGAGATCTCCTCCCGCGCCGAGGGTTCCAGCGCCCGGTACGCCTCCAGCCAACCGGTTCGCACGCACAGCACGTCACCGGGGCGGATCGTGACGTCCTGCGCCCGAGCGACGGCGCGCAGGTCGTCGGCGGAGATGCTGCGCTCGGCGAGCGGGTCGTAGCCGCTGCCGCTGAGATGCGCGGCGACGTCGAGCAGGACTCCGCGCCCGATGATGCCGGCGCGGGCCCATTGGTGGATGCTCAGCCGCGGGTTCCCGGTGGCCGGGTCGTCCACGACTCCGCCGTAGAAGCCGTGCTCGCGCACCCGGTGGTGCCGGAACCCGTCCCACTGGGTCGATCCCTGCGGGAAGAAGGAGTCCAGCCGGTCGTCCCACATGCTGCCGATCCGCTTGATCGTGTGCTGGAACGGTTCTCGCCGGAACAGCGGCGGATCCGGTTGGTCCAGCGGCAGGCTCAGCCCGATCCGTTCGCCGGTGCGCACCGATGCGGTGGCGGCGCGCACTGCTTCGGCGTCCAGCAGGTTGAGGGTGCCGAGCTCGTCATCGGGCCCGAACACGCCCCACGAGCAGTTCGCGCCGATGTCCTCCAGCCGCGGCAGCTCCGCGTACTCGGGCAGCGATGTCGCGTCGATGTCCACTGCTCACCTCTCCGGTTCGCGACTAGAGCTCGTGGTCGCCGGCGAGCAGGCGCCCGGCGATGGTGCGGCGCTGGATCTCCGAGGTCCCGTCGGGGATCCGCAGCGTGCGCGCGTGCCGCCACGCCTCCTGCAGCCGCAGCTCGTTGGTCAGGCCCATCGCGCCGTGCACCTGCATGGCCGAATCGCTGACCCGTCCCAGCATCTCGGTGCACAGGGCCTTGGTCATCGAGGTCTCCTTGACGGCCCGTTCGCGCTGCTCGACCAGCCACGCGGTGCGCGCCACCACCGATTTGGCGGCGTAGACGTCCATCGCCATCTCCGCCAGCTTGATCTGGATCGCCTGGTGATCACCGATGGCGGAGTCGAAGGTCTCGCGCTGCTGGGCGTAGTCCAGCGACATCTCCAGCGCCCAGCGGGCCAGGCCGACGCACATCGCCGACATCGACAGCCGGCCCTTGCTGATCCCCAGCAGCGCCAGCGCCAGCCCCTTGTGCAGCGTTCCGATGATGTGGTCGTCGGGAACCCGCAGGTCCTCGACGGTCACGATCCCGATGTGCGATCCGGCGTGGCCAAGGATCGGGATGACGCTGGTGCACTCGAAGCCCTCGGACCGGGTGTCGACGAAGAACGCGGTGATGCCGCCGCGCCGGTCCTTGTTCGCCTCGGGATCGGTGACGGCGAACAGGATGCAGTAGTCCGCGTAGGGCGCGTTGGTGATCCACTGCTTGGAGCCGTTGATGACCCACTCGTCACCGTCGCGGACCGCACGGGTGCGGATGCGCTGGACGTCGGAACCGGCGCCGGGTTCGGAGAGCCCGAAGCACAGCGTCTTCTCGCCCGAAGCGATGCCCTCCAGGTACCGCACCCGCACGTCGGGCTTGAGCTCGCACAGGATCGGGCTCAGCCCGTTGGTGAACACCGACGGGATCACGTTCTCGTGGATCAGGGGTCGGGCGGGCCCGCAGATCCGGTTGAGCTCCTCCTGGATGTGCACCAGCGCGATCTCGCCGAGCCCGCCCCCGCCGAGCGCCTCATCGCCGAACATGGTGTAGAAACCGGCCTCTGCCGAGGCCATCCTGACCTGCTTCTTCAGGTCCTGAACGGCCGGCACCAGCAGTCCGTCGTCGTCGTAGCGCTTGCGCTCGTCGTCGAGCAGCGCGGCGTGCTCGCGTTCGATCGGTTCGACGTGGCGCTCGATGAAGCTGAGCACCGCCTCGGCCGTCGCCGCGGCCTCGTCCGGAACGGTGAATTCCATGCGCGTCAGGTCTTTCTGCTCCGGGGCGCTTCCCTGAGGTCGTTGGCCTCCGCCTTCTCGACGTCCAGCGCCAAGGCGCGCGCCCAAATGTTGGTGAGGGTCTGAACCACTTCTTCGATGTCGAGGTCTTCTCGCTCACCGATGACCAGGTTGATGTAGGCGAAGTTGTTGATCATCGACACGACGGCCTCCGCCGTGAGCTCGGCGGAGATGTCGGGGTCTGCCGCACCTTGCCGTTGCAGCCGTTCGATGCCGTGCTGCACGCGCCGCCGGAAGTCGCGCCGGATCTGCATGCGGTTCTCCCGCATGTGCTCGTCGAACGTGGCGACCTGCTCGACGATGCGGCTGAACCGCCGGGAGTGCTCCATCTCGGCGAAGTACTGCCGCAACGTGTAGGCGAACCTGTCGGCGACCGTGCCGGTGAAGTCGTCCGGGACCGCCGTCAGGAGATAGCGATCGGCGATGACCGAGTCGACCAGGTTGTAGAAGACGTCTTCCTTGGACTGGAAGTAGATGTAGAAGGTGCCCTGCGCCAGCCCGGCCTCGTCGCAGATGTCGCCGACGCGGGTGTCCAGGAAACCCCGGGTCTCGAACACCACCCGCGCAGCCGCGAGCAGTCGGTCGCGCGTGCGGCGGCCTCGCGCGGTGCGCGGTTCCGGGCTCTGCTGCGAAACCTTCGGCGGACCCTTCCGCTGTTCCTCGCCGGAGCTGCCCTTCGCCATCATGTCTCCCGTTCCTCGGACGTGCGGCGCACCGGCGTCTGCTCAGCTCGCCGCCGCGCTCACAGTTGCGGACGCACCTTCTCCGCGAACATTGTCATCGATCGCAACACCCGGTCCTGCGGTTGACTGCCCGCGTCGAACCAGGCGACCAAGCCGCCCAGGCCGGTGTGGCTGTGGAAGGAGGCCAGCTCCTCGGCGACGTCGTCGGGCGAACCGAGCACGAGCGTCTTGCGCTCGATGTACTCGTCGTAGCTGAGCTCCTCGATGCCGAGCCCGACCTTCGCGCGATTGGTCAGGACCCCGACGTACCACATGTAGCCCTCGCGGTACTCCTCCTTGGCCTGCTCCCGGCTCTCCGCGACGTGCACGGCCTTGAGCTGGGAGGCGCGGGCGATGTTCTCGTCGATCGCGTCGAAGGAGTGCCCGGCCGCGCGCGCTTCCTCCCGGTACACGCCGACCAGGTGCTTGACGTCGTCGCGAGTGGGTCGTTGACCGAGGACGAACGAGAAGCCCCGCCGGGCCGCCGACCGCAGCGACTCCTCGCTGGAGGAGACCATCACGAACACCGGTGGCGTCGGCTTCTGGACCACCTCGGGGAAGAGCTCGACCTCGTCGACCACCTCGCCCTCGGCGGGCACCTGGTAGTGCTCGCCCCGGTAGTTCACCTTCCCGTCGCGCCAGGCCTGCATGACGATGTCGAAGACCTCTTCGTAGCGGGCGTCGCGCTCGGCCTCGGGAATCCCGTAGGCCTGGAACTCCAAGCGGTCGTAGGCCTTTCCGATCCCGAAGTTCAACCGCCCGTTGCTGAGCTGGTCGACGTAGGCGTAGTCCTCGGCCAGCCGCAGCGGGTGGTGCATCGGCAGCCGCGAGACCCCGGATCCGAGGCGGATCCGCTCGGTGGCCGCCGCGGCCGCGGCCAGCAGGATCTGCGCCGAGGCCACGATCCCGTACCGGCGGCCGTTGTGCTCGGCCACCCAGGCTTCCTCGAAGCCGAGGCGGTCGGCGTGCTTGATCTGCTCGACCGCCTTGTGCACGACCTCGTTGTGGGTGTTCCACGGGGGCACGTTCGAGAGGCTGAAGATCCCGTAATGCGGGGTGGCGACGTTGCTCATTGCTCTCCTCAAAGACCCATGACGGGGTGGTCCGGCAGCCCGCCTCGACCGCGGCGCCGCCGGGCGAAATCGCTGCTCAACCCGGGGTGAAGACGGGCTTGACTAAACATGACACGCGCGTCATTGTCAACAGCCAGAGACGCCTTCCGCAGTCACCTCCACTCCCCGCCCGCACTTCCACCGCAGGCGAAAACGCTTGTCCCCACCCCTGTTTCCGAGGGAGATGCGCACCCCATGACTTCGGTCCAGACCATCACCGGCGACATCGACAGCGCCCAGCTCGGCCGCGTGCTGATGCACGAGCACGTGTTCGTGTTCAACCACGAGTACGCCGCCAACTACCCCGAGACCTGGGACGACGCCGAGCGCACCGACGACGCGGTCGCCAAGCTCGTCGAGCTCAAGGCCAACGGCATCGACACGATCGTCGACCTCACCGTGCTCGGGCTCGGCAGGGACATCCGCAGGGTGCGCGCCGTCGCGGAGCGCTCACCGGTCACCATCATCGCCGCGACCGGCTACTACACCTTCAACGAACTGCCCACCTACCTGCGCCTCCGCGGGCCCGGACGGCTCATCGGCGGCGAGGAGCCGATGGTGGACATGTTCGTGCGCGACATCTGCGAGGGCATCGCCGGAACCGGCATCCGCGCCGGGATCCTCAAGTGCGCGACCGACGTCCCGGGCGTCACCCCCGACGTCGAGCGGGTGCTGCGCTCGGTGGCCCGCGCCCACCTGCGCACCGGCGTGCCGATCTCCACGCACACCGACGTCGCCACCGAGCGCGGTCTGGAGCAGCAGAAGATCTTCGCCGAGGAAGGCGTCGACCTCGGCAACGTGATCATCGGGCACAGCGGCGACTCCGAGGACCTCGACTACCTCCAGCGGCTGCTCGACAACGGGTCCTACCTGGGCATGGACCGGTTCGGGTTGGACAACCGCCTGCCCTTCGACAAGCGCATCCGAACGGTCGTCGAACTCGTCCGCCGCGGGTACGCCCCGCGCCTGGTGCTCTCGCACGACGCGTCGTGCCACAGCCACAACTTCCCCGACGACTACCGGGCCGAACACCTGCCCCGCTGGAACTTCGCGCACATCACCCGCGACGTCCTCCCCGCGCTGCTGGAAGCCGGTGTGAGCCGGCGCGACATCGACACCATGCTCGTGGACAACCCGCGGGAGATCTTCTCCGCGCAGCCCGGCGAGTCGTCATGAGCGGGATCGCCGAAGTGGTCGCCACCGCGGAACACCCCCGACCCGACGACGTCGCGGGCTCATCCGGTCCACATCGGACCGATGCGGTCGACGACGCGATTTCCGCCCTGCGCGCGGGTGAACCGGTCGTGCTGGTGGACGACACCGGCCGGCACCCGTGCGGTGAGCTGGTGTTCGCCGCGAGCCTGGCGACGACCGCCGCGGTCTCCTTCGCGGTCCGGCACACCTCGGGCCTGCTGCAGGTCGCGCTGTCCCGGCAGGACGCCGACCGGCTCGAACTGCCCCCGATCAGCCGCGACCGCAGCACACCCGGCGCTCCCGAGTACGGCGTCGCCGTGGACACCGCGGAGAGCACCGGCACCGGCATCTCCGCGGCCGACCGCGCCCGCACGATCGCCCTGCTCGGCGACCCCACCACCGCGGCCGAGGCGTTCGCCCGCCCCGGGCACGTGCTGACCTACCGGGCCCACGACGAGGGGGTGCTGGGCAGGCTCGACGCCGGTGAAGCCGCTCTCGACCTGGTCAGGCTCGCCGGTGCCGGAACGGGCGCCGCCCGCGCCTGCCTGGTCTCGGACGCCGACCCGACCGCCGTCCAGCGGCTCCCGGAAGCACGCGCGTGGGCGCACCGGCACGGGCTGGTAGCGGTGACCACCTCCGCGGTGCTCGCGCACCGGCTGGTGCGCGGTGACCGGCGTGCCGCCGCGTTCCAGCTGACGATCCGCGGCACGGACTTCGACGTGGTCCGGTGGCGCCGCGGGACCGCCGAGATCACAGCGCTCGTCCTCGGCGACGACGTCGGAGAGCCGCCGATCATCCACGACGAATGCCTGCACTGCCTCTTCGACCCCGACGCCTGCCGGTGCCGGGCCGAGCTCACCGCGACCCTGCGCTCGATCGCTGAGCGCGGCCGCGGCCTCGTCCTGTACCGCCACCGGATCGCCTTGCCGGACATCACCTCTTCCCTAGCAGAAAGGCTCGTGCCATGAGTCTCGTCCGCATCGAACGGAACGAGAAGGTCGCCGAACTCGTGCTGGACCGCGAGGACAAGCTCAACGCGTTCAACGACGCGTTGTTCGAAGACTACGAGAGCGCGTTGCACGAGCTCGGGGACGACTCCTCGGTCTCGGTGATCATCGTGCGCGGAGCAGGCCGCGCGTTCAGCGTCGGCTGGGACGTCGCCCGCCCCGAACCGAGCGCGAACGGCGATGCGCCCGCGCACCGCACGGCCCACGAGGACTGGCTGCGCCTGCGCGAGCACATCCGCGCCTTCACCGCGGTCTTTGACCTGCCCAAGCCCGTCGTGGCCGGTGTGCACGGCTACTGCATGGGCGGCGCCACGCTGATCCCGGCCTGCGCCGACCTGGCGGTCGTCGGGGAGGACACCAAGATCGGATGGCCGGTGCTGCCCATCGGCGGGGGCATGCTCGGGCCCGTCGCGATGTCGCACCTCGGTCCCAAGAAGGCCAAGGAACTGTCCTACACCGCCGGTTCGCACATCTCCGGTGCCGAAGCCGCCTTCCGGGGTTGGGCGAACTACGCCGTCCCCGCCGACGAGGTGCTGGACAAGACGCGGGAAGTCGCCCGCGAGGTGTCCAAGACCCCGCTGGACATGCTCGAGATCAAGAAGCGGGCCGCCAACGACGTGCTGATCCGCCAGGGCTTCCGGGAAACGCTGGACGCCTGCGCCGGGTGGGACGCGCTGATCCACACCGCCGAGGGCAACCGGCGCATGGCCGCCAAGCTCGGTGAGCTGGGCATCTCCGCCGCGCGCACCTGGTACGCCGAGGGCGGCTCGCTCGCCTTCTGATCACCGCACCCTCCCGCCGAGCCCGAAGGAGCTCCATCGCCGTGTCCCGATCCACCATCGCCGTCGTCGGCGCCTCGCCCCGCAACTTCTGGACCCAGTGCGCCATCCACAACCTGCGCACGCTGAACCCGGACCTCTCGGTCGTCCCGGTGACCCCGACCCACGACGAGGTCGCCGGCCTGCCCACCGTCCCGGGCGTCGGGGCGCTGCAGGAGGCGCCGCGCGCCGCCGTGGTCGCCATCCGGCGAGAGGCCAGCGTCGAAGCCGTCCGCGAGCTCACCGAACTGGGAACCCCCGACATCGTGCTGGTCTCCGACGGTTTCGGGGAACGGGGCGACGACCTGGGCCGTCGGCTGCACGCCGAGCTCGTCGACATCGTCTCCGGTACCGGGACCCGCCTGTGGGGTCCCAACTGCGTCGGTTTCGCCGACTTCCACGAGCGGGTCTGCGCCGTCGCCGAACCGGTATGGCTCGACGCCACCGCAGGCCCGGTCTCGATCATCTCGCAGAGCGGTGCCCTGCTGTCCGCGCTGGTCGCCGCGGCCACCGAGGAGCACCTGGGCGTGGACTTCTGCGCCTCGACCGGCAACGGCGCGCTGCTGGGGGTCGCCGAGGCGATCTCGCTGGCGATCGGCAGGGCCACCACCCGAGTCATCTGCGTCTACCTGGAAGGCATCTCCGCCGAGCAGCTCCCCGTGTTCGTCGACGCCTTCGAACGCGCCCGCGAGGCGGGCAAGCAGATCATCGTGCTGAAGTCCGGGGTGTCCGAACGCGGCGGCCGCGTCGTGCTCTCCCACACCGCCAGCATCTCCGGAGGCGACGCGGTGCTCTCCGAGCTGCTGCGCGAGCACGGCGTGCTGCGCGCCGACGGCATCGACGAACTGATGCGCCTGGCCACCCTGAGCCTCGCCGGTGTGAAACCCGCTCGGCCGCGCGCGGTCTCGATCCTGGGAGGTTCCGGTGGCGCTGCGGCGCTGTGCAGCGACCTGGCCGAACGCCACGGCGTGAACCTCACCGTCTTCGCCGACGAGACGATCGCCCGGATCCGCGAGCTCGCCGGCCCCGGTTCCTTCGTCGACAACCCGCTCGACGTGATCGGCGTCAAGCGCCGCGAGGGCGACGAGAGCGTCAACAGCAGGGTCTTCGCCGACCCCAACACCGGGCTCGTCCTGATGCCGTGGAGCGTGCAGCTGCCCTCCGACTCACCGGAGCAGGCCGTCCACACCTGGAACTGGGACGACCTGGCGAGGTTGTCCGCCGAGCACGGGATGCCGCTGGTCATCACCTCGATGGCCCCCGTCCCGGTCACCGACTGGGTCCGCGATTACCAGGCCCGGCACCCGCACGTCGCGGTGGTGCACAACCTGCGGCTGACCTTCACCGCGCTCGCCAAGCTCTTCCCCGCCCTGCCGGACGCGGAGCGCACCCCGGGCCCCGAGACCGACGACCGCGTGCTCAGCGAAGCCGATTCCCGCGACCTGGTCGAAGCGGCCGGAACACCCGTGGTGCGCGGTGTCCGCGTCGGCCCGGGTGACGACCCGGCCGCGGTGGCCGCCGACCTGCGACCCCCGTTCGCGGTCAAGATCATCGCCCCGGTCAGCCACAAGTCCCGCCTCGGCGGCGTGGCGCTCGGCATCTGCAGCACCGACGACCTCCCCGCCACGACGAAGCAGATCGAGGCCGCCGTCACCTCCGCCGGAGTCGACCCCGCCACGATCGAGGGCCACCTCGTCGAGGAGATGGTGTTCGGGAGGGAAATCCTCATCGGACTCAACACCGATCCCGTTCTCGGCAAGCACGTCGTGGTCGGCTTGGGCGGCACGGCCACCGAACTCGCCAACCGCTCCACCACCCGCCGTCTCCCGCTCCGCCCCGACGACGCCGAGCACCTGCTTCGCACGGCCGGGGTCACCGAGCACCCGGCCGCCCGAAAAGCCCTCACCCGGCTCTGCGAAGCCTTCGAGCGCGGTGCGCTGGCCGACTACGAAACCGTGGAGATCAACCCGCTGATCGTCACGGGAACCGAGTGCTGGGCAGCCGACGCGGTCATCACCCGCTTCCCCTGACCAACCCCGCGCTCCGGGAGCCGGCGCGAACACCGGGGTCACGGTGAAGCTCCGAACTCCGCGGACGGCCATCGGGCGGTTCCTGCCTAGGACGCGGTCCGGTCCACCTGGCGGTGCCGCTGGAACCGGTCGCGGGCGGTGTCGAGGTCGACGATCGGGGCCGGGTAGCCGAGCCCGCGCAGCTTGGCGGACCCGAGCCGCCAGGGCTGGTGCAGGTCGCGCGGGTCGTCGAGGTCGGCGAGTTCCGGCACCCAAGTTCGCACGTAGTCACCGGTGGGGTCGTAGCGCTCGGCTTGCCGCAGCGGGTTGAGGACGCGGTTCGGACGCGTGTCCGTACCCGTTCCCGCCACCCACTGCCAGTTCATCTGGTTGTTGGCGATGTCGCCGTCGAGCAGGTGCTGCTGGAAGTGCGCCGCACCGGCCCGCCAGTCCAGGTAGAGCGTTTTGGCGAGGAAGCTGCCGGTGATCAGCCGCGCGCGGTTGTGCATCCAGCCCTCGGCGGCCAGCTGCCGCATCCCGGCGTCGACGATCGGGATGCCGGTCCGGCCCTCCTTCCACGCCTGGAGCGCCTGCGGATCGTCGCGCCAGTCGTCGGCGCGCGACCGGTAGTCGTCGTGCGCCGCGCGCGGTCGTGCCGCCAGCACCTGGAAGTGGAAGTCCCGCCAGGCCAGCTGGCGGACGAACGCGTCGGCGCCCTCGGTGTGGCGGGCACCGGCCTCAGCGGCGAGCTCGAGCGCGGACAAGCACCCGAAGTGCAGGTACGGCGACAGCCGGGAAGTCCCGTGTTCGGCGGCGAGATCGTCGTGGCGGCGGTGGTAGTGGTCGACGTCCTCGCCCAGCCAGCGGTGCGCCCGGCGGCGGGCTTCGGTTTCCCCGCCGGGCATCCCCGATTCCCCTCCCGCCCCGACCGGCGCCTCCGGTGCTGACACGGCGGGCGGCAGCCGCAGCCGCCGGGGAGCGGAGGCGATCTCCCGCCGGGCGGCGCCCGCCCAGCGGCGGTGGTACGGGGTGAAGACCGCGAAGTGGTCGTTTCCCTGCGGCGTGATCGTCCCCGCGGCCAGCACGGTGTGGACCGCGTCGTGCACGGCGAGCTCGCAACGACCCGCGAGCGCTTCCGCGAGCCGCCGCTGCCGCCGGACGGCGTAGGCGGAGGCGTCGGCGGCGATGTGCACGGCGGTGGCGTCGACCTCGTGCGCGAGCCGGGCCACCTCGGTGACCAGATCGCCCTCGCAGCGCAGCAGCGCGGCACCGCGCTCGCGCAACCCGGCGTCGAGATCTGCGAGGCACTCGTCGAGGAAGCGCGTGCGGGGGCCGGTGGCGAAACCGGTCGTGGCCAGGGTCTCGTCGTGCACGAACACCGGCAGGACGTGGTCGGCCGCGGCCGCGGCGGCCAGCACCGGGTTGTCGTGCACGCGCAGGTCACGGGTGAACACGACGATGGCGGTCGTGGGCATCGGTGGAGCTCTCCAGGGGGTTGTGGTTCAGCGGGTTGTGGTTCAGCGATTCCGCAGCGCGCAACGCCTTTCCGCGTAGGCCAGGTCGTCGCGCCACAACCGGGCCGCCGTGCGCCTGATGAGCGGGCGCAGCGCGGGCGCGGCCCGCCGGGCAACCGCGAAGCCGGGGCGGGACGAATCAGCCACGACAGCCTCGATGACCGCCGACCTGAACCGGCCGTCCGCCGCCCGGCCGAGCGGTGTCGCGTGCGTTTCCACCACGCTTCCCTCCCCCTCACCCTCGACGATGCGCATCACCACGGTCCTGGGCTCCGGGCAGGAGAACTCCGCGCGCACCGGCACGCCGAACCGGCCCGCCACGCGGAAGGTCACCTCCACCAGGAACCGGTCCTCGGACTGGTCGTCGAGGACGGGCGGAGGCGCGCTGAGGACCGTCAGCCGCGTGAACGAATAGGGGTGGAACCAGGAACCGTGCCAGGGATCCAGCCGGTTGGCGACGATGTCGGACGGTTCGCACACCCCGACCATAGAGGCCACGGCCGCGATGCCGGACGCCCGGGGTGGTCGCTCGGCGAGGACGGGCCGGTCCAACGGCTCCTCCCCTCCGACGCCGTCCAGCCGAACCCACGCGAGAACGCCGTCGTCGTGGCACGGCAGCGGTTTCCACCCCCGTCCGGCGCCCGGACCCACGCGGAGACCGTGCCACCTGCACACCAGGGCGTCGCAGTCCACCGCGGCCTCGCTCAGCGGAGCGCCGAGGTGCGGGCAGCTCCCCGGCCCTGCGTGCAGCCCTCCCCAGGAGTCGCGCCAGGCGACCAGTTCGGTCCCGGCGACCCGGAACCCGCGGGGACGGCCGGAACCGATCTCGCCGCTGGCGGCGAAGACGTACCAGTTCCCGGACGGTCGCGCTTCGGCCCGCTTGAGCGCCGCGTCGATGATCGCCGGCTCGGCGTCCCGGTAGGTGGGTTCCTGCGCGACCCAGCTGCTGTCCGCGACCGGTTGCAGGGGCCAACGCCGGGGCCAGCGCCGATCGAGTGCGTCCCACACGCTCATCGCGTGCCCTCCTTCGCTCTAGCGCTGAGCCAGCGCAGCGCGGCCGACCGGCCGGCGGTCGGCACCGAGAACAGGTCGTGTCCGGGCAGGCCCCATCCGCCGAGCAAGCGGTTGGCGGCCTGCCAGCCGGTGGTGGCCGCACGTTCCATGAGCGCCACCGGCAGGTCGATCCGGATTCCGTCCCCGGCCAGCACCAGACCTGGATGCGGGGTGTCCACGCCCGGCCGCCGGGCGAAGTCCCCCAGACCGAACAGCGGGCAGTCCTCGCGCACGAGGAACCGCTCGGCGATGAGTCCGGCCTGCGCGGTCTCCGGGTAGATCTCGTGCAAGCGGCTCAGCAGCTCCTGGCGGAGCCGGTCGGTGCGGTGATCCTCAGGTAGCGCGTAGGCGTGCAGTTCGACGATCGAACCGCCGTGGCGGGCCGACCAGTCCTGCGCGTCGCGGTCGTAGCGATCGAGCACGCTGATGTTGTCCAGCGGCGCCCGACCGGCCGTGCCCAGGAACGCGGCACGGTGGGGCGCCACGGGCCGGTCGAGCCAGAGGCGCTGGACGAAGAACGGCGGCGCCGCGCGCAAGCTCCGCACCGACTCGGTCCAGCGCGGTGCGTGCAACTCGGGGGACGCGTCGACGACGGCGCGGAGACCGGGCACGTCTGCGGCCAGGACCACGCCGTCGGCCTCCTCGGTGCGGCCCGCGTCGTCGTGCACCCGGAACGCCCGGTCACCGCCGACCCGATCGATCCGCTGGACGGCGGTGCCCATGCGGAAGTCGGCGCCGCGGGCGGTCAAGTACTTCTGCAGCGGAGTCCACAGGCTCCGGTCGAACCCGGCGTCGGGGACGTCGAAGAGGATTCCCTCGCTGGAACCCAGGAAGTAGATGTGGAACATCGCGGCCAGTTCCGCGGCCGACATCTGGGACGGGGGTGCGAAGAAGCTGCGCGAGAAGACCTCGAACGCCAGGTGCCGGGCGGCCGGTGGGAAGTTGATCGACCGCAGGAAGCTCTCGGCGTCGACGTGGTCCAGCGAGTGGTAGATCCCGGGCACGCTGACGTCGCCCAGCGGCGCGGCGGCGCGCGGATCGAGGCGAAGCAGGTCTCGCGCGCGGAAGGTGGGGCTGCGCAGCGCGAAAGCGACCGCGTTCCACGGAGGGTGGCGGGGCAATCCCCGAAAGCTGTCCAGCCGCCCGGACGAGTCGATCAGCGGGTAGTCGTCCAGGGCCGTCAACTTCTCCAGCCCCGGGTCGGCGCGCTGGAGCAGCCGGCGCAGGTTGTAGTACTGCCGGAAGAACGCGTGGAAGCCGCGGCTCATGGCGATCTCCTCGCCACCGAGCTGTTCGGTCCAGCCGCCGACCCGGCCACCGAGGTGCGGTTCGCGCTCGATGAGCTGGACCTCCACCCCGCGCTCGGCGAGCCCGGTCGCCGCGCTCAGCCCCGCGATCCCGCCGCCGACGACGATGACCCGCCGACCCTCGCACGCGGCCGAGGGTTGCTGCGCGCGCGGGCGGTGCGCCCGGTGCCGGACGATCCTGCGGTCGGAACCGATCTCAGCGTCCATCGCGACCTCGATCCGATTCCGCCGGTCGCCGGGCGAGGAAGGTGTGCACCACGTTGCGCTGCCAGCCCGTCATCGTCGCGGTGCGCACGGCGGTCAAGCCCGCGTCGCCGAGCCTGCGGCGGAACCGGCTCACCCCGTCGAACTCGACGACACTGCGCCGCAGGTAGCGGAACAGCGCGGCGTCACCGGTCGTGGCGAACCCGGCGGGAATGATCACGCCGCAGCACACCGCGTTCCAGGTGGCGCGCGCCAGCGGTGAGTCGCCGACGGAGTACTCGTGGACGCACAACGTCCCGCCCGGCCGGAGCAGGGCGCGGAACGCGCGCAGCTGCGCGTCCGGATCGGCCAGGTTGCGGATCAGGTAGGCGGCGAAGATCGCGTCGAACCGGCCGGGTTCCACGGCGCTCCCCGGCGACTCGATCGGCGCGTGCACGAACCGCACCGAGCCCGGCCAGCTCTTGCGCCGCGCGCCCGCCAGCATCGCGGCGGACCCGTCCACCGCGACGATCTCCGCGCGCGGGTACGTCGCCAACAGCGCTGCGGTCGAAGCGCCCGTCCCACAACCGGCGTCGAGCAAGCGCAGACCGGACCCCGCGCCGGGCAAGGCCATCCGGCGCGCCGAACATCGGAGGTGCCGGTGGTAACCGGGATTGGCCGCGACGAGCCGGTCGTAGGCACCGGCCGCGCCGTCGAAGGCCGCGGTCACGTCCGGGCGGAACTCGTCCTGCTTCACCGCGCCTCTCCTTCCCCGGGCGCTGCCGCCTCCGCGCGGCGCGAGCGCTCCCAGAGCAGCAGCACGGAGGTCACCAGCGAGAACCCGAACAGGAAGTCCTCGACGGGGATGTCCCACGGGAACCGCACTCCGGTGAGGTGCTCCTCGGCGTAGACGACGACGGGCTGGTCGAGCCTGGTGAGCATGCCGTCGACCGGGATCTGGAAGCCCAGCACGATGGCCATCGTCAACCAGTAGCCCGGTTTGGCGAACAACCCTGTGCGCAGCCACGCCGACTCCCACACCAGCACGACGAGCACCGACAGCAATGCGGGCAGGGTGTAGCCGATGCCGATCACGGAGCACGCTCCTTCCCGGACCGCGGGCGCCCTGCTCGCCGGGAGGTGCCCAGCAGCGCCTCGACGCACCCGAAGGTCAGCAGCGCGCACAGCGGAACCACGACGAAGAACAGCACTTCCTCGATCGGGAGGCCGAGCGCTCCCACCCCGGAGACGTGACGCGGGTTCAACGACCACACGCCGCTCGCGAGGGCCACCGCGTCCCAGACCAGGAACACCGCGGCGACCGGCAGCACGGCCTTGATCGTGCGCAGCGGTCTGCGGTAGACCCTGCCGCCGAGGAATTCCAGCGGTGCCGTGATGGCCAGGCACAGGGCGAGGACGAGCAGGTAGCGCATCTGATCAGCTGTCATGGCCGCCTCCTGCTCCCCGGTGCTCCGCGGCGTCCGATCCGGTCACGCGATCTCCCTTCGCTCCTGGCGGGTGCCCGGTGCGCGTCCGGCCCGGCGGGCCAGGGTCGAGCGGACCAACCCCGACGTCGCGACGCGGACCCGGCGCCACCGGCCGACCGTCGCGCGGATCCGGAAGACGGCGAAGTCCTCCTCCTCGATGCGGTCCAGGATCTGGGCGTAGAGGGTGCACGCCGTCTCCACGCAGGGACGTGAAACCGGTTCCAGCAGCGCGATTCCCCTCCGGGCGAAGCGGTAGACCTCCCTGGTGGCGGCGTGCTGCTCGGCCAGAGCGCGGCGAACTCGCGGATCGGTGCACCTGCGCTGCCTGCACCAGGTGAGCAGCTCTCGGTCCACCCCGTGCGCGGCCAGTTCGTCGGCCGGCAGGTAGACCCGGTCGCGGTCCAGGTCCTCGGCGACGTCCCGCAGGAAGTTGGTCAGCTGGAACGCCTTGCCCAGGGCCGCGGCGTGCGGTGCGGCGTGTTCGGGCGGGCTCACGGTACCCAGCACCGGGAGCAGCTGCAGCCCGATGGCTTCCGCCGAGCCGCGCACGTACCGGTTCAGGGCCGCTCGGTCCGGGTAGTCGGTCACCGAGAGGTCCATCCGCATCGAAGTCAGGAAGTCCTCGAACAGCGCCCGGCGCAGACCGTAACGCCCAGCGGTGTGCACCACCGCGGCGAGCAGTTCGTCGTTGCTGCAACCCTGGTCGAGACCGGTCAGCAGGTCGCGACGCAGCTCCGCGAGCGCGCGGTCGCGATCGACGCAGGTGCCGGGCGGCGCTGGCTCGTCGACGACGTCGTCGGCCCGGCGCGCGAACCCGTACAGAGCGTGCACCGCCGGCCGCCGTGCCCGGGGAAGCAGTCGGGTGGCCAGGAAGTAGGTCCTGCCGTGCCGCGCGTTGACGCTGCGGCACCGCTGGTAGGCCTGCCGAAGTCGCGGATCGGTGACCCCGGCGGCGTCGAGTTCCGAATCGCTCACGGGTTCTCTTCCCCACAGCTCGCATCGGGCCGAGCCCCCCGCGAGGGCGGGCCCCAGCTCCTGCAACGCGGTTCGCGGCAGGGAGCTTCAGCACAGCTCACCTCAAGTCAGGTGCGCGAATGCGATCGAGACGAGCCTAGGTACAACGCGCGAGCGATGCGACTTGATCTCATCGCTCGCGCCGATGCACCGCGCGCAACGACTTGGGAAGTCGCGGTTCGTAGGTGTTGAAAATCTGGAGTCACGGTTCCACAATAGGTGGTGCAGTGGCTTCGTAGAAAGCTGTGAGCTGCGGAAAGGGGGTGGTGCCTCATCGGAAGTTCTCCCTCCCTTGACCGTTCAGCGGGGCGGTGCGGAGTGGGAGCGCCGCCCCGCGCTCCCGGGTTCGTGTCGTCGTGCGCAACTGGAGAAAAGGGGTGGTAGTGATGACGATGGCGTTGGATCCGTTCTTCCGGGACCTCAACCGGTTGGCCACCGAGGTGTTCGGGACGGCCCGGGCGCCGCAGACGATGGCCATGGACGCCTACCGGACCGGGGAGAACTACGTGGTGGAGTTCGACCTGCCGGGCATCGACCCCGGTTCGCTGGAGGTCAACGCGGAGAACAACACGCTGACCGTGCGCGCCGAGCGCCCCGGTCGAGTCAGCGGTGAGGGCCGCGACGAGGTCAGCTACCTGGCCGCCGAACGTCCCCGCGGCACGTTCTCACGACAGCTGTCGCTGGGTGACGGCCTGGATCTGGACAACATCACCGCCGACTACACCGACGGCGTGCTCACGGTGACCCTGCCGGTGGCCGACCAGGCCAAGCCACGCCGGATCGAGGTCGGCCACGGCGGCGGCCGCCAGGTCATCGAAGGCTCCTCCAGATGACCGCGACCACGAGCCGGTAGCACACCTCCCCATCGGGGCCCGGACGGCCAGGCGGCCTCCGGGCCCTGGCACACGAGCAGCGAAAGGCACGACTGCGCATGGCTGATCCCGCCGCGTCGGAGCGCGCGCACACCGTGTTCGACGACGCCGACTATCCCGCCTACACCATGGGGCGGGCCGCGGAAATGCTCGGCGTCACCCCGGATTTCCTGCGCAGTCTGGACGCCGCGGCGCTGCTGGCCCCCGACCGTTCCGCGGGAGGGCACCGCCGCTACAGCCGCACCGAACTCACGCTGGCCGCCCGAGTGCGCGAGCTCCTCGACAGCGAGCTGACCATCCTCACCGCCGCCTGCCGCATCGCCCAACTCGAACGCGACCTGCACGACGCCCACACGCGCCTGGCCGCGTCACCGGGAAGCGAGGGCACCGATGATCCGCCACGGCCATGACACCAGCGGAAGCGAGCCCGCTGCCGAGGTTCCCGGCCGCCACGCAAGCCGCTGCGAACGCTTCCCGATCCACCGTGAGCGGACGGTCTATTCGCGCGCTCGGAGTTCTCGGCGGAGGAGTTTGCCGGTCACGGTCTTGGGCAGTTCGTCGAGGATTTCGACCTGGCGCGGGTACTTGTAGGCGGCCATGCGCTGCTTGCAGAACGCGATCAGCTCCTCGGCGTCCGCACCGGCCCCGGGCCGCAGGCTCACGAACGCCTTGACCGTCTCACCCCGGTACTCATCAGCCACCCCGACCACCGCTGCTTCGCGGACCGAATCGTGCTCGTAGAGCACGTCCTCGACCTCACGCGGCCAGATCTTGTAACCACCGGCGTTGATCTGGTCCTTCTTCCGATCAACGATGTAGAACCACCCGGCCTCGTCCATGTAGCCGACGTCGCCGGTGCGGAACCGGCCCCCACCCATCGCCCGCACCGTCTCCTCCGGCTTGTTCCAGTACCCGGACACCACCTGCGGACCGGACGTCACCAGCTCACCGACCTCACCCGGCGGCAGCTCCTCACCATCCTCACCGACGACGCGCACCACCGTGTTGTAAACCGGCACCCCCACCGACAACGCACCCGAGGCCGGATCCACCGGGGCGTCCACGCCGAACGGCACCCCGTGCGACGGCGAGGTCGTCTCGGTCAAGCCGTAGATGTTGTGGATGTAGTGGCCGAAGGTGTCCTGGAAGGCCTTGACCGTGCTCGGCGGGATCGGCGCCCCACCCGAATACACCTTCGTGAGACTGGCCAGTGCCTCCTTCTCCGCACCGGGTGAGTTCATCAGCGCGATGAACACCGTGATCGACCCGACCGTGAACGTCGCCCCCTCCTCGCGGACCGTCTCCAAGGTGACGTCCGGGTCCAACCGGTACATCAGCACGAGCGGCGCCCCGACCAGCAGCGACAACGCCACGTGCCCGATCAAACCGGTGATGTGGAACAACGGCGCCACACCCAGGATCACGTCGCCGGAACCGATCCCGACCCAGTCCCGGTAGGTCTGGGCGTTGAACACCACGTTGCGATGCGTGGCCATCGCACCCTTCGGCGGACCCGTCGTCCCCGAGGTGTAGGTCAACAACGCGACGTCATCGGGTCCGATCGACACCTGCGGCGGGACGCTGCCCCGGTGCCGCTCGATCATCTCGGCCATGTCGACCGTTCCCGCGCACGACACCCGCTCAACACCGCCGAAAACCCGCTGATCACCCCGAGTCTGATACTCCAGCTCCGAGGTCGTGATCACGGTGCGGACCTCGGTGTTGGCCACCACCCCATCCGCCACATCGCGATGCAGACCTTGCAGGCACACCAGCACACTCGCCCCGGAATCCCGCAGGATCACCTCCAACTCCCGCTCACGGTTCATCGGATTCACCGACACCGCGATGCCGCCTGCCTTCCAGGTGCCCAACTGGGCGATGACGAACTGCGGCACGTTCTGCGCGTAGATCGCCACCCGCTCCCCCGCCGCGAACCCCGCGTCCACCAGACCCGCCGCGAACGCGTCGCTGAGCTCATCGAGCTCGCGCAACGTGATCCGCCCGTCGAAGTACCGGATGATCTCGCCATCCGGATCGCGCGCCACCGAGGCGGCGAACATGTCCACCGCGTTGTCGTGCTCCACCGCGATCTCAGCGGGCTGACCTGCGGCGTAGCGGGCCAACCACGGCTTGTCGTCGTACACGCTCACAGCGCCTCCTCAGCGGATCGGGTTCCCCCGGACGTAGGCCTCGGCCAGGCCATACAGCCAGATCGACCGACCGAGCACAAGACGACTCACGCTCAAGCGCGTCGGCCGATGCGCCGTCGCGCCGGCCGGGGACCGCATCGCCGAGGGCATCGCGCGGTGACCCGCGCGCTCACAGGTTGCCCAGGACTTCGTCGGGGTCGGCGTCGAGGGCGAGTTCTTCCAGCACGGACATGAGCTTTCGCTCCTCGAACCGGAAGTGGCTCTCCATGATCGCGCCGATGCCCTCCAGGTGGCGTTCGAGCTCCGCAGGGGAGGCGTCCCGGTTCATCGCGACCCGCATGTCGCTCAGCAGGTAGCCGATCATCGAGTGGTCCTGCTCCAGCGCGCGAAGAGTCCCGCGCAGTTCCGGGTGGTCGGCGGCGATCGCCGGGAACAGCTCCCGGTCCTCGCCTTCGTGGTGCCCGGTCAGCGCGGTGCAGAACCCCCGGCAGAACAGCAGCAGATCGCGTCCGGCCTTCTCGACCGCAGCGGAGTCGAGCTCCTCGCGCACGACCGCCAGCGCTTCGCGCAAACGCGCGTGCGCCCGGTGGATCTCCTGGTTCCAGGCGACCAGCCTGGACTTCTCGCCCTCAGTCACGGGAGGGCGAAGGCGTCGACATCATCATGTCGTGTCCTTCGAGTCCCACGCCTCCATGCCTGGCACGGCCTGCCACCGGCACGCGACGCTGGAGCAGAACCTAACACCCCCATCCCACCCAACCCCCAAGATCACCGCACCCCTCCCGCCGCCGGCTTCGGCTCACGTGTTGCGCTCAACGCACCAGGGGACGGTTTTTCCTCGAATCACCCATGATCAATGTCCGTTTTGCCCGGACAGTTTTCACTAAAACTGTCGCCCTCCAGAACCCACGAGCCGCCGGGCGCCCCAGGTCGCGGCTGCGAGTGCCACCGCGGCGAGCGCGAGCCAGAGGAGCGGGGTCCAGGTCCCGGAGGTGAGGGCGTTGCCCGCGGTGATGTAGGTGAGGTTGGCCGGGAGGGTGCCCACCGCCGTGCCCGCGAGGAACGGGAGGGGGCGGACTCGGGTGACGCCGGCGCCGTAGTTGACGACGCCGTAGGGCACGACCGGGAGCAGGCGGCAGAGGATCGTCGCGGTGAAGCCTCGGCGCGCGAACAGGGAGTCCAGGGCTTCGAGGCGTCCGCTGCGCAGTCGTGGCGCGATGGCCTCGCGTCCGAGCAGGCGTGCGATGCCGAAGGCGAGTCCCGCCCCGCTCACGGTCCCGGCCACCACGACGAGCAGCGCGATCGCCGGGGTGAACAGCATCCCGGCGACCGCGGCCAGGGCGGGTCGGGGCACGAACGCGAGTGCGGCGAAGGCGAAGAACAGCAGGAACAGCCACGGCGCCGACCGCCACTGCTCCACCTGCAACAACGACGACCCCGGCACCAGCCACAACCCGACGCCCGAGGCGACGACGAGCAGCGCCACCAAGAGCCACAACCGGGGTGTCATCGAACTTCCCTTCGGAACTCGTGCGCTCGGTGCGAGCACGGCGAGGAGGCTACCCCGGTGGCCTGCGACACTTCCCGGCCCGCGGCGGAAGCAGGCGTCCTCGCCGGTTGTTGAACGGCGTGCTCGGTGCGAGGAGGGTCCAGCGATGCGGTTCGCGACGGTCGTGGTCATCGGCGGTGGGCAGTCCGGCCTGTCGGCGGCCTACCACCTGCGGCGGAAGGGCTTCGCGAGCGCCCTGGAGCGGTCCGAGCGGAGCTTCGTCGTGCTCGACGCCTCGCCCGCGCCCGGCGGGGCGTGGCGGCAGCGCTGGGAGTCGCTGCGGATGGCGACGGTGAACGGGATCTTCGACCTGCCCGGTTTCGCGAAACCCCCGATCGACCCGGACGAGCCCAGCCGGGACGCGGTGCCGCGCTACTTCCGCACCTTCGAGGACGCCGCGGACCTGCCGATCCTGCGTCCGGTGCGAGTCAGCGCGGTCCGCGACGACGATCCCGATCTGATCGTCGAGACCGACGACGGACCGTGGCGGACCCGCGCGATCATCAACGCGACCGGCACGTGGACCAACCCGGTCCTCCCCCACTACCCGGGCCAGGAGACCTTCACCGGGACGCAGCTGCACACCCGCGACTACGTCTCCGCGGAGCACTTCGCCGGTCAGCGCGTGGCGATCGTCGGCGGCGGGATCTCCGCGGTCCAGCAGCTGGAGGAGATCTCCCGGGTCGCCACCACGTTCTGGTACACCCGCCGCGAACCCGACTTCCGCGACGGCGAGTTCGACAGCGAAGCCGGGCGCGAAGTGGTCGCCGAGGTCGCCGCCGACGTGGAGGCCGGCCGCCCCAGCGGCAGCATCGTCTCCTACACCGGCCTCGGCTGGTCCTCCTACGCCCTGGCCGCTCACCGCCGGGGAGCGCTGCAGCGCCGTCCCATGTTCACCAGGATCGAACCGAGGGGGCTCCGCGAAGCGGACGGCACCTTCACCCCGGTCGACGCGATCCTCTGGGCGACGGGCTTCCGGCCCGCGCTCACCCACCTGGACCCGCTCGGGCTGCACAACGAGCTCGGCGGCATCCAGGTGCGCGGCACGCAGGTCGTCGCCGACCCCCGCGTCCACCTCATCGGCTTCGGCCCCTCCCAGTCCACGGTCGGGGCCAACCGCGCGGGCCGCGACGCCGCCACCGCACTGGCCCGCTACCTGCGCGAACCGGTCGTCACCTGAGGCCAGGCCCACTCGGAGGTCTTCGGCGGGACCTGCTGCCGCGCCTAGGCGTCGAGGACCTCGTTGAGGCGGCGCGCCAGGGCGAGGTCGTGTTCGGTGGTGGCGTTCTCGTCGTGGGTGGTGGAGGTGACGGTGACCTGCTTGTAGTCGTGGATGCTGATGTCCGGGTGGTGGTTGGCGCGGTTGGCGACGAAGGCCACGACGTTGGCCAGCTGCATCGCTCCGTTGAAGCCCTTCAGCGTCCAGGTCCGGCTGATCGCGCGCCCGTCACCGCCCCACCCGGGCAGGTCCTCCAGCGCACGAGCCACCTCGTCGTCGCTGAGCATCTCCACTCCTTCCGGCACGGGGACGAGGGCCGCACCGAGTCTACGTTCCGGGTCCTCGGATCAGGGTCTATCTCCCCTACCGGCCCCGGCCCACCGGGCGCGATGGTGGCCTGGCCAGTCGACCGCGGGAGGCCACCATGCTGCGACGACACGAACTCCGCATCCTCGGCGAGATGGAACGCCAGCTGTCCAGCGACGACCCGGCTCTCGCCGACAGGATGACCAACACCCGCATCCACTTCCGCGCGTGGCTGACCCGCCGCAGGGCCTTCGCGCTCGCCGTCGCGGCCCTGTCCCTGCTGTGCCTCGCGCTCGGCGAGGGCGCGGCGTTCTTCACCACCGCCCTGCTCGCAGGAGCCCTGCTGCTGACCCAGAACTGGATCTTCAGGAGCTCGTAGGGAGCGCGCCCAGCAGGCGGACCGCGTTGCCGCCCCGGATCGCGTCCACCGCGGCGGGGTCGAGGTCCGCTGCGCGGAGGCGGTCGACGGGATCGTCGACCCCCATGTCGAACGGGTAGTCGCTTCCGAGGGTGATCTGGGTGGGGCCCATCGTGGTGATCAGGTGGCGGAGCTGGTCGGGTGTGTAGACCAGGGAGTCGACGTAGGTGCGGCGGAGGAGTTCGCTGGGCGGGGCCTGGGTGGTGCGGGCGTCGGCGCGCATCGTCCAGGCGTGGTCGGCGCGGGTCAGGTAGCTGCCGAGGTAGCCGCCGCCGTGGGCGGACCAGATCTTCAGGCGCGGGTGGCGCTCCAGCAGGCCGGAGAAGGTGATGCGGGACAGGGCCAGGGCCGTTTCCACCGGGTTGCCGACGGTGTTGAACAGGTAGTAGGCGTTGAGCCGTTCGCCCAGGGTGCAGCCCCACGGGTGGATGAGGATCGCGGCGTCCAGCTCCTCGGCCGCGGCCCAGAACTCCGCCAGCGACGGGTCGTCGAGCTCGACGCCGGGCGCGGCGGCGGTGGAGATCTGCACGCCCCGCATCCCCCGCCCCCGCACGGCGTCGCGCAGCTGCTCCACGGCCAGATCGGGGTGCTGCAGCGAGACCGTCCCGATGCCGACGAACCTGTCCGGTCGGCTCGCGACGAGCGCGGCGACCGCGTCGTTGGCCAGCGCCGCGATGCGCTCGGCGAGATCCCGCGACGCCCAGCTGTGCGGCAGCGGAACCGGGCTGACCGCCTGGACGTCGACCCCTGCGCGGTCCATCGCCGCGATCCGGGCGTCCACATCGGTCAGCTTCACCGAGAGCGACCGGATCTGCTCGACGTTGTGGGCGGCCGACTCCGGCCCCAGCGACGCGCCGTCGATCTCCCGCTGCCGGGCCAGCCCCGGCTCGTCGGCGATCAGCGCGTCGACGGCGGGCGTCCCCACGTGGGCGTGGACGTCGACCGCCGGAACGGTGCGGGGCATCGGTTCCTCCTCGTTGAGCGGGGTCATAGCGGGGCCATGGCCGCCGTGGTGACGGCGTGGGCCGCCGCGACATCGCCGGTGCCGGGTTCGACCGCGGACGTGGTGACGCCGGTGCGGATGCGGGCACCGGACTTCCGGGCGGCGGCGACCAGGATGTCGTGCGGGCGTCGGCGGGTGATGCCGTTGTTCGGCGGCAAGCCCTCCCCCGCGGGCGGGAATTCGTCCGCCCGCAGCAAGGTCTCGCCGTCGGCGGTCCAGCTGCGCATCCCCACCATCGGATGCCCCTGAGCCACGCACTCCTCGGCCACGCCCAGCCGGTCCAGCGCGCGCAGCGCGTTGCCCGGCTGGATGATCCCGACGCCGTGGACCGACCACTCGGCGTCCTTCTCCACCAGGTCGACCTCGACGCCTGCCTGGCGCAGCGCGAGGGTCGCCGACAGCCCGCCGATGCCGCCGCCGACGACCAGCACCCGCCGCACGCTCACCGCGATCCGCCCACCTGGTCGCCGAAGAAGTCGCGCACGTTCTCGCCCGCGATGGCCTCGTCGTTCTTCGCGGCGGCCGCACCGACCGGCAGCGGCCAGGCCTCGTGGAAGCCCTCCGGGGCCTCGACGTTGCGCCAGATGCTCTGCCCCGGGTTGCCGCCGGCGGCCTGGTAGGTGGTGGTCTCCCAGTCCGGCATGGTGTTGATCCAGCCACCGGAGTTGATCTCCATCCGGAAGCCGCCGGGTTCGCGGACGTAGAGGTAGGTGATCTCGTCGATGCCGTGCACGCCCGGCCCGAACTCGATCGGCGTGTCGTTGGCCAGGAACACCTCCGCGGCCCGCTCCACGTCCTGGCGCTGGTCGACGCGGAAAGCGATGTGGTGGGCGCGCCCGGTCATGCCGCTGAAGTCGGGCACCAGCGCGAGGTCGTGGGTGGAGCGGATCCCGTTGCAGGTCAAGGTGGAGAACACCTCGAATCCCGGTTCGACCTCGGTCTGCGCGGTGTGGCGGGCGCCGAGGCGCTTGTAGAAGTCGATGTCGCCGACCATGTTCTGCGTCGGCATCGTCACGTGGTCGAGGTAGCGGGCGCCGATGCCCTTGCCGGAGAACCGCTGCGGCCGGTTCTTGATCACCGGGTCCTGCTTCTCCGGCGGCGCCTGGTAGCGCTCGACGTCCCAGAACACCTCGTGCAGGTGCCGGCCGTGCGGCGCGCGGTACTGGTAGGTGGCGCCGTGGCCCTCCCAGTCGTCGACCCAGCCCACGGCCTCCTCGGTGCCGGCGAGCCGCTTGGCGACTGTCTCCGGGTCCTCGGGTCCGTAGGTGCGCCAGCCGATCCTGCCCACGCCGGGCTCGCGGCCCTCGGTGATGATGAGGCTGGAGTGCAGCCACTCCGCCCAGCCGCGCAGGTAGACCGACCGGCCCTCGCGGGAGGTCTCCTCCAGGCCGAAGACCTCCTTCATCCACTCCACGGTCTCGGCGGGCTTCGGGCTGATCAGCTCGACGTGGGCGAGCTGCGACAACAAGATCTCCGACATGGGAACTCCTCGGGGGAGAAGGGGGTTCAGGCCCAGCAGGTCAGGGGGCGGCCGCCGTTGTAGGCGACCATGTCGCGCAGCGCGGCGCCGGGGTCGAGCGGTCGCCCGGACTCCTCGGCGTAGGCGCTGTGCAGGTTGCCGACGATGCGCTCACCGTCGGTCCACTCGGCGAAGCGGCCGAGATCGGTCTCGCGCGCCAGCTCCAGCGGGCTCAGCCCGGCTTCGCGGCCGCGTTCGGCGACGTCGAGGACGAAGCGCAGGTAGTCCAGCACCTCGTCGATCACCTCCGGCCCGCACACCGGGCCGTGGCCGGGCACGATGGTGGTGGCGCCCAGGGGTTTCAGGAAGTTCTCCAGCACCTCGACGGAACCGCGCACCGACCCGGACAGCAGGAACGGGGTGCCGCCGTGGAACACGAGGTCACCGGCGAAGAGCACCTCGCGCTCCGGGATCCACACGACCACGTCGTTGCTGGTGTGCGCCGTGCGTCCGGGGTGGATGAGCTCGCAGCGCAGGTCGTCGGCCCACACCGAGATCCGGTCGGTGAAGGTGAGGAACGGCAGCTGCAGCTCCAGATCCCCGTAGTCCACTTCGGACCAGACGCCGTCGTTGGAGGGCAGCCCCAGGGCGCGCATCTCGGGCCGCGCCTGCTCGTGGGCGACGATGGTGGCGTTGGGGAAGAACCCGTTGCCCGCAGTGTGATCCGGGTGGTGGTGGGTGTTGACCAGCGTCCGCACCGGGGCGGTGGTCACCTCGCCGATGGCCGCCAGCAGGTCGCGGGTGCGGCGTTCGGTCGCGCAGGCGTCGATGCACACCACGCCCGAGCGGCCGACCACGAACCCGCTGTTGTTGATCATCCAGCTGCCGTCGGGCTGGACGAACGCGTGGACCCCGTCGGAGACCTCCTCGGCGCGTCCCGGCTGCGGCCCGCTCATCGGGGCTCCTGCACGCAGGTGTTGCGCTGCACGCCGATTCCCGAGATCCCGGCTTCCACGACATCACCGGGCCCGAGCCAGCGCTGCCACTTGCCGCCGTTGCCCGCCGGGCTGCCGGTCAGCACCAGGTCGCCCGGGTAGAGGGTGGTGGCCGTCGACGCGGCGGCGATGATCGCCTCCACGTCGAACAGCAGGTTCGCCGGGACGTCGGACTGCTTGCGCTCGCCGTTGAGGTCGAGGGTGATCTCCCGCTCCCGGTAGTCGCCCAGCACCTCGACCGGGGTGATGAACGGGCCCGTCGGCAGGAACGTCGGCCGGTTCTTCGCGCGGATCCAGTCGCCGCCCAGCGGCCGGTGCTCCGGCGGGAACTGCAGGTCCCGGGCGCTGATGTCGTTGCACACGGTGAACCCGGCGACGTGCTCCATCACGCGTTCGCGCGGGACCCGGTGCGCGGTCTTGCCGATGACCGCGGTCAGCTCGACCTCCCAGTCGACCTTGGCGGACTCGGCGGGCAGCAGCACGTCGTCGTCGGGACCGCAGATCGCGGCCGGGAGACCGGAGAAGAAGAACGGGCTGCCCGTGCGGGTCTTCTCGTCCATCATCGTCTCCGCCTCGCGGCGCAGCTCCTCGTCGCTGCGGGTGTCGTCGGGTTCGCGGCCCGACAGCACGATCTCGGCGACGTGGCTGCGGTAGTTCGCGCCCGCCTGGATGATCTGGCGCGGCATCACCGGCGCCCGCACCGCCAGCTCGGCCAGCGGTCTGCCGCCGCCGTCGGCGAGCGTCGCCGCCCGTTCCGGGAGCCGGTCGCGCACCGACTCCCACTCGTCCAGCAGATCCCGGACCGTCGCCGCCTCCAGCGGCATCACCCGGTCGCCCGAGACGAGTCCGGCGAATTCACCGTTCCCGTCCGAGAAAGTCCCCAGCGCGTAGCCGTCGACCCGTCGCGTCATCGCGTCCTCCTTCGACGCGTTCGACGCTAAGGCGCGTGGGGGTGAGCGCGGAAATGCGCGGTGTGGATACCAGCTATGGCACGACGGACAGCAGTTGGTCGCGCAACCAGCGGTGGCCGGGGTCGGCGTCGCGGCGGCTGTGCCAGTAGGCGGACTCCCGCACCGGGCGCAGCTCGAAATCCGGTTCCAGCAGCACGATGTCGGCGGCGGGCGCGAGCTTCTCGCCGAGGCTCTGCGGGATGATGGTGACCATGTCGGTGCCTGCCATGAGGAACGGCATGGTGATGAAGTTGACCGAGGTCGCCTCCGGCCGCGGCGTCACCCCGGCCCGCTCGATGTCCTCGTCCATGAGGCTGCACCCGTTGGGCGGCGCGAACGCCAGGTACGGGTGCTGCTCCAGGGCCCGCAGCGGCAGCACTCCTCCCCCGGCCAGCGGGTGCTGCGACCACGCCGCGCCGACGTAGCGGTCGCGGACCACGGGCGCGCTGGAGCACGAGTCGGAGAGCATCTCCTCGCCGAGCACCTCGGGCAGGATGACCAGGTCGATCTCGTCGCGCTCGACCATGCGGGCCGCGTCGGCCGACAGCGACCCGAGCTCCAGGCGGACGTTGGGCACCAGGCCGTTCACCCGGGCCAGCAGCGGCCGCATGATCACCACGCCCACGTAGTCGCTGGCCACGAGGTTGAACGTCCGCTCGTCGCGGCCCGGGTCGAAGTCGGGCGGCGCGACGATGTGCTGCTCGATGGTGGCCAGCACCTCCCGCACCGGCTCGATCAGCGCCTCGCCGCGCGGCGTCAACCGCAGGTAGCGGCCCTGCCGGACCAGCAGCGGGTCGTCGAGGATCTTGCGCAACCGCGCCAGGGCCGTGCTGGTCGCCGGCTGCGACATGTGCAGCCGCTCGGCGGCCCGGGTGACGTTCTGCTCGCGCAGCAGCGCGTCCAGCACGACCAGCAGGTTCAGATCCACCTGAGCGAGGTTCACCCGGGCCCCTTCCAGCGCCGTTGCGACCCCGCGATCCTACGAGCTCGCTCAGCCCGGGGTCGGCGCGGCGACCCGGCCGACCGGGGCGCCGGTCTTGGCCACCACCTCGTCCTCGGTGACTCCGGGGGCGAGGTCGACCAGGGCGAACCCGTCGGGGGTGACGTCGAGGACGGCGAGGTCGGTGATGACGCGGTTGACCACGCCCGCGCCGGTCAGCGGCAGCGAGCAGCGCTCGACGAGCTTCGGGCTGCCGTCCTTGGCGACGTGGTCGGTGAGCACGACGATCCGGCGCGCGCCGACGACCAGGTCCATCGCGCCGCCCATGCCCTTGACCAGCGCGCCGGGGATCGTCCAGTTCGCCAGGTCGCCGTTGGCGCCGACCTGCAGCGCGCCGAGCACGGCGATGTCGATGTGCCCGCCGCGCATCATCGCGAACGAGGCCGCCGAGTCGAAGTAGCTCGCCCCGGGGTTGATCGTGACGGTCTGCTTGCCGGCGTTGATGAGGTCGGCGTCCTCCTCGCCCTCGAACGGGAACGGGCCGACGCCGAGGATGCCGTTCTCGCTCTGCAGCGTCACCTCCACGCCGTCGGGGACGTGGTTGGCGACGAGGGTGGGGATGCCGATGCCGAGGTTGACGTAGTCGCCGTCGCGGAGTTCGGCGGCGGCCAGCGCCGCCATCTCATCCCGGGTCCAGGTCATGTGCTGCTCCTAGTTCGTCGCGGCGGCGCGGGGGCGCACCGTGCGCTTCTCGATGTCCTTGACCCGCGGCCGGGCCCGCACAAGCCGGTTCACGTAGATGCCGGGGGTCACGACCTGCTCGGGGTCGAGGTGCTCGTCGCTGAGGTGCTCGACCTCCACGACCGCCACCCGCCCGCAGGTGGCCACCACCGGGTTGAAGTTGCGCGAGCTGGCCCGGTACGCGAGGTTGCCCGCCGGGTCGGCGGTGTGGGCGTGGACGAGCGCTACGTCGGCGACGATGGCGCGTTCCTGCACGTAGGTGCGCCCGTCGAACTCGGCGTGCGGCTTGCCCTCGGCGACCGGGGTGCCGACCCCGGCGCGGGTGTAGAAGGCGGCGATGCCCGCACCTCCGGCCCGCATCCGCTCCGACAGCGTGCCCTGCGGCGCGAACTCGACCTCCAGGGTCTTGTCGAGGTACTGCTGGGCGAACAGCTTGTTCTCCCCGACGTAGGACGAGATCGCCTTGGCGACCTGCTTGTTCTCCAGCAGCAGGCCGAGGCCCTTGCCGTCGACGCCCATGTTGTTCGACACCACCGTCAGCCCGGTGACGCCGCTGTCGCGCACGACCTCGATGAGGTCGTTGGGCACGCCGCTCAACCCGAACCCGCCGACCGCCAGGGTCATGCCGTCGGTGAGCACGCCCGCCAGCGCCTCCTGCGCGTCACTCCGCAGCTTCGACAACTCGTCACCTCTCCCCGTCCAACTACCGGACGCCTGGGAGTAAAGGCGGATCGTGCTGTTCACCGCAACATTCGGGTGTGATCCGCTCACCCACCGAGCATCGGCAGCATTCCGCGTCCGCTCAGTGGACGCTATTCTCGGGTGGTGACGGACAACCACCTCGTCGGCAAGATCGGCGCCCTGCTGCGCGCGCTGTCGGCCAGGAACACCGGCGCGGCGACGACCGATCTCGCCCGCGACACCGGGCTCCCCCGCCCGACCGCGCACCGCCTGCTGAGCTCGCTGGCCGACGAGGGCTTCGTCGACCGCGACCAGCAGACGGGCAGCTGGTTCCTCGGCCCGGAGCTCTACCTGCTCGGCCAGACCGCCGGGTCCCGCTACGACGTCACCCACCAGGCCCGCGACAGCGTCCACCGGCTGGCCACCAAAACCGGCGAGAGCGCGTTCTTCTCCGCCCTGCGCGGCGAGGAGACGGTCTGCCTGGTCCGCGAGGACGGCGACTTCCCGATCCGCTCGTTCGTCCTCTACGAGGGCGCCCGCTTCCCCCTGGGCGTGGTCTCAGCGGGCCTGGTCCTGCTCGCCTTCCAGGACGACGCGACGATCGACGCCTACCTGCACCGCGCCGACCTCACCACCCGCTGGGGGCCGGAGCACTCCCCCGAGTCGATCCGCGAGCGCATCGCCCGCACACGCCGCCACGGCTACGCCCTCAACCCGGGCCTGGTCGTCGAAGGCAGCTGGGGCATGGCCGCCGCGGTCTTCGACCCCCAGGGCAAACCCGCCTGGGCCCTCACCCTCACCGGCATCGAATCCCGCTTCAAACCCAGCCGCCAACCAGACCTCGGCGCGCTCCTCCTCCACGAAGCCCACACACTCACCCGAGCCCTCAACACCCGCTGACCGGCCACGCAACCCCTCACGTCGAAAACCCCGGTTTTCGTCGCGCGAATGCAGCGGTTTTCGAACGGGTGAAGGGGGCGGGCCGGGGGTCAGCTGATGCCCGCGGCCATGGCGAGGGCTGCTGCTTCTCCTCGGGTGGTGACTTCGAGCTTCTTGAGGACTCCGCCCATGTGGAACTTGATGGTGCTCTCGGTGACGCCGAGTTCGGCGGCGATGGTCTTGTTGCGCTTGCCGCGAGCGACCAGGGTGAGCACGTCGAGTTCGCGGCGGTTGAGGCTGGCCAGGCGGGTTTCCCCCGCGTGATCGGGGACGGTCTCCAGCGGCAGGTCGATGACGGCGCGGCTGCCCCAGCCCGGGGTCGCCTCGAGCTCGATGCTGCCGCCGAGGGTCCGGGCGCGACCGTCGAGCTGACGTCGCAGCGCGGTGACGTCCAGCGCACCCGAGTGGTCGTCGCGGACGTCCACGCGCAGCGAGTCCTCCGCGCAGTACCAGGCGATGCGCAGGCGGGTCAGCTCCGGCTGCGCGGTGAAGGCCAGCACGACGGTGCGCGTCATCGCCCTCGCCGCGTAAGCGATCTCGCCAGGGAGCGCGCGGGACTCCTTGGTGGGGGCGACGAACTCCACCTCGGCCTCGTGGTGCCGCAGCGTCTGCCGGATCTCCTTGCGCAGCTCGCCGAACGCCGACTGCGCACCTTCCTCCGACAGCGCGGCGTCCGATTGCGGCACCGAGCGGGTCGCCACGAGCGCTGAAGCCGCGGCCTCGGTGGCGGCGATGCGGGCGCGGTGGTCGTCCAGGCCGCTGGACCGCAGCGCCGAGAGGATCGTGACCAGCGCCGTCTCGTGCGTGGCCACGAGTTCGGCGATGGTGCGGGCGCGTTCGCTCGACGCCGCGCGCGACTCGGCGAGGTAGTCGGGGCTGGCCTGGGCGACCTGCTGGCGGATCGAGGTCGCCACGACACCGAACAGCCCGGCCAGCAGCTCCGGGTGCGGCACCTGCCGACCTGAGCCGCGCGGCACCAGGACCAGCAGCGTGCCGATCCGGTCCCGCAGCGCCCACACCCGCCGCTCGCTGCCGCCCAGGGTGGCGGTGATGCTGGACCGGCCGCCGAGGTCGATGTCGGCCTTGATCCGGTCGAGCTCCTCGATGGTGATCTTGTCGACCACGCCGGACGAGCCGGCGACCTTGCGGGGACGACCGGTGCACTCGCGGGTGAAGATCACCAGCGCGGTGTGCGGCCAGCCGTCGGCCAGCGCCCGGGAGAACCGGGGCGCGATCTCGTGCAGCGGCCCGTCGATCACGGTGCGCAGCGAGGTCAGGGCCTCTTCGACGTCGAACACGACGCGGATCCTACCGGCCTCGACTCGACGGAGGTCTGGGTTTGTCCGTCCTTCCGATCAGGTGGCCGCACGTCGTCACGGACGTACGGTTTTCCAGGTCGTGCACCGCGCGCGCACCCGTTCACCTGCGAAGAAAGAAGAGGACGCATGCCACAACAGGTCCGCGGCGTGATCGCCCGCGCCAAGGGCGCTCCCGTCGAGCTCGTCGACATCGTCGTCCCCGACCCCGGCCCGGGTGAGGTCGTCGTGTCCGTGGCCGCCTGCGGGGTCTGCCACACCGACCTGACCTACCGCGAGGGCGGGATCAACGACGAGTACCCGTTCCTGCTCGGCCACGAGGCCGCCGGAACGGTGGAGAGCGTCGGCGAGGGCGTCGAGACGGTGCAGCCGGGTGACTACGTGGTCCTCAACTGGCGCGCCGTCTGCGGCAACTGCCGGGCGTGCAAGCGCGGTCGCCCGCAGTACTGCTTCGACACGTTCAACGCCGAGCAGAAGATGACCCTGACCGACGGCACCGAGCTGTCCCCGGCCCTGGGCATCGGCGCGTTCGCCGACAAGACCCTGGTCCACGCCGGTCAGTGCACCAAGGTCGACCCGACCGCCGACCCGGCCGTCGTCGGCCTGCTCGGCTGCGGTGTCATGGCCGGTCTCGGCGCGGCGGTCAACACCGGCGGCGTGAGCCGCGGCGACACGGTCGCGGTCATCGGCTGCGGCGGCGTCGGCGACGCGGCCGTCATGGGCGCCCGCCTGGCAGGCGCCTCGAAGATCATCGCCGTGGACCGGGACCCGCGGAAGCTGGACTGGGCCCGCGACCTGGGCGCCACCCACACCGTCAACGCCTCCGAGAGCGACAGCGTCGAGGAGATCCGCGCGCTGACCGGCGGTTTCGGCGCCGACGTGGTCATCGACGCGGTCGGCCGCCCGGAGACGTGGAAGGAAGCCTTCTACGCCCGCGACCTCGCCGGCACCGTCGTGCTCGTCGGCGTGCCCACGCCGGAGATGACCCTGGAGGTGCCGCTGCTGGACGTCTTTGGCCGCGGCGGTTCCCTGAAGTCCTCCTGGTACGGCGACTGCCTGCCGGAGCGCGACTTCCCGATGCTGGTCGACCTGCACCAGCAGGGCCGGTTGCCGCTGGAGAAGTTCGTGACCGAGCGCATCAAGCTCGACGAGGTCGAGGAGGCGTTCCACACGATGCACGCCGGTGAGGTGCTGCGTTCGGTGGTGGTCCTGTGAGCAACCTGATCGTCGAAAGAGTCATCACCTCGGGCGTGTTCGCCCTCGACGGCGGCGAGTGGGAGGTCGACAACAACGTCTGGCTCGTCGGCGACGACGATGACGTGGTGGTCATCGACGCGGCCCACGACAAGGAGCCGATCATCGAGGCCGTCGGCGACCGCAACGTCACCGCGGTCCTGTGCACCCACGGCCACAACGACCACGTCACGGTCGCGCCGCAGCTGGCCGCGGAGCTGGACGCGCCGGTGCTGCTGCACCCGGGCGACCAGCAGCTGTGGGACATGACCCACTCGGGCGAGCGGTTCCGGGAGCTGGCCGACGGCGACCTGATCCCGGTCGCGGGCACCTCCCTGGAGGTCCTGCACACCCCGGGCCACTCGCCCGGCTCGGTGTGCCTGCACCTGCCCGAGGCGAAAGCGCTGTTCACCGGCGACACCCTGTTCTCCGGCGGACCGGGCGCGACGGGGCGGTCCTTCTCGGACTTCCCGACGATCATCACCTCGATCGGCGACCGCCTGTTCACCCTGCCCGGCAACACCCAGGTCCACACCGGGCACGGCGACGGCACCACGATCGGCACCGAGGCCCCCAACCTCGACGACTGGAAGGCCCGCGGCTACTGAACCGCACCGGCGCGCAGCGCGAACCCCACCCCGGCGGACTCGCGCTGCGCGCCCCTGGCCCGCACCCCGACGCCCACCGCCCCGGTCCCGACGGCCACGATCCCTCGGCAGGGGACGGTTTTTCCTCGAATCACCTGATCAATGCCCGTTTTGCCCGGACAGTTCTCACTAAAACTGTCCCCTCCCCACCACGACAGCCACGAACGACCCCTCAAGACGCACCCATCACCCCGAAAATCGGTTGAAGGCGACCACCTCGCGATGCTGAAGTGCGGCGAGTCCCGTCGACGACCGAGTGCGGGAGCGATCGGAGCAGCATGGACGACGAGAGCTTTCTCGACCACGTCGCCAATCGGCTGATGGAGTTGCCGGGGGTTCAAGCCGTGACGCTCGGGGGGTCGCGTGCTCGGGGCACCCACGGATCGATGAGCGATTGGGATTTCGCGATCTACTACCGGGGCGACTTCGACCCGGGCGACCTGCGGGCCATCGGGTGGCCGGGTGAGGTCTCCGAGATCGGCGGCTGGGGTGGCGGGGTGTTCAACGGTGGGGCGTGGCTCACGATCGACGACCGGCACGTCGACGTGCACTACCGCGATCTCGACGTCGTCGAGCGCGAACTCGCGGAGGCGCGGAACGGGCGGTTCCGCTGGGAGCCGTTGATGTTCCACCTCGCCGGTATCCCCACCTACCTCGTGGTCGCCGAACTCGCCCTGAACCGCACGTTGCGCGGTGACCTGCCGCGTCCGGAATACCCCGCAGCGCTCAGGAAATCGGCTCCGCCGTTCTGGCACGACCGGGCGAGCATCACGCTCCGGTACGCTCGCGGCGCCTACGCCGACCGCGGCCAAGCCACCGAGGTCGCAGGCGCCCTGGCCACGGCCGCCATGCACACCGCGCACGCGGTGCTGGCGGCGCGCGGCGAGTGGGTCACCAACGAGAAGCGACTGCTCCAGCGGGCCGACCTGCGCGGCATCGACTCCATCACCGCCCGCCTGGAACCGGACCCCGCAGCCCTGCACGGAGTCATCACCGACGCCGAAGTTCTCTTCCGCGACGCTCTCGCAGGGGACGGTTCTTCCCCGAATCACCTGATCAATGCCCGTTTTGCCCGGACAGTTCTCACTAAAACTGTCCCCTGCCCACCACTGCTCGACGGTCAGAGGTGATCTCGGGTGTTCCACTCCGGTGAAAGGACGGAGTGGAGGTGGGAGTCTCGCCAGGCTCCGTTGGTGAAGACGTGGTCTCGGAGGGTTCCTTCGCGGATGAAGCCGAGTTTGCGGACCACAGCGAGGCTTGCGGTGTTGTCCGGGCCGATGGCCGCCGTGACGCGGTGCAGGCCGAGGGAGCCGAAGGCGTGGTTCAGGATCGTGCGGGCGGCGTCGGTGGCGTAGCCGAGCTTGTCGGCTTTGACGCCGGTCAGGCCGAGCCGGGCGAAGCCGACGAGGTCGTCGCCGTCCTTCGGCGTGACCGCGAGGTAGAACTCGGTCCTGGGTTCCACGGCCGCGCGCTCGACGGTGCCGGCGATCATCGCCTCCGCCTGTTCCCGCGACCGCGAGTCGAACGACAGGAACCGCGTCACCCGGTCATCGCCCACCACCAGCAAACTCGCGTCGACGTCGGAAGCTCGAAACTCCCGAAGCCGCACGCTCTCCCCGATCAGCTCGACCACGCCGCCCTCACTTCCCCATCGACCGGGCGGCGAACCGGCCGCTGCCCTTCCCCTCGCCGTCGCGCGGCACGCCACGCTCGGCCGTCCAGCATCCCGAGCACGCTCGGAACACGGCCCACCGCACCGAATTCAACGGTGCCCGGCCTCCGATCCGCGCGGAACCGCCGTCCGCACCCGATACCCCGGGGACGAACACTGCAACATTCGTCGGTTGAAAACCGCGGTTCTCGACCGGTTGAAAACCGCGGTTCTCGTCCCCGGGGTGGGTCAGGCTGCGAGGAGGTCGTCGATCTGGTTGATGGCGGAGGAGGCCCCTTCGACGACTCCCATGTCGAGGACCTTCTGGAGGGCTTCGGCCGAGACGTAGCGGCTGGCGTAGGTGACTCGGGTGCCGCTGCTCGTCTCCTCGAAGGTGTAGGTGTTGTGGGAGACCGGCATGTCCGGGAGCGGGTTGAAGTCCTCGTCGGCGAAGCCGTCCTCGAAGGTGAACTCGCGGGGTTCGTCGACGGTCTTGACCACCCACCAGCCGCAGAACTTCTCACCTTCCGGGCTGGTCATGTAGTAGTTGATGCGCCCGCCGGGGGTCAGGTCGTGGTCGACGAACGTCGCCGGGTAGGTGGGCGGCCCCCAGATCTTCTCCAGCTGACGCGGGTCGGCGTAGATCTCCCAGACGCGCTGCACCGGGGCGGCGAACTCCGCGGTGATGGTCAGGGTCAGCTCGTCGAGATCGTGTCGAACGTCGGTGACAGGCATGGTCATTCTCCCTCGTTTGTTCCGGTCGGCCCCTCGGTGGCGAGGAGCTCGTCGATGCGGGCGACGCGCCCGCGCCACACTTCCTCCAGTTCGCCCAGCATCGATGCCACTGAGCGCACCGCCTCCACCTCGCCGGCGGCGAGGTTCTCCCGGCCGCTGCGACGCTTGGTGATCAAGCCCGCGCGTTCGAGAACGGCGACGTGCTTCTGCACCGCCGCGAAGCTCATGTCGTAGTTCGCGGCCAGCGCGGTCACCGAGTGCTCCCCGACCAGAACGCGGCGCAGGATGTCGCGTCTCGTGCGGTCCGCGAGCGCGTGGAAGAGAGCGTCAGCCCTGTCCTCTGCCTCGGTGTCGTCCACACGAAGAACATACAACCGATCGGTTGTAGATCGCAAGTCGTCATCGGTGACCGGTGTGCGGCCCGCGCGGCGGGCGGGCCGAGGACAGCACCGCGCAGGTGATCACCAGTGCGGCCAGGACGAGCGCGGTCGCGAGGAGTTCCGTCCAGAGCATGGTCAGCTCCCGAGGTCGGGTTGTGCGGAGCGGCGGGCGCGCAGGCTGGTCAGGGTGACCGCGGCGAGCACGAGCACGATGACCGCCAGCGAGATCGGCGTGGGGATCTCCGGGACCTGCGGCCAGATCCCGTGCGCCCAGTGCAGGACGAGCTTCACGCCGATGAACCCGAGGATGATCGCCAGCCCGTGGTTGAGGTGCACGAGCTTGGCCAGCGCCGTGTGCAGCACGAAGTACAGGGCGCGCAGGCCCAGCAGGGCGAAGGCGTTGGTGGTGAACACCAGGTAGGGGTCGGCGGTGATGCCGTAGACCGCGGGAACCGAGTCGACCGCGAACACCACGTCTGTGGCGAACACCGCCACCACCACGACCGCCAGCGGCGTCAGCGCGCGACGTCCGGCCTCGCTCACCACCAGCTTCGCCCCGCGGTAGTCGTCGGTGACCGGCATCAGCCGCCGCAGCAGCCGCACCGAGCGCATCTCCGACACGTCGCGGTCGAACGCCGCACCGCTGAGCGCTTCGCGCAGGATCTTCACGGCCGTGACGAACAGGATCAGGCCGAACACCAGGAAAGCCCAGGTGCCGGCCTGCAGCAGAGCGGCACCGAGGGCGATGAAGATCCCGCGCAGCACCAGCGCCCCGACGATGCCGTAGAGCAGCACCCGCTGCTGCAGCTCGCTCGGCACCGAGAACCCGGCGAGCAGCAGCATGAACACGAACAGGTTGTCCACCGACAGGGACTTCTCCACCACGTAGCCGGTGAAGAAGTCCAGCGCCGGACCCCCGCCGTACCAACCCCACAGCAGCAGCGCGAACAGCAGCGGCAGCGCGATGTAGAACACCGACCACCCGAGCGCCTCGCGCATCCCCACCTCGTGGGGTTTGCGGGTGATGGCGAAGTCCAGGGCCAGCAGCGCGAGCAGCACGGCAAGGCTGATGCCCCACATCCAGGGCGAGCCCACCGAGACATCAGCGGAGGAGAGGACGAGCATCGCGACTCCCGAACAGCACGTGGCGGCCCGGGGTCTCCTTCACCCGCTCGGGTCGGCCCACCGGGGACGCGAGAGCGTCCGTGCTGACCGGCGCGACCGTTCCGAAGTACTCCCCCCTTCAACCAGGGATATCCCCGATGAAGGGGGCGCAAACCCCGGCGGTCAGGCCTGCTGAGCCGCGGTGCGGCCTGCTCTGCGGCCGAAGTAGGAGGCTTCTCCGAGTTGGATTCCCGAGGCGTAGCCCTTGCCGTCGACGGCGATGTTGGAGGCGCAGGCTCCGGCCGCGTAGGCGCCGGGGACGGCCGTGCCGTCCTCGCGGAGGAGCTGTCCGTCGACGGTGACGCGCAGTCCGCCGCAGGAGAACCCGGCGTAGAAGCACTTGCCCGGGGTGAGGTCGTAGGCGCCCCACGGGCCGTGGTCGAGCGGGGTCAGGTGCTCCGGGGCCTTGCGGAAGTCCGGGTCCTCGCCTCGGGCGGCGTTCTCGTTGTAGGAGTTCAGCGTGTCGACCAGGGCGCCTTCCGGGATGCCCAGGGCCCGCTCCATCTCCTCGACGGTGTCCCAGCCGTCGACCAGCGGCTGGAAGCGGTAGCTGGGCTGGACCATCGTGGCCTCGTCGAGGATCAGGTAGGCCACCCGGTCGGGCTGTTCGAAGACGAACGCCGAGGTGCGGGAGTGGTAGGAGTCCTCGTTGACGAAGCGCTCGCCGAGCTTGTTGACGACGATGCCGCGCAGCGCCTCGCCCGGCGGGTAGAACGGGCCGGTCAGGAACACCTCGCCGAGGTGGTCGGCGACGCCGCCGACGGACTGGCCCATGCGGATGCCCAGGCCGTCGTCGTAGGTGTTGCCCAGCGCCATGCCGTTGCTCTCGACGGCCAGCAGGTCGGGGGCGTGGGTTTCGAGCATCTCGCGGTTGAGCACGAAGCCGCCCGCGGCGATCACCACCGCACCGGCCTTGATCGCGCCGGCGCCGTCGAGGTCCTTCCAGGTCACGCCCGCGACCCGGTCGCCGTCGAGGACCAGCGCGGTCGCGGCGGTCTCCCAGCGGACTTCGACCCCTCGCTCGGCGAGCTCGTCCAGCGCCAGGCCGACGACGAGCCCGGCGCCGCCGGTGTCGCCCGGGACCGGGACCTTGTGGCCGCGCGGAACGGGTTTGACGACGTCGGCGACGTCCAGGCACTTCTCGTTTCCGGTGAAGCTCAGGCCCTCCGTGCCCGGCTGGACGACGGCCTTGTGCGGGTAGAACGAGCGGTTGAACTCGAACCCCAGGGATTCCAGCCACCGGAAGTGCTCGACGCTGTCGTCGGCGTAGGCGCGGATCTTGGCCGGGTCGCACTCCGGCGACATCAGGGCGAGGTAGTCGGCCATCGCCTCGGGAGAGTCGTCCCAGCCGGTCGCCTGCTGCACCTCGGTCCCGCCGCCGAGGTAGAAGTGCCCGCCTGCCATCGCGCTCGTGCAGGTCAGGCGGCCACCGGCGTCCAGGACGAGGACGTTCGCACCCGCGGACCGGGCCTCCAGCGCGGCGCTCACGCCCGCCATCCCGGCACCGATCACGACGACGTCGACCTCATCGGACCAGGTGCTCACCGCCTCGACCGACACCGGATCAGGGATCTCCACACCCACGAGCCCACCCACCTAGAACGCGCTCCACCGTCACCAACCACCCGACCGCACGGAACCGCCGAAACACCCTGTCCTCAGTCGATGTTCAACGCTCGACGACCAGCCCGAAATGGACTGTAACATGTTCTACTGCTGTGTGGGTGGGGGAAGTTTTCATGAAAACTTCCCTCCCCACCAGCGGTGACGGTCGCACGAGAACCTCGTGACCTCGGACGGGTGCGGGGAGATCGCAGTTTTCATGAAAACCTCCTGTTCTCCGGCGGAGGGAAGTTTTCATGAAAACTTCCCCACCCCGGAGACGACGACGCGCGGTGGCCCCCGAGGTCGGGACCACCGCGCGTCGCGGGTGACTCAGTGCGTGGAGGCCTTCTCGGCTCCAGCGCCGGTCAGGGAACGCACCTCCATCTCGGCGTACTTGTCCTCCAGGTGCTCCTTGGACAGCACCGTGCCCAGCCAGCCGAAGAAGAACGCCGCCGGGATCGACACCAGACCCGGGTTCTGCAGCGGGAACCAGTGGAAGTCCACGTTCGGCAGCATCGCTTCCTCGCTGCCCGACACCGCCGGGGAGAACACGATCAGCACCACCGTCGTGGTCAGACCGCCGTAGATGCTCCACAGCGCGCCCGAGGTGTTGAACCGCTTCCAGAACAGCGAGTACAGGATCGTCGGCAGGTTCGCCGAGGCCGCCACCGCGAACGCCAGCGCCACCAGGAACGCCACGTTCTGGTTGCGGGCCAGGATGCCGCCCACGATCGCGACCAGGCCGATGACCACCGCGGTGATCCGGGCGACGCGCACCTCCGCGTCCTTGTCCTCGACCTTGCCCTTCTTGATCACGTTGGCGTAGATGTCGTGGGCGAACGACGCCGACGCGGTGATCGTCAGACCCGCGACCACCGCGAGGATCGTCGCGAAGGCGACCGCGGCGATGAACCCGAGCAGCAGCGGCCCGCCCAGCGCCTGGGCCAGCAGCGGCGCCGCGGAGTTCGACGAACCCGGCGCGGCCTTGATCGCCTCCGGACCCACGATGGCCGCCGCGCCGTAGCCCAGCACCAGCGAGAACAGGTAGAACAGGCCGATCAGCCAGATCGCCCACACCACCGAGCGCCGCGCCTCCTTGGCCGTGGGCACGGTGTAGAAGCGCATCAGCACGTGCGGCAGGCCCGCGGTGCCCAGCACCAGGGCGATGCCCAGCGACAGGAAGTCCAGCTTGCTGACCTCCGACTTGCCGTACTTGGCGCCGGGGTTGAGCAGCTTCTCACCGGAGGACGCGCGGTCCACGGCGGCCTGCATCAGGCCGGAGAAGTCGAAACCGTGCATCGCCAGCGTCCACACCGTCATCACCGCGGCACCGCTGATCAGCAACACAGCCTTGATGATCTGCACCCACGTGGTGCCCTTCATGCCGCCGACCAGCACGTAGACGATCATGATGATGCCGACGATGGCGATCACCAACGCCTGCCCGGTGCCGCTGGAGACGCCCAGGAGCAGCGAGACCAGCACGCCCGCACCGGCCATCTGCGCCAGCAGGTAGAAGAAGCTGACCATCAGCGTCGAGGTCGCCGCCGCGGCCCGCACCGGGCGCTGGCGCATCCGGAACGCCAGCACGTCGCCCATCGTGTACTTGCCGGTGTTGCGCAGCAGTTCGGCCACCAGCAGCAGCGCGACCAGCCAGGCCACCAGGAAGCCGATGGAGTACAGGAACCCGTCGTAGCCGTAGAGCGCGATCGCGCCGACGATGCCCAGGAACGACGCCGCCGACAGGTAGTCACCGGCGATCGCGATCCCGTTCTGCGGCCCGGAGAACGCGCGGCCGCCCGCGTAGTAGTCGGCGGCGCTGCGGGTGTTGCGGCTGGCGCGCAGCACGACGACCAGCGTCACCACGACGAACGCGGCGAAGATTCCGATGTTGAGCAGCGGGTTGCTTCCTTGCAACCCCTGCGCGAGGTGGTTCATCCCAGCTCCTTGTGGGGGTCAGGAGGCGTCTTCGACGCGGGCGCGGACGCGCTCGGCCACCGGGTCCAGGTTCCGGTTGGCGTAGCGCACGTAGATCGTGGTGATGGCGAACGTGGACACGAACTGCAGCAGGCCCAGCACCAGGCCGACGTTGATGTTGCCCACGAGCTTGATCGACATGAACCCGTGCGCGTAGTCGGCCAGCAGCACGTAGACCAGGTACCAGACCAGGAACAGCGCGGAGACCGGGAAGACGAACGCCCGCAACCGCCGGCGCAGCAACGCGAAGTCCTCGCTGGTGTGCGCTTCGTGCCAGATGTCGTCGGTGGGCGGCGGGTTGGCGGAGTCGGTGGTGCTCACGGATCCTCCCTAACGTGTGAGGAGCGCCACGCTAAGGAAGCCGCCATCCGGTGCGGGAGCCGTGCGGGACCGATGACGGCGCCACCGGGACGAACGGTCGACGAACGGCCGGTCGACCACGACGAGCGGTCCCGCTCTTGTCCGGCCTGTGACATCCGCGTCAACCGTCAGCGACGCGAGGTTTCGTCCAGGTGCAGGCGCAGCACGGCGGTCTCGGCCCACGGCGGGGTCTTGCCGCGCAGCGAGATCGCGATCATGGTGGCGAAGGCCAGCGGCACCGCCCACGGGGCCGGCTGGGCGACGAGGATCGCGAGCAGCCCCGCCAGCGGCGGGCCGAACAGGGTCGCCGCGATCGCGCCGGAGGTCGCGGTCAGCCCGACCAGCATCCCCCACAGCGCCCCGGTGCGGGTCAGCCTCGGCCACCACACGCCGAGCACCAGCAGCGGGCAGAACGTCGCCGCCGCCACGGTGAAGCCCCAGGTCACCAGGACGCCCGCGGACAGGTGCGTCGCGGGCAGCGCCAGCAGCACCACCACCGCGGCCGCGCCCAGCACCGTCCACCGCAGCTGGCCGAGCCCACCGGGGGTGAGGTCGTGCGAGATCGCACCGGAGACCACCAGCAGCAACCCCAGCGAGGTCGCCAGGAACGCGGCGAACGCACCGCCGGTGAGCAGCGAGGTGAACAACGTCCCGGCCCACCCCGTGTCGACCTGTGCCGGGAGCCCGACGACGACCGAGTCGGTGACGCCGGAGAGGTAGAGCTGCGGCATCAGCACCCGGCCCAGCGCGCCGTAGATGCCCGGGAAGACGTAGAAGCAGCCCAGCAGCAGCACGGTGATCGCCGCCGCGCGGCGGGCGGCGCGACCGTCGCGGCTGGTGTGGAACCGCACGATGACGTGCGGCAGGCCCATCGTGCCGAACAGCGTCGCCACCAGCACCGCCCAGGTTCCCAGCAGCGGGTGCTCGGCGTTCTCCAGGTCCAGCAGCGGCCGCTGCCAGTCCGGCCCGCCGGGCACGTCGATGCCGTCGATCTCGGGCACCGCGGCTCCGGCCGGGAACGTCAGCGTCCGGCCCGCCTCGATCTCGTGCGAGCCCGGGTTCAGCGGCACCGGGCGTCCTCCCGGGTCGCGCACCGTGACCGGCTCGGCGACGTCGAGGTCGACGGCGACCCGGAAGGTCACCGGCGTGTCCTGGGCGAAGTGGGTGAACTGCACCGGGTGCAGCGCCTGCTGCCGCACCTCCGGACCCACCTGCAGCAGCAGCCACACCGCGGGCACCACGAACAGCACGAGCTTGAGGCAGAACTGGAACGCCTGCACGTAGGTCGCCGCGCGCATCCCGCCCAGCGCCAGCGTGATCGACACGGCGGCGCCGGCGATGACCACGCCCACCCAGTACGGGGTGCCGCTGACGACGCTGAGCACCAGCCCGGCGGTGCGGAACTGCGGTACCAGGTACAGCCCGCCGATGATCAGCACCACCACCGCGGCGAGCCGCCGCAGCTCCGGGGAGGCGAAGCGGGCCTCCGCGAAGTCGGGCACCGTCAGCGCTCCGGAGCGGCGCATCGGGGCGGCCACCAGCACCAACATCGCCACGTACCCGGCGGTGAAGCCCACCGGGTACCAGAGCGCGCCGACGCCGTGGGACAGCATCAGCCCGGCCACGCCCAGGAACGACGCCGCCGAGAGGTACTCCCCCGACACCGCCGCTGCGTTGACCAGCGGCGACACCTGCCGGGAAGCGACCAGGAAGTCGGAGGTGGTGCGCATCGCCGCGACCCCGCGCAACCCGATGAGCAGGGTCAGCAGCACCACCGCCGCGACCGCGATCAGCACGAACACGCCTCAGCGCTCCTCGACGCGTTCGGCGCCGCGCAGCTGCCAGCGGGCCAGTGCCGCCATCGCCGGGAACGGCAGCAGCACCAGCATCAACCACGACACCGGCACGCCCAGCAGCCGCAGCTCGTCGAGCACGGGCGCGGCGGTGAACACCAGCGGCAGCCCGAACACCAGCGCGCACAGCAGCAGCAGCGTCACCGCTCCGAGCCTGCGCTGCGCCCGGTGCAGGGCGCGGGCGCGCAGCTCCTCGCCGGGTTCGAGGCGGGGCGCGCGCCAGCGCCGCCGCAGGGTGCGGCGGGCGTGGGCGACCCGGGTCTGCGGGCTGGTGACCGCGACGCGCTTGGGACCACCGCTCATCCGCGTCCTCGCGGGTTGGTGAGCTCGGCGTTGCGGGCGCTCTCCAGCAGCCGTTCCCGCAGGTCGCGGGCGTGCCGTCGGCTGACCGGGACGTCACCGGCCTCGGTGTGGGCGTTGAGCGCCCCGGCGGAGTCGCTGCGCAGTTCCCGCACCGCCGCCAGCGACAGCAGGAAGCTGCGGTGCACCCGCACGAAACCCGCTCCCTCCCAGTACTCCTCGAGTCGTGATAGCGGCATCCGCACCACGTGCACGCCGTTGCGGGTGTTGAGCCGCACGTAGTCGCCGTGCGCCTCGACGAACAGCACTTCGCTGCGGCGCACGTAGCGGGTGCGCCCGGCGGTCTCCACCGGCAGCGCGACCATCGCGTCCGGCTGCTGCGCGGGCACCGGCGCGACGACGTCCTCAGCGGACAGCAGCCGCGTCACCCGGTCCAGCGCTGCCGAGAGTCGTTCGGCGCGAACGGGTTTGAGCAGGTAGTCGACCGCACCGACGTCGTAGGCGCGCACCGCGTGCTGCTCGTAGGCGGTGACGAACACGATCACCGGCGGCTCGCTCATCTTCGCCAGCAGCGACGCGAGCTCCATGCCGTCCAGCCCGGGCATGGAGATGTCGAGGAACACCACGTCGAACCGGTCGCTCTGCAGCGTGCGCAGGGCGCTGAGGGAGTCCGAGGCGGCCACGACCTCCCCGACCTCGGGAGCTTCGCGCAGCAACCTGCACAGCTCGTCGAGCGCGGGTGAGAGGTCGTCGACCGCCAGCGCGCGCAATCCTTCGCTCAACTCGGCACCACTCCCGGATGGAATCGCGGGACGCGGACGACCACGCGGGTGCCCGCTCCCTCGGCGGTTTCCACGACCAGCCCGTACCAGGCCCCGTAGACGCTGCGCAGCCGCCGGTCGACGTTGGCCAGCCCGACCGAGTCGGCGGGCCCCTGCCCGGCCAGGATCGCCTCGGCCTCGGCGGGATCCATGCCGACGCCGTCGTCCTCGACGCTGATGATCAGGTCCCCGCCTTCGGCCTCGCCGAGCACCTGCACGGTGCCGACGTCGTCGGAGTCGGGGGTGAAGCCGGGTTCCAGGCCGTGCCGCACGGCGTTCTCCACCAGCGGCTGCAGCACCAGGTACGGGATCGCCACGGCCAGCACCTCGGGGGCGACGCGGATCTGCACCCGCAGCCGCTCCCCCAGCACCGCGCGCTGCAGGGCCAGGTAGGTCTCGATGGCGTGGAACTCGTCGGAGACGGTCGTGTAGTCGCGGTGCCGCGCCAGGCCGTAGCGGATGAACTCGGCGAAGTCGAGCATCAGCTCGTGCGAGCGCTCGGGGTCGGAGCGCGCCAGCGAGCCGATCACGGTCAGCGCGTTGTACATGAAGTGCGGGGAGATCTCGGCGCGCAGGGCGCGCAGCTCGGCCTGGGCGGCGAGCTCGGCGGAGTCCTCCAGCTTGCCGTGCTCCAGGGCGTCCTCGACCCAGGCGGTGGCCTCGCGCACCGCCGACATCCGCACCTCGCCCTCGACGACGAGGACGCCGGCGAGCTCGTCGTGCACCAGCAGCGGCATCGCGACCAGCGGCGGGCGGCCGCTGCGGGTCTCGGTGTGCAGCACGTCGGCGACGGCGGTGACCGCGTCGGCCGCGGCCTTGATCCCGCCCGACCACTGCAGGGCCCCGGACAGGTCGCTGAGGCCGACCGCGTCCACGGCCAGGAGCTTGCGCAGGTCCCGCAGCGCGCTGGGCACGCCGGGACCGGTGGTTCCGGCGCGCAGGTTGACGGCCAGGCGGCGGGCCGTGCGCAGCACCGACTCGGAGTCCGAGCGCCGCGGCAACCACGCGCCGGACTGCGGCAGGCGGTTGGTCGGGACCGGCATCGCGCACTCCACATCACCGTTGACGGATGTCCGGATGCTAATCCGAACGGCTGAACTGGGCGAGACCGCTCGTCAACCGCTCGTCGCGCGGCGGGGACGTTCGGCCGCGTCAGCAGGGCGGTCGGTCGCGAACCTGGTGCCCCAGATCACGGGAGTTGCCTACGTTGCGTTGTCGAGCACCACGCACCGAGCAGCACAGGGAGTGTCCGTGAGCAACGAGGCCCACGCCCAGTACCCGCCGTCTGAGGAGTTCGCGGCGCAGGCCAACGCCACGTCGGCGCTGTACCAG
>NZ_JASAOF010000030.1 GCF_029952525.1 Saccharopolyspora ipomoeae
GCCGCTGGTGGACTACGGGCTGGACTCGATCCTGGTGCTGCAGCTGGTCAACGCGCTGCGCGAGGACCTGCCGGACATCTCGCCCGCGATGATCTTCGACGCGGGCGGTGTCGACGGCCTGCTCGCCCGCTGCGGGGCGCGGCAGCGGTGGGACCTGTCCGGCAGCCAGCGCCTCGTCCACCGCGACCACGTGCGCTGGGGCGGGTCGAGCACCTACAACCTCCCCCTGCTGTTCGAGATCCGCGGTGAGCTCGACGAAACCGCGCTGGAGCGGGCCGTGCGCGAGCAGGCCCGGCTGCACCCGGTGCTCACCGCGGCGGTCGTCGAGCAGGACGGCGTCCCGCAGCTCGAACTCGACCCGTCCCGGACGCCCTCGTTCGAGCGGATCGAGCTGCGCGCCGGAACACGGGACGAGCAGCTGGCCGCGCTGCGCGACCTCGTGGCCGAGGAGTTCGACCTGGCCACCGGGCCGCTGGTGCGGGCGCACCTGGTCGGGCTGCCCGACCGGCGGCGGCTGCTGCTGATCACCGCGCACCACCTGCTGCTCGACGGCACGTCGACCGCGCTGCTCGTGCGCGGCCTGCAGGACGCCTACGGAGGCTCCGCGACACCACCGCGCGCCACGTTCGGCGACTTCACCGCGTGGGAGCGGGACCTGCTGACCGGCCCCGGAGCCCGCGCGCACCGGGACTTCTGGCTGCGCGAGCTGGATGGCGCGCCGACGAACCTCGCGCTGCCCCACGACCGGAGGCCCGAGCCGGACCGGATGCCCCGGATCCGGGTCCTGACCCGGGAGGTGCCCGCGCAGCAGGCCGACGCGCTGGCGGCGTGGGCCGCGCGGCACCGGACAGGTCTGGCCACCGCCCTGTTCGCCACCTGGGTCGTCTTCCTCGGGAAGGTGACCGGCCAGCGCGACCTCGTCGCGGGGCTGACCGCGGCGGCCCGCCCGGAGGAGCGGTTCCAGGACGTCGTCGGCCAGTTCGCCACGCGGCTGCCGATCCGCTGCACCACCACCGGCGATCCCGCGGAGGTGCTGGAGTCGTTGCGGGACAAGGTGCTCGCCGGGATCGAGCACAGCGCCTACCCGCTGCGGGAGATCGCCCGCGCGCTGGGGCGGGAGGACGAGCCGCTGGCGCGGACGAACTTCCTGTTCCAGAACTTCGCCGGAGCCGACCTGCTCACCGGCGAGGCGGCGGGGGAGCCGCGGCTGCACCCCTTCGCCGACCTGCCCTACACCGGGGAGCACGCGCTCGCCGCCGAGGTCTACCGCAGCGGCGCCGGCTTCAAGGTCTTCCTCAAGTACGACGCGAACCTCTTCGACGACGCCACCGCGCGGCGGCTGGCCGACGAGTGGTTCTCCTCGCTGCGCGCCGGATCCGGCGCGCAGGAACTGTGACCCCCAACCGGATTGGAACAGCGATGGCTACTCTGGACGAACCGTTCGCGGTGGGCGACCTGCAGGTGCGCAACCGCATCGCGATGGCCCCGATGACTCGGATGCAGTCGCCCGGCGGCGTGCCGGGGCCCGAGGTCGCCGACTACTACGCCCGCCGCGCGCGCAACGGCGTCGGGCTGATCTTCACCGAGGGCACCTACGTCGGCCGCCCGCAGGCGGCCGAGCACGAGGGCGTGCCGCACTTCCACGGCGAGCAGGCCCTGGCCGGTTGGCAGGAGGTGGCCCGGCGGGTGCGCGAAGCGGGCGGCCGGATCATCCCGCAGCTGTGGCACACCGGCCTCACCCGCGGCGACCTCGACCCGCCCGCCGAGGGTCCCTCCGGCATCGGCCTGGACGGCGCCCCGCACGGGGTCGCGATGACCCGGCAGGACCTCGACGCGGTGATCGCGGCCTTCGCCGAAGGCGCCGCGCACGCCGAGCGCCTCGGCTTCGACGGCGTCGAACTGCACGGCGCGCACGGCTACCTCATCGACTCGTTCCTGTGGGAGCGCACCAACCGGCGCACCGACGGATACGGAGGTGACCCGGCCTCCCGCGCCCGCTTCGCCGCCGAGATCGTGCAGGCCGTCCGCGCCGCCGTCAGCCCCGGATTCCCCGTGTTCTTCCGGTTCTCGCAGTGGAAGGTCGGCCACTACGACGCGCGGATCGCGGAGAACCCGGACGAGCTCGCGGCGCTGCTCGGCCCGCTGGCCGAGGCCGGCGTGGACGTCTTCCACGCCTCCACCCGCCGCTACTGGCTCCCGGAGTTCGAGGGCAGCGACCTCAACCTGGCCGGGTGGGCGCGCAAGCTCACCGGAAAGCCCTCGGTGACGGTCGGTTCCGTCGGGCAGGCCCAGCAGTTCGGCGACGGCGGCGGCCTCGCCGAGGGCTACACCACCGAGTCGAGCGTCACCGGCATCGAGGAGCTGCGCGAGCGCCTCGCCCGCGACGAGTTCGACCTCGTCGCCGTGGGCCGGACCCTGCTGTCCAACCCGGACTGGGCCGACAAGGCGCTGCGCAACGACCTCACCGACATCGCGCCCTACGACCCCGCCGTGCTCGCGACCCTCTCCTAGAACCCCACCGAAACTCCCGGAAACAGCGAAGGACATCGACTTGAGCAACGACGACCTCACCGGCAAGCGCGCGGTGGTGACCGGCGGCAGCCGCGGCATCGGCGCCGCGATCGCGCAGAACCTGCTCGACGCGGGCGCCACCGTGGTCACCGCCGCCCGCAGCGCCACCGACGACACCCCGCCCGCCTCGAAGTTCATCGCCGCCGACCTCAGCACCCCGGAGGGCGTGCAGGAGTTCGCCGACACCGCGCTCGGCGTGCTCGGCGGCGTCGACGTCGTGGTGAACTGCGCGGGCGGCTGCCGCTCCTTCCAGACCGCGCTGGAGATCGAGAACGACTGGCAGCACACGATGAACGTGAACTTCCTGTCGGCCGTGCGGCTCAACGCCGCGCTCGTGCCGTCCATGCGGGAGTCCGGCGGCGGGGTGATCGTGCACATGTCGTCGACCGCGACGATCTCCTCCTACCCGATGATCCTGCACTACGCGGCCGCCAAGTCCGCGCTGGAGGTCTACAACAAGGGTCTCGCCGTCGAACTGGCCCCGCACGGGATCCGGGTCGTGTCGCTGTGCCCCGGCAACGTCGAAACCCCGGGCGCGGACGCCGCGCGCGACCAGATCGTCGACTACCTCGGCCTGGACCCGAACGACGACCACGCCCAGCGGTGGGCCGAGGAGGTCCCGCTCGGGCGGATCGGCCGGTCGCAGGACATCGCCGACGCCGTCAGCTTCCTGGTCTCCGATCGCGCCTCCTGGATCACCGGCAGCAACCTGGTGATCGACGGCGGCAAGAGCGCGATGTGACCGGCGACCGCAGACCGACCACCCCGCAGGCGGAAGGACGCACACCATGACGGCGACAGAGCACGAGGTTCCCGACTACCCCTTCGCCCCGCCCGACCGGCTGCGCGCCGACCCCGAGGCGCTGCGGCTGTCCGGTGCGCACCCGGTGCTGCGGGTGCGCCTGCCCTACGGCGGCGAGGGCTGGCTGGTGACCCGGCACGCGGACGTGCGCACCGTGCTGGCCGACCCCCGGTTCAGCAGGGCGGCCGCGGTCGGCCCGGACGTGCCGCGCACGGTCGCGGCCGGGCTGCCCGGCACGTCCATGCTCAGCATGGATCCTCCCGAGCACAGCAGGCTGCGGCGCCCGGTGGCCAAGGTGTTCACCGCCCGCCGCGTCGAGGATCTGCGTCCCCGCGCCCAGGAGGTCCTGGACGGCCTGCTGGATCGCATGATCGAGGCGGGCCCGCCCGCGGACCTGACGGCGGCGCTGACCTGGACGCTGCCGATCACCGTGATGTGCGAGCTGCTCGGCGTGCCGGTGGACGACCGGGAGCACTTCACCGCCTGGGTGGACCGGCTGCTGATCTTCTCCGATCCGGCCGAGTCCGCGCGGGCGCGCGAGCAGCTCAACGAGTACCTGATCGGGCTCATCGCGGAACGCCGCGCGGCACCCGCCGAGGACCTGCTCAGCGCCCTGGTGCAGCTGACCGGCGAGGACGGCGGGCTCGACGACGCGGACCTGGTCAGCATCGGGGTCAGCCTGCTGTCGGCGGGGCACGAGGCCACCGCCAACCAGCTCGGCAACTTCGTCTACACGCTGCTGACGCACCCCGAGGTGTGGCAGCGGATCGTCGCCGACCCGTCGCTGGTGCCGGGCGCGGTCGAGGAGCTGTCCCGGTACGTGTCCAACAGCGCCACCGCCGGGTTCACCCGCATCGCCACCGAGGACGTGGAACTCGGCGGCGCGGTTGTGCGCGCCGGGGACGCGGTGGTCTGCGAGCTGGGCGTGGCCAACCGCGACCCGGACGTATTCGACGAGCCCGACGTGCTCGACATCCACCGCGGGGCCGTCCCGCACGTGACCTTCGGGCACGGGCTGCACCACTGCCTCGGCGCGCAGCTGGCCCGGATGGAGCTGCGGATCGTGCTGGAGACGCTGTCGGCGCACCTGCCGGGTTTGCGCCTGGCCGAGCCCGCCGAGGAGCTCACCTGGCGCGAAGACCGCCTCATCCGCGGGCTGCACGCCCTGCCGGTGACCTGGTGACCCCTCACACCCACGGAAGGCTGCGCATGTCCGAATCACTGCAAGGAATCAGCGCCGCGGTGCACGACTCCGGCACCGGGATCGCCGAGGTGATGGCCGCGGTGTCCGAACAGGACACCGGCCAGGGTCTCGCCGAGGTCATGGCCTCGCTGCTGGAGGGCCACGGCGACGAACCGGCGCTGGGCGAACGCGCCACCGACCCGGCGACCGGGCAGCTGCTGCCGCGGTTCGACGTGCTCACCTACCGGCAGCTGTGGGAGCGGGTGAAGCAGGTCGCGGCGGCCTGGCACCACGCCGGGCTGCGCCCCGGGGACCGCGTCTGCTACCTGGGCTTCACCAGTGCCGACTACGTGACGCTCGACCTCGCGGCGATCCACCTGGGACTGGTCGCGGTGCCGCTGGCGGCCGGAGCCCCGCAGGCGCAGCTGGACCCGATCGTCGCCGAGACCGAGCCGGTCGTGCTCGCCGCCGGTGCGGGCTACCTGGACACGGCGGTGGAGTGCGTGCTCGCCGGGACCTCGGTGCGCAGCCTGGTGGTGTTCGACCACGAGCGGTCCGGGGCGGCGGTCGAGGCCGCGCGGGAACGCCTCGCCGCAGCGGGCAGCGAGGTCGCCGTCGAGACCTCCGGCGATCTGCGCCGCCGGGGCGCGGAGCTGCCGGCGGCGCCCCTGTTCGTCCCCGACGAGGGCGACGACCCGCTGGCGCTGATCATCTACACCTCGGGCAGCACCGGTGCGCCCAAGGGCGCCATGTACACCCAGCGGCTCGTCGGCACCGCCTGGTACGGGTTCACCTACGGCTCGGCGGACGTGCCGGTGGTCGGCGTGCACTACATGCCCTTGAGCCACCTGGCCGGGCGGTACTCGGTGATGACCTCGCTGGCGCGCGGCGGGACCGGCTACTTCACCGCCGCCGCCGACCTGTCCGCGCTGCTGGAGGACTTCACGCTGGTCCGGCCCACCGAGCTGACGATGGTGCCGCGGGTCGCCGACATGCTCTTCGAGCACTACCGGTCCGAAGTGGACCGCAGGAGCGGTGAACCCGGGGACGTGGAGGCCGCGGCCCGGGCCGGTGTGCGCGACGAGCTGCTCGGCGGGCGCGTCGCCAAGGCGATGGTCGCCAGCGCACCGCTGCCCGCCGAGATGAAGGCGTTCCTGGAATCGTGCCTCGGCGTGCAGGTCCACCTCGGGTACGGCTCGACCGAAGCGGGCGGGGTGCTGCTGGACTCGGTGGTGCAGAGCCCGCCGGTGCGCGACTACAAGCTCGTGGACGTCCCGGAGCTGGGCTACTTCACCACCGATTCCCCGCATCCGCGCGGAGAGCTGCTGCTCAAGTCCGACGTGATGATCTCCGGCTACTACCGGCGACCCGAGCTGACCGCGCAGATCTTCGACGCGGACGGCTACTACCGCACCGGCGACATCATGGCCGAGCCCGCGCCGGGCCGGCTGGTGTTCGTCGACCGCGCCAAGGACGTGCTCAAGCTCTCCCAGGGCGAGTTCGTCGCGGTCTCCAGGCTGGAGACGGTGTTCAGCGGTAGTCCGCTCGTGGAGCAGATCTTCCTGTACGGCAACGGGGAACGCGCCTACCTGCTCGGCGTCGTGGTGCCGTCCTCGGCCGCACCGGTCGGCGAGGGCGAGGCCGCGCTGAAGGCGGCGCTGCTGGAATCCCTCCAGGACATCGCGCGCGATGCCGGGCTCAACTCCTACGAGATCCCGCGCGATCTGCTGATCGAGACCAAGCCGTTCAGCCCGGCGAACGGGCTGTTGTCGGACAACCTCAAACCGCTGCGGCCCCGGCTCAAGGAGCGCTACGGGCCCGAGCTGGAGCGGCGCTACGCAGAGCTCGCCGAGCAGCACGTCGAGCGCTTGAGCGAGCTGCGCCGCGGCGGCGCGGACCGGCCGGTGCTGGAGACGGTCACCCGGGCCGCGCAGGCGGTGCTGGGATGCTCGGACGCCGAGCTGCGCCCGGAGGCGCACTTCACCGAGCTGGGCGGGGATTCGCTGGCCGCCTTGTCGTTCGCCGGGCTGCTGGAGGAGATCTTCGGGGTCGAGGTCCCGGCCGCCGCGGTGCTCAACCCGGTCGCCGACCTGGCGGGCCTGGCGGGGCGCATCGCGTCCGGACGCACCGGCGCGACCGAGCGGCCGGTGGCGGGCGCGGTGCACCGAGGCGAGCGGTTGCGCGCCGACGAGCTCCAGCTGGAGGAGTTCCTCGACGCCGACCTGATCGCCGCCGCGCCCGGCCTGCCTGCTCCGGAGGGCCCGGCCCGGACCGTGGTGCTGACCGGCGCGAACGGCTACCTCGGCCGGTTCCTGTGCCTGGAGTGGCTCGAACGGCTCGCCCCGGTCGGCGGCACCCTGATCTGCCTGGTGCGCGGCGCGGACGCCGAGCAGGCCGCGCGGCGCCTGGAGGAAGCCTTCGACAGCGATCCGGAGCTGCACCGCCGCTACCGGGAGCTGGCCTCCGGCACGCTGGAGGTCCTGGCCGCCGATGTCGCCGAACCGCGGCTGGGACTGGACGAGGACACCTGGACCCGCCTCGCCGCCAACGCCGATCTCGTGGTGCACCCGGCCGCCCAGGTCAACCACGTGCTGTCCTACGCGCAGCTGTTCGGCCCGAACGTGGTGGGCACCGCCGAGGTGATCCGCCTGGCGCTGACCGACCGGCGCAAGCCGGTGACGTTCCTGTCCAGCATCGCCGCGGTCCCCACCGGGGACGCGGCCGAGGACGCCGACGTCCGCCGCGCCGCGCCGGTCCGCGAGCTCGACGACGGCTACGCGAGCGGCTACGCGAACACCAAGTGGGCCGGGGAAGTCCTGCTGCGCGAGGCGCACGACCGGTGCGGGCTCCCGGTGGCGGTGGTCCGCTCGGACATCCTGCTCGCGCACCGCCGGTACGGCGGGCAGCTGAACCTGCCGGACGTGTTCACCCGGCTGCTGCTGAGCCTGCTGGCCACCGGCATCGCGCCTCGCTCGTTCTACCGGGGCGGGGAGCGCGCGCACTACGACGGGCTGCCGGTCGACTTCACCGCCGCGGCGGTGGCCGAGCTGGGTGCGCAGATCTCCGAGGGCTTCCGCACGTACCACGCGGTGAACGCCCACGACGACGGGATCTCGCTGGACACCGTCGTGGACTGGCTCGTCGAGCTCGGGCACCCGATCCAGCGGATCGAGGACTACGACGACTGGTTCACCCGCTTCACGACCGCGCTGCGGGCCCTGCCGGAGCGGCAGCGCGCGCACTCGCTGCTACCGCTCCGGCACGCCTTCGAGCAGCCGGGCGAAGCGGTCGCCGGTTCGGCGATCCCGGCCGAGCGGTTCGACGAGGCCGTGCGCGCGTCCGGCACCGACGTCCCGCACCTGACGGCCGAGCTCATCGGCAAGTACGTCACCGACCTGCGCGCCCTCGACCTGCTGCAGGGCGCCGAGAACTAACCGGAGGAATCCAGTGGACACCGACATCAACGACCTGCTCGACGAGGGCCTGCGCCTGCTGGAGGCGAAGGACTTCGACGGGTTCCGGGCGCGCTGCACGCCCGGCGCGAGCCTGTGGGAGAACGACGGCAACGGCGAGCAGACCATCGACCAGCGGATGGAGCAGTTCGCGGAGTTCGCCGTGAACGTGGAATCGCTGCACTACGACGTGTTCCGCCGGTTCGAGCGGGACGGTGAAGTGCTGCAGCAGCACGTGCTGCACGTGCTCGGCACCGACGGGTCGCGCAACCAGGTCCACGCCGCGGTCTACTTCCGCTTCGACGGCGACCTGATCGACCGGATCGAGGAGTACGGCTATCAGGTCCCCGCCTGACGCCGCACCGCCCCCACCCAGAGCAGTCCGGAAAGGACGGTCAGAGATGGCCCGCGTCGCCCGCTTCCACCAGGTCGGCGGACCGGAGGTCCTCCGCGTCGAGGAGGTCCCCACCCCGGAACCCGGCCCGGGGGAGGTGCTGATCGAGACCAGGGCGCTCGGCCTCAACCGGGCGGAGCTGGAGTTCCGCGCGGGGCGCTACGGGCAACCGTCCCTGCCGTCCGGGATCGGGTTCGAGGCGGCGGGCGTGGTCCGCGCCGTCGGCGCCGGGGTCGCGCACGTCGCGCCGGGAGCAGCGGTCAGCGTGCTCCCGGCGTTCGGCCCCGGCACCTACGCCCTGCACGGCGACGCCGTGCTCGCCCCCGCCGACGCCGTGGTCGAGCACCCGCCGAACCTGAGCTGGGAGCAGGCCGCGGCGGTGTGGATGAGCTGCACCACCGCCTACGGCGGTCTCGTCGAGACCGCCGGGGTGTCGGCCGGGGACGTGGTGCTGATCCCCGCCGCTTCCAGCGGCGTCGGCCTCGCGGCGATCCAGCTCTGCACCGCGCTCGGCGCCCGCCCGATCGCGCTCACCCGCACCGGCGGCAAGCGCAGCGCGCTCCGCGGCGCCGGAGCCGCCGAGGTCATCGCGACCGCGGAGCAGGACGTCGTCGCGGAGGTGCGGCGGCTGACCGGCGGCCGCGGAGCCCGGGTGGCGTTCGACCCGGTCGGCGGCGCGGGCTTCACCGACCTGTCCGCCGCGCTGGCCCCCGGCGGGATCGCCGTCGTCTACGGCACTCTCGCGGGAGGGACGACGCCGCTACCGGTCGGGGACGTGCTGGCCAAGGGCCTCACCATCCGCGGCTACGCCCTGTTCGAGACCACCGGTGACCCGGACCGCCGCACCGCGGCGATCGAGTTCCTCCACGCCCACCTGGCCGACGGCACCCTCGTCCCGCACATCGGCGCGACCTTCCCCTTCGACCGGATCGCCGACGCCCACACCCACATGGAGTCCACCACCCACCTCGGCAAGATCGTCCTCCGCACCGACCGTCAAGCACGGCCGTGAGGGCAGCATGGTCAGTTGAATCCCATTCCGCGCCTGCCGGTTTCGTTGAGCTGGTCGTGGGTGAACCGCCCGGTCCAGTCCCGCTCGTAGTGCTCCGGTGGGAAGTCGGTGGGGCTGGAGCCGGTGAGGAAGGCTTCGCGGACGGAGGCGGCGTAGGCCTCGTTGCGCGGGCACCACGGGGCGGCGGGGATGTACATGACGTTGCCCCATCCTTGCTGGTCGGCGACCGGTGCCACGCTGTGGATCATGTCGCAGTGCCACCAGACGGAGTCCCCGGCCTCGATGTCGGGGATGCCGACGAGGCCCTCCAGCAGGTCGGTGTGCCACTTGTGGGTGGCGGGGAAGACCTGGTTGGTGGTGACACCGCACATGTCGTCGTCGGGGACGTCGGCGAGCAGGGGGCGCAGCACGAGGTACGCCATGGCCTCGGGGATCGGGACGGTGTGCAGGACGCCCTGATCGTGGTCCATGTCGGACAGGGCGGTCCAGCCCTGGAAGGTCCGGAACGCCGAGCACATGGTGGAGCCGGGGTACTGGGGACCTGAGGTGCGGTGGGCGGCGTCCCAGGGGTCGTACTGCTCGACGGTGCCGTCGAAGAGGTGCCTGAACGCCCGCTGGTAGGACTCGGTCATCCACAGGTCGAGCGTGCCGGGGTCGCAATGCGTGCCGAGCCCGGCGGAGTCGGCACCCGGCGGACGGCGGCGGATGCGATCGGGGTACATGGCGTCGCGCGCGGGGTCGAACCACTGCACGCCCTCGGATTCGTGCTTCCAGAAGGAGTTGAGGAACGCCTGCACCTCGGCCATCCGGGTGCTCTGCCGGGCTTCCATCTGGGCTGGAGACCAGTAGATCGGGTAGATCTCCGGTTTCGACCCGACGCTGCCGAAGAAGTCGTCGCCCGGCCCCCGGTAGGTCTCGAAGAAGTTGTTGCGCTCGACGTAGTCGACGATGTCGGCGTCCCAGGCCAGGGCTTGGTCGCGGTCGAAGTGGCCGCGCACCACCAAGCAGCCTCGCCGCTTGAGCTGGTCGATCTGCTCGGCGCTGACGGTTCCGCCGGCGATGTCGGCGTAGTCGATGACCGGCCACACCGGCTCGCCGCGTTCCTGTGCCGCCTTGATCTCGCTCACGCGCTCGGTGATGCGCTGCTCCACGACGGCGAAGACCTCTTCGACGGTGCGTCCTGAAGCTTCGATGCGAGCGCGCAGCGCGGGCTTGATCTGCTGGATCGCGGCGGACAGGTCATCAGGTGTGCTCTCCCAGTGAGGCAGCGCAGGTGTCCGCCGCGCGTCGGATGTGGTGGTCACGTCGAACTCCTTTGGTCAGGACTCCTAACTAATAGGGGAATCCCAAGCAGGGTGTCAACCCGCGGTGTTCGACTGGAGGAGTCGGACACGGTGTCGCGAGTTGATCACGCCTTGTTGGGATCGGAATTTGATACGGCGAAGCGGACGTATGCACTACTCGCTTCGCTGCATATGAATCTTCGAGCTGTATTGCACCCGGCCGGACCTGCTCTATCGGTTAGGTCATCGCCCGATGATCTCCCTTGCGGTCGCGCTTCCGGAGCGAACAGCGCCTTCCATGTAGCCGTTCCACTGCACGGCGTACTCGGCGCCGGCCCAGTGGATGCGGCCGATCGGTGGCCGCAGCATGTCGCCGTAGCTGGTCCACACTCCGGGTGCGAAGTGGGCGCCGTAGCAGCCGCGGGTGAACTCCTCGGCGCTCCAGTCCTTTTCCACGTACGCGGTCGGGGTGGCCGCCTGCGGACCGAGGTGGCGGACGAAGGAGTCGATCACGGCTCGGCGGCGATGGGCCTCGGGGAGTCGCTGCCAGCGTCGGGCTTCGCTGCCTTCGACGAAGCCGAGGAGGATGCCGATGTCGGCGTTCGGCGGGGAGACGTCGAAGGTGACCTTGACCGGGCCGGTGTCGCAGGCGATCTGGCCGTTGAGCCCCTGTTCGCGCCAGAACGGCGTCGGGTACGCCGCGAAGGTCTTGGCAACGGTGCCGGCCGGAAGTTTTTGGGTGAGCTGGTCACGCCAGGCGGGAAGCACGGGGTCGTAGCGCAGACGTCCGGCGAGCGTCGGCGAGAGGGCGACGATGACACGCTCGGCCGTGAAGTCCTCGCCGTCGCGGGTGGTGACCGTGACGGCGGTGGCGTTGTGGGTCACTGAGGCGACCGGGGTGGACAACCTGATGTCGAGGCCCTCGGCGAGACGTTGGGCCACCAGGACGGAGCCACCGGCGACGCGGTCCTGCTGGGCGCCGCGGTCGACGCTGAGGAGGGTCTCGAGGTCGGTGTTGCTGACCGCGTAGAAGAGCGCGTGCAGCAGGGATAGGTCGCTGGTGTCGGCGGCGAAGATCGCTTCGGTTGCGACCCTGAAATAAGCCCGCCCGCTCGGGGTTCGCAGGGCGCGTCTTACCCAGGTCTCGAAGGTCTGGCTGTCGAACTGGCGCGCTTTCGGGTGCGCCCACGGATGAGCGGGGTCGATGGTGCGGGCGAGCCTGCCGAAGCGAGCCAGGCCTTGGGCGAGGTCGGCGAGCGCGACCGGGTTGAGCCGCGGGACGGCGCCCTTGGTGCCGTCGACGAGGGCGCGTCTGCCGCCGAGCTGGATGAGCATCTTGCCCTCGTCGTTCCAGGTGCGGAAGGTTTCCAGTCCGAACTCGTTGACGAGCCCGTACATCCGGGAGTGCCCCTCGCCGATCCAGGTGCCGCCGAGTTCGATCGGGTACCCCTTGATCTCGCCGCCCTCGATCCGGCCGCCGACCCGATCGCGAGCCTCGAGAACGACTACTTCGGCTCCGGCCTGGGTGAGTTCCCGTGCAGCGGAAAGTCCCGCCAGTCCTGCACCGACGACCACGACCTTCATGATTTTCTCCCTCGGTTCCAGCGATTCGGTCAGCTGACCGAATTGGGTCAGGTTAGGAGCACCACACGTGCCTTGCAAGGGTTCGTGGCAAAATCTCGGTCAACTGACCGAAAGAGAGGTGGTCATGCCGTACATCGAGGCAGCGGTACGCCGACAGCAGTTCATCGCGGCCGCACGCATCGCCCTGCTCGCCCATGGCGTTGCCAAGACCTCGCTGCGCGTCGTCGCTGCCGAGGCAGGCGTGCCACTGGCCACCATGCAGTACGTCTTCCCATCGAAGGAGAAGCTGCTCCGTGCTGTGATCGAGGACGTCGTCGACGAAATCGCCCACGTCCTCGCCGACTCCGCAGCCACCGATCAGGGGTTGGCGAACGCGATCCGCCAGGGACTCGATACTTACTGGGGCCAGCTCGTCCGGAACGGGCGCGAGCTGCAGCTGCTGCAGTACGAACTCACCATGTATGCCCTGCGTACCCCCGGCCACGAGGATCTCGCCCGAGTCCAGTACGAGCGCTACGCCGCCGTCGTTGCCGACTGGTGCAGACACGCCGCCGAGCACGCGGGCGAAACCGCCGTTGTTTCCTTCGACCACCTCGGACGCATGATCGTCGCCGGTGTGGACGGCCTGATCCTGCAATACGTCTGCGACCCTGACGACGCACGTGCGCGAAAGGGGCTGGAGGCGTTGGCGGAGATGGCCAAGGCGTTGGCGGGAGTGTGACGACTATCGATCCGTCCCGACCGCGATCGTTCGTGGATCCTCCTCAGCGGTCGAGTCCGTCAAGGCAACCTGATGACCATTGCCTGCAGCCACACAGACGACGGCAGGCCCAAGGCCATACCGGGGCTGGCGTCCCTGGATGTGGCCTGGCGGGAACCCAAACGCTCTCGCGTTGCTGGTACCTCAAGCCAGAAGGGCCGGAACTGGGGCCGGGGCTGGTGGAGACGGTTGTCGCGGAGATAGGCGAAGGTAGCTGTCGAGTGCTGTTTGGGCAACACTCCTGACTAAACTCTCGGCATGTCCTCCGCCAAGCCGTCCCTGGAGCTGTTGCGCTCGCTGACCGATGAGCACGTGCTCCGGGCCGTCATGGACCAGCGCCGGATGACGCGAACGGAGATCGCCGCGCGCACGGGGATCTCGAAGCCGACGATCTCCGACAGCGTGCGCAGGCTCAGCGAGGCCGGCGTGCTGGTGGACACGGGCGAACGAACGACCGGTCGTGGGCGGGCGGGCTCGTACTACTCGTTGAGCGAGGAGTGCGGGGTGGTGATGGTCGCGAGCATCACGCCGTCCGGGGTGATCGCTGAGGCCGCGGACGCGTTCGGCCGCGTCCTCGCCCGAGAGCAGGAGCGGATCGGAAGGTCGCCCGGCGTGGAGGTGGCGGCGGACGCGCTGGCGGAGGTCGCCGCCCGGCTCCGGCGCGCTGTTCGCGGCTCGATCCGGTGCGCCGTGGTGAGCGCCGCCGACCCCGTCGATCGCGAGACCGGGCGCCTGGTGGAGCTGCCGGACGTCCCCTTCCTCGTCGGGGAGCTGGATCCGGTCGCCGTGCTGGAACCGCTGGTCGAAGGCCCGGTGCTGGTCGACAACGACGTCAACTGGGCCGCCCGTGCCGAGCGCGGCGCGGGCCGCGCGGCCGGTGTCGACGACTTCGTCTACGTCTACCTGGACGAAGGTCTCGGGTGCGCGGTCGTCACCGACGGCGCGGTGCGGCGCGGGCATCGTGGTCTCGCGGGCGAGATCGCGCACCTCCGCACCGAGGGCCCGGACGGAGGGGTCGTGCCGCTGATCGAGGTGTTCGCGGCGCTCGGGCTTCGTCGGCGGGCGTCGACCGCTGTCGACGTCGAGGCGTTGCGGAGTGCGATCGAGGCGGACGGCGAGGCCGGCGACCGGATGCGCCGGGCGCTCGCGCGCGCGGTGCGCGGCGTGCTCGCGGCCGCCGTCGCGCTGGCGGACCCCCAGCTCATCGTGCTGGGCGGGGCCTGGGGCACCGAGCCGGCGATGGTCCGGGCCATCGCCGGGCTGTTCGCCGAAGCGCCGCGCCACGTCCCGGTCGTCCCGGCCGAGGTGCCCGAGCCGCAGGTCGCCGGTGCCCGCGCCCGAGGTGTGGAGGAACTCCGGGACCGCATCATCGCCGGTTCCTCACCGCGGCCGTCATGATCTTCGAACGCGGTGGTCGCGGGGCGTGACGATGGTGAAGTCCGGGTCGGGTTCGTCGAGGTGGCCGAACAGCTCGGCGATGAGGTTCGGGTCGCCGGTGATCTCGGCGCGGCCGCGTTCGGCGAGGTCGGCGGCCGTGGTGGTGCCGAGCAGGACGCTGCGCAGGTCGGGCTCGTCGAGGACGACTTCGACGTCGGGTTCACCGGCCGCCGGTCCGGTGCCGACGACGTGGGTGAGCACGCCGTTGCGCAGGCGCTGGGTGTGCTGCTGGTCGCTGGGGAGGCTCCAGCGGACGGTGATGTCGGCGTCCCAGCTGCCGGGACCGTCGAGGCGGATCGCGAGGGCGTCGAAGAGCTGGTCCAGGGTCAGCGCGTCGAGCACGTCGGGTGCGGAGGTGACCGTGGGGGTGCCGACCGGGCCGTTGCGGAGTTCGTGGGCGCCCATGAGGTAGAAGTTGCGCCAGGTCCCGTTCTCGCAGCCGTACCCGAGCTGTTCCAGGGCGTCGGCTTGCAGCGAGCGGGCCGTTTCGTGGTCGGGCTGTGCGAACACGACGTGGTTGAGGACCTGCGCGACCCAGCGGAAGTCGCCTTCGTCGTAGGAGTCGCGGGCGCGGCGGACGACTTCGTCGGCACCGCCCATGAAGTCGACGTAGCGCTCGGCGGCCTCGGTCGGCGGGTGTTCCCAGAGGTGGGCGGGGTTTCCGTCGAACCAGCCCAGGTACTTCTGGTAGACGGCTTTGGTGTTGTGGCTGACCGAGCCGTAGTAGCCGTGGGTGTGCCAGGCCCGTTCCAGGTTGGGCGGCATCGCGATCTGCTCGGCGATCTCCAGGGGAGTGAGCCCCCGGTTGAGCAGGCGCAGGGTCTGGTCGTGCAGGTAGGCGTAGAGGTCGCGCTGCTCGGAGAGGAACTCGACCAGCCGGTCACGTCCCCACACCGGCCAGTGGTGCGAGGCGAAGGCGACGTCGGAACCACCGGCGAACAGTTCGATGGCTTCGGTGAGGTAGTGGGCCCAGGCGCGGGGGTCGCGCACTTCGGCACCGCGCAGCGTCAGCAGGTTGTGCAGCGTGTGGGTGGCGTTCTCGGCGGTGCACAGCGCGGCGTGGTCGGGGAAGTGGATGTTGAGCTCGGCGGGTGCTTCGGTGCCGGGCGTGAGCTGGAAGTCCATCCGGATCCCGTCGACGGTTTCCGACTGGCCGGTGGCGGTGATGTCGTGGGTCGGCGGGACGAGGCCGACGCGGCCGGTGGAGGTGGTCGGCCCGAGCCCGGCGCCGATCTGGCCCTGCGGGCCCTTGGCGAGGGCGGCCCCGTACATGTAGGCGGCGCGGCGGGCCATGGCGGTTCCGGCGTAGATGTTCTCGCTGACGGCGTGGGTGAGGAAGCCCTGCGGCGCGAGGACGGGAATCCCGGCGGCGAGCTCGTCGTCGCCGATCACTCCGCGCACGCCGCCGAAGTGGTCGGCGTGGCTGTGCGTGTAGAGCACGCCGGTCACGGGGCGGTCACCGCGGTGGCCGCGGTAGAGGGCGAGCGCCGCCGCGGCGGTCTCGGCCGAGAGCAGCGGGTCGATGACCAGGACGCCGCGCGATCCTTCCACGACGGTCATGTTGGACAGGTCGAAACCGCGGATCTGGTAGATGCCGTCGGTGACCTCGAACAGACCGTGCTGGGAGCACAACCGGCTCTGCCGCCACAGGCTCGGGTTGGCGGTGTGCGGGCAGTCCTGCGCGAGGAAGCCGTAGGCGTCGAGGTCCCACACGACGGCGCCGTCGGCGTCGCGGATCAGCGGCTCCGACGCCGTGCCCAGGAACCCCCGTCGGGCGTCGTCGAGGTCGCGGGTGTCGTCGAAGGCGAAGCTCTCCCGCACCGAGGCGTTACCGGCGACGATTCCCGGCTGTGCGGCTTGCGGACCGGGGCTCTGGGACATCACGCCTCCTGACTCGGGTCCCGGTGGACCGTGCGCGGCCGACGACATCGTCACCGGCCGCGAACCCGAACGCCACCGGAGGGGCGAGCGGCCCACCGCGGAGCGATAGCCGGGGTGCTCCGGCACCAGGTGTGCGCAACCGCAACACCGGTACCTCCGCACGCGGGTTTTCCCGGGTGCGGTGAGGTGGAACACGGCCAAACCGGGACGAAATACCTGGTCGGAGGACCCCCGCCCGGCTGCATGCTCGAGGAGGTTCCCCGGGAGGGGACGTTTTCGAGAGTCGGTTCAACGGCTGCGGGAGGGAAAGCCGATGGTTCAGATCGCCGAGGTCACCGGACTGTTCGACCGGCGCGCATCGGACGACGCGCCGACGCAGGGGCTCGCCGTCACCGGGCGGTGGGGCGAGTTGATCCCGACGCCGCGCGAGGCCGGGACGAGCACGCGGTTGGTGGTCGAACGAGGAGCCGACGAGGGTGCGGAGTTCGTGATCTCCGCTCCGCTGACGGTGATCGGACGTCACCGCGACTGCGACATCGTGATCGACGACGTGACGGTGTCCCGGTTCCACGCTGAGCTGGAGATCGTGGACGGGCGGTACTTCCTCCGCGACAGCGGTTCGCTCAACGGGATCTACGTCAACAGGCGGCCCGTGCAGCGCGTCGAGCTGTTCGAATCCGATGAGATCTGGATCGGCAAGGCGCGGTTCACCTTCCACACCGGCGCAGCGGCGGACCTCGCGGTGCCCGCCCAGCGGTGAGAACGGGCGTCCCGGCGGGGAGACCGCCGGGCGCGCGCCTCGCCGCGTCCGCCCGCGTGAGCTGACGACGCGCGCGGCGGAGCTCGACGCGCCCGAGCGCCCGCATCGAAACCCGGCTGCTCGCAGCCGCGATCCGGCGGCTCAGGGCCGCGCCGCTTTCAGCGAGTCGCTCAGCCGCCGGGCCGCCGCGCGCACCGCCTCGGCCCGCACGTCGCCGTCCGCCCCGGTGAAGTCCTCGCTGTGCCCGCCGAGGCTGATCGTGCCGACCAGCGACTCGCGCGAACCGAGGATCGGGGCGGCCACGGCCGAGACCCCGTGCAGGTAGTCGTTGCGGCTGCGCGAAACGCCCTCGGCGCGAACGTGATCCAGGTGCGTCGCGAACTCCCCCGGCTCGGAGTGGGTCGTCTCGGTGAAGGCCGGGAGCGGCTCCCGCAGGACCCGGCGACGGAGCTCGGGGTCGAACGCGACCATCGCCACCGGCGCGGCTGCGGCGTGGTACGGCAGGACCGATCCGATCGAGACGGCGGCCAGCACCATCGGTTTGCCGCCCTCGACCCGGTCGATGCACACGGCCCCGGCGGGGGACGGGACCATCAGGAACGCCGTGTCGCCGAAGTCGGACGCCAGCGCTTCGAGCTCCGGCCGTGCTTCGGTCCGCAGGTCGAACCCGGCGAGCGCGGCGGCGCCGATGGTGAACATCGGCATCCGGACCCGGTAGGCCCCGCTGTGGTCCCGGTGCACCCAGCCGGCCTCGACGAGGGTGCTCATCAGCCGGTGGACGGTCGGCTTGTTGAACCCGCTGGTCGCCGTGAGCTCGGCGAGCGTGATCACGGGCCGCTCGGCGCTGAACTGCCCCAGCAGCTGACAGGCGCGCAGCACCGATCCGACGGTTTCCCGCCCGGAGCTGTCCTCGACAGCTTCTCGTGCCACCGCCACCTCCCCTCTCGTGTTTCGGGACAGCGTCAGGCTAGCGGCCTGCTGACCGAAGCGGCTTGACATGGTCGTGTCCCTCGCGCACAGTTTCGGAACGCGTATCGCATCACGATACACAAGGGAGCTGTCAGTGGATCTGCGAGAGATGACCACCGAAGGACTCGTCTACGCACCCGGCGTCTGGGACGGGTTGACCGCGCGGCTGGCCGAGCAGGCGGGCTTTCCCGCGCTGTGCGCGTCCGGGTTCGCGATCTCGGCCGCGCTGGGCTACCCGGATGCCGAGCTCTACACGATGTCGGAGAACCTGCACGCCGTCCGGACGATCCGCGAGGCGAGCCCGCTACCGGTCATCGCCGACATCGACACCGGCTACGGCAACGCCGTCAACGCCGCGCGAACAGCCCGCCGGTTCGCCGATGCCGGGGTCGCGGCGGTGTTCATGGAGGACCAGCGCTCGCCCAAGCGCTGCCCGCTGATTCCCGGTGCCGAGCTCGAACTGCTCGACCTGGCGGAGGCCACGGGCAAGATCCGCGCCGTGCGCGACGCCGCGCAGGAGACCGGAATGCTCGTGATCGCCCGGACCGATGCCAAGGGGGACGAGGCGCTCCGCCGGGCCGTGGCCTACGTCGAGGCCGGAGCCGACCTGATCATGCCGGTCACCAAGACCTTCACGACCGTCGAGGAGTGGCGGCGCTGCCACGAGTTCACCGGAGCACCGCTGATGGCGACCCTGACGGCCTCGGCCTGGACCGAGCGGGAGTTCACCCCCGAGGTGATGGAGCAGATCGGCGTCCGCATCGCGCTGCTGCCCACCCAGCTGCTGATGGCGGTGACCGGTGCCGCGCAGGAGTGCCTCAGCCGCCTCGCCGCGGGCGAACCGCCGGCCCAGGTCGGCGCGGGAGCCACACCGCACCACGAATTCGTCGAGCTCATCGGGATGCCCGAGATCGAGCGGCAGCAGCACGCGTACCTGCCCGCCACCGAGACGGTCTGAGGGAGGCGCAATGGCGAGCACGATCACCGAGAAGATCCTGGCCAGGGCGGCGGGCGTCGACGTCGTCAAGGCGGGCGACAACCTGCCCGCGCGCCCCGACTACATGATCGCCTACGACTTCCCCGGCTACACCGATGTGATGTTCCGGCAGATGCACGACGACTTCGGCATCCGCGCGCTGGCCGAACCGGAGCGCTACGTGGTCTTCATCGACCACATGCTGACCAAGGGAACCGAGAAGGAGCAGGAGGTCCACCAGGTCACCCGCGACTGGTGCGCGTTCTACGGCATCGAGCTGCACGAGGCCCGCGGCATCGGCCACCAGGTGATGGCCGAGCTCGGCTACGCGCTGCCCGGCAACTTCCTGATCCACTTCGACGGCCACATCTCCGGCGCGGGCGCGTTCGGCGCGCTGGGGTGGGGCGTGCGCCGGGACCTGCTGGAGGCCTGGGTCTCCGGGCAGATCTACCTCGACGTCCCCCGCACCACGAGGTTCGAGCTGACCGGTGAGTTCGCTCCGGGCGTCGACAGCCGGGACCTGGTGCACCACATCATCGGCGAGTTCGGGGCCGACGGGTGCGCGCACCAGGTGATGGAGTTCGCCGGGCCGGGCGCGCGGGCGATGTCGATCGACCGCAGGCAGGGCCTGTGCGGAATGGCGATGTTCACCGGGGCGGTGTCCGCGGTGTTCGAGCCGGACGAGGCCGCGCTCTCCTACGCGCGGCGGGTCGCCGCAACGGATTTCACGCCCCAGCTGCCGGACCCGGGTGCCGACTACGCGGCGGTGCACACCATCGACCTGTCCGCGCTGAGCCCGCAGGTCGTGCTGCCGGGGTCGGCTCGCTCCGCCAACACCCGTCAGGTCGTGGAGCTGTCCGGAACGCCGGTCACCAAGGCGTTCATCGGTTCCTGCGCCAGCGGGCGGATCGAGGACATCCGGGCGGCCGCGCTCGTCCTCGACGGGAGGAAGGTCGCCCCGGGGGTCGAGCTCAACGTGGTCCCGACCTCGGACGCGGTGCACCGGCAGGCCGAGGACGAAGGGCTGCTCGATGTGCTGCGGGCGGCCGGGGCGCACATCGCCCGCTCCAGCTGCGACTTCTGCTTCGGCTACCAGAAACCGCTGCAACCGGACGAGAACTGCATCTCCACCGGCGTGCTCAACATCTCCGGCCGCATGGGCAGCACCGACGCGAACATCTACATGGGATCGGCGTTCACGGTGGCGGCCAGCGCGGTGACCGGCACGATCGCCTCGGCGGGGGAGGTGACGCGTTCATGAGCGCCGCCCGCGACTACCCGCCGCCACCGGACCTCATCCGCGGGCGCGTGGCCTGGGTGTTCGGCGACGACTTCGACATCGACCTGGTGATCGGGGTCGAGAACATCAAGTCCTACGACGCGGAGTTCTTGCGCGGCAAGGTCATGCAGGCCTACGACCCCACCTTCGCGGACCGCGTCCGGCCCGGCGACGTCATCGTCGGTGGCCGCAACTTCGGCTACGGCCACCCGCACTACCCGCCGATGGTGGCGCTGCGCGACCTGGGCATCGCCGCGGTGCTGGCCGAGTCCTTCTCCCCGGGGTTCTGGCGCGGCGAGACCCACAACGGCATGCCGCTGCTGACGGTGCCCGGCATCAGCACGGCGGTCACCACCGGTGACGCCGTGCAGGTCGACTGGCGAGCGGCGGTGGTCGGCCTCGACGGCGGCACCGAGCTGCGCGGCGACCCGCCGAGCGCCCGCGTCCGCCGCGTGATCGAAGCCGGCGGTTCGGTCAAGCTGCTGCTGGCCGAGCACGCCCGCAACCCCAGTCCCCAGCACTGACCGTTCCTCGACCCGGTCAACGACGATCAGGAGTCAGCACCATGTCCGAGACGGCCCCACCAGCCGCCGCACCCACCACCGGAGCCTCGCCTGCGATGGCTCGACGCGCCGCCGCCGCGGGAGGCGTCGGCACGCTGATCGAGTACTACGACTTCAGCGTCTACGCCTTCCTCGCGGTCACCATCGGCCCCCTGTTCTTCCCCAGCGGCCAGCCGGCCGTGTCCCTGCTGCTCACCTTGGCGGTCTTCGGATCGGCCTACGTCATGAGACCCGTCGGAGGCTGGTTCTTCGGCAGGCTCGGCGACCGTCGCGGACGTCGACGGGCGCTCGTCGTGACGGTCGTGGCGATGGGGATCTGCTGCGGCCTGCTCGGGCTCCTGCCCACCTATTCCGCCGTCGGGGTCCTCGCCCCGGTGCTGCTGGTGCTGATCCGCCTGGCGCAGGGCTTCTCGGCCGGTGGCGAGATCGGCGGCGCGGCGACCTACGTCGCCGAGTCGGCGCCGGTCAAGCGCCGCGGGCTCTACGGCTCGGTCACGGCGCTCGGCTCGACCCTCGGGTTCGCGGTGTCCGCAGCGGTCGTCGGCCTGGTCAGCACCTTGACCACGGCTGAGCAGATGACGGCCTGGGGCTGGCGGATCCCGTTCCTGATCTCCATCCCGCTGGCGATCCTCTGCCTGTGGGTTCGGGTCCGGCTGGAGGACACCGCGGAGTTCGCCGAGATGGCCGACAAGCGGGAGGTGGTGCGCAGCCCGCTGCTGCAGGTCGTCAAGCAGCACCCGGTGTCCATCCTGCGGGTCATCGGCATCGCGATCGCCATGAACGGCAGCGGCTACATCGGGCTGACCTACTTCAACGTCTACCTGATCAACGACCTCGGCTTCGACAAGCAGGCCGTGTACTGGACCTCGGCGCTGGGGATCGGGCTCGCCTGCGTCACCTACCCGATCGCGGGTGCGCTGTCGGACCGGTTCGGGCGGCGGCCCGTGCTGATCACCGCCTACGTCGGTTACCTGGTCATCGCGTGGCCGTCGTTCGCGATCCTCGGCGCGACGTCGAGCATCCTGGTCGTCGGGCTCGTGTACGTCGTGTACATGTCGTTCAACGGGTTCGCGCAGGTCCCGGCCTTCCCGCAGTTCACCGAGCTGTTCCCGCGGCAGGTGCGCTACACCGGCGTGGCGCTGGGCTTCAACATCGGCACGATCATCGCCGGCGGCACCGCTCCCTACATCGCCGCACAACTGGTGCAGAGCACGGGAAACCCGATGGCGCCCGCGTTCTGGGTCATGGGGGTGGCGGTCGTCGGTTTGATCACCGTGCTGACCCTGCGCGAGACCGGCAGGGACCGCTTGCCGGTCTGACCGCCCGGTTCACCGCAGTGTCGCGAGCGAAATCCGTCCGCACGCACCGCAGGAGGTCGACCGTGCTCGATTCGCGCTGTTCCGCAACGGGTTCCGAGGCGTCGGGATGACCGGCACCAGGGAGGTCGACCTCCTCTGCGTCGGCGGTGGGCTCGGCGGTCTCGCCGCCGCGCTGCGGGCCGCCGACCTCGGCGCCGAGGTCCTCGTGGCCGAACGATCCGACGTGGTCGGCGGAGTCGCGGCGTACAGCGGGGGTTTCGCGTGGGTGGGCGGGGATCCGCTGATGCCGGAACCGGGCGACGCCCTGGAGTCCGTCGAGTCCTACTTGGACCACGTCCAGGGCGAACGTCCGGTGGATCGGGAAGCCCGCCGCGCGTACCTGCACGCCGCGCGGGAGGCGACCGCGTGGTTCGCCGCGGCCGGTGTTCCGTTCCGGGTGATCCCGGGCGCGCCGGACCTCTACCACCCGGCTCCCGGATCGACCGCCGGAGGACGGCTGCTCGAATGCGTCGTCGACGGCCGGGACCTCGGCGCGTGGCGCCCGCACCTGCGGCAGGGGCCGTACTACGACATCGGTGTGAGCCGCACCGAGTCGTACTCGGCCGCCCGGGAGGAGGTGATCGACGATCGCCTGACGCACGGCATGGGCCTCGTCGGCGCCTTCGCGCGGGAGGCGCTCGTGCGCCGCGGGGTGGAGTGCCTGCTCGAACGCAGGGTGCGCGAGCTCCTGGTCGAGGGCGGGGACGTCGTCGGTGCGGTGCTGGACGGGCCGACCGGGCGAACCCGGGTCCGGACCCGTCGCGGGGTGCTGATCGCCGCAGGCGGCTACGGCGGTTCACCGCACGCGGCGGAGCTGGAGGACGTACCGGCGCTGGTCGAGAGCGCCCCGCCCGTCGTCGACGGGGACTCGATCGCTCTCGCGGAACGAGCAGGTGCGGGGCTGGTTCGCGGCGCCGACCCCTTCTTCAGCGTCGGGTACGGGTTCCCCGGGGAGGTCCACCCCGGCACCGACGTCGCCCTCGTGCGGCCCCTGCTGACGCACCTCGGCCTTCCCCATTCCCTGATCGTCAACCGCGACGGGCGCAGGTTCGGCGACGAGAGCTACTACGGCGCGTTGATCAGCGCCCTGCGCCGATTCGACACCCGCCTTCGCCGGTGGTCGAACGTGCCGTGCTGGTTCGTCGTCGACGACGAGTTCCGCGCGCGCTACCGGCTGGGGCCGTACGCGGCGGGGGAGCGCTGGCCCGACTCGATCCCCCGGGCGGACAGCATCACCGGGTTGGCCGCGGCGGTGGGCATCGACCCCGAAGGGCTGCGGGCGACCGTCGCCGAGTTCAACCGCGCGGCCGATCGCGGTGAGGACCCCGAGTTCGAGCGCGGTACCCGGCCGTTCGTGCGGCGGACCTACGGCGACGCCGAGCACGGGCCGAACCCGTGCCTGGGCGCCGTGCGGACCCCGCCGTTCTACGCCCTCGAACTGTCCCTGGTCGGGTTCGGCATGGGCACGCTCGGGCTGTGGATCGACCGGGACGCCCGCGTGCTCCGGCGCGACGGGTCCCCGATCGGCGGCCTCTACGCCACGGGCAATGCCGCCGCGACCCGCGAGCTGCGCGGGTACGTGACGGGTCTCGCCAACGCCCGCAACTACACCTACGCCTACCGAGCGGCCGGACACGCCTGCGGCCGCAGCGGAGACACGACCCTCTGAGGAGTTCCGATGCCGATGCGCAGCCCGTACCCGGACGTCGACGTGCCCGACGTGTCGTTGACCGAGTTCCTGTTCGGAGCCGATGTCGGGAACCACGCCGGAGCGACCGCCCTCGTGGACGGGACCACCGGCGACGCGATGACTTTCGGACGGTTGCACGCCGCGGTGGAGGACGTCGCGGCGGGGCTGCACGCCCGGGGAGTCCGGACAGGCGACGTGATCGGGCTGGTCGGATCGAACTCGCCCCGATGGGTGCTGGCCTTCCACGCGGCGTTGCGCGCCAACGCCACCGTGACGACGTGCAACCCGCTCTACACGACGGGGGAGCTGGCGAACCAGTTCACCGACTCGGGAGCCGGATTCGTCATCACCGACGGCAAGTCGCGCGAGAAGGTGGTGGAGGCCGCGGCGAAGGCCGGCCTGGGCGCGGACTCGGTGTTCACCCTCGACGCGGCCGACGGCCACACCGGCCTGGAGGAGCTGGCCGCGGCCGGAGGGGAGGCGCCGACCCCGGCCGTCGGGGCCGAGGACACGGCCGTGCTGCCGTACTCCTCGGGAACCACCGGGCGCGCCAAAGGCGTCGTGCTGACCCACCGCAACCTCGTCGCCAACGTCCTGCAGTTCGACCGGATGGTGACGTCGACCAGGGGGAGTGCCCAACTGGCGGTGCTGCCGCTGTTCCACATCTACGGCATGACGGTGCTGATGAACCACAGCCTGCGCACCCGCGCGCCCCTGATCACGATGCCGCGCTTCGACCTGGCCGAGATGCTGCGCCTGGTGGACGAGCACCGCGTGCGCAAGCTCTACGTCGCACCGCCCACCGTGCTGGCGCTGGCGAAGGACCCGCTCGTCGCCTCCTACGACCTGTCGAGCCTGGAGATGGTCTTCTCCGGTGCCGCACCGCTCGACGGCGAGCTCGGCGGGGCGCTCACCGACCGGCTGGGGTGCGCGGTACTCCAGGGCTACGGGATGACCGAGATGTCACCGGTGTCGCACGCGATACCGGAGGACCGGCTGGACCTGGACCCGGCGAGCTGCGGGTTCGGACTGCCCGGGATCGAGTACCGGCTGGTCGACCCCGCGACGGGCGAGGAGGTCGGACCCGGCGAGCGCGGGGAACTGCGGGTGCGGGGCCCGAACGTGATGTCCGGGTACCTGAACAACGCCGAGGCCACGGCGCAGACCCTCGACGAGGACGGGTACCTGCGCACGGGCGACGTCGCGACGGCGACCGCGGAGGGCGTGATCACGATCGTCGACCGCGTCAAGGAGTTGATCAAGTACAAGGGTTACCAGGTGCCACCGGCGGAGCTGGAAGCGGTGTTGCTCACCCATCCCGCGATCGACGACGCGGCGGTGATCGGAGTCCGCGACGCCGGTGGTGAGGAGGTGCCGAAGGCCTTCGTCGTGCGAAGCGGGGGGAGTGCGCTCACCGCGGACGACGTGATCACGCACGTGGCCGATCGAATCGCCCCGCACAAGAAGGTCCGGGCCGTCGAATTCGTCGACGCGATCCCCAAATCGGCGTCGGGCAAGATCCTGCGCAACAAGCTGCGCGAGGCCGAGCTCAGCGAGGTCCCCCACCCGGCGTCCCGTTGAACTTCGACGATCCGTCGGGCGATCTCGCTCGACGGGGCCGGATCACCGTTCGGCCAGTCGTGGAGTCAGCCGCGGACCGGCCGCCGCGTCGGGAAGAGCTCGTCGAGGGGGATGCCCGCGGACAGCCCGAAGAGCAGGCGCAGCCGTGCCTTCGGCGCGGAAAGCGTGCTCGCGAAGTGCAAGCCGGATCGGCGGAGGTCCATTTCGGACCCCCCGCCGCTGTACGTCTCGCGCAGCAGTGCGCCGTCGGGACAACGACTGGTGACGACGACGGGAGTGCCCGCCCGGGCGAGCCGAACGAGTGCTGCGCCCAGGGACGGCGAGACGTGTCCGGCGCCGAGGGCGGCGACCACGACGCCGTCGACGGTGCCCGGGTCGGACGTCAGGGCGTCGGCAGCGGAGCCGTCGACGCCGGTCGCCGCGTGGACGAGGCCGATCCGCGCGGTCGGCGGGTTCGAGCGGGGCAGGCGGTCGGTTCCCGGCGCGGGCCCCAGGAGCAGTTCGACCTCGTCCTCCGCGACGAAGCCGACGGGTCCCGCCGCGGGGGAGGCGAACGCGGCGACGCGGGCGCTGTGCATCTTGGTCACGAGCCTGGCGACGTGCACCTCGTCCTGGAAGACCACGACCGGCCCGTACGGCGCGAGCGAGGGATCGGCCGCGGCGACGAGGGCCGCGCGCACGTTCGCCGGACCGTCGGGCCCGGAGTGGTGCGGCGAGCGCATCGCGCCCGTGATCACCACGGGAACCCTCGGTTCGACGAGCAGCGCCAGCGCGTAGGCGGTCTCCTCCAGCGTGTCCGTGCCGTGGGTGATGACGACGCCGTCGCGGCCCGCCGCGATCTCCTCGTCGACCGCGGTCGCGAGCGTCCAGAGGTCGTCGACCGTCAGCTTCCGCGAGGACCGGCCGAGGACGTCGCGCGGTACGACCTCGATCCGCTCGGGGAGATCGGGCGCGGGAGGCGTCAGCGCGGCGACGCCGACGTGGTCCTGGTTCCCGGTCGTGGGCGGTGCCACGGCGATGGTGCCGCCGGTCGCGAGCAGACCGATCGAGCGGGTGGTCTCCGGCGAACCCATCAGGACTGGGCGTCGGGGTTGCCGAGCTCCGCGGACATGCGAGCGGCGGCCCGCAGCGCCGCGCCCGTGAGCCGCTCGCGCACCTCGGCGTCGGCCACGCGCGAACCCGGTGCGGTGATCGTGACGCTCGACAGCACGTGGTCGTCGCCGTCCCGGATCGGCGCCGACACGGCCCACGCGTCCGGGTCGAGCTCGTTCTCGCACACCGCGTAGCCCTTCTCGCGGACCTGCTTGAGCACGTGCATCACGTCATCGACGTGATGCGGCGTTCCAGCGGTGTACTCGGTGAGATCGGCTTGTTCGAGCAGGGCTCGCACCATCTCCTCGTCGAGGTGGGCGAGTATCGCGCGGCTCGACGCGGCGGCGTGCAGCGGCATCTCCTGCCCGATGCGGACGAACAGCCGCAGCGCGTGCTCGGCCTCCACGATGGACACGCAGACCGGGGCGTCGCCGATGAGCTCGGTGAGGAACACCGTCTCGCCGGTCTCGTCGGCGGCTTCGGCGAGCGCCGCGGGCGGCTTGACGAGGCGGGCGCCGTGCGAGCCACCGCGGCCGGCGAGCGCCCGGGCGGCGCGGCCGACGAAATACCGCTTGGTGACGGGGGAGCGGCGGAGGTAGTCGGCCTGGTCGAGCGTGGTGAGGATGCGGTGCAGGCTGCCGAGCGGGATGTCGAGCTCGTCGTGCAGCTCTTGCAGGGTCAGGCCGGACCGCGCCGCACCGACCGCGTTGAGCACCTCCACGCTGCGAACGATGACCTCGAGTGGGCGTGCGGTGGTCATCGGCGTGCTCTCCTCCCGTGCTCGTCGTGCGTCGTCGGCAACCCTAGCTGAGCCGCGACCGGGGTTGACAACGTCGCGAACGGTCGTTCAAGCTCAGCCTAACCGAACTGGAAACATCTTTCCAATATGAGTGTCGGTGGGGTGGCGGGCGGAACTCGGCCGCCGGGAAGGAAGGCATGCCGCGGATCCTGACCGACCACGACGTCGACGCGCTGCTGCCGCCCCCGCGAGCGCTCGCGGACGTGCGCACGGCGTTCGAGCTGCTCGGCGCAGGGGAGGCGTGGGACGAACCGCGCCGCCGCAGCACCGGCGGGAACGTCACGCTCAACGTCATGTCCGCGATCGCGCCGACGCTCGACGCGGTGGCCGTGAAGTCGTACCCGGTGGTGCGCACCGGCACGAATCGCGCGAGCGCGATCGCGGTGGTCGTCTACACCTGCGAGACGGTTTGCCTGCTGGGAACCGGTTTTCAGGCACCGGCGCAGGTGAGCGCGCTCGTCGACGTGCTGCCGAAGCTGCGCCGAGTGCTGGTCGTCGGACGCGACGCGACGCGGGCAGCCGCCACCGCGGGCGGGCTGCGGCTGGCGCATCCCCGGCTGGACGTCGAGGCCGGGACGAGCCCGGAGCGCGCGGTGCCGCGCGCCGACGTCGTGATCACCGCGACGGGCGCGGTCGAGCCGCTCTTCGACGGCGGACTGCTGCGCGCGGGCACGCACGTCAACGCGGTCGGCAGCAATCACGCCGCACGCAGGGAGCTCGACCGGTCGGCGTTCCAGCGGGCGGCGCACGTCGCCGTCGACTCGGCGGCGGTCGCCGCGCTCGAATGCGGAGATCTGCTCGCGAACGGGCTCGATCCCGCCGAGGCGACCGAGTTCGCCGACATCGTCGCGGGCCGGGTTCCCGGCAGGGGAGACGGGGACGACATCACGGTCTTCGAATCGCACGGGCTCGCCATCCAGGACCTGGTGTGCGCGGTCGGCGTGCTCGACGGAGCGCGGGAACCGGGCGCAGCCGCGGAAGTCCCAGGAGAATCAGGAGAAGACGCATGAGGTTGCACATCACGGGTGGCCGGTTGGTCACCCCGGCAGGCGTGCTCGACGCGGACCTGCTGTGCGTGGACGGCAAGATCGCGGCGATCCTCGATCGCGGCGCCGAGGTCGAGGCCGACGAGCGGTACGACGCCGGGGGCAAGCTCGTGTTCCCCGGGTTCATCGACCCGCACGTGCACTCCCGCGACCCCGGGGCGAGTCACAAGGAGGACTTCGACCACTCGACGCGCGGTGCGCTCGTCGGTGGCGTGACCACCGTGCTGGAGATGCCGAACGCGATCCCGCCGGTCGACTCCGCGGAGGTGTTCCAGGAGCGCCGTCGGCAGCACGAACAGCACGCGTGGACGGACTTCGGGCTGTGGGGCCTCGCGCTGGGCGAGACGAACATCGACCAGATCGGCCCGCTGTTCGAGGCCGGCGCGGTCGCGGTGAAGCTGTTCTGGGGTTACGCGCTGCACAAGGAGACGCGCTCGCTGGTCTACAACGTCGGCGACGAGAAGCCCGAGAACCTGCTGCCGCCACCGCCGAACGGCCAGGTGCTGCAGCTGTTCGCCGAGGTCGCCAAGCACGGTGGTGTGCTGGCGGCGCACTGCGAGGACAAGGACGTGCTCGCGACCAGCCAGGAGGCGCTCGGCCACCCCATCGAGTCCTACGAGGACCTCCTCGCCGCGCGGCCCGCGGTCGCCGAGGCCACGACGATCTCCATCGCCTCGCAGTTCGCGAAAGCCACCGGATGCCGGTTCCACGTCGTGCACCTCGCGTCGGAGATGGGCCTCGACGCCGTGCGCACGGCGCAGCGCAACGGCGTGTCGGTCAGCGCGGAGACCTGCCCGCAGTACCTGACGCTGACCGACGCCGACTACCCGAAGGTCGGCCCGGTGATGAAGGTGTACCCGCCGGTGCGCGGGCAGGGCGACCAGGACGCGCTGTGGGAGGGCTTCAACGACGGCGCCATCTCGTCGGTCGGCTCGGACCACGCGCCGCACACCGTCGAGGAGAAGGCGCGCGGCTTCGAAACCCAGCCCGCGGGCGCGGTCGGCTGCGAGACCTTCGGCCCCGTGCTGCTGGACGCGTTGGCGCGCGGCAGGACCACCGCGGAACGGCTCGCGGCGGTGGCCTCGACGGACACCGCGAAGTTCTACGGGCTCTACCCGCGCAAGGGCGTCATCCGGCCGGGCAGCGACGCCGACCTGGTCATCGTCGACCCCGAACTGCGCCGGACGGTGCGCAACGACGAGCTGATCGCGAAGCAGCCGGTGAGCCCGTGGAACGGCTTCGAGCTGGTCGGCGGCCCCGTCGCAACGGTGCTGGGCGGCCAGGTCGTCGTGCGCGATCGGGAGATCGTCGCCGAGCGGCGCGGCCGCTTCGTCGCAGCCGACCACTCCGCGCACCGCGCCGATCGGCAGACGGCATGAGTTCCGTCGAGGAACTCACCTCGGGCGTGCGCGCGGCGATCGAGCAGGCGTGCGCACTCGCGCGGGAACCCCTGTCCGACGACGTGCGCCGGCACGCGGCGCACGTCGTCGCCGACGCGGTCGGCGTGAGCATCGCCGGTGGTCGGACCGCCGAGATGACGCGCCTGCGCGGAGCCGACGACGAGCTCGGCGGGCCCCCACCGGCGGGTGGCTCGACCGTGCTGGCCGCGGGCGCCGAGCTCGCGTCGGCCGAGCACGCCGCGTTCCACAACGCGACCGCGGGCAGTTTCCTCGAACTCGACGAGGGCACCCGTCCGACGGGCCACCCGGGCATGCACCTCGTGCCCGCGGCGCTCGCCGTGGCCGAGGCGACCCATCGGTCCGGGGCGGCGCTGCTCGGCGCGGTCGTCGCGGGTTACGAGGTGAGTTCCAGGCTGCTCGCGGTGTTCCGGCTGCGACCACCGACGCATCCGCACGGCCACCTCGCCGGGATGGGCGGTGCCGTGGCCGTGGCGCTGCTGCTCGACGAGGACCCGCTGGCGGCCGCGGCGATCGCGGCGACGACGCCGGTCGTGCCCGTCTGGAACGCCTGCTACGTCGGCGCGACCGCGCGCAACACGGCGATGGGGCTGGCCGCGCAGACGGCCGTGCGCTCGATCCGGTTGCTGCGCGCGGGTTTCACCGGTTCCATCGAATCGATCCCCGCGCTGTTCGGAGGGCTGACCGGCCAGCCGGTGGACGATGCGGCGTTGCGGGAGCCGGTGGAGCACGCGCGGCCGCGGATCCTGCGCAACTACTTCAAGCGGCACAGCGCGTGCGCGCTGACGCACGGCGCGATCGACGCCGTGCTGTCGTTGCCGGCTGTACCCGTGGCGGACATCGAGTCGGTCGAGATCCACACCGTCGGCAACAACCTCAAGCTGGACAGGCAGCCGGCTCCGAACGACCTGTCGGCGCGGTTCTCGTTGCCCTACGCGGTCGCGGCGGCGCTGACGCATCGCGCGTCGACGGTCGAGACCTTCGACTACGACCCCGATGTGGCGGGGCTGGCCGCGAAGGTCGCGGTCAGCGCGAAGCCGGAGTTCGACCGGCGCTGGCCGGACCACGCGCCGACGGAGGTCGTCGTCCGCACCTCGGCCGGGACGTTGTCGGCGGTGGTGGACGACCCGCGCGGGCACCATCACGACCCGCTGTCGTCCGACGAGCTGCGCGCGAAGTTCGTCGGCCTCGTCGGTGGCGCGCAGGTCGATGAGACCGCGCTGTGGCAGCGGATTCTCGCGCTCCCCGATGTCGACGACTGCTCCGAGGTGCTCCGTCCGCTGCGCGCTGTGTCACCCGTGTAGCGGGCGTGTTTCGGCCTCGCGCGAGCTCTTGACAGCCGTGGTGTGCCGGGGAGAAGCTCCCGTTCTCGTAGTGAAAAGAGGTTTCCACTTTGAAGGCGACAGCATTCGTCGACGAGACGCGGAGCCCGGCGACCACGGGCGTCCCACCGGTGGACCTGAGCGTCGGGCTCGGTGACCTCACGCTGGCGAACCCGGTGATGCCGGCCTCCGGCTGCTTCGGTCCCGAACTCGGCGGCCTCACGCGGGTCGAGGCGCTCGGTGCCGTCGTCACGAAGACCGTCTTCGTGCACGCCAGGCCGGGAAACCCGACCCACCGGATCACCGAGCTGCCGCACGGGATGCTCAACAGCGTCGGCATTCCGAGCGCCGGGGTGGTGCCGTTCCGCGAGGCGGGGCTCGGCGGGTACGCGGGGCTCGGCGCGCCGGTCGTGGTGAGCGTCGGCGGACTGTCCGCGCAGGAGTACTGGGACGTCGTCGACGAGCTGTCGGAGTCGCCGCACGCCGCGTTCGAGGTGAACGTCTCCTGCCCCAACCTCGAACGCGGAGGTGCGACGCTCGACACCGACCCCCGCGCGATGGGCGAGGTCGTGGCCGGAGTGGTCGCGCGCAGCGCGAAACCCGTGTTCGTCAAGCTGAGCCCGCAGCTGCAGACGATCGGTGACGCGGTGCGAGCGGCCCGCGACGCCGGCGCGACCGCCGTGACGGTGTGCAACAGCTTCCCCGGCATGGCCGTCGACGCCCAGCAGCGGAGTTCCGCGCTGGGCAACGAGACCGGCGGCGTGTCGGGCCCGATCGTCAAGCCGCTCGCGCTGCGGCTCGTGTGGCTCGCCGCGCGCGCCGCCGACATCCCCGTCATCGGGTGCGGGGGGATCCGATCGGCGAGCGACGTCGCGGAGTTCCTCGTCGCGGGGGCCACCGCCGTCCAGATCGGAACCGCCACGTTCGCGCGGCCCCACCTGATGGCCCAGATCGTCGAGGAGCTCCCGGCACTGGCTGCGCGGCTCGGTGTCGCCTGCCTCGCGGAACTCATCGGCACCCTCTCCACTCAATCGGAGGACCAGCGATGACCGAAGACGACGAGCAGAGAATGAGAGCGGCCGAGGAGGTTTCCGCCATCGGCGCGGAGGACGGACAGCCGCAGGAGGTCACGCCGTACGGCAAGAAGGCGGTCTTCGGCGCCACGGTCGGCTACGCGATGGACGGCTACGATCTCCAGATCCTCGGCTTCGCCCTGCCCGCGATCACCGCGAGCCTCGGGCTCACCGATACCGAGGGCGGACTGCTCGCCACGATCACCCTGATCGGCACGGTGACGGGCGCGATGTTCTTCGGCGCGCTCGCCGACCGCTTCGGCCGGGTGCGCGTCCTGACCTACTCGATCCTGCTGTTCGCGATCTTCACCGGGCTCACGGCGCTGTCGCAGGGATTCGTGGAGCTCGCGGTGTTCCGGTTCATCGCAGGCATGGGCATCGGCGGTGAGTTCGGCATCGGCATGGCGCTGGCCGCGGAAGCGTTCCCCGCCCTCAAGCGCGCACGTGCGACGTCGTGGGTCGGCGTCGGTTTCCAGCTCGGCGTCCTGCTCGCGGCGCTGATCTCGGCCCCGGTGATCGCGTGGTGGGGCTGGCAGGGGCTGTTCGTGATCGGTGTCTTCCCCGCGCTCGTCGCGATCGCGCTGCGCATGCGGCTGGAGGAGCCGGAGGCGTTCGTCCGGTCCCGGGCGAGGGTCGAGGCGGGCGAGAAGCAGGAGAACCCGTACCGGCTGCTCGTCGCCGACGCGAGGACGATCCGCACGAGCCTCGGCATCGTGATCATCTGCTCGGTGCAGAACTTCGGCTACTACGGCATTCTCACGTGGCTGCCGACGTACCTCACCAAGCAGCTGGGGCTGAGCACCACCAACTCCGGGCTCTGGACGGCCGCCACCGTGATCGGCATGATCTCCGGGATCATGATCTTCGGCCAGCTGGCCGACCGGATCGGTCGCCGCCGCTCGTTCTGGATCTTCCAGGCCGGCGCGTTCATCTCGCTGTTCGCCTACAGCCAGCTCACCTCGCCGATGGCCGTGCTCATCGGCGGTGCCGTGATGGGCGTGTTCGCCAACGGCATGCTCGGCGGCTACGGAGCGATCATCGCCGAGAACTACCCGACCGCGGCACGGGCGACGGCCCAGAACGTCCTCTTCGGAATCGGGCGTGGTGTCGGCGGGTTCGCTCCTCTCGTCGTGGCGCTCGTCGCCGGTTGGCAGGGGTTCGGCGCGGCGCTGGGCTTCCTCGCGCTGATCTACATCGTCGACATGGTGGCGATGCTGCTCATCCCGGAACGCGGTGGCAAGCGGCTCGACGGCGCGGTCGCGGACGGCGCTGTCGCGTGACGGCGCGGACGCGTTGCGGGCTGACCGTTTCCGACGCACGACTGCTGGAAAGCGAGGAATAGTGCCGAACACGACGACACCGACGTCTGCGCTGCGCGCGCTCGGCGTCGAGGCGGACACCTACGGTCCGACGGTCAACACCGGAGGCTCACCGCGCCACGTCGAGGTGCTCGGACGCGCTTTGGCGGAGGAGCTGCGCGCGTCGAACGCCGAAACGCTGGTCATCTGGAGCACGCCCGATGAGGCGGTGCTGGCCCACGCGGTCGCGCTGCAGCTCGGTGCGACCGTCCGGAGGGCGTCCGAAGTGGAGGGAATCCTGACGCTCGACGAGCCGATCGCGGAGGGCCAGCGCGCCGCGCTCGTCGCGACCCGGTGGGAAGGTCGCTGGCTGGCGAAGCTGCGCGAGTTCGTCGTCGGCAGCGGTGGCGAGCTCGTGGCGGCCGCGGCCGTCGTCGGTTCCGAGGCGCTCGACGACGTCACCGGCCTCCCCACGGCGGCGCTCGTGCAGGCGCACGAGGCGGAGGAACTGCGCCGATGACGTCTCTCCGCGCGGACGGCGGGCGGTTGCGCGACCTGCTCGACGGGTTCGCCGCGCTCTCCGAGAGCGACAGCGGGCCGGGCGTGACCAGGCTGGCCTACACGGCCCTCGAACGTCGTGCCCATGCGCTCTTCTCCGAGACGATGTCCGCGCTCGGCCTGAGCACGTGGGTCGACGCGGCGGGCAACACGCTCGCGGAACGGCCGGGCACCGGTGCCGGCCTCCCGGCGATCGGCACCGGGTCGCATCTGGACAGCGTCCCCAACGCGGGCTCCTACGACGGGATCGTCGGGGTGTGCGCGGCGATGGAAGTGGCGCGGCTGCTGGTCGAGCACGACATCGCGCACCGGCACCCGCTGCGGTTCGTCGTGTTCGCGGCCGAGGAGGGCGCGCGCTTCGGTCAGGCGTGCACCGGCAGCAGGATCGCGGCCGGACTCACCGGTTCCGACGACCTGCCGTCGAAGGTGGACGCCGACGGCGTCACGCTCGCCGACGCGATGGCCGGTGTCGGCCTCGACCCGTCGACCGTCGAGGACGCGCGGTGGGAACCGGCCGACTGGGCCGCTTTCGTGGAACTCCACATCGAGCAGGGCAGCGTCCTGGAGACCGAGGGGGTCCGGCTGGGCGTCGTGGATTCGATCTCCGGAAGCACGAGGCTGCGGCTGGATCTCCGCGGCCGCGCGACGCACAGCGGCGGTACGCCGATGCACCTGCGCGCTGACGCGATGGCCGCGGCGGCCGAGATCGTGCTCGCGGTCGAGGCGCTGGGCGAGGACGAGCGCAACGTCGGGACCAGGACGACCGTCGGCAGGCTCGACGTCGCACCGGGTTCGATGACGACGATCGCGGGCAGCGCCTCGCTGTGGGTCGACGTTCGGGGCACGGACGCGGGACGGCAGCGGGACACCGCCGCCGAGATCGTGCGACGGGCGAAGCGGATCTGCGACGAGCGGGGGATCGGATTCTGCCACGAGCAGCTCGCCGACACCCCACCGGTGGAACTGCGCGCGGGCATCCGCGACGAGCTCGCCGCGTCGTGCCGAGCGGTCGGGGTCGAACCCCGGGTGCTGACCAGCGGCGCCAGTCACGACGCGCAGCAGGTCGACCGGGTGGCTCCGGCGGGCATGCTCTTCGTGCCGAGCGAGGCGGGCATCAGCCACGACCCGGCGGAGCGCACCGACATCGACGACATCGCGCTCGGCACGACGGCGCTGGTCGCCGGGCTGCTGCGCCTGGACGGGAGCCTGCCGTGATCGCATCCGCTGAGCTGAACGTCCTCGGCGGTGAGCTGCCGGCGCCGGTGTCCGAGCGCGCGCCGGTGCTCACCAACCGGGCGCTGTCCGACCGGTACCGGGTGCTGCGGCTCCGGTCCGAGACGATCGCGCGCCGCGCGCGGGCGGGGCAGTTCGCGATGGTCGCGCCGGACGCGCGACCGGGCACGGTGCTGCCGCGACCGATGGCGATCTACGCGCGGGACGTCGAGCGAGGAGTCGTGGAGATCGTGTACGGCGTCGTCGGCGACGGCACGAGGTCGCTGGCCGCCATCGCCGAGGGCGAGCACGTCGTCGTGACCGGACCGCTGGGGCACGGGTTCACCATCACCGACGAGGCGCGGCACGTCCTGCTCATCGGGCGCGGTGTGGGAACGTGCGCGATGACGAGCGTCGCGCAGGACCTCGCCGGGACGTCGGTGCGCGTGTCGGCCGTGCTCAGCGGTCGCGACCGCACGGCGGTGCTCGGCGAGGACGTGCTCCGCCGTTGCGGGGCCGAGCTGCTCCTCGTGACCGACGCGGACGGCACCAGCCGGGTTTCCGCCGTGCGCGAGCGCCTGCACCGCGCGTTCGACGACGACCCGCCGCAGCTGGTTCTGACCAGCGGGTCCGAGCGGCTGACCCGGTTGGCCGCGCAGCTCGCCGCGCGATGGCGCGCCGGCGCGCAGGTCTCGATCGAGGCGCACATGGCCTGCGGGCTCGGCTACTGCCACGGCTGCGCCGCCGGAGACGGCGACGGCACCCGCGAGGCGCCGCTCGTCTGCCGCGACGGCCCGGTGTTCGGCATCGGCGCTGATCCCGACCCGAGGCCGTGAAAGCGGTCGAGGCGCGCCGCCCCCGCTCGGCGGGGCAGCGGGTCATGGCGCGGTGTCGACCTGGTCGAGGTGGCGGAGGGTGGTGGCGATGATCTGCTGCTGGGCTTGCTCGCGGGTGGTGCCGGGCCGGCCGTCGCCGCGTTGCGGGCCGTAGTCGCCGAAGTGGGCGTGAACGGCGCCGGGGACGGGCACGAACTCCGTGTTCGGCGGCAGGGGTGCGCCGAGCACGTCGGGCGTGCGGGAGAGGGCGTCGTGGGTGCCGTAGATCGAGGTGACGGTGAGGTCGCGGCGGTCGCGGAGGCTGATGTCGGGATAGCTCGCCCACAGCAGCAGACCGCGGACCTCGTCGGGGTGGTGGGTGGCCAGCCGCGCTGCGGTGGGGCCGCCGAGAGAGTGCCCGGCGGCGACCCAGCGGCGTGGTGGTCCGGCGCGGGTGAAGAGGTGCCGGCCTTGCTGGGGTTGGAGGATCGCCATCCCGAAGGGGGCTTTGAGCACCACCACCACGTAGCCGGCTTCGGCCACCGGGCGCAGCAGGGGCAGGTAGGCGCGGGAGTCGACGCCTGCTCCCGGGTGGAACACCAGACCTGTTGCGCGGACGGGAGTTCGAGCTGGGCGCAGTTCGATCTCAGTGGGCCGGTCGACGACGGTGACGTCCGGTCCGGACCGCATCGCGTCGCGAGCCCGAGGGGTGGCGGCGAGGGGCTGGGCGTAGAGCAGGACCGCGCAAACGGCCGCGGCGAGCAGCGCAGCCAGCGGTCGGGTGATCCACCGGCGCATGACGGGAAACCTCCAACGGTGCGGCCGCGCTCGGGTGACGGTGGCACCGCGAGGTGGCGGGCCGCGTACTCTCGGTGGCATGAGGACGAGGGCGGGACGTGGCGGGAACTGGTTCCTGAGCGCGCTGTCGCTGATCGTGCTGGGGGTGGTGATCGGGATCGCGATCACCAGCTGGGAACCGATCAGCGCGATGCACCCGGCCTACGGGATCACCTTGGCCGTGGCGGGAGCCGCGGCCGTCGCGGGCCTGGTCTCGGCCGGGTGGTCCTGGCACCGCCGCTGATCGTGGTCGCCGATCGTTCGGTGATCTGCTGCGGCGGTGGGTCAGCACGATCACGACACGACTCCATCCTCGACACCACCGGCGACGTCAGCACGCCGATTATCCCCATCGGACCCGAGCTCACCGGAGTCGGAGTGCCGAGGATCGACGACCGCGACCCTCATGAGCGCCGCTCGCGGCGAGCGAGAAGAACTTTCGCGTTTCCGCCGTGCGGGCGTCCGCTCACTGTGGTTGCGACGGGTCGACCACCGGATTGACACTGCTCGACAGGTCGAAGTGGACGATCGCGCAGGTAACCGGGATGGCGAGGTTGCGGAGGGAACCATGGCGCGCGCTCCAGGTGAAGAGCACGCCCGGGTAGCCGGGACGGGGAGGTTGACGGGAGGGGCGCTGGTGGCCGGCGCCTCGGTCGTCGCGGCGCTGGGCGGTCTGCTGTTCGGTTACGACACGGGTGTCGTCGCAGCAGCGCTGCCCTACATCAGCGACGCGTTCGGGCTCGGCGAGACGATGAAGCAGGTGGTGACCGCGGCGCTGCTGGCAGGTGCCGTTATCGGTGTGATCGTCGGTGGCAAGGTCGCGGATCGGTTGGGCCGCAAGCGGACGCTGATCGGCGTCACCGTCCTGTACGCACTGGCGACGCTGGGATCAGCGGTGGCTCCCGGTGCCGGATGGCTCATCGTTTCGCGGGTGTTCCTGGGCGTGGCGATCGGCATCTCCTCGCTGGTCGTGCCGACCTACATCGCCGAGCTCGCGCCGCCGCGCAACCGAGGCAGACTCGTGTCGCTCCACCAGTTCATGGTGACCGTCGGGATCTTGATGGCCTACCTGGTCGGCTACGGGCTGTCCGAGTCCGCTTCGTGGCGTTGGATGATCGGGGTGGGCGTGCTGCCCGCGGTGCTGATGTCGGTGGGGCTGCTGGGCCTCCCGGAATCCCCTCGCTGGTTGCTCTCGCACGGGAAGGAAGCCGAAGCGCGGGGTGTCCTCGTGCGAACCCGGCGAGCGGACGAGGTCGAGGCGGAGATCGCGGAGATCCGGGAGGCGGTTCGCGCGGAGGGACGAATCACCTACCGGGAGCTGCTCGGTCCGCGCTACCGCCGATGGGTTTCGGTCGGTGTCGTCGCGGCGGGGGCGAGCCAGGTCGTCGGTGTGAACGCGATCATCTACTACGTGCCGACCATCTTGGAGGACGAGGGGTTCGGCAAGACCGCGGCGATCGGCGTTTCGGTGGCGATCGGGGTGGTGAACGTGCTGTTCACCCTGCCCGCGCTGCTCTGGATCGACCGGGCGGGCCGCCGCCCCTGGATCCTGGGCGGTACGGCGGTCATCGTGCTCGCGCTCGTGGCGATCGGGGTCGTGTTCCTGTTCCCGCTGCAGGGCGCGACCGTGAGCTGGCTGATCGTCGTGCTCATGATCTACGAGTCGGCGTTCGCGTGCAGCCTCGGCATCGCGATCTGGTTGGTCAACAGCGAGATCTTCCCCAACAACGTTCGAGGTCAGGCGGCATCGTTCGGAATCGTCACCCACTGGGCGATGAACCTCGTCGTGTCGCTGACCGTCCTCACCCTGATCTCCGCGCTCGGTGCATCAGTGGTGTTCTGGATCTACGCGTTGCTCGGCGCGCTGTGCCTGGGCTACCTCTACCGGTGGCTCCCGGAGACCAAGAACCGCAGCTTGGAGGAGATCGAGGCCAGCCTCACGACCGACCGCGGCGACTCCACCCGCGCGCGCTGATCCACAGGGCCCGGAGTTCGCCGCGGGGAGTCGGCACTTCCCGCGCGGGTGGTTCGTTGATACTGCAGAGCCGGATCGACGAACATCGGAGGAGTTGGCCATGAGCCTCATCGGCACCCTGCTGGGGTACGTCCTGTCGGCGTACCTGCTGCTGCTCATCGCTCGGATGGTGCTGGATTGGGCTCGGGCCGCGACCGAGGGGCCGCCCTGGGTGAGACGTGCTCGCGCGCTGACCCACGCCGGGACCGAGCCGGTGATCGCGCCGGTGCGGCGGGTGCTGCGACCGGTGCGCGTCGGAGAGCTCTCGATCGACCTGGCCTTCACCGCCGTGTTCGTGGTCGTCCTGATCCTGCGTTCGGTCGCCTTCAGCTTGTAGTGGCGAGCGACGTCAGGACGGCTGGCAACGGGGGCACCAGACGGTGCTGCGCCCTCCGATCCTGCTCCGCCTCAGCGGTGTCGAACACCGCGGGCACCGGGCGTCGCGCTCGTTGCGGTGCCCGGTCAGCCAGGACGGGCGGTCGGGGACGTGCCCGACGCGCGACGAGCTGCGCAGCACCGAGCCCAGCCGGGCGTGCAACCTCGCCCAGCGGGCCGAGTCGAGGTCGGTGGTCCTCAGCGTCGGAGCCAGCCGCGAGCGCCACAGGATCTCGTCCACGCACAGGTTGCCCAGGCCGGCCACGACCGCCTGGTCCATCAGCGCTGGTTTGATCCGGCGTTCCGTGCGCGTGAGCCGCGCGCGCAGGTCGCGGCGGCTCACCCCGGCGGCGTCGGGGCCGAGGTCGCCGAGCAGGTCCTCGACCTCGGAGGCCTCGGTCGCCAACCGCAGCCCGGTCAGCTTGCGCATGTCCCGGTAGCGCAACGCTCCTTCGCGGAACTCGAAGACGACGCGGTCGTGCCGGTGATCGGTTTGCTCCCCCGGTGTCCACACGAAGGCGCCGGTCATGCCGAAATGCGCCAGCAGCTGCGGGTAGCCGGACCGGCTGCGGGTCGGAACCCGAAGCCACTTGCCGCACCTGCTCGGCTCCGCGATCACCTCGCCCCGGAGAGCACGTGCGAACTCCTCCGGCGAGGTGCGCACGACGCCCGCGTCGAGCACCCGCACCGCCGCGACCTCCGAGCCCACGACGTGGTCGCTGACCACGCGGCGAAAACCTTCGACGTCGGGAAGTTCCGGCATGGCCCACCTACGCGTGATCGCTGCCCGGGGTGTGCGGATCGCTTCCCTGGCCGAAGGTCGCCAAGCGCTCGACGAGTGCGGCGTCGTCGGGGTCCAGGGGCATCGGTTGCTCGACGTGCCCGGTGCGGTCTCCGGTGGCGAGCACGCCCAACCAGCCCGCCGCCTCGTCCGGATCGGGGAGCAGCGCGGCGGCGTCGGCTTCCTGCCCGACGCGGTAGCAGCGGCGGTTTCCCTCGGTGAAGCTCCAACCGAGGTACGGCGTCCACTCCACGGTCAGCTCCGGCGCGCCGCTGATCACGATCTCGACGGTCATCCGCTGCCGGTTCAGGCGGGCGGTGTCCAGTTCGATCTCCATCGCCCGGGCGGCCTCGCGCACGTCGTCGAGGTAGCCGGCCATCGCGTCCACCGTGCCGAGTCGTCCCTCGGTGCGGTCGCGCACGTGCCTGTCCAACGGGTCACCGTTCATCGCCGCGTTCCACCAGCCTTCACGGGCGGGGTCACCTCGGTGTTCCCGCCACCCGCCGGGCGCGAAACCCGAAGCGCCGTGGCCCACCGCCGGACGTGCGTCATCCGCTCGCGGTGTCGCCGTAGATGCGCAGGCGGAGTTCGCGGGCTTTGCTCATGTGGTCGCGGGCGAGGTCGTGCGCGCGTTCGGCGTCGCCCCGCTCGATCGCCGCGATGATCGCCTCGTGCTCGCCGATCGCCTCCTCCCAGCGGCCCGGCAGCGCCAGGGTCGTGGCCGGGTAGCGGGTGAGGTGGTTGTTCAGCCGGGTGAGCAGGTCCACGACGGTGCCGTTGTGGCTGGCCGCCCAGATCGCTTCGTGCACCGCCAGGTTCGCCGCGGCCATCTCCGCCGGATCCGATGTCGGCGTCGCCGACATCTCCTTCTGCGCGCGGGAGATCCGGACGAGGTCGAAGTCGGTGCGGCGCTGCGCGGCGGCCGACGCGGCGGTGGCCTCCAGGGAGACGCGCACCTCGTAGATCTCCAGGATCTCCTCGGGGCTGCGGGTGCGCACCCGCATGCCCCGTTGACCGCGTTCGACCAGCCCGTCCTGCTGGAGCCTGCGCAGCGCCTCGCGCACCGGCGTCCGGCTGGTCCCGTAGCGTTCCGCCAGGGCCAGTTCCGCCAGGGCCGCGCCCGGCTCCCAGGTGCCGTCGACGATCTCAGCGCGCAGCCGGTCGTATACCTCGGACAGTTCGTCCCTCCTCGGATCGGGTTCGCTCAGTATACGGCCGTATGCACTGCTCCTCGCGGCGCAACGCGCTCACGTCAGGTCCGCGCCCTCCCGAGCACGCCGCTGCCGCCGCACCACCGGCACGAGGGCGGAGAGCAGCAGCGACAACGCCACCACCGCCCACAGCGCGATCGTGATCGGGCCGGAGACCAGGATGGACGGGTCCCCCTCGGAGAGCACGAGCGCACGGCGGAGCTGCTGCTCGGCGATCGGACCCAGGATGAGCCCGACGATCGCCGGGGCCGGTGGGATGCCGGCTTCGCGCATGAGCAGCCCGAGCAGGCCGAGTCCGCAGAGGACGAGCAGGTCCGCGGTCGTGCCTCCGGCGGCGAAGGCGCCGAGCGCGGCGAACACCAGCACCCCGGCGTAGATGGTGTGCGGCGGGATGGTGAGCATGCGCGCCCACACCTTCACCAGCGGGAGGTTGAGCACCAGCAGCATCACGTTGCCGACGTAGAGGCTGGCGATCAACGTCCACACCAGCGGACCGGACTCGGTGAACAGCTCCGGTCCGGGTTGCAGGCCGTAGGACTGGAACGCGGTGAGGATCACCGCGGCGGTCGCCGAGGTGGGCAGGCCGATGGTCAGCAGCGGGACGAGAACCCCTGCCGCGGCGGCGTTGTTGGCCGCTTCCGGACCGGCCACCCCTTCGATCGCGCCGCGCCCGAAGTCCTCGGGGTGCCGCGACAGCTTCTTCTCGACGGTGTAGCTCAGGAACGTGGGGACCTCGGCGCCGCCCGCGGGCAGGCTGCCGATCGGGAAGCCGAGCGCGGTGCCGCGCAGCCAGGCCGGCCACGAGCGGCGCAGGTCGTCGCGCGACAGCGCGGTGCGGCCGTGCACCGGTTGGACGCTCGACTGCCCGTACCTGCTGATCAGGCGGGTGAAGGTCTCGCCGAGCGCGAACAGGGCCACGACGACGATGACGACGTCGATGCCGTCGAGCAGAGCTTCGGCCCCGAACACCAGCCGCGGCTGTCCGGTCTGGGAGTCGATGCCGATCAGTCCGATGGTGATGCCGACCAGCAGGCTCGCGATGCCCTTGAGCAGGTTCGGGCCCAGCAGGGCGGAGACGGTGGTGAACGCGACCGCCATCAGTGCCACGTACTCGGGCGGTCCGAACCCGGTCGCGAAGTCGGCGACGAGCGGGGCCAGGAAGGTCAGTCCGATGGTTCCGATCGTGGCGGCCACGAAGCTGCCCAGCGCGGCGGTGGCGAGCGCTGCCGCGGCCCGGCCGGCCCGCGCCATCTTGTTGCCTTCGAGCGCGGCGATCATCGACGCGCTCTCGCCGGGTGTGTTGAGCAGGATCGAGGTGGTCGATCCGCCGTACATGCCGCCGTAGTAGATCCCGGCGAACAGGATCAGCGCGCTGGAGGGTTCCAGCCGGAAGGTGATCGGCAGCAGCATCGCCACCGTCAACGCGGGGCCGATGCCGGGCAGGACGCCGACCGCCGTGCCGATCGTGACGCCGACCAGCGCCCACAGCAGGTGCGACGGGGTCAGCGCGGCCGCGAAACCGTCGAGCAGGAGTCCGATCTGGTCCATCTCAGAACCCCCAGGGGCCGGTGGGCAGGGTGAGCCCGATTAGTCGGTCGAAGACGACGAACACCAGGGCGGCGAGCGACCACCCGTGGGCGACGACGTGCCAGCCGCGGGGTGCGCCGAGCAGCAGCGCGGCCGCGATGAACAGACCTGCGGAGGTCACGACGTAGCCGAGCACCGGCAGCAGCAGCGCGAAGGCCACCAGCGCGGCGACCAGGGCGCAGAGGCGCAGCGCGGAGCGCGATCGCAGCGGAACTCCGGCCGCTGCCGAGCGCAGTTCGGCCGAGGACCGCGCGACCAGCCCGATCCCGACGACGCCGAGCAGCGATCCCAGCACCAGCGGCACGGTCGCCGGTCCCGCCACGCCCTTGCCGGTGTCGGGCAGCGCGATCGCGTCGGTGATGACCAGGATTGCGGCGACCACCATGAGAGCGCCGAAGAGCGTTGAGCTGAGGGCCGTCCTGCGATCGCAGCCCTGTTCCGGTTCTGAGGTCATCATCGCCTCCCCAATCCGATCTCGGCGAGCAGCTCCGCCACGCGGGACTCCTCGGAGCGCACGAACTCCTCGAACTCGGGGCCGGCGAGCGTCGCGTCGCCCCAACCCCGGCGGGCCAGCGCCTCGCGCCAACCGGGGGTTCTCGTCATCTCCAGCAGCACTTGCTCCAGCGCGTGCTCGTGTTCGGCGGAAATGCCCTTCGGCGCGACGACACCGCGCCAGTTCTGCAGTTCCACGTCGAGCCCGGTTTCGCGCAACGTCGGCACGTCGGGCAGTTCGGGGAGCCGGTGCGGGCTGGACACCGCGAGCGCGCGCACCTGACCGGCTTCGATCTGCGGCCGGATCTCCGACACCCCGGAGATGCCGAGGGACGAGCGGCCGGACAGCAAAGTGGTGAGCGCTTCGCCGCCCCCGGAGTGCGCCACGTAGCTGACCTCGGCGGGGTTGGCCCCGGCGGCTTTGGCCAGCATCGCCGCGAGGATGTGCTCGACCCCGCCGGCGGAGCCGCCCGAGATCGAAACACCGCGCAGGTCGGCGCGCATCGCGTCGGCGACCGAGGTCATGTCCCGCAGCGGTGAGTCCGCCGAGGTGACCACGACCTGGTAGTCGGTGGTGAGCCGGACCAGCGGGACGGTCTCCGACAGCGAGTGCGGCGAGTCGTTGGTCTCGGCGGCGCCGATCATGATCAGCCCGGTGGTCATCAGCTGGCTCGGGTCGCCCTGGTGGCGGACGAACTGGCTGAGCCCGATCGTTCCGCCCGCGCCGCTGACGTTGTAGACCTCGCTGCGCCCGACGAGATCGCGCAACGCGCTCTGCATCTCGCGGGAGGTCTGGTCCCAGCCACCACCGGGAGCCGCGGGCGCCATGATCCGCAACTGCTCGCCTGCGAGAACCCGGGCCGCGGCGCCGCGTTCGGGGTCCTCCCCGGGATCAGTGGCGACCAGCGCGCCGGTCGCGAGAACGGCGACGGCCAGCGGCGCCCAGTAGGTCCATCGTCGCCGGGGTGCGGTGTCCTGCCGTCTTCTGTTGCGCATAGAGCTCCATTGCTCCCTCGGGCTGTTCTGGACATCGTGGTGCACGAATGTATACAGTCACATGCAGTCGGATACAAGACCCGGGAGGAAGAGTGCGACAACAGGACCGCTCAGCGGCTGGTGACGTGGTGGACGTCGTCGTGGTCGGAGGCGGCAACGCCGGTTTCAGCGCAGCGCACGCCGCGGCCGAGCGCGGTCGGCGCGTTCTCCTGCTGGAGCGAGGAGCGCCCGCGGAAGCCGGCGGCAACAGCTACTACACCGCGGGCGCGTTCCGCATCGTCCACAGTGGTCTTGAGGACGTCGCCGACCTGCTCGACGACGACGAGCGGCACGCCATCTCGGTCCTGCCGCCCTACGCGCCGGAGGACTTCGCCGCCGACATGGCGAAGGTGACCGAGGGGCGCAACGATCCGGCGCTCACCGACGTGCTGATCGGCGACAGCCAGGACGCGCTGAGGTGGCTGCGCGGGAAGGGGTTGCGCTTCCGGCTCATGTACGAGCGCCAGGCCTATCCCGACCACGAGCAGCGCCAGGTCTTCTGGGGCGGGCTGGCCGTCGGGAGCACGGGCGGCGGCAAGGGGTTGATCGAACAGCACACGGCGGCGGCCGAGTCGGCGGGCGTGGAGATCCGCTACGGAGTCCGCTGCCGGGAACTGGTGCTGGAGGGCGGTGCGGTGGTCGGGGTGGCCTACACCGATCCCGAGGGCGAGCGCCGGGAGGTGCGCGCGGAGTCCGTCGTGCTGGCCGCAGGTGGTTTCGAGGCCAACGCGGACATGCGCCGCGAGCACCTCGGCGAGGGGTGGCAGCAGGCCAAGGTTCGCGGAACGCCGCACAACACCGGCGACATGCTCACCGCCGCGATCGCCGCCGGGGCGGCGACCCACGGGGACTGGGGCACCTGCCACAGCGTGGCGTGGGACGCCTGGCACGAGCACAACGAGAGCAACCGCGAGTTCACCAACCAGCTCACGCGCGGCGGGTACCCCTTGGGCATCGTGGTCAACTCCGCCGGGCGACGATTCCTCGACGAGGGAGCGGACTTCCGCAACCTGACCTACGCCAAGTACGGCGCCCGGATCCTGGCCCAGCCCGGCGGTTCCGCGTTCCAGATCTTCGACGCCACCACCCGCCCCTGGCTGCGCGCCGAGGAGTACGACATGCCCGGTGCTTCGGTCGTGGTGGCCGACACCATCGAGGAACTGGCCGCGGGCACGGGTGTTGACGCCGCGGCGCTGCAGAGCACCGTGGCCGAGTTCAACGCGTCCGTCGACCGCTCCACCGAGCTCGACGCCGCGGTCCTGGACGGTCGCCGCGCAGCGGTGACACCGCCGAAGTCGAACTGGGCCATCCCGCTGGAAACCGCCCCGTACTACGCGTTCCCCGTGACGTGCGGCATCACCTTCACCTTCGGCGGGCTGCGAGCCGACACCAGCGGTCGGGTGCTCGACGACGCGAACGCGCCGATCCCGGGCCTGCTCGTCTGCGGTGAGATGCTCGGCGGCCTGTTCAGCGGGAACTACCCGGGCGGCACGGGTCTGACCTCGGGCGCGGTCTTCGGGAGGAGGGCGGGCGCCCTCGCCTGACCCGGCGGCGCGCGTGCAGCGCAGCAGCGGAGGCCCCCGGCCGGTGGTGACCCGGCCGGGGGCCTCCGTCCGCCGGGGGATGCCGTCGCCGTTCGAGGCGATCGGCTCCAAAGTGATATCACTTTGCTAGACTCCTGCTAGTAGGCCGATCACCGACAGTCAGGAGAGCTCATGACCGCGGAACGCGACACCGACGCGAAGCCGGTGCGGATGCCCGAATCGCCGGTCGTCGAACAGCAGGCGTTCCGGCTGCCGGGCGTGCTGATGGCCGTGGTGGCGCTCGTGCTCGTGCTCGGTGGTGGCGGGGTGCTGTTCGCCGGGATCGTCGTCGACGCGGTCCTCCTGATGGGGCTCGGGCTGGTGCCGGGAGTCGCCGGACTCGTGCTGCTGGGCGGGCTCATCGCGGTCGCGCCCGGCGAGGCGCGCGTGCTGCAGTTCCTCGGCCGCTACACCGGCACGGTGCGCTCGACCGGCCTGCACTGGGTGAACCCGTTCAGCAGCAAGACGAAGGTGTCCACCCGGATCCGCAATCACGAGACCGCTGTCATGAAGGTCAACGACTCGGACGGCAACCCCATCGAGATCGCCTCCGTGGTGGTGTGGCAGGTCGCCGACACGGCGCAGGCCACGTTCGCCGTCGACAGCTTCGTCGAGTTCGTCGAGACCCAGACCGAGACGGCGGTCCGGCACATCGCCACCAGCTACCCCTACGACGGCGACGAGGACCAGCCCTTCTCGTTGCGGGACAACGCCGACGAGATCACCGGCAAGCTCTCCGCCGAGATCGCCGCTCGGGTGCGGGCGGCCGGCGTCGACGTGGTCGAGTCCCGGCTCACCCACCTCGCCTACGCTCCCGAGATCGCCCAGGCCATGCTGCAGCGCCAGCAGGCCGGTGCCGTCGTCGCAGCCCGGCAGCGCATCGTCGAAGGAGCTGTCGGCATGGTCGACCTCGCGCTGCAGAAGCTCTCGGAGCGCGAGGTCGTCGACCTGGACGAGGAGCGCAAGGCGGCCATGGTCAGCAACCTGCTGGTCGTGCTCTGCGGGGACACCCAGCCCGTGGTCAACACGGGCTCGCTCTACCACTGATCGGGTCGTGACATCGTGGCGAGCGGTCCACGGCTCCTGCCGGAAGGGCAGGACCGGTAGGACCGCGGAAGACCGTCGCGACGGTCGAGAGAGGCGGTGAGGGCATGGTCGCGCGGAAGGGTTTCCTGCTCCGGTTGGACCCGGCGATCCACGACGCGCTCGCCGTGTGGGCGCGGGACGAGCTGCGCAGCACCAACGCGCAGATCGAGTTCCTGCTGCGGCGAGCTCTCGCCGACGCCGGACGGCTCCCCTCCGACGCAGGTGGACCGGCCAAGCGCGGCAGACCCCCGAAACCGACCGCGGACTGACCGAGCCGCTCCGGGCCAGGACCCGACTCAGCCGTGCAGGGCGAGGTAGGGCGCGAGCGCGAGGAGGGTGACGATCAGCGCGAGCTTCAGGCTGCGGGTGGGCAGGGCGTGGGCGATCTTCCAGCCGAGCACGACCCCGGCGAGCTCGGGGAGGCCGACCAGCGCGGCCAGCGGCCAGTTGATGGCGCCGTGGGCGAGGTAGCCGAGCGAACCCGCGGTGGCGATGACCACCGACTGCGCTTGCGCGGAGGCCAACGATTCCAGCACCGGCACGCCGAGCGCCACCAGCAGGGGAACGGTGAGCATCGGGCCGCCGATGCCCACCACGCCCGAGACGAGGGCCACCGCGAAGCCGAGCCCGACGACCAGCGTCGCGGGCGGGTGCGCCAGCCGTTCCGCCGACGAGTGGTGCTCGCGGTACCACACCAGCGCGGCGACGGCCGCCAGGAGCACGCCGAGCACGACCCCGAACGCGCGCTGGGACACCAGGGTGTTCAGCAGCACGCCGATGGGTGTGCCGACCACGGCCGTGCAGGCCAGGATCAGTGCGGTGCGGCGGGTTTCGGGCTCGCGCAGCTGCCCGGAGCGGGTGTAGGCGGCGGTCCCGAGAACGCCGGTGGCGACGTGGGTGACGATCGCGGTGCCCGCGACCTCAGCGGGCGAGAGGTCGGTCAGGGCGAACAGCCCGATCGTGGGCAGCACGCCGCCGGGGCCGACCGCGGTGATCCCGATCCCTCCGGCGAGGCCCAGCAGCCCGAGCAGCACCAGCACGGGCAGGGGGAGCGCGGCCATCATCGGGCGGCCGACGATCGGTCGGGGGAGTGCACGGCGTAGCTCACCGGCACAGCTCACTTCCTCGGCCGGGTGAGGTCAAGGCCGACGATGCCGGGTCTGGTGCGCCGAGAACGCGGGGCACGCACCGGTGCTCAGGAGCAGACCGCTCCGTTCGCGGCGGAGCCGACGAGCTTCGCGTACTTGGCCAGCACGCCCGTGCGGTGCCCCGGGGAGCGCGGGGTCCAATTGTTCCGCCGCCTCTCCAGCTCGTGCTGCGGGATGTCGAGGTCGAGGGTCTTGGCGGCCATGTCGAGCACGATCGGGTCGCCGTCGGCCACCAGCGCGATGGGGCCGCCGTCGGTGGCTTCCGGCGCGACGTGCCCGATGCACAGGCCGGTCGTCGCTCCGGAGAAGCGCCCGTCGGTGACGAGCAGCACGTCCTTGCCCAGGCCCGCACCCTTGATCATGCCGGTGACGGCGAGCATCTCCCGCATCCCGGGGCCACCGCGCGGGCCCTCGTAGCGGATCACCACGACGTCGCCGGGGACGACGGTGCCGTCGGCGACGGCGTCGAGAGCGCCCTGCTCGCCGTCGAAAACCCTGGCGCGGCCGCGGAATTCGGCGGCGTCGAAGCCCGCGGACTTGACCACGGCGCCGTCCGGCGCCAGCGAGCCGCGCAGGACGGTGATCCCGCCCGTCGGGTGGATGGGGTCGTTCATCGCGTGGATCACGGTGCCGTCGAGGTCCGGCGGGTCGATCTCGGCGAGGTTGTCGGCGACGGTGCGGCCGGTGCAGGTGAGCGCGTCGCCGTGCAGGAGACCGGCGTCCAGCAGCGCCTTCATCACCACGGGCACCCCGCCGACCTGGTCGACCGTGCTCATCACGTGCGCGCCGAAGGGCTTGACGTCGGCCAGGTGCGGGACCCGGTCGCCGATGCGGTCGAAGTCGTCGAGGGCGAGCGGCACCTGCGCCTCGGCGGCGATCGCGAGCAGGTGCAGCACGGCGTTCGTGGACCCGCCGAACGCCAGCACGACGGCGATCGCGTTCTCGAACGCCTCGCGGGTCAGGACCTGCCGGGCGGTGATCCGCTGCTCCAGCATCCCGATCACCGCCTCGCCCGAGGCGCGGGCGATGCCGTCGCGCCGCCGGTCGACGGCGGGCGGGCTCGCCGAGCCCGGCAACGCCATGCCCAGCGCCTCGGCGGCGCTGGCCATCGTGTTCGCCGTGTACATGCCGGCGCAGGCGCCTTCGCCCGGGCAGATGGCGCGCTCGATCTCGGTGAGCTCGTCGCGGCTGATCAGCCCGCGGGCGCAGGCGCCGACGGCCTCGAACGCATCGGCGATGTTGACCTCGCGCCCGTCGACGTGCCCGGGCAGGATCGTCCCGGCGTAGACGAAGGTGGCGGCCAGGTCGAGCCGGGCGGCGGCCATCAGCATCCCGGGCAGCGACTTGTCGCACCCGGCGAGCAGGACGGTGCCGTCGAGCCGTTCGGCCTCGACGACCGTCTCCACCGAGTCGGCGATGATGTCGCGGCTGACCAGCGAGTAGTGCATGCCGACGTGACCCATCGAGATGCCGTCGGAGACCGAGATCGTGCCGAACTCCATCGGGTAACCGCCCGCGCGGTGCACGCCTTCCTTCGCGGCCTGCGCCAAGCGCTGCAGGGACAGGTTGCACGGCGTGATCTCGTTCCAGCTCGACGCGATGCCGATCTGCGGCTTGGCGAGGTCGGCATCGCGCATCCCGACGGCGCGGAGCATGCCGCGCGCGGCGGTGCGCTCGATGCCTTGCGTGACCTGGCGGGAGCGAAGTTCGAGGTCGGACATCACGGCTCCTCGGCGCGGAGTGGACGGGACGACGAACCTCACGATGGCAGCCCGCGGCCGCGCAGGCACGCTTGGACACGCGAGAGTTGATGATGCGGACGTGGGAGGAGCGCCCTGCGCGGGGCAGGGCGCTCCTCCCGGAGGGCGAGCGCTATTCGAGCAGACCCATCAGGCCCGGCAGCCCCAGGGACAGCGCGGGGATGAAGGTGACGGCGACGAGCAGCAGGACGAGCCCGACGAAGTGCGGGATCAGCTTCGGGACGACCCGCTCGATCGACTCCCCGCTGACCCCGGTCCCGACGAACAGGACCGAACCGACCGGCGGCGTCATGGTGCCGATGCACATCGCGAGGATGAGCACCATCCCGAACTGGACCGGGTCCATCCCGATCTCCTCGGTGATGGGCAGCAGGATCGGCGTGAAGATCAGGATCGCGGGCGTGATGTCCATGAACGTGCCCACGACCAGCAGCAGGAGCAGCATCAGCACCAGGATGATCGCCTGCGAGTCGGCCACCGACAGCAGCGCGTCGGTGATCGCCCCCGGGATGCCGGTGTAGGCCATCACCCACGACATGCCCGCCGAGGCGGCGATGAGGAACATGACGATGCCGGTGGAGACGATCGTCCGGGTCACGACGTCGGTGAACGACGCCCACGACATGCTCCGGTACGCCAGCGACAGCACCAGCGTGTACAGCACGGCCACCGCGGCGCCTTCGGTCGCGGTGAAGATCCCGAAGACGATCCCGCCGACGACCACGACGATCAGCAGCAGGCCGGGCAGCGCCCGCAGCAGGCAGCGGAAGCCCTCGCCGACCGTGACGCGCTCGACCTTGGGGTAGCGCTGCCGCCGGGTGAAGACGTAGGCGATCACCATGATCACCAGGCCCATCAGGATCCCCGGCACGTAGCCCGCCATGAACAGCGCCGATACCGACACCCCACCGGCCACCGTCGAGTAGACGATCGCGGCCGTCGTCGGCGGGATGAGCAGGCCCGTCGGGGCGGAGGCGATGTTGACCGCGGCGCTGAAAGCCGGGTCGTAACCGGCCTTCCGCTGGCGGTCGTGCAGCGTGCTGCCGATCGCGGCGGCCGAGGCCACGGCGGAGCCCGACAGGGCTCCGAAGAGCATGTTCGCCAGCACGTTGGTGTGCGCCAGCGCCCCGGGCACGCGGCCCACCGCCACCAGGGCGAGGTCGACCAGGCGCCGCGCGATGCCACCCGTGTTCATGATGTTGCCCGCGAAGATGAACAGCGGGACGGCCAGCAGCGAGAAGCTCTCGATGCCGACGTTCATCTGCTGGCCGATGATGTAGGTGGAGTCGTCCCACGGCAGGAAGACCAGTGCGGTGATGAACGAGGCCACCCCGAGCGACACCGAGATCGGCACGCCCGCGAACAGCAGGACGAAGAACGCGGCGAACAGGATCGAGACGGCGGTGAGAGCACCCATCAGTCCGTTCCCTCCGTCTCGATCGTGACCTCGCGGAGGAGGTCTTCCCAGATGTTGAGGACCTGCGCGAACGCGATCGCCAGACCGGCGACCGGCCCGATCGCGTAGACCAGGCCGCGGGGAATCCCCAGCAGCGCCGAGTAGTCGGCGCTGGCGCTCCACGCCAGCATCGCGCCGCCGATCACCAGCACGATCACGGCGAAGGCCAGCACCAGGACGTCCGAGCCGAGCACGAGGGCGCGGCGCACCGCGGGCCCGAAGCGGTCCAGCAGCACCACCAGCGACATGTGCTTGCGGTGCAGGAACGCGTACGCGGCGCTGACCATCGAGGTCCAGATGAGCGCGTAGCGCACCAGTTCCTCGGTGAAGGCGGCGGGCGATCCCAGCACGTAGCGGGTGAAGACCTGGAAGAGCACTAACAGGGTCATGATCACCAGCAGGACGCCGGCGAAGCCCGCGAGCGCGGCGCCGAGCCCCTGGCGCACCCGGGCGAGACGGTCGAGCGCGGTCATGGAGTTCCTCGCTTCCCAGCCGAGCCGATGACGGACAGGAGCTCGGCGACCTGCGGGTACCGCTTCGCGTACTGGTCGATCACCGGCCTGGTCGCCGCGCGGAAGGCGTTGGTGTCGACGTCGGTGATGAACTCGACGCCCATCGCCTTCGCCTCGGTGATGGCCTCCTGGGTCGTCCGGGCCCAGTCGGCCTTCTGGCGCTCGGTCGACGCCCGGGCGGCCTCGGTGAGCAGCTGCTCGTCGGCAGGGGCGAGCCGATCCCAGGTCTCGGTGCTGATCACGAGCATGTCCGGGATGCGGGTGTGCTCGGTCATCGAGAAGGCGTGGGAGACCTCGCCGTGGGCGCTGTCGGTGAGCACGGTCTCGTTGCTCTCGGCGCCGTCGATCAGGCCGGTCTGCAACGAGGTGTAGGTGTCGCTGAAGGCCATCACGACCGGGGCCGCGCCCAGCGCTCCGACGAAGTCGGTCTGCGACCGCATGTCCTGCACGCGGATCTTCTGCCCGCGCAGGTCTTCCGGGGTCCTGATCGGCTTGTTGCCCGTGTAGAAGGACCGCGCCCCGGAGCTGTAGTAGGTCAGGCCGACGAAACCCTCGTCGGCGGTCGAGCGCAGGTAGTCGGCCATCTGAGGTGAGTCCATCACCTCGTAGAACTCCTGCTCGGAGTCGAAGAGGTAGGGCAGGCCGAAGGTGTTGTAGCCGGGGTCGTAGGTCGCCAGTCCCGGCGCGCTGACCCGGGTCATGTCGACGATGCCCTGGTGCAGCTGTCCCAGCACCTCGGGTTCGTCGCCGAGCTGGCCGTTGCCGTAGATCTTGACCGCGATGCGTCCGCCGCTTCGACGCTTCACGTCCTCGGCGAAGGACGCGAGGGCCTTCGAGGTGACGTGATCGTCGCCGAGGTTGTTGGCGAGGGTCAGCACCAAGGGGTTCTCCGGCGTCGCCTCAGCGCTCGTCCGCGCGCCGGACGCCGGCGCGCACGCGGCGAGGGCCGCAACGAGGACCAGGGCGACGATGCCGCTGATCAGTCGTTTCCTCATGCCTGCCTTTCTCACATGCCGATCATGTCGACCGGCTCGAAGGAGATCGTGGCGACCAGATCGCCGCCGTGGTCGGGGGTTTTGACGAGCGCGGAGCCGAGCGCGATGTCGTAGTACCAGCCCGCCTCCGCCTCGTCGAAGCGAGCGCGGTGCAGGAACTGCGGCAGCCGCCGGCCGTCGAGGTCGACCCGGTGGGGGCACTGGCCGGGCCGGACGACGTCGAAGAGCAGTCGTCGCACGGTGCTGCGGTGCTCGCCGCGCCGGGTCAGCTCCAGGCGCACCTGCTCGCCCGCGGTCATCCGGATCTCGGTCTCGCGGAAGGCACCGTCCTCGTGGGCGCGGGTGAGGCCGTCGTCCTCGTAGAGGGTGAACCGGGCGTCGCGGTCGGGGACGCAGATCAGGCGCAGGTCGGTGACCTCGTCGCGGGTGAGGCTGCGCAGCTGGTTCTCCGCGACCGGGACGATGCCGCCGCCGCGCAGGAACAGCGGGATCGAGCCGAGGTCCACCGGCAGTTCCACGACCTGCCCGCCCTGGTGGCGCTGCCGGGTCCAGGCGTCGTAGAACACCTCGCCCGCCGGGAGCCGGACCGAGCGGGTGCGCGCTCCGGGGGTGAGCACGGTGGCGACGAGCAGCGCGTCGCCGAGCATGAACTCCTCGGCGCTCTCGTCCACGCCCGGGTCGTCCTGGAAGGCGCTGACCAGAGCCTCCATGATCGGCCACCCGGTCGCCGAGGCGCGCGCCGCGAGCGAGTACAGGTACGGGAACAGCCGGTAGCGCAGCTTGATCGCGTCCCTGACGTGATGGGTGTGGTCGGGGTACATCCACGGCTCGGTCACGGTGTTGTCGGAGTTGACCGAGTGGATGGAGAACCGGGGCTGGAAGATGCCGTGCTGCACCCACCGCACCAGCAGCTCGGGCTCCGGAGCGGGACCGTGGAAACCGCCGATGTCGCAGCCGTGGTGCGGGAAGCCGGACAGCCCCATGCCGAGGATCGTGGCGATGTTGTGCCGCAACGATTCCCACGAGGTGGAGTTGTCGCCCGCCCAGCTCTGGGCGTAGCGCTGGATCCCCGCGTGACCGGAGCGGCACACGATGTAGGGGCGCGCCGACGGGTTCGTCGCGGCGATGCCGTCGCGGGTCACCCGGCACATCAGGTTCGACATGACGTTGCGCAGCCGGGCGACGGTCGCACCCGCGCCGTCGAAGTCGACGCCGGAATCGGTGTCGATGATGCCGTCGTACTCGCAGTTGTCGTTCCAGACCGAGGTCGTGCCCTTGTCGAGGACCGCTTCGGTGAGCCAGCGCTGCCACGCCGCGCGAGCGTCGGGCTTGGTGAAGTCGACGAAGCGACCCGGCCCGCCCCACCAGGCACCGGCGGCCGGGCCCGCGCCGGCCGTCGCGACCGCGTCCGCGCTCCGGGTGACGAAGACGTCAGCTTCGGCGAACTCGTCCAGGCGGGGGTGGACGTCGAGGACACCGGGCTTGACGTTCGGGGACACGGTGATGCCGCGCTCGGCCATCGAGGCGAAAAAGCCTTCGGGGGAGGGGAATCGGCGCTCGTTCCAGGTGAAGACGCACCGCTTCGGCCCGGCCTCGGTCGGCTGCGTGGTGTAGCCGGAGGAGAGCTGGAAGCCGTCGACGGGGATGTCCTCGGCCCTGGCGATGTCGATGAAATCGGTGATGGCGCGGTCGCTGTCGGCGTCGAGCTCGGAGTAGTACATCGATGAGGCGAGGTAGCCCAGCGCGTACTTGGGCAGCAGCGGCGGCCTGCCGGTCAGCGCGGTGTAGCGGCGCACCACGTCCCGGATCGCCGGACCGGCGATCAGGAAGAGGTCGATGTCGCCGCCGTCGGCGCGGTAGCGGCTGTGCGGCGGCCAGTAGTTGCTGCGCTCCCGGCCGAGGTCGAGGTCGCAGTCGTAGGTGTTGTGGTAGAAGTAGCCGACCGCCTTGCGGCTCGTCCGGTTCATCTTGAGGTAGAACGGGATGTGCTTGTAGAGCGGGTCCGTCTCCCGCGCGTCGTAGCCCAGCGCGTCCTTCGGGCTCATCGTGATGAGCTTCTGCGCCTTGTTCAGCGGCCCCGTGGTCTCGCCGAAACCGTAGAAGGCGTCGTCGCGCGAGATCTCGCTGGAGTGGATGCGGCGGCCGTTGGAATCCTCCCGGTAACCGAGCCCGACCACGTCGGAGTGCAGCAGCGCTCCCTCGTCGTCGTGCACGCGGATCCGGAACGGGTCCTTGTCGATGTCCACCCGGAGGCCACCGCCGGTGACGCGGACGAGTTCGCCCAGGTCCTCGACGTCGAGCGGCAGCGCTGTCACGCGGGTGCGCTCGTCGGCCATGAACTCGTCGAGCCGGTCCGGCCACGCCGTCGTGGTGAGCGTGTAGGACTCCTCGGCGAAGTCGCCGTCGAAACCGGCGCGGATCCGCAGGACGCCGTCGCTCGGGACGACGAGCCGGATCTCCACGCCGTCGGTGTGGACGTGGACCCGGTCACCGGCCCGTTCCACTCGTTCGACTCGTGATGTGACGCGCACGTGAACTTCTCTCGATCTGGCGAAGTGTTCGCCGACGTTGGGGCAGCACCGGCGATGACGATGGTGCGGCACCGGCCGCGGTGACGCGGCCGGTGCGCGGCTCACCAATCGTGAACGGTGCCGTCCTGGAGCCGGTTGACCGGCAGGTACGCCCGCTCGTAGGGGTGCTGCGCCGCCAGCTCCTCGTCGAAGTGGATGCCCAGACCGGGCTCCTCACCGGGGCGCAGGCCACCGCCGGCGAACTCGTAGGTCGGACCGAAGACCGCCCGCGTCTGCTCGCTGTGGACCATGTACTCCTGGATGCCGAAGTTGTGCAGCGCCGTGCCCAGGTGCACGGCGGCGGCCAGGCCGACCGGCGAGACGTCGGTCGGCCCGTGCATGCCGGACTTGACCTGGTACATCGCCGCGTAGTCCATGATCCGCCGCACGCTGCTGATGCCGCCCGCGTGCGTGATCGGCGAGCGCACGTAGTCGATGAGCTGCTCGCGGATCAGGTGCTGGTAGTCCCACACGGAGTTGAACACCTCGCCGATCGCCAGCGGCGTGGTGGTGTGGTGACGCACCCAGCGCAGCGCTTCCTGGTTCTCGGCGGGGGTGACGTCTTCGAGCCAGAACAGGTCGTAGGGCTCCAGCGACTTGCCGAGCTTGGCTGCCTGGATCGGGGTGAGGCGGTGGTGCGCGTCGTGCAGCAGCGCGATGTCCTCGCCGAACTCCCCGCGCACGGCCTCGAACACCGAGGGAACGTGCCGCAGGTAGGCGCGGGTGTCCCAGTTCTCCTCGGCGGGCAGCGCCGATCGGCGGGCGGGCTCGTAGTCGTAGCGGGTGTCGTCGCCGATCGAGGCGGCCGCGCTGGAGGCCACGCCGTACACCGAGTCCAGCCCGGGCACGCCGGTCTGGATGCGGATGGCGCGGAAGCCCTCCTCCAGGTGCTGTCGCACCGAGTCGAACAGCTCGGGGATGTCCTTGCCGCTGGCGTGGCCGTAGACCAGGCAGCGCTCGCGGGAGGCGCCGCCGAGCAGCTGGTAGAGCGGCAGGCCGGCGACCTTGGCCTTGATGTCCCACAGCGCGGTGTCCACGGCCGCGATCGCGGCCATCGTCACCGGGCCGCGCCGCCAGTAGGCGCCGCGGTAGAGGTACTGCCAGGTGTCCTCGATGGCGTGCGCGTCGCGCCCGATCAGCAGCGGCACGACGTGGTCGGTGAGGTAGCTGGCCACCGCCAGCTCGCGGCCGTTGAGCGTGCCGTCGCCGTAGCCGACCACCCCGTCGTCCGTGGTGATCTTCAGCGTGACGAAGTTGCGCCCCGGGCTGGTGACGATGACGTCTGCGCGCTCGATGAGCACTGGTCCTCCTTGACTGGGAACGACGAGCGGTCGCCGGTCCGCGGGCTCGTGACCGCTGCGGTGGCCGTGCGGCTCGTGGTCGGTTCAACGTAGGAGTGACCGCGTATGCTGACAACCAGTTGCCATTTGTTGCCAACATCAACAGCGACCGCCTCGGCGGCGCTCCGACCACGGAGGTGCGCGGTGGACCAGCCCCGGCCGACCATCTACGACGTCGCCCAGCACTGCGGCGTCGCGGCCTCCACCGTGTCGCGCACGTTCTCGCATCCCAGCCGGGTCAACCCCGCCACCCGCGAGAAGGTCCGCGCCGCCGCCGAGGAGGTCGGCTACCTCCCGCGCCCGCTGGCGCGCGCGGAGGCGCCCGGCCGCACGCGGACGATCACCCTGGTGGTCACCGACATCGCCAACCCGTACTACGTCCCGCTGATCAAGGCGGCCCAGTCCCAGGCGCTGGAGAAGGACTACACGCTGGCCCTGACCGACAGCGACGAGTCACCGCACGTCGAGGTCAGCAACCTGCGGCAGCTGCTCGCGACCACCAGCGGTGCCATCCTGGCCACCTCCCGCCTGTCCGACGAGGTCATCCGCCAGATCGCCCAGCACCGCGCGCTGGTCATCGTCAACCGCGAGATCGAGGGGGTCCCCAGCCTCGTGGTCGACACCGCCGGGGGGATGCGCAAGGCCGTCCGCCACCTGGCCGCCATCGGGCATCGCCGCATCGCCTACCTCGCCGGGCCCCGCAACTCCTGGATCAACAGCGCGAGATGGCGCGCGGTGCAGGACGAATCCCGCTCGCTCGGCATCGACGCGGCGTTCGTGGGCCCGCACGTGCCCAACCTGCGGGGCGGGCACGAGGCGGCCGACGCGCTGATGCTGGAGCGCGCGACCGCCGCCATTGCCTACAACGACCTCATCGCCATCGGCGCCCTGCAACGCCTGCAAGCGGCGGGTGTCAGCGTGCCCGCGGACTTCAGCCTCATCGGCTGCGACGACATCTTCGGGGCCGACCTGACCGCACCGGGCCTGACCACGGTCGCCGGGCCGACCGAACGGCTCGGCAGGTCCGCCGTCGACGCGCTGCACGCCCAGCTCACCCACCGCGCTCGGGTCGAGTCGACGCTCTTCGACGCCCACCTCGTCACGCGCGGCTCCACCGCCGCCCCGCGGGATGACAACTGATGGCAACTAGTTGCATCCGTTGTTCGTGATGAGCACGCTGCTCGCATGGACCGTGGCACGGCAGCATCTCCTGGGACCCCGCACGACCACGAGCGCGCGAGCACCCCACCGCCCTCCCGGGGCTCGGGCCGGGTGGCGCTCACCCCGCACCCGGACCGGTTGCTCCCGCCCGACCCGACCCGGCGCGGCATCGCGCGGCGGCTCTACGACAGCGTCCGCGACCTCCCGCTGATCAGCCCGCACGGGCACGTCGAGGCGAGACTGCTCGCGACCGACGAGCCGTTCACCGATCCGGCGTCGTTGCTGGTCACGCCCGACCACTACATCACCCGGCTGCTGCACGCCCACGGCGTGCCGCTGCCCCGCCTCGGTCTGCGCGACAGCGCGGACGGCGCCGCTCCGGCCGCACCCAGGGAGGTGTGGCGGACCTTCTGCGAGCACTGGCACCTGTTCCTGGGCACCGCGTCCCGGGGGTGGCTGGAGGCCGAGCTGCACGACGTGCTCGGCGTGACGGTGCAGCCCTCGGCCGACACCGCCGACGAGCTGTTCGACGAGATCACGGCCCGGCTGCGCGAACCCGAGTTCCGGCCCCGCGCGCTCCACGACTCGTTCGGGATCGCCGCGCTGGCCACCACCGACGACCCCGCCGACGACCTGTCCCACCACGCGGCCCTGGCCGACGACCCGTCGTGGTCGGGCCGCGTGCTGCCGACCTTCCGGCCCGACCGCCACCTCGACGCGACCGCGCCCGGTTGGAGCGCCGCCCTGGACGACCTGGCAGCCGCCAGCGGCATCGACACCGGCGACTACGACGGGCTGGTCCGGGCGCTGGAGAACCGGCGCGAGCACTTCCGCGCGCACGGCGCCACCGCCACCGATCACAGCGCCCCCGACGCGCGCATGGCCTTCCTGGACCGCGACCGCGCGCAGCGCCTGTTCGCCGAGGTCAAAGCCGGGACGGCGAGCGCCGAGGACGCCCGGCTGCTGTCGCAGCAGCTGCTCGGCGAGATGGCGCGCATGTCCAGCGAGGACGGCATGGTCATGGCGCTGCACACCGGCAGCAGGCGCAACCACCACCCGGGGACGGCGCGCCGCTTCGGTCCCGACACCGGTCACGACATCCCGCTGCAGGCCGAGTTCACCCGCGCGCTGCAACCGATGCTGGAGCGGTTCGGCACGAACCCGCGGTTCCAGACCGTGCTGTTCACCCTCGACGAGACGGTCTTCTCCCGCGAACTCGCCCCGCTCGCCGGGTTCTACCCCTCGGTCTACCTCGGCGCGCCGTGGTGGTTCCTCGACGCGCCCCGCGCGATGCACCGCTTCCGCGACGCCGTCACCGAGACCGCGGGCTTCTACCGCAACGCGGGCTTCATCGACGACACCCGCGGGTTCTGCTCCATCCCGGCCCGCCACGACACGGCCCGCCGGGTCGACGCGGCCCACCTGGCGGGACTGGTCGCCGAACACGTCATCAGCGAGGACGACGCCGCCGTCGTCATCCGCGATCTTCACGACCTCCAGCCGAAGAGGGCGTTCCGACTGTGACGGCACGACTGACCCGCGCCTCCGCCGGTGTCCGCCCACCGGCCCCGGTGCGGGCCGTCCACCTGGGGCTGGGCGCGTTCCACCGGGCCCACCAGGCCGCGTACACGATGGCCGACCCGGACTGGGGCGTCGCGGCCTACACCTTCCGCAACACCGAGCTGCCGCGCACCCTCACCGAGCAGGACGGGCTGTTCTCGTTGCAGGTGCGCGACGACGGCGACACCGAGGCCGTGATCGTCGACGCGATCAGCCGCGCCCACCCCGGCTGCGACTCCGAGCAGTGGCTCGCCGATCTCGCCTCGCCCGAGGTGGCGCTGCTGACGCTGACCATCACCGAGGCCGGGTACCGGGTGTCCGGCGATCCGGACGGGACCGCGATCGGCCGCGTCCTCGCCGGGCTGCGCGGGCGCTACCGCGCGGGCGGCGCCCCCATCGCGCTGGTCCCGTGCGACAACCTGCCGGGCAACGGCGGCGTGCTGCGCGAGGCGATCCGCACCGCCGCCGCGCGGGAGGACGCGGGTTTCCGCGCTTGGGCCGAGGACCAGGTGTCGTTCGTCGACACCGTCGTCGACCGCATCACGCCCGCCACCACCGAGCAGGACCTCGCCACCGCCGCGCAGCTGACCGGGTTCGAAGACCGGGCCCCCGTGGTGACCGAACCCTTCAGCGAGTGGCTGCTGGCCGGGGACTTCCCGCTCGGCAGGCCCGCGTGGGAGGAGGCCGGTGCCCGGTTCGTCGACGACCTAGCCGCCTACGAGCAGCGCAAGCTGTGGTTCCTCAACGGTGCGCACACGCTGCTGGCCTACGCGGGTTTGGCGCTGGGATGCGCGACCGTCGACGAGGCCGTCCGGCACCCGGTGCTGGCCCGGCTGACGGCCTTGTGGTGGGACGTCGCATCGCGCCACGCGTCGCTGCGGGCGCAGGAGCTGGCCGACTACCGGCAGCGCCTGCTGCTGCGCTTCTCCTCGCGCGGGGTGCGGCACAACCTGCTGCAGATCGCCTCCGACGGGTCCCAGAAGATCCCGGCCCGCATCCTGCCGGTGCTGCTCGCCGAACGCGCTGCGCAGCGGATGCCCGACGCACCCGTCGCGGCGCTGGCCGGCTGGCTGATCCACCTGCGCGAGAACCCGGTCACCGACCCGTGCGCCGACGAGCTGGTCCCGCTGGCCCGCTCGGCGGACGCCGTCCGCGCGGTTCTGTCCGCCGTGGACAGCAGCCTCGCCGAGGACCGCGAGCTGGTGGCCGCGGTGGGGGACCACGTCCAACGCCTGCGCGAGGCCACCGGCCGGATCGCGTAGCACCGGGAGGGGCCCCGGCCGGGTCTGCTCCGCCGGTCCGGCAGGGGTGCCACCCCGGGAGCGACAATGGGTGGATGAGCCTGCGGTGCAGCAGCGTCGTCGAGTTCCCGGTCGAGGAGGTGTTCGCCTGGCACGCGCGCCCGGGTGCGATCACGCGGCTGACACCGCCCTGGCAACCGGTCCGCGTGCTCGGCGAGGCGACCTCGTTGCGCGACGGCCGCGCGGTGCTGGGCTTCCCGGGTGGACTGCGGTGGGTGGCCTCGCACCGACCCGACGGCTACCGGCCACCGCACCGCTTCGTCGACCAGCTCACCTCGCTCCCGCTGTCGGCGGTGCTGTCCTGGCGCCACACGCACGAGTTCACGAGCCTCGACGAGCGCAGCACGCGGGTGACCGACACCGTCGAGACCGCCGTGCCCGAGCGCGCGTTGCGAGCGATGTTCACCTACCGGCACGCCCAGCTCCGCGACGACCTCGCCGCCCACGCCCGCGCCCGGGCGTGGGCGGCGTCGCCGAGGACCGTGGCGGTCACCGGTTCCTCCGGACTGGTGGGGCGCGCCGTGACCGCGCTGCTGACCACGGGAGGCCACCAGGTGATCCGGCTGGTGCGGCGCCCGGCCCGATCCCGCGACGAGCGCCAGTGGCGGCCCGAGGACCCGGCGCCGGACCTGCTCACCGGCGTGGACGCGGTGATCCACCTGGCCGGGTCCCCGATCGCAGGTCGCTTCACCGACGCGCACGAGGCGGCGATCCGCGACAGCCGGGTTCGCCCCACGCGCCGGTTGGCGGAGCTGGCGGCGACCGGTGGTCCGAGCGCGTTCGTCTCCGCCTCCGCGGTCGGCTACTACGGCACCGCCCGGGGCGACGAGATCCTGACCGAGTCCAGCCCGCGCGGTGACGGCTTCCTCGCCGAGGTGGCCGCCGACTGGGAAGCGGCCACGACACCGGCCGCCGAAGCCGGATTGCGCACGACGAACGTGCGCACCGGCATCGTGCAGAGCCCGCGCGGCGGCGTCCTCGCGCTGCAGCACCCGCTGTTCTCCGCGGGACTGGGCGGTCGGCTCGGTGACGGCCACCAGTGGACGCCGTGGATCGGCATCGACGACCTGTCCGACATCTACCTGCGCTGCGTCCTCGACCCCGGCCTGTCCGGTCCGGTCAACGCCGTGGCCCCCGTCCCGGTGCGCAACGCCGACCACGCCGCGACGCTGGCGCGGGTGCTCTCCCGCCCGGCCCTGCTGCCGGTGCCCGAGCTGGGCCCTCGCCTGCTGCTCGGGGAGCGGGGCGCCCGCGAACTCGCCTTCGCCGATCAACGAGTGCACCCCGAGCGGCTGCGGCGAGCCGGGCACCGGTTCCGCCACCCGCACCTGGAAACCGCGCTGCGGCACGTCTTCGGCCGACCCGCACCCGGAGGGTGAACCCGGTGACCGCACGCCTCCCGCTCGGGTCGGCTCCCGTGCCGCTGATCCGGACTGCGACCTGCACCGGAGAGGGTGATGCTGGTCCGAACAGCACCTCGACGGAGGAGGCGTGGACGATGTCCAGTCCTACGGGGGAACAAGGCAGCACCAGCGGTGCTGAACGGGCGGAACAACGGCGGGCTCCCGAACAGGGCCGCGAGTGGGCGGTCTCGCACGCACGATCGAGTTCCAGGGACGCGAACTGGTTGGCCTTCGGCGGCTGGATGCTCATCCTGGTCGGCGCGTTCAACCTCATCGCCGGCCTGGCGGCGCTGTTCCGGCCCGACTACTACGTCGTCGGGGCGGGGGAGCTGCTGATCTTCGACTTCGGCGTCTGGGGCTGGGTGTGGCTGGCCGTCGGCTTGGTGCAGGTCCTGGCCGGTGCCGGCTGCCTGAGCGGGCAGGCGTGGGCGCGGATCGCCGGAATCGGCCTGGCGGGGCTGGCCGCGATCGCGCACGTGGCGTTCCTCGCCGCGTTCCCGGTCTGGGAGCTCATGCTGATCGCGCTGTCCGTGCTGGTGATCTACGCGCTCGTCGTCCCGGACAAGGACGCCACGGCCTGAACGAGGACCTGCCTCACCGGGGGCAAGACCGGAAACCCGGGTGGCTCGAACCGGATTCGTTTTTGCGGGTCTCGGCGGGCGGCTCTAGCCTGCGGTGGTGGTCGTGCAGCGGTTGCAAGCCGTCGCGTTGGTCCTCGGGCCGGTGGTGTTCGCCGCGTCGCCTCTGTTCTGGGTCGACGGCCACTACGGCGTGACCGGTGGTGTGCTGATCGCCTTGTCCATGATCCCTTGGGTTTTCGGGTTGATCGGTGAGTACGACCGGTTGCGGCAACGGGTTCCGGTGATCGCGGCGTTGTGGCTGGTTCTGCTGCTGGTGGGGATGTTGGGCAGCATCTCCTTCGGGCTGCAGGGATTCTTCGAAGCGGCCCTCGGAGTGCCGGGCCGGATCGGGGTGGCGAGCTTCGCGGACCTGCCGCCGGAGAGCGTGCTCGTGCTGTGGCTGCCGGGGCCGGCGTTCCCCGCGGCGATGCTGGTCTTCGGCGTGCTCCTGGTGTGGACGCGGTCGGCGCCGTGGTGGGACGCGGCGTTGATCTGCCTGGCCGCCGTGGCCTTCCCGCTCGGCCGCGTTCTGCGCCTGGAGTGGGTCGCCTACGTGGTGGACCTGCTCGTGATCGTCGCCTTCGCCCACCTCGCCTGGCGTGCGTGGCGTCGCGCCGGTCGGGACGCCGCGGCTTCTCCGGGCGCCACGTGACGACACCAGTGAGGTGAGTGATGGATCTCCAGTTCCTGCGGCCGCTCTTCGACGGCGATGGCGACGTCGCTTCGGTCCACCTCGACACCAGCCGCGGAACCGCGGACTCGGACAAGCAGATCGAGCTCCGGTGGCGCGCCGCCCGCAGCGCGCTCGCCGAGCAGGGCGCCGACGCGGACGCGCTCGCGGCGCTGGACGGTGTGGTCGGGGGAGCGAGAGACGTGCCGGGTCCGCAGGGGGAAGCGCTGTTCGCCTCGGGCGGCCGGGTCCTGGCCGTGCACACCATGTCCGAGCCGCCGAGCGGCGACACCGCGGTGAACCTCCCGGTGGCCGACCCGCTGCCGCTCGCGCTCGACCGGGACCACCAGCTCGCCCACGTGGTCGTCGCGGTGGACCGCGAGGGCGCCGACGTCGACGCCTACCCGGCCGCCGCCGCGGCACCGTCGTTCCAGCGGACCTTCAACGGTTCCACGCTGCACATCACGCGGGTGCGGGCGGGCGCGGTCTCGCACGCCGCGTACCACCGCCGTTCGGTGAACCTGTGGTCGGAGAACACCGAGCAGGTCGCCGAGGACGTCCGCGAGGCGGCGGCCGAGGTCGAGGCCGCGGTCATCCTCATCGCGGGAGACCCGAAGGCGATCGGACTGCTGCGCGACCACCTCACCGCACGCCCGCCCCGGGGCCGGACCGTCTACGTCGAGGGCGGCCGAACCGACCAGTCGGCGATCGACGTGCTGCGGGCGAGCGTCGACGAGGCGATGCACGAGGCCATGATCGAGAGCCACCGCGCGGTGCTCGACGAGCTCGAAGCGACCCTCGCCGGAGGTCACGGGCTCCAAGGGCTCGCACCGGTGATGGAGGCGCTGTCGCAGGGCCGGGTCGAGACGCTGCTGCTGGCCGCGGACCGGGCGGACGACCCCGAGCTCGTGGGATCGCGTCGCGACCCGATGGCGGTGGTCAGCGACGCGACCGCGCTCGGGGACGACGCCACGACGTTCACCGCCCCCGCGAGCGCGCTGCTGCTGCGCTCGGCCGTGCACGGCAACGCGAAGTTCACCGAACTCCTGCCCGGAACCCGGTGCGCGGACGGCGTCGCGGCGATGCTCCGCTACTGACGGTCACCCGGTCGTTGGGGCGTTCCCGAGTTCGGTGCGGGAGACCGGTCAGGTGGTCGTGCCGTCGTCGAGGATCAGGTCGTCGACCGCTCTGCGCGGTGCCGGGACGGTGGGGCCGCCGTAACCGATCCGCAGCAACGCCTGGGGATGGAGCGTCCCGCCCAGCAGGTCGCGCAGTTCGTCGCGGGTGTCCGGCACCTCGATGACCTCCGAGATCATCGAGGCGGCCAGGCCGCGGGCGGTCGCCGTCAACCAGACGTTCTGAACCGCTTGCCCGGCCTGCAGTTCGGCGTAGCGGGTTTCCTGGGGAGTGCAGAGCACTGCCAGCAGCGGGTACGACTCGTACTCGACCCCTTCGGGGCGCGGTGACACCCCGGCCGAGAAGTCCCGGTGCACCCACTGGTCCTGCGGCCCTGGCCTGGGCCCTGCGGCCGAGGTGGGCACGCCTTCCGAGGTGTCTGCAGGTCGGCCGGTCCACGCTGCCAGCTCGGTGCGGAACCGCGGATCGGCCTCCTGGATGCGGTGGGCCCGGTGGACCAAGCCCTCGAGCGTGCCGAGCTCTCCGGGCGTGACGATGTGCAGTCGGCACTGCTCGGATTGCGCGGCGTGGAGCATGTGGCTTCGCTCCGCGGTCGGCACCGGCACGTCGCGGAACGGGGCGCGGTGGCTGTGCCGCCGCGGAATCGCGGCGTGCAGTCGACGTGCTTCCGGGCGGGGGTCGGTGCGGCCGCCGCTGCGGATCTCCGCGAGCACCGTGGGGCCGGCGAAGTGCGGGAGCAAGGTCACGTTCGGCCTCGTGCCGGCGTTCTCGAGCGCGAGCCGCAGGTTGAACAGCGCGGCCCCGCAGGCGAGGCGGAGCTCACGTCCCGCCGGGTCGGCGGCTGGCAGGAGGCGTGCCGGGTCGTAGTGCAGTTCGATCACCTGTGGCAGGAGCCGGAACCGCCACGGCTGCGTGTTGTGCAGCGACGGGGCGAAGCTCGCGTGTCTGATGATCTGCTCGATCTCGGTGGGTGGCAGATCGAGTGCGGTGGAAATCCGGGGCACGTGCCGCCTCCTGGTCGGGTGCGCGTTCCGATGGGATGTGGTGACCGTGGCCGAGCCCGATCGACGGCGCCAGGGTCCAACGTCCGTAGCGGCGGTGGCTCACCGCCGGGGGCGGCCCGCGGTGGCGGCGTCATCGGATCCAGGTCGCACGGCCCTTCCGTCGTCCTCGCGGACCCGGTCGGCTTGGGTTGGCGGAACGGGGACGCGGCGGGCGTGGGGGATCGAGGCACCGGGGCCGCGTCGCCACCGAAGCACTCACGAACCGGAGGTTCGCTGTCGTCGACAGCTGGTGACCATGAGCGATGAGCGGGATCGCGGTGCGGGCGCCGACGCGCAGCGCGTGCCGCGCGCGACGTACGAGAAGGAGCTGTTCCGCCTCCAGGCCGAGCTGGTCAAGCTGCAGGAATGGGTCCGGCGGGAGGGGGTCCGGCTGGTCGTGGTGTTCGAAGGGCGGGACGCGGCGGGCAAGGGCAGTGCGATCAAACGCGTCGCCGAGTACCTCAACCCTCGGGTGGCGCGCATCGTTGCCTTGCCGGCTCCGACCGAGCGCGAGCGCCGGGAGTGGTACTTCCAGCGTTACGTGGCGCAGCTGCCCGCGGCCGGTGAGATCGCCCTGTTCGACCGGAGTTGGTACAACCGCGCGGGTGTCGAGCACGTCATGGGCCTGTGCACCGCGGACGAGCACCAGCGATTCCTGCGGCAGTGCCCGGTGTTCGAACAGCTGCTGGTCGAGGATGGTGTGCTGCTGCGCAAGTACTGGTTCTCGGTGAGCAGGGAGGAGCAGCGGCGCCGGTTGCAGCGCCGCAGCGAGGACCCGATGCGGCGCTGGAAGTTGTCCGCGCTCGACCTGGAGTCGGTGACCAGGTGGGAGCAGTACTCCGATGCGCGGGACGAGATGCTGGCCGCGACCGACACCCCGCTGTCACCCTGGTACCTGGTCGAGAGCGAGGACAAGCGTCGCGCGCGGATCAACGTGATCGCGCACCTGCTGTCGACCGTGCCGTACTGCGACGTGCCACGCCCCCGATTCGAGCTGCCCGCTGTGGCGCCTCCGGCTGAACGCCGGCGGCCCCCTCGTGCCCATCACACCTACGTGCCCGATCACGCCGCACTGCTCTGAAGGCTGCCGGCGACCGCTGTGCTGCGCCGAGCGATGGGGGCCTAGGTCCGGGGACGCAGGCGCGGCGAGCCCGTTCCGAGTTCGCGGATGACGACGACGGGGCAGGAGGCGTGGTCGATGCAGTAGCGGGCGGTGGAGCCGATGAGAGCGCGTGCGAACGTGCCCGTGCCCCTGTGCCCGACCACGAGCAAGTCAGCCGTCGCGGCCTGGTCGAGGATCACTTCGGCGGGATGGCCGCCCGCGGTGCGCTGTCGGATGCGCGGGAGATCGTCTTCCGGCACTGCGGCGCGGACGATGTCGTGGAGCGCGTTCTTGGTGGCGAGATCGAGTTGTTCGGCCGTGGGCATCGGCCAGTCGTAGAGCTCGGGCACGGTCCAGGCCATCACGGCGGCGATGGTGGCCTCGGTGCGTCGCGCTTGGTCGACCGCCCAGCGCAGCGCCGCCAGCGAAGCGGGGGAGCCGTCGACCCCGACGACGATGAGGTGTTCTGACGGAGAGTTCATGTCGTGCTCCGCGATGTCGTGCGGTGCGGCTCGCGCACCGCTGGATCGGCTCCGGAGGACGGACCAACCGTTGGGGGTGAGGCGCACGCCGTCGGGTCGGACCTCTCGAACCTCGGGCGCCGTGCGGTCATCGCGAGGTGTCGCGGACGACGACCACCGGGCAGCGCGCGTGGTGCACGACGTGCTGGCTGACCGAGCCGAGCAGGGCTT
>NZ_JASAOF010000031.1 GCF_029952525.1 Saccharopolyspora ipomoeae
CCCCCCCCCCCCCCCCCCCCCCACGACAGCGTCCGAGGACCGTCAGCGGATCGTCTCGCCCGTGGCCGGGTTGAAGAGGTGGATCTCGTCCGTGTCGAACCAGACCGACAGGGGCTGGTTCTCCGCGGCCCGGGACTGGACCGACAGGCGCGTGACCACCTGGCCCTCGTCGGTCGGGACCTCCGAGCTGCCGCTGTCGGCGGCGAGCTCGTCGAGCTGATCGCTGCTGGCCTTGGCACCGGCCAGGGTGAAGTAGACGTACTTGTCCGAGCCCATCTCCTCCACCACGTCCACCTCGGCGGTGAACGTCGCTCCCCCGGCCTGCGCCGCGTCGTCGACCAGAGCGGCGTCCTCGAAGTGCTCCGGGCGGATGCCCAGCACCAGCTCGCGCGGAGCGTTGGCCGCCTCGACGGCCTTGCGCAGCCGGTCCGGCAGCGGCACGTCGCCCAGGGCGCTGCGCAGCACGCCGTCGGCGAGCTCCACCGGCACGAAGTTCATCGCCGGCGAACCGATGAACCCGGCCACGAACAGGTTCGCCGGGTTCTCGTAGAGGTGTTGCGGCGGGCCGACCTGCTGCACCACGCCGCCGCGCAGCACCACGACCCGGTCGCCGAGGGTCATCGCCTCGGTCTGGTCGTGGGTGACGTAGACGGTGGTGGTGCCCAGCTGCTTCTGCAGCTTCGACACCGAGGTCCGCATCTGCACGCGCAGCTTGGCGTCCAGGTTGGACAGCGGTTCGTCCATAAGGAACGCCTTGGGGCTGCGCACGATCGCCCGCCCCATCGCCACCCGCTGCCGCTGACCGCCGGAGAGGTTGGCGGGCTTGCGGTCGAGATGACCCGACAGGTCGAGGATCTTCGCGGCCTCGGTGACCTTGTCCTTCACCGTCGCGTTGTCCACCTTGGCCAGCCGCAGCGGGAAGGCCATGTTCTCGAACACGGTCATGTGCGGGTAGAGCGCGTAGGACTGGAACACCATCGCGATGTCGCGGTCCTTGGGCGCCCGCTCGTTGACCCGCTCGCCCCCGATGCGCAGCTCGCCGCCGCTGATGTCCTCCAGCCCGGCGATCATGTTGAGCGTGGTGGACTTCCCGCAGCCCGAGGGGCCCACCAGGATCACGAACTCGCCGTCGGCGATCTGCAGGTCGACCTCGTCGACCGCCAGCGCCCCGTCCGGGTAGCGCTTGGTCACCTTGTCCAGCACGATGTCGGCCACTTGCTTACCCCTTCACTGCGCCGGAGGTCAGTCCGGACACGATGCGTCGCTGGAAGAACAGCACGAACAGGATGATCGGAATGGTGATCACCACGGCGGCGGCCGAGATCGTCCCCGTCGGGTCCTCGAACTGCGAGTCGCCGGTGAAGAACTGCAGCGCCACCGGGACCGTCCGCGAGTTCTCCGTGGACGTCAGCGAGATGGCGAACAGGAAGTCGTTCCAGCAGAAGATGAACACCAGGATCGCGGTGGTGAACACGCCCGGCGCGGCCAGCGGGGCAATGACCCGCCGGAACGCCTGCGCGGGCGTGGCCCCGTCCATCTTGGCCGCCTTCTCCAGCTCCCAGGGGATCTCCCGGAAGAACGCCGACAGCGTGTAGATCGCCAGCGGCAGCGAGAAGGTGATGTAGGGCAGGATCAGTCCCGGCCAGGTGTCGAACAGCCCCACCGTCCGCTCGATGTCGAACAGCGGCGAGACCAGCGAGACCTGCGGGAACATCGCGATCAGCAGGGACGCCCCGACCAGCGCTCGCTTGCCGGGGAAGTCGAGCCGGGCGATGGCGTAGGCGGCCATCGTCCCGAGCACGACGGCGATCGCCGTGGCGATCAGCGCGATGCCGATGGAGTTCAGCAGCGCGCGGGTGAACTCGGTGGTGGTGAAGATCGCCGCGTAGTTCTCCAGCGTCCACTCGCGCGGGATGAGGTTCCCGTCGGAGAGGGTGTCGGAGGTCTTGAACGACAGCGACAGGATCCACAGCACCGGGAGCAGCGCGTAGGCCACCACGATCACGTTGAGCGCGGCCCACTTGGCCTTGCGCGCGGGTGTCGGTGTGCCGCCGAGGCCGGCCATCAGCCCCTCCCCTTCTCGTCGCTACCCGGGGCGGCGGTGCCGAAGAGCTTCACGAAGATCCACGCGATGAGCGCGACCGCGATGAAGATCAGCACCGACATGGTCGAGCCGATGCCCAGGTTCAGGCCCTTGATCAGGTTGTTGTAGGCGAGCACCGACACCGAGGAGGTGTCCTGCGCTCCGCCGGTGAGCACCACGATGTGGTCGAAGACGCGGAAGGCGTCGAGGGTGCGGAACAGCAGCGCGACGAGGATCGCCGGCTTCATCACCGGCAGCATGACCTTGACGAACCGCTGCCAGGCGCCCGCTCCGTCCATCGCGGCCGCCTTGAGCAGGTCGTCGGGCACGAGCGCGAGCCCGGACATCAGCAGCAGCGCCATGAACGGCGTGGTCTTCCAGATCTCGGCGACGATGACGATCGCCAGCGCGCTGCCGTACTCGGTCAGCGGTGCCCCGCCGGGGGCGATGGCGTTGGCCAGGTAGCCGGTGTCGGGCGTCCACGCGTAGCGCCAGCTGAACGCGGCGACGACGGTGACGATGCCGTACGGGATGAGGCTGACCGTGCGCACCAGGCCCTTGCCGACCAGCGCGCGGTGCATGATCAGCGCCAGCCCCATGCCGAGGACGAACTCCACCAGCACCGACACGGCGGTCACCAGGACGGTCACCGCGAACGCGCTCCACCAGTAGCCGTTGCCGAGCACGGTGATGTAGTTGTCGAACCAGATGAACTCGCGCTGGTCCGGGTACTTCAGGTCGAAGCGCTGGAAGGACAACCAGAACGCGTAGAGGATGGGCCAGCCGGTGACGGCGATCATCACCAGCGCCGCGGGCGCGGCCAGCATCAGGCCCAGCCTGCGCTCGGCCCGCTTGCCGTCGCTGAGCGACTCCTTCGTCGCCATCAGGGCATCACTCCCTTGGACTCCAGGGCGTTCTGCACCTCACGGCGCATCCGCTCGGCGGTGGCCTGCGGATCGATCTCGGCGATCGGGCTGAGCATGTTGGACAGCACCGTCGAGACGTTCTGCGCGGCGGGGGTCACCGGCCGCATGCCCGGGTCCTTGAGGGCTTGCAGGATCGTCTCGTGCATCGGGTACTCGGCCTGCAGCTCGGGGTCGGAGTACAGCGATTCGATGGTGGGCGGCACGCCGTCGTTGATGGCGGAGAACTTCTGGCTCTCCTTGTCCCGCAGGCACTTCGCGGCCTCGAACGACAGCTCCGGTTTGGTGGAGTAGCTGCTCACCGCGTAGTTGGCGCCGCCGATGGTGGACTTGCTGGGCACCCCGGCGTCCAGGCCCGGAACCCGCGCCCAGCCGACCTTCTTCGCCAGCTCCGGCTTCTCCTCCTGCATGGAGGCGTAGACGAACGGCCAGTTGAGCTGGAACGCCGACTGCCCGGTCTCGAACTCCTGGCGGGCGTCGTCCTCCTCGGCGTTGTTCATGCCGGGGCTGGTGACGCCTGCGGTGCCCAGGTCGCGGAGGGCTTCGAGCCCGCGCACCGCGCCCTCATCGACGACGGCCTGCTTGCCGTCGTCGCTGAGCACGTGCCCGCCCGCCGATTCCAGCAGCGTGTTGTAGTGCACGTACAGGCCCTCGAACTGCGCGCCGGTGAGGGTGATCCAGTGCGGCTTGCCCTCCCGCTCGAGGCGCTGGGCCGTCGAGATCATCTCGTTCCAGGTCTTCGGCGGTTCGGGCACCAGGTCCTTGCGGTACCAGAGCAGCTGCACGTTGGTGTTCTTCGGCGCCGCGTAGAGCTTGCCCTGCCAGGTCGCGGTCTCCAGCGGTCCGGGCAGGGTGTCCCGCTCGACCTCGGCCTTGTCGGCGCCGGTCCACTCGCGAACCCAGTTCGCCTCGGCGAACTCGCCGGTCCAGGTGACGTCGAGGTAGAGCAGGTCCATCCCGGTGTCCCCGGCGGCGAGGCGACGCACCATCTGCTCGCGCTGACCGTCGGCGTCGCGCGGGAGCTTGTGGTAGACGATGTCGTACTTGCCGCCGGACTGCGCGTTGCAGCGGTCGACGTTGTGCTGCAGGTTCTCCTCGGGTGCGCTGTAGAGGTTGATCGTGTTGGCACTGGTGGCTTGGCCGCACGCGGTCAGCGCCGACGCGCAGACCAGTGACGCGCCCAGCAGTGCCGCCGTGCGAACGCGGCGAACTTTCACTCTCGGTCCTTCCGGTGCACTGGCCGCGGACGCGACCGAGCTCCCGGGATTCGCCAACGCTCCGTCGCACCGCAACCACCGGCGGTCAGCCGGTGGCAGGAAAGCTAGGCGTGATGATCACGGAGGGCAAGCGGTCTCGCGCCTTGTTGCCAACCCGTGAAGAAGCGGGAAACAACAGGCGTACCGGCTCCCCCGTCAGCCGCACCCCGCTTACCCGATTCGGGGGCTGGACCAGGAGTTTCACCACCCGGCGGTAGGGGGCCTCAGGGGTTCTGCGGGCGCATCGCCAGCTTGGCGAGCAGGTCGCGACCCTGCTCGGCGTGCTTGGGCTGGGCGAGCACGTCGTAACGCCCCGCGACCAGCTGGCTGGCCGAGGAGAAGTCGCGGCGGCCGCGCGTGGAGGCGTAGCCGACGGCGGCGAAGACCAGCCCGAACACGATGCCCGCGCCGAGACCGGCGAGCACCGGGGCGATCCAGCTGCCCTGCGGGGTGAACATGCCCATGATCAGGCCGACGAACAGGCCGAACCAGGCGCCCGAGGCGGCGCCGCCGCCGAGCACGCGTCCCCAGGTGAGCCTGCCGGTCACGCGTTCGACCAGCATGAGGTCGACGCCGACGATGGTGACCTCCTGCACGGGGAAGTCGCTGTCGGCCAGGTGGTCGACGGCGCGCTGCGCTTCCTCGTACGTGCCGTAGGAACCGATCGGCCACCCGGTCGGCGGCGTGGGCAGGTTGGGTGTGCCCGGCGCCGGCCGGCTGGAGCCGGTGAAGGGGTTGGACACCGCTGACACCTCCGTTGAGCTTGGTACCGGGGACCGCGCGGGGGCCGTGGCCCGATTCCGGCGCAATGTCCGCTCCCCCAGGCTACCGCGCGGTGCTCACCGAGGATCATGAACGTCTTCTCAACGATGCGCAGCCGCAACCCGGACGGGTGGTGCCTCGGCGCGCGCCGCCTCGTGCTGCGGCCTGGGGCGCGGGGCCAGGACGTCGACGCTGCTCAGGTGGAGGGAGTGCGCGAGGGTCAGGCCCAGGACGGTCAGCGCGAGCCACGTGCCGACCTCGGTTTCGAGGTCCGTGCCCAGCACCAGCGCGACGAGCCCGGTCAGCAGCGTCAGCACGACGGCGCCGACCCGGGCCGAGGTCCGGTAGGCGACCGCTGCGGGCCAGGTCAGGACGGTCGCGACGAGCACGACCGCCGGCGGCCCCAGCCGCAGGCCCGTCCGGTGCAGCGCGTACGCACCGACCAGCATCAGCGCGGCCACCACCAGCGCCGGGGCCCAACGGGCGAGTCCGGCGCCGAAGCGCCGGGCCACTCGTCGCCCGAACCAGACGGCGCAGACGATCGTCAGCAGCACCGCCCAGGGGGTCCAGCCCGTGGTCTCCACCCCGGAGAGGCTGCCGAACGACCACCAGCCCGAGTCCGGCGCGCTGACCGCGCACATCGCGCGCGGCGGGCAGTCACCCGCCATGAGCCAGGTGATCTGGGGAACGTCGTCCCTGGTCAACGTGATCGTCGTGGCGGCGGCGAACCCGAGCAGAGCCGCGCGACCGGGGGCGGCCGCGGCGTAGGCCGCGAGCATCAGCAGCGGTTTCACCAGCGTCAGCGCCATCGCACCCAGCCGCTGCAGCGCACCGGATCCCTGCGGGCGGACGGCGCGCAGAGCCAGCAGCCCGAAGCGGGTCGCCACCGACAGCAGGCGGGGTTCGCCCAGGTCGCGGACGCGCTGACGCCCCACGTCGAAGGTCTCCACGGCGCGGACCAGCTCCGTCGGCGGTGGTGGGGCGGGGTCGGCGCCACCCGCGGGGTCCGCGCCGGGCGACACCGACGCGACGTGCGGGACCTCGGTCGCCGCGATCGTCCACTGCAGGCGCTCGGTGAGCAGCGCGCGGGTCCCGGTCAGCGGGTGCCGGTCGTCGGGGGCTGCGAACAGCGCGTCGAGCTCACCGCGCACCTCGTCCGCGTGGCGGGCCCACACCTCGGCGAGGAACCCGCGCCACTGCCGGGCCTGCTCCTCGTCGAGCGCTCCCAGCTCGGCCTCGGTCGGCTCGCTGACCACCGATCGCAGGACCTCGCCGAGCTGCTCCGAATCCCCGTGGCGCACCAGGCGTTCCGGGTCGGCGAGCATTCCGACGAGCGTGGCGGCCGCGTCCATCCGGCCCCACATCCAGTCGTTGGCGCGCCACTTCGCCGACAGGAACGCGCCGAAGTTGCCCAGGTCCAGGCCGCGGATCTTGTCCTCGATGCGCAGCTGCCCGTCGCGGCGCAGCGCGCTGAACGGCAGCGGGGTGCGCTCGTCGCTGACCACGCGCAGCAGGTCGATGCGGCTGGTGGGCACGCGTCCGACGTCCAGCGGGGCGGTGAGGACGACCAGCTGCCGCAGCACCTCCGGGATCCGGTCGGTGGTCTCCAGCAGCGCGTAGCCGATCCGCTCCGCCGAGACGGGTTCCGGGCGCGGCGGAGCCGCGTCGGCGAGGCGGCGGGCGATGCCGTGCAGCACTTCGCGGGCGCGCGCGACCGCGTCCACGCCGTCGGCCTCGGGAGCCGCGTCGGCGCCGGAGGAGTCCACGATGGACCGGAGCTCGGCGGCGAACTCGGCCAGGGCCTGCTGGAACCCGTCGCCGTCGGTCACCGCGCGCAGCACCGCGCCCAGCAGCGGTTCGATCGGCGACGGCAGCCGGTGCTGGAGGCGGTCGCGACGGCGCCGCACCCGCCGGATCCAGCCGTCGAGCTCGGCGGTCTCCACGATCGGCTCCAGCCGGGCGCCGTTGACCCAGTACCGGTCGGCGTGCCCGGCGAGCACGGTCGCGAAGGCCCGCAACCGGTACAGCTGCGCCTTGCAGGGCCCGACCGGCGCGGATCGCTCGACGTCCCAGGACCAGCCGAGGCACTCGGCGATCGCCGCGCGCAGCCCGTGCGCGTCGTCGAAGATCTCCGGCCCGCGCTCGGCCGCCAGCGCCGAGAGCCGTTCCGGCAGCTGGTCGCGGGCCTGCGCGGACCACTCCGCCAGCGGATCGCCGATCACCGGCGGCAGCAGCGTTCCGTCCTCGCTGCCCGCCGGGTCGACGAGCAGCGCGTGCACCGCCTGGGCGTCGAGCTCGGCGCGCACCACCGCGTTGTCGGCGGCGACCGCCGAGCTGAGTTCGCCCAGTCCGCCGGGGTTCTCGCGCAGCGGGGCGAACAACGCCTTGCGGCGCAGCGCGTTCCGATCCACGGACCGGTTGTGGTCGGCGAGCGCGTCGAGGTCCGACAGCAGGGACTCCTGCGTGAACCGGCTGCGCAGCGCGGCCGCGGTCACCGGCAGCGCCCGACCGGAGCCGCGCTGCCCGTGCGAGACGACGGGATCGGGGTTGAGGTAGAGCAGGAAGCGCTTGGTGGGCCGGTCGGCGGGCGCCGCCGCGATCGCCTCGATGGCGGCGGTGACCGGGATGTTGTCCAGCACCCCGCCGTCGATGACGCGGAACGGCGTTGCGCCCGTGCTGGTCTCGGAGAACAGGCCCAGCATGTTCGGCTCGCCCGCAGGCGGTTCGCCGGGCCCCGAGCGGATCTGGGCGGGTTCGAAGGCGAACGGGAATGACGAGGTGGCGCGGGCCGCGTGGGCCAGCCGCAGCGCGGTGCCCTCGACGTCGCCGAAGTCCGACAGCGGGTCCCCGGCCCGGCCCTCGTGGTGGAAGGTCAGCCGCGCGGCCCGCTTCTCCAGCGGCATCGGCCCGACGCGCGCGTCGTGGCACCGCTCCACCAGCGGGTCCAGCAGGGTCGCGGTGAGCAGCATGTCCGCGCGACGTCCCGGGTGCTCCTCGACCGGTGGCGCGTTGTCCCGGATGACGCGGACGAGTTCGGCGCGGAAGTAGTCGTCGCCCTCCAGCAAGGAGAGCGGGGCGCGCTGCCAGAACTTCGGCACCGGCCGCGACATCGCCTCCAGGTCGGCCAGCTGCACCCACATCCGGCGCATCCGGTCGAACGGCAGGCCGTAGACCAGAGTCGCCGACATCAGCGCGGCGTTGAGCCCGCCCGCCGACGCCCCGGCCAGCACGTCGACGCTCGCCGACCGGTACCCGGCCGCGCGCGCCAAAGCCGCCCAGGGGTGGTCGCTTTCGGTCTCCAGCGACTCCCGGAACCGGTTGACCTCGGCGACCGCGCCGCCGATCCACACCGCCATGCTCGCGCCCCCGCGCATGGCGAGGGCCAAGCGCAGTTCGTCACCGTCGTCCACGGGCGCGAAACTACCGCGACGACGGCGCGCGGTGGGGCGGAATCAGTTTTCCGGCGGAGTCCAGGGGTCGTTGCGGGTCATGCCCGCGGCACGGCCCTTCCCGGCGATGACCAGGGCCATCTTGCGGGACGCCTCGTCGATCATCTCGTCGCCGAGCATCGCCGCTCCGCGCGCACCACCGGCGGCGGAGGTGTGCCACTCGTAGGCGTCGAGGATGTTCTCGGCGTGGTCGTAGTCGGCCTGGCGCGGCGAGAACAGCTCGTTGACCGCGTCCACCTGCGCCGGGTGCAGCACCCACTTGCCGTCGAAACCGAGCGCGGCGGAACGACCTCCGACCTCGCGCAGCCCGTCGACGTCCTTGATCTGCAGGTACGGCCCGTCGATGGCCTGCACGTCGGCGGCGCGCGCCGCGGTGAGGATGCGGAACAGCGTGTAGTGGTAGGCGTCGCCGACGTCGTATCCGGGCGGCTGGTGGCCGACGACCAGCGAGCGCATGTTCACCGACGCCATGAAGTCGGCGGGCCCGTAGATCAGCGCCTCCACGCGGGGAGCGCGGGCGATCGCGTCGATCTCGACCAGACCGCGCGCGTCCTCGATCTGCGGCTCGATGCCGATCCGCCCGACCTCCAGGCCCATCGCGCGCTCGATCTGGGTCAGCGTGAGGTCCAGCCAGCGCACGTGGTCGGGGGTGGAGACCTTCGGCAGGATGATCGTGTCCAGGTCCGCGCCCGCGCCTTCGACGACGGTGACGACGTCGCGGTAGGTCCACTCGGTGTCGAGCGCGTTGACCCGCACCGACCGGACCTTGCCGTCCCAGCCGCCCTCGGTGAGCGCGCCGACGATCCGCTCCCGCGCCTCGGCCTTGGCCAGCGGCGCGACCGCGTCCTCCAGGTCGAGGAAGAACTGGTCGACGGCCAGCCCGCGAGCCTTGTCGATCATCTTCGCGCTCGAACCGGGCACCGCCAGGCAACTGCGCCGGGCACGACGACCGTCCACGTCGACCTCCACATCCGCATCGATTCTTGGCAACCACCCTGGCAGCTGGCACCGCCGGGGGTTCTGAGCGGCTTCGTGGCGAGCACGCCGCGACGCCGTGTATTGGCATACATCAGGAGTGGCGCGCGGAGTCCACGGAGCCGCTCAGGTTCCCCTTCCCGCACCGCTGAGCAAGGTGACCGCAAACAACTTCTTGGCTGTCTATCACGCGGGATCCAAGTCCGCGTAGAGGTCGAGGATCGCCGGGGCTGTGACGTGGTGCTGCTCGTACTCGGCCCGGGTGAACCAGCCGAGCTCGGCGATCTCCGCCGAGGCGACCGGTTCGCCGTCGAAAACGCCCGTGTAGCAGGCGAGATCGACCTTCACGCCCGCGCCGCGCCCGACGGCGTCGTTGAAGTAGCGGGCGTAGAACTCGGCCTCGCCGAGGACGACGCCGAGTTCCTCGGCGACCTCGCGGTGCAGCGCCTCGCGCTCGGTCTCGCCGGGTTCGATACCGCCGCCGGGCAGGTAGAAGGCCTCCTGGTCGGCGGAGCGGACCAGCAGCAACCGCCGGTCCGCGAACCGCACCAGGCCGACCGCCTTGATCAGTGAGCTCACCCGCTCATGCTTGCGCACGCTGCCCGGGTGGCGAGGGCACACCCCCGTCCGCCAGGCGTTCGCACGCGCGCACCAGGGTTTCGAGCTCTCCGTCGGCGGCGTTGAGGAAGTACCGCACGACACCGTGCCGGTGGGTCGACGCGGCCATCCGCAGCCGCCCCTCACCACGCTCGGTGATCACGGCCTGCACGCCGCGCCCGTCGGAGTCCACGCGCACGCGGCGCACCAGCCCGAGCCGTTCGAGCCGGTCCACCAGCCGGGTCACCCCGGACCGGGACAGCAGCACGACATCGGCGAGCTCGGTCATCCGGAGCCGCTGCTCCGGCGCTTCGGCCAGCGCTTCCAGCACGTCGTAGGCGGCCAGGGTGAGCCTCTGCTCGGCGATCAGGTCGCTCTCCAGGCAGCGCGTGACCCGGGCGTGCGCGCGAAGAAAACTGCGGTACGCCAACAATTCACTTCGAGTGGGTAATCGGTCCAAAGCCGTCTCGGCCACGTGACGGATATTACTGTCCGCACGCACTTGACTTCGCAGCGCCCCCGGTCTAGTCGAGGCCGATCGTCCTACCGGCGGAGATGGTGGGCTACTGGTCCGTAACATGGGATTGCCGGATGCGGGTGTGAGACCCTTTTCTGGTTCGGCGGGACACGTCCCGTCCCCACCACGTTCACCAACGCTTGTCGAGGTAACCGTGACCAGTACGCAGTCCGCACCGACCGAGGACGCCGTCCGCCAGGCGCTCACCAAGGTCGAGGACCCGGAGATCCGCAAGCCGATCACCGACCTGGGCATGGTCAAGAGCGTGTCCGTCGGCGACGGCGGCGCGGTGACGGTCGAGGTCTACCTGACGGTCCAGGGCTGCCCGATGCGCGAGACGATCACGCAGCGGGTCAACGACGCCGTCGCCGCGGTCGACGGCGTGTCCTCGGTGCAGGTCGAGCTCGACGTGATGAGCGACGAGCAGCGCTCCGAGCTGCGTCGCAGCCTGCGCGGCGACGCCGACGAACCGCGCATCCCCTTCGCCGAGCCCGGCTCGATGACCCGCGTCTACTGCGTGGCCTCGGGCAAGGGCGGCGTCGGCAAGTCCAGCGTGACGGTCAACCTGGCCGCCTCGATGGCCGCCCGGGGCCTGTCTGTCGGCGTCGTCGACGCCGACATCTACGGCCACTCCGTGCCGCGGATGCTGGGCGCGGGCGGCAAGCCCACCCAGGTCGAGAAGATGATCATGCCTCCGCAGTCGCACGGCGTGAAGGTCATCTCGATCGGCATGTTCACGCCCGGCAACACCCCGGTCGTCTGGCGCGGCCCGATGCTGCACCGCGCGCTGCAGCAGTTCCTCGCCGACGTCTTCTGGGGCGACCTGGACGTGCTGCTGCTGGACCTGCCGCCCGGCACCGGTGACGTCGCGCTGTCCACCGCCCAGCTGATCCCCAACGCCGAGATCCTGGTGGTCACCACCCCGCAGCAGGCCGCCGCCGAGGTGGCCGAGCGCGCGGGCGCCATCGCCATGCAGACCCGCCAGCGGCTGGCCGGCGTCGTGGAGAACATGTCCTGGATGGAGATGCCCGACGGCCAGCGCGTGGAGGTCTTCGGCTCCGGCGGCGGCCAGATCGTGGCCGACTCGCTGAGCCGCTCGCTGGGCACCGAGGTGCCGCTGCTCGGCCAGATCCCGCTCGACCCGAGGCTGCGCGAGTGCGGCGACGCGGGCGAGCCGCTGGTCCTGCAGGAGCCGGACTCCCCGGCCGGCGCCGCCCTCAGCGACATCGCCCAGCGCCTGGGCACCCGTGCCCGAGGCCTGGCGGGCAAGCTCCTGTCGGTGTCCCCCGCTTAAGCGCTGCGCATGAGGGCGGCGAAGCCGCTGTTTCAAGTGCGGGACTCAGCCCGCACCGCCGCGGGTTCTGAGCGGCTTCATGGCGAGTACGCCGGGACGCCGTGTATCGGACATGCATAAGGAGCGGCGCACGGAGACCACGGAGCCGCTCAGGTTCCGCTACCCGCACCGCCAAGCGAAGCAACCACGGAACAGGTCTTAACCCTTGGCGACGGCGAGGAGGCCTGGCCCGGTCGGCAGTGTCACCGGGATCAGGCCCTCGTCGTCTTGAACGGCCTTGACCAGGTCGCGGATGGCCGCGGTCAGGGCGCCGCCGCTGTCGTCGGGGTCGCCGCCGAGCTGGACCCCGGCGAAGACGATGACGCCGCCGGGGCGCAGCAGGCGGGCGCCCAGTTCCAGGTAGGCGGGGTAGTCGGTGCTCGCGACGCCGACCGAGACCAGGTCGTAGCCGCCTTCGGTGAAGCGCGGCAGCATCTCCACCGCGCAGCCGGTGATCAACCGCGTGCGGGTGGGCGCGACGCCCTCCTCGCGCAGCGCGGCGCGCGCGATCCGCTGGTTGGCCGGATCGGCGTCGATCGAGGTCAGCACGCCCTCGGGCAGCATCCCGCGGAGCAGCCAGCGGGCGCTCTCCCCGGACCCGGTGCCGATCTCGACGACGGCCCTGGCCCGCAGCGCGGCCGCGAGGAACCGCAGCACGTGCAGCGACGACGCACCGACCGGCGAGTCCAGCGGACCGTCGCCGACCGGGCGAGCGCGCGTCCGCTCCCCCACCGCTTGGCCGCCCGTCGAGTAGCGGGCCACCGACCTCTCGGGTATCACAACGCGAGAGGTTATCGGCGCCGCGCGCACAAATGATGTTTCCGGGCGACATCGTTAGAAGCCCGTTTCCATGCGCGACATTTCCTCACGCAGAGTGATCAACGCGGCGCGGCCGAGTGGGTGAGGGACGGCTCACCCGGAATCTCAGGCCCTTCTCAGGTGGCTTTCATGCCCACTTCACCAGGGAGGACGACAGTGGACGTCATACACCGACACCCATCGGCGTCTCACCGTCGTGCGGGTCGCGGGAACAACGGTCCGGCGCCGCTCGTTCTGGTAGATGCAAGCCCACAGGAGGTGGCTCTTCGCCCGATGGCAACACAGCCGATGAGCGTGGCCCCCGGCACCGACCGGACCCACGAGACCAGCGTTTCCCCGAGTCCCGTCTCCCCCGGCGCGGAGGAGGCCGCTTGGACCCCGCCCAGCTGGGACGAGGTGGTCCGGCAGCACGCGGACCGGGTGTACCGGCTCGCCTACCGGCTGTCCGGCAACCAGCACGACGCCGAGGACCTCACCCAGGAGACCTTCATCCGGGTGTTCCGCTCCCTGGCCTCGTACAAGCCGGGCACGTTCGAGGGGTGGCTGCACCGCATCACCACGAACCTGTTCCTGGACATGGCCCGCCGCAGGTCCCGCCTGCGCATGGAGGGCCTGCCCGAGGACACCGACCGGCTGCCCGGCGGCGGTCCGACGCCGGAGCAGGTGTTCCACGACACCCACCTCGACCCGGACCTGCAGGCCGCGCTGGACAAGCTGCCGCCGGAGTTCCGCGCGGCCATCGTGCTCTGCGACGTCGAGGGCCTGTCGTACGAGGAGATCGGTACCACCCTCGGCGTGAAGCTGGGTACCGTGCGCAGCAGGATCCACCGCGGCCGCCAGATGCTCAAGAACACGCTCGAAGCGAGCCGCGACCAAGCCGGGAGGAATGACGGATGACGGTTCTGCGGGGGTGGGGGCTGTCCGAGCAGCACCTCGCGCTGGACGCTCTCGTCGCGTTCGTCGACGGCGAGCTCAGCCCGAGCGCCCACGACCGCGCGGTGGCCCACCTGGCCGGGTGCCCCGCGTGCGCGGCCGACGCCGCCGCGCAGCGGCAGGCCCGCGCGGCGGTGCGCGCCGCCGACGCGCCCTCGGTCTCGCCGCAGCTCCTGCAGGCGCTGCAGGCGATCCCCTCCAGCGCCGAGCTCCCCGCACAGCCCGAGAACCTCGCGCTGACCGACGACGGTCAGCTGGTCGCCGTGTCCCGCCCGAACGACGTGAAGCGCTTCGGCAGCGGAGCGGTGCTGGGTTCGTCCACGCCGCTCGGCGGCTCGCAGCAGCCGCTGGGCACGGCCGTGACCTCCTACGACGCCCCTGACACCGCGAACCGGCGGGCCACCCGCCGCACCCGGCAGGGTGCCGGCGTGGTCTTCTCCGGGCTGGTCCTCGGGGCGCTGACGCTGCTGAACGTGCCGGTCACCGACGAGGACGGCCAGCCGCTGCAGGGCGCGCCCGTGCCGCTGCCCGGCGGCTCGTTCACCAACGCCGTCATCCCGGCCGCGGGCAACACCGCCCTGCCGTCGGAGACCACCCCGGTCGGCCAGAGCACGCCGGTCGGCCAGAGCACGCCGGTCGGCCAGAGCACGCCGGTCGGCAGCCAGACCGCGGCACCCGCGCCGAAGGCGCCCGACGCACCTCCGGCCCCTTCGGCCGCGCTCCCGTCCACCGCGACGACGGCTCCGCCCGCCGGGTAACGAACTGGCGAGTTCGCGCCCACTCCACACCGACTTCACCGCGCTGCGGGCAAGATGGGGTCGTCGGCACCATGCCGGTGAGGCGGGCCGCGCGCCCGTGTGATCCACTCGAAGCGACGAGCCCGATCGGACAGCCCGGGGAGCGATGAGCGACCAGCCAGGAACGCCCGCGCAGGGTCCCGACGCGCGCCGGGACTCCCCTGCGCCGGGTCAGCAGGACTCCGAGCCGGTGCACCCCTGGCAGGGCGGCACCATGACCGGTCGCGGCGTGCCCGCGGACCAGTTCGCAACACCCCCCGCGCAGCACGCCAACGGCCACTCCGCGGACCGGCTCGCGCCGCGTCCGCTGGAGCGTCCCGAGGTCGACCCGTCGCAGCGCCACGCCTTCGCCCGCCCGCACGGCGTGTCCGGCAGCTTCGACCCCGACCAGCACGGCCTCCCCGTGCGCGGGATCGAGCAGGCACCGCCTCCGGCGGACGCGCTGGTCCAGGCGTTCGGCCGCCCACCGTCGCACGGCGACGGGCCGCTGCAGCGCGCACCGGGCGAGAAGCCGATGACACCGGAGACCGAGCCGGACCCGGTGCTGTGGCGCTCGGACGACCAGGCGCGCTCGGGCGACCGGGACCCGTGGCGGGACCCGGCGGCGGGCGCGATCCTCGGCCCGCCCGCGGTGCCCGAGAACCAGTCCGACGACGACGGCGAGCGCGCGGCGGGCCCGCTGCTCAGCGCTCGCGAGGTGCTCTTCGGCCGGCGCGTGCACCCGCGCGCGCTGGCGATCCTGGGCGTGGTCGCGCTGCTGGTGGGCGTGGCGGGCGGCTTCCTCGGGCGGATCACCGCCGAGGAGGGGAACCCGCTGGTCAACCCGGACGTCACGCTCGCCGAGGTCGATCAGGGCGCGACCGACCGGCCGCGCGGATCGGTGTCGCAGGTGGCGCAGCGGGTGGTGCCCGCGGTGGTGTCCATCGAGGTCCGCATCGGCGGGCAGGGCGGCTCCGGATCGGGCGTGGTCATCGACGGCGACGGCTACGTGGTCACCAACAACCACGTGGTGTCGATGGCCGCCGACACCCCGAACGCGCAGGTCTCGACGGTCTTCCACGACGGCACCCGGGCTCCGGCGCGGGTCGTGGGCCGGGACGTCAAGACCGACCTCGCGGTGCTCAAGGTCGAGGTCTCGAACCCGACCGTCGCCCAGCTCGGCGACTCGGACAAGCTGAAGGTCGGCGACGACGTGATCGCCATCGGCTCGCCGCTGGGCCTGGCGGGCACCGTCACCACCGGCATCGTCAGCTCGGTGCACCGGCCGGTCCGGCTGGCCGGCGAGGGCACCGACACCAACGCCGTCATCGACGCGATCCAGACCGACGCGGCCATCAACCCGGGCAACTCGGGTGGCGCGCTGGTCGACGGGACAGGTGCGGTGGTCGGCATCAACAGCGCCATCCGCACGCTCGGTTCGGGCGGTGAGGGCGGTTCGATCGGTCTCGGGTTCGCGATCCCGATCGACGACGTCCGGCGGATCGCTCAGGAACTCATCCGCACCGGCACCGTCCGGCACGCCGATCTCGGCGTCAACGCGAAGTCCGTGAGCGACGGTCTGGCCGACGGCGCGCAGGTGCAGAACGTGCAGGACGGCAGTTCCGCCGCGGGCGGCGGGATGGCCGAAGGAGACGTCATCATCAAGGTCGGCGACCGCAAGGTCGGAAGCGCCGACGAACTCATCGTGGCAGTGGACCGACATCAGGTCGGCGAGCGCGTCCCCGTCACCGTGGTCCGGCAGGGCCGCGAGCTGGTGCTCGACGTGACGCTGAAATGACCGATCACATCGGCATGAACGGCCGGACACCGCTGGGACACGGGGCGTGTTTACGCCAGTTCCCCTCTTCGACCAGCGTCACCCGGTCGGTACTCTGGTGTTGTCGGCAGCTCGGCGTCGGTCCCCGAGCCACGAGGATCCCAGAGGAGTCGAGAGGTGTTCGATAGCGTCGGCTGGCCCGAGCTCCTGGTTCTCGCCCTGGTCGGGTTGTTCGTGCTCGGTCCGGATCGGCTGCCGCAGGGCGCCGCGTGGCTGGGCAAGACGATCCGGCAGGTCAGGGAGTACGCGACCGGGGCCCGCGAGCAGATCCGCTCGGAGATCGGTCCGGAGTTCGACGAGCTGAAGAAGCCGCTCGACGAGCTCCGCAGCGTTCGCAACTTCAACCCCAAGACCGCCGTCACCAAGCACCTGCTGGACGGCGAGAACCCGTTCGAGGAGTTCTCGAAGAACTCCTCGCCCCTCAACGGGCACACCCCGTCCACCAACGGCCACACCCCGGCGCCCACCCCGCCGAAGCCGGCCGAGCGCCCCCTGGCCCCCGGCGAACGCCCCCCGTACGACGCGGACGCCACCTGACCAGGTCTTTCGTTCGCATGACCGGTCCCGACCGCAGGGGCACGCCCGTCACCTGACTCGATTTCAATGGAAGTCGGACTCCTGATCTCAACGGAAATCGGGAACCCGACTTCCATTGAAATCGGGTCACCCGCGCGGGGTGGTGAGGGTGCGGGAGAAGGCGACCGCGATCGCGGCGAGGGCGAGCCAGATGCCGAGGAGCAGGGTCATGCCGGGCCAGCCCCAGGCGCCGTAGGCGATGCCGCCGAGGACTCCGCCGACGCTGCTGCCGCCGTAGTAGGCGAGCTGGTAGAGGGCCGATGCCTGGCCGCGCGCCTCGGCGGAGGCGCGGGTGCCGACCCAGCCGTTGGCGACCGAGTGAGCGCCGAAGAACCCACCGGTGAACACCACCAGGCCGACCAGGATCACCGACACCGAGTCCGGCAGCATCAGCAGCAGACCGGCTCCCGCCACCGCGAGGCTGGTCAGCAGCACCCGCACGCGCCCCCAGCGGTCGGCGGCGCGCCCGGCCAGCGCCGAGGTCACCGTGCCCGCCGCGTAGGCGAGGAACGCCAGCGCGGCCAGCGCCGGGGGCACCAGCAGCGGCGGGGCGGTGATGCGGAAGGCCAGCACGTTGTAGACCGTCACGAAGCTGCCCATGCCCAGCGCCGCGACCAGGTACGGCGGGTACAGCCCGGGGTCGCGCAGGGCGGCGCCGAGACCGCCGAGCAGCGGCCCCCAGCGCAGCGGTTTCCGCTGGTGGCGCTGCTCGGACGGCAGCAGGACGACGAACGCGACCGTGCACACCGCGGCCAGCAGCGCGACCGCGAGCACTCCGCCGGACCAGCCCCAGAAGTCGCCGACGACGCCGCCGAGCAGCCGACCGGTCATGCCGCCGATGGTGGTGCCCGCGACGTAGAGCCCGACGGTGGTGCCCAGCCGCACGCCGCCGGTCTCGTCGACGAGGTAGGCGGTGGCGACGGCGGCGAGCCCGGCCACGGCCGCCCCCTGCACCAGCCGCAGCCCCACCATCAGCGGGAACGAGTGCACCCACGGCAGCACGAGACCGAGGAGCTCGGCGACGACCAGGCTGGTGATCATGGTCTTGCGGCGGCCGACGGCCTCCGACAGCGTGCCCAGCGGGATCGCCGACACCGCCAGCCCGAGGGTCGCCGCCGAGACCAGCAGCGCCGCCGAGCCCGGGCTCAGCCCGTACTCGCCCGCCAGCTGCGGCAGCACCGGCTGCGGCGCGTAGAGCAGGGCGAACAGGGCCAGCGCACCGAGCAGCAGCGCGATCCGAATCCTGCGCACACGTCCGGCCGACACCATGCTTTAGACGTTAAACACCACCTGATCGACGGCGCCCGGAACCGTGCCGGTCATCACCCGTGGCGCTCGACTCAGCGATCAGCCCGCTCCCCGGTCAGCCCGCTCCCCGGTCAGCCCGCTCCCCGGTCAGCCCGTTCCCGGTCAGCTCAGCTCGGAGGCGAGCTCGGCCAGCGTGCGGGCGGCGAAGCCGGTGCCGCCGACCGTGACCTCCGAGTAGTCCTTGTCGGCCCGCGCGGGCCCGGCGATGTCCAGGTGCGCCCAGCGCACGCCCTCGGTGAACTCGCGCAGGAACAGCGCCGCGGTGATCCCGCCCGGACCGGCCGGGGTCTGCTTGACGTCGGACAGCGCGCCCTGGACGGCCTCGGCGTGGTCCTCCAGCAGCGGCATCCGCCACCAGGACTCGCCGACCCGCTCGCCCGCCCCGGCGATCTGGTCGGCCAGCTCGTCGTCGGTGGCGAACAGGCCGCCGGTGCGCAGGCCGAGCGCGACCTTCATCGCGCCGGTCAGCGTCGCGACGTCGATGAGCACGTCGGGCTGGAGCTCGTCGACGGCGTAGGCCATCGCGTCGGCCAGCACCATCCGCCCTTCGGCGTCGGTGTTGCCGACCTCGGTGGTCTTGCCGCCGTAGTGCCGCACCACGTCGCCGGGCCGGTAGGCGGTGCCGGAGACGTGGTTCTCGGCGGAGGGCACCAGGCCGGTCACCTTCACCGGCAGACCGAGCCGGGCGATCGCCAGCAGCGCGCCGATGACCGCCGCGCCACCGGACATGTCGGTGCGCATCAGGTGCATGCCGTCGGCGGGCTTGAGCGAGATGCCGCCGGTGTCGAAGGTGATGCCCTTGCCGACCAGCACCAGGTGCGGGCCGGTCGCGTCCTGCGGCCGGTAGTCGAGCTGCAGCAGGCGGGGCGGGCGGGACGAGCCGCCGCCGACCGCGAGGATGCCGCCGAAACCGTTGTCGGCCAGCCACTTCTCGTCCCGCACGGTCGCGGTGAGGTTCGCGACCGGCCCGGCGAGCTCGGCGGCCAGCCCGGTGAACCAGGCCGGGTCCTTGACGTTGGAGGGTGCGTTGGCGAGGTCGCGGGCCAGCGCGGTGGCGGCGGCGAGCTCGCGGGCGCGGCGCACCGACTCGCGCAGCGCGGCGACGTCGGCGCCGTCCGGGGCGACGAGCAGGACCTTGCGCAGGCGCGGCGGCGCGGGCTCGTCGGTGACCTTGAACCGGTACCCGCCCAGCGCGAGCCCGAGGGTGAGCTCGCCGATCAGCTCGTCGCCGACGTCGTCGGGCAACCGGACCTGCAGGTAGTCGGCGTCGGAGGCGTCGCCGAGGTCCCCGGGTTCGGAGTCGCCGTCGCCCGCACCGGTCAGCTTCTCGCGCACCGCGCGGGCCAGGCCCGCACCGGCGGAGCGCCACTGCGCGGGGGTGCCGGAGCCGACGCCGACGAGCCAGCCGACGTCACCGGAGCGCAGCGGGAACGCCTTCGCGTCCCCGGCCGAGGCGGAAGCGCCGAGCGCGGTGAGCACCTCGGCGTCCACAGAGAACCGTTCGGCCGCAGCGGCCAGGTCCGGGCCGGTCTCGCCGTCGAAGACCGCCGTCGCGCCCGGCACTCCGTCCCGCCACCGCTGCACCACGTCCACTTCGACCAGAGCGGTCGGGATGACGGGCAGCTCGGGCTCCACCCCGCGGGCGGACTGGCCGCCGCGGTAGGAATGGGCGGAACGGAACACGGAGGCACCGGGCACGAGAAGACCTTCCTGCACGGACTGGCCGTGCGAACTCGAACTGGGGCGCCGACGAGAGACCCCGGCACCGCGCTCGGCACCGGGGCCCGACGAGCACGCTCGTCGCTCGTCGACGTGATTTTCAGTTGTCGCCTCGGCCGGGAGGCGCCGTGACCGCGTCAGCCGGCCGGCAGCGCGTCCCGGACCGCCTGGCGGCCTCAGCCGGTGGCCGACTCCAGGGCGTCGCCCAGGTTCTTGGCCTCCTCGACCGACATCTCGACGACGAGCCGCCCACCACCCTCAAGCGGGACGCGCATCACGATGCCGCGTCCCTCCTTCGCCACCTCGAGGGGACCGTCACCGGTCCGGGGCTTCATGGCCGCCATAGCGTGCTCCCTCCGTGAAATCTTCCCCCGCTGGTCGCCACAACCAGCTCGGGTCCACCCCCATTCTCCCCCATCCCGAGGCGTGGACGAAACCGAACCGATCAACTCGTGTCGCCCGTGCGCTGGTCGAATATCGCCGACGGCTGGCAGACTCACCGTTCGTGTGGGGTGTTTCGGCGCCGTTCGGCACATCGCGGACACCGTCTGCGATCACCGTGAGGAGCCGTTCCACTCCGGCGTGTCACCGATCTCACGGCGGCCGTCCCGGCGACCAGCGGGGACACCGTCCAACCGGGACGGCGCGCCGGCCGCGCGGTCCACAGTGGAAGTGCTCGCGCGATCCCGCCGCAACGGACGTCAAGGCAAGGAGCTTGGAGTGACCGACGTACTGCTGACCGAGGACACCGCTGGTGTGCGGCTGCTCACGTTGAACCGCCCCGAGTCGTTCAACTCGCTCAACATCGAGCTCAAGCAGGCGCTGCTGACGGCCCTGCGGGAAGCCGCGGCGGACGACTCGGTGCGCGCGCTGGTGATCACCGGCGCGGGCAAGGCGTTCTGCGCCGGACAGGACCTCAAGGAGCACATCCAACTCCTCTCCAGCGGCGACCCGAGCCCGCTGAAGACGGTCGAGGAGCACTACAACCCGATCACCAAGGCGCTGGCGACGATGCCCAAGCCGGTGATCGCGGCCGTCAACGGCACGGCGGCCGGGGCGGGCGCGGCGATCGCCTACGCCAGCGACCTGCGGATCGCGGCGACCGGCTCGAAGTTCCTGATGGCCTTCGCCAACGTGGGCCTGTCCACGGACTCGGGCGCCTCCTGGACGCTGCCGCGGCTGATCGGCTACGGCCGCGCGATGGAGATGCTGCTGCTGGCCCAGCCGGTGCAGGCCGACGAGGCGCTGCGCATCGGCATGGTCAACCAGGTCGTCGAGGACGCCCTGACGGTGGCGATGGAGCTGGCCACCCGCATGGCCGCGGGCCCCACCTTCGCCTACGCCCGCATCAAGGAAGCCGTCCAAGCAGCCTCCGCGGAGGCCCTCGACGAAGCCCTCGCGGTCGAAGCGGGCGCCCAGAACGAAGCGGGCCTCACGGCAGACCACAAGGAGGCGGTCGCCGCCTTCGTCGACAAGCGCGACCCCAACTTCACGGGCCGCTGACCCTCGGCCACCCGATTTCAATGGAAGTCGTGTTCCCGACTTCCATTGAAATCGGGAACCCCCGCGCGGTCAGGCTCGCCAGCAGTGCTGGAGGTGGTCGTCGACCATGCCCGTGGCCTGCATGAGGGCGTAGCAGGTGGTGGGGCCGACGAAGACGAAGCCCCGGCGTTTGAGCTCCTTGGCCATGGCCTTCGACTCGTCGGTGATGGCGGGGACGTCGCCGAGCGCGGCCGGGCGTTCGGATTCCGGCCTGCGGGGCGGGGCGAAGGACCAGAGGAGGTCGTCGAGCGGGACGTCGAGGTCCAGGACCGCGCGGGCGTTGGTGATGGCGGCGTCGATCTTGGCGCGGTTGCGGACGATCGAGGCGTCGGCCAGCAGCCGCTGCCGGTCGTCCTCGTCGAAGGCCGCGACCTCCTCGGGGTCGAAACCGGCGAAGGCCTCGCGGAAGGCCGGGCGCTTGCGCAGGATCGTCAGCCACGACAGGCCGGACTGGAACGACTCCAGGGTGATCCGCTCGTAGAGCTCCGGGACCCCGCGCAGCGCGACTCCCCATTCCTGGTCGTGGTAGGCGGCGTAGTCGGGTTGCGCGGCGCCCCACGGGCACCGCGCGCGACCGTCCTCGCCGATGACGACCGCCCCGTTTACAGCGGCCCCGTTACCCGCAGCCCCGTTGCCGACGGCACCGTCACTCATCCTCGGCACCGCCCCGGGCGCGCGCCTTGTCGAGCTCCTGCCCGGCGACGTCGAGCTGGCGCTCCAGCACCGCGATCCGTCCGTGCAGCTCGTCGAGCTCGCCGGCGAGCCGGTCCAGCACCCAGTCCACCTCGGTGACCTTGTAGCCCCGCAGGACCTGCTGGAACCGGACCGCGCGCACGTCGGAACCCTCGACGTCGGACGAGGGGAGCCGGGTGGGCGTGGAGCCGGGCGGCAGCGGCGCGAGCTGCTCGCCCCGCCCGAACACCAGCGAAGCGAGCAGGTACACGACGGCCGCGACCGCCAGCACCACGAACACGTAGATGAGCGCACTAGCCACGGAGCCAATCGTGGCACGCCCCACCGACCGTCAGGCAGACGGCCGGATCGCACGCGGCGCAGCCGCGAGGCGTGAACACCACCCTCGCAGCCCGCACCGCCGCGGGTTCTGAGACGTCGTCTGGCGAGTACGCCGGGACGCCGCGTATTGGCTGGCATACATCAGGAGCGGCGCACGGAGTCCAGACGGCGTCTCAGGTTCCGCTACCCGCACCGCCGAGCAAGACGACCGCGGACGGAGATCCGGTCTTGGCGGGTGCTCAGGTCTTGGCAGGAGCCGTGAGGACTCCTTCGATGGCGTGGGTGAATTCTCGCCAGGCGCGGCGTTCCGCCTGGAGGGTTTGGGTGCCCGCCTGGGTGAGCCGGTACGTGCGCCGCTGGCGGCCGCCAACGGTGCTCCAGGAGCTCTGCACGAATCCGGCTCGCTCTAGTCTGCGCAGCGCCGGGTAGACCGTGCCGGTGGGCAGGTCCAGGGCGCCACCACTGCGTTCCTGCAAAGCCTCGATGATCGCGTAACCGTGCAACGCCCTGCCGTCGAGGGTGGCCAGGAGCAGGGCGTCCAGGTGGCCGCGGAGCGCATCAGCCTTCACAGGTAGCGACTCTACGGATATTTCCGGGCAGTGTCACCGCCTCCACACAAGAGGACCAAGGTCCTTTCGCGATCAGGACCTCCATGATGTGAGTCACAGCAGCTTGAGTCGGCCGATCGGGTGGTGTGGACCCGAACGGACGCTCCCGATCGGCTGAATCGAGCACACTCGGGGATCGTGAAACGGAGGCCGACCCTCCCTCCGCCGAACCCCGACCAGGAGCCGATTGCCGTGCCCGACCGCGAAGCGGAAACGACCAGTGGTGCCGGCCTGCTCGCCAGGTCCGCCCCGGCCACCCCGAGCCCCCGGGACACCACCGACCACACCGACCGGCTGGCCGCCCTCGACCAGGCCCGCGTCTACCTGAACTCGCTGGTCGACGTCCTCGACCAGCACCCCGCACCGAGCCTCGACCTCGACGAGGCGAAGTGGCGGCTCGCGGAGATCGTCGACGAGCTGGCCGTCGAGCAGCCCAGCCCGCCGCGGGTGCAGTCGCGCTGGATCCGGCTGGTGCCGGTGCTGCGCGAGGTCCGCCCGGACATCCCGTTCCCCGCCCTCACCCACCTGATCCGCACCGCGCTCGGCGTGGCCTGATTCAGGCCAGGCCGCGCAGCACCTGATCCGGCTGCCGGGTGCCGGAGATGGTGGCGACCATGTCGACGACCCGGCGGGTCTCGCGCACCTGGTGCGCGCGGAAGACGCGGGCGCCCTGCCACGCCGCCACGGCTGTCGCGGCCAGGGTGCCCTCCAGCCGTTCGGTGACCTCGGTGCCGAGGGTCTCGCCGACGAAGTCCTTGTTCGACAGCGCCATCAGCACCGGCCAGCCGGTGTCGACGAGCTCGCCCGCCCGGCGCAGCAGCGCCAGGCCGTGCCAGGTGTTCTTGCCGAAGTCGTGCGTCGGGTCGATGAGCACGCCTTCGGCCGGAACGCCGAGCGCCACCATCCGCTCGGCCCGCTCGACGAGCTCCGCGGTCACCTCGGCGACCACGTCGGCGTAGCGGGGGCGGTAGGCGTCGGTGCGCGGGGCGAGCCCGCCGGTGTGCGAGCAGACGACGCCGACGCGGTGCTCGGCGGCGACCTCGGCCAGCTTCGGGTCGGCGCCCGCCCAGGTGTCGTTGAGCAGGTCTGCGCCCGCTTCGCAGACCTGGGCGGCGACCTCGTGCCGCCAGGTGTCGACGCTGATCACCAGGTTCGGGTGCCGCTCGCGGACCGCGGTCACGAACGGCACCACCCGGGCCGCCTCGTCGGCGGCGTCGACGCGTTCGCCCTGCGCACCGGCGCGGACACCGCCGATGTCGACGATGTCCGCCCCGTCGGCCACCGCCCGGTCGACCGCGGCGAGCGCGGCGTCGGCGGCGAACGTGCGGCCGCGGTCGAAGAACGAGTCGCGGGTCCGGTTGACGATGCCCATCACCAGCGGCCGGTCGGACGGCATCTCCTTGTCCCGGAACCGCAGCTGTCGTGCGCTCATGCGGCGAGGGCGTCGAGGGCTTCGTCGACGTCGGCGGTCACGGTCAGCACGTCGAGCGAGCGCTGCGAGGCGAAACCGGTCTCCACCAGGCCGTTGAGCCAGTCCAGCAGGCCCTGGAAGTGCCCGTCCGGGTCGAGCAGCACCACCGGCTTGGCGTGCATCCCCAGGTAGCGGGCGGTCCAGATCTCGAAGAGCTCCTCGCAGGTCCCGATGCCGCCGGGCAGGGTCAGGAACGCGTTGGAGTGCGCGTCCATCAGGCCCTTGCGCTCGCGCATGGTGTCGACGACCAGCAGCTCGTCGGAATCGGTGTCACCGACCTCGCGGTCGACCAGCGCCCGCGGGATGACGCCGATGGTGCGGCCGCCGTCGGCGCGGGCCGCGCGGGCGATCTCGCCCATCATCGAGACCTTGCCGCCGCCGGAGACCAGCGTCCACCCGCGCTTGGCGATCTTGCGACCCACCTCGGCGGCCAGGTCCAGGTAGTGCTGCGGCACCGGCCCGGACGCGCAGTAGACGCAGACCGATACGTCCGCCGAAGGGGTGTTCAATGGGTCGCCTCCCACGCCTCGTAGGCCTCCTGCACGATCGACACCGCGTCGTCGATGTCGTCGGTGACGTGCAGCAGCTCCATGTCCTTCTCGCCGATCTTGCCGCCTTCGAGCATCCGGTCCCGGATCCAGTCGTAGAGCCCCTGCCAGTAGTCGCTGCCGAAGAGCACGACCGGGAACTTGGTGACCTTCTTCGTCTGCACCAGGGTCAGCGCCTCGAACAGCTCGTCCATGGTGCCGAAGCCGCCGGGCAGGCAGATGAACGCCTGCGCGTACTTCATGAACATCGTCTTGCGGACGAAGAAGTACCGGAAGTTGACGCCCAGGTCGACCCACGGGTTCAGGCCCTGCTCGAACGGCAGCTCGATGCCCAGGCCGATCGACAGCCCGCCGGCCTCGGAGGCGCCGCGGTTGACGGCCTCCATCGTGCCGGGGCCGCCGCCGGTGATGGACGCGCAGCCGATCTCGGCCAGCGCCTTGCCCAGCGCCACGCCGGTGGCGTACTCGGGGTGCTCGCGCGGGGTGCGGGCGGAACCGAAGACGGTGACCGCGCGCGGCACCTCGGCCAGCGCGCCGAAGCCCTCGACGAACTCGGCCTGGATCCGCAGCACCCGCCACGGGTCGGTGTGCACCCAGTCGGAAGGGCCTCTGGAGTCCAGCAGGCGCTGGTCGGTGGTGGTCGGCTCGCTCAATCTGGAGCGGCGCAGCACCACGGGTCCGCGTTGCTTCTCGTGCGGGCGCTCCACGCCGTTGGGTTCACCCCACTGGCCATCGACTGTCATGGTGTCGAGCCTACGCAGCCGCCGATCGTTCTCCGAGTCGCCCCGCCGCTGTACGCGGACGGTGAAATGCCTGTTCACGGGGGATTCACAGGGCCGTCTCGCGGCGTACGATACGAAGAAAAGATCTAGCGGCGCCGGCGACGCGAGCCGGGCGCCACCCGCAGATCCGCTCCTGATCTACGCAGGCGCTCCAGCGCCGTCGGGCCGTCCCCCACGAGCCCGGGAGTCGATCATGCTCATCGAACTGCTCATCGCAATCCTCGTGCTCGGTGTCGTCTACGTCGCTTCGAGCGTCAAGATCATCAAGCAGTACGAGCGGGGCGTGGTGTTCCGCTTCGGCAGGCTGCAGGAGCTCACCCGCGGCCCCGGGATCACCACGATCGTTCCCGCCGTGGACCACTTGCGGAAGGTGAACCTGCAGATCGTCACGATGCCGGTGCCCGCGCAGGAGGGCATCACCCGCGACAACGTCACGGTCCGGGTCGACGCGGTCGTGTACTTCCGGGTGCAGGACGCGGCGCGGGCCGTGGTCAACGTCGAGGACTACCTGTTCGCGATGGGTCAGCTCGCCCAGACCTCGCTGCGGTCGATCATCGGCAAGAGCGACCTCGACGACCTGCTGTCCAACCGCGAACGCCTCAACCAGGGCCTGGAAATCATGATCGACAGCCCGGCGCTGGAGTGGGGCGTGCACATCGACCGGGTGGAGATCAAGGACGTCTCGCTGCCGGAGTCGATGAAGCGCTCCATCGCCCGCCAGGCCGAGGCGGAGCGCGAGCGCCGGTCGCGGGTGATCTCCGCCGACGGCGAGTTCCAGGCTTCCCGCAAGCTCTCCGACGCCGCCCGCGTCATGTCCGACACCCCCGCTGCGCTGCAGCTGCGCCTGCTGGAGACGGTCGTCGAGGTCGCGGCGGAGAAGAACTCCACGCTGGTCCTGCCGTTCCCGGTCGAACTCCTCCGGTTCGTCGACACCATCCAGCAACAACCGGGCACCCAATCGGCATCCGAGACCCCCGCGGAAGCGGAGGTCCCGAGCGAACCCGAACCCCAGGAGCTCACCGAAGCCGAACGCCGAGCCGCGGACCTCCCGGCCGAAACCACCCCCGCCCCAGCCCTCCCCCAGCAAAGAGCCACCGAAGAACCGGCCGACACGGAGGTCCTCGGCACCGCCTAACCCCCTCCCGCCCCCAGCGGGTCCTCGATTACTCCGGTAATCCGGTACCCGATTACCGCAGTATTCGGGTACCCGATTACGGCGGTAATCCGTGTTCCGCACGGAGAACTCCCGTAATCGGGGGACGGAATACCGGAGTATTCGGGGACCTCCCGGGCGGGGTGAGGGGTCAGGCGAGGAAGCGGTGGAGGGTGGCCGCGCAGTGGCGGATCTCCGCCGTGCGGACGTGCTCGTGCTGGGTGTGGGCCAGGGTCGGGTTGCCGGGTCCGAAGTTGACCGCCGGGAGGCCCCTGGCCGCGAAGCGGGCGACGTCGGTCCAGCCGAGCTTGGCGACCGGCTCCGCCTCGGAAGCCGCGACGAGCTCGGCGGCGGCCGGCGAGGTCAGGCCGGGCAGGGCACCCGCCGAGAGGTCGGTGACCACGACCTCGTAACCCGAGAACAGTTCGCGCAGTTCGGCTTCGGCCTGCTCGGCGGACTTGTCGGGGGCGAAGCGGTGGTTGACCGTGACCACGCACGAGTCCGGGACGACGTTGCCCGCGACGCCGCCGGCGATCTTCACCGCCTGCAGCCCCTCCCGGTACTGGAGACCGTCGATCACCGGGTTGCGCGGGGTGTGCTCGACCAGCCGCTGCAGGATCGGCTGCGCGGCGTGGATCGCGTTCTCCCCCATCCACGCGCGCGCCGTGTGCGCGCGGGCGCCGGTGGTGCGGACCTCGACGCGGATCGTGCCCTGGCAGCCCGCCTCGATCGAGCCGTTCGACGGCTCGCACACCACCGCCAGATCGCCGTCGAGCCACTCCGGCAGCTCGCGCTCGATGCGGCCGAGACCGTTGCGCTCGGCTTCGATCTCCTCGCAGTCGTAGAACACGAAGGTCAGGTCGTGGCGCGGTTCGGTGAGCGCGGCGGCCAGGTTCAGCATGACCGCGTCGCCGCTCTTCATGTCCGTGGTGCCGCAGCCGTGCAGCAGCTCCTCGTCACCGGAACCGGTGCGGTGCGACGGCAGGTTGTCGTTGATCGGCACGGTGTCGAGGTGCCCGGCCAGCACGACGCGCGCGTCGCGGCCGAGGTTCGTGCGCGCCAGCACGGCTTCGCCGTTGCGGACGACCTCCAGGTGCGGGGCCTGCGCTCGCAACGCCTGCTCGACGGCGTCGGCGATGGTCTTCTCCGAGCCGGAGACGCTGGGGATGTCCACCAGCGCGGCGGTCAGCTCGACGGGGTCCGAGGTGAGGTCCAACGAAGCGGTCACGCCCGGCAGGCTACTCGGGTGAACTGCGTGACCTGCACCGGCGGGAACCGAATCGCCCGAACCGCCATCAGAGTCAAGATCAGCGGGCTAGGCTCCCGCATCGAATCGGGCGGCTCGCGGAGGCGGACATGAGCTACAGGGCGGAACCGGAGGCGCTGCGCGCGGCCGGTCGGAAGGCGGTGCTCGCCGGGGAGCAGGCCGAGCAGGTGCGGCTCGGCGACCCGGCCACCGACATCGCCGAGGCGATGCCGGGTGGCAAGAGCGAGGGCGCGGCCAAGCGGGTCGCGCAGAGCTGGCAGCGCACGCTCAAGACCTGGGGCGGCGACGCCCGCGCCCACGGCGAAGCGCTGACGAGCTCGGCCGACGAGTACGAGCGCGGCGACCGCGACGGCGCCCGCGGCATCGACTCGGCGGGGCGGTGAACGACGTGGTCAGCTACGCCGACGTGCGCCGGTGGAAGCCCGAGCAGCTCGACGCCGTGCACCAGCAGCTCGGCAACCGCCGCGACGACCTGATCAACCTGCAGGACGAGCTCGACGCCTCCCGCAACCCCGACGGCTGGACCGGCGACGCCGCCCAGCGCTCCGCCGACCAGCACCGCGAGCTCGTGGAGCGGATGCGTTCGCTGGTCGCCGAGGTCGCCACGGTCCGCGCTGCCGTCGCCACCGCCGCCGACGAGGTCACCGTGATCAAGCGCCGGGTGGAGATGGCCGACCGGGAGGCCGAGGGCCACGGCTTCCAGATCACCGAGGAAGGCGGCGTCCGCGACGTCAAGCCACCGGAGAACGTGCCGGCCGGCGAGGCGGAACAGGTCCGCGCGCAACGCATCCGGGTCCGCGACGACCTGGTCGACGAGATCGAGAAGATCCTCGACCAGGCAGAAGCCACCGACGCGGCCCTCGCCGAAGCCCTCGACGCGGCCGACGAGGACGAAGTCCGAGCAGGCGCGGGCACCACCCTGGCCAGCGCGGCGAAGACCGAAGATCTGACCGCGCTCGCCGACTCCGCCGGTCAACCACCGCACAACACCGCGAAGGCCAACGCGGCGTGGTGGAAGTCCCTGTCGGACGAGCAGCGCTCGGCGCTCCGCGAGAACCCACCACCGTGGCTCGGCAACCGCGACGGCATCCCCGCCGTCGTCCGGGACGAGGCCAACCGCGCGAACTTCGACAAGACCCGCTCCCAGCTGCGCGACGAACGAAACCGACTGGCGCAGGGTGGGATCAGCGAGGACGAGCAGGCCGAAGCCGACCAGCTCGACGCGAAGCTCAAGGACCTCGATGCCGTCGAGGACACGATCGCCCGGGACAACCGGCAGCTGCTCGTCCTCGACGCGAGCGGCGAGCGGGTGAAAACGGCTGTCGCCGTCGGAGACGTGGACACCGCCGACCACGTCTCGGTGTTCACGCCCGGCTTCACCACCACTGCCGCGGACAGCCTCAAGGGGGCCGACGCCGAGACCCAGAACCTGGTGGCCGAGTCGCAGCGGGAGATGATGCGCGCCGGCAAGGACGGCGAGGTCGCGGGCGTGTTCTGGCTGGGTTACGAGGCCCCTCAGACGGACGAAACCGCGGATGTGACCGGCGATTCCGTGGTCAGCTCGGAATCGGCGAAGGAAGGTGGGGAGAAGCTCAACGAGTTCTACAAGGGCATCAACAGCTCCCGCGACACAGACCCGCACCTGACCGCCATCGGCCACTCCTACGGCTCCACGACCACCGGCTACGCGTTGCAGGGAGGCGGGCACGGCGTGGATGACGCGATCATCTACGGCTCCCCCGGCGTGGGCACCAACGACATCGAGGACCTGCACGTCCCGGAGGGCCACACCTACCGGTTGGAGGCCAAGGACGACTTCGTCGCAGACCTGTCCCGGTTCGGCGGCGACCCGTCGCACATGGACGGGTTCACCGATCTGTCGACGGAGAAGTCCGAGGAAGGCGCGCAGGTCACCGGGCACAGCGACTACCTCCACCCGGACACGACGAGCCAGCACAACATCGCCTCGGTGGTGGGTGGCGTGCCGGAGAACGCGGTGGAGGGCAAGACCGACGGCGTCGGCGATGCCCTGTCCTACGTCCCCCACCAGGTGCAGGAAGGCGCTTCGGCTGTGCACGACTGGGGCAGCGACCGCATTGCCGACGTCAAGGACCTGTTCTCATGAGGCGACTCGCACCACTGATCCTGGCCGCCGCGCTCCTGACGGGGTGCGCGGGACAGCCCGACGGGGGAAGCATGGAAGACCAGCTCAACGCACTGCGGCAGCGTCCCACCTTGGGAGAGGTCACCGCCGACTACGACCGGATGCAGCAGGAGCTCCGAGAGCGGTTGGTGGCCGAGCTGGGGCTGCCGGAGTTCAGCGACAAGGGCAACACGGGCCAGTCCGCCTGCACGGACTTCGCCGACGTGCCCGGCGCCGAGCAGCGCACTCTCGCGACGTGGATGCAGGAAGGTGGCATCCCGGACGAGAAGTGGGAGCGGGCGCTGCAGATCGCCACCGAGGTGGGCAGCACGCGCGGGTTCACCGAACTGCACGTGGTGACCGACCGCCCCGGCGACCACAAGATCGAGCTGCACAACTCCTACGGAGCGAAGCTCCAACTGGGTTCGGCCGCCAACACCGTCCTGAGCGTCCGCACCGGGTGCCATCTGGCGGTGAAGGGATGAGCGACGTGGACACCAGCGGGCGGACTGCTGCGGTGATCTTCGCCGTGATCGCCACCCTCGCGGCGTTCCCCGCGATCTGGTTCACCGGCGTGATCGGCGTCTTCGCCGCGTCCGTCCCGTGCGATTCCGGCTCGTCGGGCACCTGCCTCCCGGTCGGGGTCGCTGCGATCGTGGCCGTGCTGGTCCTGCTCGCCGCGCCGATCCTGCTGTGGATCAGGGTGGTCCGGCCCGGCTCGACCGGGGGCGCGGTGGCGACGGGGTTGATCACCCTGATCGTCGCCCCGCTGCTGGCCTTGGGGGCGATGAGCCTCGGTCTGGCCATCTGAGAGCGGCATCACACGTCCGTGGCGTCGTCCCGTCACGGCTCCGTGACAGCGGTCCGGCATCATCCGAAGACGTCCGCTAAGACGTGTGTCTCTGACGGGGGTACCGGTGTTGGACCCGCGAAGTGCGCTGCAGCAGCGACCGAGCATCGAGCAGATCATCGCGCAGTACGGCCAGATGCAGGAGCGGCTGCGCGATCTCCTCGACCACCTGGTCGGACCGCTCCGGTGGGCGGTGTCCACGCCCGAGACGAGAGTGGACTGCACCGAGTTCGCCGGGTCCGACGCCGAGAGCCGCGTGCTGGAGTCCTGGCGGGCGGCGGAGCCGATCGCCGACCACGACTGGCCCAGCGCGGTGTCCATCGTCCGGTCCATCACCGCCGAGTACGGCTTCGGCGAGCCGGAGATCATCGTGAACCGGACCGGGGATCACGAGATCACCGGCAACGACTCCTACGGCGCCGTCTACACCTTCGGGACCGCGAAGGCGACGATCCTGACGCTGACCACGGGATGCCACCTGCCGAGCGCCCTGAAGTCCTGACCCCGTGCGGGCCGAGCGGGGTGTTGCCGATTACCGTTTTGGGCATGAGCGCGAACATCCCCGACCCGCAGACCACGGGTGCCCACGGCGTGGGCCTGGCGACCGTGACCGACGACGGCACGGTTCTCGACACCTGGTTCCCCACCGTCAAGCTCAGCGAGTCCGGCGAGTCCGGCACGACGAAGCTGACCGCCGAGCAGGCCGCCGAGTCCCTCGGCGAGGCCGGTGTCGCGCTGCTCGGGCGGGATGACGCCCGCGGCGTCGAGGTCATCGCGGTCCGCGTCGACATCGCCAAGCTGGCCGACGCCCCGGCCGACGCGCACGACGTCTACCTGCGGCTCCACCTGCTCTCGCACCGCCTGGTGCGCCCGCACGGGGTGAGCCTGGACGGCCAGTTCGGCCTGCTCGCGAACGTCGTGTGGACCAACCACGGGCCGTGCCCGGTGGAGGGCTTCGAGGCGACCCGGCTGCGGCTGCGGGCGCGCGGTCCGGTGACCGTGTACAGCGTCGACAAGTTCCCGCGCATGGTCGACTACGTGGTGCCCTCCGGCGTCCGCATCGGCGACGCGGACCGGGTCCGGCTGGGCGCGCACCTGGCCAGCGGCACGACCGTGATGCACGAGGGCTTCGTGAACTTCAACGCCGGGACGCTGGGCGCCTCGATGGTCGAGGGCCGCATCTCGGCCGGTGTCGTGGTCGGCGACGGCTCCGACGTCGGCGGAGGCGCGTCGATCATGGGCACGCTGTCGGGCGGCGGCAAGGAGGTCATCTCCATCGGTGAGCGCTGCCTGATCGGCGCCAACGGCGGCATCGGCATCTCGCTGGGCGACGACTGCGTCGTCGAGGCGGGCCTGTACGTCACGGCCGGCACCAAGATCACGCTGCCGGACGGCACGCTGACCAAGGCCTCCGAGGTCTCGGGCAACGACGGCCTGCTGTTCCGCCGCAACTCCACGACCGGCGCGGTCGAGGTCGTCAACAAGACCGGCGGCAAGGTCGAGCTCAACGCCGCCCTGCACGCCAACGACTGATCATCCGCTAGCTCGCGAGGGCCCCTTCCGCCGCAGGTGGGAGGGGCCCTTCGGGTTGATTTTGGCCCGTTCGGAGCAAGCCTCGGGGTGAGTTGTCCGGTTTAGCATGGGGGATGGCTGCTACCCGGCTTCTCGAGGACGTGCTCGCCGCCGAGCCGGTCGAGGTGGGGCGCAAGGCCCCGATCGCGGCTCACGTTCGCGCCGGGCTGGACCAGCGGTTGCGGGCGCTGCGCGCGCACGAGGCCGGGACTCGGGTCGGGGAAGATCCCGAGGAGCTGCACCAGATGCGGGTGTCGGTCCGGCGGATGCGGGCGATGCTGCGCTCGGCGAGGCCGTTCCTGGACCGGGAGGAGTCCGAGCCGCTGCGCGCCGAGCTGGGCTGGCTGGGCAGGGCTCTGGGCCCGGTCCGGGACCTGGACGTGCTGCTGGAGCGGCTCCGGGCGGAGTCGGCCGACCTGCCGGAGTCCGAGCGCGGCGCCGCGGAACGGCTCATCTCGGGGCTGGACGGCGACTACCTGCGGGCCCGGGACGACATGCTGGCGGCGCTGGACAGCGACCGCTACGACGAGCTGCTGGAACGACTCGCCCGGGCGACTCGGGAACTTCCCGGCCGGGATTCCGGTGCGGACGCGGCGGCCCAGCTGCGCAAGCTGGTGCGGCGCGAGTTCCGCAAGCTGGGCAAGGCCGTCGGCGCGCTGCCCGCCGAACCCGCCGACGCCGAGCTGCACGCGCTGCGCATCGACGGCAAGCGGCTCCGCTACACCGCGGAGCTCGCCGAACCGCTGCTCGGCGCCCCGGTGAAGCGGCTGATCAAGGCCACGAAGGGCTTCCAGGACGTCCTCGGGGAGCACCAGGACGCGTGCGTGGCCGAGGAGCGGATCCGCGCGCTGCTCGACGGTCTCGGGCCGCGCCCGGACGCCTCGATCGCCTTCGCGGCAGGGCGGCTGGTGGCGCGCGAGGAGTTCCGCAAGGCGGACCGCCGTGCGCGGTGGCCCGAGTCCTGGGAGGCGCTCAGCTCCGCCGGGGACGCGGTGTGAGGACAGTTTTAGCCATAATTGACCGGACAAAAGGGACTTCGATCATGGTCAATTATGGCTAAAACTGTCGGGATCAAGCACCCAACCGCTTCGCCGCGGCCGCGATCCGCTCATCGGTCGCGGTGAGCGCGATGCGCACGTGACGGCCGCCGTCGGGGCCGTAGAACGTGCCCGGCGCGGCGAGGATGCCGCGCTCGGCGAGCCACTCCACGGTCGCCCAGGCGTCCTCACCCCGGGTCGACCACAGGTACAGCCCCGCCTGGGAGTGCTCGATGGTGAACCCGGCGGCCTCCAACGCGGGCCGCAGCACGGCGCGGCGCGCGGCGTAGAGCTCGCGCTGGGCGGCGACGTGCTCGTCGTCGTGCAGGGCGGCGGTGACCGCCTCCTGCACCGGGCGCGGGACGATCATGCCCGCGTGCTTGCGCAGCTCCAGCAGCCGCGCGACCAGCACCGGGTCACCGGTGACGAACCCGGCGCGGTAGCCGGCCAGGTTCGACGACTTCGACAGCGAGTGCACCGCCAGCAGGCCGTCGCGCGCGGCGCCGACCGAGGGGTGCAGCACGGAGACCGGCTCGGCGTCCCAGCCCAGCGCCAGGTAGCACTCGTCGGAGGCCACCGCGGCGGCCATGTCCTGGGCGGCGCGCACCATCCGGCCGAGCTCGTCGGCGGTGAGCACGCGGCCGGTCGGGTTGGACGGCGAGTTCAGCCAGAGCAGCCGGGTGCCGACGGGCGGCAGCTCACCGGGGGCGAGCCGGACGACCTCGGCACCGGCGATCTTGGCGCCGACCTCGTAGGTCGGGTAGGCCAGGTCCGGGATCGCGACGACGTCGCCGGGACGCACGCCCAGCAGCGTCGGCAACCACGCCACCAGCTCCTTGGAGCCGATGGTCGGCAGCACCGCGTCCGGCTCCAGGCCGGTGATCCCGTAGCGCCTGCGCAGCGACGCCACGGCCGCCTCGCGCAGGTCGGCAGTGCCGTGGGTGGCCGGGTAGCCCGGCACGTCCGCCACGGACGAGAGCGCCTCCTGGAGCTTCGCCGGGACCGGGTCGACCGGCGTGCCCACGGACAGATCGACGATGCCGTCCGGGTGGGCCTGCGCGGTCGCCTTGTGCGGTGCCAGCGAATCCCAGGGGAAGTCAGGAAGCCGGGGCCCGGGCGTCGCTGCGCCCGGGCCGGTCGTGGAACTCATTCGCCCTGAGGCGGCAGGCTCGTGACGGGCTCGACGTCCTTGTTGACCTTGCCCACCTTCGCGGCACCACCCGGCGAGCCGAGCTCGTCGAAGAAGTCCACGTTCGCCTTCGTGTAGGCGGTCCACTCGTCCGGGACGTCGTCCTCGTAGTAGATGGCCTCGACCGGGCAGACCGGCTCGCAGGCACCGCAGTCGACGCACTCATCGGGGTGGATGTAGAGCATCCGCCCGCCCTCGTAGATGCAGTCGACAGGGCACTCCTCGATGCATGCCTTGTCGAGCACGTCCACGCACGGCTCGGCGATCACGTAGGTCACGGTTGCACTCCAGCTCGAAGCGTTGTCCAACTCGCGCGCAGGAATCTCCTGCCGCGACTGCTGACAGTATCTCGCGGACCCCCGCGCGCGGGGAACTGGTCCCACAGCTCGGGAGTCCAGACGACTCTACTTCGGTTGAGTTAACGGCGTAAACCGTTCCGGCCCAACCACTCCGCGCCCTTCCGGCCGATTCGCTTGAGCGCCGAACGTTCCCCCAGGTAACCGCCGATGACGCCCACGACCGGCAGGTTCCCGAGCATCTGGTGGTGCAGCCGCCCCTGCGGCCGCTTGTCGAGCTCCGAATCGATCTCCCAGAGCGCACGTGCCATGCGCCACACCGTGCGCACCACGGCCTTCACGGTCGCTTTACCGTGCTTGCGCTTCGAGGCGTCGAGATCCTCGGTGAGCTCCTGCGCCTGCTCGTCGTCGGCGGCGGTCCCGGCGGCCAGCTCGGGGCTGATCTCGCGGTCCAGCAGCACCTCGGCGATCAGCCGGACCTTGACGGCCGGGTCGGTGACCCCGTGCTCACCGGCGATCGCGCAGAGCACGAGGCTCTGCCCGGTGATGCCCAGCGCGTTGCGCAGCGGCAGCCGCGAGGTGATCGCCCCGCCGAACCGCGGCAGCCCGGCCGCCAGCGCGAGGAACCGCCCCACCCGCAGCGTCCACCAGTCGCAGCGCTCGTCGACGCTCATCGAGTCCCAGGTGGAGCTGCCGGGCAGCTGCATGGAATCGAGCTGCCGGAGCAGCTTGTTCACGGCCCCGTCGCCGAGCGCCTCGATCTCCCGCCCCCGCAGCCGCACGGGATCGGCCTCCCGCAACGCGTTGAGCACCGGCGACGCCGCCCGCACGAACGGCCGCAACACCCCCGCGATCCGCTCATCGGTCAGAACCTCGGTCATGCACCCATTCTGCAGAACCCCCAGGTCGAAGACCGCAACATTCGTCGTGTCGAGAACCGCGGTTTTCGACCGGTGAATGTTGCGGTCTTCGACGGTGCTGGGGGTGGGTCGGGCGTGTTGGGGGAGGTCAGGGCGTGGGCTTGGCGAGGACCATGCCGAGCATCATGGCGCTGGGGAGGGCGCCGCCCGCGATGAACAGGAGGGTGCGCCAGTCGCTGCCCATGAGGACCACGTCGCCTCCGGGCCCCAGGACGCCGAAGATCAGGACGACGGCGAACCAGAGGACCAGCGGAGCGCCCGCGACGCGACGGCTCTTCGAGATGCGGCCGGCGGCGGCGACGAGCAGCGGCGTCGTCACCGCGGCCACGGCGGCGGTGATCGGGAACTGCACGGAGCCGATGTAAAGCGGCAGGAACATGAGCTCCAGGATCGCCAGCAGCACCGCGTCGACCAGCAGGAATCCGAACACCACGGCGTCGGAGCGCGTCACCGCTCCCCCACCGGTTCGGTGCCGCTCACCCCGAGCCCGCCGAACAGGTCCGCCTCGCAGCCCTCGGACGGTCCGGTGGCCAGCACGTAGTGCTCGGTGGTCACGACCGGGTGGGCGACGCCGTTGGACAGCGCGTAGGAGGCGACTCCGTCACCGTTGCGCCACTGCTCGACCCAGACCTTGACCTGGGTGCCGTGCGCCCGCAGCGCGCTGATCTTGGCGGGCAGGTGCTCGGCGATGTCGATGACGGTGGTGATCGTCTCGTCGGCGACGCTGGCCAGCTCGTGCGGTTCGGGCAGGTCGAACGGCAGGTCGTCGGCGCGGGCGAGGTCGGCGAGCCCGGCGGCCAGCGCGTCGCGCGACGGGACCGCGTAGAACAGCCGCTCCACGTCCGGCACCCGCTCGACGGCGGCGCGGGTGATCTCGTGCGCGCGGATGTGGTCGGGGTGGCCGTAGCCGCCGTCCTCGGCGTAGGTGACGACGACCTGCGGTTTCACCTCGTCGAGGATCTCCGCGAGGGCCGCGGTCTGCGGCTCGGGATCGCCGGTGGCGAAGGCGCGCGGATGCGCGTCGGGGCGGGAGGTCGCCTGGCCGGGCTGCTCCCAGAGCATCCCGGAGTCGCGCCACCGGCCGACGCCGCCCAGGAACCGCTGGTCGGCGACGCGCAGCGCGGCGCAGGCCGAGCGGAGTTCACCGACGCGATAACCGCCGAGCTGGTCGGCCTGATCGGCCACCAACCCCTGCAGGCTCTCCGGTATGACCTCGCCCTCCTCGCCGAGAGTGCAGGTCACCACGTACACCTGCACCCCCCGCGCCGCGTAGCGGGCGATCGTCCCGCCGGTCCACAGGGTCTCGTCATCTGGATGCGCGTGTACCAGCAGCAACCGCGGTGGGGCCGTCAGCGTCACCGGTCCAGCCTAAACGTCGAGCCAGGAGCCACGACCCTGACCCCGACCACCGTCAGGCAACCGCCGAAGGCGGTTTCTCAGTACCCCACCCAAGCACCTGGCACCGCCGCGGGTTCTGACACGTCTTCTGGGGAGGACAGCCGACGTGTCGTGTATTGGCATACACAAGCCTCGGATCCCGGAGCCAGAAGGCGTGTCAGGTTCCGCTACCCGCACCGCCAAGCAACAAGACCACAGAGTCTTGTCAGTAGACGAAACCCCAAACCATCAGCAGTGACGAGCAAACAAGACCACAACACAAGAAAACACCATTAATAGCCATCGTTTTCAGCCGGTGTGCCCAACCAGTCGGCAGCTGTGGAGAACGGCCCGGCAAACCCGTTCCCGGGCTGAACCCCCCGAGCCTCCTTGGTGAGCGCCAGCACCTGGGCCTGCTGGTACAGCGGCAGAGCGATCGCGTCCCGCCACAGCACGGATTCGACGTTGGTCGACGCCTGCTGGAACGACAGCTTCCCGCTCAGGGCGGCGTCGATGGTCGGCTGCAGGAGCTCGTCGCAGAACCCGGCCGCGTTGTACGGCAGCGTCTGATCGTCGGTGTCGACACCGGGGCACCCGTAGGACGAGGCCATGGTGGCGGCCGGGTCGCCGCCCGCCGGGCGGGGCGCGACGGCCATGTCGACGGTGCCGGAGGTACCGGCCTCGGCCGAGTGCGGGTCGGTGGCGAGCATGTCGCCGAAGAGCTGGTCCCCGGTCGGTGTCACGACGGTGGCCTGGATGCCCTGGTCGCGGAGCTGCTGGGCGGCGGCCTCGGCGATCTTGATGTAGCCCTCGTGCTCGAAGGGGGCGGCGATCACCAGGTTCAGCGGGCGTCCGTCGCGGATCCACGAGCCGCCGCTGCGCTGGTAGCCGGCGTCGGTCAGGAGCCGTTGGACCTGCGCCGGGTCGGGCTTCTTGGGCAGTGCCCCGGCGGGTTCGGTCGGGGTGTAGCCGTGCTCGGACGGGGCGAGGACCTGGGCGTGCGCGTGCAGCTGGTCGCCGGGGCCGCCTTCGGTCCCGGCTTCGATCAGCGCGGGGCGGTCGAGCGCGGCCATGACGGCTTGCCGGACCTTCGTGTCGGCGAGGGCGCGGCTGTCCTGCCGCAGCAGCATCTCCATCGTGGCCGGGCGCGGCACGGTCATCAGCTGCACCTGGTCGCCGAGTTCGCGCAGCGACTGGACGGTGCGCGCGTCGGGGCTGAACAGGGCGAGGTGGCTGTCGCCGCTGCGCAGCGCCTCCACCTGGCGGGTCTTGTCGAGGGCGCGCAGCACGATCCGGTCGGACTTGGCGGGCGGGCCCCAGTAGCGGTCGTTGCGCTCCAGGATGATCTCGCCGCGGTCCAGGTCGATCTGCCGGATCGCGAACGGCCCGCCGGAGGCCGGGTAGCCGTCGTCGAGGACGGTCGCCCAGCCGCGCGGGGCGGAGCGCAGCAGGTGCGCGGGCAGCAGGTTGTTGAACAGCGTCTGCCACCCGGCGAAGGGTCTGCTGAAGGTCACGTCGACGGTCTTGCCGCCCTGCCGGGAGGCGACGTCGTCGATCAGCCGGTATCCGGCCGGGTCGGCCACTCCGGGCTGGGACTTGAGCTGTTCCCACAGGTAGACGAAGTCCTCGGCGGCGATCGGCGCGCCGTCGGACCAGCTGGCTTCGCGCTTGATCCGGTACCGGACGGTGAACTTCTCGGCGTCCGGGACGATCTCGGCCGAGTCCATCAGGTTGGTGTCGAGCTGCAGGGCGCCGTCGGCGCCGGGCCGGAACACCGAGGGCAGCATGAGGCCGGCCAGCGCGGAGCTGGTCGGTGACAGGTCGGCGAGGGTGTGCGGGTTGAACCCGCCTTCGAGCTCGTCGAGGCCGACGACGACCTCGATCGGCATCGGCTGCGCCGGGGTGCTGGTGCTGGGTTCGCTGGTCGTCGGGTTCGGTGCCACGAGCTGCGGCGGCGGGGCGTTCGTGCACCCGGCCACCAGGCTGATGGACACCAGCACGGGGCCCACCAGCAGGGGAACCGCTCCTCGTGTGCGGCGTCGACCCTGGGACACGCCGAACCTCCCCTCACATCGGCCGCCGGAGGATCACCCCGGGGCGGGCGCCCCGGGGCTCGGACGGCTTCCATCCGAACGCAGGACGCGCGAGAGCCCCCCATGGTTCCGCAAGCGATCCGGTGATCGTCACCGGGGTCACACGCCGTCAGGCAAGCAGCGGAGCTGCTTTCTCCTTACCCCACCCTCGCAGCCTGCACCGCCGGGGGTTCTGAGCGGCGCTGTGGCGAGCACGGCTCGACGCCGTGTATTGGACCGCGCGGAGTCCACAGCGCCGCTCAGGTTCCCCTACAGGCACCGCCAAGCAGGGGAACCACGGTTCAAGCGCGTCATCAGCCGTTGTCGCGGGCCTTCTGGCGGGAGCGCTCGCGGCCTCGGGTGGTGCTGTCGAGGATGATCTTCCGGACGCGGATGGCCTCCGGACCGACCTCGACGCACTCGTCGCCGGAGCAGAACTCCAGCGCCTCCTCCAGGGAGAGGGTCCGCGGCTTGGCCAGCTTCTCCAGCTCATCGGCGGTCGAGGACCGCATGTTGGTGAGCTTCTTCTCCTTGGTGATGTTCACGTCGAGGTCCTCGGCGCGCGGGTTCTCGCCCACGACCATGCCCTCGTAGACCTCGCTGCCCGGCTGGACGAAGAACGAGCCGCGGTCGGCCAGCTGCAGCAGCGCGTAGTTGGTGGCCGGGCCGGAGCGGTCGGCGACCAACGAGCCGCTGTGCCGGGTGCGCAGCTCGCCCACCCACGGGAAGTAGCCCTCGAAGACGTGGTTGGCGATGCCGGTGCCGCGCGTCTCGGTGAGGAACTCGGTGCGGAACCCGATCAGGCCGCGCGAGGGGATCACGTAGATCAGCTTGATGCGGCCGGTGCCGTGCCCGTCCATGGTCTCCATGCGGCCCTTGCGGCCGGCCAGCAGCTGGGTGACGGCGCCGAGGTGCTCCTCGGGGGTGTCGATGGTGAGCCGCTCGAACGGCTCGCACAGCTTGCCGTCGATGGTCTTGGTGACCACCTGCGGCTTGCCGACGGTCAGCTCGAAGCCCTCGCGGCGCATGTTCTCGACCAGGATGGCCAGCGCCAGCTCACCGCGGCCCTGGACCTCCCAGGCGTCGGGCTTGTCGGTCGGCAGCACCTTCATGCTGACGTTGCCGATGAGCTCGGAGTCGAGGCGGGCCTTGACCTGCCGGGCGGTGATCTTGGAACCGCCGTTGCGGCCGGTCAGCGGCGAGGTGTTGACGCCGATGGTCATCGAGATCGCCGGGTCGTCGACGGTGATCCGCGGCAGCGGCCGGGGGTCGTCGGGGTCGGTGAGGGTGTCGCCGATGGTGATGTCCGGGACGCCCGCGATGGCCACCAGGTCACCCGCGGAGGCCTGCTCGGCGGGGACGCGGTCGAGGTTCTCGGTGATGAGCAGCTCGGTGAGCCGGACCTTCTCGACGCTGCCGTCCTCGCGGCACCAGCCGACGGTCTGGCCCTTGCGCATGGTGCCGGAGTGGATCCGGCACAGGCCGATGCGGCCCAGGAACGACGAGGCGTCGAGGTTGGTGACCAGGGCGCTCAGCGGCGAGTCGTAGTCGGCGACGGGCGCCGGGACGTGGTCGAGCAGCACCTTGAACAGCGAGTCCAGGTTCTCCTCGTCGGGCAGCTCGCCGTCGACGGGCTGCTCCATGGAGGCGCGGCCGGCGCGGGCGGAGGCGTAGACGACCGGCAGGTCGAGGATGGCCTCCATGTCGAGGTCGACCTCGCCGTCGAGCTCGCTGGCGAGCTCCAGCAGCAGGTCGTGGGCCTCCTCGACGACCTCGGCGCAGCGGGCGTCGGGGCGGTCGACCTTGTTGACGACGAGGATGACCGGCAGCTTCGCGGCCAGCGCCTTGCGCAGCACGAAGCGGGTCTGCGGCAGCGGGCCCTCGCTGGCGTCGACCAGCAGGGTCACGCCGTCGACCATCGACAGGGCGCGCTCGACCTCGCCGCCGAAGTCGGCGTGGCCGGGGGTGTCGACGACGTTGATGGTGACCGGGCCGTCCTCGGTCTCACGGCGGATGGCCGTGTTCTTGGCCAGGATCGTGATGCCCTTCTCACGCTCCAGGTCGTTGGAGTCCATGACGCGGTCGACGAGCTCGGCGCGTTCGGAGAAGGCCCCGGACTGGCGCAGCATCGCGTCGACCAGGGTGGTCTTGCCGTGGTCGACGTGCGCGACGATGGCTACGTTGCGCAGATCACTGCGCGTGGGGGCGGCGACGCTGGTGGCGGACACGCGGGTACTCCATGGCTCGGCGCGGAAAGGGCGCGGCGGTTCGTCGATGTGATGCACCGCTGGGCGATGGCACCGGATGCGGTTCTCCCGCATGGCGCCTGCGGAACTTCCAGACGCCGGCCGCGGCTCCACTGCGCCGCTGCTGCGGAGCTCATTTCGGGCGACACCCCGCTGCTTCCGGGGGCGCTACGTCGACACGCGGCCCCGTCCAGGGTAGTGCAAGCGCTTCCGGGACCGGCGAGCACGTGCTCAGCGCAACAACGAACAGTCGGCGAACATCAAGTTCGCGATCCGGGGTTAGGTTCACCTACGCTCGGCCGTGACGACCGACTCCGCGATGAAAGAAGCACCGTGGGCAAAGGCACCATCAAGGTCAAGAAGAAATGTTGCCACTCGCAACCACCGTGCAAGAGCTGCCCCATCGTGGCTCTGCGCAAACTGCTCAAGGACCAAAAAGCGGAAGAGGTCAAGAAAAAGCAGAAGAAGGCTCTGAAAGCGGGCAAGAAGAAGGACGCGAAGTGACCTGGCCGCGGCGCGGGCACCGCGGCGGGGACAGGCCTTCCGGTAAACCCGGTCGGGTCAGTTCTGCGCGACGGTGCTGAGCGGGTCCGCGTAGGCCGCCAGCTCCGGGATCGTGCGCAGCGCCTGGAACTCGATGACCTCGTACCGAACCAGTTTGTGCAGGGCGAACGGGTCGGTCGCCAGGATCGCGTCCAGCTTGCCGCGGGACATCGCCCTGGCGATGATCACCGCCCCGTTGCGGGGGTGCCGGTGACCGGCGGCGATGAAGTCGCCGGCGTCGTAATGCTGGGTGACCCATTCGTAGTGATCTACCAGTTGGGCGTCGATTTCCGATTGGGGCGCGGTGTATTGCAGCAGCACTACAAACATTCTTTCAATGTAACTCCCCGAGCCCGCCCATGCCGATCACGTTGACGCGTTCTTTTCGCGCAGCACAAGATCAAGAATTCGGAAAACGGACTCCCCGGTACGCACGCCCCGAATCCCCTCACTCACCCGGAGCAACCAACCGAAAGCCGCCCCACCCACGAAGACCCGCCTCCACCCCGAGCGCGCCTTCTGCATTGATCAACCGCAACACCCCGGACGGCTGCAACGCGGCTCCGCTCCACCGCTGCGGCCGCAACGCCTCGGCAGGGGACAGTTCTTCCTCGAATCAACCGGGCAAAACGGATATTGATCATGGGTGATTCGAGGAAAAACTGTCCCCTGCCGTGGTGCACCTCACCGCAGCAGGGCGCGGAGGTCGTGCAGCAGCACCCGGTCGGTTTCGAGCCAGTCGAGGGTGGGGAGGTCGGCAGCGGTGAGCCAGCGGACCTCGCGGTGCTCCACCGCCCGCGGCACCTGACCGGGGTCCTTGAGCTCGGCGGTGTGGATGCGCAGGAGCATGCCGTTGTCCAGCGGGACGTCGGTGCCGAGCCGCCCGGTGGGGCGCACGTCGACGTCGAGCTCCTCGCGGCACTCGCGGACCACGGCGTCGGCCTCGTCCTCGCCGGCCTCCACGCGCCCGCCGGGCAGCTCCCACCGGCCCGCGTGCGCGGCCGGGTAGCTGCGCTGCTGCGCCAGCAGCCGCCCCTCGTGCACCAGGGCCGTGCCCACGACGATCGTCCGGCTCGCCCAGGACTCGGCGAGCTCGCGGACGGCGCGGACGCGGGCCGCCAGCACGTCGAGCACCAGCTTCCGGCCCACCGCGACGTCGCCGAAACGGCCGAGCACCCCGAGCGGCGTCGTCCACCGCACCGAGTCGGTGAGCAGCGTGCGCGGGCCGACCTGCGCCAGAACGGTGTCGTGCTCCAGCCGCCGCAACGGGCCACCGACCAGCACCGAGCTCAACCGGTCGGCGTCGGCGCGGACGATCCTCGTGGTCAGGGTGAACCCGGCGAGGCGGAACGCGAGCTCGTCACCGGGCACCAGCAACGAACCGGCGCCGGTCAGCGCCTCGCCGCGAACGCCGAGCGCGGCCAGACCGGTCTCGGCGGTGCGGGTGTGCCGCAGCGCGGCCCCCACGGTGGCCAGTGGTGCCTCGATCAGACCGGTGTTGCGCAGAACCGCCACGTCCCGAATCTTGCCCGACGTCAGGGCGCGGCGGGCCACCGGACCTCGATGCGCGCCCCGCCCTCCGGCGACTCGGCCGCGTGCGCGGTGCCGCCGCGCCTGGTCACGGCCTCGGCGGCCAGCGCGAGCCCGAGCCCGGCGCCGCCGCTGGTGCGCGCCCGGTCCTCCTCCACCCGGTAGAAGCGGTCGAACACGCGCGGCCGGTGCTCGGCGGGGATGCCGGGGCCGTCGTCGTCGACGACCAGCCGCACGCCCATCCCCGGCTCGGCCTGCACGGACGCCCGCACCAGCGTCCGGGAGTAGCGCAGCGCGTTGCCGATGATGTTCTCCAGCACGCTCGACACCTCGGCGGGCGCGGCGAGCACGAGCACCGGCCGGTCCGGGACGTCGACCAGCACCTCCTCCCCCAGGCGCTCGGCGACCCTCCGCACCGCCGCGACCAGGTCCACCTGCTGGGTCGGTTCGGCCTCGCGCTCCGCCCGCGCGAGCGCCAGCAGGCTCTCCACCAGCGTGGACAGCCGCTGCGCTTCGAGGGCGATGTCCTGCAGCGTCTCGTGCGCGATCTCCGGGTCGGGGTGCATGACCGCGACCTCGGCCTGGGCGCGGATGGAGGCGACGGGGTTGCGCAGCTCGTGCGCGGCGTCGCCGGTGAAGCGCCGCAGCCGCTCGGTGTCGGCGTCGCGGCGGGCGAGCATCGTGTTGAGCTCCTCGGCCAGCGCCCGGATCTCGTCGGCGGCCTCGGGCACCGGCAGCCGCTCCCCCTCCGGGAGCTCGGCGGCCGCGCTGCGGATCCGGTCGACCGGGCGCAGCGAGCGGTGCACGACGATCCACGTCGCGAAGCCGACCAGCGCCGCGGCCAGCACCGATCCGAAGCTCAGCAGCTTGCCGGTGCGCCCGGCGGTGTCGGCGAAGCCGACCAGGCGGGATTCGGCCGCCACCAGCAGGTGCCGCCCTGCGGGGTCGGTGACGGGCACGCCGCGCCAGCGGTGCAGTTCGGCGGGCGCCTCGAAGTCGAGGACGCCGGTGCCCGCGCTGAGCTCGACGATCTGCCACTCGCTGAGGTTCGCGCTGGGCAGGCCGTCCACCGGTGTCCCGGTCCGCTCCTCCAGCACGCGCACGTCGGGCCTGCCTGCGACGGGCGCGCCCGCCGCGACCTGGTTGGCGGTCCCGCTCGCGATGCGCTTGAGGTCGGCGTCCACGGAGTCGATCAGCAGCCAGCTGACGATGCCCGCCCCGGCGTGGGCGACGACGCCGAGCCCGATCAGCGCGACGGCCGCGGCCACGACGCTGGTGCGGAACTGGATGGTGCGACGCTGCCACCAGACGCGCAGGCGGGCGATCATGCGTCGACGCAGACTCTGTACCCCTGCCCGCGCACGGTCTGCACGAGCTCGCCCGCACCCACGGCGGACAGCTTCCGCCGCAGGTAGCCGACGTAGACCTCGACGACGTTGCGGGTGACGAACTGCTCCTCGCCCCACACCATGCGCAGCAGGTCGTCCTTGGGCACCACCGATTCGGGGTGGCTGGCCAGCGCGACGAGCAGCCCGAACTCGCGCGGCGAGAGCGTCACGGGTTGACCGTCCCAGTGCACCTCGCGGCTGCTGCGGTCGATCTCCAGCGGCCCCACCCGCAGGCACGCCTGCTGACCGGCGTGGTCGCGGCGCCGCAGCATCGCCCGCACCTGGGCGACGAGCACCAGGAACGAGAAGGGCTTGACCAGGTAGCCGTCGGCGCCGAGGTCGAGGCCGTCGGCCTGGTCGACCTCGCCGCTCTTGGCGGAGATGAGCAGCACGGGGGTGCTCACGTCCTGCTCGCGCATCTTCTCCAGCACCCGGTAACCGGACATGCCGGGCAGCATCACGTCGAGCAGCACGACGTCGAACGCCCCGGTGGTGGCCAGGCGCAGCGCCTCGGGCCCGTCGGCGGCGACGCTGACCTCCATGCCCTCCGCGGACAGTCCCCGGCGCAGGGCGGTCCGCACTCCCGGCTCGTCGTCGACAACCAGAACCCGAGGCAACATGGTGACCAGGATGCCGACCTGCACCCGGCCGGGGCATCAGGTCTCAGGGCCTTCTCACAGTGATCGGCCGGATTCTCAGCTCGGTCTCAGGCTGGCCCAGTCGATCCGGCCGCGCTCGGGCACCATGTGAGGCATGACCGAACTGCTCACCGACGCGCAGATCTCCGAGGCCCTGGAACACCTGCCGGAATGGCACCGGGACGGCGACAAGATCGTCCGCGAGGTGGAATTCCCCGGGTTCCCGCAGGCCATCCAGGCCGTCACCCGCATCGCGGAGATCGCCGAGAACGAGAACCACCACCCCGACATCGACATCCGCTACAAGACGGTGACGTTCATGCTCTCCACCCACTACAAGGGCGGCATCACCGGCAACGACACCTCGATGGCCCAGGAGATCGACACGGTGGTCGATCAGTTCGCTTGAGAACTGTTCATCCTGAGCCCTCGATGAGGTCGGCGACTTCGAAGGCGCAGCCCCAGGAGAGGCCGACGCCGCAGCCGGCGTGGCCGTAGTCGTGGATGATCCGGGCGCCTTCGTAGTCCTCGGTGCACACGCGCACCGAGTCGCGGCCGGGGCGGAGGCCGACGGTCTCCTCCAGGACCTCGACGTCGGCCAGGCGCGGTTCGAGCCGGGCGGCGCGGCGGAGGATGCCGTCGCTGATCTCCGGCCGCGGCCTCCGCCGCCAGTCGTGGTCCAGCGAGATGCCGCCGAGCACCAGCCGATCGCCGTGCGGCATCCACGACGTGAACTCGCCGCCGTCGCTGAGCTCGATGAAGTACTCGTCGATGCCCGGGTTGCGCACCACGACGTGCTGCCCGAACAGCGGGTGCACGCCGGGGTCGCCGACGAGCTCGTGCGCGCCGACGCCGGTGCAGTTGACGACGACGTCGGATTCGGCTGCGGCGTCGGCCAGCGACTGCACCGGGCTCAGCCGGATCTCGCCGCCCGCCGCCTGGAACCGCTCCAGCAGGTGGTCGAGGTAGCGGGGCATGTCGATCAGCGGAACGGTTCCCCGGTAGCCCCAGACGAAGCCGTCGGGGAGCTCCTGCTCGCCACATCGCTGCAGGTCGGGGATGAGCTTGGTCTCGGGCGGGACGACGTCGCCGAGGTCGAACCGCGCGGCCATCCGGCCGGAGGCCAGGTGCACGCCGGAGCTCTCGTCGCGCGCGAGCGCGGTGAACTCGGCGTGCGACAGGGTCGCCCAGTACAGGACCCGTTCCGGGGGTTTGAGCCGCGCCGGACCCCACATCGCCCCGGCCACGGCGGACGTCGTCTCGCGCGGCCGCTCGGCGGTGCGGATCAGCACGTCCCGGCCTGCTTCGGCGAGCACGACGCCGCAGGTCAGGCCGTGCACGCCAGCACCGATCACGAGTACCGGACTCACCCGTCCGACGCTAGCAGTCCCGAGGCCGAGCGGACCCCCGGGAAATCGGGGTTTCACCCGGCCGCCCGGTCATGTCATTCGCAGTCGCGGAGCACTTCGGCCAGTTCGATCAGCGCGTCGGCCAGCCGGTGCCGCTCGGCCCGGGAGACCTCGCCCCTGGGCAGCCGGAACGCCACCCGGTCGAGCTCCCACTGCGCTTCCCGCAGCACCACGGCGAAACTCGCCGATCGGCACATCGGCCTGCCGATCCTCCGGTCCCCGTCGATCATCACCCTCACCCGCCCCAACATCGGAAGTACCTCGATGATGCAGGTCAGCAAGGGTGCCCCAGCAGCGTCGAAGAACGTCTCCGCGCTGAGTAGACCTACCCCACGACTCCCCTGAATTCCGCCGAGCCCGGACGGAGCACAACGCGAGCCACACGGCCCGAGCCGATCACTGCGTCGGCTACGCGCAAGTGAGTATCCATCGATGACAGTAATCTCCTTCAGCCCCGAAACACCTTGCTGCGTCAGCGAAAAACTGGTTCGTCGAGGGTTTCGGCGAGGAGGCCGAGGGCTTTGGGGGTATGCGCAGTTTTCATGAAAACTTCGCACCCCCACGGGACGGAAGTTTCAACCGAGACTCGCCGACGCCGCCATGACCAGGGGAAACGTACTCCCGTGCATGGGGTGGGGGAAGTTTTCATGAAAACTTCGCGTACCACCACACGACCGGCCTTCGTGGTCGGTCGACGCCGGGAACGCGCCTCAGATCAACGTCGCGAGGCCGGACTCTGGGCCGGTGGGGATGGTTCCGGTGATCGTCGGTTGAACCCTTTCGGTACCGGAATCCCACCGCGTCCGATCTGATCAACACTCTGAGCAACCGAGAACGGGGTCAGTCGGCTTGCGCTTCCGCCGACGTCCGCCCGACGCGCTGCGCGATCCGCCACGCGGCGAGGACGTGCGGGTGCGCGATCTCGACGTGCCGGGCGAGCGCGTCGACCCCCATCGGCCCGAAGTCCACCAGGACGCGCACGCAGCCCGTGCCGCTGACCGGGCACGCCCACCACTCCCGACCATCGAACAACACCACCTCCAACTCGACCGAACACCCGCCGATCGCGAGAGCCACCATGCGTAAATACTACTGCAGTCTACTGCGGTCTTATGTCATCCGGCAGGCTGAACTGCGGTAGAAGACAGTTGGCCGCATGTGGGAGAGCCGTGCTGGACGGATCGAGAAGGACGGGCCGGTGACGGTCTGGCAGCAGATCGCCGACGACCTGCGCGCCGACGTCGAGTCCGGAGAGCTCGCGCCCGGCAGCCGTCTCCCCTCCGGGACCGAGCTCGCGGAGATCTACCAGGTGGCCACTGTGACCGCGGTGAAGGCGGTCAAAGCGCTCGAAGCCGACGGGCTCGTGATTCGAACGCAGGGACGGGGCACGTTCGTCCGCAAGTAGCCGCCTGAGCAGTGTTGTGGGCGTTGGTCTCGCATACTCGCTGGGTGGCTTGGCGACTGCGTGGGCGGCTTTCCCTGCTGGGGCGCATCTACGCGCTCGCCGCAGCGCTGATCATCGTCTCCGCCGTGATCACCGGTGGCACGTTCGCGCTGCGCCAGCGGGTCGAGGACTCGACGTCGTACCTGATCAGCCGCATCGTGCCGGCGCAGAACGACACCGCCGGCCTGATCACCGCCTACGCCCAGCAGGAGAGCCGCGTGCGAGCTTTCCTGCTGACCGACGATCCGGCGTTCCTCCGCGCCTACGAGTCCGACCAGGCCAGCGCCGCCGACATCGAGGCCCGGCTGCAGCGGCTGCTCGCCGACGACGCCGCCGTCCAGGAGATGTTGGGCCAGGTCATCGGGGCGGCGGAGACGTGGCGGGCGCAGTCGGTGGACCCGCTGCTGACCCAGGGTTCCGGCCCCGGCCCGTCCGCGTTGTCGCAGGCCGAGCAGCGCTCCGAGGTGCAGCTGGCGAACCAGCTGCGGGACCGGCTCAACGAGCTCCACGAGCGGGTCGACCAGCTCGCCCGGTCCGAGGAGGACCGGGCGGCAGCGGCCCGCGCGGCGGCGAACTGGCTCACGTTGGCCCTGGTCATGGCCGGACTGATCGCCTCGCTCGGCGCGATCCTCACGCTCCACCTCTCCCTCAACCGCCCCTTGCGCGCGCTCCTGTCGGACGTCAACGGGGTGTCGCGGGGGAACCTCGACCGGCCTGTCGAGGCGGACGGGCCACCGGAGCTGGCGACGGTGGCGCGGGCCGTGGAGTCGATGCGCAGGCGCATCCTCGACGAGACCCGGCACATCGCGCGGATGCAGGAGGAACTCGCCCGGCACGAGAAGGCCGAGCGCCACCGCGCGGAGCAGGACTACGCGACGGTGGTCGACGCGCTCGACGAGGGCGTCGTCGTGGTCGGGCCCGACCGGCTCATCGAGTCGGCGAATCCGGCCGCCCAGCGCATCCTCGGGGTGCCCGGGCCGGAGATCGTGGGCACGCCGGTCACGGCGTGGCGCGTGTTCGACGAGTTCGGGAAGATGACGGCGCCGCGGGACCTCAACCCGATGTACGTGAACTCCAAGGTCCTGCGCCTGGAGCGCAAGGACGGCCGCAGCGTGTGGCTGGCGCTCACCTCGCGCGCGCTGACCACGGCGGAGGGCATGCGCACCAAGGTCGTCATGTCGTTCACCGACATCACCGAGCAGCGCGCCGCCCGGGCCCGCTTGGAGCACGAGGCGGCGCACGACCCGCTGACCGGCCTGGCCAACCGAACCCTGGTGCTCCAGCACCTGGAGCAGGCGCGCAGCCAGGACCGGCCGACGGCGGTGCTGTTCCTCGACCTGGACAACTTCAAGCTCATCAACGACTCCCTGGGCCACAGCGTCGGCGATGACGTGCTCAAGCACGTCGGGCGGCAGCTGGTGCACGCCACTCCCCCCGGCGACCTGGTGGGGCGGCTCGGCGGTGACGAGTTCGTGGTCCTCGCCCGCGATCTCAGCGGCCACGAGGAGCTCGGCGACCGCTGCGCCCGGATGCTCGGCGCCGTCGCCGAACCGCTGCGGGCGCAGGGCAGGCTGCTGCACGTGACCGGCAGCGTCGGCATCGTCGTGTTCGGCCCCGGCGACGAGCGCGCCGGCCAGGACCTGCTGCGGGACGCCGATGTGGCCATGTACCAGGCGAAATCCCGTGGCGGCGGGTGCCACGCGTTCTTCGACGTGGCGCTGCGCGAGCGGGTGCAGCGCCACATGGACCTGGAGCAGGACCTCCGCCACGCGGCGCGGGTGGACGAGCTGTGGGTGGCCTACCAGCCGGTGGCCGAGCTGGGCACCGGCCGCTTGGTGGCCGTGGAGGGGCTGCTGCGGTGGCAGCACCCCGTCCACGGCGCGGTCTCCCCCGGCGAGTTCATCCCGATCGCCGAGGGGAGCGACCTGATCAACCGCATCGGCGCGCACATGCTGCGCACCGCGACCGGCCAGATCGGCGCGGAGCGTCCCGGGCTCGACGTGGTGCTCAACGCGAACCTCTCGCCGCGCCAGCTCGACGACCCCGGTCTGCACGCGCTGGTGCAGCGCACCCTGTCCGACTCGGGCCTGCCCGCCGAGAACCTGTGCCTGGAGGTCACCGAGGAGGCGATCATGCGCGACCCGACGGCGGCGGCCCGCGTCCTGAACGGCCTTCGCGAGCTGGGCGTTTTCCTCGCGATCGACGACTTCGGCACCGGCTACTCGTCGTTGGCGCAGCTGCGGCGGCTCCCGCTGGACACCCTCAAGATCGACCGGTCGTTCATCACCGACCTGCCCGAGTCCGCGGAGCTCCGGGTCATCGTCTCCAGCATCATCACGATGGCCCACGCGATCGGCCTCGACGTCGTCGCCGAAGGCGTCGAGACCGCCCGGCAGCTCGACCTGCTCCGCGACATCGGCTGCGACCACGCCCAGGGCTACTACCTCAGCAAACCCGTCCCCCTCGACGAGCTGCTGAGCTCCGGGCTCACCTGACGTGCCGCGTCAGCCCCGCTCGACCGGGAACCACAGCTCGCAGGTGGCGGTGCTGAAGTCCTCGGCGTGGTCGCGGATCGCGACGATCGACGGGCCCGGCCGCAGCCGCCACGGGTTCGACGGGAACCACTCGGCCGCCGAGGCCGCGTAGGCGTTCTGGAGCGCCGCCGGGTGCGGTCCCGACGTGCGGAACACGACCCACGCCCCGGCGGCCACCTCGATCACGTCGAGGTCGGCGGGAACGTCGGAATCGGCACCGACCGCGACGCCGTGCAGGTAGGTCAGCTCGCTGCCCTCGGTGCAGTCGGGGTCGACATCGGCGCTGACCTGCAGCAACCCGCTCGGTTCGGCGCTGCTGAGCCCTTCGAGGCGCTCGTGCTCCCCGGCGGGCAACGAGGTGATGTGCTGCTGGATGTGGGGGTTGATGCCCTCGTAGATCAACGGCACGCGGGCCGCGTGCCCGATCAGGCGGACGGTGGGGCGCTCGACGATGCGTGCGTCCATGGCGGTGTTCCCTTCGACGGTCAGGCGGAACCTGATGGTGGGTTGGGTCCGAAGGGGGCCGCCGTCACGGCGCACGTCTCCGTGGCTCACGCCGTGCACGGACCGGAACGCGCGCCCGAACGCCTCGACGGAGGAGTACCCGTAGCGCACGGCGATCGTCAGGAGATCCGCACCGCCGATCACCTCTGCAGCCGCGACGGTCATCCGCCGGCGACGCACGTACTCCGACACCGGCATCCCGGCCAACGACGAGAACATCCGCCGCGCGTGATACCCCGTGGTCCCCATCGAGGCGGCAAGCCCGTCGACGTCGATCTCGCCCCCGAGCCGCTCCTCGATCGCATCGACGAGCCTGTTCAGAACCTCGATCACGGCCACTCCCTTCGGACACCACACTCACCCGCCGACCCCACCACCCGCCCGACCATCGGAGCCCGCTTCTATCGGCTCATCGAGCAGAACACTTCACGCCCGGGAGCGACATCGCGAAGAAGCCCAGGGCCGAACATGAGAAAACCCCGGACTCTCGAAGAAGAAAGTCCGGGGTCCTCGACGCGCGATCAGACGTTGAAGCGGAACTCCACCACGTCTCCGTCGGTCATGATGTAGTCCTTGCCCTCCATGCGGACCTTGCCCGCGGACTTGGCCTCGGCCATCGTGCCCGCGGCCATGAGGTCGTCGTAGGAGACGACCTCGGCCTTGATGAAGCCGCGCTCGAAGTCGGTGTGGATGACGCCCGCGGCCTGCGGGGCGGTGGCGCCCTGCGGGATCGTCCAGGCGCGGGCCTCCTTCGGGCCCGCCGTCAGGTAGGTCTGCAGGCCCAGGGTGTGGAAGCCGGCGCGGGCCAGGGCGTTGAGGCCCGGCTCCTCCTGACCGATGCTCTCCAGCAGCTCGCGCTGGGACTCCTCGTCGAGCTCCTTGAGCTCGGCCTCCACCTTGGCGTCCAGGAACACCGCGTCGGCCGGGGCCACCAGGTCGCGCAGCTCCTTCTGCTTGGACTCCTCGGCCAGCACGCCCTCGTCCGCGTTGAACACGTACAGGAACGGCTTGGTCGTGAGCAGGTTGAGCTCGCGCAGGTCCGGGTCGTCCTTGCCGATCCCGGCCGCGAACAGCGTCTTGCCGTCCTCCAGGATCGTCTGGGCCTTCTTCACGGCCTCCAGCGCCGGGCGCTTGTCCTTGTTCGTCCGGGCTTCCTTCTCCAGCCGCGGCAGCGCCTTCTCCAAGGTCTGCAGGTCGGCGAGGATCAGCTCGGTGTTGATCGTCTCGATGTCGCCCGACGGGTCCACCCGGCCGTCGACGTGCACCACGTCCGGGTCGTCGAAGACGCGGATGACCTGGCAGATCGCGTCGGCCTCGCGGATGTTGGCGAGGAACTTGTTGCCCAGGCCCTGCCCCTCGGAAGCACCCTTGACCAGGCCCGCGATGTCGACGAACGACACGGTGGCGGGCACGGTCTTCGCCGAGCTGAACACCTCGGCGAGCTTGTCCAGCCGGACGTCCGGCAGCGGCACCACGCCGACGTTGGGCTCGATCGTGGCGAACGGGTAGTTCGCCGCGAGCGCGTCGTTGCTGGTCAGCGCGTTGAACAGGGTGGACTTGCCGACGTTGGGCAGACCGACGATTCCGAGGGTGAGACTCACGCCTGGGGAGTCTAGGCGTTCCTCCCCGAGACCATCGGGCCCGGTCGCCCCCGCCATGTCCGATTCCCGCCAGTGCCGGCTTCCCAGCGCTGGGAACATCGAGGTCGTGCTGGTGGGAACAGAGGAAGCGCTCAGGGCCGTGGCCGCGCGCGACGCGCGGTTCGACGGCACCTTCATCCACGCCGTGCGATCGACCGGCATCTACTGCCGACCGTCCTGCCCGGCGCGCACGCCCAAGCGCGACAACAGCGAGTTCTACCCGACGGCCGCCGCCGCGCAGGCCGCCGGGTACCGCGCCTGCCGCCGCTGCCTGCCCGACGCCGTGCCCGGCTCCCCCGAGTGGGACCTGCGGGCCGACCTCGCCGGGCGGGCGATGCGGCTGATCGGCGACGGCGTCGTCGACCGCTGCGGGGTGCGGGGCCTCGCCGAAGCGCTCGGGTACTCCGAGCGGCACCTGACCAGGGTGCTCACCACCGAGCTCGGCGCCGGACCGCTCGGCCTGGCCCGCGCCAACCGGGCGCACTCGGCCCGGGTGCTCATCGAGACCACCGACATCCCGTTCAGCGACGTCGCCTTCGCGGCCGGGTTCGCGAGCCTGCGGCAGTTCAACGACACGATGCGTGAGATCTTCGGTCGCACCCCCACCGACCTGCGCGGACAGCGGCGCGGCGCGCCCGGCGGTGCCGGGACGGTGCCGCTGCGGTTGCCGTTCCGCGCGCCCTGCGACACGGCCGGGGCGCTGCGGTTCCTGCGGCGGCGGGCGCTGGCCGGGATCGAGGAGTGCCGCGACGGCTCCTACGCGCGGTCGCTGCGGCTGCCGCACGGCACCGCCGTCGCGACGCTGCGACCTGCGGACACGCACTTCGCGTGCACGCTGCGGCTCAGCGATCTGCGGGATCTCGGCAGCGCGGTGGCCCGGTTGCGGCGACTGCTCGACCTCGACGCCGACCCGATCGCGATCGGCGAGGCGCTCGGAGCCGACCCGGTGCTGCGGGGCGCGGTCGCGCGCTCCCCCGGCGTGCGGGTGCCGGGCGCCGTGGACGGGCTGGAGATCGCGGTCCGGGCGGTGCTCGGCCAGCAGGTCTCGGTCGCGTCCGCGCGGACCACCGCCGAAGGGCTCGTCGCCGAGCTCGGCTCGGAACTGGCGCACCCGGAAGGGGGCGTGACCAGGCTGTTCCCCACCGCCGAGGCGCTCGCCGAGCACGCGGTCTCGGCGCTGCCGGGACCTCGGCGGCGGGCCGAGACGGTGCGGGACCTGGCGGTCGCGGTCGCCGAAGGGCGGCTCGCGCTGCACGCCGGGCGCGACGAGGCCGAGCTGCGCGCCGACCTGGAGCGCATCCGGGGCGTCGGGCCGTGGACCTCGGGGTACGTGGCGATGCGGGTGCTCGGGGCGCCCGATGTGCTGCTTTCCGGTGATTTCGCCCTGAGGCGAGGTGCGGGACTGCTAGGAATCCCCGAAGAACCCACCGCTCTGCAAGCGCACGCCCAGCGCTGGAGCCCGTGGCGCTCCTACGCCGGAGTGCTGCTGTGGGAGACCGCGAGCAGCGGGCCGCCTGGGGGCCCGACGACGTGACGCGGCAGAAATCCTTCGAACACTGGGAGAAATCGTGATCAAGTGGTCCACTGTGGACACTCCGGCGGGTCCGTTCTGCGCGGTGGTCGACGCCGACGGCGTCGTGCTCGCCTCCGGCTGGACGGCCTTCACCGACGACCTGCTGCCCCAGGTGGCGCCGGCGCTGATGTTCGAAACCCTCGTGGAGGCCGCCGATCTCGGCCCGGTCACCAAGGCCGTCGTGGCCTACCACGAGGGCGATCTGGAGGCGATCGACGACATCCCGGTCAGCCAGAGCTCCGGGCCGTACCTGCAGCACGCCTGGAAGGTGCTGCGCACCGTCGAGCCCGGGAAGCTCACCAGCTACGCCGAGTTCGCCGCGCTCACCGGCAAACCCCGCGCGGTCCGCGCCGCCGCATCGGCGTGCTCCCGCAACGCGGTCGCCCTGTTCGTCCCCTGCCACCGCATCGTCCGCAGCGACGGCTCGGTCGGCGAGTTCCGCTGGGGCCCCGACCGCAAGAAGTGGCTCCTCCACCACGAACGCACCAACACCTGACCCGCCCAACAACGCCGAAAACCCCGGTTCTCATCGCACGAGAACCGGGGTTTCGACACGACGAAAGCTGCGGCATTAGCCCGGTGGGTGCGCCGGGGACGCGATTTCAATGGACGTCGGGGACCTGATTTCCATTGAAATCGGGGACCCGGCGCGGTCAGGAGGTGGCGAGTTCGAGGGTGGAGCCGTGGCGGGACTTGCGGACCCGGAGGCGGACCGCGATGCGCTGGCGCATCTCCTCGACGTGCGAGACCAGGCCGACGACGCGGCCACCCGCGCGGAGCTCGTCGAGGGTGTCCATGACCAGGTCCAGCGTGTCGGCGTCGAGGGTGCCGAAGCCCTCGTCGATGAACAGCGTGTCCAGCAGCGCGCCACCGGTCTCGGCGGCGACCACGTCGGCCAGGCCCAGGGCCAGTGACAGCGAGGCCAGGAACGACTCGCCGCCGGAGAGCGTCTTGGCCGGGCGGACCTTGCCGGAGTAGTCGTCGAGGACGTCCAGGCCCAGGCCGCCGCGGGTGCCGCGAGCGCCCGCGGCATCGGAGTGCACGAACGAGTAGCGCCCGTCGCTCATCCGCTGCAGGCGGCGGGTGGCCGCGATCGCGACCTCCTCCAGCCGGGCCGCCAGGACGTAGGCGCGCAGCGACATCTTGCGGGCGTTCTGGCCGCGCCCGTTGACGACGTCGGCCAGCGCCTCCAGCTCGGCGTGCTCGGCCATCGCCGGGCCCAGCTCCGCCCACGCCGCCCGGAGCCGTTCGCCCAGGTCGGCGAGCTCGCCGTGGCGCTGCTCGGCGCCGTGCGCGACGGCCGCGGCGCGCTCGGCGGCCTCGGTGGCCGTGGTCGCGGCCTCCACCGCCTGCTCCAGGCCGACCTCGGTGTCCGGGTCGACGCCGAACAGGTCCGCGCCGGCCAGCGCCTCGCGGGCACCGGCCGCGCGGCGGTCGACCTCGGCGAGCGAATCCTCCAGCTCGGCCAGCCGCCGCTCGTCGCGCTCGGCGGCCAGGGCCTCGTCGGTGTCGGCGAAACCCGCTGCGGTGGCGGCCTCGGCGAGCGCCGCGCGGGCCTCGGTCAGGCGCTGCTGCGCGTCGTCGCGGGCGGTGCGGGCGGCGACGAGCCGCTCCAGCCGGTCGGCGACGTCGAGCAGGTGCGCGCGGCGGTCGGCGATGCTGTCGAAATCACCTCGCCCGTCCCGCAACCGGGCCTCGCGCTCGTCGATCGAGGCGGTGAGCGCGGTGTTCTCGCTGCGCGCCGCCGCGATTCCGCTGCGCAGCGCGGAGATCTGCTCACCGAGCTCGTCGGTGGCGGCCTCCAGCTTCGCCAGCTCGGCCTCGCGCTGGGCGAGAGCGGCGGCGGTCTCGTCGAGCCGCTTCCGCTCGGCCCGCAGCTCGTCGAGCTCCTCGGCGAGCGCGGGTTCGGTGTGCTCGCCGAGGCGTTCACCCAGGTTGGCGAGCTGCTGCTCGGCCTGCTGGGCGGCGGTGGTGGCGCGTTCCCGCTCGGCCTGGGCGCGCTGCTCGGCGGTCTGGGCGGCCTCCTCGTCCTCGGCGCGCACCTGGTCGTCGACGGGCAGGCCGGGCGCGGGGTGCTCGGCGGAACCGCAGACCGGGCACGGTTCGCCGTCGGCGAGCCGTGCGGCGAGCTCGGCGGCCATGCCCGCCAGCCGCCGGGAGCGCAGGTCCTGCAGCACGTCCCGGGCCTGCTGGTGGGCGTCGACGGCCTGCTGCGCGCGGGCCCGCGCGGTGTCGAGTTCCCGCTGCGCACCGGGGATCTCGCGCGCGGTCGCCAGCAGCGCGGCGACCTCGGTGCCCCGGCTGCGCACGGTCTCCAGCCGCAGCTCGGCGTGCTTGGCCTCCTCGACGCGGGTCCGGGCGGCGGTGATGCGGTCGGGCAGGCCGTCTCGCTGGGCGACGAGCTCGGACTCCCGCTTCTCGTCGGCGGCGATCCGGTCGGCGAGCTCGGCGAGCTTGCGGCGGTTGGATTCCTGCTGCTGCGCCTCGGGAATCAGCTGGCCGAGCGCTCCCGCCCGCTCGCGCTCGGAGTTCGCGCGGGCGCGCAGGTCCTCCAGCGGCGCCTCGGGTTCGACCTCGCAGCGCGAGGCCCAGGTGACGACCTCGGCCTGAGCCCGGTCGCGTTCCTGCTCGGCGCGGTCGGCGGCCCGGCGGGCCGAGACGACCGGGATCGCGCGGGTCGCAGCGGCGCGTTCGGCGCGCCAGGCCTCGTGCTCGGAGCGCTTCGCGTCGATGTCGGCGAGCGTCGCGTTGGCCTGGCGGACGCGGCGGACCTTGTCCGCCAGCTCCAGGCGCTCGGTGCGCACCGCCTCGGCCTGGTCGCGCTCCCGGCGCAGGCGGGTGAGCTCGGCGCGGGTGTTCTCCAGGTCGCGCAGCGCCTGCTTCTCGACGTCCTCCAGCCAGTTCGCCTCGCCGACCTCGGAAACCTGCTCGACGCCGGAGACCTGGGAGATGCGCGCGTTGAGCTCCCGCACCTGCTGCGACTGCTCCTCCACCGCGCGCCCGCGCTCGCGACGGCGGTCGACGAACCAGCGCTCGACCTCGCCGAACCGCTCGGTGCCGAACAGCCGCTCCAGCAGCTTCTCCCGCTCCCCGGTGTCGGCTCGCAGGAACTTCGCGAACTCGCCCTGCGGCAGCATCACGACCTGGAAGAACTGGTCGACGCTCATCCCCAGCAGCCGCTGCACCGTGCGGCCGACCTCGTCGATGCGGGTCAGCGGCTCCGGCGACTGGCCGTCGGGCGTGGTCGCGACCCAGGTCAGCGATGCCTTGGCCTGCTGGGTGGTGTAGCCGTCGCCGCGCTTCTTCGGGCGCTGGTACTCGGGGCTGCGCTCCAGCCGCAGCCGCTGGCCCTGGATCGTCAGCTCCAGCACGACGCTGGTGTTGACCTCGTCGGCGGCGGTGTCGCAGCGCAGCCGCTTGGCGTCGTTGCGCGCGCCCGGGACCGAGCCGTAGAGGGCGAAGGCGATCGCGTCGAGCAGCGTGGTCTTGCCCGCTCCGGTGTCGCCGTGCAGCAGGAACAGGCCGTCGGCGCCGAGCTGGTCGAAGTCCACGACCTGGTGGTCGTTGTAGGGCCCGAAGGCGGTGACTTCCAGGCTGTGCAGCCTCATTCGGCCCCCTCGGCCGCGGTGACCGCGTGCAGCGCCTCGTCGAGCAGCGCGCGTTCGGAATCGGTGGGTTCGGCGCCCCGGCAGTCCTCGACGAACCGGGCGGCCAGCGAGTTGTCGTCGCGACCCCGCACGATCTCGGCGTAGCGCAGCGGCGCGGTGGCCTTGCCGGTGGCCGGGCGCCACTCCAGGTGCACCGCGTGCGGGAACCGCTCCTGCAGGCGGCGCATGGCCTCCAGCGGGCGGACCTCGTCGGTCAGGGTCGCCGAGACGTAGCAGTCCTCGGCGGCGGCGTGCTCGGGGTCTTCCAGGAGCTCGTCGAGCTCGCCCTCGATGGTGGCCAGCTCCCGGGGCACGGGCAGCTCGCGGCGCCGCACCTCGGCGAGGCCGTCGGCGTCGAGGTCGACCAGCCACACCGATTTGCGGTGCGCGGCCTCGGAGAACGAGTAGGCCAGCGGGCTCCCGGAGTAGCGCAGGTGCTCGGCGAGGGTCTGCGGGCCGTGCAGGTGGCCGAGCGCGACGTAGTCGACGCCGTCGAAGACCGCGCCGGGCACCTGCTCGACACCGCCGACGGCGATGGTGCGCTCGGACTCGCTGCCCTCACCTCCGGTGACGAAGGCGTGCGCGAGCACCACCGATCGAGTCCCTCGTGGACGGTCGCCTAGGTCGGCGCGGATGCGGTTCATCGCCTCGCTGAGAACCGCTGTGTGGCCGCGACTTCCGATCTCCTCGCTCGCCCCGGGCACGTCCGCGAGGGCCTTCAGCGCGTGCTTGGCGGGATCGGGTTCGAGGTACGGGATGCCGTAGAAGGCGACCGGTCCGTGCTCGTCGCCGAGCAGCACCGGTTCGTGCAGCGCGTCGATGCGGGTGCGCAGGTGCAGCCCACCAGCGGCGGCGAAGTCGGCGAACGCGCCGACGCGCGGCGCGGAGTCGTGGTTGCCGGAGGTGATCACCAGCTGGGCGCCGGCCTCGCGGATGCGGGAGAGCACGCGCACGCAGGTCTGCACCGCCTCGCCGGAGGGCACCGCGCGGTCGTAGAGATCACCGGCGACCACCACGACGTCGACCTGCTCCTCGGTCACCAGCTCGGCAAGTCCGCCGAGCACGGCTTCTTGATCTCCGAGCAGGTCACGGCCGTGGAACGTCCGCCCCACGTGCCAATCCGAGGTGTGCAGTACCCGCATGACCACAAAGCTAGCGGCGGCCCGATCACCCCGGTTCACCCCCCAGGGCAGCTCGGCGTGTCGCACCGCAGCGTGATCCGGTGTTCACCACGCGCGATCACACTCCACCCCGCCGGGTGGTTCGAAACCCCGCGCGCCTGAGGTGATCTTGTCGGGGCCGTCTTGGATGATGGTCGGACCGTCTCGCGGATGGAGGTCGTGTGGGGACTGGGGTGCTGGTCGGGTTCGTCGTCGTGCTGATCCTGCTGGTCGCGGCGGCGCTGCTGCTGATCTGGCGGTTGTACGGCGACAGCGCCCGGCGGGCGGACGACGCGCTGCGCATGGTCGAGGCCGAACGCGCGCGCAGCACCGCTCAGCAGGCGGCGCTGCGGCGCTACGAGGTCGCGTTCGCCTCCATCACCGGTCGCGGTGAGCTCGGCGAGCAGGTGCTGGTCGAGACGGCCCGGTCGCTGGGCCTGCGCGAGGGCATCCACTTCACGCTGCAGACCGACCTCGCCGGCGGCGGCGCGGCCCGGCCCGACATGGTGCTCGAAGTCGGTGGCGGACGGCAGGTTCCGGTCGATTCCAAGGCGAGCCTCGCGGTGTGGGCCGAGGCGATGGAGACCGACGACGCCGAGGAGCGCGCCGACGCGCTGCGGGTGCACGTCCGCAACATCCGCTCCCGCGCGACCGAGCTGGCGGGGAAGGGCTACCAGCGCTGGGCGGACGCGATCTACGGCTCGATCATGTTCGTGCCCTCCGACGCCGCGGTGATCGCCGCGCTCGACGCCGACCCGCAGCTGCTGTCGTGGCTGCTCGGCAAGCGGGTGTTCCTGTGCGGGCCGACGGGTTTCGCGGTGCTGGCGTCGGCGGCGATGTTCGCCTCGACCGAGCGCACGTTGGCCGCGGACATCGAGCAGGTCCGCGCGCAGGCGGTGCGCTCGCAGCGCGCGGCGGGCAACGCCGTCGAGGCGGTCAACCTCTCCAGCACCCACCTGCAGCGCTTCGTCTCGGCCCGCCGCCGCGAGCTCGACGCCCTGGAGACCTTCCGCAACGCGGTCCAGCCCCTGGCGGAGACCGCCTCCTCCGGTGAGCTCCCCGAACTCCGCCGCGAAGAAGACGCCTCCCTCAACGGAACCGACCCCTCCGACCCCACCCGGAACTGAGCCGTCCTCCCGTGGCGTGCCCTCCCGGGCCGCGGACAGTTTTAGCCATAATTGTCCCGACATTTCGGACATTGATCATGGGCAGTTATGGCTAAAACTGTCCCCGGACTCACACGTGCGCGCGCACGAAGACGTCGAGGGCGTCCACGATGAGCGACGTCTGGGGTCCTTTCCCGAAGCCGTGGTCGAGGCCCTGGTACGGATGCATCTCGGCGGTCACGCCCCGGCTGCGCAGGGCGGCCGCGAAGTCGAGGCTCTGGTCCAGGGGCACCAGCGAATCCGCCGTCCCCTGCTGGATGAGGAACGGCGGCTCATCACCGGAGAGGTTGCGAGCCGGGCTCGCGGCGTCGGCCACGTCCGGGCAGTCGACCGGCATGCAGCCCAGCAACCCCGTGATGGCCCGCCGCGCGTAGTCCTGCAGCTGCGGGTGCTCGTGCTGCGCTTCGGCGCTGAGGTCGCTGGGACCGAACCAGTCCACGACCGCCCTGATCCCGGTGAGCCCGCCACCCGGCTTCGCCGGATCCCCGGCGACCGCCCCGAGCTGCGAGACCAGGTGCCCGCCCGCCGAAGCGCCCCAGAGCCCGACCCGATCGGCGTCCAGGCCCCACCGCGCGGAGTTCTGCTGCAACCACCGCACCGCGTCGGCGACGTCGACGACCTGCGCGGGCGAGCGCGCCACCCCGGTCAGCCGGTAGTCCACCGTCGCCACCGCGTACCCGCGCTCCAACAACCGCTGCGCCGCACGAGCTTCCGGCGCACCCGGGTCGACGTCGAGCGTCCGCTCCCCCGCGTCCCAACCGCCGCCGTGCACGTACACGACCAGCGGAGTCGCCTCCGCTCCGCGCCGGGGCAGGAACAGGTCCAGCCGCAACGCCCCGGTCTCCCGCTGGGCGTACACCTGGTGCCGGAAGACCTGCTGGGCCCCTAGATCCGGCACCGGCTCAGCGGGCACCACACCGGCCTCGGACCGCGAACACCCGGCGATCACCACCGCCAGCAGCGCCAACCCGGCCGCGAGAACACGCCGCGCCACCACGACCTCCCACGACCTCGCACCAGCCACTCGGACGAGTGAGCCTAACAAGGTCGCGCGACTACCACCCGTGAACGCGAAAACCGGGGTTTTCGACCGACGAGAACAGCGGTTCTCGACCCGAGGGGTCAGGAGGTGCGGTCGGCGGCGTGTTGTTCCTCGGCGAGGAAGTGGGCGATGCGGGAAGTGGACTCGTAGAGGTCGCGGTAGTGGCGGTAGTAGGCGTCGTAGCGGTCCGCGTTGGCCTGGTCGGGGTGGATCGTGGTGGTGATCGGGTTCCAGGCGTCGGGGGTGATGGCCGTGTTCGTGCCGATGCCCGCGAGGAGTGCGTTTCCGTAGGCCGCGCCCACCGTTTCGGCCGGGATCTGCTGCTGCTGACCGGTGATGTCCGAGACGATCTGGGTCCAAAGGCCGCCTTGGGTGCCGCCGCCGACGGCGACCAGGCGGCGGGCCGAGCCGCCCGCCCGGCCCATCGCCTCCAGGTTGTGGCGGACCCCGAACGAGATGCCTTCCAGGGCCGCGCGGTAGAGCTCGGCCCGACCGTGCTCCAGCGTCAGACCCGCCAGCACACCGCGCGCCGACGGGTCGAAGATCGGCGTGCGCTCACCCGCGAAGTACGGCAGCAGCAGCAATCCCCGCGACCCGGCCGGAACCGCCGAGGCCTCCGAGACCAGCTGCGCGAAGTCGCCGTCGACGAGCCCGCGCAGCCAGTCGGTGACCGCGCCCGAGGTCGCCATCCCCGCCGCCAGCGTGTAGGTGTCCGGGAACGCGCCGCAGGTGCCCCACAGCGCCGGGTGCGGGGTGACCTCGTCGAGCACCTCGACGAAGAACATCGTCGTCCCGTACATCAGCATCACGTCGCCCGGGCTCCGCACGCCGACGCTGGTCGCCTCCGCCCACGCGTCGACCGTGCCCGCTGTGACCGGAAGTCCTTCCGGCAGACCGGTTTCCGCGGCGGCCTCGGCGCCGACGCGGCCGACTACCTCGGTCGGCCAGGCCAGCTCCGGCAGCGGCAGGCCGGGCGCGACCCGAGCGGCCCACTCGGCCGACCAGTCCCGGGCGGGCAGGTCGTAGATCGGGTCGCACTGGCTGGCCGAGTGGTGGTCGAGCACGTACTCCCCGGTCAGCCGGTGCACCAGGTAGGAGCTGCACATCAGCAGCATCTCGGTGCGCCGGTAGACCTCCGGCTCGTGCTTGGCCAGCCACCGGATCTTCGGCCCGACGGCCTGGCTGGACAGCGCCGAACCACCGCGCCGCAGGATCTCGTCGGCACCGAGCTCGGCGGTGAGCTCGTCGATCTCCTCGGTCGCGCGGGTGTCGACGCCGTAGAGGATCGCCGGGCGCAGCGGTTTACCGCTGCCGTCGGCCGGGAGCAGCACCGGACCGATGCCGCTCACGCCCAGCCCGGCGAGCTCGTAGCCCTCGGCGGCGGGCAGCAGTTCCCGGGTCAGCTCCAGGAAATCCGCCCACCACACGGCTTCCGCGTCGTGCTCCACCCAACCCGGGTGCGGGTGCGAGGTCTGGTGCGGCCGGCTCGCCCTCGCCAGGATCGTGCCCGAGGCGTCGACCAGCACCCCCTTCGAGCTGGAGGTGCCGATGTCGATGCCGAGCAGCACGACCTGTGAGTGCTGAAGCCGGTCGGCACCGGCTTCAGCACTCACGACCCCGACCCCCGGCTCCACTCGTCCAGGCGAACGTCCAGCTGCTCGGCCACGGCCCGCAGCGCGGCCCGGTGATCACCGGGCACGGCGTGGATGTGGTTCGCCCCGAACTTCGACAGGAACACCTCCCCCGGCGCGTCCAGCCGCGCGAACGCGTGCGGCCACTCCGGCGTCGACTGGTCGACCAGCGCCTTGTTGGTCGCCTCGTCGTAGTTCTCGAACTCGCCCAGCATCATCTGCAGCCGGTACTCGCCGTTCTCCCTGGTCAACCGGCCGAGCGTCATCTCGCCGGGGGCGGCGATGTGCTGCACCGAGGCGCCACCGGCCGGGAAGAAGAACACCTCCGGGTAGAAGTTGACCTTCGCGAGGTTCTCGGCCGGGTCGTCGCTGCGCGCGGCGTACCAGGTGGCGTGCTGGCCGGAGTTGCACAGGTCCCAGATGTCCCGGTCGGCGTGGTAGTGCCGGACGTCGGCGAACAGCACCGGGGTGCCGGAGACGGCCTTGAACAGCTGCATCGTCAGCGCGCCGTCCATGTCGGCCTCGGTGGCGCACACGTGCGGCTGCTTGGGGCCGTTCCAGTCGTAGGGGTCGTTGAGGAACGCCTCGGTGACGTCCATCGTCGCGAAGTTCTCGGTCAGCTCCGGCTGGGCCTTGATGCCCGAGAAGTCGATGTTGCGCTCGTCGATGATGTCGCGGATCGCCAGGTAGGAGCGGATCTGGCGTTCCAGCAGCTCGGGGGTGAGCTTGTCGCCGTCGTAGTGCACCCCGGCCGCGTGCTGCTCGATCCACTCGCGGGCCTTCTTCGCCTCGGCGCCGTCGGCCTGCTCGGCGCGCAGCACGAGCTCGTACTGGTCGATCTCCTCGACGTCGACGCCGAACTTGCGCATCCACTGGTCGGTGTTGGCGACCGCGGTGTTCATGCCCATCGGGCGTCCGCCGAAGCGGCCGAAGGTGGAGCCGTGCAGCGAGCTCACCGCGGCCGAGGCCTGCGCCTGCACGCCGATCTTGGCGGCCAGCTCGGCGTCGTCCGGGGCGCCCCAGGCCCGGGCGTGGGTGCGGCCGATCTGGTCCAGCGCTCCCCCGGCGGCGAGCATGCCGACCAGGCCGGGCTCGGTGGGATCGGTGCTGGCCACGAGCACGAGCGGGCTGCGGGTGGCGTCCGCGGCCAGCATCGTGAAGTGCGGGAACGACCAGACGGCGTAGTAGAAGACGGTGACGTCGACGTCGGCCGCGGCGACCTCGCGAGCGACGGAGACGGCCAGGGAGTTGGTGGCGACCAGGTCGGCGCCGACGACGACCTCGTGCCCGGCCGCGCGCAGCGAGGCCACCAGAGCGTCCTGTTTGGACTGGATGAAGTCCGCGTTGCGGGCGTGCACGTGACCACGCCCGTCAGAGATGCTGACGACACCGATGCGAGCCACAGTTCCTCCAAGTTCGCTTCACAGGCGGCGTTGACTGCTGCAGAACCGGCGGTGCGCAGATGCCCGGTCGATCCACTTCGAAAACCTTGCGAACCAACGTGAGCAATCGTTTTCTCGGACGCTATTCTTGCGTGATGCGGGCTGTCAAGACGGGTGGCCCACCGTCACTCGCCCAGCGGTGAGGGAGGAATGCCGTGGCGACCATCAGCGACGTGGCGAACCGCGCCGGGGTGTCCACGGCGACCGTCTCACGCGCGCTCAACGGCAAGGCGACCGTGGACCCCGAGCTGGCCGCGCGCGTGCTCGCCGCCGCCGAGGCGCTCGGCTACCGGCCCAACGGACCGGCCCGCAACCTGCGCAAGCAGGAGACGGCGGTGCTCGCGCTGATCATCTCCGACGTGGAGAACCCGTTCTTCACCGCGATCGCCCGCGGCGTGGAGGACGTCGCGCACGAGGCCGGGTACTCGCTGGTGCTGTGCAACTCCGACGACGCCGCCGACAAGGAGCGCGAGTACGTCGACGTGGCCTTGCAGGAGCGCGTGGCCGGGGTGCTGCTCTCGCCCACGGGCAGCGCGGAGACCGCCGAGCTGCTGGCCCGGCACAGCACGCCGGTGGTGGCGGTGGACCGGCCGCTGCCGGACCACCCGAGCGACACGGTGCTGGTCGACAACCGGCTCGCCGCCAAGCACGCGACGCTGCACCTGTCCGGTCAGGGATACGGCCGCATCGGCTGCCTCACCGGCCCGAGCGGCGTGCCCACGGCCGACGACCGGCTGGCCGGCTACCGCGACGGCCTGCGCGCGGCGAAGCTGCCGGGCTCGACGTCGCTGGTGCGGCGGGCGAGCTTCAAGGCCGAGGGCGCGCAGCGGGCGGCGCACGAGCTGCTCGCCCAGGACGATCCGCCGGACGCGCTGCTGGTCGGCAACAGCGCGATGGCCGTGGGCGTGCTGGAGGCCCTGGCGGCGCTGCGCCTCAAGCCGGGCCGCGACGTCGGCGTGGTCGCCTTCGACGACGCACCGTGGACGACGCTGCTGGACCCGCCGCTGTCGGTGGTCGCCCAGCCCGCCTACGACATGGGCGCCCTGGCGGCCCGGCTCCTCCTCGACCGCATCGCCGGCGACCGCGAGGAGACCTCCACCACCACCCTCTCCGCGCACCTGGTCGCCCGGGGCAGCTCGACTCGCCTAGGGGACAGTTTTAGCCATAATTGTCCCGACATTTCGGACATTGATCATGGGTGAT
>NZ_JASAOF010000032.1 GCF_029952525.1 Saccharopolyspora ipomoeae
GAGTTCTCAAAGAACACACCCACACCATCCCTCACCACCCATTCCAGGGCCGCAAGATCCGGGGAGTCATTTCCTCGTTCTTGTGTTGATTACTCTAGCAGGCCCTCATTTCGGCGCTTTCAGGGGGGTCCCCTTTGCGATCTCGCCGGAAGAGCGAGCCCGTATTCGAGTTATCAACTGCCGGTTGGAGCAGGACCGAAGCCCTCGCCACTTCCAGCGACCGCCTTACGTTACCCGGTGCGCTTCGCGGTGTCAAACCCGCCCGCCCCGAACCGGTCTGCGCTGTCGCGGTGGTCCGAACCGAAGTCCGGCGCTTCGCGGCGCTCCCGGTGCCGTTCGCCGCGAGTGCTTCGCGTCGTTCGGCTTTCCGTGCGACGAAGAGAAAGTTACGCACACTCTGCGTCAAAGTCAAATCGCCTGCTCAGGCCTTGACGCCACCCGTTCGGCGCAGTGTCGATCACTTCTGCTTGGGCCGCAGCCAGAGCCGCACGGTGCTGCCGCTGCCCGCCGACTTGACGGCTTCCAGCAGGTCAGAGGCCTCGACCGGGCGGTTGCGGCCGACCGGGACGAGCTCGTACCCCCACGTGCCGAACTCACGGAGAGCAGCGGCCGGATCATCGCCCAGGGCGCTGATCGCGTCCGGTGTGAACGAGCACACGATCGAGGGACGATCGCGGCGCAGCATCCGGACCAGGCCGCCGAGAACCCGGTGCACCCGGCCCCCGACGTCGACGTGCACGACCGAGAGCTTGAGGTCCTCCAGCGAGGCGTGGTTCTCCAGCTCCTTGTCGAGCCGGAACGCCGGGACCTTCTCCTGCGGTTGTTCTTCGCCCTCGGCCGCGATCGGCTCGACCGACACGCCGCCGGCGAGTGCGGGCTCGGCGACCAGCTCACCCGGGCCGTCCCAGGCCGCGCCCTCGATGAGGAGCAAGCGGTGCGCCCACGCCGACGGGACGTTCATCTCGACGTTGTGCTTGAGCAGCGCGCGGGCCTGGGCGCTGGGCTCCACCGCGACGACCGCCCCGCTGTTGCCGAGCCTGCTGAGCACCCGAACGGTCTGGTAGCCGACGTAGGCTCCGACGTCGAGGAACACCCCATCGGGTTCCAGCAGCGAGTCGATGAGCGCGGAGACCTCCGCGTCCCAAGCCGGGTTCGACGACAGCCACGGCAGCATCAGCGGGTCGTCGGCGGGCAGGCGCATCAGGCCCGCGTCGCAGAGCACCGGCGTGGTCGTGCCGTCCCCGCTGCCGGTGGCGCGTTCGTGCTCGCGCAGCAGGATCCGCTGCAGCACGTCGGTGCGCTGCAGCGCGCTGGCCGCGTCACCCGCCGCGCTGCGGACACCGGCTTCGAGGTCGCGGTCCGGCTGGCGCGCTTCCATCGCGTCCATCCGGTCGAGCACCTTCTCCAGCGCGCCGGTCAGCCCGTCCATCCGCTCGGCGAGGGCGTCGACGCGCTGGTCCGAGCCGGTCACGTCGACCGGGACGCCCGACTCCTCCAGGCGCCGGAGCCTGCGGTGCTGGTCGGCGAGGTCGGCGCGGGCGCGGACCAGGCCGTCGTCGGTGCCGACGAGCTGGGCCCCGAACTGGTCCTGGCGGCGCAGCAGCTGCGCGAGCTCGGCGCGCATGGACTCGACGTCGCCGTCCCCGTCGGCCTCGTACTGGCGGCGCAGCAGTTCGCCCGCGGTCTGCTCGACGCCGTCGACCAGCGAGCGGAGCACGTCGCGGATGTGGTCGTCGTAGTGGCTGAGCGCGCGCAGCACGGCCTTGCGCAGGGCCGGCGCGATCGAGCTGCTCCCGCTCTGGCCGACGTCCGGGGCGCGGTGCAGGGCGTGCCGGGCGACGAGCAGCGGGCGCAGCGGGTCGTCGAACTGGCCGTGCTTGTCCCCCGCCCACTTGGTGCGCCAGTTGCGGTAGGCGTGCTCGACGCGTTCGCGCAGGCGGGCTCCCGCGCGCGCGACGGTGTGGGTGCCCAGCAGCGTTTCCCGGGCGGCGACGCCGAACGCCGCGGTGCCCTCGGGGTCGTCGGCGGCGTCCCGGATGATCTCTGCAGCCGCCTCGACGTCCGGTTCCCCGGCGCCCTGGCAGGGCACGAGCCGGGCGCACCGGGCGCCGAGCAGCTCGGCGACCGCGCCGTGCTCACCCGCGATGACCGGGACGCCGTGGGCGGCGACCTCCAGCAGGCGCAGCGCGTGCTCGTCGCCCGCGTCGCCGCGGTGCAGCGAGACGAAGCAGTCGGCGGCGGCGAGCAGCTTGTGCAGGTCGACGTCGGTTTCGACGAGCCTGATCCGGGAGTCCGAGGCGGTGGCCAGGCGGAGCCGTTCGGCGGCCTCCGGGTGGCGGGTCGCGCCCGCCACGCCCACCAGCAGGCGCACGTCGTCGCGCTCGGCGAACGCGGTGAGGAACGCCGAGACCAGGCCCAGCGCGTTGTCGGCGCGCTCGGCTGCGTGGTCGACGTGGGCGGCGAGGACGAACTCGTCGGACAGCTCGAACCGCGCGCGGGCACCCTTGCGGGTCGGCAGGTCGATGCGCTCGCGCTCCGGCGCGGGCAGCGTCACCACGCGGGTCCGGCTGCCGGTGCGGCGCACGGCGCTGCGGCTGCTCTCCGACAGCACCCAGGTCTCGGCCGCGTCCGCGTCGGTTCCTCCCCCGGTGTGCACGTCGATGACGTAGCGACCGGCGGGGACGGCCAGGCCGGGCGAGCAGCGCAGGACCACCGGGTAGTAGGCGGTGTCGGCCGAGGGCAGGCCCGAGGAGCCGACCGCGGTGCGCATCAGCTCGGCGAGCGGTCCGCTGCCGAGCACCGCGACGCCGAGCTGGTCGACGAGCGCGAGGTCGCCGCCGGTCCTGCGGTGCACGGCTTCGGCGGGCACGCGACCGCTGGCCACTCCCACGCCCGCGCACCACTCGTGGAACGCCTCGGCGTCCGCGCCGAACGGGTCCGGGTAGTCGCGGCGCAGCAGCTCGTCGTCCGCCCACACCGCGGCTGTCCAGCGGGAACCGCCGGAGGTGCGCTGCCGGTCGTCGGCCGGGGCGCACGCCCACTCCTGGAACGGGGCCGCGCCGTCGGGTTCGAACGGGCTCGGCGGCGCGTCGTCGCGGAGCCAGGCCTCCAGGTACTGGCGGCGCAGGCCGTCGGGCAGGCGCACGCCGTCGGCGAGTGCGTCGAAGGGGTGCGGTTGCTCGCGGCTGTAACCGGAGTCGACCAGCGCGGTGCGGTAGTTCGCGCACAGGCCCGCCAGCACCGGGTTCTCGGACAGCAGCAGTCGCGGGTTGTCGGCGTAGTCGGCCGAGAGCAGCCACGGGCGCTGCGGCTGGAACCCGTCGAAGTGCACGCTGCGCAGCGCCGATCCGTCCACGCGGTGCTCGCCGTCGGCGAGGTCGAGTTGACGCTGCGCGGCGTTGAACACCGACAGGCCCACGCCTGGATCGCGGATGACCTGGTGATCGACCAGGGCGGGGGCGCCGTCGAGGACCGGGGCGGTCATCGTCGGGTCGGCGCGCAGCTGCTCGATCCAGGTGGTGAGCAGGTCCTCGGCACCGGGCCGGACCGCGAAGGCGCTGGAGTCGAAGGTGCCGGATTCGGCCAGGTCGGCGGGTCCGGGGCGGAGTCCGTCTGCGGCCAGCGGGTGCAGCACCCGCGGCACCAGGGCCACCGGGCGTTCCGGGGTGAGGCCGGTGAGCAGGTCGTCGAAGGGGCCGAAGATCTGGACCCACGGTTCGAAGTGCACGACGGTCGAGCCCGAGCGCAGCAGGTGCTTGAGCAGGCGCGGGCGCAGCACGCCGCGCAGCTGCTCGGCGGTGCAGCCGATGGCCAGGCGCGCGAACTCCTGCGGGTCGACGCCGATGTCGGCGATCGACAGCGCGTCGGGCTCGTCCCGCACGGCCTCGGGCTCGTCGACGAGCAGCAGCACGAACCCGGCGCCCGGGTGGTGCTTGCGGAAGGTCGTGCGCAGCACGCGCGCGGCAGGGAGCTGATCGCGGCAGGCCAGGGTGCAGCCGAGCAGGGTTAAGGACGACGGCTGGGCGGCGGCCGGCTGCTCGGCGGGCCACTCCGGTTCCAACGACTCGGACGACTGCTCCAGAACGCCCGACTGCAGCTCGACGGCAGTTTCGCCGGAGCGCGTTTCGTCGTGCTCGGGGTGCGGCTGCGAATCAGTCACAGCCGCAACCTATCGCCCCAACTTCGAAGGGAGAACTCTGTGGTCCTTTTGCTTGGCGGTGCAGGCAGGGGAACCTGAGCGGCGCTGTGGACTCCGCGCGCCACGACTTATGTATGTCCAATACACATCGTCGCGGCGTGCTCGCCACAGCACCGCTCAGAACCCCCGGCGGTGCCAGCTGCTCAGGTGGGGCAAAGAGAAACCGGCTCCGCCGGTTGCCTGACGGACGGTTTCACAGCACCGGGAGCATCGAGGAGAGCTCGTACGGGGTGACGCGGCTTCGGTAGTTGTTCCACTCCTCGCGCTTGTTGCGCAGGAAGAAGTTGAACACCTCCTCGCCGAGGGTTTCCGCCACCAGCTCGGAGTTCTCCATCTCGCCGAGCGCCTCGGTGAGGTTCTGCGGCAGGTTGGCGTAGCCGGCGGCCTTGCGCTCGTGCTCGGTGAGGCTCCAGACGTCGTCCTCGGTGGCCGGCGGGAGCTCGTAGCCCTTCTCCACCCCGCGCAGACCGGCGGCGAGGATCACCGCGTAGGCCAGGTACGGGTTGCAGGCGGAGTCGGGGTTGCGGACCTCGACGCGGCGCGACGAGGACTTGCCCGGCGAGTACATCGGCACTCTGACCAGCGCGGACCGGTTGGCGTGGCCCCAGCAGACCGCGGTCGGGGCTTCGCCGCCGACGACGAGCCGCTTGTAGGAGTTCACCCACTGGTTGGTCACGGCGCTGATCTCGCGCGCGTGGTGCAGGATGCCCGCGAGGAACGCCCGGCCGGTCTCGGACAGCTCGTAGGGGTCCTCCGGGTGGTAGAAGGCGTTCTGGTCGCCCTCGAACAGGCTGAAGTGGGTGTGCATGCCCGAGCCCGGCTGCGCGCTGAACGGCTTGGGCATGAACGAGGCGCGCACGCCCTGGGTGATCGCGACCTCCTTGACCACGTACCGGAACGTCATGACGTTGTCGGCCATGGTGAGCGCGTCCGCGTAGCGCAGGTCGATCTCCTGCTGGCCGGGCGCGCCCTCGTGGTGGCTGAACTCCACCGAGATGCCCATCGCTTCGAGGGTCTCGATGGCGTTGCGGCGGAAGTGCGGGGCCGCGTCGTGGCTGGACTGGTCGAAGTAGCCGCCGGAGTCGGCGGGCTCCGGCTCGCTGCCGTCGCCGGGAAGCCCCTTGAGCAGGAAGAACTCGATCTCGGGGTGCACGTAGCAGGTGAATCCCGATTCGGTGGCGCGCGCCAGGGTCCGGCGCAGCACGTGTCGCGGGTCGGACCAGCAGGGCGAACCGTCGGGCATCTGGATGTCGCAGAACATCCGGGCCGAGTAGTGCTCGCCGTCGGCGGTTTCCCAGGGCAGCACTTGGAACGTGGTCGGATCGGGCTTGGCGACCATGTCGGACTCGTAGACCCGGGCGAAGCCCTCGATCGCCGAGCCGTCGAACCCGATGCCCTCGGCGAAGGCGCCCTCCAGTTCGGCGGGCGAGATCGCCACCGACTTGAGCATGCCGAGGACGTCGGTGAACCACAGCCGCACGAAGCGGATGTCACGTTCCTCCAGGGTGCGGAGCACAAACTCCTGCTGGCGGTTCATGCCCCGCACTCTAACTTCCTGGCCTCGTGCTCGGGGTGATCGGCGTGGCCGGTGACCGGCCACGCCGAGGCGGTCACCCGAAGCCGAGCGCGGCGACCATCAGCGGCAGCACCAGACCGATGACGACGGCACCGGCGGCGTCGAACACCGCGCCGGAGCGGATCATCTTGGTGATCGGCACCGCGCCCGAGCCGTAGACGACGGCGTTCTGCGGCGTCGACACGGGCAGCATGAACCCGAAGGACGCCGCGAAGGTCGCCGCCAGGGCGGGCACGAACGGGTTGGTGCCGGCGGCGAGGGCGACCGGGATGACGATCGGGACGACCACCGAGGCCGCGGCCGTGTTGGAGGTGGTCTCCGACACCAGCACTGCCAGCACGATCGCGAACAGCGTGATGGCGACGCCGCTGGTCAGGCCCAGCGTCCCGGCGGTGCCCTCGCCGATGGTCCGGGCCAGCTCGGTGTCGGCCAGCAGCGAACCGAAGATGATGCCGGTGCCGAACAGCACCACGGTCCCCCAGTCGATGCGGGAGGCCTCGGTCCAGGTGAGGGTGAAGCGGCGCTGGGACCAGTCGGTCGGCAGCACGAACAGCAGCGCGGCGCCGAGCACCGCCACGATGCCCTCGTCGAGCCGGTCGCTGACGGCGTCGTAGGCGGCCGAGTCGTTGCCGGCGATGAGCGCGACGAAGCCGGGCGTCACCCACAGCACGACGGTGACGGCGAAGGCGATGAGCGTGTTCTTCTCGGCGCGGGACAGCGGCCCGAGCTTGGCGCGCTCGCCCGCGACGTAGTCCTCGACCCCGGTGAGCCGGTTGATCTCCGGGCGGTTGAGCAGCAGTAGCACCACGGCCAGGACGGCGAACATGAGCAGGCAGACGGGCGCGGCCATCGCCATCCACTGCAGGAACGAGATGCGCTGGCCGGTGACCTCCTCGATGAGGCCGCGGCCGATGAGGTTGGGCGGCGAGCCGATCGGGGTGAGCAGACCGCCGACGCTGGCGCCGTAGGCGAGCATGAGCATCAGGGCCACGCCGACGCGCAGCCGCAGCGGGTCGAAGGGCTGTCCTTCGGGCAGTTGCGCGCGGACGAGCTCGGCGATGACGGCGAGGATGCCGACCGCGGTGGGCAGCAGCATCGCGACGGTGGCGGTGTTGGACACCACCGCCGACAGCACGGCGGTGATAGCGCCGAAGGCGACGATGACCCGCCAGGCGCTCTTGCCGACGCCGGGCAGCGACAGGATGGTGAAGGCGAAGCGCCTGGCCACGCCGTGCCGCAGCATCGCCTGGGCGAGGATGAACGCGCCGATGAAGGTGAACACCGTCGAGGATCCGAAGGGTTCGAGCACGTCGTCGGGCGGCATCACGCCGAGCAGCACCACCGCCGCGACGCCGATCAGGCCGCCGACGGGGATCGGCACCGGTTCGCACACCCACAGCACGATGACGCCGAGCAGCACGGCGGCGAGCTTGTGCTGGGCGGGTTCGAGCTGCGTCGGCAGCAGCAGGAACAGGACGGTCAGCGCCGGGGCGAGGAACAGTCCGGTGGTGCGGCGGGCGCGTTCGAAGCGCTCCTCCGCCGGGGAGAGGACCTGTTCACCGAGGCTCTTGTACGTGCTGCCGGACAGCAGCACCGACGTCACGCTCTGCTCCGCGGGCTTCCCGCCCGTTTCGTCCGCATGGTCCATGCGGCGACGATAGGCGGGATGTGACCTGATTCACCACAGCCGTGATCAGGAGAATCGATCAACCCGAGCAGCGGGTCCCGTCCTTCGGGACCTCCAGGTCCACGAGGTAGCTGGTGCCCGCGTCGTCGACGCAGCTCACGCCCTGCAGGAACACCGTGTGCTGGGTGCCCTCGTAGGTCAGCAGCCTGCCGTGCAGCGCCTGGGCCAGCTGCACGCCCGCCTGGTACGGCGTCGCCGGGTCGGCGGTGGTGGAGATGACCAGGACCGGCGGCAGCGCCCCGACCTGCGGCTGGGTGGGCTCGCCGGTGACCGGGACCGGCCAGAACGCGCACATGTCCCGGGCCGAGCTCGGCGGGTTGCCGTCGTCGAGGAACGGGGCGGCCTCGCGGTAGCGGCGGTCGGCGGCCCGGACCTCCTCCGGGTCCATCACGCGCTTGTCGTCGACGCAGTGGATCGCGTCGAAGGCGTCGGTGGTGTTGGTGTAGCTGCCGTTGGCCTCGCGGCCGAAGTAGCTGTCGGCGAGGCTCAGCAGGGTCTGACCGCGGCCCTGCTGCAGCTCGGCGAGCCCGGTGTCGAGGGCCTCCCACAGCGACGGCGCGTAGAGCGCCTGGATCGCGGCCATCGTGGCGTCCGAATAGGACAGCTCGCGGCCGTAGCCGGCCTGGACCGGCTTGTCGACCAGCGGGCGGGTGAGCTGCTGGAACCGGTGGACCGCCTGCTTCGGGTCCTGCCCCAGCGCGCACGTCGACTGCTCGGCGCACCAGCGGGCGAAGTCGTCGAAGGCGCGCTGGAACCCGGCGCCCTGCGCGACCAGCGCGTCCACTGTGGTCTGGCCGGGGTCGATGGCGCCGTCGAGGATCATCGCGCGGATGTTGCCGGGGAAGCTCTCGGCGTACTCCGAGCCGATCCGGGTGCCGTAGGAGTAGCCGAGGTAGTTCAGCTTCTCCTCGCCGAGCGAGGAGCGCAGCACGTCGAGATCCCGCACCACGTCGCGGGTTCCGACGTTGGCGAGCATGTCCGCGCCGGTGCGCTCGGCGCACTTGGCGGCGTAGTCGCGCTCCTCCTGCTCGGATTCGGCCACACCGGACGGTGACGTGTCGGCGTCGGAGTCGAGGCGTTCGGCGTCGCGCTCGGAGTCCGTCAGGCAGCGCACCGCGGGTTCGGAGGCGCCGATGCCGCGCGGGTCGAAGCCGACCAGGTCGAAGCGCTCCCCCACCTCGCTGTTGGCGACGCTGCCCGCCAGGCTCGCCGCCGCGCTCATGCCCGACGCGCCCGGACCGCCCGGGTTGACCATCAGCGAGCCGATGCGCGCCTGCGGGTCGCCGGCCGGTTTGCGCAGGACTCCGATCCGGATGGTCTTGCCGTCGGGGTGCGCGTAGTCCATCGGCACCTCCAGCCGTGCGCACTCCAGCTCCGGGTCCTGGAAGGCGGTGCGGTCGGCGGACGAGGTGGCGTAGTCGGAGCAACGGCCCCAGTCGATCGCCTGGCCGTAGAAGCGGTCCATGCCGGTGGGGATCGGGCCGACCGGCCCCTTGCGCTCCTGGTGCGGTTGCAGGGGCTGGGTGCTCGGGGCGCCGCAGCCTCCGGCGGCCAGCACGAGCAGGGCCATCGCGGTCAGCACTCGAAGTCGGCGGGCCATTCGGTGATCCTGACATGAACGTGCCCGTGTGATTCACGTCGGGCTGCGGCACACCACCCGGGTGGGTGCGCGAAGATGGGCGCATGCCCCAGCTGCGGATCGCACTCGCACAGGTCAACACGTGTGTCGGCGACATCGTCGGCAACAGCTCGCTCGTCCTGGACTGGACCCGGCGCGCTGTGCAGGACGGCGCCCACGTGGTGGCGTTCCCGGAGATGACGCTGTCCGGCTACCCGATCGAAGACCTGACGCTGCGCAAGTCGTTCGCCGCGGCGAACCGCGAGGCGCTGGAGCGGCTGGCGCTGGACCTGCAGGCCGAGGGGTGCGGTGACGCGCTGGTCATCGTCGGGCACCTGGGGCGCGACGACGAGGGACCGCGCAACTCCGCGTCGCTGCTCTACGGCGGCGAGGTCGTGGCGACCTACAACAAGCACCACCTGCCCAACTACGGCGTGTTCGACGAGGCCCGCAACTTCGCGCCCGGTTTCGACCTGCCGATCGTCAAGCTGCACGGCGTGGACGTCGGCGTGGTGATCTGCGAGGACATCTGGCAGAACGGCGGTCCGGTCGCGGCGCTGGGCAAGGTCGGCGTGGACCTGGTCGTGTGCATCAACGCCTCGCCGTACGAACGCTCCAAGGACGACCAGCGGGTGCCGCTGGTGTCGCGGCGCGCGGTGGAGGCCGGAGTGCCGCTGGCGTACGTGAACCTGGTGGGCGCGCAGGACGAGCTGGTCTTCGACGGCGACTCGCTGATCGCCGACGCCGCGGGCGAGATCATCGCGCGCGGGCCGCAGTTCACCGAGAACCTGCTGATCACCGACCTGGACCTGACCGCGGGCGGGCACACCTCGACGACCGTTCCGGCCGAGCCGGGCCCGATCCGGATGCCGGCGTTCGACGTGCACCGCTTCGTGCTGCAGCCCGAACCGCTGCCGAGCTACGAGCCGCGACCGCTGCCGCCGCCCTCCGAGCCGCTGTCGGAGGAGGCCGAGGTGTGGGGCGCGCTGGTCACCGGCCTGCGCGACTACGTGCACAAGAACGGCGCGCGGACGGTGACGTTCGGGTTCTCCGGCGGCATCGACTCGGCGGTGTGCGCCGCGCTGGCCGTCGACGCGCTGGGGCCGGACTCGGTCTACGGCGTGTCGATGCCGTCGGTGTACTCCTCCGAGCACTCGCGCTCGGACGCCGCCGATCTGGCGCAGCGGCTGGGCTGCCACTTCGAGACGCACGCGGTCGCCGACATGGTCGACACCTACGTGCGGCAGCTGGAGCTGACCGGGCTGGCCGAGGAGAACGTGCAGGCCCGGGTGCGCGGCGTGCTGCTCATGGCGCTGTCGAACCAGCACGGGCACCTGGTTCTGGCCACGGGCAACAAGACCGAGCTGGCGGTCGGCTACTCGACGATCTACGGCGACGCGGTGGGCGCGTTCGCGCCGATCAAGGACGTGCCGAAGTCGCTGGTGTGGAAGCTGGCGCGGTGGCGCAACGAGGCCGCGGAGAAGCGCGGTGAGGTGGCGCCGATCCCGGAGAACTCGATCAGCAAGCCCCCGTCGGCGGAGCTGCGGCCGGATCAGACCGATCAGGACTCGCTGCCGGAGTACGACGTGCTGGACGTGGTGCTCGACGGGTACGTCGAGGGCGACAAGGGCTACCAGGACCTGGTGTCGGACGGGTTCGACGCCGAGCTGGTGGAGCGGGTGCTGCGGATGGTGGACAAGGCGGAGTTCAAGCGCCGTCAGTACCCGCCGGGCACGAAGATCTCGTTCAAGGCCTTCGGCCGCGACCGCCGCCTGCCGATCACCAACCGCTGGCACGAGATCGCCCCGTAGGGGGTCTCGCGTCGGGTGTCTTGGGACCGCGGACGGTTCTAGCCATAATCGCCCATGATCAATGTCCGTTTTGCCGGGACAATTGTGGCTAAAACCGTCCTGCTCCAGCACCCGCCACCCGAACGGGTGCCGGGATGCCGGGCCTAGACTCGCCGGGAGTGGTTCCGGGGGATTGCGCGAGCGGGGTTCCGGGTTCGTCTCAGGTATCGGAGGCCGGCTGTGTGGGTTGTGCACGGGTTGTGCGACTCCGGGGGCCGGCTGCTGGTCTGGGCGGAGGACTCGGAGCTGCCCGCTCGGATTCCCGGGCGGGCTCCTGCCGGGGTGTTGGGGCATCCGTTCGCGGTCCCCGCTCACGAGCTGATCGACGTCGTCGACGGGGTCGCGGCCGCGAGCGTCGAGCTGGCGCTGCCGTCGTTCGCGTCGGCCCCGATGTCCTCGCCCGAGCTGGTGCGGGATCCGCTGACCGCCGGGAGCGCGCCGCGCGGCAAGCTGCGGCTGCGCCGCTGGCAGGTGCCCGCGGTGTCGCTGTACCCGGACGACCTCCCGGCGCTGCTCGGCGCCGAGCTGCCCGGCTGCCGGATCGGCTCCGACCTGCGATTCCTCGGTGAGCTCACCGACTTCGCCGACGACCTGATCACCGGCGGGCGCGTGCTGCCGACCCTGGTCTTCGAGGGCGATCGGCCCGCCGCTCGCTGGATCCCCGCCCTGTCCGGCTCGGACTCGGCGCGGTTCGTCGCGCTGCGCGACGCCATGCCGCACGCGCTGCGCGCCGCGAACGACGACGCACCCGAGACCGTCCTGCGCACGACGCTGAACGCGCTGGTCGACGACCGGGCCCGCAACCGGCTCGAAGCGGACCTCACCGACGCCAGGGGCACCGCGGCGGCCTGGCTCAACGCCCTGACCGGCGAAGCGCACTTCGACGGCGACCGGGCGCAGCTGCGCGCGCTGGCCCGCCGGCTGGAGACCTGGCACACCGGCGTGCCCGGGCAGAGCCCGCTGCGCACCTGCTTCCGGCTGCACGCCCCCGAGGACGACGACCCGGACTGGATCGTGGAGTTCCTGCTGCAGTCCGTCGACGACCCGGGCGTGCTGATCTCCGCGCAGGACGTGTGGGCCGACAACACGCAGGTGCTGCGCCGCTGGGTGGACCAGCCGCAGGAGCTGCTGCTCGCCGAGCTCGGCCGAGCGAGCCGCATCTGCCCGGAGCTCGACGGGGCGCTGCGCTCGTCGCACCCGAGCGAGCTGGTGCTCGACACCGAGGGCGCCTACGAGTTCCTCAGCCGCGCCGCCCACCTCGACCAGGCCGGGTTCGCGGTCCTGCTGCCGTCCTGGTGGGGCCGCAGCCAGCGGGAGCTGGGGCTCAAGCTCAACGCCACCAGCGCCGGGACCGCGGGCGCGGTCACCAAGGAATCCGGCATCGACAAGAACGCCCTGATCGACTACCGGTGGGAACTGGCGCTGGGCAACGAGACCCTCTCGAAGGAGGAGCTCGCCGAGCTGGCCGCCGCGAAGGTGCCGCTGGTGCGGATGCGCGGTCGCTGGGTGCAGGTGGACCGCAAGCGGCTCGCGGCGGGCCTGGCGATGCTGGAGCAGGACGCGACCGGCCGGATGAGCGCGCTGGACCTGATCAAGCAGGCCGGTGGCGAGGGCGAGCAGCAGCCGCTGCCGGTGGTGGAGGTCAACGCCACCGGATGGCTCGGCGACCTGCTGTCCGGTCAGGCCGACCAGCACCTCGAACCCGTCGACCCGCCCGCCGGTTTCGGCGCGACGCTGCGGCCCTACCAGCGGCGCGGGCTCGCGTGGCTGACGTTCCTGAGCCGGTTGGGTCTCGGCGGCTGCCTCGCCGACGACATGGGCCTGGGCAAGACCGTGCAGCTGCTCGCGCTGGAGGCGCTCACCCGCGCCGAGCGGTCGCGCCCGCCGACGCTGCTGGTGTGCCCGATGTCGGTGGTCGGCAACTGGCAGCGCGAGGCCGAGCGCTTCGCGCCGGGACTGCGGGTGCACGTCCACCACGGCGGCGGGCGGCTCAGCGGCGAGGACCTGCGCGACGAGGTGGAGCGCTACGACCTGGTGATCACCACCTACCCGCTGGCGGCGCGAGATTCCGAGGCGCTGCGCGAGATCCGCTGGGAGCGCGTGGTTCTCGACGAGGCGCAGAACATCAAGAACAGCAATTCCCGCCAGGCCAAGGCGGTTCGCGGCCTGTCGGCACGGCAGCGGCTCGCGCTGACCGGCACCCCCGTGGAGAACCGGCTGGCCGAGCTGTGGTCCGTGATGGACTTCGCGAACCCGGGAATCCTGGGTTCCCTGAGCACTTTTCGCGCGCGCTACGCGGTTCCGGTGGAACGCGACGGCGACACCGACGCGGCGGCGAGGCTGCGCCGGATCACCGGCCCGTTCGTGCTGCGGCGGGTCAAGACCGATCCCTCGGTCATCTCCGACCTGCCGGACAAGATCGAGATGAAGCAGTTGTGCAACCTCACCACCGAGCAGGCCACGCTGTACCAGGCGGTGGTGGACGACATGCTGGCGCGCATCGCCGACAGCGACGGCATGGAACGCCGCGGTCTGGTGCTGGCGACGATGTCCAAGCTCAAGCAGGTCTGCAACCACCCGGCCCAGCTGCTCGGCGACGGTTCCTCCCTGGCCGGGCGCTCCGGCAAGCTCGCGCGGTTGGAGGAGCTGCTCGACTCGGTGCTGGCCGAGGGCGACAAGGCGCTGGTGTTCACCCAGTTCGCCGAGTTCGGCGGGCATCTCGTGCCGCACCTGTCGGCGCGCTTCGACACCGAGGTGCCGTTCCTGCACGGCGGGACGCCGAAGAAGGCCCGCGACGCGATGGTCGAGCGCTTCCAGGACCCCGACGGGCCGCGGATCTTCCTGCTCTCCCTCAAGGCAGGCGGCACCGGTCTGACGCTGACCGCCGCCAACCACGTCATCCACCTCGACCGCTGGTGGAACCCCGCGGTCGAGGACCAGGCCACCGACCGGGCGTTCCGCATCGGCCAGCGCCGGGACGTGCAGGTCCGCAAGCTGACCTGCATCGGAACCCTGGAGGAGAAGATCGACCGGATGATCGAGGACAAGAAGGCGCTCGCGCAGCTGGTCGTCGGCAGCGGCGAGAACTGGCTGACCGAGCTGTCCACCCAGCAGCTGCGCGAGCTGGTCACGCTGGACGCGGAGGCGATCGGTGCCTGAGCAGTGGAAGTTCGACCACCGCGGCCCGATCCGGGTCGAAGGCGGCATCAGGGCGCGCAGCAAGCGCGGCACGATCGCCCAGACCTGGTGGTCGCAGCGGTTCATCGAGGTGCTGGAGTCCTTCGGCATGGGCGGCCGGCTGCAGCGCGGCAAGAACTACGCGCGCTCCGGTCAGGTGCTGAACCTGACGCTGTCGACCAGCGTCGTGGTCGGGCTGGTGCAGGGCTCGCGCGCCGAGCCGTACCGGGCGCGGATCGGGATCAAGGCGTTCAGCTCCCAGCAGTGGGCCCACATCGAGCGGGAACTGGCAGGTCAGGCGCTGTACGCGGCGAAGCTGCTGGCCGGTGAGATGCCCACCGATCTGGAGGGGGTGTTCGCCGAGCTCGGGCTGGAGCTGTTCCCGTCGACGATGCGCGAGCTGACGATGGACTGCTCGTGCCCGGACTGGGAGATCCCCTGCAAGCACCTGGCCGCGACCTGCTACCTGCTGGCGGAGTCCTTCGACGAGGACCCGTTCCAGATCCTGGCGTGGCGCGGCCGCAGCCGCGAGGAACTGCTCGACCGGTTGCGCGCGCTGCGCGGCACCCAGCAGGTCGTCGCCGAGGAGAGCTCCGGGGAAGCCCCGCTGTCGGAGCACCTGCACGACTTCTGGACCAGCCCCTCCCCCGCCCGCACCCCCGAGGCTCCGGTGTCGGGGACCCCGGTGCTCGACGAGCTGGAGCCGCTGCCGGTGACGGTGGGCGGCACGCCGGTCACCGACCTGCTGCGCCCGGCCTACCGCGCGTTCCGCGGCTAGGGAGCCGTTGAGCGATGCGGCGGGCCGCATCCTCCGCCACCACCCTGGCAGCTCGCACCGCCAAGCAGAGCAACTCCCAAACAGCCGTTGAGCGAGGTCGGGGAGGAGAGCACCCCCAGGTGGCTCCCCTCCCCGCCGCGGCACGGCTCCCACGCGCTCCGTCCGTAGGACGTCCGCCTCCCCGCGAGGTTGCGCGCCCGCTTTTCCCGTTTTTGCCGTTCCTCCGATCACCGGGGGCTGGCTTTCCGGTTCACGGCGGGATATGTCTTGTCCCGCACGGAGAATCGGAGGGCGCATGCGCTGGGTGAAGTTCGGCATCGGGTTGGTCATCGCGGCCGTGACGGTGGGGTGCTCGACTCCCCCGCCCGCGCCCCAACCGGCCCCGGACCGGCTGCAGGACGTGGCCCGGCGCGGTGAGCTGCGGGTCTGCAGCACCGGTGACTACCGGCCCTTCACCTACCGCGACGAGCGCGGCGCGTGGAGCGGCATCGACATCGACGTCGCCCACGACATGGCCGCGAAGCTCGGCGTGCGCGCCACGATCGTGCCCACCACGTGGAAGACGCTGATGGACGACTTCGCCGCGCGGTGCGACATCGCCGTCGGCGGGGTGTCGGTGACCCTGGAGCGGGCGCAGAAGGCGTTCTTCAGCTCGACGTTCGGGGTCGACGGCAAGACGCCGATCACCCGCTGCGAGAACGTCGCCCGGTTCCAGACGCTGGAGCAGATCGACCGGCCGGGCGTGCGCGCGGTGGTCAACCCGGGCGGGACGAACGAGAAGTTCGCCAAGCAGAACCTGAAGCAGGCCACGATCGTCGAGCACCCGGACAACAACACGATCTTCCAGCAGATCATCGACGGCCACGCGGACCTGATGATGACCGACTCCTCGGAGACCCGCTGGCAGGCGCGGCAGCACCCGGAGCTGTGCTCCGTGCACCCGGAGCAGCCGTTCACCTTCGCCGAGAAGGCCTACATGCTCCCGCAGGGCGACGTGGCGTTCCAGCAGTGGGTGAACCACTACCTCGACATCGCCCGCAACGACGGCACCTACCAGCGCTTCGCGCAGCCCTGGCTCGGTTGAGCCTGTGATGTGAGCCCGCAGTCATCGCCTCCCCGAGTTCGTCGTGCGAGGCTGGAAGGGCAACCATCCGCAACTACCCGGGGACCCGCACGGGCCTCGAGGGAACAGGACGGTCAACGATGACTGCTGCCCAAGATCAGGGTGCCCAGGACAAGGGCGAGACCGCGGCCCCCTACGGATCGGGGCCGACCCGCCGCAAGGTGCGCATCCACCACCTCCAGCAGCTCAAGGAGCGCGGCGAGCCGTGGCCGATGCTCACCTCCTACGACATGTACAGCGCCCGCATCTTCGACCAGGCCGGGATCCCGGTGCTGCTGGTCGGTGACTCGGCGGCCAACAACGTCTACGGCTACGAGACCTCGCTGCCGGTGACCGTGGACGAGATGCTGCCGCTGACCCGCGCGGTGACCCGCTCCGTGGAGCACGCGCTGGTGGTCGCCGACCTGCCGTTCGGCTCCTACCAGGCCTCGCCGCAGCAGGCGGTGGAGACGGCGACGCGGTTCATGAAGGAGGGTCGCGCGCACGCGGTGAAGCTGGAGGGCGGGCGCCGCTTCGCCCCGCAGATCGAGGCGCTGACCGCCTCGGGCATCCCGGTGATGGCCCACATCGGCTTCACCCCGCAGCACGAGCACGGCCTCGGCGGCTACCGGGTCCAGGCCCGCGGCGACCAGGCCGACCAGCTGCTCGACGACGCCCTGGCCGTGCAGGAGGCCGGCGCGTTCTCGGTGGTGCTGGAGATGGTCACCGCCGAGGCGGCCAAGCGCGTCACCCACGAGCTGCGCATCCCCACCGTCGGCATCGGCGCAGGTCCGGACACCGATGCGCAGGTGCTGGTGTGGACCGACATGGCCGGCATGAACACCGGCCGCACGGCCCGGTTCGTCAAGCAGTACGCCGAGCTCGGCAAGATCCTCGGCGGCGCGGCCGAGGAGTTCGCCGCCGACGTCCGGGGCCGCACCTTCCCCGGCCCGGAGCACTCCTTCCACTGATCACCGCGCGAGGAGCCGGGACGTGCTGGGCACGTCCCGGCTCTTCAACGCTTCGGGCAGCTCAGCGAGCCCGGTGGGCGAGGACGTCGGCGTGGCAGGGTTTCGGGGCGCACCAGCAGCCCAGGGCTCTGCCCGCGAGCTCCCCTTCGCGGAGGCGCTTCAGGAGACCGGGTTGGTCGTCGAGCCACTGCTCGTAGTGGCGGACCATCGCCTCGCGGTCGGTCTTGGCCTCCGAGACGAACGGGCTGGCGAAGTCCGACTGCGGCCAGCCGTGCCGGGGCCCGGAGTGGCCGACGTAGGTCAGCAGGTCCTGCTCGACCAGCCACGGGACCAAGTGCTTGTGCGGTCCGTCCTTGCGGACGTTGACCACCACGGCGTGCCCGTCGAGCAGCGCGTCCGCCCGCTCCCGCTCGTCATCGCTCCAACAGCTCGCTTCGTCCGGCAGCACCCCGCACCACCTCCGACCCCCACCGTGCCACGCCGCGACCGGAGTTTCAGGTGTGGAATTCGACTCGCGATCACACCACCGGCGCCATCACAACCCGGATTACCGCCGTATTCAGGTGACGGATTACCGGAGTATTCGGGTACCGGATTACCGGAGTAATCCGTTCACCACCCGGTCACCGGACGGATTACTCCGGTAATCCGGTGACGGAATACGGCGGTAATCCGTCACGGACGTGGTCGGGGTTCGGGGAGGGGTGGGGGGTCAGACGTCGGTGATGCGGAGGCCCGCGTGGGCCTTGTAGCGGCGGTTGATGGCGATGAGGTTGGCGGTGAAGGCCTCGACCTGGTGGGCGTTGCGGAGGCGGCCGCCGTAGATGCCCCGGACGCCGGGGATGACGTCGGCGAGCTCGCGGACCACGTCCGTGGCCTCGCGGTCGTCGCCGAGGACCAGGACGTCGAGGTCGACGTGGCCGACGGTGAGGTCGGCGAGGGTGACGGCGGAGACGTGGTGGAAGGCTGCGGTCACCCGCGAGTCGGGCAGGATCTGCTCCGCCTGCTGGGCGGCGCTGCCCTCGTCGACCGGGAGCGCGTAGGGGCCCTTCTTGTCGAAGCCGAGCGGGTTCACGCAGTCGATGACGATCTTGCCTGCGAGCTCGGCCTGCAGCGATTTCAGCGTCTCGGCGTGGCCCTCCCACGGCAGCGCCGCCAGCACCAGGTCCGAGGCCGACGCGCAGCCCGCGTTGTCGGCACCGGTGACGTCGCCGCCCGCGATCTCCTTGATCTCGTCGGCCGCCTGCTGCGCGCGCTCCGCGTTGCGGGACCCGATCACGACCTTCAGCCCGGCCTTGGCCCAGCGGATCGCCAGTCCCCGGCCCTGAGCTCCGGTACCGCCCAGCACCCCGACGGTCATCTCGCGCACGCTCGTCACCTTCACGGCCCCTCTCGTCGCCATCGACTTCCACGATCCACAATCGACCCGCGGCCCCGAGAATGCCACGAGGTGTGCGTCAAGCCACTTCGAAGCCGACGTCGCGACTGCTCGGGTCGGCGGTCACCAGCCGCACCCTGACCTGCTGCCCCTCGGCCAGACCGCTGCCGGTGCAGCGGGCGATGATCGGCGGGTCGGCGACGAAGACCTCGCCCGCCACCCCGTTGGGCACGCGCAGGACCGTCGCGGGGAACTCCTCGCCCACCCGCGACTCCAGCGACCACGCCTGCGCCTGGGCGATGCAGGTCCGCTCGACCTGCGCGGCGGTCCGGTCCGACCCGCCCATCGCCGACGGCAGCTCGCCCAGCGCCTCCAGCACCCACTCCGGGATCTCGCGGTCCGCCGCGACCGCCAGGCAGACCTCCGCGCTGTAGCGGTCGACCAAGCGCCGGATCGGGGCGGTGACGTGCGCGTAGGAGGCACCGATGCCGGCGTGCCCGGACTTGGCCGGAGCCCCCGCGCCGAAGGCCGTGTACCCGGCGCCGCGCAGCAGCCGCGTCGCGGCGACGTGCACCGCCAGCGCCTCCGGCCGGGCGGGGTCGAGCTCGGCGAGCGCCTCGGCGGGCGACAGGCCCACCGGCCAGTGCACGCCCAGCTGGTTGGCCGAGCGGCGCAGCAGGTCGACGGTGTCGGCGTCCGGATCGGGCACGGTGCGCAGGATGCCCACACCGGCTTCCAGCATGATCTCGGCCGCGCACATGCCGGTGAGCAGCGAGATCTCGGCGTTCCACTCCTCGACGACCAGCCGGGGCCGCAGCGCCAGCCGCCAGCCCCCGTTGCCGTCGGACTCCACCTGCTGCTCCGGCAGGCCCAGCTCGATCGCACCCCGCCGAAGCGCCTGCTCCCGGCGCAGCCTGCCGATCTCCGGCAGCAGGTCGATCGACGGGTGCGCGCAGCCCTGCACCAGCGAGCGGTGCACGCCCTCGTAGTCGAGGCGGGCCACCGAGCGCACCCAGGCCCGGCGCAGGTCCACGCTCTCCGGTGATCCGTCCGGGTCGAGGTCGATGGTCCACAACACCGCGGCGCGCACCTGGTCGGGCAGCAGGCTCGCGGCGTCCTCGGACAACCGGGTGGGGTGCAGCGGGATGTTGCCGTCCGGCAGGTACAGCGTCTGCCCGCGGCGCCGGGCCTCCCGGTCCAGCTCACCGCCCGGCGGGACGAACGCGGCGACGTCGGCGATCGCGTAGTGCACGCGGTAGCCGCCGTTCCGGCGGCGCAGCAGCACGGCCTGGTCGAGGTCCTTGGCGCCCGGCGGGTCCACCGTGACCAGCGGCAGCTCGGTGGCGTCGTGGCGATCACCGGTGGGCAGCGGCTGGGCGACGGTCTGCTCCACCTCGGCGAGGGCGCCGGTCGGGTAGTCCCGGGGAAGGTTCAGCTCGCGGCGGACCGCGGCGAAGTCCAGCCCCCACCGGGGCGTGGCAGCGGGAGGGACAGCGCGGACGCCGTCCGGGAACCTCTCCGCCGCCGCCACGAGAACTCAGTCCTCTTCTTTCCAGCGGCGGTCGGCCTCATCGGCCGCCTTGTTGCGCTCCTCGGCTATCTCCAGCGCGCGAGCGGCCGTCTGCTGATCCGGGTACGGGCCCAAGCGGTCGGCGGCGCGGCAGCCCGACTTGGGCTCCACCTGCCGATGCTTCAAACAGAAGTACCAACCTCCGCGGGCCATGACCCGAGCCTCGCACGCCGAGGCCGACCTGTCACGCCTGCCGAGCGGGAACGACCGAGATGTCCGAACGCGGTCACCCGCTCGTCACCGGGCGGCGTCACCAGGCGGACGGCCTCACCAGGCGGGCGGTCACCAGGCGGGCGGCGGTGGGGCGGCCGGCGGCTGCGCGCCGCGCGGCGGGATCGGGTCCAGGCAGGACACCAGCACCTGCTGCTGCTCCGGGTCCTCGATCCGGCGGCCGTCGCGCATCCGGTACTCCAGCTCGCCGTCGTCGCCGACCTCCACGGTGCAGCCGACCTCGGCCAGCTGATCGTCGTCCAGGTTGGCGAGCCGCTCGTAGCGGGACGGCACGACCCGGTAGACGGGCCACTGCACGTGGCCGAACGCCTGGTGGAACTCGGCGAGCAGGTTGCGCATCTGGTGCTGCCACGGCAGGGGCATCGCCTCGGCGAGCGAACGCGGTAACACGGCGTAACCCGCTGAACTTCCTGGCGGCGACTGGTTCAGGTAGTCACCGAGCGGCGTGCTCGACGCGGGCGGACCGGTCGGCCGCGGGATCGGGTCCGGCGTGAACATGTGCAACCCTTCCGGAGTTTCAGCAGGCCGCTGGCCTGGGTCTCACGCCATTGTGACCTACCGCGCGCCACCCGCGGCGGGTATCGCGCCCGGCGGCGCGGGCGTGTCCGCCGCGGGCCGCACGACCGTCGGCAGCAGTTGCCCGCCGTCCCACAGCTTCGTGACCTCGACTGATTCACCCGGCTGTGGAGCGTGCAGGAGCTGATCGTCGCCCAAGTAGAGCCCGACGTGGTGAATTCCGTGCGGATCCCGGCCGTATCCCCAGAACACGAGATCACCCGGTTGGGCCTGCGCCAGCGGCACGTGGACGCCGCCCTGGAAGTACTGGGTCTGCGAGTACTTCGGGATCTCGACCCCGGCCGCCTTCCACGCCTGCTGGGTCAGACCCGAGCAGTCGAAGGTGTCGGGACCGGCCGCGCCCCACACGTAGGGCTTGCCGAGCTGGGCCTTCGCGAACGACAGCGCCTGACCCGCCAGCACGCTGGAACCGGGCAGGTCGTCGCAGTCGGTGATGCCGGGGACGTTGCCCTCGACGCTGACCAGGTGCGCGGCCATCGGCTCCCAGCGGTGGTAGCGCAGCGGGAACGCCGAGCGCTCCACGCGCTGCGCGGCGGTACCGGGCCGCAGCTCCTCCCAGCCGGGCACGGCCAGCAGCACGTCGTAGAACTTGTTGATCTGGTAGTCGACGTCGGTGACCTGCGCGACCGTGCCCCAGCCCATCGAGGGCCGCATCTGGAAGATGCCGAGCGAGTCGCGGTCGCCGTGGGTCAGGTTCGCCAGGTTCGACTCGGTCTTGCCCGCCTGGATGGCGATCTGCCAGGCGCGCGGCGGGAGCCCGCGCTGCTTGCCGACGTCGATGATGCGCTTGGCCAGGCCGACCGACTCCGGGTTGAGCGAGCCCGCGTCGCTCTCACCGCGCCCGGCGCCATCACCCCACGGTCCGAGGTTCGCGCTGCAGTTGGACCAGCCCTGGTTGCCGCCGCTGCTGCTGATCAGCATCGTCAGCACGCCGAGACCGATCATTCCTGCGAAACCCGCGAGCACGATGAGGGCGACCACGAGCTTGCGCATCGTCAACCTTCCTTGTCGTACTGAGCCACCCGCCACCCGGCCGGGGTCCGGTTCACGGTCACGTTGAGCACGCCGATGTCGGTGGGCAGGCGCACGACCATCGAGCCCTCGGTGGAGGTCACCGCGGCCGGAGCGCCGGTGATCACGTTGCCCGCGTTCACCGGGTCCACGGTGGACAGCTCGGTGAGGAACTCATCGGTGGTCAGCGGGCGGAGACCGTTGAGCCACTGCTGCCGGTCGGCGCCGACCGGGTGGTTCACCCAGGCCTCGCCCCACTTCTCGACGATCGCGACGCCCGCCGGGTCCGGCGCGGTCGGCGTCGGACCGCCCTGCGGGACGGAGATCGTCGGCGGCTTGGCGGTCGTGGGCACCACCGCGGACTTCTGCGGCGGCAGCGTGTACGACGTGGTGCGACCGCCACCGGCGGCCTCGTTGCGGCTCGGCGGCGGCTCGGGGAGCAGGAGTCCGACGACCGTCGCCGCCGCACCCACCACGACCAGCGAGACCGCCAGGTGCTTGGGCGAGCGCAGCGGCCAGCCCCAGAACCTGCGGTACACCGCGGCTCGCCCGCGGTGCGTCCGGATCGGCATCAGCTCCCCCTCATCTGGTCGCCATCGGCCACCTCGAGCCCCCTGGAGGGCCGGTAGATCACGTGCACCGGACGTCCCTGCACGACCTCGCGCTCGGCGAGGCGCGGCGAGTCGGTCCCGGACGGCTGCTCCGACACCCGCTCCACCGTCGCGCGCGACGGGATCAACACCGGATCTTCGTCGGTCCCGTCCCACTTGGCATCCGCCACCGGGTTGGTATCGACCACCCGACTGGACGCCCGCGCCTCCGCGACGCCCTGCATCCCGCCCGGCCGGCGCGGTCCGGCTCCGCCGGACGGCAGCGCGCCCGCGGTCGTCCCGCCGGACGGCCCACCGGTCGGCAGCGCGCCCTGCGCCGCGTCGTCGTCGCGGTCGAGCCGCTGCGCGACCGCGGGCAGCAGCGCCTCCGGACGCTTCCTGCCCGGTCGGTCTCCGCCGTAGGCGGCGTCCGGGTCGTTCTCGCGGACCTGGTCCCAGAACTGCTCGCCGGTCGGGCTCTCGCCGCGACGCCCGAAGCGGGCGAAGATCCCGCCGGGCGAGCGCGGCACCGCGCGGCCGACCGTGCCCACCGACAGCTCGACCATCTGCGTGAGCCGCCGGACCGGCTTGGCGACCAGCAGGAACACGATGGTGATCAGCGCCGCGAGCAGGATCTGGGTGAGCGCCGAGAACCCGCGCGTCGGGTCGAAGATCCAGGTCAGGATCAGCGTGTGCAGACCGGCCAGCGCCGAGACCATGACGACGTTGAGCACCGCCGCCCCGGCGACGCGGCCGATCAGCCGCAGGATCTGGTGGTAGACCAGCGCGACCAGGCCGATCAGCGGCCCGGCCAGGATCAGCACTCTCAGCAGCACCTGGGCGAGCAGGATCGTGGCCTTGGCCAGCAGCTGGAACGAGGCGTAGGCCAGCGACTGGACGCTGGCCAGCACACCCGCGCCGACGCGGCTGCCGTCGATGCCCTGGAAGTAGCCGTAGGAGCTGCCCATCTTGCCGGCGACGTCCTCGAACGCCTGCTTCTTGGGCTCCGGCGAACCGGCGTCGGCCCCGGCGTTGACCTCCTGCTTCGTCCACGCCTGAGCGCGCAGCAGCTCCCGGCCCAGCTGCTGGGCCTGCGGGGTGTCGGGCGAGCCGAACTCGCCGCGCAGCCAGTTGCGGTAGACGACCTGGTCGTGCAGCAGCGTCGGCAGCGCGTTGGCCTCGTCCACCCCGACCTCGTGCAGGAAACCGGCCTGCACGGCCGAGGTCCCGGTGATCACGATCTCGTCGAGCGCGTGCGTGTAGACCAGCGGCGTCAGGTAGGTCGCCGAGGCGAACCACAGGCCCGCCAGCGCCCACATGCCGCGCTTGCCGATGCTGGCGAGGTCGCCCTGCCAGATGTAGCGGAACAGCACGACCGCCAGCACCAGCGCGACCAGCCCGAACCAGGGCGCGAACACGCTGTCGTAGAGCGCGACCGTGCCGGTGGCGATCACCTCGTCCAGCGGGTCCATCAGGTCGCCGTTGAGCAGCGCGTAGTGCAGCCCGTTGGTGGCGCCCACCAGGTTCTTGGCGAGGTTGAACAGCTCGTTGCCGACCCAGGTGTCGACCAGCGCGTCCGGGTTGGTGACGCCCTGCGGGCCGCAGCCGAGGTCGTAGGTGTGCCAGATCAGACCGGCGTAGCCGACCTCGTCGTAGGCGCTGCCCGGGTTGCCCGCGCCCATCGGCGCCGGGTCCAGCGCGCCGACCATGCCCGAGCCGGGGCGCTCCGGGTTCGGCGCCTCCTTGCAGTCCAGGCTCTGGCCCCACGCCGGGACCGCCATCAGGGACTGCAGCGCCAGCAGGCCCGCGACCAGCAGGTACGCCTTGCGGCGTCGCGGTGTGAGGACCTCAGCCGACCGCGTCCGGCGATTGACCACGAGCGTGCCGATCACCGCCGCGAGCGCAGCGGCGATCAGCACGACGCCCAAGACCGCCCCGCTCACCGCGCGTCGTCCCCACCCCGCTCGCCCGGCCGGCGGGTCGAGCTCTCGGTGCCGTCATCGAAACCGATGCCGACGCTTTCGAGTTCGAGCTCGTCGAACGCTTCGAATTCGTCCCCGTAGTCGTCCTCAGCCGGGTTCAGCGCCGAGGCGCTGGAGTCGGAGTTGACGCCGTCGCCGCCGACCGAGGGCGCCAGGGCGCGCGGTTCGGCGTCGGGTTCGGACGCCGGGGTGGTGTCGAGCGCGTCGCGCAGGTGCTCCAGGTGCGGGCCGGAGAAGTCGATGCGGATCTTCTCCACGCCGCCCGCGCCGTCGCCGAAGATGAACTGGCGCGGCGCGCGGTCCCGCTGGGTGGCGTTGCGGGCCGGGCCCGGGCGCCTTCCCAGCGCCGCGACGACCTGCTCGTAGCCGGCGTCGACCGGCACCTTGAGCAGCCGCAGCGCGTCGGCCTGGGCCTGCTCGTCGTCGAGGCGGCCGATGAACACCGAGTCCAGCAGCGACACGAAGCCCTGGATGCGCAGGAAGTCCGCCGGGATCTGGCTGGACAGCAGCACTCGCACGTTCCACTTCCGCGAGTCGCGCGCGAAGCGGTTCATCAGCACGCGACCGGTCGGGACCTCGGAGAGGAAGAACGCCTCGTCGATCCAGACGCCCTTGCGCTCGCCCTTGGGCCGCTCGTAGATGGAGCGCTGGGTCAGCCACGCGGCGAGGTTGAGCATCTCCACGCCGAGCGCTTCGGCGTCGGTCCAGTGCTCGCGGCCGACGCCGTCCTTGGGCAGCGTCAGCCCGGCCATCGTCAGGACCGTGAGCCGGTCGTCGCGGGTCTCGGAGTACGGGTCGGCGTCGTTCTCCGGGATGAGCAGCGCCATCCGCTCGCGGATCTCGTCGAGGAAGTCGGCGACGACCACCGCGTGCTCGTGGTGCTCGCTGGCGTCGCGCCGCAGCGCCTCGAAGACCATGCCGGGGTGCGCGTCGACCCGGCCGCCGACGGCGCGGACCGCGCGCAGCAGCACGATCCGGGTCTGCGGCAGCTTCGCGACCTCGTAGGGCAGCAGGCCGGTGAGCACGTCGAGCACCAGGCGTCGCCGGGTGGCGGCGGCCAGCGCGCGCTCGCGCCGCCAGCCGCGCTCGGGGTCCTCCTCGTCGACGAAGTGCTCCAGCTCCGGTTCGGCCACCACCCGGTACGGGTTGAGGATGCCGGGCTGGGCGTTGAGGAGGTTGATGTTGCGGGCGTAGGGCTTGATCTCCGGCAGGTTGCACAGCTCGGCGAGCGGCCCCGACGGGTCCAGCAGCGTCCAGTGCGCCCCGGCCCGCAGCGTCTTGTAGACGGTGCCGCCGCCGAGGAAGGACTTGCCACCACCGAGACCGGCGACCATCGCCGTCAGACCCGAGGCGTCGCGGACCTCCTGCGCCATCCACGGGTCCCAGGCGACGGGACGCCGGGTGGCGGTGCAGGTCTCGCCGAGCAGGATGCCGCGCCGGTCACCGACCTCCGCGGTGGCCTGCGGGACCGCCGAGGCGGCCCACACGACCGAGCCGCGCCGCAGGTAGGCGGTGTTGGCCAGCGGTTCGCCGGGGATGAACTCCCGCGCCATCGCGTACTGCGCCTCGGGGTGCTCGACGGCGACCTTCGGCTTGTACAGGTCGAGGATCTGCTGGGCGAGCTTGAGCGCGTCGCGCTCGGTCGGCCCGGACACCGCCATCCGCCACCAGGACTTGACCCGGGTGGCCAGGGCGGTGAAGCCGGAGGTCATCTCGTCGTCGATCTCCAGCACCCGGCCCGCCTGGCGGGCCAGCGAGGTCGGCGGCTCCAGGCCGTGCTCCTCGGTGTAGTGCCTGACCTGGGAGCGGACCTTGTTCATCTGCCGCTGCAGCTCGCCGCCGACGTCCTCGGGCCTGCGGACGTAGATCCGCGCCGACCACTCCACCGGGGCGGGCAGCCGGTCGGAGTGCTGCATCCACGGGTCGTCGATCTCGGGGATCTGCAGGCCGTGGGTCTGGCCGACGGTGAGCACCGCGACGTGCCGGGTGACGCCGGCGTTGGAGCCGGTGCGGCCGCGCACCGTCACCGTCGGCGAGTACGGGTCCTGGTGCATGTCGGAGGCGTCGGTGAACGACGCGAGGTCCTCGGGCTCCCACGGCGCGCCCGGCACGGCGGGCAGGTTGCGGGGTGCGGGCAGGCCCAGCGAGCAGGACCGGTGCATCAGCCAGGAGATCTCCTCGGCCGTGACGGGTCGCCCGTCCAGGCCGGCGGAGCCGATCACCTGGTCCAGGTGCTCGATCTCGCTGTCGAGCGCGATGAGCTCGGCGTCGACGGCTTCGGGGAAGACCTTCTGCAGCAGCGGCGCGGCGCGTTCCACGGCCCGGTCGACGACGTTGCGGGTCTGGACCTGGACGCCCAGGTAGACCTCCTTCTCCGCCATCGATCGGCCCATCAGCTGCTGCTGCTCGCCGACCATGTAGTCGTCGAAGCTCAGCGCGCCGTCGGCGTCCGGCAGCGGGTTGCGCGCGTTGTGCACGTGCGCCTCGGCCCACATCCGGATCGGGTAGGGCCTGTTGGTCACCCGCAGGTGCAGCCAGCGGCCCTGGAGTTCCGCGTACTGGCCCGCGATGGCGGCGACGAGGTCCTGGCGCTGCGAGTCGGAGCGGAAGGACCAGCGCTGCGGTGAGAGCCGGTACCAGGCGAAGACGTCCTGGCCGGTGCGCAGCAGGTGACCGTCGATGGTGCGCGCGGCGATCGACGGCGTGTAGGTCGGGATGGACTGCTCGTCACCCAGGCCCCGCGCCCGTTTGCGCGGCTTGCCGCTGCCCTTGGCGCCGCGGACCTTGCCGCTGGAGCCGCGGGGTACCTGCTGCGGCTGCTGCTCACCGCCTCGACGGCGACCGAACACCGCGAACCTCCTTGCTACGGGTGCGCCTGCTTCCGACCTGCTGGGTGGACCGGGCGGTGCGCGGCTGCTGCTGCGCCTGCCGGCCCTGCTGCCTCCGGGTCTGCGACTGCCGCTGGGTCTGTCGCTGGGACCGCTGGGGTTGTCCCTGCCGCGGCTGTCCGCGGCGGGAGCGCTTGTTCTTGGGCATGGGACGGCCCCGGCGCACGCGGACGCGGGCGGCGCTGGCCGCTCCGCCGGTGGCCTGCGATTTCTCGCGGGGTGCGGTCAGCTCGCGCGCCCACATCTGCATGACGGCGCCGAGCGGGCGCTCGTGCCCGATCTTCCCGCAGATCAGCCGGGTCAGCGCCACGGTGATCACCACGGCCCACGCCGTGGAGAAGAAGCCGAACCCGATGTTGACCTGCCGCTCGATGAACAGGATCAGCAGGAACAGCGCCGTGCCGACGCCCCACGCCACGTAGCGCGCGCGCCACGGGAAGGTCGCCTTCGGGGGGCCGAGCCAGACGGCGTCGACCCGGTACACCTCATCATCGGTGCGTATCCGCACTGGGCATCACCCGCTGGTGCTGAAGAGCTGTGCGATGAAGGTGCCGATGTCGATGCCCGCGTTGGTGACCGCGATGCCGACGATGGCCAGGGCGACGAGGACACCGCCGAGACGGCGCATCACACCCGCGTTGTCGCCCTTGCCGCCGCCGAGCCACAGCAGCAGGATCGCCACGGTCAGCAGCAGCAGCGGTAGCAGGTTGTTCAGGATCCAACCGCGAATGCCTTCGGTGCCCAGTTGAGTCTGCTGGGCGAGTACGTCCAGGTGCGCCAGTGTTTCCAGCGGCATGGCGGTCATCTCTTTACCCCTGAGTACGCGGAGTGTCGGCGGGCCGGTACCTCAACGCGTGGCGGTGATCCGCGACGCGCAGATACGAGTAGAACATGACATGGTCACCAGAAGTAGTGGTTGCGAGCTCGGGTGTGGCGGGTTACAGCGGGACGACACCACGGCCATCACGCGGCGAATAGGCCATTCGAGCAAGCCACCACCGGCTGGTCATCGCGGAATCGGCGCTCAGGAGGCCGGTTTCGAGCCTGGATCTCGTGGCTGTTCACCCGCTTGCGAGCCCCTTCGTAACGCACCGTGAACATCGCGGTGGTCCAGTGGATTTCCGCACATCGCGCCAGGAAGCACCCGACTGGATCACTCGACGTGATCGCCGAACCCGAAAGAACGAGGTGATCTTGGCGCGCACGAATCAGGGTAACGCCCCCAACACGAACAGTTCCCCCCAGGGCATGCATACCGACACCTAGCCCGAAAAGCCGAAAACCACTGAGACAAACGGACGAACCAAAGAACCCCGCGAGGCAACCGGCCCCCGTCAGGCAACCGGCGAAGCCGGTTTCTCCTTACCCCACCTGAGGCGCTTGCACCGCCGCGGGTTCTGACACGTCTTCTGGGGAGGACAGCCGACACGCCGTGTATTGGCATACATCAGTCTCGGATCCCGGAGCCAGAAGGCGTGTCAGGTTCCGCTTCTGGCACCGCCAAGCACAGGGACCACAGAGTAGTTGTCAGTACAACGAAACCACCCGAGAAACAGGCACCCCAGAATCCCAAAGACACCGAGGACCAGCAAAAACATGAAAAGAGAAAGCGGAAGAGTCGGTCTGTAAGCCGGATTCTGTTCCCGGGGGTCTCACGACCAAGCCCGTTCAGTGACCATCTATCTAGGCCCGCCGTCGCCGACGAGCTCGTGCGGCCTACCCGCGAACCTCGGGCGAGCAACCCTCAACCGTCCGCGCGGGCGCCGAGGCGCCCATCTTGGCCTTGCTCCGGGTGGGGTTTACCGAGCCACCTCGGTCACCCGAGGTGCTGGTGGTCTCTTACACCACCGTTTCACCCTTACCCGGCGCGTGCGCCGGGCGGTCTGCTTTCTGTGGCACTGTCCCGCGGGTCGCCCCGGGTTGCCGTTGGCAACCACCCTGCTCTGTGGAGTCCGGACTTTCCTCGACGGGTCGTCGCCCGCCGCGGTCACTCGACCGGCTCTTCCGCTCCGCCGATTTTACCGCTGGCCGGTTCGGCGCTCCGGCCAGGCCTGTTCAGGCCCAGTGGGAGATGTCGTTGACGAGGCGGACCGAGGCGTTGTCGTCGGGGTAGAACTCGACGATGGACAGCGAGGCGAGGTCGAGGTGCAGCCGGTAGAAGACCTCTGGTCCGACGCCCAGGCCCGTGCGCAGCAGGGACTTGATGGGCGTGACGTGGCTGACGACGATGATCGTCTGCCCGGCGTAGCGCTCCAGGAGGTCGTCGCGGGCGGCGGTGACGCGCTGGTGGACGGCGGCGAGGCTCTCGCCGCCGGGCGGCACGACTGTGGGGTCGCCGATCCACTTCCGGTGCAGGTCCGGGTACTTGTCGGCGGCTTCGAGGAAGGTGAGGCCCTCCCACTCGCCGAAGTCGGTTTCGAGCAGGCCGTCGTGGAATTCGAGCTCGCCGCCGGTGGCGTCGGCGACGGCCTGGGCGCTCTGCCGGGTGCGGGTGAGCGGCGAGGCGATGATGGGCGCCGCGCCGTCGGGGGTGACGACGCCGTCCATCGCGGCGAGGCGCTTGGCGGCGGCGTGGACCTGGCGCTGCCCGAGCTCGGTGAGTTCGACGTCGCCGCGGCCGGAGTAGCGCTTGTCGACCGACATGGGGGTCTGCCCGTGGCGGAGCAGCAGCATCTTGACCGGGGCGCCCCGGAGGTTCTGCCAGCCGGAGGGGCGGGTCCGCGCCGAGGCGCTCTCGGCCTCGCTGACCTGCCCCGATTCGGCCGCCGCGGCGCCCGGCTCGACGGTGTTGCCGTCCATCGCGTCGTTGGCGAGCTTGTCGGCGGCGGCGTTGTCGGCGCGCGGGATCCACTCGTAGTCGACGTGCTGGAAGTCGGCCGCGAGTTCGCGGGCGACGGCGTTGAGCGGCTGGAGGTTCGCGTGCTTGACCTTCCAGCGCCCGGCCATCTGCTCGATGACGAGCTTGGAGTCCATCCGCACGGAGACCTCGGTGGCGCCGAGCTCGGCGGCGGCGCGCAGCCCGGCGATCAGGCCCTGGTACTCGGCGACGTTGTTGGTGGTCTCGCCGAGGCCGATGGCGCGTTCGGCGAGGACCTCGCGGGTGTCGGCGTCGAGCACGACGGCGCCGGAACCGGCCGGTCCGGGGTTGCCGCGCGATCCGCCGTCGGCTTCGACGATGACCTTCACTTGCTCTCCCGGACCATGATCGCTCCGCACTCCTCGCAGCGGACCACGTCGTCGGGGGCTGCTTCGCGGACCTCGTTGAGGGCGTGCCGGTCGAGCTCGATGCGGCAGGCGCCGCAGCGAGCGCCCTGCAGCAGACCGACGCCGACGCCGCGCTGGCCGCGCACCCGCTCGTAGAGGGCGATGAGGTCGTCGGGCAGCGCCTTGGCGATGATGTCGCGTTCCTGCTGGCGACGGGCTTCGGCGGTGTCGAGCTCGGCGAGCGCTTCGTCGCGGCGCTCCTGGATGCCGGCGAGCTGCTGCTCGGCCTCGGTGACGGCCTCGGCGGACTTGGTCACGTTGGTCTCGAGCGCTTCGCGCTGCTCCATGACCTCCAGCTGCTCGTCCTCCAGGACGGCCTGGCGGCGGGCGAGGGTCTGCAGCTCGTGCTCCAGCTCCTCCTGCTGCTTGGCCGGCCCGCCTGCGGCCATCAGGTCGCGGTCGCGGGCTTCGCGCTTGCGGACGTTGTCGACCTCGTTCTCCAGCCGCTTGACCTCGCGGTCGAGGTCGTTGAACGCGGTCTGGGCGACCACCAGCTCGTCGCGCTTGGTCTGCACCTCGCGTTCGGCGGCACCGATCTGCTCGAGTTCCGGCAACGTGCGCCTGCGGTGCACGACGCGGTTGAGCTCCGCGTCGGCCTCCGCGAGATCGAGCAGCCGTCGTTGAACGGCGGGGTCGGCTTTCACGCGAGCGCCCTCCCTGGGTCTGGGTTCGCACCGGCGTGCACGGTCCACGGGTCGGTGCGTCGGGTGGAAACGAGGACTTCGACTGTATCGGGCAGGGCGGCGGACACGAGGTCCGCGGCCTGCTGGCACCAGGGCCACTCGCTGGCCCAGTGCGCGACGTCGACGAGCGCGGGCACGGAGGTGCCGGGCACGTCGGCCTGGGCGAGGTGCTCGCCGGCCGGGTGGTGGCGCAGGTCGGCGGTGACGTAGGCGTCGACGCCGGCTTCGGCGGCGGCGGTCAGGAACGAGTCTCCGGCGCCGCCGCAGACGGCGACGCGGCGGATCTCGCGGTCGGGGTCGCCCGCGCCGCGCACTCCCCACGCGGTGGTGGGCAGACCGTCGGCGACGCGGCGGACGAAGTCGCGGAACGGCTCGGGCTGCGGCAGCTCGCCGATGCGGCCGAGGCCGGTGTCGGCGGCAGGCGCGACGGGCATCAGCGGCCGGGTCCGGGTCAGGCCGAGCGCCCCGGCCAGGGCGTCGGACACGCCGGGGTTGGCCTTGTCGGCGTTGGTGTGGGCGCAGTAGAGGCCGATGCCGGCGCGGATCAGCCGGTGCACGACGCGTCCCTTGTGGTCGTCGACGGGCACGCCGTGGACGCCGCGCAGCAGCAGCGGGTGGTGCGAGACGAGCAGCTGGGCGCCGAAGTCGACGGCCTCGTCCACGGTGGCTTCGAGGGGGTCGACGCAGAACAGCACGCGCTGCACGACCGCGTCGGGATCGCCGCAGACCAGGCCGACCGCGTCCCAGTCCTCGGCGAGCCCGGTGGGGTACGCCTTCTCCAGCGCGCCGATCACGTCCCGAATCCGCACCGTTTCACCCACGTTCCACGACATCCTGAAAAGCCTTGACCAACAACGAGTTCTGCTCCGGGTCCCGGACGGCGACGCGGAGGTGGTCGGTGTCCAGGCCGGGGAAGGTGTCGCCTCGGCGCACCGCGATCCCGCGTTCCCGCAGCGCTTCTCGCACCCGCTGACCGTCGGGCACCCGCAGCAGCAGGAACGGCGCCTCGGCCGCGCCCACCACCTCGACCCCTGGCACTCCGGCGAGGCCGTCGAGCAGTCCGGTGCGGTTCTCGGTGAATTCCGCTGCGGCGCCTTCGGATTCGGCGATCGCGCGGGGTTCGCAGCAGGCGCGCACCGCGGTGAGCACCAGCGAGTTGACGGGCCAGTGGGGGCGGGCGCGGCCCAATTCGGCGAGCACCTGCGGGCTGCCCAGCGCGTAGCCGGCGCGCAGCCCGGGCAGGCCCCACATCTTGGTGAGGCTGCGCAGCACGAGCAGTCCGGGATCGGCGAGGTGCGCGACGGATTCGCGTTCGCCGGGGACGGCGTCGATGAACGCCTCGTCGACGACCACGATCCGGCCGGGCCGCAGCAGCTTGCGGATCTCCTCGGCCGGGTGCAGCACCGAGGTCGGGTTCGTCGGGTTGCCGAGCACGACCAGGTCGGCGGCCTCGGGGACCTGCTCGGCGCGCAGCCGGTAGCCGTCGGCGGCGTCGAGCACGACGCGCTCGACGGGGACGCCCGCGGTGCGCAGGGCGAGGTCGGGTTCGGTGAACGACGGGTGGATCAGCGCGGCGAGCGCCGGGCGCAGCGCGGGCAGCAGGGCGAAGCCCTCCGCCGCCCCGGCCAGCACCATCACATCGTCGGGGTGCCTGCCGTGCCGGTCGGCGACGGCGCGGCGGGCGGTCTCGTCGGCCTCGGCCGACGGGTAGGAGCCGAGGTCGTCGAGGGCCTCGGCGAGCCGGGCGCGCAGCCACCGCGGCGGCCGGTCGAGCCGCACGTTGACCGCGAAGTCGGCGAGCCCGCGCGCCGCGTCCACGTCGCCGTGGTGGCGCAACAGCTCCCGATCGTCCCCGCTCATCGTGGGCAGTCTAAACGTCCACGTCGGAGCGCTTCAGGTGGTCCGTACCCTCGGGGCGTGCATGTCTCCTTCATCTGTACGGGCAACATCTGCCGGTCGCCGATGGCGGCGTTGATCTTCGCCGACGAGCTGCGGCGGGCGGGCCTGGACTCGCGGGTCGAGGTCTCCAGCGCCGGGACCGGGCCGTGGCACGTCGGCGAACCCGCTGACCCGCGCACCGAGAAGGTGCTGGCCGCCCACGACTACCCGACCGAGCACGTCGCGGCGCAGATCGACGAGCACCACCTGGGCGCGGACCTGCTGGTCGCGATGGACGAGGGGCACCTGCGCGCCGTGCGGCGGCTGGTCGACGACCCGGAGAAGGTGCGGCTGCTGCGGTCGTTCGACCCGGACGCCGACGGCACCGAGGTGCCCGACCCCTACTACGGCGGCCCGAACGGGTTCGACGACGTGCTGGCGATGGTCGAGGCCGCGATGCCGGAGCTGATGGCGTGGGTGCGGGAACGGCTGTGATCGCCGCGGAGGTCGCCCGGATCACCGGGCGCGAGGTCGCCGAGGTCCGCCGGCTCTCCGGTGGGGACACCGCGGCGGCGTTCGCCGTGCGGCTCGACGACGGGACCGAGGTGTTCGCCAAGTCCGCTTCGCCGTCGATGCCGGGCGCGGCGGCCGCCGAGGCTGCGTCGCTGCGCTGGCTCGCCGAGCCGGGCGCGGTGCCGGTGCCGGAGGTGCTCGGCGAGGGCGAGGACGTCCTGGTCACCGAGCACGTCGCGGCCGCGTCGCCGACGGCGCGGGCGGCCGAGGAGCTCGGTCGCGGTCTGGCTCGGCTGCACGACGCCGGGGCTCCGGCGTTCGGCAGCGCCCCGCCCGGCGGGCCCGCCGACGCGTGGATCGGGCTGGCGCCGATGCGCGACGAGCCCGAGCGGGACTGGCCGACGTTCTACGCCCGGCACCGCGTGCAGCCCTACGTCCGGCGCGCGATCGATTCCGGCGCGCTGGAGGCGGAGTCGGCGCGGGTGCTGGACCGGGTGTGCGAGGCGCTGCCGGAGCTGGCCGGGCCCGCCGAGCCGCCGTCCCGGCTGCACGGCGACCTGTGGAGCGGCAACGTGCACTGGGGCCGCGACCGGGCGTGGCTGATCGACCCGGCCGCGCACGGCGGTCACCGCGAGACCGACCTGGCGATGCTGCACCTGTTCGGGTGCCCGCACCTGGAGCGGATCGTCGCGGCCTACCAGGAGGTGCACCCGCTGGCGGACGGGTGGCGGGAGCGGATCGCGCTGCACCAGCTGTTCCCGCTGCTGGTGCACGCGGTGCTGTTCGGCGGCGGTTACGGCACGCAGGCCGCCCGGGCCGCCGGACAGGCGTTGAGGTCACACTGAGACGGGGTCTCAGCCACCGCGCCGGTCGCGCGGCCTACCGTGGGGGTGTGCGTCTCAAGTTCTTGCTGCGGCCCGGGTGGCTGGGTGCGATCGCGCTGGTCGTGGTGTTCGCGGGGTTGTGCTTCACGACGCTCGCGCCGTGGCAGTTCGGGCGCAGCGAGGAGGCCGAGATCCGCAACAAGGCCATCGCCGAGTCCTTCCACGCCGCCCCGAAGCCGATCGACGAGGTGCTGCCCGCCGGGCGCACGCCCGACGTCACCACCGAGTGGTCGCAGGTGCTGCTGACCGGCGAGTACCTGCACACGTCGGAGACGCTGGCCTGGCAGCGCACCGTGCTCGGCGAGCCCGCGTTCGAGGTGATCACCCCGTTCCGGCTGGACGACGGGACGACGGTGCTGGTCGACCGGGGTTTCGTGCGGCCGGTCGACGGCACGCGCGCCCCCGACTACGCGGCCGCGCCGTCGGGCCGGGTGACGCTCACGGCCCGGATCCGCGCCGACGAGACCGACAGCAAGCAGCGGCCGCTGTTCGACCACGACGGGCACCGGTGGGCCTACGCCGTCAACTCCGGCACGATCTCCGAGGGCACCGGGCTCGCGCTGCGCCCGGGTTACGCCGCCCTCTCCGAGGGCCAGCCTGGCGTCCTCGGCGCCTTGCCGCTGCCGCGCCTGGAGTCGGGCCCGTACTTCTCCTACGCCCTGCAGTGGATCGCCTTCGGCATCATGGCGATCATCACCATCGGCTACCTGATCTACACGGAGCTCCGCCCGGACTCGGCCCCGGCCTGGCGCCGTCAGGACTCCGACGGGCCGGAGCCCGGCGCGCCGGAGCCCGACTCAGCGCACTCGAACTCCGAGGCAGGACGCCCGGACTCCGAGACAGGCCGCCCGGGCTCCGACGCAGCGCACGCGAACACGTCGAGCGTCCAGGGCTCCGCCCCGAGCCCGGCCACCTCCCGCTATGCGAGCTCCCGGAAGTCCGCTCCCAAGCGCCGCCGCAAGCTCTCCGTCGCCGAAGCCATCGCCGAGGAAGAGCGCCGCGAAGCCGAATCCTTCGAGCGCAACTCACGGGAGTCCTGACCCCGCCGCACCGAGGCCTGGGCAGTGGACAGTTTTAGCCATAACTGTCCAGACATTTCGGACATTGATCATGGGCAATTATGACTAAAACTGTCCACTGGCAACGACGCTCCCCCGAGCGAGGGGCCGACGCTCCGGGACGGGCGGCTGCGGGTTCGTCAGCGGTGGCGGAGGAGGGCGGTGGCTGCCGCCGCGGCGCCGGTGACCGTGCCGATGAGGCGGGAGAGCTCGACGCTGCGGGTGACGTCACCGGCATCGGCGGTGCGGCCCTCGCCCATGATCGGGCGCTGCTCGGTGACGTGGCCGTAGACGGTGCGGCCGCCGAGGCGGATCTCCAGGGCTCCCGCGAACGCCGCTTCGACCTGGCCCGCGTTGGGGCTCGGGTGCGCGGAGGCGTCGCGCCGCCAGGTGCGCCAGGCGCCGCCGCCGGACCCGCCGACGACGGGGGCGCAGACCGCGGTCAGCGCGGCCGCGAAGCGCGAGGGCACGAGGTTGAGCAGGTCGTCCAACCGTGCCGAGGCCCAGCCGAACTCGCGGTAGCGGGGCGAGCGGTGCCCCACCATCGCGTCGAGCGTGTTGGCAGCGCGGTAGGCCGCGAGCCCGGGGATGCCCGCCACCGCGCCCCACACCAGCGGGGCCACCACGGCGTCGGACGTGTTCTCGGCGATCGACTCGACGGTCGCGCGCGCCAGGCCCTGCCCGTCGAGGACCGCGGCGTCGCGGCCGCAGAGGTGGCCGAGGCGCTCGCGGGCGCCGTCGATCTCCCCGGCGTCGAGCAGCCGCGCCATCGCGGTGCCCTCGTCGGCCAGCGACGTGCCGCCGAGCACCGCCCAGGTGACCACTCCGGTCGCGGCCGCCTCCAGCACCGGGCTGCGGCGGACCGAGCGCTGCAGCAGCGCCCCGAGCACGGCGGTACCGCCGACGAGGACCCCGGTGTAGACGACCCCGGTGGAGCGCCGGTCCTGGTAGAGCGCCTTCTCCAGCTTCTGGGCGACGCGCCCGAACAGCGCGACCGGGTGCCCGCGCCGGGGGTCGCCCAGCGCCGCGTCCGCCGCCACGCCGAGCAGCAGACCGACCGCTCGTCCCGCGCTCACCCGCACCTCCACCACCGCTGAGAAGACGATCTCGAACACCTCGAAAGCAGCACCGCACGCTACCCCGACGGCGGCTGTGACCGATCACGGCATCCCAGGTGACCGGCTGTGCTCGGGCGACGGGATATCGTGGCGGACCGTGACGGCCCCTGATCACGAAGCCGATGTGCTGCGCGCCGGTGTCGCGGGAAACGCGACCGACGTGCCGCCCGCTGCTGCCGAGACGACGCCGGACGAGGCGCAGCGGCTGCAGCTGTTCGCCTACTTGCAGGCCCAGGAGCACCGCACCTACCTGGCGATCATGCGGTTGTTCACCTCGACGCTGCTGGCGGACCTGTCGGCCGGCGAGGTCGCCGCGGCCCTGGCCGCGGCCGAGCGCGAGGGCAGGGTCGCCCCCGGCGAGTCCGATGTGGACACGGTGATCGACCGGCTCAAGCAGCTGGTCAAGTGGGGCAACCTGGTCGTCGGTCGGCGCGAGACGATCGCCTCCAGCATCGCCGAGTTCCAGCACGGCAGCGTCCGCTACCAGGTCAGCAAGCTCGCCGTGCGCGTGCAGCGCGACGTCGACGCGCTGCTGCGGGTGCCGGAGGGCGCCCGCGAGGTCTCCCGCGAGCTGCTGCCCGCCATCGACCGCGGCCTGGCCGGCATCGGCAAGGCCCTGTCCGAGGCGCTGGCCGCCGAGCGCCACGACCCGCGCGGCAAAACCGCCCGCCAGGCGCGGGAACGGCTGGCCGAGCAGGTCACGACGGTGTTCCTGCAGCACGCCGAGCTGGCCGCCACGGTCCGCGACTTCTACGCCTACCTGGGCCAGGTCGTCACCCGCCACCAGCTCGCGCCGGACGAGATCTCGGGTTTCCGGAACCTGCTGGTCGAGTACATCCAGATGGTCGTCGAGGACGTGCTGCGGCACACCGAGACGATCGCCGGTTCGCTGGCCGGTCTGACCGGGGCGCGCGGTGAGCTGCTGCGGCTGCTGGGCCCGGCCGACCAGCTGGGCACCGACGTCGAGCGGGCGCGCGGCCGCACCCAGGCCGACTGGCAGGAGCTGACCGACTGGTTCGTCGACGCCCCCGGCCGCCCCAGCCAGGTCGCGGCGCTGCGCGAGGCCACCGCGCGCGCCATCGGATCGCTGCTGGCCAGCGTCAAGCGCGCCACCTCCGGCGGCGGTCTGGTGCCCGGCAGGCGCGGTGAGCTGCTGAAGCTGGCGAAGTGGTTCGACCGCGCCGACGAGCGCACCTCGCACCGGCTCTACGCGGCGGCGTTCGGCCTGCACTCGGCGCGGCACCTGCAGCCAGCGCCGGACTACGACTCCGACAACGACAAGGTGCCGTGGCGCGACGGACCGGTGCAGGACGTGACGGTCAGCGTCCGCAGCCGCGGCGACCGCGGCGCGCGCGGTCGCACGTCGCGGGTGCTCGACGACCCGATGACCGAGGAAACCCTGCTGCAGCAGGCCCGCCAGGCCGATCAGCGGCGCAGCGCCGCGGTCGCCGAGCTCGCCGAGGCGGGCGCCGACGTCGGGCGGCGCACGCTGTCGCCGGACGCGCTGGGCGTGCTGTGCGAGCTGCTGACGCTGGCGATGGCGCAGCGCGACGGTTCCGACGACGAGGGCACGGCGCTGGACCCGGTGCACCGGCTGCGCGTGACGATCCGCCCGGAATCCGGGCAGGAGACCAGGATTCGCAGCGCGGCCGGTGAGCTGACGCTGCGCGACACCGTCCTGGAACTGGTCGGGGACGGCGGTTTACCCGACTCCGAGGCACCGCTGCGAGGAGCCGCCCGATGATCTCGACGTTCGACGAGCTCCCCGACATCGACGCGGCGAACGTGGTGCGCTGCGCCCGGGTTCTGCTGCGCAGGCCGCTGCTGCGCGCAGACGGGCCGGACGGCGACCTGCTGCCGATGATCTACCGCCAGCGCGCCGCGCTGCAGGACGTCTTCGCGGGTCTGCTGGGGTACCGGCTGGTGGTGGAGCGCCGCTTCGCGCGGCTGTACAAGTCCGGTCCGGGCGAGGACGCGGGGCGCGGCGTGGAATCGCTGAGCCCGCGCGGTTACGCCTACTTCGCGCTGACCCTGGCCGCGCTGACCGGGATCGGCCGCCAGGTCCTGCTGTCGCGGCTGGTCAGCGACGTGCGCGCGGCCGCCGCCGAGGCCGGGATCGAGATCGCCGACGACCCGGCGGACCGGCGCGCGCTGACCGCGGCGCTGCGGCACCTGGTCGCGCTGGGCGTGATCACCGAGACCGAGGGCTCGGTGACGGCCGAGTCCGCCGCCGAGGCGCTGATCACCATCGACACCGACATGCTGGGCCAGCTGGTGGCGGGCCCGCTGGCCGAGGCCGAGGACCCGCAGCAGCTGGTCGAGCTCGCCTCCGCCGCCGGTCCGCGCCGGATCGAGCACGCGGTGCGGCGCAAGCTGATCGAAGACCCGGTGGTGCTCTACGCGGACCTGCCGCCGGAGCAGGCGAGCTGGCTGCGCGAGCACGTCATCAACGAATCCCGTTTGCTGGAGCGGTTCTTCGGCCTCGTCGGCGAGGCCCGCGCCGAGGGCGTGGTGGTGTGCGACCCGGAGGACTACCTCACCGACCTCGCGTTCCCGGGCCCGGGAACGGTCGCGCGGATCGCGCTGCTGGCGCTGCCGGAACTGCTGGACAAGGCCGAACCCGATTCGGCAGGGCGGCATCCGGTGTCCTGGCAGGACTTCGCAGACGTGTGCCAGGACCTGGTCGAGTCCTACCCGTCGGCGTGGTCGCGGGCTGCGACCGAGGACCACCAGGACCTGGTGCGCTCGGTCATCGACCTGCTGGGCAGGCTGGGCCTGCTCCGCGAGTCCGACGGGTCGTGGCTGCTCAGCCCGGCCGCGCACCGCTGGCTCCCGCAGCCCGACGCGACACCGGCGCAGCAGCAGCGCGAAGCGGAACCGCCGGCGCCCGAACCGCCGGGCCTGTCACTGTTCGACGAGATGGAAGAGGCAACGCGGTGAGCCCACACAGCACCGAAGCGGCCGTTGCGGAGTCCGCCCACCGGTGGCGCCTGCACCGCGGCGGGATCGTCAACATCTGGCAGTACGCCGAGACGACGTTCGACCTCGACGGCGGACGTGCGATCTTCCAGGGCACCAACGGTTCCGGCAAGTCCCGGACCCTGGAGCTGCTGCTGCCGCTGTGCCTCGACGGCGACCTGCGCCAGCTGGGGTCGAAGGGCTTCGACACGGTCAGCATCCGGCGGCTGATGCTCGACGAGTACCCGGGCGGGCCGAACCGCATCGGCTACGCCTGGATCGAGCTGCGCCGCGACACCCCGGAGGGCGGCGAGGAGTTCCTCACCTGCGGTCTCGGGGTGAAGGCGTCGAAGACCTCGCAGTCGATCAGCGACTCGTGGCGGTTCATCACGAGCCGCCGGGTGGGCATCAACCTGCACCTGGTGGGCGCCGACCGGGTTCCGCTGGGGGCGGCGCAGCTGCGCGAGCTGCTGGGCGCCGACTGCGTGCTCGACGACCAGTCGTTCCGCGCGAAGGTCGCGGCCTCGGTCTACGGCGTGCCTGCCGCGCGCTACGGCGACCTGCTGCACCTGCAGCGCACGCTGCGCAACCCCGACGTGGGCCTGAAGGTCCTGGAGGGGCAGCTGGAGCAGATCCTGTCCGACGCGCTGCCGCCGCTGGACGCGGGCCTGATCGAGCGGCTGGCGACCTCGTTCGACGACCTGGAGTCGATCCGCGAGAACATCGTCCGGCTCACCGGGGCGGACAAGGCCCTGACCGCGTTCCTGTCGACCTACTCCGGCTACGCGTTCGGCGCGCTGCGCGACCGCGCGGAGGCGATGCGCGCGGCGCAGCAGAAGCTGGCGGCGCTGCGCAAGGACCTGGCGAGGCTGGACGAGCAGTTCACCGGCAAGCGCGAGGAACGGGAGTCCGCGCAGCGCACCATCACCGAGCTGGAGCAGCGCGAGAGCGAGCTGGAGTCGAGCATCGACGCGCTGCGCTCGCACCCGGCCTACTCGGAGCTGCAGAACCTGCGCGACCGGGAGAAGCTGGTCGAGAGTTCCCGCGCCGCAGCGGTTTCCGCGCTCGACACGGCGACGCGGCACCGGGCTCAGGAGACCCGCTCGGCGGAGTCGGTGCTGGGCGTGCTGCGCAGGCTCGCCGGTGACGCCGAGGCCGCCGGGCAGGCCGCGACCCGCGCTGGTCAGCAGTTGAGCACCGCAGGTCTGGGCGGTGCGACCGTGCCGCAGCCGCCGCCGGTCCCGGCCGCCGAGCTGGTCGCCGAGACCGAGTCGGTGCGCACCTCGCCCGAGCCGGACGCCGAGCCGACCGAGGTGGAGCGCTACCAGCCGCCGCAGCTGGACGCCGACGCGCTGGCGGCCCAATTCCGCTCCGCGGTGGGCAGTTCCGCGCAGGCGGCGACCGAGGCGCGGGAGCGCGCGGCGCTGACCCTGGCGCTGCACCAGCAGGCCCGCGAGCTCGACTCCGAGCAGGCGCAGGTCGCCGAGATCCAGCGCAACGCCCGCCAGGCGCAGCTGACCTCCACCGAGGCCGCGGGTCGCCGCAACCAGGCGCAGCAGGAGCTCTCCGACGCCGCCGCGGTGTGGGTGGAGCTGGCGCGCAAGTGGGCCACCGAGTGGCCCGCCGCGACCGAGCAGGCCCCGCCGGAGCCGCCGACCGTCGAGGACCTGATCAACGACCGGGGTGCCAGCCGCACCTCCCGCGAGCAGGCCCGGCAGTGGGCGCGCCCGCAGCTGCACGAGGCGCGGCGCGCGGTGTCGGCGGTGGAGCAGGAGATCACCGAGCTGCGCGCGGAAACCCGCATGCGCGAAGGGGAACTCGCCGAACTGCGCGCGGGTCACGAGCGCCGCCCGGAGCTGCCGACGTGGGTGGAGGCCGAACGCGACCCGTCGCAGGGCCGCGCCTTCTACGAGCTGGTCGACTTCGCGCCGTCCCTGAGCGACGCCGACCGGGCGGGCCTGGAGGCGGCGCTGCAGTCCAGCGGGCTGCTCAACGCCTGGGTCACCGCCACCGGGCACGTGCCCGGCCTGACGGACCTGCTGGCCTCCCCCGCCGGCCCGGTCGACCCGACCACCGGCGGCACGCTGAACGCACTGCTCACCCCGGCCGCCGTGGCGGACTCGCCGGTGCCGCCGGAGCGGGTCGCCGGGCTGCTGACCACGGTCTCGACCGGTGGCGGCACCGGGCTGTGCGTGTCCACCGACGGGTCCTGGAAGGCCGGGGCGCTCAGCGGTTCCTGGCACAAGGAGGCCGCCGAGTACGTGGGCGCGGGCGCCCGCGAGGACGCCCGGGCGCGGCGGATCAGCGAGCTGGAGGACGAGCTCGCCCGGCTGCGCGAGGCGATCGGCGAGGCCGAGCGGCGGCAGGCCGAGGCCGGTGAGCACGCGTCGGCGCTGGAGCAGCACCTGGAGGTCTTCCCGGACGACGGGGACCTGCTGACCGCGCAGGCGAAGCTGGCGACGGCGATCGAGACGGCCGAGGACGCCGAGCGCCAGGTGGTGCAGCTGCGCGAGCAGCACCTGGAGGTCGAGCAGCGCTGGCAGGCCGCGCAGAGCGAGCTGGTCCGGGCCGCCGGTGAGGCGGGGCTGCCCGCCGAGACGCAGGCGCTCGACGCGGCGCACCGCGCGGCGGTGGACGCCCGCTCGGGCATCGACGCGCTGCGCGAGGCCGTCGAGTCGCGCTGCCTGCCGACGCTGGCGGAGCTGCGCGACATCTCGCTGCACCACGACGTCGCGGTGGCCGACCGGATGGAGGCCGAGGCGCAGGCCGAGCGCCGCTGCGCCGACTACGCCGAGCAGGCCGGTGGCCTGTCGGAGCTGACGTCGGCGGTGGGCGGTGCTGCGCAGGAGATCGCCGACAAGGTCAGCGGTTTCGAGCGCGAGCGCGCCGAGCTGCGGGAGAAGCTGCCGCAGGAGCGGGAGCGCATCAGCACCCTGCGCGAGGCCGCCGCCCGGCTGGAGACGCAGCTGGAGAACAAGCAGTCGCAGCTGGCCGGTCGGGAGCAGGACGCCGAGTCGGCGACGACCGCGTTCCGCCGGGCCCTGGAGATCCCGGGCCTGTGGGCGGCGGCCGAGGTCTCCGCGGAGCCGCCGGGCGAGCTGGAGGAGGCCGCCGAGCTGCTGGCGGGTTCGGACCGCAAGGGCTCCACCGAGTCGACGGTGCTCAACCGGTTGCAGACGCTGCAGCACGCGCTGAGCGGCAACTACGACATCACCGCCGCCGACCAGCACGGCCTGCTCACGGTGACCGTCACCGGTGAGGAGGGACCGCAGCCGGTCGCCGAGGCCGCGCGGCGGGTGTCCGAGCGGCTCGGCGAGCAGCGCGGGTACCTCAACGAGCGCTACCAGTCGATCTTCGCGGACTACCTGATCCGGGACCTGGCGGAGCGGCTGCGCGGGCAGATGACCATCGCCGAGGACCTGTGCAAGCGGATGAACGAGGTCCTCGACGGCGCCCGGTCCAGCCAGGGCGTGCACGTCCAGCTGGACTGGCAGCCGTCGGCGGCGCTGGGCGACGACATCAAGCAGGCCATCGACCTGGTGCGCACGCCGTTCGCGAACCGCAGCGAGGACCAGGACTCGCTGCTGCGGCGGGTGTTCACCGACCTCATCGAGTCCGAGCGGGACAGCGCATCGGGCGGGTACGCGGAGATCCTGGCGCGGGCGCTGGACTACCGGTCCTGGTTCGCGTTCACGGTGCGGGTGCGCGACACCGGCCCGGACGGCAAGCCGCGGGTGCGGCGGCTGCGGCAGCTGTCGTCGGGCGAGACGCGGCTGATCTCGTACGTGACGCTGTTCGCGGCCGCGGCGGCGTTCTACGACGCGGTGAGCGTGTCCTCGGACGGTCGCGGTCCGCTGCGGCTGGTGCTGCTGGACGAGGCGTTCGAGCGGCTCGACGATCCGACGATCGCGCGGATGCTGGGGCTGCTGGTGGACCTGGACATGGACTGGCTGATCACCTGGCCGAGCGGCTGGGGCGTCTCGCCGAAGATCCCGAAGATGCACATCTACGACGTGCTGCGACCGCGCAGCGGTCACGGCATCGCGACCACGCACACCACCTGGACGGGCACGGACCTGCAGCGTCCGGACGCCTGACCAGCAGTTCTCAATCGGAGGTATTCGCCGTGGCCGTCACGGACGAGATCCGGGAGGCCCTCGGCGTTCCGGAGTTGCGGGGCCTGTGGGAGGCGGCGCGCGAGGCGCTGTCGTCGTCGAAGCCGACGTTCCGGCTGGAGCTGCCCGACGACGCCACCCGCACCGCGGTGGGCGAGCTCTACGGGCGTCCGATGTGGGGCGAGGGCACCCGGATCAGTGTGTCCAAACTGGACGAAGCATTGCGGAACCGGTTCGGCGCCGGGCTCTCCCAGGTCGTCGAGGCGCTGAGCGGCGCGGTCGCCGAAGCCGATCCGGTCGCCGAGGAGGCCGACGAGCTGCTGGAGGTGCTCGACGAGCACGGGCTGGCCGGTGCGTCGTGGGCGGCGCCGTGGTTGCGGTGGGTGCGGCAGTACGGGCGGGTCGGCGAGGCCGAGCTGACCGGCATCGTCCACGCCGCCGCGCGGGTGCTGGCCGCGATGTCGCTGTCCGAGCCGCCGCGCTCCTGGACTTCGCGCGCGTCGCTGGCCGGGCGGATCGGGTTCCCGCACTCGCTGGACGACGGGACGGCGCTGAGCCGCGTCGTGCTCAAGGCCGCGGCGCTGGCGCAGGGCGTCGAGGCGCCGGGCAACGAGCGCGACCGCCGCGCCTTGTGGGAGCGCTGCGGTGTTTCCCCGGACGGGGTGTCGGCGACGGTGCTGACCTGGGCGCTGCCGGTTCCCGGCGACGACGCGTGGTCGGCCGGGATCCGCGCCCGCACCGAGCTGGGACTGCCCGCGCACCTCACGCACCTGGACCTCGGCGCCGCCCCGGCGCGGCTGGTGCCGGAGGGCACGGCGATCGCGGTGTGCGAGCACCCGCGCGTGGTGGAGGCGGCGATCCGGGAAGCCCTGCACCACCCGGTGCTCTGCCTGTCCGGCCTGCCGTCGACGGCGGCCCGAGCTCTCCTGGAGCGCCTCTCCGCCGACGGCGCGGTGCTGCACGTGCACGCCGACTTCGACTGGCCCGGCATCGCCGCCGCCCTCACGGCCCAGCGCCACGGAGCGGTGCCCTGGCGCATGTCCGGCGCCGACTACCGCTCGGCGCTCGACCGGGCGTCGCAGGACCGCACGGACCTGCCCAACCTCATCGGCACCCCGATCCCCACGCCGTGGGATCCCCAGCTGGCCGACCTCATGACCACCGCGGCCCGGGCCGTCGAGGAGGAGCACGCCCTCCAGCCCCTCCTCGACGACCTGCGCCGCGGCCTGTAGAGGTCAGAACCGCCGGTACATCACGTGGAGGCCGACGTAGCCCAGCGTCGGGTGGTGGAAGGCCTCCGGGAGGGTCGCGGCGATCTCCATGCCCAGGGACTCCCAGAGCGCCACCGCGCGGGTGTTGGTCTCCACGACGGCGTTGAACTGCATCGCCCGGTAGCCGTCGGCCTGAGCCCGGTCGAGCACGTGCTTGCCCAGCTCGCGGCCGACGCCGCGTCCGCCGGCGTCCGGGTCGACCATGAAGCTCGCGGTCGCCACGTGCGCGCCCTGGGCTTCCCGGTTCGGTCCGGAGATCGCCGTGCCCAGCACCCGGTCGCCCTCCACGGCGACGACGGTCCGCCAGGGCGGGGCCGGGAACCAGCGCTGGCGCGCCCGCTGCTCGTCGAGGTCCCGGTCCCACGCGTAGGTCTCCCCCGCGGCCACGATCCGTCTCATGAACGGCCAGATCCCGTCCCAATCGGCCGCCTCGGCCTCCCTGATCTCCATGTCCCCAGTCTCCACGACGTCGGCGATCGCCCGCACCGGGTTTTCGGGCTGGCCGATTCGTCCTGTTCCGGTAGCTTCCCGGTATGCCGTTGGTGGTGGAGTTCGCCGCGCAGGACCCCGCGCGGCTGGCCCGGTGGTGGGCCGAGGTGCTGGGCTGGACCGTCGTGGACGAGACCGGGGTGCGCCCCGACGGCCCCGGGGTGCCGCTGCGCTTCCTCCTCGCCGACCGCGCCAAGACCGGCCAGAACGACGTGCACCTGGACCTGCGCAGCGAGTCGCACGACGAGCAGACCCGCGTCGTGGAGCGGCTGTTCAACCACGGCGCCCGGTTCGCCGACATCGGCCAGAGCACCGAGGTCCCGTGGGTGGTGATGGCCGACGTCGAGGGCAACGAGCTCTGCGCCCTCGAACCCCGCAAGGCCTACGCCTGCACCGGCCCCCTGGCCGCGGTCGTCGTCGGCACCACCGACCCCCGCGAGCAGGCCAGGGCCTGGGCCGAGGAGCTCGACTACGACATCGTCACCGAGCAGCCCGAGTTCGCCGCCCTCCGCCCGCCCTCGGGCGAAGGACCCCACCTCGAATTCCTCCACGACGAGAACCCCCGTCCGGGAATGCTCCGCATCCTCCCGGGGTGACCGCCCCGAAGCGGTGAGCTCCGGGAGGACGACGGTTTCAGCCCGAACCGTCCCGACATTTCGGACGTCGATCATGGGTGATTCGAGGAAAGACAGTCCCCCTCCAGGGCCCTAAGCGGGCTCGATGACCTTCACCCCGTGGAGGCGGCGGATGAAGTCGGCCCCGAACGCCGTCGACGGGGTGTGGGCACCGGGTGCGGGCGGGTCGGCGCGCAGGGCGCTGACCGCGCGCAGGACCGAGTCCGCGGTCATGTCGTAGACGTCGGGGCCGATGAGCGCGGCGGAGACCGACCGCCCCCGGTCATCGGCGGCCTCGGCGTAGACCTCCACCCAGCTGCGCGAGCGGATCCCCCGCCCCGGGCCCTTGACGAAGGCGCCGATGGCGGCCTTGCCGAAGCGCTGAACCGGCGTCGAACCCAGCACCGCCTGACCCACCTTGCCGAGGCCGTCGCCGAGGTCCGGGATCGGGAGCCGGGCGAAGGTCGTGATGGTGCCGATGCCGGTGCTGCGGTAGGCGGTGGCGACATCGCCCCAGGGCAGCGAGGTCACCTGGCGCGGACCGGACGGGAACGCGACCTCGCGGCGGCGCCACGCGAGCGGCACCGCGCGCAGCTCGCCGTCGACGCGGGCGCGGCCGCCGATCGCGGCGCCCTCCAGGGCGCTCGCGAGCGTGCCGGGGCTGATCCGGCCGCCCGCCTGGAACGCCAGGTCCAGGCGGGTCGCGCCGGGCAGTTCGGCGGCGACCAGCGCGGCGAGGCAATCGGTGGGCACCACGTCGAACCCGGCGCCGGGCAGCAGCACCACTCCGGCGTCGCGGGCGTCGGGGTCCCGGGCGAAGATCGACTCGAAGACGTCGATCTCCCCGGTGATGTCCAGGTAGTGGGTGCCCGAGCGCAGGCAGGCCTCGACCATCGGTGCCGATGTCGCCGAGAACGGACCGGCGCAGTGCGCGACCACGTCGACGTCGTGCAGCATCTCGGCGACCCGGGCGGGCTCGGAGAGGTCGAAGATCCGCGACTCCAGCCCGCGCGGCGCGGCGAAGGCGGCGACCTCGCCGGGGTCGCGACCCGCGACCACCGGGCGTTCCCCGCGCTCCACCGCCAGGTCGGCCACCAGCCGTCCGGTGAACCCGTTCGCGCCGTAGATCATCCAGGTCATCGCGTTCCCTCCGCCGTGCCCACCCCGCTAACGAACACCCCCGGCAGCGGTCACGGGTTGCCCGGCGCGGCGGCGATCACCCGGTCAGACCTGGACTCCCGTCACGCCAGCAGCGCGAGCGCCGAGTCGATGATCAGCCAGCCGCCGAAGAGGACGAACAGCGCGGTCGCGCCGTAGCGCACGGCCTTCTCCGGCAGGTGACGCCCCAGCAGCAGGCCGACTCCGATGGCCAGCGCGTCGGCCAGGACCATGCCGACGGTCGAGCCGATCCAGGTGCCGAGCCAGTCGTGGTGGGTGGCCAGCGTGACGGTCGCCAGCATCGTCTTGTCGCCGAGCTCGGCGAGGAAGAACGCCAGCGTCACCACCATCACGGCCGAGGTGAACCCGCGGTGGGCCCGCTGCTTCTCCTCCTCGGTGAGGCGGTCGCCGCGCAGCGTCCAGGCCGCGAAGAACAGGAACGCGACACCGGCGACGAGCGCGATCCACTCGGTCGGCATCAGTTCGCCGAGACCGAATCCCAGCGCCACCGAAATGGCGTGCACGAGCGTGGTCGCGACGGTGATGCCGAGGAGAACCTGCCACCACCGGTATCGGGTGGCGAACGTCATCGCCATCAATTGCGACTTGTCGCCAAGCTCGGCGACGAAAATTGCTGCGGAACTCAGCGCGATGCTGCCCAGCACGATGCGAAACCACCTTCCGAGAACACGAAGGTCTCGCCCACCTCGAACGCAAGGCTCACGGCCGGGTGCGATGACGCCGCACCAGCATGTCGACCGCGAATTCTCGGACTACTCCCCTTCAACCGCGGAAGACATTACCGGAATCGATGAATGCGTCAAATATCGGGGAATGGAGGAATTCGCGTTTCCATTTCACCAAATGCGGGTTTCGGCGCACCGCAAAATCGAATGCGCCGGTGCGATGAGAGCGGGCTCACCTCCAGGGGTGGAACAACGCGGAACCGGGTGCCGTTGAACCGACCGGTCGATGCGTTCCGAGTCCCCGGGCCTCATCTACCGCCTTCGCGGAATACCGTCCGGCTGGAGCCGCGTCGCGCCACTCGCCGAGAGGCGACCGGCGCATCGACCCCTGCCCACGACGAGGGCCGTCGCTCCTTCTCCTCGGAGCGACGGCCCTCGCGTCGGTCCTCAGAACGGCTGCTCGTCCGGCCGGCAGACCTCACCTGGCCGCGGGACGCGCAGGTTGATCAGGTAGTCGGCGGCACGGCTGTCGGCGCACGAGCTGTCGCCGAGGATGGCGTGGCCGAAGGCGTCGACGCTGACGAGTCGCGCGTTGCCCAGCTCGCCCTCCATCCGCCGGGAGAACTCGTACCGGGTCGCCGGGTCGTAGAAGTTGCCGAACAGCAGCACCGGGTTGGCCCCCCGGTGCACCCAGGGGCCGCGGTGCACGTCGGGGCTGGTCGGCGGCCACTGCGAGCAGCCGGCGAGGTCGCTGAACGCCTGGTTGCGCCCGAAGGTCGGCGATTCCGACTCCCACTGCGCGGCGATCGCGGGCACCAGACCTGGCTTCTTCGGGAACGGCTTGTCTGTGCAGTTCACCGCGAAGTACGAGTCGTCCACATAGGACTTCTCGGCGTCGCCGACGGCGTCCTTGCGGTGCTTGTTCGCGGGCAGCTGCAGCACCCGCAGCAGATCCGGGATCAGCCCGGCCCTCGGGTGCAGCGTCAGGTGCAGGCCCTGCAGGTCGCTGCCCAGCTGCCGGAACTGCTCCGGGTCGTAGAGCGCGCTGCTGACGGCGTCGGTGAACTGGTCCAGGTCGATCTTCGTGCCGTCGGGCATCGCGATCGGCCCCCGCCGCAGGACGGTGCGGATCTCGTCGAACTTCGCCCGGGTGTCGCCCTCGCCGAACGCGCACTTGGTCGCCTCGGCGCCGCAGCGCTTCAGGTAGGCGTCCAGCGCGAGCTCGAAACCTGCGGCCCGCTCCCGGTCGTACTGCACGCCGTCGGCGGTGCGCAGCGCCGGATCGACGTTGCCGTCCAGGACGATCGCGCGGCTGCGGTCCGGGAAGATGTTGACGTAGGTCGCGCCGAGCAGCGTCCCGTAGGAGAAGCCGACGAAGTTCAGCTGCGCGTCGCCGACACCGGCCCGCATCAGGTCCAGGTCGCGGGCGACGTCAGCGGTGCTCATGTGCCGCTGCAGCTCACCGGCGTTCTTCGCGCAGGCGTCCCCGTAGTCGCCGTAGGCGCCCATCGTGGTGCCGATCTGCTCCTCGGTGACGGGCACCGACGACATCCGGCCCAGCACCGCGTCGGCCTGTTCGGCGTTGCGGAAGCAGCGCAGGCGGGTGCTGCGGTCGATGCCGCGCGGGTCGAACCCGACGACGTCGAAGCGCTTCAGCACGGCCGGGTCGAAGCGGTCCACGGCGCCGACCGGCATGTCGAACCCCGCTCCCCCGGGACCGCCGGGGTTGAGGAACAGCGAGCCGATGCGCTCGCCCGGTTCGCTCGCGGCCCGCCGCATCATCGCGATGTCGACGGTTCCCTTGCCCGGATCGGCGTGGTCGACCGGAACCGGGTACTTCGCGCAGCTGTACAGGTGGCGCTCGGTGAGCGGGACGTCCTGCAGCACGGCCTTCTCGCACGGCCCCCAGGTCACCGGCGACGCCTGCGCCGCCGAGGTTCCCGCGACCACCGCAGTGCCCGTGACCAGCACGCTCGCCGCCACGGCGAGCGTTCTCCGTAATCGCACGCGTCGCGTCGCCACGTGCATCCTCCTCGTGTCCGATCAGTGGGCGTTTCGCCGATCGAACAATCCGAAAAGGATCTTGGACACCGCAGAACGCACGAATCCTGTTTCCCGACAACACAGTTTGATAACCGCGCCGATAACCTCTTTCGGGTACCGATCAGGCCGAGGTGGTTTCAAACCGGTGATCCGCCCCTAGGATCACGCCGCGTGATGCCTCCGTTGAAAGCTGTTGCAGAGGGCCACCGGCGGCTGCTCGGCCTCACCGCCACGCTCACCGATGAGCAGGTGGCCGCCCCCTCACTGCTGCCCGGCTGGTCCCGCGGGCACGTGCTGGCACATCTGACCGACAACGCCCGCGCGTTCGCCCGCGTCTGCTCGCTGGCGCTGAACGGCGAGCTCGTCGAGGCCTACGAGGGAGGTCAGGCCGAGCGCGACGCCATCATCGAAGGGCTGTCGGGCGGCAACGCGTTCTCCCACCACGACGGCCTGAACCGCCACGTCGGGGTGCTCGAAGCAGTCTGGTCGCACGCCTCCCCCGCCGACTGGGAGCGCCCGGTGCGCTTCCGCAACGGCGACCTGGCCGGGATCGTGCTCATGCGCTGGCGCGAGGTCTGGATCCACCTGGTCGACCTGGATCTGGGCGTCGGGCCGCAGGAGTGGACCGAGGACTTCTGCCACCACGCCATCGAGTTCCTGCTGCCCCGGCTGCCCGCCGGCGTCGCGCTGCGGCAGACCGACGGCCCCCGCCGCTGGTCCGCCGACGGCGAGATCAGCCCGGTCGCCGACGTCGAGATCACCGGCCGGGCCCACGACCTCGCGGCCTGGCTGGCAGGACGCCCTCCCCAGCGCCTCCCCGCAGGCGACCTCCCGGAACTCGGCCCCTGGCCACCCCACCCAGCCCCAGCGGACCGCTCCCACCTGGCAGCGGGTTAGTCCAGGCCCGAGAACAAGTCCGTTTCCCAGTCGTGCGGCCCTTCTCCCGGGCCGCGGTCGCCGCGGACGAGCACGTAGTGCTCGCGGCCGAACTCCTCGTCGTTGACCATCTTGGCGAAGAAGCCGTCGTCGTCGACGTTGACCTGACTGCGATAGGTGCGCAGGGCCGCGAGCTTGTTCGCGTGGAACCGGCGGCCGTCGATCTGCGCGGTCAGCTCCTCGTCGGGAACCGTGCTCGGTTCGAAGGCGGCGACGGCGTCCTCGGCCAGGAACCCCTCCTCGACGGCGCGCGTGAGCAGTGAGCGCGGCATGGCCGTCCAGTACACCTTCGGCACGTCCCAGGGCTCGCCGAGGTCCGGCTCGTAGGACGGGTCGGCGGCGGGCTCCAGTGCGCCCATCAGCGCCTCGTGGGCGGCGATGTGGTCGGGGTGGCCGTAGCCGCCGTTGCGGTCGTAGGTGACGGCGACGTGCGGTCGCTCGGCGCGCAGCACCGCGACCATCGCGCGGGTCACCTCGGCCGGGTCGGCCTTGGCGAAGGCGCGGGGGTCGTCGTTGGAGTCCTCCCCGGCCATGCCGCTGTCGTGGAAGCGGCCGGGGCCGCCGAGCCAGTGCTGGCGGATGTCGCCGAGCTCGACCAGCGCGCGCTCGATCTCACCGCGCCGGTACTCGCCGAGCTCCTGCGGCTTGCCGCGCAGGTGGGCGAGGTCGTCGGCGATGACCTCGCCGAGCTCACCGCTGGTGCACGTCACGAGGCTGACGGTGGCACCTTCGGAGCTGTAGCGGGCCATGGTGGCGCCGGTCCCGGTGGACTCGTCATCGGGGTGGGCGTGGACCAGCAGCAGACGGCGATCGCTCATGTCTTCCGAGAGTAGCGACTGACACCGACAGCGGTCGCCGATGTGGCGTTCGTCGCCGTCCCGCCCGGGTTTCGCGATCTGTCACCGGGCCTGCGGCACCAGCACCACCCACACCTGCCCGGGCGCGAAGGTCATCGGTTCCCCGGCCTCGGTGGTGTAGGTCGTGCCGACCTCGGGCGCCGGGCGGTTCCAGTAGGAGTTGAACTTGTGGCCGTCGCGCAGCACCACGGCCCGCCCGCCGCCGACGGTCTCGGCGAACGGCGAGACGTTGCCGGAGACGTCCTGGAACGGCGAGCTGGACACCGGAACCTCTTGCAGCACAACGGTGCTCGCGGCGCCGCGACCGCTGTCGGTGGTCACGTAGGGCCGCCCGTCCATCGACACCAGCCAGCGCGCGCCGTCCCAGTCGAAACCGACGCGCGCGTGCGGGTAGGCGATCTCCTCGTGCCCGGTGGGCACGCCCCCGGCCGCCGGGGCCGGCCCGAACACCAGCGGGGCGGCGGGCGACCAGCCCGCGCCGGGCGGCAGCCGGTCGGTGCGGGCGAACAGGTTGTGCGGCATCACGCCGGGCCCGCGGTGGAACGCGCCGGGCAGCGTCTGCTGGGAGGCGTTGGTGAGCGGCGCGCGGCCGATCTCGGGCAGCAGCTCGGGCGCCGCTCCGGAGAAGGCGAGCGTGGGGTGGCCGAACTGGGCCAGCAACCGCAGGTCGGTCTGCCGCGCGCTGCGCACCGGCCCGACCACGGGCGGCGTCCGGGAGGCGAAAATGCCGATCAGGCGGCTGATCCCGGCTTCGACGGGCTCGACGTAGACGATGTCGGCGGCACCGGTCCCGGTGTGCGGGCGGGCCTGCGGCGCGTTGTCGATCTTGACCGCGAGCACCGGCGGTCCGGGCGGCGGTGGCGGTGGAGGCGGCGGTTCAGGTGCGGGTTGCGGCACCGGGTCGATGATCGGCAACGACACCGTCCCGGTCGGCTGCACGGCCATCGCTCCGGCCACGAGCACGACCATCGACACCAGTGTGCCGACCACGCGCAGAACCCACATCGCCCCTCCACCGCGTAGCCTCACCCGGCGCCCGGGCGAGAACAAGCGGCCGAACGGCCCAGCTTCAGGACTGGCCGCGGACGATGTCGCCGATGACGGCCGTGATCCGCTCCTCCGCTGCGGCCTTGTTCAGGCCGAGGCCGGAGAGCAGGCCGTCGCCGCCCTCGTGCTCCAGCAGGGCGAGCAGGATGTGCTCGGTGCCGACGTAGTTGTGGCCGAGCCGCAGGGCTTCGCGGAGCGTCAGCTCCAGCACCTTCTTGGCGTCGGCGTCGAAGGGCACGAGCGCGGGCAGGTCGTCGACGGCGCCGGGCAGCGTCGCGGTCGCGGCCTCGCGGATGGCGTCGAAGGTGACGCCCTGGTCCTCGATCACCTTGGCGGCCACGGCATCCGGCTCGCCGAGCAGGCCGAGGACGAGGTGCGCGACGCGGATCTCGTCGTTGCGCGCCTCGTGCGCGGCGGTCTGCGCGAGCACCACGACGTTGCGCGCTCGCGGGGTGAACCGGCTGAACCCGTTGCCGGAGTCGTCGTCGAATCCCTTGGTCACGGAGCGCTTCTGCGCGGCCTGCTTCGAAACGCCCATGCTGCGACCGATCTCGGTCCAGGAGGCGCCGGATCGGCGCGCCTGGTCGACGAAGTGGCCGATGAGGTGGTCTGCGAGGTCGCCGAGGTGGTCGGCGACGATCACGGCGCCTTCCAGCTGGGTCAGCGCGTCGCCGTTGGACTTCTTGATGCCGTCGATGAGGTCGTCGAGGCGGATGGTGGGTGGGATGTTCTCAGCCATGCGTCAACCATAGGTTGACGAACGAGCATCGTCAACCACTGGTTGACGAAAGTGACGTGCCGGTCGTCCGGCGGTAGCGTCGCGGCGACGGAGGTGAGGACGTGCCCGAGGAGGAGAGCTCGGAGTGCCGGGGCTGCGACGGCACCGGGAACATCAAGGTGGCCCGCCGATTCATGTCGGTCGACACCGGCAAGGTCTCCACGGTGATGTCGTTGGCCCGCTGCCCGCACTGCCGGGAAAACCCGGGGCGACAGCGGGGTGGCGGACCGCCCGTGTGAGGATCGACCCATGTCGGACGAGGGTGGCGACAACGCCGGTATCGAGGCCAACGGCCCCAACGCCCTGTGCTTCACCTGCGGCGGCCTCAAGAAGATCAGCGAGCCGCGCCTCTACATGATCCAGGCCACCGAGGAGATGCAGACCGGCATGACCATGGCCGAATGGCGAACCTGCCCCCACTGCACGGGCAAGGGCTACCACCGAGGCATCAACCCCCCGGCGTGAAGCCGCAACCGGCGAAGCCGGTTTCTCCTCAGCAACCCGCACTGCCGAGCAGGACCGCAGAAGGTGAACGGGCCGACGGAGTTGGGGGGATCTCCGTCGGCCCGTTCAATCCCCGTTCGGGGATGCGCGAGGCGGGAACCCGGGGGAACAGGGTCCCGGCTCGCTCCCTCTCCGGCCGGGGGTCCGACTGGGGGTTCGGTCCGCGCCCGGCCGGGGCGAGCCGCGGGAGCGACTCGCGTCTGGAAGTGACGGGGTGGTGCGCGGTTCGCCGCTATCGGGGCGCGGCGAACCGCAGGTGGAGAAGTTCTCGTGGTGACGGCGGGGGCGGCGTTGCGCACCTGCCCGGGTGGCCGGCTCCCCGCGGAGCGCTCCCGACTGCGTCGTGGAAGCTTCAACCATTATGTCGGAGATGACGCGCGGTTGTCAGCGTCGGCTACGGATAGTCACATCACACGTCATGCCCGCCACACCCGCGTAACACCCGATCGACGTCTCGCGAACACGTGCCGTTCTCCTGCCGGTGCAGCGCGGGCACCCGGCGAGGACCGGGTGCCCGCGGCGTGAGAACGCCTGTCAGATCCCGCAATCGGGGGCCGACCAGGTGTCGGCGCCACCGGCGACGTGGACGTGGTCGTCGTGCCCGGGGTAACCGGGGCCCAGGATCTCGCCGAAGCCGTGGTCGCGGGCCTGCTGCGCCAGCGCGCAGAAGCCCTGGGAGCCCGCGCCGAGGTCGGCGGCGTCGCCGTAGAGGTGGCGGCTGTCGGGCGCGCCGCCGACGGAGTCGTTGCAGGTCACGCTGCGGAAACCGCCGTTGACCTGGATCGGCGCGTCGCCCATCGCGTGCCGCATGGCCTGCAGCTTCCACATGGTCACCAGCGCGTTGGACTTGGCCTCGTCGGCCGAGACCTTGCCGCCGGACCAGTCGGAGTTGCAGTTGTTGATCTCGGAGTAGTCGAAGTTGACGGGCGAGCAGTCGTCGTCCTGCAGCTCGTAGATCTTGGCGAACGTCGACTCGCCCGCGACTCCGTCCGCGCTCAGGCCGTAGGCCTCCTGGAACCGGGCGACGGCGTCCCGGGTGCCTGCGCCGTAGACGCCGTCGATGGCGAGCCGCCCGCCGTTCCCGGGATATCCGGCCACCCGGATCTGCAGGTTGCGCACCTCATCACCGGACGCGCCTTCGCTGAGCGGCTGGCTCCAGGTGTAGCAGCCGTCGGCGGCGGGCGCGGGAGTCGCGGGGACGGGAGTCGCGGGGGCGGCGACCGCGACGGGTGCGACGAAGGACGCGGCGGCACCGGCCACGAAAGCGGCGGTCGCGCCGGCTAATCGGGTCTTCATGCGGGGACACCTCTCGCTGCGGGGGAAGTTCTGCGCAGCGGATGCTCCCGGAAGAACCCCACGAAGAAGTGACCTTGTCAGGAATTCACCAAAAAAGCCGCACAGCGGTCGAATCCCGCCGCCCAGAAGGCCGATCCGCCGCACCACCGGCGGCCGTCGCCGACCCCCGCAGCAACCCCTAGCTCACGTCGTCAGCGGGCGGACGGTGAGGATCTGCTCGGCGTGACCGACCGGGCCGGTGACGTCGTGCAGGTCGGTGCTGGTCAGACCTTGGCCGCGGGAGCCGAAGGTGACCTTGGTGTCCAGCCCGGTCCAGTCGCCCTCGGGCTCGCGGTAGAGGTGGATGGTGAGGTCGACGTTGGGGAACATCCACTTGGTGGGTTCCTGGCGCACGGCGATGCCGTTGGCGGTGTCGATGAGCGCGACGAACGACGCCAGCGAGCTGACCTGCTCCCCGGCGACGAGGTCGTAGCCGGTGGACACCCACGCGGTGGTCCGGCCGGGCTGCGGCTCGCCGATGACGCGGGTGCTCAGCGATTCGATGAAACCGCCGGACCACACCGAATCCATCGGCCACGGCGGCACCTGCTCCGGCGGGGTCAGCCTCTCGGGCTCCCCTCCGGCGACGATCCCGGTGTCGACCTCGGCCAGCAGCCACGCGCGCGCCCGCACGACGGCCCGGCCGCCGATCACCACGGTCGCCTCGACGAGCTCGATGGTCCGCCCCGGGCGGACGATCTCGACCTGGACCTCGAACTCCTCCAGCGCGATCTGCCCGAGGATGTCGAAGCTGATCCGGCTCATCACCAGCTCAGGACGGCCTTCGGCGGCACGGGCCCGCTCGATCGCGTGCACGATCAGCCCGCCGAGCGGGCTGAAGTGCTGCTCGTCGACCCGCCAAGCCCCGCCGACGTGCGCGGTCGGCTTGTACCGACCGTCCCCGACGCGCTCGAAGTACCCGGTCCGGACCGTCTCACCCAACGAACTGCACTCCCCCGTTCAGCGGAACAACCGCCCCAGCATATGAGCCCCCAATCCCCGCGAAACCCGAACAGGACCGGAATCACGACCGACGCCGACGCGGCGAGAACTACGAGGTCGGTGCGGCGCTCGCCCCATCCGGATGTAGTTTTCGCTGCATCAGAGGTGCTCCTCGTGCCGCTTCGGAGAACGACGTCGGAGGGAATCGTCACAGATGTTGGGTGATCAGCAGCTTCCCGAGCGCAGTCGCATCGTGCAGGAGAGCTTGATCGAAGCGGGGGTGACCGCGCAGGTGCGGGAGCTGCCGGACTCCACGCGCACCGCCGCCGAGGCGGCTTCGGCGCTCGGGTGCGAGGTCGGCGCGATCGCCAGCAGCCTCGTCTTCCTCGCCGACGAGCAGCCGGTTCTGGTGATGACCAGCGGGCGGCACCGGGTCGACACCGACCTGCTGGCCCGCAACATCGGCGCCGACGAGGTCCGGATGGCCTCGGCGAAGCAGGTCCGCGCCGCCACCGGCCAGGCCATCGGCGGAGTGGCCCCGATCGGACACCCGGCCCCGCTCCGCACGTTCGTCGACGAAGCCCTCGACGACTACCCGACGATCTGGGCGGCCGCGGGCACCCCGCACACCATCGTCCCCCTCGACGTCGACCGGCTCGTGAAGCTCACCGACGGCGAGAAGATCCGCGTCGCCGCGGACTGACGTGCCGGGTCGTCACCCGACCCCCTCCCCCACGAGGGCGCGGATCGTGGCACGGGCTTCGTCGAAGGCGCCGGTCATTCCCCCGACGGTCAGGTTGACCATGGCGCCTTCGTAGACCATGTGGACCCGGGCGCCGAGGGTTTCGGCGTCGGGGACACCGGTTTCGGCGAGCAGGGCGATGAACTTCGCGCGGGAGCGGCGCTTTCCCTCGCGCAGCACCTCGTGCCCCGGGTGGTCGCTCTCCCCGAGCTCGGCGTGGGCGTTGACGAACGCGCAGCCGCGCCTGCTGCCCGCCCACCACGCCTCCTCCGCGTCGAGCACGGCGAGCACCCGATCGAGCCCGGACCTCGGCGCGCGGGTCCGCATCCACTCGTCGAGGAACTCCTCCCACCGCTCCTCGCGCCGCCTGAGGTAGGCCGCGACCAGCGCGTCCTTCGACCCGAACCGGTCGTAGAGCGTCTTCTTGGTCGTCCCCGCCTCCTCGGCGATCAGATCGACGCCCACGGCACCGATCCCCCGCTCGTAGAACAACACCCCGGCGACCTCGAGGATCCGCCGCCCAGCAGGCGTGTCCGGATTCGCAGTGCGCGCCACCACAACCCCCTCCGATCGGGCACTCCAGTCGAGAACCGCGGTACTCGACTGGAAGGACACTGCGAGTATACCGACCGGTATGGTTACTTGGCCACATGCGAGCACTGCTTCCGATCGCCTTCGTCGTGTTCTGGAGTTCGGGTTTCGTCGGCGCGGGCATGGCGGCCGACACCGGCGCCTCGGCCAACACGAGCCTGTTCTGGCGCTACGCGGTGACGACCGCGATCCTGCTGGTCATCGCCGTGGCGAGACGTCGCCGGTACGGGCGCGCGTTCCTGATCCACGAGATCGTCCTCGGCGCGCTCGGGCAGGCGATCTACCTGTCCGGCGTCTTCCACGGCGCGTCGCTGGGGGTCCCGGCGGGCACGAGCGCGCTGATCGCGTCGCTGCAGCCGGTGCTCGTCGCCGTGCTCACCAGCAGGCTCGCGCACGAATCACTGGGCGCGCGAAGGGCGTTGGGCCTCGCGGCCGGAGTCGCCGGCGTCGCGCTCGTGGTCGTCACCGACATCGGATCCGGCGGCGGTGCGCTGGGGATGCTCGCGGTCGTCGCGGGCACGGCCGGTCTCACCCTCGCCACGCTGCTCGGCGACCGCCGACCCCGCCCCGAAGGCCACGACCTGCTCGACTCGCTGACCGTGCAATCGGCCGCGGCGCTGGCCGGGTTCGCCCTGGTCGCGATGGCAGGCGGCGGTGTCACCCCACCTGCCGCACCCGAGTTCTGGACCGCGATCGCCTTCCTCGTGCTGCTGCCGTTCGTCGGCGGCTACGGGTGCTACCTGCTGATCCTGGACCGCTCGGGGCCGCTGGCCGTCAGCGCCCTGCTCTTCCTCACCCCCGCGGTCGCCGCGACCTGGAGCGCCCTCGCCCTCGACCAGCCCTTCCACCTCACCACGATCCCCGGTTTCCTCCTCGCCCTGACCGGAGTCCTCACCCTCCGCGCACCCGCGAAGCGACCCGCGGGAACGCGAGGGGAGATGACGACCGCTTGATTCTGGAGCAGGCGCTCCATTACCGTGCCGGGCATGGCCAGACCTCGTGTGCACGACCTCGACCGGGTGCTGGACGTGGCCGAGCGCCTCGTCGCCGAGTCCGGCCCGGAGCGGCTCACCGTGCGCGCGCTCGCGGCGGAGTCCGGTGTGCCGAACGGGGCGATCTACCACGGTTTCGGCTCGTTGGCGGCCTTGCGCGGGAAGCTGTGGCTGCGCGCCGCGATCGACTTCCTGGACCTGCAGACCGACCTCATCGATCGGGAGCTGCGCGAAGCCGGGGATTCGGCAGCGGTCAACGCGCTGGTCGCGGCTGCCGACGCCCCGGCGGTGTTCGCCGAGCGGCGCCCGTCGGCCGCGCGGTTGCTCATGACGGTGAGCCGGGAGCAGCTGCTCGGTCCCGAACTTCCCGCGGAACTGGCGGATTCGCTGCTCGACCTGGACCGCAGGCTGGTGTCGGAGGTGCTGCGCCGCCTGGCCACCGAGCTGTGGGAGCGAGGGGACGGCGCCGCCGTGGACGTGATCACGACCTGCGTCGTCGACCTGCCGACGGCCCTGCTGCGCCGGGCCTTCGACCAACCCGCCCCGGTCCGGATCAGCACCGATCTGCGAACCCGCCTCGAAGCGGCCGTGCGCGCGGTCGCCCAGCACGAACCGACCACACCGGGACATCGACGATGACACCTCCGGAAGTGCTCGCCGGCGCGAAGAGGATCTCCGTCGGCCCGGATCTCACGGGACTGCTCTGGACCCGGGTCCGCACCACGCTCACCGCTCCGGCCAGGCAGCACCTGCGCAGGACGTTCCCGCCGGTCGCGGTGCGGGCGTTCACGGCGACGACCGAGCAGTACTGGCAGGACTGGCTTTCCGACGACAACCTGGACGAGCTCGACGGCCTGGTCGTCGTCTTCGACTCGTCGGGCCTGCCGATCGCGTGGGTCGCCAGCAACGACCGGGTGTTCGGCGGGCGCAAGTGCTTCTACGCCAACTCCGCAGGAGTGCACCCGGACCACCAGGGAACGGGGATCTCCGGCCGGATCTGGCGTGCGCTGCTGCGCGCGGCGCTCATCAGGTCCGCCCCGCGCACCCTGCACGCGGTCATGCGGACGGGAAATCCACTGGTCTACGGCGCGTGGTCGACCGCGGCAGGCCGCAGCGGCACCGCCTGGCCGGCACCCGGCGCGGAGGTTCCCGAGCACATCGGCCGCATCGCCGAGGACGCCGCGACCGCGCTGGGCCAAGCCGACCGGCTCGACCCCGCCACGCTGGTCATCACCGACGCCTACGACGACACCGAGTCCGGGCTGTGGACTACCCGTCCGACGTCGGACCGCCCGGACATCGACACCTGGTTCGACACCCTCCTCGGCCCGCGCGACGCCATCGTGCTCGTCGTCGCCTTCCGGCCGCTCCGCATCATGCTCGACGAGACCCGACGCGACCTCCGCCGAGCCCTCGGCCTCCGCAAACCCCACCCCTCCCGAACCTCCCGAGCCCCCAGCCACGACCCCGACCAACACGACGTCCACGACCGATGACGTCGGGACTTCGAGCGGTTCGCCGTCATCCTGTTCGAGAAGCGGTTGTTCGAAAGTCCGTGCGGATTACGGCAGTAATCGGGTCCCCGATTACTGCCGTAATCCGTGCGCGTCGCTCGTGACTGGACCGAACCGGACCAAAGCCTCTGGTCGTCTCGCTCGGTTCCGGCGAGGGTTCGGGTATGACAGAACTCCGGGCGCTTGCTTCGCCGGGTGACGGTGGTGTGCGCACGACGTTGGGGCCGCTGGCGCGGTTCCGCGTGCAAGCCGCGCGGCGCGCCTCCGGGCGGGTGCTCGACATCGGTGCGCGTCGGCTCGCCGACCTGCCCGACTACCAGTACCTCGGCCACCTGGCCCTGGTCGAATTCCCCTCCGAGGTGAGCGAATCGGATCTCCCGCTGCGCGCGGAGAAGATCGACGCGAACGCTGAGCACCTCCCGTTCCCGGACCGGTCGTTCGACGCCGTGGTGTCCCGGTTCGCCCTGTCCCGCTCGGCGAATCCGGCCCTCGCGGCACGGGAGATCGCCCGGGTGCTGCGGTGGAAGGGGCATCTGCTGTTCCTCGAGGCCGCAGGTGACGCGAGGCGCGTCGACCCGGTGACCCACCTGCGGATCAGCGGACTCGTCACGCACGACATCGAGCGGTCCAGGACTCGCGCGCACCCCCGTTGGCTGGTGCAGGGGATCGCGACGCATCCGTCCGCGCAGTACGAGCGCGAGATCGCCTGGCTGCTCGGAACAGCACGAGGAGGCAATCACGATGACGAGGAAAGTAGCGGACTGCCGCAAGGCTCCCAGTGACATCAACTGCTCGCTCACCATCAGCGGCGAGGAGCACGAGGTGATCCAGGCGGCCGTCGAGCACGCGGTCTCCGCACACGGCCACGAGGACACCCCTGAGCTGCGCGAACAGCTCCGCGGCATGCTCGAGAACGAGGTGCGATCGGAGTCGGACGGGATGCGGTTCGTCCAGCTCATCGAGTTCAAGACCCACCGGAAGGACGAGATCAACCAGCTCATGGACGAGTGGGAGGACCGGACCGGCGGCAAGCGGACGGCGACCCGCGCGGTGCTCACCCAGGACCACGAGCAGCCGGACACCTACTTCGAGTTCGTGGAGTTCCCGTCCTACGACGAGGCGATCCACAACTCGAACCTGCCCGAGACCGACGAGCTCTCGCACCGCATGCGCGACCTCTGCGACGGCGAACCCACGTTCCACAACCTCGACGTGGTCCGCGCCGAAGCGCTCTGACGCGCCCGTTCGGGGGTGGGGGAAGTTTTCATGAAAACTTCCCCCACCCCCGAACGTGAGCCGCGGAACAGTGCGCAGGCACCGGGTTCCGATGCCGCACCGCGTCGTGGAGCATGGGGCGGCCACGCGGGATCGGTGTCGAGGGGGCTTGGGTGTCAGCGCAGTTGGTGGCGTTCGTCGGGGCGTGCTTGGCCGTCATCATCGTTCCCGGCCCCGATCTGGCGTTGTTGCTGCGCAACGCGGCTGTTGCCGGCCGCCCGGGGGCTGCCGCCACGGCCGGGGGGATCATGACGGGCAACACGATCCTCGCCACGGCCGCGGTCGCGGGCCTGACGGCGCTGCTGGAAGCGTCCGGGCCGCTCTACAACGCGATCCGCCTCGCGGGCGCGGCTTACCTGATCTACCTGGGCGTTCGCGCCCTGATCAGCCTCACCCGCCGGAGCGAGAAGCCCGAGACGGCGGTCGCGGCCCCGAGCCTGGCGAGCGCGCAGGCGTTCCGGCAGGGCCTGCTCAGCAACCTGCTCAACCCGAAGGTCGCCGCGTTCTACCTGGCCCTGTTCCCGCAGTTCGCGCTCCCCGGCATGCCGACGCTGGCGCAGCACACGCTGCTCGCGGGGCTGTTCTGCCTGCTCTCGCTGGCCTGGTACGTGCTGCTGATCGCGGTGCTCGGCCGGGTGCAGACGTGGCTGCAGCGCCGGAAGGTCCAGCGCACCATCACCGGCGCCTCCGCTGCCGCGCTCATCACCCTCGGCGCGGGCCTCGCCGTCCAGAACTGACCGTTGACACCACCGTGATCGACACGATCAGCTGATCGGCGGAAGGCACCGAAGGAAAGGCCGGAACGTGAACGAGACGCCCAGCTGGGACGCGAACGATCTCGATGTCGAGACGCCGAACGCTGCCCGCATGTACGACTACTACCTCGGCGGTTCGCACAACTTCGCCTCCGATCGCGAAGCCGCGGCCCGGGCGGTGCAGGTGACCCCCACGATGATCCCGGGCGCCCGCGCGAACCGGGCGTTCCTGCAACGCGCGGTCCGGTTCTGCCTCGACGCCGGCATCCGGCAGTTCCTCGACCTGGGATCGGGCATCCCCACGGTCGGCCACGTCCACGAGATCGCGCACGCGATCGACCCGTCGACGAGGGTCGCCTACGTCGACATCGAGCCGATCGCGGTCGCGCACACCAGGCGCATGCTGTCGGACACCTCCGCGGTCACCGTCACCCAAGCCGACCTGCAAGATCCGCAGGAAGTCCTGAAGTCCCCCGGCGTCGCCGACCTGCTGGACTTCAGCGAGCCCGCGGCGGTGCTGGCGGTCGCGGTGCTGCACTTCGTCCCGGACTCCAAGAACCCGGCAGGCATGCTCGACGCCTACTGCGATGCGGTCGCCCCGGGCAGCTTCCTGGCGGTCTCGCACATCACCGACCACTACGACACCCCGGAGCGCGTCGCCGAGATCGACCGCCTGTACTCCAGCACCACGAACGCAGCCCGGCACCGCACCTTCGAGGACTTCACCAGGCTCATCGGCGATCGAGAGCTCGTCGACCCGGGCGCGGTGTACGCCACCGACTGGCGCCCCGACCCGGGCACGGTACCGGCCGAAGGCGCCCGAACCGCCTTCTGGGCGGCCCTGGCCCACATCTCGTAGAACCGCCCTGATCGGGTCCGCCGTCCGGCTAAGGTGACCGGCGACAACGGCATTTCGAGATCGGAATCGGCATGAGCAGTGGCGACGCGTGGTTCTTCATCGGGCTGGGCCTGGTCCTCGCCGCTCACTTCCCGTTCGTCCTGATCATGCTGGTGCGCACCCGCGCCCGACGCCGCACCTGGCCCCGCGTCACCGGCACCGTCACGTCGGTGCGGACGAAGCGGCGCAACGACGGCGAAACCCGGACGACCGTCCACTACCGCTACACCGACGCGACGGGACAGCAGCGCAGCGGCACCGACACGCCCTGGTTCCGCGCGCCTGGCCGCAAGAGCGACATCGCGGTCGTGTACGACCCCGACAACCCCGGCCGCAGCGAAGCGGCCTCGACGACCTGGCTGAACGTCCTGTTCCCGATCACCCTCGTGCTCCTGGCCCTCGGCGTGTGGTCCCTCGTGGCAGGCATCCAGTCACTCGCTCGGTGAGGCAGTGAACGGTCCACGGCCGCTGCTGCTGACGGTGGTGGGAATTGACAATTCGAAAGGCACTTCGAACCGAAATGCGCAATCGTTTTCCGCTCACTCATCGTTGACGCCGCCTCCGGAGGGGAGCACGCTCAAAGGTGCTTGCCCCGTTCCAGGAGACGAGCAGTGAACGATTTCGCACGAGGAAGTGCAGAATGACTAGGAAGCGAATTGCCGCAGGATTCTGTGCTGCGGCGGCGGCACTAGGGATGATCCTGGTCCCCGCAGGTGTCGCCTCCGCGAAAATCACGGAAGAGCCCGTTTCATGCGTGAACAACGGCGGGCACCAACCCGGTGGACAGCAGCCCAGCTGCACCGGAAGCGGCCTGACCCAGAACAGCGAGAACCAGAACCCCGCCGGTCACGCACCACCTGGACAGAACTGACCGGCAGATCACCCACGACCAACAGCACCACACCCAGGTGACCCGCACGTGGTGGGGGGGCCGCAGA
>NZ_JASAOF010000033.1 GCF_029952525.1 Saccharopolyspora ipomoeae
GTTTTCATGAAAACTCCCCCACCCCACGAGGCCCAGGACCGGATCCGAGGGATTTGTCGACAAGTCGCCTCGTCCCCCGGGGGCCGCGGACGTCCGCGCTGGTCGCGGTCGCGGACCGGGTGTCCGGCCCAGGTGTCCGGTACGGCGGGACACGTCACTTCGGACGGTGCCGGACGGCGTGACCGCGCGTCCCGGCACGAACCCGCCCGGCAAGAACAACTAAGTTGGATCGCCGTGTACGTGCGCCATCTGCAGGTGAACGACTTCCGGTCGTGGCCCCTGGCCGATCTAGAGCTCGAACCCGGGGTCACCGTGCTGGTCGGCTCGAACGGTCAGGGCAAGACGAACCTGGTCGAGGCGGTCGGCTACGTCGCCACGCTCGGTTCGCACCGGGTCTCGAACGACGCGCCGCTGGTCCGCTACGGAGCGGGCCGGGCGGTGGTGCGGGCCGCGGTCGTGAACCACGGCCGGGAGCTGCTGGTCGAACTGGAGATCACCCCGGGCAAGGCCAACCGCGCCCGGATCAACCGAGGCGCCGCGGGCAAGCCGCGCGACGTGCTGGGAATCCTGCGCACCGTGCTGTTCGCGCCGGAGGACCTGGCGATCGTGCGCGGTGACCCGGGTGAGCGCCGCCGGTTCATGGACGACCTGCTGGTCGCGCGGGCGCCGCGCTACGCCGGTATCCGCTCCGACTACGAGCGGGTGCTCAAGCAGCGCAGCGCGCTGCTGAAGTCGGCGGGTGCCGCGCGCCGGGGCGGGGGCAAGGCGGATCTGAGCACCTTGGCGGTCTGGGACGGTCACCTCGCGCGCTTCGGCGCCGAGCTGCTGGCCGGCCGGTTGTCCCTGGTGTCGGCGCTGGCCCCGCACGTGACCGCGGCCTACGCCAACGTCGCCGCGACCGACGAGGCGAGCACGCCGTCCGGCCGGGTCGCCGACCTGCGGTACCGCAGCAGCCTGGGGGAGTCGCTGCCGGAGCGCTACGGGGTGCCCGGGGGACCGGAGATCCCGTGGGACGAGGCGGTGCCGGAGCTGGAGGCGGCGCTGCTCGCCGAGCTGGAGCGGGTCCGGCCGCAGGAGGTCGAGCGGGGCGTGTCGCTGGTCGGCCCGCACCGGGACGACCTGGACCTGCTGCTCGGCGAGCTGCCGGCGAAGGGCTACGCGAGCCACGGCGAATCGTGGTCGTTCGTGCTGGCGTTGCGGCTGGCTTCCTACCACCTGCTCACCGAGGATGGCGCGGAACCGGTGTTGATCCTGGACGACGTGTTCGCCGAGCTCGACCGGCGCAGGCGCTCCCGGCTCGCCGAGCTGGTCTCGGGAGCCGAGCAGGTCCTGGTGACGGCTGCGGTCGGGGAGGACGTCCCGCCGGAGCTCGCCGGTACCCGATTCGACGTCCGGGAAGGTGAGGTGCACCGTGCCGCCTGACGGAAACGGACGAAAAACTACACGCAGAGTGACGGCGACCACGGAGTCATCCGTGGAACTACCCACATCTGGGGATAACCCTGTGGATGGTGTGGATAACTCGAAGGCCGCTCGCGGCACCGACGGCGCCTCCTTGCCCGGGATCGAAACCCCAGGCCAGGGCGTTGACGGCGGCGAGCTGGCGGGCCCGGACCTGGCCCGCGCGGCGCTGCAGGCCGCGCGCGAGCAGTCCGCGGCCAAGCGCAAGTCGAGGGGCGCGGCGGGCAAACCGGGCAAGCTGCGCACCGCCCGCAGGCGTCGCGGCTGGACCGGCGCCGGGCCCGACGACCGGGACCCGCAGCCGCTGGGCAGGCTCGCCGCCCGCATCGCCAAGGACCAGGGATGGACCGAGCACCTCTCCGGGGGTCAGGTCTTCGCGCGGTGGAACTCGCTGGTCGGCGAGGAGATCGCCGAGCACACCAAGCCGGTGCAGCTCAAGGAGGGCGAGCTGACCGTGCAGGCGCAGTCCACGGCTTGGGCCACCCAGCTGCGGCTGCTGCAGCGGCAGATCCTCAAGCGCATCAGCGACGGGGTCGGGCGCGACGTGGTCAAGCGGATCAAGGTGCAGGGACCGGCGGCGCCGAGCTGGCGACACGGCCCGCGACACGTCTCCGGACGAGGCCCGAGGGACACCTACGGCTAGTAATCTCCGCGCTGCGCGACGTCGAGGGGCCGAACCGGGGGCCTCGGAGCGCAGGTGGGAGTCGTCGGGCGGCCGATCGGCGCGGAGAATTCCGAGCGGGTCTCCACGGCTCTCCGATGGTGGATAGATCCGAGTTCTCGACTCTGTGAGCAAGCTAGGGGCGTCCTTGCCCCACTTCTGCGGCGGGGGACCAGTAGAATCACAGTGGGTGTGACCCGACGCGCTCCCCGGTCGTGAGAGGCGAGGGGTCCGGACCGGGCCGCGCCGGGGTGCGGCGCCGGCAGCCGAGTCGCCCCGAAGTGGTCGCAGAGGTGCGCCGGAGCCGGTAACCGGGCCGGCATCGACCGATCACCGTGACAGCACAGTCGGCTTGAGGAGAAATCGAGGCCCGTGGCACCGAAGAAGAGCGAATACAACGCTTCATCCATCACCGTTCTTGAGGGCCTGGAGGCCGTCCGCAAGCGACCCGGCATGTACATCGGTTCCACCGGTGAGCGGGGTCTGCACCACCTGGTGTGGGAGGTCGTGGACAACTCGGTCGACGAGGCAATGGCCGGGTACGCGAGCAAGGTCGAGGTCACCCTGCTCGCCGACGGCGGCGTCCGGGTCACCGACGACGGCCGAGGCATCCCCGTCGACATCCACCCGGTGGAGAAGAAGCCGACCCTCGAGGTCGTGCTGACCGTGCTGCACGCGGGCGGCAAGTTCGGCGGCGACTCCTACGCCGTCTCCGGTGGTCTGCACGGCGTCGGCGTGTCGGTGGTCAACGCGCTGTCGACCGTCCTCGAAGCCGAGATCCACCGCGACGGTCACGTGTGGCGCCAGCGGTACGAGGACTCCAAGCCCGTCGCCGACGTGGAGAAGGGCGAGAAGACCTCCCGGACCGGCACCAGCATCACCTTCTGGGCCGACCCGACGATCTTCGAGACCACCACCTACAACGCCGAGACGGTCTCCCGGCGGCTGCAGGAGATGGCGTTCCTGAACAAGGGCCTGACCATCTCGCTGCGCGACGAGCGGGTGGAGGAGTCCGCGGAGGGCGAGGACGCCGAGGGCGCCCAGGCCAGGGTCAAGGAGCGGACCTTCCACTACCCGGGCGGCCTGGAGGACTTCGTCAAGCACATCAACGCGACGAAGGAGCCGATCCACAAGAAGGTCGTCGCCTTCAACGCCTCCGGCAAGGGGCACGAGCTCGAGGTCGCGCTGCAGTGGAACTCCGGCTTCAACCAGTCGGTGTACACCTTCGCGAACACGATCAACACGCACGAGGGCGGTACCCACGAGGAGGGCTTCCGGTCCGCGCTGACCCGCGTGGTCAACGCGTACGCCAAGGACAAGAAGCTGCTCAAGGAGAAGGACGGCAGCCTCACCGGTGACGACGTCCGCGAGGGTCTCGCCGCGATCGTGTCGGTGAAGGTCTCCGAGCCGCAGTTCGAGGGCCAGACCAAGACCAAGCTGGGCAACACCGAGGTCAAGTCGTTCGTGCAGACCACGGCGTTCGAGTGGCTGACCGACTGGTTCGAGCGCAACCCGGCCGACGCGAAGACGATCGTGAACAAGGCGGTGTCCTCGGCGCAGGCCCGCGTCGCGGCGCGCAAGGCCAAGGAGCTGGTCCGGCGCAAGAGCGCGATGGACATCGGCGGCCTGCCCGGCAAGCTCAAGGACTGCCAGTCCAACCAGCCCGACGAGTGCGAGCTCTACATCGTCGAGGGCGACTCCGCGGGCGGCTCGGCGAAGGAGGGCCGCGAGTCGCGCTTCCAGGCGATCCTGCCGCTCCGAGGCAAGATCATCAACGTCGAGAAGTCGCGGATCGACAAGGTCCTCAAGAACAACGAGGTCCAGGCGATCATCACCGCGCTGGGGACCGGCATCCACGACGAGTTCGACCTGTCCAAGCTGCGGTACCACAAGATCGTGCTGATGGCCGACGCCGACGTCGACGGCCAGCACATCCGGACCCTGCTGCTGACCCTGCTGTTCCGCTTCATGCGCCCGCTGATCGAGAACGGTCACGTGTTCCTCGCGCAGCCGCCGCTGTACAAGATCAAGTGGCCGCGCTCCGAGCCCGAGTACGCCTACAGCGACAAGGAGCGCGACGCGCTGCTCGCCCAGGGCGCGGCCGAGGGCCGGAAGCTGCCCAAGGACGACGGCATCCAGCGCTACAAGGGTCTCGGCGAGATGAACGCCGACGAGCTCTGGGAAACCACGATGAACCCCGAGTCCCGGCTGCTGCTGCAGGTGTCGCTGGACGACGCGGCCACCGCGGACGAGCTGTTCAGCGTGCTGATGGGCGAGGACGTCGAGGCCCGGCGCTCGTTCATCACCCGCAACGCCAAGGACGCCGGCTTCCTGGACGTGTGAGCCGCGCGCAGGTCACCCACCGAACTCTCCGAACTAGCAAGGGAAGAGCATGACGGACATCCTGCCGCCGGAGCATGGCCGGGTCGAGCCGGTCGAACTCCAGCAGGAGATGCAGAACTCCTACATCAACTACGCGATGAGCGTCATCGTCGCCCGCGCCCTGCCGGACGTGCGCGACGGTCTCAAGCCGGTGCACCGGCGCGTGCTCTACGCGATGTACGACTCGGGCTTCCGCCCGGACCGCGGGTACGTGAAGTGCTCCCGCGTCGTCGGCGACGTGATGGGCAACTACCACCCGCACGGTGACTCGGCGATCTACGACACCCTGGTCCGCCTGGCCCAGCCCTGGTCGATGCGCCACCCGCTCATCGACGGCCAGGGCAACTTCGGCTCGCCGGGCAACGACCCGGCCGCCGCCATGCGGTACACCGAGTCGCGGCTGGCCCCGTTGGCGATGCACATGCTCGCCGACATCGAAGAGGACACCGTCGACTTCTCCGACAACTACGACGGGCGCACCCAGGAACCCGACGTGCTGCCGTCGCGGTTCCCGAACCTGCTGGTCAACGGTGGTGGCGGCATCGCCGTGGGCATGGCGACCAACATCCCGCCGCACAACCTGCGCGAGGTCGCCGACGGCGTCGTCTGGGCTCTGGAGAACCCCGACGCCGACGACGAGCAGCTGCTCGAAGCGATGATGGAGCGGATCAAGGGACCGGACTTCCCGACCCGAGGTCTGGTGCTGGGCACCAACGCGATCGCCGACGCCTACCGGACCGGTCGCGGCTCCATCAAGATGCGGGCCGTCGTCGCCGTCGAGGAGGACAGCAAGGGGCGCACCACGCTGGTCGTCACCGAGCTGCCGTACCAGGTCAACCCGGACAACCTCATCGAGAACATCGCGGGGATGCACCGGGAAGGCAAGATCACCGGCATCTCCGACATCGCCGACGAGTCCAACAGCCGGCGCGGCATGCGGATCGTGATCACCCTCAAGCGGGACGCGATCCCGAAGGTGGTCCTCAACAACCTCTACAAGCACACCCAGCTGCAGACGACCTTCGGCGTCAACATGCTGGCGCTGGTCGACGGCGTGCCGCGCACGCTGCGCCTCGACCAGGTGATCCGGTACTACGTCAAGCACCAGATCGAGGTCATCGTCCGCCGGACCCGGTTCCGGCTGCGCAAGGCCGAGGAGCGGGCCCACATCCTGCGCGGTCTGGTCAAGGCGCTGGACATGCTCGACGAGGTCATCGCGCTGATCCGCCGCTCGCCGACGGTGGACGACGCGCGGACCGGCCTGATCGAGCTGCTCGACGTCGACGAGATCCAGGCCAACGCGATCCTGGAGATGCAGCTGCGCCGCCTGGCCGCCCTGGAGCGCCAGAAGATCATCGACCAGCTGGCCGAGATCGAGCGGGAGATCGAGGACCTCAAGGACATCCTCGACAAGCCCGAGCGGCAGCGGCAGATCATCCGCGACGAGCTGATGGAGATCGTCGACAAGTACGGCGACGACCGCCGCACGAAGATCGTCCCGTTCGAGGGCGAGGTCTCGATGGAGGACCTCATCGCCGACGAGGACGTGGTCGTCACGATCACCCGCACCGGCTACGCCAAGCGGACCCGCACCGACCTGTACCGGGCGCAGAAGCGCGGCGGCAAGGGCGTGCAGGGCGCGGCGCTGAAGCAGGACGACATCGTGTCGCACTTCTTCGTCTGCTCCACGCACGACTGGATCCTGTTCTTCACCAACAAGGGCCGGGTCTACCGCGCGAAGGCGTACGAGCTGCCGGAGGCCAACCGGACCGCGCGCGGTCAGCACGTGGCCAACCTGCTGGCGTTCCAGCCGGACGAGCAGATCGCCCAGGTCATGCAGATCAAGGACTACACCGCGGCGCCGTACCTGGTGCTGGCGACCAAGAACGGTCTGGTCAAGAAGTCCCGTTTGACGGACTTCGATTCCAACCGATCGGGTGGTCTTATCGGCGTGAACCTGAAGGACGAGGACGAACTCGTCGGCGCCGTGCTGTGCTCGGCCGACGACGACCTGCTGCTGGTGTCGGCGGAAGGCCAGTCGATCCGGTTCCACGCCTCCGACGAGGCGCTCCGGCCGATGGGCCGGGCGACCTCGGGCGTGCTGGGCATGCGGTTCAACTCCGGCGACGAGCTGCTCGCGATGGGCGTGTGCCGCGATGACCGGTACGTCCTGGTCGCCACCGCGGGCGGTTACGCGAAGCGGACGCCCATCGAGGACTACCCGGTCCAGGGGCGTGGCGGAAAGGGCGTGCTGACTCTCCAGTACGACCGCAAACGTGGCAGGCTTGTGGGGGCGCAGATCGTCGAGCTGGAGGACGAGCTCTACGCCATCACCTCGTCCGGCGGGGTCATCCGCACCACCGCCAAGGAGGTGCGCAAGGCCGGTCGCCAGACCAAGGGCGTCCGCCTGATGAACCTCGACGAGGGGACGACGCTGCTGGCGGTGGCGCGCAACGCCGACGAGGCAGCGGATCCGGACGCCGCGCCGGAGCCCAAGCAGGCGTGAGCCCGCGCGGGTCGCGCTGAAGAACTGAACATGCCGTGGTATCCCACGGGGCACATCGACGCCGACGATCACCGAAGGATCGCTCGTGACTAGTTCCGAGAAGCCGGAGTCCTCGGACCCGCAGCAGGATGCGGGCCGGACTTCGGTCAGCACCCAGACAGTCGACGACAAGGTCTCCACGACCGGTTCTGAGGCTGCTGCCTCTGCGGACGGGACCGAGGAGTCCGGCTCGACCGCCGAGCCCACGACCGCCGACAGCGGTGCGGGCGGGCGTGCCGACGAGCTCGACGGCACCGACTCGCCGCCGCCGTGGCAGCGCGGCACCGCGACCGCCGCGGACGACTCCGACGGCGGTGCGGAGTCGAGCAGCCTCTCGGGTTCGCTGGCGGCGGGTGCCCTCGGCGGCACCGCCGGTGCGGCCGCGTCGTCGAACAGCGGCGTGGAGGACACGCAGACGATCCCGAAGGCGGTCACCGATCAGGAGACGGTCCGCACGCAGGTCCCGCAGTCCTCGCGCACCCAGGTGTCCTACACCGGTGCCGGGGCCGGTGCGGGAGCGGGGACGCAGCAGCGCAGCACTCCCGGTACCTCCGCGCGTCGCCCCAGCCGGGGCCCGCGGCGGGCGAGCCTCCAGGTCAAGCGGCTCGACCCGTGGTCGGTGCTGAAGCTGGCCCTGGTGCTCAGCGTCGCGCTGTTCTTCGTGTGGATGATCGCCGTCGCGGTGCTCTACGGCGTGCTCGACGGCATGGGCGTCTGGGACCAGCTCAACGGCACCTTCACCGAGCTCACCCAGCCCGACGACGCGGTCAACGAGCCGCTGATCAGCGCGGGCAGGGTCTTCGGCGTCGCCTCGATCATCGGTGCGATCAACATCGTCCTGATCACCGCGCTGGCGACGGTGGCCGCGTTCATCTACAACGTGGCGGCCGACTTCGCCGGCGGCATCGAGATCACGCTGTCCGAGCGCGAGTGACTCGCTGACCGTGCCGTGGCGGCGTTTTCCGAGGTCGGAGAGCGCCGCTGCGGCACCGGCGGGACGAGGTGACCCCCCGTGACGCGGGCCGGGGAACGTCCTGTAATGTTTGCAGCACAACGAACGAGGGCCTATAGCTCAGGCGGTTAGAGCGCTTCGCTGATAACGAAGAGGTCGAAGGTTCAAGTCCTTCTAGGCCCACTCGGGAAGTTTTCCCTTCTCCACAGACTCGAACATCACTGGCATGGATGCCACGTAGGAGGCGACCGGAATGAAGAAGCTGCTCGCACTCGCCGCAGTTGCCGGAGTCGTGCTGTTCGTCGTCCGTCGCAACAAGGCCGCCAAGGCCGAGGCCGACCTCTGGCGCGAGGCCACCGCCGAGGCCTGATCCTCAGGCCGGGGGCCCTGACCTCCGCCGCCATTGGGGGACGTAGCTCAATTGGCAGAGCACCGCCTTTGCAAGGCGGGGGTTAGGGGTTCGATTCCCCTCGTCTCCACGCAGCGATTCCAACGCCCTGCTCAACGCAGGGCGTTTTCGCTTTTGACCGCTCCGTCATCATCCGGGGCCGTCAGTTCTCCGGGTCTGGTCATCGACCGGCGGTTTCGTGCTCTCGTGATGCCACTGACTTGGCACTAGTCGGTGGATGCACTCACTATTAATGCTGAGCGTGGAAAAGCCGGGCCGTCGGGCCCGGCTTCGCGGTGGTTCTGGTCAGTGGGTTGGTGGCGTTGACCTGCGGGTTTCCACCTTCTCCTGGTGGCCGTCCGTCTCCGCGGGGGCTCGGTGGCGGGGTTGCGGGGCGCCCGGGGTGTGGGCGTCCCAGGGCTCGTCCTCCGCCGTCGCCAGCGGGAGCTCCTCCGGGCGGCGGGTCAGGGCGATCGCCGCGGCGGCCGCGCCCAGGAGCATCAGCACCAGCAGCGCCCACGGCCAGCGGCGGTGCTTCTTGGCCGGGGTCGGGTCGATCCGGGCCGCCAGCTTCTTGCGGGATTCCTTCGTGCGCTTCTCCCACGCCTTGCGGGCCTGCTTGGCCTGCTTGGCGAGCTCCTTGCGGGACTTGCCGGTGGCGCGCTGGGCGATGAGCTCCTGCAGCTCCTCGGTCGAGTAGCCGCGCTGGGCGAGCTCCTGCTCAGCTCGCGCCGCCGCCTGCTTGGACAGCACCGCACCGGTCTCGCCCGCGCGCTTCGCGCCGTGGCGGGCCTGCTTGATGCCGGTGCCGACCGCCTTGCCCACGGTCTCGCCGGCCCTGGCCATCGCCTTCACTTCATCCATCGCCTGTTGACCTCCTCGGCCTGGCTGCTTCCACCAGTCGGATTTCCCGGGATGAGCTCACGCCAATCGCCCGCCCGGCTCCGAAGCGTGGGAGAGCCGGGTAAAGGGCGCGGACCCGCCCATACTGCACCCAGACACCGCAATCGGCCCGCTCGATGGCAGGATGGTCGGGTGGCTGAAGACAACGGATCGCTCGTTGGGACGAAGTTGACCGCGACCCTGCACACCTCGCAGGGCGACATCCGGATCAACCTGTTCCCCGACCAGGCGCCCAAGACCGTGAAGAACTTCGTGGGCCTCGCCGAGGGGACCCAGGAATACACGGAGCCGAACGCCAAGGGCGAACGCTCCGGGCCGTTCTACGACGGCGTGATCTTCCACCGGGTCATCGAAGGTTTCATGATCCAGACCGGTGACCCGACGGGCACCGGCCGGGGTGGCCCCGGATACCAGTTCGCGGACGAGTTCCACCCCGAGCTGCAGTTCACCAAGCCCTACCTGCTCGCGATGGCCAACGCGGGGCCGAACACCAACGGCTCGCAGTTCTTCGTGACCGTGGCGGCGACGTCGTGGCTGAACTACAAGCACACCATCTTCGGCGAGGTCGCGGACCAGGCGTCGCGCGAGGTCGTCGACACGATCGCCGGCACGGCGACCGGTCGCAACGACCGCCCGGTCAACGACATCGTCATCGAGAAGGTTTCGATCGAGCGCGGCTGACAGCGCCCGGGAAAGCAGGTCTCACCCGTGACTGTGCCACCCGGAACGACGCCCGGACCGGACGGGGCGCCGCCGCAGTTGCCGACGTGCGTGCGGCACCCCGACCGGCCGACCGGCCTGCGTTGCACCCGGTGCGAACGCCCGGCCTGCCCGGAGTGCCTGCGCGACGCCTCCGTCGGGCAGCAGTGCGTCGACTGCGTCCGCGAGGCGGGCGCGTCGGTGCGGCGGCCGGTGACGGTCGCCGGAGCGCGGCTGCGCGACAAGCCGATCCTGGTGCCGCTGCTGATCGCGGCGAACGTCGTCGCCTACGTGGCCACCGCCGTCCAGGCGGGCAACTTCGGCGCGAACTACCACTCGAACCTGTTCATCGACTACGCCCTGGTGCCGATCACGGTGGCGGGCGGTCAGTGGTGGCGGCTGGTCACCTCGGGCTTCCTGCACATCGGCGTGGTGCACCTGGTGATGAACATGCTCGCGCTGTGGGTGATCGGGCGGGACCTGGAGCTGCTGCTCGGTCGCGCGCGGTTCGCCGCGGTCTACGGGTTGTCGCTGCTCGGCGGCAGCGCCGCGGTGTTCCTGCTGGGAGCGGGCGACAGCCCGGTGGCCGGTGCGTCGGGTGCGGTCTACGGCCTGATGGGCGGTATCGCGGTCGCCGCGCTGCGGCTCAAGGTGAGCCTGCGGCCGGTGGTCACCGTGATCGCGCTGAACATCGTGGCCAGCGTGCTCATCCCCGGCATCTCGCTGCTCGGGCACATCGGCGGGCTGATCCTCGGCGCCGCGTCGACGGCCGCCCTGGTCTACGCGCCGCGCGAGCGCCGCAACCTCGTCCAGGCCGGTGCGCTGATCGGGTTGCTGGTGGTGCTGCTGGTCGTGCTGTTCGTCCGCGACACCGGCTACGGCGACCTGTCCTGCGTCGGCTCCGGCTACGAGGTCGCCTGCGGCTGACGGATCGCCTGCGCCCGAATCACCGGCGCAGGGTTCACCGGCGCAGGGCGTGCAGGGCGTCGGCCGCGGTGTAGGGGTCCTCGCCCAGGTCGAGGCGGGTGAGGACCGTGAGGTCCGGGTCCGCGTCGAGCTCCAGGCTGGCGCTGGTCAGGCCCAGCCTGCGGGTCTCCCGGACGCGGATGGTGACCTGGTCCCACGCGAAGTGCCTGCGGCCTGTCAGCGTGCGCACCGTGATGCCGGTGGCGTCGGCCTGCAGCCGGGGCCGGCAGACCGTGCCGAACAGCGACGCGGCCAGCAGCGCCAGCGCGAGCACTCCCGCGAAGAGCCGGTCGGGCGGGCTGTCGGCGAGGATCGCCCAGGTCAGCGCACCCGCGGCGAGCACCCAACCGCAGCCGACCAGGGCCGCCGGCGGTCCCCAGCGCTTCGCGTCCATCGTTGTCCACCCGCTATCGACGAGTTATCCACAGGACTTATCCCCACTGGGGACTAGTTACACACGTGTGTTTCGCTGACCGTCTGTCAAGACGGCGATGGGATGAGTGAGCTCCGAAGGGGTTCACCCCTTCGGAGCTCGTGCACGAAGCGTCGTGGTGCCCCGCGCGTCCTCGGCGCTCGAATTGCGCGTCCGGTCGACCGGCCTTACGACGCGGTCGAGGCCGGTGGAGACCGCAGGTCAGCGGGTCGGGTCAGCGCCACCGCATGGTCATCAGCAGGCCGACGATCATGAACGCGAAGCCCACGGCGAAATTCCACCCGCCCAGGTCGCTCATGAATCCGATCTTGTCGCCCGCGATGTAGTTGACGACCAGCCAGAGCAACCCGATGATCATCAGGCCGAGCATGACGGCGACGTAGATCGGGTGCGACGGGCCGACGGCCTTCGCCTTCACCGGCGTGCGGCGATCGACAGCCGGGTTGGAGTCGTCCTTCTTGCGGACCTTGGACTTCGGCATAGGTGTCCTCGCCAGGTGATGCGGCACCGCCGTCCCGCGACATCACCCGATCCAGGGGCGGCGGAACGGCTCCTCTTCCACCTACCACGTTAACGTAATCACAGCGCTGATCGAGCACCCCTCGCAAAGCCGTGACCGGAGAGGAACGTCGTGGTTTCGTCCGTGCAGAGCCCGCCCCAGTCGCCGCCGCCGGAGCGGAGCCGGGTGCACGCCGTGATCCGCGTCGTCGGCGAGCTGATGATCACCGTCGGACTGGTGCTGCTGCTGTTCGTCTTCTACGTCGTCTACGTGACCGACCTGTTCACGGCGCGGGACCAGGCCAGCGCGACGGGCCGGATGCACGACCGGTGGCAGGCCCGGCAGCTGCACCCGATCGCCGAGCCACCACCGCCCGCGCACGGCGCCGGGTTCGCCCAGCTCTACCTGCCGACGTTCGGGCCGGACTTCGACTTCACCGTCCTGGAGGGCACCGACCTCAAGACGCTCGCCCGCGGTCCCGGGCACTACGCAGGCACGGCCTGGCCTGGGGAGCAGGGCAACTTCTCGGTCGCCGGGCACCGGATCGGGCGCGGCGCGCCGTTCAACGAACTGGACGAGCTGCCCTCGTGCGCGCCGATCGTCGTGGAGACCGCGACCCACTGGTACGTCTACCGGGTGCTGCCGATGGGCGACGAGGTCGCGAGCTGGAACGGGCGCGGCGGCGACCCCCGCTGCCAGGGCGTCGCGCCGATCCCCGCGCCCTACGACCACGTCGTCGGCAGGCACGTCGTCCGGCCCGCGCAGGGCGAGGTGATCTTCCCCGTGCCCGGGGTCGACCCGGCGGCGGTCCCGCGCGAGCAGCAGACCCGGCTGATCACTCTGACCACCTGCAACCCGGAGTTCTCCGCGCGGGAGCGGCTGATCGTCCACGGCGTGCTCACCAAGCAGTACCCCAAGGTCGCAGAGCGACCCGACCTGCGACCCCCGGAACTGGAGGAGCGCTGATGTACGCGTGGATCTGGCGGCACCTGCCCGGCCCGTTCCCGGCCAAGGCGCTGATCGCGCTGGTGCTCATCGCCGCGGTCGTGGCGCTGCTGCTGTTCGTGGTGTTCCCCTGGGCCGAGCCGATCCTGCCGTTCAACGACGTCACCACCGGCTGACCGGGTAAATCCCTTGTCGGGACCGCGTACCCTGACGGGGTGCGTGTTCTGGTGGTCGACAACTACGACAGCTTCGTCTACAACCTCGTGCAGTACCTCGCGCAGCTCGGCGCCGAGTGCGTGGTGCGCCGCAACGACGCCGTCACCGACGACGACGTGGCCGCGGCCGACGGGGTGCTGCTGAGCCCCGGTCCGGGCACTCCGGACCGCGCGGGCCGGACGATGGAGCTCATCCAGCGCTGCGCCGCCGAGCGCAAGCCCGCCTTCGGCGTGTGCCTCGGGCACCAGGCGATCGGCGCTGTCTGGGGCGGCACGGTCGAGCGCGCGCCCGAGCTGCTGCACGGCAAGACCAGCGAGATCGAGCACTCGGGGGCCGGCGTGTTCGCCGGGCTGCCGCAGCCGTTCATCGCGACCCGCTACCACTCGCTGATCGTCCGCGCCGACACGATCCCGGACGACTTCGAGGTCACCGCGCGCACCGAGTCGGGCATCGTGATGGGCATGCGCCACCGCGAGCTGCCGATCGAGGGCGTGCAGTTCCACCCCGAGTCGGTGCTCACCGACGGCGGCCACCGGATGCTCGCCAACTGGATGGCCGCCGCCGGCCACCCGGTCCCGGATCACCTCGTCGACCAGCTCGAAGCCGACATGCGCAAGGTCGCGGCAGCCGCTCGCTGACCCTCCTGAACGCGGAACGGGGCGGTGGCCGCGATGGCCACCGCCCCGTTCCGCTTCGTCAGGATCAGGGGAACGGGAAGAACCCGCCCCCGTTGCCCGGCGGGTTGCTCGTGGACGAGCTGTCGTACTTGCCGACGTAGATCGTGATCGACTGGTTCTTGCTGATCTTCTGGCCGGCCTGCGGCGAGCTGCCCACGACCTTGTCGTCCTTCGAGGAGTCGCCGGTCGGCTGCTCGGACTCGCTGAGCGAACCGCTCCAGCCCGCCGCCTTCAGCGCGGCCTCGGCCTCGTCCTTCGACATGCCCTCCAGGTTCGGCATGCTGATCTGGTTGCCCTTGGAGACCACCAGCGTCACCGTCGAACCGGTCCGGGCCTTGGTGCCGCCGGAGGGGGACTGGTCGATGACCGTGTTGGCCGGCTGGTCGGAGTCGCGCTGGTCGACCTTGACCTGGAACCCGGCGCCGACGAGGAACGCCCTTGCCGTCTCCAGCTGCTGGCCGCGCAGGTCCTGGACCTCCGTCTGCGGGATCGCCTTGCCGACGACCACGTTGATCGTGGTGCCCTTGGCGACCTCCGTGCCCTTGCTGTCCCAGTCCATGATCTTGTCGACCATCGAGGAGTCGGAGGTCTCCTTCGTGTCCGGGGTCAACCCGATCTTGAGACCGACCTTCTCCAACTCCTGCTGGGCCTGGGTCATGGTCATCCCGGACAGGTCCGGGACCGGCGTCGACTCCGGACCGGTGCCCGAGCACAGCTCGATCTTGGTGCTCTCCTTGACGCCGAGCGCACCGGGCCGGGGGTTCTGCTCGACGATCGAGCCGACCTTGTCCTCGGGCGACGGGCACGAGCGCGGCAGCACCATCCAGCCCTCGGACTTGGCCTTCTCGTTCGCCGCCTGGGCGGTCATGCCCATCAGGTTCGGCACGGCCACCCGGTCCGGTTCCCCGGCACCGACCAGCATCGTCACCAGCCACGCGGCCAGCGCGAACACCGCCACGCAGGCCAGGGTGACCAGGGCGACCACGGCGTTCTTGCTGCGCCGCCGCTCCGGCGGGCCCGCCGGGTAGTCCTCGACGTCCTCCGAGCGGTGCCTGCCGGAACCGATCATCTCGGTGGCGCCGCCCTGGCCGAGCATCGCGGTGTGCTCTTCCTCCGACATGATCATCGGAGCCTTCGGGCGCTGACCGGACAGCACCCGCACCAGGTCGGCGCGCATCTCCGCCGCCGACTGGTAGCGGTTGGCCGGGTTCTTGCTCAGCGCCTTGAGCACCACCGCGTCCAGCGACGCCGGGGTCGCCGGGACGACGTCGGAGGGCTTGCGCGGCTCCTCCCGGACGTGCTGGTAGGCGACCGCGACCGGCGAGTCACCGGTGAACGGCGGCTCCCCGGTGAGCAGCTCGAAGAGCACGCAACCCGAGGCGTAGACGTCGCTCCGCGCGTCCACCGCCTCGCCGCGCGCCTGCTCCGGCGAGAGGTACTGGGCGGTGCCGATGACCGCCGCGGTCTGGGTGACCGCCGCCTGGCCGTCGTGCAGCGCACGCGCGATGCCGAAGTCCATCACCTTCACCGCGCCGGAGCGGGTGATCATGATGTTGGCCGGCTTCACGTCGCGGTGCACGATCCCGTGCCGGTGGCTGAAGTCCAACGCCGCCGAGGCGTCCGCCATGACCTCCATCGCCCGCCGGGGCGACAGCGGCCCCTCGGTCTTGACGATGTCGCGCAGCGTCCGGCCGTCGACGTACTCCATCACGATGTAGGGGAGCGGCCCGTTCTCGGAGTCCGTCTCGCCGGTGTCGTAGACCGCGACGATGGCCGGGTGGTTCAGCGCGGCCGCGTTCTGCGCCTCGCGGCGGAAGCGCAGCTGGAAGGTGGGGTCCCGGGCGAGGTCGGCACGAAGGATCTTGACCGCGACGTCTCGGCTCAGACGGGTGTCGCGGCCCTTGTGCACCTCCGACATACCGCCGTAACCGAGAGTCTCGCCGAGCTCGTAGCGGTCGGAGAGAAGTCGAGGTGAACTCATCGAATCGTCGTTCCGATCCTTGTCAACGATCGTCCCATCTCACCCGCGGGAGGCATTCCGATCATGGGTTCCTGCCGATGCGAAGTCTGTCCCAAACCGTTCGTGGAATCCAGGCTCGGGGTGGCCACCGGACCGCGTCCGGCCATGCCCAGGTCGAAGCGGGGTACCGCCCAGTAGGTGAGCAGACCGATGGCGACCAGCAACACTACCGCCAGGAGCGCGATCAGAATCCACGCGACGACCCTGGTGTTGGCGTTCGTCCGGTGAGCATTGCCACCCATCGCCCCGGCCGCGCCCGCGGTGGGCATCGGCATCGGGGCCTGCTGTTGCGCGACCTGCTGTTGTGAGACCTGGTGTTGCTGAACCGCCTGCTGCGCCGGTTGCTGCTGTGCCGGCTGTTGTTGGGCCGGCTGTTGTTGGGGCGCCTGCTGCTGCGCCGCCGGCTGCTGGGGTGGGATCACCCCGGGCGGGTAGGTGTTGCCCATCGGCGGCGAGCCCGGCGGAACCGGGTGCACCCCGGTCCCCGGCCCGGGCGCGCTCGCCGGTCGTTGCTGCTGTTGCTGCTGCGCGACCAGCGCGGACGGGGTCGGCAGCGGCCGACCCGCGCGCACCGCGGCGACCGCCGAGGCGAACTCCCCGCCGTCGGCGTAGCGCCGCCACGGGTCCTTCACCAGGGTCGCCTCGACCAGCGCCCGCACCGCCGGGGGCACGTCCGGCGGCAGCGGCGGCGCGATCTCGCGGATGTGCATCATGGCGACCGTCACCGCGTTCTCGGAGAGGAACGGCCGGTGCCCCATCAGGCACTCGTAGCCGACCACCGCCAGCGAGTACACGTCGCTGGCCGGCGTGGCGTCGCTGCCGAGCGCCTGCTCCGGCGCGATGTAGTGCGCCGTTCCCATCACCATCCCGTTGCGGGTGACCGGTGCCGCGTCGGCCGCCTTGGCGATGCCGAAGTCGGTCAGCTTCACCTTGCCCTCGGGGGTGATCAGGATGTTGCCGGGCTTGACGTCCCGGTGCACCAGGCCGCGCTCGTGCGCGGCCTGCAGCGCCTGACCCGCCTGCTCCAGCATGTCCATCACGTGATCGGTGTTGATCCGTCGTTCCCGAGCCAGGATCGCCGCGAGCGGCTCCCCCTCGACCAGCTCCATCACCAGGTAGGCGGTGTCCTCCGGACCGTCCGGGACGGCGGCGGTCTCACCGTAGTCGTGGACCGCCGCGATGCCCGGGTGGTTCAGCGACGCGGTCGTGCGGGCCTCGGTCCGGAAGCGGTGCAGGAACTCGGCGTCCCCGCACAGCTCGGCCTTGAGGACCTTGACCGCGACGGTCCGGTCCAGCCGGACGTCCACCGCCTCCCACACCTCGCCCATGCCGCCGACCGCGATGCGGCGGCCGAGGCGGTAGCGCTCGGCGAGTAACTGGCCGGTGGTCAGCACGGATCAGCCACCCCCTCGCAGACCGGCCCGGATGACCTCCCGGCCGATCGGGGCGGCCAGCGAACCGCCGGTGGCCTCGGCGCCCTCGTCACCGCCGTTCTCCACGATCACCGCGACGGCGATCGTGGGGTTCTCGGCCGGTGCGAACGCGACGTACCAGCCGTGCGGCTTGTCACCCGGGTCGCCGTGCTGCGCGGTCCCGGTCTTGGAGGCGATGTCGATACCGGTGATCTTGCCGGAGCCCTTGGTGTTCTTCTCCGACTGCAGCATCATGTCGCGGATCTTGCTCGCGATGTCGGGCGAGACGGCCTGGCTGAGCTCCTCCGGGCGGAAGGAGTCCAGCTCCTCCATGTCCGGGGCGCGGGTGGTCTTCACCAGCTGCGGCTTCATCACCTTGCCGCCGTTGGCGATCGCGGCGGCCATCATCGCGTTCTGCATCGGCGTGACGCGGACGTCGCGCTGGCCGATGCCGCTCTGGTACAGCGACGCGCCGTCGGCCATCGGACCCATGTCCGACTTGGCCACGCTCATCGGGATCTGCAGGTCCTGGCCGAAGCCGAAGGACGCCGCGGTCTCCCGCAGCTTGTCCGCGCCGACCTTGCCCGCGATCTCGGCGAACGCGGTGTTGCACGAGTGCGCCAGCGCCTGCGTCAGCGTGTCGCCCGCGCACTGCTTGCCGCCGTAGTTGGGCAGCGGCGTCGAGGACTGCGGCAGCGTGATCGAGGCGGCGTCCTGCACCTTGCTGTCCGGGTTGTACCCGTTCTCCAGCGCGGCCGCCGTGGTGATCAGCTTGAACGTCGAGCCGGGCGGGTAGATCTCGGACACCGCCCGGTTGGCCATCGGGTTGCCCTCGGCCTTCTCCAGCTCGGCCCACTGGTTGGCGACCTCGTCGTTGTCCGTGCCCGCGAGCCGGTTCGGGTCGTACGACGGGGCGTTGGCCATCGCCAGGATCTCGCCCGTCGACGGGTTCAGCGCCACGACCGAGCCCTGGTAGCCCTTGCTGGTCAGCTGGTCGTAGGCGACCTGCTGCATCTCCGGGTTGATGGTCAGCTCGACGCTGCCGCCCCGCGGGGCGTTGCCGGTGATCATGTCCGAGAACCGGCCGAACGCCATGCTGTCGTCGGTGCCGTTGAGGATCTTGTCGTCGGCCCGCTCGATGCCGTTCGACCCGTAGAAGAACGAGTAGAACCCGGTGACCGGCGCGTACAGCGGACCGTTCGGGTAGTTCCGCTGGTACTTGTAGCGGTCGTTGTCGATGGGCTTGGACGTCGCCAGCGACTGACCGGCCGCGATGATCTGCCCGCGCTCCCGGGAGAACTCCTCCAGCTGGGTGCGCGTGTTGCGGGCGTCGTCGCGGTACTCGTCGGCCTTGATGACCTGGACGTAGGTCATGTTGCCCATGAGCAGCAGGACCATCGCCATCATGGCCAGCGCCACGCGGCGCAGCGGCTTGTTCATCGAGGACGCTCCACCAGTTCCGTGTGTGCTTCGGCGATCGGCGCCTGCTTGGGCTTCGGCTTCGCCGGGGCCTGCGGGCGGCGGGCCGCGTCGGAGATCCGCAGCAGCAGAGCGATCAGCACGTAGTTGGCGAGCATCGACGAACCACCGGCCGCCAGGAACGGGGCCGTCAGACCGGTCATCGGGATCAGGCCCGTCGAACCGCCCGCCACGACGAACAGCTGCAGCGCGATGGTGAACGACAGACCGCCGGCGAACAGCTTGCCGAAGGAGTCGCGCACCGCCAGCGCGGTGCGCAGGCCGCGCATCATCAGCAGCACGTAGACCAGCAGCACGGCCATCATCCCGATCAGGCCGAGCTCCTCGCCCAGCGCCGGGATGATGAAGTCGCTGAACGACAGCGGCGTGATGTTCGGCATCCCGTTGCCCAGACCCGAACCCGGGATGCCGCCGTGCGCCATCCCGAACAGGCCGGTCCGCAGCTGGTAACCGGGGTCGGAGTCACCGTCCGGCACCCGCATCATCGGGTCCAGCCAGGTGTTGACCCGGACCTGGACGTGCGAGAACAGGTTGAAGGCGAGCACCGCGCCCGCCGCGAACAGCGACAGGCCCAGACCGACCCACACCGCGCGCTCGGTGGCGATGTAGATCATCACCAGCACGATGCCGAAGAACAGCAGCGAGGTGCCCAGGTCCTTCTCCAGCACCACGATGCCGATCGACAGCAGCCAGGCCACGAGCACCGGGCCCAGGTCGCGCGGCCGCGGCCAGTCCACGCCGAGGAACCGCTTGCCCGCCGTGGTGAACAGCTCGCGCTTGCCCACCAGGAACGACGCGAAGAAGATCAGCAGCAGGATCTTGGCGAACTCGCTCGGCTGGATCGAGATGAAGCCCAGGTTGACCCACAGCTTGGCGCCGTTGGCCTCCGAGATGCTCGACGGCAGCACACCGGGCAGCGCCAGCAGCGCCAGCCCGACGAAACCGCACGTGTAGCCGTACTGCGCGAGCGTCCGGTGATCCTTCACCAGCCACAGCACGGCGATGAACAGCGCCACGCCGGCCGTGGTGAACAGGATCTGCTTCGGCGTGTACGGCGCCCCGGGCACCGGGGCCAGGTCCAGCCGGTGCAGCATCACCAGGCCCACCCCGTTGATCAACGCCACCAGGGGCAGGATCAGCGGGTCGGCGTAGGGCGCGAAGTAGCGCACGCCGAAGTGCGCGGCACCGTAGAGCACCAGGAACGCGACACCGTAGAACAGCAGCTCGCGGGTGAGGGTCTGCTCCTGGGCGAGCTCCACCACGACCAGCGCCGCGGTGACGATGATCGCGGACAAAACGAGCATGAACAGTTCGGTGCCCCGCCGAGTGTTCACTCGGGGGGCCCCGTTGACTGCTCCGGACGTAGCGGCCGGTTCGGACATCAACTCACCGTCCGGCAGTTCACGCCCGGCTTCGGCTCCTCCGGTTGCAGCGGCGTGGCGTCCGCCGCGGACGGGTCCTGCGGCAGGGCCTGACCAGGCACCGGCGCACCCGGGGTGGGCGGCACCGACGGCTGACCCGGAGGAGGTGGTGTCGGCGCACCGGTGGTCGGCGCACCCGGCGTCGGGGAGCCCGGAACGGGCTGGCCCGGCACGGACGGGGGCACGGTCGGCACCGACGGCTCGGGGGTGGCGCACTCCGGCAGCAGCGCGGTCATCCGCAGCCGCCGCATCGCCTCCCGGGCCTCCGTGAGGCCGTTGACCTCGGTGATCCCGTTGCGCACGTCCGGACGCTGGGCTTCCTGGAGGTCGTCCAGCTTGATCGGCTGGCAGTCCTTGGCGGAGTCCGGCGGGCACGAGGTCTCGACCTGCCAGTTCAGCGCCACGCCCAGCGTGGAGCCCTGAACGCCCTGGTAGATCACGACCTCATCGGCGCTGTTCGCGCCGATGTAGTACTGGTTGAGCACCCACCAACGCCCAACCAGCGCGACAGCCGCCAACACGATGAGCACGCCGCAGGTCACCAGCAGCGACGTCAGCCAGCGCCGTTTGCGCGGCTGCTCCGCCGGAGGTGAGGTGGGCTCGAAACGCTTCGGCTGCGGCCGCGGCATGGTCACCGCGGACGCGCGCGCCGCCGACGAATCGGGTTGCGGATGCTCATCGCCATTTCCCGCCGCACCCCCCACTATGGGGGCGTCGTCGCCGAACTCGACGTCGACGACGTCGGCGATGATCACGGTCACGTTGTCCGGACCGCCACCTTTGAGCGCCAGCTCGATCATCCGGTCCGCGCACTGCTGCGGGTCCGGGATGCGCAGGGCCTCCGCCATCGTCTCGGTGCTCACCGGGCCGGTCAGGCCGTCCGAGCAGAGCAGGTAGCGGTCGCCCGCGCGCGCCTCGCGGATCGCCAGGCTCGGTTCCACCTCGTGGCCGGTCAACGCGTGCAGCAGCAGCGAGCGCTGCGGGTGGTTGGCGGCCTCCTCCTCGGTGATCCGGCCTTCGTCGATCAGCGACTGGACGAAGGTGTCGTCGTGGGTTATCTGGGTCAGCTCGCCGTCGCGGACCAGGTAGGCGCGGGAATCGCCGACGTGCACCAGACCCAGCTTGCTGCCTGCGAACAGCACAGCGGTGAGGGTGGTGCCCATCCCGTCCAGCTCCGGGTCGTTGGCCACCAGCTCGGCGATCGCGCTGTTGCCGTCCAGCACCGCGCCGCGGAGCTGTCCGAGCAGGTCGTCACCCGGTTCGTCGTCGTCCAACGGCGCCAACGCCGCGATGACGACCTTGCTGGCGACCTCACCGGCGGCATGTCCACCCATGCCGTCCGCGAGGGCGAGTAGTCGTGGGCCGGCATAGACCGAGTCCTGGTTGTTGGAGCGCACCAGGCCGCGGTCGCTGCGGGCTGCGTAGTGAAGGACGAGGGTCATGAGCGCAGCTCGATCACCGTCTTGCCGATTCTGATCGGAACGCCGAGCGGGACCTTGGTCGGCCCCGTGACCTTCGCCCGATCGAGGTATGTGCCGTTAGTGGAGCCTAGATCCTCCACGTACCAATCGGAGCCGCGAAGCGACAACCGAGCGTGCCGGGTCGACGCGTAGTCGTCGTCGAGCACCAACGTGGAGTCATCGGCTCGGCCGATCAGGATCGGCCGGCCGTCCAGGGAAATGCGCGTGCCGGCGAGAGCGCCGTGCGTCACCACCATCTGGCGGGGCGCCTTGCTCTTGCCCCGGGGCTGTTTGCCCGGGGCCCGACTCGCACCTGGCATCGGGACGCGCATCCCCGACGCGGAGTAGAGATCTGAACGAACCACGCGAAGCGCAGCCAGCACGAACAACCAGAGCAGGGCGAGGAACCCTGCTCTGGTCAGCTGAATCATCAGCTCCGGCACTTGTTGTGAACGCTCCTACTCGTAACGGGGATCGGCGATCCGCGCTCAGCCCTGCTGGGCGCGGAAGACCAGGGACGAATGCCCGACCCTGATCACGTCACCATCTGCCAACTGCCAAGTCTGCACCGGAGTGCCGTTCACCGTGGTGCCGTTTGTCGAACCGAGATCAGCCAGCATCGCGCTCTGACCATCCCAGGTGATCTCGATGTGCTTGCGCGAGACCCCCGTGTCGGGCAGCCGGAACTGGCCTTCCTGTCCGCGGCCGATGATGTTCGAGCCGTGCTGCAGCGTGTACGAGCGGTTCGAACCGTCGTCCAGGTGCAGCGTGGCGGTCATCTGACCACGCGGGCCGCCGGCCGGGTAGCCGCCGGGGGCGCTCTGCGGGTAACCGCCGCCGGGCTGGCCGTAGCCGCCCTGGTCCGGGAAACCGCCCGGGGCGCTCTGCGGGTAGGCACCGCCCGGCTGGCCGTAACCCTGGTCGAAACCGGGCTGCTGCGGGTAGCCCTGGTCGAAGCCCTGCTGCGGCTGGCCGTAGCCCTGGTCGAACCCGGGCTGTGCGTAGCCCTGGTCATAACCCTGCTGCGGCTGCCCGTAGCCCTGGTCGTAGCCGGGCTGCGGGGGCTGCCCGTAGCCCTGGTCGAAACCGGGCTGCGGGGGCTGCCCGTAACCCTGGTCGAAACCCGGCTGCTGCGGCGGCTGGCCGTATCCCTGGTCGAAACCGGGCTGCTGACCGTAACCCTGGTCGTAGCCGGGCTGCTGCGGCTGGCCGTAGCCACCCTGCTGGTCGTAGCCGGGCTGCGGGGGCTGGCCGTATCCCTGGTCGTAGCCGGGCTGCTGGCCGTAGCCGTAGTTGGGGTCCTGGCCTTGGCCGTAACCCTGGTCGTAGCCGTACTGCCCCTGCTGGTTGTACGGATCTCCCTGGGGGTAGTGGCCTGGTGGCTGGCTCATGGGTCGGTCTCCTGCGGTACGCGGTTGTGTCGGCCGTCGTGTTACGTCGGGGTCGACGGTCGAACTGATTCGAAACTGTCCCGTGTGCAGCGTCTCAGAGCGCTCCAGGGAGACTACGACGTCACCATATGTGTCCCACCCCTGCTCGGTGAGATGCTCCTGAACGCAGTCGGCGAGGAGGTCCGTCACCCGGGCCTCATCGCCGGTGAGCCGATCATGGTCCGACGGGCTCAGTTGCACAACGTAGTGGTTACAAGCGAGCAACCGTCCACCGGCAAGCTCCCTGACCTTCAGCTCGGCATCGCGCTGCAAGGCCTGGGCGACTTCCTGCGGGACTACGTTCCCGCCGAACACGCGCGCAAAGCCGTTGCCGACGATGCCTTCGATCCGGCGCTCAAAGCGCTGCACGAGGCCCACGGCAACATCCCTCCACGCGTACGACTCCTGCTGACCATCGTATCTGGGCCAACGGCCCGAGACACCGCCCAGTTCCCAACTTCCTGACCCCCCTGCGCAGACCCCTCTCAGGGCCGTGCTAATGTTCTTCTTGCCAACAGGGCAGCGGGGAAAAGCGAAAGCAGACCCCCGGTGCCCACCGGTGAAAAGCGGCAAGCTAAGCTTCTCATCGTGCCACGGGCGAGTGGCGGAATGGCAGACGCGCACGGTTCAGGTCCGTGTGTCCGAAAGGACGTGAGGGTTCAACTCCCTCCTCGCCCACTTCGAAGGCCCTCCCGGCTCATGCTTCGCCGGGAGGGCCTTCTTCGTGTTGTGTTGGGGGGTCGAACCCCCCATGCCCCCCACGGTGCGGCTGGGCTCGTTTTTCCTGGTTGTTGCGTTGGTTTCGTGCTCGGCCTGCTCACGTGATGCCCCTTCTGCTCGGCTTCGCCGTCGCCGTGTGCCGGGTTCCTCCTCCTGCTCCTTCTGCCTCTCCTCCCGGCTTCTTTCGTCTGTTGCTTGTGCTTTTCGGGTGTGCGGTTTGTCATGGGTGGGGTTCAGCGTTGAGCGAAATCTTTTCGTGACCTTTCTTGGTGTTCTGTTTGTCTTGTGCTGGGGTGGGGGTGTTCGGGCTGGGGGTGGCTGTGGCTCGGTGGCTCGGAGGTGCCTCGTGGCGGGAAACAGTCGGGATCCTGGGCGGTCGGTGACCGCTCGGGCCTTGAGCGTGCTGACCGCGTTCGACGCCGAGCACGCTCGGCTCACGCTGACCGCCATCGCGCAGCGGGCCGACATCCCGTTGGCGACCGCGCACCGGTTGGTGCGGGAGCTGGAGCTGTGGGGTGCCCTGCAGCGCGACTCCGACGGGCGGTACGTCATCGGTCTGCGGCTGTGGGAGATCGGGCTGCTGGCCCCGGTGAACGGGCGGCTGCGCGAAGCGGCGCTGCCCTACATGCAGGAGCTGTGCGAGACCACGCACGACAACGTGCACCTGGCCGTGCGGGACGGGCTCGACGCCGTGTACGTGGAGAAGCTCACGACGCCCCGGGCCGTGCCGATCATCTCCCGGACCGGCGGGCGGCTGCCGATGCACGCGACCGGGGTCGGCAAGGTGCTGCTCGCGCACGCGCCCGCGACGGTCGTGCACTCCTGCTGCGAGCACGGGCTGACCCGGCACACCGCCTACACCATCACCGAGCCCGGCCGGCTCGGCCGCGAGCTCCAAGGGGTCCGCTCGCGCGGCTACGCCTCCGCCAACGAGGAGATGACCCTCGGGAACTGCTCGGTCGCCGTGCCCGTCCAGGACGCCTCCGGAACGGTCGTCGCGGCGCTCGGCGTCGTCGCCCACAGCGTCCGCGCGGACGTCACCCGGCTCGTCCGCTCACTGCTCCCCGCGGCCGACGGCATCCGGCAGCGGCTGGCTGACGGCGAACGGGTCAACCTCGACGCCCTTCATCGGTGAATAATCTTCCGCTTACCGGTCGAATAATCCGTCAACTGTACATTTGTGCAGGTCGTATGACCGGCGCCGATATCATGCGGCGATTTTCCAGGCCACGAATGATGGGCGGGAGGCGTTGTCGTGCGGGTGTCGGGTAGCGATCACCCGTCTGGCCGCATCGCTGGGCTGAAGCCCCCATGTCATTCGTCGACCGGTCACCGACAGCTGCCCGCCGCCGATCGCAGCGACCCCCGATGAGCAGCGCAGAACCGCCTCGGAGCTGTTTTAGTCAACGTGGCCCCCGCACCGGTGACTGCCCCGCACCGGCGCCGGGGGAGACGAAGACGCGGAGTGCACGAGCCGAGGGAGGCGGAACGCTGTGACCGGAATTCCCGGACAAGCCTGGTCCGAAGACGAGCTCCGAGCCTGCTCGACCACGCAGGTCCGGTCGCCGCTGGGGCTGGCCGCCTCCGTGGGGGCGCTCGCCCAGCGGTCGGTCGACGCGCTGGGGTGGACCGGCAGCACGCTGCCGCCGGTCAAGCTGCTCGGGCGTCAGATCATCGCCACCGCGGAGCTGGTGCCCGACGCCCACGCCGAACGCCTCGTCTTCGGCAGCGGGCCCGTCCTCGACCGCGCGGAGATCGCCACCTGGGTCTGGCCCGAGATGGACGGCCGGGTGCCCCCGCCCGCCGCCCGGATCACCGGGTTCCTCGCGCCGGCCCGGCACTGGCGCACGGCGCTCACCGCCGCGGTGCCCTTCGCGCGGTTCGCCAACGCGGCGATCGTGGTGCCGCGCTCGGTGGCGGTCGCCCCCGACTTCACCGCGACCTGCCTGATCCGCGCCCGCCAGTTCGGCATCGCCGTGCTCAGCTCCGACGGTGACGACGTGCGGGAAGAGCTCCCGGGGCGCAGCTTCGACGACGCGCCGCCCGTGGAGCACACCGCTGTCTCGCGGTGGGTGAACGAGGTCGTCTACCAGCAGCTGCTGTCGGCCGAAGCACCGGCGCCGTCGCGCAGCTGACAGGCCCCTGGGGGCCGCAGTTCCAGTTGGACCGGGGGGCTTCAACTGGAACTGCACCTACCAACCGGCGGGCGGGGGGCCAAGCCTGCTGGAGGGGGAGAGAAGCGGACGGAGACCCGCCGCGCGCACCGCGCAGCGTGGGGTGGGACTCCGTCCGCTGAGTTGTCCACAGGTCTGTCCACAGGTGGGTTATCCCCAGGAACGGGGAGTTGTCCACAGGCCGTGCTTGAACGGTTGAGGAGCGTCATCGGACCTACCGTGGAGGCATGCGCATCGTCATCGCCGGAGCCCACGGGAAGATCGCTCGGCCGCTCGGTCGGCTGCTGTCCCAGCGGGGCGACCAGGTCCTCGGAATCATCCGCAACCCCGACCACGCGGCCGACCTCGAAACCGACGGGGTCGAGCCGCTGGTGCTCGACATGGAGAACCTCTCGGCGGCCGATCTGGCGGGCCGTCTGTCCGGAGTGGACGCCGCCGTGTTCCTCGCCGGAGCGGGCCCGGGCAGCGGTGCCCCGCGCAAGGACACAGTGGACCGCGGGGCGTCCGTGCTGCTCGCGGATTCCTGCCAGCGGGCGGGGATTCGGCGTTTCGTGCAGGTGAGCTCGATGGGCACCCGCACCCCCAACCCGCCCGACGTGGACCCGGTGTTCGGGGCCTATTTGGACGCCAAGCGCGCCGCCGAGGAGGACCTGCGCGGGCGCGATCTGGACTGGACGATCCTGCGCCCCGGACGGCTCACCGACGACGAGCCGACCGGCCGGGTGACGCTGGCTCCGGAGGTCGGCCGGGACGCGGTCACCCGCCGCGACGTGGCCGCCGTGCTGGCGGCTCTGCTGCCCGAAACGGGGACCGTCGGACGGGCCCTGGAACTCGTCAACGGTGACGTTGCGATCACCGAAGCGGTACGGGCCGCGGCGGCGTAATCAGTTCGGGTTATCCACAGGGCCGAGGACGCGCTCCAGGTACGCGTTGTGGAAGATCCCGCCGGGGTCGACCGAGTCGCGGACCTGCCGAAACTCGGTGAACCGGGGGTAAAGGCCGGACAACGCCGTCGCGTCCAGGCGGTGCATCTTCCCCCAGTGCGGTCGCCCGCCCGCGTCCCGGGCGATCGACTCGAACGCGTCGAAGTAGGACCGGTACGGCATGCCCAGGTACTGGTGCACCGCGACGTAGCCGGTGTCCCGGCCGTGCGCCGTCGACAACCACACGTCGTCGGCGCGGGCGACCCGCACCTCCACCGGGAACATCACCGGATCGGCCAGCCGCTCGGTCGCCGCCCGCAGCTCGCGCAGCACCTCCGGGACGACTTCGCGGGGGAAGGCGTACTCGGACTCGACGAAGCGGATCCGCCGAGGCGTGGTGAACACCCGGTACGAGCGGTCCCGGTAGGAGCGGGCCGACCAGGTCGACGCGCAGAGCCGGCTCAGCGGCCGGACCAGGGCCGGCACCGCGCGCCCGACCCCGCAGACCGCGCCGAACAGGCGGTTCTCCATCACCTCGTACTCCAGGAAGTGCCGCGCCGGGCTCAGCGGGCGCGGCGGTCCCGGGTGCCGGTTGTTCCGCTTGACCATCGCGTGGTGGCTGTGCGGGAACCAGTGGAACTCGAAGTGGTCGTTGGCCTCGGCCAGCCCGTGGAAGTCGCCGAGCACCTCCTCCAGCGGCGCCGGGCCCTCCTCGGCCGACAGCGTGAAGGACGGGACGCAGCGCAGGGTCACGGTGGTGATCACGCCGAGCGCGCCGAGACCGAGCCGTGCCGCGGCGAACAGCTCGGGGTTCTCCGCCGCCGAGCAGCTCACCTCGGAACCGTCGGCGAGCAGCAGGTCGAGCGCCTCCACCTGGGTCGACAGCCCGCCGAGACCCGCTCCGGTGCCGTGGGTCCCGGTGGAGATCGCCCCGGCGAGCGTCTGCTGGTCGATGTCGCCGAGGTTGGCCATCGCCAGCCCGAGCCCGTCGAGCTCGGCGTTGAGCACGTGCAGCGGTGTGCCGCCGTGCGCGGTGACCAGCCCGGTCGCCGGGTCGGCGTGGACGATCCCGGTGAAGTGCCGCAGGTCCAGCGCCACACCGGATTCCGGTGAGGCGACCGCCGAGAACGAGTGCCCGGAACCGATCGGGCGCACGCGCAGGCCGTCCCGGGTCGCGGCGGCGATCACCTCGGCGGCCTCGCTGGTGTCGCGCGGGGTCGCGGTCCGCGCGGGGCGCGCGGTGGCCGTGCGGCCCCAGTTGGTCCACGGCCGTGCGGTGTTCGGATCGCGGGGGGTCGGACTGCCGGGGGCCAGATCACGCTGCATGCCGGGCCTCCAAGAGGGTGGCGCGCTCCAACGGGTGAGGTGCTCGGCGCGATGGGCTGAAGTTATGTGAAACCAATTCACATAACAAGCCCTGCGGCCTACGGTTGTGGGCGTGCGCCGGATCGAGGAGATCACCCGCGAAATCGAGCCACCGTTCGCCGCGGTGGACTTGGCAGCCTTCGACGAGAACGCCCATGACATGGTGCGCCGCGCGGCCGGTGTGCCGATCCGGATCGCCACCAAGTCCGTCCGGTGCCGGGAGCTGATCGCCCGCGCGCTGCGGACGGACGGCTACTCGGGCCTGATGTGCTACTCCCTCGCCGAAGCCCTGTGGCTGCACGGCGAAGGGCTCAGCGACGACCTGCTCGTCGCCTACCCGACCGCCGACCGCGCCGCGCTGCGCGAACTCGCCGCGAACCCGGCCGCCGCCGCGGCGATCAGCGTCATGGTCGACTCCACCGACCACCTCGACTTCATCGACGCCGCTACCGGTCCCGACCGGCCCGACATCCGGCTCTGCGCCGAGGTCGACGCGTCCTGGAAACCCCTGCCCGGCGTGCACATCGGCACCCGCCGATCACCCCTGCACAGCCCCGCGCAGGTCCGGCGCTTCGCCGAGACCGCGCAGCGCCGCAGGGGATTCCGGCTGGTCGGGCTGATGGCCTACGAGGGGCAGATCGCCGGGCTCGGCGACGCGCCGCCCGGCAGGCCGCTGCGCGGGGCGCTGCTGCGCGCGATCCAGCGACGGTCCGCCGCCGAGCTCGCGCAGCGGCGCGCGGCGGTGGTGCGGGCGGTGCGCGAGGTCGCGGACCTGGAGTTCGTCAACGGCGGCGGCACCGGAAGCTTGGAGCGGACCGCGGTGGAAGAAGGGGTCATCACCGAGGTCGCGGCGGGGTCGGGGCTGATCGGCCCGACGCTGTTCGACGGGTATCGCGGCTTCCAGCCGCGTCCGGCGGTGCTCTACGCGCTGCCGGTGGTGCACCGGCCGGCGCGTCGCATCGCGACGCTGTTCGGCGGCGGCTACATCGCGTCGGGTCCGCCCGGGGCGGATCGGGTTCCGGCGCCGCACTGGCCGAAGGGGCTGGGGCTGCTGGGAACCGAGGGCGCGGGTGAGGTGCAGACGCCGGTGTCCGGCGCATCGGCACGTGACCTGCGGATCGGTGATCGGGTCTGGTTCCGGCACGCCAAGGCGGGCGAGCTCGCGGAGCGGTTCAACCGGTACCACCTGATCGACGGCCGCCTGGTGAGCGTGGGGCGCTCGGCCGTCGAGGAGGTGCCGACCTACCGGGGGGAAGGCAGGTCGTTCGGGTAGTTCGACACGATCGTCGGCCCGATCGGAGTCGAGGTCACCCGGTGTTCTTCGGTGATCCGGTTGGACAGGTACCCGCGGACCAGATCCTTGGCCTCGGCCAGGATCGCCTGATCACCCTGCGGATCGCGGCGGAACGCCAGGTGCAGCACGGCGTCCGCGGCCTCCACCGCGATGGTCAGCGGGAGAGCGAGATCGGCCGGGTCGAGCTGGAACTCCTCGGCGATCAGGCCGGTCAGCTTCTCCGCGATGACCGCGTTGTTGTCCTTGCCCGGGTCGAGCAGGCGCAGGTCGACCACGTCCCCGAAGTGCAGTCGGCTGAACGCCGGGACCTCGCGGTGCATGGTCAGGTAGGTGTCGAAGACCGCGTCCACGGCATCCCACCAGTGCGCCAGCTCGAGCTGCTCGAAGCGGCTGGACACGGTCCGCACGAACCGGTCCAGGTTGCGCAGCGTCAGCTCTTGCACGACTGCGCGCTTGTCCGGGAAGAACTGGTAGAGCGATCCGACTGCGACACCCGCGCGTTCCGCGATCAGGGTGGTCGTTAATCCGTCGTATCCCACCTCGTCGATCAAGCCGGCGGTCGCGGCCAGCATCTTCTCCACTCGCTGGGCACTCCGCTGCTGCACGGGCTTGCGCCGCAGCGGGGCTATTTCTGCAGGCAATGCGCCTCCCTGGTTGGAGTTGTGCCGACCAGTCTGCTGCTGAGCCGACATCCGTGCGTTCCGGACATGCCGCGACACCGTCAGGCGAAGGGGTGAATTCGGCAAGCGTTGCTTGATTTTCGCCCAGTGTTACATCCCGTGCGGGTGAAAACGCTGATCGGCCTGGTGATCCGCCAGCGTTACAGGAAATCGGTATGCATTGAGTCATGTTGTCAACGCGGAGGGTCGCTATCTAGTGTGACGAGGGTCGTCATTCTCCGTGACAGAAGGGTCATTGTGGGTTACTGCACGGCTGCCCCCCGTCTGCTCGCCGTACTCGGGTTCGCCCGCCGGTGTGCCGAGATCACCCGCTCGGCCCCGGGGCCGAGCGGTGCCCCGGGTCCGCTCGGTGTACGGCGTCCGCTCGGTACGCCGTGACGGCTCGGGATGGCGTGACGACTCGACAGGTGGAGGCGGAACTGCCGCTGCTGGAGGACGACTGGACGGTGGCCGAGATCCCGGCCCCCGGACCCTGGCGCGCGCTCACCGTCGCCGAGGCCAACGACCTGCTCACCGCGGGCGGCTACGGCCTCTGGGTCGAGCAGGACCCCGGCGGGGCGCTGCTGCTCGCCGGCGTCGGCACCGGGATACCGCTCGGCGAGGCCGCCACCTGGGCCGACCTGTACCGCGCGCTGGTCCGGCTCCGCCGCACCCGGCGGGTCTTCGACGCGGCGTGGCTGAACCGCCTCACCGGCGCCCTCGACCCGGAACCCGCCCGATCGCCGCAGATCACCGAGGTCCCGGCGGACCGGGTCGACCTCCTCGCCGGAACCGATCGCGAACTCGCGCACCGGGTGCTGGCCTCGCTGCGCGGCCCCGCCACCGGCCCCACCGTCCCGTTCCCCGAAGCCCGGGTGACCGTCGGCCGACGGGAACGCGCCGTGCGCGTGCAGGCCGTCGACTCCCGCGATCGCGCGCTGCGCGAGCTGCGCGGCTGGGAGCGGCTCGCCGCCGTCGTCAACGACGACCCCGAGCTGCGGATGCACTGCGCGACCCAGCCCGTGCCGGGCGCCGTCGTCGACACCGGCACCGGCAGCACCGCGCTGCTGCGCGTCGTCGACCCCGCGCCCGCGCACCCCCGGCACCCCGGCGGCACCATCGCCGCCGACCTCGACGCGCTGCTGCACCCCGGCTCCGACGGGACGCCGAAGCTGCTGCGCGTCGTGCTCGACAACCGGTTCGCGCGCCGCGAGGACGAGCTCGACCACTTCCTGGAGCACCTCGTCCGCCCGCTGCTGCGGGTGTTCCGGCGCGCTCTCGACACCCACGGGCTCGGGATGTTCGCGCTGGACGAGACCGGGTTCGCCGTCGAGCTCTCACCCGAGCTGCAGGCCACCGGCCGGATCGTGGTCACCGACCACGAGCGGATCACCGCCGAACCCACCCGCGCCGAGGTCACCACCGGAGTCCGGGCGCTGGTCAGCACCCTGGAACGGCTCGGCGAGGGCTTCGCCGCGCTCGGCGGCGCCGACCGGGCCTGCGAGGTGCGCGACGCGGTCCGCCGGATCACCGGCGAGGAGCTGCGCTACCTCGCCCCGCACACCGCCGAGCTGCTCTCCGGCGAGCAGCCGCTGCAGAGCTACGCGCACACCGTCCCGGAGAGCCAGGACGCCGTGCTCAAGTCGGTCCTCGACCGCGTCCAGCAGGGCACCCGCCGACGGCGGTGGGACCCCGACGCGCCCCGACCCGCCGTGGTCGTCGACGTCGACCTGTGCGGGCTGATCCCGCTGCAGCGCATCGCCGACGCCACCCGCGCCATCTCCGGACCCCGCCCCGGCGCGCCGGGCGGCATCCTCGAACTCGCCGGCCCCGCCACGCTCCCGGTGCTGCCCACGCACGTGCCCGGCAGCTGGGAGAACTTCGTGCGGGCCAGCGGGCTCGGCGAGCGCTACCCGGGCGTGGACTGGGAAGCGCTGCGCGGCGACTTCCTGCGCGCCTTCCAGTCCCGGCCGCGCGAACGGCTCGGCACCGACCGCGTCAACGCCGGGCTCGCCCGCTTCGTCTGGGACGTGCACGATGCCGGGGGGCAGGTCGTGTTCTGCACGGCCCGCAAGGAGCGGTTCCGCGAGGTCACCGCCGAGGTGCTGGCCGAGGCCGGTGTCCCCGACGCGGTGCTGCTGGTCGTGCGCGACGAGGCGATCCGGCCGATCGCCGAGGTCAAGGCCGAGCGCATCCGCGCGCTCGGCGGGCTCGACGTCGTCGCCGTCTTCGACGACGAACCGGACAACCGGGTCGCGGTGCGCGACGAATTCCGCGACGCGCTGCCGGTCGCCGTCGAGATCCCCGGGCTCGCTCCGCAACGACGCCCCGACGACCCGGTCGCCGACGGCGCCGCCGTGATCGCCACCTTCGAGACCCGGCCCAGCGCGCCCGGCGGTCCGAAGCTGTCCAACACCCACTCGCTGGAAGAGCTGCAGATCGGCGCGCTGCGCCGGAACCGGATCTCCCGGCGCTGGGCCGTGCACCTCACCGAAGCCGAGACGCGGTCGATCGTGGACTCGATCCTCGCCGACACCGACCGGGCAGCGCTGCGCACCGGCCGCAGCGCCGCCGCCAAGTTCGGGGTCGACCGGCACTCGGACGGACTCGACCGGCCCGCCGACGTCGACCGCGTCCTGGCCGCGCTGCACCACGTGCTGACCCGAAAGCAGTTCATCAAGGGTTCCCGCGCGAACTACCGGCTCGCCGACCTCCTCCGCGACGCCGAGGCACCGGTGCGGGCGGGCGAACCCATCGACGTGGTGCTGCTGGGATTCCCGGTCAAGCAGTGCCTCAACCGGCTCAAGGCCACCGGCCCGCTGCCCGACCTCGCCGAACTCGGCGCGATGGCCCGGCTCCGCGAGATGCAGCGCGCCGTCGCGACCGTCTACCCGCCGGGGCTGCACTTCAACATCCTCACCGACGGCAGGCACTTCCGGAGCCGGCCCGCCGCGATCGCCGACGCCTACCAGCGCAAGCTGCGCGAGTACGTCGACCTCGTCGGCATCGGCGACCGCACCACCGTCGCCGACATCGACGAGGTCGCCGAGCAGCGGCTCGGACCCGGCTTGCCCGCCGAACGCGCCCGGCGCATCGCCAACTACCGCAAGCTGCTCAGCGACCGGCTCCGCGAGTTCGACATCACCGACAACCCGCTGCGCACCCTCGAAGCCGTGCACGACTGGTCGAGGTCGGAGACCGACTTCGCGCCGCACGTCATCGGGCTGTTCCGGGAGATCCTGATGTCGCTGGTCTACTCGGTCCCGGTGACGGTTCCCGCGGGCACCGACCGGATGGAGTGGTCGGCGGCGCTCTACACCGACGTCTACAACGTCACCGACCCCAGCACCTCCGCCGAGGTCCGGCAGGGGCGCCGGGCGGTGCTGCGCCGAGCCTGGCACACGGTCATCCGCTACATGGCGACCATGCAGGTCGACGAGGAGTTCGGCTACGAGCGGATGTTCCCGCACCGGGTCCGGTTGACGTTGAGCGCCGTTCGGCAGGGCTGCCTCGGGTTCACCTACCTCGGCGGTTCCGGCCTGCTGCCCTGGCAGGGGACCGGGGTCCTCGACCCGCGCGGGCACGTCGCGATCGACTTCGCGATCTCCTTGCAGGACCAGGGATTCGTGCCGGTGTACTCGCCGCTGCTGGGACCACGTCAACCCTGGGCGATGGTTCCCGCCGATCGAACCGAGCTGATCGAATCCAATGTTCCTGCTCCTCGGGGGGTTTCGCCTCGTTCTGGGCTGCGGTTGGACGAGGAGTTCGTGAGGAAGGCTCGTCTGCGGCGAAAGTAGGTCGTGGAAAGCTGATGGTGATCAGTGGTTTCGTCTACTGACACCACTCCGTGGTCCATGTGCTTGGCGGTGCCGGAAGCGGAACCTCAGACGCCTTCTGGCTCCGGGATCCGAGGCTTATGTATGCCAATACACGACACGTCGGCTGTCCTCCCCAGAAGACGTCTGAGAACCCGCGGCGGTGCGGGTTGCGAGGGTGGGGTACTGCGAAAGCGCCTGCGGCGCTTGCCTGACGTGCTCGGGTCGGCTTCCTTCTTCTCCACATGGAAAGGCCCTGGGCGCGAGTCGGGGATTTCGCGTCCAGGGCCTTTTCCTGCTCCGGGCCGTCCGGGGAAACGGTGATCCGGAGTGGTTGGAGTCCGCGGACCGGCACCGGTCGGGGGGAGGGGAGTGCGTCAGCACCGGCCCGCGGAAGTCTGTTGAGTTGGTGGAGCTTGGTGGCGGCCGACTCGCGTTGGCCGGGGTCGGGGATTCGCGACTAAGCGCTCATCGGCCGCCACCCTGGCGGTTGCTCGGCTTCCCGGGTCGGGGAGGAGGTGCTGCTGTCCGGGGCCGAGTCCGCCGGCTTACGGCACCGGCGTGGCCGGCTGCAAAGCGTGCGCCGGTCGCAGGTGCCGTGCGGGACGGGGTGCGAGGGCGCCCGCCACCAGGTGCTCGTAGGCCGACTCCCACACCGTGCACGGTGCTTTCGTGGGACGTCGTCGTCCTGAGCACTCCGGGCAGTTGCCCTTCTCGTCGGCTTCGTGAGCGGTGAGCAGCGCCCGCCACCCCGCGGTCAGCCGCGGGAGTTCGTTGCGCGCCACGGACAGCAGGGAAGAGGCGTCCGCGCGGTCGGCGAGCTCGGAAAGCACATCGAGCCGCTCACGCACCGCGCTGCGCAACACCTGCCCCAGGACCTCGTCCATGAGACTCCACCGTCACTTTCTCGCCTGCGCTGCGGCATCCCGCAACGCCATCGACAACTGACCGGCACCGCGGCTTTCGAGCTCCGCGGCGTGGCCGGGCGGTCCGACGAGCACCACCTTGTCCCGATTGACGAGCACGGCCAGGCTCCGATGCGCGTTGGCGACATCGCGGCAGTCGACGTGCCACCAGCGACGGCGGTCGGCAGGCGCCGGAACGTGCGGGGTTCCGTCACCCTCCTGCCGGTTCGTCGCTCGGATGTCCATCGTCCGCCCCAGATCCCGTCTGTGCTCGCTGCTTGCTGATGACTACATTGGTGCCTGGAGGTCGCTGCGCCTAGAGGACGGGCGACGACCGGACCGAAGACCGCGACGAGCGGTAAGCGGACTTCACCGCAACCGATCACCTCTACCGATACGGGCTTCACCGACTTGCCGCAGTGCGCTTACTCTGCGACCAACGCCCGTTCTAGAGCGTCAGGGGGTCAAATGAACATCATCGGATCTGGCGGCTCGCCCGTTACTCCCGACGTCTGGAACGAGCGGGACATGCGGGATGCGCTGGCCCGGAGAGACGTCAGCGAGGTCTACCGCCAACTGCGCAGGCACGGCGTCTCGCAGCGGCAGATCGCCGCCTCGACGGGGCAGTCCCAGTCCGAGGTGTCCGAGATCCTCAAGGGCCGGCAGGTCATGGCGTACGACGTGTTGGCCCGAATAGCCGACGGGCTCGGCATCCCGCGGGGCTACATGGGCCTCGCCTACGACGGGGCGACCGCCATGCGGGTCGCGAAAGCGACGAACGCCCTGGAAGCTGAGGAGGACGAATCGGTGAAGCGTCGGAAGTTCCTGTCCCACGCTGCCGCGGTGACCATGGGCGCCTCGGTGTTCGGCACCGAGGACAGCGCCTGGTCACCCGCCAGCGCCTCGACTCCGGCTCCGGCGCGCATCGGCATGACCGATGTGCAGCAGATCCAGGCCGCCACCAAGGCCCTGCGCGACCTGGACTACCGATACGGCGGCGGCACCTGCCGCGACGCCGTGGTCGCTCAGCTCTCCTGGGCCCAGCAGCTGCTGGACTCGACGTCCAGCGACCCCGTGCGCAAGCAGCTGTTCGTGGCCCTGGCCGACATGCACAGCCTGGCCGGCTGGACCTCGTTCGACGTCGGTCTGCTGGACCCGGCGCGCAGCCACTTCGGTCGCGCCCTGGAGTTCGCCAAGCGCGCTGACGACGACAGCCTCGTGGCCAGCGTGCTGTACCGGATGGGCCGGGTCTACCTGCACTACCAGGAGCCCAACGAGGCGCTGAAGCTGTTCCAGCTCGGTCAGATCGCCGCGCAGGAATCGGGTTCGTCGCTGACCGTCGCGGTGCTGTGCGCGAACGAGGCGTGGGCCTACGGGATGCTCAACAAGCCCGACCAGGTGCAGAAGATGGTGGGCCGCACCAAGGACGAGTTCGCCCGCGCCAACGTGGACGACGCCCCGGACTGGGTCCGCTTCTTCACCGAGAACGACCTGCACGGCATGATCGGCTCCGCGCACGACGCGCTGGCGGTGTTCGATCCCAAGAAGCACGCCTCGATCGCGGTGGCCGAGACCATCAAGTGCAACGAGGCCTACGGCGCGGACATGCAGCGCACCCACGTTTTCGGGCTGAGTCTGCAGGCAACCAACCACTTCCGGGCCGGCGACGTTCAGGAGGGCCTGAAGGTCGGACGTCGCGCGCTGCAGTTCGGTGAGCGCGTGAAATCCGCCCGTGTCGCCGACCGGCTCAAACCACTGGAGCTGGAAGCGGGCAAGCACCGGGCCAACTCGGATTCCCGCGACCTCTTCGAGGAAGTCCGGCGGTTCCGCCAGACCTGAGGTCCCCCTGACCTGGGGAGACCCACTGGCTCGTCGCCGGTGTGAGAGCACACACATGCGTATGAAGACATATCAGGTTCACCAGCACCAGTCCGTCCCGCCGGAGCTGGAGCTGGCGCTCACCGAGATCTGCGAGACCGTCGGCCTGAACCCGCGCGGTGCTCGCCTGCTCCGGTTCATCAACAACGGCGTCTTCCTGCTGCGGGACGAGCCGGTCATCGTCCGGCTGGTGCTGTCCCCGTCGTTCGCCCACCGGGCCCGCACCGCGGTCGAGGCCGCGCACTGGCTGGCGATGCACGGGGTTCCCGCGGTGCGGCTGCTGCCGGGCGTGGAGCAACCGGTCAGCTCCGGCGCGCACTGCGCGACGCTGTGGCAGTACGTGCCCGAGGAGGGCCGGGTCCCCGGCAGCGCCGACCTGGGAAATCTGCTGCGGCAGATGCACTCCCAGCCGTTGGCCGAGGAGACGTTCAAGCCCTGGAAGCCGATGGCCGACATCCGGCGCCGGTTGGGCGACGCCGTGGACATCGACCCGGAGGACCACCGGTTCCTCCAGCAGCGGTGCGACTACCTGGAGGAACAGCTCGAACAGCTGGACTTCCCGCTGCCGCGCGCGGTCATCCACGCCGACGCCCACCTGGGCAACGTGATCGGCGGCCCGGACGGTCCGCTGCTGTGCGACCTGGACTCGCTGTGCATCGGCCAGCCGGAGTGGGACCTGACGCCGATCGCGGTGGGCAGCCTGCGGATGGGCTATCCGGCCGAGTGGCACCGCGAGCTGGCCGACGCCTACGGCTTCGACATCACCTCGTGGGAGGGCTTCCCGGTGCTCCGCGAGCTGCGCGAACTCAAGATCACGACCGGTGTGCTGCCGATCCTGCGGACCAACCCGAGCGTCCGCGAGCAGGTCTCCTGGCGGTTGCGCACCATCCGCGAAGGCGACCTCGACACCCAGTGGGCCCCCTACAGCTGACCGCGAAGTTTTCATGAAAACTTCCCCACCCCCACCACCCCCGACCAGAACTCCGGTCCGTCGAGGAGGAGGGAAGTTTTCATGAAAACTTCCCCACCACATGACCACCCAAACCGAGGGTTTCGGTCCCCTCGAAGATCTCTGACTTGGGAGTTCCGTTCCTGGGGGGAGCGAGGTTTTCATGAAAACCTCGCTCGCGCAGGGACCCTCGGACCCGGGGGTTCGGTTCTTGGAGAAGGGAAGTTTTCATGAAAACTTCCCTCCCCCACGACCTTGGGAGTCGGGGGTCTTGGTTCCGATGGGGCGTCCGGTTGAAGCCGGTGCGGCCGTTCGGGGGATCTTGGTCGGTTCGCGGCGTCTTTCCGGTCGGTTGTGGTCACCGGATTCGACCTGAAGGGGTAGACCATACGAGCGAACTGGTGCATCGAGTCGGTGCTATAGCGGATGGGCTGTCGATGAGGATCGCTGAGTTCCCGCCGGGCGAGCGCGCCCCGCGCTCCCGCCGTGCCCGCGCTCTCGCCAGCGCGCGAGTGCTGGACGAGGTCGTGGACGACCACCTCCGGTCGCTGCGGCAACTGCCCCCGGATTTCCGCGAGCCCTACGCCGATCACCTCGCCGAGCTGGTGCTGGTGGCCCAGGCGTACCGGCACTACGCGGCGGGCTGGATCTCGCGCCGGGAACTCCACCGACGCGCCCGCGCGGCGCTGCGTCGGATGGACGCCGGGTCGGACGGTCGAGCCGTCCCCCGTGCAACTCGTCGACGGTGAATGACCGCTCGCAGACTGTCGCGCAGTCGCCCTCCGAAACGCCTGCCGGACCGTTCCCGGCCTGAGATTTCCCGCGTCCACCTGCGGGTTTCGCCGATCGGTTCCGGTCGGCTTCGGTCGAGCCGAACTTCGCGTCCCCTCGCGCAGCCGCCATCCGCTCACGTGGAAGGCCTGATGAGCGCTGCAATCGAAAAGGAGACGCGGTGTACGCAACCGGCACGCTGCCGGAACGCGCGCGGGAAGCACTCGCGCGCGACTCCCTCCTCGCGAAGTACTGCCTGGTCGGAACCGCTCCCCAGGACGCGGTCGGACTGGCGGACCTGCCTGAGCTCGCCGAACGAGATCGGGTCGAGCTCGTCGTGCGCCCGGTGGTCATCACGGTCCGGAGCCTGCTGGCGGTGGGCGCCGTCCCGGTCGGCGAACCGCGCGTCGACCTGGTCACCGGCCGGGTCGTGGTGCCCGACCTGGCCGCGGCCGAGCCCGCTCGCACGGCCGAGGCGATCAACCGGCTGCACCGGGCGCTGACCGCGATCAGCCCGGATACCGAGCACGTCGTGGCCGAGGAGCTGCGGTTCTGCTCGGCGGGCCTGCTGTCGGTGCTGGCCGGCGATCACGCGTGGCGCCGCTTCGCCCACCACGTGCCGAGCGCGCAGGACGAGGTGCTGCAGCGGGTGCTCCGGCTGGTCAAGGAGCGGGCGAGCGCGCATCGCCGGAACCCGGACGTCCCGCGCCCGCTGGTGGCGCTGGACCTGGACTTCTGCGCCTTCCACCCCCGCACCCGCGTGCGCGAGGCCCTCGCGGCGCTCGGCGTGACCGAACCGCTGCCGGTGCTGCCCGGGCTGTACGAGCCGGGGTGGCGGCCGTTCCGCGAGCTCGCCTGCCTGCCGGAGGCCCTGGCGCACGCGGACTTCCGGCGGGCGATCTCCTGGGACGACGAGGCGCTGCTGACCGACGAGCTCGCGCCCGGCGTGCGGCGGTTCACCGGCGACGTCGCGCAGGCCGGTGGCCGGGTGGTGCTGCTCACCGGCCGCCGCCACCGGATGCGCGCCGCCACCGAACGCGCCCTGGCCCGCCACGACCTCGGTCACCTGGAGCTGCGCACCACCGACGAGGGCGCGGACGTCGGGCGGCAGAAGGTCGCCGCGCTGCGCGGCATGACCGGCTGGGAACCGGTGGCCGCCTTCGACGACAAGGAGGCCAACCGCGTCGCGCTGCAGGAGGAGTTCCCGCAGGCCGTGGTGGTCCCGGTCGCCGCTCCCGGGTTCACCGGCGTGGACGAGCCGGACGCCATCGCCACCTTCGAGACCGTGCCGCAGCCGGTACCGCTGGGCCGCGGCCACGCGTCCGGGCCTGGTCTGTCGCACGCGACGTCGATCGCGCAGCTGCGGCTCGACGCGATGCGCACCCGCCCGACGCTGTGGTGGCGCGGCGTGCGCCTGACCGAGGACGAGCAGGTGGGGATCGTGACCGCGCTGTGCCGCGGCGCCGAGGAGACCGGCGCCCGGCTCGGCGATCGGGTGGCGGCCATCGAGTCGGGCAGCGTCCGGGCGATCTGGCAGATCATGCAGGCGAAGCTGTTCGGCGCCTCCCGCTCGGCCTACCCGGTCCAGCAGGCCGAGGAGGACCTGTCCCGCGCGGTGGCGGCGGGGGAACCCGCCGAGCTCGTGCTCCTGGGGCCGCCGACGAAGCAGGACGGGTCCCGGCTCAAGGCGCTCGGCGGCCTGCCGGACCTGGCCGAGGTCGCGATGCTGGCGAGACTGCTGCAGCTGGACACCGCGGTCAGACGGGTGCACCCGCCGGGGATCAGGGTGACCGCGCTGGCCGACCCGAGCCACTTCCGGGCCCGCGAGGAGCGCCGGTACGGCGGCTACCAGCGGGAGTTCCGGCGGATGCTGGAGCTCACCGGTGCCGGCCGGATCGTGGAGGTGCGCAACGTCGACGAGGTCGCCGCCGAGTTCGGCTGCGGCGACGCGGGCGAGCGCGCCGAGCTGCTGGAGCAGCACCGAGAGCGCTACCGCTCGGCGCTGGCCGGGCTGGACGTGCGCACCGACCCGCGCGGTGCGCTGGCCGAGGCCGACGAGCGCGACCCGGGATGCCCGGGCCAGCCGCGGTTCGCGGAGATGTTCCGGTCGATCGTGCACGCGGTCGACGTCCCGCGCGCGGGCGGCGATCCGGTGGAGTTCGCCCGCCGGGTCTACGCCGAGCCGTTCGACCTGACCGACCCGGACCTGGCGGGCACCCGCCGCGAGCTGCTGGCGCTGGCCTGGGACGAGACGATCACCTACCTGTCCAACAAGCACGTCGACGTCGACCTGGACTACGCGGCCCTGTGGCGCCGCGACCGGGTCCGGATGAGCTTGTCGCTGCGCCCGGAGCAGGGGCGGTTCCGGTTCGTCCCGCTGGGCGGTTCGGCGGTGATGCCGTGGCAGGGGACGGCGGCGCTGGGCAGGGGAAACGAGGTGTCGACGGACTTCGCGATCTCGCTGATCGATCAGTGCTACCTGCCGGTGTGGGCGCCCGAGGGGCACGCGCAGCCGTGGTTCATGGTGCCGCCGGATCTGGTGCGCGGCGGGGTTCTGCTCCCCGAGGTGCGCGACGGGATCCAGCTCCGTTCTAAATGATCATTCACGATCACCATTCACACCGGGGAAAGCGGAACGGGGAATTCCACAAGAACGCGTCGGAATTCCGGTGAAGACGAGTGCGATTCCCGTTCTGCGAACACGACGGGAGGGTGCCCGGGGAATCGGACACCCTCCCGGTTCTCGCGATCAGTCCTTCGGTTTGCCGAGGCGCAGGGCCAGCACCAGACCGAGGATCACGATCAGGACCGCACCGGCGATCCACGGCCAGATCGGCATCCCGCCGGAAGCGGGTTCTGCCTGGTCGGACGGCTGTCCGGAGTCCTGGCCGCCCTGCGGGGCCGGAGCGGGCGTGCCCTTGCCGGGGGCGGTCAGCGTGAAGCTGACCTTGCCCGGCACCGGGTGCCCGTCGCTGGACAGGATCCGGTAACCCACGGTGTAGGTCCCGGCCGGTCCGAGCTCGCGGACCGGGGCGATGACCGAGTTGCCCTCGACCCGCGCCGGGCCGTCCGCCCAGAACGTGCCGTCCGGCCCCACCACGTTGACCGTGTTGTAGGACTCACCCGCGCGGACCGGCTGGTCGAAGGTCAGCTTGACCTCGCGCGGACCGGTGGACAGCTGCGCGCCCTCGGCCGGATCGCTGCCGACCAGCACGTTGTGCGCGAGCGCCGGGGCCGCGCCGCCGAGCAGGGCGGCCAGGGCGAGAGCGCCGACGGTCAGCAACCGCCTCATGACTTCTCACCGCCGGAACGCCGTCCGCGGACCAGCGCACCCGCGCCGACGCCCACTCCCAGCGCGCCGACCAGCAGGCCGGCACCGCCGAGGTAGCGGGCCGTTTCGTCGGACGATCCGTGCTGGTCAGCGGCTTCCTCCGGCGCACCGGCCGGCGTTCCGCCGTGGCTGTGGCCCCCGCCCTCGGCGGCGATCAGCTTGACCGTCGGGGCCGGGTGCTCCGGCTCCTCGCCGCCGGGCGGCGTGGGCTGGTTCCACTCCACGACCTTGCCGTTGTCGTAGGTCTGGGTGGTGGGCAGCAGCAGCTCGTCGGCGTTCTCCGGCATGGCGCCGAGGGTGGCCTCGAACTCGTTGAACTGGTCCGGGCCGATCCGGGTGCCCGGCTCCGCGGTCCAGGTGATGCTGCGGACCGCCTCGGTGACCTGGGCGCCGTCCACCTCGACCGGTGCGATCTGCGCCTTCTCGACCTGCGCGGTCCAGCCGGGGACCGGCTTGGTGCGCACCGAGCTCAGCGGGTACTGCTCCGGCAGCGTCACCTTGACCTGGACGGTCCCGGCCACCGGGTCCTCGTTGGGAACGCGGAAAGCGATCTTGGCGTAGCCGCCCTTCTCGGCCTCCTCGGGCTGAGCGCTCACGTGCGCGTAGGCGGGCGCGGAACCCAGTGCGAGCGCGATTCCGCTGATCGCGAGGACGTTCGCGGATCGCGTGATCAATCGATTTGTCGACATGTTCTCTTGAGATCTCCAGGTTCGAGTTGTTAATCGCGCGCGTATAGGCGCGATTCATCGGAATGGCAATGATCAGATGCCGATATACATCGGATCGTTGCTTTCGAACGGAGATTTCGGAGGCCCGCGACGACCATGAATCCGCTGGTAGATCAGTTGTGCCAGGGTCCGGGGAACGGGTGCGGGGACGCACACGGCCGGTGGCGGAGTTACAACCGGTAACGGAGTCGTCTTCCGGGGGAAGATCGCCTGCAACAACCGGGTGACTACGAACAGTACGCGTTCCGCATGCGCCATGACCAGCGCCGTCAGCATGGTGACGATCACGTGGCCCAAGGTCATCAGGGCCGGTGACAGCGGGATCGGCGGCGGCCCGTGGAGGTGCCCGGAACCGTGCGCGCTGACCGCGGTGAGCTCGAGAAAGAAGTGAAGTGCCAGCTGGCTGACCGACAGTGCCCCTAGAATGCCCCACGACCCGCGCTTGCGATCAGCTAGCGCCACGCCGGCACCGGTCAGCAGAACGGTGATCACGACGGTGGGCCCCAGACCCGGGGTCGAGCCTCCCGCAGCAGTGTGGGCGGCTACCGACAGTGATGCCGCTGTGCAGGCCAAACCGGCACCGCGCAGGACGCGCAGAGCGCCCTGCGTCGGTGTCAGACCTGCCTTCACGGTGAGTCAGTCTAGGTGTCGGTTCGGCCACGCTGACCGCAGGTGAGCTTGCCTTGTTAACCCGTTTGGGTCACGGTTTACAGGTTGACGACGATTTGGAGCCACGAACTGAGCGAATTGGCGGTTCGATTGGTTCCGGAAACGTCGTAACCGACGACGGAGAGGAGGGGGCGTCGCCGAAAGTCGGCGCCGAAACCTGTGTCGACCGAAACTGAACAAAGCGGTGGGGCCGCCGGCGGCGGCCAATCCACCGGAGCAGATGCCGAGTTCCTCGGCAAACCAAGAACCGATTGGGTCGTTTTCGGCGTCACAGCGATCATCATGTTCTTGGTGGTCGCCTGGGGCGCGTTGGCAACCGACTCGTTGAGCAACGCCTCGTCGGCCGCGCTGACCTGGTTGATCAAGAACACCGGCTGGGGCTTCGTGCTCGCCGCCACCGGGTTCGTCGTGTTCGCCCTGTTCCTGGCCTTCAGCAAGTACGGCCGGATCCCGCTGGGCGGGGACGGTGAGGGACCTGAGTTCCGCACGGTGTCCTGGATCGCCATGATGTTCAGCGCCGGTATGGGCATCGGCCTGATGTTCTACGGCGTGAGCGAGCCGCTGAGCCACTTCGTCTCCCCGCCGCCGGGCACCGTCCCGGGCGAGAGCGAAGAAGCGATCAAGACGGCCATGTCGACCTCGCTGTTCCACTGGACCCTGCACCCGTGGGCGATCTACGCGGTGGCGGGTCTGGCGATCGCCTACAGCAGCTTCCGCCGGGGTCGCAAGCAGACCATCTCCGGTGTCTTCACGCCGCTGATCGGCAAGAAGGCCGCCGAGGGTCCGCTGGGCAAGGTCATCGACATCCTGGCGCTGTTCGCGACGCTGTTCGGCTCCGCGGCCTCGCTGGGTCTCGGTGCGCTGCAGATCAAGTCCGGTATGCAGGCCGCCAACTGGCCGATGGGCGACGCCGGCACGAACGTGCTGGTCGGCATCATCGCCGTGCTGACGCTCTGCTTCATCCTCTCCGCGGTCTCGGGCGTGGAGAAGGGCATCCAGTGGCTGTCCAACATCAACATGGTGCTGGCGGCCATCCTGGCGATCTTCGTGTTCGTCCTCGGACCGACGGTGTTCATCCTGGACCTGCTGCCCACGGCGGTCGGCTCCTACATGAGCGAGTTCGGCGAGATGGCGTCGCGCGCCGGTGCCACCGGCGGTGCCGAGATGCAGGACTGGCTCGGCAGCTGGACCGTCTTCTACTGGGCCTGGTGGATCTCCTGGACGCCCTTCGTGGGCATGTTCATCGCCCGGATCAGCCGGGGCCGCACGATCCGCCAGTTCATCGGCGGCGTGCTGCTGGTGCCCAGCGTCGTGAGCCTCATCTGGTTCGCGATCTTCGGCGGTGCCGCGATCAACACCCAGAAGACCGGTGCGAACGTCTACGGCGACGGCAGCGCGGAGGCGCAGACCTTCTCGCTGCTCGACCACCTGCCGCTGGCGCTGGTCACCGCCGTGCTGGTGATGATCCTGGTCGCGATCTTCTTCGTCTCCGGTGCCGACGCCGCGTCCATCGTCATGGGCACGCTGTCGCAGCGGGGCGCGATCGAGCCCAGCAAGTGGGTCGTCATCTTCTGGGGTGCGGCCACCGGTGCCGTCGCCGCGGTGATGCTGGTGATCGGCCAGGACAAAGCCCTGGAAGGCATCCAGAACCTCACGTTCATCGGTGCCCTGCCGTTCGCGATCGTGATGATCTTCATGTGCATCGCCATGGTCAAGGACTTGCGGTCGGACGACATCACGGTTCGCGACCAGAAGGGCGCGGAGGTGCTCGAGCAGGCCGTCATCGCCGGTACTGAGGAGCACGACGGCGAGTTCCAGCTGGTCACGACTCCCGCCGAGAACCTCGACGAGGAGTCCGAATCGGCGGAAGCCGGTAAGAAAGAGTAAATAAGTGAATCTCCTGGATTTCATCGCATCCAGGTGGCAATCGTTGCTGGTCAACGCATACCAGCACGTCAGCATGGTGGTGCAGTGCATCCTGCTGGCAACGATCGTCGGCGTCCTGGTCGGGGTTGCGGTCTACCGCAGCCCCGCCGGGGCGGCGATCGCCACCGCTCTCTCCAGCGCGATCCTGACCATCCCGTCCTTCGCGCTGTTCGGCCTGCTGATCCCCGTTCTGGGCCTGGGCGTGGCCCCCTCGGTGGTGACTCTGGTCCTCTACGCACTGCTGCCGATCGTCCGCAACACGATCGTCGGCCTGTCGAACGTCGACCAGCCGATTCTGGACGCGGCGCGCGGGATCGGCATGAACCGCTTCAGCGTGCTCACGCGCGTCGAACTCCGCCTCGCCTGGCCGGCGATCCTCGCCGGCATGCGGGTGAGCGCCCAGATGCTGATGGGCATCGCGGCCATCGCCGCGTACGCCAAGGGCCCGGGTCTCGGGAACCTGCTGTTCCAGGGCCTCGGCCAGCTGGGCGGCGCGAACGCTCTGAACATGGCCATCTCCGGCACCGTCGGCGTGGTCATCCTGGCACTCGTGCTCGACGCCTTGTTCGTGCTGTTCGGGCGGTTGACGACTTCGAGAGGTATCCGTGGCTGACGACGAGAAGAAGACCGCCGGGCACGGCGTGGAGATCAAGCTGGAAGAGGTCTCCAAGCGCTACCCGGGGCAGAAGCAGGCCGCCGTCGAATCGGTGACCATGACCATCCCCGCCGGGGAGACGGTCGTGCTGGTGGGGCCGTCGGGCTCCGGCAAGACGACCACCATGCGGATGATCAACCGCCTGATCGAACCGACCTCCGGCAAGATCACCATCGGTGGTCAGGACGTGCTCAGCCTGGACGCGGACAAGCTGCGCCGCGAGATCGGCTACTCGATCCAGCAGGCGGGCCTGTTCCCGCACATGACCGTCGGTGACAACGTCGGCATGGTCCCCGGCCTGGTCGGCTGGGACAAGAAGCGCATCGCCGAGCGCGTGGACGAGATGCTCGACCTGGTCAACCTCGACCCGGCCGAGTACCGGGGCCGCTACCCGCGGCAGCTCTCCGGTGGTCAGCAGCAGCGCGTCGGCGTCGCCCGCGCGCTCGCGGCCAACCCGCCGGTGCTGCTGATGGACGAGCCGTTCGGCGCGGTGGACCCGATCACCCGCGGTGTGCTGCAGGACGAGCTGATGCGCCTGCAGGCAGACCTGGGCAAAACGATCGTGTTCGTCACGCACGACTTCGACGAGGCGGTCAAGCTCGGCGACCGGATCGCGGTGCTGGGCGAGCGCTCGAAGATCCTGCAGTACGACACCCCGGAAGCGATCCTGACCAACCCGGCCGACGACACCGTCGCCGGATTCGTCGGAGCGGGCGCGGCCCTCAAGCAGCTCACGCTGCGCCGCGTGCGCGAGATCGAGGTCGGCGAAGTGCCGACCGCGACGGTCGACGAGGCACCGTCGGTGCTGCGCGAACGCCTGGGCACCCGCCGCGGCGCGATCGGCCTGGTGCTCGACAAGCGCAACCGCCCGGTTCGCTGGGCGACCGCTCGCGAGGCCGGCTCGGTGTCGGACCTCGCGCGCGCCGGTCGTCCGGTGGAGGACTCGGTGTCGCGGGCCTCGACGCTGCAGGACGCCCTCGAAGCGATCCTGACCGACGACGACGGCGTGGCCGTGGTCGTGGGCTCGCGCGGTGAGTACGTCGGCGTCGTCGACATCGACACCGTGATGAACACGATCAAGGCCCTGCGCGAGGAGAACGCCGCCGACGAGTCCGAGGCGCCGGCTGCCGGTTCGGGGGCTGACGCCTCATGAGCAGCACGTTCGCTTCCGACTCCGGGTCCGGGCGCGCCGAGCGGCTGCGGCTGCTGGCGCAGCCGGTGACCGTGGTGGTGCTGGTCGCGGCGGTGCTCGGCTGGGCGTTCACCCGGGACAACGACGAGGTGACGCTGCGCAGCCTCAACTCGACGACGATCCTGAGCCTGACCTGGACGCACTTCCTGATCAGCCTCGCCGTGGCGCTGATCGTGGTGCTGGTCGCGGTGCCGCTGGGCGTGCTGCTCAGCCGGTCCTGGGCGCGCCGCATCGCTCCCGTGGTGATCGGCATCGCCAACGTCGGCCAGGCCGCGCCATCGATGGGTCTGCTGGTGCTGTTCTTCCTGTTCACCGGTGGTTCCACCGGGTTCTGGATCGCGGTCCTGCCGATCGCCTTCTACGCGCTGCTGCCGGTCCTGCGCAACACCATCGTGGGGTTGCAGTCGGTGGACGCGTCGCTGGTCGACGCGGGGCGCGGCATCGGCATGTCCGGTTCGGCCGTGCTGCTGCGCATCGAGATGCCGCTGGCGGTGCCGTTCATCCTCGCCGGTCTGCGGACCGCGCTGGTGCTGGCGGTGGGAACCGCGACGCTGGCGCTGTTCGTCGGCGCGGGCGGCCTCGGCGAGCTGATCGACACCGGGTACAAGCTCAACGACTACACCGTCATGATCGTCGGTTCGGTGCTGGCGATGGCGCTGGCGCTGCTGGTCGACTGGCTCGGCGCGCTGGCCGAGACCTACCTGTCGCCGAGGGGGTTGCGATGAAGCTCCGCACGCGCAGTGCGCTCAAGGCGGCCTCGCTGGCGGCGGCCGGGCTGTTGCTCGCCGGATGCGGTCTCAGCTCCGGTTCGTCGGTTCCGCTGGCGGTGGAACCGGGCATCATCCAGCCCGTCCCGGAGCTGGAGGGCCAGACGATCACGGTGGGCTCGAAGAACTTCACCGAGCAGCTCATCCTGGGCTACCTCGGCGAGTTCGCGCTGTCCGCGGCCGGTGCCGACGTGCGGGACCTGAGCTCCATCCAGGGCTCGTCGACCGCGCGCAAGGCGCTGACCAGCGACCAGATCGACGTGCTCTTCGACTACACCGGCACGTCCTGGATCAGCTACAACGGCAACAACGATCCGATCCCGGACGCCCGCGCCCAGTTCGAGGCCGTGCGCGAGCAGGACCTCGAGCGCAACGGCGTGGCCTGGACCGCGGTGAACTACCAGGTGGACAACACCTACGCGTTCGCCGTCAACCAGGACGCCGCCCAGCGCCTGGGCGTCCAGAACCTCTCCGACATCCAGCAGGTCGTGGCCGAGCACCCGGAGGACGCCACGTTCTGCGTGGACACCGAGTTCGCCAGCCGCAACGACGGCCTGCCGGGCGTGGAGGAGACCTACGGGTTCAAGACGAACCCCGGCAACGTCAAGGTGCTCACCGAGGGTGCGATCTACCAGGCCACGGCCGACGGGACCTGCACCTTCGGCGAGGTGTTCACCACCGACGGCCGGATCCCGGCGCTGAACCTGAAGGTGCTGGCCGACGACAAGCAGTTCTTCCCGCGGTACAACGTCGGAGTCACGCTCCGGGACGAGATGCTCAAGCGCTACCCGCAGCTGACGCAGGTGTTCCAGCCGATCTCCGAGAAGTTGACCAACGAGGAGCTGATGAACCTCAACGCGCAGGTCGACGTCGACGGGCGGGACCCGGCCGACGTGGCGCGGGACTGGATGGCCGAGAAGGGCCTGATCAAGATCCCCGGCCAGGGCTGATCCCCGGCCAGGGCTGATCCCCGGCCAGGGCTGATCCCCGGCCAGGGATGATCCCAGCAGTGCCGACGAGGGGCACCTCCCGCGCGGGAGGTGCCCCTCGTCGGCTTTCAGCCCGTCGGGACGCCGAAGCGGGTGAGCAGCTCGTTCTCGATGCGGGTGAGCTCCTGGTTCACCGCGCGGTGCGCGGACTTGCGGCGCGGCGCCGGCATCCGCTCGGCGGCGCGGACCGCGCTGGTCAGCTGGGCCAGGCGCGCGTCGGCCTGCGCCGCGTAGGTCTCGGCGGCGCCGCGCTCCTCGCCGGTGGACTGCTCCCGCAGGTCGCGCAGTGCGTGGGCGTCACCGGCGATGCGGGCGTGCAGCGCGGCCCCGCGCCCGGTGAACCGGCCCAGCTCGTCGACGCCGACGCCGAGCCTGCGGGCCCGGGACCGGTCGTAGCTCGCGCGGGCCGAGCTCGCTGCGCGCAGCGCGAACGGCGCGAGCACCGGGACGACGATCTTGCCGATCTTGATGATCTTCTTGGCGTTGCCCGGGGTGACCGCCCCGTACTCGCCCTTCTTGATCGCCTTCGCCGTCTGCTTGTCCGCCTTGCGCAGCGCCTTCGCCGCCTTCTTGCCCACCGGCGTCGGCGTCACCACCTGATTGGCGGCCTCGATCTGCTGCGCTTCGGCCCGCTGAGCTCTCTCGGCCTTGCGGGCCGCCTTGTCGACTTGGCGACGTATCCGCTTCTCGGCCCTGGCCTTACCGGCGGCGCACCTCCGGCACCCCCGGTGCATGACCGTCCCGCGTCGCCTGGCGAGTCTCCTCACCGCGCACACCTCCCCGGATCCGCGTTCTCCCAGCTCCCGCGATCACCATAAGTCCGGATGGAGCAGCGCACGAAAGCACGACGCGATCGGGTGCGCACTCGGCGTGGTCATCGCCGCCGCGCGATGTCACCGGGGTGATGGGCGCGGCTGTCGGAGCCACCGCATACCCTTTACGCGTGAAGGAGACGGTGCTGCTCGACGCGGGCGTGGTGACGCGGTGCCGTCGACGCGTGCACTTGGAGAACGACCCGGCGATGCGCGAGGTCGACACCGCGCCGCTGGACCTGGGCGTCGAGCAGCGCATCGCCGACGCCGCCGAGCACCGCCGCTCCGTCGCCGCCCAGCTCGGCGAGCTCCTCGGTGAGTCCTGGACCGAGATCCCGCGCGGCATCCCCTACGCCGACCGCGCCCGGCTCACGCTCGACGCGATGGGCGAGGGCGTCGGGCACATCTCCGGCGCGCAGCTGCCCGACGACGTCGACGGCGGCAGGCGCGGGGCCATCGACCTGCTGGTGCGCAGCGAGAACGGCTACGTGCCGGTGCTGGTGGTGCGGCACAAGGTCACCGACCCGGGCAGCGGCGCGAAGGTCTCGCCGATCGGCGAGCCGGTTCCCGAGGCCGCCGCGGTCGACCCGACCCGCAAGGTCCGCCCGCAGCCCCGCGACCAGCTCCGGCTGGTGCACGCGGTGCGGCTGCTGCAGGCGTGCGGGTTCGGTGCGAGCGACCGGACGGCGGGCGTGATCGGCGTGGACGCCGACGTCGTCGTCTGGCACGACCTGCGCAGCCCCAACTGGCCCGGCGGGCGCACCGCGCTGGCCGAGTACGACGCGCGCTTCGGCGACCGGCTCGACGTCGCCCGCGCCGCCGCGAACGGCGACGAGCCGCTGGCCCAGCCGTCCCGGATCACCGAGTGCCGCGGCTGCCCCTGGTGGCCGACCTGCGAGGCCCAGCTGCGCGAGCGCCGCGACGTGAGCCTGGTGGTGCGCGGCGAGGACGCGACCGCGCTGCGCGACCAGGGCATCACCACCATCGACGAGCTGGCCGCCACGCCGCTGGCCGACGCCGAGCAGCTGCAGCTCACCGGCGTGCGCGACGCCGACGCGATCCTGCTGGCCAAGGCGTGGCTGCGGCAGATGCCGCTGGTGCGGCGGGTCCGCGACCTCGACGTGCCGCGCGGCGACGTCGAGGTCGACGTGGACATGGAGAGCTACGCCGACGCCGGCGCCTACATGTGGGGCTGCTGGTTGTCGGGCACCGACATCGGCGAGGAGCAGGGCTACCGGGCGTTCGTGACCTGGGAGCCGCTGCCGACCGACGACGAGGCGCGGTCGTTCGCCGAGTTCTGGAGCTGGTTCACCGGCGTCCGCCGCCAGGCGTTCGAGCGGGGCTTGAGCTTCCGCGCCTACTGCTACAACGAGCTGGCGGAGAACCGCTGGATGCTGGCCTCCGCCGAGCGCTTCGCCGGCAAGCCCGGGGTGCCGCCGGTGTCGGAGGTCAAGGAGTTCATCGCCTCCGCCGAGTGGGTCGACCTGTTCGCGGTGGTCCGCGACCAGTTCCTGTGCCCGAACGGCAAGGGGCTCAAGGTGATCGCCCCCAGCGCGGGTTTCGGCTGGCGCGACCCGGAGGCCGGCGGCGAGAACTCGATGCGCTGGTACCGCGACGCGGTCGCCCTCGACGGCGGCGAGCGCGACCTCACCCAGCGCGAACGCCTCCTCACCTACAACGAGGACGACGTCCGGGCCACCTACACCATCCGCACCTGGATGACCTCCGAAGCAGCCCACGACATCCCCTACGCCGAAGACCTCTGACCCCGAACTCCGGGGCCGCGGAGGTGGTCCGGTCGGGTGCGTTCGTCACCAGTGGACAGTTTTAGCCATAATTGCCCCGACATTTCGGACATTGATCATGGGTGATTATGGCTAAAACTGTCCACTGCCCAGGATTCGGCGCCCGGCGCCCGGCGCGGCCCCACCTCGGGTGATCAGCCCGCCGAGGTGGGGCCGAGCGGGGTCAGCGCGGGGCCATGCGGAGGGCGCCGTCCATGCGGATGACCTCGCCGTTGAGGTAGTCGTGCTCGACGATGTCGAGGGCGAGCTGGGCGTAGTCCTCCGGGGTGCCGAGGCGCTTCGGGAACGGCACGCCGTCGGCGAGGCCCTGGCGGAACTCCTCGCTCACCGTCGCGAGCATCGGCGTGTCCACGATGCCCGGGGCGATGGTCATCACCCGGATCCCGGAGGACGAGAGGTCGCGGGCCGCGGGCAGGGTCAGGCTCGCGACACCGCCCTTGGAGGCGGCGTAGGCGGCCTGCCCGATCTGCCCGTCGTAGGCCGCGACCGACGCCGTGTTGACCACGACGCCGCGCTGCCCGTGCTGGTCGGCCTCGGTCTCGCCGATCGCGGACGCGGCCAGCCGCATCACGTTGAAGGTGCCCAGCAGGTTGATCTCCAGGACCTTGCGGAACAGGTCGAGGTCGTGGACGCCCTTGCGGCCCGCGATGCGGGCGGACGGGCCGATGCCCGCGCAGTTCACCACGATCCGCAGCGGGTTCCCGGAACCGGCGGCCTGCTCGACGGCGGTCTGCACCTGGTCGGCGTCGGTGACGTCGGCCGCGGTGTAGGTGATGCCGTCGACGATCGGGGCCTTCTCGATCGCCCCCGGCAGGTCGACCGCGAACACCTTCGCGCCCCGCCCGGCCAGCGCCCGCGCCGTGGCCGCTCCGAGCCCGGAAGCCCCACCGGTGACGATCGCGGCGGTGTCGGTGATCTGCATTCTGCTTCTTCCTCCACTGGAGAGTTGTGGTCATCTTGCTCGGCGGTGGTGTTGCCGGAAGGTCATGCCGCTGGGCAGATGCTGTCCAGCGCCGCGAGGTCGTCGGGGCCGGGGACCCAGTTGGCCGCTTGCGCGTTGGCCCGGACCTGATCCGGGGTGGTGGCCCCGGCGATGACCGAGCCGACGGTGTCCTGCGCGGCGAGCCAGCCGAGCGCCACGGTGCTCATCGGGACGCCGCGCTGCTCGGCGAACACCCGCAGCTTCTCGATCCGGTCCCACGGCGCCTCGGCGAGCAGCTGCACCTGCCCGGCCAGCCTGCCGTCGGACGGCGGGACCTGGTCGCGCCGGTACTTGCCGGTCAGCAGCCCGTTGGCGAGCGGGAAGTACGGCAGCAGACCGATCCCGAAGCGCCGCGCGGCGGGCACCACCTCGCGCTCCACCTCGCGGGACAGCAGCGAGTAGTGGTGCTGGCCGGACACCGGCGCGGTCAGGCCCGCCGAGTTCGCCGTCCAGGACGCGTCGGCGACCTGCCAGCCCGGGAGGTTGCAGTGCCCGACGTAGCGGATCTTGCCCTCGCGGACCAGGTCGTCGAGCACCGAGAGGGTTTCCTCCAGCGGTGTCAGCGGATCCGGCCGGTGCAGCTGGTACAGGTCGATCCAGTCGGTGGCCAGTCGCCGCAGCGAGGACTCCACGGCGCGGCGCACGTAGCGGCGGGAACCGCGTGCCCCGAAGTCGGGGCCGTTGGTGCCCTGCATGTCCACGCCGAACTTGGTGGCGATGACGGCCAGGTCGCGCCGCCCGGACAGCGACTGCCCGAGCAGTTCCTCGCTGCGCCCGCGCGGCGAGCCGTAGGCGTCGGCCACGTCGAAGAAGGTGATGCCGTTCTCCAGCGCTGCGTCCACGACGGCGCGCGCTCCGGCCAGGGTTTCGGTGGCGGTACCGGGCCTTCCGAGGTTGTTGCAGCCGAGACCGACCGCGCTCACCGCGAGACCCGATTCCCCCAGACGTCGCTGATCCACGCGCGCAGCCTAAACGGCAGGTTCCCATCTCGTCACCTGCGACGTCGGGAGCGTGAACTCTGGGCGAAGCGGGTTTTCCCAGCTCGAAGATGTGCCACGATCACTTTCGAGGGGGCTGGAGGCGACCGCCCGGTCGTTCAACGTGAAGGGGTTGGGGCCTGTGTTCGCCCGTCGAATCGTCGTTGTCGGCACCGGCTACGTCGGACTGACCACCGGTGCGTGCCTGGCGTCGCTCGGCCACCGCGTGGTGTGCAGCGACGTCAACGAGCAGAAGGTCGCCGAGCTCTCCCGAGGCGAGGTCCGGATCCATGAGCCCGGCCTGGCCGAGCTGGTGCAGGAGGGCATCGCCGCAGGTCGGCTGGAGTTCGTGGTGGGTTCCGCGGGCGCCGTTGCCGAGGCCGAGGTGGTGTTCCTGTGCGTGCCGACCCCGATGGGTTCCGGCGGCGCAGCGGACCTGGCCGTGGTGGAGGCCGTCGCGCAGGAGGTGCGCGAGGTGCTGCCCACCGGCTGCGTGATGGTCACCAAGTCGACCGTCCCGGTCGGGACGTCGAAGCGGCTCGCCGAGCACCTGGACCGCGCGGACGTCGCGGTGGTGAGCAACCCCGAGTTCCTGCGCGAGGGCTCGGCGGTGCACGACTTCCTCAACCCGGACCGCATCGTCGTCGGCTCCGACACCCAGGACGCCGCCGAGCGGGTCGCCGCGCTGTACTCCCGGCTGGGTGCGCCGACGGTGCTCACCGACGCGGCGAGCGCGGAGATGGTGAAGTACGCGGCGAACTGCTTCCTGGCCACGAAGCTGTCCTACGTCAACGCGATCGCGGAGCTGTGCGAGCAGCTGGGCGCCGACATCACCGACGTCACCGAGGGCATGGGCTACGACCGGCGGATCGGGCAGTCGTTCCTGCAGCCCGGACCGGGCTGGGGCGGGTCCTGCCTGCCGAAGGACACGGCCGCGCTGCTGCAGGTCGCCGAGGCCGTCGAGTTCGACTTCCCGCTGCTGCGGGCCACGATCTCGTCGAACTCGCACCAGCGGCAGCGGATGGTCGCCAAGGTCCGCGAGGCGTGCGGCGGCGTGCTGGCCGGCGAGCGGATCGGCCTGTTGGGGCTGACGTTCAAGGCGGGCACCGACGACCTGCGGGACTCGCCGGCCCTGGAGGTCGCGCAACTGCTCGCCGCCGAGGGCGCCGAGCTCGTCGCCTACGACCCGGGCCTGCGCGGCGACGAACCGGAACTGCCCACCGGTCTCACCCTGGTCGACGACCCGTACCAGGCGGCCAAGGAGGCCTCGGCCCTGGTCCTGCTCACGGAGTGGCAGGAGTTCCGCTCCCTCGACTGGAACCGCATCGCCGACGCCCTGGCCGGTCTCGTCGTCGTCGACACCCGCAACCACCTCGACCCCGACGTCCTCCGCCGCGCCAACCTCTCCTGGCGAGGAGTCGGCCGCACCCCCGTCACCGCCCTCAGCTGACCCGGTCACCGCGTTCGGTCGACTCGGTCACCGCCCTCGGCACCCCGGTCACCGCCCTCGGCCGACCCCCGTTCTCGACGTGGGTGACCTGATTACGGCGGTAATCCGCACACGGAATACCGCCGTAGTCCGTCCACGGAATACCGCCGTAATCGGGGACCGGATTACGGCGGTAATCGGGGACCCGAATACCGGCGTAATCCGGTCGACCGTGTCGAGAACCGGTGGGGACGTGGGGAATCGGACACTCGTCAGGGGATTTTCGGGGTCCTAGGGTGGGCGCGTGTTCACGACTCGGCCGGAGCTCGCCGGTACTCATGGGATGGTCGCGTCCACGCATTGGCTGGCCTCGGCGGTGGGGATGGCCGTGCTGGAGGACGACGGGAACGCGTTCGACGCCGCGGTGGCCGCCGGTTTCGTGCTGCAGGTGGTGGAACCGCACCTGAACGGGCCGGGTGGCGAGGTTCCCGCGCTGTTCGCCACGGCGACCGATCCTCGCCCGAGGGCGTTGTGCGGGCAGGGGCCCGCGCCCGCCGGGGCGACCATCGGGTACTACCGCGACGAGCTCGGGCTCGACCTGATCCCCGGGACCGGGCTGCTCGCCACGACCGTGCCGGGGGCGTGGGACGGCTGGCTGACGCTGCTGCGCGACCACGGGACGAAGACGTTGCGCGAGGTTCTCGGCCACGCGATCGGCTACGCGCGCGGCGGCTACCCGATCGTGCCCCGGATCAGCGAGACGATCGGCATGGTCGCCGGCATGTTCCGGGAGCACTGGCCGACTTCCGCGCGGTGGTGGCTGACCTCCGGCGGGTCGGTGCCGGAACCGGGTTCGGTGCTGCGCAACCCGGTCCTGGCCGACACCTGGGAGCGCCTGCTGGCGGAGGCCGAGTCGGTCACCGGCCGGGAGGCGCAGATCGACGCCGCCCGCAGGGCCTGGTCGCAGGGCTTCGTGGCCGAGGCCGTGGAGCGGTTCGCGCGGATCCCGCACCGCGACAACTCCGGCCGCGACCACGCGGGCGTGCTCACCGCGCAGGACATGGCCGAGTTCGAGACCACCTACGAGGACCCGCTGACGGTGGACCTGCCCGGCGGCTGGACGTTGGCGAAGTTCGGCATCTGGTCGCAGGGCCCGGCGCTGGCCCAGCAGCTCCAGCTCGTCGAGGACCTCCCGGTGTCCTACGTGGACGGTGTCGCCTCGGCCGACACGGTCCACGCGGCGGTGGAGGCCGCCAAGCTCGCGTTCGCCGACCGCGAGGCCTGGTACGGCGATTCCGCCGACCCGGGTGTGCTGAGCGACCTGGTCTCCGGCGAGTACGCGGCGCAGCGCCGCGCCCTCATCGGCGAGACCGCCTCGCTCGACCTGCGGCCCGGCTCGCCCGGCGGGCGCACGCCCGTCCTACCGGCGTTCGTCGCCGAGGGCCGGGGCGTGGGCGGCGCGTTCGACCCGAGCGGGGTCGGCATCGGCGAGCCGACCGTGCTGGCCAACGGTGAGAGCCGCGGCGACACCGTGCACGTCGACGTCGTCGACCGCTGGGGCAACATGCTCTCCGCGACCCCGTCCGGCGGGTGGTTGCAGTCCTCGCCGACGATCCCGGAGCTCGGGTTCTGCCTGGGCAGCCGCGCCCAGATGTTCTGGCTGGAGGAAGGGCTGCCCAACTCCCTGGCACCGGGCAAGCGCCCGCGGATCACGCTGAGCCCGTCGCTGGCGCTGCGCGGCGGCGACCCGGCGCTGGCGTTCGGCACGCCCGGCGGGGATCAGCAGGACCAGTGGCAGCTGTGCTTCTGGCTGGCGCACGTGCGCGGCGGGCTCGACCTGCAGGCCGCGATCGACGCCCCGGCCTGGCACAGCACCGCGTTCCCGCGCTCGTTCTACCCGCGCGAGTGGGAACCCGGTGGTGTGGCGGTGGAATCGCGCCTGGGGGCCGACGCGATCGCGGCCCTGGAAGCGCGCGGCCACCACGTCACCGACAACGGCCCCTGGTCGCTGGGCCGCCTCTCGGCGGTCTCCCGCGACCCGGATTCCGGCCTGCTCAAGGCCGCCGCGAACCCCAGGGGAGCCCAGGGCTACGCGGCGGGCCGCTGAGAGCTCTTTCGCGGTTCCGCTCCCCGCACCGACGAGCAGGGCGACCACTTCGGTCACGCGGCCGGGAGGGTTGTTCCCAGCAGCAGCATTCGCAGGGTGCGGGCGGTGGCGTCGGTGATCAGGCGGGGCGCCTTGGTGATCGCGTCGGGGAGCGCGACCGGGCCGGTGAGGATGCCGGTGATCGCGTCGATGCCGTGCTCGTAGCTGGTGTCGGCGCCCGGGCCGATGGTGCCGCACAGCGCGATCACCGGTTTGCCGTGCCGCTTGGCCCGCCGCGCCACCTCGGTCGGGATCTTGCCGAGCGCGGTGGAGGCGTCGATGGCGCCCTCGGCGGTGATCACCAGGTCGGCGGTGCGCAGCCGCTGCTCCAGATCGGTGCTGGTGAGGAACACGTCGAAGCGGGATTCCAGTCGTGCGCCGAGGATTCCGGCGAGCCCGGCCGCCAGACCGCCGGAGGCCCCGGCGCCCGGTAACTCGCTCAGGTCCGGGTCGAGCAGCCGGGCCCAGTTGTCCATCGCCGCGGACAGCAGCTCCACGTCGTCGGCCGAGGCGCCCTTCTGCGGGCCGTAGCGGCGGGCAACGCCGTCCGGGCCGCAGAGCACGTTGCGCGGGTTCACCGCCACCGTCATGTCCACTTCGGACAACCGGCGGTCGAGCCCGGAGACGTCGATGCGGTTCGCCCGCAGCAGTTCCGCGCCGCCCGGGCCGACCTCGCGGCCCTCGTCGTCGCAGATCCGCGCGCCCAGCGCCTGCAGCGCTCCCGCCCCGCCGTCGCAGATGCCCGAGTCGCCGCAGCCGACGACGATTCTCCGCGCGCCCGCGTCCAGCGCCGCGCGGATCAGCTCGCCGACGCCCCGGCTGGTGGTGCGGCCGGGATCGCGGGCACCGGGCGGGACCAGCGACAACCCGGCGGCAGCCGCCATCTCCACGAACGCGGTGTCGTCGTCGAGCAGCGCGAAGTGCGCCTCGACGGGATCGCCGACCGGACCGGTCGCGGTCACCGGCACCAGCGCACCCCCGGTCGCGCGGGCCATCAGCTTCGCGGAGCCCTCGCCGCCGTCGATCAGCGGCACGGTGTCGACGACGCCGCCCGGGATGACGCGCCGGATTCCGGCCTGGATGGCATCGGCCACCTGCTCGGCGTCCAGACATTCCTTGAAACCGCTGGGAGCCACCACGATCCGAAACATTTCCCCTCCAGGGGTTGAAAATTGATTGGACTTGCGTTGCTTGGCGGTGCGGGTGGCGGAACCTGAGCGCCTTCGTGGACTCCGTG
>NZ_JASAOF010000034.1 GCF_029952525.1 Saccharopolyspora ipomoeae
CCCGAAAACCCCCTGAACACCACCCCCCCTTTAAGGGTGAAACCCCAGGTCAGGGGGCCAGCCGTGCCTCGAATAGGGCTTCCAGCTCCGTGGTCGTGGAATCGCGGTCCGAGTGGTGGATGCCGACCATTCCCGCCGCGACCGCTCCATCGACGTTGCGCCGGAGATCGTCGACGAAGACGCACTCCCCCGGTTCGAGCCCGATCCGCCGCGCGGCGAGCCGGTAGATCTCGGGATCGGGTTTGGCGAACCCGACGGCTCCGGAGAGCACCACGGAATCGAACCCGTCCGCCAACTCCGGATCGGGAAGCCGGTCGGCGTTGGAGACGACGGCGGTGCGCACCCCGGTGGCCCGGAGCGCGCGGGCGACCGCGTCCATCCCGGGCTCGTCGAGCACTCCGGCGTAGTCGAGAAGCAGTCCGCGCAGATCCACGTTCAGCACCGTAGGCCACACGATCGGGTGGTACCCGCCGAAACGTGACCGGATTCGCGGGTCTCGCGCCTCTTTCACATCGGGGGAGGAACCGACGACGGAGGAGACCCCATGACCGCCATCCAGGGCAGCACCGCTGCCCAGCCCAGAACCACCTCGCAAACCAGAACCACCTTCCCGCCCAGGCCGATCGCCCGTCCGGCGTCGACTCCCCGCTCCCGCACCGAGCCACCACCAGGTCCTCGGCACGCGGCGCAGCGCAGCGCGACGGCGGTCGCCTCGGTGATCGGCAGACAGGTCTTCGACGTGCTCGCCGGGCGCACGCGCGTGGACCGGGTGCGCGAGTCCCTGACGGCCACGGTCTTCGGGAACCTGATCGGCGTCCGGCTGCACGGCGCCGGCCACCCGGACTACCGGCTGCACTCGGTGCACGCGTGCGCGGTCGGGGATTCGGTGGTGGAGGCCTGCCTGATCGTGGGTGCGCACCGGTTCCGCGCCCTGGTCCTGCGCATCGAGCGGCAAGCGCAGCGCTGGGTCTGCACCCGGCTGTCGCCGATCGAGCGGAGCGCCTTCTAGGCGAGCGGGACTTCCCAGGTCACTGTCGTCCCGCTGTCCGGGGAGGAGGCGAGGGTGCAGCGCCCGCCGGCCGCGGCAGCGCGTTCTTCGAGGTTGCGGAGACCGCGCTTGCTCACGTCGCGCGGGATCCCGCAGCCGTCGTCGACGACCTGCAACCGCAGCCCGGACTCCGATCGCCGGACCCGCACCAGGACGGTGCGCGCGCCCGAGTGCCGGACCACGTTGGACAGCGCTTCGCGCAGCGCCGCCCGCGCGTGGTCGGCCACCGGCACCGGGACGTCGGTGAGGTCGCCGTCGATCTCCAGCCTGGGCGGTCTGCCGAGCAGTTCACCGGCGATCTGCACCTCGGAGCGGATCGAGTCGTCCAGCGCGGGTGCCTGGTTGGGCGTCTCGGGGTCGGCCGAGCGCAGCGTGCGGGCGGTCGCGCGGACCTCGGCGATGGCCTGGTCGATCTGCTCGACGGTCTCGGCCAGCCGGTCGGCGTCGGCGCTGTCGAGGCTGCCCTCGACGCGGCGCTGCAGCACGTCCAGCTGCACGCCCGCGGCGTAGAGCCGCTGCACGATCACGTCGTGCAGGTCGCGGGCGATGCGCTCGCGCTCCTGGTAGACGGCGATCCGCTGCCGGGCGGTGGAGCCCTCGGCCAGCACCAGCGCAAGACCTGCCTGCGCGGCGAAGGAGGTGAGCACGTCGACCGCGACGCGGTTGAAGGTCGACGCCCCGCGTCGCCGGTAGACGGCCAGCGCGCCGAGGCGCCGTTCGCGGGTGCCGAACGGCGCGACGGCGAACGGCCCGTACACCCGCAGCGACGCGGGCACGTACGGCGCGGTCAACGGGTCGTCGATGAGGTCGTCGACGACCACGGGAACGCCGCTGCGCGCGACGCGTGCGGCCGCAGAACGGGAGGAGAGCACGGTTCCGACGGGATCGGCGAGCGGGCCGGTCGCGCTCGGGGCGCCGTAGGCGGCTTCGACGGTGAGACGTCCGTCGTCGGACCGCACCGTGACGACGCCGAGGTCCGCTTCGGCGAGTTCCGCGGCGCGTCGGACGACCAGCGGCAGCACCGCCTCGGGATCCTCCGCGGACAGCGCCACCCTGGTGATCTCGGTGGACGCGGTGAGCATCCGCCTGGCGAGGGTGGAATCCATGACGCTTTCGAGGCTATAGCGCCCGTACACGCGGTGAAGGGAGTTGCTGGTGCGGTTCATGACACATCCGCCGTGGTCGTGGTGCGGACCCGGCCCCCGTCGACCTGGCTGCCGTCCACCCGGCCGCCGCTGACGCGGAGCACCAGGTCGCTGCCCGCGGTCTCGCTGATCCGGTGCGTCACGTGCACGACGGTGCGGCCGCGGAGCCGGTCGCGCAGCCGGTGCAGCAGCGCGTCCGCGGTCTCGGCGTCGAGGTGCGCGGTGGGCTCGTCGAGCAGCACCAGGTCGGCGTCGGCGAGCAGCGCTCGGGCGAGCGCGAGCCGCTGGGCCTCGCCACCGGAGAGCTCGGTTCCGCCGCTGCCGACCGGGGTGTCGAGGTCCCAACCGGGCAGTCCGGCGGTGTCGAGCGCGTCGGTGAGCTCGGCGTCGGTCGCGCCGGGTGCGGCGAGCCGGAGGTTCTCGCGGACGGTGGTGGTCACCAGCTGCGGGTCCTGCGGGCACCACGCCACGCGGTCCGGCACCCGGGCGAAACCGCCAGCGGCCGGCACGAATCCGAGCAGCAAGGCGAGCAGCGTCGACTTGCCCGCCCCGGAGGGCCCGACGACGGCGACGTGCGACCCGGCGGGCACGTGCAGGTCGACGTCGGAGAGCACCACCGGCCCGTCGGGCCAGGCGATGTCGGCGCCGACCAGGTCGATCTCGCCCTCGGTCCCGGCCGGGCGCTGATCGGGCTCCGGTGCGCTGAGCAGCGGCGCGAGCCGGTCGTGGGCGGCGCGCAGCGTGCGCCACTGCTGCGCGGCGGGCGGCAGCAGCGCGACGGCTTCGGCAGCGGCGAGCGGGACGAGCGCGAGCAGCGGCGCGAGTTCGGGCGCCAGTCGGCCGTCGGAGACGGCGGTCGCGGCGAGGTGGGCGCTGCCGAGCACGGCGGCGCCGATCAGCAGCGTGTGCACGGCGGTCGCGGCTCCGGTGCCGAAGGCGGCGCGGCGGGCGCGGGCGGCGAGCCGCGAGTCGGCCTCGGTGAGTTCGGCGCGACGCCGGGTGTGCGCGCCGAAGGCCAGCAGTTCGGCGGCGCCGTCGAGCAGCGCGAGCACGCGGGCCGCCACGACGCGGCGGCCTTCGGCGACGGCGGCGCTGGCGCGCTGCTCGGCGAGCACCGCGACGACGGGGGTCGCCACGCTCGCGGTCGCCAGGGCGAGGGCGAGCACGAGGCCGGCTTCGGGCAGCACCAGGGCCTGCACGACGACGGCCGCCACCAGGACGACGAACGCGATCAGCGGAGGGAGGACGACGCGGGGGATCTGGTCCCGGACCTCGTCGACGTCGTCGACGAGCCTGGCCACGCCCTCACCGCGCCGCAGTCCGGCGGTGCGGACCGGACCGATCCGGACCAGCGCGGACCACAGCCGTTCGCGCAGGTCGCCTGCGGTGCGGAAGGCGGCGTCGTGGGTGACGAGCCGTTCCAGGTAGCGCAGCGCGGCACGGGAGAGCGCGAAGGTGCGGACGCCGACGACCGCGACGGACAGGGTCAGGATCGGCGGTTGCTGGGAGGCTCGGGCGATCAGCCAGGCGGAGGTGGCGGTGAGCGCGAGTCCGGACAGCAGCGACAGCGCGCCGAGCGCGGCACCGGCGAGCGTCCGCGTGCCGATCAGGTCGCGCAGTCGGCCGCGCGCGGTGGTCTCCGCTGGGCCCGGTGCCTCGACCTCCGGGGCCGCGGTCTCGGGTCCGGTGCTCTCGGACGTGGGCCGGTGGCTGGCCAGGACGACGGTCGCGCCGCGCTGGGCGGCGCGGGCGACGGCGGCGTCGACGCGCTGGGCGCTCGCCGCGTCGAGGTGCGCGGTGGGCTCGTCGAGCAGCAGGAACGTCGCGTCGCCGCGCAGCCGCAGCAGGGCGCGGGCGACGGCGACGCGCTGGCGCTCGCCCGCGGACAGCTCGTCGATGCGGCGGTCGGCCAGGTGCCCGGCGGCGGCGTCGGCCAGCGTCCCGTCGATGTGGTCGGCGAGGTCGGGCTGGTCGGCGGTGGCGACCAGCAGCTCGTCGCGGACCGTGCCGCCGGTGAACGTCGGGCGCTGCGGCACCCAGGCGACCCGGCGCCGCCACTCCTCGACGGTGGGGGTGGCTCCACCGCAGGTCACGACACCGGAGTCGGGGTGGGCGAAGCCGAGCAGCACGGCCAGCACGGTGGACTTCCCGCTGCCGCTCGGGCCGATGTCCCCCGAACCGATGTCCCCGGACCCGAGGTCGCCGCTGGCGAGCCGCAGCACGGATCCGGGTCGCGCGGTGAAGCTCAGCCCGTCCGGCACGAACGCGTCGCGGCGCCGGACCCGCAGTCCGGACACCCGCAGCACACCGGGCTCGTCGTCGGGGTTCCCGGTGACCGCGAACCCGGCCGGCTCGGGGGCGGACACGATCTCGTCGACGCGGCGGACGGCCTCGACGCCGTCCTCGCTGGCGTGGTGCGCGGCGCCGACGGCGCGCAGCGGCAGGTAGCACTCCGGGGCCAGGACCAGCACCAACAACCCGGTCGCCAGGTCGAGATCACCGGAGACCAGGCGGAGACCGATGCCGACGGCGACCATCGCCACCGACAGCGACGAGAACAGCTCCAGCACCAGCGCGGACAGGAACGCGATCCGCAGCGTGGCGACGGTGCTGCGGCGGTGCTCCTCGCTGACCTTGCGGACGACCTCGCGCTGGGCTCGCGCGCGGCCGAACGCGGTGAGCACCGGCAGGGCGCGGATCAGCTCCAGCAGCCGGGCCGACAGCCGGTGCTCGGCGTCGGTCGCGCGGGCGGTGCGCTGCTCGGTGTAGCGGCCGACGAGCCACGCGAACAGCGGGATCAGCGGCACGGTCAGCACCACGACCAGCGCGGACACCCAGTCCGACCAGAGGATCCAGGCGCCGACCAGCGGCGGCACGATCGCGGCGGTGACCAGCGCGGGCAGGTACTTGGTGAAGTAGGCGTCGAGCGCGTCGAGACCCCGGGTGGCCAGAGCGGTGAGCTCGGCGGGCCCGCGCTTGCCGATCCACTCGGGGCCGCGCCGCAGCGCGGAGTCGAGCAGCAGGGCGCGCAGTTCCTCCTTGGCACCGGCGGCGGCGCGCGCGGAGACCGCTTCGGTGGCCCAGCCGAGCGCGGCGCGGGCGAGGACGGCGACGGCCAGCACGACCAGCCGGTCGCCGATCTCGGCGGCGGGCACCCCGCGCACCACGACGTCGGCGAGCGCGCTGCCGATCGCCCAGGCCTGCGCGATGAGCGCGACCGCGTTGCCCGCGGCGAGCAGTCCGCCGACGACGAGCGCGCGCCGCGTCGACCCGGACAGCCGGGGCAGGGCGCCGAGCGGGCCGCTCACGGCGCGTGCACCGGTGGGATGTGCTTCGTGCCGATGCGCTTGCGGAACACCCAGTAGGTCCAGCTCTGGTAGATCAGCACGGCCGGGGTGCCGAACGCGGCGACCCAGGTCATGATCATCAGCGGGTAATCGCTGGCGGCGGTGTCCTCGACGGACAGCGAGAACGCGGGGTCCACCGTGGACGGGATGACGTTCGGCCACAGCGAGCCGAACAGCGTCACCACCACACCGGTCAGCGCGACCGCCTGCAGGAAGAACGCCTGCCCCTCCCGGTCGGCGGCGACCCTGGCGAGACCGAGCAGACCCGCCGCCAGGGCGATCACCAGCGGGATCCAGGTCCAGGCCGAACCCTCGCGGAACTGGGCGAGCAGCACCAGCGCGACCACCGGCAGCAGCAGCGGCAGGCCGGCGCGCAGCGCGAACCGGCGGGCGCGCAACCGCATCTCGCCCTCGGTCTTGAGCGCGAGGAACACGGCGCCGTGCAGCATCGAGAAGGTGACCACGGCGATCGCGCCGACGACGCTGGGCAGGCTGAAGATCGTCCACCAGCCTCCGACCCGGTCGCCGTTGGCGTCCAGCGGCAGCCCGAAGACGTTGGCCGACAGCACCAGTCCGACCATCGCGGGCGCGATCCAGGAGGCCAGCACGATCACCGCGTCCCAGGTGCGCCGCCAGCGGTCGGTGTCGACCTTGCCCCGGTACTCGAAGGCGACACCCCGCCCGATCAGCACGAGCAGCAGCACCAGCAGCGGCAGGTAGGCGGTGGAGAACAGCGACGCGTACCAGCCGGGGAAGGCGGCGAAGGTGGCTCCACCGGCCACGATCAGCCACACCTCGTTTCCGTCCCAGACCGGCCCGATGGTGTTGATCAGGACGCGGCGCTGGGTGTTGTCGCGCCCGAGGATCGGCAGCAGCATCCCGACGCCGAAGTCGAATCCCTCGAGGAACAGGTAGCCCAGCCACAGCAGGGCGATCACGAGGAACCAGAAGGTGGGGAGATCCATCTCGGCCTCTCAGTACGCGAAGGACAGGGCTTCGTCGGCGTCGGACTTCTTCTCCGGCGGCATCACGGCGTCGAACCCGCCGCGCGAGAAGCGGATCATCAGGAAGATCTCCACGACCAGCAGCACCCCGTAGAGCGCGGTCAGGCTGATCACCGAGGTCAGCATCTCGCCGGGCGTCACGCCGGAGGACACGGCGGAGGCGGTGTACATGTACACGCCGTCCACGCCGGACGGGTTCGGGTTGGGCGCGACGACGAACGGCTGGCGGCCCATCTCGGTGAACACCCACCCGGCGATGTTGCCGCCGAACGGCGCCCCGATGCCGAGCAGCGCCAGCGGCGCCCACCACTTGCCGCGGGGGAACCGCTGCTTGCGGGTCAGCCACAGCACGGCCACGCCGCCGAGCGCGGCCAGCCCGCCGAAGCCGATCATGAACCGGAATCCCCAGTAGGTCACCGGCAGCAGCGGCTGGTAGTCGATCGGCTGGCCCGCGAACTGCCCCAGCCGCGGGTCGTCCGGGTAGTGCGTGCCGTACGCGGCCTGGTACTTCGGGATGAGCTCGTTGACCCCGTCGACCTCGCTGGTGAAGTCGCCTTCGGCCAGGTACGACAGGATGTAGGGCACGGTCAGGCTCTTGACGTCCTCGCAGTTGGGGCGGCTGACGTCGCCGACCGCGAAGATCGAGAAGCTGGCGGGCGCCTCGCTGTGGCACAGCGCTTCGGCGGAGGCCATCTTCATCGGTTGCTGGTCGAACATCAGCTTGCCCTGGATGTCGCCGCTGATCGCCAGCCCGGCGAAGGCCACGACCGCGACCCAGGCGCCGAGCCGCATCGATCCGTGCCAGGCGCGCCGGTCCTCCTCGTCAACGGGCTCGCCGGCGCTGTCGGCCTGCTTGCGCTGCCGCACGATCTGCCAGGCGGCGATGCCGATGAGGAAGCCGCCCGCGACGGCGAAGCAGCCGAAGACGGTGTGCGGGAAGGCCGCCAGGACGGTGGAGTTGGTCAGCACCGCCCAGATCGAGATGAGCTCGGGCTTGCCCTCGACCATCCGGATGCCGACGGGGTGCTGCATCCAGGAGTTGGCGGCCAGGATGAAGTACGCCGAGAGCACGGTGGCCAGCGAGAACGCCCAGGCGCAGGCCAGGTGGACGCCCTTGGAGAGCCGGTCCCAGCCGAAGATCCACAGGCCGAGGAAGGTCGACTCGACGAAGAACGCCAGCAGGCCCTCCATCGCCAGCGGCGCGCCGAAGACGTCGCCGACGAAGCGGGAGTAGGAGCTCCAGGCCATGCCGAACTGGAACTCCTGCACGATCCCGGTGACCACCCCCATGGCGAAGTTGATCAGCATCAACTTGCCCCAGAACTTGGTCATCTTCAGGTATCGGCGGTTCCCGGTGCGGTACCAGGCCGTCTGCATCCCGGCGACCAGGATCGCCAGTCCGATGGTCAGCGGCACCATCAGGAAGTGGTAGACGGTCGTGATCCCGAACTGCCAGCGCGCGATGTCGAGCAGATCCACGCCCCCACACTGCCGCCCGCACGCGTGCGCGCGCAGAGGCAAGGGCCCCCAATCGCCCGGTCGAGCGTCCCGACCTCAGCGGGACCTAGGTCCTCATCCACTCAGCGCGACCTCGACGCCCACCGGGGACGAAACACCCGAACGATCAGGTGGCGCCGTCCGAAGCGGACGGTCACCGGAGGGCTTCGGCGACCGTCTCCGCCGTCTCGACCACCATCGGCCCGATCTCGTCGGCGGCGATCGGCTGCAGCGCCACCACTCCGACGCTGGCGCGCAGCCCCGGCACCCCGCGCACCGGCGCGGCCACGCCGAAGGCGCCCTGCTGCAGGTCACCGCTGCTGGAGATCCACCGGGGCGCGCCCGCGGGCAGGTCGACCGCCCGGCCGGCGGCACCGCGCTGGATGGGGTGGCGCGTGCCCACCCGGTAGGACACGTGATAGCTGGTCCACGAGGGTTCGACGACCGCCACGGCCTGCGCCTCGCTGCCGTCGGCGACGGTCAGGTGCGCGGTCGCGCCGACCTTCTCCGCCAGCGCCCGCAGCGCGGGCGTGCAGGCGACCCGCAGCTGCGGCAGGACCCGTCCCGCCAGCCACAGCACGCCGAGACCCAACCGGACCCGCGACCCCTCGCGCCGCACCAGCCCGCGGCTCTGCAGCGGCCCGAGCAGCCGGTACACGGCGGCGCGGCTCACGCCGATGCGCGCGGCCAGGTCGCTGATCGTCGGCGCCTCGCTCTCCGCGTCGGCCACCGCCTGGAGCAGGCTCAACCCGCGCTCCAGCGTCAGCGAGCTCTCCTTGGTGCCCGCGGGCACCTCGTGCGGGAGGCGCGGGACGTGCGTCGGATCGGGTTGGGCCATCGCGTCACCTCCGAGCCGCCGCGAGCACCGTGCCGGTCACCTCGCCGAGCCCGACGACCGAGCCGCCGGGACCCGGCGCGCTACCGCTCAGTGTCACCCGGTCGCCGTCCTGGAGGAAGGTCCGCTGCTCGCCGTCGGACAGCGTGATCGGGTCCGATCCGCCCCAGGTCAGCTCCAGCAGGCAGCCGCGGTGCTCGCGCTCGGGCCCGGACACGGTGCCGGAGGCGAACAGGTCACCGGGCCGCGCCGGGGCGCCGCCGACGGTCAGGTGCGCGAGCTGCTGCGCGGGCGTCCAGTACATGTCGGCGAAGCGCGGGTGCGACAGCGTCGTCTCGTTGCAGCGCACCTCCAGCCGCAGGTCCAGGCCCCACGGCTCGGACTCCACCAGGTACTGCTGCAGCGGGTGCTCCGGCGGCGGGGCCGGGACGCGCGCGTGCTCGAACGCCTCCAGCGGCGTGATCCAGCCGGCGACGGAGGTCGCGAAGGACTTCGACAGGAACGGGCCGAGCGGCTTGGACTCCCACGCCTGCACGTCGCGGGCCGACCAGTCGTTGACCAGCGCGACGCCGAAGACGTGGTCGGCGAACTCCGAGGTGGGGATGCGCGCGGCGGCCTCACCGCCGCACACGAACCCGACCTCGGCCTCGAAGTCCAGCCGCCGGGTGGGGCCGAACGCCGGGTGCGCGTCGCCGGTCGCCTTGCGCTGGCCGCTGGGCCGGTGGATGTCGGTGCCCGACACGCACACCGTCCCGGCGCGCCCGTGGTAGCCGATCGGCAGGTGCGTCCAGTTCTCCGGCAGCGGCGCCGCGCCCCGGCTGAGGATGCGACCGGCGTTCTCGGCGTGGTGCCGGGAGGCGAAGAAGTCGACGTAGTCGCCGACGGTGAACGGCATCGACAGCGTGTGCCAGTCGGTGCGCACCAGCTCGGCCCCGGCCGGGGCGCGATCGGCGGTCACGATGCCGGTGAGCCGTTCCCGCAGCTCGCGCCAGACGTCCCGGCCCGCCGCGAGCAGCGGATCGAGGGAGTCGCCGGAGACGAGGTCGGCCAGCCGAGGACCGAGTTCGCCGGAGATGCCCCGCAGCGGCAGGGCGTGCCGCCCGACGCGCACCGCGACCACCGGACCGGTGCCGGTGACCAGCACGCCGTACGGGAGGGTCTGCGGCCCGAACGGCTTGTCCGGGGCGAACTCCGCGTCCTCGATCCAGCTCAAAGCAACCCCAATCCTTCCAGTTCGGCGACGGGGTCCTTCAGCGAGCACGAGCCGTACGAGGCGAAGACGTCGCGCACCGCGTTGGCCGCGTCGTCGGACAGCGAGCGGGCCTCCTCGGCCAGCGCGGCGCCGTCGGTGCTTTCCAGCGCCGCCCGCACATCCTTGCCGGAAAGGGAGCGCGCGGTCGCGACGAGCAGGTTGAGGAAACCGTGATGGGTGAATCCCGTTTCCGGGTCCTCGCCCCGGACGGCGGCGTTGAGACCGGTGGTGGCCTTGAACGGGACGTCCAGCGATCCGGCGACGGCGAGGAACTCGGCGACCTCGTCGACGGTGGGCACGGCCTCGGCGGTCTGGCCGCCGGTGCGCAGCTTGGGCCAGCAGCCGTGCTCGGCGACGCGGCGGATGCCGTCCAACCAGCCCTCCCCGCCGCGGCGGGGCTCGACGACGCGGGTGATGTCCTCGGGCACGAACTCCGAGACGCGCTCCAGCCAGATGTCGTCGACGTCCGACGGCGCGGGCATCTCGACCATCCGCAGCGCGAGCAGCTCCTGCCTGCCCTCGATGATCGACAGGGCCTTGGGCACGCCGCCCAGGCCGGTGTCGCATACCAGGGACAGCGGGATCGGCGAGGACGGCTTGGCCTTGGCCAGCTCGGTGATCAGCTCGGCGAGCCGGGACGCCTGGCACAGCATCGGCCCGAGCAGGCCGGCGAACTCGCCGGCCCGCGCGTCCAGGTGGTCGGTGACCGCCTGCGGTACCGGGGTGGCCACCTCGTTGCGGTTTCCGGGCGGGAAGAGCGCGGCGTCATCGACCAGTCGGGCGAACAGGGGTGGGATGCCGCGCGGACCTGGCGCGCGAAGCTCAACAGCGCTTGACACGGTGGACACGCTAGTGCCGTTGCGGCCAGTGAACAAAGATGCCCGATAAACGGACGTCTGACCGGGTCATATGCGCCTCCCTGGGACGAGTTTGGCGGACATCATGCACCCCTGCGTAGTCACCCCACCCACCACCCGGGTGGTTCCTCCCGGACAACCACCCGCTCGGACCTGCGCTCACTGGTCCGGTCGGCTCCCCACGCCACCGTCGCACCTGGTAGTAAGGGGTTCGGCGGGGATCCCCGCAGCGCGTTCGAGGCCCGGAACCCGTGGTCCGCCCACCGGGACGGGGGCTTTTCTCGCGCTTCAGCTTAAGTTAGGCTTGCCTAAGTTGGAGGTGAGCAGGTGGGCGAGAAGACGATCCGCAAGCCGGCCAGGCCGAGCGTGGCGGAGCGAGCCAGGAGCATTGCCAAGCGCGGCGGGAAGGCCGCGCTGCTGCCGTCGGGCGAGGTCTCGGCCCGCGTCGCCCCCTTGCTGCACCACGTGCACTCGGACGGGACCGCGACCGTGCTGCTCGCCGACGACCACCCGCTGGTCGCCGCCGGCTGGCACGCCCCGCGCGGCGAGCTCGCGGCGGTGCTGGAGGTGGCCGACCCGACCCCGGTGCGGCTGCGCGAACCGGTCCGCGGCCTGCTGTGGCTGACCGGCTGGCTGCGGCTGCTCGACCCCGAGGAGGCGCACCACGAGGTGCTCTCCATCGTCGACGACCGGCCCGACCCGCGACTGCTCGACGCCGGGCACGGCGCCAGCGTGCTGCGGCTGGAGTCCGCCTCGATCGTGCTCGCCGACGCCGAGGGCACCGACTCGGTGGACCCGACCGAGTTCCAGGCCGCCACGCCCGATCCGTTCTGCACCTTCGAGGACGACTGGCTGCGGCACCTGGAGCTCTCGCACCGCGACGTCGTGGGCCTGCTCGCCCGGCACCTGCCGGAGCAGCTGCGCGGCGGCCACATCCGGCCGCTCGGCCTGGACCGCTACGGGCTGCGGCTGCGGGTGGAGTCCTCCGACGGCGACCACGACGTCCGGCTGGGCTTCTCCCGACCGGCCGACACCACCGAGCGCCTCGGCTTCGAGCTCCGCCGCCTCGTCGGCTGCCCCTTCCTCGCCCAGCAGCGCAACGGCTCCTGACGAGATCGGTGACAGTTTTCATGAAAACTGTCACCACCAACGAAACACCCACCCACCCCGAACCCGTCCCGAGATGGGGAAGTTTTCATGAAAACTGTCCCCGTCGAACGACGTCTCCCCCTGAGGGGATCGACCCCTGGGTGGGGGAAGTTTTCATGAAAACTTCCCTCACGACCGAACGTCGGTGGTGAGGGGTGTTGGGGTTCGGGGTGGGACAGTTTTCATGAAAACTGTCCCGTCAGGTGAGTTCGTCGGAGAACCACGTCGCTCGGGTGATGCGGCCGTGGCGGAAGCGCAGCGAGCCGTCCTCGCCGACCAGCACCGCCTCGGCGATCTGCTGCTGCCGGGTGACCAGCCAGAGGAAGGCGTGCGCCACCCGCCACGCCTGGCCCTCGGTCAGCCCGTCGGAGAACCGGACCTGCAGACCGCCCGGTTCCGCGTACTGCAGCTCCACCAGGAGCCCGTCGCGGATGCCGAAGAAGTCCGTGGCACCCAGCGCGCAGTTGATCGAGTCGAAGTCGCGCACCTCCCGCAGCACGCGCATGGCCAGCGCCGGCAGGTTCTCCGCCAGCGGCTCGGCTTCCTGCGTTCCCCACACGTAAACGTCCACGCGCACCCTCTCGCGTCGGCGACACTCATGCGACGGAGCGGGAGCCCTCAGCGGTTCCGCTCCTCCGAAAACCAGTCGCGACGGGCATCCGACGACGGCACCGCTGCGGGTACGGTGCGTCCGGTGAGCATCCTGCGCGCCTGGCTGAGCCCTACACGCCCCGATGAGCCCCAGGAGTTCACCGATCCGGCGGAGCGCAAGGCGATCCGCATCGAACTGCTCGTGGTCTTCGCCGTCACGCTGGGCATGTCGGGCCTGCAGAGCCTGATCTCCCTGCTGGACGCGCTGCTGCAGCCGATGCCGCTGGCCCAGCAGCAGGTCGCGATCAACCAGCCGCGAGCCGATCTCGGGCTGCTGGACATGCTGGCGCAGCTGGTCAACGTGCTGCGGCTGATCTCGTGGGGCGCGCTGGGCGCGTTCCTGCTGTGGCGCAGCGGGATCGCGCTGCGGAAGGTCGGCCTGGACCGCACCCGGTTGGGGAATGACGCGCTGCGCGGAGCGGGACTGGCCGCGCTGATCGGGATTCCCGGGCTCGGCCTGTACCTGCTGGCGCACGCGCTCGGCCTGAGCCTGACCGTTCAGCCCTCGACGCTGACCGACGCGTGGTGGCGGGCGCCGGTGCTGGTGCTGTCGGCGTTCGGCAACGCCTTCGCCGAGGAGGTCCTGATCGTCGGCTACGTGCTGACCCGGCTGCGGCAGCTCGGCTGGGGCGAGAACCGCTCGCTGTGGCTGGCCGCGCTGCTGCGCGGCAGCTACCACCTCTACCAGGGCTTCGGCGGATTCGTGGGCAACGTCGTGATGGGTCTGGTCTACGGCCGGATCTGGCAGCGCTCCAACCGGCTGGTGCCGCTCGTCGTCGGGCACGCGCTGATCGACGTGGTCGCGTTCGTGGGCTACGCGGCGCTGCGGGGGCACGTCGACTGGCTCCCGTGATCTTGGATTCCGGCGCGGCGCGCAACGCATCGCCGGTTCAGTCGCCAGGAAAGTTAATGATCCATCGAAATCGAGTGTGATCAGCGACGATTACGTTCGTCCCGGCTAGTCTGCGGGTGTGACTCGACCGCACGTCCAGAGCGAGGTCGGACCGCTGAACTCGGTGGTGCTGCACCGTCCCGGTTCCGAGCTCAAGCGCCTCACCCCGCGCAACAACGACCAGCTGCTGTTCGACGCGATCCCCTGGGTCGACCGGGCGCAGGAGGAGCACGACGCCTTCGCCGAGGTGCTGCGCGGACGCGGCGTCGAGGTCCTGCTGCTGCGCGACCTGCTCACCGAGGCACTCGCGGACGCCCGCGCGCGGGCCGCCGCGGTGCACACCGGCGTCGACGAGCTCAAGCTCGGCGCCGACGTGGCCGACACGCTGCGCTCGCACCTGTCGGGCGTCACCGACGAGACGCTGGCCGAGGTGCTCATCGGCGGCATGACCTTCGAGGAGCTGCCGGAGGCGGAAGGCCGCTCGCTGGTGCGCCGGATGCACCGGCCGCACGACTTCGCCGTCGACCCGCTGCCGAACCTGCTGTTCACCCGCGACTCGTCGGTGTGGATCGGCGGCCGGGTGGCGATCGCGGCGCTGGCGATGCCCGCGCGGCGGCGCGAGTCGGCGATCACGGACCTGATCTACGCCTACCACCCGAGGTTCTCGCACGCGGCCCGCGCGTACGGCGCGCACTCGGCACCGGTGGAGGGCGGCGACGTGCTGCTGCTGGCGCCCGGCGTGGTCGCCATCGGGGTCGGCGAGCGCACCACCCCGGCCGGCGCGGAGTCGCTGGCGCGGTCGATGTTCGCCGACGACCTCGCGCACACCGTGCTGGCGGTGCCGATCGAGCAGGCGCGCGCGTCGATGCACCTGGACACCGTGTGCACGATGGTCGACCGCGACGCGGTGGTGATGTACCCGGCGATCCAGCACTCGCTGACCGCCTACGCGCTGCGCCCGAAGGACGGCGCGCTGGACGTCTCCGGTCCGGCTCCGTTCCTGGACGCCGCGGCCGAGGCGATGGGCATCGACCGGCTGCGGGTGATCGACACCGGCCTGGACCCGGTGACCGCCGAGCGCGAGCAGTGGGAGGACGGCAACAACACGCTCGCGGTCGCTCCCGGCGCGGTCGTGGCCTACGAGCGCAACGCCGAGACGAACGCGCGACTGGAGGACGCGGGCATCGAGGTGCTGCGCATCAGCGGCTCGGAACTGGGTTCCGGACGAGGCGGCCCGCGGTGCATGTCGTGTCCGATCAGCCGTGCTCCGCTCGGCGACACGCGAATCGCGTCCACCTGATCGGGCGAACATTTCGACTGTGATCGAGAACAACCGTAGAATTTTGGCGGCACTCATAAGCGGAACCCGATAGGTTGCTTCGGGTAAGGATCGCACGACCTTCCCCGTTTCCGCTGGTAGTGGCGCTGAGGTCGGCGAGAACGGCAAGGTGTGGCTCGCCTTGATTAATTGAGGCAAACCTTTCTTCCTGCCCTGGGAAACTAAGGCTAACCATATTAGAATAAGGCTCACCTTGAATGTGATTGGACCGATTCAAGGTTATATTGAGACACATGGCTGTCACCGCGAAGAAGATTCAGCACAAGGAATCGAAGTTCGAGAACCTGCTGCAGGAACAGGTCAAGAACGAGTTCACCGCCTCGCAGCAGTACATCGCGGTCGCGGTCTGGTTCGACGACAACGATCTGCCGCGGCTGGCCTCGCACTTCTACCAGCAGGCGCTGGAAGAGCGGAACCACGCGATGATGATCGTCCAGTACCTCATGGACAACAGCATCACGCCGCAGATCCCGGCCATCGAGCAGGTCCGCAACGACTTCTCCGAGACCCGGGAGCTGATCGCGCTCGCCCTGGAGCAGGAGCGCGAGGTGACCCGCGAGATCGAGACGCTGGCCAGGACCGCCCGCGAGGAGGGCGACTACATCGGCGAGCAGTTCATGCAGTGGTTCCTCAAGGAGCAGGTCGAGGAGGTCTCCTCGATGTCCACCCTGCTCAACGTCGTGGACCGCTCCAAGGGCAACCTCTTCGACGTCGAGGCCTTCCTCGCCCGCGAGCAGGTCGGCGACGATGGCTCGGACCCGACCGCCCCCAAGGCGGCCGGCGGCGCGCTGTAACCCGGAGCTCGACGAAAACCCGGGAACCCGGGCGGATCACCCCGAGCGGCTCAGCCGCTCGGGGTGATCTGCATTTCGCTGGGCGGGCTCTGCTCCGACGGGCCCGGTTGCTGCGGTTCCTGCGGTTGCTGCTGCGAGGTCTCCGGATCCGGTTGCTGCTGCGAGGTTTCCGGGTCGGCGGTCTCCGACGGGCCGGTGCGCAGGATCGACGGGTCGTGCGACTCGCTGATCGAGGGCTCCGGCTCGGAAGGACCGGTCTGCTGCCGGCGGGTGTCCGGTGACGACGGTGGCGGGAGGTGACCCGTCGGCGGCGGCACGAGCGATCCGCTCGACGGCAGCGGCGGCGGGACCTGCGGACCTCCCGGCTGCTGGGTCACCGGCGGCCGCGCGGGCGGCAGCGGCCCCTGCTCGTGGCTGACCATCGCGACTCCCCCGCCCACCAGCAGCACCGCCCCGAGCGCGACACCGGTCGCGGCCAGCATCGAGTTGCGCTGACGTCGGCGACGCGCGGCGGCCACCAGCGACCACTCCGCGCCGGTGCGGACCGGGACGTCCAGCCGGTCGTCGCGCAGCAGGCGCTGCAGCTCGTCGTCCAGATCCATCACGCGTCACCTCCCTCGACGGTCTCGCCGAGCCGCTTCCGCAAGGACGTGAGCGCCTTGCTCGCCTGGCTCTTCACGGTTCCGCAGCTGACGCCGAGGGTCTCGGCGATCTCCAGTTCGGAAAGACCTTCGTAGTAACGCAGCACGACCACCGCGCGTTGCCTCGGCGGCAGATCACGCAACGCCTGCCACACCGGCTCGTTCTCCAAGCGGTCCTGCTGCGGGATCGCGGGCACGTCCGGGAACTCGGCCAGCAGCGTCTCGCGGCGGGTCCGGCGCCAGCGGCTGATGTGCGCGTTCGCCATCGCCTTGCGCACGTAGGCCGTGGGGTCCTCGGTCGTGCGGCTGATCTTGCTCCAGCGCGAGCCGACCTTCTCCAGCACCGTCTGCACCAGGTCCGCGGCGTCGTGCGGGTTGCCGGTGAGGGCATGGCCGTACCGCATCAGCCCAGGCAGAGCCACCCGGACGAAATCGGCGAAGTCGTCTTCTGTCGCAGCCATGTCCCCCCGGCGCGCCTGCCCCACAGGTAGTCCCGACGCCTCAGCGGCGGCCGGCACGGCAGGCGAGTGCGCGGTCACCCCTCCACCCCCTCGACACCGGGTACCACTGTGGAGGGATACGCACCACCGCGCCACTTCGTTGCCCAACGCAACCGAGATCACCCGAACGGAGCAAGTGGTCACCTTGCATGGCGGTGCGGGTAGGGGAACCTGAGCGGCTCCGTGGACTCCGCGCGTCGCTCCTGATGTATGTCCAATACACGGCGTCACGACGTGCTCGCCACGAAGCCGCTCAGAACCCCCGGCGGTGCGGGCTGCTCAGGTGGTGAAAGAGAAAGCGACTCCGTCGCTTGCCTGACGGTCGGTCAGCGGATGGTGATCTGGCGGCCTCGTAGTCCGTCCCTGGCGCGGCGCTCCGTGCTGGTCAGGGGCTCGCTGTCCAGGGAGGCGAGGGCTTCGTCGAGGCGGGAGCCGAGGGCTGCCGCGGGCTCGTCCCACTCGCGGGCGTGCAGTTCGCGGTCGAGGTCCCAGACCGGGACGAGCAGGCCGTGCGCGCGGAACGAACCCGCGTACCGGCTCTCCTCGCCCAGGGCCAGCTCGCCGCGGGCCGAGAGCCGGGCCAGCGCGGCCAGCAGCTGCTCCTCCGGTTCCGGTCGGACCCAGCGCAGGTGCGCCTTCTCGCCCGCGTCCACCCAGTACGCCGAGGTCACGCCCTCGCCGCGGAGGCGGTCAGTGGGCATGATCGCGGCGTTCGCGCGCTCCAGCGACAGGGCGACCTCGCCCGTCGGGTCCACGTCCTCGGGCAGCCACCAGGCGAAATCGGTGTGCAGCTCGACGTCGAGAGCGGCATCGGTGTCGATCAGGTCCTGCAGGCGGACCGGAACGGTGCCGGCCTCGGCGGTCTCGGGACCGACGACCGACAGCGACTGGCCCTCGCCGGCCTCCTGCACCCACTCGACCGCGCGGGCCAGGTCGCGGCTGATGTCACCGGAGTGCGTCTGCACCTGCAGGCCCACGAACCGGGTGCCGTCGTTGCGGTGCAGCGCGGCTGCCGCCATCGGCAGCACCGTGGCCAGGGTGATCGCCGATCCGTCGCGCATCGGCAGCGCCGCCGTCGCCGACGGGACGAACTCGCGCAGCGCGACCAGCTCGCACTCGGCGGCCAGGCCCTCGAACGGCCGGGTCACGATCACGTCCGCGGCACCACCGGCCTTGCCGTGGCAGGCCTTGTAGCGCTTGCCCGATCCGCACGGGCAGGGCTGGCGGGGACCGACGGCGCCTTCGGGCTGGGCTGGCTTGGTCGCGGCTCGCTTCGACACGGCTGATCCAATCGCTGGCGGTGACTACAGCGCGACGCTACCGAATCGGGAGGAATCGGGATCAGCCAGGTGGAGGCGGGTCGCCTCCGGCGAATTGGTCGCCAGGTAGCGCACCCCGGCGCTCCGGCACAGGTCGATGTCGGCGGGCGCGTCGACCGTCCAGCAGTAGGTGTCCCGGCCCAGCGCGGCGGCGCGCGCCGCGAAACCCGGGTCCTCGCGCAGCAGCCGCACGTCCGGTCCGGCCAGGTCCGCCCACGGCGGTAGCACGCCGCCCCGGCGGACGCCGGTGAAGCGGGAGAACAGCAGGACCGTCGGCACGGCGGGCGCGGCCTCCTTGAAGCGGCGGACGGCGGCGGGCGAGAACGACATCATGAACACCGGCGAGTCCGCCGGGTCGGCGGGCGCGGCCAGGCCGTGCCTGGCCAGCAGGGCGACCAGCTTCTGCTCCACCAGTCCGCCGTAGCGGACCGGGTGCTTCGTCTCGACGAACAGCCGCGTCCGGCGCGGGCTCGCGCGCACCATGCCGAGCAGCTCGTCCAGGGTGAGCACGCCGTACTCGGCGGCCGTGCGGCCGAAGTCGATCTCGGCCATCGCGGCCACCGTCAGCGCGCTGACCACGCCCCGGCCGTTGGAGGTCCGGTCGATGCGGCGGTCGTGGACGCAGACCAGGTGGCCGTCGCGGGTCACGCGGACGTCGCACTCCAGCGCGTCCGCGCCCTGTTCGAGCGCCAGCTCGTAGGCGGACCGGGTGTGCTCGGCGCGGTGCGCCGAGGCGCCCCGATGCGCGACGACCTCAGGAATCTCCGCCACCCCTCCAGTATCCGGAACCGGCGCTGTCCGTGCCGTCACGTGTGACCGATTCTGCTCCGCCCCAACTCCGGGCCCCCCAACTCCGGGCCCCTCAGCTCCGGGCCCGTCAGCGGGGAGCCGTGCCCGGGCGCGGCGCGCGCTCCGGCGGCGGGGCCGCGCGGACCGCGTGCACCCGCAGCAGGCTCAGCTCGGTCGGGTCGGGCGGCAGCAGCAGGCGCATGAGGTGGTCGATGAGCCGCGCCGTCACCACCGCCAGCACCGCGACCAGCGCGTTGTTGACCGCGTGCAGCACGACGCCGTCGGCGAGCGCCTGCACTCCGTCGCGGAAGGTCCAGCCGAAGGTGAGCAGGCCGACCAGCACCGTCGCCGCCCACAGCGCCCACCAGAACCGGACGCGCAGGCTCGGCGACGGACGCGCGCCCCGGTCCCGGTCTCCCTCGGCGACGAGCAGGCAGTGCTCCAGCTCGGCCATCGCCGATCCCGGGACCAGCGCGTTCAGGCCCGGGACCAGCACCCCGGCCACGACCTGCCAGTCCGGCCGGGCGGGGCGGACGCCGATCCGCTCGGCCGCGGCGGCCCGCGCGCGCAGCCCCCACAGCACGGTGAACACGCCGGTCAGCACGCCCATCAGCACCAGGATCACGCCGGTGGTGCCCACCAGCGCGTCCGAGATCGCCAGCACCGTGCGCGACAGCGCCTCACCCCTGCTGAGCAGCAGCAACACGTACCGCCACACCTCGGCGACGGTCGCCAGGGCGGCGACGCCCGCGGTCACCCACAGCGCCGCGATGGCGGTGGCCGCGGTGGCGCCGGCGCGTTCGTCGTGGTCGACGCGGTCGTGCGTGGGCAGCGCCAGCGGCCAGCGCCAGGCGAGCAGCGGGAAGCCCCAGCGCGGCGGTGCCGGGTAGGACGGCGGACCGGCGTAGGGCCGCGGCCGCCGGGGCGGCCGGGTGCGGCGCGGTCCGCCGGGCGGAGTGGCCACCCACTCCACCCGGTCCGGCTGGGGCTGCCCGGTCACAGCACGTACGGGTCGCCGTCGGCGGCCACCAGCGGGCGGCCGATGGCCGACCAGCCGTTCATGCCGCGCTCGACGTTGACCGCGTCCCAGCCGTTGGCGTTGAGGTACGCGGTGACCTTGGCCGAGCGGCCGCCGGAGCGGCACACCACGTAGACCTGGTCGGCCTCGGGGATGTCGTCGAGGCGCTCCACGAGCTTGCTCATCGGGATGTGCACGGCTTCGGGGGCGTGGCCGGCCTGCCACTCGTCGTCCTCGCGGACGTCCAGCAGCACGCTGCCCTCGGGCAGCTTCTCGGGCAGTTCCTCCGGCTCGACGCCGGGCACCTGTCCAGGAGGAGGAGTAGTCACGCCCCGATGCTGCCACGACCGCCGTGTCATCGGGGTGAGGGTGGGGACAGTTTTAGCCATAATCACCCATGATCAATGTCCGTTTTGTCCGGGTAGTTATGGCTAAAACTGTCCCCACCGCAGCGAGAAGCGCCCCGGACCGAGGGGTCCGGGGCGCTCTGCGGTTGGGATCAGGTCAGTGCTGGACCGCCTTCTCCGAGCCCGCTCCGGTGAGGGAGCGGACCTCCATCTCCGCGTACTTCGTGCCGCCGTTCTCGTCCTTGCTCAGCTTGGTGCCGATGTAGCCGAGCAGGAACGACAGCGGGATCGACACCAGACCCGGGTTCTTCAGCGGGAACAGCGCGAAGTCCAGCGCCGGGAACATCGCCTCGTCGTCGCCCGACACCGCGGGCGAGAAGATGATCAGCACGATGGTGATCACCAGACCGCCGTAGATGCTGAACAGCGCACCCGTGGTGTTGAACCGCTTCCAGAACAGCGAGTACAGCAGCGTCGGCAGGTTCGCCGAGGCGGCGACGGCGAAGGCCAGCGCGACCAGGAAGGCCACGTTCTGCCCGTTGGCCGCGATACCGCCGAGGATCGACACGACACCGATGACCAGCGCCGTGATCCGCGCGACCTTGACCTCCTGCTGCTTGTCGTCGACCTTGCCCTTCTTGATCACGTTCGCGTAGATGTCGTGCGCGAACGAGGCCGAGGCCGTGATCGTCAGACCGGCCACCACCGCCAGGATCGTCGCGAAGGCGACCGCGGAGATGAAGCCGAGCAGCAGCGGACCGCCCAGGTGGGAGGCCAGCAGCGGCGCCGCCGAGTTCACCCCGCCCGGCGCGTCCTTGATCGCGTCGGGGCCGACCATCGCACCGGCGCCGTAGCCCAGCACCAGCGTGAACAGGTAGAACAGGCCGATCAGCCAGATCGCCCAGACCACCGAGCGACGCGCCTCCTTGGCCGTGGGCACGGTGTAGAAGCGCATCAGCACGTGCGGCAGACCCGCGGTGCCCAGCACCAGGGCGATGCCGAGCGAGATGAAGTCCAGCTTGCTGGTCTCGGTCTTGCCGTACTGCGCGCCCGGGTTGAGCACCTTGTCACCGGCGACGTCGGCCGCGTGACCGAGCAGCGCCGAGAGGTTGAACCCGTACAGGCCCAGCACCCACACGGTCATCACGAAGGCACCGGCGATCAGCAGCGCCGCCTTGATGATCTGCACCCAGGTCGTGCCGCGCATGCCGCCGACCAGGACGTAGAGGATCATCAGCGCGCCGACCACGGCGATCACGATCGCCTGGCCGCCCTTGTCGGTGATGCCCAGCAGCAGCGCGATCAGGCCGCCGGCACCGGCCATCTGCGCGAGCAGGTAGAAGAAGCTCACCACCAGCGTCGACAGCGAGGCCGCCGTGCGCACCGGACGCTCGCGCATCCGGAAGCTGAGCACGTCGCCCATCGTGTAGCGGCCGGTGTTCCGCAGCAGCTCGGCGACCAGCAGCAGAGCCACCAGCCAGGCCACCAGGAAGCCGATGGAGTAGAGGAAGCCGTCGTAGCCGTTGACCGCGATGGCCCCGGCGATGCCGAGGAACGACGCCGCCGACAGGTAGTCACCGGAGATCGCGATGCCGTTCTGCGGCCCGCTGAAGGCGTGCCCGGCGGCGTAGTAGTCCGACGCGGTCTTGGTGTTCCGGCTGGCCCGGAACACGATGACCATCGTGACCGCGACGAAGATCGCGAAAATGCCGATGTTCAGCAGCGAGTTGCCGCCGTGCGCTTCCTGAGCGAGCGGCTGGGCGGCGGAAATTGCCTGCATCGAGCTCACTTCCCGCCTCCCTCGACGTTTTCGCGGATCTGTTCGGCGACCGGGTCCAGATTCTTGTTGGCGTAGCGGACGTACCAGGTCGTGATCACGAATGTGGACACGAACTGAAGCAAGCCGAGCACCAGACCGACGTTGATGTTGCCGACGAGTTTGATGCTCATGAATCCGTGCGCGTAGTCGGCGAGCAGCACGTACACCAGGTACCAGACCAGGAACAACGCCGATACCGGGAAGACGAAGTTGCGCAGTCGCTTGCGCAGTTGGGCGAATTCGGGACTGCTTTGCGCAGCGGCCCAGGTTTCGGCGTCAATACCGGACCCGGACCCGTTTTGGTCCGTGGCGCTCACGGCTCTCCTTCCACAAAGAAAGGCCCACTCTCGCGCAATCGGCAAGCGTGAGCCTGAATCACACAACGCCGGAACGCTACGGAATCCGACGTGCCGGTGGGTAGGTCCGTTGGGAGTACGCCTGCTAACGATCGAGTGAAGCTTGACGCCTCAACAGCATCCTACGAATTGCGTCGATTGAGAAGCTTTTCATACGAACGGACGATTGATCAGCTCGAATTGTCGACGCAAAGTAGTCGATTGCGAAGCCAATTACCCGTTCAGCGGTAGCGTCCGCGCGGTCGTCAGCGCTCGTGGCGGCCCTGGCGGGGCGTCTGCTCGGCCACCGGCCTGCTGTCGACGAAGCCCAGCCGGTCCGGCGCGTGCAGCCGCAGCATCAGCCGCGAGACCCCACCCGGAACCCGGCTCCGGGTGGCCACGCTGACCAGGTAGGTCACCGCGAACGCCAGCGGCACGGTGATCAGCGCGGGCTGCCCGAGCAGCTCGCCCCACACCCCGTGCGGACCGACGAACCGCGAGGCCAGCGCCGCGACGAGCACCAGCGACCCGCCGGTGAGCATGCCGCACGCCGCGCCGGCCGCGGTCAGCCCGCGCCACCAGATCCCCAGGATCAGCACCGGGCAGAACGTCGAGGCCGCCATCGCGAACGCCAGCCCCACGCTGTGCGCGATGTCGTCGTCGTGCACCGCCAGCGCCAGCACCACCGGGACGGCGCAGGACAGCACCGCCGCCGCGCGGAACCGCATGCTCCGGCCCCACAGCACGTCCCGCGAGGACAGCACCCCGGCCAGGCTCATCACCAGACCCGACGAGGTGGACAGGAACGCCGCGAACGCGCCCGCCGCGGTGATCGCGGCCAGCACGCCACCGACCCAGGTGCCCAGCATCGCGTTCGGCAGCAGCAGCACCGCGGCGTCGGTCCGGCCGGTGACCAGCAGTTGCGGCACGTACAGCCGGGACAGCAACCCGAAGATCGTCGGGAACAGGTAGAACGCGCCCAGCATGCCCAGCACGTACAGCGCGGTCCGGCGGGCGCCCGAACCCGACGGGTTCGCGTAGAAGCGGGCCAGCACGTGCGGCAGGCCCATCGTGCCCAGGAACGTCGCGATCAGCACCGAGTAGGTCTCCAGCACTCCCGGCAGGCCCTCCTGCTCGGGGCGCAGCCAGCTCGCGTTGTCCGGCACCGACCCGGTCACCACCGGCACCGCCGCGCCCGCCGGGAACCGCAGCTCGTTGCCCGCGCGGACCGGGTACTCGCCGGGCTGCAGGTAGACGGCACCCTCCTGGCCTGCTTCCTCCGAGGAGGTCAGCCAGACCGGTTCGCTGACCCGCAGCGTCACGTCGGTCTCGACCCGGACCGCGGTGTCCTGCTGGAAGAACGGCGTGGTCGGCTCGTCCAGCGCCTGGCGCTGACCGCTGACCAGGAACACCACCAGCAGCGCGAACGCGGGCAGGGTGATCGCGAACAGCTTCACCCAGTACTGGAAGGCCTGCACCAGCGTCACCGCGCGCAGCGCTCCGCTGACCACGCTGATGTGCACGATCAGCGCGACCACGAGAATCCCCGCCTCGTACCGGAATCCGATGACGGCGGCCAGCGTCATCCCGGCCGCCTGCAGCTGCGGCACCAGGTACAGCCAGCCGATCACGACCACGACCACGGTCGACAGCGAGCGCAGGTTCAGCGAGTTCAGCCGCGCCTCGACGAAGTCCGGCATCGTGTAGGCGCCGGAGCGGCGCATCGGGGCGACCACGAACAGCATCAGCGCCAGGTAACCGGCGGCGAAACCGATCGGGTACCAGAGCGCGTCGACGCCGTCCTTCACGATTAGACCCGCCACGCCCAGGAACGACGCGGCCGACAGGTACTCGCCGGAGATGGCCGCCGCGTTGCGCTCTTCCCGAACCGGCTTGCGGGCGGCGGAGAAATCGGTGGTCCGAGCCGAGCGCGAGCCCCACAGGCCGATGCCCAGCGTCGCGACGACGATCAGCGCGACGCCGCCCAAGGACCACAAGTTCGCCAACATCTCACCCAGCCGCCCTGGTGCCGAAGAGTCGCACCCACCTTACGCAGAGCAGCCGGTCGACCCGAAACAACCGTCGATAAGCGCCGCAGGCGCTTTCTCCTTGACCACCTGAGACACCGGCACCGCCGCGGGTTCTCATGCGTCGGCCGGTGACGACTCAGGCCCTACTCCTCCAGCATTCCCAGGAAGTCCTCTTCGTTGCGTTCGGCCTTGCGGTTGTAGAGCAGACCGATGACCACCAGGAACGGGTAGGCCAGAACTCCGAGGAGCAGCCACGGGAGGCGGAGGCCGAAGAGCTCGACGTCGCCGAGGGTCGGTGCCAGCCAGAACGCCAGCGGCAGCCCGAACAGCACCAGCGCGACGGTGCCGGAGAGCAGGAGCGCGACGCGGAGCTGCTTCTCGACCAGGTCGCGGACGAGGCCTTCGAGAGCTCCGGTCTGCTCCTCGACCTCGACGCGCACGCGCGGGACGTGCGGTCCGCGCCGGTCGGCGAGCACGACGCGCTTGCGCCGCGGCCGGGGTGAGAACTCCCCGAGCCTGGCGCGGACGTCGAAGCTCTCCGGGCTCATGCCACCTCGCTCACTGCTGGCCCCAGTTGTCGCGCGGCGCCTTGACCAGGCGGTCCTTGAGCTCGCGGGTGTGGCGCCGGGACACCGGGAGCTCCTTGGGCGGTCCGCCGCCGAGCACCACCGAGTACCCGGACGAGGACATCCGCAGCTCGGTGACCAGCGCCAGCGAGACCAGGAAGGACCGGTGGATGCGCAGGAACCCGGCCTCGCCCCAGCGCTCCTCCAGCTGCGCCAGCGGGATCCGCACCAGGTGCGAGCCCTCGGTGGTGTGCAGCCGGGCGTAGTCGCCCTGCGCCTCGACCCAGCGGACCTCCTTGCGCGGGATCATCCGCGTGGTGCCCGCGAGCTCGACCGGGATGACCTCGTCGTCGTCGGCCGCGGGCGCTTCCAGGGGTTTCGGGCCGCCGTTGCTCTGACCGGCCTGCTGCTTGTTCTTCTCGATGCCGCGCAGCGCCCGGTCGACGCGGTCGGCGTTGGCCGGCTTCATGATGTAGTCCAGCGCCCCGACCTCGAAGGCCTCCAGCGCGTTCTCCTCGTGCCCGGTGATGAACACCAGCGCGGGCGGGTTGCGGAACGCGGTGAGCACTCGGGCCAGTTCCATGCCCGACAGGCCCGGCATCGACACGTCCGCGAAAACCGCGTCCACAATGGACTGGTCTTCGTCCTTGCGGCCGACCAGCTCCGGATCGTCGCTGCGCAGCACGCGCAGCGCCTCGGCGGCGTCGAACGCGGTCAGCACTCTGCCGACGCGAGGATTGCTGCCGAGCAGGAACTTCATCTCGTCAAGTCCGGCCCGCTCGTCGTCGACGGCAAGGACGACGAGGCCCGCGGGATTCTCACGTGTACTCAATGCAACGCCATATCGTGCCGCGCCTTCGGCGCACTGTCCATGTCCCGTTCTTCCCCTTCGGTGCCTCCCGCACCGGTTCGCGAAAATGGGCGCGAACCCTAGTTGTTAGCGCAGCACGAGGGTTCTTCACGAGGGGGCGGTGGCGAATTTCAGCTCCGCGAAGCCGAATTTCGCCCGAATGGATCAGAGATCTGGTCTGACCGCTCCAGGCTGTAGTCGGCGAACCGGACCCTTTTCCACCGGAATTCCACGCAAAACGGTCCCCGCCGCGAGATCCGGCGGGGACCGCGAAGCGCGAGGCTCACAGACCGAAACGATCCCACATGGCGCGGTGTTCCAGGGCGTCGAGCCCGGAAATCAGGTTGGCCACGGGGTTCCGGGACACGCCCGAGGACATCCCCAGCCGCGCGAGCAGCGGTTTGCGGCCCTCGACGGTCTGCACGTGGGCGTCCGGGTACTTGCGCTCGATGATCTCGCGCAGCGTGCCGACGCCGTCGATCAGGCCCAGTTCAGCGGCTTTCGCGCCGGTCCAGACCTCGCCGGAGAACAGCTCGCCCTCGTCGCCCTTGAGCTTCTCGCCGCGTCGCTCGCGCACCCAGTCGGTGAACTGGCCGTGCAACTCGTCCTGCATCCCGCGCAGCCACTCCACGTCCTCGGCCTTCTCCGGCCGGAACGGGTCGAGCCGCACCTTGTTCTCACCCGCGGTGTAGACGCGGCGCTCGACGCCGATCTTGTCCAGCAGACCGGTCATGCCGAAGCTGGAGCTGACCACGCCGACCGAACCGACCATCGAGGTCTGGTGCGCGTAGATCTCGTCGGCGGCGCAGGCCAGCCAGTAGCCGCCGGAGGCCGCGACGTCCTCGCAGTACGCCAGCACCGGAACGCCCTTCTCCTGGGCCAGGCCGCGAATCCGGTCGGCGACCAGCGCCGACTGGGTGGGCGCACCACCGGGCGAGTTGATCGACACCACCACGGCGCTGAGCCGGTCGTGGGAGAACGCGCGGGTGAGCGCCGAGTCCACGGTCTGCAGCGAGATCGAGGGCCGCCCCATCGGCGACGGCTGCGGCGTGATGACGCCGTGCAGCTTGACCACCGCCACGACCGGGCCGCGCTCGGACACGCCCGGCAGCTTGCCGGTGAACTTCTCGGTCAGCTCCTTGGGCAGCTTGGCCGTGACCACGTCGACGAACTTCTGCGGTGCCTTCTCGTCCATACCTCGACGTTACCGGCCGGCGGCGGGTCCGGCGGCCAAGCCCACGCTCGGCTCCTCCACGGTGGCCAGCGGTTCGGGCCGCACGCCCGGGGCGAACTTGGGCACCCGCATGATGACCTTCATGCCCGCGCCCTTCTCGGTCTCCACGACCAGCCCGTAGTCGTTGCCGAAGGTGGCGCGCATCCGGTTGTTGATGTTGCCGAGCCCGACGTGCGCGCCGGTGAGGTGCGCGTTGGCGAGCTCGGCGTCGAGCAGCTCCGGGTCCATCCCGATGCCGTCGTCGTCGACGCTGATCAGCGCCTCGGAGCCGTTGTCCTCGGCGGTGACCGAGACGGTGCCGCCGCCGGGCTTGTTGGCCAGCCCGTGCCGGACCGCGTTCTCCACCAGCGGCTGCAGCGCCAGGAACGGCACGACGACCGGCAGCACCTCGGGGGCGATCTTGAGCTGCACGTTGAGCCGGTCCGGGCCGAACCGGGCGCTCTCCAGCGTCAGGTAGCGGTCGATGTTGCGGATCTCGTCGGCCAGCGTCGTGTAGAGGCCGCTGTTGCGGAACGAGTAGCGGGTGAAGTCGGCGAACTCCTGCAGCAGGTCCCGCGCGTGCTCCGGGTCGGTGCGGATCAGCGAGGAGATCGTGTTCAGCGCGTTGTAGATGAAGTGCGGGGAGATCTGGGCCCGCAGCGCGCGCACCTCGGCCTGGGCCAGGCGTTCCTTGGACTCCTGCAGCTCGGCGAGTTCGAGCTGGGTCGAGACGTGGTGGGCGACCTCGGCGGCCGCCCTCAGGAGCCGCTTGCGGTCTCCCCCGGCGATCACCGTCAGCACGCCCCGGACCTGGCCCTCGACCTCCAGCGGGACCACGGCCGCGTGCCGCATGGGGCAGGGCCGCTGCTCGCAGACCACGTCGCCGTGGTCGAGGAAGTCGCGCTTGCCGGTGCGCAGCACCTGCTCGATCTTGGTGCGCAGGTCGGCGTAGTGGTGGTTGGCCTCGCCGTCCCAGGTCAGCAGGGTTCCGTCGGCGTCGACGATGCCGACGGCGACGCAGGCCAGCAGCTCGCGGAGGTGCGGGCCGGTCTTGTCGGCCGACTCCTGGTTGAGGCCCTCGCGCAGGTAGGGCGCCGCGCTGGTCACCCGGTGCAGAGCCGCCAGCGTGGCGTCCTCCACCGAGGTGCTCACCCGACGTGCCCGGCACAGCAGAACGAACATGCCCAGCACGGCGAGCGCCGCGAGCGTGGTCAGGACCGTCCGCTCTGTCAACAACTGCGCCACAACATCAATCTGCCCGAGTCGCACACTCCGAATCAAGGCGGCTACGGCCAGTGCGAGGTTTCCGTCGGTGAACGGTCAGGGTTCCTTCTATCCAGCGGAATCCGTTCGCCCGTTCGCCGTAACCCACCTGTGCACAACCCCACGAGTTGTCCACAACCTGGGGACAACTCCAGCGCAGGCAATTTCAGCGGGCGGTCACTTCAGCAAGCGGGACATCCTGCGATCCGCCAGCCGCTTCCCGCCCGTCTGGCACGTCGGGCAGTACTGCATCGACCGGTCCGCGAAGGAGACCTCCCGCACCGTGTCACCGCACACCGGGCACGGCAAACCGGCGCGCCCGTGCACCCGCAGACCCGACCGCTTCTCGGCCTTGAGCCGCGCGGCGTCCTGGCACAGCGAGCGCTCCACCGCGTCGCGCAGGATCTCCTGGACGCAGCCGTGCAACCGGGTCACCGCGGCCTCGTCGAGCTTGCCCGCCGTGGCGAACGGGGAGAGCTTGGCGGCGTGCAGGATCTCATCCGAGTAGGCGTTGCCGATCCCCGCGATCGTGGACTGCTCGGTGAGCACCGTCTTGATCCGCTCGGTCCGCCCGTCCAGCAGCGCCGCGAGCCGGTCGGCGTCGAGCTCCAGGGCGTCCGGGCCGAGCCTGGCGATCCCCGGCACCTGCTCCGGGTCCTCGACGATCCAGGCGGCGAGGCTCTTCTGGGTGCCTGCCTCGGTCAGGTCGAAGCCGACGCCGCCGAGGTGCACGCGCAGCGAGATCGGCCCGCGCCCCGGCTTCGGCGGCGTCGCGGCGAGCTTGTCCGACCAGCGCAGCCAGCCGGCGCGGGCCAGGTGGGCGACCAGGTGCAGATCCCCCCGGTCCGCGTCGCCGCAGACCAGGTCGAGGTACTTGCCGTGCCTGGTGGCACCGGTGACCTCGCGGCCGTGCAGCGCTGTGAAGGGCGGGTCGGCGGTCTTGAGGACGCTCATCGAGGCGACGTCCACGCGCGCGACCGTCCGCCCCACGGCGTGGTCGCGGAGGTGCTGGGCCAACGCCTCCACCTCGGGAAGTTCCGGCACACCGCCAGTGTGCCCCAGGAACGGCCCTACTCGGTGGGTTGAAGCCGCCCGTTCATGTCGGGTTCGGCGTAGAGCTCGATGTGGCGGGCGACCTGCGAGACCTCGGTGCGGACCTCGATGAAGCCGCGGACGACGCCCACCCAGGTCTCCGGCGGGTTCTCATCGGCGTCACCCGGGGTGGACGCGGTGAGCGTCCACGGGCGGTGCAGCACCCAGCGGACCGGGAAGAACAGGATCGCGGCCACGAACACCAGGATCAGCCAGGCCGGGATGATCACCTCGGCGGGCGTCCAGGCGACGAACACCACCACCAGGGCCGCGAGCGCGGCTCCCACCACGATCGCCGGCGCGTTGCCGCCGTTGACGTCGTGCTCGAACTCGTCCACCACGATCGGGTTGGACCACTCCAGGTTCGCCCTGATCGTCCACTCGCGGCCGTCGGAGCCCCGCACCACCCGGTTCATCGTCGCCTCCCCGCCCACCCGGGCTGGTCTCGATCGCCAACTCACGAACACCCGTCACCGAGCGTGATCTCACGGTACCGGCTCCGCACACGGAGCGGTGCGTGTTCACCACCTCATTGTCGATCATGCGGAGTCGTCCGGCCAACCCTCGAACCCGGAAACAACCCACCTGAACCACTACGCTTCTCCGCAGACCGACTTCGGGAGGTGCTCGATGGACGTCGACGAGGCCCGCGAGCTGATCCGCACCCAGCACCGCGCCGTGCTGGGAACGCTGCGCGACGACGCAACACCGCTGATGACGCCGGTCCTGGCGGCCCTCGACACCGAGGACCGGGTGGTGATCAGCACCCGGTCGGGCTCGGGCAAGGTCCGCAACCTGCGGCGCGATCCGCGCGCGTGGCTGTGCGTGCTGCCGGACGAGTTCTTCGGGCGCTGGTTCCAGCTCGACGCGAGCGTCGAGATCGTCGAACTGCCCGACGCGCTGGCGCCGCTGGAGGAGTACTACCGCGCGATCTCCGGCGAGCACGACGACTGGGACTCCTACCGCGAAGCCATGCGCAGGGAGAACCGAGTGCTGCTCCGGCTCACCCCGACCCGCGCGATCGGCTGAGGGGACCCCCGGTGAACGACCCGCGAACCATGGGCTAAAGTATTCACCAACAGCCCACCGGGGGCGGAAGTCACCGGGAGGCGATGAAGATGCGGATGTAGCGCAGCTGGTAGCGCATCACCTTGCCAAGGTGAGGGTCGCGGGTTCGAGTCCCGTCATCCGCTCGCAGCGAGAGGCCCGAGGTAACCACCTCGGGCCTCTCGCTTTTGGGTTGGGCGGGTTCTGCTGCGGAGGTGTGGGCAGGGGACAGTTTTTCCTCGAATTGTCCGGGCAAAACGGACATTGATCATGGGTGATTCGAGGAAAAACTGTCCCCTGGTGACGCTTCGCGCCCCCGCTGCACCGCGTCCCGCGCTCTCCGGGGGTGGGTCAGCTCTGGACTCCGAGGCCGACGGGGCAGGAGACCCCGGTGCCTCCGAGGCCGCAGTAGCCGTTGGGGTTCTTGGCGTCCGAGAGGTACTGCTGGTGGTAGGTCTCGGCGTAGAAGAAGTCCCGCAGCGGAGCGATCTCGGTGGTGATCTCGCCCTTGCCCGCCGCGGTCAGGGCCTGCTGGAAGGCCTCGCGGCTCGCTTCCGCCTCGGCCTTCTGCTGCTCGTCGGCGTAGTAGATCGCCGAGCGGTACTGGGTGCCCATGTCGTTGCCCTGGCGCATGCCCTGCGTGGGGTCGTGGTTCTCCCAGAACGCCTTGAGGACCTGCGGGAAGCTGATCCTCTTCGGGTCGAAGACGACCAGGACGGCCTCGGTGTGACCGGTCAGCCCGGAGCAGACCTCTTCGTAGGTGGGGTTCGGCGTGTACCCGCCCGCGTAGCCGACGGCGGTGCTCCACACGCCCTCGGTCTGCCAGAACACGCGCTCGGCACCCCAGAAGCAGCCCATGCCGACCACGGCGGTGGCCATGCCCTCCGGGAACGGCGGCACGATTCGGCGATCCGGGAACACGGCGTGGTGCTCGTCCACCGGCAGCGCCGAGTCCCGGCCCGGCAGCGCCGACGACGGGTCGATCATCTTCAGCTTCGCACCGAACATGAACCCAGCCTACGCCGTGGTCAACGGCGATCCAGCCGAGTGGGATCGCCGTGACGCCCGGGCTCCGGAGGTCGCGCGTGCCTGCCGCGCGGCGGCTCCTCGGGCTCGTCGATCTCCCCGGACAACCGCCGCGACAGCGGTGACTGCTCCGGCATCCGCCTGGGCGCGGGCCGTCGAGGGACGGGGGAAGTTCTCATGAAAACCTCCCCACCCCCACGATCACCGGGAGACGGGGTGGAAGTCCCGGGTACGTCGCTCGGAACCCCGTTACCCGCAGGTGGGGACGTTCTCGGGGGACGTTCCCCTCGGGGACGGGGTCCTGAGGGGGAGGAGGTTTTCATGAAAACTTCCCCCGACGAACGGTCCCGTTCGGGAGGTGGGGGTGGGGAGGTTTTCATGAAAACCTCGTCGCCCTGGGGCCGGGAAGGCGCTCTGGGGGCCGGTTCCGGGTGGAGGACTTCCGTGGGGGCGTCTGACGGGTCCGGCGGGGTCGTGGGCGTCGGGGTCAGGAGGTGGCGGAGGCGCATCGTGGGGTCTTCGACGTACTTCCACGACAGGGTGCCGAGGACGTAGGCGATCGGGGCGGCGCAGAGCAGCATCAGCCACTGGTTGCGGAGGCCCGCCAGGGCGAGGAGCTGCTGGACCGGGAAGCCCCAGACGTAGACGCCGTAGCTGCCGTTGACCCACACCCCCGGCACCGTCAGCTTCGCCGGCCAGAAGTGCCCGGCCACGATCACCGCGTAGCTGACCGCGAACGCCATCCACGCCGACGCCGTGATGGTGTTGCCCATCACGACCAGCACGACCAGGCCCGCGCCCGCGGCCAGCGGGGACAGCGGGATCCGGTAGAGGTTCAGCAGCACGCCCGCCGCGAAGGCCACCAGGAACGCCACCAGCGACTCGACCGGCACGCTCAGCAGCGAGCCCGCGGACTCCGCGCCTGGGATCTGCTCCAGGTGCCGGTCCCAGGCGACCAGGCCGATCAGCGCGAGCACCGTCAGCCAGCGAAGGTTCTTCCTCGCCGTGCCCAGCAGGAGCAGCGCGAACAGGCCGCCGTAGGCCAGCAGCTCCATCGGCAGCGTCCACAGCGAGCCGTTGACCGCGTCCGGCCACGGGTTGCTCTCGAACACGCCGGGCAGGTCGTGCCGCAGGGTCAGCAGGCCCGCGTTGTTGACGATGTAACCCCAGGTCTCGTGGGCGCGGAAGTACTCGCCGAGCGGCAGCGTCGTGATCATCGGGCCGACCACGAGGGCCATCCCGACCGACACGGTCAGCATCGGCGGCCACAGCCGCAGCACCCGCTTGACCGCGAAGCGCAGCGCGTGCGGGTCGCGCATCCAGCTCTCGGTGATCTGGAACCCGCTGAGCGCGAAGAAGCCCATCAGCACGCCCTCGTCGGGCTGCACCGGCCACTCCGGCGGGAACAGCTCCCCGCTGCCCACCAGCGGCGAGCTGTGACCGTAGATGACCAGCAGCGCGCCGATCATGCGGATCCAGGCGAAGCCGTGGTTCGGGGCGGCGAACAGCTCGGGGCGAGCGTGCACCACGCGCGCAGCGCTCAACCCGGATCACCCCATCGATTCATGCCCGGAGCGGACGTCAAACGCTGCGTAGCCTAGCCGGGCCGTCCGCGCGGCGGGGCCCCTTTACAACCCGGACGCCCGTCCGGACCAGGGGTGCGCACCGGATCGTTATTCGGCCGGTGCACCCCGAACGTGTCGCCGGGTGCCAGAATGTCCTCGTTCGCAGCAGCGGCGTTCATGGAAATCCGGAAAGGGCGCTATCGGTGACCTGGCAAGACGAGTTGCAGAACCTCGACGCCGAGCTCGCGGCGGGACGCATTTCCGCCGAGGAGTACCGACAGCGCAGGGACGCGGTGCTGGGCAGGGCGCAGGGCGGGACTCCGTCGAACCCCGACGGGTTCCCGCAGCAGGACACGACCCCACCGGCTGATCCCTCGTCCGGGGGTTTCCCCCAGCAGCAACCGGCCCAGCAGCAGCCGGCCCAGCAGCAGCCGCAGAGCCCGTTCCCGCCCGCGTTCAGCTGGGGCGACGCCGCCAAGCAGCAGCCGCAGCAGGGCACCGGCGAGGAGGCGACGCAGGTCGTCCAGAACCCGTTCGCCCAGCAGCAACAGCAGCAGCCGCCCGCGGACTCCAACAGCACCCAGATCGTCAGCGTCCCCCAAACCCCCCAGGCCCAGAACCCCCAGGCCCAGAACCCGCAGGCTCCCCCGCCGCCGCAGTGGGGTCAGTCGCAGCCGCCGTGGACCGGCCAGCAGCAGGGTCCGCAGGGCTGGGGACCGGTGGAGACCACCGGCACTCCGTGGGGCGATGACCTGCCCGGATCCGGCGATTCCGGCGAGGCGTCCTGGATGCGGCAGGGCCCGGAGGTCTTCGAGTCGGCGGGCAAGCCCGGCAAGGGCAAGCTGATCGCGGGCCTGTCCATCGGCGCGGTGCTGCTGGTCGTGGTGATCGTCGCGGTCGTCTTCTACTTCGCGGGCAGCGGCGGGAGCACCGACGAGCGCGAGACCGCGGCGCCCGCGCCTCCGCCGCCCGCTCCGACGACGACCCAACTGCCGGAACCGCCGGTCGCCAAGGCCCCGCCGGCCACCACGCAGGAAGTGCTGGTCGCCGCGAACGGCCCGGCGCACCCGTGGTCCGGGCTGCTGGACCTGCCGAACCTGCAGGGCGCCAAGGGCGGGTTGCTGCAGCCCAAGCCGGTGCTCGACACCGCGTTCCAGAACGGCCTGGTCGAGGGCTGGTTCAACGGCACCGACGGCGTGCAGCCGAAGACGACGCTGCTCGCGCTGAAGATGCCCGACGCCAACGCCGCCAAGACCGTGGTCGACAAGTACCTGGCCGCGCAGCAGGGCTTGTCCGAGGTGGAGGACCTGTCCTACCAGGGCGTTTCGGTCGTCTCGACGGGCGCGACGTTCCGGACCGCCTACGTGGCGCACAACTACGCGGTGATCATCGACGTGAGCGGGGCGCCCGAGCAGAAGGACGCGGCCCAGCAGTCCTTCAAGGCGGTCCTGGACCAGCAGCTCACCCAGACTCCCCCGACGATCCGCGAGTGATCGCCGGCAGTGCTCGAAGGCCGCCACCTCACCGGAGGTGGCGGCCTTCGTCGTCATGGGCCCGAGTGGGTCAGGGGCCCGAGTGGGTCAGGGGCCCGAGTGGGTCAGGGGCGCGGGATGGTGTCCAGCAGGGATTCCAGCGCGGCCCGGGAGGCTTCGGGCCCGAACTGGGCTTCGACGGCGGTGCGGCCCGAGGCGGCGAGACCGCTCCAGGTGTCGTCATCGGTGAGGAGGCGGGTCACGGCGTCGGCGAGCCCCGCCTCGTCGTCGGCGACCAGCACGTCCTGACCCGGCTTGAGGTGCATGCCCTCCACCGCGACGCCGGTGCCCACGACCGGAACGCCCACCGCGAGGCTCTCCCCGACCTTGCCCTTCACGCCCGCGCCGAAGCGCAGCGGCGCGAGGGTGACCCGGGCGCGCGCGTAGTGCGGCTCCAGCGACTCGACCCAGCCGTGCACCTCCACGCCCGGACCGGCCAGCGCCGTGACCTCGTCGGTCGGGTTGCTGCCGATGACGTGCAGCACCGCGTCCGGGCACCGCTCCCGCACCAGCGGCATGATCTCGCGGGCGGCCCAGCGGGCGGCGTCGACGTTCGGCGGGTGGTCGAAGCTGCCGACGAACAGCACGTCGCGGCGGCCCTCGACGTGCACCGGGGTGTCGTCGATCTCGTGCACGTTGGACAGCACCCGCACGTCGGCGTCGGGCACCAGCTCGCCCAGCAGCGTCCGCTCGGCCTCGGAGACCACCAGCGTCACGTCGCAGGCGCGGGCGAGGCCCAGCTCCATCTGCTGCGACGCGAAGGCCTTGCGGCGCAGCGCCTCCGCGCGGGCCGTCTCGCCCTGGCGCTCGGCCAGCTCGGCCTCCCGCTCCAGGCGCAGGAAGTGCACGTCGACGGTGTCGTAGGCGATGACGGCCTGCGGCGCGCGGGTGCGCAGCTCCTCCACCAGGCTCCACGCGACCTGCGGCCGGGACAGCAGCGCCAGCGAGATCTCCGACCCGGCCTCGTGCAGGAACGCCTGCTGCAGCTCGGGCTGCGGCAGCACGGTCACGCCGATCTGCTGCAGGTCCTCGGTGTAGGGCTGCAGCGGCGCGTGGTTGCCGGGCAGGAACACCACCCGGTGGCCGAGCTCGACGAGCTGCCGCAGCACCCGGAAGATCCGCACCGACCCGGAGTCGAAGTCCGGGCGCGGCACCTGGTGGTCCTTGACCAGCACGATCGACCCGTGATGACCGCGGCTGCCGCGCTGCCGGGCCAGCCACAGGTTGCGCGGCGAGGCCTCCGGCAGGTGCTCGGCGCGCAGCGTGTCGGCCCACTTCTCGACGAACACCTGGCGGTTGAGCTCCTGGTGCTTCTTCACCCCGGAGTTGAGGTCGGTGCCGTTCGAGACGCCTTCGTGGTGCACCACCACGGCTTTCGGCTGCACGACGGTGCGGTAGCCGGCGGCGCGGATCGCGAACGCCAGGTCGGTGTCCTCGTAGTAGGCGGGCGCGAACCGGGTGTCGAAGCCTCCGACCTGCCGGAACAGCTCCTCGCGCACCAGGATCGCCGCGCCGGAGCAGTAGTCGACGTCGCGGACGACGTTGAACTCCGCGCCGCTGCCGTCGGTCCCGCGCCCGTAGTTCCAGCCGGTGCCGTCGGCCCAGACGATGCCGCCGCACTCCTGCAACCGCCCGTCGGGGTAGACGAGCTTGGCACCGACCAGCCCGATCCGCGGGTCCGAGGTGATCGTGTCCACCAGCACGTCCAGCCAGGACTCGGTGACCTCGGCGTCGTTGTTGAGGAAGAACAGGTACTCGCCGCGCGCGTGCTCGGCGCCGAGGTTGCAGGCGCCGATGAACCCGAGGTTGCGCTCGGCGCGCACCAGCCGGACCCCCTCGCAGGCGGCGAGCTTCTCGGCGCTGTCGTCGGGCGAGGCGTCGTCGACGACGATCACCTCGAACGGCACCGACACCAGGTGCCCGCCCAGGAACCGCAGGCACTGCCGGGTGTACGGCCACTTGCCGTGCACCGGGACGATCACGCTGACCAGCGGCTGATCGCTGGAGGGCACCGGCAGCGGCCCGGTCTCGACCTGCTCGGCGACCTCCGGGACGCCGGGCTTGCGGCCGAGCGCGATCTCGTAGGCGTCGCGGCGGGTGGTGCCGCGCGGGGCGACGCGCTCGACGACCTGGCGGTACTTGCTGACCGCGCGCTGCACCAGCGCCGAGTTCTGCGCGGCCAGCTCGGCGTTCTCGGCGGTGAGCCGCTCGGCGCGGCTCTCGGCGTCGGCGAGCTTGCCCTCCAGCCGGGCGGCGGTGTCGCGCAGCCACTCGACGCGGGCGGCGTCGCGCTGCGCCTGCAGGCCGCGCCGGCGGAGCTGCTCGCGGAGCTCGGCGAGCTCGGCGGCACCGGACTCGGCGCGCTGCTCCTCGCTGCGGCGCAGCTCCTCGAGACGTCCGATGGCGGCCTTGAGCTCGTCGGCCTCGCCGCGGCTGCGCTGGTAGAGCTCGTTGAGCTTGGCGACGTCGGCGACGGCCTCGTCGCGCTGCCCGACCAGCTCGGCGGTGTCGCCCGCGCGCGCCAGGGTCAGCTTCGCGTCGGTGAGCACGGCCGCCGCCGGGAGCGTGGGCAGGTGCTTGTCGGAGGCCACACCCAGCAGGTAGGTGTGCGGCACGCCCCGGCTGACCGACCAGTCCCCCGCCTCGGTGCGCTCGATGGTCTGCAGCCGGACGCCCTCGATCGCGGTGTCGCGGTCGCCGGGATCGGCGGGCACCACCAGCGAGCCGACGGTGACGTTCTGCTTGAGCACCGCGACGTGCCGGAAGGACTCCTCCAGCATCGACTCGTACTCGCGCGCGGTGAGCTCCTTGACGTGGAACGGGTTGTCGTTGCCGTGCTCGTGGCTGTACACGGCGGTGTCGGGGGTGCTGGACAGGAACAGCCCGCCCTGCTTCATCCGCGACCGGACCAGCCGCAGCACCGCGGCGTGATCGTCGACGTGCTCGATGGCCTCGAAGCACACCACGACGTCGAACGGCTTGGCGTCGGCGAGCAGGTCGGGGTCGGTGATCGAGCCGACCTCGAAGCTCACGTCCCGCCCGGCGTAGTTGTGCCGGGCGTGCTCCACGGTCCGCTCGTCGATGTCGACGCCGACGACCTCGGCTCCCTCGGCGGCCAGCAGCGCGGCGCCGTAGCCCTCGCCGCAGGCGAGGTCGAGGACCCGCTTGCCGCGCGCGAAGGGGGCCGCCAGCGCGTACCGGTGGTAGTGCTCGTAGACCACCTGCACGTCCTCGGTCCAGGGAACGCAGCGCTCCCCGGTCCAGTCGATCAGCCGCTCGTCCATCGGACCCCTTCACCCGTTCGCCTGCCTGGAACGCAGGCTAGCGCCTGGCGGGGCGGGACCGTCGCGGGTCGGGGAATTCCGGTGTTCAGCGGCGGAATCTCCGGCGGAGTCCCCGGGCGACGCGGAGCAGTTCGCGGACGAGCTTCGGCGGGCGTTCGGAGTCGAACCGGCGTTGCAGCTCGGCGTGGCGGTTCCGGAGCGCGGCGAGCTCCTCCTCGTGCCTGACGCGCAGCTCGTCGCAGCGGCGGCGCAGCCGCTCGGCCTCGGAGTGGCGCTCGGCGAGCAGCCGCACCTGCCGGTCGGCCTCGTCGGCGTGCGCGACGGCCTCGTGCTGCAGCGCGAGAACCCGCGTGTAGAGGGCGATCCGGTTGTTCTCCATCGCCTTCAGCAGCGCCGAGCTCGTGAAGGGGCGCAGGGCGTCGGAGAGGTCCTGGTCGGCGTCCTCGCGGAGGATCACGCCGAGCCCGAACACGGCGGGCACGATCTCCAGCCGCCGCCCGCCGTGCTCGGCGAGGGCGTCCTCGACGGCGGTGAGCACGCCGTTGCCCTCGCCGCCCGCGTGCTCGGCGGCGGTGAACTGGCCGAGGCCGACGAAACCGGCCGGGGTGACCTCGTCGTGCCAGACCGTCGGCCCGTCGGCGGTGCGCGGGTGGGTCTGCGCGGCGGGCAGCACGTGCGGCTCGTAGTACTGATCGCGTCGGGAGCAGGGCCAGAGCACGTCGTGCAGCGCGATCAGCGCGTCCGGGGCGTGGGTGAGGATCCAGTCCAGCTCGGCGCGCACGGTGGCGTAGTTGTGGTCGCCGTCGATGACGTAGAGGTCGGCGACCGGCAGCTGCGAGAGCACCTGCGGCGAGCGGCCTTCCACCAGGTGCAGCGCGTCGTTCCCGGCCATCGCCGCCCGCATCTCGTCGGAGGGGACGGGCTCGACGCAGTGCACGGCCTCGGCGCCGAGCTCGGCGTAGCAGGCGCTGACCTGCCCGGTCTCCACGCCGATCTCGACGACGGTGCGGATCGAGCGCCGGTCGAAGAGCTCCGCGAACAGCTCGCGGAACAGCGCCATCGAGTGCAGCAGCAGCGGCTGGTTCCGGGCGTCGCGGGCCTGGGCGTGCGGGTCGTCCCTGGTCCCCGGACCGGTTTCGAGCACGCGGGTCATCGGATTCCTCCCATCTTGCGCAGCGCCAGGCGCGCGCCGCCCGCGGCGATGCCGCGCACGCCGCGCGTGCGCAGCTCTTCCCTGATGCGGCCGGTCAGCCGCGCCAGCTCCGGCGCCGGGGGCACCCGGTGGGCCAGTCCGGAGCGGGACTGCGGCAGGCTCGCGAAGGCGATGGTGATCTGCGCCGAGGTGATCGGCCCGCCGGCGCGCTGGGCCAGCGGCAGCCAGACGGCGCCGTGCGGTTCGTGGAACTCGACCATCGTCCCGCCGAGCCAGTCGCAGTCGGCGAACACCAGACCGGCGAAGTCCTCGGCCCGCTCCCAGCGGAGGGTGCGGGGCTCGGCGTCGCCGCGCACGTAGGCGGTGGCCTCGATCCAGTCGATGCGCACGATCGCGGGCTGCCCGGGGATCGCCAGCGAGACGTCCAGCGCACCCCGGGACTCGAAGGTCAGGCGGGCGAACGACAGGCCGTTGTGGTTGATCCGGACGCGGCGGCGCGACGCGTCGTGCCACTCGTCGTCCTCGGTGCGGAACCGCAGCCGCGTGCTCGGGCACTCGCCGGACCTCTCGAACACGGCCGGGTCGACGGCGCCGCTGTGCAGCGCGCTCACCGCGGCGCCGAGCTGCGGGTCGGCGGCGGTGAGCAGCGCGGGCCAGAACGCGTCCCGCATGTGCAGGTCCTCCAGGTCGCCCGGCGACATGTACGGCACGGCGGGCAGCAGGTCGCGGGGCACGATGCCGGTGACCACCGAGGAACCGAAGTTGTCGTCGTGCCACCAGTTCCCGAACACCGATGCCTCGGCGGCGCTGGGCGCCTTGAGCGCAGCGGTGATGATCACCGCGAGCCGCTCCCGGTTCAGCGTCGGCCAGTCGCCGCCTGCGGCGCGCGCGTAGCGGTTCCAGGTGCGCTGGAAGCCGCGGACGCCGTCCTGGACCGCGCACCACTCCAGGTCCTGGGTCGGCGTGCTGTGGAACGGTCCCAGCACGGGTTCGCCGGACTCGGTGAAGTCGACCAGCGAGCCCAGCCGCGCGCTCACGCACTGCTCGACGACCTCGGGGCTGCGGACCAGCGCGTAGACGACGTCGTGCGGCCAGCCGCTCTGCCCCAGGTAGCCCTCGGCGGGCTGCCCGGCCAGCGACAACCGGCTGGAGCGGTGGTCGGTGGCCAGGTAGTGGCCGGAGGTGCGGACGTCGATGCCGTTGCGCCGCAGAACCCGGGACAGCTGGTACTGGATGGTGCCGCCCCAGCCCAGGTCGACCAGCACGATCTCCTCGCCGTCGAGCGCCCCGGCCGCGCGCAGCGACCGCAGCAGCCGGTCGCAGGCGGCGGTCACGGTGGCGGCCAGCCGGTTCCGCAGGTGCGGCGCCTCGGTCAGCGCCACGGTGACGCGCTCGCGGAGCTCCGGCTGGTCGAGGAGCATGTCGAGCTTGTCGGCCAGCGCCGGGACGTCGCCCGGGCGCAGGTGCAGCGAGGCGAGCAGCTGGGCGACGGTGAGCCGGTAGCTGCGGCCGATGAACTCGCCGACCGCGTCGGGGTCGTAGCTGTCCAGCGCGGCCAGCGAGGTGACCTGCCGGGACAGCCAGATCGGCTTCGCGGTGACGTCCCGGCCGCGCGCGGCGGCGGCCTCGTTGACCAGCTCGGAGAGCAGCTCGCCCTCCCGCATCGGGCACCAGACGACCCGCTGCCCCAGCTCGTGGGCGCGTTCGGCGACCCAGTCGGCGAAGCCGGTCAGCACCGGTCCGAGCACGCCCGCGCCGAAGCGCCACGCGACCTCCACCGCTTCGCCGGACTCGTCGGAGGCGGCGCGGACGGCCTTGGCGCGCAGCGTGGTCAGCCCGGCGTCGCCGTGCTCGGGGTGCAGGTGGCGGTCGGGCGGGCCGAAGGAGTCGGTCGACTCGCGCTCCCGGTCGAGGACCTCGGCGAACTCGTCGTCGATGCGCTCGTGGTGCACGGTCCGGATGCCGAGCTTGGCGGGCACCTCGTCGTCGGCCACGGCGTTGTCGCCGACGTGCACGATCTGCTCGGGCCGGGTGCCCAGCTCCTGCAGCACGATCTCCCACAGCCCGGACGCCTTGTCCAGGCCGTGCTGGTGCGAGCGGAAGGTCTTGGCGCCCAGCAGCGGGGCGAGGGCGGGCCGGTCCAGCAGGTGCGCGAGCTGGTCGGCGGTGAAGTAGGTGTCGGAGACCAGCACGATCGGCACCGCGTTGCGCTCGGCGGTGGCGATCACCTCGGCGATCTCCAGGTCGGGCACGGTGATCTCGCGCTCCAGCTCGACCTCGGCCCGCACCAGGTCGTCGAGGTCCCCGGGTCCGAGCACGTCGGTCGGCATCTCGCGCCAGATGTCGAACAGCGAGATCTCGCCGCAGGCCGACAGGCTGCGCTCGCGGGCCCGCTTCTCGGCGTCGATGCGCATCAGCCGGAAGGTGGCGTCGGTGATCCAGCCCGGGCAGCGGCCCTCGGCCCGCAACCGCGCGCCCAGCATCGCGAACGCGTCGGTGGGCCGGGGCACGCGCCGCCACAGGACCGTGTCGAACACGTCCAGCGACAGCACGGCGCACGAGCCGTCGCTCACCAGCCTGTGCAGCTGCTCCAGCTCGGGTGCCCGGGTGGTTGGTTCGGTGGCCGCAGTTCGGTTCCGCACGTTCTCTCCCCAGCGTGCCGTGAAGCACATCGACAATGCGAGATCATCACTGCCGGAATGACCGTCCGGCATTTCCCCGACGACCGGAGAGTAGACCGGATCGATCGACTTGGACGTGTCCGGTTCGACTCCTGCACGCGAACCGGTGAATCATTTTCAAGGGATCGTTCACGCTGGTCATGATGATGTCGAAATCACTCGTCGGCAATTTTCCGGGAACGCTCGGAAGAATTCCTTTCACGAATTCCTTTCGGATGCTTAGCGCGATTAATGATCACTTTTCGGGCCCGGCGGAGCCCGGTGATCGCGCCCACCGCCCGCGGCGAAGATGAGGAGGTTCTCATCCCCGCTTCACCCGCGGTTGCCCGTGACAGGTCAGAGTGGACCCATGCGTTCCGTTCCCCGGGGAGTCCTGCTGCTCGCGGCCCTGGCACTGCCCATCGCCGCCGTGCTGGTCAGCTTCGCGCTGACCGGGGGCACGCGCGCGCCCGAGATCCCCGAGACCGTGCGGGTCGGCAGCACGCCCGGTTCCGGCCACCAGGAGCCGGGCTCCGACGTGCCGCTGCCGGTCGTCCCCGGGCCGTCCGAGGCCCCCGCACCGCCGGACGTGCACGCGCCGCCCCCGCCCGCCGAGCTGCCGCCACCGGCGCCCCACGACGACGACGCCGACGACGCGGACGACCATGACGACTGACCACCCGACCCGCCCGCTGACCAGCCTCGCCGGTCGCCGCGGCACCCGGGTCCCGGCGCGCGCCCAGATCATGGGCTGGCTGCTGCTCGTGCTGGTCCTGGTGCTGCTCACGGTCATCGTGATCGTCCGCGAGTACCTGCACGACGAGGTCGACCGCAGGCTCACCAACTCCCTGGAGCAGGAGGCCAAGGAGTTCGTGGTCTTCGCCGAGCACGGCCGCGACCCGGTCAGCGGCCGGCTGCTCGCCGACCCCGCGACGCTGCTGCACAACTACCTCGGCCACCAGTACCCGGACACCGACGAGGCGCTGATCGGCGCGTGGCCGGTGGGCGGCGGGCTCGGCGTGCTCTCGCAGGAGCAGACCGAGCCGATCAAGGCGGTCGCGCACGACCGCGCGGTGCTGCAGCAGATCATCGACGCTCCCGCCGCGCACGGCGTCCTCGACACCGCCGCCGGGCCGGTGCACTGGGTGAAGGTGCGCGCCGAGACCGCCCAGGGCGGCAGCGCGTGGTTCGTGGTCGAGCGGCACACCGCCGCCGAGACCGCCGAGGTGGACCGCAGCGTGCGGGTGCTGCTGCTGGTCAGCGCGCTCGGCGTGGTACTCGCCGCGCTGATCTCGTGGGTCGTCGCCGGGCTGATCCTGGCTCCGGTGCGCGCGGTCCGGCAGGCCGCCGCCGAGATCACCGAGCACGACCTGACCCGCCGCATCCCGGTGGAGGGGCGCGACGACATCGCCGCGCTGGCAGACCAGTTCAACGCGATGCTCGACCGGCTGGAGGACGCCTTCCGCATCCAGCGGCAGTTCGTCGACGACGCCGGGCACGAGCTGCGCACCCCGATCACCATCGTGCGCGGCAACCTGGAGCTGCTCGGCGTCGATCCCGCCGAGCGCGACGAGGTGGTCCGGCTGTGCACCGACGAGCTGGACCGGATGACCCGCATCGTCAACGACCTGCTGGTGCTGGCCAAGGCCGACCGGCCGGACTTCGTCTCCCCCGCCCCGATCTCGCTGGCCGAGCTGACCAGCGACATCGACGCCAAGGTGCGCACGCTGGGCGACCGGCGCTGGGTGCTGGCCGAGATGGGCGAGGGCGAGTTCGAGCTGGACGGCCAGCGGATCACCCAGGCGATGGTGCAGCTGGCGCAGAACGCCGTGCAGCACACCGAGGACGGGTCGACGATCCGGATCGGCTCGGCCGTCGGGGACGGCACCGTGGAGCTGTGGGTCAGCGACGAGGGACCGGGCATCGACCCGGCCGAGGTCGACTCGATCTTCGATCGGTTCACCCACGGCAGCGGCCGCAAGGGCGGCGCCGGGCTGGGCCTGGCGATCGTCCGGGCCATCGCCGACGCGCACCACGGCCGGGTGCTGGTGCGGTCCGCGCCCGGCCAGGGCGCGACCTTCCGGCTGGAACTGCCCGCGACGAGCGCGGAGGACGCGACATGAGCAAGGTCCTGATCGTCGAGGACGAGGAGCGCATCGCCGCGTTCATCGAGAAGGGCCTGCGGGCCAACGGTTTCACCACCACCGTCGTCACCGACGGCGACGCCGCGCTGCACCACCTGGTCGACGGCGAGTACGACCTGGCGGTGCTCGACCTGGGACTGCCCGGCAGGGACGGGTTCTCGGTGCTGCGCGACGTGCGCGCGCGGCGGGTCGCGCTGCCGGTGATCATCCTGACCGCGCGGGACACGGTGCACGACACGGTCGCCGGTCTGGAGGGCGGCGCGGACGACTACATGACCAAGCCGTTCCGGTTCGAGGAGCTGCTGGCCCGCATCCGGCTGCGGCTGCGCTCGGCTGAGCGCGCCGAGGAGGTCACGGTGCTGCGCGACGGCGAGCTGTCGCTGGACCTGCGGACCCGCCGCGCCCAGGTGCCGGACGGGACGGTGGACCTCACCGCCCGGGAGTTCGCGCTGCTGGAGCTGTTCCTGCGCCACCCCGGCCAGGTGCTCAGCCGCGAGCAGATCCTCTCGCACGTGTGGGGCTACGACTTCGATCCCGGTTCCAACGTCGTCGACGTCTACGTCCGGGCGCTGCGCCGCAAGATCGGCAACGGCCACATCGGCACCGTGCGGGGCATGGGCTACCGCCTCGGCGGCTGACCTCGCTTCCCCACCGGTGCTCACGATTTCAATGGAGATCGGGTGTCCGACTTCCATTGAAATCGGGTTCCCGACTTCTGCTGAAATCCCGCGCACCGGTGTCCCGGGCGGGGTGGGAGGGATGTGGGGCGAGTGCGTGCACAGCTGTGGATAAGTCTTTCCACAGCTGTGCACAACCACGCCTGAGAGGTTCGGTCATCGCTGGTCACACGCCTGTGGATAACTTTATCCACAGGCGTGTGGACAACTGGGGATGAAGAGCCTCTCACCGGAGGTTCACGGGAACCTCAGGGGTGCGCCCGAGAGTGGTTCTCGTGCAGGTCAAGAGCGTGGAAGCGGACCCGGTCGCCGGGTGGGGATGGGCCGTGGGGTTCACCCTCGCCGGCGTCGGCGTCTTCGGAGTGCTGGCGGTGCTCACCGTCCCGGCCCAGTCCCCGGAGGGATCGCTGAGCCGCGACGGCGTGCTGACGCTGGTCGTGTTCGGCGCGGCGATCATCGGCTGGACGAGAGCGCGGGTCGACGACACCTTCGTCGCGCTGCTGGCCGCCGCCGTGCTCGCGGTGCTGGGAGTGCTGGAGTCCGAGCGGCTGTTCGCCGCGCTCGGCGAAGACCAGATCTGGCTGCTGGTGGCCGCGTTCATGCTGGCCGCCGGCATCAACCGGACCGGACTGCCCGCGCGGATCGCGCTGGGACTGGCCGGGCGGGCGCGGACAACGCGGTCTCTCTGCCACCTGCTCGCGCTCGGCCTGGTCGGCACGGCGCTGCTCATCCCCAGCACCAGCGGCCGGGCCGCGATGGCGCTGCCGCTGCACCGCGCGCTCTCGTCCGCGCTGCCGGAACGGCTGGTCCGCACGACCGGACTGCTGGTTCCGGTGGTGATCCTGCTGTCCGCGATCGCCACCCTGACCGGTGCCGGAGCGCACCTGATCACCAGCCAGGTGCTGGCCGCCACCACCGGCGAGGGCATCGGGTTCGGCTGGTGGCTGCTGTGGGGACTGCCGTTCGCGCTGGTCAGCTCGCACCTGGCCGCCGAGCTCGTGCTGCGGACCGGCGGCGCGGACCGGCGGACCCCGCTGCGCGTCGACGTCGCCGCGCTGCGCAACGAGCTGGAGGTGCCGGAGACGATGCGGCCCGCCGAGGTCCGGGCCGCCGCGCTGCTGGCCGTCGTGGTGCTGCTGTGGAGCACCGAGCCCTGGCACGGCCTGCCGCCCGCGCTGGTCGCGCTCGGCGCCGCGCTGCTGGTCGTCTCGCCGCGCTTCGGGACCGTCCCGATGAAGGCCGCGGTCGGCGAGATCCCCTGGTCGCTGCTGCTGTTCATGGCCGCGACCGGCGCGCTGGGCACCGCGCTCACCGATTCCGGCGCGGCGGGGTGGATCGCCGGGCACGCGCTGGTCGGCGACAGCCCGGTGACGCTGCTGGTCGCCGTCGTCGCGCTGAGCACCGCCCTGCACCTGCTGGTCACGTCCCGCTCGGCGCGCTCGGCGGTGCTGGTCCCGCTGCTGGTGCCCGCCGCGCTGGCGGTCGGCGCGAACCCGGTCGCGGTGGCGTTCGCCTCGACCGCGGCCGCCGGTTTCTGCCACACGCTGCCGTCCTCGGCCAAACCGCTCGCGCTGTTCGCCGACGAGTACGAACCCCGCGAACTGCGCCGCCTCGCCCTCGTCCTCGGACCGCTCACCGCCGCGCTGGTCCTGCTGTTCGCCCTGCTCATCTGGCCCGCACTGGGCCTGTCGCTCTAGGGGGTGCGTCAACCATGCGGCGGAGCCGCATTCTCTTCCACCACCCAAGGCACTGGCACC
>NZ_JASAOF010000035.1 GCF_029952525.1 Saccharopolyspora ipomoeae
GCGACGTCGCCGAGAACCGCGAAGTCGGCGACGTCACCACGCTCGCCGACTCCTCCGTCATGGACCTCATCTCCAAGGGCCTCAGCACGACGTCCTGACCCCGCCACACACGGGTGGCCGAGCGGAAAACCCGCCCGGCCACCCGTTCTCACGTCGTCGGCACCTCAGACCGCCACTCGGCTGGGGGCTCCCAGGAGCCGTTCGAAGAACGCCGCGAGCTCGTCGGTGCCCTCCAGCGGCAGGACTTGGGCGACGTAGTGGTCGGGCCGGACGACGACGAGGGCTCCGTTTCGGTTGATGCCTCGGGCTTCGAAGATGTCGTCGGCCGGGTCTGCGGCGTAGACCTTCTCGTAGTCGACGCACTGGTAAGGGCCGACCTTCGGCAGGAACGCGCGCGGAACCGATCCGAGGTCGAACTCGGCGTGGTCCTGCTGGTAGATCACCTTCACGTCGAACCAGGCGTCCACGTCGAGACCTTCCGGCGTGTGGGCCACCACGGGCGACTGCGGCGAGGTAGTGATCCACTCGGCGAATTCGGTTGTCCTCGAAGGGCTTCCGGGGACGGGACGGTCGGCGAAGACGTAGATCCGCCAGCGCCCGTCGGCGCGGTGGTGGTGACCGAGGTGCACCGGGTTCGCGTCGCAGACCCGGGTGACCGGGTGGGACTTGAAGCGCTTGCCGATCGGGAACCCGGCCGCCCGGTCCTGGTGCGCGGTCTCGCCGGTGATCAGCGACGGCTCGTACTGCGTCATCAGACCGGCCGGGAACTCGGCGGTCTTGACGTAGAAGTCCGCCAGGGCCGTCGGGTCACCCAGCTCCTCGGGCTTGGCGGCCATCATGCTCGACCACTCGCGGTCGAAGTCGATCAGGTTCTGCGCGATGACCTGCCGCTCGGCCGAATAGGTGTCCAGCAGCGATTCCGGGGCGCGGCCGTCGAGGACGTGCCCCAGCTTCCAGGCGATGTTCCAGCCGTCCTGGATGGACACGTTCATGCCCTGGCCGGCCTTGGCGCTGTGGGTGTGGCAGGCGTCGCCGGTGATGAACACCCGCGGCGTGCGGGTGCCCACGAGCTCGGCCGGGACGTCGTCGAACTTGTGGGCCAGCCGGTGCCCGACCTCGTAGACGCTGCGCCAGCCCACGTGCTTCACCGTCAGCGTGTAGGGGTGCAGGATGCGGTTGGCGCGGGCCTCCACCTCCTCCTGGGTGGTCTGGCGGACCTTGCCGTGGTCGTCGGCGGAGACCTCGCCCAGGTCGACGTACATCCGGAACAGGTGGTTGCCCTCGCGCGGGATGTGCAGGATGCTGCCACCGTCGTGGGACTGGATGGCGCACTTGGTGCGGATGTCGGGGAAGTCGGTCTCGGCCAGCACGTCCATCACGCCCCAGGCGTGATTGGCCTGGTCTCCGACGAGCTCGCGGCCGATCGCCTCGCGCACCCTGCTGCGCGCACCGTCGCAGCCGATCACGTACTTGGCGCGCACCGTGCGCTGCTCGCCCTCGCCCTCCCCCGCGCTGCGCCGCAGCGTGACGGTGACCGGGCGCTCCCCCTCCTCGGCGACGTCGAGGGTGACGAACTCCCAGCCGTAGTCCGGTTCCAGGCGCGCGGGCGCGTTGCGGGCGGCCTCGGCGAAGTAGTCCAACACCCGGGCCTGGTTGACGATCAAGTGCGGGAACTCGCTGATCCCCGTCGGGTCGTCGGGGGCGCGGGAGGTCCGGACGATGTTCTCCGGGTGCTCGGGATCGGGCGCCCAGAAGCACATCTCGGTGATCCGGTAGGCCTCCTCGATGATCCGGTTGGCGAACCCGAACGCCTGGAAGGTCTCCACGCTGCGCGCCTGGATGCCGTCGGCCTGCCCGATCTCCAGCCGCCCGGCGCGGCGCTCGACCACGCGCGTGACGATGTGCGGGAACTGGGCGAGCTGCGCGGCGGCGATCATCCCCGCGGGACCGCTGCCCACGATGAGCACGTCGACCTCGTCGGGGAGTTCCGACGGGCGATCGATGCCGGTGCCGGAGGCCTGCTGCACGCGGGGATCACCGGAGACGTAGCCGTGGTGGTGGAACTGCACGATCTCTCCTCACTTCATCGTGAGCCTTGCCGCGGACGGTTTTAGCCATGATTGACCGGACGAAACGGACTTCGATCATGGACAGTCGTGGCTAAAACCGTCACCTCAGAGCGACGATCCCAACTTGAATCCCTGCTCCTCGTCGCCCTTGCGGGTGTAGGAGAAGCCGTCGGCGCCGACGGTGACCGCCATCTCGCTGCTGTCGGTGCGCTCGTGCAGCGGCTGCGGGTTCCCGTCGAGGTCGAGGACGGGTGAGGCTTCGGTGTACCAGGAGGGAACGACCGGGTTGCCCCACCAGTCGCGGCGCTGGTTGTCGTGGACGTCCCAGGTCACCGTGGGGTTGTCGGGGTCGCCGGTGTAGTAGTCCTGGGTGTAGATCTCGATGCGGTGCCCGTCGGGGTCGCGGATGTAGAGGTAGAAGGCGTTGGACACGCCGTGCCTGCCGGGGCCGCGCTCGATGACGTCGGAGAGGCGCAGGGCGCCGAGCTTGTCGCAGATGGACAGGACGTTGTGCTTCTCGTGGGTGGCGAAGGCGATGTGGTGCAGGCGGGGTCCGTCACCGCCGGTCAGGGCGGTGTCGTGCACGGTGTCCTTGCGCCGCAGCCACGCCGCGTAGGTGGTTCCCTCGTCGTCCTTGATGTCCTCGGTGACGCGGAAACCCAAGTCCTCCAGGTACTCCCGGCCCTTCGGCACGTCCGGGGTGACCTGGTTGAAGTGGTCCAGTCGCACCAGCGCACCCGGTGTGTGCAGGTCGTAGCGCCACGCCAGGCGCTCGACGTGGGCGACCTCGTAGAAGAACTCGTACGGGAAGCCGAGCGGATCGGTCACCCGGACGGAATCCCCGATGCCCTTGACGAAGCCCTCCTTCCGGCGTTCGGTGCGGCAGCCGCGCGCGGCGAACCACTCCTCGGCCCGGTCCACGTCCTCGGGCGTGCGCACCCGGTAGGCGAAGGCCGCCGCGGCGGCGACCGGCCCCTTGCGCAGCACCAGGTTGTGGTGGATGAACTCCTCCAGCGTGCGGAGGTAGATCGCCTCGTCGTCCTCGGCGGTGACGGTCAGGCCGAGCACGTCGACGTAGAACGCCCGCGCCCTGGCCAGGTCGGTGACGACCAGGTCGAGGTAGGCGCAGCGCACGATGTCCGGAGGAGTCAGCGCTGGAGATTCCGAGACAGTCATCGTTGAACAGTCCTTCGCATGCGTGGCGCGTCAGGCGCCGAACTTGGGGGTATGCACGGGGGCGAGCGAGATGTGCATGGCCTGCTGGTCGGAGTAGAAGTCCAGCGACCGGTACCCGCCCTCGTGCCCCAGTCCGGAGGCCTTGACACCGCCGAAGGGGGTGCGCAGGTCGCGGACGTTGTGCGAGTTGAGCCAGACCATCCCGGCGTCGATGCGCTGCCCGACGTTGTGGGCGCGCTCCAGGTTCGAGGTCCACACGTAGGCCGCCAGCCCGTACTTGGTGTTGTTGGCCAGTGCGAGTGCTTCCTCGTCGGTGTCGAACGGGGTGATGGCCACGACCGGCCCGAAGATCTCCTCCTGGAAGATCCGCGCGGTGGGCGGCACGTCGACGAACACCGTCGGCTCGACGTAGTTCCCGGCCTCCAGCCCCGCCGGGCGGCCACCGCCTGCGGCGAGTGTCGCCTCGGTCTTGCCGATCTCGATGTACTCGGTGACCTTCGCGTAGTGCTCCGGGTGCACCAGGGCACCGACCTCGGTGGCCGGGTCGTGCGGGTCGCCGACCTTGACGTTCTTGGCGCGTTCGACGTAGCGGCGCACGAACTCGTCGTAGATCGGCCGCTCCACCAGGATTCGGCTCCCGGCGGTGCAGCGCTCGCCGTTGAGCGAGAACACGCCGAACACCGTCGAGTCGATCGCCGCGTCGAGGTCGGCGTCGGCGAACACCACGGCCGGGCTCTTGCCGCCGAGCTCCATCGACAGGCCCTTGAGCGTCGGAGCGGCGTTGGCGAAGATCAGGCTGCCGGTGGCGGATTCGCCGGTGAACGAGATCAGCCGCACGTCGCGGTGCTTGACCAGCGCGTCCCCGGCTTCCTCGCCGATGCCGTGGACGATGTTGAACACCCCGTCGGGAACCCCGGCCTCGCGGAAGATCTCGGGCCACAGCCCCGCCGAGAGCGGTGTGAACTCGGCGGGCTTGAGCACCACCGTGCACCCGGAGGCCAAGGCGGGGGCCAGTTTCCAGCTCTCCAGCATGAACGGCGTGTTCCACGGCGTGATCAACCCGGCGACGCCCTTGGGCTTGCGGTTGACGTAGTTGACCTGCTTGCCCGGCACCTTGTAGGTGTCGTCGGCCTGCGCCACGATCAGGTCGGCGAAGAACCGGAAGTTCTCCGCGGCCCGCTTCGCCTGCCCCAGCGCCTGGGTGATCGGCAGGCCGGTGTCGAACGTCTCCAGCTCGGCGAGCCGCTCGTTGCGGGTCTCGACGATGTCGGCGATGCGGTTGAGGATCCGCGCCCGCTCGCGCGGCAGCATCCCCGGCCACGGTCCCTCGTCGAAGGCCTGCTTGGCGACCGCGACCGCCCGGTCGATGTCGGCCTGCTTGCCTGCCGAGGCCTCCAGGTAGTTCTGGTTGGACACCGGGTCCAGGACCTCGAAGGTGTCGCCGTCGAGGCTGTCGACGAACTCGCCGCCGATGAAGTGCTGGATGCGCTTGGGCAGGTTCTCCGGAACGTGCTGCATGGTTCAGTTCCCTCCGGCGATGGTGTCGGTGTCCTCGACCGGCGACAGGTAGTCGGCGCCTTCGGCGAGCAGCGCGCGGATCTTGTCCTTGCCCGCGTCGGTCGGCGTGATCAGCGGCGAGCGCACGTGCCCGGAGCGGATCAGGCCGCGCTCGGACAGCACCCACTTGACCGGGGCCGGGTTGGTCTCCACGAAGATCAGGTCCACCAGCGGGTGCACGCCGTAGTGGATGTCCAGGGCCTCGTCCATGCGCCCGGCGTGGAATGCGTCGTACATCTTCTTCGTAGCCGCGGGCGCGATGTTGGCGGTGGCGCTGACGAACCCGGTGCCGCCGAGCGCCAGCAGCGGCAGGCACAGCAGCTCGATGCCCGACCACACCAGCAGGTCGCGTCCGGCGGCCTTGATCACCCGGGAGAAGTGCTCGAAGTCCTTCGTGGTCTCCTTGATTCCGACGAAGTTCGGCACATCGCGGTGCAGCCGGGCCACCGTCTCCGGCGCGATCTCCACCGCGGTCCGGCTCGGCACGTTGTAGGCGATGATCGGCAGCTCCGGGTACTCCTCGGCCACCGTCTTGTACCAGACGTAGAGCGCTTCCTGGGTCGGCCGCGCGTAGTACGGCGTGATGATCAGCGCCGCGTCCACGCCCGCGTCGTAGGCCGCGCCGGTGAGCTCGATGGTCTCGTCGAGCTTGGCCGATCCGGTCCCGGGCACCACCGGTGCGCGACCGTCGACGGTCTTGAGGACGGTGCGGATCGCGTCGGCGCGCTCGTCGATGGTCTGCGCGCTGGGCTCGCCGGTGGAACCACCGATGGACACCCCGTCGGAACCCTGCTTGAGCTGCCAGTTCACCAGGTTCGCCAGCGACTCGTGGTCCACCGCTCCGTCCGCGGTGAACGGCGTGATCACCGGAGCGATCGACCCGGTCAGCTCCTCCGGTCGCGTACGCCAGTTCGTCATCGTGTTCCTTCCTGAGCTCGCTCGGCGTCGTAGCGGCGACGCCACTCGCCGGTCAGCGGGTAGAGCCCGTCCACGGCCGCGCCTTCGGCGACGCGGGCGGCGATCCACTCCTCCTCGGCCTCCTGCTCGATCGCGGCGTCGAGCACGTCACCGAGCAGCGCGGGCGGGATGACCAGCACCCCGTCGTCGTCGCCGACGATGACGTCGCCGGGCTGCACGGTGGCCCCGCCGCAGGCCACGGTGATGTCGTTGTCCCAGGGCACGTGCTTGCGGCCGAGCACCGCCGGGTGCGGGCCGTTGGAGAACGTCGGGATCTCCAGCTCCGCGACCGCGGTGTGGTCGCGCACGCCCCCGTCGGTGACGATGCCGGTCGCGCCCCGCACCTGCGCGCGCAGCGCGAGGATGTCACCGACGGTGCCGCTGCCGCGCTCCCCGCGCGCCTCGACGACCAGCACGTCGCCCGGCCCGAGGGAGTCGAAGGTGCGCTTCTGCGCGTTGTACCCGCCGCCGTGGCTGCGGAACAGGTCCTCGCGAGCGGGCACGAACCGCAGCGTGCGGGCCCGGCCGATGAGCTTGCTCCCGGGCTTGTTGGTGCGCACGCCGTCGATGGACAGCTGGTCGTAGCCGCGCTTGCGCAGCTGCGCCGACAGCGTCGCCACCGCCACCTTCTCCAGCTTCGCCCGCATCCCGTCGGTGAGCTCGAACAGCGGCTCCAGCCCGGCGGCCTCGCGGCTCCCCCACGCCTCGGCGCGCTGGTGGTCGTCGACGGCCGGCTGCGCGCTGAACTCCGGCAGCGGCTCGGCGCCCTCGACGACGGTGGTGCGCAGGCGGCCGGTGCTGCGCCCGCTGGCGGGCTCGTCCACCTCGACCTCGACGACGTCATCCGGCCCGACCACCGAGGAGCCCGCCGGGGTGCCGGTGAGCACGACGTCGCCGGGTTCGAGGGTGATCAGCTGGGAGAGGTCGGAGACCAGCTCGGCGAACGGGAACACCACGGTGCCCGAGGTGTCGTCCTGGACCTGCTCGCCGTTGACCCAGGTCCGGACCCGCAACCCCGCCGGGTCGATCTCCGCGGCCGGGAGCAGCTCGGGCCCCAGCGGGGTGAACCCGTCGCCGCCCTTGGAGCGCAGGTTGGAACCCTTGTCGGCGGCCCGCAGGTCGTAGACGCCGAGGTCGTTGGCGGCGGTGACGGCCGAGACGTGCGACCAGGCGTCCTCCCGGGACACCCGGCGCGCGGTCGCGCCGATGACCAGCGCGATCTCGCCTTCGAAGGCCAGCAGCTCGGCGCCCGGCGGGCGCTCCACGCTGCCCCCGTCGGCGGCCAGCGACGTGACGGGCTTGAGGAAGTACGACGGTCTGGCGAGCGCGCGCCCGCGCTGGGCGATGCGGGACGGGTAGTTGAGGTGCAGTGCGATGACCTTGCCCGGCCGCCCGACGAGCGGGTGGTGTGCGAGGCCGTCAGCCGGAGAACGAACGGCATCGGTCGTCATGACGCCGAATCGTATATGATGACGTATGCGATCACAATGGGACGCCGACCGCGCTTCACCGGACCTGATCACCCGTCCGGCACAATGAGGCGTCACGTCACCGAAACGGGGAGCCATGACCAGCGACGCACCGGCCGCCACCAGCAAGTCCCAGCAGGCTTACGAGTGGCTCCGCGACCGGATCGTCTCGCACCGGTTCACCCCCGGCTACCGGCTCGTGCTCAGCCAGCTCGCCACCGAGCTCGGCGTCAGCACGGTCCCGGTCCGCGAGGCCATCCGCAGGCTGGAGGCCGAGGGGCTGGTCACCTACGAGAAGAACGTCGGCGCGCAGGTCGCCCTGGTCGACGAGGGCGAGTACGTGACCACGATGCAGACCCTCGCCGTGGTCGAGGGCGCCGCGACCGGCTTCTCCGCTCCCCTGCTCACCGCCGCCGAGCTCGCCAAGGCGCGCGCGATCAACGACCGCATGCGCGACACCCTGGAGCACTTCGACCCGCGCCGGTTCACCGAGCTCAACGAGGAGTTCCACTCGGCGCTGTTCCTGCACTGCCCGAACGACCACCTCATCGACCTGGTGCACCGCGGCTGGAGCCGCCTGCGGATGCTCCGCAACTCCACCTTCAGCTTCGTCCCCGGCCGCGCGGTGCAATCCGTCGCCGAGCACGACGCCCTGGTCGACCTCATCGAGTCCGGCGCGGACCCCCTCGACATCGAACTGGCGGCCCGCCGCCACCGCACGGCCACCCTGGACGCCCTGCTGGAGTTCCAGCACTCCCAGGGCTGAACTACCGCAGCGACTCCAGGTACGCGGCGACCGTGCGCTGCTGCACCTCCCGGGTCGCGGAGGCCTCGTCGAGCAGCGCCAGGGCCTGCAGACCGTTGAGCATGGCCAGCAGCTGCTCCGCCACGAGCTCGTCGGACATCGCGGTCCCGATCGCCCCCTCGTCCCGGGCCTCGGCCAGGAAACCGATGATCTGGCCGCGCCACAACGCCATCGAGTCGGTGTAGAGCCGGCGCAGGTCGGCGTCGGCCAGAGCCCGCTGCCAGAACGGCAGCACCACGCGGGCTTCCAGGTCGGTCAGGTCGGCGACCGGCATGATCTCCTCGCAGAAGATCCACAGCGCGTCCATCCCGGTCTCGCCGCGCAAGCGCTCGCGGACGCGCTCGTTGGTCGCGTCGAACACGTAGCTGAAAGCCGTTCGCACGATGGAGTTCTTGTCCGGGAAGTAGTGCTTGAGCGCGCCGTTGGCCATCCCGATGGACTCGGCGATCGCGCGCATCGTGGTCGCCTCGATGCCGCGTTCGGCGATCAGCCGCCAGGTCGCGTCCGCGATGCGGGCGCGACGGTCCTCGTGGTCGACGCGTTTCGGCACGATTGCTCCCGGGTAAGAATCCGCCCCACTCTACCGATCGAGTTCGCTCCGCCCCTTGTGCGCGCTGGTGTCATCCCTCACCCTTTCGTCTACGAGTGTAGAAAAAAGGGAGTCAAGGATGCCCACCCGTTCCCCCCATCCGCTCGACCGGCTCTCCGCGGACGAGATCACCCGCGCGAGAAACCTCCTCGACGACAACGGTTTCCTGGCCGAGACCACCCGCGTGGTCTACCTGGGACTGGAGGAACCCCCGAAGCACGCCCTCCACGGCGCCGACCGCCGGGTGCGCGCCCTGCTGCACGATCCGAAGTCCGGCGACCGGGACCTCGTCCTGTCGCTGTCGTCGGGTTCGGTGCTGCGCGACACGGCGCTGGATCCGGCCTCGGACGGCCAACTTCCGGTTCTGGACGAGGAGTTCGGGCTGGTCGAGGAGATCCTCGCCGCCGACGAGCGCTGGCTGCAGGCGCTGGCCGCGCGCGATCTCGACGTCGGTCAGGTCCGCGTCGCACCCCTGTCGGCGGGCGTGTTCGACTACCCCGAGGAGACCGGCCGGCGCATCCTGCGCGGTCTGGCGTTCCTGCAGCAGCACCCGGCCGATCACGCCTGGGCGCATCCGATCGACGGGCTGGTCGGCTACGTCGACGTCGACGAGCGCGCGGTCACCCGCGTCCTCGACCTCGGTCCGGTGCCGATCCCGCAGGAGTCGGGCAACTTCGACGACCCGGCCGTGACCGGTCCGCTGCGGACCTCGCAGCGGCCGATCGAGATCGTCCAGCCCGAGGGCCCCGGCTTCAGCCTCGACGGCGACCGGCTCGAATGGGAGAACTGGTCGCTGCGCATCGGTTTCGACGCGCGCGAGGGCCTCGTGCTGCACCAGATCGCGTTCCGCGACGGCGACCGCGAGCGCCCGATCATCCACCGCGCGTCGATCTCGGAGATGGTCGTGCCCTACGCCGACCCCTCACCGGTGCGGTCCTGGCAGAACTACTTCGACACCGGCGAGTACATGATCGGCCGGTACGCCAACGCCCTGGAGCTGGGCTGCGACTGCCTCGGCGACATCACCTACCTCGACGCCGTCGTCGCCGACGAGTTCGGCCACCCGCGCGTGCTGAACAACGCGATCTGCATGCACGAAGAGGACTTCGGGGTGCTGTGGAAGCACACCGACCTGTGGGCGGGATCGTCGGAGACGCGCAGGCAGCGGCGGATGGTGATCTCGTTCTTCACCACCATCGGCAACTACGACTACGGCTTCTACTGGTACCTCTACCTCGACGGCACCATCGAGTGCGAGGTCAAGGCAACCGGCGTCGTCTTCACCTCCGCCTACCCCGGCCCCGGCAACGACACGACCAACCCGTACGCCTCGCAGCTGGCTCCCGGTCTCGGCGCCCCGTTCCACCAGCACCTGTTCTCGGCGCGGCTGGACATGATGGTCGACGGGCACGGCAACTCCGTCGAGGAGATCGACGTGCAGCGGGTGCCCACCGGCCCGGACAACCCGCGCGGCAACGCCTTCACCCACACCCGGACCCCGCTGCGCAGCGAGTCGCAGGCCCAGCGGCTGGCCGACAACCGGGCGGGCCGGGTCTGGCACATCACCAACCCGTCCGCCCGCAACCGGCTCGGCGACCCGGTGGCCTACGCGCTGCTGCCCGAGGGCAACCCCGAGCTGCTCGCCGACGACGGCTCGTCGATCCAGCGACGCGCCACCTTCGCCACGCGGCACCTGTGGGTCACCCGCTACGACCCGGATCAGCGTTACGCCGCAGGCGATTTCGTGAACCAGCACCCTGGCGGCGCGGGCCTTCCGGCGTTCGCGGCCGAGGATCGCGACCTCGACGATCAGGACGTCGTCGTGTGGCACACCTTCGGGCTCACGCACTTCCCGCGTCCGGAGGACTGGCCGATCATGCCGGTCGACCGCACCGGTTTCCAGCTCAAGCCCGTCGGCTTCTTCGACCGCAACCCCGCCCTGGACGTGCCGCCGAACCGCTCCGCCGAGACGACCGGAGGGTGCTGCCATGAGTGAGAGAACCAGCGGCCTGCGCGGATCGATCGGCGTCGCGGGCATCGTGCTCATGGTGGTGGCGGCCGCCGCGCCGCTGACCTCCATCGGAGGGGCGCTGCCGGTGATGCTGTCGATCAGCAACGGTCCCGGTGTCCCGCTGGCCTACGCGGTCGTGGCGGTCGTGCTGGTCGTCTTCAGCGTCGGCTACGCGGCCATGAGCCGCCACGTCGTCGACGCCGGCGCGTTCTACGCCTACGTCACCCGAGGTCTCGGCCGGGTTCCCGGGCTCGGCGCGGCAGGGCTGGCGCTGCTGACCTACACGGCGATCCAGGCCGCGATCTACGGTCTCGCCTCCTCCACCCTGCAGGAGCTCATCACCCGCTGCGGCGGGCCGGGCGTGCCGTGGTGGGCGCTGGCCGGGGTGCTGCTGGTCGTCGTCGCCGCGCTGGGGTACCGCAACATCGAGATCGGGGCGAAGGTCCTCGGTGCGATGCTGGTGCTGGAGATCGGCGTCGTCGCGGTGTTATCGGTCGCGATCCTGCTGCAGGGCGGACCCCAGGGCTATTCGACGACGTCGTTCTCCCCCGCCACGTTCTTCCACGGCGCGCCGGGCGTGGCGGTGACGTTCGCCGTGGCCTCGTTCATCGGTTTCGAGGCCACCGCCATCTACGGCGAGGAGACCCGCGACCCCAAGCGCACCATCCCCCTCGCGACCTACGCCGCGGTGCTGCTCATCGGCGGGTTCTACACCTTCTCCAGCTGGACGATCGTCGTCGCCCACGGCCCGGGCCGCGTCGAGGCCGCGGCCACCGCCAACACCTCGGGCCTCGTCTTCGACACCGCGAGCGACCGCCTCGGCCCGGTCTTCGCCGACACCGTCACCGTCCTGCTGCTGACCAGCCTGTTCGCGGCGCTGCTGGCGTTCCACAACGCGATCGCCCGCTACCTGTTCGCGTTGGGCCGCAACGGCATCGCGCCCGCCGCGCTCGGCACCACCCACGAGCGCCACGAGTCCCCGCACGTCGCCTCGCTGGCCCAGACCGGCACCGCCGTCGTCGTCCTCGCGATCTTCGCGCTCGCCGGGGCCGACCCGGTCCTCAACCTCTTCACCTGGATGTCCGGTCTGGCCACGGTCAGCATCCTCACCCTCATCCTGCTCACCGGCCTGGCGATCCTCGTCTTCTTCGCCCGCGCGGACGTCGACACCCGCTGGTGGAACACCCGAATCGCCCCCGCACTCGGCCTCCTCGGAGTCCTCGCCCTCACGATCCTGGTCCTGACCAACTTCACCACCCTCATCAGCGGCTCGGCGACCGTCGCCACCACCCTCCTTGCCACCATCCCCGCGGCCTTCGCCCTCGGAGCGGCCACCACCCTCACCACCAAACCCCACCCCACGACCTCCCCGACGCCCTAGTCCCGTGGTGGCTGAGGCGCCTCCGCGAGGACGTCCCCCACCCACCAACACCGAACCACCGTGCAACACCCCAACAACGCGCTCCCACACCCCACGTCGAAAACCGGGGTTGTCGCGCGACGAAAACCGCGGTTTTCGACCGGTCGAGACCTGCGGTCGTCGCGCCCAGCGGTCCTAACTGCCTCCGCTGACGGATTACGGCCGTAATCGGGCAACGGAAAACTGCCGTAATCGGGTGACGGAATACGGCAGTAATCCTGGTGTCAGGTGTACTGGACGGGGAGGTCTTTGATTCCGTTGAGCCAGCCCGAGCGGAGGCGACGGGGTTCTCCCGCGCGGCGGAGGTCGGGGGCCATGTCGGCCACGGCGTCGAAGATCTGTCGGACTTCCATGCGGGCGAGGTTGGCGCCGATGCAGTAGTGGGCGCCGTGGCCGCCGAAGGCCAGGTGCGGGTTGGGGTCTCGGGTGATGTCGAAGGTGAACGGGTCGGTGAAGACCTCGTCGTCGTGGTTGGCGCTGGCGTAGAACAGGCCCACGCGCTCGCCGCGCTTGATCTCCACGCCGCCCACCTCGACGTCCTCCAGCGCGGTGCGCTGGAAGGAGGTGACCGGGCTGGCCCAGCGGATCACCTCGTCCATCATCGTGGCCGGGCGCTCCCGCTTCCACAGCTCCCACTGGTCGGGGTGCTCGAAGAAGGCGTTCATGCCGTGCGAGGTGGCGTTGCGGGTGGTCTCGTTGCCCGCGACGGCCAGGGCGATGACGAAGAAGCCGAACTCGTCGTCGGTGAGCCCGCGCCCGTCGACGTCGGCGTTGACGAGCTTGGTGACGATGTCGTCGCGCGGGTTCTCGCGCCGCTCGGCGGCCAGACCCATCGAGTACATCAGCACTTCGGCGGCCGCGGCCTCCGGATCGTTGTCCTCGCGGGCCAGATCGGGGTCCTCGGCGCCGGTCATCTGGTTGGTCCAGTCGAAGATCTTGCGCCGGTCCTCTGCGGGGACGCCGAGCATGTCACCGATGACCTCCAGCGGGAACTGCGAGGCGATCTGGTCGACGAAGTTGCCGCCACCGGTCTCGACGGCGTCGCGGACGATCCGGCGCGCCCGCTCCTCCAGCGCCTCCTCCAGAGCTCCGATGGCGCGCGGGGTGAAGCCCCGGCTGATGATCTTGCGGAGCTGGGTGTGCTCGGGCGCGTCCTGGTTGATGATGACGACCTTGGACGGCTCGACCGACTCGCGGGTGGCGGTCTCCGGGTTCCGGATGATCACGGCGTTCTCGTGACTGCTGAACACCTTGCTGTTGCGGGAGACCGCGGCGACGTCGGCGTGCTTGGTCAGGGCCCAGTAGCCGGTGCCGGACTCCTCCGACATGCCGGCGCGCGCCTCCGGGGTCTGCTCGACCCAGCAGATCGGGGCGGTGCTGCGCAGGGCGGCGAACTCCTCGTGCGGGATTCCGGCGAGGTTGAGGTCGGGGTCGGTGAAGTCGAAACCTGGGGGCAGCGGATTCGCCATACCCCGGGACCATACACATTTCGAGAAGTGTATGGAATGGGATACTGCAGGCATGCGCGCGCACGGATGGGCCGGTTCCCCACCGGCCGACGCCTCGGAGGCGCGTTCCCGGATCCTGGCCGCGACCCGGGAGCGCCTGGCCGAGGCGGGCACGACCAGCACCGCCGAGATCGCCGAGCGGGTCGGCATCACCCGCCAGACCGTGTACCGCTACTTCCCCACCACCGAAGGACTGCTCAACGCGGCGGCGAACCAGGCCGTCGCCGACCTGACGACCGACCTGGTCGAGCACGTCCGCGCCCACCTGGCCGCCACCGGCGGTGATGCCGGGGACGCCGCGGTCGAGGTCGTCGCCTACGTCTTCGAGCACCTGCGCGACGACCCGGCGCTCAACCGCCTGCTGGCGCCGGGACGCATGAGCGGCACGGTCGCGAACCTGACCTCGTCGGCGTCGATCGAGATCGGCCGCGACCTCATCACCGGTTTCGGCATCGACTGGGACTCGCTGGGTTGGGACGAAGACCAACGCCGCGAGCTCGTCGAACACCTCCTGCGCACGCTGCAATCCCTGGTCCTCGACCCCGGCGACCCACCGCGCGCAGGGCCGGAACTCCGCGCCTACCTGCAACGCTGGCTCGCCCCGGCCCTGCGCTGACCTCGCTCAGAGGTTGGCCAGGACCGCCTCGACGATCTGGTCGGTCGTGGCGGTGCCGCCGACGTCGGGGGTGAGCAGGCCCGCGGCCGTGGTGGATTCGATGGCCTTGCGCACTCGGGTGGCCTCGTCGTTCAGGCCGAAGTGCTCCAGCATGAGTGCCGCGCTGCCGATCGCGCCGATCGGGTTGGCCAGGCCCTGACCCGCGATGTCGGGGGCCGAGCCGTGGACCGGCTCGAACATCGACGGGAAGCGGCGGTCCGGGTTGAGGTTCGCGCTCGCGGCGAGTCCGAGGCTCCCGGCCAAGGCCGAGCCGAGGTCGGACAGGATGTCGGCGTTGAGGTTCGAGGCCACCACCACCGACAGGTCTTCGGGGTGCAGCACGAACTTCGCCGACATGGCGTCGACCAGCACGCTCTCGGTCTCCACGTCCGGGTAATCGGCGGCCACCCGCTCGAAGACCTCGTCCCACAGCACCATCCCGTACTGCTGGGCGTTGCTCTTGGTCACCGACGAGACCTTCTTGCGGTCGCGCTGCCGGGCGAGGTCGAAGGCGAAGCGCATGATGCGCTCGCAGCCCTTCTCGGTGAACAGCGCCGTCTGCAGCGCCACCTCGTTGCCGGGCCCGCGACCGGCGAGGTTGCGACCGCCCAGACCCGCGTACTCGCCTTCGCTGTTCTCGCGGACCACGACCCAGTCCAGCGGGGTGTCGTCGGCCTTGCGCAGCGGCGAGGTGATGCCCGGGTGGAAGTGCACGGGACGCACGTTGGCCCACTGGTCGAAGTTCTGGCAGATCCGCAGCCGCAACCCCCACAGGCTGATGTGATCCGGCACCGACGGCCAGCCGACGGCCCCGAAGTACAGGGCGTCGAAGTCCTGCAGCGTCTCCAGCCCGTCCTCGTCCATCATGCGGCCGGTCTTCTCGTAGTAGCCGCAGCCCCAGGGGAATTCGGTCCACTCGAAGGCGAACCGCCCTCCCGAGCCCGCTGCCAGCGCGTCCAGGACGGCCCGTCCCGCGGCCACGACCTCGGTGCCCACGCCGTCGGCGGGGATGGCGGCGATGGAGAAGGTGCGCTGCTCGGACATCAGGTCACTCCCTGCGGCGGTCGGTTGCTCTTCCCCCTGAGTGAAGACCGGCGGGACGCCCCGCGTCCAACACGCGCTGCCGATTCGGTTGATAGGCGTGAGCTATGTGTCCAGGTGGTCGAGCGGGGTGTAGGAGCGGGCGACGGTCAGGAACGCCCGCGCGGCCGGGGTGAGCGGCGCCGATCGGCTGACCAGCGCGACGTGCAGCCGGGAGGGCGAGTCGACGCGCACGGCTCGGGCACCGGCCCGCCGCGCCAGCGGAACCCAGGCCGAGGGCAGCACCGCCAGCCCGACCCCCTGCAGGACCAGCGGCAGGATCGAGGTGCGGTGGGCGACCTCGGCGACGATCTCGGCACCCGAGGTCACCATCTCGTCGACGATCCGGCGCATCTGACTGCCCGGCGGCGAGGCGATCAGCCGGGCACCGCCCAACGCCGTCACCGGCACCGGGTCGTCGTCCGGCAGTTCGGCGCCGACCAGCACGAAGTCCTGCGATTCCAGCGGAAGCACGTCCACCCCGGGGGCCCGCAGATCACCCGGAACGCCGACCAGTCCGAGCTCGCAGACGCCTTCGCGGACCTTCTGCAGCACCTCGTCCGGGGTGAACGCGGCGTCGGCACCGACCATGATCCCGGGGTGTTCGCGGGTGAACAGCCTGGTCAGCGTGCCGAGCGGTTCGATGCCGGGCGAGGGCATCGTCACCAGTTCGACGTGGCCGCGCTGCACGCCCTTGAGCGAGTCCATCGTGGCCTTGGCGGTGCGCAGGTCGCGCAGGACCTGGCGGGCCGGACCGATCAACTCCTTGCCGGCGTCGCTGAGCACCGCGCCGCGCCCGATCCGGTGGAACAGCCGCACGCCGAGCTCGCGCTCCAGCCCTGCCACCGCCTGGGACAGCGAGGGCTGGGCGATGTGCAGCTTCGCGGCGGCGCGGCCGAAGCCGTCGTTGTCGACGATCGCCAGGAAGTACTCCAGCTGTCGCGCGTCCACGCACCCCACCCCTCGTCGATCTTCCCAGGTCAACCGGGATTCATTCATCGAACCTATCAGTCAGGTAGCGAGTCCCTGTTGGACGGCGCCGCGCGAACCGGGTCACTGTCGGTGCCCGGCAGCGTGCCGCTGGAGATGATCGACGTGCAGGAGACTTGCAATGACGCAAACCGCACAGCGCCCGGTTCCCGACAGCGGGAGGCCGAAGGCCAAGCCCTGGTACCGGCAGCTCTACGTGCAGGTGCTCGTCGCGATCGTCATCGGGATCCTCGTCGGGTGGCGCTGGCCGGATGTCGGTGAGGCGATGGAGCCGATCGGCACGACGTTCATCGACGCGATGAAGATGCTGATCGGGCCGATCGTGTTCCTCACCATCATCGGGGGCATCGCGAGCGTCGCCGACCTGAAGAAGGTCGGCATGACCGGGCTCAAGGCGCTGACCTACTTCCAGGTGGGCACGATCATCGCGATGGTCATCGGCCTGGTCGCGATCAACCTCGTCCGGCTCGGCGAGGGGGTCAACGCCGATCCGTCGACGATCCAGACCAGCGGGAAAGCCCAGGAGTACATCGAATCCGGTGAGTCGCAGCACTGGTGGGAGTTCCTGACGAACCTGGTTCCGGACAGCTTCTTCGGCGCCTTCGTCGAGGGCGACATCCTGCAGATCATCTTCCTGGCGGTGCTGTTCGGGATCGCGATCAAGGCGGTCGGCCCGATCGGGGAACCGGTGGTGGCCGGGGTCAAGCGGTTCACCGAGATCGTGTTCAAGGTGCTGAGCTTCGTCATGAAAGCCGCCCCGCTGGGCGCGTTCGGCGCGATGGCCTACGCCATCGGCAAGTTCGGACTGTCCACTCTGACCAGTCTCGGCTCGCTCATCGCCCTGTTCTACGTCACCTCGATCCTGTTCGTGGTGGTCGTGCTCGGCGGGTTCCTCGCGCTCTACGTGCGGCTCAACATCTTCCAGCTCTTCCGCTACCTCAAGGACGAGTTCTTCCTGGTGCTGGGCACCTCCACCGCCGAGCCCGCGCTGCCGGGGCTGATGCGCAAGATGACGTTCCTCGGCGCCGACCGCACCACCGTCGGCCTGGTCGTGCCGACCGGGTACAGCTTCAACCTCGACGGCGCGGCGATCTACCTGTCGCTGGCCACGCTCTACATCGCCCAGGCCACGAACACGCCGCTGAGCATCACCCAGCAGCTCGGGCTGCTCGCGGTCATGCTGCTGACCTCCAAGGGCGCCGCCGGGGTGGCGGGCGGCGGGTTCATCGCGCTGACCGCGACGCTGTCGACCGTGGGGACGGTGCCGGCGGCCGGGATCATGCTGATCTTCGGCATCGACAAGTTCATGTCCGAGTGCCGCGCCCTGGTCAACTTCTACGGCAACGCCGTGGCCACCCTCGCCATCGCCAAGTGGGACCGCAACCTCGACCTCGACCGCGCCAGGCAGGTCCTGGCCGATCCCGGCTCGGCCGAGCGGTCGGCGGCGATGCCGGACGACTCCGCCGAGCCGACCGCCCCGGCTCACGGCAAGCGGTGACCCGCGGCCTGGACGAGCCCGTACCACTCGGATCGGGTCAGGCGGACGTCCGATCCGGCAGCGGCGTCGGTGACGCGCTGCGGAGTGGTCGTGCCCAGCACGACCTGCATCGCGGCCGGGTGGCGGGTGATCCAGGCCGTGGCGATGGCCATCGGCGTGACCCCGTACTTCGCCGCGAGCTTGTCCAGCATCGTGTTGAGCTCCGGGAGGTCGGGGTCGCCGAGGAACACCCCGCCCTGCCCGCCGCCCCTCTGGAACGGCGACCAGGCCTGCAGGGTGATCCGGTTGATGCGCGCGTGCTCGACGAGTCCGCCGCCGTCGCGGGTGACCGCGTCGTCGTCGGCCGTGTTGGCGACCAGGCCCTGGGTGACGATCGCCGAGTGCGTCACCGACAGCTGCACCTGGTTGGTCACGATGGGCTGCCGCACCGCGGTCTTGAGCAGGTCGATCTGGCGCGGCGTGTGGTTGGAGACGCCGAAACTGCGCACCTTGCCGGAGGATTCGAGCTCGTCGAAGGCCCGGGCGACCTCCTCGGGCTCGATCAGCGCGTCGGGCCGGTGCAGGAGCAGCACGTCGATGCGGTCGGTGCCCAGTGCGCGCAACGAGTCCTCCACCGAGGACACGATGTGCTCGTACGAGGAGTCGTAGTGCCACTCCTCGCCGTCGACGATGCCGGTCTTGGTCTGCAGCGTGATCTCGTCGCGATCCGCGCCGGTCAGCTGCAGGGCCTCGCTGAAGCGGCGTTCGCAGAAGTGCGTGCCACCGCCCGGGTGCCGGAACCCGTAGAGGTCCGCGTGGTCGAAGAAGTCGATGCCGGCGTCGCGGGCGGTGGTGTAGAGCTCGCGGATCTGCTCATCGGTCTTGTCGGCGATGCGCATCATCCCGGCGACGACGTTCGGGACCTGGGCACCGGTGGTGCCGAGCGGAACCGTTCGCATGGATCTCGTCCAATCTCTCAGCGGTCGTGGCCCGGGTCGAGCACCTGCGCGAGGTGCAGGCCGGGGCGGGTGGGGTCGAGCTGGTCCACTTGCCTTGCGCAGGAGAATCCGTCGGTGAGCACCGCGGCATCGCGGTCGGTTCCGCGCAGGGCCGGGGCCAGCGCGTTCTCGGCGACCTGCATGCTGACCTCGTAGTGCTCGGCTTCGAAGCCGAAGTTCCCCGCCACGCCGCAGCATCCGGTGGCGTCGACGACCTCGCCGACCCCGGCGGCCCGGAGCGCGGTGCGCTGGGCGGCGGCGCCGAACACCGAGTGCTCGTGGCAGTGCGTCTGCAGCACGGCCTTCTCCGGTGGCCGCGCCGGGGACGGCGTCCAGCCTCCGGCGACGCGGTCGGCGAGGTGGGTGGCGAAGCTGCGCACGCGCCGGGCGACGCGGCGGGCCTGGTCGGTGTGGACGAGTTCGGGCAGGTCCTTGCGCAGCGCGGCGGCGCAGCTGGGTTCGACGACGACGATCGGCCGGTCGGTGCCGTCGTCGAGAGCGGCCGCGGCTTCGGCGAGCTTGCGCTTGGCGGTGCCGAGCTGGCCGGTGGAGATCCAGGTCAGGCCGCAGCAGGCGTCGGCCGAGCAGGCCACGGACTCTCCCGCGTCACCCAGAACCCGGGCGGCGGCACCGGCGACCTCGGGCCGGAAGCCGCGGGTGAAGGTGTCCACGAACAGCACCACCGAACCCTCGGCACCGGCGTCGGGGACCTCTCGCCGCCACTCCCCCGCGCCGGCGAAGCGCGGCAGCGCGCGTCGGGTGGTGAGCCCGCCCGCTGCTGAAATCGCCTTGCCCAGGCGGCTTCCGAGCACGGCGTTGACGGCGCCGGACAGTCGGCCGGTGAGCTTGAGCCAGCGCGGCAGCCAGCCCAGCGTGTAGTGCGAGCGCGGACGGAGGCGTCGGCGGTAGTAGTGGTCGTAGAACTCCGACTTGTAGGTGGCCATGTCGACCCCGGCCGGGCAGTCGGTGGCGCAGGCCTTGCACGACAGGCACAGGTCCAGCACCTCCCGCGCCTCCTCGGACCGCCAGCCCTGCTCGACGGTGCGGGCACCCCGCACGACTTCCTGCAGCACGCGGGCCCGCCCGCGCGTGGAGTCCTTCTCGTCGCGGGTGGCGCGGTAGCTCGGGCACATCACGCCACCGCCGTCGGCACGGCACCGGCCGACCCCGATGCAGCCCTGCACGGCGTGCACCCACGGGTCGCGGCCGGAGGTCGGGTTCAGCTCGAAGCTGGTGCGCCACTCGCGTTCGGGCACCCCGGCGAGGGCGAGGTGGGCGTCGATCGGGTCGGGGTCGGTCATCGATCCGGGGTTGAGGATGCCGACGGTGTCCCAGATGCGGCGGGATTCGGCGAAGGCGGCCATCACCTCCGGCGAGTACATGATCGACAGCAGCTCGGACCGGGCGCGTCCGTCGCCGTGCTCACCGGACAGCGATCCGCCGTGGCGCACGACGAGTTCCGCGGCCTGGCGGGTGAACTCCCGGAACACCGCCCGCCCCTGTTCGCTGCGCAGGTCGTAGGTGATGCGGATGTGCATGCACCCGGCCCCGAAGTGCCCGTACATGACCCCGGTGAGCCCGTGCGAGTCGAGCAGCTCGCGCAGGTCGGCCAGGTAGTCGGCCAGCCGCTCCGGCGCGACGGCGGCGTCCTCCCAGCCCGGCCACGACTCCCCACCCGAGGCCAGCCGCGACGACAGCCCGGCGCCGTCCTCCCGGACTCGCCACAGCGACGCCCGCTCAGCGGGGTCGGCGGCCTTGCGCCCCTGCACGAGCCGACCGTTCTCCGCGAGCCGCTCCAGCAGCCGGTCGGCCTGGGCGCTGACCGAGTCCGGGTCGTCCCCGTCGAGGTCGACGAACAGCCACGCCTCCCCGTCGGGCAGCCCCAGCACGGCGTCCGGGCCACGCCGATGGCGCATGGTGGCCACGATGGCGGCGTCGGTTCCCTCGACGGCGGCCGGGGAGAACTCCAGGATCGTGGTGACGTCGCGAGCCGCGTCGACGACGTCGCGGTAACCGAGGCAGACCAGCAGCGCGCTGGCCGGTTTCGGCACCAGCTTCATCCGCGCCCCCACCACCACGGCCCACGTCCCCTCGGTACCCACGACGGCGCGGGCGATGTTGAACTTCCGCTCGGGAAGCAGGTTTTCGAGGTGGTATCCGGAGACCTGGCGGGGGATGCGGCCGAGTTCGAGCCGCAGCGCGCTCAGGTGCTCCGCGGCCAAGCCGGCCAGTGACGCGGTCAGGTCCTCGGCCCGCGCGGCCGAGACCGCGTCGGCGGGGTCGGTGGCGCGCAGACCCGTCTCGGTGGCGGTCAACCGCGCGCCGTCGGAGGTGACGAGGTCGATCTCGGCGACGTGATCGGAGGTGCGGCCGTAGCGCACGGAGTGGTTGCCGCACGCGTCGTTGCCGATCGCACCGCCGACGGTGGCGCGGTTCTTCGACGACGGGTCCGGCGCGAACGTCCGCCGCCCGCCGGTGGCGCGTTCCACCGCGGCCGACAGGTCGGCGAGCACGACACCGGGTTCGACGTCGACCGTCCCGGTCTCCTCGTCGATGGCCCGCACCCGGTTCATGTACCGCGAGAAGTCCAGCACCAACCCGGGGCCCACGGCGTTGCCCGCCATCGAGGTTCCGCCGCCCCGAGCGATGATCGGCGTCCCGGTGTCGCGGCACACCCCCACGGCGGCCACGACGTCATCGGGAGTCCGGGGAAACACCACGGCCACGGGCACGACGCGGTAGTTCGAAGCGTCGTAGGCGTACTCGGCACGCCGCCGCGTCGAAGCGTCGGCCTGCACCCCCACCTCGGCGAGCGCGCTCAGCAGCGAGGTGGGATCCACGGCGGTCTCGATCATGACCCAGGATTCTCCCTCCCCCAACGCCTCCGGCCCACCCCAACACGCGCCCGCGTGTCGGGCCCGCCCGCCACGAGAACCCGATCGCCCTCGCGGGCGAGCGAAACCGCAGGACGTTCCAGGGCTCTCGAATTTCGAGAATCCTTCTGGCGAAAGACTTTCGCAGACATCTTGCGAGCGCCCGTTCGCACAGCCTAACGTTCTCCTACGTTGAGCAGCGTTGCTCATTTAATGAGAATACAGGGAGTGCGCGATGCCCCCTACGGATGTCCCACCGCAGGCCGACCCTCCGCTCACCGGGTTCCGCGTTCTGGAGCTCGGCAACTTCATCGCCGCGCCGTTCGCGAGCCGGATCTTCGCCGACTTCGGCGCGGAGGTCATCAAGATCGAACGCCCCGGCACCGGTGATGAGCTGCGCGGGTGGCGGCGCGGTCGCGGTGCCACCTCGATGATGTTCCGCACCATCGCCCGCAACAAGAAGTCCCTCACCCTCGACCTGCGCACCGCCGAAGGCCGCGACCTCGTCCTCGACCTGGTCCGCGAATCCGACGTCGTCATCGAGAACTTCCGGCCCGGGACGCTGGAGCGCTGGGGCCTCGGCCCCGACGAGCTCAACGCCGCCAACCCCGAGGTCGTGCTGGTGCGCATCTCCGGGTACGGCCAGACCGGGCCATACCGGGACCGCGCCGGTTTCGGCGGGGTCGCCGAGGCGTTCGCCGGCCTCCGCCAGGTCACCGGGCACGCCGATCGGCCGCCGGTGCGCCCGGCCGCACCGATCGGCGACGCCCTGGCCGGTCTCTACGGCGCGATCAGCGCGTTGATGCTGCTGCTGGCCCGCGCCACCGGCCGCCCGCACGACGGCCCCCGGGTCGCGGACGTGGCGCTCTACGAAGCCGTGTTCATGGCGATGGAGTCGCTCGTGCCCGACATGGACGCCTACGGCATGGTCCGCCGGCGGACCGCGGGCAACCTGCCCGGCGTCGTGCCCAGCGGCGTCTACCCCACCTCCGACGGGCAGTCGGTGATGATCGCGGGCAACTCCAGCGGAGCGTTCACCAGGCTGATGACCGCCATCGGCCGCACCGACCTCGCCGAAGACCCCTCGCTGGCCGACGGCGACGCCCGGCACGCCCGCGAGACCGAGCTCGACGCCGCGATCACCGACTGGACCACCCGCCGCACCGCACCCGAATCGGTCGACGTGCTCAGCGCTGCGGGCGTTCCGATCGGACCGGTCTACGACGCCGCCGCCATCGCCGACGACCCGCACTTCGCCGAGCGCGGCATGCTGCGACCGCTCAAGGTCTCCGTCGAGACCGAGCCCGAGGAGATCCGCTTCCCCGGAGTCGTCCCGCAGGTCCCCGGCGCTCCCGGGGACGTGCGCTGGGCCGGGCCCGAGCTGGGCCAGCACACCGACGACGTCCTCCACGAGGTGCTCGGCCTGACCGCCTCCCAGGTCGCCGACCTGCGCGAGCGAGGTGTCCTGTGATGAGCCGGGACGTGCAGATCACCGACGTCGTGATGCGCGACGGGCTGCAGGACGAGCCCGCGGTGGTGTCGGTGCCCGATCGGCTGCGGATCGCCGACGCCCTGGTGGCCGCCGGGATCACCCGCGTCGAGGCCGCGTCGTTCGTCAACCCGGCCCGGGTGCCTCAGATGTCCGGCGCCGAGGAGCTCGTCGCCGGATTGCCGCACCCGCCCGGCGTTCGGTGGAGCGCGCTGGCGCTCAACCGGCGCGGCGTGGATCGAGCGGTGGCAGCCGGGGTGCCCGAGGTGTGCCTGGTCGTCTCCGCAGCCGAGGGGCACAGCCGCGCCAACGCGGGACGCGGCGTGCGGGAGGCCCTGGCCGACCTCGCCGAGGTGGTCGAGGACAACCCGCACGTGCGCTTCACCGGCGGGGTGGCCACCGCGTTCGTCTGCCCCTTCGACGGGGAGGTCACCCCGCAGCGGCTCACCGAGGTCGCCACCGCCTACGCCGACATCGGCATCACCCGGCTCGGTCTGGCCGACACGCTCGGCACCGCCGACCCCCAGCACGTCGGGCGGTCGGTCGGGGCGGTCCGGGACGCCCTGCCTGAGGCCACGATCGGACTGCACCTGCACAACGCCCTGGGCCAGGCCCTGCGCACCGTCGATCTCGCCCTGGACCTGGGCATCACCCGCTTCGACGCCGCGGCGGGCGGTTACGGCGGGTGCCCGTTCGCGCCGGGGGCGCACGGCAACATCGCCACCGAAACCCTCGTCGAGCACCTGCACCGACGCGGGGTCGCCACCGGAATCGACGCGTCCCTGCTCGCCGACGCGGTGGCGGTCGTGGAGGACGCGCTGCACCGAGGCAGCCCGACGTCCTGAACCCGGCCGCCCCCGGGCGGCGCACCACCCCTCCTGCGAGCCGCAGGCGTTCCGTGACACCTCCGACCGGCCAACGGCGGCCGGTTCCCTTGGGAGACAACGATGTCCACCATCCCCAGCAGCGAACCCCAGTCCAGACCGATCTCCGCTCCCACCCCGGTCCTGCTCCGCGGACCGGAGCTGGCCGGCCTTCCCCCGCTGGTCCACCTGGCCGGTGCCGCGATCCTGCTCGCCGCCGCGCTGACCGACCACCTGCCGACCTCGCTGCTGTCCGGGTTCGCCGTCACGATGCTCGTCGGCGGTCTGCTGATGTGGGTCGGCAAGCAGGTCCCGGTGCTGCGCGACTACGGCCTGCCCACCGTCCTGTGCACGTTCGTTCCCGCGATCCTGCTGTTCGCGGGCGTGTTCCCGCAGGTCGCGGCGGAGGTCGTCGCCGGGTTCGTGGAGGACGGCGGGTTCCTGGACTTCCTGGTCATCACCATCATCGCCGGCAGCGTCCTGGGCATGCCGCGAGCGCTGCTGCTCAAGGCCGGTCCGCGCTTCGCCGTCCCGCTGCTGGGTTGTCTGGCGCTGACGTTCGTGATCACCGGGGCGCTCGGCGCCCTGCTGGGATTCGGCTTCGCGCAGGGCGTTCTGCTCGTCGCAGCACCGATCATGGCCGGTGGCCTGGGGATCGGTGCGGTGCCGATGTCGGAGATGTACGCCGGGGCGACCGGTGGCAGCCCGGATTCCTTCATGGGCCAGCTGATGTCGGCGGTGGTGGTCGCCAACATCCTCTGCATCGCCATCGCCGGCGTCTACAACGGACTCGGACGACGCGAGAAGCAGTTGTTCGTCGGCTTCGACGGCCGCGGCCAGCTGATGCGCGTCCAGCGCCGCGACATCACCATCGACACCGCCCCCACCCGCGACAGCGCCACCTACGCCGCCCTCGGCCAGGGCCTGCTCATCGCCGGGCTGCTGTTCGTGTTCGGCGAGCTCATGGGCGGCCTGCTGCCGTTCCTCCACCCCTACGCCTGGACGATCATCGCCGCCGCGATCGTCAAGATCGCCGGTCTGCTGCCCCACCACCTGGAGGAGGCCAGCACCAACTGGGGCGCGATGGCCACCACCCTGTTCGTGCCAGCGCTGCTGGTCGCGGTCAGCCTCACCTACATCGACATCGGCGACGTCCTCACCGCGCTCAGCAGTCCGCTTTTCCTGGTCCTGACCGCGGCGACGGTGCTCAGCGCGACGCTGACCTCCGGCGTCCTGGGCTGGCTCGTGCGGTTCTACTTCGTCGAGGCCGCGATCACCCCGGGGCTCGTCATGGCCGACACCGGCGGCAGCGGCGACGTCGCCGTGCTCTCGGCGGCCGACCGGATGCACCTGATGCCCTTCGCGGCTCTGACCAACCGGCTCGGCGGCGCGGTCGTGCTCTTCGCGACGTCCCTGCTCGCACCCCTGCTGTCGCTGACATGACGACCAGCGGAGGACGAGCCGGGGATCGGACCTACCCTGGGACGGTGCCGACCGATCCACTCGCCGGAGCCGAACCGAGCCCGGTCATCCGCTCGACCGGCGTCGGGGTCCTGGACCGCGTCGTCGCCGTCCTCGACGCCGTCGAGCTCCGCCGCATGACCGCCTCCGAACTCGCCCGCCACCTGGGCCTGTCGGTCCCGACCGCGCACCGGCTGGTCGGATCGATGCTCGCGCACTCCCTGCTCAGCAGGGACGACGACGGCGGGCTCCGCCTCGGCGCCCGCTTCTCGATGCCGTCGCTGGAGCAGTTCGGCAAGCCCGTCCTCACCGACCTGCGTCAGAAGACCGGTGAGACCGCGCAGATCTGGGTCCGCCGAGGCGAGCACCGCCTGTGCCTGGCCAGCGTCGACTCCCCCGCGGAACTGCGGGCCTCGGTGCCCGTCGGCACGCTCCTGCCGCTCGCGGCAGGGGGCTCGGCAGCCCGCGTCCTCACCGAACCCACCCCCGCGCAGGGCTGGGTGGAGAGCGTCTCGCGCCGAACCCCCGGCCTGTGCTCGGTCAGCGCCCCGATCCAACACCCCACCGGGGAGATGGTCGCCGCCCTCTGCCTCTCCGCGCCGGTGATCCGAGTCGACGAATCCGGCCCCGGAGCCGCCTACGGCGACCTGATCGTCTCCGCCGCGGCCCAACTCTCGGACTCCCTCCGCAACGCCTGACAACGCGACTCGGGCAACCGGATCTCATCCGATATCCGGTTGCGCCCGAAGCTAGTCTTCCCCTGAGATCGGCACCTCGCGGCCGGTCGGGCCGCTGAGAGCTGGGGGGCAAGTGCCGAGGCAGAATCGCCAGGTCGTCCTGCGGGCACGACCCGCGCACCGCATCGACGCCGACACCTTCGCCCTGCGCACGGAACCGGTGCCCGCTCTCGCCGATGGCGAGGCCCTGATCGGTGTCCGCTGGCTCGGCATCGACGCCACCCAGCGCACGTGGCTCAACCCGGACGCGACCTACACCGACCCGGTCGCGGTCAGCGCGGTCATGCGCGGCAGCGGCGTCGGTCAGGTTCTGGAGTCCCGAGATCCCCGGCTGCCGGAGGGGCAGTGGGTGTACGGCGACCTCGGCTGGCAGGAGTACGCGATCGCGCGCGGCGAAGGGATCTTCGGGGTCAACCCGGTGCCGCCGGGCATCGAGCCCAAGCACATGCTGTCGGTGTTCGGCACCAACGGGTTGACCGCCCACATCGGGATCACCCGCGTGCTGGGCCTCTCCGGCGGCGAGGCGGTTCTGGTCACCGGGGCGGCCGGAGGTGTCGGCTCGTTGGCCGGCCAGATCGCCCGGTTGAGGGGTGCGCGGGTCATCGGCACCGCAGGCACCGCGGAGAAGGTGCGCTGGGTGACCGACGTGGCGGGTTTCGACTGCGTGAACTACCACGACGACGTCCACGCGGCGCTGCGCACCTTCGCCCCCTCGGGGTTGTCGGCGGTCTTCGACAACGTCGGAGGACCGCTGCTGGAGACAGCCCTCGACAACCTCGCCCTCGGCGCGCGCGTCGCGCTGTGCGGTTCGATCTCCTCCGGCTACACCGCCGCAGGTTACGGGCGCGGTCCCGCGAACTACATGCAGCTGGCGTTCCGCCGCGCGCGCATGGAGGGTTTCGTCTTCTTCGACCACGTCGCCGATTTCCCGTCCGCCCTCCGGGAGCTCGCCGGTTGGGTCGCCGACGGGAAGCTCGTGTGGAACGAGACCATCACCACCGGACTGCACCGCGCCCCGGCCGCGCTGCAAGGTCTCTTCGACGGGACGAACCTGGGCAAGCAGCTCATCGCACTCCCCGAGGCCCCCTAGTTCACTGACCGACGAGAAACCGTCCTGGTCGCCGACGGAACACCAGTGAACGAAGCGCTCGGCATCGAGCGTGTGGGTGCCTCAGCCTCCGCCGAGCCCGCGCAGCACCGTGATCGTGGGTGGGGAAGTTTTCATGAAAACTTCCCCACCCACGATCAGGCCGAGCCTCCGCCGCGGAGGTCGCGGGGTTCGGGGCCGTTGTAGTCCGGGAGGAGGGGTCGTGGGATGGGGCCCTTGATGCGGGTTCCGGAGGACTTCTCCTCCCAGGCGTGGGAGAGGACGCCGACGCTGCGGGCGAGGACGAACAGGCCGCGTCCGAGTTCCGGTGGGAACCCGAGCTCGCTGTAGACGATGGCGGTGGCGCCGTCGATGTTCATCGGGACCGGGCGGCTGCGGCCTCGGGCGAGCGCGCGTTCCAGGGCCGTGCCCGCGCGCAACGCCCAGCCCGGCACGTCCCCGTCGGCCACGGCCTGCTCGACCATGCTCACCAACGGGTCCCGGCGCGGGTCGCGCGGGTGGAACCGGTGACCGAAGCCGGGGATGCGCGCGCCCGACGCCCGGTGATCGGCCACGACCTTCTCGGCGGCCTCGTCGAGGTCCGCACCGGTTTCGCCCAGCTCTGCCAGCAGTTCCATGCACTGCTGCCCCGCTCCCCCGTGGACGTCGCCGAGTAGGTTGACGCCGGTGGCCACGGCGTTGTTGAGGCCGACCCCGCAGGTGGCGGACATCCGGGCTGCCGCGATGGACGGCGCTTGCGGTCCGTGGTCGACCGCCGAGACCAGCGCCGCCTCCAGCAACCGGCGCTGACCGAGCTCGGGCAGGTCACCGCGCAGCATCAGCCAGATCGTGTCCACGAAGGACACCTCGCCGATGAGCTGCTCGACGGGGTATCCGCGCAGCAGGATCTCACCCGGCCGGATGCGGCTGACGCCGGTTCGCCACCACCCCGTGACCGCGTCCTCGTACTCCTGGGTGGTGCTGAAGGCGGGGGTGCTCATACCGCTCCTCCCTCGCGCAGCGAGGTGATCTCCTCGGCGCTGTAACCGAGTTCGGCCAGCAGTTCGTCGGTGTGCTCGCCCAGGGTCGGCGGCGGGGTCGCGGGACCGGCCGCTTCCCCGGCCACGCGCACGGGGCTGCCGAGCACGCGCAGCCCGCGGTCCGGGTGCTCCGGGAACGGCAGGTCGTGGATGAAGTTCCGGGCGGCGACCTGCTCGTTGCCGAGCGCCTCGGGCACGGTGAGCACGCAGGCGGCCGGAACCCCGGCCTCGGCGAGCGCGGGTTCCCATTCCTTCGCCGAGCGCGCCGCCAGCGCCTTCTCCAGTTCGTCGGTGAGCTCCTGGCGGTGGGCCTTGCGGTCCCCGCGCTCGGCGAAGCGCGGGTCGGCGGCCAGTTCGGGGCGCTCGACCACGCGGCACAGGGCGGCGAACTGGCGCTGCTCGTTGGCGGCGATGTTGAGCAGTCCGTCCCCGGTGCTGAAGGTGCCGGACGGGGCGGCGGTGAAGTTGTCGTTGCCGACGCGCTTCGGCTCCTGCCCGGCGATCAGCTGGTTGGACACCACCCAGCCCATCGCCGTCATCGCCGATTCCAGCATCGACACGTCCAGGTGCACGCCCTCGCCGGTGCGGTCGCGCTGGACCAGCGCGGCGGCGATGGAGAACGCCGCGGCCATCCCGCCGAGCGTGTCGGCCACCGGGTACCCGGCGCGCAGCGGACCGGACTCGGCGGTGCCGGTCACGCTCATCATCCCGGACAGCCCCTGGACGATCTGGTCGTAGGCGGGCCTGTCGCGCAGCGGCCCTTCCTGCCCGAAACCGGAGATCGCGCAGTAGACCAGGCGAGGATTGGCCTCCCGCAGGCGTTCCCATCCCACGCCGAGCCGGTCCAGCACGCCCGGCCGGAAGTTCTCGACGAGCACGTCGGCCTCGGCGGCGCTGCGCAGCAGCACCTCGCGTCCGCGCGGGGACTTCAGGTTGACCGTCAGCGAGCGCTTGCCCGCGTTCTGCGCGAGGAACGACGCGCCGAGCCGCTCCTGGTTCAGCCCCGGATCGGCGCCCAGCTGGCGGGCGAGATCACCGGCACCGGGGATCTCGACCTTGACGACGTCGGCCCCCAGGTTGCCCAGCTGGTAGGCCGCGAACGGGCCGGCCAGCACGTTGGTCAGGTCCAGGACCCGGACGCCTTCCAGCAGGTTCCCGGGTCCCGAGGGACGTGGGCTCACGAACGACCTCCGATGAAGTTCAGCTTGGACAACTGCTCCGCCGCGTGGACCAGGACGGGCAGGAACTCGCTCACCCGGTCCTGGGTGAACCGGCTGGTGGGTCCGCCGAGCCCGACAGCGGCGACGACTCGCCCGGCCGAGTCGGTGACCGGGGCGGCGACGGCGGAGACACCGTCCTCGCGTTCGCCGTGGCTGACGGCCCAGCCCTGCTCCTCGGCCCGGCGCACGCGCTCGGCGAACTCCGCCTCGAACTCGGTTCCCCGTCCGGCCGCCGCTGCCACGCCGCGCACCGCTTCCGGGGCGGCGCCGATCAGCAGCGCGTGCCCGGACGCACCGGCCCACAGCGGCATGGCCTCGCCGATGCGCACGACGTGCCGCAACTGCTGGGTTCCCTCGTGCTGGGCGACGCAGAGGCGGTTGACGCCTTGCCGGACGTAGATCCGGGACGACTCGCCGCCGGACTCGGTGGACAACCGGCGCAGGCACTCCACCGCTTCGGGCGGGAGCTGCCAGGCGTCGTGGGCCAGCTGCGCCCAGCGCAGCATGCCCGCGCCCGGCGCCAGGCGGCCGTCGCCGCGAGTCCACAGCAGACCCCGCTGCTCCAGGGTCGACACCAGCCGCACGACCGTGGACTTGGGCAGTCCCGTGGCGTCGATCAGCTCCCGCGCGGTGCGCGAGCGGTGGTTCTCGTCGAAGAGCGCCAGCAGGTCCAACGCCCGCAGCACGCTGCGAACACCGTCACCGCTCTCGCTCGAACTCTGCGGCATCTGCGTCCTCCCAGAGGTTTTCGGCCGAGCACGTCTCCCCCAACCCTACCCGGTTAGTGCCATCTGTCGGTACCTCGGTACCGACAGATGGCACTCGAATTACGCGTTCACCGGCTCGGACCCCTCGGTCTCGCGGGTCTCCCGCGCCACGGCGACGGTGACTACCGTGATCGCGCACGTCGCCAGCAGGAAGATCACGACTCCGATGATGTTGTGGTCGAACCACAGCAGCAGCGCGCTCGCCAGCACCGGGGCCAACCCACCGGTGAGCACGGTGCCGATGTTGTTGGCGACCCCGACCGCGGTGAAGCGCACCTTGGTGCTGAACAGCTCCGCGAAGAACGCCGGCTGCGAACCCAGCACCGCCGACTGCCCGATGCCGAGGGTGATCAGCAGCGCCAGCCACACCAGCCACGCGATCTCGGTGTCGACCATGAGGAAGAACGGGTAGCAGGCGACCGCCATGACCAGCGCACCCAGGATGCTCACCGGTCGGCGGCCCCACCGGTCCGACAGCGCCCCGAACAGCGGGACCGAGACGAGCTTGACCGCCGAGACGAACATGACGCCGGTCAGCACCGGCCCGGTCGACAGCCCCGCGTCCTCGGCGTAGGCGACGGAGAACGTGCCGAACACGTAGTACCCGCAGTTCTCGGCCGCACCCGCGCAGATGACGATGAGCATCTCCTTGGGGTACTTGCGCCAGGACTCCACGAAGCGGCTCTGCGCCAACCGCTCCCGCCACGGGCGCCGCGCGACGTGCCGACCTTCGCCTTCAGCTGCCTGACGCCGCTGCTCCCGCTTGAACTCCTCGGGCTCCTCCAGCGACCGGCGCACCCAGAGCCCGAACAGCGTCAGCACCGCGCTGATCAGGAACGGAACGCGCCAGCCCCAGTCGAGGAAGGCCTGCTCGGACAGGGTGGAGGACGCCAGCGCCATCGCACCCGTGGACAGCAGCGAACCGGCGCCGGTGCCGATGGCCGGCAGGCTGGCCTGCAACCCCCGGGAGCGGGTGGGCGCGTTCTCGAACATCAGCACCAGCGCGCCGGTCTTCTCCCCGCCCGCGGCGAAGCCCTGCACGAAGCGCAGCACGGTCAGCAGCAGCGGTGCGGCGAACCCGATCGACGCGTAGGTCGGCAGCAGACCGATCGCGGTGGTCGCGACGCCCATCAGCAGCAGCGTGATCACCAGGACGTGCTTGCGCCCCTTGCGGTCTCCCAGCTCGCCGAAGTAGGCGCCGCCGAGCGGTCGCCCGAGGAACCCGATGGCGAACGTCCCGAAGGCGGCGATCGTGCCGACCAGCGGATCCCCACCGGGGAAGTACAACTTGTTGAACACCAGCGACGCCGCGGTCGCGTACAACGCGAAGTCGTACCACTCGACGGTCGTGCCGAGGACCCCGGCCGCGAAAACCCGCGGCTGGAACGCAGACCCGCGTCTGCTCGGTGCACCCATAGCGACTCCCTTGTCACCTGATCGTACCGCCTGGTGGTACGACTGTGTCATTAGGCGGACGGAGAGTACGGTGCGCCCCCGGGCCTGACAAGACCCGGAGACGAATCGGGGCCGACTCCGCGCAGGAGTCGGCCCCGATTCGGCGGGATGGGGTCAGGTCGTCACGGGTTCCTTCTCGGTTCCCTCTTCGCGCTGCTGGTCGGCCACCAGCGGGGGTTGGGGGTTGTTGGTGCCGAAGTCCTCCCGGAGCCATCTCGCGAGGGAGATGGCGACGAGGACGAGGACGAAGATGAGCGGGAAGGCCGTGATGATGGACAGGGTTTGCAGGGCTTCCAGGCCGCCGGTGTACATCAGGATCACCGAGACCGCGGCGAGGACGATCGCCCAGAAGACGCGGTGCCAGCGGGCCGGTTCGGCGTCCTGCGGCAGGTCCTTCGACGCCGTGGCGGCCATCGTGTAGGCCGAGGAGTCCAGGGTCGTCGCCAGGAAGACCACCATCAGCAGCAGGAACGCCACCACCGCGAACGAGCCGAAGGGCAGGTGGGCGAGGGTGGCGATGATGCCGGCCGTGTCGCCCTGGTCCTGCACGATGTCGGCCACCGGGACGATCTTGTTGATCTCCATCCACAGCGACGTGTTGCCCAGCAGCATGAACGCCAGCCAGCACCCGGCACTGCCGGCCAGGCACATCGCGCCGATCATGCCCCGGACCGTGCGCCCCTTGGAGATCTTCGCGGTGAACAGGCCGACGAACGGGGCGTAGGCGATCCACCAGCCCCAGTAGAAGATCGTCCAGGTCTCCTCGAAGCCCGACCGGCCCACCGGGTCGGTGTAGAAGCTCATCTCGACGAAGTTCTGCAGCAGGATGCCGAAGCTCTGGGTGAACGTGTCGATGAGGAACACCGTCGGGCCCACGACCAGGATGAACACGCCGAGCACGAGCGCCAGCCACACGTTGACGTCGGCGAGGCGCTTGAGGCCCTTCTGCATGCCCAGGAACACGCTCACCCCGAACAGCGCCGTCCACACCACGACGATGCCGATGTCGAGCGGCGTGCCCTTCTCCAGCGGGGTCATCGCGGCGATGCCCTCGGACACCAGCGGGACCTCCAGGCCCAGCGAAGTTCCCGCGGCACCGATCAGACCGAAGATGAACAGCACGTCGATGAGCCGGCCCAGCCAGCCGTCGGCCCGGTCACCGATGACCCCGCGGCAGGCGTCGCTGAGCCGCAGGGTGCGCTGCTTGCGCACGTGGTAGACGTAGGCCAGGGCCAGCGCCGGTAAGCAGAACAGGCCCCACGCGGTGAAACCCCAGTGGAACAGCGGGTAGGCCGCGGCCCAGTCGGCGGCCTCGGTGCTGCGGGGCTGGATGTGCATCGGCGGTTCGACGTAGTAGTAGGACCACTCGATGACGCCCCAGTAGATGATCCCGCCCCCGATGCCGGAGGTGAAGATCATGGCCAGCCAGCTGTGCGTGGCGAACTCTGGCTTGTCGTCGCGTCCGCCGAACTTCACCCGGCCGTAGCGGCTGAACGCCAGCCACCCGAGGAAGGCCGCGACCGCGGCGGCGAACCAGAGATACACCCATCCGAACTTCCCGGTGAGCACGCCGAGCAGCGCGTCGAGGGCCTGCTGACCGCGTTCCGGGGCGATCATCACCGGAACGCAGATGAGGGCCACGAGCAGCACCGAGAAACCGAAGATCCGTCTGTCGATTCGAACTTTTCCGCCTGTCGCAGGGATGACGGAAGCACCTCCACAGTGTCGGGGCCGGCTCGCACCGGCCGTGCAGCGTCTCGTCGGCGTCCGCGCCGGAGCGGTCCGCGGCGTTGCCGCGGGCGGGCAGCGGAGCCGAACTGCGTTGCGATTCTACTGATGAGTCAGTTGCGCAATGGCGTACACCTTGAAGCTGCCCTCGCGGATCGTCAAGACCCAATCTGCATCTGCGCAGGTAATTGGCTTTCCTTTGCCCGCAACCGGCGGCCGCAGGCGTCGATGCAGCGTTGCGATGAACCCCGACCGTTGCGATAGTCGCAATGCACTGTTAGCGTGTGAGTCGTGGAGGACACGGAGTCGGCGCTGCGCGACCGAGTGCGCGAGGTGCTGCGAGGGCACCCGGGCAGCCAGCGGGCGTTCGCCGAGCAGATCGGCCTGGACGCCACCAAGCTGTCCAAGTCCCTGGCCGGCACCCGGCGGTTCACCCCCGCCGAGCTCACCCGCATCGCCGAGACCGGCAACGTCACGGTCAACTGGCTGATCAACGGCAGCGACGAGGCCGAAACGGTCGCCGCCGTTCCGCAGCGCTCCGCCGCGCTCTCCCGCACCGCCGACGCGCAGGAAGCCGGACGGCACCAGCAGATCCTCGACGCCGCCTGGCACCTCATCGCCGAACGCGGGTACCACTCCGTGCGCGTCTCCGACGTCGCCCAGGAGTGCGGGGTCAGCGCGGCCACCATCCACTACCACTTCCCCGGTCGCGACGACCTGCTCACCGAAGCGCTCCGGCACTCGGTGCGCCAGGCCTTCGACCGGCAGGTCGCCGAGCTGCACAGCATCGACGACGCCCACGACCGCCTGCTCCGGCTCGTCGAGCTCCAGCTGCCCAAACCCGGGCTGCTGCGGCTGGAGTGGTCCATCTGGTTGCAGGTGTGGAACGAGAGCGCCCGCAACCCGAAGATGGGTGTGCTGCACTCGGATTCCTACACCCGCTGGCACGACACCATCGCCCGCACCATCCGCGAGGGCCAGCAGCAGGGCGTGTTCGTCGCCGACGCCGACCCCGAGGACCTCGCCCTGTCGCTGACAGCGCTCATCGACGGCCTCGGCATCCAGGTCCTCACCGACCGACCCGGCCGCTCCGTCGAGCGCATGCGCCAGGTCCTGCACGACTACGTCAACCGCGACATCGTCCAGCACTGACCCGCACTCACCCGAATTCCCGCAGTCGTCGGCACGCCCGTGTCCGGCGCGCTGCGCGCTGCCCGGAAAACCCCTGGAAAACCTGGTGGTTCGAGAAAGGAATCGCGTTGAACAACGAAGTGATCATCACCGCGGCGCTCACCGGCGCCGGTGACACCGTCGGCAAGAGCGAGCACGTGCCGGTGACCCCGGAGCAGATCGCCCGCTCGGCCGTGGAAGCCGCCAACGCCGGGGCTGCCGTCGTGCACATCCACGTGCGGAACATCGACGACGGCAAGGGTTCTCGCGACGTCGCGCTGTACCGGGAGACGGTGCGGCGGATCCGCGAGTCCGGTGTGGACGTCGTCATCAACCTCACCGCGGGCATGGGCGGCGACCTGTTCATCGACCCCGACGACCCGCTCAAGCCGGTCGACGGAACCGACCTGGTCAACGGCCTGGAGCGGCTGCCGCACGTCGAGGAGCTGCTGCCGGACATCTGCACGATGGACTGCGGTTCGCTGAACTTCGGCGAGGGCAGCCAGCTCTACATCTCCACCCCCGACATGCTGCGCGCCGGCGCCAAGCGCATCCAGGAGCTCGGCGTGAAGCCGGAGCTGGAGATCTTCGACACCGGTCAGCTGTGGTTCGCCACGAAGATGATCGAGGAAGGCCTCATCGACGCCCCGCCGCTGTTCCAGCTGTGCATGGGCATCCCCTACGGCGCACCCGTCGACCCGGGCGTGCTGCAGGCGATGGTGAACATGCTGCCGGAGGGCGCGAACTGGGCCAGCTTCGCCATCGGCCGCAACCAGATGCCCTGGGTCGCGCAGTCGGCGATCCTCGGCGGCCAGGTCCGCGTCGGGCTGGAGGACAACCTCTACCTCAGCCGCGGTGTGAAGGCCACCAACGCCCAGCTGGTGGAGCGCGCGGTGACGATCGTCGAAGCGCTGGGCGCCAACGTCGCCACGCCGGACCAGGCGCGCGAGAAGCTCGGCCTGAAGCGGAGGTCCTGACATGACCCCATCCCCGATGAGCCAGTCCACGATCGCTCCGGCCGAGGTCGGCCACGTCGCCTGCATCGGCGCCGGTGTCATCGGCGGCGGCTGGGTCGCGCACTTCCTGGCGCGCGGCTACCGGGTCACCGCCTGGGACCCGGCCGACGACGCGGCCGAGAAGCTGCACCGGCTGGTCGAGCTCGCCTGGCCCGCCCTGACCGAGCTGGGTCTCGCCGAGGGCGCGTCCCGCGACAACCTCACCGTCGTCGACACCCTCGAGAACGCCGTCGCCGGAGCGGAGTTCGTGCAGGAGAGCGCTCCCGAGGACCTGGACCTCAAGCGCGACCTTCTCGCCCGGATCGACGCCGCCACCCCGGCCGGTGTGGTGATCAGCTCGTCCACCTCGGGCTTCACCATGACCGAGATGCAGGACCGCTGCCCCACCCCGCAGCGCCTGGTCGTCGGCCACCCGTTCAACCCGCCCTACCTCATCCCGCTGGTCGAGGTCGTCGGCGGCGAGAGCACCGAGGACTGGGCGGTGCGCTGGGCCTCGGAGTTCTTCGAGGTCGCGGGCAAGTCGGTGATCACGATGGACCGCGAGGTCCCCGGGTTCATCGCCAACCGGCTGCAGGAGGCGATCTGGCGCGAGGCGCTGCACATGGTCGCCAACGGCGAAGCGACGGTGGAGCAGATCGACGCCTCCATCACCGAGGGACCGGGGCTGCGCTGGCCGCTGTTCGGCCCGTGCCTGACCTTCCACCTCGCCGGTGGTGAGGGCGGCATGGCGCACATGCTCGACCACTTCGGCCCGTCGCTGAAGGCGCCGTGGACCCGCCTGGAAGCACCGGAACTGACCGGCGAGCTGCGCGACCGCATGGTCGACGGCTGCGAGGAGGCGTCCGGCGGCCGGCCCATCCCGGAGCTCGTCGCCGAGCGGGACCAGGCGGTCATCGCCGTCATGCGCGCGATGCAGCAGGTCCGGGGGACGCGATGAGCGAAGGCGAGTTCCGGCAGAAGGTCCGGCCGGAGTGGATCGACTACAACGGCCACCTCAGCGAGGCCTACTACGTGCTGGTGTTCGGCTTCGCCACCGACGCGCTCATGGAGCGCACCGGCATGGACGAGGCCTACCGCACCGCGTCCGGGTGTTCGCTCTACACCGTCGAGGCGCACGTCAAGTACCTGCGCGAGGTCGGTCCGGACGCCGAGATGCTGGTGCGGACCAGCATCGTCGAGCGCGGCGCGAAGAAGCTGCGGATCGCCCACGAGATGATCGTGGACGGCACCGTGGTCGCCACCGAGGAGATCGTCGCTCTGCACGTCGACAGCGCGCAGGGTCGTTCGGTGCCCTTCCCCGACCACATCGCCGCGCAGCTGGACAGCTGAGGGTGCGCCCGGTGTCGTTCTCAGCACCGGGCGCACCACTTCAGGCCCGCCGGGTTCCGGTGACCGCCGTGCGGGGCAGGCGTCCCGCGCGGGAGTGACCGGTGAGCTCGTCGCCGGTGACGATGACGTCGAAGTCGAGGTCCAGGCGCAGCGGCCGGGTCACCGACTGCCGCCAGGTGACGCGCTGGCCGTCGACGACGACGTCCACGAGCGCGACGGTTTCGTCCCGGGACGTGGCGGTTCCGGTGAAACCATCCGCGGTTCCGGTGAACTCGTAGGTCGCGGCGAGGGTGCCGATCGGCGTCTTGAGCTCGACGTCCCAGATCCCGGTGATCATGCGTGCTCCCGTTCGGCGTTCGGCGACAGCCACGCGGTTCCGCGGCGCTCGTGGGCGAAGAGCTCTTCGACGGCGTGGGCGACGTGCGAGCCGTACCGGCGTTGCAGCAGGTGCAGGCCGAGGTCCAGCCCGGAGGTCACCGAGCCGGACGAGACGAGGTCACCGTCGTCGACGACGCGGGCGTGCACGGCGTGGACCCCGGTGGCGTCGAGCAGGTCCATGCCGAGCGCGTGCGTGACCGCGTGGCGGCCTTCGAGGAGTCCGGCCATGGCCAGCGCCAGCGACCCGCCGCACACGGTCGCCACGGTCACCTCCGGGTTGGCCAGCGCGCGGGCGAGCAGCGGGGCGGCCGCGCTGGTGCTGAACCTGTTGAGCAGCACGGGAATCGTGTCCACGCCGTTGTCGGGGTCGCCGTCGATCGGGCCGGAAGCGCCCGGCACGACGACGAATCCGGGCAGGTCCGGGTCGAGGGAGGCGGTGGCTTCCAGGGCCATGCCGCGGGTTCCCGACACGACTCGCCGGGGTCCTTCGGCGGAGACGAACTCGATGTGCAGGCCGTCGCCGGCCTCGTCACCGCCAGCGGCGAGGACCTCGAACGGAGCGATCGCGTCGAGCGGGTCGAACCCGTCGAACAGCACGACCTGGGCGGACAGGGGCATCAGCGGGGCTCCTCGGGCTCGTTCCGGCGCTCTCGCCGGGGTCGGCACCATCGTCGGGTCGGCTCGACCGCGCCCACCACCGTCTTAACGCCAACCTTCACCCGGATCTCGCCACCGTCCTGCGGCAGGACCGTGAACTGGGATGTTGTGGCTACAGTCGGCTCATGCACACCGTCGCCGCGCTCGCGCTGCCGGACACGATCGCCTTCGATCTGGCCACGCCGATCGAGGTGTTCCGCCGGGCCAGGATGCCCGACGGGCGCGCCGCCTACCGCGTCGTCGTGTGCGGCACCGAGCCACTGCTGGAGGCCGGGCCGATCCGCATCGCCACCGATCACGGTCTCGACGAGCTCGCCCGCGCGGACACGATCGTCGTGCCCGGGCGCCACGACATCACCGTGCCGACGCCGCCGGACGCGCTGGAATCCCTGCGCGTCGCGGCGGCGGCCGGGACGCGGGTCGCCTCGATCTGCGTCGGCGCCTTCACCCTCGCCGAAGCGGGACTGCTCGACGGCCGCCCCGCCACCACGCACTGGGCCGCCTCGGACCTCCTGGCGCAGCGGTACCCGCGGGTCGACGTCGATCCGCAGGTCCTCTACGTCGACGACGGCCCGGTCCTGACCTCGGCGGGCGCCTCAGCCGGACTCGACCTGTGCCTGCACATGATCCGCCGCGATCACGGCACCGCCGTCGCGGCCGATGCCGCACGCCTGGCGGTGGCCCCGCTGCACCGCGACGGCGGCCAAGCCCAGTTCATCGTCCACAACCCGCCGGACCTGGCGCCCGCGACTCTCGAACCGCTGCTGGGCTGGATCGAGGAGCACGCCCACGAGCCCCTCACCCTCGCCGACCTGGCCACCGCGGGCCGGATGAGCACCCGCAGCCTGCACCGGCGCTTCCACGCCGAAACCGGCCAGAGCCCCGTCGAATGGCTCACCCGAGTCCGGGTCCGCCACGCCCAGGAGCTCCTCGAAACCACTGATCACGCGGTGGAAACCATCTCCGACCGCGTCGGTTTCGCCAGCCCCAACACCTTCCGAACCCACTTCCGCCGCCTCGCCGGCGTCAACCCCCGCACCTACAGAACCACTTTCCGCAACGGCGGCTGAGCAGCGCGGAAGAGCGCAGGGCAGCGGACAGTTCTAGTGAGAACTGTCCGGACACAACGGACATTGATCATGGGTGATTCGAGGAAAAACCGTCCCCTGCCCACCACGATCACCACCGGTGCGCCCGGATCAGCCGGCGTTGCACCTGGGGTGGGGTCAGACGGTGATGATGGTGACCTCGGGGAGGCAGCGGAACGGGGCGAGGTCGGTTTCGCCCGCGTTGGTGTCGGTGACCAGCGTCCAGCGCGACGGCAGCGGGGCCCAGGCGTTGAACGGCATGGCGCCGAGCTTGCTGCTGTCGGCGAGGATGAAGACCTCGCGGGACTGGGCGATCATCTGCTCCTTGAGACGGGTCTGCAGCAGGCTCGCCTCGCAGATGCCGTACCGGGAGTCCAGCCCGTCGGCGCCGAGGAACGCCTTGTCGGCGGTCAGCCGCGACAGCGTCAGCTCGGCCAGCGGACCGACGAAGCCCTGGCTGATGTGCCGCAGCTCCCCGGCCAGCGACACCACCTGCACCGGATCGGCGTCGACCAGCTCGGTCAGCGCCATGACGCTGTTGGTGACCACCGTCAGCCCGGAGCGGTCGCGCAGGTGGTGGGCGAGCTTGCCGGTCGTGGTCCCCGCGTCGAGGATCACCGTGTCCCCGATGGAGACCTGCCCGGCCGCCCACTCGGCGATGCGGTCCTTCTCCGCCGAGGCCAGCGCGGAGCGCTGCCCCAGCGAGGGCTCGGCGCTGCTGGCGGGCATCGCCCCGCCGTAGGTGCGCGCGAGCTTGCCCTGGTCGGTCAGCAGCTGCAGGTCGCGCCGGATCGTCGAGGGCGTGACGGCCAGCGACGCCGCCAGCTCCTCGACCTGGACCGCGCCCTGCTCGGTCACCAACCGCTCTATCAACGCCCGGCGCTGCCCTGCCGAGAGGCGTCCTTCGACTTCCGCGCTCACGCCGCGATCCTCCCAGAACCGGATCAAGGCTTTCCGGCCAGTGCCGACGCCTGGCGCAGCGCCTCGATCATGCTGCCCGCCTCGGCCCGGCCGGTACCGGCGATGTCGAAGGCCGTGCCGTGGTCGACCGAGGTCCGGATGACCGGCAGGCCCACCGTGATGTTCACCCCGGCCTCCAGGCCGAGGATCTTCACCGGGCCGTGGCCCTGGTCGTGGTACATCGCCACGACCAGGTCGAAATCGCCTCGCCCGGCCCGGAAGAACACCGTGTCGGCGGGCAGCGGACCCTGGGCGTCGATGCCGTCGGCGCGGCAGATCTCCAAAGCCGGGTCGATCTTCGACTCCTCCTCGCCGCGCCCGAACAGGCCGTTCTCCCCGGCGTGCGGGTTGATCCCGCACACCGCGATGCGCGGCGCGGCGATCCCGGCGTCGACCATCGTCCGGTGCCCGCGCCGCACGGTGCGCTCGACCAGGCCGGGATCGATCCGCTCGATGGCGTCGACGAGCCCGATGTGCGTGGTCACGTGGATGACCCGCACCTGACCGGTGGACAGCATCATCGACACCTCCGGCACCCCGCACAGCTCGGCGAGCAGTTCGGTGTGCCCGGGATAGCGGTGCCCGGCGGCGTGCAGCGCCGCCTTGTTCAGCGGCGCGGTGCAGATCGCCTGCACCTGCCCGGCCAGCGCCAGCTCCGCCGCCCGGGCCACGTACCGGTAGGCGCCCTCCCCCGCGATCTCCGACCGCTCGCCGAACGGCAGGCCCGGCGGGATGCCGCCGACGTCGAGCACGTCGATCACGCCCGGGTCGCCGGAAGCCTCGGCGGGCTCGGCGACCGGTTTGATCCGCACGTCGACGCCGCAGATCTCGGCGGCGCGGGCCAGCCGCGCCGCGTCGCCGATCACCACCGGCCGGGCCAGGCCGCGCAGCTCGGGTTCGGCGAGCGCGCGCACGACCACCTCGGGCCCGACACCGGCGGCGTCGCCCATCGTGACGGCGATGGCGGGAAGGGTCACGCGACGGCCCTTCCGCAGCGCACCGCGGAGACCGCGCGGTGCAGGGTGTCCGGCGCGCCGAACGCACCGGCCTTGGTGATGACGTAGCCGGGCTGCTTCTCGATGGTGCGGCCCAGCACCACGCCGGGTTCGAGCTCGTTGAGCAGCCGCAGACCGCTGACGCCGCGCCGGGTCAGCACGGCCCGCGCGGTCTCGCCGCCGGTGAGCACCAGCAGTCCGGCTTTCTGCGCGGCCGGGGCGCAGACCTCGGCCAGGCTGGCGGTGAGCTGGCGCGCGTGCCCGGCCTCCACCGGCCCGTCGACGGTGACCAGCACGTCGCCCCCGCACAGCGCGTCGTTGATCTGGTCGGCCAGCCGCACGAGCGCGGCCGGATCGGCCTCGACGAGGGTGCGCGCCGAGAGCCGCCGGGTGTGCCCGAAGCGCTCGGCGAGGTGATCGGCCTGCTGGCGGGAGGCCCAGTTGGCGCTGCCGACCACGGCCAGCACCGGCCCGTCGACCGGCGGCGGCGGTTCGATGTCGTAGCCCGGCCGCAGCAGTTCGGCCAGCGCGTCGGCCAGCCCGTTGGCACCGACCCAGTGCGGCGGGTTCTCGGCCGCGGCGCCCGCGGTGACCACGGCGCGCAGGTCGCTCTCGGACACCGCATCGCAGATGACCACCTCGGCCTCGGTGAGCAGCTGGGCGACGCGTTCGCGCAGCTGCGCGGGCCTGCCGCGCACCGAAGCCAGCGCCACGTGGCGGACTTTCAGCCCGTCGAGCGCGGACGCGATGTCCACCGGCGATTCTCCGGGTTCGTTCTTCCACACACCCGTGTGGTGCAAGGGTATTCCGTTGATGTGCACCACTCCGCCGAGCACGGTGCGGCCGGTCGCCGGCGATGCCGGGCACAGCAGCACCCCCGCTCCCCCGGCGTGCTCGACGATCGCGCCGACCTCGGAGGCGACGTTGCCGCGCAGCGTGGAGTCGATCTTCTTGAAGACCACCCGCCCCTGCGCGTGCCCGTCGAGGGCCTCGTGCACGCGCTTGGCGGCGAGATCGGGTTCGATGTGCCTGCTGTCGGTGTCGGCCACGAACACTTCGGCGTCGCCGGTGTCGTCCAACGCCAGCAGGGTGCGCATTTCGCGCAATGCGAAGGGAACTCCGGAATCACCGGCACCGCTGAGGTCATCGGCTACGACCAGGACTCGCGATCCCATGATCACCTGCTCTTCTGCTCGCCGGAACACCCAACGAGCACCCCCCGTCGGGCTTGGTCCAACCATAGAGATCACTGCGCGAACCGCGCAATAGTCCTCTCCAGTGAGTGCACAGTGCGCAACATGCTGCGCGCCCCCGGAGTTCAGTCCGCTTCGGCGCCCATTCCCGCAGGTAGGTGTTCGGAGAGCAGGTCGAGCAGGCGGTCGGCGTCGACCGGTTTGGTGAGGTACTCGGTGGCTCCGGCGGAGATGCTCTGCTCGCGATCGCCCTTCATCGCCTTGGCGGTGACGGCGATGATCGTCAGATCCCGGTAGCGCGGCATCTCCCGGATCATGCGGATGGTCTCGTTCCCGTCCAGCTGCGGCATCATCACGTCCATCAGCACGATCACGACGTCGGCGTGCTTGCGCAGCTCGGTCAGCGCGGACAGGGCGCTGTCGGCCTGCACGACCTGCAGGCCGTGCTGCTCCAGCAGCACCTTCATGGCCTGCACGCTGCGCTCGTCGTCGTCGACGACCAGCACCTTCTCGGAGTGGAACTGCAGCGACCCGCGCTGGGCGGGCTGGGCGGAGCGCTGCAGGTGCGGCTGGGTGTCCTGGTTGATCAGCTCGGTCGAGCGCAGCGGCGGATCGATGCCCTCGGCCGAGACGTCGAAGCTGGTCTCGGCGTCGGTGGGAACGCGTGGCAGCGGCGGGGGCTCGACCCGTCCGGCGTCAACCGGTTCCGCGTCGACCGTTCGCGCGTCGACCGCTTCCGCGTCCATCGTTCCCGCGTCCACCGGCTCGGTGGCGGCCCCTTCGACCTCGGCCGGTGCCGGACCCCGCGCGGGAGCTTCCTCGATCGGCTCGGTCGGCAGGTAGAGGCTGAACGTGCTGCCCTGCCCGGGTTCGCTGCGCACCTGCAGCTCACCGCCGAGCAGGTCGGTGAGCTCGCGGCTGATCGACAGGCCGAGCCCGGTGCCGCCGTACTTGCGCACGGTGGTGCCGTCGACCTGCTGGAACGCCTCGAAGATCAGCGACAGCTTGTCGGCCGGGATGCCGATGCCGGTGTCGCGCACCGAGAACACCACGCGCTGGCGGGCGCGCCGCAGGGATCCGCTGGTGACCTCGGTCGGCTGGGCGGGCCGGATGCGCAGCTCGACGCTGCCGCGATCGGTGAACTTCACCGCGTTGGACAGCAGGTTGCGCACGATCTGCTCGAGCCGGCTGCGGTCGGTGCGCACGCTCGGCGGCAACGACGGCGAGACCACGATCTTGAAGTCCAGCCCCTTCTCGGCGGCCACCGGCCGGTACATCGAGTCCAGGCTCCGCGACACCTCGCCGATCTCGACGTCCTCCGGCAGCAGGTGCATCTGCCCCGCCTCCACCTTGGACAGGTCGAGCACGTCGTTGATCAGCTGCAGCAGGTCCGAGCCCGCCTGGTGCACGGTCCGGGCCAGGTCCACCTGCTGCGGGGTGAGGTTGCCGTCCATGTTGTCGGCCAGCAGCTTGGCCAGGATCAGCACGCTGTTGAGCGGTGTGCGCAGCTCGTGGGACATGTTGGCCAGGAACTCCGACTTGTAGGCGGAGGCGTCCGAGAGCTGCCGGGCGCGTTCCTCCAGCTCCTGGCGGGCCTGCTCGATCTCGATGTTCTTGAGCTCGATGTCGTTGTTGCGGCTGGCCAGCAGCGTGGCCTTCTCCTCCAGCTCGGTGTTGGAGCGCTGCAGCTCGTCCTGCTGGTGCTGGAGCTGCTCGGAACGGGCCTGCAGCTCGCTGGCCAGGTGCTGGGACTCGGCCAGCAGCGCCTCGGTCCGGCTGTTGACCACGATGGTGTTGACCTCGACGCCGATCGACTCCTTGAGCCGGTCCAGCAGGTCCAGGTGCGCCGCGCCGAACGGGTGTATCCCGGCGAGTTCGAGCACGCCGAGCACCGATCCCTCGAACAGCACCGGCACGATCGCCACCTGCGCCGGCGCGCTGTCGCCGAGCCCGGACCCGATCCGGATGTAATCCGGCGGCGCGTCGTCGACGAGGATCGACCGGCGGTCCACGGCCGCCTGCCCTACCAGCGACTCGCCGAAGGCGAACCGCTGCGGCGAATCGCTGTCGGGCGGGCAGCCGTACCCGGCGGTGTGCTCCAGGTAGCGGCGGCCGTCGTCGCCGGTGCGCGTCAGGTAGAACGCCCCTTGCTGGGCCGCCACCAGCGGCGCCAGCTCAGACATGATCAGCTGCGCGAGCGCGTCGAGGTCGTGCTGCCCCTGCATCAGCGCCGAGACCCGGGCCAGGTTGGTCTTGAGCCAGTCCTGCTCCTGGTTGGCCCGGGTCGTCTCCTTCAGGTTGCTGATCATCGCGTTGATGTTGTCCTTGAGCTCGGCGACCTCACCGGAGGCGTCCACGGTGATCTGCCTAGTCAGGTCGCCCTCGGTGACCGCGGTGGCGACCTGGGCGATGGCCCGGACCTGCGTGGTGAGGTTGCCGGCGAGCCGGTTGACGCTCTCGGTCAGCCGCTGCCACGTGCCGGAGACGTCGGCGACCTCGGCCTGCCCGCCGAGCTTGCCCTCGGTGCCGACCTCCCGCGCCACCCGCGTCACCTCGGCGG
>NZ_JASAOF010000036.1 GCF_029952525.1 Saccharopolyspora ipomoeae
TGTATAAGAGACAGCCCCCAGGGGTCGACAACGCCCGCTCGAACAAAAACCCGTGAGCCCGGGAGGAGTTCTCCCGGGCTCACGGTGGCGGAGGGAGCGATCAGGCGATGATGCGGATCGGGTCCTCCAGCAACGAGGTGAACTGCTGCAGGAACGCAGCGCCCACCGCGCCGTCGACCGCGCGGTGGTCGGCCGAGAGCGTCACCCGAAGGATCTTGCGGGCCACGAACTCGCCGTCGCGGACCTGGACCTCGTCGCGCGCGGCGCCGACCGCCAGGATCGCCGCCTCCGGCGGGTTGATGACCGCGCTGAACTGCTCGATGCCGAACATGCCCAGGTTGGAGATCGAGAAGGTGCCGCCGGACATCTCGTCCAGCTTCAGCTTGCCCTCCCGAGCCCGACCGGCGAGCTCGCGGCTCTCGGTGGCGATCTCCGTGACGCTCTTGCGATCGGCGTCCTTGACCACCGGCACCACCAGACCGCCGTCGATCGCGACCGCGACACCGAGGTTGATGCGCTTGTGCTGCAGCATCTTGTCGCCGGCGAAGGAGACGTTGACCGACGGGTTGGCGCGCAGCGAGGTCGCCACCGCCTTGACGATCAGGTCGTTGACGCTGACCTTCGGACCGTCGGCGGCCTGCAGCCGCTCGTTGAGGCTCGCCCGGAACTCCAGCAGCTCGGTCACGTCGATCGCGCTGGTCAGGTAGAAGTGCGGGGCGTTCTGCTTGCTCTCCGTCAGGCGCTTGGCGGTCACCTTCCGGATGTTGGACAGCGGGATCTCCTCGACGTCGTCGCTCGCGACGGCGGGAGCACCGGCCTGCGCGGCCGGAGCGGCAGCGGGTGCGGCGGCGGCCGGAGCAGCCGAGGCCGCGGCCTCGATGTCGGCGCGGATGATCCGCCCGCCGGGACCGGTGCCCTGCACCGAGCCCAGGTCGACGCCCTTCTCCTTGGCGACGGCCTTCGCCAGCGGCGACGCCTTCGGCTTGGAACCGGACTCGGCCGGAGCAGCGGGCTCCGCCGGGGCGGAAGCGGCAGCCGGGGTGGCGGCCGGGGCGGCAGCCTCCGCGGGCGCGGGCTCGGCAGCGGCGGGAGCCGGGGCGGCCGGAGCGGCCTCGGCGGCGGCGCCGGAGCCGTCGCCGAGGACCGCGATCGGCGTGCCGATCGCGACCGTCGTGCCGGCCTCGACCAGGATCTTCTCCAGGACCCCGTCGTCGTAGGCCTCCAGCTCCATGAGGGCCTTGTCGGTCTCGATCTCGGCCACCACTTCGCCGCGCGCGACCTTGTCACCGACCTGCTTGTGCCAGTTCGCGATCACGCCCTCCTCCATGGTGTCGGAGAGCCTCGGCATCTGAATGTCAGTCATCGTCTTCCTCGGGTGAGCACGGGACTCAGCGGCGGCGACCCACCGCGTCCAGGGTCTGGTGAACAGCGGTGGTCAGCGACTCCGCGGACGGCAATGCGGCACGCTCCAGCGGCTTGGCGTAGGGCAGCGGCACCTCGGCCGCCGCGACCCGCCGCACCGGGGCGTCGAGGTAGTCAAAGGCACCGTCGGAGATCGAGGCGGCGATCTCCGCGCCGATGCCGTAGGTCAGCCAGTCGTCCTCGGCGACGACGGCGCAGCCGGTCTTGCGCACCGATTCCACGACGGTGTCGCGGTCCAGCGGGCGCAGGCTGCGCAGGTCGATGACCTCGGCGTTGATGCCCTGCTCGTCGTGCAGCTTCTCGGCGACCTGCTGGGCGACCATCGCCATCCGCGAGTAGCCGATGATGGTGATGTCGGTGCCCTCGCGGGTCACCTTCGCCTTGCCGATCTCGGCCGGCTCCACGACGTCCGGCACCTCGCCCTTGGTGTTGTAGAGGGAGAGGTTCTCCAGGAACAGCACCGGGTCGTTGTCGCGGATCGAGGCCAGCAGCAGCGCCTTGGCGTCGGCGGGCGTGCTCGGCGCGACGACCTTCAGGCCCGGCACGAACGCGTAGTACAGCTCGATGTTCTGCGAGTGCGTGGCGCCCAGCTGCTGACCGCCACCGCCGGGGGTGCGCAGCACCATCGGCACGCTGGTCTGACCGCCGAACATGCCGTAGATCTTGGCGGCGTGGTTGACGATCTGGTCCAAGGCGACGAGCGAGAAGTTGATCGTCATCAGCTCGACGACCGGGCGCAGGCCCAGCATCGCGGCGCCGACGGCCGCGCCGACGAAGCCCTCTTCGGCGATCGGGGTGTCGCGCACGCGCTTCTCGCCGAACTCCTCCAGGAGGCCGGCGGTGATCTTGTAGGAGCCTTCGAAGACTCCGATCTCCTCGCCGATGAGGAACACGTCCTCGTCGCGCCGCATCTCCTCCTGGAGGGTGTCGTGCAGCGCTTGGCGATAGGTCATGAGTGCCAAGGGAATTTCTCCTGACAGCGGGAAAGGCGGCCCGGGACCGGAATTCCTCGTGTGGCGTCGAGGAATTCCGGTCACCGAGTTGCGATACGTGTGGCGGGGTGTCGCAAAAACCGCAAAGGGGCGTGAATCAGTTGGTCACGAACAGCGGGTCCGCGGGAAGTCGCCGCGAGTCGTTGGCGACCGGCGTGGCGTAGGTGTAGTCGAAGAGCGTCTCGACCTCGGGGTGCGGGCTGTCGTCGGCGAAGGCCACGGCGGCGTCCGCCTCGGCCTGCGCCTTGGTCTCGATCTCGGCGGCGGAGTCCTCGTCGAGGATGCCGGCCTGGATCAGCTCCGCGCGGAAGGCGGCGACCGGGTCGGCCTGCTTGGCCTTCTCGATCGACTCCTCGCTGCGGTACTTGCCCGGGTCGACCACCGAGTGGCCCTTGAGCCGCTCGCTGACCAGCTCCAGCAGCGCCGGACGACCGGTCTCGCGGGCCTGCTCGACCAGCCGCGACGCGGCGTCGCGGACCGCGAGGACGTCGTTGCCGTCCACCCGCTCGCCGTGCATCCGGTAGGCCGAGGCGCGCTTGTAGAGCTCGGACTCCGCCGAGGACTTCTCCACGGTGGTGCCCATGCCCAGCTGGTTGTTGATCACCACGAACACCACCGGCAGGTTCCACAGCGCCGCGATGTTCAGCGCCTCGTGGAACGCACCGATGTTGGTGGTGCCGTCGCCCATCTGGCACATCACGACCTGGTCGCCGGAGCGGTAGTCGATGGCCAGCGCGGCACCGGTGGCCAGCGGGATCTGACCGCCGACGATGCCGTAACCGCCGAGCAGACCGGCCTCGACGTCGAACATGTGCATCGAGCCGCCCCAGCCCTTGGAGGTGCCGGTGGTGCGGCCGTAGAGCTCGGCCATGACGCGGCCGGGCTCGATGCCCTTGGCGATGGCGTAGCCGTGCTCGCGGTAGTTGGTGAACAGCAGGTCGGTCTTGCGCAGTGAGCGCATCAGGCCTACTACCGTCGCCTCCTCGCCGAGGTTGAGGTGGCAGTAGCCGCCGATCTTGGCCTGCGTGTAGCCCTGGGCGGCGCGCTCCTCGAAGCGGCGGATCAGGGTCATCTCGTGGAAGTAGTCGCGCAGCAGCTCCGGCGACTCCCCCGAGAAGCGGCCGCGCTCAGCGGCTCGAGCCGAGGTGCTGCGCCGCGTCTTGGCCGCGCCGGTGCGCGTGGACGGCTTGCTGCGGGTGGCGGTCTGTGCCATCGCGGTTCCCCTTTTCTCTTGCCTCTAGCGCTTCTTCGGCGGTGCGACGTGGACCGGCAGGCCGAGCGCGTTCATCGCGGCCTCCATGCCGACCTCGCCCAGGGTCGGGTGCGCGTGGATGGTCTCGGCGAGCTCGTCGAGGGTGGCCTCCAGGGCCATCGCCAGCGCGCCTTCGGTGATCAGGTCGCTGGCGGAGTGCCCGATGATGTGCACGCCCAGGACCTCGCCGTACTTCTGCCCGGCGACGATCTTCATGAAGCCCTCGGTGTCGCCGTAGCTCTGGGCGCGGCCCAGCGCGGCGAACGGGAACTTCGCGGCGACCACGTCGTGGCCGGCGTCCTTGGCCTGCTGCTCGGTGAGGCCGACCGACGCGATCTCCGGGTGCGTGAAGGTCGCGGCCGGGATGACGTTGTAGTCGATCGCGGCGTGGTGCCCGGCGACGGTCTCGGCGGCGACGACGCCCTGGTGCGAGGCGACGTGCGCGAGCAGCGCCTTGCCGGTCACGTCGCCGATGGCGTAGACGTGCTCGACGTTGGTGCGCAGCTTGTCGTCGACGGTGATGAAACCGCGCTCGGTGGTGGCGACACCGGCCTTGTCCAGGTCGAGGCTCGCGGTGTTGGGCTTGCGGCCCACGCCCACCAGCACGTAGTCGGCGTCGATCTGCTGCGGCTTGGCGCCGTCGACGGTGACCTTCAGGCCGTCGGAGCCCTGGTCGACGCGGGAGACGGTGGCCTCGGTGAGGACCTTGATGCCGCGCTTGGTGAACGAGCGGCCCAGCGCCTTGCCGACCTCGGCGTCCTCGGCGGGGACGAGGGTCTTCTGCATCTCGATGATGCTGACCTCGGCGCCGAGGGTGTCGAACAGGGTGGCCCACTCGGCACCGACGGCGCTGCCGCCGATGATGGCGATGCGCTTGGGGACCTCGGTGAGGCCGAAGGCGCCGTCGGAGGTGATCACGCCGGGCAGGTCCGCGCCGGGCAGCGGCAGCTGCACGGGGACCGAGCCGGTGGCGATGATGACGTCGGTGGCCTTGACCTGCTCGATCGGCTCGGCGCCGGTCGGCTCGGCGGCGTAGCGGGGGCCGTCGGCGCCCAGCGGGGACTCACCGGTGGCGTAGACGTCCACGGTGGTCGGGCCGGTGAAGCGGGCGTGGCCGTTGATGACGGTGACGCCGTTGCCCTTGAGCAGGCCCGCGACGCCGTCGGTCAGGCCCTTGACGACGCTGGCCTTGCGGCGGGTGATCGCGTCGTAGTCGACGCTGACGTTGTCGACGTTGATGCCGAAATCGGCTGCGTGGAGCACGGTTTCGTAGACCTCGGCCGACCGCAGCATGGCCTTGGTGGGGATGCATCCCCAGTTCAGGCACACACCTCCCGGCCGCTCCTTCTCCACCACGGCCACCGAGAGGCCGCGCTGCGCGGCCCGGATCGCGGCGACGTAGCCACCGGGGCCGCCGCCCACCACCAGAAGGTCGAACTCCTGCACTTCGCTGTGCTCCTTTGAACGCACGCGCCGGTTACCGAAGGCCCGCGAGAGCGGGCCAACCACACCTCGCAGTGTCGTGAGCACGACCACGTCGGCGCTATGCCCAGGCGCCCAGACTTTAGGACGACCGACTGTGCACTTCGCACATGCCACGCCGTGACGGGCACAACACGTCGCTCGTCAGTTACACATCGCATCCGCGATCCGGATCACAAACGAGACGTCCGCAGGCACAAAACCCCAGCACCAGCGGTTACGCCTCCCACCTGCGAAAAGAACCCAAATTTTTCCAACTATGCCCACTGCACAATGGCGCGGGGCGTCACCAGACGACAGTTCTAGTGAGAACTGTCCCGGCATTTCGGACATTGATCACGGGTGATTCGAGGAAAAACCGTCCTCTGCCGAGCACGGCCCCACGGCACGCGCCGACCCCCGCCCTCGCGCGCCTCAGTCGCGGGTGTCGTCCTTGAGGCCGAGGGCCGAGAGCGCGAGGGAGAGGGAGACGTAGGCCGTGCGGCCGTGGAGGGGCTGGCCGATCAGGGTCGTGATCCGGTGCAGCCGGTTGAGGACCGTGTTGCGGTGGCAGTGCAGCCGGACCGCGGCGTTGGCCGTGGAGCAGTTCTCCTCCAGCCACGCGGTGAGGGTGTCCAGCAGCATGTCGCGCTCCTTGAGCGGCAGCGCCAGCACCGGGCCGAGCTGCGTCTCCAGCAGCCGCTGCGCCAGGTCCGGCGACTGCACCAGCAGCGCCTCCGGGAACCGCTCCTCCAGCGTGACCAGCTCCGCCGCCCCCTGCGGCGAGGTGCCCAGCGTGGTCAGCGCGAGCTGGTGGGCCAGGCCGATCTCGGCCAGCCCCTGCACCTTCGGCGACACCGCGACGCGGGCCCGGGCCAGCGGGCGCAGCGCGGTCACCGCGAGCTCCGCCGGGTGCTGTTCGAGCGCGATCAGCCCGACCAGGGAGTCGGCGCGGACCTGCCAGACCGAGCGGAAGTGCAGCGCCGCCAGGGCCTCGGCATGACCGCGCAGCGCGAAGGCGCCGTCCTCGGTCATCTCGGCCACGACCACCAGGTAGCCGCCACCGGTGGGCAGGTCTAGCTCCTTGGCGGTGCGCTGCGCGAAGGCGACGTCGCGGGCGCGACCGGCCAGCAGGTCCTCCACCAGGGCGTGCCTGCGCTGGTCGTCGCGGCGCAGCCGCTCCAGCTCGGTGCTGCGGTAGAACGTCGACAGCGTCGAGGACAGCCCGTCGATGACCCGCCAGATCGAGGTCGCCACGCCCAGCACCGCGTCCGGGTCGGCGCCGTCGCGGTGCGCCTGGTCGACCAGCGCCTCCCACACCACGCGCCCGCCGAGCCGGAACGTCCGCAGCATGACCTCCAGCGGCACCCCCTGCTCGGCGCGGCGGCGACCGATGGTGGCGGCGACGTCGTCGTCGCGATCGGAGATGTCGACCTCGCCGGAGAGGATCTGCAGGATCCGCTCCAGGTACTGGCGACAGCCCTCCCACAGGTCCTCGCGCGGCACCGGCCGGTAGTCGGTCCACTCGGGGTTGTCGGTGAAGATCGCCGACATCAGGCGCTCGGTCAGCGCCGGGACGTCGTCCAGCCCGGCCTTGGCCAGCGCGTGCGTCACGTTCGGGAGATCGGCAGGATCGGCTACCACACCCTGCGACGATACCGGTCCCGGCGGCGCCGCGAGGCCGTCGGCGGCGATTTCCCCGAGCCCGGGCCAACCCCGCAGCGTATCTGATCCTTCACGCTCAGCGATGGCAGATCCTTCGCGAATCGCCCGAAACCCCCTCGCCCCCAAGATGTTCCACATCACATCCGGAATTTGTGTCAACGGCGTTAACGTTGCCACTGCCTGCGGCGACACCTGGTGTGGGACGCCCGCTCGGGCGTGCCCGAGAACCCTTCACTTCACCTTCCAGCACTACTTTTTCGGGGAGAGCAGCGCCATGCAGAGCAACAGCCGCACGATCGTGTCGGTTGTCGGAACGGTGTCGATGGTCGTGCTGACCGTCCTGCTGGCTGTGTCGAACGCCCCGAACCAACCGACGGAGATCCATCCGGCGGCCAACCAGACACCCATCGTCGCCGAGGCCCAGCGCTGAAGCTCCTGGACTAGGACTCGCGCCGGACGTCGGCGGCGGGTTTGTCGTTGCGCAGCCCCGAGAATCGGGGATGCCGGAGCTTCCCGTCGTCGGTCCACTCGCTGAAGCCGACCTCGGCGACCAGCTCGGGTTCGGCCCAGTGGACACCGGGTTCGCGGACCGGGTCGTGGAACGGTGAGTCCGCGCGCGAGCGCTCGTCCAGCGCCGCGCGCAGTTCCCGCAACGCGCGCTCGTCGTAACCGGTACCGACCTTGCCCGCGTAACGCAGGCCTTCGCGGTCGTGGTACCCGACGAGCAGCGCGCCGAACCCGGTCCGCGACCCCTGCGGTTCGGTGTACCCGCCGATGACGAACTCCTGACCGGCGACGCACTTGAACTTCAGCCAGTCCCGGCCGCGCCCGGACCGGTAGGGCTGATCGGCCCGCTTGGCGATCAGCCCTTCCCAACCGCGCGCGCACGCCTGCGCGAGGAAGTCCACGCCGTCGCCGTTGCGGTGCGCGCTCCACCGCAACGGGTCGGCGAACTCGAAGCACTCGCGCAGCAACCGCTTGCGGGTGCGCAGCGGCAGCCGGGTCAGGTCCACGCCGCCGAAGGCGATCAGGTCGAAGACGTAGTAGAAGACCGCGACCCCGGTGCGCCGCGCGGCGGCCGGGTCGGTGAGGTGCATCCGCTTCTGCAGCCGCGCGAAGCTGGTCCTCTCGCCCTCGAACGCGACGACCTCGCCGTCCACGACGAAGCTCGGCGCGCCCTGCGCGGCCAGCGCGTCGGCGATCTCCGGGTACGAGGCGTCGACGCGCTTGCGGTTGCGCGACCACAGCTGCGGCTCGCCGCCGTCGGCTCCGGCGATCAGCCGCACGCCGTCGAGCTTGCGCTCGTAGATCCAGTGCTCGTCGGAGAACTCGTGCCGGGTCAGCGTGGCCAGCGCGGGCTCGTGCCAGGTCCCGCCGGGCCAGGCTCGCAGCGCGGCGCGCGCGTCGGCGTCGAGCAGCCCGGCCAGGTCGGTCATGCGGGCCAGCATCACCCCGCCCGGGCGGACCGACAAGCTGAGAACCCGCTGTGAAGGTGCTGTGAGGTGACCCCCGCAGAAATTCCCGACCGGGTGAATGCGCGAGACTGTTTTGGTCGGTTCCCCTCACGACCGCCGAAGGTGACTGCGCACGATGTCGAAGAAGAACAATCCCGTGACCCAGAAGAGCGGGCTCTCCACCAACGTGATCCTGACGCTGGTGGTGGTGATCGTCGCCGTGGTGGTGATCGGCGGCGTCCTGCTGTTCAACCGCGGCGGTGGTGACTCCGGCGGCAGCGGGGCGTCCCAGCCCCCGGTCGCGGCGGAGGTGCTGCGCAAGCCGGACAGCCACGTGCTCACCGAGGCCCCGGACGGCAGGGTCACGATGGTCGAGTTCCTCGACTACCAGTGCCCGAGCTGCCACGCCTACTACTCGGCGATCACCTCGAAGATCGAGAAGGACTACGCGGGCAAGGTCACCTTCGTGACCCGCAACTACCCGCTGGAGATGCACCCGCTGGCGCAGCCGGCCGCGCGCGCCGCCGAGGCCGCAGCGCTGCAGGGCAAGTACAAGGAGATGTACCACGCCCTCTTCGACAACTACGCCAACTGGGCGGTCAACGGCCAGGAGGTCAGCAGCGACGAGGCCAAGGCCAACGCCGAGTTCGAGAAGTACGCCCAGCAGATCGGCCTGGACGTGAACCGCTTCAAGCAGGACGTGGCCTCGCCGAACGTGCAGACCAAGATCGACCAGGACGTCGCCGACGCCAAGACCGCCCAGGTCTCGGGCACCCCGACGATCTTCGTCAACGGTCGCCAGTTCGACCAGGGCAACGCCCAGACCTACGCCGACGTGGACAAGTCGCTGCGCCAGATGCTGGACCAGGAGCTGGCGAAGTGACCCCGGCCCACGACCTCGAACCCGCCGCCCGCACCGCGGCGTCCGCCGGTGGGCCCGCCGCCGACGCCGGGCCCACCGCCGACGCGCGGCCCTCGGCCGTCTCGCGCGGGCTGGCCTGGCTCTACGTCGTGGGCGGCGCGATCGGCTTCGTGTCGGCGTTCGCGCTGGCGGTCGAGAAGATCGAGAAGCTGTCGAACCCGGACTACGTGCCCTCGTGCAGCCTCAACCCGATCGTCTCCTGCGGTTCGGTGATGGACAGCTCCCAGGCGGCGCTGTTCGGCTTCCCGAACCCGCTGATCGGCGTCGCCGCGTTCCCGGTGGTCATCACCGCGGGCGTGGCGGCGCTGGCCGGGTTCCGCCCGCCGCGCTGGTTCTGGCTGGGCATGCAGGCCGGGACCACGCTGGCCCTGGTGTTCATCCACTGGCTGATCGCGCAGAGCCTGTACGAGATCGGCGCGCTGTGCCCGTACTGCATGGTCGTCTGGGCGGTCACCATCCCGCTTTTCTGGTACACGACCCTGCACAACCTGCGGGAAGGCCACTTCGGCGGCGGGCGCGCGCTCGGCGTGGCGCTGAGCCGGTTCCACAGCGTCGTCGTCGTAGTGTGGTACCTCGTGATCGTGACCTTGATCCTGCTGCGGTTCTGGGACTTCTGGACGAGCTGACGGGCCAGGCGTTTGCCCGGACCGCGTCTCGGGTACCAGTTAGCCGCAAGGGCAGGTCACCGCGAGAGACGCCGCTGGCGAGACGAGGTGGTCGGCGAGATGAGCGTGGAACGCGAGGTCGCGCAGGTCGAGCCTGCGACTTCCGCTCCCAACCAGGTCGAGGTCCGGGTCAGGGCGGAACCCGACCAGCTGTCGGTGATGCGAGCCGTCGTGGGCGATCTGGCGATGCGCGCCGACCACGACGTCGACGCCATCGCCGACCTGCGGCTGGCCGTCGACGAGGCGTGCTCGTCGCTGGTGCGCCTGGCCGCGCCGGAGGCCACCCTGGTGTGCCGGTTCCGGCTGTCCGGTGAGCAGCTGTCCATCACCGCTGAAGTGCGCAGCAAAGACGATTTCGGGCCCCGCAAGGACACTTTCAGCTGGCGCGTGCTCAGCGCGCTGGCCGACGCTGTGTCAACCTCGGTCGAGTCGGATCCCACTGCCGACGGCAGTCACCTGGTGCGGATCGAGTTGACCAAGGGACGGACGGCTCAGGTGTGAAACGGGCGGATTCCACGCAAGCGCGCAACGAGCGCTACGACCGGCTGGCGCCGCTGTTCGGCGAGCTCGCGAAGCTGGACGAGGGGGATCCGCGCCGATCCGAGCTCCGCGACCGGCTGGTCACCGAGCACATGCCGGTCGCCGAGCACATCGCCCGGCGCTTCAGCCACCGCGGCGAGTCGCAGGAGGACCTCACGCAGGTCGCGGTGCTGGGCCTGATCAACGCGGTCGACCGCTTCGACCCGGACCGCGGCGTCGACTTTCTGTCCTACGCGGTGCCGACGATCATGGGCGAGGTCCGCAGGCACTTCCGCGACACCGGCTGGGCGGTGCGGATGCCGCGCCGCCTGCAGGAGCTGCACCTGTCGGTCTCGTCGGGCATCGCCCGGCTCTCGCAGGAGCTGGGCCGGGCGCCCACGCCCAGCGAGCTGGGCAAGCACCTGGGCATCAGCACCGACGACGTCTACCACGGGCTGGAGGCGGGCAACGCCTACCGCAGCGCGTCGCTGGACGAGCTGCTCACCGACACCGACGAGATCCCGCTGGGCGACGCCATCGGCTCCGACGACGCCGAGCTCCTGGAGGTGGAGAACCGGGAGATGGTGCGGCCGCTGCTGGAGGAGCTGCCGGAGCGGGAACGCCGGATCCTGGTGATGCGGTTCTTCCGGGGGATGACCCAGACGCAGATCGCCGAGCAGGTCGGCATCTCGCAGATGCACGTCTCGCGCCTGCTGGCGCGGACCCTGGCGTGGCTGCGGCACCGCCTGGAGGACGACGCGCACGCTCCGCAGCCGACCGAGTGAGCAAGTTGAGTAGAAGAGCGGAGTTCCCGCGGTGTCCCGTCGGCTAGCGTGGTTCTTGATCGAGGCAGAGCAGCCGAGGGAGGACACAGTGGGTGTGCGCATCGACCTGGCCAGGCTCGCGGGGAACACCGACCAGGCGGACCGATCGACCGAGGAACCGACCACCGAACGCCGTCCGCTCCCGCTCCCGCGCCTGCTCCGCCGCAGGCCCGAGACGACCGGCCGGACGCCCGGCTCGTGAGCCGGTGACGCAGTTCTTCACGGGTGAGTAACCGCCCGGGGCCTGTCGGGGGATTCGGGCCCCGGGCGGTTGCTTGGGTGGCGCCGAGGGGGCTCGGCGCCTTCGGAGCGCTACGCCAGGTCGATGCCGCGCTCGCGGAGCCACGGCAGCGGGTTGATCTTGGTGCCGTCCTCGTGGACCTCGAAGTGCAGGTGCGGACCGGTGGACTGGCCGCGGTTGCCCATCGTGGCGATCTGCTCGCCGGCTCCGACCCGCTGGCCCTCCTCGGCGACGATCGTGTTCACGTGGCCGTAGACGGTGATCGTGCCGTCGTCGTGCTGCACCCGGACCCACAGGCCGAAGCCGCTGGCCGGTCCGGCTTCGACGACCTCGCCGGGCGCCACCGAGTAGATCGGGGTGCCGATGCTGTTGGCGATGTCGATGCCCATGTGGCTGCTGCCCCAGCGGGAGCCGAAGCCGGAGGTGTAGGTGCCTTCGGCGGGGGTGTGGAAGCCCGCGGCCTTGCGCGCCGCCTCCTCGGCCGCTCGCTGGGCCTCGGCCGCGGCGATGGCCGCCTGGCGGGCGGCTTCCTCGCGGATGATGCGCTCGGCCTCGATGGCCTTGGCCTTGGCGAGCTCTTGGGCCTCGGGCTGGGAGGGCTGCTGCGCCTGCAGCAGCCGGACGGCCGCCGGGCTGGTCCGGGTCCCGGTGATGGCCGTGCTGAGCTTCTTGGTCTTGGCCAGGGGCTGGACGTCGCGGTCCTGCTCGGAGCCGGCGTTCGCGGACAGCGGCTGACCCACTGCCGCGAACGCGCCTCCGGCCACCACCGCCGCCACAACCTTGTTGCGGATCGGACGACCGGCTGTCGGGGGAAGCCGGTCCTCCTTGCGATGCTTGCCCATCATTGCCTTCCGTCGGGGAACGGTCCGGCCACTCCCGCGTCGGGGGGTGCGGGCAAGAGCTCCTCGGGGAAAGAGATCTCGTCGTGATCGAACCGTGACGTGCGGATCAGAACGTAGCTGACAGTCACAGCAGGCCGCAACTCACGGCTCACTCAGCAGATGGTTAACCCACTCGTGTCGACTACGCGGTGACTTTCAGTGACTCACGAAGATCGCCGTCCGGTAACGGCCGAGATCCCCGAACCACCCCCGCGAGCGGGTCCGGCGGCCTCGCGACGTGCTTCATGATTCGAACAGTTCGTGCAGGTCATGCGGACGATCAGGGGTAGACCACCAAGGCGCGCAACGGCAAACGGACCGGCCGCTTCCAGGTGTGTGGTCCACAGTGGACGTTCACGGCGAGGTGCGGCGCAAGATCGAATCGGGTGGAACGTGGCATTCGACACAAGCACCACTCGAACGGCCTGGTAGGGCTTCCCGCACTCTGGGAGACCCTGCCACTCGAACGCGCGATCTGTTTGACTGTCCCCCATGACGCCCGGTGATCAGTGGCGGCTGCTGTCGCAGCGCCTCCACGTCGACCTGCGCCGCGTCACCTCCGCACGGTGTCGGCGCTCGAGCTAAGACCTCGGCCCCACCTGTCCGCAATTCCCCTGTACCGCCACGAGCCCGCGCGCTCGTCGCGCCCCGGACCACGGAGACATCGTGCAAGCATTCCTGATCTTCGCGATCGGCGGTTTCATCGCGCAGCTCGTCGACGGCTCGCTCGGCATGGCCTACGGCGTCACCTCGACGACGATCCTGCTCACCGCCGGTCTCACCCCGGCGCTGGCCTCGGCGTCCGTGCACCTGGCCGAGATCGGCACCTCGGTCGCCTCCGGCGTCTCGCACTGGAAGTTCGGCAACGTCGACTGGAAGATCGTGCTCACGCTGGGCGTGCCGGGCGCGATCGGCGCCTTCCTCGGCGCGACCGCGCTGAGCAACGTCTCCACCGAGGCCGCCGAGCCGTGGATGTCGACCATCCTGCTCGCGCTGGGCCTCTACGTGCTGCTGCGCTTCGCGATCCGCCCGCTGCGCCGCCGCCAGCTCACCGGCGTCAGCCCCAAGCTGCTCGCGCCGCTGGGCCTGGTCGCCGGCTTCGTCGACGCCACCGGCGGTGGCGGCTGGGGCCCGGTCGCGACGCCGACGCTGCTGAGCACCGGCAAGGTCGAGCCGCGCAAGGTCATCGGCTCGGTCGACACCAGCGAGTTCCTGATCGCGGTCGCGGCGAGCCTGGGCTTCCTGTTCTCGCTGGCCAACCAGCAGCTGTCCTGGGTCGTGGTGGGCGCGCTGCTGCTGGGCGGCGTGGCGGCGGCCCCGCTGGCGGCCTACCTGGTGCGGATCGTGCCGATGCGGCTGATCGGCGTCGGCGCCGGCGGTCTGATCGTGCTGACCAACGCGCGCACCCTGATCAAGGCCTTCGACCTCCCGGCACCCACCCCGACCGCCATCTACGGCGCGATCGTGGTCGCCTGGGTCGCGGCCCTGGCCTACACCATCCGGGTGGTCATCGGCGAGCGCCGCGAGATCGAGGAGCTCGAGGAGGACGCCCCCGCCCCGGCCCAGAGCTGACCTGGGCGGATCGACGGTTCCGGGTGGTCCGGGGCGCTTCGCGGGGGGCTGTTGACGGGCGTTCACGCGGGGTTCGAGATTTACCCACGTGCCGTATCGCCGCGATCATCCGAACGAGCTAATGTTCAGACCTGCCGCGTGGAAGCCCCCCGACACGCGGTGAGGCGCCCCGGGCCGAACAGCCCGGGGCCACCTTCTCCGTCCTGCTCCTCCGCTCGCCTACTTCTCAGCGCGCAGCGGGTTGGCGGCGTTGCGCCAGTTGACCGTCGGCCGCATGGCCGCCAGGTCCACGCGGTCCTTGTGCCCGTCGGCCACCTTGAACAGCGACTCGATGAGCGTGTTGGACAGCAGGTGCGGCTGCAGGCCCAGCTCCACCAGACCGGTGTGCTTGACGTTGTAGTAGTGCTCGCCCTGCTCGACGCGCGGGTTGTCGACGTACTCGATCTCGACCTGGCCGTCGAAGTTGTTGGCGATGGTCTTGGCGATCTCGCCGACCGAGTAGCTCTCGGTGATCTGGTTGAACACCCGGAACTCACCGCGGTCCGCCGGGTTCTCCGCCGCCAGCCGGATGCACTCCACGGTGTCCCGGATGTCGATCATGCCGCGGGTCTGGCCGCCCGGCGAGTACACCGTCAGCGGGTGACCGAGCACGGCCTGGATGACGAACCGGTTGAGCACGGTGCCGAAGATGGCGTCGTAGTCGAAGCGGGTCGCCAGCCGCGGATCGCGCACGGTCTGCGGCGTCTCCTGCCCGTAGACCACGCCCTGGTTGAGGTCGGTGGCGCGCAAACCCCAGATGCGGCAGGCGAACTCGATGTTGTGGCTGTCGTGCACCTTGCTCAGGTGGTAGAACGAGCCCGGCTTCTTCGGGTAGAGCATCCGGTCGGTCCGCCCGTTGTGGGTGACCTCCAGCCAGCCCTCCTCGATGTCGATGTTGGGCGTCCCGTACTCGCCCATCGTGCCGAGCTTGACCAGGTGGATCTCCGGGTCGATCTCCTGGATCGCGAACAGCACGTTGAGGTTGCCGACCACGTTGTTCTGCTGGGTGTAGACCGCGTGCTTGCGGTCGATCATCGAGTACGGCGCCGCGCGCTGCTCGGCGAAGTGCACGATGGTGTCCGGCCGGAAGTCGGCGATCATCTCGTAGGTGAAGTGCTCGTCGACGAGATCGCCGTAGTAGTGCTTGATGGTCTTGCCGGAAACCTCGTTCCAGGCGTTCAAGCGGACCTGCATGGACTCGATCGGCACGAGGCTCTCGACGCCCATCTCGTGGTCATAGCCCCGACGGGCGTAGTTGTCCGCCACGGCGACCTCGTGGCCGCAGTCGGACAAGTGCAGAGCGGTCGGCCAACCGAGGTAGCCGTCCCCTCCGAGGACGAGGATTCGCACGCCTGTCTCCCTCTTTTCAGCCGTTAGTGCAGCGTGAACAAAACGAATGCTCTCATCTCCCGGGCGCGCCAAGAAGACCACGCTCAGCGATCGGTATCGTGCAGCCCAGCACACTTGCGCATGAATCTCGTTGGAGGAACACGTGGCGCAGCCGACGACGACCGGCCGTGCCCGCTACTGGCGGTTGATCAGTCGGTTCGCGGCTGCGTCGGTCGTGGCGACCGGCATCAGCCAGGTCGTGTTCCTGCTGACCTACTCGCTCGGCGCGAGCCCGGTGGTGTCGACGGTGCTGGCGTGGCTGGCCGGGGCGATCCCGAACTTCACGCTGAACCGGCGCACCTGGGGCGGCGGTGGCCGCGAGGCGCTGCGGGGCGAACTGCTGCGCTACGGCGCGATCTCGGTCGGCACCGCGCTGCTGGCCGCGGGCGCCACCCACCTCGCCGAGATCGTGGCGACCTCGGCGTTCCCCGACACCCGGCCCGCTCAGGTGGCCGTGGTGTGGGGCGCCTTCATCGGGACCTACGCGGTCATGTTCGTGATCAAGTTCGTGCTCATCGACAGGCTGGTCTTCACTCGCCCACCGCAGCAGGCCGCTCGGTGACGGTCTCGACCGCCGGAGCCGGGGCGCCGTTGTTGCGGCGCTCCCGCCACCAGGTGCCGAGCACGACCTTGGCGTAGCGGTAGCCGTACTTCCAGCTCGAACCCTTCTTGCTCTCCCCCGCGCTGCGCGGCAGCATCCGCATCGGCTGCTCCAGCACCCGGTAGCCGTGGCTGAGCAGGCCGACCAGCAGCTCCGAGGACTGGTACTGCGGCTGCTGCAGCGTCACCGAGTTCGGCACCTCGACCCGCATGCCGCGGAAGCCGAACGAGGTGTCGGTGATGCGCTGCCGGGTCAGCGCGCTGACGATCCACGCGAACACGTAGGTGCCGACGCGGCGGATCAGCGCCGGGCGCTCGTTGGAGCCCAGCCGCCGCGAGCCGCTGACGAAGTCGGCGCGGTCGGCGATCAGCGGCTCCAGCAGCATCGGCAGCTCGGCGATGTCGTACTGACCGTCGGCGTCGGTGGTGACCACGTAGCGGGCGCCCCGCTGCTGGGCCAGCCGGTAGCCCAGCCGCAGCGCCGCGCCCTGCCCCCGGTTGGTGGGGGCCACGCAGGTGCGGGCGCCGTGCCGGAGCGCGACCTCGGCGGTGCGGTCCTTGGCTCCGTCGACCACCACGAGGGTGTCGACGTCCAGGTCGCAGCAGCGCGAGGGGATCGAGTCGAGCACGTCGCCGATCGACTCCTCCTCGTTGTAGGCCGCGATGAGCACGACCACCGGCGCGAACCGGTGCTCGCCGTAGCGGCTCGCGTACTCGTCGAGTGCGTCGGAGTCCACGTCGTCGGGGAAGGACGTCAGCATCTGGCTCTCCTCGGAGGGCGTCGATCGGTGCGGGATGCGGCCAGGCGGGGTGCGGCCGGGCGGGATGCGGATGGTCTGGGGTCGGCCGAAGAGCGCGGTGGCGCCCAGGGCTCCCGCCAGCGGGATGAGCACGAGTCCGGGCAGCTGGTAGCGCCAGGAGAACTCCATGACCGAGGCGGTCAGCAGCACGGTGGTGGCCAGACCGGCGGGCAGCAGCGTCACCGCGCGCAGCCCGCTGCGCCGGGCCCGGCCGAGTCCGGCGACGGCCGCGGTGGCCAGCAGCAGCGCGCCGCCGAGCAGGATTCCCGGGGTGTAGCCGCCGCCGAGCTGGTAGCCGCGCAGGAACGAGGTGAGCTCGTGGTCGGCGTGCAGGTCGCTGCCGTCGTGCAGCTCGGCCCACTCGCGGGTGTACCAGTCGGGCGCGTACAGCGGGTGTTCGAGCTGGAACTGCCAGCGGTCCAGCGGCACGTCGCCCGCGGTCTGGGTCCGGGTGGGCGCGAAGCCCTTGAGGAAGTCGCGGGCCACGCCGCCGGCGATGTCCAGCGGCTGGTGCAGCACGACCTCGCGGGTCAGCGACTTCTGGGCGGCGTTGACGTCCATGCCCTCGGGCAGCAGGTTGTCGACGTTGGCCTGGACGTCCCACAGGTGCAGGTAGAAGTCGATGCCGAGCTCTTCGCGGACCTCGTGCGGTTCGCGCGGGCAGATCAGCCGCTCCTCGCGGGTCAGGTCCAGTTCGTCGCAGTTCGCCACTACCGCGGCGCGGCCGAACAGCGCTCCCCCGCCGCCGGAACCGCCGACGCCGAACTTGCCGGCGACGAGCGCGCCGTAGAGCGCGTAGACCAGCACGGCGGCGCCGAACCCGACGACCAGGGCGCCGGTGGCGATCAGCCGCGGCCGCCAGCCCTCCCGGGGGCGCAGACCGGCCGCGAGCAGCACGAACACCGCTGCGGGCACCACCAGCGTGAGGCCGACTGAACGCACCATCACCGACAGCGCGAGCACCCCACCGGCGACGGCGGCGACCTTCGGCGTCGGCGGCCCCCACCAGCACAGCAGGTACACCGCGACCAGCAGCAGCACCTGGAACAGCAGGTCGGACATGATCAGCTGCTCGATCTGCAGCTGGTAGGCGTCGAGCAGCACCGGGGCGGCGGCCGGCGCGGCCAGCCACTCGCGCACCCCGAAGCGGCGCAGCAGGACGTAGATGCCGACGCCCAGGCCGATGCCGAGCAGGTGCTGCACCGCCGCGACACCGGCCAGGCCGCCGATGCCGAGCAGGTCGCCGAGGCCGAGCAGGGGCCACAGGAACCACTCGTAGCCGACCGGGTTGATGCCGCCGGGGTGGAACACGCCGACGTCGTCGAGGTAGCGGAACGAGTCGATGTAGAGCAGCGCCGGCCGGTAGGCGAGCTGCGTGACGATCCGCAGCACGACCCCGGCCAGCACCAGCAGCGCCAGCAGCCAGTGCCGGCGCAGCACGCGCGCGAGCGCGGTCGTCACCGCGCTCCGCTGGTGAAGTCGGCCCAGACGGTGCGCAGCCCGTCGGTCAGCTCCACCGCCGGCTCGTAGCCGAGCTCGCGCTGCGCCTGCGAGACGTCGACGATCACCGCGGGCATCTCGCCGTTCTTGGCGGGCACGTGGGTGACCGGGATGTCGATCTCGGTGGCGGCGCGGACGGCCTCGATGAGCTGCAGCACGGTGATCGACTCGCCGGAGCCGATGACCGCGGTGCCGGTGTACTGCTTGTCCCAGGCGGCCAGCACGCCCTGCACCACGTCGTCGAGGTGCACGAAGTCGCGGCACTGCGAACCGTCGCCGTAGACCTCGACGCCGTCGCCGGACAGCGCGGCGCGCATCAGGCGCGGCACGAAGCTGTCCTTGTGGCCCATGCCGGGGCCGTAGATGTTGGTGAACCGCAGCGCGCAGGTCGTCATCCCGTAGGCGCCCGCGTAGCCGGACAGCAGCATCTCGCACGCGGCCTTGGTGGCGCCGTAGGGCGTCAGCGGGCGGACCGGCAGCGCCTCGGAGATCGTGCCGTGCCCGATGTCGCCGACCACGGCGTTGGTGGAGGCGAGGATGAACTGCCCGACCTCGCGCTCGCGGGCCAGCTCCAGCAGGTGCTGGGTGACCTCGACGTTGTTGGCGTAGGTGGCGGCGGGCTGCTCGACGGACTTGAGCACCGAAGTGATCGCGGCGAGGTGCACGATGCCCGCGCAACCGGGCGCCACGGCCCGCTCCCGCACATCGGCCTCGCGCAGGTCGCCCTCCACGAAGGTCACCTGGTCCCGGAGGGATTCGGGCGGCGACTGGAGGTCGACGATGGTGACGGGCGTGCCGCGTTCGAGGAAGGCGCGGACCACGGCTCGGCCGACGAAGCCGGAGCCTCCGGTCACCACGACCCGGTCGGAGTCGTTCCGGTCAGGGTGAGCGATGGGGGTGGGGCTTGGCACGCGCCCGACTCTAACCGGAACGCCCGATCGGAATGTCTGAGGCCTTCACTTCTGCCGCTGCTCCCCGCGGGGACGGTCAGCGGTGGAAACGTCCCGCCTCAGCCCGCCAGGTGAGCCGCTAGTCCTTTCAGACCCGTCGCGTAGACCCCTCGGGCGAACGTCTGGTCCATCTCGGCCTCGACGTCGGCGTCGGAGTCGAAGTCGGCGAACCACTCGACGAAGCTGTGGCCGGTGGCGGTCACCGGCAGCACGTGGATCGTGGAGCGGTAGCTGCGCACCGGGAACGGGCTGGTCACGAACTCGTAGGTGCAGCTGCGCGCGACGTCGTCGAGGGCCACGAGCCGCTCGCGCACCTCACCGCCGTCGCCGAGCACGAGGTGCCGCACGCACCCGACGCTCGCGGCGTCGCGGCCGTCCTCGATCTCGCTGGAGGCGATCGCCGGGTGCCACACCGGGAGCCCGTCGAAGTCGCGGACCACCTCCCACACCTCCTCGACGGGGGCTTCGACGACCGCGCTGGCGAAGCTGCGCATGGTTCCTCCTCGGAATCGGTTTGAAGTGGCGGAGCCACTTTCTCTTTTCGGTGAGTGGTCTCGCAGCTTGCACCGCCGGGGGTTCTGAGCGGCTTCGTGGCGAGCACGCCGCGACGCCGTGCACGGCATGCATCAGGAGTGGCGCGCGGAGTCCGCGGAGCCGCCCAGGTTCCCCCCACCCGCACCGCTGAGCAAAGCGAGGTCCAATATCGTCTCTAGAACTTGATGTCGGTGAACGCCTTGGTCTGCTCTGTCAGGGCCTTCTCGGTGGGGAGTCGTTCCATGCTGCTGGCGCCGTAGAAGCCGTGGCAGCGCTGGGTTTTCGACAGGACGTAGGACGCGTCCTCGGGCATCGCGATGGGCCCGCCGTGGCAGAGCACCAGCACGTCGTCGCGGACCTCGGCGGCGGCCTGCGACCACTCGTCGATGAGCCGGACGCAGTCGTCGAGGTTCTTGGCGGTCTCCGCGCCGATCGCGCCGCCGGTGGTCAGTCCCATGTGGCAGACGATGATGTCGGCGCCCGCCTCGGTCATCACCCGCGCGTCGTCGGCGGAGAACACGTACGGCGTGGTGAGCAGGTCGGCCTCGCGGGCGGCGGCCACCAGCTCGACCTCCAGGCCGTAGCCCATGCCGGTCTCCTCCAGGTTGGCCCGGAAGGTGCCGTCGATGAGCCCCACGGTCGGGAAGTTCTGGATGCCGGCGAACCCGAGGTCCTTGAGCTCGCGCAGGAACCGCTCGCGCAGCATGAACGGGTCGGTGCCGTTGACCCCGGCCAGCACGGGTGTGCGCTGCACGACCGGCAGCACCTCGCGGGCCATCTCGACCACGATGTCGTTGGCGTTGCCGTAGGCCAGCAGCCCGGCCAGCGAGCCGCGCCCGGCCATCCGGTAGCGGCCGGAGTTGTAGATGACGATCAGGTCGATGCCGCCGGCCTCCTCGCACTTGGCCGACAGCCCGGTCCCGGCCCCGCCGCCGACGATCGGCTCGCCGCGCTGGGCCTTGGCGTGGAACTCGCGGAGCAGGTCCGCGCGGTCGAATCCGTTCATCGCCCCTCCAGTGTCGGTACTGCTCACAGGATTTCACGGAACGCGGCGAGCAGCGCCGTGACGAACTCCTCGTCGTTGACGTTGTTCTCGACCCGGAGCACGCGGCGGTCCTCGGTCTGCTCGACCTCGCGCTCCAGCGTCTCGAACAGCGCGGCGTCGGCCTCGGGGTCGTGGAACGGCAGGCCGGGAGCGTCCAACATGGACACACCGCCGGTCGGCAGCAGGAACCGGACCGGGCCCTGGCAGGCGTTGAGCTTGCGGGCGAGGAACGAGCCGATCTCCCGGCACTCCTCGGGCGTGGTGCGCATCAGCGTCACCTGCGGGTTGTGCACGTAGAGGTTCCGGTCCCGGTAGCGCTCCGGAACCGTCTCGCGCGCACCGAAGTTCACCATGTCCAGCGCGCCGCACGAGCCGACGTAGGGCACTCGGGTGCGGGCGATGGCGTCGAGCCGCTGCTCGCCCGCGCTCATCACGCCGCCCGCGACGAGGTCGCAGACCTCGGTGGTGGTGACGTCCAGGACCGCGTGCACCAGGCCGTCGTCGACGAGCTTCTCCATCGCCCGCCCGCCGGTCCCGGTCGCGTGGAACACCAGCGGGTCGAACTCGGCTTCGAGCCTGCCCGCCGCTGCGGTCACGCAGGGCGTGGTGACCCCGAACATCGACAGCGCGACGGCGGGCTTGTCCTCGACCTGCGGCATCGGGTGGCTGATCGCGCCGAGCAGCGCGTGCGCGGCGTTGGCGAGGACGCGGCGGGAGATCCGGTTCAGCCCGGCGACGTCGGTGACCGACGGGAACATCGCGATGTCGGTGGCGTCGACGTAACCGGAGGTGTCGCCGGAGGCCACAGTGGACACCATCACCTTCGGCACGCCCACCGGCAGCTCCCGCATGGCTGGCGTGACCAGCGCGGTTCCACCGGAACCGCCGAGCCCGATGACGCCGTCGACGTCGCGCTCGGCCAGGAAGCGGGTGAAGGCGGTGGCCATCGCGGTCACGGCCGATCCGCGGTCGCCGGTGAACACGGCGTCGACGCCGCCCGGGTGGTGCGCGGCGACCTCGGCGGCCGGGACGTCGGCACCGGAGCTCTCACCGGAGGTCGACAGGTCGACGGTGACGACGGGATGCCCCCGCGCGATGAGATCGGCGACGTAGTCGAGCTCCGCGCCCTTGGTGTCGAACGTCCCGGCGACGTACGCGCTGCCCATCCGCGACCTCCGTGCTGCTCGTCATCGAGAACAACCCGGGAGGGGACTCTACTGTCGATCGCCGCCCGGGCAACAGAAAACGGCCCCCGGCCGAAGCCGGAGGCCGCTCCCGGGACTTCCGCCCAGAGGACTTCCGTTCAGTGGTGACCGCCCTGGGAGCCGGAGCCGCCCTTGCCCGTGAACTTGTTCTTGACCTGGTCGATCTTTTCCTTGTTCTTCGGGTCGGAGGCGTACTTCTTGGCCTGGTCGATCACCTTCTTGCCCTGCGGGCTCTTCGCGAAGTCGGTGACCTTCTTGAACAGAGACATCATCACTCCCGAAGCGTCGAGGCCGTCATCCACCAGGGTACCGACAAAACACCCACCGGTGGCAGATCACTGCTCGAACGGAGTGGTGAAGTTCCGACCGGCCGGACAGTAAGGAGCCATGCGGCGAAGCCGCATTCTCTTCCACCACCCGAGACACTGGCACCGCCGCGGGTTCTGAGCGCCTCCGTGGCGAGTACGCCGGGACGCCGCGGCATACATCAGGAGCGGCGCACGGAGTCCACGGAGGCGCTCAGGTTCCGCCACTCGCACCGCCGAGCAAAGCAACCACTCGTCTGCTTCCTAGCCCAGGACGCCGCTGATCGAGGCGTGGCCCTTGAGCACGTTGCGGGCGATGGTGCGGCGCTGGATCTCGTCGGTGCCCTCGAAGATGCGCAGCAGCCGCAGGTCGCGGTACCAGCGCTCGACCGGCAGCTCCTTGGTGTAGCCCATGCCGCCGTGGATCTGCAGGACGCGGTCGACGATCTGGTTGGCGTGCGTGGCGCCGAACAGCTTGGCGATGGACTGCGCGTGGCGGGAGTCCATGCCCTGGTCGACCTGCCACGCGGCCTGCAGGATCAGCCAGCGCAGCGCCTCGATCTCCACCGCGGAGTCGGCGATCATCCACTGGATGGCCTGCCGCTCGGCGATCGGCGCGCCGAAGGTCTCGCGCTGCTGGGCGTACTCCGAGCCCATCTCCACCAGCCGCTCGCAGGCGCCCAGCGCCGCGGCGGGCAGCAGGTAGCGGCCGCGGCCGATCCACTGCATGGCCAGGCCGAACCCGTTGCCGACCTCGCCGAGCACGTTCTCGGCGGGCACCCGGACGTTGTCGAACACCAGCGCGGCCGGCTGGCGCTCGTCGGGTCCCATGATGTCGATCGGCTCGGACTTCCAGCCCATGTCGCGGTCGACGAGGAAGCAGGTCACGCCGCCGTTGGCGCCCTTCTCGCGGTCGGTGACGGCGAAGACCATCACGAAGTCGGCGTCGATGCCGCCGGTGATGAAGGTCTTCTCGCCGTTGATGACCCACTCGTCACCGTCCCGGACGGCCGTGGTGCGCAGGTTCTTCGCGTCGGAGCCCGCGCCGGGCTCGGTGATGGCGAAGCAGGACTTGCGGGTGCCCTCGATGGTCGGCAGCAGGTAGCGCTGCTTCTGGTCCTCGTTGGCGTAGTAGAGGATGTTGTCGGCGTAGCCGCCGAAGCGGAACGGCACGTAGGTGCGGCCGAGCTCGACCTCGATCAGCGCCGTCATGACGGCCGAGAGGTTCATGCCGCCGTACTCCTCGGGCGTCTGCACGCCCCAGAAACCGGCCTCCTTGGCCTTGTTCTGCAGCTCCTTGAGCTCGTCCTTGGTGAGACCGCGCTGACCCGCCCGCTCTCTGCGCAGCACCTCCGGCTCCAGCGGCATGAGCTCCCGCTGGACGAAGTTGCGCACCCAATCGCGGATGTCGCGCTCGGTCTCGGAGAGCGAGAAGTCGACCATCGCGTCGTTCCTTTCCGTGCAGGCCGGTAACTAACACCGTTAGTTTTATGGCAGCCTAGAACCGTCCCGGCGCACACCGCAAGGGATCCCGGTGAGGAGAGAGACGTTGCCCAGACCCAGCACACCCCGGCTCTCCCCGGAACGCATCCGGAAGATCGGCCTGGAGATCATCGACGCCGAGGGCCTGGAAGCGCTGTCCATGCGCAGGCTCGCCGAACGCCTCGACGTGCGCGCGGCATCGCTGTACAACCACGTCGCCACCAAGGACGACCTGCTGCACGAGATCGCCGACGAGGTGATCAGCGAGGTCGACGTCTCCGGTTTCGACCAGGACTGGGTGACCGGCCTGCGCAGCTGGGCCCGCTCCTACCGCGCTGCCCTGGCCGACCACCCGAACCTGGTGCCGTTCATCGCCTACGGCCCGGCCCGCCGCGAGTCCGCCCTGCGCGTCGCCGACGCCGTCCACGGCGGCCTCACCCGGGCCGGCTGGCCGCAGCGCTACGCCACGATGATCGGCGCCTCGACGAAGTACCTGGTCGTCGGCTCGGCGATGGGCTCGTTCAGCCACGGCTTCCCCGCCGACGCAGCCGTCTACACCAACCGCTTCCCCCACCTCACCCGAGCTCACCTGCTGCACACGAAGGCCGCCGAGATCGACACCGCCAGCTTCGAACTGGCCCTCACAGCCCTCATCGACGGCCTCACAACCCAACTCGCCGACCTGAGAACCCACCCCTGACCCCGTCGAAGACCCCGGTTTTCGCGCGACGAACGTTGCGGTTCTCGACGCGAGGGCCGGTTCGGTCCCGGGAAGCGGGAGGCGGGGTCAGCGCGTGAGGGGCGAGAGCTCCCGGTGCGCAAGGGTTGAGATCACTCGGTCTTCCTGTTGACTGGGGTGGGGGCGGTTCGTAGCGTCTGTGAGCAGCACAACCGAATACGCGCCGATGACGTCTCGCGGGAGAGACCTCGCCCTCGTCGGGCGAGGCGCCGAAGGAGCAATACTCCCCAGTAAACTCTCAGGCACCATTACCGCAGGACACCAGGCGAAACACGGAGAAAAGCAGGAGCATCGCGCTTCTCGCCCACGGTGCAAACCACCCCTGTCGGGTGGTGAAACTCTCAGGCCAATGACTCCGGGGAGACCCCGCCCGACCAGCGCAGACCGCGCCGGTCGGGGGTCGAGGCGCCCCGGATAAGGTTGGGCGCGTGAGCTGACCGGCCCTCGACTGCCGACCGGCACGCCCACCCAGGAGGAGTTTCACCATGTCGTCGCCCGGACAGACGCCCCGGAGGACACCGCTCCACGCGGTGCACGAATCCCTCGGCGCCACCTTCACGGAGTTCGCCGGCTGGCAGATGCCGGTCCGCTACAGCAGCGACACCGCCGAGCACAACGCCGTGCGCAGCAGCGCCGGCCTGTTCGACCTCACGCACATGGGCGAGATCCTCATCAGCGGCCCGCAGGCCGCCGAGGCGCTGGACTACGCGCTGGTCGCCAACGCCTCCGCCATCACCCCCGGTCGCGCCCGCTACACGATGATCTGCGACGAGACCGGCGGCGTGCTCGACGACCTGATCGTCTACCGCCTCGCCGACCAGGAGTTCCTGGTCGTGGCCAACGCCGCCAACGCCGCCGTGGTCTCCGCCGAGCTGGCCGAGCGGGTCTCCGACTTCGACGCGAAGCACTCCGACGTCTCCGACGACTACGCGCTGATCGCGGTGCAGGGCCCGAACGCGGTGGCGATCCTGGCGCCGCTGACCGACACCGACCTGAGCACCGTCAAGTACTACGCGGGCTACCCGGCGACCGTCGCGGGCAAGGACGTGCTGCTGGCGCGCACCGGCTACACCGGCGAGGACGGCTTCGAGCTGTTCACCGCCCCCGGCGACGCCGAGGCCGTGTGGCAGGCCCTCACCGAGTCCGGCGCCGGGCACGACCTCCAGCCGGCCGGTCTGTCCTGCCGCGACACGCTGCGGCTGGAAGCGGGGATGCCGCTCTACGGCAACGAGCTCTCCGCCGAGCTCACGCCGTACCACGCGAACCTCGGCCGGGTGGTCAAGCTGGACAAGGACGCCGACTTCGTCGGCAGGTCCGCGCTGGCCGCGGTCGCCGAGAAGCCCACCGAGCGCACCCTGGTGGGCCTGTCCACCGACCAGCGGCGGGCGCCCCGCCACGGCTACCGGGTCCTCGACGCCGACGGCGCCGAGGTCGGCGAGGTCACCAGCGGCGCACCGTCCCCGACCCTCGGGCATCCGATCGGGATGGCCTACGTCGACCGGGAGCACAGCGAGCCCGGCACGGCCCTGCAGGTCGACATCCGCGGCCGCAACGTCGCGGTGCAGGTCGTCGAGCTGCCCTTCTACCGCCGCAACGCCTGACTGAAAGAAAGAAACAGGAGGCACACACTGATGTCGAACCCGGATCTGTTCAACGATGCCCTGGCAACGGTTGACCCGGAGGTCGCAGCGGCGGTCGGCGCCGAGCTGGGTCGCCAGCAGAACACGCTGGAGATGATCGCCTCCGAGAACTTCGCCCCGCAGGCGGTGCTGCAGGCGCAGGGCTCGGTGCTCACCAACAAGTACGCCGAGGGCTACCCGGGCAAGCGCTACTACGGCGGCTGCGAGCACGTCGACGTCGTCGAGCAGCTGGCCATCGACCGGATCAAGGACCTCTTCGGCGCCACCTACGCCAACGTGCAGCCGCACTCGGGCGCGCAGGCCAACGCGGCGGCGATGTTCGCGCTGCTCAAGCCGGGCGACACCATCATGGGCCTGGACCTGGCCCACGGTGGCCACCTGACCCACGGCATGCGGATCAACTTCTCCGGCAAGCTCTACAACGTCGTGCCGTACCACGTCTCCGACGACGACCACCGGGTCGACATGGACGAGGTCGCGCGCCTGGCCCGGGAGAACAAGCCGCAGCTGATCGTCGCGGGCTGGTCGGCCTACCCGCGTCAGCTGGACTTCAAGCGGTTCCGGGAGATCGCCGACGAGGTCGGCGCCTACCTGATGGTCGACATGGCGCACTTCGCTGGCCTGGTGGCCGCGGGCCTGCACCCGAGCCCGATCCCGCACGCCCACGTCGTGACCACCACGACGCACAAGACCCTGGGCGGCCCGCGCGGCGGTGTGATCCTGTCCTCGGACGAGGAGTTCACCAAGAAGTTCAACTCCGCGGTCTTCCCCGGTCAGCAGGGCGGCCCGCTGGAGCACGTGATCGCCGGCAAGGCGGTGGCCTTCAAGATCGCCGCGGGCGAGGAGTTCAAGGACCGCCAGCGCCGCACCGTCGAGGGCGCCCGGATCCTGGCCGAGCGCCTGCTGGCCTCCGACGCGGCCGAGGCCGGTGTCTCGCTGGTCTCCGGCGGCACCGACGTGCACCTGGTGCTGGTGGACCTGCGCAACTCCGAGCTGGACGGCAAGCAGGCCGAGGACCGGCTGCACGAGATCGGCATCACCGTCAACCGCAACGCGGTGCCGAACGACCCGCGCCCGCCGATGGTCACCTCGGGTCTGCGGATCGGCACCCCGGCGCTGGCCACGCGCGGTTTCGGCAAGGAGGAGTTCACCGAGGTCGCCGAGGTCATCGCCCAGGCCCTCAAGCCGAACTTCGACGAGTCGATCAGCGCCGAGCTCCGCACCCGGGTCGAGGCGCTGGCGGCCAAGCACCCGCTCTACCCGAACCTCTGATCGCCTGACACGACGAACGCCGCATCCCGATGGGGTGCGGCGTTCGTCGTTCGCGGGTGCTTCAGGCGCCTTCGGCGGCGTCGGCGAGGTCCTGGAGGGCGCGGGCCAGCTGCACCGCCTCGGTGCGGCCGAGCTCGCTGGGCTCGTAGCCCGCGTCGCAGGTGGTGCGGCCGAGCCAGGTGATCAGGTAGGTCTCGGCGCCGTCGGCCTCGATCGCGAGGTTGAGCTGCTGGTCGGAGCGCGGGATGGCGAAGGAGACCTGCCCGGCCTCGGCGTCGAGCAGGTCGAGCACCGCTCTGGCCAGGTCGCGGGCCTCGTCCGGGGACAGCTCGCAGGGCTCGCAGCCGCTGTCGCGGGGGCTGTCGACGAACGCGATCAGATAGGTCTCCCCGGCGGAGGTCTCGACCGCCACGTGCAGCCGCTCGCCCGTGCGGGGAGCGGCGATGGCCGCCGCGCGGGCCGGTGCGCTCGAGGTGCCGGTGTGGCTCATGCTGTCACCTCTCATCCCTTCCAGGGCAGCAGTCCACTCCGATTCGAGCTGGTTGTCACCCCGTCAACACGCATTCGACCCGAACCGTTTCCGAATTTCAACAAGTCGACTTCCCGGCTCCGCAGGCCTTGCCGTCCGCCTGCTACACACCGGCTTCGGCGGGGGTGGCGCGTTCGAGGCGTTCGACCCGGGCGCTGACCTCGCGGAGCAGGACCTGGGTGGGTACCGAGTCGAGCTCGGGGATGATGCGGACCTCGGCGCGGGCTTCCTCCGCGCTCAGCCGACCGGCTTTGACCAGGACTTCCAGCAGCGGGACGCCGAGGGCGCGGGCCATGATGCGGGCGTTGCCGATGTCCGGCCGGTAGCCCTTGCGCCAGCGGAAGACCACGCTCGGTTTCAGCCCGCTGTGCTCGCAGAAGTCGTGGACCGTCCATCCGCGCTCGGCCAGGTGCCGTTCGAGGTACTCGACGAAGTCGCTGTCCCCGGCCGCGGTCACGTCGCTCGCGCCAGCGTGTGCCATGCGTTCGAGTCTAGTCCCACCCGTGCGACTGGTCGCACTCCGCTGAACAGGTGGCCGGGCACGCCTGCCATCGGAGGCAGGCCGTTCACCATTGGTTTCGGTTCGAAACATGCATTAGAGTCCAGACACATGAACGAGACTCGCTGCGACGCAACTCCGCCGAAGCACCAGCCACTCGGCCGCGGCGTCCGCATCTCCGCGCACCCCGCCCACTAGCTGTTGAGGAATGCGGCGGAGCCGCATTCTCGTTCACCACCCTCGCAACCGGCACCGCCGCGGGTTCTGATCGGCTTCGTGGCGAGTACGCCGGGACGCCTCGTATCGGCATACTCAATGAGCGGCGCACGGAGTCCACGGAGCCGATCAGGTTCCGCTACCCGCACCGCTGAGCAAGTGGTCCTCGAACACCTCCTAGGCGGCGGTGTCGATCGCCTCCGGCTGCGGCTCGGTCACGACCTGACCGCGCGGGCGTCGGCGCCTGTAGGCCCACGCACCCGCTCCCAGGAGCACGATCGCGATCGCCAGCACCCAGCTGGCTCGGCCGAGCATCGACTCGACGTACTTCGCCGAGGCTCCCGCCGCCCAGCCGATGCCCACGTGCGTCGCCGACCAGGCCGCCGCGCCGACCAGCGACGAGACCACGAAGCGCGGGAAGGACATGCCGCTGGCGCCCGCCGCGGCCGGCATCAGCGTCCGGACCACCGGCAGGAACCTGCCCAGCAGCACCGCGCCGATCCCCCAGCGCCGCAGCAGCGAACCCGCGCGGTCCCAGTGGTGCCGGCCGAGCTTGCGGACCACCTTCGTCTCGCGCATCTTCAGCCGGTACCGGCGGCCCAACCAGAAGCCGATGTTGTCGCCCACCGCCGCGCACACCGCCACCGTCACCGCCAGCACCAGGAAGAACCGGAGATCGGTCACGGCGGCCGAGGCCACCAGCAGCCCGGCCTCCCCCGGCACCAGGAACCCCAGCCCGATCGTGCACTCGCCGAGCACCAGGGCGCCGGTGGCCAGCACCAGCAGCGGCCGGGGCAACCCGGCGATCAGGGCCAGCATGTCGCTGATGAACGTCACGGCAACGGGCTCCTCGGATTCCGGCGCGGGCGCGGACTGCGGTCACGCTACCGGGGGACCGTTGAGGCGTTCTCAGGGATGGCACCCATGCGCCACCCATTCGTCCCTCAGCAGGACTTCGTCCAGGAGCACTCCAGGGCGCTCTCGTCGCGGGCGGTGCCCGGGTCGTCGGAGCCGGTGCGCGGCCGCGGGATTCGCGCGTGCCCGCGCGGGTGGTCGTCGGCGCCGGTGTGCTGGGCGAGGCGGATCGCGATCGCGTCCTCCAGGTCCTGCGGGGCGTCGGAGAGGAAGTCGTTGAGCACCACCGAGAACACCAGCCTCCGGCCGTCGGCGGCGGTGACGTAGCCCGACAGCGAGGTGACGCCGGTCAGCGAACCGGTCTTGGCGTGCACGTTGTTGGCCGCCGGGGTGTCGACCATCCGGTCGCGCAGCGTGCCGCCGACCATCCGCTCCGGAACCCCCGCGATCGGCAGCGCGTCGTGGAACGCCTGCGCCCACGGGCGCTGCGCGGCGTTGTCGAGCAGCAGCGCCAGCTGGTCCGGGGTGACCCCGTCCATCCGGGACAACCCGGAGCCGTCCACCAGCCGCAGCGCCGCCGGGTCGACGCCGAGACCGCGCAGCGCGTCGGCGACCACGCCGGTCCCGGCCTCCCAGGTGCCCTCCCCCGCGCGCTCGCGGCCCATCGCCTTGACCAGGACCTCGGCGTGAACGTTGTTGCTGAGCTTGAGGAACGGCACGAGCAGCTCGCGCAGCGGCATCGAGTCGCGCGCGGCGAGCTCGCGGGCGCCCTCCGGCGCGGGAGCCTTCCCGGTGCCGTTGACGGTGATCCCGCGGGCGGCCAGGGCGCGGGCGAAGAGGTCGGTGGCGTAGGCGGTCGCGTCGGGGACGGCGATCCACTCCCGCACCGGCTCCGCCCCGGCCGGGACGGTGCCGGTGACCAGCACGCGACCGCTGTGGTGATCGCGGGTGATGCCGATCGACGGCTCGCCCTCGGCGACGGTGGTGGCCCGGTTGTCGACGTCGAGCACGCCTGTTCCCGGGTCCAGTGCGACGTCCGGCGCCTGGCCGGGTGCGGTGGGCGTGACGCGCACGATCGCGCTGCCCGCGTCGAAGTCGGTGTCCGGCGCCGCGCTCAGCGCCGAGACGGGAGCCGAGTAGGAGTACGGCTCGTCGTCCCAGGCCCAGCCGGTGCCCAGCGGCACGTCGTCGAACGAGGTGTCGTCGGCCAGCAACCGGCCGCGCACCTCGCGCACGCCCTGCTCGGCGAGCCGGGCGGCGAGCGCGTCGTAGTCGGCGGGCAGCATCGTCGGATCGCCGGTGCCGCGCAGGTGGAGGTCGCCGTTCAGGGTCGAGCCCTGCTGCGCGGCGTCGCTGAGCACCTGGGTGCGGAAGCGGTGATCCGGCCCGAGGGTCTCCAGCGCGGCGGCCGCGGTGAACAGCTTCGCGTTCGAGGCCGGGGTCGCCCGGTCGGTCGCCTGCCTGCTGTAGAGGACCTCGTCGGTGGCGGGGTCCCGGACCACGACCCCGGCCTGGGCCCCGCCGAGGCGCGGATCGGCCAGGATGTCGTCGAGATCGACCTTGAGCGCGTCCACCCCGGTCGGCGCGGCCCCCGTCGACGGCACCACCGCCAGCGGCAGCGCCACCGCCAACCCGACCACGAACGCCCACCGTCTCCGCATGCCGGCTCCTCTCCGAGATCACGGAGACTAGGCAGCACGCTGTGGAAGGTCAACGAACCCAACCCGAAGGTCGCAAATCAGAAACCCAACACCCCCAATCCCGCCGAACCCCACCTCACCCACCCAAAACCCGGATTACCGCCGTAATCAGGAACCCGAATACCGGAGTAATCCGGAACCGGAATACCGCCGTAATCGGAGACCCGAATACCGGAGTAATCGGGGACCGGAATACGGCGGTAATCGGGAACCCGGATACGGGAGTGGTCGGGGTGGGAGTGGTCGGGTGGGGTGGGTCAGCCGAGGGCGATGGAGGTGGCCATCGCGAGCAGGGCTCCGCCGCAGGTGCGCTCGAAGACCTTGCGGCGTTTGGGGGCGGCGAGCAGCGCGGCGAGCTTGCCGACCGAGGGGACCACGATCAGCCACCACACCGCGAAGGCCGACACGGCGACGGCGCTGAGCAGCGCGGCCTGCGGCATCGGGGCGGCATCGGGGTCCATCGCCTGCGGCAGCAGCGTCAGGAACGTGAGCATCACCTTCGGGTTGAGCACGTCGGTGAGCAGTCCGCGCAGGAACACCGACCGGCCCGAGCGCGGCTGCTCCACGACCGCCTCGGCCGTGCTCGCCCCGGAGCCGCGCAGCATCTGCAGCGCCATCCACGCCAGGTAGGCCACGCCCAGGCCCTTGACCACGAACAGCGCGGCGGGGACCGTCGCGACCAGGGCCGACAGGCCGAGCGTGGCGGCGGTGGCGTGCAGCAGCAGGCCGCAGGTCACGCCGGCCGCGGCGAGCCAGCCGTAGCGGCGGCCGCTGGCGGCGTTGCGGGTGACCACGACGAAGTCGGGGCCGGGGATCAGCACGATCACCAGCAGCGCCAGCAGGAACGACCCCCAGGCGATGTGCACGGCGAGCTCCTTCGGTAGAACGTCGGGGAGGTGGATGCGCGCATCCTCCGCCGATGGTTCGCCGGTTTTCGATCTCGGACGTAAGATGTTCGGTCATGAGCGAATCCGTCGAACTGGATTCGGTCGACTGGCGCATTCTGGAGGAGTTGCAGAACGACGCGACCCTGCCGAACCGCACCCTCGCCGACCGAGTCGGGCTTGCACCGTCGAGCTGCCTGCAGCGCGTCCGCAGGCTGCGGGAACAGGGAGTCATCACCGGGTCGCACATCGACGTCGACCCGGCCGCCACGGGGCTGGCGCTGGAGGCGGTGGTGGCGGTCAACGTCCGGCCGCACACGCGCCCGATCGTCGATCAGTTCCGCGAGTTCGTCATGGCCCAGCCGGAGACCCGGTCGCTGCTGCACGTCAGCGGCCAGGCCGACTTCCTGCTGCACGTGGCGGTCGCCGACACCGCGCACCTGCAGGAGTTCCTCGTCGACCGGCTCGCGGCCCGCACCGAGGTCCGGAACTTCACCAGCTCCATCGTCCTCGAACAGCTCCACACCAGGGCCCTCACGCCCCCGAAGCACCTCCGCCCCAAGCGCCGCAGGCGCACCTGACGAGGGGGAAGTTTTCATGAAAACTGCGCCCCACCACGAAACCGATAATCCCTCGGAAGAACACCCTTCCCACGCCTGAGGAAGTCCGGTTTTCGATGTGGTGGTGGGGGAAGTTTTCATGAAAACTTCCCCACCACCACGTCGAAAACGGGAGGGGGCACCCGACGCGAGGAGGGTGCGCGGAGGAGGGTCAGTCGTTGACCCGGAGGAGTCCTTCTTGGACGACCGTGGCGACGAGGGTGCCGTCCTGGGCGAAGAAGCGGCCGGTGGCGAGGCCGCGACCGCCGGAGGCGCTCGGCGAGGCGCAGTCGTAGAGGAACCACTCGTCGGCGCGGAAGCGGCGGTGGAACCACATCGCGTGGTCCAGGCTCGCGCCGACCACGTTGTCCAGGCCCCAGTAGACGCCGTGCCGCGCGAGCGGCGCGTCCAGCAGGGTCATGTCGGAGGCGAAGGCCGCGATGCAGACGTGCAGCAGGTCGTCGTCCGGCACGGCCAGGACGCCGTCGGCGCGCATCCACACCTGGTTGCGGGCCTCGCGCGGGCCGTTCTCGCGGCTCACCCACGGCGGCTCGGTCACGTAGCGGACGTCGATCGGCCGCGGCTGGGCCGGGCCGAGCTTGGGCAGCACCTCGCCGATGCGCTCGCCGAACGTCGGCAGCGACTCGGGGTCGGGCACGTCGGGCATCGGCTCGGCGTGGTCGATGCCGTCCTCGTCGACCTGGAACGACGCCGACAGCGAGAAGATCGTCTTGCCGCGCTGCAGCGCCACCACCCGGCGGGTGGTGAACGAGCGGCCGTCGCGGGTGCGGTCGACCTCGTAGACGATCGGGATGCTCGGGTCGCCGGGCCGGATGAAGTACGCGTGCAGCGAGTGCACCCGCCGCTCCTCCGGCACCGTGCGACCGGCCGCGACCAGCGCCTGACCGGCGACCTGGCCGCCGAACACGCGGATGGTGGAGGTCGCGGGGCTGACCCCGCGGAAGATGTTCTCCTCGATGCGCTCCAGGTCCAGCAGAGCCACCAGGCTGTCCAGCACTGGTTGGCCGTGCGGCATGCCGTTGACGTCGAGCGGCACCTCGCCCAGCAGGTGGGTACCGGTCGGGTCGGCTGCTGCGGCCCTGGCCGCTTCGGTCACTGCGCGCTCCTAGGTTCGTGCGCCCGACCGGCCGGACGGGAGCTGGTGGCTCCCGTCCGAAGGCCGATCAGACGTGGTCTTCTTCTCCCAGCCGGTGCACGCGGATGAGGTTGGTCGAACCGACCGTGCCCGGGGGCGAACCGGCGACGACGACGACCATGTCGCCGCGCTGCGACTTGCCCAGCGACAACATCGCCTGGTCGACCTGCCGCACCATCTGGTCCGTTGTGTCCACCTTAGGGACCAAGAACGTCTCCGTCCCCCAAGTGAGAGCGAGCTGACTCCGCACCGACTCCTCGGGGGTGAACGCCAGCAGCGGCAGCCGGGTGTGCAGGCGCGCGAGGCGTCGCACGGTGTCGCCGGACTGCGTGAAGGCCACCAGGGCCTTGGCGTTGAGGCGCTCGCCGATGTCGCGCGCCGCGTAGGAGATCACGCCGCGCTTGGTGCGCGGGACGTGGCTCAGCGGCGGCGGGGTCGGCGAACCGGACTCGACGGCCTCGACGATGCGGGCCATGGTCTGCACGGTCTCGATCGGGTAGCGACCGACGCTGGTCTCGCCGGAGAGCATCACCGCGTCGGCGCCGTCGAGGACGGCGTTGGCGACGTCGGAGGTCTCGGCCCGGGTGGGGCGCGAGTTCTGGATCATCGAGTCCAGCATCTGGGTGGCCACGATGACCGGCTTGGCGTTCTCCCGCGCGATCCGGATCGCCTTCTTCTGGACCAGCGGGACGTGTTCGAGCGGGAGCTCCACGCCGAGGTCACCGCGGGCGACCATGACGCCGTCGAAGGCCAGCACGATGGCTTCGAGGTTGTCCACCGCCTCGGGCTTCTCCAGCTTCGCGATGACCGGCGCGCGGCGGCCGACGCGGTCCATCACCTGGTGCACCAGGTCGATGTCGGCGGGGCTGCGCACGAACGACAGCGCGATGAAGTCCACGCCCAGCTCCAGGGCGAACTCCAGGTCCTCGATGTCCTTCTCGGACAGGGCCGGCACGGACACGTCCATGCCCGGCAGGGAGATCCCCTTGTTGTCGGAGACGGGACCGCCCTCGGTCACCTCGCACACGACGTCGTTGTCCTCGACGGCGGTCACGACCATCGCGACCTTGCCGTCGTCGACCAGCAGCCGGTCGCCCTTCTTGGCGTCCTCGGCCAGGCCCTTGTAGGTGGTGGACACCCGGTCGTGCGTGCCCTGCACGTCTTCGACCGTGATGCGCACGACGTCGCCGGTGCGCCACTCGACCGGTCCGGCTGCGAACTTCCCGAGCCGGATCTTCGGTCCCTGCAGGTCTCCTAGGATGCCCACGGCGCGGCCGGATTCCTTGGCCGCGGCCCGGACCATGTCGTAGACCTGCTGGTGGTCGGCGTGGCTGCCGTGGCTGAAGTTCAGCCGGGCGACGTCCATTCCGCTGCTGACGAGCTCGGCCATCTTCTCCGGAGTGGAGGTGGCGGGGCCCATGGTACAAACGATCTTGGCTCGTCGACTCACATCATGCCAGCGTAGTCCTTCATCACCTCGGTGCAGCACTCAGCCACGCTCCACTTTCCTGATCGGGTATTTCGTTGCTGGATCATTACAGAAAGCAGCTCAGACGACTTCCGCTCCTGATCGCGGTGCTCGTGAGCTGGGCGGTGCTGTTCACCCCGGAATCGGGTGTGCCCAGCGCACCGCCCGGCACCGACAAAGTGGTGCATTTCACCCTTTTCGCCGCGCTGGCGATCACCGCGCGGATCGCCGGTGCCCGCACCGCCTGGCTGCTGCCGTCACTGGCCGCCTACGCGGCGCTCTCGGAACTCCTGCAGGGCGCGCTGCCGATCGGGCGCAGCTGCGAAGCCCTCGACGCGCTCGTGGACATCGCGGGCGCGCTCATCGGCTGGGCGGCCGTGCGGTTCACCGCCGCTTCTTCTCGGTGACGCCGATGTGGTCCGCGCACCACTGGTTGAGCTCGCGGACCGCTTCCCAGGACTCGCGGACCCGCCGCAGGCAGGTGCGCTCGTGCAGGGCGTCGTCGGGCTCCCAGGAGCGCACCGCGTAGAGCGTCTTGTGCCGGAGCAGGTCGAGCCTGGGGTGGTCGGCGTCGAAGCCGCGGGGCCGGGTCTGCAGCGCGGTTCCGGTGATCTCCCAGCCCTGGTCGGCCAGGTCGTCGAGCAGCTTCCGCAGCCGCTCGCCGTGGACGTCGGTGTCCACCGCGGTCCGGAAGCGGGCGAGCTGGTCGGACTCGGAGTGGAAGCAGCCGCCCGCGACGAGCATCCCCTCCGGGCCGACCTGGACGTAGTAGGCGCCGCCGCCGCGTCCCTGCTCGATGACGGCGCCGCAGTGCGTCTTGTACGGCGACTTGTCGCGGGCGAACCGCACGTCCCGGAACGGCCGGAACACCTTGCCCTTGCCGAAGCCGGGCCCGAACTCGGGCTCCAGCTCGGCCAGCAGCGCCTCCATCGGCGCCCGGACGTGCTCCTGGTAGAGCTCCCGGTTGTCCGCCCAGTAGGCCTTCGAGTTGTCCGCCTGGAGCCCCTCGAAGAACTCGACCGCCCCGTCACCAAAACCCTCGAACCGCACACCCCGACCCTAGATCGTCCCCACCCGAGACCCCACGAAAACCTCGTCCCCCGGGCCCCAGGGGGTGGGGAAGTTTTCATGAAAACTTCCCTCCCCTCAGGACGTGAGACGGTGACCAGGCCCTGACGTGGACTCTATTTTTGCAGTTCACTGGGGTTGAGTGGGTGTGGGTGGGACAGTTCTCATGAAAACTGTCCCGTTCTTGGTGGGGTGAGGTTTTCATGAAAACTGTCCCCGTCTCTGGGTGCTCAGGTGAGGCGGATTTGGCGGTTGACGTCTTTGTAGAGGAGGTAGCGGAAG
>NZ_JASAOF010000037.1 GCF_029952525.1 Saccharopolyspora ipomoeae
CTGGTACAGCGCCGACGTGGCGTTGGCCTGCGCCGCGAACTCCTCAGACGGCGGGAATGTCCTGCTTTCCGTCAGCAGGTTGTCGAGCGTGTTGCTCTGCCCGTCGGGCTGGCTCATTGCCCAGAACCTCCCTGGAGATGTGAATGCACTGATAGACGCACCGTAGTGCGATCTCGCTCACCGCAACAGAGGTTTCGCTTTATTGGTTCAGACCAATCGGTCGCAACGGACCGAACACGCGCCGTCACCGTCCGATCCGGACCTGGTTCCGCTGCGTTGCCCAGCGGTAACGCAGCGTCCACGAGGTGCAACGCGCTCGCAACTGTGGCACAACTCGCACGCGGGCCGCGCGCCGGGGTTTCGGGTACCGGCCGGTAGCGTCTGGACCCGTGAACGACAAGCCATCGCTGGCACCGCTGCTCGAACTCGACGGGGTCACCGACGCGGTCGCCTCCGCCCGCGCCGCGATCGACGAGGTGCACCGGCACCCGGCCAACCGGCGTGGCTGGCCCGCCACCGCCGCCGAGGCCTCGGTGCGCGCGGCCCGCGCCTCGGCCGCCGTCGCAGGTGGTGCCACCGAGATCCCGGATTCCGGTGAGGTCAGCGATCCGCTGCTCGCCGGGTCGCTGCGCGTCGCCGAGGCGATGGGCACGCTGCTGCCCACCTGGCAGCGCGCTCCCCGGCAGGCCCTGGCGCGGATGCACCTGCTCGCCGCCAGCGACCTCGTCGACGACCCCGAGCAGCTCGGCCGACCGCAGGCCGACCCGGTGATCTCCGAGCGGCTGGACCTGCTCAGCGAGATCATCACCGACCCGGAGGCGCACGGGGCCGGCCCGGTGCTGGCCGCTGTCGTGCACGGCGAGCTGCTCGCGCTGTCCCCGTTCGGCCACGCCGACGGCGTCATCGCCCGCGCCGCCGCGCGGCTCGCGGTCATCGGCAGCGGACTGGACCCCAAGGGCCTGGTCGTGCCGGAGGTCGCCTACTTCCGCAGGCAGGAGGACTACGCCGAGCGCGCGCTGGGCTTCGCCACCGGCGACCCGGACGCGGTCGCGGCGTGGATCGTGCACTGCTGCACCGCGCTGGAGTCCGGTGCTCGCGAGGCGGCGTCGATCGCCGACGCGGTCCAGGAGGGATGACGGTGAAGAAGGTCCTGATCGACTGCGACCCGGGCATCGACGACGCGCTGGCCATCGCGCTCGCGCACGGCGACCCGACGCTGGACGTCGTGGGCATCACCGCGGTCGGCGGCAACGTGCCGCTGGAGTTCACCACCGAGAACTCGCTGCGGCTGCGCGACTACTACGGCATGACCGCGCCGGTGGCGCGCGGCGCCGGGCGGCCGCTGGTGCGCGAGGGCATCAACGCCGGCAACGTCCACGGCGTGATGGGCCTCGGCGAGGTCGTGCTGCCGGAGACCGCGAGCGAGCTGGACCCGCGGCACGCGGTGGACCTGATCATCGAGACGCTGGCCGCCGCTCCCGGTGAGATCAGCCTGGTCGCGACGGGTCCGCTGACCAACATCGCGCTGGCGGTGCGCAAGGAACCGAGGATCGTCGAGTGGGCGGCCGAGTTCGTGATCATGGGCGGCGCCTACACGCGCGGCAACCGGACCCCGGCAGCCGAGTTCAACATCATGGCCGATCCGGAGGCCGCCGCCGTCGTCTTCGAGGCGGGCTGGACGACCGTGATGATCGGCCTCGACCTCACCCACCAGGCCCGCGCGAACGCCCAGGTCCGCGCGCGCTTCGAGGGCCTCGGCAGGCTGGAGTCCGAGCTGCTCACGCCGTGCCTGGACTTCTACGGCCGGTTCCCCGACTACCAGGAGCTCGGCCCGGCGATCCACGACGCGTGCGCGATCGCCTACCTGATCGACCCGACGCTGATGGACGCCGTGCCCGCCCGCGTCGACGTCGAGACCCAGGGGCGGTTCACCTCGGGCATGACGGTCACCGACTTCAAGGCCGAGACCCGCAACGCACTGGTCCCGACGGTGCTGGACCAGGCGCGATTCTGGGACCTGATGACAGAGGCGTTCCAGGTGGTCGCCAAGGCGATGGGCTGACCCGCTCTCAGCCCCGCAGGCTGCGGAGGGCGTCTCGGACGTGGCCGTCGGCGACGGCCAGCGCTGCTGCGGAGCGTTCGACGTCCGCGCCGGAGAGCAGGTGGACCAGGGCCGTCTTGAGGTCCTCGCCCGCTGCGGTCAGCGCATCCGAGCACTCGTCCTCCGAGGCGCCGGTGGCCTCCTGGAGGATGGTGATCGTGCGGCCGCGCAGCTTCGCGTTGGTCGCGAGCATGCTGACCATGAAGTTCGAGTAGACCCGCCCCAGCTTGATCATCACCGCCGTGGAGAACGAGGTGAGCACCAGCTTCTGCGCGGTCCCGGCCTTCATCCGGGTCGAGCCGCTGATCGGCTCCGGGCCGGTGTCGGCGGCGATGACCACGTCGGCGGGCACCGGGCCGGGGTTCGGGTTCGAGGTCAGCAGCGCGGTGCTGGCGCCGATCTCCTTGGCCGCCGTCAGCGCCGAGATCACGTACGGGGTGCGGCCGGACGCGGCCAGCCCGAGCACGAAGTCCTTGTCCGAGCCCTGCGCGCGGATCTCGCGGGCGCCCGCGTCCTCGTCGTCCTCGGCGTTCTCCACCGCCTGCTGGTAGGCGTCCGGCCCGCCCGCCTGGTGCGCGACGAACCAGTCCGGCGGGGCGTTGAACGTCGGGATCAGCTCGGCGGCGTCGAGCACGGCCAGCCTGCCCGAGGTCCCCGCACCCACGTAGTGCACCCGGCCGCCGGAGCGCAGCGCCGCGACGGCGAGGTCGACGGCCTCGGCCAGCTCGGGCAGCACGCGCCCCACGGCCTCCGGGACGGTGCGGTCCTCGCGGTTGAACAGCTGCAGGACGTCCAGCGTCGGCAGCAGGTCGATGTCGCGGGTGTGCGGGTTGGTCTGCTCGGTCGGCGAAGCGACGCGAATCGCGTGATCCCGGCTCAAATTCATGCCTCCTGATTCGGTTGTGCGAGGCCGCTCGCGATGAGCCGTCAGGCCTCTCGGTGCCGGCGCTTGTCGGGACGACTGTCGAGGCGATGTCCGGACACCGCATCGCGAGTCGCTTCCAGCGCCGTTCTGGTCTGCTCCAGGTGCCGCTGGGCGACGCCGATGAACAGGCAGTCGATCACCGTCAGCTGCCCGATCCGGCTGGCCATCGCGCCGGACCGGTAGGTCGTCTCGCGCACGGCCGTGGTCAGCACGTGGTCGGCGATCTCGGTGATCGGGGAGCGCGCGAAGTTGGTGATCGCGCTGGTGGTGGCGCCGTGCCGCTTGGCCTCGCGCAGCGCCTCGACGGTCTCGGTGGTGGCTCCGGTGTGCGAGATGCCGATCGCGACGTCGCCGGGTTCGAGCACGGCGGCCGAGGTCAGCGCGTTGTGGGTGTCCGACCAGGCGAAGCTGACCAGGCCGATGCGGTGCAGCTTCTGCTGCAGGTCGAGGGCGACGAAGGCGCTGGCGCCGACGCCGTAGACGTCGACGCGGCGCGCCGTGGCCACGGCGTCGACCAGCGCGTTCAGCGACGTGGCGTCGAGCTGGCCCGCGGTCTCCTCGACGGCCTTGGCGTCGGCGTAGCCGACCTTGGAGATGATCTGCCCGATGCCGTCGTCGGGGCCGATGTCGCCGCCCAGCTCGCGGTCGCGCGTCGAGGTGCGCGCGGTGTCGGCGGCCAGGGCGATGCGCAGGTCCGGGTACCCGCCGACGCCGATCGCCTTGCAGAACCGGGTGACGGTTGTTTCGCTGGTGCCCGCGGCCTCGGCGACCTCGGTGATGCTGCGGCGCGAGATCGAGGCCGGGTCGGCGAGCACGATGTTGGCCACGCGCTGCTCGGCCCGAGCGAGTCCGGGCAGCAGCGAGCGAATCTTGACGAGGGGGCTGCCCTCGCTCGATTCGGTGGAGATCTCTGAAGTGGCCATGTGGGAAACTTACTAACCGATTCTCGTGCAGGTCAATGCATCTCGTCAGGGTATCCGTCGGGTAGACGGGTCCCGCCTGGGTTCAGGTTGCACCACGGGACCGGAGTTCGGGCGGGCCCAACGGCCCGACTCCGCGGTCGACATCTACACCTCCTCCGCCCGCGCGCGTCGCGGCGTTCTTGTCATCTGACAGAAACGCGAGCCGTCGGCTCCGGAAACATCCGGCGCGGACACTTCCGGCCGCACGCGCGTTCGACCGGAGGAGGGACTGGATGGTCGTCGAATCACCGCGCAAGGACCCGTCGCAGGACCAGGCGGTGCGGGAAACGCTGGAGGACTACACGCTCCGCTTCGCCCCGCGCAGCTATCGGCGCTGGAAGCCCGGGGTGGTGGCCACGACGGCGCTGGGCGGCATCGCCTACCTCGCCGACTTCTCGATCGGCGCCGGAATCGGCCTGAGCTACGGCACCCTCAACGCGCTGGTGGCGATCCTGGTCGCCGCGCTGATCATCTTCGTGACCGGTGTGCCGCTGGCCTACTACGGCGCCCGCTACAACATCGACCTCGACCTGATCACCCGCGGCTCCGGCTTCGGCTACTACGGATCCGTGCTGACCAGCGTGATCTTCGGCAGCTTCACCTTCATCTTCTTCGCCACCGAGGGCGCGATCATGGCCCAGGGCCTGCACGCCGGGCTCGGGGTGCCGCTGTGGCTGGGGTACCTGATCACCACGCTGGTCGTGGTGCCGCTGGTCGTCTACGGCATGAAGGCGCTCAGCACCCTGCAGGTGTGGACGACGCCGCTGTGGCTGCTGCTCATGGTCGGCCCGATCGGCTACCTGGTGATCGTCGACCCGGACTCGGTGAGCCGCTGGCTCGCCTTCGCCGGCGAGTCCGGCGGCGGGCTCAGCGCCGCTTCGGTGATGCTCGGCGCGGGCGTGGCGCTGTCGCTGATGGCGCAGATCGGCGAGCAGATCGACTACCTGCGCTTCATGCCGCCGCGCACCGAGGCCAACAAGCGGTCCTGGTGGCTGTCGACGCTGGTCGCGGGGCCGGGCTGGGTGGTGTTCGGCGCGGTCAAGCAGGCCACGGGCGCGTTCCTGGCGTTCTTCATCATGGGCGCCGCCGGGGCCGCGGCGACCGAGCCGGTGCAGCAGTTCATGGGCATCTACGAGCTGTTCGTGCCGGTCTGGCTGGCGATCCCGCTGGCGGTGGTGCTGGTGGTGCTCAGCCAGGTCAAGATCAACGTCACCAACGCCTACTCCGGTTCGCTGACCTGGACGAACTCCTTCACCCGGGTCACCAAGCACTACCCGGGCCGGATCGTGTTCGTGCTGGCCAACCTCGCGGTCGCGCTGATCCTGATGGAGGCGAACATGTTCGCCTTCCTCAACTCGGTGCTGAGCTTCTACGCCAACTGCGCGATCGCGTGGGTGTGCACGGTGGCCGCCGACATCATGATCAACAAGTTCGTGCTGAAGCTGTCCCCGAAGGAACCGGAGTTCCGGCGCGGGATGCTGCACGCGGTCAACCCGGTCGGCGTCACGGCCTTCCTGGCCTCGGCGATCATCTCGATCGCGATGTACTTCGGGGCCTTCGGCGACGCGATCCAGCCCTACTCGCCGATCGCCGCCGTGGTCATCGCCGTGGTCCTCACCCCGGTGATGGCGATCGTCACCCGCGGCCGCTTCTACCTGCGCCGCACCGACGACGGCATCGACGAGCCCCGCTTCGACGCGAGCGGCACCCCAGTCGCGACCGCCTACACCTGCGACTACTGCGCGCAGGAGTTCGAGCGGCCGGACGTGCTCGCCAGCGCCGAGCCCGGCAAGATCGTCTGCTCGTTGTGCGTGACCACCGACAAGACCGGGAAGCTGGTCCTCCCAGCTTCCTGACCAGTGGAAATATCGGGAAAAGCCGTCAGCGCGAGGTGGCGGTCCAGCCGTCGAGGTGCAGCTCGGTGGAATCCCGCTCGGAGTCCAGCAGGGTGCGGTGATCGTCGGTGGCCTTGAGGCCGTCGACGTTCACGCCCCGGCCCTCGTACTGCTCGTCGAGGCCGTAGCGCCAGCGCAGCTGCACCTTCTCGCCCGGCGCCGCCGGGACCTCGCCGTCGACCTGCCACCAGGCCCGGTGCCCGGACCCCGCCAGCCCCTGCTGCGGGCCGGCCGGCGCGCCGGGCCCGGACGCGGTCAGCGGCACCGGCCGCCAGGTCACCCCGTCGGCGCTGGACTCGACCGTGAGCGCGTCGGTGCCGTCGGAGTCGCGCTGGGTGTCGACGAACGCGTCGAAGGACACCTTCAGCGGCCCGTTCACCGGCCCCAGCGGAGCGCTCGTCAGCGTCCCCGCACCCGGCGCGTAGAACGACTCGCGGCCCTCGCGCGGGAACACCGCCAGCGCCCGGGCCATGCCCTGCGCCAGCGCCTGGCGGGCGCGGTTGTTCGAGCCCCACTCCCGCGACGGGTGCACCCGGTTGGTCAGCAGCACCGCCACCGACCGCGACGCCGGGTCGATGACCAGCGACGTCCCGGTGTAGCCGGTGTGCCCGGCGGTGCGCGGGGCGCTCAGCCCGGCCATGTACCAGCGCTGGTCGAGCTCGAAGCCCAATCCGTGCGCGTTGCCGGGGAACTCGCCGTTGAAGTCGGTGAGCATCTTCTCGACGGTGCTCTGCGACAGGATCCGGGTGCCGTCGTAGGAACCGCCGTTGAGCAGCGCCTGGCCGAGCTTGGCGAGGTCGTCGGCGGTGGAGAACACCCCGGCCTGCCCGGCGACACCGCCCAGCGACCAGGCGTTCTCGTCGTGCACCTGGCCGCGCACCATGCCGCGCGGCGGATCGGCCTGGAACTCGGTGGCGGCGATCCGGTGCAGCTTCGAGGCCGGCGGGTTGTAGCCGGTGTCGGCCATCCCCAGCGGCTTGGTGATCCACTCCTGGACCACCTGGTCCAGCGGGTGCCCGGTGACCCGCTCGACCAGCACGCCGAGCGTGATCATGTTCGGGTCGGAGTACTCGTAGTGCGTGCCCGGCGGGTGCTCCGGCGTCAGCGCCAGGACCGACGGGATGCGCTGCTCCGGCGGCAGCTTCCACAGCTGCACCTCGGCCTGCAGCCCGGAGGTGTGGGTGAGCAGCTGCTCGACGGTGATGTCCTGCTTGCCGTTGACCGCGAACTCCGGCAGGTGCTCGGCGACCCGGTCGTGCAGCGAGATCTTCCCGTCGTCGACCAGCTGCAGCGCGGTGATCGAGGTGAACAGCTTGCTGATCGAGGCGACGTCGAAGATCGTGTCCGGCCGCATCGGCTCCTGGTCCTGCGCGGGCAGCTCGGTGCCGTTGCCGTCGGCGTAGCGCAGCTCCTTGCCCGCCGCCGTGCGGCTGACCACCACGCCGTCGTGCGCGAGCAGCCCCACCGCGCCCGCGTACATCGGGTGCTCGGTGTCCGGGGTCTTCTCGGTCCACGCCGCGAGCTGCGCCCAGGCGTCGTCGATCGGTGCCGGGTCCAGGCCGATGCCCGAGGGCGTGCCGTCCTGCAGCAGCGTCGTGGCGGGCGCGAAGCCGTCCTGCGGCCGGTCGAAGTGCCCGGCCGCCCGTCCCTGCCCGGCCACCGCCGAGCCGCCCAGCGCGGTCAACGACAGCAGCGCCACGGCCGCCAGCGCGGTCTTGCCCAAGTCAGCCCCCTCAGCGGTAGAGCAGGTAGGGATCGCGTTGCCTGCGGAAGTTCACGACGTCCTGCCGCCAGGAATCGGTGATCTCGTCGACGTCGGCCCCCGCGTCCACCATGCCGCGCAACCGGTCGGAACCGGACAACTTGTCGACCATCCCATCCTCGCGCCAGGCGAAGAGCTGGGGATAGAGCCGTCGGGCTGTGACCAACATCGCAACCGCGACCCGGATCGGGTCCAGCTCGCCCGTGCGGTGCAGCTGCACGCCGCCGCAGGTCTGCTCGGCGTGCTTGGAGAACGTCGGGACGAAGTAGGTCTCGCGGAACCGCACGCCCTCCAGCGACATCCCGTTGAGCTCCTCGGCCCACCGCCAGTCGACGCCGGGAGCCCCGAGGATCTCGAACGGGCGCGTCGTGCCGCGCCCCTCCGACCACGTCGTGCCCTCGAACAACCCGGTCCCCGGGTACACCGCGGCGGTCTCCCGGGCCGGCATGTTCGGGCTCGGCGGCACCCACGGCAGGCCGGTGTCGGCGGTGCGCCCCGACCAGCCCTCGACCCGGACGACGTTGAGCTCCGGCAGCGGGGCGGGCAGGTGCACCCGGTCGAAGAGGCGGGCCAGCTCGCCCACGGTCATGCCGTGCTGCTGCACGATCGGCAGCTCGCCGACGCCGGAGGCGAAGCGGGGGTCCAGGGTCGGGCCCGCGACCAGCGGGCCGATCGGGTTCGGCCGGTCCAGCACCACGAACCCCAGGCCGAGCTGCTGCGCGGCCTGCATCGCCGTGTACATCGTCCAGATGTAGGTGTAGAAGCGGGCGCCGACGTCGGCGATGTCGAAGACGACCTGCTCCACACCGGCCTTGCGGAACAGCTCCGCGAGCTTGGTGGCGTCGACGCCGTAGGCGTCGTAGACCGGCAGCCCGGTGCGCGGGTCGCGGACGTCGCCCTCCGACCCGCCGGCCTGCGAGGTGCCGCGGAAGCCGTGCTCCGGGCCGAACACCGCCGCGATGTCGAGCTCGCCGCCGGCGTGCATCACGTCCACCAGGTGATCGAGCGTGGACAGCACGCCCGTCGGGTTGGTGACGATGCCCAGCCTGCGCCCGGTCAGGTCCGAGAAGCCCCGCCCTGCCAGCACGTCCGCGCCCGTGCGCACCTGCCCGGGCTCGATCTGCGCGGGCTTGGCCGCGCACGCCGAGCTGGACGCCACGCCGACCGCCGGGACCGCCAGCGCCGAGGCGGTGAGGAAGCGCCTCCTGCCGATGCCGCTCACGCCGCTCACCAGCCCAGGCCGAAGCCGAACGGGTACCGGTCGGTGCCCGGCTTGCCGGGCTCGGGGACCGGCACCGGGAGCTTGCCCCTCGGGGCGGTCTCGCCGAAGAGGACCTTGGCCACCGACTCCATCGCCACCGGCTTGTCCGAGTAGCTCGCGATCCACGCGGGAACGTCGGCGTAGGCCGCGTCGTAGGGGTCGCGGGTGGCCACGGCGATCACCGGCTTGCCGGTCTGCTGCAGCGCCCGCACCAGGTCGAGCTGGCTCGCGTTGTCCGGGTTCCAGGCGGCGTTGGTGAGCACCACCGCGACGTCGCTGGCCTTGGCCCGCTCGACGGCCTGGCCGATCTGCTCCGGCGTCGGCTGCAGGTCGGTGGCCAGCGCGGAGCTGCGCGGCCCGCGCGCCCGCACCGAGTCCGACAGCGCCCGGGTGCCCTTCTCGCTCGCGCCGGTGACGAACACCGAGCCCGGCGACTTCAGCGGCAGCGCGGCGTCGTTGCGCAGCAGCGTCGTGGTCGGATCGGTGATCCGCTGGGCCTCGTCGAGGTGCTCGCGGCTGCCGACCACCGAGTCGACCTGGCCGGTGTCGACGAACGGGTCGGCCAGCACGCCCCGCTGCTCCTTGAGCTTGAGCACCCGCGACACGCTCTCGTCGATGCGCTGCTCGGTCAGCCGACCGTCGCGGACCGCGGCGATCACGCCGTCGATGGCGACCTGCAGGTTCTGCGGCATCAGCATCACGTCGGCACCGGCCTGCAGCGCCAGCACCGGGATCTCGGCGTCCGGGTGCTGCTCGCGGACGCCCTCCATCTGCAGCGAGTCGGTGAACACCACGCCCTGGTAGCCGAGCTCCTGGCGCAGCATCCCGGTGAGCACGTTCGGCGCCAGCGTCGCCGGCCGGCCGGAGTCGTCGAGCTTGGGGACCACGATGTGCGCGCTCATCACCGAGTCGGTGCCGGCCGCGATGGCCTCCTTGAACGGCGGCGCGTCCAGCTGCTCCCACTGCTGCCGGTCGTGCTCGATGACCGGCAGCGCCGTGTGGCTGTCGGTGTTGGTGTCGCCGTGGCCGGGGAAGTGCTTGACCGAGGCCGACACGCCCTCGCCCGCGGGCTGGGCGTCCTCGTAGCCGCGCACCTGAGCGGCGGTGAACTGCGCCGCCAGCGCCGGGTCGGAGGAGAAGGAGCGCACGCCGATCACCGGGTTCGCCGGGTTGACGTTGACGTCCCCGCTCGGCGCGAAGTTCATGTTCAGGCCCATCGCCCGCAGCTCCCGGCCGGTGATCGCGGCGGACCGCTCGGCGGCCACCGGGTCCCGGCCCGCGCCCAGCGCCATGTTGCCGGGCAGCTGGGTGGCGGGTTCGGTGATCCGCGTGACCTGGCCCTGCTCCTGGTCGGTGGAGATCAGCAGCGGCACCCGCGCGCCCGAGCTGGTCGCCGCGGTCTGCAGCCCGTTGGACAGCTCCGCGATCTGCTTCGGGTCGTAGAGGCTGTTGGACCACGTGAAGTGGATGATGCCGCCGAGGTGGTACTTCTCCACGACCTGCGCGGGGGTGTCGACGCCGAACTCCTCGCGGTTGACCGGGTCCGGCGTGTCGGCCGTGCGGCCGTAGGCGTAGGTGACGAAGAGCTGACCGACCTTCTGCTCCAGCGTCATCTGCTGCAGCAGTTCGTCAGCGGTCTGCGCTCTCGGGGCTTCGGGGGACAGGGCACTCCCGGTCGTGGTCAGTGCGGCGGCGCCGACGGCCAGCGCGCTCAACGCGATCACGGCACGTCGGGTCGGGGATCGCCACGCCACATCGGCCTCCAAGACGAGAACTGTTCACCACAAGTCCAGTGGAAGTAGGAAATTACTCACCATGAATGTGGAGGTCAACGTTCTGGATCGGTCCGAGCGGGGCGAGGTTCCGCTGCCCGGCCGCCGCTGCGCGCAAAAAGAGCGGCGCCCGGTCTCGGGCGCCGCCCCCTCGCGCGAGGTCCTGGGTTACCAAGCGTGCTCTCTCGTCGTAACTTTCGGGCTAGGCGTCCGGCGTCCCGGTGACGCAACCCTGTGCACGACAGCCTTATCTGCGGCGACGCGTGGGTGCTCCAAGTCTCGCGCGCGGAGCCTGAGAGGGGTGGACGTTACTTCTCCTCCGTAACGTCCCTGGCCAAACAGGGTCCGCACCTCCCTTTGTAGACGGTGATGCCCGTCACTGCAAGGGTTCTTCAGGGCGAACCGCGAGGGTGACCACCAGGGTCTTTGGTCACGCTCGGCGGTCACCGGCGACGTCGCCAGGCGCGCACGCCCCACCAGGTGGCGCCGGCGGCCGCGACGGCGCCGAGCCCGACGCCCGCGGCGGTCACCGCGGCGCGCGACGGGGTGGGGATGCGGGCGCGCAGCGAGACCGGGTGCTCGAAGGCCAGCGAGGGCCAGCTGCGCTGGACGGCCTCCTTGCGCAGGCCGCGATCGGGGTTGACCACCGTGGGGTTGCCGACGGCCTCCAGCAGCGGCATGTCGGTGATCGAGTCGGAGTAGGCGTAGGACTCGTCGAGGTCGTAGCCGTGCTCCTCGGCGAGCTCGCGGGCGGCCACGGCCTTGTTCTCCGCCGAGCAGTAGAAGTCGACCTCGCCGGTGTAGCGGCCCTCGGAGACGACCATGCGGGTGCCGAACCAGTGATCGGCGCCGAGCAGCTTCGCGATCGGGGCGACCACCTCCTGGCCGGACGCCGAGAGCACGACGATCTCGTGGCCCTGCTCCTGGTGATCGGCGATGAGCTGGGTGGCCTCCTTGTAGACCAGCGGGTCGACGATGTCGTGGAGGGTCTCCTCGACGATGGCGTTGACCTGGTCGACGTCCCAGCCCGCGCACAGCGAGGTGATGTGGGCGCGCATCCGGTCCATCTGGTCGGCGTCGGCGCCGGCGAGCATGAACACGAACTGCGCGTAGGCGCTCTTGAGCACCGCTCGGCGGTTGATGAGCCCTTCCTGGAAGAACGGGCGGCTGAAGGCGAGCGTGCTCGACTTGGCGATGATCGTCTTGTCCAGGTCGAAGAACGCGGCCACCCGGTGTCCGGGAGCGGCGGCGGGGTTCGCGGGCTCGGTCACGCGGACAGCATACGAGCCGGGCGCGGGGAGTTGAGCCGGGCGCGGGCGGCATTTCGCCGCTCGTTCCGCCGGACCCCGGACAGGTTGTGCGGGGTCTCCCTTCAGAAGAGCGATTCTTCACACACCGTGCGGTGTGCGGAAGGTTGCTCGTCGCCGTGATGGATTTTCTTGCCACGAATGAATGGTTTTGGCCAAGTCATCGGGCACTGAGAGCAAAGACGTTCCCTCAAATGGACGGGAGGCATTACTGGGGATCAGCGGGATACAGTGTGGGGAGTCCGGCGTGACCGGACCAGTTCAGCTCGACCCCCCGGAGCTGAACTAGGACGACCCCCGCCCCTCCCCCCTGGCGGGGGTCGTCTCGTATGCGGATGCTCCCACCTGCGCGAAGTCCGTGCTCGCGCAACAGTTTCCGGGCGAGCAAAATGTGAATTCCCTTCGTTTATTGTGCGGGCCTCGTGCAACTCTTTCGGGTTGCGCGAGTTATCCACAGCGAGGGGGTTACTCCACAGATTTCAGAAATCGCTTGGCAGTCCGACCGGCCCCGGTCACTTTGGATAACGAGCGGCCATTCGCGGCACCACGCTCCCTCTTCCGGCCGATCCGGAAGTGGTTTTCCTCCGAATGATCCCGATCCTGGGAGTCCGTCATGGCCGCACGATCATCCGAGTCCGAAACCGCGCACCCGCTGCTGGCGGTGCAGGACGCCGACTTGGCCGAGGAGATCACCCGGCTCGCCGCCGCTTCCGGCGGCGAGATCGAACGCGCGCCACGACTGCTGCCGACCTCATGGCGCACCGCGCCGCTGGTGCTGCTCGACGAGAGCACCGCGACCGCGTGCGCCGCCCGAGGACTGCCGCGCAGACGTGGCGTCGCCCTGCTGTGCCGCCGGACCGACGAACGGGTGTGGCGCACCGCCTTCGACGTCGGGGCGGAACGGGTTCTGACCCTGCCCGCCGACGAGCGCCGGCTGATCGAGCTGCTGGCCGACGCCGCCGACGCCCCGGAGGGCGAGGGCCGGGTGCTGGCCGTGCTCGGCGGCTGCGGCGGTGCGGGCGCTTCCGCGCTCGCCACCGCGGCCTCAGCCGTTGCCGCCCGCGGCGGCGGCCGGTCGCTGCTGGTCGACTGCGACCCGCTCGGCGGCGGCCTCGACCTCGTCGCCGGGCTGGAGCGGGAGGAGGGGCTGCGCTGGTCCGGCCTGTCGGTCGGCGCCGGACGGCTGGGCGCGGGTGCCCTGCGCCAGGCCCTGCCGCGCAAGCGCGTCGGATCTGGGGAGATGGCCGTGCTCGCCTGCGATCGCGACCGCGCGGCCAGCGGGCTCACGCCCGAGGGCGTGCGCGCGGTGCTCGGCGCCGGGCGCCGGTCGGGCGCGACCGTGGTGTGCGACCTGCCGCGCTGCCCGGTGCCCGGTGATCCCGACGAGCCCGTGCTCGGCGACGCCGAACTCGCCGTCGTCGTGGTCCCCGCCGAGGTGCGCGCCTGCGCCGCGGCCGCCCGCGTCGTCGCCACCGTGACCGAGCGCGCCGGATGCCCCGTGCGGCTGGTGGTGCGCGGCCCGTCGCCGGGCGGGCTCAGACCGCGCGACGTGGCGCGCGCGGCGGGCGCCCCGGTGCTCACGACGATGCGACCGCAGCCGCGGCTGGCCGCCGCCGTCGACCGCGGAGACCTCGTCGCCGCGCTGCGCCGCGGCCCGCTGACCACCGCCGCCGGGGCGGTGCTCGCCGAACTCGCGGCCGCGGAGCCACCAGTCCCGCGCTGACGTCCCTGCTCTGAAACCCGTTGCCCCGAAGCCGATCTCGCCCGATCGGCCATGCCGTCCCGCCGTTCTCGCGGCAGGGGAGGGGAAGGATCGCCATGTCCGTGGACCGCGAACTGCTGGCGCGCGTGCGCACCCGACTGGTGAGCAGTGGTGCCGCGCTCAGCCCCGCCGCCGTGGCCGAGGCCGTCCGGGCCGAGTCCGACGGCCTGGTCGCCGACGCCGACGTGCTCGCCGCGCTGCGCCTCGTGCAGCAGGAGTTCTCCGGCGCGGGAGCGCTCGAACCGCTGCTGGACGACCCCGAGATCTGCGACGTGCTGGTCACCGCGCCGGAGAAGGTGTGGGTCGATCGCGGCGACGGGCTGCGACCCGCGCGGGTGCGCTTCCCCGACGAGGACTCGGTGCGCAGGCTCGCCCAGCGGCTGGCGATGTCCAGCGGGCGACGGCTCGACGACGCCCAGCCGTGGGTCGACGCCTGGCTGCCGCAGCGCGACACCGGCGCCGTCCGGATGCACGCCGTGCTGCCCCCGATCGCCGGTGACGGCACGTGCCTCTCGCTGCGGGTGCTGCGGCCCGCCGACCACGACCTCGCCGCGCTGCAGCGGGCCGGGACCTTCGACGAGCGGATCGGCGCGGTGCTGCGCGAGATCGTGGCCCGACGCCTGGCGTTCCTGATCACCGGCGGTACCGGCAGCGGCAAGACCACGCTGCTGGCGGCGATGCTCGGCGCGGTCGGGGAGCACGAGCGGATCGTCTGCGTCGAGGAGGCCGCCGAGCTGCGCCCCCGCCACCCGCACGTGGTGCGGCTGCTGACCCGGCCGCCCAACGTCGAGGGCGCGGGCGAGATCGGCGTGCGCGACCTGGTGCGCCAGGCCTTGCGGATGCGCCCGGACCGCCTCGTCGTCGGCGAGGTGCGCGGTGACGAGGTGCGTGAACTCCTTGCCGCGCTCAACACCGGGCACGACGGGGGCGGCGGCACGCTGCACGCCAACTCGCCGCGCGAGGTCCCGGCGCGGATGGAGGCGCTGGGCGCGCTCGGCGGGCTGTCCCGGGACGCCCTGCACAGCCAGCTCGCCGCGGCCGTCCAGGTCGTGCTGCAGGTCCGGAACCGGCGCCTCGCGGCGATCGGGGTGCTGCACCGCGTCGGTGATCAGGTGAGCGTCCGGCCCGCCTGGGAACGCGAAACCGGTTGGGGTGTGGGCCGTCACGACCTCGCCGACCTGCTGGAATCCCGGGGAGGTGCGTTGCCGTGCTGATCCCGAGCGCCCTGCTCGCGGCGGCGGGGCTGCTGTGCTGGCCGACGCCCTCCAGTCGCCACCGGCTGCCCGGGCTCCCGCGCGCGCCGCTGCGGCTGCCGCGCCCGACCCGGCTGCTGCCCTGGGCGGCAGGGCTCGCCGGAGCGGTGTTCGCGGGTCCGGCGGGGATGTGCGCGGCGTTCGCGCTGACCCTGCTCGCAGCCCGGTACCTGCGGGAGCAGCGCGAGGAACGGCGGGACCTGGCGCTGCACGACGAGTTCGCCGAGGGGCTGCGGCTGCTGGTGAGCCAGGTGCGCGCGGGAGCGCACCCGGCGAGCGCGGCGGAAGGCGCGGCGGCCGAGGCGGGACCGGCCGTCGCGGGTCTCTTCCGCGACCTGGCCGCGACCGCCCGGTTGGGCGGCGACGTCACCGCCCTGTCCGGCACTCCTCTGTCCGGACCACCACGCGAGCCGGTGCGGCGGCTGACCCGCGCCTGGGAGCTGGCCGAACGGCACGGCGTCGCGCTCGCCGAACTGCTGGACTCGCTGCGCCGCGACGTCGAGCGGCGCACCGCGTTCCGGCGCGAGGTCGCGGCGAAGATGGCCGGTCCGCGCGCCACCGCGGGCGTGCTCACCGGGCTGCCGGTGCTGGGGCTGGTGTTCGGGCACGCCGCCGGGGCCTCGCCGCTGGCGGTGTTCGGCAGCGGCCCGGGCGGCCAGCTGCTTCTGCTGATCGGCGTGGCGCTGCTGATCGCCGGGGTGCTGTGGAGCTCGCGGCTGACCCGAGCGGTGGTGCGGCCGTGAGCGCGGTGCTCGTGCTGCTCGCCGCGGCGGTGCTGCTCGTGCCGGTCGCGTCGACCCGGCACCGGCTGCGGCTGCCCCGGCCGCGCGCCCCGGCGAAACCCCGTCCGCGGCGGGCGGATCGCGCCGATCCGCTGGTGCTCGCCGCCGGGTGGGACCTGCTGGCGGCGGGGATGCGGGCCGGGCTGCCGGTGCCGGTGATCGTGCGGGCGGTGGCCGTCGAGGTCGGCGGCACCGCGCGCCGAGCGCTGGACGAGGTCGCCGATCACCTGGCGCTGGGCAGCGACGCCGCCACCGCGTGGGAACCGGCGCTGCGCGACCCCGGCACCGCCGAGCTCGCCCGCGCGGCCCGGCGCACCGCGCGCACCGGCAGCGCGCTCGCCGACGTGGCGGCCGAGCTCGCCGAGCGCGCCCGCTCGCGCGGATCGGAGCTGGCGGAGGTGCGGGCCCAGCGCGGTGCCGTGTGGATCTCGGCGCCGCTCGGACTGTGCTTCCTGCCCGCGTTCCTGTGCCTGGGCGTGCTGCCGGTCGTGCTCGGCATGTTCGAGGAACTCCCGATCGACCCACTGCACACACGATGAGGAGACGACGATGCGGAACCTGATCCGGCGGCTGCGGGCCGCGCTGACCGGCGACGCCGGGATGTCCACGGCGGAGTACGCGGTCGGCACGCTCGCCGCCGTGGCCTTCGCGACCACCCTGTACGCGGTGGTGACGAGCGGATCGGTCGAGGAGGCGCTCACCGGCATCATCCAGCGCGGCCTGCAGGGCGCGGGCACGTGAACGACCGGGGCTCGGTGACCGTCGAGGCGGCGCTGGGGATCTGCTCGCTGGTCGCGGTTTTCGGGCTGCTGCTGCTCGGGTGCGCGGCGGTGCTGGGGCAGCTGCGCTGCCAGGACGCCGCCGTCGAGGCGGCCCGCCTGCTCGCCCGGGGTGACGCGCCCCGGGCCGAGCGGGCGGTGCGCGCCCTCGCGCCCGCCGACGCGCGGTACGAGCACGCGATCACCGGCGATCAGGTCCAGGTGCGGATCAGCGCGCGCTGGGCGCGGGCCGAGGCCGTCGCGGTGCTGGAACCGGGGGAGGGGTGATGGACGATCGGGGTTCGGCGACGCCGGTCGCCGCGGTGCTGTCGCTGGTCGTGCTGCTCCTGCTGTGGTGGCTGGTGCAGCTCGGCGCGGCCACCGCCGCCCGGCATCGGGCCGAGGGCGCCGCAGACCTGGCGGCGCTGGCGGCCGCCGCCCACGCGATCGGTGGACCCGAGTCCGCCTGCGCCCAGGCCGAACGGGTGACCAGGGGGATGCGGACCAGGTTGATCACCTGCACCCTGACCGGTCGAGAGGCCCGCGTCGAGGTCGCGGGAGAGCTGCCAGGTCCGCTCGCCGGGAAGGCACCGCCCAGCGCACGCGCTCGCGCCGGACCCGCAACCCGCTGATCTGGGCGTATCACGGCGGGTGTACGACGAGCGGTCGGTGAGCGGTCCGGCGGGCAGGGGAGCGGTCGCCGACGCTTCACCGGCGGAGTTCGGTGGGACTCCCGATCTTTCAGCGCGCGTGTTCCGCGTCTCACGTTCGTCGCCGCTGAACGACCGGTCGTCGCAAGGGGTCTGTACGGCCCGGGGCCGGATGACGTTTCTTTGAAGTGTGAGCGGCGAGCCCGGGTTCGCCACGAACCGAGGTCCACCTGACAAGGAGGTCAGGGGATCGGCCGGAACCCCGAAATCCGGCCGGTCGATCTCAGGGAGCACCACGCCGCTCACCGCTGAACAAGGAGGCGGAGCACATGCAATGGTCTGCGGAGAGGTGGCAGAGCGCCTTCCGCGGCGTCCCGGCCCACCCGGCCGGGCTGACCAGCAGCCGGATCGACCTGCGCGTGCAGGCAATCGACTTCGCGTCGCGCGGGTGGTCGGTGTTGCCCGGAACGTTCCCGAAGGACGGCGAGTGGTTCGGCCGCCGCGGCATGCAGCTGCACGGCCCGACCCCGGTCCACTCCGACTGGCAGGACCGACTGGGGGCGGACCTCGCCGAGGTCATGTCCTGGTGGGACGACCACCCGTACAACCTCCTGCTGGCGACCGGTTTCCAGGTCGACGCGATCGAGGTCGACACCGCGACCGGACGGCAGGCGGCCAAGGTGCTGCGGGCCGGCGGGTTCCCGGTGCCGATCGTGGCGACCCCGACCGGTAGCTGGTTCTTCCTGACAACCCCTGGGGGTCAGCTCAACGGCGAGCTGGCCGAGGAGAGCGGAATCCGCTTGCACGGCAAGGGGAGTTGGGTTCCGCTGCCACCGTCGGCCTACCCCGGCGGAGCGGTGCACTGGCGGGTCAAGCCCGACGTGTGCGCCTGGCAGCTGCCCAGCCCGGAGTTCGTCCACGACGCGCTCCGGACCGCGCTGGAGATCGATCACCAACCGGAGAACGTGGCGGAACTTCTCGCAGCGACCAGGTAGGTCCTGCCGCCGTGACGCGCTGAGCGGTCCGGACACCGCGCCCAGGGCTTCCCCGGCCCGACCCGGCACGAGCTTCCCCGCGAGCACGCACCAGCCTGCGCGCTCATCGTGCCTGGTCGGGCAGCCCACCCGGACCACCGGCGCTGCCCCGAAGCACGGCGGACACCGCGTCGAGAACAGCCACCGCCCCTGCCTTGTCCAGCGGTTCGTTGCCATTCCCGCACTTGGGCGACTGAACGCAGGACGGGCATCCGGCCGGGCAGTCGCAGGAAGCGATCGCTTCCCGCGTCGCGACCAGCCAGGGGACCAATGCGGCGAAACCGCGATCGGCGAATCCGGCCCCTCCCGGATGGCCGTCATGCACGAACACCGTTGCCTCCCCGGTGTCGGCATGCAGCGCGGTGGAGACCCCGCCGATGTCCCAACGATCGCAGGTCGCGAACAGCGGTAGCAGGCCGATCGCCGCGTGCTCGGCGGCATGCAGCGCGCCGGGGATGCGCGCCGGTTCCAGCCCGGCGCCCCCCGGCGCGCTGCTCATCAACAGCTCCTGGCTCACCGTGTACCAGACGGCGCGGGTGCGCAGCGTCTGCGCGGGCAGGTCCAGCGGGACCTGGTCCAGCACCTCGCCGGTGGGTCGTTTCCGCAGGTAGCCGACTACCTGCGAGGTCACCTCGACCTCGCCGAGGTGGGTCGTGACACCGGCTCCGGTGTCGTTGCTCTCGACCGTGCGGAGCACGGAGATGTCCACGTCGTCGCGCGGCGAGGTCGTCCAGTCCGGGCTCTCCTCGTGGACCAGCGCGATCGCCGACTCCAGGTCGAGCTCGTCGACCACGAACGACTCGCCCCGGTGCAGGTACACCGCGCCCGGGTGCACCGTGGAGCACGCCGAGTCCGGGTCCACCGTGCCGAGCATCCGCCCTGATTCGCCTTCGACCACGGCGATCGGCGGTCCGCCGGAGCCGCGCAGCTCGACGGTGCGGTGCGGGCGTTCCCGCTCGGTCCAGAACCAGCCGTGCGGGCGGCGGCGCAGCACGCCGTCGGCGGCCAGCGCCTCCACGGCCTGCCGCGCGGAGTCGCCGCCGAAGATCTCGAAGGACTCCTCGGTGAGCGGCAGCTCGGCGGCCGCGCAGGCCAGGTGCGGTTCGAGCACGTAGGGGTTGGTGGGGTCGAGCACGGTGGCCTCGACCGGCCGGGACAGCACGGCCGGTGGGTGGTGCACGAGGTAGGTGTCCAGCGGGTCGTCGCGCGCGACGAACACCACGAGAGCGCCGTCCCCGTCGCGGCCGGCCCGCCCGGCCTGCTGCCAGAACGACGCCAGGGTGCCCGGGTACCCGGCGACGACGACGGCGTCGAGCCCGGAGATGTCGACGCCGAGCTCCAGCGCGTTGGTGGTGGCCACCGCGCGCAGTTCTCCGGTCAGCAGCGAGCGTTCCAGCTCGCGGCGGTCTTCGGGGAGGTACCCGCCGCGGTAGGCGGCGACCTTCCCCGGCAGCGAGGAGTCCACTTCGGACAGAGCGCGCTGCGCGGCCAGGGACGCGAGCTCGACGCCGCGTCGGGAGCGGATGAACGCCAGGGTGCGCGCGTCCTCGACGACGAGCTCGGTGAGGATCCGCGCCGCCTCGGAACCGGCGTTGCGGCGCACCGGGGCTCCGTTCTCGCCGACGAGGTCGTCGAGCAGCGGCGGTTCCCAGAGCGCGACGGTGCGCGCGCCGCGCGGTGATCCGTCCTCGGTGATCGCCCTGCAGCGCGCCCCGGTCAGCCGCTCGGCGAGCTCGGCGGGGTCGGAGACGGTGGCCGAGGCCAGCACGAACACCGGGTCGGCGCCGTAGCGCTGAGCGATCCGGCGGAGCCTGCGCAGCAGCAGCGCGACGTGCGAGCCGAACACGCCGCGGTAGGTGTGGCACTCGTCGATGACGACGTGGGTGAGCCGCCGGAAGAACTGCGCCCAGCGCCCGTGGGAGGGCAGCACGCCGAAGTGCAGCATGTCCGGGTTGGTGAAGACCCACCTGCCGTGCTGGCGGACCCAGTCCCGCTCGGCCTGCGGGGTGTCGCCGTCGTACTTGACCGCGCGGATCTCGTTCAGCTCCAGCTCGGAGATGCTGCGCAGCTGGTCGGCGGCCAGCGCTTTGGTGGGGGAGAGGTAGAGCGCGGTGGCCTTGGGGTCGTCGAGCAGCCGGGAGATCACCGGCAGCTGGTAGACGAGCGACTTGCCGGACGCGGTGCCGGTGGCGACGACGACGTTCTCGCCGTCGTGCACGGCCTCGGCGCCCTCGACCTGGTGGATCCACGGTTCGTCCGCGCCGCGCGCCCGGAACGCCTCGACGAGCCGGGGCGGTGCCCACTTGGGCCAGTCGGCGGTTCGGGCGGTGCGGGCCGGCCGGTGCTCGACGTGCGTCACGGGCGACTCGTCGGCCGGGATCCCGGCGAGGACGCGGCCTAGCAGCCGCTGTCCCTTGTCCTCCTCGCGCACGTCGCCAGCCTTGCACAAACCTGATCCGCACCCGCACAGGTGTTCCCCTCCGCGAGTCGGGCGTGTCCCCTTTCGGGGGGATTTCGGTGCGTGTTCCGCGAGCTGGACGAGTTCTCGCCGTTCAGGAGGCGACACGCCATACCTCATGTCACCCGTTCGTACCAAATCAAAATATGTCCGAACAGGGGATCAAGTAGGGCTCTGAATCGATCATTCGGTAACGAAAACGCACGTCGAGACGAGTTGCGTATCACACCGTGAGGTAAGCCACTCGTGGTCTGAATAGACTCCCGACCCACGACGTCGCCACGGACGGCCAGCGGACGAACACGGGCCGTACCGGGCGGGGCCGCCTACCGCGCATCGGGGCCCGGTGAGAGCGTGCTGCAAGAGCGTGCGGGCCGCCGGTGTGAGAACCGAGCACAACCCAGGAGGACGGATGTCCCTGCTCACCCCGGTCCAGCACGGCTGGGCCCAGGGCGCTGCACCACCGAGCTCGCAAACCCGGATGGACCTCGCCCAACAAGCCTCCGGAGCCACCGGAATCGAGCTCGCAGGCATCGACTACGCGGTCGTCGGTGTCGTCATGGTCATCGCTCTGGCCGCACTGGCCTTCGGCTACGTCCTGATCAGGGAGGTGCTCGCCGCCGGGCAGGGCACCGCGAAGATGCAGGACATCGCCAAGGGCGTGCAGGAAGGAGCGTCGGCGTACCTGAACCGGCAGTTCCGCACCTTGGCGATCTTCGCCGTGGTGGTGTTCCTCGTCCTGTTCGCGCTGCCAGCGGAGACCATCGGGGAGCGCATCGGACGATCGGTGTTCTTCCTGTTCGGCGCCGCGTTCTCGGCCGTCATCGGCTACCTCGGCATGTGGCTGTCCACCCGCGCGAACGTGCGCGTGGCCGCAGCCGCCCGCGAGTCGGAGGAGGGCCGCGAGAAGGCGATGCGCGTGGCGTTCCGCACCGGCGGCGTGGTCGGCATGATGACCGTCGGCCTCGGCCTGTTCGGCGCCGCGCTGGTCGTGATGGTCTACGCGGGCGGAGCCCCGCGCGTGCTGGAGGGCTTCGGCTTCGGCGCCGCGCTGCTGGCGATGTTCATGCGAGTCGGCGGCGGCATCTTCACCAAGGCCGCCGACGTGGGCGCCGACCTGGTCGGCAAGGTCGAGCAGAACATCCCCGAGGACGACCCGCGCAACGCGGCCACGATCGCCGACAACGTCGGCGACAACGTGGGTGACTGCGCGGGCATGGCGGCGGACCTGTTCGAGTCCTACGCGGTGACCCTGGTCGCCTCGCTGATCCTGGGCACCGCCGCCTTCGGCGCCCACGGGCTGCTGTTCCCGCTGATCGTGCCGGCCATCGGCGTGCTCACCGCGGTCATCGGCGTCTACATCACCAAGGCCCGCTCCGGCGAGAGCGCGCTGACCGCGATCAACCGGTCGTTCTACATCTCGGCCGGGATCTCGGCGGTGCTGTGCGCGATCGCCGCGATGCTGTACCTGCCGAGCACGTTCGCCGAGCTCTCCGGCGTGTCGGAGGAGGTGCGCGCCACCCCGGGCAGCCCGGCGCTGGTCGCGCTGATGGCCGTGGTCATCGGCATCCTGCTCGCCGTGGTCATCCTGAAGCTGACCGGCTACTTCACCGCCACCGAGCACCGCCCGGTGCAGGACGTCGGCAAGTCGTCGCTGACCGGTGCGGCCACGGTGATCCTGACCGGCCTGTCGGTCGGCTTCGAGTCCGCCGTCTACACCGCGGCGGTCATCGGCGCGGCCGTGTTCGGCGCGTTCCTGCTGTCCGGTTCGCTGCCGGTGGCGCTGTTCGCGATCGCGCTCGCCGGGTGCGGTCTGCTGACCACCGTCGGCGTCATCGTCGCGATGGACACGTTCGGCCCGGTCAGCGACAACGCGCAGGGCATCGCCGAGATGTCCGGCGACGTCGAGGGCGAGGGCGCGAAGATCCTCACCGAGCTCGACGCGGTCGGCAACACCACCAAGGCGATCACCAAGGGCATCGCGATCGCCACGGCGGTGCTGGCGGCGACGGCGCTGTTCGGCTCCTACACCGACGCCATCGGCGCCGCGCTGGCCGACGTGGCCGGGCAGCTGTCCGTCTCGGAGTTCTTCGTCTACGCGCCGAACGTCCTGGTGGGCGTGGTCATCGGTGCCGCGGTGGTGTTCCTGTTCTCCGGTCTGGCGATCAACGCCGTGTCCCGCGCGGCCGGTGCCGTGGTCTACGAGGTGCGGCGCCAGTTCAAGGAGAAGCCGGGGATCATGGACGGCTCGGAGCGCCCCGAGTACGGCAGGGTGGTCGACATCTGCACCCGCGACTCGCTGCGCGAGCTGGCGACGCCGGGTCTGCTGGCGGTGCTGGCCCCGATCGCGGTCGGGTTCGGGCTGGGCGTCGGTCCGCTGGCCGGGTACTTGGCCGGTGCCATCGCCACCGGCACCCTGATGGCCATCTTCCTGGCCAACTCGGGTGGTGCCTGGGACAACTCCAAGAAGCTGGTGGAGGACGGCTACCACGGTGGCAAGGGGTCCGAGGCGCACTCGGCCACGGTCATCGGTGACACCGTCGGCGACCCGTTCAAGGACACCGCCGGTCCGGCGATCAACCCGCTGCTGAAGGTGATGAACCTGGTGTCGGTGCTGATCGCGCCGGCCGTGGTCTACTTCGCCGTCGGCGACGCCGCCAACCCGGCGGTGCGGATCGGGATCGCGGTCGTCGCGCTCGCGGTGATCGTGGCCGCCGTGGTGATCTCCAAGCGGCGTTCGACCGCCATCGCGGACGAGCCCGCGGACGACAAGACGATCAACGGCGCTCCCGCCTAGATCGGTCCCTGCGCGATGGGCGTCACCCGGTTCGGGTGGCGCCCATCGCTGTGCGCAGGGGGTTCGCCGCGCCAGGCGACCCCGGGTTCACCGGGAGGAGTGGCGGTACGAGAGAGTCCGAGCGCACAGCGAGAGCTACTCCGATCGATGTGAGGAGTGCGCAATGAGGTTCCGTGCGACGTCCCTCGCGGCGCTCGCGGCCATCCCGCTGGCCCTGAGCGCCTGCGGAACGGCACCGGCGCCCAAGCCCGTGCCGGCGCCCCAGGCGGCGGGCCCGGAGGGGATCGAGTGGGCAGGCCGGTTGTGCGGGCTGGTCAACGACTTCTCCGCGTCCCAGAAGAACCTGCCGCCGGTGGACAAGACGAACACGGCGGCGATGAAGAACTCGGTGGTGTCCCGGCTCGACACCGCGACCAAGACCGCCGACGACACGGTCCGCGGGCTGCACGAGCTGCCGCCGTCGCCGATCCAGGGCGGGGACCAGGTCAACCAGGGCATCCAGGACGGCTTCAGCCAGATCCGGGAGATCCTGGCGGGCGCCCGGGCCAAGGCCGACCAGGTCGACCCGAACGACAAGCAGAAGTTCAGCGAGGGCATGACCGCGCTGCAGGGCGAGCTGCAGAAGACCTCCCAGGTCGACCTGAACAGCAAGTTCGGCGCGCTGGAGAGCAACAAGCCCCTCGCCGAGGCCGCCAAGCAGGCCCCGGGCTGCAAGCCGTTCTTCAACCCGGCCCCAGCGCAACCGGCCCCAGCGCAACCGGCCCCAGCGCAACAGGCTCCCGCCCAACCGGCCCCGAACCAACCCGGCTAACAGCCCCTCACCTGGGTGAACGTCACGATTTCAATGGAAATCGGGAACCTGATTTCCATTGAAATCGTGTCCGGCAGGCGTCGGGACTCATTCGATCGGGTTACAGTGGTGGATAATCTCGAACTCCTGTTCTAGCATCCCGAGCGTGGACCAGCTGTCCTTCTACTCGGCAGAGGCTCGGCGGGCGGACGTCGTCGACCTCGCGGGCATGCTGTGCGGTCCCGGGCAGGCCGTCGGGTTCGGCCGCGGGACCGCCGCGAGGCTGTCGGTGGTCGTCGACGCCGAGTGGCGCGCCCGCTGCCTGCTCGCCGCCTGCGCCGAGCGGGGAGTGCAGGCCGAGCTCGGCCGCTCCGACGAAGGCCGCCCGCTGGTCCGCACCGCGTTCCGCTCCGACCTCACCGGCATCGCCGCGCACTGGCTGCGCGGCGCCGTGAAGTCGGTGCCCTCCGGTTTCGTGCCGGACGGCTGGGTCCTGCGGATGTGGGCGCTCACCTCCGGCAGCGCCGACGCGCACGGCTACCGCCTCGGCCTCGACCCGCACGCGCCCGACACGCACGAGGCGCTCGCCGAAGCGCTCCGCGGCTGCGGGCTGCCCGCCAAGACCATCGGTGCCAGGGCGGGTGGACCGGCCCTGCGCGTGACCGGCCGCAGGCGCCTGGCCAGGCTTGCGGAGCTGGTCGGACCGCTGCCCGATGGTGCGATCGAGGGAATGATCCCGCTCGTCTCCTGAGCGGGTTGACGCACATCACGCCAGGTCACGAAACGGAACACCTGGGTAACCCGATACGTTCGTACAACAAGACGTCGACGAATATCGGCGTGTTATATGCAACCCTGTGCCTTCCCGGTGCAGCACGACGAACCGTGCGGCGCGCACACTCCAGGGACGAAATGGATGGGCGCCGGGTGCAAGGGATGCTTCCGGAAGAAGAGAGCAGGTAAGCGTTGGCTGGGTCGACACGGACGAAGAAGGCCGGCGGCGGGGCCGGTCGGGCTTCGGGGTCTCCCAACGGGAACGGCTCCGCTACCCGGCGCTTGGTGATCGTCGAGTCACCGGCGAAGGCCAAGAAGATCGCCTCCTACCTCGGCTCTAACTTCATCGTGGAGTCCTCGCGTGGGCACATCCGCGATCTGCCGCGCAACGCCAAGGACGTGCCCGAGAAGTACAAGGGCCAGGCGTGGGCGCGACTGGGTGTCGACGTCGAGAACGACTTCGAGCCGCTGTACCTGGTGAGCGCCGACAAGAAGTCGACGGTCACCGAGCTCAAGGACGCCCTCAAGCAGGTCGACGAGCTCTACCTCGCGACGGATGGTGACCGCGAGGGCGAGGCCATCGCGTGGCACCTGCTGGAGACCCTCAAGCCCAAGGTCCCGGTCCGCCGGATGGTCTTCCACGAGATCACCGAGTCGGCCATCCAGGCCGCCGCCGCCAACCCGCGCGACCTCGACCAGGACCTCGTCGACGCCCAGGAGACCCGCCGCATCCTGGACCGCCTCTACGGCTACGAGGTCAGCCCGGTGCTGTGGAAGAAGGTCATGCCGAAGCTCTCGGCGGGCCGCGTGCAGTCCGTGGCGACCCGCGTCGTCGTCGAACGCGAGCGCGAGCGCATCCGCTTCGTCTCCGCCGAGTACTGGGACATCGCCGCGACCATGGACGCCGGCCCGGACGCCTCGCCGCGTCGCTTCGGGGCCCGCCTGGTCACGGTCGACGGCGCCAAGCTCGCCTCCGGCCGCGACTTCGGCCCGGACGGCCGGCTGAAGAACGCCGACACCAAGGTGCTCGACGAGACCGAGGCCCGGCGGCTCGCCGCGGCGCTGACCGACGCGCAGCTGCACGTCTCCAGCGTCGAGGAGAAGCCCTACACCCGGAAGCCCTACGCGCCGTTCATGACCTCCACGCTGCAGCAGGAGGCCAGCCGCAAGCTGCGCTTCTCGGCGGACCGCACGATGCGCACCGCGCAGCGGCTGTACGAGAACGGCTACATCACCTACATGCGAACCGACTCCACGACGCTGTCCGAGACGGCGATCGCGGCGTCGCGCAACCAGGCCCGCGACCTCTACGGCGAGCAGTACCTGTCGCCGCAGCCGCGGCAGTACAACCGCAAGGTCAAGAACGCGCAGGAGGCGCACGAGGCGATCCGCCCGGCGGGCGAGAGCTTCCGCACCCCCGGCGAGGTGGCCAACGAGCTGTCCAACGACGTCGACGGCTTCAAGCTCTACGAGCTGATCTGGCAGCGCACCATCGCCTCCCAGATGGCCGACGCGAAGGGCACCACGCTCTCGGTGCGCATCACCGGCACCGCCACCAGCGGTGAGGAGTGCACCTTCGCCGCGTCCGGCCGCACCATCACCTTCCCCGGGTTCCTCAAGGCCTACGTCGAGGCCGTGGACTCCGAGGCCGGCGGTGTCGCCGACGACGCCGAGTCGCGGCTGCCGCAGCTCGCCCAGGACCAGCCGATCACCGCGCCGGAGCTGGAGCCCGACGGGCACACCACGAACCCGCCGCCGCGCTTCACCGAAGCGAGCCTGGTCAAGACGCTGGAAGAGCTGGGCATCGGTCGCCCGTCGACCTACGCGTCGATCATCAGCACCGTGCAGGAGCGCGGCTACGTCTGGAAGAAGGGCTCGGCCCTGGTCCCGTCGTGGATCGCGTTCGCCGTGGTCGGGCTGATGGAGCAGCACTTCGGCAGGTTGGTCGACTACGACTTCACCGCCGCGCTGGAGGACGAGCTGGACGGCATCGCGGAGGGGCGCGAGGAGCGCACCCGCTGGCTGTCGGGCTTCTACTTCGGCGGCGAGGTGGGGCCGGAGGACTCGATCGGTCGCGCCGGTGGGCTCAAGAAGCTGGTCGGCTCGTCGGTCGAGGAGATCGACCCGCGCGCGATCAACTCGATCCCGATGTTCGACGACGAGGACGGGCGCACCATCTACGTCCGCGTCGGCCGCTACGGGCCCTACCTGGAGCGGACGCTGGAGGACGAGACGGCGCAGCGGGCGAACCTGCCCGACGACCTGCCGCCGGACGAGTTGACGGTGCAGATCGCGGAGAAGCTCTTCGCCACCCCGATGGAGGGCCGCAGCCTCGGCACCGATCCGGAGTCGGGCCACGAGGTCGTCGCCAAGGAGGGCCGCTTCGGCCCGTACGTGACCGAGGTGCTGCCGGAGGGCGACAAGTCCAAGCCGCGCACCGGCAGCCTGCTCAAGTCGATGTCGCTGGACACCGTGAGCCTCGACGACGCGCTGAAGCTGCTGTCGCTGCCGCGCGTGGTGGGCACCGACCCGGAGTCGGGCAACGAGATCACCGCGCAGAACGGCCGCTACGGCCCGTACCTGAAGAAGGGCACGGACTCGCGGTCGCTGGAGACCGAGGAGCAGATCTTCTCGATCACCCTCGACGAGGCGCTCAAGATCTACGCGCAGCCGAAGCAGCGGGGCCGCCGTGCCGCCGCCGCGCCGCTGCGCGAGCTCGGTGAGGCTCCCGACACCGGCAAGGCCCTGGTGATCAAGGACGGCCGCTTCGGCCCGTACGTCACCGACGGCGAGACCAACGCGTCGCTGCGCAAGGGCGACGCGGTGGAGGAGCTGTCGATGGACCGCGCTGTGGAGCTGCTGGCGGAGCGGCGGGCGAAGGCCCCCGCGAAGAAGAAGGCACCGGCGAAGAAGTCGACGACCTCGAAGACCACGGCGTCGAAGAGCGCTGCGTCGAAGAGCACCGGGTCGAAGACCGCGGCGGCGAAAAAGACCACGGCGTCCAAGTCGACCACCGCCAAGAAGACCACGGCATCGAAGTCGACGGGCACCAAGACCGCCGCGAAGAAGACCACCGCGTCCAAGTCCACGGCGTCGCGGTCGAGCACCTCGAAGTCCTGACGGCCGCGTCGGTGCGGCATCGTAGAGTCGTGACCCGATAGCTCGGCACGAGGGAGTTGACGCGATGCGCACCGGCGCTCCGGAGGTACCCGCGACCGGGGTGTGGGCGGAGGTCGTCGGCCAACCGGACGCGGTCGGCACGCTGCACGCGGCGGCCGACGCGGCCCGCAGGCAGGTCCGGGGCGAGCCGGTGCCGCCCGGCGCGATGACGCACGCGTGGCTGTTCACCGGGCCGCCCGGTTCCGGCCGGTCGATCGCGGCCAGGGCCCTGGCCGCCGCGCTGGAGTGCGAGGACCCGGACGAGCTGGGCTGCGGTCGCTGCACCGCCTGCCGCACGGTCCTGCAGGGCACGCACGCGGACGTGAAGCTCGTGGTGCCGGAGGGCCTGTCGATCTCGGTGGCGGAGATGCGCGCCCTGGTGCAGGCCGCCGCGCGCCGCCCGAGCACCGGGCAGTGGCGGGTGGTGCTCATCGAGGACTCCGACCGGCTCACCGAGGGCGCGGCGAACGCGCTGCTCAAGGCGGTCGAGGAGCCGCCGCCGCGGACCGTGTTCCTGCTGTGCGCGCCGTCTGACCACCCCGAGGACGTCTCAGTGACGATCCGCTCGCGGTGCCGCGTGGTGCAGCTGCGCACGCCGCTGGCGGGCGCGATCGCCGAGGTGCTGCGCGAGCGCGACGGCATCGAACCGGAGCTCGCGGAGTGGGCGGCCGAGGTCTGCGGCGGTCACATCGGGCGCGCCCGGCGGTTGGCCACCGACGAGCAGGTCCGCGAGCGCCGCGAGTCGGTGCTGCGGATCCCGCTCGGGCTGCAGCGCTTCTCGGACGTGTTCACCGCGGCATCGGGCCTGGTCAAGCTGGCCGAGTCGGAGGCGGTCACGGCCAACGAGGAGCGCAACGAGGCCGAGCGCGAGGAGCTCAAGACGGCGATGGGCGCCGGTGGCACGGGCAAGGGCACGGCCTCGGCGACCCGAGGCGCCAACGCCGCGCTCAAGGAGCTGGAGAAGCGCCAGAAGTCCCGGGCCACCCGGTCTCAGCGGGACGCCCTGGACCTGGCGCTGGTCGACCTGGCGGGCTTCTACCGGGACGTCCTGGTCACCCGCACCGGCTCGGGCTCGGCCCTCAACCACCCCGACTTCGCCCGCTCCTCGCAGAAGGCCGCGACCGAGTGGACCTCGGAGTCCACCCTCCGCCGCCTCGAAGCGGTCCTCGAATGCCGGACGGCCCTGAACCAGAACGTCAAACCCCTCATCGCGGTCGAAGCGATGCTCGCCACCCTCTTCACGGGCTGAATCCCACGACTTCTGGGGTGGGACAGTTTTCATGAAAACTGTCCCACCCCAGGACCCCAAACTCGGTGTCGCGTTGAGTGGTTGGACGCGCAGTTTTCATGAAAACTGCACGACCCGAGAACCCCGATCCCGGGTGTCGCGTTGGGTGGTTGGAGTGACAGTTTTCATGAAAACTGCACCACTCCACGAACGTTGACCTGGGACGACGTCCTCTCACCTCGTGCACTGGGGAGGGACAGTTTTCATGAAAACTGTCCCTCCTCCTGAGGACGTTGATCCTTGGGTTGTTTTGGGTGGTGGGGGTGCAGTTTTCATGAAAACTTCACCCCACCACGAGGGGTCAGTGCTTCGCGTTGCGTCGGCGGGGGAAGGCGGCGACGAGGATCGAGCCGAGCAGGAGGAGTCCGGCTCCGGTCCAGAAGATCGGGACGGCGAAGTAGCTGCCGCTGGTGAGGGCGAGGGGTTCGGTTCGTCCCTGGTGGTAGTCGGCGGGCACGGCGCCCGCGCCGCTGTCGTCGCCGGTGGCTCCGGCGGCCGGGGGTTCGCAGTTGACACCGCCCGCGGGCGCGGCGGCGCGCGCGACCTGCTCGCCGAAGGAGATCTGGGCCAGCGAGGCGGGCAGTCCGAGCTTGGCGCCGTCGAGGATCTTCAGGTCGAACAGCCGCGCGGTGCCGCGGATCTCGGTGCCCTGCGCCTCCTGCTTGAGCTCGCCGACGCTGAGCCGCAGCACCCCGAGGTCCAGCACGCCCCGGTCGAGGCCGGGGATCGCGGGGATCGGCACGTCCTGGGTCGGGTTGGCGGCGTCGAGCACGGCGAGTTCCTTGCCGCCCTGGCTGATCCGCAGCACCGGCGCGGTGTAGTCGACGCGCGAGGTGGCGGGGTCCCCGGTCGCGGTGGCGGTGAGCGTGGGCTTGCCGACGACCTGGATCGACACCTCCTGCGGCGTGCCGCTGAACAGCTTCACCTCCGAGATCGCCAGCTCCGAGGTGGAGACCACGGCCTTGTTGGCCTGTCCGGGGACGTCGGTGAGCTGCACGTTCGAGTGCGCTTCGGCCAGCGAGGGCACGTCGACGAGCGGGCCGGTGAGCCCGGGGACCGACCCACTGCCCATCGTGTAGCGGGCGTCGGACAGCGGCGCGACGCCGCACGGCCCGGTCTGCTCGTTCCACCGCGCGTGCACGCTGCCGTTGAGGGCGTTGAGCTTGACAGGAACCTCGCCGGGGGCGGGCGGGGTGAGGGAGTTGGTGATCGGACCCTCGCGGTCGGGCAGCGCGGCTTGGGCGATCCCGCCGGGGACTTGCGGGACGTCGCCCATGATCGCGACGCCGAACGGGGACGCTTCGGCGAGGGAGTGCTCGTGCGCGAGGTAGGCCTCGGAGTTGACCTGGGCGATGGCCCGGCCCATGCCGGCTTCCAGGACGGACTGCTTGGGCAGCTTGCTCTCGAACTCGGGCTCGTCGAAGAAGGAGTCGCCGGGCGCGGTGGCGGGCAGCAGCCGCACGATGCCGAGCATCGTCCCGGCGTCGCCGACGACGGGACGCGGCGTGGTGTCGGGGATGCGCCCGGGCGGCTGGTTGGGGTCGACGGGGTGCGGCGTCGGCGTCGTGGGGTACGAGCCTTGGGCCATCGCCGCGGGCATCGAGATCCCGGTCAGCGCCAGGGTCACCGCGGTGCAGGCGCAGAGCCGACGAAACGCGCGCATCCGACTTCCTCCGTGATAGGCGTCACTGCCTCAGCGGTGTATCAACGATCACATCGGCCGCAGGTGACGGTCGGATAGCCGCGCGTGTTCGCCAGTCCGAGCTGTGCCGGACCCCCGGCGAGCGCCGCGAGGGCGCCAGCTACACTTGTCCACGCACGCCGCCTTAGCTCAGTCGGCCAGAGCGACGCACTCGTAATGCGTAGGTCGGGGGTTCGATTCCCCCAGGCGGCTCGGTAGGGAAGGCCCCAGTTCACCCCGTGTGAACTGGGGTCTTTTCTTTGCCTCACGCAAGCTTGACTTCGCCGGACCCGAGCGGATCACCCGTTGCGGGCCCACAGGTACCGGCCCGGCCTCTCGGAACGAGCGCCGCAGCGGCCTCCGCAGCCTCGCGGGCGACATGCGGCAGCACGCTCGTGCAGGTGTCCGGCGTGATCGTGATCGACGAGTGGCCCAACATCTCTTCCGGCCCACACCAGCGCGGCGGTGCGGCGGTGCGGAGATCGCCGGTTGAGCACCACAACGCCACCGTGATCCCCACAAGGTGGAGGATGCTCAGGGCGATGACCGCGACGATCTGATCGCTACTCATCCCGATCATCCCGGCGGGCGCGGGCGTAGCGCACACCGGCTGCACGAACATGGCGGGACCTGCTGTGGTGACGATCGCGACCAGTGGTGGATGGACCCCGCTGGACGCGCCGACGGTGGCGAAACAGATGGTCATACCGCCGTTGAGCACCGAGTACGCGAGATCGACCAGCGCTGTCCCGCCGAGTAGGACACGTCTCCGGGGACTCGTCTGCGTTGTAGCCCCTTCCGCAGGTCAGGGTCGGTGGCGTGCCAATCGCCACCGGCTCGACGTTGGGCGGACGTACCTGCGGCCCTTTCCCGAACGTGGGAACGGGCCGGTTCCGCTTTCCGGCCGGGTTGTTGCAGAACCGGCGAAAGACCGCAGGACACCCCCAGTGACCTGCGGTCTTTCACTTTCACTGTCCGAGTTCCGTCACCGCTGTGAACCGGGGCTGCGTGACGGTCTTCGTTCGGAAGACGCGGCGGGACGGGTGAAGGTTGTTCCCGGGCCCGGAGATTTCTAGGTCCACTCGGCGTCGATGACGAGATCCGCGGTGCGGCTGCGCATCGCGCGGGCGGTGTTGTCGAGGTAGGAGGCGAGGCGCTCGTAGTCCTCGGCGGAGTACCAGCCGTCGACGACGTCCGGCAGCGCGATCTCGAAGGAGCGGATGACGCCGCGCATCCGCATGGCGATGTCGCGATCGGTCAGCACTCGCGGGCCCCCGAAGCATCCGGCGCCGAAGGCATCGGCACGGCCGCGAGCTCGTGCGCCCGCGCGTTGCACGCCCCGCAGGTCGCGAAGAACCAGCCGATCTCGCTGAGATCGGCCTCCGCCACGAGCCCGCACAACGCGGTGAAAGTCTGCCCCTCCCCAGGACGTTCGGTCGTCGCATGCCGTTCCCCACCAGCAGGCCGCCAGCAGAACGGGTGGGGCGAGTAGAGACGCGTGTTGTTCATGGGGGCACTCTTGCGCCGTTGACCAAGGATTTTTTGCCACGGAGGCAACCGCTCGATCGGGTTACACGCGCAGTCCCGAGCGGTACGCCATGCCGCGGAGTTCGCGTCCGATCGCGTCGCGCTTGGCCTTGGTGAGCAGTTCGGCGAGCACCGACCGCATGAACGGGTGCCGGTGGATGCGGGCCGGTGAGATCTGCTCGGCTCGCCGCAGCATGAGAACCGCTTCGTCGCGCTGCTTCGGCAGCCGAGCCAGAGCGCGCCCGTACTCCCGGTAGTAGGCGCTCCGCCGGGTCGGTGACGGCAAGGCGTCGACGTCCACCGTCTCCGCGATCTTCGCGGCTTCCGCGTGCTCACCGGCTTCCAGAGCGACGGACATGCGCCACACGCCGACGTTGCTCGGGCCGAAGCCGAAGTCGAAGGCGTTGCCCTCGCCGGTGTGCCGGGCGAGATCGGTGGCGGCGTCGAGCGCGGCACGTCGTCCCGCCTCGTCTCGTTGAGCTGCGAGGACGAGCGACGAGGTGAGCGTGAGCATCCCGGAGACCTGCGTCGACTCGTCGGTCGCGGTTCCGGGGTCGGCGGCTGCGAGCGCACGTGCCGCGAGATCGAACCCTCCCGCTCCGAGCAGTCCGAACGCCGTGCCGAAGGCGCACACGGCCGTGTAGGGCGGTTCGTCGAGCCGTTCCGCTGCGCGTTGCGCGAGAGTCACCGCCTGCCAGGAGAGGTCCAGCGGAGCGCCGATGTCGCCGAGCCAGGCCTGGGTGACCTGCACGTGCGTGAGGACCAGCATGCGCAGGAGTTCTCGCCCGTCGCGGCCGGCGTTCAACGTCTGGTGCAGGTCTCGGACGAGATCCGGGAGTTGCGCGCCCACGGCCGCGTAGTCGCATTGTCGTTGCGCGGTCAGGATTTCGTCGACGCGTGCCTGGAGCTGGTCGACCGGTTGGATCCGGCCGCGCGGTTCTCCCATGCTCACCGCGAGCAAGGTCAGCCGGAGTTCGCTCAGGGCGCGATCTTCGCTGGCCTGCTGGGGTGCGGTCAGGGAGGCGCCCGTGATCTCGCTCGGCGCGACATCGAGCGCGTCGGCCAGGGCCGCGATCAGCGATCGGCGATCGAGCGCTCGATCACCCGATTCGAGCCGGGAGAGGTAGGAGGGGGAGATCCCGGCCAGCCCGGAGATCACCGCGAGCGATTTGCCGCGTGCCTTGCGGATCTCGCGAAGCCTCGTCCCTACAGCGTCGGTCACGACGGATCACCACTCTCCGCAGCGGGTCCTCCCGAGCGTATCGACAACTCGGCTCCGCGAGGAGGGGCCGCCTGCGAAGGCCACGGCTTCGCGGGTGGCGCTTGTTCGGTGGGGTCTCGGGTGGTGGTGTGGGGCTGCGGACAGTTTTAGCCATAATTGCCCATGATCAATGTCCCTTTTGTCCGGTCAATTAT
>NZ_JASAOF010000038.1 GCF_029952525.1 Saccharopolyspora ipomoeae
CGGAGACACGAGCGGGAAGGAGTGGTGACAGTTTTCATGAAAACCTCCCCACCCCGGGGATGGGCGCGGGAGGGCCCGCTACAGACGGCGGACGCCTTCCAGGACCGCTTCCAGGAGTTGGCGGTTGGGGCGTTGGGCCTGGCGGGAGGCCTTGTCCGTGACGAGGTCGCCGCGGTCGATGAGGTCCGACACCAGCACCTTGGCCACCACGATGGGCGTGTCCAGGTGCGCGGCGACCTCGGCGATGGACATCGGGCGCACGCACAACCGCAGGATCTCCTCGTGCTCCACGGAGATCCCGCTGCGGTCGGCGCCGCTCCACGACGTCAGGAGCTGCGTGGCGACGTCGAGTTCGGGCCGCGCCGGGCGGGTGCGACCGTGCACCATCGCGTACGGTCGCACCAGCGGCCCGGACTCCTCGTCCAGCCAGAGCTGGCCGTCTTCAGACATGGCGACGCCTTCACTGCTGGCGCAGCTGCGCCACGGCATCCACCCTCGGGGCCGAGCTCAGGTACTCGCCGACTCGGATCACCATCAGGTTCATCTCGTAGGCGATCATGCCCACGTCGGCGTTCTCGTCGCCGAGCAGCGCCATGCAGGCGCCGGCACCGGCCGCGGTGACGAACAGGAAAGCCGTGTCCAGCTCCACGACGGTCTGCCGGACACCGCCGCCGCCGAAGTGCCTGCCGGTCTCCTTGGCCAGGCTCTGCAGCGCGGACGCCATCGCCGCCAGGTGGTCGGCGTCGCCGGGGGTCAGTCCCGCGGACCGTGCCAGCAGCAGCCCGTCACCGGAGAGCACCACGCCGTCGCGCGCTCCCACGACCCGGTTGACCAGGTCGTCCAACAACCAGTTCAGGTCATCGTCGGAACCGATCTGTTCGCTCATTGCTGCGCTGCTCCTCGAATCGTCGGGTCAAGCTCGGTCGCGGCCGCCGGCCCGGCGCGCATCCAGGGTTCCGCGTTGGAACGCCGACATGGTGCCACGAGTCCGCTCCGGCTGGAGCGCCGCAGTGTCCTGCGCGACGCCTCCCTCCGGCTCGTTGCGCAACTGCGGTGCCAGGTTCTGCTGGCGGTCGCGGCGCGGCAGCCGAGGTCGTTCCTCGTCGGGGTCGTCCGACGGGAAGCGCGGTTCGAACTCGGCCACGGGCTCCTCGATCGGGCTCACCGGCGCGGTGCGGGCCTCGCGGACCACGGACCGCTCGGTGGCGCGCTCGCGAGCCTTCTCGGCCAGCTGCGACATGCTCTGCTTGTCCCCCTGGGCCGCTTCCTCGGCGACGATGTGCGGGGGCAGCAGCACGAACGCGACCGTGCCCCGCTCCTCGGCCTCGCGGAGGTCGACCTCGATGCCCCGGCGCGCGGCCAGGCGGGCCACCACGAACAGCCCCAGGCGGGAGTCGCCGCGGCGGGTGATGTCCTCGAACCGCGGCGTGGTGGCCATGAGCACGTTGGCCTCGTCGCGGTCGGCGGGCCGCATGCCCAGGCCCTCGTCCTCGATCTGGATCAGCACGCCGCGCGGCGTGTCGCTGGCGTGGACCTGGACCTGCGAGCGGGGCGGCGAGTACGAGGTGGCGTTGTCCATCAGCTCGGCCAGCAGGTGGATCACGTCCCCCACCGCCGCGCCGACCAGCGAGAGCTCCGGGGCGGGGTGCACCCGGATCCGGTAGTAGTGCTCGGTCTCGGCGACCGCGGAGCGGATCACGTCGATCAGGCGCACCGGTTTGCGCCACTGCCTGCCCGGCTTCTCGCCCGCCAGGATGATCAGGTTCTCGGCGTTGCGGCGGGACCGGGTGGCGAGGTGGTCGAGCTGGAACAGGCCCTCCAGCCGCTCCGGGTGCTCCTCGCCGCGCTCCATCTTGTCCAGGGTCTTGAGCTGGCGGTGCACCAGGCCCTGGTTGCGGTGGGCGATGCCGAGGAAGACCTTGTTGGCTCCCTCCTTGGCCTGGTTCTCCTTGACCGCGGCGACGACGGCGGTGTGGTGGGCGGTGTTGAACGCGTCGGCGACCTGCCCGATCTCGTCGGTGCCGTAGTCCAGCGGCGTCAGCTCGGCCTCGATGTCGAGGTCCTCGCCGTGCTCCAGGCGTTCCATGACGTTGGGCAGCCGCTCGGTGGCCAGCAGCAGCGTGTCGTCGCGCAGCCGCTCCAGGCGGCTGATGAGCACCCGGTTGATCAGCACCCGGGCGTTGCGGGCGGCCAGCAGGATGCCCAGCAGCATCGCCAGCAGCGCGACGACGCTGCCGACGATGACGCCGACGAGACCGCCGGTCGCGGAGCTCACGCCGGACTGGGCGCTGGCGCGGACCTGCTCGATGCCGATCGTCGCGAGCTGGTCGGTGACCTGACCCGAGGACTGCCGCCAGGTCGCCTGGTCGATGCCGAACCGCCCCGGCCGCTCCGGCGGGTGCTCGATGAGCTGGTCCTGCAGCTCGGAGACCTGCGCCCAGAGCGGGTCGTCCTCCAGCTTCCTGCCGAGTTCGGCGGGCCGCGGTTCGGCGACCGGCAGCTCGGAGTCCAGCACGTTGCGGGCGGCGCCGACGAGCTGGGCGAACTCCAGGTGCTCGTCCTGGGTGAACTCGCCCGCCGCCAGCGCGCCGGTGCCCAGCGATGTCGCGCGCGACATCTGGTCGGCGGCGCGCAGCAGCTCGGAGCCGGCGTGCCCGGCCTGGCCGCCGTCGGCGAGGCCGTGCGCGTAGCTCTCGAAGAGGTCGAAGCCGGTGTCGAGGATCCGGTCGTAGAAGTCCAGGACCTCGGTGCGCGAGACCTGGCCGGAATCGATGCGCTGCCGCATCTTGGGCAGCTGGGCGGCTTGGGCTTCGAGGGACTGGAGCTTGGCGGCGACCTCGGGTCCGGCTGCGTCGGCCAGCGCCTGCAGACCGGCCCAGGAGCCCTCGACGCGGCGGTCGGTCTGGACCCGCCTGGCCGTCATCGTCGCGGCATCCGCCCCGGCACCGGTCAGCTTCTCGATGGACAGCCGGCGTTCCTGCTGGATGGCGGTGAACGACTCGGCGGAGGGGACCGACGCGTCGCGGGCCTCGGTGGCCACCATCCGGCTGTGGACGCCCTGGTACACCGGCACCGCGGAGAACGCCAGCCAGATGCCCAGCAGGATGATGCTCGGGACCAGCCCGACGCGCGTCAGGCGGGCCCGGATCGTCTTGTGCTCACTACCCGAACTGCTCCGCGTCACAGCGCCTCGTAACCGTCGAACCGGTCGCCTCTTCCGCGCGTGGGCCGGAATCGCGACTCAACTCAGCAGGGCTCCGCGACCGGGATGCGGCGCGGAATCTCGGTATCAGCATGCGGCACACGAGTCCGAAACTCACCGCTCGTGACCAAGCCGATACCACCGTCAGCGGCGAACTTCGCTCGCCCGACAGGATGAAAGAACCCTAGCACAGGGTGATCTTGGGAATTTATGAACGTTTTCCCCGCCAGCGCGCCCCGCACCGGACCGCCCGGAGCTTTCGGACATTTCCGGCCCGCATGCGCGAGGTCGTGGAAACGGCGCATCCGGGCGCGGAGGATGACCCCATGACCAACGACGTGACGATCATCGGCGGCGGCATCGTGGGGCTGGCCACGGCCCACGCGCTCGTCGAGCAGCAACCCGGCCGCCGAATCACGGTGCTGGACAAGGAACGTCACTGGGGCGCGCACCAGACCGGGCACAACTCCGGAGTGATCCACAGTGGACTCTACTACCCGCCGGGCAGCGCCAAGGCCCGGTTCGCGCGCGCCGGTGGCGAAGCCATGTACCGGTTCTGCACCGATCACGGAATCCCGGTGCGGCGCACCGGGAAAGTGGTGGTCGCCACGTCGATCGATCAACTGCCCAGGCTCGCCGAGCTCGAACGGCGCGGCCGCGCCAACGGCGTCGCGGTCGGCGAGCTGGACCTGATCGGCCTGCGCGAGCGCGAACCGAACGTGCGCGGGGTGCGGGCGCTGCACGTGCCCGACGCGGGCATCACCGACTTCGCCGCCGTCAGCGAGAAGCTCGCCGAGCTGCTGGCCGAGCGCGGCGTGGAGCTGCGCCCGGCGACCGAGCTCCAGGGGGTCCGCCGCGACGGCGGCGAGCTGGTGCTGCTGACCGACCGCGGCGAGATCCGCAGCCGGCGAGCGGTCAACTGCGCGGGCCTGCACAGCGACGCCGTCGCCGAGCTCGCCGGGACCACGCCACCCGCGCGGATCCTGCCCTTCCGCGGCGAGTACTACGAGACCACGTCCTTCAGCCGGGACCTGGTCAACTCGCTGGTCTACCCGGTGCCGGACCCGGCGTTCCCGTTCCTGGGCGTGCACCTGACCCGCATGATCGACGGCAGCCTGCACGTCGGCCCCAACGCCGTGCCCGCGCTGTCCCGCGAGGGCTACCGCTGGGGCGCGGTCTCGCCGGAGCACCTGAAGCGCCTGGTCACCGACCCGGGTCTGCGGGTGCTGGCCAAGAAGTACTGGCGCACCGGGGCGACCGAGATCGCCCGCTCCGCGCTCAAACCGCTCTTCCTGCGCGCCGCCCGCACCCTGCTGCCCGACCTGCGCGGCCACGACCTGCTGCGTTCCGAGGCCGGGGTCCGCGCCCAGGCCGTCACTCCGGAGGGAACGCTGGTCGACGACTTCCTGGTGGTCGAGGACGAGCACTGGGTCCACGTCCTCAACGCACCTTCCCCGGCCGCGACCGCGTCCCTGCTCATCGGCAAGGACATCGCCACCCGCTTGGACTGAGAACTGTTGAGGAATCACCTTGCGTGGCGGTGCGGGTGGCGGAACCTGAGCGCCTCCGTGGACTCCGTGCGCCGCTCCTTGAGTATGCCAATACGAGGCGTCCCGGCGTACTCACCACGAAGGCGCTCAGAACCCGCGCCGGTGCAGGTGTCTTAGCTGGTGGAAGAGAATGCGGCTCCGCCGCATGCCACCAGCCCCTTAGCCGGTGAGGTCCTCCAGGTATTCCTGCAGCGTCTTGCCCAGGAGGTAGGTGTCCGCCGGGGCGATCATGGTGAAGGTGTCGTCCGGCGACTCCGGGATGACCGCCGAGCGGCCCGTGGGCGAGTGGCGGATCTCGATCTCGTGCCGCCAGCGGTGGAACCCGCCGTCCTCGTCGCGGTAGGCGACCGCGAGCCGGGCCTCGGTGTCGTCGCCGCGCGCCAGCAGGTCGGCGACCGCGCGGGCGTCGTCGGCGGGGACCTCGCGCTGCGTGAGCTCGTAGGCCAGCCAGTCCGCGCCCTCGTCGCGGTCCGTCGCGTCGGCGCGGGCCTCGGCGAGCTCGCGGGTCGGGACGGTGACCTCGCAGCCCTCCGACGGCTCCCGCTTCGGCAGGCAGGCGACCAGCGCCGGCCACGGCGCGTCCGGGCGGACGACCTCGGTGGTGACCTCCTCGCCGAGCACCCGCACCCGGACGCCCCCGCCGTCGCCGACGGCGACCAGCGCGCGCAGCTCGGTCTCGCCCGGCACCTTCACCTCGGCGAGGCCGAAGACGGAGGCGCGCGCCAGGCTGCGCGCCACCTCCTCGCCGTGCTCCGGCGGCTCGCCGGACAACCCCGCCACGCCGAGGAATTCGGCGACCTCGTCGTCGTCGACCAGCGCGGCGAAGGACCGCAGCGCGACCCGCACTCAGCCCTCCTGCGGCTGGGCGACGCGGCGGACGATGCCGGCCAGCGCGCTGCTGACGATGGACACGATCAGCGCGCCCCAGAAGGCGGCCCAGAAGCCGTCGACGTGGAACGGCAGGTCGAGCTCTCCCGCCAGGTAACTCGTGAGCCAGAACAGCAGGCCGTTGACGACCAGTCCGAACAGCCCCAGCGTGAGCACGTAGAGCAGGCAGCCCAGCGTCTTGGCGATCGGCTTGAGCACCAGGTTGACCAGGCCGAAGATCACCGAGACGGCCAGCAGCGTCAGGACCTTCGCGGTGGTGTCCTCGCCGGAGAGCTCGATGCCCGGCAGCGCGGTGGTGATCCACACCGCCACCATCGTGATCAAGATGTGCAACAGCAGTGCCACGGCGCCTCCCTAGTCGATCTCCCCTCCGACGCTACCGCCGATCGCGCGCCGGGGTCAGTCGAACAGGGTGCCCACCAGGTCGAGCGCCTCCGCGCGCGTGCGGGTGCGGGCCTCCAGGAACCGGTAGACCAGGCCCTGGCGCAGGCCCCACGGGCAGATCTCCAGCTCGGGCAGTCCCAGGGACTCCATGAGCACCTCGGCGACGATCGCGCCGGCGAGGATGCGCTTGCCGCGGCTGCGGGAGACGCCGGGCAGCGTCGCGCGCTGCTGGTGATCGAGCTCGGCGAGCCGGGGGATCCAGTCGGCGAGCCGGTCCCGCCGCAGCCGGTGCGGGCGGCGGGCGATCGCGCCCGGCTCGCTCTCGGTGAGCACCGCCAGCTGCCGCAGCACCTTCGACAGCGCCAGCGGGTAGCCGGTCTCGACGCGGCGCAGCGCGGGCGGGATCGTCTCGGCCAGCTCCTGGCGCAGCGCGTCGAGCTGGCGCGGGGTCGGCGGGTCGTCGGGCAGGAACTGGCGGGTCAACCGGGCCGCCCCGTGCGGGAGCGAGACGACGCGTCGGGGGTCGATGCCGGTCCCGGTGGCGACGTCGACGGTGCCGCCGCCGATGTCGACGGTGGTCATCGGCTCGTCGTCGTGCCCGTGCCAGCGGCGTGCCGCGTGGTAGGCCACGGCGGCCTCGTCGCGCGGGGTGAGCACGCCGATGCGCACCCCGGCGGCCCGGCCGAGGTGCTTGCGCAGTCGCGCGCCGTTGCTGGCATCGCGCACCGCCGAGGTCCCGTAGGCGATCAGCGCCTCGACGGACTTGTCGGCCGCGGCGTCGACGCAGCGCCGGACCGCGCGCTCGGCGTCGGCGAAGCCCTCCTCGGTCACCCGGCCGTCGGCGAGGGTGTGCTCGGCGAGGCGGGTGCGGGACTTGACGCTCCAGGTCGCGCGCGGCATGCGCGGGCTGGCGAGGTCGACGATGTCCAACCGGGCCGCCGCGGAACCGATGTCGAGCATGGCGAGCCTCATGACGGGGTCACAGCCTCTATTGACGACATGACTAACAAGATGAGCACGGTGAACGTCGTACGACCAAATCGCCCGATTGCATTGCGAGGTGCATCACACGCCCCAGGCGTGCCGTTGCACTCCCCGTCGGGGCGTACTCGGCGGTAACGTCGCTTCAGACCTCGGCGGTGTCGCCGCGACCCGCCGCCGCCGGACCCCGGAAGGATCGGCCGATGCGCATCGGGATGCCGCTGAACTACAGCGGAGGCTTCAAGGAAACCGTCGACGACCTGGCGACCTACGAGAAGGCCGGGCTGGACATCGTCTACGTCCCGGAGGCCTACTCCTTCGACGCGGTCAGCCAGATGGGCTTCATCGCCGCCAAGACCGAACGCCTGGAGATCGCCTCCGGCATCCTGCAGATCTACACCCGCACGCCCACGCTGACCGCGATGACCGCCGCGGGCCTGGACTTCGTCTCCGACGGCCGGTTCACCCTCGGCATCGGCGCCTCGGGACCGCAGGTCATCGAGGGCTTCCACGGCGTCCCGTACCACGCGCCGCTGGGCCGGACCCGGGAGATCGTCGACATCTGCCGTCAGGTGTGGCGCCGCGAGAAGGTCGAGCACAGCGGCAAGCACTACAACATCCCGCTGCCCGCCGAGCAGGGCACCGGCCTGGGCAAGCCGCTGAAGCTGATCAACCACCCGGTGCGCGAGCGGATCCCGATCCTGATCGCCGCGATCGGCCCGAAGAACGTCGAGATGGTCGCCGAGATCGCCGAGGGCTGGGAGCCGATCTTCTTCCTGCCGGAGCGCGCCGGTGACGTGTGGGGCGAGCCGCTGGCCGCGGGCAAGGCCAAGCGCGACGCCTCGCTGCCGCCGCTGGACGTGGTCGCCCAGGCCCCGCTGGCGATCGGCGAGGGGCTGGAGGACCTGGTCGACTTCGTGCGCCCGATGGTCGCCCTCTACGTCGGAGGCATGGGCGCCAAGGGCAAGAACTTCTACAACAACCTCGCCCGCCGCTACGGCTACGAGGCCGAGGCGGAGGAGATCCAGAACCTCTACCTCGACGGCAAGAAGGACGAGGCCGCCGCGGCGGTCCCGCGCGACCTCCTGGAGAAGATCTCCCTCATCGGCACCGAGTCCCACGTCAAGGAGCGCTTGGCGGCGATGAAGGAAGCGGGCGTCACCACCCTCAACGTGACCCCCTTCGCCCAGGACGCCCCGGGCCGGGCCAAGCTCATCGAACAGGTCAAAACCCTCGCCCAGGACGTCTGATCCCGTTCACCCGATCGAAAACCCCGGTTTTCTCGCGACGAATGTTGCGGTTTTCGACGCACGAAAACCGGGGTTTTCGATCGGGGGTCCCCCGGGAGGGTCAGGCTTCGGCGGGGGTGGGGGTTGTTGGGGTGGGTTGTTTGGTGTGGGTTTCGCGGAGGAAGTAGGCCGCGGCGAAGGTGCAGAGGGACATGGCGAGGAGGAAGACCGAGACCGCGGCCGAGGTGCCCGTCGCGGCCAGGAGGGCCGTCATGATGAACGGGGTTCCGCCGCTGACGAGGATCGCCGCCAGCTGGTAGGCCAGTGAGGCTCCGGAGTAGCGGACCCTGGGGTGGAAGAGCTCGCTGAGGTAGGCGGCGAGCGGGCCGTAGGTCATGCTCTGGCCGACGCTGCCGACGCACCCGGCCAGCGCGATCATCCAGATCGACGCGGTGTCGATCAGCCAGAAGAACGGGAACGACCACAGCGCCAGCATCCCGGCACCGATGAGGATCATCGGGCGACGTCCCAGCCTGTCGGACCAGGTGCCGGAGAAGAAGATCACGAAGATGCCGACCAGCGAGGTCAGCAGCGTGACGCCGAGCAGCTGCTGGCGCGGCAGGCCGAGCTCCCGGGTGCCGTAGTCGAGCAGCCCGGAGATGCCGATGTAGAAGAACGTGTTGGTGGCGAACAGCAGTCCGGCGCCCAGCAGGACGCTGCGCTTGTGGTCGCGCAGCACCTCCACCAGCGGCGCCTTGACGACCTCCTTCTCCTGCTTCTCCTGCAACTCCTGGAACACCGGGGTGTCCTCGATCTTGAGCTGGATGTAGAGCACCACCGGCGCGAGCACCGCGCTGAACAGGAACGGCAGCCGCCATCCCCACGAGAGGAACGCCTCCTGGCTCATCAGCGCGCCCACGCCGAGGAACGCGACGTTGCCGAAGATGACGCCGAACGGCACGCCCATCTGACCGAAGGTGCCGGCCATGCCGCGCTTCCCCCTGGCGCTGTTCTCGGTCAGCAGCAGCACGATGCCGCCCCACTGGCCGCCGACCGCGATGCCCTGCAGGAATCGCAGCGTCACCAGCAGGATCGGGGCCGCGACGCCGATGGTGCCCGCGCCGGGCAGCACGCCGATCAGGAACGTCGCCGAGCCCATCAGGATCAGGCAGGTCACGACGGCGGGCTTGCGGCCGATCTTGTCACCGAGGTGCCCGAAGAACAGACCGCCGATGGGGCGGGCGATGAACCCGGCCCAGAACGTCGCGAAGGACAGCAGCACGCCGACCAGCGGTGAGGCGTCGGGGAAGAACAGGGTCCCGAACACCAGCGCCGCCGCCGTGGCGTAGATGAAGAAGTCGTACCACTCGATCGAGCTCGCGATCAGCGCGGCGCCGAGCAGCTTCCTCGGGGTTCTCGACTCACCTGGGGTTCTGGGTGGCTCATGTGCAGCAGTCATCGACAGACTCCTTTGTCACGTCCGACCGACCGGTTGGTATGACTGTGATGTCCGTCTCGTCTGCAGTCAAGGGAGATCCGGCGACGGGTTCCGGAGGGTTCGCCTCCGATCAGCCCGCGTTGAGCACCCGGATCGGCGAACCGGCCGCGTACGCCCGGACGTCCTCCACCGTCTCGGTGAAGAACGCCTGGTAGGTGTCATCGGTGACGTAGCCGATGTGCGGGGTCAGCACCGTGCGCGGGGTCGTGCGCCACGGGTCGTCGGCCGGCAGCGGCTCGGCGCCGAAGACGTCGATGCCCGCACCGGCGATCCGCCCCTCGTGCAGCGCCGCCCGCAGCGCGGCCTCGTCGACGATCGGCCCGCGCGAGGTGTTGATCAGGTACGCGGTGGGCTTCATCAGCGCCAGCTCCGCCTCGCCCACCAGACCCCGGGTCCGCTCGCCGAGCACGAGGTGAACGCTGAGCACGTCGGCCGTCGCGAACAGCTCGTCCTTGCCGACCAGCCGGGCCCCTCCCTCGGCGGCGCGCTGCTCGGTGAGGTTCCGGCTCCAGGCGATCACGTCCATGCCGAAGGCCCGCCCGACGGCGGCGACCTGCGAGCCCAGCCGCCCGAGCCCGAGCACGCCGAGGGTCCTGCCGCCCAGCTCCACGCCGACCCCGGTCTGCCAGCCGCCCTCCCGGATCCGCCGGTCCTGGCCGGGGATGTCGCGCAGCACCGCCAGGATCAGCCCCCACGCCAGCTCCGAGGTCGCGCCCCGGCCCTGGCCGCTGCCGGTCCCGGACACCACCACGCCCAGCTCGCGCGCCGCCTCCAGGTCGATCGAGGCGTTCCGCATCCCCGTGGTGACCAGCAGCTTCAGGTTCGGCAGCCGGGACAGCACGGAGCGCGGGAACGGGGTGCGCTCGCGCATCGCCGCGATCACCTCGAACGGCTCCAGCCGCGCCACCAGCTCGTCGACGTCGGCGACGTGCTCGGTGAAGACCTCGACGTCCAGCGAACCCCAGTCGGCGTAGCTCCGGGCGACGTCCTGGTAGTCGTCGAGCACCGCGATGCGCATGGCGTCCTCCTGGGATCCGGCGTGATCGGACGCCGGAAATCCTACGCAGAAGATCGCGTTCTCCCCCGTCGCGGGAGACACTGGGGCGCGTGACCGGATCGAGCCTGCTGCACCTGCTGCCCCTGAGCGCCCTCCACCGCGACCGGGACCAGCCCATCACCGCCGCGAGCCTGCAGTCGCAGGGCTTCGTGCACTGCTCCCCCGACGTGCCCACGACGCTGGCCGTGGCCAACGACCTCTACGGCGACGTCGAGGAACCGATGGTCGCCATCGAGCTGGACCCGGCGAAGCTGTCCGCTCCGGTGCGCTGGGAGGCCGCCGATCCGGCACCGCCGCCGGGGGTCGCCGACGACGCGCTGTTCCCGCACGTCTACGGCCCGCTGGAGCGCTCGGCCGTGATCGGCATCCGCTACGCGCGCCGCGACGTCAAGGGCAACTACCTCTCGCTGGAGTCGCGCAGCCGCACCGCCGAGGAGTTCGACCTGCTGCCGCACCCCGAGGGCGGCTGGTACCGGAGGACCTGGGCGAGCTCGGTCGAGGTCGAGACCACCAACGGCACCCGCCCGACCGCGACCGCGATCTACTTCCTGCTCCCGCCCGGCCAGCGCTCGGCGTGGCACGTGGTGACCTCCGACGAGGTGTGGCTGTGGCACCGCGGCGGCCCGCTGACCCTGCACCTGGGCGGTACCGGCGCGAGCCCGTCCGAGCACCCGGAGCAGATCGTGCTGGGCGCGGGCGCGGGTCAGACGCCGCAGGCGGTCATCCCGGCCGGCACCTGGCAGTGCGGCTCGGCCGCCGCCACGGTGGAATCGCTGGTCACGTGCGTGGTGTCGCCGGGATTCGACTTCGCCGATTTCGAGGTCCTGTAGGCCGGTCGAACGAGGAGTGCCGGGCTCCCGGCCTGCGCATCGCGCCCGGACCACCGGCGGAGACGACGCGGCCCCGAGGGCTGCGCGCGGTCTCGACGACGGCGGCCACGGCCGGCAGCGAGGTCCCCCGGGCCATCAGCGCGGCGCGATGCCTGCGGTAGGCGTGGGCGAGACTGCGGCGATCGCGGTGCTTGCCGCGGCGCGTCGTGCCGGAGCCGAGCATCCCCCGCTCCACCCACGACATCACGATCGAGAAGATCAGCACCATCCCGATGCCGATGCTCGCCGCCATCGCGAACCCGGTCAATGAATTCAGCACCGGCAACACCCCCGAAAACGTAGCCGGCCCGCGCTCACCTGTTGATCGCACGACGCCACCCGGTACCCCGGCCGGGTTGTCGCGTTGAGATCGATCCGTCCGATGCGCGCGGATCCACTGTGGCCTGTCGACTCCCAGGCCCGTTGATTCCACGGTAGGGCGGGGTCGCCGTGAACGCCGCGCGCGTCGCGCACCCATCGCCCCAACGGGTGAAAACGGGGTCGTCTCGGATCGATTCCGCCTGCTCCGAACGATCGTTGATCGGGCATGTCGACGCCCGGCCGGTCTACCATCGGTCCCGCGCCGCGTCGCACACCGGAGGCAACCCGCCGCGACCGGCACGCGTGTTCACGCAAAGCCCTTTCCCACGCCGCGTTGCACCCGGGGAGGTGTCGGCCGTGCGGGGTTATCCCGTCCACCTGCTCTTCCACCTGCTGGCGATCGTCGCCGGAATCGCCTGCGGCGTCGCGGGCGCGCTGTGGTGGTTCAACGGTGACCGCAACGCCCTCTACCTGGCCGCGACCGCGCTGATCGTGGGGATCATCGTGCTGCTGCTGCAGGTCTTCTACATCATCGCCAGCGAACCGCCGCCGCGTCCGCGCAGGCCGATGCCGCCGGCCCCGCCGTCGCAACCCCGCTTCCACCCGGTCTCCGAGCACCGCGTCTCCGAGCAGCGGGACCCGACGCGCCCGGACCTGGAGCCGGTGGCCCCGCCGGAATCGGAGTCGGTCGACCAGGAGACCAAGACCTCGGCGCTCAACGCCCTCGACGAGCACACCAACCGGAGCTGACCTGGGACGGGGAAGTTTTCATGAAAACTTCCCCACCACCTCAGGACGCGAGCTGCTCGTCGGTGTAGCACCACATCCAGGACTCGCCGGGTTCGAAGGAGCGGACGACCGGGTGGCGGGTCCGCTCGTGGTGGGCCGTGGCGTGGCGGTTCGGACTGGAGTCGCAGCAGCCGACGTGCCCGCAGTCGGTGCAGATCCGCAGGTGCGCCCAGACCCGCTCGTTCGCGGCCAGGCAGTCCTCGCACCCGTCTACGCTGCTGGGCTGAGGCCGCTGGGTGGCGGCCGCGGTCAGGTGTGCGCAACGATCCGACATCGTCAGGTCCCTTCTCTCCTGCCGCCCAGCATGTCCCGACGGGAGTGAGCATGCACGAGCTGCCCGCGCTGATGGCCCTGCTCGCCGGAGCGCTGGCCGTCACCGCCGTGTCGCGCCGCCTCGGCGTGTCGGCACCGCTGGTGCTGGTCGTCGTCGGCCTGGCGGTCTCGGCGATCCCGGGCGTGCCGGACTACGCGATCGACCCCGACGTGATCCTGCTGCTGATCCTGCCACCACTGCTGTACTCGGCGGCGCTGCACAGCTCGACGGTGGGGATCAAGGCGAACCTGCGGCCGATCGGGCTGCTGGCGGTCGGCCTGGTGCTGTTCACCACCGTCGTCGCGGGGCTGGTCGCCTGGTGGCTGGTTCCGGGGCTGCCGCTGAGCGCGGCGCTGGTGCTGGGCGCGGTGATCGCCCCGCCGGACGCGGTCGCGGCGACCTCCATCGGCCGGCGCGTGGGGCTGCCGCGCAGGCTGATGACGGTGCTCAGCGGGGAGAGCCTGGTCAACGACGCCTCCGCGCTGACCGCCTACCGGGTGGCGGTGGCCGCCACCATCGGCACCGGCGTCTCGCTGCTCACCGGCATCGGGATGTTCCTGCTCGCCGCGGTCGGCGGCACGGTGATCGGGTTCGTGATCGGCTGGGTGATCAACCGGGTCAAGCCGATGCTGCGCGACGACATGCTCGACAGCGCGGTCGGGTTGATCGTGCCGTTCTTCGCCTACTTCGTCGCCGAGGAGGTCCACACCTCCGGTGTGCTGGCGGTGGTGGTCGCCGGGCTCTACCTCGGGCACCGCGCCCCCGCCCGCAGCGCGGCGACGCGGGTGCAGGACAAGGCCGTGTGGGGCGCGGCGGACACGCTGCTGGAGGCCGTGGTGTTCGCGCTGATCGGGCTGCAGCTCAGCAGCGTCGTGTCCGGGGTGACCACGGGTCTCGGGCCGCTGCTGGCGGCCGGCTGCGCGCTGACGGCCGCGGTGGTGCTGGCCCGGGTGGTGTGGGTGTTCGGCGCGATGTACCTGCCGGAGTGGCTGCGCGGCAAGCGCCCGGACTGGCGCTACAAGCTGGTCGTGTCCTGGGCCGGGATGCGTGGGGTGGTGTCGCTGGCCGCGGCCTCGGCGATCCCCACCGTCACCCTGTCCGGGCAGCCGTTCCCGCACCGCGACGAAGTGCTGTTCCTGACCTTCTTCGTCACGCTGGCGACGCTGCTGCTGCACGGCACCACGCTGCGCAGGTTGATCGAGCGGCTCGGCGTGGTCGGCGGCGAGGACTACACCGACGCCCTGGCCGAGGCGGAGGCCCGGCACAACGCCGCCCGCGCCTCCCAGCAGCGGCTCGACGAGCTCACCGCCGACGCCGAACCGCCCGGGGACGTGGCCGACCAGCTGCGGCAGGCCGCGCAGCAGCGCGCCAACCGCGCGTGGGAGCGGCTGGGGCGTTCCGACGCGGAGCTGGGCGAGAGCCCGACCGCCGCCTACCAGCGGTTGCGCGGCGAGATGCTCGCCGCCGAGCGCGCGGTGTTCGTGCAGTTCCGCGACAACCGGCGGATCGACGACGAGGTGCTGCGCCGGGTCATGCACCAGCTCGACCTGGAGGAGCTGTCACTCACCCGCGACTGACGGCATGAACCCGAGCTGCGCGGACAGGTCGGCAGCGGCGTCCCGCAGGTAGCCGACGGCCTCGCGCACGCGCTTGCGGGTGAAGCGGTAGGTGGGGCCGGAGGCGCTCAGCGCGGCGACGACGTTGCCCTCGTGGTCGTAGACGGCGACGGCGGCGGCGTTCAGGCCGATCTCGAACTCCTCGTAGCTGGTGGCGTAGCCGTCGCGGACGATGAACTCGAAGTCCTTGCGCTGCTGGCGGGCGGCGATGACGGTCTGCTCGGTGTACTGCTCCAGCTTGCGGGCCAGGATGCGGTCCTGGTCCTCGCGGGGAGCGTGGGAGAGCAGCACCTTGCCGCTGGAGGTAGCGTGCAGCGGGGTGCGCTGGCCGACCCAGTTGTGCGCGGTGACCGAGGCGGTGCCGCGCGCCTGGCTGATGTTGATCGCCACGTCGTAGTCGCGGATGGCGATGTTGACGGTCTCGCCGAGCTCGGTGGCCAGCGAGTCGCAGTAGGACTGGCCGATGCGCGAGAGGTCGAGGCGCTCGGTGGCGGCACCGGCCAGCCGGACGATCCCGAAGCCGATGGCGTACTTGCCGCGCTCGCCGAGCTGCTCGACGAGACCGCGCGATTCCAGGACGCTGACCAGACGGGAGGCGGTGGACTTGTGCACGCCCAGCTCGCCGGCGATCTCGGTGATGCCGACCTCGCCGTTGCGGGCCAGCAGTTCCAGCACGGTCACCGCCCGGTCGACCGATTGCACGAGGGCTCCCGAGCTGCTTCCGCGTGATTCAGACGCACTAGCCACGGGCCTGACCCTATCGGCTCGCCGGACCTATTCCGCGATCATCCGGTCGGGGCGGGAAATTCTGTTCCTCATTGTGCAACACCCGAGGTCACTTGGCGAGCGTCGAGCAACGCCGAGGCGACGTGGCCCGCGAAGGAGTTGCGGACGAGGATTCGGCAGGCGTCGTCGAGGCGCCAGAGGATCACCGGGACCCGGGCGAGCGGCGCCTGCGCGCAGCGGCCCGGGACGAAGTCGTCCAGGTCGAGCGAGCAGAGGGTCTCCAGGACCTCGCGGTCGCGCAGCCGCAGGGCGGTGCGGGCCGCCGAGACGTCGACGACGCCGAGGTGCCCGGGCTCGGTGCCGGTGACGCCGACGAGCAGGAACTCGTCCGGCCCCAGGCCCAGCGCCGCCCGGTGCTCGTCGCCGGTCACCCCGCCTGGTTCCGGCAGGCGCAGGCCGAAGGCGGTTCCGGCGCGGGTGCGGACGTCGAGCTGCGGCAGGAACGGCTCCTCGACGACGACGTCGGCGAGTTCGGCGGCGCGGTCGTGCAGCGGGCTGCGGCGCAGGTCAACCAGGACCGTCACGGCGGGCTCCCTCCGGGTCGTAGAACACCGGCGCGTGCACCCGCACCGGCACCTCGCGGTCCCCCAGCGGCACGGCGAGGCGCTCGCCGAGGCGGTCGCGACCGGAACGCACCAGGGCCAGCGCGATGCTGCGGCCGAGGATCGGGCTGCGATAGCTGGACGTGACGTGCCCGAGCCCGCCCGCCAGGCCGGCGCCTTCGGGCAGCAGCTCGTCGGGGTCCTCGGTGAGCAGGCCGACGAGCTGCGGCCGGTCCGCGCGGGCCGTGTCGGCGCGGCTCAGGGAGCGCTTGCCGAGGAAGTCCTTGCGCTGCGAGACCGGCATGCCCAGGTCAAGCGGGGTGACGGTGCCGTCGGTGTCCTGGCCGACGATGACGTAGCCCTTCTCGGCGCGCAGCACGTGCATCGCCTCGGTGCCGTAGGGCGTGACCCCGACGTCCTCCCACAGGGCCAAGCCGTACCAGGACGGGACGTTGATCTCGTGAGCCAGCTCACCGGAGAACGAGATGCGGGCGATGCGGGCCGGAATCCCGTTGTGCAGCACCACGTCTCGGAACTCCAGGAATCCGAGCTCGCCCAGTTCCGGTGCCAGGCGCGCGACGACCCGGCCGGAGTCGGGGCCGGTGACGGCCACCGCAGCCCACTGCTCGGTGACCGAGGTGCAGCACACCTCCAGGTCGGTCCACTCGGTCTGCAGCCACTGCTCCAGCCAGTCCAGGACCTTCTCGGCTCCGCCGGTGGTGGTGCTCAGCAGGTAGCGGTCGTCGGCCAGGCGCAGCGCGACGCCGTCGTCGAAGACCATGCCGTCGGTGGTGCACATGATCCCGTAGCGGCCCTTGCCGACCGGCAGCCGCGCGAACCCGCCGGTGTAGACGCGGTTGAGGAGCTCGGGCGCGTCCGGGCCGACGACCTCGATGCGGCCGAGCGTGCTGACGTCCTGCATCGCGACACCGGTGCGCGCGGCGAGGCATTCGCGGTGCACGGCGGCGGCCATGTCCTCGCCGTCGCGCGGGTAGTAGCGGGCGCGGCGCCACTGGCCGACGTCCTCGAAGACCGCGTCGTGGGCCACGTGCCAGGAGTGCATCGGGGTGGTGCGGATCGGGTCGTGGAGGTCGCCGCGCTCGCGCCCGGCCATCATCGCGAACGGCACCGGCACGTAGGGCGGGCGGAAGGTCGGTGTGCCGACCTCACCCGGGGTGGTGCCGAGCTCTTCGGCGATGATGGCGGTGGCGTTGACCCAGGAGGTCTTGCCCTGGTCGCTGCCGACGCCGATCGTCGTGTAGCGCTTGATGTGCTCGACGGAGCGCAGCCCGGCCCGGACGGCCCGGCGGATGTCGGCGACGGTGGCGTCGCGCTGGAAGTCCACGAACTGCTCGGTGTCATCACCGGGTGCCAGCCACACCGGGCGGGGCGGGCGGATCGGCTCGGGAGGCAGGTCCGGCGTCGGCGGCGGGGACGTCCCCACCGCCCGGGCACCGGTTTCGAGACCTTCGGCGATGCAGCCGGGCAGGTCGAACGTGCCGTTGGCGGCCCCGGCGACCAGGCCGTCGACCGGCCGGAACGCCGCGATCCCGTCGTCCCACCGGCGGTCGCCGTCGTGCAGGTGCAGCACCGGGCTCCAGCCGCCGCTGACGGCCAGCAGATCGCAGTCGATCTCCGTCCCGTCGGACAACCGCACGGATTCCACGCAGCGCCCGGCGGTTTCGACCACGGCAGCGCCCGCGATCACCGGCACGTCGGCGGGGGGCGGGTCGTCCCGGCTGTCCACGATCGCCTTCACCCGGCACCCGGCGGCGACGAGCTCGGCCGCGGTCGCGTACGCGCTGTCGCAGGTCGTCGCCACCACGACGTCCCGCCCGGGAACGACCCCGAACCGCCGCAGGTAGGTCGACACGGCCGACGCCAGCATCACCCCGGGCCGATCGTTCCCCGCGAACACCAGCGGCCGCTCGTGCGCCCCGGTCGCCAGCACGACCTGCCCCGCTCGCACGTGCCACATCCGCTCCCCCTGCGCGATCAGCACGTACCCGCCCGCGTACCGCCCCACCGCGGTCGCCCCCACCAAGATCCGAACCCCACCCGGATCGCTCCCGCGTTCGGACACCGGAAAACGCCTGTGATCGAGTCCCTGGAAACGGGCGTGTTCGGTCAGGTCGGACAGGGCGGTGGTGATCCAGTCGAGGTCGCGTTCGCCGCCCAGGTGGAGCCCGTGTTCGACGAGGAGGACTCTGGCGCGGGATCGGGACGCGGCGAGGGCCGCGGCCAGGCCGGTGGGGCCCGCGCCGATGATGAGGACGTCGGCGTGGGCGTGCTTCCGGTGGTAGTTCGGGGAGTTCGCGGTCGTCAGGCGGGCTACGCCCGGGATGCTGTGGGCTTCCAGGCCGTCGTGCAGCGCCACCTCCGTGGCTTGGGTGAAGGGGTCTCCGTCCGCCGTGACCAGGGCGTTGGGTTCGGTGAGGTCCGCTGTGAGGATTCCCCGGGGGCGGTGGCGGTAGGTGGAGCGGGCGACCTCGGTGCGGTCGTGGGCCAGCAAGGCCGAGGCGAGGGTGTCGCCGGGGTGGCCGGTGAGGGGTTCGCCGTCGAAGGTGCAGCGCAGGGTTCGGGTGCGGTCGATGCGGCCGCCGGTGTCGAGTCGCATCACGTCACCTCGTCGGTCCCGGTGTCGCGGTCGAGTTCGAACCAGCGGCGGCAGCCCGCGGCGTGCACCCAGCGCTCGCGCCACCAGCCGAGCGGGTTGTCCCGGACGAACAGCACTTCCGCCCACTCCGCGTCGCTCAGCGCGCCGGGGTCGGCGGGGTAGGTGACGGGTTGCCCGCCGTAGCGGAACTCGGACTCGTCCCGCTCCCCGCACCAGGGGCACCGGATTCGCAGCATCGCGCCACCTCCCGCCGATGTCAGTGCGCGACGGCCGCCGCGCCGTGCTCGTCGATGAGGGCGCCGGTGACGAACCGCTCCAGCCCGTACGGCTCGGCCAGCGGGTGCGGGCGCCCGCGCGCGATGGTGTCGGCGAAGACCTGCCCGACGCCCGGCGTCGCCTTGAAACCGCCCGTCCCCCAACCGCAGTTGAGGAACAGCCCCTCCCACGGCGTCGGTCCGATGATCGGCGAGGCGTCCGGTGTGACGTCGACGGTGCCCGCCCAGGTCCGGATCACGTGCGCGCGGGCGAAGATCGGGAACAGCTCCAGCGCGGCGGCCAGCTGCCGCTCGATCACGTGCACCGATCCGCGCTGCGAGTAGCCGTTGCGGGAGTCGATGCCCGCGCCGATGACGAGCTCGCCGCGGTGCGCCTGGCTGCAGTAGACGTGCACCTGGTTGGACATCACGACGCACGGGTGCACCGGTTCCAGCAGCTCCGACACCAGCGCCTGCAGCGGGTGGCTCTGCAGCGGCAGCCGCAGGCCGAGGGTGTCGGTGAGGGTGCTGGTGCGCCCGGCCGCGGCCAGCGCGACCTTCTCGGCGCCGATGTCGCCGCGCGAGGTCCGCACGCCGCGCACCCGGTCGCCGTCGGTGAGGAACCCGGTGACCTCGCAGCCCTCCACCAGGTCCACGCCCATCTCGTCGGCCCGGCGGGCGAAGGCCCAGGCGACCAGGTCGTGCTTGGCGATGCCGCCGCGCGGCTGCCAGGTCGCGCCGAGAACCGGGTAGCGGCAACCGATGTCGACGATCGGGCAGATCTCGGCGACCTGCTGCGGCGACACCCACTCGGCGTCGATCCCGTTGGCGCGGTTGGCGAAGACGCGTCGCCGCGAGTCGCGCACCTCCTGCTCGGTGTGGGCGAGGTTGAGCACTCCCCGCTGGCTCAGCAGCAGCTCGCAGTCGAGCTCGTCGGGCAGCGTCTCCCACAGCCCCAGGGCGTGCTCGTAGATTCCGGCGCTGGCGTCCCACAGGTAGTTGGAGCGGATGATCGTGGTGTTGCGGGCCATGTTCCCGCCCGCCAGCCAGCCGCGCTCCAGGACCGCGACGTCGCGGATGCCGTGCTCGCGCGCGAGGTAGTAGGCCGTGGCCAGCCCGTGCCCGCCGGACCCGACGATCACCACGTCGTAGTGGCGGGCCGGCTCGGCGGTGCGCCAGAGCCGCTCGGGCGGCTGCGGAAGGGGTGTTGCACCCACGGCGACCTCCCCCTGACTCCGGAAGGTGAGACCAGGCTAGGAGGCCCCGGACGACCCGGTCAATTCACGAACGGGGGACGCTGCTTCCCGTTGCCGCACAACAAGATCCACGCCCGCGAAATTGGTGGTCGACTTCCCTTGACGCACCCCCACCAGCGGGCGCACGGTTGCGGTATGCGCAGAGAGTTGTCGTAGACGCAACAAGGCGGCAGCCATGGTCACGAGCGCCCACATCCTGCTCGTCGGTGCCGGCATCGTCGGATGCAGCACCGCCCTCCACCTCGCGCGCCAGGGGATCACCGACGTCCTCGTGGTCGACCAGGGACCGCTGCCGGCCACCGGCGGGTCGAGCTCCCACGCGCCCGGGCTGGTCTTCCAGACCAACGCCTCGGAGACGATGAGCAGGCTCGCCGCCGACACCGTCGCGCTGTACTCCTCGCTGGAGGTCGACGGGCAGCCCTGCTTCCACCCGGTCGGCGGCATCGAGGTCGCCACCACGCCCGAGCGCTGGGACGACCTGCGCCGCAAGCTCGGCCTGGCCACCGCGTGGGGCATCGACGCCGAACTCCTCGACCCCGGCCAGGTGCGCGAGCGCATCCCCGCCATCGACGCCGGGTACGTGCTCGGCGGGCTGCACGTCGCCTCCGACGGCATCGCCAAGCCGGTGCGGGCGGCCGAGGCGATGATGCGCGAAGCCCGCGGACTCGGGGTGCGCTTCGAGGGCGGCGTCGAGGTCACCGGGTTCGACGTCCGCGACAACCGGATCACCGGCGTCCGAACGGGTTCCGGGGACGTCGCGGCCGAGATCGTGGTGTGCTGCGCGGGGATCTGGGGCCCGAAGATCGGCCGGATGGCCGGGGTGACGATCCCGGTGCAGCCGCTCGCCCACCAGTACGCGGTGACCACGCCGGTGCTGCCGGGCTCCGAAACCGAAGTGGCGCAACCGATCCTGCGGCACCAGGACCACTCGATGTACTTCCGGCAGGCCCGCGACCGCTACGGGATCGGCTCCTACCGGCACCGCGTGATGCCGGTGAGCACCGACGAGCTCTCCCCCACCGCCGCACCCGGCACCGAGGCCCCGCCGGAGGGCGGCGGCTGGAAGGGCATGGCCTCGGTGCACCCGTTCACCCCGGCGGACTTCGCCGGTCCGTGGCAGGAGGCGCGGCGGCTGCTGCCGGTGCTGCGCGAGGCCGAGATCGGCGAGGGCATGAACGGGCTGTTCCTGTTCACCGCCGACGGGATGCCGGTGCTCGGTCGGTCCGAAGTGGACAACTTCTGGATCGCCGAGGCCGTGTGGATCACGCACGCGGGCGGGGTCGGCAAGGCGATGGCGCAGTGGCTGGCCGGGCGCACGCCCGAGATCGACCTGCGTCAGGCCGACCTGCGCCGCTTCGACGACTTCGCCCGCAGCCCCTCATACCTGGCGCAGCGCAGCGCGCAGAGCTTCCGCGAGGTCTACGACATCATCCACCCGCAGCAGCCTCCCGAGCGTCCGAGGCCGCTGCGGACCAGCCCGTTCCACGACCGGCAGCGCGACCTCGGCGCGGTGTTCCTGGAGGCCAACGGCTGGGAGCGCCCGCACTGGTACGGCTGCAACGAACCCCTGCTTGAGGGCAGGGACATCGCCGAGCCCGGGCCGTGGGCGGGGCGGTTCTGGTCGCCGATCGTCGGCGCCGAGCACCTGGCCCTCCGGGAGCGGGTCGCGATGGTCGACATGACGCCGCTGGCCCGCGCCGAGGTCACCGGGCCCGGCGCCGAGGCGCTGCTGGACCGGCTCACCACCGGCCGGATCGACCGGCCGCCCGGGTACGTGACCTACGCGCTGATGCTCACGCCCGAGGGCGGCGTCCGCTCCGACGTGACCGTGGCGCGGCTGGGGCGCGACCACTTCCAGGTCGGCTGCAACGGTCCCCGCGACATCGCGTGGCTGCGGGACAACGCCGAGACCGGCACCCAGGTCCGCGACATCACCGGCGGCACCTGCTGCATCGGGTTGTGGGGTCCGCGCGCCCGCGACGTGCTGGCGCCGCTGGCCGACGTCGACGTCTCGCACGAGGCGTTCGGGTTGTTCCGCGCCAGGCGGCTGCACGTCGGCGAGGTGCCGGTGGTGGCGCTGCGGCTGTCCTACGTCGGCGAGCTCGGGTGGGAGCTCTACACCTCCGCCGACTTCGGCCGCCGCCTGTGGGACCTGCTCGCGGCGGCCGAGCACGGCGCGTTCCCGGCCGGGCGGGGCGCGTTCAACGGTCTGCGCATCGAGAAGGGCTACCGCGCCTGGGGCACCGACATGTGGACCGAGCACACCCCGGCCGAAGCGGGCCTGGCCTTCGCGGTGAAACCCGACAAGGGTCCCTTCGTCGGTCGAGAAGCCTTCCTGCGCCAGGGCGAACCCGCTCGTCGCCTGCGCTGCCTGCGCATCGACGACGGCACGGTCCTCACGGGCTCCGAACCCGTCCTGGTTGACGGCACCCCGATCGGCTTCACCACGAGCGCCGCCTACGGGCACACCCTCGACGCGAGCCTCGCCTACGCCTGGCTCCCCACCGACGCCGACACCGACCTGACGATCCGCTACTTCGACGAACCCCACCCCGCCACCGTCATCGACGACCCCGCCTTCGACCCCCGAATGACCCGAATGCGCTGCTAGACCCCCACCCCGACTCGCAGAACCCGGAATACCGCCGTAATCCGTCACCCGAATACCGCCGTAATCCGTCAGCTGAATACCGCCGTAATCCGTCACCTGAAAACCGCCGTAATCCGTCACCTGAAAACCGCCGTAATCCGTCACCTGAATACCGCCGTAATCCGTCAGCTCCGGTGGGTATCGGTCCGTCGGAGACGTCCTCGGACAAGCAGAGTTGGAGCCGCAACCATGAGCGTGAACTCGAACCCCGGGGTGCTGCTGTACCCGCGGATCCGGAAGTCGCCGTTCTTCTACGCCTCCCGGCGGCACGGCGTGGCCATGTACAGCGTGTACAACCACACCTACCACCCCCGGCACTACGGGGATCCGGTCGCCGAGTACTGGGCGCTGCTGGAAGGCGTGACGTTGTGGGACGTCGGCGTCGAGCGGCAGGTGGAGATCACCGGCCCGGACGCGTTCGCGTTCACCAACATGCTCGTGCCCCGGGACCTCACCAAGTGCAAGGTCGGCCAGTGCAAGTACGTCTTCGTCACCGGAACCGACGGCGGCATCCTCAACGACCCGGTGCTGCTGCGCCTCGGCGAGAACCACTTCTGGCTCTCGCTCGCCGACAGCGACGTGCTGCTGTGGGCCAAGGCGCTCGCCCACGGGCTGGGCATGGACGTCGAGATCCGCGAGCCCGACGTCGGCCCGGTGCAGGTCCAGGGCCCGAAGTCGGGTGCGGTGATGGCCGAGCTGTTCGGCGACTCCATCCTGGACATCCCCTATTACTACGCGGTGCAACGAGAGATCGATGGCATGCAGGTCGTCGTCTCCCGCACCGGCTACACCGCCGAGCTGGGTTACGAGATCTACCTGCACCACGCCTCCCGCGACGGCGTCCGGCTGTGGGACGCGATCTGGGAGGCCGGCGAGCCGCACGGCATGAGCGTGATCGGCCCGTGCCACATCCGCCGCATCGAGGCCGGGATCCTCTCCTGGGGCTGCGACATCACCGCCGACACCAACCCGTACGAGGTCGGCTACGGCTTCGAGAACACCTGGATGGTCGACCTCGACCAGGACGCCGACTTCCTCGGCAAGGACGCGCTGCGCCGCATCGCCGCCGAGGGCGTGAGCCGCAAGCTCGTCGGCGTGCGCATCGACGGGCCGAGCGTCGGCTCGTTCAACGACGGCGCCATGATCGACGTCTTCGACGTCCACGACCCGCGCGGCCTGCGCATCGGCGAGGTCACCTCCGCCGCTCACTCGCCGCGCCTGGACGGCAACATCGGGTACGCGATGGTGCCGATCGCCTACCAGGAGCCCGGCACCGAGCTCGTGGTCCACACCCAGCACGGCCCGCAGCAGGCGGTCGTGGCGACCAAACCGTTCCTGGACCCCACCAAGGACATCCCCAAGCGCCTGGCGCGCAGCGCGTGAAGGGGGCGAGATGACCTCTGAACTGCGACGATCCCTCGACCGGATGCGCTACGAGGTGCTGCCGGTGGGTGCGGCGCGCGTCGACCTGCTCGACCCCGGCACCACCGTCACCGTGACGGCCTCCCCGTCGAAGGGCATCGAGCCGACGCTGCGGCGCACCGAGCAGATCGCCGCGAGCGGCCTGCGCGCGGTGCCGCACCTGGCGGCCCGGTCGATCCGCGACGACGCCCACCTCACGGCCGTGCTGGACCGGCTGGACGCGGCCGGGGTGGGCGAGGTGTTCGTCATCGCCGGGGACGCCTCCCGGCCGCTCGGCGAGTACCCCGACTCGCTCGCGCTGCTGCGGGCGATGGAGCGGCTGGGGCGCCTGCCCGCGCGCATCGGCGTCGCCGGCTACCCCGAACGGCACGCGTTCATCCCAGACGACTGCGCCGTCCGGGCCATGGCCGCCAAGGCGGGCTACGCCGACTACGTGGTTTCGCAAATCACGTTCGATCCGCGAACGATCATCGATTGGACGCGTGACCTGCGGCGGAGAGGGGTGGAAGCCCCCGTCTGGGTGGGCGTGCCGGGGGTGGTGGACGCCCATCGGCTGTTGCGCATCGCGCTGAAGATCGGGTTGGGTGAGTCGACGCGGTTCCTGCGAAAGCAGTACGGCGCGGTCTCGAAGATGTTGGCACGCTACACGCCGGAGGAGCTGTTCGACGAGTTGCAACCGCAGCTGGCCGACCCGGACTCGCCCATCGCGGGCTGGCACCTGTTCACGTTCAACGAGATCACCAGGACGGTGCAGTGGCGCGACGATCTGGCGGCCCGGCTGTCCGGCCGCGCGGACCGACCGGCGTAACCGACACCTCGCAGGAGGACCTGGCATGACCTTCCCGTCCGACCTGGACATCTCCCGAGCCACCCCGCTGCGCCCGATGGAGGACGTCGCGGCGCAGCTGGGCATCGGGGAGCACCTGCTGGAGCCCTACGGGCGCAACGTCGCGAAGATCTCGCTCGACGCGATCGACGAGCTCGCCGACCGGCCTCGCGCCCGCTACGTCGTGGTCTCGGCCATCACGCCCACCCCGCTCGGCGAGGGCAAGACGACCACCACCGTCGGGCTCGGGCAGGCGCTCAACCACATCGGCAAGCGCTCCGCGGTCGCGGTCCGGCAGCCCTCGATGGGCCCCACGTTCGGCATCAAGGGCGGCGCGGCAGGCGGCGGCTACAGCCAGGTCGTGCCGATGGAGGCGCTGAACCTGCACCTCACCGGCGACATGCACGCGGTCACCGCGGCGCACAACCTGCTGTCGGCGATGCTCGACAACCACCTGCACAAGGGCAACGAGCTGGGGATCGACCCGCAGCGGATCACCTGGCGGCGGGTGCTCGACGTCAACGACCGCGACCTGCGCAACATCATCTCCGGGCTCGGCGGCAAGCAGGACGGCACGCCGCGCCAGACCGGTTTCGACATCACCGCGGCCAGCGAGGTGATGGCCGTGCTCGCGCTGTCGACCTCGCTGGCCGACCTGCGGCAACGGCTCGGCCGCATCGTCGTGGGCTACACCGCCGAGGGCGATCCGATCACCGCCGAGCAGCTCAAGGTCGCGGGCGCGATGGCGGTGATCCTGCGCGACGCGCTCAAGCCGAACCTGATGCAGACCACCGAGAACACGCCGGTGCTGGTGCACGCGGGCCCGTTCGGCAACATCGCGCACGGCAACTCCTCGATCGTCGCCGACCTGGTCGCCAGCCGCTGCACCGACTACCTGATCACCGAGGCCGGGTTCGGCGCGGACATGGGCGCCGAGCGGTTCTTCAACATCAAGTGCCGCACCTCCGGTCTGAAGCCCGACGCCGCTGTGCTGGTGGCGACGGTCCGCGCCCTCAAGGCGCACTCCGGCCGGTACAAGGTGGTGGCGGGCAAGCCGCTGCCGCCGGAGATGCTGGAGGAGAACCCGGACGACGTGCTGGCCGGGGCCGACAACCTGCGCAAGCAGATCGACAACATCCGGTTGCACGGCGTGTCCCCGGTGGTGGCGATCAACGCGTTCCCGGGCGACTTCGCCAGCGAGCACGACGCGATCCGCCAGGTCGCCGAGGCCGAGGGCGCGCACGTGGCGGTCAGCACCCACTTCACCGAGGGCGGCAAGGGCGGCGCCGAGCTCGCCGAGGCCGTCGTGGCGGCCTGCGAGGAGCCGGCCGGGTTCCAGGTGCTGTACCCGGACGAGGCCGACCTGCGCACCAAGATCGAGACGATCGCGACGAAGGTCTACGGCGCCGACGGCGTCAGCTACGCGCCCGCGGCCTCCCGCGCGATCGACAGCTACGAGGCCAACGGCTACGGCGACCTGCCGGTCTGCATCGCAAAGACCCACCTGTCGCTGAGCTCGGACCCGTCGCTGCTGGGCGCGCCGACGGGCTGGACGCTGCCGGTCCGCGAGGTGCGGGCGTCGGTCGGCGCCGGGTTCGTGTACCCGATCTGCGGGGACATGCGGACCATGCCGGGCCTGGGCTCGCACCCGCAGGCCGAGTCGATCGACCTCGACGCGGACGGCAACATCACCGGCCTGATGTGACCCGGCTTTACGTGAACCCGGGACCGGAATGACCCTGGTCGAGATCTCCACCGACGGCCTCGACGGTGCGGTGCTCGCCGACCGCCTCGGGGCCGATCGGGTCGAGCTGTGCTCGGCCGGGGCGCTGGGCGGACTGACGCCCGGGCCGGGCCTGCTCGACGCGGTGCTGCGGCGGTGCCGCCGCAGCGAGGTGCACGTGCTGATCCGGCCGCGGGAGGGCGGGTTCCGCTACTCCCCCGCCGAGGTGGCGGTGATGCGCGCGGACGTCCGGCACGCGGTGGCGGCCGGTGCCGCCGGGGTCGTGGTCGGCGCGCTCGACGAGACCGGTGCGCTGGACGCCGCCGTGCTCGGCGATCTCGTCGCCGACGCCGGGGACGTCCCGGTCGCGCTGCACCGGGCCGTCGACGTCTGCCCGGACCCGGTCGAGGCCGCGAACATCGCCGCTGGGCTGGGAATTCGACGCGTCCTCAGCTCGGGCGGCGCGGTGCGCGCCGAGGACGGTGCCGAGGTGCTGCGGCGGATGGCGGGCGCGGGGATCACCCTCACCGCCTGCGGCGGGGTCCGGGCCCACAACGTCGGCGACGTCGTGCGGGCCGCCGGTGTCGGCGAGGTCCACGCGGCCCCGCGCAGGCCGGTGCCCTCCCCCGGCGGCGCGGTCGATTTCGGGCCGCACGCGGAGCTCGACTCCGACGAGGCGCGCGAGCTCATCGCCGCAGCGCGCCGCTGATCAGCTCGGGCGCGGGGCGTACATGATCACGCCGACGCCGACCAGGCAGATCAACGCCCCGATGACGTCCCACCGGTCCGGGCGGAACCCGTCCAACACCACGCCCCACAGCAGCGATCCGGCCACGAACACCCCGCCGTAGGCGGCCAGCACTCGCCCGAAGTTCGGATCGGCCTGGAACGTCGCCACGAACCCGTAGATCCCCAGCGACACCACACCCGCCCCGATCCACAGCAGCCCCCGCTGCTCGCGAAGCCCCTGCCAGATCAACCACGCGCCACCGATCTCGGTCAACGCGGCCAGCAGGAACAGCACCACGGACTTCACGACACCCATGCCGACGACGCTAGTCCAGTCGACCACCGACGTTCGGACCCGCTGCTCGGCCGCGGGCCGGACGGATCACTCGTCGACGGTGAGGTCCGAGAAGCGGACGGGGAAGCCCGCGCCGTCCGGGGAAGCGCACATCGGGCCCGCGGAAGCGGGGACGTCCGGGGGGAAGTAGGCGATGCGGAGGTCGTGGACGGGATCGCCGTCCTCGGGGGCGTAGCGGATCTGGACGGCGTCCTCGAATCGCTCGATCTCGATGGTCACCGACTCGACGTCGCCGCACACCGCCGACAGCGGCTGCCGGCTCCAGTCGGAGAAGTCGCGGGTCACCACCGCCGAGAGGAACTGCTCGCCGTCGACGTACTCGATGCCGGTCTTGATCCAGTTCCGCTCGTCGAGGCGCAGCATCAGCCCGGCCTGGTCGTGCTGCTCGCGGTAGTCGCCGAAGAACCTGGTGCGCATCCGGAACTGGGCACCGACGGGCACCATCAGGGCGTGCCCGGTGTCGCGGTTGAAGCCGTAGTGCGTGGTCTGCCAGAAGTCCGTGCCGGTGTCGCTGGTGACCGTCAGACCCGCGTAGGTCAACCAGTTCGCCGGTTCGTTCAGCCACTGCCACCCGCTGATCGAGAACAGCGAGAGTTCGTCGGCTTGCTGCATTGCCCACCGCTCCGTTCGGTCCGGGCAACCGCCTTGGCGGCCCGCGCCTTCGAGGCACCGTCGAACTCCGGAGAATACCGGGCGGAGAACGGCGAGGTGAGCACACCTCGTGAATCGCGGACCACGTGGAGCGCTGCGGTGGGAGATCAGCGCACGACGGTGACCGGGCACGCCGAGTGATGGACGATCTTCATCGCGACGGACCCGACGAGCATGCCGGTGAACGCGCCGTGCCCCTTGTCGCCGACCACCAGCAGATCGGCCTGCTTCGACAGCTTCACGAACTCGTCGACGACCTGACCGCGGATCAGCTTCGACCGGATGTCGACGCTCGGGAAGTCGGGCTTGACCCGCGCCAGCGCCCCGTCCAGCGCCTCCTGCCCCTGCTTCTGCAGCTCGGCGTCGGTGCTGGTGAGGTGGTAGCCGAACTGCACGGGCTGGTGCCAGACGGTGATCGCGTGCAGCAGGCCGCCCACCTGCCGCACGTGCTCGGCGGCCCAGCGCAGCGCGTGCACCGACTCCTCCGATCCGTCCACTCCGACGACGACGGTCTGCGGCATGACCGGGCTCCTTCAGCGCTCGGGGATGATCTCGCCGGGATCGTAGGGCGATCCGGCGGCCCCCGCAGCGCGTCGGGAGGTCAGAGCTGGCCGACGTCGGTGACCCGCAGGACCGCGTGGCCCTCCTCGTCGGAGGCGGCGAGGTCGACCTCGGCGCTGATGCCCCAGTCGTGGTCCTCGGCCGGGTCGGCGAAGATCTGCCGCACCAGCCAGCGATCGGACTCCTCGGTGATCATCAGCAGCTGCGGGCCGCGCGCGTCCGGGCCGGTGCCGATCTCGTCGTGCTCGTCGTAGTAGTCGTCGAGCGCGTCGGCCCAGGCGTCGGCGTCCCAGCCGTCCTCGCCGTCGAGCTCGCCGAGCTGCTCGTAGCGGCGCAGCGCGGCCAGCTCGACGCGGCGGAACAGCGCGTTGCGCACCTGCACCCGGAACGCGCGCACGTTGCGGGTGACCCGCTCCGGCTCGGCCGGTGCGGCCTGGGCGGGGTCGGCGCCGGGGTGGCGCAGCTTCTCCCACTCGTCGAGGAGGCTGGAGTCGACCTGGCGGACCAGCTCGCCCAGCCACTCGATGATGTCGGTGAGCTCCTCGGTCTTGGCGTCGTCGGGCACGGTGTGCCGCAGCGCCTTGTAGACGTCGGCGAGGTAGCGCAGCACGAGGCCCTCGGAGCGGGCGAGGCCGTAGTGGTTGACGAACTCGACGAAGTTCATCGCCCGCTCGTACATGTCGCGCGCCACCGACTTCGGCGACAGCTCGTGCTCGGCGACCCACGGGTGGCCCTTGCGGTAGGTCTCGTAGGCGGCTTCGAGGAGCTCTTCGAGCGGCTTGGGGTGGGTGATGTCCTCCAGCAGCTCCATGCGCTCGTCGTACTCGATGCCGTCGGCCTTCATCTGCGCGACGGCCTCGCCCCGGGCCTTGAACTGCTGCTGCGAGAGCACCTGCCTCGGGTTGTCCAGTGTGGACTCGATGACGCTGAGCACGTCGAGCGCGTAGCTCGGGGACTCGGTGTCGAGCAGTTCGATGGCGGCCAGCGCGAACGGTGACAGCGGCTGGTTGAGCGCGAAGTCGAACTGCAGGTCCACCGTCACCCGCACCCTGCGGCCCTGGTCGTCGGGGGCGTCGAGCTGCTCGACGACGTCGGCGGCCCGCAGCGCCCGGTAGATCGCGATCGCGCGCAGGATGTGCTTGCGCTGGCTCGCGCGGTCCTCGTGGTTGTCCTCCAGCAGGTGCCGCATCGCCGTGAACGCGTCACCGGCTCGGTTGATGACGTTGAGCAGCATCGAGTGGCTGACGGTGAAGCTGGAGCGCAGCGGCTCGGGTTCGGCCTCGACCAGCTTCTCGAAGGTCTTCTCGCTCCAGGACACGAAGCCCTCGGGGGCCTTCTTGCGCACCAGCTTGCGCTTCTTCTTCGGGTCGTCCCCGGCCTTGGCCAGCGCCCGCTCGTTCTCGATCTCGTGCTCGGGCGCCTGCACCACCACGAACCCGGCGGTGTCGTAGCCGGCGCGACCGGCGCGGCCGGCGATCTGGTGGAACTCGCGCGCCTTGAGGTGCCGGGTGCGCACGCCGTCGTACTTGGTCAGGCCGGTGATGAGCACGGTGCGGATCGGCACGTTGATGCCCACGCCGAGCGTGTCCGTCCCGCAGATGATCTTGAGCAGCCCGGCCTGCGCCAGCTGCTCGACGAGCCGCCGGTACTTGGGCAGCATCCCCGCGTGGTGCACGCCGATGCCGTGCCGCACCAGCCGCGACAGGGTCTTGCCGAAGCCCGCAGTGAAGCGGAAGTCGCCGAGCGCGTCGGCGATGGCGTCGCGTTGCTCGCGGGAGGCGACCTTGACGCTCATCAGCGCCTGCGCCTGCTCCAGCGCGGCGGCCTGGTTGAAGTGCACGACGTAGACCGGGGCCTGCTGACCCGAGAGGAGTTCCTCGATGGTCTCGTGCAGCGGGGTCTTGGCGTAGCGGAAGTTCAGCGGGATCGGGCGCTCGGCGGAGGTGACGACCGCGGTGCTGCGCCCGGTGCGGCGGGTCAGGTCCTCCTCGAAGCTGCTGACGTCGCCGAGCGTGGCCGACATGAGCACGAACTGGGCGCGCGGCAGCTCCAGGATCGGCACCTGCCAGGCCCAGCCGCGGTCGGGTTCGGCGTAGAAGTGGAACTCGTCCATCACGACCTGGTCGACGTCGGCGTCGGCGCCGTCGCGCAGGGCGATGTTGGCCAGGATCTCCGCGGTGCAGCAGATGATGGGCGCGTCGGCGTTGACGCTGGAGTCGCCGGTCATCATGCCGACGTTCTCGGCGCCGAAGACGTCGACGAGGCTGAAGAACTTCTCCGAGACCAGCGCCTTGATAGGCGCGGTGTAGAAGCTGCGCTTGCCCTCGGCCAGGGCGGTGAAGTGCGCGCCCGTGGCCACCATGCTCTTCCCGGACCCGGTGGGGGTCGACAGGATCACGTTGGCGCCGGTCACGACCTCCATCAGCGCTTCTTCCTGCGCCGGGTAGAGCTCGATGCCCAACGACAGCGTCCATTCGACGAACGCCTCGAACAGAGCGTCGGGATCGGGGTCGGCCGCGGTGGGCTCGGGGAGCTGGTCGGTGAGCTTCATCGTGCCCCCATCGTCCCTGGCCACCACGGACGCGGGGCACCCGGGGTGCGAGTGGCGGGCGCTTCCTCCACATCGGTGTCGTCGCTGGTGGAAGACCCGGGTGATCAGCGACCATGGGGGAGGCCCTCGCAACGGGAGGAAGGAGCGGCACCATGTCGACCCAGAACGTGCGCTTCGTCGGCGGGCCCCTGGACGGCAGGGTCCAGGACCTGCGCGACCACGAAGCGGTCGCGGGCCGCCTCCTCAAGCACATCCACCTGCACGACGGCCCCAAGATCGAAACCCAGTACGAGCTCCACTACACGGAGGAGAACGGCTGGGTCTACCACCTATGCGGAACACAGCCATAGCGACGGAGAAGACGAAACGAACCAACCACCGTCAGGCAACCGGCGAAGCCGGTTTCTCGGTACCCACCCTCGCAACCGGCACCGCCGCGGGTTCTCAGACGTCTTCTGGTGAGGACAGCCGACGTGCCGTGTATTGGCATACACAAGCCTCGGATCCCGGAGCCA
>NZ_JASAOF010000039.1 GCF_029952525.1 Saccharopolyspora ipomoeae
GGGGCGAAGTTCTCATGAGAACTTCGCCCCCCACGCACGAGACGGGACCAGTCCCTCACCGGTGCGTCGGAAAGATCCGGATGGGAGGCTGGGGGCATGGCGAACCGGCTTGCGGACGCGACGAGTCCCTACCTCCTGCAGCACGCCGACAACCCGGTCGACTGGTGGCCGTGGTGCCCGGAGGCGTTCGCCGAAGCGCGCCGCCGGAACGTGCCGGTGCTGCTGTCGATCGGCTACGCGGCCTGCCACTGGTGCCACGTGATGGCCCACGAGTCCTTCGAGGACGACGACACCGCGCGGCTGATGAACGAGCACTTCGTCAACATCAAGGTCGACCGGGAGGAACGCCCGGACATCGACGCCGTCTACATGGAGGCCACCCAGGCCATGACCGGCCAGGGCGGCTGGCCCATGACCTGCTTCCTCACGTCCGACGGCGAACCGTTCCACTGCGGCACCTACTACCCGGCGGAACCGATGCCGGGGATGCCGTCGTTCCCGCAGCTGCTCGCCGCCGTCGCGCAGGCATGGGAGAACCGGGGTGATGAGGTCCGGGCCTCGGCGACCCGCATCGTCGAGCAGCTCAGCGCCCAGCGCTCGCCGCTGCCCGAGACGATCCTCGACGACGAGGTGCTCACCGGCGCCGTCGGCCGGTTGCGGGCCGAGGCCGACGGCGATCACGGCGGCTTCGGCGGTGCGCCGAAGTTCCCGCCGTCGATGGTGCTGGAGTTCCTGCTGCGCCACCACGAGCGCACCGGCTCGGCGCAAGCCCTGGAGCTGGCGCGCGACTGCTGCTCGGCGATGGCGCGCGGCGGCCTCTACGACCAGCTCGCGGGCGGGTTCGCGCGCTACAGCGTCGACGCCGCCTGGGTCGTGCCGCACTTCGAGAAGATGCTCTACGACAACGCCCTGCTGCTGCGCGCCTACGCGCACCTGGGCAGGCTCGGCGACGAGCTCGCCGCCCGCGTCGCCCGCGAGACCGCGGGATTCATGCTCCGCGACCTGCGCACCCCCGAGGGCGGGTTCGCCGCCTCGCTCGACGCCGACACCGATGGCGTCGAGGGCCTGACCTACGTGTGGACGCCGGAGCAGCTGCGCGAGGTGCTGGGGTCCTCCGACGGCGATTGGGCGGCGTCGCTGCTGGTCGTCACCCCCGACGGCACCTTCGAGGAGGGCGCGTCGACGTTGCAGCTGCCGCGCGACCCCGACGACCCGGAGCGCTGGGCGCACGTGCGGGACCGCCTGCTGGCGGCCCGCGAGCAGCGCCCGCAGCCGGGCGAGGACGACAAGGTCGTCACCGCCTGGAACGGGCTGGCCATCACCGCCCTGGTGGAGGCCGCGTCCGCCCTGGAGGAGCCGTCCTGGGTCGAGGCCGCCGCCGGTGCCGCCGAGCTGCTGCTGGCCACCCACCGGGTCGACGGCAGGCTGCTGCGGACCTCCCGCAACGGCGTCGCCGGCACGGCCGCCGGGGTGCTGGAGGACTACGCCTGCTTCGCCGACGGGTTGCTGTCGTTGCACCAGGCCACCGCCGACCCGCGCTGGCTGACCGCCGCGTGCGAGCTGCTCGACGTCGCGCTGGAGCAGTTCGCCGACGCCGAGCACCCCGGCGCGTTCCACGACACCGCCGCCGATGCCGAGGCGCTGGTGCGCAGGCCGTCGGACCCCACCGACAACGCCAGCCCGTCGGGTGCCGCCGCGCTGACCTCCGCGCTGCTGACGGCGTCAGCGCTGGTCGGGCCGGAGAGCACGAGCCGCTACCGCGCCGCCGCGGAGCAGGGGCTGTCGCGCGCTGGACTGCTGGCCCAGCGCGCCCCGCGCTTCGCCGGGCACTGGCTGACGGCGGCCGAGGCCCGCGCGCAGGGCCCGCTGCAGGTCGCCGTGGTCGGCCCGGACGCGGCCGCGCGGGCCGAGCTGCTGGCGGTGGTCCACCGCCGGGCGCCCGGCGGCGCGGTCGTCGTCGGCTCCGCCCCGGAAGCGGCCGGAGTCCCCCTCCTGACCGACCGCCCCCTGGTCGACGGCTCGGCGGCCGCCTACGTGTGCCGCGGCTACGTCTGCGACCGCCCCGTCACCAGCCCCGACGACCTCGCCGGGAACCTCGCTCAGGCGTAGAGCGCGAGCCAGATCGCCACGTGGTGGCAGACGGCCGCCGCGGTGACCGTCGAGTGGAAGAACTCGTGGTAGCCGAAGGTCTTGGGCCACGGGTCCGGCCAGCGGGTCGCGTAGAAGATCGCGCCGGCCGTGTACAGCGCGCCGCCCACGATGAGCAGCACGAGCACCGCGACGCCGGCGTTCTCCAGCAGGTCCGGCAGCACGAACACGGCCACCCAGCCCAGCGCGATGTAGACCGGGACGCCGACCCAGCGCGGCGCGTTCGGCCAGGCCAGCTTGAGGATCACGCCGCCGAGCGCGCCCGTCCACACCACGGCGAGCACGACCGCGCCGGTCGTGGGCTGCATCGCGATCATCGCCAGCGGCGTGTAGGTGCCGGCGATGAACAGGAAGATCATCGAGTGGTCGAGCCGGCGCATCCAGGTGCGCGCGCCGACCGACTTCCAGGTCTTGCGGTGGTAGAGCGCGCTCACGCCGAACAGCCCGAGCACGGTCACCGAGTAGATCGAGGTACCCAGCGCGGCCTGCGCGGACACGGTCGAGGCGGCCAGCGAGATCAGCGTGGCCCCGGCGGCGAAGAACGCCAGCAACGACCAGAAGTGGATCCAGCCGCGCATCCGAGGTTTCACGAATGCCGAAGGGACGCGAGATGAGAGGGCCTTGGTCACGCAACAAAGGTTACGGGACCGTAGGTTTCGCTCGCTGTGACCTCCGTTGCAAGCAACCCGTTCCGCGGTCCGGCTGCGCGGCTGTGCCGGTCGCTCGGGTGGCGGAAGAAGAAGGTGGTTGCGCCGCTTGGGCTCGGCGCCGATGGTCATCGGCATCCGCGTAGTCTCATCTGGCGTGGCGCTCAAGGTTCGGTTGAAAGAACTCATGTACTCGGTCTACGAGCGACGGCTCAGCCGGAAGCTCGACGGACTGCAGCATCCGCGGCACGTCGGCGTCATCCTGGACGGCAATCGCAGATGGGCCAAGGAAGCCGGTCTGGACGCGGCGCACGGGCACCGGGCGGGCGCGCGCAAGATCGCCGAGATGCTCGGCTGGTGCGAGGAGGCTCAGGTCGAGGTGGCCACCCTGTGGCTGCTGTCGACCGACAACCTCAACCGCAGCGAGGACGAGCTCAACGCCCTGATGGAGATCATCGCCGGGGTGGTCGACGAGCTCACCAGCCCGGGCCAGTCGTGGCGGGTGCGGATCGTGGGCGCGCTGGACGTGCTGCCCACCGAGACGGCCGCGCGGCTGACCGCGGGTGCGCTGCGCACCGAGGGCCGGACGGGGATGCAGGTCAACGTGGCCGTCGGCTACGGCGGCAGGCGGGAGATCGCCGACGCCGTCCGCAAGCTGCTCCAGCAGCACGCCGAGGCGGGCACGACCATCGAGGAGCTCGCCGAGGTCCTCACGGTCGACCACATCGCCGAGCACCTCTACACCTCGGGCCAGCCGGACCCCGACCTGCTCATCCGCACCTCGGGCGAGCAGCGGTTGTCCGGGTTCATGCTGTGGCAGTCGGCGCACTCGGAGTTCTGGTTCACCGAGGCCTACTGGCCGGAGTTCCGGCGGATCGACTTCCTGCGCGCGCTGCGCGACTACGCGGTCCGGCACCGCCGCCTGGGGCGCTGACGCTCCCGGGACAGCGAGAAGGCCCCGGGGCAGCGAGAAGGCCCTGGGAAAGCGAGAAGGCCCTGGGAAAGCGAGAAGGCCAGGTCGATGACGACCTGGCCTTCTCCCATGCGATCAGCTCGATCAGGCGGACGGGTGGTCCACGATCGGGGCGTTGACGCACTCGCTGCTCTGCGGCGACAGCAGCGGGACGACCGCGCCCAGCACCGCGACGTTGTTACCGCAGGCCTGCACCGGCAGGACGCTGAGGTTGTTGTCGTTGAGCAGGTTCACGCCGTCGTTGTCCGAGCTGTCGGCGTTGGCGACGGGCGCCAGGGCCAGGAGACCGGCGGCGGCACCGGCGACAATCGCAGCCTTCTTCAGCACTTGGGTCACTCTCCTCTAGGAATTCCGCGGGATTCGGAGTTCACACCAGCGGACTCTGTACAAAGTCCGGGTCGGCGAGCCGACCGCGATGTGTTCCGGTCGCAAACTACAGCGAACGTGCGGTTCGCCCAAATTCCGTAACACCATTGTGTGAACGCGAATTCTTTCCGCCCTGGTAGAACGCGAATGGCCGGACGCGAAAAAGGAGCGCCGGGATCGTTCCCGGCGCTCCTCCTCGACGCGATGGGGCCTCAGTACCCGCTCGGGTGGTCCACGATCGGCGCGTTCACGCACTCGCTGGAGTTCGGCGAGGCGATCGGGACGACGGCACCCAGCGCGGCGACGTTGTTGCCGCACAGCTGCACCGGAACGGCGCTGACGTTGTTGTCGTTCAGGATGTTGACGCCGTCGTTGTCCGAGCTGTCGGCGTTGGCCATCGGGGCCAGGGCGAGCAGGCCAGCAGCGGCGCCGGCGACAATCACTGCTTTCTTCAGCACAGCTTTGCTCCTTGGTCAGATGAGTTGAGCAAGTGCGTGCTTCTGCCCCGAGGAGTGAATTCCGAAGCGAGTGAAGCACCTGGTTCGAAACGTATCCAGGGGTCTGGTAATGCGACACTCGGGTAACACCATTGTGTGTATTGACGGACTGATCCCTCAGGTGTTCGCGGTTTTTCGCCGACAAGCGCGAGCGCTTTCCGGGCAATCGGGAATGCGGCAATTCCGTCCGCCGTTCGGGTGGCCGTTGATCACGGCGCGCGTTGAGGTATGGATCGCCCGGAGACGTTGTCGGAATACCGCCCGGACGGAACATCGAGCACTGATCGTTACCGCCGATCGCTTGACGACGTGCTGCACCAGCGGACGCCGGAGCGCGAGCTGCGGCGCGCGGGCAGCCCGGAAGTTCACCCGAAAAGAGCAGCGGTCTTCACCGGGAGTGTTGAATTCCGTTCGATCTCGTCCGGGTCGACGTACGCCTCCTGACCTGCTGACGAATCGTCTGGACACCTGCTATTAACCTCCTGACCTGCGAAAAAGGGCTAGTCGCGCGCGGTGAGCGCGGGAATGGTTCGAATCACCTAAGTGGCTGTCTGCCGAAATGCGATCACGCAGGTAGCGTTCGCGGTGACGGGCCGTTGCCTTGCACGTCCGAACGCGGCCCGTCCGGGAGGCCCTGATCGTGGCTGTTGGCTGGAGGGACGTTCACACGTCCACCTTGGTCGCGGAGGGGGTCGGTGCCCGGCCCTCGCGCGGCCGGTGGACCGGACGGTCCAGCCGGAGCACGACGGGGGCAGGCCCGGCCCACCGACGAGCGGGCGTGTTCGGCACGTCCGCGAGGGAGTAGCCGTGACCGCACGACGTTCCCAGCCTCAGGCGCACAGCGCCGTCCGCAGCGACGAGCCCGCGCGCACCGCCGCACCTGGCGGTGACTTCGAGGTCCGCACCTACGTCCTGGACACTTCGGTCCTGCTGTCCGACCCGTGGGCGATGGCCCGGTTCGCCGAGCACGACGTGGTGCTCCCGGTGGTGGTCATCTCCGAGTTGGAGGGGAAGCGCCACCACCCCGAACTCGGCTGGTTCGCCCGCGAGGCCCTGCGCGTGCTCGACGACCTGCGGGTGGAGCACGGCAGACTGGACCACCCGGTGCTGGTCAACCCCGAGGGCGGCCACGTCCACGTGGAGTTGAACCACTCCGACCCGTCGGTGCTCCCGCCGGGCTTCCGCACGGACTCCAACGACTCCCGCATCCTGGCGTGCTCGCTCAACCTCGCCGCCGAGGGCCGCGAGGTCGTGCTGGTCACCAAGGACATGCCGCTGCGGGTCAAGGCCGCGTCGGTGAACCTGGCCGCCGAGGAGTACCGCGCGCAGGACGTCGTGTCGTCGGGCTGGAGCGGCATGGCGGACATCGACGTCGGTTCGGAGTCGGTGGACTCCCTGTTCAAGGACGGCATCGCCGACCTGGAGGAGACCAGGGACCTGCCGCCGAACACCGGAGTCCGGGTGCTGGCCGGTCAGCAGAGCGCGCTCGGTCGGGTCACCGCGGACAAGCAGGTCAAGCTGGTGCGCGGTGATCGCGAGGTGTTCGGCCTGCACGGCCGGTCCGCGGAGCAGCGGATCGCGCTGGAGCTGCTGATGGACCCCGAGGTCGGGATCATCTCGCTCGGCGGTCGAGCCGGTACCGGCAAGTCGGCGCTCGCGCTGTGCGCGGGGCTGGAGTCGGTCCTGGAACGGCAGCAGCACCGCAAGGTCGTGGTGTTCCGGCCGGTCTACGCCGTCGGCGGGCAGGAGCTCGGCTACCTCCCGGGCACCGAGGGCGAGAAGATGGCGCCGTGGGCGCAGGCCGTCTTCGACACGCTCGGCGCGCACGCCAGCGAGAACGTGCTGGAAGAGGTCATGGACCGCGGCATGCTGGAGGTGCTGCCGCTGACCCACATCCGCGGCCGGTCGCTGCACGACGCCTTCGTCATCGTCGACGAGGCCCAGTCGCTGGAGCGCAACGTGCTGCTGACGGTGCTCTCGCGGCTCGGCTCGAACTCGCGGGTGGTGCTCACCCACGACGTCGCGCAGCGGGACAACCTGCGGGTCGGTCGGCACGACGGCATCGCGGCGGTCATCGAGAAGCTCAAGGGCCACCCGCTGTTCGCCCACGTGACCCTGACCCGATCGGAGCGCAGCCCGATCGCGGCCCTGGTCACCGAGCTCCTGGAGGGCGAGCACACCCCCTGACGCGCGAGGAGGGCGCCTTCGCAGGAGAAGGCGCCCTCCCGAGCGCGCGGGTCGTCACCAGCCGGACGGCAGGGGGCGGCCCTCGGCGAAGCCCGCGGCGGACTGGATGCCGACGAGGGCTCGCTCGTGGAACTCCGCGAGGGTGTGCGCGCCTGCGTAGGTGCAGGAGGAGCGCACGCCCGAGGTGATCTGGTCCAGGAGGTCCTCGACGCCCGGGTTCTGCGGGTCGATCCGCATCCGGGAGCTGGAGATGCCCTCCTCGAACAGGGCCTTGCGGGCCTGGTCGTAGGGGCTGTCGGTGCGGGTCCGGGCCGAGACGGCGCGCTTGGAGGCCATGCCGAAGGACTCCTTGTAGGCGCGGCCGTGCTCGTCGCGCTGCAGGTCGCCGGGGGACTCGTAGGTCCCGGCGAACCAGGAGCCGACCATCACCGACGACGCACCGGCGGCCAGCGCCAGCGCCACGTCGCGCGGGTGGCGGACGCCGCCGTCGGCCCACACGTGCTTGCCGAGCCTGCGCGCCTCGGCGGCGCACTCGGCGACGGCGGAGAACTGCGGGCGGCCGACACCGGTCATCATCCGGGTCGTGCACATCGCGCCAGGCCCGACGCCGACCTTGACGACGTCGGCACCGGCGTCGATCAGGTCCCGCACGCCTTCGGCGGTCACCACGTTGCCCGCGACGACCGGAACGGTCGGGCTCGCGGAGCGCACGGCCTTGAGCGCGGCGATCATCTTCTCCTGGTGGCCGTGCGCGGTGTCGACGACCAGCGTGTCCACCCCGGCGTCGAGCAGCGCGGAGGCCTTGGCGGCGACGTCGCCGTTCACGCCGACCGCGGCGGCGACCCGGAGCCGTCCCTCGGCGTCGAGCGCGGGGGTGTAGATCGCGGCGCGGAGGGCGCCCTTCTTGGTCATGATCCCGGCGAGCCGGCCGTCGGCGTCGACGGCGATCGCCACGGTGCGGCCCTGCTTGTGCAGCTGCTCGAAGACCTCGCGGGAGTCGGTCTCCAGCGGCAGCACCACCGGGTGGGCGTCGGCGACCTCGCCGACCCGGGCGAACCGGTCGACGCCGGTGCAGGCGGCCTCGTCGACGACGCCGAGCGGCTTGTCCTCGTCGTCGACCACCACCAGCGCGCCGTGCGCGCGCTTGGGGAGCAGGTTGAGGGCGTCGGCGACCGCGTCGTCGGAGTGCAGCGCCAGCGGCGTGTCCCACAGCGGGTGCCGGGTCTTCACCCAGGACACGATCTCGGCGACGGCGCTGGTGTCGACGTCCTGCGGCAGGACCACCAGGCCGCCGCGCCGCGCGACGGTCTCGGCCATCCGCCTGCCGGCCACGGCGGTCATGTTCGCGACCACGATCGGCAGCGTCGCGCCGGTGCCGTCACTGGTGGCCAGGTCGACGTCGAAGCGCGACTCGACCCCCGAGCGCCGGGGCGCCAGGAAGACGTCGTCGTAGGTCAGGTCGGTAGAGGGCTCTTGCCCGTTCAAGAACTGCACGTCTCACCACGATACGGGCAACCGCCGCGCTGCGGGTACGACGTGGCTCAGGCGTCGTCCTCGGTGAGGGTGTCGAGGGAGCGGTAGGCGTCGTGGTTGCGGAAGAAGCGGCTGTAGAGCTCGGAGCCGTCGTCGAAGGTGGCGTCTTCGAGGGGCTTGACCTCGACGACCTGCTTGAGCTTCCAGGTCACCGGGCGGTGGTTCTCGTCCTCGTAGGACGACTCCTGCTGCTTGCCGCACTCCTGGGCCTTCTCGGCCGCCTCCTCCGCGGACTCGGCGGTGAGCAGCACGAACGACTCCTCGTAGAGCGGCGGTTGGCCCTCGGACTCCGACTCCAGCAGCAGCACGGCGACGTAGTGCTCCAGCTCGACCGCGGCCGAGCGCTGCTGGAAGTCGCGCGGGTCGATGGTGCCCGGGCCGATGTTGATCGAACTCTCGAAGTCCTCGCTGCTCATGCGGCCCAGGATCTCACCCGCCGCGGAGCATGCCGCGAACCGCCTCGATGGTGTCGGCTTCGGCGGCGTCCTTGTCCGGGCGGTAGCGCAGCACCCTGGCGAAGCGCAGCGCGACGCCGCCGGGGTAGCGGCTGCTGGTCTGCACCCCGTCGAGCTCGATCTCCACCACCAGCTCCGGGACGACGTGCACGGTCCAGCCGTCGTCGCCGGTGGCGCGCCGCTGGAACTCGGCGGTCTGCCAGGTCAGCAGCTCGTCGGTGAGGCCCTTGAAGGTCTTGCCGACCATGATCGGCGGTCCGCCGTCGGGGTCGCGGGCGCCCAGGTGCAGGTTGGACAGGTAGCCGCTGCGGCGGCCGTGGCCCCGCTCGGCGGCGAGCACGACCAGGTCGAGGGTGTGCTCGGGTTTGACCTTGCGCCACGCCTTGCCGCGCCTGCCCGCCGCGTACGGCGAGGAGAGGTCCTTGATCACGACGCCCTCGTGGCCGCGGGCCAGCGCCTCCTCGAACAGCGCGGCGGCGTCGTCCGGGGCGGGGGAGAGGACCCCGGGAATCCGGTGCGCGGCCGCGACCTGCGACAACGCCTTCAGTCGGTCGCGCAGCGGGAGGTCGAGCAGGTCGGTGCCGTCGAGGTGCAGGCAGTCGAAGAAGTACGGGTGCAGCAGCTCGTCGCGCTGCTCCTGGGCGCCGAAGCGGGCCATCGTCTCCTGGAAGGGGCGCGGACGTCCGGCGTCGTCGAGGGCCAGGGTCTCGCCGTCGAGCACCACCGAGCGGCAGTCCAGCCCGCGCACCAGCGCGACGAGCTCGCCGACGTTGCGGGTGATCTCGCGCAGCGTGCGGGTGTAGACGTGCACCTCGTCGCCGTCGCGGTGCACCTGGATGCGGGCGCCGTCGAGCTTGTACTCGACGCTGCACTCGGTGAACTCGTCCAGCGCGGTGTCGAGCGTCTCGGCCGGGGAGGCCAGCATCGGCCGGATCGGGCGGCCCAGCTCCAGGTGGAACTCGGCGAGCGCGGGCTCACCGCCGCTGAGCGCGGCCTCCGCGGTCGCCGGGAGCCTGCCGGAGAGCATGAACGCGCGGCGCACGGATCCGGTCGGGACCTCGGCCGCGGCGGCGACGGCCTCGATCATCACGCCTTCCAGCGCGCCCTGCCGCAGCTCGCCGCCGAATAGGCGGACGAGGAACCGCTGCTCGGCCTCGGTGGCCAGGCCCAGGAGTCCGGTGAGCGCGTCGGTCCGCCGCTGCCCGGAGCCGGAACCGCTGATCGCGCGCACCTCGTCGATCGCGCCCGCCACGTCACCGATTTCCAAGGTCGGTTCGGGTGCCGCTGCGACCTGCAGCGATGCGAGCGTGGACCAGCCGACCCCGGCGCGTCCGCCGGGCAGTTCCCCGGCCAGCAGCGCCGTCGCGGTCGCGACCTCCGCGGGCTCCAACCGGCGGAGCACTCCCGCGAGGGCGGTGGTCTTCGCCTTGCGCGAGGACGTCGCCGCGACCTCCGAGGAGATCGCGACGACGTCCGAGAACAGCACCATGCCCCCATGGTGCGCACATCCCCCGACGAGCGGCCGGGTGCTCAGCCGCCGTTGGCCATGCGGAGGACGTCGAGGGCTTCGTCGAGCTGCTCGACGGTGAGCTTGCCGTTGTCGACGTGGCCCCGTTCGAGGACGACCTCGCGGATGGTCTTGCGCTCCTTGAGGGCCTGCTTGGCCACGGCCGCCGCTTCCTCGTAGCCGATGTGGCGGTTGAGCGGGGTGACGATCGACGGCGAGCCCTCGGCGTAGGCGCGGGCCTGGTCGGTGTTGACCTGCACCTCGGCGAAGACCTTGTCGGCCAGCAGCCGGGAGACGGCCGAGAGCAGCCGCGCCGACTCCAGCACGTTGCGGGCGATGACCGGCAGCATCACGTTGAGCTGGAAGTTGCCCTGCGACCCGGCGAACGCCACCGCCGCGTCGTTGCCGATGACCTGGGCGACGACCTGCAGCGTCGCCTCCGGGATCACCGGGTTGACCTTGCCCGGCATGATCGACGAGCCCGGCTGCAGGTCGGGCAGCGCCAGCTCGGCCAGACCGGTGCGCGGCCCGGAGCCCAGCCAGCGCAGGTCGTTGGCGATCTTGGTGAGGCTGACCGCCACGGTGCGCAGATGACCGGAGGTCTCCACGACGGAGTCCTGCGCGGCCTGGGCCTCGAAGTGGTCGCGGGCCTCGGTCAGCGGCAGGTCGGTCACCCGCGCCAGCTCCTCGGCCACGGCCTGGCCGAAGCCCTCCGGCGCGTTGAGCCCGGAGCCCACGGCGGTGCCGCCGATGGGCAGCTCGCCCAGGCGCGGCAGGCCGCTGCGCAGCCGCTCGACGCCGTAGCGGACCTGCGAGGCCCAGGCGCCGGCCTCCTGGGCGAGGGTGATCGGCACCGCGTCCATCAGGTGCGTGCGGCCCGACTTGACGACCTCGGTCCAGTCCTTCGCGCGGCGCTCGATGGTGGTGGCCAGGTGCTCCAGCGCCGGGATGACGTCGGTGAGCACGGCCTCGGTGGCGGCGACGTGGATCGTCGTCGGGAACGTGTCGTTCGACGACTGCGAGGCGTTGACGTGGTCGTTCGGGTGCACGTCGCGACCGAGCGCGCGGGAGGCCAGGGTCGCGATGACCTCGTTGGCGTTCATGTTCGACGAGGTGCCCGAGCCGGTCTGGAAGACGTCGATCGGGAAGTGGTCGTCGTGCGCGCCCTCGGCGACCTCGTCGGCGGCGCGGGCGATGGCCTCGGCGACCTCGGCGTCGAGCACGCCCAGCCGCCCGTTGACCCGGGCGGTGGCTGCCTTGAGCAGGCCGAGCGCGCGGATCTGCGCGCGCTCCAGGCCCCGGCCGGAGATCGGGAAGTTCTCGACGGCCCGCTGGGTCTGCGCCCGGTAGAGGGCGTCGGCGGGCACCCGAACCTCGCCCATCGTGTCGTGTTCGATCCGGTATTGGGTTTCAGCCATGCTTCGAGTGTCCCGCCGATCATCGGCTCGGGTCAGCGTGGCGCGCCCCACTGACCAGCGACATCCGGGGGAAAACGGCGTTCTGGAACGATCTAGGTGGCTGATCTGACAGGGCCCCGCCCCGCGAGCGGGACGGGGCCCTGCGAGTGGGTGATCAGCCGATGGTCTCGGAGATCCAGTCCGAGTAGGCGGTGGCGTCGGTGTAGACCGAGGGCGCGGTGCCGCAGACCGGGACCGGGCTGCCGAGCCGGCTGGTCACGCCGGTGAGCTTCCAGTCGCCCGGGGTGCCCTCCAGCTGCGGGCCGCCGGAGTCGCCGAAGCAGGCGTTGGCCAGCAGTTCCTTGCTGGAGGTGCAGATCTCGGTGGGCTCGTCGATGCCGCTGAGGGTGCATCCCGCGTCGGGCGCGACGGTGGTCTCCAGCTCCTGGAGCTGCTCCGGCGGCTGGCCGCAGCCGCGCACCGGGCAGGTCACGCCCCAGCCGATGATCCGCGACGGCGTCCCCGCCTCGCCGGAGGAGTCGGCCAGCTCGATCGGCGTCTCCGGCACCGACTGGTCGAGCTTGAGCAGCGCGATGTCGCCGTTGGGCGTCTCGGTCTCGTAGTTCGGGTGGACCACGATCTGCGACACCCCGGCCTCGGTGCCGCCGCTGCTCCAGGTGGGGCTGCCGATGCGCAGCGACAGGTCGCCGGGCTTGGCGTCGACCACGCAGTGCGCGGCGGTGAGCACCCACTTCTCGTCGATGAGCGAGGCCCCGCAGCTGTGCGAGCCCTCCCGCTGCAGCGAGGCCATCCACTCGTAGGACTCGGTGGCGTCGTGGCCGCCGACGATCAGCGCACCCGGGTTGTCGATGGCTTGCGCGGCCGGTGCGAAACCGGCGCTGAGCGCGACCGCGGCGATGCCGCTGAGCAGCGCGGACGTCTTCTTCACAGAGATTCCCCTCCCCGACTTGATCCCCTTTCGGGCGAAGTTAGGGGTGAGGTGCAGCACCAGGTACCGCCGCGCGCCGCAGCGGATTGGGCTGATCGGAGCAGGCGTGCTGAACAGCCCCGGAGCCGACTAGCCTGAGATCCGTATCACAGGTCCGGCGACGGGATGCCGAGATGGCGCACGAGGTCGACTTGCTGGTGGTGGGCGCGGGCCCGACGGGGCTGTTCGCCGCCTACTACGCCGGGTTCCGCGGGATGTCGGTGGCGCTGGTGGACGCGCTGCCCGAGCCCGGCGGTCAGGTGACCGCGATGTACCCGGAGAAGATGATCTTCGACGTGGCGGGGTTCCCCGAGATCCGCGGCCGCGACCTGATCACCGCTCTGGTCGATCAGGCCGGGCAGTACGACCCGCGCTACCTGCTGGGGCGACCGGCCGTATCGCTGTCCGATGTGGACGGCGGGCTGGTGGTCGACGTCGGCGAGGGCGAGCGGGTGCGCGCCGGGGCGGTGCTGATCACCGCCGGGATCGGCGAGTTCACCCCGCGACCGCTGCCCGCCGGGGACGAGTGGACCGGCAGGGGAGTCGTGCACTTCATCCCCGAGCTGTCCGCGCACACCGGGCACGACGTGGTCGTCGTCGGCGGCGGGGACTCCGCGTTCGACTGGGCGCTGGCGCTGCAGCCGGTGGCGCGCAGCGTGACGCTGGTGCACCGCCGCACCCGGTTCCGCGCGCACGCCGGGCTGGTCACCAAGGTCGAGCAGCTCGGCGTCCCGCTGATCGTGCCCGCCGAGGTCGCCGAGATCCGGGGCGACGACGGCGGTCTCAGCGAGGTGGAGATCGACGTCGGCGGCGAGCGGCGGGTGCTGCCCGCCGACACCGTGGTCGCGGCGCTGGGCTTCACCGCCGACCTCGGGCCGATCGAGAGCTGGGGGCTGGAGCTGGAGAAGCGGTCGATCCCGGTCGACACCACGATGCGCACCAGCCGGGCCCGCGTCTACGCGGCAGGGGACGTCGCGTCGTACCCGGGGAAGGTGAAGCTCATCGCGACCGGGTTCGGTGAGGCCGCCACGGCGGTGAACAACATCGCCGTCGAGCTCAACCCCGACGCCCACCTCTTCCCCGGCCACTCGTCGAACCTCGGCTGAGGGCTCGAACGTCACCAGAGGACAGTTTTAGCCATAATCACCCATGATCAATGTCCCTTTTGTCCGGTCAATTATGGCTAAAACCGTCACCTGGTGACCCGGACGTGGAACGGCACCCGGGATGTGGGGATCTCCGGGTGCCGTGTCGGGGGACGGATCAGGCCCAGTGGATGTCAGGCCCAGTGGATGTCAGGCCCAGTGGATTTCAGGCCCAGTGGATTTCAGGCCGTTGGCTCAGGCCAGTGGATTTCAGGCGCCGGTGGTGGTGTTGATCCAGTCGGCGAAGGCCGGGACGTCGGTGTAGATCGACGGGCCGGTGGCGCAGGTCGAGTCACCGTTGCCGGAGCGGCTCGTGGCGCCGATCAGCTCCCAGTTGCCCTCGGTGCCCTTGATCTGCGGGCCGCCCGAGTCGCCGTAGCAGGCACCGGCGTTGCCGCCCGGGTTGTCGGTGCAGATCTCGCCCGCGCCGTCGATGCCGGTGCAGCCGGCGTCGTCGACGATGCTGGTGTCGAGCTCCTGCAGGTTCGACGGGACCTCGCCGCAGCCGCTCTCCGGGCAGGTCTGGCCCCAGCCGATGATGCGGCTCGGCGTGCCGGTGGCACCCGACTCGGCGGCGATCTTGATCGGCGCGGCGGTCAGCTGCTTGTCCAGCTGCAGCACCGCGAGGTCGGCGCTCTGGTGCACCTCGGTCTTGGTCACGGCGGCTTCCTCGCCGCCGGTGGTGTTGTCGTTGCTGCCGACGCGGACCGTGAAGTCGCCGCCGCTCTGCACGCAGTGCGCGGCCGTCACCACCCAGTCCGGCTTGATCAGCGCGCCACCGCAGATGTGTCCGCCCTGCTGCTGCAGGGACACCATGAACGAGTAGGTCTCGGTCGCGTCGTGACCACCGATGATCATCGGGTCGACGTCGTCACCGGCCGCGACCGCGGGCATGCTCAGCGCGCCCACGGCGCTGACCGCGGCGACCGCGGAGATGAGAACCGAACGAATGCGCATGGGGGTCGAATCCTCCGGGGTTCCCCGGCTCCGAAGGCCGGCTGGCCGCTGACGCTAACGGCGCCGATCACCCGGGCGTACCCACGAAGGTCGTAGGCGGAGCGCGAAAAGGGCGGTGACCAGCGGACAATCCGCAGGTCACCGCCCTGATCAAGACCGGTTCAGGGGTTTTTGCCGCCTTTCCCGATGAAGGCGACTACTCGTCAGCCTCGCCGAGGTCCACATCGGCGTACTCGCGCAGCTTGGTGAGCTTGTGCGAGGCGTCGACGACGCGCGTCGTGCCCGACTTCGAGCGCATCACGATGGACTGCGTGGTGCAGCGGTCGGCGCGGTAGTGCACGCCGCGCAGCAGCGCGCCGTCGGTGATGCCGGTGGCCACGAAGAACATGTTGTCGCCGCGCACCAGGTCCGACGTGGTCAGCACCTGGTTCGGGTCGTGCCCGGCCTCGCGCAGCTTCTCCCGCTCCTCGTCGTTCTGCGGCCACAACCGGCCCTGGATCTCACCGTCGAGGCACTTCAGCGCGCACGCGGCGATGATGCCCTCGGGCGTGCCGCCGATGCCCAGCAGCATGTCGACGCCGCTGTTCGGGCGGGCCGCCGCGATCGCGCCCGCCACGTCGCCGTCGGAGATGAACTGCACGCGGGCGCCCGCCTCGCGGACCTCCTTGACGATCTGCTCGTGCCGCGGCCGGTCCAGCACGCACACCGTCACGTCGGCGACGTCGACCTGCTTGGCCTTGGCGACGCGGCGCACGTTCTCCGAGATCGGGGCGCTGATGTCGATGACGCCCGCGGCTTCGGGGCCGACCGCCATCTTCTCCATGTAGAACACCGCGGACGGGTCGAACATGGTGCCGCGCTCGGACACCGCCAGCACCGCCAGCGCGTTCGGCATGCCCTTGCTGAGCAGCGTCGTCCCGTCGATGGGGTCCACGGCGACGTCGACCTCGGGGCCTTCCCCGTTGCCGACCTCCTCGCCGTTGTAGAGCATCGGGGCTTCGTCCTTCTCGCCCTCACCGATGACCACCGTGCCGCGCATCGACACCGTGCCGATGAGCTTGCGCATGGCGTCCACCGCGGCGCCGTCGCCCGCGTTCTTGTCGCCGCGCCCCACCCAGCGGCCGCCCGCCATCGCGGCGGCCTCGGTCACGCGGACGAGTTCCATCGCCAGGTTGCGGTCGGGTGCTTCCGGGTGTCGTTGCGTCATCGCGCCTCCCCGTTGTCAGGCATCGTCGGTACCGCCCGAGTCCGGCGGGAAAACGCCCCGCGCCCAGGCATGTTGGCTGCGATCTTCCCAGATCATCGGGGCTCGGGGATCGTTCGCGTGGGACAGCCCACTCCCTCCGGCCCTACCCGGTGAGCTGCGGTGCCGCCGGTGAGAGCATGGGTGTCGTGGCTGAACCCCGCAACCAGCAACCGGCTCCGTCCCGCCCGCCGCGGACGATGTCGGCGATGATCTTCGCCATCCTGCCGTTGGTGCTGGTCTCGTTCGGCATCGCCGGGCTGTTCACGCAGTGCTCGTTCACCCCGAGCGGCCCGACCGTGGACAGCGGATCGGTGCCCACCGTGGACGTTCCCGCCGAGCTGCGCGACGCGGCGGCCGGGGTGGACTTCCCGATCGTCGACCCGCAGCTGCCCGACACCTGGCGCGCCAACTCCAGCAACAGCACCACGCTGCCCTCGCACACCGAGGTCGTCCGGGTCGGCTGGCTGACCGGCGACGCCCGCTACCTGCGCTTGGCCCAGTCGACCGCTGCCGAGGAGGAACTCGTCACCGGTGAGACGCGGCAGCCGCCGCACGCGCTCGGCACGACCGAGGCCGGCGGTCGCCAGTGGATCCGCTACCAGGGCGTTCGCGACGAGCAGGCGTGGGTGAGCGAGCGCGACGGGGTCCGCCTGCTCATCACCGGCAACGCCACCGAAGCCGAGTTCACGACCCTCGCCGAAGCCGCCCTGACCGGCCCCGAGATCGGCTCATGACGGCTCGGACCAGCTGAGTCAGGACTCGTCCTCGACGCTGGCCAGGGCGCGGTCCACGCGCTCCCGGGCCCCGGCGAGGTGACGTTCGCAGACCGCGGCCAGGGCTTCGCCCTTCTCCCACAGGGCCAGCGAGTCCTCCAGCGACAGGCCACCGGCCTCCAGCTGCTTGACGACCTCCGCCAGCTGGTCGCGGGCGGCCTCGTAGCCGAGCTCGGCGACCTCCGGGTGCTCGGCGACGGGGTCGAAGTGCTCGTCGGGCTGGTTCTCGGTCACGGGGCAGGGCTCTCCACATTCGCTCGCACGGACACCACCGCGGTGGCGATCGCCTGGTCGTAGCCGACGAACGCCTCCGCGAACTCGGCACCGTCGCCCTCGCGCACCGCGTCGTTGATGCGCAGCTGGGCCTCCGCGACCCTACGTCGGTGGGCCGACGCCTCCCACCAGGCGGGGCCGACGTAGTCGGAGGTCGCGTCGATCAGGGCGCGCAGCCGCCCGGGCAGGTCCTTGCGGTCGGCCGAGTCGCACCCGCCGAGCAGCGCCTCCCACGTGCACGCGGCCGTGACGTCGGCGCTCTCGGCGCAGCGCCGGACCTCGCCCGCCCGTTCTCGGCTGCGCGCCGCGCCCACGGTGAGGGGGAGGAACGAGGGCTCCTGCTTCGGGTGCACGTGGAAGTCCTTGGTCAGTCAGGTACGACGGCGTGGACCGCGCCGTCGGCGACCCGCACCCGCAGCCGGGTGCCCGCGGGCGCGTCGTCGACGGAGCGCAGCACGCCGTCGACCTCGTCGGTGTCCTCGATGCGCTGCACGATCGCGTATCCACGAGCCAGAGTGGCCGCAGGTCCCAAGGTCGTCAAGCGTGATCGAGTTGCGCTCAGCGCATGTCCCTCCGCCGTGAGGACCGCGCTCATCGCCCGCCGCGAGCGGTCGCGCAGCTGCGCGACCTGCTCGGCGCGCTGCTGCAGCGGCTTGTGCGGATCGGCCAGCGCCGGACGGCTGCGCAGCTGGTCGAGCAGCCTGCGCTCGCGATCCACCCACCCGTGCAGCGCCCGTCGCGCCCGGTCGCGGAGCTGCCCGATGCGCTGGCTCTCCTCGGCGACGTCGGGCACCACGCGCTTGCCCGCACCGGTCGGTGTGGAACAGCGCACATCGGCGACGTGGTCGAGCAGCGGCGAGTCCGGTTCGTGCCCGATCGCGCTGACCACCGGGGTCGTGCAGGCCGCCACCGCCCGGCACAGCGCCTCGTCGGAGAACGGCAGCAGGTCCTCGACGCTGCCGCCGCCGCGCGCCAGCACGATCACGTCGACCTCGGGCATCCGGTCGAGCTCTTCGAGGGCGGGCAGGATCTGCGGCACCGCGCTGGTGCCCTGCACCGCGACGTTGCGGACCTCGAACTGCACGTTGGGCCAGCGCAGCTGCGCGTTGGTGAGCACGTCGTGCTCGGCGGCCGAGGCCCGGCCGGTGATCAGCCCGACCCGGTTCGGCAGGAACGGCAGCGGCCGCTTGCGCCTCGGGTCGAACAGTCCCTCGGCCTTGAGCAGCTGGCGCAGCCGTTCGATGCGCGCGAGCAGCTCACCGATGCCGACGGCCCGGATCTCGTCGACCCGCAGGCTCAGCGTGCCGCGGCCGACGAAGAACGTCGGCTTGCCGTGCACCACGACGCGGCTGCCGTCGGTCAGCGGCGGATCCATCTTGCGCAGCAGCGACGACGCGCAGGTCAGCGTCAGCGACACGTCGGCGGACGGGTCGCGCAGGGTCAGGAACGCCGTCTGGGCGCCGGGCCGCATCGAGATCTGGGTGATCTGCCCCTCGACCCAGATCTGGCCGAGCCGGTTGATCCAGTCGGCGATCTTGCGCGCCACGGTCCGAACCGGCCACGGCTCCTCGGCGCTGGTGGGCGAAGTCAGCGTTCCTCCTCGTCGAAGATTGTTTTCCAGGCTCATTCTGCTTGGCGGTGCAAGTAGCGGAACCTCAGCGGACCTCTGGCTCCGGGATCCGCGACTTGAGTATGTCGATACGCGGCGCTGCGGCTGTCCTCACCAGAGGACCGCTGAGAACCCGCGGCGGTGCGAGTGGCGAGGGTGGTGGAGGAGAGAGCGACTTCGTCGCTCGCTACTGCTCGCGCAGGCGGGTGAGGCGGTTGCGCAGCATCCGGAGGTAGTCCGGGCGCTGGGCGGTGCGCTCCTCGTGGGCGAGCAGTCGGGTGAGATCGTCCTCGGTGAACGAGCGTAGGCGACCGCGCAGCTGGGGCAGGCTCAGCGCGTCGTAGTCGGCGATCAGCGAGTTCTCCTGCGGCTCCGCCGCGGGTTCCGGGGCGGGCTCCGGGGCGGTGTCCTCGTCGAAGACGGCCCACTCCGGCTCTTCCTCGGGCGTGCGCAGCACCGACAGCGCCTCGTCGCCCTTGATCGCGAGTTCGGTGATGTGCTGCTGGACCCGCATCGACGCCTGCAGCGTCTGGCTGGCCACGGTCACGGGCAGGCCGAGCAGCGTCGCGGGCAGCGCGCGGGCCTGTTCGACGGCGGTCGCGGCCAGACCGGCCGCCACCCGCACCGGCAGGGGGAACTCTGACATGGGCCCAGCCTGCCCCAGAAGCGGTCGCCAAGCCATCACTTCAGGGCCGGAATGTGATCCCGGACCGGGGTGGCGGCGGCGACCGGACGAGCACGAATACGCCCCTCGATGGAGTGACAGCGAGCACCGACCGGAGGCAGATCGGCGGGTCGCGGATCCGTACCCTTGATGGCATGACGACCACGCCCGAGGCCCGCGACCTCGAAACCGACCCCGTTGACACCGACACCGTTGGCGACGCCGGCCGGACCAAGCGGGTTCTGCTGGCCAAGCCCCGTGGTTACTGCGCGGGCGTCGACCGCGCAGTCATCACCGTCGAGAAGGCGCTGGAGACCTACGGCCCGCCGGTCTACGTCCGCAAGGAGATCGTGCACAACCGGCACGTGGTGGACACCCTGACCGAGCGCGGCGTGATCTTCGTCGACGAGACCGACGAGGTGCCGGAGGGCGCCCTCGTGGTGTTCTCCGCGCACGGCGTCTCCCCGGCCGTCCACCAGGAGGCCGAGGAGCGCAACCTCCGCACCATCGACGCCACCTGCCCGCTGGTGACCAAGGTGCACAAGGAGGTCAACCGCTTCGCGCGCGACGACTACGACATCCTGCTGATCGGCCACGAGGGCCACGAGGAGGTCGAGGGCACCGCCGGTGAGGCGCCCGAGCGCGTGCAGCTGGTGGACAAGCCCGAGGACGTCGACAAGGTGGAGGTCCGCGACCCGAGCAAGGTCGTCTGGCTGTCGCAGACCACCTTGAGCGTCGACGAGACGATGGAGCGCGTCGACCAGCTCACCGAGAAGTTCCCGACGCTGCAGGCCCCGCCGAGCGACGACATCTGCTACGCCACCTCCAACCGCCAGCAGGCGGTGAAGGTGATGGCCCCGCAGTGCGACCTGGTGATCGTGGTCGGCTCGCAGAACTCCTCGAACTCCAAGCGGCTGGTCGAGGTGGCGCTGCAGGCCGGTGCGTCGGCGTCGCACCTGATCGACTACGCCTCGCAGATCGACGAGTCCTGGCTGGAGGGCGTGACCACGGTCGGCGTCACCAGCGGTGCCTCGGTGCCGGACGTGCTGGTGCTGCAGGTCCTGGACCACCTCGCCGAGCGCGGCTGGGGTGACGTCGAGGAGGTCACCACGGCCAACGAGAAGGTCACCTTCGCGCTGCCCCGCGAGCTCCGCAAGGACCTGGACGAGAACGCCAGCCCGAAGTCGGTCCGCTGACCTGATCCAGACGACAAGCCGCCCGGCTCCGGAGTTCGGAGCCGGGCGGCTTCTCTCGTCCCTAAGGGCCTGGGCGGCGCGGGCGGCGGCCGGGTGGGGGTTCCGGCGGGCGAGGCCGTCCTGGGGCGCCCTGGCGGGGTGGACGGGGGCCTCCTGCGCGCGGGTCGTTGGCCGGGCGGGGCGGGCGTCCGGCCGGGGGCACGTCGCGCCGCGGGGCGTCGCCGTTCGGGCGGCCCTGGGCGTCGCGCGGACCGGTGCCGCGCGGCTGCTGCCTGCCGTCGGCGCGGCGCTCGCCGCCGCGCCCCTCCTCGCGCGGCCTGCGGCCGTCTCCGCGCGACTTGCGGCTTTCGGACGACTTGCGTCCGTCGGTCGACCTGCGGTCTTCGCGCGGTGCGCGATCGGCCGGGCGCTTGCGCGGTTCGTCGTCGCGGGCCGCCTTCTTGCGCGGCGGCGGCACCGGCCGGGCCTTCTTGGTCTTGGCGTCCGGGTCGACGCCGAGGTCGAAGTCGTCCTCGGGCTCGGCCTTCTGCGTCACGAACATCCGCAGCAGACCGATGCCGAGCGCGACCGCGGTGGCACCGGCCATGATCGGGAAGCTCGTGATCAGCGGGCGAGCGACCGACAGCGCCTTGCCCGCGATGCCCGCGCCGGAGGTGCTGCCCGCGCCGGCGATGAGGACCAGAACCGGCATCACGATGCCGAGGACGAGCGGTGGCTGCACCATCGGACCGAAGACGCTGCGCCGCTGCACCAGCAGGACGGCTGCGAGGGACCCGAGGAAGAAGGCCGTCTTGAAGATGTACCCGGGCTGTTGCCAGATGAGGGTGTCCAGCAGGGTGCCGACCGCGGTCGGGACGGCGGCCAGCAGCACGGCGCCCCACAGCGGCACCCCGAGGGTGCTGAACGCGGAGCGCGCACCCCACTCGGGCGCGCCATTACCGGTAGTCGAAGCGCTCTGGCTCTCGCGGATCGCGGTCACAGTCCCCAACGGTAACGGTCCAGTACCTCAGTGCGAGAGCGGTCTCGTGGAACGGACTCGTTACCCCACGTCGAGTAATGGTTCATGTACGACTCGCCGTGATCGCCGCGTGATCTCCGTGCAGCCAAATGGATGCCGTATCGCCCGGTCGAGCGTGTGAGCCTTGACACAAGGAGTGCGACCATCTTAGCGTCCGAGCAATCGTTTTCTCGCCCGGGTGTGCGACGAGACGGGAGTCGGAATGGACACGGCGCCACCGCTGGTCGAGCTGACCGGCATCACCAAGCGATACGGCGGTGTGCTCGCCTGCGACGCCGTTGACCTCGCGATCCGCGGGGGCGAGGTGCACGCCCTGCTCGGCGAGAACGGCGCGGGCAAGAGCACGCTGATGAAGGTCCTCTCGGGGGACGTCACCGATCACGCGGGCGTGATCACCATCGAGGGTCACCCGGTCCAGTTCGGAAAGCCCGCCGACGCGCAGCACGCCGGGATCGCGATGATCCACCAGGAACTCGACCTGGTGCCCGGCCTGAGCGTCGCCGAGAACCTCCACCTGGGACGCGAACCGCGCACCCGGCTCGGCGTGGTGGACCGCCGCGCGATGGCGGAGCGCACCCGAGAACTGCTGCGGCGCACCGGGATCGACCTCGACCCGCACCGGCCCGTCGGCGAGCTGCGGGTGGGCGAGCAGCAGCTGGTCACCATCGCCCGCGCGCTGTCGCTGGACGCCAAGGTGCTGATCATGGACGAGCCGACGTCGGCGCTGTCCACAGCGGAGGTCGAGCGGCTGTTCTCCGTCATCGGCGAGCTGCGGCGCACCGGCACCGGCATCGTCTACATCTCGCACCGGATGGACGAGATCGGCCAGGTCGCCGACCGCGCCACCGTGCTCCGCAACGGCCGCAAGGTCACTGAGTTCGACGCCCAGGAGATGACCGCCGAGGAGGCGGCCGAGGCGATGGTGGGCCGCTCGGTGCAGACCCGCTTCCGCTCCCGGACCGCCGACGTCGGCGAGGAACTGCTGCGCGTCAAGGGTTTCGCGGTCCGGCCGAAGCGGAACCGGGTCGGGCGGCGCGAACCCGACGGCATCGACCTGACGGTGCGCCGCGGCGAGATCGTCGGCCTGTGCGGACTGCTCGGAGCGGGCCGCACCGAACTGCTGGAGTCGCTCTACGGCGCCGGATCGCCCGGCGCATGGGAGGGCGAGGTGGAGCTCGACGGGCGAGCGGTGCGGCCGGGGGGTCCGCGCCGCGCGCTGCGCTCGGGCATCGCCTTCGTCCCGGAGGACCGGCGCAGCTCCGGCCTGGTGCTCGGGCACTCGGTCACCGCCAACACGGTGCTCTCGGTGCTCGACCGGCTCGGCGTCGCCGGTCTGGTGCGCCGCAAGTCCGAGACCACCGCCACCCAGCGCAGCGTCGAGCAGCTGAAGGTGAAGCTGGATCGCATCTCTGACGCGGTGGGGACGCTCTCCGGCGGCAACCAGCAGAAGGTCGTGTTCGGGCGCATGCTGCTCACCGAGCCCAGGTTGCTGCTGCTCGACGATCCGACGCGGGGAGTGGACATCGGCGCGAAGGCCGAGATCTACCAACTGCTCTCGGACATCGCCGGGCGCGGCATCGGAGTGCTGCTGGCCTCCTCCGAACTCCCCGAGCTGGTGGGGGTGTGCCACCGGGTGGTGGTGCTGCGCGCCGGACGCAGCGTCGCCGAGTTCGACACCGCGCGCGCCGGCGAGGCGGAACTGCTCGCGGCGGCGATGGGAGAGCGGAACGGGAAGCCACCGGGGCCGGCCGTCGGCACCGGGCAGAGCACCGGCGGAGGTGCGAATTGAGCAACCAGACGGAGCAGCGGCCCGTGCCCGGCGACCTGCCCGCGCAGCGTTCCAAGCGGGCCGACACCGTCGAGACCCTGTTCAAGTTCCAGAGCTTCTTCGGCCTGGTCGCGGTGTTCATCGCGGCGGTGATCTTCTCGCCCCGCAACGACGGCCAGATCCTGTTCCTGAGCAGCGACAACCTGTTCAACATCGTGCGCGCGGTCTCCGAGATCGGGATCATCGCGATCGGGCTGACCTTCGTGATCCTCATCGGCGGGATCGACCTGTCGGTCGGCTCGGTGCTGGGGCTGGCGGCGGTCGGCTCGGCCGTGCTCATGGTCAACAGCGGCTACGGCGTGTGGGCCACGGTCCTCGTCGTGCTGCTGGCCGGGATCGCCTTCGGGTTCCTGCAGGGCGCCGCCGTGGCGCTGCTGGGGGTGCAGGCGTTCATCGTCACCCTCGCCGGGCTGCAGATCGCGCGCGGGCTCGCGCGCATGTGGTCCGGCGGCGAGACCGTGCAGATCTCCTACGGCGACGGGCCCGGCCAGGCCCCGATGCTGTTCTCCCTGCTGGGCGAGCGGACCTTCGGCGGAGTGGTGCCGATCCCGGCGCTGATCTTCGCCGCTGTGGCCGTGCTCGCGATCCTGTTCCTGCGCTCCAGCGCCTACTCCCGGCACCTGTACGCGATCGGCGGCAACGAGAAGGCGGCTCGGCTGTCCGGTGTGCCGGTGAACCGGGTCAAGATCATCGCGTTCGTCATCGCGGGGTTCTGCGCCGCGCTGGCCGGCATCGTGCACGCCGGGCAGCTCAACGCGGGCAGCCCCAACGACGGAACCGCCTACGAGCTCGACGGAATCGCCGCGGTGGTCGTCGGCGGCACCAGCCTGGCCGGCGGCCGGGGCTCGGTGATCGGCACCATCGCCGGCGCGTTGCTGCTCGGCATCCTCAACAACATCCTGAGCCTGAACAGCGTCAACACCGATCTGCAACTGCTCATCAAAGGACTGGTGATCGTCGCGGCTGCGGCGCTGCAGCGCCTGCGTCCCACGGCGTGAGGGAGAAATACCGAAGGGAGCACGATGCGCAAGACAACGAAGTCCTTGGTCGCCATCACGTGCGCCGCGGTCGCGTTCGCCGCCGCCGGTTGCGGGACCACCAGCGAGAACACCGGCCAGGTCCAGCCTCAGGACGCGACGAAGAACTGCCAGGGCCCCGACGGCAAGTACACGATCGGGATGAGCCAGGCCAACCTCGCCGAGCCCTACCGGGTGCGCATGGACGACGACATCCGCAAGGCCGCGCAGAAGGTCCCGCAGTTCGAGGAGGTGCAGTTCTCCGACGCCGCGAAGGACAACTCCAAGCAGGTCAGCGACGTCGAGAACCTCATGACCAAGCAGGTCGACCTGCTGATGATCTCGCCGAACGAGGCCGCGCCGCTGACCGACGTGGTGCGCAAGGCCTACAACCAGGGCATCCCGGTCGTGGTGCTGGACCGCAAGGTCGACGGCGACGCCTTCACCACCTACATCGGCGCGGACAACGTCGCCATCGGCAGGCAGGCCGGTGAGTTCTTCAAGAACACGCTGCTGCCGCAGGGCGGCAAGATCGTGCAGATCAAGGGCCTGTCCGGCTCGACGCCGGCCGCCGAGCGGGAAGAGGGCTTCAAGCAGGGCATCGCGGGCTCCAAGATCGAGATCGTGGCCACCGCCGACGGCGAGTGGGAGCGCTCGGTCGGGCAGCAGAAGATGGACGCGCTGCTCAAGGCGCACCCGGACATCCAGGCCGTGTACTCGCAGAACGACCCGATGGCCGAAGGCGCCTGGCTGGCCGCGCAGGCCGCCAACCGCCCGGACCTGAAGTTCGTGGGCATCGACGGCCTTCCGATCCCGTCCGGCGGCATCAAGGCCGTCGAGGAAGGGCGGTTGCAGGCCACGAACCTCTACCCGACGGGTGGCGCGGAGGCCGTCGAGGCCGCCAAGAAGCTGCTCGTGGACTGCCAGCAGGTGCCCAAGACCCAGACGCTGGGCACCGAACTGATCACGAAGGACAACGCCGCGGAGGTCTACGACCGGCTCAACCAGGGCTAGAACAGCGGGCGCGGATCCTTTGCGGAAAGGACCCGCGTTCGTCGCCGAAATCCCGCCGCAGCGCGCGTTCATCGCGTGCTGCGGCTTTTTCGCGCCGCGAATAGCCGGAACTGGTTCGATACACCTGCCGATCAGTTGAATTCGGCTGCCCGGCAACCAAAAACACCTGGTTGGCGGCTGTCGTGAACACGACACACCAGAGACCATCTTATTGAGTGAATTCGCGCATCGATGACTATTCCGCGTCCGTTGTTTGGTTGCCGTCCGGGAGGCCATTTCTTACGCTGCGCATGATCGCGCTTTGAGATCTTGTCGGGTCCGCGTCGGTTGGAAACCACCTAGTTAGAGCGCATCACGATTCACCGGAACCGGAATCAGCGGCAGAACTGTCTGCTGTGGACAGTGCTGTCCGCAGGGGAGGGCGAGCACGATGACAACACGCTCCGCACCGTCGCGCAGCGACGTCCGCCGGCGGTCCCACCGCCTCGCCGCGTACCTGGGTGTCTTCTCGCTCGCCGCTGCCGCGGTGATCGCCGACGCCGGGTTCGCGAGCGTCCGAGCACACGCCCAGCAACCCGCTCCGCCCAGCAAGGGCCCGGTCGGCTGGGACACCTTCCGAGACCTCGACGGGATGCCGCGGCTGCGCGGCGCCGAGCAGTCCCTGCAGTTCTCCAGCTTCGACCGCTCCGGCGGCAACGACGACGGTTTCGAGGGCACCTACTCGTGCCTGCGCGAATCCGAGCAGGGCTGCGTCATCGCCGAGCACACCGGACCGGGCGAGATCTCCGGTCTGTGGAGCACCCGCGAGCCGATGGGCGACGTCACCGCCACCGGCAACCTCGTCGTCGAGCTCGACGGCCGCACCGTCCTCGACGCCCCGTTCGCCGACGTGGTCAGCGGCAAGCTCGGCGCGCCCTTCGCGTGGCCGCTGGTCGGCAACGCCGACGACGCCGCGGGCGGTGTGGTCAGCAAGGTGCCGATGCCGTTCCGCGAGTCGATGCGCGTGACCGTGCGCAACAACCCGGACTTCTACCACGTCAACTACCGGACCTTCCCCGACGCGGAAGGCGTGCGGACCTTCGATCCCGCCGACCCGGCGACCGACGTGCTGGACAAGCTGCGCGGGTTCGGCGTCGCCGACCCGAAGAACGCCACCGGCGGGACCCCGGTGCGCAGCGATTTCGACCTCGCGCCGGGCGGCTCGCACACCGTCGCCGAGGTTTCCGGCCCGGCGCGGATCAACCAGCTGCGGGTGCGGCTGCCGCAGGTGCAGGCCGCGCCCCAGGTCGTCGACGACGGCATGGCCTTCGGCCAGGGCGGCGGCAGCCGGTTCCGGATGCGGGTCGCCCCCGACAACCAGGGCGTGCGGGTGATCCGGCGGTTCGACCCGCAGGTCGCCGACCAGGTCGCGAGCTTCGCCGTCAACGGGCAGCACGTCGGTGAGTGGCGCAGCGGCGCGGCGGCCCCGGGTCAGTGGGGCGTGCAGTCGCTGGACGTGCCCGCCGAGCTCACCGCCGGCCGGTCCTCCATCGACGTCGAGAACCGGTTCGTGGCGTCCTCGTTGGACGTCAACGAGTTCCGCTACGACGTGCAGAGCCTGGTCAACGGCGAGTGGGTGCGCACCGACGTGCTCGACCTCGGCCCCGGGCACCCGGGTGAGGAGAGCGCTCACGGGTACCGGATCGACAACCCGGTCTTCGAGCGCTCGCAGCTGTTCGGCCGCTACGCGATCCCGCCGGAGCAGGTCGCGGCCTCCGACGCGGTGCTCGAAGACGCCCGGGTGCGCATCACCTTCGACGGCCAGACCACGGTGGACGCCCCGATCGGCGAGTTCTTCGGCACCGGGCTCGGCGAGCACGACGTGCGAACCATGATGAGCTCGGTCGATCCCGGGATGGACGGCTGGTACGCCGCGTGGTGGCCGATGCCGTTCAACGAGAACGCGAAGGTGGAGATCGTCAACTCCGGCGGCATCCCGATCCAGGGCGCCAGCGCCGAGGTCGTCACCGGGCCCGGCGGGGTCGACGCGGGCAGCGGCTACTTCCACGCCACGCACAAGCGCGGGATGACGGTGCCGGGGCAGGACTGGAACTTCCTCGACACCGGCGGGGCGGGCACGTTCTACGGCGTCAGCCACACCATGCGCGGCCTGATCCCGCTCAACGAGACTCGGGCGAGCGTGCTGCCGCACTCCACGCCGCTGGCCGCCGCCAACCCGCGCAACTACCTGGAGGGCGACGAGCGGTTCTACGTCGACGGCGCGCAGGAACCGGCCTGGCACGGAACCGGCACCGAGGACTTCTACGAGTCCGGCTGGTACTTCCGGTTCGGCACCACGTTCTCGATGCCGCAGGCGGGCAACCCCGCTCACGAGGTCAACCAGGACGGGTGCCAGTACGACTGCACCGGCGCCTACCGGCTGATGGCGGGTGACGCGGTGTCGTTCCGCAGCGGTCTGGTCGCGGGCATCGAGCACGGCCCGGCCAACGACGAGCCGGGGGACTACAGCTCCACGGCGTACTGGTACGGCGCCCCGGCGGGCCGCAGCCTCCCGGTGGGACCCCCGCCCCCGGAGATCCCGCCGTCGCTGCCCCCGGCTCCCGCACCGAGCAGCGTCCCCACCCAACCCGCCCCCACAGCCCCGGAAACCCCAGGCCCCACGAACGAACCCACGGACTCCCAAGAGCCCACGGACTCCCAGGAGCCCACGGACTCCCAGGAGCCCACGGACTCCGAGGAACCGACCGACTCCCAGGAACCGACCCGATCGGAGGCGCCCCCGACGAGCAACGACGGAGGCCTCCTCCCCACCTGGAACTGACCACCCCCCCCGCACCCGGTGGCCGGACCTCCACGGAGACCCGGCCACCGGGCGCTCTCGTGCCCGGGTCCTCGGTCCCGGAGGGCGCGATGCTCACCAGTGGACAGTTTTAGCCATAATCACCCATGATCAATGTCCGAAATGTCGGGACAATTA
>NZ_JASAOF010000003.1 GCF_029952525.1 Saccharopolyspora ipomoeae
GGTGAGCAGATCGGTCTGCGGCGGCAGCCCACCGGCAGGCGCGAAGTACGACGGCTCGCTCAACTCCAGCTCCCCACTCGCTTAAACATTTTGTTGAATTCACCGTCGAGCTTAGGCACCCGACGCCGATTCCGGAAGGGCTCCAGCAGACGCGCCTCGCACCCGGATCGCCACCGCGGAACCCCCGTCCGGGTGGAGTCCGCGACTACCGCCCGTCGGCTGATCTTCGAAATCCCCTCGAACGAGCGACAGCGGCCGCCGAGAACAAGATCCCAGGTCAGCGGCCGATTCGCGAGCTAAGCTCGAATCGTGGTCTCCACTGCCAACGCCCGCGCGGGCGAGTCCGCGGGCAACCTCCCGGCCGACGTGACGAGCTTCGTCGGCCGGCGTCGTGAGATCACCCTCACCAAGCGGCTGTTCGCCGAGGCCCGCGTGGTCACCCTCACCGGGCCCGGCGGCGTCGGCAAGACGCGGCTGGCCGTGCGCGTCGCCAACAACATGCGCCGGTCGTTCCGGGACAAGGCCTGGTTCGTCGAGCTGGAGAACCTCGACGACGGCGCGCTGGTGCTCGACGCCGTCATCGAGCAGCTCAGCCTCGGCGGACCGTCCTCGGCGGCGAGCCTGGAGACCATCGTCGACCAGCTCAAGAACCGCGAGATGCTGCTGGTCCTGGACAACTGCGAGCACGTCATCGAGGACGTCGCACTGCTGGTCGACGCCCTGATGCGCTGGTGCCCGGGCGTGCGCGTGCTGGCCACCAGCCGGCAGTCGCTGGGCGTGGCCGGCGAGTCCACCGTCGTCGTGCCGCCGATGCAGGTGCCCGACCCGGACCACCTGCCACCCGCCGAGGCCGTCGAGCAGTTCTCCTCGGTCCGGCTGTTCGTCGACCGCGCCAAGGCCGCCGTGCCGGAGTTCGAGGTCACCGAGGACAACGCGGGCGCGCTGATGCGCCTGTGCCACCACCTCGACGGCAACCCGCTGGCCATCGAGCTGGCCGCGGTCCGGCTGCGGTCGCTGTCGCTGCAGCAGCTGGAGGAGCGCATCGCCGAGCGCTACGACCTGCTCACCGAGGGCCGCCGCGGCGCTCCCCCGCGCCAGCAGACGCTGCGCGCGCTGATCGACTGGAGCTACGAGCTCCTCGACGAGCGCGACCGGCGGGCCTGGGCGCGGATGTCGGTGTTCTCCGGCAGCTTCGACCTCGCCGCCGCCGAGCACGTCGCCGGTGAGGGCAAGGGCGTGGACATCCTCACCGCCGTGCACTCGCTGGTCGACAAGTCGGTGCTGATGCGCGAGGAGGACGGCGGCGAGGTCCGCTACCGCCTGCCGCACACGCTGCGCGACTACGGCCTGGCCAAGCTCGCCGACCACGGCGAGACGGGCAAGGTCCGCCACCGGCACTGCGCGTTCTTCGCCGAGCTCGCCGAGCGGTTCGCCGCCGAGTGGATCGGGCCCGAGCAGGCGGCCTGGGTGCAGCGGCTGCGCCACGAGCAGGACAACCTGCGCGCGGCCCTGCGGTACGCCGCCGAGGGTTCGGAGACCGGCGGGACGGCGTTGCGCCTGGTCACCGACCTCTGGCAGTACTGGGGCATCCGCGGGCTCAACACCGAGGCGCGGCACTGGCTCGACGAGGTCCTCGACCACACCCCGCGCGACCTGCCGGAACGGGCGCGGGCGCTGCGGATCAGCGCCTGGTTCTCACTGCTGCAGGGGCACCTGGACAAGGCGATGCCGAAGCTGGAGCGGGCGACCGTGCTGGCCACCCAGCGCGGCGACGAGGTCGAGCGCGCCTACCTGACGCTGCTGCACGGACTCGTCGCGTTCTTCCAGGACGACCAGCGGCGCGGCGTCGACCTGGTCGGCGAGGCGCTGGAGAAGTTCCGCCGCACCGAGGTGCTGGCCGGTGAGCTGTGGTCGCTGCACGCGCTGGGCCTGATCAAGGGCATGGGCGACGACGCCGACGGCGGGCTGCGGCTGCTCGCGGAGTGCATCCAGCTCTCCACCGAGCACAGCGAGCTGTACTGGCGCTCCTACGCGCAGTGGGCGACCGCGCAGGTGCAGATGCGCCGGGATCGCGCCGATCGCGCGGAGAACTCGGTGAAGGAGGCGCTGCGGCTGCAGCGCGAGCTCGACAACCGGCTGGGCATCGCCTTCAGCCTGGACACCCTGGCGTGGATCGCGCACCGGCAGCAGCGCTTCGAGCGCGCGGCCCGGCTGCTGGGCACCTCGTCGGCGCTGTGGGACGCGGTCCGCTCGGCGCCGGGGTTCTGGGCGCGCTTCGCGGGCGACCACGACCAGCACCTGATGCAGATCCGCACGGCGCTGGGGCCGGAGGCGTTCGACGAGCACTACGAGCGCGGCCGGGAGATGTCGCTGGGGCACGCCGTGGACTACGCGCTGGAGATCAAGCGGCACAGCAGGCGCTCCACCGCCGAGTCCGCGGAGGACAACGTGCACCCGATGCCGCTGACCCGGCGGGAGCGGCAGATCGCCGACCTGGTCGCCGAGGGGCGCACCAACAAGGACATCGCCGAGAACCTGGTGATCGCCCAGCGGACGGTCGAGGGGCACGTGCAGAACATCCTGACCAAGCTCGACTTCACCTCCCGCGCGCAGATCGCGGGATGGGTCGCGGGTCAGCGTTCGGGTGACGGAGCCGACAGCCCGGCCCTGTAACGTTCTTGCCCACTATCACAACGGGTAGTCAAAAACGTTCTTGATGGCGCCCAAATGGCTCAATCTAGGTAGTCGACCCCGTAGAAACCACCATGCAGGGTAACTCTCCGTTCCGGAGTCTGGTTCCTCGTGACCCCCGACGAGACGAAGAACCCCGACCAGATCACCCCCGACACCCCGCAGGACCGGAAGACCGGTGGGCACCGTTGGGAGAGGACGGTGCCCTTCGGCAGCCGGCTGCGCGCGACCTTCCTCGGAGAGCGCGCCGACCGCGCGCACCGCGTCGCCCCCAAGGTGCGCTCGCTGCAGGTGGGCGCCGCCGTCGCAGCGTTCGGCGTGCTCGGCGTCTTCACCGCCGCCGCAGGTGGCGACGACGTGAAGACCGAGTCCGCGCCCGTCCACCAGGCCGCCGAGATCGCCCCGCTGGTCGCCCCGGCCCCGCAGGCGCACGTCCCCGCGCCCGCACCGGCCGTCCAGCCCCAGGCCCCCGCCCCGGCAGCTGCCCCCGCTCCGGCCGCCGTCCCCGCCCCGGCCGCGCAGCCCGCCCCCGCTGCGGTGCCGGAGGAGAAGCCGAAGGACCAGGTCGACGCCTGGATCAAGGAAGCCGTCAAGGTCATGGAGGCCAACGGCATCTCGCGCCACCAGATCGACCAGGAAGCCATCCGGACGATCATCATGAAGGAGTCGAACGGCGACCCCAGCGCCACCAACAACTGGGACTCCAACGCCGCGGCCGGCACCCCGTCGATCGGTCTGATGCAGACCATCGAGCCGACCTTCGAGTCCTTCGCGCTGCCTGGCCACCAGGACATCTACAACCCGGTCGACAACATCATCGCCGCCACCCGCTACTCGATCGACCGCTACGGCTCGCTCTCCGAGGTGCCGGGCATCGCGGGCCTGCGCTCCGGCGGCAGCTACCAGGGCTACTGATCCCACCCCGACGAGGGAAAATCCCGCAGTCGGATCCCCCGCAGTCGAATCCCCCGCAGTCCCTCCCCCGAGACCGCGGGGGATTCTCTTGCGCGGGCTCAGGAATCGAGGCCGGAGAGGGTGCCCTCCAGGGCTTCGGCGACGAGCTCGCGCATGGCCCACTCGGCGCGGACGCGGTCGCCCGCGCGGATGCACTCGGCGATCTCGCAGTGCAGCCGGACCGCGACCGGGCGCGGGTGGACCGGCATCAGGCCGTGCCCGGCGCGCCAGCGCAGCAGCTCCTCGACGACCTCGTGGAGCTGGGCGAACATCTCGTTGCCGGAGGCGGTCAGGATCAGCCGGTGGAACTCGACGTCGGCGTCCATGAACGCGTCCAGGTCGCCGGCGCGCGAGGTCGCCACCATCCGCTCGGACAGCGCGACCAGCCGGGCGACGTGGTCGTCGGCGGCGCGGTCGGCGGCGACCGCGGCGGCCACCGGCTCGACGGCGGTGCGCAGCTCGGCGAGGGTCTTGAGCTCGCCGGCGCGGTCGGCGGCCAGCCGCCAGCGGATCAGCATCGGGTCGAAGCTGTTCCACTCCTCGCGCGGCCGGACCACGATCCCGACCCGCTTGCGCCCTACGACGAGCCGGATCGAGGCGAGCGTGCGGACGACCTCGCGGGCGACGCTGCGCGAGATCCCGAACCGGTCCTCCAGCTCATCGATGCGCAGCACGCTGCCGGGCGCGTGGGTGCCCTCGGCGATCTCCTGGCCGAGCACTTCCAGCACCTTGCCGTGCAACCCGCCGCCCATCCGCACACGCTCCTTCGCCGGTGAAAAACGCGTTCGATCGATTCCCGAGAGTAGGGCCAGAACCCGGGTGACGGGTGTAACAGTCATACTTAATCGGTCAGGATAAGCAAAAAGTATGACTTAATGCTTAGGCTGTGGCGCGCACCAGCTGCTCAACGAGGAGCCCCTCATGCTTTCCAGCCTCTCCGTCCCGCTCGCCCAGGCCGCGACCTGGACCGCGCAGGACACGCGCCTGCTGAGCGCAGCCGTCGCGGGCATCGCCGTGATCGTGCTGCTGATCAGCTGGGCGAAGCTGCACCCCTTCCTGTCGCTGGCGCTCGGCGCGACCACGCTCGGCGTGGTGGCCGGGATGCCCTTCGCCGACCTGGTCGACACCTTCACCGAAGGCCTCGGCAAGACCGTCGGCGACGTCGGCCTGCTCGTCGCGCTCGGCGCGATGCTCGGCAAGCTGCTCACCGACAGCGGCGGCGCCGACCAGGTCGTCGAGACCGTCATGCGCCGCACCACCAGCAAGACCCTGCCGTGGGCGATGGTGTTCATCGCCGCGCTGCTGGGCCTGCCGATGTTCTTCGAGGTCGGCGTCGTCCTGCTGGTCCCGGTCGTGGTCATGGTCGCCGCCCGGACCGAGCAGCCGATGCTGCGGGTCGGCATCCCGGCCCTGGCCGGTCTGTCGATCCTGCACGGTCTCGTCCCGCCGCACCCCGGCCCGCTGGCCGCCGTCGACGCGCTGCACGTCGACCTCGGTCTGACGCTGGCGCTGGGCATCGTCGTCGCGATCCCGACCGCGATCGTGGCCGGCCCGGTGTTCGGGTCGTTCATCGCCAAGCGCGTCGACCTGCCGCCGGCCACCCACCTGCTGGGCTCGACGCCCGCGCGGGAGGAGCAGCAGCACCGGCCGAGCTTCGTGGCCGCCGTGGCGATGCTGCTGCTGCCGGTCGTGCTGATGCTGTGCAAGTCGGTCGCCGACCTGACGCTGACCGAGGACACGCTCGGTTACACGATCCTCGACACCGTCGGCACGCCGGTCGTGGCGATGATGCTGACCGTGCTGATCGCCATCGTGGTGCTCGGCCGCGGCGCCCGGTTCTCCCGCGACCGGCTCTCCGACGTCGTCGGCGGGTCGCTGCCCGCGATCGCCGGGATCATCCTCATCGTCGGCGCCGGCGGCGGTTTCAAGCAGACGCTGGTCGACTCGGGCGTCAACGACGTGATCACCGACCTGGCCGCCGGGGCGAGCCTGTCGCCGCTGGTGCTGGGCTGGCTGATCGCGGTCGGCATCCGCGTCGCGACGGGTTCGGCGACGGTGGCCACGATCTCGGCCGCCGGCATGGTCGCCCCGCTGGTCATGGGCCTGCCGCCCACCCAGGGCGCCCTGGTCGCCCTCGCGATCGGCTCCGGCTCGCTGTTCCTGTCGCACGTCAACGACGCCGGCTTCTGGCTGGTCAAGGAGTACTTCGGCATGACGGTCGGCCAGACCCTCAAGACCTGGTCGGCCATGGAGACGATCCTCTCCGTCGTCTCCTTCGCCGTCATCCTCCTCCTCTCCGCCGTCGTCTAGGCACCCCCGCGAAGAACCCCCGGGCCGCACCAGACCCGGGGGTTCTTCCCTGCCGTCACCCCACCCTCGCCTCGGGTGACCGGATTTCAACGGAAGTCGGGAACCCCATCTCCATTGAAATCGGGTGCCCGGTTTCCATTGAAATCGCGTCCGGCACCGGGCGGGCCGCTCCTGGGCGCGAGCCGGACCCCGACTTCGGGGGCGCGGTATATTGGCTGGTCGGGCCTTGGGGGTCCGGTTGTTCTGTCCGCGCCTGGTTTTGAGGTGGCTCATTGTCCGACGCCCGAGTTGATCGGGAAACCGCCCGCGCCGAGGAGATCGCGGCCGAGCAGCGCTACCTGAACGTGCTGTACGGCAAGCTCGACGATCTCCGAGCGGAGACCACCCAGCGGCTCAAGGCCACGCTGCGCGACAGCGGAGGACCACCGCAGGCGCGCACCGAGCGCGACATCTCCACCCGCATGTACACCGACAAGCTGACCCAGCTCAGCGCCGTCGAGCACGGCATGTGCTTCGGCCGCCTGGACCTCGACAGCGGCGAGACCTTCCGCGTCGGCCGTCTCGGCCTCTTCGACGAGGACAACGAGTACGAACCGCTGCTGCTGGACTGGCGCGCCCCGGCCGCGCGGCCGTTCTACCTGGCCACGGCCGCCGCGCGGGACGGCGTGCACCGCCGCAGGCACCTCAAGACCAGCTGGCGCAAGGTCCTGGACTACGAGGACGAGGTCCTCGACCTGGACGCCGCCGAGCAGGGCAGCGACCTGGGCCTGGCCGGTGAGGCGACGCTGCTGGCGCGGCTGGACGCCCGGCGCACCGGGCAGATGCAGGACATCGTCTCCACGATCCAGGCCGAGCAGGACCGCATCATCCGCGCGGGCATGAACGGCGTGCTGGTCGTGCAGGGCGGTCCCGGCACCGGCAAGACCGCCGTGGCGCTGCACCGCGCGGCCTACCTGCTCTACACGTTCCGCGAGCAGCTGTCCAAGCGCGGCGTGCTCGTCGTCGGCCCGAACCCGACGTTCCTGCACTACATCGGCCAGGTGCTGCCGTCGCTGGGCGAGACCGGCGTGCTGCTGTCCACTGTGGGCGGTCTGTACCCCGGGATCACCGCCACCGCGGTCGAATCTGCGCGCACCGCCGAGATCAAGGGCCGGGCGGGCATGACCGACGTGCTCACCGCCGCGGTCCGCGACCGGCAGCAGGTGCCCCGCGACCACGTCGAGGTCACCTTCGACCGCGAACCGCTGTTCCTCAAGCGCAAGGACGCCACCGCCGCGCGCACCCGGGCGCGCCGCACGCGCCGCCCGCACAACCTGGCCCGCCGGGTGTTCCAGGACGAGATGTACCGGTCGCTGACGCTGCAGGTCGGCGAGCGGCTGGGCCTGGACCTGCTGGACCGCCGCGACCTCGACGAGATCAACGCCGAGCTGCGCGCCGACCCGGCGGTGAGCACCGCGCTCGACGCCCTGTGGCCGGAGATGACCCCGCAGCGGTTGCTGGACGAGCTGCTGAGCTCGCCGGAACGCCTGGCCACCGCCACCGCCAAGGTCCTCGGCGTCGGCGCCGACGAGCGCGACGCGCTGCTGCGCGCGGCGGGCGAGCCGTGGACGCCCGCCGACGTGCCGCTGCTGGACGAGCTCGCCGAGCTGCTCGGCGAGGACGACGCGGCCGCGCGCGCCGAGCAGGAGCGCCAGGAGCGCGAGGAACTCGCCTACGCCCAGGGCGTGCTGCACATCATGGAGCAGGACGAGGAGATCGCCGACGAGGAGCGGCTGCGGGTCTCCGACGTCCTCGACGCGGAGCTGCTGGCCGAGCGGTTCCGCACCCGCAGCGACCTGTCGGCCGCCGAGCGGGCGGCCGAGGACCGCACCTGGACGTTCGGTCACGTCATCGTCGACGAGGCCCAGGAGCTCTCCGAGATGGCGTGGCGGGTTCTGATGCGGCGCTGCCCGAGCCGGTCGATGACGCTGGTCGGCGACGTGGCGCAGACGGGCGCGCTGAGCGGCACGAGCTCGTGGGACGAGGTGCTCAGCCCGTACGTGCAGGACCGCTGGAAGCTGGCGGAGCTGACGGTGAACTACCGGACCCCGGCGGAGATCATGGACGTCGCCGCCGAGGTCCTGTCCGACATGGACACCGAGCTGGAGCCGCCGCAGTCGGTGCGCACCACCGGGAACCCGCCGTGGTCGCAGCAGATCGCGCCCGAGGACCTGGTTTCCGAGCTCCCCCAGGTGGTTTCGGAGGAGCTGGCGGAGGTCGCCGACGGTCGCCTGGCGGTGCTGATGCCGCCGGAGCTGCTGGCCGAGATCGGGCCGCGGCTGGCGGAGTCGCTGCCGGAGGCGGTGGTCGGCACCCGGCCCGACGACCTGGAGTCGCCGGTGGTGCTGCTGACGGTGGACGAGGCCAAGGGCCTGGAGTTCGACGCGGTGCTGCTGGTGCGGCCGGAGGCCGTGGCCGAGGAGTCGGACCGCGGCCTCAACGACCTCTACGTGGCCCTCACCCGATCCACCCAGCGCCTCGGCATCGTCCACTGCGACGACCTGCCGCCGTCGCTGGCCCGGTCGTTCGAGTAGGTCTCAGCGCAGCACGGGTGCGGCGTACCGGCCCAGCGCCTGGGTGAGCTGCTCGTCGGACTCGCGGAGGTCGGACGTGTCGATCAGGCGGTAACCGGTCCAGCCGTCGTTCTGGAACATCCAGTCCTGCGGCACTCCCGGATTCAGGCCGCCCTGCGTCCACACCACCAGGTAGGTGGCGGTGTTCCGGTCGTCGCGGCGCTTGCGCAGCGTCGTCACCGAGACCCCGGCGACGTACTGCCAGCCCAGCGCCACCTTGACCCTCTCGGCCGGGTGCTCGATCAGGATGCCGCGCTCGTCGATGCGCATCGTCAGCCGCCGCAGGTTCTTGATCAGCAGCACCAGCCCCGCGATGACCCCGATGGGCGCCACGAAGAAGATGCCGTGGATCCGCACTCCCTCATCGCTGGTCAGACCGCCGACGAGCATCACCGTCCCGAGCACGCCGAGCGCGATCAGGATCAGCGGCGGGATCAGATTGATCCGGTTCTTGTGGAAGTCCACGCGTTCTTCCCATCCATTGTGGACGTTCAAGGGCCGTTCACGACCCGGGAGAAGACCCTAGAGATCAACACCGCGCGATGAACCCGATTCCCCGCGAAACCCCCGTGAACTACCCCACGTCCCCACCTCCAGACCCGACACACCACCCGAAGCCGGTCACGGGAACCCGGAATACCGCCGTAATCCGTCAACGGAATACCGCCGTATTCGGCTCCAACACGGATTACCGCCGTAATCGGGGACCGGAATACCGGAGTAATCCGGTCCCCGACGGCGGGGTGGGGTGGGGTTGGGGTGGAAGTGACTGTGGTGGAGGGGATCAGACCGCTAGGGGGAGGGCGGTCGGGTGGACCGGGTTGGGGAGTTCCGAGGTGCCCATGAGGTGGGCGTCGACGGCGTGGGCGACCGAGCGGCCCTCGGCGATGGCCCAGACGACCAGCGAGGCGCCGCGGTGGGCGTCGCCGCAGACGAACACGCCCGGGGCGGTGGTCTCCCAGTTCGAACCGGAACCGATGGTGCCGCGGCGGGTGAGCTCGATGCCCAGGCCGCCCAGCAGCGGCATGTGCTCGACGCCCTCGAACCCGATCGCCAGCAGCGCCAGGTCGCAGGGCAGCTCCTCGACCTCGTCGGAGACCGGAACCACCTGGCGGCGCCCGTTCTCGTCGCGGCGGACCTGCACGTGGCGCAGCCGCACCGCGCGCACGTTGCCGTCCTCGTCGCCCACGAACGACTCGATCGCCACCGCGAACTTCCGCTCACCGGCCTCCTGGTGCGCCGGGTAGGTGCGCAGGATGTACGGCCAGGTCGGCCAGGGCGAGATGTCGTCGTCGCGCTCGGTCGGCGGCTGCGGGTAGTTGTCCAGCTGCGTCACCGACAGCGCGCCCTGCCGGGTCGCGGTGCCGTAGCAGTCGGCGCCGGTGTCGCCGCCGCCGAGGATGATGACGTGCTTGCCCTCGGCCGAGATCGGCGACGGGCCGTCGCCCTCGACCTCCTTGTTGGCGGGCACCAGGTGCTCCATCGCCAGGTGCACGCCGCCGAGCTCGCGGCCCGGGATGGTGGTGTCGTCGCGGCCGCGCAGCGCGCCCACCGCCAGCACCACCGCGTCGTAGCCGGCGCGCAGGTCCTCGACGGTGAGGTCCGAGCCGACCTCGCAGCCGGTGATGAACTTCGTGCCCTCGTCGCGCATCTGCGCCAGACGCCGGTCCAGGACGGACTTCTCCATCTTGAACTCGGGGATCCCGTAGCGCAGCAGGCCGCCGATGCGGTCGTCGCGCTCGTAGACGGTCACCTCGTGGCCCGCGCGGGTGAGCTGCTGGGCGGCGGCCAGCCCGGCCGGGCCCGAGCCGACGACGGCGACGCGCTTGCCGGTGTGCTCCTCCGGCGTGCGCGGCGAGACGTAGTCGTTCTCCCAGCTGACCTCGGCGATGGTCTCCTCGACCCGCTTGATCGCCACCGCTCCCCCGGCCTCCGGCGAGATCGCCAGCACGCAGCCGGCCTCGCACGGCGCCGGGCACAGCTTCCCGGTGAACTCCGGGAAGTTGTTGGTGGCGTGCAGCCGGTCGCTGGCCGCCTCCCACTGGCCGCGGCGGACCATGTTGTTCCACTCCGGGATCAGGTTGCCGAGCGGGCAACCCGACGAACCCGAGTGGCAGAACGGGATTCCGCAGTCCATGCAGCGCGCGGCCTGGGTGGAGACCTGCTCGTTGCGGTCCTCCGCGGACAGCGCCGCGTAGACCTCGTGCCAGTCGCCCAGCCGGTCGTCGACGGGACGCTTGGGGGCCTCGGCCCGCGCGTACTTCAGAAAGCCCTTGGGGTCAGCCACGGGAAGCCTCCATGATCGCCTCGTTCACGTCCCGGCCCTCGATCTTGGCCATCCGCGTTGCGTCCAGGACCCGCTGGAAGTCGCGCGGCATCACCTTCGTGAACGCCGCCGAACGCCGCGGCCAGTCGCCCAGCAGCGACGCGGCCACCGCCGACCCGGTCAGCTCGTGGTGCCGCTGCACGACCTCGTGCAGCCACTTCAGCTCCTTGGCGCCGCACGGCTTGAGGTCGACCATCGCCGTGTTCACCCGCACCGGGTCCAGGTCCAGCACGTAGGCGATGCCGCCGGACATGCCCGCGCCGACGTTGCGGCCGGTACCGCCGAGCACGATCGCCCGGCCGCCGGTCATGTACTCGAAGGCGTGGTCACCGACGCCCTCGCAGACCAGCTGCGCGCCGGAGTTGCGGACGGCGAAGCGCTCGCCGACCTGACCGCGCAGGTAGATCTCACCGCTCGTCGCGCCGTAGCCGATCACGTTGCCCGCGATGACCTGGTCCTCGGCGCGGAACGTCGAGGCCGGGTCGGGGCGCACCACGATCCGGCCGCCGGACAGGCCCTTGCCGACGTAGTCGTTGGTGTCGCCCACCATGTCGAGCGTGATGCCGCTGGGCAGGAACGCGCCCAGCGACTGACCGGCCGAGCCCTCCAGCTCCACGTGGATCGTGTCGTCGGGCAGCCCGTCACCGCCGTAGCGGCGCGAGACCTCCGCGCCCAGCAGCGTGCCGACGGTGCGGTTGACGTTGCGCACCGGCAGCCGCAGCGTCACCGGGCGGGCGTCCTCCAGCGCCGCCTCGGCGAGCTGGATGAGCGTGCGGTCCAGGGCCTGGTCGAGGCCGTGGTCCTGCTCCCGCACCCGGCGGCGCACCGTCGAGTACGGCGTCCGCGGCTCGGCGAACACCGGCTCCAGGTCCAGGCCGCGAGACTTCCAGTGCTGCACGGCCTTGTCGCGCTTGAGCGCCGAGACCTGGCCGATCGCCTCGTCCAGCGTCCGGAATCCCAGCTGCGCCAGGTACTCCCGCACCTCCTGGGCGACGAACTCGAAGAAGTTCACCACGTGCTCGACCTGGCCGGTGAACCGCTTGCGCAGATCCGGGTTCTGGGTCGCGACGCCGACCGGGCAGGTGTCGAGGTGGCAGACGCGCATCATCACGCAGCCCTCGACGACCAGCGGAGCGGTGGCGAAGCCGTACTCCTCGGCGCCCAGCAGCGCGGCGACCACGACGTCGCGGCCGGTCTTGAAGCCGCCGTCGCACTGCACGGTGATCCGGTCGCGCAGGCCGTTGAGCAGCAGCGTCTGCTGCGTCTCGGCCAGCCCCACCTCCCACGGCGTGCCCGCGTGCTTGAGCGAGGTCAGCGGCGCGGCACCGGTGCCGCCGTCGTGACCGGAGATGAGCACGACGTCGGCGTGGGCCTTGGACACGCCCGCCGCGACCGTGCCGACGCCGACCTCGCTGACCAGCTTGACGTGCACGCGGGCCTGCTCGTTGGCGTTCTTCAGGTCGTGGATGAGCTGCGCCAGGTCCTCGATCGAGTAGATGTCGTGGTGCGGCGGCGGCGAGATCAGCCCGACGCCGGGCGTGGAGTGCCGGGTCTTGGCGATCCACGGGTACACCTTGTGCGCGGGCAGCTGGCCGCCCTCACCGGGCTTGGCGCCCTGCGCCATCTTGATCTGGATGTCGCTGGCGTTGACCAGGTATTCGCTGGTCACGCCGAAGCGGCCGGAGGCGACCTGCTTGACCGCCGAGCGGCGCTCCGGGTCGTAGAGCCGGTCGACGTCCTCGCCGCCCTCACCGGAGTTGGACTTGCCGCCGATGCGGTTCATCGCGATCGCCAGCACCTCGTGGGCCTCGGCGGAGATCGCGCCGTAGCTCATCGCGCCGGTGGAGAACCGCTTCATGATCTCCGAGATCGGCTCGACCTCGTCGATGTCGATCGGATCGCGCCCGCTGTCGAGCTCGAACAGCCCGCGCAGCGTGCCGCCCTCGGCCGACAGCCGGTCGCACTCGGCGGTGTACTCGCGGTACTTGTCGTACCGGCCGGTCTTGGTCGAGTGCTGCAGCAGGAACACCGTTTCCGGCGTGAACAGGTGCAGCTCGCCCTCGCGGCGGTAGGAGTAGTCGCCGCCGACCTCCAGCTTGCGGTGCACCCGCTCGGTCGGGTTGTCCGGGTAGGCGCGGCGGTGCCGCTGCGCGACCTCCTCGGCGAGCTCGTCGAGGCCGACGCCGCCGAGCTTGGAGGTGGTGCCCTGGAAGTAGGCGTCGACGACGTCCTGCGAGAGCCCGACGGCCTCGAAGACCTGCGCGGCGGTGTAGGCGCCGACGGTGGAGATGCCCATCTTCGACATCACCTTGAGCACGCCCTTGACCAGCGCCTGCACGTAGTTCCGGACGGCGATCTTGGGCCGCACGCCGGAGATCTGGCCGGTCGAGATCATGTCCTCGATGGCCTCGAACGCCAGGTACGGGTTGACCGCCGCGGCGCCGTAGCCCAGCAGGGCCGCGACGTGGTGCACCTCGCGGGCGTCACCGGACTCCACGACCAGCGCGACGCGCAGCCGCTCCTTGGTGCCGATGAGGTACTGGTGCACCGCCGAGGTCAGCAGCAGCGACGGGATCGGCGCCATCTCGTGGTTCGAGTCGCGGTCGGAGAGCACCAGCACGCGCGCGCCCTGGGCGATGGCCTCGGAGGCCTCGCGCTGGACCCGCTCGATCGCCTCGGCCAGAGCCGGACCGCCACCGTCCACTTCGTACAGGCCGGAGAGCACCGCCGAGGAGAACCCGGGCAGGTCGCCGTCGTCGTTGATGTGGATGAGCTTGGCCAGCTCGTCGTTGTCGATCACCGGGTTGGGCAGCACGATGTGCCGGCACGACGCCGGCGACGGGGTGAGCAGGTTCTGCTCCGGGCCCATGATCCGGGCGACCGAGGTGACGATCTCCTCGCGGATCGCGTCCAGCGGCGGGTTCGTGACCTGCGCGAACTGCTGCACGAAGTAGTCGTAGAGCATCCGCGAGCGCTGCGAGAGCGGCGCGGGCGGGGTGTCGGCGCCCATCGAGCCCAGCGGCTCGGCGCCGCCGGTGGCCATCGGCGCGAGCAGCAGCGCCAGCTCCTCCTCGGTGTAGCCGAACGACAGCTCGCGGCGCACCACCGACTCGTGGGTGCTGACCACGTGCTCGCGGTCGGCGAGCTCGTCGAGGTTGAGCAGACCGGCGTGCAGCCACTCGTCGTAGGCGTGCTCGGCGGCCAGCTCCGACTTGAACTCCTCGTCGTCGAGGATCCGGCCCTGCTCGGTGTCCACCAGGAACATCCGGCCCGGCTGCAGGCGGCCCTTGGCCACCACCTCGGACGGGTCGAGGCCCAGCACACCGGACTCGCTGGCCAGCACCACGCGGTCGTCGGCGGTCCGCCACCAGCGGGCCGGGCGCAGACCGTTGCGGTCCAGCACCGCGCCGACCAGCGCGCCGTCGGTGAAGGTGACGCAGGCCGGGCCGTCCCACGGCTCCATCAGGCTCGCGTGGAACTGGTAGAAGGCCTTGCGCTTCGGGTCCATCTCGGCGTGGTTCTCCCACGCCTCGGGCACCATCATCAGCACCGCGTGCGGCAGCGACCGGCCGCCCAGGTGCAGCAGCTCCAGCACCTCGTCGAACGACGCCGAGTCCGAGCCGTCGTCGGCGCAGATCGGGTACAGCCGGGACAGCTCGCCCGGGATGAGGTCGGAGGCCAGCAGCGCCTCGCGGGACCGCATCCGGTTGCGGTTGCCGCGAATCGTGTTGATCTCACCGTTGTGCGCGACGTAGCGGAACGGGTGCGCCAGCGGCCACGACGGGAACGTGTTGGTCGAGAACCGGCTGTGCACCACGGCGATCGCGCTGGCGATCCGCTCGTCGGTGAGGTCCGGGAAGAACGCGGGCAGCTGCGCGGTGGTCAGCATTCCCTTGTAGACGAAGGTGCGACCCGACAGCGACGGGAAGTACAGCTCGGAGCCCTCCCGCGCGGCCTCGCGCTCGGCGCGCTTGCGCAGGCAGAAGGCCAGCCGGTCCAGCGCCAGGCCGGACTCGCCGCCGTTGCCCGCGACCATCAGCGTCGCGAAGTGCGGCATGCAACCGCGGGCCGTGGTGCCCACGTCCGCCGCGTCCGGCGTGGTGGGCACGTCGCGCCAGCCCAGGACGGTGAGGTCCTCCTCGGCGGCGATGCGCTCGACCAGCGCCACGACCCGCTCGCGCTCGGCGGCGTCGGCGGGCAGGAAGGCCATGCCCGCCGCGTAGCGGCTCTCGCCGTCGGCGGTGGGCTCGGGGAGGGACACGCCCGCGGTGGCGCGCAGCAGGGCGTCGGGCAGCTGCAGCAGGATGCCCGCGCCGTCGCCGCTGGTGGGCTCGGCGCCGGCGGCGCCGCGATGCTCCAGGTTCGCCAGGGCGGTCAGCGCATCCGCGACGATTCCATGCGAACGCCGACCTCGAATGTCGGCGACCATGGCCACGCCGCAGGAATCCTGCTCGGCGGCCGGGTCGTACAGGCCCTGGGCCGCTGGGATCGCGGAGAAGACCACTGCAGACCTCCCTCGTCATGCTCGTGCTTGGAAGTCGGTGGTCGGCCGTTGACCTGACTTCTACGACTTCTGGGCACGGGACGGCATTGGCCCGCAGATAAAAGATCCGGTTGTGCCGTGGAAGATTTCGGGCGCGCTCGCCCGTTCGCTGTAACCGGAGCGTTTAGCAGACTTTAACAGCCAGGATACCCGGAAGCAGCAAGCCAAACGTGATGCTGACCATCTTGTTGTCACGCCACTCGCTGGGTACGCGCCCGCGATTCGGCTGGTTCAGCCCACCACGCGCACGAGCACGGCCGGTGTGGCGGCTGACCACATCGCACGGCCCCGATCCGACCGGCCCGCGGCTCGCGCAGGCGAACCGCACGTCGGCGGACACGGTCCGTCATCGAATCTACCCGCTGCGTCTACCGCTGGGTACCTCTCTCCGGACGATGCTCCCTCCGGCGGCGGCCCACGACGATCTTTGCTGATATCTTTCCTGCTCAGCGCCCCTCGCTACGGTGGGTGCTCGTTCGCCAGCTCCGACCCGAGGGAAGACATGACCGGGTTCCGCCGCCTCGCCGCCCTGATGATGGCCGCGTTCGCCCTGCTCACCCTGATGACGGCGTGCGCGACCCGCCAGCACTCCCCGGTTCCGGAGGTGCCCGACGATCCCGCCTCGGCGTTCCCGGCCAAGGTCTCGCTGCCCGGCGGGCAGCCGGTGACGCTGCTGCAGCAGCCCAAGCGGATCGTGTCGCTGTCGCCCTCGGCCACCGAGACGCTCTTCACGCTCGGCGCCGGCGACCAGGTCGTGGCCGTCGACCAGTTCTCGAACTACCCGGCCAACGCGCCGCGCACCGAGCTGACCGGCTTCACCGCCGACGCCGCGGCCGTGGCCGACAAGAAGCCGGACCTGGTCATCGCCCCCGACAACGCCACCCAGCTCGCCGAGGGCCTCAAGGTCGTCGACGTGCCGGTGCTGCTGACCCCCTCCGCCGCCAGCCTGGAGGACGCCTACCAGCAGATCCAGGTCATCGGGCAGGCCACCGGGCACGGCAACCAGGCCACCGCGATGGTGCAGAAGATGCGCGCCGACATCGCCGACATCGTGGCCAGGACGCCCAAGCCCCCGCAGCCGCTGACCTACTTCCACGAGGTCAGCCCCGATCTCTACACCGCGACCTCGCAGAGCTTCGTGGGCAGCGTCTACTCGCAGTTCGGCATGGTCAACATTGCTGACCCGGCGGGCGGGGCCGACCCGGCGGGCGGGGCCGACCCGGCGGGCGGGCCGTTCCCGCAGCTCTCGCAGGAGCACGTGGTGCAGGCCAACCCGAACCTGATCTTCGCCGCCGACACCAAGTGCTGCGGCGTCAACGCCGCCGCGATCGCCGCGCGGCCCGGCTGGAACACCGTCGACGCCGTGCGGCGCAACCACGTCGTCGAGCTCGACGACGACGTCGCCAGCCGCTGGGGTCCGCGCGTGGTGGACTTCGTGCGCGCGATCAGCGACGCGGTCGGCAAGGCCCAGCAGGGATGACGGGCCAGCAGGTTTGATCTCGGCCACCCGGCTTCGCCCGCGGCATCTCGCCGTCGGCGTGTCCGCGCTGGTGGTGGGCGTGCTGCTGTCGGTGCTGCTGGGCGCCGCCGAGCTCGGCTGGCAGCGGGTGCTCGGCGAGATCGTCGCGCAGCTGACCGGCGGGGTCTCGCCGCTGTCGGAGCGCGAGGCGGCGATCCTGTGGCAGCTGCGGGTGCCCCGCACCGTGCTCGGCGTGCTGGTGGGGGCCGCGCTGGCGGTGTCCGGCGCGGCGTTCCAGGGCGTCTTCCGCAACCCGCTCGCCGACCCCTACCTGCTCGGTTCCGCCGCCGGAGCGGGCCTGGCCGTCACGGCCGTGATCACCGCGGCCCCGCAGGCCGGGCTGTCGATCCCGGTGCAGGCGGCGGCGTTCGCCGGAGCTCTCGGCGGGGTCGCGCTGACCTGGCTGGTGGGCCGCTCGGCGGGCCGGGACACCGCGACGCTGGTGCTGGCCGGGGTCGCGGTGGGCGCGTTCCTCACGGCCGGTCAGACGTTCCTGCAGCAGCTGCGGGTGGACTCGCTGCAGCAGGTCTACCTGTGGATCCTGGGGCGGCTGTCCACCACCGGCTGGCGCGAAGTGCTGGTCGTGCTGCCCTACGTGGTGGTCTCGGCGGTGGTGCTGTGCCTGTGCGCGCGGCTGCTGGACCTGCTGGGCACCGGTGACGAGGAGGCCGCCTCGCTCGGCGTGCACCCCGGCCGGGTGCGGGCGCTGGTGCTGGTCGCGGCCTCGCTGGCCACCGCCGCGGCGGTGAGCGTCGCCGGGCTGATCGGGTTCGTCGGGCTCGTCGTACCGCACCTGGTGCGGCTGGCGCTGGGCGGCGGGTTCCGGATCATCGTGCCGATGTCGCTGCTGTTCGGCGGGGTGTTCCTGGTGCTGGCCGACATGCTCGCGCGCACCCTGCTGGCTCCGGCGGAGCTCCCCATCGGCGTGATCACCGCGTTCACCGGCGCCCCGTTCTTCGCGGTCCTGCTGCACCGGAGCCGGGGATGAGCCGCCTCGAAGTCCGCGACCTGGCGGCCGGGTACCGGCGCCACCGAGTCGTTTCCGGCGTCTCGACCACTGTGGACGGTGGCGGCTGGCTGGGCATCATCGGCCCCAACGGGGCCGGCAAGTCCACGCTGCTCAAGGCCATCGCCGGACTGCTCGCGCACACCGGCGAGGTGCGGGTGGGCGGCCGCGCGCTGGCGTCGCTGCCGCGCCGGGAACGCGCCCGCACCCTCGCCTACGCCCCGCAGATCCCGCAGCTGCCGATGGGGCTGACCGTCACCGACTACGTGCTGCTCGGCCGCACCCCGCACCTCGGCCCGCTCGGCCGGGAGGGCCGCCGCGACCGGGAGGTCGTCGAGGAGCTGCTCGCCCGCCTGGACCTGACGGACCTGGCCGGGCGCGCGCTGCGCACCCTCTCCGGCGGCGAGCGGCAGCGCACCGTCCTGGCCCGTGCGCTGGCGCAGCGCGCCGGGGTGCTGCTCCTCGACGAGCCCACCACCGGTCTCGACATCGGTCATGCCCAGGCGCTGCTCGACCTCGTCGACGAACTCCGCGCCGAGCTGGGCACCACGGTCATCACGACGCTGCACGACCTGACGCTGGCCGCCCAGTACTCCGAGCGCGTGCTGCTCCTCGACGACGGCGCGGTGGCCGCCGAGGGCACGCCGAGCGAGGTCCTCACCCCGGCGTCCCTCGCCGAGCGCTACGCCGCCCGCGTCACGGTCCTGCACACACCCGATGGCTCCCCCGTCATCGCCCCGACTCGCTAGGCCGTGGCGAAGCGGGTGAGGACCGCTTCGGGGCGGATCCCGTCGAGGTGTCTGCGGAAGGTGCGGTGGTAGGCCAGTTCCTCGCGGGTGCGCACCGGGGCGTCGGTGGCGGCGAGCTCGGACGGGGTGACGCGCTGCTCCCAGTACGGGGTGAGCAGGTCCTGGGCTCCGCTGCCGGTGCCGAACTGCGCCTTGCGCCGCCACAGCAGCTCCTCGGGCAGCCGGCCGGTGAAAGCCCTTCGCAGATGGGCCTTTTCGACGCCGCCCTGCAGCGCCTTGAGCTCCTCCGGCAGCGACATCGCGTGCGCGACGACCTCGGTGTCGAGGAACGGGACGCGGGCCTCCAGGCCGTGCGCCATCGTGATCCGGTCGCAGCGCTGCAGGTTGAGCCCGTGCAGCGCGCCGAGCGTGCGGGCGAGCTCGTCCTGCAGGTCCTCGGCGTGCGCGCGGTGGTAGTAGCCGTAGCCGGCGAACAGCTCGTCCGCTCCCTCCCCGGTCAGCACCGCCTTGACGTGCTGGGCGGCGAGCTCGGCGAGGAACCAGTTGGGCACGGCGCTGCGGACCAGGCTCGCGTCGAAGGACTCCACCGAGGCCACCACGTCGTCGAGCGCCGCCACCGCCCGCCGCGCGTCGAAGATCGCCTCGTGGTGCTCGGTCCCCAGGTGCTCGGCCGCAGCGCGCGCCGCGAGCAGGTCAGGTGAATCCGCGGTGCCGACCGCGAAGGTCTTCAGCCTCGTGCCCGCCTCGGCGCACTCGGCGGCGGCGATCGCGGCCACCACGCTGGAGTCCAGTCCGCCGGAGAGGAACACGCCTACCTCGACATCGGCCATCAGGTGCCGCCGCACCGAGTCGACCAGCACCTCCCGCGTCGCCTTCTCGACGACCTCCGGCGCCAGACCCTCCCAGCTCGGCAGCTCGGCGGGATCCGGCATCGGGTCGGCGAAGCGGACCAGGCCGTCCTCCGGGGTCCACCAGCAGCCGGGCGGGAAGGTCTCCACCGCGGGCCGCACGGCGGCCGGGAACGCCCGCAGCTCGGAGGCGAAGTACCGGACACCGCCGGACTCGGCCCAGTACAGCGGCTTGATGCCGAGCCGGTCGCGGGCGGCGACGAAGCGGCCGTCGGGCGCGGCCGCGCACAGCGCCCACATGCCCCGCAGCCGCGTCAGCGCGGCGGGACCGCGTCGGCGCAGCAGCACCAGCGCGGCCTCGCTGTCCGAGGACGTCCGGAACTCGTGCTCGCCGAGCTCCGCGCGCAGGTCGGCGTGGTCGTAGATCTCCCCGTTGCAGACCAGCGCCCACCCGTCGGCCGAGGTGAGCGGCTGCCGACCGCCGTCCAGGTCGACCAGCGACAGCCGGGTGTGCCCGAGCCACGCGTGCGCACCGACCGGCAGCTGAGCGCGGTCGTCCGGCCCGCGGTGCGCCAGCTCGGCGAGCATCCGCTCCCCGGTGGTCGCGGCGGGTCCGGTCTGCGGGTGGTGAAGGGCGGCGATTCCACACATGGGATCCGACCGTAGACAGGCCGGGCTCACTGAGCAACGCTTGTTGCTCCATGCGCACGATCATGCCATCGTGGGCCTGTGACCACCGAGAACTTGAGCAGCGTCCACCGCGCGCTCGACGTGCTGCGGGCCCTGGGATCCGGGCCGCTGCGCGTGCAGTCCGTCGCCGACGCGCTCGGCAAGGAGAAGACCCAGGTCTCCCGCACCCTGAAGGCCCTCGCCGAGAGCGGGTTCGTGGAGCGCGACCCCGACAGCCTGGAGTACCGGCTGGGCTGGCAGCTGTTCGCGCTGGCCGGAGCCGCCAGCGACAGCCGCCTGCTGCAGCAGGCCGCGCCCGTGCTGCGCTCCCTCGTGCGGGCGGTCGGCGAGGCCGCCTACCTGACCGTGCTCAGCGGCAACGCGGCCGTCACCGTGCTCGCCGAACGCCCCGGGCGCGCGCTGCAGGCGCACGAGTGGATCGGCCGCCTCTCCCCGCTCAACTGCACGTCCAGCGGCCGGGCCCTGCTGATCGGGCGCCCCGACGACGAGGTCGACGCCCTGCTCGCGGCCCAACCCGACCCGCTCCCCGGCACCGAGCGCGCCCCGCGCACCCCCGACGACGTCCGCGCCCGCATGGCCGTCGAGCGCGAGGCCGGCCACAGCACGGCCGTCGAGGAGACCGAACCGGGTCTCGTCGCCGTCGCCGCCCCGGTCCGCGACTTCACCGGCACCACGATCGCCGCCCTCAACATCTCGGGCCCGATCTTCCGCCTCCCCCCGAACGACCTCACCGCCGCCGCCACCGCGGTCACCACCGCCGCCAACAACCTCTCCCACGCCCTCGGCGCCCCCTGACCCCCACGCCCTCGCTCGGCCCCGGCATCCCGATCTCCACTGAAAACCGGAGTCCCGACTTCCACTGAAATCGGGTCCCTCGCGGCGTGAGTGGTTGGCAGGGGACAGTTTTAGCCAGAATCGCCCGGGAACTGAGGGGTCGAACCCCGGGCGATTCTGGCTAAAACTGTCCCCTCCGCGGCGTCACCGCTCCCGGGACCACGACGAAGAGGCCGCGGCTCCGCACGGGAGTCCGCGGCCTCTGCGGGTGCCGGGGTCAGGACTGGCTCTTGGCGTCCTTGTCGGATGGCGCCGACGAGGCCTCGTCCTCGTCCGAGCCGGAGCTGTCCTGGTCGGGCGAGGTTTCGCCCGGTGGTTCGGTGTTCGAGTCCTTCGAGTCCGGAGCGGCCTCGTCCTCGGTGGTCTTGGAATCGCCGGAGTTCGGCCCGCCTGACTTCGACTCCTCGGACTTCGACTCGTCCGACTTGGGCTCGACCGTGGAGGGGAGGTCCTCCGGGTAGGGCTTGCCCGCGAGGAGGGCCGGGTCCTCCCGCTTGCCCCGGACGACCAGGAGGTAGATGACGGCGGCGAGGAACACCAGCAGCGAGGTGAAGACGTTGATGCGGATGCCCAGGATGTGGGTGGCCTCGTCGCTGCGCATCATCTCGATCCACACGCGACCGGCCGTGTACCCGGCGACGTAGAGCGCGAACACGCGACCGTGGCCCATCCGGAACTTGCGGTCCGCCCACAGCACGAGCAGGAACACGCCCACGTTCCAGACCAGCTCGTAGAGGAACGTCGGGTGCACGACGGTGATCGGCGTCGGGTCGACGGCGACGCCCGCGATCGGGTCGGCCAGCCCGGTCTCCGGGTCGATGCGGCGGTAGATCTCCAGGCCCCACGGCACGGTCGTCGGACCGCCGTAGAGCTCCTGGTTGAACCAGTTCCCGAGACGCCCGACGGCCTGCGCGAGCACCAGGCCCGGCGCGACGGTGTCGGCGAACGCGGGCAGCGGGACACCGCGCTGGCGGCAGCCGATCCAGGCGCCCACGGCGCCGAGCGCGACCGCGCCCCAGATGCCGAGGCCGCCCTCCCACACCTTCAGCGCGTCCAGCGGGTTCTTGTCCGGCCCGAAGTACTTGTACCAGTCCGTGGCCACGTGGTAGAGCCGCCCGCCGATGAGTCCGAACGGCACCGCCCACACGGCCACGTCGACGACGGTGCCCTCCCGGCCACCGCGCGCGATCCAGCGGCGGTTGCTGATCCACACCGCCAGCACGATGCCGGCGATGATGCACAGCGCGTACGCGCGCAGCGGAATCGGACCGATGTACCAAACCCCCTGCGGAGGGCTGGGAATGTTGGCCAGGAAGGGACTCGCCGAGGCAGCACTCACGGTGCTTACGGTATCGGGCGCCGCACCAGCGGTGAGCACCCCCCGCGCGTCAGGCCCCGCGCACTCCCGCGGCCAGGTCCGCCGCCAGCGCCCGGACGCCGTCGGGGCCGTCCTGCTCGGCCCGGGTGACGAACGCCGAGCCGACGATCACGCCGTCGGCGAAGCGCGCCACCTCGGCCGCCTGCTCGCGCGAGCGCACGCCCAAGCCGACGCCGATCGGCAGGTCGGTGTGCGCGCGGGTGCGCTCCACCAGCCCGGCCGCGGCGGAGCCGACCGAGTCGCGCGCACCGGTCACGCCCATCACGGAGGTGGCGTAGACGAAGCCGCTGCTGGACTTGGCGGTCAGCGCCAGCCGCTCCTCGGTGGACGACGGCGCGACCAGGAAGATCCGGTCCAGCCCGTGCGCGTCGGTGGCGGCGATCCAGTCCTCGCCCTCGTCCGGGATGAGGTCCGGGGTGATCACGCCGAGCCCGCCCGCGGCCTTGAGGTCGCGGGCGAAGGCGTCCACGCCGTAGTGGTGCACCGGGTTCCAGTAGGTCATCACGACCGCCTGACCACCGGCTTCGGCGATGCTGGAGACGACGTCGAAGACCTGCCGCACGCGGAAGCCCGCCCGCAGCGCGGTCTCGCTGGCGGCCTGGATCGTCGGCCCGTCCATCACCGGGTCGGAGAACGGCAGGCCGACCTCGACGATGTCGCAGCCGCCCTCGACCATCGCCTTGAGCAGCTCCTGGCTGCCCTCGACGGTCGGGTACCCGGCGGGCAGGTAGCCGATCAGCGCTGCCCGCGACTCGGCACGGCACGCCTGGAAAACGTCACGCAGGCTCACGACTCTCCCCGCTCCTCGTCGACGAGCCCGAAGTACTTCGCCGCGGTGTCCATGTCCTTGTCGCCCCGACCCGAGAGGCTGACGACGATGAGCCCGTCCGGCCCGATCTCCTGGCCGAGCTTGATCGCCCCGGCCAGGGCGTGCGCGGACTCGATCGCCGGGATGATGCCCTCGGTCCGCGACAGCAGCTGGAAGGCCTGCATCGCCTCGTCGTCGGTGACCGAGCGGTACTCCGCGCGGCCGGTGTCCTTGAGGTAGGAGTGCTCCGGGCCGACGCCCGGGTAGTCCAGCCCCGCCGAGATCGAGTAGGCCTCGATGACCTGCCCGTCCTCGTCCTGCAGCAGGTAGGAGCGGGCGCCGTGCAGCGTGCCCGGGGTGCCCTCGCCGAGGGTGACGCCGTGCTCGCCGGACTCGATGCCGTGACCGGCGGGTTCGAAGCCGACCAGCCGCACGTCGGCGTCGTCGATGAAGCCGTGGAAGATGCCGATCGCGTTGGAGCCGCCGCCGACGCAGGCCAGGACCGCGTCCGGCAGCCGACCGGTCATCGCCAGGGTCTGCTCGCGGGCCTCGTCGCCGATGACCCGGTGGAAGTTGCGCACCATCACCGGGAACGGGTGCGCCCCGGCGGCGGTGCCCAGCAGGTAGTGGGTGTGGTCGACGTTGGCGACCCAGTCGCGCAGCGCCTCGTTGATGGCGTCCTTGAGCGTCGCCGAGCCGTTGGCGACCGGGATGACCTCGGCGCCCAGCAGCCGCATCCGCGCGACGTTGAGGGCTTGGCGCTCGGTGTCGACCTTGCCCATGTAGACCACGCACTCCAGGCCCAGCAGCGCGCAGGCCGTCGCGGTGGCCACGCCGTGCTGACCGGCACCGGTCTCGGCGATGACGCGGCGCTTGCCCATCCGCTTGACCAGGAGCGCCTGCCCCAGCACGTTGTTGATCTTGTGCGAGCCGGTGTGGTTGAGGTCCTCGCGCTTGAGCAGCACGCGAGCCCCGCCCGCGTGCTCGGCGAAGCGCTTGGCCTCGGTCAGCAGCGACGGGCGGCCCGCGTAGTTGCGCAGCAGCTCGTCGAGCTCGGCGAGGAACGCCGGGTCCTGCTGGGCCTTGGCGTACTCGGCGGCGAGCTCGTCCTGCGCCGCGATCAGCGCCTCGGGCATGAACCGGCCGCCGTAGTCGCCGAAGTGCCCGCGCCCGTCCGGATCGTGCCCCTCGGGCACGGGGGTGCCCTGGCGGTGGGCGCGCGCGGCGTCAGCCCCGACGGTCATTGCCTTACCTCCTGTGCTTCGCACGCCGCGCCGCCGAGCCTCAGCGGCTCGGACGCGGACATGCCGGGTGCGACCCGGCGGTCACCAGCTGGTTCACCGCCGACTTCGGGTTGTCGCTGGTCACCAGGCCCTCGCCGACCAGAACGGCGTCGGCACCGGAACCCGCGTAGGCCATCAGGTCGCTGGGTCCGCGCACTCCGGACTCGGCGACCTTGATGACGTCCTGCGGCAGCCCCGGAGCGATCCGGCCGAAGACGTCGCGGTCGACTTCGAGCGTATGCAGGTTGCGGGCGTTGATGCCAATGATTTTCGCGCCCGCCTCCAGCGCCCGGTCGGACTCCTCGGCGGTGTGCACCTCGACCAGCGCGGCCATGCCCAGCGACTCGACCCGGTCGAGCAGCGCTTCCAGCACGTTCTGCTCCAGGGCGGCCACGATGAGCAGCACCATGTCCGCGCCGTGCGCGCGGGCCTCGTGCACCTGGTACGGGCTGACCACGAAGTCCTTGCGCAGGACCGGCGTGCCCGGGACGCGCTTGCGCACGGCGTCCAGGTCGGCCAGCGAACCGCCGAAGCGGCGCTGCTCGGTGAGCACGCTGATCACCCGGGCACCCGCGTCGGCGTAGTCGGCGGCGAGATCGGCCGGTTCGGCGATCTCGGCCAGCTCGCCCTTGGACGGGCTGCGCCGTTTGACCTCGGCGATGACGCCGACGCCCTGCGCCTTGAGCGCGGCCAGCACGTCGTGCGGCGGCGCGGCGGCCGCCGACAGCTGCTTGATCTCGTCGAACGGAATCGCCGATTCGCGGACCGCGAGATCCTCGCGGACGCCTTCGATGATGTCTTCCAGAACGGTCACGCGAACACCTCGCCGGCTGTGCCCCGAACACTCACCCGCAATGCCCAGACCCTGCTGAATGCGCGGTTGAACTCATTGCGCTCGATCACGACACTCCCCTTCCCGCCGTGCCGTCGCATGGCCGATGCTAAACCTCACCAATCGACCCCCTTACCAAGGGGTGGGCCCGGAGTCCCAGCGCAACAAGGACCTTCGGCCCTGTTGCGATCCGGGGCGACCGGCTCCGGACGACGTCGAACAGCGGTTTTGGTGACGCTGGAGATCCTTCAGCGATCGTCTTCGTCCGTGGGATCGCGTCCGGCGTCCAGCTCGTTCCACAACCGCCTGTCCGGATCCTGGGACACCCGCTCCTTCGCGGCGCCCGGCGCGGCGTAGCGCGCGCCCATCGCCGGCATCCGACCCGCGCGCACCACCACCAGCACACCCGCGATCACCAGCAGCAACGCACCGAGCACCATCAGCAGCGGCCCGAACGGCGAGGTGGACAGCTCCCCCGCCGGAACGCTGCCCGCGGGCACGTCGAGGTCGCTGCCACCGCCGGTGAACTGCTGGAAGGCGCGCCAGACCAGCAGCGCACCGGCCAGCGCGATGAGCACGCCGACCAGGCGCCGCAGCAGCCCGCCGGTCGCCAGCACGGCGGCGACGGCGGCCAGCGCCGCCAGCGCCATCGGCACCAGCTCAGGCCGCGCCTCCGCACCGGTCGCGGCGCTGACCGTCTCGGTGCCGATCGGGGTGCGGAACGGCTGGCTCATCCAGGTCAGGCCCGAGGCGCCCCACAAAGCTCCGGCCCCGGCCAGCACCAGCAGCAGCACCGACCAGAGCAGGCCCTTGGACCGGGTCGGGGCCGGGTCCTGCTCAGACGCGCTGGTCAAGGCGCGCCTCCTGCTCGGCGGGCGCCGTCAGCGTCCCGGCGGTGGCGACCGCGTTGAGCACCGCGCGGGCCTTGTTCAGGCACTCCTGGTCCTCGGCCACCGGGTCGGAGTCGGCCACGATGCCGCCACCGGCCTGCACGTAGGCGCGGCCGTCGCGCACCAGGGCGGTGCGGATCGCGATGGCGGTGTCGGCGTTGCCCGCGAAGTCCAGGTAGCCGACCACGCCGCCGTACTGGGCGCGCCGCGTCGGCTCCAGCTCCTCGATCAGCTCCAGCGCGCGCGGCTTCGGCGCGCCCGACAGCGTGCCCGCCGGGAAGCAGGCCGCCACCGCGTCGAAGGCGGTCTTGCCCTCGGCGAGCTGCCCGGTGACGGTGGAGACGATGTGCATGACGTGGCTGTAGCGCTCGATGCGGAAGAAGTCGACCACCCGCACCGACCCCGGCCTGCACACCCGGCCCAGGTCGTTGCGGCCCAGGTCGACCAGCATCAGGTGCTCGGCGCGCTCCTTCTCGTCGCTGAGCAGGTCCTTCTCCAGCAGCGCGTCCTCGTCCTCGTCCGCGCCGCGCCAGCGGGTGCCCGCGATCGGGTGCGTGGTGGCCTGCCCGTCCTGCACGGTGACCAGCGATTCCGGGCTGGAGCCGACGATGTCGAACGGGCTGCCGCCGTCGGGGTCGTCCAGCCGCAGCAGGTACATGTACGGGCTCGGGTTGGTGGTGCGCAGGATCCGGTAGATGTCCAGCGAGTCGGCGTCGGTGTCCATCTCGAACCGCTGCGAGACGACCACCTGGAACGCCTCGCCAGCGCGGATGGCCTCCTTGGCCTTCTCCACAGCCGCGTGGTGCTCCTCGGGCCGGCGCTTGCGGCGGAAGTCCGCGGCGGGCCGGGAGAACGTCGCCACCGTCGGCGCCGCCGGGGTCTGCAGCCGCTCGGTCATCTCGTCGAGGCGGCGCACCGCGTCGTCGTAGGCCGCGTCGACCCGCTCCGGGCTGTCGTCCCAGTTCACCGCGTTGGCGATGAGCGTGATCGTGCCCTCGTGGTGGTCCAGCGCCGCCAGGTCGGTGGCCAGCAGCATCACCATCTCGGGGATCTGCAGGTCGTCCTCGGTCAGGTTGGGCAGCCGCTCCAGCCTGCGCACGGTGTCGTAGCCCATGTAGCCGACCATCCCGCCGGTCAGCGGCGGCAGGCCGGGCAGCGGGTCGGTGTGCAGCAGCCGGACCGTCTCGCGCAGCGCCTCCAGCGGGTCGCCGCTGGAGGGCAGGCCGACCGGCGGCGTGCCGGTCCAGTGGGCCTCGCCGTCGCGGACGGTGAGGGCGGCGGCGCTGCGGGCCCCGACGAAGGACCATCGCGACCAGGAACGACCGTTCTCGGCGGACTCGAACAGGAACGTGCCGGGGCGGTTCCCGGCGAGCTTGCGGTAGACCCCCAGCGGGGTCTCGTCGTCCGCGAGCAACCGCCGCACCACCGGGATCACCCGGTGTTCCGCCGCCAGGCTCCGGAACTCCTCGCGTCCTGGGCTCACACTGCCGATCTCACCATCGCCGACCATGCCCGTCATTGTGCCGCGCAGTCCTCGGCGCCCGGTGCGGGACCTCCGCTTTGCCCCTCCGCCCTGCCCCTCCGCTTTGCCCCTCCGCTTTGCCACTGCGGCGTCGGTGCCGCGAGGATGGACGGGTGAGCACGACCGAACCGAAGCGGCGAGGCCGCAGGCCCCAAGGCGCCGACACCAAGGAGGCGCTGCTGACCTCGGCCCGCGAGGTGTTCGCCGAGCAGGGCTACGACGCCGCCACCGTCCGCGCGATCGCCGGCGGCGCGGGCGTCGACCCGGCGATGGTCAACCACTGGTTCGGCGGCAAGGAAGGACTGTTCACCGCGGCGGTGCAGATCCCGGTCAACCCGGCCGAGATCCTCCGCGAGGTGCTCGACGGGCCGCGCGAGCAGATCGGCGAGCGGATCATCCGGCGGTTCGTCGCCGCCTGGGACGGTGTCGGCGGCGGCCAGTTCGCGGCCCTGATGCGCAGCGTCGCCAGCAACGAGCAGGCGGTGGCGATGCTCCGCGAGTTCGTGCAGAACGTGCTGTTCAACCGCCTGGTCGCGGTCCTGGAGGTCGACCGCGGCGAGATGCGGGTGGCGCTGTGCGGCTCCCAGCTCGTCGGCCTCGGCATGGCCCGCTACGTCGTCCGCATCGAACCGCTGGCCTCGGCCGACGCCGACACCGTCGCGGCCACCATCGGCCCCAACCTCCAGCGCTACCTCACCGGGGACCTGGGCCTCGCCTGACCGCGCGGAGCCCGGAACCCCGGGTCAGTCCGCGGGCAGCAGGACGTCGGCGTCGAAGCAGGTTCGGTCGCCGGTGTGGCAGGCCGCGCCCTGCTGGTCGACCGAGAGCAGGATCGTGTCGCCGTCGCAGTCCAGTCGGACCTCGTGGACGTGCTGGGTGTGGCCCGACGTCTCGCCCTTGACCCAGTAGCTGCCGCGGCTGCGGGAGAAGTAGGTGGCGCGGCGGGTGGTGAGGGTGCGGTGCAGCGCCTCGTCGTCCATCCACGCCATCATCAGCACCTCGCCGGTGCCGCGCTGCTGCGCGATCGCGGCGACCAGCCCGTCGGCGTTGCGCTTGAGCCGGTCGGCGATCGCCGGGTCGAGCTCGCTCATCGGACCGTGATCCCTTCCGCGCGCATGGCGTCCTTGACCTCGCCGATGCGCAGCTGCCCGAAGTGGAAGACGCTGGCGGCCAGCACCGCGTCGGCTCCGGCGTGCACGGCGGGCGCGAAGTGCTCGACGGCACCGGCGCCACCGCTGGCGATCAGCGGCACGTCGACGACCTCGCGCACCTGGCGGATCATCTCCAGGTCGAACCCGGCCTTGGTGCCGTCGGCGTCCATCGAGTTCAGCAGGATCTCGCCGACGCCCAGCTCCTGGCCCTTGCGCGCCCACTCGACGGCGCAGATCCCGGTGCCCTTGCGGCCGCCGTGCGTGGTGACCTCGAAACCGGACGGCGTCGGCTGCCCGCCCTCGGGCACCCGCCGGGCGTCGACCGACAGCACCACGCACTGCGCGCCGAAGCGCTTCGAGGACTCGTTGAGCAGCTCGGGACGCGCGATCGCGGCGGTGTTCAGGCTGACCTTGTCGGCCCCGGCCCGCAGCAGCCGGTCGATGTCCTCGGGGCTGCGCACGCCGCCGCCGACGGTCAGCGGGATGAACACCTGCTCGGCCGTGCGGCGCACCACGTCGAAGGTCGTCTCGCGATCCGACGACGAGGCCGTGACGTCCAGGAAGGTCAGCTCGTCGGCGCCTTCGGTGTTGTAGGCCGAGGCCAGTTCCACCGGATCACCGGCGTCCCGGAGGTCGGTGAAGTTGACTCCCTTGACGACCCGCCCCTGGTCCACGTCCAGGCACGGGATCACACGCACAGCGACACCCATGCCCACCAGGGTAGAGAGCCGGGCTCAGCGGACGGCGGCGAGGGCTTCTTCCAGGGTGAAGTTCTGGGCGTAGAGGGCCTTGCCGACGATGGAGCCCTCCAGGCCGGCCGGGGCCAGCTTCGACAGGGCGACCAGGTCGTCCACGCTGGACACGCCGCCGGAGGCGATGACCGCGGCGTCGGTGCGCTCGCAGACCTGGCGCAGCAGCTCGGTGTTCGGGCCCTGCAGCGTGCCGTCCTTGCTGACGTCGGTGACGACGTAGCGGCGGCAGCCCGCGGCGTCGAGGCGGGCCAGCACCTCCCACAGGTCACCGCCGTCCTTGGTCCAGCCGCGGGCGGCCAGGCGGTGGCCCTGCTCGGTGATGCGCACGTCCAGGCCGACGGCCACGCGGTCGCCGTACTCGGCGACGACGCGGTCGGCCCACTCCGGGTTCTCCAGCGCGGCGGTGCCGAGGTTGACGCGGGCGCAGCCGGTGGCCAGCGCGGCCTCCAGGGAGGTGTCGTCGCGGATGCCGCCGGAGAGCTCGACCTGCACGTCCAGCTTGGCGGTGACCTCGGCCAGCAGCTCGCGGTTGCTGCCGCGGCCGAAGGCGGCGTCGAGGTCGACCAGGTGGACCCACTCCGCGCCCGCGCGCTGCCACGTCAGCGCGGCCTCCAGCGGATCACCGTAGGAGGTCTCGGTTCCGGCGGCGCCCTGCACGAGGCGGACGGCCTGCCCATCGGCAACGTCAACAGCGGGAAGCAGAGTGAAGCTCACGCCCACAACCCTAATGACGTCACCTCGGCGGCGAGCACCCGGGACCGCTCAGCGGCGTGACTTCTCGCTGCGCACGATCGCCACCACCGGCACGCCCAGGACCACCAGGCTCAGCGCGATCACGCCGAGCAGCGGCACCCCGGCCTGGATCAGGTAGGGGCCGCCGACGGTGAAGGCGATGCCGACGGCGAGCACCAGCGCGATGACGCGGACCGCGTTCGGGCCGAACAGGCCGTGCCGCCGGCTCACAGCACGTCCAGCCAGTTGCGCAGCAGCCGGGCGCCGGCGTCGCCGGACTTCTCCGGGTGGAACTGGGTGGCCATCAGCGCCCCGTTCTCCACCCCGGCCACGAACGGCTCGCCGTGCTCGGCCCAGGTCACCCGCGGCGGGGTGATCGAGTCGGAGCTCTCCAGCTCCCACTTGCGGACCGCGAAGGAGTGCACGAAGTAGAAGCGCGTCTCGGGGTCCAGACCGGCGAACAGCACGCTGTCGGTCGGCGCCTGCACGGTGTTCCAGCCCATGTGCGGGAGCACGTCGGCGTTGAGCCGCTCGACGGTGCCGGGCCACTGGCCGCAGCCGTCGGCCCGCACCCCGTGCTCGACGCCCTGGTCGAACAGCACCTGCATGCCCACGCAGATGCCCAGCACCGGGCGGTCCCCGGCCAGCCGCTGATCGATGATCTTGTCGCCGCCGACGCCCAGCAGCCCGTCCATGCAGGCCGCGAACGCGCCGACGCCGGGCACCACCAGACCCTGCGCCTCGACGGCGGCACGATGGTCGGCGGTCACCTCGACGTCGGCGCCCGCGCGCTGCAGAGCGCGCTCGGCGGAGCGGAGGTTGCCTGATCCGTAGTCCAAGATGACGACTCGTGCCACGCGCTCAGGCTACCGGGCTCGCGCCACCCGATTGGTCCTGCCCGCGCAGGAAGTGGGCGATCTCGCCCGCGAGCCCGCTCGGACCGAGGCCGTGGGCGGCCTCGTGCTCGTCGGCGGTGCCGTAGGCCCGCAGCTCGCGATCCCGCCGCACGCCCAGCGACAGGACCCGGTGCGGGACGTCGGCCAGCGCGGCGGTGACCTCGTGCGTCGAGGTGCCGCGCAGGTAGGGCTCGACGAGCACCACGTCCGGGCGCGCCGCGCGCACCGCGGCGCGCAACCCGCCGGTGTCGAAGGGCCTGATGGTGGCGGTGTAGAGGACGGTGACGTCCATCGCGGCGGTGGCGGCCAGCACCGGTGCCAGCATCGGGCCGACGGCCAGCACCACGCCCTCGCGACCGTGCCGCACCCGGCGCCAGCCGGGGCCGCCCACCAGCGGCTCGGCGTTGACCCGATCGGAAAGCCGCAGGTAGACGGGGCCGTCGTGGGCGAACTCGCGACTCAGCAGGGCGTCGACCTCGGCCGGGTGGCCGGGCACGTGCACGGTCCAGCCGGGCAGCGTGTCGATCAGCGCGACGTCGCCGGGAGCCATGTGCGTGCGGCCCGCCGTCGGGTAGTCGTAGGAGGCGCCGGTGCTGACCGCGATCGCCCCCACTCCCTGGTGGGAGAGGTCGAGCTTGAGCTGCTCGAAGGGCCGTTCCACGACGAAGGGCGTGATCGAGTGCAGCACCGGCCGCATCCCGGCCAGCGCCAATCCCCCGGCGACGCCGACCATCGCCTGCTCGCGGATGCCGACGTTGAAGATCCGGTCGGCGTGGCGGGGTTCGGTGAAGCGGTCGGACGAGATCTCGGCCAGCACCAGCGCGATCCTCGGATCGGCGTCCATCGCCTCGGTGGTGGTGCGCACGAACTGCTCGCGCATGCTCATCGGGTTCCTCCTCGCGGTTCGACCTCGGCGACGACCGCGAGCGGGCGGTCCTCGGAAGTGGCGGTCAGGGCCTGGGCCAGGGCGGTGTGGTCGCGACCGTCGACGACGCGGGTCGCCCAGCCCTCGCGGGCGAAGCGGTCGGCGATGCCGCCGGGCCAGCCGGTGCTCGACGAGCGGTTGTCGACCACCACGGTGGTCAGCCTTCCCAGCCCCCAGCGGCCGGCGACCTGGATCGCCTCGTGGTTGCTGCCCTCGTCGAGCTCGGCGTCGCCGACGAGCACCACCACGCGCGGCTCGTCGATCCCCTGCGCGCGCAGCCCGAGGGTGAGGCCGAGCGCGAGCGGGAGGCCGTGGCCGAGCGAACCGCTGCCGATCTCCACGCCGGGCACGAGCACCCGGTCCGGGTGGAAGCCGAGGCGGGAGTCGAACTCCCCGAAGCGGTCCAGGTCGGACGGGTCGAGGAAGCCCTTGGCCGCCAGGACCGCGTAGTAGGCCATCGGGCCGTGACCCTTGGACAGCAGGAAGCGGTCGCGCCGCGGGTCGTCGACGCGGTCCGGGCTCACCGACAGGACCTGGTCGTGGAGCACCCAGAGCACGTCGAGGGTGGAGGTGGCGGCGGAGTCGTGCTTCTCGTCGCCGGTCATCCGGGTCATCAGCGGACGCAGGTCCGCGTACTGGAGTTCCGTCGTGATCGCCATGCCGCCCAGGATTCAACTTCGAGTTAAGTCGAAGTCAACGGCTCCACCATTGTGGAGGTCTCGGCTAGCCTGGCGAACGTGACGAAACTACCCGCGCTGCTGACCATCGGGGAGGTCGCGCACCGCAGCGGTGTCGCCCAGACCGCGCTGCGCTTCTACGAGGAGCGCGGCCTGATCACCTCGACCCGCACCACCGGCAACCAGCGCCGCTACCAGCGAGCCGTGCTGCGCAGGCTCGCGTTCATCCGCGCAGCCCAGCGGGTGGGGCTGAGCCTGGAGCAGATCTCCGACGCCCTCGCCACCCTCCCCGACGACCACGCCCCCACCAAGGCCGACTGGACGAGGCTCTCGAAGCGCTGGCGCGACGAGCTCGACGCCCGCATCGACGGCCTGCAGCGCCTCCGCGACAACCTCACCGGTTGCATCGGCTGCGGCTGCCTCTCGCTGCGCACCTGCATCCTCCACAACCCCGACGACCGCTTCGCCGAACTCGGCCCCGGTGCTCCCCTCCTCCGGCCCAAATCCGACCCGAAGGCCTGACCACGCCACCCCTCCCGCGCGGTCCCCACGATTTCCATGGAAGTCGGGATCCCGATTTCCATGGAGATCAGGGGTCCGACTTCCATCGAAATCGGGTTCCTGGAGGTGACCGGGTGGGGTCAGGACTCCCCGACCCAGGTGTAGGTCATCTCGGGGCGGCCGACCGCGCCGTAGGTGGGGAGGCGTTCGACCATGCCCGTGCCGGAGAGGTATTCGAGGTACCGGCGGGCGGTGACGCGGGAAACGCCGGCGGCCTCGCCGACCGCGCCCGCCGAACCTCCGGAGGGCATGGCTCGGAGGGCGGTGATGACGGCGGCGAGGGTTTCCTCGCCCATGCCCTTCGGGAGCGCCTGGCGGTCCACGCCGCGCAGGGTGGAGAAGGCGCGGTCGATCTCGGCTTGGCCCTGCACCTCGCGGTCCTGGCCGAGGGTGGCGCGAAAACGCGCGTAGTGCTCCAGCTTCTCCCGCATCGCGGCGAAGGTGAACGGCTTGAGCAAGTACTGCACGACGCCGCTGGAGACCGCCGCGCGCACCACCTTCAGGTCCCGGGCCGAGGTCACCGCGATGACGTCGATCGGCAGTCCGGCGGTGCGCAGCGCGCGCGCCACCTGCAGCCCGTCCATGTCGGGCAGCCGCAGGTCCAGCAGCACCAGGTCCACCGAGGTGTGCTCGACGAACCGCAGCGCCGCCTGCCCGGTGCGCACCCGCCCGGCGACGCTGAAGCCCTCCACCCGGTTGACGTAGGCCTCGTGCGCCTCCCCGGCAACCGGGTCGTCCTCGACCACCAGCACGGAGATCATCGCGCCACCCCCGGGATCATCGCGCCACCCCCGGCAACCGCACGGTGAACACCGCGCCGTCCTCGCCGCCGACGTCGATGGTGCCGCCGTGCCGCCGCACGCTCTGCCCGACCAGCGCCAGCCCGAGCCCGCGGTCCCCGGGCTTCGTCGACCAGCCGCGCCGGAACAGCTCGTCGGCGTCGGCGGGCACGCCGGGACCGTTGTCGGCGACCCGGATCAGCACACCGTCCGATGTGGACCGCAACGTGACCTCGACGCGCGGGTTCGGCCGGTCGGCCACCGCTTCCACGGCGTTGTCGATGAGGTTGCCCAGGATCGTCACCAGGTCCCGGGTTTCGAGGTGCTCCAGCGCCGCGTCGTCGACCTCGGTGTCCTCGCCGAGCACGACCTCCACGCCGCGCTCCCCCGCCTCGGCGCTCTTGCCCAGCAGCAGCGCCGCCAGCACCGGCTCGCCGACGGCGCCGACGACCTGATCCGTGAGCCGCTGCGCGAGGTCCAGTTCGGAGGTGGCGAACCCGACGGCCTCCTCGGTGCGGCCGAGCTCGATCAGCGAGACGACGGTGTGCAGCCGGTTCGCGGACTCGTGGGCCTGCGAGCGCAGCGACTCGGCGAAGCCGCGCATCGAGTCGAGCTCGCCGCTGAGCGCCTGCAGCTCGGTGTGGTCCCGCAGCGTCACGACGGTGCCGAGCTCGCGGCCGTCGCTGCGCACCGGGGACACGTTGACCAGCAGCACGCGGTCGTCGGTGAGGTGCACCTCGTCGCGGACCGCGCGGCGGCCGAGGGCGTCCACCAGGGACGGCGGCAGGTCCAGCGCGGACACCTGCTCGCCCTCGACCTCGGCGGAATCCAGCGACAGCAGCACAGCGGCGCCATCGTTGCACAAGGTCACGCGCCCGTCCGGCGCCACCAGCAGCAGTCCTTCGCGGACCGCGTGCAGGATCGCGTCGTGGTACTCGTACATCCGGGACAGCTCCGCCGGGCGCATGCCGTGGGTGTGCCGCCGGATCCGCGCGTTCACCAGGTAGGTCAGCACCCCGCCGAGCAGCAGCGCACCGCCCGCCACGAGCAGCAGCACGGTCAGCTGCCTGCGCAGCTCGTCGGTGAGCACGCGCACGGTGATGCCGTCGGCCACCAGTCCCACCAGCCGGGAATCGCGGTAGACGGGCACGACCGCGCGCACCGACGGGCCGAGCGTGCCGGTGTAGGTCTCGACGAGCATCCGGGTCGGGTCGATGTTGCCGCGGAACGGCTTCCCGATCCGGGACGGGTCGGGGTGGGTGTAGCGGATGCCCTGCGGGGACATGATCGTGATGAAGTCGACCCGGGTGTCGGCGCGGATCCGCTCGGCCAGCGGCTGCAGGGTCGCGGTCGGGTCCGGCCCGACCAGGGCGTCGGCCACCGCGGGCTGGTCGGCCAGCGTGCGGGCCACGGCCACGACCTCGCCGCGCGCGGCCTCGGTGGTGCGGCGGTCGGCGTCGTACCAGGCCAGACCCGCTCCGGCGAGCACGACGACGGCCACGACGACGATCTGGAGCACGAACAGCTGGCGGGCCAGGCTCCACCTCGGGGCGAACCGGTTTCGGTATCTGGACATCACTCACTCATGTCGCCGGTGTGAACACAATGAACAGAAGCGAGACGGCGTTGATACAAAGCTCGCATAGTCTCCGACCAGATCTTCCCGTGACCTGGGACACGCACGGTGAGTCGTCCGTGACCCGGAGGCACCGGCCCCGCAAGGAGTTCAACAGTGGCAAGCAATGATGCTGCGCCGACGAAACGTCGGGACAGAACGCATTACCTCTACATCGCGGTGATCGTCGCCGTGGTGGCGGGCATCGTCGTCGGATTCGTCGCCCCCGACGTCGGCAAGGCCCTCAAACCGCTGGGCACCGGCTTCGTCAACCTGATCAAGATGATGATCTCGCCGATCATCTTCTGCACGATCGTGCTCGGCGTCGGCTCCGTCCGCAAGGCCGCCAAGGTCGGCCGGGTGGGCGGCCTGGCGCTCGCCTACTTCATGATCATGTCGGTGGTCGCGCTGGTCATCGGCCTGATCGTCGGCAACGTGCTGCACCCGGGAGAGGGCCTGCAGATCACCGACGCGCTGCGCGGCTCGGGCGCCGAGCAGGCCGGTGAGGAATCGCAGAGCACCACCGAGTTCCTGATCGGGATCATCCCGAAGACGCTGGTCTCGGCCCTGACCGAGGGCGAGGTGCTGCAGACGCTGCTGGTGGCGCTGCTGGCCGGGTTCGCGCTGCAGGGCATGGGCTCCAAGGGCGAGCCGATCCTGCGCGGCATCGAGCACGTCCAGCGCCTGGTGTTCAAGATCCTGGCGATGGTCATGTGGGCCGCCCCGGTCGGCGCGTTCGGCGCCATCGCCGCGGTGGTCGGCGCCACGGGCGTGGACGCCCTCAAGGGCCTCGCGGTGATCATGCTGGGCTTCTACACGACGTGCGCGGTGTTCATCTTCGTCGTGCTGGGCGCGGTGCTGTGGCTGTTCGCGCGGGTCAACATCTTCTCGCTGCTGCGCTACCTGGGCCGCGAGTTCCTGCTGATCCTGTCGACGTCCTCGTCGGAGGCGGCGCTGCCGCGGCTGATCGCGAAGATGGAGCACCTGGGCGTGAGCAAGCCGGTCGTGGGCATCACGGTGCCCACCGGCTACTCGTTCAACCTCGACGGCACGATGATCTACCTGACGATGTCGTCGCTGTTCATCGCCAGCGCCCTGGGCGACCCGCTGTCGATCGGCGAGCAGGTCGGCCTGCTGCTGTTCATGATGATCGCGTCGAAGGGCGCGGCGGGCGTCAGCGGCGCCGGTCTGGCCACCCTGGCCGGCGGCCTGCAGTCGCACCGGCCGGAGCTGCTAGACGGCGTCGGCCTGATCGTGGGCATCGACCGGTTCATGTCCGAGGCCCGCGCGCTGACGAACTTCGCGGGCAACGCGGTGGCCACGGTCCTCATCGGCTCCTGGACCAAGGAGCTGGACCGCGACCAGATGCAGCAGGTGTTCACCGGGAACTCGCCGTTCAACGAGCAGACGTTCGTCGACGACGGTGTCTCCGCCCCCGAGGAGAACACCCCGGAGGAGAAGACCCCCGAGAAGGTCTGACCCCCGACGTGGAACCGCCCCTCGCCTCCGCGTGGGGCGGTTCCACGTTTTCGGAGTTGCGGTCCCGCTGGTGGACCCCTCACCAGGGGACAGTTTTAGCCATAATTGACCGGATAAAACGGACTTCGATCATGGGTGATTATGGCTAAAACCGTCCCCTGGTGACGCTAAGCACCGAGGCCGGGCACCGCCTTGCCGAGGATCCTGCGGTGGAACGTCGCGTCCTCCGCCACCACCGCCTCCAGGTCGTAGTGACCGTGCGGCGCGGGCCAGAACAGCGGCAGCGCACCGCCCGCCGCGACCTGGACGTGCGTCTCGTGCTCGATGTGCGCGAGAGCCCGCAGCTCCAGCTGAACCTCGTGCGGACCGCCGTTGCGGAGTTCGAGCGCGAGCCCCCGCTCGGTGTGCCGGGCCTGGACGTCGACCGCGGCCGCGTGACCGCGCTGCGAGCCGCTGAGCTCCATCCGGATGCCGCCGGGTCCTTCGACCACGACGTGGTAGTCCCCGCCGAACCGGACGGGCACGTACTTCTCGCCGAGCACGTCCACGTGCAGCGGCTCAGCGGACCCGCCGCGAACGGCGAAGCGCGCGAAATCCGGCCCCACGTAGCCGAGGCGCAGCGCGACGACCTCCCCGTCCACGACACCACCGACCTGCGGCAACGACGCCGCCCCAGCAGCGGTGTCGAGGGCTGCGGGGTCGGGTCGGGAGGAACCTGGCACACCCCGATCGTCACCCCGTCAGGACACGCGGAAGCTGCCCGGAGGTGGCCGGGAGGTGAACCGCACCTCGACGAGGAACGACGTGACCCTCCGCCGCACCGCGGCCACCTGCGGTGATGGCCTGCGGCGGGGAGGTTACAGCGCGCCCTTCGTGGAGGGGACGACTCCGGCGAAGCGGGGATCGGGCTCGACGGCGGCGCGCAGGGCCCGGGCGATCGCCTTGTACTCGGCCTCGGCGATGTGGTGCGGGTCCCGGCCGTGGATCACCCGCGTGTGCAGGTTGATCTGCGAGTGGAACGCCAGCGACTCGAACACGTGCCGGTTCAGCACGAACGGGTAGTTCCCGCCGATGGTGAAGGTGTTGTACTCCTCCGGCTCACCCGTCATCACGCAGTACGAGCGGCCCGAGACGTCCACCGCGGCGTGCGCGAGGGTCTCGTCCATCGGGATCCAGGCGTCGCCGAAGCGGCGGATGCCCTTCTTGTCGCCCAGCGCCTGCCGCAGCGCCTGCCCGAGCACGATCGCGGTGTCCTCGACGGTGTGGTGCGCGTCGATGTGGATGTCACCGGTCGACTTGACCTTGAGGTCGAACGCCGCGTGCGTGCCCAGGGCGGTGAGCATGTGGTCGTAGAACGGGACCGTGGTGTCGATGTCGACCTGGCCGGTGCCGTCGAGGTCGAGCTCGACCAGCACCGACGACTCCTTGGTGGTGCGCTCGACGCGGCCGACCCGCGTGCCGGGCTGGAAAGTGCTCACCGTGCGATCTCCTCGATGACTGCCTTGCTCGCCGCCAGGAACGCGTCGTTCTCGGCGGGCGTGCCGATGGTGACCCGCAGGTGACCGGGGATCCCGACGTCGCGGATCAGCACGTCGGAGTCCAAGTAGCGCTGCCAGGCGCGGTGCGCGTCGGCGAAGCGCCCGAACAGCACGAAGTTGGCGTCGCTGGGCGCCGGGGTGAAGCCGAGCTCGGTCAGCGCGGCCACGACCCGCTCGCGCTCGTCGATCAGCGCCCGCACCGACCCCAGCGTCGCCTCGGCGTGCCGCAGCGACGCGCGGGCGGCGGCCTGGGTGACCGCCGAGAGGTGGTACGGCAGCCTGACCAGCAGCAACGCCTCGATCATCGCCGGCGCGGCGGCCAGGTAGCCCAGGCGTCCGCCGGCGAAGGCGAAGGCCTTGCTCATGGTGCGGCTGACGATGACCTTCGCCGGGAACCGCTCGATCAGCTCCACCGCGCTGGCCTGCGCGGAGAACTCGGCGTAGGCCTCGTCCACCACGACCACGCCCGGAGCGACCTCCAGGACCGCCAGCAGGTCCTCGGGCGCGATGGACTGCCCGGTCGGGTTGTTCGGGCTGGTCACGAACACCACGTCGGGCTGCTTCTCGGCGACCAGCCGGGCCGCCTCGGCACCGTCGAGGCTGAAGTCCTCCCGGCGCGGCGCGGGCAGCCAGTCGGTGCGGGTGCCCGCCGACAGGATCGGGTGCATCGAGTAGGAGGGCTCGAAGCCCAGCGCCGTGCGCCCCGGCCCGCCGAACGCCTGCAGGATCTGCTGCAGCACCTCGTTGGAACCGTTGGCGGCCCAGACGTTCTCGGTCGCCAGCGCGACGCCCGTCGCCTCCGTCAGGTAGGCGGCGAGGTCGGCGCGCAGGGCCGTGGCGTCGCGGTCCGGGTACCGGTGCAGGTCGGTGGCCGCCTCCTGGACCGCGGCGGTCACGTCGGCGACCAGCTCCGGCGGCGGCGGGTAGGGGTTCTCGTTGGTGTTGAGCCGGACGGAGACGTCCAGCTGCGGCGCCCCGTAGGGGCTGCGGCCGCGCAGGTCGTCCCGCAGCGGCAGGTCGGCCAGCGTCGTGTCGGCGCCGAGCACGTCACTCATGGGTGTCCTTCGGAGGGGGAGATCAGAAGCGGGCGGTCACGGCCTGGCCGTGGGCGGGCAGGTCCTCGGCGTCGGCCAGGGCGACGACCTGGTCGGCGACGTCGCGCAGGGCCTGCTCGCTGTAGGAGATGACGTGGATGCCGCGCAGGAAGCTCTGCACGCTCAGTCCCGAGGAGTGCCGGGCGCAGCCACCGGTGGGCAGCACGTGGTTGGAGCCCGCGCAGTAGTCGCCGAGCGAGACCGGGGCGTACGGGCCGACGAAGATCGCGCCCGCGTTGCGGATCCGCGCGGCGACCGCCTCGGCGTCGGCGGTCTGGATCTCCAGGTGCTCGGCCGCGTAGGCGTCGACCACCCGGACGCCGTCGTCGATGCCGGAGACGAGGATGCAGCCGGACTGCCGCCCGGTCAGGGCGGTGCGGATGCGCTCGACGTGCTTGGTCTGGGCGACCTGGCGCTCCAGCTCGGCGTCGACGGCGTCGGCCAGCTCCTCGGAGGTCGTCACCAGCACGCTGGCGGCCAGCGTGTCGTGCTCGGCCTGGCTGATCAGGTCGGCGGCCACGTGCACCGGGTCGGCGGTGCCGTCGGCCAGCACGGCGATCTCGGTGGGCCCGGCCTCCGAGTCGATGCCGATCAGGCTGCGCAGGTGCCGCTTGGCGGCGGTGACGTAGACGTTGCCGGGGCCGGTGACCATGTCGGCGGGCAGCAGCTCCGCGCCGTCGGTGTCGTGACCGCCGTAGGCCAGCAGCGCCACCGCCTGCGCACCGCCGACCGCCCAGACCTCCTCGACGCCGAGCAGCTGCGCGGCGGCCAGGATCGTCGGGTGCGGCAGGCCGCCGAACTCGGCCTGCGGCGGGCTGCACACCACCAGCGACTCGACACCCGCGGTCTGGGCCGGGACCACGTTCATGATCACGCTCGACGGGTAGACCGCCAGCCCGCCCGGCGCGTACAGGCCGACGCGGGCGACCGGCACCCAGCGCTCCGTGACGGTGCCGCCGGGCACGACCTGGGTGGTGCTGTCGGTGCGGCGCTGGTCGGCGTGCACCCGGCGGGCGCGCGCGATCGACTCCTCCAGAGCGGAGCGCACGGTCGGGTCGAGCTCGTCGAGCGCGCGGGCCAGCTCCTCGGCGGGCACGCGCACCCGCTCGGGGCGGACGCCGTCGAACTTCTCGGTGTGGTCGAGCACCGCGTCGACGCCGCGGTCGCGGATGTCGTCGATCACCGGCCGGACCCGATGCAGCACGTGCTCGACGTCCATCTCGGCGCGCGGCAGCGTGGCGCGCAGCTCGACGGTGGACGGAACACGACCGCGCAGGTCGGAGCGGGTGAGCATGAGCAACCTTTCCGAGCGGGGAACTACACCGACCAGGGTAATCGCAGCCCACCCGCGGTGTCCGCGAACCCGGCCCGGGGTCACACCGACACACCGGCGGCGTGTCGGGACCAGCTGTGAAATGGGAAAACGCTCAACCGGAGGCCATAGTTCGCCATGCGGTTGCCCTGGGCCCCCACCTCTTGGACTCTTCCGTGGTCACCTCCAGTGATCGATCGGAGTTCCGATGTTCAGTTCACGGCGCAAGGCAGCGCTGGTCGCCGCGGCGGCCGGGCTCGTCCTGCTGGCACCGGTTCAGGCCGGCCTGGCCGCAGAACCGACCGACACGTCCGCTCAAGAGCGGGCCGTCTACTCGGTCCCGCACACCGACAGCGCATCCCGGACGGAGATCAACCGCAGCGGCGCGGAGGTCCTCGGGGTCACCAAGGACCAGGTCGCCAGCGTGGAGGCGACGGCAGCGGAAGCCGAGCAGCTGCGCGCTCGCGGTTTCCAGCTCACCGAGCAGACCAAGGTCGCCGACTCGCTGCAGCGCCGCAACGGCGCGCAGCCCAAGGCCCCGGGCGACTTCCCGCCCGGTGATGAGGCGTACCACAACTACGACGAGATGGTCGCCGAGCTCGACAAGACGGTGGCCGACCACCCGGACCTCGCCGCGAAGGTCAGCGCGGGCAAGTCCTTCGAGGGCCGCGACATCCCGGTGCTCAAGATCAGCGACAACGTGGCCACCGACGAGGACGAGCCCGAGGTCCTCTTCGACTGCAACCAGCACGCGCGCGAGCACCTGACCACCGAGATGTGCCTGCACATCGCCCAGCGGTTCACCGACAACTACTCGGACCCGGCGGTCAAGGAGTCGGTCGACAACCGGGAGATCTGGATCATCCCGTCGGTCAACCCGGACGGCTCGTCCTACGACGTGGAGTCCGGTGAGTACCAGGGCTGGCGCAAGAACCGCCAGGCCCAGGGCACCGACATCAACCGCAACTGGGGCTTCAAGTGGGGCTGCTGCGGCGGCGCCAGCGACGACCCCGCCGACGAGACCTACCGGGGCACCGAGGCCTGGTCCTCGCCGGAGGCCGCGGCGATGCGCGACTTCATCGACTCCCGCGTGGTCGGCGGCGCCCAGCAGATCAAGGCGGCGGTGGACTTCCACACCTACTCCGAGCTGGTGCTGTGGCCCTTCGGCCACACCTCCGACGACGTCACCGAGGGCATGACCCAGCAGGAGTACGACCGCTTCGCCCGCGTCGGCACCGAGATGGCCGGCACCAACGGCTACACCCCGCAGCAGTCCAGCGACCTCTACGTCACCGACGGCGACAGCCTCGACTGGATGTGGGGGCAGCACAAGATCCTGGCGTTCACCTTCGAGATGTACCCGTCCAACGGCGGCGGTCTCGACGGCTTCTACCCACCTGGTGACGTGATCGAGCGGGAGACCGCTCGCAACGACGCCGCGGTGGACGTCCTGCTCCGGGAGGCAGGCGCCTGATCCGACCAGGAGGGGGATCAGGAGGGCCCGGGGTGTGCGCACCCCGGGCCCTTTCTCCCGCGATAATGGCGCCATGACCACCGCGACGACGATCCGCCCGCCCGCGCTGGTGCGCCGGGGCTCGTGGATCTACTGCCCCTTGCTCGGCGCGGCGGCGGGGTTCCTGCTGCGGGTCGTGGCGGCGTGGGTGGCGGGCCTGCCGTGGGCACCGTTCCAGGGCGTGTTCGAGCTCGCCGCCTCCGGCGCGGACCCGTGGGGGATGCTGGTGGCCATCGCGCTGGGCGCGCTCATCGGCCTGGGCTTCGCGGGCCTGTTCGCGCAGGAGCGGCTGACGGTGACGGTGGGCGGCGAGCAGGTGGTGCTGGCGACCGGGCGGCACGCGCACGAGATCCCCGGCGGCGACGTCGACGCGGTGTTCACCGAACGCGGGCACCTGGTCCTGCTGGACGACACCGGCGCCGAGCTGGCGCGCCGGAAGTCGGGCCTGGACCGGCTGGCGCTGCGCGACGCGTTCCGCGCGCACGGCTACGCCTGGCGCGATTCCGACCCCTACGCGGGCCGCTACGAGCTCTGGACCGAGGAGACCCCGAAGCTCTCGCTGCGGGTGAACACCCTCATGGCCGAGCGCGACCGGGCGTTGCGCAGGCGCGACCACAAGGAGGCCGCGCTACTGCGAACTCAACTAGCGGAACAGGGAATCGTCCTCCGCGACGGCCACAAGAAGCAGCACTGGCGCAAGGTCGACTGATCCGTCGGGCAAGCGGCGAAGCCGCTCTCTCCTTGCCCCGAGCGAGCAACCGGCACCGCCGCGGGTTCTGACACGTCTTCTGGTGAGGACAGCCGCAGCGCCGCGTACTGGACGTACATCAGTCGCGGATCCCGGAGCCGGAAGGCGTGTCAGGTTCCGCTACCCGCGCCGCCAAGCACATCGCTCGATTTGAAGAAGAATCAGGACAGCATCAGGACGATGGTGCCGACGAGGATCCCGGTGACCACGACAGCGGCCGCCACCATCATGATCAGGCGCATCTGCGGGTTGCCACCGTCGGATTCGGTGTGCACGCGCTCTCGCCACTGGACGAAGGTGGTGCCTTCTTGCTCGCTCACGTCATGCTCCTGAGGGTCGTTCGTACTTCTTCGAGCGGCTCCCCGAGCACCGCATTGCGCCACAATGTCATATCAACTCGGATACTTGAAGCACACGGTCCGCCCATCGGGTCAGCAGCGCCTCGTCGTGGCTGATGGCCAGCACCCCCGTGTCGTGTTCCCGGGTTTGCCGGTCCACGACGCGCACGAGAGCGGCGGTCGTGGAGGCGTCGAGCATGGCCGTCATCTCGTCGCACACCAGGTAGCGGGGCCGCGGGGCCAGCGCGCGGGCCAGGCAGGCGCGCTGCAGCTGGCCGTCGCTGACCTCGTGCGGCCGACGCGTGAGGAGCTCGTCGGTGAGGCCCACCTCGTCGGCGATCTCGGCGATGTCACCGGTTTCGCCGCGAGCGCGCAGCGGTTCGGCGATGATGTCGCGGAGCGTGAAACGGGGATCGACGGCCGGACGCGGGTGCTGGAAGACGATGCCGATCGCCTTTCGCGTTTCCGGAGGTGTGCGGTGCCGGAAACCCGTGATGTCAGCGCCATCGAGCGACACCCGTCCGGACCACGGCCGGTGCAGCAGCGCCAGCACGCGCCCCAGCGTCGACTTGCCCGACCCGCTGGGGCCCGCCAGCCCCAGCACCTCGCCCTCGGCGAGATCGATGCTCGCGCCGTCGAGGACCGGCCTGCCGCGCCGGTACCCGACCACGACGTCGGTGGCGCTCAGCACGGCGCGTGGGCGGCGATCCACCGCTCGCCGCGGTTGAGCAGTTCCGGATCTCCCGTGCAGGGCGCGAATCCGGGCTGGTCCGGACGGCGTTGGCAGTACACGCAGCCCCACTCCCCTTCGATGCGGTCGAGTTCGGTCAACGACGGCGGGTGGCCCGGGATCGGCTCGAAACCGCCCTCCGGCAGGGCCGCGAGCAGCCCCGCGGTGTAGGGGTGCCAGGGCTCGCCCAGCACCTCCTCGGCCGGTCCCGCCTCGACGATGCGGCTGGCGTACATCACGGCGACGTCGGTGGCCACGCGCCGCGCGGCGGCCAGGTCGTGGGTGATGAGCAGGACCGCGCGGCCGTCGGCGGCGGCCTCGGCCAGCAGGTCGACGGTGCGGTGCACCAGCGGCCGGTCCAGCCCGGTGGTCGGCTCGTCGGCCAGGACGATCCGCGGATCTCCGGCCAGGGCCAGCGCGAGCGCGACCCGCTGCGCCATCCCGCCGGAGAGCTCGTGCGGGTAGCGGTCCAGGTCGGCGGGGTCGAGGCCGACCCGGCGGGCGAGCTCGTCGGCGTCGGCGGGTCCGCGCAGCGCCTGCGCGGTCTCGGCGAGCTGGGCGCGCGCGGTCCGCACCGGCGTGAGGTGCGTGCTCGCCGACTGGGGCACCAAGCCGATGCGGCGACCACGGATCCTCCCGGCCAGCAGCGGTTCCGGGGCCGACAGCAGATCGGTGCCGTCGTCGAGCAGGGCCTGGCCGCGGGTTTCGGCGTTGCCGGGCAGCAGTCCCAGCAGCGCCGAGGCCAGAACCGACTTGCCGCAACCGGATTCGCCGACGAGCGCCAGCACGCGACCGGGCCGCAACCGCAGCGCGGCGTCGCTGACGGCGCGCACCAGCACCCCGCGCGGCAGCCGGAACCGGACCGAGAGGCGTTGCAGCGTCAGCAGATCCGTCGTCTCGGGGGCACGCAGGTCGGTCACAGCGACAGCTCCGATCGTCGACGCGGCACGATCCGGTCCCGCCAGGTCGCCGCCAGGCCGGACACCGCCAGCGTGGTGGCCACCAACAGGGCCGACGGGAACAGCACGATCCACCAGGCGCCCAGCAGCACGGCGTCGCGGCCGTCGCCGAGGAGGGTTCCGATGCTGGCCAGGTGCGGCGGCAGTCCCAGGCCCAGGAAGCTCAGCGCGGTCTCGTGCCACACGGCGTGCGGCACCAGCAGCACCGCCGAGAGCGCCGCCTGCGGCACGATCGCCGGCAGCAGGTGCCTGCGCAGGATCCGCGCCCGCGACGACCCGCCCGCGATGGCGGCGTCGACGTGCGGCCGCTGCCGCAGCGACAGCACCTCGGAGCGCACGACCCGCGCCACCGTGGTCCAGTGCGTCAGCGCGATCGAGCAGATCACCGCCACCAAGCTCCCTCGGTAGAGCGCGACGATGACGACGCCGAGCAGCAGGTGCGGCACCGAGTTCACGGTGTCGACCAGCCGCATCAGCAGCCGGTCGGGCCAGCCGCCGAGACCGCCCGCCACCACGCCGACCAGCGATCCGAGCACCGTGGACACCAGCGCGCTGAACGCGGCCACCAGCAGCGACACCCGCAGCCCGGCCATCGACTGGGCGAACAGGTCTCGGCCGTTGGAGTCGGTGCCGAAGGGATGCGCGAGGCCCGGTGCGAGGCGGATCTCCTCGTAGCTCACCGCCCGGCCGCCCAGCAGCACCGGCACGACCGCGGCGCCGAGCACCAGCAGCGCCAGGACCGCCAGCGACGCGCGCAACCGGGTGCGCGGGCGGGCGCGGGTGACGCCGGCGCGGCCCGCGGGTTTCCAGGTCAGCTCAGCCATCGGCGGCCACCCTCGGGTCGGCCGCGATCGCGGCGACGTCGGCCAGCAGCGAGCCCAGCAGCACCGCCGCGGTGGCCACCAGCGTGACCATCGCCAGCAGCGGGTAGTCCACGGCGGTCGCGGCGGTGACCACGGCTCCGGCCAGGCCCGGCCAGGAGAAGACCTCCTCGACCAGCACCGTTCCGGTGACCAGCTCCGGGATGCGGGCGCCGACGAGGGTCACGAACGGCAGCAGCGCGGTGGGCAGGGCGTGGCGCAGCACCACGACCCGCTCGGCGAGACCGCGCGCCCGGGCCCCGGTGACGTGGTCCTCGGCCAGCGAGCTCAGCATCGACTGCCGGACGTGCAGCACCAGCCACGGGGTCTGCGAGATCCCGAGCACCAGCGCGGGCAGCACTAGGTGCTCGGCGATCTGCGCGAACGTCGCCTGCTCACCGGCGTCGGTCAGGCCCGCCACCGGCAGCCAGCCCAGGCCCAGCGAGAACACCGCGATCGACAGCAGCGCCAGCACGAACGGCGGCACGCCCTCCAGGGCGTGGCCGACCGCGGTGACCAGCCGGTCGACGGCACCTCCCTGGCGCCAGGCCGCGATCGTGCCGCCGACCAGCGCGAACACCACCGCGAACGCGAGCCCGGTGGCCGCCAGCAGCGCCGTCCACGGCAACCGCTCGGCGACGACCTGCGCGACCGGTTGGCGCATCGACCGCGACACCCCGAGGTCGCCGGTGAGCACTCCGCCGAACCACTGCCAGAACTGCACCAGCACCGGCCGGTCGAGGCCGAGCTCGGCGCGCACCCGCGCCACGTCGGCGGCCGAGGCGGTGAACAACCGCACCCCGAAGTACTGGTCGACCGGGTCGAACGGCGAGGCCGCGGCGAGCAGGAACACGCCGAGCGCGACGATCACCAGCACCGGGACGGCGAACGCGAGGCGCCGCAGCACCAGGCGCCCGATGGCCCGGGTCATGCGCGCGGCTTCCAGGTCTCGACGTTCCACCACGGACCCCAGGTGGTGCCGTGGGTGTGCGGCTCGACCGGCGCCTGGTAGCCGGTGTGGTCGCCGTCGCGCAGCACGTAGCTGTGGTCGATGAACGCCAGGTACACCAGGCCCGGGTCGGCGACGTAGGCGCGCTGGGCCTGCCGGTAGAACTCGGCGCGGCGGGCCGGGTCCAGTTCGCGGCGGGCCGAGTCCAGCGCGGCGTCGACCTCGGCGTTGCGGTACTGACCAGGGTTGTTGTAGGTCCCGGTGCCGATCACCGAGGAGCTCAGGCTGGAGTACACCTGGGCGTCCGGGTCGATCGGGTTGCCGCCGCCGAGCACGATGCCGTCGGTGTTCAACCGGCCGGCGACCGCGGAGCGGTCCACCCCGGCGAGCTCGACCTCGATGCCGATCTCGCGGGCGTCGGAGGCGAAACCCGTTGCCAGGTCGCGGCGGAGGCTGTCGTCGGCGAAGTACAGGACGGTGAACTTCGCGCGGGTGCCGTTGCGCTCGCGGATGCCGTCGGAGCCGACGCGCCAGCCCGCGTCGTCGAGGATCCGGGCCGCCTGCCGCGGGTCGTGCGGGAAGGTCGCGGCGGGCTCGTGGCTGGCGCCCATCGACGGCGGGATCGGGGCGTGGGCGGGTTTTCCGTGACCGCCGAGCAGCGCCTTGATCATGCCCTCGCGGTCCACGGCGAGGTTCAGCGCCGTGCGCACGGCGCGGTCACCGGCGACGGGGTGGCCGTTGGGCAGCGCGATGCTGCGGTAGTCGGCGGTTTCGTGGTGCACGACGCGGAAGCCGTCGCGCGCGGCGGATTCGGCGAGCACCGGGGGCAGCACGGTGCCGTCGAACTCACCGGCCGCTAATCGCTGGGCGCGGGTGTTGTCGTCCTTGGCGAACACGACGGTGATGTCGTGCACGGCCGGCGGGCCGCCCCAGTAGCCGGGGTTGGCGCGCCAGGTCATCTGGTCGCCTTGGCGCCACTCGACGAGCTGGTACGGACCGGTACCGACGGGACGCGTGTTCAGCGGCGAGTTCTCCTGCGGGGCGGGGGTTTTCAGCGCCTCGTCCGGGAGGATGCCCAGCACCAGCTTCGACGGCCAGGCCGAGTAGGGGAACTTCAGGTCGAAGCGCACGGTGTGCGGGTCGACGGCCTGGACGTCGGCGAGCATGTCGTAGTCGGAGGACACGGTCGAGGCGTAGGCCGGGTCGATCGCGGCCCGGTAGGTGGCCACGACGTCCTCGGCGTCGAATGGGGTCCCGTCGTGGAACCGCACGCCGTCCCGCAGCTTCACGGTCCAGCTGGTGGCGTCGGCGTTGGCCTGCGGCGCTTCGGTCGCGAGAGCGGGCCGCAACTCCTCCCGCCCGTCGAAGGCCAGCAGCCCGTCGTAGAACTTCGCGGCCCCCTCGACCCCGTACCCGAGCAGCGGGTTCAAGCTCTCCGGCTCGTACCCGTCGGCCAGCAACATCGCCCCGGCCCCCTCACCCGATCCGGGCTCCGAAGGAACCGAACACCCGGCGACGACGACCCCCACCACCGATAACCCGACGACCCAACTCCGACGTTTCAGCACACACGCACCATAAGGGCTATTGCAAAACTTTCTCAATAACCATGAGATCTTCCTCCCCCAACCCCCGGCCGCGGGCGAGCGCCGGATTACTCCCGTTTTCCGGCCCCGGATTACTCCCGGAATCCGGGTCCGGAAAACGGGAGTAATCCGGCCACCGAGCCGGGGACGTTCCGAACAGGACTGATCGCGGGGACCGTCAGGCCACGGGTCGTGGCATCTGGTGCACCTCGTAGGAGCAGGTGATGGTGTCCGAGGTGCGGGGGTCGGTGAGGTCGACCCGCCAGGTGGGGGCGAACTGGTCGACGTCGGGGGTCATCGGGATGGTGCCGGAGATGAGGACGGTGCCGGGTTCGGCGAGACCCCGGGCGCGGAGCTCGTCGAGCCAGTAGCGCGGGGTGAGGAGGTCCGCGAGGGTGCCGTCCTGGATCTTCTCGCCGCCCGCCCAGGCCGTGAGGGTGATCTCGTCGAGGTGGTCCTCGACGTCGGCCAGGCGCCAGGCCTTCCGGCCGAGGACGTCGGGGCCGGCCTGCTTGCTCCAGGCGACTCCGTGCACCTCCAGCTCGCGGTCGGTGTGGTCGCAGGCGACCGTGAGCAGCACGTCGTCGTCGGTGATCACCAGCGCCCACTCGGCCTCGCCGGAGGTCCGGCCGTGCTGGACCGGGACCACGTCGGCCTGCATCGCCAGGTACGGCGCCACGGGGTACAGGCAGGGCGTGCGGGTCGGGGCGGGCACGCCGAGCTCGGCGAGCTCGGCGACGTGAGCGGCCACGTCCTCCTGGCTGCGACCGGCGTAACCGGCGTTGAGCAGCGTCTTCACCGTGACCTCGACGGTCCGGCCTGCGACGTCGAAACGAAGCGGAAACACAGCAACCCTCCCATTCGGCATACTTCTTGTATACAGTTCGTATCACACTTTGCCGGTGCACCTGGAAAATCGAGGGAGCCCATGACGAACGCGACAGCCGCCAGACCGGCGCGCAAGGACCTGATCAAGGCCTTCGTGGCGAGCCTGAGCGGAACGTCCCTGGAGTGGTACGACTTCGCCGCCTACTCCGTCGCCTCGGCCCTGGTGTTCGGCCAGCTGTTCTTCCCCAGCCACGACCCGCTGTCGGGAACCCTGCTGGCGTTCTCCACCTACGCCGTCGGCTACGTCTCCCGCCCGCTGGGCGGATTCGTCTTCGGCCGGCTCGGCGACGTCCTCGGCCGCAAGCAGGTCCTGGTGATCACGCTGCTGATCACCGGGATCTCCACCGTCCTCATCGGACTGCTGCCCACCCACGGCCAGGTCGGCGCGCTCGGCGCGGTGCTGCTGGTCGTGCTGCGCTTCGCCCAGGGCGTGGGCATCGGCGGCGAGTGGGGCGGCGCGGTGCTGCTGTCCAGCGAGTACGGCAGCGACGAGCACCGCGGCTTCTGGGCCTCGGCCGCCCAGATCGGCCCGCCCGCCGGGAACCTCCTCGCCAACGGCGTCCTCGCCGGACTGGCCGCGGGACTGACCTCCGAGCAGTTCATGTCCTGGGGCTGGCGCGTGGCGTTCCTGCTCTCGGCCGTGCTGGTGGTCTTCGGCCTGTGGATCCGCGTCAAGCTGGAGGAAACCCCTGTCTTCCAGGAGATCCAGCAGAAGGGCGAGCAGGCGGGAGCCCCGGTGCGCGAGGTCCTCACCCGCGAACCCCGCGCGCTGATCTCCGGCATCCTCTCCCGCGTCGGCCCGGACGTGCTCTACGCGCTGTTCACCGTCTTCGTGCTCACCTACGCCACCCAGCAGCTGGACGTGCCCAAGAGCTGGGCGGTCACCGGCGTCATGCTCGGCTCCTCGCTGCAGCTGTTCCTGATGCCGCTGGCGGGCGCGCTGTCGGACCGGTTCGGACGCCGGCGGATCTACGCGATCGGCGCGGTCGGCGGACTGGTGTGGCCGTTCGTCTTCTTCCCGCTGGTCGGCGGCGGTTCCGCCGGGCCGCTGATCTTCGGCGTGATCGTCGGGCTGATCTGGCACGCGCTGATGTACGGGCCGCAGGCGGCGTTCATCGCCGAGCAGTTCAGCCCGGAGCTGCGCGCCACCGGGTCCTCGCTCGCCTACACGCTGGCCGGGATCATCGGCGGAGCGCTGGCGCCGCTGCTTTTCACCTCGCTCTACGCCTACTTCGACACCTGGGTCGCGCCCGCCTGCTACCTGGCGGCGACCTGCGTGGTGACGCTGGTGGGCCTGGTGCTCAGCCGGACTGCAGCACCTGCCGGGTCGCGCTGAGGTGCTCGGTGATCGCCGCGGTCGCGGCCTCCGGGTCGCCCGCGGCGAGCGCCGAGACGATCGCCTCGTGCTCGGCCAGCACGGACTTGCGCCGCCCGTCGGACCGGAACAGCGCCTCGACGCCGGCCCGGACCTGGCGGGCGCGCAGGCCGTCGTAGGTCTTGGACAGCATCTCGTTGCCGACGGCCGCCACCAGCGCCGAGTGGAAGCGGTGGTCGTGGTCGATGAACTCGCGCGCCTGCTCCTCGCCGAGCTCGCGCTGCTCGTCGAGGTGCCTGCGCATCTCCTCCAGCGGCACCGCGTCGAGCTCGACGGCCCGGCGCGCGGCGTAGCACTCGATCATCGCCCGGATCTCGAACAGCTCGCCGATCTCCCGGCCGCCGACGGGCGCGATGTAGGCCCCGCGCTTGGGCACCAGCTGCACCAGCTCCTCGGCGGCCAGCAGCAGCAGGGCTTCGCGGATGGGCGTGCGCGACACGCCGATCTCGTCGGCGAGGGCCTGTTCGTTGACGAACTGCCCCTGCATGCTGGGGTCGCTCAGGACGGTGTCCTTGAGGTGGGCGTAAGCGACTTCACGTCCGGACGGCAACACGAACCCCTTGCTTGCATATCGTCGGTATACAAGCATCATATCGGCCTCAGAGCGGTACCACTCATTTTGCGTGCGAGAGCACTCGCCGAAGGAGAAAGTGGCTCCGCCACGTGAGAACAGACCTCGTCGAAGGATGGTTGTGGTTATGCGGATCGCGTTGTGCCAGATCGTGTCGGGTCCGGAGCCGGAGGCGAACCTGGAGCTGATCGCCGATGGCATCCGGCAGGCCGCGGAGGAGGGCGCCGATCTCGCGGTGTTCCCGGAGGCCGCGATGGCCTGCTTCGGCGTGAAGCTGGGGCCGCTGGCCGAGCCGCTCGACGGGCCGTGGGCGACGGAGGTCCGCCGCCTCGCCGACGAGGCCGGCATCGCCGTGGTCGCCGGGATGTTCACCCCCGCCGACGACGGCCGGGTCACCAACACGCTGCTCATCACCGGCCGCGGGCTGGACACCTCCTACGACAAGATCCACCTGTTCGACGCGTTCGGCTTCGCCGAATCCCGCACCGTCGCCCCCGGCTCGAAGCCGGTCGTGGTGACCCTCGACGGCGTCGGTGTCGGCTTCACCACCTGCTACGACGTCCGGTTCCCCGGCCTGTTCCAGAAGCTCGCCGACGAGGGCGCATCGGTGATCGTCACGCCAGCCTCGTGGGGTTCCGGCGAGGGCAAGGTCGAGCAGTGGGAGCTGCTGGTGCGCGCCCGCGCGCTGGACTCCACCTCCTGGATCGTGGCCTGCGGCCAGGGGGACCCGCGCAGTATCGGCCGCGAACCCTCCGGCAAGGCCCCGACCGGCGTCGGCCACAGCCTCGTCGCCACCCCGCTCGGCCTGGTCCACGCCCAGCTCGGCGCCGAACCCGAGGTCAGGATCGTCGACATCGACCCCACCTCGGTCGAAGGAGCCCGTCAGGCGGTCCCGGTGCTCACCAACCGGCGTTTCTGAAGGGCTCGGTAGGCCAGGACCGTCGTGGTGAGGAGGGCGGCCGTGGTGACGAGGCTGCCCTCGATGCCGAAGGCGCCGCCGGTGAGGAGGGCGGCGGCGCCCGGGAGCGGGTCGAGGCTCAGCAGCGTGGCCTGGATGTCCATCCCGGACACCTCGATCCCGGCCACGTTGCCCTGACACCAGTTCCACACCACGTGGAACGCGCACACGCCCCACAGCGATCCCTCCGCCACAGCCCACATCCCGAGCGTCAGCCCGATCAGCAGGATGTTGACCAGCGGCAGCACGCCGACCTGGAAGTTGGCGCCGTGCAGCAACGCGAAGACCACCGCCTGGAACACGAGCGCCGCGGTGAGCCCCCACTTCCGGTAGGCGGTCTGCAGCAGGTAGCCGCGGTTGAGGACCTCCTCCGTGCACGCCTGAACGGCGAACCCGACCAGCGCGAGCAGCACGGCACCCGCCTGCGCGAACCGGACCGGCCCGACCAGGTACTGGCCGGCGGCGAGGTTCACGACCACGGGGATCACCAGCAGCACCACGGCGGCACCGGCGCCGAACCCCAGGTGCGCGCCGATCCGGGTGGCCGGGAAGAACCCCAGGCTCGCCAGCGGACGTCTCTCCTTGGCCAGCACCCAGACGGCGAGCAGGCCGCTCGCTCCCAGGAAACCCAGCAGCAGCACCATCTGGGTCCCGATCGCCATCGGCCCGCCCACCAGGGCCATCGGCGACACGCCGAACACCGGCACCAGCGCCAGCGTCACCACCGCGGGCCCCACCAGCAGGCAGACGACGACCACCAGCAGCCCCAGCACCGGCCCGGTGGGGCGCCGCGCCGTCGACGCACCGTTCAAGACCACCGAATTCACCACGCACCTCCCCATCGCCGCCCGATCATGCCGGACCACCGGCGCTGCCCGGCGACTCCGGGCACCCGCGCGAGTCGTAGCAGGCCGGAGAGGCCGCGTGACGCTTTCGGGTCACATGTCGAGGCCGAGGTCGAGGGATGGGGAGGAGTGGGTGAGAGCGCCCACCGCGAGGTAGTGGACTCCGGTGTCGGCGTAGGCCCGGGCGACGTCGAGGGTGAGGCCGCCGGAGGCTTCGAGCTCCGTGCCCGGAGAGGTGGTTCGGGTGCGGGAGACCGCCTCGGCGCACTGGTCCGGGGTGAAGTTGTCCAGCAGGACCAGGGAGACGTCCTCCGCGAGGACCTCTTCGAGCTCGTCGAGGTCGCCGACCTCGACCTCCATCGGGAGATCCGGGGCGTGCGCGCGGCAGGCGCGGACCGCGGCGGCGGCAGAACCCGCGGCGACCACGTGGTTGTCCTTGATCAGGATCGCGTCGCCCAGCGCCATCCGGTGGTTCACGCCGCCACCGCAGCGGACCGCGTACTTCTGCAGGTCGCGCAGGCCCGGGAGGGTCTTGCGGCTGTCCCGGATCCGACAGCCCGTGCCGTCCACGGCGTCGACCCAGCGCGAGGTCGCGGTGGCGATGCCGGACAGGTGCGTCACCAGGTTCAGCGCCGTGCGCTCGGCGGTGAGCAGACCCCGGACCGGGGCCTTCACCCGCAGCGCGCAGTCACCCGGAGCGAGGCGGTCGCCGTCGGTTCGCTCGTCGAGGACCTGGTAGGAGTCGGCGCCCAGCACCTCGTCGAGGACCAGCCGGACCAGCGGAAGTCCCGCGAGCACACCGGCTTCGCGCGTGTTGAAGCCCGCTTCGGCGATCGCGCCGCCGGGCACCGTGGCCTCGGTGGTGGCGTCCGGGCCGTAGCGCAGGTCCTCGGCCAGGGCCGTGCGGACGATCTCGCGAGCCCCGTCGAAGTCGAAGGTCATGCCGCTGTCCTCGCAATCCCCGTCCCGGCGTGGAACAGCCACCCCGAGGCGTCCAGCCGGAGCACCGCGCTGCGCCGCCAGCGCAGGTCGTCGGTCTCCGGGAAATCCGTGCGGCGGTGGCATCCTCGCGATTCCTCGCGCAGCCGCGCCGCGGCCAGCAGAGCTTGAGCGGTCAGCGTCAGCGACGCGTCCTCGACCGCCTGGCGCGTCCGCAGCGGACGCACCACCGAGTTCCGGTCCAGCACCGCGCTCGCCTCGGCCATGCCGTCCTCGCTGCGCCCGATGCCCGCGTGCCGGCTCATGGTGCGCTGCAGCAGATCTCGCTCCACCACCGCGAACGCGGGCGGCTCGACCTCACCCACCGACGAGCGCGACAGCAGGCCGCGACCGAGGTCCTTGGCCACCGCCGACGCTGCCCTGCCGCCCACGACCAGGCCCTCCAGCAGGCTGTTGGAGGCCAGCCGGTTCGCGCCGTGCAAGCCGGTGCAAGCGACCTCGCCCGCCGCGTACAGACCGGTCACCGCCGTGCGCCCGTCCACATCGGACACCACGCCGCCGCACGAGTAGTGCGCCGCGCTGGCCACCGGGATCGGCTCGGAGCGCGGATCGATCCCCGCCTCGCGGCACGACGCGTGCACCGTCGGGAAGCGCTCGGCGAAACCGGGAATCCCGGTGGCGTCCAGGAACACGTGCTCGGCGCCCGTCTCGGCGGCGCGGCGGGTGATCGCCGCCGACACCACGTCGCGCGGCGCCAGATCGCCCAGCGGGTGCACCCCGTCCATCACGCGATCCCCGCGCACGTCGAGAAGCACCGCGCCCTCGCCGCGCACCGCCTCTGTCACCAGCGGACGCCGACCGCGCGCCTCCCCCGCCGCGTAGAGGACGGTCGGGTGGAACTGCACGAACTCCAGGTCCGCCACGCCCGCACCGGCCCGCAGCGCCAGCGCGACACCGTCCGCCGTGGACACCTCCGGGTTCGTCGTCGCCGCGTAGAGCTGCCCCAGACCACCCGTGGCCAGCAGCACCGCGGGCGCGTGCAGCACACCGGGGCGGCTGCGCGAATCCATCGCCAGCGCACCGGCGATCGCGCCGCCCTCACCGCGCAGCAGCTCGACCACGCAGTGCTCCTCCAGCACCGGGATGCCGCCGCCGCGCACCGCCGCGACCAGCGCCCGCTGCACCTCGGCTCCGGTGGCGTCCCCGCCCGCGTGGATCACGCGGAACGCCTGGTGACCGCCCTCCCGGGTGCGCGCCAGGGCGCCGCCGACGGCGTCAGACCCGGCGCGGGCCGCGCGGTCGAACTCGGCCCCCGCCGCGCGCAACCGGCCGATGGCCTCCGCGCCGTCGGCGAGGATCTCGCGCACCGCCTCCGGCGCGCACAGGCCGACCCCGGCGGTCAGCGTGTCCTCGACGTGCTTGTGCAGGCTGTCGCCGGGATCGAGCTCGTCGGGCCGGACCACGGCGATGCCGCCCTGCGCCCAGCCGGTGTTGCCCGCCGACACCGAGTCCTTGCTCACCACCAGCACCCGCAGCCCGGCCTCGCGGGCGCGCAGCGCGGCGGTCAGCCCGGCCACGCCGGTGCCGACGACCAGCAGGTCGGCCCCGGCCTCCCAGGTCACTCGCCACCGCCGGGCTTGCCGATGGCGATCATCCGCTCCACCGAGGCGCGGGCGCGGTCGGCGACGTCGGTGGGCACGTGCACCTCGTCGGCGCCCTCGCGCAGGCAGCGCAGCAGCGCCGCCGGGGTGATCATCTTCATGTACCGGCAGGAGGCGCGGTCGTTCACCGCGCGGAAGTCGATCTCCGGGGCGGCCTGCCGCAGCTGGTGCAGCATCCCGACCTCGGTGGCCACCAGCACCGACCTCGCGCCGGTCTCCTTGGCGGCGGTGAGCATGTCGCCGGTCGAGAGGATCTTCACCCGCTCCGGCTCCACGGTCCCCTCGCCCGCGAGGTAGAGCGCGGAGGTCGCGCAGCCGCACTCGGGGTGGATGAACAGGTCCGCCTCCGGCGAGGCGGCGGCGCGCTCGGCCAGCTCGGGCCCGTTGATCCCGGCGTGCACGTGGCACTCACCGGCCCAGATGTGCAGGTTCTCCCGGCCGGTCTCGCGCTTGACGTGCGCGCCCAGGAACTGGTCCGGGCAGAACAGCACCTCGCGGTCCTCGGGGATCGAGCGCACGACGTCCACCGCGTTGGAGGAGGTGCAGCAGATGTCGGTCTCGGCCTTCACCTCGGCGGTGGTGTTGACGTAGGAGACCACGACCGCGCCCGGGTGCTCGGCCTTCCAGGCGCGCAGCTGCTCGGCGGTGATCGAGTCGGCCAGCGAGCAGCCCGCCCGCTCGTCCGGGATGAGCACCGTCTTGTCCGGGCCGAGGATCTTGGCGGTCTCGGCCATGAAGTGCACGCCGCAGAAGACGATCGTGCTCGCGTCGCTGTTGGCCGCGATCCGGCTCAGCGCCAGCGAGTCACCGGTGTGGTGGGCGACGTCCTGGATCTCCGGCAGCTGGTAGTTGTGCGCCAGCAGCACGGCGTCGCGCTCCTCGGCGAGCCGCCGGACCTCCTCGGCCCAGGCGGCGTCGGCCTCGACGCCGGTGAAGCCGGCATCGGTCCGCTGCCACGTCGCAGTCGCCATCTCGTCCTCCTCGTCGGGCCCCGAGACGTTCCGGAGGCCCGCTTTCCACCCCGGATCAACGGCCCCGAGGTTTTCGCCTTAGAATCGAAAACGTGCCACATCGTAACACCGGAGCCGCGGCCGACGGCAGAGACGCGGGCCACGAAGTGCTCGCCGGAGTCCTGCAGATCCGCGACGAGCGGCTGCAGGTGATGCTCTGGCAGCGCGCCAAGGAGCCTGCCCTGCACCGCTGGTCGCTCCCCCGCGGATGGCTCGCGCCCGACGAGGACGTCGAGGAATCGATCCGGCGGCAGCTCGCCGAGAAGGTCGACGTGCACAAGCTCTCCCACGTCGAGCAGCTGTCGGTGTTCAGCGCGCCCGGCCGGGTCCCCGACCGGCGCGTCGTGGGCACCGCGTTCCTGTGCCTGGTGCCCGCCGACGTCGACCCGGAGGTCCCCGCCGACACCCGCTGGTTCCCGGTCGACGACCTGCCCGCGACCGCCTTCGACCACGAGGAGATCGTGCTCGCCGCGCGAGACCGGCTGCGCGCCAAGCTCTCCTACACCAACATCGGGTTCGCGCTGGCGCCCGCCGAGTTCACCGTCTCCGAGCTGCGCGGCATCTACTCGGGCGCCCTCGGCTACCAGGTGGCGGCCACGAACCTGCAGCGCGTGCTGTCCCGGCGCGGCGTCCTGGAGGCCACCGGCCGCACCGTCCCGGCCGGGCGCTCCGGCGGCAGGCCGCCCGCGCTGTTCCGCTTCACCTCGCGAGACCTGCAGGTCACGGACCCGTTCGCGGTCTTCCGGCCGCCGAGCTGAGGCAGAACGAGTCCCGAAGCGCTTTCTTGAGTAGTTTTGGGGACGTGTTGGACACGTTGCCTTTGTTCCCCCTGGGGTCCGTGCTGTTCCCGGGAGGGCACCTCCCGCTGCACATCTTCGAGCCGCGCTACCGCGAGCTCGTGCAGGACCTGCTCAACGAGGACGTGCCCGACCGCCGGTTCGGCGTGGTCACCATCCGGCAGGGGTGGGAGGTCGGCGAGGACAACGTCGACTCGATGTACGACGTCGGCTGCACGGCGGTGCTCGACCAGGCCCGCCAGCTGCCCGGCGGCCGCTACGACGTCACCGCCTTCGGCGAGCGGCGGTTCCGGCTGCTGCAGATCGACCGCGAGTCCGCCCCCTACCTGCTGGCCCGCGTGCAGTGGCTGCCCGACACCGCCCCGGAACCCGACAGCCCCGGACGCCGGGAGCGGCTGACCGCCGCGGCCCGCGACGCGCACCAGCGCTACCACGCCTCCGGGATGCGCAACGGCCCGCGCGAGGTCCCCGGCGAGGACGCCGACACCGGGGACCTGTCCTACCTGCTGGCCGACGACTGCGTGCTCACCACCGAGGACCGGCAGGACCTGCTCGCCGAGACCGACCCGCTGATCCGGCTGCGCAACGTCCGCAAGCTGCTGCTCCGCGAAGCCGAGTTCCTCCGCGAACTGCGCGCGGTCCCCGCCCCGCTCGCGGAGTTCGCCCAGCAGCCCAGCTTGAACTGAGAGCTGCTGCGGACTCGTCGCGCTCCTGGAGCAGGACCCAGCAGGGGTCGGTAGGGGGTGCTGCCGATCTAGGATCGGCGCATGTCCTCACCTGGCGACCCCCGGGGTCCGCAGCGGCAGCACCGGGGCTTCGGCGCGTTCCCGCAGCCCGAGCCGCCGCGCCCGAAGCGGCGGGGGCGGCTGATCACCGCGGTCGTGCTGGGCGCGGTCGTGCTGCTCGGCGCGATGGCCGCGGTGGTCGTCGTCGGGTTCCGGGGGCAGGACGTGCCGCCGGAGCCGGTCGCCGCCCCGGCGACCTCGTCCGGGGCGACGCCGCTGGTGCCCGGCTGGCAGGTGGTGGACGTCCCGAAGCGGCAGGCCGTCTACGACGTGCCGCAGGACTGGGAGCGCGACCCGAACCCCGACGCCGTGCACGCGGTCGGGCCGCCGGGGGACGCCATCGGGCTCACCGGGGTCGCGCACCGGCAGCGCGGTTTCTGCCCGGGGGACGACAACAGCTTCCGCGCGATGACCGGGGCCGGCGCCCGGCTCGGACCGGACAACAACGCGGTCGCGTCCGAGACGGCCGCGACGTTCATCGGCCACGCCTTCACCCGCGGCGGCCACGCCCCGGCGGTCGAGCAATCCCCGCCCGAACCGCTGACGCTCACCGGCGGAGTCCCGGCCGCTCGCGTCAACGCCCAGGTCACCCTGCCCGCCCCGACGGGATGCGACGCGAGGACCGTCGCGGTCTCGGTGGTCGCCACCAACAGCGACGGCCGCAGCTCGGTGGTCTTCGTCGCCGCCGCGGATCAGGGCATCCCGAACGCGGTGACCCCGGCGGCCCTGGACCGGGTCACCGCCTCGCTGCGCCCCAGGTGACGGTTCTTCCTCGAATCACCCATGATCGAAGTCCGTTTTATCGGGTTGATTCGAGGAAAAACCGTCCGCTGCCGGGGGGCGGCTCACCTGAGGCGTCGGCCGAGGTCGTCGAAGCCGTTCCAGGACGTGGCGATGCCGTAGCCGAGGGAGAGGGCGAGGGGCATCGCGACCAGCACCCACTTCGTGGTGATCTCCGGGGCGATGGTGATCAGGTCGCCGAGCTGCGGGTTCGGCGGCATCGGGTACAGGCCGGAGGCGAACGAGCCGCCCATCTGGATCCCCAGCCAGGACGCCACCAGCGATCCCAGCACCGCGCCGATGAGCAGCACCGGGCCGCGCCTGCCGCGCAGCCGCCACAGCACCGCCGCCGTGAGCAGACCCGTCGCGAAGGCCAGCAGCGAGAAGATCGCGATGCCGTCGAACTCGTGGTAGCTCTCCACCAGCAGCGGTGTCACCGAGCCGCCCTGGCCCAGCACGCTCTCCTGCGGCGGCGCCAGCCGCGACCACACCCATCCCACCGGCAACCCCAGCAACGCGATGAGCGAGATCGCGCTGATCGCCGGGAGCAGGTCCGCCTTGACCACGACCTTCGGCCGCGGCGGGGCCAGGACCGGGAACAGCGGGGCGTCCTCGGGCTCGATCCGCTCCGGGAGGGCGCGCGTCGTCGCGTCGCGCTCCGGCCCGCCGTCCGCCACCTCGCCATCCACGGTGCTTCCGTGCACTGGGCCGCCGTCCACTGGGTTGCCGTCCACTGGGCTGTCGGACACCCGCCGACCTCCTCCTCGCGTTCGCCGCCACCGGTCCGGCCTGCGAAATTTTCCGGCCACCATAGCGTTTCCTCGCACCCGTCCCCCTCACCCGCCGGGCGGGCACGGGTCGCACATCAACTATTCTGCGCGAGCCCTCATGTCGGCTACGCCGAAGGACGAGTGAAGTGGTGGGAATCCTGCCGTCTCCCCAGTTGACCGGACCGAGCCCGATCGACGAGCCGCGGCAGGCCTCGGCCGTTCGGCTCCCGTTGCGCACCACGGTAGCCGAGCTCCTGGGCGGTTCCGCGGTTGCCGTCGTGGTGAGCATGGTGCTGCAGTTCGCCGCCGCGCGGTTGAGCATCAGCGAACCCAGCTACGCGCCCGAAGCCCTCACGATGCTGTCCAGCACGCTGGTGCTGGCCGCGCTGTTCGTGCTGCTGGCCTTCGGCTACCGCGCCGCGCGCATCGGCCGCTGGGGCAAGGTGATCGCGACCTGGGTGGCGCTGAGCGCCTTCAGCACGCTGTCGCTGGCGATCCCGCTGCAGTCGACGCGCTTCTACTACGGCGGTTCCTCCACCGACAACGGCTTCCGCATGCAGCTCATGACGCGGATGGCCTCCGCGCTGAGCCTGTCGGACATGAACTACGCCGACACCGCGCCCTACTACCCCAGCGGCTGGTTCTGGCTCGGCGGCCGGTTCGCGAACCTCCTGGGCTGGGAGGGCTGGGCCGCCTACAAGCTCTACGCGCTGTGCTGGGTCGCGGTGACCACGGTCGTGGCGTTCACGCTCTGGAGCGTGGTGCTGCGCCGCAGGCTCGCCCTGCTGGCCGCGGTGGTGACCGCCCTGTCCGGCATGCTGCACGGCATCGTCGAGCCCTACGCGTGGCCGTCGGCCGCGTGGCTGGTCCCGGTCGCGGTGCTGGCCTGGACCGCTCTGCGGCAGGCCGACGGCGCGCCGCGCTGGACGCTGCTGTGCATCGGCGGCTACGTCGGGTTCGCCGCGATCACCTACACCCTGCACTTCGGCTTCGCCGTGGCGATGATCATGCTGATGGCGCTGATCACCGGCGTGGACCAGGTCCGGCGCGGTGCCCGCGTGGTCCCGGTGCTCAAGGGCCTGTTCCTGCGCCTCCTGCCGATCGGGCTGGTCAGCCTGGTCATCGCGCTGCTGGTGTGGCTGCCCTACCTGATCTCCACGAAGTTCCTGCTGGACAACCCGCGCAGCGCCGCCCAGCACTACCTGCCGGAGGACGGCGCGTTCCTGCCGGTGCCGATGACCCAGGCCTCCGCGTTCGGCGCGCTGTGCCTGGTGGGATTCGTGTGGCTGCTGCTGCGCTTCCGGCACAGCCGGATCGCGGCGGCGATGTTCGTGCTCGTGCTGGCCATCTACGGCTGGTTCGCGCTGTCCACGCTGGCCCTGCTGGCCAAGACGACGCTGCTGGCCTTCCGGCTCAACGTCGTCCTGGACCTGGTCCTGCCGCTCGCCGGCGTGCTCGGGCTGCTGGAGCTCATCGGCTACCTGCGCCACAAGGTCGACCCGCGCTACGGCGTCCAGATCACGCTCGTCGCCTGCGCGCTGAGCCTGGTCGGCGCGGTGAGCATCAGCCAGCAGGCGATCAACGAGAAGCTGCTGGGCTACACCGAGCAGGCCTACACCGACTACTACCCGACCGGTGACAACGCCAAGGGGCAGAAGGACCCGCAGCAGCGCGGCTCCTGGTTCGACGACGAGATCCGCGCGATCTCCTCGCTCACCGGCCGCCCGGCCGACCAGAACGTGCTGCTCAGCACCGACTACAAGGTGATGTCCTTCCAGCCGTACTGGGGTTTTCAGCAGGAGACCCCGCACTACGCCAACCCGCTGGCCGACTACGACGGGCGCAGCGCCGAGGTCCAGCGCTGGGCGAAGGCCAAGAGCCCCGACGAGCTGCTGCGGATGCTGCGGGACTCGGAGTTCAAGAGCCCCACGGTGTTCGTCCTCGACAACCCGCGGAGCCGGTACTCCCAGGTCGAGACCCCGCCGGAGCACGAGGGCGATCTCGCGCTGCAGCTCAAGGGGGACGCGTTCCCGCAGAACCCGAACGTGCGCGACTACTACGTCTACTTCGACCGCGCGGTGTTCGACTCCCCCGCCTTCGTCCAACGCGACGTCGGCCCGTACACGATCATCGCCCTCCGCTGACCCGGTGCGCCCCTCAGGAACCCGAGGGGCGCACCGGCAGCGACTGCAGGCCGTGGATGAGGCTGGAGTTGCGGCGGGTCAGGTCCTCCGGCGCGGTGGCCAGTTCGAGGCCGGGGAAGTGCGCGAGGAGACCGCGGAGCGCGACCTGGGCTTCCATCCGGGCCAGCGGGGCGCCGAGGCAGAAGTGGATGCCGTGGCCGAAAGCCAGGTGGCCCTGGGTGTCCCGGGTGATGTCGAAGGCATCGCCTTCGGGGAAGCGCCGCGAGTCGCGGTCGGCCGCGGCCAGGCCCGCCCACACGAACTCGCCGGCCGGGATCTCGGTGCCGCCGACGGTGATCGGTTCGGTGGTGAAGCGGAACGTGGTGTGCATGAGCGGCCCGTCGAACCGCAGCATCTCCTCCACGGCCGCGTCCACCAGGCCCGGGTCGGCGCGCAGCCGGGCGAACTGGTCCGGGTGGGTCAGCAGCGCCAGGACCCCGTTGCCGATCAGGTTCACCGTGGTCTCGTGCCCGGCCACCAGCAGCAGGAACACCATCGAGATCAGCTCGGCCTCGCTGAGCCGGTCCTCGTCCTCGGACACCTCGATCAACGCCGTGAGCAGGTCGTCGCCCGGGTGCTCGCGCTTGGTCGCCAGGAGTTCGGCGAGGTACTGCGCCATCTCGCTCGCGGCCTGCACCGAGGCCTCGGCGTCGAGGTCGTCGAGCAGCCGGTTGGTCCAGAGCCGGAAGTCGTCGCGGCGGCTCTCGTCCACGCCCAGCAGCTCGCAGATCACGCGGATCGGCAGCGGGAACGCGAAGGCGTCCAGGAAGTCCACTTCGGACTGGTCGGCCATCGCCGACAGCAGTTCCTCGGTGATCTCCTCGATCCGCGGGCGCAGCGCCTCGATGCGGCGGGCGGTGAAGGCCTTGACCACCAGCTTGCGCAACCGGGTGTGGTCCGGCGGGTCCATGTTGAGCATGTGCATGTCGAACCCGGCCCCGGCGAACCGGCCGTCATCCGACCCCGGCTGCTCGGAGTCAGGTGCGAAGCGGTCCATGACCAGCCGGAAGATGGTCTGCGCGTCCTTTCCCAGACGCGGATCGGCGAGCAGCGCGCGGGCCTCGTCGTAGCGGGTCACCACCCACACGGGGAGCCCGCTCTCGTTGACCAGCCGGTGCACCGGACCGGCCTCCCGCAGTTCCGCGTAGCGGGCGTGCAGGTTCTGCGCGAACGCCGAGTCGAACGGCACCGGGTCGGTGTGCGCTGTCATGGAACCCCCATCCACGAGACGTGGTTCCAGTAAACCTCGCCCGCACCGACCCGCGCCGGGCGTTTCGCCGATTCCCCGCAGATCCGATTTCAATGGAAACCAGGTCCCCGACTTCCGTTGAAATCGGGGACCCGACTTCCGTTGAAATCCTGGTGCTCGGGGTCAGCCCAACCGGACCGGGAGCCGCTGCAGGCCGTGGATCAGGGTCGAGAAGCGCCACTCGACGTCGTCGAGCGCCCCGCCCGCGCTGAGGTCCGGGAACCGCTCGGCGAGCTGGCGCACCGCGATCTGGGCCTCCATGCGGGCCAGCTGGGCGCCGAGGCAGAAGTGGATGCCGTGGCCGAACGACACGTGCCCCTGGGTGTCGCGGTGGATGTCGAACTTCTCCGGCTCCGGGAACTTCTCCGGGTCGTGGTTGGCCGAGGCCAGCCCGACCCACACGATCTCGCCCGCCGGGATCTCCACGTCGCCGAAGGTGACCGCGTCGGTGGTGTGCCGGAAGGTGCCGTGCATGACGGGACCGTCGAAGCGCAGCGCCTCCTCGACCACGCCGGTCACCAGCCGCGGGTCGGCCACCAGCTCCGCCCACTGGCCGGGGTTGCGCAGCAGGGCCAGCATCCCGTTGCCGATCAGGTTCACGGTCGTCTCGTGCCCGGCCACCAGCAGCAGGAACACCATCGAGATCAGCTCCGGCTCGCTGAGCCGGTCCTCGTCCTCGGACACCTCGATCAACGCCGTGAGCAGGTCGTCGCCCGGGTGCTGCCGCTTGGTGGCGACGAGCTCGATCAGGTAGGCGCCCATGGCCGAGGCTGCCTCGCCGCGCGACTCGTCGTCGGAGGCGTCGAGCAGCGTGTTGGTCCACCGGCGGAAGTCGTCGCGGCGGCTCTCGTCCACGCCCAACAGCTCGCAGATCACCTGGATCGGCAGCGGGAACGCCAGGGCGTCGAGCAGGTCGATCTCGTCGGATCCGGCCACCGCGTCGAGCAGGCCAGCGGTGATCTCCTCGACCCGGGGGCGCAGCGCCTCGATGCGGCGGGCGGTGAAGGCCTTGACCACCAGCTTGCGCAGCCGGGTGTGGTCCGGCGGGTCGAGGTTGAGCATCTGCTCGTTGAGGTCGTCGTTGAACGGGCGGCCGTTGCCGCCGGTCTTGGCGACGATGACCTCGCGGCTGCGGCGGAAGTCCTTGGCCAGGCGCGGATCGGTCAGCGCGGCCTTGACGTCGTCGTAGCGGGTGATCGTCCACACCGGGAGTCCGTGCGGGGTGAGCATCCGCTGAACCGGTGTCGCGGAACGGATCTCGCCGTAGCGGTCGTGCAGGTTCGCGACGAAATCGGCGTCGAAGGCAACGGGTTCGGCGTGCGCCTCAGTGGTGGGCATGGAGTTCCTTCGCGATCGTGGCGGGCGGTCCCCTCGCAATCCAGTGAACACCGTTCACACCGGCTTGTCACACGGGACTGAAGGCGCTCTCAGCGCAAACCCGACGAACCTCGCGTTCCTACCCTTGTCGAGAACCCGCGCCTGCGCCCCGCACGTCAGGGCGACCGGGTAGCGTGGCACGACGTGACTGGCCCTGATCCCGTGGACGTGCGACTCCTGAGCGCCGTCGCAGAGGTGGGCCGGGCGGCGGTCCCGGACATCGCCGGCCGGCTCGGCATGGACGTGCGCGAGGTCGCCGCGCGGCTCGCGGCGCTGTCCACGACCGGACTACCGCTGGTGGTCGGCGTCGAGTGCGACCAGCAGGGCATCCGCAACGCCGTCGCCGTCGCGCAGCAGTGGGCCGCGCAGAACGCCGCGAGCGGCCCCCACCCGACCGCCGGTTACAGCGGCCCGCACCCGATGTCCGGTCCCTACCCCGCATCCGGCCCCCACCCCGTGCCGGGCCCGCACCAGGGGCCGGTGTCCGGTCCCGCGCCCGTACCGGGCCCGCCGCCGATGCCGCAGCCTCCCGTCGCACCGCAGCCGCCGATGAGCACCTGGGGTCCGCCCGGATCGGCCGCGTGGGCGCGCGGCGACCAGCCCGCGCCCGTCCCGGCCCAGCCGCCGGCCGGCACGAGCACGATCGGCACCAAGCTGGACGTGCACGGCGTGTCGGGCGAGCGGATCAGCATCCAGCTCATCGAGGTCGTCGACCCGGCCGACTTCCTGTTCACCGCCGCCGGTCACGAGCTGCAGGAGGGTGAGCGCTCGGTCGTGGTGCACACCGAGCTGACCAACCACGGGCAGGTCCCGTTCTCGTCGCTGCCCGACATGTACCTGGAGCTGATCACCAAGGACGGCGCTCCGGTGACCAAGGCCCCGGTGTCGATGTCGTCCCGCCCGCCGCACCGGATGGGCGTGCAACCCGGCGAAACCGCGGGCGGCCACACGATCTACGTGCTGCCCGAGTCCACGGAGCTCTCGGCGGTCCGCTGGACCCCGCAGCCGGGAGATCAGCAGCGAACCCTGCTCTGGGACATCACGGGTCTCTAGGAATCGCGGCGGAAGAAGTCCAGCGGGTTGCGCCGCGGCTTCTCGTCGCGCTGCCTGCGGCGGTACTGCAGGGTCGGCCAGTCCCCCGCGTCGTCGCGCGGGCGCTCGGGTTCGGGCTCGCCGATGACCGAGGGCGTGGCCGGGCCGACGTCCTGAGCGCTGATCACGTCGCCGAGGCTGTGCAGCCCCTCCGGCGGGGTGTCCAGATCGGCCTGCGGGTCGATGACCGGCATGCCGCGTGGTGGGGTCGGTGCGTCCGAACCCTGAAACTCCTGCTGTGCCACCGGACCCCCTTCGTCGCGCGCCGATCCGATCACCACGGTACCCGGTCCAGCAGTGGAAACATGCGGCGAAGCCGCATTCTCTTCCACCACCCGAGCAACCTGCACCGCCGCGGGTTCTGAGCGCCTTCGTGGCGAGTACGCCGTGACGCCGCGTATTCACATACTCAAGGAGCGGCGCACGGAGTCCACGGAGGCGCTCAGGTTCCGCCACCCGCACCGCTGAGCAAAGCAACCACGAACCAGTCCCTACTCGTCCTGATCGCGCAATTCGTCCAGTGCGTGCTGCAGGTCATCCGGGTACTCGCTCTCGAACGAAACCCAGCCGCCCGAGGGGTGTTCGAAGGACAGGCTCCGGGCGTGCAGCCACTGGCGGCTGATGGCCAGGCGTCGCGCCAGCACCGGGTCGGCGCCGTAGGTGAGGTCGCCGACGCACGGGTGCTTGATCGCCGAGAAGTGCACCCGGATCTGGTGCGTGCGACCGGTTTCCAGCTTCACGTCGATCAGCGACGCGGCGCGGAACGCCTCCACCACCTCGTAGTGCGTGATGCTCGGCTTGCCGCCGGTGACCACGGCGAACTTGTAGTCGTGGCGCGGATGCCGGTCGATCGGGGCGTCGATGGTGCCTCGGCTCGGATCCGGCAGGCCCTGCACGACCGCGTGGTAGCGCTTCTCGACCGTGCGCTCCTTGAACGCGCGCTTGAGCACCGTGTAGGCGTGCTCGCTCTTGGCCACCACCATCACCCCGGTGGTGCCCGCGTCGAGGCGGTGCACGACGCCCTGGCGCTCGGCGGCGCCCGAGGTCGCGATCTGCACGCCCGCCGCGGCCAGGCCGCCGACGACGGTCGGACCCTCCCAGCCGGGGCTGGGGTGCACGGCGACGCCGATCGGCTTGTCGATCACGACGATGTCGTCGTCCTGGTGCAGGATCTTCATGCCCTCGACCGGCACGGCGACCACCTGGATCGGCTGCTCGGCCGCGGGCAGGGTCACCTCCAGCCAGGACCCGGCCATGAGGCGGTCGGACTTGCCCGCGGGAGCGCCGTCGACCAGCACGTCACCGGCCTCGGCGAGCCCGGCGACGGCGTTGCGGGACAGGCCCAGCAGCTTGGACAGACCGGCGTCGATCCGCATGCCGTCCAAGCCCTCGGGCACCGGGAGGGTTCGGAGTTCGCTCACGACCGGTCGGCCTTCTTCTGCTTGCGGTGGACGGTGCCGTCGTAGTCGCGCCCCAGCAGCGACAGCAGCACCACGAGGATGCCGCCGCAGGTGATGCAGCTGTCGGCGACGTTGAACACCGGGAACACCTGGCCGCCGGGGGCCAGGAACGACAGGAAGTCCACCACGTGGCCCTGCAGCGGACCGGGCGCGCGGAACAGCCGGTCGCCGAGGTTGCCGCAAGCACCACCGAGCACCAGGCCGAGGCCCACGGCCCAGCCCGGCGAGCGCAGCTTCGGCGCCAGCCACACGATCACGCCGACCACGGCGATCGCCAGCAGCGCCAGCAGCCAGGTCAGGCCGGTGGCCATCGAGAACGCGGCACCGGGGTTGCGCAGGACGTCCAGGTAGAACAGGCCGCCGAGCACCTTCAGCGGCGCGTTGCCCTCCAGGTGGGCGACCACGATGATCTTGGTGATCACGTCCAGGACCAGCCCCGCCGAGGCCACGCCGAACAGCAGCGCCAGCAGCTTCCCGGACCCGCCCTTCGGGGCGTCCGAGGCCGGGGTCGTCTCGGCGTCCTCCGACGAGGAGGCCGCCTGCTCAGGAGGGGGGTTCTCGGTGCTCACCCCGCCATTGTCCCCGACCCCGGCGACCGGCCGAGCACCAGGACCGCCAGTCGGACCTCACAGCAGGAACGGCGGCAGCGGGCGCGCGTCCTCGACGGGCTCCCAGCGGCCCTCGACCTTCCGGTACTGCGCCGCAGGACCGTCGCCGACCAGCGACTTCAGCGCCGCGACGAGGCGGTCGACGTGCTCGGTCGTGGTGCCCAGGCCGAGGCTCACGCGCAGCGCCCGCTCCGCGTCCGAGCCCGCCCTGCTCAGCAGGTTCCGGGTGCCGAGGTGGGCGCAGAACAGGCCGTCGCGGACACCGATGGCGTGCTCCGCCGACAGGGCTGCGGCCAGCAGGCCCGGGTCCTGGCCGTCGACGGTGAAGCTGACGACGCCGACCCGGTCGTGCTCCGGCCCGAACAGGCTCAGCTCGCGCAGGCCCGGGACCTCGGCCAGCCCGGCGCGCAGCCGCCGCAGCAACGCCGACTCGTGCTCGACGACGCCCTCCCAGCGGGAGGTGAACGTCCGGCAGGCCGTGGCCAGCGCGTGCACGCCGACGGTGTTCGGCGAGCCCGCCTCGTGCCGCTCGGGCCCGGTGGTCCAGCTGACCGCGCGCTCGTTGACCGCGCGCGTCGCGCCTCCCCCGGCCAGGTGGGGATCGGCGGCGTTGAGCCAGTCGGCGCGGCCGATCAGGGCGCCCGCGCCGAACGGCGCGTAGAGCTTGTGGCCGGACAGGGCCGCGTAGTCGACGTCGAGCTCGGCGAGCCGGACCGGCCGGTGCGGCGCGAGCTGCGCGGCGTCCAGCACCGTCCGGGCGCCCCGGCGGCGGGCGACGCGGGCCAGCTCGGCGACCGGCCACAGCTCACCGGTCACGTTGCAGGCCCCGGTGAGCACCGCCAGCCGCGGCCCCTCCGGGCACTCCGCCAGCGCCGCGTCCAGGGCGGCGACGGCGTCGGCGGGGCTCTCGGGAGCCGGGATCCGGCGCACGTTGCGCCAGGGCAGCAGGGCCGCGTGGTGGACGGTGTCGAACACGACCACCGACGTGCCGCGCGGCACCGCCGAGGCCAGCAGGTTCAGGGCGTCCGTGGTGTTGCGGGTGAACACGACCTCATCGCCCTGACGTGCGCCGACGAAGTCCAGCAGGACCTGCCGCGCGCCCTCGTAGACGCGGGTGCAGACCTGGGAGGCGAACCCGGCTCCCCGGTGGACGCTGGCGTAGTACGGGAGCAGCTCGTCGACCGCGTCCCGCACCGCCGACAGGCACGGAGCGCTCGCCGCGTGATCGAGGTTGGCGTAGTGCGCGGTGCCGCCGGTGACCAGCGGGACCCGCAATCCCGCTCCGACCACGCCGGGCACGGCGACGGACTGGCTCGGAACATCGATGACGGCTGAAGACATCGCGACCCTCCCGGGGCCTCAAGGGCCCTCGGCGGGCCCGCGCTTGCCGAGCCGCACCGCGCGACCGGCCAGGTCCTCACCCGGGGCACCCCACCGCGGTTGGAGGGTTGCCGGCCAGCAAGCCGGGGCTTCGCGCTGGCACTCATGACCTTCAGGTGGGGAGATTAGCGGGGTGTCTCGGGAGTTGGCAAGGGGGTTCCGCTTTGTGGGATGCCGCCCCAGGCGTCTTGTCCTTAAAAAGGACCACCTACGGGTACGTTTCGCCAGGCAGTGCCAATTTCGTACGAAATTGCCTACCACTCAACGCAACTCACGTCGTCAACGCGGGCAATTTCGTATGAAATTGGCACTCCGCACCCCAGCAGAAGGACCACAAGCCCAACCGCAGAGGGCCCTTCGGACGAAGTCCGAAGGGCCCTCTGCCGTAGTCGAGTCCTCAGACGCGAGTGACCGAGACCTTGATCTCGACGTTGTCGCCGACGGTCCCCGTCACGCAGTCGTCCGCGGTTCCCGTGGTGATCTCGTCCGCGAGGGTCTCGCCTGCGATGAAGTCGCGGTGGGTCGCCACTGCAGCAGCGACCTCGTCCGGGGCCTCGACGGTGACCTCGATGCGGTCCGAGACCTCGAAACCGGCGTCCTTGCGGGCGTTCTGGATCACTCGTACGACGTCTCGGGCCAGGCCCTCGGCTGCGAGCTCCGGGGTGACCTCCGTGTTGAGCACGACGAGGCCGTCGCCGTCCGGCAGGGCCGCCGCCGCGCCCGAGTCCGTCGAGACCAGCCGCTCGGTGAACTCGCCGTCCTGCAGCTCGATGCCTGCGGCGACCACAGTGGACCCGCGCCGCTCCCAATCACCGGACTTGACGGCCTTGATCACCTTCTGGACGTCCTTGCCCAGCCGCGGACCGGCCGCGCGGGCGTTCACCGCGATCTCGAAGCGGCCGTGGGCCGCCACGTCGGTGCTCAGCTCCAGACCCTTGACGTTGACCTCGTCGCTGATCAGGTCCGCGAACGGGCGCAGCGCCTCGGCCTCCGGCGTGGCCACCACCAGCGAGGACAGCGGCAGCCGGACCCGCAGCTTGTTGCCCTTGCGCAGCGCCAGCGCCGAGGAGCAGACCTGGCGGACCTGGTCCATCGCCGAGACCAGCGCCGCGTCCGCGGGCAGCTCGTCGACCAGCGGCCAGTCCGCCAAGTGCACCGAACGACCGCCGGTGAGCCCGCGCCAGACCGCCTCGGCGGTCAGCGGCAGCAGCGGCGCCACCACCCGGCAGGTCACCTCCAGCACCGTGTGCAGGGTGTCGATCGCGTCCTTGTCGCCCGCCCAGAACCGGTCCCGGGAGCGGCGGACGTACCAGTTCGTCAGCACCTCCAGGAACTCCCGCACGTTCGCGGTCGCGGTCGCCAGGTCCAGCGCGTCCATCGACGCCTGCACGTCGCCGACCAGCTCGTGGGTCTTGGCCAGCACGTACCGGTCCAGCACGTGCGCGCTGTCGGTGCGGAACTCACCGCTCACGCCCTCGGCGTTGGCGTACAGCGCCAGGAAGTACCACGAGTTCCACAGCGGCAGCACCGCCTGGCGCACCGCGTCCCGGATGCCCCGCTCGGTGACGACCAGGTCGCCACCCCGCAGGATCGGGCTCGACATCAGGAACCAGCGCATCGCGTCGGAACCGTCGCGGTCGAAGACCTCGTTGACGTCCGGGTAGTTCTTCTTGGACTTCGACATCTTCAGACCGTCGTGACCCAGCACGATGCCGTGCGCCACCACGTTGCTGAACGCCGGCCGGTCGAACAGCGCCGTCGCCAGCACGTGCAGCGTGTAGAACCAGCCGCGGGTCTGGCCGTGGTACTCCACGATGAAGTCACCCGGGAAGTGGTGCTCGAACCACTCCGCGTTCTCCATCGGGTAGTGGACCTGCGCGAACGGCATCGAACCCGACTCGAACCAGCAGTCCAGCACCTCCGGCACCCGGCGCATCGTGGACTTGCCGGTCGGGTCGTCCGGGTTCGGCCGGGTCAGCTCGTCGATCTCCGGGCGGTGCAGGTTCGTCGGCCGCACCCCGAAGTCGCGTTCGAGCTCGTCCAGCGAGCCGTAGACGTCCGTGCGCGGGTACTCCGGGTCGTCCGAGCACCACACCGGGATCGGCGAACCCCAGTACCGGTTCCGCGAGATGTTCCAGTCGCGGGCGTTCTCCAGCCACTTGCCGAACTGGCCGTCGCGGATGTGCGAAGGAACCCAGTTGATCTGCTTGTTCAGCTCGACCATCCGGTCCTTGAACTGGCTCACGGCCACGAACCAGGACGACACCGCCCGCTGGATCAGCGCGTTGTCGCAGCGCCAGCAGTGCGGGTACTGGTGGTCGTAGGTCTCGTGGCGCAGCAGCAGACCGCGGTCCTTGAGATCGCGGGCGATGTGCTTGTTCGCGTCGAAGACCTGCATGCCCTCGTACGGCGGCACCTCGGCGGTGAAGCGGCCGTGCGCGTCGACCGGCACGACCGGGACGATGTCGGCGGCGTCGGTGACGAGCTTGTCGTCCTCACCGAAAGCCGGTGCGATGTGCACGATCCCGGTGCCGTCGTCGGTCGTGACGTAGTCCGCGGCCAGCACCTGGTGCGCGTTCTCGCGACCCGCGAAGAAGTCGAACGGCGGCTGGTAGCGGGTGCCCAGAAGGTCCGAGCCCTTGTAGCGGGCCACCACGCGGTCGGCGACGTCCTCGCCCAGCTCGCGGGCGTAGGCCGACAGCCGCGCCTCGGCCAGCAGGTAGCGCTCGGTGCCCTGCGCGGGCGCGACCAGCGCGTAGTCGACGTCCGGGTGCACCGCGGCCGCCAGGTTCGACGGCAGCGTCCACGGGGTCGTCGTCCACACCAGCGCCAGCGCCCCGTCGAGCTCCGAACCCGGCGCGGTCAGCCGCAGGCCGACCGTCACCGCCGGGTCCTGGCGCGGCCGGTAGCCGTCGTCCATGCGGGTCTCGGTGTTCGACAGCGGCGTCTCGCAGCGCCAGCAGTACCAGAGCACCCGGTAGCCCTCGTAGACCAGACCCTTGTCCCACAGGGTCTTGAACGCCCACATGACGCTTTCCATGTAGTCCAGGTCGAGCGTCTTGTAGTCGTTCTCGAAGTCCACCCAGCGCGCCTGGCGGGTGACGTAGTCCTCCCACTCCGCGGTGTAGCGCAGCACCGAGGTCTTGCACGCCTCGTTGAACGCGGCGATGCCCATGCTGTCGATCTCGGCCTTGGAGGTGATGCCCAGCTGCTTCTCCGCCTCGACCTCGGCGGGCAGGCCGTGGGTGTCCCAGCCGAACCGGCGCTCGACGCGCTTGCCGCGCATCGTCTGGTAGCGCGGGACCGCGTCCTTGACGTAGCCGGTCAGCAGGTGGCCGTAGTGCGGCAGGCCGTTGGCGAACGGAGGACCGTCGTAGAAGACGTACTCGTTCGAGCCGTTGTGACCCGCCTCGCGCGCGTCGATGGAGGCGCGGAAGGTCTTGTCGTCGGCCCAGAAGTCCAGCACCTGGCGTTCGATCGCCGGGAACGCGGGCTGGGCCGCCACGCCGCGCTCGTCGGACGCGCCGAAGGAAACCTTGGGGTATGCCATCGCGGAGTGCTCCTAGCACTGAGTCGTTGCCGCCCAATTCTCGGACGGGGACGACTCCCGGACGCGCCGGGCACCGCGGTACCACCCCGCTTGCCGACGGCAGGAACGCCGACGGCCACTCGTTGCCGGCTGTGACGGGCCGGACCCGTCCGGTTCTACTGAGGCGCCCGCGAGCACCCGTTCTTCCGGAGGCTCCCCGGTGATGGCCGGATCAACGCCTGGTCCTATCAGAGTACCGGGATCGCGCCAGTGGTTTTCACCGGCTCCGGCGGGACTCCACCGCGATGGTCGCGTTGGGCGCGCACCGGGCGCACGGGGTGAACCCCAGTTCCCGCGCCTCACCCAGCTTCAGCGACAGCGTCTCGGCCTCGCCGAGCCACTCGCAGGTCCGCACGTGGTAGCGCGGACGTTCGTCGATCACCACGACCTCGGCGTCCTGATCGGCCGCCTCCGCCGCGTTGCTGCGCTCCTGCGCCGGCTCCGGTCCCGGAGCACCGGGCCGCTGCCCGGTTCGGTGCCGTCCGCCCCTGGCGGGTCTCGCCCCGCCCCGACGGGCCCTGATCCGGTCGACGACCAGCAGAGCCGCCCCGAGGGCGCTCGCCAGGACCGAGATCCACGCGAAGCCGGACCCCGCCCCGAGCACGGCGGCCACCAACGTCGCGGCGGCCACCAGGACCAGAAGCAGAACTACCAGCAGCACTCGTGTTCCCGTCTCTCGCCGACCCCCGCTCGGCAGAGACCGGCGGTGACGGGCAACGACCCATCACCGCCGGTTCGCCAAGTCTTGATCGGGGAATCAGCCCGCTTCGGCCGCCCTCGCCCCGAAGCTGTAGCTGGTGGCCTGCTGACCGGAGGAGCGGCTGCCGCTCCCGTTGCTCTCCGCCGGTGCGGCCGAGCCTCGGTCCTGCAGCTCTCGCAGCTGAGACTCCAGGTACGTCTGCAGCCGAGTGCGGTACTCGCGCTCGAACGTGCGGAGAGTCTCGATCTTCTTCTCGAGGGCGTTCTTCTCGTTGGTGATGTTGCCCATCACCTCTGCGTGCTTGCGCTGCGCGTCGCGCTCCAGGCTGGCTGCCTTGTCGCGCGCCTGCCGCTCCAGCGTCTCCGCCCGGGTGCGGGCGTCGTTGAGCATCGTCTCGGCACGGGTCCGGGACTCGTTGACCATGCTGTCGGACTTCGAACGAGCCTCCGACAGCAGCTGCTCGGACTTCGTCCGGGCCTCCGACAGCATGCCGTCGGCCTCGGCCTTGGCCTCACCGGTCAGCCGGTCGGCCATCTCCTGCGCGAGGCCGAGCACCTTGGCGGCCTGCACGTGGTGGTCGCCGCCGGGCGAGGTCTGCTCGGCAGCGGTCGGCGCCGGAACCGGGGTGAGCCGGCGCGGTTCCTCCGCGGGGGCGGCTGGAGCCGAGGCTGCGGCGGCCGACGCGGACGCAGCCTGGCTGCGAGCGTCGTCCAGGTCGACCTGGGCGGACTGCAGCTGGGTCTCCAGCTGCTCCACCTGGCCACGCAGGTCGTTGTTCTCCTCAACCAGCCGGGCAAGCTCGGCTTCAACCAGGTCGAGGAATGCATCCACCTCGTCCTCGTTGTAGCCCCGCTTGCCGATCGGAGGTTTGCTGAACGCGACGTTATGCACGTCGGCGGGGGTCAGGCCCACAAGATCACCTCACGCACTCCTTCGGCAGCTGCGGGTCGGTCGGGTTCCCCGTCACCCGGCCGGTTGCACCAGTCGCATCAGTATGAACACGACCAGCAGCAGCACCATAATCGATAGGTCCAGTCCGACGCCGCCGATCCGGACCGTCGGAATCACCCGACGCACCAACTTTACGGGTGGGTCGGTCACTGTGTAGATGCTCTCCAACGCGATTGCAACCCCCCCAACGGGCCGCCAGTCGCGAGCGAACACTCTAACGAGTTCCACCACGATACGCGCCGTGAGCAGGAGCCAGAAGAAGAACAGAACGTAGAACAGGACGATCTGCACCGGGTTCACGCCTCAACTGTGCCACCACTCACCCGTAGTTGAAAAAGGCCCCCTCTGCTAGCCGCCTCTTGTCCTCGGCCGCCACGTCCACATTGGGCGGTGAGAGCAAGAACACGCGGTTGGTGACCTTCTCGATCGAACCCCGCATCGCGAACGCCAGACCTGCGGCGAAGTCGACCAGGCGCTTGGCGTCGGCCTCCTCCATCTCGGTCAGGTTCATGATCACCGGCGTACCGTCCCGGTACTGCTCGCCGATGGTCCGCGCCTCGCTGTAGCTGCGCGGATGCAGAGTTGTGATCTTGCTCAAGTTGAACTGAGTACCGGTGTCGGTCACCGCCCGCAGACGCGAAACGCTCTCGCTTCGCGGCTGATCGTTGGGCAGAGTGCTGCGGGACGCCGTCTCCGGCGCCCACTGCCGACGGGGTCGCGGCGACTCGCGGAACTCCTCGGCGTAGGACTCGGTCTCCGCATCGGCCTGAAAACCGCCGCGGGTGCCCGCCGACCTGCGCCGGGGCGCACCCCGGTCGTCGTCGTACGCGGCCCGGTCGCCGTAGGTCGGACGGGAGTCGTACGCGGGACGGTCATCGTCGTACCGGTCCCGGTAGCCGATCTCGTCCTCGTACTCGTCCACCTCGTCGGCCGGGACCATGCCGAAGTAGGCCTTCAACTTGTGCAGAGCGCTCATCGGCATGCCCTTCCTCTGCGGCTCCCTGACACCGAGCACGAGGCGGCCGGCCTTCGACCCCCTTTTGACGGCTACGGCGAGGTTAACCGCCGCCCGCCGAGCAACGCGGTTCCGACACGCACCCTGGTCGAGCCGTGGGCAACGGCACTCTCCAGGTCACCGGACATCCCCGCCGACACCTCAACAGCTTCGGGGTGATCGACTCGCAAGCGCTCGGAGATCGACGAAAGTGTGGTGAACGCCACAACCGGGTCGCCTCCCAATGGAGCAACAGCCATCACGCCCCGCAGTCGAAGATCGCTCCTTCGAGCGATCATTTCTGCGAGCCGGTGAACGTCCTCGGGCGCGGCACCGCCCCGACCGGTCGTCCCGTCCAGGCTGACCTGCACCAACACGTCCAGCGGGCGCTCCCGCTCGCCCGCGTCGAGGGCGTTGGCCGCGGCGCGCGCGAGCGCCTCGGCGAGCCGCTCGCTGTCGACCGACTCGACGACGTCTGCCCACCGGGCCACCGCCCGCGCCTTGTTCCGCTGCAACTGCCCGACCATGTGCCAGCGCGACGCGGCCTCCGGACGCAGCTCCGCGAACTCGGCGACCTTGCCGCGCGCCTCCTGCTCCCGGTTCTCGGCGAACGCCGACAGGCCGAGATCGGAGAGAAGAGCCACATCGGATGCCGGGAAGGTCTTCGTCACAGCGAGCAGCTCGACCTCCTCGGGAGACCGGCCCGCGGCGCGGCAGGCCTTCGCGAGTCGCTCACGGACCTCCGCCAGCGACTCGGCCAGCTCGGCCCGGCGCTCCTCCGGAGTCACTCGTCCTCCATCCAGATCACCGACGCGAAGCGCCCGGTCCTGCCGTTGTCGCGGCGGTGGCTGTAGAGCTCCGGGGTCTCCATCGTGCAGCGCGGGTCGACGCCGATCTTGGCGATGCCGACCTGGGCGAGCTGCTCGAACAGCCCCGCGCGCAGGTCCAGTCCGGTGGTGCCCTTGCGGGTCTTGCAGGCGCTGCCCGGCAGGTGCTTCTCGACGTCGGCCTGCATCTCCGGCGGCACCTCGTAGCAGGCGCCGCAAGCGGCGGGCCCGATCAGCGCCTCCACCCGGTCGAGCCGAGCCCCGGCCTCGCGCATCGACTTCAGCGCTTCCAGCAGCACTCCCACGCGCGCGCCCACGCGTCCCGCGTGGACCGCGGAGATCACCCCGGCCTCGGGGTCGCCCAGCAGCACCGGAACGCAGTCCGCGGTCAGCGCCACCAGCGCCAGGCCAGGCCGCGCCGTGACCAGCGCGTCGGAGGCCTCCGCCGGGGCGTCCTGCGGACCGTCCACGGTGGTCGCGGTGCGGCCGTGGATCTGCTCCATCCACACCAGGTGGTCCTCGGGCAGACCGATGCCGTCGGCCAGCTTGCGCGTGTTGGCCGCGAGCGCCTCCGGCTCGTCACCGACCTTGCCGCCGAGGTTGAAGGAGTCGAACGGCGCCTTGGAGCTGCCGCCCTCCCGCGTGGTGGTCACGCGCCGAATCCGCACCTTGTCCATCCTCCTGAGAAAAGAAATCGACACCGGAGACGCTGGGTCTCCGGTGTCGATTCTCGCTCATCCGTCAGCGCCGCATGAACGGCGGAATGTCGACGTCGTCGTCGTTGTCGTCGCCCACCGGGACGGCCCGGTTCGGCAGCCCGCCCGAACGAGCCGGACCGGTCGAGTGCGTCGGGTAGCCGCTGGTGCGACCCGGCACCGACACGCCCTGCTGCCCGGTCGACGAACCGTCACCGCCGTAGGACCGCTGCTGCGGCTGGCTCGGCGCTGTCGGGTTCGACGGCTGGTAGCTCGACTGCTGCTGCGCCGACTGCTGGGGGGCCGCCTGCTGCTGCGCCGACTGCTGGGGCGCCGCCTGCTGCTCGACCTGCGGCGTCGCCGGCCGCTCCGGAACGGGCTCCGACTGCTGAACCGGCTGCGCGGGCTGAACGGGCTGAACCTGCTGAGCGGGTTGAGCCTGCTGCTCGGGCTGGGCCGGGACCGACTGCGCGGGAGCGCTGGTCGTGGTCTGCTGCGGAGCCTCGGTCGCGGGCTTGTCGGCCTTCGGCGCGGGCGCCTCGCCCTCGTCGCTGCGACCGCCGACCCGGGTCGGCTCGAGCTTCTTGTGCGTCGGCGTGCCGGAGTCGAAACCGGCCGCGATCACCGTGACCCGGACCTCGTCGCCGAGCGAGTCGTCGATGACCGTACCGAAGATGATGTTGGCCTCGGGGTGCGCGGACTCCTGGACCAGCGACGCCGACTCGTTGATCTCGAACAGGCCGAGGTCGGAACCACCCGCTATGGCCAGCAGAACTCCGTGGGCGCCCTCCATCGAGGCCTCCAGCAGGGGCGAGTTGATCGCCTTCTGCGCGGCTTCGACGGCTCTGCCATCACCCCTCGCCGAGCCGATGCCCATCAAGGCGCTTCCCGCACCGGACATGACGCTCTTGACGTCGGCGAAGTCGAGGTTGATCAGACCGGGCGTGGTGATCAGGTCGGTGATGCCCTGGACACCCGAGAGCAGCACCTCGTCGGCCGAGCGGAACGCGTCCATCAGGCTCACGCCGATGTCGCCGAGCTGCAGCAGCCGGTCGTTCGGGATGACGATCAGGGTGTCGCAGCAGTCGCGCAGCTCCTTGATGCCCTGCTCGGCCTGGGACGCGCGGCGCTTGCCCTCGAAGGAGAACGGCCGGGTGACCACACCGATGGTCAGCGCACCGAGCTTGCGCGCGATGTTGGCGACCACCGGGGCGCCACCGGTTCCGGTGCCGCCGCCTTCACCGGCGGTCACGAAGACCATGTCGGCGCCCTTGAGGACCTCTTCGATCTCCTCCGCGTGGTCCTCGGCGGCCTTGTGGCCGACCTCAGGCGCCGCACCGGCGCCGAGACCGCGGGTGAGCTCGCGCCCGATGTCGAGCTTGACGTCGGCATCGGACATCAGCAAGGCCTGCGCGTCGGTGTTCACCGCGATGAACTCAACACCTTTGAGCCCGACCTCGATCATGCGGTTCACGGCGTTGACGCCGCCGCCACCGATGCCGACGACTTTGATCACCGCGAGATAGTTGTGCGGGGGCGTCATCGGATCCGCCTTCCTGATCGTGGCTGGTGTGCTCTCTGCATCGACCGCCGGGACGGCCGCTGAGCCGGTGCCGCCGATGCGGCTCCCCCTGGTCGCCGGCACGGGAATTGCCGTACATCCGATCCCGTGCCCGGTCCGGACCGTAGGCGTGATCTCGCCCCTGCGTCCAGCAGCCACGCCGGTTTCGGTAGCAGCAGTTTTGTGCTGTGCACCTCGTCGTTTCCGCCCCGACGTCGTCCGTGTCGCTCAGCGGGTCCGCCCGTTGCCGCAGCGAGCCCAGTTTCTCGTTCCTCCCCGTGCGATGACCCCGTCGCGAACGTGATCACCACAACGAACACCGTACCTGGCCGCCCGCTCACCCGGTTGAGGCAGTCGCGAATCCACAACGCCTTTCTCGCAGCGGACAGCGCCGGAAATCCGGACCGCGGATGTCTGGTTGACCTGCCACCGTCGGCTCCGACGACGTGGAGAGAGCGGGAGGAACGCGGCCATGACCGGAGATCTGCGAGGAACCGTCGCCCTGGTGGCCGGCGCGACGCGAGGAGCTGGGCGCGGCATCGCCGTCGAGCTCGGCGCGGCGGGCGCGACGGTGTACTGCACGGGGCGCACCACGCGCACCCGGCGCTCGGACTACGACCGGCCCGAGACCATCGAGGACACCGCCGAGGCCGTCACCCGCGCGGGCGGCGAGGGGATCGCGGTCCGCGTCGACCACACCGTCCCCGACGAGGTGCGGGAACTGGTGCGGCGCATCGGTTCCGAGCGGGGAAAGCTGGACGTGCTGGTCAACGACCTCGGCGGCGAGCACCTGATGGACTGGGACAAGCCGATCTGGGAGCAGGACCTGACCAAGGGGCTGCAGCGGCTCCGCACCGGCATCGAGGCCCACATGATCACCGCCCACTTCGCGCTGGCGCTGCTGAGCGAGCGACCCGGTGGGCTGGTCGTGGAGCTCACCGACGGCACCGCCGAGGTCAACGACCGCTTCTACCGCAACGAGTGCGGCGCGTTCTTCGACATCGCCAAGACCGCGATGCACCGCCTCGCCCGCGCCGAGGGCGAGGAGCTCGCCCCGCTGGGCGGCACGGCGGTGTCGCTGACGCCGGGCTGGCTGCGCTCGGAGATGATGCTGGAGCACTACGAGGTCACCGAGGAGACCTGGCGCGAATCCACCATCGCCCCACCGGGTTTCGCGATCGCCGAATCCCCCGCCTACATCGGCCGAGCAGTGGTCGCGCTGGCGAGCGATCCCGAGGTGGCCCGCTGGAACACGCAATCGCTGTCCAGCGGTTTCCTGGCCCGGCAGTACGGCTTCACCGACACCGACGGCTCGCAGCCGGACTGCTGGCGGTTCGCGCTGGAGGTCGAGTGGGTCGGCGGCGAGGGGGACGCGGCCGACTACCGGTAGAGCGCCGCGAACCGCTCGGCGGCCCGGGCCAGGTCCTGGCGCAGCGCTTCCGGCACCAGGACCTCGGCTTCCGGCCCGAGCGCGAGGATCTGGGAGAACGCGACCTGCTGCGATTCGGCCTTGAAGGTGGTGCGGACCCAGCCGTGCTCGTCGGGTTCTCCGGCCCGCGCCTCGGCTCCGTCCACGGCGGCGGCGTCGATGGCGAAGCGCAGCCGGCGGAGTCCGGTGGGGCTCAAGCGAATCTCGACGTCGAGGGTGAGCAGCGAGCGCGCGAACTCCTCGGCGGTGCGCTCCCAGAACTCGGCCAGGTCGAAGGTCTCGTCGCGAGCGAACTCCTCCCCCGCTGCGACCTCGGCGAACCGGTCGACCCGGTAGGTCCGGAACCGCCCGTCGCAGCGCGCCGCGAGGTACCAGGTCCCGGCCTTGAGGACGAGCCCGTGCGGTTCGAGCTCCCGCCGGACGACCCGGTCTCCGCGCCGGTAATCGGCGGTGATCCGCAGGTCGCCCCACACGGCCCGGCCGATCTCGGCCAGCGCGGCGGGCGTCTCGGCTTCCCGGAACCAGCGGGGCGCGTCGAGGTGGAACCGCTGCCCCACCCGCTCCGGCGCGTCCTGGAACGGCGGAGCCAGCGCAGCCGCGGTCTTGCGACGCGCCGCCTCCACGGCCTCCCCCAGGCCCATCTCGACCGCGGCCCCGGGCACCCCGGACAGGAACAGCGCCTCGGCCTCCCGCCGGTGCAACCCGGTCAGCTTCGACCGGTACCCGCCGAGCAACCGGTACCCGCCGGCCCGCCCCCGCTCGGCGTACACCGGCACCCCGGCCTCGGCCAACGCCAGCACGTCCCGGGCCACGGTCCGCTCGGACACCTCCAGCTCACGCGCCAGCTCAGGCCCGGTCGCACACCCCCGCACCTGCAACAAGCACAACAACGACACCAACCGAGCCGCCCGCACACCCCCACGCTACGACCGACCCCCGACAGAGCGCGCCGCTCACCTCTCGAACCCCGATTACGCCGGTAATCGGGTCCCCGAATACCGCCGTAATCCGGTACCCGAATACCGCCGTAATCCGGTACCCGAATACGGCCGTAATCCGTGTTGTTGAGACTGCGTCGCTGTTCAGCGCAGGCCGGTGGTCTTGAGGGATTGGACGAGCCAGCGCTGCCCGAGGAGGAACACGAGGACCGTCGGCAGGGCGGCGAGAGCACCTGCGGCGATGACGTAGTGCATCTTCGAGGCGTACTGGCCTTGCAGGGAGGCGATGCCGACCTGGACCACGCGCAGCGACTCGTCCTGGGCGACGGCGAGCGGCCAGAGGAACGAGTTCCAGTTCGCCAGGAAGAACAGCACCGCCAGAGCGGCCAGCATCGGTCGGCTCAGCGGTAGGACCACGTGCCAGTAGATGCGCCAGTGGCCACAGCCGTCCAGCTGGGCCGCGTCCTCCAGTTCGCGGGGGATGCCCAGGTAGAACTGCCGCAGCAGGAAGACGCCGAAGGCGTTGAACAGGCCCGGCACGATCAGCCCCGCGTAGGTGTCGACCAGGCCCAAGGCCCGCACGACCATGAACAGCGGCACCAGAATCACCGGCAGCGAGATCAGCAACGTCGCCACCACCGAGGCGAACGCGACACCGCGTCCCCGGAACGACAGGCGGGCCAGCGCGTAGGCGGCCATCGAGTGCAGGAACAGGGCGATGACGGTGACCGTGACCGCGACGAACGCGCTGTTGGCGAGGTAGCGCAGGAACGGCACCTCGGTGAGCACGTAGGCGACGTTGGCCAGGGTGAGCTCGTGCGGCCAGCCGAGGCTGTAGAGCTCCGACTCCGGCCGAAAAGCGCTGAGCAGGAACCACAGCAGCGGCGCGACCGTGCCGAAGGCGATCAGGTACGCGGCGAGCACCCGGACTCTAGGCATCGAACCGCCCTCCCCTGGTCAGCGCGAACAGGACTCCGGTGATCGCTCCCAGCGCGACGACCAGCAGCGCGCAGATCGCCGAGGCGTAACCGAAGCGGCCGAACAGGAACGCCTGCTGGTAGGCGTAGTAGACGACCGTGGTGGTGGAGTTCGCCGGCCCGCCGGAGGTCAGCACGTAGACCAGGTCGAACACCTGCAGCCCGGTCACCGCGTTGATCAGCGAGGTGACCAGCACGAAGAAGCTAGTCGGCCGCAGCATCGGCCAGGTGACGTGCCGGAACCGCTGCCACGGCCCACCACCGTCCACAGTGGCCGCGTCGTAGTACTCGCGCGGGATGTCCTGCAGACCGCCCAGGAAGATGAGCATCTGGTAGCCCATCAGGAACCACACGCTGATCAGCACCAGCGTGAGCAGCGCCAGCGTCGGATCACCGAGCCAGGACACCTCGTCGAGACCGGTCAGCTTCGCCACCGCGCCGGTCTTGTCGGTGAGCAGGAACTGCCACAGCAGACCGATCACCACCAGGCTCACGGCGTTGGGCAGGAACAGCGCCGCCCGCACCACCGCCACGCCCGGGAAGTGGTCCGAGACGAGCAGCGCCAGGCCGAGCCCGGCGAAGAACGCCAGCGGCACGAACAGCACCGCGTAGCCGATCGTGATGCCGAAGCTCTTCCACAGCAGACCGTCCCCGATCATCAGGCGGAAGTTCTCCAGACCGGCCCACTCGATGTTGCCGAAGCCGTCGACCTGGAAGAAGCCCACGAGCAGCGCCAGCAGCGCGGGCAGGGCGATGAACAGCAGCAGCCCCAGCGCGTCCGGCGCCAGGAACGCGGCTGCGGCGGGGGCGTCGGAACTCCTCGTGCGGCTCAATTGATCTGCGCTCCGTCGTAGGTGGACAGGAACGTGTCGATCTGCTCGGCGGCCGCTCCGGCGGCTCCGGCCGGGTCACCGCCGCCGAGGTGGCAGGACTGCAGCGCGTCGGAGACGGCGCGGTAGACCTCCGGCGGGTAGCGCGGCTCCGGGCGGGCCTGCGCCATCACCTCGTCGGCGAAGACGCGCATCGGGCCGTCGTCGAACGCACCGCGCTCCTCGGCCGCGCGCCGCACGGAGTGGCGGGGCGGGATGTTGGTCTTGGCGACGGTGTTCCAGCGGCGCATCCGCTCGATGCACGACGGATCGGCCGATCCCAGCGCCCAGACGACGAACTCCGCTGCTGCGTCGGCGTTCTCGCTCATCGCGTTGGCGACCATCGCCCAGCTTCCCAGCGCGGTCGTGTAGGTGCCGCCCGGCGGGGTGGGCATGGGCAGGACGCCGTAGCGGAAATCCGGTGCCTGCTCGGCGATCTCGGCGATGCCCCAGATGCCGAGGTGCTGCATGGCGCAGTAGCCGTCGGCGATGTTGGAGATCGAGTCGTTGCCGCCGGTCCCCCGCACTCGACGAGGTGCGACGCCGCGAGTGACGGTGTCCTGCCAGAACTTCAGCGCCCGGTGGACTTCCGGGCTGTCGAAGGCGGAACTGCGGTGGTCGGGACTGAAGACTTCACCGCCGGCCATCCACATGGACTGGTAGAACGTGAAGTTTTCGTAGTAACCGGGGTTGGTCTCCAGGAGCAGGCCGAAGCGGTCCCGGTTCGTCAGGCGCTGGGACAGCTCCAGGAGCTGATCCCAGGTGCGCGGCAGGTCGCCTTCCGAGAGGCGTTCCTGCTCGAGGATCTCCTCGCTGTAGAACAGCGCCAGCGGCTCGATCTCCATCGGCAGCCCGTAGATCCGGCCGTCGACGAGCCGGGTCTCCATCACCTGCGGCAGGAAGTCCGCGCGCACCGCCGGGTCCAGGTGCGGGGTGAGGTCGGCGAGCGCTCCGCCGTTGTAGTAGCGCAGGAAATCGCCGGGGCTCAGCAGGAACACGTCCGGTCCGGCTCCGGCGCTGAACGACGTCTGCAGGGTCGGGCCGGACTTGTAGTCCTTGTTCGGGACGTAGCGCAGCCGGACCTTGATGTCGTGGGTGTCGTTCCACTCCTCGGCGAGCCGCACGAACCAGTCGCTCTGCGACTTCTGCTGCCCGCCGGGACCGTAGAAGTTCCACAGGCTCAGCTCGCGGGGTTTCGGCGCGCAGCTCACCAGCGCGGGCCCGGCCGCTGCTGCGGCCATGCCTCCTAAGAACGTCCGACGCCCCACCGATCCGGTCACTCGACCACCCCCAGCAGCCCAGCAAACGATTACCAGGCACGCTAGGTGGCCGCGATCACGCCGTCAATCCGCTCTCCGAGTGGGAGCCCTGCCGGGCCGCGGACAGTTTTAGCCATAATTGACCGGACAAAAGGGACATTGATCATGGGTGATTATGGCTAAAACTGTCCACTGGTGCGCACCTCGGGGCCCGGAACGCCGATGCCGACGGGATGGAGGCCGCAGCCGCGCACGAGCTTCGGCTCAGGCGAAGGCGGGTGGGCCTCCGGTGAGGGCTCGGTGGGTGGCGTCGTCGTCTCCGAAGTAGTTGGGGCCCGGGGCTTCCTCGTCGTAGTAGCGGTGGAAGACCGGGGTTTGGGAGCCCGACATCGGGGGGACGATCCAGGACCAGTCGACAGGGCACTTGCGGCCCGCCGACTCCTCCTTGGCCAGGTGCGTGAGGAAGCGGTGGGATTCCGTGTGGTGGTCGGTGATCGTCACGCCCGCCTGGTGGTAGGAGTGCAGGACGGCGCGGTTGAGCTCGACCACCGCGCGGTCGCGCCAGAGGGTGTCCTCCCGCGAGGTGTCCAGGCCGAGCCGCTCGGCCACCACCGGGACCAGGTTGTAGCGGTCGGTGTCGCCGAAGTTGCGGGCGCCGATCTCGGTTCCCATGTACCAGCCGTTGAACGGGGCTGCCGGGTACGAGATGCCGCCGATGCGCAACCGCATGTTGCTGATCACCGGGACGCCGTGCCAGCGCAGTCCGAGCTCGGCGAACCACGGCAGCTCCGGGTGCGTGATCGGCACCTCGTGCACCGCGTCCGGGGGCAGCGCGAACATGTGCGCGCCCTCCTCGCGGGTCTCCACCACCAGCGGCAGCGCGTCGAACCCGCTGCGCGCGGCCGGGGGCCGCCAGCCGAAGCCGGTGACGGCCTCGGTGAAGCGGGTGTAGCGGGGGTCGCCGAGCACCGATCCGTCGGAGTTGCGGTAGCCGGCGTAGCGGATGAGCTGCTCGTTCCAGATCCGCGGCGCCGGGCGCTGCGGGGTCTCCGGCGGGAAGACGCTGATCACCGGGCGGATCTTGCCGCCGTTGGTGGCCATCCGCAGGTGCTCGACGCAGTGCGCGGCCACACCGGAGACGGTGTGCACGTCGCGCAGGTCGCGGACCTTGAGGCTGCGCCAGTACAACCGGCCGATGCAGCGAGCGCTGTTGCGCCAGGCCACCTTCGCGCCGTAGGCCAGCTCGTCGGGGGTGTGCCGGTAGGTTCCGGTCGTGTCGACCTCGTAGCGCATCCGCGCGAGCCGCTGCTGGACCGGGGCGTCGACGCGGTTCTCGGCGTGGAACAGCCGCAGGAACTCCTCCGCCTCGGCGAGGTCGACCGCAGGCGCCCGGGGCGCGGGCGGCGGAGGAGGGGGCACGGGTCGTAAGCGGCGGGTTCGCTCCGCCGCACCGGCACCTCCGGAGAAGACCGCCTCCGGCGCTTCACCACTCACCCTGAACACGCTGCACACGGTAGCGCGAGCGGAACGATCTTGATCCGGTGCCGTTCGCTGACGGCCGTTCAGGCCACCGTGGGCAGCGCGGGCGTCGTAACGTCGTAGACCTTGCCGGGGCGGGTCAGCAGCGGCGGCAGGATCTGCGCCTTGCGCGCGGTCTCCTTCAGCGGGCCCCAGTCGACGCTGCGCCCCTCGGTGAGCTCCAGCTTCAGGTCGTCCGGGCCCTCCGCGACCACCGCGCGGACCTCCGCGCGCACCGGGACCGGCAGCGCGACCAGCACCGACAGGGCGGCGCGGGTGGTGGGGTCGTCGGCGGCGGCCTTCGGCGCGCGCAGCTCCGGGACCCCCGGAGGCGGGGCGGCGACGGTCTCGAACGGCACCCCGGCCACGTCGAGCAGCCGGACGCCGTCGGTGGCGCGGAAGTAGGCCGCAGGGACCCGCTCGGTGACCTGGATGCGGACCGTGGACGGCCAGTCCAGGACCGTCTGCGAGTCGGCGATCTTCGGCAGCGCGCGCAGGTTCTCGCGGATCTTCGCCGGATCCACCCGCAGCATCGGCGTGCCCTCGGTGACCTCCGCGGCCTGCAGCACCTTCTCGGAGTCCAGGCCCTGGTTGCCCTCGACCTGCACCGAGCGCACGCCCAGCAGCGGCGAGAAGTAGACGACGAGGAACCCGACGGTCGCCACCGCCAGCAAGCCCGGCAGCAGGAAGCGCCGCCAGGCCGGAGCGGGCGGCGCGCTCCGGCGCACCGGGCGGCGCCGCGCTCGCTCCGCCGCGCTCCGCTCGGTCACCCCTGCTCCTCCCCGTTGCCGTTGCCGCCGGAACCGGCGGCCCGGTCGAGTTCGCCGAGGATCTCGGGGCCGAGCATGGTCACGTCACCGGCGCCCATCGTCAGCACCAGGTCACCGGGCCGCACGAGGCCCGCGACGCGCGGTCCCGCGTCGGTGAACGACGGCTCGAAGTGCACGTGCTCGCCCGGCAGCGGGATGGCGTCGGAGATGAGCTTGCCGGTCACGCCCGGCTGCGGGTCCTCGCGGGCGCCGTAGACGTCGAGCACGACGACCTCGTCGGCCAGGCCCAGGGCCTCGGCGAACTCGGCCGCGAACGTCGCGGTGCGGGAGAACAGGTGCGGCTGGAACACCACGACGACCCGGCCTGCACCGGCGACCGGGCGGGCGGCGCGCAGCTGCGCGGCCACCTCGGTCGGGTGGTGGGCGTAGTCGTCGTAGACGCGGATGCCGTTGACGCGGCCCTTGAACTCGAAACGGCGCCGCACGCCGCCGAAAGCGGCGAGGCCCTCCAGCATGCCCTCGATCGGGGCTCCGAGCTCCAGACCGGCCAGCAGCGCGGCGACGGCGTTGCCCGCCATGTGCTCGCCGGGGACCGCGACCCGCACGTCGATCGGCTCGGGGGCCACGCCCACCAGCTCGACGGACACGACGCCGACGCCGTGCTCGGCGCGGTAGCCGGTCAGCCGCGCGTCGCCGTCGGCGCTGGCGCCGGAGCCGTAGCGGCGGACCCGCAGACCGGCGGATTCGGCCTTCCCGGCGAGGGTTTCGGCACCCGGGTCGTCGGAGCACACGATGAGCACGCCGCCGGGTTCGATGCGGCCGATGAAGTCCTCGAAGACCTTCGTGTAGGCCTCGGCGGTGCCGTGGTGGTCGAGGTGGTCGGGTTCGACGTTGGTCACCACGGCCACCGACGGCGCGAAGGACAGGAACGACCCGTCGCTCTCGTCGGCCTCGGCGACGAAGATGCCGCCGTCGCCGTGGTGCGCGTTGGCGCCGGACTCGTTGAGGTCGCCGCCGATGGCGAAAGACGGGTCCATCCGGCAGTGCTGCAGGGCGACGGTGAGCATCGACGTCGTCGAGGTCTTGCCGTGGGTTCCGGCGACGCAGGCGACGCGGTGGTCGGCCATCAGCCCGGCCAGCGCCTCGGCCCGGCGCAGCACGGTGATGCCGCGGTCCTCGGCGGCGACGAGCTCGGGGTTGTCCTGCCGGATCGCGGTGGAGACCACCACGGCGGTCGGTTCCTGTTCGAGCAGGTCGAGGTTCTCCGCGTGGTGCCCGATCCCGATGCCGGCGCCCTGGGCGCGCAGCGCCATGACGGTCCGGGAGTCGCGGGCGTCGGAGCCGGAGACCTGGCGTCCCCGGGCGAGCAGGATGCGGGCGATGCCGCTCATCCCGGCGCCGCCGATGCCCACGAGGTGGACCCGCTCCAGCAGTCGGTCCATGTCGGCGGTCATTGACCCGCCACCTCCATCACGATGCGGGCGAGCACCTGGTCGGCCTCGCGGTGACCGCTGCCCATGGTCGCCTGGCTCATCATCTGCAGCCGCTGCGGGTCGAGCGCCATCGGGATGATCTCGTCGATGACGCGCTGCGGGGTCAGTTCGCCGTCGGCGATGAGCCGGGCGCCGCCGTTGCTGACGACGGGCTGGGCGTTGAGCGCCTGCTCGCCGTTGCCGTGCGGCAGCGGTACGAACACCGCGGGCAGGCCGATGGCGGAGACCTCGGCGACGGTCATCGCGCCGGAGCGGCACACGACCAGGTCGGCGGCGGCGTAGGCGAGGTCCATCTGCTCCAGGTAGGGCACGGTCCGGTAGATCGGGGCGCCCATGACCTGCTGGATGGCGACGCTGTTCTTCGGCCCGTGCGCGTGCAGCACGCCGATGCCCGCGCGGCCGAGGGCCTGCGCGGCGCCGGAGAAGGCGGTGTTGAGGGTCTGCGCGCCCTGCGACCCGCCGAAGACCAGGATCGTCGGGGCGTGCGGGTGCAGCCCGAAGTGCTGGCGCGCCTGCATCCGCAGCTTCCAGCGGTCCAGGCGGGTGATCGACTCGCGCAGCGGGATGCCGATGGTCTGAGCGCCGGGCAGTCCGCTGTCCGGGGTGGCGGACAGGACTCGAGCGGCGAGCTTGGCGCCGACCTTGTTGGCCAGGCCCGCGCGCGCGTTGGCCTCGTGCACCACGATCGGCACCCGGCCGCGGGCGGCGAGGTAGGCGGGCAGCGAGACGTAGCCGCCGAAGCCGACGACCACGTGCGCCCCGACCTTGTCGAGCACGTCGCGGGTCTGGTGGACCGACTCGCGGACCTTCAGCGGCAGCTTGAGCAGGTCGGCGTTGGGCTTGCGGGGCATGGGCACCGGCGGGATCAGCTCCAGCGGGTAGCCCCGGGCCGGGACCAGCCGGTTCTCCAGGCCGCGTTCGGTGCCCAGCGCGGTGATCTGCGCGTCGGGGCGGACGCGTCGTACCGCGTCGGCCAGCGCCAGGGCCGGTTCGATGTGCCCCGCGGTGCCGCCTCCCGCGACCACCACCGACAGTCGGCGCGTGCCCATCGCAGCGCCCTGCGGCGCACCCATGTGCTGGATGCGGACCGTCTGGTCCCCGCTCAACGGTGTCCTCCTCGTGTCTGAGCCCGCGATCCGGGCCCGCTGCGCGCACCTCGTGCGCGGGGTTGTGCTCCGCTCCGGCGCGTTCCGGACGCGCCCGCGCTCTTGGCACCGGGCCGGGTCTTGGGAACGGGCCGGGAAGTCTTCCGCCTCGCCGGCGGACGGTAGGGCGCCGGGGTGGGCAATCGCAGCAGCCTGCCGACCCGCCCCGGTCCCAGAGACCGTAGCGCGGCGATGGCTTCGGGCTCGTGCCGGGCGAAGTTCGCGAGCAGGCCGAACACGAGCATGCTGGTGACCACCGAGGACCCGCCGGAGGAGATCAGCGGCAGCGGCAGTCCGGTGGTGGGCAGCAGGCCGACCACGTAGCCGATGTTGATCACGGCCTGGCCGATGAGCCAAGTCGTCAGGGTCGCCGCGACGAGCCGGATGAACGGGTCGGTGTTGCGGAACGCGATGCGCATGCCGACGTAGGCGGTGGTGGCGTAGAGCATGAGCACCACGGCGCAGCCGATGAACCCGAGCTCCTCGCCGATGACCGCGAAGATGTAGTCGTTGTGCACGTTGGGCAGGTACTGCCACTTCGACCAGCCCTGGCCGAGACCGCGTCCCATCAGCCCGCCGTCGGCGAGCGCGAACAGCGCCTGCATGGCCTGGTAGCCGTTGCCGGACGGGTCCGAGGCCGGGTCGAGGAACGACGTCAGCCGCGCCATCCGGTACTCGGCGATCATCGCCAGCATGATGCCGCCGGTGAGCGCGCCCAGAGCCATCATCCCGAACAGCCGCAGCGGCGCGCCCGCGAACCACAGCAGCGCGAGCAGCACCACGAACAGCGTGATCGTGGAGCCGAGGTCGGGCTGCAGCATCACGAGGGTGAACATCAGCAGCGCGGCGGGCACCACGGGCACCAGCAGGTGCCGGTACTGGGTCATCAGGCCGCGCTTGGTGACCAGCACGTGCGCGCCCCACAGCGCGAAGGCGACCTTGGCGAACTCGACGGGCTGGAAGGACACGCCGCCGACGACGAACCAGCTGCGGGCGCCGTTGAGCTCGGTGCCCACGCCGGGGATCAGCACGAACGCCAGCAGGCCGAGGCAGAAGGCGAGCAGCCCGAGGCTGTAGCGGCGCAGCAGCCGCACCGGCACGCGCAGCGCGATGTAGAACAGCACGAGTCCGGCGCCGCAGTACATGACCTGCTTGACGAACACGCTGTAGGACGAGCCGTCCTTGTTGAACGAGTCGACGCTGGACGCCGAGAGCACCATGACCAAGCCGAACACCGTGAGCAGGCCGAAGACGGCCAGCAGCAGGTGGAACGAGGCCAGCGGGCGGGTCAGCCAGGCCGTCAGGGTGGACAGCACGGTCACCCCGGCGCGCTTGCGGGGCTCTCGGTCGGCAGCGGTCTTCGTCGCGGCGGTGGCCACCCGATCACCCGCCGCGGGTCGTCGCCGGGGTTCCGGACAGCACCGCGCGCACCGCGTCGGCGAAGGCGCGACCGCGGTGGGCGTAGTCGGTGAACATGTCCATGGACGCGGCGGCGGGGGCGAGCAGGACCGCCGAACCGGGCCGCGCGTGGTCATGAGCGAGGCGAACCGCTTCGAGCATGCCCGCATCGTCCCCCGCTGCGACCTCGTCCACGGGCACATCGGGGGCGTGTCGGCCGAGTGCGGCGGAGAACTCGGCGCGGTCGCGGCCGATGAGCACCACCGAGGCGAGGCGGCCGGCGTTGGCGCGGACGAGCTCGTCGACGTCGGCGCCCTTGAGCAGGCCGCCCGCGATCCAGACGACCGAGTCGTGGGCGCGCAGGGCGGCGTCGGCGGCGTGCGGGTTGGTCGCCTTGGAATCGTCCACGTAGGACACCCCGGCGCTCTCGGCGACGACCACCGAGCGGTGCGCGCCGGGTTCGAAGGTGCGCAGACCCTCGGCCACGGCTTCGGGCGCGACGCCGTGCGCGCGGGCCAGCGAGGCCGCGGCCAGCGCGTTGGCGACGTTGTGCGGACCCGCCGGGCGGACCTCGGAGAGCTGGGCGAGCACGACGTCGGTGCCGACAGCTCCGGGACCGAAAGCGCGGTCCACCAGCCGGTCCTCGGCGACGCCGAGCTGCCCCTCGGCGGGGGCGTCGAGGGTGAACGACACGTGCCGCCCCTCGGCGGCGGCGACGAGCCGGGTCGACCAGGTGTCGTCGGCGTTGAACACCGCGACCTCGTTGCCCGCGAACACCTTCGCCTTCGCCTCGCCGTAGGACTCCAGCGAGCCGTGCCAGTCGAGGTGGTCGTCGGCGAGGTTGAGCACCGCGGCGGCCTTCGGGCGCAGCGCGGACTGCCAGTGCAGCTGGAAGCTGGAGAGCTCCACGGCCAGCACCCGGTTGCCGGCGCGGACCGCGTCCACCACCGGCAGTCCGACGTTCCCGCAGGCCACGACGTCCTCACCGGCGGCGCGCAGGATCGACTCCAGCATGCTCACGGTGGTGGTCTTGCCGTTGGTGCCGGTGACCGCGAGCCAGGTCGAGGGCCCTTCGGGCTTCTCCTGGTCGAGCCACCAGGCGAGCTCGACCTCGCCGATCACCTCGACCCCGGCGTCGGCGGCGGCCGACAGCAGCGGCGCGGTGGGCCGCCAGCCGGGGCTGGTGACCACCAGGTCGGTGCCCTCCTGCGGGGCGTCGAGGCCCGGAACCAGCCGCGCGCCCTGGGATTCCAGGGAGGCGAGGGCGGCGAGCCGATCGGCGGAACCGTCGGTCACCGTCACCTCCGCGCCCGCCGCCAGCAGCGCCTCCGCCGCCGACCGCCCGGACACCCCGGCACCGGCGACCAGCACCCGCTTCCCTCGGTACCGGCTCACGGCCCCGCCTCCCTGCTCGTCGAAAACCCGAACCATCGTCTTCAAGCGGCGAAGCCGCTCGGCACCACCCTAGGCACTCGCACCGCCGCGCGTTCTGAGCGGCTTCGTGGCGAGGACGGCCACTCCGCCGTGCATCGGACATGCATCAGGAGTGGCACCCGCGGTCCACGGAGCCGCTCAGGTTCCGCTGCGCAGGACGACCACGGACACATCATTACCGGGCCAGTGCCAGCCAGTCGGCGTAGAAGAGGCCGACGCCGAACATGCAGCTGATGCCCGCGAGCACCCAGAACCGGATGATGACCGTGGTCTCGGCCCAGCCCGCCAGCTCGAAGTGGTGGTGGAACGGGGCCATCCGGAACAGCCGTCGCCGGGTCGTCCGGAACACCACGATCTGCAGCACCACCGACAGCGCCTCGACGACGAACACACCGCCGATGATGATCATCAGCAGTTCGGTGCGGGTCGCCATCGACAGGCCGGCCAGCAGACCGCCCAGCGCCAGCGAACCGGTGTCACCCATGAAGATCTTCGCCGGTGCCGCGTTCCACCACAGGAACCCGACGCAGGCGGCCATCGCCGCCGCCGCGACCACCGCGATGTCCAGCGGGTCGCGGACCGTGTAGCAGCCCGGGGCCGGACCGGCGCCGAAGCAGTCGTTGCGCAGCTGCCAGAACGAGATCAGCACGTAGGTCGCCAGCACCATCGCCGCGGTGCCACCGGCCAGGCCGTCCATGCCGTCGGTGAAGTTCACGGCGTTGGACCAGCCGCTGATCGCGATGTAGGCGAAGATCACGAACCCGACCGCGCCGAACGAGATCACCGTGATGTCCCGCAGGAACGACAGGTCCACCGACGCCGGCGTGACGCCGTTGCGGTTCGGGAACTGGATCGCCAGGATCGCGAACAGCACCGAGGCCACCAGCTGGCCGACCAGCTTCGCGGTCTTGTTCAGACCGAGGTTGCGCTGCTTGCGGATCTTGATGAAGTCGTCGAGGAACCCGACGATGCCCAGCGCCGTGGTCAGCCCCAGCACCAGAAGCCCGGTGGCCGTGGGCTGATCGCCCATCACCAGGTGCGTCACCAGGTAGCCGCACCACATCGCGACCAGGATGGCCATGCCGCCCATCGTCGGCGTGCCGCGCTTGGCGGCGTGGGTGCCCTGCACCTCTTCGCGGATCTCCTGCCCGAAGCCCTGCCGGGAGAACACCCGGATCAGGTACGGCGTGAACAGGATCGAGACCACCAGCGCCACCGCGGCGGAAATCAGAATCGGCTTCACTGCTGCTGCTCTCCATTACCGCCATCGGCGAACAAGGCTTCCGCGACCCGCCACAGACCGGCGGAGTTGGACGCCTTGGTCAAGACCACATCACCGGGACGCAGCTCGGCGCGCAGCAGCGCGACGGCCGCGTCGATGTCCGGAACCAGCACCGATTCCTCTCCCCACGACCCCTCCAGCGATGCGGCCTGGTGCATCGCCTGGGCCTGTTCGCCGACCACCACGAGCCGGTCGATGTTCAAGCGGACGGCGAGCCGTCCGATCTCGTCGTGCGCCTCCACGTCGGCGTCGCCGAGCTCGGCCATCGGCCCGAGCACGGCCCACGCCCGCGCGGAGCGCCCCCGGGTCATCGCGGCCAGCGTCTTCAGCGCGGCGCGCACCGACTCGGGGTTGGCGTTGTAGGCGTCGTTGACGACGGTGACGCCGCCCGGGGTCTCGGCGACCTCCATGCGGCGGGCCGAGACGCGTTCGACCGAGCCGAGGCGCTCGGCGACCTGCGGCAGCGTCGCGCCGAGCTCCAGCGCGACGGCCGCGGCCGACAGCGCGTTGCCCACGTGGTGCTCGCCGAACAGCGGCAGCGTCACCCGCTCCTCACCGGCCGCGGTGACCAGCGTGAACGTGGGCCGCGCGAGCTCGTCGACGTCGATGTCCTCCGCGCGCACGTGCGCGTTCGGGGACTCGCCGACGAACACCACGCGCGCCCGGGTGCGCTCGGCCATCGCCGCCACCAGCGGGTCGTCGGCGTTGAGCACCGCGACGCCGTCCTCGGGCAGCGACTCGACGAGCTCGCCCTTGGCCTGCGCGACCGCCTCCTGCGAGCCGAACTCGCCGAGGTGCGCGTGACCGACGTTGAGCACCACGCCGATGCTCGGCGGCGCGACCTCGCAGAGCGCGGCGATGTGCCCGACGCCGCGAGCCGACAGCTCCAGCACCAGGTGCCGGGTGCTCTCGTCGGCGCGCAGCACGGTCCACGGGTGGCCCAGCTCGTTGTTGAACGAGCCGGGCGGCGCCACCGTCGGCCCCATCGGGGTCAGCAGCTGCGCGATCAGGTCCTTGGTGGACGTCTTGCCGGACGAGCCGGTGACGCCCACGACGGCCAGCTGCGGGAGCCGGTCCACGACGTGGCGGGCCAGCTTCGCCAGCCCGTTGAGCACCGCCGCTCCGGTGCCGTCGGTGTCACCCGCCAGCGCCATCGCGCCGGAGCGCTCCTCGACCGGTGCCGTCGGCACCAGCACTGCGGGGGCGTCCACCTCGCGCGCGGCGAGCACGCCGGTCGCGCCGTCGGCGATCGCCTGCGCGGCGAAGTCGTGCCCGTCGACGCGCTCTCCCGGCACGGCCACGAACAGCCCGCCCTCGGTGATCTTGCGCGAGTCGAACTCGACCCCGGCGCTGACGATCTCCGAACCTTCCGCACGGTGAAGCCTGCCGTCCACCGCCGAAGCGATGTCAGCGAGGCTGAGCCGGATCAACCTGCCTCCTCGGTGTTCTCGCGGGACACCCGCGCCCGGCAGGCCGGGTTCGCACCCGGCCTCCTGGTCTGCTGCCCAGCGTTGCGGCGCTCACGCGCCCGCTGTGGTGTCCCGCCCCCGACGATCTTGGGTTTCTTCGTTGCGGCCAAGCCTATGGCGCAGCGCGGCGGCCAACTCCTCCCGGTCCGAGAAGGGGTGCACCACGCCCGCCACCTCCTGTCCTGTCTCGTGGCCCTTGCCCGCGACGACCACGATGTCGCCGGGCTTGGCGCGTTCGACCGCGGCGACGATGGCCGCTCGGCGGTCACCGATCTCGATCACCTCACCACGCTCGCCGGTGGGCACCTCCTGGGCCCCCGCCAGCATCGCGGCCCGGATGTCGGCCGGGTCCTCGCTCCGCGGGTTGTCGTCGGTGACGATGAGCAGCGCGGACCGCCGTGCGGCGGCCTCGCCCATCAGCGGTCGCTTGGCGGTGTCGCGGTCACCTCCGCAGCCGAGGACGACGATGACGTCACCGTCGACCTGCGCCCGCGCGGCGTCCAGCACGGCCGAGACCGCGCCGGGCTTGTGCGAGTAGTCCACCACAGCGGTGAAGTCCTGCCCGAGCGCGACACGCTCCATGCGACCGGGCACGTCGACCTCGGCCAGGCCCTGCTCGATGGCGTCGACCGGCACCCCGGCGGCGTGCAGCACGCCGATCGCCAGCAGCGCGTTGGCCACGTTGAACGGGCCGGGCAGGCGCAGGCGGATCGGCAGCTCCAGGCCGTCGGGGCCGTGCGCGGTGAAGGTCTGCTCGCCGGTCGGGTACGCCGTGACGTCGGTGGCGGTCCAGTCGGCCTCACCGGGCTCGGTGGTGACGGTGATCGTGCCCGACTTGACCAGCCTGCGGCCCCAGTCGCCGTCCACGCAGACCACCTCGCGCTCGGCGCGGCCGTCGAACAGCAGCGCCTTGGCCTGGAAGTAGTCCTCCAGGTCGCGGTGGAAGTCCAGGTGGTCCTGGGACAGGTTGCTGAAGGCGCCGACGGCGAAGCGGGTGCCCGAGACGCGGCCCATCGCCAGCGCGTGGCTGGAGACCTCCATCGCGACCGCGCTGACGTCGTGCTCGACCATCACGGCCAGCAGCGCCTGCAGGTCGGGGGCCTCGGGCGTGGTGAAGGCGCTGTCCAGGCGCTCACCGGCGATGCGGGTCTCCACCGTGCCGATCTGGCCGGTGGTGAGCCCGGCGGCGTTGAGCGCGGACTCCAGCAGGTAGCTGGTGGTCGTCTTGCCGGAGGTGCCGGTGACGCCGAGGATCTGCAGCTTGCTGGACGGATCGCCGTAGATCAGCGCGGAGGCCGCGCCGAGGACGCCGCGCGGGTCGTCGTGCTCCAGCAGGGCGACGCGGCCCTCGCGCACGGCGGGGTGCTCGGTCAGCCCGGCGCGGAGGATGCCCTCGGCGTCGGTGAGCACCGCGTGCGCGCCCGCGTCCAGCGCCTGCTCGGCGAAGTCCGCGCCGTGCACGCGCACGCCGGGCAGGGCGGCGAAGACGTCGCCGGAACGCACGTGTTGAGCGCGGAGTGTGGCACCGGTGACCGCTACGTCGGCAGCGGGGCAACCGGGTGCGCGCACCACGCGCGCGCCGATCTCATCGGCGAGCTTTTTGATCGCCACCGGCTCGACGTGGGTGGGTCGAGGCGGGGCGGTCGCGACCGCGGAAGGCACGTCGCGCAAGGCTACCGGTACCACTGGCGGCCGCATCTCCATGGTCGCCCACCCGTTCGGCCGCCTCGTCGCTGCTCCGAAGCGAGCAACGCCCGGCCGGTCGCGACCCGGTTCGCGCGGCGGGTTTCGACACCCCGTGCACGACCGTTCCGAAGCGTGACCGGGCGAGCTCGTCGTGTCCGTTTCGCGGCTCGTAGGGGGCGTGGCGGGAACCTGCCGCACCCCTGGCTCGCGACATTCCGGACCTATAACGTTCCGGAGGACCGTGAGAGATTCACCGATCTCCGGGAGGCACTTCGTGAGAAGTCATCGAATCGGCCGGTGGGCGGCCACCTCGCTCGCCACCGCTCTGATCATCGCCCCGCTCGCCGCCGCACCGGCGCTCGCGTCACCCGCACCGGCCGTCCAGCCCGCTGCGCCCCAATCCGCCGGGGTCTTGCCCTTCTCCCCCGCCGACGGCACCGCGCAGGGCGCCGTCGAGTGGTTCGAGGCCAACGCCGGCAGCACCGACTACGAGGGGTTGTGCGAGATGGCCGCCGAGAACGCCTGGGGCGTCACCGGCGTCTGGCCCTCGGCCATCGATCACTGGAACGGCGCCGTCGCCGCGGGCAAGGCCCACACCGACGGTTCCACTCCCCCGGCAGGTGCCTTCGTCTACTGGAACATCAGCGAGTACGGCCACGTCGGCATCGCCGACGGCAACGGCGGCTTCCACTCCAGCAGCATCAACGGCGCCCTCGGCCACGCCGACAGCACCTCCTACTTCACCAACTACCTCGGCTGGAGCGACCCCCAAGTCCCCGCCGGATCCTGACCATCCCAGCGACCCCGCGGTCGAGAACCGCAGCTTTCGAGACGACGAAGCTGCGGTTGTCGGCACGACCGATCGCCGCGGACTTCGAACTCCCGATTACCGCAGTAATCGGGACGCGGAATACCGCAGTTCTCGGGCACCCGATTACGGCGGTAATCCGTCCACCGATTACGGCGGTAATCCGTGTCCTGGGGACGTGGGTCAGTGGCCGTCTCGGGGGACGTAGCGGCCGGACTTGCCGACGAGGAAGTCGAGGTCGGCTCCGTCGGAGGCCTGCAGCACGTGGTCGTAGTAGAGGCGCTGCCAGCCGCGCTCGTAGGGGTTGTCCGGGTCCTTCCACTCGGAGCGGCGGCGCTCCAGCTCCTCGTCGGGGATCTCCAGGTCCAGCGTCCGGTTGGGGACGTCGATGCTGATCGTGTCGCCGGTGCGGACGAAGGCCAGCGGACCGCCCGCAGCGGCCTCGGGCGTGACGTGCAGGATCACCGTGCCGTAGGCGGTGCCGGACATCCGCCCGTCGGAGATGCGGACGATGTCGTCGAACCCGGCGTCCTGCACCTTCTTCGGCACCGGCACGTTGGCGACCTCGGGCATGCCCGGGTAGCCCTTCGGTCCGGCGTTGCGCACCACCAGCACCGTGTTCTCGTCGACGTCGAGATCGTCGTCCTTGCAGACCGCGTAGTACTCGTCGACGTCCTCGAAGACCCGGGCCGTGCCCCGGTGCACCAGCAGCCTCGGCGAGGCCGCCGACTGCTTGATCACCGCGCCCCCGGGCGCCAGCGAGCCGCGCAGCACGGCGGTCCCGGTGCCCACGGCCTGGAACGGTTCGTCGAAGGACGTGATGACCTCGCGGTTGTGCACCTCGGCGTCGGCGATGTTCTCGCCCATCGTCCTGCCGTTGACGGTGATCGCCTCGCGGTCGACCAGGTCACCGAGCTCCTTGAGCACGGCCGGGAGCCCGCCCGCGTAGCAGAAGTCCTCCATCAGGAACTTGCCGCTGGGCTGCAGGTTCACCAGCGTCGGCACCTCGCGGCCGTCGAGGTCGAAGTCGTCGACGGTGAGCTCCACGCCCACCCGCTTGGCGATGGCGATCAGGTGCACCACGGCGTTGGTGGACCCGCCGATGGCGGCGTTGGCGCGGATGGCGTTGCGGAACGCCTCGCGGGTCAGCACGTCGGAGGGCTTGAGGTCCTCGGCGACCATCTCCACGATCCGCTGCCCGGTCTGCTGGGCGGTGGCGTAGCGGCGGGCGTCGACGGCCGGCCAGGACGCGGCGTAGGGCAGCTGCATGCCCAGCGCCTCGACGACGCAGGCCATGGTCGAGGCGGTGCCCATCGTCATGCAGTGCCCGTTGGAGCGGGACATGCAGCCCTCGATGAAGTAGCACTCCTCCTGGTCGATCTTGCCGGCGACCAGGTCGGCCTCGGCCTGCCACACGGCGGTGCCGGAGCCGATGTCGGTGCCCCGGTACTTGCCGTTGAGCATCGGACCGCCGGTGAGCATCACGGCGGGCAGGTCGACGCTGGACGCCGCCATCAGCAGTCCCGGCGTCGTCTTGTCGCAGCCGGACAGCAGCACCAGTCCGTCGAGCGGGTTGGCGCGGATGGTCTCCTCGGCCTGCATCGCCAGCAGGTTCCGGTAGAGCATCGTGGTCGGGCGCATCAGGGTCTCGCCGAGCGCCATGTTCGGGAACTCCAGCGGGAACCCGCCCGCCTGCCAGACGCCGCGCTTGACGGATTCCGCGATGCGCTGCTGGTGGGCGTTGCACGGGGCCAGTTCGGACCAGGTCGTGCCGATGCCGATGACCGGTCTCCCGTCGAACACCTCGTCGCTGTAGCCCTGGTTCTTCACCCAGGACCGGGCGGTCATGCCCGCGCGCCCGTGGGCCCCGAACCAGCTGGCGCTGCGCCGCGGCGTGCTCATCGCGTCCTCCCGTGCTGTGGTCTCCAGCGGATGTGGCCGACACAACCAGTTCGAACAGCCCCGCGCAATAGTTCATCCGCGATCTCGAACAGCGGTTGCCATTTCGAACACGGGCATTGACGCTGCTGATCGGCACTCCTACCCTCGTGATCCGCATCACGAACAACGTTCGGTATACCGAACCTCATCGAGGAGGCCGGGTGGAACCCGACACGCTGCAGTCAGCGGTACGGCGAGTCATGGTGCGGCTGATCCCGTTCCTGTTCCTCATGTACGTCATCGCGTTCCTGGACCGCGTCAACATCGGCTTCGCGAAGGAGGAGTTCCAGGCGCACGCCGGGATCTCCGACGCTGCCTACGCCTTGGGCGCGGGCCTGTTCTTCATCGGCTACGCGCTGTTCGAGGTGCCCAGCAACCTGATCATGACGCGGGTCGGCGCCCGCTGGTGGATGTGCCGCATCATGGTCACCTGGGGCGTCATCTCGGCGGCGATGTCGCTGGTCAACAGCGAGTTCCTGTTCTACCTGATGCGCTTCCTGCTCGGCGTCGCCGAAGCCGGGTTCTTCCCCGGCGTGATCCTCTACATCACCTACTGGGTCCCGCACGCGTTCCGCGCGCGCTGCAACGCGCTGTTCTACTTCGGCATCCCGCTGGCCTCGATGCTCGGCGCTCCGCTGTCCGGCGCGCTGCTGGAGCTCGACGGCGTCGCCGGAATCCTGGGCTGGCAGTGGATGTTCGCCGTCGAGGGCCTCATCGCCTGCGTCGTGGGCGTGTGGGCGCTGTTCTACCTCGACGACTCCCCCGAGCAGGCCGAGTGGCTCACCGAGGACCAGCGCAACGCCCTGCGAACCGCGCTCGACGCCGAGGCCGAGGCGAAACCCGGCCCGCACCGGCTCCTCTCGGGATTGCTCGACCCGCGGGTGCTGTACTTCTGCCTGATCTACTTCCTGATCCAGTGCAGTGTCTACGGCATGACCTTCTACCTGCCGACGCAGGTGTCCGAAGCCGTCGGCAGCGAGGTCGGGCTGCTGGTCGGTCTGATCACCGCGATCCCGTGGACGGTCGCGCTGATCGCCAACATCGTCGTCAACACGGCAGCCGACCGGCTGGTCCAGCCGAAGAAGCGGTTCGTCGCGGCGGCGAGCGTGGCGCTGGGTTCGGTCGGCATCGCGGCCTCGGCGACCTTCAGCAGCCCGGTCCTGGCCATCGCGGGCCTGTCGGTGGCGGCCGCGGGGTACATCGCCGTGCAGCCGGTGTTCTGGACGTTCCCCGCCGCCTACTTGACGGGAACCGCGGCGGCCGCCGGGATCGGCCTCATCAACTCCCTCGGCAACCTGGGCGGCTTCGTCGCCCCGGTCGCCAAGACCTGGATCGAGTCGACCCTCGGTTCCGACACCGCGGGCCTCCACCTCCTGGCCCTCTGCGGTTTCGCCGCCGCAGCCCTGTTCCTCACCCTCTCCCGGGCCCAGGACCCCTCACGCACCCCGAAATCCCAGGAGAGGGGAAGTTTTCATGAAAACTGACCCCACCCCAGAACCACCACCCCGACCAGCGACGTCAGGAAAACCCCAGCACAACCCGGGGTGACACCGTCCGTTCGGTCCTCAGGGGATCGAAGTTCTCATGAAAACTTCGACGGAGAGAGGTTCGTGGGTGGGGGAAGTTTTCATGAAAACTTCCCCCACCCACGGAGTCACTGGACCTGGAGCATCTGCACCGGAGACTGCTCCTTGGAGAGCGGGATCTGGTAGCGCTGGGTCAGGAAGCTGGCGATGGTGTTGAACAGCGGTGCCGCCGAGGTGGACTCGCGGGAGCCCGACGGCGCGTCGAGCATCAGGCCCACGACGAAGCGCGGGTTGTCGGCGGGAACCATGCCGGCGAAGGTGATCCAGTACTTCGACTGGCTGTAGCAGCGGCACGCCGGATCGATCTGCTGCGCCGTGCCCGTCTTGCCCGACACCTGGTAGCCCGGCAGCGCCGCGTCCGAACCCGTGCCGTCGTTGCGGCTGCCCGGACCGTCCTGCACCACCGCGCGCAGCATGTCCTTGACGGTGTGCGCGGTCTGCGGGCTCACCACCCGCACCGGCTCCGGGCGCGGGCGCTCGACGCGCTTGCCGTCCGGGCCGATCTCGGCCTCGATGATGCGCGGCGGCATCCGCACGCCGTCGTTGGCGATGGCCTGGTACATGCCCGCCATCTGCAGCACGGTCATCGACAGGCCCTGCCCGATCGGCAGGTTCGCGAACGACGACCCCGACCAGTTCTCCCGCGCCGGAAGGCTGCCGCCGCTCTCGCCGGGCAGCCCGATGCCGGTCGGCTTGCCGAGCCCGAACGCCTTGGCGAGGTCGTACCAGCGCTGCTCGCCGAGCTGCTGGGCCACCATCAGCGTGCCCACGTTCGACGACTTGCCCAGCACACCGGTGAAGGTCAGCCCGATCGTGCCGTGCTCCCAGGCGTCGCCGACCGTGCGGTCGGCGACCTTGATGTTGCCCGGCACCTGCAGCACCTGATCCGGCTTGACCAGGTTGTTCTCGATCGCTCCCGCCGCGGTGATCACCTTGTTCACCGAGCCGGGCTCGTAGGGCGTGGTCACCGCCGGGTTGCCGAGGTTGCCGACCCACGGCCCGCGCGGGTCGAAGGTCTTGTCGTTGGCCAGCGCGTAGACCTCACCGGTCTTGGCGTCGAGGACCACGGCGCTGGCGTTCTTCGCGCCCGCCCGCGCGGCGTAGTCCGACACCTCCCGCTGCACCATGTACTGCAGGTCCGAGTCCAGCGTCAGCTGCACGTCGGAACCCGGCGTGGCCGGTTCCAGCTCCCGCTCGGTGCCCGGGATGACCAGGCTGGAGCCCATCGCGGTGTCGGAGACCTTGGTCCCGTTGCGGCCGCCGAGGACGTCGTCCATCGCGGCCTCCAGGCCGATCTGGCCCTGGACCTTGCGCTCGTCCATCCGCCAGTTCGCGGCCCCTATGACGTTGGCCGCCAGGTTGCCCGCCGGGTACTCGCGGGTCGCGCGGTACTCGGCACCGATGTGCGGGTACTTCTCGGTGATCTGGTTGGCCTTGCTGGGGTCGATCTCCGGGCCGAAGTACGTGAACCCGGCGTCCTTGAACAGCGCGTCGAGCACTTCCTGCTCGGTGATCTGCCCGGGCAGCGTCTTGGCGATGAACCGGGCGATCTCCTGCTTGTACTGCGCCGACGTCGGCTTGCTCGGGTCCTTGGCGTGCTGTTCGTCGAAGGCCTTGGTGAGCTGGCGCGGGTTCGCGTAGAGCTGGCGCGCTTCGCTGGAGAAGGCGAGCACGTTGGTGTTGCGGTCCACGATGGACCCGCGGTCGGCGGGGATCGCGTCCTTGGTGATCCGCTGCTTCTCGGCCTGGCTGGACAGCGCACCGGCCTCCACGCCCTGGACCTGGACCAGCTTGGCGCCGGTCACCAGCAACGCGATGACCATGAGCAACCGCCCGACCAACAACCGCCGGTTGCTCCCGGCGACGTTGGTGCGGGCGGTGCGACCTCGTGCTTGGGGCCTGCGCGGCATCAGCGCCCCATCGCCTGCGCCGCGGCCGGGTCCTGCTGCGGAGCGGGAGCGGTCGGTTGCGCGGGCGCGGTCGGCTGGGCGGGCGCGGCGGGCGCGCCCGCCTGACCTGGGACGGGCTGGCCCGGCGCGGGCTGAACCGGCACGACCGGGGGCGCCGGCGGCGCGGGCGGCGGCGGGGCGACGGCCTTCTCCGGCTCACCCACGACCACGACCGAACCGTCCGGCTGCGGCACCAGGTGCGCGGGGGCCGGGGCCTTGACCATGCCCAGCTCCTGCTCCGCGCGCCGCTGGATCTCCGGCGTCGAACCCATCGTGCTCACGTCGCGCTGCAGCTGCTCCTTGTGCTCGTTGAGCGCGTTGAGCCGGGCTTCGCCCTCCTGCAGCCGGTAGCTGCCGGAGACCGCCGAGATCGACAGCCACAGGGTCGCGGCCAGACCGGTGGCCAGCACCACCATCACGACCACGACCAGCGGCAACCGGGCCAGCGTCGAGACGCGCTCGTGCACCAGCTGCTTGGCGCGCGGCATCGCCGCGACGGGGCGCCGCTCGTCGGCGCCCTGCCGGATCTGGCGCGGGCGGCGGGCCGACTGGTCGCGCCGCTCCTCGCGCCGCGCGTAGGCGCGCTCGGCGGCGGCCGAGCGGGTGCGTCGCTTGTCGGACTTCTTCGGCGACGGCTTCAGCCCCGAGGGCGGGGCACTCGTCTTCTCGTGGGTGCCCGTCTTCTCGTGGGTGCCCGTCTTCTCCTGGGTGCGGGTCTTCTCCGCGGTCTGGGCCTCGGCGGCCTCGGTTCGTGACGCCGCGTTGGCACGTGCAGGTGCAGTCATGTCGCCTCCTCGCCGTTGCCCCCGCGGATCCGCTCGGCGGCGCGAAGCCGCACCGAAGCCGCCCTGGGGTTGGTTTCGATCTCGTCGGCACCGGCCTGCTCGGCACCCCGGGTGAGCAGCCGGAACTCCGGCCCGTGCCCGGGGAGTTCGACCGGCAGGTCGACCGGGGTGCGGGACTTCACGCGATCGGCGAGCTCCCGCTTGGTGATCTTGTCCTCCAGCGAGTGGTAGGACATGACCGCGATCCGGCCGCCCGGGGCCAGCGAGTCCAGCGCCGCGGGCAGCGCCCGCTCCAGCACGTCGAGCTCGGCGTTGACCTCGATGCGCAGCGCCTGGAACGTCCGCTTCGCCGGGTGGCCGCCGGTGCGCCGGCTGGCGGCCGGGACCGCGCTGTAGAGCAGTTCGACCAGCCGCGCGCTGGTGCTGAAGGGTTCCTTGTCGCGCTCGCGGACGATCGCCGAGGCGATCTTGCCCGCGAACCTCTCCTCGCCGTAGACCCGCAGGATCCGCGCGAGGTCCTCGTGCGGGTAGGTGTTGAGGATGTCGGCCGCGGTGCGCAGCGCCCCCGAGTCCATCCGCATGTCCAGCGGCGCGTCCTGCGCGTAGGCGAAACCGCGTTCGGCCTCGTCCAGCTGCAGCGAGGACACGCCCAGGTCGAACAGCGCGGCGTCCACGGCGGACAGCCCGAGCTCGTCGAGCACCCGGTCCCACTCGTCGTAGACCGCGTGCACCAGGTCGATCCGGTCGGCGTACGGCGCGAGCCGCTCACCGGCCAGGCGCAGCGCGTCCGGGTCCCGGTCGAGCCCGATCAGGCGCAGCCCGGGGTGCGCGGCCAGCATCGCCTCGGAGTGCCCGCCCATGCCGAGCGTGGCGTCGACGACCACCGCCCCGTCCCGGGACAGCGCGGGCGCCAGCAGCTCCAGCGTGCGCTCCAGCAGCACCGGCACGTGCTTGTCGCGGGCGGAACCGCCCGTCTCATGCGGCTCGTCGGCCACTGCGGTCCCTCCCTCCCGCGTGCCGTTCTTGCTCAGAACCAGCGATCGGCGCGCACCCGTCAGTGCGCACCGACCGTCGTTGCGTAGATCCCCCTCCGGCGCCGGATCCCGTCAGGTCCCCGCCCGCCCGTCGCTTCCTGGTGCCGGGGAAGATGCACCAGGAGACGGAAGCCGAGCGGACCGAGGCCTCACGAAACCCGACCGTCACGCCTAGAACACGCCGGGCAGCACCTCCTCCTGCGCCTGGGCGTAGCCCTCCTCGTGCTCGTCGAGGTAGGTCTGCCACCTGTCCGCCTGCCAGATCTCCAGGCGGGTGATCGCGCCGATGACCACGCATTCCTTGTTCAGTTCCGCGTAGCGCCGCAGCTCCGGTGCGATGGAGATCCGCCCCTGCCCGTCGGGACGCTGCTCGTCGGTTCCGGCGAACAGGTACCGCTGGTAGGCGCGCACCGCCTCGTTGGTGAACGGAGCCTCGGCGACCTTGCGCGCCATCTGCTCGAACTCGTCGCGCGGGAAGACGTAGAGGCAGTGGTCCTGTCCCTTGGTGACCATCAGACCCCCCGCCAGTGCGTCCCGGAACTTCGCCGGCAGCGTCAAGCGCCCCTTGTCGTCGAGCTTGGGGTGATGGGTGCCGAGAAACATCCCGGTCCACCTCCCCCGGCCCGGATCCCCTCAGCCGACGACTGCTCCACGCGCCGGATCGACGCGGAACCAACTGCCGACGAAGGCAGCAGGACCCCCTTTTGCCCCACCGCGCCCCACAGTACCCCACTTCGCTCCACCGTCAACACGAAACGCCCCTCTCACCCCGGCGTGGTCGGAGACGTTTCCGCAGGTAGTGCGCCGTGGGGGCGAAGTGGGGGAAAACGGGGGCGCCGCGTCGCCCCCACCCCACCACGCACCACCACCGGCGCACCAGCCACGATGAGCGGGGATCTGGCGAAAACCGCCGGTCAGAACGCGTGTAGATCAACTGGGCGGGCGGCCGGTTATGCTCAGTCCGTTCGGGGCCCGGCAGCGACCGGACTCCCGTGGTGGGGTGAAGTGGGGCAGCGCGGCCCCGGCTCCGCCGGCCCGGTCCGGGTGTCCCTCCCGGCATCCCCGGTCCGCGGGCCCGACACGACCGGGAGGGCGAAATCCAGGAGGTGGCGTGACGCCGAAAACCCAGCTGACCGGTACCGCCGGTCCGACGACCGGCGCGTCAGCCCCGGCCGCGCCCGGCATCGACCGCGTGCACGGCACCATCCAGCGCATCGCCGCCAACGTCGAGCAGGTCCTCGTCGGCAAGCCCGAGGTGGTCCGGATCGCGCTGGTCACCCTGCTCGCCGAGGGCCACCTGCTGGTCGAGGACGTGCCCGGGGTCGGCAAGACCTCGCTGGCCAAGGCCCTCGCCCGCTCGATCGACTGCACCGTCAGCCGCATCCAGTTCACCCCGGACCTGCTGCCCAGCGACATCACCGGCGTGTCCATCTACAACCGGCAGACCGAGAACTTCGAGTTCCGGCCCGGACCGGTGTTCGCCAACGTCGTGGTGGGCGACGAGATCAACCGCGCCTCGCCGAAGACCCAGTCCGCGCTGCTGGAGTGCATGGAGGAGCAGCAGGTCACCGTCGACGGCGACACCTACGAGCTCGGCGCGCCGTTCATGGTCATCGCCACCCAGAACCCGGTCGAGATGGAGGGCACCTACGCCCTGCCCGAGGCCCAGCGCGACCGCTTCACCGCGCGGGTCTCCATCGGCTACCCCGACCGCAAGGCCGAGCTGGCGATGGTCGACGAGCACACCGGGCACGACCCGCTCGGCCAGCTGCGGCCGGTCGCCGACAGCACCGAGGTGCAGGAGCTGCTGCGCATCGTCGCCGCCGTGCACACCTCCACCGACATCCGCCGCTACGCGATCGACCTGGTCACCGCGACCCGCGAGCTCGCCGAGCTGCGGCTGGGCGCCTCCCCGCGCTCGACCCTGCAGCTGCTGCGCGCCGCCCGCGCCCAGGCCGCGCTCGCCGGCCGCGACTTCGTCGTCCCCGACGACCTGCAAGCCGTGTCGATCCCGGTGCTGGCGCACCGGCTGGTGCTGACCAGCGAGGCCCGCGCCGCCCGCCGCTCGGCGACCGACCTGGTGCGGCAGCTGCTGGAGCGCATCCCGGTGCCGCGCGGCGACACCCACGACGAACGAGGCTGACATGCTGTCCGGGCTGACCATCCGCGGCCGCTGCCTGCTGGCCGCGGGCGTGGCAGCCGGGATCTGCGCGCTGGTCCTCGACGAGCGGGACCTGCTGCGGGTCTCGGCCTTCGTGATCGCGTTGCCGCTGCTGTCGCTGCTGCTGTCCGGCCAGGTCCGGTTCGGCGTCGCCGCGCGCCGGGTGATCGACCCGCCGCGCGTTCCGGTCGGGTCGCGCGCCGACGTGGACCTGCACATCAGCGGCAGCGGCAGGCTGCCCGCCGACGGGCTGGTGCTGGAGGACGGCACCCCGCACGCGCTCGGCGACCGCCCCCGCTTCCGGCTACCCGTCGTGCCGCGCCACGGCGGCCAGGTGGTGACCTACCCGGTGACCCCGTCGCTGCGCGGCATCCACCACATCGGACCGCTGCGCACCTGGATCGTCGACCCGTTCGGGCTCGCCCAGTTCGAGCGCGAGCTGGCCGGGCGCTCCCGGCTGGTGGCCACCCCGCAGGTCGTCGAGCTGTCCGGGCTGCCCGCCGGTTCCGGGCTGGGCACCGGCGAGGACGGCACCGCGCGGTTGCGCGCCGGGCACGGCGAGGACGACGCGATGGTCCGCCAGTACCGGCAGGGCGACGACATCCGCCGGGTGCACTGGAAGTCCACCGCGCGGCGCGACGAGCTGATGGTGCGGGTGGAGGAGCGCCCCTGGCACGGCGGCGTCACGGTGCTGCTGGACCGCCGCTCGGCCGCGCACCGCGGCAACGGCCCGAACAACAGCGTCGAGTGGGCGATCTCCGCGGTCGCCAGCATCTGCCTGCAACTGGCCCAGCACGGCCAGCAGGTCCGGCTGGTCACCGAGGACGGGCAGCCGCTCACCCGCGACATCGGCGGTGACGGCGGCGCCCGCGACGAGGTGCTGCTCGACTCGCTGGCCGCCGTGCGCCCCTCCCCGCAGCGCGACCTGCAGTGCAGCCGCGACCCGGGTGACGGGCACGAGCTCATCGCCGTCCTCGGCGAGGTCACCACGGCGGGCGTGGCCGAGCTGACCAAGCTCCGCCCGCAGGAGACCCGCAGCCTCGCGGTGCTGCTGCAGGTCCGCTCGTGGAACGGCGACGGCGTCGGCGTGGACGTCGAGGACGCGGCGCGCACGCTGCGCGCCGCGGGGTGGACCGTCGTGGTGGCCGACGGGCCCTCGACCCCGATCTCCGAGGTGTGGCGGGATCTGTGCGGGCAGACCAGGTCGGTGGAGAGCACCTCGACCACGGACGGCACGGGACTGATGGCGTGAGCGCGGACAAGACCGGTTCCCTCGACACCTCGCTGGTGGCCGCGGCGGCCGCCGCGGTGGCGGTGCTGTGCGCCTCGGCGTCGTTCGCCGGGGTGCTGGCCGACGCGCGCTGGTTGCCTCCGGCGCTGGTCACCGTGCTGATCGTGGTGGGCGCGGGCGCGCTGGGCAGGCATCTGGGCTGGCCGACCGTCGGCGCGGTCGCCGCTCAGCTGGCGTCGCTGCTGATCACCCAGACGGTGCTGTTCGCCGGGTCGAGCGCGGTGCTGGGCGTGCTGCCCGGTCCGGCCGCGTTCGTCGAGCTGTCCCGGCTGCTGGGCGGGACGGGTGAGCTGATCCGCACCGGTGTGCCCCCGGTCCCCGCCGATCCGCCGCTGCAGGCGCTGGTGTGCCTGGGCCTGGGCGTGGTGGCGCTGCTGGTGGACCTGATCGCGGTGAGCATCGGGACGCCCGCGGTGACCGGGCTGGTGCTGCTGTGCGTGTTCGCGATCCCGGCGTCGCTGGCCGACAGGATGCTGCCCTGGTGGTCGTTCGCGCTGGGCGGCGCGGGCTACGCGCTGCTGCTCGCCGCCGGTGGTCATCACCGCAGGTGGCGGCGCTACGAGGAACCGGACCGGGTGGCCTACGCGCTGTTCGGGCGGACCACGGCGGTCGTCGCGGGCACCGCCGGGGTGATCGCGGTGCTGGCCGGGTCGGTGTTCACCGGGGTCGGCACCGAGGGGCGGCTGCCGGGGTCGGTTCCGGAGGAGTTCGGCGGCACCGACGGCATCGGTCTGCAGCCGTTCACCTCGCTGCGCGGGCAGCTCAACCGGGACCGGGTGGTGGAGCTCTTCCGGGTCCGGGGCCTGCAGCAGGACAGCTACCTGCGGGCGATGACGCTGCGCAAGTTCGACCCGCGCACCGGGTGGCAGCTCGACGGCCTCACGCAAGGCGTGGACGCCGGTGCCCCGCTGCCGCTGCCGGAGGGCACGACGATCGGGCGCGGCAGGCCCGAACGAATCGAGGTCCAGCCGATCGGCTACCGGGACCCGTGGCTGCCGGTGTTCGGAACCCCGGTCTCGGTGACGGGCATGGGCCGGCACTGGCGCTACGACCCGGCCGCCGGGATCGTGTTCACCCAGACCAACCAGGAGACCCGGCCCTACACCCAGCAGGTGATCGTCCCGGATCCCTCACCGGACGAGCTGCGCCGCGCGCGCGGGCCGATGCCGATCGACCCCGCCTACGTCGACGCATCCGGCATCTCGCCGCAGGTCGCGCAGCTGGCGCAGCAGCTGACGGCGGACGCGCCGACCGAGTTCGACAAGGCGGTGGCGGTCAACCGGTACTTCACCGATCCGGCCAACGGGTTCCGCTACGACCTGTCCACCGCGCCCTCGACCGGGCAGGACGCGCTGAGCGACTTCCTGTTCCGGGGCAAGCGCGGGTTCTGCGAGCAGTACGCGTCGTCGATGGCGGTGCTGCTGCGCTCGGTGGGCATCCCGTCGCGGGTGGCGGTCGGTTTCACCGCCGGGTACCAGGACGGCACCGAGCAGGTGATCACCACCGAGGACGCGCACGCGTGGGTGGAGGCCTACTTCCCGGGCTGGGGCTGGCAGACGTTCGACCCGACGCCGCTGAGCGACGGGCGCACGGCCCTGCCGCAGTTCCTGGACACCGCGCTGCACCCGCCGCAGGCTGCGGCGCCGGTGCCCGGTCAGCCGCTTCCGGCGCCGCAGCCGGGTGCGCCGGTTCCGCCGGCGGCCGGGGTGCCCGCCGACCAGCCCGACGTCCGCGACGTGCCGGAGCAGCGCCGCGAGCCCGCGGATCGCGGCTGGTCGGTGACGCTGCTGGTGCTGGTGGTGCTGCTGGCGTGCGCGGGCGCGGCGACGCCGCTGGCGGTCCGGGAGATCCGGCGCGGCCAGCGGCTGCAGGCGATCACCGAGGGCCGCGAGGGCGCGGCGAGCACGGCGTGGCGGGAGGTGCTCGACGAGTTCCGGGACCGGGGCGACCGGCCGCGCCCGACGGACACGGCGCGGCAGCTCGCGGACCGGCTGGTGGCCGACCACGAGCTCGACGCCACCGGCGCGGACGCGGTGAAGAACCTGGTCGCGGCCGTGGAGCGGGAGTGGTACGCCCCGGCCTCGCAGCCCGACGGCACGCTCGCGGAGACGGTCAAGACGATCACGGCGAGCCTGCGGGAGAGCGCGCCGCTGGACCTGCGGTCCCGCCTGTTCCCGCGGTCCGCGCTGCCGCCGTGGCGCAGCTGATCAGCCTCGGGTGATGCACCCCCGCCCGGTGAGCCCCGCCCGGTGAGCACCGCTGAGGTTCCGCGCGCATGAAGATCGCCGCCGGGTCCTCGCGGGCCCGGCGGCGATCTCGTAGAAGTGCGGTTCTACTGGTCGAAGCGCTTGCGGAAGCGCTCTTCCATGCGCTGGGCGAGGGAACCTCGCGCGGAGGAGCGACCGGAGCCGCCGCGCTTGGGCTTCTCGCCTCCGCCGCCGTTGTCCTCGGCCTCGGCCTCATCGCCACCACCGCGCAACGCGGACAGGACGATCACGGCTCCGCCGAACATCACGAGGAAGCCGACCACGCTCAGCACCGGGATTTCCGCCGGTCGCAGGGCGGGGATCACCGCGCCGACGACCAGCAGAGCAAGACCCAGCACGAAGACGGCGATGCCCTGCAGCCGCCGACGTCGAGATGGGCGTTGAAGCCGTCCTCCGCGCACGGTGGAGGCGAATTTGGGGTCCTCGGCGTAGAGCGCGCGCTCGATCTGCTCGAGCTGTCGCTGCTCGTGCTCGGAGAGTGGCATGACTCCTCCTCCGGCACAGGTAATCGGTGGCGCCGGGCTTGCCGACCGGCGAACGCTTGGGGGCGTCACCATCGAGGATACGGTTCCGGCGACGCGACGACTACCCGGTCCGGCCACCGGAAACCGGCGACATCGCGGACGTCATCGGATCGGGGCTGTGATCGACTTCGCGCACGGTGTCAACGACCAGCGGTAATCAACCGCCCCACCCTGGGTAGTCGCCGTCCGTGATCAATTTGTCACACCTGCGGCCGATCGGCGGAATTTCCGAAACCACCCGGTCCGCAGGGCCTCAGGCGGGCTTGCGGGCGATCGCGTGGAGGCGGGTGGCGATGTCACGCAGCGGTGAGCGGGTGGCCGCGGCCTGCTCCAGCTCCGCGACCGCGTCGGCGGTGCGCGGGTTGTCGTCGGTGACCGAGCCGGGCACGAGGTCGCTGAGCGCGCCCTGGCCCTGGATGACCTCGACGGTGAAGCCACCGGCGGCCAGGGTGTGCTGCAGGCCGTCGGAGTCGAACCGGCGCTGCAGGGTCTCGGACCCGGCGTCGAGCACGCCGTCGGCGTCGTTGAGCAGCCGCAGCGCCTCGCTCACCCGGCCGGCCAGCGCGCGGGCCAGCACCGCCGCGTAGCGGTTGGCGACCAGCACGGAGACGGCCCCGCCGGGAGCGGTGGAGGCGGCCAGCGCGGCGATCGCGGCCTCGACGTCGTCGACGACCTCCAGCAGGCCGTGGGCCAGCACGAGGTCCGCGCCGCCATCGGGGCTGAGCGCCGCCAGCGCCTCGGTGTCGCCCTGCAGCGGCGTCACGCGGTCGGCGACTCCGGCGTCCTCGGCGCGGCGCTGCAACGTCGCCAACGCGTTCGGGCTGGGGTCGATCACGGTCACCGCGCACCCGGCCTCGGCCAGCGGCACCGCCCACACCCCGCTGCCACCGCCGACGTCGAGCACGCGCGGGCGGCGACCCAGCCGCTCCGCCGCGCGGGCGATCTCGGTTTCCAGCACCTGGTGGACGGCGTCCGATCTCATGCCCCAAAGCGTAATGCCGCCGCACCCGCCCCTCGCACCGACGGGTCCCGACACGCGCACGGATCCCCGCGTCGAGAACCCGGTTTTCGTCGGGTCGATAACCCGCAGTTCTCAGCCCGGTGAAAACCGGGGTTCTTGACGGCGGGAACCAGGTGACGGAGGTGATGCGGGGAAATCTCGGACAGCACTGCTGCGGGGGAAGCAGGTTCCGTAGGCTACGTGCGTGCAGACGGTTGCGGTGCTGAGTCTCAAGGGTGGCGTGGGCAAGACGACCGTGGTGCTCGGGCTCGCCTCGGCGGCCATGCGGCGCGGCGTCCGGACGCTGGTGGTCGACCTCGACCCGCAGTGCAACGCGACCGCCGCCCTGGAACCGGAGAAGACGGCGAAGGGTCTGAGCGACGTCCTCGCCGACCCCCGCCCCGAGGTGGTGCGCGCGGCGGTCACCGGGAGCGCCTGGGGCGAGGAGGTCGACGTGCTCGTCGGCTCCGAGGACGCCGAGAACCTCAACGGGCACCAGCCCGACGGCGGCCACCTGTCCCGGCTCGACGAGGCGCTGTCCGAACTGGACGATCTGATCGCCGAGGGCGAACTCCCCTACCAGCTGGTGCTGCTGGACTGCCCGCCGTCGCTGGGCAGGCTGACCCGCTCGGCGCTGGTCGCGGCGGACCGGGCGCTGCTGGTGACCGAGCCGACGATCTTCGCGGTCTCCGGCGTGCAGCGCGCCTTCGAGGCCGTGCAGGCCGAGCGCAGCAACAACCCGGACCTGCAGCCGCTGGGCGTGATCGTCAACCGGGTGCGGCCGCGCTCGCACGAGCACCAGTACCGCATCGACGAGCTGCGCGACATCTTCGGCCCGCTGGTGATGCCGGTGGCGCTGCCGGACCGGCTCGCGGTGCAGCAGGCCCAGGGCGCGTGCATGCCGATCCACCAGTGGGGCACCCCGGGCGCCCGCGAGGTGGCGCTGGCGTTCAACCTGATCCTCGCCCGCACGCTGCGCGCGGGACGGCTCCGCCGCCCGGATCCGGAGGACGACGAGGACCTCGTCGAGGAAGCCGAGTGACCCGGTGCCCGAGGGCGACACGGTCTTCCTCACCTGCCACCGGCTGAACGAGGCGCTGGCGGGCCGGGATCTGGTCCGCGGCGAGCTCCGGCACCCCCGTCTGTCCACCGTGGACCTCGCGGGCCGGGTGGTGAGCGAGGTCCGCCCGGCGGGCAAGCACCTGCTGATGCGCTTCGAGCACGGCCGCACGCTGCACCACCACCTGCGCATGGACGGCTCCTGGCACCTCTACGCCCCCGGCGCGCGGTGGCGGCGTCCCGGGCACCAGGCCCGCGCGGTGCTGGCGACGGCGGAGCAGGTCGCGGTCGGATTCGCGCTGCACGACCTGCGCTGGATCCCCACCTCGCGGGAGTCGGAGCTCGTCGGCCACCTCGGCCCGGACCTGCTCTCGCCGGACTGGGGCCCGGACTCGGAGGCCGAGGCGGTTCGCGGGCTCACCGCCGACCCCGGACGCGAGATCGGACTGGCGCTGATGGACCAGCGGATCATGGCCGGGGTCGGCAACCTCTACAAGACCGAGGTGTGCTTCCTGCTCGGCCGCTCCCCCTGGACACCGGTCGCCGAGGTCGACGCGCGCGAGGCGGTCCGCCTCAGCCACGAGCTCCTGCTGCGCAACGCCTGGCACCCCGAGCAGACCACGACCAAGAGCCTCCGCCGCGGCGACCAGCACTGGGTCTACGGCCGGAAGTCCTGCCTCCGATGCGGGGGTCCGGTCCGCCGAGGCACCCAGGGCACTCCCCCGGACTCCCGCACCACCTACCACTGCCCCCGCTGCCAGCCCTGACCTCGCCGGTTTCGCACCGCTCGGCAGGGGACGGTTTTTCCTCGAATTGACCGGACAAAAGGGACATTGATCATGGGTGATTCGAGGAAAAACCGTCCCCTGGTGACGAACCCGCCCACCGAGGCAGAAGCGACGGCGCGGGACGGAAGACCGGGTCAGGGGAGGTTGCGGAGGTCGGCGAGGTTCCGCAGGAGGGGGTAGACGATGACGATGCCGATCGAGCCCCAGACCAGCCCGGTGATCCGGAGGTCACCGACCGAGAGCGTGAGGTCGCCGACGCCGGCGATGACGGCCGTGCCGAGGACCGCGAGGTTGACCGGATCGGCGAAGTCGACGCGGGCGTCCAGCCAGATGCGGACCCCGACCAGCGCCAGCATCCCGAACAGCACCAGGGTCGCGCCGCCGAGCACGCCCAGCGGCACCGTGTTGATCAGCGCGGCGAGCTTCGGCGAGAACGACAGCACGATCGCCGCCACCGCCGCCACCAGGCAGGACGCCGTGGAGTAGACGCGGGTCGCGGCCATCACGCCGATGTTCGCCGCGTAGCTGCTCACCGCCGAACCGCCCGCCGAGCCCGACAGCATCGTGGCCAGCCCGCCGCCGATCAGCGCGTCCCCGACGTAGGGGTCGAGATCGCGGCCGGACACCGCGGCGGTGGCCTTGAGGTGCGCGACGTGCTCGGCGACCAGCACTATCGCCAGCGGCAGCACGAACGGCACCACCGAGACGTGTATCTGCGGCGTGATCAGCTCCGGGAACCCGATCCACGGCGCCGCCGCCAGCTCGGCGACCCGCTCCGGCACCAGCTGGCCCATCATCGCCGCGTAGGTCCAGCCCACCAGGACCCCGATGAGCACCGACACCCGTCCCGCCATGCCGCGGCTGATGACGGTCAGCAGCACCACCGTGCCCAGGGTCAGCGCGGCCGGCACCCGCTGCTGGTCGAACGACGCCACCGACTGCGGGGCGAGGCTCAACCCGATCATGAGCACGATCGCGCCCGTCACCACCGGCGGCATCGCGGTCTCCATCAACCGCACGCCCAGCGCCTTGACAGCCACCCCGAACGCCAGCACCACCAGGCCGACCACCATGATCCCGCCGAGCAACGCCGCCGGACCGGCGCCGACCTCGCTGACCGCCGCGCTCATCGGCACCACGAACGCCACCGACGAGCCCAGGTAGCTGGGCACGCGGTTGCGGGTGATCATCAGGAAGAGCAGGGTTCCGATGCCGGAGAGCAGGAGCGTGGTGGCGACCGGGAAGCCGGTCAGCAGCGGCACCAGCGTCGTCGTGCCGAACATCGCGAGCAGGTGCTGCACGCCGAAGCCGATCGTGAGCGGCCAGCTCAGCCTCTCCTCGGAGGACACGACGGAATCGCGCAGCAGTCGTCGACCGTTGCCGTGCACGGCCCACAACGCCACACTGGCCTCCCCGAGCCACCCGATCAGGCGGATTCACTGTCACGGCATGTGATGACTGGGGAAAGATTACTATTCCGCATCGCGCAAGCAAGTCACCCGGTCCGTCGACCTTGAAAATATCGACTACCGCTAGTGACCCGCCTGCAGCGCGTCGTGAAAATCAGTGCTGAGCGGACCCGTCCGCTTCGCCGAAGACCTCGCGCATCCCGGCGGCCAGACCCGCCAACCGGTCGGTGGCGTCCTGCAGCTGGTGCCGCTGCTCGCCCGCACCGCTCGCCGCGACCGCCTTGCCCGCCGCGGCGACCACTCCGCCGTAGCTCGCCACGCCCTCGTCCAGCTCGGCCCGCAGCCGGTCGACGTCGGCCTTCAGATCCCGCTGCTCGGCCGGCGGCGCGTAGCGCATCGCCGACTCCACCGCGACCAGCCGCTGCGCGCCCCGGCGCAGCTCCCCGGCCGCTGTGTCGGCCGTCGCCCGCGCCTCCGCCGCCGACGCCCCCGCACCGGCCGAGGTCAGCTCGGCCAGCGCGGAGTGCAACGTCCGCTCGGCCTCCAGCAACCGCTGCATCGGCGGTCGCGCAGCCGAACCCGGTGCCGGGAGCAGCTCGGAGGCGCTGGGCTCCGGCAGCGGCGTGTTCTTCAGCTTCCGGTACTTCAGCCCGGCCTGGACCGCGCCCACACCGCCGACCACGGCGACGCCGCCGAGCCCGACGGCCGCCGTCTCCCCTGCGTACTGCCAGTAGAAGATCGTGTCCAGGACCGGCGTCATCCACGAGGCGACGGCGCCGAGCCCGAACACGCCAGCGGTGGCCGCGCTACCGCTGGCGATCCCCTTGGCGGTCCGGCGCCGCCGGATCAGCCGTGCCCGCGGATCGCGCCACCCCGCCCACTTGCGCCGCACCTCGGTCGCCACGGGCCCGCGCAGGGTTTCCAGAGCCGCCTCGCCCAGCTGCGCGAGCTCCTGCTTCCGCGACATGGCGCGCCCTCCGCCTCGGTCAGGCCTGGTCGGCCTGCGGCTTCTCCTGCTTCTTGGTCTCCGCCGGGGTCTCGCCGCTGGAGATCTGCTGCTGCGCACCGCCGGTGACCTGCTGCTGGTCGCTGCTGCTGCCCATCGAGGCGCGCAGCTGCGCGAGGCGGTTCGAGCCGGCGGCGTCGATCGAGGCCTGCTCGACCTCCATCATCCGCCCCTGCACGCTGTTCTGCGCCAGCTCGGCCTCGCCGAGGGCCGTGGTGTAGCGCTGCTCGATCTTGTCCCGGACCTCGTCCAGCGACGGCGTGTTGCCGGGGGCCGCGACCTCGGTCATCGACTTCATCGACGCCGAGACCTGCTCCTGCATCTTGGCCTGCTCCAGCTGGCTGAGCAGCTTGGTGCGCTCGGCGATCTTCTGCTGCAGGACCTGCGCGTTGCGCTCGACGGCCTGCTTGGCCTGCTCGGCGGCGCCCAGCGACTGGTCGTGCAGCGTCTTGAGGTCCTCGACGCCCTGCTCCGCGCTGACCAGCTGGCTGGCCAGCTGGGTGGCGGTCTCCTCGTACTTCTGGGCCTTGGCCTCGTCACCTTCGGCGCGGGCCTGGTCCGCCATGACCAGCGCCTGCTTGGCCGATGCCTGCAGCTTCTCGACCTCACCGAGCTGGCGGTTGAGCTTCATCTCCAGCTGACGCTGGTTGCCGATCACCGAGGCGGCCTGCTGGGAGAGCGTCTGGTGCTGCCGCTGGGCCTCTTCGATGGCCTGCTGGATCTGCACCTTCGGGTCCGCGTGCTCGTCGACCTTCGACGAGAAGGACGCCATCAGGTACTTCCAGGCCTTCACGAACGGGTTGGCCATCTCCTCCGCCTGCCTTCTTTCCGCTTGCCTGCCACGTGGCACTGCGAGCCGTCTGCCCCCAGCCGATCTCTCGCCGATACAACGCACCAAGAGCCCCGGCTGGTTCCATCGTGTCAGGTAGTCGTGTCCGCTTCCACCAAACACGGCAGATCTCCGGGTATTTCCCGGAGCGCTCAGCGTTGATCGAACCAGGCACGTCCGAACGCCGCCGCTCCGGGTGCATAACGGACATAGAACCGTGATCAACAAAAGCCGACCGCCCCGCGAACCGGCTGGTCACGCGGGGCGGTCGGGGTGTCGTCTAGTCGTTCAGGCGGCCACTACCTGCTTGCGCACCGGAGCGCTGATGCGCTGGCTGAGCACCGGCTGCAGCCCCGCGCGGGTCTCACCGGCTTCGGCGAACTGCTGCTCGGCGTCGGAGAGCTCGGCACCGATGAGGCTCGGCACCAGCTGACCGCCGTCGAGGTCCGCGGTCGCCGGCTCGTCGACCACCGATGGCACCACCATCGTCCTGTCGAGGTCACCGGCCACGGTCACCAACAGCTCTGGCAGCGGCAGGTCCAAGGCATCACAGATCGAGGACAGCAGCTCACTGGACGCCTCCTTGCGGCCCCGTTCGACCTCGGACAGGTATCCGAGGCTCACCCGGGCAGCGCGCGAAACGTCCCGCAACGTCCGAGACTGTGCGGTCCGGGCGCGGCGCAGCCGTTCACCGACCGCCTCCCGCAACAATACGGTCATCGCGCGCCTCCCTTCCTTCGTCGCCTTCCGCGTGCACTACGCGTGAACGCCCCCTACGTTACTCATCGATGGGCCGGAACGAGAACGATCGAGCGGAAGTCCGCCCAGGGCGAACGGTTCATGATCGATCGGACTAGTCCTCGCTGGGCCATGTTCACGCAGCGCACAGCGCAGCCGGACACATGACGGGCCCCTTGCAAATTGTTCAACGCAGCATCCCGGCGAAGTGTTCCAGAGCCACCCGAACGGCCGCCGAGCGCACCGCGTGACGATCACCGCCGAGCACCTCGGTGCGCACCTCAACACCTCGCGGCCCGGAGAACCCCAGGTGAACGGTGCCGGGCGCGACTCCGTCCTGCGGATCGGGCCCGGCGACGCCGGTCAGCCCGACGCCCCAGTCCGCGCCGCAGCGACCCGACGCGCCGACGGCGAGTTGGGACGCCACGTCCGGGTGGACCGCGCCGTGCTCGGCGAGCAGCTCAGGATCGACCCCGGCGAGCCGGTCCTTGAGGTCGGTGGCGTAGACGACCAGGCCGCCGCGCACCACCGCGCTCGACCCGGGCACCTCGGTCAGCGCCGCCGAGACCAGCCCGGCGGTCAGCGACTCGGCTGTCGCGACGGTCTCACCGCGCGCCCGCAGGGCGTCGATCAGCCCCGCTACCTGCGAGAACGGCAGGTCCAGCGCGTCGAGGATCATCGCGCACCCCCGGCCGCGCGCATCCGCAGCGCCCGGATCACGTAGTCCAGACCGGTCACCACGGTGGCGATGAGGGCGGCACCGAGCACGACCCAGCGCGGGATGTCGGCCCAGGAGCCCAGCGGCATCAGGTAGAGCCCGATGGCGATGGCCTGCAGCAACGTCTTGATCTTGCCGCCGTGGCTGGCCGCGATGACGCCGTGCCGGATCACCCAGAACCGCAGCAGCGTCACGCCCAGCTCGCGGACGATGATCACCCAGGTGGCCCACCACCACAGGTCGCCGAGCATGCTCAGCCCGACCAGCGCGGCACCGGTGAGCGCCTTGTCCGCGATCGGGTCGGCGATCTTGCCGAAGTCGGTGACCAGCCCGCGCCTGCGCGCCACCTCGCCGTCGATGCGGTCGGTGACCGAGGCCAGGACGAACACGCCGGTGGCGATCCAGCGCCACACGGTGTCGTGGCCGTCGGCCCAGAACAGCGCGACCAGGAACACCGGCACCAGCAGCAGCCGGGACATGGTCAGCACGTTGGCGATGTTGAGGACGGGGACCTGCGGTGCCTGCCCTTCGGCCGTCATGGCTGCTCCCCGGACTTCTCCACGGGGCGCACCACGAGGTCCACGCCGTCGCTGTCGATGACCTCGCAGCGCACCAGCTCGCCGACGGCCAGGTCGTCGGTGTCGACGATCAGGCACTCGCCGTCGACCTCGGGCCCCTGGTGGTCGGCGCGGCCGATCACGTCGTCCTCGTCGAAGCGCTCGACGAGGACGGTGACCTCGGTGCCGATCCGGTCCTCGGCGCGCTGCGCGATGAGCTCGTCGGCGAGGGCGGTCAGCTGCTCGACGCGCTCGTCGACCACGTCCTGGTCGAGCTTGCCGTCGAAGCCCTCGGCCTCGGTGCCGTCCTCGTCGGAGTAGCCGAACACGCCGACGGCGTCCAGCCGGGCCTCGGTCAGGAACTCCTGCAGCTCGGCGAAGTCGTCCTCGGTCTCACCGGGGAAGCCGACGATGAAGTTGCTGCGGATGCCCGCCTCCGGCGCCAGCTCCCGGATCTGCTCGATGAGCTGCAGGAACGACTCGGTGGAACCGAACCGGCGCATCCGGCGCAGCACGGACTCGCTGGAGTGCTGGAAGGACAGGTCGAAGTAGGTCGCGACACCGGGCGTGGTGGCGATGGTGCGCACCAGGTCGGGACGGGTCTCGGCGGGCTGCAGGTAGGACACCCGGACCCGCTCGACGCCGTCGAGCTCGGCCAGCTGAGGCAGCAGCGTCACCAGCGCGCGCTGGTCGGAGAGGTCCTTGCCGTAGGAGGTGGAGTTCTCGCTGACCAGGAACAGCTCCTTGGCGCCGTTCTTGGCCAGCCAGGCCCCTTCGCCCAGGACCTCTTCCGGCGGGCGGGAGAGGAAGGAGCCGCGGAAGGACGGGATCGCGCAGAACGAGCAGCGGCGGTCGCAGCCGGAGGCGAGCTTGAGCGCGGCGACCGGCGAGTCGTCGAGCCGGCGGCGCGAGATCTCGCGCGCGGCAGGCACCCAGCCGTGACCGGGCACCGCGACCTCGGCCGCGGCGGCAGGGCGGGACACCGGGCTGATCGGCAGCATCTTGCGCCGGTCCTGCGGCTGGTGGGATTCCAGCGCGCGGCCGGCGAGGACGTCGTCGAGCCGGTCGGCGAGGTTGCCGTAGTGGTCGAAGCCCAGGACGGCGTCGGCTTCGGGCATCTGCTCGGCGAGCTCGGCGCCGTAGCGCTCGGCCATGCAGCCGACGGCGACGACCTTCGCGCCGGTGTCGGAGGCGGCGAGCAGCGTGTCGACGGAGTCCTTCTTGGCGGACTCGACGAAGCCGCAGGTGTTGACCACGACCACTTCGGCCTCGTCGGGATCGACGAGATCCCAGCCGCGGCCGTGCAGGTTGCCCGCCAGCTCTTCGGAATCCACCTCGTTGCGCGCGCAACCGAGCGTGACCATGGCGACTCGGTGGTGTTGCTGCTCGGTTGACATGGGTCGAGCCTAACGTCCCTGCTGTCGCCCTCCGGCAACGAGCCTGCCACCCGGAAATGCGCCCGGGCGGTGGCCGAGATTACGGCCGTCCGGACGACCATCTTCCCGTTGTGATGGTTAGGCTTACCTAACGTGAATGCCATCGAGGTGCGACCGGCCCGAGTCCGCGACGCGCGAGCGATCAAGTCGTTGGTCGACCACTACGCGGGCAAGGTGGTGCTCGGCAAGGAGCTCGTGACCCTCTACGAGGACATCCAGGAGTTCGTGGTCGCCGAGGACGGTGGGAGCATCATCGGCTGCGGCGCGCTGCACGTGCTGTGGGAGGACCTCGCCGAGATCCGCACGGTGGCCGTCGACCCGATGGAGAAGGGGCGCGGCGTCGGGCACCTGATCGTGGAGCGGTTGATCGAGCACGCCGCCGAGCTGGGACTGTCGCGGATCTTCGTGCTCACCTTCGAGACGGACTTCTTCGGCCGCCACGGATTCCGGCCGATCGCCGACACCCCGGTCCCGCCGGAGGTCTACGCCGAGATCCGCCGCTCGCCCGACGAGGGCGTGGCGCAGTTCCTGGACCTGGCGCACGTCAAGCCGAACACCTTGGGCAACACCCGGATGCTGCTGCAACTGGCGTGACGGTCGCGCTGGGGCCCCGGCGCGGCGCTACGATGGATGCATGAATGGTTATGCGCCGTCGGAGATAGTGATTCGGCGGGCTCGGATCGCCGACGTCCCGACCATCAAGGCGCTGGTCGACACCTACGCGGGCGAGGTTCTCCTGGAGAAGGAGCTGGTCACCCTCTACGAGGACATCCAGGAGTTCTGGGTCGCCGAGGACGGCGGGCGCGTCGTCGGCTGCGGCGCGCTGCACGTGCTCTGGGAGGACCTCGCCGAGATCCGCACCGTGGCGATCGACCCGGCGGTCAAGGGCCGCGGCATCGGGCACCGGATCGTCCAGCGGCTCATCGGACTGGCCACCGACCTGGGTCTGACCAGGCTGTTCGTGCTCACCTTCGAGACGGACTTCTTCGGCCGCCACGGATTCCGCACCGTCGACGGCGCCCCGGTCAGCCCCGAGGTCTACGAGGAGATGCGCCGCTCGGTCGACGCCGGCGTCGCCGAGTTCCTGGACCTGGCCAACATCAAGCCCAACACCCTCGGCAACACCCGCATGCTCCTCGACCTGTCCCACTGAGCAGGTCTTCTTCAATCCTCATGCGTGGGCCCCAGCCTGCACCGCCGCGGGTTCTGAGCGGCTTCGTGGCGAGCACGCCGCGACTTGGACATGCATCAGGAGCGGCGCGCGGAGTCCACGGAGCCGCTCAGGTCCCCCTACCCGCACCGCTGAGCAAGGCGAGTTCGGCCCTCCGTTTCTGGTCGTTTATCAACCGTTCGCTTCGCAAGTTCGCAACTCTCTCACCGGTCACTCCGGGAACGGTTATAAACACCGGTGGTCATTCGTTCCACCCAGAGGAGACCACCTTGGAACGCACCCGTCGTCGCGGCCTCGTCGCCGCCGTGGCCGCCACCGGAGCCCTGCTGCTGAGCGGCGGCACCGCCTTCGCCGCCGACCTCACACCCGAGGAGCTGCAGAAGACCACCGACAGCTACCTGTTCGAGTACTCGCTGGACGAGTTCACCCAGACCAGAGGCGAGCAGCCGTACGCCGACCAGCTCGACTGGTCCTCCGACGGCTGCTCCTACTCCCCCGACGCGCCGTTCGGGTGGGAGTTCAAGGAGAGCTGCGACCGGCACGACTTCGGCTACCGCAACTACAAGCTGCAGGAGCGGTTCTCCGAGGACAACCGGCTGAAGATCGACGACAACTTCCGCGACGACATGTACTCGGCCTGCGACGGCGACGGCGCCTGCGAGGCCACCGCGGACCTCTACTACCAAGCGGTCCGCCAGTTCGGCGGCTCCGCCTCCTCGCTCGCCGAAGCCGTGGAGATGGCCGAGCTGCCGGACAAGGCCCGGGCTCAGCAGTGATCACCAGGTGACAGTTTTAGCCATAACTGACTCCGGCAAAACGGATATTTCACCTGATTTCCGGCGGGCAGTTATGGCTAAAACTGTCCCGACGCGGAGGACCCCCGCCCGGAGGGAGGACCATCTCTCCGGGCGGGGCGTTCTTCCCCCCGGGGCGGCCCCGGGTGCCAGAGGCCGATTCGGGTGTCAGCGGCCGATTCGGGTGTCCATCGGACGGGCTTCGGTCTGGGCCGTGGCCGCCGTGCCGGACTCGTCGATCGGGCCGACGCCGTAGAAGGCCTCGCAGGGACCGCCGATGTAGTGCTCGAAGTCCGTGGTCACGTGGATCATGGACTTGCCGTCGGAGGTCGGCAGCAGGGTCGGGCTGAAGTTCCGGCAAACGCTGCCCTGGTTGTAGCTGATCTGCACCGGTGCCGGGATCTCCTTCCACGGCCCGTCGAGCTTCCCCGGATCGTCGTTGACCATCACGGTCTTCCCGTTGCCCGGAGCCCAGCCGCCCTGGTCACCGCCGAGCATCTGGTAGCCCAGCAGCAGCCGTCCGTTCGGGTTCGGCCCCGGCGCGAGCGCGATGGTCGGCGTGCCGAGCGGCTGGCCGCCGGTGTCGGAGACGATCTCGGTGCCGAGGTCGTAGGGGTCGCCCCAGTCCCAGCCGTCGGAGGATTCGCGGATCCAGATCGTGCAGGTGTGCACCGGGTCGTAATTGCAGACCTCGTACACCATCACGTAGGTGCCGTCGGGCAGCTTGCGCACTCCCGACATTCCCGGGCGGACCCGGAACTCGTCGTTCTTCAGCATCTCCTTCGAATCGGTCCAATTTCGACCATCCGAAGAACGCACCTGCATCAGTTTCTGATCGTGCTTCGGGTCGCCGTCGTCGGAATAGAAGGCGACCAGATCACCCTGCTCCGAAACCGTGAACTCGGGTTCCCACACACCCGGTCCGACCGGGGCCCGCACGATGTCGGAGAGGTAGCTCCAGGTCTTGCCGTGATCGTCGCTGCGCCACACGCGGATGCTGGCCTGCCGCTCCTCCTCATCGGCGCCGACACCGGCCGTGCCCGCCCACAGCAGCGTCCCGGCGGGCATGTCGCCGACCTGCTGCGGCAGCTCGTACAGCGTCGAGCAGCACATCCCCTTGGTGTCCTCACCTGCGGGATCGTGGATCTCGGCGAGCGGTTGGAAGGTCTTGCCGTCGTCGCGGCTCTCCTGGATCGTCGCGAAGCCGGCGTTGTCGCGGTAGGTCGTCATGCTCGCCAGCACGCGGCCGTTGGCGTCCCCGGAGTGCTCCAGGCGCACCAGCCTCGGGTAGCTGGACCCGCCGACCCTGAGCAGCTCGCCCTTCTCCACGTCCTGCGTCCCGACGTCTCCGGGAGCGGGCGCGGATAACGCCATCTGCTGGAATCCGGCGGCGACCAATGCCGCCGAGAACAGCACGACCAACAAAGCGCGAACTTTTCGCACGACCATGCGCAATACCCCTCAACCGCAGGCGGATCAACCGTCAGCGGCGGAGAGGTTATCGCAGAAAACTTCTGAATCGAGCCCTCTGAGAATTCCGTTCAGAGCAATTGTCAGGTCGCAAACGGAGCAGTGGAAACAATGCGAAACAAATGGTGATGAACAAACGTGAAAAGTGCGGAGAAGAATCGGGCCCGCGGTGCGCACCGCGGGCCCGGGGATCACTCCTCCTCGTCGGGCGAGGGCCCGCCGCGGATCGCGTGGAGCGCGTTCTCCAGCTCGTCGGGCTTGACCAGCACGTCGCGCGCCTTGGACCCCTCCGAGGGACCGACGACGCCGCGCGATTCGAGCAGGTCCATCAGGCGACCGGCCTTGGCGAACCCGACGCGCAGCTTGCGCTGCAGCATCGAGGTCGACCCGAACTGGCTGGTCACGACGAGTTCCGCGGCCTGGAGCAGGACATCGAGATCGTCGCCGATGTCGGAGTCGATCTCCTTCTTGTCGCCCGACTTGCCCGCTGCGGTGACGCCGTCGGTGTAGTCCGGCTCGGCCTGGTCCTTGGTGTAGGCGACGATGCGGTGGATCTCGTCGTCGGCGACGAACGAGCCCTGCACGCGCACCGGCCGCGAGGCGCCCATCGGCAGGTACAGCGCGTCACCCATGCCGATCAGCTTCTCGGCGCCCGGCTGGTCCAGGATGACCCGCGAGTCGGTCAGCGACGAGGTCGCGAACGCCAGCCGCGACGGCACGTTGGTCTTGATCAGACCGGTGACGACGTCCACCGAGGGCCGCTGCGTGGCCAGCACCAGGTGGATGCCCGCGGCGCGGGCCTTCTGGGTGATCCGCACGATCGCGTCCTCGACGTCGCGCGGGGCGGTCATCATCAGGTCGGCGAGCTCGTCGACGATCGCCAGGATGTACGGGTAGGGCTTGTACTCGCGCTCGCTGCCCAGCGGCGCGGTGATCTCCCCGGAGCGCACCTTGGCGTTGAAGTCGTCGATGTGCCGAACCCGGTTGGCCTGCATGTCCTGATAGCGCTGCTCCATCTCCTCCACCAGCCAGGCCAGCGCGGCGGCGGCCTTCTTCGGCTGGGTGATGATGGGCGTGATCAGGTGCGGGATGCCCTCGTAGGGCGTCAGCTCCACCATCTTCGGGTCGATCAGGATCATCCTGACCTCCTGCGGGGTGGCCCGCGCCAGCAGCGACACCAGCATCGAGTTGACGAAGCTCGACTTACCGGAACCGGTCGAACCCGCGCACAGCAGGTGCGGCATCTTGGACAGGTTCGCGGTGACCATGTGGCCCTCGATGTCCTTGCCCAGGCCCATGACCAGCGGATGCGAGTCCTTGGCCGCCTCCGAGGACCGCAGCACGTCACCGAGCCGCACCATCTCCCGGTCGCTGTTGGGCACCTCGATGCCCACCGCGGACTTGCCGGGGATCGGCGCCAGCAGCCGCACGTTGTCGGTCGCGGCGGCGTAGGCGATGTTCTTGGTCAGCGCGGTGATCTTCTCGACCTTCACGCCCGGGCCCAGCTCGACCTCGTAGCGGGTGACGGTCGGGCCTCGGGTGAAGCCGGTGACCTGCGCGTCGATGTTGAACTGCTCCAGCACGGCCGTGATCGCCTCGATCATCGAGTCGTTGACCTTGCTGCGGCTCTTCGGCGGGTCGCCGTCGGTGAGCACGTCCAGCGGCGGCAGCTGGTAGTCGCCCTCGACGTCGCGGCTGATCAGCGGCGCGTCGCTCGTCTTCGCGGGTTTCTCGGGCTTCTCCGGCTTGGCGGCCGGGACCTCGGCGGCCTTCGGCTTGGCGGGCTTGGCCGGGGGTTCCCCGGGCACGTCGTCGAGGGAGAGCTGCTCGTCCTGCTCGGACATCGCCGCCTGGCGGCGCCGGGACGGGCGGCGCAGCTTGACGGTCGACGGGTCGCCCTCCAGCTCGGCCTTGCTGGGCGCGGGCTCGAAACCGTCCTCGTCGTCGTAGTCGTCGCCGCGCATCTTGGCGAGCACGTCGCGCACCGACGACCCGGTGAGCACGAGCAGTCCGAACAGCCCGGCGATGATCAGCACGGGGACGGCGACGTAGCCGGTCAGGCCGTAGGCCAGGGCGCCCCCGGCGACGAATCCGAGCGCGCCGCCCGCGGTGGGCCATGCTTCGGACTCCAGCGGGGCACCCGAGAGGACGTGGATGGTTCCCAGCGTGGCGAACACCAGCAGCACGGTCCCGATGACCACGCGCGGCCGGGCTTCGGGGCTGGTCTCGGTGCGCATCAGGATCACCGAGGTGATCAGCAGGACGATGGGCAGCACGACCGCGCCGATGCCGATGACCGAGCGCAGCGCCCAGTCGAACCAGTGACCGACCGGCCCGCCGGCCTGCCACCAGACGCCTGCGGCCACGACGACGGCCAGCGCGAGGTAGATCAGCGCGATCCCGTCGCGGCGGTGCGCGGGGTCGAGCTCGTGCGTTCTGCCGACCGCGCGGACCACGCCGCCGAGTCCGCCACCCCGCTTCCGGGTGGCAGGGGTCTTCTTGCTGCTCTTGGCGGGGGTGCGCTTCGCGGGCGTCTTGCGGGGCGCGTGCGTCGACCCGGCGCGCGGCTTGCTCTGCCCGCCGCCCTTGGATCCGCTGCTGGTCTTGGTGGACGCGGTGCTCTTGCCACGCTTCGCGGCGGTGCCGCTACGCTGCGTCGCCGCCTTGCCGCGCGACGAGCCCCGCCCCCCGTTCGATGTCCGGCTCGCCATGCCCCACACGGTATCGGCACCCGCCTCTCCCGTCACAACAACCACGGGGGTTTGCGCCCGCTGAACGCACGAGTCGTGAGACTCTTACCCATCATGGTTGCCCTGCCCAGCGGTCCGGAGCCGACACACCGGAGCGATCGCGAGACGCTGTTCCGCGCCACCCCGAGGCTGTGGCGCGCGCTGATGCGCGTGGACCGCGCGGTGATCGCGCTGACCGGACGACTCGTCGTCACCGGCGACGTGCCGGATGACCTGCGGGGACAGCCGGTGCTGATGGCGGCCAACCACATCGGCAACCTGGACCCGCTGGTGCTCATCGCCGCGTGCCGGCATCGGCGGATCGCGCCGCGCTTCGTCGCGACGGGCGGCCTGTTCGACGCGCCGGTGCTCGGTTCGATCATGCGCGCGGGACGGCACGTGCGCGCCGATCGCGGCAAGGCGACGGCGGCCGAGGCGCTGGACAAGGTCGTCGCTGCGCTCGCCGACGACGCGAACCCGGTTCTGGTCTACCCGGAGGGGCGGATCACGCTGGAGCCGAACATGTGGCCGGAGCACGGCAAGACCGGCGTGGCGCGGATGGCGCTCGCGGCGGGCACGAAGGTCATCCCGGTCAGCCAGTGGGGTGCGCACGAGGCCATGTGCTACGGCATGGTGCGCGTGGAGAGCGCCCGCGACCTGTGGATCCTGTTCTCCTCGTGGCTGCGGGCGATCGCGCGCAGGCCGACGATGCGGGTGCACTTCGGCGCCCCGGTGGACCTCTCCGACCTGTCGGCCGACCGCGTCGGCGACGCCGCGCGCGCCCGCGACCGCATCATGCGCGCGATCACCGAAGGCCTGGTCCGGCTGCGCGTCGACGAGCCCGACGCCCCGCTGCACCAGGACCGCACCCGCCCGGTCAGCGACAAGCGCTCGCCCTGGTTGGCCCGGTAACCGAACCGAAACGCGGTCGGCGCGACCATTTCTCGCCAACGCCGCGCCACGTTCTCGTCCGACCTCGTTAACTGTCCACACTGCATCGCCATCACCGGCGACAACCCGGACAGACGAGGACGATCGTGAGAAAAGCCGCCACCACCGCGCTGGCGCTCGGGCTGCTGATCGGCTTATCGCCGTCGGTCGGCTCGGCGTCGGCCGCACCAGCGCCCGAATTCACCCCTGCCCCGATCCAGTGGGGCCCGTGCGACAGCGAGACCCTGCAGAAGGCCGGTGCCGAGTGCGGCACGGTCTCGGTCCCGATGGACTACGCGGACCCGGCGGGCGAGCAGATCAAGCTCGCCGTCTCGCGCGTCAAGGCGACCGTTCCCGCCGACCAGTACCAGGGCGTCATGCTGGTCAACCCGGGTGGACCCGGCGGTTCCGGGCTGAACCTGAGCGTGCTCGGATCGGCGGTGCCGAAAAACGCCGGTGCCGCCTACGACTGGATCGGCTTCGACCCGCGCGGTGTGGGCAGCAGCGAACCGGCGTTGTCCTGCGACCCGAACTACTTCGGCTACAACAGGCCGCACTACGTGCCCGACGCCGAGCTGGAGAAGACCTGGCTGGACCGCGCCGAGGGCTACGCGAAGGCCTGCGGCAACGCGGGCAAGCTGCTCGACCACCTCAAGACCACCGACTCGGTCGAGGACATGGAGAGCATCCGCAAGGCCCTGGGTCAGGAGCAGATCAACTACTACGGCTTCTCCTACGGCACCTACCTCGGGCAGGTCTACGGCACCCTGCACCCGGAGCGGATGCGGCGGCTGGTGATGGACGGCGTGGTCAACGTCAACGACGTCTGGTACCAGGCGAACCTGAACCAGGACGTGGCCTTCGACCGCAACATCAAGATCTTCTTCGACTGGGTCGCCCGCAACGACGCGACCTACCACCTGGGCACCACCGCGGACGCCGTGGAGAAGCAGTACTACGACCAGCTCGCGAAGCTCGACGCGCAGCCGGCCGGTGACGTGATCGGCTCGGCGGAGTGGACGGACCTGTTCCTGCAGGCCGGGTACTCGACGTCGGTGTGGCCGGAGCGCGCGCAGGCGTTCTCCGCGTGGGTCAACAACGGCGACTGGGCCCCGGCCAAGGCGCTCTACGACGACACCAACGCCCCCGGCGACGACAACGGCTACGCGGTCTACACCGGCGTGCAGTGCACGGACGTGCAGTGGCCGACGGACTGGGAGCAGTGGCGCACCGACAACTGGGCCACCCACGAGAAGGCACCCTTCGAGACCTGGGGCAACGCCTGGTACAACGCCCCGTGCCTGACCTGGCCCGCGAAGGCGGGCAAGCCCGTCGAGGTCGACGGCAGCAAGGTCGAGGGAGCCCTGCTCATCAGCGAGGAGCTCGACGCGGCCACCCCGTTCCCGGGCGCCCTGGAAGCCCGCAAGCGCTTCCCGAACGCGAGCCTCATCAGCCTTCCCGGCGGCACCACCCACTCCGGCTCGCTGAGCGGAAACGCCTGCGAGGACGACAAGATCGCCGACTACCTGCTCACCGGCGCGCTCCCGCCCCGCCAGGACGGCGACGGCCCCGACACCACCTGCGAACCGCTCCCGCAGCCGACCCCGGACCAGGTCGGCACCCAGGCCACCCGCGGCCAACCGGCGGTCCTGCAGGAAGCCCTCCAGTCCAACCACCGCTGACCCGCTGACGAGAACGGGCCGGACTCCCCTGGGAGCCCGGCCCGTTCTCACTGCGCAACGCGCCCGGCGCTACAGAATCCCCGGTGACCTGCACGAAGACCTTGTCTCACTGCTCCACATCCAGTAGGAGACCGGGTCGCCCGCCACAGCCGCACTCCAGCACTGCTCAAGCACCGTGCTCCCTGAGCCGGCCACGTACCTGGGCGTTGCTACATACAGGTGATGGTTCGGGTGAAAGCGGTCGCTCAGTAGGGTGATCGCATTCATAATGTGCGCCGGTTCAAAACGCTGTGATCACCACCGGTGATCACCGAGGATGGACCGGAAGCCAGACGTCAGCCTGAAGTAGGGGGAACACCGCCGTGGCCGGGTTCGTAGTCGATCCTGCGGGACTGCAGAGCGCGATCAAACGCTTGGAGAAGATCCGGGATGACGCGCTCGCGATGGTCGACAGCGCGGCACGTGTCGAGCCTGGTGAGCTGACGGCCAAGGACAGCTACACGAACAAGGCGCGCCTGGCGATCACCGAACGCGCGGCTGGTGAAACGGGTTCGCTGCGGATGACTGCGCACGACCTCACCAAGAAGCTGCAGGAGAAGATCGACGCCTACAACGCGGTCCTCGCCGAATACCGGGCGGCCGACGAGCACGGGAGTGACGTCCAGCGCCATGTCGCGAGCTAATGTGCCGGACGTGATCCGAACCGTGACGAGGAGTGAAGTGGTCAAGCGCAGCGCGATCCTCTGTGCAGGTGCGGCTTTCGCCGGTGTCCTCACCGCCTGCGGTGGTGGCGGGACCGACGGCGCCCCGGCACCGGAGCCGCAGCAGCCGAGCGGGGTCACGATCGACGCCCCGAAGGACGCGATGGCGAAGGACCGATGCGGTCTGCTGCCTGCTGACGCCGCGGCCGGTCTGGGTCTCGCCGCGCAGGGCGAGGAGCAGTCGGATCCGCTGGACCCGGAGGCTCCCTCGCCGTGCGTGTGGAACTCCGCGGACGGCAAGAACCGCCTCTCGCTGACCCCGCTCGAAGGCCGCTCCATCCAGGCGTACTACGACAACAAGGCGAAGTACGCCGACTACCAGGAGCTCTCCATCGCGGGACACCCCGCCGCGCGAGCGAACCAGGGAGATCCCAAGCAGGACGGAACCTGCGACATCTTCCTCGCCACGAAGAACGACCAGATCCTGTCCGCGCAGGCCCACGTGATGGATACCAACCAAGACGCCTGCGGCATCGCGCAGAAGGCGCTCGAAGCCGCAGTTCCAACCCTGCCTGCTGCGCAGTAGTCACTGGGGGACAACACGATGCTCGACATGTGCTACGCGAGTAGCGCCAAGGAGTACCGCAAGCAGATGGGCGGCTCCCCGGACGCCGCCAGCCTGCCCGCGCCGACCGATGAAGGCGTCAAGCGCTGGGAGAACGCCGCGAAGGCGTTCGACCAGATGGTGGACGACATCGCCTCGGCGCTGCGGGACGCGGAGGCCGCCCACACCGGTGCCGCCGCCGACGCGGCCAAGTCGTCCATCGCCGAGATTCAGCCTCTTGCGAGGGCTGCTGCTGAGACTTCGCGTGGTGTGAAGGCGGCGTTGGAGGAGCAGAACTCCTACCAGCGGGAGGCTTTTCAGGCTCTTCCGATGAAGGACGACCCGTTGCCCAGCGGGCAGGGGGCTTTGCTCGATCCGCCGGAGAAGGGGTGGGTCGAGGACTGGGGGCTCGACTCGAACCCGGTGACCGGGTGGATGTCGGACTACGAAGAGCGCCAGCAGGCCTACGTGGACACCAACCAGCAGGCCAACCAGGTCATGGAGCGCTACAGCCAGCAGACCGAGGGCGTGATCGCGCGGCTGCCCGAGTTCCAGCCCGCCGACCAGCCGCCGCCGGCCGCTCCGCCCGCTGCGTCGTACCCGACGGCGAGCACGTATTCCGCTGGTGACGGCGGTTCTTCGCACTCGGGTGGCGGCTACTCCGCGCCCGCGAGCACGTCGTCCGCGTGGGCTTCGGCCCCGGCCGCCGCGCCCGCGCACGCTCCGTCGGCTCCGCCCGCCGCGTCGAACCCGTCGTGGGCGACTCCGTCCGGTCCCGGGCTTCCGCCCGGCGTCGTGCGCGGTCCCGACGGGACGCTGTTCCGGCAGAACCCGCAGACCGGGGCGTGGGAGCGGCAGAACCCCTACAACGGTCGCTGGGCTCCCTCCCCCAACGGCGGCCCGCGTGGCGGTCGCAGCGGCGAAGGCGCAAGTGCGCCGGTGGGTCGCGGTGCCGGTGGCCGGGCCGGGATGGGCGGTCTCGGTGGCTCCAGCGCCGGGAGCGGTGCCGGTGGTGCCGCCGGTGGTCGCCCCGGTCAGAACGGGGCTCCCGGTGGTGCCGGGGCCGGTCGCGGCAAGCAGGGCGAGGACGACGAGCAGGAGCACCAGCGCCCGGGCTGGTTGGTGGAGCAGGACGACGTGTTCACCAACGACATGCAGCGCACCGCTCCCGCCGTCTTCGGTGACGCCGACGCGGGCCGGTGATTCGTGGCCAGGCGTGAACTGAGCCTGCCTCCCGCCGCGGCGAACTACCTCTGCACCCGATTCGACCTGCAACTCCACCCGCTGCTGCGGGTGGGCTGGCTGCCGCTGGACGCCACCGAGTCCGACCGCCGCGAGGCGGCCGAGCTCGGTCGGCGCCAGCTCGTCCAGCAGAGCCTGTTCGACGGCGACGAGCTGCACCCGTTCGTCGAGGACGCCGTGCGCCTGCTCGCCCGGCCGCCGCTGGCGGTCGGCGTCGCGGTCCACGCGCGCGAAGGCGAGAACTTCAACGCGGTGCTCGTCGAATACGGCCGCAGCACGGTCCAGGCCTACCAGGCCGACGGTGAAACACCCGACGACCTGCGGGAAATCCGCATCAAGCGGCACGAGCACGGCGGTCCGGCGGGCAACGCCGTCAACCTGCTCGGCAAGATCACCGCCGCCGACGACGTCTCGGTGTCGCTGCCCTACGCGCACCTGGAGCAGGTGATCAAGCGGATGGGCGACTCGGCCCGGACCATGTCCGCGGCCCTGGGCTATGCGGGAGTGCGCGGGGCGCAGGGGAAAACGCTGATGCGGGCGTTCACCGCCAAGCGCAGCCTGGAAGGTCTCATCACCGCGCGGGCCTACGACCAGCAGGTCCGGCGCACCCGGTCGCTGCCGTTCAACGTGCAGTTCTTCGCCACCGAAGCCGGCTGCTACCTGGCGCAGCGCAAACCCGGCCGGGACGGCCAGGACTGGTACACGCTGGCACCGGCCGACTCCCGCAAGCTCATCGGCACCATCAACGAGATGATCCGGCTGCTCACCCACCCGGCCGCCCGCGTCTGAACGCGGAGGAGGGCCGGCCCCACCCCGGGGCCGGCCCTCCTGCCGAGCAGATCAGCCTTCCGTGATCGGCGCGTTCACGCAGCTGCTGTTCTGCGGGGACGCGATGGGCGCCGTGATCCCCAGCACCGCGGCGTTGTTGCCGCACAGCTGAACCGGCAGCACGCTCGCGTTGTTGTCGTTCAGCAGGTTGACCCCATCGTTGTCCGCGCTGTCAGCGAACGCCGGGCCGCCGATGGCCATGAGTGCCGTCGCCGCAGCGGCAGCGCCGAAAAGTCGAGCGGAAGTACGCACCTTCAGACCCCAATCTTGCGAGTGGTTTTTCCAGCGGAACGAAGTAGCTCGAACCGGCGAGATTCACCGTGGCAGCGGATCTGTCCGACAGCGCGGTGGGTCATTCCAAAGTGGCATGCCGTCCACCCGTGAGGTGTTCGAAACCACCCAGGGTGCACGGGAGAAACGGACATTCCCCGAGAACGACTGGCACGTCCGGGTAACGAGTGATCGGAAACGGGTACGGAAGCGGATCTTCGATCCCTCGCAGGCGGCTACCCGCGGTGATGCGAGAACGCGAACGGGGTGGCTCGGAAGGATTTCCGAGCCACCCCGTTCCAGCGAGAGATCAGGATCCGACGGGAAGCACGTTCGGCACGATCATGGGACGGCGGCGGTACTTCTCGGCGACCCAGCGGCCCACCACCCGGCGCACCGACTGCGCGATCCGGTGCGTGTCGGTGATGCCCTCGGCCTCGGTGCGCGCCAGCTCCATCTCCACCAGCGGCACCACGTCGTCCAGGGCCTTCGGGTCGTCGGAGAACCCGCGACCGGAGATCGTCGGCGGCGAGACCGCGCGCCCGTTCGTCACGTCCACCGCGACCGTGATCGCGATGAAACCGCCCTCGCCCAGCACCAACCGGTCCGACAGCGTCGACTCGCCCACGTCGCCCACCGACAGGCCGTCGACGTAGACGTGACCGACCTCGACCCGACCCGCGATGCTCGCGATGCCGTCGACCATGTCGACCACCACGCCGTCCTCGGCGATGACCACGCGATCCGCGGGCACCCCGGTCAGCCGGGCCAGCTCGGCGTTCGCGCGCAGGTGGCGCCACTCGCCGTGCACCGGCATCACGTTGCTCGGGCGCACCGCGTTGTACAGGTACAGCAGCTCACCGGCCGAAGCGTGCCCGGAGACGTGCACCTTGGCGTGCCCCTGGTGCACCACCTGGGCACCCAGCCGGACCAGGCCGTTGACCACGCCGAACACGGCGGTCTCGTTGCCCGGGATCAGCGAGCTCGCCAGCACCACCGTGTCACCGGCGCGGATGCCGATCTGCCGGTGCTCGCCCCGAGCCATCCGCGACAGCGCCGACAGCGGCTCGCCCTGCGAACCCGTCGAGACGAACGCGACCTCGTGCTCCGGCATCTCCAGCGCCTGGTCGAGGTCGACCAGCAGGCCGTCCGGCACGTTGAGCATGCCCAGATCGGCGGCGATGCCCATGTTGCGCACCATCGAACGGCCCACGAAGCAGACCTTGCGGCCGTGCGTCTCGGCGACCTCCAGCACCTGCTGCACGCGGTGCACGTGGCTGGCGAAGCAGGCCACGATGACCCGCTGCGTCGCCTTGCCGATCACCCGGTCCAGCACCGGGCCGATCTCGCGCTCCGGCGTGACGAAACCGGGCACCTCGGCGTTGGTGGAGTCGACCAGGAACAGGTCCACGCCCTCGTCGCCGAGGCGGGAGAACCCGGCCAGGTCGGTCAGCCGGCTGTCCAGCGGCAGCTGGTCCAGCTTGATGTCACCGGTGTGCAGCACGACCCCGGCGGGAGTGCGGATGGCGACCGCCAGCGCGTCCGGGATCGAGTGGTTGACCGCGAAGAACTCCAGCTCGAAGGCGCCGTGCGTGCTGCGCTGGCCCTCGGCGACCTCGATCAGCTCCGGGTTCAGCCGGTGCTCGCGGCACTTGGCCGCCAGCAGCGCGAGCGTGAACTTGGAGCCGACCACCGGCAGGTCCGGGCGCAACCGCAGCAGGAACGGCACGGCACCGATGTGATCCTCGTGACCGTGCGTGAGCACCAGGGCGTCGATGTCGTCCAGCCGGTCCTCGATCGCGCCGAAGTCCGGCAGGATCAGGTCGACGCCGGGCTGGTCGTCCTCCGGGAACAGCACGCCGCAGTCGACGATCAGCAACCGGCCCTCGTACTCGAAGACCGTCATGTTGCGGCCGACCTCGCCGATGCCACCGAGCGCGACGACCCTGAGACCACCTTCGGCCAACGGGCGTGGTGGTGCCGACGAAGTCGGCGTCACCGGGTGGTACTCGGTGGCTGTCGCCTGTGCGCTCAACGCTGTGTCACCTCTGTGCTGCGTCCGGGTTGACCAATACCAGGCCAGCATCCCACAGGTCGCTGGTGATCAGACGCACCTGCTCCTCCGTGGCGGCCGGCAGCGGCAGCCGCGGCTGGCCGGTCTCGTAGCCGCACAACCGCAGCGCGGTCTTGGCGAAGATGACGCCACCGACGAAGTTCATCGACCGGTACACCGGCAGGAGTCCCTTGTGGACCTCCATAGCGCCTGCGACATCACCGGATTCGTAGGAGTCGAGCATCTTGCGGAGCCGGTCGCCGACCACGTGACCGATCACGCTGACGAAGCCGACCGCGCCCACCGACAACCACGGCAGGTTCAGCGGGTCCTCGCCCGAGTAGTAGGCCAGCCCGGCGTCGTTCATCGCCTCGCTGCCCGCCCACAGGTCGTGCTTGGAGTCCTTCACCGCCACGATCTGCGGGTGCTCGGCGAGCCGCTTGAGGGTGTCGACCTGGATCGGCACGACGCTGCGCGGCGGGATGTCGTAGAGCATCACCGGCAGCTCGGTGGCGTCGGCGACCGTCCAGAAGTGCTGGTAGAGGCCTTCCTGCGGCGGCCGGGAGTAGTAGGGGGTCACGACCAGCAGGCCGTGCGCACCGGCCTTCTCGGCGGAGCGCGCCAGCTCCACGGAGTGCTCGGTGTTGTTCGTGCCGGCACCGGCGACGACGGTCGCCCGGTCGCCCACGGCCTCGACCACCGCGCGGAGCAGCTGCTCCTTCTCCTGGTCGGTCGTGGTCGGGCTCTCACCGGTGGTGCCGTTGACGACCAGCCCGTCGTTCCCGACGTTGTCGACCAGGTAGGCGGCGAGCTCCTGCGCCACTTTCAGGTCGACCTTCCCGTCCTCGTCGAACGGCGTGACCATGGCGGTCAGGACGCGGCCGAACGGGCGGCCCGGAATGGCGGTGGGGCAGTCGGTCATGGCCCTGACGCTACCTGGTCAGACGCCCGCCGAAGACAGCCGGACCGGGCTGAACCGAGCCCGCCGGAAAGGTGATTCCGACGAGCTCGAACAGACGTGTTTCTTTCGGTCTTCCAGGGCCCTGACGAGCAGTTCTTCAGATCGGCGGGCGGTTCTTCAGAACGAGCGGCGCAGGTCCTGCATCGCCATGATGTCGGCCTCGTTCCCCTCGAAGGTGACCTTCGCTTCGCTGCGGCCGAACGCGTAGAGCAGGAGCTCCGCGGTCTCACCGACGACGCGGACGGTGCGCGGGCCGCGCTTGGCCTGGATCTCGGTGCCGTCGGTGCGGCGCAGCACCACGCCCACCGGGCTGCGGCCGTAGAACATCCGCGCGACACGGCCCAGCGACTTCCACAGGACCTCGTCGCGCGTCTCGTCGGACGGGCGCGGCTGCCAGTTCGGCTGAGCGCGGCGGACGTCCTCGTGGTGCACGAAGAACTCGGCGGCGTTGACCGTCTCGTCGACCCCGCCGATGCTCATCGGGTTCCACTTCGGCGGTCCCTGCCGCACCTGGTCGACCAGCTCGGGCCAGGCCAGCTCGCGCAGCTCCTGCTCGGCGCGGTCGCCGCGCTCGGCCAGGGCCTTGATCAGCTTGCCCGCGAGTGCGTCCGGTCGGCGTTCGCGCACCACCAGGTGCACCGCGAGGTCCCGGGTCGCCCACCCCTCGCAGAGCGTCGGCGCGTCCGGGCCGACTCGCTCGAACAGCTCGCACAACAGCTGGCGTTCATCGCTGGCGACACCCATGGGCCCACTCTAAACGCCGATCAAGCCGAGCGGCCGCCGCATCGCGGATCGAGACGAAAACGGCACCCGGGGTTTCCCCGCCGGTGTGCTCAGCCCTCGGTGACCAGCGGGCTGGAGGCGACCTCGGTGCCGTCCTTGAGGGTGGTGATCTCGAAGTCGCTGAAGACGTTCGGCGCGGCCTTCTGCAGCTGCTTGAGGCATTCCACCGCCAGCGCGCGGATCTCCACGTCGGCGTGCTCGGAGGCGCGCATCGCCACGAAGTGCCGCCAGGCGCGGTAGTTGCCGGTGACGACGATGCGGGTCTCGGTGGCGTTGGGCAGCACCGAGCGAGCGGCCTGCCGGGCCTGCTTGCGGCGCAGCGTCATCGTCGGGTCGTCGGCGAACTTGTCCTCCAGCGCGGCCAGCAGCTCGGTGTAGGCCTGCGCGCTGGCCTCGGTGGCCTTCACGAACCGCTCGTGCAGCTCCGGGTCCTCGGCGATGACGTCGGGCTCGACCATCGCGGCGTCGCGCTCCGGGACGTAGCGCTGGGAGAGCTGCGAGTAGGAGAAGTGCCGGTGGCGGATCAGCTCGTGGGTCAGCGAGCGGGACATCCCGGTCAGGTAGAAAGACACCGACCCGTGCTCCAGCACGGACAGGTGACCCACCTCCAGGATGTGCTTGATGTAGCCGTCGTTGGTGGCCGTCGCCGGGTTCGGCTTGTGCCACGACTGGTAGCACGCCCGGCCCGCGAACTCGGCCAGCGCCTGCCCGCCGTCGGCGTCGGTGGACCAGTCCACGTCCTCCGGCGGGAAGAACTCGGTCTTGCCGACCAGCTGCACGTTCGGCCGCACGATCTCGGTCACGACGGGCGCGCCCCTTTCCTGCTCTCACGACTCCCCTGCCCGGAAGCCTAACGACCGGCGGCGACGCGATCGCCTGACGTCGGTTGACACCATCGTGTCGTTGCATGACGTCATCGATGACGGCATAGTGGTGTCATGGATCTGAACCCGTACATCGACCAGCTTCGCGAAGACCTCACCTCCGCCGCTGCCGCAGGCGACGACCAGACGCGGCAGACCGCGGCGGTGCTGTCCGGCGCGATCGAACCGGCCGCGCGGCTGGCGATCATGAACGCACTGTCCGACCTCGCCGCAGAGGTCACGACGAATCTCGACGGGCAGGTCGTCGACCTGCGACTGGACGGCCGCGACCTGCGCGTCGTGGTCAGCGGCGGAGGCACTCCGCCGAGCACCGAGACCGAGAGCGAACCACCACCTCCCCCGCCGCCCAGCGGCGACAACGGCGACATCAGCCGCATCACGCTGCGGTTGATGGAGGAGATCAAGTCCCAGGCCGAGCAGGCCGCGTCCGCCCAGGGCGTCTCGTTGAACACCTTCGTCGCGCAGGCGGTGCAGGGCGCGCTGCAGGGACGCGGCCGCGGCGGGCCGTGGGACCGGCCGCGACGCGGGCGCGGCGGTCGCGGACATGGCGGCCCCGGACATGGGGGTCACGGGCACGGCGGCCACGGCCGCGGGCGCGGCGGGCCGTGGGACGGCCCCGGCTTCGGCGGGTGGCCCGGCGGCGAGGGCGGCGGCTCCCGCATCCACGGCTGGGTGCAGGGCTGACCGGGCGATGGCGGAAAGGCGACTGGAGATGACCGACAACAACGAGGACCCGGACCTGGACCAGGAGTGGTCCGAGGCCGAGGAAGAGCTGACCGACCTGCTGCGCAGTCAGGACTTCGACACCGATGGCCCGCTGCGCATCGACATCGGCAACAACCGGGGCTCGGTCGTGGTCGAGCTGACGGACACGGCGGTCACGCACGTCGACGTCCGGCACGACCCGTCGTCGACCGGGCAGGACTGGCAGAACGGGCTGTCCGGGCTGCTGAGCTGGGTCAGCGAGCAGTTCGGCGCGAACGTTCCCGGCGGCGCGCGCGGAGTCGACCTGGGTTCCCTGCCGCGGGAGCCCCTCGTCGAGGCGGTGCGCCGCACGCGGATCGACCTCAGCGGAGGCCGGCTGGTCGTCCGCGCTCCGTCCACGGCGCCGCTGCGCGGGGTGCCGCTGGCGGTGCGGGTGACCGCGCCGACCGGCTCGGAGGTGAGCGTGCAGGGCGGTGGCTCGGAAGTGTCGCTGACGGGCACGGCCGGGAAGGTCAACGTGCAGGCCGGGGCGGGAGCCGTCGCGGTCGAGGAGGCGACCGACCGGGCCACCGTGCGCAGCAGTTCCGGGCACCTGCGGCTGGGTGCCATGCGCGGCGGGGTGCACGTGCGCTCCGGGCGCGGTGACATCGAGGTGGGCTCGCTCGCGGCGGCGTCCTCGGTGGGCAGCGGGTCCGGCAACATCTGGCTCGGCGAGGTGTCCGGCGACGTGCTGGTGCGCACCGGCAGCGGTGACATCACCGTGGCAGACGCCGTCGACGGGCAGGTCGAGCTGATCACCGGGTCCGGCGAGCTGCAGGTGTCGCTGCACCGCGGCACGGCCGCCGAGGTCGACCTGACCTCCTCCACCGGCACCGCGCGCAGCGACCTGGACGTGTCCGATCAACCACCGGAAACCGAACCGACGCTCAAGGTCTTCGGACGCACCGGCAGCGGTGACGCGGTCCTGGCCACCGCGAGCTGAGGGTCAATGGCCTGCGGTCGTCTTGCGCGGCGGTGCCGGTAGCGGAACCGGAGCGCCTCCGTGGACTCCCTGCGCCGCTCCTGACGCATGTCCAACGCACGGCGCCCCGGTGCGCTCGTCACGAAGCCGCTCGGAACCCGCAGCGGTGCCAGTTGTTCGGGCGGTGGAAGAGAGTGCGGCTCCGCCGCAGACTGAAAACCGCTACGTCGCAGCGAGTTCCGCGTTGAGGGGGCGGATGAGATCACCTCGTTCGCCCACCACGACGTCGTCGAGTCCGAGCCAGCCGGCCATGTCGCGCAGCGCGGCGGCCAGCTCGGGTGCGACGCGGGTGGCGTCGTGGCCGGGTTCGAGGAACGCGCCGGGGACCCGGAGCACGCCCGTGTTGCGGTCGGCCTTGATGTCCACGCGACCGACCAGCTCACCGTCGAGGAGGAAGGGGAAGACGTAGTAGCCGTACTGCCGCTTGGGTTCCGGGACGTAGATCTCGATGCGGTAGCGGAAACCGAAGATCCGCTCGGCGCGGGAACGCTCCCAGATCAGCGGGTCGAACGGGCACAGCAGAGCGCGGCCGGTGACCTTGCGGGGAACGCGGGCGTCGGTGTGCCGGTAGGCGGGCTGCCGCCATCCGTGCACCACCAGCGGTTCCAGCACGCCGTCCTCGACGAGCTCGGCGACCGCCTGCTTCGACTGCTCCGGCGACAGCCGGTAGTAGTCGCGCAGGTCGGTCTCGGTGCCCACGCCCACCGCCTCGGCCGAGCGCTCCACCAGGGCGCGGACGGCTTCGGCGTCCTCGGGTTCGTGGGCCAGGACCTCGGCGGGCAGCACGCGTTCCGGCAGGTCGTAGAGCCGCTCGAAGCCGCGGCGGGTTCCGGTGGTCAGCTCCCCCATCGCGAACAGCAGCTCGCAGACCCGCTTGGTGTCGGTGCGGTTCCACCACGGTCCGCGCCCCTGCCGCTCGCCACCGCCGAGCTCGCGCTCCAGCCGGCCTGCGCCGATGGGTCCCAGCTCCTTGACGGCGTTGAGGACGTCGTTGACCAGCTCGGGGTTCTGCTCCAGCAGGTCGCGGGAGCGCTTGCGCCACGCGCCGCCGTACTCGCGCATCCGCCACCGCAGCAGCGGCCAGTCGTCGACGGGGATCAGCGACGCCTCGTGCGCCCAGTACTCGACGAGCATCCGGGGCTGCCGGGTGGTGTGCGACCAGGCAGCGGTGTCGACCAGCTCCGCCGGGTAGGCGCCGAGCCTGCTGAACAGCGGCATGTAGTGGGCGCGCACCGCGACGTTCACCGAGTCCAGCTGCAGCAGCTTGGTCCTGGACAGGGCGCGCTGCAGGTGCCGTCGGGTCACCGCGCCTCGCGGCCGGGGGTCGGCGAAGCCCTGCGCTGCGAGGGCGATTCGGCGTGCCGTGTCGTTGCTGATGGTCTGCACCCGAGGAATCGTGCCAGCCGCCCCCGACAGCCCGACGACCAGCGACCACCTGCTGCGGCCTCCCACGGTGACGGGCTGGGTGCCCGGCGTGATCGCACGACGCGTTAGGTTGGCGCGCATGGCAGAAGCCGACGTGCGCGACGCGGTGGCGTCCGACGCCGCCGAGATCGCGCGCATCCAGGTCGAGACGTGGCAGACCGCCTACGCCGAGATCCTCCCGCCGGCCGTGCTCGCCGGGCTGGACAGCGCGGCGGCCGAGCAGGAGTGGCGCGAAGCCGTCACCTCGGGCTCGGCGACCGTGCTGCTCGCGATCGAGGGTCGCTGGACGGTGGGTTTCTGCGCCGCGGGTCCGGCGCCGGAACCCGAGGTCGCCGCGGCCGACGGGTCGCTGCCCGCGGACGCGTCGACGACGGTGCTGGTCAGCGCACTGCTGGTGGAGCCGCGCTGGGGTCGGCGCGGGCACGCCGGACGGCTGCTGGGCACGGTCGGGCGCCGGTACGCCGCAGCCGGTGCCACGCGCGGCATCGCCTGGGTCCCGGAGTCGGACTCGGCGTCGCTGTCGTTCTACCGCGCTGCGGGATGGTCACCGGACGGTACGGTGCGCACGTTGGACGCGGGTGGGCGCCCGCTGCGCGAGATGCGCCTGACCGGTCCGCTGGACTTCGAGTTCGAGCACCACTGACGCCTGCCCCCACCAGGAGCCGACCGTGCTGACCATCATCGGGTTGCTCTCCACCACCTTCGGAGTGTCGGTGGCCTCGGCGCTGCTCCCGCTGATCAGCGTCGAGCTGTTCGTGGTCGGGCTGGTCCTCAAGGAACCCGAGATCCCGTGGTGGGTGCTGGCGCTGGTCATCGCGGCCGGTCAGATCGGTGGCAAGCTGCTGCACTACTACGCCGCGCGCGGCAGCATCCGGCTTCCGGGGCTCGTGCGCCGCGAGCGCGAGGCGCCCAAGACCCGGGGACGCTGGCGGGCGTGGCTGGAGTCGTTCCGGGAGAACTGCCGCAGCCGCCCGGTCTGGGCGGGTGCGGTGCTGCTGATCAGCGCGGTGGCGAGCCTCCCGCCGTTCGCGGCGGTGGCGTTCGTCGCCGGGTGGGCCAAGGTGCCGGTCACCACGTTCCTGCTCACCGGTTTCGTCGGCCGCTTCGCCCGCTTCGGCGTTCTCGCCGCGGCTCCGACGGCGATGACGACCTGGCTGTGAACACCTCGGCCCGTGAAGTGCCCTCACGACGAGCGACCCGGAAAAGGGGACGTCCCCTCGCCGTGGGGGACGAGGGGACGTCGGGGGAGCCTGCTCCGCGTCAGGAACCTCTGGCTCAGAAGCTCGGCAGGCTGGGCAGCGCGGGCAGGCCGAGCCGTCCCGGGATTCCCAGGACCGAGTCGACCAGGCCGAAGACCGGGACGCCGATCGGCGCGAAGGTCCACTTGTCGTTGAGGTCGCCGGTGTCGGGCTCGTCGACGATCGCCGGCCCGTCCTGAGCCACGACGGCCGCCGGTGCCGGGGCCTCGGGACCGGCCAGGGCCGCCGGTGCGGTGGTGCACAGGGCCGCTCCGGCCAGGACGGCGGCGGTGATGGCGCGGGATGCGGTGCTGTTCATGCTGGTTCCCTTCGTTGGAGCCGACCTGCCGCGCGGTGCGCGGGCCGCGCAGCGGGTTGCGGACGCACTACCTGATCAACCCGCCAGCAGGGCGACGACCGGGGCGAGCAGCTGCGTCGGCAGCTGCACGGTCGGGGTGAGCACGGCACCGAGGTCGACCCCGGGCAGGACCCAGATCGCTTCGGCCTGGGCGACCCCGCCGGTGAGCAGGGCGGCGCTCACGGCCAGGGCCACCGCGGTGGCGGCGCGGCGGACGGATGCGGACATGTTCGTTCCTCCTTCTTCCTCACCACCGGCCGCGACCGCAGCCGGTGGACGATCAGCAGACGGCGTCCGACGGCTTGGGATTGCCGAGTCCGAACAGCGGTCGCAGCGCGACGCCGGCGTAGGTGCCGACGATGGCCATCACGCCCCACAGCCAGCCGTGCAGGCTGAACGAGGCGACCCCGGAGAAGTAGGCGCCGATGTTGCAGCCACCGGCGAACCGCGCGCCGATGCCCATCAGGATTCCGCCGAGGACGGCGCCGACGGCCATCTTCCAGGGGATCTTGCGGTGCAGGGTGAACGCACCGGCGAGCGCGGCGGCGACGAGGGCGCCGACCATGATTCCGAAGTCCATCACCGAGATCCGGTCGGTGAGCACCGACGAGGCGAGCTTCGCGGCGTTCTCCGGGTTCTGCCAGAACGGGGCGCCGGAGATGTCGACGCCGACCCAGCCGAGGATCTTCGCGCCCCACAGGCCGAACGCGGAGGTGATGCCCCAGGTGCCGCCGGAGACGAACAGCGTCGCGGCGTTGAGCGCGGCCAGCAGGACGGCGCCGACCCACAGCGGCCACGAGCCGCGCAGCGCGCGCAGGATGCCCTTGGCGACCGGCGGCTGGTCGATCGGCGGGGGCGTGCGGCGTCGCTCGACCAGCAGCGAGATCCCGACGACGGCGCCGATGATGAGCAGCGTGAACAGCACGCCGCCCGCGTAGCCGAGCGGGGTGTCGGCGAGCGAGACCGTCGGGCCGATGTTCTGCACGGTCTTGATGAACGGCGAGATGAACGCGGTGAACACCGAGCCGACGATGAAACCGCCGAGGGTGAACAGGATCGCGGTCTGCCCGCTGCCGACGGCGAACAGCGTGCCGGAGGCGCAGGAGCCGCCGACCTGCATGCCGACGCCGAACAGGAACGCGCCGAAGACGACGCCGAGCCCGGCGGGTTGGAGCTGCGCTTCGGGTGTGCCGGACAGCGAGAAGCCGCTGCCGAGGATGCCCGCGAACAGCACGGCGGCGACGCCGAGCATCAGCATGTGGGCGCGGATCGCCCGGCCCTGCCCGACGGTGATCAGCTGCCGCCAGGCGGAGGTGAAGCCGAAGCGGGAGTGGAACAGCACCAGGCCGAGCCCGAGGCTGATGAGGTAGACCACCAGCATCTTCCAGCCGGCCGCGTTGACCACGGCCAGGCCGAGCACGACGGCGACGGCGATGCCGATCGCGACGACTCCGCGTTGCGCGGGCGGCGCGGTGCGCACCGGTGGCGGTGCCGGTCTTTCAACGTCCACAACAGACATGTGCTGCTCTCCTACTTCTCCGTGAGCGGGCTCGACACGGCCACGATGGTCCCCTGCGGGATCCACTGGCCGCTGTTGCCGCCGTGCTGGTGTCCGCCCATCTGCATGACGTCGACCTGGGCGGACGCGTAGATGGTGACCTCTCCGCTGAGGTTCTCCCCTAGGACCCTCGCCCACTCCCGGTATCCGGACAGCGACGGCGGGTCGCCGAAGGCGCTGGACTGGGTCATGCCGTAGGTGAGGGCGTTGCGGTCGCGCGGGTCGAAGCGCAGCGGCACGGCCACACCGGGGGCCGAGGTGACCACCGGACCGTGCAACAGCCAGGGCGCGACGTGAATTCCGTACACGAACCACGCCCGTTCCAGATTCTGGGACGCCTGCGCCCAGCCGGAGACCTGCAGCAACGCGCCCTCCGAGCTGCCGCTCAGCGGTACTCCGCGGCGCGCGGCCTCGGCGCGCACGACCTCGACGGCGGCCTTGCTGCGGGGCGTGTCGTCGCCGTCGACGGCGAGCGAGGGCACCTTCATGTCGGCGAGGAAGGCCACGTTCTTGCGCAGCGCGTCGGCGTCCTCGGGCAGCAGCGCGGTGTCGGGGCAGGTCACCGGCGCGGGCGCGCCCGCGGCGACGGTTCCCAGCGCGGCGCTGGCGCATTCGGGTTCGGCGGTGCCGGGGACCTCGGGCAGGTCGCCGGTGTCGACGTCGACGCTGCCGGTCTCCTCGCCGCGCTGGATCACCAGGTCGCTGCGGCCGGGCGGCAGGTCGACCACGGCCCAGGTGCCGCTGGCGCCGGGCTTGGGTACCGCGCGGGAGATCGTGCCGCCGTGCTCGATGGTGATGCCCTGCCCCGCGCTCTCCGGGAAGTGCACCAGGTTGCGCCCTACGCGGTTCGGGCTGACCAGCACCGGGGTTCCGGCGGCCTGGTCGAGCCGGGCGACGCCGGGAACGGGCAGGTCCTGCGGCAGCGGCAGGCCGGGCAGGGTGGCCCAGGCCAGCACGACGGCGAGGACGCCGACGGCGCCGAAGCGGTAGGTGCGGCCGTCGTCGCGGATGACGAGCGTCACGGCGAGCACCGCGATCGCGCCGATCAGCAGCACCAGGACGGCGATGCCGTGGCCGGTGCTGAGCAGTCGGCGGTCGAGCAGGCCGGACAGCACCAGCTGCCCGATCCCGACGCCGAGGAGGGCGATCGCGGCGGTCAGCGCTATGGGCCGGGGGCGCAGTCCGCCGTCGGGGTTCCAGCTCTTGGCCAGGGCCAGGCCGAACCAGACGACGGCGACCGCGACGACGACCGTGTCGAGGAGGAAGGGGAGCGAGGTGTGGCCGAGGGCGGCCTCGGCGATGAGCAGCAGCGCCAGCCCGAATCCGAGGAAGGCGGCGGGTCCGCGCCAGCGCAGCGCGAGCGGCACCGCGATGGCGAGCGCGACGTGCGCGACCGCGAAGCCGGTGTTGATGTCCAGCACGACGGCCGACACCGCGGCCAGCGCGGCGGTGACGCCGCCGCAGGCCCAGGCGAGCAGCGGTCGCATCGCGGCGCCCGCGCGCAGCAGGCCGATGCCGGCGACGAGCGCCGTGCCGGTCAGCAGCAGGACGCGCAGCACCAGCGCCAGGTAGTCCACACTGGACACTCCGGTGTGGGTGTGCATGTCTTCCACGCTCGCTCTCGGTCGGGGGGCAGGGGTGGGTGGCCGCCGCAGGACGGCGGCCACCCGGTTCGCCACTGCGTCCAGGAATCCGGTGACGGCTCTTGAGAACCGGTTACTTCAGGTCGTTCTCGGCCACCACGAACAGCTGCGAGTGCGGTTTGGCGTTGCCGAACTCCCCGTGCGGCCAGGACCGCCGGTTGAAGTTGACGCCGACCTCGCCGGTCACCTCGTCGCGGAAGGTGTCGTCGACCTGGACCTTCCCGTCCGGCCCGAGGGTGACCATGTTGACCTTGTGGTCACCGTCGTTGCCGGTGCGCGCGACGAAGTAGTTCGACACCGCGAGCCGGCCCGGGACCTGGGTCTCGGCGTACTTGCCGTCCGGGCCCAGCTTGAAGTTGTCGTAGGCGCCCCAGTGCGGGCCACCGGTGGCCTTGCCGGGGTTGATCGGAGTCGTGCCCGCCACCGTCGGGCAGTCGGCCTCGGCGCCGCCCTTCTGGGATTCCTCGATGGTGTCGATGTTGCACTGGTAATCGGTGCCGGAGTTCACCAGCTTCTGGATGTCCAGCGTGTACACACCACCCGTGGTGCCCGGGTCGTCCTTGCCGAACGTGCCAGGCGCGCGCCCCTGGATCGCCCGGTACAGGAACCGGTCGTCCGGGCTGGTCTGCAGCCAGCCGCCGTTGGAGCTGCCACCGTTGGCGTCGTTGGCCGGGTCGAACCGCACCGCGGCGGCACCGTCGTCGAAGACCTGGCGCCAGTGCGGTTCCGGCGCGGTGATGTCCGGCGTGTAGAACACCGCACCGCCCTGCATGGTCTGGGCGAAGGCGCCCTTGTGACCGGGCAGGTTGGTCACCGTGGTCTCCATCGCGGCACGACTCTCGTTGTGCAGCGGGTCCTTCGGGTTCGCGCGCGGACCGTCGGGCAGGTAGGAGACCGCCTTGAGCTTCGGGTGGTTGCGGTCGGAGATGTCCCAGGTCCGCACCGTCGGCCGCCGCAGGTACGGCGACGGGGTCTTGACCGGGTCCAGGATGATGTTGCGCGGCTCGGCGTAGTCCGAGGTCACGAGGGTGTTGAGATCCTCGCGGGCCTGGACGCCGTGCGGGTTGGCGCAGGTCGGCGTGCCGATCCGCGGCAGGTTGTCGCACAGCTTCGCGTTGTCCCCGCCCGGCGTGGCCGCCGGGGATTCCGAGAGCACCTTGCCGTTCGGGTCGAACCGCACGACCTCACCGGGGCTTCCGGCGAAACCGTTGCCCAGGTGCGTCGATCCGTCGGAGTACCGGTACGGGCCGGGGACGACCGGGCCGCCCATGTAGGTGCCGTAGGCGGTGCCGTCCTTGAGCGTCCAGTAGGCGTCGGGGACGGAACCACCGGGCGTCTGGGTGGGCAGGCTGACGCCCTTGAGCTTGACGTTCGGCAGCGCCGAGACATCGAACGCGTAGGTGGCGCCGAGGAACAGCGCACCGGCGTAGATGGTGTCGCCCTTGTGCCACACGTACTGCATGTGGTGCGGCTCGTTCTCCACCAGCGGGCCGACCGTGATCGTGTTGACCACCTGCCCGTAGCCGGGCGAGCCCTTGGTCGCGTCGATGACGGCCAGGAAGTCCGGCCCCGGCAGGGCGTTGGCGACCTTGCCGGTGCCGCCCTTGAGCGAGCCGGGAAGGTTGCGGACGTCGGAAACCGCGGTGTCCGCGATGTTCTCGTCACCCGCCCAGACGACCAGCCACTCCTTCGGCTTGCCGTCCGATGTGGACTTCTCGAGCGCGCTCTTCACGACGTGGTTGGTGACGGTGTAGTCCTTGCCGTCGGCGCCCTTGACCGACTGCGTGGACACGTCGACGTCGGCGTGGGCGTCCGGCACCGGCAGCGTGATCGCGCTGACGGCCAAGGCTACGGCGGCCAGCCCGATGGGCAGCCGTCTCAGACTCTTCTTCATGTGTACTCCGGATTTTCGTGGAGAATTCCGAAATCGGGCACGGCGAATCGAGCTCGCCCGGAATTGCGCGAGTTTCCGGGCGAGCTTCGTCGTGAACTACTCGGAGGGAGAGAACGCCGTGCAGCGGCGGGAGAAAGAGGTCCTTATGCGTGACAGAGCGCGCTGGCCTGCTGTCGGAGATCGACGTGCAGGCGAGTCACCAGAGAGGCGAACCTGGACATGGCAGAAATGATCGGGAACTTCCCGAGACGTGTCAACGTTCAACCACGTTGTGGGAAACCATCCCACGAGCATTCTGAGAATCCCCTGGTAAGGAAGATCAGTAGACCGAACGGCGGTATGCGCCGAATCCGGTCCGGACTTACTCTTTCCGGTTCTCCACCGCCGTGGCCGCGCGGATGAGCGTTCCCGCGGCGCCCTCGATCCGCTCCTCGTCCCCGGTCACGATGCGGTCCTGGCACAGGCCGCGCAGACCCGAGATGAGCAGGCTCGCGCGAGAACGCGCCTCGGCCTCACCGAATCCGAGCTCTCGGAAGACGGGCACGAGCGGCTCCACCATCGCGGTGACCGCGTTGGCGGCGAGCGCGGCGTAGCGCTCCGGCTGCGTGGGGGCCAGGCTCAGCACCTGGAACAGGATCCGGATCGGGCGCTGCTGGCGACCTCGGGTGATGGCCTCCCACAGCTGCCACGCCGCCCGCTCCAGCTCGTCGGTGTCACCGACGTCGCGGAACAGGTCCGCGATGTCCGGGCGGCTGGCGGCGATCGCCTCGGCGATGAGCGCGTCGCGGCTGCCGAAGTAGTACAGCAGCATCCGCTTGCTGGTCCCCAGCTTCTCGGCCGTGGGCGCCAGCGACAGATCGGCGATGCCGTGCTCGGCAAGGTGGTCGACAACCCTGCGCAGCAGGTCAGCGCGCTTGTCGCCTCGTGAGCTCACCTCTTGACCGTACCGATCGGTACAACTAGCGTGCAACTCGCCGTACCGATCGGTACAACGACGACCGCAGGGGGCGCGCATGACGACGAGGACACCATCGGTGGCGATCATCGGAGCCGGGATCGGCGGGCTCACGCTCGCGATCGCACTGCGACGGCGGGGAATTCGCGCCGCGGTCTACGAGCGGGCCGACGAGCTGCGGGAAGTCGGCGCCGCGGTCGCGCTGTCGGCCAACGGCACCCGCGTGCTGCACGCCCTCGGACTCCGCGCACCCCTGGACGCCGCGAGCGCGGTGCCCACCGAGCTGATCTACCGGCACTGGCGCGAGGGCGGTCGCGTCGCCTCGTTCACGGCTGGCGAGGCGTACGCGGAGCGGTTCGGATCGCCCTACTGCGGCGTGCACCGGGCCGACCTGCAGGCCGTGCTGGCCGAGGCCTGCGGGCCGCAAGACCTCCACCTCGATCACCGGCTGGTGGGCATCTCGACCGAGAACCGGGGCCACGAGCTGGAATTCGCCAACGGCGTCGTCGCGCACGCCGATCTCGTCGTCGGGGCCGACGGCGTGCACTCCACCACCCGCCGGTGGGTCGCCGACGCCGAACCCGCCGCGTACTCCGGCACCAGCGGTTTTCGCGGGCTCATCCACCGCGAGGAGATGCCCTCCCTGCCCGATCCCGACGCCATCCAGTTCTGGATGGGGCCGGGCGCGCACGTGCTGCACTACCCGATCGGCGACGGCTCGTTCGTCAACTTCCTCGCCGTGGTGGACGATCCGGCCACCTGGCCGGGTTCCAGCTGGGTCGCCGACGTCTCACCGGACCTGCTCCGCGAACCCTTCACCGGATGGCACCCGGGCGTGCGCGAGATGATCGAGGCGACGAGCCTGCACAAGCGCTGGGCCCTGTTCGGGCAGAGCCCGCTGCGCCGCTGGCACCGGGACGGGATCGTGCTGCTCGGCGACGCCGCGCACGCGATGCTGCCGCACCACGGCCAGGGCGCGAACCAGTCCATCGAGGACGCGGCCACCCTCGCCTCGCTGCTGCACCGCTTCGCGCCGGAGCAGGCGCTCCCCCGCTACGAACGGCTGCGCCGCGCCCGAACCCGCGCGGTCCAGCGCAGTTCGTGGGTGGCCTCAGCCCTGCTGCACCTGCCCGACGGACCCGAGGCCGACGAACGCGACCGGCGGCTGGCCGCGATCCCGGACACCCTCCAGTGGATCCACGAGCACGACGCCGAAGCCGCGGCGAACGCCTGCGGCTAGGGGCTGTTCAGATGCGGCGGAGCCGCACCACCCGAGCAACCTGCACCGCCGCGGGTTCTGAGCGCTTTCGCGAGCACGCCGGGACGCCGCGTCGCGCATCAAGAGCGGCGCACGGAGACCGCGGAAGCGCTCGGTTTCGCCACCCGCAGAAGGACCACAAGGGTCCTCAGCGGTCGTCGCGTTCGAGCTCGATGGCCTTGCGCATCGCGCGGCGGCCGCGGTTGCGGTCGCCCGCCAGGTCGTAGGCCTGGGCGAGGGCGAACCAGCGGCGCCAGTCCTGCGGCGAGGACTCCAGCTCGGTCTGCTTGGCGTCGAACCACGCGTCGGCCGCGTCCCGCTCGACCCGGCCCGACGGGCGGCGCGGCAGGTGCGAGACGTCGGGCAGCGCGCCCTCGTCGTCGAGCCTGCGGGCCAGCCGCTCGGTGGACGCGCCGAAGCGCAGCTGGTCGGCGACCAGCACCGCGCCCAGCACCGGGAACACCAGGATCGCCAGGCCCAGCGCGATGAAGACCGGCTCGCCGCTGCTGATCATCGTGATCGCGCGGCCGCCCATCAGCACCAGGTAGACCAGCAGCACGAGCGCGACCACGAACGCGGCGGTGCGCGCGGTCAGCAGCGGCTTGGCCACCTCAGATCCCCATGAGCGAGTCGAGCCCCACGGTCAGGCCCGGCCGGCCACCGACTTCGCGCACGCCCAGCAGCACGCCGGGCATGAACGAGCGGCGGTCGTAGGAGTCGTGCCGGATGGTGAGCGTCTCGCCCTCGGTGCCGAAGATGACCTCCTGGTGCGCGACCAGGCCGGTCATCCGCACCGCGTGCACCCGCACCCCGTCGACCTCGGCGCCGCGAGCGCCGTCAGGGTCCTTGGTGGTGGCGTCGGGCATCTCGCCGAGCCCGGCCTCCTGGCGGGCCTGGCCGATGACGTGCGCGGTGCGGGCCGCGGTGCCCGAGGGCGCGTCGGCCTTCTTCGGGTGGTGCAGCTCGACGATCTCGGCGGAGTCGAAGTACTTGGCGGCCAGCTCGGCGAACCGCATCGACAGCACCGCGCCGATGGCGAAGTTCGGCGCCACGATCACGCCGACCTCCGGCTTGTCGGCCAGCCAGGAGCGGATCGAGTCCAGCTCGGCGGGGCCGAGACCGCTGGTGCCGACCACGACGTTGATGCCGTTCTCGACGCAGAAGCGGATGTTGCCCAGCACCGCGTCGGGGTGGGTGAGGTCCACGGCGACCTGAGCGCCGGACTCGACGAGCCGCTCGATCGGGTCGTCGTGGTCGACCTCGGCGACGACCTCGGTGTCGGCGGCCTCGCCGACGGCTCGCACGGCCTCGGACCCCATCCGCCCGCGGGCGCCCAGCACACCAACCTTGATCACCGTGGATACACCTCTCCGCAACGACGCTGCCGCCCCGGAGTCTAGGCACCCACCCCTCGCACGCCCGACGACCCACCCCGCGTGGTGACCGACACCATCTCGTGTGGGCCGACGTGCGCGCGCTCCTCCAGCATCGGGACGGTTTTAGTCATAATTGACCAGACAAAACGGACATTGATCATGGGCAATTATGACTAAAACTGTCCCCTGGTGAGCTACACGCCCTCCGGGAGGTCCTCTGGAGTCTTGTACGGCCCGACGACTGCGGTGGTGAAGGGGCGGTTGAGGAGGTCCCTGGCCAGCGCCGCGACATCGTCGGGGGTGACCGCCTCGATCTTGGCGAGGGTCTCCTCGACGGTGTAGTGGCGGCCGTAGTTGAGCTCGGTCTTGCCGATGCGGCTCATCCGGGCCGCGCTGTCCTCCAGACCCAGGACCAGACCGCCGCGCAGCTGACCGCGGCCGCGGTCGACCTCCTCCGGCGACAGGCCGTGGGCGGCGACGTCGGCGAGCACCGCGCGGATCACCGAGGCGACCTCGCCCAGGCGCTCCGGCGTGCACCCGGCGTACACCGAGAACGTGCCGGCGTCCGAGAAGGCCGAGCTCGACGAGTACACCGAGTACGCCAGGCCCCGGCTCTCCCGGATCTCCTGGAACAGCCGCGAACTCATGCCCCCACCCAGCGCCGCGTTGAGCACGCCGAGCGAGAACCGCCGCTCGTCGTAGCGGTCCAGCCCGCGGCAGCCCATCAGCAGGTGCGTCTGCTCGGTGTCGTCGGGGTGCAGCACCAGCGGTTCCTGCTTCGGCAGCCGCGCCCGTCCGCCGCGCGGCTCCTCCGGGTGCTCGTCGCCGGCCAGCCGGTCGCCCAGGGCCTTGCGGACCAGCCGCACCACCGTGGCGTGCTCGATGTTGCCCGCCACGGCCACGACCATCTTCGGCATCCGGTAGCTGCGCCGGTAGAAGCCGTGGACCCGGTTGCGGGTCATCTCGGTGATCGACTCCTCGGTGCCGAGCACCGACCGCCCCAGCGGGCTGTCGCCCAGCACCGCGGTGGAGAACAGCTCGTGCAGCAGGTCCTCGGGGTCGTCGTCGCGCATCGCGATCTCCTCGAGCACCACGCTGCGCTCGACGTCGACGTCGGCGGCGTCGTTGATCGCGTCGAAGACCACGTCGCAGAGCATGTCCACCGCCAGCGGCAGGTCCTCGTCCAGGACGTGCGCGTAGTAGCAGGTGTGCTCCTTGGACGTGAAGGCGTTGAGCTCACCGCCGACCGCGTCGATCTCCTGCGCGATGCCCACGGCGGTCCGCTTCGCGGTGCCCTTGAACAGCAGGTGCTCCAGGTAGTGCGCGGCACCGGCCTGCGCGCGGGTCTCGTCCCGGGACCCGACGCCGACCCAGATGCCCACCGACGCCGAGCGGACGCCGGGCACGGGTTCGGTGACCACCCGCAGCCCGCCCGGCAGGACCGTCCGCCGCACTTCGGCGGTCCCGTTGTGCCCGAGGACCCGGGTCGTCCCGGGACGTTGCAGGTGTCCGGCTGTCTGCTTCTGCTGCTTCATATCCCTGTTTCATCGCCTCTGCGCGCACCCCGCGCACCCACGACAATACGGCCCGCCCCGGCTGACCGGGACGGGCCGTATCGACGGATTTCAGCGGATCATTCGGCCGCGGTGGCCTCGGCCGGAGCCGCGTCGCCCTCCGAGGACTCCTCCTCGTCGTTGACCACGATGAGGCTGATCTTGCCGCGGTTGTCGATGTCGGCGATCTCCACGCGCAGCTTGTCGCCGACGTTCACGACGTCCTCGACCTTGCCGATGCGCTTGCCGTTGCCCAGCTTGGAGATGTGCACCAGGCCGTCCTTGCCCGGCAGCAGCGAGACGAACGCGCCGAAGGCCGCGGTCTTGACCACGGTGCCCAGGAAGCGCTCGCCGACCTTCGGCAGCTGCGGGTTCGCGATGGCGTTGATCTTGTCGATCGCCGCCTCCGCGGACGGGCCGTCGGCCGCACCCACGTAGATGGTGCCGTCGTCCTCGATGGTGATCTCGGCGCCGGTCTCCTCGGTGATCGAGTTGATCATCTTGCCCTTCGGGCCGATGACCTCGCCGATCTTGTCGACCGGGATGTTCACCGAGGTCACGCGCGGGGCGTGCGGGCTCATCTCGTCGGGCTTGCCGATCGCCTCGGCCATGACCTCCAGGATCGTGAACCGGGCGTCGCGCGCCTGGCCCAGCGCCTGCGCCAGCACCTCGGACGGGATGCCGTCCAGCTTGGTGTCCAGCTGCAGGGCGGTCACGAAGTCCTTCGTGCCCGCGACCTTGAAGTCCATGTCGCCGAACGCGTCCTCGGCACCGAGGATGTCGGTCAGCGCCACGTAGTGGGTCTTGCCGTCGACCTCGTCGGAGACCAGACCCATCGCGATGCCCGCGACCGGGGCCTTCAGCGGCACACCCGCGTTGAGCAGGGACAGCGTCGAGGCGCAGACCGAGCCCATCGAGGTCGAACCGTTGGAGCCCAGGGCCTCGGAGACCTGCCGGATGGCGTACGGGAACTCCTCGCGCGAGGGCAGCACCGGAACGAGCGCGCGCTCGGCCAGCGCACCGTGGCCGATCTCGCGACGCTTCGGGCTGCCCACCCGGCCGGTCTCACCGGTCGAGTACGGCGGGAAGTTGTAGTGGTGCATGTACCGCTTCGTCGTCTCCGGGGAGAGCGAGTCGATGGTCTGCTCCAGCCGCAGCATGTTCAGCGTGGAGACGCCCAGGATCTGGGTCTCGCCGCGCTCGAACAGCGCCGAACCGTGGGTCCGCGGGATCACGCCGACCTCGGCGGACAGGCTGCGGATGTCGGTCAGGCTGCGGCCGTCGATGCGGACCTGGTCGCGGATGATGCGCTGCCGGACCAGCTTCTTGGTCAGCGAGCGGAACGCCGCGCCGATCTCCTTCTCGCGGCCCTCGAAGGCCTCGCCCTCGCCGGTGCCGACCTTCTCCAGCAGCGACGCCTTGATCTCGTCGAGGCGGGTCTCGCGCTCCTGCTTGCCGGCGATCTTCAGCGCCTCGGCCAGCTCGGTGGAGGCGGCCTGCTCGACGGCGGTGAACGCGTCGTCCTGGTAGGCCGGGAAGACCGGGAAGTCCTGGGTCTCCTTGTTCACGGCCTGGGCCAGCTGCTGCTGGGCGACGCACAGGTTCCGGATGAACGGCTTGGCCGCCTCCAGACCCGCGGCCACGATCTCCTCGGTCGGCGCCTGGGCGCCGCCGTCGACGAGCTCGGCGGTCTTCTCGGTGGCCTCGGCCTCGACCATCATGATCGCGACGTCGTCACCGACGATGCGGCCCGCGACGACCATGTCGAACACGGCGCGCTCGAGCTGCTCGTGGTTCGGGAAGGCCACCCACTGGCCGTCGATCAGCGCCATGCGGGTGGCACCGATCGGGCCGGAGAACGGCAGGCCCGAGCCCTGGGTGGACGCCGACGCGGCGTTGATCGCCAGCACGTCGTAGAGGTCGCCCGGCTTGAGGCTCATGACGGTGACCACGACCTGGACCTCGTTGCGCAGGCCGTCGACGAACGACGGGCGCAGCGGACGGTCGATCAGGCGGCAGGTCAGGATCGCGTCGGTCGACGGACGCCCCTCGCGGCGGAAGAACGAGCCGGGGATGCGGCCCGCGGCGTACATCCGCTCTTCGACGTCGACGGTCAGCGGGAAGAAGTCGAAGTGCTCCTTCGGCTGCTTGGAGGCCGTGGTGGCCGACAGCAGCATGGTCTCGTCGTCGAGGTACGCGACGACGCTCCCGGCGGCCTGCTTCGCGAGCCGGCCGGTCTCGAAACGGACGGTACGGGTGCCGAACGCGCCGTTGTCCAGCACGGCGGTCGACTCGTACACGCCCTCTTCGATCGCTTCAGTCAAGGTGACTCCCTATCGTCACAACGCCCACGGCAGGAGCATCCGGATCGGTGATCCGACAAGGCCGGCCATCGATCGAAGCTCCCGGGACCGTCTCGTGACGACTTGCCCGGCAGCCACTACCGAGGACCGGCGGACGCCTGCACCCAGTGCTTGCCACCGTGAGCGCTCTATTGAGTTGCTGACGGCGCCGGTGAGGCACCGCCCGGTTTTACGCACCGGGGGGAGCGGCCCGCGGCCACTCCCCCCGGTGTCACGTCAACGACGCAGACCGAGTCGCTGGATCAGCGAACGGTAGCGTTCGATGTCCACCTTGGTCAGGTAGTTGAGCAGACGACGGCGGCGACCCACCATCAGCAGCAGGCCACGACGCGAGTGGTGGTCGTGCTTGTGCTGCTTGAGGTGCTCGGTGAGACCGGTGATCCGCTTGGTCAGCAGGGCCACCTGGGCCTCCGGCGAACCGGTGTCGCCGTCCTTCAGGCCGTACTCGGCCAGGATCGTCTTCTTCTCTTCAGTGGACAGCGCCACGAAATGCTCCTTCTCACGATGTCCCGTGTCGGTGGGCGGTGAACCGCCCGGGAGGAACCGCGCCACGAGGGCCGGTCACCTCGGAATTCGGCCACCACGGACTGCAGCCGATCCACAGGCCAGGATAACAGGGAAGCCCTGCTCGCCCCTGTTACCCCGACTCCTCGCGCGTCAGCGGCGCGCGGTGCACCACCCGGTGCACCGGAGCGCTTCCGCCCAGGTCACTGCGCATCACCGCGAGTTCGCCGGCCGTCCACCACGGACCCCGGTAGCCGGCCAGCAGGCCCGCCAGCGACCGCCGGTCCGCGCGACCCGCCGACCACCGGGCGACGGTCAGGTGCGCCCGGAACCGGGTCGGGTCGCCCCCGGCCGCGCCGACCAGCGCGCGCAGCGCCCGCCGATCCCCGTCGGTGGCCGGTTCGACCCCGGCCCACAGCACTCCCCGGAACGCGCCCGCCCCGCTCAGGCGCAGCGAGAGCGGCCCGGTGGCCACCCGCGCCAAGCGGCGGTCGAGGCGGTCGGCGACCTCCTGCGGGTCGGCGTCGTCTCCGTGGAACCGCAGCGTCAGGTGCCAGCGCTCGGCGGCGGTGAAGCGGAACCCGCGCAGACCCGCCGTCACCTCGCTCACCCGGACCGGGTCCAGGTCCGCGATCGTCCCGGCGAGGTGCCGCACCGCCTCCTCGGACGGTTGCAGCGCGGTGAACAGCCGCATCCGGCGAGTATCGCGCCTTGGAGCCGTTGAGCGATGCGGCGGAGCCGCATTCTCTTCCACCACCCCGGCAGCTCGCACCGCCGCAGGTTCTGATCGGCTTCGTGGCGAGCACACCGGGAGGCCGTGTATCGGCACACATCAGGAGCGCCGCACGGAGTCCACGGAGCCGATCAGGTTCTGCTGCCCGCACCGCCGAGCAAAGCAACTCCCGAACAGCCCTCACTCGCTGTCCGCGGCCCTCCGCAGCAGGCCCGCCAGTCTCGGGTAGCGGCCCTCCAGCAGCGAAGCGGCTGCCTCCAGCTCGGTGGGCTTGGCGGCCTCCAGCAGGACAGGCCAGGCGATCTGCTCGCCGTTGGCCACCTGCTTGACCGGCAGGTTGTCGCGCCCCACGGAGGGCTGCGACTGGCGCACGTCCTCCAGCGCCTGCTTGATCGCGTCCGACTCGCCCGCCGCCACGCCGGGGATGAGGACCTTGCGCTCCAGCATCACCAGCCGGGCCAGCACCTGCGGGTTGCCGATCTTGGCGCGGCGACCGCTCATCACCTGGCTGAGCATGGGCGCGCTGATGCCGAGCACGTCGGCCAGCTGGGCCTGCGAGATGCGGAAGGCCACGACCAGACGGCGCACCCGGTCCCCCAGCGGTTCGCCGTACCACTGCCGCTGCAGAGCCAGGTTCCGCTGGACGCTGCTGCTCTCCGACACCTTCACTCCCCCTGCGTGACCACCCGCCCGGCGAACCCGGACCGATTCGGACTCGAATCCTGCCAGCTCACCGGCCGCGCGGGGTCGAGAATCCGAAAACCTCTTCACCCGGGCGGCGGAGCTCACTCCCGCACCCCGAGGATCCGGCGGGTCTCGGCGACGTCGGCGTTCATCTGCTCCACCAGGGCCTCCACCGAGTCGTAGCGCTCCATCGGGCGCAGCCGCTGCACGAAGTCGAGGTCCACGTGCTCGCCGTAGAAGTCGGCGTCCACGTCGAGCACGAATGCCTCGACGGTGCGCTCGGTGCCGGAGAAGGTCGGGTTGCTGCCCACCGACACCGCGGCGGGCATCGCCGGGCTCGGCTGGTCGACACCGCGCGTGCGGTGGGTGAACCAGGCCGCGTAGACGCCGTCGGCGGGGATGGCGGAGTAGTCCGGAGTGGACAGGTTCGCGGTCGGGAAGCCGAGCTCCTTGCCGCCGCGGCCCGCGCCGCGCACCACGATGCCCTCCAACCGGTGGTACCGGCCCAGCGCCGAGGCCGCCGCGACGACGTCCCCCGCGTCGATGCAGGCGCGGATGTAGGTCGAGGAGAACGTCACCGAGGTCCCGTCGGAGGCGTCGGAGCGCTCCACCGGGCCCGAGACCAGCGCGTCGGAGGCGACCTCGAAGCCGAACCGCTCGCCGAGCTTGGCGAGCAGGTCGATGTTGCCCGCCGCCTTGTGGCCGAAGGTGAAGTTCTCGCCCACCACGACCTCGGCCGCGTGCAGCTTCTCCACCAGGACCTCGTGCGCGAAGCCCTCGGCGGGGACCTTCGACATCTCGCGGGTGAAGGGCAGCACGCAGAACACGTCCACACCGAGCTGCTCGACGAGCTCGGCCCGCCGCCGGAGGGTGGTCAGCTGCGCCGGGTGGCTGCCCGGGCGCACCACCTCCGCCGGGTGCGGGTCGAAGGTCATCAGCACGCACGGAACTCCGCGCCGCCGAGCCTGCTGCACCGCGTGCGCGATGAGTTTCTGATGCCCGCGGTGCACCCCGTCGAAGACACCGATGGTGACCACGCAACGGCCCCAACCACCGGGAAGCTGCTCCAAACCACGCCAACGCTGCACGGTCCAGAAGCCTACTTGCCGAGCCGAATCGAGCACCGAGCGGTGGACCACACCGAACGAACGGCCGACCTCGTGGTCAATTGCCCGGAACGATCACGAGGACTGCCTTGGCTGTGCGGCCGCGATCGCGCACGAGCGCCACGGCGCGGCCTTCGGGGTCGAACATGCCGTAGGTGCCCTCCACCCCGGCGGCCGTGACGACCTGGCCGTGGGACAGCGCACGAGCCGTCCTCGCGTCGACGTTGCGGCGCGGGAAGGCGGTCTCGACGGCCTGGTCCAGGCCCATCGAGAGCTCGGGGGTCTCCTCCAGCTGGTCGAGCGTCCGGGCCGTGGCCAGGCCGAACGGGCCGACGCGGGTGCGGCGCAGGGCCGTGAGGTGACCGCCGACTTCGAGCGCCTCGCCGAGGTCGCGGGCCAGCGCGCGCACGTAGGTGCCGGAGGAGCACTCGACCAGCACGTCGAGCTCGGTGGTCCGCTCGGTGCGGCGCAGCGCGAGCACGTCGAAGCGGGAGACGGTGACCGGCCGGGCGTCCAGTTCGACGGTCTCGCCGCTGCGGGCGATCTCGTAGGCGCGCCGCCCGTTGATCTTCACGGCGCTGACCGCGCTGGGCACCTGCTGCAGGTCGCCGGTGAGCGCGGCGACGCCCTCGCGGATCGCGGCCTCGTCCACCTCGGCGGCGTCGGTCGTGGACAGGACCTCGCCCTCGGCGTCATCGGTGCTGGTGGCGGCTCCGAGCGTGATCGTCGCCAGGTAGGCCTTGGTGTCCAGCGCGAGGTGGCCGAGCAGCTTGGTCGCCCGCTCCAGGCCGAGCACCAGCACGCCGGTCGCCATCGGGTCCAGCGTCCCGGCGTGCCCGACCTTGCGGGTGCCCATGATGCGGCGGACTCGGGAGACGACGTCGTGCGAGGTCATCCCCGCCGGCTTGTCGACGATCAGCAGGCCGGGAGGAACGGCGGGGCTCTGTTTGCGGGATTGCGCGGACACGGCGGACCATCATTCCCGACCACCGATCAGGCCGGTGCGGCGGCCTCGCGGGTCGCGCCGGTGACGGCCCACTTGCCGGAGCGCGCCCGCAGCAGCAGCGTCACCATCCGCAGCACCATGAACAGGCTCAGCCCGGTCCAGATCCCGGCCAGCCCCCAGCCGAACGCCAGCGCCAGCCAGATCAGCGGCAGGTAACCGATCACGGCGCTGAGGATCGTCGCGGTGCGCAGGTAGGCGGCGTCGCCCGCGCCGAGGAACACGCCGTCGAGCGCGAACACCACGCCCGCCACGGGCTGGACCGCGACGAAGAACCACCAGGCGTGCGGCATCTCGGCGAGCACGGCGGTGTCGGTGGTGAACAGCGACGGCAGCACCCCGGACACGGCGGTGAAGAACAGCGCCAGCCCGCAGCCGAACACCAGGCTGTACCAGGTGACCTGCTTGGCGACGGCCTTCGCGCGCGGCACCGATCCGCTGCCCAGGGCGGCTCCGACCAGCGACTGGGCGGCGATGGCCAGCGAGTCCAGCACCAGCGACTGGAACATCCACAGCTGCCAGACGACCTGGTGCGCGGCGGCGGTCTCGGCGCCGGTGCGCGCGGCCACCGAGGTCGCCGACAGGAAGCACACCTGGAAGGCCAGGGTGCGCAGCACCAGGTCGCGGCCCATGCCGAGCTGCGCGCGCATCTTGGCCCAGTCCGGGCGCAGCGGCGCCTTCTCGACGAGCAGGGCGCGGATGAACAGGGCGGCGGCGATGGTCTGGCCGATCAGGTTCGCGATCGCCGAGCCCTCCAGGCCCAGGCCCATCGGGTAGACCAGGATCGGGCAGAGCACGGCGGAGACGCCGTTGCCGATGAGCGTGTAGCGCAGCGGGCGGACGGTGTCCTGCACCCCGCGCATCCAGCCGTTGCCGGCCATCGTGATCAGCACGAGCGGGGCTCCGCACAGCGCGATGCGCAGCCAGGTCCCGGCTGCGTCGGCGACCGGGCCGGGCCCGGCGAGCAGCTCGGCGACGGGCGTGGCGACGAGCTGGGCGAGCAGCGAGAGGATCACGCCGACGGCCACGCCGAGCCAGGTGGCCTGCACGCCTTCGGCGACGGCCTCGGTGCGCCGCCCCGCGCCGTGCAGCCGCGCGGTGCGCGCGGTGGTGCCGTAGGTGAGGAACGTCAGCTGGCTGGAGATCAGCGTGAACAGGGTGCCGCCGAGCGCGAGACCGGCCAGCGGGACGGCGCCGAGGTGGCCGACCACAGCGGTGTCGACCAGCACGTACAGCGGCTCGGCGGCCAGCACGCCGAGCGCGGGGACCGCGAGTCCCAGCACCTTGCGCGGTGACACCCGTTCCCCGGCCTCGGACACGTCGCCTCCCTTGTAAGCTGCGATGGATGGGTTCGCCCCTGACACAGGGTAGCGGTAAGGAGCGTCAGTGGATAGCGCCGATTACACCGAGGTCGCCCTCCGGCTCGCCAACGCCGACCTGACCGACGTCGAGTCCGTCCGCGCCGCGCTGCACGAGGAGCCCTGGTGGGCCGACCGCGTCCGCGACTCCGACCTCCCGCTGCTGCGCGAGGTCGCCGAAGGCCTGCGCCGCGCGCTGTCGGCGATGGTCGACGCCCCGGATTCCGCCGACACCGACCCCGAGAGCCCCGACCCCGACGGCCCCGACCCCGACAACGCGGTCCGCGCGGAGGTCAACGCCCTGCTCGCCGCCCACCCCCCGCGCCCCCGGCTCTCCGGCCACGGCGGGCGCGACGGCACCCCGAACTGGCACGTCCACGTCGCGGGCCCGGACGCCCCCGCGGTCGACGAGGTCGTCGCCGCCGCGGCCTGGGGCCTGGCCCAGGGCATCGTCCACCACGGCACCCGGCGGTGGGGCCGCTGCCAGGCCGAGGACTGCCGGACCTACTTCCTCGACACCTCGACCAACCAGGCCAAGCGCTTCTGCTCCCCCCGCTGCGCCAACCGGGTCCACGTGGCGGCCTTCAGAGCCCGCAAACGCGCCTGATCGGCCGGGTCACGGGAGCAGCGGGGCCTCGTCGAGGGCCTTGCGGATCGCGGCGAGGATCTCGTGCTCCTCGCCCCGGGTGGTGAAACCCGCGGCGAGGCGGTGGCCACCGCCTCCGCAGGCGTTGGCGGCGCGGCTGACGTCGATGCGGCTGTCGGCGCGCAACGAGACCGACCAGTGGCCGGTGCCGATCTCCTTGAGGACCGCCGCGACCTCGGCCTCGGCGGTGGTGCGGATGATGTCGATGACGGTGTCGACGTCCTCGCTCCCCAGCCCGGCCGAATCGGCCTCGCGGACGGTGGCGTGCACGAAGCCCAGGCCGCGAGCGCCCGACGGCTCCAGCTCGGTCCTGCTCAGCACCCCGGCCAGCATCCCCATGAAGCCGAACGGATGGGTGTCGAGCAGCGGTTTCGCGGTGGCCTCCGGGTCGACGCCGGCCTCCAGCAGCCGGGCGGCGACCCGGTGCACCTCGGCCCCGGCGTGCCGGAACGAGCGGGTGTCGGTGACCAGCCCGGCGTAGAGGCAGCGGGCGATCGGCAGGTCCAGCTCCGCGCCGAGCTCGTCGAGCAGGCGCAGCACGATCAGGACCGTGGCCTCGGCGGACTCGTCGACGACGTGCAGCGTGCCGAAGCGGGTGTTGGCGACGTGGTGGTCGAGGACGATCACCTCGCCACCCGCGGCGATGGTGCCCTCGACCCGGTCGGCGAGCCCGCCCAACCGGCCCAGGCTGCCGGAGTCGCACACCACCAGCAGCGGCGGCGCGGCCGGCACCTCCGCAGGGGGCACGATCAGCCCGTCGACGTCGAGGTCGCGCAGCGAGCGCGCGGGCTTGTCCGGATGCCCGAACGACACCCGCACGGTGCTGCCGCGCTCGTGCAGCGCCCGGCCCAGCGCGAGCGCGCTGCCCAGGGCGTCGGCATCGGGGTTGACGTGCCCGAAGAGGGTCACGTCGGGTGCTGCCGCGAGCTTGGCCGCGACGGCCGCGAGGGACTCCGCCGGAGCCGCGCCCTCGGGGCTGTCCGGCGGTCCCGCGGTCTCGGGTTGCCCGCGCACACGTCACCTCCACGTCGTCGGCGACCTGATCGGGTCACCGACGACCAACGCACCCCATTCAGCGCCGCGACTCAACCACCTTGTGGGCCACGACGCACATCGGCGTCGGAAAAGTCCTCGTCATCGGCACCGTCGGTGTCCTCGTCGTCATCGTCGGTGCTCGTGCGGTACGGGTCGGCGTCACCGGCCGGAACGGCGCCCGAGGCGAGCCGGGCGACCTCGTCGTCGGCCTCCTTGGCCTTGGCGAGCAGCTCCTCCATCCGGCGGGCCTGGTCCGGGACGGTGTCGGCGACGAACGTCAGCGTCGGGGTGAACCGCACGCCGGTCTGGTCGCCGACGCGGGAGCGCAGCACGCCGGTGGCGCTGTTGAGCGCAGCCGCCGTCGACGCGTAGTCGGCGTCGTCGCCGAACACGGTGTAGTAGACCGTGGCGTCCCGCAGATCCGGGGTGACCCGCGCGTCGGTGATCGTCACCATCGCCAGCCGCGGGTCCTTGACCTCGTGCTCCAGCCCGGACGCCACGATCTGCGCGATGCGCTTGGCCAGCCTGCGGGCGCGCGCCGTATCAGCCACGACGCACCTCCTTCGTGCAAGAAAGCTTCGACACCCGCGGTGATCCGGCGGGCGGTCCTTCTCTTCAAGTGGCGAAGCCACTTTCTCTTCTCGGTGAGTGCCCCAGCAGCTGGCACCGCCGGGGGTTCTGAGCGGCTTCGTGGCGAGCACGCCGCGACGCCGTGCATCAGGAGTGGCGCGCGGAGTCCGCGGAGCCGCTCAGGTTCCCCCACCCGCACCGCTGAGCAGAGCAACCCCGGTACATCCCCTAGTCCTCCGGCCCCAGCATGCGCCGGCGGGCGGAGAGGAGTTCCACCTCTGGGCGGGCGGCGACCAGTCGCTCGCAGGCGTCCAGCAGGTCGCGGACGTGCGAGGCGTCGCCGGAGACCGCCGCGACTCCCAGCAGGGCGCGGCGGTGGAGGTCCTGGTCGCCCGCCTCGGAGACGGCGACCTCGAAGCGGCGGCGGAGCTCGGCCAGGATCGGCCGCACGACCGCGCGCTTCTGCTTCAACGAGTGGACGTCGCCCAGCAGCACGTCCAGCTCGAGTGCACCGACGTACATGGGCACATCCCCCGGCCGTTCCCGCGCAGGGGGCCCGATCCGGGCCCCCTGCGCAGGTTCGGTGTCAGGCGCGCGGCTTCTCGCGCATCTCGTACGGCTCGATGATGTCGCCGACCTTGAGGTCGTTGTACGACCCCAGGGTCAGACCGCACTCGAAACCGTCGCGGACCTCGGTGGCGTCGTCCTTGAACCGCTTCAGCGAGTTGATGCTGAGGTTCTCGGCGACCACCACGTTGTCCCGCAGCAGACGCGCCTTGGCGTTCCGCTTGACGATGCCGTCGGTGACCATGCAACCGGCGATCGTGCCGACCTTCGAGGACTTGAAGACCTCGCGGATCTCGGCGCGGCCGAGCTCGACTTCCTCGTACTCGGGCTTGAGCATGCCCTTGAGGGCCTGCTCGATGTCCTCGATGGCGCGGTAGATCACCGAGTAGTACCGGATCTCGACGCCCTCGCGGTTGGCGACCTCGGCCGCCTTGCCCTCGGCCCGGACGTTGAAGCCCAGGACGATGGTGTTCTCCGCGGTGGCGAGGTTGATGTCGGACTCGTTGATGCCACCGACGCCGCGGTGGATGACCCGCAGCTCGACCTCGTCGCCGACCTCGATCTTCATCAGGGACTCCTCGAGCGCCTCGACGGTACCCGAGTTGTCACCCTTGATGATCAGGTTCAGCTGGTTGGTCTCCTTGAGCACCTTGTCCAGGTCCTCGAGGCTGACCCGCTTGCGCTTGGCGGCGTTCTGCGCCTCGCGGATGCGGGCCCCGCGGCGGTCGGCGATCTGCCGGGCGACCCGGTCCTCGTCGACCACCAGGAAGGAGTCACCGGCACCCGGCACCGACGTGAAGCCGATGACCTGGACCGGCCGAGACGGCAGCGCCTCGGTGACGTCCTCGTCGTTCTCGTTGATCATGCGCCGGACGCGGCCGTAGGCGTCGCCGGCGACGACCGAGTCGCCGACCCGCAGCGTGCCGCGCTGGACCAGGACCGTGGCCACCGGGCCGCGACCGCGGTCCAGGTGCGCCTCGATCGCGACGCCCTGCGCCGACATGTCCGGGTTGGCCCGGAGGTCGAGCGAGGCGTCGGCGGTCAGCAGGATCGCCTCCAGCAGACCGTCGATGTTGGTGCCCTGCTTGGCGGAGATCTCGACGAACATCGTCTCGCCGCCGTACTCCTCGGCCACCAGGTTGTACTCGGTCAGCTGCTGGCGGATCTTGTCCGGGTTCGCGCCCTCGACGTCGATCTTGTTGACCGCGACCACGATCGGCACACCGGCGGCCTGGGCGTGGTTGATCGCCTCGACCGTCTGCGGCATGACGCCGTCGTCCGCGGCGACCACCAGCACGGCGATGTCCGTCGACTTCGCACCGCGGGCACGCATGGCGGTGAACGCCTCGTGACCCGGGGTGTCGATGAAGGTGACGGGCCGCTCGTTGCCCTCCAGCTCGGTGACGACCTGGTAGGCACCGATGTGCTGCGTGATGCCGCCGGCCTCGCCGGCCTGCACGTTCGCCTTCCGGATGGTGTCCAGCAGTCGCGTCTTACCGTGGTCGACGTGACCCATGACGGTCACGACCGGCGGACGCGCCGCCAGCTCCTCGTCGGAGGAGCCCGGGTCGCCGTAGCTGATGTCGAACGACTGCAGCAGCTCCCGGTCCTCGTCCTCGGGCGAGACCATCTCGACCTTGTAGTTCATCTCCTGGCCGAGGAGCTCGAGGATCTCGTCGGAGACGGACTGGGTCGCGGTGACCATCTCGCCGAGGTGGAACATCGCCTGCACCAGCGAGGCCGGGTTGGCGTTGATCTTCTCGGCGAAGTCGGTCAGCGAAGCACCGCGGCGCAGGCGAAGGACTTCGCCGTTACCGCGCGGGAGGCGGACGCCGCCGACCGACGGCGCCTGCATGTTCTCCATGTACTCCTGGCGCTTCTGCCGCTTCGACTTGCGACCGCGCTTCGCGGGCCCGCCGGGACGACCGAAGGCACCCGCGGTACCGCCGCGACCACCGGGCCCGCCCGGACGGCCACCGCCGCCGGGACGACCGCGGAAGCCACCGCCAGCCGGAGCTCCACCCGGAGCGCCACCGCCGCCACCGGGGCGGAATCCACCGCCACCGCCGCCGGGACGACCGCCGCCACCGGGACCGCGGCCACCGCCGCCGCCACCACCGGGACCGCCGCGACCGCGACCGCCACCGGGGCCGCCGTTGCCGCTGCGAGCAGGGCGGGGCGGCATCATGCCCGGGTTCGGGCGCGGCGGCATCATGCCCGGGTTCGGGCGCGAACCGCCGCCACCGCCGCCTTCACCGCGCGGGGCGTTGCCGCCACCGGCGGGAGCGGTGCCGGCACCCTGGCCGCCACCACCGCGGCGCTGGTCGTCACGACCGCGACCGGGGCCCTGCTGGCCACCGCGGTCCTGACGCGGGCCCGGACCGGGACGACCCGGGCGCTGCTGCGGAGCACCCTGGCCGACGCCGAACGGGTTGTTGCCGACGCGCGGGGCCTTCGGACCCGGCTTCGGCGCCTTCGGGCGCGCGGCGTCGCCGTCGCCACCGGGCTTCGGACCGGGCTTGGGGCCCGGCTTCGGGCCCGGCTTGGGCCGGTCGCCCTGGGACTCCGGCTTGGGCTGCTCGGTCTTGGGCTGCTCGAACCGGGGCTCTTCGACCTTGGGGGCCTGCTGCTTCGGCTCGGCCTGGGCGGCCGGGGCCGGCTCGGCCTTCGGTTCGGGCTTGGGAGTCGGTTTGGGACCCGGCTTCGGGCCGGGCTTGGGTGCCTCGGCGCGCGGGCCGGGCTTGGGTCCGGGCTTGGGCGCCGGGGTTCCGGCAGCCGCCCCTCCGGTACTGACCGCCTTCGACTCGCCCTGAGCGGGCTTGCCGCTGTCGCCGCCGCTCTTCTTCGACGACTTCGTGTAGGCGTCGCGAAGCCTGCGAGCCACCGGGGCTTCCACGGTGGACGACGCCGACTTGACGTACTCGCCCTGCTCGGCGAGCTTGTTCAGTACTTCCTTGCTGGTGACACCGAGCTCTTTCGCGAGCTCATGTACGCGGGCCTTGCCTGCCACTGCTCTCCTCATCTGGGTGAGGCCGGGCGGCAGTCCCGCTCGACCTCGTCCTATCGCCGATGCGCGTTCATGGCTTCAGCTTCACGGCTGATTCATGACGGGTCGACCTGCTTTCCTTCGGTTGCCTGGCGCGGGACGGATCCCGCGTCGGTCATGTCTTGAGCCGCGACGGACGGTTGTCCGGCACTCAAGTGGTCCTGCACAGCTGAGGTGTCGAGAGATCCCGGCACGCGAAGTGCCCGCGGAAAAGCCCGGCGCCGTTCGGCCAGACGAAGGCAAGCCGGATCGGGATGCAACCAGGCTCCCCGACCCGCTCGCCGATGCCGCGGATCGGGAACCACGAGGGGACCCGAACCACCGACCTCAGCCACCACGCGTAGCAGCTCAACGGCCGACGTCCGAGTACGACAACCCACACAGGTACGAACCGGCACATGGCGTCCGCCATTCCCGGGTGCACTGGTGTGGATTGATCGCTCCCCTCGCGTCGAGCCTCAGCTATCGATTCTAACCCGACGGCGTCACTCGGCCGAACCCACGGTGGGCAGTCCCTCAACCGCCGGGTCCGGACCGGTCGGCTGCACGGGCGCCTGACCGCTCGTGGTGGTCGGCGACGACGGGTCGGCATCGCTGCGGATGTCGATCCGCCAGCCGGTCAGCCGGGCCGCCAGCCGGGCGTTCTGGCCTTCCTTGCCGATCGCCAGCGACAGCTGGAAGTCCGGCACGATCACCCGCGCGGTCTTGGTCCGCTCGTCGACCACCTCGACCGAGACGACCTTGGCGGGCGAGAGCGCGTTGCCGACGAACGTGGCCGGGTCGTCCGAGTAGTCGATGATGTCGATCTTCTCGCCACCCAGCTCGCTCATCACGTTGCGCACCCGCGCGCCCATCGGGCCGATGCAGGCGCCCTTGGCGTTGACGCCGCTGACCGCGGACCGCACCGCGATCTTGGACCGGTGGCCGGCCTCCCGCGCCACGGCCGGGATCTCGACGGTGCCGTCGGCGATCTCCGGGACCTCCAGCGCGAACAGCCGCCGGACCAGGTTCGGGTGGGTGCGCGACAGCGAGATCTGCGGCCCGCGGGCGCTGCGCGCCACGCCGTAGACGTAGCACTTGATCCGCGTGCCGTGCTCGTAGTTCTCCCCCGGCACCTGCTCGGCGCCCGGGATGACGCCCTCGCTGTCACCGATCTGCACGATCACCATGCCGCGCGAGTTGGCCCGCGCGTCGCGCTGGATCACGCCGCCGATGATCTCGCCTTCCTTGGCGGCGAACTCGCCGAAGGTCCGCTCGTGCTCCGCGTCGCGCAACCGCTGCAGGATGACCTGCCGCGCGGTCGTCGCCGCGATCCGCCCGAACCCCTCCGGCGTGTCGTCCCACTCCTCCGAAACGCTGCCGTCGGCGTTGAGGGAGTGCGCGATGACCCGCACGATGCCGGTCTTGCGGTCGACCTCCACCCGCGCGTGCGGCTGGTGCCCCTCGGTGTGACGGTATGCGGTGAGCAGTGCCGATTCGATCGCTTCAAGGACCGTCTCGAACGGGATGTCCTTGTCGCGTTCGATCGCCCGCAGCGCCGCGATGTCGACGTTCACCTCGACTCCTCCGTGTCTTCCCGGTCGTCCCCCTGCTGGGAAACGCCGCTCGCAGCCCGCTCCAGCTTGCGCAACTCCTCCGCGGGTGGCTGCTGGAACTCCACCTCGACCACCGCGCGCTCCACCTCACGGTAGGCCACCTGGCGCAGCTCGGCGCCCACCAGCACCTGCACGCTCTCATCGCCGGCGTCGCCGACCCGCGCCACCAGCTGCTCGCCGCCGGTCAGCCGGATCTTGACCAGCCGGTAGCGGGCGCGCTTCCAGTGTCGCTGCTTGGTCAGGGGCCGGTCCACGCCGGGCGAGGTGACCTCCAGCGTGTAGGAACCGGCCAGCACGTGCTCGTGCGCGTCCAGGACCTTGGCGACCGAGCGGCTCACCTCGGTGATGTCGTCGAGGCCGACACCGCCATCGGAGTCGATGACGACCTTGACCAGTCGGCGACGACCGGCCTGCTGCACGTCGAGTTCTTCGAGGTCGAAGCCCTGCTCGGCCACGGCCTCGGCGACGACGGGCTCCAGCTGCGCGGTGATCTCACCACGCGGCGGGCTGGACACGTTGGCACTCCTAGGTTTCGGTTCTGGTCTGGTTCAGACCCCATGCGTGGCGACCCGGGCTCGTCCGCGGGCGCGATCGGCCCGCGTCCGGTGCACCCCGGCCGCGGTCGCCCAGGGTATCGCGTCCGCCCGCACCCGAGCGCGACGTGGGACCCCAACGATCGGCGGATCCCGCACGACCCCGAACGGGTCACCGGTTCGACCGCTCCCGCGGTGGCACCCAGGGTGCGGGCGATGATCGCGGGTGCTGGCAGGATAGGTCGGCGTGGAACTCTCCCGCGCATCCCGTTCGGTCGTCGAGCGTCGGCGCGTGCTGCGGTGGATCGCGGCGGCACCCGCGGTGGCCGCGCTGACCGCCTGCGGCACCGGCTCCGACGAGCCCGATCAGCTGCTCCCGCTGGCCGCGGCCGCCAAGGCCGACGCCGCGCTGGCCGACGCGATCGCGCGGACCCACTCCGGACTCGCCGAGACCGCCCGCGAGCTGGCGGCCGCGCGCACCGCGCACGCCACCGCGCTGCAGCGGGAGATCGACCGCCTCGCCCCGCGCGACCCCGAGGACCCGCCGTCGGTGCCCGACCCGGCGCCGAAGAAGGCGCCCTCCTCGGCGTCCGCGGCCGCCGACGCGCTGCGCACCGCGGCGCGCGAGGGGCAGCAGCAGGCGGCGAACCTCGTTCCCGGGCTGCCCGGCTACCGCGCGGGCCTGGTCGCCTCGATCTCGGCCGGCTGCGCGTGCTTGCAGGAGGTGCTGGGATGAGCGAGCTGTCCGAGCAGGCGGGCAAGGCGCTCGGTGACGCGCTGGGCGCCGAGCACGCCGCGCTGTGGGTCTACGGCCTGGCCAACGCCTTCATCGGCGAAACGCGGGTGCGCGACGCGGTCGAGGACTCCGTCGACCAGCACGAACGGCTGCGCGACACCGCCGAGCAGGCGATGCGGGAGGCCGGCCTGACGCCCACCCCCGCGCAGCCCGCCTACGACGTCGGTGGCGGTGTGCAGAACCAGTCGAGCGCGATCGAGCTGCTCATCACCGCCGAGGGCGACTGCGAGGTCGGCTGGCGCTCGGTGCTGGACAACACCGAGGACCCGGGCCTGCGCCGGACCGCCCTGGACGGGCTGACGACCTCGGCCGCCCGCGCCACCCGCTGGCGGCTGACGCTGGGACGCCAGCCCGCCGTGGAGCACTTCCCCGGCCAGCGCTGATTCGGGCCCGGCTCACTCCGGGGCCCGGCTCTCACTCCGGGGCCCGGCTCACTTCGGGGCTTGGTCCTGGGGCCAGCCCAGCTTGAGGGCCTCGTTGGTGACGTCGCTCAGCGCCGGGTCCTTCTTCGAGGACTTGCCGAAGAACGCCGAGTCGCCGATCACCACGAGCCGGTCCTGACGTCCCGAGGCGTAGGCCGCGTCGTCGAGGTCGGGCATGTCCTTGGTGCCGTCGCGCTCGTCGTCGACCAGGTCCCGGATGTTGCCGGTGCCGTCCTTGGTGGTGAGCTCGTTGAGCTGGCCCGCGACCTGCGGCGTCGGCATCAGCACGGTGATCACCGAGGTGAGCACGCGGCGGCCGTCGGGCAGCGTCGTGGTGTACAGGGCGCGGGTGAGGTGGTCGCACTCCTGCTTGGCGAAGTACTTCTGGATGTCGTCGGTGGAGACGCCCTTGCAGCCCTGGAACGCCTCTTCCTTGCGGACCAGGGTGAAGTCGTAGCGCAGCTGCGGCGGCGCGGGCGCGGCGACCTCGTCGTCGGGCTTGATGGCGCTCCAGATCAGACCGGACACCACCGCGACGAGCACCAGGACGAGCCCGCGCAGGGCCCAGCCCATCGGCGTGACCCGCTGCTGCGGGCGCTGCTGCGGTGGCGGCGGTGGCGCGGGCTGTCTGCTGGTGCCCGGGTAGGACTGCTGCGGTGCCTGGTGCGGCGGCTGCTGCGGCGTCGGCGGGTGCGTGATCACCGGCCGGGTCGCGTGGTCCGGGGTCGGCGTGGCCACCTGGCGGTCCTGCCTGATGTAGGAGTTGTCCCGCCGCAGCGGCGCCGTCTCGCGCTGCGTGTTGCCTTGCGCTCCCGTCACGTCCTCGGGCACACCCTGTCGGTCTGACACGAGTGCCTACGGTAGCGGTTACGGATTACGGGACGGATACCCCGATGCCCGGTTGCGCTGATCAGAGCAGTGCGCGCACCGCCCGTTCGACGTCGTCGGCGGTGTTGTAGAGGTGGAAGGACACCCTGGTCCGGCCGCCCCTGCTGGCGCACGCCAGACCGGCCCCGGTGAGCTTGGCCACCGCGTCGGGCCTGGCCAACGACACGATCGCCGAGCCGGCGGGTTCCTCGCCGAGCTCGGCGAGGAACCCGTCCGCCAGTCCCGTGCAGTGCGCGGCGATCTCGGCGAGATCCCGACAGGCCAGCCACTCCATCGACGCGGCCGCACCGACCTGCGCGAGCCACACCGGGGAGAGGTCCAGTCCGCGCGCGTCGTCGGCCAACCGCAGCGGCAGGCCGTAGGTGGCCTCCCACGGGTCGTCGGCGGCGTACCAGTTGGCGCTGTGCGGCACCGGGCGCGGCGCGTCGGGGTGCACGGCCAGCCACGCCGAGCCGCGCGGCGCCATCAGCCACTTGTAGCCCGCGGCGGCGACCCAGTCGGCCCAGTCCAGGCTCAGCGGCATCCAGCCCGCGGCCTGGGTGACGTCGAGCAGGACCCGGGTGCCGTGCTCGCGCCTGGCGAGTTCGAGGGCCTCGAAGTCGGCGATGCGGCCGTCCTTGGACTGCACGGCGCTGACGGCGACGACGTCGAAATCCGGTGCGCGCGCAGCGATCTCGTCCAGCTCGACCTCGGTGACGGTGACGCCCCGGTCGGCCTGCGCGGCGAACGGGAACAGCACGCTGGTGAAGTCGTCGGTGGCCACCAGCACCCGCGCCCCGTCCGGCACGCTCGCGGCCACGAGGCCGATCACCTGGGAAGCGCTGGCCCCGATGGCGACCCGGTCGGCGGGCACGCCGACGAGGCGGGCGAAGGCGTCGCGGGCGGTGGCGACGTGCTCGTCGAAGTCGCCGGGCCGGTCCAGGCCGCTGCCCCAGCGCTGCACGGCTTCGGCGACCTTGCGCACGGTCTCGGTCGGCGGGATGCCGATGCTGGCGGTGTTGAGATACCCGTCGGGAACGTCGAAAACCGCGTCGAAGGCCTTCCGCATGGTCGACATCCTCGCACCGATCGGGCCGTCGCGGGGAGGTCGAGCCTACGGTTGGGACATGCACAGCGAAGAGATCGAGATCCGCACCGGGAGCCGCGAGGTGGTTCGCGACCTGCGCGACGAGTGCGCGCGGTTCCTCGCTTCGGCCGGTGCCGGCGACGGGCTGCTCAACCTGTGGGTGCCGCACGCGACGGCGGGCCTGGCGATCATCGAGACCGGCGCGGGCAGCGACGACGACCTGCTCACCGCCCTGCGGGACCTGCTGCCGGGCGACGACCGCTGGCAGCACCGCCACGGTTCCCCCGGCCACGGCCGCGACCACGTCATGCCCGCGTTCGTCCCGCCCTACGCCACGATCCCGGTCCTCGACGGCCGCATGACCCTCGGCACCTGGCAATCGGTCTGCCTCGTGGACACCAACATCGACAACCCCACCCGCAAGATCCGCCTCAGCTACCTCCCCGGCTGAGCGACCCCCGATCGAAAACCGCAACTTTCATCGCGTCGAAAACCCCGGTTTTCGCGCGACGAATGTTGCGGTTTTCGCGCGATGAATATGGGAGTTTCCGACGCGGGTCGGGTTTCAGCTGGTCAGGAACTCCTGGAGGCCGGCCAGGTCGTCGGAGTTGATGTGGTCGACGCCGACCTCCCGCAGGACGCTCCAGACGGCATCGCGTTCGGCGCCCTCGCTGTCGGGGGTCGCCCAGAAGCGGACTCGCTGTCCTGCGGCGTGGGCGTCGCCGACGATCTGCTCCAGCTTCTCGCGCTCCTCGGCGGGCATGTCGCCGGAGCCGTTCCAGCCGAACACCTCGGTCCAGTCGTCCGAGACCAGCGGCACCAGGTTCGGGTCGGCACCGATCGAACCGCCGGTGCCGCCGTCGAGGAACGCGTAGCGGTCGGTCTGGCCCTCGACGTACTCGGTGGGCTTCTCGCCCGAGATCACCACGGTCACCGGGCCCTTCGTGACGGTGCCGTTGTCGTAGTGGGTGAACAGACCCGCGTACTCGTCGTCGCGCATGATCTCGTCGAGCCGCTTGTAGCCGTCCTCGCCGAAGGTCTTGAAGTCGACCAGCAGCTGGAAGTCGACGTCGTGGCCCGGGTAGAGGCCACCCGCGTTGACGCGCTCCACCAGCGGGTCGAGGTAGAGCGACTCGATGGTCCGGTCGGGGCGGAGCTGGAACGGGTCGTGGCCCACCAGCAGCTGATCGCCCAACGGGTAGATGTCGGCCTCGACGCTGGTGAAGCCGTGGTCGAGCGCGTCCAGCAGCGGGCGTTCGTGCAGGTAGTCGTTGTGCGCGTGCGCCTGGGCCAGCGGCTCGACCTCGGCCGGAGCGGCGTGGGCGCTGGGGGCGAGCAGGGTCAGCGCCGCGACCGCGGGTAACAGGAAACGCGTGGGGGAACGCATGGAAGAAGGCCTCCGGTGGTGATCGGTCGATCACCACCGGAGGCTAGTGCGCTCGCCCAGCTCAGCGGGCTCGCTGACGTGATTTACCCACGCACGACGCCGATGAGGTGCGACACGGCCTCGTCCGCGGCGACCTCGGTGCGCTCACCGGAGATCCGGTCGCGGACCTCGACGACGCCGTTGGCCAGGCCCTTGCCGACCACCAGGATCGACGGGATGCCGACGAGCTCAGCGTCGGCGAACTTGACGCCCGGCGAGACCGTGCGGTCGTCCAGCATCACCTGCACACCGGCCCGGTCGAGCTCGGCGGCCATCTCCTCGGCGCGGGAACGGACCGCCTCGTCCTTGCCCGCGATGACCACGTGCACGTCGGCCGGGGCGACCTCGCGCGGCCACGCCAGGCCCATGTCGTCGTGGCTCTGCTCGGCGATCGCCGCCACCAGGCGGGACACGCCGACGCCGTAGGAGCCCATCGTGATGCGCTTGGGCTTGCCGTCCTGCCCGAGCGCGTCCAGGCCGAACGCGTCGGAGTACTTGCGGCCCAGCTGGAAGATGTGGCCGATCTCGATGCCGCGCGCGGCGACCAGCGTGCCCTGGCCGTCGGGCGACGGGTCGCCCTCGCGGACCTCCGCGGCCTCGATCGTGCCGTCCGGGGTGAAGTCGCGGCCGCACACCAGGTCCAGCACGTGGTGATCGGTCTTGTCCGCGCCGGTCACCCACGCGGTGCCGGTGACCACGCGCGGGTCGACGACGTAGCGAACACCGTTGTCCTGCAGGGCCTTCGGGCCGATGTAGCCCTTGACCAGGAACGGGTTGGCAGCGAAGTCGGACTCCTCCAGCAGCGCCACCTCGGCGGGCTCGACGGCCGCCTCGAGGCGCTTCATGTCGACCTCGCGGTCGCCGGGGACGCCGATGGCCAGCAGCTCCCACTCCTGCGCACCCGGCCGGCGGGTCTTGACCAGCACGTTCTTCAGGGTGTCGGCGGCGGTGAACTTGCGGTCGGTGTTGGCGTTGAGGAAGTCGACCAGCGACTCGATCGTCGGCGTGCTGGGCGTGTGGTGGACCTCGGCGGCCGGCTTGTCCTCGACGGACTCCGCGGGCGGCGCGGGCGTGACCACGGCCTCGACGTTCGCGGCGAAGCCGGAGCCGGTGCTGCGGACGAAGGTGTCCTCACCGGTCTCGCTCTCGGCCAGGAACTCCTCGGAGGCCGACCCGCCCATCGCGCCCGAGGTGGCGGCCACGATCACGTAGCGCAGGCCCACCCGGTCGAAGATCCTGATGTAGGCGTCGCGGTGCTTGCGGTAGGACGCCGACAGGCCCTCGTCGTCGATGTCGAACGAGTAGGAGTCCTTCATCACGAACTCGCGGCCGCGCAGGATGCCCGCGCGCGGCCGCTCCTCGTCCCGGTACTTGGTCTGGATCTGGTAGAGCATGACCGGGTAGTCCTTGTAGGAGCTGTACTCGCCCTTGACGGTGAGCGTGAACAGCTCCTCGTGCGTCGGACCGAGGAGGTAGTCGGCGTTCTTGCGGTCCTTGAGGCGGAACAGGTTGGGGCCGTACTCGGTCCACCGGTTGGTCGCCTCGTAGGGCTCCTTGGGCAGCAGCGCCGGGAAGTGGATCTCCTGCGCGCCGATCGCGTCCATCTCCTGGCGCACGACCTCCTCGACGCGCCGCAGCACGCGCAGCCCCAGCGGCAACCACGAGTAGATGCCGGGCGCGATGCGCCGCACGTAGCCGGCCCGCACGAGCAGCTTGTGGCTCGGCACCTCGGCGTCGGCCGGATCCTCGCGCAACGTACGCAGGAACAACGTCGACATCCTCGTGATCACGGCTACCGGCTCCTAGTTCGACCGAAGTAAGGGAATACAGGCAGGGTAGCGACCCCCGTCACCAGCACGGCTGCGCGGTCACCCCAACCACCACCCCATCCTCCCCACCCCCAAACAACCAGGTCAAACCCATTTCCTCCCCACCTCCACTCCCCACATGTCAAAAACTGCAACATCCACCGCGCGAAAACCGCGGTTTTCGACACGTCAAAAACCGCGACATTCGTCGTGCGAAAACCGGGGTTTTCGTTCGGAGGTCACACGTTGGTGGGGTTTCCGTGGGGAGTTTGGGGTTCGGTGTATCTGACGGGGGTGGTTTCACCTCATTAACTGCGTGAGGAAATCTGAGCAGCCGCCGATCATCCCGGATGGCCCGATCTTCGTCTTCCGACGTTGCGAGGCCATCGCCGCGGAACTGAAGGACCGACATCTCAAGTATTGGTTCCTGCGCGTCATGCAGGGCGTGTACACGACCAAGGACACACCGCTCACCCACGAGCTCAAATGCGCGGCGGTGGCGAAGACCCTGCCCGAAGGGTCGGTCATCACCGGCTTGTCCGCCGCGACCCTGCGAGGAGTGCCGTTGGCGGACTTCTCGACGCCGGTGGAAGTCATCGTGCCGGCGAACGCGTTGATGATGCGCAGGAAGGGCGTGTCCTGTTCGTCGGTTCGCATCGGTGAGGCCGAGCACTCGCCGTGGCGCGGGGTGGGGGTTGCGGGGTTCGCGCGGATCGCGTTGGACCTGCTCAGGCAGCGGTCGATCAGCAGGGCGGTCGCCCAGGTCGATGCCCTGCTGCACGCCGGGGTCATCGGGGTCGACGCGATCGTGGCGTTCCTGGCCGGCCGGCACGACGCCGGGATCCGGCGCGCCTGGCTGCACGTCCCGTACCTCGACGAACGCGCGGAATCGCTTCCCGAATCGGTCCTGCGGGTCGAGTTCAACCTGAGCGGACTGCATCCCGAACCGCAGGTGGAGGTCTACGACGGGAACCGGTTCGTCGCGCGGCTGGATCTCGCGTTCGAGGAGGTCAAGGTGGCCGTGGAGTACAACGGCGGACTTCACGCCGAGCCCGAGCGGGCCGCGCGGGACCTGGAGCGCTACCGGCGGCTGCACGCGTTGGGGTGGCTGGTGTTCGTGGTGACCAACGAGGACCTCCGCGGCGACCTCGGGAAGGTCATCGCCGAGGTGGCGGCTGCTGTGAGGTGGCGGGGAGGGGTGGCTGCGTGAGCGCTTACCCTGGTGGAGTGTTGGTTCTGCTGCCTCCTTCGGAGACCAAGGCCGCGGGTGGGGACGGTGCTCCGCTGGAGCTGGACGCCCTGTCGCACCCGGAGCTGAACGGGACTCGCCGAGAGCTCGTCGACGCTCTGTCCACTTTGGCTGGTGATGTGCCGCGAAGCCTTGAGGTGCTGGGGATTTCCGAGCGCCAGGTCGACGAGGTCGAGCGCAACGCCGAGCTGTGGACGTCCCCGACGACGCCCGCGCTGGAGCGCTACACCGGTGTGCTCTACGACGCCCTGGACGTCGGCTCGCTGGAGCCCGCGCAGCGCAAGCAGGCCGATGCGCGGCTCGCGGTGGCCTCGGCGCTGTTCGGGCTGGTGCGCGGTACCGACTCGATCCCCGCCTACCGGCTCTCCGGCGGAGGTTCGCTGCCGGGCATGGGCACGTTGCGCAGCGTGTGGCGGCCGGTGCTGGAACCGGTGCTTGCCGCAGCCGACGATCTCGTGCTCGACCTGCGTTCGGGTGCCTACGCGGCGCTGGCCAAGGTCCCCGGCGCGGTCGAGGTGCGGGTGCTGTCCGAGGACGCCGCCGGCAAGCGCAAGGTCGTCAGCCACCACAACAAGTCGCACAAGGGACACCTGGCGCGGGCGCTGGCCTGCGCCGCGGAGGAACCGGCCACCGTCGAGGACGTCCTGGAGGTCGCCGCCGAGGCGGGACTGCGGGTGGAGCGCGAGGCCGACCGCAAGCTGTGCGTCGTCGTCACCGCTTGAGACGTTCCGCACAGCCGACTCCTGCGGCCCGGCGGCCGCGGCCGGTCGGATAGACTGCGGGATGTCCGCGGCCGGAACTCGGCCGCAATGCGAGCGGCGTCCGCCGCGTTCGCCCACCCATCGGCGCGAGATCGCGCCGGGCTCGTCCTCGTGATCGCCCGCGGAATGGCCCGCGAAGCTCTCCCCGTGACGTGCCTACTTCCGGGGAGTGCTCTTCGTGCCTTCTTCTTCCGCCACGCCCGCACGCCGCAACCAGCAGGGACGTCCGCGTCGACGTCGCCCGCAGGCCAAGGCGGGCAACGCCAAGCCGGCGAAGCGCAGCCTGTTCGACGAGGTCGGCGTGACCGCCGTCGACCCGGCGCCGTTCGCCGACCTGGGCCTGCCGAAGCGACTGGTGCGCGCCCTGCACGACAACGGCATGCGGGAGGCCTTCCCGATCCAGGCCGCCACGATCCCGGACGCGCTGACCGGCCGCGACGTGCTCGGCCGCGGCCAGACGGGATCCGGCAAGACGCTGGCGTTCGGGCTGCCGCTGCTGGCGATGCAGACCGAGAACGCGCGCCCGATGCGGCCGCGCGCGCTGGTCCTGGTGCCGACCCGCGAGCTGGCCACGCAGGTCACCGATTCGCTCAAGCCGCTGGCCAAGTCGCTGGGCCTCTACGTCCGCGAGGTCGTGGGCGGCACGTCGTTCAACCGGCAGGTCGACACGCTGCGGCGCGGCGTGGACGTCCTGGTTGCCACGCCCGGCCGGCTCAACGACCACCTGCGGCAGGGAACCTGCGATCTGTCCGAAGTGGAGCGCACCGCGCTCGACGAGGCCGACCAGATGGCCGACATGGGTTTTCTCCCGCAGGTGCGGGAAATCCTCGACCTGGTGCCCTCCGACGGTCAGCGGCTGCTGTTCTCGGCGACCCTCGACGGTGACGTCGACAAGCTGGTCGAGCGGTACATGACCGACCCGGTGGTGCACTCGCTGGCGCCGCCGTCGGCGAGCGTGGACAGCATGGAGCACCACCAGTTCCTGGTGTCGACGACCGACAAGCAGTCGGTGCTGGCCCGCATCGCCGCGCGCGACGGCCGGACCATCATGTTCGTGCGCACCAAGCACCACGCCGACCGGCTCGCCAAGAAGCTGCGCGCGGTCGGCGTCGAGGCCGGTGCGCTGCACGGCGGGAAGGCGCAGAACGCGCGCACCCGCATCCTCGACGAGTTCAAGAACGCCTCGTCGAGCACGCTGGTGGCCACCAACGTCGCGGCGCGCGGCATCCACATCGACGACGTGAGCCTGGTGGTGCACGTCGAGCCGCCGGCGGACCCGAAGGACTACCTGCACCGCGCCGGTCGCACCGCCCGCGCCGGTTCCAGCGGCACGGTGGTGACGCTGGTGACCGACGACCAGAAGCAGGCGTTCCGCGCGATGGCCAACCAGGCCGGTGTCACGGCCATCACGACCGAGATCCGGCCGCACGACGCCGAACTCGCCCGCCTCACCGGCGCCCGCGAACCGTCCGGCACCCCGCTGGCCGTCCCGCAGCGCCAGCAGCCCAAGCCCGCGAAGTCCCGCGGCGAACACCGCCCCCAGCGCGCCCCGCGGGGCACCGAACCCTCCCGCCGGGGCGGAGATTCGCCCCGCCGCGGCACCGGCTCGGGCTCCGGGAACAACCGCGCCCGCCGAGGCGGCACCAACGGCGGCCGCACGGGGGCTCAGCAACGGGCTCGCCGCTCCAACTCCCCCCGCTGACCCCTCCTCACCAACACGGGCGACCACGAATGCCGTCGTGGTCGCCCGTGTCCTGCCCGCTGCTCGTGTTTCACGATTTCAACGGAAGTCGGAACCCCGATTTCAATGGAGATCAGGCGTCTGAGTTCCATTGAAATCGTGAAACCCGGTGCGGGATCCCGAACGGCAGATGTCCCTGGCGAGTGAGTGCTCGCCAGGGACATCTGCCGTTGGGATCCGTTGTGCGGTCAGTCCTTGAGGGCCGCTACCGGGCCGATGACGATGACCGCCGGGGGTTTGATGTCGTGGGCGCGGACGTCGTCGGCGACCTGGGCGAGGGTGGTCTTCAGGGAGCGCTGGGTGTCGGTGGTGGCTTCCTGGACGACCGCGACCGGGGTGTCGGCCGGGCGGCCGTTCTTGATCAGCACCTCGGCGAACGCCTCGATGCGCTGGACCGCCATCAGCAGCACCAGGGTGCCGCGCAGCCGGGCCAGGGCCTCCCAGTCGACCAGCGAGCGCTCGTCGTCGGGGGCGACGTGGCCGGAGACCACGACCGCCTCGTGCGCCACCCCGCGGTGCGTGACCGGCACGTCGGCCATCGCCGGGGCCGAGAACGCGCTGGTGATGCCCGGGACGACCGTCACCGGCACACCGGCTTCGGCGCAGGCCAGCAGCTCCTCGAAGCCCCGCCCGAACAGGTACGGGTCGCCGCCCTTGAGCCGGGCGACGAACTTGCCCGCGCGGACCTTCTCGATCAGCGTCTCGTTGATCACCTGCTGGCTCGCCGAACGCCCGTAGGGGATCTTCGAGACGTCGATGACCTCGACGTGCGAGCCCAGTTCCTCCAGCAGCTCGCGCGGCGCCAGGTGGTCGGTGAGCACCACATCGGCCTTGGCCAGCAGCCGCCGCCCGCGCACCGTGATCAGGTCGGGGGCACCGGGCCCGCCGCCGATCAGCGCGACGCCGGGGGCGTGCGGTTCGGGGTGCTCGTCGACGACGCCGGACTGCACGGCCTCCAGCAGCGCGTCGCGGACGCCGGCGCTGCGGCGCGGCTTGCCGCCCGCGAGCACGCCGAGCAGCAGCCCGTCGTGCTCGGCGACGGCGGGCGTGACGGCACTGCCCTCGGTGGCGTTGTCAGAGCGGACGCAGAACACCCGGTCGCGCTCGGCTTCCGCACCGACGGCCGCGTTGACCTCGTCGGACGAGGTCGCGGCCACGGCGTACCAGGCGCCGTCGAGGTCGCCGTCGCGGTAGTCGCGACGATGCCAGGTGATCTCGCCTGCGTCGGCGAGCGCCTCGACCGCGGGCGTCGCCTGCGGGGCGATCACCTCGACGGCGGCGCCCGCCTTGATCAGCCGGGGAAGCCGTCGCTGCGCGACGGGCCCGGCACCGACCACCACGACGCGGCGACCGGTGAGGTCGAGTCCGGCGAGGTAGTGGTTATCCGATGGAGTGGCCATGTGCGTGTCCGTGTGCGTGACCGTGTCCGGTCGGGTCGTCGGGGTGGTGGTGCGGCGTCTGCGGCGCACCCAGTTTGTCCTCGAATCCCGGCAGCAGCACCCGGTACGCGCAGGTGTCGCAGTTCATCCGGATGTCGCCGTGGAGGGCCTCGTGGTAGCGCTCCACGACGAGGTCGACCAGGGCGTCGCAGTCTCCCAGGTATCCGGCGACCCGGACGTCGATGTCCTGCGCGGTGTCGGCCCACTCGCGCGCCTGCGTCACGACGCGCTGCGGCAGCACGCCGTCGAACAGGAAGTACGGGGCCACCACGACGCGCTTGGCCCCGAGCTTGCGAGCCCGGTCCAGCCCGCCGGGGACGTCCGGCGATGCCAGGGAGATGAACGCGGTCTCAACAGTGTCGAAGCCGCAGGTCTCCTGCAAGAGGCGTGAGACCTTGCACACCTCGGCGTTGGCGTCGGGGTCGGTGGAGCCGCGGCCGACGAGAACCACTGCGGTGTCGGCCCATTCCTCGCGCGGGACCTGCTCGGCGATCCGCTCGGCGAGCAGGTCCAGCAGGATCGGGTGCGGCCCGAGGGGACGGCCGAAGACGAACGACGTGCCCGGGTGGCGGCGGACCTCGCGCTCCAGCGCGGCGGGGATGTCGCCCTTGCCGTGGCCCGCGGCGACGAGCACCAGCGGCACGGCGGCCATCCGGCGGTGGCCCTTGTCGGTGAGCTCGGCCCAGGACTCGGTGACCGCGGGGGCGGACAGCTCGATGAAGCCGCCGGAGGCGTCGACTCCGGCGGCGGTCATGCGCGCCTTGAGCCGCTCCAGGAAGGAGTGGAACTCGGCCACTCCGCGCTCGTCCACCGTGCCGTGGCCCACGACCAGCAGCGGTTCGGTCACCGGTTACCTCCAGGTTCTGCCCAGTAGAGCAGGGCGTTGACGGCGGCTGCGGCGATCGCCGCGCCACCGCGTTCGGTCAGGGTGCTCACGGCCGGCAGGCCGCTGCGCCGCAGAGCGGCCTTGCTGTCGACGGCACCGACGAACCCGACGGGCACGCCGATGATCAGCGCCGGTTCCAGCTCGCCGTGGTCGGCGAGCCGGAGGAGCTCGGTGAGCGCGGTGGGTGCGTTGCCGACCGCCCACACCGCGCCGCGCGGGTGCTCCCGGGCGGCCAGCCGCATCCCGGCCGCGGAGCGGGTGAGCCCGTCGGACGCGGCCAGGTCGGCAACGCCCGGGAAGTCCAGTCCGATGGTGACCTCGCGGGCGGTGACGCCGGAGGCGACCATGCGCACGTCGGTGATCAGCGGCGCGCCGGACAGCAGGGCCTCGCGGCCCTGCCGCAGGGCGTCCTCGTCGGCGACGACCTCACCGGTCCAGCTGGGGTCGGCGGTGGTGTGCACGACGCGTTCGACGACCGCGCGGGTCAGCGGTGCGAACCGGTCGAAGTCGGCTCGGGACCGCATGATCCGGTAGGACTCGGTCTCGATCGGATGGACTGCGCGCCTCATGGTCTTCCCTGTTCCCTATCCGATTTCCGCGCTTTTTCGTGCGGTGAACCGCCACCACATCGCCGCACCGCCCCAGACCAGCAGGAACAGCGCCAAGGTCAGGTAGCCGAGCAGCTCGAACTGGTCCGAGATGGCCGCGATCCCGCTCAGGAAGTCCACGCCCAGGTCGGCCAGCAGGCCGCAGAGGACGACGAAGGCGACCAGGGCGGCGAGCCCGACGGTCAGCGCGGTGGTGGTGACGTTCACCCACAGCCGCCGCAGCGGGCGGGCCAGCGACCAGGTGTAGGCGCGGGACATCAGCATTCCGTCCACGCTGTCCACAGTGCACATCCCTGCGGCGAACAGCAGCGGGAGGCTCAGCACGGCGATGGCCGAGAGGTTCGCACCCGGGGTGACCATCGCCAGCACGGTGATCTCGGTGGCGGTCTGCATCCCGAGGCCGAACAGCAGGCCGATGCCGAACAGGTGCCAGGAGCGGGCGACGCCCTGCATCCGGCCGCGCAGCACGCGCGCGAGCAGTCCGCGCCGTCCTAGGACGAGTTCGACCTCGTCCTCGTCGACGGCGCCGCTGCGGGCGCGGCGCAGCAGCCGCCAGGCGTCGCGCAGCACGAGTCCGTTGAGCACCGCGAGGGTGGTCAGCACGATGACGACGATCAGGTGGACGAAGGTGGCCATCCGCACGCCGGTCTGCTCGGCCCACTGCTGGGCGGCGGGTCCGGCGATGAACGCGACGGCGCAGGCCAGCAGCAGCACGACGCTGGCGTGGCCGAGGGCGAACCACATGCCGGTGGACACCGGGCGCCTGCCGCGCTGCATGAGCAGCCGGGTGGCGTCGTCGATGACGGCGACGTGGTCGGCGTCGAAGCCGTGCCGCAGGCCTAGCAGGTAGGCGGTGGTGCCGGCGGCGGCGAGGCCCCCGGCGGCGCTGAACGCCTGTTCGTGCAGCAGGTAGGCACCCCAGCCCGCGAGGTGCAGTGCTCCGATGGCGGCCAGCAGGGCCGCTGATTTCCGGCGCTCGCGTGCGCCCCAGCCGGCGGTGCGCCGGCTCACTTCGGTATCCCGACTCATGGGATCTCCGACCTCCTGGGTTCTCCCGCCCGGGGTTCGGTGGCCGCGCGCCGCGGGTTCGCGGCACGGGGCCGGCGCGCAGTGTCCTGACTCCCGGATCGGCGTGGTTCCCCCGCCTTCCAGCTGGTGGCAGCCGTGGCGATGGGTGGGGACCACTCCCCGGTCACAGTGGCGGGACCGTCCCGGATTCGCACCGGGTTCCTGCACTGTCGGCGACAGTCATCCTTGCCTGATCTACGGTCCGAGGTCAAACCTGGTGAAATCGATCACGTTGCGTGATCTAGTCGGCCGCACCCTTCGACCGAAGGCGCTTTCAACCGGCTCGATCGGGGTACTCGGTCGGGTGAGCCCGTTGCTCCGGCTCGACGCGCGTCAAGGAGGCCATCATGAACGAGACGCACTCGATCACGCTGAACATGCAGGTCGTGGAGGCGGGAGCGAAGACGACGGCCGACGTCGGACTCACCACGCCGAGCGGGCAGCCGCTGCACGGTCACGGCACGGCGCGCAGGCACCCCGACGATCCCGAGGTACCGCAGATCGGCGATGAGATCGCCATCGCCCGCGCCCTGTTCGAGCTCGGCCACAAGCTCCTCGACCACGCCTCCGACGACATCGGGGACCGCCTCCACCGGCGGGTCCACCTCCCGGCCTGAGGCCGGACCTCACCCCACCCACAACGCGAGGTTTTCATGAAAACCTCCCCCACCCCAGGAGGTGAAATCCCCTCACGACCCCCTCAGAAGATCGAAGTTTTCATGAAAACTGTCACCCCTCAGGAACCGGGAGGTTTTCATGAAAACTTCCCCTCTCCCTCGTGAACGGAAGTCCGTCGGGAGGTGATCACCCTCGGTGGGGGGACAGTTTTCATGAAAACCTCCCGTTCCCGAGGACGGGACAGTTTTCATGAAAACTTCGGGGTCTCGGGGTGGGGACAGTTTTCATGAGAACTGTCCCCATCGAGTTCTCGGGTGGGGGTCATGCGACTTCGGTTAGGACGTCGCGGACCACTCGGGCGGCGGCCGCGGGGACGTCCGGAGATAGGCCCGGGCGGGCGCGGACGCGGAGGTCGACCGGGTCGAGGCGGGGCAGGTCGCGGCGTTCGAGCAGCCCTACCGGCCGGGTGCGGGTCGACGGCAGGAGCGTCACGCCCAGCCCGGCGCGGGTCGCCGCGAGGACGCCGGAGAGATCGGCGGCCTCGCACACCAGGTCTGGGCCGCGGCCGAGCGCGTCCACCGCCGCGATCGCGTGCCTGCGCAGGGTGCACGGTTGGTCGAACACCACCATCGGCAGCGGCCGGTCCTCGGTCGGCGGCTCCCAGCCCGGCGCGGAGAACCACTCCAGCCGGAACCGGCCCGCGTCGATGCTGCGCTCGTCGACGGTGTCGTCGATGAGCAGCGCGATGTCGATGCCACCGCGATCGACGGAGTCGGCAAGCCGGGCCGTGCGGTCGAGGCGGAAGCGGATCTCGCGGTCGGGGAACGCCGCGCGCAGCCCGGAGGCCAGCTCGGGCAGGAAGCGGTCGGCGGCGTGCTCGGTGGAGCCGAACACGAGCGTGCCGCGCCCCTCCGCGCCGAGCCTGCGCACCGCGTCGTCGTGCACGTCGAGGATGCGGCGGGCCTCGGCGAGCAGCAGTTCGCCCTCGGCGGTGAAGCGGGCCTGCCTGCCCTCGCGGACGACCAGCTTGCGGTCCAGGGTCCGCTCCAGCTTGCGCAGGTGCTGGCTGATCGCGGACTGCGTCAGGTACAGCGCCGCCGCGGCCCGGTGGAACCCGCCGCAGTCGGCGACGGCCACCAGGCTGCGCAGCGCGACGACGTCGAGCACTGCACTCATGCACCCAGCCTAGACCGATCAGCATCCGCGATCGATCGCGATCGCTTATCGTTGTTGGACGCCGAGCTGTTCGGGGCCGGATTCTGTTAGCCATGCAAACCTCGCGGTCGATCCCGCTCTCGCTGGCCGCCCCGATCGTCTTCTTCTGGGCCAGCGGCTACCCGACCGGAGCGCTGGGCGTGGCCGCCGCGTCGCCGTTCCTGCTCACCGCCGTCCGGCTGACGCTGGCCGCGGCGATCCTGTCGGTGATCGCGCTGGCCGGACGGGCCGTGTGGCCCAGCGGCGGGGCCGTCGGGCACAGCGCCGTGGCGGGACTGCTGACGCACGCCACGCAGTTCGGCGGCTGCTACGGCGGCATGGCCGCCGGGGTGCCCGCGTCGGTGACGGCCCTGGTGATCTCGATGAACCCGGTGCTCACGGCCGCGCTGGCGGCGCTGCTGCTGCGCGAGCGGCTGAGCCGGTCCCGGCTGCTCGGGCTCGTGCTGGGCGTGCTGGCGGTGCTGGTCACCCTCGGCGGGCAGGTGGCGGCCGAGGGCGAGTGGAACCCGGCGATCCTGCTGACGCTGCTGGGGCTGCTCGGCTTCTCGGCCGGCGGCCTCTACCAGCAGCGCTACTGCGGCGGCATCGACATCCGCTCCGGCGCCGCCGTGCAGACGATCGCCGGGGCGCTGGTCATCGCCGCCATCGCGGTCGTCGAGGACGGCCACGTGACGCAGTGGGCCCAGGCGGGGGTCGCGGTGCTGTGGCTGGTGATCACCGGGTCGGTGCTGGGCGTGAGCTGCTACCTGCGGGCGGTGGCGGTCGGCGGGGCGGCGCGGGCCAGCGCCCTGTTCAGCGCCGTACCGCCGCTGACCGCCGTGATCGCCTGGCCGGTGCTCGGCGAAACCCCTTCGCTCGCGGTGCTGCTCGGCATCGCCCTGGCGACCGCGGCGTGCGTGCTGGGCACTCGCGCACCGGTTCAGGCGGTGCGGCGGATCTGATCCCAGGCCGCTTCGACGTGCCTGCGCTCGGTGGCGGGCGAGCCGATGGCCAGCCGCAGCCACGTCCGGCCGTCGATCTTGGTGTGGGTGAGGAAGAGCTCGCCGGATTCGTTGAGCGCGTCCATCACCCGGTGGGTGCGCGCGTTGGCCTCCTCGACCGCCAGGTCCGGGTAGCGCGGCCGGAAGCACACCAGCCCGAGCGGATGCGGCTCCAGCAGCGCGAAATCGGGGTCGTCGCGCACCCATCCGGCGAACTCCTGGGCGAGCGCGACGGTGCCGCGGATGTGCTCGCGCAGCCCTTCGGCGCCGTACCAGCGCAGCACCGACCACAGCTTCAGGGACCGGAACCGGCGACCGAGCGGCACCTGCCAGTCCCGGTAGTCGATCACCTCGCCGGATTCGCTGGCCGCGTTGCGCAGGTACTCCGGCAGGATCGACAGCGCCTCGATCATCGGCGCCCGGTCGGCCAGCCACAGCGCGCTGCAGTCGAAGTTCGTCAGCAGCCACTTGTGCGGGTTGGTGCAGTAGGAGTCGGCGAACTCGCCGACGCCGTCGTTGATCCAGCGCAGCTCCGGGCACACCGCCGCCACGCCCGCGTAGGCGGCGTCGACGTGCAGCCACACCCCGCGCCTGCGGCAAACCTCACCGATCTCGCGCACCGGGTCGATCGCGGTGGTGGAAGTGGTGCCGATCGTCGCGCACACCATCGTCGGCACCGCACCGGATTCGAGGTCGGCGGCGATGAGCTCGTCGAGGTGGCGGGCGTCCATGCCGAGCGAGTCCGGGGCGGTGTCGACCACGCGCACGTTGTCGGCCCCGATCCCGGTCATCCGCGCGGCCCGCTCCAGCGAGGAGTGGGTGTGCGCGGAGACGTAGAGGACGTGGCGGCGGGTGATGCCGCGCCGCGCGACGTCCTCACCGGTCCGCTGCAGCGCCGCCAGGCAGGCCACGAGCACGGCGCTGGACGCGGAGTCCTGGATGACCCCGCCCCCGGCCGCGTCGGTGCGGAAGTGCGGTGGCAGACCGAGGAGTTCGACCAGCCAGTCCATCACGACGGTCTCCAGCTCGGTGCAGGCCGGGCTGGTCGCCCACACCATGCCCTGCACGCCGAGACCGCTGGAGAGCAGGTCGCCGAGGACGGAGGGACCGGTGGCGTTCGACGGGAAGTAGGCGAAGAACCCCGGGTGCTGCCAGTGCGTCACCCCCGGCAGGAGGATCTCGTCGAGGTCCCGGAGGACCTGATCGAACCCCCCACCGCGCTCCGGCGGGTGCGCGGGCAACTTCGCCCGCACCTCCCCCGGCCCCACCTGCGACCGCACCGGGAACGACTCGATCCCCGCCCGGTAGTCCGCGATCCAATCCACGACCTGCTTGCCCCAACGCCGGAACTCCTCCGGCGACATCTCCCCGGTCACCGAACCACCCTCCCACCCCGAACGAGCTCAGCGCAGCAGGTCGATGGCGTCCCTGGGGCAGATCTCGACGCATTCCCCGCAGGACGTGCAGGCTTCGGCGACTACCCGGGGGCGGCCCGGAGCCGGGCGGAGGGCGTGTTCCGGGCAGGTGAGCAGGCACGCGCCGCAGGCGGTGCAGGCGTCGGTGATCGTCAGCGGGTCAACGGACATCGCCCGCCATCCAGCGGTAGCCGCGCGGGGTGACCATCCGGCGACCGACCACGGTGGACTGCGAGGAGCCGACGACGACCGTGGTGAACATGTCCACCTCGGCCGGGTCGAACTCGGCGATCGGGGCGCACCAGACCTTCTCGTCCGCGCGGCTGGCCTGGCGGACCGCGCCGACCGGGGTGGTCGCCGGGCGGTGCTCGGCGAGGATCTCCAGGGCCCGGCCGAGCTGCCAGTGCCGCTGCACCGAACGCGGGTTGTAGAAGCACACCACGAGGTCGCCCTCGGCGGCGGCGCGCACCCGGCGCTCGATCATCTCCCACGGCGTGTGCAGGTCGGACAGGCTGATCAGGGCGTGGTCGTGGCCGAGCGGGGCGCCCAGCAGCGACGACGCCGACAGCGCCGCCGTCACGCCCGGAACGCCGACGACCTCGATGTCCACGTCGGCCTTCTCCAGCGCCGGGCTGGCCATCGCGTACACGCCCGCGTCGCCCGAGCCGATCAGCGCGACCGCGCGACCCTGCTTGGCGAGCTCCACCGCCTCGGCCGCGCGCGCCTCCTCGGCGCCCAGGCCGGTGGCGCGCTCCTCGGTGCCGGGGCGCAGCAGGTGCCGGACCTGGTCGAGGTACTGGTCCAGGCCCACGACCACCGAGGCGCGGCGCAGCTCGGCGTCGGCGCGCGGGGTGCGCAGGTCGGGAGCGCCGGGCCCGATGCCGACGATGGCGAGCCTGCCGCGCGGGCTGATGCGGGCCGCGGCGACGGTGACGTTCTCGCCCTTGATCTTGTCGGCGACCAGCTCGACCGGAGCGCCGTAGGCGAGCTCGTCGGCCGCGTGCAGCGCGGAGGCCTCGGCGACGCTGGGCGTGCCGACCTCGCTGCGCACCACCTCGCTCGGGTTCGGCACCTCGACCCCGGCCAGCACGTCGGCGGAGTAGGTCAGCAGCGACAGCTCCTCGCCCTCACCGGAGTGCCAGAAGCCCAGGTCCTGCACGGCGTCGAGGATGCCGGCCTCGTCCGCCTTGAGGTCGACGCTGGCGAAGGCGCGGATGGCGCGCGGGTCCAGCCCGTGCTCGCTGTCGAGCCGGGCGATGGTCTCGGTGACCGCGGTGCGCGAGACGCCGCGCGCGGACCCGACGCCGACGACCAGGGTGCGCGGGATGAGGCGCAGCGTGCGCTCCTCGTCCTCGACCGGGCGGCGGTCGTCGATCACCACCGTCCACGCCGGGTTCGCCACGTCGGCGGCGACGTTGGACGGCAAGGCGGGCAGCGGGAAGCCGTGCGGGTTGACCAGCCGGACCGGCTCGCCGTCGAGGATCGCCACCCCGCAGGACGGCAGGTCCCCGTCGACGGTCGCGTCGAGCTGGTCGACGAGCTCGTCCAGCGCGGTCGTGCCGGTGGAGTCGGTGGCGGTGGTGATGACCGGGGTGCAGCCGAAGACCTCGGCGACCTGCTCCGCCAGCTCGTTCGCGCCGCCGCCGTGGCCGCCGGCCAGGGCGATGGCGAAGCGCTGCGCCTCGTCGACGCTGACGATGCCCGGGTCGGTGTGCTTGTCCTGCAGCAGCGGCGCGACCAGGCGGATCGTGGCGCCGCTGGCGAGGAAGAACACCGCCGCGTCGAGGTGGTCCCAGAGCCGGCGGACGGCCGGTCCGATCGGACCGTCGGCGACCAGGGCTTCCGGCCCCAGCCGTCCGGCGAGTTCGGCGGCCGCCCGCCGTCCCGCCGCGGTCACCGCGAACAGACCGATCACTGCTACTCCCCTACCTCGTTCGTCTCGTTCCCCGGATCGGGTGAAAACACCCTACGACACTCCGAGCCGGGGGCAGTTTTCGCCAGAACTGCCCATGATCAATGTCCGTTTTGCCCGGACAGTTCTCACTAAAACTGTCCCCTGGTGACCGAGGCACGCGCGGAACCCGGCTCCCCGGACGGGAGTCAGGGCTTCTTGGTGCCTGTGAGGAGGACCACGGGGTTGGCGGCTTCCAGGCGGGAGGAGCCGTCCGGGAGTTCCGCGAGGCGGGAGGACGCGAGCTGGACGCCCTCGACCGCGTAGCCCGCCGAGCGCAGCGTCTCCCGGGACGGGCCGACCCGGTCCAGGGCCGCCAGGGCCACCACGACGCGCGACGCTCCCGCGTGGGCGCAGGCGGTGACGACCTCGTTGCCGCCGCCACCGACGAAGATCGCGTCCGGCTTGGGCAGCTCGCGCAGCGCCTGCGGCGCCTTGCCCTCCTCGATCCGCACGTCCACGCCGTGACCTGCGGCGTTGGTGACCATCCGGACCACCTGCGCCTCGTCGGACTCGACGGCGATGGTCGCCGCGCCCATCCGGGCGCACTCCACGGCCACCGAACCCGAGCCCGCACCGACGTCCCAGACCAGCACGCCCGGGCGCGGGGCCAGCCGGGCCAGCGCCACGGCGCGCACCTCGGCCTTGGTGATCATGCCGTCGCGGTGCGAGAACTCGTCCTCGGACAGGGCCCACCCGGTCGCGGGCGGGACCGGCTCGCCACCGGCCATCCAGCCGCGCTGCGGCACCTCGTCGGCATCGGCCAGGCACAGCACCACGTTCGGCTCGAACCAGGTGCGCTTGGCCGCGTCGGCCGGGTCGATGGTCACCACCGACTCGTTCGGCCCGCCCAGGTCCTCGCCGACGATCATGGTGCGCCGCCAGCCCGCCAGCCCGGACGCGATCTGCGCCGGACCCGACTTCGGCGCGGTCAGCACCGCCACCGCCGGGCGCGCCCGGCAGACGTTGATCGCCGCGCCCAGGTCGCGCCCGTGCGCGCTGACCACCACGACGTCGTCCCAGGACCGGCCCGCGCGCGCCATCAGCCGCTGCACGCTGGACGTCGCGGGCAGCACCGCGCACCGGACGCCGCGCTCGCGCAGCGCGCGCACCGCGCCGAAGAAGCCCGGGTCACCGGAGGCCAGCACCACGCCCTGCTCGTCGCCGGAGAGCGAGGACAGCGCGTTGAGCGCCGGTTCCAGCGGTCCGAGTTCGAGCCGCTTCGCGTGCTCGGGCGCGTGCGCGTCCAGGTGCCGCTTGCCTCCCACGACCAGCCGCGCCTGCTCCAGGACCTCCGCGCCACCCGGCGGCAGCGCTGCCCCGTCGACCCCGATCACCGTGACTGCCACGTCACCCACCTCGCCTCGGTGGCCGCGACCACGTGCTCACCCTCGAAGTCGACCATGGCGACCCGAACACGCAGCCTGCGACCGCACTCCTCGCTGAACCGCTCCAATACTGCTGCCACCAGCTCGCACAACCGGTGCGCACACGCCGAGAAGAAGTCACCGCGCTGCCACACCTCGTACGCGCGGCGGGCCGTGGCGGCCTCGCTGACCTCGGCGACGTCCTGCTCGCTGCCGCCGAACTCCGCCGTCAGCCGACCGAGCAGACCGGTGTCCACCTTGGACCGCGTGTAGTGCGTCATCACCACGCCGGAGGCGAGCTTGGTGAGCTTGCCGATCATGCCGACGAACACGACCTCCTCCAGCCCGTGCTCCACCGCCCGGCGCACGGCGGCGCCGGTGAAGTCGCCGACCTCGATGAAGGCGACCTCGGGTTCGTCGGGCAGCAGCCGCATCGCGACCCGCTCGGTGCGCCCGCCGGTGGACAGCACCGCCACCCGGCCCCGCTGCGCGGACAGCACCGACACGGCCTGCTCGACGCTGGAGCGCCACGACGCGGTGGAGAACGGCCGGACGATGCCGGTGGTGCCGAGGATCGAGATGCCGCCGAAGATGCCCAACCGCCGGTTGGTGGTCTTGTAGGCCATCTTCTCGCCGCCGGGCACCGTGATCGTGACGTCCGCGCCGCGCTCGCCGAGCACCTCGCGGACCGAGTCGGTGATCATCTGCCGGGGCACCGGGTTGATCGCCGGGCCGCCGACCTCCAGCCCCAGGCCGGGTTTGGTGACGGTGCCGACGCCCTCGCCACCGTGCAGCACGACCTCGCCGTCCTCGCGGGACGTCACGGTGACCGTCAGCCGCGCGCCGTGCGTGACGTCGGGATCGTCGCCCGCGTCCTTGACCACCACGGCCGTGGCGGGCTCGGCGCTGCCGGAGTCGACCGGGAAGCGCCGCCGCTTGCCGTCCGGGAAACCGATGTCCACGGTGGCCGGGAGCTCGCCGGTGACCAGCAGCTCGGCCGCCGCCCTGGCCGCCGCCGCAGAGCAGGCACCGGTGGTGAAACCGGTGCGCAGCGCCTTGGGCCGGACCTTCGCGGTGCGCGGGAGGTCCGGCTCGCGCAGCGGCGGCTGCGGATCACTCTGACTGCTCATCCGGCTTCGCCGCGGGCTTGCGCTTGGCAGGCTGTTTGGACTTCGCCGCCGGCTTGGCCGGGGCCTTGCGCTTGGTCGTGCCGGACTTCGCGGTGCCGGTCGACTTGCGCGCGGTACCGGTCTTGGCGGCCGTGCGAGTGGTCGTGACGGTCGATTCCGCCTGCGGCGCAGCGGTTTCCGGAGCCGCCTGCTCCGGTTCGGCCGCGTCCTCCGCGGTGAACAGCTCGGACTGCGACTCGTCGGCCTGGCGGATCGGGATGGAGCGGTTCGCGCCGAAGCGCGCCGCGCCGCGCGCGGTCTCCTGCCAGTCGCGCACGGCCCACCAGGCCGCGTCGGACTCCTTGAGCTGCGTGGCGGCGTCCGCCGCGGCCACGTCGGCCTTCGCCGTCTCGGCCTTCGTCGGGGCGGTCTCAGCCTTCGCCGGGGCCGGGTCGGGCTCCTGCGGCTTGTCGGCCCGGCGGGAGGAGCGCTCGGCGCGCAGCGCGCGGCGGGCCTCCTTGTCGGCCTTGCGGAAGGTGTGGAAGTGCCCGGCGTGGTACAGGTGCGAGCGCGTGCCACCGGCGGTGAGGCCCTTGCCGATGATGAACAGCGTGTGCCGCCACAGCTTGTGCTTCTTGCAGTCGGCCTCCAGCTGACCCAGCGTGCTGCGCACCAGCAGCTCGTCCGGCCAGGTCACCTTGTAGGCCACCAGCACCGGGGTGTCGTCCGGGTAGCCGCCCGCGCGCAGCTCCTCGACCAGCTGGCCGGTGCGCGCGGCGGACAGGAACAGCGCCATCGTGGTGCCGTGCTTGGCGAACTCGCGCACCTTCTCGCCGTCGGGCATCGGCGTCTTGCCGCCCTCCAGGCGGGTCAGCACCAGCGACTGGGCGACCTCCGGGACGGTCAGCTCGCGGCCGATGGACGCCGCGGCGGCGGAGAACGCTGCGACGCCGGGCACGATCTCGACTTCCAGGTTCATCTTGATCGCGGAGTCGTACTGCTCCTGCACCGCGCCCCACAGCGAGGGGTCACCGGAGTGCACGCGGGCGACGTTGAGCTTGTCGCGCTCAGCGCGCCGGTAGATCTCCAGCGCCTGCTCGTGGGTGAGCCGGGAGGAGTCGACGAGCTCGGCGTCCGAGCGCGCGTGCTCCTGCACGCACTCCGGCGTGACCAGGCTCGCGGCCCAGACCACGATGTCGGCTTCGGCGATTCGCTTGGCGCCGCGGACCGTGATCAGGTCGGCCGCGCCGGGTCCGGCGCCGATGAACGAGATCCGGCCAGTCACCATTGCTCTCCTCTTCCGCCTCGGGGTGGCAGCACTACCACTGTCGACAAGTAAGGCGCATCGTCCACATCGGACACTTCAGCAAGCGGTAGTACCCGCGCATCCGGCGTGCCCAGGTGCTCGGCGTAGACCGAGCGGTCCAGAGCTCCGCTCTCGCCGATCGCGTCGCGCAGCTCACCCAGGCGTCGCCCGCCTTTGTAGGCAACGACCGTACCGCGCGACCGCAACGCCTCCCGCAGCGCGGTGACGTCGCGCAGCACCGGCATCACGGTGAGTGGTTCCGAGCCCTCGGTGAGCGCGATGCCCGCCTGCGACGCGGTCGCCTGCATCGCGGTGATCCCGGGCACCGTCGCGATCTCGACCTCGGGCAACAGCTCGGCGACGGCCGCTGCCAGATAGCTGAAGGTGGAGTACACGGCGGGGTCGCCCAAGGTGGCGAAGGCCACCGTGCCGCCCTGATCACGCAGTCGCTTCGCGACGGTCTCGGCCGCGTCGTCCCAGTGCCTGCGGCGGCGTTCCTGCGGCCCGTCGACCGGGTCGGCGAGCGCGAACACGAGCCGCTGGACGCGGGTGTCCGCTCCCAGGTGCGCGCGCACGATCGCCTCGGCGCGCCCCTGCTCCTCGGGGGCGAGGACGGGCACGTACACGGTGTCGGCGTCGCGGATTTCGCGCAGCGCCTTCAGGGTCAGCATCTCCGGATCGCCGGGTCCGACCCCGACTCCGACGAGTCTCATCGCAGGCACCTCTCGACGAATCGGGCCACCGCGCCGGGATTCCCGGCCGGGTGGGTGTGCAGGTAGGAGGCGTGCACCCCGCCGCGGACGAATCCCTCGCGGTGCGCGCCGGAGGGACCGCGCCAGAACCAGGCCGGCGGATCGCCGTGGCCGGGTTCGGTTGCGGTGCGGTGGAATTCGTGGCCGCTCACGCGGGCCCCCTCGGCGAACAGCGGGGATTCGCCCGCGGCGACGGCGTCGCGGTAGCCGAGGGTGAGCCGCGGCGACATGGCCGCGCGCACCGGCAGCGCCCCGCACATCGGCTCGCCGTCGAGGGATTCGCCGAGGTAGAGCAGCCCGCCGCACTCGGCGTGCACGGGGGCACCGGAGTCGGCGAAGGCGCGGATCTCGTCGCGCAGCGCGGTGTTCGCCGACAGCGCGGAGGCGTGCTGCTCCGGGAACCCGCCCGGCAGCACGAGTCCGGCGGTGCTCTCGGGCAGTCGCTCGTCGCGCAGCGGGTCGACGAGCGCGACCTCGGCCCCGGCGGCTTCGAGGAGTTCGACGTGCTCGGCGTAGCCGAAGCTGAACGCGCGCCCGCCGGCCACGGCGACCACCGGTCGCCCCTGCGGGGTGACTTCGGCGGCCGGGTCCCAGGCGGATCCGGGCAGGTCACCGGCGGTGCGGGCGAGCGCGGTGACGGCGTCGAGGTCGACCGAGCGCTCGACGACGTCGGTCATCGCCTCCACGGCCCGCAGCGCTTCGGCGCCGTGCTCGACTGCGGTCACCAGGCCGAGGTGCCGCGAGGGCACCTCCAGGTCGTCGGTGCGCGGGATGGCGCCGAGCACCGGTAAGCCCGCGTTGTCGGCGGCGGTGCGCAGCACCTCCTCGTGACGCGGCGAGCCGACGCGGTTGAGCAGCACCCCGGCCACCCGCACCTGAGGCCGGTAGGCGCGGAAGCCGTGCAGCAGCGCGGCGAGGCTGTGGCTCTGCCCCTTGGCGTCGACGACGAGCACCACGGGTGCGTCGATGAGCTGCGAGACGTGCGCGGTCGAGCCGAAGGCGACCTCCTCGTCACCCCCTATGCGGCCGTCGAACAGGCCCATCACGCCTTCCACCACGGACAGGTCGGCCCCGGCCGACCCGTGGTGCAGCAGCGGTGCGATGCGGTCCGCGCCGACCAGCACGGGGTCGAGGTTGCGCGCGGTCCGGCCGGCGGCGATCCGGTGGTAGCCGGGGTCGATGTAGTCGGGGCCCACCTTGAAGGGCGCGACGCGGTCACCGCGTCTGCGCAGCGCACCGAGCAGGCCGGTCACCGCGGTGGTCTTGCCCTGCCCCGATGCCGGGGCGGCGAAGACCACCCGATCGGGGTTCACCACTCGATGCCCTTCTGGCCCTTCTGCCCGGCGTCCATCGGGTGCTTGACCTTGCCGGTCTCCATCACGAGGTCGGCGGCGTCGATGAGGGCCTGCGGCGCGTAGCGGCCGGTGATGACGACGTGCTGGTGGCCTTCGCGCTCGCGGAGCTTGGCGACGACCTCGTCGACGTCGACCCAGCCCCAGTGCAGCGGGTAGGTGAACTCGTCGAGGACGTAGAGGCCGTGGCGCTGCTCGTCGAGGCGGCGGGCGATCTCCTGCCAGCCTTCGAGCGCGGCGGCGGCGTGGTCCTCCTCGGTGCCCTTCTTGCGGGTCCAGGACCAGCCCTCGCCCATCTTGTGCCACTCGACCGGTCCGCCTTCGCCGGTCTCGTCGTGCAGGCGGCCGAGCGCCCGGAACGCGGACTCCTCGCCGACCTTCCACTTGGCGGACTTGACGAACTGGAAGACGCCGATGTCCCAGCCCTGGTTCCAGCCGCGCAGCGCGAGCCCGAACGCGGCGGTGGACTTGCCCTTCATCTCACCGGTGTGCACCACGACCAACGGCCGGTTGCGGCGCTGGCGAGTGGTCAGTCCATCGGCTGGCACGGAAGAAGGCTGTCCCTGAGGCATGCACTGACCCTAACCAAGAGCATCCCCAGCGCACGGCCCCGCATGAGGTGGGCAACTTCACCGCCGCATCCGGCGTTCGAGGCGTGAAGATGGACGAGCGTCCCAGAACTAGGAGCCGCCGCATGCCCACCAGACCGCCTCTGGTGTTGTCCACAGCCTCGTTCATCAGCAGTTTCGACCGGTTCGCCGTGACCCCGATGCTGGTGCTGATCGCGCTGAGCATGCACGTCCCGATGGCTTCGGCGGTGACGGTGGCCAGCGGCTACTTCCTGGCCTACGGCCTGTCGCAGCCGGTGTGGGGCATCCTGTCGGACCGCTTCGGCCGCATCCCGATCATGCGCGCGACGCTGCTGGCGGCGGCCGCGACCGGCCTGATCTCCACGTTCGCCCCGTCGCTGCCGGTGCTGATCGCGGCGCGGGTGCTGGCGGGCGCGTTCATGGGCGCGGTGGTTCCGACGACGCTGACCTACGTCGGCGACACGGTCTCCCAGGAGCGGAGGCAGGGCGCGCTGTCGGACCTGATGGCCGCTCAGGCGCTGGGCACGGCGATGGCGATGGCGGTGGGTGGCGTCCTGGCGCACTGGCTGGACTGGCGCGTGGTCTTCGCGGTCCCGGCGGTGTTCGCGGCGATCTGCGCGCTGCTGCTGCGGAAACTGCCGGAGCCGCAGCGGGCGGCGGTCACCGGCGGTGTGGGTGCCCACATCGGCGGCGTGCTCCGCAACCGCTGGGCCCTGCTGGTCTTCGGCCTGGTCTTCGTGGAGGGCGCGGTGCTGCTCGGCACCATGACGTTCCTGGCATCGGCCCTGGTCAGCGCGGGCCTGGACGTGGCGGTCGCGGGCCTGGCCACCGGCGCCTACGGCGTGGGCGTCCTGGTCTTCTCCCGCGTCGTCAAGGCGATCAACTCGAAGCTCCCGGTCTCCCGCCTGATCGCCATCGGCGGCACCCAGATGGTCGTCGGCTACGCCCTGGTCAGCCTCGACACGAACCTCACCACGACGATCATCACGGCCCTCCTGCTCGGCGGCGGCTGGTCCTTCATGCACTCCTCCCTCCAGGCCTGGGCCACCGAGGTCGCCCCGGAAGCGAGAGGAACAGCGGTGGCCCTCTTCGCCTGCGCCCTCTTCCTCGGCAGCGCAGCAGCCTCAGCAGCAGCGGGCCCCCTTGCGGACCAAGGCAACTACACGATCCTCTTCGCCACAGCAGGAGCAGCAGCAATCCCCCTGGTAGCCACAGCCACCTACGCGAGAAACCGCTACAAGCACAAGAAAACCCCACAACCAGCCTGAACACCGTCAGGCAAGCGCCGCAGGCGCTTTCTCCTTACCCCACCTGAGCAACTGGCACCGCCGGGGGTTCTCAGACGTCGCCTGGGGAGGACAGCCGACGTGCCGTGTATTGGCATACATAAGCCTCGGATCCCGTAGCCAGGCGGCGTCTGAGGTTCCCCTACCCGCACCGCCAAGCAAAACGACCCGAAGAACAACAAGAAAAGAGCCCCGCGCTCAACCGGCCTGGGGGTCGCTGGGAGCGCGGGGCACTTTGGAGGTCCACCCCTGGGGGTCAGGTGGACTGGTCGTCACCGTACCAATCCGACCGAAGGGTCGGTACTCGCAGGGTTGAATCTCGTAACCAAAACGAGACTAAGCCGCCAACCCGCTGTCACCGCTGACGGCCCGGACGACTCCGGCGACGTTCTCGGCGGAGAGCTCTTCGAGCCGCAGGCTGGGCCCGCCCAGGGCTGTGGCCAGCTGGTTCGCGAGTCCGAGCTTGACGGCACCGTTCTCGCAGTCGACGACGACGGAGGCGGTTCCGGTGCTCGCGAGGACGCGGGCGGCGCGCAGGGAGTCGTCGACGGCCTGCTTGGTGCCGGTGGTCCCGCCGACGCCGACGGTGGCCTTGCCGTCGGTGAGCAGCACGACGAGGGGCCGGCGCTGCGGGTCGCGGGTGGCTTCGGTGCGGATGACGTGCTGGGTGCGCAGCAGCCCGTCGGCGAGCGGTGTGCGTCCGCCGGTGCGGAGGCTGCGCAGCCGGGCGGCGGCGATGTCGACGGACGAGGTGGGCGGCAGGGCGAGTTCGGCCTTGTCGCCGCGGAAGGTGATCACGCCGACCTTGTCGCGCCGCTGGTAGGCGTCGCGCAGCAGGGACAGGACGGCGCCGCTGACGGCGCTCATCCGGTCGCGGGCGGCCATGGAGCCGGAGGCGTCGACGGCGAAGAGCACGAGGTTGCCCTCGCGGCCTTCGCGCAGGGCCCGGCGGACGTCGTCGGAGCGCAGGACCAGACCGGGTCCGCTGCGACCGCGCGCGGCCTGGTGGGGCGCGGCGGCGGCGAGGGTGGCGGTGACGTGCAGGCCGTGGCCGTCGACGGTGGTGGCGCGGGTGGTGCGTCCGCTGCGGGAGCGGGCGCGGGACCGGCGTCCGGGCGCGCCTTCGCCGAGCCCGGGCACTTCCAGCAGCCGGGCGCGGAAGGACTGCCCGGCGCCGACCGGGGAGCGTTCGGAGTCCCCACCTCCGGGCTGTTCCTGCTGCTCACCGCCTCCGCCGCCGTTCGGTCCGGTGGGCTCGTCCTGGGGTTCGCCGCCTCCACCGGGGCCGCCGTCGCCGCCTCCGTCGGGGTCGTCGTCGGGGTCTTCCGGCGCCTGGTCGTCGGCCTGCTCGGCGGCGTCGGACATCGCCTGCTGGAGCTGGTCCTCGGCCATGCCGGGCTCGTCGAACGGGTCGCGGCGGCGCCGGTGCGGCAGCGCGAGCCGGGCGGCGGCCTCGACGTCCTCCTCGGCGACGGCCTCGGCGCCGCGCCAGGCGGCGTGGGCGACGGCGGTGCGGGCGAGCACGAGGTCGGCGCGCATCCCGTCGACGTCGAAGGCGGCGCACAGCGCGGAGATCCGGCGCAGTTCGGAGTCGGGCAGCACGACGGTCTCGACGCGGTCGCGGGCGGCGCGGATGTGCTCGGCGAGTTCGGCGTCGGCGTCGGCCCACCGGGCGGCGAACCCGGCGGGGTCGGCTTCGAAGGCGAGCCTGCGGCGGACGACCTCGGTGCGGGTGCTGACCTCGCGGCTGGCGGCGACCTGCACGGTGAGGCCGAAGCGGTCGAGCAGCTGCGGCCGCAGCTCGCCTTCCTCGGGGTTCATGGTGCCGACGAGCAGGAACGACGCGGCGTGCGAGACGGAGACGCCGTCGCGCTCGACGTGCGCGCGGCCCATGGCGGCGGCGTCGAGCAGCAGGTCCACGAGGTGGTCGTGCAGCAGGTTGACCTCGTCGACGTAGAGGACGCCGCGGTGGGCTCCGGCGAGCAGGCCGGGCTGGAAGGCGCGGACGCCTTCGGTGAGCGCGCGTTCGAGGTCCAGGGAGCCGATGAGCCGGTCCTCGGTGGCGCCGACGGGAAGCTCGACGAGCTGCGCGGGCTTGCGGGTGGCGGTCTCGCCGTGCGGGGCGTCCGGGCACTGCGGGTCGGGGGCGGTGGGGTCGCAGCCGAAGCGGCAGTCGTCGACGACGTCGAGCGCGGGCAGCAGCGACGCCAGGGCGCGCACGACGGTCGACTTGGCCGTGCCCTTCTCGCCGCGCACCAGGACACCGCCGATGCGCGGGTGCACCGCGTTGAGCAGCAGCGCGAGCCGCAGGTCGTCGTGGCCGACCACGGCGGAGAAGGGGAAGCGGGGGGCAGCGGACATGCCGGTGTGGTTCCTTCCTCGGGGTGCGGACGCCCCGCTGTCGGGAACAAGGGGCCGCAGTGTCCTGACTCCCGGATCGTCACGTCCCTCCGGCCTTCCCAGGTCACCCCGGTGGCTCGCGCGGGAGGTCCGCTCCTCGGTCACAGTGGCGCCGACCGTGCCGGACTCGCACCGGCTTCCTGCCAACACCCCTTGCAAACGGATTCACCGACATCGTTCCAGACGGAGATCAAGCACCCAACCGCCCAGCGCGGGAACTCACAGTTTGATGGCATGCGGCGCAGCCGCATTCTCTTCCACCACGCCAGCAACTGGCACCGCCGCGGGTTCTGAGCGCTTTCGTGGCGAGTACGCCGTGACGCCGTGTATTGGCATACATCAGGAGCGGCGCACGGAGACCACGGAAGCGCTCAGGTTCCGCCACCCGCACCGCCACGCAAAACGACCACGGAATTCCTTGAAAGGATCTCAGCGACTGGCGGTGACGCTTGCTCGGCGGGGTTCGCGGCGCATGTCGACGTGCGGGATGCCGTCTTCGAGGTATTCGTCGCCGACCTCGACGAAGCCGAAGGACGCGTAGAAGCCCTTGGCGTAGGTCTGGGCGGACAGCACCGCGGGCGAGTTCTGCACCTCGGCGACGGCGGCGCGCATGAGCTTGCGGGCGATGCCGAGGCCGCGGGCGCTCTTGGCGGTGCAGACCCGGCCGATGCGGTAGGTGCCGTCGGGGTCCTCCAGCAGCCGGAGGTAGCCGAGCACGTAGTCGTCGGCGGAGTCGACCCAGAAGTGGCGGGTCGAGTCCTCCAGGTCGCGGCCGTCGAGCTCGGGGTACGGGCACTCCTGCTCGACCACGAAGACGTCGACGCGCAACCGCAGCATCCGGTAGAAGTCCGAGGCGTCGAGGTCTGCGGTGTAGGCGCGTTGCACGGCTGTCGCGAGCGGCTGAAGGGTCACCCTTACCTGGATATCACAGGGCTTCCCCGATCCCAGCATTCGCGGGCGCCGGGAGTTGTGCAGACCACTCGCCGCGCATCACGGCGCGTAGCTGGCCAGGCGGGTGTAGACGCCGGGCGTTCCGGGACGGCCGCAGCCGGTGCCGTAGGACACCACGCCGATGAGCCTGCCGTCGGCGACGATCGGGCCGCCGGAGTCGCCCGCGCACGCGTCGCGGCCGCCTTCGGGGTAACCGGCGCAGAACATGCTGCGCGGGTCGTAGGTCGGGTAGGCGGAGCGGCAGGAGTCGTCGGGGGCGACGGGCACCTCCACGGAGCGCAGCGTGTCGGAGGCGGGCCCGTCCTCGCTGGTGCGGCCCCAGCCGTAGACGCGCGCCGAGGTGCCCGGCTGGTACGGCTCGGTGTCGCCGGGGGCGACGACGGGCAGCGGGCGCTGCGGCAGCGGCGTGGCGAGTTCGAGCACGGCGAGGTCGTCGCCGGTGGTGAAGTCCTCGTAGCCGGGGTGCACCTTCACCTCGTCGACCTCGGCCTCGGTGCCCTCGGTGCTGCGCAGGTCGGTGCGCCCGGCGATCACGCGGATGTCCTTCGGGGAGCGCTCGGCCCCGGTGAGCGGGTCGTGCGCGCAGTGCGCGGCGGTGATGACCTCACCGGCGCGGATGAGGGTGCCGCCGCAGTACTGGTTGCCGTAGCGGTCGGTGAGCGCGACTGCCCACGGCGCGTCCTCGGTGCTGGCGCCGGATCCGCCGAGGATCCGGGACTGCGGCTGGTCGTCGCCGGTGATCGCCGGCCCGGCGTGGGCGACGGGGCTCCCGACTGCCATCGCGGTGACGGTTCCGGCGAGGGCGAGCGCGCGCAGCGCCCGGTTCTTGTCGATCGGTCCGTGGTCGTCGCGGCCCAATGCGGGTGCCTCCAGCTGTCGCGGTGATCGTGCGGAGCGGACACACCGTAATCACCCGCACACCGAAACATCACGAGGCGCAACTCACAGGTTCGCGGGAAAATATTTCGTTAAACTTGGATTCAGAAACAAATCCTTTCGCGCTTGTCGCCGTCGACCGGCGCGCCTCCATCCCGCGGCGACGCGGGCCCGGGGTCCCTCCACCACCGGCGTCCGCCGATTTCGCCTGACCGGATGACGAGATGAACCTGATCAAGCGACGCAGCAGCGGTTGCTGCCCGATTCGGAGAGGACTCCGCCGTGCTCCTGGACCTGACGCCGTTGCCCGCCTTCCTGCTGGCGAGCGCCGTCGTGATCATCACACCGGGAGTGGACGTCTTCCTTCTGCTGCGCACATCGCTCAACCACGGCCGCAAGGCCGGGCTGCTGGCGCTGGCCGGCATCCACACCGCCAGCGCGCTGCAGGTCGCGCTGGTCATCTCCGGGCTGGGGGCGCTGATCACCAGCGCGCCGGGCGTCATGGTGGCGCTGAAGTGGGTCGGCGCGGCCTACCTGCTCTACCTCGCGGCGACGATCGTGCGCGGCTACTGGCTGACCCGCCGCGAGACCGGCTCGCTGGACGTGCCGCCGCCGGAGGACGCCAACCCCTACCTGCGGGGACTGCTCAGCAACCTCACCAACCCGAAGATGCTGCTGTTCAGCCTCGCGTTCTTGCCGCAGTTCGTCGGCGCCTCGACGCAACCGGCGCTGCAGCTGGTCGCGCTGGGCGCGGTGTTCCTGCTGCTCGCCGCGATCTGGGAGGTGACGATCGTGCTCTCGGCCGCCGGGATCGCCGACCGGCTAAAGAACCCCCGAGTCTCGAAGTCGCTGGACGCGCTGAGCGCGACGGCCTTCGTGACCATCTCCATCGGCCTCGTCGCGAGCTGACAGCAGCGTCAGCAGCGCGAGCCCGGCCAGCACCAGCAGCACGACCGGCACCGACACCACCCCGGAGAGCAGGCTGATGACGAACGGCGTGCAGAAGCCCAGGTAGGCCAGCACCCACATGATCGCGGTCAGCCCGGCCAGCTCGGCGGGCCCGGCGATCCGGCCGACCATCGTCAGGCAGTAGGTCGACACGAAGCCGTAGCCGGTGCCCAGCGTCAGCGAGGCCAGCAGCCCCAGCCACGGCTGCACCTGCCACGCCGCGATCGCCGCCAGCACCAGCCCGGCGGCGATCGCCGGGAGCCCGAACACGGCCGTGGCCCGCACCCCGTTGCGGGCGATCCGGCGCGCCCACGGCTGCACGACCGCCCCGAAACCCGGCGCGCACAGCGTCGACAAGCCCGCGTAGAGCACCTCGAAGCCGGGCGCGTGGGCGGTGACCTGCGCGGGAAGGACCGCGAAACCGACGGTCGGGCACAGGAAGATCCACGGCGCCACCGGCGCCACCCGCCGCAGGAAGCGCGGGTCGCGCGCACCCCGCCCGCGCGGCGCCCCGGCCTCGTGCTCGACGCGGGTCTCCGGGCAGCGCCACGCCAGCGGCAGCGTCACCGCGCACAGCAGCAGGTGCGGAACGTAGGCGCTGACCAGCGGGAACGGACCCCAGGTCGCGACCAGCGCGGAGGCCAGCCCGCTCACGCTGAAGCCGACGGCCAGCAGCACCCCGGCCCGACGAGCACCGGCCCCGTCCTCGGTCGCGGTCCCGAACGGCGGGTGCGACAGGTCCCGCACCCACGCGCTCCCGGCGGCCAGCACGGCCCCGGTGCTCACCCCCACCAGCAACCGGCCGATCACCAGCCCCGGCACGACGTGCGCCCCGAGCATCAGCGCGACGGTGGCCGCAGCGTTGATCACGATGGACCAGAGCACCACCGGCCTGCGCCCCCGCCGGTCCGCCAGCGGACCCCCGAACAGCAACCCGGGCACGAGCCCCACGACGTACAACGCCAACAACCCGGTCGCCGCCGAGGGGCTCAACCCCAGCTCACCCCGATAAGCCCCCAGCAACGGCGAGAACTGGTTAGCACCCCACCCGGCCACCATCAGCAACAGACCAGCAGGCACCCAAACGCTTCGCACCCCTAACGTTCTACGGCCCCGAACCACCCCAATGCCCCCACCGTTCGGTTTTCCCGAACGACTACGCCTCTCCAAGACGCTCCAAGGCGCGTGCGAATCGATCGAGCCCCTCGTCGAGAACGGAATCGATCCGTCTCATCACGTCCTCCAGTTGGGAACCGTCGGTTCGCGGGTTCTCCACGATCGGCTCAGCTTCGAAGCCGCTGAGCTTCTCGCCATCCTCAAAACTCACTGATCGTCCACTCCTCCGTCTTGCGCTGTCGCCGAAATGGGTAGCTGACCAGCGCGGTTCTACGCTCCCCAAGTGATCACCCCATCACCCGGCGGCCTTCAGGCCTTCGCCGACGAATCGTTCCGCGAAGCCGAACTCGGCGGTTTCTACGTTTTGGCCGCAGCCGTCTTCGAACCCGGCGCCGAAGATGCCGCCCGCGACGCCATGCACGTTCTGCAAGGCAAACGCGCTCCGCTGAAGCTGCACTGGAACGAGATGAACCAACAGCTGCGGCACAACGCCGTCAAAACCATCGCTGATCTCGACGGCTTCTACGTCGTGGCCGTGGGCTCACCGGTCCCGGCACGACGCCAAGAGCGTGCGCGGGCCGCGTGTCTGGTCCAACTCACACTCGAACTCCACGGCCTGGGAGTAACAGAACTGCACATGGAATCGCGGACTCCCGAGCTGAATCAGCGCGATGTCAACACCGTCCGCGGCGCCCGATTCTGCTTACCCCGCCGATCGGTCTTCCACATCGACCACATTCCGGGAAAGCGAGAAGCGCTGTTGTGGGCCGCTGACATCGCCGCCGGAGCTGTTCGCGCCCAGCACGAGGGACGTGCCGATTATCAGCCGCTGCTGGGAGAAAGCCTTCACGAAATCGCCGTCACGACCGACTGCTGACCTGGTCCTGACATGCGTAGAGGCAGGGTCCCGGTCTACCCCGGGTGCACCTGCCCCTGCGACTCGCCCGACACCCACGATGCCGAGCTCCTGCGGCGAGCTTATCGCACTGGCCCAAGCCCTTTCCATGACACGATCGACTTACTCCGCTGCTGCGGGGGTTCGTCGTTATGCGTGCCTCTTTCGCTGGTTTTGGGGTATCGGCGGTCGTAGCTTGCTCGTATGGAGTTTCGGCGGTTGGAGACTTTGCTCGCGGTGGCCGAGGAGGGGCACTTCGGGCGGGCCGCTGAGCGGTTGTTCCTGGCGAAGGCGACCGTGACCGAGCACGTCAAGCAGCTGGAGCAGGACTTCGGGGTGCCGTTGCTGGAGCGCGGGCCGGTGCGGTTGACGCCCGCCGGGCACCGGCTCGCGCGGCACGCGCGAGCGCTCCTGGCCGCCGCCGAGCTCGCCCGCGAGGACGTCGCCGAGGCGGCGACGGCGCAGCCGGGCGTGCTGCGGGTCGGCGTGATGGGGCACGGCTCGGCCGAGCTGACCCCGGCGACCGTGCGGGCGTTCCGGACCGCCCACCCCGAGATCGACCTGCGGCTGGTGCCGCTGGACTTCACCGAGCACGTGTCGGCGCTGCTGGAGCACCGGGTGGACGTGGCCTTCGTGCGCCCGGCGCCGGAGGACGAGCGCGTCGAGATCGACGTGCTCACCACCGAGCGGCGGATCGTCGTCGTCTCGGCCCGCTGGGAACTGGCCGACGCGCCCGAGGTGCGGTTGGCCGACGTGCTCGACCTGCCGTTCATCCGGCTACCCGAGCGCACGCCGCGGCCGTTCACCGACTACCTGTACTTCACCGCGGCGCGGGGCGGGGAAGCCCCGCGCCGCGGTCGGGACGACGCCGTCACCCCGCACGAGGTGCTGGCCACCGCGGCCGCCGGGCGCGGGGCGGGTTCGGCGCTGGAGTCCTTCGAGCGCTTCTACCCGTGGCCCGGCACCCGGTGCGTGCCGGTGGCCGACGCGCCGTGGGAGCACAGCGTGCTGGTCAGCCGCGCCGGTGACCCGGACCCGCAGGTCCGGGCCTTCCGGACGCTGGCCGCCGGCCTCGCCCGGGAACTCGGCCCCGGACTGCGGCTGACCCCGGCTTGATCAGCACGACCGGTGGTCAGCGCTGCGCCGTGAGCTGGGCCTGGATGTCCGGCTGGTAGGCGGCGGTGCGGGTGTAGATGCCCGGGTTTCCCGGCCGGGCGCAGCCGTTGCCGGTGGAGACGATGCCGACGAGCTTGCCGTCGACCACCAGCGGGCCGCCGGAGTCGCCCTGGCAGCTGTCCACGCCGCCTTCGGGGAACCCGGCGCAGACCATCGCCTTCGGGTCGTACTGCTCGTAAGCCTTCTTGCAGTCGGCGTCCGAGGTCAGCGGCACCTCGGCCTTCTGCAGGGTCTCGGAGGCGTCGCCGCCCTCGGAGGTGGCGCCCCAGCCGAGCACGGCGGCCATCTTGCCCGGCTCGTAGGCGGCGGTGTCCTCCGGCGTGGCGACCGGCAGCGGGGCCTGGGGCAGTTCCTGGTCGAGGGTCAGCACCGCGACGTCGGAGCCGGTGTTGGCGTCCTGGTAGCCGGGGTGCACCCAGATGTCGGTGACCGCGGCTTCGACGCCCTCGGTGGTGGACTTGTCCTCCCGGCCCGCGACGACCTTGACCGCCGTGGGCTGCTCGCCCTCGACGCAGTGAGCGGCGGTGATGACCTTGTTGGCCGCGCCGATCGTGCCGCCGCAGAACTGGTTGCCCTGGTTGTCGGCCAGGAAGACCACCCACGGGTGGTCGGCGATCGGGGCCTGCTGCCCGCCGACGATCGGCGGTGCGGCCGCGCCCTGCTCGGAGGCGTGCGCGCTGGTCGTCAGCAGCCCGCCGAGCAGGCTCATCGCCGCGAGCGTTCCGGCCGCCGCCCGCGCCCCGAATTTCGTGTCCGACATGGTTCGTCTCCTCCCCCGGAACCTCCCCGGCGGCCGTCCGACCGCCGCTCCGGCTCGTCCAAAGTGTCCACGAGTAAGAGGAGATGAACCCCCTGTCAGATACACCTCGACCGGGAGCACAACACGAACGAGTGGAATTCTGCGGGACTTTCCACTCGAACGGCCCACCACCTCAGTCCACTGTGGAGAGACAGGAGAAGGTACATTCCGCCCGGGACCGGCGCCCCGGTCCCGGGCCGACGATCAGTCCTCCAGCTGGCCTTCCAACTCCAGGTACACCGACCGCAGGTCGTCGAGGACCTGCTCGTCCGGCTCGGCCCACAGGCCCCGGTCGGCGGCCTCCAGCAGGCGCTCGGTCATGCCGCGCAGCGCCCACGGGTTGGAGTTGCGCAGGAACTGCTGCACCTGCTCGTCGAAGACGTAGGACTCGGCCAGCTTGGTGTACATCCAGTCGTCGACGACCCCGGCGGTGGCGTCGAAGCCGAACAGGTAGTCCACGGTCGCCGCGAGCTCGAACGCGCCCTTGTAGCCGTGGCGCTGCATCGCCGAGATCCACTTCGGGTTGACCACCCGGGCCCGGAAGACCCGCTTGGTCTCCTCGCCCAGCGTCCGCGTCTTGACCGCGTGCGGCACCGCCGAGTCACCCACGTAGGCGGCCGGATTCTGCCCGGACAGCGAGCGCACCATCGCGACCATGCCGCCGTGGTACTGGAAGTAGTCGTCGGAGTCGGCGATGTCGTGCTCGCGGGTGTCGACGTTCTTGGCCGCCACCTGGATGCGCTTGAACGCCGTCTCCATGTCGCCGCGCGCCTCGCGCCCGTCCAGGCCCCGCCCGTAGGCGTAGCCGCCCCAGGTCGCGTAGACCTCGGCGAGGTCGGCGTCGCTGCGCCAGTTGCGGGCGTCGATCAGCGGCAGCAGACCGGCACCGTAGGCGCCCGGCTTCGAGCCGAAGATGCGGGTCGAGGCCCGGCGGTCGTCGCCGTGCTCGGCCCTGTCGGCGCGGTAGTGGGCGGCGACGTAGTTGTCCTCGTCGGGCTCGTCGAGGACGGCCACGGTCTGCACCGCGTCGTCGATCAGCGACACCACGTGCGGGAACGCGTCGCGGAAGAAGCCGGAGATGCGCACCACCACGTCGATGCGCGGGCGCCCCAGCTCGGCGACCGGGACGACCTCGAAGCCGGTGACCCGCCGGGACGCGTCGTCCCACTTCGGGCGGCAGCCCAGCAGCCACAGGATCTCGGCGATGTCGTCGCCCTGGGTCCGCATCGCCGAGGTGCCCCACACGGTCAGGCCGACCGAGCGCGGGTTCTCCCCGGTGTCGGCGACGTGCCGGGCGATCAGCGACTCGGCCAGCGCGGAGCCGACGTCGAAGGCGTTGCGGGACGGGATGGCCTTGGGGTCCACCGAGTAGAAGTTGCGGCCGGTCGGCAGCACCGAGATCAGACCGCGGGTCGGCGACCCGGACGGCCCAGCGGGCACGAAACCGCCGTCGAGCGCGTGCAGCACGTTGTCGACCTCGTCGGTGGTGCGCGCCAGCCGCGGCACCAGCTCGGCGCAGGCGAACCGCAGGATGCGGCCGACGTCGGCGATCTCGGCGCCGATCACGCCGGTGACGACCTCCTCGGCCCGCTCGGCGTCCCAGCCGGTGTCGGCGAGCGCCTCGACGAGCCTGCGCGCCAACGACTCCAGCAGGTCCACCGCGTCCGACGCCGAGGCCGACGGGCCCTCGACGAGCTTCGTCAGCTCGGCCGGGACGTCCGCGCGCGCACCGGGTTCGGCCAGCAGCGCCTGCTCGTCGAGTCCGAAGTGGCCCGACAGCGCGGAGCGCAGGCCGGGCAGCGCGCCGACCGTGCCGCCGAAGACCTGCTTGGCGCGCAGGATCGCCAGCACGTCGTTGACCAGCTCCTCGTCGCGCGGCGCGCGGCCGAGGATGTGCAGACCGTCGCGGATCTGCACGTCCTTGATCTCGCACAGGTAGCCGTCGACGTGCATCACGAAGTCGTCGAAGGACTCCTCGTCAGGCTGACCCTCCTGGTGCAGGTCGTGGTGCAGCTCGGCGTGGGTGATCAGCTCCCAGATCTGGTTGCGCAGCGCCGGCTTCTTCTCCGGGTCCAGGTCCGTGACCAGGGCGTACTCGTCGAGCAGCTGCTCCAGCTTGGCGATGTCGCCGTATGCGTCGGCGCGCGCCATCGGCGGGATCATGTGGTCGACCACGGTCGCGTGGCCGCGCCGCTTGGCCTGCGTGCCCTCGCCCGGGTCGTTGACGATGAACGGGTAGACGAACGGCATGTCGCCCAGCACCGCGTCCGGCGCGCAGTCCGCGGCCAGGCCCAGGCCCTTGCCGGGCAGCCACTCCAGGGTGCCGTGCTTGCCGAGGTGGATCACCGCGTCGGCGCCGAACTCCTCGTCCAGCCAGCGGTAGGCGGCCAGGTACTGGTGCGACGGCGGCAGGTCCGGGTCGTGGTAGATCGCGATCGGGTTCTCGCCGAACCCGCGCGGCGGCTGGATCAGGATCACCACGTTGCCGAAGCGCAGCGCGGCGACGTAGAGGTAGCCCTCGTCGTCGACGTAGAGGCTGCCGGGCGGGGCGCCCCAGTGCTCGGTCATCGACGCGCGCAGCTCCTCGGGCAGCGCGTCGAACCACTCGCGGTAGCGCGGCGCCGGGACGCGGATCGCGGCCTCGGCCATCTGCTCCTCGGTCAGCCACTCCACGTCGTGCCCACCTGCGGAGATGAGCCGGTGGATGAGGGTGTCGCCGTCCAGGCCGGCCACGTCCAGCCCGCCGAGGTCGTAGCCCGCGGCCTCCAGCGCGCGCAGCAGCACCACCGCGGAGGCCGGGGTGTCCAGGCCGACGGCGTTGCCGACGCGGGAGTGCTTGGTCGGGTAGGACGAGAGCACGACGCCGAGGCGCTTGGCGGAGTTGTCGACGTGCCGCAGCCGCGCCAGCGACACCGCGGTGGAGGCCACCCGCGCCGCGCGCTCGGCGTCGGCGACGTAGACCGGGATGCCCTCCGGGCCCTCCTCCTTGAAGGAGAACGGGACGCTGATCAACCGGCCGTCGAACTCCGGCACCGCGACCTGCATCGCGGCGTCCATCGGCGACAGCGCGGCGTCGCTGTCGGCCCACACCGCGCGGCTGGTCGTCAGGCACAGGCCCTGCAGCACCGGGATGTCGAGCTCGGCCAGCGCGCCCGCGTCCCAGGAGTCCTCGTCGCCGCCCGCGCTGGCGTCGGCGGCCACGGCACCGCCCGCGGCCAGGACGGTGGCGATCAGGGTGTCGCAGCCGGCCAGCAGCTCGCGCAGACCGGCGGCGTCGGACAGGCCGCGCAGCGAACCGCAGAACACCGGCACGACGTTGGCCCCGGCGGCTTCGACCTGGTCGGCGAGGGTGTCGACGAAGGCGGTGTTGCCCGACAGGGCGTGCGCCCGGTAGAAGACCACGCCGATCGTGGGCTTCGACGGGTCGTGGGCGCGCTCGCCGTGCAGCCCGAACTCGGGCATCGACTGCGGCTCGGTGAACCCGGTACCGGTCAGCAGCACGGTGTCGGACAGGAAGTTCGCCAGCTGCGCGAGGTTCTCCGGACCGCCTTCGACCAGGTAGGCCAGGGCCTGGGTGGACACACCGGCGGGCACCGTGGACAGCGTCATCAGCTCGGCGTCCGGGGTGGCCTCACCGCCCAGCGCCACGGTCGGGAGGCCGGAGGCCAGCACGGCGTCCAGGCCCTCCTCCCAGGCGCGACGGCCGCCGAGCAGGCGCACGACCACGACGTCGACGCCGTCGAGCAGCGCGGGAACGTCCTCGGCGGCCACCCGGGAGGGGTTGGCGACGCGGTAGTCGGCCTCGGCGGCGCGGGCGGCCAGCAGGTCGGTGTCCGCAGTGGACAGCAGCAGAACTCGGGCGTCGCGGGCAGGCTCGCTCACGGTGATCCTCTCTCGGGGTGCGCGCCCCGGCGGGGGTCACGGCGGCAGGAGTTCCTGGCTCCCGGATCCTCGCGGGGTCCCCGCCTTCCAGCCCGTCAGGGCCGTGGCTGCCAGGGGCCCGCTCCCCGGTCACAGTGGCGCGACCGCCCCGGCCTCACACCGGGTTCCTCCACGTCACCGCCGTACTGGCGAAGCCATCCTATCGATCGAGGGACCCCTCACCACCCACCGCGCGATTTCGCGAGAAAGATCTCGTTCCCCGCTCAGTACCCGGCGGTCACGTCGACCAGCCCGAGGAGGGGCTGACCTGCGATGTGGCGGCGGACGTTCTCCTCGACGCGGCGGGCCAGGGCCGGCATCTGCAGGTGCGGCGGGTTGGCCGTGTGCGGGGAGATCAGCGCGCGCGGGTGGCCGAACAGCGGGTGGCCGTCGAGCAGCGGCTCCGGGTCGGTGACGTCGAGCGCGGCACCGCCGATGCGGCCCGCGTCCAGGGCCTCGACCAGCGCGTCTGTGTCGACCAGGGAGCCGCGCGCGATGTTGATCAGCCACGCGTCGGACTTCATGGTCTCCAGCGCGGCGGCGTCGACGAGCTTCGAGGTGGCCGAGGTCGCCGGTGCCGCGACCACGACGAAGTCCGACTGGGCGAGCAGCTCCCGCGTCCCGTCGGCGTCGTCGGCGGGCCAGGTCCGCTCGGCGCCCAGCACCGGCTTGCCGGAGCGGTTCACCGCCAGCACCCGCACCTGGAAGGGGCGCAGCATCTCGATCAGCGCCTTGCCGATGCCACCGGCCCCGATGATGCCGACCGTCGATCCGGTGAGGCTGCGCATGCCCTCGGGACGCTGCCAGGTGGTGGCCCGCGCCATCGCGGCGAGCTGCCGCGCGCCGGACAGCATCAGGCCGAGGGTGTGCTCGGCGACGGTCTGGGCGAAGGTGCCCGCGGCGGAGGTGAAGGTCAGGTCCTCGCGCAGCACCCCGGAGGCCACCCAGGACTCGATGCCGGCCGAGGGCAGCTGCACCCACTCCAGCCCCGGGCGGTCGTACTCGGCGAACCGGTTCGGCTCAGCACCGAACCACACCAGCGCGTTCGCGTCCTCGGCGGAGCTCAGCTCGGCCCCCGCCGCCACCACGGCGGCCTCCAGATCGGGCTGCGACACCGGACCAACGTGGACCTTCACGACTTCTCCTCCATCACACGACGTTCCCGAGACCCCACCACGACCGAGTTGTGGGGACGGTTCTCATGAAAACCTCCCCTCGCCCAGACACCGGGAGGTTTTCATGAAAACTTCCCCCACCCCGCGACGAGACCCTCCGTGAGGTGGGAGAACGCCACCAGGTGTTCCCCACTCCACGTCGCACTCATCCGGGGTTGGGGGAGGTTTTCATGAAAACTTCCCCTACCTCTCCATGAGGTCGGCGAGGGCGGGGAGTTGGGTTTCATCTTCCAGGGCCGAGCCGACTGCGACGACGTCGGCTCCCGCGGCCAGGAACTCGGGGGCGTTGCGGGCGTTCATGCCGCCGGTGGCGACCACGCGCAGCGCGGGGAACGGGCCCTTCATCGCGCGGAACCAGCTGCTGCCCAGCTCGGCGGCGGGGAACGCCTTGACCCAGCTCAACCCGAGGCGCAGCGCCTGCTGGATCTCGCTGGGGGTGGCGACGCCGGGCACGTGCGGCAGGTCGAGTTCGGCGCTGAGCCGCACGATCTCGGCGTCGAGCCCGGGCGCGATGGTGAAGGCCGCGCCCAGGTCGCGGGCGGTGCGCAGCTGCACGGGGGTGACGATGGTGCCCGCGCCGACCGGACGGCCGCGCTCGGCTCCGGCGCGCACGGCGGCGGCCAGCGACGGTTCGGCCTTCGGCGTCTCGATCGGCACCTCGACGGCGTCGATGCCCAGGTCCCAGGCGCGTTCGGCGAGTTCGACCGTCCGCTGCGGGTCCATTCCGCGCAGGATCGCCATCACCGGCCGGGCGAAGAGGTCTTCCAGGAAGGGCACTTCTCACTCGCTCCCGTCGAATCGCAGTGCGCCCCAGCGCTGTTCGTCGAGCCCCAGCCAGCGCTCCAGCGACTCGGCGTCCGGCGCGGCGGCGTGGTCCTCGGTGCTGCGCAGGCTGTGCGCGGCCAGCAGGTGGCCGCGGCGCAGGCAGCGCTGGTCGTCCTCGCCGCGCAGCACGCCGGAGAGGAACCCGGCGGCGAAGGCGTCCCCGGCCCCGACCGGTTCGACGACCTCGACGGTCGGCGCGGGCACGACGGTGTTGCGCTCGCCGAGCGCGTAGGCCGCCTCGGCACCGTCCTTGACCACGACCGTGACCGGTCCGTCGAGGAGTTCCCGCACGTCATCGGCGGTCTTCACGCCCCACAGGGCGGCGGCCTCGTCGAGGCCGACGAAGACCACGTCGGCGAGCTGGGCGAGCTCGGCGAGGACCGGGGCGGCCCGGCGGGCCGACCACAGCGCGGGCCGGTGGTTGACGTCGAAGGAGATCGGGGCGCGGCGCGGCCGGGTCAGCAACCGCCGGATCAGCCGGTCGCAGCCCTCCGACAGGGCCGGGGTGATGCCGCTGATGTGCAGGACGCGCGCGGCGTCGACGACCTCGTCGGCGAGGAAGTCCTCATCCATCGTGGAGGCGGCCGAACCCGCGCGGTAGTAGTGCACGCGGGTGCCCTCGGGCCGGGGGTCCTTGAAGTAGACGCCGGTGGGCGCGTCGGCGCGCACCTCCACCAGGCCGGTGTCGACTCCGGCGGCGGCGATCGAGGCGACCAGGCGGCGTCCGAGCGGGTCGTCGCCGACGCGGCCGGCCCACTGCGCGCGGTGCCCGAGCGAGGCCAGGTGCACGGCCACGTTGGACTCGGCTCCCCCGGCGGAGAGCGTGAAGGAGGGGGCTCGTTCGAGCGGCGCCGGGGCGGCCGGAGCGACCAGCGACATCGTCTCGCCCAGGCACAACACCTCGGCCTCGTTGCCCGGCTGCACCACGTGTCCTCCCGTTCATCACTGGGTCGGGCGACAGCTTAGCCACACCGCGATGCAGGATGCACACTCCCCATTGCGCATCGCGCAACGAAGCCGATAGATCCGGCGCGCTCGGCCCGCGTGGGTTCTCCTAGGCTGGGCCCGGTGATCGCCGACGATCACCCCCTAGCCACAGGAAAAGGAGGATGCTCGCATGAGTCTGGAGCGCCCGATCGATCCTGATCCGTACTCGTTCCTGCCCGCGGTCCCCGAGTTCACCGTCACCTCCAGCGACGTGGCCGACGGCCGGGCGATGTCGAAGGCCCAGGCCTTCGACGGCATGGGAGCGGACGGTCAGAACCTCTCGCCGCAGCTGAGCTGGTCGGGGTTCCCGGAGACCGCGAAGAGCTTCGTGGTCACCTGCTTCGACCCGGACGCGCCGATCCCGGGCGGTTTCTGGCACTGGATCCTGGTCGACGTCCCGGCCGACGTCACCGAGCTGGCCACCGACGCGGGCAACCGCAGCGGCCAGAACATCCCAGCCGGTTCGTTCCACGTCTCCAACGACATGGGCGAGCGCGCCTTCGGCGGAGCCGCTCCGCCGCCCGGTGACCGGCCGCACCGCTACTACTTCGTGGTGCACGCGGTCGACACCGACAAGCTGGGCGTGGACGAGAACGCCTCGGCGGCGGTGGTCAGCTTCAACCTGGCCTTCCACACCGTCGGTCGCGCCGTCATCACCCCCACCTACCAGCACTGAGGCCGGTCCTCGTCGAGCCCGCCCGGAACGCTCCGGGCGGGCTCGACGTCGTTTTCACCCGTTCGAGATGTATTTCCGGAGGGGGTTCGCGCCTCTTTACAAGTGGGGGAGGTGCGAGAGATGAGTCTGCTGCCGGGGTCCGCCGCCGTCGTGATCGCGACCGGTGTCGCCGCGCTGCTGTTCCCGTCGTTCGTCGCCGGTCAGCACCGGCGGCACGGCGAGCTGCGCGCGGGCGAGGCCGTGCTGCGCTTCGCGGCGCTGCTCTACGCCATCGCGCTGGCCTGCTACGTGCTGCCGCCCGCGGGGACGACCTGCTTCGCGGCGCAGCTGCGACCGCTGGCGGGGCTGTCCAGCGCGGTCGGGTTCGGGCAGTTCGCCTGCAACGTCGTGCTGTTCGTCCCGCTGGGCGCGCTGCTGCGGCGGGCACCACCGGTGGCCGTGCTGGCCGGGGCGGGCCTGTCGGTGTTCATCGAGGTCACCCAGCTGACCGGGCTGTGGTTCCGCTTCCCGTGCCCGGTGCGGGTGTTCGACGTCGACGACGTCCTCGCCAACACCCTCGGCGCGGCGCTCGGCGGCCTGCTGGTCCCGCTGCTGCCTCGCCCCTCCCCCGTCACGGGACCGGCCGAAGCGCCACGTCCGGTGACGGCCGGGCGACGGCTGCTGGGGATGAGCTGCGACGGCCTCCTGCTGTGGTGGCTGGGCGCGGTCTGCGCGACCGCGACCGGTGCCGTGCTGCGCTGGTCCGGGGTCGTGGCCACGCCGCTGCTGCAGGTGGGCGCGACCTGGCTCGCCCCCGCGCTGATCCTGCTGGTCGCGAGCCTACGCGCGGACGGCACACCAGGTCAGCGGCTCGTGCTGCTGCGCGTCCGAGCGCCGAACCGGCGGTCGGTGGTGCTGCGCTGGGCGCTGGGGACCGGTGGCCTCGCTCTGCTGCAGGCGGGCTGCGAGCTGGTGCGCGGTGCGCCCGGCGCAGCGCTCGGCGTGCTGTGGTGCGCCGCGCACGCGCTCGGCGCGCTCCGGAACCAGCGCGGAATCACAGATCCGCGTGGAATCACCGGCAGGCTCGCCGGGTTGGAACTGACCGACGTCCGCGGACCGGCGACGGCCCGCACCCCGTGAGGCAGGATGGAACCGTGCGGCACTTCGACCTAGTCATCATCGGCTCCGGCTCCGGCAACTCGATCCTCGACGACCGGTTCGCCGACTGGAACGTGGCCATCGTCGAGAAGGGAATCGGCCCGAACGACGCCTACGGCGGCACCTGCCTCAACGTCGGCTGCATCCCGACGAAGATGTTCGTGCACACCGCGGACATCGCCGGCGCCCCCGACGCCGGTGCCGGGCTGGGGGTCGACCTGGAGCGCCGGGGCGTGCGCTGGCCGGAGATCCGGGACCGGATCTTCGGGCGCATCGACCCGATCTCCGAAGGAGGTCGCCAGTACCGCGCGGAGGGCTCGCCCAACGTCACGCTGCTGACCGGCAACGCCCGGTTCACCGACGTCAAGCAGCTCACGGTGCAGACCGCCGACGGCACCGAGACGATCACCGCCGACCGGTTCGTGGTAGCCGCGGGCGGCCGCCCGGTCATCCCGGCCGTCCCGGGCCTGGACCAGGTGGAGGTGCGCACCAGCGACACCGTGATGCGCCTGGACGAGCTGCCCAGCAGCATGATCATCATGGGCACCGGGTTCATCGGCGCCGAGTTCGCGCACGTCTTCAGCTCCCTCGGCGTGCGGGTCACCATGATCGGCCGGTCCGGCCGCGTGCTGCGCGCCGAAGACGAGGACGTCTCGGCCCGGTTCACGGAGATCGCCGACGGGCGCTGGGACCTGCGGCTCCACCGCAAGGTCGTCGCCGCCGAGAAGGTCGGCGGGCAGGTCCGGCTGAAGTTGGAGGGCCCGGACGGCGAGGAGACCGTCGAGGCCGAGGAGCTGCTGGTCGCGGTGGGCCGCACCCCCAACGCGGACCTGATCGACGCGGCCGCGGGCGGCCTGGAGCTCACCGACGACGGCAAGATCGCCGTCGACGACACCCAGCTCACCTCGGTGGAGGGCGTGTGGGCGCTCGGCGACATCAGCTCCGACCACGAGCTCAAGCACGTCGCCAACCACGAGACCCGCGTCGTGCAGCACAACCTGCTGCACCCGGACGCGCCGATCTCCTCCGACCACCGCTTCGTGCCGCACGCGGTGTTCTCGGGTCCGCAGATCGCCTCGGTCGGCCTCACCGAGCAGGAGGCCCGGGACAAGGGCGTCGACTACGTGACCTCCACCCAGGACTACGCGGGCATCGCCTACGGCTGGGCGATGGAGGACACGACCGGTTTCGCCAAGCTGCTGGCCGACCCGAGCAGCGGGCTGCTGATCGGCGCGCACATCATCGGCCCGCAGGCGCCGACGCTGCTGCAGCCGATCATCCAGGCGATGCACTTCGGTCTGGACGCGCGCAGCATGGCGCGCGGCCAGTACTGGATCCACCCGGCGATGCCGGAGCTGCTGGAGAACGCCCTCCTGAACCTTCCCCTGGGCTGAACCTGCCGCTCAGCTGAGTCGTCGCACGTCAAGCGGGGTTTCGACCGCGGTCCCGTCGGGCCCGCGGTCGACCCGGTAGGCCCCGGCCCGGCCCCTTTCGGCGAGCGCTTCGACGAGCTCGGTGCCCCGGTAGAGCAGACCGGCCCCGTCGTCGGTGGCGTAGCCGGGCGGCAGCGCGCCCTCGGCGATGAGCCGCTGGAACAGCGGGCGCCGCTGCGGCTCGCTGTCGTAGTGCACGCCGTTGGAGTGCGGCAGCAGGCCGAGCCCGTCGGTGATCGGCCGCAGGTCGGGGCCGAACGAGTCGGTGGTGCCGCCGATGTGCCAGCAGATCGATCCGGCCGACACCCCGGTGAGCACCACCCCCGCCTGCCACGCCTCGCGGAAGATCTCGTCGAGCCCGTGCAGCCGCCACATCGCCAGCAGCCCGGCGACGCTGCCGCCCCACACCCACACGACGTCCCTGCTCAGCAGGTGTTCCCGCACCTCGGCCAGGTTCGGCATCGGGAACAGCGCCAGGTGACTGGCCTGCCACCCCTCGGCGGCCGCGTTGGCGTAGAAGGTGCTGATCGTCTTCGGATCGTCGCCGACGGCGGTGGCCAGCAGGCACACGCGCGGCGCGCGGCCGCTGGTCCCGGCGAGGTCGACGGCGTGCCGGGTGAGCGGAGCGACCTCCCACGGCAGGCGTTGCGCCGCGCGCAGACCACCGCTGGTGGCGAGGATCGTCGGGGCGTCAGCGGGCATGGGCGGAGGCTATCCGGCTCGACGGGAGCATCGGCGCCGCTCGCTCACGCGGTCCCCGGATCGGACCAGTAGTCGGTCCCCACGTCGAAGCTCCCGCCGTCGTGCGGGGCGACCCACGAGGCGGCGACGACGCCGGCGGCGAAGGCACCGCCGCGCTGCGCGGGCACGGGTGACGGCTCCAGCGACACGGCGGGCGCGCCGAAACGCGTGATCACGACGTGCTCGCCGGCCTCGGCGCGGTCGATCAGCTCGGTCAGCCGCTCGCGGGCTTCGTCCACGGAAAACTCAACAGCCATGCCGACAAGTTACCCGCATCACACGGATGTTGAGACCATTTCGAGTAGTGGTGTGGGCAGTTCTACCTAGCCCGAAACAGACGAACGCGACATCTGGCCCAGTGAAGCGCGCACCTGCGGCAGCCCCTTCGGCGGGCCGTCGTCGAGGAGCCTGCGCAGCGCGTCGGTGTCGAGGTGCCGGGCGACGAGATCGCCGAGCAGGTCGAGCTGGGCGGCGCGGATGTCCGCGAAGACCGTGTCCTCGGCCGCCCGGAACCCGTCGCGTCCGGCGCGCAGCGCCGCCCAGGTCAAGAACTCGCGGCGGAACGCGTCGTTCTCGAACAGGCCGTGCCAGTGCGTGCCCAGGACGGGACCCGAGATGCCGCCCTCCCCTTCACCGTCGGGCAGGGTCACCAGCGGCGGCAGGTCGCCGCGCCGGACCGCGACGCCGTGGTGGATCTCGTACCCCGCGACGGCCTCGCCGAAGGCGGCACCGCGCGGTGTGGCCAGGGTCTTGTCCGGCGCGAAGTCGATCTCCAGGTCGAGCAGGCCGAGGCCGTCGACCGCGCCGGTGCGGGACTCGACCTCGTCGTGGATGCGCTGGGACAGCATTTGGAACCCGCCGCAGATCCCGGCGACCGGCAGTCCGGCGCGCGCGTGCTCGCGGATCGCTTCGGCCAGCCCGGTCTCCCGCAACCAGGCCAGGTCGGCGACGGTCGCCTTCGATCCGGGCAGCACCACCAGGTCGGCGTCGGACAGCCTCGACGGCTCGGTCACGAACCGCACGGCCACGCCGGGTTCGGCGGCGAGCGCCTCGACGTCGGTGGCGTTGGAGATCCGGGGCAGACGGGGCACGGCGACCCGCAGCCACTGCCCGCCGCGCGGCGGTGCCGGTCGGCCCACGACGCCGTCGGCGACGTAGGACAGCGAGTCCTCGGCGTCGAGCCACAGGTCCTCGGCCCACGGCAGCACTCCGTGCACGGGCCGCCCGGTCAGCGCCCGCAGCTGGTCCAGGCCCGGCCGCAGCAGCTCGGGGTCGCCGCGGAACTTGTTGATCACGAATCCGGCGACCAGCGCCTGATCGGCGGCGTCGAGCAGCGACAGGGTGCCGAAGAGCTGCGCGAACACGCCGCCCCGGTCGATGTCGCCGACGACGACCACCGGCAGCCGCGCGGCCTGCGCGAGCCCCATGTTGGCGATGTCGCTGGCCCGCAGGTTGATCTCCGCGGGCGACCCGGCCCCTTCGCAGATCACGTGGTCGTAGTCGCGCCGCAGATCATCCAAAGTGGACGAGACGGTTTCCAGCAGCGCTGCCTTGCGCTCCCGGTAGGACATCGCGGTCACCTCACCGGCGACCCGCCCCAGCACCACGACCTGCGACTGCCGGTCGCTGCCGGGCTTGAGCAGCACCGGGTTGAACCGCACCGAGGGCTCGATCCCGCACGCCGCGGCCTGCACCGCCTGCGCCCGCCCGATCTCCCCGCCGTCGGGCGTGACGACGGAGTTGTTCGACATGTTCTGCGCCTTGAACGGCGCCACGCGAGCCCCGGACCGGGCCAGCCACCGGCAGATCCCAGCGGTCACCACGCTCTTCCCAGCATCCGACGTCGTCCCAGCGACCAACAGCGCATTCACAACCACGTTCCTACCCCATGCACCTGGCACGGGGACCAACCCCCGAAACCCGGACACGGGACGAATCGCCTCAACTACTCTCCCGGTTGGCCCGACCACTCCGACCCACGGATTCCGATGACCACACCTGACGACTGGCTGAGCGACTACAACGCCAAGCTGCAGAAGATCAAGACCGACACCGACCGCGCCCAGCAGGAACTCACGCAGGTCGGAGCGTCCGCGACCTCGCCCGACGGGCAGATCACCGTACGGGTCAACAGCAGCGGCGTGCTCGAGGACATCCGCTTCGGCAACGGCTTCCAGCATCCGAAACCGGACCAGGTCGCCACCGCGATCATGGCCTGCGTTCGCGACGCCCAACGCCAAGCCGCAGGTCAGATGGTCGAGGTCATGCAGCAGTTCGTCGGTGACGGCGCCGCCCTCGACTTCGTCAAGAACAGCCTCCCCCACGGCTACGCGGGCGACGGCATGGACGAGGACCAGCCGCAGGCACCCGCTCGTCCCGCCACCCCGCCCGACGACGATGACGACTACTCCAACGGGAGCTTCCTGCGATGACCGACGGATTCCGCGCCGACGTCCCGGTGATCAAGCAGCACAGCAACCAGGTCCAAGGCTTCGCCGACCGCGTCAAGACCGCCCACAGCGCAGCGGAAACAACGATGGACACCAACGCCTTCGGCATCTTCGGCCAGTTCCTGGCCGCGCAGTGCATCGCCCAGGCCGAGGTGACGAAGTCCGTGATCGAGACCGGCGGTAAGTCCCTGGACCAGATCAAGACGGCCCTCGACGAGACCGCCGCCGAGTACGAGCGCACCGACCAGGAGAACAGCTCCATCATCGAGGGGATCAAGATTGACTTCTAAGGATGACCTGGTCGTAACCGCTGAAGAATCAGTCAAGGACTCCGAGCAGAAGAACACCTCCAACCCGGCCAGTGGAGCTGGTGGCGTCGAGAACGTCGTAGGTATCGCGCAGTCGATCCAGAACGGCGACTGGGATTCCCTCGGCCTTAACGCCTTGGGTGCAGGTGTGGATGCCGTCGGGCTGGCTGCAGATCCGCTCGCCACACTTGCCAGCTGGGGTGTGGGTTGGTTGATCGAGACCGTGCCGTTCCTGCGCGAACCGTTCGATGCCCTGATGGGGAACCCTGACGCGATCTCCGGCATGGCCGACAGCTGGGGAAACATCGGCGAAGAACTCAAGGGCGTCGGAAATGAGTACGGGCAGGCCGCCCAAAGCACCACTGGTTGGGAAGGCAGGGCCGGGGATGCGTACCGCAAACTCGGAGCTGACACCACGAAGACCATCGACGCGCTCGGCGAGGCTTGCAACGGTATGAAGGGCGCCGTTCAAGGAGCGGGCGCCGTGGTGGGCGCGGTGCGCGGCATCGTCCGCGACATGATCGCCGGCGCTGTCGGCGAGATCATCTCGATCGTTCTCAAATGGGGGCTCGCGGCCGCGTGCACCGCAGGAATCGCGGCGGGTGGCATGGTTGCCGAGGTGGTGCAGACGGCGATCAGCTGGGCGAACAAGATCTCCGGCTGGATGCAGAAACTGGCCGACGTCCTCAAGAACCTCTCCACGCACCTCGACAAGCTCGGTTCGGCGGGCAAGGCGATGAAGACCAAGGTCGATGACTTCTTCTCCGGTCTTGCGAACCCGCCGAGCGCCAGCCTCGTCAATCCGAATGCGAACAAGGCCTTCGACGGCCAGAAGCTGCAGCAACTCGGCGAGAGCGCGCAGGGCTCCGGCAGCGGCGTCAAGGACGCCTGGCAAGGGTTCAAGAGCGGCGGTGCCGAGTACAAGCCGTGGGCACAAGGGGACCTTTTCAAGCCGTCGGTCGACATGGGCCCCGACAACGGCGCCAACAAGTTCGGGTACGAGGTGGTCAAGGAGTCGGCCAAGCTCGACGACGGCAAAGACGAAGTTGAGAAGCAGCAGGAAGAGAAGTAGGCGATATCGGTGTGGAAATCGGACAATCCGCTCGTCCGCGTCCTGCGCGTGCTCATCGGGTTCGCCATCGTCGCGCTCATCGCGCTTACCGCGCTCACCGTCATCTTCGCGTTCCCGGCGAAAACCGGCGGGAGCAACGCGACAGCCGTTGCGAGATCGTGCGAGGACTACGGCCCGATCAGTCGCCGCGGCTTCGGGCACCACTGGGGATGTACCGCTCAGATCCGCGACGACAAAACTGGTGAGACGTGGACCGACGTGGTTGACATGAACGTGCTCCAGCCTCAAGACGTCGGACGGCAGGAACGCATCACCTGGGGCTTCAGCGGCGGTCGGGTCGGCAAGTCTGAGAACCGCGTGTACCGGTCGCCCGACGGCTACTCGGACGGCGTCAACTTGGCTGTCACCGTGGTGGTCGGTTTCGCCGCGCTCCTGGCAATGCTCTGGTTCTTCGCGAAGGCCGTCGTCTGGGGATTCACGCAAGAGGGCCAGCGGAAATTCTGGGAGAAGATCCACGGCAGCAATTGGGAGCGCGCCGCGAAGAAGCAGCACGAGCTCGAAGAACGGGAACGCCGTCGGCAGCGTTGGGCCGAGGTCAAGGCGCACCGGGAACAGGTGAAAGAAGAGAAACGACGTTCAGGTCGCTGACTCCGTGGACGTCGTCCGGGCCCGCTCCGACCGCTAGCGGAGAAGGTCCGGGCGGACGTCCGCGATCGCCCGGGTTAGGCGTTGGACGGCTCGCTCGCTGGGGAGCTTCAAGCGTGGGAAGTCCGAGGGCTCGGGGGCTGCGAGTTTCGGGTGCCGAGAGAGGAATCCGCTGTCGGCAGGCTGGAACAGCAGCCCGGCCGGGATCGGCTTCGAGTCCGGGTCGTCCTTGACCTTGGGTTGCGGCAGCCGGCCCTGCAGCGCGCTGATCTCGGTCCAGGCGACGAGCTCGAACTTCCCGTTGTCACGCAGCCAGATCCCGCGTTCATCGACGTGGACGCGCTCTGGCTTGGCGACCATGACGAAACCGACGAAGATCATCAGGACGCCGGGAACGAAGACCAGCACGGTGAAGGTCCAGCCGATCACTGAAGCCACAGACGGCGGGCTTCTCAGCGCTTCATCAGGATGCAGAGCGATGTAGAGGAACGCGCTTCCCACCAAGACCATGAAAGCGCCGCCGCCCACGCAGCCGAAGCCCTCGCGGTAGCGGACGATCTTCGCCGAGTCGCTGGGAACCCACAGTTCGGTGTGCACGGCAGTCACCCTAGGGAAACGCCCTGGAGCAGTTGGGGCGGTTCCGGGAGAACCGCCCCCTCCGTCGGCTCAGGGTTGGGTGAGGATCTCGTTGCCGTCTTCGGTGATGAGGATGGTGTGCTCGAACTGGGCGGTCCAGCTCTTGTCCTTGGTGGTGACCGTCCAGCCGTCGTCCCACATGTCGTACTCGTGGGTGCCGAGGGTGATCATCGGCTCGATGGTGAAGGTCATGCCGGGTTCGAGGACGGTCTGCACCGACGGCTCGTCGTAGTGCAGGATCACCAGTCCGCTGTGGAACGAGCGGCCGATGCCGTGGCCCGTGAAGTCGCGGACCACGCCGTAGCCGAAGCGCTTGGCGTAGGACTCGATGACGCGACCGATCACGTTGAGCTGGCGGCCCGGCTTGGCGGCCTTGATGCCGCGCATCGTCGCCTCGTGGGTGCGCTCGACCAGCAGGCGGGCCTCCTCGGAGACGTCGCCCGCCAGGAACGTCGCGTTCGTGTCGCCGTGCACGCCGCCGATGAAGCCGGTGACGTCGACGTTGACGATGTCGCCGTCCTCGATGATCGTCGAGTCCGGGATGCCGTGGCAGATCACCTCGTTGATCGAGGTGCAGCAGGACTTCTGGAAGCCCCGGTAACCCAGCGTCGACGGGTACGCACCGTGGTCGAGCAGGTACTCGTGCACCACGGCGTCGACGGAATCGGTGGTCACACCCGGTTCGATCGCCTTGCCCGCCTCGGCCAGGGCCTGCGCCGCGATCTTGCTCGCGTACCGCATCGCCTCGATGACCTCGGGCGGCTGCACGTCGGGGTCGGTGTTGCGCCGGGGAGCCGGTTTGTCCACGTACTCGGGACGCTCGATGTGCGCTGGGACTTGGCGGCGCGGCGTCGCAACGCCTGGCTTCAACGGGGCTCGAACCGGCATGCCCCCACTCTAACCACGCTCACCGGACCCGACTCCGGGCGGTAACCGCGGGTGGGCGAAGTTTCAGCGGGAACTCCGCCCACGCGGTCGGAACGACTCTCAGGCCGGGGACGCGGTGGCCAGGCCCGCTTCCTTGGCCGCTTCCAGCAGCGCCGGGTCGTAGGAGACGTAGGTCACCGGCTCGTTGCGGATGCCGCAGGCCGAGGCGAGGTGGATGGCCTCCACCGGGCCGAGGTCCGCGCGCAGCTCGCTGGCGCTGTCGAGCACCTCCTGCTGCACCGGCAGCGTGTCGAGCTTCGACACCACGATCGAGGCCAGGTCCTCGGCCGCCGGGCCCTGCTCGCGGAAGTTGCGCAGCACGTCGACCTTGGACAGCGCGCTGGTCACCCGCGGCTGCTCCCAGCGGTCGCGGATCCACTGGCTCAGCGCCTGGCTCTCCGGTTCGGGGGCGATCATCTTGATCAGCGCGGAAGAATCGAAGTAGATCAAAACCACTCCTGTTCACACCTGGGCGGCGCCGGCGACCTTCGGGGGAGGCGTTGCCGGCACGGTTCGTCGGGGATGCCCGCCGCCGGCGGAGCGGCGGCGCGATGCGCGTCCGGACCAGGCCGGACACCGGGCCGCCGTCACCCACAGCCGCAACGCAGCGTGGCGGCCGGATCGCGCGTCAGTGGCGCTCAACCGGTGACGACCCCACCGAGAACAGCAACGAGACCCCGCTGCTGCGCTCGATGGGCTACAACCTAGCACCCAACTGACCCTAAGTGATCACCCAATCACGTGAAGCGACCGCGTTTCCCCGCACGGCGGTGCCGGGCGGGAGAACGACGACGCCGCCCGGCTCTCCGAGAACCGGGCGGCGTCGCGATGATCAACCCTCAGGGGCGACCAACGGTCACAGGCCGCCGAGGAACCTCTTCGCCGCGTCGACCGACGGGCCCGAAGCGCCCGCGTCGGTGATGAGCACCGCGAACGCGACGTCGTCGCGGTAGCCGACGAACCAGCCGTGCGAGTGCGTGCCGTCGCCGAACTGCGCGGTACCGGTCTTGCCCCGGACCTCGCCCGACCCGGCCAGGCCGCGCGCCGTCCCGCCGGTGACGACCTCGCGCATCATCGAGCGGAGCTGGTCCAGCGCCGCGGGCGAGACCTTCTCCGGGGTGGCGTCGGCCTTGGTCTCCTGGCCGCGCATCAGCGTCGGCGTCGGCATGCCGCCGTTGGCCACCGACGCCGCGGCCAGCGCCATCCCGAACGGGCTGGCCAGCACCTTGCCCTGGCCGATGCCGTTCGCCGCGTGCTGGGTGACGGTCTCGGCGTTGGTGACCTTGCCGGTGATCGTCGTCGCGCCGGGCATGTCGAAGTCCACGCCCAGGCCGAACTTCTTGGCCTCCTTCGGCAGCGCGTCGTCGGGCAGGTCCACCGACAGCTGCGCGAACGTGGTGTTGCAGGACTGGGCGAACGCCGTGTGCAGCGGCACCCGGCCCAGGTCGAACTCCTTGTCGTTGGGCAGGGTCATGCCGTCGAAGACCTTCTTCGCCGGGCACTCCACCGGGGTGTCGGCGCGGACCTTGCCCGACTCCAGCGCGGCCGCGCCGGTGACCATCTTGAACGTCGACCCCGGCGGGTACTGCCCGGACAGCGCCATCGGACCCTGCGCGTCGGCCGGGTCGTTCTGCGCGACCGCCAGCACCTCGCCGTTGGAGGGCTTCATCGCCACGATCATCGCGGCCTGCGGGATCGGGTCCAGCGCCTTCTCGGCGGCGCGCTGGGTGCGGTCCGACAGCGTCACCGAGGTCGGCGGGACCGGCTTCTCGGCGACGGTGTGCAGCTTGCGGACCTCGGTGCCCTTGTCATCGGTGATGGCCACCTGCCACCCGGCGTTGGCCTTGACCTGCTCGTCGACCTTCTTCGACACGCCCGCCAGCACCTGGGAGGCGTAGCCGCGCTCAGCGGCGAGCAGCCGCATCTGCGCCGGGAACCGCACGCCCGGCAGGTCGTAGATGCTCGCGCGCACCTTGTCGTAGTCGGCCTGCCGCAGCGTGACGACCTGGTACGGCTGGCCGGGCGGGGTCTTGCCGACTCCCTCGACGATGGACTGCTGGGTGATCGCCGGTTCGATCGGGCTCAGCGCCTGGGCCAGCTTCCCGGCCACGCCCGGCACGTCACCGGCCTCCTGGCCGTTGAGGCTGACCGTCACCACCGGCTCCGGCCCCATCAGCTGCCGGCCCTCGGATCCCGTCACGGCTCCGGGAGCGGGCAGCACCTCGCTGTAGGCGAGCGTCTGACCGGGCTTGAGGTCGGGGTGCAGCACCGACGGCGCCCACAGCACCTTCCAGCCCTCGGACTCGTCGACGAGCTGCACGGTGCTGGTGTAGCGCCAGACCTTGCCCTCGCCGAAGTCCCAGGAGAGATCGACCTTCGCCGACGCGCCCTGCTCGTTCTCGGTGACCTGGCCGAGAGCGGCGTGCGAAGCGGTCGGGGCGAGGGTCTTGCGCGCCTGCTCCAGCCCGCGGCGCGCGGCGTCGGGATTGTTGGTCTGGGCCGCCGCGCCCGCCGCGTCACCTGCGGCGACGGCGTTGACGAACGAGGTGGCCACGTCCTTCTCGGATGGTCCGGTGCTGCACCCCGCCACTGGAACCAGCAGCAGTGCGGTGAGCCCGACCATGATCCGCGAGGCAAGCATGCCCGCGAGTATGCCGAACCTTTGTGCGGCACCGAATCCGGGTTCCGGCACACCGGGCGAAAACCGTCACGGGGACGTCCGGTTCAGGTCACAGCAGGACGGTCGCGAACTCCCCGACCCGGCGGAAGCCGACCTTCTCGTAAGCGGCCCGGGCGGCGACGTTGAAATCGTTGACGTACAGGCTCGCGGTCCGCCCCAGCCCCCGCACCAGCCGGTCGGCGACCGCCGCGGTGCCCGCGGTGCCAAGGCCCGTGCTGCGGCGGTCCGGGTGCACCCAGACGCCCTGGATCTGGCCGACCGTCGACGACAGCGCCCCGATCTCGGCCTTGAACACGACCTCGCCGTCCTCGAAGCGCGCGAACGCCCGCCCGGAGGTGATGAGATCGGCCACCCGCGCCCGGTAGCCCGCACCACCGCCGTCGGTGGAGGGGTCGACGCCGACCTCCTCGGTGAACATGGCCACCGCGGCCGGCAGGTAGCGCTCCAGCTCCTCCAGCCGCACCGGGCGGACCAGCGGGTCGGGCTGCACGCGGGGGCGCTCGGAGAGCACCATGAGCGGCTGCTCCGCGCGGACCTCCCGGGCGGGCCCCCACTGGGCCTCGACCTCGTCCCACAGCATCAGCACCTGCTCGGCGGGCCCGACCAGCGAGGAGCACACCCGGCGGCGGCGCAGCGCGCGGTCGGCGAACGCCCGCATCGCGTCCGCGCCACCGCGCAGCGGGACCAGGTTCGCCCCGGAGAAGCACATGCCGGTCAGCCGGGTTCCGTGGCCCCAGAGCTCGCCGCCGAGGCGCAGCGGATGCACCCCGGCCTCCTCGACGCGCGCGGCGACCATGCAGGCGGCGACGGGCGCGGAGTCCAGCACGGAGCGGACCAGGTTCGCGTCGCGTTCCTCCAGCAGGCGGGCACCGGCAACCTTGAGCACCAGCCAAGACTGCCAGAAATGCCACGCGAACGGCTGACCGGTGGAGATCCACCACATCCGGCACGACCGCGCTCACCCGTTCGGAGCAGCGGAAACGCCGTGGAAACGGATCAGCCGCCCGGAGCGCGTCCGGACGGCTGATCGGTGCGGGAGTCAGCTGACGGTGACGGTCGGGCTCGCGCCCTCCTCCACGGTCTCGCCCATGTCCTCGGCGATGCGCATGGCCTCCTCGATCAGGGTCTCGACGATCTGGTGCTCGGGCACGGTCTTGATGACCTCGCCCTTGACGAAGATCTGGCCCTTGCCGTTGCCGGAGGCCACGCCCAGGTCGGCCTCGCGGGCCTCACCGGGGCCGTTGACGACGCAGCCCATGACCGCGACGCGCAGCGGCACCTCCATGCCCTCCAGACCGGCGGTGACCTCGTCGGCGAGCTTGTAGACGTCGACCTGGGCGCGTCCGCAGGACGGGCAGGAGACGATCTCCAGCTTGCGCGGCCGCAGGTTCAGCGACTGCAGGATCTGGGCACCGACCTTGATCTCCTCGACCGGCGGGGCCGACAGGGAGACGCGGATCGTGTCGCCGATGCCCTGGCGCAGCAGCGCGCCGAAGGCGGTCGCCGACTTGATGGTGCCCTGGAAGGCCGGGCCGGCCTCGGTGACACCGAGGTGCAGCGGGTAGTCGCACTGCTCGGCGAGGATCTCGTAGGCGCGCACCATGACCACCGGGTCGTTGTGCTTCACCGAGATCTTGATGTCGTGGAAGTCGTGCTCGGCGAACAGGCCCGCTTCCCACAGCGCCGACTCGGCCAGCGCCTCGGGGGTGGCCTTGCCGTACTTCTCCATCAGGCGCGGGTCGAGGGAACCGGCGTTGACGCCGATCCGGATCGGCGTGCCGTGGTCCTTGGCGGCCTGCGCGATCTCCTTGACCTTGTCGTCGAACTTCTTGATGTTGCCGGGGTTCACGCGCACCGCCGCGCAGCCCGCCTCGATCGCCGCGAAGACGTACTTCGGCTGGAAGTGAATGTCGGCGATGACCGGGATCTGCGACTTCTTCGCGATGGCCGGCAGGGCTTCGGCGTCGTCGGCGCTCGGGCACGCGACCCGGACGATGTCGCAGCCCGCGGCGGTGAGTTCGGCGATCTGCTGCAGCGTGCTGTTGACGTCAGCGGTGACGGTCGTGGTCATGGTCTGCACGGAGATGGGGCTCTCGCTGCCCACTCCGACCGGTCCGACCTGCAACTGGCGAGTCTTGCGCCGCTCCGCGAGCACCGGGGCGGGGCCCGCGGGCATGCCCAGATCGACGGTCATCGATACCTCTCCACCTCTTCTGGTGTGCTTCGGACGGTGTCCCGCCCGCATTCCACGATACCGGCGCACCTTCATCCGGCTGGACGTCCGGGCGTCTGACGGATCACGTTGGGTGATCGACATCGGCCGTTCATGTCCCGTTCGGCCCACGAATTCGAGCCGCGGATCACCCTATCGGTGATCTTGCGCTCACAACGACGCACCACTGCCGTCGCTGAGCCCGACGCGCCCTCCCCCGCTGTGAACCCCCTCCACCACAGCGGTGAACTTTCCAGGCGAAATCTCCCGGCGGCTAGTACAGCGTCACCGGGTTCACGATGTCGGCCACCAGCACCAGCAGCGAGTACGCGATGAACACGAGGCTGACCGCGTAGGCCAGCGGCATCAGCCGAGCCGTGTCGAACGGGCCCGGGTCGGGGCGCCTGACCAGCTTGGCGAAGCCGCGCCGGATCGACTCCCACAGCGCGCCCGCGACGTGCCCGCCGTCCAGCGGCAGCAGCGGCAGCATGTTGAACACGAACAGCGACAGGTTCACGCCCGCGAGCAGGTTGAACATCAGGATGATCCGGTCGTCGACCGCGATCTGGTCCGTGGCCAGCACCTCACCGCCGAGGCGGCTGGCGCCGACGATGCCCACCGGCGAGTCCTTGTGACGCTCGCCTCCGAAGATGGCCGAGACCAGGTCCGGGATCCGCTGCGGCAGCTCGACGATCTTCTGCGCGGTCAGGCTGACGAAATCACCGATCGTGTTGGCCACGCCGCCGATGTCCTGCTTGACCAGCACCGACGTCGGCGACAGACCCAGGAAGCCGACCGTCTCGTACTCGCTGGTCGAGTTCAGCTTGGGCCGCTCGGTCTGCATCAGGTCGGCGGTCAGCGTCTGCCGGTGCCCCTCGCGCTCGACCACCACCGGGACCGTGCCCTTCGAGGTGCGGATCTCCTGCTGGAGGTCCTCCCACGTCTGGAACGGCTTGCCGTTGAACTCCAGGATCCGGTCACCCGGCTTGAACCCGGCCGCGGCGGCCGGCGAGGGCTTCGCGCCGGGCGGGCACTTCTGCGTGTCGGGGGCGTCGGCGGGCAGCACGCACTCGCTTACCGTGGACACCGTCAGCGTCGGGGTGTTGAGGCCGTGCCCCATCAGGATCGCGGCGAAGATGCCGACCGCCAGGATCAGGTTCATCACCGGGCCGGCCATCATCACGATGATCCGCTTCCACGGCGAGCGCTGGTAGAACTGCCGGTGCGCGTCCTCGGGCTTGACGTCCTCGGCCGACATCTGCCGCGCGTCGTCGATCATCGCCCGGAACGGCGAGGACGAAGCGGAGCGGCCCATCTCCTCGTCCTTCTGCGGCGGGAACATGCCGATCATGCGGATGTAGCCGCCGAACGGGATGAGCTTCACCCCGTACTCGGTCTCGCCCTTCTTGCGGGACCAGATGGTCCGACCGAAGCCCACCATGTACTCGGTGACCTTGACGCCGAACATCTTCGCGGTCGCCAGGTGCCCCAGCTCGTGCCACGCGATGGAGAACAGCAGCCCGAAGAAGAAGATCAGAATGCCAACGACGACCAGCACTTACTCCGCCTTCCCTCCGGCCAGCTCACGCGCCCGGGTCCGCGCCCACTCCTCGGCCGCGAAGACCTCGTCGAGCTCCGACGGTGCGCCGCGCCACTGGTCGGCTGCCCCGAGCGTGTCACTGACAGTCTGCACGATCTGCGGGAACCGGAGGCGACCGTCGACGAACGCCGCCAGCGCCTCCTCGTTCGCCGCGTTGTAGATGGCGGGCAGGCATCCCCCGCCGGAACCGGCCGCCCGGGCCAGCTCGACGGCCGGGAACGTCTCGTCGTCCAGCGGCTCGAAGGTCCACTCCTGGGCGTCGGCGAAGTCCAGCCGCGGCGCGACGCCGGGGACCCGGCGCGGCCACTCCAGGCCCATCGCGATCGGGATCTTCATGTTCGGCGGGCTGGCCTGGGCGATCGTGGCCCCGTCGGTGTAGGTGACCATCGAGTGCACGATCGACTGCGGGTGCACCACCACGTCGATGCGCGGGTACTCGATGCCGAACAGCAGGTGCGCCTCGATGAGCTCCAGGCCCTTGTTGACCAGGGTCGCGGAGTTGATCGTGACGACGTTGCCCATCGCCCACGTCGGGTGCGCCAGCGCCTGCTGCACGGTGACCTCGGCGAGGTCGTCGCGCTTGCGGCCCCGGAACGGGCCGCCGGAGGCGGTCAGCACCAACCGGTCCACGTCGGCGTTGTCGTTGCCCAGCAGGCACTGGGCAAGCGCGGAGTGCTCGGAGTCGACCGGCACCAGCTGCCCGGGCGCGGCCTTGTCCAGCACCAGCGCACCGCCCGCGACCAGCGATTCCTTGTTGGCCAGCGCGAGCTGGGCGCCGGTGTCCAGGGCGGCCAGCGTCAGCCGCAGGCCGCGCGAGCCGTCGACGCCGTTGAGCACCACGTCGGCCGGGGCGGCCTCGATGAGCTCCAGCGCGGACTCGGGCCCGGCCAGCAGCCGGGGGAGCTTGAACTCGCCCTCGGCGTAGCCCCGCTTCTGCGCCTCGGAGTAGAGGGCGAGCTGGACGTCCTCGGCGGCTGTGCCCTTGGCCACGGCCACGACCGGGACCTCGAACTCCAGCGCCTGCGCGGCCAGCGCCTGCGGGTCGCTCCCGCCCGCGGCCAGCCCCACGACCCGGAACCGGTCCGGGTTGTCGCGCATCACGTCGAGTGCCTGGGTGCCGATGGAACCGGTCGATCCGAGCACCAGAACGGTGCGCGGGGTGTCGCTCTGTGTGCTGGTGTCCGCGTGCATCGACGCCATTGTCCCCGAAGGAGGTGAGCCGGTGCCCCTCGCGGTGCACAAATCACCTTCCGGCGTCACGATCGGGGTATCGGCGCTGCCTGACGAATGAAGGAGGCCGTCATGGGCATCATCGGATGGATCGTTCTCGGCTTGATCGTGGGGGCCATCGCGAAGCTGATCATGCCGGGCAAGGACCCGGGCGGCATCATCGTCACCATGCTGCTCGGAGTCGTCGGGGCCTTCCTCGGCGGACTGCTCGGCCAGTGGCTCTTCGGCATCGGCCTCGAGACGTTCTGGTCGCTGCAGACCTGGATCGTGGCGATCATCGGATCGGTCGTCGTCCTCGGCATCTACCGCGTGATCGTCGGCCGCAAGGCGGTCAAGGGGTAGTCACCGCTGCACCGTTCACCGGGGTGCCGCGCGAGCCGGGTTCGCGCGGCACCTTTTTCGCTGCTGATGCCGGGCAGGTGGCCGACCGGGCCCCGATCGGGTGTGCGAGGATGAGGGCGATCGTGGATCGCCGTCCGGCGGTGCGCGAAACCCAAGCAACAGGCTTTCCGGCCGCGGGTGGCCGGTGTGGCGCAGGAGGGGAACGTGGCGAGCACCGAGCTGGAGAAGAAGCCCAGCCAGGCCATCGACCCGGCCGAGGAACCGTCGGTCGAGTGGGGCTGGCACGGCGGTTTCCCGAAGGGCACCCAGATCGCCGGCTGGTTCTCGGTCGTCGCGATCCTGCTCATGCTGATCGGCAACCACCAGGGCATCCTCAGCGGTGGCGGGCACTTCAAGATGGAGGACCTCTGGCTGATCGGCACCGCCGCGGTGCTGGCCGTCGGCCTCTTCTACGACCTGGCCAAGAACAAGCGCCGCCGCTGACCGCAACTCCGCGAAGAGCCGCCCCTCGGTTTCGAGGGGCGGCTCTTCGCCGTTTCGCACCCCGCGCAGCTGCGCCTCGCGGCTGTGGACGGGGTATCGCGTTCCGCGGTGCTCACCAGCGGACAGTTTTAGTCATAACTGTCCGGGCAAAACGGACATTGATCATGAGTGATTATGGCTAAAACTGTCCCCTGCCGCGCTCAGCGCAACGAGTGGCGCGAGAAGAAGTCCATGATCAGCGGTGTCGCGTCGATCGGAGCGGGAGCGTCGGAGTCCGGGTTGGGGTGCGTCGCGGGCCAGTCGTGGGCGACGGAGTCCATCCGGTAGTGCACGATCTCCGCACCGCCGTCGCAGCCGCGGTGCTCGACGCGGTGCACCCCGTCCCCCTCGTCGCGGGTGACGGGCTCAGCCTGGCAGCCGTTGCGCTCGGCCCACCCGGCCAGCCAGTCCGGGATCGGCGGGAGCCCTCGTTCCTCGTCACCGTCGTAGGGGATCGTCTCGTCGACCGCCCCGTGGAAGTCGAGGATCGGCGCCGGGCGATCCGGGTCGCACTCCCCGCCCTGCGGGTAGAAGGCCCCGGACACCGGCGCGAACGCGGCGATCCGGTCGCTCATCCGGCAGGCCAGCACACCGGTGAACCCGCCGCCGTTGGACTTGCCCGCCGCGTAGATCCGCGCCGGGTCGACGCACAGGTCGCGCTCCAGCTCGTCGAGCACGTCCCCGGTGAACCGAACGTCGTCGACGTCGGCCGAGTACGGCGCGCCCTGCCAGGCGGTCTCACCGTCGGTCCCGACGAGCCCCTGCGGGTAGACCGCGATGACGTCGGTGCCGGAGAACTCCGACAGCTCCTCCTGGTAGGCCGAGTCCCGCGAATGGCCGTGGAACGACAGCACCACCGGCGTCGGCCGCTCAGGCGCGTAGCTCTCCGGCACGTGCAGCAGGTAGCTGCGGGCGACCCCACCGGAGACGATCTCCCTGCTCACCGTCTCCCCCGTCCGCACGTCACCGCTCCCGCACCCCGACGTCCCGGGTGCCCCGGGCACTTCGGCGTGGGCGGGCGCGGCGAGCAGCACCACCGCCGCCGCGACGATCGAATGAACCGCAATGCCACGAACTCTCAGGTCAGGCACCGTTGCCTCCCAGCTCGACCACTCGGACCTGAGGATCATCGACCACCGGAAGCCGGCTCACCCGCTTCTGTTCATTGCGGTCACGAGATCAGGGACCGGAGAAGTCGCTCAGCCGCCGGGTTCGTGGTCGCCTGGCCGCCGGCAGCGTGGCCGGGTCACTCCTCGGCCGCGAGCTGGCCGCAGGCCGCTGCGATCTCCTGGCCCCGGGTGTCGCGGACCGTGCAGGAGACGCCGGATTCGCGGACCCGGCGGACGAACTCGCGCTCGACCGGCTTGGGGCTGGCGTCCCACTTGCTGCCCGGGGTCGGGTTCAGCGGGATCAGGTTGACGTGCGCGAACTGGCCGAGGTGCTTCTTGAGCAGCTTGCCGAGCAGGTCGGCTCGCCACGGCTGGTCGTTGATGTCGCGGATCAGCGCGTACTCGATCGAGACCCGGCGGCCGGTGTGGTCGGCGTAGGCGCGGGCCGCGTCGAGGACCTCGGCGACCTTCCAGCGGTTGTTGACCGGCACCAGCGTGTCGCGCAGCTCGTCGTCCGGGGTGTGCAGCGACACCGCGAGGGTGACGTGCAGGTCCTCGGCCGTCATCTTCCGGATCGCCGGGACCAGGCCGACCGTGGAGACCGTCACCGAGCGCTGCGACAGGCCCAGGCCGTCCGGCGCCGGGTCGCAGATGCGGTGCACCGCGTCGATCACCCGGCGGTAGTTCGCCAGCGGCTCGCCCATGCCCATGAACACGACGTTCGACAGCCGCCCCGGTCCGCCCGGGACGTCGCCGTCGCGCATCATCGCCGCCGCCGAGCGGACCTGGTCGACGATCTCGGCGGTGGACAGGTTCCGCTGCAGCCCGCCCTGGCCGGTCGCGCAGAACGGGCAGGCCATGCCGCACCCGGCCTGGCTGGAGATGCACACCGTCGCGCGGTCCGGGTAGCGCATCAGGACGCTCTCCAGCAGGGTCCCGTCGTGCGCCTTCCACAGCGTCTTGCGGGTCGTGCCCTCGTCGGTGTCGAGGTTGCGGACCGGGCTGAGCAGCTGCGGCAGCAGGGCTGCGCCCAGCGCCTCGCGGCTGCCCGCCGGGATGTCGGTCATCGACTCGACGTCGGCGTTGAGCCTGCCGAAGTAGTGGTTGGCGAGCTGCTTGGCGCGGAACGGCTTCTCCCCCAGCTCGGCGACGACGGCCTTCCGCTCCTCGGCGGAGAGGTCGGCGAGGTGGCGCGGCGGCTTGCCGCGGCGCGGGGCGTCGAAGACGAGCGGCAGGGATTTCGTAGACATAGCGCCCCACAGTGTCCCACGTCGGCGAACGATCTCTCCGGGCAGCCGGGGCACCGTCCGCCGTTGGACATTCCGGTGCGCCGAGGTAGGGTTTTCGGCGTGGCGAAACCTGAACTCACGAGCCGCCGAAACATGGCCGTGCTGGCCGTGCTCGCGATGCTCGTGTCGGGCTGCGGCACCGGGCTGAGCCGGCCCGACGACGACCGCAAGCACGTGGTCACCACCTTCACCGTGCTCGCCGACATGGCCCGCAACGTCGCCGGTGACGCGCTGGTCGTCGAGTCCATCACCAAGCCCGGCTCCGAGATCCACGAGTACGAGCCCACCCCCAGCGACATGCTCAAGGCCGCCAAGGCCGACGTGGTGCTGGACAACGGCCTCGGCCTGGAGCGCTGGTTCGACCGGTTCGTGCAGCGCAGCGAGGCCCGGCACGTGACGCTGACCGAAGGCGTCGAGCCCATCCCGATCCGCAGCGGCGAGTACCAGGGCAAGGCGAACCCGCACGCGTGGATGTCGCCGCGCACCGCCGCCACCTACGTCACCAACATCCGGGACGCCTTCATCCGGCTCGACCCCGCGCACGAGGCGACCTTCCGCGCGAACGCCGACGCCTACCTGGCCCGGCTCGCCGAGATCGACCGCTACCTGCACGACGAGCTCGCGTCGCTGCCCGCCTCGCAGCGCGCGCTGGTCAGCTGCGAGGGGGCCTTCTCCTACCTCGCGCGGGACGCGGGGCTCTCCGAGGCGTACCTGTGGCCGGTCAACAGCGAATCCGAGGGCACCCCGCGGCAGATCCGGTCCACCGCCGAGTTCGTGCAGGCCAACCGGGTTCCGACGGTGTTCTGCGAGTCCACCGTCAACGACGGGCCGCAGCGCCAGGTCGCCCGCGAGACCGGCGCCCGGCTGGGCGAGAAGCTCTACGTCGACTCGCTGTCCGGCCCCGAGGGGCCGGTGCCGACCTACCTGGACCTGCTGCGCCACGACGCGCGCGCCATCGTCTCCGGCCTGCGCGGAGGAGCCCCGTGAAACCGACCGACGCCGTGAAACCGACCAACGCCGCGAGCCCGAACGCCATCAGCGCCCACCACGTCACCGTCCGCTACGGCGACGTCCTCGCTCTCGACGACGTGTCGGTGGAGGTCGGCGAAGGACGCATCTGCGGCCTGCTCGGGATGAACGGGTCCGGCAAGTCCACCCTGTTCAAATCCCTGATGGGCCTGGTCAAGCCGGACACCGGCGACATCCGGATCATGGGCCGGAACCGCAAGCGGGCGCGGCGCGAAGGACTGCTCGCCTACGTGCCGCAGTCCGAGGCCGTGGACTGGACGTTCCCGGTGACGGTCGCCGACGTGGTGCTGATGGGCCGCTACGGGCACCTCGGCCTCACCCGCCGTCCCCGCCGCGCCGACAAGACCGCGATGCGCGCGGCCCTGACCCGGGTGGGGCTCACCGAGCTCGCCGACCGGCCCATCGGCGAGCTCTCCGGCGGCCAGCGCAAGCGGGCCTTCGTCGCGCGCGGCATCGCCCAGGACGCTCGGCTGCTCTTCCTCGACGAGCCCTTCGCCGGGGTCGACAAGAAGTCCGAGGCCATGATCAGCGCCCTGCTGCGGGAGCTGCGCGACGAAGGGCGCACCGTGATCATCTCCACCCACGACCTGGCCAGCGTCCCCGAGCTGTGCGACGAGGCGGTCCTGCTGCAGCAGCGGGTGATCGCCCACGGCCCGATCGACGAGGTGCTGGCGCCCGAGACGCTGGCCCGCACGTTCGGGGTGGAGGCGCGATGATCGAGTTCCTGCTCGAACCCCTCCAGTTCGGGTTCATGCAGCGCGCGCTGCTGGTCAGCCTCGCCGCCGGGCTGGTGTGCGCGGTGCTGTCGTGCTGGGTGACGCTGATCGGCTGGTCGCTGCTGGGCGACGCCGTCTCGCACGCCGTGCTGCCCGGGGTCGTGCTCGCCTACGTGCTGGGGATGCCGTTCTCGGTCGGCGCGTTCCTGTTCGGCGGCCTGGCGGTCGGGTTGATCGCGGGCGTGCGCAGCACCACGCGGCTCAAGGGCGACGCGGCGATCGGCGTGGTGTTCACCGGCCTGTTCGCGCTCGGGCTGGTGCTGGTGTCGCGGATCCCCAGCCAGGTCGACCTCAACCACATCCTGTTCGGGAACGTCCTGGGCGTCACCGACTTCGACATCGCGCAGGTGCTGATCATCGCCGCGGCGGTGCTGGCCGTGGCGGTGCTCAAGCGGCGCGACCTGACCCTCTACGCCTTCGACCCCACCCACGCGCACGCGGTCGGCATCTCGCCGCGCCGGGTCAGCGCGCTGCTGCTGACGATGCTGGCGCTGACGGTCGTGGTCGCGCTGCAGGCCGTCGGGGTCGTGCTGGTCACGGCCATGCTGATCACGCCGGGCGCGACCGCGTTCCTGCTGACCAAGCGCTTCCCGAAGATGCTGCTGACGGCTGCGGGCCTGTCGGTGCTGTGCGCGATCACCGGCACCTACCTGAGCTTCCACATCGACACCTCGACCGGCGGGATGATCGTGGTCTGCCAGGCCGCGTTGTTCGCGCTGGTCTACCTGCTGGCGCCGACGCAGGGCGTGATCCCCCGTGCGCTGCGACGACGCACGCTGATCGCCGACCGGACGACCGCGGGCACCGGCGCGCCCGTATCGTGAAAGTATGCCGAGCGAAACCGAGCGACCCTCGTCTTCGGTGGAGGACTACCTCCGAGCCATCTACGGCCTCCGCGAACGGGGCGAACAGGTCACCAACGCGACGCTGACGGCTCGCCTGGGACTCAGCCCCTCCTCGGTCTCCGGGATGATCAACAAGCTGGATCAGCTGGGCCTGGTCACCCACGTCCGCTACCGCAGCGTCGAACTCACCCCCGAAGGGCTCCGGCTCGCGCACGCCGTGCTGCGCAGGCACCGGCTGATCGAGCTGTTCCTGGTCGAGGAGCTCGACTACAGCTGGGACGCCGTGCACCGCGAAGCCGACGCGCTGGAGCACGCCGTCTCCGACGAGCTCGTCGAGCACATCGCCGCCAAGCTCGGCAACCCCACCACCGACCCGCACGGCGACCCGATCCCCACCGCCGACGGCGAGCTCGCCGCGCCCCGCACGCGCCAGCTCGACCAGATCGAACCCGGCACCACCGGCATCATCGCGCGCGTCTGGGACACCGACTCCGAGCTGCTGCGCTACCTCACCGAGCACGGGCTCACGCTCGGGGCGCGCATCGAGATCGTGGAGCGCAAGCCCTTCGGCGGCCCGCTCGTGGTGCGCGTCGGCGACCCCGAGAAGGCCGAAACCCACTTCGTGGGCGACGAGATCGCAGCAGCGCTGTCGATCAGCGTGCAGAGCTGAGAACTGTTGAGGACTTGCTCTGCTCCTTGAGCATTCGAATACGCGGCGTCACGGCGTACTCGCCACGTAGGCGCTCAGAACCCGCGCCGGTGCAGGTTGCTCGGGTGGTGGAAGAGAATGCGGCTCCGCCGCATGGATCAACAACCCCTAGGGTCGGCCGTCAAGCGCGAACCGACCGCGTGCGAGGGGACCACCTGCTGCGCGGGGGCCTCCGGCTCGACCTGGGCGATCTCCTCGCCGTAGATCTGCTCGGTGATCAGCCTGCTGTGCAGCTCATCGGTGCGGTGCGCGCCGAGCACCGCCATGAGCAGGTCGAAGCGGCTGTTGGTCAGCGTCACCGCGACGTAGCAGAAACCGCCCATGCCCGCGAAGACCAGGCTCGCCACGATCCAGATGTCGAATCCCTGCGCCAAGGTCATCACCGAGGCGCCCAGGGCCACGGCGGAACCGAAGGCGACACCGCGCGCGATCAGCGCCTGCCGGAACATCGACCGGAACACCGGGTACTGGTGGCACAGCTGGCGCACCAGGCGCGCGCGCTCACCGCGATCGAGTTGAGCGAGCCGGCTCAGACCCGCGGTCACCGGCTGCGCCGCGCGGAATGACATGGCCGCTCCCGAAGAAGACCCGTGTGCGTGCAGACGACGCTTCCCAGTCGATCACGTGGTTCGGCGGCTATCAAGGCGTCATTCGGGGGCTTCGCATTGCGGGCGGGCGGTGCAGACGTGACGCTGCCTACAACGACAGGGTTTGGCGGGGGTGATCGTCGTGGGCATCGCACCGGGAGCGCCCGGATGGGCCGATCTGGCATCGCACGAGACCGAAGCCGTGCACGAGTTCTACACGGGGTTGTTCGGCTGGCGCTGGGTGCAGCGCTGCGACTGCTCGGTGGCCCTGGCCGGGGACGTCCCGGTGGCCGGGCTGGTGCCACCGGAATCCGACGACGTCCCGGCCGCGTGGACGCTGTACCTGGAGTGCGGTTCGACCCGGCGCGCGACCGAGCAGGTCCGCGCGCTGGGCGGCAAGGTCATCGTGCCACCGACCGAAACCCCTGGTGACGAGATGTTCCTCGTCGCCGAGGACCCGACCGGCGCGGTCGTGGGCCTGTGGGAAGCACCGGAGAACGCGACGTTCGGCTGGGAGCGCGCGGGCGCGCTGTGCTGGGCCGAGCTGCACACCCGCGACGCCTCGGCCGCCGACCCGTTCTACGCCGACCTGCTGGGATACCGGCAGCAGCAGATCGGCGAGCCGGGCGGCGCCTTCGACTACGCGGTCTGGCAGGTCGGCGACCGGCCGCTGCTGGGTCGCCTCGACGCGAGCTCGTCGCTGCCGGACGGCGTTCCACCGCACTGGCAGCTGTACTTCCAGGTCGACCCCGATCACGACGCCGACTCGGCGGTCGGCAAGGTGCGGGCGCTGGGCGGCGAGGTGCTGCGCGAACCCACCGACTCCCCGCACGGCCGGCTGGCGGTCGTGCGCGACGTGGTGGGCGCGAGCTTCACCCTCATCGACACCTCGCAGCGCAGCGGCTGACCTACTCCAGCACCAGCGGGTCGAGTTCGGCGATGTGGTCGCGATCGGCGATCACCTCGATCTCGGTGATCCGGCCGTCGCGGAAGGTCAGCAGGAACACCGAGTGCGCCTTGCCGCGCGGCGCGTAGGCCGCACCGATGGTGTCGGCGATCAGCGCCGGGCGGGCCAGCTTCGCCCCGCCGTGGAAGACCTCGGCCACCGCGTTCGCGCCGCGCGCCTCGGCGGCGAGGTCCGGGGCACCGGCCTTGCGGGCGCGGGCGGCCAGGTCCACGGCCTGGTCGTCGGCGCGCAGCACCACGTCCGGGTCGAGCACGTGGAGCAGACCCTCGAAATCGCCTTCCCTGGCCGCGCGCAGGAAGGCCTCGACGACCTCGCGCTGAGCGAGCAGGTCCGGTTCGGGGCTGCCGCCGCTGCGGACCCGGCGGCGGGCGCGGCTGGCGAGCTGACGGGTGGCCGCCGGGCTGCGACCCACGATCGCGGCGATGTCGTCGAAGGGCACCGCGAACATGTCGTGCAGGACGAACGCCAGGCGCTCGGCCGGTTCGAGGGTGTCGAGGACGACGAACAGCGCCAGCCCCAGCGAATCGGCCATCACCGCCTCGGACTCCGGTGTTGGCCCCTCGGAGCGTTCCGGCAGCTCCTCGGCGGGCTGCTCGGGCCGGGAGCGGCGGGCGCGGAGCACGTCGAGGCAGATGCGGCCGACGATCGTGGTCAGCCAGCCGCCGAGGTTGGCGACGTCGTCGGCGCCCGCCCGGTCCACCCGCAACCACGCCTCCTGCACCGCGTCCTCGGCTTCGGCGTGGCTGCCGAGCATGCGCAGCGCCACCGCCTTCAACCGTGCGCGGTGCTGCTCGAACCGCCTGGCCAGGAACTCGCTGTCGTCCATCGGTCACATTCCCTCGTCGTCGGCCGTCATGGGGGTGGACGAGCCGGACACGGCTCTTGTGACAGGGAGGTCCCCATGCAAGCACGAGTGAACAACCCGGCGATGCTCCTTCCGGGCGCGTTCGAGGCGATCCAGGCGTTGATGAAGACCATTCACGCGGCTGACGTCCCGGCGGAGACGCTGGAGCTGGTGCACCTGCGGTCGAGCCAGATCAACGGGTGCAGCTTCTGCGCGCACTACAGCTCGAAGCAGCTCAAGCAGCTCGGGTGCGACGACGACCGGCTGTGGGCGGTGGCGGCGTGGCGGGAGGCCCCGTACTTCACCGACGCCGAGCGCGTCGCCCTGGAGCTCGCCGAGGCCACGACCCGCGTCGCCGACCGCGGAGACCCGGTCGGCGACGACCTCTGGAACCGCGTCACCGATCACTACACCGAGGAGCAGATCGCGGCCCTCACCCTCATGATCGGGCTGTCCAACCTCTTCAACCGCGTCAACGCCGTCACCCGGCAACCCGCGGGCCAAACCTTCTGAGCCCTCCGCCTCTCAACCCCCGGGTGCCTCGCGCTCGGGGGACGAGGGCGCGGCAGGGGACGGTTTTAGTGAGAACTGTCCCGACATTTCGGACATTGATCATGGGTGATTCGAGGAAAAACTGTCCCCTGCCCGGAAGGGCTCCCACCGGAACCCCACCGCTCGACGCTCAGGGCTCCCGCCGGAACCCCAGGGCACGAAGGTCAGGGTGAGATCAGGCCCGCGGGTTTTGTGCGGGTTCGGAGGCGGTAGGTGACCGGGAGGGTGCGGCCCGGGGACTCGGCGACCGCGCGGGCGGCGGTCTTGGCGGAGAACTCGATGCGCAGCACCGCTTCGAGGGTCTCGCGGTCGTGGAAGCGCCAGAGCGTGGAGACCGTCGTGCTGGTGAAGTGGTGGCGGGTGAAGAACGACTCGATGGCCACCGGATCGATCTGCGGGGCGTCGGCGCGCATCCAGTCGCCGTACGGCCGGGACGCCGTGTCCAGGTCGATGATCGCGAGCGTGCCGCCCGGCCGCAGCACCCGCTCCGCCTCGGCCAGACCCGGCTCGCAGCCCGGCCCGAAGAAGTACGCCGTCCGCGCGTGCAGCAGGTCCGCGCTGCCGTCGGCCAGCGGGAGCCGCTGTGCGGGAGCCACGCGCACGTCCACGCCCGGCGTGCCGGACATGCGGGTGCGCGCGCGCTCGGCCAGCGGTTCGTGCGGTTCCACCCCGATCACCGAACGCGCGGTGGCGGCGAAGAACGGCAGGTGGAAGCCGTCACCGCACCCGATGTCGACGACGTCCAGACCGGCCCAGTCGCGCTCGGCGCGCAACGCCGCCCACAGCGCGCCGGTCGAGTCCTGGGCGCGGTTCTCCGCCTCGTAGACCTCCGGCCAGTTCCAGATGTTCGGGCTCGGAGTGACCTCGGGAACCCGCTTCTCGCGCCAGGCCCGCATCAGCTCGGGATGAGCCAGAACAGCATCATCCAGGCCAGCGGAGCCGACGGCAGCAGAGAATCCATCCGGTCCATCAGACCGCCGTGCCCGGGCAGCAGGTTGCCCATGTCCTTGATGCCCAGATCGCGCTTGATCACCGACTCCATCAGGTCGCCGATCGTCGCGCTGCACACCAGCGCCGCGCCGACCAGCGCACCCATCCACCACTGGCCGTCGAGCATCAGCCACACCGACAGAACACCGGCCAGCACACCGCCGACCATCGACCCGCCGAAGCCCTCCCAGGACTTCTTCGGGCTGATCACCGGGGCCATCGGGTGCTTGCCGAACAGCACCCCGAACGCGTACCCGCCGGTGTCGGAGGCGACCACGCAGATCAAGAACACCAGCGCCCGGAAGGCTCCGTCCTCCGGGCGCACCAGCATCGCGGCGAACGCCGTGAACAGCGGCACGTAGGCCGCGGTGAACACCGACGCCGTGACGTCGCGCACGTAACCGTCGACGCCGTCGCGGAAACGCCAGACCAGGCAGCCCAGCACCGTGATCGTGAACGAGATGAGGATGCCGCGCAGCCCGAACGGCCAGGACAGCCACATCATGGCCTGCCCGCCGACCAGCACCGGGACCAGCGAGACACGGATGCCCGCCGCGCGTCGCACGGCTTGGGCCAGCTCGACGGTCGAGACCAGAGCGGCCGCTGCGGCGATGCCGATGAACACGAAACGGACCATCAGCAACGAGAGGATGACGGCCGCCCCGAGCACGACCCCGACGCCGATGGCGGCGCGGAGGTCACGACCGGCCCGGGATGGACGCGAAGGCGGGTCCGGAATGCCGTCGGCCGACATTCCGGACTCGTCTGCACACTGGCCGGGCGTCACCACTCAGACCTCGAGGAGTTCCGCTTCCTTGTGCTTGAGCAGCTCGTCGACCTGACCGGTGTAGCGGTGGGTCAGGTTCTCGAGTTCCTTCTCCGCACGCGAACCCTCGTCCTCGCCGGCTTCGCCGTCCTTGACGATGCGCTCGATCTCTTCCTTGACCTTGCGGCGGATGCCGCGGATGGTGACCCGGCCTTCCTCGCCCTTGCTCTTGGCGACCTTGACCATCTCCTTGCGGCGCTCCTCGGTCATCTGCGGGATCGCGACGCGGATGAGCTGACCGTCGTTGGAGGGGTTGACGCCGAGGTCGGAATCGCGGATCGCCTTCTCCATCGCCTGGATCTGGCTGCCGTCGTAGGGCTTGATGACGACCAGCCGCGCCTCCGGGACGGAGATGCTGGCGAGCTGGTTCAGCGGCGTCGGCGATCCGTAGTAGTCGACGACGATGCCGGAGAACATCGCGGGGTTCGCGCGACCGGTGCGGACGGAGGCCAGCTCGTCCTTGGCCACCTCCACAGCCTTTTGCATCTTCTCCTCGCCTTCGAGAAGAGCTTCGTCGATCACGGCTGCTCCTTAAGTCTGCCGACCAGTGGACTTTGCAAGTGTGGCGTGTCGCTCGGCCGGCCGAACCGGCGGCCCCGCGACCAGATCAGGATCCAGCACCGTCACAGCTTCTCGGCGCCCGGGGTGCTGACCAGCGTGCCGATCTTCTCACCGCCGACCGCGCGGGCGATGTTGCCTTCCTCCAGGAGGTTGAACACCAGGATGGGCATGTGGTTGTCCATGCACAGGCTGAACGCCGTCGCATCGGCGACCTTCAGGCCCTTCTCGAGCACCTCGCGGTGGGTGATGTGCTCGAACAGCTTCGCGTCCGGCGTGGTCTTGGGGTCGGCGGTGTAGACGCCGTCGACGGCCTTGGCCATCAGCACCACCTCGCAGCCGATCTCCAGGGCCCGCTGCGCGGCGGTGGTGTCGGTGGAGAAGTACGGCATGCCGGTGCCGGCGCCGAAGATGACGACGCGGCCCTTCTCCATGTGCCGCATCGCGCGCCGCGGGATGTAGGGCTCGGCGACCTGGCCCATGGTGATCGCGGTCATCACGCGGGTGTCGATGCCGTGCTCGCGTTCCAGGAAGTCCTGCAGCGCCAGGCAGTTCATCACGGTGCCCAGCATCGCCATGTAGTCGCCGCGCGCGCGGTCCATGCCGCGCTGCTGCAGCTCGGCGCCGCGGAAGAAGTTCCCGCCGCCGATCACGATGGCCACCTCGACCCCGTCGGCGACGATCTCACCGATCTGCCGGGCCACGGTGGCGACCACCTCGGGATCGATTCCGACGCTGCCGCCGCCGAACATCTCGCCGCCGAGCTTGAGCAGCACGCGACCGTAACCGCGCTTAGCCGGGCCGTCGTCGGTCACTTGAATCCTCCCGCGAGGTCTTGATTGTGCACGTCATCAGGTGTTGTGCGGGTCGTGAACCGGATACCCGCCTCGTGAGCGACCGATACCCGTCGCGGCCCCGCCGAAGCGGGACCGCCGTGTCGTGAAGCGCCCGGAGGCGGCAAAAGTGGCCACCTCTGCAAAAGCGCCCCGCCTCCGGGCTGAAGGCGGGGCGCGGTGCCGTCTTGCACGGCCGCCGGGGCCGGGTGCGCCGGCCGGCCCGTCACCGGGCGCGGCCGGCCTCCGCCGCGGCGTGGATCAGGCCTGGCCGACCTCGAACCGGACGAATCCGGTCACGGTCACGCCGGCCTCGTCCAGCAGGGCCTTGACGGTCTTCTTGTTGTCCTGCACGGACGGCTGGTCCAGCAGGCAGTTCTCCTTGAAGAAGCCGTTGAGGCGACCCTCGATGATCTTCGGCAGGGCCTTCTCCGGCTTGCCCTCCTCCTTGGCGGTCTCCTCGGCGATCCGGCGCTCGTTGGCCTGGATGTCCTCGGGGACCTCGTCGCGGGAGAGGTAGGTGGGCTTGAGCGCGGCGACCTGCATCGCGGCGCCGCGGGCGGCCTCCGCGTCGTCACCGGTGTACTCGACCAGCACGCCGACCGCCGGGGGCAGGTCCGCGGAACGGCGGTGCAGGTAGGTGGCCACCTGACCGTCGAACTTCTTGACCCGACGCAGCTCCAGCTTCTCACCGATCTTGGCGGAGAGCTCCTGGATGACGTCGGCGACGGTCTTGTCGTCGAGCTTGGCAGCCAGCGCCGAGTCAACGTCGGTCGCGCCCGCGGCGGCCGCGGCGGCGACGACCTTGTTGGCCAGCTCGATGAACTCGTCGTTCTTGGCGACGAAGTCGGTCTCGCTGTTGATCTCGATCAGCACGCCGCCCTCGGCGACGACCAGGCCCTCGGCGGTCGCGCGCTCGGCGCGCTTGCCGACGTCCTTGGCACCCTTGATGCGCAGGCTCTCGACGGCCTTGTCGAAGTCGCCCTCGTTCTGCTCAAGAGCCTTCTTGCAGTCCATCATGCCGGCGCCGGTCAGCTCGCGAAGACGCTTGACGTCGGCCGCACTGAAGTTCGCCATCGTGCGTAGTCCGTCCCTGTTGATACGGAATTGGAAGATCTTTCCGAAATGTCGGACCCGACACCGCGCGATGCGCCGCGATCAGCGGCCGTGCTCTCGGCCCGGCGTGGGTCGGTTGCCAGTGTGACTGGCGGGCAGCCTGATCGCGCTGCGCACCCGCCGAAGGTTCAGCGGGTGCGCAGCGCGGGTGATCAGGACTGCGCGGGCTGCTGCTCGCCGCCCTCGGCAGCCTGGCCGGAACCGGCCAGGAGCTCCTTCTCCCACTCGGCCAGCGGCTCGCCACCGGCCGGCTTCTCCTCGCCGCTCTCGGCGGCGGGGGAGCCGTTGTTGCGGCCGGAGCGGGCCATCAGGCCCTCGGCAACACCGTCGGCGACCACGCGGGTCAGCAGCGCGGCGGAGCGGATCGCGTCGTCGTTGCCCGGGATCGGGTAGTCGACCTCGTCGGGGTCGCAGTTGGTGTCCAGGATCGCGACGACCGGGATACCGAGCTTGCGAGCCTCGCCGACGGCGATGTGCTCCTTCTTGGTGTCCACGATCCACACGGCGCTGGGCACCTTGGACATGTCGCGGATACCGCCGAGCGTCTTCTCCAGCTTGTCCTTCTCGCGGGTCAGCATCAAGATCTCCTTCTTGGTGCGACCCTCGAAGCCACCGGTCTGCTCCATGGTCTCGAGTTCCTTGAGACGCTGCAGACGCTTGTGGACGGTCTGGAAGTTCGTCAGCATGCCGCCCAGCCAGCGCTGGTTGACGTACGGCATGCCGACCCGCAGGGCCTGCTCGGCGATCGCTTCCTGCGCCTGCTTCTTGGTGCCGACGAACAGGATCGTGCCGCCGTGGGCGACGGTCTGCTTGATGAAGTCGAACGCACCATCGATGTAGGTCAGCGTCTGCTGCAGGTCGATGATGTAGATGCCGTTGCGCTCGGTGAAGATGTAGCGCTTCATCTTCGGGTTCCAGCGACGGGTCTGGTGCCCGAAGTGCACGCCGCTGTCGAGCAGCTGCTTCATGGTGACGACGGCCATGGCCTGTGTTCACCTCTTGAGTCGGGCGCATCCCGGTCCGGGGACGCGCGTTGGGTTGCCGCGACGAGCCGGGTGACTCGCCGCCCTGGTGCCCGGCCCGGCTCCCCCACCCGCCCTGGAAGGGGCGGGACCGCGAGGGACCCGGCTGGTCTGCCGCGGGGACCCCGGAACGATCCGGAGGACCTGCGCGGCGACGTACGCGCGGGCACGCGTAGTCGGTTCGTGCGCACACGAAACCGCGTGGACAGTGTACTGGACGCGCAACCCACCACCCGATCGCGCACCGGCAGTTGTCCACAGCCGCCCGGTTTGTCCACAGATTCGCCGTCGGTCCTGGTCATCGCCGACGCGCGCGGGTCAGGTTGGAGGCATGCGCATCCTGATCGCGATCCTGCTCGGCGCCGCCCTCGCCTGCTCCGCCGGACTGGCCGTCGCCGCCGCTCCTTCCGCGCCCCCGGAACCGTCCGGACCGGTGGCGCTCGGGTGGCCGCTGGAACCGCCGGAGGTCCTCCGGCCGTTCGACGAGCCCGGCTCCGCGTTCGGTCCGGGTCATCGCGGGGTCGATCTGGCCGGGCGGCCGGGGCAACCGGTGCTGGCCTCCGCCGACGGCGTCGTCGCGCACGCGGGGTGGCTGGTGGACCGCGGCGTGGTCTCCGTCGAGCACGCCGCGGGACTGCGCACCAGCTACGAGCCGCTCGCGCCGACCGTCTCCCCCGGCGACCGCGTCACGCGCGGGCAGGTGATCGGCCACCTCGAAGCCGGGCATCCCGGCTGCGCGGCACCGGCCTGCCTGCACTGGGGCGCGCGGGAGGGCGATCGGTACCGGGATCCGCTCGAACTCGTCGCCGGCTCCCGGGCGCGGCTGCTGCCCTGGTGACCCCTCCGGGCGATCAGACCTGCTCGGTGAGCTTGGTCCGCAGGCGCAGGACGGCGCGGGTGTGCAGCTGGCAGACCCGCGACTCGGTGACGCCCAGGACCCGGCCGATCTCGGCGAGGGTCAGGTTCTCGAAGTAGTAGAGGGTGACGACGACCCGGTCGCGCTCGCTGAGCCGCTCGACGGCCTCGGCGAGCTGGCGGCGGCTGTCGCGGTCGACCAGCGCGGCCACCGGGTCCTCGGCGCGGTCGTCGGGCAGCGTCTCGGCCAGGGAGGACTGCGCGTGCCCGGCGCCGATCAGGTCGTCCAGCGCGACGACGCTGGTCATCTGCAGCTGGGCGAACAACTCGCGCAGCTCCTCGATTGACAGCTCCAGCTCTTCGGCCAGCTCCGAGTCGGTCGCGGTGCGCTGCAGCTTCGCCTCCAGCCGCTCCAGCGCGCGCTCCACGTCGCGGGCGCGGCTGCGCACCGAGCGCGGCACCCAGTCCTGGGCGCGCAGGTCGTCGAGGATCGCGCCGCGGATGCGCTGCATCGCGTAGGTCTCGAACTTCAACCCGCGCTCGGGCTCGAACTTCTCGATCGCGTCGACCAGGCCGAAGATCCCGGACTGGATCAGGTCCGAAACCTCCACGTGCGACGGCAGACCGGTGCCCACCCGCCCGGCGACGTACTTCACCAGCGGCGCGTAGTGCAGCACCAGCCGGTCGCGCAGCTCCTGGGTGGGTCGTTCCCCGAACGCCTGCCACAGCGCGACGATGCCCGCCTCGACCTCGTCACCGCTGCGCTGGCCGCCTGCGTCCCACGCCGACTCGACGGTGGCCAGAGCCAGCGCACCGGGGAGCTTCGGTCGGTGGCCATTGGCCGCACCGCCGTGGTCGCGGGCGTTCACCGGTGCCGAGTTCGCACTCGCGGCCACCGTGTCGGCGCCGCCCCCGGCATGGTCAGGAACGGGGGTGGGTTCGGTCATGGATCGCCTTCAGCCGTTCAACGGTCACGTGGGTGTAAAGCTGGGTCGTTGCGAGCGTAGCGTGACCAAGCAACTCCTGAACGCTACGGAGGTCTGCCCCACCTTCCAACAAATGGGTCGCAGCCGAGTGCCGAAGTCCGTGCGGCCCGAGATCGGGCGCGCCACCGACCGCGCCGACGGCGTCGTGCACGGTACGGCGCACTGCCCTGGGATCGAGCCGTCCACCCCGGACTCCCAGGAACAACGCGGTGTTCGACGGTTCCCGCAGCAGTTTAGGCCTTCCGTCGCGGAGCCATCGATCGAGTGCCGCATCGGCGGGTACACCGAACGGCACAACCCGCTCCTTGTCCCCTTTACCGATCACGCGCAGGACCCGTCGTTCGCGATCCACATCACCGACGTCCAACCCGCACAGCTCGGCGACCCGAACACCGGTGGCGTACAGGACCTCCACGACCGCGTGATCACGGAGAGCGACCGGATCGCCCTGCTCGGCGCCGGACGCCGAGGCGCTCATCGCCTCGCCCGCCTGGTCGGCGCGCAGCACCGGCGGCAACCTGCGCGGACGCGACGGCACCGCCAATCGCGGACCGGGGTCGGCGGGCAGCAGCCCGGCCTTGAACGCCCAGGCCGTGAAGGCCCGCGCCGACGCCGTCCGGCGAGCCAGCGTGGATCTGCTGACGCCCGCGCCGTGCTGCGCGGACAGCCATTCCCGCAGCACCGACAGGTCGAGGCCGCTCAGGCCCGCGTCACCCGCGACCTCGGCCACGCGGGCCAGCAGCGAGACGACGTCGGCCACGTAGCCGCGCACGGTGTGGACGGACAGACCGCGCTCGGCGGAGAGGTGCCGCTCGAAGGAGTCCACAGCGGAGCCCAGTTGTTCGGGCAGCCCGGCCCGGACCTCGCCGAGGTCGGGCCGACTGGCTCGCGGGCGTCCAGCGGTCATACCTCGACGCTCGTCGCAATCGATTCTCCGGTCAAGCATCGCCACGCGAATTCCGCTGTTTCCGAAGTCACGTTGCGAAATGATGCCATTACATGTTGTCACGAAATGCGCTGGGCACGACGACCGTCCATGCTGGAACTCGCTGATCGGAGTCGGTTCTCCCTTCCATTCCCCGGAATCCCTTTCATCGAGCTTTCATCCGTCTTTCTCTTCACCTCTTTGTCGCAGTCCACCCGCTTTCCGTTCGTCGCGCGAAGCCGTCGAGTTCCAGTTCGGGCAGCACCGCGCGCACCCGGCCGAGCCGCAGCCCGCAGTCGCGGGCCAGTTCCTCGTCGCTCGCCGAGTCCATTCCGGTCATCGCGTCGAGCACCCGCCGCGCGTCCGGGTGCAGCCGGTCCGTGGCGCGCGAGCACCCCTCCCGCTCCTCGGCCGGCCGCACGCCCAGCGGGCTGAGCAGCTCCACGATCTCCTCGGTGCGCGTGACCAGCACCGCCTGCCCGGACCGCACCATGCCGTGGCAGCCCACCGAGTTCTGCGAGGTCACCGGCCCCGGCACCGCCAGCAGCGGTCTCCCCAGCAGGTCCGCGGTGTTGGCCGTGTTCGCCGCGCCGCTGCGCGCCCCCGCCTCCACCACCACGGTGGCCTGGCCCATCGCGGCGATCAACCGGTTGCGCACCAGGAACCGGTGTTTGCGCGGCGGCGTTCCCGGCGGGTACTCGCTGACCACCGCGCCCTGATCGGCGATCGCGCGCAGCAGCCTGCCGTGCCCGGCCGGGTAGTCCAGGTCGGCGCCGCAGGCCAGGAACGCCACCGTGCGCCCGCCCGCCGACAGCGCGCCGCGATGCGCCGCCCCGTCGATGCCGTAGGCGGCCCCGGAGATCACCGCGAACCCAGCCTGCGACAGCCCGTGCCCGAACTCGGCGGCCACGTGCTCGCCGTACCCGGACGCCGCGCGGGCGCCCACGACCGCCACCGCCCGCTCGGCGAGCTCGGAGAGCTCGACCCGGCCTCGCACCCACAGCGCCAGCGGCTCGGCCATGTCCGGCAGCTCCACCTCCCGCGCCCCGGCGAGCTCGGCGAACGCCTCCTGCGGCCAGCCAGGGCCCTCCGGGACCAGCAGCCGCAACCCGGCCTCCTCCCCGGCCCGCAGCACACGCTCACCGGAGAGCTCACCGCGCCGCGACTCCACCTCCGCCAGCACCTGCGCGGGCGCCCGCTCGCGCAGGATCGCGTCCACGGCACCGCGCGCCCCGCGCTCGGCGACGAACCCGGCCAGCGCCTGCGCCGGTGGCTCGGCCACCGCCGACAGGAACGCCCTCGCGCGCAGCAGTTCCTGCCGGGTCTTCTCGCCCAGCGACGCCCACCTGCCCATCAGGCCGCCCTCCTGTCCCGGAACTCCAGCGCGGCGGCGACGTGGTCGGCCGCCGGCCGCGGACTGCCGTCGAGGTCGGCCAGCGTCCAGGCCACCCGCAGGCAGCGGTCGGCGCCGCGCGCGGTGATCGCCCCCGCTTCCAGACCTCGTTCCAGCAGGGCCGTGGTCTCCTCCGGCAGCGCGAACTCCTTGCGCAGCACCGGACCCGGCACCTCGGTGTTGGTCTGCCAGCCGTGGTCGGCCCACCGCTCGCGCGCCACCTCCCGCGCCCGCTCGACCCGCTCGCGGACCACCGCCGTGCTCTCCGGCTCGGCACCGACCGCGGTGCTCATCGCCGAGATCGGCCGGGTGCGCACCCGCAGGTCCACCCGGTCCAGCAGCGGACCGGACAGCTTGCCCAGGTAGCGCCGCCGCTGCTGCGGAGCGCACTGGCAGTCCAGCTCGCGCGCGGGCGCGCACGGGCACGGGTTGGTCGCCAGCACCAGCTGGAAGCGCGCCGGGTAGCGCAGCGTGCCGTCGCGGCGGGCCAGCCTGATCTCGCCCTCCTCCAGCGCCGTGCGCAACGCCTCCAGCCGCTTCGGCCCCAGCTCGCAGGCCTCGTCGAGCAGGAGGATGCCCCGGTGCGCGCGGCTGACCGCGCCTGGGCGGGCCAGGCCGGTCCCGCCGCCGATCAGCGCCGGGATCGACAGCGACGGGTGCGGGGCGACGAACGGTGGTCGGCGGACCAGGAACTCGGTGGACTCGTCCCCCAGCGAGCGCAGAGCCGTGACCTCCAGCGACTCCGCTCTCGTCAGCTCCGGCAGCAGCCCGCACAGCCGCTTGGCCAGCATCGTCTTGCCCGTCCCGGGCGGCCCCACCATGAGCAGGTGGTGCCCGCCGGCGGCGGCGACCTCCAGCGCCCACCGGGCCTCCGGCTGGCCGAGCACGTCGGCCAGGTCCGGCACCTCCTCTACCCGTGCCTCGGTCGGCGGCGGCGCGTCCTCGCGCAGGTCGGCGAGCTCGCGCAGCCAGGCGATCACCTCCCGCAGGTGGTCGGCGCCGAGGATCTCGATGCCGTCCACCAGGTGCGCCTCGGCCAGGCCCTCGACCGGCACCACCGCGCGCCGCACGCCGTAGCGGCGCGCCGCCAGCAGCGCGGGCAGCAGCCCGCACACCCGGCGCAGCCGTCCGTCCAGGGCGAGCTCGCCGAACAGGACCGTGCCCTGCAACCGGTGCGCGGGGACCTGCTCGCTGGCCGCCAGGACCGCGCACGCCAGCGCCAGGTCGTAGGTCGTGCCGCCCTTGGGCAGCGCGGCCGGGGACAGCGCGAGCGTGATGACCCGGTCCACGGGCCAGTCCTCCCGGCAGTTCTGGATCGCCGCCGCGACCCGGTTCTTGGCCTCCTTCAACGCGTTGTCCGGCAGGCCGATGAGCTGCACCGAGGGCAGCCCCGAGCGCACGTCGGCCTCGATCTCCACCAGCACGCCGTCGACCCCGAACAGCGCGATCGCCCACGTCTTGCGCAGCGCCACTCAGAACACCCCCTCCAGGTGCTCGACGCGCGCGGGCTCGCCCGGTGGCCACAGCACCGACACGACGTCGAAGCGCACCCGGCAACCGACCAGGTCGCGCTCGGCCAGCCAGGCTCGCGCCACGCTGCGGACGCGGGCAACCTTGTCCGGTCCGATCGCGCCCAGCGGGCCGCCGTAGTCCATCCCCGATCGGGCCTTGACCTCGCAGAACACCACCAGGTCGCCGTCGGTGGCGACGATGTCGAGCTCGCCGCGCGGACAGCTCCAGTTGCGGTCGAGCACGGTCAGCCCGGTGCTCTCCAGCAGCTCGGCGGCGATCCGCTCGCCGACCCTGCCCAGCTCGTGCCTGCGCCCGCCCACCAGGTGGTCGGACAGCGGCGCGGTGATCTTGTCGGTGCGCACGAGAACCTCCCCCGGATTCGACACGACTCCCGATCCCGGCGGCCGAAAGGAGTTCGGCACCAACGATTCCGGGAACGGGATGAGCACCACGCTGCCCACCAGGACCCGAAATGCCAAGCAGATTTCCGAATCTGTGGATGAATTCGTCTGCTGTGGACAAACACCACTCACACCTACGTGTGGTGGATTTCGTGTATCCGGGTATTCGTTCATCGAATCCGATCGCGCTGCGCGCACGAAAAAGCCCGGGCGGCCGAATTCGACCGCCCGGGCATCACATCTCGTGATCCTCGTTCGTCAGGAACCGAAGGGACCGTTCTCCGGCAACCGGAGGTCCGGCTTGTCGAGCTCCTCGACGTTGACGTCCTTGAAGGTGATCACCCGGACGTTCTTGACGAACCGAGCCGGGCGGTACATGTCCCAGACCCAGGCGTCGGACATCGACACCTCGAAGTAGACCTCCGAGTCGGAGTTGCGCACCTGCACGTCGACGACGTTGGCCAGGTAGAAGCGCCGTTCGGTCTCCACGACGTAGGTGAACTGACCGACGATGTCGCGGTACTCCTTGTAGAGCTGCAGCTCCATCTCGGTCTCGTACTTTTCGAGATCCTCGGCGCTCATCGGTGTGCGAGCCCTTCTGCGTTTCCGGTCGGACTACAAGGCCACATTGTCCACCACATCCCCCTCCGAGGCATCGAACAGACCGGGCTTGCTGGTCACAGCGCGCGGCGAGCGCATCCCGTGCCGCGTCGCGGCGGCCACGACGTTGGCGTAGGACCAGCGGTGCTGGACCGACGGACCGTGCTCGGTCAACCGCGCCGAGTGCAGCGGCGTGCTGTAGCCCTTGTGCACGTCGAAGGCGTACTCGGGGAATCGTTCGTGCAGCTCACCGGCCATCAGCCGGTCCCGGGTGACCTTCGCCAGCACCGACGCCGCCGCCACGCAGGCCGCCACCAGGTCGCCCTTGACGACCGCGACGCTCGGCGTCGCCAGGCCCTGCACCTTGAAACCGTCGGTGAGCACGTAGCCGGGGTGCTCGGTCAGCTGCGCCACCGAGCGGCGCATGCCCTCCAGGTTGGCCACGTGGATGCCCAGCGCGTCGACGTCCTCGGCCGGGATGACCACCGTCGACCAGCTCAGCGCGCGGGCGGTGATGCGGTCGTGGAGCCGATCCCGATCGGCCTCGCTGAGCACCTTGGAGTCGGTCAGACCGTCGAACCGCTTCCCGTCGCCCGGCTTGAGCACGCACGCGGCCACCACCAGCGGCCCGGCGCACGCGCCGCGCCCCGCCTCGTCGACGCCGGCGACCGGGCCCAGCCCCCGGCGGTCCAGGGCGCTCTGCAGCGCCCAGTTGCCGCTGCTGCGCCGGATCACCGACCGGGGTGGCCGGAACTCCGTCACCGTCACTTCGATGTCACTCCGAGTGCCGTCGCTTGCTCGCTGCACCGAGAAGCCTACGACCTGCCCAGACCGCGGGGAACGCCGCGGCGAAGCCCACGCCCAGCGGCAGCCCGTGCTGCCAGGCGGGCGCGCCCAGCGCCTGCGACTGCGGGTTGGGCTCCGGGATGCTCTGCCAGCGGGTCGGCGGCAGCACGATGACCTGCGCCTTGCCGATCACGTTGTCCACCGGGACGGCGCCGTTGGTGCCGCCGCCGCCCTGCACGCGGGAGTCGGCGGAGTCGTTGCGGTTGTCACCCATCACCCACAGGTGCCCCGGGGGCACCGTGACCGGCGCGAACTCGTCCTGGCCGACCCCGCGACCCGGCTCCCAGTAGACGTAGGGCTCGGTGAGCGGCTTGCCGTCGACCAGCACCCGGTTCTGCGCGTCGCAGCACTCGACGGTCTGGCCGCCGGTGGCGATGACGCGCTTGACGAAGTCCTTCTCGTCCGGGGCGCCGAAGCCCAGCAGCGAGGCCGCGCCCTGGAAGAAGCCGGCGACCGGGTTGGTGGACTCCTGGGCGGTGAACTCGTTCTGCACCCACGGCTGCGGGCCGCGGAAGACCACCACGTCGCCGGGTTCGGGGTCGGAGAACCGGTAGGAGACCTTGTCGACCAGCACCCGGTCGTTGCTGCACCCGGTGCAGCCGTGCAGGGTCTGCTCCATCGACTGCGACGGGATCACGTACACCCGGGCGAGGAACGCCTGGATGAGCACGGTGAGCACCAGGGCGGTCACGATCAGGATGGGCAACTCCACCCAGAAGGAAGACTTCTTCTTCCCCTTCGGCTTCCGGTTCTGAGCCGCTTCGCCGGGAGCACCCTCACGGTGCTCCGAGTCGTGGGGCTCTTCCGCTGATCCGCTGCGCATGACGTCGGCCACCCGGCCAGGCTACTCGAACCGCCTGCGGGCCCGTCGCGCTGCCCCGGCGCGGCGGGACGGAAAACCCGCCCGGTTACGACCCGATGACGTGCTCTTTTCCGCTTGATCCCGTTCCACCGGCACCTCCCGCATCCGTTGGGCCTGCATTGATCACCCGAAGGTGGAACAGCAGGAGGGCCCGAGCGCTGATCGCGCCCGGGCCCTCCGGTACTGCTCGTCTCGCGTCGATCAGGACGCAGCGGTCTCCCGCTTCTCCTTGATCTTCGCCGCCTTGCCGCGCCGGTCGCGCAGGTAGTACAGCTTCGCCCGCCGGACATCGCCGCGCGAGACGACCTCGATCTGCGCGATGTTCGGGGTGTGCACCGGGAAAGTCCGCTCCACACCGACACCGAAGGAAACCTTGCGCACGGTGAAGGTCTCCCGGATGCCATCGCCCTGGCGGCGGATGACTGCGCCCTGGAAGACCTGAGTCCGCTCGCGCGAACCCTCGATGACGCGGACGTGAACCTTCAGCGTGTCACCGGGCCGGAAGGCCGGGATGTCGGAACGCAGCGACTGGGCGTCCAACGCGTCCAGGGTGTTCATCGGTGGTCCGTCCTCATCCGTGTCGAAGGCACCCGTGTTCTCACATGTCGATGACCCGACCTGGAAGGTGGGCACCGCCCGACACGGGGTGAACTTGCTCTTTGCGCATGTCGAACCAGGTGGCTCGACTGCATCAACCTGTCCAGTGTGCCAGATCCGCATCTCGGCGCCTGATCCGGCCCCCAGCAGAGGGTCTCTGGAGAGGGCCGTCAGCGCGACGCGTCCCCGGTCTCACCGGAACCGCCGGAAGCTTCCGACTCCCGCAGTTTATCGAGCTGTTTCCGGTCGGCTTTATCCAGGTCCCCCTCCGGCAGCGCCGCGAGGAGCTCCGGCCGCCGGTGGAAGGTGCGCTCCAGCGCCTGATCGCGCCGCCAGCGGTCGATCGCCGCGTGGTTGCCGGAGCGCAGCACGTCCGGCACCGGCCGGCCGCGCCACACCTCGGGACGCGTGTAGCAGGGGCCTTCCAGCAGCCCGTCGGAGAAGGAGTCCTGCTCGGCCGACAGCGGGTTGCCCAGCACCCCGGGCAGCAGCCGCACCACGGCCTCGATCATGGTCAGCGCCGCGACCTCACCGCCGACCAGCACGTAGTCGCCGATCGAGACCTCCTCGACCGGCATCCTGGCCGCGGCGTCGTCGATGACCCGCTGGTCGATGCCCTCGTAGCGGCCGCAGGCGAACACCAGCCACGGGTCCTTCGACCAGCGCACCGCGGTCTTCTGGTCGAACGGGCGGCCCGCCGGGGTCGGCACGACCAGCCGGGGCGTGGCCTCCTGGGGACTGCAGACCTCGTCGAGGGCCTCGCCCCAGACGTCGGGCTTCATCACCATGCCCGGGCCGCCGCCGTAGGGGCTGTCGTCGACCGCGCGGTGCACGTCGTGGGTCCAGTCGCGCAGGTCGTGCACGCCCACCGAGATGCGCTCGCGCTCGATGGCCTTGCCCAGCAGCGCTTCCCGCAGCGGGTTCAGGTAGTCGGGGAAGATCGTGATGACGTCGATGCGCATGAGATGGCCTCGTCTGGAAGTGCCCGAAGACGTGTGTCCGGCGGTGGACCTTGCAAGCGGCGGAGCCGCTTTCTCCTCCACCACCCCAGCAGCTCGCACCGCCGCGGGTTCTGAGGTGGTTCTCCTGCGAGGACGCCGCGACGCCGTGCGGCCACACATCAGGAGTGGCGCCCGGAGCAGGAGGGCCGCCTCAGGTTCCGCAACCTGCGCCGCCCCGCAAGGCGACCACAACCTTATGCCTGGTCCAGCAGGCCTTCGGGCGGGTCCAGAACGACCCTGCCGTTGTCGAGGTCGACCTCGGGGACGATGGCGGAGACGAAGGGGACCAGGGCCTCCCGCTCGCCCTTGTCGGCCTCGGGATCGGGGATGGCGATCGCGAGGAGCTCGCCGGCGGGCGAGTGCAGCACGTCGCGCACCACGCCCACCTCGTCACCGGAGACCAGCTGCGCGCGCAGCCCGATCAGCTCGGTGTCGTGGAACTCGTCGGGGTCCTCGGGGGACTCGGCCTCGTCGGAGGACACCGTGAGCAGGGCGCCGCGCAGCTCCTCGGCGGCGTCGCGACCGTCCACGCCCTCCGCGCGCACCAGCAGCCGCCCGGCGTGGTGCCGGGCGGCTGTCACGGTGAGGCTCTGCGCGCTGGACTTCCTGCCTTGACCGGATCGGCGCTTCAGCCCGAGCACCGATCCGGGAACGAACCGCAGCTCCGGGCTGTCGGTGAGCACCTCGACGACGAGCTCGCCCCGCACGCCGTGCGGCCGCACCACGCGCCCCACTGCGAGGGCCTCCGGCTGGAGTTCGTTCATGCCGGTCAGCGGTCGGTGTCGACCACGTCGACCCGGATGCCGCGACCACCGATACCGGTCATCACGGTCCGCAGCGCGGTGGCGGTGCGCCCGCCCCGGCCGATGACCTTGCCCAGGTCATCCGGGTTGACGTGCACCTCGAGGGTGCGACCGCGCCGGGTCGTCAGCAGCTGGACGCGGACATCGTCGGGGTTGTCGACGATGCCGCGCACCAGGTGTTCAAGCGCGTCCGAGAGGACCGTCACGCCTGACCGTCCTCGGACTTCTGCTCGTCGGCCTTCTCCTCGGCCTTGGCCTCGTCAGCCTTGGCGTCGTCGGCCTTGGCGTCGTCGGCCTTGGCCTCGGACTTCTTGCCACCCTTCTTCTTCGGGGTGGTGGCCTCGACGGTGGGCTCCTCGCCGGCGGCGGCCAGGGCCTCCTCGAACAGCTCCTGCTTGGACTTCTTGGCCTCGGCGACCTTGAGGGTGCCCTCGGCGCCCGGCAGGCCCTTGTACTTCTGCCAGTCGCCGGTGATCTCCAGGATGTTGCGCACCGGCTCGGTCGGCTGCGCGCCGACACCCAGCCAGTACTGCGCCCGCTCCGAGTCGACGATGATGCCGCTCGGGTTCTCCTTCGGGTGGTACTGGCCGATCGTCTCGATGACCCGGCCGTTGCGACGGGTGCGGGCGTCCGCGATGACGATGCGGTAGTGCGGCTCCCGGATCTTGCCGATCCGCGCGAGCTTGATCTTCACAGCCACGGGTGCTGGTGCTCCTCAGACTCTCATTGATGCTCCGGTGAGCCATGCGCCAACGCGTGGGGCAGCGATCCGCAGGACTCCAGGTCAAATCGCCGGACGAGGAGTGAGAGGGACTCCTCGCAGCGAACAGCAACCCATTCTGCCAGACAGTTTTCCTCGATGACGACGGGGTCGGCTGCTCAGCGGTGCGGGTGGGGGAACCTCAGACGTCCTCCGGGTCCGGAGAAAGCGGCCGCCGCTTGCCTGACGATCGACTCAGGTCGGCATCAGGCCCAGGGACACCAGCAGCAGGCCCAGGGCGGGCAGGAAGTTGTTGACCTGGTGGGCGATCACGCTGGCGGTGAGGCGGCCGGTGACCATGCGGGCCACGCCGATCGGGATGGTGATCACCAGCAGCAGCCAGGTGCGGGCCGGCTCCAGGTGACCGATCGCGAACACCGCCGTGCTCAGCACGAACACGTTGAGCTGGCTCCAGCCCAGCCGCTCCATCGCACCCCACAGCAGGCCGCGGTAGAGCAGCTCCTCGCACAGCGGTGCGATCAGCCAGATGTGCAGGAACACCAGCACCGCCACCACCGGCGGCAACCGGACGCCGTCCAGGACGCTGCTGACCGTCGAGGTCTGACCGGGATCGGCCCACTGCGTCCACAGCATCGTGGCGATCGTGGTGGTGACCAGCCCGACACCGCCGATGGCCAGCCCGATCCGCACGTCCGACCATCGCCACTGCAACCCGAAGTCCAGCATCGGGCCGTTGCCCCGCACCACCGTGATGAGCACCGCGAGCCCGCCGGCCAGCACGGTCGGCAGCACCAGCATCAGCACGATCGACCAGACCCCGGGCGCGCCGAAGGCCGCGGCCAGCACCACCGAGGTCAGCACGAACACGGCCTCGGCCAGGAAGAACGCGCCCAGCCCCCAGCGGTGCGTGCGAACCGGCGGCACGGCCACCCAGGTGCGGCCCGCGGGTTCCCCCGCGACGTCGGATTCTTGCGTTGAGTGCACGAGCGCCTCCGTGATGCCGAGCAGCGGGTCGACGACCCGCGTGACGATGTCGGCGGACACCGGCGGAGCCGTCAGGCTATACCGGTCCCCCGCCCCACCACGATCAACACGAGGTGCGGCGGAGTGTTCATCGGGCCACAGCCGTTCCTCCGGCAGCAGCGATCCATCGGGTGGCGTTTCATCTCGCGACGGCGAACAGCAGCAGGGCGGGCAGGAAGTTGTTGGTGGCGTGGGCGACCATGCTCGCCGAGACCCGTCCGGTGATCATCCGGGCCATGCCGATGGCCAGGCCTCCCACGAACAGCACCGGCGTGCGCCAGACCTCCTGGTGGATCAGCGCGAAGATCACCGAGGTCAGGACGAGGATCACCACGCGCGGGATCCGGTAGTGCTCCAGCGCTCCCCACAGGGCGCCGCGCATCAGCAGCTCCTCGGTCAGCGGGGCGCCGAGGAACGCGAACAGGGCGAACAGGAACAGCCAGACCGTCCGGTCGCCCTGCATGAGCCGGGCCAGGTCCGTCTCCGGTGGCGGGCCGGAGACCGCGATGATCACCAACGTCACCGTCCACGACCCGACCAGCGCGCAGAGCCCGCAGATCAGGCCGATCTTGAGGTCGCGGCGGCGCGGCAGGATGCCGAAGTCGGCGCGCAGGCCGTGCCCACGCCACCAGGAGAAGACCGCCGGGACGAGTCCGAGCAGGACGTTCGGGGCGAACGCGAGCAGCAGCAGCGGACCGGTGTTGGGCGGCTGCGACGGGTCGAATCCGCCGTGGGGGTGGGGGCGCAGGGCGCCGAGGACGACCACGGCCAGGTAGTAGCCGCCGTAGCCGACGAAGAAGGCCGCGAAACCCCAGGCCAGCGAACCGCGTCTGGCCGCCTCCAGCTGCGCCTCCCAGAACGGGGGGTGCGCGTCGACGGCGTCGTCCACCCGGCGCATCGGCTGAAGGTAAGGATCCCGCTTCTCCCCCACAAGACGCTCCCCTCGACCCTTCAACCCTAAGGGGTCGCACAGGCCGACGCCGCTTTCACCGACGAGCGGTGAAAACGATTGCGAGAGCCGTTTTCAGCCTGTTCGAAGGGCTAGAAGACCCTGCCACCCAGCAGGATCCGCTCGGGGGCTCGCAGGACGTCGAGGTCCTTGCGGGGGTCGGCCTGGTAGCAGACCAGGTCGGCGACGGCGCCGTGCTCGACGCTCGACCAGCCCAGCCACTCGCGCGCGCCCCAGGAGGCGGCGGCCAGCGCCTGCTCGACCGACATGCCCACCCGGTGCAGCGCGGCGACCTCGTCGGCCAGCACACCGTGCGGGACGCCGCCGCCCGCGTCGGTGCCCGCGTAGACCGGGATGCCCGCCTCGATGGCCTTGCCGACCGTGCGGTCGGCGCGCTCGTAGAGGTCGGTCATGTGGGTGGCGTAGTCCGGGTACTTCGTCGCGGCGGCCGCGAAGCCCGGGAAGTTCTCCACGTTGACCAGGGTCGGGACCAGCGCGGTGCCGCGGGCGGCCATCAGTTCGACGGTCTCGTCGGTCAGGCCGGTGCCGTGCTCGATGCAGTCGATGCCCGCGTTGATCAGGCCCGGCAGCGCGTCCTCGCCGAACACGTGGGCGGTGACGCGGGCGCCGAGCCGGTGCGCGGTGTCGATGGCCTCGGCCAGCACCTCGTCGCTCCACAGCGGCGCGAGGTCCCCCACCGAGCGGTCGATCCAGTCTCCGACGAGCTTGATCCAGCCGTCGCCGTAGGCCGCCTGCTCGGCGACCGCGGCGGGCAGGTCCTGCTCGTCGTCGAGGTCGTCGGACAGCTTCGGGATGTAGCGCTTGGGCCGGGCCAGGTGCTTGCCCGCGCGGATGATGCGCGGCAGGTCGTCGCGCTGCTGCAGCGGCCGGGTGTCGATCGGCGCGCCGCAGTCGCGGATGAGCAGGGTGCCGGCGTCGCGGTCGGTCTCGGCCTGGGTGACGGCCTCGTCGAGCTCGACCGGGCCCTGCGTGCCGATGCCGACGTGGCAGTGCGCGTCGACCAGGCCGGGCAGCACGTAGCCGCCGTCGAAGACGGTCTCAGCTCCGGCGACCGGCTCCAGGGAGATCCGGCCGTCGGCGATCCAGAGGTCCCGCTGCGCGCCGTCGGGCAGCACGGTGGCGCGCAGGTGCAGCGCCGTCACTGGTCCTTCTTGCCGAAGTTGAGCTTGGACGGGTCGAAGCCGGGCGGCAGCTGGTTCGCCGTCGGGTCCAGTTTGGACAGGTCCGGGCCCGCGCCCATGCCGGGCATGCCGCCCGGGGGCAGGCCGGGGAAGCCGCCGGGCATGCCCTTCATGCCCTTCGGCGGGGTCGGGCCGCCCTTGCCCTTCTTCCCCTTCTTCCCCTTCTTGCCCTTGCGGTTCTTGGAACCGCCGCCTCCGCCGCCGAAGCCGCCGAACTGGCCGGCCATCCGCTGCATCATCTTGCGGGCCTCGAAGAACCGGTTGACCAGGTCGTTGATGTCGCCGACGGTCACACCCGAACCGCGCGCGATGCGCTGGCGGCGGGAAGCGTTGATGATCTTCGGGTCGGCGCGCTCGGCGGGGGTCATGCCGCGGATGATCGCCTGGATGCGGTCGAGCTGCTTCTCGTCGAAGTTGGCCAGCTGGTCCTTCATCTGGCCCGCGCCCGGCAGCATGCCCAGCAGGTTCTGCAGCGGACCCATCCGCCGCACCGCCTGCATCTGCTCCAGGAAGTCCTCCAGGGTCAGCTGGCCGGTGCCCAGCTTCTCCGCGGCCTTCTCGGCCTGCTCCTGGTCGAAGGCCTGCTCGGCCTGCTCGATCAGGGTCAGCACGTCGCCCATGCCCAGGATCCGGTTCGCCATCCGGTCCGGGTGGAAGACGTCGAAGTCCTCCAGCTTCTCGCCGCTGGAGGCGAACATGATCGGCTGGCCGGTGACCTCGCGGACCGACAGCGCGGCACCACCGCGGGCGTCGCCGTCGAGCTTGGTCAGCACCACGCCGGAGAAGCCGACGCCGTCGCGGAAGGCCTCGGCGGTGGTCACCGCGTCCTGACCGATCATCGCGTCCAGGACGAACAGGATCTCGTCCGGCGAGACCGCGTCCCGGATGTCGGCGGCCTGCTTCATCATCTCCTCGTCGACGCCCAGCCGGCCGGCGGTGTCGACGATGACGATGTCGTGCTGCGCGCGCTTGGCCTCGTCGATGCTGTCGCGGGAGACCTGCACCGGGTCGCCGACGCCGTTGCCCGGCTCGGGCGCGAACACCGGGACCCCGGCGCGCTCACCGACGACCTGCAGCTGGTTGACGGCGTTGGGGCGCTGCAGGTCGCAGGCCACCAGCATCGGCGTGTGCCCCTGGCCGGAGAGCCACTTGGCGAGCTTGCCCGCCAGCGTCGTCTTACCGGCACCCTGCAGACCCGCGAGCATGATCACCGTCGGCGGGTTCTTGGCCAGCTCGATCCGCCGGGTCTCCCCGCCGAGGACGGTGACCAGTTCCTCGTTGACGATCTTGACGACCTGCTGGGCCGGGTTCAGCGCCTGCGAGACCTCGGCACCCTTGGCCCGCTCCTTGACACCCTTGATGAACCCGCGCACGACGGGGAGCGCCACGTCCGCTTCGAGCAGGGCGATGCGGATCTCCCGCGCGGTGGCGTCGATGTCGGCTTCGGACAGCCGCCCCTTGCCGCGCAGGTTCGTCAGGACCGAGGTGAGCCGGTCGGAGAGAGTGTCGAACACGGGTTCACGGGCTCCAGAGTCGAGAGGATGTACCTGGGTACCTGTGCGAGGGTAGCCGGTCCGCGCCAGGACCTGGCGCGGACCGGCTACCTCAGCAGGCCCCGATCAATTCAGAAGCGGTGCTTCACGCCCCGGTGTGCCGCATTTCGCGCTTGGGACCGCGGTGCTGCTGCGGGGAGCGCTGACCACCGGTGCCCTGGCCCTTGCGGTGCGGGCGCGGCTTGTCGCCGCGGTCCCGGTTCCCGGCGGGGCGGCGCGGGCGGCGGGAGATGATCTCGCCGTCGGCGCGGGTGATCTTCAGGCCGCGACCGGCGACCTGCGTGGTGCGCAGCTTGCTGAGCAGCTCCTCGGGCAGGTCCGCGGGCAGCTCGATGAGCGTGTGCTCGTTGCGGATGTCGATGTGCCCGATGTTCTTGCTGGGCACCCCGCCCTCGTTGGCCAGCGCGCCGACCAGCGCGCGCGGCGTGACCCGGTTCCGGCGGCCGACCTCGACCCGGTAGGTCTCGGTGTCGGCGCTGCTGGTGTGGAACATCGGGCCGTCCCGGCGCGCGGGCTCCGGCTCGGGCTCCAGCAGCAGCGGGCGGTCGCCCTGGGCCATCGCGGCCAGCGCGGCGGCGATCTCCGCGGCGGGCACGTCGTGGGTGCGCTCGTACTCGGCGACCAGCTCCTGGAAGACCTCCAGGCCGCCCTTGGCCAGCGTGTCGGTGATGCTCTGCGCGAACTTGGCGAGCCTGCGGTCGTTGACCGCGTCGATGCTCGGCAGCTCCATCTGCGGAATCTGCTGGCGGGTGGCCCGCTCGATGGCGCGCAGCAGGTGGCGCTCGCGCGGGGAGACGAACAGGATCGCCTCGCCGCTGCGACCGGCACGACCGGTGCGGCCCACGCGGTGCACGTAGGACTCGGTGTCGTGCGGGATGTCGTAGTTGAGCACGTGCGAGATGCGCTCGACGTCGAGACCGCGGGCGGCGACGTCGGTGGCCACCAGGATGTCGATCTTGCCGTCGCGGAGGTGCCCGATGGTGCGCTCGCGCTGGGCCTGGGCGATGTCGCCGTTGATGGCCGAGGCGCTGAACCCGCGCGCCTGCAGCTTCTCCGCGAGCTCCTCGGTGAGCTGCTTGGTGCGCACGAACACGATCATCGCGTCGAAGTCCTCGACCTCGAGGATGCGGGTCATCGCGTCCAGCTTGTTGGACGCGCGCACCGGCACGTGCCGCTGGTTGATGTTGGTTGCCGTGGAGGTCTTGGTCTTGACCGAGATCTCCGCCGGGTTGTTCAGGTAGTTCTGCGTGATCTTGCGGATGCCCTGCGGCATGGTCGCCGAGAACAGCGCGACCTGGCGCTGGGAGGGCACCGACTGCAGGATCTTCTCGACGTCCTCGATGAAGCCCATGCGCAGCATCTCGTCGGCCTCGTCGAGCACCAGGTTCTTCAGCCCGGTCAGGTCCAGCGAACCCTTCTCCAGGTGGTCGATCAGGCGGCCCGGGGTGCCGACGACGACCTGCGCGCCGCGGCGCAGACCGGCCAGCTGCGGGCCGTAGCCGGTGCCGCCGTAGATCGGCAGCACGTGGAAGCCGGGCAGGTGCGAGGCGTAGCGCTGGAAGGCCTCGGAGACCTGGATCGCCAGCTCGCGCGTGGGCGCCAGCACCAGGGCCTGCGGCTTGGTGGCGTTGAGGTCCATCTTGGACAGGATCGGCAGCGCGAACGCGGCGGTCTTGCCGGTTCCGGTCTGCGCCAGGCCCAGCACGTCGCGGCCTTCCAGCAGCAGCGGGATCGTCTGCTCCTGGATCGGCGACGGGGCCTCGTACCCGATCTCGGCCAGCGTCTTCTGGACGCGCTCGTCGAGGTCGAGTTCAGCGAAAGTAGGCATGCGGAACGCAGGTCTCCCTAGGTGGGTCGGCGGGGGGCTGATCGCGGAAAGAGGTCCGGCGCCCACCCCGCGCGTGCTGACGGGGCGTTGCGTCCACTCGGCGGCGTGCGGCGAACCTGTGTCGACTCCGCTTGCGCTTGACGAACCGCGCGCTCCACCCGACGCACACCCTGTTGCCAGTGACCCGCAGCTCGAAAAATCTCAGCCTGGTACCACGACATCCGGCCGTGGCACCGGACATCCAGGGTAGTCATCGCGATCAGTTGATGTCGGGGCGCCCCCGCCCAACGGGACGCAGGTCACGTCTCGACGTCCAACCGCAGGCCACCGGCCACCTGCGCGCGGGTGAACAGGTGCACCCGGCGCCACCCGGGCAGCGTCTCCCCGGCCAGCAGCCTGCGGTGCATCCGCTCGGCGCGCAGCACGTGCCGCCGGAACGAACCGGAGCGGATCAGCCTGCCCCGCGCGCGCTGCCCGTCCAGCGCCGAGCCGGCGTCGGCGTGCAGCCACACCAGCACGGTGCGCCGCCCGGTGAGGCGGGCGAACACCAGCAGCAGCATCCGGGTGCTGGCCCGGGTGGCGGGCTCGTGCGCCACCACCGGACCCCGCGCGACCAGGCAGGACCAGGCGATCCGGGAGCGGTGCGCGAGGTGCACCAGCGGCCGGTAGTAGCGGTAGGCGACGCCGGGCGAGAGCGCCCGCAACCGGGCGCGGACCTGCTCGGAGTCCAGCCGGACGACGTCGGAGCTCGCGCGCAGCTTGGCCAGCACCGTGCTCTTGCCCGCACCGGGCACGCCCGCGAGCACGACCAGCGTGCGACGGCCCACCCGCACCGAGGGCGTGGGGTGGGCGGAAACCGGGGATGCGTCCGAAATGTCCACGACCGCTCCAGATTACGCGGAACCGATCATGGACGGGCGAGATCGTGATCACGCACGAGAAGAGGCGGCCCGCTCCCCCAAGGGCGGGCCGCCTCATCGGAACTCCCGGTGCGTTACGGGGTCCCGCACCCGGTCACCGCGTGGGAGGCACGTTCCCACCGCCTCCCACGCTCCCCCGCGATCGCGGAGCCCCCGGAAAGCCCGCCCGACCCCCAGTGCGGGCGCGTTCCCCGGCTCCTCCCTGATCACCGCGTCGCACTGAAGAGTCTGCCCGGACCAGCGGCGATGCGAGACCGTGACAATGCCCGAGTAGGGCTGCGTAGTTGTACGCATTCCGCCCCCGGGAACCTGCTGAGAACGCGCGAAGGGGCGCCTCCCGACTCGATCGGGAGGCGCCCCTTCGCGGACTGCTCCGCGAGATCAGATCGCGGCCACGCCGGTCTCGCCGGTGCGCACGCGCACCACGCTCTCCACGGCGGTCACCCAGACCTTCCCGTCGCCGACCTTGCCGGTGCGGGCGGCGTTGACGATCCCGTCCACCACCTTGTCGACGTCGGTCTCGTCGACCAGGACCTCCACGCGGGACTTCTCGACGAAGTCCACCGAGAACTCGGCGCCCCGGTAGACCTCGGTGTGGCCCTTCTGGCGGCCGTAGCCCTCAACAGCGCTGACGGTCATGCCCAGCACGCCGAGCTTGCCGAGCTCCTCCTTGAGATCGTCCACCTTCTGCGGCTGAACGATCGCGGTCACCAACTTCATGCGCGGCTGCCCTCCAGCTTGCGGTCATCGACGTCGCCGGCAGAAGCCGAGGCGCGGCGGGCGGATCGGCCGTCACCGAAGTGGTACGCGGTCTCCGCGTGCTCGGTCTCGTCGATGCCCTCGGCCTCGTCCTCCTCGCTCAGCCGGAAGCCGATGGTCGCCTTGACGATCAGCGCCAGGATGAGGCTGAGCACGAAGGAGTAAATCAGCACCGCGAAGGCTCCGACAGCCTGTCGCCACAACTGATCCACACCGCCGCCGTAGAACAGGCCCGCGACGCCCGCCGGGGCCTCCGCCGAGGCGAACAGGCCGACCAGCAGCGTGCCCATCAGACCACCGACGAGGTGGACGCCGACCACGTCGAGCGAGTCGTCGTAGCCGAACTTGAACTTCAGGCTCACCGCCAGCGCGCAGACCGCGCCGGTGATCGCGCCGACCGCGATGGCGCCCAGCGGCGTCACCGACGAGCAGGCCGGGGTGATGGCGACCAGACCGGCCACGATGCCCGACGCGGCGCCCAGCGTGGTGGCGTGGCCGTCGCGGATGCGCTCGATGAGCAGCCAGCCCAGCATCGCCGCGCTGGTGGCGACCAGGGTGTTGACCAGGGTGAAGGCCGCGGTGTTGTCGGCGGCCAGGGCCGAACCGGAGTTGAAGCCGAACCAGCCGAACCACAGCAGGCCGGCGCCGAGCACCACGAACGGCAGGTTGTGCGGCTTGCCGACGCCCTTGGGCCAGTTCCGGCGCTTGCCCAGCACCAGCACCAGGGCCAGCGCGGCGGCACCGGCGTTGATGTGGACCGCCGTGCCACCGGCGAAGTCGATCGCGGCCAGGCGGTTGGCGATCCAGCCGCCGACCGCGGTCACGTTGCCCGCGTCGTCGGTGTCGTCGAAGTCGAAGACCCAGTGCGCGACCGGGAAGTACACCACGACCGCCCACAGCGCGGCGAACAGCAGCCACGGGCCGAAGCGCGCGCGGTCGGCGATGGCTCCGGAGATCAGCGCGACCGTGAGGATCGCGAACATCGCCTGGAAACCGACGAACGCCAGCGACGGGATCGTGCCGGACAGCGAGTCCTCACCCAGCAGCCCCGACAGGCCGAAGTTCTCGAAGGGGTTCGCGAGCAGGCCCAGACCACCGAGGTCGGTGGAGAACGCCATCGAGTAGCCGAACAGCACCCACAGCACGCCGACCACGCCGATGGAGCCGAGGCTCATCATCAGCATGTTCAGCACGCCCCGGGACCGGACCATGCCGCCGTAGAAGAACGCCAGACCTGGTGTCATCAGTAGGACCAGAGCGGCGCTCACGAGCACCCATGCGGTGTCGCCTGAATTCACATTGCCTCCCCGTGCGGACCGAGTTGCGCCGCATCTTGGGAAATGGCTGTTTCAGGCGCACCGTTCTGGTGTTACGGGGGCGTGAAAAGGGGCCTGCCCGCGGTTACGCCGATGTTGACGCGTCAATTCCGTGTTACGCGGCCGATCACGGACGGGACCTGGACCGGTCGCCCGACCGATAGTCCGCACGCCAACCAGCCCGCTGAGCAGGCCAGGATCAGCACCAGCGGCACCGTCCAGGCATCGGTGAGGTCGTGCAGCAGACCGATCAGCAGCGGACCCGCCGCGGCGATGAGATATCCCCCACCTTGTGCCATACCGGACAAGGCGGTCGTGGTGTCGCTGTCCGGGGAGCGCAGGCCCAGCAGCGTCAGCGCCAGACCGAACGCCGCGCCCTGCGCGAGGCCCAGCACGACCACCGCGGGCCAGGCCAGCGACGGCGGGCCCAGCAGGATGCCGCCGAAACCGGCCATGAGCATCAGCGCCAGCACCACGATGATGCCCCGCTGGTCGCGCAGCCTCCGGCACAGCACCGGGATCGACATCGACCCGATCGCCTGGATCGCCGCCTGCACGCCCAGCGCCAGCCCCGCCAGCTCCGGGCTCATGCCGCGGCTCTGCAGCATCGTGGGCAGCCAGCCGAACACCACGTAGGCCAGCGAGGACTGCAGGCCCATGAAGAAGGTGACCTGCCAGGCCAGCGAGCTGCGCCAGAGGATGCCCGGGCTCACCGGCTTCGGGGCGGCGACGGCGCTGCCGCGCACCGCGACAAGGCTGATCACCAGGGCGACGAGCACCGGTACGGCCAGCAGGCCCAGCGGCGCCCGCCACGCCGAGCCCAGCGCCTCCCCGATCGGCACCACGGCGGCCGCGGCCATCGCGCCGCCCAGCGTCAGGCACATCGTGTAGACGGCGGTGACCACCGGGACCGTGTGCGGGAAGTCGCGCTTGATCAGGCCGGGAACGGCGACGTTGGCGACCGCGATGCCCGCGCCGACGACGACCGTGCCCGCCAGCAGCGTCGCGACGCTGCCGAAGGCGCGCAGCGAGTTGCCGATCAGCAGCACCACCAGGCAGCCCAGCAGCACCCGCTCGTCGCCGAAGCGCTGCCGCAGCTTCGGCGCGATGAACGCGAACGCGCCCAGGCACACCACCGGCAGCGTGGTCAGGACACCGCTGAACGTGCCGGACACGCCCAGGTCGTGCTGGATGCGCTCCAGCAGCGGCGCCACCGCGGTGAACGGCGGCCGCAACGCCAGCGCCACCAGCACCACCACGATCACGGTCACGATCGCGGTGACCCGCTGGGTCCGCGGCGTTCCCCCCTGGACTCCCGTGTCCACGCAACATCCCTTCGATGAAAAGAGCTGGTCCGCGACGAGATCCGCTCCCGGCGGCGTCGCGGGCACAACTCAACTACATGGAACGGCCGTACCACAAACTCTCCCGCAGTGAACCTCTGCACACCTGCCGCGGGAATACCCCCGAACAGCCCAAAACCCCCTCACCAGCCACGACGCGTCGTCCCCCGGGCACGAGCGAGCCCCCGGCGACGGGTCGCCGGGGGCTCGCTCCGGAAGCGGGATCAGTTCAGCAGGGCGTCGACGAAGGCACCCGGCTCGAACGGGGCCAGGTCGTCCGGCCCCTCGCCGAGGCCGACGAGCTTGACCGGGACGCCGAGCTCGCGCTGCACCTGGAAGACGATGCCGCCCTTGGCGGTGCCGTCGAGCTTGGTCAGCACGATCCCGGTGACGTCGACGACCTCGGAGAACACCCGGGCCTGCATGAGCCCGTTCTGGCCGGTCGTCGCGTCCAGCACCAGCAGGACCTCGTCGACCTGCGCCTTCTTCTCCACGACGCGCTTGACCTTGCCGAGCTCGTCCATCAGACCGGTCTTGGTGTGCAGCCGCCCGGCCGTGTCGACCAGGACCGCGTCCACGGCGCTGTCGCTGCCCCGGCTGACCGCCTCGAACGCCACGCTGGCCGGGTCGGCGCCCTCGTTGCCGCGGACCACCTCGGCACCGACGCGCTCGCCCCAGGTCGCCAGCTGCTCGACCGCGGCGGCGCGGAAGGTGTCGGCCGCGCCCAGCAGCACCGTGCGGCCGTCGGCGACCAGCACGCGGGCCAGCTTGCCGGTGGTGGTGGTCTTGCCGGTGCCGTTGACGCCCACGACCAGCAGCACCGCGGGCTTGCCGCCGTCGGCGGGGTCGCCGTGCGGCAGGGCCCGAACCGAGCGCTCCATGTCCTGGCCGAGCGCGTCGACGAGCACCTCGCGCAGGACCGCGCGGGCCTCCTCCGGGCTGCGGACGGCGCGGGAGGCGATCTCGCCGCGCAGCCGCTCGATGATCTCGGTGGTGGTGGCCGCGCCCAGGTCGGCCATCAGCAGGGTGTCCTCGATCTCCTCCCAGGAGTCCTCGTCGAGGTCACCCGCGCCGAGCAGGCCCAGCAGGCTCTGCCCGAAGGTCGTGCGGGAGCGGGAGAGCCGTCCGCGCAGCCGCTCCAGGCGACCGCTGGTGGGCTCGATCTCCTCCGGCTCGACCGCGGGTTTCTCCGGCTCCGGCGGCGCGACCGGTTCGGCGGCCGGCTCGGTCCCGGTGGGCTCGGGTGCCGCGGGCTGGGCCGGGACCTCGGGCTCGGTGAGCGGCTCGGCCGTCGCGGTGTCACCGGAACCGGCGGGCTCCTCGGGGAGCTCGACGTCGACGATGCCGCGCCGCTCGGTGTCGCGCGGGACCGCCGCGTCGTCACCGACGCCCGGCTGCCCCTCCACCTCGGTGCGCTCCTCGACCGGGTGCTCGGGCGCAGCTGTCTCGGCAGGCCCAGCTGTTTCAGCAGGCCCGGCGGTCTCGGGTTCGGCGGTGGCGGCGCCGCTGGCGAAGCTGATGCCCCCGCCCGCCTGGTAACCGCCGCCCTTGACCTCGGGGCGGGCTTCGGCTTCGTCCTTCTCGCGGAGGCTGATCCGCCGACGGCGGTTGAGCACCACACCGGCGACCACGGCGAGAGCCAGCACCAGCGCGACAACGACGACGATCGCAATCAGGGTTGAGGTGGTCACCCGGCCATCCTCCCACCTGCTCTAACCGCCTCGACCAGGCACCTGCCAGGCGGTTCCGTGAGCAATTCACCAACAATGCGTGCCAAGTGCTTGCTTTTTCATGTCCGTGTGCAATACACCACAGGTATGCGCTGGTGGCGAGTGGTGGGACTGCTCTCGGGGACCTCGATGGACGGCATCGACGTGGTCGCCGCCGAGATGGCCCTCGACGGCGAGGCGATCCTGCTCCGGCCGCTCGGCGACACCACCCTCGACTACCCCGCCGACCTGCGCGAACAGCTGCGCGACGCGCTGCCGCCCGGTGACGTCGACGCCGCGACCCTCTGCCGCCTCGACACGCACGTCGGCCAGGCCTTCGCCGACGCCGCCCGCCTCGGCGTCGAGCTCGCCGGTGGCGAGGCCGATTTCATCGCCTCGCTCGGCCAGACGCTCTACCACTGGGTCGAGGGCGACCGCGCCCTCGGCACCCTGCAGATCGGCCAGCCCTCCTGGATCGCCGAGGCCACCGGGCTGCCGGTGATCTCCGACCTGCGGACCCGCGACGTCGCCGCCTCCGGCCACGGCGCGCCGCTGGCCGGAGTCCTCGACGCCCTCTGGCTCGGCGGAGCGGAAACCCAGGTCGCGGTGAACATCGGCGGGATCGCGAACATCACGGTGGTCGGCGGGCCCGAACCGCTGGCCTACGACACCGGGCCCGGCAACGCGCTCATCGACCTCGCCGCGCACCAGCGGACCGGCCGCGCGCAGGACACCGACGGAGCCCTGGCCGCCTCCGGAACACCCGACGAGGACCTGCTCAAGCTCCTGCTCGACGAGCCCTACTACGCGCTGCCCGCGCCGAAGTCGACCGGCAAGGAGCACTTCAACGCCGCCCACCTCGACCGCGCCCTCACCGAGCTCGGCAGGCCGATCGACGACGGCGACCTGCTGGCGACCCTCACCGAGCTGACCGCGGCCACCGTCGCCGACGCCTGCCGCGCCGAGGGCGCCCACCGCGTCGTCGTCTCCGGCGGCGGCGTGCACAACCCCGTGCTGCTGGCGGCACTGCGCCGACGGCTGGACGTCCCGGTGCTGGTCAGCAACGATCTCGGGATGCCCGCCGACAGCAAGGAGGCCCTGCTGACCGCGCTGCTCGGCTTCCTCACCTGGCACGGCCTGCCCGGCAACACGCCCGGGACCACCGGAGCGGCCGGCCCCCGAATCCTCGGCAGCATCACCCCCGGCCGCACCGCACTGCGGCTGCCGGAACCCGCCACCACCCCGCCCCGGCGGCTGATCGTGCGATCAGCCGCGACGAACTAGGAGGCCAGATGCGATCGCTCGACCTCGTCGTGATCGGCTTGTACCTGATCGCGATGCCGGCGCTGGGATTGCTGCTCAGCGGCAAGCAGAGGAGTTCGCAGGACTACTTCGTCGGCGGCAGGCGACTGCCCTGGTGGGCGGTGTGCTTCTCGGTGGTGGCCACCGAGACCTCCACGCTGACCGTGATCAGCGTGCCGACGGTGGCCTACCTCGGCAGCTTCACCTACCTGCAGCTGGCGATCGGCTACCTCATCGGCCGCATCATCGTCTCGTTCGTGCTGCTGCCCCGGTACTTCGCCGGGAACCTGGTCAGCGCCTACGCGTTCCTCGGGCAGCGCTTCGGCAACGGGCTGCAGGGCACGGCGTCGGTGACGTTCCTGATCACCCGGCTGCTGGCCGACGGTCTGCGGCTGTTCGCCACCGCCATCCCGGTCAAGGTGATGCTGGCGGCCTTCGACGTCCACCTGGCGTACTGGCAGATCATCGCGCTGCTGTCGGTGCTCACCGTCGTCTACACCTACTTCGGCGGCATCCGGGCCGTGGTGTGGGTCGACGCGATCCAGATGATCGTCTACGTCGGCGGCGCCGTCGTCGCCGGGATCATCCTGTTCGGCGAGCTGCCCGGCGACTGGTTCTCCACGGCGATGGCCGAGGGCAAGCTCCAGCTCTTCGACTTCTCCTCGTCGATCATCACCGACCAGTACGCGTTCTTCACCGCCGTGATCGGTGGCGCGGTGTTCGCGATGGCCTCGCACGGCGCCGATCAGCTCATGGTGCAGCGGCTGCTGGCCTGCAAGGACCTCAAGGACGGTCGCCGCGCGCTGATCACCAGCGGTGTCGTGGTCGCGCTGCAGTTCGCGCTGTTCCTGTTCATCGGCACGATGCTGTGGGCCTTCTACAAGGGCGCCACCCCGGACTCGATGGGCCTGTCCAGCTCCGACGAGCTGTTCCCGCAGTTCATCGTCAACGACCTGCCGCCGGGCGTCTCGGGCCTGTTCATCGCGGGCATCCTCGCCGCCGCGATGAGCACCCTCGCGTCGTCGCTGAACTCGCTGTCGACCTCCACGGTCAGCGACCTCTACCAGCGGCTCTCGAAGAAGCCGCTCGACGACGCCTCGGTGCTGAGGATGGGCAAGTTGTGGACCCTGGTGTGGGCGGTCGTGTTCGTGGCGTTCGCGTCGATGTTCACCAGCACCGAGAACCCGGTCGTCGAGGTCGGTCTCAGCATCGCCAGCTACACCTACGGCGCGCTGCTGGGCTCGTTCCTGCTGGGATTGCTGGTCAAGCGGGCCCGGCAGGCGGACGCGATCATCGCGTTCGTCGCGACCCTCGCGGTGGTGCTGTACTTCGTCATCGGGGTGAGCTTCCCCGACGGCGAAGGAGGCGAGACGTCGCTGGCGTTCCCCTGGTACACGCCGCTCGGCGTGATCGTCACCCTCGTCGTCGGCGGCCTGCTGTCGCTGCGCCACAGCGACGAGGAGGAGCGGACGCCGGAAACCGTCTGACCACGACGCGGAACGGCCCCCGGTGCGATCACCGGGGGCCGTTCCGCTCGTGCGTCAGAGGGCCAGCGGGAGCAGGCCGACGAGCAGGACCAGGACGAACACGGCGATGCTGACGCCGATGGTCAGGCCCATGCCCGGGGTCGCCTGCGGGGTCGGGCCGATCGCGCCGTCGACGAAGACCATCGCGGGCGCCCGGTAGAAGACGTCGAGCTGCTGACCCGCGCCGACCGGGATCACCGCGGTCGCGTGGCCGATCTTCCACAGGTAGTTCACGTGCACCTGGATCTGGTGCTGTCCCGGCGGCAGGTCGATCGGGTTCTTGCCCCAGGTCAGCACCGGCCCCGGCTGGCCGTTGATCGTCACCTGCGGCTTGAACAGCAGGAACGCCCAGCCCAGCCAGTGGAACGAGCAGTCGATCAGCAACCGGCCCATGCCCGGCGGGGGCGGCGGGAACTGCGGCGGCATCTGCTGCTGCGGGGGCATCTGCTGGGGCGGCGGCTGCTGGGGCATCGGGCCGGACTGCGGGTAGCCCTGCAGCTGGGGGTATCCCTGCGGCGGCGACGGCGGCTGCTGCGGGTACCCCTGCTGCGGATAGCCCTGCTGGGGGTACCCGGGCGGCTGCTGCTGGGGCATCGGCCCGGACTGCGGGTAGCCGGGCGGCACGCCCTGCTGCGGGTATGGCGACTGCCCTGGCGGCGGGCCGTACGGGTTGGTCATCACGATCTCCTAGTGCCACGACGCCTCGCGGGATGCCGGATCGAACCCATCTTCGCGCATGCGTTCGGCGGTTCCCGCACCCCCGTCCGCTACAGCTCTTCAGGTTCGCGGTTCGGAAGCCGATCAAGGGGCAATGGGGATGTTCGTCCGCAGGCGGATCGGAGCGGGGACCGACCACGGGGAGTTCCAGCGCAGGCTCGACGCCTACGCGGCCGGTGAGCTCGACGACGTCGACTGGCTGATGATGCGCACGCACCTCGCCGAGTGCGCGCACTGCCGATCCCAGCTGTGCCGGCCCGCGCTGCTCAACCGCGCCGCACCGCAGCGCATCCTCGCCGACCACGCGCCCGGTCGGAGAACCATGCGCGACACCGCCCCCGGCTGGACCATCGTGCTCGGCGTCGTCCTGGTCGCGGCCCTGGTCGCCTTCAGCATCGGGTACGCCCTCGGCGGCGTCTAGTCATGCGGCGGAAGCCCTCGGGGTCCGCCCCCCGACCCACGAACCGGTTCTTAGTCCAGAACCGCTGCGACGTCGCCTTCTTCCGGGGTGCCTTCTTCCGGGGCGCCTTCGGGTTTCGGTTCGCCGTCCGACTTGCCCTTGAGGCGTTGTGAGATGACCTGGGTGATGCCGTCGCCGCGCATGGTGACGCCGTAGAGCGCGTCGGCGATCTCCATCGTCGGCTTCTGGTGCGTGATGATGATCAGCTGCGAGGTCGTGCGCAGCTGGTCCAGCAAGGTGATCAGGCGGCGCAGGTTGGTGTCGTCCAGCGCGGCCTCGACCTCGTCCATCACGTAGAACGGCGAGGGCCGGGCGCGGAAGATCGCCACCAGCATCGCCACCGCCGTCAGCGACTTCTCGCCACCGGACAGCAGCGACAGCCGCTTGACCTTCTTGCCCGGGGGACGCGCCTCGACCTCGACGCCGGTGGTCAGCATGTCCTCGGGATCGGTGAGCGTCAGGCGCCCGTCACCGCCGGGGAACAGGACCTTGAAGACGACCTCGAACTCCTTGGCCACGTCCTCGAACGCCGACGAGAAGACCTCCAGGATCTTCTCGTCGACCTCCTTGACGACGCTGAGCAGGTCGCGGCGGCTGTCCTTGAGGTCTTCGAGCTGGGTGGACAGGAACTTGTAGCGCTCCTCCAGCGCCGCGAACTCCTCCAGCGCCAGCGGGTTCACCTTGCCCAGCAGCGACAGGTCCTTCTCGGCGCGCTTGGCGCGGCGCTCCTGGGTGGCGCGGTCGTAGGGCACCGGCGGCGGGGCGCTGACCTCGTCGCCGCGCTCCTTGGCGGCCTCGTACTCGGCGACCTCGGCGGGGCTCGGCGGGACCGGGACGGTCGGGCCGTACTCGTCGACCAGGTCGTCCAAGCCGATGCCGAAGTCCTCGATGATCTTGGTTTCGAGCTGCTCGATGCGCAACCGCTGCTCGGCCCGCACGACCTCGTCGCGGTGCACGGCGTCGGTGAGCTTCTCCAGCTCGCCGGACAGCTCGCGCACCCGCGCGCGGATCACGCCGAGCGCCTGCTCGTGCTCGCTCTGCTTGGCCTGCGCGACGTCGCGCTCCTCGGTCGCGGCCTGCAGCGACACCGTGATCCGCTCCAGCGCGGTCTCGGCCCCGTCGACGACGACGCGGGTGACGCGGGCGGCGCGCTCGCGGGCCTCGCGAGCCGCTTCGGCGCGGGCGCGGGCCTCCCGCTCGTGGCGAGCGGCGCGGCGCAGCTGGTCGGCGCGGCCCTGCACGGCGCGGGCGCGTTCCTCCGCTGTCCGCTGCGTCAGCCGCGCGTCCATCTCCTGCTGCCGCACGCCGGTGAGCTCGGTGGAGAGCCGGTCGCGCTCATCGGTGTCGGGCTCGGCGGCCTCCTCCTGCTCGTTCTTGACCGCGTCGAGCCGCTCCTCCAGCTCGGCGAGCTTGGTCAGCGACTGGTCGCGGGTCTGCTCGACCTTGACGCGCTGCTCGGAGATCCGCTCGACCTCGGACGTGGCGTTGCGGGCGGCGCGCTGCAGGCTGGAGAGCCGCTCGGTGCTGCGGGCGCGGGCGACCTTGGCCTCGTTGATCTGCTCCTGCGCGGCGCGGGCCTCGGCCCGGCGCGATTCCTCCTCGGCGCGAGCGCCTTCCAACGCCGCCGAGTGCTGCTCAAGGCGCCGCTCGGCGGCGGCGAGCTCGGCCTCGGCCTCGTCGACGGCGGCCCGGACCTCGATGACGCTCTGCTCGTCGTCGGAACCACCGGTGGCCCAGTGCGCGCCGAGCACGTCACCCGCCGAGGTCACCGCCCGCACGCTGGGCTGGGCCTGCACCAGGTCCTTCGCCGCGTCCAGGGTGTCGACCACCGCGACCCGGTCCAGCGCGCTGAGCACCGCTCCGCGCAGCTCGTCCGGCGCGCTGACCAGGTCGACCGCCCAGCGGGCGGACCCGGTCAGCTGCGGCCATTGCGAGCGGTCGACGTCGGCGTCCGACCCGACGACCACGCCGGACCGCCCGGCGTCGTCGGACTTGAGCAGTTCCAGCGCGGTAACCGCGTCGGTGACGCCGCGGACCACGACGGCGTCGGCGACCGAGCCCAGCGCCGCGGCGAGCGCCGCCTCGGCACCGGTCTCGACGGTGAGCAGCGCGGCGACCGACCCGAGCAGACCGGGCACCCGGTCCCCGGCCGCGAGCAGGGCGCCCGCGCCGTCCTTGCGCTGCAAGCCCATCGACAGCGCTTCGACGCGGGCCTTCCAGGACGCGATCTCCCGCTCGGCGGCCCGCTCCTGCTTGACCAGCTCCTCCACCCGGGCTCGGGCGGCGTCGCGGGCCTGCGCGGCGGCCTCGCGGCGCTCCTGCAGGCCGGCGTCGTCGGAGTCCTGGCCGCCGCTCTCCTCCTCGGCGTCGGCGAGCGCGCTGTGCGCCTCCTCCGCGCGGGCGGTGGCCTCCTCCAGGGACTCGGAGAGCCGCTCGATCTCGTCGGCGCTGTCGCTGACCTTGCCGCGCAACGACTCGACCTGACCGGACAGCCGCGCGGCGCCCTCGCGCCGGTCGGCGATGGCCCGGACCGCGGCCATGTGGGCCTGCTCGGCCTGCTTGAGCTGCGATTCCAGCTCGGAGCGGCGCTGCACCACCTCCTGGAGGGCTTCGCGCGCCTCCTCGACCTGCTCGCGGAGCTCGATCTCCTGCTCGGCGGCCTCCTCGGCCTCGGCGTCGAGCTGGTCGGGGTCCCGGCCGGAGCGCTGCTCCTCGCCCTGCTCGGTGAGGTGCTTGTGCCGCTCGGCGGCCAGCCGCAGCGTGCCGCGCAGGCGCTCTTCCAGCGCGGACAGGCGGTACCAGGTCTCCTGCGCCTTGTTCAGGCGCGGCGCGTCGGCGGCGACGGCCTCTTCGAGGGTCTTCTCCTCGGACTGGGCGAACTGCAGGGCACGCTCGACCTCGGTGCGCTTGGCGCGCGCGGTCTCCTGGTCCGCCTCGTCGCGGGCCAGGTCGGCGCGGGCGGTGACCAGGTCGTCGGCGATCAGCCGCAGCCGCGCGTCGCGCAGGTCGGCTTGCACGGTCTGCGCCTTGCGGGCGATCTCGGCCTGCTTGCCCAGCGGTTTGAGCTGCCGCCGCAGCTCGCTGGTGAGGTCGGTCAGACGCGTCAGGTTGGCCTGCATCGCGTCGAGCTTGCGGAGCGCCTTCTCCTTGCGCTTGCGGTGCTTGAGCACACCCGCGGCCTCCTCGATGAGGCGGCGGTTCTCGTCGGGCTTGGCCTGCAGGATCGACGCGAGCTGGCCCTGACCGACGATGACGTGCATCTCGCGGCCGATGCCGGAGTCCGACAGCAGTTCCTGCACGTCCATCAACCGGCACGAGTTGCCGTTGATCTCGTACTCGCTGGCGCCGTCGCGGAACATCCGCCGCGTGATGGAGACCTCGGTGTACTCGATCGGCAGCGCGCCGTCGGCGTTGTCGATGGTCAGCGTGACCTCGGCGCGGCCCAGCGGGGCGCGACCCGCGGTGCCCGCGAAGATCACGTCCTCCATCTTGCCGCCGCGCAGGTCCTTGGCGCCCTGCTCGCCCATCACCCAGCGCAGCGCGTCGAGCACGTTGGACTTGCCCGAGCCGTTGGGGCCGACGACGCAGGTGATGCCGGGTTCGAAGCGCAGCGTGGTGGCCGAGGCGAAGGACTTGAACCCCTTCAGCGTCAGGCTCTTGAGATGCACGGCTGCCGTCGACCTTTCCCGTCGGTTACGCGACCACGTCCGGGAGACTCTACCGTCGATCGACCTCGACTCGACGCAGAACCGCTGGTTCTAGCGCTCGACGAAGCCGTCCAAACCGCCCTTGGCTTCCATCCAGAGCTCGGCGACGTGGTCCACGCGGCCGGGCGTGCGACCGGAACGCAGGGCTTCCAGGAGCTTCTCGCAGTCCTCCCGGGGCCCCTCGGCGACGACCTCGACGCGGTTGGCGGGCAGGTTGGTGGCGCTGCCGACCAGCCCCAGCTCCAGCGCGCGCGAACGCGTCCACCAGCGAAAACCCACGCCCTGCACGTGTCCGTGCACGCGTGCGAGCAGTCGTACCGGCTCCTGTTCCGTCACGGTCCCCGATGATGCCGCGCGCCCTCCGAGGTCACATCACCGGCTGTTGATCGGGGCGAATCCGGCCCCCGGTATGATCCGCCAGATCCCGGCGCGCCGGGACACCGGGGGACGAGGACGAACCGACACGAGTTGGGGCACCGATGGACCCGTTAGACGTGGAAGACCCGGACGCCCGGCCGAAGCGCCTGGTGATGCTCGCCGCGTCCGGCATCGCCGTCGCCACGATCTTCGCCACCACCGCCGTCGTCGTAGCCGGCTCCAGCCAGCAGCGGGAATCAGCCCAACCGGGCATCACGCTGCACCCCAGCACCTCTCGGACCACCACGTCGTGGACGACGGCGCCGCCGATGCCGCCGGGCCCGCCGATCACCGGCACCACCAGCTCGGAGACGACCAGCAGCGAGAGGACGTCGGCCACCCGCACGTCGACCTCCACCAGCCCGTCGTCGACGCTGCCGCCGCCTCCGCCGCCCACGACCACGACGCCGTCGTCGCCGCGCCCGACGCCGACCCGGCCGTCCCCGACGCGCCCGTCGCCGACGCCGACGTCCACGACCGAGCCCACGACGCCGGAGCCGACGCCCTCGCCCGGCCCGAGCGCGAGCACGACTTCCCACTGATGTCGCTGGCGGTGCACGCGTGCCGGTCGCTGTGCTCCTGGCACCGGACGCCCAAGGAGCTCAACGGTCTTCCGCTGCTGGCCTGCCGCGGCTGCGGTTCGCAGTGGATCCGCAGCGAGGCGTGGACGCCGATCGACCACACCGGCCGGATCCCCGACGACGTCCGCGCCGAGCTCCGCGAGCGCTGAGGTTCAGCTCGGGTCGCCGTCGATCACCAGGTCCGCGCGGTCGCGCGTGGCGGCCACGATCGCGGCGTTGCGCTCGTCGCTGCGCTGCACCCACTCCGCGGCCTCCTCGGGCGTGCGGCCGTAGTGGACGTGCCGGTCGACGAGGCGCTGCACGCGCTGCTCGTCGTCGGGGGCGAGGAACCAGCACTCGTCGAGCAGGCCGCGCACCGGCGCCCAGGGCGGGGTGTCGAGCAGCAGGTAGTTGCCCTCGGTGATGACCAGCGGAACCTCGGGGTCCACGGCGATCTCGGCCGCGAAGGACTCCTCGATCTCGCGGTGGAAGTTCGGTGCGAAGACGGTCTCGGCGCCTTCCCGGATCCGCCGCAGCAGCGCGACGTACCCGGCGGCGTCGAAGGTGTCCGGCGCCCCCTTGCGCTCGGCCCGCCCCAACCGCCGCAACTGCGCGTTCGCCAGGTGGAACCCGTCCATCGGAACGAGAACCGCGCGGTCCCCGAGCTCGGACATGACCCGCTCGGCCACGGTCCCCTTCCCGGCACCGGGCGCCCCGGCGATCCCGAGGACCCGCCGCTGCCCACCATCAGCGAGCCGCTTCGCCCGCGAGATCAACTCCGAGTACACGCCCCCACCCTAGTTCGCGTCCCGTCCCCACCCGGGTCACCACAGGACAGTTTTAGCCACAACTGTCCAGACAAAACGGACATTGATCATGGGTGATTATGGCTAAAACCGTCCCCTGCCCACCACCACTCCCACCGCCACCACGACCCCACTCCCCACCCCGCGCGCGAAAACCCCGGTTTTCATCGCGCGAAAACCCCGGTTTTCGCGCGACGAATGTTGCGGTTTTCGCGCGACGAATGTTGCGGTTTTTGACAGGGGGATGGGTGATCGGGTGTCAGGAGAAGGTGGGGGTGGTGAAGTCGTGGGGTGTTGTTGAGCCGTGGGTGGTGGGGTCGTCCCAGACTTCGGTGAGGAGTTCTCGGGTGTAGGTGGCCAGGCGGGCGTTGTCGGCCGGGGCGATGGTGCTCCAGGCGCGGCCGTCGCCGCTGGGGCGGACGACGTGCAGGTAGCGGCCTCGGTCGGTGTCGTGGAAGGCGACGACCCGACCGGCGCGGTCCGGTTTGCCGCGACCGGGGTTGCCCTCGGCGCCGAACTGGCCGCGAATCCCCATGTTGTCGGCCATGTTCGCGACGTCCGCGGCGTCGTCGTGGCCGATACCCAGGATCCGCAGCTCGTCGGTGAGCACCAGGGGCCCGCTGGCACCCGCGACTTCGGATGCCTTGCGCAGCACGTCGTGGGGCAGGCTCACCGCCCGTCCCGGCCCGGGCGGCACGTCGCCGGCCACCGACACGGCTGCCTCCGCCAGCGAGCCGCCGCGGATCGGGGTCATCTCGACCACGTCGCCGTCGACGACCGTCAGCAGCCCCTCACCACCGTTGGCGCAGGCCAGCGCGCGGATCGAGCGGTCCGCCCAGATCCGGACGTCGACGCTGCGCTGCGGCCGGTCCAGCAGGCCGAGCAGGTCGGCGAACTCGACCTCCACCCGATCCCGCTTCGCCTCGGCAAGGCGCTTGTGCCGCAACGACTCCCACGCCTGCGCGACCAGTTCAGCGCGCTCGGTGAAGGTCCTGCCGGGGCTGGGCACGTCGAGGACGATGTGCCGCCGCGCGTCGAGTCCCGCCGCCTCGCAGACGACGTCGAACTCCAGGACCGACAGGGTGATCGACTCGGATTCGGCTCCAGGGCGCACCGTCAGTCCCGCTTCTCCGGTTCGTCGTCCCCGTCCTCAGCCCCGTCGTCGGCGGCGTCCTCGGCCTTCGGCTCGACGTGCCCGAGCACGGCGGGAGCGACCAACCGGTCGTCGTCGAACGGGGTTTCCTCGGCGGTGTACTTGTTCTCGTGCTCGGCGTCCTCACCGGGCTTCTCGCCGCGCGTGGCCGCCGGCGACATCATCGACCCCGGCGCGGGCCTGCTGCCCGGAGTCCCGCCCGCGGCCTTGCCCGCCACGGTGTCACCCGGACCGCCGCCGATCGTCCCGCCGCGCGTCGCGGGAGCCTTCGGCTCGGCCCCCGGGACGACCTTGGGCCCGGCGGTCGCGGGGGCGCGGCCGCCGAGGGCCCGGCTGGCGGCGTACGCGCCGATCCCGGCCACGGCCGCGCCACCGGCGGCGACGCCGAGTACGGTGCCGGTGCTGATCCCGCCACCGGTGTCCGCGCCCGCCTGCGGGTCCGGCTCGGTGTCGAACTCGGCGGCGTGCTCGTCCTCGCCGTGATCCGGACGCTCTTCACCCGGACGCCGCTCACCGGGTCGCTGACCGGAAGGTGGTTGTGCCACAGGGGTTTTCGGATCTACCGGACGTTCCCCGCTGACCCGGCCACCGCCGACGCTGCCACCGCCGACCCGGCCGCCGACCACGGACCCGGAGACGTCCCCGGACCCGCCCGGAGCGGATCCGAACGATCCGATCCCTGCCGAGGGGACCGATCCGGCCGACGCCGCGGGCGCGACCACGGCCGCGGGCATCGTCGGCAGCGGCTGGTAGGCCTGCGCCTGCTCGACCGAGGTGTCGCGGTAGTTCGACAGCGCCGCCTGCGCGGCCTGCTTCTGCGCCTCGATCTGCTTGGCCTCCTGGTCGTAGTCGCTCTCGTACCCGAAAGCGCCTCCGGCCCACTCGAAGACGTTCTCCGACCGGCTGTGCCGCAGCTCCTCGGCGTTGGGCAGCGTGTGCCGCGCCGACTCGTACCCACCGGCCTGCGCGTCGACGCTGCTCGCCGACACCGCGAGCGGGTCGGGCGCGTCGCCGAGGGCCACGCTCTGCTGCCGGGTCGCCTCAGTCGCGAGACTTCCCGCGCTGCCCTCCCACTCGACCTGCAGCTTCGCGAGTTCGCGGCGCAGCGTGTCGTCGAGGTCGACGACGACCTGCACGCACTTGTCGAGCGCGCGCACGGCCCCCTGCATCGCCTGGGTGCCCTGACCCTGCTTGATCTGGGCGATCCACTGCTGCAGCTCGGGGATGTCCATCCCCTTGAAGCGGATGTCGCGGATCGGATCGATGTAGGTCACGCCAGCCCCCTAGCTCTGAGCCTGCACCGTGCTGACGACGGAATGCGCCGCCGTCTGGGCCTTCTCGCACATCTGGTCGTTGTTCATGGCGTTCGGCGTCTGCAGCTGCATGTTGATCCACACCGTCTGGCCCTGCGCCGCGTCGACGAACGCATCGCACCCGAGGCTCTCGCCGCCGTTGATCTGGGACTGCACGGCGCTGAAACCGTTGAGCGCGTAGACCTGCCGGGAACCCGGACTGGAGTTGATCTTGTCGAGGAACAGATCGATCGGCTCCGGCACGATGCGCACGCCGATCGCGAACCGCGCCGGACCGGTATCACCGAGGAAACCGCACCCGTTGTAGTTGTCGCCGTCCTTGATGACCGGCTGACCGCCCGCGACCTGCAGCGATCGCTGCTGCTCAGCGCTCAGCCAAGTGCACACGTCGTCGTCCTGCTTGCCCGCGACCGCCAGGTCCTTCGGTCGCGGCGGCAGCTTCACGTCCTCGTCGGCGGCGGGAGCGCTGCTGGGTGCCGGAGCCGGATCGGGACCGTTCACGGTGCAACCGGTCAGGATCAGCAGAGCCGCGGCGACCGTCGTCGCAGCGGACCAGGTACGCACTAGCACCGGGGTCGTCCTCACTTCGCTCCTCGCGTCAGCTGGAAGGAGGCGCTGATCTCCTCGTCGGTGTAGCCGTACTGCTTGGCGGCCTCACCGAGCTGCTCCCCGAGCTTCTCGACGTTGTCGACGTACTGCATGAGCCTGTTGAAGTGCGAATCCTGGTTGCCCAGCAGGTAAGCCGTCCAGGTCGTCGCGGCGTGCTTGCTGACCTCGTCATCCCCGGGCGGGGTGACCTGCAGGCTGGCGGCGAGGCCGTACAGCCGCTCGCGCGCGTCCTCGGCCGCGGACAGGATGGTCTTGCGGACCTCGAGGACGTTGTCCTCGTTGACCGTGATGGTCTGCGCGGCCGCTCCCGAATCCGGCGCGGGAGGCGGCGGCACTGGCGTCGTCATCGCGGAAACCCCCAGGTCGCGGCGGCATCTGATCACCGGGTCGGGACCGACAGTAGCAGCGCCCGAAGACGCCGAGCACCGGGTTCGGCGAACTTCCCACCCCTATTCGCAACCGCGCATGCGACGTCCTCAGGGCTCCAGCCGATACCCCATCCCGGGCTCGGTCAGCAGGTGGCGCGGGCGGCTCGGGTCGGGTTCCAGCTTCCGGCGGAGCTGGGCGAGGTAGACGCGCAGGTAGTGCGTCTCGTTGGCGTACTGCGGCCCCCAGACCTCGTGGAGCAGCTGCTTCTGCGCCACGAGACGACCCCGGTTGCGGGCCAGCAGTTCCAGCATTCCCCACTCGGTCGGCGTGAGGTGGATCTCGATGCCGTCGCGGAGGACCTTCTTCGCCGACAGGTCGACGGTGAAGGTCGCCGTCTCGACCACCGGCTGATCGGCGTCGCCGGTGGTGCTGGCCCGGCGGACCGCGGCGCGCAGCCGCGCCAGCAGCTCGTCCATCCCGAAGGGCTTGGTGACGTAGTCGTCGGCCCCGGCGTCGAGCGCGTGCACCTTGTCGGTCGAGTCGGTGCGCGCGGACAGCACGATGATGGGAACCGTCGTCCAACCGCGCAGCCCGGCGATCACCTCGCTGCCGTCGATGTCGGGGAGCCCCAGGTCGAGCACGACCACGTCGGGTTTGCCGTCCCCGGCGGCGCGCAGCGCCGAGGCGCCGTCGACGGCGGTGAGCACCTCGTACCCGCGTGCGGAGAGGTTGATGCGCAGGGCGCGCAGCAGCTGCGGTTCGTCGTCGACGACCAGCACCTTCGTCATCTATTCCCCCTGTTCCGCCGCGGGCAGCGCGACCACGATCGTCAATCCGCCGCCCGGGGTGTCCTCCGCGCGGATGGTTCCCCGCATCGCGTCCACGAAACCCTGCGCCACGTTCAACCCGAGCCCGACACCGGCCGGTCCGGAGTCGCCGCGCTCGCCGTGCTCGCCGAGCCGCTCGAAGGGAGCGAACGCGGTGTCGGCGGCCCCGGCGGGAAGTCCCGGACCGTGGTCGACGACCCGCAGTTCCACTCGCGCGGCGTGCTCGCTGGCGCTGACCCGGATGCGCCCTTCTTCCGGCCGCCCGTACTTGAGCGCGTTCTGCACGACGTTGGCCACCACCCGCTCCAGCAGCCCGGTGTCGGCCCGGACGCGCGGCAGGCGTTCGGAGATGTCGACGTCGACGAGGTGCCGTCCGTCGAGCCCGGCCAACGCGCGGGCCACGACCTCGTCGTAGCCGACGGGGTGCAGCTGCGGGGTGACGGCTCCGGTGGCCAGGCGCGAGGAATCCAGCAGGTTGTCGACGAGCTCGGTGAGCCGGTCGGCGGATTCCTCCACTCCCGCCAGCAGTTCGGCGGTGTCGTCGGGCGAGAGCCGCAGGTCGGGGGCGCGCAGGCTGCTCACCGAGGCCTTGATCGAGGCCAGCGGGGTGCGCAGGTCGTGGCCGACGGCCGACAGCAGGGCGGTGCGCAGCTCGTTGGCGTCGGCGCGGCGCTGGGCTTCGCGCGCGTCGTCGGCCATCCGCTGCTGCCGCAGGGCCAGCAGAGCCTGCCCCGCCGCGCCTTCCAGGACCACGCGGTCGGCGGCGGGAAGCGGCCGCTCACCGGCGCGGCGCAACGACAGGTGGGCGTCCTCGGTCACCTCGATGTCCACATCGGACTCATCGGGTCGCAGGCACGGGTCGACGCCGGTGCTGGCCGCGACCATCCAGCCGCCCTCGGTGCGCTCCAGCAGCGCGACCGAGGTGAGGTTGAAGTTCTCCGCGACCTTCTCCAGCAACCGCGCCAAGGGGTCGGGATGGGTCAGCACTGTGCGCGCGTAGGAGGCGAGCAAGGCCGCTTCCGTGCCGGCGCGCGCCGCCTGCTCGGCCAGCCGCGCGGCGCGGTCGACGGTGAAGGCCACCAGCACCCCGACCACCATCATCGCCACCAGCATGATCACGTTCTCCGGATCGGCCACCAGCAGCGTGTAACGGGGCTCGGTGAGGAAGAAGTTCAGCAGCCCGCCCGCCAGCAGCGCGGCCGCGATGGAGGGCGCCATCCCGCCCACCATCGCCACCACGATCGTGGCCAGGAAGTAGCCGACGACGTCGGTGGACAACGACACGCTGCTCGACGCGGTGCCGAGAACGGTGACCAGCGAAGGCAGCAGCGCGGCCAGCGCCCACCCCCACAGCCGGCGGCCCGGCGACAGCGGGCTGCGGGCCGGGCTCTTGGCCAGCCGCCGGGTTCCCGCCTCGTCGTGGGTGACCATGTGCACGTCGATCGGCCCCGACTTCTGCACAGTGGTGGCCCCGATGCCCTCGTCGAGCACCCGCGCCCAGCGCGATCGGCGGGAGGTTCCCACCACCAGCTGGGTGGCGTCGGCGGCGCGGGCGAACTCCAGCAGCGCCTCCGGCACGTCGTCGCCCACGACGGTGTGGAAGCTGGCGCCGAGCGCGTCGGCGACCTCGCGGGCCTTGGCCAGCGCGCGCGGTGACGCCCCGGCCAGGCCGTCACCGCGCAGCACGTGCACGCACTGCAGCTCCGCCCCGGCGCGGGAGGCGATCCGGCGGGCCCGGCGGATCAGGGTCTCGCTCTCCGGTCCGCCGGTCACCGCGACGACCACGCGCTCGCGGGCCTCCCAGGTGGCGGTGATCTGCTCCTCGGCCCGGTAGCGGCGCAGCGCCACGTCGACCTGGTCGGCCAGCCACAGCAGTGCCAGCTCGCGCAGCGCGGTGAGGTTGCCGGTGCGGAAGTAGTTGCCCAGCGCGGCGTCGACCCGCTCGGCCGGGTAGACGTTGCCGTGGGCCATGCGGCGGCGCAGCGCCTGCGGGGTGATGTCGACCAGCTCGATCTGCCCGGCGCGGCGGACGACCTCGTCGGGGACGGTTTCCCGCTGCCGCACGCCGGTGATGGTCTCCACGACGTCGTTGAGACCTTCGAGGTGCTGGACGTTGACCGTGGAGAGCACGGTGATGCCGGCGTCGAGGAGCTCGTCGACGTCCTTCCAGCGCTTGTCGTTGCGGCTGCCGGGCGCGTTGGTGTGGGCGAGTTCGTCGACCACGGCGACCTCGGGGGCGCGCGCGAGCATCCCGTCCACGTCGAACTCGGTCAGCGCGACTCCGCGATGCGTCACGGTCGCCCTCGGCAGCTCGTCGAGGCCGTCGAGCAGTGCCGCGGTCTTGGGCCGCCCGTGGTCCTCGACGAACCCGACGACCACGTCGGTCCCGCGCGCGACCCTGCGGTGCGCCTCGTTGAGCATCGCGTAGGTCTTGCCGACCCCTGGCGCCGCCCCGAGGTAGATCCGCAGCTCACCGCGCTTGCGCCCCTGCTCCACGACTCCAGTCTCCTACTGCCCGCTGCTATTAACGACGATCATCACCCACTACCAACGCCCACGCCGCACCGGCACCGGCACCGGTACCGGCACCGGGGAGGGATCCTCCCGACCTGGTGGGAGGAATCCTGTCACGACATGAGGAGCGAAGTTTTCATGAAAACTTCCCCACCCCGAAGGGGGAATCCCGTCCCGGGTCGAGGCGGAAGTTCCCACGACACCCCGATTCCGGAGGAACTCCTGTCCGGAGGTGGGGAACGTTTTCATGAAAACCTCCCGTTCCGGAGGGACCTCACGTCTGATAATGGGTGGGGAAGTTTTCATGAAAACTTCCCCACCTCAGGTCAGCGGGTGGCCGCGTGGACCGCTGCGTTGAGGGTGGTGACGTTGACGATCCGGGGTGAGAGGAAACCTCCCTCCTCGTTGTCGGAGACGAGGGCCTGGACCTGCGTGAAGGGGAGTCCCGTCACGCGGGCGACGCGCGGGGCTTGGAGGGCGGCGTAGGCGGAGCTGATGTGCGGGTCGACTCCGCTGGCGGAGGCGGTGACCGCGTCGGCCGGGACCGCGTCGAGGACGACTCCCTCGCGGGCCGCGATCGCCGCGCGGCGCTCCTGGACGACAGCGAGGAGCCCTTCGTCGAAGCCGCCGAGGTTGGTGCCGCCGGAGGTGGCCGGGTCGCCGGGACCGAGGGAACCTTCCGCCGACGCCGACGGGCGGGTGTGGAAGAAAGGATCCCTTGCTCCGCTCGCGGGCACGGGGTCGATCCCGATCAGCGACGAACCGACGACGCGGCCGTCGGCGACGATCTGCGAGCCCTCGGCCCTCCCCGCCAGGCCCGGCAGGTGGCCGACTCCCCAGATCGCCAGCGGGTAGCCGACGCCGAGCAGGACCGTGGCCACCAGCAGGAGCCGGAGACCGGCCCAGGTCTGCCGCAACAACGCGTTCACTCCCTTCACCCGATTCCGGGGACGAAACGGATCACCAGGTCGATCAGCCAGATCCCGGCGAACGGCGCGACCACCCCGCCCAGGCCGTAGACCAGCAGGTTCCGCCGCAGCAGGACGGCCGCGGTGGACGGGCGGTAGCGGACTCCGCGCAGCGCCAGCGGGATCAGCGCGACGATGATCAGCGCGTTGAACACCACCGCCGACAGCACCGCCGAGTCCGGGCTGGCCAGTCGCATCACGTTCAGCGCGTCGAGCTGCGGGTAGATCGCCACGAACAGCGCGGGCAGGATCGCGAAGTACTTGGCCAGGTCGTTGGCGATGCTGAAGGTCGTCAACGCACCGCGGGTGATGAGCAGCTGCTTGCCGATCTCGACGATCTCGATCAGCTTCGTCGGATCCGAGTCGAGGTCGACCATGTTGCCGGCCTCCTTGGCGGCGGCCGTGCCCGTGTTCATCGCGACCCCGACGTCGGCTTGGGCGAGGGCGGGGGCGTCGTTGGTGCCGTCGCCGGTCATGGCCACCATCCGCCCACCGGCCTGCTCGGCCTTGATCAAGGCCATCTTGTCCTCGGGCCGGGCTTCGGCGAGGTAGTCGTCCACCCCGGCCTCGGCCGCGATCGCGCGGGCGGTGAGCTCGTTGTCCCCGGTGATCATCACCGTGCGGATGCCCATCGCGCGCAGCTCGGCGAAACGTTCCCGCATCCCCGGTTTGACCACGTCGGACAACCGGATCACGCCCATCACCCGGTCGTCCTCGGCGATGACCAGCGGTGTCGCACCGGCCGCGGCGATCTCCTCGGCGCAGCGCACGACCTGATCGGGAAGTTCCCCGACCTGCTCCGCGACCGCGCCGGTGGCTCCCTTGCGGATGCGGCGGCCGTCGAGGTCGATGCCGCTCATCCGGGTCTGCGCGGTGAAGGGAACCTTCCGCGCACCGACCTCGGCACCGACGGGACCTTCGGGCAGTCCGAACTCGGCGGCGCAGAAGGCCACCACGCTGCTGCCCTCCGGCGTGGGGTCGGCGAGGCTCGACAGGCGGGCGACGTCCGCGAGCTGCGCGGGCGTGACGCCGTCGACGGGGACGATTTCGGTGCAGCGCCGGTTGCCGAAGGTGATGGTCCCGGTCTTGTCGAGCAGCAGCGTGTCCACGTCACCGGCGGCTTCCACCGCGCGACCGGACTTGGCCAGGACGTTGCGCTGCACGAGCCGGTCCATGCCCGCGATGCCGATCGCCGACAGCAGCGCACCGATCGTGGTGGGGATCAGGCACACCAGCAGCGCGGTCAGGGTGGTGACCTCGATGAGCGACCCGGAGTAGGCCGCCATCGGCTGCAGGGCGACCACCGCGAGCAGGAAGATGATCGTCAACGTGGACAGCAGGATCGTCAGCGCGATCTCGTTGGGCGTCTTCTGCCGCTGCGCACCTTCGACGAGCGCGATCATCCGGTCCACGAAGGTCTCGCCCGGCGCGGCGGTGATGCGCACGACGATCCGGTCCGACAGCACGGTGGTGCCCGCGGTGACGGCGGAGCGGTCGCCTCCTGATTCGCGGATGACGGGGGCGGATTCGCCGGTGATGGCCGACTCGTCGACGGTCGCGATGCCCTCGACGACGTCGCCGTCGCCGGGGATGGTCTCGCCCGCCTCGACCACGACGTGGTCGCCGACTGCCAGTGCGGTGCCGGGAACCTTCCGCTCACCGCCCTCGACGAGCTTGCGGGCGACGGCCTCGGTCCTGGTGCGCCGCAACGATTCCGCCTGCGCCCGACCGCGTCCCTCGGCGACGGCCTCGGCGAGGTTGGCGAACAGCACCGTGAACCACAGCCACGCGGCGACGGCGATGGCGAAGGCGCTCGGGGAGAACGCGGCCAGCACTGTGGTGAGCACCGAACCGGCCCAGACCACGAACATCACCGGGTTGCGCAGCTGGTGCCGCGGGTCGAGCTTGCGCAGCGCCTCGGGCGCGGAGGTGAGCAGTTGTCGTGGCCGGAAGGTTCCCGCTGCGGCGCGCTTGGGCGTCGTGATGGGAACGTCGAGATCGGGTTCGAGGGTGGTGGTCATGCCAGGGCCTCCGCGATCGGGCCGAGAGCGAGCGCGGGCAGGAACGTCAGCGCCGCGACGAGAACGACCGTGCCGCCGAGCAGGCCGGCGAACAGCGGTCCGGTGGTGGGCAGGGTTCCGGCGGTGGCGGGAATCCGCTGCTGCTGCGCGACGCAGCCGGCGAGCATGAGCACCGCCAGGATCGGCACGAACCTTCCCAGCAGCATCGCGATGCTCAGCGCGACCTGGAAGAACGGGCTGGTGACGGTGAGTCCGGCGAAGGCGCTGCCGTTGTTGTTGCCCGCTGAGGCGAACGCGTAGAGCACTTCGGAAAGACCGTGCGCGCCGGTGTTGTTCAGCGCGTCGCGGGTGGCGGGAAGCGCCATCGCGAGCCCGGCGCCGAGCAGCACGACCGTCGGCATCGCCAGCACCGACAGGGCGGCGGCCGTCACCTCGCGGCGGCCGAGCTTCTTGCCGAGGTACTCCGGTGTGCGGCCGACCATGAGACCCGCGAGGAACACGGCGATCACCGCGAGCACGAGGATCCCGTAGAGCCCGGCTCCGACGCCTCCGGGCGCGACCTCGCCGAGGAGCATGGTGAGCAGCACGGTCCCGCCACCGAGCCCGGTGAAGCTGTCGTGCATGGCGTTGACCGCTCCGGTGGAGGTCCCGGTCGTGCTCACCGCCCACAGCACCGAGGCGTCGATGCCGAAGCGCGCCTCCTTGCCCTCCATCGCGGCTCCGGCGGCCAGGGCGGCGGGCCCGTTGGGGTGCGCCTCGGCCCACCAGGTCACCGCCAGCATCGCCGACCACAGGGTTCCCATCACCGCGAGCAGCGCGTGGCCCTGCCTGCGGTCGCCGACCAGGACGCCGAAGGTGCGGGTCAGCGACACGGGGATGACCAGCAGCAGGAAGTTCTCCAGCAGGTTGGACGCGCCGCCGGGGTTGGACAGCGGGTGCGCGGAGTTGGCGTTGAGCACACCGCCGCCGTTGGTGCCGAGCTCCTTGATCGCCTCCTGGCTCGCGATCGGCGCGGTGGCGATGGTGTGCGCCTGCCCGTCGAGCCCGGTGACCTCGATGCCGGGCGCGAAGCTCATCGCCACGCCGAGCGCGATCAGCACGATCGCGGCCGCGGCGGCGACGGGCACCAGGACGCGGGTGCAGCCGCGGGTGATGTCGACCCACACGTTGCCGATCCGTCCGGTCCCGTCACCGGTGAAGCCGCGCACGAGGGCGACCGCCACGGCCATGCCGACCGCGGCCGACAGGAAGTTCTGCACGGTCAGCCCGGCCATCTGGACGCCGTGGCCGAGGACTTCCTCGGGCGCGTAGGACTGCCAGTTGGTGTTGGTGACGAAGCTGACCGCCGTGTTGAAGGCCATCTCCGGCGGCACCGCGCCGCGCCCGAGGTTCAGCGGCAACAGCGGTTGCAGCCGCTGCATCGCGTGGAGCAGGGCGATGGAGGCCATCGAGAGACCGAGCACGCCGGCGGCGTAGCTGGTCCAGCGCTGGCGCGCGGTGGGGTCGACGCCGACCAGGCGGTAGACGATCTTCTCGATCCGCCAGTCGGTTTCGCTCGTGTAGACGCGAGCCATGTAGTCCCCGAAGGGCTTGTGCGCGATCGCGAGGGCGGCGACGAGCAGGCCCGCTTGCAGCAACAACATCAGAACCTCTCCGGGCGGACGAGCGCGACGAACAGGTATCCGATGAGCAGCAGCGCCAGCACTCCGCCGGCGGCGTTGGCGATCACGACGCTCACAACCGCTCCAAACCGCGCAGCAGCAGCGCCAGGATCAGGAATCCGCCGACCAGCAACGCCGCGAAGGCGAGATCGACCACGACCGGTTCTCCTCTCGGGTTTTCTTCCTCGTGGTCCAGCCAAGTCCTTCACGAGGTGCGCGGTCGAGGCCCATGACGAGTCCTTGACGCGGCGGTGGGAGGCCTTGACGCATTTTTGATGTGAGTCGCTTTTCTTCCGCTTTCGGTGAATCTGAACGATTTGTGAGTGGGTGACTTCACTCGGTTAGTTGGTTTCACCGATGCAACGATCTCGTTACTCTCGCTAACAAGCCGTGGCGCTGAAATCTTCTGGAAAAGCGCCTGAAAACGGTAGGAAACAAACGAGATTGGGGATACGTCCGGAAATGTGCGGAATCTCCGGCTGGATCGACTTCCAGCGCGACCTGACCCAGCACCGCGCCACCGTCGACGCCATGTGCGAGACCATGACCTGCCGCGGCCCGGACGCCGGGGACACCTGGGTCAGCGCGCACGCCGCGCTCGGGCACCGGCGACTGGCCATCATCGACCTGCCCGGAGGCGCGCAGCCGATGGAGGCCGAGAGCGGCCAGGTCGCCATCGTCTACAGCGGTGAGGCCTACAACTTCACCGAGCTGCGCGACGAACTCCGCCGCCGCGGCCACCGCTTCGACACCGACAGCGACACCGAGGTCGTGCTGCACGGCTACCTCGAATGGGGCGCGCAGGTCGCCGAGCACCTGAACGGCATGTTCGCCTTCGCCGTCTGGGATTCCCGCGAGGACAAGCTGCTGCTCATCCGCGACCGGATGGGCATCAAGCCGCTGTACTACTACCCGACCGAGGACGGCGTGCTCTTCGGCTCCGAGCCCAAGGCCATCCTCGCCAACCCGCTGGCCGAGAAGGTCGTCGACGCCGACGGCATGCGCGAGCTGTTCGGCATGGTCAAGACCCCCGGCCAGGCCGTGTGGTCGGGCATGCGGGAGGTCGAGCCGGGCACGATCGTCACCCTCGACCGCAAGGGCCTGCGCGAGCAGGCCTACTGGAAGCTGCAGGCCACCGAGCACACCGACGACCAGCAGTCCTCGGTGTCGCACGTCCGCGAGCTCCTCGACGACATCGTGCAGCGCCAGCTCGTCTCCGACGTGCCGCGCTGCGTGCTGCTCTCCGGCGGCCTGGACTCCAGCGCCATCACCGCGCTGTCCGGACTTCACCTGGCCAAGAGCGGCGAGCAGGTGCGCAGCTTCGCGGTCGACTTCCTCGGCCAGACCGAGAACTTCGTCCCGGACCCGATGCGCGCCACCCCCGACGGGCCCTACGTGCGCGACGTCGCCGAGCACGTCGGCTCGCAGCACCAGGACATCGTGCTGGACCCCGACACCCTCGCCGACCCCGACGTGCGCCGCGCGACGGTGCAGGCGCGCGACTTCCCGATGGGCCTGGGCGACATGGACCAGTCGCTGTACCTGCTGTTCAAGGCGATCCGGCAGCACTCCACGGTGGCGCTGTCCGGTGAGTCCGCCGACGAGGTCTTCGGCGGCTACAAGTGGTTCCACGACCCGGACGTGCGCGCGGCCGACACCTTCCCGTGGCTGGCCGCCGTGCAGAGCCAGGGCCAGGGCTACGACATGCTCGACCCCGACGTCGCCGCCACGCTCGACATCCCGTCGTTCATCGCCGACGGCTACCGCACCGCGATCGGCGAGGTCCCGACCCTCGACGGGGAGAGCGACCTGGAGCGGCGGATGCGGGAGATCTGCTACCTGCACCTGACCCGCTTCGTGCGCATCCTGCTCGACCGCAAGGACCGGATGAGCATGGCCGTGGGCCTGGAGGTGCGCGTGCCCTTCTGCGACCACCGCCTGGTCGAGTACGTCTTCAACACCCCGTGGTCGCTGAAGACCTTCGACGGCCGCGAGAAGAGCCTGCTGCGCCACGCCACCGCCGACACGCTGCCCCGGTCGGTCGTCGAGCGCGTCAAGAGCCCGTACCCGTCGACCCAGGACCCCGAGTACGCGGCGGTGCTGCAGCGCCAGGTCCGCGACCTGGTCAAGGCCGACAGCCCGGCGCTGTCGCTGCTCAACAAGCAGTGGGTCGCCGAGGCCGTGGAGCAGGACCCGGCCCACATCGAGATGGCCGCCCGCTACACCTTCGAGCGCGCCCTCGACCTGGCGATGTGGTTCGACATCCACAACCCCACGGTCAAGCTCTGACCTGAAAAACCCAGGGGGAGCCGTCTTCCGCGACGGCTCCCCCTCAGGTCAGGGGGAGCAGCAGGCGGAACGTGCTGCCGCCGCCGGGCGCGGCGTGCAGTTCGAGGCGACCGTTGTGGGCCTGGGCGAGGGCCGCCGTGATGGCCAGGCCCAAGCCGCTGCCACCCGCCGCCCTCGTCCGGCCGTCGTCGACGCGGTAGAAGCGGTCGAAGATCCGCGCCGCGTGCTCCGGCGGGATGCCCGGGCCGCTGTCGCTCACCGACACCGCCGCCATCCGCGTTCCCGGGCCCGGCTCGGCGCCGACTGCCGCGATCGCCCGGTCGCTCGCGGCTTTGTGGCCGACGTCGACGGTGATCGGCGAGCCCGCGGGCGTGTGCACCAGAGCGTTGTTGACCAGGTTGGTCAGCACCTGCCGCAACCGCGCCCCGTCACCGAGAACGCGCAGGTCATCAGGGCTGTTCAAGGTGATCTCGCGCTCCGGGTCGCGAGCCCGGGCGTCGTGCACCACGTCGTCGGCCAGCGGCACCAGATCCAGCTCGACCAGGTCCGCGGTGCGCTCCCGGTCCAGCCGGGCCAGCAGCAGCATGTCCTCGACCAGGCCGCCCATCCGCACCGACTCCGACTCGATGCGGCCCATCATCATCCGCACGTCCTCCGGCCGGTGCTCCTCGCTGCGCCGGTAGAGCTCGGCGAAACCGCGGATCGAGGTCAGCGGCGTGCGCAGCTCGTGCGAGGCGTCGGCGACGAACCGGCGCAACCGGTCCTCGGAGCGCTCCCGCTGCTGCAGCGCGTCGGTGAGCCTGCCCAGCATCGTGTTCAGCGCCTCGCCCAACCGGCCCGTCTCCGTGCTCGGATCCTGATCCGGCACTCGACGATCCAGCTGACCTGCGGCGATGGCGTCGGCGGTGTCCTCGATGCGCGCCAGCGGGCGCAGGCTCAGCCGCACCGTGACCGCCGCGGCCAGCGCCAGCACCAGCAGCACGGCCCCGCCCACGGCCAGTTCGATGACCACCAGCTGGTGCACGGTGGCCTGGGCGGTGCCCAGCGACAGCGCCAGCACAGCGGTCCGCCCGTCCGGCAGCGCCACCCGGCGCACCCGCCAGTCGGTGCCGCCCGCCTTGTCCGGCACGGTGCCCACCTCCGGGCCCCGCTCGGGGTTGAGCACCACCGGGCCGCCGGCCTCGCCGTCCTCGGCACCGATCATGCCGCCCAGCTGCGCACCGGAGGAGTCGAAGATCAGCACCCGGAACTCGGTCGGCAGCTCGCCGCGCGTCGGCCCGTCGGGATGCCTGCGCGCCGGGTCAGGAGGCGGCATGCGCCCCTCCTCCCAGGGCATCGACATCTCGGCCAGCCGGTCGTCGGTGCGCTCCACCAGCGACCGGTTGAGCAGCGCGACGCTGGTGAAGCCCATCAGCAGCAGGCCGACGACCAGGGCGCCGACCAGCACGAGCACCAGCCGCCCGCGGAGCGTGCGCAGGAACGTCATCGGCCTCACCGGTTCTCGGGAGGCAGTCGCAGGACGTAGCCGACCCCGCGGATGGTGTGGATCAGCGGCGGCGACACCGAGTCGATCTTGCGCCGCAGGTAGCTGATGTAGGACTCGACGATCCGGGAATCCCCGCCGAACTCGTAGTTCCACACCCGGTCGAGGATCTGCACCTTGCTGACCACCTTCTCGGCGTTGATGAGCAGGTAGCGCAGCAGCTTGAACTCCGTCGGCGAGAGGCTGACCAGCTGCCCGGCCCGGCGGACCTCGTAGGTGTCCTCGTCGAGCTCCAGGTCCTGGTAGCGCAGCGTCGCGCCGTCGTCCTGCTCGGGACGGACCCGGCGCAGGATCGCGCGCAGCCGCAGCACCACCTCGTCCAGGCTGAACGGCTTGGTGACGTAGTCGTCGCCACCGGCGGTCAAACCGGCGATGCGGTCCTCCACCGCGTCGCGCGCGGTGAGGAACAGCACCGGGACGGTGTTGCCGCCGCCGCGCAGCTCGGTGGCCACGGAGAAGCCGTCGCGGTCCGGCAGCATCACGTCCAGCACCACGATGTCGGGGTGGAACTCGGCGGCCGCCCGCAACGCCTCCGCGCCCGTGGCCGCGCTGCGGACCTCGAAGCCGCTCAGGCGCAGCGCCGCGGCCAGCAGTTCCAGGATGTTCGGCTCGTCGTCGACGACGAGCACTCGCGCTCCGTTGCTCTCCACCACGCCCTCCAGCATCCCCGAGCTCCCTGGGAAAACCCTGGAAACCCGCTGAACACCTCGCCCCGTGTCGCCCATCGCTCGAAGGGGTGAACCGTGGACGGTTTTAGCCAGAATTGACCGGACAAAACGGTCACTCGCCCCGGGCGATTCTGGCTAAAACTGTCCACGGCCCCCGAAACGTCCCTCCCGGAAGCCCCGGGGTGGCCGGATTGCCGCCGCAATCCGCTGACCGGAATACGGCGGCAATCCGCCTCACCGGCTCACCCGCAGACGTAGAGCTGCTGGGAGGAGTCCGTCGAACCGCCGTAGGCGGCGGGGTCGACGAGGGTGCAGTTCTGCTTCACCCAGTTCTCCCTCACAGTGGACTCCTGGCCACCGGGGCCACCGCCCTGCATTCCAGGACCGCCCTGCATTCCAGGACCGCCCTGGGCCTGCCCGTCCTGGGCCTGCCCGTCCTGGGCCTGCCCGTCCTGGGCCTGCCCGTTCTGGGCCTGGCTCCGCATCCCACCCGGGCCGCCGCCCAGCAGGACGAAGCCGAGCCGGCCGCTCTGCTTCCACTCGGTGAGCTGAGCGACCGACGGCGCATCATCGGACCCCGTGAAGCCGCCCATGCCGACCACCGTCAGATCGGTGTTGATGATGTAGCTCGCCGCGCCGTTGGCACCGCCCGACACCGCCAGCGGGATCTCCTTGCCGCCCGCGTTGGCCTCGACGTAGTCGACGAGCTTCTGCTGGTCGGAGCTGAGCGCGGCACCGCCCATGCCGCCAGGCCCGCCGCCCATCCGACCTTGATCACCGGAGCCCGAGGACGCCTGACCCGACATGCCGGGCGGCATCTGGCCGGACATGCCCGGCGGCATCCCGTTCATCCGACCCGCGCGGTCGCCGTCCTGGCGGCCTCCGGGGCCGCCCATCGACGTCTGCGGCCCGGCCATCGGGTTCGTTCCGCCCATCATCCCGGTCGACCCGCCGACCGCGCCGATCGCGGACCAGGCCGTGGGCACCGCGAGCATCGCTGCGAGCGCGAGGGCGAACCCGGTCTTGGCCAGGCCCGCACGACCGCGGCGGCCGAGCAGCAGCACCACCAGCGCCAGCACGCCGAGCCCGACCGCGAGATAACCGGCCCACGCGTTCCAGCTCAGGTCCCGCGCGACCAGGACCATCGCCCAGGCCACGGTGATCGCGACCCCGACGGGCAGCAGCAACCACGCCTTGCCGCCCGGCTGCCGGTACCACTGCCAGAACCGCACCAGCCCGGCACCGACCACCGCGCCGATCGCGGGTGCCAGCATCGTCGTGTAGTAGGGGTGCATGGTGCCCTGCGCGAAGCTGAACATCACGCCGATGACGACCAGCCATCCTCCCCACAGCACCCAGCCCGCCGTCCGCTCGCGCTGCAGCGCACCACCGGACCGCCAGTGCCGGACGCCCAGCACGAGCATCGCGACCAGGATCAACGCGCACAGCGGCAACAACCAGCTGATCTGACCGGCCAGCTGTTCGTTGAACAGCCGCAGCACCCCGGCGGTCCCGGAGAAACCCCCGCCCCCGCCAGGTCCGCCCCCGCCACCGGGTCCTCCGCCGCCGGGTCCTCCGCCACCGTTGCCCTCGCTGTTGCCGAGGATCCGGCCGAAGCCGTTGTACCCGAAGATCAGGTCCAGAGCCGTGCCGTCGGTGCTGCCACCGATGTAGGGCTTGGGGGAAGGCCACAGCATGGTCGCCACCACCCACCAGAACGAGCTGACCAGCAGCACCACGGCCGCCACGCCGAGATCGAGAACCTTGCGCCCCCAACCGTTGCGGCTGCCGATCAAGTAGGCGGCGATGAACGCCGGCAGCACCATCCAGGCCTGCAGCATCTTGGTCATGAAGCCGCAGCCGACCAGGAACGCGGCGAGCGCGATCCAGCCGGTCGAGCGGCGGTCGGAACTCGCCCGCGTCATCGCGTAGGCGGCGGCCACCACCAGCAGCACCAGCAAGGTGTCCGGGTTGTTGTCGCGGTTGATCAGCACCGTGATCGGGCTCAGCGCCAGCACCAGCGACGCGATCAGCGCAGCGTTCTCCCCCGCCCACCGGCGCACCGCGCGGTGCAGCAGGAACACCGCGGCAACCCCGCACACGACCTGCGGGAACAGCACCGCGAACTGGTTGAACCCGAAGATCTTCACCGAGATGACCTGCAACCACAGGGCCATCGGGGGCTTGTCGACGGTGATCACGCCGGCCGCGTCGAACGATCCGAAGAAGAACGCCTCGAAGTTCGAGGCCATCGACTTCACGGCCGCCGTGTAGTAGCTGTTGCCCCAGGAACTCCCGATGCCCCACAGGTAGAGCACGGCCGCGAGCGCGCAGGTCCCGGCCAGTGCGAGGCGCCGCCACATCGGGGGGCTGCCGCCGCTCTCCGCCGTCCGCGGCGCAGCCTCTTCGACTGCGATCATGACATTTCCTTTTCCTTGACCGGGGCCGCGAAGACCCACGAGCGGAGCAGTACGAACCGCAGAGCGGTACCGACCACAGAGGACAGAATCAGAACCAGGACCTCCAGCCAGCGCGACGGATCCGCCGAGTAGGCCTGCAACCCGAGCAGCGCGCCGGAGGTGACGACGTAGTACAGCGCGAACACGATCAGCCCTTGCGCGTGCACCCGGCCGGACGAGCCGCGCTGCTGCAGGAACGTGTAGCGCCGGTTGGCCTCGGTGTTCCAGAGCGTGGTGACGGTCAGCGCCACCAGGTTCGCCAGCAGCGGCGGCCACCAACCGCGCAGCACCGCGTAGAGCACCGAGGTGAGCACTGTGGACACCAGGCCGATCGCGCCGAACGAGACCAGTTGCCACAGCAGGCCGTTCTCCCGCTTGGCCAGCACGGCCTGCGGGTGCGCGGCGCGCGGCTCCGGGCGTTGCGGAAGACCCTCGACCCGCGCGGTACCGGTGATCTTCGCGCGCGCCACCCGCACCAGTCCGGCGATGTCGTCGGTGGCGGTGCGCACCACGTTCACCCGCGTGTCGACGTCCTCGACCCAGTCCACCGGCACCTCGTGCACCCGCAGGCCGTTGTGCTCGGCCAGCAGCAGCAGTTCGGTGTCGAAGAACCACGAGTCGTCGCGCACCTGCCGCAGCAGCGGGCGGATGACGTCGGTGCGCGCCGCCTTGAACCCGCACTGGGCGTCGGTGAACCGCGCGCCGTGGCTCCACCGGATCATCTTGTTGTAGCCGCGGGAGATCATCTCCCGCTTCCCGCCCCGCACGGTGCGCGCGCCTGGCGCCAGCCGGGAACCGATGGCCAGGTCGGAGTGCCCGTTGACCAGCGGCGCGACCAGCGGCAGCAGGGCGTCCAGCCCCGTCGACAGGTCGACGTCCATGTAGACCACGACGTCGGCGTCGCTGTAGCCCCACGCGGTGCGCAGCGCCAGACCGCGTCCCTTGCGGTCCAGGTGGAGCACCCGCACGTTCGGGATCGACCGGGCCATCCCGTGCGCCACGTCCAGCGTCGCGTCGGTGCTCGCGTTGTCGACGACGGTGATCGACCACGAGAAGGGGAACCCCTCGCCCAGGTACCGGCTCAGCACCTCCAGGCACCCGGGAAGGGAACGTTCCTCGTTGTAGACCGGGATCACCACGTCGACCGTCGCGGTCCGGTTCGACCCGGCACCACCTCGCGCCGTCTCGGCGCCGAGCTGCGGCACGGCACTCATCTTCCACCACCTCTCATCCGGTTCCGCATCCATCAAGCCGGACGCAGGTGCGAGCCCCGTTGACGGAACCTGGGAATCGGCTGGGAGTCGGCACTCGGCGGACGTGCAGCGGACTCACACGGTCCTCCCAGCCGGAGCCGCCACCCTCGTCGCGGGAAGGTCCGCTCCGGAGAGGAATTCGCATGTCCGCTGCTCCACCGCCCGCCCGCGCCGGGGAACCGAGGTGGTCGCGTCCCGCTCGCTGGGCGGTCCTGGCGCTGGCCGCTTTCCTCAACACGTGGGCGCTGTCGATCAACGAGTGGGCCAACACCTACTACTCGGCCGCGGTGCTGGGGATGACGCAGAGCTGGAAGGCGTTCTTCTACGGCGCGATGGACGCGGGCTCGTTCATCACGGTCGACAAGCCGCCGCTGGCCCTGTGGGTGCAGGCGCTGTCGGCGCGGGTCTTCGGGTTCAACACCTGGAGCCTGCTGGTGCCGCAGGCCGTCGCGGGCGTGGCCGCGGTGTGGGTGGTGCAGCACGTGGTGCGCCGCGGCTTCGGGCCCGTGGCCGGCGTGCTGGCGGGCTCGGCGCTGGCGGTGACGCCGATCGCGGTGGTGATGGCCCGGCACAACAACCCGGACATGCTGCTGACCCTGCTGCTGGCGCTGTCGCTGTGGGCAGCCTCCAACGCGATCCGGTCGGGAAAGCTGATGCCGCTGGTGTGGTGCGCGGTCGCGACCGGTCTGGCGTTCAACGTCAAGATGCTGCAGGCGTTCTTCGCGGTCCCGGTGATCGTCCTGGTCTACCTGGTGGCGGCCCGTCCGGCGTGGCCGCGGAAGCTGCTCAACCTGGTCGTGGCGGGCGTCGCGCTGGCGGCGGTGAGCCTGTGGTGGCTGGTGGTGGTCGACCTCGTGCCGAGCTCGGCACGGCCGTACGTGGGCGGCAGCAGGGACAACACGGTCCTCGACCTGCTGCTGGGTTACAACGGCCTCGGCCGCGTGGAAGGGCAGGCCCAAATCATGTCGCCCGGGATGATGGGCGGCGGCGGATCGCCCGGCGGCGGGATGCCCAATGGTGGAATGCCCAGTGGCGGGATGCCAAGTGGCGGGACACCTCCGGCCGGTGGCGTGCCCCCGGGTGGTGGCGGACCCGGCGGTGGCGGGATGGACGGCGCCGGCCTGGCACGGCTGTTCAGCGGCGAGGTCGCCCCTCAGATCGGCTGGCTGTACCCGCTGGCGCTGTTCGGCGCGATCGCCGTGATCGTGCACCTCCGGCGCCGACCCCGGCACGACGCCCAGCGCGCCGATTTCCTGCTGTGGGCCGGAACCCTGCTGGTCACCGCAGGTGTGTTCACCTTCGCCTCCGGCATCTGGCACACCTACTACACGGTCGCCCTGGCCGCCCCGCTGGCCGCGGTCGTCGGCACGGGCGTGATCGCGATGTGGCGCCTGACCCGCGACACCGAGTGGTGGGGTCTGCTGCTCCCGGCCTCGATCATCACCACCGGCCTCTGGAGCGCCCACCTGCTCGGCCAGGACGAGGACTTCCTGCCGTGGATGGGAACCTTCGTCGCAGTCGTCTCGGTGATCGCCGGTGTTGCGATGACGGTTCCCCTGCTCCTGCCCCGCGAGCGGCGCGCTGGGAAGAACCGTGTCATCGCCGCCGGTGCGCTGGTGGGAATCCTCGCGTCACTGGCGGGACCGACTGCCTACGCGGTGACTCCGCTGTCGACCCCCGTGCAAGCAACGTTCCCCTCCGCCGGTCCCGGCAACAGCGGTCCCGGCGGCGGTCCGGGTGGAGGTCCGGGCGGCGGCGGCCGCGGGATGCCCGACGGCACAAGGCAAGCGGGCGGGATGCCGCCGGACGGCATGAGCGGGAACCGGCCGGACGGAACGCGGGGCGAACGCGGAGAGCGGTCGAGCGGCGAGCAGGTCAGCCCGCAGCTCATGCGCTATCTCACCGACCACCAGGAGAACGAGACGTGGCTGGTCGCGGTGGTGGGATCGATGGTCGCGGCCCCGGTGATCCTGGAGACGGGTCGGCCGGTGATGGCCGTCGGCGGCTACAACGGCAACGACCCCACCCCGACGGTCGAGCAGCTCGAGCAGCACATCGCCGACGGGGAGCTCCGCTACGTCTGGACCAGCGGCTCCTCAGGAGTCCAGAGCATGGGCGGCGACGTCGACACAGCGGTCGTCGACACCACGATGTCCTGGGTCGCCCACCACTGCCCAGTCGTCAACCCCACCGACTACGGCGGCAACCCCACAACCACCACCCAACTCCACGACTGCCGCGGCGCGGTGTGAGGTCACACGCGGGCCGCGAGGGGTGCAACCGCCTCTCGCAGCCCTGCTCTCACCGATCCGAGAGCAGGTCGACGAGGACCGGCATCGCCGAGGACGGGTCCGGCCCCACTCGTCCGGCCCGCAACTCGGGGTCCGCGCGGTATCCGATCTCGCACGCTTCGCCGACCTGGTGGAACGGGAAGCTCAGCGACAGCATCTTGTTGTTGACCAAACCCAGCTTGGCGGTGCGCTGATCGAGCTGCGCGGAGGTCAGCGCAGATCGATTCCCCTCGGCATGCCATCGCAGCCACATCTCGAACTTCACGTTGGAGACCAGCAGCAGGATCGACTCGCGCTGAGCGCGTTCGCAGGCACTCGGCAGCGCCTCGTGCCGATCGACGTCCACCAAGCAGACGCAGATGTCGAAGGGCTTGTCATCCCTCACCGCCTTGTCCCGGATCTCGATGCACTTCCGGACGACTCGGAGCGGATCCCTCCCCACACCGACGGGTTTGACGACCGCCGTCGAACCTCTGCTGCGCAGAAAGCTGTTCAGGCGCTCGACGTACTGCGGCTCGGTGAGAGTTCCTTCGGTGACGACGAGGATCCGCTTGGCGAGCTGCCTCGCCGGACGCCCCCGACGCCGCCTGTTCGGACGATCGGCCACCGTCAGCCCGCCTCGGATCCCACGAGCACGGCCAGAGAGCTCGGCGAGAGCCGCGGTGTCCCGCCGTACCGCCCTGTCAGGTACCGCTTGGCCACGTTCGCGTCCGGATGTCTCGGGAAGTCGGCGAGGCAGGACAGCTCGGTGACGCCCTCCCAGGACTTGTCGGTGAACCACACCTGCTCGGGCTCGAGCGCGACCTCGCTCAGGGGCGAGAGGAGGTATGACTCGTGACTGGTGAACACGAGTTGCGCCTGCTCGGTGTTGACCACCGGATCCGCGAACGCGCCGAGCAGCACGTCCAGCAGATGCGGGTGCAGGCTCGCGTCGATCTCGTCGACCACGAGCAATCCCCCGCCGCGCAAGGCTTCCAGCGCGGGCACCGCGATGGAGAGCCAGGCGATGGTCCCATCGCTCTCGTCGTGGATCGAGAACGAGGGGCGTTCCTCTGCAGTGCCGCGATGGGTGAACACGAGGTGCCGGATGACCTGCGCGAGCTGGTCGTCGTCCAGCTCGTCCTGCTCCTCGCGGTCGCCCTCAGCACCACCGGTCGAAGCGGCGTCCGCATCGTCGCCGCCTTGAACGTCTCGCACCCATCGACGAAGCGCCCGGCGGATGTGCTCCGGAATCTTGGTCTCCTCGATGTCGACCTTCACGACACCGATGTCGGCGACTTGGAGCAGCGCCTCGAGGTCGGCGAAGGTGATCGCCCCTTCTGCGAGCGAATCGGCGATGTTGGTCAGCCGCGCTTCGCGGTGGGAGTCCTTCACGAGGACGTAGTCGAAGCTCGACGTCAGGTCCTGCGCGATGGCGTGCAGCGGGGAGTCGTGCAGGAGGAGCGAGCGGCTGAGCACGAGCTCGCGCTTCGTCACCTCGATTCTGCGGAGGCTCGGGTGGAACGTCAGGACGTCACCGTCTCGGTCACGGTCCAGCAGCGTGCGCCATCGCGAACTCGGTACATCGCGCAACCACTCGCGTTTGATGCCCTCAACGTCGACTTCGAACCCGTACCGGTGACGGCGTCCCTCGTGGACGAAGTCGAGCTCGTAGGTGCTCGACGACGTGCGCGCGTCCCCGTCCAGCAGGAACGGTGCGCGCCGCATCCCCTTCGCCGCCTGCCAGGTCGTCGCCGAGTGGCCGATCGCCGCGAAGGCGTACCGGATCGCATCGAGCACCGCCGACTTGCCGGTGGCGTTACCTCCGAAGACACCTGCGAGCGGATACGTCGCTCCGGCCCAGTCATCGCCCCGGGGCCGGAGCGTGCGCAGCGACGGGTGAGCGAGGTCGATGGTGACCTCGTCGCGGATGCTGTTGTGGTTCCGCACCGTGAAGCTCAGCAGGAGCATGGCGCAACCATAGCATCTGAGCTAGGAGATATTTGCGATTTCCGAATGAGGGGCATCGCTCAGCATGAGGTTGCGACCCGAGAGAGACGCGAAGACTACAGGTGGGCGTTGCGGGGTTTGGGTTGGCAGTGGGGGCAGGTGTAGGCGGAGCGGTTCATCCACGGGTCTCGGCGGATCGAGGTGCCGCATCGCGGGCAGGGGCAGCCGCCTTGGCCGTAGACCGCCAGCGAGCGGTCGAAGTAGCCCGACTCGCCGTTGACGTTGACGTAGAGGGCGTCGAAGGAGGTCCCGCCGGCGTGCAGCGCTTCACCGATGACGTCGGTGACAGCCTCCATCAGCTCGCGCACCTTGGGGCGGGTCATGGTCGAGGTCGGGCGGGCCCAGTGCAGCTTGGCGCGCCACAGGGCCTCGTCGGCGTAGATGTTGCCGATGCCGGAGACCAGGCTCTGGTCCAGCAGCGCGCGCTTGATGCCGGTCCGGCGAGCGCGGAGCCGCTCCGTCAGCCGCGCCAGGTCGAACACCGGCTCCAGCGGGTCCGGGGCGATGTGGGCCACCGGCTCCGGCAGCAGCACGCCGTCGACCTCGACCAGGTCGGCCAGCTGCAGGCCCCCGAACGTGCGCTGGTCGACGAACCGCAGCTCAGGACCGCCGTCGGCGAAGCGCATCCGCACCCGCAGGTGCTTCTCGTCGGGCGCGTCGACGGGCTGCACGAGCAGCTGCCCGCTCATGCCGAGGTGCACGACGAGACCTTCGCCGTCGGGGTGCCCCGAGCTGTCGCCGAGCTCGATCCACAGGTACTTGCCGCGCCGCCGGGCGGCGGTGAGCACCCGCCCGGCCAGCCTGGCCGCCAGGTCCTGGGCGCCGAGGACGTGGCGGCGCACGGCGCGCGGGTGCAGGACTTCGACGCTGGAGAGCTTCCGGCTCACGGCGTGTTCGGCGACACCGCGGCGGACCACCTCGACCTCGGGCAACTCGGGCACGAGCACATCCTGTCCCACGCCCCGAACGCCCTCGACACCGGGAGGGACGTGAAACCCGCTCCAGGACGCGAAAAAGGGACATGATCAGGGGCCGGGCGGTTCTGCGAACCGGTCCCTGATCATGTCCCTCTCAGGCGTTGCCGCCCGACCTCACGACGAGGCGTCCGCCGAGCCCTCTTCCGCCGCCTTGGCGGCGTTGACCTGCTCGTCGAGCTGGCGCCAGGCCGCCTCGGCGGCCTTCTGCTCGGCTTCCTTCTTGGTGCTGCCGTCGCCGCGACCGTAGGTCTGCCCGCCGACGGAGACGAAGGCGCTGAACTCCTTGCGGTGGTCCGGCCCCTCCTCCTCGACGCGGTACTCGGGCACGCCGAGCGCCGCGGAGGCGGTGAGCTCCTGCAGGCTGGTCTTCCAGTCCAGGCCGGCACCGCGCCGCGGCGCCTCGGCCAGCAACGGCTGGAAGAGCTTGTGCACGACGGCGCGTGCGACGTCGATGCCCTCGGCCAGGTAGACGGCGCCGAGCACCGCTTCCAGACCGTCCGCGAGGATGCTCGCCTTGTCCCGGCCCCCCGTGAGCTCCTCGCCGCGCCCCAGCAGCAAGTACTCGCCGAGACCGCCCTCACCGAGCCCGCGCGCCACTCCGGCCAGCGCGTGCATGTTGACCACGCTGGCGCGCAGCTTCGCGAGCTGCCCCTCCGGCAGGTCGGGGTGCTCGTTGTAGAGGTGATCGGTGATCACCAGTCCGAGCACCGCGTCGCCGAGGAACTCAAGCCGCTCGTTCGGCGGAAGCCCGCCGTTCTCGTACGCGTACGAACGGTGGGTGAGGGCAAGGGTGAGCAGCTCGGCGTCCAACTCGACGCCGAGCGCTGCCAACAACGGGGCCCGGTCGATCTGACGGGCCCTCGACTGCTTTCCCCCCACTACGTGACCGCCGCTCAGGCGGGCTGGACGACCTGACGGCCGTCGTACTGACCGCAGGCCGGGCAGACGACGTGCGGCAGCTTCTGCTCGCGGCAGGAGCGGTTCGAGCACTCGGTCAGCGTCGGCGCCGAGGTCTTCCACGACGAACGGCGGTGACGGGTGTTGGCCCGGGACATCTTGCGCTTCGGGACGGCCACGACTACTTCTCCTCTTCGGTACCGCCGAACCGCTCTTGAAGCGCGGCCCAGCGAGGATCAATGGTCTCATGCGTGTGCTCGGGGGCGAGTTCGGCCCACTTCACGCCGCACCCGGAGCACAGCCCCTGGCAGTCCGGCGAGCACAACGGTGCCGAGGGAAGCGACAGCAGCATCGCGTCCCGCACCACCGGTTCGAGGTCGATCAGGTCGTCCACGACCCGCTCCACCTCGTCGTCATCGGTGCTGGTGTCGGTGGCGCTGTCCGGGTAGGCGAACAGCTCGCGGACCTCGACCTCGATCTCCTCGGAGACCGGGTCCAGGCAGCGGGAGCATTCGCCGGACAGCTCGGCCGAAGCAGTGCCGGACACCAGCACGCCCTCCACCACGGACTCGGCCAGCAGATCGAGTTCGACCGGCTCGCCTTCCGGCACCTTGATCATGTCCAGCCCGAAGCCGGCCGGTGCCGGGGCGTTGCGCGTGTAGGCACGGCTGCTGCCGGCCCGGTGGCCGATTTCCCGGGTGTCGATCACCCAAGGGCCGGCTTGCGCGGTGCGCGTTTCATGGCTCTGAGACATCACGAGTTTCGGTGCTTGATGAACGGGCATGGGGCCGACGTTGGGAACGACCCCCGACAGGATCGGGCACTGCGCCCCAAGTCAGCCCTCCCAGCGTACGTGACGCCCGGCCGCGAACGACACCAACCCCTGTTCAGCGCACCGCCACCCCACCCGAGCGGTTGGACCGTTCAGCGGAGTCCCTCGACCGGCGGGCAGAACTTCCCCTCCCGCCATCAGCGGATTAGGGTGCTGGGAAATCCATCGGTCGGGGAATTTCACGAGGCATGGACTGACCCCATGAACGAGGACGGATCCCGACTCACCACGCCCGTCTACCGGTTCGTCGACCTCACGCCCGAGGAATTGCGGCGGATCCGGAGCCAGTGCACGTGGCTGGGCTCGATCGCGACCGCGCTGAGCACCGCGGTCGGCGCGCTGATCCTGACCTGCGGCTACGGCGTGCCGAGCGCCACGGTCGCCACCCAGATCCTCACCGTCGGCCTGGGCACCGTGGCCACCGTCATGTGCCTGCTGAGCGCGCTGACCCTGCTCACCGGCGGGCGCAACGTCCGCACCGGCCGCTTCAACGCGGGCGAGGCCGCGCAGGCGCGTCAGGTGACCGTGGCCTACTGGATGATGACGCTGCTGACCTCGACGGTCTCGGCGCTGTCGTTCCACAGCGCGGTCCGGGTCGACGGCATCGCCTACGGCCACCACCTGGAGTACACGGCACCGGTGATGGCCTACCTGATGCTGCTGATCTCCCCGCTGCTGGTGGCCACCGCCACCACCGTCGCGGCCCACCAGGTCCTCAGGGCGCCGACCTCAGTTGGCACCCGCTGAGGGCTGCCACTCCTCGTAGTCGAACGGGGCGCCCATCGGGCTGCGGAGCTGCTGGCGACCCTTGCCGACGGTGCGCAGCGTGCGGCCGAGCAGGTCCTCGAAGTCGGCCAGCCGGGAGTCGACGTAGGCGTCGCACTCGCTGCGCAGCCGCTCCGCCTCCTCGCCGGCCTCCTCCGCGATGCGCTTGGCCTCGTTGTTCGCGGCCTGCACGACCTCGGTGTCGGTGACCAGGCGGGCCTGCTCGGTCTTGCCCTCGTGCACCGACTGCTCGTAGGCGGCGCGCCCGGCCTGCACCATGCGGTCCGCCTCGGACTGGGCCCGGCTCACGTAGTCCTCGTACTCGCGACGACCGGCGGTGACGGCCTGCTCGGCCTGACCGCGCGCGTCCGACAGCAGGTGGTCGGCCTGCTCCCGGGCCTCGGCCAGCAGCTGCTCGGCTTCCGCGCGGGCCTCGGCCAGCGTGCGCTGCGCCTCGGACTGGGCCTCCGCGACCGACTTGTCGGCCTCGGTCTGCGCCTTGGTGACCACCTCGTCGCGGTGGTCCAGGACGTCCTGCGCGTCGTCGAGCTCCTGCGGGATCGCGTCCCGCACGTCGTCGAGCAGCTCCAGCACGTCACCGCGGGGCACCACACAACCCGAGGTCATGGGGACGCCACGCGCCTCTTCGACGATCGTCACGAGCTCGTCGAGGGCCTCGAACACCCGGTACACCATGATCTCCCTGCAGTCGTCCAGCGCCGCGCCGCTCAAGCATCTCAGAACACCGCGCGATGCCGATCACGGGCCGTTCCCCGTCCAGTCTGCCTGCACGACCCCCGTACCCGGCGGAAATCCACCATCCGCGTGTCAAGCCCCGGACGCGAGGAGGGGAACCTCCCCGCCACCGAGGTGGCGGGGAGGTTCCCCCGCTGCGGTCACGACCTCACGCGTTGATGTCGGTGATGGAGAAGCTCTCGTAGTGGTCGTCGGTCCAGAAGAACTCCCCGTTCTCGCCCACGACGAAGCGGCGGGCACCGCGGTCGTCGCTGCCGGGGGTCTCGACGGTGTACTCCTTGTAGTAGCCCTCCGCGCAATCGGGCAGCAGCCCCTCGCGGTTGCCGAAGGTCTGCCCGTCCTCCGGGTACGGGAACGGCCCTCCGGCCTGGATGAGCTCGACCGTCTCCGCGGCCTCCGGCGGCAGCGACGACAGCGCGACCTGCTCGAAACCGGTGGTGTCGCCGCACTCGGCCTGCGCGACGGCAGCAGGGGCGGGTGCGACGGAGAAGGCGCTGGACTGGAAGCCGACGAGCCCCGCCACGGCGAGCAGGGCGGCCAGCAGGATCTGCATGGACTTCTTCATGCCGGTGACGCTAACGGCGCCGACCCACCCACCAGCGGAAATGGCGGGAATGCGAAGGGATCACCGCACGATCAGCGGAAGTTCGCGCGACCGGCGGACGTCGCGGAGGTTAACCGTTCTCGGCGAGGCGCTCGCGCAGCCGCTGCTCGATCGTCGCCGGGAGCAGGTTGGAGACGTCACCACCGTAGGTGGCGACCTCCTTGACCAGCGACGACGCCAGGAAGCTGTAGAGCGGGTTGGTCGACATGAACATCGTCTCGACCCCGGACAGCTGCTGGTTCATCTGCGCCATCTGCAGCTCGTAGTCGAAGTCGCTGACCGCGCGCAGACCCTTGACGATCGCGCCGATCTCGTTGGCCTTGCAGTAGTCGACCAGCAGACCGTGCCAGGAGTCGATGCGCACGTTCGGCCACGGGGCCGTGACCTCGCGCAGCATGTCGAGCCGCTCGTCGACCGAGAACAGGCCCTTCTTGCTCTTGTTGATCAGCACCGCGACGACGACCTCGTCGAACAGGCCGGACGCTCGCTCGATGATGTCCAGATGACCGTTGGTGACGGGGTCGTAGGAACCTGGACATACCGCACGCCTCATGGCCAGGGACGTTAGCAGCCGGATCAGCGAACCCCCAGGATGACGTGGCCCGCCTCACCGCTGTTCGATCACGGCCCAGTGCACCGCCGTGTCGCCGTAGCGCTTCGAACGCAACCCCTCAAGGGGAGCCGGCCAGTCCGGATCCCCGCTGCGGACCGCGCGCTCGACGATCACCACGCTGCCCGGTTCCACCCAGCCGTTCTCGACGAGCCCGTCCAGCACCCGCTGCAGCAGCTCGGCCGAGAGGTCGTAGGGCGGATCGGCCAGCACCACGTCGAACGGCTCGGCCGCAGGCGAGGCCGTCAGCGTCTCGGCCTTGGCCTGCTCCACCCGCACGTCGCGAAAACCCAGCGAAGCCGCGTTGCGCTTGAGGATCTGCGCCGCGCGGCGATCCGACTCGACGAACGTGGCGTGCCCGGCACCGCGCGAGAGCGCCTCCAGACCGAGCGCCCCCGAACCGCCGTAGAGGTCGAGCACCCGCACCCCGTCGATGTCGAGCATCGTCTCCAGCGAGTTGAACAGCGCCTCGCGCACCCGCTCCGAGGTCGGCCTGGTTCCCTTCGGGGGCACGTCCAGGCGTCGTCCGCCCGCGCTGCCCGCCACGATCCGAGTCACCGTCACATCGTCGCGCACCGCCGGTGGGCAGGTGTTTCGCGGGTGGTGAGCCACCGCGGATTCTACGCCCGGCGGCCTCCCCCGACGGCAGGCGGGACGCGTGGGGCCGCCCGGGATCGCGCGTAGTCTGTTAGGTCTGCCCACCGCGCCAGACCGGGAGAAAGTCACAGGTGTCCGAAGCATCCGAAAAGCAGGCCGAGATCGCGGTCGAGCAGGAGCACGTGGACCGCGTCTACGCCCGGCTCGACGAGCTGCGCTCCGACGCCGAGGCGATGCGCGACAAGAGCTACGAGTACGGCAAGGAGGCCACGCCCGAAGCGCTCAACGAGCGGGACGTGATGCTCCACCACGCCAACCGGACGCTGCAGGCCCTCAACGCCGAGTCCGAGGGCCTGGTGTTCGGCCGGCTGGACCTGGGAACCGGCGACGCGGTGCACATCGGCCGCCTGGGCATCCGCGACCAGCGCTTCGACAACCTGCTGGTGGACTGGCGCGCCCCGCTGGCCGCCGCCTTCTACCAGGCCACCCCCGAACACCCGCAGGACGTGATCCGGCGCCGCGTGATCCGCTGCTCCCGGGAGAACGTCGTCGACGTCTCCGACGACCTGCTCGACCCCGACCGCGCGCCGTCGGACATGCGCGTGATCGGCGACGGCGCGCTGATGGCGGCTCTGACCCGCTCGCGCGGCGAGACGATGCGCAACATCGTCGCCACCATCCAGAAGGAGCAGGACGAGGCGATCCGCGCTCCCGAGAGCGGCGTCACCGAGATCACCGGCGGACCGGGCACCGGCAAGACCGCCGTCGCGCTGCACCGCGCCGCCTACCTGCTCTACCGGGAGCAGCGCAAGCTCGGCGGGCCGGGCGTGCTGGTCATCGGCCCGTCACCGGTGTTCATGAGCTACATCTCGCGGGTGCTGCCGTCGATGGGTGAGCACAACGTGGAGCTGCGCGCGCTCGGCGAGGTGCTCGACGGCATCAGCACCGCCCGGATCGACGACCCGCGCACCGCCGAGATCAAGGGTTCCTCCCGGATGGTCAAGGTGCTGCGCCGCGCGCTGCGCCTGCCCCCGCCGGAAGCCCCCGAGGCGCTGCAGCTGTTCTACCGGGGCGCGGTGCTCAAGCTGGAGGCCGACGAGCTCAAGCGGATCCGCCGCACCCTGCACAACAAGGGTGGCCAGCCCAACAAGTTCCGGATGAAGGCCGCCGACGCGCTGCTGGAAGCCCTGTGGCAGCAGGCCAAGGGCCTGGCGGGCGGCGACTTCCAGCCCGACCGGGACCGGCTGATCAGCGAGATCGGCGAGCGCATCGAGTTCCACCGCTTCCTCGTCGCCTGGTGGCCCGCGCTGTACCCGATGCAGGTGCTGCGCTGGCTGTCGGACCCGGAGCGCCTGTCCCGCGCGGCCCGGCGGCTGCTGGCCGCCGAGGAGGTCGAGCTGCTGGCGAAGTCCTGGGCTTCCCTCAGCGATTCGGACGTCACCGAGTGGACGGTCGCCGACATCGCGCTGATCGACGAGCTGCGGACGATGATCGGACCGCCGCCGAAGCGCCCCGTCCGCACCGAGCCGGACGCCGAGCAGCCGCGCCGCGCCGTCAACTACGACGAGTACGCCCACGTCGTCATCGACGAGGCCCAGGACCTCTCGCCGATGCAGTGGCGGATGGTCGGCCGCCGCGGCAGGCACGCGAGCTGGACGATCGTCGGCGACCCGGTGCAGTCGTCGTGGCCGGACCCGGCCGAGGCGGCGACCGCGCGCGAGGAGGCGCTCAGCGCCCAGCGCACCCACCGCACGTTCACGCTGCGCACGAACTACCGGAACTCGGCGGAGATCTTCGAGCACGCCTGCGACGCGGTCCGCGACCTGGTCGACCCGGACGACCTGCCGACGGCGGTGCGCGCCACCGGCGTCGAGCCCGACGTCCGCGAGGTCGAGGCGGAGGAGCTGCCGGCCGCGGCCCGCGAGGCCGCGCTCGACCTGCTGCAGCGGGCGGAGGGCACGATCGGCGTCATCACCACGATGTCGCGCCGGGACGAGGTCCGCGCCTGGTTGTCCGATGTGGACGACCCGAGGCTGCGGGTGGTGGGCAGCCTCGATTCCAAGGGCATGGAGTACGACGCGGTCGCCGTCGTCGACCCCGACGGTCTGGCCACCGAGTCGACCACCGGCCGCAGGGCGCTCTACGTCGCCCTCAGCCGCGCCACGCAGTTCCTGACCGTGCTCAAACCCGCCTGACCTCGTCGGCTTCGAGTCGGTTCCCACCGGCTCGAAGCCGCCACCCCGTTGACCGCGCACGATGCGGCCACCTACTTTGGAATATCAGATATCATGCGGCACGACGGGGTGGTTGCATGCACGAACCCGTTCCCACCGCTTCCGGCGTGGAGGAGAAGCGGTCCGCGGGCAAGCGTTCCCAGATCCGCTGGTTGATGGTCGTCCTCGTCGCCCTGGCGACGGCCATCGCCTACATCGACCGGGCGAACCTCAGCGTCGCCAGCGATTCCATGCAGCAGGAGCTCCAGTTCTCCGACGAGCTCAAGGGAATCATGCTGTCGTCCTTCTTCTGGACCTACGCGATCTTCCAGCTGCCCGGCGGCTGGCTGGTGGACCGCTACGGACCGCGCGTGCTCTACGCGATCGCGGTGGTGTGGTGGTCGATCGGCACCGCGGCGACCGCGTTGACCAGGGGGTTCGCCGGGGTGATCGGGTGCAGGCTGGCGCTGGGCGTCGGCGAGGCACCCGTGCAGTCGGCCAACGCCCGCGTGGTCTCGGAGTGGTTCCCGCGCAAGGAGCGGGCCTTCGCGTCCTCGATCTTCGACACCGGTTCGGAGTTCGGCAGCGCGCTGTCGGTGCCGCTGGTGACGTTGCTGATCGCGCTCGTCGGCTGGCGCGGCTCCTTCGTGGTCACCGGTGCGCTCGGGCTGGTCTGGGTCGCGGTGTGGCTGCTGGTCTACCGCTCGCCGCGCAAGCAGCGCTGGGCCAACCGGGCCGAGATCGACTACATCGAGCAGGGCGGTGGCCGCACCGAGGAGAAGGAGCTCGAGGAGGGCGGCAAGGAACCGATGAAGTGGCGCGACCTGTTCCGCTACTCCACCACCTGGGCGCTGGTCGCGGGCTACACCTGTCGCGGTGTGATCATCTACTTCTTCATCACGTGGTACCCGGATTTCCTGGTCGACCAGCAGGGTTTCTCGCTGCTGGAGCTCGGATTGTTCGGCGCCATCCCCGGTTTGGCGGCGATGGTGGCGAACTGGCTCGGCGGGCTGTTCTCCGACTGGCTCGTGCGGCGCGGCACCCCGCTGGCGATGGCGCGCAAGATCCCGTTGGTCATCGGCATGCTCGGGGCCTCCACGATCGCGTTGGCCTCGATCGCGCCGAACCCCGTGTGGGCGCTGGTGTTCCTGACCGTCTCCTACTGCAGCGCGGCGGTGTCCACGGGAGCGCTGCTGTCGCTGCCGGCGGACGTGGCGCCGACGCCGCGCAACGTGGCCTCGCTGACCGGCGTGCAGAACTTCGGGTCGCAGCTGGGCGGCATCATCGGGCCGATCGTGATCGGATTCCTGCTGGGAACCGGGCAGTTCGCCTACGTGTGGCCGCTGGTCTTCGCGGGCGCGATGTGCGTGCTGGGCGCGTTCTTCTACGCGTTCGTGGTGCAGGTCAAGCCCTTGGACGAGCAGCGGCCGATGTTCGGCTGATCAGGACTCGGACTTCTCGGCGGCTTCGAGGTTGGTGAGCGAGCGCTGGATGTGCTCGCTCACCAGCCGTTCGGCCTCGTCGGCGTTGCCGTCGTTGACGGCCGCGAGGATCTCCGCGTGCTCGACGAACTCCTCCCGCCAGGTGGGCCAGCGGTCCCACAGCAGGTTGACCACGCCGAGGGCGGTGAGGTCCTGCAGGTCGTCGAGCTGGTCGATGACCAGGGCGTTGCCGCAGCCCGCGTAGAGCGCCCGGTGGAACCGGCGGTTGGCCATGCTCAGGTCGTGGTTGTTGCCCGCGCTGAGCAGCCCGGCGGCCTCGTTGAGCGCGTCCTGCGCGCGGTGCACGACGTCGGCGGCACCGGCGGTGGTGGTCATCCGGGCGGCCCACGGTTCGAGCAGCCTGCGGACCTCGTAGACCTTGCGGACGTCCTCCAGCGAGAGCGTGCGGACGGTGATCCCCTTGTTGGGCACGACGGTGACCAGGCCGGTGTGGGCCATGCCGATGAGCGCCTCGCGCACCGGCGTCTTCGACACGCCGAGCAGTTCCGACAGGCGCCGCTCGACCAGCGTCTCCCCGGGGCGCAGCTCGCCGGCCAGGATCGCGGTGCGGATGGAGTCCGCGACCAGGTCGGTGCGGCTGGCGGGCCCGCTGAGGGGACGCAGTCCGGAGGAATCGCTGGCCAGCTGTGTCACATCACCGATGATATATCACCGCCTCCCAACACACCCGGGCGACCTGCTGATTCCACTCCTCCTCGGCCCGCTGGTGTATGATATCTCAGAATCGAACCGGACATTGCGAGGGAACCATGCGCACAGTCGCTCAGGCCGTCGCCCGCGTGCTCGCCGACGCGGGGGTCGAACACGGCTTCACCGTGCCCGGCGAGTCGTTCTTGGGCCTGCTCGACGCGTTCGCCGAAGCCCCGGAGCTGACCTTGGTGTCGACGCGGCACGAGAGCGGCGCGTCCTTCATGGCCGAGGCGTGCGGCAAGCTGCGCGGCGTTCCAGCGGTGGCGATGGCCAGCCGGGGCCCGGGCGCGACGAACCTGTCCATCGGCGTGCACACGGCGCAGCAGGACGGCACCCCGATGGTGGTGCTGCTCGGCCAGGTCCCCTCGACCAAGCTGGGTCGCGAGAGCTTCCAGGAGGTCGACCTCGCCGCGATGTACGCACCGCTGGCCACCTACGCCACCCAGCCCGCCACGGCCGCCGAGGTGCCGGGGGCGGTCGCGGAGGCGCTCGCGCGAGCCACCGGACCACGTCCGGGACCTGCGGTGGTGGCGGTGCCGAGCGACTTCTGGGACGAGCCCTTCCCCGGCCCGCTCCCGGTGCCCGAACGCGCCGCGGATCCGGAACCCGACGTCGCCGGAGTGACCGAAAGGCTCGGCGCCGCGCGCAGTCCCGTGGTGATCACCGGTGCTCGCGACCCGGAGAGCCACCGCGAGCTCGTCGCCACCGCCGAAGCGCTCGGCCTCGCCGTCTACACCGGTTTCCGGCGGCAGGACTCCTTCCCGGAGGACCACCCGCAGTTCGCCGGGCACCTCGGGCTGTCGGTACCCGACGCGCAGCTCAAGGCCCTGGAGGACGCCGACGTCGTGCTCACCGTCGGGATGCGGCTCGACGAGGTGACCAGCCAGGGATTCCGCTTCCCGCTGCCCGAGCAGGAGCACCTCGCGCTGCCGTCGTCAGCGCTCGCCGAGCTGCGCGCGAAGACCCCGGCGCGGCGGCGGGACTGGTCGGTCGCGCACGAGGCGGTCCGGGAGTTCACGACCGCACCGGAGTTCGCCCCCGGCTCTCCCCTGCACCCGACGGAGGTGGTGCGCGCGCTTCGCCGGCTCGCGCCGCGCGACGCGGTGGTCACCAACGACGCGGGCAACTTCTCCGGGTTCGCGCACCGCTACTGGTGCTTCACCGAGCCGCGCACCCAGCTCGGCCCGTGCAACGGGGCGATGGGCTACGCGGTCCCCGCTGCGGTGGCCGCCCAGCTCCTCGAACCCCGGCGCGCGGTGATCGCGATGGTCGGCGACGGCGGCGCGCTGATGACCGGCCAGGAGATCGAGACCGCGGTTCGGCACGAGGCCCCGATCGTCGTCGTGGTGTTCCAGAACGGCCTGTACGGCACGATCGCGCTGCACCAGGTCAAGAGCAACCGACCGATGTCGGCGGTGGACATCGGCGCCGTGGACTTCGCCGGGTGGGCGCGGAGCCTCGGGGCGGCCGGGCACACCGTCGACACCCGCGAGCAGCTGGAACCGGCGATCAGCGCGGCGCTGGCCGAGCGGCGACCATGCGTGCTCGACGTCCGCACCGACCCCGACGTGCTCACCGCCGAGGCGAGGCTGGGTGACTTCCTGGAGAGCGGGGCGACTTCCTAGAGAGCTGACCGCACGCCGGCGCGCTCGGCGACACCGCGCAGCTGCTCGACGAGCGCGTCCGGTAGCGGAATCCCGTTCCGGGACCGCTCTCGTCGAGCGGCGGCCTGCGGATCTCCCGCCACCAGAACGGGTTCGTCCTCCTTGAGCGGTGGTGCGGCGTGGAGCTGGTCGACGGCGTCGTCGAGGTCGGCCTCGAACTCGCCGGGCGGGCGGAACCCGCTCGGGTCGAGGGCGAGGAAGAAGTGCCCGATGTTGTGCGGTTCCCCGGGTTCCCGGCTCGCCGGGAACGTCCCGCCGCACAGCGTCGCGGCCAGGACGTGGGCCATCATGCTCAGCCCGTACCCCTTGTGCGAGCCCATCTCCGGTGTGCCGCCGAGCGGGGTCAGCCCGCCGATGTCGTCGTGGCGCAGGATGCCCAGCGCCTCGTGGGCGTCGGTCACGGGCCGGTTGGCGGCGTCGACCACCCAGCCCTCGGGGAGGGGTTCGTCGTGGAAGTCGTAGACCTTGACCTTGTTCACGGCCGCGGTGGTGGTGGCGATGTCGAGCAGGAAGTGCGGGTTGCGCAGAGCGGGAGCGGCGAAGGCGATCGGGTTGGTGGCCAGCATCGGCACCACCGATCCGGTCGGTGGCGAGGCGGGCAGGTTCGCCGAGCTGGTGACCAGGCCGATCAGTCCCTGGCGCGCGGCCATCTCGGCGTAGTGGCCGGCGGCGCCGAAGTGGTGCGAGTTGACCACCGAGACCACGCCGACGGTGCCGGTCTTCGCCTTGTCGATGGCCCTGCGCATGGCGAACTCGCTCGCCGGGTGACCGATGCCGCCGCGGGCGTCGACCAGTGCCGACGCGGCGTTCTCGCGCACCACGGCGGGTCTGGCGCGCAGGTCGATCCGACCTTCGGATCGGAAGTTCTCGTAGGTCATCAGCATCGACGCTCCGTGCGAGTCGATGCCCGCCAGGTCGGTCTCGGCCATCACCTCGGCCGTGATGACGGCCAGGTCGTGGTCCATGCCCCACGCGGTGAGGACCTGGGTGATCAGTTCGCGCACTGCCTCGACGGAAACCCGCACCACATGACTCCCAACATCCGACGATGAGAAGAAAGAGCGCTAATGCCAGGGATTCTCGGCCGCCCACCGCTCGTACTCGGCCCGGGTGGACTCGTCCGGCGGGTACGTGCCGCGAAGCGGCAGGCCGGAGTCCACTTTGGAGAGCACGAACTCCTCGAGGTGCTCTTGCGCGGCAGCGGCTTCGGCGACCTCGTCGGCCAGGTGACGCGGGATGACCACGACGCCGTCGTGGTCGCCGACCAGCACGTCGCCCGGGTAGACGGCGACCTCACCGCACCCGATCGGCACCTGCGCGTCCACGGCGTGGTGCTGGATCAGGTTGGTGTTGGCCGAGGGGTTGCGCGCGAAGGTCGGCATCGCCAGCTCGGCGAAGCCGTCCGAGTCGCGCACCGAGCCGTCGGTGACCACGCCCGCGCACCCCCGGTGCAGCAGCCGGGTCGCCAGGATGTGGCCGAGCGAGGCGGCGCGCTGCTGCCCGCGCGAGTCGATGACCAGGACCTCGCCGGGGTTCACCGATTCCACGGCCTTGCGCTGCGGGTGGTCGTAGTCCTGGAACACCGCGAGCACGTCGACGTCCTCGCGCGCCGGGATGTAGCGCAGGGTGAAGGCGACGCCGACCATGCGGGACTGCTCGGGGTTGAGGGCCCGCAAGCCCTGCACGAGCTGGTTGCGCAGGCCCCGGGAGAGCAGCTGCGTGGTGATGGTCGCCGTGCTGGCGTAGCGCAGGGCGCGCAGGGTGCGCTCCGGCAGCGGATCGGAAGCCTGGATCGAGCTGTCCACCATCTTCGGCCCTTCGCATCGTCGGACGTCTGAGATATCATATACCGGACTGGCAAGGGGGCGTCCCGGACGATCTCCAGCCAAGCCCTGCGAACAGCGAGGTTCCAGACTCCGGAAGGGAGTTCGCGGCCATGTCCCGTCCCAGGCTCACCGCCGAGCAGCTGCGCAGTCACCGCTGGTTCGGCGTGGACACCATGCGCTCCTTCGGGCACAAGTCCCGCGCCAAGCAGATGGGCTACGACGCCGAGGACTACTCGGGCAAGCCGGTGATCGGCATCGTCAACACCTGGAGCGAGATCAACCCGTGCCACCGGCACTTCCGGGAGCGGGCCGAGGACGTCAAGCGCGGCGTCCTGCAGGCGGGCGGGTTCCCGCTGGAGCTGCCCGCGATGTCGCTGTCGGAGCCGTTCCAGAAGCCGACGACGATGCTCTACCGGAACATGCTCGCGATGGAGACCGAGGAGCTGCTGCGCTCCTACCCGGTCGACGGCTGCGTGCTCATGGGCGGCTGCGACAAGACCACACCGGGCCTGATCATGGGCGCGACCAGCGCGGACGTGCCGTCGATCTTCCTGCCTGCCGGGCCGATGCTCAAGGGGCGCTGGAAGGGCGTGACGCTGGGCAGCGGTTCGGACACCTGGAAGTACTGGGCGCAGCGGCGCGCGGGCACCCTCGGCGAGCGGGAGTGGGGCGAGATCGAGGACGGCATCGCCCGCTCCTCCGGTCACTGCATGACGATGGGCACGGCCTCGACGATGACGGCCGCGGCCGAGGCCCTGGGGCTGACGCTGACCGGCGGGTCCTCGATCCCGGCGGCGTTCTCGCACCACCCGCAGCTGGCCGTGGCCACCGGGCGCCGGATCGTCGATCTGGTCTGGGAGGACTTCCGGCCGCGCGAGTTCCTCACCCGGGAGGCGTTCGAGAACGCCGTCGCGGTGGTGATGGCGATGGGCGGTTCCACGAACGCGGTCATCCACCTGGTCGCGATGGCCGGCCGCGCGGAGGTCGAGCTGCCGCTGGAGGTCTTCGACGAGCTGTCCCGGAAGGTCCCGGCGCTGGCCAACATCCGCCCGTCGGGCGACTACCTGATGGAGGACTTCCACGACGCGGGCGGGCTGCGCGGGTTGATGGCCGAGCTCGGCGAGCTGCTGCACCGCGACGCGATCACGGTCACCGGCCGCGCGCTGGGCGAGGACCTCGACGGCGCGGAGGTCCACGACGCCGACGTGATCCGCCGCCGCGACGACCCCCTGTCCGAGCAGGGCGGGCTGGCCGTGCTGCGCGGGTCGCTGGCACCCGACGGCTGCGTGATCAAGACCAGCGCGGCCAGCCCCGAGCTGCTGCGGCACCGGGGCCGGGCGGTGGTGTTCGACTCCTACGAGGACATGGAGGCTCGCGTCGACGCCGACGACCTCGACGTCGACGCGAGCTCGGTGCTGATCCTGCGCGGCGCGGGCCCGCTGGGCGGCCCGGGCATGCCGGAGTGGGGCATGCTGCCGATCCCGAAGAAGCTGCTGCGCGAGGGCGTCACCGACATGGTGCGGATCTCCGACGCGCGGATGAGCGGCACCAGCTACGGCACCTGCGTGCTGCACGTGGCTCCGGAGTCGTTCGCGGGAGGCCCGTTGGCGCTGGTGCGCGACGGCGACGTCGTCGAGCTCGACGTCGACGGCCGGAGGCTGGACCTGCGCGTCGACGAGGCGGAGCTGGAGCGCAGGCGCGCGGAGTGGACGCCACCGGAACCGGTCTTCGCGCGCGGCTACGGGAAGTTGTTCGCCCAGCACATCACCCAGGCCGACCGGGGCTGCGACTTCGACTTCCTCGAAGGCTCCGGCGGGGCGCCCGAACCGGCCATCCACTGAGACGACCAGACAACCGAGACGACCAGCCACTGAGACGAGCGGAGACGACGATGGCGACCAGCGTCGACGCGCTGCGCGGGGTCACCGCGATCACCGTGACCCCGTTCGACGGGGCGGGCGCCCCGGACTGGTCCGGCTACGAGGCGATCGTGGCGCGGATGGGTGAGGCCGGGGTGCAGGTGATCACGCCCAACGGCAACACCAGCGAGTTCTACGCGCTGTCCCGCACCGAGTGGCAGCGGGCCAACGAGGTCACCGCGGCCGCGGCGGGCGCGTCGGTGGTGATGCCGGGTGTCGGCTACGACGTCGGCACCGCCAAGGACATGGCGGTGGCGGTGCAGCAGCTCGGGGCGCCGCTGGCGATGCTGCACCAGCCGGTGCACCCGCACCAGTCGGTGGCCGGGTGGGTCGCCTACAACCGGGAGATCGCCCAGTCCGCGCCCGGGCTCGGGTTCGTGCTCTACGTCAAGGACACCCGGATCGGCTCCGACGCGCTGGGCTCGCTGTTCGACGCCTGCCCGAACGTGGTCGGCATCAAGTACGCGGTGCCCGATCCGCTGCGCTTCGGCGAGATCTGCGCGTCGCTGGGCACGGACCGGGTGGCCTGGTCGTGCGGGCTGGCCGAGCGCTGGGCGCCGTCGTTCTGGCCGCTGGGCGCGGCCGGGTTCACCTCGGGCGGTGTCAACGTCGCACCGAGGTTGTCGCTGGACTACCTGGCCGCGCTGCGCTCCGGCGACCAGGGGGAGGTCCGGCGGCTGTGGGCGTTGATCGCGCCGTTCGAGGAGCTGCGCGCCGAGGACGCCACGGCCCGCAACGTCGCGGTGGTCAAGGAGGCGCTGGCCCAGCAGGGCCTGTGCGGGGCGACGGTGCGGCCACCGGCTGGTGACCTGTCGCCGCAGCAGCGGGAGCAGGTCACCGAGATCCTCGCGTCCTGGGCCGAGGCGGGTTACTGACCGCCGATCCGCACGAACACCGGGCCGACGAAGGGCAATCGGTGTTGCCTGGGGCGCTGAGGGGCTGAGAAGCGTTCAGGCACAAGAAGCGGGCCGCTCCCTCGGGGGAGGGAGCGGCCCGTTCCGGGGTCCGGCTCAGGTTGTGCGGTGGGGGGCTTTCTCCTGGATCGTCCCCCACCCCGGGATCAGCCGAGTTCGATGATGAGGTCTCCGCCCTCGACCTGCTGCACCGCACCGATGGCGAGGCGCTTGACCTGGCCGCTCTGCGGGGCGGTGATCGCGGCCTCCATCTTCATGGCCTCGATCGTGGCGACGGTCTGACCCGACTCGACGGCGTCGCCCTCGGCGACGGCCAGCGTGACCACGCCCGCGAACGGGGCGGGCACGTGACCCGGGTTGCCGCGGTCCGCCTTCTCGGCGACCGGCAGGTCGGTGGCCACCGAGCGGTCGCGGACCTGGATCGGCCGCAGCTGCCCGTTGAGCACCGCCATGACGGTGCGCATGCCGCGCTCGTCGGGTTCGCTGATGGCCTCCAGCCCGATGAGCAGCCGCACGCCGGGCTCCAGGTCCACCGAGTACTCCTCCCCCGGCTTGAGGCCGTAGAAGAAGTCCTTGCTGCGCAGCAGCGAGGTGTCGCCGTAGGCGTCGCGGTGGTCCTGGAACTCCTTGGTGGGCTTGGCGAACATCAGCCGGTTGAGCGTGTTGCGCCGGTCGTTGACCAGCCCGTCGCGGTCCTCGGTGGACAGTTCCGCGATCTTGCGGGTGCTGGTGCGGCCTTCCAGCGCGCGGGTGCGGAACGGCTCCGGCCACCCGGCGGGCGGGTCGCCCAGCTCGCCCTGCAGGAACCCGATCACCGAGTCGGGGATGTCGAACTTGCGCGGCTCGGCCTCGAAGTCGGACGGGTCGACGCCCGCACCGACCAGGTGCAGCGCCAGGTCACCGACGACCTTCGAGGACGGGGTGACCTTGACCAGCCGACCGAGGATGCGGTCCGCGGCGGCGTACATGGCCTCGATCTCCTCGAACTTGTCGCCGAGGCCGAGCGCCACCGCCTGGGTGCGCAGGTTGGACAGCTGACCGCCGGGGATCTCGTGCGAGTAGACGCGGCCGGTCGGCGAGGCCAGGCCGGCCTCGAAGGGCTGGTAGATCTTGCGGACCGATTCCCAGTAGGGCTCCAGGTCGCACACCGACTGCAGGTCCAGGCCGGTGGTGCGCTCGGTGTAGTCGGTCGCGGCCACCAGCGAGGACAGCGCGGGCTGCGAGGTGGTGCCCGCCATCGACGCGGTCGCCGCGTCCACGGCGTCCACACCGGACCGGATGGCGGCCGTGTAGGTGGCCAGCTGCCCGCCCGCGGTGTCGTGGGTGTGCAGGTGCACCGGCAGGTCGAACTCCTTGCGCAGCGCGGTGACCAGCTTCTCCGCGGCGGGGGCGCGCAGCAGTCCGGCCATGTCCTTGATGGCCAGCACGTGCGCACCGGCCTCGACGATCTGCTCCGCGAGGCGCAGGTAGTAGTCCAGTGTGTACAGCTTCTCGTCCGGGTTGGACAGATCAGCGGTGTAGCACAGCGCGACCTCGGCCACGGACTTTCCGGTGTTGCGCACGGCTTCGATGGCCGGGCGCATCTGCTCGACGTCGTTGAGCGCGTCGAAGATCCGGAAGATGTCGATGCCGGTGTCGGTGGCCTCCTGCACGAAGTGCTCGGTGACCTCCGTCGGGTACGGCGTGTAGCCGACGGTGTTGCGGCCGCGCAGCAGCATCTGCAGGCAGATGTTGGGGACGGCTTCGCGCAGCTTGGCCAGCCGCTCCCACGGGTCCTCGGCGAGGAACCGCAGCGCGACGTCGTAGGTGGCCCCGCCCCAGCACTCCAGCGACAGCAGGTCGGGGGTCATCCGGGCCACGTGCGGCGCGACGGCCAGCAGGTCCTTGCTGCGCACCCGGGTGGCCAGCAGCGACTGGTGGGCGTCGCGGAAGGTGGTGTCGGTGACGCCGACCTGGTTGGCCTCGCGCATCCACCGCGCGAAGCCCTCGGGGCCGAGCTCGGTGAGCTTCTGCTTGGAGCCGGGCAGCGGCGTGGCGGTGAGGTCGACCTCGGGGAGCTTGAAGCTCGGGTCGGCGGCGCTCGGGCGCGGACCGTTGGGCTGGTTGACCGTGACGTCGGCGAGGTAGCTGAGCATCCGCGTGCCGCGGTCGGCGGAGTGCCGGGCGGTGAGCAGGTGCGGGCGCTCGCCGATGAACGAGGTGGTGACGCGGCCCGCGCCGAAGTCGTCGTCGTCGAGCACCGCCTGCAGGAACGGGATGTTCGTGGCGACGCCGCGGATCCGGAACTCGGCGAGGGCGCGGCGGGCGCGGCCGACGGCGGTCGGGAAGTCCCGGCCACGGCAGGACAGCTTGACCAGCATCGAGTCGAAGTGCGCGCTGATGCTGGTGCCGGCGAAGGCGGTGCCGCCGTCGAGGCGGATGCCCGCTCCGCCGGGCGAGCGGTAAGCGCTGATCATGCCGGTGTCGGGGCGGAACCCGTTGGCCGGGTCCTCGGTGGTGATGCGGCACTGCAGGGCGGCGCCGCGCAGCCGGATCTTGTCCTGGGTCATGCCCAGGTCCTCCAGCGTCTCACCGGCCGCGATGCGCAGCTGCGACTGCACGAGGTCGGCGTCGGTGACCTCCTCGGTCACGGTGTGCTCGACCTGGATGCGCGGGTTCATCTCGATGAACACGTGGTTGCCGCGCTCGTCGACGAGGAACTCGACGGTTCCGGCGTTGACGTAGCCGATCTTGCGGGCGAAGGCGACCGCGTCGGCGCAGATCCGCTCCCGCAGCTGCGGGTCGAGGTTGGGGGCCGGGGCGATCTCGATGACCTTCTGGTGGCGCCGCTGCACCGAGCAGTCGCGCTCGAAGAGGTGCACGACGTTGCCGTGCCCGTCGGCGAGGATCTGCACCTCGATGTGCCGCGGGTTGACCACGGCCTGCTCCAGGAACACGGTCGGGTCGCCGAAGGCGGACTCGGCTTCGCGCATGGCGGCTTCGAGGGCCTCGCGCAGCGCGGGGGGCTCGTCGACGCGGCGCATGCCGCGACCGCCACCACCGGCGACGGCCTTGACGAAGACCGGGAAGGTCATCTGCTCGGACGCGGCGAGCAGTTCGTCGAGGTCGCGGGACGGCGCGGAGGAGTCCAGCACCGGGACGCCGGCTTCGCGCGCGGCGGCGACGGCGGTGGCCTTGTTGCCGGTCATCTCGAGGATCTGCTGGCGCGGGCCGACGAAGGTGATGCCGGCTTCGTGGCAGGCCTTGGCCAGCTCGGGGTTCTCCGAGAGGAAGCCGTAGCCCGGGTAGACCGCGTCGGCGCCCGCCTGGCGCGCGGCCTTGATGATCTCGTCGACGGAGAGGTAGGCCCGGACCGGGTGGCCGGGTTCGCCGATCTCGTACGACTCGTCGGCTTTCAGCCGGTGCAGCGAGTTGCGGTCTTCATGCGGGAAGACCGCGACGGTCCCCGCCCCCAGCTCGTAGGCGGCGCGAAAAGCGCGAATCGCAATCTCGCCGCGGTTCGCGACGAGCACCTTGCGGAACATGCCGGCTCCCTCGGATAACAGGCGTCGGTCGGTGCAGGAGACACTACCGCGAAAATTCCCCGTTACGGGAGAACCCGTCAGGTGACGAAGACCTCGACACCCCTTATGACCAGCCCAAACGCCGGTTGTGCACAAGCTGTAGCGGAAAGAAAATCATGCGAATTTTCCGCTGGCGGAACTTTCGCTCACCTATTCGAGGCTTGGAGGCCGCCGCGAGGCCACTCGCCGACGATTTTCGCCGCAATCGCCCGGTGTCGATCTTTTCCAAGATTCGGGCAGTTCTCGCCAGAACTGCCCAGCATCCGGGATTTTCACCCGATTCGGAAGATGATCACGACTTTTCGAGGTACTCCGCGCGCTCCTCGTCGACCACCTCGGCCACCATCCGCGCCAGTCCCGGATGCTCCCGCAACTCCGGATCCACCGCCACCACGCGGTCCGCCTCGTCACGCGCCTGGGCGATCACGTCCTCGTCCCGCAGCAGCGACAGCATCTTCAACCCGGACTTGCGACCGGACTGGGCCGCACCCAGGATGTCGCCTTCGCGGCGCAGCTCCAGGTCCAGCCGCGCCAGCTCGAAACCGTCCGTCGTGGAGGCGACCGCGTCCAGCCGCTCCCGCGTGGTGGTGCCGCCCATCGCCTCGGTGACCAGCAGGCACAGGCCCGGCGCGCTGCCCCGGCCGACCCGGCCGCGCAGCTGGTGCAGCTGCGAGACGCCGAACCGGTCCGCGTCCATGATCACCATGACGGTCGCGTTGGGGACGTTGACGCCGACCTCGATCACCGTGGTCGCCACCAGCACGTCCAGCTCGCCCGCGGCGAACGAGCGCATCACCGCGTCCTTGTCGTCGGGCGCGAGCCTGCCGTGCAGGATTCCCAGCCGCAGCCCCGAAAGCGGACCCGCCGCCAGCTGCTCGGCCACGTCGATCACCGCGACCGGCGGGCGCCGCTGCTCCCCGCCGTCGTCGTCCGGCGGCGGCTCCTCGCCGTCACCGTCATCCACAGTGGACTTCTTCTTCGACTTCTTGCCCTTGCCCGAGGGCTCCTCGTCGTCGCCGATGCGCGGGCACACCACGTACACCTGGTGCCCGGCGGCGACCTCCTCGTGGATCCGCGCCCACGCGCGGTCCAGCCACGCCGGCTTCTCCGACACCGGGACCACGCTGGTGCTGATCGGCGAACGCCCTTGCGGGAGCTCGCGCAGCGCCGAGGTCTCCAGATCGCCGTAGACCGTCATCGCCACCGTTCGCGGGATCGGCGTCGCCGTCATCACCAGCACGTGCGGCGCGGTCTCGTCGCCCCCGCGCGCCCGCAGCGCGTCGCGCTGCTCGACTCCGAAGCGGTGCTGCTCGTCGACCACCACCAGCCCGAGATCGGCGAAGGACACCTTGTCCTGGATCAACGCGTGCGTGCCGACCACGATCCCGGCCTCGCCCGAGGCCGCCTCCAGCATCGCCTGGCGCCGCTGCGCGGTGCTGAGCGAACCGGTCAGCAGCGTCACCCGGGTCGCGTTCTCCGCCCCGCCCAGCTCACCGGCCATGGCCAGCTCGCCGAGCAGCTCGCGCAGCGACCGCGCGTGCTGGGCGGCCAGGACCTCGGTCGGCGCGAGCATCGCCGCCTGCCGACCGGCGTCGACTACCTGCAGCATCGCGCGCAGCGCCACGATCGTCTTGCCGCTGCCGACCTCGCCCTGGACCAGGCGGTTCATCGGGTGCGCGGTGCCCAGGTCTGCGGCGATCTGCTCGCCGATCTCCTGCTGCCCCCGGGTGAGCTGGAACGGCATCCGCTCGTCGAAGGCCGCCCGCACCCCGTCGTCGCGGCGCTCGCACACCGGCGCCGGGCGCTCCTCGATGGCGCTGCGGCGCTGGGCGAGGATCAGCTGCACGGCCAGCGCCTCGTCCCACTTGAGCCGGTCCTGCGCAGCGGCGACCTCGCCGAAGTTCTGCGGCCGGTGGATCTTGCGGAGCGCGTCCTCCAACGAGGACATGCCCAGGCGCTCGCGCAGCTCGGTGGGCAGCGGGTCATCGGTGCCGTCCCAGACGTCGAGGACCTGACCGACGCAGCGGGCGATCGACCACGACGGCAGTCCCTGCGCCGACGGGTAGACCGGCAGCAGCGCGGCCGCGAACTCCTCGGCCGCCGCCCCCACGTCGGTGGCCTCCGAGTCGAACAGCTGGTACTCGGGGTGCGACAGCTGCAGCTGCTCGCGGAACGCGGTCACCTTGCCCGCGAACATGCCGCGCTTGCCCGGGATGAGCTCCCGCTCCCGCCATGCCTGGTTGAAGAACGTGCACGACAGCGAGCGGTGCCCGTCGGTGATGCGGGCCTCGACGATGGTGCCGCGGCGGGACTTCATGGTCCGCTTGGTGACCCGCTCGACCTTGGCCAGCACGGTCGCGTGCTCGCCGAGCTCCAGCCCGGCGATCGCGGTCAGCTCACCGCGCTCGGCGTAGCGGCGCGGGTAGTGCCGCAGCAGGTCGCCGACGGTGACCAGGCCCAGCGCGGATTCGAGCGCCTTACCGGTCTTGGCCCCCAACAGCCGGTCGAGCTTGGCGTCCAATGTGGTCACTGAAAGTCCTCCGCCTGCGTCCTCGGATGGCACCGCGAGCTACTCGGCGGTGCCCGCGGTCTCCCGGCCGCCGAACCGCCAGCCCGCCCACGCCATGGGCAGCGCCCCGAGCAGCAGCCAGCCCTCACCGGAGAGCTCACCGGCGTCGCGGAAGTCCGGCGCGTCGACGTTGGCCCACGTCGTCAGCACCACGGTCCCCAGCATCACCCAGCCGAACACCGCGATCACGGCCCCCGCCACCGCCGTGGCACGCGTCCGCAGCACACCCCGCAGCACCAGCGCACCCCACACGGCGGCGACCACCAGCCACCACACCAGCTTGCCGACCAGGAAATCGCGCAGCGAACTCGACGTCTCCGGCGTCCCGGTCGAGGTCCACTCGACGGCGATCGGCTCGGGCAACCGAGCCCGCAGCGCCATCGGCACGGCGAGCATCAGCACGGCCACGAGCAGCGTCCAGCCGGTGATCAACCACAGGTACCGGCTCCGGATTCGCACTGCTGGCTCCCTCGACGACTCGCACCGAGATTAGCGGCACACCCCGACGACCCGTCCCACCACCCGCGACGACGCGCGGACGACGACAGAAAGGTTCCCATCCCCAGGTGAGAGGAACGCCCCCTCCGCGGGTGACAGGAAAGCTCCCCTCCTCCCACCGGCGTGACAGGAAGGTTCCCGTGCTCACATCGAGCGCTCCGCGAGCAGGGCGTTGACCAGTTCGGCTCCGCGTTCGGGCTTGTCGACGCTGATGACGAAGTCGCGGCCGGAGGTCAGGCGCAGGACCAGGCACTCGCCGCCGCGCAGCATGATCGCCGTGGTGGCGGGGAGGACGCGGTAGCCCCAGCCACCGACTTCCAGGGCGCGGTGGTTCGCGACGCTCGCGACGCGGATCTGGTCGAGGCGGATGCGGCGGACCGGGTAGCGCTGCAGACCGAACGCGACGTGCACGCCTCGCTCGTCGACCCGGACCCGGGCCGAGGACAGGGCCGCCACCAGCAGCCCGATCAGCAGCACCGGTACGCCGACGGGCGGGTTCACCAGCAGGATCAGTCCCACCGCGACGAGCATCGTCGCCGCACCGACCGCGATGAGCACCGGGCTGGACACCGGCGAGATCCAGACCTCGCGCCGACCGGGTGCCAGGTCGAGCTCGCCGGCCGCCTCGGGTTCGGCGCCGGGCTCGTCGGGTCCCCGGTTGCCGAGCAGCCAGCCGATCCACGCGGCGACCGCCGCCCCGCCCAGCACCGGGAGCAGGTGCCACATCGGCAGACGAACGTCCTGCCAGGCGACGTGGTCGAGGTTGACCCACACCGTCGAGCCCAGAATTCCCGCGAAGAACAGGGCACCGGCACCCAGTACCGCGGCGCTGCCGGCTCGATGGACGCGGCGCTCACCGGCGGTTCCGGCGATCACCGCGAACACCGCCAGCAGCAGCCAGCCCGGCATCATGACCAGCGGGAACCGGGCCAGCGGGATGGAGTCGTCGGCGACGCCGTCGAAGCTCCAGTGGCTGGCGATCGGATCCGGAAGCCGGTCGCGCAGCAACACCAGCGGCGTGATCAGGGCGACCGTCACGAGCACCGACCACAGCAGCGAGACGACCAGGAACGTCTTCCGGTGGTTCACGATTCCTCCTCGATCCACCGCACGAGGTCGGCGGCGGTGTAGCCGTGGCGGTGCGCTTCGGCGAGCAGTTCGCGCGCCCGGGACCGCAGTGCCACCTCCGGGTCCGGCTTGCGCAGCACCGTCACCCCGCGGCCGCGGCGGAACTCCAGCAGTCCTTCGGCCCGCAGCTCGCGCAGCGCGCGCAGCACGGTGTTGGCGTTGACGCGCATCGCGTCGGCGAGATCGCGCGCGGGCGGCAACCGATCGCCCGGCTCGACCTCCCCGTCGGCGATGGCGCGCCGGATCGCGTCGGCGGCCTGCTCGTGCAGCGGCCGCTCGTCCTCAAGATCCAACGAGAGCAACATGGTGCTAATGACACTAGCACCATCGATGTCATCCTGGAACGAAGACGAGGGAACCTTCCTGCCGTGACAGAAAGGTTCCCTTCCTCGCAGAACGGGCTACTCGATGCCGATCAGCAGCAAGGCGTCCAGGGCACCCGCGGGGTAGGTGGCCATCTCCACCTCGGGGTGGGCGCGGCGGAGGTGAGCGGAAAGTTCCCCGGGCAGGTCAGCGGGAGTGTTGTCGCCCACCAGGGCGGTCAGCAGCTCGCCGCCGAGCGCCAGCATCCGGGTCAGCAGCTCCTGGGCCGTGACCGCGAGGTCCTCGCCGATGAGCACGACCTCGCCGTCGATCAGACCGAGGATGTCGCCGGGACGGCAGCGACCCACCCACGTCAGGGCCTCCACGTCGGCGACGTAGAGCTCCCCGCGCCGGGTCGCCGCGGCGGCCTCGGCCATCGCGACCTGGTCGTCGGCGCGACGCCGGTACGCGTCGTGCACCGCGAGCGCGGCCAGGCCCTGCACCGGCGAGGCCGTCGGCACCACCACGACCTCCGGCGCTCCCTTGGGCAGATCGGTGACCGCGCGCTCCACCACCAGAGCCGTGTCCAGGTCGTTGGGCAGCACCACCACGTGGCCCGCGCCGGTGCCGGTGAATGCCTCCCGCCACTCGGCCGGGACCGGCATCGACTCCACGACCAGCACGTCCGCGCCCTCGGCGGCGAAGATCTCGCCCAGGGCCTCACTGGGCACGCACGCCAGCACCGCCACGTCGCGGGGGTAGGCCTCCTGCTGATCGGCGAAGCGCGTCACCTTGATCCGGTGCACCCGGCCCGACTCGACGCCCGCCTCGATCGCTCCCCCGATCTCGTCGCAGTGCACGTGCACCGCCCACGACCCGGACCCGTCACCCACGACCGAAACGCAGTCGCCCAACTCCCCCAGCCGCTCGCGCAGCGCCTCCGCGCAGCCCGCGTCGGTGTCGGCCAGCAGGTACATGACCTCGTAGTCGAAGCTCGACTCGTGCTCCAGCAGATCCGCCTCCGCCGGAACCGGGGAGCTCGGAGCCAGCCACTCGCCGTCCCGGACCACCGCGTTCAACGCGTCCAGCAGGACCACCACGCCCCGACCGCCCGCGTCCACCACACCCGCGTCCGACAGCACCGGCAGCTGCGCCGGGGTCGCGGCCAGTGCCTCGACCGCGGCCCGGGTCGAACCCCGCACCACCTCGGCCAGCTCGTCGGTGCCCCGGGCACCGTGCGCGGCCGCGCGCAGCACCGACAGCACGGTTCCCTCCTGCGGTTCCGCGACCGCGCGGCGAGCCAGCTGCTCCGCCCGCGTCAACGCCTCCCGCCACAGCGGACCGTCGGCCGTGACCGCGTCCCGCAGCTGCTCGGCCACGCCCCGCAACGCCTGCGACAGCAGCATCCCGGAGTTCCCGCACGCCCCGCCCAGCGCGCCCTTCGCCAACGCGTCCAGCACACCGCCGAGCGTGTCCGGCGCGGACTCGTCCAAGGTCAGCACCGCCGCCCGCATCGTCTGCAGCAGGTTCGTGCCGGTGTCGCCGTCGGCGACCGGGAAGACGTTGATGCGGTCGATCGACTCGCGCTCGGCGGTCAACGCCGACAGGGCCAGGTCCGCCCAGCGGCGGGCAGCCGCCGCGTTCAGCGTCCGCAACACCCGGGAACCTCCCACGCACGTTACGATCGGTTGGAACCGAGACTATCCGCAGTCGGCGCGCTCGCGGTGCTCCGCCGCACATCGGCCCCCACCTCGGAAGGAGCCGGTGGCGGTGGGCTAGACTGACCCGGTCCCAGGGTGGCGATGACCCCGGGCGACCGGGTTCTCCGGGCTCAGGCCGCCGCACGGCGGTGAGCAGGAAGCGCTCCCGCAGGTGCCTCTCCGCTTCGGCGTGGCACGACTGCAGAGCTCTCATCGCTGTAACCGTCAAGCAAAGTAAGGGGTGTCTGACGTGGCTGCCGTCTGCGACGTCTGTGGCAAGGGACCAGGCTTCGGCAACTCGGTCTCGCACTCCCACCGGAAGACCAAGCGCCGGTGGAACCCGAACATTCAGACCGTGCACGCCAAGATCGGTCTGTCCCAGCGCAAGCGCATGAACGTCTGCACGTCCTGCATGAAGGCCGGCAAGATCGTCCGCGGCTGAGGGTTTTGAGTCTGGGAGCCCCGAGGTGGTTGCGCCTCGGGGTTTTCTGCTGTTCAGGGCAGGAAGGACGAGCTCGTCAGGCAACCGGCGAAGCCGGTTCCTCCTTGCCCCACCCTGGCAACCCGCACCGCCGCGGGTTCTCAGACGTCTTCTGGGGAGGACAGCCGACGTGTCGTGTATCGGCGCATACATAAGCCTCGGATCCCGGAGCCAGAAGGCGTCTGAGGTTCCGCTACCCGCACCGCCAAGCACGGGGACCACAGAGTAGTTGCTCTAGATCAGGGCAACTTCCAATCGATCGGCTCCCAGCCCTTGCTCTCCAAGATCTCGTTGGTCCTGGAGAAGGGCTTCGACCCGAAGAAGCCTCGGTCTGCTGACATGGGGCTCGGGTGCGGGGATTCGACGCACTCCACGCCGGGCATCAGGGGCCGGAGGTCTCGGGCGTCGCGGCCCCAGAGGATCGCCACCAGGGGCTCCTCCCGGGCGGCGAGGGCCTTGATGGCCTGGGCGGTGACCTGCTCCCAGCCCTTGCCGCGGTGCGAGCCGGGCTTGCCGGGGCTGACGGTGAGGGAGCGGTTGAGCAGCAGCACGCCGCGCTCGGTCCACGGGGTGAGGTCGCCGCTGGACGGCTTCGGGTGGCCGAGATCCTCGCAGTACTCCCGGAAGATGTTGACCAGGCTGCGCGGCGGCGCGACGCCCGGGGCGACCGAGAAGCTGAGCCCGACCGGGTGCCCCGGCGTCGGGTAGGGGTCCTGGCCCACGATCAGCACCCGCACGTCGTGGAACGGCTGCTGGAACGCGCGCAGCACGTTCTCCGGGGCGGGCAGGTAGGTGCGGCCCTCAGCGACCTCGGCGCGCAGGAAGTCCCCCATCGCCGCGATCTGATCCGCGACCGGCGCGAGTGCCTCCGCCCAGCCGGACTCGACGGTTTCGTGCAGTGGACGTGCTGCCATGCCGAGCAGATTAGCGATCGACTCCGAGGCGGTCGCGCACAGCCCCACGACCACCCAGAAGTGTCACACGTCACATACCGATGACGTAACGATGATCGCGAGTTCGCTCACATGCGTAATCGGAACTACTCCGAAAGCGCCATTTTCGCCCGTCATCGCGGAAATTCGTCTGTCAAATCAGTGACGCTGCGACAGGACGTTTCCGGCGCTCGGACAGCGCCGTTCCGCGAAAAGGAAATAACAGCGGAATGCTCGATCCAGCAGTTTTGGTGGCCTCGCCCAAGCCACTCGGCTAGGTTCTGGCGAAGTTCCAAATCGACCACGGCCGTGGAGACAAACACCCGGAGGTGGGCCGCACGTCATGACTTCTCAGCAACCAGCCGAAACAGAGGCCGAGCAGAAGTCGTTGCTGCGCCGCGCGGTCGGCGCAGCGGCAATCGGTAACTGCACGGAGTGGTACGACTTCGGCGTCTACGCCTACGTGGCCGCCTACGTCGGTCACCAGTTCTTCCCCGGCCCTTGGGAGACCGTCTCCGCGTTCGGCGTCTTCGCCATCTCCTTCCTGTTCCGACCGCTGGGCAGCCTGTTCTTCGGCCCGCTCGGCGACCGGATCGGCAGGCAGAAGGTGCTCGCCGTGACGATTCTGCTCATGTCGGGTTCGACGTTCCTCATCGGTCTGCTGCCGACCTACGGCGCCATCGGCATCGTCGCGCCGATGCTGCTGCTGTTGTGCCGGTTGGTGCAGGGCTTCTCCACCGGTGGCGAGTACGGCGGTGCCGCGACTTACATCGCCGAGTACGCCCCGGACCGCAAGCGCGGTTTCTGGGGTAGCTGGCTCGAATTCGGCACCCTGGTCGGATTCGGATTGGGCGCGCTGGTGCCGACGATCCTGATCCTGACGCTGGACAGCACCTCGATGGAGACCTGGGGCTGGCGCATTCCGTTCCTCATCGCCGGTCCGCTCGGCGGTGTCGGTCTGTACCTGCGGTCCAAGCTGGAGGACACCCCGGCGTTCAAGCAGCTGGAGAACACCCACCAGGTGGCCAAGTCTCCGCTGAAGGACCTGATCCGCGAGTGGTGGCGCCAACTGCTGATCCTGATGGGCATCGTGGTGCTCATCAACGTCGCCAACTACACGATCCTCACCTACATGGAGACCTACCTGTCGGACACGCTCGAAGTGCCCGACGGGCAGGAGCACCAGGTGCTGGTCCCGCTGCTGCTGACGGTCGTGTTCATGCTGGTCATCATCACGCCGGTCGGCGCGCTGTCGGACCGCATCGGCCGCAAGCCGCTGTTCGTGTCCGCGGCCATCTGCTTCCTGATCCTGCCGGTGCCCGCGTTCTGGCTCATCGGCCAGGGAACGGTGCTGACCACGATCCTGGGCCTGGCGCTGCTGGCGATCGGGCACGTGCAGCTGATCGGACCGCTGGCCGCGACGCTGCCGGCGATGTTCCCGACCAAGGTCCGCTACGCGGCCTTCTCGGTCGGCTATAACATCTCCACAGCCGCCTTCGGTGGTACTGCGCCGCTGATCAACGACGCTGTCGTGACCAACACCGGCAACAGCTACTTCCCCGCCTTCTACCTGATGGGCGCGGCACTGGTCGCACTGGTGCCGATCCTGCTCATGAAGGAGACCGCGAGGAAGCCGCTCATGCAGGACGCCCCGGCGGCGACGGCGAGCTGACGCCGAACCCACCACAGTCGAGAACGCCCCCGGATCTCATCCGGGGGCGTTCTCCACGCTCAGCGCCAGTGCTCCCAGCCGGTGGGGCCGACGTAGGGGTTGCCGTCGATGGTCACGCCCGTTCCCTCGGTCACGACGCCGATCTCGCGGAAGTCCGGCGGCAGCGGGCGGTTGGCGGGGAACGTCGCGATCAGGGCCTGGTCCTCACCGCCGGTGAGCACCCAGTGGCGGGCGTCGGCGCCGAGCGCGGAGGCGACCTCGGTGAGCCGCTGCGGCACCTCCACCTGCTCCATGCGCAGGTCGACGGCGACGCCGGAGGCGGTGGCGATGTGGCCGAGGTCGGCCAGCAGCCCGTCGGAGGTGTCCACCATGGACGTCGCGCCCGCGACGGCGGCCTGCGGGCCGGCGCCGTAGGGCGGTTCGGGCACGCGGTGCGCGCCGACGACGGCAACCGGGGAGCGGAAACCGCGCCCCAGCACGGCTAAGCCGGCCGCCGACCAGCCGAGCCTGCCGGCGACCGCGACGACGTCGCCCGGTCGGGCACCCGAGCGGGTGACGGGTTCCCTGCCCTGCAGATCACCTAGGGCTGTGATCGAGATCGTCAGTGACGGCGACGACACCATGTCACCGCCGACGATCCCGATCCCGGCCTGCTGTGCCTCTTCCCACAGGCCGTCGGACAGCTCGTCGACGACCGCCGCCGGGGTGTCCGGCGGACATCCGAGGCCGACCAGCACTCCGGTGGGCACCGCGCCCATCGCGTTGATGTCGGAGAGGTTCACGGCGACCGCCTTGCGGCCCACCTGGTGCGGCGTCGACCAGTCGAAACGGAAGTGGACCTGTTCCACCAGCACATCGGTGCTGGCCACCACGCGACCGTCGGGAGCGGCGAGCACCGCGGCGTCATCGCCGGGGCCGAGCAGCGTGCCCGGTGACTGCTGACGGCCGGCCGTCACTCGATCGATGAGATCGAACTCACCCACCTGGGAAATGGTCTGTGGTTCCTGGGACGAGTCAGGACCCAACTGGGACCTTCCTTCCTTGAGCATCAGCTCGGTCAGATGGGGTAGCTTTCTGCCAGTTTCCTACCCCGAGCACATGGGCTAGACGAAGGGGCACGCCGTGGTTCAGGCATACATCCTCATCCAGACCGAGGTCGGCAAGGCAGCCGCCGTCGCGGGCGAGATCTCCGGGTCAGCCGGCGTCATCAGCGCCGAGGACGTCACCGGTCCCTACGACGTCATCGTGCGCGCCGAGGCCGAGAACGTCGACCTCCTCGGCAAGATGGTCGTCGCGAAGATCCAGAACGTCGAGGGCATCACGCGGACGCTGACCTGTCCGGTGGTTCACCTCTGAGCTGACCCCATCGCGGTCGGTGCGCGGCGTGGTGCTGTAGTGGGAACGTGGTTGAGCACGAGGGTTCCGGCGTCCCCAAGCCGGTTTTGATCGTCGCGATCGCGCTCGGCGTGCTGCTCGCGGTCGGCGTGGCCGGTGTCGGCGTCTACGGCTGGTACGGCGAGCACCGGGCGCGGGAAGAGGCCGAGGCCGCTCAGGCCGCCCGCCGCACCGGCCCGCTGGCGGCCGCACCGATCCCGGCGCCGCGGGCCGAGTCACCGGAGTGCGCCTCGGTGATGTCCGCGCTGCCCGCCGAGCTGATGGTCGGCGGAGCCCCGGTGCCGCGCAGGCCCCTGGCCCAGCCCGCCCCGGCCGCGACGGTGGCGTGGGGCGACGCCGAGCACGACCCGATCACGGTGCGCTGCGGCATCGACGCCCCCGCCGAGCTCACCCCGACGTCGCAGCTCATGGACGTCTCCGGGGTCAGCTGGCTGGAGATCAACCAGGGCGGCGACTCCTCCTGGCTCGCCGTGGACCGCCCGGTCTACGTGGCGCTGAGCGCCCCCGCCGACACCGGCACGGGCCCCCTCCAGGACCTCTCCAAGCTCATCGGCACCAAGCTCCCGAAACAGCCCGTCTTCCCCTGACCCGGTGTCCCACGATCGAAAACCCCGGTTTTCGTCGCGTGAAAACCGGGGTTTTCGACAGGAGGGGTCAGCGGAGGCCGGTGCCCCGGGCTTGGGCCGTGTCGATCAGGGTGGTCAGCAGGGTGGGGTAATCGATGCCGCTGTGAGCCCACATGCGCGGGTAGAGCGAGATCGGGGTGAAGCCCGGCATCGTGTTGACCTCGTTGATGATCAGCGTGCCCTCGTCGGAGAGGAAGAAGTCCACGCGGGCCAGGCCCTGGCACTCCAGGGCGGCGAAGGCGCGGACGGCCATGTCGCGCAGCTGCGCGGTGTGCTCGTCGCTGATCTTGGCGGGCAGGTCGAACTCGGTGACGTCGTCGAGGTACTTCGACTCGTAGTCGTACCAGTCGGTCTCACCGGTGACGCGCAGCTCGGCGGGCTGCGAGGCCTCGACGCGGCCGTCGGGGAACTCCAGGACGCCGCACTCGATCTCGCGGCCGCTCACCCCGGTCTCGATGATGACCTTCGGGTCGGTCTTGCGGGCTTCGGCGATCGCGGCGTCCAGCTCGGACCAGTCACCGACCTTGGTGATGCCCAGCGACGAACCGGCGCGGGCGGGCTTGACGAACACCGGCAGCGTCAGCCGCTCGCGCTGCTCATCGGTCAGCGTCCGCTGGCCGCGCCGCAGCACCTCGTAGGTGCCGACCTCGATGCCCTCGGCCGCCAGCAGCTTCTTGGTGTACTCCTTGTCCATCGACACCGCGCTGGAGAGCACGCCCGGGCCCACGTAGGGCACGTCGGCCATCTCCAGCAGGCCCTGGATGGTGCCGTCCTCGCCGAAAGCGCCGTGCAGCACCGGGAAGACGACGTCGACGCCGGAGAGCACCTCGCCGCCCTTCTCGGGTTCGAGCAGGACCAGCTCCTGGCGCGTCGGGTCGCCCGGCAGGGCCAGCGCGGTGCCGGAGACGACCTCGGGTTCCTTGCGGTCGCGGATCTCCAGCTGCTTCGGGTCGTCGGTGCCGAGCACCCAGGCGCCTTCCTGGGTGATGCCCACCGGCACGATCTCGAAACGGTCCTGGTCCAGGTGGGCGAGAACGCTGCCACCGGAGACGCAGGAGATGCCGTGCTCGGTGCTGCGCCCGCCGAAAACGACGGCCACCCGGGTCTTGCGCGAAGTCATGCGCCGGACCATACCCCGCGTGCGCTCAGGTCGTTTTACGAAGCCCTCCCGCTGACGACACGATGCGGTATCAGGGCGTTCCGCGGCACAACCGGGCCACGATCGGCAGGGCCGATCGGAGCTCATCGCGACTGCAGGCGGCGTAGCCGAGGACCAGTCCGCACCAGCGCTGCGGTCCGTCGTGGTGCCGTCGCAGCCCGTCGAGGACCAGCCCCTCCTCCGCGCCGTCGTCGAGGACGCGCCGCTCGGTGCCGGCGTCGGGCAGCGGCAGCACGACGTGCGCGCCCGCGCGGTCGCCGAACACCTCGACGCCCTCGGCCGCGAGGCTCTCGACGACCAGCGCCCGGCGCTGCGACAGCTCGCGGCGCAACCGCCTCAGGTGCCGGCCGAGGTCGCCGTGGCGGGCGAACTCGACCAGCACGCGCTGGCCCGCCAGCGCCGGTCCCTGGCCGATGCGCTCGCGGTGCCGCTGCACGGCGGTGGTGATCGGCTCGGCGGCCAGCATCCAGCCGACGCCGAGCGTGGGAGTGAGGATCTTGCTGGTCGTGCCCAGGTGCACCACGACGTCGGGGGCCATCGACGCCAGCACCGGCAGCGGGGCGACGTCGTAGCGCAGCTCGCCGTCGTAGTCGTCCTCGACGATCAGCCACCCCTCGTCGCGGGCGCGCTCGATGAGCGCGATGCGGCGCTCGGCGGGCAGCCTGCCGCCGATCGGGAACTGGTGCGCCGGTGAGCAGTAGACGGCCGCGATCCCGCCGGGGATGTCGTCGACGACGAGCCCGGAGTGGTCGACGGGCGCGGGCACGACCTCCACGCCCGCGGCCTTGAGGGCACCGACCGCGCGCTGGTAGCCGGGTTCCTCGACGGCGACCTTCGCGCCGCGCGGCAGCACGGCGGCGGCGAGTTCGCCGAGCGCGGTGCTGGTGCCGCCGGTGGCCAGCACGTTCTCGGCGGTCCAGCCGCCGACGACCAGACCCCGGTGCCGCAGCAGGTGTTCCACGACGGCCTCGCGGTAGCTGAGCAGCCCCGCCCGCTGCGGTCGCAGGTCGGGGGCGGTGTCGGCGGCGGCGCGCCACGCCCGGCGCCACGCGGCGCGGTCGATCCCGTCCGCCCACGGGACCCCGGCGAACAGCTGCACCATCGGGCGTTCGGCGTGCTTGCGCTCCAGCACCGGCGGCGCGACGGCGTCGCTGCGGGCACCGGGCGGGCTGGTGGTGACGAAGGTGCCCGATCCGCGCCGTCCGACGATCCAGCCCTCGGCGTGCAGCTGCTCGTAGGCGGCGGCGGTGACGGTGCGGCTCACCGACAGGTGCCGGGCCAGGGCGCGCGTGGACGGCAGCCGGTCGCCGCCGCGCAGCTGGCCGATCGTGGCCGCGTGCCGCAGGGCGTCGGCGAGCTGGACCGCGAGCGGCAGATCACCGTCCCGGTGCAGGTCGATGGCCAGCTCCAGCAGCGGGGAGCTCGCCGCGGGCACGTCATGTGGCATTCTGGAATTCTCGCAGATTGGCACTTCGATGAGGCCACTTGTCCGGGTGATGCTGGCGACGTGACTACGCAGCTCTCCCCCACGGAACGCTCCACCGTCCGCCGCGGCGCCCACCGGGCCAGCACCGACCGCGCCGACCTGCACGCCACCCTCGACGCCGGGCTGATCTGCCACCTGGCGATGGTCGTCGACGGTTCCCCGCGCGTGCTGCCCACCGGCTACGGGCGCCACGACGACACCCTCTACCTGCACGGATCGAGCGGGGCCCGCAGCCTGCGGGAGGCCGATGAGGTGTGCGCGTCGGTGACCGTCGTGGACGGCGTCGTGTACTCGCGGGCGATGATGCACCACTCGATGAACTACCGGTCGGCGGTGATCCACGGCCGCGCCCGGCGCGTCACCGACCCCGGCGAGCGCTGGGAGGCGCTGCGGGTGATCACCGAGCACCTCGCCCCCGGTTCCTGGGACCACGCGCGGCAGCCGAACAAGAAGGAGCTCGCCGCCACCGCCGTGATCGCCCTCGACCTCGGCGAGTCCTCGGTGAAGATCCGCGCCGGAGGCCCCGGCGACGACGCCGAGGACGTCGAGGCGAACGCGGCGTGGGCCGGGGTCCTGCCGCTGCACCGGACCTGGGGCGAGCCGGTGCCTGCGGCCGACCTCGTCACCGACCTGCCCGTCCCCGAGCACGTGCTGCGCCGGAGCTGATCAGCCCCGGATCGTGCGGTTGGCGCGCTGCGGCCGGTAGACGTGGATCGTCACCGCCGGATCGACGCCGAGGTTGCTGACCTGGTGGGCGTAGTGCGGGCCGAACACCCGCGACTGGCCCGCGCTCAGCGAGTGCAGCACCTCCGCGTCTCCGGCGCGGGCGACCCGCTCGGTCAGAACCCCTTGCACGACGGTGAAAGCACCGGTGGCGCCGCCGTGATCGTGCAGATCGGTGCGCTGGCCGGGCAGCCAGCTCAGCAGCCACGCCTCGTAGGCGTCGGTGCGGGCGAGCAGCCCGGCCCAGCGCTCATCGGCGTCGTAGCGCAGCAGGTGCGCCCAGGACGCGCGGTCGGCGGCGAACTCTCGGGCGATGCGGGCCGGGTGCGCGATGGTCAGGTCGGCAGGCGCGGCCACGGTGTTGGGCGGAACGGCGAACACGGTTGTGGTCCTTCGGAGATCGTGAACGAACCCCGGGGCGCAGGCGCGCGAGGACGCCGCGATCAACCCGGGAACTGGATGAGATCGATCAACACGAAGAACACGAACACAGCGCGCTGGCGACGCGGTGCAGGTCGATGTGACCCCGTCGGCCGGTGATTGCGCGCTTCAACACGCCCAGCACTCAACCAGTCCCCCACCCTGCCGTCAACCAACTCCCCACCGCACCCCCACACCCAGCGACCCACTTCACACCCGACGGAGTGAGGGTGACCCGATTACGGCGGTTTCCGGGCCCCGATTACGGCGGTAATCCGTCCACAACCCGGATTACCGCCGTATTCGGTTGACGGATTACCGCCGTAATCGGGTCACCCCGAGCCGGAGGCGAGGGGACGGGTGGAGTCAGGAGAGGGCTTGGAGGACGTCTTGGACGAGGTCTTGGGGGTCTTCGCAGCCCGCTGAGAAGCGGAGGAAGCCCTCGGGGACCTGGTCGCCCCACTGGGCTCGGCGGTCCGCTGTGGAGTGGAGGCCGCCGAAGCTGGTGGCCGCGACGACGAGGCGGGACTTGGCGATGAACGCCTGCACCGCCTCGGCGTCGGCGAGTTCGAAGCGGAAGACGCCGCCGAATCGCCGCATCTGCTTGCTCGCCAGCTCGTGCGCCGGGTCCTGGGACCAGCCCGGCCAGCGCAGACCGCTCACCGCCGGGTGTCCCGAGAGGGCCTCGACCAGGGCGGCGGCGTTCTCGGCCTGCCGGGAGAGGCGCAGGTCGAGGGTGCCCATGCTGCGGTGCGCCAGCCACGTCTCGAACGGGCCCGGGATCGCGCCGGACAGCGACCGGGCGCGCACCAGCCGGTCGGCGAGCTCGTCGTCGCGGACCGAGACGTGCCCCAGCAGGATGTCGCTGTGCCCCGCCAGCGCCTTGGTGTCGCTGGCGATCACGATGTCCGCGCCCAGCTCCAGCGGGCGCTGCCCCAGCGGCGTCGCCGTGGTGTTGTCGACCGCCAGCAGCGCGCCCGCGGCGTGGGCGCGCTCGGCGAGCTCGGCGATGTCGCAGACGTCGCCGCCCGGGTTGGACGGGGTTTCCAGCAGCACCAGCCGGGCGCCGTCGAAGACGTCGTCGGTCCACGGCCCCGGCGTGGGGATCTCGCGCACGTCCAGGTCCAGCTCGCCCATCTCGTCGGCGACGAACTGGCGGGACGCGTAGTAGCCGTCCGAGGGCAGGACCAGCTTGTCGCCGGTGCGCAGCACCGAGCGCAGCAGCGTGCTGATCGCCGCCATGCCCGAGGGCAGCAGCACGCAGCGCCCGCCGTCGAGCTCGCCGATCGCCGACTCCAGCGCTCGCCAGGTGGGGTTGCCCGCGCGGCCGTAGAAGTCACCGCTCGGTCCGGACTCGCCCAGGTGGTACGGCGCGGCGAACACCGGCCCCGGCAGCAGCGGAGTTCCCGCCTCGGGCTCCGGGTGCCCGCCGTGCACGACGCGCGTCCCGTCGCCGAAATCCCCAAGATTCACTGTGGTCACTCCCGCACTCGCGATCGACGCGAGCGCGGCGACCGGATCATTCGGCCTTGCGCTCGCGTCCCAGCAGCTCCGCCGTGGCCGGGCCCGGCTCCAGCCCCTCGTGGCACACCCGGTGCACCACGTCGGTGATGGGCATCTCCACGCCGTGCCGGTCGGCCAGCTGGCGGATCGAGGAGCAGGATTTCACGCCCTCCGACACCTGGCCGTGGGCGGCCTCCTGCGCTTGGGCCAGCGTCTCTCCCCTGCCCAGCCGTTCGCCGAAGGTCCGGTTGCGGGACAGCGGCGACGAGCACGTCGCCACCAGGTCGCCCAGACCGGCCAGGCCGGCGAAGGTCATCGGGTCGGCGCCCAGCGCCACCCCGAGCCGCGTCGTCTCGGCCAGCCCCCGGGTGATCAGCGACGACATCGTGTTGTGCCCGAACCCGAGCCCCGCCGCGATGCCGCAGGCCAGGGCGATGACGTTCTTGCAGGCGCCCGAGATCTCGATGCCGACCATGTCGGTGTTGGTGTAGGGCCGGAAGTACGGCGTGAAGCAGGCCTTCTGCAGCGCCACCGCCCGCTCCTCGTCCGGGCAGGCCACGACCGTCGCGGTCGGCTGACCGGCGGCGATCTCCTTGGCCAGGTTCGGCCCGGACACCACGGCGACCTGCTGCATCGGCACGTCGGCGACCTCGCCGACGACCTGGCTCATCCGCTTGAGCGTGCTCAGTTCCACGCCCTTGGCCAGGCTCACCAGCGTCGCCTCCGCCGGCAGCAGCGGCTGCCAGCCCGCGAGGTTCTCGCGCAGCGTCTGGCTCGGCACCGCCAGCACCACGAACTCCGCGGCGTGCACGGCCTCCGCCGCGTCGTCGGTGGCGCGCAGCCGCTCCGGCAGCTCGATGCCCGGCAGGTAGGAACCGTTGCGCCGGGTCTCGTTGATCTCCTGCGCCACCTGCGGGCGCCGGGCCCACAGCGCGACGTCGTTGCCCGCGTCGGCCAGCACCTTCGCGAACGTCGTCCCCCAGGATCCGGCGCCCAGCACCGCGATCCGCTCAGGCTGCGCCATCGGTTCCCTTCTTCTTCTTGCGGGCGGGGGCGTAGAACTCGGTGGGCGGCTGCTCCTCGCGGATCTCGCCGAGCAGGTCGCGGACCCGGCTCATCACGAGGTTCGTGACCTCGCGGATCGTCTCCACGTCCGGGTCGCCGCCGCGGTAGGCCGACAGGTCCAGCGGTTCGCCGAAGACGTAGTTCACCGTCTTGCGCGGGAAGGGCCGGAACTTCTTGTTGTAGTGGTCGTAGAGCTCGCGGGTGCCGTAGCGGGCGGCCGGGATCACCGGGATGTCGTTGGCCAGCGCCAACCGGGCCACTCCGACCTTCGGCGTCATCGGCCAGCCGTCGGGGTCCTTGGTGATGGTGCCGTCCGGGTAGATCACCAGGACCTTGCCGTTCTCCAGCCCCGCGTGCGCGTCGCGCAGGCTCTTCTGCGCGTCCGCGGTGCCCCGGTAGACCGGGATCTGCTCGACGCCGACCAGCACGTTCTTGAGCACCGGCACGTTCCACAGGCTGTTCTTGGCCATGAACCGCGGCACCCGGGCCGCGCGGTGCACGGTGACCGCGTCGAAGATCGGGTCGAGGTGGGAGACGTGGTTGAGCACGATCAGCGCGCCGCCCTCGGCCGGGATGTGGTGCACCCCGCGCACCCGGACGCGCGCCAGCAGGCAGGTCAGCGGGTAGAACACCCAGCGGGCCAGGCCCAGCCAGAAGATGCCCATCCCGTGTGCCTTCTCGCTGGTCGTCCTCCGCCGGCGTCGGAGGTTCCTCGGTTCCACCACGGCCATTCCTCCAAGTCTCGAGCGCCCGTCAAATTACCCGGCACGGGGCACCGGCTCGTCAACCAGGCGGCAGTTGACCGGCCCGCCACCGCATCGGCGGACGTTGACGCAAGATGGACCCGTGACCGCCGCCGACACGCCCGACAGCACCGGGGTGCACCTGCTCGTCCCGCTCAAGCCCCTGAACCGCGCCAAGTCCCGGCTGCTGGCCGGGCGCGGACCCGCCGGGCACGCCGAGCTGGTCACCGCGATGGCGTTGGACACCGTCGCCGCCGCCCGCCGCGCCCGCGGGGTCGCCGGGGTCGTGGTGGTCTCCTCCGATCGCGCGCTGACAGAGTCCTTCACCGCGCTCGGCGTCGAGGTCCTGCCCGACGAACCGGCCGACGGCCTCAACGCCGCGCTGCGCCACGGCGACGAGGTGCTGCGCGCTCGCGGCGCGTTCCGCGTCGGCGCGCTGCAGGCCGACCTGCCCGCGCTGCGCTCCGGCGAACTCGGGTGGGCGCTGCGCGCGGCGGGAACCGATCGCTCGTTCTGCCCCGACCTGCCCGGCGACGGCACGACGCTGCTGCTGGCCGAACCCGGCCTGCCGCTGGACCCGCGCTTCGGCCCCGGCTCCGCCGAGGCCCACTCCGAGTCGGGCGCGAAAACCCTGCTCGGCCCGTGGGAGTCGCTGCGCCGCGACGTCGACACCGAAGCCGACCTGACCTCGGCGAAGACCACCGGCCTCGGCCCCCGCACCCGCGCCCGGGTCGCGTCGGCGGAGTGAGCGAAAGGTTCCCACGCACCGCTCGCGACGGTGGTGACACGAAGGTTCCCCTCCTCGCGCCGACCGCGTGAAGCGTCCCCTCCGGAGGCCCGGCGTGACAGGAAGGTTCCCTCGTGCACGTCACGCACGGTGCGGCTGTGCTCAGACGAACATCGCGTGAACGTCCGCGGCGGTCGATCTGAAACGGTTTTTTGAGTGACAATGGGTCGGTGAGCACGAACAGCAGCGACCCGTCGCCGAAGCGGCCCGCCAAGCGCACCTCGTCGTCCAGCGGCAAGGCGTCGTCCAGCGGCAAGGCGTCGTCCAGCGGCAAGGCCTCCACCGGGAAGACGTCCAGCGGGAGGGCCTCCTCCGCCAGGAGGTCCAACGGCGGGGCGGCCAACGGCAAGGCCGCGAACCGCGCGCCGCGTCCTGCTCGCCGCGCCGCCGGCTCCGACACCGCGCCGCCTCCGCCGGCCAACGACGGCGCGCGGGTTCCCTCCGCGCCGCCGGCCGTCACCCGGGCGGCGGCGACCACCGACCTGCCGGAGGACCGCTACCTCAACCGGGAGCTGTCCTGGCTGGACTTCAACGCGCGCGTGCTCGCCTTCGCCGAGGACCGGTCGCAGCCGGTGCTGGAGCGGGCGAAGTTCATGGCGATCTTCGCCTCCAACCTGGACGAGTTCTACATGGTGCGGGTGGCCGGGCTGAAGCGCCGCGAGGAGACCGGGCTGTCGGTGCGCAGCGCGGACGGGCTCACCCCGCACGAGCAGCTGGTGCGCATCGCCGCCCGCAACCAGGACCTGATGGAGAAGCTCGGGCGCGTGTTCGTCGACGAGCTGCTGCCGGAGCTCGACGCGAGCGGCATCCGCATCCTGGACTGGTCCGAGCTCGACGCCGACGACCAGGTCAAGCTCACCCGCTACTTCGAGGACCACATCTTCCCCGTCCTCACCCCGCTGGCCGTGGACCCGGCGCACCCGTTCCCCTACATCTCCGGGCTGTCGCTGAACCTCGCGGTGACGGTGACCGATCCGGACGCCGGGCTGCGCCGCTTCGCGCGCGTGAAGGTCCCCGACAACGTGCCCCGGCTGATCCGGGTGGAGGCCGACCGCGAGAACGAGCTGGCCACCTTCCTGCCGCTGGAAGAGCTCATCGCCGCGCACCTGGGCAAGCTGTTCCCGGGAATGCGGGTCTCCGAGCACCACATCTTCCGCGTCACCCGAAACGCCGACCTGGAGGTCGAGGAGGACCGCGACGAGGACCTCCTGCAAGCGATGGAGCGGGAGCTCGCGCGCCGCCGGTTCGGGCCGCCGGTGCGGCTGGAAGTCACCGACACCATGAGCGAGAACATGCTCGAACTCCTGCTGCGCGAGCTGGAGGTCGACCAGCACGACGTGGTGGAGGTCAAGGGGCTGCTCGACCTGTCCTGCCTGTTCCAGCTCGACAAGCTGCAGCGCCCGGACCTGAAGAACTCGCCGTTCGTGCCCGCCACGCACCCCGCGTTCGCCGAGGGCCAGACGCCCAAGAGCATCTTCTCCACGCTGCGCGAGGGCGACGTGCTGGTGCACCACCCCTACGACTCGTTCTCCACCTCGGTGCAGCGCTTCATCGAGCAGGCCGCCGCCGACCCGCACGTGCTGGCCATCAAGCAGACCCTCTACCGCACCTCCGGCGACTCGCCGATCGTGAACGCCCTCATCGACGCCGCCGAAGCGGGCAAGCAGGTGGTGGCGCTGGTGGAGCTCAAGGCGCGGTTCGACGAGCAGGCCAACATCCAGTGGGCGCGCACCCTGGAGCGCGCGGGCGTGCACGTCGTCTACGGCCTGGTCGGCTTGAAGACGCACTGCAAGACCTCGCTCGTGGTGCGCCAGGAGGGTTCGACGATTCGCCGCTACTGCCACCTGGGCACCGGCAACTACAACCCGAAGACCGCCCGCATCTACGAGGACCTGGGCCTGCTGACGGCCTCGCCGGAGATCGGCGCCGACCTCACCGACCTGTTCAACGTGCTCACCGGCTACGCCCGGCACGGCGACTACCGGAGGATCCTGGTGTCGCCGCAGGGCATCCGCACCGGCATCGTCGAGCGCATCGAGGCCGAGATCGAGCGCGCCCGGCAGGGTTTGAGCTGCGGCGTGCGGATGAAGGTGAACTCGCTGGTCGACGAGCAGATCATCGACGCCCTCTACCGCGCATCGCAGGCCGGGGTGCCGGTGCAGGTCGTGGTGCGCGGCATCTGCGCGCTCAAGGCCGGTGTCGACGGGCTCAGCGACAACATCGAGGTCCGGTCCATCCTGGGGCGTTTCCTGGAGCACTCGCGGGTGTTCCACTTCGTCGGCATCGACGAGCACTGGCTGGGCAGCGCCGACATGATGCACCGCAACCTGGACCGCCGCATCGAGACCCAGGTCCGCGTCACCGACCCGAAGCTGACCGCCCAGATGGACGCGATGATGGACTCCGCGCTGCACCCCTCGACCCGCTGCTGGGTGCTCAACGCCAAGGGCGACTGGGAAGCCTCCCCGCGCAGCGGCGAACAGGTCCGCGACCACCAGACCGAAATGCTCTCCGGCCACGGCGCCAAGGTTTCCCAGTGATGCTCCGCCCAGCGGTGCGGGCAGGAGGACCTGAGCGGCTCCGCGGACTGCCGGCGACAACTCGTTCCCAGGCTCGTTGAGGAAGTAGATCGTGACCGACATCCCGGTGACCGAAGCGGTGCGCGCCGCGGGGGCCGTGCTGTGGCGCCCCGGCCCGCAGGGCCCCGAGGTGGTGCTGGTGCACCGCCCCCGCTACGACGACTGGTCGCTGCCCAAGGGAAAGCTCGACCCGGGTGAGCTCGCCGCGCACGCCGCCGTGCGCGAGGTCGCCGAGGAGACGGGGTTTTCGACCGCGCTCACCCGTCCCCTCACGCAGGTGCGCTACACGGCGCCCGCGCGCGGCGGCCGGACCGCGCCGAAGGTCGTGGACTACTTCTCCGCGCACCTGCTCGGTGGCGAGTTCACGCCCAATGACGAAGTGGACGAACTCCGCTGGCTACCGTTGAAGGAGGCGCGAGCGGAGTTGACCTATCCGCATGATGCGCGAGTGCTCGACGCATTCGCCGAGTCCCGCTCCGAAACGGCGACCGTATTGCTGGTTAGGCACGCAAAAGCGGGCAAACGATCCGAATGGTCAGGAGATGACGCTCTTCGTCCGCTCAGCGAAGCGGGGCGCCGACAACGGGACGCATTGCATTCCCTGTTGCCGTTGTTCGCGCCTTCCCGCGTCTATTCCGCGCCTCGCGTGCGCTGCGAACAAACCGTGGCCCCGGTGGCCCGCGACCGCGGAATCGACGTCGTGAGCGAACCGCTGTTCTCCGAAGAGGTCTATTCCGCCGATCCCGACGCGGGCGTGCGGGCGATGCTGGAGGTGGCCGGCCGCGGCGGCACCAGCGTGGTGTGCAGCCAGGGCGGGGTCATCCCGGATCTGGTGACGCGGCTGGCCGATTCAGCGGGTCTGCGCCTGGACGAGGTCGCTGCGCGCAAGGGCAGCGTGTGGACCCTCTCGTTCCGGCCCGGCGAAGTGGGGCCCGGCGAAGTGGAGAACGGTGAACTGGGGAACGGCGCGATCTCGGGGAACGGTCAGGCACCGAACCTGAGCCTGGCGGCGGCCGATTACCTTCCGGATCCGCAGGCATGACCGTGAAGAACCCCTGACGGGCGCTGATCGCGCCGCTGCGCAGCGCTGCGGTCGCGTCCGCCGCAGGGGTCCGGCAACGCCGTTTCCGGCGCTCTGCGCGCTTCTCAGCGCGTCAACTCGGAACGGGATGCGACCCCCGCCGCCCGCGGTGCGGCGGGTTCTCGCGCGTCCCGAGCGCTGTGAGCGGGCGGCTGCACGCCCCGAAAGACGGGGCTATGCGGCCGCCCGCCCGGTCCACCTGAGCTCGCAAGCGAGGCGAGCGGTCACTTCTTGGTGGACTTGCGCGTCGTCGTGGCCTTCTTGGTGGCCGGGCGAGTGGTCTTCGCCGTGGTCTTCGGCGCCGCCTTGGTGGTGGCCTTGGCGGTGCTGGCCCGCTTGGTGGTGGAGGCCTTCGCCGGAGTCGCCTTGGCCGTGGAGGCCTTGGTGGTGGCGCGCTTCGGGGCCGCCTTGGCGGTGCTGGCCTTGGCCGTCGAGGCCTTGGCGGTGCTCGCCTTGGTGGTGGAGGCCTTGGTGGCCTTGGCGGTCGAAGCCTTCGCGGTGGAGGCCTTCGCCGTGGTGCGGGTGGCGGTCTTGCTGGCCGCGGCACGCGTGGTGGTGGCCTTGCGAGCGGTCGTGGTCTTGCTCGCCGAGGCGGTGCGCGTGGTCACGCCGCGCGTGGTGGCCGCCTTGCCCGAGGTGGTCGCGCGCGGGAGCTTCCGCTGGCCGCCCACGACTTCCTTGAACTGGGTGCCTGCGCGGAACGCGGGAACGTTGGTCTTCTTGACCTTCACGCTCTCACCGGTGCGCGGGTTGCGCGCGACGCGAGCCGCGCGAGCGCGCTTCTCGAAAACGCCAAAACCGGTGATGTTGACCTTCTCGCCTTTGTTGACGTTGCGAACGATGATGTCGACGACGTCTTCCACGGCCTGGCTGGCGGTCTTCTTGTCTCCGAGGCGTTCTGCCAGAGCCTCGATCAGTTGGGCCTTGTTCACTTCAGTCCCTCCCAGGACACAACAACGGCCCCGTTGGGCCGACTCAATGTCAACGGTAAAGCCCCGGAACAACAAATGCCATTCGCCACGCCCCATTTTTTCCTTGGGGCGCGGGCATTCGAGTCCGGGCAACGGGGTCCGAGCAGTGCTCCGAGCGAGTCTGGAGTTGTCCCTCCCGGGACGGATTTTTCCTGCTGTGAAAGGAAAAACCCGTCCCGGGCCGGGTTGGCCTCAGCCCTGGCGGGCGGGCAGCGTGGCGGGCTTGAAACTCTGGCGCCCGCGCTCAAAAGTGTCGATCGTCTCGGCGTGGCGCAGCGTCAAACCGATGTCGTCGAGGCCTTCCAGCAGCCGCCAGCGGGTGTAGTCGTCGATGCTGAAGGGCACTGTGAGGTCCTTGGCGTGCACGGTGAGTGCTTGAAGATCCACCGTGACAGCGGTACCGGGTTCGTTCTCCAGCAGCTTCCAGAGCAGTTCCACATCGGACTGCTCGCACTGGGCGGCCAGCAGGCCCTGCTTGCCCGAGTTCCCGCGGAAGATGTCGGCGAAACGGCTGGAGATGACCACTCGGAAGCCGTAGTCCTTCAACGCCCAGACGGCGTGCTCGCGGGACGAACCGGTGCCGAAGTCGGGCCCGGCGACCAGCACGCTGCCGTTCTTGAAGGGTTCCTGATTGAGGATGAAGTCCTCGTCACCGCGCCAGGCGGCGAACAGCGCGTCCTCGAAGCCGGTGCGCGAGACCCGCTTGAGGTAGACGGCGGGGATGATCTGGTCGGTGTCCACGTTGGACCGGCGCAGCGGGACGCCGACCCCGGTGTGCGTCTTGAACGGTTCCATCGTCACTGCTCCTGGTGGTGGGGCGGTCAGTCGAGGTCTTCGGGCGAGGACAGGGTTCCGCGCACGGCGGTCGCGGCGGCGACCAGCGGGGAGACCAGGTGGGTGCGGCCGCCCTTGCCCTGCCTGCCCTCGAAGTTGCGGTTGGAGGTCGAGGCGCTGCGCTCGCCCGGGTCCAGCTGATCCGGGTTCATGCCCAGGCACATCGAACAACCGGCCGAACGCCATTCCGCTCCGGCGGAGGTGAAAACCTCGTGGAGGCCTTCGCTCTCGGCCTGCATCCGGACCTTCATCGATCCGGGCACCACGAGCATCCGGGTGTCGGCGGCGACCTTGCGGCCCTTGATGACCTCCGCGGCGGCCCGCAGGTCCTCGATGCGGCCGTTGGTGCAGGAGCCGAGGAAGACCGTGTCGACTCTGACCTCGCGCAGCGGCATGCCCGCGGTCAAGCCCATGTAGTCCAACGCCTTTTCGGCGGCGTAGCGCTCGCCCTCGTCGGCGATGGTCGCGGGGTCCGGCACGTTCTCGCCCAGCGGCAGGCCCTGACCGGGGTTGGTGCCCCAGGTGACGAACGGGGTGAGCTCGTCGGCGTTGAGCGTGACCTCGGCGTCGAAGGTCGCGTCGTCGTCGGTGCGCAGCGTCTTCCAGTACTCGACGGCGGCGTCCCACTCGGCGCCCTCGGGGGCGTGCGGACGGCCCTTGATGTACTCGAAAGTCGTTTCGTCGGGCGCGATCATGCCCGCGCGCGCACCGGCTTCGATCGACATGTTGCAGATGGTCATGCGGGATTCCATCGACAGCTGCCGCACGGCCTCGCCGCGGTACTCCAGGACGTAGCCCTGGCCGCCGCCGGTGCCGATCTTGGCGATGACGGCGAGGATGACGTCCTTGCTCGTCACGCCGGGGCGCAGCGATCCCTCGATGTTGATGGCCATCGTCTTGAACGGCCGCAGCGGCAGCGTCTGGGTGGCCAACACGTGCTCGACCTCGGACGTGCCGATGCCGAAGGCCAGCGCGCCGAACGCGCCGTGCGTGGAGGTGTGGCTGTCACCGCAGACGACGGTGGTTCCGGGCTGGGTGAGGCCGAGTTGCGGGCCGACGACGTGCACGATGCCCTGCTCGGCGTCGCCCATCGGGTGCAGCCGGATGCCGAACTCGTCGCAGTTCTTGCGCAGCGTGTCGACCTGGGTGCGCGAGACCGGGTCCGCGATCGGCAGGTCGAGCCCCACGGTGGGGACGTTGTGGTCTTCGGTGGCGATCGTCAGGTCGGGGCGCCGCACCTCGCGGCCGGCCAGCCGGAGCCCTTCGAATGCCTGCGGGCTGGTGACTTCGTGCACCAGGTGGAGATCGATGTAGAGCAGGTCGGGCTCGTGCCCTTCACCCTGGCGCACGATGTGCGCTTCCCACACCTTCTCCGCGAGCGTTTTTCCCATCACTGCTCCAGTCGAGCGCGCCGAGACCCGAGGAAGGGGCCTCTCCCACAGAGTGGACTTCCCAGATGCCGGGAAGTTAGTATCGGTACGTGGGACAGCATAGCGGCATCGGAGTATTGGACAAGGCAGTGGCCGTTCTGCAGGCGGTGGCTCAGGAGCCGTGCGGCCTGGCGGAACTGTGCAGCCGTACGGGGCTGCCGCGCGCGACTGCGCACCGGTTGGCGGTGGGTCTGGAGACGCATCGCCTGCTGCGCCGCGGTTCGGATGGCCGGTGGCGGCCTGGCGCGGCTCTGGCGGAGCTGGCGGGCGGCGCGGTGGATCCGCTGCTGGAGGCGGCGTCCACGGTGCTGCCCAAACTCCGGGATGTCACCGGGGAAAGCGTCCAACTGTACCGCCGGGACGGGATGCAGCGCTTGTGCATCTCCTCGGCGGAGCCGCCGAGCGGTTTGCGGGACACGGTGCCGGTGGGCACGCCGCTGTCGATGACGGCGGGTTCGGGCGCGAAGGTCTTGGCGGCGTGGGCGGATCCGGCGACGCAGCGCGCGGTGCTCGCGGAGGCGGTGTTCGGTGAGCGCACGCTCCTGGAGGTTCGCCGGAGGGGCTGGGCCCAGAGCGTCGCGGAGCGGGAGGCGGGCGTGGCGAGCGTCTCAGCGCCCGTGCGGGACTCCCAGGGCACGGTCATCGCGGCCATCTCGGTCTCGGGCCCCATCGACCGCATGGGGAGGCGGCCGGGTGCGAGGTGGGCGGCGGACCTGCTGGCAGCAGCGGAGGGCCTGCAGAACAGGCTGTGAGCGACCCGGGAGAAGAGCAGGAGCGAGAACGAGAAGAGGGGCCTCCCGGCGAACCGGGAGGCCCCTCTGCGTTGTAGTCCCGACGGGATTTGAACCCGCGCTACCGCCTTGAGAGGGCGGCGTCCTAGGCCGCTAGACGACGGGACCGCGCAACGAACATAACTTTACAACACCCCCGAACCCCCATGAACACCCCCCCACCCCAACCCCAAGACCAGCAAAAACAACAACCCGAGTGACCCGAACGACAAGAAGGAAAGAACAGGAACCCCGAGCACCAACGAGCCCAAGACCAAAGAACAAAAGACGCAAGGAGGAGAACAGAACAACCGAACCCAACAGCAACACCCGCAGGCAAGCGAAGCGCAGCCAAGAAGCAAAGAAGCAAAGAACCAACCGAGGGGCGAAGCCCGAGCAACAGAAGCACAGCAGAGCAGGAGCGCAGAGCAGCAGAGCAACGGAACGGAACCGAGGATGGCTGGTCGGCAACCCAGGCCGGGAACGCCACGACAACCGAGGAGCACTCCCCACGCCACCACCGCACCGTGGGGGGCTTGGGGGGTTCGACCCCCCAATACAATGACGAAGGAGGCGCGGCCTGCGAAATCCGCAGGCACACGCCTCCCACCTCTGTAGTCCCGACGGGATTTGAACCCGCGCTACCGCCTTGAGAGGGCGGCGTCCTAGGCCGCTAGACGACGGGACCGCGTGAGAGATCACCGAAGTGATCCGCTCGCTGGGGTACCAGGACTCGAACCTAGACTAACTGAACCAGAATCAGTCGTGCTGCCGATTACACCATACCCCATGGTGACCGACGGCCAGTTGTCTGGAATTCCGATCTCCGCTGGGAGTTCGGGCTCCGGACTTCTGTCCGCCGCGTTGGTGAATATATTAGACCACCGTTGAGAGGCCCTTCCCGGCACCCCCCTCTTTTGGGGTTGCCGCAGGTGAAGGGCCGTTTTCAGGGTGCTTGGCCGACGAGGTCGGCGAGGTGGGGCGCGGCGATCTCGGTGACGAGGAGTTCGGGGAGTTCGCGGAGTCCGGCGATGGTCGCGACTTCCCCGGCGTCATGGGTGTCGGCGTCATGGGAGTCGGCGGCGCTGGCGTCGGCGTCGCGGGTTCGGGGTGCGGGGATCTGGTCGCGGTTGAGCCAGATGCCGCGGAGGCCGGCGCGGGTGGCGCCTCGGGCGTCGGTGCTGAGCCGGTCGCCGACGTGGGCGACTTCGCTCGGCTGGAGGCCGAGGCGTTCGCAGGCGGTGTGGAAGATCCGCGGGTCGGGTTTGGCGATGCCGATCTCGCCGGAGATGACGACGGCGTCGAAGGCGTCGGCGAGTCCGACGGCGGCGAGCTTCTTGCGCTGGTAGGCGCCGGGGGCGTTGGTGACGGCGGCGAGCTTGAGGCCGGTGGCGCGCATCCAGTCGAGGGTGTCGACGACGTCGTCGAAGAGGCCCCATGCGCGTTGCATGGCGGCCATGCGCCGGGTTTCGCGGCGGCGGGCTTCGTCGTGGTCGATGCGTTCGCCGAAGGCGGCGAAGAAGGCGCGGGTGCGTTCGACGCACATGTCGTCGAAGGTGAGCTGCCCGGTGACGAATCGCCCGTAGTAGCGGTCGGTGGTGCGCTGCCACACCGGCCACGCCCGGTCGGTGCCGAGGAGCTCCCTGAGGGAGCTGCGCGCTGCGCTCCGGCTGTCGAGCAAGGTGTCGTCGATGTCGAGGCAGACGGCCTTGATCTGCGCCGGATTGATCTGGGCGGGATTGCGGGGATTCGATTCGTCAGCCGCGGATGTCACCCCGAGAGGCTAGGCGTTCACGGACCGCGTCCGACTCTGCCAACCTAGTGAAGTCTGGTGTGGGAGTGCGAACACTGTGCAACCACCGGCGGGACTCATTCCGTCTTAGCAGTCGGGCTCGGACGCGTGGTGGACGATTCCGCTGGTGAGACGACGACGCCGCCGCGCGCTCAGGTGAGCGGTGCGGCGGCGTCGTGGTGTCGCGGGTTCGTTCAGCCGAGCGCCTTGCGGAGCCGGGTGAGCGAGACGTCGCGGCCGAGCAGTTCCATCGATTCGTACAGCGGCGGCGAGACGGTGCGGCCGGTGATGGCGACGCGGACGGGCGCGAACGCCTTGCGCGGCTTGATGCCGAGGCCGTCGACGACGGAGACCTTGAGGGCCTCTTCGATGGCGGCGGTGGTCCAGTCCGGGAGCGCTTCGAGCGAGCCGATGGCGGCTTCCAGGACGGGCCGGGCGTCTTCGCCGAGGGCCTTCTGCGCGGAGGCTTCCTCGGGCTGGAAGTCGTCGCCGGCGAACAGGAAGCCCATCATGCCGACGGCGTCGGAGAGCACGATGAGCCGCTCCTGCACCAGGGGCGCGGCGGCGCGGACGGTGGCCAGCTGCTCCTCGGTGGGTTGTGCGGGCAGCACTCCGCCGTCGACGAGGTAGGGCACGATCCGCTCGACGAAGTCGTCGGGCGCCAGGGCGCGCAGGTGCGCGGAGTTGATGGCGTCGGCCTTCTTCTGGTCGAAGCGGGCCGGGTTGGAGCTCACGCGGGAGATGTCGAAGGCTTCGACCATCTCGTCGAGGGTGAACACGTCGCGGTCGTCGCCGATGGACCAGCCGAGCAGCGCGAGGTAGTTGAGCAGGCCCTCGGGCAGGAAGCCGCGGTCGCGGTGGTGGAACAGGTTGGACTGCGGGTCGCGCTTGGACAGCTTCTTGTTGCCCTCGCCCATGACGAACGGCAGGTGCCCGAACTCGGGGGTGAAGCCGGTGACGCCGATGCGCTGCAGCGCCTCGTAGAGGGCGATCTGGCGGGGCGTGGACGACAGCAGGTCTTCACCGCGCAGCACGTGGGTGATCTGCATGAGCGCGTCGTCGACGGGGTTGGTGAGCGTGTAGAGCGGGTCGCCGTTGCCGCGCACCAGCACCGGGTCGGGGACGCTGCCCGCGGGGAAGGTGATCTCGCCGCGCACCAGGTCGGTGAAGGTGATGTCGCGGGCGGGCATCTTCAGGCGCAGCACGGGCTTGCGGCCTTCGGCCCGGTAGGCGTCGCGCTGCTCGTCGGTGAGGTCGCGGTCGTGGTTGTCGTAGCCGAGCTTGGGGTCGCGTCCGGCGGCCTTGTGGCGGGCTTCGACCTCGTCGGGGCTGGAGTAGGACTCGTAGAGCTCCCCTGCGGCGAGCAGGCGCTGGGCGACGTCGGTGTAGATGTCGCGCCGCTCGCTCTGCCGGTAGGGGCCGTACTCGCCGCCGACCTCGGGGCCTTCGTCCCAGTCGAGGCCCAGCCAGCGCAGCGCGTCGAGCAGCGCCTGGTAGGACTCCTCGCTGTCCCGGGCGGCGTCGGTGTCCTCGATGCGGAACACCAGCTTGCCCTTGTTGTGCCGGGCGAACGCCCAGTTGTAGAGGGCGGTGCGGATCAGGCCGACGTGCGGCGTTCCGGTCGGCGACGGGCAGAAGCGGGCGCGAACCTGCCCCGCTGCCCCTTCCTTGGCTGCGTCTGTGCTGGCTTCTGGCGTGCTCATAACGGATTCAGCGTAGCCAGGCGCTTGACCGGGGCACCCGGTAGGTGCATGCTGAGTTTATTCAACGGGCGTTGAAAACTCGGGAGGGGATCGCGATGGAGCGCACCACCTGCTGCGTCGTCGGCGGCGGACCCGCCGGCATGGTGCTCGGACTGCTGCTGGCCAGGGCCGGGGTCGACGTCGTCGTCCTGGAGAAGCACGGCGATTTCCTGCGCGACTTCCGCGGCGACACCGTGCACCCCTCGACCCTGCAGCTGCTCGACGACCTCGGCCTGGCGGAGCGCTTCGAGCAGCTCCCGCAGAGCCGGATCACCAAGATCCAGCTGCCGCTGGGGCCGGACGGGGCGTTGTTCACGATGGGCGACTTCGGGCTGCTGCGGATCAAGTACAACTACGTCGCGATGGTTCCGCAATGGGACCTGCTGGACATGCTCGCCGAGGAGGGCAAGGCCGAGCCGACGTTCGGGCTGCGGATGAACACCGAGGCCACCGAGCTCATCCGGGAGGGCGGCCGGGTGCGCGGCGTGCGCTACCGCACCGCCTCGGGCGAGACCGGGGAGCTGCGCGCCGACATCACGGTGGCCTGCGACGGCCGCAAGTCGTTCGTGCGCGACCTGCCGGAGCTGGAGCTGCGGGACTTCCCCACTCCGATGGACGTCCGCTGGTTCCGCCTGCCGCGCCAGGAGGGCGACCCGAGCGGCATCGTCGGGGTGCTGCGCACGCGGGCGTTCCAGGTGCTCATCGACCGGCGCGACTACTTCCAGGTCGCCTCGATCATCCACAAGGGCACCGACGGCGAGGGCCGGTCGGAGCCGGTCGAGGACTTCAACGCCCAGCTCAGGCGGGAGATCCCGTGGCTGGGCGACCGGGAGCTGGTGCGGTCCTGGGACGACGTGAAGCTGCTGCACGTGACGCTGGACCGGTTGCGCAAGTGGCACGTGCCGGGGTTGCTGTGCATCGGGGACGCGGCGCACGCGATGTCACCGGTCGGCGGCGTGGGCATCAACCTCGCGGTGCAGGACGCGGTCGCGGCGGCCCGCCACCTGGCCCGCCCGCTGCGCGAGCGACGGCTGCGCCGCAGGCACGTGGCGGCGATCCAGCGCCGCCGCTGGCTCACCACGGTGCTGATCCAGGGATTCCAGCGGCTGGTCCACGAGAACGTGGTCGGTCCGGCGCTGCGCGGCGAGGTCGACCTCGGCGACTCGGCCCGGCTGCCGCGCCCGGTGCGCGCGATCTCGCGCGTGCCCTACCTCCGCCGGTTCCCGCCCTACCTCCTCGCCTACGGCGCGCTCCGCGAGCGCCCACCCCGCGACGCCCTCCAGGGGAGCGCGCTGCGGGGCGCGTGAGCTCGGCAGTGGACAGTTTTAGCCACAATTGACCGGACAAAAGGGACATCAAGCCCGGGCGGTTCTGGCTAAAACTGTCCACTGCCCCACATCGCCACCCGAAGGTGACCACGTGGGGGCGGGAAGTCAGGCGTTCTGGACGGGGTTCGTGAGGGCGCCGAGGCCGTCGATGGCGACGGTGACCTTCTGGCCGTCGGTCATCGGGCCGACGCCGGCCGGGGTCCCGGTGAGGATGACGTCGCCGGGCAGCAGCGTCATGATCCGCGAGACCCACGAGACCAGGCCGCCGATGCCGTGCACCAGCTGCGAGGTGCGGCCGTCCTGCTGCACCTCGCCGTCCAGGTCGGTGCGGATCGACAGGTCCGACGGATCGATCTCGGTGTCGATCCACGGCCCCAGCGGGCAGAACGTGTCGTAGCCCTTGGCGCGGGTCCACTGCCCGTCGGCCTTCTGCTGGTCGCGGGCCGTGACGTCGTTGGCGATCGTGTAGCCCAGCAGCACCTCGGTGCCGCGAGCCTCCGGGACGTCCTTGCAGGGCTGGCCGATGATCGCGGCCAGCTCGCCCTCGAAGTCCACCCGCTCGGAGTTCGGCGGCAGCTTGATCGGCGAGTTCGGGCCGATCACCGACGTCGAGGGCTTCATGAAGATCAGCGGGTTCTCCGGCGCCTCGCTGCCCATCTCGGCGGCGTGGTCGGCGTAGTTCTTGCCGACGCAGATCACCTTGCTCGGCAGGATCGGCGCCAGCAGCCGCACGTCGGCCATCGGCCACTTGCGACCCGTGTACGTGGGCGTGCCGAACGGGTGCTGGTCGATCTCGACCGCGACGATCTTCTCGCGCGGCGCAGCCGGATCCGGCTCCAGCGCCACGAAGGACACCCCGTCAGAGTGGGCGACACGAGCCAACCGCAAGACAAAACCTCCGCACGATCTGCTGTGGACTCCGCCCAACATACTCGGCCACGCGCGCCCACCACCGCATTCGGGGGTTCAGCGCGAGGCAGCGGTCACGTTCCGGCGCAACGACTTGTAGCTCAGCGCATCGGACAGCGCCAGCCAGCTGGCCTCGACGATGTTGGCGTGCACGCCGACGGTGGTCCACTCCTGCTCGCCGTCGCGGGACTCCACCAGCACGCGGGTGACCGCGTCGGTGCCGGGTTCGTCGACGAGGATGCGGACCTTGTAATCGGCCAGCTCAACCGATTCCAGCCACGGCAGGCGCGGCACGAGGGCCTGGCGCAGCGCCGCGTCGAGGGCGTTGACGGGACCGTTGCCCTCGGCGGTGGCGATCACCCGCTCCCCCGACACGCTCACCCGCACGGTCGCCTCGGACACCACCTCGCCGTCGTCGCGGTGGTCGAGCAGCACCCGGTAGGACTCCAGCTCGAACGGCGCGTCGAGCGCCGCGTCGCCGCTCTCGCGGCGCAGCAGCAGTTCCAGCGACGCGTCGGCGGCCTCGAAGGACCAGCCGCGCGCCTCCAGCTCCTTGACCTTGCGCACGGCATCGCCGACGGCCTCCGGCGACAGCTCCAGCCCCAGCTCGGCTCCCTTGAGCTCCAGGCTGGCGCGACCGGCCATCTCCGTCACCAGGACCCGCATGTCGTTGCCGACATCGACCGGGTCGAGGTGGTTGTAGAGCTCGGGGTCCACTTTGATCGCGCTGGCGTGCAGACCCGCCTTGTGCGCGAAAGCCGAGTGCCCGACGTAGGCCTGGTGAGTGTCCGGGGCGAGGTTGGCGATCTCGGCCAGCGCGTGCGAAACCCGCGTCAGCTCGGCGAGTTTCCCTTCCGGCAGCACGGGTTTGCCGAGCTTCGCCCCGAGATTCCCCAGCACCGCGAACAGATCCGCGTTGCCCGCGCGCTCCCCGTAGCCGTTGGCGGTGCACTGCACGTGGCTGGCGCCGGCCTGCACGGCGGCGACGCTGTTGGCCACCGCGCACCCGGTGTCGTCCTGGCAGTGGATGCCGACGCGCAGGCCCGTGCGCGCGATGACCTCCTCGACCGTCTCGGCGAGCTGCAACGGGAGCTGACCGCCGTTGGTGTCGCACAGCACCACCACGTCGGCTCCGGCACCGGCGGCGGCGTCGAGCACGCGCAGCGAGGTGTCGGGGTCGAATGCGTAGCCGTCGAAGAAGTGCTCCGCGTCGAGGAACACGCGCCTGCCGTGCTCGACGAGGTACCGGACGGTGTCGGCGACCATCGCGCAGTTCTCGGCGACGTCGGTGCGCAGCGCGCGTTCGACGTGCCTGCGGTCCGATTTGGCCACCAACGTCACCACCGGAGCGCCGGAATCCAGCAGTGCCGCGACTTGACGATCTTCCTCCACTGTGGACCCGGCTCGGCGGGTGGAGCCGAACGCGACGAGAGCGGCGTGGTCGAGCTCCAGTTCCCCTTGCGCCGCGCGGTGGAAGAACTCGGTGTCCTTGGGAAGCGCTCCGGGCCAACCACCTTCGATGAACCCGACGCCGAGCCCGTCGAGCAGACGCGCCACGGCGAGCTTGTCGGTCACCGAGTACGAGATCCCCTCGCGCTGCGCGCCGTCCCGCAGCGTCGTGTCGTAGACGTGGAAGTCATCGCCCAGGGGCGTGCCTGCCGGGTGGGTGCGGGTCACTGGATCGTCTCCCGTCGAGAGGGGTCGGTTCGGGGTGGACTTGCAGCGGGCAACAAAAAAGACCCCCCGCGGGATGCGAGAGGTCAGCGCGTCGGGATGCGGAGATGTTTACCCGACGCGCTCGCCAATAATGATCACACTGCGGAGAGCCACGACCCCATGCTGCACACCTCGCGCCCCGATGTCCATCGAACGCGACGGACTTCTCACGATCCGGAAAAGCCGAAGGGCGCCTTCCCCACGGGGAAGACGCCCTTCGAGCGGGAAGAACATCAGGGCTGGGGCGCCACCTCGCGGGAGGACACCAGCGCCGCCAGCCGGTCGCCGATGGCGAACGTGGCGCCCGGCGACGAGTGGTCGCGGGTCGCCAGGTCGAAGGCCACGGAGGCCTCGACGCGCTTGCTGGCCTCGGTCAGCCCGACGTGGTCGAGCAGCATGGCGATCGACAGCACCGCGGCGGTCGGGTCGGCCACGCCCTGCCCGGCGATGTCCGGGGCACTGCCGTGCACCGGCTCGAACATGCTCGGGTTGCGGCGGGTGGCGTCGATGTTGCCGCTGGCCGCCAGGCCGATGCCACCGGTGATCGCGCCGGAGAGGTCGGTGATGATGTCGCCGAAGAGGTTGTCGGTGACGATCACGTCGAACCGGCCCGGGTCGGTGACCATGTGGATCGTGGTGGCGTCGACGTGCTGGTAGGCCACGGTGACGTCCGGGTACTGCAGCGAGACCTCTTCGACCACGCGCGACCACAACGAGCCGGCGTGGGTGAGCACGTTGGTCTTGTGCACCAGGGTCAGGTGCTTGCGCGGCCGCGAGGCGGCGCGGGCGAACGCGTCGCGCACGACCCGCTCGACGCCGAACGCGGTGTTGATGCTGACCTCGGTGGCGATCTCGTGCGTGGTGTCCTTGCGCAGCAGGCCGCCGTTGCCCGCGTACGGGCCCTCGGTCCCCTCGCGCACGATGACCATGTCGACCTCACCCGGGTCGGCCACCGGGCTCTTCACGCCCGGGTAGAGCCGCGCGGGGCGCAGGTTCACGTGGTGGTCGAGCTCGAAGCGCAGCCGCAGCAGCAGGCCGCGCTCCAGGATGCCGCTGGGCACCGACGGGTCGCCGACCGCACCGAGCAGGATCGCGTCGTGCTGGCGGAGCTCGCCGAGCACGGACTCGGGGAGCAGCTCCCCCGTCGCGTGCCAGCGAGCGGCGCCGAGGTCGTAACGGGTGATCTCGGTATCCGGCACCACCTCGCCGAGCACCTTGAGTGCCTCGGCAACGACCTCCGGCCCGATCCCGTCGCCGGGGATCACAGCGAGCCGCATCTACACACCTCCCGAGAACCACCCCGAACTGCGGGGCTCGAACTGTTGAGCCGAAGGCTACCGGCATGGCCGCGCGGCACGGCACGCCGGGCCCACCAAGTGGATGATAAGTCCCGAACTGTGGGACACCCAGATGGGTGAAGCACTGTTTCGGTCCAGGTACGCGTGAGGGGCCGTCCCAGAGAATGGAACGACCCCTCTTCACGCTTCCGAGTTATTCAGCGTGCGAACTCGGCGTCGAGCACCTACGCAGCGACACCTCGTTGCGCGCTCAAAACCCGCTCACTCGAAGCTGACCGTGCGCACGATCCGGGCGCCCACGGCGGCCCCGATCGGCTCCAGCACGCCCTGCTCGACCGGGCGGTCCACGCGCAGCAGCATGATCGCTTCCGAGCGCTCGGTGGTCTGGCTGACCGTGGCGGCCTCGATGTTCACGCCGACCTCGCCCAGCAGCGTGCCGACCTTGCCCATCACGCCAGGGCGGTCCGGGTACTCCAGCAGCAACACGTTGCCCTCGGCCCGCAGGTCGAAGTGGCGGCCGTTGACCTCGACCAGCTTCTCCACCTCGTTCGGGCCCGACAGGGCACCCGAGACGACCGAGGTGGTGCCGTCGGCCATGTGCGCGCGCAGCGACACGACGCTGCGGTGGTTCGGGCTCTCCGAGGTCGTCTTGACCTCGACCTGAACACCCAGCTCCTCGGCCAGCTGCGGAGCGTTGACGAAGGTCACCTGGCTCTCGACCGCGCCGGAGAACACGCCGCGCAGCGCCGCGAGCTGCAGCACCGAGACGTCCTCGTCGGCGAGCTCGCCGCGGGCCTCGATGGTCACCGAGCTCGGGGTGCCGCCCTGCAGCGCGGCCAGCAGCTGCCCCAGCTTCTGAGTCAGCGACAGGTACGGGCGGACCTCCTCGCCGACCGCGCCGCCCTGGACGTTGACCGCATCCGGCACGAAGTCGCCTCGCAGCGCCAGCCGCACCGACTTGGCCACGTCGGTGCCCGCCCGGTCCTGGGCCTCGGCGGTGGAGGCGCCCAGGTGCGGGGTGACCACGGCGTTGTCCAGCTCGAACAGCGGGCTGTCGGTGATCGGCTCGGACTTGAACACGTCGATGCCCGCACCGGCGATGGTGCCGTTGCGCAGGGCCTCGACCAGCGCGTCCTCGTCCACCAGACCACCGCGGGCGGCGTTGATGATGATGAGGTTCGGCTTGGCCTTCTTGAGCTCCTCGGCACCGATGAGCCCCAGGGTCTCCGCGGTCTTCGGGAGGTGGATCGACAGCGCGTCAGCGCGGGTGAGCAGCTCCTCCAGGGAGACCAGCTCGATGCCCAGCTGCGCGGCGCGGGCCGGCGACACGTAGGGGTCGTAGGCGATGAGCTTGGTGCCGAAGGCGGCGACGCGGGCGGCGAACAGCTGCCCGATCTTGCCGAGGCCGACAACACCGATGGTCTTGCCGTTGAGCTCGACGCCGCCGTAGGAGCTGCGCTTCCAGGCGCCGCCCTTCAGGCTCGCGTCGGCCTGCGGCACGTTGCGGGCGACCGCGAGCAGCAGCGCCATGGCGTGCTCGGCGGCGGAGACGATGTTGGAGGTGGGGGCGTTGACCACCATGACGCCGCGCTCGGTGGCGGCGGGGACCTCGACGTTGTCGAGCCCGACGCCGGCGCGGGCGACGACCTTGAGGTTCTTGGCGGCCGACAGGACTTCGGCATCGACCTTGGTTGCGGAACGGACCAGCAGCGCATCGGCGTCGGCGACAGCGTCGAGCAGCGCCGGACGGTCGGTGCCGTCCACGTTGCGGATCTCGACCTCTTCGCCGAGGGCGTCGATCACGGACGGGGCCAGCTTCTCGGCGAGAAGTACGACAGGACGGCTTGCGTTGGTCACGGGCGAACTCCAAGCTGGAAGATCACGATCGGCACGACGATGTGCCCGGACGTTGGGAGTTTAACGGGAGATTGAGAAAGCGTTCACAAGGGTGTAGCTCGGATCACCGCTCGATCCAACTCCTCGGTACCGCCCGCTCTTCCAGCATTCTCGCAGATCACCCGCCCTGCGAGGGCCTTCCGTTCCAGAGTGCGAGAAATGCGATCGCCACCCGAACGGGCCCGCACCGCCCTCCCCGACGGCACGAGACCCGAGCGGCGGCCGGACTCACGGTTCGTCGAATTCGCCGTCCTTGGCTCCCGCGACGAACGCGTCCCATTCCTCGGGGGTGAAAACGAGAACCGGCCCTTCCGGATCCGCCCCGTTCCGCATCCCGATATAACCGTCGACGAAGGCGATCTCCACGCCCGGTTCGTCCGGATCGTCGGTGCTCGTGATCCACTCTGCGACCGAGAAGTCCAGCTGGTCACGAATGTGCGCTTTGTCGTCGACGATCTCGTTCTCTGCACTCACGATGCGTACCGTATCCCTCACTCCTAGCGATATCCCGTTGTGGGAGACCCGCCCGGCGGAAACCTACCCACCACACCCGCGACGCGCGAGGCCCGGTAAAACCTCTTTCACAAGGTTTCACCGGGCCACGCGGAACACGGCTGCCGAGCGCTGGGAGCGCCCCGCGATCAACTCACTTGTTGGTCCAGGACATCAGCGAGCGCAGCTTCTTGCCGACCTCTTCGATCTGGTGGGCGTTGCCCTCGGCCTGCAGCTTGGTGAAGTTCGGGCGACCCGACTCGTCCTCGGCCACCCACTCCTTGGCGAAGGTGCCGTCCTGGATCTCGCCCAGCACCTTGCGCATCGATTCCTTGACGTGCGAGTCGATGACGCGCGGGCCCCGGGTGAGGTCGCCGTACTCGGCGGTGTCGGAGCAGGAGTAGCGCTGACCGGCGATGCCGCCCTCCCACATCAGGTCCACGATCAGCTTGAGCTCGTGCAGGACCTCGAAGTAGGCGATCTCCGGCTGGTAACCGGCCTCGACCAGCACCTCGAAGCCGTTCTGCACCAGCGCGGAGGCACCACCGCAGAGGACGGCCTGCTCACCGAACAGGTCGGTCTCGGTCTCCTCCTTGAAGGTGGTCTTGATGACGCCGGCGCGGGCACCGCCGATGGCGGCCGCGTAGGACAGCGCCAGGGCCTGGGCGCTGCCCGAGGCGTCCTGCTCGACGGCGATCAGGCACGGCACGCCCTTGCCGTCGACGAACTGGCGGCGGACCAGGTGACCCGGGCCCTTCGGCGCGACCATCGCGACGTCGACGTCGGCCGGCGGCTGGATCAGGCCGTAGCGGATGTTGAAGCCGTGGCCGAAGAACAGCGCGTCACCCTGCTTGAGGTTCGGGGCGACGTCGTTGGCGTAGATCTCGCGCTGCTTGGTGTCGGGCGCCAGGATCATGATCAGGTCGGCCTCGGCCGACGCCTCGGACGGGGTCAGGACCTTCAGGCCCTCCTCCTCCGCCTTGGCGCGGGACTTCGAGCCCTCCGGCAGGCCGATCCGCACGTCCACACCCGAGTCCCGGAGGCTCAGCGCGTGGGCGTGGCCCTGGCTGCCGTAGCCGATGACGGCGACCTTGCGGCCCTGCACGATGCCCAGGTCCGCGTCCGCGTCGTAGAAGATTTCAACTGCCATGGTGATTCAGCGTTTCCTTTCGGGACTTCATCGGTTGTCGGCCGTGGCTGGCAACCGCTAGCTCATGAGCCTGGTGGGCCCTGTGTGGCGGGGTCGCCGGTTGTCAGCGCACTGCGGTGGCCGTGATGGAGCGGGGGCCTCGGCCGATCGCGATCGTTCCCGACTGCACCATCTCGCGGACGCCGTAGGGTTCCAGCATTCGCAGCAACGCGTCGAGCTTATCGGCGGTGCCGGTGGCCTCGATCGTCAGCGCCTCGGGCGAGACGTCGACCACCTTCGCGCGGAACAGCTGCACGGTCTCCAGGACCTGGCTGCGCACCGAGGAGTCGGCGCGGACCTTGACCAGCAGCAGCTCGCGCTGCACCGCGGCGTCGTCCTCCAGCTCCACGATCTTGATCACGTTCACCAGCTTGTTGAGCTGCTTGGTGACCTGCTCCAGCGGCTGGTCGCTGACGGCGACCACGATCGTCATCCGGGAGATCTCCGGGTGCTCGGTCGGGCCGACCGCGAGCGACTCGATGTTGAAGCTGCGCCGCGAGAAGAGACCGCTCACCCGGGCGAGGACACCGGGCACGTTCTCGACCAGCACGCTCAAGGTATGCCTAGTCACGCCTCGTCCTCCTCGAAAAGCGGGCGGATCCCGCGTGCCGCCATGATCTCGTCGTTGCCGGTGCCCGCGGCCACCATCGGCCACACCTGGGCGTCCTTGCCCACCACGAAGTCGATCACGACCGGTCGGTCGTTGATCTCCATAGCCCGCTGGATGACGCTGTCGACGTCCTCTTTGGACTCACACCGCAGGCCTGCGCACCCGTAGGCGTCGGCGAGCAGCTTGAAGTCCGGGATGCGGTGCTTGTGGGTGCCGAGGTCGCTGTGTGAGTAACGCTCGGCGTAAAACAGGTTCTGCCACTGCCGGACCATACCGAGGTTGCCGTTGTTGATGACGGCGACCTTGATGGGGATGTCCTCGATCGCGCAGGTGGCGAGCTCCTGGTTGGTCATCTGGAAGCAGCCGTCGCCGTCGATCGCCCACACGACCTTGTCCGGCTCACCGGCCTTGGCGCCCATCGCGGCCGGGACCGCGTAGCCCATCGTGCCCAGGCCACCGGAGTTGAGCCAGGAGCGCGGGTTGTCGTAGCCGATGAACTGCGCGGCCCACATCTGGTGCTGGCCCACGCCCGCGGCGTAGATCGCGTCGGTGCCGGCGATCGCGCCCAGGCGCTCGATGACGTACTCCGGCGACAGGCTGCCGTCGTCGGGCTCGCTGTAGCCCAGCGGGAACCGACCGCGGATGTCGTCGAGCATCTCCCACCAGGGCTTGAGGTCGGCGGTGCCGTCCTCGGCCTCGGCGGCCTCGAAGGCGTCGGTCAGCTCGGCGATGACGTCCTTGCAGTCACCGACGATCGGCACGTCGGCGTAGCGGTTCTTGGAGATCTCGGCCGGGTCGATGTCCGCGTGCACGACCTTGGCGTCCGGCGCGAACGACGAGAGCTGCCCGGTGACCCGGTCGTCGAACCGGGCGCCCAGCGCGATCAGCAGGTCGGAGCGCTGCATCGCGGCCACCGCCGCGACCGTGCCGTGCATGCCCGGCATGCCCAGGTGCTGCGGGTGCGAGTCCGGGAACGCGCCGCGCGCCATGAGCGTGGTGACCACCGGGATGCCGGTCCGCTCGGCCAGCTTGCGCAGCTCGTCGTGCGCCTCGGCCTTGATGACCCCACCACCGACGTAGAACACCGGGTGCTTGGCCTCGACCATGAGCTTCGCGGCCTCGCGGACCTGCTTGCCGTGCGGCTTGCTGGTCGGCCGGTAGCCCGGCAGCTTCATCTCCGGCGGCCAGGAGAAGGACATGGTGGCCTGCTGGACGTCCTTGGGGATGTCGACCAGCACCGGTCCGGGACGGCCGCTGGCGGCGATGTAGAACGCCTCGGCGATGATCCGCGGGATGTCCTCGGGGTCGGTGACCAGGAAGTTGTGCTTGGTGATGGGCAGCGTGATGCCGCAGATGTCGGCTTCCTGGAAGGCGTCGGTGCCGATCAGGCCGGTGGCCTGCTGACCGGTGATCGCCACGACCGGGACCGAGTCCATGTGCGCGTCGGCGAGCGGGGTGACCAGGTTCGTCGCACCCGGACCCGAGGTCGCCATGCACACCCCGACCTTGCCGGTGGCCTGCGCGTACCCGGTCGCCGCGTGCCCGCCGCCCTGCTCGTGGCGCACCAGCACGTGCCGGACCTTCTCGGAGTCGAGCAGCGGGTCGTAGGACGGGAGGATGGTGCCACCCGGAATCCCGAAGACGACCTCGCAACCCACGGACTCCAGCGAGCGCACGAGCGCCTGCGCACCCGTCATCTTCACCGGGGCACCGCTGGGCGGCGCGGGCTTGGGTCGGCGTCCTGGCGGGGGCGCCGGGACCGGATTCTGCCTGGTATTGGCGCTGGTCATCGGGTCAACCTCGGTGGTTGGGAGTGGGACCGGACACGAAAAAACCCCCGCAGGCCACACAATGGCCCGACGAGGGTTGGCGCGTCGACGCTGCGGTACTTCCTCAGGCGTCGACGCGCCGGGGAAGTACGAGAATGTCGTGCAGTCGCAGCATGGCCAGGACGTTAATGGGATCGGGAGCGCCGCGTCAAACCATCCGGGACGATCGTCTCGGATGCTGGGCACCCGTTCGGGCTACCTCGATCTTGCCGTTCCGTGGTTTCCGCAGTTCAACAATGCCGTCTCGGCTCGATTTCCGGCCGGTGTGATGCGCGCCGCTCCCCTCGTCCCAGCGGGCGGGAAAGCGGTGCCCGTTCAACCGGATCGGGCCAGGTGAGACCATCGAGGCGTGAGCGAGACACCCCACGACGCCGGGCGGGACGACGACGCCGCCGAGCAGAGCACCGAATCCCACCCCGAGGAGAAGGCCCCGGACGAGACGGGCCAGACCGAGGCGGCCCAGGACGAGACGGGGCAGGACGAATCGGGGCAGGACGAGCAGCCGCTCGACATCCCGGAGTCGCTGAACTTCCGGGTTCCCCGGGTGTCGCTGCTGGCCGTGCTCGCGGTCGCGGCCTGCGCGGTGCCGCTGGCCACCACCTCCGGTCCGCTGGGCCCGCTGGTCTTCCTCATCCCGCTCGCCCTGCTGTGGCTCGTGCTGCGCCCGCGCACCACCGTCGACGCCGAGCGGATCAAGGTCCGCGGCCTGGTGAGCGGCCGCACCCTGCCGTGGGAATCGTTGCAGGGCCTGGCCATCGTCAAGCAGTCCCAGGTGCGCGCCAGCACCACCAAGGGCGGCGAGGTCACGCTGCCCAACGTGCGCCCGCGCGATCTCCCCGCGATCGCCCTGGTGTCCAGGGGACACCTCCCGGACCCCACCGCCGAGTCCTCCGACGAGGGCTGACACCGGCCCCCGCCGCGTAATCCGGACGACATGCGTGGTCAACCGCGCTGTTCGGAGGAGTAGGGTCACGAGCACACCACCACGCTTAGCGCCCACAAGGCGATGTCAGCGGGATGGGCCGATCGCGTCGAAGCTCCGCCTCCGCGCTCGGCACTGATCCGCACCACGAGCCTGGAATCGAAGAAGGTCTCCCAAATGCCCCAGCTGCGTTCCCGAACCACGACTCACGGCCGGAATGCCGCCGGCGCCCGTTCGCTGTGGCGCGCCACCGGCATGACCGACGACGACTTCGGCAAGCCGATCGTCGCCATCGCCAACTCCTACACCCAGTTCGTGCCCGGGCACGTGCACCTGCGCGATCTCGGTGACGTGGTGGCCGAGACGGTCCGCGAGTCCGGGGGCGTGCCGCGCGAGTTCCACACCATCGCCGTCGACGACGGCATCGCGATGGGCCACAGCGGCATGCTCTACTCGCTGCCCTCGCGCGAGATCATCGCCGACTCCGTGGAGTACATGGTCAACGCCCACCAGGCGGACGCGCTGGTGTGCATCTCCAACTGCGACAAGATCACCCCGGGGATGCTCAACGCCGCGATGCGGCTCAACATCCCGACGGTGTTCGTCTCCGGCGGGCCGATGGAGGCCGGCAAGGCCGTCGTGGTCGAGGGCGTCGCGCACGCGCCGACCGACCTGATCACCACCATCTCGGCCTCGGCGAACTCGGCGATCGACGACGAGGGCCTGTCCGAGGTGGAGCGCTCCGCGTGCCCGACCTGCGGTTCCTGCTCCGGCATGTTCACCGCGAACTCGATGAACTGCCTGACCGAGGCGCTGGGCCTGGCGCTGCCGGGCAACGGCTCGACGCTGGCCACCCACGCGCTGCGCCGCGAGCTGTTCCAGGAGGCCGGGCGCACGGTCGTCAACATCGCCAAGCGCTACTACCAGGACGACGACGAGACGGTCCTGCCGCGCTCGGTGGCGAGCAAGAAGGCCTTCGAGAACGCGATGGCGCTGGACATGGCGATGGGCGGCTCCACCAACACGGTGCTGCACACCCTCGCCGCCGCGCAGGAGGGCGAGATCGACTTCACCCTCGACGACATCGCCGAGACCAGCCGCCGCGTGCCGTGCCTGTCGAAGGTCGCGCCGAACTCGGACTACCACATGGAGGACGTGCACCGGGCCGGCGGCATCAGCGCGATCATGGGCGAGCTGGACCGCGCGGGCCTGCTGCACCGCGACGTGGCCTCGGTGCACAGCGCGAGCCTGACCGAGTGGCTGTCGACCTGGGACGTGCGCGGCGAATCGCCGTCGGAGAAGGCCCTCGAACTCTTCCACGCCGCCCCGGGCGGGGTGCGCACCACGCAGGCGTTCTCCACCGAGAACCGCTGGTCGTCGCTGGACACCGACGCCGCCAACGGCTGCATCCGCGACGTCGAGCACGCCTACACCGTCGACGGCGGACTGGCCGTGCTCAAGGGCAACCTGGCCACCGACGGCGCGGTCATCAAGGCGGCCGGCGTCGAGGAGGAGCTCTGGCACTTCCAGGGCCCGGCCCGCGTGCTGGAGAGCCAGGAGCAGGCGGTCTCGGCGATCCTGAACAAGGAGATCCAGCCCGGTGAGGTGCTGGTGATCCGCTACGAGGGACCCGCCGGTGGTCCCGGCATGCAGGAGATGCTGCACCCGACCGCGTTCCTCAAGGGCTCCGGCCTGGGCAAGAAGTGCGCGCTGATCACCGACGGCCGGTTCTCCGGCGGCTCCTCGGGTCTGTCGGTCGGCCACATCTCGCCGGAGGCCGCGGGCGGCGGCACGATCGGCCTGGTCGAGAACGGCGACCAGATCCTCATCGACGTCCACGAGCGCAAGCTGGAGCTGCTGGTCGACGAGCAGGTCCTGGCCGAGCGCCGCGCCAAGATGGAGGCCAGCGAGAACCCCTGGCACCCGGTCGGCCGCGAGCGCAAGGTCACCACCGCGCTGCGCGCCTACGCCAAGCTCGCCACCTCGGCGTCCTACGGCGCGGTCCGCGACGTGAACAAGTGATCTTCTTTATCCCGGTGGTCGCCTTGCTTGGCGGTGCGGGTAGGGGAACCTGAGCGGTGCCAGTGCCTCAGGTGGTGAAAGAGAAAGCGCCTCCGGCGCTTGCCTGACGTGAAATCGGGCCCCGCTCCTCGGTGGAGCGGGGCCCGATTCGTGTCGGTGCGCGTCGTGTCAGGGGCGGTGGAACAGGATCAGGATCGCCGCGGCCGCGCCAGCCGCGATGATCAGCCCGAAGAAGCCGAATCCCAACGGGCGGCGGAACCACACTCGCCCGTAGTCCAAGGCCACCCGGCCGGGACCGGTGAACAACAAGCCGATCCCGACGGCGCCGAGGATGGCGTCCATCTCGAAACCGCCGTCGGCGTTGAAGAAACCGGCACCCAGCTTGACGAACACCGCGCTGGCCATCAGCCCCACCACACCGGCCGCGGCGGCCGGCGTGAACAGGCCCAGGACCAGCAGCGCACCGGCACCGAGCTCGGTGCCGCCGGTCACCAGCGAGAGCGCCGCGCTCTGCTGGAAGCCCATGCCGGAGAGAACCTCCGCGAAGCCCTCCGGGCCCGGACCGCCGAACGCGCCGAACAGCTTCTGCGCGCCGTGCAGCAGGAAGACCCCGCCCAGCGCCAGTCGCAGGACCAGCAGTCCGAGATCGGTTCCCCCGTTCCAGGCGAACGGCTTGCGCTGCTTGCCGAGTTCCTCGGCGTAACCGGAGTCTTCACCGACGCCGCCCACCAGCGAGGTCGCTTCACCTGCGCTGTAGCCGTCGTCTTCGTCGTAGTAGTTGTGTTGGCGTGCGCCGAGGCTCTGCGTGCTCTTGGCCGCACCCTTCGCGCCGCGCGGCCGCTGGGCGTGCGCGCCGTAGCTGCGATCGTCGGGGGAGCCGCCCGCACCGCCGGGGCGATCGTCTTGGATCCTCACGCCGCAGGAGGCTAGGGCATCTTCACCCGATAGTGCGACCCCTGGGGAGAAAACCTTTCCCACACGTGACAGGTTCGATACCACTCGTCTCCGACCAGGGGGAAAATGTTCCGATGGAAGACCTGGAATTCCGCGAGCGCATGTCCGGAGATCTCGACGTCTCCGCAGGTCAGGAGCATTTCCGGGAAATCCGTGGCGATCGGCCGTGGAGCGTCACGGCTCCGCGGGCGGTTCTCGTGCTCCCCGAACTGGTTTCGGCGCCGGAATTGCTTCCGCTCGATTGCGCGACCCAGGTCCTGAATTGGTCCCCGGAACGCATTTCCTCCGGCACCACCGGTGATCGCATCGCCGACGTCCTCACCGTTCTCGACGACGCCGGTGCACCCGACTGCGTGGTCCTGGCCTGGTCCGGAGGCACCGCGCTCGCCGTGGAGCTCGCCGCCCGCCACCCCGACCGGGTGCGCGGGCTGCTGCTGCTCGCCGGCCCTCCCACCGCGGGCGCCGAAGCGCTGCTGGCCGGGATCGGCGTGCCCGGGCGGCTGCGGCGACTGCTCGCCGCCACCGGGTCGGCCTCGCTGCAGCTGACCGGTGACCTGGTGGAATCGGTGACTGCGCAGCTCCCCGTCGGCGACTGGCCGGGCCACCTGCTGCGCCAGGCCGGGCTGCTGCCCGCCGACTCCGACCACGCCGCCACCGCGGCCGCGCTGCGCAACCTCGTGCGGCGCGACTGGCGCACGCACGCCGAGCTCGCCCTGGCCTGGAGCTCCTCGGTCCGCGACGGCCTGCCCGGCATCACCTGCCCGCTCACCTTGCTGGCCGGGCGCTGGGACCCCCTCGGCGAGCCGCTGACCACCGCGAAGCAGGTCGGTTCCCTCCCGCAGGCCCGGGTGCGGATGTTGGAGACCTCGCACTTCATCCCGCTGGAGGCTCCCGACACCGTCCGCGCCGAGTTCGACCTGCTGCTGCGCCGCGTCGAGGCCGTCGAGTGCGCCCGCCGCGGCATCGACCCGCCACCCCCACCGGTCCGCAGGCTCCGCATCCCCCTGCCCCAACCCCGCCGACGCCGCAGAACCCTCCACCCACCACCCCACCACCGGTGACCCGATTTCGATGGAAGTCGGGTTCCTCGTGGGGACCGAGTCCTGGAGGCTCACCCCGGGTTCACCGGGGGACGGATAGGGTCGGGGGCGTGATGGGTCGGTCTCGTGTGCTGGTGGGCGCCTGCGCGGTGCTCGGTGTCGTGCTGAGCGGCTGCGCCGAGTTCCCGAACGAGCACACCCGGCCGTTCGCCGACCAGCCGTCGCTGGAACCGCAGGCCGGACCGCAACCGTCCTTCGAGAGCGAGCCGCCGCCGTCGGAGGCGCCCGGAGCGCCGCAACCGCAGCAGCCCCCGCAGGCGGTGGGCTGCGAGGACCCCGACCCGGCGGTGATCACGACCTGCCTGGACCCGGTCGGGGCGATCGCGGTGCTGCCGGACGGGCAGAGCGCGCTCGTCGGCGAGCGCACCACGGGCCGCGTGCTGCGCGTGCAGAAGGGCGCGGAACCCGTTGAGCTGGCCCGGATTCCGGTGGACTCCAGCAGCGGCGGCGGCCTCACCGGTCTCGCGCTGTCGCCGACCTACCACGAGGACGAGCTCTTCTACGCCTACATCACCACCGGTTCGGACAACCAGGTCGTGCGCGTGGCCAGCGGCGATCGGCCGAAACCGGTGCTGACCGGCATCCCGAAGGGCTCCACCGGCAACTCGGGCGCGCTGCTCGACGACGGCAAGGGCGCCCTGCTGGTGGCCACGGGCAGCGCCGGTGACCCGGGCAACGCGGCCGACCCGACGTCGCTGGCCGGGAAGCTGCTGCGCATCGACGGTTTCGGGAAGCCGGCCGAGGGCAACCCGAAGCAGGACTCGCCGGTGGTGACCTCGGGGCTGAACGAGCCGACCGGCCTCTGCGGCACGGCCGCGCTCGACATGTTCTGGGTGACCGACCGCAACGGCGGCCAGGACGCCCTGCACCGGGTGAAGTTCGGTGAGCCGCTGGGCGATCCGGCGTGGACCTGGTCGGACCGGCCGGGCGTGTCGGGCTGCGCGGCGGACCCGTCGACGGTGATCGTGGCGCTGCGCGACGCCTCCGCGCTCTACACGCTGCACCCGGCTCCGGACGGCAGCTTCACCGGTCAGCCCACCAAGGTCCTGGAGAACCGCTACGGCCGCTTCGCCACCGCGGCCCTGGCGCCGGACGGCCTGGTCTGGCTCGGCACCACCAACCGCGACGGCGACCGCCCGGTCCCCAGCGACGACCGGGTCCTCCGCCTGGAACCCCCGACCGGCGGAACCGCGGGCAAGGACTGAGGACCGGTCCGTGGTCGCGCTGCTCGGCGGTGCGGGTGGCGGAACCTGACCGGCGGCGGTTGCTCAGGTGGTGGAATGCGGCTCCCCGCGTGCGCGAACAGCCCCTACCCGTTGATGCCTCGGTCGATCATGCCCGTGAGCAGGTCGATCGCGTCCTCGTCGGTGAGCGCGGCGAGCAGGGGCTGTTCCTCGACGAGCTTGGTGTGGGCGAACTGCTGGCAGAGCCCGGCGATGGCCAGCGCCGTGGCCTCGGGCCGTTCGCAGTGCGCCAGGTGGTCGGCGAGGTGGTGCACGTCGGGTTCGAGGAGCTCGGCGGCGCGGTCGGCGAAGCGCTGGTCGATCAAGGCGGCCTGGCGCAGCGCGATGAGCACGGCCCGGTGCTCGCGGAAGAAGCCCCAGTACTGGGCGACGTGCCAGCGGATGGCGGCGCGGTCGCGCAGGTCCGCCGAGTGCTCCTCGGAGGTGAGCACGTCCTGGTCCCCGGCCTCCAGCAGGTCGGCGAGCAGTGATTCGAGGAGTTCTTCCTTGCTCCTGAAGTGGTTGTAGAAGGACCCGGCGGACCGGCCCGCTTCGGCGGTGATGTCGGTGATCTTGGTGTTGAGGTAGCCCTGCCGGTCGAAGACGCGCCCGGCCGCGGTCTTGAGCGCCGCCTCGGTTTCGGCCGCTTGCGCCTTGCGGATGCTTCCCGGCATCGCTTCTCCTCCCTCGCCGCTTGACGGGAAACCTAGCAAGCGGTTCACTGAATTCATATTCACTGAATCTCAGTTCACCAAGGAGTGCTGATGGACACCCGAGTGCTGATCGCCGGCGCCGGCCCCGCCGGGCTGACGCTGGCCATCGAACTGGCCCGTCGCGGCGTGCCCTGCCGGATCGTGGATGCCAGGGAGGAGCCCTTGCCCGGATCGCGCGGTGATGGCCTCCAACCGCGCACCCTGGAGGTCTTCGACGACCTGGGCGTGATCGACGAGATCGTGGCGGCCGGATTTCTCCCACCGCCCTTCCGCACCTACACCGACGGCGTGCCCACCGGCGAGGTCCGCATGGCCGAGCACGTCGAACCCAGCCCGCAGGTGCCGCATCCGAACGGGTGGATGGTTCCCCAGTGGCGCACCGAGGAGATCCTCCGCGACCGCCTCGCCGACCTCGGCGTGAAGGTCGAGCGCGGCAACGCCCTGCAGAGCCTGCGGCAGGACGACGACTCCGTGACGGCCACGCTGACCAGCGGCGACGTGCGCGCCGAGTACCTCGTCGGAGCCGACGGCGGCCGCAGCACCGTCCGCAAGCGGCTCGGCGTCGAGTTCCTCGGCGACACCGACGAGGCCACCAAGCTCGTCCTCTTCGACGCCCGGGTGACCGGCCTCGACCACCCCGAGCTCGCCCACCACTTCCAATCCGCCACCGAACCCGGCCACGGCGTCAGCCTCACACCCCTCGCGGGAACCGATGTGCTGCCGTGCGCAGCAAGGCCTCCCTCCACCCACGAGGCCCGGGAAGATTCCTCCCACGTGCAGGGCCTGCTGGACCACTTCGGCGCTTCGCACGTGCGGATCCGGGAGTTGACGTGGTCGACGATCTGGCGACCGAACTCACGACTGGCCGAGACCTTCCGCTCGGGCCGCGTGTTCCTCGCCGGGGACGCCGCGCACACGCACCCGCCGACCGGCGGTCAAGGGCTCAACACGAGCGTGCAGGACGCCTACAACCTGGGCTGGAAGCTCGCCGACGGCTCCCCCGAACTGCTCGACAGCTACGACGCCGAGCGCCGCCCGGTCGCCGCGAGCGTGCTCGGGCTCAGCGCGGACCTGCTGGACAAGACCCTGCGGGGAACTTCTGACGCACTGCGGCGCGGCGCCGCGACCAACCAGCTCGGAATCGGCTACCGCAACGGTCCCCTCACCACCGACGAGCGCCCGGAACCCGGCCGGGTCCGAGCAGGCGACCGCGCCCCCGGCGCCCTGCTGCGCACCCCCGACGGCGAGACGGTCGGCCTCTTCGACCTGCTGCGCGGAACCCACTGGACGCTGCTGTGCTTCGACAGGAAGGTTCCCCAGCACTCACCCCAGGTGCGGCCCCTGCACATCACCCGCCGCGAGAACCGGCAGGAAGGTTCCCTCACCGACGTCGACGCCTACACGACCTACGACGTCACCGAGGGCACCGAGGTCCTGATCCGCCCCGACGGCTACATCGCCCACATCCGCTGACCCCCGGAAAATCCGATCCCCACCCCGGAGAACGCGCAGTTTTCATGAAAACTGCACTCCACACGGGACGGGACAGTTTTCATGAAAACCTCACCCCCGTGAGGAACCGAGACCCCGAGGGAACCTTCGTCACTTGAGGGAGGGGGAAGTTTTCATGAAAACTTCGTCTCCCCCGGTGTGAGGAGGTTTTCATGAAAACTGTCCCTCCCCAAAAAGGCCCCGAGACGACGAGGAGCCCCCGGCTTCAAGCCGGGGGCTCTTCGGGGACGTGCGGGTGGGTTACTGGCCGCAGGCCTTGAGGACGAGTTCGCGGACTCGCTTGGCGTCGGCCTGGCCCTTGGTGGCCTTCATGACCGAGCCGACCACCGCACCGGCGGCCTGGACCTTGCCGCCGCGGATCTTCTCCGCGATGTCCGGCTGCGCCGCCAGCGCCTCGTCGATCGCCTTCTGCAGCGCCGAGTCGTCCGAGACGACCTCCAGACCGCGGGCGGCGACGACCTCGTCCGGCTCGCCCTCGCCGTCGAGGACGCCGTCGACGACCTGGCGGGCCAGCTTGTTGGTCAGCTTGCCCTCGCCGACCAGCGCCGCGACCCGGGCCACCTGCTTCGGCGTGATCGCCAGGTCGGCGAGCTCGACACCGCGGGTGTTGGCCTGCTGCGACAGGTACGCCACCCACCAGGAGCGGGCGTCGCCCGGCGCGGCACCGGCCTCGACGGTCTCGGCGATCAGCTCCAGCGCCCCGGCGTTGACCAGGTCGCGCAGCTCCTCGTCGGACAGGCCCCACTCCTCCTGGGCGCGCTTGCGGCGCTCCCACGGCAGCTCGGGCAGCGTCTTGGAGAGCTCGTCGACCCACTCGCGCGACGGCGCGATCGGAACCAGGTCCGGCTCCGGGAAGTACCGGTAGTCCTCCGAGGTCTCCTTCGGCCGACCGGCCGAGGTGGACCCGCTGGACTCGTCGAAGTGCCGCGTCTCCTGCAGGATCGACCCGCCGGAGGTCAGCACCGCCGCGTGCCGCTGCATCTCGTAGCGCACCGCGCGCTCGACGCTGCGCAGCGAGTTGACGTTCTTGGTCTCGGTGCGCGTGCCGAACTCGGTGGTGCCCTTGGGCATCAGCGAGACGTTCGCGTCGCAGCGCAGCGAGCCCTGGTCCATGCGCACGTCGGAGACGTTCAGCGCCCGCAGCAGGTCGCGCAGCGCGGCCACGTAGGCGCGGGCGACCTCGGGGGCGCGCTCACCGGCACCGGTGATCGGCTTGGTGACGATCTCGATCAGCGGCACGCCGGCCCGGTTGTAGTCCAGCAGCGAGTAGTCGGCGCCGTGGATGCGACCGGTGGCACCGCCCATGTGCAGCGACTTGCCGGTGTCCTCCTCCATGTGCGCCCGCTCGATGTCGACGCGGAAGGTCTCGCCGTCGTCGAGCACCACGTCGAGGTGACCGTCGAAGACGATCGGCTCGTCGTACTGCGAGGTCTGGAAGTTCTTCGGCATGTCCGGGTAGAAGTAGTTCTTCCGGGCGAACCGGCACCACTCGGCGACCTGGCAGTTCAGCGCCAGGCCGATCCGGATCGCGGCCTCGACGGCCTTGCCGTTGACCGCGGGCAGCGCACCCGGCAGGCCCAGGCACACCGGGCAGACCTGGGTGTTGGGCTCGGCGCCGAACGCGTTGGCGCAGCCGCAGAACATCTTGGTCTTGGTGGAGAGCTCGACGTGGACCTCGAGGCCCAGCACCGGGTCGAACCGGGCCAGGACCTCGTCGTAGTCCATGATCTCGGCGACGGCGGTCACTCCTCGTCACTCCCCTTGCGCAGCGCGCGCACCGCCAGAGCGGTACCCGTGATCAGACCGAGCGCCGTGATGATGACGTCGGCCAGTTCGAGCTTGTCGTTGTTCTCGCGGGCCGCCTTGTAGCTGGCCTTCAGCCCGAAGGCCGCCGAGACCACGGAAGCGAGCTGGAACGCGGCCTTCAACTTCGGGTTCACCTTGCGACCTCCTGCATCGGTGGCGTGGGAGCGACTCATACCGCCGCCTCCAGCTTCGGGACACGGTTGATCAGCGGACCGCCCTGCTCGGCGTCGCGGGCGACCTCGTAGGCCGCGCCGACCCGGTAGAGCCGGTCGTCGGCCATCGCCGGGGCCATGATCTGCAGACCCACCGGCAGACCGTCCTCATCGGACAGACCGCAGGGCAGGCTCATGGCGGCGTTGCCCGCCAGGTTCGACGGGATCGTGCACAGGTCGGCGAGGTACATCGCCATCGGGTCGTCGACCCGCTCGCCGATCTTGAACGCGGTGGTCGGGGTGGTGGGCGAGACCAGCACGTCGACCTGCTCGAACGCGGCGGTGAAGTCGCGGGTGATCAGCGTCCGCACCTTCTGCGCCTGGCCGTAGTAGGCGTCGTAGTAGCCCGAGGACAGCGCGTAGGTGCCGAGCATGATGCGGCGCTTGACCTCGGGGCCGAAGCCGGCCTCGCGGGTCATCGACATGACCTGCTCGGCGCTGTGCTCGCCGTCGTCGCCGACGCGCAGGCCGTAGCGCATCGAGTCGAAGCGGGCCAGGTTCGACGAGCACTCGCTCGGCGCGATCAGGTAGTAGGCGCCCAGCGCGTAGTCGAAGTGCGGGCAGGAGACCTCGACGACCTCGGCGCCCAGCTTCGACAGCTGCGCGACGGCGGCGTCGAACGCCCGCTGCACGCCCGGCTGGTAGCCGTCGCCGGAGAACTCGCGGACCACGCCGATCTTCACGCCGGTCAGGTCACCGCTGGCGCCCTGCTTGGCGGCCTCGACGACCTGCGGCACCGGCTGGTCGATGGAGGTGGAGTCCATCGGGTCGTGCCCGGCGATGACCTCGTGCAGCAGCGCCGCGTCCAGCACCGTCCGCGCGCACGGGCCCGGCTGGTCCAGCGACGAGGAGAACGCCACCAGGCCGTAGCGGGACACCCCGCCGTAGGTGGGCTTGACGCCCACGGTGCCGGTCACCGCGCCCGGCTGGCGGATGGAGCCGCCGGTGTCGGTGCCGATGGCCAGGGGTGCCTCGAACGCGGCCAGCGCCGCCGAGGAACCGCCGCCCGAACCGCCCGGGATGCGGTCGGTGTCCCACGGGTTGCGGGTCGGGCCGTAGGCGGAGTTCTCGGTGGACGAGCCCATCGCGAACTCGTCCATGTTGGTCTTGCCCAGCACGACCACACCGGCCTCGCGCAACTTGCGCGTCACCGTCGAGTCGTACGGCGCCATCCAGCCCTCGAGCATCTTGGAGCCGACGGTGGTGGGCATGTCGGTGGTGGTCAGCACGTCCTTGAGCGCCAGCGGCACACCGGCCAGCGGCGAGGCCGCCTTGCCCGCGGCCCGGTCCTCGTCGGCCTGGCGGGCGGCGGCGAGGGCGCCCTCGGCGTCGACGTGCAGGAACGCGTGGACCAGCGGGTCCACGGCGGCGATGCGGTCCAGGTGCGCCTGCGTCACCTCGACCGACGTGACCTCCCCTGCCGCCAGCTTGGCGGCCAGCTCGGACGCGGTCAGCCCGGTCAGGCTCATCAGGCCTCCTCAGTCAGGATGCGGGGAACGCGGAAGCGGTCCTCTTCGGCCGCGGGCGCCGCGGCGAGCGCCTGCTCGCGCGTCAGCCCGGGGCGGACCTCGTCCTCGCGGAAAACGTTGGTCACCGGCACGGCGTGCGACGTCGGTGGGATGTCGTCCGCAGCGACCTGCCCCACCTTCGCCACCGCGTCGAGGATCTGGTCGAGCTGGCCTGCGAAGGTGTCGAGCTCGGCCTCGGTGACGGCCAGCCGCGCCAGGCCGGCGAGGTGTGCGACCTCGTCGCGGGAGATCTTGGACACTGCGAAGGCTCCCTGGTCATGTCCGGTTTACGAGTACGTCCCAGTCTATGGCGGCCACGCTGCCAGACCGGGCAGGGGTCGTGCCTGGCGAGGCGCGCCCGGGAACTTTCCGGAATCCCCTGGTCGTTCTACACAGCGGACGGCTGTAGCAAGATGACTACGCGGCGTCTGACACAATTTCTCCGCGGTTGTCCTCGCACGAGCTGCCGCGCAAGCGGACGAGCACGCGAAGGAAACGCGCGGCCGGCGAGGTGTCGCGCACGAAACTGGAGGCGTTGAGTCCGGTGTCCTTCCTCATCCGGGTGCAGATACCGGACCGACCCGGCAATCTCGGGTCGGTGGCGAGCGCGCTCGGCGAGATCGGTGCCGACATCCTCAGCGTCGACGTGGTCGAACGCATCGGCGGCACGGCCATCGACGACCTCGTGGTGGAGCTGCCCTCGGGGCGCCCGCCGGACGTGCTGATCACCGCCGCGGAGTCCATCGACGGCGTCGAGGTCGACGCCGTCCGCCCCTACGCGGGCGTGCTTGACACGCACCGCGAGCTGGAGCTCGTCGAGGAGATCGCCGCCGAGCCCGGCCGCGGCCTGCAGATCTTCGCCGAAGGCGTCCCGAAGATCATCCGATCGGGTTGGGCGATCGTGTTCGGGCACCGCTCCGGCGGCGCCGAGCAGCTCGCCGCGAGCACCTCCGCGCCGCAGGAGGGCTACCTCGAACTCCCGTGGCTGCCGCTGCCGCGCGCCACGATCCTCGACGGCGACGAGACCTGGGTGCCGGAGACCTGGCAGGAGCTGGGCACGGAGCTCGCCGCCACCCCCATCGGCAAGCCCGATCGCGTGCTGCTCGCCGGACGCCCCGGCGGCCCCATGTTCCGCGCAGCGGAACTCGCGCGCCTCGCCCACCTCGCGGGCATCGTCTCCGTCGTCCTCGACGGCTGACCCCACCCCGTCTTGCCGGTCACGTCGAGCGCGTACGTCACCTGGTGACGGTTTTAGCCATAATTGACCGGGCAAAAGGGACATTGATCATGGGTGATTATGGCTAAAACTGTCCGCTGCCAACGACCATTGGCACCGTCACGCGCCCCCGAGAACCGCTGAGCACGCGGCTCGGCGCTCAGAGGTCGAGGCTGTGGCCGAGGAGGCGGACGCCCTCGGTGGGGCTCCAGTCGCGCTCGGGCATCCGCTGGAACCCCATCCGCTCGTAGAGCCGACGCGGCCGGTGCGCGGTCTCCGACACGCACAGCACGACACGCCCGACCCCTTCGGCCCGTGCCCGGTCCAGGACCGCCTCGACGAGCTCCCGGCCCACACCCCGGCAGCCGGAGGACGGATCGACCGCGAGCATCCGGAACTCCATCTCCCCGGGCAGCGCGATCTCCGAGTACGAATCACCTGGACGGATCACGGTCACCGTGCCCACCGGACGGCCCTCGTCGAGGGCGACCAGCAGTTCGGCGTTGGCTGCGCGGTCGGCGGCGTCGCGCAGCACCGGCAGGTAGTAGTCGGGCGCGTTGCCCGCGTCCGCGTAGGCCTTGGCCGAGATCTCCCCGATCGTCTCGTACTCCACCGGCAGGGCGGCTCGAATCGTTGCCATGGCACCGATCCTGCCACCCCGCACAGCGGTGTCCTCACTCCTCCGGCGGCAGCGCCCGCTCGGTGGCGGCCTCCGGGCCCTGCTGCAGCAGCACGGTGAACCCGTCCTCGTCGAGCACCGGCACCTTCAGCTGCATCGCCTTGTCGTACTTCGACCCCGGCGAGTCGCCGACCACGACGAACGCGGTCTTCTTCGACACCGAACCGGCCGCCCGGCCACCCCGAGCCATGATCGACTCCTTGGCCTCGTCCCGCGAGTACTGCTGCAGCGTGCCGGTGACCACGATCGACATGCCCTCCAACGTCCGGGGGATCGACTCGTCGCGCTCGTCGGCCATCCGCACCCCGGCCTCGCGCCACTTGCGCACGATCTCGCGGTGCCACTCCACGGCGAACCACTCGCGCACGGCGGTGGCGATCGTCGGACCGACCCCGTCGGTGTTGGCGATCTCCTCCTCGGTGGCTTCCTCGATGCGTTCCAGCGTCACGAACTCCCGCGCCAGCGCCTGCGCCGCCGTCGGCCCGACGTGCCGGATCGACAGCCCCACCAGCACCCGCCACAGCGGCTTCTGCTTGGCCTCCTCCAGGTTCGCCAGCAACTTCGCGCCGTTGGCCGAGAGGTTGCCCTCCTTGGTGGTGTAGAGCGGGGTCTTGAGCAGCTTCGCCTCGTCGAGGTCGAACAGGTCGCCCTCGTCGCCGAGCACACCGGCGCTCAGCAGCGCGGAAGCCCCTTCGTAGCCGAGCGCGTCGATGTCGAGGACCTTGCGGCTGGCCAGGTAGAACAGCCGTTCCCGCTGCTGACCGGGGCAGCCCTGGGAGTTCGGGCAGCGCAGGTCGACGTCGCCCTCCTTCTGCTGCGCCAGCCGGGCCCCGCACTCGGGGCAGGCCTCGGGCATGACGAACTCGCGCTCGTCGCCGGTGCGCACGTCGGCGACCGGGCCCAGCACCTCGGGGATGACGTCACCGGCCTTGCGGATGACGACGCGGTCGCCGATGAGCACGCCCTTGCGCCGCACCTCGTCGGCGTTGTGCAGGGTCGCCATCGACACCGTCGACCCGGCGACCTTGACCGGCGCCATCACCGCGTACGGCGTGACCCGGCCGGTGCGGCCGACGTTGACCTCGATGTTGAGCAGCTTCGTGGTGGCCTGCTCCGGTGGGTACTTGTAGGCGATGGCCCAGCGCGGCGCGCGGGAGGTGGCGCCGAGCCTGCGCTGCAGCGGCACCTCGTCGACCTTGATGACGATGCCGTCGATCTCGTGCTCGGCGGAGTCGCGGTTCTTGCCCCAGTGCTGGATGTGGCCGATCAGTTCATCCACAGTGGACAGAACGACGGTGTGCCGGGACACCGGCAGCCCCCACGCCTTCAGCGCCGCGTAGGACTCCGACTGCCGCTCCGGCTCGAAACCCTCGCGCCTGCCCAGTCCGTGGCAGATCAGCCGCAGCGGGCGGGACCGGCTCACCCGCGGGTCCTTCTGCCGCAGCGACCCGGCCGCGGCGTTGCGCGGGTTGGCGAAGGGTTCCTTGCCCGCGTCGACCAGCTTGGCGTTGAGCTCGGCGAACTCGTCGACCCGGAAGAAGATCTCGCCGCGCACCTCCACCAGCTCCGGCACCGGGTACTCGTCGGTGCCGGACAGCTGCTCCGGCACGTCGCCCATGGTGCGCACGTTGAGCGTGACGTCCTCACCGGTGCGGCCGTCACCGCGGGTCAGCGCCCGCTCCAGGTGCCCGTCGCGGTAGAGCAGGTTGACCGCCAGGCCGTCGATCTTGAGCTCGCACAGGTAGTGCGCGTCGCCGCCGACCTCGCGCTCCACCCGCTCGACCCACGCCCGCAGCTCCTCGGAGTCGAAGGCGTTGTCCAGGCTGAGCATCCGCTCCAGGTGCGCCACCGGGGTGAACGCGGTGGAGAAGGTGCCGCCGACGACCTGCGTGGGCGAGTCGTGCGCCTGCAGCGCCGGGTGCTCGGCCTCCATCCGCTGCAGACGCGTGAACAGCTCGTCGAACTCGCCGTCGGAGATCGTCGGCGAGTCCAGCACGTAGTAGCGGAACTGGTGGCCGCGAACCTCCTCGGCCAGTTCCGCGTACTGTTCGCGCACGTCGGGCGGCACGTCCTCGACGCCTTCGGCCGCACCGTGGGCGGCGGGGTCGGCGGGCACGCCCTCGGCGTCCTCGCTGGGATTGAGCTCGTCAACGTCCTTGCTGGTCACGCCCCGAGACTAGCGACCGGCACCGACACGAGCACGCAGCGGCTCAGCGCGCGTTGCGGTCCAGCTCGCGCACCAGCTCGCGCAGTTCGAGCAGGCCGATGGACCCTTCCGGCTCGGCCTCGGCGGTTTCGACCCGCCCCAGCCGGTCGGCGGCCAGCCGCTCACCGAGCGTGGCGTCCAGCGGCAGGAACGTCAGGGCCCGCCGCGCGTTCTCGTCGAGCGCGCCGAAGCCCGGGTGGTAGACGGCGACGTCGACCAGGCCCTCGGACTCGTCGACCTGCGCGACCACCCGCACCTGCTCCAACGGGTACTTCTCGCCGCGCAGGTTGACGGTGACCTGCGTCGGGTCCGGGACGGCCGGGACCGAGTCGTGGTACTCCCACAGCGTGTCGGCGGCGGGCGCGGCCGCCATCCACGCATCGGTGTAGGGACGCAGCCCGGGATCGGCCTGGCTGCTGATGACGAGCGCGAACGCGGCCTTCTCGCCGTGCTCGATGCTGAAGGTCAGGTCCGGGTGGACGCCGACGACCGCGTCGGCGACGAGGTTCTCGATGCGCTGGGGTTCGCTGTCGCCGAGCGCCGAGGCGATCTCGGGCAGGTTGTCGTCCCACCACGACCAGAACGCCGCCGCCCGCTCCGCCGCTTCGGCGGCCACGTCGGTCTCGGCCGACCCTCCCTCGGCCGCCCCTCCCTCGACCGACGGGGCGGGGGCTTCGGCATCACGGCGGCGCAGGAACCTGAACATGCGAACCATTGTGCCGTTCGGCCGAGCTCAGCGTGGCGGGACGAGAGAACTCACGGCAGCTCGTCCCGCACGAGGGCGGTGATGGCCCCCGGCTCGACACCGCGCACCGCCGTCACGCCGGTGAGCACGCCGGACAGTGCGTGGCGGGAGTCCTCGTGCATGATCTGCCGGATGACCTGCATGGCGTGCAGCCGGTTGCGGCTGACGAGAGCGGGCCGCTCCCAGATCCCGCTCCACACGAGTTCGCGCAGGGTCTGGTCGACTTCCGCGCACGGCGGCCGGTTCCCGGCGAGGATGTGCTGCACGACCGGGAGGTCGAGGCATTCGGCGGTGGTGGCGACGTAGCGCGCCAGCGACCGCAGCACCCGTCGCTGGTCCCGCTCGCCGGCCGCGCGCAGCGCGGTCAGCATCTCCGCCGGGTAGCCGTCGAGGTCGCCCAGCGGTTGCGACACCAGGTCGTCGGGCCAGGGCGCGACCGGGTAGGTGCAGAACTCTCCGGTCAGCCACTCCTCGCTGGGGACCTCACCGGTGATCCGCCCGGCCAGCGCCAGCATCAGCTGCACCGGGGACCCGTCCGACCAGGGGAGGTGTTCGCGGTGCTCCTCCAGCCCGTCGGGTTCGGCGCCCTCCCGGTACTCGGGGAGCACGGCCTCGAAGGACGTCTGGACGACGCCGTCGACGGCGTGCACGAACCGCGTGCGCACGTCCTCGTCCCAGTAGCAGGAGACCGCTTCGGGACGCGCGACGCGCCGCAGCACTTCGGGCCGGACGCCCTGCCCTCCGCTGTCCTCGACCACCAGGGTCCACTCCCCGACCGTCCGCAGCGCGATCATCGGGTGCTTCTCCTGGTAGGCGAAGGCCTCTTCGCAGAACTCGTCGATGTCCAGTGACCGGCCGTGCGACGTGACCGCACCGAACGACGCGGCCACCCGACCCAGGTCGCTGTCGCGGACCAGGGTCAGGCACGCCGCGTCCTGGATCGTGCTCCGCCCGATCCAGGCGACGCGGTCAAGCTCGCTGACGCAATGACTCCCCACAGGGCTCTTCCTACCAGCGCAAAGGTCAGACCACGGGCATTTCCGCAAAACATTCGGACAACGAGCCCACATCAACCGGTCCAAACGGACGCGCCGAACGTCGCTCCACAGTGGACTTCGGTTCGCCGGGAACCCCTGTTCGCCCAGCGATTCCCCGCCAGCACCGAGTGAGACCGGAGATCAGGATTCGGCTTCGTCGGCGAAGAGCTTGGCGAGGTCGTTGGTCAGGGAGATCGCGCGGCGGGCCCAGGCCGGGGACGCCCCGGCGAGACCGCAGGTGGGGGTGGGGACGGCTCGTTCGGCGAGGGTCTTCTTGCCGAAGCCGAGGCGCGTCGCGAGGTCGAACGCCGGTTGCGCGATGTCGCGCAGCTCCGCCTGCCCCGCGGGGTCGACGCTGGGGACGAGCCCGAGGAACAGCGTCGTGCCCTCCTCCCACGCCTCGCCGAGCTCGTCGGCGAAGCGGCCCGTGACCTCGCCCAGACCGGAGGCGTCCAGCGAGATCGCACCGGCCCCGGCCCGGCGCAGCAACTCCACCGGCGGGCGCTTGGCGCAGCAGTGCACGACGACGGGTTCCCCCGTCGCCGACCCGATCTCGTCGATCACCTCGCCGAGCAGCCGCTGCACGTCCGGCTCCGGCACGGCCGCGACGTTGCCGTACCCGGACGGCGTGGGCAGCGCACCCTTGAGCACGGCGGGCAGCGACGGCTCGTCCAGCTGCACCAGCACACGCGAACCGGTGCCCGCGGCGACCTGCCCGACGTGCCCGAGGAGACCTTCGGTGAGCGACTCGGTGAAGTCCCGCAGCGCGCCGTGATCGGTGAGCACCCGATGTCCGCGCGCCAGCTCGATCCCGGCCGCCAGCGTCCACGGCCCGGCGGCCTGCACCTTCACGACCTTCGGCGCACCGGCCTCGGTGACGGCCTGCTCCAACGCGTCGAGGTCCCAGCGCAGCAGGTCCACGGCCCGCCGGTGATCCATCCCGGGCGAGCTCGCCACGCGATACCCCGACGGCACGACCTCGACCGCCAGGTCGACCAGCAGCCCCGCGGTCCGGCCGAGGATGTCGGCCCCGACCCCGCGCGCGGGCAGCTCGGGCACCGGCATCAGCTCCGGCAGTTCCCCGACCGCGGTCCGCGCCGCCTCCACCGGATCGGTCCCGGGAAGCGACCCGACGGCGGTGGCCACACCCGGACCCCAAGCAGCATCAGTCACGAGTCCCATTATCGACCGCCGCACCTCGCTGCCCCGCTCGGGTGATCCCGGCGGTTCACGCCAGTTCGTCGCGGAGGACTCGTTTGAGGAGTTTTCCGGAACTGTTGCGAGGGAGGTCGTCGACGAAGCGGATCTGCTTGGGGATCTTGAACCCGGCCAGCGCGTTTCGGGCGTGGTCGAGGAGTTCCTGCTCGGTGATCTCGGCCTTGGTGACGACGACGGCCGCGATCCGCTCGATCCACTTCGGGTCCGGGACCGCGATGACGGCGACCTCCGCGACCGCCGGGTGCGTGTAGAGGGCGTCCTCGACCTCGCGGGAGGCGACCAGCACGCCCCCGGTGTTGATCACGTCCTTGATCCGGTCGACGACGAAGCAGTACCCGGCTTCGTCGCGTCGCACCAGGTCACCGGAGTGGAACCAGCCGCCGCGGAAGACCTCCTCGGTCTCCTCCGGCTTGTCCCAGTACCCCGTGCACAGCTGCGGCGAGCGGTAGACGATCTCGCCGAGCTCGCCCGGCGCGACCTCCTCGCCCTGGTCGTCGACGACCTTGGCCTCCACGAACAGCACCGGCCGACCGGCCGAGTCCGGCCGCTCGTCGTGCTCCTCCGGTCGCAGCACGGTCGCCAGCGGCGCGATCTCGGACTGCCCGAAGCAGTTGTAGAAACCCAGTTCCGGGAGCTGCTCGCGGAGTCGCCGCAGCACGGGACCGGGCATGATCGACGCCCCGTAGTAGGCCTTGCGCAGGGACTTCAGGTCGCGGGTCGCGAACTCCGCGTGGTTGGCAAGCGCCACCCACACCGTCGGCGCCGCGAAGAAGGACGTCACCTTCTCGCTCTCGACGCGGCGCAGGATGTCGGCCGGATCGGGCACTTCGACGAGGAGGTTGCGCGCCCCGATCATCAGGTGCGGCAGCAGGAACACGTGCATCTGCGCCGAGTGGTACAGCGGCATCACGTGCAGCGGCAGGTCGCCCTCGTCGAAGTCCAGCGCCTGCAGGCACGAAACGTACTCGTGCAGCAGCGCCCGGTGCGTCATCATCGCGCCCTTCGGCAGCGACGTCGTGCCCGAGGTGTAGAGCAGCTGCACCAGATCGTCATCGGCGACCTCGACGTCGATGGCAGGAACGTTCCCCTCAACGCTGCGCGACAGCAAGGATCCCTTCGCGTCGCGCAGCGGGATGACCTGCTGCAGGGAACTTTCCTCCCGCACCTCGTCGACGTTGCCGGCCAACGCGGGATCGACCAGCGCGAGGGAACTTCCCGACTGCGCGAGGAGGTAGGAGAGTTCCCCTCCGGTCAGGTTGTAGTTGATCGGCACGTGCACCAAGCCCGCCCTGGCACAGGCCAGGAAACCGATCAGGTAGGCGTCGGAGTTCTTGCCGTAGGCCGCGATCCGATCGCCCTTGACCGCCCCGGCCTCCAGCAGGAACCCGGCGGCCCGGCTGACCGCGGCGTCGAGCTCGGCGTAGCTCCAGACCCGCTCGTGACCACCGGAATCGACGAACCGCAGCGCCTCCCGATCGCCCACGCGCGCAGCGCTCCGCCGCACCACGTCCGCGACCGCACTCCCCCGAAGCTCCACCATCAGTCCTCCCACGCCATCGTGTGAGGCCAGACACTAACCCGGCAAACCGGTCGGCACTAGACGCCGGCGAGCTCGGACGGCCACACCTCCTCGCCGGGGCACGCCACTGTCGGAAATCACCGGAGGCAGCCGTGGCGCTTCCGTTCAGGAGCAGCGGCGAATCAGCTGGCCAGGGCTGCTCGGGCGGCTGCGAGGGCGGCGTCGCGGAAGTCGTCGGTGGGGGCGTCGGTCATGGCGCAGTCCTGGAGCCCGCCGACGGCGACGGTGGCCTTGGCGATCTCGGCCGGTGAGGCATCGGTTCCCACCAGCAGCGCGTAGACGCGGTCCCGCCAGGACAGGAGCTGCTCCACGACGTCCAGCTGGGCCAGCGCTCCGGCGTCGCGCACGATGAACTCGAAGATCTTCCGGTGCCGCAGCACGATCTCGAAGTAGTCCGCGAGGAACCGTCCCGCGTCGAGGGGCTCGGCCTCGCGTTCGGCCAGCAGGACCTCGACGTCGTCGACGAAGGGCTGCACGATGCCGCGCATCAGGTCGGTCTTCGACGGGAAGTGGTAGTAGAGCGCGGCTTTGGTGATGCCGAGACGTTCCGCGACCTCGCGCAGGCTGGTCTTGTCGTACCCCTGGCGCGCGAACAGCTCGGCGGCGACCTCGCGGATCTCCGATCGCGTGTCGACCCTGGCCCTCGGCATCGGCATCCTCCTCCAGCGGAAAACCCTACTGCTTGCCGACCGGTAAGCTACTTGTCGACCGGTAAGTAAGCGCGCTAGCGTGGGTTCATGGCCAAAACAGTCCTGATCTCGGGTGCGAGCATCGCCGGCCCCGCGCTGGCGTTCTGGCTGGACAAGTGGGGTTTCCGGCCGACCGTGGTGGAGCGGGCGCCGGGGATCCGCGACGGCGGCTACGCCATCGACGTCCGGGGCGCGGCCATCGAGGTGGCCGAGCGGATGGGCATCCTCGACGAGATCCGCGCGGCCCGGACCGGGATGCGCGGGCTGTCCCTGACCCGCGCCGACGGTCGTTCGTTCGCCGACATCGACATGTCACGGCTGGGCACCGCGGAGGGCGACGTCGAGCTCATGCGCGGCACGCTGGCCAAGCTCATCCACGAACGCACCGACGGCATCGAGCACCTGTTCGGCGATTCGATCGTCGACCTCACCGAGCACCCCGGCGGCGTCCAGGTGACCTTCGAGCACCACCCGCCGCGCGAGTTCGACCTGGTGGTCGGCGCCGACGGACTGCACTCGAACGTCCGGCGACTCGCCTTCGGCCCGGAGGAGAACTTCCGCCGCCACCTCGGCTACCACGTGTCGATCTTCAGCACGGACAACATCCTCGGCCTGGACCGCTGGACTGCGCTGTTCAACGAACCCGGCCGGATGGCGGGCTCCTATCGCGCGCAGACCGATCGAGGCGCGAAGGGGATCCTTTCGTTCGCCTCACCGGAGTTGGCTTTCGACCCGCGCGACGTGGCGAGTCAGCTCGCCCTGCTCGACGATGCCTTCAGCGGGATGGGAGGAATCGTCCCGCAGCTGCTCAACGCCGCCCGGGAAGCACCGGACTTCTACTTCGACTCGGTCGCGCAGATCCACCTCGACCGCTGGTCACGCGGCCGCGCCGTGCTGCTCGGCGACGCGGGGTACTGCCCGTCACCGCTGTCCGGCCAGGGATCGAGCCTCGCACTGGTGGGCGCCTACGTGCTGGCCGCCGAACTCCGCGACAGCGAGGGGAACCACTCGCTCGCCTTCGACCGCTACGAGAACCGGATGCGCGACTTCGTGCGCCAGAACCAGAAACTCGCCCCCGACGGCGCCAAGATCCTCATCCCGAAAACCCGAGCGTCCCTGCACCTCCGCAACGGACTCCTCCGCCTCGCACCCCACCTCCCGAAGAGCATCACCGTCCTGCAGCAGACCCAAACAGCGGCCAACGCAATCGATCTGCCGCCGGAAGACGTCAGCGGTCGAAGCGATCCGACTTCACGGCATCGATGAACAATCGCCACTGCCGCGAGGATGCGGTGAAGTACCCGGCGCCGACGTTCTTCGAATCCCGGACCGCAGCACCGGAATCGACCGCGCCGACCTCTACGCAGCTCACCTGGTGCCCGGAGTGACTGGATTTTCGCCATCCGACTGGTAACGCTCGATTCTGCATGTCCCCTCCAGCTCATCGGAGATCGTGGCGATCAACCTCGCTGAGGTTTCTTCATCCATCGCCACCTCCTGAAGGGTATCGACCGCACGTCGGTACGCAGCTACTTCTTTGGCATGCAAGAACGCTCCAGACGCGAAGTGCTCCAGGTGAACGATCGGATCGCCCTTGGGGAACTCGAAGAGGATGAACGCACCAGCATGCGCCGGATGCCACCGCTCGGAAACAGCAGGCAGAACGATGATCGTCACGTTCGGAAGTTCTGCCGCCTTGAGCAGGTGACGGAGCTGGTCGACCATGACCTCCGCTCCACCGATCCGCTGTCGCAGCGCGACTTCCGAGACGATCGCAACAAGGTTGGGAGCACCCTTGCGGTTGAGGATCGCTGCCCTCCCTACGCGCAACGCCACGCGCGCTTCGAGGTCCGCACCTGGAACCTCGCCCATGATGGCCCGCGCGTAGTCGGCCGTCTGAAGAAGTCCTGGGACGATGTTCGTCTCGACATCGACGATTCGTGTGGCGATGCGTTCGAACTCGATGACGGTCATCAACTCGCGCCGCAGACCGTTCACTCCGGTTTCCAACCAGTTCGACTGCTCCGCACCACGCGCCAGCTCGACGAGCTCCGAGTACCTCTGCCCTGCCACCCCGAGCGTTGCGAGCAGCTGTGCGGCGTCCTCGGGACGTGGCGAGCGCGTCCCGGTTTCATACCGTGAAATCGATACATGGCTGACGCCGATGCGTGCGGCGAGTTCGTGCTGCGTCAAACCGGCCTCAATCCGACATTCTCGGAGTTCCGCACCGAGCGCCCGAGCCTTTGGCGTGTGCTCTGATTTTCCAACCACGAAAATCACAGTAGCCCTCTGACCTGCAGAATTAATCCCTCCATCGGGTAATTGATCACCGCTGTGTACCGACGGGAGACTCTTACCGGTAAATCTGAAAGGAGTCCGATGTATCCGTTCCACTGGGTGCCGTGCGAGGGGCGGCGGCACGCGAGTCTCGACGAGCACCCGCACGGTCGCTCGTACCCGACCGGGACCGAGGTCACGACGTTGTGCGGGCAGGAGTTGACCGCGGAGAACAGCGAGTTCGGCTGGTTCTGGGACACCTGCCCGACCTGCTACCGGGAAGCGCTTCGCCTGGCGGGGATTCCGGCGCGATGACCAAGCAGTCCACGGCGCTGGCCGTGCGCCTCCGCCAAGCCCAGTGGCTCCTCGACGAACTCGCCTTCGACGCCGGCTCCGACCGCCTCGACGCCCACCAGATCGCCGAAGCCGTCGTCACCCTCTCCCAGCTCAACGCCCTGCTCAGCGGCGTTCACGCCACCATCGTCAGCGGGGTGGGTGGCGAAGTTTTCATGAAAACTTCCACCATCACCGAAACCGCCTGCGAATCACGGAAACGATCCGAGGTGGCCGACGACCACTAGCTTCGCCAGAAGCCGCGCAGCTTGTCGTTGACCACGTCCGCGCGCTGGCTGTGCGGCCAGTGCGAAGCACCGGGAACACGCAGCAGCTCGGCACCGATCCGCTGCGCCGTGACGCGGGCGCACTCCATGATCGGTTCGCCACCGTTGTCCCGGTAGGCCTGCGGCGCGACGTCCCAGGTTCCCGTGATCACCAAGGCCGGTTTCACCCGGGACAAGTCCTCAACCGGAATGGGAGCTTCCCACGTCGGCAGCTCGTTGAGGGCCGTGCGCGTGGCGCGGACGAGCTCCGGAGTGGCGTCCGGCGCCGGGAAACCGACGGATTCGTAGTTGAGCCGCACCAGATCTTCGTCCGGGATCTCAGCGGGCACCGCGGCGAGCGCGGCGCGGTTGCGTCGAATCGCCTCGGCCACGACCGGCACGTCGGCGGCAACCTGGAAGCAGGCGGGCTCGATCAGGGTCAGCGACCGCACCGCTTCCGGGTTGCGCAGCGCGGCGAGCATCGCGACCACGCCGCCCGACGAATGCCCGAGCAGATGGGCTCCCTCACCCAACAGCTCGGCGATGTCCTCGGCGTCGCGGCGGTAGTCGCTGCGGTCGACGTCCGGGCTGCCGCCGTAGCCGCGACGGTCCGGCAGCACCAGCCGGAACTCGTCGGCCAGCTCGCGTTGCGCGCCGAACCCGAAGGCGCGTTGCCCTGCTTCGGTCCCGGACCCGTGCACCAGCACGACTCGGTCCCCTTCACCGACCTCGGCCACATGAAGCACACCCATGCGTGAAGGGTGGCACGATCCCGTCGGGGGCGTGGACTTCGTCGGGAAACTCGCCCATCAACGGGTCGACGAGATGATCCCGCTGCCGAGGACGAGGTCTCCGGCTTCGTCCGGGCGGTAGAGGACGACCGCCTGGCCCGGGGCGACGCCCTGGAGCTCCTGGCGGAGCTGGATCTTGAGGTGCTCGCCGTCGAACTCGGCGACCGCGTCGGCCGTGCCGCCGTGGGCGCGGACCTGGACGACGCACTCGGTCGGGCCGTCGAGCGGCTGCTCCGACGGCCAGATCGGGCGCTTCGCGTCGATCTCGGTGACCGCCAGGCGATCGCGGGAACCGACCTTCACCGTGCCCGAAACCGGTTCCAGGGACAGCACGTAGCGCGGTTTCCCGTCCAGGGCGGGGGCGTCGATCCCGAGGCCCTTGCGCTGGCCGATCGTGAAGCCGTGCACGCCGGTGTGCTCGCCGAGCACCGCACCGGTCTCCTCGTCGACCAGCTGACCGGGGGTCTGGCCGAGCTTGTTCTCCAGGAAGCTCTTGGTGTCGCCGTCCGGGATGAAGCAGATGTCGTGGCTGTCGGGCTTCTTGGCGACCGCCAGGTCCTGCTCGGCGGCCTCCTCGCGGACCTCGGACTTCAGGGACCCGCCCAGCGGGAACATCGAGTGCCGCAGCTGCTCGGAGGTCAGCGACGCCAGCACGTACGACTGGTCCTTGCCCTCGTCACGGCTGCGGCGCAGCTCCGGAACACCGTCCACCGTGGACAGGCGGGCGTAGTGGCCGGTGCAGACCGCGTCGAAGCCCAGGGCCATCGCCTTCTCCAGCAACGCCTCGAACTTGATCTTCTCGTTGCAGGTCAGGCACGGGTTCGGGGTGCGGCCGGCCGCGTACTCGCCGACGAAGGTCTCGATGACCTCCTCGGTGAAGCGCTCGGCGAAGTCCCACACGTAGAACGGGATTCCCAGCAGGTCAGCGGCACGACGCGCGTCGTGCGAGTCCTCGATCGTGCAGCACCCGCGCGCACCCGTGCGCAACGTCCCCGGCTTGGCCGACAGCGCCAGGTGCACCCCGACCACGTCGTGACCTGCGGCGACCGCCCGGGCCGCCGCGACCGCGGAGTCCACTCCACCGCTCATGGCCGCCAGCACTCGCACGACTCACACCTCCGTGGCGGCCGCGGCCGCCGAAGATCGGCGCAGCCCGGCCAGCCCGGCGCTGCGCGCTCGTTGCACCACCGGCCCGATGGCCTCGGTCAGTGCCTGTACATCGGCCGCGGTCGAGCTGTGCCCCAGGGAGAAGCGCAGCGACCCGCGCGCGGCCTTCGGATCGGCCCCCATCGCCAGCAGCACGTGGCTGGGCTCGGACACGCCCGCCGTGCACGCCGATCCGGTGGAGCACTCGATGCCCTTGGCGTCCAGCAGCATCAGCAGGCTGTCGCCCTCGCAGCCGGGGAACGTGAAGTGCGCGTTGCCCGGCAGCCGCGACGGCCCACCCGCGATGATCCCGTCCCCGGGATCGCCGTTGACCACCACGTCCGGCACCGCCGCCCGGACCCCGCTGATCAGCTCGTCGCGCAGCTTCGTCAGCTGCGGCGCGTGCGACTCGCGCTCGGCGACCGCTTCGCGCACCGCCGCGGCCAGCCCCAGCACGCTCGGGGTGTCCAGCGTCCCGGACCGCACCTCGCGCTCCTGCCCGCCGCCGTGCAGCACCGGAGTGCACTTGACGTCGCGGGACAGCAGCAGCACACCGGCGCCGTAGGGACCGCCGACCTTGTGGCCGGTCATCGTCAGCGCCGAGGCGCCCGAGGCCGCGAAGTCCACCGGCAGCGTCTCCACCGCCTGCACCGCGTCGGTGTGCAGGGGGATGCCGTGCCGGTCGGCGATGGCGGCGAGCTCGGCGATGTCGTTGACCGTGCCGACCTCGTTGTTCGCCCACATCACCGTCGCCAGCGCCACATCGTCATCGCTGGTCAGGGCCGCCTCGAAGACCTCGGGGGTGATCCGGCCGAGCGCGTCGGCCTCCAGCCAGGTGACCTCGGCGCCCTCGTGCTCGGCCAGCCACTCCACGGCGTCGAGGACCGCGTGGTGCTCGACCGTGGCGGCCAGGATCCGACGGCGCGCCGGGTCGGCCGCGCGGCGCGCCCAGAAGATGCCCTTGACCGCGAGGTTGTCGCTCTCGGTGCCCCCGGCCGTGAACAGCACCTCCGAGGGCCGCGCGCCCAAGGCGTCGGCGATGTCCTCGCGGGACTCCTCGACCTGCCGCCGCGCCTGCCGACCCGAGGTGTGCAGGGACGAGGCGTTGCCGATCCGGGTCAACGCCTCGCTCATCGCGGCCACCGCTGCGGGCCGCATCGGGGTCGTAGCGGCGTGGTCGAGGTAAGTCATCGCTCATCCAGGGTAATGCAAGCCGCCCGCCACCTCCCCCGAGGTCCGACAGAAGACGCAGGTCAGACCGGTTCGACCCGCCCCGGCCGGACCAGCATCACACGCCACCACCAGCGCACCCGGCCTCCGACCGACCACCCGGGGGCCTGCGGGGCGGGGCGGTCCTCATGAGAATTCCCCACCCCCGACCCCCGACCAGCAGCACCCATCCGACCCCGTCCGATCCTCGCAACCCGGCCGACGAAGCCCCGGCGTCGAAAACCGCGGTTTTCGTCGATCGAAAACCGCGGTTGCTGACGTCGAGGCCGACCCCGTGTCATCGCCGGGGCAGTACGGATCGGTGCGTGGGTCAGGCGGCGAGGGCTTCGGCGGGCGCGGCGTGGGTGCGGCGTGCGCCGGTGGCTCCCGTGATCGCCTCCTGGGCCTGCCGGGCGAGGGTCTTGCGGTCGGTGCCGGTGAGCTCCGGCAGGACCACGACCTCCACCACCAGGTCGCGCATGCGCGCCACCGAGAACACCGAGTCCGCCAGGCTCGCGTCGCCCAGGAACGCCGCCGCGGTCGTCAACTTCCCGCGACCGTCGCGGAAGCGGACCGCGACCGGCTGCATCCGGGCACCCGCGTCCAGAGCCGCCTGGAACACCGCGGGACGGAAAGTCCCACCGGCAGCACCGCACCACGTGGTCCCTTCCGGGAACGTTCCGATCACCGAACCGGCCCGCAGCTCGTCAGCGATCGTGGCCACCGCGCCCGGCAAGGCCGACAACCGGTCGCGGTCGATGTACACCGTCCCGATCCGCCCGGCCAGAGAACCCAGCACCGGCCACGACCGGACCTCGACCTTCGCCAGCATCTTCATCGGGGTGAGCACCTGAAGGGCCACCACATCCAGCCACGAGACGTGGTTGCACACCACGAGCCCGCCACCGGGCGTCAAGGTGCCGTCGACCTCCAGGCGGATGCCCAGCCCCCGCAACAACATCCGGAACCACCGGGGCACCGCGCGCTGCCGCAGCGCGGACGGCAGCGCCAGCACCATCGCGCTGCCGATCAGCAGCAACCCGACGGTGATCCCGATGCGCAAGGCCAGCCGCAGCCGGCCGACCTCGGTGCCGGGGTCGCGCGGCGGGAGGCACTCCGGCCCGCACGGCGACTCCGGCATCCACGAGTGGTTCATGCCGCCTCTCCGAGGAAGAACCGCATGTATCTCTGATCGGCGCGTTCGAGGTCGACCAGCACGAAGAAGTCCGCCACCCCGAAGTCCGGGTCGTGCGCGGGCGGGCCGCACACCTCCGCACCCAGGCGCAGGTAGCCGCGCAGCAGCGGCGGGATCGTGGAGCGCTCGTCGCGCTCACCCGGCTCCCACGGCTGGTGCGGGTGCACGCGCCGCTCCTCGGGCGCGTAGTGCTTCTGCGACACCGTCCGCCACACGTGCGCGGCCTGCACACCACCGTCGTCCAGCGGCACCGAGGCGCAGCCGGCGAGCATGGTGTGCCCGTGCAGCAGCATGTAGCGGGCGATTCCCGTCCACACCAGACTCACCACGGCACCGTTGCGGTGATCCGGGTGCACGCACGAGCGGCCCGTCTCCACCAGGGAGGGGCGCAGCGGGTCGAGGGCGGAGAGGTCGAATTCGGTTTCCGAGTAGAGCATTCCGGCGGAGGCGGCGCGGTCGGGCGGCAGCATCCGGTAGGTGCCGACCACCTCGCCGCTGCGGTCCTCCCGCACGATCAGGTGGTCGCAGTGGTCGTCGAAGGAGTCCTGGTCGACGCCGAGCTCCCCGCCCTTGACCGTGGCGCCCATCTCCTCCGCGAACACCCGGTGGCGCAGGCGTTGTGCGGCGTGGACCTCATCGGCGTCACGAGCGACGAGAAGCGAGTAGTGGGCGTCGGCCGCCGCGTTCGGTGCGGCGCTGGCCAGCAGCTGCGTCTCGGACATGTCCCAGGTGTATCGCCGCGCGCCGAACGCCCAACACACCAGCGGATGACACGGAGCCGGAACTTTCGGTGAATGCCAGGTGCGTGCCAGCCCATCCGACCCCTCGATGCCGCCCATCGCAGCACGTCGGAGGGGACGCCCACCCTTCCCATCGGGCCTCGACCCGATGTTGATCTTACCCGCCGGCACGCCCTACGCGCCGCTGGTCCCCCACTTCCGGGAGCCGGGGAACTTTCGTGCCAGTCACCGACGTGAGCACGGGAACTTTCCTGTCACCCAGCCGATCGCCGACCTGCGCGCGGGAACCCCCTGTCACCGATCCGGCCGCCGAAGTGAGCATGGGAACCTTCCTGCCACCACACCCCGCAGCAGCGCCGGAGTGAGGAAGGGAACCTTCCTCGCACGGCGCTGCCCGATCATCCCGGGGACGGCGGCTAGATTCAGCGCATGCAGACCGAGCGCGTCGAACTCTTCACCGATGGCGCATGCAGCGGGAACCCCGGCCCGGGCGGCTGGGGCGTGGTGCTGCGCTATGGCGATCACGAGCGGGAGCTCTACGGGAAAGACCCGACCACGACCAACAACAAGATGGAGCTGATGGCCGTGATCGAGGGGCTGGCCGCCCTCACCCGGCCGATCCCGGTGGTGCGCGTCTACACCGACAGCACCTACGTGCTCAAGGGCATCACCGAGTGGATGCGCGGCTGGAAGCGCAACGGCTGGATGACATCGGCGAAGAAGCCGGTCAAGAACGCCGATCTGTGGCAGCGGCTGGACGCGGAGTGCTCCCGTCACGGCGAGGTCCAGTGGGAGTGGGTGAAGGGCCACGCCGGTCACCCGGAGAACGAACGCGCCGACAAGCTCGCCTGCCAGGGGCGCGACGAAGCGCGCTGAACTGAGAACGGGCCGCGCTCCGGTGGAGCGCGGCCCGTTCTCGTTGCGTGAAGGGGATCAGCCCTTGCGCTTGGTGACCTCGTCGGTCAGCTGCGGCGCGACCTTGAACAGGTCGCCCACGACGCCGTAGTCGGCGATCTCGAAGATCGGCGCCTCCGGGTCCTTGTTCACCGCGACGATCGTCTTCGACGTCTGCATGCCAGCCCGGTGCTGGATCGCACCGGAGATGCCCAGCGCGATGTAGAGCTGCGGCGAGACCGTCTTACCGGTCTGACCGACCTGGAACTGGTGCGGGTAGTAGCCGGAGTCGACCGCGGCACGCGAGGCACCCACGGCGGCACCCAGCGTGTCGGCCAGCTTCTCCACGACCTCGAACTGCTCGGCCGAACCGACACCGCGACCACCGGAGACCACGATGCTGGCCTCGGTGAGCTCGGGGCGGTCGCCGGCCTCGGCCGGCTGCCGACCGGTGATCTTGGCACCGGAGGAGGCCGGAACCTCGACCTGCTCGACCGCCGCGGCACCCGAAGCCTGCTCGGCCTCGATGGAACCGGGCAGCACGGTGATCACCGGGGTGCCCTTGGTGACCTTCGCCTTGGCGTCGTAGGTGCCACCGAACAGCGAGTGCGACGCCACGCCCTCACCGTCGACGTCCACGACCTCCGACAGCAGACCCGCCTCCAGGCGGATCGCCAGACGACCGGCGATCTCCTTGCCGTCGACCGACGCCGGAACCAGCACCGCCGCCGGGGACGCCGAACCGGCCAGCTTGGCCAGCACGTCGACCTGCGGGGTCACCAGGAACTCGGCGGCCTCGGCGGACTCGGCCGCGTAGACCTTCGCCGCGCCATAGGAACCCAGCGCCTCGGACAGCTTGCCCGCGGTGCCCGGCTCGCCGACCACGACGGCCGACGGCTCGCCGATGCGACGCGCGGCGGTCAGCAGCTCGTAGGTGACCTTTTTGACCTCGCCGTCCACGTGATCGACGAGGACCAGAACCTCAGCCATGAATTTGCCTCCTCGAAAACCGTGAACGACTCAGAGCAGCTTCTCGCCGGCCAGGAACTCGGCGACGCCAACGCCGCCTTCGCCCTCGTCGGTGACCTTCACACCGCCGGACTTCGGCGGCTTCGGAGCGGACTCGACGACCTGGGAGCCGGCGTTGGCCAGACCCACCTCGGAGGCGTCGATCCCCGCGTCGGCCAGCGACAGCGCGCTCACCGGCTTCTTCTTCGCGGCCATGATGCCCTTGAACGACGGGTACCGCGGCTCGTTGATCTTCTCCGTCACGCTCACCACAGCCGGCAGACCCGACTCGACGGTCAGGATGCCCGCGTCGGTCTCGCGCTCGACCTTCACCGACGATCCATCGGTCTCGACCTTGCGCGCGAAGGTCAGCTGCGGCCAGCCGAGCACCTCGGCGACCATGGCCGGCACCGCACCGGAGCGACCGTCGGTCGCCTCGTTGCCGGCGATGACCAGGTCGACACCCTCAACGGTGCCGATGACCTTCGCCAGCGCCTTGGCGGTGGCGGGCGCGTCGGTGCCGTGCAGCGCCTCGTCGGCGAGGTGCACCGCCTTGTCCGCGCCCATCGACAGCGCCTTGCGGATGGCATCCGTGGCGCGATCCGGGCCCATGCACACGACGGTCACTTCGCCGCCCTGAGCCTCCTTGATCAACAGCGCCTCCTCCACGGCGCGCTCGTTGATCTCATCCAACACGGCGTCCGCTGCTTCACGGTCCAACGTGTGATCCGCAGCAGACAGCTTCCGTTCGGAATACGTGTCGGGCACCTGCTTAACCAGGACGACGATGTTCATGGGCCCTCTTCGACCTCCTGCGGACTCAACTGACGCTCGCTGGTCCTCCAGCGGCTCTGCTTGTGGACCCGGCGCGTTCCGTCCGGGTTAGGTTGACCTTGCCATGCCCCCAGCGGGAAAGCACAGTGATGCCAACCACCAAGGATGTTACTTGCCAGTAGCCCGGGTGCAACCAGGTCCCACCCGTGACAGTACTCACCCTCCCCCGACGAAGATGATCGACCTTCGCAAAAGCGGGAACGGGTCATCCGGAAAGTATGTGAACGAACCTTACGTATTAGTAGCCTTGCCGCCATGAGAAGACGCGTCGCCATCGTGACCGATTCGACGGCTTCCGTTCCGCTCGACGTGGCCGACCGGCTGGGAATCTCCATCGTGCAGTTGGAGCTGACGGTCGGTGCTGAACAGAACGACGAGCGACGGGTGCTGCACCCCCAGATGGCCGAGGCAATGCGAAACAACGTCCCGGTCTCCACCAACCCTCCCCCTCCTCCCGCCTTCTACTGGAATTACGCCGATGCCGCGGCATCGGGAGTCGAAGCGATCATTTCGATCCACATTTCCGAGGGAATGTCCCAAACGTGCCAATCCGCGCGCATCGCCGCGGCCGAGATCGGCGTGCCGGTCTACGTCGTGGACGCGCGCCTGACCGGGCTGAGCCTCGGATTCCCGGTGATCGCCGCGGCCGAGGCCGCCGCGGCCGGCGCCACGCCGCACGGCGTGATGAACGTCCTGGAGCACCGGCTGCGCAGCACCACGCAGCTGCTCTACGTCGACACCCTCGAATACCTGCAGCGCAGCGGCCGGATCGGCCGCGCTCAGGCGTGGGTCGGCCAAGCGCTGTCGATCAAACCGGTGCTGATCATGAAGGACGGCGTGATCGACCAGCTGGCCAAGGGCATCGGCGAGGAGCGCGCGCTGCGCAAGGCCATCGCCACCGCCGTGGAGCGGGCCGGCCGAGGCCCGGTCGACGTGGGCGTGGAGCACTTCGAGGCCGCCGACCGCGCCAAGGAGGTCCTCGACGCGCTCTGCTCGCGGCTGCCGCAGGTGCGCCGGGTCACGCTGGAGGAGACCAGCGCGATCATCGGAGCGCACACGGGCCCGGGAGCGCTCGGCATCGCGGTCTCGCCCGCCAACCCCTGAGGCGCTCGCCCCGCCGCGAAGTCCGGTGCGGGGACCGGACTCGCCTCGGCGACGCAGCGACCACCGAAGAGCGAATTCCTTTCACGAGACGACCTTTTCGCTCGCCGTCTCGCAGTTTCGCCTGTTTTTCCCTTGCTCTTCCACCCTTTTGAGTGGTGCGAACGCGCGTTCGATCGCGGATACTCGTTGTCACCGGCCCCGAAACCTCTCGCACGGGACCGAATTCCGCATCCGCTGATCTACAGCACCATCACTCGGGGGGAATCATGCGCGCCACGACGATTGCCGAGCCGTACCGCTCACCGATCTCAGTCCTGGAGCTTGTCCATCGCTCGGTGCACGCGCTTGACCGATACCGGTCTCGGCGTTCCCAACGACTGCGCGAACAAGCTCACGCGCAACTCCTCGACCATCCACCCCACGTCGAGCAGGGCCTCGCTGGGCGAACGCCCCTGCGGCACCCGGGACAGCAGATCCCGATAGCGCTGCCGAACCTCGTCCACCTGATACATCCACTCCCGGTCGCGCTGCGGCTGGTGCTGCGCCTTGTCCAGCCGCTGCTCGATCGCGCGCAGGTAGCGGACCAGGTCGCGGAGCCGATCGAAGCCGGTCTCGGTGACGAAGCCGGGATGCAGCAGGCCTTCCAGCTGCTCCCGGATGTCGGCCAGCGACTCCGCCGACACGCCCTTGGGGCGGTCGGCGAGCACCGCCTCGACGTGCTGCGCGGCCACCAGGACCCGCTCCACCTCGGCCAGCACGGCCACGGTGTACTCGCCCAGACCGGCGCGGACCTTCGCCTCCAGCGAGGCGTAGGCCTCGCCGTCCCACACGGGCCCGCCGTTGTCGAGCATCAGCTTGTCCACGGCGCAGCGCACGCAGTCGTCGAGGATCGAGCCGAGATCGCCGTACTGGCTGCCGCCGAGCACCAGGCGGCTGGTCGCGGTCATGCCGCGCTGGATCGACTTGGCCGGCGAGGGCACGTTGAGCAGCAACAACCGGCGCGTGCCGTTCCACAGCGCGCGCCGCTGTTCCCGCTCGGTGTCGAACATGCGCACCGCGACCGTCTCGCCCTCGTCCACCAGCGCCGGGTAGGCCTTCACGGCGTGCCCCGAGCGCTGCTGGGAGAAGGTGCGCGGCAGCTCGCCGAAGTTCCAGGAGCGCAACCCGCTCTGCTCGACGTCGTCGGCCGCGGCCGAGATCTCCTCGCGCACCTTGGGTTTGAGCCGCAGCTTGAGCTCGTCGAGATCCTTGGACTCGGCCAGCTTCCGGCCGCGGCGGCCCACCACGCGGAAGGTCATCTTGAGGTGGTCGGGAACCTTGTCCGGGTCCCACTCCGAGCTCGGCACCTCGACGCCGGTGAGCTGGCGGAGGCTGCGCTGCAGGGTCTCCAGCAGCGGCCCGTCGTCCGGTCCGACGCGGGAGAGCACGGCCTTGGCGAAGTCCGGCGCGGGCACGAAGTTGCGCCGCGTCTGCTTCGGCAGCGATTTGAGCAGCGTGGTCACCAGCTCTTCCCGCAGGCCGGGGATCTGCCAGTCGAAGCCCTCGGGGTCGATCTGGTTGAGCACCTGCAGCGGGATGTGCGCGGTGACGCCGTCGGCGTCGGCTCCCGGCTCGAACTGGTAGGTCAGCTTCAGCCGGTGGTCGCCGTAGGTCCAGTGGTCCGGGTAGTCCTGATCGCTGACCTGCGCCGAGCGCTCGTTGATCAGCATCGACTTCTCGAAGTTGAGCAGGTCGGGCTGGTCGCGGCGGGTCTTCTTCCACCAGGTGTCGAAGTGCCTGCCCGAGACCACCTCCGAGCCGATGCGCTGGTCGTAGAAGTCGAACAGCGTCTCGTCGTCGACGAGGATGTCGCGGCGGCGGGCGCGCTCCTCGAGGTCCCCGACCTCGTCGAGCAGCGCCCGGTTCTGGCGGAAGAACTCGTGCCGGGTGTCCCAGTCGCCCTCGACCAGGGCGTGCCGGATGAACAGCTCGCGGCTGACCTCGGGGTCGATGCGCCCGTAGTTGACCTTGCGGTCGACCACCAGCGGAACGCCGTAGAGCGTGACGCGTTCGGTGGCGACCACGGCTGCGCGGTCCTTCTCCCAGTGCGGCTCGCTGTAGTTGCGCTTGACCAGGTGCTCGGCGAGCCGCTCGATCCACTCCGGTTCCACGCGGGCCGCGATCCGAGCCCACAGGCGGGAGGTCTCGACGAGTTCGGCAGCCATCACCCAGCGCGGCGGCTTCTTGAACAACGACGACCCGGGGAACACCGCGAACCGGGCGTTGCGGGCTCCCTGGTACTCGTTGGCGCCGCGCCCGGGCGGCCCGGAACGCTGTGCGCCGTTGCGCTTCTCGACGTCCTTGAGACCGACGTGCGAGAGCAGCCCGGCCAGCAGCGACTGGTGGATGCGGGTGGCGTCGGCCGGCTGATCGGCCAGCGTCATGCCCATCGACTTGACCATCTGGCGCAGCTGGCCGAACAGGTCCTGCCACTCGCGCACCCGCAGGTAGTTGAGGAACTCGTTGCGGCAGAGCTTGCGGAACTGGTTGGAGGACAGCTCCTTCTGCTGGGTCCGCAAGTACTCCCACATCCGCAGGAAGGAGAGGAAGTCGGATTCGGCGTCCTTGTCGACGAAGCGCGCGTGCTTCTGGTCGGCGGCCTGCTGGTGCTCGGCGGGTCGTTCCCGCGGGTCCTGGATGGACAGCGCGGCCACGATCACCAGCACCTCGCGCAGGCAGCCGTTGCGCTCGGCCTCCAGCACCATCCGCGCCAGGCGCGGGTCGATGGGCAGCTGGGCGAGGCTGCGGCCGATGCGGGTGAGCTTGCGGTCGGCGGCGGACTTGGTGCTCTCCAGCGCGCCGAGCTCGTGCAGCAGGGAGACGCCGTCGGTGATCTGCCTGCGGTCCGGTGGTTCCAGGAACGGGAAGGACTCGATCTCGCCCAGCCCCAGCGACGTCATCTGCAGGATGACCGAGGCCAGGTGGGTGCGCAGGATCTCCGGGTCGGTGAACTCCGGCCGGGCCTCGAAGTCGTCCTCGGAGTACAGCCGGACGCAGATGCCCTCGGAGACGCGGCCGCAGCGGCCCTTGCGCTGGTTGGCGGATGCCTGCGAGATCGGCTCGATCGGCAGCCGCTGCACCTTGGTGCGGAAGCTGTAGCGGGAGATGCGCGCCGTGCCGGGGTCGATGACGTACTTGATGCCGGGCACGGTCAACGAGGTCTCGGCGACGTTGGTCGACAGCACGATCCGGCGGCCGGTGTGGCGCTGGAACACCCGGTGCTGCTCGGCGGCGCTCAACCGCGCGAACAGCGGGAGGATCTCGGTGTCGCGGAGGTTGAGCTGGCCGAGGGCGTCGGCGGCGTCGCGGATCTCCCGCTCGCCGCTGAGGAACACCAGGATGTCGCCGGGTCCCTCGGCGGACAGCTCGCCCACCGCGTCGCAGATGGCCTGCGGCTGGTCGCGCACCTCGGTCGTGGGGTCCTCCGGATCGTCGGAGTCCTCCAGCAGCGGTCGGTAGCGCACCTCCACGGGGTAGGTGCGTCCGGAGACCTCGATGACCGGTGCGTCGTCGAAGTGCCGGGAGAACCGCTCCGGGTCGATCGTCGCCGAGGTGATGATGACCTTGAGGTCGGGACGGCGCGGCAGCAGCTGCTTGAGGTAGCCGAGGATGAAGTCGATGTTGAGGCTGCGCTCGTGGGCCTCGTCGATGATCAGGGTGTCGTAGCGGCGCAGCAGCCGGTCGTGCTGGATCTCGGCGAGCAGGATGCCGTCGGTCATCAGCTTGACCAGCGTGTCGTCGCCGGTGCGCTCGGTGAAGCGCACCTGGTAGCCGATGGCTCCCCCGATCTCGGTGCCCAGTTCCTCGGCGACGCGTTCGGCCACCGTGCGCGCCGCGAGCCTGCGCGGCTGGGTGTGCCCGATGACGCCGTGGACGCCGCGACCGAGCTCCATGCACATCTTGGGCAGCTGCGTGGTCTTCCCGGAACCGGTCTCCCCGGCGACGATGACGACCTGGTTGTCCCGGATGGCTTCGAGCAGGTCGTCCCGGCGCTGGCTGACCGGCAGGCTCTCCGGGTAGGTGATCTCGGGACGGGCGTCGCGGCGGTTCTGCACCCGCAGCTCGGCGGTCTCGACGTCGCCGGCGATCTCCGCGGTGACCGACTTCAGGGCCTCGGGATCGCGGATCTTGCGGGCACCCTCGATGCGACGGCGCAGCCGACGCTGGTCCTGCAGCATCAGCTCGGGCAAACGTTCCCGCAGATCAGCGAGCGGAGATTTCACAGACGACGTACCCATACTCCGCACAAGCATAGAGAAGGCGTCGGCGGCGCTGCCTCCCAATTTCGCCGTGCTCACAACCGGCACCCGATCAGTGACGCACATCACCAACCGTGGGGGCGTGGTCGTTCAGGTGCGCTCCGCCCGGCACAGGTAGGCCACCGCCTGGTCACCGACCCTGGTGATCACGACGCTGGCCTCCTGCGAACCCTTGGGCTTGAGCCTGCGCCGCAACGCGTCGGGATCCACGTCGACACCGCGCACGAGGATCTCCAACCGGCCCACGTCGTGCTTGCGCAGCAGCGTGCGCAGAGCCTTCTCGTTGAACCGGCCGTGCTCGACGACCCGGAACGCCCGCACCCCGGGCGGCGGGACGTCGCCGGTGAGGTAGGCGATGCGCGGATCGAGCTGCACCAGCCCGTGCCGCGCCGCGTAGTGGCGGACCAGGCCTGCGCGCACCACCGCGCCATCGGGGTCGACGATCCACTCGCGGACGTCCTCGGCCGGGCAGTCGTCGGACTCGGCATCGGTGATGGTCCACGCGCTGCCGTCCGAGCGCAGCACGCTCGCCCGGCGGCGCGCGGTCGGGTCCGCGAGCGAACCGAACCACAGCGCGGCCTCCCGCACACCGCCGTCGAGCGAGATCACCTCGGCCTCGACGTCGTCGGGCACCGCCGCGAAGTCCAAGCCCGGGGCGCACTTGATCACCAGGTCGCGGCCCGCGTAGACGCCCACGAGCTCGTCCAGCGGGGGCACCAGATCGGCGGGGTCCCAGCGCCGCCTACCGCCTTCGTCGCGGCGCGCCGGATCGGCCACCACCACGGTGTCGCGGGTGACCGGGCGCAGGGCGTCGGCCTCCACGACCGCCGCGTCGAGACCGGCCGCAGCCAGGTTGTGGCGGGCCATGAGCAGCCGAACCCGGTCCACGTCGGAGCCGACGCTGCGCCGCGCGACCGCCGCTACCGCGGCCAGGTCGGCGCCGATCGAGCAGGTCACGTCGTGCACATCGCGTCCGGCAAGGCGCTGAGCTCGGTGCCGGGCGACGACGCTCGCGGTGGCCTGCTGCAACGCGGAATCGGTGAACAACCAGTCGCCGCCACCGTCCAACTTGGACTCGGCTTTGCGGCGCAGCACCGCGGTTTCCAGAGCCGCTGCCGCGAACCGCTCGCCCACCAGTCGCCGCGCCGCGGCGACGTCGAACAACCGGGACTTGCCGGTGAGCGCGAGCCCGGACAGCTCGGCGACGGCCGCGCACCCCTCCGCCGAGCGCAGGAACAGCACGTCGTCGAGGTCGAACGAGTACCCCACCACCGCCTCCTAGCGCGCACCCGAGGCGCGCGACCGGCGCGAACCGGGGACCGGGTGGTGGGGTGTGCTCGTCACGACCGCTTCCGCTGCTTCCTGCCGGGTCAGCGCCCGGTGAACTTCGCCTTGCCGGGACCGTTCTCGATGAACGACCGCATGCCGATCGTCTGGTCCTCGGTCGCGAAAGTACCGGCGAACAGGTGCGTTTCGAGCTTCAGACCGTTGTCCAGGTCCACGTCGAGACCACCGTCGATCGCGGCCTTCGCCGCCGCCAGGGCACGCGCCGCGCCACCGGTGAACTGCTCGGCCCAGCGCTTCGCCGTCTCGTAGACCTCGGCGGAGGGCACGATCTCGTCGACCATGCCCAGCGACAGCGCCTCCTGCGCCTCGACGAACCGGCCGGTGTAGATGATGTCCTTGGCCTTGCTCGGCCCGATCAGCCGCGCCAACCGCTGCGTGCCACCGGCGCCCGGGATGACGCCGAGCAGGATCTCCGGCTGGCCGACCTTGATGTCGTCCGCGGCGATGCGCCGGTCGCAGGACAGCGCCAGCTCGAAACCGCCGCCCAGCGCGTAGCCGGTGAGCGCCGCGACCGTGGGCTTCGGGATGGCCGCGACCTGGCTCATCGCGTCGGAGAGCCCGCGCTGCTCCTTGCCGGCCATGTCCGCGTAGGACATGTCGGCCATCTCCTTGATGTCCGCGCCCGCGGCGAAGACCTTCTCCCCGCCGTAGACGATCACGGCACGGATGTCGTCGCGCTCGGCGGCCTCGATCGCCACGTCGCGCAGCTCGGTCTCGATCTGCCTGTTCAGCGCGTTCATCTTCGGCCGATCCAGCCGGATCGTGCCGATCGCACCTTCGACCTCAAGCCTGACGAACTCGCCCACGCAGCAACCTCCTCGTCGAACCACCGCTTGCCGCGGGGAGGCTATCGCGCCCCACCCGAAATCTGCTGTGTCACCGATCTCAACCCGCCGCGGCACCGGCCGGAACCGGACGCTTCCCCTGCTGGTCAGGGCCTGCGTCGGGCGAAGTAGCGGTCTCCGGCGCGCTGCAGTTCGAGGTTCTGGTCGAAGGTCTTGGACAGGTTGTCCTCGGTGAGCACGTCCTCGAGCAACCCCTGCGCGACGATGCTGCCCTCCCGCAGCAGCAGGCAGTGCGTGAAACCGGGCGGGATCTCCTCGACGTGGTGGGTGACCAGCACCGATGCGGGAGCGTCCGGGTCCAGCGCCAGGGTCGACAGCCGACTGACGAGGTCTTCGCGGCCACCGAGGTCCAGCCCGGCGGCGGGCTCGTCGAGCAGCAGCAGCTCGGGGTCGGTCATCAGCGCGCGGGAGATCATGGCCCGCTTGCGCTCGCCCTCGGACAGGGTGCCGAACTCGCGGTCGGCGAGGTGCGCGACACCGAGCAGCTCCAGCAGTTCCACCGCGCGATCGGTGTCGAGGTCGTCGTACTCCTCGCGCCACCGGCCGAACACCGAATACCCGGCGCTGACCACGACGTCGCGGACGATCTCGTCGCCGGGAACGCGGTTGACAAGCGCACCCGAGCACAACCCGATCAGCGGGCGGATGTCGAACACGTTGGTCTTGCCGAGCCGCTCGCCCAGCACGTCGACGGTGCCGGTGGTCGGGTGCATCTCGGTGCTGGCCATCTTCAGCAGCGTCGTCTTGCCGGCCCCGTTGGGGCCCAGCACGACCCAGCGCTCGTCGAGTTCGACCGACCAGTTCACGTCGGCCAGCAGCGTCGTCTTGCCCCGCCGGACACCGACGCCATCCATCTGGATGACCAGGTCGTCCACGTCTACCTCCCAGCCGTGACTGACCGCGGCGGCGCAACCAGGCGCGCACTCGGCGTTCGTCTTCGTCGCGGGACCGCCGCAGGTTCCGGCGGATCCCCTCCCGGGGGACATTCTTCCCGCCGCAACCGCACCGCCTGCGAGCGGGATGCCGCTGACCACTCGCCCGCCCGGGTGAACCTGATCATCCCTGCGCATCCAGGTCGTCCACATCCCGGGAGCCCTGGTCCCGGCGGCGGCCCGGTGCCAGGATCAGCGGCGTGTCCGATTCGTTTCTCACCCGCGATCGCGTGATCGACCTGTTCCGGGTCGTCGCCTCCGCCTGTCGCTGAAAGCGGTCCGAGGGACCACTCCCGCTTCCCGACGTCATCGCGGCACGACGAATCGTCACAACACCTGTCTCTTCTTCGAGGAACTCCCCTGTCCCGGGGAGAGGTGTGTCGTGCCGGTGCCACACCGCAACACACCTGGAGACACCATGAGCATCACGCAGCCCGAGAACCCGTCCGCCCCGCTGTCCGCCTACACCCCGACCGCACCGGTGCCCGCGCCCGGCGACGCCGAACTGCACCCGTCGCTGAACCAACCGCTGCTGCGCGACCTGATCCGCCCGGACCACCTCCACTGGAGCGCGCGCGAACTCCGCGACCTCACCGGACTGGTCGCAGGAGAGCTGACCTCCGACCTGATGAACATCGTGCGCGTCGACGAGCAGGAGCGGTGGTGGGCCAAACTCGCCCTCACCGCCGGGGTCGAGCTGTGGCTGCTGTCGTGGGCACCCGGCCAGGGAACACCTGCCCACGACCACGGTGGCGCCTCCGGTTCGTTCTCGGTCCTGTTCGGCGCGCTGCGCGAGGACTACCGCTACCCGAGCGGCCCGGTCCGCACCCAGCACCACGACCTCGGCACCGGGATCGGCTTCGGCCCCGGCCGCGCGCACCAGGTCACCAACGTCAGCTCGGTCAACTCGGCCAGCGTGCACGCCTATTCGCCGCCGCTGCTTCCGGTGAACTACTACGCCGACCTCGCCGAGATCCCCGCAGTCCCGCCGCAGCGAATCGAGGGAACCCGATGACCGTCCCCGAACCCCGCACCGAGTCCATCGGCCTCGGCCCGTACGGGATCGAGCACCTGCTGGCCGAATCCCGCGAGAAACTCGCCCGCGTCAGCCCGCAGGAAGCGTTCGAGATCCAGCGAGACGGCGGGCTGATCATCGACATCCGACCGGAGTCCGACCGGCTCAGGCATGGCGAGATCCCGGGAGCGCTCACGGTGGAACGCATCGTCCTGGAATGGCGTCTCGACCCGGCCGGCCCGCACCGCCTCACCGGCCTGCACCCGCAGCGCCCGGTCGTGCTGATCTGCAACGAGGGCTACGCCTCCAGCCTCGCCGCCGCCCAAGCCCAGGAACTCGGTCTCACCAGAGCCACCGACCTGGCAGGCGGCTTCCACGCGTGGAAGCGAGCGGGCCTTCCCACCACCGCCGCCATCGCCTGACCTGAGCAAGGGAACCTTCCTGTCACCGACCGGCGGCGTGGATGACAGGAAGGTTCCCTTGCTCACTTCACGGCCCTGCGGGCGCAGGAGCGCGAGCAAAGCGCCTCCCCGGTGGGCGCGGGTCCCGTAGGCTCCGGGCCTTGTGCGAGCGCAGAGCCTCTTGTTACGCCCGTGGGTGCTGGTCACCGTGGTGGGCGCGGTTGTCCTAGCGGTGGTCGAGCTGGTCCTGGGGACCGGTGTCGCCGGTGTCGCGGCCGGTTGGGCGGGCGGTGTGGTGGGAGCGATCCTGCTGCCGGTGGCCACGCAGATCGGGTTGCTCCTGGGATCGGTGCTGTTCGGACTGCGCGTGCGGCAGGTGGTCTTCGGCGCGATGCGGGAGGTCGCCTCGTTCCGGCGCGGCAGCACGACTTTCACGTTCCGGGCGCTCCCGGTGACGTTGCGGGCGCAGATCGGGCCGTGGCGGTCGCCGGTGATCCTGCGCTGCTGGCTGGCCGGGTTGGTCTCGGCGCTGGCGGGTTTCGCCGCCGTGGCCGTGGCGTGGCTGGTGGTCCCCGGGGCGTTCGGGCGCGGTCTCGCGCTGGTGATGAGCGCGTTCATGCTCGTCAAGCTGTGGCCGAAGCGAGTTCCGCTGACGACCTCGACCGGTTGGTTGCTGTTCTCGTTACCGCGCATGCCGGAGCAGGAGCGTTCGGACTTCCTCGCGGCCCCGTTGGCGGCGCGCGCCTACGAGGCGCTGCGGGCCGGTGATCTCGACGTGGCGCAGGCCCGCGCCGACGAGCTCGCCGAGCGCTTCCCCGGCATCAACGCGACGGTGTCCTGCCAGATCGCGGTGCTGGAGTCGCGCGGGCTCTACGCGCCCGGTGTGCTGCTGCTGTTGAAGTTCCTGTCCGACAACGACGTTCCGCCGCGGAAGATGGCCTACTTGCTGGCCGGACTGGCGGGTTTGGGCTTCAAAGCCGTTGAGTCGGGGCAGATGCCGGCCGAAAGCCTGCTGCCGACGGCGAAGAAGGCCCTTGAGGACGCCGTGCAGCTCGGCTATCCGGAGTTCGAGCTCAACGGCACGAACGGCCTGCTGGCGTTGATCGAGGGCAACGCGGACGACGCGGTCCGGCTGGCCACCAGCGGAGCCGAGTACAACCACTCGCCGCTGTCCCGCGCCGACGACTTCGCGACCCTCGCCCGCGCGCACATGGCGTTGCACGACAACGCCGCGGCCCGCACCGCCCTGGATCGCGCCGAGGAACTGGCGCCGTGGTCGCCGCGCGTCACCGAGACCCGCCAGCGCCTGTCGGTGAGCTGAAGCAGGGGAACCTTCCTGCCACCTGCGTGACAGGAAGGTTCCCCTGCACCGGTCGGAGCGGGTGTCAGTCGATGGTCAGGACGAGCTTGCCCTGGGTGCGGCCGGTCTCGCCCTGGGCGTGAGCCTTGGCGGCGTCGGCCAGCGGGAAGGTGCCGGCGATCTCGGCGCGCAGCTTGCCCGACTCGACCAGTTCGCGGACGGCCTGCATGCCGGCCTGGTCGGCTTCGACGAGCATGAGCTCGGCGCGAACGCCCAGCTCCTCGGCTTCGGCGACGAGCTCTTCGCGGTCGTAGGGCAGGATCGACACGAGGATGCCGCCCTTGCGCAGCACCTGCAGCGAGCGGCTGCGGTAGTCGGCGGCGATCGGGTCGAGCACGACGTCGACGTCCTTGACCGCCTCGGTGAAGTCGGTCTCGGTGTAGTCGATGAGCTCGTCGACGCCGAGCCCGGTCAGGAACTCGTGCTTGCTCTTGCTGGCGGTCGCGATCACGTAGGCGCCCTTGGCCTTGGCGATCTGCACCGCGAGGTGCCCGACGCCGCCCGCGGCCGCGTGGATCAGGATCCGCTGCCCGGACTGCAGGTTCGCGGTGTCGTTGAGGGCCTGCCACGCGGTGAGCGCGGCGAGCGGGATCGCACCGGCCTGCACGTGGTCGGTCCCGGACGGCTTCGGGGCGAACGCCCGGGCCGGGCCGGTGACGTACTCGGCGTGGGAGCCGAGGCCGAACGGGTAGGGCAGCATGCCGAAGACCTCGTCACCGGGCTTGTGCAGGGTGACGCCGGTGCCGATGGCCTCGACGACGCCGGAGACGTCCCAGCCGAGGATGCGCGGGGGCTCGGAGAGGAACCCCTGACCAGCGCGGTGCTTCCAGTCGGTGGGGTTGACGCCCGCGGCGTGCACGCGGATGAGGACCTCGCTGGGTCCCGGCTCGGGCTTGTCCAACTGCGCCTCGCGCAGCACCTCGGGACCGCCGTAGGAGTCCTGGGTGATGGCACGCATGGTTTCACTCATGCCCCCACCCTGCCTCATCTGCACCGATCTCGAAATGGCAGGAAGGACAACATTCGATAGGATCGTGCCATGCATCGCGTCGTCGTTCTCGCACTGGACGGTGTGTACCCGTTCGAGCTGGGCATCCCGCAGCGCGTGTTCGGCAGCGCCGACGGCCTCTACGAGATCATGACCTGCACGGTCGACGGCGCCCCGGTGCGCAGCAACGCCGACTTCATGGTCTCGGTCGAGCACGGGCCGGAGCTGCTGACCACCGCCGACACCGTGATCATCCCGCCGTTCGACGTGGCCCTGATCTCGCCGGAAATCCCCGATCCGGTGATGCGCGCCCTGACCGCGATCAGGGCCGGGACCCGGATCGTGTCCATCTGCACCGGGGCGTTCATGCTCGCCGCCGCCGGGCTGCTCGACGGAAGGCCCGCCACCACCCACTGGCTGCTGGCCGACGACTTCCGCCGCCTGTTCCCCTCGGTGCAGCTGGACCCGGACGTGCTGTTCGTCGAGGACGGTGACGTGCTCACCTCGGCCGGCGCCGCTTCCGGCATCGACGTGTGCCTGCACCTGGTGCGTTCCGACCACGGCAGCCAGATCGCCAACCAAGTGGCGCGGCGCTGCGTGGTGCCGCCGTTCCGCGATGGCGGCCAGGCCCAGTACATCGAGCAGCCCGTCCCCGAACCGGGCGACCAGGGCACGGCGGCGGCCAGGGCGTGGGCGCTGGAGAACCTGCACCGGCCGTTGACCGTGGCCGACCTGGCCGAGCAGGCGCGGATGAGCAACCGCACGTTCGCCCGCCGCTTCCGCGACGAGGTCGGGGCCAGCCCTGGCCGGTGGCTGACGCAACAGCGGCTGGCTCGCGCGCGACAGCTGCTGGAGACCAGCGACCTGTCGATCGACCAGATCGCCGGTCAGGTCGGGTTCGCCACCGCCGCATCGCTGCGCCAGCACCTGCACGCGGCGATCGGGGTCGCCCCCGTGACCTATCGGCGCACCTTCCGGACCGGCGCGGCGGCGAGCTGAGCCAGGGAACCTTCCTGCCACCCCCGCCCGGTGGAGCCGAAGAAGGGAACCTTCCTGTCACCGACCTGCCGGGCGTCGTGAGCAAGGGAACCTTCCTGTCATCGGCGTGAGCGAAAGGTTCCCATGCACCGCGTCGGCTCAGTCGGGGTTGGTGAGGCGGCGGACCGCTTCGCGGGAGGCCGCGCGCAGGTCGTCTACGTCGGTGTCGCCGAGGATCAGCCGGCTCAGCTGCGGGACGACGAGGGGCCAGCTGACCGCGCCGAGGGCGAGCAGGACGAGCACGCCCGGGTCGAGATTGCCGGTGACGGCGCCGGTGCGCTGGGCGCGGCGGACGGCGTCGACCTTGTGGCGGTAGTGCTCGACGCGTTCGGATTCGGCGACGACGCCGCTGTCGCCGCGCTCCAGCGACTCCCACATGAGCAGGCGCAGGACGTGCGGGTTGGCCGAGTGGTAGGCGGCGAGCCGGTCGGCGTAGCCGGGCAGGTCCTCGCCGTCGATGGGAACCTCGGCGGCGAGTTCGGCCATCGCCGCTTCCAGCACGGCCGTGAACAGGGCGTCCTTGCTGCCGAAGTAGGCGTAGATCAGCTGCTTGTTGGCCTGGGCCTGCTTGGCGATGCGATCGACCCGGGCACCGGCGATGCCGTGCGCGGCGAACTCGGTCGTCGCGGCCTGGAAGATCCGGGCCTTGGTGGCTTCGGCGTTGCGGGACACAGCCGCACCATACCGCCGTGACCAACCGGTCGGTTGACACGCGCGAGGGCCGCCACCACACTGTAACCAACCAGTTGGTTACATCATTGTCCCTGCGGAGAGCTCATGACCGCCGTCGCCCCCGACACCGGGCGTCTCAGCCGCGCGCTGCTGTTCGCCGCCGCGCTGTGCGCCGGGATCACCGTCGCCAACATCTACCTCGCGCAGCCGATCATCGGCCCCATCGCCGAGACCTTCGGCGCCTCGCCGCAGAGCGCGGGAATCGTGGTGACCGCGGCGATGCTCGGCTACTCCGCCGGGCTGCTGTTCGTCATCCCCCTCGGCGACAGCCTCGACCGCCGCAAGATGGTCGGCACGCTCAGCGTCCTCACCGCCCTGCTGCTGGTGGGAAGTTCCCTCGCACCGTCGCTGCCGGTGCTGGCCGTGCTCGCCGGGCTGGCGGCCGTGACCACCGTCGTGCCGCAGATCCTGATCCCGCTCGTCGTGCAGCTGGCCGACCCTGCGCAGCGAGGCACCGCCATGTCCTGGGTCCAGGCCGGCCTGATCACCGGGATCATGGGTGCCCGCGTCGTGTCCGGGCAGCTGGCCGGGTTGATGGGGTGGCGGTCCGTGTTCGCCGTCGGCGCCGCGCTGACGCTCGTCGTCGGCCTGTGGACGGTGCGCGCGCTGCCCGGCGACGGCGAGCGGGAACCGGTGAACTACTGGTCGCTGTTGCGGTCGCTCCCCGGCTACCTGCGACGCGAACCCGGCCTTCGCCGCGCCTGCCTGCGCCAGGCCGGTGGTTTCGCGGCCTTCAACGCCATCTGGACCACCCTCGCCCTCGTGCTCACCGCACCACCGCACGGCTTCACGGTCGCCGAATCCGGACTTTTCGGACTCCTCGGGCTGATCAGCGCAGCGCTCGCACCCGTCGCCGGGAAGATGGTCGACCGGCGCGGCCCCCGCCTCGTCGGCGCGCTGGGCCTCGGCGTGCTCGCGTTCGCAGCGCTCGTGATGATCCTCGGCACGAACTCGCTGATCGCGCTCCTCATCGGCACCGCAGCGGTCCCGATCGGCCTGCAGGTCGGTCAGGCCGCCAACCAGAACGCGGCGCTGTCGGTCAACCCCGCCGCAGGCGGAAGGCTGAACACGATCTTCATGCTCTCGACGTTCCTGGCGGGCGCCCTCGGCTCCGCCCTGGGCAGCGCCGCCTACGGCGCCTACGGGTGGCCGGGCGTGTGCGTCACCGCGCTGGTCTTCCTCGCCCTCGGCACCTTCGGCATCCGCCGCGTGCGATGAAGGTTCCCTAGCCCGCCAGGACCACCTTGCCGAGCTCGGCCGGTTCCGACAGCAGCGGGTGCCGCGGCAGGACCCGCACGTTGTAGCCGGCCGGGCCCGCGTGCGGCAGGGTCACCGCCGCCGCGTAGCGGTCCTCGCCGATCGGCTTCATCGACGCGGTGACGAAGTCGTGCAGGACGTCGTTGTCATCGACCCGGCCCACCACGACCTCGACGTCCACGTCGGACGGGTCCAGACCGGCCAGGTCCACCCGGGCGCGCACCGTGACCTGCCCGCCGAGCAGCGGCGTCCCGTGATCCACCGACATCTCGGTGTCCCCGACCCGGACCCGGCTCCAAGCCGCCTGCAACCGCGCCCGGTAGTCGGCGATCTCCCGCGCCCCGCGGAAGTCGTCCGCGGACATCGCGCGCATCGACTGCGCAGCCGGCGTGTAGTGCACGTCGACGTACTCGCGGATCATCCGCGACGCCTGCACCCTCGGCCCCAAGGTCGCCAGGGTGTGCCGCACCATCGACATCCACTTGCCCGGCACGCCGTCGCTGTTGCGCTCGTAGTACATCGGCGCCACGTGCTCGGAGATCAGCTCGTAGAGCGCGGCCGCCTCCAGGTCATCGCGCCGGTTCGGGTCGCTGACGCCGTCGGCCGTGGGAATCGCCCACCCGTTGCGGCCGTCGTACATCTCGTCCCACCAGCCGTCGCGCACCGACAGGTTCAGCACCCCGTTGAGCGCGGCCTTCATCCCCGACGTGCCGCACGCCTCCAACGAACGCACAGGGTTGTTCAACCACACGTCGCACCCCGTCACCAGGTAGCGGGCCAGCGACATGTCGTAGTCCGGCAGGAACACGATGCGATGCCGCACATCGGCGCTGTCGGCGAAGCGCACGATCCGCTGGATCATCGCCTTGCCGCCCTCGTCCGCCGGGTGGGACTTGCCCGCCACCACGATCTGCACCGGGCGCCGGGAATCCAGCAGCAACTCCCGCAGGCGCTCGGTGTCGCGCAGCATCAACGTGGCGCGCTTGTAGGTGGGAACCCGCCGCGCGAAACCGATGGTGAGCACCTCGGGATCGAAAACCGAGTCGCACCAGCCCAGTTCCAGGTCCGAGGCGCCGCGCTGCTTCCAGGCCACGCGCAGCCTCCGCCGCACCTCGTCGATCAGCCGCTGCCGCAGCGAGCACCGCAGCTCCCACAGCAGCGAATCGCTGACCGGTTCCATCCCGCGCAACCCGGCACCGCTGTCCATCTCGGACTCGCCCAGCAGCTTGCCCAGCTCCCGCGCCGACCACGTGGGCCCGTGCACACCGTTGGTGACCGAACGGATCGGGACCTCCTCGACCCCGAACCCCGGCCACAGGTTGCGGAACATCTTGCGGATCACTTCGCCGTGCAGCTCCGAGACCCCGTTGGCGCGCTGCGCCAACCGCAACCCCATGTGGGCCATGTTGAACATGCCCGGGTTGTCCTCGGCGCCCAGCGCCAGCACCCGCTCCGACGGCACGCCCGGCAGCAACGGCCGCTCAGCACCGTCGTCGAAGTAGTGCCGCACCAGGTCCACCGGGAACCGGTCGATCCCGGCCGGAACCGGGGTGTGCGTGGTGAACACCGTCCCCGCCCGCACCGCCGCGGTGGCCTGGTCGAACTCCAGCCCCGGGTCGGCCTGCAGCTCGCGGATCCGCTCCAGCCCCAGAAAACCGGCGTGGCCCTCGTTGGTGTGGAACACCTCGGGCTGCGGGTGCCCGGTGATCCGGCAGTAGGCGCGCACCGCCCGCACCCCGCCGATGCCGGCGAGGATCTGCTGGCGGATCTTGTGCTCGGCGTCGCCGCCGTAGAGGCGGTCGGTGGTGCCGCGCAGGTCGTCGTCGTTGTCCGGCAGATCGCTGTCGAGCAGCAGCAGCGGAACCCGCCCGACCTGCGCCTTCCACACCCTCGCGTGCAGCGTGCGGCCCGCGGGCATCGCGACCTCCACCACGACCGGGCGGTTGTCGGCGTCGGTGAGCACCTCCAGCGGCAGGCCGCGCGGGTCGATCACCGGGTAGTGCTCGACCTGCCAGCCCTCCGACGACAACCCCTGCCGGAAGTAGCCCGAGCGGTACAGCAGCCCGACGCCGATGAGGGGAACCCCCAGGTCGGACGCGGACTTGAGGTGATCACCCGCGAGCACGCCCAGGCCGCCCGAGTAGTTCGGCAGCGCCTCGGTCAGCCCGAACTCCATCGAGAAGTAGGCGATGGAGGCGGGAAGTTCGGCGCCCTCGTCCTGCCGCTGCTGGTACCAGCGCGGCACCGTCAGGTAGCGGCGCAGGTCGTCGCCCACCGCGCGGGTGCGCGCCAGGAAGTCCTCGTCGGCGGCCAGCTGGCGCAACCGCTCCGCGGGCACCTCGGACAGCATCCGCAGCGGATCGGCTCCCACCGCCGCCCACACCTGCGGGTCTACCGCCGAGAACAGGTCCTGGGTCGGCGGGTGCCAGGCCCAGCGCAGGTTGGTGGCCAGCTTGCCCAGAGCGGCGAGCGGCTCGGGCAGGTGGGCCCGGACGGTGAAGCGGTGGACTGCTCTCACGGGAGCGGACCCTATCTCGCTCGACACGCTCGCGTGCGACGCGCACCGACGCCGCCGAGACCCCGGAGACGGGTGGGAAGCTGGGGTACGTGCGTGCATTCGGACTCGTCGCGGTGACCATCGCGCTGATCATCAGCGCCTGCTCCACACCCGCTGCGCCACCGCCGGGTGTGGCGGAACCCACGGTCGATCCGGGGTTCGTGCACGGCACCGACGGCGGCGGCACCGACCGGTTGGCGGCCACCGTCGTCACCGACGTGCAGCGCTACTGGGCGCAGGCCTACCCCGAGACGTTCGGTTCCCCGTGGCGGGATCTCGACGGCGGGTTCTTCTCGGTCGACACCAACAACGCCACAGGAACCGCGCCGCCCTGCGCGTCCGACCCGCGGGAGGTGGAGGGCAACGCCTACTACTGCCAGTCGGTGGACGCCATCGCCTGGGACCGCGCGGCGCTGCTGCCGGTGCTGCGCGAGCACTACGGGGACACGGCCGTGGCGGTCGTCCTCTCCCACGAGATCGGGCACGCCGTGCAGCAGCGAGCCGGGCTCGCCGACGGCGAACCGCTGCGGCTGGAGTCGATGGCCGACTGCTACGCGGGATCGTTCCTGCGCTGGGTCTCCGACGGCCGCGCCCCGCACCTGCGCACCAGCCCGGACCGGCTCGACGACGCGCTGCGCGCCATCACGGTCTTCCGCGACCCGGTGGGCACCTCCGGTCACGGCACCGCGTTCGACCGGGTGACGGCGTTCCAGCAGGGCTTCGACAGCGGGCCGCGCGGCTGCACCCAGGTGCGCGAGAGCGAGGTGGCCGAGCCGACCGACGCCGACCCGAACGCTCCCCTCGCCTCGGTCCTGGACACGACCGCGATCGCCGACCACTTCGGCGACGTCGTCACCGAACGCGGCGGGCGATGGGTTCCCCCGGCCCGCGCGGCCCGCTGCCCAGGCGCCAGCGGGCCGGTCGGCTTCTGCCCCTCGCCCCCGACGGTCGCCGCGGACCCGGCCGCGCTCGCCGGCACCCACGACGACGTCGGCGACCAGGCCGTCACCACCCTCATCGCCTCCCGCTACGCCCTGGCCGCGCTGACCGAACTCGGCCACCGCCCGACCGGGGCCGCGATCTCCTGCCTGACGGGAGCGTTCACCGCAGCCCAACCGCACCTGTCCCCCGGCGACCTGGACGAGGCGGTGCGGATCGTCCTGGAATCCGACGCGGTGTCACGCGGCGGAGGGACCCCGATGAGCGGCTTCGACCGGATCGCGTCCTTCCGCGAGGGCGTCCGCTCCGGCTCCGGCGGGTGCCTGACGTGAGCAAGGGAACCTTCCTGCCGCAGCGGCCAGGCCCGTGAGCTGAGCAAGGGAACCTTCCTGCCACTCCCGTCGGCCCGGCGGGCGGGGCGTGGGAACCTTCCTGTCATTCCTTGATCGGCGGCCTCCGAGATCGGACGTGACGAAGATCGGTCACCCGATAGGCTGCTGCGCGACGACCGGGCCGCGCGACCAGCCCGGTGCGAACGAATTCGGTACCGGCGGCGAGATGGGGCGCGTGGAGTGGTGGCGACGGCAAGTTCGCGGCGGAGGCGGATCCTCGGTGCCGTGATCTCGGCATTCACCTGCGCATCGCTGGTCAGCGGGTGTTCTCAGGTCATCAGCGGTGTTCCCACCACGTTGGGCGGCTATTCGACGACCAGCGTGGCCGGGCTGCCCGCCGCCGACGGGCCGAGCGGGCCGAAGGACGGTGCGCCGCAGGCCCCGCTTCCGGTGGAAGGCACCGACAACGGCGAGATGGACAAGATCGCGCGCAACGCGGTCGCCGACGTCGACGCCTACTGGGCCGAAGCCTTCCCGGACGCGTTCCGCGGCAAGAAGTTCGAGCCCCTCAAACGCCTGATCTCCTACGACTCGGGTGCTCCCGGCGGCCCGTTGTGCGGGCAGAACACCGCGGGCATGGTCAACGCCTTCTACTGCCCGTCCGAGGACCTCGTCGCCTGGGACCGCGGAACGCTGCTGCCGCAGCTCAACAACAGCTTCGGACCGCTGGCGGTGGTGACCGTGCTGGCGCACGAGATGGGTCACGCCGTGCAGCACCGGGCGGGCACCGTTGAGCAGAACGATCCCGTCATCGTGCTGGAGCAGCAGGCGGACTGCTTCACCGGCGCCTACTTCCGGCACGTCGCCGAGGGGTCGTCGCAGTACTTCCAGGTGTCCACCGGTTCGGGCCTCAACGAGGTCATGGGCGTGCTCAACTTCATCCGGGACTCCCCGGGGACCTCGGACTTCACCGGCAGCAACGCGCACGGCACCGCTTTCGACCGGGTCAGCGCCTTCCAGTACGGGTTCAGCGACGGTCCGCAGCGCTGCGCGGAGATGACCAACGAGGAGGTCACCCAGCGCACGACGCTGTTCCAGAACTGGAAGCCCGCCCAGCAGGAGACCGAGCTGCCCATCGACGACCGGAGCCTGCGGGCGGTCGCGGACAGCCTGCACGCGGTCTTCCGGGACACCGGGGTCGAGCCGCCGGAGATCGTGAACGACCCCAAGACGTGCTCCGGCCGGCAACCGACGTCTCCCGCCTCGTACTGCTCGGAGACGAACACGATCTCGCTGAACGTGCCGGAGCTGCGCGAGATCGCGACCCCGCCGAGCAAGAACAGCCAGTCCGCCGGGTACGGCGACTTCGCCGCCTACGCCCAGGTCGCCTCCCGGTACGCGCTGTCGGTGCAGAAGGCGGCGGGATACTCCCTCGACGACGAGGCCGCCGGGCTGCGCACGGCGTGCATGGTGGGCGCGTGGAGCGGGCTGCTGGTGGAAGATCCGATCGGCCAGCGCAACCCCGTCGGCAAGCTGCGGATCGTGCCGCAGGACATCGACGAGGGCGTGTCCGCGCTGCTCGGTGACGAGAGCCTGATCTCGGCGAACGTCAACGGTGACCAGGTTCCGGTCGGTTTCGCCCGGGTGGAGGCGTTCCGCGTCGGCGTGCAGGAGGGCCTGTCCCCCTGCACCACGAAGTACGACGGCTGAGGCGTTCTCGGACAACCCCGCGCGGGCCGGCACGTCCCCAGAACATGAGCCGACAGCGGATCCTGGACTTCGACGGTCTCGTCAACGCCCGCGACCTGGGCGGTCTGCCCGCTGCGGGCGGGCGGACCCGCTGGGGTGCGGTGGTGCGCGCCGAACACCCGGCGAAGTTGAGCGCATCGGGCTGGGGCGACGTTCAGCGGCACGGGGTGCGCACGATCATCGACCTGACCGGCGAGGACGAGGCCGAACCCGATCGGGGCCCGCGCCCGGCCGGGATGACCACCATCCGGATCCCGCTGGACGATCTGTCCGACATCGAGTTCTGGGACCGGTGGGGCGGGGTGTTCAGCGGCACGCCCCTGTACTACGGGCCGTTCCTGGACCGGTTCCCCGGACGCGTCGCCGAGGTCGTCGACGCGCTGGTCCGCGCCGAGCCGGGCGGCGTGCTGGTGCACTGCGGCGGCGGCCGGGACCGCACCGGGCTGATCGTGCTGGTCCTGCTCGCCTCGCTCGGGGTGCGCCCGGCCGACATCGCCGAGGACTACGCGCTGAGCCACCAGCGCCGCGCGGAGTTGTGCGCGAGGGCGGGGCTGGGCGACGACACCCCGAAGATCCGGGCATTCCTCGCCGAGCACGGCACCACCGAGGGCCGGGCCCTCGACGAGGTCCTCGGCGGCCGCGACTTCACCGACTACCTGCGCACCGCCGGGCTCGGCGAGGAGGGGTTGGCCGCGCTCCGCGAACGCCTGCTGGACCCGGCGTGAGCGGTGGAAGGGAACATTTCTCTCACTTGACGTGCGAAAGCCCCCGACACCGGTGGTGGTGCCGAGGGCGTTCGCGCGCTGGAAAGGCGCGCTGATCAGAACAGGGCGCTGGCGAGGTTGCGGCGGGCCTTGGTGACCCGCTCGTCGCCGTCCGGGAAGATCTCGAACATCTCGACCAGGTGCGTGCGCACGCGGTCGCGGTCGTCGCCCGAGGTGCGCTTGACGGTCTGGATCAGGCGCGTGAAGCCCTCCTCGACCTTGCCGAACGCGACCTCCGCGTCGGCTGCGGCGAGCTGGGCGTCGATGTCGTCCGGGGCCGCGTCGGCGCGTTCGACGGCCGACGGGTCGGCCTGCTCGGCGCGCGCCATGAACCGCACCTGCATGAGGGCGGCCTTGGCCTGCTCGTTGTTCGGCTCGCTGTCGAGGATCTGCTGGTAGGCGGCCTCGGCCGCGGCGTAGTCGCCGTTCTCCAGGGCGTCCTCGGCGGCGGTGAACCGCGGGTCCTCGGGCTCCTCTTCGGGCTCGGCCGCCGCGGCGCCCTCCTCGGCCGCGCGGATGCCGGGCAGCTGGTCGCGCAGGGCGTTGAGCAGCGAGCTGATCCACTCGCGCAGCTGCGGCTCGGGCTGCGCTCCGGCGAACCCGTCGACCGGCTGGCCGCCGGCAACCGCGATCACCATCGGCACCGACTGCACCTGGAACAGCTGCGCGATGCGCGGGTTGGCGTCGACGTCGATCTTGGCCAGCACCCAGGAACCGTTGCCTTCGCGCGCGAGCTTCTCCAGCGCGGGGGACAGCTGCTTGCACGGCTCGCACCAGGTGGCCCACAGGTCGACGACGACCGGGACCTGCAGGGACCGCTCGACCACCTCGGCCTGGAAGTCGGCCTCGGTGACCTCGATGATCGCCGGGTGGGCTTGCCCGGCCGCGCCGTCGCCACCACCGGGCGGCTGGGCGGCGGAGTTCGCGGCGGCCTCGGCACGGTTCTTGAGTGCCGACAGGTCGACTGCGCCCGACATCGCGGCGGACATGGCTGCTGCGTTCTGGCGTGGATCCGGCCTCGTCACGCGTCCATCCTGACACGTCCGACCAGCGGCGTGGTGCGTGGGCGGGCGATGCGGGGAACCTTTCTCGCACGGCGCGCCCCAAGGTCACGTCCGGGCGGCGGCCGGATCACCGAATGCGCTCGACCCGACACGCCGAGAACATCAGAGATCAATTCGAACCGGTGAACGAAGCCACTCGAAAAGGTGGTGTTGGCGATCAACCCCTCAGGTATCCCCGCAGTGATCGCCGAAGAGGACACAGAGCCCACGAGGGACTGCTGTCCTCCGTGGGTTGCGGGGTCTCTCGTGGGGGACCTTCGGCCAGTAGTTCAACGAGAGGTTCGAAACAGTGCGTATTGCAACTCGTGTTGCCGGTGCCGCCGGCGTCGCCGCCCTCAGCATCGTGACCCTGGGCAGCGCCGCGTTCGCTGACACCGCCGACAACGACGGCGTCAACCTGCTGGACGACAACAACATCAGCGCCGTCCCGGTGCAGGCCTGCGGCAACAACGTGGGTGCCGCCATCGGCGTCGTCGTCCCGGTCCTGTCGCCGCAGAGCAGCGAGTGCGTCAACGCCCCGGTGGTCGACCACCCGCAGGGCTGACGTCAGTCGCAAGCCTGACGTGACAACGGGGGTGGTGTCGATGACGACACCACCCCCGTTCCGCGTTCACCTACTGTTCCCGGAGATGTTGCTCGACCCGCTCGACCTTCTCCCGCAGCTGCCCGGTGTGCCCGGGGCGGATGTCGGCCTTGAGCACCAGGCTGGTGCGCGGCGCGTGCGCCGAGACCGCCTCCGTGGCCCGCTTGACCACGTCCATGACCTCGTCCCACTCGCCCTCGATCGTGGTGAACATCGAGGTCGTCTCGTGCGGCAGACCGGAATCCCGCACCACCTTCACCGCGGCTGCGACCGCCTCGCTGACGCTGTCGCTCTCACCGGCACCGCTCGGGGCAACACTGAAGGCCACCAGCACGTCCGCTCCCATCGCCTGATCCACGTTGACATGAGTCCTAGAAAAAGTACTAGCAGCACAGCCATCGGGCTCGCACTCTCGCGCTGCTAGCGTCGGTGGTTATGAGCTCCCGTGGTCCACTGCCCTTCGACCCCATCGCGCGCGCGGCCGAGACCTGGGCAGAGCGGATCGGCCCGTCCACGACGATGGCCGCGGTGACCAGCGTGATGCGCGTGCAGCAGATCCTGCAGTCCGCCGTCGACAACGCGCTGCGCCCGCACAACCTGACCTTCGCGCGTTACGAAGCGCTGGTGCTGCTGACCTTCTCCAAGCGCGGCAGCCTGCCGATGCGCGTCATGGGTGACCGGCTGCAGCTGCACCCCACCAGCGTCACCAACATCGTCGACCGGCTCGAGCAGGACGGACTGGTCCGCCGCGTCCCGCACCCGACCGATCGGCGCACCACCCTGGTGGAGATCACCGAGGAGGGCCGCAACCTCATGCAGAAGGCCACCGACGCGGTCAACCAGATCGACTTCGGGCTCGGCGGCATCACCGAGCGCCAGACCCAGCAGCTGACCGAACTCCTCGGCAAGGTCCGCCACGCGGCGGGCGACTTCTAGTTCAGCTCCTTGAGGGCGTAGCGGACCTGCCCCCAGAAGGTCGGTGCGTCGGACTCCGGTTCGGTGAGCAGGCCCTTCCGCTGGGCCCAGCGCTCGAACCACACGGTGGCCAGCGGCGGCACCGAGGCCACCAGGGCGAGCGCCAACGTCCAGAAGCGCCACCGCAGCGGGCTGAACACGACCAGCGTGATCAGCACGTACGCGGTGAACATGGCTCCGTGCACGGAACCCATGATGGTCACGCCCAGCGGCCAGCCGAGCCCGTACTTGAACGCCATCGCCACCAGCAGACCCGCCCAGGAGAACGCCTCGGCGATCGCCACCAGCCGGAACCACCCGCCATAGCTACGCGGCACGTCGACCCCACTTCCGATTGCACGGCACCTCCTAGCGAGTGTGCCTGGTGGCGCGCGTCACGGGGACGGCGGAGTGGTCTGCTCGTCGACCCACGTCAGGTAGTCCGGGTTCCCGCCGACGATCGGCGTCGCGATGATCTCGGGCACGTCGTAGCCGTGATGGGCCTTCAGGTGCGCGATGAGGGGGTCCAACCTGCCACCGGAGGTCTTGATCTGCAGCTGCCACTCCGGGTCGTCCTGAGCTGCGCCGTCCCACACGTAGAAGCTGCGGATCGGCACGACCTGCACGCACGCCCCCAACCGCGCCTCCACGACACCCCGCGCGAGCTCGGCGGCGGATTCCTCGGAATCGGTGGTGGTCACCACCAGCACGTGATCGGCCATGACACCAGCGTATCCGCGCGGCGCAGCGCACATGGGAACCTTCCTGTCACCGCGGTGGCAGGAAGGTTCCCATGCTCAGGTCAGCGCCGCGCTCCCCGCAGCAGGTTCGCCTCGGTGCTCAGGTAGTTGTCCCGGTAGTCGAGGCGCGGGGTGTCTGAGAACAGCAGCCAGTAGTACTTCATCTGCTCCGACCACCAGTAGCCCGGGCACGTGTCCTCTTGGGACGGTGGCGTGGCCGTCACGTCGGCCAGGGACGCGAAACCGTAGGTCGTCTTGGACGTGCTCCGCATGTTCTCGAAGTGGGTGCGGGCGCGTTCGCGGAACACCTCGTCGCCGGTGGCCAGCCACAGCATCAGCGCCGAGTCCGCGAACTCCGGGCGCAGCGCGTTGTCGACGCGCGTGGCGGTCATCGTCGAGTAGTCCACGAAGGTCGGGATCACGCCGAAGCGGTCCTGCACGACGGAGAACGCGTCGTGGTAGGCGCGGCCTTCGGCGAGATGGCCGGATTCGGCGAGCAGTCCCGCGTAGAAACCGGCGAGGACGCTCTGCTCGCGGCTGAGCACCTCCCCGGTGAACGCGTCGACCTGCGGGAACCACAACAGCCCGTCCCGCCGTTCGGCCTGCCGCGTCAGGATCGCCTCGGTGAGGGTGTCGTACCACTGCTTGAGGTCGGGGTCGCCGAAGAGCCGGTACCCGTCCCAGAGGTACTCGTAGTAGGAGTCGCCGGGCGGACCGATGGTGGCCTGCCGGTTGCGCCACCGCCCGGTCTCGGCGTTGATGTCGTGCGGCAGCAGGCCGAGTTCGGTGCGGTTGTCGTAGGCGACGCGCATCGCCCGCTTCGCCAGGTCGTAGTAGCGGGAATCCCCGGTCCACTGCGTGAGGACGCCGAATTCGGCGATGTAGGTGCCGATCTCGACGATGTTGGTCTCGGGGTCGCTGACCTGCCCGGTCGCCAGGTTCACGTACCGGTAGGGCAGTCCCGTCGGTGACCGGGTGAAGGCCGGCAGCAGCCGGTCGGCGATGTCCTTGGCGCGGTCGAGCAGCCGGGAATCACCGGTGCAGTGGTAGGCGGCGGCGAGCCCGCCGACCATGCGGATGTTGGTCTCGAAGACCTGGAACGGCGCGTCGACGTCGAAGTCCAGGTGGTCGACGATCCACTGCACGGCAAGGGCGACCTCGTCGTCGGCCTCCATCAGCCACAGCGTGTCGACCGCCTCGACCAGGCTCAACCCCACCGAGTGGCCCTCGACGAAGAAGTCCTCCCGACCACCGGAGATCGGCTTGATGTGATCGGCGCCGAGAGCGCGATCGACGTAGTGGCGCCACGCCCACAGGTATTCCTCGCGGACGGTGTCGGCGACCGGTTTCCAGCTCCCCTGAGCCGAAACCGGACCGGCCGTGGTCGAGATCGTCCCACCTGCCACCGCGACGGCACCCAACGCGCGCAACACGGACCTTCTGGACATGCCTGGAAGCATCGTCATCTCCGCACCTGGACAACCTTGTCAAGCCACGCAGCACCACCGTCGCGGGCCGTCGCCGACCAGGTCAACGTGCAGCGCCGTTCCTGTCGTTTTTGGACACGGCGAGCATCGATCAGCTGCACCGGTTGCCACCGACGGGCGCCTTGACCACGACCTTCGCGCCGTCGAAACGGGAGCGAGGGAACCTTTCTCCCATCTCCCGCGCGCGAAAAGCGCCCTTCCACCGGCTGGGCCGAGCGGAGCATTCCGCGCATCCGGCTGCAGCAGGTTCGGCCTCCTGGCGTTGACACGGCGATCTTCCGCGGGGTCCAATCCGCGACATCATGACAACGTTGTCTGATTCGAGGAACGTTCGTCGTGCCACCATGACCGACGTGGCGCGGCTGGCCGGCGTGAGCGTCAAAACGGTCTCCCGCGTCGTCAACGCCGAGGCCGGCGTGCACCCGGTGACCGCGCAGCGCGTGCTGTCGGCGATCGACCAGCTCGGTTTCCGCCGCAACGTCAGCGCCCGAAACCTGCGCCGCGGCACCGGAACCGGAACGCTCGGCCTGGTCCTGGAAGACCTGGCCAACCCCTTCTACTCAGTGCTGACCCGCGCGGTGGAGGAAGTCGCCCGCGTCCAGGGCAAGCAGGTGCTCACCGGTTCCTCCGACGAGGACCCCACCCGCGAGCGGGAGCTGGTCCTGGAGTTCTGCTCGCGGCGCGTCGACGGGCTCGTCGTCGTTCCCGCAGGTCACCAGCACGGCTACATCGCGCACGAGATCAACGCCGGAACACCGGTGGTGTTCGTCGACCGGCCACCGGGCAACCTCGACGCCGATGCGGTGCTCATCGACAACGCCGGCGGCACCGCGCAGGCGGCGCGGCACCTCGCCGACCACGGGCACCGCCGCATCGCGTTCCTCGGGGACTCCCCCGACATCCACACCGCGGCTGAGCGGCTGCGCGGGTTCCGGGAAGGCTGTGCCCAGGCCGGTGTTCCCTTCGACGCAGGCCTGGTCGTGATGGGCCCGCACGACGACACCACCGTCGCCGAGGCCCTGTCCGGGCCGCTGCGCGACGCCACCGCGCTGGTCACCGGCAACAACCGGATCACCGTGCACGCGCTGCGGGCGCTGGCCGGACGGCCGGGCCGCCCGGCGCTGGTCGGCTTCGACGACTTCGAGCTGGCCGACCTGCTGGATCCACCGATCACCGTGGTCACCCACGACACCTGGGCGTTGGGCAAGTCCGCGGCCGAGTTGCTGTTCGCACGGCTGGACGGCGACGCCTCGCCGCCCGGTCGCGTGGTCGTCCCGACCAGGCTGCTGGTCCGAGGCTCTGGAGAGGTAGTGCGTTGAGTTCCGTCCACAGCTCACCTCCCGCGCGGGTCACGGCCCTGCCGGCGAACCAGCCCCGGCAGTTCTACCGGGGTGGCGCGTCGATCGCCGCGCTGCGCGGCGGTGGTCACGACAGCGAGTTCGGCCCCGAGGACTGGGTCGCCTCCACCACGGCCCGCTTCGGGCACGACGAGTCCGGGCTCTCCCGCCTGCCCGACGGGAGGCTGCTGCGCGACGCCGTCAGCGCCGACCCGCGGGCCTGGCTGGGAGCCGAGCACACCTCGACCTTCGGCGACAGCACCGCGCTGCTGGTGAAGCTGCTCGACGCCGGGCAGCGGCTGCCGGTGCACTGCCACCCCGACAACGGTTTCGCCCAGCAGCACCTGGGTTCGCGCTTCGGCAAGACCGAGGCGTGGATCGTGGTGGGAACCAGCGGTCCGAACCCCGTGGTGCACCTGGGTTTCCGGGACGACGTGTCACCGGAGACCGTCGCCGCGTGGGTGCGCACCCAGGACTCCACGGCGATGCTGGCCTCGCTGAACGAGATCCCGGTCAAACCGGGCGACACGGTGCACGTGCCCGCGGGCACACCGCACGCCATCGGCGCCGGGGTGTTCATCGTCGAGCTGCAGCAACCCACCGACTTCTCGATCACCTTGGAATGGCGGGGATTCCTGTCCGACGCCGAGAGCGCGTTCCTCGGCCTGGAGACCGCCACCGCCCTGGAAACCGTCAACCGCACCCGGTTCGACGACGCCCTCCTGTCGTCGTTGATCAAGCGCACCGGCGATGCGGGTGAAGGACGCGTTCCGCTGCTGGCCGACGACGCCGCACCGTTCTTCCGCGCGGACCGCCTGCACGGATCGGCCGAACTGGACCCGTCCTTCGGGGTGCTGATCGTCCTCGACGGCAGCGGCGAACTGCACTGCGCGGAAGGTTCCCCTCTGCAGCTCAGCCCGGGCACCACCGCCGTCGTGCCGCACGCCGCGGGGGCGACCCGACTCGAAGGCGACCTCACCACCGTGCTGTGCAGACCTCCGTCAGCTGGGAGCCACGCATGACCGAACCCCTTCTCGAAGCACGCGACCTCGTCAAGCGCTACGGCAGCGTGGAGGCGCTGCGCGGAGCGTCCTTCACCGTGCACCCCGGTGAAGTGGTGGCGCTCATCGGCGACAACGGTGCGGGCAAGTCGACCCTGGTGAAGTGCCTGTCCGGGGTGGAACAGCCCGACTCGGGCCAGATCCTGGTCGACGGCGAACCGGTGTCGCTGGACTCCCCGACCGCCGCCCGCGGTCACGGGATCGAAACCGCCTACCAGGACCTGGCCGTGGCGCCGGACCTGGATCCGGCCGCGAACCTGTTCCTCGGCCGCGAGATCTGCAAACCGGGTTTGCTCGGCAAGCTCGGGATGCTGGACAAGGCGAAGATGCGCGCCGAAGCCACCGAGCAGTTCGCCAAGTTCGGGGTGTCGCTGCAGGACCTGTCGGTGCCGATCGGCTCCCTCTCCGGCGGCCAGCGCCAGAGCGTCGCGGTGGCGCGCTCGGTGGCGTGGGCGAGCCGGTTGGTGTTCCTCGACGAACCCACCGCCGCGCTGGGTGTGGTGCAGCGCGAACGCGTCCTCGACGTGGTCCGCCGCGTCCGCGACACCGGCATGGCCGTCGTGCTGATCAGCCACAACATGCCCGAGGTGCTCTCGGTCGCCGACCGCGTCGAGGTGCTGCGCCTGGGCAGCCGCGTCGCCCGGTTCAAGGCCGCCGAAGCCCAGTTGGAGGACCTGGTCGGTGCGATGACCGGGGCCCTGGCCCAGGAGGACGCGAGCTGATGCCCACTCCGCAGAAGACCTCCGCCGAGACCCCGGTGCAGCAGACGCCGGACGACAAGGCCGCGAGCCTTCGCTCGCGGCTGGCCGGCTCCAACACGGTGTGGACCGGTCTGGTGCTGGTGGCGTTGTGCGTGCTGTTCGGCGCGCTGCGCCCGGACGCGTTCCTGACCCTGTTCAACGTGCAGAACCTGCTGGTGCAGGCCGCTCCGCTGCTGATGCTCGCGGTCGGCATGACCTTCGTGATCATCACCTCCGGGATCGACCTGTCGGTGGGGTCGGTGCTGGTGTTCGCCGGGGTCGTCTCGGCCATGACAATGGAAGCGCTCAGCGGCGGTGACGCCACCGGCGCCGGATGGGGCGTGATCGCCGTCGGCCTGATCGTGTCGCTGCTCGGCGGCGCGGTGTGGGGTCTGCTCAACGGCCTGCTGGTGGCGGTGGCGCGGGTGCCCGCGCTGATCGTCACGCTCGGCTCGTTCGGCGCGGCGCTGGGTGCTGCGCAGCTGCTGACCAACGGCGTCGACGTGCGCACGGTCCCCTCGGTGCTGCGCACCACGCTGGGCACCGGAACGTCGTTCGGGGTGGTGCCGAACCTGGTGATCCTGGCCGCGATCATCACGCTGCTGGCGTGGTGGCTGCTGCACACCACGGTTTTCGGCCGCTACACCTACGCGATCGGGTCCAACGCCGAGGCCGCGCGGCGCAGCGGCATCAAGGTGACCCGCCACCTCGTGGTGGTCTACGCGCTGACCGGTGTGCTGGCGGGTCTGGCCGGGTTCATGTCGTTGGCCTACTTCGGCACGACCACGATCAGCGGTCACAGCAACGACAACCTCAACTCGATCGCCGCGGTGGTGCTCGGCGGGACCAGCCTGTTCGGCGGCATCGGGTCGATTCTCGGCAGCGTCATCGGCATCTTCATCCCGGCGGTGCTCGACGCCGGGTTCGTGATGGCCGGTGTTCGCCCGTTCTGGCAGCCGATCGCCGTCGGGGCGGTCCTGGTCGCCGCGGTCTACCTGGACCAGCGGCGGCGTCGAGCCCGCAACAGCCGGTGAGAACCCCAGCTCGTTGACAAACCGATTCCTTGGAACCGAAGCCTTTTTCAACACAGAGTCGTGTGGAGGTCGTTTCGATGAGAACGCACAAGGGACTGCTGGCGCTGGGCGCTGCGGCACTGCTGCTGGCCGGCTGCGGTTCCGGGCAGATCGGTGATTCGGGCGGGCAGACCGACCCGAACAACAAGAACCTGGCCCTGATCACCGGGCAGCGAGGGGAACCGTTCTACGTCTCCGTCGAGTGCGCCGCGCAGCAGGAGGCCGCGGCGCAGGGCTACCAGCTCAACGCGCAGGCGCCGGAGAAGTTCGAGCAGGCCGAGCAGTCGCAGATCCTCGGCGGCATCGTCAGCAGCAAGCCGGGCGCGGTGATCATCGCTCCGACCGACGACAAGGCGTTGGCGGCTCCGCTGCAGCAGGCGAAGGGCAACGGCATCCAGGTCGTGGAGGTCGACACCGCGCTGGAGGACCGGTCCGTCGCGGTCACCTCGCTGTCCTCGGACAACTACGCCGGTGGGCAGCTGGCGGCGCAGACGCTGGTGCAGCTGCTGGGCGGCAAGGGCGGTTCGGTCCTGGCGCTCAACACCAAGGCCGGCACTTCCACCACCGACGAGCGCGCCAAGGGTTTCGAGGACGAGATCCGCAAGCACCCGAACCTGAAGCTGCTGCCCACCCAGTACACCGAGAACGAGCCGGCGACCGCCGCGCAGATCGTGTCCTCGACCCTGGCGGCCAACCCGGACCTGGTGGGCGTGTTCGGCACGAACCTCAACACCGGTGAGGGCGCGGGCACGGCGCTGTCGAACGCGGGCAAATCCGGCCAGGTGCAGCTGGTGGGCTTCGACGCCAGCCCCAAGCAGGTCGACGACCTGCGCAACGGTCGGGTGCAGGCCCTCATCGCGCAGAACCCCGGCAAGATCGGCCAGGAGGGCGTCAAGCGCGCCATCTCGGCGATCAAGGGTCAGCCGGTGGAGCGGGAGACCAAGACGGAGATGATCTCCATCACCCGCGAGAACATGGACCAGCAGGCCCAGTACTTCTACAAGTCGCAGTGCTGATCCCGATCGGTTGATCGGGAGGTGCCCGTCTCGCCGCGGTGAGGCGGGCACCTTCGTCCCGCGGGCCGGGCGGGCGCGAGCACGGGAACCTTCCTGTCACACCTGCGTGTCGTCGCAGCTCGCGGTTACCGTGGGGGCATGGCCGCAATCGGTGAGATGTTCCCCGGTCGCAAGCTCAAGCACGAGGGCGATCAGGACGGCGTGTCCCGGAAGCACGATCCCGGGGGTCCGCTGGACCTGGACAAGGGCGTGGTGTTCCTCGCACCGCGCGAACCCGCCGCGAAGCAGGACCAGGAGCAGGACGACCGCAGGCAGGACTGACCTCCGCTGCTCGGACTCCGCGTGGCAGTCACAGACTGGTCGCGGATCCGGTGGATCACGCACTGCGTCCGATCGCCTCCGCTACTGTGCCACGGGCAGTTGACGCAATTCGCTCGAAAGAGTCCTCGGTCGTCACTGCCCGTTGACCGTGTGGAACGCGTGGTGCGCGCGTGATCGAAGCAAGGGGGATGCCGTGCAGCCGAACAACCTGTCCGGGAGCGCCGCTCTCGAACAGACCGAGGCGGTCGAGGACGGCACCGCGCTGATCGGAAGCCTCACCCCCGCCGGCGCCGGGAACATCAGCCCCGCGCAGAAGCAGGCCATCGCACGCAAGATCGGCCAGGACTGGCAGCGGATCAGCTCCGCGGTCGCCGAGCTGTTCGCCACCGGCGTCCCCAGCAACGACCCCCGCACCCAGCAGGTCGTGCACGACCACTACCAGTGGCTCGGCCACTTCTGGACCCCCGACCGCGCCTCGTACCTGCGGCTGGCCGAGATGTACGTCAACCAGCCGAAGTTCCGGCACCGCATCGAACGCCGCAAGCCCAAGGGCATGGCCGCCTACCTCCGAGACGCCATGACCACCTACGCCTGGGCGCGCCTGCGCTGATCCCGCCGGGCCGCAGCGTGACAGGAAGGTTCCCCTGCACCGGTCACGCTGATCGCGAGGTTCCCCCGATCCGGATCCGGGACGGCGCTCACGGCCGTGCCTTGCGGGCCGTTGTCGGTCCGTTCGAGTTCAATGAACCCCATGAGGTGGGTGCTGCACATGGACATGGACGCGTTCTTCGCGTCCGTGGAGCAGCTCACCCGGCCCACCGTGCGGGGACGTCCGGTGCTGGTGGGCGGGCTCGGGCCGCGGGGCACCGTCGCCGGCGCCAGCTACGAGGCCCGCGAGTACGGGGCGAAGTCGGCGATGCCGATGGGCGAGGCGCGCCGCCGCTGCCCGATCGCGGTGGTGCTGCCGCCGCGCTTCCGCGTCTACCAAGCGGTGAGCCGGCACGTGCTGGAGATCGTGCGGGAGGTCTCCGACGTGGTGCAGCAGGTGTCGGTCGACGAGGCGTTCCTCGAACCCACCGAGCTTTCCGGGGCCTCGACCCGGCAGGTCGAGGAATTCGCGGCCGCGCTGCGCGCCCGCGTGCAGCGGGAGGTCGGGGTGGTGGCCTCGATCGGCGCGGGCCCCGGCAAGCAGCTGGCGAAGATCGCGTCCGGACTGGCCAAACCCGACGGCATGCTGGTGGTGCCGCCCGAGGAGCAGCTGGAACTGCTGTGGGCGCTGCCGGTGCGCAAGATGTGGGGCATCGGTCCGGTCACCGAGTCCAAGCTGCACCGCATCGGCGTCAGCACCATCGGTGAGCTCGCCGCGCTGCACCCGCAGGACGTGACCTCGCTCCTCGGGCAGGCGGTCGGCGGTGAGCTGCACCGCCTGGCCCAGGGCATCGACGACCACCCGGTGGCCGAGCGCGCCGAGGCGAAGCAGGTCAGCGCGGAAACGACCTTCGACACCGACATCACCGACCGCGCAACGCTGCTCGCCGAGGTGATGGGGCAGGCCGAGAACGCGCACCGGCGGCTGGTGTCGTCCGGGCGCGCCGCGCGCACGGTGACGCTGAAGGTGCGCGACTCGGACTTCACCACGATCAGCCGGGCCGAGACGTTCTCCTCCGCGACCAGCGAACTCCACACCCTCTCGACCGCGGCACGCCGCCTCCTGCCGATCGCCGTGCCACCGGGCACGCCCGTGCGGCTGGTGGGCGTCTCGTACTCGGGTCTGGCGACCTCCGAGCAGGAGTCGTTGTTCGACCACCCCGCCGATCCGGACGACGCCGCGCAGCCGGAGGCCGAAGCGCCCGACCCGGTCGAGACCCCGGAGCCCGCGACGCGGCAGTGGCGGGCCGGTGACGACGTCCACCACGCCGAACGCGGTCACGGCTGGGTGCAGGGCGCCGGGCACGGCCGGGTCACGGTCCGCTTCGAGACCGCGGCCACCGGCCGGGGCGTGGCGCGGACTTTCTCGGTCGACGACCCGCAGCTGGTCACCGCCGACCCGATCGACAGCCTGGGGCTCAGCCCTGCGGCGGACGAGGCAGGTGACGCCGGTACTGGCCGACCCACTTCTGCGGAGCGATGTCCTTGATCGCGGCTTCGAGGTCCTTCGGGAGCCTGCTGAACGGCGGCAGGTGGAAGCGGTAGCGGTCCGGCGGCAGCCCCTGCACGGTCGGCGGCTCCTCGACCCACCAGCGGTCGAGCTCGGGGTGCCGTTCGGCGAAGCCCGCGTCGGCCGGGTAGATCTCCAGCGCACGACGGCGCTCCGGGTTCACCGGGCGCTTGTTCTCCACCCACGGCAGCGCTCCGATGCCCACGGCCTGGATCTCGCGCCAGTCGACGCCGACGACCTCGCCCATGGTGCGCGCGTAGAAGCCGCTGCGGTCGATCAGGAAGCCGCGTCCGCGCAGCATGCCGCGCGAGCCCATCACGAACCACAGGAAAGCGACGCCGAAGACCAGCTGCCAGAACCACATGCCCGCGGTGCTGCCGTTGTTGACCAGCGTCGCCGCGATCAGCACGGTGCCCAGGCCGCTGATGCCGCCGCCGATGAGCAGCGAGCGGAAACCCGCGGCGCTGACGTCGACGTCGTGGGCGTCGGCACCGAGCAGCGTGGGCGCCCCGGCCGGCGGGCGGTGCGGCTCCGCCGCCGGGCGCCCCGAGGTGTAGCGAGCGGTGCCGCGCGGGATCGTGCGCGTCGGCTCGCTCCAGTCAGCTCGTTGCCATCCGCCTGGAAGCCATCTCATGCGTTCCAGGGTAGCCACGAAACAGACAGTTGATCATGGAGGTGGGCAAATCCCCGGGTCCCTCTCAGGGACTAACCGGGGAAACCCGGATCAGGCGGACGGGACGTTCAGCAGCAGCGCGTCACCCTGGCCACCGCCGCCGCACAGCGCGGCGGCACCCGTGCCGCCCCCGCGCCGCTTGAGCTCGAGAGCCAGGTGCAGGGCCAGCCGGGCACCGGACATGCCGATCGGATGCCCCAGCGCGATCGCGCCGCCGTTGACGTTGACCTTGTCCTCGTCGATGCCCAGCTGGCGGGTCGAGACGATGCCGACCGCCGCGAAAGCCTCGTTGATCTCCACGAGGTCCAGGTCACCGGCCTCGACCCCGGCCTTGCGGCAGGCCTTGGCGATGGCGTTGGACGGCTGCTCGTGCAGGCTCGCGTCCGGTCCGGCGACCACGCCGTGCGCGCCGATCTCGGCCAGGTAGTCCAGACCCAGCTCCTGCGCCTTGGCCTTGCTCATCACCACGACGGCGGCGGCGCCGTCGGAGATCTGCGAGGCCGAGCCCGCGGTGATCGTGCCGTCGGCGGCGAAGGCCGGGCGAAGCTTGGCGAGGGTCTCGGTGGTGGTGTTGCCGCGCACGCCCTCGTCGGTGTCGAACACCACCGGGTCACCCTTGCGCTGCGGGATCTCGACCGGGGTGATCTCCTCGGCGAACGCTCCGGAGGCGATCGCTGCCGCCGCGCGCTGGTGGGAACGGGCGGAGAACGCGTCCTGCTCCTCGCGGGTCAGCCCGTGGCGCGAGTTGTGCTTCTCCGTCGAAACACCCATCGCGACCTGGTCGAACGCGCAGAACAGACCGTCGTGGGCCATGTGGTCGAGCATCGTGGTGTCGCCGTACTTGAAGCCCTCGCGGGACCCGGTGAGCAGGTGCGGCGCCTGGGTCATCGACTCCTGGCCACCGGCCACGACGATGTCGAACTCACCGGCGCGCACGAGCTGGTCGGCCAGCGCGATCGCGTCGAGCCCGGACAGGCAGACCTTGTTGATGGTCAGCGCGGGCACGTCCATCGGGATGCCGGCGGCCACGGCTGCCTGGCGGGCCGGGATCTGACCGGCTCCGGCGGTCAGCACCTGGCCCATGATCGTGTACTCGACCTGCTCGGGCGCGACACCGGCGCGCTCCAGCGCGGCCTTGATCGCGACCCCGCCCAGCTGCGCACCGGAGAAGTCCTTGAGCGAACCGAGCAGTCGTCCCATCGGGGTCCGCGCGCCCGCAACGATCACAGAACCACTCACGACTGCCTCCCGGTCATCGTCGACACAACACGTTCTCGGCTTCGCACCCATCATCACCCGCGAACGCCCTGGGGACCATACCCGCGAACCGCGCGGGCACCGCCTGTGACGACCGCCATAAGCGCGGTGGGCAGGTGAGCGAAAGGTTCCCGTCCTGCGGTTTCGCCGGGACCGGGGTGACAGGAAGGTTCCCATGCTCACACCGGCCCCGGGCCCCGCGGCGGCTCGGGAGGAACGGGCTCAGCAGTTGCCGGTTCCGGTCGTGGTGTCGCACAGCGACGACTCCTCCGCCCAGGAGAGCTCGCTGCGCGCGTCCACGCCCAGTTCCCGGGAGGCGGACACGTCGGTGTCGGCGCCGGAGTCGCCCTTGAGCCAGTAGCGGACCTCGTAGTCGACGCCGTCCTCGGTGTAGGTGAAGGCGTAGAAGGGGGCGGGCACCGGGGCGGGCCCGTAGTCGGGGGAGGTCCAGGCGTCCTCGCCCTGGGCTTCGGCCGGGTCGACGTAGAGGCAGTCGTACTCGGAGCCTTCGAAGGTGCAGGTGCGCATCTCGGCGCCGCCGTAGCGGTCGACTCCGTCGTCCTTGGTGACGCCGTCGGAGCTGAGCCGCTGGTAGACGTCCTCGCAGGCGCCGGAGTCGCAGGCGTGCCAGTCACCCCAGGCGGCGGCGCGCGCCTGGGCTTCGCTGTTGCCGGCGTTGATCGCCGAGCAGTACTTGCCGACCATGCGGGGAGCCATCGCGGCGGCCGCGCTGGAGCTGTCGATGGCGGTGGCGGCCGTTTCCTTCGCACCGAGCCCCGCGGAGTCGAGCTGCCAGATTCCGACTCCGGGGTTGAAGAACAGTCCTTCGGCCCGCTGCTCGGGGTCGGCCAGCGAGGCCTGGTCGTCGTAGCGGGACAGCGTCATCGGCGATGGGGACGCCCCGGACGGGGACACTTCCGGCCAGGTCGTGGACAGCGTCAGGTAGGTGGCGGCGGTGGTGCTGATGCTGCAGTCTGCCTCCCCCGCCGCGGTGGCGGCCGCGGTCTCGACCGCCTCGTACGGCTCGGCACCGAAGTGCAGCGGTGCGAGGGGAACGACCCAGCCGCGATCGCGGCTCATCTGCTCGGCGCGCGGGTTGGGCCCACCACCGCCGCTGATGGTCCCGTCATCGCCGGCCGCGTGAGCGAGGGGAGCCGTTGTCGCGGCGGCGATGCCGAAGGCGAGGACTACCCCGGCGAGTCTGCGTTTCCGTTGCGTCTTGACCACTTCAACCCCTTCCACGTGAATGGTCCACATGCTCGCCTCTGGATCAGAGCACCCGACTCCGCCTGTTGGGGCAATCCGATCTTCGGATTTCGCCGCTTTTCCCACGGTTTCCGCGACGGTTACGCTGCGACCCATGCGAGCGGAACTGAACGACCTGGTCACGGCAATCGATCACGTGGGCATCGCGGTCCCCGACCTCGACGAGGCCATCGCGTTCCAGCGCGACACCTTCGGCCTGGAGGTGGCGCACTCCGAGGAGAACGAGGAGCAGGGCGTCCGCGAAGCGATGCTGCGCGCCCCGGGCGATGTCACCGGTGCGACCCAGATCCAGCTGCTCGCACCGCTGCGCGAGGACTCCACGATCGCCAAGTTCCTCGACAAGAACGGCCCCGGCCTGCAGCAGCTGGCCTACCGGGTCACCGACGTCGAGGCCGCGATGGCCGCGCTGAAGGCCAAGGGCCTGCGCCTCCTCTACGACGCACCCCGCCGCGGCACCGCGGACAGCCGCATCAACTTCGTCCACCCCAAGGACGCCGGCGGAGTTCTCGTCGAACTCGTCGAACCGGCCGCCACCGGCCGCTGATCTCCGAACGCGGACGGCGGGTCCGAAGAGGACCCGCCGCCGTCACGTCTCCTCCCCGTCACGTCGTGAGCCCCATCTACGCCGGGACGAGGAGGATTCGTCGTTCCGCGAGGCTTTCGACCGCGTCCCGGGTGTAGGCGAGTGGGAAGTAGGTTCCCTTGCGCCAGCGCTCGGCGAGGTCCCGGTAGTGCGGGTCGGACGGGTTGCCGGATTGGCCCGGTGTGTTCACCGCGACCGAGCGGTCCCAGTCGCCGACGTCGAGGACCATCCGGAACGACGGACCGTTGGTCTGGCGGAAATCCTTGACGCGGTATGCGGACTGGTTCACCGTCGCCGACGAACCGCCGCGCGGGAACGGGCCGACGTCGAAGCGGGCGCGCTGGAGCTCGCTGAAAGCGCCCGAGGCGGGGTGCGCGAAGTAGCTGTGGTGCAGTCGTCCCCACCGCCACGTGGTCTCGGCGTGGCCCAAGCGCTCGCGCACCTCGGCGTAGGCGGTGCGCAGGGTGTCCAGCAGCAGCCGGTCGCGGGCCGCGGCGTCGGGCAGCCAGCGTCCCGGCCTCTCCAGCTCGGCGAGCATGACGAGGTCGTCGACGGCCTCGATGTGCGCGGCGGCCTTCGGGACCGCGGCGCGCGCGAAACCCGGCCCCAGGTGCTTGGACCTCCACACCTCGAACAGGGCCGCCGCCGCGGAATCCGCCCCCAGCACCGCGTCCCAGTCGCGCAGCAGCCGCAGCGCGCGGCGCAGATCCGCCTCGCCGCTGTCCACACCGGACAGCAGCGCCTGGATCCGGCGGGCGGGCAGCGACAACTGGTCGTTCTGCAGCAGTTCCGAGTCCCGGACCGCGTGCCGGCGCTGGCCGGAGAGGACCTCCACGATCCGCTGGTGGCGGAACGGGTTGGTCCACTCGTAGCCGAGCCCCAGGTTCTGATGCCCGGCGGGCAGGTTGAACTGGTTGGCGGTCGCGATGAACCCCTCATCCGGGTTGAGCACCCGCGGCAGGTCGTCGCCCGAGTGGAAACCGTCCCACTCGTAGCGACCGTCGCCGGGAACCGGCAGCAGCCCGTCGTAGCCGACGCGCTTGGGCGCCAGACCACCCGGGACCCAACCGATGTTTCCCGCCACGTCGGCGTAGACCTGGTTCTCGGTGGGCGCGCCCCAGTTGCGCATGGCGCGGGTGAACTCGGTGAAGTTCCGCGCCCGCATGTAGGCGATGCTGCCGAAGTAGGGCGACATGCCCGGTTCCAGCCACGCGGTGCGCACCGCGTAGGCGAGGTTGCGCTGCCGGTCGACGCGGATGACCGGACCGTGCCGGGTGAAGGCCAGTTCCACCTCGCGATCGGCTTCGCCGCGCACCCGGACCGGTTCGCGCAGCACCGTCATCGACTCCCAGCCCGAGCCGTAGCGGTAGCGGGTCGCGTCGGCCGGGTCGAGCTCGTAGACGTAGAGGTCCTCCTGATCCATCGGGAAGATCGTGAGCCCGAAGGCGATCGTGCCGTTGTGGCCGATGGAGATGCCGGGCAGCGCGGGCTCCCCCGCGCCGATCACGTCCAGCCCCGGCGCGGACAGGTGCGCGATGTAGCGCAACGAAGGCGTCGAGTAGGCGCGGTGCGGGTCGTTGGCCAGCACGGGACGTCCGGTCGCGGTGCGCTCGCCGCCGACGACCCAGTTGTTGCTGCCCTCGCTGGTGGCGTCGCGGGGGACGCGGCGAACGGAACCTTCCCGGAACTCGACGTCCTGGGTGGCCAGTTCGAACACGTCCAGCACGTCGTCGGGCAACGCGCAGGGGTCGAACCCGTCCGGGACGACGGTGCGGTGCTCGGGCTGCAGGCCCTGGCGGACGAGGTCGGCCTCCACGCCCGCCGCGCAGACCACGCGGGAGCGCTCGACCTCGCTCTCCAGGTTGCGGGTGAGACCGTGGCTGCGGATGCGCACCACATCGGCCGGTTCCCAGCGCGCGGGCCGGTAGCCGAGGACGCCGAACTCCTCGGGGATCCGCTCGGGGTGCTCGTCGAGCCAGTCGAGGAAGGCGTTGATGCCCCGGGTGAACCGGGTGGCGACGAGCCGGGCGTCGTCGGAGTAGCGCGCCCACTCGGCGTCCATGTCGCCGCGGTAGAGGAACAGCCTGGTCGCGCGGTCCTGCTCGACGTAGTCGGCGCCGAGCACCTCGGCGAGCCGGCCCAGGCCGCGCCGGCGCCACAGGTCGATCTGGAAGAGACGTTCCCTCGCCGCGTTGAAGCCCTGCGCGAGGAACAGGTCCTCCTCGCTGCGGGCGTAGAGGTGCGGAACGCCGTAGCGGTCCTCGATGAGCTCGACCGGCTCGGCCAGCCCGGTCACGGGGTAGGACGCCGGGTCGGGCGTCGCGTCACCGACCGAGGTCATCGCACCCGCCCCGGCGATGCCGAATCCGGTCGCGATGAGTCCTTGCCGACGGGAAAAGCGAACGCGCCCAATGCCCACCCCAACCTCCCGCAGTGATCACCTGCCGGAATGTCTAGTGCCGCGAACGTCCGGCCACAAGGGCGAGACCGCGTCAGGCGGGCTCGACCGCAGCGCCGAGTTCGAGGGCCTTGGCGATGAACCCGATCTCGCGGTCCAGCTCGTCGTCCTCGGTGCGGTGGCGGGCGACCGAGTGCCGGTGGTTGATCACCCGGGCGAGCAGCATGGCGGCCGCCTCGATGTCGCAGCCCGCCAGCCCGCGCGGCATGGCCAGCTCGATGACCCGGCGGATCTGCTCGACGACGACGCCGAAGCGCTGCTGCATGGCTCGGCGCACCGCGTCGTGGGTGTCGGCTTCCCGCCACAGCAGGTGGCTGAGCAGCATCGACGACTCCAGGCGGGCGTCGAGCTCGCTCACCAGCCGCCGGAGGCTGCCCGCGACGTCGCCGCGCACGACGAGGGCGTCGGACTCCACCTCTTCGTCGGGCAGCCGTTCCACGAGCGCGGCCAGCAGGTCCTGCTTGCGGCGGAAGTAGTAGTGGATGAGTCCCTTGGGGACCTCGGCGCGCTCGGCGATGCGGGAGGTCGGGGTCGCGTTGAAACCGTGCTCGGCGAACAGCTCACCGGCCGCGGTGAGGATGCGCTCGCGGGTGCTCGCACCGCGATCGTCGTCGGGGTCCGAAGTGGACGGGCGTCGACGGGCTCGTTCGCCCACCTCGTTCGACATGTGCGCCCGACCTCCTCCTGGCGGGTTGAACGCGAAAGCGCGGCCCGGAGGTTACCGCCGGGCCGCGCGATTGTCGCAACCGTGCACTTCCTGCTCGTCACCGCTTCGCACCCGCGCCGAACGCTTCGCGGGAAGGAGCGGTGCGGTGGTGGGGATCAGTGCTGCCCCGCGATTCCGCGGTGGCTCGCATTGGCTTCGGGTAGTGCCGCCGCACCGGCGATCACGGCCAGCACGCCGACGATCCACGAGGTCCACGACGCCGCCATCATCTCGGTGTAGCCGAGGACCCACGGGGAGATGAACAGCAGGACGCCGAGCAGCATGTGGCTGTACTCGCTGGTCATCGATCCCGGCATCGCCAGCGACCACACGCTCGCGATGAGCAGCAGCGCGCCCAGCACGATCATCGCCGACATCGCGGAACCGTTCGTCGACGTCCACATGGTGGCGAGGATGAGGTAGGCGCCGAGAACGACCCCGGCCCAGTCCTGCCAGCGAACCCACGGCTTCGAAGCCGAAGCGCTCGACCTGTCGGCCACGTCGATCACCTCCGTTATGTCCGAGTTGACCAGTCCATGTTCACTCTTGGTTGGCCAGCCGGTCAATAGCGGGTTTTTCGCGGGTCGCGACCCCGACCACCCGAGGTGAGGAAAATCCTCCCGAGACCCAGCCGCACCTCCCACAACAACGTCGGCTACCAGGTAGCTTGGTTGTCATGGGCCTTGCCGACGACCGCGATTTGCTGCCACTGGGATCGGGCTTCGATCTCGCTCGCAAGAACGGCTACGACCGCGCCCAGGTCGACGAGCACCTCGAGCGCCTGGACGCCGACATCCGCATCCTCACCTCCGACCGGGATGCCGCGGTGTCGCAGGCCGGCGACCTCTCCAAGCAGCTCGAAGCGGCCCGCTCGGAGATCGAGAGCCTGCGCGGTCAGGTCGATCGGCTGGCCAAGCCGCCGACAACCCTCGAAGGCCTCAGCGAGCGGCTGCAGCGGATGCTGCGCCTGGCCCAGGACGAGGCCGCCGACATCCGCTCCCGCGCCGAAGGCGACGCCGCCCAGATCCGCGCCCGCTCCGAAGCCGAGGCCGTCAACCTGCGCACCCGCTACGAGCGGCTGATCAGCGAGGTCGACAACCGGCGCAGCGAGATGGAGACCGAGCACCGGTCGCTGATGGAAGGCGCCAAGGCCGAGGCCGAACGCATCACCCGCGAAGCCGAGGAGAACCGCAAGCGCGCCGACCAGGAGTCCGAAGCCCACCGCACCCAGGTGGAGGAGGACTTCGAGATCGCGATGTCGGCCCGCCGCACCGAGTCCATGCGGGCCCTCGCCGAGCAGGAAGCCACCAGCAAGTCCGAGGCCGAACGCCGCGTCCGCGAGGCCACCGAGGAGGCCAACCGCAGGCTGCGCGAAGGCACCAACGAGGCCCACCGCCGCGTCCAGGAAGCCACCGACCAGGCGACCACGCTGGTCAGCGACGCCACCGCCAAGGCCGAGAAGCTCGAGAAGGACTCCACCGAGGCCGCCGAGAAGCTCGAGCGCGAATCGACCGAGGCCGCCCACGCGCGCGAGGCCTCCAGCAAGGAAGCAGCGCAGCGCCGCATCCAGGAGGCCAAGCAGGAAGCCGAGCGCCTCGTCGGCGACGCCACCGAGAAGTCCGAGCGGATGATCCGCGAGTGCACCGAGGAAGCCACCCGGCGCATCGACGTCGCCACCCGCGAGGCCAAGCGCCTGGTCGCCGCCACCCGCGCCGACGCGCAGCGCAGGCTCGGCGCCACCACCGAGGAGGTGCAGCGCAGGCTCGCCCAGGCCGACGAGCACGTCCACTCGCTCACCCAGCTCCGCGACACCGTCGCCAAGAAGCTCCGCGACGCCGCGGAACTGCTCGGCCAGACCACGCCGCTGCTGGAACGCCTCGACCTCGAGGACGCCGAGGAGGAGAAGCTCCGCAAGGCCGCGGTGGAAGCCCGCGAACAGGCCCGCAAGGACGCCGAGGAGGCCATCGCCCGCGACGGACGCGAAACCGGCGAGGTCCACGACGCCCCCAGCGCGCCCGAGCAGACCGTCACCGAATCGGGCCTGCCCAAGCGCACGCCGGGTCAGGGCGGTTCACCGCGACCGTCGGTCGACCAGTCCACCGACAAGATCCAGCGCAAGCAGCTCTCCGCGGACGAACCGACCCGCCGCATCCAGCTCCCGGTGCCCGGCGAGCAGCAGTCCGAGCAGCACTCGCAGGACTCGGACCGGGTGAACGCCAACCAGCAGAGCTGATCGCGTTACCACTGGTCAGGTGACCGCGCGTCATCGTTCCGGAGCAGCGCTCTCTCTATGGGCGAGGTCGGCCGTGAGCCGGCGCCCCAGGAGAGGACCAATCGATGGCGGACAACGACCCCGGAAGTGACACCACCGGCACCCGGTCGCGTGGACAGCGCGACTCGGGCCGGTACTTCATGTTGCCCAGCGAGACCGCGGAGCGGTTCCGGCGCGAGGAGCGCCAGCCGGAAACCACCCAGCACGCGAAGGACGACGAACGCGGCCGCGATGACTAGCGCTCACACGTCGATGCTCGCCAACCACGGCAGCAGCACCTGAGCCAGAGCGTCCGGTGCCTCCAGCGACGGCAGGTGCCCCACCCCGGACAGCTCGACCAGCTCGCCGTTCGGCAACGCATCGACCATCTCCCGAGCCGCCTCCGGCGGGGTGATGGTGTCCTCGGAACCGACGACGACCATCGCCGGCCCGTCGAACCCGCGCAGCGCGGCGAGGCTGTCAGGCCGAGACGCCATCGCGCGCTGCGCCCAAGCCACCCCGTCGGCGGGCTGCGCCTCGATCAGCGCCCGGAGCTCCTCCACGACCTCCGGGCGCCGCTGGCGCGTGCTCGCACCCAGCAGGTTCGGCAGCATGCTCTCGGCCAACCACCCGGAAATGCCCTCCTGCTCGGCACGTGCGGCCACGTTGAGCCGATTGGCCCGCTGCCCCTCGGTGTCGGCGGGCGCCTTGGTGTCCACCAGCAGCAGCCCCGCGACCCGCTGCGGCGCGGCGCGCAGCACCGCCGAGGCCACGTACCCGCCCATCGAGCAGCCGCCCAGCACCACCCGCGGCAACTCCAACCGGTCGAGCAGCTCCACCACGTCCGCGGCGGCCACGTCGATACCGGGACGGTCGACGATCAGCGAGGCCGACCGCTCGTCGACCATGCCGCGCGCCGACAACCCGTCCAGCGCGCTCTCCCCCAACCCCCGCTGATCGGGCGCGATGATCCGAACCTGCTCCTCCAACCGCCCGCGCAGCGGATCCCACATGCGCGCGTCGACGGGGAAGGCGTGCAGCAGCACGACGGGCGTTCCGGCTCCGGATTCGATGTAGTGCACGGGAACCATCCTGCCGGACGGCCCCCACCTCGGACACCCACCGAGCCGCGCCGACGTGGGGCCGCGCCGAGCATGGGAACCTTCCTGTCACTTTCACGCCTGCGGCAACCCGGAAAATCGGCTGCAGGGCGACCATCACGCCCACTAGCGTGCGGAAGGTGTCCGTCCCCTCGGAGATCCGCACCCGCCGGCTGCTGCTGCGACGTCCGCTGCCCGCAGACACCGAACCGTTCGTCGAGGTGCACACCAGCCCCGACACGCACGTCTTCCCCGGGGTCGCACCGCGCGACCGAGCCCAGTCGCTGCGGTTGCTGGACGGCATCCAGAGCGACTGGGACGCCCGCGGCGTCGGCTACTGGACGGTGCTGTCGGTGACTTCCGGCGACGTGCTGGGCTTCGGTGGCCTGCGGGAATGCGTCGACGACGCCGAGGACGTGCTCAACCTGTACTTCCGGTTCCTGCCCGCGGCTTGGGGGCGCGGCTACGCGCCGGAGATGGGCCACGCGGCGCTGCGGTGGGCGCACCGCAACCGCCCCGGGCTGCCCGTCGTCATCGCCACGTCCGTTCGCAACGCCCCGGCGATCCGGGTCGCCGACAAGCTCGGCTTCGGACGAGTCCGGGAACGCCTCCACGAAGGCGTCCCCGAAGTCCTCTACCGGTGGTCGGTTCCCGAGCCTCTGAGGTGAGATGGGAGCCTTCCTGCCACCCCACCGCCTGGTTCAGGAGTTGACGATGGTGACCTGTCGGGTCTCCGACGGACCGTCCCAAGTGCGGGGCAGCGGGGTGTCGACGTCGGGCGCGACGGCCTGCACGATGGCGTCCAGCGCGGCCTCCGCCTTGCCGACCCACAGGTGCTTGGTGTCGGTGAAGCCGGTGACCTCCGCCTGGGGGATGAGGGAGAAGCGCTCGCGGGCCTCCTCCGGCCGCAGGTAGTCGTCGAACTCCGGGATCAGGGCGTGCACCGGTTTGCCCGAATCACCCCAGGCGCGCAGGTGGTCCTCGGTGCTCCAGCGCAGCGGCGGCGAGATCAGCACCGCGCCCTCCACCAGCGGATCCAGGCCGTGCACCAGGGTCAGGTCGGTGCCGAAGGACCAGCCGACCAGCCACACGTTCGGCAGGTCGTGGAACTCCGCGTACTCCAGGGCGGCCGCCACGTCGAAGCGCTCCGAGTCGCCGTTGTCGAAACTGCCCTGGCTGCGTCCGGCCTCGCTGGCGGTGCCGCGGGTGTTGAAGCGCAGCACCGCGATGTCGGCCAGAGCCGGAAGCCGGAACGCGGCCTTGCGGTAGATGTGCGAGTCCATCATGCCGCCGTGGGTGGGCAGCGGGTGCAGGCAGACCAGCGTGGCCCGCGGCTGCCCGGACTCGGGAAGGGCCAGCTCACCGATCAGTTCCAGCCCGTCAGCGGTGTGCAGGGTGATCTGCTCGCGACGGGCGGGCAGCATCGTGTTGGCGCGGATCTCGGTGCTCATCGAACCTGATCCTGCCACGAACGGGTGGCATGCTCGTGGTGACCTGCTCTGCTGTGGTGCGGACTACGACCAGCGACGAGTCGGCCCGCGTCGGGCGCGGGCCTTCCAGCAGCCGGTGTGCCAGTGCCTGCGCTCGTCGACGCCGCCGAGCTCCGCTTCCGGCCACGCCACCACGTGGGCGATGCCCGCCTGGATCTCGTGGTCGCAGCCCGGGCAGCGGTAGATCTTGGTGGCCTGCGCCGCGGGAACGGTGCGCACCATCCAGTCACCGTCCGGTCCCTGCTCGACGCGGGACGCCCCGTAGGCGGTGCCGGCTCCGCGATGGCTGGTGTCCGCGCGGAGACCCTTGTGGCGCTGCTGTCGATTGCGTCGAGGCACGACAACAACGGTAACCGGTTCGGCGCTCAGGGATTCGCAGGCGGCAGGCTCGGCCACGCCAAGCGCGCCAGGCCCCGGGCGTAGGCGCAGGCGTCGGGACCGGTCTCACCGGGCACCGCGACGACGAGCTGAGCGACCTCGACCTGCCCCGCGACGGTCCCGAACGGGATGTGCGCGGTCTCCGCCGAGCACAGGGGAACCTGCGGGTCACCGCCCACGACGCTGAGCACGGTGGGACGCCCGTCCACCGGTTCTTCCACCGCGGCCCCGTGCAGGATCCTGGGCGGTTCACCCGCGGTGTGCTGCAGCTGCACGCGCGGGGAGTCCGCGGACTGCTCGCCCCACGAGCACTGGTGGCCGCCGACGGCCGGTCGGGGGCGCGCTTCTTCCAGACCCGGCACCTGGTTCACGGCGGCCGTGTCCAGCACGGTGCACGGGTCGACGAGGGCCAGCGAGTTCGGCGGGTAGTCGCGGTGCCCGGCCCTGCCCTGCTGAACCGCGTCGGCAACCGACTCGGCCCCGGCATCGGCGATGCCGCACAGCCCGGCACCGGGTTCACCACCGAGCAGATCGGCGCTGACCTGCAGGGAAACACCGTCGCCGAACCGCACCTGGCGCGTGCAGTGCCCGGGGACGGGCGCGTTCTGCGCGATGCGCAGCGCTCCCCGTTGCACGACGGGATCCCCCGGCCGGCTGGTGTCGGGCCCGGTCAGCTCGCCGACGGCCAGCTGGACGAGCGTGCCGTCGTCGGGTTTGACGTGCAGCAGGCAGTAGTCCAGCGACACCGTCCCCGCGTTCGACACCGCGCCGAAGCGCTGCAGCGCTTCGGTATCGGTGAGCGTGCAGGGATCGAGGGTGCGGAGGTCACCGAGCATCGCGCGCGCACTCGTGTCGACCGGTCTGGAACCGCCGGTCGGAGTGGTGGGCTGCGCGGTGCACGCGGCGAGCAGCACCCAGCACAGCACCAGCAGCAGCATGCCTCGGTGGCGACGCGGCGACATCGACTCAGCCTAGCCCTCGATGACCTTGGAACACAGCGACCGACACCGGCGTGAGCGAGGGAACCTTCGTGTCACCACCACGCGCACGAGGGAACCTCCCTGCCGGGGAGATGACAGGAAGGTTCCCTCGCACTGGTCCGGGGCTACTCGTCGAAGTCGCGGCGGGCGAGGTCGATGATGCGCTCGACCGCTTGGACCGCGTCGGGACCGTCGGCGGTCAGCGTGAGGTGGTCGCCCTTGCGGGCGCCGAGACCCATCAGGCCGAGGACGCTGGCCGCGTCCGCCTGCTTGTCGCCGAGGGCGATCTTGACCGTGGCCTGCAGTCCGGTGAGGCTGCGGGCCAGCAGCGCGGCCGGGCGTGCGTGCAGACCGACCTCGTTGGTCAGTTCCAGCTCGCGGGTGACCTGGCCGGACTCCGGTGCCGAACCGGCCGGTTCGGCAGCTGCGGAGTCCGCGCTGCCGCGGGCGCTTTCCGCCGCCCGAGCCACGGTCTTCATGTCGTTGCCGCCCTGGGCCGACACGGCTGCGGCAACGGCTCCCTCCACCAGCGGGGCGTCCACGACCAGCGCGCTGTCGGGATCGCCCAGCGTCTCCACTGCGAGATCGGCGACCATCTGCGCGCTGCCCAGGTCGTAGAGCACGACAGCGCCCGATCCGGTGTCGGCGTCCGACAGCGCGGCCGAGACCTTCTCGAAGTCGGTGCCGATCCCGCCGTCGGGCAACCCGCCTGCCGGGACGATGCGCACCTCGGGGGCCATCTGCGCGGCGAGTTCCGCGACTCCCTCCGCGAGGCCGGTGCTGTGCGAGACGACGACCAGTCCCACGCTCATGAACGGGCTCCTGCGGCTTCGGCGAACGCGGTCAACAGCAGCGCGGTGGAACGCGCACCGGGGTCGATGTGCCCGGCGCTGCGCTCTCCCAGGTAGGAGGCGCGTCCCTTGCGGGCGACGAGCCCTTCGGTGTCCTGGGCGCCCTGGTGCGCGGCCTCGGCTGCGGCCGCCAGCACCTTGGCCCCGTCGGCTCCGGACTCGGCCGCGTTGCGGGCGGACTCGACGGCGGGCGCGAGCGCGTCGATCATCGTCTTGTCGCCGACCTCGGCGCGGCCGCGCCCGACGACGCCCTCCATCCCGGCCTGCAGCGCCGCGGCCACGGCCCGGCCGTCGAGCTCGGTCTCGTCACCGACCGCCGTGGCCGCGCGCAGGAACGCCGTGCCGTAGAGGGGACCCGATGCCCCGCCGACGGTGGAGATGAGGACCGTGGCGGCGAGCTTCAACGTGGCGGCCGGGGTTTCCGGGCCGGCCGTCTCCAGCTTCGCGATGACCGCGCGGAACCCGCGGTCCATGTTCTCGCCGTGGTCGGCGTCGCCGATCTCGCGGTCCAGCTGGATCAGCTCGTCGCGGTGCTCGGCGACCACGGCGGCACCCGCCCGCAGCGCCGAGGCGATGTCCTGTGCTGTGCAACCCATTCCGGGACTCCTCCTCACCAGTGCAGCGCCGCGGTGTGCACGGGCGCGTCCCAGAGCTCGGTGAGCTCGTCGTCCAGTTTCAGCAGCGTCAGGGTCATGCCCTGCATCTCCAGGCTCGTCACGTACGGGCCGACGAGTCGCCGGCGCACGGTGATGCCGCGCTCGGCGAGCAGCCGCTCGGCGACGCCGTGCGCGAGGTACAGCTCCAGCTGCGGGGTGCCGCCCATGGAGTTGGTGAACAGCAGCACCTCGTCGCCCTCGGCGAAGGGCAGGTCCTCCAGGATCGGGTCGAGCAGCTGCGCCACGATCTCGTCGGCGGTTCCCATCGGCACCCGGGCCCGGCCGGGTTCGCCGTGGATGCCGATGCCGATCTCCATCTCGTCGTCGGCGAGCTCGAAGCTCGGCTGCCCGGCGTGCGGCACGGTGGGGGCGCTCAGCGCCATGCCCATCGACCGCACCTGGGAAACGACCTTGCGGGCGAGTTCCTCGCACTTGTCGAGGCCGTCGCCTCGCGCGGCCGCAGCACCGACGATCTTCTCGACCATCACCGTCCCGCCGACCCCGCGACGTCCGGCCGTGTGCGTGGAGTCCTTGACGGCGACGTCGTCGTCGATGACGACGCTGCGCACGTCGATGTCCTCGATGCCGGCGAGTTCGGCGGCGGTCTCGAAGTTGAGGACGTCCCCGGTGTAGTTCTTGACCAGCAGCAGCGCACCGGCACCGCCGTGGGTGGCGGTGATGGCCGCCTGCACCGCGTCCGGGGTCGGGGAGGTGAACACCGCGCCCGGCACGGCCGCGGCGAGCATGCCCGCGCCGACGAAACCGCCGTGCAGCGGCTCGTGGCCCGAACCGCCACCGGAGATGACCGCGACCTGCCCCGCCACCGGGGCGTCGGCGCGGACGATCACCGCCGGATCGGTCTGCACCCGGAGCAGTTCGGGGTGGGCCGCAGCCACGCCCCGCAACGCTTCGGCGACCACGTCCGCCGGATCGTTGATGATCTTCTTCACCCGCTGGCCTCCCTGCCTGCGCTCCCGCCGCCGAAGTCACCTGAAGGACTCGGCGCGATCAACCGTGCGCGGTCAACTCTGCACGGGACGAGCGCCCGCGCGCATCCCCCTCGGTCAGGGAGGGGGATGCGAGCAAGGGAACCTTCCTGTCACCACGGGCGCAAGCCAAAACACCGACCGCGGTGGTCCCGATCCGCTCAGCGACCGCGCATGACCTTGATGAGCTTGACGACGGTGCGGACGGTGCCCTTGGGGCGGGCGAAGCTCATCGGGTTGAGCGGGATCTTGAACTTGGTGCGGGTGACCGACTGCGGGCGGGCGAACTCGCGCAGGCCGTCGGCACCGTGGATCCGGCCGAAGCCGGAGTCGCCGACACCGCCGAACGGCAGCGCGGGCACGCCGGCGAAGGCGATCACCGAGTTGACCGCGACCATGCCGCTGCGCAGCCGGCGCGCCAGTTCCAGGCCGCGGGCGCGGGAGAAGACGGTGGCGCCCAGCCCGTACTTGGTGGCGTTGGCGAGGGTGACGGCCTCGTCCACGTCACGCACCCGCTGCACCACCAGGGTCGGGCCGAAGGTCTCCTCGGTGACGGCGGCGGAGTCCTCGGGGGCATCGGCGATCACCACGGGCTCGACGAACGGCGGGCGCACCGAGTCCCGGCCGCCGATCACGGCGCGGCCGCCGCGGTTGATGGCGTCGTCGATGTGGTCTCGGATGATGTTGACCTGCGAGGCCATCGTGATCGGGCCGAAGTCGGCGCCGGGCTCACCGCCCGGGCGCAGCTTGGCGGCGCGGTCGCTGACCATCTTCAGGTACCGGTCGGCGACGGCTTCGTGCACGTAGACGCGCTCTACGCCGATGCAGGTCTGGCCCGCGTTGGACATCGCGCCCCACACCGCCGCGTCGGCGGCGGCGGCGAGGTCGGCGTCGGAGTCGACGATGAGGGCGTCCTTGCCGCCGCACTCGACGAGCACCGGGACGAGGTTCTCCGCGCAGGAGGCCATCACGCGCTTGCCGGTGGCGGTGGACCCGGTGAATGCCACCTTGTTCACACCGGCCTGGCACAGGGCGGCGCCGGTCTGCCCGAACCCGGTCACCAGCTGGAACACCGGGTGCTCGGGTACGGCCTCGGCGAAGCTCTTGACCAGCCACTCCCCGACCCCGGGGGTGAGCTCGCTGGGCTTGAACACCACGGCGTTGCCCGCGGCGAGCGCGTAGGCGATGGAGCCCATGGGCGTGAACGCCGGGTAGTTCCAGGGGCCGATGACGCCGACAACGCCGTACGGGAGGTACTCGACCGTGGCGGTCTGGTTGGACATCAGCACGCCGGGCGAGACCTTGCGGCGCTTGAGGACCTTCTCGGCGTTGGAGGTGGCCCAGGCGAGGTGGTCGATGACCAGGACCAGTTCGAGCTTGGCGTCTTCGAGCGGCTTGCCGGTCTCGGCGCAGATCACGCCCGCGAGCTCATCAAGGCGTTTGACCAGCAGTTTCCGCCAGCGATCGAGATGCTGCTTGCGGCCGGAGAAGCCGAGCGCATCCCACGCCGCCTGCGCTTCGCGAGCTGCCGCGACCCGGTTGCCGACCGTCTCCGCGTCGTGGATCGGATGCTCGCCCACCACTTCACCGGTGCGCGGATCGATCGACTCGAACGTCTCGAACCGCGCGTCGGCGATTTCCTCGACGTTCCCACGGGCGGTCTGGGTCATGGCCGGCCTCCCACCATTACGACGGTCATTGTCACGATGCAGCCTACGAAATCACGGGTCGGGAAAGAACCGTCCTGTACCGCCCGACTCATGTGCTGGACACGGGGCGTTGACCACTGGTCCACTTGTCAGCTGCGTTCCGGCCGCCACCGTAGCCAGCGGATCTTGAAATGCGGGCGGGAACCGGGGAATCGGTGCCGAAATGCAAGACGGCGCCCGCGCTCACCGGGAGCTCGGACGCCGTCTCGGGCGATCTCAGGTCACGTCATTCGGCGGTGGTGCCGCCTTCGACGTCGTCGGGAACCGTGATCGGGCGCAGTCGCGCCCAGGCGACGAACACCGCCGCGAACACCACCATGCCGACACCGGCCCACAGGTTGATGTTGATTCCCGCGGACTTCTCGACCTCGGGCTGGACGAAGCCGAGCACGACCAGAACGACGCCGTAGATGCCGAACAGCAGCGCGATCACCGTGCGAATGTCGAAGGCACCTGCGCTGTGCCCCGAACCTCCACTAGCCATGAGATTTCCTCCCAGTCCTGGCTCAGCCGAAGATGATGTTGAGGGCGATGATCAGGATCAGCGCGATGCCTGCCAGCAGGCCCGGCCGCCGGTACCAACCGGCGTCCTCACCCGTGGTGGACGCCTGCAGGTTCTCCTTCGGCGTCAGCGACCACACGAGACCGACCAGCTGCTCCTCGGTCTTGGGCTTGGTGGCCAACGAGACCACGACGCTGACGATGACGTCGACCACGAAGGCGACACCGGCACCGACGAAGCTCGCGCCCTGACCGGGCAGGTCCCACACCCCGCTCTCAGCCAGAGCGTAGACCGCGATGGCCGAGGCCGTACCGAACACCAGACCGGACCAACCGGCGTGGGCGGTCATCCTCTTCCAGAACATGCCGAGGATGAAGGTCGCGAACAGCGGTGCGTTGAAGAACGAGAACAGCTGCTGGAGGTAGTCCATCAGGTTCTCGTAGCCGGAGGCGATGAACGCCGTGCCGACGGCCGCGAGGGTGGCGCCGACGGTGACCCAGCGGCCCATCTGCAGGTAGTAGTGGTCCGGCTTGTCCTTGACGACGTAGGCCTGCCAGATGTCGTAGGTGAACACCGTGTTGAACGACGACAAGTTCGCGGCCATACCGGCCATGAACGACGCCAGCAGACCGGCGAGCGCGATGCCGAGGATGCCGTTGGGCAGCAGGTCTCGCATCATCAGCAGGATCGCGTCGTTGTAGTCGTACGGACCCTGCTCGGTCAGCTTGTAGTTGGTCATCTCCGGGATGATCACCGCGGCGATCATGCCGGGGATGATCACGATGAACGGGATGAACATCTTCGGGAAGGCGCCGATGATCGGGGTCCGCTGCGCGGCCGACATCGACTTGGAGGCCATCGCGCGCTGGACCTCGACGAAGTTCGTGGTCCAGTAACCGAAGGACAGCACGAAGCCGAGACCGAAGATCATGCCGATGACGCTGAGGACCGGGTTGTCGAAGCCGGTCAGCTCAGCACCCGGCCAGGCGGTCAGCTGCTCGGCGCCGCCCTTGCTGGCGGTGACCTTGTCGACCAGGCCCTGCACACCGCCGACCTTGACCAGGCCGACGATGGTCAGCGGCAGCAGCGCCGCGACGATCACGAAGAACTGCAGCACCTCGTTGTAGATGGCGGCGGACAGGCCGCCCAGCGCGGTGTAGGAGAGCACGATCAGGGCGGCGATCAGGACCGACACCCACAGCGGCCAGCCCAGCAGCGCGTTGACGATGCTGGCCAGCAGGAAGAGGTTCACGCCTGCGATGAGCACCTGGGCCAGGGCGAAGGAGATGCCGTTGACCAGGTGCGCCGCTTTGCCGAATCGGCGGAGCATGAATTCGGGAACGCTTCGGACCTTGGAGCCGTAGTAGAACGGCATCATGACCACGCCGAGGAACAGCATGGCCGGGACTGCACCGATCCAGAAGTAGTGCATCGTCGGCATGCCGTATTCGGCGCCGTTGGCCGACATGCCGATGATTTCGATGGCGCCGAGGTTCGCCGAGATGAACGCCAGACCCGTCACCCACGCGGGCAGCGCGCGCCCGGAGAGGAAGAAGTCAAGACTGGTGGAAACGGCCCGCCTCGCGAGCCAGCCGATTCCCAGTACGAACGCGAAATACAGCGCCAACAACGCGTAGTCGACGCCGTTCGCGTCGAGTAGCTGACCTTGGGCTAGCAGCACTGCCGCCCCACCTCCCACAGACCCAACAAAGTCAAACGAGAACCACCACATTCGCGATAGCGGTCGGACAGTACCGCACAGATGAGGCGGTGGTCGTAAGCCGATATCAATTCGTTGGAGAAGACACTAAATCGATCACGGAACTTCCGCCGAGTGGCGTCACGCAGGAGACTTTCCGGTCGTACGCGTGTGCACCCCGTGAGCACCCGGGTCCATGCGAGTGATATACGCATTGCCCCGCCGATTTCGACTCACCGTGACTGTATCGTCACGGTATGCATTCGCAACGCTGCGGGGAGGAATCGTGAACGCCCGGATCGATTTGGCGATCAGCGCCGGACTCGCGGAATACCCGATCGAGGAATCGCGGTCCGGCGACATCGCGCCGACCGAATTCCGCCGCGAAGGACTGCTCCACCAGCTGACGGCAGTGCTCGCACCGCTGACCGCACGGCGCCTGCACCCCTGCGACTGCCCCGGCCACGCGCACCGCTGACCCCGCCGGCTACCCGCATCAAGTCCCGCTCGCTTCGCCGCGGGGACGCGAGCACGGGAACCTTTCTGCCACTCCCCGACGAACGGCGACCATCATCGACCCGGCGAAGCCGTCTAGATCAATTCTTCGGCCCGTGAGCGCGGTGAGAGGGGAACCTTCCTGTCATCGCCAGATCCGCACCACCGCCGGATCAAGATCGACTTTTGGCGCGGTGCGATCCTCCGGAAAGCCATCGCGAAACGATCGTTCCCCCGATGACCTGAGGAAGGGAACCTTCCTGTCACTCCAGCGCCGAACGCCCCCGCGACGACGGGAGCGCTCGTGCGATCAGAACAGGCGGTACTCGTCGGGCTCGATGCCGCGGAGCTTGTCGTAGTCCAGGACGACGCAGCGGATACCGCGGTCCTCGGCCAGCGTCCGCGCCTGCGGCTTGATCTGCTGCGCGGCGAACACACCCGAGACCGGTGCCAGCAACGGGTCGCGGTTGAGCAGTTCGAGGTAGCGGGTCAGCTGCTCGACACCATCGATCTCGCCGCGACGCTTGATCTCCACGGCGACGCTCTTGCCCGCGTCGTCGCGGCACATCAGGTCGACCGGCCCGATCGCGGTCGGGAACTCCCTGCGCACCAGCGACCACCCGTCACCCAGGGTCGTCACGTGCTCGGCCAGCAGCTCCTGCAGGTGCGACTCCACGCCGTCCTTGACCAGGCCCGGCTCCGCACCCAGCTCGTGCTTGGAGTCGTGCAGCACCTCGGCGACGGTGATCACCAGCTTCTCGCCGGCCTTGTTCTGCACCGTCCACACGTCGGGGTCCTCGATGAGCCAGCACGGCGGGCTCATCCAGTTCAACGGCTTGTAGGCGCGGTCGTCGGAGTGCACCGACACCGAACCGTCGGCCTTCACCAGCAGCAGTCGCTGCGCCATCGGCAGGTGCGCGGTGAGGCGTCCGACGTAGTCCACCTGGCAGCGGGCAATCACGAGTCGCACCCGGCACAGAGTACGGGCGTGGTGATCGATGTCGAGCACCCCCACGGGTGATCAAGCTCGGTCACCCGGTCAGGACCCGCTCCACCAGGCCTCCCACCACCGGAGTTACCGTTACCGCTCGTGTCTTTCGCCCGCAGCCTGCTCCGCGTCAAACCAGCCGAACAGCTCTCCAGCGAGGGCTCGCACAGCGAGTTGAACCGGACCCTCGGCCTGGTCCCGCTGGTGGCGCTGTCCGTGGGCGCGACGCTGGGAACCGGCATCTTCGTGGTGCTCGCCGAGGCCGCACCGGCGGCCGGTCCGGCCGTCGTCGTCTCGTTCGTTCTCGCGGGTCTGGCCGCGCTGTGCTCGGCGCTGTCCTACGCCGAGCTCGCGGGCAGCGTCCCCGTCTCCGGGTCCGCCTACTCCTACACCTACGCGACCCTCGGCGAGATCGTCGCCTGGATCTGCGGCTGGTGCCTGCTGCTGGAGTACGGGGTGTCGGTCGCCGCCGTCGCGGTCGGCTGGGGCGGCTACCTCAACGAATTCCTGCAGGGCACCATCGGCGTGACCATCCCGGACGCGCTGGCGGCACCGCCCGGTGAGGGCGGGGTCATCAACGTGCCCGCCGCGATCGTCGTGCTGCTGGCCACCGCCGTCCTGCTGCGGGGCGTGCGCGAGAGCGCGTGGGCCACGACCATCACCACGGTGCTCAAGATCGCGGTGCTGGTGTTCTTCGTCGCGGTCGCCCTCACCGCGTTCAACTCCGGCAACCTCACCCCGTTCGCTCCGGCGGGCATCGCGGGCATCTCGGTCGGGGCCTCGGCCGTGTTCTTCTCCTTCATCGGCTTCGACGCCGCCTCCACCGCAGGTGAGGAGGCCCGCAACCCGAAGCGCGACCTGCCCAGGGCGATCATCCTGTCGCTGATCATCGTCACCGCGATCTACGTGCTCGTGGCCTTCGCCGCAGTCGGCGCGGTCGGCGCCGGGACGCTGGGAGAGTCCGACGCATCGCTGGCCACCGCCCTGCGCATGGTCACCGGCCAGGGCTGGCCCGCCGTCGTGCTCGCCCTCGGAGCGGTCATCGCCATCGCCTCGGTCGTGCTCACCGTCCTGTACGGGCAGACCCGCATCCTGGTGTCGATGTCGCGCGACGGACTCGTCCCGCCGATGCTCTCGAAGGTCAACCACCGCGCGGTCCCGGCCCGCAACACCCTCCTGGTCGGCGTGCTCGTCGCGCTGCTGGCTGCGGTCGTGCCGCTCAACCAGCTCGCCGAGGCCACCAGCATCGGCACGCTCGTCGCGTTCGGCCTGGTCAACATCGGTGTGGTGGTGCTGCGGCGAACCCGCCCGGAACTGCCCCGCAGCTTCCGCACCCCGCTCATGCCGTTCGTGCCGCTGCTCGGCCTGGCCCTGTGCGCCTACCTGATCACCGGCCTGGACGCGGTCACCTGGCTCACCTTCGCGATCTGGACGCTGCTCGGCCTGGCCGTCTACTTCGGCTACGGCCGCCGCGCATCACGCCTCCACGACGCCGCGGAGTAGGGGAACCTTCCTGTCACCACAGCCCCGACCAGCGGATTCGCCGGGCCGGGTTGGCAGGAAGGTTCCCATGCGCACGTCACCGCCCCGTCGACGGCACGATGGAGCGCATGGAGCAGACCAGCAGCCGCGAGGTGTACGCGAATCCGTGGATGACCGTGCGGGAGGACGGCGTCCGCCGCGACGACGGGTCCGACGGGATCTACGGGGTCATCGACAAGCCGGACTACGCGCTGGTGATCCCGCTCGACGGGGATCGCGTGCACCTCGTCGAGCAGTTCCGCTACCCGCTGGGCCTGCGCCGCTGGGAGTTCCCGCAGGGCACCGCGCCGGACCGGGCCGATGTCGAGGCCGGTGAGCTCGCGGCGCGCGAACTGCGGGAGGAGACCGGGCTGCGCGCGGCCACCATGCGCGAGCTGGGGCTGCTCGACGTCGCCCCCGGCATGTCCAGCCAGCGCGGGCGCGTGTTCGTCGCGACAGACCTGACTGAAGGAGCGCACGAACGCGAGCACGAGGAGCAGGACATGCGCACCGCGTGGTTCAGCCGCGCCGAGTTCGAGAAGATGATCGCCGCAGGTGAGGTCACCGACGCCCAGTCCGTCGCCGCCTACGCACTGCTCCTGCTGCACGAGCGCCGCGACGGCTGAGGTCCCGGCAGCCCGACCAGCGGGGCCGGACCTGAAGGGGTCGGTTCAGAGGCCGACGCCGCCGAGCGCGTCCAGGTCGATCTGCTCCGGCGGCTCGGCCAGCATCCCCAGCACCGCGTTGAGGTCGATGTCGCGGTGAGTGGCCACGGTGGTGGCCAGGGCCGCGTCGGCGCTGGCAAAATCCGTCCACGCCTCCACGACGCGCACCGTGTCGGGAGCTTCCGCGTCACGGCTGACCAGGTAGAGCTCGCAGCCGAACGAACCGCGCAGGCCTTCGGCCACCTGCATCATGATCGAAGCCAACTCCGCGCCCCTGCCGGGCGTCGCGGTGAAGGTCATGATTCGGCCGACCCGCGCGGTGGTGCTCATCGGTTCCCTTTCCGGATTCTCACCAGGACCACGAGGACTCTAGCCACGTGACCGGAGCCGATGATCACGATCCCCGGCACGACCGTGCACTGCGGCCGGCACCCCCGGTCCGAAACGGGGCACCGGCCGCAGGACAGGCGAAATCAGTCGGCGACGCGCTCGATGTCGGCGCCCAGCGCGCGCAGGTTCTCCACGAAGTTCGGATACCCGCGGTCGATGTGGAAGACATCCCACACCTCGGTGTCGCCGTCGGCGCACAAACCGGCCAGCACCAGGCCCACGCCCGCGCGGATGTCCGTGGCCCACACCGGCGCGCTGGACAACCGATCCAGTCCGCGCACCACGGCGTGGTGGCCATCGGTGCGCGCGTCGGCACCCATCCGCACCAGTTCCTCGATGAACCGGAACCGGGACTCGAACAGGTTCTCGGTGATCATCGACGTGCCGTCGGCCACTGCCGACAGGGCCAGCGCCATCGGCTGCAGGTCCGTCGGGAAACCCGGGTAGGGCAGCGTCACGTAGTCCACGGCCTTCGGACGTTCCGGCATGACCACCCGGAAGCTCTCCTCGTCGGTGATCACCTCCGCGCCCGCGCTGCGCAGCTTCTCCAGCATCAGGTTGGTGTGCCGGGGGTCGACGCCGTTGACCGTGATGTCACCGCGCGTCGCCGCCGCGGCGAACGCCCAGGTCGCACCGACGATCCGGTCGCCGATCACGCGGTGCTCCACCGCGCGCAGCGAGGACACGCCGTGCACCGTCAGCGTGGAGGTGCCCGCGCCCTCGATCTTGGCGCCCATCTGCTGCAGCATCACGCACAGGTCGACGATCTCCGGCTCACGAGCCGCGTTGTCGATCACCGTGGTGCCTTCCGCCAGCACCGAGGCCATCAGGATGTTCTCGGTGGCACCCACGCTCGGGAAGTCCAGCCAGATCTGCGCGCCCTGCAGGTTCTCGGCCTCGGCGACCACGGCGCCGTGCTCGATGTGGCTGGTCGCACCCAGCTTGCGCAGCCCGTTCTGGTGCATGTCCAGCGGCCGCGAGCCGATCGCGTCGCCACCGGGCAGCGTGACGACCGCCCGGCGGCAGCGCGCCACCAGCGGCCCCAGCACGCACACCGAGGCGCGCAGTTTGCCCATCGACGGCGAGACGGCCTCGTGGCTGATCGAGGCGGGCGTGGTGATGCGCACCGTGCCGCCGTCGATGGTCACCTCGCAGCCGAGGCTGCGCAGCACGTCGGCCATCAGCGGAACGTCCAGGATCTCGGGACAGTTCACGATCGTCGTCGTGCCCTCGGCCAGCAGCGCCGCCGCCATCAGCTTCAGCACGCTGTTCTTCGCCCCGACCACGTCCACCGCGCCGACGAGGCGGGCTCCGCCGCGTACCCGGAAGTGCTCACTCACGAGCATCGAGGTTACGGCCCCGGCGTGGCGCGCATCGGAGCGGGTCACGAGCGAGTGAGGGAACCTTCCGCCCACCGGATGGGAGGAAGAGAACCTCCCACCCGCACCCGCGTGATGATGGGAACCTTCCTGCCACTCTCCACCCGGCCCCGGCGCGCCTAGGGTGTGGGGCATGGCAGTCCACCTGACGAAGATCTACACGCGGGCCGGGGATGCGGGCACCACGCGGTTGTCGGACAACTCGAAGGTTCACAAGACCGATCCGCGCCTGGTCGCCTACGCCGACGTGGACGAGGCGAACTCGGTGCTGGGAGTGGCGCTGGCGACCGCTGAGCTCGCCGACGACGTCGTGACCGTGCTGCGGGCCGTGCAGAACGACCTGTTCGACGTGGGCGCGGACCTGTCCACTCCCGTGGTGGAGGCTCCCGAGTACCCGCCGTTGCGCGTCACCCAGTCCTACGTCGACCGGCTCGAGGGCTGGTGCGACGAGTTCAACGAGCGGCTCGGCAAGCTCGACTCGTTCATCCTGCCCGGCGGCACCCCCGGTGCTGCCCTGCTGCACCAGGCACGCTGCGTGGCGCGTCGCGCAGAGCGCTCCGCCTGGGCCTTGCAGGACGCCGACGCCGAGCGCACCTCACCCCTGCCCGCGAAGTACCTCAACCGGCTCTCGGACCTGCTGTTCATCCTGGCCAGGGTCGCGAACCCGGACGGCGACGTGCTGTGGAGGCCGGGCGGCAACGCCTAGAGGTCCTTGGCGAAGCAGCGGCTCCGCGGATCGTCGCGGTAGACGCCGAAGTTGTCGATCTGCTCGTACCCGGACGACGTGTAGAGCGCGACGGCCTCGGGCTGCTCGGTGCCGGTCTCCAGCACCACGCGCTTGCGCCCGGCCAGCGCGGCGGTGGACTCCAGTTCGGCGAGCATCCGCCTGGACCATCCGTTGCCGCGCTGATCAGGGGCGATGTACATCCGCTTGAGCTCGGCATCGCCGTCGCGGAAGTCCTCCTCGCCGGACTCGTGCGCCCGCCAACCACCGGACGCGACCGGCTCGTCGCCGAGGTAACCGAGCAGGAACAGACCCTGAGGCGGGGAGAACTCGGCCGGGTCCACGGGAGTGATGTCGGCTTCGCCGTAGCGCACGACGTACTCCTGCTGCAGATCCTCGATCAACCGCTGTGAATGGGGGTGGTCGTAGTCGACGATCTCGATGCGCACACCCGCAGCGTAATCGGCTCCGGACCAGGTCAGCCAAGGCTCTTCTCGAACCAGTGCGCGGCGTACGGGTTGTCGTTGTAGGCGGGGATCTCGACGTACCCGGCCTTCGCGTACATCGCCCGCGCCTCCCCCAGCTCGGCCGCCGTGTCCAGCCGCACCCGGGAGAAACCCAACCGCCGCGCCTGCTCCTCCAGCGCGCTCAGCAGCGCGCGGCCGGCGCCCCTGCCGCGCAGCTCCGGCGAAACCCACATCCGCTTGATCTCCGCAATGCCCGCGGACTCGGTCCGCACCCCACCGCAGCCCAGCACCGCCCCGTCCCGGCGCAGCAGCAGGAACACGCCCTTCGGCGGCGTGAAAGCGTCCTCAACGGGCCGCGCACCCCTATCCGGATCGAACCCATCCGGAAAGCGCGCCACGAGCTCAGCGACGTACTGGGCCAACGCCCACCGGGCGTCGGCGCTGTCGGACGGTTCCGGGGCGATCGCGAAGTCCTCAGCCACGCCCACCAGTTTCGGCGAAACCTGCCGCAGGACGGCGCGCGGGTCGCTGCGAGCGTGGGAACTTTCCTGTCACCACCGGCGCGATCAGGGCAACGTACCCGCCCCTCATCCGGGCTGGAGTGACACGAAGGTTCCCACGCTCCCACCCCCGGACGCGAAAAAGCGGGGCCCGTGGTGGGCCCCGCTGTTGTTCGTCGGGCGTGCTACGACGCCCACGGCACCGATCGTCCCGGTGGCGCCGATTCGAGCCAGGAGAGGAAACCGGTCAGCGCGTCGCTGTTCATTGCCAGCTCCAGGTCCGGTCCCGTGAGGTCCAGGACGGTGGAGCCGCTCGGCATCGCGTACGCCTCGGCGACCGAGGGTTCGCGGCGCTGGGCGATGTCCACGGTTCGCCGGTTGATCACCCAGTTCGGGCCGGAGCGAAGGCTCAGGATGCGGTACCAGGCGAACTCCTCGCCCCGGTAGTGCGCCACACCCAGCTGCCAGCCGCGTCCCTTGCCATCGGTGGCGCGCAGCGCCACGTCGATGCCTCCGACCCGCAGTTCGCGCACTCGTCGCCACGCGAGCAGGCCCACCACCGCAGCAGCGAGCACCAGCAGCGTCAACGCTGCGACGAGCACCACGACCGGCGACCCCATGCTGGCCCGATCAGTCCGCTTGGCCCGCTGCTCGCAATCGGGCGGACGCCTGCGTTCTGGCCAGCTCGTCGTCGCTCTTGGCGTCCTGACGGGCCTGGGCCACGTCGATCTCCTGGGCCAGCTCAGCGGACTCGGCGAGCACGCTCACGCCGGCACCGGTCACCGAGAGGAAGCCACCGTGCACCGCAGCGGTCACGGTCTCCTTGTCGGTGGTGGTGATGCGCACGACGCCACCCTCCACCAGCTGCCCGAGCAGCGGCTCGTGACCCGGCAGGATGCCGATCTCTCCCTCGGTGGTCTGCGCGACCACCGTGGTCGCCTCCCCGGACCACAGCAGGCGCTCGACGGCGACCAGTTGGACGGACATGTTGGCCACGCGCGTCTCCTTTGTCGGGTGTGTGCCCGCAGTCTAGCCAACGCCACCGGGGCGATCGTGACTGCCGGGCTGGAAGTGCCTAGTGGCAAAGGGGGTCGGGACCGCTCCGGGTCCCGACCCCGCTCGCCGGTCTCACCACGCCCCGCCGCGCTCGGCGGGGCGGGCGATCACTGCTCGGTGAGCTTCTTGTACGACGCCTCGAGGTCGTCGAGACCACCGATGGACAGGAACGCCTGCTCCGGGTAGTGGTCGAAGTCGCCCTTGCACAGCTTGTCGAAGGCCTCGATGGTCTCCTTCACCGGGACGAAGGAGCCCTCCTGGCCGGTGAACTGCTTCGCGACGAAGAAGTTCTGCGACAGGTAGCGCTGGATGCGACGCGCCCGCTGCACCGTCACCTTGTCCTCTTCGGACAGCTCGTCCATACCGAGGATGGCGATGATGTCCTGCAGCTCCTTGTACTTCTGCAGGATCCGCTTGACCTCCTGGGCCACGCGGTAGTGCTCGTCACCCACGATCGACGGGTCGAGGATGGTGGAGCTGGAGGTCAGCGGGTCGACCGCCGGGTAGATACCCATCTGGGAGATCGGACGGGAGAGCTCCGTCGTCGCGTCCAGGTGGGCGAAGGTCGTCGCCGGCGCCGGGTCGGTGTAGTCGTCCGCGGGCACGTAGATCGCCTGCATCGAGGTGATCGAACGACCCCGGGTCGAGGTGATGCGCTCCTGCAGCTCACCCATCTCGTCGGCCAGCGTCGGCTGGTAACCCACGGCCGAAGGCATGCGGCCCAGCAGGGTCGAGACCTCCTGGCCGGCCTGGGTGAACCGGAAGATGTTGTCGATGAACAGCAGCACGTCCTGGTTCTGCACGTCGCGGAAGTACTCCGCCATCGTCAGAGCGGACAGCGCCACGCGCATACGGGTGCCCGGCGGCTCGTCCATCTGACCGAACACCAGGGCGGTGTCGGCGAGAACGCCGGACTCGTCCATCTCCACCCAGAGGTCGTTGCCCTCACGGGTGCGCTCGCCGACACCGGCGAACACGGAGGTACCACCGAAGTTCTTGGCGACTCGGCGGATCATCTCCTGGATCAGAACGGTCTTGCCGACACCGGCACCACCGAACAGACCGATCTTGCCACCCTGCACGTACGGGGTGAGCAGGTCGATCACCTTGATGCCGGTCTCCAGCACCTCGGTCTTGCCCTCGAGCTGGTCGAAGGCCGGCGCCTTGCGGTGGATCGCCCAGCGCTCGGCGTCCGAGCCGTAGCCCGGCTCGTCCAGGCAGTGGCCCAGCGCGTTCCACACGTGGCCCTTGACCTTGTCGCCGACCGGGACGGAGATGGCGGCGCCGCTGTCCACGACGTTGACGCCGCGGACCAGGCCCTGGGTGGGCTGCATGGAGACCGTGCGCACCACGCTGTCACCCAGGTGCTGGGCGACCTCCAGGGTCAGGGTCTTGGCCATGCCCTCCGCCGTGATCTCGGCGGTGAGGGCGTTGTTCAGGTCCGGCACCTGGTCACGCGGGAACTCGACGTCCACGACCGGGCCGAGCACCCGGACGACGCGGCCCGTGCCAGTGCTGGTGGCAGTAGCAGCAGTCATGTCACTCACTTCCTGCGGACGAGAGCGCCTCGACACCGCCGACGATCTCGCTGATTTCCTGGGTGATCTGGGCCTGGCGGGCCTGGTTGGCCTCGCGGCTGAGGTTGCGGATCAACTCGTCCGCGTTGTCCGTCGCCGACTTCATCGCGGTCCGCCGCGCCGCGTGCTCCGACGCCGCCGAGTCCAGCAGACCCGCGAACAGGCGGGTCTTGATGTACTTCGGCAGCAGGGCGGAGAACAGCGTCTCGGCGTCCGGCTCGAACTCGAAGACGGGCTTGAGCTTGCGCTCGTCGGTGTACTCGACCTCCAGCGGAGCGATCCGCCGGACCGCCGGCTTCTGCGTCAGCATCGACACGAAGTCGGTGCTGACGAGGTGGAGCTCGTCCACACCCAGCTTACCGTCCGGACCACCGTCGTCGAGGTAGTCGTCGGCGCCCGCCAGGAACGCCTTGACCAGGGTCTCGCCGACCTCGGAGGCGTTGGCGTACTCGGGCCGGTCGCTGAAACCGGACCAGCTGGCCTCGATCTCGCGCTGCCGGAACCGGTAGTACGACTCGCCCTTGCGGCCGATGACGTAGAGCACCGGCTGCTTGCCCTGCTCGCGGAGCAGGGCCTGCAGCTCTTCCGCCGCCTTGATGACGTTGGCGTTGTACCCACCGCAGAAACCCCGGTCACTGGTCACGACCAGCACCCCGGCCCGCTTGGGGTTCGAGCGCTCGGTCAGCAGCGGGTGGTCCAGCGTGCTCACGTCGGCCAGCGCGGACAGGACGTTGGTGATCTCCTCGGCGTACGGCCGCGAAGCCTCGACCCTGGCCTGCGCCTTGGTGATGCGCGAGGTAGCGATCAGCTCCTGCGCCTTGGTGATCTTCCGGGTCGATTTCACCGACCGGATGCGATCCCGGAGTTCCCGAAGGTTGGCCATGGCTTATCTGGTCACTCCTTCGGGGCGGGCTTGGCGACCTTCACGGTCTCCTGCCCGACCTCGTCGGCGGCCAGAGCCTCGGCGTCCGGGCCGCTCGGGGCGGCCGAACCGGCGGAACCGGTGAAGCTCTTCTTGAACTCCTCCACCGCGTCGACGATGACCTTCTCGCCGTCGGCCGACAGCTTGCCGGTCTCGACGATCTCCTTGAGCGTGGTCTCGTGCGAGCGACGCATGTGAGCGCGGAACTCGGCCTCGAAGCGGCGCACGTCGCCGACCGCCACGGAGTCGAGGTGACCCTTGGTGGCGATGAACAGCGTCAGGACCTCTTCCTCGACCGGGAGCGGCTCGCCCTGGCCCTGCTTGAGGACCTCCATCAGGCGGGCACCGCGGTCCAGCTGGGCCTTGGAAGCGGCGTCCAGATCGGAGGCGAAGGCCGAGAAGGCCTCCAGCTCGCGGTACTGGGCCAGGTCCAGACGCAGCGAACCGGTGACGCCCTTCATCGCCTTGATCTGCGCGGAACCACCGACACGCGACACCGAGATACCGACGTCGATGGCGGGGCGCTGACCGGCGTTGAACATGTCCGACTGCAGGAAGCACTGGCCGTCGGTGATCGAGATGACGTTGGTCGGGATGTAGGCCGACACGTCGTTGGCCTTGGTCTCGATGATCGGCAGACCGGTCATCGAACCCGCGCCCAGCTCGTCCGACAGCTTCGCGCAGCGCTCCAGCAGACGCGAGTGCAGGTAGAAGACGTCACCCGGGTAGGCCTCGCGGCCCGGCGGACGACGCAGCAGCAGCGAGATCGCTCGGTACGCCTCGGCCTGCTTGGTGAGGTCGTCGAAGATGATCAGGACGTGCTTGCCCTGGTACATCCAGTGCTGGCCGATGGCCGAACCGGTGTACGGGGCCAGCCACTTCAGACCCGGGGAGTCCGAGGCGGGGGCGGCGACGATGGTGGTGTAGTCCATCGCGCCGGCTTCCTCGAGGGACCGCTTCACACCGGCGATCGTGGAGCCCTTCTGGCCGATCGCGACGTAGATGCAGCGGACCTGCTTGGCCGGGTCGCCCGACTCCCAGTTCTGCTTCTGGTTGATGATCGTGTCGACGGCGACCGTGGTCTTGCCCGTCTTGCGGTCACCGATGATCAGCTGACGCTGACCCCGACCGACCGGGGTCATCGAGTCGATGGCCTTGATGCCGGTCTGCATCGGCTCGCCGACGCCCTGCCGCTGCACGACCGTGGCGGCCTGCAGCTCCAGCGGGCGGTGCTCCTCGGCGACGATGTCGCCGAGACCGTCGATGGCCTCGCCCAGGGGGTTCACGACGCGGCCGAGGAAGTTGTCGCCGACCGGGGTCGACAGGACCTGGCCGGTCCGCTTGACCTCCTGGCCCTCCTCGATCTTGTCGGACTCACCCAGGATGACCGCGCCGATCTCCTGAGCCTCCAGGTTCATCGCGACACCGTAGATGCCGCCGGGGAACTCCAGCAGCTCCTCGGTCATGACCGAAGGCAGGCCCTCGACATGGGCGATGCCGTCACCGGTCTCGGTGACGACCCCGACCTCCTCGCGGCTGACCTCCGGGGAGTAGCTGGAGACGTAATTCTCGATCGCACTGCGGATCTCGTCCGACGAGATCGTCAGCTCCGCCATGTCTCGTTCCTGCCCTCGGTTAGTTCTTGGAAGGGAGTTGGTGTTGCGCGCCGCGCGCCCGGCTCGGTCAAGCCGGGGCGCGGCGTCGGCATCAGTCGGCCAGGTCGCGCCGCAGCGTCTGCAGGCGTCCCGTCACGCTGCCGTCGATGACCTCGTCACCGACCTTGATCAGCAGCCCGCCCTCGACACCGGGATCGATCTCCAGGTGCAGAGCGATCGGACGGGCGTAGATCCGCTGCAGGGTGCGCGACAACCGGTCCTGCTGTTCCGCGCTGAGCGGGAAAGCGGATCGGATGTGCGCCACCGAGCGTTCCCGGCGCTTCGCCGACAGCTCGGCCAGCTCTTCCAGCCCCTCGCTGACCCGCCGACCGCGCGGCCGGGCCACGAGCTGCCGGACCAGTTCGAGGGTGACCGGTTCGACCTTGCCCTCGATGAGCCGATCCAGCACGGCGGTCTTGGCCGCCGGGTCCCCGGAGGGATCCGACAGCAAGCGCTCCAGATCCACCTCGGAGCCGATGATCCGGCCCAGGCGGAACAGCTCGTCCTCGACGGCGTCGAGGCGACCTGCCCGCTCGGCCTGCACCAGCAGCGCGGTGCGGGCCAGCTGCTCCAGACCGCCGACGAGGTCGTTCGGGCTGGACCAGCGGGCGCGGACGGCTTCGACGATCACCGGAAGCGCCCGGGCGCCGACCTTGGTCTCCAGCAACCCGCGGGCCAGGTTCTCCCTGGACTGCGCGTCGGTGGAGGCATCGGCGAGCGCCCGCCGCAGCGTGGACTCACGGCCCAGCAGAGCGGCCACGCCGAACAGCTCGTCGGCGAGCCCGGTGATCTCCGCAGCCTGAGCCCCGTCAGTGGCCTGCAGCAACTGCAGCTGGCTGGCTGCCATCGCCTCACGGCTCGCGGCGTTCACGAGGGTGCTCAACTCTCAGCGCCTTTCACTAGATTCAGGGCTTGGCCGACTCGGCCGGGGCCGAGGTCGCGTCCAGCTCGTCGAGGAACCGGTCCACGGTTCCGCGACGACGCGCCTCGTCCTCCAGGGACTCGCCGACCACCCGGCTGGCCAGGTCGACCGCCTGACGTCCCAGATCGGCACGCAGCTCGGCGACGATCTGCGCCCGCTGGTGCGTCAGCTGGGCCTGACCCTGGCTGACGATGCGGTCCGACTCGGTCTGAGCCTGAGCGCGCATCTCCTCCAGGATCTGCTGCCCTTCGGCACGGGCGTCGTCGCGAATGCGTGCGGCCTCGGCGCGGGCCTCGGCCAGCTGCGACTTGTACTGCTCGAGGGTCCGCTGAGCCTCGGCCTGCGCGGCCTCGGCCTTCGCGATGCCGCCCTCGATCCGCTCGCTGCGCTCCGCGTAGATCTTTTCGAAGCGCGGGACCGCGAACTTCCAGAGCACGAACAGCAGCAGCAGGAACGCGATCAGACCGACCACGATCTCCGCGGGCTCCGGGATGATCGGGTTGTGCTCGCCTTCAGCGGCCAGCAGCATCTGGGTCTTCACCACAACGTCTCCCAACGCGTTGAGCCGTCAGATGATCAGGCAGCCGACGCGATGAAGTAGACGACCAGACCGATCAGCGCCAGCACCTCGACCAGAACGAAGGAGATCCAGGCGATGCCCTGCAGCTGACCCTGGGCCTCCGGCTGGCGGGCGGTGCCGTTGATGACCGCGGCCCAGATCAGGCCGACGCCGATGCCCGGGCCGACGGCGCCGAGGCCGTAGCCGATCGCGGCGAGACCGGGGTTGATGCTGCCCGCAGCCTCAGCGGCCTGCGCGAGAACGATGTTGCTCACTTTCACTACCTTTCACTCGGTCCGCTTTATCTGGGCGGATCGACAGGTCCTTTTTCGGATCGGAAAGTCTTTGTCGTCGCCCGGTTTTTATTTGTGTCGGGCCCTCAGTGGCCTTCGGCCAGTGCCGCACCGATGAAGTTGGCGGTCAGCAAGGCGAAGATGTAGGCCTGAAGCACCTGGATCAGGGCTTCGACAAAGGTCAGGGCGATAGCGAAGGCGAACGCCACCACGGAGATGGGCTTGAACGCCGCGCCCGCCTCGAGGAGCAGGTACTCACCGCCGAGCGTGAACACCAGCAGGATCAGGTGCCCGGCGAACATCGCGGCGAAAACTCGGACCGCCAGAGCGGCCGGCTGCGCGATGAACTTCTGCAGGAACTCGATCGGCGCCAGCAGGATGTAGATCGGCTTCGGAACCCCGGGCGGGAACATGATGTGCTTGAAGTAGCCCAGGAAGCCGTGCCGAGCGAATCCGACCCCGTGGAACACCAGGTACACCACGGCCGCCAGCGCGATCGGGAAACCGATCTTGGACATCGTGGGGAACTGGATGATCGGGATGATGCCGAAGAGGTTGTTCACCAGGACGAACGTGAACAGCGCGAAGATCAGCGGCACGAAAGGACGGAAGTCCTTGGCACCGATCTGCTCCCGGGCGATCTTGTTCCTGCTGAACTCGTAGGCGAACTCGGCCACGAACTGACCCTTGCCCGGAACCAGCTTCAGGTTTCGGGTGGCGATCAGGAAGTAGGCGCCCACGATGATCGCCGAAGCGATGACGAGAACCATCGGCTTGGTGACTCCGCCGGCGATCGGCGGGAGGAAAAAGCTATCGGCGCCCGGCGGCTGGAATGTTCCGCCTTCGGCCAGCATCAGCGCGCCCAACTGGGCTCCTTCCGGTTCTCCCGGCCGAACTTCACTCTTCCGGGGGAATCGTCACGTTTTGCACTTAACGTACCTGATACGCGATCCGGCACGCGGAGGGGCCCACCCCACCTAGTGGTGTCTCAAGGGCCGGCCTCCTGGTGCCCTTCAACCCGCTGTGCAGGGAAGGCTTGCGGTTCAGACCTTACCAGCGGGTACGTAGCCAACCGACATGCTGGTCGGCTACCCCTGCGATTCCACCCATCCGCAGGGCCGGATTACGCCGTGAGAACGGTTCAGTTACCCGGAATGATGGTCGGGATCCTGGTGCGTTTGAAGGCCACGACCTCCGCACCGGCCCACACCATCACGGTGGCCAGCATGGTGAACGCCAGCGACTCCCGGTGAATGGCGTCGACGCCTCCCAGCAGCGTCATCACCACCAGCAGCACCAGCATCTTGCCCACGTATCCACCCAATGCGACAACCATCACAAACTGCGGGTTCATGCCTCCGGAGAACCGCATCAGCCAGATGGTCAGCAGCGAGGACCCGAAGGCCACGACCCCGCCGATCAGCGCCCCGACCAGCCCGGGAACACCGACCAGCACCGTCGCCACGATCGCCCCGACGACCACGGTGGCCGCACCCGGCCACACGGCGGTGCGCAGCATCGCCGAGGCCAACCTGCGCACGACCTCGGCGTGCGGGTTCACCGGCTCGGCCTGCACGGCCTGCTCGCCGGTGGCGGGCTCGGATGCTTCGCTCATCAGGACTCTCGATCGGCTCGGGTTCGCATGCGCGGAATCAACGAGATGATAGCGGCCAGCAGGACGACCAGTCCCACGACCCAGCCGACCACCCACGTGTTGAACAGCGTCAACGACACCGCGCCGAAGGCGATCACGGCCGCCCACAGGTACATCAGCAGGACCGCGCGGCGCTGCGAATGACCGATCTCCAGCAGCCGGTGGTGCAGGTGCATCTTGTCGGCGTGGAAGGGGCTCTTGCCCGCCTTCGTCCGCCGCACCACCGCCATGATCAGGTCCAGCAGCGGGACGAACAGCACCGCGGCCACCACCAGCAGCGGCGACAGCAGCGCGATCGTGTCGCCCGGCCCGGAACCGGTGTAGATGATGCGGCCGGACGCCGAGGTGCTCGCCGTGGCCAGCATCAGGCCGATCAACATCGACCCCGAGTCACCCATGAAGATCTTCGCGGGCTGGAAGTTGTGCGGCAGGAAGCCCAGGCAGGCACCGGCGATGGCGGCCGCGATCAGCGCCGGCGGGTAGGCGTTGACGTCGCCGTTCTGCCGGTCCAGCACGCTCAGGCAGAACACGAACGTCGCCGCAGCCGAGATCAGCCCGATGCCCGAGGCCAGCCCGTCGAGGCCGTCGACGAAGTTCATCGCGTTGATCATCGCCACGACCAGCAGCACCGTCAGCAGCTGCCCCTGGTTGCTGCCCAGCACCAGCAGCTGGCCCACGTGCCCGTCGGAGCCGCCCCACGGCACCCAGAACACGAACCACTGCACGCCGCCGAGCACCAGGATCCCGGCCGCGGTGACCTGACCGGCGAGCTTGGTCAGCGAGTCCAGCTCGAACCGGTCGTCGAGCGCGCCCACCAGCACGATCAACCCGCCCGCGATGAGCACGGCGAGGGAATCCCTGGAGTAGCTGAACCCGCGGGACAGCGCGGGCAGGTTCGCGGCCAGGAAGATCGCGGCCAGCACGCCGCCGTACATCGCCACGCCGCCCATCCGCGGCATCGGCTTGACGTGCACGTCCCGGACCCGCGGGTAGGCGACCGCGCCCACCCGGATGGCCAGCAACCGGACCAGACCGGTCAGCAGGAAGGTCGTGACGGCCGCCGTGAGCAGGACCAGCAGGTACTCACGAGCGGGCAGTCCGACCGGGGCGAAGGGTGCGTAGTCCATGCCGGTGGCTCACCCGCGCTGCGGCGCGCGGTCGAAGTCCAGCCCCCAGAACGGAGTAATCAAACCCGGCGCTCCTCGTCGCTTGAGAATCGCGGTCCCGCCGGCGTCGCCGCGGCGCCTGGCACCCGCGCGGCGAGACCGCCGCCCGCCCCGACCGGGACGGCAGGTCCGCACTGTTACAGGCCTAACGCTATCGATCGCGCCACCGGGACCGTTCACCGGTCCGCTTCGAGCTCCACGCCCAGCACGTCGGACAGCTCCGCCCTGCTCACAGCGCCGTCGCGGAGGATCCGCGGCGTGCCCTGGGTCAGGTCGACGATGGTCGAGGCCACCGGCTCCCCCGACGGCCCGCCGTCGAGGTACACCTGGACCCGGTCGCCGAGCTGCTCCTCGGCCTCGGTGACGTTGCCGGCAGGCGGCTGACCGGTGAAGTTGGCGCTGGAGACGGCCATCGGGCCGACCTCGCGCAGCAGGTCGAGGGCGACCGGGTGCAGCGGCATCCGCAGGTTCACGGTGCCCCGGGTCTCGCCCAGGTTCCAGTTCAGTGACGGTGCCTGCGGCAGCACGAGCGACAGCCCGCCCGGCCAGAACGCCTCGATGAGCGCTCGCGCCTGCTCCGGGACCGACATGACCAGGCCGTCCACCGTGGACCAGGAACCGACCAGGACCGGCACCGGCATGTCCGGGCCCCTGCCCTTCGCCGCCAGCAGCGACCGCACGGCCTCGGCGTCGAAGGCGTCTGCGCCGATGCCGTAGACCGTGTCGGTCGGCAGCACGACGAGCCCGCCCGCGCGGACCGCGTTCGCCGCGGCGGCCAGTCCCGCCTTGCGCTTGTCCTGACTGCTGCAGTCAAAAACGGTGCTCACACCACGAATCCTGACACGCCACGCCGAGACACCTGCGGGTGGTGCACCAGATCACCGTCGGGGGCATCCTGACTAGTAACGCCGGAGCATCGGCCCGAGATCAATTCGGGTGTGGCCGTGGACGTGGAACGAACCCGGCCTCCCACGCGTCTGCCGGACACGGGCGCCGATCGAGCACAGAAATGAGGAGAACGCTGATGACCGCCCCACCCCAGGGTGTCGAGGTCGACCAGATCGAATTCCCGGCCGGCAAGGTCCGCTACTACAAGGCGGGAACCGACGGACCGCCGATCGTCCTGCTGCACGGAGGCGGCCCCGACAACGCCCTGCTCAGCTGGCGCCACACCATCGGCGCCCTCGCCCCCGACCACCGCGTCTACGCCCCCGACCTGCCCGGTCAGGGAGGCAGCACCGAGTGGCGCGGCCGCGGCAACCAGCGCACCTTCGAAGAGGTCCTGCGCTGGCTGCTCGACGCCTGGCAGGTCCCGCAGGCGATCCTGGTCGGCCTGTCGATGGGCGGCAGCATCGCGACCGGCTTCACGCTGCGCCACCCCCAGCGGGTCCGCGCGCTCGCCCTCGTCGACAGCACCGGCGTGCAGCACCGCATGCCGCACCACCTGCTGACCTACCTGCTGATGCGCACCGACCTGACCGGCCGGGTCGCCGCCAAGCTGCTGCGCGGCAACCGCGCCCTGGTGCGCACCGCCCTGAACAAGGTGTTCTTCGCCGACTCGACGTCGGTGCCCGACCTGGACGCGGTCGTCGAGGAGGTCAGCGCCGAGGCCCGCGTCCGCCGCTCGGTGTTCGCCGACTGGCACGCCGACGCCATCAACCGGCGCTCGATGAGCATCAACCACCTGCCGCAGCTCAACCGGATCACCTGCCCGGTCACGGTCGTCCACGGCGAGAAGGACGCCCTCGTCCCGGTCGCCTCCGCCCAGGCGGTGGCCGGAGCGATCCCCGGCGCCCAGCTGCGGATCATGCAGCAGGCCGGTCACTGGCCCAACCGGGAACGCCCCACGGAGTTCAACGCCCTGCTCCGCGAGTTCGTCAACGCGCTCAACGCCCCGCCCCCGGCGGCACCGCCGGCCTCGGCCCCGCAGCGCGATGCGACCGCCGAGGCCCCCACGCAGCGCATGAAGGTCCCCGCCACCCCGCAGGACGACGGGCCCGGCGCCGACGCCGAGACCCAGATGATGAAGATCGGCACGTCCGCGTCCGAGGACGTGAAGTCGCAGGAGCGGTCCGAGGAGTCCCCCGACAAGCCCGAGAACACCTCGAAGACCACCGAGACGACCGACGAGGCGTCGGAGAGCACCGCTGCCCCCTCAGACGAGGGCGGCGATGACAGGAAGGCGACCACCGACGCACCGACCCGCTTCATCAAGCTCGACTCCACGCCGAAGGACGGAGACGACGCACCGGAGGATTCCGAAACGGCCCAGGACGCAGCAACGGCCGGAGAGCCCGAGACGGCGCAGGAACCCGAGACGGCGCAGGAACCCGAGACGGCCGAGAAGACGGAGCCGAAGCAGGAGACCGGGTCGACCGACGAAGCCGAGTCGTCCGAGAAGGCCGCCACCGAACCGGCCGCCACCGACACCTCGGATGGCGACGACACCTCGGATGGCGACGACAGCGACAGCGGCACCGAGGCCGCCGCCGACGACACCGGTTCGGACGCGGACACCAGCGGCACCGACGCGAAAACTCCCACCGCCGACGACGAGACGGACGCCCCCGAGGAAACCGAGAAGCCGAAGAAGACCGACTCGAAGAGCACCGACGACAAGCCCGTGACCTGAGCAAGGGAACCTTTCGCGCACCACCGGCGCTCGCTTCGCGACCTTCACCGCCACGACGCCCGGCCGTGCGCGAAAGGTTCCCCTCCTCCGCGCGAGCAGGGGAACCTCCCTGTCACTCCGGCTCGGTGCGGCGGGCGGTGGCGAAGCGGGGGCGACCGGCGAGGTCGGGGTGTTCCCGCACGTCGGTGAGGACCCTGCGGGCGCGCAGGAGAGCGGGCACCGAGCCGCCGTGGGTGTCGTCGTGCTCGATCGCCACTCCGCCCCCCGGCTTGAGCAGGCGGGCCGCGCATGCCACCACGTGGCGGACGACGTCGAGACCGTCGCGGCCGCCGAAGACCGCCTCGTGCGGGTCGTGGTTGCGGACCTCGGGCGGGACCGGCGTGCCGTCCGGCACGTACGGCGGGTTGCAGACGACCAGGTCGACGAGGCCCTCGAGCTCCATGAACAGCATCGGGTCGGTGACATCGCCCGAGTACAGGGCGATCGGGCTGTCGCCGGACTCCGCTCGCCGCTCGGCGTTGCGCCGGGCCCACGACAGCGCGGTGGGGTCCTTCTCGACCGCGTGCACCGCGGCGTCCGGCCGGGCGTGCGCCAAGGCGAGCGCGAGCGCACCCGATCCCGTGCACAGGTCGACGATCACGGGCTTGTCGATGTCCTCGATGACGCCCGCTCCCCATTCGAGGAGCAGCTCGGTCTCCGGGCGGGGCACGAACACGCCCGGCCCCACTTCGAGGTTCACCTCTCCCAGGAAGGCCTGCCCGGTCAGGTGCTGCAGCGGGACCCGCGCGGCACGGCGGCGCACCAGGTCCTGCAGCGCCTGCACGACCGGCGGGTCGACCAGCGGCACCATCATCAGCTTGGTGCGCTCGACGCCGAGCAGGTGCGCGGCGAGCAGCTCGGCGTCGGTGCGCGGGCTCCCCACGCCCGCCGCCGTGAGAGTGCGCTCGGCCTCCAGGATGGCCAGGCGCAAGGGCTGTCGGGTCACGTCGGTCAGCTTAGAGCGCGAGGCGCTCGTTGCGATCCGCAGCCAGCAGCGCGTCGAGCACCGCTTCCAGGTCGCCGTCGAGAACGTGATCGAGGTTGTACGCCTTGTAGTTGACCCGGTGATCGGAGATGCGGTTCTCCGGGAAGTTGTAGGTGCGGATGCGCTCGGAGCGGTCGACCGTGCGGACCTGGCTGCGGCGGGTCTCCGACGCCTCCCGCTCGGCCTCCTCCTCCGCGGCGGCCTGCAGGCGCGCCTTGAGCACCTGGATGGCGCGCAACTTGTTCTGCAGCTGCGACTTCTCGTTCTGGCAGGACACCACGATGCCGGTCGGCAGGTGGGTGATGCGCACCGCCGAGTCGGTGGTGTTCACGCTCTGCCCACCGGGCCCGGACGACCGGTAGACGTCGATGCGCAGGTCCTTCTCCTCGACCTCCACCTCGACCTCTTCGGGCTCGGGGTAGACCAGGACGCCGGCGGCGGAGGTGTGCACGCGGCCCTGGGACTCGGTGACCGGGACGCGCTGCACGCGGTGCACGCCGCCCTCGAACTTCATCTTCGCCCACACGCCGTCGGGGCTGTTGTCGCCGGACTTGGCCTTGAGCGCGACGGTGGCGTCCTTGTAGCCGCCGAGGTCGGACTCGGTGGAGTCGAGGATCTCGGCCCGCCAGCCCTGGCGCTCGGCGAACCGCAGGTACATGCGCAGCAGGTCGCCCGCGAACAGCGCGGATTCCTCGCCGCCCTCACCGGACTTGACCTCGAGGACCACGTCGGAGCCGTCGTGCGGGTCGCGGGGCAGCAGCAGCTCGGTGAGCTTGTCCTCCAGCTCGGGGACGCGCTCGGCGAGCCGCTCGGCCTCCTCGGCGAAGCCCTCGTCCTCGGTGGCGAGCTCGCGCGCGGTCTCCAGGTCGGAGCGCGTCTCGTCGAGTTCGCGGGAGGTGCGGATGATCGGGGTGAGCTCGGCGTAGCGGCGGCCGAGCTTGCGGGCGTTCGCCTGGTCGACGTGCACGCTCGGGTCGGCCAGCCGCTTCTCCAGATCGTCGTACTCGGCCAGCAGACCTTCGAGCTTCGATGTCTCCACGGGGCGACCCTTTTCCTGACGGCTTGAAGTCGGTCTCGGCGCGGCCGCCCCGGTCGAGACGGCCCTCACGCAATGACGGCGCCCGCCCTCGCGCGTGGGAGCGGAGGGCGGGCGCCGTCGGCGCAGCTACTTCTTGCGCTTGCCGTACCGGGCCTCGAAGCGGGCCACGCGACCACCGGTGTCCAGGATCTTCTGCTTGCCCGTGTAGAACGGGTGGCAGTTCGAGCAGACCTCAACGGTGATCTGACCGCTCTTGCGGGTGCTGTGGGTGGTGAAGCTGTTGCCACAACCGCAGTTGACCTGCGTCACCACGTACTCGGGGTGGATGCCACTCTTCAACGGCTTTTCCTCTCGACTTGGCCGCCGGGTCCACGCGCACATCGCGACGTGGTGAACCGGGACCGGAACCAGCCTTCGATTGTGCCAGACCACGGCACGCGACCTGCAACGCAGGTGTTCGGAGCAGTATTCCCGGCGCCGTTCGTCGCAGCTGCGCGACCGCCCGGCGCATCGGAGCAACCGTCCGGCGAGACCGGGTCGTGCCCCGGATGCAGAACTCCGTGAACACCGTTCATCATCTTCCCGTGTCGTTCTGCGCTGCCCTGGGAAGGCTCACGGTCCGGTCGTGGGTGTCACTCCCCCTGCTCTTCTTGGGCTGCGCCACCGGTGTGGCGGCGCTCATCGACCTGATGCTGCAGACCGACCCGACGCTGGCGGGCGACCTGTCGCTGTCAGCTCCCCTGCTGTTCGGCTTCGCGGGTGGCCTGGCCCTGTTCAGCGCCGGCCACGTGCAGTGGAGCTTCCGCTGGCAGCGCTTGAGCCTGCGCGTCGCCTACCCGCTGGCGATGCTCGTGTGCGCGATCGCGATGGATGCGCTCACGCTCCCGATGAGCGCGGCGCTGATCATCGGCCCGATCGCCGCGCTGCTGCTCGCGGCGCTGCTGGTTCGCGCCCACCACGCCCGCGACGAGGCCGACTGCCTCGCCTCCTGAACCGCCCCTGACCGGCGCAAGGGAACCTTCCTGCCAACCACCGCCCGAGGGGAACCGCCCAAGGGCCCCTTCCTGCTGCGCCCGCCCGCGCTGCAGTGAGCAGGGGAACCTTCCTGTCACCGCCGGACCGCAAAAAGGGCCCGCACCTCTCGGGTGCGGGCCCTGTTCTGCGGGAGGGACGGGTCAGTCGTCGTCCTTGCCCGGGGTGTTCTTGGCGACCTGCATCAGGAACTCGATGTTGGTGCGCGACTTGCGCAGCCGGTCCTGCAGGAGTTCCAGCGCCTGCTGCGCGTCGAGGGCGGCGAGCACCCGGCGCAGCTTGTGGGTCACGGCCAGCTCGTCGGGCGAGAGCAGGATCTCGTCCTTGCGGGTGCTGGAGGAGTCGACATCGACCGCCGGGAACAGCCGCTTGTCGGCGAGCTTGCGGTCCAGCTTGAGCTCCGCGTTACCGGTGCCCTTGAACTCCTCGAAGATGACCGTGTCCATCGTCGAACCGGTCTCGACCAGCGCCGTGGCGAAGATCGTCAGCGAGCCGCCGTTCTCGATGTTGCGGGCCGCGCCCAGGAACCGCTTCGGCGGGTACAGGGCGGTGGAGTCCACACCACCGGACAGGATGCGCCCGGACGCCGGGGCCGCCAGGTTGTAGGCGCGGCCCAGACGGGTGATCGAGTCCAGCAGCACGACGACGTCGTGCCCCATCTCCACCAGGCGCTTGGCGCGCTCGATGGACAGCTCGGCGACCGTGGTGTGGTCCGACGGCGGGCGGTCGAAGGTGGAGGCGATGACCTCACCCTTGACCGAGCGCTGCATGTCGGTGACCTCTTCCGGACGCTCGTCGGCCAGGACGACCATCAGGTGGCACTCGGGGTTGTTCGTGGTGATCGCGTTGGCGATCGCCTGCAGCACCATCGTCTTACCTGCCTTGGGCGGCGAGACGATGAGCGCGCGCTGCCCCTTGCCGACGGGCATCACCAGGTCGATGATCCGGCCGGTGAGGTTCTGCGGCTCGGTCTCCAAGCGCAGGCGCTCGTTCGGGTACAGCGGCGTCAGCTTGTGGAACTCGGAGCGGCTCTTGGCGGCTTCGGGCTCCAGGCCGTTGATGGAGTCCACCCGCACCAGCGGGTTGAACTTCTGGCGCTGCTGCTCGCCCTCGCGGGGCTGGCGGATGACGCCCTTGATGGCGTCGCCGCGGCGCAGCCCGTACTTGCGGACCAGCGACAGCGAGACGTAGACGTCGTTGGGTCCGGCGAGGTAGCCGGAGGTGCGCACGAACGCGTAGTTCTCCAGCACGTCGAGGATGCCGGCGACGGGCAGCAGCACGTCGTCCTCGCGGACCTCCGGCTCGCCGCCCTCGCCGCGACCGCGGTTGCGGCGGCGGTCGCGGAAGCGACGTCCCCGGCCCCTGCCGCGGCCCTCGTCGTCATCGTCCTGCCGGTTGTCGCGGTCCTGACGGTCCTGGCGGTTGTCCCGGTTGTTGTCCCGGTCCTGCCGGTTGTCGCCGCGGTCCTGGCGGTTGTCGGACTTGCGCTCGGCGTTGCCGCCGCCGCGCTGGTCCTCGGCACCGCCCGACTCGGTGCTCGCGTTGTTGCGCCCGTTGGAACGGCGACGGCGGTTGTTGCCGCGGCGGTTGTCGTCCTCGCCGCCGCTGTCGCCGGACTGCCGACGGGTGCGGGTGCGCGTGGCGGCGGAGCCGTTGTTGTTCGACCCGTTCCCGGCCGACCCGCTCGCGGTCGACCCGCTTCCGGTCGACTCCGCCGCGGTGTCGCGCGAAGCGTTGTCGCCCTCGTTGGTGGTGCTGTCGAGGGTCTGCTGGCTGGCCTTGGCGGGGGATTCTTCGCTGCGCACCTGCGCCTTCTTCGCGGTCGAGCGGGTGCGCGGCGCAGTGCTGCCGCTCCCCTGCTTCTCCTTGATCGCGGCGATCAGGTCGCCCTTGCGAAGGCCGCCGGTCTCGATCCCCAGTTCCCCCGCGAGTTGGCGCAGCTCGGCAAGAACCATGCCGGAAAGCCCGCCGCGTCGCCGCGGAGTGCCGTTGGCCTCGGCATCCTGCTGGCCAGCAGATGAGGTGCCGTTGGCGGCCTCGCTGCTCAACAGTTCGGTGTTGCTCACGAATGTCCTTCCTGACCGGATCGCGCCTCCTACGCGACCCAGCGGATTGCCCGCCCGCTCGTTTGAGTGCGGACGGCCGGTATGTGCTACCAGCCCTGTCGCCGGTCGGATTCGCCCCTCGGACGCAGCATTACCGACTTCGACGTTGGCTCGGGGAACCAGCAGCACCGGGCAGTGGGAGGCACCCGGCTCGCGTGGTCCATGTGCGACGCATCCACTCCGATCCACACGTGCCGATGCACGTCCTGCCGCCTCATTCCAGGAATCCCCGACTCTCGGATTGCCCCGGTGGTGAACCGGGAAACTTCGGGTTCCGGGTCGGCGTCATGGTCACCTTGAGAGGCCACACCGTGGAACTTAAGGCCCCCACCCCGACATCGGCAACGGATTGGCGCCGATGATCCCGAAGCGAACTCACTTTGAGTTGACAACTCCTGCCTCGGTCACCGCGGTCGCCAGACCCGCCTGAAGTTGATCTTCACCCATGCCGGGCGAAGTCCAATTCACTGCGGGAGATGCGCCCCGGAAAACGATGTTCCGGGCACGGCACCGGCCCTAGGCGCGGTGACTGATTGACCTTGAGGGTAGACGCCCCGTAGTTCGGGTGCAACAACCCCCTGCGGGCGTGTACCGCCCTCGCAGATCAAGCCGTCGACATTTCCGCGAGCGAAGACCCCGGACGCGGTCGCGATCCCATTTCCGGGACCGGTCCGCGTGATTCCCTCCAGCGACTCGCGCTAGCGGACCGTCGGCGACAACTCCTTTCTACCACTTCCGGCGAAGCCGCCGCGCCGGGGGCCGATGAGCAGGGTCTTTACCCCTCGACGAACCCCCGGCCGTCGGCAGCCCGACGCCTGATCGCGAAGCGGCGGAGTCAGTCCTCTACGTGCGTGCGGACCCCGACGCGGTCGACCGGCAGGTCCAGCGCGGCGAAGCTCTCCGGGGCGAGCTCGCGCGCGTTCACGTTCTTCACGGGCAGCGCCAGCACGGTCGGCCCCGCGCCGGACACGGCCGCCGCGATCCCCTCCGCGCGCAGCGCGCGCACCAGCGCCACGGTCTCCGGCCACGCGGGCTCGCGGTAGTCCTGGTGCAGCCGGTCGTCGGTCGCGGCCAGCAGCAGCGACGGGTCGCGGGTGATCGCGTGCACCGCGAGCGCGGCACGCCCCGCGGCGAACGCGGCGTCGGCGTGCGGAACCCGCTCCGGCAGCAGCCCTCGCGTCACGTTCGTGGCCGATTCCGCTTGCGGTACAAAGGCGATCGGCGACACGTCGGGGTGCGCGGGCGAGCTCACCGCGCGGAAGCGCTCCGATTCCCGCCACGCCAGCACGAAATCACCCAGCAAGCTCGCCGCCACGTTGTCGGCGTGCCCCTCGCGAACCGCGGCCAGGTGCAGCGCGCGTTCCACGTTTTCCGTTGCGCGCAAGTCGATTCCGGCCAGACCGTGCGCGACGGCGATGCCCGCGACGATGGCGGCGGCCGAGGACCCCAGACCCCGCGAGTGCGGAATGCTGTTCTCGCAGCGCAGTTCCAGCGCGGGCGGAGCCGGAAAACCCAACTCCGCAAGGGTGTCGTGGACGACCCGCACGACGAGGTGCCGCTCGTCGCCGGGCACCGAACCGGCGCCCTCACCGGTCACCGAAACCGTCGCCGAGCCGCCCGGGCCGTTGACCACGCGCGCGGACACGACGTCGTGCAACGACAACGCCATGCCCAACGCGTCGAAACCCGAGCCGAGGTTCGCCGTCGACGCGGGAACCTCGACCCGGACCGCGCTCACCGGCAGCGAACTCACCGCAGCTCCAGCGCGTCGGCGACCGCGCTCGGGTCGACCGGCAGCGGCTCGACCTCGACCATGCCCGCCAGCGCGGTGTCGGGGTCCTTCAACCCGTGACCGGTGACCGTGCACACCACGACCGAGCCCTTCGGCAGGCGCCCGTCGGCCGCGGTGGCCAGCAGGCCGGCGACACTGGAAGCCGAGGCGGGCTCGACGAACACGCCCTCGCGGGCGGCCAGCGTGCGGTATGCGGCGAGGATCTCCTCGTCGCTCACCGCCGAGAACAGGCCCTGCGAGGCGTCCTTGGCCTTCTCCGCGCCCTCCCACGAGGCCGGGCTGCCGACGCGGATCGCGGTCGCGATCGTCTCGGGCTCGGCGACCGGATGACCGTGCACCAGGGGTGCGGCACCGGCAGCCTGGAAGCCGAACATCCGCGGCAGCGAATCGGTGATCCCCTCGCCGTGGTACTCGGTGTAGCCCTTCCAGTAGGCCGTGATGTTGCCCGCGTTGCCGACCGGCAGGCAGTGGATGTCGGGCGCGCGGCCGAGCACGTCGCAGATCTCGAACGACGCGGTCTTCTGGCCCTCCAGGCGCACCGGGTTGACCGAGTTGACCAGCGTGACCGGGTGCTCGGCGGCGGTCTTGCGGGCCAGTTCCAGGCAGTCGTCGAAGTTGCCCTGGACCTGCAGGATCTTCGCGCCGTGCACGACGGCCTGGGCCAGCTTGCCCAGCGCGATCTTGCCCTGCGGTACCAGCACCGCCGACGTCAGCCCGGCGCGCGCCGCGTAGGCGGCCGCCGAAGCCGACGTGTTGCCGGTGGACGCGCAGATGACGGCCTTGCTGCCCTCGGCGAGCGCGTGGGTGATCGCCACCGTCATGCCGCGGTCCTTGAACGACCCGGTCGGGTTGGCGCCCTCCACCTTCAGGTAGACGGTGCATCCGGTGCGCTCCGACAGGTGCGGCGCGGGCACCAGCGGCGTGTTGCCCTCCTGCAGGGTCACGATGCGCGCACCGTCCGGGACGGCAACCCGGTCCCGGTACGCCTCGATCAGACCGGGCCAGCCGGCTCCGGACTTCGCCGGAGCGCTCTGGATGTTCGTCACGTCGGTTCACCTTCCACGCGCATCACGCTGACCACGTCGCGCACAATCGGGAGCTGCGCAATCTTGTCCACTGTGGACGACAGTGCTGCGTCGTCGGCGGTGTGCGTGACCACCACGAGGCTGGCCTCGGCACCCCTGCCCTGCTGACGCACCACCGAAATGCTCACATCGTGCTCGTTGAACGTCGCCGCGACCTGCGAGAGCACGCCCGGCTTGTCGGCCACGTCGAGGCTGATGTGGTACCGGGTCGGGGTCTTGCCCATCGGCTGCACCGGCAGCTGGGCGTGCGCCGACTCGCGCGGCCCCTTGCCCTCGACCACCAGGTTGCGGGCGACCGCGACGAGGTCGCCCAGCACCGCGCTCGCGGTCGGCGCCCCACCGGCGCCCTGGCCGTAGAACATGAGCTGACCGGCGGCCTCGGCCTCCACGAACACCGCGTTGAACGCCCCGCCCACACCGGCCAGCGGGTGGCTGCGCGGGATCATCGCCGGGTGCACGCGCGCCGACACCGACTCGGTGCCGTCCTCGTCGATCACCCGCTCGCAGATCGCCAGCAGCTTCACCGTGCGGTCCAGCGTCGCCGCGGCCGCGATGTCGCCCGGGGTGACCCCGGAGATCCCCTCGCGGTGCACGTCGCTGGCCGTGACGCGGGTGTGGAACGCCAGCGACGCGAGGATGGCGGCCTTCGCCGCAGCGTCGAACCCGTCCACGTCCGCCGTCGGGTCCGCCTCCGCGTAACCCAGGCGACCGGCCTCGTCGAGCGTCTCCGAGTAGCCGGCACCGGTGGAGTCCATCGCCGAGAGGATGTAGTTCGTCGTGCCGTTGACGATGCCCATGACCCGGTTGATCCGGTCCCCGGCCAACGACTCGCGCAGCGGCCGCAGCAGCGGGATCGCGCCCGCCACCGCGGCCTCGAAGTAGATGTCGGCACCCGACTCGTCGGCCGCGGCGTAGAGCTCCGAGCCGTGCTCGGCCAGCAGCGCCTTGTTCGCCGTCACCACCGACTTGCCCGAGCGCAGCGCCGACAGCAGCAGCGAGCGGGCGGGCTCGATGCCGCCGATCAGCTCCACCACGACATCGACGTCACCCTCCACCAACGCCTGCGCATCGGTGGTCAACAGGTTCTCGGGCACCTCCGGATGCTTGTGCGGACGGCGCACAGCGACGCCGGTGACCAGCATCGGGGCCCCGGTTCGCGCCGCGAATTCCTCCGGTTGGTCCTGCAGCAGCCGCAGCACCTCGGTGCCCACGGTGCCGCAGCCCAACATCGCGACCCTGATCGGTTCACGGTCCCGGATCACTCACACCTCCAGCCGGAGCAGGTCGTCCTCGGTCTCCCTGCGCAGCAACAATCGCGCCTGACCAGCTCGAACCGCAACCACCGGCGGCTTGGGCAGGCGGTTGTAGTTGCTGGCCATCACGTAGCAGTACGCCCCGGTGGCGGCCACCGCGAGCAGGTCTCCCGGAGCAATGTCGCTCGGAAGCCAGCAATCGCGCACCACTACGTCACCGGATTCACAGTGCTTGCCCACGATGCGGGACAGAACGGGCTCCGCCTCGGCCGATCGGGACACCAATCGGCTGTCGTAGACGGCGTCGTAGAGCGACGTGCGGATGTTGTCGCTCATCCCGCCGTCCACGCTGACGTAACGCCGCTCGACGTCCGCACCCAGCGCCACGTCCTTGATCGTGCCGACCTCGTAGACGGTCATCATGCTCGGGCCGACGATCGCGCGCCCCGGCTCCACCGCGATCTTGGGCACCGGCAGGCCCGCGTTCTCGGCCTCCTTGCCGACGATCTCGAAGAGCCTGCTCGCCAGCTGCGCGGGCGGCATCGGATCGTCCTCGGGCGTGTAGGCGATGCCCAGGCCACCACCGAGGTCCACGGTGTCGGCCGAGGCCAGCGCGTCGGTGCCGTGCTCCTCGCGCAGGTCCGCCAGCAGCCGCACCACGCGGTGCGCGGCCAGCTCGAACCCGTCCACCTCGAAGATCTGGGAACCGATGTGGCTGTGCAGCCCGGCCAGCTCCAGCGCATCGGCCTTGAGCACGCGGGCGACCGCCTCCGCCGCCTGACCCGAGGCCAGCGAGAACCCGAACTTCTGGTCCTCGTGGGCGGTGGCGATGAACTCGTGGGTGTGCGCCTCGACGCCGACCGTCACCCGCACCAGCACCCGCTGCTTCGCGCCGCGCTGGGACGCGATGTGGTCGAGCCGGGCGATCTCGTGGAACGAGTCGAGCACCACCGAACCGACCCCGGCCTCCACGGCGGCGGTCAGCTCGGGCACGGACTTGTTGTTGCCGTGGAAGGTGATGCGCTCGGCGGGGAAGCCGGCGCGCAGCGCCACGGACAGTTCGCCGCCGCTGCACACGTCCAGGCTCAGGCCCTCCTCGGCGACCCAGCGGGCCACCTCGGTGCACAGGAACGCCTTGGAGGCGTAGTGCACGGCGGCCGGATCGCCGAAGGCCTCGGCGTAGTCGCGGCAGCGCGACCGGAAGTCGTCCTCGTCGAGCACGAACAGCGGGGTGCCGTACTGCTCGGCGAGCTCCCGCACGTCGAGGCCCGCGACGCGCACGACGCCGTCGGCGCCGCGCTCGCTGTTGCGCGGCCACACGTGCGGATGCAGCAGGTCGATCTCCCCCGTACTGGACGGGGACGGTCCTGCGGTGTTGCCGGGCGGCACGACATCGGCGTGCCGCGGCCCGGCGGGATGGGCGCGCATGTTGACAAAGCTCCTTAGCGCAGCCTGCCGCTGGACAGGCGGTGAAGTGGCAGGAAGGTTCCCTCCACGTCGAGGGAGCCCGCCTGCCCGCGATTACATCTGTTCCGGCGCGCTCACGCCGAGCAGGCCCAGACCGTTGGCCAGCACCTGGCGGGTGGCCTCGCACAGCTGCAACCGCGCGATGGTCAGCGGGTTGGCCTGGTCATCACCGGGCTGCAGAACGCGGCAGGCGTCGTAGAACTTGTGGTACGCGCTGGCCACGTCCTCCAGATACCGAGCCACCCGGTGCGGTTCGCGCAACTCGGCGGCCGAGCGCACCACGCGCGGGAACTCGCCCAGGGTGCGGATCAGGTCGCCCTCACGTTCGTGGGTGAGCAGCGACAGATCGGCATTCTCCACGGCTCCCCGCTCGATGCCCAGGGAGGCGGCGTTGCGCTGCAACGACGACAGCCGGGCGTGCGCGTACTGCACGTAGAAGACCGGGTTCTCGTTGGTGCGCTTGCTGATCAGGTCCAGGTCGATGTCGACGGCGGAGTCCACCGAGGAGCGGATCAGCGAGTAGCGGGCGGCGTCGACGCCGACGGCCTCGACGAGGTCCTCGAGGGTGACCACGGTGCCGGCGCGCTTGCTCATCCGGACCGGTTTGCCGTCGCGCACCAGGTTGACCAGCTGGCCGATGAGGACCTCGACCACCGACGGGTCGTCGCCCAGCGCCGCGGCGGCTGCCTTGAGCCGGGCGATGTAGCCGTGGTGGTCGGCGCCGAGCATGTAGAGGCACAGGTCGAAGCCGCGGGAGCGCTTGTCGCGCAGGTACGCGATGTCTCCGGCGATGTAGGCGGGGTCGCCGTCGCTCTTGATGACGACCCGGTCCTTGTCGTCGCCGTACTCGGTGGAGCGCAGCCACCAGGCGCCGTCGGCGGCGTAGAGGTGATCGGAGGCCTTGAGCTGCTCCACGCACTGCTCGACCTGGCCGGAGGTGTGCAGCGAGTCCTCGTGGAAGTAGACGTCGAAGACGGTGCCGAAGTCGGTGAGGCTCTGCTTGATCTCCTCGAACATCAACCCGACGCCGATGCGGCGGAAGGTCTCGTTCCGCTCGTCCTCGGGCTGTTCCAGCACGCCGGGCTCGGCCTCGACGACCTTGCCCGCGATCTCGGCGATGTAGTCGCCGCCGTAACCGTCCTCCGGTGCGGGCTCGCCCTTGGCGCCGGCGACGAGGGACTTGACGAAGCGGTCGATCTGCGCGCCCGCGTCGTTGAAGTAGTACTCGCGGGTCACCTCGGCGCCCTGAGCGGAAAGTACCCGTCCCAGCGCATCGCCGACGGCGGCCCAGCGGGTGCCGCCCAGGTGGATGGGGCCGGTCGGGTTCGCCGAGACGAACTCGAGGTTGACCTTCAGGCCGCTGTAGAGCTCACCGGTGCCGTAGTCGGCGCCCGCGTTGAGCGCCTCGCGCACGATCTGCCCCTGGGCGTCGGCGGCGAGCCGCAGGTTGAGGAAGCCCGGACCGGCGACGTCGACCGAGTCGATGCCGTCCTGGCTGGTCAGCGCCTCGGCGAGCCAGGTGGCGAGATCGCGCGGGGCGACTCCGGCCTTCTTGGCGACCTGCATCGCGAGGTTCGTCGCGTAGTCGCCGTGCTCCGGCTTCCGCGGGCGCTCGACGGTGACCGCCTCGGGCAGCACCGACGTGTCCAGCCCACGGGCGGAGAGCACGTCGACGGCGGTGTTGCGGACCAGTTCAGCGAGCGCGGCGGGAGTCACCTGATGAAGTCTAGGGATCCTTCCGCGCAGTTCAGACGTCGGGTTGCCGCCCACTCCGTGGACTCCGGCCCCTCCGTTCGGCCCAGCCGGGGCCTCCGACCGCGCGCGAGACCGGCCGCGGCCGCTTCCGAGACGACCACGGGGCGTGATCGAAGCGTTGTCTGTGTGTGAGAACGTGTGGTGGCGAGCATGCGCCGATCGGCACACCGCCGTTCGGGCACTCTCTACACTGGCGGGCGCTGTCCCCAGGTTCGGGCGAGACGAGGTTTGCGAGCAGCATGGCTAAGAAGAACGCGGTGCGCGGCGCCGCCGTGGTCAACCAACGGTCGATCCCCTGGATGCTGGTGTCCGGGGTAACGGTGGTCGCGGTGTTCGCTGCGGTGATCTTCGGGTACGCCTACAGCCGTTGGTCCGACCAGGCCGCGACGCGTGACGCGCAGGCCGCCGCCGAGAAGGCCACCGAGGCGTTCAAGCCGTCACCGCAGAACCCCGACCCGTCGAAGGCGATCCCCGGGGTCGTCACCGCCGACTACAAGGGCCAGCAGCACGTTCAGCCCACCCAGCGCGTCGCCTACGACAAGAACCCGCCGTACGGCGGCCCGCACGACGGCGTCTGGGCCGACTGCACCGGCGTCGTCTACCCGGAGGCCGTGCGCACCGAGAACATGGTCCACTCGCTGGAGCACGGCGCGGTCTGGATCGCCTACAACCCGGACAAGGTCGACGAGGCCGGGCTGGACCGGCTCAAGGTCCGCGCCCAGGGCAAGCCGTACACGATGCTGTCGCCGTACCCGGGCCTGGACAAGCCGATCTCGCTGCAGTCCTGGGGCCACCAGCTCAAGGTCGACAGCGCCGACGACCCGCGGATCGACCAGTTCATCACCGCGCTGCGGCTGAACAACAACGGCGTCTACCCCGAGGTCGGCGGTTCTTGCCAGGCCTACCCGGGCGCGTTCGACACGAACAACCCGCCGAAGTTCGACGCGAGCCCGCCCGGCCCGGACGCGGTCACCATGGACGGCAAGGGCGCCAACGCCGGCACCGGCGAAATGGGGCAGTGAGCCCGTTGGTCGAGGCACGACGCATCTCTCACGTCGTTGTCGCCATCGTCGCGGCGTTCTCGCTGCTGCTGCTGGGGGCGGCGCTCGGACTGCTGATCCGGGTACCGTCCTTCGAGCACGCCGCCCCCGAGGCGACGGCGACCGACATCGGTTTCTCCCAGGACATGAGCGTCCACCACCAGCAGGCGGTGACCATGGCGACGCTGGCCCGGGAACGAGCCGACGACGTCGCCGTCCGGCAGCTGGCCTTCGACATCGAGACCAACCAGCGCGACCAGATCGGGCGCATGCAGGGCTGGTTGAGCATCTGGAACCAGCCGGCCCAGGCCACCGGTCCCGTCATGCAGTGGAGGAAGGAAACCGGCGAGCACCAGCACGGCGCCACCGCGATGCCGATGTCCGACGGCGCGCTCATGCCCGGCATGGCCAGCAGCGAGGAACTCTCCCGGCTCGGCTCGCTGCGAGGACCGGAGTTCGACGTGTTCTTCCTGCAGCTGATGCTGCGCCACCACCAGGGCGGCGCCCCGATGGCCGAGTACGGAGCCACCCACGCAGCGGTCCCGGCGGTGCGCGCCCTGGCCGAGAACATGCTCGGCTCCCAGGGCAGCGAGATGGAACTGATGAAGACCATGCTCAACCAGCGAGGCGCCCAACCGCTCGGTTGAGCGGGCGCTGACCTGAGCATGGGAACCTTCCGCTCACTCCACCGAGGAAGAAGGGCCCCTCTCGCTCACCAGGTCAGTTCGCGGCACCGGCGCGCGCACTCGGTGGGTTCGACCTGCAGGGTGGCGTGCTCGATGCGGTAGCGCTCGGACAGCAGTCGCTGCGCCGCGGTGAGCACTCCCCCGTGGTCAGCGTCCTGGCTCGCGGTCAGGTGCGCCGAGGCGACCTCCATGCCGGAGGTCAGCGTCCACACGTGCAGGTCGTGCACTTCGGTGACGGAGGGCAGCGCGGCGAGGTCGTCGCGCATCTCCTGCAGGTCCAGCCCCTCCGGCGCCTGCTGCACGAGGATCCGCAGCGCCTGGCGCGCGAGCTTGAAGGTCCGGGGCAGCACGAACAGCCCGACTCCGACGGCGATGATCGGGTCGGCGAGGTACCAGCCGAAAGCCCAGGTCACGAAGCCGCCGACGAGCACGCCCGCGGAGCCGATGGTGTCGGCGAGGACCTCCAGGTAGGCGCCGCGCACGTTGAGGCTCTCGTTAGCACCCTTGCGCAGCAGCGCGAACACGACCAGGTTGGCGAGCAGGCCGGCGGCCGCGGTGGCCATCATCGGCAGCCCGGCGACCTCGTGCGGCCGCTGGAAGCGCTCCACGGACTCGATGAGGATGTAGCCGGCGACGCCGAACAGCAGCACCGCGTTGGCCAGCGCCGCGAGGACCTCCACCCGGTAGAGGCCGAAGGTGCGCTTGGTGCCGGTGGGACGACGCGCAGCGGTGATCGCGGCCAGGGCCATCCCGACGCCGAGGACGTCGGTGAGCATGTGCCCGGCATCGGACAGCAACGCCAGCGAGGACGTCATCCAACCGACGACGGCTTCGAGCACGAAGAACGCGAGCAGCACGCCGAAGGCGATGGACAGCCTGGTCAGGTAGCGGCCTGACGCGTGCGCCGCGTCGGCGGCGGAACCGTGCCCGTGGCCGTGCCCCATCTCGTCGCCTCCTCACATCCGCACCAGATACATAGCGAAGTATGCATGATTCGCGGCGCGCGACGAAAGTGCCCTGCAACTCAGATCACGACCTTCACCCGAACCTCCGCGCCCGTGGCGACAGAAAGGTTCCCCTGCACCGGCCACCGGGGAACCCGCAGATGAACGCGACCGCCCCACCACAACCCGACCCCGCCCCAGGCACCTGCGAGGCGTGCGATAGGCTATCGATCGTCCACAGCGACCAGCCCTCGTAGCTCAGTGGATAGAGCACTGCCCTCCGGAGGCAGGTGTCATAGGTTCGAATCCTATCGAGGGCGCCTGAGAACGACGAGCAGAACCGCCTCTGGCCAGCACGAACTGGGCCAGGGGCGGTTTGCTTTTCAGTGGCCGGCGCTCCGCCGCCGAGCTCGGCGTCGTCCCTGACGTCAGTTCACGATCAGGTCCTGCGGGAGCGGGGTGTCGGTCTCCATCGCTTCGAACAGCCGCAGCGCCTTCTCCTTGTCCCACTGGTGAGCGGTGGAGTCGGTAACGGGAACCGTCGTCGTCACGACACCGCCCGAGGAGATGCCGCGCATCGCCCATGCCAGCGACAGCAGGTCTCCCGGGCCGTCCGAGTCGAGCATCGTCAGCGCGCCCGCGCCCTCGTCGGCCAGCGCGTACGCGCGGAACGGGTTGATCAGGGTGCTGATGCTCGACGCCTCGGATGCCAGGGCGCCGATGAACTTGCGCTGGTTGGCGACCCGGTCCAGGTCGGAGCGCGGGGTCGCGTCGCTGTAGCGCATGCGCACGAAGGTCAGGGCGTCCGGGCCGTTCAGCGTCTGGCAGCCGACTTGGAGGGTCTGGCCCGTCTTGACGTCGTGCATCTCCTGTTCGAGACACATCTCGACGCCACCGACCGCGTCGACCAGACCCGAAAAACCGCCGAACCCGATCTCGGCGTAGTGATCGATGCGCAGCCCGGTCGCCTGCTCCACGGTCTGCGCCAGCAACTTCGGCCCGCCGACGGCGAAAGCCTCGTTGATCATCGTCCGGCCTCGTCCCGGGACCGGCACCCGCGAGTCGCGCGGGATGCTGATCAGCGTGGGAGTCGTGGAGTTGTCCGGCAGGTGCGCGACCAGGATCGTGTCCGTGCGCTGGCCATCCGCGTCCCCCACGTGCAGGCCCTCCGCGGTCTCCGGATCCAGCCCTTCCCGACTGTCCGATCCCACGACCAGCCAGTTCGCGCCCGCGGTGGCCTCCGGTCGGCCCGGGTAGTCCGGAAAGGCGTCGATCCGGTGCACCGCCGAGTCGATGTGGAACCAGAGCCAGCCCGCGAACACCACCGGAAGCACGATCAGGGCCACCAGCAGCGCCACGAAGGGCCTCTTCCTGCTCCGCCGCCGCGGCACCGGCACCCGCCCCACTGGGCTCCCCACCGGCCGCTGCTGCGCACTCCAGTCACGCTGGATCCGATTGCTGTTCATATTTCTGGAGACGCCGTGCCGGGTCGAAGGTTGTCCGCGCCACCGAAAAGAGGAAGGCCCACTTCCCCCTCCGGCCTCGCGGGCACGAGTTCCGATCACGACGCGAAGCTCCCGCGACACCGCCCCTGACCAGCGGATTCTCAACCAGGGGCGGTGTCGTGCCCAGCGGGATCAGCCGAGGAGATCAGGAATCGAAGTCGACCGTGATCGCGTCCGTCACCGGGACCGACTGGCAAGTCAGGACGAACCCCTCATCCACCTCCGCCTGCTCCAGGGCGAAGTTGCGCCGCATGTCGACCTTCCCGTCGGTGACCTTCGCCCGACAGGTCCCGCACACCCCGCCCTTGCAGGCGAAGGGAAGATCCGGCCTGGCCTTCTGCGCGCCGTCCAGGACCGTGTTCTCACGCGGCAGCGCGGTGGTCGTGCGCCGGCCGTCCAGGACGATGGTCGCTTCCGTCATCTCCCCCACCGGCTTCGCGTCGACGTGACGCACGGGTTCCGGCGGGACGTCGTCGACGTAGAACAGCTCGCGGTGGATGCGCTCGTCACCGACGCCGAGTTCGGACAGCAGCTGCTGGGCGCCCGTCACCATGCCGAACGGCCCGCACAACCACCACTCATCGACCTCACCGACCTCGGGCACGAGCGCCAGCAGGTCGCGGAGCTTGGCCGCGTCGAGGCGACCGGTGAACAGGTCCGCTTCACGCGGCTCCCGCGAGAGCACGTGCACGAGCTCCAGGCGCTCCGGGTAACGATCTTTGAGGTCGGCGAGCTCGTCGGCGAACATCACCGTGTCGGTGCGCCGGTTGCCGTACACGACGGTGACGGTCGCGTCCGGGTCGCGCAGGACCGTTCCCGCGATCGACAGCAGCGGGGTGATCCCGGATCCGGCGCCGATCAGCACGTGGTGACCGGAAGGCGACCGCGGTGTGAACGACCCGGTGGGAGCACCGACTTCGATCTCGTCGCCCGCCCGGACCTCGTTGACCAGCCAAGTGGAGAACAACCCCTCGGGAACCTCTCGCACACCGATGCGCGGAAGGTTCCCCTCCGCCGTGCAGAGGGAGTACGACCGCCGCTCCTCGCGGCCGTCGACGACGCGGCGCAGCGTCAACGACTGCCCGGCCCGGAAGTCGTAGACGTCCTCCAGCTCCGGTGGCACGGCGAAGGTGACCGCGACGGCGTCGTCGCACAGGCGGCTGACGTCGGCGACGGTCAGCGTGTGGAACTCGCCCCGCACGCGGGATTTCGTCAACGCGGCCACCTCAGATCTCCTTGACGTGTTCGAACGGTTCGGCGCACGACCGGCAGCGACGCATCGACTTGCACGCCGTGGCACCGAATTCCGACAGCAGCTCCGTGTCCGCGGCACCGCAGCGCGGGCAGGGAACTTCCCTGCCAGGCGGGAGGAGCGTGAGCGGAACCGGCCCCGGTGTTGGCGCCGGTGCGCCGCCCGGTGGCGCGATGCCGGCTTCGGCGAGCTTGCGGCGGCCCCGCTCGCTGATCCAGTCCGTGCTCCACGGAGGGTTGAGCACCGTGCGCACCTCGACACTGGCGTAGCCGGCCTCGCGCAGTGCGTGGACCAGGTCGTCGCGCATCGTGTCCATGGCCGGGCAGCCGGTGTAGGTGGGTGTGATGGACACCTTCACCTCACCGTCGTGTTCGGACACCTCGCGCAGCACTCCCAGGTCGGCGAGCGTGAGCATCGGCAGCTCCGGGTCGCAGACCGTTTCGGCGACGGCGCGCGCGGTCACCACGTCGCCTCCGGGTGCGCTCGGGCGACGCTCTGCAGCTCCGCGAGGAGGTATCCCATGTCCTCGGTGTGCCGCCCGTGCCTGCCGGTACCGCCGGCGATCCCGGCCTTGCCCGCGATCGCGGGCAGTTCGAGCGTCGCGGGCTCGATGACCTGGTCCAGCACGCCGTCGAACTCGTCGCGCACTGCGGCCGGATCGACAGCGACACCGGACTCGGCCAGGCGTGATTCGATCTCGTGCGCGGTGAACAGCTCGTCCACGTACGGCCAGACGTCGGTCAAGGCCGCCTGCATGCGTTCTCGCGAGAACGGGGTTCCGTCACCGAGCCGAACGGCCCACCGGGCCGCGTAGTCGCGGTGGTACGTCAGCTCCTTGACGCCCTTGTCGGCGATCGCGGCCAGCACCGGGTCCACCGAGGTCGTCAGCCGCTGGAACAGCGCGAGCCGCCACGTGGACAGCACCAGCAGGACCGCGACGAGCCGGCCGAAATCGCCGCGCTCCAGCTCGGCGAGCCGCACGTTGCGGAACTCGTTCTCGTGGCGGAAGAACGCGTAGTCGTCCTCACCACGTCCGCTGCCGTCGGCCTTTCCCGCGCGGGCCAGCAGGAGCCGGGCCTGCCCCAGCAGGTCCAAGCCGATGTTGGCGATCGCGACCTCGTCCTCCAGTTCGGGGGCGAAGGTGCACCACTGCTGCAGCCGGTGGGACAGGACCAGCGCGTCATCGCCGAGCATCAGGCAGTACTCGGCCAGGTCGGCACCGTCCACGCCGGGCGGAACCGAGGTGTCGATGCCCGCCAGGGGATCTTCGAACCCCGTGCCGAAGGCCCAACGAGAGTCGTCGTGGGCGTCGATGAGTGCCTCGTAGGCGTTGTCGAAGGACATCGTCGGCTCACATGTGGGGAACGTTGTCGGGAATGTCGTAGAACGTCGGGTGGCGGTACACCTTGTCCCCCGAGGGCGCGAAGAAGGGATCCTTCTCGTCAGGGGATGACGCGGTGATCTCCGATGCCTTGACCACCCAGATGCTCACGCCCTCGTTGCGCCGCGTGTAGAGGTCGCGGGCGTGGTGCACGGCCATCTCGTCGTCGGCGGCGCGCAGCGAACCGACGTGCACGTGGTTCAATCCGCGCTTGCCGCGCACGAACACCTCGTAGAGCGGCCACTCGCTCCGGCTCATGACGTCGCCTCCGTCCTCTTGCGGGCGTGCGCGGCCGCGGCTTCGCGGACCCAGGCACCGTCCTCGTGGGCCTGGCGTCGCCGTGCGACGCGTTCGGTGTTGCACGGCCCGTTGCCCTTGATGACCTGCTTGAGCTCGTTCCAGTCGACCTCGCCGAAGTCGTAGTGCTGCCGTTCGGCGTTCCACTTCAGGTCGGGGTCGGGCAGCGTCACGCCGAGCACCTCGGCCTGCGGGACGGTCATGTCGACGAACCGCTGCCGCAGCTCATCATTGGTGTGCCGCTTGATCTTCCAGCGCATGGACTGCTCGGTGTGGGCCGATTCGGCGTCGGGCGGGCCGAACATCATCAGCGAGGGCCACCAGAACCGGTTCACCGCGTCCTGGACCATCTCCTGTTGCGCAGGGGTTCCCTTCATCATCGTCATCAGCAGTTCGTAGCCCTGCCGCTGGTGGAAGGACTCCTCCTTGCAGATGCGGATCATCGATCGAGCGTAGGGACCGTAGCTGGAGCGGCACAGCGGAACCTGGTTGCAGATCGCGGCACCGTCGACGAGCCAGCCGATCACCCCGACGTCGGCGAAGGACAGCGTCGGGTAGTTGAAGATCGACGAGTACTTCTGCCGTCCGGTGATCAGCTTCTCGGTCAGGTCCTGCCGGTCGCCGCCGAGCGTTTCGGCCGCCGAGTACAGGTACAGCCCGTGCCCAGCCTCGTCCTGCACCTTCGCCAGCAGGATCGCTTTGCGCCGCAACGAGGGTGCCCGCGTGATCCAGTTGCCCTCGGGCTGCATGCCGATGATCTCGGAGTGGGCGTGCTGGGCGATCTGCCGGATCATCGTCTTGCGGTAGCCGTCCGGAAGCCAGTCCCGGGGCTCGATCCGCTGGTCCTTGTCGATCGTGCGCTCGAAGTGCGCTTCGAGTTCCTCGTCGGACAACGTCGCTGTCATCGGTTCTCCTTGGCCACCAGGGTGAGCACGTCGTACTTGGCTACGGACTCCTGGTTCTGGTTGGTCACGTCGGCGTCCCAGCGGACCTCGCCGTAGTCGGCGTTCTCGCGTGGGGTGATCTGCTTGCAGGTCAAGGTCACCGTCAGGTCGTCGCCGGGTTTGACGGGTGTGAGGAACCGGAGGTTCTCCAGCCCGTAGTTGGCCAGCACCGGTCCGGGTTCGGGTGACACGAACAGACCCGCGGCGAAGGAGACGACCAAGTAGCCGTGCGCCACGATCCCGCCGAAGAGCGGGTTCTCGCGCGCGGCGGCCTCGTTGGTGTGCGCGTAGAAGGTGTCGCCGGTGAACTCGGCGAAGTGGGCCACGTCCTCGTCGGTGACGGGACGGGGGCCGGCGACGACCGCGTCTCCGATCTTCAGCTCGGCCAGCGACTTCCGGAAGGGGTGGGTGCCTTCCTCGCGACGAGGGGCACCTTCCACCCACCGGCCGGTGACCTGGGACAGCACGTTCGGGCTCGCTTGCACGGCCGTGCGCTGCATGTGGTGCAGCACGCCGCGGATCCCGCCCATCTCCTCACCGCCACCGGCCCGTCCGGGGCCGCCGTGCACGAGCGCCGGCATCGGCGAGCCGTGCCCGGTGGATTCCTTGGCGTCGTCGGCGTCGAGCACCAGCAGGCGCCCGTGCCAGGGCGCCACCCCGAGCACGACTTCCCGCGCGAAAGCCGCGTCGCCGCTGACGACCGAGCCGGCGAGGCTCCCCTGCCCGCGAGCCGCGTAGTCGACGACCTGCTCGACCGAGGTGTAGGGCATCAGCGTCGACACCGGGCCGAAGGCCTCGACTTCGTGCGGCTCGGCCCGGTCGGGGTCGCCCTTGAGCAGGACGGGTGAGAGGAAGGCTCCCTTCTCCGCGTCCGCGTCGAGGACCTCGACCGTCTCCGGGTCGCCGAAGACGATGGTGCCCGCTCCTCGCAGGGCCTTCAGGGACCGGCGGACCTCTTCGCGCTGCTCGAGGCTGGCCAGCGCACCCATCCGCACGTCGGGGTGGGCGGGGTTGCCGACCTTGATCTTGGCCAGGCGCTCCCGGGCGGCCTCGGCGACGTCGTCGAGCAGGTCGGCCGGGACGAAGGCCCGCCGGATCGCGGTGCACTTCTGACCGGCTTTGACGGTCATCTCGGTGACCAGCTGCTTGACGTAGAGGTCGAACTCGGTCGTTCCGGGTGTCGCGTCGGGGCCGAGGATCGAGCAGTTGAGCGAATCGGCTTCGGCGTTGAACCGCACCGAGTTGCGCACGATGGCCGGGTGGGCCCGCAGCTTCTGCGCGGTGGAGGCCGAGCCGGTGAACGACACCAGGTCCTGGCCGGTCACGTGGTCGAGGAGGTCACCGGCGCTTCCGCTGATCAGCTGCAGCGATCCCTCGGGCAGCAGACCGGAGTTGACGATCAGCTCGACGAGCTTCTCGGTGAGGTAGGCGGTCTGGCTGGCGGGTTTGATGAGGCTGGGCACACCGGCGAGGAACGCCGGGGCGAACTTCTCCAGCGGACCCCACGCCGGGAAGTTGAAGGCGTTGATCTGCACCGCGACACCACGCAGGGGCGTGGCGATGTGCTGGGCCTGGAACGTTCCGCCCTTGCTGAGAGGTTCGACCCCGCCATCGACGTAGACGGTGTCGTTGGGCAGTTCGCGACGGCCCTTGCTCGAGTAGGAGAACAGCACTCCGATGCCGCCGTCGATGTCGAACTGGGAGTCGCCGCGGGTCGCCCCCGTCTTGGCTGACAGCGCGTAGAGCTCGTCGCGGTTCTCGCGGAGGTGGGATGCCAGCGCCTTGAGCAGCGCGGCACGCTGGTGGAACGTCAGGTCCCGCAACGCCGGTCCGCCGACCCGGCGTCCGTGGTCGAGCGCGGCGGCCATGTCGATACCCGCCGAGGAGATCCGTGCGACTTCCGCTCCTGTGACGGCGTCGTAAAGCGGTGCGCCGTCGCCTTCGCCCACCTGCCAGCCGCCACTGGTGTAGCTGCGCAGGACCTTGCTCGCACCCTGAGCCATCGTGCCTCGCTCTCCCAGAATTACTAACCGAACGGTCGGGAATTAATGCTAGCGCGCCGCCGCGGAGAACGGAACCGGCTGAACCGCGATTCGCCCCCATCCGGCGCCACCACCCGCCCGGAAGCCCCTCCCCGCGGCGCGCGCGGACGTGGAAGGAAGGTTCCCTTGCCCAGCGCACCGCCCCGCTCAACGGACGAAGTTCCAGGTGCCACCCCGGCCACTTTCGGAAGGACTCCCTCCGCTCAAGCCGCCCTTGACAGGCGTTCGCGGGCTGACTTTTACTTGAGCAGATTTATTTACCGTCCATTCGGTCAGTAAGCATAGGCGGTGCAGCCCCCGTGTCCACCTCGGCGAACCGACTCACCGATTCCGCGCGCTCGATGCTCGAATCCGACGTCGCCTCGGCGTCGCTGGGCATCGACGTGACCACGGCGCACGACGGCATCGCGTCCGCCCGCATGCGGGTGACCGAGCAGATGGTCAACGGCCACGACATCGCGCACGGCGGCTACGTCTTCCTGCTCGCCGACACGACGTTCGCGGCCGCGTGCAACAGCCACGGGCCGGTCACCGTCGCCGCCGGAGCGGAGATCTCCTTCGTCACGAGCGCACGCCTCGGCGACGAGCTGACCGCGACCGCGGAAGAACGAACCAGCTACGGCCGCAACGGCATCTACGACGTCACCGTGCACCGGGACACCCCCGCCGGACCGGAGGTCATCGCGGAGTTCCGCGGCCGGAGCCGGACCGTCGGACAGATCAAGCCCTGAGGAGTCTCCCCATGCCGACCACGCACAACGAAGTGCCGACCGCGCGCCGACTGGGCACCGCGCCCGCGGTGGACGACCTCTCACCGGCGGAACGGCTGAGCACCGACGAACTCCGCGCCCTGCAGCTCGAACGCCTGCAGTGGACGCTGCGCCACGCCTACGACAACGTTCCCTTCTACCGCAGGAAGTTCGACGACGCCGGGGTGCACCCGGACGACTGCAGGGAACTGGGCGACCTGGAGAAGTTCCCCTTCACCACCAAGCAGGACCTGCGCGCCAACTACCCGTTCGGCATGTTCGCCGTCCCGCAGGAGCAGGTGCGGCGCGTGCACGCCTCCAGCGGAACCACGGGAAAGCCGACCGTCGTCGGCTACACCGAATCCGACCTGGACGCCTGGGCGACGGTGATGGCCCGATCCATCTTCGCCGCGGGCGGGCGCCCCGGGCACAAGGTGCACGTCTCCTACGGGTACGGGCTGTTCACGGGTGGGCTCGGGGCCCACTACGGCGCCGAGAAGCTGGGCACCACGGTCATCCCCGCTTCCGGCGGCATGACAGCACGCCAGGTTCAGATCATCAACGACTTCCGCCCCGAGATCATCATGGTCACGCCGTCCTACATGCTCACGCTCCTCGACGAGTTCGAACGTCAAGGGATCGACCCCCGGAAGTCCTCGCTCCAGGTGGGGATCTTCGGCGCCGAGCCGTGGACCGAGCAGATGCGCCGCGAGATCGAGGAACGAGCGAACATCGACGCGGTCGACATCTACGGGCTCTCCGAAGTGATGGGACCCGGCGTCGCGCAGGAAGCCGTCGAGACCAAGGACGGCCTGCACATCTGGGAAGACCACTTCTACCCGGAGGTGGTCGACCCTATCGACGGCGTCGCGCTTCCCGACGGGACCACCGGTGAGCTGCTGTTCACCTCGCTGACCAAGCAGGCGCTGCCGATCATCCGCTACCGGACCCGCGACCTCACGGCACTGCGTCCCGGCACCGCCCGCCCCGCGTACCGGAGGATGGACAAGGTCACCGGCCGCAGCGACGACATGATCATCCTGCGCGGGGTGAACGTCTTCCCGACCCAGGTCGAGGAGATCGTGCTCGACACCGCCGACCTCTCACCGCACTTCCAGATCCGGCTCACCCGCCAGGAGAGGATGGACCGGCTGACCGTGCTCGTCGAAGCCCTTCCCGAGACGCCCGCGGAGCGGTGGGGAACGGCCTCGGCCGAGATCGCGGCGCGGGTCAAGGACGGTGTGGGCGTCAGCGTCGGCGTGGAGATCGTGGAGCCGGGCTCCCTGGAACGCTCGGTCGGCAAGCTCCGCAGGGTCATCGACCAACGGCCTAGAGACTGAGGTCACTTGCGATAATGGTGTCCATGACCGAACCACCCAGCAACCGCGCCACCAAGCGCGGTCGTCCCGGCTACGACCTGGAATCCCTGCTCGCGGTGGCGGTCAAGCTGTTCAACGAGCGCGGCTACGACGGCACCAGCATGGAAGATCTGTCGCGCAAGCTGCAGATCACCAAGTCCGCGATCTACCACCACGTGCGCAGCAAGGACGAACTCCTGCGACTGGCGGTCAACCGCGGGCTGGACGGGTTGTTCGCCGAAGCCGACAAGCTGGAGAGCATCGACGGTCGCGCCATCGACAAGCTCGAGTACCTGGTCCGCGCCAGCGTCAACGTGCTCGTCGAGCAGCTGCCCTTCGTGACCCTCCTGCTGCGGATTCGCGGCAACACCAAGGTCGAGAAGGCGGCGCTGGCACGTCGGCGGGAGTTCGACCAGATCGTCGCCGACCTGGTCAGCAAGGCCGCCGCGGACGGTGATCTGCGCCCGGACGTCGACCCGGCCACCGCGGCTCGCCTGCTGTTCGGCATGGTCAACTCGCTGGTCGAGTGGTATCGGCCGCGACGCGGCGCGGACACCGAGACGCTCGCCGACACGGTGGCCGCCGTCGCCTTCGACGGGCTGCGAGTCCGCAGGGAGGAGTGACCGCCCGCGATCAGGGGCGGTGGTCGTCCCCGAGTTCGTAGAAGCCGTTGATGTGCCCGTGCAGCAGCTCCACCGCCCGCCGGCCGTCGCGGTTCTCGATCGCTTCCAGGATGGCTCGGTGCTCGCGGCGCACCCAACGCGAGGTCAGGCGCCAGTCGTCGAGCTGCTCGTAGGCCTCGATCATCTGGCGCTGGATCGCGGTGCGAAGCGACCCCATCAGGTGCGCGGCCAGGGAATTCCCGGTGGATTCGGCGATCCGCACGTGGAACTCGGTGTCGAGCCGGTTGAAGTCCCGGGCCGTGAGGTGCGGCGAGTCCATCTGGTCGAGGATCGCCCGCAACGCGAGGTGGTCGGCTCGAGTGGCGTGCCGTGCGGCCTCGGTCATCGCCCACTCCTCCAGCGTCAACCGGGTCCGCAGAACTTCGGCGGGGTCGAAGTGGCCGAGCGCGAGCTGCATCTTCAACAGCATCGAGAACCCGGTACCCGGGTGGCCGAGGAAGACCGTTCCGCCTTCGGGACCGCGACCGGGCCGGACGTCGACGACGCCCAGGGCCTCGAGCACGCGCAGCGCTTCCCGCAACGAGGGTCGGCTCACTCCCAGGAGCTGGGCGAACTCCCGCTCGCTGGGCAACCGGTCGCCGGGCGCGAGACGACCGTCGAGGATGCGCTGCTCGATCTGCGACATGACCTGCTCGTAGGTCCGAACCTTGCGCGCCGGCTCCCACGAGCTGTGGGTCGCGGAACTCATGCCACTCCTCACTTCCGGCCTTCGTTGCCCAGGTCCAACCACCTTACGTCCCCGTTCACCCGAAATCGGCCCCACTGACGGCATCCTTACGCTCCGCTCGAGGCCGGTGCCCGGATTCGGGCCCTGAAAAGCCCGGGAACCTTCCTGCCGGGGAAGTAGCAGGAAGGTTCCCGTTCATCGGTCAGCTGGTCAGTGGGCGCCGATGCCGGTCAGCGATCGGACCTCCATCTCGTCGGTGCGGTCGCCGTCCTCGCGCTCTCCGAGCAGGGTGCCGATGTAGCCGAACAGGAACGAGGCCGGGATCGACACCAGGCCCGGGTTGTTCAGCGGGAACAAGGCGAAGTCGGCCCAGGGCATCATGGACGACGGGGCGCCCGAGACGACCGGCGAGAAGATCATCAAGAGCAGGCACGTGGCCAGCCCGCCGTACATGCCCCACAAGGTGCCTCGGGTGTTGAACCTCCTCCAGTACAGCGAGAACAGCAGGGTGGAGAGGTTCGCGGAAGCGGCGAAGGCGAACGCCAGCGACACCAGGAACGCGAGGTTCTGACCGTTGACCAGGATGCCGCCGATGATCGACGTGGCGCCGATGATCAACGCCGTCAGCCGGGCCACCCGGATCTCCGAGTCCGGGTCGGCCTGGCCGCGTTTGAAGACGTTGGCGTACACGTCGTGGGCAAAGGAGGCCGACGCGGTCAACGTCAGCCCCGCCACCACGGCGAGGATCGTGGCGAAGGCGACCGCGGCGACCACTCCCAGCAGCACCGTTCCGCCGATGCGGTAGGCGAGCAGCGGAGCCGCGGAGTTCTCCCCGCCCGGGGCCGACAGGATCGAGTCCGTGCCGCTGACCGCGCCCGCGCCGAAGCCGATCACCAGCGTGCACAGGTAGAACACGGACATCGTGACCGTCGCCCACACCACCGAACGCCGGGCCTGCAGAGCGTTGGGCACCGTGTAGAACCGCATGAGGACGTGCGGGAGCCCTGCCACGCCGAGCACCAGGGCCAGCGACATCGAGACGAAGTCGAGCTTGGTGGTCCCATTCTCGCCGTACTGGGCTCCGGGGGCGAAGATCCGCTCGCCGAGCGGGTTCTTCTCGGCCGCGTGCTGCATCAGGGACGTGATGCTGAATCCGAACTTGCCCATCAGGAACAGGGTCATGAGCGCGACGCAGAGCATCAGCGCCACGGCCTTGATGATCTGCACCCAGGTGGTTCCCTTCATCCCACCGACGAGCACGTAGACGACCATCAGCGCGCCGACCGCGGCGATCACCAGCGCCTGCCCGGCCGCGCTGTGCACGTCGAGCAGCAGCGCGACGAGGCTTCCCGCGCCCGCGATCTGCGCGATCATGTAGATGAAGGAGATGACCATGGTCGACACGGCTGCTGCCGCGCGCACCGGACGCTGGTTCATCCGGTAGCTGAGAACGTCGCCCATGGTGAATCTGCCGGTGTTGCGCAGGAGTTCGGCGATCAGGAGCAGGTTCACCAGCCAGCCGACCAGGAATCCGATGGAGTAGAGGAATCCGTCGTAGCCGTGCACGGCGATGGCGCCGGCGATGCCGAGGAACGAGGCGGCCGACAGGAAATCGCCAGAGAGCGCGATTCCGTTCTGCGCACCGGTGAACTGCGCACCGGCGGCGAAGTAGTCGGTGGTGGAGCCCGCACTGCTCACCCGGTAGACGATGTAGAGGGTGACCAGCACGAATGCCGCGAAGATGCTGATGTTGAGCATCGGGTTGGTGTCCATTACGGCCGCTCCTCCCCGGTCGCCTCGCGGTAGAGGGCATCGGCGCGCGGGTCGATCTCGCCGGCCGCGTAGCGCAGGTAGAGGACCGTGATGACCAGGGTGCTCACGAACTGGGCGATGCCGAAGACCAGACCGATGTTGACGGTCCCGAACAGCCGGATCGCCATGAATCCGGGGTAGTACGCGGCGGCGATGACGTAGCCGATGTACCAGAGCAGGAAGATCGCGGTCATCGGGAACGTGAACTTGCGCAGCTTGCCGCGCAGTTCACGGAAGTCGTCACTGCGCGCGAGTTCGGGGAAGTCCGGTTCCGGACGACCGAGGTCGGGCAGATCGGTGCGCCGGGCGGATTTGTCGATCTGACCGAAGGTCGCTTCGGTCTCCCGCGGGGGCGGCGGGGGTTGGGTGGCGTTGCGCATGCATCCTTCCAAGCATTTCGAGCATCGCACCGGCGTGTTCCGCCGATGCTGCGAAGTCCCCCAACTCCGTCCGACCGCCGCAGTCGTTCCCGATCTCCTTCGATCGCGAATTCAGCAGCGGCCGGTGACCGCACGACCTTGCGATGCCAACCGGGCCGGAGTCTAACGATCAATTCGCATTACCTGGACTACGGCAGCGACACACCACACCTATTGATGAATCGAATGATCACTACGCGTGATTGGGGCCGACTCGAAGCCACACCTCCCCGGGTGCCGGACGGCAGCGCAGAGTCCCCCACGATCGGCCCGATGAAAACCGTTTTAGCTGATCAACGGCAGAATTAGGCGAGGGTAACACAGGAAGAGCATGGGAACCTTCCTGTCGTTTTCGCCCACATCGTCACCCGATAGGAGAGATTCTCTCCATCGGGTGACTAAAGCGCGGGCGACCTCCCCGGAAATGAACACGAGCAGTGTCCAATGTGCTCGGCGAGGCCGCCGCCACCCACGAAGATGATCTCCATTGATGCGAATTCGCAGGTCAGCGGTTCAAATTCAGGAACCTTGGTAGATCATTCCGGTGAGGTAGTGTTCTGCACGCCGACGACCGGTGCGAACTGATTCGATGCCGCCGCGATCACCCCCGACATCGCAGGCCTTCGAGCACCACCGTCGAAGACCGCACGGCCACCCGCGAAAACCCCGAAACGCAGGCAGCGCCGCCAACCACGCATGACCTGCCGCGCACACCCGAGGCGGGCCGGCCTGCCCACCACACGAACGCGCAGTTGGCGACGAAAGCTTCCACCGCGCGGGAAAGGACTGCGTCGTGAGCAGCGGAGTACAAGACCCGCCCGCGAACGCGACCCGGACGTCCATGTGGTCGCGCGCCACAACTCGAATCATCACGTGGCAGAACTGGAAACTCCCGGTCAAGATCGCCGCGGTCGTGCTCGTCCCGGTCATCTTCGCGATCGTGCTGGGCGTCCTGCAGATCCGCGGTCAGATCACCGAGGCCAGCAACTACGAGCAGATGGACCGGGTCGTCTCAGCCGGCCGCGCCGTGCGCACCGCCGTCGACCGGCTGCAGGACGAACGCAGCCAGGCCGCGGAATTCCTGGCACGCGGACAAGTCACCAGCGCCGACGTCCGCAACCGGTTCGCCGACTCGGACCGGGCGCTCGCCGAAACCCAACGCCTGCTGCGCGCCGCACCGGACAGCGACGCCGTGCGCTACGCCCGCCAGGAAACCGACCGGCAATCGACCGAACTCGAACCGATCCGCAGGCTCGTGCTCGGCGGCAACGTCGACCCCGGCATCACCGCCAACTCCTACACCGAGCTCATCGACGTGATGCTCGCGCTCGACCGCACCCTGATCAGCCAGATCTCCTCGTCGGAACTCGTGGCCACCGCCACCACCATCCACGAGCTGGCCAAGATCAGCGAAGAGGTCCAGTTGCAGCAGGCGCTGGTGCTCACCGGCCTCGCGCACGAGAACTTCACCAGCGACAACCTCGCCCGGATCGCCGCCAGCGAGGCCCGCCGCACCGCGGCGGTCAAGGAGTTCCGCGCCGCTGCCGACCCGGAGCAGCGCATCCGCTACGACCGGCTCTACACCAATCCCGAGGTGCCCGCCCGGGAAACCTCGGTGCAGCTGGCCATGGCCGAGCAGAACAACACCCGATCGAGCCTCTCCTCGCACCTGGTGTCGTCGACGACCTGGAAGAACCAGTCGCACACCGCCGCGCAGGCGCTCACCGATCTGCAGGCCCAGCTCGACCGCCAGCTGCACCACACCGCTTTCACGCTGCAGGACACGGCGGGCAACCTCGCCGGGCTCGAATCGGTCCTGCTGCTCAGCGCCCTGCTCGTCGCCGGAGCGATCGTGGTCGTGATGGCCCGGCACCTGCTCGGATCGCTCGACGTGCTGCGGCGCAGCGCGCTCGACACCGCCAACCACCAGCTGCCCAACGCCGTCGCCGACATCCGCGCCGGTCACGCACCGCTGGCGGTCGACCCCGTGCCGGTCTCCACCACCGACGAGGTCGGTGAAGTGGCCCGCGCGTTCGACGACGTGCACGCGCAAGCGGTCACCCTCGCCACCGAGCAGGCCGAGCTCCGCCGCAGCTACAGCGACTCGTTCATCAACGTGTCGCGGCGCAGCCAGAGCCTGCTCGAACGCCAGCTGCGGCTGTTCGAACAGCTGGAACGCGACGAGGAGGACCCCGACCAGCTGGCGACGCTGTTCCAGCTGGACCACCTCGCGACCCGGATGCGCCGCAACAACGAGAACCTGATGGTGCTCTCCGGCGCGGACCTCGCCCGGCGGTTCACCAGGCCGACCACCCCCGCCGACCTGCTGCGGGCGGCGGTCTCGGAGATCGAGCACTACCCGCGGGTGACCGTGCAGCAACTGCCCGACACCAAGATCGTCGGTTACGTGGCCAACGATCTGGTGCGGCTGCTGGCGGAGCTGCTCGACAACGCCGCGAACTTCTCGGCGCCGCAGACCCAGGTGGTGGTGTCGGGACAGCGGGAGAAGGACGGTTCCCTTCGTCTCGACATCGACGACGAGGGCATCGGCATGAACCCCGCCGAGCTCGCCGAGGCCAACCAGCGCCTGACCTCCGACGAGGAGATCAAGCAGTCCACGTCCCGGCGCATGGGCTTGTTCGTGGTCGGGCGACTGGCCCGTCGGCACGGCATCCGCGTCGAACTCGCCCCCGGGCAGGAGGGCACCGGCGTGCGCGTGTCGATGACGCTGCGGCCGGAGCTCCTGGTCGACGACGTCTCGCTGCCCGCCCCGCGCACCAACGGCGTCTACCGCCCGGACCACGACGACGACACGCTGATCCGGCAGTTCGACTGGGAGGCCGCTGAGCAGGACGCGATCAGCGATCCGCCCACCCACAACGGATTCCACCTCTTCCGCGGAGACGGCGACGAGGTGCCGAACACCGCTCCCGCGGACCTGTTCGCCACCCAGGAGATCTCCACCGAGCCGCCGCCCGCGATGGAGGTTCCCTCCACCGCGGAGTCGATCCTCGACGAGCTGTCCTCGGCGTGGTTCCAGGAACGGCCCGACGGTGAACCCGAGCTCCTCTGGCCGGACGAGGCCGACGGCCCCAACACCGAGACGTTCGCGGTGGTGGACCTGGAAGAGAAGGACCCGTCCTCCGACGACGCCGACGACTCCACGAGCGAGGCGCCGCTGCGGGACTGGAGCTTCGCCAGCGATGAGGGCAGGCAGCGCGCGGAGGAGGTCGCGGCGGCGGAACCCACCGACTTCACCTCGGCCGGGTTGCCGCAGCGGATTCCGCTGGCGAACCTGGTCGCCGGGAGCGCCGACCGGCCCGACGCCGAAGAGCCCCGGCCGACGCGGGACGCCAACCTGGCCCGAGGCAGGCTGGCCAGCTTCCAGGCAGGGGTCCAGCGGGGTCGGCACCGGCTGACCCAGGCGGGCCAGGCGGCGAGCAGCGCGGTCGAGGGACCCGCCACCGCGCCACCGGACGCGCCCGAAGACCCCGCACCCGCAGCGGTGGAGGAGACCTCCGACGAGGCCGCGCAGTACACGCCCTCCGGCCTTCCCCGCCGCACACCCAGAGCCCAGCTGGTATCGGGCTTGGCCACCGATTCGGCCACCGCACCGCCCCGCGACGCAGACGTGATGCGCGGTCGGCTGGCCAGCTTCCAACGCGGTGTCCGCGAAGGCAAGCACAGTCTCCGCGACCCTCAGCCCTCAACGGATGAGACCCGGTGACCCCCGAATCAGTTAGGAGGAAAGGAGGCGCCATGAACGCCCACAATTCCCAGCCGAGCCAGTTCGGTTGGCTCGTCACGGACTTCACCGAGCGAGTCCCCGGTGTCGCCCACGCAGTCGTGGTCTCTGCTGACGGACTGCTGCTGACCGCATCGGCGAAGCTCCCCACCGATCGCGCCGATCAGCTCGCTGCGGTGGCGTCCGGGCTGCTCAGCCTCACGCAAGGGGCTGCGAGGTGCTTCGAGGCGGGTTCGGTCACCGAAACCGTGGTCGAGATGGAACGCGGTCTGATGCTGCAGATGGCCATCAGCGACGGTTCCTGCCTGACGGTGCTGGCGGCTCCGCAGTGCGACATGGGTTTGATCGCGTACGAGATGACGCTGCTGGTCGAACGCGTCGGCCAGATCCTGACCCCCGAGCTGCGTTCTCAACTGCAGGGCACGAGCCGCGTGATGACCGGACAGTCGGTGTGAGGCGGAGATGAGCGAAGGTCCGGACCCGACCGGGCAACACCGGTGGCGTAACCCCGATGCGCCGGACAACGACGGCGTGGCGGAGGTTTTCAACCGGTTCACCCTGGACAGCGGACGCCGCGGGTGGCGCTGGAAACGTGCGCGGAAGGACCCCGGACCGCAGGGCGCGACCGAGCCGGGCGGTGACGATCGCGGGGCGCGGTCGCACGCGCCGCATTCCGGTGCCTCCGCGCCCGAACCGCCGTGGCCGGCCTCCGACGGCCACGGCGAGACCGCCCCGGCACCGGTGCCCGCGTCCAGGCAGCCCTCGGACGCTTCGCCGGACCGTGACGCGATGTCGACCTCCATCCGCCCCTACGCGTGGACCGGAGGCCGCACCAGGTCCAACCACCACCTGGAACTGGAGACGCTGGTCTCGGCCAGCGAGTTCTGCACGCCGGAGCGGTTGCGGCGCACCGAGCACCACTCGATCGCCGAGATCTGCCGGCACCCCAGATCGGTGGCCGAAGTGGGCGCGATGCTCGGGGTTCCGCTCGGCGTGGCCAAGGTGCTGCTCGGTGATATGGCGGACCTGGGGTTGATCACCGTGCACGAAACCGTCAGCGACAGCGCCAGCTCGTCGCACTTCCTGTTGATGGAACGAGTTCTGAGCGGTCTCCGTCGGCTCTGACTCCCCCAGCGCGCCGGACTCATTGGCGACGCGCCGAACGCAGCAACCCAGCTCTGACTCGATGACTGAAGTGGGCAGACATGAATCCTGATACGCAAGCCCGGCCTGAATCCCCCCGCAGGTCCCCGACCACCACCTCGGCGAAGATCGTCGTCGCCGGTGGTTTCGGCGCAGGAAAGACCACGTTCGTCGGTTCTGTGTCGGAAATCGTGCCGCTGACCACGGAAGCGGTCATGACCGAGGCCAGTCACGGAATCGACGACCTGCACGCCACTCCGAACAAGCAGACCACGACGGTGGCCATGGACTTCGGTCGCCTCTCGCTGGATTCGGATCTGATCCTGTACCTCTTCGGAACCCCCGGCCAGCACCGGTTCTGGTTCATGTGGGACGACCTGGTGCGAGGAGCGATCGGCGCGGTCGTGCTGGTCGACACGCGCCGCCTCGCGGACTGCTTCTCGGCCATCGACTTCTTCGAGGACCGGAAGCTGCCGTACATCGTCGGCCTGAACTGCTTCGACGGCAACCTGCAGCACCGCGTGCAGGAAGTCCGCGAAGCGATGGCAATCCCCGAGGACGTCCCGATCGTCACCTGCGACGCCCGAAACAGGGAGTCCACCAAGCAATCCCTGATCCGGCTGGTCGAGTACGCGATGCAGTGGTGGATGCAGCGGCATCCGGAGGAGCAGGGGAACCTTTCTGCCACGCGCTGACCCCTCCGCTCCCGGTGGGCGTGGGAGCGCTTCATCCCGGTGCTCGGCTGGGCGAAGCGTTCCCACGCCCACTTCGTAGCCGGGCGGTCACCCGTTCAGGCACCGGGTCCCAACACGCGCACGTCGACGCTTGCTTCCACGATTTCGCGCGCTGTGGGCCGATAGTTCTTGGCATGCAGAAATCGATCGCCGCCAAGGCAGCCGCCGCCAACCTGCGTCGCCGCGTCTACCGCGTCGCCGAACTCGCCAGGCTCGGCATCAGCCAGTCCACCGCCTATCGCTGGGCTCGTGCCGACGGCCCGTGGACCCGCCTGGCGCCCGGAATCGTGCTCGTCGCAACAGGTCCCGCGACGGTGCGCGACCGCATCGACGCCGCGTTGCTGCGCGCGGGCCCGGGCGCGATGGTCACGGGGATGCACGCGGCACGGCTGCACGGCTTGAAATCGCCGCCCGAGTCGGCTGACGTCCACATCCTCATCCCGCACGGTCAGAAGATCCAGAGCTATGCGGGGACGCGCTTCGAACGAACCACCCGCCTGCCGAAACCTGTTTTCGTCGACGGGATTCCGGTCGCCCCGCCGGTGCGCGCAGTGATGGACGGCGCCCGCACGTTCCTGTCCGCGGCCTTGACCAAGCAGCTCCTCTTCGAAGCGGTTCAGCACGAGAACCTCTGCGATTTCGAGGAACTGGTGACCGAGATGAATCGCGGCAGTCGCCGTGGCACGGCCTTGCCGCGCGCGACGCTGCGCGCCTACCGCCTAGACCTCGCTCCACCGCGCGATCTGCTGCGCGTGGCGCCGCTCGCCGGTTCCGGGAAACCGCCGCCGTCCGCGCGGGCAGCCCGTTCACGTCGCCATCCGCTGGCGGTGGCGGGGCGCCTGATCAGTCGCGCGTTCCTCAGGACACAGGCGCTGAATCCCTGATCGCGAGGCGATCGTCGACCGGTTTCCCGGCGATGTCCACGGCACGTCCCGGCGGGACCGGTGTCGCCGAAGGCAGCCAGCTGCCGGCGCTGCGCCACGCCGTGTCGATCAGAGCGCCGGAGTGCGCGAACGAGTAGGGCGAGAGCCCCACGACGGAAGGAGCGGGCACCACGTACAACTCGCAGCGGGAGGCGTTGAGCTGCATGTCGAGGCGTGCTGCGGAGACCATCGCCGCACCCAGGGCGGCGCCGTTGACTCCGCCGACCGAGCGCGGCGGTGTTTTCGGCGGCGGCCAGGTCGCGATGGAGCCGACCCCGCGGCGCCGGTCCGCGTTGCGCTCGAACGGCTCGGTCCCACCGCAGGGCAGCACGAACACGCGCTGAGCTCCCTGCTCGACGGCGCGGCTGATCGGCATGAAGGCCGCGGGGCCTCCGTCGACCAGCCAGCGCTCACCGACCTTCACGGGTGGGAACATCCCGGGGATCGAGCAGGACGCCACCAGCGGTGGCAGAGCGGGTCCCTCTTCGAAGTAGACGGCTTCGCCGCTGACGAGGTCGGTGGCGGTGACGGTCAGCGGGATCTCCGCCTGGTCGAGCCTGCGGAACGGGAGGGTCTCGTGCAGCCATCGGGCGAGCCCGTGGTTGCCCATGACGTGGTTGGACAGGCCGAGCTTGCCCGCGAGGATCCTCATCGGCTGGATCGGGAATACGTCGGCGCGCCGCATCGACTTCCACAGCTCGCGCAGCTTCTCGACACCGCGCACGGTGGGGTCACCGGCGATCCACGCCGCGTTGAGCGAGCCCGCGGAGGTTCCCACGACGATGTCAGGGGTGACGCCGTGCTCGATCAGTGCCGTTGCCAGACCGGCCTGGATGGCTCCGAAGGTGGAGCCGCCGGGCAGGACCCATGCTGTGCGCATCAGCTCTCCCTCCTGCATTCACCTTGTGCGCAAGAGTAGCGAGGAACGCAGTATTCGCAGCTCAGGCGTCGCCGGGATCACCGCGCCTGCGGTGGCGCTTGATCTCCGAGCGCCGCTTCTTGCCGGCCAGGCGCCGCCGCTGCGATCCCTTGGTCGGCTTGGTGGGGCGGCGCTGGGCCGCGGGCGGTGCGACGGCGGCGGCCAGCACGGCGGCGAGGCGTTCGCGCGCGGCTTGGCGATTCGCCAGCTGCGCTCGGCTCTCGGACGCGGTGATCGTGATGACCCCGTCGACGAGCCGCTTGCCGAGCCGCTCGAGCGCCCGGGCGCGCAGCTTCTCCGGCACGGACGCCGCCCGCGCGAGGTCGAAGGACAGTTCCACGCGTGAGTCGGTGGTGTTGACGCCTTGCCCGCCCGGTCCGGACGACCTGGAGAAGCGCTCGGAGAGCTCCGCGGGCGGGATGCTCCAGGCACGGGTGACGGGCAGGTCTTCGGGCATACCGCCAGCATGCCGCAGTCCATCGGCGGGCACGGCGGCACCTGCCGTGCGGCTTGGGATCCTTCCTGCCACCTGTGCGGCAGAAAGGTTCCCAAGCAGGCGATTCAGCTCCCGGCGGGCCTCCACCCGGCGACCCCGCCTGGCACCGGGGCGTCGGCGGCGTAGGGGGTGCGGGTGAGGATGAACGTGTTGAGGTTGAGGTGGTTGGGTTTGCCGTCGGCGTCGCGGCCGATGCGCAGGATCTCGCCCGCGTAGTAGCCGTCGAGGCCGGTCCAGGTGCCATCGCCGTTGGGGCGGAAGCGCGAGGCCCTCCCCTTGCGTCCGTGCCCGAGCCTGAGGTCAAGAAGACCGTTGCTCAGGACCCGTAGCACGTGCGGGGACGGGCCCCAGTACCACTCACCGGTCAGTTCGAGCAGTCCCATGTCGACGTCCGGGCGGGGGATCCAGGGCTCCGGGATGCGCGGTTCGTGCTCGGCGAGAGCGTCGAGCAGGTCCGTGCCGAGGGCTCCGGTGACGCCGGCCGTGGTGTTGGCCATGAAGATCACTGCCTCGTTCTCGGCCGGGTCGGTCCAGACGCTGGCCAGGAAACCGGGCATGGAGCCGCTGTGGCCTGCGAGCCTGCGACCGTTGTGCCGGATCAGCTGGAGGCCCAGGCCGTAGCCGGAGCGCCATTCGGGTCCGTCGTCGACGGATCCGGGCACGCGCATCTCCGCCACGGTGTCCGGGTGCAGAACCTCCCCGGTGTCGCCCAGGACGAACCGGGCCCACCTGGCCATGTCGTCAAAGGTCGACCACAACTGCCCGGCCGGTGCCATCGCACCGGCGTCCTCGGCCGGTTCCGGCAGCACGACATCCGCCCACGGGTGCACGGCCAGCCCTTCGGCGTGCGGTGCGACGTTGCTCAGGGTGGTGCGACGCATCCCCAGCGGCTGCAGGATTTGGCGTTCCATCACCTCGTGCCACGGGGCTCCGCGGAGGCGGGCGACCAGTTCGCCCAGGACGCCGAACCCGACGTTCGAGTAGTGGAACTGGTGGCGCGGTGTCGGGCGGATCGCGCTGTCGTCGATGGTGGCGAGCAGCTCGTCGGCGCTTCCTCCCGGGGTGCGTTCCCACCACTGCCCGGCGGGTTCCGCGGTCAGGCCGCTGCACTGGCTGAGGATCTCGCCGATGCTGCGGTTGCCGAGCGCCGTTCCCGGGAGGTGCTCGTCGAGCTTGTCGGTGAGGTCGAGGCGACCTTCATCGCGCAGCCGCATCACCAGGACGCCCACGAACGTCTTCGTGATCGAACCGACCCGGTACTGGGTGTCGGTGGAGGCGGGTGCCCCGTTGACCTGGCCGCGGGAGTCGACCCAGATGGTCTCGCCGTCGCGCAGCAGGCCGGCGATGAGGGAAGGAACCCGGTTTTCACTCTGCTCCACGGCCAGGCGTCGCAGCAGCACGCGCTGGGTGGAGGGCAGCAGACTCGTCACCATGCCTCAATGCTGTCACGCCAAAGGTCGTGCGCACGCGCATCGTCTCCGAGCGTCCGGGCGGAGTGGCAGGAAGGTTCCCGTGCTTCGGCTCAGGCCTTGCGGCTGCGCCGTTCGACTCCCTTGCTGATCCCCTGCTTCACCACCGGGAACTTCACGGGCAGCTTTCCGATCATGATCAGGACGAGGATGAGCAGTGCCAGCACGATCCAGCCGGTCCAGCCCAGCAAGCCGACACCGGCGTTGTCGACCGGATGTCCGGCCTGGCTGAAGACCAGCGCCATGGTGCCCGCGGAGTTGAGGAATCCGTGCGCGATCGCCGCCGGCCAGACGCTGCCCGACGCCAGCCGCAGCCAACCCAGCAACGTCCCCACCAGCACGCAGAAGCAGCCCATCATCAAGAACGCGACCACGACGGGCACGGTCGGGTAGTTGTAGCCGAGGAGCAGGATCGGGGCGTGCCACAGGCCCCACAGGACACCGGTGGTCAAGAACGCGCCGGACTGACCGAGCGGGAGCAGCTGCTTGACCAGGTAGCCGCGCCAGCCGAGTTCCTCACCGAGCGCGGGAACCGCGTGAACCCACCCGAGCAGGAAGATCCAGCCGAGCTGGGTCACGGCGAGCCCGGTCGGTGAGACCTGGTTCTGCTCACCGACGACGGTGGTGCCGGTCTGTTCGGCGAGTCCGGAGAACCCGGTCCAGTCCGCTTCGTAGACGCCGAGCAGGTATCCGACCACCAGGGCGAGCAGCATCGCGACCAGCGGCCCGGCGCAGCCCAGGAGCGCGTAGTGCCACCACTTCTTGATTCCGCCGGGGTTGGTCAGTCCCAGTGATCGCAGTGGGGTCGGGCTCGGGCTGATCCACCGGCTGACCACCAACGCGGCCACCGCGGGCATGAACATCATGAGCGCGAGGGCGACCGGCGCCCACTTCCACGACAGCCCCTCGCCGGTCAGCCAGAGCGGAAGGCTCAGCAACCAGGCCGGTGCGTAGGCGAGGACGACGAACCAGACGGTGCCGCGAACATCCACTCGATCACGTTCGGAAGCCACGCTGGCATTTTGCCAACGTTTTCTGAGTTGTCGCTGAGCACGCCCTGGGATGAGAGAAAGGGGGCCTTCCTGTCATCCGACATGACAGGAAGGCCCCCTCGTCGTCACGATCGCTCGCTCACGGAGTTGGTGCTCCGGGCTGCGGAGCTTGCGCGGGCGGTGCCGCCGGTGTGCCCGGGAGGGGCACGGTCGGCAGACCGTTGTGGATCTTCGTCATCGCGTCGAACCAGGTGCGCGCGGGCACCTTGCCGCCGTAGATGTTGCCGTCGCCGCACAGGTACGGCGGTGAGTCACCGCCACCGTCGCAGATGCCTTGGGGCCGCTTGCCATCGGAGTAGGTCAGCACCGCGCCCGCCATCTGCGGGGTGGCGGCCAGGAACGCGGCGGACTTGTGCTCCTGGGTGGTGCCGGTCTTGCCGATCATCGGACGCGCCCACTGAACCGCCTGCGCCGCTGCGCGGGAGGTTCCCTCGGTGTCGTCCTTGCTGAGCCCTTGCGCCAGCCCGGTCGCCACCGCCGGCGACACCGCCTGCTCGCAGCCGGGCTCGTTGAGCGTGACCGGGTTGCCGTAGCGGTCCTTGACCTCCTCGATCGGCGTCGGCGGGCAGTAGACGCCGTCGCTCATGATCGTGGCGGCGACGTTGGACAGCTCCAGCACGCTGGTCGGGGTGAAGCCGAGGGTGAAGGACCCGTTGTTGCGGTTCTTGATGGAGTCGCCCAGCGACGGCCCGTTCGACCCGTCGTCCTTGAGCGTGGATCCCAGCGCGTTGACGCCGTTGATGCTCTTGCGCATGCCGAGCTTGGCGGCCATGTCGACGGCGTTGTTCAGCCCGACGCGTTCCAGCAGCGCCACGAATCCGGTGTTCGGGGATGTTGCCAGCGCCATCTGCAGGGTGCGCGGTCCGGGCCGGACGCCTTCGGCGTTGTGCACGGTGTAGGGCGCCAGACCGTTCTTGTAGACGCGCGAGGTGTAGCTGGCGGGCACGTCGATCGTGTCGTAGATGTCCATGCCGCGTTCGAGCGCGGCCCCGGCGGTGAAGATCTTGTAGATCGACCCGGCGCCGAAGGGCTGCACTCGGCTGACGATGTCGTAGGCCGTCTGCCCCTTGCTGGGGTCATTGCCGAAGTCGCGGTTGGCGACCAGTGCTCGGACCTTGTGCTTGTCCTTGCCGGGTTCGACGACCGACATCGCGTTGGCGATGCCCTCGGTCTGGGTCGGGACCTGCTTCTGGGCGGCCTGCTTGGCCGCGTCGGAGGCGGTGCGGTCGAGCGTGGTGCGCACCGTGTACCCGCCGACCTTCAGCTGGTCGGTGTCGATCCCGTAGCGCTCGAGGTAGTCGCGGACGTAGGTGCAGAAGAAGCCGTCGGTGGTGCCGTCACCGATGCCGACGCAGCCGTTCGGCGGGCGCCCCAGCGGGGAGAGCACGCCCAGGGGCTCCTGCTTGGCGATCTCGGCGTCTTCCTTGGTGATGCGGATGTCGTTGTTGCTGTCCGCCATCAGGTCGATGACGAGGTTGCGCCGGGCGAGCGCGTCCTGCGGGTTGCTGTTGGGGTTCAGCGATCCGGGCTGGTTGACGACCGCGGCCAGCAGCGCGGACTGGGCGATCGTCAGCTTGTCCGGGGTGGTGCCGAAGTAGGTTTGGGCGGCCGCTCCGACGCCGAAGGTCTGGTTGCCGAAGGGCACCACGTTGAGATAGCCGGTGAGGATCTCTTCCTTGGACATCGTGCGTTCGAGCTCGACGGCGATCTTGGCTTCGCGGAGCTTGCGCGCGATCGTCGTTTCCTTGGCCTGCTCGGCCTCGAGCTCGTTGGTGGCCGTGACGTGCACCAGGTAGTTCTTCACGTACTGCTGAGTGATCGTCGACGCGCCCTGGGCGGTTTCACCGCTGCCGATGTTGGTGGCCAGGGCCCGGATGGTGCCGTGCCAGTCGACGCCGCCGTGGTGCCAGTAGCGCTTGTCCTCGACCGCGGTGATGGCGGCCTTCATCGTGTCGGCGATCTGGTCCGGGCGGGTTTCGACCCGGTAGTCCTTGAAGAAGTAGGCGATGGGTTTGCCGTTGCGATCGGTGACGGTGGACACCTGCGGCATTTCCTGCTTTGCCAGCGAACTCGACATTTTCGACATGGCATGGGTGGTCTGGTTGACCATCGCCCCAGCCCCGGTCGCCACCGGCAGCAGTAATGCCGCCACGAGTACGCCGGCAAGGACGCACAGTCCGAACATCTTCAACAGCACGCCGCTGCGCACGCCAGCCCCTATCACCAAAGTGTCCGCAAGATCCGGCCACCGACCGCGGGACGCGGCGCACATCCGCACTCCCGCTCACCGATCCCAGCGGTCGGAAAGAACCACCGGCTTCCGCTGCGCGGAAGCAATCGGCATCGTTTCGCTTTGCCGTCAACCAGTTCGTTGATATCACACCCGGCCGCGTGGCCCGCGTGCTGCCGAACAACTGAATTCGACTTGAAATCGACACGGAGCAGGGCCTGATCACTACACTTCGTGACAGATTGGTTCCCTTGCTCGCGGAGGAAAGATGACCGACCCGTTCCTGGATTCGTTGGCCACCGCACTCGGCGGGCAGACCGCAACCGCGCTGGGTGCTGCGGGGACGATGGCCTTGGCCAAGGTCCGCGATCTGCTGCGCCGCAGGTCGCAGCAGGATCCTGACACTCAGGCGGCCCTGGAGGCGGTCGAGCGCGAAGACGCGGGGCCGGCTCAGATCACCGCGCTGTCCGAGCGCTTGGACGAGGTGTGCGCCGAGGACGTGGAGTTCGCCGAGGAGCTGCGCCGCGAAGGAGCTGCCGTGCACAACGAGATCACGGCGTCGGACAACGTGGTCAACATCAACAAGGGCCAGGTCACGAACCTCGTGCAGACCCGCGAGATCAACGGCGGGATCACCTTCAACTAGGTGACTGATCCGATTCGTTGAGCCCGGCGAGATACCGGTTGTACTCGGCCAGTTCCGGATCTTCGTCGGCGTCGACCGGGGGCGCCGGCGGCGGCACGAGCGGCCGCGTCCGGCGTTGTTCCGCTGTCTCGGGTGCTGTCGTCCGCTGCTCTTCCGAAGTTTCGGGTTCGCTGCCGGTTTCGTCCTCGCCGCGCTGCTGAGCGAAGTCCATGCGGACGAGCTTGATCCAGAGGAAGATCGTGAACGCGCCGAACAGCGGCCACTGCAGCGCATAGCCGAGGTTCTGGAAGCTCCCGCCCGCCTCGTGCGCGCGGTCCCACTGCCACACGGCGAGGAAGCCGGTGGCGATCGTGGCCACGATGAACAGCACATGCAGAAGCAGCCAACGTGGGGTCAACAGGCTGCGCAACACGCTTCCGATTCTAGGTGCTCCCCGTCCCCGGCGGCCGCCCGGCATCTGCGGCGACGACCACCGGCCACTGTCGGTGACTTCACCGCCCTCACGCCCACGGGCGCGGTGTGGCCGACCCCACAGGACGGATGTGCCCGCGATCGGATGATGCCCGCACGGCCGTGACAGGAAGGTTCCCTGCTTCACGCCCACCGACGCACCGCGAGGGCCCGGCAGAGCACCAGCAGAACGCCGGTGATCGCAAAGGTCGCCGGATATCCGGTCGCGGCGATGAGCACGCCGAATCCGATGGCCCCGAGTCCGTGGCCGCCGTCGTAGGCGATGTTCCACGCGGTGCTGGCGGTCGCCGAGTCGACCCGTTCCAGCATGAGGATGAGGGTGGTGTTCTGCACCGCGCCGAAACCGGCACCGAACAGCGCCGCGCCGGCCAGGGCGACCGGATCCGCGGTCCACGCGGCCACCGCCAGCAGCAGCACGCCGATGCCGCCGAGCAGGACCGCGGGTCTGAGGACACCTCGCTGGCCCAGCCGGTCCCCCACGTACCCCGCGAGCCACCGGCCGAGCATGGTCGCGGCGGCGAAGACGAGCAGTCCGGCGGGCGCGACCGAGGCATCGACGGCCATCGGGAGGAAGGCGGTCAGGCCGCCGGCCGCCGCGGTGTTGACGACCATGATCGTCCAGGACGGCAGCAAGGCGACCGGACGAGCGGGCGCGGTCCGCTTCGCCTCGCCGAGGTGCACGCGCGCGATCCCCAGGGCGGCCAGCGCGGCCACGAGTGGAACCGCACCGGCGGCCCAGAACAGGGGCTCGAATCCGATCCGCTCACCGAGCCACACCCCCGCCGGTAGCAGTGCGACGTTGGGGAGTCCGATCGCCAGGCCGTAGTAGGCGGCGGCTCTGCCGCGCTGGGCGATCGGCACGAGTTCCGCGGTCAACGCTGAGCCGGTGACGGTCAGGACGCCGAAGCCGATCCCGCGCAGCGCTGACACCCCGAGCAGGGTCGCGATGTCGCTGGACAGCGTGAACAGCGGTGTGGGCGCCCCGATCAAGGCGGTGCCGAGGGCGAACAGCCCGCGGCAGTCGACGCGGCGCAGCAGCCACGGCATCACCAGTTGGGTGAGCACCGTGATCAGCATGAACACCGCGTTCGTCGCGCCGGCCGCGACCTCTCCTGCGCCTCCGGAGACCGCCCACAGCGGCACGACCGGCAGCAGCAGCGCATACCCGGAGAATCCCCCGACCGTCGCGATCAGCAGGAATCGGAAGGATCGCTGTCGCAGCGGTGTCGGGGTGCCGGTGGAGACGGGTGTGCGCACCTGCTCTTGATAAGCCGCTCGAACGGCCCGTGTCCATTCGGGCAGCACCCGAGTTGTCACCTCTTGGCCGATTGTGCGTTTCGGGTCGAGCGATTTGTCTGGAGCGCGTTTCGGCTACGGCAAGGAGTTCGGCAATGCACCGTTTACGAGCACTGGCGCTGGTCGGCGTCGTGGTGGGCGCTGCGTTCGTTCCCTCGACAGCGTCGGCACCGCGCACCGCTGCGGCCCCACCACCGTGCAGCGAGGAGCCGCGAGAGAACCCGATCAGCGAGTTCACCAGCTACGACGAGATGCTGGTGGAACTCGACCGAATCGAACGGGTCAGCGAAGGCCGGGTGACGCTCGAAGAATCGGGCACCTCCAACCAGGGGCGCGGCATGATGCTCGCCCGGGTCGGATCGGGCCCGAAGGTCGTGTTCATCACCGCCGAGATCCACGGCAACGAGAAGACCGGGCCCGACGCCCTGCTGGACGTGGTCGACTACCTGGGAACGTCGGATTCGACTGCGGCTCAGCGGATTCGCGACCAGCTGACCGTGGTGGCGATGCCGAAGATCAACCCGGACGCGGCGTCCCTGGACCGGCGCGGGAACGACATGACCTGGGAGGAGGCGCAGGCGCGGTTCCCCCAGCTGGCCGCGTCGCCTCCGCCCTGGAACTACATCACCGACCAGCGGCAGGGTGACGACTACTCGCAGCGGCCGGGTTTCGACGTCAACCGCGACTACCACCCGGACCTGAACTACCAGCCGCAGCCGCAGGACTTCCCGGGCAGCAGCGACAGCCCGGGTTGGTTCCTCAGCCCGGAGACGCAAACGGTCCGGGACGTCTACAAGCGGCTGCGAGCGGAGTTCGGCGCGGTCGACACCTACGTCGACCTTCATCACCAGGGCGCCTGCTACACGGTGCCGGGAACCGATGACTTCGTGACGATGAGCTTGTCGGGCAAGTTCGTCGCGGACCCGCGCACGCCCGAGGGGTCCGAGTTCGCGGAGTTCGCCGACACGTTCCGGCCGGAGTACTCCCGCCAGCTCAACGTGGCCGCTTACAACGCGCTGCAGGACGCGGCCGAGCGCAACCCGGACTACGGGCACATCACGCTGTACCCGCAGGACATCAACCTGCCGGGCACCGGGCTCGGGGCTTTCCAGCTCAACGGCAGCGGTGCCGTGCTGTTCGAGGTCCGGGGACAGACCCAGACCTTGGGCGAGCAGCACCGGGAAACCCTCACCCGCACCGTCCACATCGGTTTGGACGGGATCCTCTCCTCCATCGCGAGCGGCGAGGTGACCCGGCTCGACCCGGCCGCCTACGACCAGATCCCGCCGACCGACCGCGGTCAGCGGACGCTGGGCGGACAGACGGACATCGAGGGCTGATCCGGCCCACCGCCCCGGTCCCGGACGAGATGGCACGCGGGATGTGACAGGAAGGTTCCCGTACTCACCACCTGCGCGCGTGGGGCCGGTGCGGGGCGAGGATGCGAGGGCGTTGTCGTCCCGTCGAGGACGGGACGACAACGGCTCACTCGTCGAGTTCTTCGAGTGCCGCTTGGGCCGCTTCGAGTTCGGCCCGGAGTTGTTCGACTCGGGCCCGGTGCTGTTCTCGGGCGGCTTCGATCACCGGCTCGACTGCCGCGGCGACGTCGTCGTGCAGGAGCTTGGCCGCCTGCGCGACGGCGTTGGCCGGGACCTGGGTCGGTTTGACCAGCTTGCGCTTGGTGTTGACGACCTCGACGCTCCACTGCCCGTCCTCATCGGCGGTGAGCGTGACCACGGCACCGCCGATCTGGGGCTTGGCCTGTCGCGACTTGCGGCGTGCCGCAGCGGTGTCACCGGATTTCGCAGCGGCCTGCGGTGTCGACGTGGCCGCGGGAGTTGCCGGTTTCGCAGCGGGTTTCTCGACCGGTTTCGCCGCAGCGAGCTGGGCGGGTTTGCTCGCCGGGGCCTTCGTCGGAGCCTTGGCCGGTTCTTGCGGAGCCGGCTTCTTGCGCGGTGGTTTGACCTGGGTGACCTCGGCGGCCGAGAAGGACAGGACGTCCTTCGATCCGGCCGGGCGGACCTGGATGAAGTCCCCTTCGGCCGGTTCGCCGAGCGCGATCACCTTGCCGGAGCGCCCTTCTTGGACGCCGACGGCAGAGCTGGTGAACCACACCGTCGGTGTGGTTCCCGCGCTGAGTTCGTCGCGGATTGCGCGCAGTTCATCGGACGACAGCGGTGACATCGCCGCCCCTAGCTAGGGTGCGCTCCGAACGGAGCTGCTCGACAGTGACCGGATCACTATATCGAACGCTCGTGCGAAGGTTCAACGGGGGCGGCGAGTCGATCACCTCAGCGCGCGGCGACCTCGTAGTCGGAGTAGTCCACCTTCCTGGTGCGCATCCAGTACTTCCAGGTGAAGCCCGGCCACAGCGTGCGGTTCACGCCATTCTCGTCGAGGTACCAGCTGCGGCAGCCGCCGACCGACCAGACCTCCCCGCCGAGCTCGTCCTGGAGCTCGCGGTTGAAGGCATCCTGCACCGGCTGGCGCACGTCGACCTGCCCGATCTCGCCCCGGTGGATGCGGCGGATGCAGTCGATCACGTAGTTCAGCTGGGACTCGATCATGAACACGACCGAGTTGTGCCCGAGGCCGGTGTTCGGCCCGAGCAGGAAGAACAGGTTGGGGAACCCGGAAACGGTGATGCCGAGGTAGGTTTCGGACCCCTCGCGCCAGGTGTCCTGGAGCTTGCGCCCTTCGCGGCCGACGATGGCGAGGTGGTCGTAGGCGTCGGTGACGTGGAAGCCGGTGCCGTAGATGATGGCGTCGACCTCGTGCTCCTGGCCATCGCCGGTGACCACCGAGTTCTTCCGGACCTCGGCGACGCCGCTGGTGTCGACGTCGACGTTGGGCCGGTTGAGCGCCGGGTAGTAGTCGCTGGACAGCAGGATGCGCTTGCAGCCCATCGAGTAGTCCGGCGTGACCGCCTCGCGCAGCTTCGGGTCGGAGATGGTTTTGCTGATGTAGCGCTTGGACAACCACTCGGCGGCCTTGCCCAGCCGCTTGTTGAACACCGCGAAGTAGCGGGCTTCGAGGATCCAGTACACGGCGGCGCGAGCCGCGCGCTGCGTGAGCGGCACGGTGCGGAACAGCTTCTTGACGGACTCGGGGATCGCGCGGTCGGGCTTGGGCTGGATCCACGGGGGCGTGCGCTGGAACAGGTGCAGCTTCTCGGCCTGCTCGGCCACCTTCGGCACGAACTGGATGGCGCTGGCCCCGGTTCCCACGACCGCGACGCGCTTGCCCTTCAAGTCGTAGTCGTGGTTCCACTGCGCCGAGTGGAAGATCTCGCCCTCGAAGTCCTGCACGCCCGGCAGGTCGGGGTAGCTGGGGATGTGCAGGGCGCCGACGCCGGAGACCAGGGCGCGACCGACGTACTCGGTCCCGTCGCCGGTGGTGACCAGCCAGGTCTTGCTCCGCTCGTCGTACTCGGCACCGGTGAACTCCACGCCGTGGTGCACGTGATCGCGGACCTGGTACTTGTCCGCGCAGCGGCTGAGGTAGTCGTTGATCTCGCCCTGCTCGGCGAACAGCCGCGACCAGTTCGGGTTCTGCTCGAACGAGAACGAGTACATCAGCGAGGGAACGTCGCAGGCGCAGCCCGGGTAGGTGTTGTCTCGCCAGGTCCCGCCGAGGTCGTCGGACTTCTCCAGCACGATGAAGTCATCGATCCCGGCCTGCTTGAGCTTGATAGCCATGCCGAGACCGGAGAACCCGGTTCCGACGATGACCACCGAAGTTTCGTATCGACGCTGGCCAGGCGATTGCCTCTGCACCATCAGAGCCCCTCCTCGGACACCGGCACACTATCTACTGATCAGTAGGCTACTACGAGTAGGTTACTTGCGGTAGGGTTGATTCGTGACGAGCTCTCCTGCATTGGGCGGCCGCAAGCGGATGTCCCGCGCCGAACGCGAGGCGCAGATCCTGGAAGTCGCCGAGCGGGTCTTCGCCAGCGACGGCTACCAAGCGAGCTCGATGGACGACATCGCAGGTCAGGTGGGCCTGTCCAAGCCGATGCTCTACGAGTACTTCGGCTCCAAGGAAGGCCTGCTGCTGGCCTGCCTGCGGCGTTCCAAGCGCGAGCTCCTCGAAGCCACGAGTCAGGCCGCGGCCAACGCCACCAGTTCGGAGCAGCTGCTCTACGACTGCATGCTGGCCTTCTTCCGCTTCGGCGACGAGCACCAGCAGGCCTGGGCCCTGCTGCGGAACGAGTTCTCGATCCCCAACGCCTCGGTCAACTCGGAGCTGGAGGCCATCCGCATCCAGCAGCGCGACTTCACCGCGAACCTGCTGCGCCAGGTCCGCAGCGACCTCGACGACGAGCAGGCCGAGGCCTACGCGGAATCGATCATCGGAGCGAGCGAGCGCCTGGCGCTGTGGCGGGAGCACCGGCCGGAGGTCACCGCCGAGAAGGCCACCGAGCACATGATCACGCTGTTCACCCCCGGCCTCGGCTTCTGATCAACACCGCGCCGACCGGCGCATGGGAACCTTCCTGCCATCACCGCGCCCGCGGGCGGTGGCCGGACCGGTGCGAGGGAACCTTCCTGCCACAGCCGCGAGCCGAAGGGGCCGATTCACTCGTTCGGGCTGCATTGGTCGATCACGGCTCAAGATCCTTAACAGCGTCTCCGATGTCGAGTCAGCCGTGCCAACACCTCTGACTCGAGGAGATCCAATCTTGCGCTCCTGGACCACGCGCACAGTCAAGGCGGCCGTCATGGCCGCGGGCCTCGCCACCGTCGGCACCGGTGCCGCGAACGCGGCGGGAACAACCGACATCGACAAGCCCGACCTCACGTCCGTGCCGGACGAGGTCACCGCGGAGATCCCGGCCAACGCCTGCCAGATGCAGGAAGGCCCGTCGTTCAGCCCGACGAAGGCGCCGTGCGCCGACACGCAGCTGAACGTGAGCTCGCCGAACGTCGTCAAGAAGGTCGGCGTGGACATCACCAAGACCGCGCACGGCGTGGCCGGCGAGCTGCAGGACGGCCGTCCCGTGCTCGCCCCGGGCAAGCCGAACCGGGTTCTCGGGCACGTTTTCGCCGAGACCACGCGCGTGTCGAAGATGACCAAGACCCGTCCGACCGTGAGCGGCTCGGTCACCCCGGGCCACCTCGGCGTGGTGTACGAGCACACGCCCGACGCGGCGCTGCTGGACACCGAGATCGGGCCGCGCGAGCCCGGCCACCAGGGCTTCTCCGCGGTGGACACCGCGGTCGCGCTGACCGCCGCGCAGGGCTACGAGTCCGAGCCGGTGAGCAACCCGGTGGCGCTGGTCGCCCCGACGCTCAACAACAACCCGCTGCAGACCTCCGGCGAGCCGGTGACGCTGGCCAAGCCCAGCGATGTGCTGCCCGCCGTGGAGAAGACCCCGGTGCTGTCCGAGGTCGACAAGGCCGTGGGCGGCGTGTCGGACGCTCCGCTCCAGCGGATCAGCGGTGTCCTTCCGAAGAACTGAGAACCCCTGGGGCTTCAGCCGAAATGAAAGTCCATGGTGGAATGTCCGGTTCGCGTCACTCCATCGTGGGTATTCGGCTGAAAACGCCCTTCTGAGTTCGACTTGGACGTGCGCCATGTCGCAGACTCTGCCGCGCGACGCAGGCGAAGCGCAGAAATTCCCTGTGCCGCAAGGGTTCATCCCCTGAAGAACAGTCATCCATAAGGAGAACGACAGTGCGTACCGCTGCACGTATCGCCGGCGTCGCCGGCGCCGCCACCGCCATGCTGGCCCTGGCCGGCCCGGCGTTCGCCGACAGCGCGGACAACGAGGGCGTCAACGGGGCGAACGACAACAACATCAGCGCCGTTCCGGTGCAGCTGTGCGGAGACAACGTCGCCGTCCTCGGCGCGGTTGTCCCGGTCCTGTCGCCGCAGACCCCGCAGTGCGTCAACGCCCCGGTCGTGGACCACCCCGAGGGCTGAACTCGCTGAGCGAGCAACGAGGCGCCGGGTCCTTTCGGGCCCGGCGCCTCGTCATGTCAGCTCGCTGATCACCGTCAGCTCATCGGGCCGACGTGGCCTGCACGATCTCCGCGTCCGGCTCGCCGATGTCGAGCGGCTCACCGTTGGCGGCGCGCTTGACCAGAGACTCCGGCGGCTGGAACCGGTCGCCGTAGCGCTCCGCGAGTTCGCGGGAGCGGGCGACGAAACCGGCCAGACCACCGGGGTATCCGTTCACGTACTGCACGACACCGCCGGTCCACGGCGGGAATCCGATGCCCATGATCGACCCGATGTTGGCGTCCGGCACCGAGGTCAGCACGCCCTCGTCGAAGCACTTCACGGTCTCCAGCGCCTCGGCGAACAACATCCGCTCCTGGAGGTCGACCAGGTCGACCTGGGAAGGATCGGCGTCGGCGGAACCGAAGTTCTCCACCAGCCCCGGCCACAGGCCGGCGCGCTTGCCGTCGGCGTAGTCGTAGAAACCGGCGCCGCCGGACTTGCCGGTGCGGCCGAACTCGTCGACCATCCGGTCGATGATCTGCTCGGCGGGGTGCGGGTCCCACGTGCCACCGGCCGCTTCCACCGCCGCCTTGGTCTCGTCGCGGATCTTGCGCGGCAGCGTCAGGGTCAGCTCGTCGAACAGCTGCAGCACCGGGGCCGGGTAGCCGGCCTGCGAGGACGCCTGCTCGATGGAGGCGGGGTGGACGCCCTCGGCCAGCATCGCCACGCCCTCGTTGATGAAGGTGCCGATGACGCGGCTGGTGAAGAAGCCGCGGCTGTCGTTGACCACGATCGGCGTCTTGTTGATCTGCTGCACGACGTCGAAGGCGCGGGCCAGCGCGCGGTCGCTGGTGCGCTCACCCGAGATGATCTCGACCAGCGGCATCTTGTCGACCGGCGAGAAGAAGTGCAGGCCGATGAAGTCCTCGCGGTTTCGGACACCTTCGGCGAGATCGGTGATCGGCAGCGTCGAGGTGTTCGAGCACAGCAGCGCGTCACCGTCGACGACGTCCTGGATCTCGCCGAAGACCTGGTGCTTGAGCTTGAGGTTCTCGAAGACCGCCTCGATGACCAGATCGCAGCCCGACAGCGGCTCGACCTGATCGGTCGGGGTGATGCGACCCAGCAGCTCGTCGGCCTTCTCCTGGGTGGAACGGCCGCGCGCGACGGCCTTCTCCAGGATCTTCGCCGAGTAGTCCTTGCCCTTCTCGGCGTTCTCCAGCGACACGTCCTTGAGCACGACCTGCATGCCGGCCTTGGCGCAGACGTAGGCGATTCCGGCGCCCATCATGCCGCCGCCGAGCACCGCGACCTTCTTCGCCCGGAACTCCGGCACGCCGTCGGGGCGGCTGCCACCGGCGTTGATGTGCTGAAGGTCGAAGAAGAACGCCTTGCTCATGTTCTTCGCGGTCTGGCCGGTGACCAGCTCCACGAAGTAGCGGCCCTCGATGTCCAGGGCGGTGTCGAAGTCGACCTGGCTGCCCTCGACCGCCGCGGCCATGATGTTGCGCGGCGCCGGCATGGGGGCGCCCTTGAGCTGCTTGCGCAGGTTGGCCGGGAAGGCGGGCAGGTTCGCCGCGAACTTCGGGTTCGACGGGGTGCCGCCGGGGATCTTGTAGCCGTCGGTGTCCCACGGCTGAGCGGCCTCGGGGTTGGCCTTGATCCATTCCTTGGCCTTGCCCAGCAGGTCCTCGGGGGTGTCGACGATCTCGTGGATCAGCCCGGTCTTGAGGGCCTTCTCGGGACGCAGCTGCTGGCCCTGCAGCAGGACGCCCATCAGCGCCTCGGCGATGCCCAGCAGGCGCACGCTGCGCACCACGCCACCGGCGCCGGGCAGCAGTCCCAGGCTGACCTCGGGGAACCCGAAGCGGGCCTTGGGGTTGTTCAGCGCGATGCGGTGGTGGCAGGCCAGCGCGATTTCGAGGCCGCCGCCGAGGGCGGTGCCGTTGAGCGCGGCGACGACGGGCTTGCCGAGGGTTTCCAGGCGGCGCAGCTGCTTCTTCACGTTGGCCGTGGTGGCGCCGACGGTCTCGGCGTCACCGGGCCGGGCCTGGATCAGTTCGCGCAGGTCACCACCGGCGAAGAAGGTCTTCTTCGCGGAGGTGAGGACCACGCCGGTGATGCTGTCGCGCTCGGATTCCAGGCGGTCGAGGACCGCGTCCATGCTCGCCTGGTAGCGCAGGTTCATGGTGTTGGCCTGCTGCTGGGGGTCGTCCAGGGTCAGCACGACGATGCCGTCGGCGTCGGACTCCCAGCGGATGGTGTTCTGCTCGCTCATGTCTGATGTGCCCCTCAGCCGATCCGTTCGACGATGGTCGCGATCCCCATGCCGCCGCCGACGCACAGCGTCGCGAGGCCGTACCGGAGGTTGCGGCGTTCGAGCTCGTCGATGACGGTGCCCAGGATCATGGCCCCGGTGGCGCCCAGCGGGTGGCCCATGGCGATCGCACCGCCGTTGACGTTGACCTTGTCGTGGTCGACGCCGAACTCCTTCATGAACTTCAGCGGCACCGCGGCGAACGCCTCGTTGATCTCGATCAGGTCGATCTGCTCGATGCTCATGCCCGCCTTGGCCAGCGCCTTGCGCGCGGCCGGGCCGGGGCCGGTGAGCATGATGGTCGGGTCGGCGCCCGACAGCGCGGCGGCCACGATGCGGGCGCGCGGCTTGAGGCCGGTGCGCTCACCGAGGTTCTCGCTGCCGATCAGGGCCAGCGCGGCGCCGTCGACGATGCCCGAGGAGTTGCCCGGGGTGTGGACGTGGTCGATCTGCTCGACCCAGTGGTACTGCTGCAGCGCGACGGCGTCGAACCCGCCCATCTCGCCGATGCCGGCGAAGGAGGGCTTGAGCCCGCCGAGGGAGTCGGCGGTGGTGCCTGCGCGGATGTGCTCGTCGCGGTCGAGGACGGTCACGCCGTTGCGGTCCTTGACCGGGACCACGGAGCGGGCGAAGCGGCCGTCGGCCCAGGCCTTGGCGGCGCGGTCCTGCGACTCGGCGGCGTAGGCGTCGACGGTGCCCCGGTCGAAGCCCTCGATGGTGGCGATGAGGTCCGCGCCGATGCCCTGCGGGACGAAGCCGGTCGAGTAGTTGGTCTCCGGGTCCATCGCCCACGCACCGCCGTCGGAGCCCATCGCGACGCGCGACATGCTCTCGACACCGCCTGCGAGGACGGCGTCCTCCCAGCCGGAGCGGACCTTCTGCGCGGCGATGTTGACGGCTTCCAGGCCGGAGGCGCAGAAGCGGTTCAGCTGCACGCCGGCGACCGTGTCGGGCAGCCCTGCGGCGATCGCCGCGGTCTTGGCGATGTCGCCGCCCTGATCGCTGACCGGCGAGACCACGCCGAGGACGACGTCGTCGATCAGCGCGGGGTCGAGCTCGGGGTGGCGGCGCTGCAGCTCCTCGATCAGGCCCACGGTCAGGGAGATGGGTTTCACCCCATGCAACGACCCGTTTTTCTTTCCACGACCCCGCGGTGTGCGGATCGCGTCGTAGACGAACGCCTCGGACATGTGTGGCGTGCCTCCTCATTGCGGCAGGTGCTCCACTCAGAGTGTGACACCAATGCTGTCACAGTCAATGACAATCCTGATGTCCGCCGGAGGGAGCGGGCGGTGTTGGGAGCGCGGGAACCTTTCGTTCACCTTCCCCCCGCAGCGGCGCGCGGCAACTCGGCAGGAAGGTTCCCCTGCTCGGCACCGCACACCCGTCTCAACGACGAAGCGGGGACGCCGCAACGACGTCCCCGCTTCTGGTCACCGACATCACTTCAACAACGTCTCCACGCCCGCGCCGCGGATCGAGGCGTCGAGCACCTGCACCGTGTGCGCCATCGACATGGCCTCGTCGCGTCGTTCCAGCGCCGTGCGGATCTGCATGGAGCAGCCCGGGTTGGCCGTCACCAGCAGCTGAGCGCCGGTGTCGAGCACGTTGGCGGCCTTGCGGTCACCGAGCTCCCGGGCGGGCTCGGGTTGCAGCAGGTTGTAGACGCCCGCCGAGCCGCAGCACAGCTCGGCGCGGTTGATCTCGGTGAGCTGCAGCCCCGGGATGGCTCGCAGCAGCTCGCGCGGCTGCGAGCGGATTCCCTGACCGTGGGCCAGGTGGCACGCGTCGTGGTAGGCGACCTTCACCGGCAGCGGGTGCCGCTCGGCCACGGGACCGAGTTCCACCAGGAGTTCGGCGATGTCGCGGACCTTCGAGGAGAACCGCTCGGCCTTCTCCCGGTAAACCGGGTCGTCCTGGAGCAGTCGCGGGTACTCCTTGAGCGTGGAGCCGCACCCGGCGGAGTTGATGACCACGTGGTCCACCCCGGCTGCCTCGAAGCTGTCGAGCAGGTCGCGGGCGAAGGCCACCGCTTCGGCTTCGCGCCCCGAGTGCTCGCTGAGCGCACCGCAGCAGCCCTGCGCGGGCGGGACGACGACGTCGCAGCCCTCGGCGGCGAGGATGCGGGCGGTGGCCGCGTTGACGTCGGGGAAGAACGCCGACTGGACGCAGCCCGTGATCATGCCGACGGTCGCGCGCTTGGCCGAGCGGGCCGGGATCCGCGCGGGGAGCTTCTCGGCGCGGTTGATCGGCGGCGCCAGGGATTCCATGACCTGCAGGCCTGCGGGCAGCTTGGCCATCAGCCCGGTGCGCTTGAGCAGCCTGCCCAGGCGCGTGCGCTGGTAGAGAGCGAGCGGGCCGCGCATCGCGCGCAGCCGCTTCGGATATGGGAAGAGCGTGAAGATGATGGTGCGCATCAACTTCTCGAAGCGCCCGCGTTCGTGGCGCCGCTCGACCTGCGCGCGCGTCTCGGTGATCAGCGTGCCGTACTGCACGCCGGACGGGCAGGCGGTCACGCAGGCCATGCAGCCCAGGCAGGCGTCGAAGTGCTCGACCATGTTGTCGGTGAGCGGTTCGCCTTCGAGTCCTTCCTTCATCAGGTAGATGCGTCCGCGCGGGGAGTCCATCTCCTCGCCCCACAGGTCGTAGGTGGGGCAGCTGGGCAGGCAGAACCCGCAGTGCACGCAGTCGTCGATGAGTTCGCGCTGGGGCGGGTGAAAGGCGTCGAAGGCGCCGGGGCGGGCCGGGGTCTCGGTCATCAGATTCCTCCCACGAACCGGCCGGGGGCGAGCCGGTGTTGCGGATCGAACTGGTCCTTGGTGCGGCGCATCAGCGCGAGCGGTCCGGCGGCGATCGGGCCCCACGGGTCCACGGCCTGGAGCACCTCGCGCGGGGCGCGTTCGAGCACCGCGTAGTCGCCGCGGTCGCGCAGTCGCGAGGTGAGCCGCGCGATCGCGGTCGGGTCGGAGTCGGCCGGGAGGCCCAGGTGCAGGACACCGAGCCCGATCGCGCCGCGCACGGACACCGGCAGCTCACCGGCGAGCTGTTCGACGGCGCCCAGCAGATCGCGCATGCCGGTGGGCTCGGCTCCGACGCGCAGCCCGGTGCCGTCGGGGGTGAAGGGATGCTTCCCCCACCACTGCGGCGGCTGGTCGACGACGTCGCCGCCGATCTCGGCCGCCAGCTCCAGCGCGCGGGCGTGGGTGGCAGAAGGGCGTCCTTCCACCTGTCCGCAGACCGTGAAGGGACCTCCTGCGGGACGGTCGACCTCGATGGCGGTCGGCATCGCCTGCGAGTGGCGGATGGTGTCCGCGGCGGCCGCCGCTGCTGCGGCGTCGTCGGTGGTGACGGTGATCCACCGGTGCTCGTCGGCGACGGGGTGCAACCGGAACACGGCTTCAGTGATGACGCCGAGGGTCCCGAACGAACCGGTGTAGAGCTTGCAGAGGTCGTAGCCGGCGACGTTCTTGACGACCTTGCCGCCCGCGGTGGTGACGGTGCCGTCGGCGAGCACCACGGTGATGCCGATCAGCAGGTCGCGGACGCCGCCGAACAGGTGCCTGCACGGTCCGGAGTTCGCGGTGGCGATGACGCCGCCGACGGTGGCGGAGTCGATGGGCTGGTCGATGGCCAGTTGTTGCCCGCCGCTGCGGACGGTCCGGTTGATCTCGGCGATGGGGGTGCCGGCCAGCGCGTGCACGACGAGGTCGCCCGCGGCGTGCTCGACGACCTCGTTGGCCGGTGAGAGGTCCAGCAGCAGGTCGACGTCGCGGGGCGGGGCGCCCCAGTCGAGCTTGCTGCCGGAGCCCTTGGGCACGACGCGCAGCTGGTGTTCCGCGGCGACCTTCATCGCGGCCGCCGCCTGCTCGGTTCCCTCCACTGCGGCCACCAGGGAGTGGCCGATCCCGTGGTCCTGGTCGTTCGCCGCGCGGACGTGGTCGGCGCCGAGCGCGGCGACCAGTGCGTCGTGGGCGGCTTCGGTGGTCTTCGTGGGCATCAGAACTGGTCCGCCAATCCCGCTTCGGTCAGGGGGTGCACGCCGGTGCGCCGGCCCGGCACTTCTCCGCACAGCCGGGGTGTGGGGAAGACCTTGCCGGGGTTGCAGATCCCGACCGGGTCGAACGCGCAGCGCACCCGCTGCATGGTGTCGAGGTCGTCGGCGGTGAACATGCGCCCCATGTACTTGACCTTGTCCGCCCCGACTCCGTGCTCGCCGGTGATGGAGCCGCCGTGCTCGATGCACAGGTCGAGGATCGCGCCGGAGACGGCTTCGGCGCGCTCGCCCGCGCCGGGTTCGGCGTCGTCGAAGAGCACGAGCGGGTGGAGGTTCCCGTCGCCGGCGTGGAAGACGTTGGCCACGCGCACACCGGATTCGCTGGACAGGCGGGCGATGCGGCCCAGCACCTCGGGCAGCGCGGTGCGCGGGATGACCCCGTCCTGGACGATGTAGTCGGGGCTGATGCGGCCGACGGCGGCGAAGGCCGATTTGCGGCCTTTCCAGATCATGGCCCGCTCGGCGTCGTCGGCGGCGACGCGGATCTCGAAGGCGCCGTGGGCGCGGCAGTGCCGTTCGACCTCGGTGAAGGTGTGCTCGACCTCGGCCGCGGGCCCGTCCAGCTCGACGACCAGCACGGCGCCCGCCCCGTCCGGATATCCGCACTGCACGGCCTGTTCCGCGGCCTCGATGGCGAGCGCGTCCATCATCTCGATGGCCGCCGGCGTCACGCCGTCGGCGATGATGGCCGACACCGCGGCACCCGCTTCGTCGGTGGACGGGAACCCCGCGAGCAGGGTTTGCACGGATTCCGGTTTGCGCAGCAGCCGCACGGTGATCTTGGTGACGACGCCGAGGGTGCCTTCGCTGCCGATGAAGGCCCCCAACAGGTCGTAGCCGGGAGCGTCGCGCGCGTCGGACCCGAGTTCGACGAGTTCTCCGTCGGGGGTGACGACTTCCATGCCGAGGATGTGGTTGACGGTGAAGCCGTACTTCAGGCAGTGCGCGCCGCCGGAGTTCTCGGCCACGTTGCCGCCGACCGAGCACACCTGCTGGCTGGAGGGGTCGGGGGCGAAGTAGTAGCCGTGCGGCGCAGCGGCTTTGGTGACGTCCAGGTTGATCACGCCGGGTTCGACGACGGCGCGCTCGTTCGCGGTGTCGATCTCCAGGATGCGGCGCATCTTGGAGGTGACCACCAGAACTCCGGAGGAGTGCGGGAGCGCACCGCCGGACAGGCCGGTTCCGGATCCTCGTGCGACGAAGGGGATCTCGTGCGCGGCGCAGGCTCGCACGACATCGCGGACCTGCTCGGCGGTCTCGGGCAGCACGACCACGGCCGGGACGACCCGGTGGCTGGCGAGTCCGTCGCATTCGTAGGTCCGCAGCCGCTGCGGATCGGTGATCACCGCTCCGTCGGGCAAGGCCGCGCGGAATTCCCCTATCGCGGTGTCCAGCGCGGTCGGGCCTCCCGCCGCGCGCTCGGCTTCGACACTGGCCGACTGCATTGTTCAGCCTCCCGGGAAACTTCCGCCTAGCAGAAAAGTGGTTCCGTGAAAGGAAATCCTAGGTTGCTCACAACATAGATACAAGAGGTGGACAAGATGCGCGTGCTCACCCCGAGTGTGCCCGAATATGCACTTCACAGACGATCTCCGCAGGGCGGCGCCGCCCCGGAGACGTGGAAGAAAGGTTCCCTTCCTCCCGGCCGCTAGAGCTCCGCGAGCGACCGCGCGGAAGGGAAGGCCCCTTCACCCAGCCGCTCCACCGCACGCAGCACGTGCCCGCTGGGGAACCGGTAGCGCAGCCGGTCGGGCACCGCCTTGCCCGCGGCGCGGAACGCACGCGCACCGGCCGTGGTGGCCGACTCCGGCAGCGGCGTCCGGCCGTGCAGGTCGTGCGCCCAGTTCGGCAGCAGCGAGTACGCCAGCCGCCCGATCGGCAGATACCCCAGGTTCAGCGGCCGCCAGCGCCTGGCGCGCAACGGGTGGTGCAGGAACCGGAACACGACCTCCGACTCGTCCGTGCGCGCCAGCTCCGGGCGCACCCGCCGGAAGTAGTCCGCCACCTCGCCACGCGAACCGGGCACCCGCTGCGGATCGAGCCCCACGAGCTCGGCGGAACGGCGCTGCTCGTCGAGGTAGCGGTCGTGCTGGGCGTCGGTGAGCGGAAAACCCGCGCGCCGCACCACCTCCGCGAACGTGGCGACCTCCGCGCAGTGCACCCACAGCAGCAGATCCGGGTCGTCGAGCCGGATCCGCTCACCCGTCCTCGGATCGCTGGCGCTCAGCGCGCGATGCACGTGGCGGACGCGTTCCGCAGCGGCAGCGGCCTTGTCGGTGGTGCCGTAGGTGGCCACACCCACGAAGTCGCTGGTGCGGCGCAACCGGCCGATCGGGTCCTGCTGGAACCGCGAGTTCTGCACCACCGCGGCCACCGCCCGCGGGTGCAGGGCCTGCAGGAAGAGGCTGCAGATCCCCGCGATCCACATCGTCGGATCACCGTGCAGCTGCCAGGTCACCGTCCTGGGCCCGAACAAGCCCTCGTCGACCGCCACCGACTCACCCTCCCGTCACCAGCACCGGCACCAGCTGCTCGGCGGCGGTCAGCGACCCGTGGTGGCCCCGCAACGCCGACTCCCCCGGCTCGACCGCGGAACGGATCACCCCGCCGGTGCGCATGATCGCCAGCACGTCGCCGATGCGCGGTGCCACCTCCGCCGACACCGGGCCGAAGTAGCCCTCGTCGATCGCCTGCTCGCCGGTCATCACCGCACCGGCCGGACCGACGGTGTCCCGCCAGGCGGCGAGCACGTCGCCTCGCGCACCCGCCCGCGCGTAGACGTGGCGGACGCGCACCTCTCCGCCGAGCAACCGGACCCCTTCGCTCAGCGCGGGATCGCTGTCGGCGTCGATCGCCTCGGCAGGGTCGAGGTCGACCATGCCGTGGTCGGCCACGACTCCGAGCACCGCTCCCGGCGGGAGCGCTTCGGCGATCATCCGCACGAACGCGTCGACCTGCCGCAACTGCATGCGCCACGGGACCGACCCCGGCCCGTGGACGTGTCCCAGCAGGTCAACGCCCCCGTGGTAGCCGTAGCAGAGGGTCGGTCCGGGGCTCTCGGCTGCGGCGAGGAGCTCGGCGGCGAGATCGCCCAGCTCCCGCACGCCCCGGAACCGGCCGCCGCGCAGCGAGGCCCGGGTCAGACCGGTGCCCTCGAAGTGCGGCGGCACGGCGGTGCGCACGTCCACGCCCGCGGCCACGGCGCGTTCCAGAACGGTGGTGTGCGGCTGCACCTGCTCGGGAGGCCACTTCTCGATCAGGCTGCTGCGCTCGTCGTCGGCACCGCCGGGGGCGCTGCGCGCCGTCCAGCTCAGGGGGTGCAGCAGCCCGCCGCCCGGTTCGGCGAAGGTGTAGCCGACGAGCCCGTGCTCGCCCGCGCACCGGCCGGTGGCCAGCGAGGTGATGCTGGTGACGGTGGTGGTGGGGAACCCCGCTGTCAGCGGCGGCGTGGTCTGCAGGCTCGACAGGAACGGGGCATCGACAGCGTGCTCGCGCAGCAGTTCGTGGCCGAGCCCGTCGACGAGCAGCACCAGGGCGTTGCGGCACGGCGGGATGCCGATGGTGTCGGTGAAGCCCTCGACGCCCATCGCGGACAGCATCGAGGGCAGGACGTCGCGCAGCGCGCGACCGCTGGGATCGGGGGCGACGATCCAGTCCACGGCTCGCCTCCTTCGCGGCGGGGCGCGGTGACCGGCGGGCGCCGGTCACCGCCGGCACCGTCAGAATCCCATGGACCGGCCGATGATCTCCTTCATGATCTCGGTCGTACCGCCGTAGATGGTCTGCACCCGGGAGTCCAGGTATGCCTTGGCCACCGGGTACTCGGTCATGTAGCCGAAGCCGCCGTGCAGCTGCAGGCAGCGGTCGATGACGCGCTTGTTGAGCTCGCTGAGCCACCACTTGGCCATCGCTGCGTGCTCGACGCTCAGCTCGCCGCGCACGTGGTCGCACACGCAGCGGTCGGCGAAGACCTGGCCGATCTCGACCTCGGTGGCCATCTCGGCGAGCTCGAACCGGGTGTTCTGGAACTTGCCGATAGGACGGCCGAAGGCGGTGCGCTCGCGGCAGTAGTCCTTGGTGAGCTCGAGGATCTTGGTGGCCGAGGCGATGGCGGCGACGCCGATCGACAGCCGTTCCTGCGGCAGGTTCTGCATCAGGTAGACGAAGCCCTGCCCCTCCTCGCCGAGGAGGTTGCGGGCCGGTACCCGCACGTCGTGGAAGAACAGCTCGGCGGTGTCCTGCGACTTCTGGCCGATCTTGTCGAGGTTGCGGCCGCGTTCGAAGCCCGGCATGTCGCGCTCGACGACCAGCAGGCTGATGCCCTGGTGCCCGGCGTCGGGATCGGTGCGGGCCACCACGATCACCAGGTCGGACATGATGCCGTTGCTGATGAAGGTCTTCTGCCCGTTGAGCACGTACTCGTCGCCGTCGCGGATCGCGGTGGTGCGGATGCCCTGCAGGTCGCTGCCCGCACCGGGTTCGGTCATGGCGATGGCCGAGATGAGCTCACCGGAGCAGAACCCGGGCAGCCAGCGCTGCTTCTGCTCGTCGTTGGCCAACCTCATCAGGTAGGGCGCGACGATGTCGTTGTGCAGGGGCGATCCGAACCCGGAAACGCCTGCGGCGACGAGCTCCTCGTCGAACACGACGTTGAACCGGAAGTCGTCGACTCCCCCGCCGCCGAACTCGTCGTCTACGGCGAAGCCGAGGAGTCCCTGCGCACCGGCGGCGCGCCAGGCCTCCCTGCTGACCTGACCGGCTTCTTCCCACTCCTGCACGTGCGGCACGAGTTCCTTGGTGACGAAGGTCCGAACCGTGTCGCGGAACGCCTCGTGCTCGGACTCGAACAACTCCCTGCGCATCATCACGCATCCTTTTCGTTCGTGGCGGGCAGTGGGAGGAAGGGAACCTTCCTGTCACCACCGGCCCGCGGGACCGCTTCGAGGGGACGGGATTTCGCGACGGGTCGCGTCGCGGGACGTCATGACGCGGAGCGCATCGCCCCGGAGTCGAGCAGGTCCTGGGGAAGACCCCAGTCGCGCAGGACCTCTTCGGTGTGCGCGCCCGGTGTGGCGACCGGTCCGGGCTCGGGGTTGGGGGTGTGGCTGAAGCGCGGGGCGGGAGCGGGCTGCAGGGTCCCGTCACGTCGCACGAGGGTCTGGCGGGCGGCCAGGTGCGGGTGCTGTTCGGCCTCGGCCATCGACAGCACCGGCGCGAAGCAGGCGTCGGAGCCCTCGAACACCTCGGTCCACTCCTGGCGGGTTCGCTGCTTGAACGTCTCGGCGAACGTGGCCCGCAGCTCGGGCCAGTTCGAGGCGTCGTCGCGGTCCGGGACCTTCCCCGTCAGTTCGAGCCGGTCGAGCAGCTCGGCGTAGAACTTGGGTTCCAGCGCTCCGACGGAGATGTGCTCGCCGTCGGCGGTCTCGTAGACGTCGTAGTAGGGCGCCCCGGTGTCGAGGAGGTTGGTGCCGCGTTCGGTGCTCCACCCCCCGGAGCCGAAGAAACCCCAGAGCATGGCGCCCAGGTGCGCGGTCCCGTCGACGATGGCGGCGTCGACGACCTGCCCGCGTCCGCTGGAGCGGGCTTCGAGCAGTGCGGCCAGCACTCCGACAGCCAGGTACATGGCGCCGCCGCCGAAGTCGCCGAGCAGGTTCGCCGGTACCTGCGGCGGCCCGTCCTTGCGGCCGATGAGGTGCAGCATCCCGGTCAGCGACACGTAGCCGACGTCGTGGCCGGAGGTGTGGGCGAGCGGGCCGTCCTGCCCCCAGCCGGTCATCCGGCCGTAGACGAGGCGGGGGTTGCGTTCCCAGCACTGCTCGGGGCCGACGCCGAGGCGTTCGGTGACACCGGGCCGAAGTCCTTCCAGCAGCACGTCGGCCTCTTCGGCGAGGGCGAGCACCGCTTCCGGCCCCTTCTCGTGCTTGAGGTCGACCTGCACCGACCGCTTGCCCCGGTTGAGCAGGTCCTCGCCGCCGCCGGCGGTGCCGGGCCGGTCGACCCGGACCACGTCCGCGCCGAGGTCGGCCAGCAGCATCGAGCAGAACGGCGCGGGACCGATCCCGGCGAGCTCGACGACTTTCACCCCGGCCAGCGGGCCACCCGTTGCCGTCACGACAGAGTCCTCTCCACGACGCGGAAGCCGGAGCCCTCGAACAACGCGGGCCCCAGGACAACGCTGTGTCACGCGACACAAGAATCACGACGCAATCAGTGTTACATCGTTGGTGTAACAGCGGTCAAGGAGTAGCGTGACCGGCATGCTCCGAACTGCGGACGAAGAGCTCACCATCGACGAACTGGCCGCCCGTGCCGGAGTGACCGTGCGGACGGTCCGCTTCTACTCGTCGCGCGGCCTGCTGCCCGCACCGCGTCTGCGCGGTCGTCTCGGACTGTACGGCGCCGAGCACCTCGCGCGACTGGATCTGATCCGCGAGCTGCAGACGCTCGGCTTCACCCTGTCGGCGATCGAGCGGCACCTGCAGCGCATCCCCGAGGGGTCCTCGCCGGACGAGCTGGCGCTGCAGCGGGCGCTGATCGCTCCGTGGACCGATGAGCACGCCGAGGAGCTCGACCGCCACGAGCTGGATCGCCGCGCCGGTCGCCACCTCGACGACGACCTGGTCGAGCACCTGGTGGAGCTGGGGATCCTGCAGCGCATCGACGGCTCCGACGAGCTGCGGCTGCCCAGCCCGGCGATGCTTGGGGTCGGCCTGCAGATCCTCGACCTGGGGCTGCCGCTGGAGATGCTGGTGCAGGCCAAGGGAATCGTCGAGCAGCACACCGCGCAGATCGCGACCGAGCTGCGGGAGCTGTTCGCGGCGAACGTCCTGCGCCCCTACATGGAGCACGGGCGTCCCGAGGACGAGCGGGAACGGGTGCGGGCGGCCACGGACCAGTTGCGTCCGCTGACCATCCAGGTGCTGGTCAACGGGTTCCAGCACGCCGTCAACGACGTCATCCGCGACCACGTCTGATTTCGCCGTTTCTTCCGGATGAGCGGCCAGGTCTACCGGTTGGGCGGAACGTGATTCCAGCTTTCGGCGCTGGTTTCCCTCGACCCTGATCAGGTTTCATCGCCTCAACGCGCGACATTCGCAACCGTCGTTCGGGGCGAGGGGAGATCCGGCTGCGATGAGCACCGTGGACGACTGGGCCGAGGCAGCACTGGAAACGACGATCCCGCGACTGCTCTCCCGCACCACCGCGCGCTTCGCCGACGAACCGGCCCTGACCGACGGCGACCGGACCTACACCTGGAAGCAGACCGGCGAGGAGGTCGAACTGCTGGCCGCTGCGCTGCACGCGCTCGGCCTGCAACGGGGCCAGACCATCCTGTTGATGATGTCCAACCGCGCCGAGCACTGGCTGGCCGATGTGGCCGCCGCGCACCTGGGCGCGGTTCCCAGCACGCTGCACCCGGGGCTGAGCCAGGACCAGGTGCACGCCATCGTCGCGCACAGCCGCGCCCGCGTCGCGGTGCTGGAGAGCGGCGATCAGTTGCGGCGATGGGCCAAGGCGCTGCGCAACGACAGCACGGTCGAGCACGTGGTGGTGCTCGACGAAGCGGTGATGGTCAGCGCCGATCACCGCTTCCGCACCTGGGACGACCTGCGGAGACAGGGCGCGCGCCGGGCGGAGGAGGACCCGGGTCTGCTGCAGCGCGCCGGCGCCCGGATCTCCCCCGGCACACCGGCGGCCGTCGTCTACCCGAGCGAGGACTGCGACCACCTCAAGGGCGTGGTGCTGACGCACCGCAACCTGTGCTTCGCCGCCGCGGCTCTGCACCGCATCAACCGTCCCGAACCGGGCACGACGCGGCTGAGCTACCTGCCGCTGAGCCACATCGCCGAGCGGGTGGCGGGTGTGCACGCGGCGATCCACGACGCCGCGCACGTGCACTTCTGCGGGGACCGCACTCGGGTGCTCGCCGAACTCCCGAGGACCAGGCCCGCGCTGTTCTTCGCCTCGTCGGAGGTGCTGTCGCAGCTGACGGGCGCGCTCCGCGACATCCCTGCCGAGCAGCGCAGCACGCCTCGCGACGGGCAGCGGGTGCGGGCGCGGATCGGCCTGAGCGGCACGGTGTGGCCGTCGACCAGGTCCGGCCCGATCGACTCCGAGGTGCTGGAGCTGTTCAGCGGAATCGGGCTCGAGGTGTGCGAGGGGTGGGGGCTGATCGAGACCACCGGGTGCGCCACCGCGAACCATCCCGACGACCGCCGCACCGGCACGGTGGGCCGCGCGATGCCGGGCGTGGAGCTGCGCATCGCGCCCGACGGCGAAGTGCTGGTGCGCGGCCCGCTGGTGTGCGCGGGCTACCTGGAGGCGGACGGGATGATCCGTCCCGTCACCGACACCGACGGATGGCTGTGCACGGGGGAGGTCGGCGAGCTGGACCCCCACGGGTACTTGACGATCACGGGCCGCAAGGCGGAGCTGTTCGGCGGGAACGTGCCCTTGGCCCGGTAAGCACGACGAGCACGGGAACCTTCCTGTCATTCCGGCTGGAGCACGGGAACCTTCCTGCCACCTGGGGCGGAGGCGTGAGCGGCGACTGTTCCGCCATTCGGACCGGATAACCTCAGGTCATGGCGACCGATGGCGAAGAGCGGACCACACGATGGCCGCGTCGGCTCTACGAGGAGGGCGACGAGCCCGACCCCCGGTTCACGCTGGCCAACGAGCGGACCTTCCTCGCCTGGATCCGCACGGCGCTGGCGTTGATGGCCGGCGGGGTCGGTGTCGAGGCGCTCAACGCCGTGGCCGCCGAGCCCAGCCCCATCCGCACCGTGCTGGCGGTCGCGCTGCTGCTGGCCGGGGTGCTGTGCAGTGCCACGGCCTTCACGCGGTGGGTGTCGACCGAGCGCGCGTTGCGGAGGGGTCGGCCGCTGCCCGCGCCGCGCCTGGCTCCGGTGCTGGGTTACGGGTTGGCCGTGATCGGGGTGCTGGCCTGCGTGCTGCTGTTCGTGACCGGGTTCTGACGGTGAGCGGGAATCAGCCCTGGGATCCGGGTCTGCAGATCGAGCGCACGACGTTGGCGTGGTTGCGCACGGTGTTGGCGTTCATGGCGAGCCTGCTGGTGCTGCTGAAGTTGATCTCTCACCACAGCACGGTCGCGGCGGTGGTGTGCGCGCTGGTGACGTTGCCGTTCAGCGGTGTCGTGGCGTGGCTGCTGTGGCGGCGCCATCGCCGCAGCGAGCGTCGGCTGCGCGCGCGAACGCCACTGCCGGGCGGGGTGTTGCCCGCCGCGACAGCGGCGCTGGCGATGCTCGCCGGTGCCACCGGCGCGGTCTACGTCCTGTTCGCGTAGCGGATCAGGCGACGCGGACGTCGATGTCGATGTTGCCGCGCACGGCGTTGGAGTACGGGCACACCGCGTCCGCGGCCTCGGCGAGCTGCTGCGCCTGGTCGGCGGGAACGCCGGGCAGTTCGACGGCGAGCGCGACCTGGAGGCCGTAGCCGCCCTGGCCGTTCGGGCCGATGCCGACCTCGGCGGTCACCGAGGAACCTTCGATGTCGACCTTCTGCTTGCGGGCGACGACCTGCAGCGCGCTGTGGAAGCAGGCGGAGTAGCCGGCGGCGAACAGCTGCTCGGGGTTGGTGGCACCGCCGGGACCGCCCATCTCCTTGGGGATGGCCAGCTCGAGGTCGACGAGGCCGTCTGAGGTGCGGGTGCGGCCGGCGCGGCCGGCTCCGGTGGCGGTGGCCTCCGCGGTGTAGAGAACGGTCATGATCGCGTCTCCTGATTCTCGGTGACCCGGCGGGCCGCGTCGTTCAACGTGGTCGTCAGGTTTTCCAATGTGGACCGAAGTTCCTCGACGTCGCCGAGTTGCATCCCGGTGGCGGCGACCATCCGCTGGGGGATGTCGCGCGCCTGCTGTCCGAGCGCGCGCCCGTCGTCGGTGATCGCGACGCGCACCGACCGCTCGTCGGTCTCGCTGCGCGCGCGGACCAGGACTCCGCGAGCCTCGAGTCGCTTCAGCAGGGGCGACAGCGTTCCGGAGTCGAGCCGGAGCAGAGCTCCGAGCTCTTTGACGGTGAGCGACTCGCGTTCCCACAGGACGAGCATCACCAGGTACTGCGGGTAGGTCAGGCCGATCTCGTCGAGGAACGGCCGGTAGAGGTTGGTGAACGCCCGCGACGCGCTGTGCAGCGCGAAGCAGAGCAGCCGGTCCAGCGTCGTTCCGGGTTCTGTCGCCACGCCACGAACAGTAGCGCACCATTCAGTTGTGCACAACTTAATTGGGCACAATGATGCTGCGGGTGTTCGCGTCGAAGGTTCCCCCGATACTCGAACGAGCAGGTCAGGGGCGCGCTGAGGCCCGAGGCGGTGACAGGGAGGTCCCCCTGCTCACCCCGGGCCGCCGTTCAGCATTCGATGACGTTGACGGCCAGGCCGCCGCGCGCGGTCTCCTTGTACTTGACCGACATGTCGCGACCCGTCTCCCGCATCGTCTTCATGACCTTGTCGAGGGACACGTAGTGCGTGCCGTTGCCCCGCAGGGCCATGCGCGCGGCGGTGATCGCCTTGACCGATGCGACCGCGTTGCGCTCGATGCACGGGATCTGCACCAGCCCGCCGATGGGATCGCAGGTGAGCCCGAGGTTGTGCTCCATCGCGATCTCGGCGGCGTTCTCCACCTGCTCTGGCGTGCCGCCCAGCACCTCCGCCAAACCGGCCGCCGCCATCGAGCAGGCCGAGCCGACCTCGCCCTGGCAACCGACCTCGGCACCGGAGATCGAGGCGTTCTCCTTGAACAGCACCCCGATCGCCCCTGCCGTCAGCAGGAATCGCACCACACCGTCCTCATCGGCACCGGGGACGAAACGGGCGTAGTAGTGCAGAACGGCGGGAACGATGCCGGCCGCGCCGTTGGTCGGAGCCGTCACCACGCGCCCGCCCGCCGCGTTCTCCTCGTTGACCGCCAGCGCGAACAACGTGACCCACTCCAGCGGGTCGTCGCGGTCGGTCAACGACGCCAACAGCTGCGCCGCGCGCCGCCGCACCTTCAACCCGCCCGGCAGCTCACCGGTGTTGCGGCACCCGTTGTCGACGCATTCCCGCATCACCCGCCAGATGTCGAGCAGCCCCGCGCGGACGGCCGGCTCCTCGCGCCACGACAGCTCGTTGGCCAGCATGACCCCGCTGATCGGCAAACCAGACCCGGTGCTGTGCAGCAGCAGATCGGCCCCGGTGCGGAAGGGCATGGGAACCTTCGTGTCATCGGCCTTGACCCGATCCGCCCCGGCAGCGTCCTCGTCCACGACGAAACCGCCACCGACCGAGTAGTAGATCGCCGAGTCGAGCTCCCCTCCGTCGTTGCCGAGGGCGGTGAACCGCATCCCGTTGGGATGCTGCGGCAACGACTTGCGCCGGTGCAGCACCAGATCGCGCGCAACGCTGAAGGGCAGCACCTGGTCGCCGCCGAGCCGCAACATGCCGCTGCGCTCGATCTCGTCGACGCGCTCCGCGCCGGCCACCGGGTCCACCGCCTCCGGGCGGTTCCCCTCGAGCCCGAGCACCACGGCTCCCGGGCTGCCGTGACCGTGACCGGTCGCGCCGAGAGAACCGAACAACTCCGCTTTGACCTTGTTGACCTGGGAGATCACGCCGTTCTCGCGCAGCCTGACGGTGAACCGCTGCGCAGCGCGCATCGGCCCCACGGTGTGCGAGCTGGACGGACCGATTCCCACCGAGAACAGGTCGAAGACACTGATCGCCATTGATCGCCTCGCCTCGTTCCGGGCTCCGCGACTACTCGTTGATCAAGTCGGAGTACTGCTGGGCCGTGAGGGTCGCACCGGTCTCGGTGACGCGCACCTCGATCAGCCAGCCCTCGCCGTAGGGGTCGGAGTTGACCACGGCCGGGTCGTCGACCGCGGCTTCGTTGATGGCCACGACCTCACCGGTGACGGGTGCGAACAGGTCGCTGACGGACTTGGTCGACTCGAGCTCACCACACGCCTGACCGGCCTCGATCTTGTCGCCGACCTCGGGGAGCTGCACGAAGACGATGTCGCCGAGGGCGCTGGCGGCGTGCTCGGTGATGCCGACGCGGGAGATCTCGCCGCGGTCCTCGATCCACTCGTGCTCTTCGGTGTAGGCCAGGTTGGTGGGCAGCGTCATGAGGGAGGCTCCAAAGCGGTTTCGAGGGGCGTTGATCCCCGGTTTCGGCTGGGCCTCCCCCTCTGTTGCGGAACCTGAGAGCTTCGCCGCGGCGGCGGCTTGCACCGTGGGTGGCACGTCTGCGTCGACGAGCGCTTTCCAGAGTCGCCTCGCCCGAGCGGTCGTGGGTGCCTGAGAGTTTGCTGGGGAGTGTTGCTCCTTCGGCGCCCTGCGCTGCTGGCAGGGTCTCTCCCGCACGGGGTCGATGGCCGGTATGCGATTGTCGATGTGCTCAGCAACGATAAACGCGCCAGCGGCACTGTCAATGCACATGTGATCTCCGCCGGTGCGTCTTGGTCGAGGAGGCCCCTTCGATGCTCGACATCCGGGCGCTGGTCGAGCGGGTCGGACCGGCTCTGCTGCGCACCGTGATCAGCCCGGAGGCCAGCACCGTCGCCGGTGATGTGGTGATCGCCGAACCGGATCAGCCCACACCCGCCACCGGTGGCGACCTCGTGCTGGGCGTGGGCATCGCCGATCGCGAGCAGGCGCTGCGGCTGGTGCGCGAGAGCGGCGAGAGCGGAGCGGCGGCGGTGCTGCTCAAACCCCCGGTGGCGGCGCTCGCCGAGGTGGTGGAGGCGGTGCGCGAGGCGGGGATCGCGCTGGTCGAGGTGCGGCCGGGCACGGCGTGGGCGCAGCTGGTGTGGTTGATCCGCGCGGCGCTCGCGGGCGGGATCCGGCAGACCGAGGAGAGCGGGGTCGGGGTTGCCGACCTGTTCCGGCTGGCCGACGCGGTCGCCGACGTCGTGGACGCCCCGGTGACCATCGAGGACGCCCACTCCCAGGTGCTGGCCTACTCGGCCCGGCAGGACCTGACCGATCCGGCGCGGATCTCCACGATCATGGGACGCAAGCAGCCGGACGACGTGCTCGCGAAGTTCCGTGCCCGCGGCACGTTCCGGCAGCTCACCAAGGGCAGTTCGGCGATCTTCGTGCCCGCGCAGCAGGACGGCACGCTGCCGCGGCTGGTGGTGCCGATCCGCATGGGAGGCGAGCTGCTCGGGTCGATGTGGGCGGTGGTGCCGGGACCGGTCTCGGAGGAGCGCGCCACGGCCTTCGCCGACACCGCGCCGCTGGTGGCGTTGCAGTTGTTGCGCTGGCGCGCGGTCGCCGACGTGCAGCGGAAGCGCTCGGCGGAGCAGGTGCGGCTGCTGCTCGACGGAGGGGACGGCTGGCGCTCGGCAGCCACCGAACTGGCCGTGCCCAACGAGGAGCACCGGGTGATCGCGATCGAGATGCCGGCGTCCGACGAGCCCGCCGAGGGGCAGCGGCTGGCGATGTGGGAGCGGATCACCCGCGGCATCGGGCGACGTCCGCTGGTCACCGAGATCGGCTCGGTGCTCTACGCGCTGGTGCCCGATCGGGGACGCGGTGGCGGCTGGCCCGAGTTGCGCCAGGCCCTGCTTTCGCACGAGTTGTCCCCTCGCCCCCTCGTCGCGGTGGGAACGTCCGTGCCGGTCACCGACGTGCCGCGGTCGCGCGCGCAGGCCGATGAGCTGATCGGGCTGCTGCGCACGGGCCTGGTGCGGCAGCGCGTCGCGGTCTACGACGACCTGTGGCACCTGCTGGTGCTGAGCCGGATGGCGGGGGCCGCCACCGATGCCGGGGTTGCCACGTTGGGTCCCCTGCCGATGCTGCGCGAGCACGATCGCGCGCAGCACACCGACTACCAGGCCACCCTGCACGCGTGGCTGCGTCATCCCGGTGACCCGCGTCAGGCGAGCCGGGAGCTGCGGGTCCACCCCAACACCTTCCGGTACCGGATGAAGCGGATCGGCCAGCTGGTGGACGTCGACCTCGACGACCCCGACGTCCGGTCGGCGCTGCTGGTGCAGTTGCTGGCCGAGCGGTGGGCTCAGCACGGCTGAGTCCGTCGCGGGGCGAACACGGGAACCTGTCTGTCACCACCGGCCCCGCACGCACCGCTGTTGTGCCGGCAGCACAAAGCCCCCCACCCAATCTCATGCCGCGGACATGATGCGTCCTGCGCCACATCGTCCGATCGTTGTTTCCACACGACGAAAGGACCCCACGGTGAAGATCGCAGTGCCTCGCGAGATCAAGAACAACGAGTATCGGGTGGCGATCACTCCTGCCGGTGTGCACGAGCTGACCGCGCGTGGTCATGACGTGTTCGTCGAGGCGGGCGCCGGCGCCGGATCGTCCATCCCGGACGAGGACTACCTCGCTTCCGGCGCGAAGGTCCTGGCCGCCGCCGACGACGTGTGGGCGGAAGGCGACCTCGTGCTCAAGGTCAAGGAGCCGATCGCCGAGGAGTACCCGCGGCTGCGCCGGGACCAGGTGCTGTTCACCTACCTGCACCTGGCCGCCTCGGCCGAGCTGACCGACGCGATGCTGGACTCGGGCGTCACCGGCATCGCCTACGAGACGGTGCAGACCCCGGATGGCGGGTTGCCGCTGCTGGCGCCGATGAGCGAGGTCGCCGGGCGGCTGGCGCCGCTGGTGGGAGCGCATTCGCTGATGCGCCCCAGCGGTGGCCGCGGCGTGCTGCCGGGCGGCGTTCCGGGGGTGCACCCGGCCCGGGTCGTGGTGATCGGCGGCGGTGTCGCCGGGCTCAACGCGGCTCGGGTGGCCCTGGGCATGGGCGCCGACGTGGAGCTGCTGGACACCAACGTCGACAAGCTGCGCGAGATCGACCGCGACTTCCACGGCCAGATCCGCACCGTCACCTCCAACCGCTACGCGGTGGAGCAGGCGGTCCGCTCGGCCGACCTGGTGATCGGCGCGGTGCTGATCGCGGGAGCGAAGGCCCCGAAGCTGGTGTCCAACCACCTGGTCTCGGAGATGAAGCCGGGCAGTGTTCTGGTCGACATCGCCATCGACCAGGGCGGGTGCTTCGCGGACTCGCGTCCGACCACGCACGACGATCCGACCTACCGGGTGCACGACTCGGTCTTCTACTGCGTGGCGAACATGCCGGGCGCGGTGCCCAACACCTCCACGCACGCGCTGACCAACGTGACCCTGCCCTACGTGCTGCGCATCGCGGAGGCGGGCTGGCGGCAGGCCTGCCGTGGCGACGCGGCGCTGGCCGGTGGCCTCAACACCCACGACGGGCACTTGGTCAACCAGGCCGTCGCCGAGGCTCACGGCCGCACGAGCCTGCCGCTGAACAGCGTCCTGGACTGACTTCGGCCGGGTCGATCGCGCCTCGGGGTTGCGCGAAAGGTTCCCCTCCTCGCAGCCCCGCCGGTCTTCGTTGACAGGAAGGTTCCCTTGCTCGCGCGCGATGGCATCGACGGGCACCCGGTCACGTCCGAGCGGCTGCGGCACCGGAGCAGAACCGCGGGATGATGTTGCTCTCCTGCGGCTCTGCCCGGCACACCCCCAAGTGATTACACAATCGTGGAATCTCGACAGAGATTAGTATCAAATGCGATAATCCGTCAATCGGGGGAACGGACCTGGGGGTGATCCTGTGCCCGAGAAGCACGAGAGCACGGTGAGCGATCAAGGGGACACGCTGGCGGAGAGGCTGGCGTGGCTGCGGCGATCGTTCCCCGACCCGGAGACCGGGCGGCCGTACGAGGTCAAGCGGATCTCCGCGGAGACCGGCATTTCCGGATCGCAGCTCTACAAGATCCTCAGCGGGGAGTCCCCGAACCCGGGCTGGCAGCACCTTCGGGCGCTGGCGGCGTTCTTCCGCGTTCCGCTCGACACCTTCGACTCCGGTGAGCACGCCGACTCGGTGCGGGCCCAGCTCGCGACGCTGGTCGAACTCCGGGAGCTGAAGGAGTCCGGTGTGGAATCGCTCAGCTTGCGCGGGCTGACCCCGGCCCAGGCCGAGCGCATCCGCGGTGTGGTCGCCGATCTGCGCGACAGCAACACCGCGAGCAACGATGACGCATGATCCGGAACATGAGCATGCGTCGGCGACCGCACCGTTCCGCTGCGCGCGCCTGGTGCTCATCCCGGGCGATGATCGCGGCGTGACCCCCTCCGACGATCACACCCAGCCCGGCACGATGCGGGCGTGGTGCCAGGAACTGGCGTCCGCGCTTCCGCTGCCGACGCCGTGGGACCTGCGCACGTTCATCGACGAGCTGGGGCGTGCCCGCGGGCGCCCGATCACGCTGCGCCAGGTCTCCGCGGTGGAGTCCGAAAGCCCCTGCGGCGCCCTGATCTCGCTCGCCGACCACGACGTGATCGGCTACGTGCCCAGCACCCCGCTGCACGAGGAGCACATCATCCTGCACGAGGTCGGGCACCTGGTGTGCGGGCATTCGGACACCAAGCTGGCCGATTCGCCGATGGTGGCCGCCTTGGTGCCGGACCTGTCGCCCGAGCTCATCCGCAGCGTCCTGGGGCGCTCCGCGTTCGACGCCGTCACCGAGCAGCAGGCCGAGCTCGTGGCCAGCCTGTACCTCTACCGCGCCGGGCGCGCACCGGCGCCGCTGCGGGGCGTGCGCAAGCTGGACGCGCGGTCCGGCCGCACCCTGCGCGAGATCCAGGCGACGTTCGGCAGCGCTCGCCGACGCGGGCCCGAGAAGCGATGAGCAGCATCGTCCTCTCCTGCGTCGGTCTGATCGCGGTGCTGGCCGCGGTCGGCAAGGCCGTTCAAGGCCACCGCAGGCGGTCCCTCACGCCGAGCACGCTGTACCTGTGCGGCGCGATCGGCAGCGTGGGCCTGTCCGCGGCGCTGGTGGCTCCGGCTTCCCTGAGGTGGATGTCGACCTGGGAGCCCGTGCCCAACCTCGGGCGTCTGGTGGCCAACGTCCTGGCGATGCTCGCCGCCGTGTGCGTCCAAGGTTTGGTGGCGCACCTGCTGCACGAGCCGGCGCGCGCCCGCGCGGTGATGCGCGTGCAGATACCGATCATGGTCCTGGCGTCGGCGGCGATGGCGCTGCTGCTGCTCACGGCCGATCTCCCGTTCCACCTGGCCTACTTGGCCGGCTACGCCCACCACCCGGCCGTAGCCGCCTACATCGTCGTGTTCACCCTCTACATCCTCTGGTCGACGTCGGTGTTCGGCTGGTTCTTGCACCACTACATCGCACGAACCCCGCGCAGGTGGCTGCGCGCCGGGCTGCGCACGATCCAGGCCGGGTGCCTGGCATCGGCGGGGTGGGCAGCGGCCAAGATCACCGGTGCGCTGTGGGTGGTGAGCGGCCGCAGCCCCGTCGCGATGGAACCGGTGGCGGACCTGGCGAGCGCGTGCGCCGCGGCGTGCGTCGCCCTGGTCGCCGCCGGGGCGACCATGCCCGTCTGGGGCCCGCGCGCGGCGGTCCCGGTCTCGTGGGGCCGCGCGGTGCTCCAATCCCGGCGGCTGCGGCCGTTGTGGCAGCGGCTGGCCGGCGAGCTGCCGCAGATCACCTTGCCCGCCGCCACGTACGCCCACGCCGACGCGCGGTTCGCCCTGTACCGGCGGGTGGTGGAGATCCGCGACGCCCAGCTGGTGCTGCGCTCCTACGTCCACCCCGAGGCCCACGCGTGGGCTCGCCGCGCCGCCGAGCGGGCGGGGCTCGGCCCCCGGCGCACCCATCAGGTCGTCGAGGCGGCGTGCTTGGCCAGCGCGCTGGACGCTCACGCCGCGGGCCAGCGGCATCAGCCGGACCCGGACGAATCCACCGCGCCGTATCGCGGCGTGGGCTCGGATCCGCACGCCGAGGCGCGGTGGTTGATCGAGATCGGCCGCCTCGTGGAACGCTCCCCGATCGTGGCCGACATCCGGTCCCGCAGCCGAGCCGACGTTCCCGGCTGAGCTCTCAGCCCAGGGCGGCGAACAGGCCGCCGCCGACGGCGGCGCCGATCAGCGCGCCGAGGACGACCTGCGCGGTGGTGTGGTCGCGGACCTGCACGCGCGACCAGGAGATCGCCGCCACCAGCACCATCAACGCCCAGCACACCGGGTGGTAGGTCACGGCGAGGATCACCACCGCGCCCGACGCCACCGCCGAGTGCATCGAGATCTTCCACCGCGCCGTGATTCCTCCCGTGACGAGCAGGGAGGCGATCATGGCGACGTCCAGGACGATCACCTGCCGCGGCGCTCCCAGGGCGACCAGCAGGCCCAGGCCGACCAGGCTCATGACGATCAGCGCGATGAGGGGAACCAACCTGCCCGCGCGGTCGCGGACGTGGTGGCCGTCCCACCGGCCGGTCCTGGCTCCCCAGACGATCACCGCCATCGGGAGGATGCTGCTGGTGGCCGCGACGAGCAGGCCCCAGCCGAGCGCGGGGAGCACTCGGTGCGTCGCGCGCCAGGCCACCGCCAGCGGCAGCAGGACGACGATCACCCACGGCGCGAACAGCTCGGTGAGCACGCGCGCCAGTCGGTCGCGCAGGTCGCGCGCCGGGCTGCCGATCGTGGTGTTCTCGGTCGTCGGGCAAGCGTCCACGGGCACAGTTTCACATGCTCAGCGGACCGCACCCGCCAGCAGCTCACCACCACCAGCGCGAGGTTTGGGGAATTTGCCCCTAGTTCGAATTCGAATTGGTGGATGAGCAACTCAAGTCCGAATGCGGGGCAATTGCCGGAGCGCACGAATCGCAGTGCGGCGAGAAAAGGGGAATTAGGGGCGGCCCGCTCAACCAGCCTGGGGGTCACCGGGAGCAGGCCGCCACGCTCAGTGTAGGGCAAGATCGCCGGTTTGCCGACGACGTGAGCGAGCCCTTCGCCGCCAATTTTCAGCCGAATCGATAACCACTCGATGGGGTGAGTCTCGCCGGGTGGCCGTGCAGGCGTGAACCGCTGATGCCGATGTCACCCATCGGAGTAACGGCGGGTGACTGATCGACGGACGCTCCCGCCGGAAACTCCGTGGCAGCAAAAGCACGCTGAGGGTGGGAGAAAAACGTGACGGACACGGCACTGCGCAAGGCGGTTCTCGACCGGCTCGACACGCTGGACAGAGCGATGGGCGAAGGCGCTCCCGAAGTGCTTCTCCCCATTGCCCGATCCGAACTGCATCGACTCACCGAAGCCCTCCAAACCCTGTTAGCCGATCACGAACCCGACAAGGACGGACGCTGCCCGTCCTGCCGCGGAACGCTGCGCGGCCGCCCCTGGCCCTGCAAGGTGTGGCAGGCCGCGCACCACCAGCTCATCACCGAGCGCTCCGCCTCGCAGGAACGTCGCAGCAACCTCCGCCGCCAAACCGGATCGCACCCCCGCACCCCCGAACCCGAGGTCCCGGTGATCAGCGAGCCGATCGTGTCGACCGTCGGACGAGGCCCCTCCGACTGGGACACCGACGAGTTCATCCGGCCCGACCTGACCACCGTCCCGATGACCCCGCCTCTGCTCGCCCAGCCGGCCGACGCCGAGCGCGGCACGATCTACCGCGCGGCCGTCGTCGAACGCTCCTGACCTGCCGCTCTCCCCCACGTCCGGCTCCCGATGACCTTTGCGGCCGCGACACCGCACCGGGCCGCGCCCGCCTGTCCGGCAGGATGGGGGCCGTCAGGGTTGGCACACCGACGGGTGACCGGACGTGGGAGGGCGCGTGCACGACGGCAGCGGTCGCATCCACGTGCAAGGGCTGAACAAGACGTTCGGCCCCGTGCACGCGGTGCAGGACCTCAGCTTCACGGTGCAGCCCGGCGCGGTCACCGGTTTCCTCGGCCCCAACGGGGCGGGCAAGACCACGGCGCTGCGCATGATCCTCGGCCTGGTCGCGCCCACCTCGGGCACCGCGACCATCAACGGACTGCCGTTCCACCGGCTGCCGAAGCCCGGCGGGATCGTCGGGGCGGTGCTCGACGCGCACGGGTTCCACCCGAACCGCACCGCCCGCCACCACCTGCGCTGCTACGCCGCCGCGATGGACGTCCCCGACTCGCAGGTGGACCGGGCGCTGGAGCTGGTCGGCCTGGCCGCCGCCGCGGACCGCAAGACCGGCGGCTTCTCGCTGGGCATGCGGCAACGCCTCGCGCTGGCCACCGCGCTGCTCGGGGATCCGCAGATCCTGGTCCTCGACGAGCCCGCCAACGGCCTGGATCCCGAGGGGATCGCGTGGTTGCGGGGTTTCCTGCACGCGTTCGCCGCCGGGGGCCGCACGGTGCTGATGTCCAGCCACTTCCTCCGCGAGATCGAGAACACCGTCGACCGGCTGGTCATCATCAGCCAGGGCCGCTGCGTCTACGACGGGCACGTCGAGGAGCTGCGCGCCGCCCAGCAGGCCCGCGCGCTCGTGCAGGCCGACAGCCCGGAGGTGCTGGTCGGCAAGGTCCAGGAAGCCGGTTTCGGGGTCGAATACCTGCCGGACGGGCGGCTGGCCGTGATCGGGGCCGATTCCCGCGCGGTCGCCGACCTGGCGCGGGAAGCGGGCGTCGCGCTCTACGCGATGCAGGACGAGCGCATCGACCTGGAGCAGTTGTTCTTCCGCCTCACCCACGGCCAGTACGCGGGACTTCCGCAGTACGCCCCGCCGAGAACGTGGACGGGCCGGCCAGGCGAAGGTGGGGACGTGTGATGATCGCGCTGATCAAGGCCGAGTACCGGAAGATCTTCACCACCAGCCTGTGGTGGGCGCTGCTGATCCCCGTGGTGGTGCTGGGGTTCGGCGCGGGCTGGTTGGGCACCGCCTTCGGCGGGATCATCGACATGGTCGAGGAGTTCAGCGCGTCCCTGCCGCTGGGCCTGCTGTCGGTGGCGCTGTCGACGAACTTCGGCACGATCTTCGCGCTGCTGTTCGGCGCGATGTCCTTCGCGGGCGAGTTCCGCTCCAAGTCCATCACCACGACCTACCTCACGGCCAACCCGCGCAGCTCGGTCCTGTGGGCGAAGCTGATCGCCTGCGCCGGCATCGGGGTGCTCTACGGCTTGGCGAACGTGCTGGTCGCGAGCTTCGGCGCGCTGCTCGGCGCCGGCCAGGACATGGGCAACTTCGGCGGCCTCGGCAGCTGGCTCGGCGTCGGCGGGGCCGGTGTGCTCGCGATGCTGCTGTGGACGCTGCTCGGGGTCGGTTTCGGCGCGCTGATCGCCAACTCCGTCCTGGTGATCATCCTGCCGCTGGTCTACAAGTTCGCGGTCGAGTTCATCCTGTCGATCAGCCTGATCGACACCGCGGTCTCGGGCATCAGCCCCTACCTGCCGGGCGCGGCCGGCAACGGGATCGTGTCGAACCTGGCGGTGCCGCTGTTCGTCTCCGCGGTGGCGGGACCCGACGAACCGAACACGCCGCGCGCCGCGTTCGAACTCCTGCACCTGTTCTTCGGCGGCACCTACGGGCACCCGTGGTGGGCGAGCCTGCTGACGTTCCTCGGTTACACCGCGCTGTTCGTGGCCGGGGGCTGGTTCGTGAGCACGCGGCGCGACGTGGTGTGAGGAAGGGAACCTTCCTGTCATCCCGCACGGGCTGCGGGCGAAATGACGGGAAGGTTCCCTTCCTCACGCGTTGGCGCCGGTCACACCGCGGGATCGGTGGTGCTGCGACGTCGGTGCGGCGGCCTAACCTGACGGGGTGAGCGACTCCGAGAATCCCCGCCGTTCCTCCGGCGGCTGGATCCGTCGCCTCTTCGCCGCATGTCGGCGCCACCCGGTCGCGTTGACGTTGGCGATGGGCGCCTCCGTGACCGCAGTGGGGCTGGAGGCGCTGGTTCCGCTGCTGACCAAGCTCGCGGTCGACGACGCGGTGGCCCGCAGCACCGAACGGCTGTGGTGGATCGTGCTCGTGCTGCTGGTGCTGGGGGTGTTCCGGTTCGCGGCCGCGTTCGTCCGCCGCTACAGCGCCGGACGCCTGGCCTTGGACGTGCAGCACGACCTGCGGCGGGCGGTGTTCGCCGCGATGCAGCGGCTCGACGGGGGCAAGCAGGACGCGCTCCGCACCGGCCAGGTGGTGTCGCGGTCGATCAGCGACCTGCAGCTGGTGAACTCGCTGCTGTCGATGCTGCCGCTGGCGGCGGGCACCGCGGTGCTGGCGGTGTTCGCGATCGCGGCGATGCTGTGGCTGTCCCCGCTGCTCACGGTGGTTGCCTTGATCGTCGCGCCGCTGATCGCGGTCGTCTCGGCGCGCAGCAAGAAGCGGTTGTTCCCGGCGACCTGGTCGGCTCAGCAACGCGCGGCCGACATCGCCCAGCACGTCGAGGAGACCGTCACCGGCGTGCGCGTGGTCAAGGGCTTCGGGCAGGAGGAACGGGAGGTCTCCCGGCTGGAGACGCGGGCGCGGCGGCTGTTCGCCGCGCGGCTGCGCGCGGCCCGCATGACCTCGCTCCCGGCCGCGAGTCTGGCGACGCTGCCGTCGGCCGGTCAGGTCGGCGTGCTCGGCCTGGGCGGCTGGATGGTGCTGCAGGACCAGGTGAGCTTGGGAACCTTCGTGGCATTCGCCGGCTACGTGGCGATGCTGTCCGGCCCGGCCCGCATGCTCTCCAGCGTGATGATCCAGGCCCAGCTGGCGCGGGCCGGGGTCGAGCGCATCCACGAGCTCACCGACTCCCAGCCCGAGGTCGAGGAGAAGCCCGACGCCCGCAGCCTGCCCGAGGGGCCTCTGGAGGTCCGCCTCGACGAGGTCGGGTTCGGCTACACCCGCGATCAGCCGGTGCTGCGGGACGCGACGTTGCGGGTCCGCCCGGGCGAGACGGTGGCGTTGGTGGGGCCGGCCGGATCGGGCAAGTCGACGGTGTCGCTGCTGCTGCCCCGCTTCTACGACGTGCACTCGGGCCGCGTCGCGATCGCCTCCGCTGACACCGGGGAGACCTTCGACCTCCGCGACCTGCGGCTGGATTCGCTGCGCGGCGCGGTGGGCGTGGTCTTCGAGGAAGCGTTCCTGTTCTCCGACACCATTCGCGGCAACATCGCCTACGGCCGCGCCGACGCGAGCGAGGAGGACGTGATCGCGGCGGCGAAGGGCGCGGAGGCCCACGAGTTCATCTCCGCCCTCCCGGACGGGTACGACACGACCGTCGGCGAGCGGGGTCTGACGCTGTCCGGGGGCCAGCGGCAGCGGGTGGCGCTGGCCAGGGCCCTGCTGTCGAACCCCCGGGTGCTGGTGCTCGACGACGCGACCTCGGCGGTCGATCCGGCGACCGAGGCCGCCATCCACGACACGCTGCGGTCGGTGACAGCGCAGCGCACGACTCTGCTGATCGCGCACCGGCGCTCGACGCTGGCGCTGGCCGACCGGATCGCGGTGCTCGACGGGGGACGCGTCGTGGACGTGGGCACCGAGAGCGAGCTGCGGGAGCGGTGCGAGCTGTTCCGGTCGTTGCTGGCCGGTCCCGGCGAGACCATCGACGAGCCGCACGACGGTGGGGCGGACGTGTCCCCCGACGACATCACCCCGGAGCTGTGGCGACGGGAGGAGCAGCCCGCGGATGAGGTGACGGGAACCTCCGTGTCAACGCCGGGCAGGCACGGCATGGGTGAGGGGTCCGTTCCTCCCACTCCGGAGTTGGTCGAGGGCATTCGCGCGTTGCCGCCGGCGAGCGATCTGCCTCGGGTGCGGGGAACCGATCCGACGGCGCCCGACCCGCAGTTCCGGCTGGCGCGCCTGCTGCGGCCGATCCGGTGGGGGTTGGTGCTGACGGTCGCCCTGGTCGCCGGGGACGCGTTGACCTCGGTGCTGCTGCCGTCGCTGGTGCGGCACGGCATCGACAGCGGTGTCGGGACCGGCAACGTCGACACGTTGTGGCTGGCCACGGGCCTGGCGGCGGTGCTGGTGGCCGGTGGCTGGCTGGTGATCAAGCTGCAGACGGTGATCACCGCCCGCACCGGCGAGACCCTGCTCTACGTGCTGCGGTTGCGCAGCTTCGCGCACCTGCAGCGGTTGGGCCTGGACTTCTACGAGCGGGAGCTGGCCGGGCGGATCATGACCCGGATGACCACGGACGTCGATGCGCTGTCGTCGTTCTTGCAGACGGGTTTGGCGACGTTCGTGGTGAGCGTGCTGACGTTGCTGGGCATCGCGGGCGCGCTGCTGTTCACCGACCCGTCGCTGGCGCTGGTGGCGATGGCGGTGCTGCCGGTGCTGGTGGTGGCCACGATCGTGTTCCGCAGGGTCTCGTCGACGGCTTACGCCGAGGCGCGGGAGCGGGTCAGCACCGTCAACGCCGACCTGCAGGAGAACGTCTCGGGTATGCGGGTCGCCCAGGCCCACCGCCGCGAGGGCCACGCCGCGACGGTGTTCGCGCAGCGCAGCGATGCTTATCGGCGTTCGCGGCTGCGGGCTCAGCGCTACATCGCCACGTACTTCCCGTTCGTGGCGCTGCTGTCGGAGATCGCGCAGGCCGCGGTGCTGGGAGTGGGGGCGACGCGGGTCGCTTCGGGTGAGCTGACGGCCGGCGTGCTGGTCGCCTTCCTGCTGTACCTGGGGTTGTTCTTCTCGCCGGTGCAGCAGCTGTCCGGTGTGTTCGACGCCTACCAGCAGGCTCGTGTCGGGTTGCGGCGCATCGGCGAGCTGCTGCGCACGCCGACGTCGGTTCCGGAGCCCGCCGAGCCGGTGGAGGTGCCCGAGCGGCTGCGCGGCGAGGTGGAGTTGCGGGACGTCTCGTTCCGCTACCCGGGCACCGAGCAGTGGGCGCTGCGGGACGTGAACCTGCGGGTGCGGCCCGGGGAGACGGTGGCGCTGGTGGGCGCCACGGGTGCCGGGAAGTCGACCTTGATCAAGCTGATCGCCCGGTTCTACGACGTCACCGACGGTGCGGTGCTGGTCGACGGGACGGACGTGCGCGGCTACGAGCTGGCGGCGTTCCACCAGCGGCTGGCGGTGGTGCCGCAGGAGGGGCACCTGTTCACCGGCGACGTCTCCGACAACATCACCTACGCCCGCCCCGATGCCGGGCCTGCGGAGGTGGAGGCCGCCGCCCGCGCGGTGGGGGCGCTGCCGGGGATCGCGATGCTGCCGCACGGGTTCCGGCAGGAGGTGGGTGAGCGCGGTCGAGGTCTGTCAGCGGGCCAGCGCCAGTTGGTGGCGTTGGCGAGGGCGCAGCTGGTGGAGCCGGACGTGCTGCTGCTGGACGAGGCCACGGCGGCGCTGGACCCGGCGACGGAGTCGATGGTGGTGGCGGCCAGCGACCGGTTGGCGGCGCAGCGCACCACGTTCGTCGTCGCGCACCGGTTGGGCACGGCGGCCCGCGCGGACCGGATCGTGGTGGTCGACGGCGGGCGCATCGTCGAACAGGGCGGGCACGAGGAACTGCTGGCCCGGCACGGTCACTACGCGCGGCTGTGGCGGGCGTCCGACGCGCACGACTCACCTGGGGGCGGTGCCGTGGCGGAGACGAGCAACATCGCGTGAGGAGGGGAACCTTCCTGTCACCCCGGGTCCGCGAGGGGAGCGCTACTTCTGGGTCACCGCGAGGTCGCCGACGGGTGTGAGGAGGGGAACCTTTCTGTCACGATCGCCACATCTCAGCCCGCGAGCGCACGCAACGGAATCAGGCGGACACGGTCCGCGATCGCTAAACGGAAAAATCGGACACTCGGGTGAGAGCCGGTGGGAGCGCTCCCGCCATGCGGTCGATTCGGTTACCAGTTGAGAACACAGCGTGGCGGTGAAACGCCATAATGGACCCGTACGACAACCCGTATGGACCAGCGCTGAACGGCGCTGATCAGCGAACGAAGCACGCTCAGGACGGCTGATGATCACTCGAACGGCTCGGGCGGGGTCTCATCTCCGCTGGCCGGACGATCCTGATCGATTCTGTGACAGGAGTCCTTCCGCCGAACGGCCGTCCTGTGTGTCAACCTCGCGAATCGGGCGGCTAGCCTGGTACCCGAGTGTGTCTGTAAATCACGAGCATATGGATCGAGGCGAACGCCAGCCGTGTCCAGCAGCCCCGCGTCACAGTTCGGCCCCAATGAGTGGTTGATCGAGGAGATGTACGAGCAGTTCCTCCAAGATCCCACTTCCGTAGACTCGGCGTGGCACGAATTCTTCGCCGACTACAAGTCGGACCAGGCGAAAAACGAGAACACCGCTACCGCTGCTGCGGCCGGCGCTGCAGCGGCCCCGACACCGACGGCCACAGCGACCCGCGCCGCTGAGACCAACGGCCAGGCGGCCGCCGCGCCCGCGGCCAAGCCCGCCGCACCGAAGCCCTCCCCGCAGCAGGCCGCCAAGGCCGCGCCGGTGAAGCAGCCGCAGGCCGAGGGCGACGTCAAGACCCTGCGCGGTGCCGCGGCCGCGATCGCCAAGAACATGGACCAGTCGCTCACGGTCCCCACCGCGACCAGCGTGCGCGCGGTGCCGGCGAAGCTGCTGTTCGACAACCGGATCGTCATCAACAACCACCTCAAGCGGAACAAGGGCGGGAAGGTCTCCTTCACGCACCTGATCGGCTACGCGCTGATCAGGGCGGTCAAGGACTTCCCGAACATGAACCGCCACTACGGCGAGGACGCCAAGGGCAAGCCCGCGTCGGTCACGCCGGAGCACATCAACCTGGGCCTGGCCATCGACATGCCGGGCAAGGACGGGTCGCGCAACCTCGTGGTCGCCTCCATCAAGGGCTGCGAGGACATGACGTTCTACCAGTTCTGGCAGGCCTACGAGGACATCATCCGCAAGGCGCGCGGTGGCGCGCTGACCGCGGACGACTTCTCCGGCACCACGATCTCGCTGACCAACCCGGGCCCGTCGGGCACCAACCACTCGGTGCCGCGGCTGACCAAGGGGCAGAGCGCGATCATCGGTGTCGGCGCGATGGACTACCCCGCCGAGTTCCAGGGCGCCAGCGAGAAGACGCTGGTCGACATGGGCATCAGCAAGATCGTGACGCTGACGTCCACCTACGACCACCGCGTCATCCAGGGCGCCGAGTCCGGTGACTTCCTGCGCCGCGTGCACCAGCTGCTGCTGGGCGAGGACGGGTTCTTCGACGACATCTTCGCGTCGCTGCGCATCCCGTACGAGCCGGTGCGCTGGACGCAGGACATCCCCGAGGGCGCGGTCGACAAGACCGCCCGGGTGCTCGAGCTGATCGACGCCTACCGCACCCGCGGCCACCTGATGGCCGACATCGACCCGCTGAACTACCGGCAGCGCCGGCACGAGGACCTCGACGTCCTGTCGCACAGCCTCACCCTGTGGGACCTGGACCGCGAGTTCGCCGTGGGCGGTTTCGCCGGCCGCGAGAAGATGAAGCTGCGCGACGTGCTCGGCGTGCTGCGCGACTCCTACTGCCGCACCGTCGGCGTGGAGTACATGCACATCCTGGAGCCCGACGAGCGCGAATGGCTGCAGCAGCGGGTCGAGAAGCCGCACACCAAGCCGGACTCGACCGAGCAGAAGTACATCCTGTCGAAGCTCAACGCGGCCGAGGCCTTCGAGACGTTCCTGCAGACCAAGTACGTCGGGCAGAAGCGGTTCTCGCTGGAAGGCGCCGAGACCGTGGTGCCGCTGCTGGACGCGGTGCTGGACAACTCCGCCGCGCACGAGCTCGACGAGGTCGTCATCGGCATGCCGCACCGCGGCCGGCTGAACGTGCTGGCCAACATCGTCGGCAAGCCGATCTCGCAGATCTTCCGCGAGTTCGAGGGCAACCTCGACCCGGGCCAGGCCCACGGTTCCGGTGACGTGAAGTACCACCTGGGCGCCGAGGGCAAGTACTTCCGGATGTTCGGCGACGGCGAGACGAAGGTGTCGCTGACCTCGAACCCGTCCCACCTGGAGGCCGTGGACCCGGTGCTGGAGGGCATCGTCCGCGCCAAGCAGGACATCCTGGACAAGGGCCAGGAGGGCTTCACGGTGCTGCCGGTGCTGCTGCACGGTGATGCCGCGTTCGCCGGTCAGGGCGTGGTCGCCGAGACGCTGAACCTGTCGCTGCTGCGCGGTTACCGCACCGGCGGCACGGTCCACGTGATCGTCAACAACCAGGTCGGCTACACCACCGCGCCGGAGCACTCGCGTTCCAGCAAGTACTGCACCGACGTGGCGAAGATGATCGGCGCGCCGGTCTTCCACGTCAACGGCGACGACCCCGAGGCCTGCGTGTGGGTCGCGCGGCTGGCCGTGGAGTACCGCCAGGCGTTCGGCAAGGACGTCGTGATCGACATGGTCTGCTACCGCCGTCGCGGCCACAACGAGGGCGACGACCCGTCGATGACGCAGCCGAAGATGTACGACGCGATCGACAAGATGCGCAGCGTCCGCAAGGTCTACACCGAGTCGCTGATCGGCCGCGGTGACATCACCGTGGACGAGGCCGAGAAGGCCCTCAAGGACTACGCCGCGCAGCTGGAGCACGTGTTCAACGAGGTCCGCGAGCTGGAGAAGCACCCGCCGACGCCGAGCCCGTCGGTGGAGTCCGAGCAGCAGGTTCCGCGTGGTCTGTCGACCGCGATCTCGCAGGAGTCCCTGGAGCGGATCTCCGAGGCGCAGATCAACCTGCCGGAGGGCTTCGCCCCGCACCCGCGCGTGAAGCCGGTGCTGGAGCGTCGCGCCAAGATGGGCCGCGAGGGCGGCATCGACTGGGCGTTCGGCGAGCTGCTGGCGTTCGGTTCGCTGGTCATGGAGGGCCGCCAGGTCCGCCTGACCGGTCAGGACAGCCGCCGGGGCACGTTCGGTCAGCGCCACTCGGTGCTCATCGACCGCAAGAACGACTCCGAGTACACGCCGCTGCAGAACCTCTCGGACGACCAGGGCAAGTTCCTGGTCTACGACTCGGCGCTGTCGGAGTTCGCCGCGCTGGGCTTCGAGTACGGCTACTCGGTGGGCAACCCCGAGTCGCTGGTGCTGTGGGAGGCGCAGTTCGGTGACTTCTTCAACGGCGCCCAGTCGATCATCGACGAGTTCATCTCGTCCGGTGAGGCCAAGTGGGGCCAGCGCTCCGACGTGGTGATGCTGCTGCCGCACGGCCAGGAGGGCCAGGGCCCGGACCACAGCTCGGGCCGCATCGAGCGGTGGCTGCAGCTGTGCGCCGAGGGGTCGATGACGGTCGCGATGCCGTCGACTCCGGCGAACTACTTCCACTTGCTGCGGCGGCACGCCCTCGACGGCATCCACCGCCCGCTCGTGGTGTTCACGCCGAAGTCGATGCTGCGCCTGAAGGCCGCGACCAGCCCGGTCGAGGACTTCACCGAGGGCAAGTTCACGTCGGTCATCGACGACCCGGCCCAGCCGGACCCGTCGCAGGTCAAGAACCTGGTGCTGTGCACCGGCAAGCTCTACTACGAGCTGGCGGCCTACCGCGACAAGAACGGCATCACCGACACCGCGGTGGCGCGGCTGGAGCAGCTCTACCCGCTGCCCCACCGCAAGCTGGGCGCCCTGTTCGAGCGGTACCCGAACCTGGAGTCGGTCCGCTGGACGCAGGAGGAGCCGGCGAACCAGGGTGCGTGGCCGTTCCTGGGCCTGGCGCTGACCGAGCAGTTCCCGGAGCTGATCGGCAAGCTCAAGCGGGTCTCGCGTCGTCCGATGGCCGCCCCGGCCACCGGTCTGGCGAAGGTCCACGAGGTCGAGCAGGCCGAGGTCGTGTCGAACGCCTTCGCCTGATCTCCACGGCTGAAGCGGGCCGTCGGTTCCTCCCGGAACCGGCGGCCCGCTTTTTCGCGCCCGGGCGGGGCGCGGTGGGGCGGCGGAGTGTGCACGGGAACCTTCCGCTCATCTCGGCCGGGGTTGTCTCGTTGTGGTGAAGGGTCGTTTCGTACCCTGCTGTTCCCGACCGCACCGCGTCGAAGATCGACCGAGCACTAGGAGGAAGCGGTGTATTTCACCGACCGCGGCATTGAGGAACTCGAGGAGCGTCGCGGTGACGACGAGGTCACCTTGGCGTGGGTCGCTGACCGGATGCGGGCCTTCGTGGACCTCAATCCGGACTTCGAGGACGCCACTGAGCGTTTGGCGACCTTCCTCGCGCGCGACGACGCCGACGACGAGTGAGCCGGGCCCGGCCGCGCACCCCCTGCGAGCGCGGCCGGGCCACGTTCAGGGGCGCAGCACGGCGCGCCCGGAGATCTCGCGTCGTTCGATGGCCGCGTGGGCGTCGGCGACCTCCTCCAGCGGGAAGCTGCCGCCGATGGCTGGGGTGATGCGTCCCGCGGCGGCCTCGGCCAGGGCCTTGCGGAGCAGGTCCAGACGCCGCTCGCGCGTGGCGTGCTGGATGTCGAGGAGCCCGGTGACGGTCACGCCGCGCCGACCGGCCTCGGTGGTGTCGATGTCGGCGAAGTCGCCGTCGGAGGCACCGTAGGCGATGACGCGCCCACCGTCGCCGACGGCGCGGAACGCGTCGCGACCGTAGTGCCCACCGGCTCCGTCGAAGAGGACGTCGACTCCCCCGGTCAGGTCGCGGACCCGTTCCGCCCAGTCCGGTGCGCCGTAGTCGACTGGCTCGGCGCCGAGTGCGCGCACGCGGCCGAGCTTCTCGTCACCGCGCGCCGCACCGATGACGTGCGCTCCCGCGGCGGCGGTGAGTTGGACGATGATGGACGCCGCTCCCCCGGCGGCCGCGGCGACGAGCACTTTCTCCCCCGGTCGCACGGCCGCGTGGTCGGCGAGTTGCAGGGCTGTGACCGCGTCGTGCAGCAGCACCGCGGCCGCCTGCTCGTCGAGCCCGTCGGGGACCACCACGAGTTCGCCGGTGGGGACGGCGACGAGTTCGGCGCAGGTGCCGCTGTTCTCGGTGCTGGCGACGACGGTCTTGCCCAGCCACGCCGGGTCGACGCCCTCGCCGAGCGCGACCACGTCCCCGGCCACGCCGTCGCCGGGGACGTAGGGCGGGTTCATGTCGAAGTATTCGCGTCCCCACCCCTGGCGGAGCTTGGTGTCGAGGAACAGCACGTCCACGGCTGCCATCTTGACCAGGACTTCTCCGGCTCGTGGTTCGGGGTCGGGTCGTTCGATCACCGACAGGACTTCCGGTCCGCCGAACTTCGTCACCTGCACCGCTCGCATTTTCGATCACTCCGCTCTCGGTCGACTGCACCCACCCTCGGACTTCGAGTTAGCTGGAGGTCAAGGGGATTTTTCGATCAGCAGCAGCGCTGCCCGCGCCAAGCCTGCCGACCTTCGTTGACGGCGACCGCCGCGATGATCAGCGCCACCACCGGGTCGGCCCACGACCAGCCGAGGAGGCTGTTGAGTACCAGTCCGAGCAGCAGCACCCCGGACAGGTAGGTGCACAGCAGGGTCTGCTTCGAGTCGGCGACGGCGCTGGCCGATCCCAGTTCCCGGCCCGCCCGCCGTTGCGCGGTGGACAGCAGCGGCATGATCACCAGTGATAGGGAAGCGACCACGATTCCGGCCGTGGAGTGCTCGGCGGAGCCGGCACCGAGCAGGGAGCGAACGGATTCGACCGCGACGTAGGCGGCGAGCGCGAAGAACGACACGGCGATGACCTTCAGCGCGGTGCGCTCGCGGGCTTCGGGGTCGGTTCCGGAGAACTGCCAGGCGACGGCTGCGGCGGAGGCGACCTCGATGACCGAGTCGAGGCCGAATCCGATCAGCGCGGTGGAGGACGCGGCGGCCCCGGCGGCGATGGCCACGACGGCTTCGATCACGTTGTAGGTGATCGTCGCTGCCACCAACCAGCGGATCCGTCGCTGCAGGGAGAGACGTCGGGGTTCGGCGATCGTGGTCGCTGAGGGCGCCCGAGAGCGGTCGGCGCAGCACGGGTCTGCGCAGGTGTCCTTGCTGGCCCGCCGGGAGGCCGGGTCGTCACTCATGCCGACCTCCGTCGGGGAGCGCCTCGACGCCGTAGTTCGGGCAGAGCGCCGCGGCGTTGCCGGTGGCGGCCAGGAGGGACTCAGCCGAGGCCAGCAGGTCGATCAGTTCGGGCCTGGCCAGGGAGTAGAACACCTGCCTGCCCTGCGGGCGACCGTCGACGAGGCCGCAGTCGCGCAGGCACGCGATGTGCGCCGACACCGTCGACTGGGCCAGGCCGAGCCGGCCCACCAGGTCGGCGACCCGGGCTTCACCTTCAGCGAGGTGCCGCACGATGGCCAGCCGAGTGCCGTCGGAGAGGCTGTGGAACAGGGCCACGGCGGAGTCGACTCCGGCCTGATCGATCGTCATACGACGATGATAGCGCTCTTCGACGATACATTGATCAACCGAGGCGCTGCGCGCACGCGAGCTGGGTCAGGTAGCGCTTGGTGATGGTGCCGCCGCCCTCCTCGACGCAGCGTCCGATGCAGGTCAGGAGCTGCTCGCGCGCCGACTCCGGCATCGCCCGGTGACCCGAGTAGGTCATCAGCAGATCCAGGTACTGCTCTTCCGCGTAGGCCACCTCCCACTCGTAGCGGTGGAACTCCGGTCGGCTGAACCGGCCCGAGCGGTAGAACTCCTCCGGATCCTGAGCGATCTCGTCCGCGGTGGGGAGGCGCCGCCCGGGTTCGGTGAGGGGGTCGAACCGCTCGTAGCAGCGCTGGATCCGGGTGAAGGACTCCTCGCTGCCACCCGCGATGTGGTGCGTCGACACCACCGCCAGGACGCCTCGCGGACGCAGCGCGTCGGCGGCCTTGACCATGCGCAGCGCGGGGTCGAGCCAGTGGAACGAGGTCGCGGCCACCACGAGGTCGAACCCGACCGGCGGCAGCGCCCAGGTCTCGAAGTCCTCGACGACGACCCGAGCCGAGGGGTAGTCGTCCAGGTGCTCCCGGGCGATCTTCGCCATCTCCTCGCTCCGGTCGAGCGCGGTCAGCGCGAAACCCCTGCCCGCCAGCGGCACGCTCGCCTGCCCGGTGCCGCAGCCGATCTCGAGAACGCGGGCCCCTTCACCCACCGCGGCCGTGAGCACGTCGAACACCTGCGACGGATACCCCGGACGGCACCGGTCGTAGCGCTCGGCGTCCTCGCCGAACACCGAGCGCAGCCGCTCGCGGTCGCTCACCGAGCCATGTCCGAACCGCAGGCCATGCACGCAGTGTACGAAGGGGCGGCGGTGTTGACAGGAAGGTTCCCACGCTCCCGCCCGAAGGCGTCAGCGAACGCGGTCGCCTTTCCGCCACACCGCGTGGGTGAGGGGAACACCAGGCCGATACGCGAGCCAGGTCGCGCTCGGGGCGTCCAGTACCTGCAGGTCTGCGCGGGAGCCGGGGCTCAGCACCCCGACCGCGCCGTCGCCGGTCTCGCGCCGCAGAGCGCGCGCCCCTCCCCAGGTGGCGGCGCGCACGGCTTCGGCGACGCTCATCCGCATCTGCAGCACCGCGGTCGCCACGCAGAACGCCATCGACGAGGTGTAGGACGAGCCGGGGTTGCAGTTGCTGGCGAGGGCGACGGTGGCTCCCGCGTCCAGCAGCGCGCGGGCGTCCGGGAGGGGCTGGCGGGTCGACAGGTCGCAGGCCGGCAGCAGCGTCGCGACGGTGTCGGAGTTCACGAGCGCGTCGACGTCGGCGGAGGTCAGGTGAGTGCAGTGGTCGACGCTGGCCGCGTCCAGCTCGACCGCCAGCGCCACCCCGGGTCCCGGCCCGAGCTGGTTGCCGTGGACCCGCAGTCCCAGGCCGCGCTTCCGGGCTGCTGTCAGCACTCGCCGGGATTGGGCGGCGTCGAAGGCACCTTCCTCGCAGAACACGTCGCACCAGCCGACGTGCTCCCCCACGGCGTCGAGCATTTCCCCGCACACCAGGTCCACGTAGTCGTCCGAGTCGGTCCCCGGGGGCACGAGGTGCGCGCCGAGGAACGTGACCTCGTCGGCGATGGCGGCGGCGACCTGGGCCGACCGCAGTTCGTCGGCGACCGTCAGCCCGTACCCGGTCTTGGTCTCCACGCACGTCGTGCCCTGGGAGGCCGCTTCGTCGACGTGGCGGCGGAGGGTGTCGGCGAGTTCCGCGTCCGAGGCTCGCCTGGTGGCATCGACGGTGACCGCGATCCCGCCCGCCCGGTAGGGCTGTCCGGACATGCGGGCGGCGAACTCGGCGGTGCGATCGCCGGCGAAGACGAGGTGTGTGTGGCTGTCCACCCAGCCCGGCAGGACCGCCCGCCCGCCGACGTCCACGCGCTCATCGGCGTCGGGGACGTCCCGGGCGGACCCGACCCAGACGATCCGGTCGTCCTCGACGACCAGCGCGGCGTCGGTGCGGGTCCCGAGCTCGTCGTCGTGGGTGGTGAGTTCACCTATCCCAGTGATAACAGTGGCTGCCATTGTTGACCATTTCCTCACGTTCGCAGTGCCGTGATGGATTCCCGCAGTTCACGTGCGGTGTCGATGTCGGTGTGGGCACCGTCGACGACCACCGTCCTGCCGTCGACGATCACCTCGCGCACGTCGGCGGCCCGCGCGACGGCCGGAACCGCCTCCGGCGCGACACCCGCCAACCGCGTCGAGTCGAGGTCGACCGCGACGAGATCCGCGCGGGCTCCCACTTCGAGCCGTCCCGCGTCGGGATGCCCCAGGGCCGCGTGCGCGGTGGCCATCGCCAGCAGCTCCCCCGGCGCGTGGTGGCCGCGCGTCTCGGTCGCCAACCGCTGGTAGGACTCCACGGCCTGCGCCTCGGCGAGCACGTCGATCACGGAGTGCCCGTCGCTGCCCAGCGACAGCGGGCTTCCCGCCACCGCCAGCGCCCCAGCAGGACCGATCCCATCGGCGAGATCGGCTTCGGTCGTCGGGCACAAGCACACCCCGGTCCCGCTCCCGCCCAGCAGGGCCACGTCCCGGGCCGCGAGGTGGGTGGCGTGCACGGCGGTGACGTCGTCACCGAGCGCGCCGCGCTCGGCCAGCAGCTGCGTCGGCGTCCGCCCGTGCGCGGCCAGGCACGCTTCGTTCTCGGCGCGCTGCTCGGACAGGTGGAGGTGCAGGGGAACCTTCCTGTCACGCGCCCACCCGGCGACCTCCTCGATCGCCTCGCCGGGCACCGCCCGCACCGAGTGCACGGCGGCCCCGGTCAGCACGCCGGTCGCGGTGAAGGACTCCGCGCGCTCACCCCAGCGGCTCGCGTCGCCGTCGGAGAACCTCCGCTGCACCGGATCGAGCTCGCGGCCGAAACCGCCGGTGAGGTAGCAGGTGTCGAGCAGCGTCAAGCGGATCCCGGCGTCGCGGGCGGCGTGCGCCAGGGCGTGGCTCATCGCGTTCGGGTCGCGGTAGCGGGAGCCCCCGGGTGCGTGGTGCAGGTAGTGGAACTCGCCGACGCCGGTGATGCCGGCCTGCACCATCTCCGCGTAGACGCCGCGGGCGAGCAGGTAGTAACCGTCCGGGTCGAGCCGCTCCGCGACCCGGTACATCCGCTCCCGCCAGGTCCAGAACGTGCCGCGGGCGCTGTCCCCGCGCAGCGCCCGGTGGAAGGCGTGCGAGTGCGCGTTGGCCAGGCCGGGCAGCACCAGCCCGGGAAGCCGTCGCGCCCCGCCCGGCGCCTCACCTCGCCGCACCGCCGTGATCCGGCCCGATTCGACCTCGAACAGCACGTCCTGGCAGAGACCTTCGGGCAGCCACGCCCACGCGCACCAGAACATCCCCTTCACCCCGCCAGCTCGGCCAGGACGCGGGCCAGGGCATGGGAACCTTCCTCGCAGTCCTCGGCGGTCGCGTGCTCTTCGGGGGCGTGGCTGACGCCGGTGGGGTTGCGCACGAACAGCATCGCCGTCGGTGTCTCGGCCGCGAGCACTCCCGCGTCGTGGCCGGCGCCGGTGGGGAGGATCGGTGCGTCGTCGAGAACTCCGCGCAGCCGGTCGCGCAGCGTCGGGTCGAAGTGGACGGTGTCGCCGAAGGATTCCTCGACGACGTCGAGCTGGCAGCCTTCCTGCCAGGCGAATTCCCTCGCCTGCTCGGTCAGGTCGTCGACCAGGGACCGCGCTCCGCGGGGCGCGCGGGCGTCGAGGTGAACGTCCACTGAGGACGCGATGACGTTGGTGCCGCCCGGGGTGGGGACCAGTCGGCCGACGGTGGCGCGACCGTCCCGCGTCGCCTCGGCCGCGCTGCGGGCGGCGAGGACGAGCCGGGCGGCGGGAATCATCGGATCGTGGCGGTCGTCGATGAGGGTGGCGCCCGCGTGGTTCCCCTGACCGCGGAACCGGAACCGCCACCTGCCGTGGCCGAGGATCGAGTCGGCGACCGCGACCGGCCGGTCCAGGTCGATCAGTCCCTTGCCCTGCTCGACGTGCAGTTCCACGAAGGTCCCGATGCGACCGAGGGCACCGTCATCCCGGCCGATGCGGGCCGGGTCCGCGCCGAAGGTTCCCATCGCTTCGGCGAAGGTGAGCCCGTCGGCGTCGCGCAGACCGCGAGCGCGATCCGGGTGGATGGTTCCCGTCATCAACCGCGAGCCCAGGCAGGGGATGCCGAACCGGCCGCCTTCCTCCTCGGCGAAGACGATCAGCGCCAGCGGTGCGCGCGGCTGAAATCCGCGTTCCCGCAGCAGGTCCACGGCTTCCAGCGCGCTGACGACGCCGAGCGGGCCGTCGAAGGCCCCGCCGCCGGGCACCGAGTCGAGGTGGCTTCCGGTGACGACCGCTCCCGGGCCTGGCCGTCCCCACCAGGCCCAGATGTTGGTGTTGGCGTCGGTTTCCACCGCGAGCCCGCGCCGCTCGGCCTGCTCGACGAACCATTCGCGCAGGGTCCGCTCGGCGTCGTCGAAGACGTGCCGCGAGTAACCGCCGCGCCGCCGGTCGGCGCCGATGCCGGCGAGGTCGTCCAGCCCGCTCATCGCCCCACCAGCGGAGTCCGCACGCCGCGCTGCGCGGCGACCTCCTCGGCGCGTTCGTATCCGGCGTCGACGTGCCGGATCACCCCCATGCCGGGGTCGTTGGTGAGCACGCGTTCGAGCTTGCGAGCCGCGAGCTCGGTGCCGTCGGCGACCGTGACCTGGCCGGCGTGCAGGGAACGCCCCATGCCGACTCCACCGCCGTGGTGCAGCGACACCCAGGTGGCGCCGGACGCGGTGTTGACCAGGGCGTTGAGCAGCGGCCAGTCGGCGACGGCGTCGGAGGAGTCGGCCATCGCCTCGGTCTCCCGGTAGGGGGAGGCGACGGAGCCGCAGTCGAGGTGGTCGCGCCCCAGGACGACGGGGGCGGCGAGTTCACCGGAGGCGACCATCTCGTTGAACCGCAGGCCCGCGGCGGCGCGTTCGCCGTAGCCGAGCCAGCAGATCCGGGCGGGCAGGCCGTGGAAGGGAACCTTCCTGTCAGCCAGCCGCAGCCAGCGGGCGAGGTGCTCGTCGTCGCCGAAGAGTTCCAGCACGGCCTTGTCGGTCTTGGCGATGTCGGCGGGGTCGCCGGACAGCGCAGCCCAGCGGAAGGGGCCTTTTCCTTCGCAGAACAGCGGCCGGATGTAGGCGGGGACGAAGCCCGGGTAGGCGAAGGCCCGGTCGTATCCGGCGAGCTGGGCCTCACCGCGCAGCGAGTTGCCGTAGTCGAAGACCTCGGCGCCGGCGTCGAGGAATCCGACCATCGCTTCGACGTGCTGGGCCATGGATTCCCGCGCGCGGGTGGTGAACTCGTCGGGTTTGCGCGCGGCGTAGTCGGCCCAGTCGTCCAGTTCCACGCCGAGCGGCAGGTAGGACAGCGGGTCGTGGGCGGAGGTCTGGTCGGTGACGATGTCGGCGGGCACGCCGCGGCGCAGCATCTCGGGCAGCAGGTCGGCGGCGTTGCCGATGACGGCGACCGAGTGGGCGCGGCGGTCGCGCTTGGCGGCGACGGCCTTGTCGATGGCCTCGTCGAGGGAGTCGGCGACCTCGTCGAGGTAGCCCTGCCGGGCGCGGCGGTGGGCGCGTTCCGGGTCGCATTCGACGACGAGCGCGGCCCCTTCGTTCATGGTGATCGCCAGCGGCTGCGCGCCGCCCATCCCGCCGAGCCCGGCGGTGACGGTGAGGGTTCCGGCGAGCGTTCCGCCGAAGCGCTTGGCCGCGATGGCCCCGAACGTCTCGTAGGTGCCTTGGAGGATCCCTTGCGTGCCGATGTAGATCCAGGATCCGGCGGTCATCTGGCCGTACATCATCAGGCCGAGCTCGTCGAGGCGGCGGAACTCGCTCCAGTTCGCCCAGTCGCCGACGAGGTTGGAGTTGGCGATGAGCACCCTCGGCGCCCACTCGTGGGTCTGCAGGACGCCGACGGGTTTGCCGGACTGCACCAGCAGGGTTTCGTCGTCGCGCAGCGTCGTGAGCTCCCGGACGATGGCGTGGTAGCTGGGCCAGTTGCGGGCGGCTTTGCCGGTCCCGCCGTAGACGACGAGGTCGTGGGGGCGTTCGGCGACGTCGGGGTCGAGGTTGTTCTGCAGCATCCGCAGCGGCGCTTCGGTGCTCCAGCTGCGGGCGGTCAGCGTCGTGCCGCGCGGGGCTCGCACGTCGGTCATCGATCCCTCCCTGCGTCGGCGGCGGCGAGGACGTCGCCGCCGCGGATGAGTTCTTCGGCCGCCGCGATCTCGGGGGCGACGTGCCGGTCGGGTCCGGGGCCGGGCACGCGGGTGCGGAGCAGGTCGCGGACCGCCCCGGTGGCGGGTCCGGGGTCCAGCGGTGCGCGCAGGTCGAGGGCTCGGGCGGCGGTGAGCAGTTCGACGGCGAGCACGGTGGTGAGGCCGTCGACGGCGCGGCGGAGCTTGCGGGCGGCGGACCAGCCCATGGACACGTGGTCTTCCTGCATGGCGCTGGTGGGGATGGAGTCGACGGAGGCGGGCGCGGCGAGGCGCTTGAGCTCGGAGACGATCCCGGCCTGGGTGTAGTGGGCGATCATGTGCCCGGAGTCGACGCCGGGGTCGTCGGCGAGGAACGCCGGGAGACCGTGGGAGCGGGCGACGTCGAGCATCCGGTCGGTGCGCCGGTCGCAGATGCTGGCCACGTCGGCCAGGGCGATGGCCAGGAAGTCGAGGACGTACCCGAGCGGGGCGCCGTGGAAGTTGCCGTTGGATTCGATGCGCCCGTCGGGCAGCACCACGGGGTTGTCGATGGCGGCCGCGAGTTCGCGGTCGGCGACGGTTTCGGCGTGGCCGGCGGTGTCGCGGGCGGCGCCGTGGACCTGCGGCGAGCAGCGCAGCGAGTAGGCGTCCTGGACGCGCGGGCAGTCGGGGCCGCGGTGGCTGGCGACGATGGGCGAGCCTGACAGGAAGGCGGCCATCCTCGCGGCCGAGACGGCTTGGCCGGGGTGCGGGCGGAGCGCCTGCAGGTCGGCGGCGAAGGGACGATCCGTCCCCAGCAGGGCTTCGACGCTCATGGCGGCGGTGAGGTCGGCGACGTCGATGAGGTCGCCGATGTCGCGCAGGGCGAGCACCAGCATGCCGAGCATGCCGTCGGTGCCGTTGGTGAGCGCGAGACCTTCTTTCTCGGCGAGCGCGACGGGGGTGATCCCGGCGTCGGCGAGGGCGTCGGCGGCGGGGCGCTGTCGTCCTTCGGCGTCGAGGACGTCGCCTTCTCCGGTGAGGGCGAGGGCAACCGTGGCGAGGGGCGCGAGGTCTCCGGAGCAGCCGAGCGAGCCGTGCTCGTGGACGAGGGGAACGATTCCGGCGTTGAGCATCGCGGCCAGGGCGTGGGCGGTTTCGGGCCGGACGCCGGTGCGGCCGGTGGCGATGGTGTGCAGGCGCAGCAGCATCTGGGCGCGCACGACTTCGGGTTCGACGACGTGGCCCGCCCCGGCGGCGTGGGAGCGGACGAAGGATTGCTGCAAGGCCGCCCTTCTGCCACTGGGGATGTGGCGCACGGCCAGGGCTCCGAAGCCGGTGGAGACGCCGTAGACGGGTCGTTCCTCGGCTGCCAGCGCGTCGATGTGCTTGCGGGTGTCGGCGATGCCCTGTTCGGCGAGTTCGCTGAGCCGCACCGGGGTTCCGCCGCGTGCGACGGAGACGACCTCGGCTCGCGTGAGCGGCTGCGGGCCGATGAACAACTCGTTGTGCATGTCTCCATCCCAGCTCGCGGAAGCTCCTGGCAGAAGCCCTGATGGTGGGTCTCTGTCTGGGATGTCAGACTCCGGGCGTGGGCGAGAGCAGCGATGTGCCCGCGCTGCGGCGCGGGTTGGCGATCCTGCGGGGGCTGGCCGGGAGGGCGGGGCCGGTGTCGGCTGGGGTGTTGGCCCGCGAGCTGGATCTGCCGAGGTCGACGACGTACCACCTGCTGGCGGAGCTGGTGGCGGGTGGTTTCGTGGTGCACCTGCCGGAGGAGCGCCGCTACGGGCTGGGGGTGGCGGTGTTCGAGCTGGGTTCGGCGTATCTGCGGCACGATCCGCTGGAGCGCCTGGCGGGGCCGATCTTGCGGCGGCTGGTGGACCGGGTGGGGCGCGCGGCTCAGCTCGGGGTGTTGCGCGGGGGCGAGCTGCTGTACCTGATCAAGGAGCGCCCTTCGCAGCCGCAGACGCTGGTCACCGATGTCGGTGTGCGGTTGCCTGCGCAGCTGCCTGCGTCGGGGCGGGCGATGTTGGCTCATCTCCCGGCGGCGCAGGTGCGCGCGATGTTCCCTTCTTCCGAGCGCTTCGTGCTGCGCACGGATCGGGGGCCGCGCAGCCTGCCGGAGTTGCGGCGGTTGCTGGCCGAGGAGCGGCGCCGAGGCTGGGCGGTGGAGGACGGTGTCATCACGCCGGGTTTCGCGTCGGTGGCGTGCCCGGTCTTCGATCACACGACGCGTCCCATCGCGGCGATCGGGGTGACCTTCCGGCATTCCTGCGAGGGGCCGGGGTGCGGTGAGACGTGGCCGAACCTGGCCGAGGAGGTGGGGCGTGCGGCCGCCGAGCTCACGTCGCGGATCAGCGGCCGCACGGCGTGACCGGCCACCGCTGGGGTGGCCGGTCGATCGAGGTCAGAGACCGACCGTGGCGATGAATTCCTTGGCGACGTCGGCGGGATTGGCCTTGTCGACTTCGAGCCGCTTGTTGAGCTCGGTGAGCTTGTCGGTGGTCAGGGCCCGGGAGACCTTGTTGAGGACGTCGGCCTGGGGCGGGGTGAGCTTGCCCTTGCCCGCCAGGGGGACGACGTTCTGGGCGGGGAACATGTTCTTCGGGTCGTCGAGCTTGACCAGGTCGTTGGTGGCGATCTGCGACGAGGTGGTGAACAGGTTGGCGACCTGGATCTCACCGGCGGTCAGCGCGTTGACGGTGATCGTGCCGGCTTCGACGCTGCGGATCTCCTTGAAGGTGCAGCCGTAGTCGCGAGCGATCGTGGTCTCCCACCGCGATTTCCACTCGGCGGGGGCGCCGAGGACGAGTTCGCCGCAGCGCGGTCCGAGGTCGGCCATCGAGCGCAGGCCGCTGTCGGCGGTGGCGCGGGTGACGGTGAGGACGTCGGAGTCCTCGGCGGGTGACTGCTCGAGGAGTTCCATGTCGGGGGCGACCTTGGTGTCGAGCTGGTCGTAGACCTGCTGGGATTCGGTGGCGGTCGAGGCCGGGTCGAGGAACTGCAGCAGGTTGCCGGTGTATTCGGGGACGAGGGTGAGTTCTCCGTTGCGGACGGCGTTGACGTAGAACTCGCGGGCACCGATGCGGGGTCTCGTCTGCACGTCGGCCCCGGTGGTCTTGAGGGCTTCGGCGTAGACGTGCATGAGCAGTTCGCTCTCGGCGAAGTCAGCGGAGCCGACGACCACCTGGCCGCCCTGCGCCTTGTTGGCTTCCAGGGGGTCTTGCGATCCGCAGCCGGTGAGCAGCACCGCCGCGGCGGCGGCCAGGGCCAGGAGTCGTTTCATCGATCGTTTCCTCCTCGTCGGGCGGCCAGGGTCAGACCGCGGGGTACCACGAGCCGGGTCAGCCCGGCCAACGCCAGATCGAGCAGGACGGCCAGGACCGCGATGACGATCGCCGCGGAGGCCATCTGGGCGTAGTCGCTGATCTTGAGCCCGTCGAGCAGGATGCGTCCGAGCCCGCCGAGACCGACGTAGGCGGCGACGGCGGCGGTGGCCACGACCTGCAGCATCGCGCTGCGGATGCCGCCGAGCACCAGCGGCAGCGCGGTCGGCAGCTCCACCTGCCACAGCACTTGGGCGGGCCGCATTCCCATTCCCCGTGCGGCGTCGACGGCGTCGGCGGGCGCGTTGCGCACGCCCGCGTAGGCGCCGGAGAGGATCGCCGGGATCGCGAGGATCACCAGGCCGGCGAGCGCGGGGGTGACGCCGAGCCCGAACCCGAGCACCAGCAGGGTGACGACGCCGAGCGTGGGCAGCGCCCGCATCGCGTTGCCGAAGGCCACCACGAGCACCGAACCCCGCCCGGTGTGTCCGATGTAGACGCCGAGGGGGATGGCGATGAGGGCGGCGACGAGGACGGACACGACGCAGTAGTAGAGGTGCAGCAGCGTCTGCGCGGGGATGCCGTCCGGTCCGCTCCAGTGCGCGGGGTCGGTCAGCCACGCGATCATCTCGCCGATCATGACCGCGTCCACGGGGTCGCGAGTCGCCACAGCAGCACGAGCACCAGGTCCACCACCAGGGCGAGCAGGAGCGTCAGCACGATGCCGATGACGATCTGCTCGGGGTAGTCGCGTTGGAATCCGTCGGTGAAGAGCCGTCCGAGCCCGCCGATGCCGACGAGGGCGCCGACGCTGACGAGGCTGATGTTGCTCACCGACGCCACCCGCACGGAAGCGGCGAGAACCGGCACTGCCAGGGGCAGTTCGACGGCGAGCAGCCGCCTGCCGGGCCGGTATCCCATCGCGGTGGCGGCGGCGACGATGTGGCCGGGAACCGAGTCGAGGGCGTCGCGCACCGGCCGCACCAGCAGCGCCGCGGTGTACAGGGTGAGGGCGATGATGACGTTGAGCGGCGACAGCAGAGGGGTTCCCATCAGCCCGGGCAGGATCACGAACAGCGCCAGGGAAGGGATGGTGTAGAAGACGTTGGCGATGTTCTGCAGGGCTTCGCGGAGCCAGCCGACGCGCTGCGCTAGGCGCCCCAGCGGCAGCGCGATCAGCACGCCGAGCAGCAGCGGGAGCAGCGACAGGTAGAGGTGCTGGCCGAGCTGGGTGATCACCAGTTCCCGGTTGCTCGGCGACCCGAAGAAGTCGATCATGTCGCCGCCCGCTGCCGGTCGAGCAGCGACAGCACCTCGTCGGCGGTGACCACGCCGACCACACCGCCGTCGGAGGCCACGACGACACCGAGTCCTGAGGGCGCGGACAGCGCCGCGTCCAGGGCGCCACGAAGGTTCCCGTGCTCCACGTGCAGCGATCCGCCCGCCACCAGCGCCTGCTCGTCGAGCGCCTCACCGGCGTCGGTGCCCGGGGGCAGCCAGCCGCGAGGGCGGTTCCCCTCATCCACCGCGAGCCGCCAGTCGCGCGAGGAGGGGAACCTCTCTCCCACGCGGACCGTCGGGACCGGACGTGGCCGCAGACTCGTGGCGTCGGCGAAGGACAGCCTGCGGTAGCCGCGGTCGCGGCCGACGAAGGACGTCACGAAGTCGTCGGCGGGCGCGGCCAGCAGGTCGTCGGGGCGGGCGTACTGGGCGAGGTGGCCGCCTTGGCGCAGGACGGCGACCTTCTCGCCGAGCTTGATGGCCTCGTCGATGTCGTGGGTGACGAACAGGACGGTCTTGCCCAGCTCGTCCTGCAGCCGCAGCAGTTCGTCCTGCAGCCCTTCGCGGACGACGGGGTCGACGGCGCTGAAGGGTTCGTCCATGAGCAGCACCGGCGGGTCGGCGGCCAGGGCGCGGGCCACGCCGACGCGCTGCTGCTGCCCGCCGGACAGCTGCGCCGGGTAGCGCTTGCCGAGGTCGGCGGGGAGTCCGACCAGGTCGAGGAGTTCACCGGCGCGGTCGCGGGCGGCGCGGCGGGTTTCCCCGGCGAGCAGCGGGACGGTGGCGATGTTGTCGATGACGGTGCGGTGCGGGAACAGCCCGGCCTGCTGGATGACGTAGCCGATGCCGCGGCGCAGCTGCGCGGGATCGCGGTCGCGCACGTCCGTGCCGTCGACGGACACGGTGCCCGAGGAGGGGTCGATCATGCGGTTGACCATCCGCATGAGGGTCGTCTTGCCGCAGCCGGAAGGCCCCACCAGCACGGTGATGGTTCCCGTCTCGACGGACAGGCTGAGCTCATCGACGGCGACGGTGCCGTTCGGGTACTGCTTTCGGACAGCTCGGAACTCGATCAAGCGAGCCCCCTCTCGCGCGGGTCCCCCAAACGCGGCCGACCCTAGCCGGGCGCGTCACTCACCGCGATCTCCTGAGATCGATGCGTGATCTGCTCCCATGATGCGGGAAGTGCCTGCGCGTTGAACCATTCACGACGACACGAACGTTCCCGTCGCCGCATTCGGGCACCGATTAGGCTGTGCATTCCCATGGACAACGCCCCCTCATCCAGCGCCCCTTCCGCCGGCAACCCGTCGTCCGGCGGCCCGGCATCCGGCGGCCCGGCATCCGGCGCTGCGTCAGACGTTCCCCCGATCGAAGCCGTCCGCGAGCTGCGCGCCGAGCAGGGCCTGCTGGGCCACCAGGTGCGTCGCGTGCTGGCCGAGCTCACCACCGCCGCGCGCTCGCTGGACGAGCTGATCCGGCGCACCGGGGTGTCGCGCCGCACCGTCGAGCAGGTGCTCGCCGCGGCCGGTGCCGACGTCGACGAGCGCGGCGGCGCGTTCTGCATCAAGGACTCCCTCCTCCCGCAGTACCGGCGGGAGCTGGACCTCGACGCGCTGCCGGTGGTGCGGGAGGAAAGCGACCTCGATGCCGGTGCGCTGGAGGCGATGGCCGGTTTCGTGGCGTCCGGGCCCCGACCGGAATCGGCGCTGGACCACGTGACGGCCACACCGGAGACGGCGTTGCGCCGGGCGATGTGGTTGCGCGACCACTACGACCTGGACGGCCGGAAGGTGCTGTGCCTGGGCGACCACGACCTGACGTCGCTGGCGCTCGCGCTGGTGGCGCCGTCGGCCGAGGTGCGGGTGGTGGACCTCGACGAGCGGGTGCTGCGGCACATCGACTCGGTCGCCGCCGAGCGCGGTTTTCCCATCGTCACCACCCACGCCGACCTGCGGTTCGGGTTGCCGCCGACGTTGGAGGGCTGGGCCGACGCGGTGTTCACCGACCCGCCCTACACCCCGGAGGGCATCGGCCTGTTCGCGACGCGGGCCGCCGAGTGCCTGGCGCCGGGGAACGGCCGCCTGTTCCTGGCCTACGGCTGCAGCCCGCGCACCCCGGCGTTGGGCTGGAAGGTCCAGCAGGAGCTGATGCGACTGGGGTTCGTGTTCGAGGCGATCCTGCCGCAGTTCAACCGCTACTACGGGGCGCAGGCCATCGGCAGCGCCAGCGACCTGTACGTGTGCCTGCCGACGGCGCGCACCCGCAAGCTGGCGCTGCGCCAGGACCAGGCGATCTACACCCACGGCCCGCAGTCGGTGGAGGCCGCCGGTGACACGCCGGAGGCCTTGCCGCAGGCCGCGGCGGAGCGGCTCGGCGCACCGGTCGCCGAGCTGCGGCGGGCGAGCTGGGCGCGGCCGGTGCGGGAGTCGGGACCGGTGGCGTTCGACCTGCGGGCTGATCCGGGCCCGTGGCTGCTGCGGATGCTGCTGGCCTGCGGTGCGCAGAAGGTCGCCTTCGTGCTGGGGAACAACCACCCGGACGTGACCAGCGAACGCGCCCAGTCCGAGCTGCGGGACCTGGTGGCGGCCAAGTACCGGTTGGCGCTGCACCGCAGCACCCCGGACGGCAAGCACGCGATCGTGGTCGCCGAACGACCGGGAACCGAAGCGGCCGAGGAGTCGGCGGCCGGTTTCCTGCTGCAGCGCGTCCACGGCAAGCTCGGCAACGTCTGGCGGGAGGCGCTCATCGCGGGATCCGGGGACCTCACCAAGCGGCAGGCGCGCGAGAAGGTCGCGGAGCTGGCGCCGCACCCGCGGGACCTGGAGCTGCGGTTGATCGACCTGCCCCGGCACCGCATCGCCGACGTGCTGCGCGCGATGCGGTGAGCGCGGGTCACGGGACGGTGAGCGGCCCGTCGGCGAGCATCTCGCGGAACTTCGGCGCGGGGATCGCGCCGGAGAAGAGCCACCCCTGGTAGGCCTCGACGCCGACACCGCGCAGCAGCCGGAACTGGGTGGCGTCCTCGACGCCTTCGGCGACGCACTGCCGGTCCATCGCGTAGGCCATGTCGACGACGGCGCGGGCGACGGCGAAGTCGGAGGCGTCGCCGCCGACTCCGGCGACGAACCGCCGGTCGACCTTGATGATCTGCGCGGGCAGGTCCTTCAGGCGCGCCAGAGACGAGTAACCGGTGCCGAAGTCGTCGACGGCGAACCGGACGCCGCGGGAGACGAGTTCGCCCATCTCGTGGCGGGTGCGGGAGGGCAGGTCGACGAGCGAGGTCTCGACGAGTTCGAGGATCACCCGGTCCCAGGCGATGCCGGTCTCGGCGACGATGTCGGCGACGGAGTCGACGAAGTCGGGGCCGCCGGGCACGAGGCCGGCGAGGTTGACCGCGATGCTGACGGGCCGGCCGTTGCGGACCGGCCAGGACGCGGCTTCGCGCAGCGCGGTGCGCAGCACCCAGCGGTCGAGTTCGCGCAGCAGGTCGCCTTGTTCGGCCACCGGCAGGAACGCGTCGGGCGAGAGCATGCCGCGTTCGGGGTGCGGCCAGCGGATCAGCGCTTCGGCGCTGACCACGGTGCCTTCGGCGTCGACGACGGGCTGGTAGTGCAGGGCCAGGCCGTCGTTGCTGAGCGCTTCGCGCAGCTGCCCTTCGAGGTGGAGCTGGCGGTCGGCGGCGGCCATCAGCGCGGGGCTGGCGAGCGAGACCTTGCCGGTGCCGCGGCGTTTGGCCTCGAACATGGCGGCGTCGGCGAAGCGCAGCAGGTCTTCGCCGCCGGCGCCGGAGCCGTTGGGCACGGCCGCGCCGATCGAGGACGACACGCGGACCAGCTGTCCGTGCACGGGCACGGCGGTGCGCAGCAACGCGGAGACGCGGGTGGCGAGCTGGTCGACGCCGCCGCTGGCCTCGACGTCGGAGCAGATGATGACGAATTCGTCGCCGGACAACCGGGCGGGGGTGCAGCCCTCGGGCAGGCCCCCTTCGAGGCGTCGGGCCAGGGCGACGAGCAGTTCGTCGCCCGCGTCGTGGCCGAGGGAGTCGTTGACCCGCTTGAAGTTGTCGATGTCGCAGAACAGCACGGCGATGCCGGGTGAGTCGGCGCGTCCCAGCAGGCGGCCGAGGAGGTCCTTGACGGCGGTGCGGTTGGGCAGTCCGGTCAGGTCGTCGTGGGTGGCCTGGTACCGGAGGGCTTCGGCGGCGCGGCGGCGTTCGGTGATGTCCTGGAACACCACGAGCCAGAACTCGGTGCCGTCGTCCTGCACGGAGCTGGAGGTGTGCAGTTCGCAGTAGACGGGTTCGCCGTCGGCGCGGACCATGACGCGCTGCGGTGCGCGGCGGCGGAACCCGGAGGGCTCGTCGGGCGCGGGCAGGCTGGGATCGACCTCGTCGGGGTGGGTGATGTCGCGGATGCTGAGCCCGCGCATCTGGTCGAGCCGGTACCCGAGGAGTTCGCAGAGGGCTTCGTTGGCGTTGACGAGCCGTTCGGAGCGGTCGAACAGGCCGATGCCGACGGGGGTGATGTTGACCAGGTCGGAGAAGCGCTGGCTGGAGCGTTCCATCCGGGTGACGACGGCCCGCTGCTCGGTGACGTCCTGCGCGGTGCCGACCAGCAGGTCCCTGCCGTCGGCGTCGGCGATGCGGGTGCCGTGGATGCGCAGGATGCGGGTGCTGTCGGGGGTGCGCTGGTAGCGGTGCTCGATCTCGACCTGCTCGCCGCACTCGATGAGGGGCCGCCACGCCTGGCGCACCCATTCGCGGTCGTCGGGGTGAACGCGGTCGAGGTAGCGGTCGAAGGTGCCGGTGCTGCTGACGGGCTGGCCGAGGATCTCGTAGAGCATGCTCGACAGCCGCATGACGTTGGTGCGCGGATCGACTTCCCAGGTGCCGAGGCGGGCGATGCGCTGGGCGTCCTGCAGGCGGCGGCGTTCGTCGCGCAGCTGCCGTTCGAGCGCGCGGTGCTCGGTGACGTCCTGGACGGTGCCCTGCACGCGCACGATCTGCCCGGCGCGGTCGTACTCGGCGCGCCCGGTGCACAGGAAGATGCGGGTGCCGTGGAGGTTGCGGAGCTCGACTTCGAGGAGTTCCCCTTCGCGGGCGTTGAGCACGTCGGCGTAGAACTGGGCGGCGCGGTCGCGGTCGTCGGGGTGGGTCGTGGAGATCATCGCCGTGACGTCGTCGGCGTGGTCGGCGCCGCCCGCGCCGAGGAAGTCGGCGAGCAGCGGGCTTCGGTAGATGGCGCCGGTGTCCGGGTAGTAGACCCAGCTGGCGACCTTGGCGAGGCGTTGGGCGTCGATGAGCCAGTAGCGCTCTTCGGAGTCGCGCGGGCCGCCGGGCGCCTCGGGGCCGGTTCCGGTGAGGTCGGAGACGTCGACGAGCAGCGTGATCTGCAAGGTCTCGTCGTCGGGGTGCGGCCAGGTCTGCAGCCGCACGGGGGTGCGGCCGGAGGCGCCGACGAGCCAGGTCTCGCGGCCTTCGCGTTCGATGAGGTCGGCGAGCTTGCTGCCGACGAGTGCGCCGGGTGCGTCGTGCCCGGCCAGCGTGGCGGCCTGCGGGCTGGCTGCGACGACGAGGCCGTCTTCGGCGCTGAGCAGCGCCGGTGCGTCCGGCAGTGACAGGCCGTGCACGCGCGCCGGGGTGCCGGCCAGGCCGAGACCACCGGACGTCGGTGACATCCGGCTCCGCTCGCTCCGCTCGGTCAACTGCACCCCTCCTGCGTTGCAGCCGCGCAACGGCCGTCCACTCCGGCCCCGATGACCCATCATCGAGTGATGCGCGCCACAGCGAGTCGTATCGCAGACCCTACCGGTCCGCGCACGGCCGGTACCGCCATGGTGCCGGGACCTGAGGCCCGTTCCCTGAAGAGGTGACAGCCTTCGCCCGACATGATGACGCCGACTCACCAAAAACTTTCTGAAGTCGGTTCCGACGCCATCGACGAGTGGGGCCGGGAGAGCCCTGGAGGACTCTCCCGGCCCCACTCGATGCCGGTGTAGAACCTACCGCCGACCCACCGACGGGCGACAGGGTTCGTTGATCACGCGGTGGCCACACCTTCGGCACGAGCCGCCTTCGCGACCGCCGCGCTGACCTCCGGTGCGACCCTCGGGTCCAGCGGCGAGGGCACGATGTAGTCGGCGCTGAGGTCGTCGGCGGCCACGGCCGCGATGGCCTCGGCCGCGGCGACCTTCATGCCGTCGGTGATGCGCCGCGCACCCGCGTCGAGGGCTCCCTTGAAGATGCCGGGGAACGCCAGGACGTTGTTGATCTGGTTCGGGAAGTCGCTGCGCCCGGTGGCCACGACCGCCGCGTACTTGCCCGCGACCTCCGGGTGGATCTCCGGGTCGGGGTTGGACAGGGCGAAGATGATGGAGTCCGGGGCCATCGAGGCCACCTGCTCCTCGGGGACCTGCCCGATGGAGACGCCGATGAACACGTCCGCGCCGCGCATCGCCTCGGCGGGGCCGCCGCTGATGCCGCGCGGGTTGGTGAACTCGGCCAGCTCCTGCTTGATCGGGGTGAGCCCGTCGCGGTCGGCGCTGATCACGCCGCGCGAGTCGAGCACGATGATCTCGCCGACGCCCGCGGTGTGCAGGATCTTCGCGCAGGCGACACCGGCGGCACCGGCGCCGGAGATGACCACCTTGAGCGACTCCAGCTCACGGCCGGAGACGCGGGCGGCGTTGCGCAGCGCGGCCAGCACGACCACGGCGGTGCCGTGCTGGTCGTCGTGCATGACCGGGCAGTCCAGGGCCTCGGTGACGCGGCGCTCCAGCTCGAAGCAGCGCGGCGCGGAGATGTCCTCCAGGTTCACCGCGCCGAACGAGGGGCGCAGCCGGACCAGGGTCTCCACGATCTCGTCGACGTCGTTGGTGTCCAGGACCAGCGGGATCGAGTCGAGCCCGGCGAAGGTCTTGAACAGCGCGGACTTTCCCTCCATGACCGGCAGCGAGGCCTTCGGCCCGATGTCCCCGAGACCGAGCACCGCCGACCCGTCGCTGACCACGGCGACCAGCCGCTGCGTCCAGGTGTAGCGGTCGGCCAGGGACGGATCGCTCGCGATCGCCCGGCTGACCTGCGCCACCCCGGGGGTGTACGCGATCGACAGGTCGCGCGCGCTGTCGAGCGGGGCGGTCACCGCAGCGGTGAGTTTGCCCCCTTCGTGCGCGGCGAAGATCTCTTCGTGGGTCAGCTCGGCACCGATTCCATTGGCGGTGCCCTCGTTCATGGTGGTCACGGCGTCCCTCCTGTTGCCATGCCTGCGGCCCGAGCACAATTCCGAGCCGGGCGGATGCGACCTTCATCGGTCGCTTTCGACGCCGACTTTCCGGGCGTTCCGGAGAAGTGGACGTCTTATCGAAATACCGGTACCGGCCATCCTGTTCGGACAGCGGCTCGGTGGACGCTGCGGTCCGGTTAGTGTGCCAGCCCCGCGATGGCATGTCAGCGACAGGGATCACACGCTCGACCAGCAAAAAGACGAGATTTTTACGGAACATGACAGTACGCGCGTCATATTTTCCGCACACGTCAAGCAGTACGTACGTCCGGTTTGCAATTCGCGGAGTTGCGGACCAACCGAGCCGTTTCAGAATCTGAATCGAAACTGTTCACAAAAACGCGTTCCCCCACCTCGCATTTTCCGCGATGCGATCGAGCACGGGAACCTTCCTGTCACCGCCGCCCCGTCGCGGGAACCGACGATCACGCCTCCTAGGCTCGGCCCGTGCAGGTACGTCGACTTGAAATCACCGGGGCGTTCGAATTCACCCCGAAGGCCTTCCCGGATCACCGGGGGCTGTTCGTCGCCCCCTTCCAGGGGGAGGCGTTCGCCGAAGCCACCGGGCACCCCATGCGCCTGGGGCAGACCAACCACAGCGTCTCGGCCCGCGACGTCATCCGCGGCGTGCACTTCGCCGACACCCCGCCCGGCCAGGCCAAGTACGTCTACTGCCCGCAAGGCGCCCTGCTGGACGTGATCGTCGACGTCCGCGTCGGTTCACCCACCTTCGGCCGGTGGGAGGCGATCCGCCTCGACTCCACCGAGTACCGCGCCGTCTACCTCGCCGAAGGGCTCGGGCACGCGTTCCTCGCCCTCACCGACAACACGGTGATGACCTACCTGTGCTCCACCGGCTACAACCCCTCCGGCGAGCACGGCATCAACCCGCTGGACCCCGAGCTCGACCTCCCCTGGTCCGGTGAACTCGCCGGCGAGCCGATCCTGTCCGAGAAGGACCGCGACGCCCCGACACTCGCCGAAGCGAAGGCCGATGGCCTGCTCCCGGACTTCGCCACCTGCCTCACCCACTACGAGTCGCTGCGCTCGGCGACGTGAGCACGGGAACCTTCCTGCCACCGCCGAGGTGATGACAGGAAGGTTCCCCTCCTCAGCGCACGCGCCCCGGCGACGGCCACAACCGCCACCGCACCACTCCCAGCACCTGGGCCGGACCAAGCTCGCGGGAGTCGGTGGAACCGAAACCGTTGTCGCCCTCCACGTGCCAGCCGTCGGCCTCCCGGCGGACCGCGCGCTTGACCGACAGCTGCTCGGGACGCTGCCGCCACCGCACGAGCACGACATCACCCGGCCGGGCAACATCGCCGGTCCGGAACACCACGACGTCCTGGTCCCGAAGAGTGGGAACCATCGACGGTCCGCGCACCCGCAACCGGCGCAACGGCCACGGTCCGAGTGATTTCACCGGCACCTCCAGTAGGACTACGAGGATCTTCAAGAGTAGGGTCGGCCCCGTCGGAGCACTCACTGTCAGGGAGGAAACATGCGACTCCTGTCGCGCATCCTCGGCCCCCGTCTTGAGGCGACCGCGCACTGCGACCTTCCGTGCGGCGTTTACGACCCCGCGCAGGCGCGGATCGAGGCGGAGTCGGTCAAGGCGGTCCAGGAGAAGTACCAGGCCAACGAGGACCCGGAGTTCCGCACTCGTGCGATCATGATCGCCGAGCAGCGCTCCGAGTTGGTCAAGCACCACCTGTGGGTGCTGTGGACCGACTACTTCAAGCCGCCGCACTTCGAGAAGTACCCGCAGCTGCACGAGCTGGTCAACAAGGCCACCAAGGCTGCCGGCGCCACCGGCACCAAGGGCTCGATGGACCCGGCCAAGGGCCAGGAGCTGCTGGACTACATCGCCGAGATCGACAAGATCTTCTGGGAGACCAAGAAGGGCTGAGTAGTCCGCCCGCTGAAGACGCCGACCTGCGCCTCGTCGCAGGTCGGCGTCTTTTTTGCGCTCCGTCCACTTTCCACACCCGAGCACGCCGACCGCGTGACCGTAGTCACAGCATCACCGAGCTGGGGTCGTGCTCCCGCGCTGATCGATACGTTCCCCGCATCTGCCGTCCGCGCACTGGGGGTTCGCTGAGTGGAGTGGCACAAGTGGAGCGCCGTGCTCGGCAGCCTGGTGTTCCCCACCGCGGTGGTGCTCGTGTTCGCGCTCGCGCTGTGGTCCGATCGCACGCGCGCGCTGAAGATGGCGCGGAAGTGGGGAGTTCCGGAACCCACCGACGGGCAGGTCGACGAAGTTCTCCGCTACCGGCGCGTGCGCTTGGCGTGCTACCCGGTGCTGTACGCGGTGTTCGGGATCTGGGGTCCGCTCGCGCAGAACGACCAGGGCGGCACCACCAACGGCGGAATGGCTGTGCTGCCGATGTTCCTGTGCGGGGCGGTGATCGCGGAGGTCCTCGCTCTCCACCGGGGTCGAGGACGACGATCGCGACCTGTTCGGATCCGGCTCTTCGCCCTGATCTCGCGCTGGGGAGCGGTTGTTTATGCCGCGCTCGTGCTGACGACGTTCGCGCTGGGCCTGATCGACCTGCAAGCGCAACCTCACATCACCCCGGCTCTGCTCCGCGCGGCCCGCGAGCACGGCACGGGCGATCAGCTCGGAGCCCCGATCACCGTTCCTTTCGCGGGCACCGCAGCGGTCCTGGTGCTCGTCGCCTTCGTCCTCTGGACGGCGCAGAACCGCTCGGTGAGCTCGAACGACGAGATCGACCGCGCCCTGCGGACCCGGAGCGCGCGCGTGGCGCTCGGACTGGGCATCGCGATGCAGATCTCGCTGCTGTCCCTGTCGACCTGGCGGATGGCTTTCGTCGCCGGGCACAGCGCCCAGGAACTCATCCCCACCGGCCCCGACACCTTCGGCCCCGATCCCGCCGCGACCGCCATCCGCGACTGGGCGCAGAACACCTACGACTCGGTCGGTTCCTGGACGTTCCTGATCTGCATCGTCGCGACCCTCACCTGGATCTACGCCGCGAACCCGCGAACAACCACGACGACCAACCTCCTGTCGAGGACATCGCGCGACTGACCGGCCCGGTGGCAGAAAGGTTCCCGAGCACTCCCCCGAGAGCCGATGCGCGGAAGGTTCCCGTGGCCTCCGCGAGGTGATCGGGAGGTTCCCTCGCTCGCGTTCCGGTGATCGGAAGGTTCCCATGCCCCGGTCGGGGCGCCGGTGACGACCATGCGGGCGGTCTGGGGCGGTCCTAGGGTGAGCGATATCGGACATCGACGTCTGGAGGCAGTCATGACCACGGCATGCCGCGAGCACACCGGTCACGATCACCAGCACGGTCCCGGGTGCGGGCACGTCGCCGTGCCGCACGGCGATCACGTCGACTACGCCCACGACGGGCATCTGCACGTCGATCACGGCGGGCACTACGACGAGTGCGAGGCCGAGGGACATCACGAGCACGGTTCCCATCAGCACGTGCACGGCGAGGGGTGCGGGCACGTCGCGGTTCCGCACGGCGATCACGTCGACTACGTCCACGACGGACACCGGCACGCCGTGCACGGGGAGCACTACGACGAGCACTGACCGATGTGGACTCGGGACGTCGCCGTGCGGAACGAGCCCGGGTCCGTAGGCTGCGGTGCGTGGAGCAGCGCGTCTACATCCTCCGGCACGGCACCACCGAGTGGTCCCTGACCGGCCAGCACACCAGTCGCACCGACATCCCGCTCACCGCGGAGGGTGAGCTGCGCGCTCGTCAGGCGGGGCAGACCCTGACCGCGCTGCGCCCGCCCGGTCCGGTGCTGGTGCTGTGCAGTCCGCGCAAGCGGGCGCAGCGGACCGCTGATCTCGCCGGGCTCGCCGACGTGGTCACCGAACCGCTGCTGGTGGAGTGGGATTACGGCGACTACGAGGGCCTGACCACCGACCAGATCCGCGAGACCGTTCCGGATTGGACGGTGTGGAGCCACCCCTGCCCCGGCGGTGAGACCGCGTCCAACGTCGCCACCCGCGCCGACGACCTCCTGACTCGGGTGCGCGGGGCGGGAACCGACGTGGTGCTGGTCGGCCACGGGCACTTCAGCCGCTGCCTGATCGCGCGCTGGCTGAACCTGCCGATCGCCGCGGGCGTGCACTTCGCGCTGGACCCCGCGGCCGTCACGGTCCTCGGCGACGATCGGGGCGCCCCGCAGATCCAGCGCGCCAACGTCCCCGCCTGGCAGCACGGCTGAGACCTGCCTCGACCCCCGCGCGCACGGCTGCGCAGAATGGACCGGCAGGAACCGAGTCGGTCGTGGAGGTCGGATGATCAGGCGGGCCCGTGAGCAGGACGTGGCGGCGATGGTCGAGCTGGTCTACGAGCTCGCCCGCTACGAGGAGGAACCCGAGTCCTGCCACCTCACCGAGCAGCAGCTGCGAACGGCGCTGTTCGGGCCCGATCCCGCGCTGTTCGGTCACGTGGCCGAAGTGGACGGTGCCGTGGTCGGGTTGTCGCTGTGGTTCCTGAACTTCTCCACCTGGGAGGGCGTGCACGGGATCTACCTGGAAGATCTCTACGTGCGCCCCGAGCACCGCGGGTCGGGTCTGGGCAAGGAGCTGCTGCGGACGCTGGCGCGCGAGTGCGTCGAGCGCGGTTACGCGCGGCTGGAGTGGTCCGTGCTGGACTGGAACGAGCCCTCGATCGCGTTCTACAAGGCCCAGGGCGCGTTCCCGATGGACGGCTGGAGCGTCTACCGGCTCACCGGCGACGCCCTGACGTCGTTCGGCGGCTGAGCGGGTCCTGGTCAGTCCTCGCGGGCGTCGGGGGCCATCGAGGCGTGGAACGACCACTCGCGGCCCTGGCGGTTGAACAGGAACCACAGCACGGCGATCGCGGGGACGGCGATGATCAGGCCGATCAGCGGCCGCCCGGACGGGCCGGTGGCGTACCAGGCGGTGCCCAGCAGCAGCAGCTGCAGCAGCAGGGCGGGGGTGCGGGCCCAGTGCTTGCCCTTGATCAGGCCGATGCCCGCGGCGAGCACGCCGGCGGCCAGCAGGGCGTAGTAGCCGGCCTCACCCCAGGTCTCGCCGCGTTCGAGCTGGCCTACACCGCCGAGGTCGGTGGAGGTGCTGCGGACCAGCAGCGCCACGACGAACACCAGTCCCGCCACGGCCTGCAGCGTGGTCAGCAGGCCGGCGATGCGCACCGTGCGGGGAACGATCTCGGTAGCCAAGGGGCCCTCTCAGAATCGGGGCCTGGACCCCGCTAGTGACTCTGCGTGTGCACTTTCGATGGTAATACCGCCCGATCGCCGCATAGCTGCCGCTCGCCCCAGACGCCATGATCGACTCATGGCTGAAGCGGCGATCGCGGATATCGGGGTGTCCGCCCAGCTCGCCGCGTGCACGTCGGCAGCCGGTGGACGACGAGCGGGTGCGTTCCGGGGTTACGCATCGAGTCGTCACCGGAAACCGGTGATCAGCGGCGTGGCGCACTCGCTCCTGGTGCGTTCCACCGCCGCGTCCGCCCGTGCCGCGCACCTCGGCCGGTCCCGTCGGTCGTCGAAGCCGGAGGTGGCCGGACAGCCCAGTTGAGACTTCTCGGGCCGGTTGAGACCGCTCGCCGCGCGTACCCGAGCCCCCGCGCTCGACGGACACGAAACCGTCTCGCTTAGGCTTCGGGTCGTGCGCGCTGTTCTCGTCGTCAACCCGCAGGCGACCTCCACCACCGCCAGCGGCCGGGATGTGCTGGCCGCGGCGCTGGCCAGCGTGCTGAAGCTGGACGTGGTGGAGACCCGGCACTTCGGGCACGCCGCGGAGGCCGCGCGGGACGCGGTGCGGGACGGCGCGGACCTGGTCATCGCGCACGGCGGTGACGGCACGGTCAACGAAGTGGTCAACGGCATGTTCGAGGTCGCCGAGCCCGGCGATCCGTCGATGCCGACGCTGGGCGTGGTGCCCGGCGGGTCGGCGAACGTCTTCGGCCGCGCGCTCGGGCTGCCCAAGGATCCGGTGGACGCCACCCACCACCTGATGCGCGCGCTGGCGGATCGCAGCACCAGGCAGGTCGGGCTGGGCAAGGCCGATGAGCGGTGGTTCACCTTCAACGCCGGCATCGGCTGGGACGCCGAAGTGGTCGCCGAGATGGAGCGGCAGCGGTCGCGCGGCCGGGAGGCGACGCCCGCCCTGTACGCCCGGATCGCCCTGTCCTGCTACTTCCGGATGGCGCGCGGCGAGCCGAAGCTCACCTTGCAAATTGGTGACGACGAGCCGAGTGACCTACTACACAGCGTGTTCGTCTCCAACACCGACCCGTGGACCTACCTGGGGTCGACTCCGGTGCGCATGAGCCCCGAGACCAGCTTCGACAACGGTCTCGGCGTGTTCGCGCTGACCAAGACGAGCGTTTACCCTGTGTTGCGACACGTAGCGGAGATGCTACGCGGTAGAGGGAAACCACACGGAAGAAACTCAATTCAGGCTGCGGATGTGCCCCATCTACGCGTAGCCTGTACGGAGCCGTTGCGCTTGCAGGTGGACGGCGATTGCCTGGGTGAGCGATCGGTGGTCGAGTTCTCCTCAGTCCCGAACGCTCTCCGCGTCGCTGTATAACCTTCTCGTAACGGATGGACGTCGCTGTCGGCTCATGACCCCCGTCTGAGCCCGGGAGCACACCGAAACCCCTGGTCAAGTCTCGTCGATCTTTCAGGTGAGTTGGCTCACCGCTCGAGATCGACCTCTTGACATCGCGGCAGTTCGTGAAAGCATTCACAAGCACACGGACTCCGTGAAAGCATTCACAAACACCCCGAACGAACTATCGGCGCGCGCATGGCGTGCCTAGCGAGGAGCAAGGAACAATGGACTGGCGCCACGATGCGGTTTGCCGTGACGAGGACCCGGAGCTGTTCTTCCCGGTTGGGAACAGCGGTCCTGCTGTGCTGCAGATCGCCGAGGCGAAGGCCGTATGCCGCCGTTGTCCGGTTGCCTCTCAGTGCCTGGCGTGGGCGCTCGAGAGCGGCCAGGACGCCGGTGTCTGGGGCGGCATGAGCGAAGACGAGCGGCGTGCCCTCAAGCGGCGCAACGCTCGCACCCGGGCGCGCACCAACGCCTGAGTAGCAGCTCGCTGAGACGCGGCAGGTCGGTCGCACCCCCGGTGACCGACCGCCCGTCTCGCCCCGGGCCGCACACGGCCTCGCAGCGTGAACTGACCCACCCCGACTAGTAGCTACTCGGCCGATCAGCGTCGATGTCGGTCCCGCACGTTCCAGCCGATCTCCCCATCTCGACGGGGTAGCCGGAACCCGGCCGGGAAACCGACTCGATCGGCCCGACGTCCCAGGCGCGTTGGGACGTCACTCGAACGATCGACGCATCAGCGTGGCGCCCAGCATACGGGCCGTCATCGCCGGTACTTCAGAGGCACCCGCAAGACCGCCTCGGTACCACGTTGATGACCGCGGCCACGCAAGCTCAACGACCCGCGGAGCTCCGACTCCACGAGGGTCCGCACGATCTGCAGGCCGAGACGTTCGGCGCGCTCGAGGGAGAATCCCTTCGGCAGGCCACGACCGTCATCCGAGATGACGACGTCGAGCCAGCGCGCCGAACGCTCCGCCTGCACGACCACTTCCCCGCCCTGCCCCTCCGGGAAGGCGTGCTCGAAAGCGTTCTGCACCAGCTCGGTCAGGACCATCACCAGCGGCGTGGCCAGCTCGGCCGACACCACGCCGAACTTCCCGCCGCGGCTGACCTTCACCCCGGTCTCGGCCACGGCGACATCGCTCATCATCGGGATCACCCGGTCCACCACGTCGTCGAGGTCGACCCGCTCGTCGACCGACATCGACAGCGTCTCGTGCACCAGCGCGATCGAGGTGACCCGCCGCACCGACTCGTCCAGCGCCAGCCGCGCCTCGTTGTTGCCGGTGCGCCGCGACTGCAACCGCAGCAGCGCGGCCACGGTCTGCAGGTTGTTCTTCACGCGGTGGTGGATCTCGCGGATCGTGGCGTCCTTGGACATCAGCGCCCGGTCCCGCCGCTTGACCTCGGTGACGTCGCGCACCAGCACCAGCGCGCCGGCCGTCTGACCGCGCGGGCGCAGCGGCAGCGCGCGGAACAGCACCGTCGCACCGCGGGCCTCGGCCTCGATGCGCATGCTCGGCTCGCCGCCCATCGCCCGCCGGACCCGCTGCGCGACCTCGTCGGCGTCGAACGGGTCGTTGAGCAGCGACCGGGTCAGCGGCGCCAGCTGCGCGCCCACCAGGTCCGCGGCGTGGCCCATGCGGTGGTAGGCCGACAGGGCGTTGGGGCTGGCGAACACGACCGTGCCCGAGTTGTCCAGGCGGATCAGCCCGTCGCCGACGCGCGGGCTGGTGTGCACGTCGGGGGCGGGTTCCGGGGTCGGGAAGGTGCCGTCGGCGACCATCTGGCACAGGTCGGCGGCGCTGCCCAGGTAGGAGATCTCCAGCGGGCTGGGCACCCTCGGCACGGCCAGGTTGGTGTCGCGGCTGAGCACGGCCACGATCTCGTCGCCCAGCTTCACCGGGATGGTCTCGCGCCGGACCGGCACCCCCAGGTGCCAGCGCGGGTCCTCCTCGCGGCAGATGCGGCCCTCCAGGGCCGCGCGGCGCAGCTGCGGGTGGTCGTCCTGGGTCACCTCGGAGCCGACGACGTCCTCCGGGTGCGCGGTGGGCGCCGTGGTGGGGCGCGCCTGCGCGACGCACAGGAAGCGGTCCTCCGGTGCCTCGGACGGGCCGATCGGGACCCACATGATGAAGTCGGCGAACGACAGGTCGCTCAGCAGCTGCCACTCGGCGACCACGAGTTGCAGGTGGTCGGCAGCGGTGCCGGACAGGCCGGTGTGCTCGGCGAGAAGGTCACTCAGCGTGGACAAGTCGGCCCTCCGGGTCGGCTGCGCGGATCTCCCCCGCCATTCTTCCTCCTCGTCACGGCCGTCACCGGCCCCCGCTTAGGAAACCACGAGCGCCACCACCCGCCGGAGCCAGGTATCGGACATGGCAGACTGGAACCTCGAAATCCCAGCGGAGACCGGGTGTCAGTTGATCACTCGCGGTCACCGGGCTGGAGTGAATCTCGACTTTCGAGGGAGTCGCCTTATGGGCAAGCGCGCGCGCAAGAAGAAGGACCGGCGCAAGAACAAGGCCAACCACGGCAAGCGCCCCAACTCGTGATCTCGGCGGCTCTTGGCCGCACCCGAGATGAGAAAGGCCCCGGACCGATCGGTCCGGGGCCTTTCTCATCGCTGACGGTCAGCGCTTGCGCTTCTTGTTGTCGGCTCGGGCCGCCGCGCGGCGCTCGCGGCGGGTGCCGCCCCGGGACTCGGGGGTGTCGGCGTCCTGGTTGGTCTGCACGTCGCCGGTCTCGCTCGGGCCCGAGTAGCTGAGCCGCTGGTTGGCGGGAGCCTGCAGGCCACCACCGGCCAGCGCGGCCGGGGGCTGCTCGCCGCCCTGGGCGGGGCCACCGGCGAGCTGGCTCAGCGCCGGGCCCGCCGAGGCGGGCTTGGCGCGCCGGGCGCGGGCTCCCTGGGGCTGAGCCGCCGCCTGCGGGACCTGCGGCGTCTGCGGGACCTCCGGGACCCCGTTGCCGGCCTGGCTCACCGAGACCGGCACAGCGGGCTGCTCGGCGGCGGGCTCGGGCTCGGCGGCCTCGACCTGGACGTTGAACAGGAAGCCGACGGACTCCTCCTTCAACGCGTCCAGCATCGCGCCGAACATGTCGAAGCCCTCGCGGCGGTACTCGATCAGCGGGTCGCGCTGCGCCATGGCGCGCAGGCCGATGCCCTCCTTGAGGTAGTCCATCTCGTAGAGGTGCTCGCGCCACTTGCGGTCCAGGACGCTGAGCAGCACGCGCCGCTCCAGCTCCCGCATCGCGCCCGGGCCGACCTTGCCGTCGACGTCGGCCTCGCGCCGGGCGTAGGCCTCCTTGGCGTCGGCGACGATGAGCTCCAGCAGGTGCTCCTTGCTGAGGTCGTCGTCCTCCTCGACCAGCTTCTCCCAGCTCAGGCCGACGGGGTACAGCGAACCCAGCGCCTTCCAGAGCTTCTCGAAGTCCCAGTCCTCGGCGTAACCCGCGGAGGTCTCGGCGTCGACGTAGGCGGTGATGACGTCGGTGAGCATGTGCATGACCTGCTCCTGCAGGTCCTCACCGGCCAGAACCCGGTGGCGCTCGTCGTAGATGACGGTGCGCTGCTGGTTCATCACCTCGTCGTACTTGAGGACGTTCTTGCGGATCTCCATGTTCTGCTGCTCGACCTGCGTCTGAGCGCTGCGGATCGCGCGGGAGACCATCTTGTGCTCGATCGGGACGTCGTCGGGCACCTTCAGGCGCGTCATGACGGTCTCGACCATGGCGGAGTTGAAGCGGCGCATGAGCTCGTCGCCCAGCGACAGGTAGAAGCGGGACTCGCCCGGGTCGCCCTGACGGCCGGAACGACCGCGCAGCTGGTTGTCGATGCGGCGGGACTCGTGGCGCTCGGTGCCCAGCACGTAGAGGCCGCCCGCCTCGCGGACGCGGTCGGCTTCGGCGTCGACCTGCGCCTTGATCTTCTCGACGACGGCGGGCCACTCGGCCTCGTACTGCTCGCGGTTCTCGACCGGGTCCAGGCCGCGCTGGCGGAGTTCGGCGTCGGCGAGGTGGTCGACGTTGCCGCCGAGCACGATGTCGGTACCGCGACCGGCCATGTTGGTGGCGACGGTGACCGCGCGGAGGCGACCGGCCTCGGCAATGATCGCGGCCTCGCGCTGGTGGTTCTTCGCGTTGAGCACGTTGTGCGGGATGCCGCGCTTGGTGAGCGCCTTCGACAGGTACTCGGAGCGCTCGACGCTGGTGGTGCCGACCAGGACCGGCTGGCCCTTCTCGTGGCGTTCGGCGATGTCCTCGGCGACGGCCTCGAACTTGGCGGGCTCTCCCTTGTAGACCAGGTCGGGCTGGTCGATGCGGGCCATCGGCTCGTTGGTGGGGATGGGCACCACGCCGAGCTTGTAGGTGGTGTGGAACTCGGCCGCCTCGGTCTCGGCGGTACCGGTCATGCCGCCGAGCTTGTCGTAGAGGCGGAAGTAGTTCTGCAGCGTGATCGTGGCCAGCGTCTGGTTCTCGGCCTTGATCTCGACGCCTTCCTTGGCCTCGATCGCCTGGTGCATGCCCTCGTTGTAGCGGCGGCCGGCCAGGATGCGGCCGGTGAACTCGTCGACGATGGACACCTCGCCGTCGCGGACGATGTAGTCCTTGTCGCGCTGGTAGAGCTCCTTGGCCTTGAGCGCGTTGTTGAGGTAGCCGACGAGGGGCGTGTTGGCGGCCTCGTAGAGGTTGTCGATGCCGAGCTGGTCCTCGATGATCGACACGCCCTCCTCGGTGACGCCGACGGTGCGCTTGCGCTCGTCGACCTCGTAGTGGGCGTCGCGCTTGAGGATGGGGGCGAGCCGGGCGAACTCCTGGTACCAGCGCGAGGACTGGTCGGCCGGGCCGGAGATGATCAGCGGCGTCCGGGCCTCGTCGATGAGGATGGAGTCGACCTCGTCGACCACGGCGAAGTGGTGGCCGCGCTGCACGCAGTCGGCGAGGCTCCAGGCCATGTTGTCGCGCAGGTAGTCGAAGCCGAACTCGTTGTTGGTGCCGTAGGTGATGTCGGCGGTGTAGGCCTGGCGGCGCTGCTCCGGGGTCATCTCGGCGAGGATCGCGCCGACCTCGAGGCCGAGGAAGCGGTGCACGCGGCCCATCCACTCGGCGTCGCGCTTGGCGAGGTAGTCGTTGACGGTGACCACGTGCACGCCCTTGCCGGTGATGGCGTTGAGGTAGGCGGGCAGGACGCAGGTCAGGGTCTTGCCCTCACCGGTCTTCATCTCGGCGATGTTGCCCAGGTGCAGGGCGGCACCGCCCATCAGCTGCACGTCGAAGTGGCGCTGGCCGAGGGTGCGCTTGGCGCCTTCGCGGGCGACGGCGAACGCTTCGGGGAGCAGCTCGTCCAGCGACTCACCGTCGCTGTAGCGGCGCTTGAACTCGTCCGTCTTGCCCCGCAGCTCGGTATCGGACAAACCGACGACGGTGTCTTCGAGCTCGTTGATGTGCGCTGCGATAGCGCGCAGGCGCTTGAGCATCTTGCCCTCGCCGGCGCGGAGCAGTCGGGACAGGACCATCCGGTCGACCTCGCTAGCTGATCGTGACGCGTCCGTCACGGACGCTTTGTGGCCATCGTATTAGAGCTGGCTGTGGGGGTGTGCCGTAGTCCGCTGCAGCGTTGGCGGACCGCAACACGCGGCTGTCCCCCGCGAACCACCGTACGCGGGGGACAGCTGTGCGGGTCGGGCGTGGCGCAGACTCGCCCTGAGGGGTTCTCCGGCGACGAGCGCGGAACCGCCCGGATTGTGTGGTCAGGCGTCGGCGAGTCGGATCACGCCGTAGTCGAATCCCTTCCTGCGGTAGACGACGCTGGGACGGCCGCTGTCGGCGTCGGCGAAGAGGTAGAAGTCGTGGCCGACGAGTTCCATCTGGGAGAGGGCCTCGTCGACGGTCATCGGTTTGGCCGTGTGCTCCTTCTCGCGCACGACCTGCCCGGGGGCGTAGTCGTAGTCCTCCTCGGTCATGCGCTGCCCCGGCACCTCGGCGGTGCGCTCGGGGGCTTCCTGGGGCGCTTCGAGCAGCGCGGTCCGGCCTTCGGCCATGCCTGAAGGGCTGGAGCCGGTCACGACGGGCCGGTCGGCCATCGCTGCGGTCGCCTCTGCCACGGAAGTGGGGTTGTGCTGTCCGTAGTGCACCTTTCTACGGTCGTGCATGCGCCGGAGCCTGCTCTCCAGCTTGGTCGTCGCGGCGTCGAGCGCGGCGTAGAAGTCGCCGGCGCAGGCTTCGGCGCGGATGGGAGCGCCCTTGCCCTTGAGGGTGATCTCGACTCGTTGGCAGTTCTTGGCCTGGCGGGGGTTCTTCTCGTGGAACAGTTCCACTTCCGCCCGAATGGCCTTCCGGTTGTACCGCTCAAGCCGGGTCATCTTGGTGGTGACGTGCTCCCGGTAGTGATCGGGAACCTGAACGTTACGACCCTTGACGACGATATCCATTCACGACCTCCGTTCCTTGCATGCTCCGTAGGCGAGGTGTGCACGGGGGCGCCTTGAAAGGGAGATCAGCTCGCTTTCGGCGCCAGGGACATGGTTTTCGCTCCTTCCCTCCGCCTCGAGTTGGCTGGATTGGTTCGCCACGTTAGCTCGGTTTATCGATTTGTGACACCCCCTCGGTAGGGCGAAGTCAAGCATCCACCGAGAGTGATATTTGCAGCCGAAAGCACGAGATCACGCTGAGTGCCAGGCGTGCCCGAAAAGAGCCGCCGAACGGGTTGTTCACCCGTTCGGGTAGGTAGTGTCGTCGCTCTGCGCAGGGTGGCGATCTGACTGTTCACCCAGCTCATACCCGGAGAACGAACGGGAGGGCGCTCGGGTTCCTGGGCCGATCAGGTATCGCCGAATCACCCGGGGAGATCAGCCCGCCGTCGCGGTCAGCGCGAGCACCAGCGAAACCGGACATCGCGCCGCGTTCAGGGCGGCCGCCGAACCGGCCGCCGTGGCACCGGAGGTGACCACGTCGTCGAGCAGCGCTACCTGCGTTCCCGCTGGTGGGAGGCGTTCCGGGCGCACCAGCACGCGGCCGTTGAGGTTGTCGGAGCGCTGCTGCGGGGTCAGTCCCGCCGAATCCGCCGCGCCCGGTGCGGTCACCAGGCAGTCCGCGGCCCGGGCCGGCATCCCCGACGCGGTGAGCGCGGTGGCCGCGTGCCGCGCGATCCGGCCCATGTGGGAACCACCCCGACGCCGCGAGGCCATCGCCCGCGACGGCGCCGGGACCAGCCACCACTCCCCCGGCAGCGCGCGGTCCAGGGTGATCGAGCGCAGCGCGACCGCGAGCTGCGCGGCCAGCGGAGCGGCGAGATCGCGCCGTCCCGATTCCTTGTAGGCCAGCACCGCCCGGCGGGCGGCACCCCGGTACCTGCCGAGCGCGAACACCGGTGGCCCGTCGGCGAGCAGCGGCCGCTCGACGCGCCGCAGCCCGCCCAACCGGCCCGCGCACTCGCGGCACCACGCGGTGCCCGCGACGTCGCAGCCGACGCAGTGCTGCGGCAGCAGCAGGTCGGCCAGTCCGGAGAGCGCGTCGCGCAGGCGGGTGAGCACGCCCCGATCATGACGTTCCCGCCGATCCGACACACCGACGCGTGTCGGGCGTCAGCCCGGGAAGAACGGGATGGAGGCGCCGCCGATGGGGACGTCCAGCAGGGACCAGACGTCCTCGGTGTCCTGGGACTGCCAGATCCCGTGGCGATCGGCGACCACGACCTGGCCGCCCGGGCCGACCGTGATGGCGGTGAGCGGCTGGCCGAGGTTGGCGGCCGTGTAGGGCTCCCAGCGGAAACCGTCCACCGACAGGTCGAAGACCGGGAAGTTGTTGCTGTCGGTGGTCGCGACCAGCGACTCGTCCTGGCGCCACTCGACGGAGGTGATCCGCACGTCCTGCGGCGGGCGCAGCACCACCGGCCGCTGCAGCACGGCCCGGCCGTCGTGCTCACCGATCCCTGCGACCACGACCTCGTCGTCGACGACGGCGGCGACGCGGGTGCCGTCGCGGGACAGCCGCAGGTCGGTGATCGGGCGACCGGCCTGCAGCGCGCGGGTGTCGACGGTCTGCGGCACCCACCCGGCCGAGGTGGCCATCGCGCGCACCACCTCGCGGCCGTCGACGACCGTCCAGGCCTCCTCCTCGCCGCGCCAGGTCGGCTTGCTCATGTAGTTGCCCGCGGTGGGCAGCTCGGCCAGCTGCCCGCCGAAGTCGCCGACGCGCAGCGCCACGCCACCGGGCCGCCGGGTGACCGCGGCGAACTTGCCGCCGTGCGGCGACCGTCCGGCCCGCACCACGTCGTACTCGCCGGAACCGGCGGGTCCGGGGATCGGTTTGGCCTGCCGGTCGAGCACCAGCACCCGCTCGGAGACGACGGCCAGGCCCGGCAGGTCGGGGCGCTGCAGGTTGTCGGCCTCGTAGTTCTCCATGTCGGTGGGGCGCAGGTCCTTGCCGTCGGCGAGCAGCGGCATGCCCTCCTCCTTGATGCGGACGCGCGCGCTGCTGACGCCTTCGAGCGTGTAGACCACCTGCGCGGCGATCAGCCTGCGGGTCTCCGGCGAGACCTCGCCGAGCTGGCTGAGGTTGACCTCCAGCGCGCCGTCGGCGGCTTCGGTGGTGTTGGTCTTGGGGTGCACGCCCGGCGGGATCGCGGTGCGCATCGCATCCCGCATGCCCTCCGACGGGCCGGAGGTGAGCAGCTCGATGACCCGGCGCGGCAGCGTGGTGGCCGGTTGCGACACGACGTAGCGCAGGTCCGGGGCAACGCCGCTGAGGTCGTGGTCGAGGAAGTACACCGGGACCGGGCGGAAGACGCTGCTGAACGAGGTCTTGCTGACGACCATCTCCTGCGGCGGGGTGGTGATCCGCCACTGGCCGTTGCCCTGGCGCTCCACCCGCACGTCCACGGTGAGCTCACCGGTCTCGGGCACGAATGAGGAGTCGGCGAGCAGCCTGCCGACCCGGTCGGCGCGCAGCGTCACCAGCTGGACGCCTTCGGGCAGCGGCTGCGGCGAGGTGGCCGGGATGGTGTCGACGTTCTCGACGATGAGCATGCCCGGCGGCGGGGTCCAGTTGCGCTCGATCGAGGGCGCCAGGTGCTTGCGGGCGGACTCGTGGTTGCTGGCGGGCGAGGCCGCCTTGTCGACGAAGCTGCGCACCAGCGCCAGCGGGTCGATGTCGTCCGGCGGCGGGTTGATCGGGATCGTGGTGTTGCTGCCGTCGACCTCCTTGACGGCCTTGGGCTCGGAGCTCTCCGGGATCGACGCGCAGGCCGACACCGTCAGCAGCAGGACGAGCAGTGCCATCCACCGGCGTGCCGCGCGCATCACTTCTCCTCCCGGGGCTCTTCGGAGAGCCGGGCCGGGCCCTGGTCCCGGACCTCCTGCTCGCCGTCCGATTCGGACGGTCGTTCCACGCCGGTGGCCAGCAGCGCCTCGGGCGCGGCGATGCGCCGGGTGCTGGGCAGCGACAGCGGGCTGGTCTCGGCTTCCTCGCCGGGCTTGCGGGGCAGCGTCAGGCGGAAGCAGGAGCCCTCGCCGGGTTCGCCCCAGGCGTCGAGTTCGCCGCCGTGCAGGCGGGCGTCCTCCTGGCTGATCGACAGGCCGAGGCCGGTGCCGCCGCTGCGCCGGTTGCGGGACGGGTCGGCGCGCCAGAAGCGGGTGAACACCAGCTCGGCCTCACCGCTGCGCAGGCCCACCCCGTAGTCGCGAACGGTGACGGCGACGGCCTGCTCGTTGCCGCCGAAGCGCAGTTCGACCGGGCCGCCCTCGGCGTGGTCGATGGCGTTGGCGACGAGGTTGCGCATGATGCGCTCGACGCGGCGGGCGTCGGCGACGATGTGCAGGTCGGTGCCGTCGGCGGGCGGGTGCACGCGGAGTTCGACGCCGCTGGTCTCGGCGATGGCGCGCACGGACTCGACGGCGCGGGTGGTGATCTCCTGCAGGTCGAGCTCCCCGGCGGCCAGGTCGGCGACGCCGGCGTCGAGGCGGGAGATCTCCAGCAGGTCGGCCAGCAGCAGTTCGAACCGGTCGAGCTCGTCGACGAGCAGCTCGGTGGAGCGGGACAGGCCGGGCGGGAACTCCTCGCGGGAGGCGTGCAGCACGTCGGCGGCCATCCGCACGGTGGTGAGCGGGGTGCGCAGCTCGTGCGAGACGTCGGAGGTGAAGCGGCGCTGCAGCTGGCCGAACTCCTCCAGCTGGGTGATCTGCTGCTTGAGGCTGTCGGCCATCTCGTTGAACGACTCGGCGAGCCGGGCCACGTCGTCCTCGCCGATCACCCGCATCCGCTTGTCGAGGTCGCCTTCGGCGAGCTGCTCGGCGATCTGCGCGGCCTGCCGGACCGGGCGCACCACCTGGCGGGTGACCAGGTTGGTGATCGCGCCGAGCAGCGCCAGCAGCACCACGGCGCTGACCAGCAGGGTTCGCTGCATGACGGCGAGGGTGGTCTGCTCGGCGGTGAGCGGGAACAGCAGGTAGATCTGCAGCGGTCGGGTCGCGCTGGAGACCGGGGTGCCGACGATGACCATCGTGACGGGGCCGGTCTCGCGCTGAACGGTGTAGATCTTGGTGGCGAGCTGGCCGCGCTCGACGAAGCCGCGCAGGTCCTCGGGCACGTCCTCGACGGGTCCGGCGGCGGGCTGCTTGCTGCGCTCACCGGGTGCCCGGCCGTCGACGAGGACGGGGGTGAAGGCTCCGGCGACGGTCTCGGTGGTGGACTGGCCGGACGAGGAGGTGGTGAGCCGGTTCAGGGCGGCCTGCAGCTGCTCGGCGACGCTGTCGGAGTTGGGGTCGACGGCGGTGAGCTCGCGCTCCAGGATCGGCAGGCTGTACTCGGCCTGCGAGATCGCGGCCTGCTCCTTGGAGTCCAGCAGCTGCGAGGTGATCTGCCACTGCAGCACCATGCCCAGCACGATCACCACGGCCAGCGATAGCGCGAGGGTGCTGACGACGACGCGCAGCTGCATCGAGCGCCGCCACATGGCCTCGAACCGGTGCCAGCGGGTGCGCGTCTCCTCCCGGACACGACTGCTCAACAACCGCACCCAGCGGCTTTGTCGAGTCCACACGCTCACGGCGACCTCAAGGCTGCTAGTACTCGTTTTGCGTAGCGGTGCAGGTAGCGGAACCTCAGACGCCGCCTGGCTCCGGGCGCCGCTCCTGATGTATGCCAATACACGGCGTCCCGGCGTCCTCACCAGGCAACGTCTGAGAACCCGCGGCGGTGCGGGCTGCGAAGGTGGTCTTCACGGCTCGCGGCTGCGCCGCTTGCTCCTGACGCTCCCCATCGGACCCTTGCAGACGAGGTGACGTCCGGAACGAGGTGGTCAGCTGATCACGGGGGGCCTGCCTTGTAACCCACGCCGCGGACCGTGAGGACGACCTCGGGGCGTTCCGGGTCGCGCTCGACCTTGGAGCGGAGGCGCTGGACGTGCACGTTGACCAGGCGGGTGTCGGCGGCGTGCCGGTAGCCCCAGACCTGCTCCAGCAGGACCTCGCGGGTGAAGACCTGGCGCGGCTTGCGGGCCAGGGCGACCAGCAGGTCGAACTCCAGCGGGGTCAGGGCGATGGGCTGGCCGTCGCGGGTGACCTCGTGGCCGGGCACGTCGATGATCACGTCGCCGATGGTCAGCACCTCGGCGGGCTCGGCGTCGGTGCGGCGCAGCCGGGCGCGCAGCCGGGCGACGAGCTCCTTCGGCTTGAAGGGCTTGACCATGTAGTCGTCGGCACCGGATTCCAGACCGAGGACGACGTCGACGGTGTCGCTCTTGGCGGTGAGCATGACGATGGGCACCACGGACTCGGTGCGGATCGCCTTGCACACGTCGATGCCGTTCATCCCGGGCAGCATCAGGTCGAGCAGGACCAGGTCGGGCTTGAGCTCGCGCAAGGCGGGCATCGCCTTGGTGCCGTCGCTGACGACGGCCGTCTCGAATCCCTCTCCCCGGAGCACGATGGTCAGCATTTCGGCCAGGGCCGGATCATCGTCCACCACGAGCACGCGTGCCTTCATGCACCACATCGTTGCACTTGTCACTTGGCGCCCGTGCATCCACCCGCCGGGTGTCGTCGCAGGTCGCGAACTCGGCGCCGGATTAGCGGAGCTCATACCGCCGAATGGAGCAGGGTCGGTGTGGTGTGGGTTTCAGCTCTCAGCGCATGACGTGCTCGTCCACCAGGGCGGCGAAGTCCACGTCGGCCGCGCCGTCGACGACGACCCACGGCGTCCACCAACCGGCCTCGGCCAGTTCGGCGTAGACCTCGGCGCAGCGCTGCTGGAGCGGGGTGTCGGACTCGAAGCGGTCGCGGCGGCGGTCGGTCTCGGTGCGCTCGCGGTGCTCGGCCCGCCCGGTGGCGACCTCGGCGGGAACCCGCAGCAGGATCTGCAGGTCGGGTTCGGGCAGGCCGAACCGGGTGATCTCCAGGTCGCGGACCCAGGACACGAACTCGCCGTCGGCGCGCTGGTGCAGCCGTGCCGCGCCGTAGGCGGCGTTGGAGGCGACGTAGCGGTCCAGCAGGACGACGTCGTGGGCGTCGAGGTCGGCGCGCAGCGCGTCCGCCGCTCCCCTGCGGTCCAGCGCGTAGAGGACGGCCATGCCGTGCACCGAGGACCCGAGGTCGCCGTGCTCGCCGCGCAGCGCTTCGGCGACGAGTTCGGCGTGCACGTCCTCGGTGTAGCGCGGGAACGCCGCCCCGGCGACGGTGCGGCCTCGCGCGGTCAGCTCCTCGGTGATCCCCCTGGCCAGGGTGCGCTTGCCCGCGCCGTCCAGTCCCTCGATGACGATGAGTCGTCCCACGTCGCAGAACCGTAGCGGAGCGGGTCGGGTCGTCTTCCGCCGCGCCGGTCCCGCCGTGCGAAACCCCGGAAAATCATGACATCACCTGCCGTGACGATCACAATCGTTCGCGTAGAGGTCGCCAGGTGTGGATCTGCGATGGACAATCACCACGGCGTTCGATGATCACCACCTGCTCGGGAGGACCCTGTGCAAGTACCCGGGCCCGACACCCGCGTCGTTGAGCTGCGCGTGCACGGAATCCTCGGCACCACCGGTGACGAGCTGACCGACTCGGTCGCGTCGGTGGACGTGGCCGGGGACGGGGTGGGGCGCATCATGCGTCCCGCCGACCGGCTGCGCCGTCCCGTTCCGGGCCCGATGCTCAACGCCGGTGAGCGCTCGGTGCCCCGGATCGTCGAGGGCTACGTGTGGGGCGCGATGACCTCGGGCGGCCTGGCGAAGGCGACCTGGGCGCTGCTGTTCCCGTTCGCGCTGGCCAACATGGCGCACTGGATGCTGCCGCCGACGCGAACCGACAACCCGGTCAGCCGGGTGCTGTGCTCGTCGCTGCGCGCGTTGATGCGGATCTCCGCGCTGCTGCTGACGATGCTGATGGTCGCGCAGATCACGGTGATCACCTTGGACCTGGTCGGCTCGCAGTGCCTGGCTCCGGGCGCGCGGTGCCTCGGCTTCGTGCCGGAAGCGGCGCGCGGCGCGGACGTGCTGCGGTCGGTGGTGCTGCTGATCCCGGTCGCTCTGGTCGTGCTGCTCATGCACCGGCTGTCCACTGTGTCCTGGCGGGTGTCGGCGCCGAAGGACGACAGCCCGCAGCACTCGGCGCTGGCGCCGATGCTGCCGGGCGGCAACGTGGTGTCCGATCCGGACACTCCCGCGCTGCGAGCGCTGCACGTGGCGGCCGCGCTGGCCACGGCGGCGCTGGTGGCGCTGGGCGGTCCGCTGACGTTCAGCCTGGACCCGCGGTGGCTGGTGGCGGTCGCGGTGCTGCTGGTCGCCGTGATCGGCACGGCCGGGCTGGACGACCCGGCGGGGATGCGCGAGACCAGCAAGCTGTTCCGCGCGCTGCTGGGCCGCCGCAGCAGGCGGGTGCTGATGTCGGTGGCCGGGGTGCTGCTGGCCTCGGTGGCGCTGCTGCCGGGCGAGCTGGCGGGTCCGCTGCCGGGGTCGGGGGCGACGATCGACGCGCTGACCGCGCTGCTGGTGCTGACCTGCGTGGCGGTCGCGGTGCTGCTGCTCCCGGCGTCGCTGCTGGCGCGGCCGGTGTGGAAGTCCCAGCCGAAGCAGTTGCGGCCGTGGGCCGGTGGCTGGATGGCGGCGCCGGTGCTGATGCTGGCGGCGATGCTGGGCAACGGTTTCGGCGCGGGTCTGGCGCTGAGCGTCCGGCAGACGTTGAGCGTGCCGCGGGCGCCGGGCGCGGCACCGCTGCTGCTGCCTGCCGCCTTCGACGACGTGACGATCTTCTGGGGCACCGCGGTGGTGCTCATGGCCGTGGCGCTGGTGGTGGCGGTGCCGTGGCTGCTGGTGCGGCGGTTCCGGCGCGACGACGAGGACCCGATCCCGGACGAGGTCGCGCTGCTGCACGCCGGTCGTCGGGAGGACCAGCGCAAGGCCGCGAGCGCGTGGCGGATCGCCGACCTGCAGCGCCGCTACTCGCACCAGCTGTTCCTGGTGATCGCCGGGGTGCTGACGGTGAGCACCGCGGCGAGCCTGGCGGCCCGGTTCGCGGGGATGCCGCGGCTGCCGTGGTTGAGCGCGATCGGCGTGGTGGCGCTGGCCGGCCTGGCGGTCGGGTTGCTGCGCATGGTGTTCCTGGCGGCGACGAAGCGCGACACCGCCCGCTACCTGGGCGTGCTGGGGGATCTGGCGCTGTTCTGGCCGCGCGAGGCGCACCCGGTGGTGCCGCCGTGCTACGCGTTGAAGGTGATCCCGGAGCTGGCCGACCGGGCCACCGAGCACCTCAAGGACCCGAACACGCGCGTGGTCCTGGTCGGGCACAGCCAGGGCAGCCTGCTGGCGGCGGTGGCCGCGGCGCGGCTGCTGGAGTCGTTGCCGGAGTCCGACCGCGAGCGCGTCGGCCTGGTGACGGCGGGCTCGCAGCTGCAGTGGGCGTATCCGAGGGCGTTCCCGGGTGTGGTGCCGCACGCGGCGCTGCGGGACCTGGCCGGGGCGATGGGCGACCGCTGGCGGTCGCTGTGCCGGGGCACGGACCCGCTGGGCGGTGCCGTGACGACCTGGAACCGGCAGGTCTACAACGGGATGCTGATCGGTGTCGGCCTGCGCGGCGACGGCACCGAAGGCCCGCTGCCCGCGGCGACGCGGGGTCCGACGGGCGCCCTGGTGCTGGGCGGGGACCACTGGCTGCCGGACCCGCAGCGGGGGCCGTTCTCGTGCCGCCGCTGGGTTCCCGGCGTGCTGGGGCACTCGGACTACAGCGGCGACCCGGAGTGGGATCGCGCGGTGGCGATGGCGGCGGGTCTGGAGCGCCCGGTGCGCGGCGCGGCGCTGCCGCTGTCGGAGTCGCCGCAGATCCCGTCCGCACCCGATCCGCGAGCTGTCGGGTCTGGCGCTGTCGGGTCTGGCGCTGTGGGGTCGGGTGCTGCGGGGTCTGGTGCTGCGGGGTCTGGTGCTGCGGGGTCGGGTGCGCTGTCGCCGCAGGGCGATGACGGCGGGTCGATCGGTGACTCGGTGGAGGACCTCCCGAGGAGGACCGCCGGGGAGACGGCGGAGGCGGCGAGGTCGAAGCGCACGAAGTCGATCCGGTCGTTCCGCAAGGAGTCGAAGCGCCCGGTCGAGGCCGAGGTCCCGGAGCAGCAGTCGCACGAGGAACCGCCTTCGGAGACCGCCGAGGCCTCCGCCGAGCTGCCCGCGCAGCAGGACTCCGAGCCCCGCTCGGAACCGTCGGTGCTGCCGGAGATCACCGAGCCCAGGGGCCGCATCGCCCCCTGGGAACGAGGCTCGTCCCTGCGCTCCACGGACTCCTGACCGGACAACGACCGACCCCCGGTCCCCCGGAGCGGTGCCACGCAGCGGTACCCCCGTGGTGGTGCCCCCGTGTCGGTGCCGGGGTGGGTCGACAGTGGACAGTTTTAGCCATAATCACCCATGATCAATGTCCTTTTTGCCCGGACA
>NZ_JASAOF010000040.1 GCF_029952525.1 Saccharopolyspora ipomoeae
CGTTGTCGACCCCTGGGGGTGGTCGACAACGCCCGCTCTTCGCATTCCGAAAAGTGTTTGCCCCTGAGTGGAATCACTCATCTATTCGCTCGCCGCTAACAATCGATCATGAATTGCCGACACCGCTGATCGGGTTGCGTCATCGATTACCCCGAGCACTTGATTCGGCCGATTCAGTGATCTGTCCAGCGTTTTCAACTAATCGGTCCTGACGAGCAAGATCCGCTTGGAAGACTCCCGCCCCGGATTCCGGCCCTTCGAGGCCGACGCAACTGGGAGGACAAGACCGAAAGTGTTGACAACCAGGGGGAAGCGCCTCGCGGCGGTCGTCGCCGCAGCTGCCGCGACGACCGTGTCTTGCGGCCAGATGGCCCCGCAGGCCCAGCAGCCACCGGCGACGGTGACCGTGACCCAACCCGCGCCGCAGGAGAGCGGGACGAGCAGCTCCGAGGAGACCTCGGAGTCCACTTCGGATGATTCCGAGACGGCGACGAGGTCGAAGGAGCCCGAGGCCGAGGACGGCCTGGCCTGCGCCGCCGAGGAGTTGCAGCTGCAGCTGGATCCGAACTACCCGCAGGCCGACGGGTCGCACATGACTCTGAAGGTCACCAACATCGGCGGTCGGCCGTGCCAGATCCGCGGTTACGGCGGACTGCAATTCGTGGACTTCGAGGGCAAGCCCGTCGACACCGAGCTCAACCGCCTGCAGGCGAACCCGCCGACGATCACCATCCAGCAGAGCCAGAGCGCAGGGCTGGATCTGACCTGGGACATCTACCAGTCGCCGTGCGTGGAGCCGGAGACGCTCCAGTTCACGCCGCCCGGCGATGACAAGGCGATCAAGTCGGTGTGGGGACGCGGCGCCGTCTGTCGCGGAGGACTCGTCGACGCCACCGCGTTCCGCAACGTCTGGGGCGGCTGACCAAGCCGACCTGAATGGTCAAGGGGAGGAAGAATGGCACAGCCACTCATCTGGTTGCTCGACGTCCTGCGCGGGGCCGGGCTCAACGTGCACGAGACCGAGGGGTGGCGCGACCGCGCCGCCGAGGGACGGCCGCCGGCGCCCATAGGAGTGCTTCAGCACCACACCGCGACGCGCACCTCGCCGCAGAACCCGGTGCCGACGCTCAACATGTGCGTCAACGGCCGCTCCGACCTGGAAGGACCGCTGTGCCAGGCGTTGATCGGGCTGGACGGCTCCATCCACCTGGTCGCCGCAGGCAGGGCGAACCACGCCGGTGAAGCCAAGGCCTCCGGTCCGATGCCCGCTGCAGGGAGCGGGAACGACATCTACATCGGATTCGAGTGGGACTACCAGGGCGTGGAGCAGCACCCGTCCCGCGAGCAGTACGACGCGGCAGTGCGCGCGACCGCTGCCGTGCTCCGCCACCTCCGGGTTCCCGCCGAGCACACCAGGGGGCACAAGGAGACGAGCGTGACCGGCAAGATCGACCCGGGCAACGTCGATCTGAACCAGTTCCGAGCGCACGTGTCGGCAGCGATGAACCATCCTGCCCCGCAGCCGAATCCGCCGGGACCGGCTCCGCAGCCCCAGCCCCCGCAGCCCCAGCCTCCGCAGGGCCAGCCGCAGGGGCCGCCGCCGCTTCCGCCGATCCCGGACAGCCCTCCGGCTCGTGCCGGGAACCCGGGTCCGCCGGATCCGGCGGTGATGCGGATCGTCTACCTGGTCGGCAAGCACATGAAGGTCTCCGACTACGTGATGCTGGCCGCGTTCGAGACGGGCTTGGTCGAGTCCCAGATGTCGAACCTCAACTGGGGGCACAGCACTTCGCTCGGTGTCTTCCAGCAGCGTCCGGAGTGGTGGGGAACGCCGCAGCAGTTGATGGACGTGCGGTACGCGGCGACGAAGTTCTTCGAAGCGGCGCTGAAGAAGGAGCGCGAGAACAACCGGCGCAGCGCGGGAGAGCTCGCGCAGGACGTGCAGGACTCCGCGCACCCGGAGCGCTACGACCAGCGCGAGGCGGAGGCCCGTCGGCTCATCGACGAGACAGCGCGCGGTGTGAGCGCTCCTCCGCCCGGTCCGAATCCGCCGCCTCCGCAGCAGGGTCGACCGCCGGTGCCGCCGCCTGCCCCGACCCCGCCTCCTGCGCCGGAGCCCGTGGTGCCCGCCGTGTTCGGGACCGGGATCCTGCCCGGCCGGGACGGGGCGCTGTCCGCGTTCGCGACGTCGTTGTCCGGGGAGGTCGTCACGGCGTGGCAGGTCGAGCCCGGTGGTGACTGGGTCGGCTGGCTGGGCATCGGTGGCGAGCCCGCAGGTCGTCCGGTGGCGGTGCGCGAACCGTCCGGCGGGATGGCGGTTTTCGTGCGCGACGACAACGGCGAGGTCATCACCTCGTCCTGCCCGAAGCAGGGCGCCAAGTGGGGTCCGTGGATCGGGCTGCGCGGCCGGATCACCGACGACCCGGTGGCGGTGCTGCGGCCGGACGGGGCGATCGCGCTGTACGCGGTCGGTCAGGACGGCACGCTGCACAGCGCCGCGCAGGCCGGTCGCGGCGGGCACTGGACCGACTGGGACGACCACGGCGGCGAGCTGATCGGCCGCCCGGCGGTGGCGCTCGGGCCCAACGGGGCCGTGTCGGTGTTCGCCCGCAACGCCCGGCGCGAGGTCGTGATGTCCGAGCAGGGCACGGCGGGCGCGGGCTGGTCGGACTGGAAGAGCCTGGGCGGCAGCATGGCCGGGGACCCGGTGGTGGTCACCCTCGCCCACGGCGTGACGGTGCTGTTCGCGGTCGGCGACGACGAGCAGCTCTACTGCCTGGAACGGCCCGGCGAGGGCGGGAGCTGGTCGGCCCTGGGCGGCGATTTCACCGGGACCCCGGCCGTCGGCCTGAACCCCAACGGGCGCCTGGAGGTCTTCGTCCGCGACACCTCGGGCGCGGTCCACACCGCCGAGCAGCAGGTGGCGCACGGCGGCTGGACCGCGTGGACCGACCTGGGCGGCGAGCTGGAGGGAGACCCGGTCGCCATCAGCCGACCGGACGGCGCCTGCACGCTGTTCGCGGTCGGCCGCGACGGCGACATGCGCACCGCGCACCAGCCGGAGCCGGACAGCCCCTGGAAGCCGTGGGCGGACCTAGTCGACACCCTCAAGGCCTGACGCGGCCGGGGGATTCGACCGCCGCGTCGAATCCCCCGGGACCGCCTCAGCTGAGGGCGTCGAGGAGCTTCGGGGTGAGGTGGTCGAGGGCGAAGGGGATGCTGGACACCGTCGCCGAGCCCAGGGCCATCGTGAGGTCGTAGTCGTCGAGGAGGACGAGGGACCCGCGCTTGGCCGCCGGGAGGTTGTTGAGCAGCGGGTCGTCGCGGACCGCTTCGACGTCGTTGGCCTTGGCCGTGGTGACGATGACGACGTCGGCGTCGAGCAGCGAGACCTGCTCCTTGCTGACCTTGACGTTGAACTTGCCGCCGCTGTCCATGCCCTCGATCGCCGGTGACAGCCGCAGGCCCAGCTGCTCCAGCAGCGCCGTGCGGGCGTCCTGCTTGGTGTAGGCGGCGTAGGTGCCCGCGGCGTCGGTGCGGACAACGACGTGCGTCTTGCCCTCGAAAACCGGGTTGGCCCTGCGGGTCTCGTCGATGCGCGCCTGCGTCTGCTCCAGGAGCCTCGCGACCTCGGCCTGCTTGCCGAGGGCCTGGCCGATGGTCTCGGCCTGCACGCGCCAGTTGACGCCGTAGTCGATGGAGTTCGGCGGCTGCGCCACCACCGGGGCGAAGCTCATCAGCCGGTTGTACTGCTCCTGCGTCAGCGCGCTCTGCACCGCCAGGGACACCTCGGGTGCCAGGGCGATGACGCCCTCGACGTCGACCTCGCTGCCGAAGACCTTCGGCCGCTGCCCGCCCAGCATCGGCTCGACCCACGGTCCGACGCCGCTGTCCCACGGCCCCCACTGGGTCAGACCGGCCGGGATGACGCCCAGCGGCAGCAGCACGTCGTGATCGGTGATGCCCAGGCTGACCACGCGCTGCGGGGCCGCCTGGATGTCGGCCGCGCCGTAGCGGTTGGGGATGCGCACCGGGAACCCGGGGCCGGACGGGGTGGCCCCGCCCGGGCTCGTGGCGCCGCCGCTGCACGCGGCCAGGCCCGCCGCAACGAGGCCGGTCGCGCCCGCCAGGAAGCCCCGACGGCCGATCACGCTGGGGGGAGGAGTCATAGCCGAAGTCCTTCATCGTCCGGTTCCGGGCGGTTCACCCGAAGCTGTAGCCCAAGAGAGGCTAACCTAACTCACCCTCGATCAACTCCTGGTCGATCGGTGAAACCGCTCACCGACCTTCCAGTACGGTGGATCAAGATCGCCGATCACGGGAGTGGACGCAATGAGTTCCTTCGCCGCCGGAATCCGCGCACTGGGCTCCGGTCTGGGCATCATCCTGCGCAGCCCGAGACTGCTGCTGCTCGGTGCCATCCCCGCTCTGATCAGCGCGTTGCTGCTGCTGGGAACCCTGGGGACGCTGATCTACTTCAGCGGTGACCTGACCACCTGGATGACGCCGTTCGCCGACGGCTGGGCCGAGTTCGCCCGCAAGGGGCTGCGGATCCTGCTCGGCGCGGCGCTGGTCGGCGCCGCCGCCGTGCTGGGGTCGATCTCGTTCATCGCGCTCACCCTGCTCATCGGCGGACCGTTCTACGAGCACATCGCGGAGAAGGCCGAGGAGCAGCTGGGGCTGGACACCTCCGACGACGGCGCCGGTTTCGCCCGCCAGCTCGGCCGGGGCGTCCGGGACTCGCTCAAGCTCGTCGCCGTGGCGGTGGTCGGCGCCGTCGTGCTGCTGATCATCGGGTTCATCCCGGTCGCGGGCCAGATCGCCGGGGTCGTGCTGGGCGCGCTGTTCGGCGCGTGGGTGATCAGCCTGGAGATGGTGGGGCTGGTGTTCCAGCGGCGCGGCCTGGCCTTCGGCCGACGCCACCGCGCGCTGCGCGAGCACAAGGCGATGACGCTCGGCTTCGGGCTGCCCGCCTACCTGCTGTGCCTGGTCCCCGTGCTGCAGCTGCTGGTCATCCCGGCCGCCGTGGTCGGCGGCACGCTGCTGGCGCACCGGGTGCTGGAACCGGTTACCTCGGAGTGATGTGGCCGTTCAACCGGCGGCCTAGAGTCGGGGTGTGATGCAGCCCGTTCAGCCCGACGAGTCCTACCTGCGCGCGGTCGCCGCGGCCACCGAGAAGGCCGTGGCGACGGCCGAACCCCTGCGCTCCGCGCACGCCGGCGCCGACGAGGCGCTGCTGACCGCGGCCGAGCGGTGGGTCACCGAGCACCGCGACGACCTGCTGGCGCTGAGCCACGACCTGCACGCGCACCCGGAGGAGGCCTACGCCGAGCACCGCTCGGTCGCCCGGGTCGCCGAGCTGCTGCGGGGCTTCGGGCACGACGTGGAGGTCGGCGTCGGCGGTCTGGACACCGCGCTGCGCGCGGGCGTGGGCAGCGGCGGTCCGCACGTGGCGGTGCTGGCCGAGTACGACGCGCTGCCCGGCATCGGGCACGGCTGCGGCCACAACATCATCTGCGCGGCCGGTGTCGGCGGGTTCCTCGCCGCCGCTTCAGCGGTCCTGGACCCCGCCGCTTCAGCGGTCCTGGACCCCGCCGCTTCAGCGGTCCAGAACACCGCCGCTTCAGCGGTCCACAACCCCGCGGCCCCGGTCGCCGAGCGCACCGGTGGCCGGGTCAGCCTCGTCGGCACCCCGGCCGAGGAGGGCGGGGGCGGCAAGGAACACCTCGCCAGGGCGGGGGTTTTCGACGACGTCGACGCCGTGGTGATGCTGCACCCGTTCTCGCACGACATCGCCGCGCACCCGTTCCTCGGCCGCAGGCAGGTCGAGATCGTCTTCCACGGGGTGGCCGCGCACGCCTCCGCCCAGCCGTTCATGGGCCGCAACGCCCTCGACGCGGTCGTGGCGGCCTACCAGGGCATCGCGGCGATGCGCCAGCACATGCCGTCCACCGACCGCGTGCACGGCGTCATCACCGATGGCGGCAAGCGCCCCAACGTCGTTCCCGACCGGGCCGCAGCGCTGTTCTACGTGCGCTCGGCCGAACCCGGTTCGCTGCAGGACCTCGCGCGGCGGGTGGAGTCGATCGCGCGCGGGGCGGCCGAGATGACCGGCTGCGGCGTGGAGCTCAACTGGGACCACAACCCCGCCTACCTGCCGATCCGGCACAACGACACCCTCGCCGCCCGGTGGGCCGGGCACCAGAGCAGGCGCGGCCGCACCTCGCTGCCGCGCGGCGTCGTCCCCGACTACCTGACCGGCTCGACGGACCTGGGGAACCTCAGCTTCCGGATGCCCGCGATCCACCCGATGATCGGACTGGGCGACGCGAACCTCTCGCTGCACACCGAAGGTTTCGCCGCCGCAGCGGGTTCCGAGGCCGGAGACGCGGCGGTGATCGACGGCGCCGTCGGCCTCGCGCTGACCACAGTGGACTACCTCGCGGACGGTGACCTCCGAGCCGCCGTCCGCGACGAGTTCGAAGCCGCAGGAGGAGTCCTGGACGTACCGAACTACTTCCGGTGACCGCTAGGGTTGGGCCGCGAAACGGCCTCTAGTAGTTCGGATCTGGTGTGGACGAATTGGTGCGCAACGCCACCGCGCGGTTGCTCGACTCCGGCAACGTCGCGGCGCTGATCGCCGGGGTGATCGCGCTCGTCCTGGTGCTCCACCGCGGCACCTGGTTACCCCTGCGCAACGTGGTGACCATCGCCCACGAGGGCGGGCACGCCGTCGTGGCGCTGCTCAGCGGCCGCAAGCTCAACGGCATCCGGCTGCACTCCGACACCTCCGGGCTGACCGTCTCCACCGGCCGCGCGCACGGCCCCGGCATGGTGTTCACGCTGGTCGCGGGCTATCCCGCGGTGTCGCTGCTGGGGCTGGCCGGCGCGTGGCTGGTCACATCCGACCGCGAGAGCTGGATGCTGTGGGGCTGCATCGTCCTGCTCGCGCTGATGCTGCTCGCGGTGCGCAACGCCTACGGCGTGCTGTCGGTGGTGGTCACCGGTGGTGCGCTCGGCGCGGTGTCGTGGCTGGCGAGCCCGTCGTGGCAGGCGCTGTGCGCGGCGCTGCTGTGCTGGTTCCTGCTCATCGGCGGGATCCGGCCGATCAGCGAGCTCGGTCGCAAGCGCCGGCGCGGGCGGGCCGGGGACTCCGACGCCGACCAGCTGGCCCGGCTGACCGGCGTGGCCGGGGGAGCGTGGATGTTCCTGTGGTACCTGTTCGGGCTGGCGTCCCTGCTGGTCGGTGGCTTCTGGCTGCTGCTGATGCCTCAGGTGTAGGTGGGGATCGGCACCATTTCTTGCCGCGTGGTCGGTTTTCTAGCAGCATCGCGGCGTGACGATTGCGAATGCTCTGGGTGGCAAGTTCCCGCTGGACGCGGGCCTGACGGTCAACCGCGTCGGGTTCGGCGCGATGCAGCTGGCCGGGCCGGGCGTCTTCGGCCCGCCCGCCGACCGCGACCGGGCGCTGGCGGTCCTGCGGCGCGCCGTCGAGCTCGGCATCGACCACATCGACACCAGCGACTTCTACGGGCCGTGGGTCGTCAACGAGCTGATCGCCGAGGCGCTGCACCCCTACGACGCGCACCTGGTGCTGGCCACCAAGATCGGCGCCTACCGCGACGACAAGGTGAACTGGCTGCCGCTGAACCACCCCGACGCGCTGCGCGCGCAGGTCCACGACAACCTGCGCCGCCTCAAGGTCGACGTCCTCGACCTGGTCTACCTGCGCGACATGGGACCGCAGGACGGCATCGCCTTCGCCGACCAGGTGGGCGCGCTGCACGAGCTGAAGGAACAGGGGCTGATCCGCGACGTCGGACTGTCCAACGTGGAGCTCGACCACTTCGAGGAGGCCCGGTCGATCACCACGATCGCCTCGGTGCAGAACCTCTACAACGTCGTCAACCGCACCTCGGCGGCGCTGCTGCGCGCCACCACCGAGGCCGAGGTCGCGTTCGTCCCGTTCTTCCCGCTGGGCTCCGGTTTCGCCGACAGCCGGGCGCGCGGCGACGACGCGCTCAAGTCCGTCGCCGACAAGCACGGCGCCACCCAGGCCCAGGTGTCGCTGGCCTGGCTGCTGCACCGCGCCTCCAACATCCTGCTCATCCCGGGCACCTCCTCCGTCGAGCACCTGGAGGAGAACACCGCCGCCGCCACCCTGGTCCTCGACGAGGACGACACCGCGATGCTCGACGCCCTGGTCGCCGACGGCGAAACCCTGGAAGAGGCCCACTGAGGTCATCAGGTTGATCGATCCTGATGCGGCCGTCGTGACTCCGCTGTGGTGCGCGCCCGGTATCCTGTGCGGGTGCGCGCCGCCGGGGAGGTGCGCGGACCTATTCGCTTCGCCGGGCTGACGCTGACGGACGGGTGAGATGACCGAGGGTGATCCGGACGGGCTACCTCCGGAAACCGTGTGGCGCGATGATGTCGCGCGCCGCTGGGCCGCAGAGCTGAGCACCACCTCCTACCTCCCCCTCCCGCGCGAGGACGTCGCGAAGTCCCTGGCGGACCTGCTGGACCAGATCGTCGTCGCGCTCGCCGACACCGAGAAGGCCGCCGAGGTCGGGCGCGTCGTGGGCTCTCGGCTCGTCGAGATCCGGGCCACCGGCGAGGAAAGCCTGTCGGTGAGCCTGAGAATCCTTCAGGACGCGCTGCTCTCGGACGGCGTCGAGGTCGACGCGCTGCTGTCGGTGCTCACCGAGGTCGCCGCCGGGTACGCCGCCGCGGACCGGGAGAACACCTTCGCCCAGCAGGAGACCCTGAACAAGGCGCTGCTGAGCTCCAAGCTCAAGACCGACCGGGAGCTCAAGGCCAGCGAGGCCCGCTTCAGCGAGGTGTTCACCTCCACCCCGATCGGCGTCGCCATCACCGACCTCCGAGGCCGGTTCGTGCAGGTCAACCCGGCGTTCGAGCGAGTGCTGGGGTATCACGCCGACGACCTGGCGCCGATGTGCATCGACCGGCTCTTCCACCCCGAGGACGCCGAGTACCTGAGCGCCTCCTACCGCGAGCTCGTCGAGGGCGCGAGGGCCACGCGGATCAGCGACCGGAAGCGGCTGGTGCGCGCCGACGGCGAGGCCGCCTGGTGCTTCCTGGGCGTGTCGGTGCTGCACGGCGCCGACGGGACCCCGTGCGGCGTGGTCACGATGGTCGAGGACATCACCGAGCTGCACCTGCTGCAGGACCGCTTCCAGCACCAGGCGCTGCACGACGCGCTCACCGGCCTGCCGAACCGGGGCTTCTTCCACACCCGGCTGGAGGCGGCGCTGGTCAACCTGCCCCGCGACGCGCGGCTGGCGCTGTACCAGCTGGGGCTGGACGGCTTCGAGCTGATCAACGACGGGCTCGGCTACGCCGTCGGCGACCAGCTCATCCGCACCGTCGCGCGCCGGCTGGAGCACCTCGTCGAGGACGAGGAGGCGCTGGTGTCGCGCTACGGCGGCACCGAGTTCGCGCTGCTGGTCTGGGAGCAGCCCGACACCCCGTCGGTGCCGGTGATGACGCAGCTGATCAACGAGATGCTCGCCGAACCCGTCTACGTCGGCGGTCGCGGTATCGCGGCCACCGCCAGCATCGGCGTGGTGCAGCGGACGGTCGGCGAGGCCGACGCGGCGAACATGCTCTGGGCCGCCGACGTCGCGCTGCGGCGCGCCGATGCCGCGGGCAAGCGGCAGTGGGCGCTGTTCGACCCGGACCTGGCACCGGAGGAGCGCGAGGAGAGCCAGCTCGCGGCGATCATGCCGGGCGGCCTGGAGATGGGCGAGTTCGACGTCGTCTACCGGCCGTCGATCCGGTTGCCCGACCGCGGTCTCTGCACGATGGAGGCCGAGTTCCGCTGGGACACGGGCGATTTCGGCGTCATCGAGCACACCGACTGCACGCGGCTGGCGGAGCGCTCCGGGGTCACGCTGGCGATGCGGGACTGGATGCTGCAGACCGCCTGGCAGCACTTGGGGGAGTGGCGCGCCGACGGGCACCGGGTGTCCCTGTCGCTGGCGCTGAGCCCGAACCAGGGGCGTGATCCCGACCTGGCGGCGGTGGTGCACAAGGTCCTCGACGAGTCCGAGCTCGACCCGGGCCTGCTGCGGCTGTGCATGCCGATCGCCGCGATCAGCGAGAACGAGGAAGCTCGGGAGAACCTGCGGCACCTGAGGGCTCGCGGTATCGAGGCGTCGTTGCACGACTTCACCGGATCTCCCGGCGAGCTGCGGTTGCTGCGCGAGCTGCCGGTGGACTCGGTGCGGCTGTCCGAGGAGGTCGTCCGCCTGGTGCACGCGGCGGAGTCGCCGGAGACGCCCGAGATCCAGGCCCTGCGCGGCCTGATCCCGCTGATGAGCGGTGTTCGGCTCTGCGTCGACCACGTCGAGACCGAGGAGCAGCTCGCCCTCTGGCAGGACATCGGTTGCGCCGTCGTCGCGGGCCCGCTCTTCGGCTCCCCGATGCTGTCCTTCGACGTCCCGGCCTTCCTGGTCTGAAACGCCGAACGCCCCCGCCGCGGAGCGCGGCGAGGGCGTTCGGGGCTGGTGCTAGTTCTCGTAGACGGGCTGGGTCTGCGGGTTGAACTCCTCGTAGCGGACCTTCTTGGCCGAGTCCGTGCGCGGATCGCGCAGGTCGAGGACGTCCAGGCCCTCCTGGATGCCGCTGGAGTAGATGTGGCCGTTGTAGTAGTACGCCGACCACGATCCCGCCAGCTGCAGCTCGTTCGGGTTGAACGCCGAGCGGTCGAAGTGGGCGATCTCCTGCGGCTTGGTGGAGTCGGTGAAGTCGAACACCGAGATCCCGCCCTGGTACCAGGCCTGGACCATGAAGTCCCCGCCCGCGACCGGGATCAGCGATCCGTTGTGCGCCACGCAGTTCTCGGTGTCGGCCTGGTGCCGCGGGATCTTGTAGTAGCTCTTGAACTCCAGCTTCGAGTCCGCGCCCGAGCCGGTGATGTCGTAGATGCCGTTGGCGCCGCGCACCGGGCCGGTGGCCTCGTTGCAGGTCGCCGCGCCACCGCCGCCGAGCTCGTCGGTGAAGATGACCTTGGTGCCCTCGTTGTTGAAGGTGGCGCTGTGCCAGAACGCGAAGTTGGTGTCGTCGCGGACCTGGTTGATCACGCGCGGCTTCTCGCGGTCGGAGATGTCGAACAGCACGCCGTCACCCATGCACGCGCCCGCCGCGAGGTCCTTGGCGGGGAACACGGTGATGTCGTGGCAGCCGGTGGTCTCGCTGATGCCGTCCGGGGCACCGGGGTTGCCGCCGTCCGGGAACAGCACCGGGGCGTCGACCAGCTGCGGCGAGGCCGGATCGGCCAGCGGCACCTTGATGATGGAGATCTTGTCGTGCGGCGGCTGGCAGTTCGGGAACTCCGCCTTCGGCCCGTAGGACGAGACGTAGAGGTAGACGTTCTCGCCCGTCTTGTCCGGCACGAGGGTGTGGGTGTGCGAACCGCAGTCGGTCGCGATCGCCGAGACGTAGCGCGGCTTGGCGGGGTCGCTGATGTCGAAGACCTTCATGCCCTCCCACCCGTTGGGGTCGGCAGCGTCGGTCTCCTCGCTGGTGCAGGTGTTGTTGCTGCGCGGGTAGTCGGTCGAGACGAACAGCAGGTCGCCCGACACCGACATGTCGCCCTGGCCGCCCGGGCACTGGACCTGGGTGATGATGCGGGGCTTCTTCGGGTTGGCGATGTCGTAGACGACGAAGCCGTCGTAGTTGCCGACGTAGGCGATGTCCTGCTTGAACGCGATGTCCGTGCCGTAGGCCTCCAGGGTGTTGAACGGGGCCTGCTTGGGCAGGTTCGCGACGTGGTCGACGTTCTCGCTCTTGTCGATCTCGGAGTTCGGTGCCGCGACCTGCTGCGCGGAGTACTGCTCGGGGCCGTCGCTCGGCGGGGTCGCGGCGGTCGCGGGCGCGAGCGACAGGCTCAGCGCCAGCACCCCGATCGCGGCTCCCAGCACGCGTTTCCGGCCGGTCGAGTGAGTGAACAAAGCCGATCCACCCCCTGGTTCGGATGTCGTGGCCGCTTCCGGGGCAGCCGCCGACAGCGGTTTCGGTCGACCGCGTTCACCCAGTATCGTGTTGCCGGATTACGGCTGGAATAGGCTTTTTCGGCGGTTTTTTCACGGTTTTCCCAGAGGGGGCGGAAATGACGCGAACGTCGGTGCTGGGAATGCTGCTGGTCGCGGGCGTGGTGGCGGGGTGCTCGGGGGAGCCCGAGGCCCCGGCCGGGCCGCCGGTCGTGCTGCCGGGCGCGCCGGGGGACGAGCCGCATGTGGTGGCCGGCGCCGAGCCGGATCGGGGCGGGGCGAGCCAGGTCGAGGTCGACTACCTGCGGAACATGATCGCCCACCACGAGCAGGCCGTGGAGATGACGGCGCTGACGCCCGAGCGCGCGCAGAACGCGAAGCTGCGCTCCCTGTCGGATCGCATCGGCGGCGCGCAGGCGCCGGAGATCGGGATGATGCGGGGCTGGCTGAGCAGTCGCGGTGCCGGGCACTCCGGGCACGCGGGGCACGACCACGCGACGATGCCGGGCATGGCCACGCCCGAGCAGCTCGCCCAGCTCGCGGCGTCGCGCGGCGCCGACTACGACCGGCTGTTCCTGCAGCTGATGATCGCCCACCACGAGGGCGCGCTGACGATGGCGACGCAGCTGCTCACCACCGGCCGCGACGAGCAGGTCCACGAGATGGCCCAGGACGCCCTGGTCACCCAGCAGGACGAGATCACGACGATGCGAGCCCTGCAGCGCGAGGTCGGCTGAGTGCTGCTTCGTGGTTGCTCCGCTCAGCGGAACCTGAGCCGGATTCCCGCTCCTGGAGTGCGTGGCGTCCCGGCGGCGTGCTCGCCGCGAAGGCCCTGAGGCGCAGCGGTGCGGGTTGCCGGGGCGGTGGAAGAGGATGCGGCTCCGCGGCACGCCCCGACAGCCCTAGACCTTCAGCGCGGCCTGCACGATCGCGAGCGCTTCGTTCTTGGGGATGCCCAGCGCGTGGGTGATCTGCGCGTAGGTCGCCGCGGCCTCGGCGGCCCGCGCGGCAGCCTGATCACCCGCATCGCTGACGAAAGTGCCTGCTCGGCCGCGTGTTTCGATCAACCCGGCCTGTTCGAGCTCCCGGTACGCCTTCGCCGCGGTGTTCGCCGCGATCCCCAGCTCAGCGGCCAGCGCCCGCACGGTGGGCAGCTTCTCGCCGACCGCCAGATCACCGGCGTTGATCTGCTCGGCCACGCTCGACCGCACCTGCTCGAAGGGAGGTACCTCGGAGTCCGGATCAACGCTGATCCGCATGCGCTCACCGTCCCAACTCACCCGACACGACGTCCTGTCCCACCCAGTATCGGCCCGTCCCCGCCCGAACCTTCGCCCGGGGCCACGCCGGGGTGACCCGATTACTCCGGTATTCGGGTACCCGATTACGGCGGTATTCCGTGTCCAACCCGGAAAACTCCCGTAATCAGAAACCCGAATACCGGAGTAATCGGGGATCTGAACGCGGGAGGGTGCCGGTCGCGGAGGCGGTTCAGGTTCTGCGGAAGGTGTTGAGGAGGGTTTGGGCTGCTTGGCCCGGGGGGAGGGTGCCCTCGGCGACCTGGGATTCGAGGGTGGGGAGGAGGGATTGGACCTCGGGGTCGTGGGTGAGGTCGGAGATGAGCTGGTCTCGGACCATGGACCAGGTCCACTCGATCTGCTGGCGGGCTCGTTTTTCCGCGAGTTCGCCGGTTTCCGAGAGGGTTTCGTGGTGCTGGCGGATCTGGTCCCAGAGGGTGTCCAGGCCCAGGGACTGCAAGCCGCTGCAGGTGAGGACCGGGGGCGTCCAGGAGGAGCTGACCGGGGTGAGCAGGCGCAGGGCGCCGCGGAGTTCGCGGGCGGCCTTCTTCGCTTCGGTCGCGTGCTCGCCGTCGGCCTTGTTGACCGCGATGATGTCGGCGAGCTCCAGCACGCCCTTCTTGATGCCCTGCAGCTGGTCACCGGTGCGGGCCAGCGACAGCAGCAGGAAGCAGTCGACCATCCCGGCCACCGTCACCTCGGACTGCCCGACGCCGACGGTCTCCACCAGCACCACGTCGTACCCGGCGGCTTCCATCAGCAGGATCGTCTCGCGCGTGGCGCGCGCGACCCCGCCGAGCGTGCCCGCCGACGGCGAGGGCCGCACGAACGCCGACGGGTCCGAGGCCAGCCGGCCCATCCGGGTCTTGTCGCCGAGGATGCTGCCGCCGCTGCGCGTCGACGACGGGTCCACCGCCAGCACCGCGACCCGATGCCCCTGCTCGGTGAGCATCGAGCCCAGCGCCTCGATGAACGTCGACTTGCCCACGCCGGGCACACCGGTGATGCCGATCCGGTGCGCCCCGCCGCTGTGCGGGAGCAGCTCGGTGAGCAGGTCCTGCGTGAGCGCGCGGTGGTCGGCGCGGGTGGACTCCACCAGCGTGATGGCCTGGGCGAGCTTGGTGCGCGAGCCGTCCACGACGCCCTTGGCGTAGTCGTGGATGTCGATCGTGCGTGGCATCAGTGTTCGAGTCGGTCGCGGAGTTCGTCGAGGAGCCCGGACGCGGCGTCGGCGATGACGGTGCCGGGCGGGAAGATCGCCGAGGCCCCGGCTTGGCGGAGGGCGTCGAAGTCGGCGGGCGGGATGACGCCGCCGACGACGATCATGATGTCCTCCCGGCCGATCGCGGCCAGTTCCTCGCGCAGCGCGGGGACCAGGGTGAGGTGCCCGGCGGCGAGGCTGGAGACCCCGACGATGTGCACGTCGGCCTCGGCGGCCTGGCGCGCGACCTCGGTGGGGGTCTGGAACAGCGGGCCGACGTCGACGTCGAAGCCGAGGTCGGCGAAGGCGGTGGCGATGACCTTCT
>NZ_JASAOF010000041.1 GCF_029952525.1 Saccharopolyspora ipomoeae
TCGCCACCGGTTGCCCGTTCTGCAAGGTGATGCTCTCCGACGGCGTCACGACCCGGAAGTCGGAGCAGGTCGCAGGCGAGTCCGTCGAGGTCGTCGACGTCGCCCAGCTGCTGCTCAACGCGGTCAAGCGCGGCGACAGCACGTGACCCGCTTGTTTCGGTAGGCGCGGTTCAGGACAACGGAAGGTTTGAAGTGGAGAATCCAGCAAGCACGCTCGAGGAACATGTGAAGTCCTGGGCTCCAGGGCCCGTGACCGACGAGGACTCGTTGCTGCCCGAGCAAACGGCGGCGGTGTCGGCGATGCTGGACCTGCCCGAACCCGCGGCGTCGTCAGGGGGTCCGCTGCCTCCGCTGTGGCACTGGTTCTACTTCCTCCAGTGGCCGGGCCAGACCGAGCTCGGAACGGACGGACACCCCGCGAACGGGCACTTCCTGCCGCCGATCCCGGACCGGCAGCGGATGTTCGCCGGAGGTCGCTGCCAGTTCGTCGAGCCCCTCAGGGTGGGGGAGCGAGCCGAGCGGACCAGCAGTCTGGTGAACGCGCAGGTCAAGCACGGCCGTACCGGTGAGCTGCTGTTCGTGACGCAGCGCAACGAGATTCGCCAGCAAGGCCGTACTCGGGTGATCGAGGAGCAGGACATCGTCTATCGCTCCGGCCGGAGTTCCGCCAGCCACCCCGAGGTCGTGGACCCCACGAGCGCCCCGTGGCCGGATGCCGAGTGGCGGCTACCGGTCCAGCCTGATCCGCGACTGCTGTTCAGGTTCAGTGCTCTGACGGCCAATGCCCATCGCATTCACTACGACCAGCCGTACGCGCGCGAGGAGGAGGGGTATCCCGGCTTGGTCGTGCACGGCCCGTTGCTGGCGGTGCTCATGCTCGAGCTGGTGCGCCGTGAGGAACCTCGTCGGGTGAGTTCGCTGGCGTTCCGGTTCCGCAGCCCCGTCTTCGCGCTGGAGCAGGTGGTCGCGTACGGGACGCGGTCGGAGGCGGCCGCGACTCTGGGGACCGCGACCCACCGCGACGACCGGCACGCCACTGCGGAGGTGACGTTCGCATGAGCCTGTCCCGCAAGCAGGTCGCACTTGCTCGCAGCTTCCTGTTCGTGCCAGGTGACCGACCCGACCGGTTCGCCAAGGCGAGCGCCTCGGGCGCCGATGTGGTTATCCTGGATCTCGAAGATGCGGTGGCAGGTGAGAACAAAGGCCAGGCCCGCGCTCACGTCAAGGAGTGGCTGGCGGCCGGCAACGACGCCGCGGTCCGGATCAATCCGCCTGGAACTCCGTGGTTCGAGGCGGATCTCGCGGCTGTGATTCGTCTCGGTTGCCCGGTCGTGGTGCCCAAGGCCGAATCCGTGCCAGCACTTTCCGACATCGGCCGCCGGGTGGCCAGAAAGTGCGCGTTGATTCCGCTCGTCGAGACCGCGCTGGGCATTGAGCGTGCGAGCGAGGTGTGCGCTACCGCTGGAACGGTCCGCGTGGCTTTGGGCAACGCGGACCTCGCCAGCGAACTCGGCATTGCGCACGACGACCACACGGCGCTTCTCCACGCGCGTTCCAGGCTCGTGTTCGCCTCCGCAGCCGCGAACCTCGCCCCACCCATCGATGGCGTGACGACGTCGATCACCGACACCGCGGTGCTGCAGGACGATGTCGCACACGCCCGCCGCCTCGGTTTCGGCGGGAAGCTGTGCATCCACCCCGCCCAGGTGGCATCGGTCGAGTCCGGTTTCGCGCCGACAGAGGCGGAACAGGATTGGGCACAACGGGTCGTTGAGGCGGGGGACTCCGTCACCCAGATCAACGGTCAGATGATCGACAAACCTCTTCTCGAACGGGCCCGTCGCATTCTTGCCACCAAGGACGGCCAATGAGCGGCGAGATCACCAGGTGACGCTCCGCGGTCTTCTTCCTGCTCGTACGGCCAAGGCAGTTCGAGGCTGGTGCACCGACTTGTTCCCTTGCTGCCGCAAGTTCGCCCAGTTCGTCGCATAGACGCCTGAGTTCTGCCGCTGGTGGGCCGATCTCTTACCAAGGTCGCACGAATTCATGACCCTTGGCAGACGTCACCGAGGAACGGTGTCGACAGACTGTGACCTACGCCATCGGAGTCGTGCGAAGGAGTCAGGTCATGGGCAATTTGACGGTGCTCGTGGACGGGTTGACGCATACCGAAGGAGTGCGCTGGCACGAGGGCCGCGTCTGGTTCAGCGACATCTACACCCACGGGGTGTACTCGGTCGGGGAAGACGGATCGCAGCTGCGGACCGAGGCCGAGGTGCCGGGTGAGCCCTCCGGGCTGGGCTGGCTTCCTGACGGACGCCTGCTCGCCGTGTCGATGCGGGATCGCAGGGTGGTGCGCCGGGAGCACGACGGCACGGTCGTCACCCACGCCGACCTCTCCCCGCTGTCCGAGTACCCCCTCAACGACATGACGGTGGGGAGAGACGGGACCGCATGGGTCGGGACATGGGGCTTTGACGTGCTCTCCCTCGCCCCGCGCCGCCCCGGGTCGTTGATCCGGGTCGATCAGGACGGGACGCCTTCGGTCGTCGCGGGCCCGGTGCACTTCCCGAACGGCGCGACGATCATCGACGGCAGCACGCTCGTGGTCGCCGAGTCGTTCGGCAACCGGCTCTCGGAGTTCGACATCCGGTCCGACGGCTCGTTGTCGGAGCGTAGGGACTGGGCGAGCTTCGGGCCGGTCCCGGCAGAGGAGGATCCGGTCAAGGCCATGGGGCAGCTCGGCGTCGCTGCGGATGGAATTTCGCACGTCGACGCCGACGGCGCGATCTGGGTCGCTGATTTCGTCAAGAGCCGCGCGGTCCGAGTGATGCCCGGTGGAGAGATCGTCGATGAGGTCTCGACGGGGGATCTCAACTGCTACAGCTGCGCCCTAGGCGGCGAGGATGGCAGAACCCTCTTCCTGTGCGCCACGCCGGCGGATTTCGACCCGGAGAAGCGCGCTGGCAACCCGGAGAGCGCGGTGCTGTCGACTCGCGTGGACATCCCGCTCCGCTGAGCGCGGGTGGGCCGGTCATGAACGCACAAGTACAGGACGGATGTTCCGGCCGGGGAGTGGCTGGACACGGCGATGAAGGAGGACGACCGTGCTGACTCGCGCTGCAGTGCTGCAGGAGGTACCCGGGCGTTACGAGGCGACGGAGGTTGAGCTCGATGACCCCAGGCCGGGTGAGATCCGGGTAAAGATGAAGGCCGCCGGGATGTGCCACTCCGACGACCACTACGCCGTCGGGACCCAGCAGGCGCCCATCCTGCCGCTCGTCGGCGGACACGAGGGCGCTGGGATCGTCGATGCTCTCGGGCCGGGTACGACGGGCTTCGCAGAGGGCGATCACGTCGTCTTCTCCTTCTTGCCGGTGTGCGGCCGGTGCTTCTACTGCGCGAAGGGGATGCAGAACCTGTGCCAGCTCGGCGCGTCGATCGGCACCGGTGCGCGGTTCACCGATCCGACGTCGTTCCGCCTCTCGATGGACGACAAGCCCGTCGGCCAACTCGCCGGCCTCGGTGTTTTCAGCGAGTACGTCACGGTGCACGTCGAGTCCGCGATCAAGATCGACCACTCCATCTCGTTCGACGTAGCCTGCCTCACCGGCTGCGGGATCGGGACCGGGTGGGGTGCCGCGGTGAATTCGGCGCAGGTTCGTCCCGGTCAGGTCGTCATCGTGATGGGCATCGGGGGCATCGGCATCAACGCGGTGCAGGGCGCCGCGCACGCCGGGGCGGACGTCGTGATCGCCGTGGACCCGGTGGACTTCAAGAGGGAGTCGGCGCTCAAGCTCGGCGCCACCCACGCCTACTCGGACATCGAGGAGGCTGCGGACTTCGCCCGCTCGCTGACCAACGGTCAGGGTGCGGACGCCACGATCCTGACGACGGGCATCCTTCGGAGCGAGCACATCCGCCAGGGGCTGGAATCGGTTCGCAAGGCGGGCACCGTCGTGGTGACCGGGCTCGGAGACAGCGTGATCAGCGCCGGGGACATCAACTTGCATCAGCTGACGCTGTACCAGAAGCGCCTCCAGGGATCGTTGTTCGGCGCCAGCACACCGACCGCTGACATCCCTGCGCAGCTGGAGATGTACCGGAACGGGACGCTCAAGCTGGACGAGCTGATCACTGCCCGGTACTCGCTGGACGAGGTCCCGCAGGGCTACGACGACATGAACGCCGGCCGCAACTTGCGCGGCGTCGTCATCTTCGACTGAAACCCGCCTGACCCCGGCTGTTCGCTGCCCACCGGATCCTGGCGGATTCGGTGGGCAGCCGGCGAATCAGCGTCGCAGTGCCTGCCCGTGGGGTAGCGCAATTGCGGGGCGTCAGTCCTTCGGCCAGATGATGGTTCGGTCGTCGAGGTGGTAGTCGAACACCAGCAACGTGACGTCGTGTGCGGCGATCCAGGCTGCGAAGCGCTGGTGGACCGGGTCTCTCTGGTAGCGCTGCAGGGACTGCTCATCGTCGAATTCCATGAGCAGCAGGTGGGAGTAGCCGCGGGTGCGTTGACCGGTGAGATCCGGGCCGAAGCGGATCGTGCGCGCTTCGCCGATGGTCGTGAGCGATTCGATTCCCGCCCGCATCTCGGCGAGTTGATCGTCGGTTGGCTCGTTGCCGAAGCGGAACGCTACGACGTGTTGCAGGGTCATCAGTACCTCGCCATCTTGTGGGTGCACCCGGTGCTTCACGGTGCGGGTGCCCGGCTGCTTCCGGGTGGTTCGCGCAGGGGCGGTCGAAGTATTATATTTAATATCTGTTAGTGCTCAAGTGGCCCACCACGCGCAGCGTGGTGGGCGAGAAGCACTGCGTTCTCATGCTCCTCCACTCGCACTCCATGCAGGGCTGGCGTCCCTCGTCGAACCTTTGGAGCTGCCCACTTCGGCAGGATTGGTCGGCTCTCGGCTCTTCATGGGGTGGGGTTGGATGACCTATGTTGTGAGAACACAATATAAAAAACATGAACTGGAAGGCGTCCTATGCGTGAGACCGATGCCCCGCAACCGCTAGCAGGCCTGGAGGTCACCGAGTGCGCGAGCTTCGTCGCCGGGCCCACCGGTGGGATGACGCTGGCGCAGTTGGGTGCGGACGTCGTGCGCATCGATCCGATCGGCGGCGGCAGCGACCACTGCCGCTGGCCCTTGGTGGGCGATGGAGAGGGTGCCGCAGATTCGGACTCCTACTACTGGACGTCGCTGAACAAGGGAAAGCGATCGATCGCCGTCGACATGCGCTCTGAGGAGGGGCGCGAACTCGTCATCGCGTTGGTCACGGCGCCGGGGGAGAACCGCGGCGTGCTGGTGGACAACGTGGTGGGCCGCCGGTGGATGTCCAACGAGGCGCTGGTCGCGCACCGATCGGATCTCATCCACCTGCGGGTGCAGGGATACCCGGACGGGAGTCCGGCCGTGGACTACACCGTTAACGCCGAGGTCGGCATCCCGGAGATCACCGGTCCGGAGGTCGGCGGGACGCCCGTGAACCACGTGCTGCCCGCATGGGACTTGGTGGCGGGCCTGACCGTGTCGACAGGCGTACTAGCCGCGTTGTACGAGCGCTCTCGCACCGGCCGTGGTTCTTATGTCGAGCTGGCGCTGTCAGATGTCGCGCTCTCTGGTGTGGCGAATTTGGGCTGGTTGTCCGAGGCCGCCGAACGGGGGAGCGATCGGTCACGGTGCGGTAACCACGTGTATGGCAGCTTCGGCGTCGATTTCCCCTGCTCGGACGGCAAGCGGGTGATGGTCGTGGCGTTGACTCCTGGCCAGTGGTCGGCGCTGTGCCGGGCGACCGGTACCGGTGAGGTCTTCGATGCGCTGGCGCCGGTGTTGGGGGCGGACTGGGCCGACGAGGCGGACCGGTACCGGCACCGGGAGGCGATTGCGGCGATCCTGAAACCGTGGTTCGCCGCGCGCGACAGCAAGCAAGTTGCGGACGAGCTGGACTCCGCACGGGTCCTGTGGGGCAAGTACCAGGGGATGACCGATGTCGTCGCCGAGCACCGGGCCGGACGGCACGCCGTGCTGGCCGACGCCGCCCTGCCTGGCGGCGCGGGGGCGATCACGGCCCGCTCGCCGCTGCGCTGGAACGGTGCGCACAGCCGGGTGGGAGTGCCCCCGGATCTGGGGAGGGAGACGGACGAGGTGCTCGCCACCCGGCTGCGGCTCAGCGATGCGGAAATCGGCGGTCTGCGCTCACGTGGCGTGGTGGCGGGACCGCGGTGATGAAGCGGTGGCTGACCTGGATATGTTGACCAGCCGCAAAGCGTAGGCATAATATATTTTTCACGACGATGTCGCTCACGGCCTTCGAAGCGGTGGTGCCGGTGGGGCGGACGGGGCTGCCTGACGAGATCGAACGGTTGGCTCTGTCTTCGTCTACAACCTCGCGGCCCGCATGACGGACCTCAGGTCGTCGTCGGTGGCGACGGGACGCTGCGCGGCCTCGCGCTCTTGCTGAAGGAGTTTGCAATGACCAACACCATCGTCGAACAGCTGGCCGATTTCACGGCGCGCAGCGACTTCGCCCAGCTGCCCGACGACGTCGTCGAGGAGTCCAAGCGGATCGTTCTGGACTCGATCGGCTGCGCGTTGGGTGCGGTCAACCAGCCCAAGGGGCGCATCGGCATCGACTACGGCCGGATGACCGGGGGGTCGGGTGGAGACGCCACGATCATCGGTACTCCGGAGCGGGTCTCGGTCTTCGGGGCGTCCTTTGCCAACGGCGAGCTGATCAACACCCTCGATGCCGACGCGGTGCTGCCGCCCGGGCACGTCACCCCGTACGTGCTGCCCGGGGCCTTGGCCGTCGGTGAGAGTTCCGGTGCGTCCGGCAAGGACCTGATCACTGCGGTCGCAGTCGGCCACGAGATGTCCTACCGGATCGGCAAGGCCATGGACTACCTGCGGGACGTCAAGGACGGCGAGGTCAACACCCCGAAGGTCTACGGGTACAGCAGCACGGTGTTCGGAGCGACCGCGGCGATCACCAAGCTGAAGGGTCTCACGCCCGATGTCCAGGCACACGCCCTCGGCATCGCCGGACTCATCGCACCCGTCAACTCCTTCCGCTCGTGGAGCATGCACACCCCCACTTCCACGATCAAGTACCTGCTTGCTGGCGCGTTGACGCAGGCGGCCCTGACCGCCGCGCACATGGCCGAGCTGGGACATCGTGGTGACCTGCAGGTGCTCGACGACCGGGAGTTCGGCTTCCCGCGCTTCATCGGAACATCGCGGTGGGAGGCCGAGCGCATCACCGCGGACCTCGGTGCTGACTGGCAGTTCCCTGCCGAGCAGACCTTCAAGCCTTACCCGCACTGCCGGATCTTGCACGCGCTGCTGGACTCCCTTCGCGAGATCGTCGACGAGAACGACCTCAAGCCGCAGGAGATTGACGGAATCAAGGCATTGGTCGAGGGCTTCGTGGAGCAGCCCCTCTGGCTGACCCGCACCATCGAGCACCCGCACGACGCGCAGTTCAGCATCGCGCACGGGCTCGCGGTCGGAGCGCACCGCGTGCCGCCGGGGCCCAAGTGGCACGACCCGGAGCTGATCTACAGCGAGTCCGTCCTCGGACTGATGGATCGGACCACGCACGAGGTTCACCCGGACTACGTCGAGATGCTCTCCGGCAATGCTGCCAGCCGGCCGGCCAGGATCGAGGTCTCAGCGCGTGGTGAGACCTTCGTCGGGGAACGGCGCTACCCCAAGGGCAGCAAGTCGCCGGAGCCCGAAACCACCATGACCAACGACGAACTGGTCGCGAAGTTCCGCCGGAACGCGGATGGAATCCTTCCCGAGTCGAATCTGGACCGGATCGTGGACGCCGTGCTGAATCTCGAGTCCGTCGGTGACATCAGCTCGATCATGAAGCAGACGGCGGGCTGATCCGCCGGTGGAGGTGGACGCACGGTCGTCCCGGTGTCCATCGGGGCGACCGTGCGTCCCGATTTGACTGCAATCTAATGCAGTATATATTGTGTTGTCTGATTCATTGTGATCGACGCACTGCCTGATCCCAGCGGCCTCCCTTATGTCGTGGATGGACGAGGTGGACGATGGACCGTGAGCAGGCCGTCCTGGCTTCTGGCTGGCGAACTGTGGCGCAGCGGGCGGGAAGCCGCGAGGATGCCAAGGTCTCGGCTTTGCGCGGCCAGCTCCGCGATTTGTGCGTGGACGCCGCATCTGCACTCGACGTCGAGATCGTGCACTCCGACCTCGAGCTGCTCGCCGCGGGCAGAGCGCAGCCGGTGTTGAGCAAGCTCTGGTCAGCTGCCTTGGGCGAGGCGTTGCGGTCGACTGAGGACGACACCGTTCCGGCAGCACGGCGGCGGGAACTGCTCGAACTCCTCGGCCGGATCCGGAGCATCGAAACTGATCTCGCCCAGGCGCGGCTCGGGCAGCGAGATGCGTTCCTCCGTCGGATTGCGGAGGCATTGGCCTCGGTCCGCGACGCGCGGACCGTCGAGGACTTCTTGAACCGCGTCCCCGAGGCCGGCTGCCGGCTGGGGTTCGACCGGGTCTTGGTATCCCGTGTCGAGGACTCGACCTGGAAGCTGCACAAGATGTGCGTCGTCCGCGATCCGAGGTGGGCAGACGAGCTCGTGGCCGTCGGCAAGGCCTCACCGCCACCGCTGGACGGAGGCATCGTCGAGGCCGACGTCGTCAGCCGAGCTGATTCGTGCCTGGTGTTCGACGTGCAGAACAGCGATCGGGTGGTCCGCGACCTGGTGCAGGTCGGCAAGTCGGAGTCGTACGGGATCGCGCCGCTCACCGTGCACGGAGAGGTGGTCGGGATGCTCCACGGCGACTGCTACTACCAGCGCCGCGACGTCGAAGCGGCCGATCAGGCCTTGCTGTCGCTGATGGCGGAGGGGCTCAGCCACTCGCTTGCCCGGATCACCATCCTCGAAGGTCTGGAAGCCCTGCATCGGACCGCCGGACTGACGATGACGAGCTCGGCGGCAGTCGCAGCACCGGCTGCTCCGCTGCAGGCAGTCCTGCCAGCCGACAACGGGCCGCTGACTCCGCGCGAGGCGGAAATCATGGAACTGCTCGCCGCGGGACATTCGAACCGCTATATCGCTCAGCAGCTGCTGATCACAGTGGGCACCGCGAAGTCCCACGTGACCCACATCCTGCGCAAGCTCGACGCCACCAGTCGCGCTGAGGCGATCTCGCGCTGGCTGCGCGGTCGGTACCCTCGCTGACCGTCGAAGGGCACGTCTTTTCCAGATTGACCACGCACTTCAAGGGCGCGGGCCGGTCCATGCCCCCGGAATGCAGAGCAACGCAACCATAAAGCTCGCTTCGCTAACAAAGGAAATGGAGGGGTGCGCCGGTGACCGCGGTGAGGCCTCGTTCCGCAATGGCGTTGCTCGGAGACCTCCGCTTCGGGTCATTCTTCTTCGCCAAGACCTTCTCGCTCGCCGGCCTGTGGAGCCACAACGTCGTCGCCGCGGTGCTCGCGTACCAGATCACCGGCTCCGTGTTCTACGTCGGGCTGGTCAGTGTCGCGCAGTTCGGGCCGCAACTGCTGTTCATGGGAGCGAGCGGCGTCGTCGCCGATCGCGGGGACAAGCGGGGGCAGATCGTCCTCGGGCGCCTGATCTGTGCTGCAGGATCGACCACGCTCGCCGTCTGGTGCCTGGTCGACACCGGAGGCGACAGCCCGGCTACCCGGGTGATGATCCTCGTCGCCTCCCTGGTCCTGGGAATCGGGCTCGTGCTGGGTGGGCCGGCGCTGATGGCATTCGTCCCCGCGCTGGTCCGCGAAGACGAGATCCCGACGGCCGTTCGGTTGGACGCGCTGCCGATGCTCGTGGGCAGGTCCGCTGGGCCTGCCCTGGGTGCGCTGCTGGTGACTTGGGCCGGTCCCGGCCCGGCTTTGTTCGCCGCTGCGGGGCCAAACCTGGTCTTCGCCGCCGTTGTCACCATGATCCGCGTCGACCCGCCCGCGTCGCATGGCTCCGATGCGGACGGATCGATGCGTGCGGCACTACGGCACGTGCGACAGGATCGCAGGCTGATGTTGATCCTGTTTGGCGTCGTTGTCATCGGCGTCGCCGCGGATCCGGCGCTCACCTTGGCCCCCGCGATCGCTGCGGGCACCGGAGGGGGTGCGAGAACCGTGGGGGTCTTCGCGTCGGCATTCGGCATCGGTGCCGCGCTCGGGGTAGTGCTCATGGGGCCTCTGGAGAGGTGGATCGCCGGGTCGCAAGTCGTGGTCGCAGGTCTGTGCGTGTTGGGCACGTCAACTGGAGTGCTGGCGGTGCCGCTTCCTGTCCCTGTCTTGATCGGCGCGTTCGCCTTCGCAGGTGCGGGGATGTCGACGGCGCTCACCAGCTTGACAGCCTTGCTCCAGGTCGCCGTGCCGGACTCGTTGCGAGGTCGGGTCATGAGCATGTGGTTGGCCTGCTTCGTCGGTGCGCGCCCCATCGCTGCGCTTCTCAACGGCACTATTTCTGATGTGTTGTCCGTGCCGGCAGCGCTGGTCTTCGCCACCGCCCTGGTGGCGGTCACAGCACGGGTGTGCCGTCCCAGCCGGCTGCGCGTCCCGTCGCCGGAGCAACGGGAGGGCAAGTCGGCCGTTCAGAAAGACTGCGCACCGCTTGCGCATGCGGAAGACCCCGGCCAGGGGCTGCGTCCACGACCGGGGACTACGAATCCGCGCTGATCGCTGATCAATCAGCCGTTTCTTGGTTCACGCGCGCCTGTTCCGGAAGAGATACTTCCGACTCGGACGACCGAGAACGAACGCGGCGCTGCTGGTCGAAGCCGACGCCGAGGACGATCAGGAGTGCGCACCCGGCGATCAGCAGGGAAACTCCCCAGGTCTCGTGGCTGGGTGACATGGTCACCATCGCCAGGGCGGCAAGCGGTGCGAAACCGCCGGCAACCGCGCCGCTGATCTCCCTTCCCGTGCCGATGCCTGATGCGCGGACCTCGGTCGGGAACTGCCGTGCCATGAACGGGCTGCCAGCCACGAAGATGAGCGGTGCGAGGACGCCCGTCGTGAGCATCAAGAAGCCCCAGATGTAGACCGAGTGGCCGGTGTCGAGGACCCAGAACATCGGGAACGCCAGCACGAGAACGCCGATCGCGCCGAACAGCATGACGCTGCGGATGTTCACTCGGTCGCAGAGGCGGCCGATGATCGGTACCGCGATGATGGCGACGGCGCTGGCCAGCGTGACACCGAAAGACCCGACGTTGGCGGGCACGTGCTGGAACTCGGAGAGGTACGACAGAGAGAAGGTCTTGAAGGTGTAGGCGATCGCCGAGTATCCGCCGTAGACGGCCGCCACGACGAGCAGTCCGCGCCAGTCGGAGCGCATGAGGTTGCCGAGCACGTGGAGGCCCTTGCGGTTCCTGGCATCAGTTGCCACCTGTTCGAATTCAGGCGACTCGGGCATGTTGCGTCGGATCCAGTAACCCAGGCCGACGAGTGCGAAGCTGGCGATGAACGGGATCCGCCAGCCCCAGGTGAGGAGGAACTCGTTGCCGAAGCTCGTGACGGCGGTGACTGCCAACGAGGCCGCGAGCAAGCCGATCTGGGCTCCTAGTGCGGGAAGGGCAGCGTAACGCCCTCTGGTCTTGTCGTCGGCGTGCTCGTAGGCGACTGTGATGGCGCTGCCCAGTTCCGCGCTCGCGCCGAAGCCTTGCAGGATCCGCAGGACGACCAGGAGCACCGGCGCTGCAATTCCGATTGACTGGTAGGAGGGCAGCAGCCCGATGAGTCCTGATGCGACACCCATGATCAGCAAGCTGAGTGACAGCACCGCTTTGCGGCCGATCTTGTCCCCGAGGACTCCGAAGAGCATCCCCCCGAGGGGACGGGCCAGGAAGCCGACCGCGAAGGTCGCGAATGCCGCCAGGGTGCTGAGGGACGAGTTCCCAGACGGGAAGAAGATCTTCCCGAATACCAGCGCCGCCATGGAAGCGTAGAGGTAGAAGTCGAACCACTCTAGCGTGGTGCCGATCACGACCGCAGGGCCGACCCTCTTCGGGGCCTGCGGGTGTGGAGGTCCAGTTCCGGATGAACCGAGCTTCATTGGTCGGGCCCTTCGAAGTCCGAGGTCACGCTTGTGGCCGGTGCCACAGCGCCAGGTAGAATACGATACATAAAATATTCATCGGCTCAAGTGAACTGTCCCGCGAGCTGGTCGGTGTGCGCAAAGGGGCGTGCCGAGCCCGTGTCCGGCCCGAGGGTGCGCTCTCAATCCCGCCCTCGGGCGAGCGCCTCGTAGACGCGTGAGGCGGGAGCGTGGGGCTGCCAGTGCCTGGTCGGCGCCCCCTGGGCGCGGTGCAGGCGGGTGGGGCAACCGGACGGTAAAAATAAGATATTTGACGACATGTTGGCCTCGAGCGCTACGCATTATATATTCAGTCTGCTGAGCGTGATGAGCGTTACTGGCACCAAGGGCCCGCGTCGACGCGGCCGGGCAGTGAACGTGAAACCAGTTCGATCAACGGGGTTCAGCCCGGAAGCACGCGGTTGCCGAGTTGGCGTGGGCAACGATGCGGAGGAAGACCGCCGGACCCTGAGTGCGACTAATGGTCCATAGTGGACCGTCGATCCTGAGAAGAGGGATACATGAGTGTACAAGGACGTACCTCGTCCTCCGCGGACGCGGAGTCGAGGAGGCGTGGGCCAGCCAAGGTGCTCGCTGCCACGATCGCGACCCAGTCGATCGAGTTCTACGACTTCATGATCTACGGCATGGCGGCGTCCCTGGTCTTCAACAAGCAGTTCTTCCCGGCTATTAACCCCGTGGCAGGCGTCCTGGCATCCTTCGCGACGTTCGCAGTCGGATTCGCCGCCAGGCCGCTCGGTGCTGTGGTTTTCGGGCACATCGGGGACAAGTACGGCCGGAAGCCGGCGTTGTTGGGGTCTGCGGTCGCGATGGCCGTGTCGACGACACTGATCGGACTCTTGCCTACTTATTCGATGATCGGAGCTGCTGCAGCCTTATTGCTGGTGATCTTCCGCATCGGGCAGGGGATCGCGGTAGGCGGTGTGTGGGGCGGTGCCACCCTGCTGGCCATCGAGTATGCACCGGCGAAGCGCCGCGGTCTTTTCGCGGCCATACCGCAGATCGGAACCTTCGCGGGTCTGATCGCAGGTATTGGGGTGTTCATGGTCATCACGAAGGTCGTCTCTCCCGAGCAGTTCTTGGGATGGGCTTGGCGCTTGCCGTTCTTGCTCACCGTCGTGATGTTCCCGGTCATCTTCTACGTCCATCGCTACATCGAGGACTCACCTGAGTTCCACGAGGTTGAGAAGACCATGGCCGCGAGGTCCGAGGAGCGTGCCAGGGACTCTTCGGTCATTCAGGTGTTGCGGCGGCCGAAGTACATGTTGACAGTGGCGTTCATCTTCATTCCCGCGACGGTCGTGTTCTACATGTCCAGCACCGGGATGATCGACTACGGTGTGCGTGATCTCGGGATCGCCAAGCCCACGATGCTCGCCGCGGTCATGTTGTCGGTCGTCGGCGCGGCGGTCAGCACGCTCGCATCCGGGTGGCTGTCCGACATCGTGGGCCGTCGTCCGGTCTACATGGGTGGAGTCATCCTCGCCGGGATCTGGTCGTTCGCGATGTTCCCGTTGATGGACACCAAGGACTTCGGTCTCATCGTGCTGGCCCTTGGGGTCGCACAGGTCGCCTTGGGTGCCATGTTCGGCCCGGGGATCACCCTGTTCGCCGAGATGTTCCCACCGAAGATCCGGTACTCCGGGGCGTCGATGGGTTACCAGCTCGCGAACATTCTCGGTGGCGGTCTGGCGCCTTTCATCATGGTCCTGCTCCTGGAATCGACGCACACGACGGCCTCGGCGTCCGCTTACGTTGCCGCGGTCTGCGCGATCAGCTTGATCCCGTTGTCACTGGCCGGACGGCTCCAGGCGCAGTCGAGGGAACAGGAGCCGGTCGAGCAGACCGGGTGACACTCGCATTCGTTCGCCGGCCGGCCACCACATCGCCGGTGGCCGGCCTTGGCGTCGACGTGCGTCGTCAGAGCCAAACGGGCTGGTCGTTCGACCCCGGAGACCGTGGGCGAACCAGGTCGGCGGACAGTGAACCCTGTCGCTGCTTGACCATCGTCACGGGTTCCTCTGCAGTAGGTCCGTGCGAGTTCCCCACAGTCTTTGATCAACGCGATTTCATACCCGCTGGGTCTCACTCGCGCTAGGAGTGGCGCCATGTCGCCGAAGTCGCGAACGCGGGCGTCGCACCGCTCGTGTCGTCTCGCCCGCGGACTGCAACTTTGGTCGTGGGTGTGGCGTCAGTGTTCGAGGCGGGTTCGGAGTTCGTGGAGGAGTCCGGTGGCGGCGTCGGCGATGACGGTGCCGGGCGGGAAGATCGCCGAGGCTCCGGCTTGGCGGAGTGCGTCGAAGTCGGCGGGTGGGATGACGCCGCCGACGACGATCATGATGTCGTCGCGGCCGATGGCGGCCAGTTCCTCGCGGAGTGCGGGTACGAGGGTGAGGTGTCCGGCGGCGAGGCTGGAGACGCCGACGATGTGCACGTCGGCTTCGGCGGCTTGGCGGGCGACTTCGGTGGGGGTTTGGAACAGGGGGCCGACGTCGACGTCGAAGCCGAGGTCGGCGAAGGCGGTGGCGATGACCTTCT
>NZ_JASAOF010000042.1 GCF_029952525.1 Saccharopolyspora ipomoeae
GCGCCCCCCCCCCTTCTCAATGCCAAAAACCCCACGTCAGGCAACCGCCGCGGGTTCTGAGCGGCTCTCCGGGTAGGACAGCCGACGTGTCGTGTATTGACATACATAAGCCTCGGATCCCGGAGCCAGAGGGTCGCTCAGGTTCCGCTTCCGGCACCGCCGAGCAGGGTGACCACAGAGTCTTGTCAGTACAACCGAACCGCCCGTGATCGCGACACATCTCGATCACGGCACCGAGGACGCGGCTACAACCTCGCAAAAGAGAGCCGTATCCTGAAGTACATGGCCAAGCAGGACAAGGCCGCTAAGAAAGAGGCGGCCAAACAGCGACGTCAGGCCTCGGTAGGCCGCGTCAAGCAAATCTTCGAGGCGTTCAAGATGCAGCGCCGGGAGGACAAGCTCCTCCTGCCGCTGATGCTCGGGGCGTTCCTCGGTGTGACCGTCGTGGTCTTCCTGCTGGGCATGATCTGGGGTCTGCACTGGGTGTTCCTGCCAGTGGGGCTGGCGTTCGGCCTGCTCGCGGCCGTGATCATCTTCGGCCGCCGGGTGCAGGCGACGGTGTTCCGGAAGGCGGAAGGGCAGCCGGGTGCGGCCGGCTGGGCGCTGGACAACCTGCGGGGCCGCTGGGTGGTGGCCCAGGCGGTGGCCGGGACGCAGCAGCTCGACGCGGTGCACCGGATCATCGGGCGCCCGGGCATCATCCTGGTCGGCGAGGGTTCGCCTGGACGGGTCAAGAACCTGGTGGCGCAGGAGAAGAAGCGCGTGTCGCGCCTGGTGGGCGACACCCCGATCTACGAGCTGATCGTGGGCAACGAGGAGAACCAGGTCCCGCTGCCGAAGCTGCAGCAGCGGATCATGAAGCTGCCGCGCAACATCGGTCCGGCGCAGATCGACAGCATCGAGAACCGCCTGGCCGCGCTGGCGAGCCGCGGCAACGCGATGCCGAAGGGTCCGGTTCCGCAGGGCGCGAAGATGCGCAACGTCTCGCGGGCGATGCGCCGCGCCAAGTGACGCGGTCCGGCACAGCGGACGGAACGGGCCCGGGGATCACTCCCCGGGCCCGTTCTCTCCTCGTCCAGGCGGGTCAGCGGTGCACGAGGTCAGCGGCGCAGCACGAGGGTGCCGCTGAGCCGGTCGTGCCAGGAGCGACCGTCGAAGTTCCAGATGACCGCGGGGATGATCAGCACGGTGAGCAGGCCGCGCATCAGGGCGCGCAGCGGGCCGACCATGCTGGTGGAGTCCACGCGGGCGACCCAGATCTTGGCGAGCGCCATGCCGGGTGTGGCGCCGAAGAACGACACCGGCACCACGGTGATGATCAGCCAGGTCAGCAGGCTCCAGTCGCCCGGGTAGGCCGGGGCGGTGAAGGCCGCCGTGATGAGCGCGGCGAGCACCAGGTCGACCACGAAGGCCAGCAGCCGCTTGCCCAGCGGGGCGGCCGAACCGGGGCCGGATTCGGGCAGGCCCAGCTTCTCACCGCGGAAGGCGGGCCGGTTCTCGTCGGCCTGCTCACGCGCGTTGTTCACTGCGCTTTTCGGGCCGTCCAGCCACGAGCCGAGGACATTTCGCACGTCATCCAGGGTACGCACTGCTCTCGTCGGGCCACCCGGAGCATCGGGTTCAGCCGCGAAGTGTAACCGGGACCACCCGTTCAGGTGGCAGTTAACGCCCACGAAACATTCAGGAGACGCCGGGGCAACACCGGTGACATACCGTGAGCCACGAGCCGGCGGCGACCAATCGACGTGGCACCGGTGAGCTGTACGACTGCGTGAAGGAGCCACCGAGCTTGTTCAAGAATCCAGACGAGGTCCTCCGGTTCATCGCCGACGAGGACGTGAAGTTCGTCGATGTCCGGTTCTGCGACCTGCCGGGCATCATGCAGCACTTCACCGTGCCCGCCAAGGCGTTCGACGAGGACGCGTTCACCAACGGCCTCGCCTTCGACGGTTCGTCGGTGCGCGGTTTCCAGTCGATCCACGAGTCCGACATGCTGCTGCTGCCGGACCCGTACACCGCGCGGCTGGACCCGTTCCGCGAAGAGAAGACGCTGATCCTCAACTTCTTCGTGCACGACCCGTTCACGTTGGAGCCCTACAGCCGCGACCCGCGCAACATCGCGCGCAAGGCCGAGCAGTACCTGGCCGAGTCGGGCGTGGCGGACACCGCGTTCTTCGGCGCCGAGGCCGAGTTCTACATCTTCGACTCGGTCAAGTTCGGGGAAGCCCCCAACAAGACCTTCGCCGAGGTCGACTCCGTCGAGGGCTGGTGGAACACCGGTCGCGACGAGGAGGGCGGCAACCGGGGTTACAAGACCCGGATGAAGGGCGGCTACTTCCCCGTCTCGCCGTACGACCACTTCGCGGACCTCCGCGACAAGATGGTGACCCAGCTGCAGGACTCGGGCTTCGAGATCGAGCGGGCCCACCACGAGGTCGGCACCGGCGGTCAGGCGGAGATCAACTACAAGTTCAACACGCTGCTGCACGCGGCGGACGACTTGCAGCTGTTCAAGTACGTCATCAAGAACACCGCCTGGGCGAACGGCAAGACCGTGACGTTCATGCCGAAGCCGCTGTTCGAGGACAACGGCTCGGGCATGCACACCCACCAGTCGCTGTGGAAGGACGGCAGCCCGCTGTTCTACGACGAGGCCGGTTACGCCGGTCTGTCGGACACCGCGCGCTACTACATCGGCGGCATCCTGCACCACGCGCCGAAGCTGCTGGCCTTCACCAACCCGTCGGTGAACTCCTACCACCGTCTGGTGCCGGGCTTCGAGGCCCCGGTGAACCTGGTGTACTCGCAGCGGAACCGCTCCGCCTGCATGCGCATCCCGATCACCGGCTCGAACCCGAAGGCCAAGCGCGTCGAGTTCCGCTGCCCGGACCCGTCCGGCAACCCGTACCTGGCGTTCGCCGCGATGATGATGGCCGGTCTGGACGGCATCAAGAACAAGATCGAGCCGGCCGAGCCGATCGACAAGGACCTCTACGAGCTCCCGCCGGAAGAGGCCAAGAACGTGCCGACCGTCCCCAGCTCGCTGGCCGAGGCGATCGACAACCTGGAAGCCGACCACGACTTCCTGCTCGAGGGTGGCGTCTTCACCCCGGACCTGATCGAGACCTGGATCCGGTTGAAGCGCGAGGAGGAGATCGACCCGATCCGCCTCCGCCCGCACCCGCACGAGTTCTCGCTGTACTTCGACGTGTGAGTCGATGACCAGCCCGAGAGGCCCCGCCGGTCCCGGACCGGCGGGGCCTCTCGTCGTCGTAGGACCGGGACGAGCACGTCGTTCGATCCGCTAGTACTACTGGCTGATCAGCGAGCGGTCAGATGCCCTGCCAAGGGGTGAGCGGGGCGCCCGTGACGCCGGGGTGGAAGCGGAGGAGCGAGCCCGCGTAGGGGTCGGCGGTGAAGGCGGGTTCGTCGTAGCCGAAGCAGGCCGAGGTCACGTAGAGCTCCTCCAGGCGAGAGCCGCCGAACGCCAGGCCCGTGACCCGCCGGGTCGGCGCCCACAGCACCGTCTCCAGATCTCCGGCCGGCGAGTAGCGGTGTATCCGGCCCGACCAGTGCATCGCCGCCCAGACGCAGCCGTCCGAGTCCACCGCGATGCCCTCCGGGCTGCCGTCGGACTCCGCGCACACCACCCACTTGCGGCCGGCGTGGGCGCGGGCGCGCTCGGCGTCGTAGTCGTAGATCCAGATGGTGCGCAGGTCGACCACGTACATCCGGGTCCCGTCCGGGCTCCACGCCACCCCGCCCGGCGCGGTCAGACCGTCGAGCAGCAGGCGGGCCCGGTGGCCCTCCAGGACGTAGCAGCCGCTGGCGCGGAGCTCGGCGGAGCGGGTGGCGGTGCAGGCCACGAAGCGCCCCGCCGGATCGCAGCCGCCGATGCTCATCCGGTCGCCGTTGCGGACCTGCACCACCGGCTCCAGGCCGGACCGGCCGAGGTGCACCCGGGCGAACCCGCCGTCGGCAGCCGCGATGAGCTGGCCCTGCCGCGTCGCGCCGAGCGCGGTCGCCTTGCCCGGCAGCACCCGCACCTCGTCCACACCGGTGTCCCGGTAGAAGGTGTGCAATTCCCTGCGCAGCAGATCCACCCAATACACGCAATTCTGGGCGGACATCCAAAGCGGACCGGTACCGCACAACGCCTGTCGGTCGACGAGCAGCTCGAAGTCCTCGGACATTTTCCAGTCCCCTTTTCCCCGACCGCGGTGCAGAGATCAGGTTAGGGAGCCATTCCTCCCCGAGGGGACCGCCGACCGGCGGGTTTTCCGCGCTCGCCGAGGCCCGAGCGGTCCGAACCACTCGACCGGCCGAGTTCCCCACCGCTCAACCCGACCACCCCGTCACCGCGAAACCCGGTGTCGAAAACCCCGGTTTTCGCGCGACGAGAACCGGGTTTTCGACGCGGAGACCGACACGCGCGGGGTGTGTCGATTTCTTTCAGAAAGCGGGGCGGTGGGGAACGATCATGATTCGTAGAAGACCCGTTCCACGACGCTCCTGGCGTGGCGGGTGACTCGCAGGTAATCGTCGACGACCTCGCCCGTGTCGACCTCGGCCGAGTAGCCCAGGGCCGCCGCCACGGCGGCGCGCTCCTGGACGTGCTTGGGCAGCTGGTCGCCCGGCTTGCCGCGGACCAGCATCACCGCGTTGCGGAAGCGGGTCGCCAGCGTCCACGCGGCGATCAGCTCCTGGGCGTCGGACTCGTCGAGCAGCCCCGCCTCCGCCGCCGCGCGCAGACCGTCCAACGTCGAGGTCGTGCGCAGCTGCGGCACCGCGTGGGCGTGCTGCAGCTGCAACAGCTGCACCGTCCACTCCACGTCCGCCAAACCACCCCGGCCCAGCTTCGTGTGCGTGGCCGGATCGGCCCCGCGCGGCAGGCGCTCGGCGTCCACGCGCGCCTTGATCCGGCGGATCTCCCGCGCCTTGGCCTCGTCGATCCCGCCCTCGGGATAGCGGATCGGGTCGATGGCGCGGCAGAACCGCTCCCCCAGATCCGCGTCACCGGCCACCGCCCGGGCCCGCAGCAGAGCCTGGAACTCCCACGCCTCGCCCCAACGCCGGTAGTACGACACGTACGAGTCCAGGGTCCGCACCAGCGGCCCCTGCTTGCCCTCCGGGCGCAGGTCGATGTCGACCTCCAGCGGCGGGTCCTGACTCGGCGCGCCCAGCAGCCGCCGCACCTGCTCCACGACCGTGCCAGCGAACTTCAGCGCCGTCGCCTCGTCGGCGTCGTCGACCGGCTCGCACACGAACATCACGTCCGCGTCCGAGCCGTAACCGAGCTCCGCACCGCCCAGACGGCCCATCCCGATCACAGCGAGCCTCGCGGGCACCGGCCCCTCCCAGCGCGCCGCGGTGTCGCGCACCGACACGTCCAGCGCCGACTCCAGCACCGCGACCCAGATGTTCGACAGCCCCTGGCACACCGCGTCCAGCTCCACCAGCCCCAGCAGATCCGCGCTGGCGATGCGCAGCAGCTCGTGGCGACGCAACGACCGCGCCGCCGCTGCCGCGCGCTGCGGATCGGTGTAGCGGCCGACCGTGCTGCGCAACGACGCCGCGGCCTCCCCCGAACCGCGCTCGGCCAGCGCCGGGGTGTCGCCCAGCAGCCGCAGCACCTCCGGGGCGCGGATCAGCAGCTCCGGCACCAGCTTCGACGTGCCGAGCAGTTGCGCGAGCCGCTCGGCCACCACGCCCTCGTCCCGCAACAACCGCAGGTACCAAGGGGTTTCGGCCAGCGCCTCGGACACCTTGCGGTAGGCCAGCAGGCCTCCGTCGGGATCCGGGGTGTTGCCCAGCAGGTCCAGCAGCACCGGCAGCAGCGCGCCCTGGATGCTCGCCCGCCGCGACACCCCCGACGTCAGCGCCCCGATGTGCCGCAGCGCGCCCTGCGGCGAGGTGTAGCCCAGCGCCGCGAGCCGCTCGGCCGCGGCCGACGTCGTCAGCCGCATCGCCTCGGTCGGCACCTTCGCCACCGCCTCCAGCAGCGGGCGGTAGAACAACTTCTCGTGCAGCCGCCGAACCCGCTTGGCGTGCCTGCGGAACTCGGCGACCAGCGCCTGCGCCGCGGTGTTGCGGCCGCTGGAGCGGAACCCGACCGCCCGGCCGAGCACGCCCAGCGCCTCGGCATCGTCGAACTCCGGGAACAGGTGGGTGCGCCGCAGCTGCCGCAGCTGCAACCGGTGCTCCACGGTCCGCAGGAACCGGTAGGAATCGATGAGATCCGCGGCGTCGGCCCGCGCCACGTAACCGCCCTCGCCCAGCGCCCGCAGCGCCTCCAGCGTCGTCGACGAGCGCAGCGCCTCGTCGCTGCGGCCGTGCACCATCTGCAGCAGCTGCACCGCGAACTCGACGTCGCGCAGACCTCCGCGCCCCAGCTTGAGCTCCCGCTCCGCCAGATCCGTCGGGACGTGGTCCTCCACCCGGCGACGCATCGAGCGCACGTCGGCCACGAAGTCCTCGCGCTCGGCCGCCGTCCACACCATCGGCCGCACCGCGTTGAGGTACCGCACGCCCAGCTCCGCGTCGCCGGCCACCGGACGTGCCTTCAGCAGCGCCTGGAACTCCCAGGTCCTCGCCCACCGCCGGTAGTAGCTGAGATGCCCGTCGAGGGTGCGGACGAGGGCGCCCGCCTTGCCCTCCGGGCGGAGGTTCGCGTCGATCTCGAAGAACGCAGGTCCGACCACCCGCATCATCGTGCTCGCCAACCGGGTCCCCACCGCGATGTCGGCCTCGCCGTCGGCGACGAACACGACGTCGACGTCGCTGACGTAGTTGAGCTCCCGGCCACCGCACTTGCCCATCGCGATCACCGCGATCCGCGGCAGCTGCTCGACGCCCGCACCGCGCAGCTCGGCCACGGCCACCGCCAGCGCCGCCTTGAGCGCGGCGACCGCCATGTCGGCGAGCATCTCGGCGATCTCGTCGTAGGGCACGGTCGGCAGGCCGGGCTCGGCGATGCCGCCCAGGTCGCGCGCCGCCACGTCCAGCAGCAACGCCCGGTAGGCCGCCCGCAGCGCCCGGACCGCCTCCGGCCCCTGAAGCTTCGCGACAGGTCCGCCCTCGGTAGCGGGCTCACCGTCCCCTTCGGCCCCGACCGCCTCCAGCAGGGCGGCCGTCCACTCGTCGATGGTCTCCGGCGGAGTCGCCTCCGACGTCAGGCGCTTCCAGTCGGCGGGATGCGCGGCGAGGTGATCGGCGAACGCGGTGGAATCGCCGAGCACGCTGAACAGCCGGCCTCGGAGCCCGACGTCCTCCCCCAGCGCCTCCGCCAGCCGACCCCACTCATCCGGATCGGCCTCGCGCAACCGGTCGAGGGAGTGCAGAGCCAGATCCGGGTCGGGAGTGCGGGACAGCGCGGCCACGATCGGCTCTGCCTCACCCGGCCCGCGATCGGACCACCAGCCCGCGCGCCGCAACTGCTCCTCGGAGCGTTCGGCGTCGCTGAACCCGTACCGAGCCGTCGACGGCGAACCGGACCTGGACGAGTTGCTGTTGGCCATAATCGAACCGTAGTCCGCCTCGATCCCGTTCGTGGACCCACCTGCGCCCGCGTCACGCCAGCGGCAGGAACCTGCTGGCCTTCCGCTCCTCCGGCGGTGTCGCGACGATCCGCACGAACCGCTCCGCCACCGGCCGCCACGTCTCCGCCAGGTCCGCGTGGAACTCGGCCAAGTGCTCGGGGTCGAGCTGCCCCGGCCGCGCCGTCTCCGCCATCTCCGGTGACATCCGCGCCCACTCCAGCACGACCTCCGGGGACGTCTCGACGTGGAACTGGAGGCCGTAGGCGCACTCGCCCAGTCGGAAGGCCTGGTTGTCGCACTTCGGCGACGACGCGAGCAGCTGCGCCGAGGGCGGCAGGCTGAACTCATCGCTGTGGAACTGCACGACGTCCGGGGTCAGCGGGAGCGGCCCCAGCAGCGGGTCCTCGGCGGCGACGTCGCGCTTGGCGACCAGCAGCGTTCCGACCTCCGGTCCCTTCTTCATCTGCCGCACCTGGCCACCGGTGGCCGCCGCGAGCAGCTGGGCGCCCAGGCAGATCGCCAGCACCGGCATGCTCTTCGCGACCGCGCCGCTGAGCATCCGCCGCACGTCCGCCAGCCACGGGAAGTCCAGGTCGTCGTAGGCACCCATCTCGCCACCGAGAACGACCAGGGCGTCGTAGTCCTCCACCGCAGGCAACGCGGTTTCCGCGGGGAGCACCACGTCGAGTTCCGCGCCGGCTTCCTCCAGCCAGTCGCCCAAGGCACCGGGTGGATCGGAACGCGACGGCTGCACCACGAGAATCCGGACACCGCTCATGCCACGAGGCTACGTGCGCGCGGTTCTCGATCTCAACAACGAAAAACGGGGCCGGTAGAAGTTGCCTTCTACCGGCCCCGTTGTAAGGAATGTGTCGGCGGTGTCTTACTCTCCCACACCCTAGCGA
>NZ_JASAOF010000043.1 GCF_029952525.1 Saccharopolyspora ipomoeae
AGAGCAGCTGACTCTTAATCAGCGGGTTCGGGGTTCGAGTCCCTGTTGGCGCACACGACGAAGCGCCCTCCGCCATTCCGGACGAGGGCGCTTTCTCATTCCCGCCCCTCTTTCACCCATTCCCCGAACTTGACGGCGAGCTCGACCCGGGAGGCGCAACCGAGCTTGGTCCGGGCCCGAGCCACGTGCGAATCCACGGTGCGCACCGAGACCACCAGCCGCTCGGCGACCTCGCGGTTGGTCAGCCCCTGAGCGACCAGCTCCGCCACGCGCAGCTCGGCGGCGGTCAGGCTCCCCCACCCGTGCTTGGGCCGGTCCCGCGACCCGGTCGCGCCGCGACGCACCCCGTAGGAGCGCAGCGCGGCCCCGGAGCGGTTGATCTCGCGGTCCGCTGCCAGGTTCGCGTAGTGGTCGATGGCGATCTGGTCGGCGGCCTTGGCCTCGGCCGTCTTGCCGGACGCCGCCAGCGCCACGGCGGCGTCCTCGGCCGCGTTCGCCGCGGCCATCGGCAACCCGGCGTCGGCGAGGTTCTTGGCGGCGCCCAGCAGCAGGTCCACATCGCCGTCGATCAAGCCCTGGCAGTAGAGGACCGCGCTGTAGGGCTCGGCGGACTCGTCGGTCTGGAAGTTCCGGAGCTGGTCGAGCAGCACTTGCGCGAGTTCACGATCACCGCCGGCCAAGGCGATCCGGACCAGGGGCGCCGCAACCGGAGTCATCGCCGGATCGTCGCGATCCCACACGTCGGAGCCCTCCACCAGGTTCCGCACGAGTCCCAACGCCTTGTCGATGTCGCCGACCGCCTCGGCGATGATCGCGCGAGCGCAGTTGATGAGCGAGTCGTAGAGATGCCTGAGAGGACCACCGAGCTCCTTCTCGGCGAGTTCGATGTGCAACTGGGCGGCCGGAAGGTCCCCTCGCTGCAGCAGGATCAGAGCAGCGATGGCGTGCTGCGGCCCTCCGAGCCCGTACAGGTCGGGCAACTCCGCCGCCGCTCTGATCTCGGCGAGCGAATCGTCCCAGCGGCCGAAGTTGTACGCGATCACCGCCGCACCAGTGCGCAAGAGCGGCAACATGCCCATGCCCACCTGCTCTGCCAGCGGCCTGCCCCGTTCGAGCACGTCCAACACCCTGATGTCCTGGGTGATGTCGAGCGCGACCACCCGCATGAACAGCGCCCAACCCCGTTGCAGCGGATCCTCGGCGACGCTCAGCAGCGCCTCGGCTCGATCCAGGGCGGCGAGCGCGCCGGTGAAATCGCGCTGGAAGCTCAACGCGATGGCCTCGAAGTTGAGCAGGCTCAACTCGACGATCGGGTCGTGCGGCGCCGCAGGCGCTGCCTGTTCGGCGGCGCGCTGCATTCCGTCCAGGTCCGCGATGAGGAACCTGGCGAGCCCGTCCAGCACGGCCAACCGGGCGGGCAGCTTCCCCTCTTCCCGCTCGGCGTCGAGGATCTCGATCGCGCCGGCTCCGTCGAACTCGCCGATGGCGATCTTCGCCAGCACGGCCCGCAACCGGTGCCGGACCTGCTCGTCCGGGCGCACGACCAACCCCGTGCCCGCGCTCCGGCGGGCCTGCTCGGTACGTCCCGACCACAGCTGCGCTTCGGCCAGCGAGGCGCCGATCCGGTGCCGCTCGGGGTGGCCCGGCGGAAGCCGGTCGGCGGCGCGGGCCAGCAGGTCGACGACGAGCAGCGGGTGCTCGGCGGCGAGCCGCTCCGCGTGCTCGGCGAGCCAGTTCACGACCCGGGAATCGAGGGGTGCGTGGACCAGGTGCGCGGCGACGTCCTCCGGCGCGGCGTCGCGGGAGGCGAGTGCACGCGCCACCGTCCCGCGCAGCCCGGCCGAGGTCGCCACCAGGTCGTCGCGCAGCAGCGGGTACCGCACGCTCACCCGACCGTCGACCTCGACGACCAGGCCCAGCGCGGCGAGTCGCCGGATCGCGGCCAGCACCTCCGCCGGGGAGCGCTCCGCGACGGAGGCCAGCTCGTCGACCGAGGCCCGCTCGCCGAGCAGGGAGGCGTACCGCAGCACGCCGGCGTCGTCGCCCGCGAGCCCAGTCGCCCAGCCGGTCACCTGCGCGGCGCGGTCGGGTGCGGTCAACCTGCTGAGCAGCCACGGGTTTCCGCCCGCTTCGGCCACCTCGGCTCCGGTCATCGCGCGAACGGCCGCCGCGTCCAAGGGCTCCAGATCGTGCGTGGTCGCCGAGCGGTCGAGGGCCGCGAAGCGCTCCGGAGTCGCCCCTCGGTGACGTCCGGCGAGGATCAGCAGGCTGCGGTCGGCCACCTGCTCGGCCAGCTCGTGCAGGGCCAGGAGGGTGTCGTCATCGGCGCGGTGCAGGTCGTCGAGGACGACCAGCGCGGGCTCGTCCCAGCTCACCGGACCGGTCGAGAGCGGGGTTCGGCCCGACGGCACCAGGACCGGAAGCCGATGGGTGCGCATCCCGGAGTCCCGGGCCGCGGCGCAGTGCGCGTCGAGCAGCGCGGTGATGCCCATCCCGGGGTCGGCCCGCACCACGACCAGCGCACCGCGACCGGCTCGCGCGGCGGCGGTGGCCTCCTCCAGCAGCCGGAACGACTCGTCTCGCCCGAAGATCTCCACGTCTCCACCACATCGCCTCGCCCGAACTCCGTCGCAGCGTAGCGAGTTCGCACCCCTCGCAACCCCGAATCGGTGAACGGGCTTCTCGGACGGGAGCGCGCGGCAGGGGCGACGGGGATCCACAGTGGACGTTCGGCGGCATCACCACGCCGGGTCACCACCGCTTTGCGGAAGTCTGCTCGCAAGGCGGTATCTGCGAGCGGCCGCGATCTCAACAATCGATCACGGCACGGCTCAGGCGGCAGTGGAGGGGCATGTTCGAGCAGGTCATGACCGGCACGGTCATCGCGGCCACGGCGACAGCGCTGGTGCGGCTCGGACTGCGCCGGCGCGCGCTCTGCCACGTCGACGTCGCGCAGCTGCTGATGGGGCTGGGCATGATCGCGATGTACCTGACCCCGTCCCCGCTGCTGGCCGCTCCGTTCGTGGCCTTCGGCTGCTGGCTGGGGTTCCGCGCTGCGCGCACGCGCACGAGCTCGTTCCTGCACCACGCGATCGGATCGCTGGCGATGGCCTACATGTTCGCCGGGCAGCAGACCGGACCCGCCGGCACGCCCCTGATCGCGGCAGGCCACCACCACGGACCGGTCACCGTCGCCGCGCAGACCCCGGGCCTGGTGCTCCCGCTGCTCGCCTGGGCGCTGATGAGCTACTGCGCGCTCGCCGCCGGATTCGCCGCCACCGACCTCGTCCGACCCCCGCCACCGCGCGCCCGCTCGGTGATCGAACTGGTCCTCTCGGCATCGATGGCGCACATGTTCCTGGTAATGCTCTAGACCAAAACCGCAGGTAAGCAGGCGCTGACAGTTTCAGCTGCTAATGATCACTATTACAAGCACCGGGTCTTCTCGGAACCCGTCTGCCAGGTTAGGCTACCCAAACTTTTTCACGATTCCGACAGATTGGGTGTCCCCCCATGCTGCGTCATCGCAGACTTCTCGCGGCGCTGTCCGCCGTGTTCGCCCTGGGAGTCGCCGCGTGCGGCTCACCGGCCTCCGACCAGCCCCCGCCGCCGCAGTCCCGCGTCGTCCAGCACGCCAAGGGCCAGACCAACATCACCGGAACGCCGCAGCGCGTCGTCGTCCTCGACACCGGCGAACTGGACTCCGTGCTCGCCCTCGGCGTCAAGCCCATCGCCACCGTGCTGCCCGACGCCAACACCCAGATCCAGCCCTACCTCGCGGAGAAGGCGGGCAACGTCGAGATCGTCGGCACCATCGGCTCCCCCAACATGGAGAAGATCGCCGCCCTCAAGCCGGACCTGATCCTGTCCAGCAAGACCCGCGACGACGAGCACTACGACGCGCTCAGCAAGATCGCGCCCACCGTCTTCGCCGAATCCGTCGGCAAGACCTGGAAGGAGAACTTCCTCCTCGACGCCGACGCGCTGGGCAAGCGCGCCGAAGCCGACAAGATCCTCGCTGACTACCAGGCCCGCGCCTCCGAGGTCGGCAAGCAGGCCGCCGGCCGCAAGGTCAGCATGCTGCGCTTCATCCCCGGCGACATCCGGCTCTACAACAAGGGCTCGTTCATCGGCACGATCCTCGCCGACGCCGGGTTCAACCGGCCCGACAACCAGCTCGGCGACAAGACCTTCACCAAGCTCAGCCGCGAGCAGATCTCGCAGGCCGACGGCGACATGCTGTTCTACGGCGCCTACGGCGACAACGCCCGGCAGCAGATGGGCGAGGTGACCCGCTCGGTGCAGTGGACGACGCTCAACGCCGTCCGCACCGGCAAGGCCGTCGAGGTCCCCGACGACACCTGGTACCTCGGCCTCGGACCGGTCGCCGCCGGGCTGGTCCTCGACGACCTGGAGAAGTTCGTCGCCCAACCCTGATCCGGTCCAGCCCCGATCCGGTCAGCGCTGATCCCGTCAGCGCTGATCCCGTCAGCGCTGATCTCCTCAGGGCTGGTCCGATCCGGGCACGACGTCGAGGCGGAGGTCTCCTGCGCTGCGTCCGACCCGCAGATCCCCGTCACAGGGCTCGACCGGCACGGTCACCTCCGCCTCGGCCCCGGACTCCGCGGTCACCACCGCGAAACCCACCAGCCGCACCGGATCGTCGGCGTAGACCTGGACGACCTCGCGGCCGGCGTGGTCGCCGGTGTTGCGCAGCTTCACCACGACCGCGTCGCCGTCGCGGGACGCCTCGTCGTAGGACCACGACGTGTACCCGAGCCCGTGCCCGAAGCAGAAACCCGGTGTGACGCCGCGGTTCTCGTAGGCGCGGTAACCGATCAGCGGGCCCTCCGAGTAGCGCAGAGCCCCGTCCACCGGCTGCACGCCCGGCAGCGGCACCGGCACGTCGGCCAACCGGGCGGGCAGTGTCGTGGGCAGCCTGCCACCGGGTTCCACCGCGCCCAGCAGCACGTCGGCCAGCGCGTCGCCGTACTCCTGGCCGCCGAACCACGTCCACAGCACCGCCGGCGCGTCCGACGACCACGGCATCAGCACGGGACCGCCCACGTTGACCACCACCACCGTGTTCGGGTTGATCGCGACGACCTGCGCGACCAGCTCGTCCTGCTGTCCCGGCAGGTCCAGCGAACCGCGGTCGCGGCCCTCCGTCTCGACCTCGTCGTTGGTGCCGACCACGACCACCGCGACGTCGCAGTCCCGCGCCGCCCGCAACGCCGCCTCCAGCTCGGTGGCGTCGTCCCAGCCCTCCGCCCGATGCCCGAGGCCCACGGCGATGAGGTCCGCGTCGATCTTCTGCGGCGTGAACTCCACCGTCAGGCAGGCCCGGCCCTTCCCGTCCACGTCCGAGTCGACGAGCACGACGTTGAAGCGCTGCTCCGGCGGGGCCAGCATGTCGCCCAGCGGGTCGTCGGCTTCGCCCTCGGCGGCGACGTCGGTGGTCAGGACCTCGCGGCCGGAGATCTCCACGCGGAAGTGCCCGGTGCCGTTGACGCCGAACACGTGCTCGCCGAGCTCCAGCGACAGACTTCCGCTCATCCGCAGCTTCCGGGTGCCCTCGGGCATGGCGCCGAGCTGCCAGATCAGGCGTTCCGCACCGCGCAGCTCGCTGCTCAGCACCTCGTCGTTCTCGCCCAGGTACTCCACCCGCAGACCGCTGCCCTCGCCCTGCGGGTCCAGGATCTCCTCGCGCGGGATCGGATCCAGCAGTCTGCGATGCCGGACGCCGCGCCGGTGCTGGATCTCCGCGTTCGGCAGGGCCTTGCGGAGGCCCTCCAGCGGCGTCACCACGTGCGGTGGGCTGACGTGCGAAGAACCCCCGCCCTGCACCGCGGGGAAGGTCGCGTTCTCGCCGATCACGGCGATCTTGGCGATGCCGGGATCCAGCGGCAGCAGCGCTTTCTCGTTGCGCAGCAGCACGAAACCGCGGGCCGTCAGGTCCCGGATCACCGCGCGGGCCTGCTCCGGAGGGCCGTCGTTCACCGGCGCGCTCCTCTCCTCCTCGCCCAAGGCACCGACCCGGTCGGCCAGGCGCAGCAACCGCAAGACCTTGTCGTCGAGGACCTCCTCGGCGACCTCGCCGTCCTGGACGGCCTCGGCCAGCGCGCCCTCGGCCCACGGGCTCTTCGGACCGGGCATCGCCAGGTCCAGCCCGCCGTTGGCGGCCGGAGCGCACGTCCGGGTCGCGAACCAGTCCGAGACCAGGACGCCGTCGAAACCCCACTCGCCCTTGAGAACCTCGTTGACCAGCAGCGAATGCTCGGTCATCGTGTGCCCGTTGACCGAGTTGTAGGCGGCCATCATCGCCCACGGGCTCGCCTCGGCAACGATCCTGCGGAACGGCTCCAGGTAGCAGTCGCGCAGCGTCCGCTCATCGATCACCGCGTCGTAGGTGAAGCGCTCCGTCTCGCTCTCGTTGCCCACGTAGTGCTTCGGCGTGGCCGCGACGCCCCTGGACTGGATGCCGGCGACGATCCGCGCGCCGAGCACACCGGTCAGCAGCGGGTCCTCGGAGAAGTTCTCGAAATGCCTGCCGCCGAACGGGCTCCGGTGCAGGTTGATCGTGGGTGCCAGCACGACGTGAACCCCGCGGCGGACGGCCTCGTCGCCGAACAGCTCGCCCGCCCGCGTCACCGCGTCCCGATCCCAGGTCGCCGCCAAGCCCGACGCCACCGGCAGGAGCAGCGAGGTGTCGCGCTCGTCCCAGGTCGTGCCCCGGACGCCGTTCGGTCCGTCCGACAGCACCAGCCGGCGCAACCCGACCTTCGGTTCGGGGTGCAGCGTCCAGAAGTCGGCGCCGGTCACCAACCGGGCCTTCTCCGCCACGGTCAGCTCGCCCACCAACGAACGGAGTTCGTCCTCGTTCACTCCCGTGCCCCTTCCACCCGGACTCCGGGGGCAAGTCTCGACCACCAACCGGAAGCTGTCGAGCTCAGAACGCACGAAACGGGGCCGGTAGAAGTTTCCTTCTACCGGCCCCGTTGTAAGGAATGTGTCGGCGGTGTCTTACTCTCCCACAC
>NZ_JASAOF010000044.1 GCF_029952525.1 Saccharopolyspora ipomoeae
CGGCCCCGTTGTAAGGAATGTGTCGGCGGTGTCTTACTCTCCCACACCCTAGCGAGTGCAGTACCATCAGCGCTGGGGAGCTTAGCTACCGGGTTCGGAATGGGACCGGGCGGACCCTCCCCGCCATCGCCACCGACAACCCTCTGCCCAACCCACACAGGGTCGGAAACCTTCGGGTGCCAATCTGCGTTGACACACATCTTGAGTTAACAACCCGCAGGTTGCTGTCTCAGACATCGTATAGTGGGTGCGTAACACCTTCGTGAGCAAGTCCTCGGCCTATCAGCACCGGTCAGCTCCACACATTACTGTGCTTCCACATCCGGCCTGTCAACCCGGTCATCTACCGGGAGCCTTAACCCACAAAGGGGCGGGAGACCTCATCTAGGAACAGGCTTCCCGCTTAGATGCTTTCAGCGGTTATCCCTCCCGAACATAGCCAACCAGCCGTGCCCTTGGCAGAACAACTGGCACACCAGAGGTTCGTCCGTCCCGGTCCTCTCGTACTAGGGACAGCCTTCCGCAAGTCTCCTACGCGCGCGGCGGATAGGGACCGAACTGTCTCACGACGTTCTAAACCCAGCTCGCGTGCCGCTTTAATGGGCGAACAGCCCAACCCTTGGGACCAACTCCAGCCCCAGGATGCGACGAGCCGACATCGAGGTGCCAAACCATGCCGTCGATATGGACTCTTGGGCAAGATCAGCCTGTTATCCCCGGGGTACCTTTTATCCGTTGAGCGACACCGCTTCCACCAGCCAGTGCCGGATCACTAGTCCCTGCTTTCGCACCTGCTCGACCCGTCAGTCTCACAGTCAAGCTCCCTTATACACTTACACTCAACACCTGATTGCCAACCAGGCTGAGGGAACCTTTGGGCGCCTCCGTTACCCTTTAGGAGGCAACCGCCCCAGTTAAACTACCCACCAGGCACTGTCCCCGATCCGGATCACGGACCCGAGTTAGATGCCCGGAACGACCAGAGTGGTATTTCACCAACGACTCCACCACCACTAGCGTGACAGCTTCACAGTCTCCCACCTATCCTACACAAGCCGAACCAAACACCAATACCAAGCTATAGTAAAGGTCCCGGGGTCTTTCCGTCCTGCCGCGCGAAACGAGCATCTTTACTCGTACTGCAATTTCACCGGGCCTGTGGTCGAGACAGCGGAGAAGTCGTTACGCCATTCGTGCAGGTCGGAACTTACCCGACAAGGAATTTCGCTACCTTAGGATGGTTATAGTTACCACCGCCGTTTACTGGCGCTTAAATTCTCCGCTACACCCCAAAGGGCTTTACGGGTCCTCTTAACGTTCCAGCACCGGGCAGGCGTCAGTCCATATACATCGCCTTACAGCTTCGCATGGACCTGTGTTTTTAGTAAACAGTCGCTTCTCCCTGGCCTCTGCGACCACCACCAGCTCCCACCGCAAAGGATGATCACCAGCAGTGGCCCCCCTTCTCCCAAAGTTACGGGGGCAATTTGCCGAATTCCTTAACCACAGTTCACCCGACCGCCTCGGTATTCTCTACCTGACCACCTGTGTCGGTTTCGGGTACGGGCCGTGCACACACTCGCTAGAGGCTTTTCTCGGCAGCATGGGATCACTCACATCACCACAACGGCTACGCATCACCCCTCACCCACAAGATGTGCGGATTTACCTACACACCGGGCTACAGGCTTACACCAGTACAACCACTCACTGGCAGAGCTACCCTCCTGCGTCACCCCATCACTTGACTACCGCGGAATCAGGTCCCATGCACTCAATGCTTCACCCGAAGGATCCACACATCGCGGATGGTTAGTCTCAACCGTTTCATCATGGGCGCATATGCACGGGTACGGGAATATCAACCCGTTATCCATCGACTACGCCTGTCGGCCTCGCCTTAGGCCCCGACTCACCCTGGGCGGACGAACCTTCCCCAGGAACCCTTGGTCATCCGGCGGAAGAGATTCTCACTCTTCACTCGCTACTCATGCCTGCATTCTCACTCCCACACAATCCACACCACGCTTCCGCGGACGCTTCACCTCGTGCAGGACGCTCCCCTACCCAACCCAACAAGTGGATTGGCATGGCTTCGGCGGTGCGCTTCAGCCCCGCTACATTGTCGGCGCAGGACCACTTGACCAGTGAGCTATTACGCACTCTTTCAAGGATGGCTGCTTCTAAGCCAACCTCCTGGTTGTCTAAGCGATCCCACATCCTTTCCCACTAAGCGCACACTTGGGGGCCTTAGCCGATGCTCTGGGCTGTTTCCCTCTCGACGACGAAGCTTCTCCCCCGCCGTCTCACTGCCACACTCAACTCAGGCGTATTCGGAGTTTGGCTGATCTCAGTAACCCGTGAAGGCCCATCAACCAACCAGTGCTCTACCCCACCCAAGCAACATGCGACGCTGCACCTAAATGCATTTCGGGGAGAACCAGCTATCACGGAGTTTGATTGGCCTTTCACCCCTACCCACAGCTCATCCCCCAGGTTTTCAACCCTGGTGGGTTCGGGCCTCCACACGGTCTTACCCGCGCTTCACCCTGGCCATGGGTAGATCACCCCGCTTCGGGTCTACACCACGCGACTCACACGCCCTATTCAGACTCGCTTTCGCTCCGGCTACCCCACAACCAGGTTAACCTCGCCACGCAGCAGTAACTCGCAGGCTCATTCTTCAAAAGGCACGCCATCACCCCTGCAAAGGAGGCTCTGACGGATTGCAGGCACATGGTTTCAGGAACTATTTCACTCCCCTCCCGGGGTACTTTTCACCATTCCCTCACGGTACTATCCACTATCGGTCACCAGGAAGTATTTAGGCTTAGCGAGTGGTCCCGCCAGATTCACAGCACCCTCCACGAAAGCGCTGCTACTCGGGAACACCACCACACACCGACCACGCATTTTCGCCTACCGGACTCTCACCGTCTACGGTCAGGTTTCCCAACCTGTTCAACTAACACGCAATCCAATGCTGAGAAGTCAGTAGCCTCCTCAAGCGATGTCCCACAACCCCGCACACGCAACCCCTACCAGGTATCCCACGCGCACGGTTTAGCCTCTTCCGCTTTCGCTCGCCACTACTCACGGAATCACCAGTGTTTTCTCTTCCTACGGGTACTAAGATGTTTCACTTCCCCGCGTTCCCCCTCACACCCTATATATTCAGGCATGAGTAACCCGACATCACTCGGGCTGGGTTACCCCATTCGGACACCCTCGGATCACAGCTCGTTTGACAACTCCCCGAGGACTATCGCGGCCTACCACGTCCTTCATCGGCCCCTGGTACCAAGGCATCCACCATGTGCCCTAAAAAACTTGGCCACAAAGATGCTCGCACCCACTATACAATTCTCAAACAACAACCCGAGAAACACACACAGAGCGTGCTCTCTCAGATACCCAACAGTGAACTGCCCAGCCAGCACCAGCCAGCCGAAAGTTAGTGTGTTCCACAATCCATCGAGCACCCGAGCAATGCCACGTGCGGACATTCAACTCGGACACTCCCAGCACGAAGACTGGGGTGTATTGCTCCTTAGAAAGGAGGTGATCCAGCCGCACCTTCCGGTACGGCTACCTTGTTACGACTTCGTCCCAATCGCCAGTCCCACCTTCGACCACTCCCTCCCACAAGGGGTTAGGCCATGGGCTTCGGGTGTTACCGACTTTCATGACGTGACGGGCGGTGTGTACAAGGCCCGGGAACGTATTCACCGCAGCAATGCTGATCTGCGATTACTAGCGACTCCGACTTCACGGGGTCGAGTTGCAGACCCCGATCCGAACTGAGACCGGCTTTAAGGGATTCGCTCCACCTCACAGTATCGCAACCCTCTGTACCGGCCATTGTAGCATGTGTGAAGCCCTGGGCATAAGGGGCATGATGACTTGACGTCATCCCCACCTTCCTCCGAGTTGACCCCGGCAGTCCCCTACGAGTCCCCGCCATCACGCGCTGGCAACATAGGGCAAGGGTTGCGCTCGTTGCGGGACTTAACCCAACATCTCACGACACGAGCTGACGACAGCCATGCACCACCTGTACACCAACCACAAGGGAAACCCCATCTCTGAGGCTGTCTAGTGCATGTCAAACCCAGGTAAGGTTCTTCGCGTTGCATCGAATTAATCCACATGCTCCGCCGCTTGTGCGGGCCCCCGTCAATTCCTTTGAGTTTTAGCCTTGCGGCCGTACTCCCCAGGCGGGGCGCTTAATGCGTTAGCTACGGCACGGAAACGGTGGAACCCATCCCCACACCTAGCGCCCAACGTTTACGGCATGGACTACCAGGGTATCTAATCCTGTTCGCTCCCCATGCTTTCGCTCCTCAGCGTCAGTATCGGCCCAGAGACCCGCCTTCGCCACCGGTGTTCCTCCTGATATCTGCGCATTTCACCGCTACACCAGGAATTCCAGTCTCCCCTGCCGAACTCAAGTCTGCCCGTATCGACCGCACGCCCACAGTTAAGCTGCAGGTTTTCACGGCCGACGCGACAAACCGCCTACGAGCTCTTTACGCCCAATAAATCCGGACAACGCTCGCACCCTACGTATTACCGCGGCTGCTGGCACGTAGTTAGCCGGTGCTTCTTCTACAGGTACCGTCAGTCACCCTTCGTCCCTGTCGAAAGAGGTTTACAACCCGAAGGCCGTCATCCCCCACGCGGCGTTGCTGCGTCAGGCTTTCGCCCATTGCGCAAGATTCCCCACTGCTGCCTCCCGTAGGAGTCTGGGCCGTGTCTCAGTCCCAGTGTGGCCGGTCACCCTCTCAGGCCGGCTACCCGTCGTCGCCTTGGTAGGCCACTACCCCACCAACAAGCTGATAGGCCGCGGGCTCATCCTGCACCGCCGGAACTTTCCACACACAGGAGATGCCTCCGTGTGTCGTATCCGGTATTAGACCTCGTTTCCAAGGCTTATCCCAGAGTGCAGGGCAGATTACCCACGTGTTACTCACCCGTTCGCCACTAATCCACCACCGAAGCGGCTTCATCGTTCGACTTGCATGTGTTAAGCACGCCGCCAGCGTTCGTCCTGAGCCAGGATCAAACTCTCCAACAATGCCTTGTTGAAACAATCCCAGCACACACTCAACAACCACACAGGGTCGGAGCGTGATACTCAAAGAAACCACCAACCACCATCAGCAGGCAAAACCCGCATCCAGTTGGTCAGGGGCATAAAAGAACACTAACCAAAACAGTCCACTGTTGAGTTCTCAAAGAACACACCCACACCATCCCTCACCACCCATTCCAGGGCCGCAA
>NZ_JASAOF010000045.1 GCF_029952525.1 Saccharopolyspora ipomoeae
GGGCCGACGTCGACGTCGAAGCCGAGGTCGGCGAAGGCGGTGGCGATGACCTTCTGGCCGCGGTCGTGGCCGTCCTGTCCCATCTTGGCCACCAGGATGCGCGGGCGGCGGCCTTCGGCCTCGGCGAAGGCCTCGACCTGTTCGCGGGCCGATTCGAGCTGGTCGGACTGGCCGGCTTCTTCCCGGTACACGCCGGAGATCGTACGGATCTGGCCGGAGTGGCGGCCGAAGACCTTCTCCAGGGCGTCGGAGATCTCGCCGACGGTGGCCTTGGCGCGGGCGGCGTCGACGGCCAGGGCCAGCAGGTTGTGGCCGAGGTCGTTGGGGCGGTCGTCGGACAGCGAGGCCTCGGCGGCGCCGGTGAGCCGCCGCAGCGCGTCCTCGCACGCCTGGGTGTCGCGTTCTTCCCGCAGTCGCCGGAGCTTGTCGAGCTGCTGGTTGCGGACGTCGGCGTTGTCGACCTTGAGGACCTCGACCTGCTCGTCGCCGTCGTAGCGGTACTTGTTGACGCCGATGAGGGGCTGGCGGCCGGAGTCGATGCGGGCCTGGGTGCGGGCGGCGGCCTCCTCGATGCGCAGCTTGGGGATGCCGGCGTCGATGGCCTGGGCCATGCCGCCGGCGTCTTCGACCTCGGTGATGTGCGCCCAGGCGCGCTCGGCGAGGTCTTGGGTGAGGCGTTCGAGGTAGTAGCTGCCGCCCCACGGGTCGATGACGCGGGTGGTGCCGGATTCCTGCTGCAGCACCAGCTGGGTGTTGCGGGCGATGCGCGCGGAGAAATCGGTCGGGAGGGCGAGGGCTTCGTCGAGGGCGTTGGTGTGCAGGGACTGGGTGTGTCCCTGGGTGGCGGCCATCGCCTCCACGCAGGTGCGGGCGACGTTGTTGTAGACGTCCTGGGCGGTCAGCGACCAGCCGGAGGTCTGCGAATGGGTGCGCAGCGACAGCGATTTCGGGTTCTCCGGCCCGAACTGCTTGACCAGCTTCGACCAGAGCAGCCGCGCGGCGCGCAGTTTCGCGACCTCCATCGCGAAGTTCATGCCGATGCCCCAGAAGAACGACAGCCGGGGCGCGAAGGAGTCGATGTCGAGCCCGGCCTGCTTGCCCGCCCGCAGGTACTCCACGCCGTCGGCGAGGGTGTAGGCGAGCTCCAGGTCGGCCGTGGCCCCGGCCTCCTGGATGTGGTAGCCGGAGATGGAGATCGAGTTGAACTTCGGCATCTTCTGGCTGGTGTAGGAGAAGATGTCGGAGATGATCCGCATCGACGGCTGCGGCGGGTAGATGTAGGTGTTGCGGACCATGAACTCCTTGAGGATGTCGTTCTGGATGGTCCCGGCCAGCTGCTCCGGTGCGACACCCTGCTCTTCGGCGGCGACGATGTAGAGCGCCATGACCGGCAGCACCGCGCCGTTCATGGTCATCGACACGCTCATCTTGTCCAGCGGGATGCCGTCGAAGAGCTGCCGCATGTCCAGGATCGAGTCGATCGCCACCCCGGCCATGCCCACGTCACCGCCCACCCGGGGGTGGTCGGAGTCGTAGCCGCGGTGGGTGGCCAGGTCGAAGGCCACCGACAGGCCCTTCTGCCCGGCGGCGAGGTTGCGCCGGTAGAAGGCGTTGGAGGCCTCGGCGGTGGAGAAACCCGCGTACTGGCGCACGGTCCAGGGCTGGTTGACGTACATCGTCGGGTAGGGGCCGCGCAGGAACGGCGCCAGACCCGGGTAGGTCGACAGGAAGTCCAGTCCGTCCACATCGGACTCGGTGTAGAGCGGCTTGACGTCGATGCCCTCCGGGGCCTCCCACGCCAGCGCGTCGGACTCCTTGCCGGTGGCCGCCAGCACCTCCGACCGCCAGCGGTCCTCGTCGGCCTGCGACGGGG
>NZ_JASAOF010000046.1 GCF_029952525.1 Saccharopolyspora ipomoeae
CCCGCCGTCTGAGGAGTTCGCGGCGCAGGCCAACGCCACGTCGGCGCTGTACCAGGCCGCTGATGCCGACCGCGAGGCGTTCTGGGCCGACCAAGCCGACCGCCTGGCCTGGGACACCCGCTGGAACCAGGTCCTGGACTGGTCCGACGCGCCCTTCGCCAAGTGGTTCGTCGACGGCACCCTCAACGTCGCCTACAACTGCGCCGACCGCCACGTCGAAGCAGGCCACGGCGACCGGGTCGCGATCCACTGGGAAGGCGAACCCGGCGACTCCCGCACCATCACCTACGCCGAGCTCCAACGCGAGGTCTCCCGCACCGCCAACGCCCTGGCCGAGTTGGGTGTCGGCAAGGGCGACCGGGTCGCGATCTACCTGCCGATGCTGCCCGAGGCCGTGTTCTCCATGCTGGCCTGCGCCCGCCTCGGCGCCCTGCACTCGGTGGTCTTCGGCGGCTTCTCCGCCGAAGCCCTGCGCTCCCGCATCAACGACGCCCAAGCCAAGGTCGTCATCACCGCCGACGGCCAATACCGCCGCGGCAAGGCCATGCCGCTCAAGGCCAACGTCGACGAGGCCGTCGCCGACGCGCCCAGCATCGAACACGTCCTGGTCGTCCAACGCACCAGCACCGACGTGGCCTGGAACGAGGGCCACGACAAGTGGTGGCACGACGTCGTCGACAAGCAGCCGGAGACCCACACCCCGGAGGCCTTCGACAGCGAACACCCGCTGTTCATCCTCTACACCTCCGGCACCACCGGAAAGCCCAAGGGCATCCTGCACACCTCCGGCGGCTACCTGACCCAGGCGGCCTACACCCACCACCACGTCTTCGACCTCAAGCCCGAGTCAGACGTCTACTGGTGCACCGCCGACATCGGCTGGGTCACCGGCCACACCTACATCGTCTACGGCCCCCTGGCCAACGGCGCCACCCAGGTCATCTACGAGGGCACCCCCAACGCCCCGCACGAGGGTCGGCACTGGGAGATCGTGCAGAAGTACGGCGTCACGATCTACTACACCGCCCCCACCACGATCCGCACCTTCATGAAGTGGGGCGCGGAAATCCCCGCGAAGTACGACCTCTCGTCGCTGCGCGTTCTGGGTTCGGTGGGTGAGCCGATCAACCCCGAAGCCTGGATCTGGTACCGCAAGCACATCGGCTCCGACCGCACCCCCATCGTCGACACCTGGTGGCAGACCGAAACCGGCGCGATCATGATCTCCCCCCTGCCCGGCGTCACCGCCACCAAACCCGGCTCGGCGCAGACCCCGCTGCCCGGCATCTCCGCCAAGGTCGTCGACGAGTCCGGCACCGACGTCGGCCCCGGTGGCGGCGGCCTGCTCGTGCTGGACAAGCCCTGGCCGTCGATGCTGCGCGGCATCTGGGGCGACGACGAGCGCTACAAGGACACCTACTGGTCGAAGTTCGCCGACCTCGGCTTCTACTTCGCCGGTGACGGCGCCAAGTACGACGAGGACGGCGACCTCTGGCTGCTGGGCCGCGTCGACGACGTCATGAACGTCTCCGGACACCGCATCTCCACCACCGAGGTCGAGTCCGCCCTGGTCTCGCACCCCAACGTGGCCGAGGCCGCGGTGGTCGGCGCCAGCGACCCGACCACCGGTCAGGGCATCGTGGCGTTCGTGATCCTGCGCGGCGGGGCCGCCGACGGCGCCAGCGGTGAGGCCGCGCTGGCCGAGCTCCGCGACCACGTGTCCAAGGAGATCGGCCCGATCGCCAAGCCGCGCCAGATCATGGTCGTCCCCGAGCTGCCCAAGACCCGCTCCGGCAAGATCATGCGCCGCCTGCTCCGCGACGTCGCCGAGAACCGCGAAGTCGGCGACGTCACCACGCTCGCCGACTCCTC
>NZ_JASAOF010000047.1 GCF_029952525.1 Saccharopolyspora ipomoeae
CGGGTCGTGACGCCGTCGGAGAGCATCACCTTGCAGAACGGGCAACCGGTGGCGATCTTCGAGGGGGCGGTGCCCAGGGCCTCGTCGACGCGCTCCAGGTTGATCCGCTTGCCGATGCGCTCCTCCATCCACATGCGGGCACCACCGGCGCCGCAGCACATGGAGCGCTCCTCGTGGCGCGGCATCTCGCGGAAGGTCGCGCCCGCGGCGCCGACCAGGTCGCGCGGCGGCGTGTAGACCTTGTTGTGCCGTCCCAGGTAGCAGGGGTCGTGGTAGGTCACGTCCTCGGCGACCGGGGCGACCGGGGTCAGGCGCTTCTCCCGCACCAGCTTGTTCAGCAGCTGGGTGTGGTGGACGACCTCGTAGTTGCCGCCGAGCTCGGAGTACTCGTTGGCGAGGCTGTTGAAGCAGTGCGCGCAGGTCGCGACGATCTTGCGCTTGCCCGGCTCGCGGCCCTCGAACACCGAGTTCAGGACCTCGACGTTCTGCTGGGCCATCATCTGGAAGATGAACTCGTTGCCCGCGCGGCGGGCCGGGTCACCGGTGCAGGACTCCTCCGGGCCCAGCACCTTGTACTTCACGCCCGCCATGTGCAGCAGCTCGGCGACGGCCTGGGTGGTCTTCTTCGCGCGGTCCTCGAAGGCACCGGCGCAGCCGACCCAGAACAGGTACTCGTCGTCCTCGGCGAGCTCACCGTCGAAGACCGGGACCTCGAAGTCCAGGTCCTCGGTCCAGGCCAGCCGGTCCTTGGCGTTCTGGCCCCACGGGTTGCCCTTGTTCTCCAGGTTCTTGAACATCCCGCCCAGCTCGGTCGGGAAGTTCGACTCGATCATGACCTGGTAGCGGCGCATGTCGACGATGTGGTCGACGTGCTCGATGTCCACCGGGCACTGCTCCACGCAGGCACCGCAGGAGGTGCAGGACCAGAGGACCTCGGGGTCGATGACGCCCATCTCCTCCGGGCCGCCGACCAGCGGGCGCTCGGCCTCGGCCAGCGCGAGAGCGTCGATCTTGGCCAGCTTCTCCTCGGCGCCGTCACCGGTGATGCCGACCTCGTCGCCGGCCATGTCCTTGCTGCCACCGGCGAGCAGGTACGGGGCCTTGGCGTAGGCGTGGTCGCGAAGCTGCGTGATCAGCATCTTCGGCGACAGCGGCTTGCCGGTGTTCCAGGCCGGGCACTGGGACTGGCAGCGACCGCACTCGGTGCAGGTCGTGAAGTCCAGCCAGCCCTTCCAGGAGAAGTCCTCGACCTTGCCCGCGCCGAACACGTCGGTGTCGGGGTCGGCCTCCTCGAAGTCCAGCGGCTTGCCGCCCGACATCATCGGCTTGACCGCGCCCAGGGCGACGTCGCCGTCGTCCTCGCGCTTGAAGTAGATGTTGAAGAACGCCGAGAACCGGTGCCAGGCCACACCCATCGT
>NZ_JASAOF010000004.1 GCF_029952525.1 Saccharopolyspora ipomoeae
GTGGGTCGCGTTTACCAAAGCTTGGGTCGTCTTGGTCGCGTTCCTTTTGAAACGTACCCTAAAACTGTCCCAACGCGAGACGCCACGTCGACGTCTCGAAGCCAGGAACTCGCGCGAGGCACGGCGGACCGTGCGGCAGCCTGTCGACCTTGATCACTCGCCATGACGCCCCCACCCGCAGCTCCTCCGCAGCCGAGATCAAGTGACCTCTGACTACGTCGGGTCCGGTAGTTGTCGAAACCCGGCTTACCCGCGGTGGGGCGACGATTCCTGCGCGTCCGGGCCATCTGGGGATCAGTGGATCGGGTGATGTGGCGAGTTCGCGCGAGTTGAGCTTTCGGGGGCGGGTGATGGCGTGCGGGGTGCCTAGACTGCGGGTATGGCTCGGACGCCTTTTGATCTTGATGACGCCGCCCGGGATGACCGGTCGCTTCGGCGGTTTCTGCGCGGGCTTCCCGGGGTGGACCAGGTGGGGTTGGAGCAGCGGGCTGCCGGGTTGGCGACTCGGAGCATCAAGAAGGCTTCGAAGCTGCAGGCCATCGACACCGCGATCTCGATGGTGGACCTGACGACGCTGGAAGGCGCCGACACCGAGGGCAAGGTGCGGTCGCTGTGCGCCAAGGCGCGCCGCCCCGATCCCGGGCAGGACGGGGTTCCGCAGGTCGCTGCCGTGTGCGTGTACTCCGATCTGGCCGCCGCAGCCGTCGAGGAGCTCGACGGGTCGGGCGTGCACGTGGCCTCGGTGGCCACCTCGTTCCCGTCCGGGCGGGCGGCGCAGGCCGTGAAGCTCGCCGACGTGGAGCACGCCGTGGCGGCCGGGGCCGACGAGATCGACATGGTCATCGACCGGGGCGCGTTCCTGGCCGGGCGCTACGGGCAGGTCTTCGACGAGATCAAGGCCGTCAAGGCCGCCTGCGGGGACGCGCACCTCAAGGTCATCCTCGAAACCGGCGAGCTCGCCACCTACGACAACGTGCGCCGGGCCTCCTGGCTGGCGCTGCTGGCCGGGGGCGACTTCATCAAGACCTCCACCGGGAAGATCTCGCCCGCCGCGACGCTGCCGGTCACGCACCTGATGCTGCAGGCCGTGCGCGACTGGCGGGACGCCACCGGTGAGCTGCGCGGCGTCAAACCCGCCGGCGGCATCCGCAGCACCAAGGACGCGATCCGCTACCTGGTGGCGGTCAACGAGGTCGCCGGACCCGAGTGGCTCACCCCCGAGCTGTTCCGGTTCGGGGCGTCCAGCCTGCTCAACGACCTGCTGATGCAGCGGCGAACCCAGCTCGAAGGCCACTACAGCGGCCCCGAACACGTGGCGGTGGACTGATGACCAGCCCTTGGGAGTACGCGCCCGCGCCGGAGTCGCGCGAGCTCGCCGACCTCAAGCCGAACTACCGGATGTTCGTCGACGGCGAGTTCGTCGACGGCGGCGGCCAGCCCATCAAGACCCTCAACCCGGCGACCGGGGAAACCCTCGCCGAGGTCTCGGCCGCCGACACCGGCGACGTCGACCGGGCCGTCGCCGCGGCTCGCCGCGCCTACGAGCAGGTGTGGTCGACGCTGCCGGGCAAGGAGCGGGCCAAGCACCTGTTCCGGATCGCGCGGCTCATCCAGGAGCGCGGCCGCGAGCTGGCGGTGCTGGAGACGCTGGACAACGGCAAGCCCATCAAGGAGTCCCGCGACGTCGACATCCCGACCGCGGCCGCGCACTTCTTCCACCACGCCGGGTGGGCCGACAAGCTCGACCACGCCGGGTACGGGCCGAACCCGAAACCGCTGGGCGTGGCCGGTCAGGTGATCCCGTGGAACTTCCCGCTGCTCATGCTGGCGTGGAAGATCGCACCCGCACTGGCCTGCGGGAACACCGTCGTGCTCAAGCCCGCCGAGACGACCCCGCTCAGCGCGCTGGTCTTCGCCGACCTGTGCCGCCAGGCCGGGCTGCCGCCGGGCGTGGTCAACATCGTGCCCGGCGCCGGGGACGTCGGGGCGGCGCTGGTGGCGCACTCCGATGTGGACAAGGTGGCGTTCACCGGTTCCACCGAGGTCGGCAAGCAGATCCAGCGCGCGGTGGCCGGGACCGGCAAGAAGCTGACGCTGGAGCTGGGCGGCAAGGCCGCCAACATCGTCTTCGACGACGCCCCGCTGGACCAGACCGTCGAAGGCATCGTCACCGGCATCTTCTTCAACCAGGGCCACGTGTGCTGCGCGGGTTCCCGGCTGCTGGTGCAGGAGTCGATCGCCGAGGAGCTGCTGGAGAAGCTGCGCGCGCGGGTGAGCGCGTTGCGCGTCGGCGATCCGCTGGACAAGAACACCGACGTGGGCGCGATCAACTCCGCCGAGCAGCTCGGCAAGATCACCGAGCTGGCCGCCAGCGGCGAGTCGGAGGGCGCTCAGCGCTGGAACAGCCCTTGCGAGCTGCCCGAACGCGGTTTCTTCTTCGCGCCGACGGTGTTCTCCGAGGTGCAGCAGTCGATGCGGATCGCGCGCGAGGAGATCTTCGGCCCGGTCCTGTCGGTGCTGACCTTCCGCACGCCCGACGAGGCGATCGCCAAGGCCAACAACACGCCGTACGGGCTGTCGGCGGGGATCTGGACGGAGAAGGGTTCGCGCATCCTGCGGGCGGCGCAGGAGCTGCGGGCGGGCGTGGTGTGGGCCAACACGTTCAACCGGTTCGACCCGACCGCGCCGTTCGGCGGCTATCGGGAGTCCGGGTTCGGCCGCGAGGGCGGCCGGGCCGGTTTGGAGGCGTACCTCGATGTCTGACGTGACCGGCCGGTTGGCCGTTGCCAAGACGTGCAAGCTCTACATCGGTGGCGCGTTCCCGCGCTCCGAGTCGGGACGGGTGTTCGCGGTGACCTCTGCCGACGGGGAGTTCCTGGCCAACGTCGCCCACGCCTCCCGCAAGGACGTGCGCGACGCGGTTTCCGCGGCGCGCAAGGCCTTCGGCCGCTGGTCGGGCGCCACGGCCTACAACCGGGGTCAGGTGCTGTTCCGCATCGCCGAGGTGATGGAGGGCCGCCGCGAGCAGTTCGCCGCCGAAGTGGCTGCGGCCGAAGGCGTCTCGCTCGCCGCGGCGTTGTCCACTGTGGATGCTACGGTGGACCGGCTGGTCTGGTACGCGGGCTGGACCGACAAGATCGCGATGGTGCTGGGTGCGTCGAACCCCGTTGCGGGACCGTACTTCTCGTTCTCCACGCCGGAGCCGACCGGTGTCGTGGGCGTGCTCGCACCGCAGGAGTCGTCACTGCTGGGCCTGGTGAGCGTCGTCGCGCCGGTGATCGCGGCGGGCAACACCTGCGTGGTGGTGACCTCGGGCGAGCGCCCGCTGCCTGCGATCACGCTCGCCGAGGTGCTGGCGACCTCCGACGTGCCCGGCGGGGTGGTCAACCTGCTGACCGGGCGGGCCGCCGAGCTCGGCCCGTGGCTGGCCTCGCACGCCGACGTCAACGCGCTGGACCCGACCGGCGCCCCGGCCGAACTGCGCGGCGAGCTCGCGCGCTCGGCCGCCGACACCGTCAAACGGGTGCTGCCGGTCCGCGGTGAACCCGACTGGACCGGCGAACCCGACCTCCAGCGCCTGCGCGCCTTCACCGAGATCAAAACCGTCTGGCACCCCGTGGGGACGTAGGTCCCGGCTGGAACGTCACTTCTTCTCCGGGTAGCGGACGCGGCCTCGGCGGATGGAGTGGATGAGCATCCCGAACATGGCGACCAGGAACACGGCACCGAGGGTGAGGATCAGCCAGCTCGGGGCGGTGACGACCGGGGCTTCGTCGTCGAGGTACCAGCGGGCGGGGAACTGCGCGGCCACTCCCACGACCGCCGCGACGACGGCTCCGACGCCGTAGATCTTGCGGTGGCTGAACGCGGTGCGCGCGTAGAACAGCAGCACCGCGAAGGCGATGATCGCCACCAGCATCAGCGGCTGCGACACGACGTCGCTCATCGTGTAGTGCACCCCCGCGGGGTCCATCGACAGCCCGTCGCCCCAGAACCGCTGGCCGAACAGCGCCAGGACCGCCGCGAGGACGAAGGTGAGGATGACTCCGCCGGTCGAGCGCTTGCCGGTGGCGGGGTCCAGCTGCGCGGCGACCTGCCGGGCGTACTCGCGCGGCTTGCCGAACGCGTCCACCGGGTCGTCCCCGGTTTCGGCGACGTGCGCCTCGACCTCGGCGAGCACCTCGCCGATGCGGTCGCCGGATATCTCGTGGAAGCGCAGGGCCTTGTACAGGTCGTCGCGGTACTTCGCGTCCAGCGTCATCATGCCTTCATCCCTCGTTCGACAACGGCGATCGAGTTCCGGGCGAACTCGGTCCACTTCGGTCCCATCTCGGCCAGCACGGCGCGGCCCTGGTCGGTGAGCGTGAAGAACTTCCGCCCCGGGCCGCCCTCGCCGGCCCGCCACTCGGTGTCCAGCAGGCCGTCGGCGGCCAGCCGGTTGAGCAGCGGGTACAGCGTTCCGGCCTTCATGTCCGGCAGTCCGGCCTCGGCCAACCGCTGCAGCAGCGTGTAGCCGTAGCCCTCCCCGCCTTCGGCCAGCAGCGCGAGCACCGCGAGGTCGAGCACCCCGCGGAGCCACTGCGTCTGCCTGGTCGTCGTCCGTTCCGCCATGACTAGAACGTAACACCGACTAGTGTGCGACACCAACTAGTGGGTCAGGAAAAATCCCCACCGGATCTCCGATGGGGATGCGACCAGGAGTTGTTGAGCGATGCGGCGGAGCCGCATCCTCGTTCACCACCCTCGCAACCGGCACCGCCGCAGGTTCTGATCGGCTTCGTGGCGAGCACGCCGGAACGCCGTGTAATTGGCGTACATCAGGAGCGGCGCACGGAGTCCGCGAAGCCGATCAGGTCCTGCTACCCGCACCGCCAAGCAGAGGAATTCCCGCACAGCCCCTAGCGGATTTGCCAGTCCAGGCGGCCGTCCTCGGTCACCGTCGGGTAGCTGTGCCCGGCCGGGACGCCGTTGATCAGGGCTCGGTGGACGTCGGTCAGCATCGCCGCGATGCCCTGCCACTCCGGCCGCAGCACCTGCGCGTGCTCCTGCTCCCACTCCAGCACGCAGCCGTGCAGCGGACCCGGTCTCAGGTCCACCACCAGCTCGTCGGCGAACCCGTCGCCGGCGATCGGGATCCACGACGGGTGGAAGCTCGATCCCGGCGAGCCCGCGTAGTAGTCGCAGGCCGGCCGCTCCCACTGCGCCGTCCAGTTCTTGCGGTGATCGCGCCACGACGCCAGCGCCTGCTCCGCCCCGTAGGGCGTGTAGAACGGCGGCAGGACGTCGGCGAGCACATCGCTCTCGGTGCCACCGCAGCTGAGCCACAGCGCGCGCAGCTCGCCGGGGAGCTCCACGGAGAACTCGGCCTCCAGCTCGGCGAAGTCCGGTTCCCGGACGGGCGGACGCAGGGCGGCTGCGGTGACCGGCGCATGACGCCCGAGCCAGTGCGCGATCTGACTCCACAGCTCCGTGACATTCATTCTGATCATGGTCTCGCCCCGGGAACCCCGGCGGTACCGCCAAAGGGGACCCGGCGACGAACGGTGAGCCCCGCGACGAACCACTGGGCCGAACAGCGGAACCGCGTTCCTCCGACGCCGCAGAAGCGACAGACCATCGTTACGAACTGTTCCGTTGACCGTTGCAATGATCGAACCAGCTACGGTGACACCGGACCAGGGCACTAGCGGCCCAAGGCCAACCCGTAGGCTCCCGCGGGGTCTGGTTCCGGTGACCGGAGGTAGAGAGATGGCGCAGGACATCGTCCCCATCGAGCTCGGGCTGCCGCAGGGCGACGTCGTCACCCTGTGGGCACCGCACTGGCGCGAAGATGGCGAGGAATGGGAAGCGTTCCTCGGATACGGAGATGACCTCTACGGGTTCCCCGATCCCGCGCGGCTGGCCGCGTTCGTCAGAACCGCGCGCGAGCACGACCTCGACGACCACCCCGCCTGGCACGTGGTGCCCGCGCTGTCGGCCGTGGAGCTCAGCCCCGACGAGGACCACCAGTTCGACCTCGTCGGCGTGCCGGAGCTGGTGGCCGAGCCGCTGGACACCTGGACCGTCGCCGAGCTCGCCGACATCGTCGAGATCGCCCGGTCGCTGGCCGAGGTGTGCGAGCTCGACGCCGTCACCGAGGTCCTCGACGCCGCCGACGGTTTCTCGCTGCTCAACCAGGGCATGCTGGCCTTCAACGGCCGCGACGGGCAGAAGCGCTGGAACGAGGTGTGCAAGGTCGTCGTGGAGCGCTGGGACGAGGTCCTCGACGCCATCGACGCCGTGGTGAGCACCCCCGAGGTGCCCGCGGACGCGGTCGCCACCGCCGAGACCGAGCTCGCCGAAGCGCTGGAGACCGACGCCGACGAGGAGACCGCCGCGGCCACGCCGTCCGACGTGGACGAGATCGAGGAGGTCGAACTCGGCTTCTGGGGCGAGATCGGCATCGACCCGATCCACATCATCACCAGCGACGCCGAGTACTACACGCTGCGCTGCTACCTCGGCGACGACCCGGTCTTCCTCGGCCACGACGGCAAGATCGACGTGTTCGGATCGCCCCGCGCCCTGGCCCGCTTCCTCACCGACGACGAGGCCGTCGAGGACACCGACATGGCCCGGGTCGCCACCTGGCAGCAGCTGCGCGACGCCGCCACCGGCGGCGAGCTCGACGTCCAGGTCGAGTCGGACAACACCTACGTGCTCAACGGCCTCGACACGGACCTGCTCGCCGGTCCGTCCGAAGTGGACCCGACGCAGCTCGACCTCGCCGAGGAACTGCTGCTGGACGCGGCCGCCTGGGCCGGTGACGACACCGCCGACAAGGCGCTGCAGTCCTCCGAGCGGCTGGGCTGGCTGGTCTCGTTCGTGCTGCGCCCGAACCCGAACCGGATGCCCCCGAGCGCACCGTTCGACGACGAGGTCGAGGTGTGGCGCAAGCTGGTCGCGGACCTGGAGGCCCGCTTCCGGACGCACTGATCAGGCGGCCTCGGTGAGCGCCTGCAGCCCCGGCAGGGCCTCGTTGTAGGCCTGCCGGAGGCCCTTGCGCGCCCGGTAGACCAGGGCCGCCGCGCTGTTGCGGCTGATGTTGTAGCGGCGGCTCAGGTCCGACGGCGTCTGGTGCTCCACTTCGACCGACCACAAGACCTGGCGCCAGCGCTGCGGCAAGCGGGAGAACGCCTCGCAGACCCGGGTGCGCTCCCACTCCTCGCTGATCGGATCGGTGCACGGCACCGGTTCCTGCGGTTCGCAGTAGCCGTCCAGATCAGCGGCGAGCAGCGTGCGGCGGGACTTGGCGGCGTGGGCGGCCGCGAGGTTGCGGATCGTGGTCAGCAGGTAGGCGCGGAACGCCTGCTCCGGTCCACCGCCTCGGCGCAGCACGTCGAGGATCTTGGTGAACGCCTCGGAAACCAGGTCCTCGGCATCAGCGGGAACGGTCGCGACCTGGACCGCCATCGTGTGGGCCGCGGCATGGTGCCGGGCGTAGAGCTCCGCGAACGCGACCATCGACCCGGAACGGACGTTGCGCAACAACTTCCGGTCGTCGCCGGCTGGCATCGGATACCCCTCGTTGGCTGACTGCGTTCAAGTCTCCCGCCGCGCCGGAGAGGTCGACAAGGCACGGCTTTTCAGATGGTGATCCCGGAACCGCTCAGTTCCAGCTCGGGTAGTTCCCGGCCACGGCCAGGGACCGCGAGATCCGCTCGGCCGCCGCGCGCAGCGGGCGGACGTAGTCGCGGGTGGTGGCGAGCCTGCGCGCCGGGAACGAGATGGCCAGGGTGACCGGCAGGTCCGCGACCCGGATCGGCGCCGCCAGGCACGCCGTGCCCAGCGAGTACTCCTCGGTGTCGGTGACCAGCGCCGACCTCGGGCCCTCCACCAGGTCGCGCAGTCCGGTGATGGTGCGCGGGGTGAGGCCCTCCGGCGGGTGGCGGCGGAAGTGGTCGGTGCGCTCGTCCTTGCTCAGCCCGGACAGCAGGCACTTGCCGACAGCGGTGGCGTGCGCGGCCTGGCGGAAGTCGACCCAGGCGTCCACGCGGGGTGTCCGGGGGCTGTCGACGATCTCGTCGACCAGGACCTCCCCGTCGTCGTAGCGGGCCAGGTACGTGGCCGCGCTGAGGTCCTCCCGCAGCTCGATCATCGTGCTGCGGATCGTGCTGCGCAGCTGCTGCGCCTGAGCCGCGTCGTGCAGACCGGCGACCTGCTCGCCGACGATGAACGCGCCGTCGTCCAATTTGGCGAGGTAGCCCTCGTGAACGAGGGTGCGGAGCAGGTGATACGTCGTGGGCAGGGCTAAACCCGTGTTGCGGGCCAGGCATTTCGCCGTGATGCCGCTCGGGTGCTGCCCGACCACCTCCAGCAGCCGAAGAGCCCGCTGGACCGATGCGATCAACGTGGGTTCGCTGCCTCTGTTCACCTGCGCCTCCAGGACCGTGCAGCGGCTCGTACCTGCGGGACTCCGGCAGCACCCCGTCGCGCCGCCGGAGACCACGCAGCCTACTTGCCGCGCACCGCCCGAGTCATACCAGCATGTCCGAATATCCCGGCTTGATCTGCTCGTTGATGATGGCCAGCCGTTCGTCGAAACCGATGAACGACGACTTCATCGCGTTCACCGTGAACCACTGGAACTCCTCCCAGCCGTACCCGAATGTCTCATGCAGCGCGGCGAATTCGCTGGACATCGAGCAATGACTCATCAACCGGTTGTCGGTGTTGACCGTGACCCGGAAGCGCAGCCGGGCGAGCAGCCCGATCGGATGATCGGCGAGCGCGGAGACCGCCCCGGTCTGCAGGTTCGACGACGGGCACATCTCCAGCGGGATGCGGCGGTCCCGCACGTAGGACGCGAGCCTGCCCAGGTGCACCGTGCCGTCGTCGTCGACCTTGATGTCGTCGACGATCCGCACGCCGTGCCCGAGCCGCTCGGCGCCGCAGTGCTGGATCGCCTCCCAGATCGAGGGCAATCCGAACGCCTCACCTGCGTGAATGGTGAAATGCGCGTTCTGCTGGCGCAGGTATTCGAAGGCGTCGAGATTGCGGGTGGGCGGAAATCCCGCCTCGGGCCCCGCGATGTCGAAGCCGACGACCTGCGCGTCCCGATAGCGAACGGCGAGATTGGCGATTTCGGTGGATCGCGCGTTCTGCCGCATCGCGCACAGCAGCGTGCCGATTCGGATTCGCTTGCCCGCGGCCGCCGCGCGGCGCTCTCCCTCGCGGAATCCGTCCTGCACGGCCTGCACGATCTCGTCCAGGGTCAGGCCCTGCTCCTGGAACAGCTCCGGCGCGTAGCGGACCTCCGCGTAGACGACGCCGTCGTCGGCCAGGTCCTCGGCGGCCTCGGCCGCGACGCGGGACAGCGCGTCCGCCGTCTGCATGACCCCGACGGTGTGCGCGAAGGTCTCCAGGTAGCGCTCCAGCGAGCCCGAGTCGGCCGCGGTCACGAACCAACGCGCGAGGTCATCGGCGTTGTCGTGGGGCAGACCGGGATAACCGCCCTCGCGGGCGAGGTCGAGGACGGTCTGCGGACGCAGCCCGCCGTCGAGGTGGTCGTGCAGCAGCACCTTCGGCGCCTGCCGGATGTTTTCCAGGTTCACCGGTGTCGACATGCGCCTACGTTACCCGCCTGCCCTCGGCGCCTCACAGAGCGCCACCGCACGATCACCCTGGGGCTTCACAGCTGTTCAGCGGCGCTCCACCGCTGCGCCGATCGGGGTTCACTACCAATTGGCCCAACATGACCCGCGAAAAAACTCACCCGTATGGAGGCAATCACGATTCTTGCTGCATCCGGTTCAGGATCGCTGATCCCATCAGACCAACGAAACAGAGCTGATCGGACCCAATTGGCGGATCAATGTCGCCGAATGTAACGGGGGGCGGCTATGGGCGCGAGAAAGGAGTGGCTAGGCTTCTCTAGTCCTCACCCCCCTCGACGAAGGACGCCCCTAGCCGTGACCGAGAACATGTCGTTCGACCGCATGCGCAACATGCTCACGCGTGCGGCTGAGATCCGCGAAAGCGAACAGCAGCAGATTTTCGACGCACTCGACGAAATCCACGCCCGGCTCTCCCCGCTGGAGTCCCTGGGCTCCGTGCGCAAGCGCCTGTCCGAGCTGCCCGACCGCACCGAGGTCAGCGTCCTCGCCGAACGACTCGATGAGGCCCTGGCCAAGCTCGAGGCGCACGACGGCGCGCTGCTCGACCTCAAGGGCGCCGTCGAGGCCGTGGTCGACAAGCTCGCCAAGCCCTTCGCCCAGCTCGACGGCCGCCTCGACGGCGTCGCCGGTCGGATGGACGGCGTGTCCGGCCGCATGGACGGCCTGGAGGACAAGCTCGGCCACATCCACAACCGGATGGACGAGCTCGGCGCGCACCTGGACAAGCAGGACGCGCGCCTGGAAGCCCTTCCGGCGTCGGTCAACGACCCGGTGCGCGACCGCATCGACTCGCTGGAGACCAGCCTGCGCGGCCGGTTCGCCGAGATCGACGAGGGCGTGCACGAGCACCTCGACGGCACCCGCGAGGCCCTGCAGCGCGCGGTCACCGACTCCGCGGGCACCACCCAGAAGGACCTGAGCGAGGCTCAGAAGGAGCTGGCCGCGTCGCAGAAGGAGCTGGCCGACGCCGTCGCCGGCACCCGCGACCAGCTGGACGGCAAGCTCGACCACCTCGCCGAGCGCCCGGCCGTGGACCCGACCGACAAGCTCAACGACCTGGCGCAGCGCCTCGAAGCGCTGACCGACCGGCTGGACCAGGTCTCCGGTCGCCTGTCGCAGGTCGAAGAGGGCGTCAACACCCGCATCGACACCGTCGAGCAGGGCGTCAACTCCCGGTTGGACACCGTCGAGGAGGGCGTCAAGACCGGCCTGGGCGAGCTGGGCGGCACGCTGTCGCAGAACCTGTCGCAGCTGTCCGGCACGCTGTCCCAGCGCCCCGACGCCGACAAGCTCAACGCGCTGGTCCGCGAGGCCAACGAGGAGAGCGAGCAGCGGCACGCCGGTCAGCTGGACGAGGCGATGGCGACCTTCGCCGAGCTCATCCTCGGTGGCAGCGCCCAGTCCACCCCGCCGCCGCCCACCACGCTGCCCCGGCAGCAGCGCCGCGGTCGCTCGAAGAGCGCCAAGCGCGAGAGCAGCGAGAACAAGGCCATCGAGAGCGGCGACGAGGACTTCACCGCCGAGAGCGCCTGATCATCGGTCCGAGGTGACCTTGTCGAGGATCAGCGGTGTCGACTTCACGTCGGCACCGCTGATTTCGTACGCGGCGGCGAGTGCTTCCCGGACCGGTTCGAGGGTCTCGGGCCGGTCGGTGTGCAGTTCCAGCAGCGGCCGGCCCTCGGTGACCTGCTCGCCTGGTTTGGCCAGGCATCGCACGCCGGCACCGTGGTCGACGGTGTCCTCCTTGCGTGCCCGGCCCGCGCCGAGGCGCCACGCGGCGAGGCCGACGGCGTAGGCGTCGAGGCGGGTGAGCGTGCCGGTGGCCGGTGCGGTGACGGTCTCGACGTACCGGGCGCGCGGGAGCGCGGCGTCGGGGTCGCCGCCCTGGGCGGCGATCATCCGGCGCCACACGTCGTGCGCGCGGCCGTCGGCCAGCGCCTCCGCCGGGTCCACTTCGGACACCCCGGCGCGCCGCAGCATCTCGCGGGCGAGTTCGACCGTCAGCTCCACGACATCGGGTGGCCCGCCGCCTCGCAGCACGTCGACGCTCTCGGCGACCTCCAGCGCGTTGCCGACCGCCCGGCCCAGCGGAACCGACATGTCGGTGATCAGCGCGCTGACCCGAAGCCCGTGCGCCGCACCGATGTCGACCAGCGCGGTGGCGAGTTCCCCGGCCTGATCGGGGGTTTTCATGAACGCGCCGGACCCGCACTTGACGTCGAGCACCAGCGACTCGACGCCTTCGGCGATCTTCTTGCTCATGATCGAGCTGGCGATCAGCGGCACCGACTCGACGGTCCCGGTGACGTCGCGCAACGCGTAGAGCTTGCGGTCCGCGGGGGCCAATCCCTCGGTCGCCGCGCAGATCACCCCGCCGACCTCGCGCAACCGGTCGCGGATCTCGTCGGCTCTCAGGCTCGCCCGCCACCCGGGGATCGATTCGAGCTTGTCCAGCGTGCCGCCGGTGTGCCCCAACCCGCGGCCGGACAACTGCGGAACGGCGGCCCCGCACGCGGCCACCAGCGGGGTCAGCGGCAAGGTGATCTTGTCCCCCACGCCCCCGGTGGAGTGCTTGTCCACGGTGGGCCGTCCCAGACCGCTGAGCACCAGCGTCTCGCCGGAGGCGATCATCGCGGCCGTCCAGCGGGCGGTCTCCGGTGGCGTCATCCCCCGCAGCAGCACGGCCATCGCCAGCGCCGACATCTGCTCATCGGCCACCTCACCCCTGGTGTAGGCATCGATGACCCAGTCGATCTGCTCATCGCTGAGCCGACCCCCATCACGCTTCACCCGAATCACGTCCACCGCGGAATGCACGACGACACCTCCAGCACTCGGCCGCTCACTTCGCCCTCACCAGTACAGAGGCGCACACCGCCGCTGAAAATGCACGGTCGGCCGAATACACCTCGATCGTGTGGTCTTTCCTCGGCACCGCACCGGTTCCCGCCGAGGTCGACGCGATTTCAATGGAACTCGGGTCCCTGATTTCCATTGAAATCGGAGGCCCCGGCGGTACCCGGCCGGTGTCAGAGTTCGAAGGCGTCGGGGAGGACCCGGTGCATCGGGAGGACGCCCTCGGGGGTGTCGACGAGGCAGTCGGGGCCGCCGAGCTCGTGGAGGATCTGGCGGCAGCGGCCGCAGGGCATGAGGAGGTCGCCGGTGCCGCTGCGGCAGGCGACCGCGACGAAGCGGCCGCCGCCGGTGAGGTGGAGCTGGCCGGCCAGCGTGCACTCCGCGCACAGCGTGACGCCGTAGGAGCCGTTCTCGACGTTGCAGCCGGTCACGACGCGGCCGTCGTCGCAGAGCGCGGCGGCACCGACCTGCAGCCCGGAGTACGGGCAGTAGGCCAGGGACGCGGCCTCGATCGCCTTGGCGCGCAACGATTCCCAGTCGACGTCCACCTAGTCCATCCCCCTCCGGTACTGCAGCCCGTTGGCCGCCGGTGGTCGCAGCTGCTGCGCGGCCACGCCGAGCACGACCAGCGTCACCAGGTGCGGCGTGTAGGCCGTGAGCTCCTCGGGCAGCTCGTCGGTGAACCAGTACACCGAGTACATCGCCGCCGCGGCCACCAGCGAGATTCCCGCCGCGAGCCAGTGCCGCCGGTGGACCTGCAGCGCCGCGACCACCACCAGCAGCAGGGTGGCCCCGTAGAACAGCGCGTGCACGCTGGTCTCGCCGCTGCGCAGCTGCAGCCCGTCGGAGTAGCCGAACAGCGCGGCGCCGCCGAGCAGCCCGCCCGGCCGCCAGTTGCCGAAGATCATCGCGGCCAGGCCGATGTAGCCCCGGTTGTTGGTCTGGCCTTCGAGGTACCCGGCCTGACCGGGGTTGAGGATCAGCGCGGCGCCGCCGATCCCGGCCAGCGCACCGGAGATGATCACGGCGAGGTACTTGTACCGGTAGACGTTCACCCCCAGCGACGCGGCGGCGACCGGGTTCTCGCCGCAGGACCTCAGCCGCAGCCCGAACGGCGAGCGCCACAGCACCAGGTAGCTCGCCGGGACCAGCAGGTAGGCCAGCATCGTCAGCGGTGAGACCCCGGAGACCAGCCCGCCGAGGACGCCCGCGACGTCGGAGATCCCGACCCGCTGCAGGTCCTCCAGCTGCTGGAGCCAGCCCGCGACCGGCTGCATCGAGTAGGTGTCGAACTTCGGCACCGGCGGCGACTGCCGGGGGTTCTGCGAGATCGGCTCGAAGATCAGCGTCGACAGGTACTTCGCGGCCCCGGCGCCGAGCAGGTTGATCGCCACACCGGAGACGATGTGGTTGACGCCGAAGGACACCGTGGCGATCGCGTGCAGCAGCCCGCCGAGTGCCCCGAACGCGGCGGCCGCGATCAGCCCGGCCAGCGGTCCCCACTGATACCCGGCCCAGGCACCGCCCCAGGTACCCATGATCATCATGCCTTCGAGGCCGATGTTGATCACGCCCGCGCGTTCGGCCCAGAGCCCGCCCAGCGCGGCCAGCAGGATCGGGATGCCCAACCGAACGGCGGCCTGCACGGTGCCCGACCCGGTCAGCTGCGGCACGCCCGTCTGGTACGAGGTGATCGCCAGCGCGACGAACCCGACCACGACCCACAGCAGCACCCGCGCCCAGCCGGGCAGCTTCTTCCCGCCCCGCCCTGCGGAAGGGATCCTTCCCGCCAACACCGAGGTCACGCCCGCTCACCCCCGCTCGCGGCGACCGGTTCCGGGGCCCGGAGCGCGGTGCCGACGCGCCGCTGCTCGGCGGCCAGCTCGCGGCGGCGCACCAGCTCGTAGGCGACCACGACCGACAGCACGATGGTTCCCTGCAGGATGGTCACGATCTCCTTCGGAACGCCGATGTTGTCCAGCGTCAGCGAGCTCTTGTCCAGGAACGACCACAGCAGCGCGCCGAAGGCCACGCCCAGCGGGTGATTCCGCCCCAGCAGCGCGATGGCCAGGCCCGCGAAGCCGTAGCCGGTCGGGAAGTTGATGGTGAACGTGTGGTCGCGGCCGAGGATCTCCGGCAACCCGGCCAGGCCCGCGATCGCTCCCGAGAGCAGCATCGCGGTCAGGACCATGCGCTTGGAGTTCACGCCGCCCGCGCGCGCCGCCGTGGGAGACAGGCCCGAGGCGCGCAGCTCGAAGCCGTAGCGGGTCCGGTCCACCAGCAGCGCGTACCCCACGCCGACCAGCACGGCCAGCAGCACCAGGCCGAACACGGTGCCCGCGCCGCCCAGCGGCAGCCCCGGCACCAGACCGCTCGGCGGGATGATCGCGGTGCCCTGGCTGTTGCCGCGCATCTCGCCGAAGACCCGCACCAGGAAGGCGATCAGGCCGATGGACAGGGTGTTGAGCATGATCGTGGAGATCACCTCGGACACCCCTCGGTAGACCTTGAGCAGGGCCGCGATGCCGCACCACACCGCTCCGGTGACCGCGCCGACGACCACGACCAGCGCGGCGTGCAGCCCGAACGGCAGGCTCACCGCACCGGCCACGATCGCGGCCACGCAGGCCGCCAGCCGGCACTGGCCCTCGATGCCGATGTTGAGCAGGTTCATCTGGAACCCGATCGCCGCCGCGATGGCCACCAGGTAGTAGGCGCCCGCCGTGTTGACGATGTCCACGGCGGTCGTGCCCCGGCCGACCTGGGCGACCATCTCCAGCAACGTCGCGATCGGGTCGGCCCCGGACATCAGCAGCACCGCGCTGCACAGCACCGCGGAGAAGACGATCGCCAGGGCCGGCGGCAGCAGCCGCGCCCGCCAGGTGTTCACACCGCCTCCTGTGTCCTGCGGGGGCACCCCGCACCCCGGTCGGCGCTGCGAGAGGAGAAGCGAGTGTGTCTCACACCGCCTCCTGAGTACCGGTCATGGCAGCTCCCAGCTGCTCGGGCGTCACCGAGCGCGGGTCGGCCTCGGCCACGAGGCGGCCGCGGAACATGACCCGGACGGTGTCGGACAGGCCGATGAGCTCGTCGAGGTCGGCCGAGATCAGCAGCACCGCGAGGCCCTCGGCGCGGGCGCTGCGCAGGTGCTCCCAGATGCCCGCCTGCGCGCCCACGTCCACGCCCCGGGTGGGGTGCGCGGCGATGAGCAGCCTCGGGTCGCCGGACAGCTCCCGGCCGATGATGAGCTTCTGCTGGTTGCCGCCGGACAGCGCGGCGGCGTCGACGTCGATGCCGGGGGTGCGCACGTCGAACCGCTCGACGACGCGCCGGGTGTCGTCCTTGGCGCCCTGCCGGTCGATCCAGGGGCCCCGGGAGACCGGTGGCCGGGTCTGGTGGCCGAGGACGCGGTTCTGCCACAGCGATTCGTCGAGCAGCAGCCCCTGGCGGTGCCGGTCCTCGGGCACGTAGCCGATCCCGGCCTCGCGCCGGGCCAGCGTGCCGAGCCCGGTGATGTCCCGGTCTTCCAGCTCGATCCGACCGGAGGTGATCGGGCGCATGCCCATGATCGCCTCGACGAGCTCGGTCTGGCCGTTGCCCTCGACCCCGGCGATGCCCACGACCTCGCCGGAGCGCACGGTCAGGTCGATGCCGGCGAGCACCGGGCGGTCCCCTTCGAGCGCGTCGAGCCCGGTGACCGAGAGCACCGCGCGGTCGGTCACCGTGGACGGTCCGCGCTCGGGGACGGGCAGCTCGCTGCCCACCATCATCTCGGCCAGCGCGCGGCTGCTGACGTCCGAGGCGGCGACGGTGCCCACGGTGGTGCCGCGCCGCAGCACCGTGACGGTGTCGGCGATGCCGCGCACCTCGTCGAGCTTGTGCGAGATGAACAGGAACGTGAACCCCTGCTCGCGCATGGTGCGCAGGGTCGCGAACAGCTCGTCGACCTCCTGCGGCACGAGCACGGCGGTCGGCTCGTCGAGGATGATGATCCGCGCGCCCCGGTAGAGGACCTTGAGGATCTCCACCCGCTGCCGCTCGGCCACGCCCAGGCGCTCGACCAGCTCGTCCATCCGCACCTCGAAACCCGCCTGCTCGGCGAGTTCCCGGATCCGGCGGCGCGCCTCCGCGCCGATGCCGTGGGCGCGTTCGGCGCCGAGCACGACGTTCTCCAGCACGGTCAGGTTGTCGGCGAGCATGAAGTGCTGGTGGACCATGCCGATGCCGGCCTCGATGGCCTCGGCCGGGGTGCGGAAGACGACCTCCTCGCCGCGCACCCGGACGGTTCCCGAGTCCGGCGCCTGCATCCCGTAGACGATCTTCATCAGGGTCGACTTGCCCGCGCCGTTCTCCCCGCACAGCGCGTGCACCTCGCCCGCGCGCACGCGGAGGTTGACGTCGGAGTTCGCCACGACGCCGGGGAAGGTCTTGGTGATCCCGGTCAGCTCGACGGCGGGCGGGTCACCGGGGTCGGGTTCGGCAGAGGTGTTCATGGCGCTCCTGGACGGGTCTCACCGGCAGCGAACCAGGGGGACGCTCAACAGTGGACGGTTTCACCGCGCGACCGGCGTTCTTGGCGTGAACACGCCAACGGCACGACGCGCTCACCGCCCCGAGGACGAAATTCCGAGGTTCTCGGCCGGTCGATTACCGCAGTTTTCGACCGGCCGAGAACCGCTGTTTTTTCGTCGGGTCGAATACCGCGGTTCTCGACCCGACGAAAACAGCAGGGGTGATCAGGGCTGTTCGGGGACCTTGATCTGGCCGCTCGCGATGGCCGCCTTGTAGGCGTCGAGGGTCTGCTTGAGGTCGTCGATCTTGCCGCCCGAGGTGGAGTAGGTGACCCCGTCGATGGCGACGTCGAACTTCTTCGGCACCGTGCTCAGGTCGTCGCGCGCGACACCGGCGATGTAGTCGTAGACCGCCAGGTCGATGCGCTTGAGCATCGAGCTGATGATGACGTCCTTGTACTCGGCCACGGTCGGCTGGTTGTACTGGTCGGAGTCGACCCCGATGGCCTGCGCGCCCGCGCCCTGGACGGCGCCGAACACGCCCTTACCGGAGGCGCCCGCCGCGTGGTAGATCACGTCGGCGCCCGCTTCCAGCTGGCCGGTGGCGACCTCGGAGCCCTTGTTCGGGTCCTGGAAGCCGCTGAAGTCACCGGCCGGGGTCAGGTACTCCTGCTCGATCCGGATCTCCGGCGCGGCGGCCTTGGCGCCCGCCTCGAACCCGGCCTGGAACTTCTGGATCAGCGGCGTCTGCACGCCCCCGACGAACCCGACGTGGCAGCTCTTCGACTTGTGCGCGGCCACCACGCCCGCCAGGAAGGAGCCCTGCTCCTCGGCGAAGACCAGCGAGGTCACGTTCGGCACGCCGTCGATCTGCTCGTCGATGATGGCGAACTTCGTCCCGGGGAACTCCGGCGCGACGATCTTGAGCGCGTCGGCGTAGGCGTAGCCGACCGCGATGACCGGGTTGAAGCCCTCGCGGGCGAGCTGGCGCAGCCGGGTCTGCTTGGCGTCCTCCGGCTCACCGGCCCCGGCGTCGAGCTCCTTGGTCTCGCCCAGGCCCATGTCGCCCTTGGCCCGGTCCAGGCCCGCGACCGAGGCGTCGTTGAACGAGGCGTCCCCGCGACCGCCGATGTCGAAGGCCAACCCGACCCGCATCCCGCTCGCGTTCGGCGGCGGCAGCTGCTGGGTCGTCGAGCCGGCCGGCGCCGCCGTCGCCGCGGGCGGCGCGTTCAACCGGCACGGCCCGCTCCCCCCGTCGGCGCTCCCACCGCCGGTGTCCTTCGCGCAGCCCGCCAGCGCTAACGCGCCGGTGAGCAGCAGTGCGACCGTCGCGACGCCTCCGCGTCGTCCGGCACCCGAGCGCCGTGCTGATGTCGGCGTTCGCCGCATGCCGTTCCCCTTTCATCCGAGGGCACCGAGCCTCCCCCGGCCGCGCCCCGGATCAGCGGGACGAGCGGCGCCCGAGCGAAGATCCACTTTCGGGTGGATCTCACGCTCAGGACTCGGCGCACGTCAGCCGGTGACGTGACTCTCGAAATTAAGGCTTGACGCTGCTGCTTACGCATTGCTCGCGCGTCACGAAATGATTTCTTGCTCGATTAACCCCGCCACCCGGCTTGTCTGGTCGATCACAGACAGCTCGGGCGAGTAGGCCGAGGCGATTAGTCGGGTCTAGCATCCCATTCGTCAAGGCCCCAGTTCGTGGCCGGTGACGGGAATGCACCCAACATCGCTTGGGACCAACTGCAACTCGGGGCCGGCCGCCCTCGTTCCCGAACGCGGGGCCGCCAGTCCACCAGCGAGGTTGGAGGCCTTCCACCATGGCCAGCACCACCGCCTCCGCGGCCGACGCACCGACGCGCGCCGAAAGCGTGCGCGCCAAGGGACGTCTTTACCGCGGCGATCTGGGCATGTGGTCGTGGGTCGCCCACCGGATCACGGGCGTACTCACCTTCTTCTTCTTGTTCGTGCACGTCCTGGACACCGCCCTCGTCCGGGTGTCGCCCAACGCGTACGACACGGTCATCGAGACCTACAAGCACCCAGTGATGATCCTGTTCGAACTCGGGTTGCTGGCCGCAGTGCTCTTCCACGCGTTCAACGGCATCCGCGTCATGCTGGTCGACTTCTGGTCCCAGGGCACGAAGTACCAGAAGCCGATGCTGTGGACCGTGATCGGGCTCTGGCTCGTCCTGATGATCCCGGCCGCGATCAGCATGCTCACCCGCGCCGTCACGGAAATCCTCGGGGGTTAAGCGCCAATGTCCGTCACCGACGCACCTCTCGCCGTGGAGAAGCCGCGCACCCCGAGCCGGTCCGCCGCACGACGCAACAACTTCGAGCTCTACGCCTGGTTGTTCATGCGTCTGTCCGGTGTGGTCCTGCTGTTCCTGGTGCTGGGCCACCTGCTGATCATGCTGTTCCTGGACGGCGGCGTCCACAAGATCAACTTCGCCTTCGTGGCGGGCCGCTGGGCCTCCCCGTTCTGGCAGTTCTGGGACTTGACGATGCTGTGGCTGGCCGGCCTGCACGGCGGCAACGGGCTTCGTACCGTCATCAACGACTACTCCCGAAAAGACGGCACGCGCTTCTGGCTGAAGATGCTGCTGTACGTCTCCGTCCTGCTGACCGTGGGTCTGGGCAGCTTCGTGATCTTCACCTTCGACCCGAACATCGGCTAGCGCCGCAGAGACGACCACAGCGTGGCGAGGCTGAGCCGATCGCGGGTCCCGCCACAGCCCGAGGAGGCGACCATGCAATTCCACAAGTACGACGTGGTCATCGTCGGCGCCGGTGGCGCCGGGATGCGCGCCGCGATCGAGTCCGGCCAGCGCGCCAGGACCGCGGTGCTGACCAAGCTGTACCCCACCCGCTCGCACACCGGTGCGGCGCAGGGCGGGATGTGCGCGGCGTTGGCCAACGTCGAAGAGGACAACTGGGAGTGGCACACCTTCGACACGATCAAGGGTGGTGACTACCTGGTCGACCAGGACGCCGCGGAGATCATGGCCAAGGAGGCCATCGACGCGGTCCTGGACCTGGAGAAGATGGGGCTGCCGTTCAACCGGACCCCCGAGGGCAAGATCGACCAGCGCCGCTTCGGCGGTCACACCCGCGACCACGGCAAGGCCCCGGTCCGCCGGGCCTGCTACGCCGCGGACCGCACCGGCCACATGATCCTGCAGACGCTGTACCAGAACTGCGTCAAGCACGGCGTGGAGTTCTACAACGAGTTCTACGTCCTCGACGTCATGATGAGCGAGGACGCCAACGGCGAGCAGGTCTGCACCGGCGCCATCGCCTACGAGCTGGCCACCGGCGAGATCCACGTCTTCCAGGCCAAGTCCGTCGTGTTCGCCACCGGCGGTTTCGGCAAGGTCTTCAAGACGACGTCCAACGCGCACACCCTCACCGGTGACGGCATGGGCATCATCTACCGCAAGGGCCTGCCGCTGGAGGACATGGAGTTCTACCAGTTCCACCCGACCGGCCTGGCCGGTCTGGGCATCCTCATCACCGAGGGCGTCCGGGGTGAGGGCGGCATCCTCCGCAACGCCGACGGCGAGCGCTTCATGGAGCGCTACGCCCCGACGATCAAGGACCTCGCTCCGCGCGACATCGTCGCCCGATCGATGGCCCTGGAGGTGCTCGAAGGTCGCGGAGCGGGTCCGAACAAGGACTACGTGCTCCTCGACGTCACCCACCTCGGTGAAGACCTGCTGATGTCCAAGCTCCCGGACATCATGGAGTTCTCCCGCACCTACCTGGGCGTCGAGCCGACCGAGGAGCCCGTCCCGGTCTACCCGACCGCGCACTACGCGATGGGCGGCATCCCCACGAACGTGCAGGGCGAGGTGCTGCGGGACAACGAGAACGTCGTCCGCGGCCTCTACGCCGCCGGTGAGTGCGCCTGCGTCTCGGTGCACGGCTCCAACCGCCTGGGCACCAACTCGCTGCTGGACATCAACGTGTTCGGCCGCCGCTCGGGCATCGCCGCCGCCGAGTACGCCCACAGCGCCGAGTTCGTCGACATCCCGGAGAACCCGGCCAAGCTGGTCGAGGGCATGGTCGACCACCTGCGCACCAACACCGGTGGCGAGCGGGTCGCGACCATCCGCACCGAGCTGCAGCAGACGATGGACGCCAACGCCTCGGTGTACCGCACCGAGGAGACGCTGAAGACGGCGCTGTCGGACGTGCAGGCGCTCAAGGAGCGCTACGGCCGGATCGCCGTGCACGACAAGGGCAAGCGGTACAACTCCGACCTGCTGGAGGCCATCGAGCTGGGCTTCCTGCTCGACCTGGCCGAGGCCCTGGTCAACGCGGCCCTGGCCCGCAAGGAGTCCCGCGGCGGTCACGCGCGCGAGGACTACACCTCCCGGGACGACACCAACTTCATGCGGCACAGCATGCAGTACAAGGTGCTGCCCGAGTCCGAAGATCCGAACGCGCCGCTCGGGTTGACCGGGTTCCAGGCCGACATCCGCCTGGACTACAAGCCGGTCACCGTCACCCGGTACCAGCCGATGGAGCGTAAGTACTGATGACTGCCGCCACCACAGACCCGAACCCCACGCAGATCCCGGCTGACGCCCCGCCGATCCCGGACGACGCGGTCATGGTCACCGTCAAGATGCTCCGCTACAACCCGGAGCAGGACGAGGAGCCGCACTGGGAGTCGTACCGGATCCCGGCGCTGCCGTCGGACCGCGTGCTCAACCTGCTGCACTACATCAAGTGGTACGTCGACGGCACGCTCACGTTCCGCCGCTCCTGCGCCCACGGCGTGTGCGGCTCGGACGCGATGCGGATCAACGGCGTCAACCGGCTCGCCTGCAAGGTCCTCATGAAGGACATGCTGAAGAAGGACGGCGAGACCACGCTGACCATCGAGCCGATCAAGGGCCTTCCGCTGGAGAAGGACCTGGTCGTGGACATGGAGCCGTTCTTCGAGGCCTACCGGTCGGTGCAGCCGTACCTGCAGACCAAGGGCAACGAGCCGACCCGCGAGCGGATCCAGTCGGTGGCCGAGCGGGAGCGCTTCGACGACACCACCAAGTGCATCCTGTGCGCGGCGTGCACCACGTCGTGCCCGGTGTACTGGTCGGACGGCAACTACTTCGGCCCGGCCGCGATCGTCAACGCGCACCGGTTCATCTTCGACAGCCGCGACGAGGCCGCTGAGGAGCGCCTGGACATCCTCAACGACGTCGACGGCGTGTGGCGCTGCCGCACGACCTTCAACTGCACGGACGCCTGCCCGCGTGGCATCCAGGTCACCAAGGCGATCCAGGAGGTCAAGCGCGCGCTGATGTTCCGCCGCCGCTGACCGGCACAGCTCAACGGCGCCCACCCCGCACACGGGTGGGCGCCGTTGTCACGTTCAGGGGATCACGTTCAGGTACGGGTGGCTCGGAAGGCGCGCCAGCCGAGGACCCCGATGATGGTGCCCAGGACGAGCGAGACCACGGCGATGACCAGGTGGACGATCAGGTAGGCCGTGGGGCTGCCCTGCGCCCAGGAGCGGTCGCTGTTCCAGATGTTGCGCATGAACGTCGGCCACAGCAGGTAGGACCAGACCCCGAAGGCCAGCAGGAACAGCGCAACTCGGCGAGAAATCGTCACGTCCCCGAGTATCCGCTGTTACCGGGCTCACCCGGGGTCCCGGGTCGAGTGCGCGCCGGACGTTCATGGACGGGACCCGTTAACCTCTCCCGTGTGCCTCCGCGTCCACACCGCTCGGCGAAATCCCGTGCGAAATCACCTTTTTGGCCGATTCTCGCCACGATGCTCGCCGCTCTCCCGCTCCTGACCACCGCACCCGCCGCCGCGCAGGCGCCTGCCTGCCCGCACGTCGAGGCGCCTCCGCCGCCGGTGGACACCTCCGAGGTCCCGGCTCCCGGCCAGCCCGCGCCCGCCCCGGTGCCGGTCCCCGATACACCCGTGGGCGGGGACGCGATGGCCGGCTGCGAGCTGCGGACGGCCCAGGACCGGCCCGGTCCGCCGCCGGACGTCGCCAACGCCGCCGCGGGCTGGGTGCTCGCCGACCTCGACACCGGTGAGGTCCTCGCGGCCAAGGACCCGCACGGCAGGCAGCGCCCGGCCTCCACCATCAAGGTGCTGACCGCGCTGACCGCGCTGCGCGAGCTCAAGCTCGACGACACCCTGGTCGCCACCCAGGAGGACGCCAACCAGGAGGGCACCCGGATCGGGCTGCAGCCCGGCCTGACCTACAGCGTCGGGCAGGTCTTCCAGGCGATGCTGATGGGCTCGGGCAACGACGCGGCGCACGCCCTGGCGGTGAAGATGGGCGGCGTCGACGTGGCGCTGCGGAAGATGAACGCGGTGGCCGCCGAGATCGGCGCGCTGGACACCCGCGCCGCCACACCGTCCGGACTGGACGGTGCCGGGATGAGCACCTCCGCCTACGACCTGGCCACGATCTTCCGGCTGGCGATGCGCGAACCCGCGTTCGCCCAGGCCATCGCCACGCCGATGATGGTGCTGCCCGGCGCCCCCGGGCAGCCGCCGTACGAGCTGTGGAGCGACAACCAGGTCCTGCGCAACTACCCGGGCGGCCTGGGCGGCAAGACCGGGTTCACCGACGACGCCCGGCACACCTTCATCGGCTCCGCCCAGCGCGACGGGCGCCGCCTGGTGGCGGTGCTGGTGCGCGGCGAGAACCACCCGGTGCGGTTGTCGCACCAGGCGATGGCGCTGCTGGACTACGGCTTCTCGCTGCCCAAGGGCACCGCGGTGGGTGAGCTGGTGACGACCTCGCCGCGCGCCCCGGAGGCGGTGGCCCCGGCCGCCCGCGCCGACCTGCCGCCGCCGGGAGCCGACGGCGTCGGCGTCCGCGACTCGTCGTTCTTCGGCACGATCACCGGCCCGCTGCTGCTGCTCGCCGCGGCGCTGGTCGCGGTGGCCGCGGCCGTGCTGCTGCGTCGTCGCCGAGCCCAGCTCGCCCAGGCCCGCCGCCAGGCGGCAGCGGAGTCCGCGGAGCACCCCTGAGAACCGTTGCCGTGGTCGACCGCGTGGCGGAACCCGAGCGCCGCTAGGAGTCCCGGCGCCTGCCCAGCAGCCAGCCCGCGAGCGCGCCCGCGCCGAGGAGACCGGCGGTGGTGCGGGCGCCGGGCCGGCGGTGGAGGCGGACCGTCGGGCGGATGACGGCCGGTCCCGGGGCGGGCACCGCGGCCGCATCGCGGTTCTCCCGGGCGGAGGCCGTCCAGGCGGTCACGAACAGCACGAACCGCGACATCAGGTTGGCGAACACCAGCAGACCCAGGATCGGGCCGAACGCCGCCCCGGCGGGCGAGTTGGTGACCGTGTTCAGGTAGATCACGCCGACCTGCTTGAGGATCTCGAAGCCCACCGCGGCGAACAACCCGCCCCAGATGGCGCTGCGCAACGTCACGGGCTTGCGCGGCAGGCGCGCGAGCACCCACACGAACACCAGCCACCCGGCCAGCAGCGACAGCAGGACCGACAGCACCCGCAGCACCACCCCGGCGATCGCGCTGCGCTCGAACCCGGCGGCCTCCAGCAGGATCCGCCCGGCGCCGCCGCCGAGCGCGCTGATGCCGAACGAGAGCGCCATCGCCAGCCCGAGACCGAGCAGCGACACCAGGTCCGAGGCCATCCGCTTGAGCATCGGCTGGGCGCTGGGGATCTGCGTCCACTGGGCGGTCAGCGCCTCGCGCAGGTTCGTCATCCAGCCCAGACCGGAGTACAGAGCGGTGAGCAGGCCGATGATCCCGACCGCCCCGGCCTGCTCGATGGCCTGGTCGACGACCTTGTTGAGCATCTCGCTCATCGCCGGGCTGGGGACCGCCGAGGTGATCGACTGCCGGAGGCTCGCCAGCAGGTCGGGGTTGCCGCCGAGCACGAAACCGGCCACCGCGAACCCGATCATCAGCAGCGGCACCAGGGCCAGCACGCTGAAGTAGGTGATCGCGGCGGCGTAGTAGTCGCCGTACTGCTGCTGGTAGCCGGTGGCGGCGCGGACCAACCGGTCGAGCCACTCGTGCCGCCGACGCAACCGGGCCAGGCGCCCCTCCGGCTCCTGGTGACCCGATCGCTCCTGCTGCTCCAGCTGCTCCGCCACGGTGCGCCTCCCACCCAACGGCGTTCCCCCGAACGGTGGCAGGCTACCGGCGGTTGATCACGTCAGCGCAACGGAGACAGGAATCCCACCCGTTCGAACACGGCCTGCAGGGTCTGCGCGGTGACCTCGCGGGCCTTGTCCGCGCCGCGCTGCAGGACCTTGTCCAGCTCGGCCGGGTCGTCGAGGTAGCCGTTGACCTTCTGCTGCAGCGGCGTCACGAACTCGACGACGACCTCGCCGAGCTCCTTCTTCAGGTCGCCGTAGCCGCGCCCGTCGTAGGCGGTTTCGAGCTCGGCGACGCTCTGGCCGGTCAGCGCCGAGTAGATCGCCAGCAGGTTGGAGATGCCGGGCTTGTTCTCGACGTCGTAGCGGATCTCGCGCTCGGTGTCGGTGACCGCCGAGCGGATCTTCTTCGCCGAGCGCTTGGGCTCCTCCATCAGCTCGATCACGCCGCTGGGCACCGACTTGCTCATCTTGGAGGTCGGGTCCTGCAGGTCGTAGATCTTGGCGGTGTCCTTCGGGATGTGCGCCGAGGGAACCGTGAAGGTCTCGCCGAAGCGGGAGTTGAAGCGCTGCGCGAGGTTGCGGGTGAGCTCCAGGTGCTGGCGCTGGTCCTCGCCGACCGGAACCGCGTCGGCCTGGTAGATCAGGATGTCGGCGGCCTGCAGGATCGGGTAGGTGAACAGGCCGACGCTCACGTGGTCGGCTTCCTGGCGGGCGGACTTGTCCTTGAACTGGGTCATCCGGCCCGCTTCGCCGAACCCGGCGATGCACTCCAGCACCCAGGACAGCTGGGCGTGCTCGGGGACGTGGCTCTGCACGAACAGCGCCGAGCGGTCGGGGTCGATGCCGAGGGCGAGCAGCTGGGCCGCGGACAGCCGGGTGCGCTGCCGGAGCAGCTCGGGGTCCTGCTCGACGGTGATCGCGTGCAGGTCGACGACGCTGTAGAAGCACTCGTAGGTGTCCTGCATGGTGACCCATTCCCGCAGGGCGCCGAGGTAGTTGCCGAGGTGGAAGGAGTCGGCCGTCGGCTGGATGCCGGACAGGACGCGGGGCCGTCGGCCCTCGGACCGGCCGCTGGTCTGGGTTGCGGGGCTGTCGCTGCTCACGAGTCCGATTCTCGCAAGAGCCGCCCCGCGCCCGGGACCGGGCTCAACCCTTGCGCTGGTTCTCCGGCTGGATCTTCTTCTTCCGGAAGACGCCGACGACCATGCCCGCGACGCCGAGCACGACGGCGCTGAGGCCGACCGGGCCGAGCGAATCCATCGACGGCGCCGCCAGGACGGCGGCTTCGGACTGGGCTTCGGCGAGGCCCGCGGTCGCCGGCAGGAGCGCTGCCGCGACGGCACCGGGTGCGGAAACCCGCCCGATCACGCGAGATATTCGGCTACGCAAGAGCGTGCCTCCCTGCGAAAGTTGACCCTTTCGGGGGCCATCTACTCGTGTGGTCCGATGGCGGACAGTACCGACCGCCTGTTGCCATCGCGGTTGCCTTGCGTAAACCAACCACGACGGGGTGATCATATTTTCCGGACCTAAGTAGTTTCCCCCGGGTTGTTGATCACGGCTTTCGCAGGTGAGCGGTGGGGTCAGCGGCTCACCGACCCCACCAAGCGTCACCGAGAGACCTGAATCTCACTCAAATGGAGCATTCAGGGCTTCAAACAGCGCTGATGCCGAGCTGCACCTGACCCACTCGCCCGTACGTCGTAGTGCGCTGCCGCGCGGTGCGGCCCGCGCGACCCGCGAGCTCGTGCAGCTCCTCGACGCTGCGCTCCGACCCGTGCTCGGACCCGGCCATCCGGCTGATGGTCTCCTCCATCAACGTCCCGCCGACGTCGTTGGCACCGCCGTTGAGGACCTCGGTGGTCCCGGAATCACCGAGCTTGACCCACGAGGTCTGCACGTTGTCGATCCGGCCGTGCAGCAGGACCCGGGCCATCGCGTGCACCGCCCGGTTGTCCCGCCGCGTCGGCCCCGGCCGGGCCAGGCCCGCCAGGTAGATCGGGGCGTTGCGGTGCACGAACGGCAGCGGCACGAACTCGGTGAACCCGGCCTGCCCGTGCTCGCGCGCCCGGTCCTGCACCCCCGCCAGCGTGCGGAAGTGCCCCAGCCAGTGCTCCGGGTGGTCGACGTGGCCGTACATCATCGTCGACGACGACGGGATGCCCAGCCGGTGCGCCGTGCTGACCACCTCGATCCACTCGGCCGCGGGCAGCTTGCCCTTGGTCAACACCCAGCGGACCTCGTCGTCGAGGATCTCGGCCGCCGTGCCCGGGATGCTGCCCAGACCGGCCTCCTTGAGCTCGGCGAGCCAGTCCTCGACCGACACGCCGGCCTTCGCCGAGGCGCTGACGATCTCCATCGGGCTGAACGCGTGGACGTGCATCTCCGGCACCCGCGCCCGCACCGCCCGCACCAGGTCGGCGTAGCCCGACACCGGCAGCCGCGGGTCGATGCCGCCCTGCACGCACACCTCGGTGGCCCCGGCCCGCCACGCCTCGTCGGCGCGCTCGGCGACCTCCTCCGGCGAGAGCCGGTAGGCGTCGGCGTCGCGCTCGCGCTGCGCGAAGGCGCAGAACCGGCAGCCGACGTAGCAGATGTTGGAGAAGTTGATGTTGCGGTTGACCACGTAGGTGATGTCGTCGCCGACGACCTCGCGGCGCAACCGGTCGGCGATCCCGGCGAGCTCGTCCATCGCCGCTCCGTCGCAGGTCATCAAGGCCATCGCGGCCTCGTGGTGCTGCTCCTCCAGCAGCACCGCCGGGTCCGACTCGGCCAGCCGCAGCCCCTGCTTGACGTCGGCGTCCAGCCGCTCCGGCGACGCGGCCGAGGGCACCTGGCCGCGCAGCTCGTCCCAGTCGCCGTAGACGGTGTCGAAGTCGGTGCGCCGGTCCTCGGTGCGGCCGTCGGTGTCGATGCTGCGGTGCAGGTCGGTGCGCCCGATCGACTCGAACCCGCCGTCGGGCTCCTGCCACTCCCTACCGGTGATCTCGGCATCGGGATCGGCGAAGCCGTCGGCGTCCGACAGCGCGTCCACGTGCGAGGCCACCCGCAGGTCCAGCCACTGCGTGCTGTCCCCGGCCAGCCCCTTGCGCACGTAGCGCGGGTAGGCCGTCAGGCGCTCCCGCAGCGCGAACCCGGCCTGGCCGGTGAGCTCGTCGAGCTCGTCGATCTGCGGCCACGGGCGCTCCGGGTTGACGTGGTCCGGGGTCACCGGCGAGACGCCGCCCCAGTCGTCGATTCCTGCGCGCAGCATCAGCAGGTGCTCCTCGCCGACCAGGTTCGGCGGCGCCTGCACGCTCACCCCGGAGGGCATCAGCAGCCGGGCCACGGCGATCGTGGCGGCCAGGTCGTCCAGGTCGGCGTCGGGCATGCTGCGCATCGCCGTGTCCGGCTTCGCCCGGAAGTTCTGGACGATGATCTCCTGGATGTGCCCGTACTGGCGGGCGGACTGGCGCAGCGCCAGCAGCGACTCGGCGCGCTCGGTGCGGGTCTCGCCGATGCCGATGAGGATTCCGCTGGTGAACGGCACCGCGACGCGCCCGGCGTCGGTGAGGACCCGCTTGCGGACGGCGGGTTCCTTGTCCGGGCTGCCGAAGTGCGGGCCGCCCTTCTCGCTCCACAACCGCTCCGAGGTCGTCTCCAGCATCATCCCCATGCTGGCCGCGACCGGCTTGAGCCTGGTCAGCTCGGACCAGGACAGGACGCCCGGGTTGAGGTGCGGCAGCAGACCGGTCTCCTCCAGCACCGCGATCGCGCAGGCCCGGACGTAGTCCACTGTGGAGGAGTAGCCGCGCGCTTCGAGCCACTCGCGGGCGGCGGGCCAGCGCTCCTCGGGGCGGTCGCCCAGCGTGAACAGGGCTTCCTTGCAGCCCGCGGCCGCGCCCTGGCGGGCGATCTCCAGGACCTCGTCGCGCTCCAGGAACGCCGACTCGACCTTGTGCGGGACCGTGGCGAAAGTGCAGTAGTGGCACCGGTCCCGGCACAGCCTGGTCAGCGGGATGAACACGTTGCGGCTGTAGGTGACGACGTCCGGGTGGCCTTCGGCGACCAGGTGGGCATCGCGGGCCCTGCCCGCTGCGGTCAGGAGTTTGTCCAGGTCATCGCCGCGCGCGTGCAGCAGAACCGCGGCCTCGGTGGCGTCGAGGGTGACACCGTCGGTGGCGCGGCGCAGCGCGCGCCGCATCGCCGATGCGCTGGGGGTCTGTTCCGGCGGGGTGATGTTCAGATCTGCAACCGACACCTGACGACTCTAAGTCTGCTCGAAGTCGTTGCCCAGCCATCCCGCGAGTGCGCAGTCCCTCACTTTCGGCTATCGAATTGCTCCGTTGAGACCTACCGGGTGTCCCCGAATCAGGCGCAAAATCCGACGAATGCCACTGGGTGAACCAATTCTTCGTCTCCACGGGAGGGACAAGTTGTCACGCAGAAGTAGGAGTGGTCGTTCGCTGCGGATCGCGGGATCGGCCCTCGCCCTGACGTTGCTGCTGCCCGCAGGTCTGCTGGGTTCGGCGCCACAAGCGCCCGCGACCTCGGCCGTTCCGGCGCACTTCGTGGTCGTCGGCCCGGTCGGCGACGGGCTCGCGCAGACCGAGGACTCGGTGCGCGCCGTCGGCGGCACCGTCGTGCAGAGCTGGCCGCAGATCGGCGTGGTCGTCGCCAGCTCGCCCGATCCCGCCTTCGCCGCGACCGTCCGGGAGCAGCCGGGCGTGGAGCAGGCGGGCGCGAGCCGCAACCTCGCCGAGCAGCTGCCGCCGACCGAGTCCACCCGGCTGGAGACCCTCGAAGGCCACGCGAGCGGCGTCGGCGCCGCCGCGGTCGACGGGGAGGAACCGCTGGAAGCCGACCAGTGGGACCTGCCGCAGATCAAGGCCGACCAGGCCCACGCGATCTCGCAGGGCAGCGAGGACATCACCGTCGGCGTCCTCGACTACGGCATCGACCCCGCTCACCCCGACCTGGCGCCGAACCTCGACGTGTCCCGCTCGGTGAGCTGCGTCGACGAGGGCGTGCCGGACCAGAACCAGGAGGCGTGGCAGCCGCAGGACCCGACGCAGGACCACGGCACGCACGTCTCGGGCACCATCGCCGCCGCGCGCAACGGCGTCGGCGTCGCCGGGGTCGCGCCGAACGTCACGCTGGCGTCGGTGCGGGTCATCGACGACGGCGGGTTCATCTACCCCGAGTACGCGATCTGCGGGTTCATCTGGGCCGCCGAGCACGACTTCGACGTCACCAACAACTCCTACTTCGTCGACCCGTGGTTCCTGTGGTGCGACAGCGACCCGGACCAGAGGGCCGCCGCCGAGGCGGTCCGCCGCGCCGTCGCCTACGCGCAGGGCCACGACGTGGTCAACGTGGTCTCGGCGGGCAACAGCAACTGGGACCTGTCGCAGCCGATCCACGACACCGAGAGCCCGAACAACGGCGGGCCGACCCAGGACCGGCACACCGGTCCGGAGTGCCACGTGCTGCCCGGTGAGCTGCCGGGCGTGGTGTCGGTGTCCGCAGTCGGCGTGAACGCGGTCAAGTCGTACTACTCCAACTACGGACTCGGCTCGATCTCGGTGACCGCCCCGGGCGGCGACGCGAAGCAGATCCCGCAGACCCCGTCGGCCAACGGCCGGATCCTCTCCAGCGTTCCCGGCGGAGGCTGGGGCTGGATGCAGGGCACCTCCATGGCGGGCCCGCACGCCGCGGGCGTCGCCGCTCTCGTCCGCAGCACCCACCCGGACTGGACGGCCGAGCAGGTCATCGGCGCGATGAACGACCGGTCCGACCCGCTGCCCTGCCCGAAGGACTACGACGGGGACGGCGACGGCGTCGTCGACGCGGTCTGCGCCGGCGGCCCCACCGGAGCCGGCTTCTACGGCTCGGGGCTCATCGACGCCCTCGACGCAGTCACCCGATAAGGCCCTCAAGTCGAATACCGCAGTTCTCGCGCGGTCGAGAACTGCGGTGTTCGACGGGTCGAAAAGCCCGGTTCTCATCTTGAGGGGCCCGGCGGTCGGTTCACCCGAAAGCGCCTGGTCCGAGGTCGGCGGCTCCGGTTGCCCGGTTCCGGTGGTGGCAGGACGCTTCGGGGGTGGGAGATTCCGAGAACTTCGTGATCGTCGGCGCGGGCATGGCCGGCGCGAAGTGCGCCGAGGCGCTGCGCGACCAGGGATTCGACGGGCGGATCACCCTGCTGGGCGATGAATCGCACCGCCCCTACGAGCGACCGCCGCTGTCCAAGGAGTACCTGATGGGCAGCGCCGAGTTCGACTCCGCCTACGTCCACCCCGAGTCCTGGTACGCCGACAACGACGTCGACCTGCGGTTGAACACCTCCGCGCGGCGCATCGACCGCTCGCTGCGCAGGCTGGAGCTCGCCGACGGGTCGCACCTCGACTTCGACAAGCTGATGCTGGCCACCGGCGCCCACCCGCGCTCCCTGCCGGTCCCGGGCCACGACGCCGACGGCGTCCTGCAGCTGCGCCGGGTCGGCGACTCCGACCGCATCAAGCAGGCCCTGTCCGGCATCGAGCACCTGGTGGTCGTCGGTGCGGGCTGGATCGGCCTGGAGGTCGCCGCCGCGGCCCGCGAGGCCGGGGTGGCGGTGACGGTCGTGGAGACCGCCGAGCTGCCGCTGCTGCGGGTGCTGGGCCGCGAGGTCGCGGAGGTCTTCGCCGCGCTGCACCGCGACCGGGGCGTGGCGTTCCGCTTCACCACCGCCGTCGACGAGATCCTCGCCCCGTCCGGCGAGGTCACCGGCGTCCGGCTCACCGACGGCCTGGAGATCGAGGCCCAGGCGGTGCTGGTCGCGGTCGGCGCCGACCCGGACGTGGAGCTGGCCGCCGAGGCGAAGCTGCGCGTGGACAACGGCGTGCTGGTCGACGCGACGCTGCGCACCGGGGACCCGAACATCGTCGCCGCCGGCGACGTGGCCAACGCCTTCCACCCGCTGCTGGGCAAGCAGATCCGCGTCGAGCACTGGGCCAACGCCCTGAACCAGCCCGCCGTGGCCGCCTCGTCGATGCTCGGCGGCGACACCACCTACTCCGAGCTCCCGTACTTCTTCACCGACCAGTACGACCTGGGCATGGAGTACCTGGGCCACGTGGACCCCGGTGGCTACGACGAGGTCCTGTTCCGCGGCGACGTCGAAGCCCGCGAGTTCATCGCCTTCTGGCTCGCCGAGGGCCGGGTCCGGGCAGCGATGAACGTCAACATCTGGGACGTCGGGGACCAGCTCAAAACGCTCATCACCTCGGCCACCACGATCGACCGCCAAGCCCTCGAAGACCCCTCGGTCCCCCTCAACGAACACATCGCCCGCTGACACCACCCGGTCGTGTGTTGTACACTCACAACACTCAGTTGGATACTCACAACGTGATCAGCAGCGGGCGGCATCCCAAGAAAGCCATCGCCGAGGCGATCAAGCACGCCAGAGAACAGGGCCTAATCGTGATCGAGCGACACGGCGGCCACCGCTGGGGCGTGATCGTCTGCATGCGCTGCAAGGGAAGGTTCTCCGTCTGGTGCACGCCCAGGGTGCCCGAGAACGATGCCGCCAAGATCCACCGATTCTGCGCACGACACCGGGAGTGCTCATGAACAGCCACGAGTTCACGCTGATCCTCGATCGCGTTCCGAGCGAGGAGGAGCACGACGCGCTCTTCGAGGCAGGTTGTGATGATGCTGCGGTTGAAGAGCGGGATCGCGTCGGACTGCTCGACTTCACCAGGGAAGCCGACAGTCTCGCCCAAGCCTTGGTCTCAGCGATTCAGGATGCCGAACGCGCGGGTTTTCGCGTGGAGGGCGTGCAGACCGACGACCTGGTGTCGCTGCGCACGGTCGCTGCGAGGCTGGACCGGAGCTACGAGAGCGTCCGGCTGCTCGCCGCGGCCAAGCGCGGACCCGGCGGATTCCCGCCGGCCATGTCCGGGGACGGGTGGGCCCTTTATTCCTGGTCGCAGGTGGTCGACTGGTCGACTCGTCATCTCAACGCCGGAGCGGAGGTCACCGCGCATGAGGTCGAGATCGCCGCGACCGATCACCTCGTGCGAGCGCGAAACATGCTGCGCGACAACAAGGAACGCGAAGAGCTCTGCCGAATCCTGACCGCTTGACATGAAGGACGACTGAAAAAAAATCGGCCACGTCGGCGGTGGAGCTCGTTCGCAGTCGCTGGGGCGCCGTCGCTGAAAGTGGAGAACCGTTCTTCACAGCACTCAATGACATGATCGCGAACGTTGACGACGAGCGTTGTCAGATCACAGTTTTTCGGGGTCCTCCAGGAATCGCGCGAACCCCGCGGTTCTCCCGGTGATCGTGAGCGGAATTCCGCTTTCCGCCATGGGTTGCAGACCTTCTCGGACCGCGTCGTCGGGAGCGCCGTACACCTCGAAGCGCTCGACCTCGCAGTGCTCCATGACGCCCCGGATGTAGGGGTCCGACAGCCGCCAGTGCTCCCGGATCGCGTCGGAGTCCCGGTAGAGCTGGAAGCTGTGGGCGAGCATCCGCTCCTCGTCGACGTGCACGTCCACCATCAGCTGCGGCCCGTGCACCTCGGCGAACGCCACCGCCCTGCGCACGGCCTCGACGAACTGGTCCAGGTGCCCGGCGGCGATCTTCATGGTGTTGTGGAAGAGGATCGGCCCTTCGTCGGATGTCAGCATGGGACGAGTGTCGAACTTCGAGCTATCTGGAGGTCAAGCCCCGGCTGCGCACGTCGGCACCGTGGCCGCGGAGCTCCTGATCAGAGGTCGTAGGTGACCGTGACCGGGGCGTGGTCGGACCAGCGCTGGTCGTAGCTCGGCGCCCGCTCGACGACGGCAGCGGTGGCGCGCTCGGCCAGACCGGGGGTGGCGACCTGGTAGTCGATCCGCCAGCCGGAATCGTTGTCGAAGGCCTTGCCCCGGTAGGACCACCAGGAGTACGGGCCGGGGCCTTCGGGGTGGAGGCTGCGGACGACGTCGGTGTAGCCGGCCTCGAAGACCTCGGTCAGCCAGGCGCGCTCCTCCGGGAGGAAACCCGCGGACTTCTGGTTGGCCTTCCAGTTCTTCAGGTCGACCTCCTGGTGAGCGATGTTCCAGTCACCGCAGACCACGACCTCGCGCCCGGCGGAGGTGGCGCGCTCGCGGAGTCCGGTGAGGTACTCGCCGAACTCCTTCATGAAGCGCTCCTTCTCGTCCTGCCGCGCGGTGCCGACCTCGCCGCTGGGCAGGTAGAGGCTCGCGACCGTCACGCCGGGGAGGTCGAACTCCAGGTAGCGGCCGCTGTCGTCGAACTCGGCGGAGCCGAAACCGATGCGCACGTCCTCCGGTTCGGTTCGGCTGTAGATCGCCACGCCCGCGCGGCCCTTCGCCGAGCTCGGGGCCAGCGTCGCGTGCCAGCCCACCGGCTCGCGCACCTCGGCGGTGAGCTGGTCGGGTTCGGCGCGCGTCTCCTGCATGCAGATCACGTCCGCACCGGTTCCGGCGAGCCACTCGACGAAACCTTTCTTCGCGGCGGCGCGCAAACCATTTACATTCACCGTTGACAAAGTCAGCACATCGACGAGCCTAACTACCGCGTTTCCTCCGGCGAACCGCCCCGCACGAGTGATTTCGGCCGCTGATCGACCCGCTCGGCGGATTCACCCGGATTCCAACACTCCGCAATCCGCTGATTTCGCGGGTTTGACCTGGGAAACCCCGATCGGGCCGGGGCGAGCTACTGGACCTTCGGCGGTATTCCACTAAGATCGCCTCTCGTAACGTTCCACACCTCCGACTCGACAACGGGTCGTAGAGCATCGGAAAAACTCCTGCAGGAGGTCTTGCGTGGCCCCGGACAGCGCCACGGGAAGCGGCCCCACGGCCCGCCGTCTCGTGTTGGGCAGCCAGCTGCGCAGGTTGCGCGAGGCCAAGCAGATCTCCCGCGAGGACGCCGGTTACGCGATCCGCGGCTCAGGCTCGAAGATCAGTCGGCTGGAGCTCGGCCGCGTCGGCTTCAAGGAGCGCGACGTCGCCGACCTGCTGACCCTCTACGGCGTCGCGGACGAGTCCGAGCGCGAGTCCTTTTTGGACCTGGTGCGCCGCTCCAACGAGCCGGGCTGGTGGAACCGCTACAACGACCTGATGGCCCCGTGGTTCCAGGACTTCGTGGGCCTGGAGGAGTCCGCTTCCCGGATCCAGACCTACGAGCTCCAGTTCATCCCGGGTCTGCTGCAGACCGAGCGCTACGCCCGCGCCGTCGCCAGCCAGGGCCGCCCGGAGGCCGAGGACGAGGAGGTCGACCGCCGGGTCCGGCTGCGCATGCAGCGGCAGCGGATGTTCGCCCAGCCGAAGTCACCGCGCGTGTGGGCGGTGATCGACGAATCGGTGCTGCATCGCCCGATCGGCGGCAAGAGCGTGATGCGCGAGCAGATCGAGTCACTGCTCGACGCCACGAAGCTGCCGACCGTCACGCTGCAGGTGCTGCCGTTCGCGCTCGGCCGCTCCGCCGCCGAAGGCGCCTACACGATCCTGCGGTTCGCCGAGCCGGAGATCCCGGACATCGTCTACCTGGAACACCTCTGCGGAGCGTTGTACCTGGACAAACCCGAGGAGATCGAGGTCTACAGCAAGGTCAGCCACCGCCTCGCGGTGGACGCGCTGACCCCGGAGGGCACCCGCAAGATGCTGCAGGACCGCCTCCGCGAATTCTGAGCGAAACTCGGGAAATTCCCAGTTCATAGGCCGTTCGGCCGATCAAGAACCTACGTTCGCCATGCAACCGGCACCGAGTGCCGTCGTTCCGCGTACCCCCATCCGTGTGATCACGGTCTCAGTGATCTGCACGTGCATTCAACCGTGCATCTGCAACTGATACCTTCGGTGCACGATCAACTGCACGTGCAGATGATCCGTGCAAGACGAGAGTCGGGGAAGGGTGGGGTTCGGATGACGAACATCCAGAACGGCATGCCCGCGAAGCAGCTTCCCAACGCTGACTGGCGCAAGAGCCGGCACAGCGGAGCGGTGGGCAACTGCGTGGAGCTGGCACCGTTGGTCGACGGCGGGGTTGCCGTCAGAAACTCGCGCTACCCCGAGGGCCCGGCACTGGTCTACAGCAGGGACGAGATCGCAGCGTTCCTCAACGGAGCAAAGGACGGCGAGTTCGACGACCTGATCGTCTGACCGTCGCCACATGGTCTGAGCCCCTACGACGAACAACGGTGGCGCCATGAACGACATAACCAACGGCCTGCAAGCCCTGGTCGCCCGCGACTTCCAGTTCACGCATCCCCGCGATGCCAGCGGAAGCCTGGTCGCTGTGGTCGGAATCCGCGTGCACCGCGGCGTTTTCGACATCCTGCAGCTGTTCGGCGAGAACGACGCCGACGCCGCGCGCATCCCGGCCGACGAGCCGGACGTGCTCTTCCCCAGCCGCGTGCTGTGGCGGACCAACGGTCCCGCCCTCGACGTGATCAACGAACTCCTGGCGATGCCGGAACCGCTGCCGGAGAGCGGCGCGGAAGCCGCCGGCTGCTGGATCCCGACCCACGCCGGTCGGTCCCGCTGGCTCGCCGTCACGGCTTGATCCCGGTTCTCAGCAGGACCTGATTCGCGGTGGGCTCGTCCCACCCCGGGCCTGGTCCTGCTGCCGCGACCCCCCGTCCGACGACCGGTGCGCGAACACCCCCCATCCCGCGCCGGTTCGGGCACCCCCGAGGGGTCGGGTTCCCGCGCATCGAGTCCCCCCAAGCGCGCGGGAACCCGACCCTTCTTCTTGCGCAGTGCGAAAAAGGCGGCTGCTCCACCGCGGAAACGGTGGTGCAGCCGCCTTTTCAGCTCCTTCAGATGTCGAGCTTGAACGCCTGGGTGTCCATCGCGTGGTGATCGGCCTGGGTGGAATCGCTGGTGACCTGTTCTCGTTCGGTGAGCCGCAGGGTGCCGCTCTTGGACGGGGTCTGCTGGATCGCGACGACGAGGTGCGGCGCGGACTTCGGGCTGATGACGACGGTTCCGTCGTTGCGGCGCTTGACCGTCCAGGTCTGGGCGTCGTCGCCCGCGTCGCAGTCGGCGGTGCGCAGTTCGCCTCCGGCGCGCCCCGGTGCGGTCGCGCACTGGTGGTTCTGCCTGCTCTCGATGGTCATCGAGCCGTCGGGGCGCTTGGTGATGGCCCACAGGTCGGTCGCCCGGGGCTGCGGGACCGACTGGGGTGCCACGGCGGTGATCGCGGCGTCGGCGTCGGCGACGACCCAGCGGGACTGGTCCGCCACGTTGGTGATCTTGGTGATGAGCACGGAATCGGCCGAGGCCGGGAGCGCGGGCGCGACGGTCAGTGCCGCCAGCGCGCCGAGCGCACCCAGCGTCCAGCGAGCGCGTCTCATGATCGATCTCCTCCACTATGAAGGTTTTTCGGGGTTGGCGAACCGGTCCGGTTCGCCCGGAATCGATACTTACCAGCGCCTCCCCGGCCGGACGCGGCCAGTAATCACAACGGGCGAAGCCCGCCCGAGCCGAGGTGTTCACCCGCGCGACGGGTCCGATGAGTAGCCTGGCGGCTCGGTGTTCCCTAGGAGCTGCGGGGTTTTCGTGAGCGACTACCAGTACTACGAGTTCCTCGCGGTCGACCGGCCGTTGAGCGACGACGAGCAGACCGAGGTGCGGGCGCTCTCCGAGCTGGCCTCCGTTGACGAGACCTCGTTCGTCGCCGTCTACGAGCAGGGATCGTTCCGCGGCGACCCGGACGTGCTCGTCGAGTCCTACTACGACGCGCACCTGCACGTGACGGCCTGGAGCACCCGGCGGCTGATGCTGCGCGTCCCGCTGACCGCCCTCGACGACGCGCTGGCCGAGGAGTTCGAGGTCGCCGAGCGGGTGGAGGTCTGGAGCTCCGACGAGCACGTGGTGCTGGACCTGCTCAGCGAGGAGGAGGAACCGGCCGATCCGCCGGCGGACCACGAGGAGCTGCTGCCGGAGCTGGCCGCGGTGCGCGACGAGATCATCGACGGCGATCTGCGGGCGCTCTACCTGGCGTGGCTGGCCGGGTACGGCGCGTGGGAGCGCGACGAGTTCGCCTTCGACACCGACGCCGAGAACGAGCCCGAGCCGGTCGTGCCGCCGGGCCTGACCCAGCTCACCCCGGCTCAGCGGAAGCTGGCGGAGTTCCTGCGCCTCGACGACGACCTGCTGGCGGTCGCGGCCGAGAACAGCACCCCGCTGCAGGACGCCCTGGACCCGAAGGCCCTCGGCGCCTGGGTGACCGACCTCCCCTCCGCGGACAAGGACCTGTTGTTGCTGCAGGTGGCCCAGGGTCAGGCCACCGAGGCCCGCATCGAGCTCCTCCGCCGCTTCAACGGCGACAACGCCGTCGGCCGCCGCACCGTCGGCGAACTCCTCGACCAAGCCGCCCAACGCCGCTCCTGACTCCGAACCCCTCCCCACGTCGAAAACCGCAACATTCGTCGCGCGAAAACCGCAGCATTCGTCGCGCGAGAACCGGGGTTTTCGACGCGGTGACCGGTGCGACCTACGTCTCGGTGTTGTTGCCAGGTTGTTGCTACAGCAAGTGGGGAGTGTTTAACCTCGGACGGAGTGGTTCCGGTTGAGGGGGTTGTGGCGTGGTGCGGCAGGGCGGGGAGTACCAGGTCGGGGAGTACTCGGTGCGGCGTGCCGCGCCCGACGACGTCGAGGGCGCGCGGTCGTTGATGCTCGACACGTTCTACCGGGAGATGGGGACCGGGTACGTGCCCGCGTTCCACGTGGACGTGATCGACCTGGAGCGGACCTACCTGCGCACTCCCGGTCAGGCGCTGTTCGTCGCCGAGCGCGGCGGCGAGGTCGTGGCCACCGGCGGTGTGCGCTCGGGCGGCCCGAAGAGCCCGCCGAACCCGCTGTGGCTGGCCGAGCACTACGCGCGCGGGGCGACCGCGCAGCTGGTGCGCACCTACGTGCGGCCCGCCCACCGCAGGCGGGGCCTGGCCCGGGCGCTGGTGGACCTGTGCTGCGAGTTCGCCGCCGAATCCGGCTACGACACCGCCTACCTGCACACCAATCCCGAGATCGACGGCGCCGAACCGTTCTGGCGGAGCCTCGCCAAGGAGGTCCTCGACGAACGCCCCGACGGCGAGCCGGTCGTTCACTTCGAGATCGCGCTCCCCCAGTCCCGCTCGTGACCGCCACCGACACCCGGCGCGGCCGCTGGTCGCTGCTGGCGCGGTTCGCGGTGCTGCCAGGGCTCGCCCGGTTGCTGCTGCTCACGCAGCTCGCCTTCAACATCGGCTTCTACCTGGTGGTGCCGTTCCTCGCCACGCACCTGGCCGACGACCTGGCGATGGCCGGGTGGGCCGTCGGGATCGTGCTGGGCGTGCGGACGTTCAGCCAGCAGGGCATGTTCGCGCTCGGCGGGGCGCTGGCGGACCGCTTCGGCGTCCGACCCACGGTGCTGGCGGGTTGCTCGGTGCGCATCGCGGGCTTCGTCGTGCTCGCCGCCGCCGGTGATTTCGCGACGGTGCTGATCGGGACGGTGCTGATCGGCTTCGCCGCGGCGCTGTTCTCCCCCGCCGTCGAGTCCGCGCTGGCCGTGCAGGGCACGGAGCTGGAGGAGCGCGGGATCATCACCCGCACCGAGCTGTTCGGGCTGTTCGCGGTGTGCGGCGAGGTCGGTGCGGTGACCGGGCCGCTGCTCGGGGCGGCGCTGCTCAGCGTCGACTTCGGGCTGACCTGCTCGGTGGCGGCCGCGGTGTTCGTGATCATCCTTCTCGCGCACGCGCGCTTCCTGCCGCGCGGCCCGCACGCCGAGCGGCGGCCGCTGCTGGCGGGGTGGGCCGACATCGCGCGCAACCGCACGTTCCTGGTCTTCGCCGCCGGTTACAGCGCCTACCTGCTCAGCTACAACCAGCTCTACCTGGCGCTGCCGGTGGAACTGGGCCGGTCGGGCGCGGAGTGGGCGCTGGGCTGGATGTTCGCGCTGGCCTCGGTGCTGGTGGTGTTCGGGCAGCTGCCGATGGCGACGTGGGCCCGGACGCGGCTGGGCGCGCACCGGGCGCTGCCGCTGGGGTTCGGCCTGCTCAGCCTCTCCTTCGCCGCGGTCGCGGTGCTCTCGCCGTGGGCGCTGCCCGGTGGCCTGTCGCTGGTGCCCGCCGCGGTGTTCGTGGTGCTGCTGACCTGCGGGCAGATGCTCGCGGTGCCGGTGGCCCAGGACCTGGTGCCGCGGCTGGCCGGTGGCCGCAATCTCGGCTCCTACTACGGGTTCCTGGCCTCGGCCGGCGGTCTGGCGGTGCTGGTCGGCAGCGGTGTCGCGGGCGGGCTGCTCGACCTGGCCGCGCACCCGGGGCCGATGGCTCCGGTGCCGTGGGCGGTGCTGGCCGCGCTGCCCGCTGTGGGTGGCCTCACGCTGCTGGCACTCGCCAAGCGGTACAGGAATGAAAGTCGTTCTCATTAATCTGGGTGTTCCTGCACCCTAGGAGGTTCGTACCCGCATGCCCTCGCCCCACCGATTCGCTCGCGTCGTCGCGCTGTTAGCCGGTGCGCTCGTGCTCTCCGGCTGCTTCGCCGCCGCTCCCGGAGGCGGCGCGGAGAACCGGCTCGGTGTGGCGCTGTCGTTCCAGCCGGTCGCGAACCTCTCGCCCTACAGCGACGACGCGCTGCTGCTCACCAAGCTCGGCACCACCGAAACCCTCACCGTCCTCGACGCCGACGGCATGCCGCGCCCCGGCCTCGCCGAGAGCTGGGAGCAGACCGATCCCCGCACGCTGCGGCTGAACCTGCGCCCCGGCGTCACCTTCCACGACGGCACGCCGCTGACCGCCGAGAACGCGGCCGCGTCGATCAACCACGTCACCACCGCGACCACCCCGCCGCGGGCGATCAAGGGCGTGCAGCTGACGGCGAGGGCCGCGGGCGAGCGGACGCTGGAGATCACCACCGCCGAGCCGGACCCGATCCTGCCGCAGCGGCTCACCGCGCCCCAGCTGGCGATCCTCGCGCCATCGGCCTACGCCGACCCGGCCGCGCCGAACCCGGTGCGCGCCGGAACCGGCCCCTACGCGCTGGATTCGGTGCAGGGCACCTCCGGCGCGACGTTGAGCGCCAACCCCGGCTACTGGGGCGGGCCGCCGAAGACCGCCGGGATCGACGCGCGGTTCATCGCCGACGGCGCGAGCCGCGCGAACGCGCTGCGCGCGGGCGAGGTCGACGTGGTCGACACCGTGCCGGTCTCGCAGCTGCCGACCGTCTCCGGCAACGAGGTCCTCGACGTGCCGCTGCCCCGGCTCGTCGGCGCGCACCTCAACACCCGCTCGGCGGTGTTCGCCGATCCGGCGACGCGCGCGGCGGCGCGGCAGGCCATCGACCCGGTCGCCATCGCCCAGGGCGTCTACGCAGGTCAGGCGGATCCCGCGCGAGGGCTGTTCGGGCCCGCGAGCCCGTGGGCCGGGGAGGCGCCGCGTCCCGCGACGGCACCGGGGGCGGCGCGCGGCACGATCCGCATCGCCACCTACGACGAGCGCCCCGAGCTGCCCGAGATCGCCTCGGTGGTGGCCGAGAACCTGCGCGCCGCCGGGTTCCAGGTGAGCGACGTGGTCGCGCAGGAGTACTCGACGATCGAGTCCGACCTGCTCTCCGGCAGCTACGACGTGGTGATCGGGGCCCGCAACTACTCCGTCGACACCGGCGACCCGATCAGCTACCTGAGCAGCGACTGGACCTGCGACGGCGCCTACAACCTGTCGCGGCTGTGCGATCCGGCGATCGACGCCGCCGTCGACGCGGCCCGCTCCGCACCGATCGAGGAGCGCGAGCGCGCCGCGGTGCGCATCGCCGAGCAGGTCATCGGCACCGACGCGGTCGTGCCGATCGCGCACGAGCGGACCCGCATCGGCGTCGCTCCCGGCGTGCGCGGCGTGGCTCAGGACGGGTTCGACCACAGGCTGATCACGGCCGAAACCGCGCTCGGCGCATGAGGTTCCTGCGCTTCCCGCTCCTGGCCGCAGGAGCGGTTCTCGTTCCCGCGTTCGTGGTGGGCGCGCTGCCGTGGCTCAGCGGCGATGACCCGGCGCAGACGGTGCTGCGCGCCCGCTCCGCCGAGCAGGAGCTCGACCCGGCGGTGCTCGCCGCGATCCGCCGCGAGGCGGGGATTCCCGACGACCCGCTCACCGGTGCGCTGAGCTGGCTGGGCGGTGCGGTGCGCGGCGACTTCGGGCGTTCCTGGGTCAGCGGCGTGCCGGTGTCGGAATCGGTCGGTCCGGCCATCGGTGTCTCGGTGACGCTGGCGCTGGTGGCCGCCCTGGTGTCGCTGGTGTGCGCGCTGCTGGTGCTCGCCCCGAGCCTGCGGCGGGCGGCGCGCGGCACCGGTGGGGTCGGGCGGGGCGCTGTGGCCGTCGGCGCGGTGCTGGCGGCGTTGCCCGAGTTCCTGCTGGCCGCAGGCCTTCTCGTGGTGGTGGCCGTGCACTGGCGGCTGGCGCCGACGTCGGGCTGGACGGGTCCGGCGAACATGCCGCTTCCCGCGCTGGCACTGGGACTTCCGGCCGCCGGGGCGTTGAGCCGGGTGCTGGCCAGCGCGATCGACGGCGCGCTGTCGGAGCCGTGGGTGCGGGTGTGGCGGGCCAACGGCGTGCGCCGCCGGGTGGTGCTGCGGGCCGTGCTGCGGCGCGCGGTGGCGGTGACGGTGCCGCAGCTGGTGCTGCTGTTCGTCGGGCTGCTGGGGTCGGGCATCGTGGTCGAGACGGTCTTCGCGATCCCCGGGCTCGGGGCGACGGCGCTGCACGCGGTGCTGGCCCAGGACCTGCCGGTGGTGCAGGGCTGCGTGATCGTGCTCGCGCTGCTGGGCCTGGCCTTCGGCGGGGTCGGGGTGCTCGCGCACCGATGGATGCTGGGCCCGGCGCTCCGCGGCGCAGGACTGCCGCAGTCCACATCGGACTCCGGAGGGAGCGCGCGCTGGGCGCTGGCGGCGGCCGGGGTGCTGGCGGTGGCAGTGGTGGCCGGGCTGCTGCGGGACCCGAGCGCGATCTCGTTGACCGACCGGCTCGCGCCGCCGACGGCGGCGCACCCGTTCGGCACCGACGCGCTGGGCCGGGACCTGCTGGCCCGCTTCGGGCACGGCGCGCTGCTGAGCATCGGCGGATCACTCGTCATCGGCACGATCTCGCTGGTCATCGGGGTTGTCGTGGGCATGACGCGCGCTCGCGCCGGCGTGGCCGACGTGCTCAACGCGGTGCCGCCGGTGCTGGCCGGGATCGTGGTCGCCGCGGTCGCCGGGCCCGGGATGGCCGGTGCCCTGGTCGCGGTCGGCGCCGTGGCGTGGATCCCGCTGGCGGTGCACACGCGGACGCTGGTGGCCGAGGTCCGCGACGCGGGATTCGTCCGCGCCGCACGGGCTTCCGGCGCCGGACGCGCGCACGTCGCGCGCCGCCACCTGGTCCCGTCGGTGCTGCCGCCGGTGCTGCGCCACGCCCTGATCCGGTTGCCGCACAACGCCTTGGCCCTGGCGGGCCTCGGCTACCTCGGTCTCGCGGCTCCGCACGACTCCCCGGAGTGGGGCGCGATCCTCGCCCAGTCCCTGGACTACGCCGAGACCGCTCCCTGGGCGGTCGCCTTCCCCACCGCAGGCCTGACCCTCCTCGGCCTCACAGCAGCCCTCACCCCCGCACACCCCGCTGACACCCCCACACCACACGATCGAGCGAGAGCACCGAGGTTGCGGTGAAGCTCCCCCTCGGCAGGTGACGGTTTTAGCCATAACTGTCCGGACAAAAGGGACATTGATCATGGGTGATTATGGCTAAAACTGTCCACTGGTGACCACGCACCAACCGAAGGTGGGGCGTGATCGGGTGATGAAATGTCGTTACCCCCAACGAACGGCATTTCGCGTGGAATGTCCCGCCCCCAGAGCCGTCAGGCGCCGCGGACGAGGTGGTGGACTCTGGTGAGGACGTCGAGTTGGGCGGGGTTGTAGAGGTCGACGAGGGCTTTGCCCGCTGTCTGCCAGGCGTGTCGGGCGCCGCCCGGGGCGTCGGCGTCGAGGTCGCGCAGGCCGGGGTGCTTCTCGTAGAGACCTCGGGTGAGTTCGGCGAGGGTCTCGGCCACCGACTGCCGGGTGGCCTCGTCGGCGTCGGGGGCCATGTGGTCGAACTCCGGCAGCGTGGCCTCCTCGGCGGTGGTGCGCAGCATCTCCGCGTAGGTCTCCAGCGCTCGCGGCCCGACGACCCGGGACATCACGACGAGGAAGTTGCGGTCCGCCTCGGTCATCTCCACGTCGCCGGCGACCGGCCCGAGCTCGGGCGGCAGGTCGGTGGGTGCGGACTGGTTCAGCAGGAGGCCGAGTTCGACGCGGGCCCGCTGGAGTCGTTCGATGGTGGCGGCGAGTTCCGCGTCCAGTGCGCGCAGGGCTTCCTCCGGGTGCGTGTCGGCGTCGCCCATGGCGGCGATCTGGGACAGCGAGAAACCGAGGTCGACCAGGCGCTTGATGCGCAGCAGCCGCACCAGGTGGGCGACGCCGTACTGCTTGTAGCCGTTGGCCCGCCGTTCGGGCTCGTCGAGGAGCCCGACCTCGTGGTAGTGCCGGACCGCGCGCAGGCTCGTGCCCGCCAGCTCGGCGATTTCACGGGTGCTCCAGGCCACCGGTCTCTCCTCGTCCCTCGTGGATTGCGGTTCCAGTGAAAACCGTGCCGCTGCGGCACGGTCAACCGTGACGCGCATCACCGCTCCAGGCTATTGAGCATGCCGCAGCGGCACGCCTTGGACTGGTTCCACCGACACCGACATGGGGGAACCACCATGAAACCCGCTCACCTCTCGGTCGAGAGCCTGTTCAGCGACCCGCACCGGCTCAAAGCCCGCATCTCGCCGGACGGCACCCGGATCGCCTTCCTCGCGCCGTGGAAGAACCGCCTCAACGTGTGGGTGCAGGACCTCGAACCCGGTTCCGAACCGCTGTGCGTGACCGCCGACGAGACCCGCAGCGTCGAGAACTTCCACTGGGCCGACGACCCGCGCTGGCTGCTCTACCTGCAGGATTCCGGGGGCGACGAGAACTGGCACCTGCACCGCGCCGACGTCCACGCCCCGGGCGTGCCCGCGGTGGACCTGACGCCGTTCCCAGGAGCCCGGGTCGTCTCGGCGGAACCGTCGATCGGCCGGCCCGGCAAGCTCACCGTCCTGCTCAACGCGCGCACCCCGGCCGAGTTCGACCTGCACGAGCTCGACGTCGCCACCGGCGAGCTCACCCTGCTCGGCCGGAGTCCCGGGCTCGGACGCAGCTGGTTCCAGGCCTCCGGTGAACTGCTCGTCACCGGTCTCACCGCCGACGGCGACCTCGAACTGCTGCGCCCGGACGCCGACGGCGAGCTGCACCGCGTCGTGCTGCTCCCGGGAGCCGACCACCCGGTGGGCCACCTGTCGCAGATGACGCCCGACGGCACCGGCATGTGGATCGGCTCGTACGAGGACGGCGACCGCTCGCGGCTGGTCCGCGTCGACCTGGCCACCGGCGAGCGGACCGAGGTCGACAGCCACCCGACGTTCGACCTGGACCCGATCCCGAAGGTGTTCCCGACCGCGCCCGCGACGTTCGTCCTCGACCGGCGCGGCGAGCTGCTGGGCGCCCGCTACCGGGGCGCGCGCCAGGAGATCCGCCCGATCGACCCGCACTTCGCCGAGGTGCTGGCCGAGCTGGAGAAGCTCTCCGACGGCGATGTGGGCGAGCTGTCGTCCGACGACGCCGGGCAGCGCTGGATCGTGTCGTTCCAGCACGACCGCGATCCGGGCGCGACCTGGTTCTACGACCACGCCACGGGCGAGAAGCGGTTGCTGTTCAAGCCCTACGAGCACCTCGACCCCGAGTCGCTGGCCCCGATGACACCGGTGACGATCAACGCGCGCGACGGGCTGGAGCTGCCGTCGTACCTGACGCTGCCGGTCGGCGCGGAGCCCTCGGGGCTGCCGATGGTGCTGCTGGTGCACGGCGGGCCGTGGCACCGCGACCACTGGGGCTTCAACCCGCTGGTGCAGCTGCTGGCCAACCGCGGGTACGCGGTGCTGCAGGTCAACTTCCGGGGTTCGGACGGGTTCGGCAAGGCGCACATGCAGGCCGCGATCGGCGAGTTCGCGGGCAAGATGCACGACGACCTCATCGACGCCGTGGACTGGGCGATCGAGCGGGGCTACGCCGACCCGGACCGGGTGGCGATCATGGGCGGTTCGTACGGCGGCTACGCGGCGCTGGTCGGCGCCACGTTCACGCCCGACCGGTTCGCGGCCGTCGTCGACTACGTGGGCATCTCCGACCTGGCGAACTTCATGCGCACCCAGCCCGAGTTCGTCAAACCCGCCCTGATCACCAACTGGTTCCGCTACGTCGGCGACCCGGCCGATCCCGAGCAGGAGGCCGACATGCTGGCACGCTCGCCGATCAGCCACGTCGACAAGATCCGCTCGCCGCTGCTGGTCGTGCAGGGAGCCAACGACGCCCGCGTCGTGCAGGGCGAATCCGACCTGATCGTCGAGGCGGCCCGCGCTCGCGGCCTCGACGTCGAATACCTGGTGTTCCCCGACGAGGGGCACGCCGTGGTCAACCCGGAGAACCGGGTGACCATGTTCCGCGCCGCCGACCGCTTCCTCGCCCGCCACATAGGAGACGCCCGATGACCGCGACCGAGAAGCCCACCGACGTGAAGCAGGCCCTGGTCGACGGTGTCGGCGGGCCGATGGGGATGCTCTACACCGCCCTGCCGGTGGTGGTGTTCGTGACCGCGGTCCCGTTCCTGCCGCTCATGGTTGCGATCGGCGTCGCCCTCGCGGCGGCGCTGGTGCTCACCGGTGTGCGGGTGCTGCGCGGGGAACGCCTCTCCTCGGCCCTGGGCGGCGTGATCGCCATCGCTGCGGCCGGCGGTGTCGCGGCGCTGACCGGGTCGGCGAAGGACTTCTTCCTGATCGGGATCTGGGCCAGCCTCGCCGGGGCGGTGGTCGTGCTCGCCTCGATGCTCGTCGGTCGCCCGCTGACCGGCGTCATCTGGAGCCTCTTCCACGGCGGCGGGAACACCTGGCGCCGGAACCGGTCCGCTCTCCGCGCCCACTACCTGGCGTCGCTGGCGGTGCTGGCGGTGTTCGCAGCCCGCTTCGTGGTCAAGGAATGGCTCTACCTCGAAGACGCCACGGGCTGGCTGGCTTTCGCCAAGATCGCCATGGGAACACCGCTGACTGCCCTGGCGGCGTTGGTGGTCCTCTGGGCCTTCCGCCACACCACCAAGGTCGTGGAGTCCATGGCCTCGCCACCGCAGCCGGTCAGGTGACCCGGCGACCGGCCGCGCGTTCCAGGCGGAAGTGGACCGCGGCCGGCAGCCGCTCGGCCTCCAACGCCCGGCGGGCTCGCGCCAGGACCTTCTCGTCCAGCTCGGCCCACACGCCGCGCACGTCCGCGCCCTCCTGCAAGGACAGCGCAAGCCGCAGGTGCGGCCGGTTCTCGGTGCCCGCCATCCGCACCCGGGCACTGCTGACCCCGGTGACCTGCTCGGCGTCGTCGCGCACCGCGTTGGCCAGTGCGACGGCGGTGACGATGGCCGAACCACCGGACTCGTCCGCCAGCAGCACGTCCGGTCGCCGCTCCGGGCGCAGCGAGCGCAGCACCCACCAGCCTCCGAGGACCACCAGCAGCACTCCCAGGGCAACGCCCGCGGCGAGGGCGGGCACGCGGTTCGCTCCGACCCAGTCCTGCAGCACCGGGTCCAGCACCGGCCGCTCCGCGCGGAACCGCCCGAGGAGGCCCAGTCCGACCACCAGCGCCGACGCCCCGGCGGCCAGCAGCACGAACGCCAGCACGATCAGCAGCGAGCGTTCGAAGCCCAACGATCGTCCGACCGGTGTGCTGCTCGGCCTCGCGTCGTCCACCGGTCCTCCCACCTGTTCCATCACCGCTCCTTCGCCGGAGAGACCGACACCGACACGCGCGGGCTGCGTTGCAGCGGCAGCGTCCCGACTGCGGCGGACGCCGCTTCCGCGACCCGCTCGCGCAGGTCACCGGTGGTGCGGAACCGCCCGGTCACCTTCACCCGGACCCGTCGCCGACGCGCGGTCACCGCAGCAGCCGCCACCCCGTCCTCGGCTCGCACCCGGTGCCCGACCAAGCGGGCCAGCGAACGCGAATCCGACGTCGCGGTCACTTCCGGGGCCGGGTCGAGCAACCGGATCGCTCGATGCCCCGCGGACAGCGAAACCACCAGCAGCACCAGGCCCACGACCACGCAGCCGGCCGCGACGACCAGCACCGGGACGTCGCGCCAGGTCCACCCCGTCAACTCGGGCCGGGCGTCCGCCCAGGGCACGAGCACCCCGCCGGAGCCCGGTCGCAACCAGATTCCGACGATCTCCACGACCAGCAGCGCACCGGCGGCCACGACGACCAGCCCGGCCAGCGACGTGAGCGAACGGACGACGACGCGCACGGGATTCACTCCACTCGATCTCGTTGGGCGGGCACCAAGGCGGAGACGGTGACCTCCACGTTCAGCACTCCGGCACCGGCAAGCCGGGTCAGCTCGTCGCGCACCGCGCCGCGGACCGCGCGGACGGTCTCGCGCACCGGCGCCGGGTAGCCCACCGCCAGGTCCAAGCGGATGCGCAGCTCCGCGTCCGGCCCGGAGAGCGTCGCCCTCGGACCACGTCGGGTGCGCTCGGTTCCCGGGACTCGGGCCGCGGCGTGCTCGACGATCTTGCGAAGCACGCCGCGGTCGATCCGCAGCGATCCGCGCTCTTCCGGGACCCGAGCGGACTCGACCTCCGCTGCGCTCCGCTCGGCGGCCGGGGCGCTCAACGGTCCCTGCCCCGGCCGAGGAGCTCATCGACGTCCAGTTCCCCGTCCAGCGCCCGGCCGACGACCAAACCGATCGTTCCGAGCACCAGCGCCACCAGGAAACCGGTGAAACCTCCTGCCGCGGCGGCCACACCGAGGATCAACCCGGCCAGCACCCCCGCCTGCGCACCGTTCATCGCCACAACCTCCCTGCTCGTCGAACCACGTTCCGGGAAGCGCACGATCATTCGACGCGGGCGGACGCCCCCGCGGAAACGCCGTCGCCGGATTCGTCGTCGTCCGAGGGCAGGTGGATGTCGTTGACCGCGATGTTGACCTCGATGACTTCCAGACCGGTCATCCGCTCCACGCCGTTGATGACGTTGCCGCGAACGGCGCGGGCGATCTCCACGATGGACGCGCCGTACTCCACGACGATGTCCAGATCGATCGCCGCCTGCTTCTCACCCACCTCGACCTGCACGCCCGAGGTCGACGAGGTGCCGCTGCCGCCCGGGATGCGCTCGCGGATCGCGCCGAACGCACGGGAGACCCCGCCGCCCATCGCGTGCACGCCGGAGATCTCGCGCGCGGCGATCCCCGCGATCTTCTGCACCACTGCGGCGGCGATCGTGGTCTTGCCGTGCGACGTCTCGTCCGCCGGTCGGGCCGGGACCACGCCGGAACCGGTGGTCAGCGAAGAACCCCCGGACGGCTGGGTGGTCTGGGTCTCGGTGCGCTGGTTGGTGCTTCCGCTCGACTGGGCCATTGCTGATTCCTTCCGCTCGATCGCTCGCGGCCGGGCCGTGCGGTTCACGGGCCGGGTCGCTGCCGACGAACAGTCAGATGCGGGTGCCCGACCGACCGTGACGGAAGAGTGAGCTGAAACACACCTCAACCGTCAGGTCGCCTCGGGGGGCACCACATCGGCGATGCGCACCCACACCGCCGGAACGCCGGGACCGAGCGTGACCCGCAGCGCGTCCTCCAGATCCGTCCGAAGTCTCGTGGCCAGCTCGGGTGCCGCCGATCCGTAGCTCACCTCCAGCTCCACGCAGATCTCCTGCGAGTCGCCGGTGCAGGCCAGCACGCGGGCGCCGGGGACGTTCGCGAGCAGTTCCGCGCTCAGCCGTCGTGCCAGCACCAGCGCGGCGTGCGGCGTCACGCGCAGCGCACCGCCGTCCTGCGCGATCTCGATCAACGGACCGCTGTCCAGCCCCCGGGCGCGCCGCGCGGTGAGCAACGCCCGATCAAGCAGGCCGTTCGGCGTTTCGACGGCGACCTCCGCGGCGCGGCGGACCGGGGCCCAGCCAGGACCGAAGCCCGCCATGGCAGCCTGGCAGTGCGGGCAGCTCGCGACGTGCGCGGCGAACTCCGGCGGCGCGTCCCCGGCGAGGTGCTCGACCAGCTCGCCGATGGTGTGCCCGCAGCTGAGCCGCTGCTCGGGGTCGAAGGACGCTTCACCCACGGCGCATCTCCTCCAACCTCGTCAGCAGGGCCAACCGCGCGCGGTGCAGCCGGGATCGCAGCGCGGCGGTGTTCACCTCTAGCACCTCGGCGATCTCTTCGTAGGACATGCCCTCGAACTCGCGCAGCACCAGCGGCACCCGTTGCGACGGTTCGAGGGTGGCGATCGCCCGGTGCACCAGATCGGCCTCCTCCGAACGCACGGCGTGGCCCTCCGGGTTGCCCGTCCCGTCGTCGGGGATCAAGTGGTTCATCGACTCGTCGCTGGTGTCGATCGGCACCGTCGGCTTGCGCCGCCGGACCTGGGCGAGTGCCGCGTTGGTCACCACCCGGTACAGCCACGTGGTGGGCGCCGCCTCGTTGCGGAAGTGGCGGAGGGAGCGCCACGCGGCGACCCACGCCTCCTGCACCGCGTCTTCGGCTTCCGCGGCGTCCGCGAGGATGCGGTACGCGACCCGGTACATGGTGTTGGTGTGCCGACGGACCAGCTCGTCGAAGGCCACGCCGTCCCCGCGCTGGGCGGCGGCCATCAGGTCCCGGTCGGTATCGTCCCGCCCGGTCACGTCCGGGATCTCCCGCAGCTCCACCGCGGCGACTCCGCCAGCGTCCTCACCAGGTGCTTCTCCGGCCGCGCGGGCGCGCGGCGCGCTCTCGGGCGCCGGTTCACGAAGTGCCTCCCCCCGCGCGGACGGCCCGCCGGGCGATGGCGATCTCCCGGGACGGCTGGACGGTGTCGAGCTCGGCGTTGACCGCGCCGCCGAGCAGCACGGCGAACGCCGTGACGTACAGCCACAGCAGCACGCCCATCGGGGCGGCCAGCGCGCCGTAGACCGGCGAGTTCTCCAGGCTGACGTTCAGGTAGATCCGCAGCGCGAAGCTGCCCAGCAGCCACACCACCAGCGCCACCGCGGCGCCCGGGACGTGCTCGTGCCACGGCGTGCGGATCGGGACCGAGACCATGTACAGCGTGCTCAGCGACGCGATCGATCCGATTACGATCAGCGGCCAGTACAGCCCGTACACCAGCCCCGCGGCCTGCGGGACCCACCCGGCGATCACCGCCGGGCCGACGGCCAGCAGCGGCAGCAGGACCAGCGCCACCAGCAGCCCCACCACGTACACGAGCACCGACATCAACCGCTGCCGCACCACGCCGCGCTGCCCGCCCAGGCCGTAGACCACCGAGATCGTGTCGATGTAGACGTTCAGCGCGGTCGACCCCGACCAGAGCGCGAGCACGAAACCGATCGAGATGATCCCGGCCCGTCCCGAACCCAGGACTTCGACCAGCACCGGCCGCAGCAGTTGGTCGATCGCCTGCGGCGACAGCACCGTCCCGGCGGCCCGCACCAAGGTCTCCTCGACCGCGATCATGGTGCCCTCCCGGCCGAGCCAGCCGGCGAGGTAGCCGAGCGTGCCGACCACGCTCAGCAGGACCGGCGGCAGGGAGGTGAGGGTGAAGAACGCCGCTTCCCCGGCCAGGCCCGTCAGCCGGTAGCGGCCGCTGCTCTCCACGGTGCGGGCGGTCAGCCGGACCAGGCCCCGCAGCCGCCGGTTGCGCGGGTGCCGGAGCCGTGCGACGACCTTGTGCGGCACGACCCCCTCCTCCGAGCGCTCTGCCTCTTGCGTTTCGATCACGAACTGTCCGATGCGCGGGAGGGCTCCGGCGTCACGGTCCAGATCCGTGATTTTCGGCGATGTCGTGCCGAACCGCCTCGCCGACACGCGCGGGTGAGCGGGGAACGGCGCGTCCCCGGCTCGCCCGCGGTGGCGCGGGCTCCTGGTTCGACGACGAGGACCACCGCCGATCGAACCGGCGAAGCGCCCTCAGATGACTCCGAGGTCGAGCATCGTGTCGGCGACCCTGGTGAAGCCTGCGACGTTCGCACCCAGGACGAGGTTGCCGGGGGCTCCGTGGTCCTCGGCCGTCGCCCGGCACCCGTTGTGGATGTCGGCCATGATCTTCGACAGCCTCGCGTCGGTGTCCTCGAAAGACCAGGAATCCCGCGAGGCGTTCTGCTGCATTTCGAGCCCGGAGGTGGCGACACCGCCCGCGTTGGCCGCCTTCCCCGGTCCGAAGGCGACCCCGGCGTCGAGGAAGATCTTCACCGCCGCCGGGGTCGTCGGCATGTTCGCGCCCTCGCCGACCGCGACCACGCCGTTGCGCACCAGGGCGAGGGCGGCCTCGTCGTCGAGCTCGTTCTGGGTGGCGCAGGGCAGCGCGATCGCGCAGGGCACGTCCCAGATCGAACCGGCTTCGACGAACTCGGCGCGGTCGTGGCCCTCGGCGTACTCCTTGATGCGCCCGGCGCGGACTTCCTTGAGCTCCTGCACCGCCTCGACGTCGATGCCCGCCTCGTCCACGACGTAGCCCTCGGAGTCCGACATCGCCACCACCGTGGCGCCGAGCTCCTCGGCCTTCCGCGCGGCGTGGATCGCGACGTTGCCCGCCCCCGACACCACCACGCGGCGACCGTCGAACCGGTCTCCACGAGCACGCAGCATCTGCTCGACGAAGTAGACCGTGCCGTACCCGGTCGCCTCCGTCCGCACCTGCGACCCGCCCCAGTCGAGTCCCTTCCCGGTGAGCACGCCGGACTCGTAGCGGTTGGTGATGCGCTTGTACTGGCCGAACAGGTACCCGATCTCGCGGCGCCCGACCCCGATGTCACCTGCGGGCACGTCGGTGTGCTCGCCGAGGTGGCGGTGCAGTTCGGTCATGAACGACTGGCAGAACCGCATGATCTCCGCGTCGGATCTGCCCTTGGGGTCGAAGTCGGAACCTCCTTTGCCGCCGCCGAGCGGCAGCCCGGTGAGCGCGTTCTTGAAGATCTGCTCGAAACCGAGGAACTTGATCACGCCGATGTTCACCGAGGGGTGGAACCGGAGTCCGCCCTTGTACGGCCCGAGCGCGGAGTTGAACTCGACGCGGAAACCCCGGTTCACCTTGACCGCACCCGCGTCGTCGATCCACGGCACCCGGAAGATGATCTGCCGCTCAGGTTCGCACAGCCGTTCGAGCACGCCGGACCGCAGGTACTCGGGGCGCCGCGCGAGCGCCGGCTCCAACGACTCCAGGACCTCGTAGGCGGCTTGGCCGAACTCGGGCTGGTGCCCGTCACGGGCTTGGATGGCCCGGTAGACATCGGCTGTCAACTGCAGACCATCCGGATCGCGGCTCATCACGGGCGAAGTCTCCTCGTCGTCGGCAACGCAGAACGTTCGTGCTGCTTCTAACAGAACATTGACGCGGAGGAAACATCATCGGCGGTCTTCGCGCTCCTGCTGCCGGGTCCGCTGAACCACCCGCGAGACGGGGCGAGCTCGGTGCGCCCGAGCTCGCCCCGCTCGCTCAGCGCGGTGGCATGAGCACCTGGTCGACGACGAAGACCGTCGCGTTGGCGGTGGGGACGTTGCCGCACAGCACGTTCGCACCGTTGACCTTCAGCTGGTCGCCGGATCCCTCGATCTTGACCTGCCCGCCCTGAACGGTGTCGACGGTGCCCGCCCTGCCCAGGTCGTCGGCGGTCATCCGCTGCGGGACCACGTGGTAGGTCAGGGTGCTGGTGAGCGCCTCCTTCTGGGCGGGGTCGGTCAGCATCGCCTGCAGCTGATCGGGCGGAATCGCGTCGAACGCCGGGTCCGCGGGGGCGAACACGGTGTACTGCGCGTCGGACTTGTTCAACGTGTCGACCAGGCCCGCCGACTTCACCGCGGCGGTCAACTTGGTCAGCAGCGGGTTGTTGGAGGCCGCGGTGCCGACCGGATCATCGATCATGCCCTGCACCGAGCCGGGATTCGACGGGTCGGTGGGAACCTGGGCGCAACCCGGTCCGAACACGTCCGCGGCCGTGGTCGTGCCCTGCTGCATCGGCGCCGCCGGCACCGGGGGCGGTGGCGGGGGAGCCTGCGGCTCGTCCGCCGGCTGCTGCGCGGACTGCCCGCTGCAGGCGGCGAGCCCGAAGGTGAGCAGCGCAGCACCGGCACCGAGGGCAGTGCGGCGAAGTGCGGTCATGGACCATCATCTCCTCTGTCGAACATCGGTCATCCGGGATTCGGACCAGGTGCGGCGCGGGATTGGTTCGATCGCGCAGATTTCGGAAGTCATCTCGCGGTGCAGAAGATCGAGTGCCAGCCCGTCGCTCCATCCGGGACGGTCGGCACCCGTTGCGGCGTCTGCGTGGTGCCCGCCCGGTCCGTGGCCCGGCATTCCACGGTTCGCCCACCGGGAGGGAGTTCGAGCTCGGCGCGCCACATCCGCCAGGTGTGGCCCGAGACCTCTGTGGACAGTTGCGCGTCCCGCCACGGGCCGCCGTCCACCCGGACCTCGACCCGGGCGATGCCGTGCGGCTGCGCCCACGCCGTTCCCGCCGCGGTGAACCGCCCGGCGGGCACCTTCTCGAACGGTTTCGGCCGGTCGATTCGGGACTGCGCCTTGATCGGCGCGCGCTGCGCCCAACCCCGCTGCTCCCAGTAGGTCTCCCGGTCGAAAGTGGTCAGCTCCAGGTCGACCAGCCACTTGGTGGCCGAGACGTAGCCGTAGAGCCCGGAGGTCACCATCCGGACGGGGAACCCGTGCTCGGCGGGCAGCGGTTCTCCGTTCATGCCGTAGGCGAGCAGCGCGGGGCGGTCCGGGTCGGCGAGCACGTCGACCGGGGTGCCCGCGGTGTACCCGTCGATGCTGGTGCTGAAGACCTGCTCGGCTCCCGGACGGACTCCGGCTTCGCGCAGGACGTCCCGGATCGGCACCCCGGTGAAGTCGGCGGTCGACGTGTAGGGACCACCGACCTCGTTGGACACGCACGTCATGGTGATCGTGCGAGTCTCCTGCGGGCGGCGGAGCAGGTCGTCGAGGGACAGCGCGAGCTCGCGATCGACCATGCCGTGAACCCGCAACCGCCACGAATCCGGATCCACCCGGGGAACCGCCAGCGCGGTGTCCACGCGGTAGAAATCGGCGTTCGAGGTGCGGAACGCCGGGGTGCCGTTGGCGGCGAAGTCCGCGCCTCCCGGAATCGGCTGCGGCGCCGGAACGCGACGGGCGAGCGCTTCGCGCGCGCGGCCGTCCGGTCGCTGCGCCAGCGCGGAGCCGCCGAGAGCCCCGATCAACGACCCGGCCGCAAGACCACCGGCGGTGAGCAGGAACCGCCTCCGCCCCGCCGGCGGCTCGGCTTCGGACGCGGACCGGTGCAGGGCGACGAACGCGCCCACCCCGGCGACGGTGGCGGCCAGCGAGGGCAACATCCCGAGCACGCCCACGTCGGGCCGGGCCGCGGCCGCCACGACGCCCAGCAGCCCGAACGCGGCGATCAGCACCGCGCCGGGTGCGGGCCCGCTGCGCGACACCAGCCCCGCGACGGCCGCAAGCAGACCGATGACCACCGCCATCCCCGCCAGCAGCACGAGCTTGTCCGATTCGCCGAACCACCGGATGGCCAGCGCCTTGACCGGTTCCGGGGTCAGGTCGATCGCGGTGTTCCCGACGGCCAGGAACGGGGAGGCGTTCTGCTCGACCAGCCCGGAGAGCAGGTGCCCGGCGGCGAGAGCCGACGCGACGGCCAGCATCCCGGAAAGCGCGCGGATCGCGGTTGATCTCATGCCCCTCGTTCGTCGCGAGGTCCCGGCCGGATTGGTCGGGCTCAGCGCCTTCTCGGCGGCATCGGCAGGAAACCGCTGGTGCGCTCGACGTAGTCGGCATAACCCGGTCGCCGCTCGCGCAACCGCTCCTCCAGCAGGGGTTTGCCGGTGCCCCGCGCGAGCAGCCACGTCATCAGCACCGGCGAGAGCGCGGTGAGCGGACCCGGCCAGTGCTGGCAGGCCATCAGGTAGACGCCCCACCACGCGCAGGCGTCGCCGAAGTAGTTCGGGTGGCGCGTGTAGCGCCACAGCCCGCGATCGAGGACCTTCCCGGCGTTGGCGGGGTCAGCTCGGAAGCGCCGCAGCTGCTCGTCGCCGACCGCCTCGAAGAACATCCCGACCGCCCACACGGCGGTGCCGACCGCGCTCCAGGCCCCGATGCCGGGGCCGGCGAACAGCACGGGCAGCGCGACGAACCACATCGCCACGCCCTGGACCAGGTAGACGCGGGCGAACATGCGCAACGCGGGGAACCGGCGCGCGCGTGCCGCCATCGTCACGTACCGCGGGTCCTCGGGCAGCCCGGAGTTGCGCCGGTGCAGGTGCACCGCCAGCCGGATCCCCCACACGACCACGAGCGCCGCGGGCAGCGCACCGGTCCGCCCGGTCGCGAACGACACGGCCGCGATGAGCGCGAAACCCGCTCCCCAGGTGGTGTCGATGGTGTCGTAGCGTCCGCGCGGTCGGGCGAGCGCGAACGTCGCGGTCACCGCGAACAGCGCGACGGCCAGCGCCAGCGCGATGGCGACGGCCGAGCTCATCGCACGACCTCCCGCAACACCGGCGGAATCCCGCTGGCTCCCCGCTCGTCCGGTCGCACGGCGACGATCTGGTCCACTCCCATCCGGTTCTCCTCGAAGGCAAGCTGCCCGCCGGCCAGGTAGAGCCGCCACACCCGGTGCTGCTCGGGCCCGAGCATCCGCTCTGCCTGCTCGTGCTGCTCGTCGAGTGTGCGTGCCCACTCGCGCACGGTGGCCACGTAGTGCTCCCGCATCGACTCCACGTCGCGCACCTCGAAACCGCCCGCTTCGAGCCGTTCGAGGGTGCGCCCCACCGGGACCATCGTCATGTCCGGGGCGATGTAGGAGCAGATGAACGCGCCACCGCCCGGTGCCGCCGCGCCGGCGCGGGACATCTGCTGCAGCAGCAGCCGACCGCGCGGGCGCAGCATCCGGTGCAGGGTGGCGACGTACTCGTCGTACCGGGACTCCCCGACGTGCTCGCCCATCTCCACGCTGGCCACCGCGTCGTAGGGCACGCCCGCCAGTTCCCGGTAGTCCTGCAGCCACACGCGCACCCGCCCCTGCAGGCCGAGCTGCGTCACCCGGCGCTCGATGTGCTCGAACTGGCTGCGCGACAACGTGATCCCGGTCGCCTCGACGCCGTGGTGCCGGGCGGCGTGCAGCAGCAGGGAGCCCCAGCCACAACCGACGTCGAGCAGTCGCATGCCGGGCCGCAACCCGAGCTTGTGGCAGATCAGCTCCAGCTTGGCCTCCTGCGCGGTCGGCAGGTCTTCCCCACCGGTCGGGAAGTATCCGCAGGAGTAAGCCATCGCCGGGTCGAGCAGCAGCGCGTAGAAGTCGTTGCCCACGTCGTAGTGGTGCGCGATCGCCGCGCGGTCGCGCCACCGGGTGTGCAACCGGCCGGACAACCGCGCCTCTGCTGCCGGGATGCGCGGCCTCGGGCCGACCGCGCCCAGGCGCAGTGCGGCCCGCGCGACGTCCCGCCACTCGCGCGCACCCATTCCCCATCCGCTGATCCCGTGCTCGCGCACCGCCGCCCAGCAGCGGCGAAGCCCGTCGGTGAGGTCACCGTCGACGTCGAGGTCCCCTGAGACGAAAGCGCGCGCCAGCCCCAGCTCACCCGGGCTCCACAGGAAGTGCCGCAGCGCCGCCCGCCTGCGCAGCACCACCTGCGGTCCCGACGCCGGACCGGCGGTGCTGCCGTCCCAGGCGCGCACCCCGATCGGCAGCGGCACGCCGAAGGTGCCACCGACGATCTCCTCCATGATGTCCGCAGCTCCGCTGCGGGTCGTGCTCATCAGCGCCACGCTCGCCTCCCGGGTCGGATGCCTCCTCCTCGTCCATTCGTCGCGGGCGCGGGGTCGGACTGGTGAACGTGTTCGTGGTCACAGGAGCAATCCGCACGCGCGCGGGACACGAATCCAGGGCATGCACGAACCGAACCTCCGCGTTCTGACATCGTCTGAGACGCCACCGCGGACAGTCTTGCTGGCGCTGCACGGCGGGCGGCCGGTCAGCCGCGCGCCCGTGCGGGGAACGCGGCTCGCCTACCGACGGATGTTCCCGCTCGCCCGCGCCGGGCACCGCTCGGACGTCTCGGTGTGGGTGCTGCGCAACCGGGTGCGGGGCTGGAACGAGCCCGCGTTGGACGCGGTCTGCGACGCGCGCCGTGCGATCGAGGTGATCCGCGGTTCGCACAGGGGTGCCCGGATCGCGCTGCTGGGGCATTCGATGGGCGGACGGGTCGCGCTGCGGCTGGCCGGTGAACCGGACGTGGTGGGCGTGTGCGCGCTCGCGCCGTGGACGACCGAGGACGATGCGGTCGAGCAGCTCACCGGCCGGATCGTGCGGATCGTGCACGGCGACCGGGACCGGACGATCCCGCCGGAGACATCGCTGGCCTACGCTCGCCGCGCGCGGCGGGCGGGCGCGGCGGTCTCGCGGCACGTGATCGGCGGCTCCGGCCACGCGATGCTGCGCCGCGCCGAGGAGTGGAACGCTCAGGTCGCCGCGTTCGCCCTGGACTGCGCCGCCGCGTGGAGCCCGCGATGAGCCGGGAACGCGTCGGGGTCGTGGGCGCCGGGGTCTCCGGGCTGACCGCCGCGCACCTGCTGTCCCGCGCGCACGACGTGGTGCTGTTCGAAGGTGACGACCGGCTGGGCGGGCACGCCCACACCCACGACGTCCGCACCGCCGACGGTCGCGTGATCGCCGTCGACAGCGGGTTCATCGTGCACAACTCGCGCACGTACCCGCAGTTGCTCCGGCTGTTCCGAGAGCTGGGAGTGTCCACGAGGGACACCGAGATGTCGATGAGCGTGCGGTGCCGGGGTTGCGGGCTGGAGTACGCGGGCGCCAAGCGGCTCGGCGGGCTGTTCCCGCGCGCGCAGAACGTCCGCGACCTCCGCTACCTGCGCACGCTGTCGCAGGTGCGTCGGTTCCACCGGGAAGCCGGTGCACTGCTCGACCGGCCGCGCGGCGATGCGCGGACGCTCGCCGAGTTCCTGACCGACGGGCGGTACTCCCGCCACTTCACGGAGCACTTCGCGATCCCCCTGGTCTCCGCGGTCTGGTCCGCCGGACCGGCCACCAGCGGGCGGTACCCGGCGCGCTACCTGTTCGAGTTCCTGCGGCACCACGGGATGCTGTCGATCGGCGGTTCCCCGACCTGGCGCACCGTGATCGGCGGGTCCCGGGAGTACGTGTTGCGGATCGGGAAGCAGCTGCAGGCGGTGCGCACCGCGACGCCGGTGCGCTCGGTGCGCAGGCTGTCCGACCGGGTCGAGGTCCGTTCCGCCACCGACGAGGTGCACGAGTTCGACCGCGTGGTCGTGGCCACCCACGCGGACCAAGCGCTGCGACTGCTGGACTCCCCCACCGCCGCGCAACGACGCGCGCTGGGTGCCTTCGAGTACTCGGAGAACGCGACGCTGCTGCACACCGACGCGTCGGTGCTGCCGAGCAGCCGAGGCGCCAGGGCCTCCTGGAACTACCTCAAGAACAGGTGCGCGGACGTCTCGGGCGGGGCCCGGATCAGCTACGACATGAACCGGCTGATGGGGCTCGCCGAGCCCGTCGACCACGTGGTCACGTTGAACGGCGGATCCGACGTGGACTCCCGCCGGGTGCTCGCCGAGATGCGCTACCGGCATCCGATCTACACGCCTGATTCGGTCGCGGCGCAAGCGGAACTTCCGTCGATCGGCGATGAGCGGGTGCGGTTCGCTGGCGCCTACCACGGGTGGGGCTTCCACGAGGACGGCTGCGCTTCCGGCGTGCGAGCAGCCGCGGCCTTCGGGGCGGGGTGGTGATCGTGCACCTCTACGACGTCGTCATCGCTCATTCCCGCGAGGTCGAGCCGCGACGCTCCTTCCGGCACCGGTCGCACACCTGGTTGGTCGACCTCGCCGACCTGCCCCGGTTGCCCGGGGCCCTGCGCTGGTTGGTCCGTTTCGACGCGCGCGACCACCTCGGCGACCCGCGGCGCAGCATCCGCGAGAACCTCGACCGCTGGTTGGCGCTGAACGGCGTGGATCTCCGGGGAGGCCGGGTCCTGATGCTCGCGGGCGCGCGGGTGCTGGGCCACGCGTTCAACCCGATCACGGTCTTCTGGTGCCATCGCCCGGACGGATCGCCGGAGTGCGTCGTCGCCGAGGTGCACAACACCTACGGCGAACGGCACTGCTACTTGCTGCGCCCGGACGCCGACGGCGTCGGCGAGACCGACAAGCGCTTCTACGTCTCCCCTTTCCTGCCCTCCGAGGGCCGCTACCGGATGCGGTTGGAACCGCCGGGCGAGCGGCTGCGGCTGCACGTCGAGCTCGTCCACGGCGGCGGCACCGCGTTCCGCGCTGCGATGACGGGCAGGCGCCGGCGGGCGACCCCGGCGCAGCTGCTGCGCGCGGCGTTGCGCCACCCGCTGGCACCGCGACGGACCTCCGCGCTGATCCGCCGCCACGGCATCGCGCTGTGGCTGCGGCGGGTTCCCCGCTACCGCCGCACTCCCCACATCCACCAGGAAGGAGTCCGATGACCACCACGACCACCGGCGCGCAGGAGTGCGCGGGGACCGCTCCGCCGTGGGACCTGCTCGGCGCCGCACCGAGCTCGCCGGTCCGCGCCGCGATCGCCGAGCAGCTGTTCCGGCACGCGGTGCGCGCGTTGCCGGTCCGCGTGGCGTTCGCGGGCGGCGGCGTGCTGGGCGCGGGCGGCCCGGAGTCGCCGCTCATGCGAGTCGAAGATCCGAAGGCGTTCTTCCACCGCCTCGGCGTGGACGCCAAGATCGGCTTCGGCGAGTCCTACATGGCCGGCGAGTGGACCAGCCCGGAACCGGCGGAACTGCTGACCCCGTTCGCCGAGCGGATCGCCACGCTCGTGCCCGCACCGCTGCAAGGCGCGCGGCGCTGGGTCGAGGCCCGCCAGCCCAGCACCGAGCGGGGCACGGTCGCGGGGGCTCGGGAGAACATCCACCGCCACTACGACCTGTCCAACGACGTCTTCGCGACGTTCCTGGACGAGACGATGACCTACTCGGCTGCGCTGTTCCCGCCCGGTGGCGACGACCTCGCCGCCGCCCAGGTCCGCAAGATCGACCGGATCCTCGACCTCGCCGCAGTCGGCCCGGGGACCGAGCTGCTGGAGATCGGCACCGGCTGGGGAGCGCTGGCCGGGCGGGCCGCCCGGCGAGGCGCCCGGGTGACCACCCTGACCCTGTCCGCCGAACAGCAGCGGTACGCGCAGGAGTTCCTTGCCGAAGGTGGTCTCGCGGACCGGGTCGAGGTGCGGCTGGCCGACTACCGGGAGATCACCGGCCGGTTCGACGCGGTCGTGAGCGTCGAGATGATCGAGGCCGTCGGCCGCGAGTTCTGGCCCGCCTACGTCAGCGCCCTGGACCGGCTGGTGGCGCCCGGTGGCCGGATCGGGCTGCAGGCGATCACCATGCCGCACGACCGGATGCTGGCCACAAGCGGTAGCTACACCTGGATCCACAAGTACATCTTCCCCGGTGGGCAGTTGCCCTCGATCGAGGCGCTGGAAGCGGCTTTCGACGAGCACACCGGCCTGCGGCGCACCGAGCGGCACTCCTTCGGCCCCAGCTACGCGACGACGCTGCGGCACTGGCGCGAACGCTTCCTGGACCGGTGGGACGACGTCCGGGCGCTGGGCTTCAGCGAGCGCTTCCGCCGCATGTGGGAGTTCTACCTCGCCTACAGCGAGGCGGGCTTCCGCTCGGGCTACCTCGACGTGTGGCAGCTCGGATACCGCAAACCCGCGCAGGGCTGAACAATGGCCCGGCGAGGGCCGGGCCCGAGAGAGGCGCACATGGAGAGCACACGCAGACCGGCCGACCAGCCGGAACCCGGGGAGCGGCCCGAGCCGCACGAACTGCTGGTGTCCGTGGCGAAGGGCGACGAGCAGGCGTTCGCGCGGTTGTACGACCTCGTGGTCGCACCCGTGCACGGTCTCGTTCAGCGAATCGTCCGGGACACCGCGCAGTCCGAGGAGGTCACCCAGGAGGTCCTCGTGGAGGTCTGGCGCTCGGCCAGCAGGTACCGCAGCGATCGGGGCAGCGCGATGGCCTGGATCATGACGATCGCCCACCGCCGGGCGGTGGACCGGGTTCGGACCGCGCAGGCCGCCGCCGACCGGGAGACCAAGGCGGGTCGCCAGGAGCCCGGTCGGCCCTACGACGAAGTGGCCGAAGCGGTGCTCTCCCGGTTCGAGCAGCGCCAGCTGCGCCGGTGCATCGCCACCCTCACCGACCTGCAACGCGAGTCCGTGATGCTGACCTACTACCGCGGCTACACCTACCGCGAGGCGGCCGGGTTGCTGGATGCTCCGCTCGCCACTGTGAAGACACGCCTGCGCGACGGCCTGATCCGGCTGCGCGACTGCCTGGGGGTGACCACCCGATGAGCAACGAGATGGCCGCGCTGACAGGTACCTACGCCGTGGACGCGCTGATCGGGACGGAGCTCGACCGGTTCGAGCGGCACCTCGACCGCTGCGAGGACTGCGCCCAGGAGGTGCGAGAGCTGCGGGAAACCGCCGCCCGGCTCGGCGCGGACACCGCGGTCCCGCCGCCCGAAGCGCTCAAGCACGAGGTGATGGAGGAGATCGCCCGCACCCGGCAGCTCCCGCCGCTGTCGGCGGAACCTCCCCGAGGGCGCGCGTTCCGGTTCCCGCCGATGACGGGCTGGACGACCCGGCTCGCGGTCGCAGCAGCGGCCGTCGGCATCGCGCTGGCCGCTGCGTTCGGCGGCGTCGCCTGGCAGAGCCAGCAGCAGCTGGCCGAGGCGAACCGGCTCGCGGAGCAGGCCGGGGCGCACAACGCGGAGGTCGCCAGGCTCCTGCAGTCCCCGGACGCGCGCCTGGTCCACGGCTCGGCGGGAGAGGCGCGAGCGGTGAGCGTGGTGTCCCGGCGTCTGGGCAGCGCCGCGTTCCTGACCGCGGACATGCCCGCCGCTCCCGCGGACCGGACCTACCAGCTCTGGTTCATCGGCGGCGCCGGTCCGACGTCGGCCGGCGTGCTGCCGTCGGCGCCGACGGGCGAACCGCTGATGACGGCCATGCCCGCCGACGCCCGGCAGCTCGCCGTGACGGTCGAACCCAGGGGCGGCTCGGCGCAACCGACCACAGAACCGATCATGGTGATGGCCGTGCCCAGCTGAGGGCTTCACCAGCACCGGGCCATCGGAGACGACGTGGACGGTCGACCCCGCCGCGGTGCGCGGTGGTCCGCGGTGCGCGGGCCACCGCGCACCCGGCCGCGACAACGGGAGCAACGATCAGCACGATGGCGCACATGCGATGGACACTCGACCAGATGCCGCGGCTCGACGGGCGGACGGCGATCGTCACCGGCGCGAGCAGCGGCGTCGGACTGGCGACAGCACGCGGGCTCGCCCGGGCCGGAGCGCACGTCGTGCTCGCGGTTCGCAGCCTCGATCGCGGCAGGGCGGCCGCTCGTGCGGTGCGCGGCAGCAACGAGGTGCGCAGCCTCGACCTCGCCGATCTCGCTTCCGTCCGCGAGTTCGCCGCGTCCTGGCGCGGAGACGTCGACGTGCTGGTCAACAACGCAGGTGTGGCGATGGTCCCCGCCGCGCGCACGGTCGACGGGTTCGAGATGCAGTTCGGCACCAACCACCTCGGCCACTTCGCCCTGACCAACTTGCTGTTGCCGCACATCACCGGCCGCGTCGTCTCCCTGGCCTCCGGGGCGCACCGGTTCGGGACGATCGACTTCGACGACCCGAACTTCGAGCGCCGCCGCTACCAGCCGGTCGCGGCGTACGGGCAATCGAAGCTGGCGAACCTGCTCTTCGTTCTCGAACTCCAGCGGCGGCTCGCGCAGCGCGGCTCCCCCGTCCGCGCTCTGGCCGCGCACCCGGGGTACACCGCGTCCAACCTCGGAACGCACGGACGCAACCGCCTGCTGGTCGGCGCGGCACGGCTAGCGGGGTCCCTGCTGGCGCAGGGTCCCGCCACGGGGGCGCTGCCGAGCCTGTACGCGGCGACGCAGGACCTGCCCGGAGCCAGCTACGTCGGCCCCGACGGCTGGCGGGAGCTGCGCGGCCACCCGACGCTCGTCGCGCGCAGCCTGCAGGCCAGCGACGCGGACGCGGCGAAGCGCCTGTGGGACATGTCCAGACGGCTCACCGGAATCCCCACGTCGTGAGATCCCAGCGGGGAACGGCAATGCCCAGGCCTTCGACCCGGCGGGACGCCGAATCGTGCAGGACGCACTCAGCGCGGCGAGTGCTCGAACAGCACGAGTCCTTCCACCACGTCAATTCGAGATCGGGATGAGCGAATTCCCGAGCGAGGACGCCGGCTTTCGAATCAGTAGTGTGAGAGAGGGCATACCGCTTCGCCGCTTTTCCACGTCATCTCTAGTGTGGTGCCCGTGAGGAAGTCGATGACACGCCAACACGGTCTGGGGAAGCTGCTCGTGCTTCCCCTGCTTGTGCTGGGCTTCCTCATCGTGCCGGTCGTGCTCCTTCCCGCGCACGCGCTTCCCGGGCACGCCGAGCTGATGTCCGCGTCGCATTCCACGACCGGTCACCACGGCGAAACATCCGAGCACGAACACGCTGGTGATGCCGCACCCGCAGCATCCGTCGCCGATCCGGCTCATGACCACGGCCTCGAACACGGCGCGCCGCACTGCGATGCCGGGCCGAACTTCAGCGCGGCCGTTCTCACGAGGCCGCTGAACAGTTCGGTTGACCTGGACTTCCTCCTGCTCGCGCTGACCTTCACCGCATCGGCGGCGCAGCTGCTCACCCAGGCCGCCTGGGCACTGCGGCTCCGGCACTGGCTGTCGCGACCACCGTGGAGACCATCCGGGACCGCTTTCCTCCACTGGGCGTGCATCGCGAGAACCTGATCTCCGCGCAGGGCACTCGTCCCTCTCATCTTCGGGTGATTCTTTCCAGAACACGCACTCATGCGTTCCTGAATTCGCCTCTCTGAATTTCGAAACCGGACAGTGCCTGTTCGCGCGACGATGACGCCGTACCCGACCTCCGGCGTTTCGCGTCGTCGTGCGCGCATCGGTTCACGCTTTCCGCTCTCTTCTCGCGGTGGCGCACCGACGTGCGCCCCGAAACCTGGAGGTTCGCAGTGATCCACGATTCGGTGATCGGCTGTGTCGGATCGACCCCGATGGTGCGACTCAGCCGGTGTTTCCCCGAACCCGACGTGGAAGTGCTCGCCAAGCTGGAGATGCTCAATCCCGGCGGCAGCATGAAAGACCGACCCGCGCGGTTCATCATCGAGCAAGGCCTGGCCGACGGGACGCTTCGTCCCGGCATGCGGCTGGTGGAAAGCACCTCCGGCAACCTGGGCATCGCCCTGGCCATGGCAGCCGGGCTGCACGGGTTGTCGTTCACCGCCGTGGTCGATCCCAAGACCTCGCCGACGAACCTGCGCCTGCTGGAGCTGTTCGGCGCCGACGTCGAGATGGTCACCGAGCCCGACGAAGCCGGTGGCTACCTGCACTCCCGCGTGCGCCGGGCTCAGCAACTCGTGCGCTCGATCCCGAACACGACCCAGATCAACCAGTACGCCAACGAGCTGAACTGGCGCGCCTACCACGAGACCGCAGGCGAGGAGATCCTCGACGCCGTCGACGACCCCCTCGACTACCTGGTGGCGGCGGTGTCGACGACCGGGTCCATCCAAGGCATCGCCCGACGACTGCGCCAGGACCACCCCGACCTCAAGGTGGTCGCCGTCGACGCGGTCGGCTCCGTCATCTTCGGCACCCCGCCCGGGCCGCGGCAGATCCCCGGGTTCGGGGCCAGCCGCGTGCCGGAGATCTACGCCCCCGCGGAGATCGACGACGTCCTGCACGTCGCCGACGCCGAGTCGGCCGCCGGGTGCCGGCGGCTGCTGGCCACCGAGAAGGTCTTCGCCGGCGGATCGTCGGGCGCGGTGATCGCCGGGGTCGAGCACCTCATCTCCAGGCTGGAGGGCCCGGCCCGGATCGTGACCGTGCTGCCCGACCGCGGCGAGCGCTACCTCGACCTCGTGTACGACGACGAATGGGTCGCCAACCTGCCCGACCCGTGGCAGGAGCCCGAGGCGGTGACACGGTGACCCGCGCACTGCGCACGCCGCACGGCCCTCCACCGCAGCACGCGGAGTCGGAGAGCGTTCGCGGCCGCGACCTCGTGCTGCTGTGGGCCGGGCAGTTCGTCAACACCGCCGGGCTGATGATGCTGGTGCCGATCATGCCGTTCTACCTGAGGCAGATCGGCACCAGCAGCCTCGCCGAGACCCAGACCTGGGCCGGAGTCGCCATCGCCGCACCCGCCCTGGCCCTCACCGTCGCCACCCCGCTGTGGGGACGCCTCGGCGACCGCATCGGTCGCAAGTGGATGGTGGTGCGCGCACTGCTGGGCCTGGCAATCGCCATGATCGTCATGGCCACCGCGAGCAGCCCGCTGCTGCTCGTCGCCGGTCGCCTGCTGCAGGGCACGCTCGGCGGCGTCGTCGAAGCCGCCGCCGCCTTCGCCGGGTCCACCGGCTCGGACCAGAAGCGCGGCTCAGCGCTGGGCAAATCGTTCAGCGCCACCGCAGCAGGCGCCTTGGCCGGCCCCGTCGCAGGCGGCCTGTTCGTCGGCGCCGGCGGCCTGCAGCAACTCATGCTCGTGATCGCCGGGGTCGCCGCGATGCTCGCGGTGACCTGTGGTGTCGGCCTGCGCGAACCTGCGCGCAGCCGGCCCCTCACAGGCAGCGGCGAGACCACGACGCGGCAACGGCGTCGCCCCTCGGTGCGGGAAGTCCCAGGGGCCGGAGCACTGGCCCTGGCCGCGATCGCGGCCTACTTCGGCGTCTACGGCCTGATCCCGGTCTACGCCGAACACGTCGAAGGCGTCGTCACGGACCAGGGCGGTGCAAGCCTGTGGGTCGGCGTGCTGCATTCGGTGATGTGGGGCGCGACCCTGCTCGGCTCGTTCTGGTGGGGCAAGCACAACGATCTCACCGGACGGCCGCTGCGCACCTTCGTGCTCAGCGCCGGTGGGTGCGCGGCCGCCATCGCGGTCATCGCCCTGCCCCTGGATCCCTACGCGATGATCCCGCTGCGCCTGGTCCAGGGCTTCTGCTTCGCCGCGCTGGCTCAATCGCTGTTCCTGCACTTCAGCAAGCACGCACCCGCTGACCGCAGAAGCGCGTTCGTCAGCACGGCCAACAGCTACCTGCTCATCGGCCAATCCGCAGGCCCCCTGCTGGCCGGTCCGCTGGTCGGTCTCATGCCCGTCCCCGGTGCCGTGCTCGTCATGGCCGGGGCGTGCGCGCTGGGATGCCTGCTGGCCCTCACACCATCCTCGGAGGAGAAGCGCTCCCCCGAGGAGCACCCGGACGACGTGAGCGCGGCCGGGGAAGTCGAGCCGACCCGGCCCATCCCTGTCGTGGCGTCCGCGCGCAACGGGGTCGCCATCGCCCCCTTCCGCGGCTGGCGCATCACTCAACGAAACCACAGCACCCTCGCAGGCCGGTACGCGACACCGTGGAGCGAACTCCCGCACCCGGGTTTCGGCATCCTGGCGGATTGGCAGCGCAGCGGAGCGATCATCCAGGATCGGCGTCCCGCTCTCTACGCCTACGAGCAACTCGGGCCGCACGGAACCATCCGGGGCGTGGTGGCCTTGGTGCACCTGGACAGCGGGCTGCTTCCCCACGCGGACGTCATCCCCGAACACGTTCAGCGGCTCACCAACGTCATGGAACGCCAGCGGGCCAACCTCGACCCCGCCCTGCTCGGCTTCTCCGGTGACGGTCGTACCGCCACCTGCATCGACGACGCCGCCCACCACCCACCAGTCGCCGAAGTACTGGCCCACGACGGCCAAACCCACCGCCTGTGGCCCATCACCGATCACGTGGAACAGGATCAGATCATCGCCGAGCTGGAGGCACGGGCCGCCTTCATCGCCGACGGCCACCACCGCCACGCCGCGGCACGGCAGTACCGGCGCGCGGCCTATGCCGCCGGACAGGGCCAAGGCCCGTGGGACTACTTTCCCGCCTTGCTGGTCGACGTCACCAAGACCCCGATGAGCCTCGCCCCTGTTCACCGCGTGCTGCCCCGTCTCGACCCACGCGAGGCACTGCAGATGGCCTCCGCCCGGTTCCGCGTCACCCCGATGCACGGCGAGATCACCGACTGGATCACCAAGCTGAAGCGCCACTCGAAGAACGGACCGGCCTACGTCCTGGCCACCCCACGTGGTGGCTACCTGCTCACCGAACCACAACCGCGCTTCCTGAACGCAGCACTCGATGGCACGGCCTCAGCGCTGCGCACGATGAACGTCGCGATCCTGGACACAGCGCTGCTCGACCGCTTGTGGCAGATCCCGAACCGTCCCGGAGACATCAACTACGAGCCGAACCCCAGCGCCGCCCTCCGCATGGCCCGGGACAGCGGAGGCGTCGCCGTGCTCACGAATCCACCGACCCGGCGAGACCTCAAAGCCGCTGCCGCCTCCGGGATCCGCCTGCCGCACAAGTCCACGTCGTTCGGACCAAAACCGCACCCCGGGTTGGTATTTCGGACGCTCGACGACCGCTGAGAGTCATGCCCCACAAGGACACCTGCCCAGAGACCGAAAACGCCCACCGTGCTCGACCGCAGAGACGACCGCGGAGATCGGATAGACGAGGGCTGCCAAGGACAATCGGCACGGTGCGCGGGCAGGCGAACCCACCCGCGCACCCTTCCGGGGATCGATCACAGGACGAAGCCCTGGACGTTGCCACCTCGGTTGAGCCAGCAGCGGACGGAGCCACCGTCGTAGACGACGACGTAGTCGGACTTACCGTCGCCGCTGATGTCGCGGAAGGTCGATTCGTCGCCGGGATACCCGGTCTCGTTGGCGAAGTTCCTGTGTTCGGTGAATCCGCCCTCGCCCCGCCCGCCGTTGTTGATGTAGGCGTGCACGGCTCCCTTGTAGCCGACCATGAGCGATGCGGAGCCGAGGAAAGCTCGTACTCCTGGTCGAAATCGTTGGTCCCGGCATGCAGCGTGATCACGTTCGGCTGGTACCGGGGAACGGTGCAGTCGGCGATCGACGCGATCTCGTCAATGCGCCAGCCCGGATGTCCCTCGTTGTCCGGGTCCGGCATCGTCCCCGCCCGCGACGAGCCGACGAAGTCCACCTGACCCGAACCGAACCTGGTCTTGAGCTCGTCGTTGAGCTCATCGCGATAGCCGTTGTCGTCCGAACTCTCCCGGCCGGCGGTGATCGAATCACCCAGCGGCATCGCCCGAATCTCCAGCTCGTTCTGCCCGTCCCCGACCTTCTCGAACCGCCACTGATGCACCCCTGGCCTCATCCGGACGGTGTCGAGAAACACGCCGCGGCCCGCTGACAACTGCGCGCCGACCTCGCCCTCGAAACCGACATCCGGTGGGCGAACTCGCACCATCAGCCGAGCCGTCGTCGAACTCAACCCACGACCGACCCACCCGCAGCCGCACCCGCCACGACCAACACCTCGAACGCAGCTGGTTCCGCAAAAACATCTGGTGCCACGCACTCGCCAACGCCGGCCTCCCCCACACCCACAACACCGCCCTCACCGCACTCCACCGAACCCGCACCAACCCACCCAGCACCCCAGCACCCGGTCAACTCACGGTCACAAACCCAACCCCGCCCCAGCCACCAAACTGAGCCCACCCGACACGAATACCCAGATCAGCGCCCCACCCACCACCGAAAAGCCGCACAGTGAACGCGAAATCCGCGGAACCAGGGCGCGCATCCCACGGTCAACACCGTGCCCGAACAGCAAAACGCCCTGTCGGCAACAACGCCGACAGGGCTTCTCACCTGCGAAAAGATTTGGTGCGCGATACTGGGATTGAACCAGTGACCTCTACCGTGTCAAGGTAGCGCTCTCCCACTGAGCTAATCGCGCTCGGCGGTGTTCGCCGCCAGCGGTGGAGAGCTTATCTCAGCGGTTTCCGGGCGTTCACACCCACCCCTGCCCGTCAGGGAACGCAGGCGCTTCCCGGCAACGGCACGAGGAACTCGGTGGCGGCCCAGCGGCCGGAGCCGATCTCGCGGAAACCGTCGACGACGTTCGGCGTCGCCTCGACCTGCTCGCCCGCTCCGAGTCGATCGACGCGCGAGGCTCCCTCGTCCGGGGCCGAGCGGACGTTGAGGGCGTCGGCGGAGACCTGGAACGCGCAGTCCTCCGGCTTGGCCGCATCGCCGTCCCGATCAGCACCCATCGCGTAGACGACGGCGATCAGGCCGACACCGGCCAGCAGAACCGGGCGGGGAACTGGGAGCACACCGAACCTCCAGGTCAAGAACGTCGCCCCAGCTATAACGACCCTCCAGGCGAACATGAAAGTCCCGCCACACCACCGCGCCACCGATTCAACAACCCCAGGGACACCCGCCCGAGCCCCACAGCGCCCAGTAATCGGCGATCCGGGAACAGCGGTATCACCCGCCCTCGGAGACGTACGCGCCCACCGCCCCCGGCGAGACCCCTGCCTCCACGAGAAGGAGCCGCCAGCACTCGTCGCAGGTCATGAAGGTGATCCAGTCCATCTCGGACGGCTGGGCCAGCGGGACCGTCCGACCGCAGACCGCTTCAGAAGCCGACTCCCCCTCCCAACGGCGCCCGCGGAACGCGTGTCGCGCTCCGCCGTCATCAACCGCCACCGGCAACCAGAAATCACCGCTCGCCTCCACCTCCAAAAATTCGGACACTCAGGCCAACAAGGCCAGACAGGCCAGCTAGGCAGCAAAGGACACGCGACGGCCATACGTTCGGGGCATGGGCAAGCGGTTGCTGTCGTCGGGTGAGCTGGCGGTGGAACTCGGCATCTCCCGCCGGTCGATCAGCCGCTACGCCGACGAGGGGTTGATCTCGGTCGCTCTCGTGGCACCCGGGGGTCGGTACAAGTTCGACCTGGACGTGGTGCGGAACGAGCTGCGCGAGCTCGCCGAGAAGCGCCGTGAAGGGCGCTCCTGACCTCGGTGCATCAGACCAGCAGACCTCGGCACCGGGTGCCCGCCGTCTGAGGTGATCGTGCTCTTCGGGAGCGTGCTGGGGGCGAAGTTCTCATGAGAACTTCGTCGGCCCCGAACGCAAAAACGCCGCTCCACCGGGGTGGTAGCGGCGCTTCGCGTCAGGCGAAGATCAGCGGTCGGCCATCTTCTTCTGCAGGTTCTCGTCCAGGGTGGCGAGGAATTCCTCGGTGGTCTGGAACGGCTGGTCGTTGCCGACCAGCAGGGCCAGGTCCTTGGTCATCTTGCCGCTCTCGACGGTCTCGATGACGACCTGCTCCAGCGCCTCGGCGAAACCGATGACCTCCGGAGTCGAGTCCATCTTGCCGCGGGCCTGCAGACCCCGGGTCCAGGCGTAGATCGACGCGATCGGGTTGGTCGAGGTGGGCTTGCCCTGCTGGTGCTGGCGGTAGTGGCGGGTCACCGTGCCGTGCGCGGCCTCGGCCTCCACCTTGCCGTCAGCGGTCATCAGGACCGAGGTCATCAGACCCAGCGAGCCGAAGCCCTGCGCGACGGTGTCCGACTGCACGTCACCGTCGTAGTTCTTGCAGGCCCAGACGTAGCCGCCCTCCCACTTCAGGGCGGTGGCGACCATGTCGTCGATCAGCCGGTGCTCGTAGGTGATGCCCTTGGCGTCGAACTGAGCCTTGTACTCGTTCTCGTAGATCTCCTGGAACACGTCCTTGAACATGCCGTCGTAGGCCTTCAGGATCGTGTTCTTGGTCGACATGTAGACCGGGAAGCCGCGGTCCAGGCCGTACCGGAAGGACGCGTGCGCGAACTCCTCGATCGACTTGCGGTAGTTGTACATGGCCATGGCCACGCCACCGTCTTCACCGAACTTCGCCACCTCCATCTCGATCGGCTCGGAGCCGTCCTCGGGGGTGTAGGTGATGGTGACGGTGCCCGGGCCCGGGACCTTGAAGTCGCTGGCCTTGTACTGGTCGCCGTGGGCGTGACGGCCGATGACGATCGGCTTGGTCCACGTCGGCACGTACCGCGGGATGTTGGAGATGACGATCGGCTCGCGGAAGATGACGCCGCCGAGGATGTTGCGGACGGTCCCGTTCGGGCTCCGCCACATCTTCTTCAGGCCGAACTCCTCCACGCGCGCCTCATCGGGCGTGATGGTGGCGCACTTCACACCTACGCCGTGCTTGGCGATGGCGTTCGCGGCATCGACGGTCACCTGGTCGTCGGTGGCGTCCCGGTGCTCGATGCCCAGGTCGTAGTAGTCGAGGTTGACGTCCAGGTAGGGGTGGATCAGCTTGTCCTTGATGAAGGACCAGATGATCCGGGTCATCTCGTCGCCGTCCAGTTCGGCGACCGTGCCCTGGACCTTGATCTTGCTCATGTGGCGGGGTGCTCCTCTCGCGAGAATGCAAGCGGTACAAGCGTACTGCTAGCGCTTTCGATTGTGCCTTGCCCCCGTCGCCCGCCACCAGGGTCACGGCGCATCCGAAGTCAGATTCACAGCTGCCACCCCCAGGGCAATGCCCGGCCGCGCCGCGATCTTCTTCTACTCTCGAACTCACAGACGAGTGATCTTGTCGAGCAGCTGTTCGGCGCGGCAGGCGATGCGGGAGAGACATGGCGACAGGACCGACGCACGCGATGAGCGGGTTGGCCGCATGGGCAGCGGTGACCGCCCTGGCCGACACGCACGCGCTGGGGCAATTATCCCCCAAGACCTGGGTGGTCGGAGCCACTCTTTCCGCAGGCGCCGCGCTGCTGCCCGACATCGACCACCCGTCCTCGACCGTCGCGGCCACCTTCGGCGCCATCTCCAAGGGCTTCTCCGCCGCCATGAGCGGGCTCAGCGGCTTCCTCTACCGGCTCACCCGCACCAAGAAGGACAGCGACCGCGAGGGCACGCACCGCGGCTTCACCCACACCGTCGTCTTCGCGATCCTCGCCGGGCTCATCACCACCGCGATCGTGCAGACCAGCGAGGGCAGCGCGCTGGGCGTGCTGATGTTCTTCTTCGCCGGCCTCGCCGTGCGCGGGCTGATGCACACCTGGTGCTCCCGCCGCGACGCGCTGCTCATCGCGGGCACGTCGCTGCTGCTCACGGTCGCGTGCTGGGCCTGGGCGGGGGACCAGCCGACCGACGCCGCCGCGTTCGGAGTCGCGGTGATGATCGGCTGCATCGCGCACTTCATCGGCGACGCCATCACCGAGCAGGGCTGCCCGATGCTGTGGCCGGTGCCGCTGGGCGGCAAGACCTGGTACCCGGTCGCGCCGCCGAAGAAGCTGCGGATGCGCACCGGCGGCGCCGTCGAGCTCGCCATCGTCGGCCCCGGCCTGACCCTGGTGTCGCTGGCGCTGACCTGCGTCGTCCTCTACCGCATCGGCGCCGCTCCCTGGCTGGCCGGACTGGACCTGCCGCCCGCAGTGATGACCTGGATCGAGGCAGGCCCTTGAGCCAGTCGGAGCAGGGTTTAGACCATTAGCACCTAAAACAAGACAAAGTGCACAATCCCTCTGGTCGCACCGATAAGGTGCACGTGCAGCGCCACCGAGGCACTGCGCCTTGTCCCCGGAGGGAAGATGCGAGCTCGAACGCGGATCGCGGTGGCGGTCCTGGCATTACCCCTGCTGACCGGACTCGCCTCGTGCGGCGAGATCCAGGAGGCCCAGCAGGGGCTGCAGGACGCCAACCAGCAGCTCCAGGGCGCGCAGCAGACCCTGGACTCCGCGCAGGCGTGCCTGCGGGCGATCAACGCCGCGAACTTCGTGCCGAACTTCGCCGACCCGCAGAAGGCCCAGGCCGACGCCCAGGCCAAGGTCGCCGAGCTGGAGCAGCTCACCAGCGCGACCGCTGACGAGACGCTCAAGCAGAACCTGCTCGACGTGCAGGAATCGGTGCAGCAGGTCGCCGACGGCAAGGTCGACATCGAGGCCGGCGCCGAGTGGACCTCCGCCCAGCTGGACAAGTACCAGGCGGTCACCACGACCTGCTCACGACTGGCGGAATGACGACTGCTGCGATCTGCATCACACCTCGCCTAGCCTGATGGGGCGGAGGTGATGGGTGATGAGAGCAGTCGTGGGCGACCAGCTCCACGTGCACAGCAAGCACGTCGACGAAGCCGAGAAGTACGCCGAGATCCTGGAGGTTCTCGGCCAGGACGGCGAACCGCCGTACAAGGTCCGCTACACCGACGGCCACGAGGGAATCGTCTTCCCCGGATCGGACTGCGTGATCGAAGCCCCTTCGCAGCGCCGGGGCGACTAGTCCCAGGGGTCGGCGAGGACGGATTCGACTTCGACCCGGAACAGCGGTTCCGGGTCGACGCCCATGCCCCCGAACTGGCCGATCACCTCGAGGCTGATCACGCCGTGCAGGCGTGACCAGGCGCGGACGGCCTTGCGCAGCGCGGGCAGCGGCGGCTGCGGGCCGCCCCGGCGGTCGCGCCAGGCCAGCAGCTGCCGGTCGAGCGCGCTGCTCGGCGGCGACTCCGGCGCGAGCGCGGCCAGGGCCTCCAGGATCGGCGCGAACGCGCGGTCGGCGAGTTCGAAGGTCTCGTCCGGAGCGACGTAGCCGGGCACGGGGGTGCCGAACAGCAGCAGGAAGCGCTGCGGCCCTTCCAGCGCCCACGCCCGGAAACCCGCCGCGACCTCGCGGAACCGGTTCTCCGGCGTCTTCCGGCGGTGCTCGTGCGCGACGCCTTCGAGCGTCTCCGCGAGGTCGCGGTAGCCGTCGGCGATGAGCTCGGTGAGCAGCGCGTCTCGATTGGCGAAGTAGCGGTAGAGCGCGGGCCCGGTGATGCCCATCCGCTTGGCGATCGCGTTCACCGAGATCCCCGACGGGCCCGACGCGGCGAGCTGCTCCATCGCGACCTGCTTGGCCTCGTTGCGCGTCTGCTCCCGGAAGCGCTCCCGCGGACTGCGCGGCTCAGCGGACATGCTCCCCCTCCCTTGACGCCTGAGAGTAACAGGTCCATATTTGAGTTAGAGCTTCTCACTTTCGCTACTTCTTATCACACTGGGGGACCCATGACCGAGATCGTGCTCACCGGACTCGACGAGGTCGTCGTCCGCGACACCGAGACCCCCGAACCCGGACCGCACCAGGTGCTCGTGCGCACCGAAGCCACCGGCGTCGCGTTCGCCGAGGTGCAGATGCGGCGCGGCCGCTACCCCGCCCAGCCGAGGTTCCCGTTCGTGCCCGGCTACGACCTGGTCGGCGAGATCGTCGCCACCGGACCCGGAACGCCCTGGCAGGTCGGGCAGCGGGTGGCGGCGATGACGCGCACCGGGGCCTGGGCCGAGCACGTCGTGCTGCGCGATCGCGACCTGGTCGCCGTCCCCGACGACGTCGACGCGGCCGAAGCCGTCGCGCTGGTGCTCAACGGCGTCACCGCGCGCCAGCTGCTGCGCACCGCGAACGCGCGAACGGGACGGACGGTGCTGGTGCACGGCATCGGCGGCGGCGTCGGGGCGCTGCTCGCACAACTGGCCGCCCTCGACGGGATCCGGGTCATCGGAACCGCTTCCGCGCACCGGCACCCGGACCTGACCGACCTCGGAGCGGAACTGATCGATCACCGCACCGACGACGTCGCCGAGCAGGTCACCGCGCTCGCCCCCGGCGGCGTGGACGCCGTCTTCGACCCGCTCGGACCGTCGAGCCTGCCCGCGTCCTGGCGACTGCTCGCGCCCGGCGGAACGCTGGTCAGCTACGGCAGCTCCGCGACGCTGGACGACACCGGCCCGTGGTTCGCTCCCTACCTCGGCATCGTGCGGATGGTGGCCGGGTGGGAGATCCGCAGGCTCCTCGGCAGGACCGGCGGACGCCGCGCGCGGCTGTACTACGTGCGTTCCGACGAGCAGTCGCGGAAGGATCTGGCCGAACTGCTCGGGCTGCTCGCCCAGGGACGGCTGCGCCCGCTCATCGCCGAACGACTGCCGCTGGAAGACGCCGAACGCGCGCTCGACCTGCACCTGTCCGGGAAGCGGACCGGTCGCATCGTGCTGCAACCGGGCTCTCACCGGGAGTGATGGCCGAAATGTTAGCTGGTTTGCACCATCCCGGGCTCCCCCCGACCGTCCCGCGTCCTTAAGGTGGTCCCATCGGGGAATCGCTAGGAGGCGGTGATGTTGCAAGACGACCGGGACGCGGGGGCACCGGCCGATCTTTCTGCGGTTTTCGGCATCGGTGCCGGGGTTTCGACCGAGCTGCCACCGGGCGAGATCCTCACCGAGCAGATGTCGATGGCGGTCTACCCGGCCCCGCTGTGCTGGATCAGCCTCGACACCCCGGGGCCGCAACTGGCCGCCGCGCTGCGCGCCGAGCACCGGCGCAGCGGGCTGTGGCCGCTGCTGCTCTGCGACAGCGACGAGACCTTCGGCGAGCGCTGCACCGTCGGCGTCGTCTCGCCGGAACCCCTGGAGCACATCGACCGCTGGCGCGTCTACGACGTGATGGCGCGGATCTGGGACGGGCTCGTGCAGGTCGACGACGAGCTCGGCCCGGCCTACGACCTCGACGTGCTCGCGCCCTTCGACTACAGCTGCCCCGGGCCGGCGAAGGCCGGGAACCTGCTGGCGGACCCGGACGTGCTGGCCAACCAACAGCTTCCGAAGCTCGTCGACGACGACACCCGGCTCGCGCTGGTTCCGGTCAAGCGCGGTGCCGACGTGCTCACGGTGCTCGGCTGGTCCGGCGCGGCCAACCACGTCTCGCGCACCGCCGGGCTCTCGGCGATGGTGCGCTCCTGGGAGGAGCGCTTCGGCGCGCGCATCCTGCGGCTCGGACCGGACCGGCTCGACATGAGCGTCGCCGCCCCGCCGCAGACCGCCGAGCACGCGGCCGCCGTCGCCGCCGAGCACTGGACCTTCTGCCCCGACCGCATCCTGCAGGAATCCGGTTCCCTCTCGGCCTACGCGAACGAGATCCGAGGCCGACGGACCTGGTCCTTCTGGTGGGACTGACCCTCCCGTCAAAAACCGCAACATTCATCGCGCGAAAACCGCAACATTCGTCGCGTGAAAACCGGGGTTTTCGTCGCGGGGTCGGGTGGTCCGGTGTGGAGTGTCCGGTGTGGACGTGAAAGAGGCAGGCACCCCCGGGTCGGGGTGCCTGCCTTTTTGGCGGTCGGGTCAGCCGAAGAGGCCCTTGATGGTCATGGCGATGGAGATGATGACCACGCCGAAACCGGCGTAGAGGAGGATGTCGACGACTCTGCTGCGGATGGCCAGCAGACCGGCGCGCTCGTCCGGGATCATCGCGCGCAGGCCCGCCGCGACCAGCAGCGCCAGGCCCAGCACGACCGTGCCGCGGCGCCAGTGCTGCAGGGACACCAGCAGGAACCCGATCAGCCCGATGCCGCACACCAGGCCGAACGGCACGTGGATGGACAGGCGGGACCTGTCCGGCAACCAGTCGCTCACGATCCTCCAGTCCAGCGGGTCGCCACTCCGGCGAACCGGGCGCTCAGCCCAGGTTGCGCTCGGCCGCCTCGACGACGTTCGTCAGCAGCATCGCGCGGGTCATCGGGCCGACGCCACCGGGGTTCGGCGACAGGAAGCCGGCGACCTCGGCGACGTCCGGGTGCACGTCCCCGGCCAGCCCGTCGTCGGTGCGGGTGACGCCCACGTCGAGCACCGCCGCACCCGGCTTGACCATGTCCGGGGTGATCAGGTTCGGCACGCCGGCCGCGCCGACGACCACGTCCGCGCGGGAGATCTCCGCGGCCAGGTCCTTGGTGCCGGTGTGGCACAGGGTCACCGTGGAGTTCTCGCTGCGGCGGGTCAGCAGCAGACCGATCGGGCGGCCGACGGTGATGCCGCGGCCGACGACCGCGACGCGCGCGCCGTTGAGCTCGACGTCGTGCCGGCGCAGCAGCTCGATGATGCCGCGCGGGGTGCACGGCAGCGGAGCCTCCTCGCCCAGCACCAGGCGGCCGAGGCTGATCGGGTGCAGGCCGTCGGCGTCCTTGGCCGGGGCCATCCGCTCCAGCAGCGGACCGGCGTCGAGGTGCTTGGGCAGCGGCAGCTGCACGATGTAACCGGTGCACTCGGGGTCGGCGTTGAGCTCATCGATGACCGCCTCGACGTCAGCCTGGCTGACGTCAGCGGGCAGGTCCTTGCGGATGGACTTGATGCCGACCTTCGCGCAGTCGTTGTGCTTGGCGCGCACGTAGGACTGCGAGCCGGGGTCGTCACCGACCAGCACCGTTGCCAGGCCCGGGGCCTGACCCTGCTCGACGAGCTTGGCGACGCGGGGTCGCAGCTCCTCGAAGATCGCGTCCTTGGTGGCCTTGCCGTCGAGAATCGTCGCGCTCACAGCTGCTCATCGTGGCAGATCGTCGACCGCATGACCTCGCCGGTCCGCAGTTTTTTCCACCACTTCCGCCACGGGCGAAACCGGCCCGGAGCGGCGCAGGTGCAGCAGCACGACCGCGAGCGCGACCACCGCCATCCCGGCGATGCCCGCCCCGGCACCCGCCGGTCCGCTGCCGTCGAGCAACGCGCCCACCAGAGGTGAGGCCAGCGCCGCACCTCCCTGCCCGGCCGTCGACATCCAGCCGAACGCCTCGCCCCGCCGATCCACCGGGGCGAGATCCGCCAGCCGGTTGTTCGCCGCCGTCAGCAGCGGGGCCACCGCCGAACCACCGATCAGCAGGATCAGCCCGACCGCCCACGGCGAGCCCCCGGAGATCGGCGGCAGCACCGGGACCAGCGCGCACAGGCCCAGCGCCGTCACCCCAGCGCGCGCCCACAACCGGTGTCGCGGGAAACCTCCCATGACCAGCCCGCCCACCAGCGAGCCCACCGCCCACACGCCCGCGAGCACCCCGGCGAGCTGCGGTTCGCCGCGGCCGCGCGCCCAACCGACCAGCAGCACGTCCACCGAGATCAGCGCACCCGCGATCAGGCAGAAGAAGCACAGCAGCGTCAGGAACCCCGGCGTCCGCACCAGGCTCCCGGCGCTCCCGCGCGAGCCACCGCCCAGTCCGCCCCGGATCCCGGCGCGCCACAGGGCCGACGCGAACAGGGCCGGGCCGACCACCGCCCACACCGCGCAGGCCACCAGCGCCGCCGGAGCACCCCAGGCGGCGACCGCGAACGCGGCCAGCATCGGTCCGACGACGTAGAGCAGCTCCCCGATCGTCGCCTCGACCGCGTAGGCGGCCTCCCGCGCCCGACCCGTGGCGATCATCGGCCACATGGAGCGCGTCACCTGCCCCAGCGGCGGCGCGGACAGGCCCGTGGCCAGCGCGACCGGCAGCATCAGCCACCACATCGCCGCGTCCGCCCAGGCCGCGGTCGCGATCATCGCCGCGAAGCCCACCGACTGGACCGCACCGCTGACGACCAGCACCTTCGCCACCGAGCTGCGGTCCGCCGCACGTCCTCGCACCGGTCCGGCGATCGCGTGCCCGATGGTCATGGCGGTGCAGACCGCGCCCCCGAGCGCGTACGAACCGGTCCACTCGGCCATCAGGAACGTCACCACCATCACCTGGGCCGGGATGTAGAGGCGCGCCAACAGACCGAAGGTCATCAGTGACGGAGCGTGTGGGACAGCGGCCAGGAGCCGGTACGGACGAAGCACGTCCACAACTGTGTCCTTGGGCACTGACGGAGTGCCACTGGTTTTTCGGAGAACCCCCTCGCTGATCCAATACACCTGGTGGTGTGATGTTCTTTCGAACTTTCAGCAGGCAAGCTCTGGGGCGAGATCATCGGTCCCGTCCGGGGCGATCTTGAAAACCGCCACAAGACGATCACCGGCGGCGCGGATGTCACACACAGCGCACAACGCCGGGCCCGCGTCGAGTAGCGTTTCGGCGGGGTGGAGTCGGGTTGCCTCGTCGAGAGGGGGAGGATGTCACCCATGTCGCGTCCGACAGCGATCAGTCCGGAAGAGCAGGAGCAGATCGCCCGCAAGATCGGTGTTCTGCTTTTACAAGGCGCTCCTGAGGACTGGCAGGAGATCACGGTGGAGTACCGAGCCACCGGCGAATACACCGACCTGCTGGGTGAGCTCACCGCGCAGGACGGCAGTTCACGCCCGGTCGAGCCGCCGGCGGAACTGCGGGAGATCTTCGAGCGCCTGCGCGAGGGCATGTACCGCCCCGACGTGGGCACCTGGTTGAGCGCGCTCTACGTCGTCGAGCGCCCGTCCAGTTACCGAATCGATATCAACTTCGACACCGAGCCGCAGTGGCAGCGCCCGCTGCCCCGCGCGGCCTACGTCGACGAGCTTCGCCGCTACCCGCGGTCCGAGGACAACATCCCGGACTGGATGCAGGAGCGGGTCGACGGCACCTCCGCGCCGCAGGCCGAGGACGCCCCCGTGGTGCCCGACACGGTCGCGGGCCTCCAGGCCGAGGCCTCCGAGCCCGCGGAGATCGGCTCCGGCCGCTTCCGCATCACCAACGTCTTCGACGACGTCGACGACGAGGGCCGCCCGGTCGTCTCCGAGCGCCGCCCGGTTCCCGCCGACGAGGTCGGCGCGCTGCGGCAGTACCTGGAGAACGCCCCGGTCGTGCTGGCCTCGCGGGAGAACGAGGAGGACCACCTCGATCCCGAGCGCCCCCAGTCCGTCCCGGGCACCTGGCACACCGACGGGACCTGGCTGTGGCCGGGCGCGGTGGCCTACTACCTGGCGCAGTACGGCATGCCGCCGGAGTCCGCGCTGGTCGAGCACGCCCGCAGCCGCGGTTTCACCGTCGGCGAGGTCGACGACGAGACCCGCGAAGCGGCCGTGAGCGAGCTCGTGGACCAGCCCCTCCCGGACCAGTCCGGTGACGAGCCGGTCGACGAGGCCGGGGTCGACTCCTCGGTGTCGACCGGTGCCGCCGCCGCGGGTGCCGGGGCCGCTGCCGTCGGCGCCGCCGCCGTCGGGGCCGCTGCTGCCGGGATCTCGGGTGCCGGGACCGAGTCCTCCTCGGACGAGCCGGAGGAGCTCGACGAGCCCGCCGCCCCGATCCAGGAGGAGGCCGTGCCGGCCGCCTCCGGTTCGCGGCACGTCCTCGACGAGGACGACGACGCCCCGGACTCGCAGGAAGTGCTGGCCAAGCTGCACGACCGGCTCACCGACTTCCAGATCGACAGCGACTCCTACCGGCTGGGCAGCCGCAGCACGGACGCCCTCTGCCTCGTGCAGGACGGCGACGACTGGGTCGTCACCGGCACCGAGGACGTCCGCTTCGCCCGCGTCGACCACGCCGCCGCGTACCTGCTGGGCCAGCTGCTGATGGACCAGCCACCCGCGTCGGTCCCGGCCTCCCCGGTGGCCCCCGAGGCGGACCTGCCGAAGCGCACCTCCGAGCCCGTCGACGACCTGCCGCAGCGCAACGCCGCGTCGGTCGACGAGCTGCTGCCCGGCAGCTCCGAGCCCGTCGACGACCTGCCGCGCCGCGGTGCTCCGGAGCCCGAGCTCCCGCAGCGCTCCGCGCAGGAGCCGACCGATCTGCCGCAGCGCACGCCGGAATCCGCCGAGCTCCCCCAGCGGGGCGCACCGGAATCCGACCTGCCGCAGCGGAACCCGGAACCGTCCTCGGGTCTGCCGCAGCGCACGCCGCAGGCGTCCGAACTGCCCCAGCGCGCCGCGCGCGAGCCGGAGCAGTCCGGGCCCAGCACCGGCGGGAACCCGCTGTTCACCGCGAACCAGGACGCGGCCCCGCCCGCCCAGGAACCGGTGGCTCAGGAATCCGCCCCGCAGGACCCGGTTCCGCAGAGCCCGTCGGCGCCACCCGCCGACGAGGCGACCCGGTTCCAGCCCGCGCCCTCGATGGACCGGCCGCTGCCGCCGCAGGCACCGCAGTCGCCGCCGGTGGGCAACCCGGTGCAGCCGCAGGGCGGTGCTCCGGGCTCGAACCCGCTGCCCAAGCGCCAGCCCCGCCGGGACAGCAACGCGCCGGTGCCCCCGGCCGGTCCCGGCAACGGCGGACCCGCTCAGGGCCCGTCCGGTGGCGCCGACCGCCGTCCCGGACCGGGTGGTCCCGGCATGGCCGGACCGCAGCGGCAGGGCCCGCCGCCCGGACCGCCGCGTCCGCAGCAGGGTCAGCCGCAGGGCCAGCCTCCGCAGGGCCAGCCGCAGGGTTCGCCCAACGGTCAGCCGCCGCAGGGGCAGCAGATCCAGCCGCTCAACGGCGAACCGCCGCTGACGCTGTACCGGGACCGCCGGATCGTCATGCTGCAGCCGGGCACCGAGCTGGACCGCTTCGGCGAGCCGAACGGCAACGTGATGTACGCGGTGCGCACGCCGTACACGCACCGCTCGCTGCCGCCGCAGTGGGCGAACCGCACCTACGCGGCCTACCGGGTGCAGCGCCCGATCCAGGCGCTGCGGGGCACCGCGGTCGCGTGGTTCGAGCAGCCCGGTGGTGGCACGGCGTTCGTGCTCCCGGCAGCGGTCAGCGACCTGCTCTCGGACGGCACGCTCGCCGAGGTGCCGTCGCCGGAGCGCCCGCCGATGGAGTGAGCGAGAGCTGAGAGAGGGCCCTTCCCACCTGGGAGGGGCCCTCTTTCGCGCTTCAGTCGAGCTGGAGGCCGTGGGCCGCCGCGTAGGACAGGGCCAGCGTCGTGTCGACCCGGGCGCCCCGGAGGTGGGCCTGGACGAGGGCGTCGGCGTCGAGGCGGGCGTCCCGCAGGTCGGCGTTGTCGAGCCGGGCGCCGAGCATCCGGGCACCGGAGAAGTCGACCTCGCGGAGGTCGCAGCGGCGCAGGTCGCACTCGGTGAGGTTGGCCTCGCGGAACCGGGCGCCGTGCAGGTCCACGTCGCGCAGGTCGCAGCGGCCCATCGCGACCAGGGTCAGGTCGGTCTCTCCGACCTTCAGCGAGCGCAACCGGCAGTCGACGAAGCTGGAGCCGAGCAGGCTGCAGCCCTCGAAGGAGCTCTTCCCGAACACCGTGCGCTCGAACTTGCAGGACCGGAACGCGCTCGCGACGTGCTGCGAACCGTTGAGATCGGCACCGGTGAAGTCGCAGTCGGTGAACACGCAGTTGCGGGTGCTCAGCCCGGTCAGGTCGGCGTCGGTGAAATCGCACTGCTCGAAAACCCGGCCGGACCACTCCTGATCCGGCAACATCGCGTCCTGGAAGTCCTCGCCGACCGCGCTCGTCATGGGACACACCCTGGCACGAGCGCCCGACGTCCTGGGAAGGCGCCATGCGAATCCACCGGGTAGTGCCCAATCTCAAGACCACCGATCTCGCGGCGACGCGGGACCACTACGTGCGGGTGTTCGGCTTCGAGGTGGTGATGGACATGGACTGGATCGTCACCCTCAGCTCGCCCGAGGACCGGATGCGCCAGTTCAGCCTGATCACCGAGGACGCCACGGCGCCCGAGCACCCGGACATCTCGATCGAGGTGGACGACGTCGACGCCGCTTACGCGGCCGCGGTGGAATCCGGTGCGGAGATCGTGCACCCGCTGACCGACGAGCCGTGGGGCGTGCGGCGGTTCTTCCACCGCGACCCGAGCGGAACCGTGGTCAACACGCTGTCCCACCGGTAGTCGCGGGTCCCACCGGTAGTCGCGGGTCCCACCGTCAGTCGCTGGTCCCACCGCTGATTACGGGACGACGACCACCGGGCGGACCGCTTCGACGACCAGGGTCGCCGGGACCGTGCCGAGGAGGCCGCCTCGGCGGCGGGAGCGGCCGACGACGATGAGGTCGGCTCGGTACTGCTCGGCGACCTGCTCCAGGCCGACCGCGGGGTCGCCTCGGTGGTGCACGAAGTCCCAGTCGATGTCCACCCACTTCAGGTGCGACACGACTTCCTGCTTGAGCTCCTCCACGAGGGATTCGGCGGCTTCGCTGGCCACCGCGACACCCATCGGGGACCAGTAGGCGACGCCGCCCACCGCCTCGACGTAGACCAGCACGAGACGCGCGCGTTCGCGGCGGGCGAGACCCGCCGCCCACGCGGCGGCGTGGAAGCTGGCCGGGCTGCCGTCCATGCCCACGACGATGCCGCCCAGGCCGTCCTTGCCGATCTCGAATTCACGCTCGGTGCTGTCGCCTTCGGCCACGCCGGAATGGTACTCAGTGCCCGGGACCGTTGTTCCGTCGCTGTTCGTTCCGCCGTGCGGGGGTGCTGCGCCGTGCGGGGTGCTGCGCCGTGAGTGCTGCGCCGACCGGGGGTGTCCGGTGCCGGGGGCCGCGCGTTAGGTTCTGCGACGTGACCGCAGTGGAACCCCGCACCGAAGCCGAGCAGCGCGCCCTGGACGCCGTGGACGTCGACGCCATCGTCGGTGATCTCCGCGAACTGGTGGCGATCCCCAGCGTCGGCGGCACCGCGGCCGAGCACGACGCGCAGCAGTGGTGCGCCGACAAGCTCGCCGGGCTGGGCCACCGGGTCGATCACTGGCGCATCGACGTCGACGAGCTCGCCCGGCACCCCGAGTTCCCCGGCCAGGAGGCCGAGCGGGACGAGGCGTACGGCTGCGTCGGGGTCAGCAGCGAGGGTGATCCGGCGCTGGTGTTCTGCGGGCACACCGACGTTGTTCCGCCGGGCGACCTGGACCGCTGGCCGGACCGCGACCCGTACGCCCTGCGCATCGACGACGGCATCGCCGCCGGTCGCGGCACCTGCGACATGAAGGGCGGCGTGGTGGCGTTCCTCGGCGCCCTGCAGGCACTGCGCGCGGCGGGTGTGGAGCTGGCCCGGCCGGTCGCGGTGCACTCGGTCGTCGCCGAGGAGGACGGCGGGCTGGGCGCGTTCGCGACGCTGCAGCGCGGTCACCGCGGTGAGGCGTGCGTGATCGCCGAACCGACGCAGAACACCATCGTGGCGGCCAACGGCGGTTCGCTGACGTTCCGGCTGGAGGTCCCGGGTCAGAGCACGCACGGCTCGACCCGCTACCGGGGCGTCAACGCGCTCGACAAGCTGGCCGAGCTGCTGCCGGTGCTGCGCGAGCTGGAGTCCCGGCGCAACGTCGACCCGGACCCGCTGGTGGAGCACCTGGAGATCCCGTACCCGCTGTCGGTCGGCAAGGCCCACGTCGGTGACTGGGCGAGCACGGTCCCGGACCTCGCGGTCGCCGAGGGCCGCTACGGGGTGCGGCTCGGCGAGTCCGTCGAGCAGGCCAAGGCCGAGTTCGCCGCCGCCGTGGCCGAGGCCTGCGCAGCCGACCCGTGGCTGGCCGAGCACCCGGTCCGGGTGACCTGGCCGGGCGGCATCTTCGCCAGCGGCCGCTTCCCAGAGGGTCACCCGCTGCTGGAGGAGACCCGGCAAGCGATCGTCGCAGCGGGCGGCCCCGACCCGGAGGTCCTGGGCGCCCCCTACGGCTCGGACCTCCGCCAGTACGCGGCCACCGGAATGCCCACGCTCACCTACGGCCCGGGCGACGTCCGCTACGCCCACGCGGACGACGAACACGTCACCATCGCAGACCTGGAGCAGTGCGCCAGAACCTTCGTCCTCCTAGCAATCAACCGCTGCGGAATCGCCTGACCCCAAACACCGTCAGGCAACCGCCGCAGGCGGTTTCTCAGCACCCCACCTAGGCAACTGGCACCGCCGCGGGTTCTGAGCGGCTCTCTGGGGAGGACAGCCGACGTGTCGTGTATTGGCACAAGCCTCGGATCCCGGAGCCAGAGAGCCGCTCAGGTTCCGCTTCTGGCACCGCCAAGCAACAAGATCACGGAGTCGTGTCAGTAGACGAAAACCCGCACGACCACACCGATGACGTCCAAAAACAGCCACAGACCTAATGAAAATCCCGAGACTCCGAAGGCACCCGAATATCCAGTTTTTGGAGTCGATCGGCCCGCAGGTTCACCACCTCACCAGCCCGCTCAACAACCCCCCGAACCAACAGAGCAGCACTGGTACGTCCGACCTTCCGGTACCGAGCCCACAGCCCGGGCGAGCACACGACGTTGACGGTCCCGGTCTCATCCTCGAGGTTGAGGAACGTGATCCCGCCAGCGGTGGCCGGCCGCTGCCGGTGAGTCACGGCCCCGCCCACCAGAACCCGGGTCCCGTGCTCCACTTCGGACAGACGAGAAGCGGGCAGCGCCCCGAGCTCGTCGAGGCGCGCCCGGACGAACTGCAGCGGGAAGCTGTCGGGTGAGACTCCGGTGGCCCACACGTCGGCGGCGGCCTTCTCGACGCCGTCCATCCCGGGCAGGGCAGGGGCGTCGGAGGAGACGGTGGTGCCGGGCAACCGGTCTGGTCGTTCGCGGGCGGCCGCGGCGGCGTTCCACAGCGCTTCGCGGCGGGTCAGGCCGAACCCGTCGAACGCGCCTCCGGTGGCCAGGGCTTCCATCTGGGGCGCGGTCAGGCGCACGCGCCGCGCCACGTCGGCCATGTCGGCAAAGGGCCCGTTCTCGGCGCGTTCGGCGACCAGCTCCTCGGCGAGGTCCTCGCCGAGCTTGCGCACCGCGGACAGACCGATGCGCACGGCTTGCCGTCCGGCGCTGGTGGTGTCGGGTTCCAGATCGGCGTGCACTCGGCTGGCGTTGATGTCGGGTCCGCGCACCACGACGCCGTGCCTGCGCGCGTCGGCGACCAGCGATTGCGGCGAGTAGAACCCCATCGGTTGGGCCTTGAGCAGCGCCGCGCAGAAGGCGGCCGGGTAGTAGCGCTTGAACCAGGCGCTGGCGAACACCAGCAGCGCGAAGCTCAGCGCGTGACTCTCGGGGAACCCGTAGTTGGCGAAGGCCAGCATCCGCTGGTAGATGTGCTCGGCCAGCTCTTCGCCGATGCCGTTGGCGGCCATGCCTTCGAAGAGCCTGTCGCGCAGGCGTTCCATGCGTTCGGCGGAGCGCTTTGCACCCATCGCCCGGCGGAGCTGGTCGGCCTCGGCCGGGCTGAATCCGGCGACGTCGACCGCCAGCTGCATCAGCTGCTCCTGGAACAGCGGGACGCCCAGCGTCTTGGCCAGCGCACCGGCCATCAGCGGATGTTCGTAGTCCCACTCCTCCTCGTCGTTGCGGCGGCGGATGTAGGGGTGCACCGATCCGCCCTGGATGGGGCCGGGCCTGATCAGCGCGACCTCGACCACCAGGTCGTAGAACTCGCGGGGTTTGAGCCGGGGCAGCGTGGCCAGCTGCGCGCGGCTCTCCACCTGGAACACCCCGATGGCGTCGGCTCGGCGCAGCATCGCGTAGACCTCGGGATCGGACAGGTCCAGTTCGCCGAGGTCGACGTCGATGCCGTGGTGCTCGCGGGTCATGTCGATGGCGTGGTGCAGCGCCGAGAGCATGCCCAGGCCGAGCAGGTCGAACTTGACCAGGCCGACGGTGGCGCAGTCGTCCTTGTCCCACTGCAGCACCGTCCGGCCGGGCATCCGCGCCCATTCCACCGGGCACACCTCGCTGACCGGCTGGTGGCAGATCACCATGCCGCCGGAGTGGATCCCCAGGTGGCGCGGGAATCCCATCAGCTCGTCGGCGAGATCGCGCACCGCGCCGGGGATCTCGGAGTCCTCGGGCAGCGGTCCCCAGTGCTCGATCTCCTTGCTCCAGGCGTCCTGCTGGCCGGGCGAGTAGCCGAGCGCGCGGGCCACGTCGCGCACCGCGGACTTGGGGCGGTAGCCGATGACGTTGGCGACCTGGGCGGCGTGGGTGCGGCCGTACTTGGCGTAGACGTGCTGGATGACCTCCTCGCGGCGGCCGGATTCGATGTCGATGTCGATGTCCGGCGGCCCGTCCCGCTCGGGTGCGAGGAACCGCTCGAACAGCAGCCGGTAGCGCACCGGGTCGGCGTTGGTGATGCGCAGCGCGAAGCACACGGCCGAGTTCGCCGCCGATCCCCTGCCCTGGCACAGGATGTCCTCGCGGCGGCAGAAGTCGATGATCTCGTGCACGACCAGGAAGTAGCCGGGGAACTCGAGCTCCTCGATGACGGCGAGCTCGTGCTCGATCTGCCGGTAGGCCTCCGGCGCGGCCTGCGGCGGCCCGTAGCGGTCGAGCGCGCCGAGGTAGACCAGTTCCCGCAGGTGGCTGGTCTCGGTGTGGCCGCGCGGCACGTCGAACGGGGGCAGCTGGGGGGCGACCAGGCTCAGGTCGAACGCGCAGGACTTGCCGAGCTCGGCGGCCCGCTGCACCGCACCCGGGTAGCGGGCGAAGCGCTCGGTCATCTCGGCTCCGGAGCGCAGGTGGTTGCCGGCCCAGGCGGGCAGCCAGCCGTCCATGTCGTCCAGGCTGCGTCGCGCGCGGACGGCCGCGACGACGCTCGCCAGCCGCGCCCGGTCCGGGCGCGCCAGGTGCGCGCCGGTGGTGGCCACCGTGGACAGCCCGGCCCGGTCGGCGAGCTCGGCTAGGGCGTCGTTGCGCACCGAGTCGGTGGGCAGGCCGTGGTCGGTGAGCTCGACGGTGACGTGCTCGCGACCGAAGAGCCCGACCAGCCGGTCGAGTTCGACCGCGGCGGCGTCCGTCCCGCCCGCGGCCAGGGCCGCCTGGACCGCGCCCTTGCGGCAGCCGGTGAGGACCTGCCAGTGCCCGGCCGCGTCGGCGGCCAGCTCCTCCAGCCGGTACTCCGGGCGTCCCTTCTCCTCTCCGCGCAGCTGCGCGGTGCTGATCGCCCGGCACAGGGAGGCGTAGCCGTCGAGGTCGCGGGCCAGCACCAGCAGGTGCCCGCCTTCGGGGTCGGGGACGCCGTTCTGCGACTGGGTGAGCCCCAGGCTCAGCTCGGCGCCGAACGCGGTGCGCACGTCGTGCTCCTTGGCGGCTTCGGCGAACCGCACGACGCCGTAGAGCCCGTCGTGGTCGGTGAGCGCGATGGCCTCCAGTCCGAGGTGCGCGGCCTCCTCGATCAGCTCCTCGGGGTGCGCGGCGCCGTCGAGGAAGCTGAAGTTGGAGTGCGCGTGCAGCTCGGCGTAGGGGACCTTCTCGCCCGGCGGCGACAGGCCGCGGCCTCGTCGTCGATGTTCGGCGCGGGGGCGTGCCGCGGGACCCTCGTCGCGGCGCGGCGTCATCGTGCCGGAGAGGGCCTTCTCCAGCTCGGACCAGCTCTGGGGCGGGTTGAACCAACTCATGGACCTAGTGAACTCCTGTTCGAACCGTGGCGCTACCAGCTGGGACGACATCCACTCGAACGAGTGTTCCCCTGCTACCGGTAGGTGCCCTGGACCCACCAGTCACCGCGCTCGTGCACCAGCAGCAGCGCGACCTCGTCCGCATCGCCGGACCCCGCATCGCCGGGCCCCGCCGGGGATTCCGGCGCGAGCACGACCTGGAGGCGGACCTGGGCCCGCGGCGGCACCTGCGATTCCGGCGCGGTCCGGCCGGACCCGGTGGCCAGCAGCTCGACCCACCAGCGCTCGGTCACCGGCCACGGACCGGCCCAGCCGACCACGGCGCGGGACTTCCCGCCGGCCACCTCGACCCGGTCCGGAGCGGCGGACAGACCGGTCCGGTCGGTGATCCACACCGGCTCGCCCGAGGCGTCGAGCACCCGCGCCGGCCACGGCTCGCCCGGCACCACCGTCGGCGACGGCGCCGGGATCCGGCCCGGCCACGGCGGTTCGGCGGGCAGCGTCGCGCGGCGCTCGTCGCCCCAGGGCACGAATCGCACCTGGTCACGAGGGTCCCTGCCGCCACCGAGCACGCCGGTCAGCACCGCTTCCGGGCCGAGCATGCCCTGCACTCGCGCGAAGGCCCGGCCCGCGCGGGCGGTGGCCTCGCCGGTCGCGGAGCTGAGCAGGTCGAGCTGCAGACCGCCCGCGCCCACGACCTCCTCGGGACTCAGGCTCAGCTCGCCGAGGCCCGCGGTGGGACGACCGGTGCGGCCGTTGAGCCAGCCGTCGAGCTGCCAGCGGACCCGGTCGGCGGTGGCGGCCGGGGTCAGCGGTTCCGCGCAGCGCCACGCCCGGTGCAGCTCCTCGCCGTTCTCGGTGCGCGCCGAGATGCCCAATCGGGTGCAGGCCAGGCCGAGATCGCCCAGCTTGGCGTGCAGGTCGTCGGCGAGCGCCTTGGCGACGAACGCCGCGCGGTCCACCCGGTCCACCGGCGGGTCGAGCTCCTCGGTGACGATCAGCTCGGGCGGTGGTCGACGCCGCTTGACCGGGCGCTCCTCCTGCCCTCCCGCCGACCGGTGGGCCAGCAGAGCGGCCTGCCCGAACCGGGTCGCCACGTCCGCCGGGCCCAGCGCGGCGAACTCGCCGAGGGTGCGAATCCCCAAGCGGCGCAGCAGGTCCACGAGCTCGGGCTGCTGCGCGACCTGCTTCGGGCCGAGCCGGTCGGCGAGCTGCTCGACCTCCTCGATCGGCAGCGGGGCGAGGAAGCCCCGGCTGCCACCGGGTTCGACGTGCCGGGCGTGCCGGGCGGCGAGGATCGCGGCGAACAGCCCGTCGGCGACGCCGATCCGGCACTCCACGCCGGTCTGCGCGTCGATGTGGTCGACGAGCTTCTCCGCGACGGCCTCCTCTCCGCCGAAGTAGCGCGCAGGCCCCCGGGCGGGCACGGCGACCAGGCCCGGGCGGACGACCTCGACCCCGGGCACGAGTTCCTCGACGGCGACCACGACGGGCTCGAAGAACCGCACGTCGCGCGCCGGATCGTGCTCGCACACGACGAGTTCCGGGCAGCGCCCCTGCGCCTCGCGGCGGCGCATCCCCCGGCGCACACCGCCCTCGCGGGCGGTCGCCGAGCAGGCGACGACCCGGTTCGCGGCGAAAACCGCTGCGGGCACGAGAGGCGCGAGCTCGGCGGCGCGCGCGGCGGCCACCACCGGCCAGTCCGGGCACCACACGACGATCCTGCGGGCCGGCACGTCGCTCACCCCGCCACCGCGCGCAGGTGAGCCCGAGCGGCCGGGCGTTCTCCGGCAGCCGCGACGTCGGAAACGGTTGCAACGGCGGCGGTTTCGACAGCCGAGGTTTCGACAAGGGAGCTTTCGACAGGGGCGATCGCACCGTCGCGGGAGGGGAGCAGCACTCGGCAGGAACGCGGGCGCGACGCCGCGCCACGCCCTTCGGCGTGCACCGCGATCTCACGTTCGCGCAGGTGACCGTGGCCGTGCCCGAGTCCGCGCCAGCGGGCCCCGGAACAGCGCAGCTGCACCTCCGCGCCCGGCCAGCGCCCGAAGGGCAGCAGCACCGAACCGCGGTGGCGCGCTCGCGCGGAGAGCCTGCGGGCATCGGCGTCGAGCACCCACCCGGTCCCGCCGACCACGACCAGGTCGACGCCGTCGAGCAGCGCCGCGATCACGCCCGCCGGATCGGATCCCGGCTGCGGCACGACCGCCAGCCGCTCCAGCGACACCCCCGCCTCGGCGGCGGCGACCAGGTTGATGCCGGGCAGGCCCACCACGGTCGCCCAGGAACCGTTCGCCGTGGCCTCCGCCAGCAGCGCGAACAGCAGTGACACCGATCCGTGCACCGCCACCGTGCTGCCGCGGCGCAAACCTGGCCACGGCAGCACGGCGGCGAGTTCCGCCCGCGTCGGCAGCACCCGGCCCGCACCCGGGACACCGCCCGCCTCGACGCGCGGCACACCCACGGACACCCCGTCAGCCGTGGGCGCGCTCAGCGGCGTCGAAGACACCATCGCGGACATCGCCGCCCTCCCCACATACGTGACCGCGGTGGGTGCCCGACCCCGGCGCGGGCACCCACGAACACAGCCGCTGCGGGGAAGGCAGCGGTGGAGTCAGCGCTGCGCCTGCACCCGGACCACAGCGCCGAACCCCATCGGAGCGGCCGACCCCGACACCGGCCGTCCCCAATCTCGAACTTTCGTTCGAACAAGTCCAGTTAACCCTGCTCGGAGAGCCAAGTCAAGGACCAAGGGAACATTCGTTCGAAAGAGTGATCCGGGGCTCTGCTCCCGCCCTCCCACGAGTGCGTTTCGCACTCCGCCCGCCCCAGAGCGCAAAAGAACGAGCCCCGAGGCCGAGGGCCTCGGGGCTCGTCGTGGATGAGCGTCGTCAGTGGGCGAAGTGGCGGGTGCCCGTGAGGTAGACCGGGACTCCGGCCGCCTCCGCCGCCGCGATGACCTCGCCGTCGCGGACCGAACCGCCCGGCTGGACGACGGCGCGGACACCGGCGTCGAGCAGGACCTGCAGGCCGTCCGGGAACGGGAAGAACGCGTCCGAGGCCGCGACCGAGCCCTTGGCGCGGTCACCCGCGCGGGCGACCGCCAGGCGGGCCGAGTCGACCCGGTTCACCTGGCCCATGCCCACGCCGACCGTCGCGCCCGCGTCGGCCAGCAGGATCGCGTTCGACTTCACCGCGCGGCAGGCGCGCCAGGCGAACTTCAGGTCCGCCAGCGTCGCCGCGTCCACCGGGGAACCGGTCGCCAGCGTCCAGTTCGCCGGGTCGTCGCCGTCGGCGTCGATGGCGTCCGAGCCCTGCACCAGCATGCCGCCGGAGATCGCGCGCATCTCGACCCGGCCGCTCTGCGGCGGCTGGGCGGTCAGGATGCGGATGTTCTTCTTCTTGTTCAGCACGTCCACCGCGCCCTCGGCGTAGCCGGGGGCCACCACGACCTCGGTGAAGATCTCCGCGACCTGCTCGGCCATCGCCACCGTCACCTCGCGGTTGGTGGCGATCACGCCGCCGAACGCGCTCACCGGGTCGCACTCGTGCGCCTTGCGGTGCGCGGCGGCGATGTCGTCGGCGACCGCGATGCCGCACGGGTTGGCGTGCTTGATGATCGCCACGCACGGCTCGTCGTGGTCGTGCGCGGAACGCCACGCGGCGTCGGCGTCGACGTAGTTGTTGTAGGACATCTCCTTGCCGTGCAGCTGCGCGGCCGCGGCCAGGCCGGTGGCCTCCCCGCCCGAGACGTACAGCGCGGCCGGCTGGTGCGGGTTCTCCCCGTAGCGCAGCGCGGAGCGGCGCTGCCAGGTCTCGCCGATCCAGCCCGGGAACGCGGCGTCGTCACCGGTCGGGACCTTGCTCATCCAGGACGCCACGGCCACGTCGTAGGACGCGGTGTGCCGGAACGCCTCGGCCGCCAGCTCGGTCCGGTCGGCCATCGAGAAACCGCCCGCGCGAACCTCCTCGAGAACCCACTCGTAGCGGCTCGGGTCGACCACGACGGCCACGTTGGCGTGGTTCTTCGCCGACGCGCGCACCATCGCCGGACCGCCGATGTCGATCTGCTCGATCACCTCGTCCTGCGCGGCGCCCGAGGCCACCGTCCGCACGAACGGGTACAGGTTGACCACCAGCAGGTCGAACGGAGCGATCTCCAGCTCCTCCAGCTGCCGGGCGTGGGTGTCGCGACGCAGGTCGGCGAGCAGGCCCGCGTGCACCCGCGGGTGCAGCGTCTTGACCCGGCCGTCCAGCGCCTCCGGGAAGCCGGTGAGCTCCTCGACGGGCGTGACCGGCACGCCGGCGTCGGCGATCGCGCGCGCCGTGCCGCCGGTGGAGACGATCTCCACCCCGGCCGCGTGCAGCCCGGTGGCCAGCTCCAGCAGGCCCGACTTGTCCGACACGCCGATCAGCGCGCGGCGAACCGGGCGCCGCTCCTGGGAGTTCGCGGTCACGGGATATTCACCTTCCGTCCCTGCACGGTCCACCCGTGCAACGCCAGCTTCTGCAGAGTGCCGACCAGCAACCGCCGCTCGACGGCCTTGATCCGCTCGTGGAGGCTCGCCTCGTCGTCCTCGGGCAGCACCTCGACGGCTTCCTGGGCCAGGATCGGCCCCGTGTCCACGCCGGCGTCCACCACGAACAGGGTGCAGCCGGTGACGCGGACTCCATACTCCAGCGCATCCCGCACCCCGTGCATGCCGGGGAACGAGGGAAGCAGCGCCGGGTGGCTGTTGAGGTATCGGCCGTCGAAGCGGGCCAGGAAGTCGGCGCCGACGAGCTTCATGAACCCGGCGGAGACGACCAGGTCCGGCTCGTGCTCGGCGCAGGCCTCGGTCAGCGCGCGGTCCCACTCCTCGCGGGAGGCGTGGTCACCGACCTTGCGGACGAACGTGGGGATGCCGGCGCGCTCGGCGCGGGCCAGTCCCTCGATGCCGCCGCGGTCGGCACCCACCGCGACCACCTGGACCGGGTAGTCGGGTTCGCTGGTGGCGTCGAGCAGGGCCTGCAGCAGGGTGCCGGAACCGGAGACGAGCACGACCACCCGCGCCGGGGTGGCGGTCGTGATCCGGTTCGGGTGCGCGGCGGTGCTCGGCTGGTCGGGCGTACTCGGGTTCAGCGTTCGCTCCTGACATGCCTCGGCACGATCTCCCCCGCAGCGTAAGACCTGGTTGCGGGGTCGGCTCCGGCAGGGGCCGGGCGAGTGGCGCAGCGCTCACCCCCGGTCGCGCGGCGCGGACTCCTCCTCGTCCGGCTCGGCGTCGAACTCGTCCGCCTCGACCTCGGGTTCGGCGTCGCTTTCCGCGCGGGCGACCGGGATTTCGGAGACCAGGTCGTCGAGGTCGGTGTAGTCGAAGTCCTCCTCCGGCGACTCCGGATCCGGCTCTGGATCGATGTCCTCGTCGTCGAACGCGTCGGTGGCGAAGGCGGCCAGCGCCGGGTCGTCGGGCTCCTCCGCGCCGCCCAGCCAGGTCATCGCCAGCGCGGGGATCGCCAGCCAGCACAGCGTCGCCAGCGCGAGGCCCACCGGGTGGAACGAGACGTCGCCGATCGGGCCGTTGCCGAGCCGACCGCCGGCGACCACCGCCAGGATCAGCACCGCCAGCGTCGCCACCCCGGCCGCCACCAGCACGACGACGAGACGGCGCACCAGCGGGCCGGGAACGCGTCGCGCGACCAGGCCCAGGAACATCCCGACCAGCAGCGGGAGCAGCAGCACCACCGACCACCACACCGCCGGTCCGTCGTGCGGCAGCACCGCCAGCAGCGGCAGGTCCGGCAGCGGTCCCGGCGCGTGGTTCAGCGGCTGGACGGTCTGGGCCCCGATCGCGAAACCGCTGCCCGCGGCGAACGACCAGCCCGCCAGGATCGCGTTGGGCAGGTACAGCAGCGAGAGGACGGTGGCCCCGACGGCGTCGCCCGCGCCGCCCATCCGCTCCATCGACGCGGCCATCTCCGGTGCGGCGAGCACGACCCCGGCCAGCAGCACGAACGCGCCTGCCGCGACCACGGTGGCGATCGTCAGCAGACCGATCCGCAGCCCGGTCCACACGTAGGCGTCGGTGCGCTCCCACAGCAGGTAGAACAGGCCGCAGCGGTTGGCCACCCCGGCGGTCGCGGCGATCGCGGCGGTCAGGCCGCAGCTCAGGAACGCCTCGACCGGGACCGCGCTGAACGGGCCGCCGAGCAGCATGGCGAACAGCGCGCCGACGCACGCGTGCACCAGCGCCATCGTCGCGATCACCGGCCACGCCTGGTCCGGGCGGCGCAGCCGGCAGCGGCGGGCGACGAACGCCGAGGCCGCCGCGACCAGCAGCACGACGCCGATCGTGGGCAGCATCGGCAGCACGCTCAGCGGCGCGCCGGAGATCACCAGCGGCGACTGGTAGAGCATCAGCCAGCCGGGCAGCGCGGCCATCAGGACCAGCAGCGGGTCGAAGCTCGTGCCGCTGGCGATGCCGACGACCAGGGCGAGCAGCGCCGCGACGGCGAGGAAGCCGATCAGCGGCACCGCGCCGACCACGGCGATGAACAGCCACCGGCGGAGACCCGGTTTCCGGTCGGAAGGGCCGGCGGCCACGGCATGGGGGATCGGATCCAGCGCAGACACGCGACCGAATGTCGCACCACCGCTGCTCCGAACGGCCTCGAACACGCCAGCGCATCCGCCCATCGGGGGATGTGGGCTGGGAGCGGGACAGTTTTAGCCATAATTACCCGGACAAAAGGGATCTTGATCATGGGTGATTATGGCTAAAACTGTCCCCTGCCAACGACCGTTGGCAACGTCCGCTCGACGCTCGGCGAGATCGCGGGGCAGTTAGAAGACGGACGGCTCAGAAGGCGAGCCGCTCAGAAGGCGAGTGGGTCAGAAAGCGGGGGGTCAGAAGGCGGGTGGGTTGGTGCCCGGGTGGGGCATCTGCCGGGTTCCCTGCGGGCCGCCGCCGTCCTGGTCGGATTTCGGTTGCTGAGCGTGCTGGGTGCTCGGGGGCGGCTGGGTGTTCGGGCTGCTTTGGGGCTGCTGTGGGGGCTGGACGTTCTGCTGGCCGGGCTGGGCGTTGGGGCCGGGCTGGGCGTTGGGGCGGTTCTGGTGGGGGCCGCTCGAGTCCGGGCCGGGGGTGGGGACGCCGCCCGAGGACGGGTTCCAACCGCCCGGTTGCTGGGAATCCGCCGGTGACTGCGACTGCTGCTGAGCGGGTTGGCCGCCGGTGTTCGGGTTCCACGGGGGTGGACCGCCGAACTGAGCTCCGGGTTGACCCTGCGGGCTCCAGCCCGGGCCACCGGGGCCGGGTCGCGGTCCTCCGGGTCCGCCCGGTCCGCGCTGCGGCCGACCCTGCGGGAACGGGGGCTGGCCGTACGGCTGCGGACCGGTCCCCGGGCGCGAGGAACCGTCGCCGGACCTGCTGCCGGGCTTGATCACACCGCCCTCGACGAGCAGCACGCCCAGCACGGCGGCCAGCTGCGCGAACGCCAGCACCATCAGCACCGGGACCAGGCCCGACGCGGTGTTGCGGACGACGTCCTGCAGCAGCGCCAGCGCCGCGTAGGCCGACAGCGGGACGGCGACGAACAGCGCGTCCGGCGTCTTCGGCAGGAACCGCATGCCCGCCAGCGCGGCGGTGGAGATCAGGCCGACACCGGCCATGCTGCCCATCAGCGCGCCGACGCCGTCGTCGAAGAACCCGAGCAGGTAGCCGACAACGCCGGCACCGGCGGCCCCCATCGCGAGGATTTCTCTCAGCTCGAACGATCGGCGGTCGCCGCCGGTGCTCGGCTGTTGCGGATACGGGGCGGACATGGGATCGGACTCCTCGAAAGCACTCGATCGGGCGTGCTGATCGACGGTACCGAACCCCGGCGACGGCCAGGGCGGCCCGCCTGCTTGGGCCGGAAGAGCGTTCGGGGCCGGGTTCCCGAGGGGAACCCGGCCCCGAAACGAGCGAGGTCGGAGGGTGTCAGCCCTTGACGATCTCGCGCATCAGCTTGGCGGTCTCGCTCGGCGTCTTGCCGACCTTGACGCCCGCGGCCTCCAGGGCCTCCTTCTTCGCCGAGGCGGTGCCCGACGAACCGGAGACGATGGCGCCCGCGTGACCCATGGTCTTGCCCTCCGGCGCGGTGAAGCCCGCGACGTAGCCGACCACCGGCTTGGTGATGTTGGCCTTGATGTAGTCGGCCGCGCGCTCCTCGGCGTCGCCACCGATCTCACCGATCATCACGATGGCCTCGGTCTCCGGGTCTTCTTCGAAGGCCTGCAGCGCGTCGATGTGGGTGGTGCCGATGATCGGGTCACCACCGATGCCGACGGCGCTGGAGAAACCGATGTCCCGCAGCTCGTACATCATCTGGTAGGTCAGCGTGCCCGACTTGGACACCAGACCGATCTTGCCCGGGCCGGTGATGTCGGCCGGGATGATGCCGGCGTTGGACTTGCCGGGCGAGATGATGCCGGGGCAGTTCGGCCCGATGATCCGGGTCTTGTTGCCCGTGGCGTTGGCGTGCGCCCAGAAGTAGGCCGAGTCGTGCACCGGGATGCCCTCGGTGATGACGACGGCCAGGCCGATCTCGGCGTCGATCGCCTCGATCACGGCGTCCTTGGCGAACTTCGGCGGCACGAAGACGACCGACACGTCGGCGCCGGTCTCCTTCATCGCCTCCTGAACGCTGCCGTAGACCGTGAGCTCCTTGCCCTCGATCTCGACGGTCTGCCCGGCCTTGCGGGCGTTGACACCGCCGACGATGTTGGTGCCGGAGCGCAGCATGCGGGCGGTGTGCTTGGTGCCCTCAGAGCCGGTGATGCCCTGAACGATCACCTTGCTGTTCTCGTTGAGGAAGATAGCCATGATCGCCTCACGCCCCCGCAGCCAGCTCGGCGGCCTTGTCGGCCGCACCGTCCATCGTGTCCACGACCGTGACCAGCGGGTGGTTGGCCTCGGCCAGGATCTGACGCCCCTCGACGACGTTGTTGCCGTCGAGACGCACGATCAGCGGCTTGGTGGCCTCGTCGCCGAGGATCTTCAGCGCCTGCACGATGCCGTTGGCCACGGCGTCGCAGGCGGTGATGCCACCGAAGACGTTGACGAACACGGACTTGACGTCCTGGTCGCCCAGGATGACGTCCAGGCCCGCGGCCATGACCTCGGCGGAGGCGCCGCCGCCGATGTCGAGGAAGTTCGCCGGCTTCACGTTGCCGTGGTTCTCACCGGCGTAGGCCACGACGTCCAGGGTGGACATGACCAGACCGGCACCGTTACCGATGATGCCGACCTCGCCGTCCAGCTTGACGTAGTTGAGGCCCTTCTCCTTGGCCTTGGCCTCGAGCGGGTTCTCCGCGTCCTTGTCCACCAGCTCGGCCTGCTTGGCCTGGCGGAACGCGGCGTTCTCGTCGAGGGTGACCTTGCCGTCGAGGGCGATGATCTTGCCCTCGGGGTCCTTCACCAGCGGGTTGACCTCCACCAGGGTGGCGTCTTCGGCGACGAAGGTCTCCCACAGCTTCACGATCACGTCGGCGACCTGGTCGGCGACCTCGGCCGGGAACTTGGCGGCGGAAACGATCTCCTTCGCCTTGTCCTGGTCGACGCCCTCGATCGGGTCGATCGCGATCTTGGCCAGGGCCTCCGGGTTGGTGGCCGCGACCTCTTCGATCTCCATACCGCCCTCGACCGAGGCCATCGCGAGGAAGTTGCGATTCGCGCGGTCGAGCAAGAAGGAGAAGTAGTACTCCTCCGCGATGTCGGAGGCGGTCGTGACCAGCACCTTGTTGGTGATGTGGCCCTTGATGTCGAGACCGATGATGGCCTCGGCCTTGGCCTGGGCCTCGTCCGGGTTCTCGGCCAGCTTCACGCCGCCGGCCTTGCCCCGGCCACCGGTCATGACCTGGGCCTTGATGACTACGGGCCCGCCGAGTTCTTCGGCGACTGCCTTGGCCCCTTGCGGGTCTGTCGCCACGGCGCCGGGCAGCGTCGGCACGCCGTGGGAGGCGAAGAGCTCCTTCGCCTGGTACTCGTACAGGTCCACTCGACTCTCCTGCGACGTCGGTGTCGGACTCGGTGACGATATCGACCTGCGATGACGCATGGGGCGGCGCACCTGGTGAACTGCCTCACCTGAGGTAGGGCGTCTGCCTGGGTCGACCCGTCCAACACGGGGATTCGCCTGTTTCGGCAGGAGCGATATCTGCGTTCGCGTGACGAACGGAACAGACGCCGTGACGGCGTGCAGCCAGTCTCGGGCACCGCGCGAGCGGTCACAAGACGTCCGGGCGAGTGAACTCAGTTGCTCGGTTCGGCGGTCGTGCGGGCCGCCAGAGCGGTGCCGAGCAGCACCACCGCGCACCCGATCGCGCACCACAGGCCCAGCCCCGGGGCGGCGCCGGTCAGGCGACCGGCGGTCAGCGGGAACTCCAGCGCGCGCACCGCGACCAGCAGCGCCGCGCCGAAAAGCAGCGCCGCGGCCGGGCCCGGACGGCACATCGGCGCCAGCGCGGTCGCGCCGACGACGGCGGCCAGCGCCAGCACCAGGCCCCACGAGGTGGTGCCGAAGTCGGTGAACACGCCGGGCGCGCTGTAGTCGGGCGCGGTGAGCACCGGCAGGCTGAACGCCCCGGCGCCGAGCACCAGCGCGACCAGCGACGGGATCAGCACGAGTCGGCGCATCGCCATCTCGGTGAGGTCGACGTCGTCGCGCTCGACCGCCCCGGCCAGCGCAGCGAGCACCGCGGACACGGCCGCCAGCAGCACCGACAGCCCGGCCGCCCAGGCTCCCAGGCCCGCTCCGGCTCCGGCCGCCTGCACGGCGGTGAACACCGCGTCCAGCGATCCGGCCGCGGCCAGCGGCACGACCGCCCACAGCACGGTCAGCACCGGCCGCAGCGGCAGCGCGAGCTTCGGCAGCAGCATCCCGGCACCCACCACGACCAGCAGGATCCCGGCCGGAACCAGCATCCGGGCCGGGTACTCCGAGGGGTCGCGCAGCCCGTACGGCATGGCGACGTGCGGCGTCAGCGCCGCGAGCACCGCGACGGCTCCGGCCAGCAGCGCGAACACCCCGGCGAGGGTGAGCAGCCTGGTCAGCGCGGGAAGGCGCAGGTCGTCGACGTCCTCGGCCGGTTCGCCGCGCCCGGCCCGCACCGCCAGCACCAGCAGCGCCGCGGCGGCCAGCAGCCCCAGCAGCGGGCCCCAGGCGAAGCTGAGCTCGTCGAGCACCAGCACCGACACCAGCGGCGGCACGGCCACCGCGATCAGCGAGAACGCCACGCCGAGCAGGCCGCCGCGGGCGAACTCCGCGTCGGTGGACCCGGCGAGCAGGCCGGCGGCGCAGGGCACCGCGACGGCCAGCAGCGCGCTGCCGATGAGCACCGGCAGCGGCCCGTCCAGGGCGGTCTCGGCGGGCAGGTAGGGGTCGTCGGAGGAGAACGGGGCCATGAGCACCGCGACCGCGCCCAGCACTCCCGCGCACAGCGCCATCGCGAGCAGGCCCTGGCGGTGCGAACCGTCGCCCGACTCGCGGGTGCCCCAGGTGGCGAGCACGCCCGCGACCAGCGCGAGCACGTGCCCGGCGGCCAGCAGCCACCAGCCGACGCCCGGTTCGAAGTTCAGCAATGAGGTGGCGCGCAGCAGCTCCGGGCGCGCGGCCATGCCCGCGTCGGCGGCGAACTGGACGTCCTGCCCGAGCCTGCCCGGCGCGAAGGCGGCCGGGCCGACCAGCAGCGCGGCGGCCACGACCGGGCGCCCGCGCCGGGCGAACACCGCGGCCGCCACCGGGGCGAGCAGCGCGAGCACCAGCAGCAGCGGCCAGGCGGGGTAGGCGGCGGGGACGGCCGGGCTGGTCAGCCCGAGCAGCGGTCCGAGGCCGGTGAGCGCGGCGCCGATCAGGGAGAGCCCGATCGCGGCGCGCAGGCGAGCCGGCGTGCCGAGCGTTGGCTGCGGGTCCGTGGCCAGGGCCGGGGCCGAGGCAGACGAACCGGACGGGAGGTCGGGCCGCGCAGTCACCGGCCAGACGCTAGCAACCGGGTGACCGTTTCGGGACACCACCCGGAGCCCTCCCTCGGGGTCGGTGCGTCCCGACACGCCCGGGGAGCACCCGAACGGAGCATCTTCGGATCGCCGACAAGACGCTCTTGGGGTGTGACGTGCCGCACAACGCGGTTCCCGCGCGTGTCCGAATCGGTTCCGAGATCGAGCCCCGCTGGGCCGATCGGCACACCCCGTCCTGATCACGAACCCGCAGGTGGCTCCGCTGAGCGACGACCACGCGCAGTATCCGGACGGGGCTGACAATCCGCTTCGCAGCGGACCTTTCGAACACGAGCGGTCGCCGACGCGTCACAGATCGGGAGTTGCCCCTAGGGGATCGGCTTCGCTACTGTCCCCCGGTCCGTTGTCACGGTCTGATCACGAAGGACAACCTTCGGCCGGTTCCCCGACCGGCACCCGGAAATTCCCCGTTCCGGGCCCGCGCGATCAGGCTCCCCGAGACGGAAGGGCAGGCATTGGCTCACCACCGCTCCCCCGGCGGCGCACGACCCTTTCCCGGTCACCCGGAGGCGTCCCCCGACGACCCCTCCACCCGGGATCGGAGCCGGGGTGCATCGACAGCATCGGCTTGGCGCGGTCGCGTCGTCGTCGCCGCAGTAGCGGCGGGTGCGTTCGCAGCGGCAGGCCAGTCGCTGGCAGCGGGCGAGGGAAACGCCTCCCCCGACAGCGATGATTTCAACGCCTCCGACGCCGCGGGGTCGTTCAACACCGCGATGTCCGAGGGCAATTCGTCCTCCCCCGCTTACAACGGGATGGGCGGCAGCGCTCCCGCGCCGGCGATGCTCCCGGTCGCCAAGACCTCCGACGTCAGCTCCGAGATGGAGAAGCTGACCAAGAGCGAGCGCATCACCGAGGCCCGCGACGCGGCTCGCCGCGCGGCCGAGGAAGCCGCCAAGCAGCCGAAGTTCCACGTGCCCGCGCTGGGCAACTTCACCTCCGGCTTCGGCGGCCGCTGGGGCACCACGCACTACGGCATCGACATCGCCAACTCCAAGGGCACGCCGATCATGTCGGTCGCCGACGGCGTCGTCATCGAAGCCGGTCCGGCCAGCGGTTTCGGCCTGTGGGTCCGGGTTCAGCACGACGACGGCACGATCACCGTCTACGGCCACGTCAACACGATCACGGCGGACGAGGGCGACAGGGTCAAGGCGGGCGACCAGATCGCGACCATGGGCAACCGCGGCTTCTCCACCGGCACCCACCTGCACTTCGAGGTGTGGAACTCGTCCGGCAAGAAGATCAACCCGCTGCCGTGGATGCGCGAGCGGGGCATCTCCCCCACCTGATCGGGCTTCGAGCGGTTCGGCGACCAGCGCGGTCGCCGAGCCGCTTCTTCACGCGATGTTGACGCTCCCGCCGCCCAGGCGGGCAGTAGCGTTGCACCGTGGCCGAACAGATCCGCTTGACCGGGGCGCAGCAGACGCTCCTCGGTCCTCTGCACGCACGCGCGCTCGACAGCCTCCGCGCCGATCCGGTGCTGGGGGACCACGCGGCCCACGAACTGGCCGCGCGCATCGACTTCGACTTCCGCCGGTTGCGGATGGACTCCGCCGACCGGATGGCCGTGGTCCTGCGCGCAAAGGAGATCGACGACCGAGCCCGCGACTTCCTCGCCGCGCACCCGGACGCGGTCGTGCTGCACCTGGCGTGCGGCCTGGACTCCCGGCCGTTCCGACTCGAAATCCCCGACGAGGCGCGGTGGTTCGACGTGGACATGCCGGACGTCGTCGAGCTCCGCGACCGGCTCTACCCGCAGCTGCGCGACAACCACCGCACCCTCGCCGCGTCGGTGACCGAGACCGGCTGGCTGGACGAGGTCCCCCCGGGCCGGCCGACGCTGGTCATCGCCGAGGGCCTCACGCCGTACTTGTCCGAGCAGGACGGGATCGCGCTGCTGCGGCGGCTCGTCGAGCGGTTCGGCAGCGGCGCGATGCTCTTCGACGTGGTGGCGCCGTGGACCGTGCGCGCCGCCAAGCACTCCGGGTTCCTGCGCAGCACCGGCGCCCGCTTCCACTGGGGCGTTGGCGATCCGCACGACCTGGAGATCAAGGTGCCGGGGCTGCACCTGCGCGGGTCGGTGCCGGTCACCGCGCTGCCCGGGGTCGCGAAGGTCGAGCCGCGCGACCGGCGCATCGCCGGTGCGATGAACGCCGTGCCGCCGCTGCGCGACGCGATGCGGGTGCTGCGCTTCGACTTCGAGCGCGAGAAGCGCATCCCGGTCGATCTGACCGGCCCGGCGGCCACCATGCTCGCGACCCTGCACCTGCGCGCCCTGGACAACCGCTCGCCGGAACCGGTGCTGGCCGACCGCTGGGCGGACGCGGCGGTGCGGCGCCTCGACTACGACTTCACCCGGCTGGGACTGCGCGCGAACAACGCGATCTCGGTGGCGATCCGCGCCAAGGCCCTCGACGAGCAGGTGCGCGCCGCGCTGCGGCCGGGGATGGCGGTGCTGCACCTGGGATGCGGGCTGGACAGCCGCTTCGAGCGGGTGAACCCGCCCGCCGACGTCCAGTGGTACGACGTCGACCAGCCCGCGGTGATCGAGCTGCGCGAGCAGCTGTTCGCGTCGTCGCCGAACCGCCGCGCGCTGGGACGCTCCGTCACCGATCCCGGCCTGCTGGACGAGATCCCCGCGGACCGGCCGGTGCTCGTCGTCGCCGAGGGCCTGACGATGTACCTGACCAGGCAGGACGGGGAATCGCTGGTGCGCCGGATCGTCGACCGCTTCCCGAGCGGGCAGCTGTTGTTCGACGCGTTCAACACGGTGAGCATCCACCTCAACAACGTGGCCAACCCGGCGGTGACCCGCTCCGGCTCACGCCTGCACTGGGGCATCGACGACCCGCGCGGGCTGGAACCCCTGGGCCTGCGGCTGGTCTCGGAGATCTCGTTCCTGGACGCCCCGGAGCTGGCCGGCTACCCGCTTCCGGCCCGGCTCGTCTTCCGCGCCATGTCGAAGATCCCGACGCTGAACCGCCTCGGCCGAATCCTCCACTACCGCTTCTGACGGCTCACGCGGCGGAGGGGTGCCAGGCTGCCGGACACCGGCCACTACGCGCTGATCGAACCCGACAACCCGGCCGCGGCCGCGGTGGCCGACGTGTTGCGGCGGTTGTCCCGGGAACGCGACGACGATGCGGGAGAGTGCTCCTGATGACCGAACTCGCCGAGCTCGCCGACCACCTCGACGCCACCGACCCGCTGGCGCACGTCCGGGACCGCTTCCTGCTGCCCGAGGGCGTGATCTACCTCGACGGGAACTCGCTGGGCCCGCTGCCGGCCGCGGTGCCGCCGGTGCTGGAGGACGTGGTGCACCGCCAGTGGGGCACCGACCTGATCCGCTCGTGGAACGACAACGACTGGTGGGAGTCGCCGCTGCGCGTCGGCGACGCCGTCGGTTCGCTGATCGGCGCCGCGCCGGGTCAGGTGGTGGCCGGGGATTCCACCAGCGTGCAGCTGTACACCGCGCTCAGCGCGGCGTGCGAGCTGCGCCCCGACCGGTCGCTGCTGGTCACCGACCCGGAGCACTTCCCCACCGACCGGTACCTGGCGGACTCGGTGGCCCGGCTGCACGGCCGCGAGGTCCGCCGGGTCGCGCCCGCGGACCTGCCGGAGTTCCTGGCCTCGCACGGCGATCGGGTCGCGGTGATCAGCTACTCGCCGGTCGACTTCCGCACCGGCGAGCTGCACGACGTGATCGCGCTGACCTCCGCCGCGCACGAGGTCGGCGCGCTGGTGCTGTGGGACCTGTGCCACGCGGCCGGGGCGATGCCGGTGCACCTCGACGAGTGGGAGGTGGACTTCGCGGTCGGCTGCGGCTACAAGTTCCTCTCCGGCGGCCCCGGCGCCCCCGCGTTCCTCTACGCCGCAGCACGCCACCACGATTCCTGGCGCACCCCGCTCCACGGCTGGACCGGCCACGCCGAACCCTTCGGCCTGCACGCCGACTACGCCCCCGCTGCGGGCATCGCCCGCGCCCGGATCGGCACCCCGCCGATCCTCTCGCTGCTCGCCCTCGAAGCAGCCCTGACCGCCTTCGACGGCGTCGACCTCACCCAGGTCCGCGCGAAGAGCCTGTCCCTCACCGACCTCTTCCTCCGCTGCGCGGAAGACCTGCTGGTGCCGGAGGGTTTCGACCCGATCACCCCGTCGAACCCGGACGTCCGGGCCAGCCAGGTCTCCCTCCGCCACCCCCACGCCTACGGCCTCGTCCAAGCCCTGGCCGCCGAGGGCGTCATAGCCGACATGCGCGCCCCGGACGTCCTCCGCTTCGGGGTCAACGCCCTCTACACCACCCACGAAGACGTCCTCGCGGCGTGCACCCGGCTCCACCGCACGACCACGACGGGCGCCTACGACCCGACCCCGAACCGCCCCGGCGCGGTGACCTGACCCGAGAGCTCCCCCGCCCCGACGGTCCCCGGCGGTGGACAGTTTTAGCCATAATTGTCCCGACATTTCGGACATTGATCATGCGCAATTATGGCTAAAACTGTCGCCAGGCGACGTGCGCGCCCATCCGGGACCAGGCACCCGGGACCAGGGACCAGGGACCAGGGGTCAGAGCTTGGTGAGGGGGACGCTGCCGATGAGCATGAGCTTGACCGTGCCGGCCGTGCCGAAGTCGATGGTGGCCGTGGCTCGGGGGCCCTCGCCGTCGGTGGCCACGACCGTGCCGAGGCCGTACTTGTCGTGGGTGACCTTGTCGCCGGCTTCGAGCTTGAGGGCGACCGTGTCCTTCCAGCCCTTCATGCCGGTGCTGCGCATGCCGCGCTCGGACAGGCCCGCCTGAGCCGAGTCCCCACCGGTGCGGTCGAAGCCCCCGCCGCCGCGGCTGCCCCACGTGCTGCGGACCTGCGGCGCGGCGCGCTCGGGCTCGATGCGGCGCCAGTGCATCAGCTCCTCGGGGATCTCGGTGAGGAACCGCGACGCCGGGTTCGTCATCGGCTGCCCCCACGCCGAGCGCATCATGGCGCGCGACAGGTACAGCCGCTGGCGGGCCCGGGTGATGCCGACGTAGGCCAGCCGCCGCTCCTCGGCGAGCTCGGCCGGGTCGCCCAGGGCGCGGGTGTGCGGGAAGACGCCGTCCTCCCAGCCGCCGGAGAACACCACCGGGAACTCCAGACCCTTGGCGGTGTGCAGGGTCATGAGCGTGACCAGGCCGTCGCCGGTCTCCGGCAGCGAGTCGGCGTCGGCGACCAGCGAGACGCGCTCCAGGAACGCCGCCAGCGAGTCGTCGGCGATCGGGTTCTCGTCGTCCTCGTCGGGCCCGACACCGGACACCACGGCCTCCGCCGAGGGCGAGGCCTCGGCGTCCACCGGCAGCGGCGCGCCCGCGCGGGCCTCGGTGAACTCGCGGGCGACGGTGATCAGCTCGGTCAGGTTCTCCAGCCGCGTCGCGTCCTGCGGGTCGTCGCTGGCCTCCAGCTCACCCCGGTAGCCGGTGCGCTCCAGGACGGTGTCGAGGGTCTCGGCGACGTCGTTCTCGGCGGCGACCCGGTTCAGCTCGTCGAGCAGCTCCACGAAGCCCGAGATCGCGTTGCGGGCGCGCGTGTTGAGCAGCGGCACCTTACCGGCGGCGGCCCTGCGCAGGGCGCTGGTGAACGAGATCCGCTCCTGCTCGGCGTGCACCGCGACCACGGCCTCCGCCCGGTCGCCGATGCCGCGCTTGGGCACGTTGAGGATCCGGCGCACGCTCACCGTGTCGTCCGGGTTGTCGAGAACCCGCAGGTAGGCGAGGGCGTCGCGGACCTCGCGCCGCTCGTAGAAGCGCACCCCGCCGACGACCCGGTAGGGCAGGCCGAGGCGGATGAACACCTCCTCGAACACGCGCGACTGGTTGTTGGTGCGGTAGAAGACCGCGATGTCGTTGAACGTGGCCTCGCCCTGGTCGACGAGCCGGTCGATCTCACCGGCGACGAAGGCGGCCTCGTCGTGCTCGTTGTCGGCGACGTAGCCCACGATCGGCTCGCCGTCGCCCGCATCGCTCCACAGCCGCTTGTCGCGGCGGTTCGGGTTGCGCTTGATCACCGCGTTCGCCGCGGACAGGATCGTCTGCGTGGAGCGGTAGTTCTGCTCCAGCAGGATGCTGCGGGCCTGCGGGTAGTCCCGCTCGAACTCCTCGATGTTGCGGATCGTGGCGCCGCGGAACGCGTAGATCGACTGGTCGGCGTCGCCGACCACGCACAGCTCCGCCGGCTCCACCCCGCTCTCCGTCGGCTCCGTCCCGACCAGTTCCCTGACCAGCACGTACTGCGCGTGGTTGGTGTCCTGGTACTCGTCGACGAGCACGTGGCGGAAGCGGCGGCGGTAGTACTCGGCGACCGCCGGGTGCTGCTGCAGCAGCTCGACCGTGCGCATGATCAGGTCGTCGAAGTCCATCGCGTTGGACTCGGCGAGCCTGCGCTGGTAGGCGGCGTAGACCTGGGCGACCTTGCGCTCCACGTCGTTGCCCGCCTGCTGCGCGGCGTCCTCGGGCGTGAGCAGCTCGTTCTTCAGGTTCGAGATGTGGATCGACAGCGTCTTCGCCGGGTAGCGCTTGGAGTCGAGGTCCTGCTCGCGGGCGATCAGGGTGATCAGACGCTTGGAGTCGTCGGAGTCGTAGATCGAGAAGTTCGACGACATGCCCAGCGTCTTGGCCTCGCGGCGCAGCACCCGCACGCACATCGAGTGGAACGTCGAGACCCACATGACGTTGGCCCGGCGCCCGACCAGGTCGGCGACCCGCTCCTTCATCTCGGCCGCGGCCTTGTTGGTGAAGGTGATGGCCATGATCTGGCCGGGGTGCGCGCCGCTGGCAAGCAGGTGGGCGATGCGGTTGGTGAGCACCCGCGTCTTGCCCGACCCGGCACCGGCCACGACCAGCAGCGGCGAGCCGGTGTGCGTCACGGCCTCGCGCTGCTGCGGGTTCAGCCCGGCCAGCAGCGCGTCCGGGTCCGGCCCGGAGCGGCGGGCGGGCTGCGCGGGCTCGTCGCCCTGGAATTCGAGATCGAGAGGGGTGCTCATCGCCTGACAACGTTACCGAACCACCCTGACGGCCCCCGAATCTGCCGAGCTCGCAACACGATCAAGCCCAGGCCCCCTCGACCGGGTGAGGGATTCCACCTCGTGGGACGCCACGACCGAGTGGTGGATCGGTCGTCCGGGTTGTGGCAGACTGGTGTCGTGCGGACGCAGCAGTACGAGTTTTTCTACGGGCCCGGGACTCCGGCGCCCGTAGCTGCGTGAGCACGAAAACCACTACGACGCCCCGGAGTCCTCGGACTCGGGGCGTTTCGCGTTCCGGGACGGGAACGGGGCCGGAGCCGGAGGAATACGTCCGATGAACGCCACTGTGGACGGTGACCAACCGCAGTCCGAGAAGCCCTCGGCTGAGAAGGCCGCCGCGGAGGCCATCACCAACTTCCGCGAGGAGATCGACTACCTCGACGCCGAGATCCTGCGCCTGATCAAGCGGCGCGCCGAGGTCTCGCAGCAGGTCGGGCAGGCCCGCATGGCCGCGGGCGGCCCGCGCATCGTCTACAACCGCGAGATGGACGTGCTCGCCCGCTACCGCGAGCTCGGGCCGGAGGGACGCGAGATCGCCATGATCCTGCTCCGCCTCGGCCGGGGTCGGCTGGGCCACTCCTGACACCCCGAAGGGCGCCTCCGACCTGGTCGAAGGCGCCCTTCGGCGTCGTCACACCGCGTGGTCGGCGGCCAGGTCGCGCTCCCGGGTCTCCGGGGCGCGCAGCACCGCGAACAGCGTCACCACCGAGCACAGCGCCACGTAGATCGAGATCGGCACCGACGAGCCGAACGCGGCCAGCAGCGCCGTCGCGATGATCGGCGCCAGCGACCCGGCCACGATCGACGCCAGCTGGTAGCCGATCGACGCCCCCGAGTAGCGGACCCGGGTGCCGAACAGCTCCGCGAAGAACGCCGCCTGCGGCCCGTACATCGCGCCGTGGAACACCAGGCCCACGGTGGTCGCGAAGGTGATCACCCAGAACGACTTGGTGTCGAGCATCGTGAAGAAGAAGAACGCCCACACGCCCGTGCCGACCGTGCCCAGCAGGTAGATCGGCCGCCGCCCGAACCGGTCCGACAGCGCGCCCCAGATCGGGATGCTGATGAAGTGCAGCACCGAGGCGATCAGCGCCGCGTTGAGCGCCACGCCGCGCGGCAGGTCCAGGAACGTGGACACGTAGGTGAGCACGAACGAGGTCAGCACGTAGTAGACGACGTTCTCGGCGAACCGGGCGCCCATCGCGGTCAGCACCTCGCTCCGGTACCGCTTGAGCACCTCCAGGATCGGCGGCTTCTGCTCGGCACCGGCCTCCTGCGCCTTGCGCTGGGCCTCCAGGAACACCGGCGACTCGGCCACCGCCAACCGCACCCACAGCCCGATCAGCACCAGCACGCCGGAGAGCAGGAACGCGATCCGCCAGCCCCAGGCCATGAACGCCTCGTCGGACTGCACCGCCGCCAGCACGGCCAGCACCGCGGTCCCGAAGACGTTGCCCAGCGGCACCCCGGCCTGCGGCCAGGACGCCCAGAAGCCGCGGCGGTCGCCGGACCCGTGCTCGGAGACGATGAGCACCGCCCCGCCCCACTCGCCGCCGATGGCGAAGCCCTGGATCAGCCGCAGGGCCGTGAGCAGCAGCGGAGCCAGCACGCCCACCGATTGGTAGGTGGGCAGCAGGCCGATCGCGAACGTCGCGCCGCCCATCATGACCAGGCTCAGCACCAGCAGCTTCTTGCGGCCGATGCGGTCGCCGAAGTGGCCGAACACCAGCCCGCCCAGCGGCCGCGCGACGAAGCCGACGGCGTAGGTGATGAACGCCAGCAGGGTGCCCATCAGCGGGTCGCCCGCCGGGAAGAACAGCTTGTTGAACACCAGCGCGGCGGCTGATCCGTAGAGGAAGAAGTCGTACCACTCCACGGTGGTGCCGACGAGGCTCGCCAGCACGACCCGGGTGGTCGAGGATCTGGCGGGAGCGGGCTCGGTTGTCATGGCTGGCGTCCTCCTTGACGGGCCGTGGTCACCTCGGGAAAACCTGGGTCAGTTCGCCGTCCAGCCCCCGTCCATGGACAGCGACGCTCCGGTGATCGACGTGGTCCCGGGACCGCACAGCCAGGCGGCGAACTCGGCGACCTCGTCCGGCTCGACCAGCCGCTTCACCGGGGTTCGGGCCAGCAGCACGTCCTCGGTGACCTGCTCCTCGGGAACCCGGTGCAGCCGGGCTTGCTCGGCGACCTGCCGCTCCACCAGCGGGGTGCGCACGAACCCCGGGTTCAGGCAGTTGGAGGTGACGCCGTAGGAGGCGCCCTCCAGCGCGATCGTCTTGGACAGGCCCTCGATGGCGTGCTTGGCGGTGACGTAGGCGCTCTTGAACGCCGAGGCCCGCAGCCCGTGCACCGACGAGATGTTGATGACCCGCCCCCACCCGCTGCGGTACATGCCCGGCAGGGCGGAGCGGACGATGCGGAACGGCGACTCGACCATGACGCGCAGGATCGTGCCGAAGACCTCGGTCGGGAACTCGTGCAGCGGCGCGACGTGCTGCAGCCCGGCGTTGTTGACCACGACGTCGGCACCCTCGCCCAGGCCGTCGGCGTCGTCCGGGTCGGCGAGGTCGACGACGCGGGCCCGCGCCCCCAGCTCGTCGGCGAGCGCCGCGACCGCATCGGCGTTCCGGTCGACCGCGATCACCTCGGCTCCCGCCGCGGCGAATCTCCTGCTCACAGCGGCTCCGATACCGCTGGCAGCCCCGGTGACCAGGACCCGCTTGCCGTTCAGATCGAGACCGGTTCGCTCGCTCATAGCGACAGAACCTAGGCGTGACGACGATCTCAAACCAGACTTGATTCACAACCTTTTCGAACCGATCCCGGAATCAGGGCGATCCCCCATATCGGACATGCCTCGTCAAGGAGCAGACTGTCGGCATGGGCATGGTTATCGGTCTGGTCGCGCTCCTGGTGACGATCGCCGCGGTGATCGCGGCGGCGGGGCACGCGGGTTATCTGGCGATGCTGACCTCGGCTGCGAAGAAGCGTCCCGGCGGTCAGCCGGCCGTCGAGTTCGCCAAGAAGCGCTACCCGGTCGCGGGCGTCGGCCTCGGCGTCACGTTGCTGGCGCTGGTGATCAGCAGCGGTGGCGTGGGCGCGGACGTCTTCGCGACGCTGCTGGCGCTCGGCGGCGGCGCGGGGTCGCTCAAGGCGCTGGGGACCACGCAGAGCCGCTTCCGCAAGGGCGAGTTCTGACCTCTCCGCACGTCGGACGCGCCTTTCGGTGACGTTCGTCCGGGTGGATCTGCGCTGATATCACCCGTTCGATGCATCAAGAGCTCCATTCGGAGTACCGATCTTCCTCACGCGAAGCTCGCCGTGAACCCTCACGACTTGCAGGAAGTCGAGACTCCGATGCACAGCGGCAGAACCATCGGCTGGAGCGGCTCACTCGATGGGCCGCCGCCACCCCCGGAACCGGCACCTGGCCGGCATCGCAAGACCGACGCCGGAGCCGCCTGGGCTCCGGTCCCCGCGCAGCGGACCGCGTCCGAGGACTCCTCGCCACGGCTGGTGATCGACCCGCTGATCGATACCGCGCCCGTGGGCGGGCTGCACAAGTTCGACCTCGGCATGGTGCCCGCCTCGGTGACGCCGCCGCGGTCGTGGCGCCGCGCGGCCTGGTTCGCCATCGCTTCGTCGGTGGCGGCGCTGGGCGGTCTGGTGTTCGCCACGACGCTCGTGTCCAGCCACACCACCCGCATCGAGGGCCTGGACCTGCCGAGCATGCCGCGCGGCGGCGCCTACCCCCCGCTGCTGCGCGACCCGTACTTCCTCACCGGCGACCCCACCCGGCCCACGACCTCGGGTGCCGCGCCGCGGCCGCCGAGCAGCCCGAACCGCCTGGCCGCGGGCCCGCTGCCGACCGGCACCGCGACCCCGGATCCCGGCGAGGAGGCGAGCGACGACCTGCCGGAGGCGCCGGGCGGCGGCGTTCCCGGCGCGGACGTCCCGAGCCCGCCGACCACGAGCAGGCCGCCCACCACCGAGGCGCCGCAGCTGCTGAAGCTGACCGACACCGAGGGGATGCAGCGCAGCAGCGAGCAGTACTACGACGCGATCGCCGCGGGCGACCTGCCGGGCGCCTACGCCCTGACCACCGGTCGGCTGCGCGAGGAGGGCTACGAGTCCTTCGCCGCCCGCTACTCGCACGCGACGAAGGTCGAGGTCACGGAGGTCTACGTGACGCCCACCAGCACCACGCACGCGCTGCGGCTGACGCTCCCCGACGGCTCGCAGCGCACCGAGCGCCGCGTGCTGCGCTACGAGATGGCCGATCGCCCGCTGATCGCGTCCGACGAGCAGCTCTCGTGACCACGGATCGTGATCGACTACTCCGTTCGTGATCTTCGGTGCCACCCCATCCGGTGATTCCTGCGCGAAGTCTTCCCCTGACCGCAGCAGGCGGGTACGTCTTCAGGCCGTGGACGACCACCCCAGCGATCTCAGCGACCCGGGGCTCGGCGACACCGTCACGGTCGCCGAGCTGATCCGGCGCGGACCGCACGCCCCCGAGCAGGGCCTGCTCGCCGGTGACCTCGACGAGCGCCCCGACCTCACCTCCGCCTCGCCGCCGCTGGGCGGGCTGGTCGCGCTGGCCGTGCTCGGCGTGCTCCTGCTGGTCTCCGCCGCTGGAGCGGGCGCCCTGGTCATGGCCAAGCCCGCGCAGCTGCCGCGCCCCACCGACTCCGCCGCGGCCATCAGCGGCGCCCTGGCGCTGCGCCCGGACCTGGTGCTGCAGGCCGCGTGGCCGTTCCACGACAACGGCGGTTTCAACGCCGCCACCGAGGGAAGCAGCGCCGTCGTCGCCGCCGAACCGGACAACGCGCACCTGGCCAACCCGGCCGCGGGCAGCGCCGAGACCACCATCGGCCTCGTCGAGGACTTCTACCGCCGCGCCCAGGACGCCCCGGACCGGCTCGGCGAACTCATCGCGCCCGAGCTCGGGCAGGCCGAGGAGCTGCGCCGGGCGTGGGAGGCCGTCAGCGCGGTGCGCGTCGTGGGCCTGCGGAGGGAGTCCGACGCGTCGGTGTCGGCTCAGGTCGAGGCCGTCTACCCGGACGGCCGCCGGGTGCTCCTCGACCAGCACCTGCACGTCTCCCCCGGGCCGCTGCCGCGCATCGTCGGAGCCGAGCTGCGCAGCGCGCACCAGCTGCCGCCCGGCTGAGCCGACCGGCCGCGGGGGGTGCACAACAATGCGGCAACGACCCGTCACCACCGCCACCCCCGCCCACCAGGAACGCCGCCGCCGGTACCGTGGCGTGAGCCGGTCGGTGCCGAGGGTCATGAGCTCAACGGCACCGGACGGCGCAGATCCGGATCACCAGCGCAAACAGCTGGGCGAACTGCCCGGGTCACCCGGGCGTCCGGATCGGACGGCACCGGGTCGAAACAGGTCGTACCGATCTTTTCGACTTCGGACCTACGCCCGCACGGCGTCGGCTAGGCTGCCGTATCGCGGTTCGGTGGCAACCCGGGTCGTGCTGGAAACGTGTACTTGTGGGGGGCCGATGCCGGTCCGCCCTAATCCGCCGGTGTTCGGTGGGACGGCGTCCGGAACTCCGGGCGGTGGCACCGCTGGGCATCGATAGCAGTACGGGGAGACGTCGGTGAGCGACGAAGGTCGCCTGGTCGCCGGACGCTACCGGGTGCAGCGACGCATCGGCAGTGGCGCGATGGGCGTGGTGTGGGAGTGTGTTGACGAGCGCCTGCACCGCACCGTTGCGGTCAAGCAGTTGCTGTTGCAGCCCGGTCTGGATCCGGGTGAAGCCGAGGAAGCGCGGCAACGGGCAATGAGAGAGGGCCGGATCGCGGCCCGGCTCCAGCACTCGAACGCGATCTCGGTGTACGACGTGGCCGAGGACGAGGGCCAGCCGGTCCTCGTCATGGAGTACCTGCCGTCGACGAGCCTGGCCGCGATGATGTCCGATCACGGGCCGCTGCCGCCGCGCGAGGTGGCGCGGATCGGCGCGGAGGTCGCGTCGGCGCTCGGCGCCGCGCACGCGGCCGGTGTCGTGCACCGCGACATCAAGCCGGGCAACATCCTGCTCGGCGACAACGGCCAGGTGAAGATCACCGACTTCGGCATCTCCCGGGCGCAGGGCGACGTGCAGGTCACCAAGACCGGCATGCTCGCGGGCACGCCCGCCTACCTGTCGCCGGACGTGGCGATGGGTCAGGAGCCGACGCCGGCTTCCGACGTGTTCTCGCTGGGCGCGACGCTCTACGCGGCCATCGAGGGGCACCCGCCGTTCGGTCTCAACGAGAACACCCTGGCGCTGCTGCACGCGGTGGCCGCGGGCAAGATCGAGCCGCCGCAGCAGGCGGGCCCGATGGCCCAGCCGCTGATGGCGATGATGGCCGCCCGCGTGCAGGACCGGCCGGACATGGCGCAGTCCCGCGAGATGCTGCAGGCCGTGGCCGACGGCGGCTCGGTGAACTCCATCCCGACGATGGCCGCCCCGATCCCGCCCGCGCTGGCCCCGGAGACCCCGGAAGAGGCGACGAGCGTGATGGGCGCGGGCGCCGCCGCGGGCACCACCGTCGCCTACTACGAGGACGACCCGTACACGGAGCGCCCCTACGAGGACGCCACGTCGTACATGGGTGCCGATCCGCGCGCCGACTCGGCGGTCTACGAGGAGCCGCGGCGCAGCAGCAAGCGGCCGGTGATCATCTCGGCGATCGCGCTGGTCGCCGTCGCGGTGATCGCGGTGCTGGTCACCTCCGCGCTGCGGCCGCAGGCACCGCCGCCGCAGCCGGCCAACCAGCAGTCCGAGGCTCCGCAGGCCCCCGCGCCGCCGCCGGAGACGACGTCGGAGGAGACGACGACGAGCAAGAAGCCGACGAGGACCTCCACGGAGGAACCGACGACCTCGGCGGAGGAGCCGACGACGTCGAGCGAGGAGCCCACGTCGACCGAGCAGCCGACGTCGAGCGCCGAGCAGACCTCCAGCAAGCCGACGAGCACCACGACGAGCCAGTCCGGCAGCATCACCACCCAGTGAGGTAGTCGGCGATCGTCTCGACGCCCTGCGGCCGGGATGCTCATCACCAGGTGAGCGTCCCGGCCGCAGGCGCATTCCGGCCCCGGGGTGCCGCCCGGAGTGGGCCGCCCAGTAACGTGGCTGCGGGCGTGACACCGTCGGGTGAAGCCGGCAGCGGGGAGTCCGGTCCGTCCTCATCGCTAACGAGAAAACAGGCAGTCCTCAGACAGGCGAGCCCCGTGGGGCGAACCAGTACCAGGAGACACCGGTGAGCGCCGAAGGTCGTTTGATCGCGGGCCGGTACCGCTTGCAGCAAAAGATCGGCAGCGGCGCCATGGGCGTGGTGTGGAAGGCCGTCGACGAGCGCCTCCACCGCACGATCGCCGTCAAGCAACTGCTGCTGCAGCCCGGTTACACCCCCGAGGAGACCGAGGAAGCGCGGCAGAGGTCGATGCGCGAAGGCCGCATCGCCGCCCGCCTCCAGCACCAGAACGCCATCGTCGTGTTCGACGTGGCCGAGGACGAGGGCCAGCCCGTGCTGGTCATGGAGTACCTGCCCTCGACCAGCCTCGCCGCCGTCATCGACGAGCAGGGCGTGCAGCCGCCGATGCGGGTGGCCCGGATCGGCGTGCAGGTGGCCGGTGCGCTGGCCGCCGCGCACATGGCCGGCATCGTCCACCGCGACCTCAAGCCCGGGAACATCCTGCTCGGCGAGAACGACCTCGCCAAGATCACCGACTTCGGCATCTCCCGGGCGATCGGCGACGTCGCGGTCACCAAGAGCGGCATCCTCGCGGGAACCCCCGCCTACCTGGCCCCGGAGGTCGCGCTGGGCCGCGACCCGGCACCGGCCTCGGACGTGTTCTCGCTGGGCTCGACGCTGTACGCGGCGATCGAGGGCGGTCCGCCGTTCGGCACCGACGAGAACGCGATCAGCCTGCTGCACCGGGTCGCGCGCGGTCAGTTCGAGCCGCCGCGCCAGGCCGGGCCGATGACGCCGGTGCTGATGCAGATGCTGTGCCCGGATCCGGTGGACCGGCCGACGATGGCGCACACCCGCGACCTGCTGCAGGCCGTGCTCGACGGCCGTCCGGTGCCCAGCGCGTCCCCGGGCGCCGGTGCGGGCTGGCAGCGCCAGCAGCAGGCGCCCGCACCGCCTCCGCCCACCGGCTCGCCCACGATGGCCTACCAGGGCGGCGGGATGGCCGGCGCAGGCATGGGCGGGGCGAGCCCGCCCACCCGCGTCGGCGGCGCTGCCCCGGTGGCGGCCGCCGCGCCGCGCCGCGGCGGCAAGCAGGTGGCGCTGTGGATCGTGGCGATCGTGGTGGCGGTCCTGGTGGGCGTGCTGGCCGCGAACGCGTTCGGCTCCGGTTCGCAGGACAAGGGCGCGGCTCCGGCCCCCGCTCCGAAACCGGTCCCGACGGCCGCGCCGGCCCCGACGACCTCGGCTACCCCGACGTCCTCGGCGGCCCCGACGACCAGCAGCCGGGCTCCGACGTCGAGCGCGACGAGCACCAAGAAGCAGGTGACCAAGGAGAAGCTGGTCGCCGCGGTCAAGAAGTACTACAACCTGGTGCCCGACGACCTCGACGAGGCTTGGGAGCTGCTCGGGCCGAGCCTGCAGTCCCAGGGCAAGGAGCGCTACGAGGCGTTCTGGAAGCAGATCGACGACGTCAAGATCATCGGCGAGCCGATGCAGTCCGGCGCCAACGTCGTGGTCACGCTCCAGTTCACCAAGGACGGCAACAAGAGCGTCGAGATGCACGTCCTGGGCATGGTCGCCAACACCGACGGCGACGCCCTGATCAACACCGACAACAGGCGCTGACCACCCGAGGAGGGGCTCCTCCGAACCCCCGGGGAAGCCCCTCCTCGCTGCGGTGGTCCAGCGCGGTGTCGACGATGGTGGGCAGGGGACAGTTTTAATTAAAACCGTCCATGATCGATGTCCGTTATGCCCGGACAGTTCTCACTAAAACTGCCCCACTCCAGAGCACGACAACCCCACCTTCGCGTCAGCCCACTTCCGCGCCAGCCCGCTTCCGCTTCAGCCCACTTCCACGGCGGGGCGCTTCTACAGCGGGGCGCTTCTGCGTCAGGTCACTTCTGGGCCACTTCGTGGAGGCAGTGCTGGAGGGAGCGGGCGGCGGGGAGGTCGGCGACGGCTTCGCGGACGGCGAGGTGGAGGTGGCGGGTCGGCTCCGGGTTGGTGACCGCGCGGACCTCCACGCCCGGGTGCACGACGTCGAGCCCGAGCCGCGGCACCAATGCGATCCCCATCCCCGCGGCGACGAAGCTCTGCGCGGAGTAGGTGCTGTCGGTCTCGACCACGACGCGCGGCGTGAAACCGGCGCTGGCATAGGCGTCTTCGAGCAGCCGGGAGCAGATCCCGCCGTCGGTGACCGAGCTGTTGATCCACGAGTCGTGGGCCAGCTTGGCCATGTCGACGCTCCCCTGGTCGACCTGCGGGTGCGAGCCGGGCAGCACCACCCGGTACGGGTCGTCGGCCAGGTGCACCAGCCGCACCCCGCGCCGCTCCGGCACCGACTCGCCGAGCACGATGACCGCCAGGTCCGCCTCCCCGGCCTCGACGTCGTCGAGCAGCCCCGCCTCCTGCAGCTGCAGGTCCAGCTGCACCTCCGGGTGCTCGGCGCGGAACTTGGCCACGGCCTGCGGGATCAGGCCGACGGCGGCGGTGGTGAAGAACCGCAGCCGCAGCAGGCCGGTGCGACCGGCCCGGATGTCGGCGAGCTCGGCCTCGGTCTCGCCCAGCAGCTCGGCGATCCGCCCGGCGCGCTCGGCCAGCAGCGTGCCCGCCGGGGTCGGGCGCAGCCCGCGCCCGACCTTCTCCAGCAGCGGCGTCCCGGCCTCCTTCTCCAGCGTGGAGAGCTGCTGGCTGATGGCCGAGGGGGTGAAGCCGAGGTTGGACGCGGCAGCGCTCACCGAACCGCTGGTGACCACCGCGCGCAGGACCTGCATCCGCCTGACGTCGAGCACGCCACCAACGATACAGGATTGCTTACACGTTCGTTGAGATTAATTCGCTTTTCCTTACACCTCGGGTTCCGCAAGCTGGTCGTACCACTTCGGTGAACCGGCTTCGACGACTCTGGGGAGTGATCATGAACAACCCGACCAGCTACCTGCGGCTGGGCGCGCTCGCGCTGTTCTGGGGAGCGAGCTTCCTGCTGATCAAGCTCGGTCTGGAAGCCCTGTCACCGACGCAGATCGCGCTGGCCCGCATCGTGCTGGGCGCGCTCACGCTGCTGGCGATCTGCGCGGTGCGCGGCCTGCGCATCCCCGGCGACCGCGTCCTGTGGCGGCACGTCGCCGTCGCCGCGGTGTTCGCCAACGCCCTGCCGTGGGTGCTGCTGGCCGTCGGCGAGCAGACCGTCGAGTCCGGGCTGGCCGGAGTGCTCAACGCGACGACACCGCTGTGGACGGTGCTGTTCGGCCTGCTCGCCGGCCGGGAGGCGCTGCCACCGCGCCGCGCCGCGGGCCTGCTGCTCGGATTCCTCGGCGTGCTGGTCATCTTCGCGCCGTGGCAGGGCGGCGGGATGCTGGGCTGGGGCGTGCTCGCGTGCGTCGCGGCGTCCGCCAGCTACGGCATCGGATTCGTCTACACAGGACGGTTCATCACCGGGCGCGGCACACCGCCGCTGGCGCTGGCGAGCATGCAGCTCACCGCCGCGATCGGGTTCTCCGTGCTCGCGCTGCCCCTCGACGGGCTGCGGATGGTGCACTGGGAGCCGGTGGCGCTGCTGGCCGTCCTCACCCTGGGCGTGGTCGGCACCGGCATCGGTTTCGCCCTGAACTACCGGCTCATCGGCGACGAAGGCGCCACCACGGCCTCCACGGTCACCTACGTGATGCCCATCTTCTCGGTCCTGCTCGGCTGGCTCCTGCTGGGCGAGCAGCTCCCGCTCCGAGTCATCCTCGGCATGGTCGTGGTGCTGCTCGGCGTCGCCCTCACGCACCGCAAGACCCCGGGCGCGCCGGCGCTGCTCACCCGCGCGGGCCGCAGCTTCGCGCGAGCGTCGGAGCTCTACGCCGACCTCGCCCGGAACCACCCGATGAAGTGACGCGCCCCCGACCGTCACACCAGGCGGCGGTCGGAGGCCCAGCGGGAGAGCTCGTAGCGGTTGGAGAGCTGCGTCTTGCGCAGGACGCTGGAGACGTGGGTCTCCACGGTCTTGACCGAGATGAACAGCTCGGAGGCGATCTCCTTGTAGGCGTAGCCCCGGGCGAGCAGGCGCAGCACCTCGCGCTCGCGGCGGGTGAGCAGGTCCAGCTCGGGATCGCCGACCGGCGCGGCGTTGGGCCCCTCGGAGAAGGCGTCGAGGACGAATCCCGCCAGCCGGGGCGAGAACACGGCGTCGCCGGCCTTGACCCGGGTGATGGCGTCGACCAGCTCGCGCCCGGAGATCGTCTTGGTGACGTAGCCGCGGGCGCCGCCGCGGATCACCGCTATCACGTCCTCGGCCGCGTCGGAGACCGACAGGGCCAGGAACACGATCTCGCCCTTGTCGTCGCCGGAGCGGGCGCGGACCTGCCGCAGCACCTCGGCGCCGCCGCCGTCGGGCATGTGGACGTCGAGCAGCACCACCTCGGGCCGGTAGTGGCCGATGCCGGCCACCGCCTCGGCGACCGAGCCCGCCTCACCCACGATCTCGACGCCGTCGGCGGCGGCGAGCTCGGCGCGGACACCGGCGCGGAACAGCGCGTGGTCGTCGACGAGGAACACCCGGACCGAGCCCGGATCCTCGGTGGCTTCACCGGTCACAACATCCTCCGAAAACGTCGTTTCCCCAGGCAGGCTACGCCTCACGCCGCCGACCTGGGCATTTCCATCGCGACCTCGGTGCCCTGACCGGGCGAGGTGCGCACCTTGACCTTGCCGCCGTGCCGCTGCACGCGGCCGCGCACGGAGTCGGCGAGCCCGTGCCGGTCCTCGGGGACCTGGTCCGGGTCGAACCCGGCGCCCCGGTCGCGCACGAACACCGACACCAGCTCGGGTTCGACCTCCGCGTAGACGCTGACCTCGCGGACCCCGGCGTGCTTGGCCGCGTTGACCAGCGCCTCGCGGGCCGCGTTGAGCTGCGCGGTGAGCCGGTCGTCGACCTCGCAGTCGCCGACGACGACCTGCTGCACGGTGATCGCGAAGTGGTCCTCCACCTCGCCGCAGATGCGGGCCACCTCGGCGGCGAAGGTCGCCTTCTCCGCCTCCTCGGATGTTCCCGCGCTGTCCCCGGCCGCGCCGTAGCCGTCGGGGCCGTAGAGCCAACCGCGCAGCTCGCGCTCCTGACCCCGGGCGAGCCTGCGGACCTCGCGCTCGGAACCGGCCTGCTTCTGGATCAGGGCCAGCGTCTGCAGCACCGAGTCGTGCAGGTGCGCGGCGATCTCGGCGCGCTCCTGGGACCGGATTCGGCTGGAGCGCTCGACGTTGAGGTCGCGCATCATCCGCACCCACCAGGGCACGGTGAGCACGGCGACGCCGACGAGCGTGGCGCCGGAGGCCAGCAGCCCGGTCGGCAGCGCGTCCAGCGAGGTGGTGCTGCCGACGAGCAGCGCCATGCCGACGACCACCAGCGCGGCACCGGACATCACCCGGATCCAGGCGCTGCGCGCGCCCGAGCCGAGCAGGGCGCCCGCGACCCCGGAGCGGGCGCCCTGCCGCCAGCGGCGGCGCTGTGAGTCGTCGGCCTCCCGCCACACCACCGCCGCCCCCACCAGGGCCACCACCAGCGGGACCGTCAGCCACGTCGGCATCGACAGCACGGCGCCGAAGGCGGCCAGCGCGCCGACGCCGAGCAGCACGATCCCGAAGCCCTGCTGCCACTCCCGTTTCGTCGCCGGGCGCGATCCGCCGCCCTGCGGCACGAACGCCCACAGCAGCGCGTACCCGAGGATCCCTGCGCCACCGAGAGCCGACAGCACCGCGAAGGTCATCCGCACCCACAGCACCCGGACGCCCAGGTGCTCGGCCACGCCCGCGCACACCCCGGCCAGCAACCGCCCGTCGCGGGTCCGGTGCAGCTGCGGGAGCACGGGCAGCATCCGCTCGGTGGGCTCACCGCCTCGGCGCATCCGCGGGTCGGTCCGCATCGGATTCACCTTGCGCGGCGCGTGCTGCGGGGGCTGCGAGGGGTTCTGGTCGTCGGGGGCCGTCACGTTTTCGATGGTCACACGGTCGAGACCCCCGGGGCATCAGGGACGTCCCCTGACCTACCCGGGGGTGGGATCGTCTTCCTGACGAGCTCCCCACCGAGCTCCCGGACGACGATCGACTTGGTGGCCTCTCGACGCCCGTTCCGGTCGACGTGGGGTGGGGAAGTTTTCATGAGAACTTCCCCGTCCCCGAACGGACCACCACCCGGTTGACCTGTTCGAAGAACTCTCGGAGGGCCGTTCCCGACGTGCGGTGGGAGATCGAAGTTTTCATGAAAACTTCCCACCCCCCGGGAGGCGGCGGAGCCCGGGACCGGGGGTGGTCTCAGGGGACTCCCGGATTCCCGGGAGGTGCGCCGGGTCGGATAGTGGTCGGCATGAACAGCACGCAGCAATCCGGTGGCGTCGACGCCACCCTGCGCGACTTCTGGGCCACCCGCCCGGTCCGGCCGCGCAGCGGGTCGAAGGCGGCGGGTGTGTCGGCGGCGATCGCGCGCCGCTACGGCGTCGACCCGATCCTCGTGCGGGTCGCCTTCGTGGTGCTCGCCTGCTACGGCGGAGCCGGGATCGTCCTCTACATGCTGGGCTGGCTGCTGTTCCCGAAGGAGGCGCCACCGCTGCCCGGCCAGACGACGCCGAGCCGCGAACCCACCGCGACGTGGATCGTGGTGGTGCTGGTGCTCCTGCTGTTCCCGAGCCTGATGTGGATGATCAGCTCGATGGCGGTGCTGGGGCTGGCGGCCGGTCCGGTCGCGCTGTACCTCCTGCACCGCAACCAGGGCGACCGCCAGGTGACCGGGACGTCGAACCCGCCGCCGCAAGCGACTCCGACCGGCGAGAACACCTGGGTCTACCCCGGTGCCGCGGCGGAGCCGCAGACCCCGCCCGCGTGGGACCCGCTTGGCGCGGCACCGTTCGCGTGGGACCTGCCGGAGCCCTCCGAGCCCGAACCGCCGGAGCCGAGGTCGCGGCGGTACCGGTGGTTCAACCCGGTCGCGCTGCTCGCGGCGTTCCTGGCCGCGGTCGTGGTCGCGGGCTCGGGCGCCGGGGGCGCTCCGGCGGCGGCCGCGGGCCTGGGCGTGCTCGGCGCGGCGATGGTGATCGGCGCGTTCCTGCACGTGGGGCGCTGGCCGATCCTGTTCGCGGTGCCGCTGGCGATGTTCGCCCTGATCGCCTCGTTCGCCGACGAGTACCGGTTCAACGGCGATCTGAGCGTGGGCGACCTGCGGGTCGCGCCGATCGAGACCACCGACGTGCTGTCGAGCTACGACCGCACCGCCGGGACCGTCGAGCTGGACCTGTCGGATCTGCGGATCAGCACCGGCCAGGTCGTGGAGACCACCGCGAACGTCGGCGCGGGCAAGGTCCTGATCCGCGTTCCCTCCACTGTGGACGTGACGGCGCACTGCGACGCCGAGGTCGGCGAACTCACCTGCCTGGGCCGGCACGCCAACGGCCAGGACCTGCAGCGGTCCGTCACCGACGAGGGCCCGGACGGGCTCGGTGGCGGCAAACTCGTGCTCAACGCAGCGGTGGGCACCGGAAACGTGGAGGTCGTCCGTGACTGACGAGACCACGCCCTACGAGGGCCCCGACCCGATCCTGCTTGTCGCAGGCGCCATCGCGCTGATCATCACGGCCACCGTCGCGCTCGACCTGTCGAGCTTCCTGCAGTGGATCCTCGCCGGGGTCGCGGTGATCGTCGGCGTCGTGCTGCTGGTGGCGTCGCTGCGTCGTCGAGCGGAGTGAATTTGCCAGTTCCACCAGCACTTTCGCGATCGCGTTGAGGATTTCCGGGAATTTTTCCCGTTCCTCACCGATCGCATCTCCTGCACCCTTTCCAAAACACGACAACCTCCACCGAGCGCGGCTCCGGTCTGCTGATACTGCGGTCTTGATCGATCCGAACAGCGTTGCTCCCAACATCCCCGCAAGGAGCTGGCCATGACCAGGAACCGCTTGCTCGCAGGCGGCGCCGTGCTCGCCCTGTTCGTCTCGCTGCCGTCCGCGGCGGCGGGCGCGAACCCGGCTGAGGCGCCGAAGGACGCGAAGCCGCGCGCGGAGGTCTTCTTCGACGACTTCTCCGGCAGCGAGCTCGACCGCTCGAAGTGGCAGGTCGAGGTGACCGGTGAGAACTTCGGGACCGTCAACAACGAGCAGCAGGCCTACGTCGACTCGCCCGAGACGATCTACATCGACCACGACGACAGCGGCACCGGCGCCCAGAACGGCGCGCTCGCGCTGCACCCGCGCTACCAGCAGGGCTTCCAGGCGCCCGACGGCGGCACCTACGACTTCGTGTCCGGGCGGGTGAAGACCGAGGACAAGTTCGAGTTCACCTACGGCAGCTACTCGGCTCGCATCAAGCTGCCGGAGAACGCCACCGGCTCGGGCCTGTGGCCGGCGTGGTGGTCGCTGGGCACCAGCATCAACGAGGGCAAGCCGTGGCCGGAGTGCGGCGAGGTCGACGTGATGGAGCACGTCGGCGAGCCGTGGACCAGCTCGGCGATGCACGGCCCCGAGTACAACGGCGACACCCCGATCACCCACCAGCAGAACTTCGAGGGCAAGGACCCGGCCGACTGGCACACCTACCGGGTGGACTGGACGCCGGAGGGCTTCACCTTCTTCGTCGACGACACCCAGACCTACCAGGTGACCAAGGCCGAGTTCGACGCCAACGGCTGGACCTGGGTCTTCGACGACCCGCAGTACATGATCCTGAACTTCGCCACCGGCGGTCAGTACCCGCAGAACGTCAACGGCGTCACGGAGCCCTACCCGGGCCTGCCGCAGGAGAGCGTCGACAAGATCAAGGCCGGAACGGCCCGCTACCTGATCGACTGGGTCAAGGTCGAGCAGTGAGCCGAACCTGAAAAGGGCCCCTCTGACCAGGTCAGAGGGGCCCTTCTTCACGTCAGGCAAGCGGCGAAGCGGCTTTCTCAGCACCCCACCTAAGACGCTTGCACCGCCGCGGGTTCTCAGACGTCTTCCGGGGAGGACAGCCGACGTGTCGTGTATTGGCATACACAAGCCTCGGATCCCGGAGCCAGAAGGCGTCTGAGGTTCCGCTACCCGCACCGCCAAGCAGAACGACCACAGAGGGGTAAAACCGTCACTCCCACTCGATGGTGCCCGGCGGCTTGGACGTGACGTCCAGGGTCACGCGGTTGACGTCGGGGACCTCGTTGGTGATGCGGGTGGAGATCTGCTCCAGCACGTCGTAGGGCAGCCGCGTCCAGTCGGCGGTCATCGCGTCCTCGCTGGAGACCGGGCGCAGCACGACGGGGTGGCCGTAGGTGCGGCCGTCGCCCTGCACGCCGACGGAGCGGACGTCGGCCAGCAGCACCACCGGGCACTGCCAGATGTCGCGGTCCAGGCCGGCGGCGGTGAGCTCCTCGCGGGCGATCGCGTCGGCGGCGCGCAGCGTCTCCAGCCGGTCCGCGGTGACCTCGCCGATGATGCGGATGCCCAGGCCGGGGCCGGGGAACGGCTGCCGGTGCACGATCGTCTCGGGCAGGCCCAGTTCCAGGCCGACCCGGCGGACCTCGTCCTTGAACAGCGCGCGCAGCGGCTCGACCAGCGCGAACTGCAGGTCGTCGGGCAGTCCGCCCACGTTGTGGTGGCTCTTGATGTTGGCCGCGCCCGAGCCGCCGCCGGACTCCACCACGTCCGGGTAGAGGGTGCCCTGCACCAGGAAGTCGATCTGCTCGCCTGCCGCACCGGCCTCGGCTTGCAGGTCGCGGGCGGCCTGCTCGAAGACGCGGATGAACTCGCGGCCGATGATCTTGCGCTTCTCCTCGGGGTCGGTGACCCCCGCCAGCGCGCCCAGGAACCGGTCGACGGCGTCGATGGTGACCAGCTTGACGCCGGTCGCGGCGACGAAGTCGCGCTCGACCTGCGCCCGCTCACCGGCCCGCAGCAGACCGTGGTCGACGAACACGCAGGTCAGCTGGTCACCGATGGCGCGCTGCACGAGCGCGGCGGCGACGGCGGAGTCCACGCCGCCGGAGAGGCCGCAGATGGCCCGGCGGTCACCGATCTGCTCGCGGATCGCGGCGACGGTGTCGTCCACGATCGACGAGGTCGTCCACTGCGGGCGGACACCGGCGATCTCGTGCAGGAAGCGGCGCAGCACCTCCTGACCGTGCGGGGAGTGCACCACCTCGGGGTGGTACTGGACGCCCGCGAGGCGGCGCTCGACGTTCTCGTAGGCCGCGACCGGGGTGTCCTTGGTACCGGCGGTGACCTGGAAGCCCTCGGGGGCCTTGCTGACCGAGTCGCCGTGGCTCATCCACACCGGGTGGTGGCCGGGCAGGTCGTTGTGCAACCGCCCGCCGTCACCGCTGATCTCGACCTCGGTGCGGCCGTACTCGCGGGTGCCGGTGTGCTCGACGGTGCCGCCGAGCGCGGAGGTCATCGCCTGGAAGCCGTAGCAGATGCCGAAGACGGGGACGCCCGCGTTGAACAGCTCCGGGTCCACCTGCGGCGCGCCCTCGGCGTACACGCTGGAAGGACCACCGGACAGCACGATCGCCGCGGGATCGCGGGCGACCATCTCCGACACCGGGGTGTCGTGCGGGACGACCTCGGAGTACACCTGCGCCTCGCGCACCCGCCGAGCGATCAGCTGGGCGTACTGGGCGCCGTAGTCGACAACGAGAACAGGCCCTGTGGCGCTGTTGCTTGCGGAACCGGACACGTGGTCGCCGACCTCCTTGGCCATCGCACTGGTCCGCACATTGTCGCAGGTAACGAAGGCCACAACCGCATCGCCCCGGACTTCCACCACCCGCGGCCCACCCCGGAGGACGCGATTTCAATGGAAGTCGGGAACCCGATTTCCATTGAAATCGGGTTCCCGACTTCCATTGAAATCGCGTCACCTCGGCGACGACGTCAGACGAGCGGGAGCTGGAGGGCCGCGGGGGCCGTTGGCGGGACCGCCGGGGACTTGGGCTCGACCGGGGTGACCTTGCGGTAGGACTCGGACTGGTCCGGGCGGGTGTCGGCCTCGCCCTTGTTGGGCCAGAGGGCGAAGGCTCGCTCGGCCTGGGCGGTGATCGTCAGGGACGGGTTGACGCCGAGGTTGGCGCTGACCGCCGAGCCGTCGACGATCGAGAGGTCCGGGTAGGACCAGGCGCGGTGGTACGGGTCGATGACGCCCGCGTCCGGGCTGTCGCCGATCGCGCAGCCGCCGAGGAAGTGCGCGGTCATCGGGATGTCGAACATCTCGCCCCAGGTGCCGCCGGAGATCCCGCCGATCTTCTCGGCGACCAGCTCGTTGGCCTGCTCGCCGGCCTCGATGTAGCTCGGGTTCGGCGCACCGTGCCCCTGCTTCGAGGTCAGCAGCCGCTTGCCGAGGAACCGCTTCACGCTGGTCGTCAGCGAGTTGTCGAGGCTCTGCATGACCAGCAGGATCACCGTGCGCTCGCTCCAGCCGCGCACCGACAGCATCCGCAGCGACAGCTTCGGGTTCTCCCGCAGGAACTTGCCCAGCTGCTTCCAGCGCGAGCCCCGCCCGCCGCGGGTCGCCGGGATCTGCAGCAGACCCATCGCGTTGGCGCCCTTGGTGTAGCGGACCGGCTCGATGTGGGTGTCCTCGTCCGGGTGGAACGACGACGTGATGGCCACGCCGGTGGAGAAATCCCGCTCCGGGTCGATCTTCGCGACCTGCGAGCCGATGATCGCCTCGGAGTTGGTGCGGGTCAGCGTCCCCAGCTTCTTCGACAGCTTCGGCAGGTCACCGTTGTCGACGCAGCGGTGCAGCAGGTTCTGCGTGCCCCACGTCCCGGCGGCGACCACGACCTGGTCGGCGCTGAAGATCTTCGGCTTGCGGTTGAGCTTGGCGCCGGTGCGCGAGGTCGCGATCCGCCAGCGCCCGTCGCGGCCCTTGCCGAGCCGGTTGACCGTGGTGAGCGGGAAGATCTCCGCGCCCTGCTTCTCGGCGAGGTAGAGGTAGTTCTTGACCAGCGTGTTCTTCGCCCCGACCCGGCAGCCGGTCATGCAGGCGCCGCACTCGGTGCAGCCGGTGCGGGCCGGTCCCGCGCCGCCGAAGAACGGGTCGGCGTCGGTGCGGCCGGGCTCGTTGAAGTACACGCCGACGGGCGTGCGGTGGAAGGTGTCGGCCACGCCCATGTCCGCCGCGACCTGCCTCATCACCACGTCGTGCGGGGTCTCCGAGGGCTGCTCGATGACGCCGAGCATCTTGGTGGCCTGGTCGTAGTAGGGCGCCAGCTCCGACTCCCAGTCGGTGATGTGCGCCCACTGCGAGTCCTGGTAGAAGGGCTTGAGCGGCCGGTAGAGCGTGTTGGCGTAGTTCAGGGAACCGCCGCCGACACCGGCGCCGGCGAGGATGAGCACGTCGCGGAGCATGTGGATCCGCTGCACGCCGAAGCAGCCCAGCTGCGGGGCCCAGAGGAACTTGCGCAGGTCCCAGGAGGTCTTGGGCAGCTCCTCGTCGGAGAACCGCCGACCCGCTTCGAGCACCGCGACCCGGTAGCCCTTCTCGGTCAGGCGCAGCGCGGCCACGCTGCCGCCGAAGCCCGAGCCGATGACCACCACGTCGAAATCGGTACCGCCATCACCACGTTGTGCCATGCGCGACAGCGTAAGCGAAACTACTCGCGAGTAGCTAGACCCCGCTCGGGACTCGGCCCGAGGCTCCTCCCGCGGCACCCTCCGGTGGCGCCCTCCGGTGGTGGAGCGCTCGGCAGCGGACAGTTTTAGCCATAATCACCCATGATCAATGTCCGAAATGTCCGGACAATTGTGGCTAAAACTGTCCCCTCCCGGACCAAGCACCCCAGTGGGGCGACCTCGGGCCAGGAGGGGCACCGGGAGAATTCCGGGGTTGAGTCAGCCTCGGAGCATGAGGCCGACCTTCTGGAACTCCTTGAGGTCGCGGTAGCCGGTCTTGGCCATCGCGCGGCGGAGGCCGCCCATGAGGTTCAGCGTGCCGTACGGGTCGCTGGACGGACCGAAGAGCATCTTCTCCAGGTCCGCGTCCGTGCCGGTGAAGCCGACGATCTCGCTGCGCGGCAGGTTCGGGTGCGCGGCCGCCGACGTCCAGTAGTAGCCCTGGCCGGGCGACTCGGTGGACTCGGCGAGCGACTCGCCGAGCATCACCGCGTCGGCGCCGCAGGCGATCGCCTTGGCGATCTCACCCGAGTACGACAGCGCGCCGTCGGCGATGACGTGCACGTAGCGGCCGCCGGTCTCGTCCAGGTAATCGCGGCGCGCGGCGGCGGCGTCGGCGATGGCCGTGGCCATCGGCACCCCGATGCCCAGCACCTGCGTGGTCGTCGCGGAGCGGGACTGGCCGAAGCCGACGATCACGCCGGCCGCGCCGGTGCGCATCAGGTGCATCGCCGTCCGGTAGTCACCGACACCACCGGCGACCACGGGCACGTCCAGCTCGTTGATGAAGCGCTTGAGGTTCAGCGGCTCGCCGTCGCGGGCCACGTGCTCGGCGGAGATGATCGTGCCCTGCACGAACAGCATCTCCACGCCCGCGGCCAGCAGGTCGGGGGTCAGCTCCTCGGCGTGCTGCGGGCTCACCCGGGCCGCGACCGTGACGCCGGAGTCCTTGACCTGCTTGAGGGCCTCGGCGAGCAGGTCCAGCCGCAGCGGCGCGGCGTGCAGCTCCTGCAGCCGCCGGATCGGCGCCTCGGGGTCGCTGCTCTCCTCCGCGATGCGGACGACGTCGGCGATCTTGTCCTCGACGTCGGTGTGCCGAGCCCACAGGCCCTCGGCGTTGAGCACGCCCAGACCGCCGAGCTCGCCCATCCGCACCGCCGTCGCGGGCGAGACGACCGCGTCGGTCGGGTGCGCGATCGCCGGGATGTCGAAGCGGTAGGCGTCGATCTGCCAGGCCAGCGACACGTCCTTGGACGAGCGGGTGCGCCGCGAGGGCACGATCTCGACGTCGTCCAAGTCGTAGCCGCGCATGGCGGTCCGGCCCATCCCGATCTCAACCTGATCCCGCACCGTGTGTCCCTCCTAGCGGCGGATGTCCAGCGAAACATTCTCTCCGCAAGGACCCCGTCTCCGCCGCGCGGGGTCCCCCGATCACCACCCGAACCCGCGAGATCACCCAGAGCGACCGAGAGCCCGGCGCCGCGCGGGCACCGGGCTCTCGGAAGAGGTCCGAACTCAGCGGGTCGTGTAGTTCGGGGCCTCGACGGTCATCGTGATGTCGTGCGGGTGGGACTCCTTGAGCCCGGCCGCGGTGATCCGGACCAGCTTGGCCTCCTGCAGCTCCGGGATCGTGGTGGAGCCGGTGTAGCCCATGCCGGAGCGCAGACCGCCGACGAGCTGGTCCACGACCTGGGACAGCGGGCCGCGGAACGGGACCCGGCCCTCGATGCCCTCCGGCACCAGCTTGTCCTCGGACAGGACGTCGTCCTGGAAGTAGCGGTCCTTGGAGTAGGACTTGGCCTGGCCGCGCGACTGCATCGCACCCAGCGAACCCATGCCCCGGTAGACCTTGAACTGCTTGCCGTTGACCAGCACCAGGTCGCCGGGCGACTCGGCGGTGCCGGCGAGCAGGCTGCCCAGCATCACCGAGCTCGCACCGGCGGCGATGGCCTTGCCGATGTCGCCGGAGTACTGGATGCCGCCGTCACCGATGATCGGCACACCGGCGGGCTTGCAGGCCATGCTGGCCTCGTAGATCGCGCTGATCTGCGGCACGCCCACCCCGGCGACCACGCGGGTGGTGCAGATCGAGCCCGGGCCGACGCCGACCTTGACCGCGTCCGCGCCCGCGTCCACCAGCGCCTGCGCGCCCGCGCGCGAGGCCACGTTGCCGCCGATGACGTCGACGGAGTTGCCCAGCTCCTTCTTCAGCGTCGCGACCGTGTCCAGCACCGCGCGGGAGTGACCGTGGGCGGTGTCGACGATCAGCACGTCCACGCCCGCGTCGACCAGGGCCATCGCGCGCTCGTGCGAGTCGGCGCCCACGCCCACGGCGGCGCCGCACAGCAGCCGGCCGTCGGGGTCCTTGGTGGCGCTCGGGTACTGCTCGGTCTTGACGAAGTCCTTGACGGTGATCAGGCCGCGCAGCTTGCCCGCGCCGTCGACGATCGGCAGCTTCTCGATCTTGTTGCGGCGCAGCAGGCCCAGCGCCGCGTCCGCGGTGACGCCGACCTGCGCGGTGATCAGCGGCGTCGTGGTCATCACCTCGCGCACCTTGCGGGTGAAGTCGACCTCGAAGCGCATGTCGCGGTTGGTGATGATGCCGACCAACGTGCCGTCCGGGTCGGTCACCGGCAGCCCGGAGATCCGGAAGCGGGCGCACATCGCGTCGACCTCGGCGAGGGTGTCCTCAGGCGAACAGGTGACCGGCTGGGTCACCATGCCCGCCTCGGAGCGCTTGACGACCTCGACCTGCGCGGCCTGCTCCTCCACGGACAGGTTGCGCTGCAGGATGCCGACGCCGCCCTGGCGGGCCATCGCGATCGCCATCCGCGCCTCGGTCACCGTGTCCATCGCCGCCGACAGCAGCGGGACGCGCAGGCGGACGTTGCGGGAGAGCTGGGTCGAGGTGTCGACCGCGCTCGGGATGACGTCCGACTCGTCGGGCAGCAGCAGCACGTCATCGAAGGTCAGACCCAGCGTCGCGAACTTATCGGGGAGGCCGGGAGCGGAGAGTTCGCTGGTCATGGCGAGGGATGTGCCTTCCTTCACGATATGGCCCACAAACCTTCGAGGTGCGGCTTGCTGGGATTACCACGGCGATCGCGTCGAAGCGTTCAGCTGTGCTGAGTAGCAACGCGGAGTCCGGATACGGGATTCCTCAGATGATAGAGACCACAGGTCAGGGCGTGGATCCCCCGCCCCACCAGGGGTGCGCCACACCACGGACCGTGGTCGCAGGCGTGTGAAACCCGCCCCGACAGCCCCGCGCACGCGACGCGCCCGGTACCGTGCGGGCCGTGCCGCACGATCCGATGCCACCAGACCCCTTCGCGGGTGATCCGGACGATCCGAGCATGGCACTCGGTGACCACGACGCCGAGGACGGCCCGCCGCTCGGCGACGAGGAGCGCGCCGAGCTGCTCGCCGACCTGACCGATCTCGCCGTCTACCAGGCGCTGCTGGAGCCGCGGGGCGTCCGCGGCATCGTCGTCGACTGCGCGGACTGCGGCGAGTGCCACTACCACGACTGGGAGCTGCTGCGCTCCAGCCTGTCCCAGCTGCTGCACGACGGCCGCATGCGCCCCCACGAACCGGCCTTCGACCCCGACCCGGGCCAGTACGTGACGTGGGAGTACTGCCGCGGCTACGCAGACGGAATGACAGAAAGCGAAACGACGCTCTAGCTTCCGTCAGGCAAGCGGCGAAGCCGCTTTCTCCTTACCCCACCTAAGACGCTTGCACCGCCGCGGGTTCTCAGACGTCTTCTGGTGAGGACAGCCGACGTGTCGTGTATTGGCGCATACATAAGTCTCGGATCCCGGAGCCAGAAGGCGTCTGAGGTTCCGCTACCCGCACCGCCAAGCAAAAGAAGGGGCTCCTCTCTGAAAGAGAAGCCCCTTCTGTCAGGGAGTTGACGTCTGGGGTTGGTTCGGCCAGAACCAGCCGCCGGACGAGCTCTCCGAGCTGCTGGTCTCGCTCGGCGACGTGGTCGGCGAGGTCGGGTCGCTGGTGCTCGACGGCGGCGTGCTGCTGCCGGTCGGCGGAACGCCCGGGTTCGGCGGCAACGGCTGCGACGGGGACGGCTGCGTCGTGGGCGGCAGCGTCGTCGTCGGCGTCGAGGTCTGCGAGGAGCTGCCGGTACCGCGATCGATGCGCTTGGTCAGCGACTCGTGCGCGGCCTTGAGCTCGGACAGCCCGTTCTCGGCGTCGACCTTGGCCATGTGCTCCTTGGCGGAGCGCAGCGCCTCCTCGGCGGCCAACCGGTTGCCCCGGTCCACTTCGCTCTCCGCCGTGTCCAGGTCGGTGCGCGCCGACGCCGCGGCCTGCACCGCGCGGGTGTGGTCGGTGTAGAGCACCTGGGCCACGCCCCACAGCATGTCGCCGGGCTGCGCGTCGCGAGCGGCCACGCCGACACCGGTGAAGGTGATCATCAGAACCGCTGCCGCGGTGGCCACCGGGACGAGGTGCCTGCGGCGCAGGAAGCTGCGCGGCCGGCCGGCCTCGGCGATCGCCGCGACGGCGGTGTCGGTGTCCACCAGGTCACCGATCGGCGCGGAGTCGACGTCCTGGCGCCAGGCCACGAGCAGCTCTTCCAGGCTGGGAGCGCCGTCGGCCGACGCGGGAACGTCGGGGTTGGTCCCGCCCAGCGCGTCCAGCAGGAGGTCGTCCTCCTGCAGCGCGGCCAGGTCGATCGGTTCGTCGCTGAAGTCGTCGAGGTCGGTGAGCTCCTCGTCCGCGTCACCGCGCGGACGGAAGGTCAGCACCTCGGCACCGGCCTCTTCGCGGGAGGTCTCGGGCTCGTGCGAGCCGGAGTCCCGGTGGTTGTCGCTCAGTTCCGTTCCCTCGTCTGCGGATCCCTCAGCGGGAGCCGAGTCCCGCTCGTCTGCATGGGTCGAACGGTCCTGCTCCGGGGCGGACTCCTCGTGCGGGATGCCTCCCAGCTCCCCGTCGGGCCCTTTCCGCTCAGCCATTCAGACCACCTCCTCCGCGGACAGCGTCTTCCGCAACCGGGCCAGTGCGCGATGTTGTGCCACGCGCACAGCACCCGGTGTCGAGCCGACCGCTTCGGCGGTTTCCTCCGCCGACAGCCCGACTACCACCCGGAGCAGCAGGATTTCCCGCTGCTTGGCCGGGAGGATTTGGAGCAACTGCGCCATCCTGCCCGAGAGCTCACCCTGCATCGCCCGCTGCTCTGGACCGGCCTCGGACTCCGGGGTGTCCGGCATGTCCGCGACCGGTTCGGAACGGTTGCGAGCTGACGCACGGTGCGCATCAGCCACCTTGTGCGCGGCGATGCCGTACACGAACGCCAAGAAGGGACGACCCTGGTCCTTGTAAGTGGGCAGCGCGGTCAGTACCGCCAGGCACACTTCCTGGGCCACGTCGTCCGCCGAAGCGAACGACCTCTCGTTTCGTCCGACCCTGGCGCGGCAGTACCGCACCACCAAAGGACGGATTTCGGCCAGCAAGCGCTCAATCGACTGACGATCGCCGTCGACGGCGGCGCTTACAAGAGCGTCCAGCCCGTCCCCCACATTGGTCATCGCAGACAGCAGCCCTGGTGTTACGCGTTCAAGCGATTCGGATTTGCCCGGCGAGTTTCGCGTGCACCGCACGCCGCGCCGTGGCCACCGTACCGGGCAGGAGGCGTCCGCAGAACAGGGACCGGGGATCGGGGGCCGTCGTCGTCACACATCCACATCTACCAGAAGCCGGGGCCGGTGGCGTTTGAGCTGGCCACCGACATCTTGGTGGTGCGCGTGGGAGAAATCGGAGACGATCTTCACATCGTCTCCCGCGGGCGCCCGGCGGCGGCGACGGCCGAAGCGGAGAAGGTTCTCGCCGCCGGCACCCGCAACATCTGCCGACCGGAGGCGGCTGTGGCTCACGTCACGAAATCCCTTGCGTCGCCGCGAAACGCGGCGGCGGGACCGTGCGCGAGGCGAGCCACAGCCGCTACCGAAGCGTCAGCTCACCCGAAGTCGGTTTCATCGGACGGGCACCGGCCTCCCCCGAAACCGGCCGGTGCCGCCTGATCATCGGTTCAGGCGACGAGGCCGCGGCGGAACCCGTGCGCCACCGCTTGAGCGCGGTCGCGAACGCCGAGCTTGCGGAACAGCCGACGAGCGTGGGTCTTGACCGTGTCCTCGGAGAGGTAGAGCTCGCGGCCGATCTGGCCGTTGCTCTTGCCCTGGCTCATGCCGCGCAGCACCTGGAGCTCGCGCTCCGTGAGCTGCACGCCGGGGTCGGACGGTTGACGGGGTGCGGGCACCGAGGTGCTCGCGAGCGTGTGCGCGAGCGCGGCGACGAGCTCCGGCCGGGACGCGTCCCAGCGGAGGTAGCCGCGGGCACCACCGGCGATGGCCGCGGCGATGCTCGCCGCGTCGTCGGGGGCACCGAAGACGATCACGTTGGCTTGGGGGTGCGCGGACACGAGCCGCCGGGTGGCCTCGACGCCGTTGGGCACGGCGCGCTGCGTTCCCACCAGCACGACGTCCACGGCCTGCCGCGAGAAGCGGGCCAGCAGCTCGTCGCCGTGCGCAACGCAATCGATCCGGCTCACTCCGGGGACAGCCGACATCACACGAGTGAGCCCTTCCCGGACGCTACGTCGGTCATCGCAGATCAGGACCGTCGTCACGGGAACTCCTTTCCTGCAGGCGAGTGACGTTCCACAAGCCCTATCGGACGCAGTGGGCGAAACCTTGACACGATCCGGTGCTTAATCCGTCCAGAATTCGGGCGGCTGACACACGTGAGGGACATTCACCATAACGGAGCAGGGTCAGATCGTTACCCCTTGAATGGAGCGGCTCGCCCGCCATACCTGCGGTGTTCACCCGATCGCTGCGAATGTGACGATCACTTCGCCCGTCCGAACGAACATCGAAAACGACCCCGCACACGGTTCTGTGATTTAGGTCACATCATACTCAACTCAGCCCAGAACGGCGTCGGACACGCGCGTCGCCGCGGCCTCCAGCGACCCCAGCAGCTCGACGTGACCCGGCAGCGCCTCGGGCGACCACCCCGCCCCCGCGACGAACGCGCGGGCCCGCTGCCGGGTGATCGGGATGTCGTCCAGGACGCGCGGCGCGGCGTAGTAGGGCTGATCCGCCCACAGCACGACCGCAGCGGGCGCGGAGCGCTTCACCGCCGCGGCCAGGCCCTCGCGCGGCAGCGCGGCGCCGAACAGGCGGTGCCCGACGCCCTGCGCGGCCAGCGCCGCCGCCAGCGCCACCAGCTCCAGCTCCTGCCCCTCGCCGGGAACCGGCGCGAGCACCGCGGGACGCGGGTTCTGCGGCTTCGGCGCGCCCGCGATGACCGAGCGCAGCGCGGTCGAGGCGCAGTCGTGCAGCAGCTGCAGCACCTCGACGCCGGTGCCGGAGCGCTGCCTGCGCTCGCTGACCGCGCGCAGCACCGGCTGCAGCATCTCCTGCCAGGTGCGGACCACGCCGTCGGCGTCCATCGCCTCGATCAGCAGCCGCTGCACCGACCAGGAGTCCAGCGCCAGCGCCGCCCGGCCGAGACCGCGGGCGCGCGGGCTCGCCCCGGAGAGCTTGAGACCCCGGCCGCCGGTGTTGGCACCGGCCAGGGCGAGCCCCTCGTCGCCATCGAGAACGCCGGACAGCAGCAGGGGGCCCTCATCGGGCGACTCGGCACGCGACGGGTCCTCCACGCGCCGCTGAGGCGGCGGCGCGGCGACCGTGCGCGCGTAGCGGGCCGCCTCCATCGGTGAAGCGCCGCGCAGCAGGGCGCGCTGCATCTGCTCCAGGCGCGCGATGTCGTCCGGCCCGTAGCGGCGGTGCCTGCCGCTGGTGTGATCGCTGGGCCCGAGGCCGTAGCGGCGGTCCCAGGTGCGCAGCGTGGCGGGCGCGACGCCGAGCCTGCGAGCGACCGCGGCGACGGTGAGCCTCGGCTCGTCGTCCAGTGCGATCCCCTCCGGTGCCTGTGCTGCTGCCTCCGACGCGACCGCCGGCTCGCACGCGGGCGGATCGCCGAGCGGTTCGGGGGTCTCCACCCCCACAACTGGTTCAGGCCGCGTCGTCACGCGGGACATATTCCGGTTCTGGCCTCTCAAGAGCAAGCCGGCCGGACTTCGATCACCCCATTTCCAAGGATCACACCAACGATGAACAGCTTTTGGCGCGAAAGGGGTTGAACAAGTTTTGGCTCGGTTCTACGGTCAGATCATGCGAGGCTGCGGCGGTCCCGCCGTAGCGAGGGAGGGGATCCACCGGTAGGAGGTGGTTGTCGCAATGGCAGACACTCGACGTCTTCCAGGACCGAACGCCGATATCTGGGATTGGCAGATACGGGGCTCGTGCAGGGGGATGGACAGCGCGTACTTCTTCCATCCGGACGGAGAGCGAGGTCCGGCACGAGCCAGGCGCGAGGCGAAGGCGAAGGAGGTATGCCACCACTGCCCTGTTCTCGCCCAGTGCCGGACGCACGCACTGGCGGTTCAGGAGCCGTACGGCATCTGGGGAGGGCTGTCCGAGTCTGAACGCGAAGTGATCATCAAGGCGCGCAAGCGCCAGCAGCTGGCGGTCGCAGCCGGCTGACCCAGAGCCCTCGATCGGCGGTGGGGGAAAGCGCCGCGGGTCAGGTGAAGCCGGGATCGAATGGCACGAGGGGCGTCATTCGCCCCCGGCGGAGGCAAAGAATCGGGGCGGTACCCAGGTGGGTACCGCCCCGATTCTTTGCGTTCAGCAGATCAGTGACCGTGACCGTGTCCGTGGCCGTGCCCGGCCTCCTCCTCGGTCTCCTCCGGCTTGTCCACGACGGCGCTCTCGGTGGTGAGCACCATGCGGGCGATGGAGGCCGCGTTGGCGACCGCCGAGCGGGTCACCTTCAGCGGGTCGACGATGCCGGACTGCACCAGATCGCCGTACTCGCCGGTGGCGGCGTTGTATCCGGCGCCCCAGTCGAGGTCGCGGACCTTGGAGACCACGACCGCGCCTTCCTGGCCCGCGTTGGCCGCGATCCAGAACAGCGGCGCGTCCAGCGCGCGGCGGACCAGCTGCACACCGGTCGCCTCGTCACCGGTCAGGCCGAGGTCGCCCTCGAGGGACTTGGCGGCGTGGATCAGCGCGGACCCGCCGCCGGGCACGCTGCCCTCCTCCGCGGCGGCCTTGGCGGCCGCGACGGCGTCCTCGATGCGGGACTTGCGCTCCTTGAGCTCGGTCTCGGTGGCCGCACCGACCTTGATCACCGCGACGCCGCCGGCCAGCTTGGCCAGCCGCTCCTGCAGCTTCTCGCGGTCCCAGTCGGAGTCGGTCGCCTCGATCTCCTTGCGGAGCTGGGCGGCGCGGTCCTTGACGTCGTCGGCGGCGCCGTGGCCGTCGACCAGGGTCGTCTCGTCCTTGGTGACGGTGACCCGGCGGGCCGAACCCAGCACCTCGGGGCCGACCTCGGACAGCTTCAGGCCCAGCTCGGGAGCGATGACCTGGGCGCCGGTGACGATCGCCAGGTCGTCCATGAACGCCTTGCGGCGGTCGCCGAAGAACGGCGCCTTGACCGCGACGACCTTCAGGGTCTTGCGCACGGCGTTGACGGCCAGGGTGGACAGCGCCTCGCCCTCGACGTCCTCCGCCACGATCAGCAGCGGCTTGCCGGCCTCGACGACCTTCTCCAGCAGCGGCAGCAGCTCCTGGATGTTGGAGATCTTCTCCCGGTGCAGCAGGATCTGCGCGTCTTCGAGGACGGCCTCCTGGCGCTCGGCGTCGGTGACGAAGTGCGGCGAGACGAAGCCCTTGTCGAACTGCACGCCCTCGGTCAGGTCGAGCTCGGTGGCCAGCGTCGAGGACTCCTCGATGCTGATCACGCCGTCCTCGCCGACCTTCTCCATCGCCTCGCCGATCAGGTCGCCGATGGCCTCGTCGCGCGAGGACACGGTGGCGATCTGGGCGATGTTGTCGCGGCCCTTGACCGGGGTGGCCTTGGCCTTGAGCGCCTCGACGACTGCCTCGGCCGCCAGCGTGACGCCCTTGTTCAGCGCCGCCGGGTTCGCGCCCGCGGCCAGGTTGCGCAGGCCTTCCTTGACCAGCGACTGGGCGAGCACGGTGGCGGTGGTGGTGCCGTCACCGGCGACGTCGTTGGTCTTGGTGGCGACGTTCTTGGCGAGCTGGGCGCCCAAGTTCTCGAACGGGTCGTCGAGCTCGATCTCGCGAGCGATGGTGACGCCGTCGTTGGTGATCTGCGGTCCGCCGAACTGCTTGTCCAGCACGACGTGCCGGCCGCGCGGCCCGAGCGTGACCTTCACCGCGTCGGCGAGCTGGTTGACGCCGCTTTCCAGTGCACGGCGCGCCGGCTCGTCGAAGGTGATCTGCTTAGCCATTGTTGCTACAGCCCTTCAGATGTGTGCCTGATCCCCGACATACAGCCGCCCCGGCGGTCCCGCGGTCGGGACCGCCGGGGCGGCTGAGCCCACGCTCGGTGGGCGCACGATGATCTGGCGTCAGTTGACGACGGCCAGCACGTCGCGGGCGGAGAGGATCAGGTACTCCTCGCCGTTGTACTTGACCTCGGTGCCGCCGTACTTCGAGTAGATGACGACGTCGCCTTCCTTGACATCCACGGGGATGCGGTTGCCCTTGTCGTCGATGCGACCCGGGCCGACAGCCAGGACCTTGCCCTCCTGGGGCTTCTCCTTGGCGGTGTCCGGGATCACGATGCCGGACGCAGTCGTCGTCTCGGCCTCGCTCGCCTGGACGACGATCTTGTCCTCAAGCGGCTTGATGCTCGCCACGGTGTGACCTCCACCTTCTGGGGCCTTCGAAGCGTTGGCTGGGAATGACGGCTCCGTTGCTCCCCGTCGTCGCGGGTGCCGGGTCGCGGTGTCGCCGTGCTGCTAGCACTCTACCCAGGAGAGTGCCAGCGCTCAACAACCACCCGCTCACCCGAACGCCGGAACGCGACTGGAGGGCATTCAACGGCACCGCTCAGCACCCCCGACCGGCGGGGTTCATTCAACCCGCGCGACACGCCCCGGCGTGTCGCGTCCACCCGCGTTCACCCAACGGGGCGACGGCATCACTCGTGGTGGTGGCACCTGGTGTCGATCACCCCGCCCGGCCCCACCTGCGACGTCGTCACCTCCACTGCGCGCAGAGTGATCATCGCAGGTAGATCGGCATGCGGGGAATCTCACCAATGTCGCCGGTGGTTCACACCTGAGGCGTCCGGTGCCCTAGGTTGCTCGGCATGCCAGCCCTCTCCAAGCCCGCGAACCGGCCGTGGGAACGACGTCCCCGACCCGCTCGCCCGCCTGGTCCGTCCGGCCCCCCGACCCGCGGAAGCTGGCGTCCGAAATAAGGACGCCCCCGAGACCCCCTGGCGCGCCGGAAACCCGGCCGCCGCGATGACACGGCCGCGATCCCGGACTCCCCGGGGCCGCGGCCGTGATCACGTCCGCCCCTCCCGAACCCGGGATGGGAAACTGGGGCGGTGCGTGCGCTGTGGGTGATCGTGGGGGTCGCGTTCGGGGGCTTGGTCCTCCCGTTCGCCTGGGCGTGGGGTCGCAGCGCCGGACGGGTCCGGACCGCGGCCGACGCGCCCGCGACCGAGGCCGCGCTGGTGCTCGGCGCCGGGGTCCGGTGGGACGGCGTTCCCAGCCGCATCCTGCAGGGCAGGCTCGACGTGGCCGTGGCGCTGTTCCGGGCCGGGAAGGTCCGCACGATCGTGGTCAGCGGATCACCGCGGTCCCGGGGCTACAGCGAACCGGTCGTGATGCGGCGGTACCTGCTCTCGCGCGGCATCCCCGAGGACGCCGTGGTGCCGGACGAGACCGGCGTCGACACCTACTCCTCGTGCCGCACGGCCGCGAAGCGGTACCGCTCGCTGATCGTGGTCACCACGCGCTTCCACCTGCGGCGCTCGATCGCGCTCGCGCGGCGGCAGGGCATCGACGCCTGCGGCGTCGGGCACGACGCGGCGGCCGACGGCCTGCGCCGGGTCAACGCGCGGGCGACCCGCCGCGAACTGCTCGCGACGGTCAAGGCCTTCTGGTTCCCCCGCTGATCTACTGGACGACGATCTCGTCCACCGGCAGACCCGGGTTCGCCGGCATGTCCAGCGGGGACGGCTTCGCGCCCGAGTGCAGCACGTGCGCGCCGAGCGCGGCGATCATCGCGCCGTTGTCGGTGCACAGCCGGGGCCTCGGCACCCGCAGCGTGATCCCGGCCGCGGCGCAGCGCTCGCGCGCCAGTTCCGAGAGCCGCGAGTTCGCCGCCACCCCACCGGAGATCACCAGCGTGTCGACGTCGTGGTCCTGCGCGGCGCGCACCGCCTTCATCGTGAGCACGTCGGCGACGGCCTCCTGGAACGAGGCGCACACGTCCGGGACCGGGATCTCGCGGCCCTCGCGCCGCTCGGTCTCCACCCAGCGCGCCACGGCCGTCTTCAGGCCCGAGAAGGAGAAGTCGTGGCGGGCGTCGCGCGGGCCGGTGAGACCGCGCGGGAACGCGATGGCCTTCGGGTTCCCGAGCTTGGCCTGCTGGTCGATCGGCGGACCGCCCGGGTAGGGCAGGTCGAGGATGCGTGCGACCTTGTCGTAGGCCTCCCCCGCCGCGTCGTCGATGGTCGTGCCGACCTCGGTGATCTTCTCGCCGACGCCCTCCACCAGGAGCAGCTGGCTGTGACCTCCGGACACCAGCAGCGCCAGGCAGCGCTCGGGCAGCGGGCCGTGCTCCAGCGTGTCGACGGCGACGTGCCCGCCGAGGTGGTTCACCCCGTACAGCGGCACGCTCAGCGCGGTCGCGTAGGCCTTCGCGGAAGCGACGCCGACCATCAGCGCCCCGGCCAGACCGGGACCCGCTGTGACCGCGATAGCGTCCACATCGGACAGGGCGAGGCCCGACTCGTCCAGCGCGCGGCGCATCGTCGGGCCCATCGCGGCCAGGTGCGCGCGGCTGGCGATCTCCGGCACGACCCCGCCGAACCGCGCGTGCTCGTCCACGCTGGAGGCCACCGCGTCGGCCAGCAGCTCAACCCGGCCGTCGTCGGAGAGCCGGACCAGGCCGACTCCCGTTTCATCGCAGGAGCTCTCGATCCCGAGAACGATCCGCTCGCTCATGACACCTCCACGGCTTCGCGTCGCATGGTGTGCGCGTCGGCCCCGGAGGGCTGGTAGTAGCGCGGGCGCAGCCCGACGATCTCGAAGCCGTGGTCGCGGTACATCGTGATCGCGGCCTCGTTGTCGGTGCGCACCTCCAGGAACGTCGTCGCGCGGTGCTCGTCGGCGCGCGACAGCAGCGCGCGCAGCAGCGCCTTGCCGACGCCCTCGCCCTGGTGCTCGGGGTCGACGCCGATCGTGTGCACCTCGGCCTCGGCGTGCGGCGGGCGGCCGTTGACGGCCAGGCCCGCGTAACCGATCAGTCGCTCGCCGAGGTAGGCACCGACGTAGTGGTGGCCCTGGTCCAGCTCGGCGGAGAAGGCCGCCCGCGACCACGGGTCGTCCCCGTCGAAGAGCACCTGCTCCAGCTCGGCGCAGCGACGCAGGTCGGACCGCCGCAGCTTGAGCACCTCGACCTCGCTCACCGGGTGAGCACCGACTTCCGCTTGCCGGGTTCCTCGGCGTCGGGCCTCCGCAGGTACAGCGGGACCAGCGGCTCGGGATCGGCGTCGAGGGTCGCGGCGGCCACCAGCCCGGCGGGCGTGGGGTACTTCGGCGCGACGGCGGGCAGCCCGACGGCTTCGGCGAGCTCACCGGCGGCGACCGGGTAGCCCTCGGTCGGCACGTCGGCGGGCTTGGCCACGTGCGGGCCGTCGACGCGGGTCGCGCCGTCGTAGGCGGCCCAGTAGACCTCCTTGCGGCGCGCGTCGGTGGCGACCAGCAGCGGGCCGGTCACCGCGGCGGCGGCCGCGATCGCGTCGAGACCGCACACCGGGTGCACCGGGACGTCGCAGGCCTGGCCGAGCGCGGCGGCCGTGGCCAGGCCGACCCGCAGGCCGGTGAACGGACCGGGCCCGATCCCGGCGACGATCGCGTCGACGTCGGCGAGGCCGCGACCGGCCTCCTCCAGGACGTCGACCAGTTGCGGCATGAGCAGTTCGCCGTGCGCGCGGGGGTTGATCGTGACGCGCTCGGCGAGAACCCGCGGGAGTCCTCCGTCGAGGGCGACCAGCCCCGCCGTGACCGCGGGCGTCGAAGTGTCCAGCGCTATGACGAGCACAGCTGTTCAGCCTACGTCAGCGCTGGTCACGGGCCCTCATCGGGTCAGCAGGCGACCCTGCGGAGCGGCGCTGATGTCGAGCTCTTCACCGCGCAGCCAGGTCTGCCGGACCACCCCGGCCAGCGGGCGGCCGTGGTACGGCGAGATCGGGTTGCGGTGCTGGAGCTTCTCGACGTCGACGACGAAGGCGTCGTCGGGGGCGAAGACGCAGAAGTCCGCGTCGTTGCCGACCGCGATGGAGCCCTTGCCGCGCACCCCGGCGAACTCGGCGGGGCGGGTGGCCATCCAGCGCACCACGTCGTCGAGGGAGTGGCCGCGCAGGCGGGCCTGGGTCCAGATCGCCGGCAGGCCCAGCTGCAGGCTCGACACCCCGCCCCAGGCGACGCCGAAGTCACCGATGTCGAGGCGCTTGAGCTCCGGGACGCACGGCGAGTGGTCGCTGACCACGCAGTCGATCGTGCCGTCCGCCAGGGCCTTCCAGAGCAGTTCGCGGTTGCCCGCCTCGCGGATCGGCGGGCAGCACTTGAACTGGGTGGCGCCGTCGGGGATCTCCTCGGCGGTGAAGCTCAGGTAGTGCGGGCAGGTCTCCACCGTCACCCGCACGCCGTCGGCGCGGGCCGAGGCGATCAGCGGCAGCGCGTCCGCCGAGGACAGGTGCAGGATGTGCACGCGGGCGCCGATGCGCCGGGCCAGCTCGACGACCTGCGCGATCGCGACGTTCTCGGCCCCCTTGGGGCGGGAGTCGAGGAAATCGCCGTAGTCCTCGCCGTGCGGGGTCGGGGCGGTGTCGATGACGTGCGAGTCCTCGGCGTGCACGATCATCATCGCGTCGAGCCCGGCGAGCTCGGTCAGGGACTCCTCCAGACCGGCGGGGTCCAGCGGCGGGAACTCGTCGACGCCGGAGTGCAGCAGGAAGCACTTGAAGCCGAACACCCCGGCCTCGTGGAGTCCGCGCAGGTCGCCGACGTTGCCGGGGATCGCGCCGCCCCAGAACCCGACGTCGACGTGCGCCTTGGCCGCGGCGGTCTTGCGCTTGAGCTCCAGCGCGTCGACGTCGACGGTCGGCGGGAGGCTGTTGAGCGGCATGTCGACGATGGTGGTCACGCCGCCGGCCGCGGCCGCGCGGGTGGCGGTCTCGAAGCCCTCCCACTCGGTGCGGCCGGGGTCGTTGACGTGCACGTGCGTGTCGACCAGCCCGGGCAGCAGCACCTCGTCATCGGCGAGCTCGACGACGCGGCCCGTCCGGTTCGAGCCGTGCGGCTCGATCGCGGCGATGGCGCCGTCGCGCACGACGACGTCCGCCCCGGACTCACCGGCGGTCTCGCCGCCGGGCAGCACGATCCGTCGCGCCCGCAGCACGACCTGACCCTCGTCCACAGCACCTCCCGAAGCCCCGAAGTTTCAACAAAGTGTTGAACTTTCGAGCCCGGGCGTCAAGAGGGGACGGTTTTTCCTCGAATCACCCATGATCAATGTCCGTTTTGCCCGGACAGTTTTCACTAAAACTGTCCGCGGGTGACGGACGCACACCACGGGACCACCGCTCTCGGTCTCGGGACCGGGTGGTGGATGCGCGGCGGCCCCCCGGGGGAACCGGGGGCCGCCGCGCGTGGAGAAGTTCGCGCCCTGGGACGCGTGAGCGCCGAGGACGTTCAGCGCATCGCGTGCTGCTGCTTGGCCCGGGTGACGGCCATGACGTGCTCCATCAGGGTCGTCAGGAGCTGCTTGTTGGACTCCCGCTGACGGGCGTCGCAGAGCATGATCGGCACGTTGTCGTCGATGTCGAGCGCGCGCCGGACCTCCTCCGGGTCGTAGATCTGCGTGCCGTTGAAGCAGTTCACGCCGATGATGAACGGCAGCCCGCGACCCTCGAAGTAGTCGATCGCCGCGAAGCAGGTGTCCAGTCGCCGGGTGTCCGCCAGCACGATCGCCCCGAGCGCCCCGTTGGCCAGTTCGTTCCACATGAACCAGAAGCGCTCCTGGCCCGGGGTGCCGAACAGGTACAGGATCAGGTCCGAGCTGATGGTGATGCGGCCGAAGTCGAACGCCACCGTGGTGGTCGTCTTGCGCTCCACACCGGTCAGGTCGTCGACCCCGGTACTGGCCTCGGTCAGCGTCTCCTCGGTTCGCAGCGGCACGATCTCGCTGACCGACCCCACGAGGGTCGTCTTGCCGACACCGAAGCCACCGGCGATGAGGATCTTCGCCGCGACCGCGTTCAGGCTGGCTTGTTCAGAGTTTGCGGATCCCATCCAGCACCTTCTGCATCATGTCGAGACTCGGCCCGGTCGTCGGTGACGAATCCGGCCCGAAGACCACGTAGTCACGCTCGATCAAGTCACTGATCAGAATCTTCACCACGCCCAGCGGGAGATCTGCCCGGGCCGCGACCTCGGCGACCGAGACCGGATATCCGCACCCCTGCAGAACCCGCTGGTAGTTCGGTGACAGCGCACGCGCGTTCGGCGGCAGCGGTTGGCGCGCCACGACGAGCGTGATCAGGTCGAGCTCGTAGCTCGTGGCCCGCGTACGCCCCTTGGTCATGGCGTACGGACGCACCACCGGTCCCGCGTCCTCGTCGAACCATCCTCGCCCACCGGACATCGCGGTCACGCATCTAACGGAGAACCGGCGGCACGGGGCGCGGAGCTGAGGTAGTTGCCCACCCGGGTCACCATGCGGTTGGCCTCGAAGGCGATCATGCCCAGGTCGGCGTCCGCCGCGGCGATCAGAGCCAGGCACGCCCCCTCGCTGGCCGCGGTGACCATGAGGAAGCAGTTCGCCATCTCCACCACGGTCTGGTAGACCTCGCCGCCGTTGAACTGCAGCGCGGCCCCCTTCGACAGGCTTTGGAACCCGGAAGCGACCGCGGCCAGGTGCTCCGCGTCGGCCTGGCCCAGCTGCGGGGTCTTGCCCAGCAGCAGGCCGTCGGAGGACAGCAGCGCCGCCTTGTCCGCGCCGGCCAACCGCTGCACGAGATCGTTGAGCAGCCAGTCAACTTCCTTGCTGTAAGCCTTCAGCGTCATGCCTCGTTTCCTCCTGGCCGCGCAGCCTCGTTGTTCGCATCGTTGGTGCGCGCTCGCTTGGTGCCTGTTTGGAAGGCGTTCATGCTGTTGCGGAACCGGTCCGGCGTCCGCGGCGGACCGCTGGTCGGAGCAGGTTGCTGCGGCGCGGATTCGGTCTTCTGGCCCTGGTCGATCTGGGCGCGCAGGGGCGCCGCGAGATTGGCCTTCTGACCGCGCCGACGCTGCGGGAGCGGCGGCTTGTCGGCCGAGCTGGACGCCGACGTGTTCACCGAAACTCCGGCGGTGGTACCGCTCTTCGGCGGACCAGCGCCGTTGGTTCCATTCGCAACTACCTCCGTCGGGAGGATTTCACCAGACGCGTTGGGCATGTTCGACGACAGCCCCGGCATGTTCGCCGGAGCTTCGGGCGTGATCCGCCGTCCCGTCGCCGGTCGCTGCTGATCGGGACGGATCTCCGGCGGCCGGTACTCGGGCTGGCGCGGCGGTTCCGGCGGACGCTGCTGCGGCGACGACTGCTGCTGCGACGACTGCTGTTGAGGGGCCACCGGCCTCCGGTGCTCGGCCGGATTCTGCTGCGGCACGCCGATCTCGCCGGTGGTCGGCCCGGAACCGTTGGTGCCCGGGCGGGTCCAGCGCTGGGTGGCGGCGTCGGGGCCGACCGGGTTGTGCGGGGTGATCGGGCTGTCGGGCCCGATCGGGTCCGGCGCGACGTCGGGGTCGAGCCGTCCCTCCATCCAGCGCTTGCGCGGCTGCTGCCCGCTCTGCTCGGACTCGGGTTCGGCGACGACGGGCTGCTGCCCGCTCGTCTCGACCCGGTCCTGGCGCTCGGTCTGCGGACCGCGCTCGGCGACGATGTGGTTCGGGATCAGCGCCACCGCGCGGATGCCGCCGTAGGCGGAGTCGCGGAGGGTGACCTTGATGCCGTGCCTGCCCGCGAGCTGGGCGACCACGAACAGACCCATCCGGGCCTCTTCGGACAGCGCCATCACCGCGAAGTCCGGCGGGCTGGCCAGCATCTGGTTCAGCTCGTCGAGCTTCTCCGGCTCCAGGCCGATGCCCTGGTCCTCGATCTCGACGATGATGCCCTTGCCGACCACGTTGCCGCGCACCTCGACGTGCGATTCCGGCGGCGAGAACGAGGTCGCGTTGTCCACCAGCTCGGCGAGCAGGTGGACGAGGTCGGCGACCGCGCGGCCCTGCACCGAGATCTCCGGCAGCTGCTGGATCTCGACCCGGGCGTAGAGCTCGGTCTCGGCGACCGCGCCCTGCACGACGTCGTGCAGCAGAACCGGGTTGCGCCACTGCCGGCCGGGCCGCTGACCACCGAGGATGATCAGGTTCTCGGCGTTCCGGCGGGACTGGGTGGCGAGGTGGTCGAGCTGGAACAGCAGCTCCAGCTGGTCCGGGTCCTCCAGCTTGCGCTCGGCCTTGTCCAGCACCTGCAGCTGGCGGTGGACCATGACCTGGCTGCGGTGGGCGATGTTGAGGAACACCGAGCGGACGCCCTGCCGGGTCTCGGCCTCGGCGACGGTCGCGCGGATCGCGGTCCGCTGCGCCTCGTTGAAGGCGTCGGCGACCTCACCGATCTCGTCGTGACCGAAGCGCAGCCAGGACACCTCGCGCTCGATGTCGACCTGCTTCCCGTTCCGCAGCCGCGCCACCACCGACGGCATCTCCTGCTGCGCCAGCGCCAGGGTCTTGCTCCGCAGCCGGTTGAGCCGTCGCACCAGCAGGTTCGACAGCCGCAGCGCGATCAGGAACACGATCAGGACGATGAGCACGATGATCGCGCCGGTGATCAGCGAGGTCAGCAGCGTCTCGTCGACGACCGCGCCACCGAGGTCCAGCGCGTACTGGTAGTGCGAGGTGGACAGCGCGTTGAGCTCCTGCGCCAGGTCGTGCGAGGCGCTGATCCAGTCGGTGGTGCTGACCGGGACGCGGATGACCTCACCCGCGGCCGCCTTGCCACCGGCGACCTCCATCGCGTCCTGCACGGCGTCGACGCGGAACCACGCCGAGCCCTTCTGCAGCCCGGTGTAGTTCTGCTGCTCCACCGGCGTCATTCGGGGGGTCAGCGAGTTCAGGTTGTCGTGGAAGGCGCCGATCTGGTGCGCGTACTCGTGGTACTGCGCCGGCGTCATGCCGACCGAGGTGCGGCCCAGCGCCAGCGCGTGACCTCGGGCCATCGCGTCGGCCGCGTCCATGAGGTCCGCGGAAACCGAGGTCTCGTAGGAGACCTGGGCGTCCGGGGCGTACCGGACGTAGGTCCGCAGGCTCATGTTGTAGGCGTCGAAGAGCCCGTTGTAGAACTTGTAGACCGCGTCCAGCTCGGCCGGACCGCCGTCGATCTGCTTGCGCACTTCCTTGACGGTGGCCAGCTGCGAGCGGAACTCGTCGAAGTTGCCGCGCGCCTCGCTCGGCACACCACGGGAGAACTCCTGGGCCACGCCGTCCATCTCGGCCACCGAGGCGTCGAACTTCTTGCGGACGTCGTCGAGGTTGCGCCGCTCGTTGTGGTTGCTCAGGTAGACGAGGCTGAGCTGGCGCTCGTCCTGCAGGTTGGCGACGAAACGGGCTGAGGGGTCCTTGGCGTCGGCGAGTCTGCCGACGTAGTTCTGCACGCTCAGGCCCTGGAAAATCAGGTACCCCGACAAGCCGACGCCGACGAGCAGGGCCGCGACACTCGGAACGAGTGCGATGGCCAACAGACGCGCCTGGATCGTGCCGGAGGCGAAGAGGCGTTTCAGCGTTGACATGGACCTCGTCTCAAACCTTCTCCGTTGGTTGGCCGCAGCAAGAAGAACTCGCGCTGACCCGGGCTCCTCGAAACGGCCGGGCCCGGCGGGAGCGCCGAAAAATTTCGGACCCATCGGCGCATCAGATGACGACGCAGCCTAGGACCGCTGTCATACGTGGTCAACGCGCTTGTGGAACCTATCGACGCAATTGTTATATACGCTGGTCGGGCAGGATGCGCGGGAAGATTAGCAGACGCGCCCGGCAATGCTGAATTGCATTGCCACTTATCCCATCGAGACCGAACTGATCCCGAACTCCCCGGGTACCAGACGCCCGTTCTGCACCGATTCCGGCTGGCTGGCCACCCGACCAAAATAGACTGGAACTACGCGCAATTGCTCCATTCGGCCTAGCGGAAACGCTGCCCAAAGGGCGATTCAGGGGCTTCTCTACCGTCAGGTAGGCTCTCGCGACGTTGGCTGGCTAAAAGCCGGCCGCACCGACTTTTCAAGCACCATTTCCCCCGACCCCAGAGGAAGTCAACACAACCCCGGAAAGTCATCTTCGAATAGGTTCCGGTCACGGGAAGTGACATTCACGGCCAAATGCCGCAACGTGACTACTCCTGGCTACCGGAAATGAATTTTCGATAACGCGATGCTCCCTCACGGCATCGCGCGGGGTTATGACGGCCCTGCAGTCGGACAAGTCCTGCCTTGGTCTGTTCTGAGTACGTCGGCACGCCTTTCCGCTCGGTGAATGGTCCCCGGTCGGGCCATTGAGTGCCGGCGCGCGAGAGGAGTTTGGATGGTTCACCCCGCCACCGATCACGAGGAAGCCGCCCCGGCCTCCGGCACGCGGCGCCGGCGCTTCCTCACCTACGTCGCGGCGGCGCCGATGCTGACGATCGCCGGCAAGTTCGTCCTCGAGGGCGAAGCCGCCGCCGCGGCCGGGCCGGTCGCGGGGCAACTCCCGCTCCCGCCGGTCTCCGGGCTGATGGACTTCGGCGACATCATGGAGATCGCCACCGCTCCGACGATGGAGCTGATGAAGCTGGAGTTCACCGCGGACAACAAGGTCCGCTTCGAACTCCCGCGCCTCGAGGTCGGCCAGGGCCTCAACACCGCCGTCGTGATGCTGCTGGCCGAGGAGCTCGGCGCCCGGACCTCCGACGTCGTCGTCGAGCTCTCCGACGCCCGCCCCGAGCTGCTGTTCAACCAGTTCACCGCGGCCTCGTCGTCGGTGCGGACCTTCTGGAAGCCGCTGCGCCAGATGGCCGCCACGGCCCGCGCCCGGCTGATGACCGCCGCCGCCAAGAAGTGGAGCGTGTCGGCGAACTCGCTGACCGCCCAGGGCAGCGGCATCGTCGGCCCGGGCGGCCGCAAGGCCACCTTCGCCGAGCTGGCCAAGGACGCGGCCAAGGTCGTCGTCCCGTCGGTCCCGGCCACGCCGAAGAAGGCCTCCGAGTTCAAGGTCCTCGGCAAGGGCATGACCCGTTCCGACGGACGGGCCATCGTCACCGGCAAGGCGCACTACGTCTCCGACATGAAGCTGCCGAACTCGGTGGTGGCCGTCGTGGTCCGCCCGCCGACGCTGGGCGGCGAGGTCGAGTCCTTCGACGACTCGGCGATCCGCAACGTCTCCGGCTTCAAGGGCACCGCCGAGATCTCCAGCGGTGTCGCGGTCTGCGCCGAGTACACCTGGCAGGCCATGGAGCTGGCCAAGAAGCTCCAGGTCACCTGGAAGTCCGGCCCGATCACCGACATGTCCTCGGCCGACATCCAGGCCAAGCTCGCCGACATGGCGGGCAGCCTCGACGACTCCGTCAACGACGACGACGGCGACGAGATCGACGAGGGCTTCGACTTCGCGTTCGTCAGCCACGCGCCGATGGAGGTCAACTACGCGGTGGCCGACGTCAAGGACGGCCGCGCCGAGGTCTGGGTCCCGGCCCAGTCCCCGCAGGACGCGCAGAAGGACATCGCCGCGAAGATCGGCGTCCTCGACGTGAAGGTGCACGTCACCCGAGCCGGAGGTTCCTTCGGCCGCCACCTGTTCCACGACGCCGCGGTCGAGGCCGCCGAGGTCTCCAAGGCCATCGGCAAGCCCGTCAAGCTGATGTGGACCCGCAACGACGACACCCGGCACGGCCGGATGCGTCCCGCCTCGCACCACCGCGTGAAGGCCTCCTTCCGCGCGGGCAAGGTCCGCTCCTGGTCGCACAAGATGGCCAGCGTCGCAACGGACTTCACCCACGGCCTCGGTGACCTGATCACCTCGACCGCCGTGGAGTCCGGGATCGGCAAGCTCCCGGCCGCGCAGCTGTACTTCAACCTGACCCAGTCGGTGCCCTACGAGTTCGGCGCGACCACGATCTCGCTGCACGACCTCGACCTCGACGGCGTCAACACCGGCAGCTGGCGCTCGGTGCACTCCGGCACCTTCCGCGTCGCCGAGGACCTGGTCGTCGACCAGATCGCGGAGAAGGCCGGTTCCGACCCGGCGAACTTCCGGCTGGACAACGCCAAGACCGACCGCGCCAAGGCCGTGCTCCAGAAGGTCATGGAGGAGGGCAACTGGGGTCGCCGGATGCCCAAGGGCCACGCCCAGGGCATCTCGATGCACGAGGAGTTCAAGTCGGTCGCGGCCTGCCTGGTCGAGATCAACGCCGCCGACCCGAAGAAACCGCGGGTCACCAAGGCCGTGATCGTCGTCGACGCCGGCCAGCCGCTGAACCCGAAGGGCATCGAGGCCCAGATGATGGGCGGCCTGACCGACGCGATCTCGACGATCCTGCAGGCCGGCATCCACATCGACAACGGCGCGGTGCGCGAGGGCAGCTACGGCGACTTCTACTGGGCTCGCCAGGGCAACACCCCGCCGGAGCTGCAGATCCACGTCATGCCCGCCACCACCGACGAACCGGGCGGCGTGGGCGAGCTGGGCGTTCCGGTGTGCGGTGGCGCGATCGCCTGCGCCTACGCGCGTGCGACCGGCACTCAGCCGCGCAGCTTCCCGATCAACTTCTGATTCCGGCCTGATCCTTCGAGGAGTTCCCGAGCGACATGCCCAAGTACGAGTTCACCGTCAACGGCAAGGACGTCGAGGTCGACGTCCCGGCGGAGATGCCCCTGCTGTGGGTGCTGCGCGATCAGCTGCGCATCACCGGCCCCAAGTACGGCTGCGGCGTCGGCGTCTGCAGGGCCTGCACCTGCCTGCAGGACGACGAAGAGGTCCAGACCTGCATGGTCAAGGCCGAAGACGCCGACGGCACCGAGATCACCACGATCGAGGGCCTGGCCGACGGAGATGAGCTGCACCCGGTGCAGCAGGCGTGGCTGGATCGCGACGTCGCCCAGTGCGGCTTCTGCCAGCCGGGTCAGATCATGACCGCCGTCGCGCTGCTCAACGAGAAGGGCGACGACGTCACCGACGCGGACATCGACAAGATCGAGAACGTCTGCCGCTGCGGCACCTACGGCCGGATCCGCCAGGCCATCAAGCAGGCTGCCGAGAACATGTGAGCCGTGCCGGGGTCTCCCCGGGCTCGCGGTGGGACCGGGGAGACCGCGGACGGTTTTAGCCATAATCACCCATGATCAATGTCCGTTTCGTCCGGACAATTATGGCTAAAACCGTCCACTGCCAACGATCGTTGGCACCGTCACGGCTTCCCGAACGAGTCCACAGAGAAGTTGATGAGGGCATTGACACTTCGCAAGTCTTACGCCGCCGGACTGGTCGTCGCCTGCGCCGCGCTGTCGGCGTGCAGCGGCGGGGCTCCCGCCGAGGACCACAGCGCGCACATGCAGCACTCCGGTGGAGAGCAGGCCGGTGGCGGCATGCAGATGAACATGGGTGACCCCAACGCCACCCCGGCCAAGGACGTGGCGGGAGCGCAGCTGCGCAGCAACCCGTTCCAGCTGCTGCCCACCCGCCCGCCGGGGCTCGACCAGGCCCAGGGCACCGCGTGGCTGGCGCTGCACCAGGGCGGCACGACCGTGACGCTGGAGATGACCGGTCTGCAGCCCAACGGCGAGTACATGGCCCACGTGCACGCCAAGCCGTGCGCGGAGGAGAACGGCGGCGGTCACCTCAAGTTCGACCCCGCCGGTCCCGAGACGCCGCCGAACGAGATCCACCTGGCCTTCACCGCCGACGCGAGCGGCAAGGGCTTCATGACCGCCGAGAACGACAAGCGGGCCGACGCCGCGAAGTCGCTCGTGGTGCACCCGGCCGAGTTCTCCGACAACCGCATCGCATGCGCCGACTTCTGAGACCCGCCCTCGGCGCGGTCCTGACCGCGCTGCTGGCCCTGCTGAACCTGAGCGCGGGCACCGCGCTCGCGCACAGCGGGCTCAACTCGGCCCAGCCCGGCCCGGGCGAGACCGCCCAGGCCGGGGTGGATCGGATCGAGATGGACTTCGCGGGCGCGCTGGACGCGTCGAAGCCGCCTCATGTCGAGGTGAAGAACCCCTCCGGGTCGAACCTCGTCTCGGGTGAGGCGGAGGTGGACGGCAACCACGTGACCGTCCGCATGGAGGCGTTGAAACCGGGCCTGCACACGGTGAAGTACACGACCACCTTCGACGACGGGCACACCACCGAGGGCGGCTACTACCTCAACGTGGCCCCGGCCCCGCCGGGCCAGTCCGACGGCAACGGCTACACCTTCTGGCTGGCCGTCGGCGGCGGCACGGTGATCGTGATCCTGCTCCTCGTCGTGGTAGCCCTGATACCCCGGGGCGCCCAGGACGAGGACTGATCTCGGAGAACGTCCCCCTTCCCGAAAGATTCGGGAAGGGGGACGTTCGTCGTCTCTACAGGTGGGCCTTCGCGAGCTTCGCGGCGAGGGTGGTGAGGATGGGGGCCGGGTCGGCCATGCAGCGCTGCGGGTCCGGTTCGACGTCGAGGAGGGCGTGGGCGGCGTCGATGCCCGCCTCCGCGAGGCGTTCCGGGGTGAGGTCGCAGCGACCCGCGATGGCCACGACCGGGATGCCGGCCGCGATCGCGCGGGCCGCGACACCGGCCGGGGCCTTGCCGTGCAGGGTCTGCTCGTCGAGCGCGCCCTCACCGGTGATGACCAGTCCCGCCCCGTCGAGGTGGCGGTCGAAGTCCACCAGGTCCAGCACCACGTCCACGCCCGGCCGCATCGTCGCGCCCAGCGCCGCCAGCGCGGCGTAGCCCACGCCCCCGGCGGCGCCCGCGCCCGGCTGATCGGCGACGTCCCGGCCGCCTGCGGCCTTCATGACCTGCGCGTACTTGCCCAGCGCCGCGTCCAGCAGCTCGACCTGCTCGGGGTTGGCGCCCTTCTGCGGGCCGTAGACGTGGGCCGCGCCGTTCGGGCCGGTGAGCGGGTTGTTCACATCGGACGCGAGGATCAGCTCCACCTCGCCCAGCCGCGGGTCGAGCCCGGACAGGTCGATCTCGCCGACGTTGGCCAGCGGCCCGCCGCCGGGCGCGACCGGGTTCCCGTTGGTGTCCAGGATTCTCGCGCCGAGCACGGTGAGCAGACCGGCCCCGCCGTCGGTGCAGGCGCTGCCGCCGACGCCGAGCACGATGCGCCGGGCGCCGGTGCTGAGCGCGGCCAGCAGCGCCTCCCCGGTGCCGTCGCTGGAGGCGCCGAGCGCGTCGAGGTCGTCGGGGTCCAGCAGCGCCAGGCCGGAAGCGGAGGCGAGCTCGACCACGGCCGTCTCGCCGTCGTAGGCGATCTCGGTGTCGACCGGGTACCCGGTCGGGCCGCTCACCGGCACCGTCATCCGGGAGTACCCGGCCGCCAGCGCGGCTTCCACGGTGCCGTCGCCGCCGTCGGCGACGGGCGCGAGCCGGACCTCCACGTCCGGGCGCTCGGCGCGCAGCCCGGCCGCGACGGCCTCGGCGACCTCCGGCGCGGTGAGCGTTCCCTTGAACTTGTCCGGTGCGATGAGAACGGGACCGGGCAACTGCGTCCTCCTTGGTTCAGCGCGAGATCCAGCCGAAGGATTCGGTGCTGGCGCCGCTGGGTCGGTACTCGAGTCCGATGTGGCCGGTGTAGCCGACCTCGTCGAGCCTGGTGAAGTAGTGGTCGAAATCGATCGATCCGGTGCCGGGTTCGCCGCGTCCCGGCGAGTCGGCGATCTGCACGTGCCCGATCGCCTCCGGGCGCTCGTCGAGCACCGCGTCCGGATCGTCCCCGTTGGTGACCAGGTGGTACAGGTCGAACAGCAGGTGGACGTCGTCCACCCCGCCGGCCTCGCGCACCCGGTCGACGACGGCGAGCCCGTCGGCGGCGGTCCGCAGCGGATGCGCCGGGATCCCGCTGACCGGCTCGATGAGCACGGTACCGCCGATCCGGGCGACGCTGCGCGCGGCGCGCACCAGGCTCTCGGTCGCGATCTCGTCCTGGGCGCGCGGATCCACCCCGTCGATCCGGTTCCCGTAGAGCGCGTTGAAGGCGCGGCAGCCGAGCCGCTCGCCGATCTCGCAGAGCACGTCGATGTTGGCCGCGAACTGCCCGGCCCGGTCGGGATCGGACAGCACTCCGCGCTCACCGGCGGCCAGGTCGCCGCCGAAGAAGTTCAGTCCTACCAGCGACACGCCCGCGTCGTCGATGGCGCGGATGAACTCCTCGACCTCGGACTCGGCGGGCACGGGCGTGTCGAAGGGCCACCAGAACTCGACCTCCTCGAACCCCGCGGCCTTGGCGGCGGCGGGGCGTTCGAGCAGATCGAACTCGGTGAACAGGATCGACAGGTTGACGTCGAATCGGTCCGTTCTCATCGGCTTCCCGTGTGGGTCGTGTCGGCGACCGGACGCTACCGTCTCGACAGGGAGGTCGGTCATGATGCTGCGCGCAGAGTTCACCACGGAACCGTTCGAGGGGGAAGGCGAGCCGCCGGCGCACGCGCTGGCCGCCCGCGACTGCCTGCTCGCCGCGGGCCTGGATCCGGACTTCGGTCCGCTGGGCACGGCGATCACCGCGGACCGCGAGCGGTTGCTGCCCGCGCTGGCGGAGGTGCTGGACAAGGCGCTGGCGGCGGGGGCGAGCCGGATCACCCTGCAGGTCACCGCCGACGGCGACCAGGTCTAGGCTGGTCGCGATGCATCCGCTGGCTCACGCGATCGCCCCGCTGCTGGAACAGATCGGCGGCACCGCCGTACCCGTCGACCAGCGGGAACCCGGCGACATCGTGCTCCACTGGGAAGGTTCCCCGGCCGTGGCCGTGCGGGTGCCCGGGCAGGAGCTCACCAGCGCCCTGGACCGGATGATCCGCGCGGTGGAGACCGAGCTCGGCGCCAAGCTGCCGGACCTGCCCCGCCCGGAGAAGCAGAAGGCGGTCCGGCTGCTGGAGGAGCGCGGCGCGTTCAACATGCGCAAGTCCGTCGAATCGGTCGCCAAGGCGCTCGGCGTCAGCCGCTTCACGGTCTACAACTACTTGAACCGGGAGCAGTCCGAGGGCTGACCTCGCGCACCTGGAGTTCACTTCCGCATCATCGTTAACCTGGGTTTTTCAACAAACTGTTGACACCCCGTCAGGCCAGTCGTAGCTTTTTGCGCACCGGACCGGCACTGCGGTCACCGGGTTCGCCCGGGACCATCCAGCCGGCATGTGAACCACTTCAGCGGAGAAGCGCATGGCTACGACCACCGGTGTGCAACGGCTCAACGACTCGTCCCGAGCCGATCTCATCGACAGGCTGCTGAGCTGCCTGGACATCACCCGATGGGCGGCCGACGTCGCCGACGCGCGCCCCTTCGCCGACGCCGAAGCCGTGCTCAAGGCCGCCGACGTCGCCGCCCCCGGACTCACCGACTCCGAGATCCACCAGGCCCTGGCCGCGCACCCCCGGATCGGGGAGCGCCCGAAGGACACCGGCCGCAGCGCCGAGTTCTCCCGCAGCGAGCAGGCCGCGGTCGGCGACGACCTCGCCGAGGAGCTGCGGGCCGCCAACCTGGAGTACGAGGAGCGCTTCGGCCACGTCTACCTGGTGTGCGCCAGCGGCCGCAGCGGGGAGGAGCTCCTGGAGATCCTGCGCTCCAGACTCGACAACACCCCGGCCGACGAGCTGCGCATCGTCGACTCCGAACTCCGCAAGATCGCCGCGCTGCGGCTGGCGAAAGAGATCGAAGCATGAGCGCTGTGACCACCCACGTCCTCGACGCCGCCCAGGGCAAGCCGGCGACCGGCGTCGCCGTCCGGCTGGAGACCGCCGACGGGAAACCCCTGCCCGACGGGACTCCGGCGGCCACCGGCCGGACCGACGCCGACGGCCGCTGCCGCGACCTCGGCCCCGACCGCCTCGACGCGGGCGACTACCGGCTGACCTTCAACACCGGCGAGTACTTCGACCAGCGGGGTACCGCGACCTTCTACCCGGAGGTGGCGATCACCTTCCGGATCACCGATCCCGAGCAGCACCACCACGTTCCACTGCTGCTGAGCCCGTTCGCCTACTCCACCTACCGAGGGAGCTGAATCATGGGCATCTCCATGGGCCCGAACCAGTACGGCAAGGCCGAGGTCCGCATCGTCACCGTGGACCGCTCGACGCCGCGGCACTCCATCAAGGACCTCAACGTCAGCAGCGCGCTGCGCGGTGACCTCGACGCGGTGCACCTGACCGGCGACAACGGGAACTGCCTGCCGACCGACACCCAGAAGAACACCGTCTACGCCTTCGCCAAGCAGGAGCCGATCGGCGAGATCGAGGACTTCGCGCTGCGGCTGGGCAAGCACTTCGTGTCCACCGCCGACGGCATCACCGGCGCCCGCATCCTCATCGACGAGTACAACTGGCAGCGGATCCCGGTCGAGGGCACCGGCCACGACCACTCCTTCTCCCGCGCCAACGACGAGAAGCGCACCACCGCGGTCACCATCGACGGCGACCGGGCGCACGTGGTCTCGGGCATGAAGGACCTGGTGGTGCTCAAGTCCACCGGATCGGAGTTCTGGGGCTACCCGAAGGACCAGTACACGACGCTGGCCGAGACCAACGACCGCATCCTGGCCACCGCTGTCACCGCTCGCTGGCGCTACCTGAGCACCGACGTCGACTGGGGCAAGAGCTTCGAGTCGATCCGCGCGACGATGCTGGAGGCCTTCGCCACCACGCACAGCCTCGCGCTGCAGCAGAGCCTCTACGAGATGGGCAAGGCCGCGCTGGAGAAGCACCCCGAGCTGGCCGAGGTCCGGCTCTCGCTGCCCAACAAGCACCACTTCCTCGTCGACCTCTCCCCCTTCGGCCTGGAGAACGACAACGAGGTCTTCTTCGCCGCGGACCGCCCTTACGGCCTCATCGAGGGCACCGTCCGCCGCGACGACGTCGAAGACGCCCCGATGGCCTGGTACTCCCTCGCGGAGTTCTGAGACTCCTCCACTGGACCGGCTCGTCTTGCGCAGCGGTGCAGGTAGCGGAACCTCAGACGCCGTCTGGACTCCGTGCGCCACTCCTGATGCATGCCAATGCACGGCGTCGCGGCGTACTCGCCAGACAACGTCTGAGAACCCGCGGCGGTGCAAGTTGCGAGGGTGGGATCTGCACCTCGCGGCTCCGCCGCTTGCGCTCGCACCACGCTCACGAGCCATGAAACACCTTGGTAACCAAGGCGTTCCGAATGGGACGCCCGGTCCGCCGTGCCCAAAAGTCCACTGTGGATCGTAATTGCGTTGCAACACAACGAAAACCCGGAAAGAACAGCTAGTGCCGATAGTGACGTGAATTCAAGAACCGGCGGGCTTGGGAGCTAGAGCATGGCCAGAACCGACACCGGAAGCGCAGTGCACCCGGTCGACGAGGTACTACCACCGACACGACTCATCGCCTTCGGCGTGCAGCACGTCGCGGCGATGTACGCGGGAGTGGTGGCACCACCGCTGATCGTCGGCGAGGCCATCGGCCTCCCCCCGTTGCAGATGACGTTGCTCATCGGCGCCAGCCTGTTCACCGCGGGCATCGCCACGGCGCTGCAAGCCCTGGGCGTGTGGAAGATCGGCGCCCGGATGCCGTTCGTCAACGGTGTGACGTTCGGGTCCGTGGCGCCGATCCTCGCGATCGTCGCCCAGCAGAGCGGGTCGGCCAACCCGCTGTCGGTGGTCTACGGATCGGTGCTCATCGCCGGTGTGCTCGCCTTCGTGGCGGCACCGTTCTTCTCCCGGCTCGTGCGGTTCTTCCCGCCGGTGGTCAACGGCACCGTGATCACCCTCATCGGGCTCTCGCTGATGCCGGTGGCGATCAAGTGGATCGCCGGTCAGGACAGCGACGCCCCCGACTACGCCGCACCCCAGAAGATCCTGCTCGGCGCCATCACGTTCGTGCTGGTGCTGCTGTTCAACCGCTTCCTCACCGGGTTCCTCAACCGGATCGCACTGCTCATCGGCCTGCTCGCGGGCACCCTGATCGCCTGGCCGATGGGTCTGATCGACACCAGCACCTTCGAATCCGCCCCGCTGTTCAACCTGCCGATGCCGTTCGAGCTCGGCGCCCCCGCCTTCAGCCTCACCGCGACGCTGTCCATCTGCATCGTGATGCTCGTGGCGATGATGGAGAGCACCGCCGACATGATCGCGCTCGGCGAGATCGTGGACCGGCCCGCCGACGAGAAGACCATCGCCGCGGGCCTGCGCGCCGACGGCGCGGGCAGCGCGATCTCCGCCCTGTTCGGCGGTTTCACCTGCAGCGCCTTCGCGCAGAACATCGGCCTGGTCGCGCTGACCGGCGTGCGCAGCCGCTTCGTGGTCGCCACCGGCGGCGGCGTGCTGGTGCTGCTGGGGCTGTTCCCGGTGGCGGGCGCGGTCGTCTCGCTGGTGCCGCAGCCGGTGCTCGGCGGCGCCGCGCTGGTGCTGTTCGGATCGGTCGCCACCAGCGGCATCCGCACCCTGAGCACGGCCGGTCTCGACGACCCGCGCAACGGGCTCATCGTCGCCGGAGCCCTCGGGCTCGGCCTGATCCCGGTCGTGGCGCCGTCCTTCTACGAGCACTTCCCCGCAGCGCTGCAGACCGTCCTCGACTCCGGCATCAGCACCGGCTGCATCGCCGCCCTGCTGCTGAACCTGCTGTTCTCCCAACGACAGAAGAAGACCGAGTTGGCCTAGCGCCGGAAATGCCGGGTGCCGCACGGTTTTTGCCGTCACTTAACTGAGATGTTCACAGTCCGCATTGCTCCACGCGCATGAATATCGGCTCGTGAACGGAGCCATTCACAGTTGCGCGGGAAACCATCGCCGACCGGGCTCGTTGATCCTCCAAATGCCGCGCCAACCCCAAGGAACTCGTATGCGGATGCGGAGCCTGATCACCACGAGCCTGGTCGGCTTATCACTGGTGGCCACCCCAGCGAGCGCCGGCGCCGCCGCCGGTGACCCGATGATCGACAAGCAGTGGGGCCTGCAGCAGCTGCACGCCCCCGAGGCATGGGCGACGAGCACGGGATCCGGCCAGACCATCGCGGTGGTCGACACCGGCGTGGACCTCGGGCACCCCGAGTTCGCCGGGAAGCTCGTCCCGGGCGCCACCTTCTCCTGCGGCGGAGCCCCGGCACCCTGCGGCAACGGCGACTGGACCGGCACCGACGGCGTCGGCCAGGAGACCGACGTCCACGGCACGCACGTCGCGGGCATCGCGGCTGCGGCCGCGGGCAACGGAGTCGGCGGCGCGGGTGTCGCCCCGGACGCCGAGATCATGCCGATCAAGGCGCTGGAGAACGGTACGGGCACGTTCGAGGAGATCGGGGCGGGCGTGCGCTACGCCGCCGACCACGGGGCGAACGTGATCAACCTGAGCCTGGGCGCCCAGCCGGGCATCCAGGTGCTGACCCTGCTCGGCCTGCAGTCGGCCACCAAGGACGCCATCGCCTACGCCCGCGACAAGGGCGCGGTCGTGGTGGCCTCGGCCGGCAACGAGACCTCGCCGCTGTGCGACACCCCGTCCTGGGAGCAGGGCGCGCTGTGCGTGGCGGCCACCGACGCCGACGAGATGCACGCCGTCTACTCCAACCTCGGCGTCAAGCTCAACCTGCGGGCCGTCTCGGCCCCGGGCGGGTCCTCGCTCGGCGACTGCGACGCCGACGTCTGGTCCACCGTCCCGCGCGGGGCGGGCAGGCCGGAGTGCGGGCAGGCCGACTACGACGCGCTCGCGGGCACGTCGATGGCCGCCCCGCAGGTCGCCGGTGTCGCGGCGCTGCTCGGTGCGCAGGGACGGGACGCCGCCGACGTCGAGGACGCGCTGATCCACACGGCGCGGACCCCGGTCGTCGGTCTGCGCGGGGTCTACAACCCCGTCTACGGCTACGGCGTCGTCGACGCCGCGGCCGCGGTCGCCTACCAGGGCTGACCTCCGCTCCCCCCGGAAGCCGCGGCTGGTAGTAGCTCTCGCTATTACCAGCCGCGGCTTTTCATTCGCTGCGCGAAGCGCTTTTCATTCGAAATCGGTCGCATGAGCCACTCGATCTACGGAAGAATGGTCCGATGGGTTGCCCCCGAGTGGCCCGAATGATCATGAAATCCCCCGGGAGCGTGCAGTGGACCTTTCCAAGCTGTTCAACATGGTGTCCCCCGCGAAGCAGCATCATTCGCGCGGCAGCAGCGACCACCGCCGACGGCGCCACGACAGCAGCGACGACCACCGCCGTCGTCGCGACAGCAGCGACCACCGCCGCTACCGACGGGACAGCAGCGACGACCACCGGCGTCGCCGGGACAGCAGCGACCACCGCCGTCGCCACCGCAGCCACAGCTGATCTCCGCTGTGCTGATCGATTCGGTGACCTCGTCCTACTACTACGGAGAACCGGAGCAGGACTGGGGAACGCCCGGAGCGCCGCTGGCGCCCGGCGATTCCCTGGCCTCCGGCTACCACGTCGTCGACCACCTGCGGCGCGGCAGCCGCCTCGACGTCTACGACGTCTGGAGCGAGCAGCGGTCCTGCCGCTGCATCGCCAAGACGATCCGCCCCGAGCGCGCCGGCGATGAGCGCGCGATCGCGTGGCTGCGCAACGAGGGCGTGCTGCTCACCCAGCTCACCCACCCGCACCTGGTGCGCGGCTACGAGATCGTGCGCAGCAACGAACCCGAGCGTCCGGTGGTGATCACCGAGACGTTGCCCGGGCACACGCTGAGCTACCTGATCAGCGCGCTGGGCAAGCTCCGGCCCGCCGACGCGGCGGTGCTGGGCATCCAGCTGTGCTCGGTGCTCGGCTACCTGCACGGGCACGGCTGGGCGCACCTGGACGTGAAACCGTCGAACGTGGTGGAGATCGGCGGCCGCGCGGTGCTGCTGGACCTGAGCCTGGTGTGCCGGATCGGCGAGAAGAGCTCGGCGGGCACTTTCGACTACCTCTCCCCGGAGCAGGCCCGGGGCGAGCGGATGTCACCCGCCGCCGACGTGTGGGGGCTGGGAGTGACGCTCTACGAGGCGTTGTCGGGCACCACGCCGTGGGCGTCGGCCTCGCACCGGGAACGCACCGCGGGCGGCAGCAGGCACTACCCGCAGCGCGACGAGCAGGCGGCCCCGCTGCGCACCCACCGGAGGCTCCCCGCGATCCTCTCGCGCACCGTCGACGCCTGCCTGACGCCGGACCCGAAGTCGCGCCCGAGCATCGCCGAGGTCTCCGCCCGGCTCGTCGAGTTCTCCGGCGTGGACCCCCGATCCGTGGGGACCTAGCGGCGGCGGAAGGCGATCGCGCTCGCCACGACGGCGGTCGCGAGAGCGAGCTGGCCACCCCAGACGATCTTGTTGACGCTCACGGCCGGGTGCCAGGAGACCGTCCCGTCGGCCCTGATGGAGAACGCGCCCAGCGCCCGGCCGCGCACCGCTCCGCCACCTCCCGACTCGTCGTCGCGGCCACCCCAACCCCCGGCGAGCTGCACCTCGCCGACGGGGACGAGCGTGGTGTCGCCCTGCCGCACGGGCTCCCCGAAGATCTGGTGGTCGCCGAGGTGGCCCTTGAGCCTGTCGAGCACGTCCTTCTCCATGTCCGATCCCTTCGCGTGACGTCTGCGAGCAGTGTGCCCGGCTCGCCGCGTAACACGCTGTGCACATGACCGGAACGCGTGCGTCACGACCCCCGGCCTCGACGTCCGTATTTTCGAGGGCTGTCGGATTTCGCGATCACGAGGAGGAATGACGTGAACACCCTCCGCGTTCTGGGGAGCTCGGGCGTTCTGGGGAGCATGCGATGAGCAGGAAGCGCGTGGTCGGCCGGACGGGCGCGCGGTTCGGCTCGGCCGCGATGCGCGAGACGTGGGAGGGGGCCGAGTCGGAGGAGGACCTGCTCCCGCCCGACGAGGACGACTCGATCACCGAGCTCTCGGGTGCCCGGTTCGGCTCCCCGTCGCTGCGCAGACGCTGGAAGCGCGAGGCCGAGCGAGCCCGCGAGCCCGTGGAAACCGAAGCGCTGCAACCGGTTCCGCCACCACCGGAACCGGGGTCCGAACCCACCGAGCTGATCGAGGCCAGGCCCGTCCCGCTCCGGCCCCTCCCGGAGACCGAGTGGGACGAACCGCCCGCCTCGCTGATCCGCCCGTACGCGCACACCGCCGGTCGCACCCGGGCGCGCCGGTCGCTGCCGCTGGAGGCGCTGATCTCCGCGACCGGCCGCTGCCCGCTCGACGACCGCCCGCCGGAGTGGCGGACGATCGCCGGGTTGTGCGCGGCGCCCCGGTCGGTGGCCGAGATCTCGGCGACGCTGTCGATCCCGGTGGGCGTCGCGCGCGTGCTCATCTCCGACATGGCCGACTCGGACGCGGTCACCGCCCACGACACCGCCGGAGGCGGCGGCCCGGTGCCGGACCACGCGCTGATGCAGCGCGTCCTCGAAGGACTGCGGCGGCTGTGACGACCTAGCGGATGTCGACGACCACGGCGGTGACGTTGTCGTCGGCGTCGTGGTCGAGGGCGGCTTCGACGAGCGCGTCGCAGATCTGCTGCGGTTCGGCGTCGGTGCCCAGCAGCGCGGCGAGTTCCTCGGGGGTTTGGGCGTTGTAGAGCCCGTCGGTGCACAGCAGGACGCGGTCGCCGGGCTCGACCGGCACCTCGGCGTGGTCGACCTCCACCTCGGGCCCGACGCCGATGGCCCTGGTCAGCACGTGCCGGTACTGGTGGTTGCGGGCCTCGTCGTCGGTGACCCGGTGCGCGCGCAGCAGCTCGGCCGGGACCGTGTGGTCATCGGTGAGCTGCTCCAAGTTCCCGTCGCGCAGCCGGTAGAGCCGGGAGTCGCCGACGTTGAGCGCCACCGCTCCGGCGTCCTCGGTCATGGCCAGCGCGACGACGGTGGTCCCCATCGACGTGCCGTCTCTGTTCGCGCGCTCCCACACCACCTCGTTGGCCCGCCGCACCGCCTCCAGCAGTCCGGAGGTCGTGCGGTCCTCGGCGAAGGCCTGCTCCAGCGCGTCCAGCGCGAGCCGGCTCGCGACGTCGCCCTGGGAGTAGCCCCCGATCCCGTCCGCCACGGCGAACAGCCCCTCGGCCACGAGCGAGGAGTCCTGGTTCGTCTCCCGGCCACCGACGCGCGTGCTGCTCCCCGCCAGAACTGTGCTGGTCACGGCATATCCCTTCCTAGGCGGTGCTGCGGCCCAGGAACACCGCACCGTCGCGAGACCAACGCCCGCCACGACCACTCCCGGATGCCCAACAGCTCGTACAGCCCAAGAGCATGGACCCGCACCCCCGCGAAATCCCAACCCCACACGCCCCCGCACCCAACCCGAGACAAAAACCCGGCGTTCACCCGATCGAAAACCCCGGTTTTCGTCGCGCGAAAACAGCGGTTTTCGCGCGACGAATCCGATGGTTCTCGACCTGGTCCGGGGTGGTCCGGGGTGTCGGGAGTGGGGTCAGAGGCGGCCGAGGGCGCGGAGGTCCGGTTCCGGGAGGCCGGTGAGGGCCTTGACCTCGTCGGCGTCGGTGGCGCCGTTGTCGAGGGCGCGGACGAAGGAGGCCGCCAGGGCGCGGGCCGTGGCGGGTTCGTCGAGGACCTCGGCGGACCCGGTGCCGGTGTAGGCCGCGAGGCGGGCCGCCTCGGCCGGAGCCGAGTCGCGGAACGCCGCGAACACCGCCGCGTAGCGGGTCACGAGCTGGGCCGGGTGCAGGTCCCAGCCCTGGTAGAACCCGTGCTCCAGGGAACGCCGCACCAGCCCGTAGTGGGTCTGCCAGCCGTGGACGACCCGGTCGCCGACGGGAAGCACGTTGGTCGAGCCGTCGGACAGGAACACGCCGGTGCCGGCCGCTGCCACCTGCATGGCGTGCCGCGCGTAGTCGCAGGCGCGGTGCGCGAGGTGCTGGTGCGCGGCGGTGAGCCCGCAGGACGCGGTGTAGTCGTAGGTCCCGAAGTGCAGGCCGGTCACCCGCCCGGCCCCGGCGCGCAGGAAGCGCGGCAGCGCGAAGCGACCCTCGGAGTCCACGATGGACTGCGTGGTCTCGACCTGGATCTCGAAGCGCAGCGCGCCCTCGTCGAGCTCGAACCGCTGCTCCAGCAACCCGAGGATCTCCACGAACACCTCGACCTGCGCGACGTCGACGACCTTCGGGAAGGTCAGCACGAACCCGTCGGGCACGCCGCCGGTGCGCGCCAGCAGCGCGGTCAGGAACAGGTCCAGCGTCCGCACCGAGCGCTCGCGCAGCTCGGGCGTGTCGTAGGACTTCACGCGGAGCCCGAAGTTCGCCGGTGCCACGCCGTCTCGCAGCCAGTCGGCCACGACCGCGGCGGTGCGCACGGCGTCGTCGTCCTCGGCGTCGGCGAGGTACCCGTCCTCGAAGTCGATCCGCAGGTCCTGCACCGGGGAACCGGCCAGCTTCGCGCGGATCCTGGGGTGCACGGCTTCGGCGATCGCCGAGGTCAGGCCGAGGATCTCGGCCAGTCTCGAGGGTGTGGCGGCGTGCTCGTCGAGCACCGCCAGCGCCTGATCGGCCCAGTCCCGCAGCACGGTCGCCCCGACCTTGTCGGCGGGGACGTAGCAGGTGTGCACGGGTTGCCGGTCGGAACGAGCACCCGGGTAGGTCCGCGCCATGTGCTCGTCCACAGTGGATAAACGAGCGAGCCGCCGGGCGACTTCCGCGGAATCCAACGAGGTTTCAGCCACTTGCACCCTCCCTAGAGACAAAGCGGGGGCACCGGTGCGCCCGGTACCCCCGCGATGACAACTCAGTCGATCTGCTCGTACGCGGGCAGCGTCAGGAAGTCGACGAACTCGTCGGCCACCGCCACCTGCTCGAACAGCTCCACGGCGCGGGAGAGGTTCTCCGTCGGGAACCCGGGCTCCGCGCGCAGCGCCTTCTCCGCGTCCGCCAGCGTCTGCCGGACCAGCTCCAGCGTCACGGTCTGACCGTCGGCCAGCTTCACGCTGTTGTGCAGCCACTGCCAGAGCTGCGAACGCGAGATCTCGGCGGTCGCGGCGTCCTCCATCAGGTTGTGGATCGCCGCGGCGCCGTTGCCGCCCAGCCAGGACACGATGTAGCGGACACCGACGTCCACCGCGCCGCGCACGCCCTCGATGGTCTTCTCACCGGGGGTCTCCGACACCGCGAGCAGCTGGTCGGCGGTGACGGTGACGTCGTCGCGCTTGCGGTCGATCTGGTTCGGCTTGTCGCCCAGGACCGCGTCGAACTCCTCGAAGCAGATCGGCACCAGGCCCGGGTGCGCCACCCAGGAACCGTCGAAGCCGTCGCCGGCCTCGCGCTTCTTGTCGGCGTGGACCTTCTCCATCGCCGCGGCGTTGGAGTCGTCCTTGGTCGGGATGAACGCGGCCATGCCGCCGATGGCGAACGCACCGCGCTTGTGGCAGGTGCTCACCAGCAGCTCGGTGTAGGCGCGCATGAACGGCGCGGTCATGGTCACCGCGTTGCGGTCCGGCAGGATGTACTTGTCGGAGTCGCGGAAGGTCTTGATGACGCTGAACAGGTAGTCCCAGCGACCGGCGTTGAGGCCCGCGGAGTGGTCGCGCAGCTCGTAGAGGATCTCCTCCATCTCGAACGCGGCCGGGTAGGTCTCGATCAGCACCGTGGCGCGCACCGAGCCGTGCGGGATGCCCAGCTCCTTCTGCGCGTGGGTGAACACGTCGTTCCACAGCCGCGCCTCGAGGTGGCTCTCCATCTTCGGCAGGTAGAAGTACGGGCCGCTGCCGCGGTTGATGAGCTCCTGGGCGTTGTGGAAGAAGTGCAGGCCGAAGTCGACCAGCGCGGCCACGACCGGCTTGCCGTCGACCTCGATGTGCTTCTCGTCGAAGTGCCAGCCGCGCGGGCGCACCAGCGGGACGGCGTGGGTGACGTCGTCGCGCAGGGTGTAGGACTTGCCGCCCGGGACGTGCAGCTCGATCTGCTTGCGGACCAGGTCGAAGAGGTTGACCTGACCGGAGACGACGTTGTCCCAGTGCGGGGTGTTGGCGTCTTCGAGGTCGGCCAGCCAGACCTTCGCGCCGGAGTTCAGCGCGTTGATGGCCATCTTGCGGTCGGTCGGGCCGGTGATCTCCACGCGGCGGTCGGCGATGTCGGCCGGCGGCGCGGCGACCTGCCAGTCACCCTCGCGGATGTGCTTGGTCTCCTCGAGGAAGTCGAGGCGACCCTTCTCGGCGGCTTCCGCGCGACGCTGCTTGCGGCGTTCGAGCAGCTCATCGCGCCGAGCACCGAAGGCGCGCTGCAGACCGGCCACGAACTGCAGCGCCTCGGCGGTGAGGATCTCGTCGCCGCGCTCGACGGCGCCGCCGAGGACCTTCACCCCTGCCGTTTCGGACATGAATCGTCCACCTCTTTCTGCTGCCGGATTTCAGACGGTGGCTGAGGGCTCACCTTGCCGCGTGACGAGCCGGCGCGCACCCGCGAGCAGGGCCGTCACAAGCGGAGAACATCCACATGAAATTCTGCATCGTGGATGTTAGTTTCCACATAGCGTCAAAAGCAACATGAGCTTGCGCACGCGCCACGAACTAGACTTCGGCTGGATCCACAAGAGGGAGTTCTGCGATGACCACTGGCCCACGGCGGGCGAACCAGGGCGGAGGGGTGCAGTCGGTCGAGCGCACCTTCGAGCTCCTGGAGCTGATGGCCGATGCCGGCGGCGAGGTCGCCCTGTCCGAGCTGGCCGACAAGTCCGGACTGCCGCTGCCGACCATCCACCGCATCATCAGGACCTTGGTGAACAGCGGGTATGCCCGTCAGCAGCCTTCGCGGCGGTACGCGCTGGGCCCGCGGCTGATCCGGCTCGGCGAGACCGCCAGCCGCGCGCTGGGCTCCTGGGCGCGGCCGTACCTGGCGGAGCTGACGGAGGTCACCGGCGAGTCGGCGAACATGGCCGTCCTCGACGGCACGCAGATCGTCTACGTCGCCCAGGTCCCCTCACCGCACTCGATGCGGATGTTCACCGAGGTCGGCCGCCGGGTCGACGCCCACGCCACCGCCGTCGGCAAGGCCGTCATGGCCACCATGCCCGCCGACGAAGTCACCCAGCTGCTCTCGCGCACGGCGATGAACCCGCAGACCGAGCGGACCATCACCGACGTCGAGGCGATGCACGAGGAGCTGGGTCGCATCCGAGAGCAGGGCTACGCCGTCGACGACGGCGAGCAGGAGGTCGGCGTCCGCTGCTACGCGGTCGCGGTCCCCGGCGCCCCGGCCGGCGCGGGCATCTCCATCTCGGGCCCGGAAGGCCGCATGACCCGCATCGCCACCGACGAGATCATCCCCGTCATGCAACGCCTCGCCCGATCCCTCTCCACGGAGCTCAGCGCCACCGCCTGACCAGCGGCCCCCTCCCGCACCCGCCGACCGCGAAGCCACCTCGCCGACGGGTTGCTCCCGATTTCAATGGAAGTCGGGTTCCTGATTCCCATTGAGATCGGAGACCCGACTTCCGTTGAAATCGCGGCGACGGCGGGACCACCAGAGCAGCGCGACGACGACCGCGGCCAGGGCCAGGACCGGGAGGCCGAGGAGGCCGACAGTGGTGCGGACGTGGTCGTAGGCGTCGCCCGAGTAGGCGCCGAGGAGGGTCAGGCCCGTTCCCCAGAGGAGGCCGACCGGGGTGTTGCAGGCCGTGAAGCGCACGTGGGACATGCCCGAGCGGGCCGCCAGGCGCGGGACGAGGGTGCGCACGACGGCGAAGCACTGGGAGATCGCGGCGGTGCGCCCGGCCCGCCCGTCCAGGGCGGATTCGACGCGCTTCACGCGGGCCTCGCCCACCCGCTCGACCAGGCGCCGGTTCAGCGCGCCGGGGTGGGAGCCCCGGTAGAAGCCGTGCTGGCAGCCGAGGACCGTGGCCGCCGAGGCGCCGAGCGCCGCCGCCCACACCGGCAGGGCGCCGTGCCCGGCCAGCCAGCCCAGCGCCAGGACCGTGCCCGACCCGGGCAGGAAGACCCCGATGAGCAGCCCGGACTCGGCGAACAGCACCGCCGCCGCGACCGCCAGCGCGAGCAGACCGGGGAACCCGGCCAGGAACTCCGTCACCCGCTGAGCTCGCCGAGCCGTTCCGGCCAGCCCTCGCCGTGCGGCTCCAGGGTGAGCTCGCGGACGTCGTCCTGCCTGCGGCGCAGCCGCAGCATCAGGTGCGTGTCGGAGAGCTGGTCGGCCAGGCCCTCGCCCCACTCCACCACCACGACGGCGTCGGTGAGGTCGGTGTCCAGGTCGAGGTCGTCGATCTCCTCCAGCCCGCCGAGCCGGTAGGCGTCGACGTGCACCAGCGACGGCCCGTCGGTCTCCGGGTGGTGCACCCGGGCGATCACGAACGTAGGCGAGGTGATCCGGCCGGTCACACCCATGCCCGCCGCGATGCCGCGGGTCAGCACGGTCTTCCCGGCACCCAGCGGTCCGTCGAGCAGCAGCAGGTCGCCGGCGCGCAGCGCGGCGCCCAGCCGTCGGCCGAACTCCAGGGTGTCGGTTTCCTGCGGCAGTTCCACGGTCTTCAGCGCGGCGCTCAACTCCCGGTCCCCTTCTTGAACTTCATCCCGGTGGCGCGCCGCAGCATAGCCACGATCTCGTTGGTGACCAGCTCGGGGCGTTCCAGCATCACCGGGTGCCCGGCGCCCTCGACCTTCACCAGCGTCGCGTCCGGCAGCTCACCGGCCAGCACCTCGGCGTGCGGGGAGAACGGCGTGAGCTTGTCGACGTCGCCGCTGAGCACCAGCACCTCGCAGGTGTTGAGCGCGGCCAGGGCCTTCTTGCGATCGTGCAGGCTGATCGTCTCCAGGAAGTCGGTGACGACCTCGACGGAGGTGGCGCCGATCATCTCGGCCATCAGGTCCACCACCGCCGGGGACACCTTGCGGTCCCCGAACGACAGCGCGCGGATGATGCTCCACGCCAGCCGGTCGCCCATCTTGCGGGTGCGCTCGACCAGGCCCGGGTTGAGCTCGGACAGCAGCGCGAGGCCGCGCGGGACGGGGTTGGCGCGGGACAGCCAGGTGCGCGGCAGCCCGGCTTCGCCGAGCTGACCGGCGGAGGTGCCGATGAGGGCCACCGCGCGGACCCGGTCGGCGAACAGCTTCGGGTTCTGCTCGGCCAGCGCCATGATCGTCATGCCGCCCATCGAGTGCCCGACCAGCGCGATCGGGCCGCGCGGGGCGGCGGCGCGCAGGACGGCGTCGAGGTCGCGGCCGAGCTGGTCGATGGTGCTGTTCTTCTTGCTGGAGTGGCCGGAGCGCCCGTGGCTGCGCTGGTCGTACTGCACCAGCCGCACCTTGGGGCCGAGCAGTCCGGGCAGGTCGCGGCGCTGGAAGTGCCAGCACCGGGAGTCCAGCGCGAAACCGTGCACGAGCACGACGGTCAGCGCGGGCTCGCCACCGGAGGCCGGGCCGATCTCCTGCACCGACAGCGGGACGCCGTCGTCGGCGGCGACGGTGGACTGCCGGTCCGGGCGCAGCCTGCCGAGGGGTTCCTCGACGAACGCCTCGTCGCCCTTGCGCTGCACGGCGGCGCGCGTGCTGTGCGCGGCCGCACCGACGGCGGCGCCGGTGACCGCGGCTCCGATCACCCCGCTCGTCCAGGCCAACGCCTGCCACACCGGTTTCACGTCGCCTCCAGTCGGCTCCAGCGGCGGAACGTGAAGATCGTTACAGAGCGCGGTGCCGATTGCCCAGCTCTGTGTGCGGTGCGCCCCACCACCGTCACCGAATCCTGGGCGAAATGACGCTTTCCGGTCATGTCCCCTCCGCTTCGGAGTTCACGACCGTCCGCGTCACGCGCGGCCGGAACATGCCGGTGACGATCTCGTAGTGGATGGTGCCGAGCTCGTCGGCCCACTCGGCGGCGGTCGGCTCGCCCCGGTCCCCGGGACCGAAGACGATCACCTCGTCGCCTTCGCGGACCTCGTCGTCGCCGCAGTCCACGACCAGCTGGTCCATGCACACCCGGCCGCGCACCGGCCTGCGCCTCCCGGCCAGCCACACGTCCATCCGGCCGGACAGGCTGCGCGGCACGCCGTCGGCGTAGCCGACCGGCACCAGCGCCAGGTTGGTGGCCTTCCGCGCGGTCCACGAGTGGCCGTAGGAGACGCTCTCACCTGCGGGGACGCGCTTGGTCAGGGAGACCGAGGAGCGGAAGGTCATGGCCGGGCGCAGGTCGTGATCACCGGCCTGCGGCACGGGGTCGAGCCCGTAGACGGCGATGCCCGGGCGGACCAGCTCGAAGTGCAGGTCGGGGCGGGTGAGCACGGCGGCGGAGTTGGCGAGGTGCCGGATCGGGTCCAGCCCGGCGGCCCGCGCCTGCTCGTAGGCGCGGGCGAAGCGCTCGGCCTGCATGTCGATCGACGGGTGGCCGGGCTCGTCGGCGCAGGCCAGGTGCGACCAGACGGCCTCGACCCGGATGCGCCCGGCGGCCTCGGCCTTCGCGGCGGCCTCGACCAGCGCGGGCCACAGGTCGGCGGGGCAGCCGCTGCGCGCCAGCCCGGTGTCGATCTTGAGGTGGACCCGCGCGACGCGGTCCTGCGCCGTTGCGGCGGCGACGATGCGGGCCAGCGTGGCCTGCGAGGACGCGGAGAGCTCGATGTCGGCGGCGATGGCCGGGCCGAACTCGTCGCCCTCGGTGAACAGCCAGCACAGCACCGGCGCGGTGATGCCGCCCTCGCGCAGCTGCAACGCCTCGCCGAGCGCGGCGACTCCGAGCCGGTCGGCCCCGGCCTCCAGCGCGGCGCGCGCGACGGTCAGGGCTCCGTGGCCGTAGCCGTCGGACTTCACGATCACCATCGTGCGCGCGCCCGAGTCGGCGGCACGGCCCGCGAGAACCCGGACGTTGTGGCGGATCGCATCGACGTCGATCCGCAGGTCGGCGCGGTACACGTGCTGGTCACTCATGGCCCGGTCATGCTCCCACATACGCCGTCCCGCCCTTCGCCCGACGTGGCCTTTCCCCAGCTCAACGCACTGACGGGACGACCCCCGAACGCGAAATCCACGCCACATCCCACCATCGTGTGGAATCCGCTCGAATCCCGCGCGAAGTTCGGACCTTCACGCGGGTCAGGCGTTCAGGGCGGCGTCCCGGACCGCGCGGATGGCCGCCGGGACCGCCTCCAGCAGGGCCGAGGCACCGATCGGGGCGCCGGCCTCGGAACGCGGGCCGTCGCCGGAGGCGCCGTGGGCCGCGATCTCCGCCGCCAGGGAGTGGACGTGGGCGGCGTAACCGCAGGCCAGCAGGGGTTCGACGCCGGTGGCGAGCAGCGCGCCGATGAGGCCGGTGAGCACGTCGCCGGAACCGGCCGTGGCGGGCCACGCCTGCCGGGCGTCGTTGACCAGGACCCTGCCGTCGGGGGCCGCGATGACCGTGGTGTTGCCCTTGAGCAGCACGAACGCGTCGCAGCGGGCGGCGACCTCGCGGGCCGCCCAGACTCGGTCGGCGCCGAGCTCGGCACCGGCCAGCCGCGCGAACTCGCCCGCGTGCGGGGTCAGGACGAGCGGCGCGTCCGGGTCGCGGGAGTCCCACATCGCGTCGTCGTCGGCGAGGATCGTGATCGAGTCGGCGTCGGCGCACACCGGCCGCCCGGACTCCAGCACGAACCGCAGCACGTCGCGGCCGCTGGCGCCGACCCCGATGCCGGGTCCGACCGACCACGCCTGCACGCGTCCGGCGTCGCCGATCGAGCCGGTCGCCACGGTCTCCGGCCAGCGGGCCCGCACCTCGTCGGCAGCGGGACCGGCGTAGCGCACCATCCCGGCGGTGGCCCGGACGGCGGCGCCGGTGGCCAGGACCGCCGCACCCGGGTAGGTCGCCGAACCGGCGGCGACGCCCACCACACCGGTGCTGTACTTGTCGTCCTCCGGGCCCGGGACCGGCCAGTTCTCGCCGATGTCGGCGGCGTCGAGCAGCGACAGCTCCGGTTCGGGCAGTTCCTCGGTGATGCCGATGCCGACGGCGATGACCTCGCCGGAGCGCACCGCACCGGCCCCGAGCACGTGGCAGGGCTTGAGCCCGCCGAAGGTCACCGTCAGATCCGCCGAGACGGCCGGTCCCTCGACGGCCCCGGTCATCGGGTCCACGCCGGACGGCAGGTCCACGGCCACGATCGGCACGATCACCCGCCGCACCAGCTCGGCCGCGACCGGCCGCAGCGGGCCGCTCCCGGACAGGCCCACGATCCCGTCGACGACGAGGTCCGCGCGCTCCAGCGCGTCGGCGGCCTCGGCGCCGATCCCGGTGGTGTCGGCGCCCGCGCCCTCGGCCGGAACCGCCCGGCCACCGGCGCGGCGGAGCCCTTCGAGCCCGGCCGCGTGGGTCTTCTCCGGCGCCAGCAGCACGGCGGTCACGCCGACGCCGCGCCGACGCAGGAACGCGCCCGCCCACAGCGCGTCACCACCGTTGTTCCCGGCCCCGACCAGCAGTGCGACCCGCCGCCCGGCGACGCCGCCGGTCTGATCGGCGAGCACCCGCGCGCACTGACCGGCCACCGCGTAGGCGGCCCGGCGCATCACGACGGGTTCCGGGGTCCGGGCGAACAACCGCTGCTCGGCGGCCCGAACCTGGTCAGGAGTCCACACGCCCTGCATCACGAGTCCTCTCGCCCGGGGACAAGATCCGCCGACAGTCTGCCCCAGGCCCGCTGCCACCTCCCGGGTGACACGATTTCAATGGAAACCGGGTCCCCGATCTCCATTGAAATCGGGGACCGGACTTCCGATGAAATCCGGACCCCCGGGGATCACTCGACGGTGACGGACTTCGCGAGGTTGCGCGGCTTGTCGACGTCGTAGCCGCGCGAACGGGCGATCTCCGCGGCCAGGACCTGCAGCGGGATCGTCGACACCAGCGGCTGCAGCAGGGTCGGCACGGCCGGGATGGTGATCAGCTCGTCGGCGAAGGGCTCGATCTCGTCGTCACCCTCCTCGGCGATCACGATCGTGCGAGCACCGCGCGCCTGGATCTCCCGGATGTTGGAGACCATCTTGGAGTGCAGCAGCGCCCGACCGGTCGGCGACGGCATCACGATCACGACCGGCAGCTGGTCCTCGATCAACGCGATCGGGCCGTGCTTGAGCTCGCCCGCGGCGAAGCCCTCGGCGTGCATGTAGGCGAGCTCCTTGAGCTTGAGCGCGCCCTCCAGCGCCACCGGGTAGCCGACGTGGCGCCCCAGGAACAGCACCGCCTTCGAGTCCGCCAGCTCCTTGCCGAGCTTGCGGACCTGGTCGACGGTCGACAGCGTCGCGCTCACCGCCTCCGGCATCGCGGCGAGCTCGTTGAACTCGCGCGCCACCTCGTCGGAGTACTTCGTGCCGCGGGCCTGCGCCAGGGCCAGCCCGACCAGGTAGTTCGCCGCGATCTGGGCGAGGAACGTCTTGGTGGCGGCGACGCCGATCTCCGGGCCGGCGTGGGTGTAGAGCACCGCGTCGGACTCGCGCGGGATCTGCGCGCCGTTGGTGTTGCAGATCGCCAGGACCCGCGCCCGCTGGGTCCGCGCGTGGCGCACGGCCTCCAGGGTGTCGGCGGTCTCACCGGACTGCGAGATCGCCACCACCAGGGTGTCGCGGCCCAGGACCGGGTCGCGGTAGCGGAACTCGCTGGCCAGCTCGACCTCGACGGGGATGCGGCACCAGTGCTCGATGGCGTACTTGGCGAGCAGGCCCGAGTGGTAGGCGGTGCCGCAGGCGACGATGAAGACCTTGGTGATGTCGCGCAGGTCCTGCTCGGTGAGCCGCTGCTCGTCGAGGACGACCTGGCCGTGGGCGAAGTGGCCGCGCAGGGTGTCGGCGAGCGCCGCGGGCTGCTCGTCGATCTCCTTGAGCATGAAGTAGTCGTGGCCGCCCTTCTCGGCGGCCGACAGGTCCCAGTCCACGCGGAACGGCTTGGCCTCGACCTCGGCGTTGTCGAAGTCGGAGACCCGGTAGCCGTCGCGGGTGATGGTCACGACCTGGTCCTGACCGAGCTCCACCGCGTCCCGGGTGTGCTCGATGAACGCCGCCACGTCGGAGGCGACGAAGTGCTCGCCCTCGCCGACGCCGACCACCAGCGGCGAGGAGCGCCGCGCGGCCACGATCGAGCCCGGCTCGTCGGCGTGCGTCACGACCAGCGTGAACGCGCCTTCGAGGCGTCGCGCCACGGCGCAGACGCTGGCGGAGAGGTCACCGGCGGTCGGCCCGGCCGCGTAGGCCGCGGACACCAGGTGCGCGGCGGTCTCGGTGTCGGTCTCGCTGGCCATCTCGACGCCGTCGGCCTCGAGCTCGGCCCGCAGCGCGGCGAAGTTCTCGATGATGCCGTTGTGCACCACCGCGACCCGGTCGGTCGAGTCCCGGTGGGGGTGGGCGTTGCGGTCGGTGGGTGCACCGTGCGTCGCCCACCGGGTGTGCCCCATGCCCGCGTTGCCCTCGAACCGGGAGCCGTCGCTCTCGGCGAGCTTCTTCTCCAGGTTCGACAGCGCTCCGGCCGCCCGCTCCACCGCGAGGCCGCCCTCACCGTCGAGCAGCGCCACGCCCGCCGAGTCGTAACCCCGGTACTCAAGTCGCCGAAGTCCGCCCAGCACGACTTCCAGCGCCTGGCGATGTCCTACGTAACCCACGATGCCGCACACGCGAGCCAGGGTAGCCATTCCGCCCGAACAGAACATGACGGAGCCCTGGTGACCCACGTCGCTCGAGGTTCTCCTACCCGCACCGCCGAGCAAGGCGACCACCGGATAACGGTTGACGCGCGCGTGCGCGTAGATCCGCTACCGTTGTCGACCATGGCGCGCAAAGCCAAGAAGCTGCCCTCCGCGAAGCACGCGTTCGTCGAGCTGTCCCGTCGTGGTCCGCACGACGTGCTGCACGGCGACATGGCCCTGGTCGGTCTGCCCGGCACGGTCTGCACCCCGCGCACGGGGACGGGTCTGCCCGCCGTCGTGTTCGGGCACGGCTGGTTGCAGCCGCCGCGCCGCTACCTGGCCCTGATGAGGCACCTCGCGAGCTGGGGCATCGTCGTGGTCTCGCCCGCCACCCACCGCGGCCCGCTGGCCTCGCACCGGCTCTACGCCGAGGACATGCGCGCCGCCCTGGACGTCGCGGTCGGCGTCCGGCTGGGCGAGGGCAAGATCAGCGTGGACGAGAACAAGCTCGGCGCCGCCGGTCACGCGATGGGCGGAGGTTGCGCCGTGCTGGCCGCGGCCGAGGATCAGCGCATCAAGGCGGTCGCCACCCTCGCCGCCGCCGAGACCCACCCGTCGGCCCTCGACGCGGCCCCGAAGGTCAAGGCCCCGGCCCTGCACCTCGCCGCCGCCGAGGACCTGCTCACCCCGCCGGTCGCCAACGCCGAACCGATCTCCCGCGCCTGGGGCGGCCCGGTGCAGCTGCGCACCATCAAGAAGGCCACCCACCTCGGCTTCACCGAGGGCGCGCACTGGTCCCAGCTGCTGCTGCACGGCAAGCCGGAGTACACCACCCAGCGCATCACCAAGGGCCTGCTCACGGCGTTCTTCCTCCGCGCCCTCGCCAACGACCGCCGCGGAGACCTCCTGCTCAACGAGAACATCAAGGGCAGCACCATCGACCAGGTCAACACCCACGGGAAACTCGCCGCGTAGACCTTCCCGGAACCCTCCCGGTGCGACGAACGGATGCGGGAGAATCCCGCCCATGACCTCGCCGCAGCCGCCCCACGGTCAGCCCCAGCAGCCCGGTGTTCAGCCACCCGGCTACCCGCAGCAGGGACTTCCACCTCAGGGCCATGCCCAGCCGGGATACCCCCAGCAGCCTGCTCATCCGCAGCAACAAACAGGTTATCCACAGGGTTATCCACAGCAGGCGGGACCGCAGCAGGGCGGTTCTGGTCCAGGCCGGATCATCGGGTTCCTCACGGCCGCCATCGCGATCATCGCGGGGCTCGTCGTCTTCTTCGACGGGATGGACAGCCTCCGCGGAATCGTGATGTGCGTGACCGGTGGACTGGTGTTGATCGCGGGCGGTGTCCTGCTGGTGCTGCGGTTCTGGTTCGCGCCGTTCGTCGTGCTCGGGGGCGGCGTCCTGCTGCTGGGGAACCTGGTGTGGGCGGTGATCTTCGGGCTGATGACGATGGACCGCGACGACACGATCGCCGAAGCGCTCCTCCCCTTCGCCGGGATCGCGACGTTCCTGCCCGGGCTGGTCGTCACGGTGCTCGCGTTCCTGCCGGTCGTGCGCAAGTCGCTCAAGCCCAGGCCCGGTGGTTCCCGCGCGGCGCAGCCGGTGCAGTTCGGCGGGTATCCCCAGCAGGGCGGGTTCGCCTACCCGCCTCAGCAAGCGGGATACCCGCAGCAGCAAGGATTCCCGCAGCAGCCCGGATATCCGCCGCAGCAGCCGGGTGGACCGCAGCAGCCGGGCGGCTATCCGCAGCAGTGACGAATCGGGCCGTGATCCTGGGGATCACGGCCCGAATTGCGTTCAGCGCAGCCAGCTCTGGTTCTCGTAGTCATCGTCGTCGTCGAACACCGGTTGCTGCCGTCGCGGCGCGGGCTTCGGCGGCGCAGGCGGTTTCGGCGCGGCAGGCGGCGGCGAGGGCGGCGGAGCGTTCCGCCGCCCGAAGCGCCCGGCCTGCACGTTCCACCCGTTGTCGGCCGGAGGTGCTTGCGGCGCGGGCGGAACCGGCGCGTGGCCGACCTGCTGGGGGGCCTGCGGTTCCGCGGCCTGCGCGGTCGTCGCGGCGGCTTCCTCCGCCTTGCTCTTCTGCGTCGCGTAGAGCTGCTGCCCGAACCGCTCCACCTCGGGATCGGGGTCCACGGTCTCCGGCTCCTCGCCGACGGAGATCTCCTGAACGCCGGACTTCTCGTCGGCGCGGCGCAGGTTCTCGGCGCGCTCGCGGATGCGCTCGACGAGCTTCTGCCCCTTCTCCGTGGTCTCCTGCGCGGCCTTGTCCGCGGCCTTCGCCGAGTCCGCCCAGCTCTGCTGGACGGCGCGGACGCTCGCCGAGTTCTCCCGCACCAGACCTTCCATCGCGTTGCGGAAGGCCTTGGCGTTCTCACTGATCACCGCTGCACTCCTTCACCGGGATTCACTGATCCCGGTCCTCGCCCAGCACGGACTGGAAGCGCACGTTGGACGCTTCCACCCCGTCGTCGAAGAGCTGACCCTGGGTGCGCCACGGGCTGTCGTTGGTGCGTTCCTGCTCGCCGCCCTGCTGCCCCTGGCCGGCGCCCATCATGCCGCCCATCATGCCGCCGCCCATCGCGCTCGAACCGCCCTGCCCGTTCTGCGAACCACCGGTCTGCGCACCGGCTCCCGGGTCGCCGCCGAGCGAGGAGAGACCGGTCGACCCGGCGCCTTGAGCCGCTCCACCAGCGGGATCGCCGCCCAGCGAGGCGAGCCCTGCGGAACCGGAAGGTGGCTGCGCGTCCGGGGCGCCGCCGAACAGGTCGCCGGACATGCTCCCGAAGGAGTTCTGCACGCCGTCGCCGGAAGCCCCGGACGAAGCGACTCCCGCGGCTTGCGCGGTGGTGGCCGCCGGGGCACCGGGCACCGGTTCGGCCGTCGTGTCCGCAGCGGGCATCGTGGTGAACCCGCTCGTATCCGCAGCGGGCATCGTGGTGAACCCGCTCGTGTCGGGAGCGGGCATGGTCGTGAAGCCGCTCGTCGCACCGGCTTCCGCGGGTTCGGGAATCGGCGGCGCCGGCGCCGGCGCAGGTTCCGCCGGAGGCGGACCCGGCGCGACCGGGGGTGCTTCCGGCGTCAAGGACTGCGGGGGCTCGCCCGGGTGCGGGCCGCCGACGATGCCGCCCTCAGCGGGAGGAGCCTGCCCACCCAAGGTGGGTGGCTGCGGCTCGTCGCCGAAGTCGATCGTCTGGTTCAGCGGGGGCTGGCCGCCGCCGTTGTCGACGTTGACCTTGATCTCGCCACCGGCGCCCTGCTCCAGCGTGATCGTGCGGTCGCCCTCGTGGATGACCGCGCGCCCGTCGGGACCGGCCTGGACCGGGATCGGCTGCGGCCCACCCGGTGCGGGGGCTCCCGGGGCGCCGGGCGCCGGTGCGGGCATGGTCTGCACGCCGCCCGGAACCGCACCGGGTTGCCCGGGCATCTGCCCCGGCTGCCCTTGGCCGAAGTCGACCGCGTAGGTCTTGGGCTGGCCGTCCGGCCCGGTCAACTGGACCTGGGGCTTGCCGTCCGCGCCCGGTTCCTGAACCGTGACGGCGTTCTGGCCCTGGCCGAGCGTGACCTTCTCCCCCTCGGGCCCACCCGGGCCGCCCTGGCCGGGCATGCCCGGGGCCTGCGGCATCTCCGGCATCTCGGGGGGCTTGGGCATCTCCGGAGCAGCGGGCATGGCACCGCCGCCACCACCGGCACCGGCGCCTCCGCCCGCACCGCCACCAGCAGCACCGCCACCGGCTCCTCCACCAGCGCCGCCACCGGCACCGCCGCCGGAGCCTCCGCCCTGCTGACCGCCGGGCTTCTGGTCACCGCCCTTGTCGGCCGGACCGGGGTTCTTGAAGGGGTTCTCCTCCGCCTTGCCCAGTTCCTCGTTGAGCTTCTTCCAGGCGTCGTTGATGTTCTTCTTGGTGTCCTCGCACATCTTCACGAAGCCGTGCGTGGACTCCTCGACCTGCTTGGCGAAGGTGTTGCGGACGACGTTGCGACACTCGTCGCAAATCTTGTCCTTCACATCCTGGGTGAGGTCGCCGCAGCTCTCATCGATCTGGATGTCCCAGATGGAGCACGCTTTGCGGAGCGTGGTGTCGTCATCGGTGCCGTTGGCCACCGTGATGGTGGTGTCCCAGTCCTGCTCGGCCTTACCGCCGATCCTCGTGGAGTACTGGTCGAGCTCCAGCGCGGCGTTGGCCTTCGTCTGGATCAGCGACGAAACGGCTTTCACCGTCTCCTTGGTCGACGACGCACCGTCGCTGACCGTCTGGATCACGCGCTCCTGCGCGGTGGGGGTGAACTTCGACGAGAAGAAGTCCTGCGAAGCATCGGACGCACCGCCGGTCCAGCTCTTCCACAGACCGCCGAGCTTGTCGGACATGGTCTGCATCGACTCCCGCATGCCCTTCTCGGCTTTTTCGAGGTCGTCGATGTTCTTGGCGAACTTGTCGAAGTTCAGCTGGCGCTGCTCGTCGTAGTGCTCCTTGATCTTGTCGAGCTTCGGAACCTTGCTCTTGTCGTTGTAGTCGTGCTGGATCTTCTCGTAGAGCGGCACCCAGGTCTCGAAGAACTTCAGCCCCGGCTTGCCCGCGTCCAGCAGCTCATCCCCGGATTTGGCGCCTGCGCCGCCGTTCTCGCCGTTCTCGGACTTGCGCTTGACGTCTTCGAGCTTGCCCTTGCCGTCGCTGACTGCCTTGTCGTGCTCCCGCTTGTCGCTCGCGGCCTTGTCGCTCTCGTCCTTCGCGGCCTTGTACGACTCCCGGAGGTCTGCCTCCGCGTCTGTGGTGGTGAAACCCTCGCCGAATACGACCCGCGAATACCCATCGTCGTACTTGTCGAGGTAGGGCTCGATCTCATCCCGCATGCCGAAGTAGCCGAGATCGTCCTCACCGGCGTAATCCAGCGCGAGCTGACGTTTCTTGTCGTCGGAAACGTTGGGGTCGTCGAGGACCTTCTTGACGTCCTCCCATGCCGGGAGATTGGACTCGTCGCCCATCAGTTACCCCCAGACTTTCCGACGGTGCCGGCTGCGTCGGCGTCGGACCAGGTGTAGCCGGATCCGCTCTGCTCCAGCTTTCCGGCGAAGTCGTCCATGCCGTCTGCGAGGCTCGCGACGCACTTGGAGATCTTGTCCATCGCCTGCTGGTAGGGCTGGAAGTTCTCGCCGTGGGCCTTGCCGAAGTCGGCCTGACCCATCCCCATGTCGGCGATGTCCTTGCTGTGCTTGTCGCGGACGGGATCCGCCGCAGCACGAATGCTTCCTCCTGCCGATGAGAACTCACCGGCGTTGGCCCCGAACCCGGTCACCCTTCCCCCTCCATCCGAAGAACCCGCCGTCGCTCGCACGGCGCTCAAGCACAGGTTCCGACGCGAACCAAGACGGTCTGGTTCCTCATCTTGGCAGGAAAGAGGCCCGCGGAAGGCCGGAACGACCAGGTACTTGCAACCGCGAAGGCGTCACTGCTGCGGCGGGTACTGCCCATAGCCCTGCTGGGGCGGGTACTGCTGCTGGGGAGGTTGTTGCTGCCACTGCTGGGGCATCTGTCCCCATTGCTGCGGTGCCTGCGGATACTGCTGCCATTGCTGCGGCGCTTGTCCGCCCCACGGCTGAGGTTGGCCGTAGGGCGGCGGGGCAGACTTGCTCTTCCGCTTGGCCAGCACGACGAGCGTGATCACGACAGCGATCACGAGGAGAAGCACGAGTCCGATAGCCGGAATCCAAATCGACATAGCCCGGCATCATGCCAGGCCAACCCGTCCTGGTGGACTCAGTGCATGAGGGTGTGGAGGCCCCAGCCCTGGGCGAGGACCACTGCGAACACCAGTGCGCCCAGGAGCATGCAGAGGAGCGGGACGATCAGGATCGTCCAGACGTCGCCGAGGAGGCGCATCGGGATCTCACACCTTGTGGTGGCGTCGGTTGACGTACCAGGAACGGCCCTCGTGAGCTGCGTTGACAGCCTTGAGAGCTCCGATCATCAGCGCTCCGAACGCGATGATCCCGACAACGAGCCCAACAGCGATGAGCCCGACAACCATGGCGACGACGATGGCACCCATGTGAGCAGGGTCTCACAGAATCAAGCTCCGTGGAGACCCAAATCACAAAGATCACCGGATAGCGGAGACAATCTTCGCCAGTCTGTCCGCGATGTCCTGCGCGTCCTGTTCGCTCGCGGCCTCGACCATGACCCTGACCAGCTGCTCGGTGCCGGACTGGCGGAGCAGGACCCGACCGGTCTCGCCCAGCTCGGTCTCGGCCGCGGCGACGGCCTGGGTGACCTCGGGCGCGACGACGGCCGCGGCCTTGTCGGCGACGGGAACGTTGATCAGCACCTGCGGCAGCCGGCGCATGACCTTCGCCAGCGAGGACAGCGGGGTGCCGGTGGACGCGACGCGGCCCATCAGGCGCAGCGCAGTGAGCAGACCGTCGCCCGTGGTGGCGTGGGCGGGGAGCACGACGTGGCCGGACTGCTCGCCGCCCAGCGAGTAGCCACCGGCGCGCAGCTCCTCCAGCACGTAGCGGTCGCCGACGGCCGTGGTGCGCAGCGACACCCCGTGCTCGCGCATCGCCAGGTGCAGACCGAGGTTGCTCATGACCGTCGCGACCAGCGTGTCCTCGGCCAGCTCACCGGACTCGTGCATGTCCACGGCCAGGATCGCCATGATCTGGTCGCCGTCGACGACCTCGCCCGCGGCGTCCACGGCCAGGCAGCGGTCGGCGTCGCCGTCGTGCGCGATGCCCAGGTCGGCGCCGTGCTCGACCACCGCGGCCTGCAGCACATCCAGGTGGGTGGAGCCGACGCCGTCGTTGATGTTGAGACCGTCCGGCTCGGCGTTGATCGCGATGACCTCGGCGCCCGCGCGGCGGTAGGCGTCGGGGGCCGCCTCGGAGGCGGCGCCGTTCGCGCAGTCGACGACGACCTTGAGGCCGTCGAGCCGGTTCGGGGCCGCGACCAGCAGGTGATCGGTGTAGCGGCGCAGCGCGTCCGGGACGTCGCGGACGCGACCGACGTGCACGCCGGTCGGGCGGTCCACCTGCTCGCCCAGGCGGGTCTCGATCTCGTCCTCCAGCGCGTCGGGGAGCTTGTTGCCACCGGCGCTGAAGAGCTTGATGCCGTTGTCCGGCATCGGGTTGTGCGAGGCGGAGATCATCACGCCGATGTCGGCGCCCAGTTCCTTGACGAGGTGCGCCAGGGCCGGGGTCGGCAGGACTCCGATGCGCTCGACGTCGGCGCCGGCCGAGGTCAGGCCCGCCACGACGGCGGCCTCCAGCATCTCGCCGCTGGCCCGCGGGTCACGACCGACCAGCGCCACCCGGCGCCGGGAGTCGTCCCGGTCGTAGAGCACGCGAGCGGCGGCGGAGCTCACCGACATCGCCAGTTCCGGCGTGAGATCGCCGTTGGCCAATCCGCGCACACCGTCGGTGCCGAACAACCGAGCCATCAGCAGCAAGTCCTCCTCGTGTCTGCGACCGGTGGCACACAGCCTCGCACAACCGGTCGGTCGGCACTCCACAGCGGTCCCGGACAGTTTTAGCCATAACTGCCCATGATCAAAGTCCGTTTTGCCCGGTCAATTATGACTAAAACTGCCCCCGCCCCCAACAAACGACTGCGGGAGCAGGTCCGCCCGGAAAGGGACGGACCTGCTCCCGCAGGTGATGCTGGGCTCGCGTCAGCGCTTGCTGTACTGCGGCGCCTTGCGGGCCTTCTTGAGGCCGTACTTCTTGCGCTCCTTCTCCCGCGAGTCGCGGGTGAGCATGCCGGCCTTCTTCAGCGCCGGGCGGTCCTCGGAGTCGAAGGCGGTCAGCGCGCGGGCGATCGCCATGCGCAGCGCACCGGCCTGGCCCGAGGGGCCGCCACCGCTCAGGGTGGCCAGCACGTCGAAGTTCTCAACGCGCTCGACGGTGACCAGCGGCTCCTTGATGAGCTGCTGGTGAACCTTGTTCGGGAAGTACTGCTCGAGGCTCTTGCCGTTGAGCTTGAAGCCGCCGTTGCCCGGCACCAGCCGGACGCGGACCACGGCTTCCTTGCGACGACCCACGGTCTGCACCGCGCCACCGGCCGGAACCGGAACCGGGGCGGGAGCCGGGGCCTCGTCGACGGTCTCCTCGGCGGCGACGGCCTCGACCGTCTCCTCGGCAGCGGTCACTGCCTCTTCCTGCTGCAGTTCTTCGTCAGTCACTTCTCGACCTTCGCCTTAATCTCGAACGCCTGCGGGTTCTGGGCCTGGTGCGGGTGCTCCGGACCGGCGTAGACCTTGAGCTTCTTGCCCATGGCCCGGCCGAGCTTGTTCTTCGGGAGCATGCCCTTGATCGCCTTCTCCAGCAGCCGCTCGGGGTGCGAGTCGAGCACCTGGCCGAAGGACTGCTTGCGCAGGCCACCCGGGTACCCGGAGTGCCGGTAGTGGAACGCCTGCTCGCGCTTGTTACCGGTGAGGGCCACCTTCTCGGCGTTGATGATGACGACGAAGTCACCGGTGTCGACGTGCGGCGCGTAGGTCGGCTTGTGCTTGCCGCGCAGCAGCGTCGCGGCCTGAGTTGCCAACCGGCCGAGCACCACATCCTCGGCGTCGATCACATGCCAGGCGCGGGTCACCTCGCCGGGCTTCGGGCTGTACGTGCGCACGGGTCTACCTCGTCGTCGTTCGCGTCGGAATCTCAGTGCGGAGCCCGTCTCGATCACGCCGGACGGTTCACACGAGGTCTGCTCGTGGAACCGGCACGTCCGCCAGTACCGCCGCCGGGACCGCGACTCGCTGAGCGAGTCCGTTCCGCTGGCGCGAACTGCAGCCGCGCACCGCACAACAAAGAATGAGGGTACTTGGTGGCTTCTGGGCCGGTCAAAACGGGTCCTCGGTTCTTCTTTTGAGGCCCTGACCTGCCAGATCGCCGAAACCAGCATAGCAATGCCCGCTGGTCGCCGACGGGCGCCCCGGCAAAGCCGATCGGACCTCCGCAAATGGAGATCACCCGCCGGACGCGTTGATGGCCCCGGCGAAAACGCCGGAGCCATCAGCGCGGAAATCAGTGCGAAGTGAGCTCAGCCACCGAAACGGCCGGCGTTCTTCTTCTCACCGGCCTGGAAGGACTCGTTGGCCGCACCGACGGCCATGCCCATCTTGGCGGCGGTCTCCTGCATCTTGGCGGCTTCCTGGTCCCAGGAGCGCTGCGCCTCCTGGTAGGCACCCACGGCCTCGCCGTCCCAGGTGGCGACGAGCTTCTGGATCTTGCCCTCCAGGTCGTCCAGCTCGCCCTGGATCTTCTGGGCCGCCTGCTGCAGGTCGTCGGAAGCCTGCTGCAGCTCCGCGAAGTTGACGTTGATCTCGCTCATTACCTGTCCCCTCGGAATCTTCTAGATCAAGAAATGTGGAATCTGCGAACTGCGGAAGCGAAATCAGCCGTCGAGCAGGCTGCCGATCTTGGACTGCATCTCCTGCGCCTGCTCCTCCTGGGTGGCGGCGTAGTCCTGACCCGAGGACTTCACGTTCTGGCCCAGCTCGTCGAGCTTCTGGATGATCGTCTTGCCGCTCTGCTCGTACTGCTCCATCAGCTTGCGGAAGACGTCCGCCGCAGCGCCCTTCCAGTTCTGCACCGGGCCCTCCAGCTGCCCCTGCAGCTGCTGCAGCGCCTGCTCGACGGCGTTGCGGGCCTCGTCGATGTCGACCGACGCCTGCTGGATCGCCTCGGTGTCCGCACCAATTCCAGCCATCTCTCCGATGACCCCCTTCAAACTCGGTATCAAGCTCTGATGAACCTGCGACGCAGACATTGCCACGTTCGGTTCCCCGTTGTCCTGGATTTCTTCGCAAGCCGTTGCTGTTGTAAACGCGGAACGGGGAACCCGCTGGTCAACAACGGTTTTGCGGTTGCGAAAACCTCAAAGGCGACTCGTCCGAACGGACCCCGTTCGCATTCGCATCAGCCGAGCGCGAGAGAACCCACGACCTGTTCGCAAGCGCGAACGACCTCATCCCTGCCGTCGGCGCCGTACTTGCAGCCCACGCTGACTTTGAATTGACCTTTGTACAGCGTGTACCACTCGACCGTCGCCGAAGGCAGCGTTTCGCGGTAGTAGACGACGTCCCGCCCGGCGAAGCTCGTGGACGGCGTGAACAGCGAGAACTCCTCGCCCGCCGCGACGCTCTTCTCGTACTCGCCGCGCAGCAGCTGCACCGCGCGGTTGCGATCGCCGTCGGTGTCGAAGGTCAGCCGCCCCTCCTCGACCGCGACCAGCGCGCCCTGCGGGCCGGCCGCGGGCTCGACGAGGGTCTGGAACTTCGCCGGATCACCGCCCGCCGGACGCCAGCCGCCGGGATAGGCGAAGTGGTAGTCGTAAGCCGCCATCTGCTGCGCGGGCACGGCCGGATCGGCCTGCGGCGGCGGGTCGGTGAGCAGCAGCGCGGTCACCCCGGCGACCGCGGCGAGCAGCACCGCTCCGGCGCCGACGATCCACGGGGTCTTGCGCTTGCGCTTGATCTTCGGGCGCTTGGTGACCGGCCGGGTCGGCTCGTCGCCGGTCATGATCACGGTACGGGCGCGGCTGAGCGAGTCGCCCCTGGTCGTCTGCCCGGGAATCGGGTAGTCGCGCACGGTCGTGCCCGCCCACGCGCCGGTCGGGGCGAGTCCGCCGCTGCGCCCGGGATCGAGCCGCACGGCGCGCAAAGCGCCTCGGGCGACGACGGTTTCGGGCTGGTCGAGCGTCGCCGGGACGACGCCGGTGCGTTCGTGGATCAGCCGCGCGACCATCGGGATCCGGCTGGATCCGCCGACGAGGAACACCCCGGCGAGCTGTCTTCGCGGCACCTGACCGTCGCGCAGCGTGCTCAGCACCAGGTCGGCGGCCCGGGCCAGCGGTGCGGCGATGAGCTTTTCGAGGTCGGCGCGCGTGACGTGCGCGTCGGAGAACGGCGGCGGCATCGGGACGTCGGTGTAGGCGTGGCGGGACAGCGTCTCCTTGGCCCCGCGCACGTCCTGGCGCAGCACCCGGCGGCGACGCCGGTCGGGCATCTCGCGGCCCTCGACGAGCTTGCGCCACGCGGCCGGATCGGTGCTGCCGACGAGCTCGCCGACGTGCTCCAGCAGCAGCTGGTCGACGTCGGCGCCGCCGAAGTTCGGTTCTCCCTTGGTGGCCAGGACCTGGAACGACGCGCCCTGCTTGCGCACCACGGAGGCGTCGATGGTGCCGCCGCCGAGGTCGAGCACGGCCAGCGCCCCACCGTCCGGGAGCCCGTTGCCCGCCGAGTGGAACACCGCGGCGGCCACGGGTTCGGGCACCAGCACGATCTCCTTGCCTAGGCCGGTGGCGGCCTGGCGGAGTTCGGCGGCGCGCACCGAACCCCAGTCGGCGGGGTGGGTGAGCACGAGGAGGTCGACGGCGGCTCCGCCCGCGAAGCGGCGGGCCTCGCCGACGGCGCGCTGCAGGACGGCGCGGATGACGTCGCCGACCTTGAGGACGGTGCTGCCGAGCAGCAGTTCGCCCTCGTCGATGCGGCGCTTGGGGTGCGGTTCGAAGCGGGCGGGATCGACGGCGGCCTGGCGCTCGGCCTCGTGGCCGACGAACAGCGTGCCGTCCGCGGCGGCGAAGACCGCCGAGGGCACCAGCGGCTGCCCGTCGATGACGACCACCTGTGGTTCGGCACCGCCGACCGAGACCACCGTGCATGTGCTCGATGTGCCGAAGTCGATCGAGACGTGCAGGGACACCCAGTACTCCATTCACCGTCGCCGCAGGCCCTCGCCTGCGACGACGTCGTCAACCGGCCCGCCGTCCGGACGGCACCGTCCCCCCGGGTGAGCACCCTAGAGGCCCCGCCCGCCCCAGCACCAACATCCTCCCGCGCCGCACCCGCGGGTGACGGGATTACGCCCGTATTCCGGACCCCGATTACGGCCGTATTCCGGTCCCCGATTACGGCCGTATTCCGGCCCCCGATTACGCCCGTATTCCGGTCCCCGACGTGCAACCCGGGCTCGTCCGCGCAGGGGGTGCGCCCGATTTCAATGGAGATCGGGTTCCTGATTTCCATTGAAATCCGGTGGAGCACGGCGAGAACCGCAGGTGGGCGAGGCCGTGACACCCGGTTGGGTGTTGGTCAGGACTGGGCGAGGGCGCGGACTTCGGCGACTCGGTTGTCGAGAGCAGCGGTGAGTTCCGGGGCTCCGAGACCAGCGAGGATGATCTCCACGCCGACGCCGGCGCGTTGGGCCTGGGTGAGGCCGTAGCGACCGTCGGGTTCCGGTGCGTCGAACCACTTGAGGACCGCGGAGCGGTGGGTCCGGCCGAAGCGGTCGCGGAGGTTGGCCGTGAACTGGCCGTCCCGGAAGTGCTGGGCCTCGACGAAACCGCGCAGCGTCTCGGCGGCCGGGGCCTTGCGCGGTCCCGCCGACTGCATGTGGTCGATGTTCTCGAAGTCGTCGGCGGGCTTGCGCTGCGCCATGTCGGCGGCCGGAACCGCCAGGCGCGGGCGCTTGCCGACCGGCGCCGGAGGCATCCCCTGCACGGCCGCGGCACCGATCGAGGTGCGCGGCAGGACCGAGATCCGCAGGTCACCGCCGTAGCTCTCGGAGTCGCCGGGTTGCTGGACGAGCAGCAGCGCGCCCTGCTCGGTGGCGACCGACAGGAGCCGGGCCGGGGAGTCACCCGTGTCGTCGGGCATCCACAGGCCCTCGATCCACAGTCCCGGCTTGGCCAGCTGGCCGAGGATCTCGGCGAAGCGCTGGGTCAGGCCGTTCTGCCCGAGCAGACCGGCGTTGTGCAGGTCGGGGAGGGTGCGCTGGCGCAGCACGGCCCGCTCTTCGAGCGTTTCGCCGTGCGAGCGGACGGAGATCGGGAACGGGTGCTCGTCGAACCCGCCGATCTCCCAGCACAGGTCGAACCACAGCGGTGGCAGCAGCCAACGCTCCGACACGCTTTCCTCCCCCAGCTACCTGCGGATCGTGGGGTGGGGAAGTTTTCATGAAAACTTCCCCACCCCAGGTCACTCCCCGAAGACCGGCGGTGCGGTCTTGGGCATGTCGTCCATCCAGATGTCTTCTTGCTCTTCGAGCCACGAGGGACGCTCGTGCTCGTTGTCCTCGTCGCCCTGACCGCGCTGACCGGCACCGGCGCCACCACCGGGCGCGCCCGCGGCACCGCGACCACCGGCGCCCGCACCGGCAGCACCACCGGCACCGGCACCGGCACCGAGACCGCCCATCCCGGCCCGGCCGCCGGCACCCATGCCGCCACCGGCCTTGCCCCCGGCACCCATGCCTGCACCGCGCGCACCGCCCGCGCCACCGGCACCACGACCTGCTCCGGCACCGGCTCCCGGCGGCATCGCCCCGGCGAACCCGGCGGCCGGACCGCCCTGACCGGGATTCGCCCCGGGCGGCATCCCGCCACCGGAACCGGGGCCGGTCGGAGCGGGAGAAGCCCACTGCGAACTGCTCTGCGCAGGAGCGGAACCCGAGTACCCACCACCGGAACCACCGCCGACGGACGAGCCGGAGTACCCGCTGCCACTACCGGACCCGGACCCCGAGCCGGAGCCCGTGCCAGGCCCACCCGGAGTCTCGCCACCGGGCGGAGGCGGCGGAGGAGCGAGCGGATTCACCGGTGGCGGGAACGTCGGAGTGCTCGTGTCCACGGCCTGGTAGCTCTTCGCGTAGACGTTCTCCGCGACCTGCCGGGCCTGCTGATCGGCCTCCTTCTGCTCCCGCATCTGCATGGCGCCGTCCACGAGCGCGCCGCTCGGGCCCAGCATCGCGGACATCCCGCCGCGCACCGAGTCGTACCCGGCCGGAGGCTGCAGCGACGCCTTCGTCTGCTCCGCCGCGACCCCGGCCTCCTGGATCTTCAGGCCCGTGCCGCGCACGGAGTCCCCGAACGCACGCCCCCACTCCTGCAACGGCTTCGAGGCGTTGAACCCGGCCTCGGCCGCCTGGCCGCGCATGCCGTCACCAGCGGCGTCCCGCGCCTTCTGGTCGAGGTCGCCGAAGATCTCGGCGATGTCGTTGCCGAGCTTCTCCCACGCCCGACCGGATTTCGCGATCTGCTCCGGGTTCAGCGAGGGCTTCAGCTGCGTCGCGAGACGGGCCTGGTCCCAGTTCTTCCAGTTGTCCTGCTGGGTGATCGACGCGGGGTCGTGGCCGCTGAGTTCGAGATTCCGCTGCTGCTGCGTGAGCGCCCGGAGGTCCTGGCGCCCGTGCTTCGCGGCTTCCTCCCGCGCCAGCCGAGCGTCTTCCTGAGCGGAGGTCTCACCACCGACGGCACCGACGAACAAGTCGCCCGCCGACGACGCGACACCGCCGACGAAGTCGGTGAACCCGTTCCCCATGTCGTTCCCCCTCGACAGTTCCTACTGCGGCAAGCTGGGTTCGATCGCGTTCGCGATCTCCAGAGCCTTCGCGCACGTCGCGTCGTCGCTCTGCTCGTTGGAAGCACTGTTGTTGACCTGGACGGACACCGAACCGGAGCCCACCATGATCGCCTGATTGCAGACGCCCTGGCCCACGGAACCGTTCGCGATCTGCTTGATCCCTTGGTGCGACCCGACCTGGTTGGGCTCGAACACGGCGAGGTTGCCGCGCCGCTGCTCCCAGTACTTGAAGTCGTTGGTCTCGCCCTTGTAGACCGCAACGGTCATGCCCTCGGCGTCGTACTCGCAACCCTGCTCTCCGACACCTTGATCGACCGGCTCGCCGGGCGCGCTCGCACCGAAGTTCTGCAGGTCAACCTTGCAGGGGTCGAACCCTGCCAAGGCGTTCTCGGGCTTGGGTGCAGGCGCCTCAGGAGCAGCACCGCCAGAACATCCAGCAAGGGCAAAACCGGTCGCCGCGGCGGCCACTGCCACCAGGAGTCGTGTCATACGCATAGTCACCATCAGATCAGACAATCCGCTTCTGGTTGCTGGCGTGGTCGTCGTCGATGTTCTTCATGTCGCGGGCCGAATCGCGGTAGGCAGCCGCCATTTCCAACATGATCTTCTGCATGCGAGTCAGGATTCCCATCAGCCCGACGTCCCGCGCATTGATCTTCTCGCGGAACTTCTCCTCAAGCTGTCGTCCGATGAAGCAATCACCGAAGGAGTCATTGATGACGAGGCGGTCGGCTCGACCCACGATTTTGTCGAGGTCGTCCGCCTTGTCCTCGTAGACCTTGGCCACGGCTTCGGCTCTCTCCGGGTCCATGACGAGCTGGCCGTTGTCGACGGCTGCGCGCAGGCCGGCTGACTGGCCTGCCAGCGCGTTGGCGCCGGCGGCTAAGCCTTCCATCCCGGTGGTCATCGAGAGCCCCCTCCACGTTCGTGATCATGAACGTCACTCAACCGAGCGATCACGGACGCAGAGAGTACAAGGCGACGAACCGGTGCGGAGGCGGTTTTGAGGGACCTACCTCACACACCAGCCGAACAGCCCAGAACGTCAGCCGGAACGGCGTAGCCCCTCGACGAACTCAGCCCATCGATCGGAGGAAAACACCAGGACACCGCCCTGACGATCCTTCGAATCCCGAACCCCGACGACCTCCGGAGCCACGGCCACTTCAACGCAGTTGCCCTCGACGGCGCTCCTGCTGGACTTGCGCCAGTCGGCTAAGCCGGATGCCATTCCGTCTCCCGTTCGTACTGCTCCACGTACGTGTTCAGTATCTCGCGGGAGCCTTCGGAATCCGATGCCTGAGCTTCGAGGAGTTCGACGGAATCGAGGAAGGGCCGAACGTCGTCGGGTTCGTCGATGAACGCACCTGTGCTGCGGGCTTCCATGTAGACGACCGGACGCGACCTGCTGAACTCGAACAGCACGAAGGTTCCGCTCAACCCGGCGTGGACGCCCATCGACACGGGCAGCACGCGCGCGCTGATGTTCGGCTCGTCCGTCGCGGCGACGATCTGCCGCAGCTGCTGAGCCATCACCCGCGCACCACCGATCGGGCGGAGCAGCGCGGTCTCGTCGATGAAGGTGCGCAGTTCGACCGGATTCCGGCGACTGAGAATCCCTTGCCGCATCTGGCGAATCCCGATGCGGTCCTCGATCTCCTCCTCGGCGAGATCGACGCTTTCCATGATCGCGCGGGTGTAGGCCCTGGTCTGCAGCAGTCCGGGCAGGACGTTGAGGGTGACGTCGGTGATGCGCTTCGCGCGGGACTCGGCGTCGATCAGGGCCGAGAGCTGCTCGGGCAGATCACGCCCCACCTCCCACCAGGCCGGTTCACGAACGGCCGTGGCCATCTTGACCAGCCGATCGCGCTCCTTCCCCCTCACCTTCAGGACTTCGAGCATCGCTTCGACGTTCTCGACGCGAATCCCGCGGCGCGCGGTCTCGATGCGGCTGACCTTCGCTTCGGACCACCCCAAGGTGCGAGCGAGTTCCCGCGCGGTCATCCCGGTCGCGGCTCGGGCCGATCGAAGTTCCTTCGCCAAGGTGCGCGCCCTGGGTGTGTCCGACATGAGCACAGCTTACGAGTGCCCGAACAGCCTTCCTGACCTCCCTCTTTCGTGTAATTGATCAGCTTGCCCAATAACCGGCAAACTTGCCCAAGCCAACTCACTGGGGAGTCTCGATGCCCGAATACCTGACCTACGTCTGGCGGCCCGTGCCGGGAAGTCGCCACGCGTTCCCGATCGCCGCCACCAAGCTCACCCCCGAGGAGACCGCCACCGCCTACTGCGGAACCGAGGTCGAAGCCGCGAAGCTCCACGACCTCGACGAACTCGCCTGGATCCTCGAACCCACCTGCATGGACTGCTGGAAGCACCTCGCGGACACCCCACCGCGCACCTGAGGGGCGCAGTCCTGGAGAAACGACAGTTTTAGTGAAAACTGTCCAGACAAAACGGACATTGATCATGGACAGTTTTCACTAAAACTGTCCGCTGCCCACCATCGTCGACACCCTCGCAAAACCACCGCAACGAAAAAGCCTCCCCTCGAAGTGTGTTCGGGGGGAGGCTTTTTCGGCTTTCAGATCACTGCTGTTGTTCGGTGATCATCGCTGTCTGGATCATCTGCGGGCCTCCGCGGAGAGTGCGGGAGACGAGAGTGCCTCGGCCCGGGGGCAGCTGGCGCGACTTGATGTTGGCGACCAGCTGTCCGTCGTCCTTGTTGGCGCTCATCGCCAGGCCCGGGGCCGACGTCTCGCGCATCTTGCCGATGACCGGCTCGAACAGCGCACGTCCCGCGCCACCGGAGTTGCGGGCCAGGATGATGTGCAGACCCACGTCGGCCGCCTGCGGGATGAACTCCGCCAGCGGGGCCAGCGGGTTGTTCCCCTGCGGTGCGACCAGCTCGTAGTCGTCGACGACCACGAACAGCTCCGGGCCCTTCCACCACGAGCGGTCCCGCAGCTGCTCCTGCGTGACGTCCGGTCCGGGCAACCGCTTCTTCAACGACGCCGTGACGTCCTTGATGTTGCTCTTGAGCTGGTCCGCGCTGACCGAGTACTCCAGCAGGTGGGAGTTGAGGAAGCCCAGCATCGAACGCCGGTAGTCCACCAGCAGGATCAGCGCTTCCTTCGGCGTGTACCGCTCGGTGATGCCGCGGACGATCGTCTTGAGCAGCGCCGTCTTGCCCGACTCCCGCTCGCCGAACGCGTAGAAGTTCGGCTCCGCGCGGAAGTCCAGGTAGACCGGGTGCAGGCCGTCCTCGTTGATGCCGATCGGCACCAGCTTCGGGTTCGGCTGCTGCTCCGGACGCGGGAGCTGCTGGTGCGGCAGCAGTTCCGGCAGCAGGCGGACCTGCGGGGCCGGACGCCCCTTCCACGAGCTCTTGACCCGGTTGACCAGGTCGGCGACACCGTCGGAGACGTCGTCGTTGTAGAGCTCCCAGCCCATCCGCGCGGGACGGCGCTCGTCCTCGGCGGCCTGCTTCTCGACCTCGACGCGGTCACCGATGTTCTCGCTGTCCACACGAGGCAGGGCCATCAGGAAGTGCAGCTTCGAGTCGTGCATGCCGCGACCCGGACGCCCCTGCGGCACCTTCACCGCGGCCTTGCGGTCGATCTCCGACTCGCTCGGATCACCCAGCCGCAGCTCGATGCGCGTCTGGATCAGGTCCTTCATCGCGGGCCGGATCTCCGCCCACCGGGTGGCCGTGACCAGCACGTGGATGCCGAACGCCAGACCGTTCGAGGCCAGGTTCAGCACGTCCTGCTCCAGCGCCTCGAACTCCTCGCGGAACGCGCGCCAGCCGTCGATGACCAGGAACAGGTCGCCGTACGGGTCGTCGTCGAACTCACCGCGACGCTTGCGGTTGCGGTAGTCGTTCATGCCCTCGACGCCCAGCTGCTGGAACCGGCCCTCGCGCTCGGCCAGCACCGCCTTGAGCTCGGCGATCGACCGGCGGACCGTGTCCGGGTCGCGCCGCGACCCGTAGCCGCCGACGTGCGGCAGACCGCGCAGCGAGGTCAGCGAACCACCACCGAGGTCGACGCAGTAGAACTGCATCTCCTGCGGCGTGTGGGTCAGCGCCGCCGAGCCGATGATCGCGCGGATCGCGTTCGACTTGCCGGAACCGACACCGCCGACCACGGCACCGTGTCCGCCCTGACCCGACAGGTCCAGGACCATCGGGTCCTGACGCTGGTGGTAGGGCACGTCGATGATGCCGATCGGGATCTGCAACCGGGAGCTGCCCGAGTACCCCGCGGCCGTGTAGCCGCGATCGTCGGTCTGCTGCAGCGGCGGCAGCAGGGTGTCCAAAGTGGGCGGTGCGTCCAGCGGCGGCAACCACACCTGGTGCGCCGGGACCGCAGCGATCTCCTTGAACTTGTCGACGATGATCTGGAAGTCGGTGTACTCCGGGTCCTTCTGCTCCTCCTTGGCCTCCGGCTCGACCGGCTTCTCCGGTTCCGGGGGCTTCTCGATGAAGTCCGGGATGAAGTAGCGCGGCATCTTCTCACCGGTCACCGGCGACGCCCCGCCCCGCAGCGCGGGACGACGACCGCTGGTCTGGTGCATGTGGCCGGACACGTAGGCGGCGCGGAAGCGATCCATGCCGTTGGGGTGCTTCAGGTAACCGTGACCACCGCTGGCCGGCAGGTCCGCGGCGTCCGGAACACCGATCGCGGCGCGGGATTCCGCCGCGTTGAACGTCTTCAGACCGATCCGGTACGACAGGTGCGAGTCGAGACCGCGCAGCTTGCCCTCTTCCAGGCGCTGCGAGGCCAGCAGCAGGTGGACCTGCAGCGAACGACCCAGACGACCGATCATCACGAACAGCTCGGCGAACTCCGGCTGCTGCGAGAGCAGCTCGGAGAACTCGTCGATGACCACGAACAGCGCGGGCAGCGGCTCCTGGGCGTGCTCGTCACCGGCCTCGGCCATCTTCCGGTAGTCCCAGACGTTCTTCGCGCCCGCCTTGTTCAGGACCTCCTGGCGGCGGTTCATCTCACCGGCCAGCGCGTCCTGCATCCGGTCGATCAGCGAGCCGTCGCCTTCGAGGTTCGAGATCGACGCCGACACGTGGGGCGTGTCGAACCCGTTGAAGGTCGCACCGCCCTTGAAGTCGACCAGCACGAAGTTGAGCATCGCCGACGAGTGCGTGGCCATCAGGCCCAGCACGATCGTGCGCAGGAACTCCGACTTGCCGGAACCGGTCGCACCGATGCACAGGCCGTGCGGGCCCATGCCGCCCGAGGCGGTCTCCTTGATGTCCAGGTGCACGATCTCGCCCTGCTCACCAGGACCGATCGCGACCCTGTAGAGATCGTCGGTGGGACGCGGGCGCCAGGCCTCGTTGAGGTCGAAGGTGACCACGTCACCGGCCAGGCCCAGCTGCTCGATGTAGTTCAGCGGCGTGGTCAGCGGCTCGTAGCTGCCCGAGTCGGTGTCGACGGCCGGACCGCCCGCGACCCGGTACGGCGCCAGCTGGCGGGCCAGCGACGTCGCCTCCTCCGTGGTCAGCGAGTCCGGCTTGCCGAACCACTCCACACCGGACCCGCCGCGGGCACCGATGCGGTCCTCCTCCACGACCATCCGCATGCCGCGGCGCGCCGTCAGCGGACCCAGCAGGTCGGACAGGTCGATCATGGTGACGCCCGCCAGGCCGCCCTCGACGTAGAGGGCCTCCTCCCGGCTGATCTCGGCGTCGTCGATCAGGATCACCACGTGCGGCTGGCCCTCCGGCGGAGCCGCGTTGCGCTGGAAGCGCGGGCGCTCGGCGAGCTGCTCGGCGAGCATGCTCTCGACCGTGGCCAGCGAACCCGCCATCAGCCGCATCTGGCCGATGCCGTCGGTCTCGGTGGGGTGCTGCGCGTGCGGCAGCCACTTCACCCACTCCCACTCGCGGCGAGCCTGACCCGAGCTCGCGACCGCGATGATCACGTCCTCGGGCGTGTGGAACGTCGCCAGCTGGCACAGCATCGCGCGGGCCAGACCCCGCACCTGCTCCTTCTCGCCCTGCAGCCCGACCGCCGCGAAGCCGCGCAGCGACGTCGCGATCGGCAGGTCCTGCACCAGCGAGTGCGCGCGCACGAAGCGGCGCAGCGCCAGCGTGGTGATCGGCTCCAGCTCGTCGACGGGGCCGGTCTGCGGCGGGACCAGGCGGGTCTCCAACCGCTGGGAACCGCGGCCCACGCGGACCTGGCAGAAGTCGTTGTCGTTGGGGCGCCGCTCCCACATGCGGCGGCTGCCCGCCGCCATCGACCACAGGGTCTGCGGATCGGGGTGCACCCACTCGCGGGCCAGCCGCTGCTCGTCGGCGGCCTCGCGGGCGCGGTCCCGCATCTGGCCGAGGTACCGCAGGTAGTCCTTGCGGTCCTCGTCCATCTCGGCCTTCTTCTGACTGCCGTCCCGACCGCCGCCGGCCATCATCCCGAATGTTGAGATGAGCATCATCATCGGCATCATCATCATCGGGTTGTTCTGGGCCCGCGTGAACATGAACGCCATCATTCCCAGCGACGCCACGATCATCAGGCCCGGCAAGACCTTCTGAACGATGTTGCCCGGGATGGTCCGCGGAATCTCCGGCGGTGGCTCGAGATGCACCTCCCCGCCCGGTGGCCGGGGCGCGGCCAGGCGTGGCGTTCGCTTGAACTGCAGCGTGCTCACCGGACGCAACAACCTTTCTCAGACGTGCCTGGAAACACCAGAAGACCTCCGGTGCTCGTCGAACTCGCAGCCAGCATTGTTCACTGCCGCGCAGCTCTGGATGACGGGGTCCGGCTCAGCGTGACCAACCAGATACCAAGTAGTTGACACGAGTTCCGCCAAACCCGTCACCCGTGGACGGTCGGTGTGGCCATACTAGGGGCGCTCTCCGATCGGGCGGGTGGGTTTCGACAAGAAAACCCGAGCTTGGTTGGATCGAGCCCTCGACAAATGAATGCAAGGCAATCAACTTTCAGGGAGTAGGGGGCCCAAGTGGCGACCGGGACCACGGTGTTCAGCCGCGTGACGGTGGTGGCGCCTACAACTCGTATCGACCTGGCGCTGCCTTCAGACGTATCGGTGGCGGACCTGCTGCCGATGCTGCTGGACATGGCCCGCGAGATGACCCCGGACGGCGGTTCGCGGCACGGCGGCTGGGTGCTGGCCAAGCTCGGTGAGAGCGCGGCGCTGGATCCGAGTCAGTCGCTGTCCTCGCAAGGCGTCGTCGACGGCGACATCCTGCAACTTCGCCGCCGGTCGGACGACCCGCCGCCGCCGCTCTACGACGACGTCGTCGACGCGCTCGCGGAGGCGGAGCCGGGCAGCTACCGGCCGTGGACCAAGGAGACCTCGGCGAAGGTCGGTCACACCGCCGGTGCGCTGGGCCTCGTCGCGGCGGCCGCCGCGCTCGGCCTCGCCGGACCCGCCGGGATGCTGCACCCGACCACCATCCAGGGCACGACCGCGGTCGTGTTCCAGCTGGTCGCGGCCGTGGCGGCGATCGTCGTCGCGATCTTCGCGACCGGCATCGGCTCGATCGTCACCCGCGCCTACGCGGCGTCCACGACCGGCACCGTGATCGCTGCCGCCGGTGGCCTGCCGATGGCGTTCGTGGCCGGCTTCAACATGGTTCCCGGCAACACGCTGGAGCCGCGGTTGCTGCTGGGCAGCGCGCTGGTGTTCATCTTCTCCTCGGTGGCGATCATGGTGATCGGCGCGGGGATCGTGACGTTCATCGCCGCCGCCACCGCCGGCGCCTTCGGCACCATCGCCTTCATCGTGGCGACGATCTTCACGCAGGTCACCGCCTCCGGTGTCGCCGCAGGTGCGGGTGCCGTCGCGCTGGCGGGGATCTCCCTGCTGCCGCGCATCACGATCCAGCTGTCGAAGCTGCCGCTGCCGCACGTGCCGGGCAGCGCGGAGGACCTCAAGGAGGACTCCGGCTTCCCCGAGTTCCGGATGATCGAGCGGCAGACCGGGCTCGCCCACCAGTACATGACGGGCCTGATCATCGGCTGCGGTCTCGTCGCCGCCGTCGGCGCGATCGTCGCCGCCGCCACCAACCCCATCTGGGGCGCGGCGTTCGCGATCGTCGTCGCCGCAGTCCTGCTGCTGCGCGGCCGCAACTACGCCAACGGCAGCCAGGCCCTCGCGCTGCTGTTCAACGGCCTGCTCGCCGCCGGCGGCATCGCCATCGGCCTGCTCGCCCAGGTCGCCGACAACCCGCTGTACGTGGCCGCGGTGTTCCCGCCGCTGCTGATCCTCGGCGGCCTCGCGGTGATCTTCGGCGTGGTGTTCCCGAACCGCCGGTTCTCGCCGGTGCAGCGGCGGATGGTCGACATCCTCGAAGCCGTCCTGATCGCCCTCGTGCTCCCGCTGGCGCTGGCCGCGATGGACCTCTACATGGCCATCCGCGACCTGAACCTGAACTTCTAAGAGGGGCCTCGCACATGGGCTTCAAGCACCCCCGCTCTCGCGGCGCACGGCGCGGTCTCGCGCTGTGCGCCGCGGTGGGCGTCCTCGGGCTCAGCGGACCGGCGGCCCCGGCCTTGGCGCAGCAGGTGGGGCCGCCGCCTCTGGACCCGAGCCAGGTGACCGGGTCGAACCTCTCGACCCAGAAATTCCCGCAGAAGCAGGGCTGCATGAACGGCAGCCCCGGCAGCACGATCCCCGAGAAGCCCTGGAGCCAGCTGGTCCTCGGCTACGAACGGGCTCACGAGCTGGGGCTGACCGGTGCGGGCTCGAAGGTCGCCGTGATCGACACCGGTGTGAACAGCGACCAGCCGAGGCTCGGCGCCGGCGGGGTCGAGTCCGGTGGCACCGCGATCCCCGACGGTCGGGGCACCAACGACTGCGACGGCCACGGGACGATCGTGGCCGGCATCATCGGCGCCGACCCGGACCCCACCGGGGAGACCGGCTACGTCGGCGTCGCGCCGAACGCGACGATCCTGTCCATCCGGCAGACGTCGAACCTGTTCGTCGACGACCAGACCAACGCCACCGTCGGCACCACCGAGACGATGGCGCAGGCCATCAACATGGCGGTGGACCGCGGCGCGAAGGTCATCAACATCTCGCAGTCGTCGTGCCAGCCGGTCGCGCAGGCCGGCCAGTACAGCAACTGGGGAAACCAGATGCTGCACAACGCGGTCAAGAAGGCCTACAACAGCGACGTCGTGATCGTCGCGGCGGCGGGCAACGTGGGCGGGAACTGCCAGAAGAACTCCCCCGGCAGCCCCTCGACGGCCGTGCTCCCCGCCTGGTTCGACGACGAGGTGCTCACCGTGGCCTCGCTGAACCAGCAGGGCGCCCCGTCGGAGTTCACGGTCCCCGGCCCCTGGGTCGACGTGGCCGCGCCCGGTGAGAACCTCATCGCCATCGACCCCGGCCAGGGCGGGAACGGCCTGGTCAGCCAGATCGCGGAAGGCCAGCAGGGGCAGATGGGCCCGATCCAGGGCACCAGCTTCGCGGCGCCGTACGTGTCCGGGCTCGCCCTGCTGATCCAGCAGAAGTACCCCGGGATGTCGGCCGCGCAGGTCATGGACCGGATCAAGACCACGGCGCTGCACCCGGGCGGGGTCAACGGCCGCAACGACATCGTCGGCTACGGCATGATCGACCCGATGGCCGCGCTGCAGGACGTCGTCCCGGCCGAGCACGGCAAGCAGGAACCGCCGAAGAAGACGACGCACCTCGCGGCGGACGCCCTGCAGCAGAAGGACTTCCCGGCGATCATCGTCGCCATCGGCGGCGCGGGAGCCGGCATCGCGGGCATCGTCTTCACGGCGTTCCTCGCCAACGCGGTCCGCAACGTCCGAGCCCGAGCCCGCCAGAACCGCTGAAGCACGACGACAGCTCCCGCGACCGAAGCGCAACGTCCGCTTCCAACGCGTGAAGCGAAACGTCCGCTTCCAGCACCGAGAAAGGGCCGTCTCCCTGCGGAGACGGCCCTTTCTCACATCCACACATCACGCGCGTCACAAAGTACATTCCCAGCGAAAGTTAACCAAGGATTTCCGCGCACCACCGAGCGCCCGACTCCCCCTGGTTCGCCGACTCGCGTCGGGCGTGTCGGGGCCGGGGACAGTTTTAGCCATAATCACCCATGATCAATGTCCGTTATGTCCGGACAGTTATGGCTAAAACTGTCCCCGGCCCAGCACTTCGAGACGCGAGGGACCTAACCGCGGGGCTTCGGCGGCGGCGCGTCCTCCACTCCAGCGGTCCGCACCTCGGGCGTCGAGCCCTTGGAGTCCTGGAGCACCCCGGCTTCGACCGTCAGTCCCGAGTTCTGGGACGTCGTGGGGTTCTGGGAGGTTGCGGGGGTCTGCGAGGTTGCGGGGTTCTGCGAGGTCGTGGGGGTCTGGGGTGCTGTGGGGTTCTGGGAGGTTTGGGGTGGTGCTAGGGCTTCGTCGATGGAGGGTTTCGGCGGTGCCGGTTGGAGGGTCGAGGGGAGGTCCAGCTTCGGCCGGGCGCTGTCAGGCTGGTCCTGTTGGGGTTGCTGGGGTTTCGCCGTCTCGCCGAAGACCGAGGGCGGGGCTTCCGGCGCGCTGCCGAAGAGCTCCTCGGGGTTGGACTTCAGGCGGGAGGAGTTCTGCCGCTCCTTGCCACCACCACCGCCGCGCTGACCGAGCATTCCGCCCATCATGCCCATCGGCATCATGCCCATCCCGACACCGGCAGCCCCCACGGCGGCACCGCCCACGGCGGCACCGCCCACGGCCGCACCCGCAGCCGCCCCAGCACCGGACTGGCCCTCTTCGGACTCCCCCGACGCACTCGCCGCAGCGGTCCCAGCAGCCCCAGGAACCCCAGAGTTCCCGGAAACCCCGGTGTTCTCCGGTTCTCCTGTGGTGGGCGAAGTTTTCATGAAAACTTCCCCCGCCTCCCAACGGCCGGGCTCCCGAGTCGCCCCGCCGGCCATGTCGTCGCAGAGGCGGGTGAAGGCCGTGTAGTAGTCCGCGATGGACTCCAGCAGCTCCCGAGCCGGATCGGCGAGCTCCGCCAGGCGCTCACGAGCTCCGTCCTCATCGGAGGCGTCCATCGCAGCCCTGACCTCCTCAGCCGTCTGAGCTACCAGGTCGGTGAAACGTCGCTGCTGCGCACCCACGCCCTCCGCGGTGTGCTCCAGAGCATCGGCGAGGCCGGTCATCGCGTCCGCGAGGTCCTTGCCCGCCAGCCCGGCGTCGCGGATGTGCGCGACGAACGCCTCCGCGTCCGCGCCCTGCCAGGCGGTGTCGATCCCGCCCAGCTTGCCGTCCACATCACCGGAGGAGTCCTCGACCGCGGCGGCGGCCTCGCGCCAGACCCGGGCGGCGTCGCGGAAGTCGTCCGGACGCCCGATGAGCTCGCCCGCGTCAGCGGGGATGGAGTGCGCGACGTCGAGCTCGTCGGCGATTCCGGCTAGGTAGTGCAGGTTCTCGGCCGACATCGTCACGCCTCCTGTCTGCGCAGGTCAACAGCGCTGTCATCGTCACCGACCGAGTGGAAGTCGACCACCTCGCGAAGCTCGTCGCCCGCGCTGGTCAACGTCTCGGCGGCCTTGCGGTGCCGGTCCAGCAGCTGCTCGCACAACCGCCGGTAGGCCTCCGGCGCACCGGATTCCCGCCCGATCTCGCCGAAGGAATCAGCGCCGAGCTCGGCCTCCGCCAGCCGCGCGCGGCCGGTGGTGATGTCCTCGCCCGCCTCGCGGACCTGTCGCGCGTGGGTCGACAGCCAGTCGATGTCGATCCTGATCCCCGACATCCGCACCTCCAAGATCGGATCTGGCTTCCCAGACGAAACCGCCCGCAGCTCACCGTGGCTGCGGGCGGTTTGCTCGTTCCCTCGGACGTCCGAACCCGGCGGTCCGGTTCCTCGTGCGGGTGGGGAAGTTTTCATGAGAACTTCCCCACCCACCACACGACTAGGCCCCTCCGGCCTGCGGCTTCGGAGCGGGGCGGTTCACACCGCCCGGACCCACCGGAACCGAGTCGTAGGTGACGCTCGCCCCCGCCGGATCCAGGAAGTCACCGCGCGGCAACGTCCGCATCAGCCACGACGGGCCCGCCTTGATGTCGCCCGCGCTCTTCGCCACGCCCAATCCCTGCGCCGTGGCGACGTCCTTCACGCCGTACTGCACGCCCTGGTCCGAGACCAGGAAGATCGGGCCGCTCTCGGCACCGGCCTCGTTCGACGTGCCGCGCACGACCGCCGCCTTGCCCGCCGGGCCGTAGTAGTAGTCGACCTTCGGGCCGGAACCGTCGTACTGCGCCAGCTTCACCGCGGGCTTGACCGCCGGGGTGCCCTTGTTCAGGGTCACCGTGATCATCTGCGCGCCACCGACGTTCTTCCAGCTCAGGCACGAGGTGTCGGCCTGCTGGAAGGAAACCGGCTTCGGCACCGACATCGGGAAGTAGTCGAGGTCGACCGGGCTCTCGGTGCGCGGCGCGTCGGTGATCGCACCGGTGACGTTCGGGATGTCCTTGCTGTTGAGCCGGCCCGCGTGCAGCACCGCGGCCGCACCCTCGGCGCTCAGCTCCTGCTTGCCGTCCTTCATCAGCACGAAGAACTGCTCCGGCTCACCGGGAACGCTGCGCTTGACCACGTCACCGACCTTGTACCGGGTCAGGTACGGCGCGGGGTCGCCCTCGCCCGAGATGCTCGGCACCGACAGGTCCGGCACGCTCGGGATCGCGTTGAGCATGTTGGTGCTGATGGTGCGCGGGGTCGCGCCGTCGAGCCCGAAGACGTCGCGCACGACGGACTCGTTCTTGCCGATCTTCGACTTCACCGCGTGCGTGTTGTCGTCCCGGCCGACCCGGTAGACCAGGTACTCGTCGCCGGAGCTCTGGTCCTCGACGAACAGCGACTGGTCGGGGTTGAGCTCGATGCCGTGGTTGCCGTCACCGCCGATGACCGTCGTCTCGACCTTCGTGGCCGCCTCCACCCGCTCGGAGTTGAGGTTGCCCTGGACCTGGCCGACGTCGCAGATCGCCCACGAGGGCTCGGCGGGGTTGTCCGCGCTCGGCACGTACGTCGGCGCGTTGACCATGCCGGTGAGCGGACCGCGCGGGAAGTCCGCCAGCGCCGCCTCCTTGACCGTGGTCGTCGGCACCGCGCCGCTGCCCTGCTTGCCGCCCTGCTGCATGACCAGCAGCTTCGCCGAGGCCATGTTCAGCATCGGGATGAGCCGCTTCTGCGCCTTGTCGTCGGAGGTGACGACGAAAACGCTGCCGCTCTCCTTGGCCACGACGATGTTCCCGGGCTCGGGAACCGTGCCCTTGCCGCCGAACAGGCCCCAGACGAGGAACCCGATCACACCGACGGCCGCCAGCACCGCACCCGCGACCGTGGCCCGCTTGTGCGAGCCCATCGGATCGTGGAGCATCACCGCGTCTTTCCGCACCAGCGCCGACTCCATGCGGCGAAGCACGAACCGATAGGCCTGAACCTGTGACTTCGTTGTGGGTGTTGATGCCATTCTTCGCCTACAGCTCTCCCGTCCGAGGTACGGTTTCGCAGGATAGTCGCTGAGATATACCGAATGGGTGCGGTTCGGCGGACTCCGTCAGTATTCTCTGCACGCGGCTCAACTCCGACGAACGCGTCCGCCGCACCTACCTGCGAGGGGGAGAGACCGAACGGATGTCCGTGCCCACACAACATCCGGCCCAGCCGAAGGCTCCCGGGCCAGCCAACCCGACCCGCGCCCGGATTCGCGCGCGGCGTCGGCGGATCAACGGCGTGACGCTCGCCGGAATCCCGGCGGCCAACATCGTGCTCATCGAAGTCGGCCTGGGAATCGGCGCCGGCGTGTTCCTGATCAACCCGCGCGATCCCGTCATGTGGTCGATCGCGGGTGGAATCGCCTTGCTGGCCTTGATCCTCGCGCTGCTGCGCCGTCGCGGCCGCTGGTTCACGCAGTGGTTCGGCCAGGTCCTGGAGTACCGCAGCCGCAACCACACCCGCGTCTCGCACCCGGCCAACGTCGACATCGCCGAGCCCGCTGAGGACAAGGACGGCGACGGCATCATCGGCCCGGACGAGAACCACCGGGTGGCGCTGCTGCGCGTCGTCGTCGAAGACCTCGTGATCGCCCGAGCGCAGGACCACGACCGCAACCCGGTCGGGATGTCCTGGCACGACGGCAAGTGGACCGCGGTGCTGATGGTCGAGCCGACCCCCTCGCTGCTCAACCCCGTGGACAACGCGCCGAACCTGCCGATGAGCGCTCTCGTGCCGTGCCTGGAGGACCGCGGCGTGGTGCTCGACGCGATCCAGGTCATCTGGCACTGCTACCCGGGAAGCGCGGCGCTGCCGTCGAACTCCCCGGCGCTGAACTCCTACCTGGAGGTGCTGGGCCGGCTCCCCGCCGCCGCCCGCCGCACCACCTGGATCGCCGTGCGGCTCGACCCGCAGCGGTGCGCCAAGGCCATCGGCGAGCGCGGCGGCGGCGTCCTCGGCGCCCAGCGCGCGCTGATCGGTGCGCTCTCGCGCGTGCGTTCCTCCTTGGAGCAGCAGGGAATTCCGGCCCGCCCGCTGGACCCGGACGAGCTTCTGCAGGCGGGCGTCTCGTCCGCGGAGCTGCACACCGTGCTCGGCACGAACCGCCCCGTGGCGCTCAAGGAGCGCTGGGACGGCGTCACGGCGGGCGGTGTGGGTCACTCCAGCTACGCCGTCACGTCGTGGCCGAACCAGATGAACGACAGCCTCAACGCGCTCACCGGCATCCGGGCGCTGTCGACCAGCATCGCGCTGTCGGTGTCGCCGGTCGGCGAGGAGGGCGAGGTCGGCCTGCGCGGTCTGGTCCGCGTCTCGGCCCGCACGCCCGCCGAGCTCGACACCGCCGACGCGCGGTTGAAGGCCATCAGCAACCGACTCGGGTTGACGCTCACGCCGCTGCGCGGTTCGCAGCTGGCCGGTTACGCAGCGACGCTGCCGCTCGGAGGTGCGGCATGAGCCGAAGCAGGACGATCGACGTTCCCGGAAGCCACGGTCCGGCACCGGAGTTCCTGGTCACGCCGGAGACGCTGGACGCGATCAGCCCGTCCGGCGACCGCGGCGGCGTCATCATCGGGTCGGACCCGCAGGGCGGGGCGCAGGCCGCGTCGATCCTGCGGTCGCTGCCGACCCGCATGGTCACCGTCGGCGGCCTCTACCTGGCCCGCCAGCTCGCGCTGCGCGCGATGGCGACCGGCGCGTGGGTGATCATCGCGACCGGGCGTCCGGCCGCGTGGAAGATGCTGGAGCGCGCCGCGGGCGAGACGCCCGACGGCAAGCCGGTGCCGCTGGTGCAGATCCGCCGGCTCGCCCCGTTCGACCTGCCGAGGTCGTCCGAGGACACCCCGCTGCTGGTGATCCACGACGGTGGCGCGGTCCCGCAGGAGCTGTTCCCGCCGCGCGCCCCGTGGCAGACCACCATGTACGTGCTGCCCTACCTGCACCCGCAGGTCAGCAGCGGCACGGCGGCCAACACCGCGGACCTGGTGCTGCTGCAGCGGTTGCCGCTGAACCAGGCCCAGCTCGCGCAGCGCATCTGGAGCCTGCGCAACCACCAGGTGCAGCCGCTCACGCAGCTCCAGGACGACCAGCTCATCGCCCTGGGCAACATGACCTGGACCATGATCCGCCTGGTCACGAACCAGAAGGAGAAGGACATCCTCGGCCCCATCCGCCGAGGCGACTGACCTCCAGCACCACGCGGAAGCCCCCGGAACTCCCGGGGGCTTTCTGCCGTCCGGGGGAAGTTTTCATGAAAACTTCGCCTCTGAACAAGGCCTCGAAGAAGCGGTCCGGGTTCTTCAGGGGAGGGTTCGGGTGGCGCGGGTTTGGTGCTTGCGGGCTTCGAGGTCCGCGTTCGGGGGGTAGTCGATGGCGCGGAGGGTGAGGCCGTGGGGCGGGGCCACCGCTGTGGTGCGGGTTCCCTCCGCCAGGAGGTCCGCCGGGTGGGAGTCCGAACGCCGGCCGTCCCCGGTCATCAGGAGGGTGCCGACGAGGCTGCGGACCATCGAGTGGCAGAACGCGTCGGCCGAGACCTCGGCGACGATGAGGTTGTCCTCCACCCGGCTCCAGGTGAAGCGCTGCAGCTCCCGGATCGTCGTCGCACCCTCGCGCGGCTTGCAGTACGCCGCGAAGTCGTTGAGGCCCAACAGCTCCCGTGACGCGGCGTTGAGCGCGTCCACGTCCAGCGGGCGGTTCCAGGCCAGCGTGTCCTTGCGCCGCAGCGGATCCGCGCCCCACGGCGCGTCCGAGACCTGGTAGCGGTAGTGGCGGCGCAGCGCCGAGAAGCGCGCGTCGAACTCCGCGGGGACCACCTGAGCACCCAGGATCCGCACGTCCGGCGGCAGGATCCGGTTCCAGCGGTGCACCATACGCGTCAGGTCCGGAATCCCCCGCTCGTCGACGGCCAACCGCCCGGGCGCCGAGGGATCCAGCGGGACGACGTCGAAGTGCAGCACCTGACCCGTGGCGTGCACGCCGGTGTCGGTGCGACCGGCGACCACCACCGACTTCGGCACCTCGCGGCCCGGCGGCTGCTTGGCCAGGGCGTCCTCCACCAGGCCCTGCACCGTGCGCAGACCCGGCTGCTTCGCCCAGCCCTTGAAGTCCGTCCCGTCGTAGGACAGGTCGAGGCGCACGCGAACGAGCCCGTCATCCCCAGCGGGGACAACGGGCTCGTTCACAGCATCACTGCCCAGAATCAGGACTCGTCCTTCTTCTCGGCGGCGGTGTCCTCAGCGGACTCCACCTGGGCCTCGGCGGCCTCGGTGGTCTCCGCGGACTCGGCGGCCTGGGGCTCAGCGGCCTTCGGCTCGTCCTTGGCGAACGTGGTGCCGCGGGCGGCCTCCGCCTCGGAGGTGACGGTCTTCTCCGCCACCAGCGCGATCACGGCCATCTTCGCGTTGTCACCCTTGCGCGGCATCGTCTTGACGATGCGGGTGTAACCGCCGTTGCGGTCGGCGAAGAACGGGCCGATCTCGGCGAAGAGCTTGTGCACGACGTCCTTGTCGCGGATGGTCTTCATGACCTCGCGACGGTTGTGCAGGTCGCCCTTCTTGGCCTTGGTGATCAGCCGCTCGGCGATCGGCCGCAGCCGCTTCGCCTTCGCCTCGGTGGTGGTGATCCGACCGTGCTCGAACAGCGAGGTGGCCAGGTTGGCCAGGATGAGCCGCTCGTGCGACGGGGACCCGCCGAGACGCGGACCCTTGGTCGGGGTGGGCATCGGTTGCTCCTCTCGAGGGCGCGCCGGTGAACCCCGGACGCGCAACACAGCTACAGCTGCTCTGTCTCCGCGTAGTCCTGACCGTCGTCGTAGCCGTGGTCCTCGACGGGACCCGCCGAGCCGACGATGACCTCGTCCTCGGCGGTCCAGCTCTCCGCGGGGTACTCGGCCGCGGCAGCGGACGGGTCGAACCCGGGCGGGCTGTCCTTCAGGGCCAGGCCCAGACCGGCCAGCTTCATCTTGACCTCGTCGATGGACTTCGCACCGAAGTTGCGAATGTCCAGCAGGTCGGCCTCGCTGCGCGAAACCAGCTCGCCGACGGTGTGGATGCCCTCCCGCTTGAGGCAGTTGTAAGAGCGAACCGTCAGGTCCAGGTCCTCGATCGGCATCGCGTAGGCCGCGATGGTGTCGGCCTCCGCCGGCGACGGGCCGATCTCGATGCCCTCGGCATCGACGTTGAGCTCGCGGGCGAGCCCGAACAGCTCGACGAGAGTGCGACCCGCCGACGCCACCGCATCGCGGGGCGTGATGGAGGGCTTGCTCTCGACGTCGAGGATCAGCTTGTCGAAGTCGGTGCGCTGCTCGACACGAGTGGCCTCGACCTTGTAGGTCACCTTCAGAACCGGCGAGTAGATCGAGTCGACCGGGATCCGGCCGATCTCAGCACCGGTCTGCTTGTTCTGCATCGCGGGGACGTAGCCACGGCCACGCTCGACGACGAGCTCGATCTCCAGCTTGCCCTTCGCGTTGAGCGTGGCGATGTGCAGATCGGGGTTGTGCACGGTGACACCGGCCGGCGGGACGATGTCCGCGGCGGTGACCTCACCCGGGCCCTGCTTGCGCAGGTACATGGTGACCGGCTCGTCCTCCTCGGAGGAGACGACGAGCTCCTTGATGTTCAGGATGACGTCGGTGACGTCCTCCTTCACACCCGGAATCGTGGTGAACTCGTGCAGCACACCGTCGATGCGCAGGCTGGTGACCGCCGCCCCCGGGATGGAGGAGAGCAGCGTACGGCGCAGCGAGTTGCCCAAGGTGTAACCGAAGCCCGGCTCCAGCGGCTCGATGACGAACCGGGAACGGGTCTCCGACACGGCCTCTTCGGACAGTGTGGGTCGCTGGGAGATGAGCACTTCGTATTCCTTTCCTCACGGCGCCCGCTATTTGACGCCGATGGAACGGCATGCCCGCGAAGGATCGCGGGCCGGCGACGGATTCCTGCACCGCCACCGCTGGCTGCGGCCGCCGGCGACCTCGCGAGGAGATCGCCGGCGGGACGCGTCACTTCGAGTAGAGCTCGACGATGAGCTGCTCGGTGACCGGGGTGTCGATCTGCGCGCGCTCCGGGCGCTGGTGCACCAGGATGCGCAGGTTCGAGGGCACGACCTGGAGCCAAGCCGGCACCGGGCGCTCGCCCAGCGTCTCCTTGGCGATCAGGAACGGCGTGGTGCCGGCAGCCTTCGGCTTGACGTCGATGATGTCCCACTTCGAAACCTGGAAGCTGGGGACGTTCACCTTCTTGCCGTTGACCAGGAAGTGACCGTGGCTGACGAGCTGACGCGCCATCCGGCGGGTGCGGGCCAGACCGGCGCGGTACACGACGTTGTCCAGCCGGCACTCCAGCAGCTGCAGCAGGTTCTCACCCGTCTTGCCGGGGCGGCGGTTGGCTTCCTCGTAGTACGCGCGGAACTGACGCTCGAGCACGCCGTAGGTGTACCGGGCCTTCTGCTTCTCCTGGAGCTGCAGCAGGTACTCGGTTTCCTTGATGCGCGCGCGACCGTGCTGCCCCGGCGGGTACGGGCGACGCTCGAATGCCTGGTCTCCGCCGACAAGGTCAACCTTGAGACGACGGGACTTGCGGGTCGCGGGACCGGTGTAACGAGCCATTGGTGATCCTTACTCCTTTCCCGCGGCTCAGACCCGACGACGCTTCGGCGGGCGGCAGCCGTTGTGCGGCTGCGGGGTCACGTCCTGGATGGTGCCCACCTCGAGGCCTGCGGCCTGCAGCGAGCGGATCGCCGTCTCCCGGCCCGAGCCCGGACCCTTGACGAAGACGTCGACCTTCTTCATGCCGTGCTCCGCGGCCTTGCGGGCCGCGTTCTCGGCGGCCATCTGCGCGGCGAACGGGGTGGACTTGCGGGAGCCCTTGAACCCGACGTGGCCGGCGGAGGCCCAGCTGATCACCGCACCGGTGGGGTCGGTGATCGAAACGATCGTGTTGTTGAACGTGCTCTTGATGTGAGCCTGCCCGTGGGCGACGTTCTTCTTCTCCTTGCGCCGCACCTTCTTGACGGCGCCAGCGCGAGCCTTGGGTGGCATAGCTTCAGCTTTCTCCTAGCGAGGCTTACTTCTTCCCGGCCTTCTTCTTGCCGGCGACCGTCTTCTTCGGCCCCTTGCGGGTACGCGCGTTGGTCTTCGTCCGCTGCCCGTTCAGGGGCAGGTGACGACGGTGGCGCACACCCTCGTAGCAACCGATCTCGATCTTCCGGCGGATGTCGGCCTGGACCTCGCGGCGGAGGTCACCCTCGACCCGGTAGTTCTCCTCGATGAAGTCGCGCAGCTTGGTCAGCTGCTCGTCGTCGAGGTCACGCGGCTTCGCGTCGGCGGAGACGCCGGTGCCGGAGAGGATCTCCTTGGCCCGGGTCTTGCCGATCCCGAAGATGTAGGTAAGCGCGATCTCCATGCGCTTCTCGCGCGGGAGGTCGACGCCAACGAGCCGTGCCATGTCGGCTCCTTCTCCTTAGATCGGTCCAGGTCTGCTCCCACGCCGCCCCCGCACGTGACGTGCGGAGCCCCGGCCTGGTCCGGAGGTCAGCCGGCTCATCTCTCGAGCCGACAGGTCGTGGGAGTTCTTCTCGATGTCGTCTGCGACCGAAGTGGTCTGCGCTCAGCCCTGACGCTGCTTGTGACGGGCGTTGTCGCAGATCACCAGGACCCGTCCGTGACGACGGATGACCTGGCACTTGTCACAGATCTTCTTCACACTCGGCTGGACCTTCACGGTCGTGCTCTCCTGTTGGACGCGTGTCCGGGTCGCCCCGGACACCGTGGAGGTCACTTGTAGCGGTAGACGATGCGCCCACGGGAGAGGTCGTACGGCGAGAGCTCCACCACAACCCGGTCCTCCGGGAGGATTCGGATGTAGTGCTGGCGCATCTTGCCACTGATGTGCGCGAGGACCTTGTGGCCGTTCTCCAACTCGACACGGAACATCGCGTTGGGAAGCGGCTCGATCACCCGACCCTCGACCTCAATGGCCCCGTCCTTCTTGCCCATGTCCTCCGCGTTTCGTGACGGTGACGGTTTGCGGGGCTAACAACCCCTGCCACGGGCACCGGAGGCCCCGGAACCCATGACCGACACACGCGGGGTCCGATTCGAAATACCGATGAACCACCCGATCCGGATACTCTGAGAACCAGAGTCGCGCGGACGGACACTCCGGGCACAACGAACCGGCGCCACTCGTGCGCCGATAGTCCATCGTACGCGCAGCCGAATGAGCACCACACATCGGGGCTGCTCACAGCGCATCCGACGCCATCGGCGGCTTGCGCGGGTCTTCTCCGGCTCACTAGTTTCGATCGCATACTCGACACCCTCGACACCGGCGTCGGGGCGCGGCCACCCCGGAAGACCCGAGGAGCAGCGTGACAGCCCAGCAGCAGCGCACCGGTATGCCGTTGACCGGCAAGTTCGCCGAGTACCGCACCTTCTTCACCACCGCGGTGCGCAACCCGCGCATGGTCGGCGCGGCCACCCCCACCTCCTCCGCGGTCGCCGCGACCGTCGCCCAGGTCGTGCCCAGCACCGGCAACCCCGTGGTCGTCGAGCTCGGCCCCGGCACCGGATCGCTGTCCGACGGCATCCACGCGCGGCTGCCCGCCGGGGCCCGCCACCTGGGCATCGAGCTCGGTGCCGACCTGGTCGCGCACCTGCGCGACAACAAGCCGTGGCTGGAGGTCGTGCACGGCGACGCGGGCGAGCTCAAGGCGGTGCTCGCCGACCGCGGCATCGACCGGGTGGACGCGGTCATCAGCAGCATCCCCTGGTCGCTGCTCGACGACCCCGTCCAGGGCCACATCCTCGACCAGGTCACGCAGGCCCTCGCGCCGCACGGGGCGTTCACCGCCCTGACCTACCTGCCCGCCGAGCGGACCCGCAACGCGCGGCGGTTCCGGGAGCGGCTGCACGAGTCCTTCGACGAGGTCCTCACCCACACCACGTGGCGAAACTTCCCGCCGATCCTGCACTACCTGTGCCGGCGGCCCCTGGCCTGAGCTTCCCGACCCCGACGAGCGGGTACTTCCAGGCAAAAGCCCGGGATCGGTCGATGTCGGAGACCGATTGCGGACCGGTTACGGTCGGGCGGCATCTCAACCCGGGGAGGGGCAGGAGAACCGTGAACAAGTCACGCGAATACCTGACGTTCGTGGGCCGCGCAGTGCAGAACCCGTCCAAGGTGGGCGCGGTGCTGCCGACGTCGGAGCACGTGGCACGCGCGGTCGCCGACGTCGTGCCCAGCAACCGCCCCAGCACGGTGCTGGAGCTCGGCCCGGGCACCGGGGCGCTCAGCGGGCCGATCCGGGACCGCATCGCGCCCGGGTCCCGGCATCTGGCGGTGGAGATCGACCCGGCGCTGGTGCGCTACCTCAACCGCACCAAGCCGTGGCTGGAGGTGATCCACGGGGATGCTTCCGACCTGCGCAAACTCCTCGCCGACGCGGGCGTGGACGGGGTCGACGCGGTGATCAGCTCGATCCCGTGGACGCTGCTGCCGGGCGACAAGCAGCGCGAGCTGCTGCACGAGACCGCCTCGGTCATGTCACCGGACGCCGTGTTCACCACGGTCACCTACCTGACGACGCTGTGGCGCGCGCAGACCAAGGAGTTCGTCGGCGCCCTCGACGAGACGTTCGACGAGGTGTTCCCGCGCAGCGCCGTCTGGCGCAACATCCCCCCGGCCCGCGTCTACGCCTGCCGGCGCCCCAAGGCCTGACCCCTCACCCCTCGGGTGGGGAAGTTTTCATGAAAACTGCCCCACTCCCCACGAACCCCAAGTTCCTCACCCGACTCAGGGAGTCCGGTTCCCGTTGGAAACCTCCCTGGTCAGGAGTGACGGACGTGTCCTGGGGAGATTCGTGGGGTTGGAGGGAGGGAAGTTTTCATGAAAACTTCCCGTGGTGCGGGGAAGCGCAGTTTTCATGAAAACTTCGCTCTGTCAGGAGTCCTCGGGGGCGGTCAGCACCCACGGGCCCTCATCGGTGATGGCGACCGTGTGCTCCCAGTGAGCGGCGCGGGAGCCGTCCTCGGTGACGACGGTCCAGGCGTCGTCGAGCTCCTCGGTCTCCGCGGTGCCGCCGGTGAGCATCGGCTCGACCGCCAGGCACATGCCCACGCGCAGCTTCGGCCCGCGGCCGGGCTTGCCGAGGTTCGGCAGGAACGGCTCCATGTGCATCTGGGTGCCGATGCCGTGGCCGCCGTACTCGGCGATGATGCCGTACTCGCGGCCGTCGGCCTTCGCCGCGGCGAGCGCGGCGGTCTCCACGGCGTGCGAGATGTCGGTGAGCCGGTTGCCCGCGCGCACCTTCTCGATGCCCGCCCACATCGACGCCTCGGTCGCGGCCGACAGCGCCCGGTCGGCGTCGCTGATCTCGCCGATGGCCAGCGTGACGGCGGAGTCGCCGTGCCAGCCGTCGAGGATCGCGCCGCAGTCGACGGACAGGATGTCGCCCTCGGAGAGGGTCTCGCGCACCGACGGGATGCCGTGCACGACCTTCTCGTTCAGCGAAGCGCAGATCGAGGCCGGGAAGCCGTGGTAGCCCTTGAACGAGGGCACCGCGCCCGCGTCGCGGATGACGTGCTCGGCCACGGCGTCGAGCTCGCCGGTGCTGGCGCCCGGCACGGCCTTCTCCCGGACCGCGGCCAGCGCACGCGCGACGACCAGACCGGCGGCGCGCATCGCCTCGATCTCACCGCGCGACTTGAGCTCGATGCCCTTCCCCCGACGCAACAAGGCACTCACCTTCGAAGTATGTCCAGACGGTGCCGGGTCGCGCCCGGCGGGATGCAAGAAGAAGCTGGTGGAAATGCGACGGCCGGCCACCCGAGGTGACCGGCCGCGCCAACGTTCACTGGTGGCTGCGCAGCGCTTCCAACGCGCGGCCGGTGATCTCCTCGATCGAGCCCAGGGCGTCGATCTTGATGACCTTGTCCTTGTAGTAGCCCAGGATCGGCTCGGTCTCCTCGTGGTACACCGCGAGGCGACGCCGGATGACGTCCTCGGTGTCGTCGGAGCGGCCGCGCGCCAGCATGCGCTTGACCAGCTCCTCCTCCGGGACGTCGAACTGCACGACCGCGGTCAGCTGCAGGTCCTTCTCACCGAGGATGCCGGTGAGCACCTCCGCCTGCGCGGTGTTGCGCGGGTAGCCGTCGAGCAGGAAACCCCGGGCCGCGTCCTCGTCGCCGAGGCGGTCGCGCACCATCTCGTTGGTGACCTCGTCCGGCACCAGTTCACCGGCGTCCATGTAGCTCTTGGCCTTCTGGCCGAGCGGCGTGGAGTTGCCGATGTTCGCGCGGAACAGATCTCCGGTGGAGATGTGCGGCACACCGAGCTTCTCGCTGAGCACAGCCGCCTGGGTACCCTTACCGGCACCGGGCGGGCCGACGAGAACCAATCGCACCAAGGGTCTGCCTCCGAATCCTCACCATCGCGCGCCAACTGCTGACGAGCTGCGCCGCGCCGCCCCGGACCGACGGCGCCGCGATCCCAACCACCCTACGCATGGACGGCGGGCGTGCGAACACGCCCATGCGGAAGTGAGCGCAAGGGCACGCACGCAGGTCCGGGCGTGTGTGGCACACGCCCGGACGCTCCAGCCTACCGGAGGAAGCCCTCGTACTTGCGCTGCGTGAGCTGGCTCTCGATCTGCTTCACGGTGTCGAGGCCCACGTTGACCATGATCAGCACCGCGGTGCCGCCGAACGGGAAGTTCTGGTTCTGGCCCTGACCACCGGTCAAGCCCAGGAAGAACATCGGCAGGATCGCCACGATGCCCAGGTACAGCGCACCGGGCAGGGTGATGCGGGAGAGCACGAAGCTCAGGTACTCCGCCGTCGGGCGCCCCGGGCGGATGCCGGGGATGAACCCGCCGAACTTCTTCATGTCGTCCGCCCGCTCCTCCGGGTTGAACGTGATCGACACGTAGAAGTAGGCGAAGAAGATGATCAGGAGCATGTACAGCAGGATGTGCACCCAGCTGGACGGGTCGACGATGTAGGTCTGCAGGAAGCGCGCCCACCAGCTGTCCTGGTTGCCGGCCAGCTGACCGATCAGCTGCGGCAGGTACAGCAGCGACGAACCGAAGATGACCGGGATGACACCCGCCTGGTTGACCTTCAGCGGCAGGTAGGTCGACGTCCCGCCGTACATCCGACGGCCGATCATGCGCTTGGCGTACTGCACCGGGATCCGGCGCTGCGCCTGCTCGATGAAGACCACCGTGGCGATGATCGCGACCGCGAACAGGCAGATCATCGCGAACACCAGCGGACCGTGCGAGGTCAGGATGTTGCCGCCCTCGGCCGGGATGCGCGAAGCGATCGAGACGAAGATCAGCAGCGACATGCCGTTGCCGATGCCGCGCTCGGTGATCAGCTCGCCCATCCACATCAGGATGGCGGCACCCGCGGTCATGACGACCACGATCGTGATCAGGTTCAGCACGGAGTCGTCCGGGATCGGCGAGACCGAGCAGCCCTGGAACAGCTGCCCGCGCACCGCGAGCGCGACGATGCCGGTGCCCTGCAGGATCGCCAGCGCGATCGTCAGGTACCGGGTGTACTGGGTGAGCTTGGCCTGGCCGGACTGGCCTTCCTTCTTCAGCTGCTCGAAGCGCGGGATGACCACCTGCAGCAGCTGGATGATGATGCTCGCCGTGATGTAGGGCATGATGCCCAGCGACAGCACCGACAGCTGCAGCAGCGCGCCGCCGCTGAAGAGGGTGAGCAGTGAGTACACGCTCTGGGCGCCGCTGCCCTGAATCTGCTCGATGCACTGCTGGATGTTGGGGTACGACACACCGGGCGACGGGATCGTCGCGCCGAGGCGGTACAGCACCACCATTCCCAGCGTGAACAGGATCTTGCGGCGCAGGTCCGGCGTTGCCAGAGCCGAGCGGAAGGCGCCGAGCACGCGAACCTCCTGTACGCGAGCCGGTCGGAACCGGCCGGAAAACAAGCGGCCGGCTTCGCCAGCCGGCACGGCGGGAAACTCCATGGACAAGGGCCGTGGTCACCCACGGCACTACCGCGCGACTTTAGCAGGCCGCGAGGTGGATACGGACAGCGACCGAACCCTCACGACGATCAACGTTTCGCAACATCGCCGCCCAACAGCGGCAACCGCGCCCGGTTCGGCGCGGTTGCCGTTATTCACAGGGTGACCTGCGGTGTTCCGGGGCGGGGGAAGTTCCCGCGAGAACGTCCCCCGCCTCGGATCAACCGCAGTGGGCGGCCTTCTCGTCGTCGGTCATCGGGCGTGTCGACTGCGTGACCGTGCCTCCCTGGTCGTCGGCCGGGCCGCTGGCCTCGAAGTCCTTGACGTACCAGATGTAGTGGTCGTAGAACTTGTCCTCGAAGTGCAGCTCGTAAGTGCCCTTGGCCTTCTGCATCTTCGACCCGTGGTAGACCTGCCCGACCTCACCGGGACGCACCGTGACGAAGGTCGTCTGCGACTCGGTGTGCTCGGAACGCCACTCGTGACCGTACGTGGCCTTGAAGGTCACCTTGAACACCTCGCCGAAGCTGGTGCTCATCGACAGACCGACGCTGTTGCTCTCCGCGGTGCTGTCGGACCAGGCGACGCTCATCATCTGCTCCTTGTCGGTGCAGTTGAAGACCGGAGCGCCCACCTCCTCCGAGGTGTTCTGGTAGTACTCCACCTCTCCCTCCGGGTGGAACACGCAGCTGTCGGTGCCGTTGTCGCACTTCTCCAGCAGCTCCCGTACCGTGGGCTCGTCCGCCGCCGCGGCCGGCGGGGCCAGCAGCAGCGCCGCCCCGATCACCGACGCGCAGCTCATCGCGATGCGCTTGTTCATCGAGTTCCTCTCGATCGGCTTCCCGTTCCAGACTCGCGCCCCGAGGGATGACCGGAACACGGCCGTAATCGGGTGACGGAATACGGCCGTATTCCGGTCGTCCCGTGCGGGCGGACGGTCACGGGCAGGCGTTGACCTCGTCCTCGGTCATGTCGCGGGTGTGCTGGCTGACGGCCGACGAGGAGTCCTCGGCGGGCCCGGTCGCCTCGAAGTCGTTGACGTACCAGATGTAGTGGTCGTGGAACTTGTCCTCGAAGTGCAACTCGTAGGTGCCGCGGACCTTCTGCATCTGCGCCGCCCGCTCGACCCAGCCGACCTGGTGCGAGCTCGTGTCCACGAACGTCGACTGCGATTCGGTGTGCGACTCCTCCCAGGTGTGCTGGAAGGTCTGCTCGTAGCTGACCGCGAAGACCTTCCCGAACCCGGCCTCGGTCGTCATCGACAGCCCGACGCTGTTGCTCTGCGACGTGGTGTCCGACCAGGTCACGTTGTGCCGCTGGTCGTCCGGCGTGCAGTTGTAGACCGGGTCGCCGACCTGCTTGGCGTCGGCGGTGAAGTACTCCGGCTCACCTGCCGGGTGGAACACGCAGCTGTCGGTGCCGTTGTCGCACTTCTCCAGCAGCTCGCGCACCGTCGGGTCCTCGGCGGCGTGCACCCCGCGGGCGTTGATCACGCCGGCGTCCTCCGCGGTGGCGGTCGCGGTGGCGGGGGTGACCAGCGCGCCGAGCACGCTCGCCGAGGCCACCAGGGTGCGGATCGTTCGTGCCTGCATGGCGGAATCCCCTCAGCTCAGACCGACGGACTGGGTGCGGTCGTTCATCATCGAACCGACGTCGGGCGTGTTCTCGTCGAACGGCCCGTCGCGCTCACCGCCGAGGTCCGGCTCGGGGTACAGCCAGATCCAGCACCCGCCCCACGGCTGGACCGACGAGACCGTGTTCTTCCAGTCGTCGGGCAGGTTGATCTGGAAGTTGACGACGCCGTCCTTCTCGCACATGTCGGAGCCGTAGACGGTGAAACTGCCGCCGCCGTAGTTCGGGTCGGCGAACAAGGTCGCCTGGATGACGTCGCCGCGCGCGTCCCGCGACTGCGCGGTGGCCTCGGCCAGCGTCGCGAAGCACCGGGTCTCGCCGGTGCTGAAGTGGTAGCTGCAGTGCGGCGGGGCCGCCTGGCCGTTCGCCTGCGCCACCGCCGCTCCCGGGACGACCGCGGCCAACACCGCGACGATCATCAGAACGGCACGCCGTCCCACCTGTCGTGGTCGCATCGCCGTCGCTCCTCCCTCGATTGATCAAGCGCCGTCCGGTCGGAACGGCGCCGATCAAGCTAGGGAGTCCTGTGATGGCGGCAACACCCACGAAAAGGAGCCGTGGCAGCCCACTTTCGCTTGAAACTCATCGGCGCAGCCGCTTGGACCGGCCGGATGCCCCGGAACTCGCGCATCTCGGGGCCGCGGAACTCGCGATCCGGCTAAGTGAACTGCCCAGGGTGATGTGCCGGGTGCGCAGCGTATCCCGACTGGGAACCAGTGGGAATCAGCGGAAAGGAGGGGGATGAACGGGAAAAGAAAAGACCCGCCACCCCGAGGGGTGGCGGGTCTTCCCGTGAGCTGGATCAGCGCTCGATCTTGGTGACCGAACCGCCGGCGGCGGTGATCTTCTCCTGAGCGCTACCGGTGAAGGCGTGAGCGGTGACGTCCAGCTTGACGCCCTCCAGGTCCCCGTCGCCGAGGATCTTCACCAGTTCGTTCTTCTTGACCAGGCCCTTGGCGACGAGCTCGTCGAAACCGACGGTGCCGCCCTCCGGGAACGCCTGGGCCAGCTTGCCGAGGTTCACACCCTGGTACTCGGTGCGGAAGCGGTTCTTGAAGCCCTTGAGCTTCGGGAGCCGCATGTGGATCGGCATCTGCCCACCCTCGAAACGAGGGGAGACGGTCTTGCGGGCCTTCGTGCCCTTGGTACCGCGACCGGCGGTCTTGCCCTTGGAGGCCTCACCGCGGCCGACGCGGATCTTGTCGCGCTTGGCACCGGGGGCCGGACGCAGGTCGTGCAGTTTGATGACCATGTCAGTCGACCTCCTCGACCGTCACCAGGTGACGGACGGCGTTGACCATGCCGCGCACGTTCGAGTCATCCGGGCGCACCACGGACTGACGGATCTTGCGCAGACCGAGGCTGCGCATGGTGTCGCGCTGGTTCTGCTTGGTGCCGACCAGCCCGCGCACCTGAGTGATCTTGAGCTGAGCCATGACGATCAGACCCCCTGCCCGGCAGCGCGTGCCCGCATGATGAACGCCGGAGCGACATCTTCCAGCGGCAGGCCGCGACGAGCCGCGACCTCCTCCGGACGCTGCAGCTGCTTCAGGGCGTCCACCGTGGCGTGCACGATGTTGATCGGGTTGTCCGAGCCCAGCGACTTGCTCAGCACGTCGTGGATGCCGGCGCACTCCAGCACCGCGCGCACCGGGCCACCGGCGATGACACCGGTACCGGCGCTCGCCGGACGCAGCAGCACGACGCCCGCGGCGTCCTCGCCCTGCACCGGGTGGGTGATGGTGCCGCCCAGGCGCGGGACGCGGAAGAAGTTCTTCTTCGCCTCCTCGACGCCCTTGGCGATGGCCGCGGGAACTTCCTTGGCCTTGCCGTAGCCGACGCCGACCACGCCGTCACCGTCGCCGACGACGACGAGAGCGGTGAAGCTGAAGCGCCGACCACCCTTGACGACCTTCGCGACGCGGTTGATGGTCACGACACGTTCGAACTGCGGGGTCTTCTCTTGGGCCGCCCCGCCACGGCCGCCGTCGCGGCGGTCCCGGCGGTCCTTGCCGCCGGACTCCCCGCCTTCACGCCGAGTGCGTCCAGGCATCAGGCGTCCCTTCCAGTCTCGTTCTTACGCACTTGTCAGAACTCCAGTCCGCCGTCACGGGCGGCGTCGGCCAGAGCGGCGACGCGACCGTGGTAGGCGTTGCCGCCGCGGTCGAACACGACCTTCTCGACACCGGCGTCCTTGGCCCGGGCGGCGACGAGCTCGCCGACCTTGGTGGCCACGGCCTTCTTGTCACCCTCGAAGCCGCGGAGCTCGGACTCCAGGCTCGTGGCCGAGGCCACGGTGAAGCCCTTGGTGTCGTCGATGACCTGCGCGGTGATGTTGCGCAGCGACCGGGTGACGACCAGACGCGGGCGCTCGGCGGTGCCCAGGATCTTCTTCCGGAGGCGCGTGTGACGCTTGGCGCGGGAGAGCCGACGCTTGGTCGAGATGTCCTTGCCAACCGGCTTGCGCTTGGTAGCTGTCTCGCTCATGGTCACTTACCCGTCTTTCCGACCTTGCGGCGGATGGTCTCACCCGCGTACCGGACACCCTTGCCCTTGTACGGGTCGGGCTTGCGCAGCTTGCGGATACGAGCCGCGATCTCGCCGACCAGCTGCTTGTCGATGCCCTTGACCGAAAGCTTGGTCGGGCCGTCGACCGCGAACTGGATGCCGTCCGGCGGCTCGATCACGATGGGGTGGCTGTAGCCGAGGGAGAACTCGAGGTTCGATCCCTTCAGCAGCACGCGGTAACCGACGCCCTGGATCTCCAGATCCTTCTGGTATCCCTGGCTGACGCCGATCACCATGTTGTTGACGAGGGTCCGGGTCAGCCCGTGCAGGGACCGGCTCTCCCGCTCGTCGTCCGGGCGCTTGACCAGCACCGCGCCGTCCTCGTCCTTCTCGACGACGATCGGCTCGCGGACCTGGTGGGCAAGCTCGCCCTTGGGGCCCTTCACGGTCACCGCCTGGCCGTCGATGTTCACCTCGACGCCGGAGGGGACGGTGATCGGCAGCTTTCCGATGCGCGACATGGCCGCTCCTCCTCCCTTACCAGACGTAGGCGAGGACTTCCCCGCCCACGCCCTTCTTCATGGCCTGCCGGTCGGTCACGAGACCGCCGGAGGTCGAGATGATGGCGACGCCCAGACCACCGAGAACCTTGGGCAGGTTCGTGGACTTGGCGTAGACCCGCAGACCGGGCTTGGAGACCCGGCGCAGGCCCGCGATGCTCCGCTCGCGGTTCGGGCCGTACTTCAGCTCGACGACGAGGTTCTTGTGGGTGTCCCCGTCCTCGACGCGGGAGCCGGCGACGTAGCCCTCCCGCTTGAGGATCTCGGCGATGTTCGCCTTCAGCTTGGAGTGCGGCATCACGACCTCGTCGTGGTATGCCGAGTTTCCGTTGCGCAGACGCGTCAGCATGTCTGCGATCGGATCGGTCATCGTCATGACCTGCTCAACCTTTCTCGTCTGGTTCCGATGAGCCCGGACCGGTCACGCCCTGCGGGCGGACGTCTCGGCTCTGGCCTGGACGAAGTCGGGGCCTCCCGCCACGGTGACGGAGCCCTTTTTGCAGTCGTGCACGAGCACGGCTCGCGTGCGGAGCGTGGGCATCAGCCCTGGTAGCGCCTGCTTCAGGGTAAAGGCCGCCGATTCGCACCGGACAACCGGGACCCTGAAGCAGGCATCACGTCACCAGGAGGACTTGCTCACGCCGGGCAGCTCGCCCGCGTGCGCCATCTCGCGGAAGCAGACGCGGCACAGACCGAACTTGCGGAAGACCGAACGCGGACGTCCGCACTTCTGGCAGCGGGTGTAACCGCGAACCTTGAACTTCGGCTTCTGGGCCGCCTTGTGAACCAGCGCCTTCTTCGCCATCGCTCAGTTCTCCTTGAACGGGAAGCCCAGGTGCTTCAGCAGCGCCCGGCCCTCTTCATCGTTGGTGGCAGTGGTAACGACGGTGATGTCCATGCCTCGCGGACGGTCGATCGAGTCGGGGTCGATCTCGTGGAACATCGACTGCTCGTTGAGGCCGAACGTGTAGTTGCCCCTGCCGTCGAACTGCTTCGGCGAAAGACCGCGGAAGTCACGGATGCGCGGCAGCGCGATGGTGACCAGGCGGTCCAGGAACTCCCACATGCGGTCGCCGCGCAGGGTCACCCGCGCGCCGATCGGCTGGCCCTCACGCAGCTTGAACTGCGCGATGGACTTGCGGGCCCGACGAACCTCGGGCTTCTGGCCGGTGATGGCGGTGAGGTCGCGGACCGCGCCCTCGATCAGCTTGCTGTCCCGCGCGGCGTCGCCAACACCCATGTTGACCACGACCTTGACCGCGCCCGGCACCTGCATGGCGTTGGCGTAGTTGAACTCCTCGTTCAACGCCGAGCGGATCTCTTCGCGGTACCGGGTCTTGAGCCGGGGGACGATCTTCTCAGCAGTGGTCATGATCAGATGTCCTTACCGTTGCTGCGCGCGACGCGGACCTTCTTGCCGTCCTCGTCGACGCGGTGTCCGACGCGGGTGGGCTTGCCGTCCGAGTCCACGACCATCACGTTGCTCACGTGGATCGGGGCTTCCTGGGTCACGATGCCGCCGGACTGCGCACCGCGCTCGGTCCGGGAGACCTTGGTGTGCTTCTTGATCCGGTTGACACCCTCGACCAGGACCCGCTGCTCCGCCGGCATGGCCTGGATGACCTTGCCCTTGGCACCCTTGTCCTTACCGGAGATGACGACGACCGTGTCGCCCTTCTTGATCTTCATGATCACAACACCTCCGGCGCGAGCGAGATGATCTTCATGAACTTCTTGTCGCGCAGCTCTCGGGCCACCGGCCCGAAGATGCGGGTACCCCGCGGCTCGCCACCCGGCTTCACCAGGACGGCGGCGTTCTCGTCGAACCGGATGTAGGAACCATCCGCGCGACGCTTTTCCTTCTTCTGGCGGACGATGACGGCCTTGACCACATCGCCCTTCTTGACTCCGGCACCCGGGATGGCTTCCTTGACGGTCGCCACGATGATGTCCCCGAGGCCCGCGTAGCGCCGGCCCGACCCACCGAGGACACGGATCGTGAGGATCTCCTTGGCCCCGGTGTTGTCGGCGACGCGAAGTCGCGACTCCTGCTGGATCACGTCTGACTCCTGACCCTAAGTGCCCGGACCTTGTGCCCGGACACACTCTGGCGTGCCAAATTCCCGACCTGACACGCGCGGTCAACTTCCACAAGCGAAACGGCCGGTCGCTGATCTTGCCGACGACCGGCCGGTTCACCGTGTCGTTTTGAGAACCGCCTGCGCAGCGTGACCACCGGCGGGTTCTCAGACGTCTTCTCGTGAGGACAGCTCGGACGTGGTGTATTGGCATACATGATGTCCGAGATCCCGCAGCGAGAAGGCGTCTGAGGTTCCGCTACCTGACCCATTACGCAGGACGACCCAAAACTTTGTTGATTACTTGGCCTTCTCGACGACCTCGACCAGTCGCCAGCGCTTGCTGGCGCTCAGCGGCCGGGTCTCCATCAGCAGCACCCGGTCACCGACGCCGGCCGAGTTGGCCTCGTCGTGCGCCTTGACCTTGGTGGTCTGACGCATGACCTTGCCGTAGAGGGCGTGCTTCTTGCGGTCTTCCAGGGAGACCACGATCGTCTTGTCCATCTTGTCCGAGACGACGTAGCCCTCGCGCACCTTCCGGCTGTTGCGCTCCACGCCCTGTCCTTTCTCACTCATGCCGCGCCCTCCTCAGCGCCTTCGGGGTTAACCGTCAGGCCCAGTTCGCGCTCGCGCATGATGGTGTAGATCCGGGCGATGTCCTGGCGGACGACGCGCAGCCGCCGGTTGTTCTGCAGCTGACCCGTGGCCATCTGGAACCGGAGGTTGAACAGCTCTTCCTTCGATTCCTTCAGCCGCTGCACGAGCTCCTCGTTGTTCAGCTCGCGGAGCTCGGATGCGGTGACACCCGCTGCCATCAGAAGTCACCACCCTCGCGGGACACGATCTTGCACTTCATCGGGAGCTTGTGCGCCGCACGAGTCAGCGCCTCGACCGCCGTCTTCTCGTTCGGGAAGGTCAGCTCGAACATGATGCGTCCGGGCTTGACGTTGGCGACCCAGGACTCCGGCGAACCCTTACCGGAACCCTGACGGGTTTCGGCCGGCTTCTTGGTCAGCGGGCGGTCCGGGAAGATGTTGATCCACACCTTGCCGCCACGCTTGACGTGCCGGGTGATGGCGATACGGGCCGACTCGATCTGACGGTTGGTCACGTAGCCGTGCTCGATCGCCTGAATGCCGTACTCGCCGAAACTGATCCGGGTGCCACCCTTGGCGAAGCCCTTACGCTTCGGCGCGTGGCTCTTGCGCCACTTCACCCTGCGTGGGACGAGCACGTCTCAGCCCTCCGTCTTCTCTTCAGCCGGCGCGGCCTGCTGCTCGCCCTCCGGGGCCTTGGCCTCGGTCTTGGCGGACTTGTCAGCACCACCGCGCTCACCGCGGTCGCCACCGCGGCGACGGCCACCGCGGTCACCGCGGCCACCACGCTCGTTGCGGTCGTTGCCGCCGCCGCGCGGCGGACGAACCTCGGACTCCTGCTGCTTCTGCTTCAGGCCACCGACCAGCTCACCCTTGTAGATCCACACCTTGACGCCGATGCGCCCGAAGGTGGTGCGGGCCTCGAAGAAGCCGTAGTCGATGTCCGCGCGCAGCGTGTGCAGCGGAACGCGACCCTCGCGGTAGAACTCCGAGCGCGACATCTCCGCGCCGCCCAGGCGGCCGCCGCACTGCACCCGGATGCCCTTGACCTGCGAGGAGCGCATGGCCGACTGAATGGCCTTGCGCATCGCACGACGGAAGGACACGCGGTTGGACAGCTGCTCGGCCACACCCTGTGCGACGAGCTGGGCGTCCGCCTCGGGGTTCTTGACCTCGAGGATGTTGAGCTGGACCTGCTTGCCGGTCAGCTTCTCCAGCGAACCGCGGATGCGGTCCGCCTCGGCACCGCGACGGCCGATGACGATGCCCGGCCGGGCGGTGTGGATGTCCACGCGGACGCGCTCACGGGTGCGCTCGATCTCCACCTTCGAGATCCCAGCGCGCTCCATCCCGCGAGACAGCTGCCGGCGGATCTTGACGTCTTCCGCGACGTACTCCGAGTACTGCTTGTCGGCGTACCAGCGAGACTTCCAGTCCGTGGTGATGCCGAGTCGGAAGCCGTGCGGGTTGATCTTCTGACCCACTACCGGGCACTCCCCTTCTGGCTCTTTCGGGACTTGGTCGCCGCCGGCCGAGATTCGACCTCGACCGTGATGTGGCTGGTCCGCTTCCGGATCCGGTACGCGCGACCCTGCGCGCGCGGCCGGAACCGCTTCAACGTCGGACCCTCGTCCACGTACGCGTGGCGCACGACCAGCGTGTCGGGGTCGAGGGAAAGGTTGTTCTCCGCGTTGGCGATCGCACTGGCGAGCACCTTCGACACCGGACCGCTGGCGGTCTGCGGCGCGAACTGAAGCACGGCCAGGGCATCGCTGGCGCTCCGGCCCTTGATGAGCTCGACCACGCGGCGCGCCTTCATCGGCGACACGCGGACGAACCGGGCCCGCGCCACTGCGTGCGGGGCTTCCGCCGCAGTGGAGTCGGAACGGGCTGTCATCCTGCTACCCCTTGCTCTTACTCGTTCGTGTCACAGACCCGCTCAGCGGCGGCGCGACTTCCGGTCATCCTTGACGTGGCCCTTGAAGGTGCGGGTCGGGGCGAATTCGCCCAGCTTGTGCCCCACCATCGCCTCGGTGACGAACACCGGGACGTGCTTGCGACCGTCGTGCACCGCGAAGGTGTGGCCGAGCATGTCCGGGATGATCGTCGACCGGCGGGACCAGGTCTTGATCACGGTCTTCTTGCCGGACTCGTTCAGCGCGTCCACCTTCTTGAGCAGGTGGTCGTCCACGAACGGGCCCTTCTTCAGGCTGCGTGGCATGTTTGCTTACCTCCCTGCTCAGCGCTTCTTGCCGGTACGGCGGCGGCGGACGATGAGCTTGTCACTCGGCTTGCGGAGACGGGTACGACCCTCCGGCTTGCCGTTCGGGTTGACCGGGTGGCGACCACCGGAGGTCTTGCCCTCACCACCACCGTGCGGGTGGTCCACCGGGTTCATGACAACACCGCGGACGGTCGGGCGCTTGCCCTTCCACCGCATGCGGCCGGCCTTGCCCCAGTTGATGTTGGCGTGCTCCGAGTTGCCGACCTCGCCGACGGTGGCGCGGCAGCGCGCGTCCACGTTGCGGATCTCGCCCGAAGGCATCCGCAGCTGGGCGTACGGGCCGTCCTTGGCCACCAGCTGCACCCGGGCACCGGCCGAACGAGCGATCTTCGCGCCCTGACCGGGGCGGAGCTCGATCGCGTGGATCACGGTACCGGTGGGGATGTTGCGCAGCGGGAGGTTGTTACCCGGCTTGATGTCGGCCCGAGCGCCGCTCTCGATGGCGTCGCCCTGCTTCACACCGTTCGGCGCGATGATGTACCGCTTCTCGCCGTCGGCGTAGTGCAGGAGAGCGATCCGAGCGCTGCGGTTCGGGTCGTACTCGATGTGCGCGACCTTGGCCGGCACACCGTCCTTGTCGTTGCGGCGGAAGTCGATCAGGCGGTAGGCCCGCTTGTGACCGCCACCCTTGTGCCGCGTGGTGATCTTGCCCTGAGCGTTGCGGCCCGCCTTGCGGTTCAGCGGGACGATCAGCGACTTCTCCGGCTCCGTCCGGGTGATCTCGGCGAAGTCGGACACGCTCGAGCCACGACGGCCAGGCGTCGTCGGCTTGTACTTGCGAATGCCCATTTCTAAAGAAACCTCGTCCTAATCAGCACCGTCAGGCGGCCGGACCGCCGAAGATCTCGATCGCCTTGCTCTCCGGCGTCAGGGTGACGATCGCCCGCTTGGTGTCCTTGCGCTTGCCGAACCCGGTGCGGGTGCGCTTGCGCTTGCCGTTGCGGTTGATCGTGTTGACGCTGGCGACCTTGACGTCGAAGATCTGCTCGATGGCGATCTTGATTTCGGTCTTGTTCGAGCGCGGGTCCACCAAGAAGGTGTACTGCGACTGCTCCAGCAGCCCGTAGCTCTTCTCGGAGATCACCGGCTTCAGGATGATGTCCCGGGGGTCGGCGCTCACTGCTCAGCCTCCTCAGCGGAAGAAGCGGCGGCCTTGACCGACCGGCCCTTGGCCGGGCCCGCGACGAAGCGGTCGTAGGCGGCCTTGGTGAACACCACGTCGTCGCTGTTGAGCACGTCGTAGGTGTTCAGCTGACCCGGGTCGATCAGGTGCACGTTCTCAAGGTTCCGCAGGCTCAGCCACGAGTTCTGCTCCTCGTGGCGGTCGAGCACGACCAGAACCTTCTTGGCCTCGGTCCAGTTCCGCAGCGCGGTCTTGGCCGACTTGGTGGACGGCTGCTCGCCGCCGACAACGCCGGTGACCACGTGCAGCTGGCCGGCGCGAACCCGGTCGGAGAGGGCACCGCGCAGGGCGGCGACCTTCATCTTCTTCGGGGTCCGCTGGGTGTAGTCCCGCGGCTGCGGGCCGTGGACGGTGCCACCACCGGCGAACTGGGGGGCGCGGATGGAGCCCTGACGGGCGTTACCGGTGCCCTTCTGCCGGTACGGCTTCTTGCCACCGCCCGAGACCTGACCGCGGGTCTTGGTGGCGTGCGTGCCCTGGCGAGCCGCGGCCATCTGAGCCACGACCACCTGGTGCATCAGCGCCACGTTGGCCTGCGCGTCGAAAATCTCGGCCGGCAGCTCGACGGTGCCGTCGGTCTTGCCGTCCGGGGTACGGACGTCGAGCGTCAAGCTCATCACGCACCACCCTTCGCGGGGCTCTTCACCAGCACCAGGCCGCCCTTGGGGCCGGGCACGGCGCCCTTGATCAGCAGCAGGCCGTTGTCGCCCTCGACCTTGTGCACCTTCAGGTTCTGCGTGGTGACGCGGTTGGAACCCATCCGCCCCGCCATGCGCATGCCCTTGAAGACGCGACCGGGGGTCGCGCAACCGCCGATGGAACCCGGCTTGCGGTGCACGGCCTGAGCACCGTGGCTCATCGGCTGACGGTGGAAGCCGTGCCGCTTGATCGTGCCCGCGAAGCCCTTGCCCTTGCTGGTGCCGACCACGTCGACCACCGCACCGGCCTCGAAGAGGTCCGCGCTGATCTCCTGGCCGAGCTCGTACTCGCCGGCGTCCGCGGTGCGCAGCTCCACGACGTGGCGGCGCGGGGTGACACCGGCCTTGGTGAAGTGGCCGCTGCGCGGCTTGTTCACCCGGCGGGGGTCGATGGCGCCGAACGCCAGCTGCACGGCCGAGTAGCCGTCCTTCTCGGGGGTCCGGATCTGGGTGATCACGTTCGGCCCGGCCTGCACGACGGTCACCGGGATGACCCGGTTGTTGTCGTCGAAGACCTGGGTCATGCCGAGCTTCGTGCCCAGAATCCCCTTGATCTGCCTGTCAGACATTGGTCTCGTTCTCTCCGCTACCTCGTCGCCGTGCCTTACTGGATGTTCACGTCGACGCTGGCCGGCAGGTCGATGCGCATGAGCGCGTCAACCGTCTTCGGTGTCGGCTCGAGGATGTCGATCAGCCGCTTGTGCGTCCGCATCTCGAAGTGCTCCCGCGAGTCCTTGTACTTGTGCGGGGAGCGGATGACGCAGTAGACGTTCTTCTCAGTGGGCAGCGGCACCGGCCCGACGACCCGAGCGCCGGTGCGCGTCACGGTCTCGACGATCTTGCGTGCGGACGCGTCGATCGCCTCGTGGTCGTAGGCCTTGAGCCGGATGCGGATCTTCTGTCCCGCCATGGTGGCTTGCCGTTCCTCTAGTCTCGTGCCGCGGTCAGGTACTTGGGTGCAGGGCGCACCCATCGGTGCCCCTCACGGCCCTCAGCTTGGTGTCGTCCCCGATTACCGGGAGCCGTCACAGCTCTCAGTCCGCCCCTGTTCAGGTGTGTAGGTGCCCGGTACACGCGGTCGGGCGTGTCGCCCGGCTGTCGCAGACCGGTCCCCTCGAACGTCGCCGATGGGGTGGACCCGGAGGCCCGTACACCTTTCTTGTGCCCTGCTCGGCCGACCGAGCGGCCGGGGAATCGGAATCCGAAAGAGAACGGAGCCGAACACCGAACAAGGGCGCGAGGCCCTCGCACCAGGGCGGCCGGAGCTTCAACGCGGAAAATCCGGCCGCCCTGAACGAGCAACCCATATAGGATGGCACATCCTCTGCACCACCCAAAATCGGGGGTCGTTTTACGGGACCGAAGTCACGCAAAACAGAAGAGGGCCCGCCTCCCGTGTGGAAAGCGGGCCCTCGTCACATCACTTGGTGATCTTGGTGACGCGACCGGCGCCGACGGTGCGACCGCCCTCGCGGATCGCGAACCGCAGACCCTCGTCCATCGCGATGGGCTGGATCAGCTGGACCGACATCTCGGTGTTGTCGCCCGGCATGACCATCTCGGTGCCCTCGGGCAGGGTCACAACGCCGGTGACGTCCGTGGTCCGGAAGTAGAACTGCGGACGGTAGTTGTTGAAGAACGGCGTGTGACGGCCACCCTCGTCCTTGGACAGGATGTAGACCTGCGCCTCGAACTCGGTGTGCGGGGTGGTGGTGCCCGGCTTCACGACGACCATGCCGCGCTCGACCTCTTCGCGCTTGATACCGCGAATCAGCAGACCGACGTTGTCGCCCGCCTGGCCCTCGTCGAGGAGCTTGCGGAACATCTCGACACCGGTGACGGTGGTCTTGAGCGGCTTCTCCTTGATGCCGACGAGCTCCACCTCCTCGTTCACCTTGATGACACCGCGCTCGATGCGGCCGGTGATCACGGTGCCGCGGCCGGTGATCGAGAAGACGTCCTCGACCGGCATCAGGAACGGCTGGTCGGTGGCGCGCACCGGGTCCGGGACGTTCTCGTCGACGGCGGTCATGAGCTCGACGATCTTGTCGGCCCACTCGGCGTCGCCCTCCAGCGCCTTCAGCGCGGAGACGCGGACGACCGGAACGTCGTCGCCCGGGAACTCCTGGGACGACAGCAGCTCGCGGACCTCCATCTCGACGAGCTCGAGGATCTCCTCGTCGTCGACCATGTCGGACTTGTTCAGCGCGACCAGGATGTAGGGGACGCCGACCTGGCGAGCCAGCAGCACGTGCTCGCGGGTCTGCGGCATCGGGCCGTCGGTCGCGGCGACCACCAGGATCGCACCGTCCATCTGGGCGGCACCGGTGATCATGTTCTTCACGTAGTCAGCGTGACCCGGAGCGTCGACGTGAGCGTAGTGACGCTTCTCCGTCTGGTACTCGACGTGCGCGATCTGAATCGTGATGCCGCGCTCTTTTTCCTCCGGCGCCTTGTCGATCTCGTCGAACGGCGTGAAGGGGTTCAGCTCCGGGTACTTGTCGTGCAGAACCTTGGTGATGGCTGCGGTGAGCGTGGTCTTGCCGTGGTCAACGTGACCGATGGTCCCGATGTTGACGTGCGGCTTGTCCCTCTCGAACTTCGCCTTCGCCACTGGATTGTCCTCCTGGACTTGTTAACTTTCCGCCGTACGACTTGTTGTGCCAGGCGGAGTCCTGTCGGGTAGGTGACGAGCGGATCGCTCACCCCGGAGGGATCGCGTCCCGCTCGCCGCCGTCTGGAGGGGATTGCTCCCCGGTCGCCTTTCGCGAGGCGTCGCCTCTGGGCCGGCCCCGGTCACCCGGAACCGGCCAGCAGGTCACTCGCCCGTTGCCTTGGCGATGATCTCCTTAGCCACACCGGCCGGAACCTCGGCGTAGGAGTCGAACACCATCGAGTAGTTGGCACGACCCTGGGTCTTGGACCGCAGGTCGCCGACGTACCCGAACATCTCGGACAGCGGCACGAGAGCCTTGACGACGCGGGTACCGCTGCGCTCCTCCATGGCCTGGACCTGGCCACGGCGGGAGTTCAGGTCACCGATGACCTCGCCCATGTAGTCCTCGGGCGTGGTCACCTCGACCGCCATCATGGGCTCGAGCAGTGCCGGGGACGCCTTCGCGGCGGCCTCCTTCATCGCCATCGAGCCCGCGACCTTGAACGCCATCTCCGAGGAGTCGACCTCGTGGTACTGGCCGTCGAGCAAGGTCATCTTCACACCGACCAGCGGGTAGCCGGCCAGCACGCCGTACTGCATGGCGTCCTGAGCACCCTGGTCGACCGACGGGATGTACTCCCGCGGGATGCGACCACCGGTGACCTTGTTGACGAACTCGTAGGTCGCGCTCTCGGACGTCTGCTCGATCGGGTCGAGCTGGATGATCACACGCGCGAACTGACCGGAACCACCGGTCTGCTTCTTGTGCGTGTACTCGTACTTCTCGATCGACTTGCGAATCGTCTCGCGGTAGGCCACCTGCGGCTTACCGATGTTCGCCTCGACCTTGAAGTCGGTCTTCATGCGGTTGACCAGCACCTCGAGGTGCAGCTCACCCATGCCCTTGATGATGGTCTGACCGGTCTCGTCGTCCAGCTTGACCTGGAACGTCGGGTCCTCCTCGGCGAGCTTCTGGATCGCCGTGGAGAGCTTCTCCTGGTCGGCCTTCGTCTTGGGCTCGATGGCCACCTCGATGACCGGCGCCGGGAACGTCATCGACTCGAGGACGATCTGGTTCTGCGAGTCGCAGAGCGTGTCACCGGTGGTGGTCTCCTTGAGACCGATCACCGCGTAGATGTGGCCGGCCTGGATCTCGTCGACCGGGTTCTCCTTGTTGGAGTGCATCTGGAACATCTTCCCGATGCGCTCCTTGCGGCCCTTGGTCGAGTTGATGACCTGGGCGCCGGAGGCGGCCTTGCCCGAGTAGACCCGGATGTAGGTCAGCTTGCCGAAGAACGGATGCACCGCGACCTTGGAGACCAGGGCGGCGAACGGCTCGTCGGTGCTGGCCTTGCGCTCGGCCGGGGTCTCGCCGTCGGGCAGGGTTCCCTGCACCGGCGGAACGTCCAGCGGCGAGGGCAGGTAGTCGACGACCGCGTCGAGCATGGGCTGAACGCCCTTGTTCTTGAACGCGGTACCGCACAGCACCGGGAACGCGCTGCGCTCGATGGTGATCTTGCGGATGCCGTCCTTGATCTGCTGCTCGGTCAGCTCCTCGCCACCGAAGTAGGCCTCCATGAGGGCCTCATCGGTCTCGGCGACGGCCTCGACCAGCTTCTCCCGGTACTTGGCCGCCGTTTCGACCAGGTCCTCCGGGATCTCCTCGATCGCGTACTCGGTGCCCTTCTGGACATCGCCACGCCAGGTCAGAGCCTTCATCTGGACGAGGTCGACCACGCCCTCGAACTCGGACTCCGCACCGATCGGCAGCTGCAGGACCAGCGGGGTGGTGTTGAGCCGGTCCTCGATGGTGCTCACGGTGTAGTAGAAGTCGGCGCCCAGCTTGTCCATCTTGTTGACGAAGCAGATGCGCGGGACGTCGTACTTGTCCGCCTGGCGCCAGACCTGCTCGGACTGGGGCTCGACACCTTCCTTGCCGTCGAACACCGCGACCGCGCCGTCGAGGACGCGCAGCGAGCGCTCGACCTCGACGGTGAAGTCGACGTGACCGGGGGTGTCGATGATGTTGATCTGGGTGTCGCCCCAGAAGGTGGTGGTAGCAGCCGAGGTAATGGTGATACCCCGCTTCTGCTCCTCCTCCATCCAGTCCATCGTCGCGGCGCCGTCGTGCACCTCGCCGATCTTGTACGTGATCCCGGTGTAGTACAGGATCCGCTCGGTCGTGGTGGTCTTGCCCGCATCGATGTGGGCCATGATGCCGATGTTGCGGACCTTGGTCAGGTCAGTCAGCACGTCGCGTGCCACGAGATTCTTCCCCGTTCCCTAACAGCAGGTGCAAAGTCGAGGTGACAGGTGCAAAGCTGTCGAATCGGTTCGGCTGGCGGGCAAGACCCACCAGATGTCACCAGCGGTAGTGCGCGAAGGCCTTGTTGGACTCCGCCATCTTGTGCGTGTCTTCACGCTTCTTGACGCTCGCGCCGAGGCCGTTGCTCGCGTCCAGCAGCTCGTTCATCAGGCGCTCGACCATGGTCTTCTCGCGACGCTGCCGCGAGTAGGTGGTCAGCCAGCGCAGCGCGAGGGTGGTGGACCGGCCGGCCCGCACCTCGATCGGCACCTGGTAGGTCGCGCCACCAACGCGGCGGCTGCGGACCTCCAGGGTCGGCTTGACGTTGTCCAGGGCACGCTTGAGCGTGACGACCGGGTCGGTGCCGGTCTTCTCCCGGCAGCCTTCCAGCGCCGCGTAGACGATCTTCTCGGCCAGCGAGCGCTTGCCGTCCACGAGGACCTTGTTCACCAGCTGCGTGACCAGCGGCGAGCCGTACACGGGATCAGCGTGCAGCGGCCGCTTCGGGGCCGGACCCTTGCGGGGCATCAGCTCTTCTCCTTCTTCGCGCCGTAGCGGCTGCGAGCCTGCTTGCGGTTCTTCACACCCTGGGTGTCAGCGGAACCGCGGATGATCTTGTAGCGCACGCCGGGCAGGTCCTTCACACGGCCGCCACGAACGAGCACGATCGAGTGCTCCTGCAGGTTGTGGCCCTCGCCCGGGATGTAGGCGGTCACCTCGATGCCGCTGGTCAGCTTCACACGAGCGACCTTGCGCAGCGCCGAGTTGGGCTTCTTCGGGGTGGTCGTGTACACGCGGGTGCACACACCACGCCGCTGCGGGCTCCCCTTGAGCGCCGCGGTCTTGGTCTTGGCGACCTTGTCCTGGCGGCCCTTACGGACCAGCTGCTGGATGGTGGGCATGGACCGGCTTTCTGTCAGCGTTCGCGTCTTTTAGGTACTCGACCAAGCAGCCGCTCGTTCGAGCTTCGGCGTGCCCTGGGCGTCGAGCACCTGTCAGGCACTGTGTTTCGGGACTCCCCCGCACCACGAGGTCGGGCGTGTCGCCCACTCCTCGGCCCCTGCAGCGCCCGTTTCGGCCGAAACCGAGGTAGACCCCAGAGGGTTTTCGGAAGAGTTCCACACATCCTCGGCGCTGCCGCGGCCCTCCGCTCGGGCGGCCACGTCATGCACGGGCATGCGGATCGACCCGATTGGCGTCGGGTCCGATAAACAAAGATACCCGGCCCGTTCTCAGAGGGTCAAAACGGGGGTCCCCTTGACCTGCTCGATCACCTGGCGCGGCCGGTGCGCCGCAGAAGAGGTGCGAGCTGGCGTCGACTTCTCCCGCCACCCTACCCCGTGTGACAAGAGCCTCCCGGCAGGCGAGAACGGGATGTCCCCCGTGGACACCCCGTTCTCGTCGGCGGGTCAGGCCTCGGCCAGCCAGCCCTCCTCGACGAGGACCTTCGTCGAGTTCGGCAGGAGGTAGGCGGTACCTCCGCCGACCTGGCCGTGGTCCGGGCGCACGATCCCGGTGATCGCCTCGAACTCCCGCACCACCCGGTAGCGGTGGTACGGCCCCGGCGGCTCGCCGGGCGCGATGCTGCGCTGCGGGATCGTGGTGCCCGCGACGTAGGCGGTGTTGCCGGTCGGCTCGCCGAAGCGGTCCACCTCGTCACCGGGCCGCAGCCGGACCACGAACTTCTGGTCGTAGGCCGACAGCGGCGGCTCGCCCGCCATCTCCGGCCACGGGCACTCGAAGTCCAGCAGCGGCTCGTCCGGCTCGCGCAGGTAGCGCTCGCGCTCGACGGTCATGGCGCCGATGAGGAAGCAGCCGGCCGTCCACGGGTCCGGGAAGCGGTGCTTGGGGTTGGGCCGGTCGTCGTGGGCCTCCACCGCCCACCAGCCGTCCGGCTCCGGCCGCATGCTCCAGCCGCCGCCCACCGGTTCGTCGAAGCTGTAGAACCGGCTGCTCACGCCCTGCGCCGCCAGGTGCGAGCCGACCAGGGCGAAGGCCTCCTCCGGCTGCCGGGCCAGCATCGCGACCGGGTCGGTGGCCAGGATCATCGCCTTGGCCCGCGCCGAGGCGATGTCGGCGACCGCGGTCGGCGCCTGGTAGCGGGCGCGGCGGATGTGGTCGAGGAACTCCGGCGGCGGGGCGATGTCGTGCTCTTCGAGGTAGTAGGCCATCGCCTGCGGCCACACGAACACGCCGTCGGTGTGGAACTGCTTGGGCACCTCGGGGCGGCGCTGCGGGTCCAGCTCGTCGGCGTCGGTCGACATCGCCGAGAGCACGATCTCGCCGCCGTTGAGGTAGCTGAAGACCTCGCGCTTCTCGATCCACGGCACCGCGGGGCGGAACACCTGCGGGCGGCCCTGGGCGTCCCGGCCGTCGAACACCGGCAGCATCCGCAGCGGACCGGTCGCCCCGTCCGGGTAGGTCACGGCATCGACGAAGTGGTCCCAGGCGGGCGCGAGCAGCCACTGCTCGGGGTTGCGGCGCGGGTAGAAGCGCAGCTCGTCGAGGTGGGCGCGGCCGTCCTCCGGCGGCGTCCGCCACTGCGGCTCGCCGTGGGCGGTGCGCAGCTCGCCCCCGGAGAGCACCGCGCTCGTCCACGCCCCGGTGTCCGGGGTGTAGCCGACGTCGCGGATCCGGCGCAGCAGTTCGAACGCCTCGTCCCCGGCGTCGGTCTCGTACCGGGTCCCGAGCGCCGTGCAGCGGATCTCGGTGGAACCGGCCACGGCCCGCAGCTCCTCCAGCAGCCCGGCGAGCTCCGCGGAGCGGTCCGGGAAGGTCCCGAACGCGGCGGGCGCCGGGAACGGCGGGTGCACCGGGAACGGGTCACCCTGCCTGACGTTGATCAACTGTCCCCCTCAGCGGTATCGGTGTGAGCCACTCCGTCGAGGCGGCGACGCGGCGCCGGCTTCGGCGACGGGATGCCGCCGCTCTCGGCCCCGACGGTGGCGGGTTCGGCCGACCACTGCGGTCGGACCGGGTAGCGCTCGTTCCAGTCATGATCGGACGGCGGGTCGATGGCGGCGCGGCCTGGCTGGAACCCGCCGCGGCCGAACTCGGCGACGCAGTCCAGGGCGGTCTGCTCGATGACGTCGCGCAGCTCCAGCTCCGCCAGCCAGTCCAGCGGCAGCGCGCCCACGCCCTGCAGCGCGCCGACGATGTTGCCGCAGATCGCCCCCGTGGAGTCGCTGTCGCCGTCGTGGTGCACGGCGATCTGCAGCGCCCGCTGCACGTCGTCCCCGGCGACCAGCGCCGCGCACACCGCGATGGCCACGGCCTGCTCCCCGACCCAGCCGCCGCCGAGGACCTCGGTGATCCGCTCCGGCGTCGGCTCGCCCTCGGCGGCCAGGTCCACGGCGGCCTTGATCGCGGCGGTGGTCTCGTCGTGGTCGTCCCAGGTCTCCAGCACCTGCAGCGCCAGCCACACGCCGTCGTCGAGGCTGCGGCCCAGCAGCGCCTGCTGCACGATCACCGCCAGCGCGCCCGCCGAGTGGTAGCCGGCCGGGTGGCTGTGGGTGATCGCGGCGGTGCGCGCGGCCAGCTCGAACACCTCGGCCGGGTCGGTGGAGGTCAGCGCGACCGGGGCGGCGCGCATCGCACCACCGCAGCCCTTGGAGTCGTTGACCTTCTCCGTCAGCGACCCGGCGGGCTTGCCGTCGCCGAAGCCGGTCAGCGCGCGGAAGATCGTCTTGCCCGGGGCGCGGGTCTTGAACAGGCCCGGCACCTCGATCAGCCAGCCGTCCGGCACCGGGTACTCGGCGAGGAACGGGCCCGCGGCCGCGTCCCACTCGACGCCCTGGGTGTGCAGCCAGCGCTGGTAGGCGAGCTGGACCTCCGGCAGCGGGTCGTCGGCGCCGAGCGTGCGCGCGGCGACGCTGCCCCGGATCAGGCCCTCGGCGGTGAACAGCGTCATCTGGGTGTCGTCGGTGATCGCCCCGTGCACGCCGTAGGCCTCGCGCAGGCCGTCGGGTCCGGAGGGACCGAAGCGCTCGGTGATCTGCGCGGCGTTGGTGAACTCCAGGTCCGAGCCCAGCGCGTCACCGAGGGCACCGCCGAGGAAGCAGCCCAGGACTCGCTCCGTCAGCGACGGCTCAGCGTCGCTGGGACCGTCGCTCTTGGCGTGCACGCGACGACCACCCGAGGCCGGAAGGATCTCGGTGACCTGCGGTTCTTCGGTCTCGGTGTTGTCGTGCGCCGGTTCCGCTCCCTCGGGTTCCTCCCGTTCCTCGGAGATCTCCGGGGGCTCCGCGGAGATCTCCGGGGGCTTCGCGACGCCGGGCAGCACGTCCGGGTCCGGGGTGAGGTCGATCGGCGCGGGTTCGGAGTCTGCGTCGGCGAAGCGGAACTCCGGGTCGGAGTCCCGGGTGAAGCGGGCGTCGGGCTCCGGCTCGTTCTCGCCCCGCTCGGGAACGGAGATCAGGTCGAAGGGCGAGCCGATGCCGCTCACGTCGACCACGGTCGAACCGGACGGTTCGGCGTCAGCCGGCTCGAAGTCGTCGGCGGGCTCGAACTGGTCGGCGGGCTCGGGCTCGTCGGCGGGCTCGAATTCGGCGAGCTCGGTATCGGCCACGGGCTCGGTATCGGTCACGGGTTCGGGGTCGGTCACGGGTTCGGGGTCGAAGGCTTCCCGGGGGTCGGCGTCGACGTCCCGGATGGCTTCGACGACGTCGGTGGTCTCCACGTCCGACTCGGGCTCGACCTCCGGTTCGAGATCGGTCTCCGGCTCGGCGGCCTCCGGTTCGAGGTCGTTCGCCGGTTCGGGCTCCGGGTCGGACGCGCTCCCCGGATCGAAGGCGGCCGCCTCGACCACCGGCTCCGGGTCGAGGTCAACCACGGGTTCCGGCTCGGGCTCCGGGTCGCGCTCGGCCTCGACCAGCGGCTCCGGTTCGGGCTCCGGATCCGGTTCGAGGTCGACGCGGGGAGTCTCGGGGATCGGCGCGGGCGCCTCGACCTCCGGCTCGGGTTCCTCGGCCTCACCCGGGTCGAGGTCGATGGGCGTGCGGTAGCGCGGTTCGAGGTCCACCGGCGCGCGCTCGGGTTCCGGCTCGGAACCGATCGCGGCGAAGACCGCGGTCGTCTCGGCCTCCTGAACGGGCCGCTCGGCGGGAAGCTGCTCGACCGGCTTCTGCTCGACCGAATACTGCTCGACCGAGTTCTGGGCAGCAGGCCGCTCCTCGACGGGCGCCGGGAACGTCGGCGCACCGATCCGGCCGTCGAACCGCGGAACCTCCTCCTGCACAGGCGGTTCCGGCGCGACGGGCCGCGGTGCGGCGGACTGGGGCGCTATGGTCTGGGGCGCGACGGTCTGGGGTGCAGCGACCTGGGGCGCAGCGGCTTGCGGCGGTTCCGGCGCGGGAGGCGGCGAGTCGTCCTTGATCGCGGGCATGACCATCGTCTGCTCGGCCGAGCCCTCGACGGTCTTGGCGGGCCCGGCGGGGATCTGCCGCGGCCCGGTCGGCTGCGGTCCGCGCGTGTAGCGCTGCGCCCACTGCGGCGGCGGCGGCGGCGCGAACGCCTCGGCCGCGTCGCCGCACAGGGTCTCGATGACCTCGCGGAGTTCGAGCTCGTCCAGCCACTGCCGCGGAATCCCGCCGGGCCCGTGGACGGCGCCGGCGAGCTGTCCGGCGAGCGCACCGGTGACGGCGCTGTCGGCGGAGTTGTTGACGGCGACCTGCACGGCGTCGGCGAAGTTGCGGGTGCTGCCGACGGCGGCGAGCGCGATGCCGAGCTCTCCGGGCTTGTCGACGACGTCGAACTCGATGTCGATGTCCAGCGGTCCGGGGACGCCGCCGCGCTGCCCGACGAACATGGCCGCGTGCACGGTCCGCCGCACGTCGGCGGGCACCCCGGCGACGCGGTAGGCGGCGTTGAGCCGACGCTGGTCGGACTGGGTGACCGCGTCCCACAGCGGGATGCCGCGGATGAGCTGCGCCAGCACGTCGGCGTGCAGCCCGGAGGCGGCGACGGTGTTGGCGCCGGAGGTGTAGAGGTTCGCGATGCCCGCGCCCGCCGCGTACACGCCTTCGGGCACGTTCGACCACACCATCGCGGGCGCGGCCAGAACCGAGTGGTCGGCGGAGCCGTCGACGACGACCGGGGGTTGCGGTCGGCCGTCGGGGCCGATGGGGTATCGCGCGGCCATCCGCCCGAGCAGTCCGAGCGAGAAGCCCGCCGGGTTGCGGGTGGAGTACAGCTCGCGGCGTTCCAGCAGCCAGCTGGTCGGCGCGGGTTCGGTCGCGGCGAACGCGGCCATCGCGTACTCCCACGGCACGCCCTGGGTGTGCAGCCAGCGGAGGTGGTTGGCGAGGACGAACTCGGTGGGTAAGCCGGTGCAGCCCTCGGCCTTCGCGCGCAGCAGTCCTTCGAGGGTGAACACGGTGAGCTGCGTGAGGTCGGTGACGGCCCCGCGCCGCCCGTAGACGGGGAGGTAGTCGACGACGCCGCGCGGCCCGAACCACTGCTGTATCTCGGCGGTCGAGGTGTGCCGGACTCCGGCACCGAGGGCGTCGCCCACGGCACCGCCGAGCAGCGCCCCGCGGAAACGATCGGCCCAGCTCAGCTGCGGTTGCGGGTCGGTCATCGCCTTCTCCTCAATTGCTCACCAGGCGGGATAGCGCTGCGCCCACCCCGGATCCGAGGGCGGTCCGGGGCTGAACTCCGCCAGCGCGTCCCGGGCCGCGGTCTCGACCAGTCCGCGCAGTTCGAGGGTCTCCAACCATTCCGCCGGAACGGCCCGAGCCCCGTGAAGCGCCCCGCCAATGTTGCCGCACACCATTCCGGTGGAGTCCGAGTCCCCCGAGTGGTTCACCGAAAGAAGCAGCGCCTCGCGCAGTCCGTCGGTGGCCAGCACGGCGTAGAGCCCGATCGCGAGCGCCTCCTCACCGACCCAACCACCCCCGAGCTCCTGCGCGATCTCCTCAGGTGACACGGGTCCGCGCTCGGCGAGCGCGACGGCCTCGTCCAGCGCCCGGAGCTGCTCCTCGTGCTCCGGCCACCGCGTCAGCAGCTCCCGCGCCAACCGCACGGCATCGCGCAGCGGCACCTCGCGGACAAGCTGGTGGACGATCACGGCCAGCACCCCGGCCGACTCAGGAGCGGGAAGCGCTGATCCCATTCATCATCATCCCTCGGGAATTCCCTCAGCTGCTCCGGAACGTCCTGGGAAAGTCTGAACACCAGCTTGGCCGACATCGAGAGCCCCTCGGCCCAGTACGCCGGGATGCCGCCAAGACCTTCGAAACTCGCACCTCCGATGGCTCCCGCCAACGCCCCGGTCACCACGCTGTTGCCCGAGTGGCTGACCGCGATCCGCAGCACCTCGTCGAAATCGAGTCCCCCCGACTGCACCGCACACGCGGCGATCGCCAGCGCCGAGAACGGTCTGCAACCGTCTCCCAACGTCTCGATCTGCTCAGGTGCGATGCCAGGCGATGCCAAGGAATCAGCGGCCCGCATGAGACGCAACAGCTCTGCGTCCCCAGCACCTAGTTCATCGGCATCAACCTCGATGACCTGGTCGAATCCACGGACGTAGTTCTTGGTCATCACAGTCTGCTGCAGAATCGCCCCAAGAGCCTGAGCTGCTTGAACCGACTCACCACACATCCCGAGCACACCGCACACCCGCCCCACATGCTCGATGACCTCTCGACTGACCAGAGAGGACACACTTGCGGGAATGGCCGAGTACAGGAACTCGGGCAAGCCCGCAGGGCGCCCGGAAAGACCTGCGGCGACAGCCGCCACAGCACGCGATCCGGCAATCCGGGGTGGCAGGTGCCTTCCCAGCCAACCGGACTGTCCTTGGGCTTCAGCGGAACTCGACGACCAGAGAGCGTAGGTAGCCCGCAACTCGGCCATCGGATCCAAGCCACGAACCAATGCGCGATCGGACCTGATCAAACCATCCAGGGACAGAGCCAGCGTCACCAGACCGTCCGACATCGGCGGCTCTTCGGCGCCTGGCTCCAACGAGGTCGCACCCGGTGCACCGAACCGTTCCCCGTTCTTCGGCCAACCCGATGACGTGACCCGGTGTCCGAGCGCGTCCCCGATCATCGCTCCGACAACAGCACCGAGGAATCGCTGCGCGCGTTCCGCAACGAGTTCCCCGTCGCCCAGCACGGGGCGCCTCACCGGCTTGCCGGCGGTCTCAGGCCCTGTACCGCCCATCACAACCATCCGTACCTCGAACGATCACCAGGCCGGGTAGCGCTGGGGCCAGGAGAGGTCTGTGGGTGGGCCGGGGCTGAACTCGGCGAGGGCGTCGTTGGTGATGGTTTCGATGATCTGGCGGAGTTCCAGGGTTTGCAGCCAGTCCGCCGGGATGGCGCGGTTTCCGTACAGGGCGCCGCCGATGTTGCCGCAGACGATGCCCGTGGAGTCGGAGTCGCCGGAGTGGTTCACCGACAGCAGCAGCGCATCGCGCAGGGTGTCGGTGGCCAGCACGGCGTAGAGCCCGATCGCGAGCGCTTCCTCACCGACCCAGCCTTCGCCGAGCTCGGCCTTCAGCTCCTCAGGTGTCACGCGACCGCGTTCCGCCAGGGCCACCGCGCGGTCGAGGACCTGCAGCTGCTCCTCGTGCTCCGGCCAGCGCGTCAACAGGTCCCGCGCCATCCGGACCGCATCGCGCAGCGGGACCTCGCGCAGCAACTGGTGCACGATCACCGCCAGCACACCGGCCGACAGGAACCCGCTCGGGTGGCTGTGGGTCAGCGCGGCGGTCCGCACCGCCACCAGGAAGACCTCGCTCGGATCGTTCGACCACGCCGCCACCGGCGCCGCCCGCATGACCCCACCGCAGCCCTTGGAGTTGTTGATCCGGTGCTGCGGAGTCGCGAAAACGCCCGTCTGCGCGAAGTTCGCCAACGCCGACATGCACGTGCTGCCCGGGGCCCGCGACGCGAACAGGTCCCGGTTGGTGATCAACCAGCCGTCCGGCCGCTGCAGGTGCTGCGCGTAGGGCCCGCCCGAGGTGCGCCACTCCGGTCCCTGCGTGTGGTACCAGCGCTGATACGCGTGCTGCACCTCGGGAACCGGATCGTTGTCCCGCGGCTGCATCCGCCGAGCCACGTGCGCCCGGATCAGCCCCTCCAGCGTGAACAGCATCATCTGCGTGTCATCGGAGACCTGAGCAACCCCGTCACGCAACACCGGACCCGTCACGCCATCAGCCCCGTGATGCCGCCGAATCATGTCGATGTCGTTGAACTCGACGGCATAACCGAGCGCATCCCCCATCGCCCCACCGAGCATGGCCCCGAGGAACCGCTCTTGGGCACTGATGGGCTCCGCAGGAACGGCAGCGGGCTGAGGGTTCTGCCCAGCAGCTCGGCGCTTCTCGAGTTCCTGCTTGAGCACCGAGCCTTCGATGAATGCCTGGTGCCGCGTGGCGATGTCGAGCACGAGACCGGCTTCGTCCAGGAACGGCTCGATCGAGGCCAGGTTGGCCTTGTGCGCCCCCTTCGCGAAATCCGGGACGTACTTGACCGCCGACGCACCGAACAGAACCTTCCTGCCGCCGAGCGGGAAGATCGGGGCGGCCCCGTCTTCCTCGACCACCAGCGCGAAGTCGCTGTCCGCGAGAACGGTCACGAGCGCGCCGGTCGAAACGTAGCCGGCGGTGTGCAGGTGCAGGACCTTCTCGAGCATGCTCACCGGCTCCGGAAACCCGAGCGTCAGTGGAGACGGCTTGTACTTCGAGCTCGGCCGGTACTGCCCCGTCACGGCGCCGGCATCGTCAACCCAGTACTCACCGACGAACGCGTGCTCGGGAACCTTGTCGCGCGGCTGCCCCTGGTACATGCGGTCCGGCACAGCGATCCAGGTACCAGGCTGCTGCTGTGCCGCGGCTCGCAACTCATCGGTGATCTCGGGCGCCGACTGCAGAATCGCCCGTGAACCGATCAGCATCACGTCCTGCGCGTCAGGACCGGTCGCGACATGCACGTTCAACTCGGGCAGCATCGGCAAGAGCTGGTACCCGTTCACGACGGTCGTGCCAGGAGCGAAGTCCGGTACGGCCTTCTTGTTCGTGCACACCCAGACCTGCTGCTTCTCCTGGCCCTCGACGCTGACCATCACCGGATCCGCCGAGTCCTCCGACGTGACCAGGAACAGCTTGGCGATCAGGAACTCCCGGTACACCTGATCGATCGCCTCAGGATCACTCGCGTACCGCTCGATGGCCCGCTCAAGCGCAGTCGTCGGCCCCTGCTGGCTCATCCCGCTTCTCCGTCCTCGACCGCGCCCTCCGCGTCGCGCCTCCGCTTGGCGGGGAAGGGCTTGAAGTTGTCATCCAGCCCGATGGGGAAGTTGTCCCCCGGTTTGGGAGTCCCCTGACGCCCACTGCGATGCAATTCGCGCATCCACTCCCTTGAAGCTTCCAGAGCCTCCCTCTTCTCCGGAGGGAGCTTGCTCCAATCCGCGCTGTACTTCCGCACGAGCTCCTCATGACTGAGCGGCTCGGTCCCACGGTCCCGCAGGTGGACGACCCACTTCCCCAGCCCGTCGCTGAACTCCTTGCTCAGCAGCTCGAAGCGACCCTTCGGCGGCCAGACAACTTCTTCATCCAAGACCACCTCACCGCCCAAGATCAGTCAGGTAGATCGTCCACTTATCAGTTTCCTCATCAAATTTTCTGCTACTGACCGCAAAACGGCTACCTGGGGGCCACGCCACCTCACGCATTCCCCCATACGGCTTGAGGAACTCGAGGTCTTTACCTTCACGTGCCTCGATCACGAACTCGACATTTCCGGGGAAGGGATCCCCCTTCGAGGAACTCGTAAAGGCGTTCTCCGTGACCTCTGCGCCATCCGAATACCGCTCCAGGAAATCTTCCATGTTCCAGGAATCGATGAAAATGCCACGGTGAACCGTGGGGACATCCGGAGTCGCAGTCCAGTCCGGGAGTTTGTTCATACCCGACACGGCGTTGCGAATCACGGTCTCATACCTGCGCACCTCTTCGACGTCTCCGCCGCGGAGCGCCTCGTTCCAGTACTGGTGATCCATACCGGTGTAGAGGTACATCGCGGAAAGTTCCTCGTCGGTGATGTGCTCGATATCCGGCCGTCGGCTTCGGATCTCTTGGAGTTCGGCATCACTCAGCACCTTGCCGAGCTGCCGAAGGGCAGAGTGGTCCTCGGCCGTCGCGCGGAAGTCCCTGTCGCCGAAGAAGTCGAGCTCGTCGAGCGGATTGCGTTCACCGAGTCCAGGTACATCCGGGTCCGGGCCGTCCGGCAGCAACGTTCCCTGTTCGAACCCGTTGTCGCTCAGGAAGTCGTCATAGGATCGGGTCGGCGGGGTCACATCCGGAGGAGGCGGGAAGCTCGCCGCGCCGGAGTCGACTCGCGGAGTTCCAAAGTTCGGGCCCGGAGCCTCAGAATACGCCACTGGACGATGGGAGGCGGTCTGCTGAGATCCCGTTGCGCGCCCGCTTACCGGCGGAGCTGGGGTGCTCTGAGGTGCGTTCCACCGCTGTTGCGGACTGCTTGATGGGGAAGCGTTCGGTTGCCCACCCTGAACCGGATTCCCTTGGGCCTGTGGCGCGTTTTGCCGAGGCTGTGTGGGGGCTGGCTGTTGAGGCGGGCGGCCGCCCTGCGGGTGCTGCGGCGGCCCATATCCGGCGTGTTGCGGATACTGCGGATTCGCGTACTGGGGCTGCTGCGGGTAGCCACCTTGTTGGGAAACGTGCTGCGGTTGCTGCGGGTAGGCGCCGCCCGCCTGCTCCGGGTGCTGCGGAGCGGCGTGCTGCGGATATCCCTGCGGGGCGCCCTGCTGCTGGTAGCCCTGGTGCGGCTGAGCCGAGTAGTGCTGCGGAGCGTTCGGCTGAGCGTAGGGCTGTGCCGGTCCCTGCTGCGAATAACCCTGCGGCTGGTATCCGTGCTGCGGGTGCCCCTGATTCGGCCCGGGCTGCGCGTAGCCCTGCGGGTGCTGCGCGAACCCTCGGCTCTGCGGAGGCTGGACGTTCTGCTGCTGGAATCCCTGCTGCGGGTTGTACGCCTGGTGCTGCTGCGGGGTATATGCCTGGTACTGCTGCTGCGGGTTATATGCCTGGTGCTGCGGGTTGTAAGCCTGCTGCTGTTGCGGACTGTAAGCCTGCTGTTGCTGCGGACTGTAAGCCTGCTGTTGTTGCGGGTTGTAGGCGTGGTTCGGCTGCTGTGGTGGTGGGTGGGGGCCCGGTGGCCCGGTTCTGTAGTCGTGGCCTGTGGCCGCGTCGATTGCGAAGTCTTCTTCCTTGAGTCGTCGGCGGAAGAAGCCTCGTCGTTGGGCGTGTTCTGCTTGTACTCCTCCTCGGGTCCACTCGGGGTTGTGGCCGGGTGGGTAGGGGCTGGTGTGGACTGCTTTGGTGCCGTCCGGGCGGAAGGCGGTCCACTCGCCCGGGGAGTCCAGGCGGGGGTGCGGGGTGCCCGACTCGTCCTCGTCGAACTTGGCTCGGGTTTCGCTGGCGTAGATGTTGCCGTAGTTGTCGACCCACGCGTTGCTGTTCGGGGCCAGGACCTCGACGCCGAGCTCCTCGGAGAGCTGCTGGGCGAAGTTCTTGCCGCCGGGGACGTCGGCGCCCGTCTCGCACGAGACCAGGCGGACCGGGGTGCCGTCCTTGTAGCCCGGGGAGCCCTTGATGATCTCGGCGAGTTCCTTGGCGTCGAGGTCCAGGTCCTTGAACCTCACGCCGTTCGGTCCGCCGTGCATCTCGACGGTGAAGCGGTTCGGGTCGACCGAGCAGCGCGGCCGCTTGTTGGCCCACTCCGCGCGGCCGAAGTAGTGCTCCTTCGGCGGCCTGGTGAACGACAACCCGGCCGTGTTCGCCTCGATGTCGCGACGGCGCGGCCCCAGCTTCTCGCGCAGCTCGTCCGAGATGTCGAGGCGCGGCGTGTGCGACGCCTTGTGGTGGCCGGCCTGCCACGAGTCCTTCGGCGGGGTCTCGGCCGCCATCGACTCCGCCGTCGACGGCTTCGGCTGGTCGGGTTTGGGCTGGTCAGAAAGGCTGTTCGGCGTTTCCGGGGTGCGCTGGGCGGGGATCGGCGTGCGGGGCGCCTCGGCCGTGCGCAAGTGCTCCGGGCGGGGTGGGGCCGCGGTCTGGCGGTGCACCGGGGCGCCGGGGCGAGCCTGAGATGCGCGCGACGGGCTCGGGGCTCCATGCCCGCCGCGCGGCGCGTGCGCCGAGGCGTCCACGCGCGGCCGACTCGGGGCATCGACGTGGGGCCGGTTCGGCGCGTCCGCACGCGACGCCGCAGGACGATTCGGCGCGTCCGCACGCGACGCCGCAGGGCGGTTCGGCGCGTCCGCGCGGGGTCGGTTCGGGGTGTGCGCGGCGCCCGGATGGCCGGACGTGCCGGTCCACCCGCCCGATCCCTGGCGTCCCGCGCCGCGCGGCGACGGCGCGGCACCGGACGGGGAACCACCTGACGGGGCCGACGGGCTCGCGGCTCCGGCCGGAGCCGCGCTCGACGGCTGGTCCGGGCGCGGAGCGGACGGAGCCGACTGCGGAGCGGCGGCCTCCGGCGGCCTGGCAGGTGCGTCGACGCCGGCTGCGGAGGTGTTCGCGGGAGCGCGCTGGGCGTCGGGAGTCGAACCGCCGGAACCCGTGTGTGTCTGCGCGGACGGCGATCCGGCGTCGCCGCGAGGGGCGTCGGTGTGCGTCGCACCGCCAGAACCCGAGTGCGTGGAACCCGAACCGGACTGCGATCCCGGATCGACGTTCGACCTGCTCGAACCCGAATCCGCCTGCGCCGAACCGGAATCCGTCCGCGACTGCGAAGCCGCGTCAGCGTGGCTCGAACCCGGATCCGGCCGGCTCGAACCGGAGTCGGGACGCGACTGCGGCCCCGCATCAGCAGAACTCGAACCCGACTGACCCGAATCGGAGCTCGACCGCGACTGCGATCCCGCGTCACCGTGACCCGAACCCGAATCCGCTTGCGCGGAAGGCGAATCCGAGCTGGAGCGCGACTGGGCCGACCCGCTCGAACCCGGGTCGCCGGACGCACCCGAGCCGGAGTCACCGCTGCCCCCGGAACTCGAATCCGACTGCGCCGAACCAGCCCCCGAAGCCCCCTCCGACTGCGAACCGCCGTCCGAGGTCGACCCCGATCGCGTGGACGCATCCCCCTGGAACGACGAACGGCCGCCCTCCGCGGACGGCGAACCGCCGTCGTCGCCCGAGTCCGGGGCGTTCGGGCTGTCCGGCCCGCCGAACCTGGCGTTGTGACGGCCGACGACGTCGGTGCCGAAGGTCTCGTCGATCTTCTTCCAGGACTTGGCGGCCAGGTGCTCGGCGACGTCGAGCTTCTCCGCGACCTTGCTGACCGCCCCCGCTCCGGCCTTCGCCTTGCCGCCCAGGGTCTTCATGATGTCGCCGAAGACCTCGGCGAGCTTGGCGAGCTTCGGGGAGACGTTGCTGATCGTCTTGATCAGCTTGTTGACCACGTCGGCGATCTTGCTGACGGTCTTGGAGATGAACGCGACCGCCTGCGGGACCACCCAGGCCAGCGAGGCGATCGGCGGCAGCAGGGCTTCCAGCGCGTAGGTGATCAGCCGCGAGATGCAGTCGGCGACCAGGTCGCGGACGAACTCGCGGACGAACGAGACGACCTCGCCCATGACCGTCACGACCGAGCTGATGGTGCCCGCCAGCTTCGCCGCGCCCGCGAGCGCTTCGCCCTTCTCCGCGGCGGTCCGCCGGTAGGCGTCGCCCGCGGCGCCGGTCCAGTCGGCGGTGTCGGCCTTGACGGCGTCCTCGTACTGGCTCGCGGCTTCCTCGACGGCCTTGGAGACGTTCTCCCAGGTCTTGCCGTAGGCGGCGACGCCGTCGGGATCGCCGGCGAACCAGTCGAGGGCCTCCTTGAGCGGCTGGACGTGCTCGATCAGCCAGGACAGCCCGTAGGACAGCAGCGTGCCGATCGGGTCGACGGCCATGCTGATGCCTTCGAGCGCGAGACCGCCGTAGGCGAGCCCGGATTCGACCCAGCTGGACCCCTCGTTGAGGCTGGAGACGTCGTTGACGGACTCGGCGATGCCGATGCCCGCCGCCCAGCCCTGGTCGCCGGTGCCCTTGGTGATGAAGCCGTCGTCGCTCTCCGGCTGCTTCTCGACGAGCGGGTTGCTCACGGCTGCACCCCGCGGATCATCTCGCTGTTGCGGTCGTCGATCTCCTGGTAGTCCTCGGCGGTCGTGCGCACGTCATCGGCGATCTGCTGCATCGACTTCACCGCTTCGCGGACCGCGTCCACGCCCTGCTGCTCGGCGATGTCGATCATCTGCGCGAACGGCTGGCACAGGACTCCGTAGGCGCTGTTGTCCAGCGAGACCTGCTGCGAGGCGTCGACCGCCGTGCTCAGCTGATCCACCACACCATCCACTTTGGACGCGTGGGTGCGCAGGTTCTCGATGACGACGCTCATCTCGTCAGACATGTGCGATCCCCCAGATCAGCGCAGGAAGGAGCCGTTGCCGAAGTCCTCGTCGTCGAAGTCGTCCGGCCTACGACGACCTGGGGACTGCTGCGGGGGCTGGGGGCGGCGCGGCGGCTGGGCGGCGTCCTCGACGGGCGTCCGGATCTCGTTGCGCCCGCCGCGCGCCGGCGGTTCCTCCTCCGGAGGCGGCTCCGGGAAGTGCCTGCGGGCCTGGTCGAGCACGTGCTGAGCGGCCGAATCACCCATGCCGACGGTGTCCTCGACGGCCTGCTGCATCTGCCCGGGGATCTTGGCCTGCGCCTGCTGGACGAGGCGCATGATGTCCGCGCCGAGCCGGGCCATGGGGCGGTTGTCGGCGTTGTCGGCGAGCTGGAGGTCCTGCAGCATCCCGCTGGAGGCGACGGTCACCCGGATCGCGCCATCGCGGGAGGACTCGGTCACCGCGATGTTCTCGACCTGCTGTTGCAGCCGGGTGAACTTCTCGGCCTTCTCCGCCGCGCGGTCCTGCCACTCCCGGACCATCCGCTCGGCGGCGCCGATGTCCCTGCCGAAGTCCTCCGCCACAGCACTCCCCGTCGATCAACTGGCCAGCGGATGAGCACGTTATCAACCGATCGTGTGCCGGTAGACCGGATCCGAACTTTCCCGCCCGAGGCGAGGATCACGCCGTCCGGGAACCCGGAATGTAAGGTCGGGACCGTGACGGGGGGATGGTTCGCTGCGTTGGTTCGGCCGGACAGCAAGCAGCTGACCGAGACCCTCAGGGCCGCCATCCGCGACGGTTCGCTGGCCGCCGGGAGCCGGGTTCCCTCGACCCGCTCGCTCGCCCAGGAGCTCGGGATCGCGCGCGGCACCGTCACCCGGGCCTACGACCAGCTCGCCGCCGAGGGCTTCCTCATCGCCCGGCAGGGCGCGCCCACGGTCGTCGCCGAGCTGCTCGCCACCCCCGCTCCCGAGGAACCCGCATCGGCCGAGCCGGAGCCCGAGGTGGCCCGCTGGGACTTCCGTCCGGGGCGGCCGAACCTGAGCGCCTTCCCGCGCCGGGACTGGCTGGCGGCCAGCCGCCGGGCGCTGCGCGACGCGCCCACCGACGACCTCGACTACGGCGACCCGCAGGGTCACCCGCGGTTGCGGGAGGCCCTGGCCGACTACCTCGCGCGCGAGCGGGCGGTGGCCGCGCCCCCGGCCAACATCATCGTCTGCAACGGCTACACCCAGGCGTTGTCGCTGCTCAGCAATGCCCTCGCGGATCTGGGCGAGACGTCGGTGGACTTCGAGGACCCGTCCGCGCCGCACCTGTGGGACATCCCGGCCGGGTTCGGGATGGCCGTGCACGGCATCCCGGTGGACGCCGAGGGCATCGACGTGTCGCGGCTGCGGAGCCGGGCCGTGGTGGTGACCCCGGCGCACCAGTTCCCGCTCGGCGTGAGCATGAGCTCCGCGCGGCGGACCGAGCTGGCTCGCCGCGCCAAGGACGAGGACCTGCTGGTCATCGACGACGACTACGACGGCGAGTTCCGCTTCGACCGGCAGCCGGTGGGGTCGCTGCAGGGGATGGCGCCCGAGAACGTCGTCTACGCCGGGACGGCGAGCAAGACGCTGGCCCCGGCGCTGCGCCTGGCGTGGCTGGCGCTGCCGTCGCGGCTGGTGGAGCCGGTGCGCGAGCTCAAGCGCAACAGCGGTCTGCACGCACCGCTGTTCGAACAGCTGGCCATGGCAGAGTTGATCTTGTCGGGGGCCTACGATCAGCACGTCCGCCGATCGCGCGCCACCTACCGACAGCGCCGCGAGCAGCTCGGTGAAGCGCTGCGCGGGATGCGTGCGAACCACCGGCCGCACCCGGCCGGGATCTCGGCGGGCCTGCACGTGACCTTGCAGCTGGATCCGGAAGGACCCACGGAAGGCGAGGTGCTGGACAGGGCGCGGCAGCACTCGGTGGAACTCCAGGTGCTGGGGCCGCACTGGGTCGCTCCCGGTGCGCACCCGCCCGGCGTGATCGTCGGGTACGCCGCACCCTCGGACCACGCGTTCCGTCCCGCACTGCGAGCGCTGGTCACCGTCCTGGAGCGGTGACTCGATCGGGCGACACTGCGCGTCGCCGCCGTGTCCGTAGCACGAACGGGGAACACTTGTTCTATTCTGGTGTCCCCTCCCGCGATAAACAGGAGACAAGTTGACCGAAGAGCAGACCACCCCGGCCGAGGCCACCGGCTTCGACAGCACCGCCTCCACCGCTGTCGCCACCGAGCCGACCTCGCCCGAGACTCCGGCAGCTCCGGCGCCGGCTGCCGCCGAGACTCCCGCTGAGACTTCCGGGGCTCCTGCCGAGGCCGAAGCGCCGAAGAAGCGCCAGACCCGCAAGAGCTCGGCGAAGAAGACCCGCACGGTCGAGCTCACCCTCACGGTCACCGGCACCGCCGACGGCGAGTGGCAGGCGGAGCTGATGCACCAGGGCAAGCGCGTCGTCCAGGCCCTGCCGGTCGCCGCCGCCGCGGTGTCCAAGGCCGCCGCCGAGCTGAACCCGGAAATCTTCGAGACCATCGAAGGCGTCATCAACGAAGCCCGCCAGCAGCACGAGGCCAAGCTCGCCGAACTCGAGGCCGAGGTCGAGCGGGTCCGCAAGGCCCTCGCCGAGCTCGAAGGCTGACCCGAAGACTCCCGGGGCGCCGTGGTCCCCTCCCAGGCACGGCCCCCTGGACATGAGAAAGCCCCTGCCCAGCAGGGGCTTTTTCATGTCCAGAGTCCTCCGGGCTCGTTGTGGGGGTGGGGAAGTTTTCATGAAAACTTCCCCCTCCACGTCCCCGAACCGAGGTTTCAACTGACATCTCACCCACCCCCACAACGTGAGAACGTGCTGGTGGGGCGGGGTTCCCGGGTTCGTCGGGGGAAGTTTCCGGTGAAACTTCCCCTGGGTTTGTGGGGAGCGCAGTTTTCATGAAAACTTCCCCACCCCACAAACCCACGGTCCGAGGACGGGCCTGGGTCGATCCGGAGTAGTCAACGAAATGATCAAGGGCGGTTCCGGTCGGGTCTCACCTGGACTAGCTTCCAGAACCATGACCCAAGCCCCCGTTGAGCAGACCCTGCCCATGCCGAAGATCGAGGCCGAAGCCCTCGCCGACCACTACGACGCCCAGCCCGCCGCGGGCGACGAGCCCGCGGACGAGGACTGACCAGCACGAACCCGGTCACGCGGCCGGGGACGGAGCACAGCAGTCCGCTCCACCCCGCGCCGCTCGTGGCGGTCCCGGAACGAGAAAGAGCCCCTGCCCGGAGGAGTCGGGCAGGGGCTCTCGGCTACTTCACTCGGAACTTCAGCGGTAGTCCCGGCCGAAGTCGTAGTCGTCCAGCGGGACGGCCGCACCGGTGCCGGCGCCGAACACATCCGGGGTGTAGTAGCTGTCGTCGTAGGACGGGATCGCGTAGGCCGCGGCCCGTGCCTCCTCGGTCGGCTGCACCTGGATGTTGCGGTACCGGTTGATGCCCGTACCGGCCGGGATCAACTTACCGATGATCACGTTCTCCTTCAGGCCGACCAGCTTGTCACTCGCGCCCTCGATCGCGGCGTTGGTGAGGATGCGGGTCGTCTCCTGGAAGGAGGCCGCCGACAGCCACGACTCGGTGGCCAGCGACGCCTTGGTGATGCCCATCAGCACCGGACGGCCGGAAGCCGGGTCGCCGCCCTCGGCGACGACGCGGCGGTTCTCCGCCTCGAACTGCGAGCGCTCGACCGGCGAACCGGGCAGGAACTCGGTGGCACCCGAGTCGATGATGATGACCCGGCGCAGCATCTGGCGGACGATGACCTCGACGTGCTTGTCGTGGATGCCCACACCCTGCGACCGGTACACCTCCTGCACCTCGTTCACCAGGTGCAGCTGGGCCTCGCGCGGGCCCATCACGCGCAGCACCTCGTGCGGGTCGACCGCGCCTTCGAGCAGCTGCTGCCCGACCTCGACGTGGTCGCCGTCGGAGATCTGCCGCTCGGTGCCGTCGACCGAGATCGCCGCGAGCCGCTGACGCTTGGACAGCTTGTCGTAGACGATCTCCTCGCCGCCGTCGTCCGGAATGATCGTGATCTTCCAGTAGCGGTCGTTGTCCTCCAGCCGGATGCGGCCGGAGGTGTCGGCGATCGGGGCCTTGCCCTTCGGGACGCGGGCCTCGAACAGCTCCTGCACACGCGGCAGACCGGTGGTGATGTCGTCACCGGCGACACCGCCCTGGTGGAACGTGCGCATCGTCAGCTGCGTACCGGGCTCACCGATGGACTGGGCGGCGACGATGCCGACGGCCTCGCCGACGTCGACCAGCTTGCCGGTGGCCATCGAGCGGCCGTAGCAGACCGAGCAGACGCCCACGCCGGACTCGCAGGTCAGGACGCTGCGGACCTTGACCTTGGTGACCTTGGCGGCGAGCAGCTTCTCGATCGCCGGGTCGCCCAGGTCCGAACCGCGGGCCAGCACGATGTTGCCGTCGGCGTCGGTGACGTCCTCGGCGGTCGTGCGGGCGTAGACGCTGGTCTCGACGTGCTGGTGACGCATGATCCGGCCGTCGTGCAGCACCTCGGCGATCGGCATCTTCACACCGCGCTCGGTGCCGCAGTCGGTCTCGCGGACGATGACGTCCTGCGAGACGTCCACCAGACGACGGGTCAGGTAACCCGAGTCGGCGGTGCGCAGCGCCGTGTCCGCCAGACCCTTGCGGGCACCGTGGTTGGAGATGAAGTACTCCAGCACGGACAGGCCCTCGCGGAAGTTCGCCTTGATCGGGCGCGGGATGTACTCACCCTTCGGGTTCGACACCAGACCACGCATACCGGCCAGCTGAACGACCTGGGTCATGTTACCGGCGGCCCCGGACTTCACGATCGTGCTGATCGAGTTGTCCTCGGGGAAGTTGGTCTCCATGGCCTCGGCGACCTCGTCCTTGGCCGCCGTCCAGACCTTGACCAGCTCGGCGTTGCGCTCCTGGTAGGACAGCGCACCGCGGCGGTACCGCTTCTCGACCTGGTCCGCCTTGGCCTCGTAGCTGTCGAGGATCTCGGTCTTGTTCGGCGGCACGACCACGTCGGTGATCGACACGGTCACACCGGAACGGGTGGCCCAGTGGAAACCGGCGTCCTTCAGCTTGTCCAGCGTCTGGGCGACGGTGACCATCGGGTACCGCTCGGCGAGGTCGTTGACGATCGCGGCCTGCTTCTTCTTCGGCAGCAGGTCGTCGACGAACGGGTAGTCCTCCGGCAGCAGCTCGTTGAACCAGACGCGGCCCAGCGTGGTCTCGGCGATCCACTGCTGGCCCGGCTCCCAGCCCTCCGGCATCTGCTCGGCGTTGGGGACCAGGTCCCGCAGCCGGATCTTGACCTTGGCCTGCAGGTCCAGCACGCCGCGGTCGAAGGACATGATCGCCTCGCCGACCGAGGAGAACGCCAGGCCTTCGCCCTTGGCGCCCTCGACCAGGCGGGTCAGGTGGTACAAGCCCGTGACCATGTCCAGACGCGGCATCGCCAGCGGCCGACCGGAGGCCGGCGACAGGATGTTGTTGCTGGACAGCATCAGGACCCGGGCCTCGGCCTGGGCCTCGGCCGACAGCGGCAGGTGGACCGCCATCTGGTCACCGTCGAAGTCGGCGTTGAACGCCTCGCAGACCAGCGGGTGCAGCTGGATGGCCTTGCCCTCCACCAGCTGCGGCTCGAAGGCCTGGATGCCGAGGCGGTGCAGCGTGGGAGCACGGTTGAGCAGCACCGGGTGCTCGGCGATGACCTCTTCCAGCACGTCCCACACCTGCGGGCGCTGGCGCTCCACCATCCGCTTCGCGGACTTGATGTTCTGCGCGTGGTTGAGGTCGACCAGCCGCTTCATGACGAAGGGCTTGAACAGCTCGACTGCCATTTCCTTCGGCAGACCGCACTGGTGCAGCTTCAGCTGCGGGCCGACGACGATGACCGAACGGCCCGAGTAGTCGACTCGCTTGCCCAGCAGGTTCTGGCGGAAACGACCCTGCTTGCCCTTGAGCAGGTCGGACAGCGACTTCAGCGGCCGGTTGCCCGGGCCGGTGACCGGACGCCCGCGACGGCCGTTGTCGAACAGCGCGTCCACGGACTCCTGCAGCATCCGCTTCTCGTTGTTGACGATGATCTCGGGCGCGCCGAGGTCGATCAGTCGCTTGAGGCGGTTGTTGCGGTTGATCACGCGGCGGTACAGGTCGTTGAGGTCGGAGGTCGCGAAGCGACCACCGTCCAGCTGCACCATCGGACGCAGGTCCGGCGGGATGACCGGCACGCAGTTGAGCACCATGCCGCTCGGGTCGTTGCCGGTGGCCTGGAAGGCCGCCACGACCTTGAGCCGCTTGAGGGCGCGCAGCTTCTTCTGGCCCTTGCCGCTGCGGATGGTCTCGCGCAGCGACTCGGCCTCGGCACCGATGTCGAAGTTCGCCAGCAGCGTCTGGATCGCCTCGGCGCCCATGCCACCGGTGAAGTACTCGCCGTACCGGTCGTAGAGCTCGCGGTAGAGGACCTCGTCGGCGATGAGCTGACGGGGCTCCAGCTTGGTGAAGGTGTCCCAGATCTCGTCGAGCTTGTCGAGCTCGCGCTGCGCGCGGTCGCGCAGCTGCTTCATCTCGCGCTCGGCGCCTTCCTTGACCTTGCGGCGCTGGTCGCTCTTGGCGCCCTCGGCCTCGAGCGCGGCCAGGTCGGTCTCGAGCTTCTGGGCCCGGGCCTCCAGGTCGGCGTCGCGCTGGTCGGCGACGCGCTTGCGCTCGACGCTGATCTCGCTCTCCAGCGTCGACAGGTCGTTGTGCCGCAGCTCGGTGTTCACACCGGTGATCACGTAGGCCGCGAAGTAGATGATCTTCTCGAGGTCCTTCGGGGCCAGGTCCAGCAGGTAGCCCAGCCGCGACGGAACGCCCTTGAAGTACCAGATGTGCGTGACGGCGGCGGCCAGCTCGATGTGGCCCATCCGCTCGCGGCGCACCTTGGCGCGGGTGACCTCGACACCGCAGCGCTCGCAGATGATGCCCTTGAAGCGGACCCGCTTGTACTTACCGCAGTAGCACTCCCAGTCCCGGGTCGGACCGAAGATCTTCTCGCAGAAGAGCCCGTCCTTCTCCGGCTTCAGGGTTCGGTAGTTGATGGTCTCGGGCTTCTTGACCTCGCCGTACGACCACTGGCGGATGTCGTCGGCCGTGGCGAGGCCGATGCGGAGTTCATCGAAGAAGTTGACGTCAAGCACGTCGGGTCTTCTCCCTTGGTCGAATGGTGCTCCTCCCGGTGCCACCGGGGGAAGCGAGTGCCAGGTTGGGTCGGTCGCCGGCCCCCGGGAGCAGTCCCCCGGGCCGGCGGCGAGGGTCAGTGAGCGATGTCGTCCACCGACGGGTTCTCGTTGCGCGACAGGTTGATGCCGAGGTTGGCAGCGGCGCGCTCCAGGTCCTCGTCCTCGGTGTCGCGCATCTCGATCGCGGCGCCATCGCTGGAGAGCACCTCGACGTTCAGGCACAGCGACTGAAGCTCCTTCAGCAGCACCTTGAACGACTCCGGGATACCCGGCTCGGGGATGTTCTCGCCCTTGACGATCGCTTCGTAGACCTTGACGCGGCCCACCACGTCGTCGGACTTGATCGTCAACAGTTCCTGCAGGGTGTAGGCCGCACCGTAGGCCTGCATGGCCCAGCACTCCATCTCACCGAAGCGCTGACCACCGAACTGCGCCTTACCGCCCAGCGGCTGCTGGGTGATCATCGAGTACGGGCCGGTGGAACGGGCGTGGATCTTGTCGTCCACCAGGTGCGACAGCTTGAGGATGTACATGTAGCCGACCGCGGTCGGGTACGGGTACGGCTCACCGCTGCGGCCGTCGAACAGCTGCGCCTTGCCGTCGGCGCCGACCATGCGGTCGCCGTCGCGGTTCGGCTTCGTCGAGGCGAGCAGACCGGTGATCTCCTCCTCCCGCACACCGTCGAACACCGGCGTGGCGGTGTTGGTGCCGGGCTCGACGTCGAGCAGCTCCTCCGGCAGGCGCTGGGCCCACTCGGCGTCCGGGTCGATCGTCCAGCCCCGCGACGCGATCCAGCCGAGGTGCGTTTCCAGCACCTGGCCGATGTTCATACGACGCGGAACACCGTGGGTGTTCAGGATGATGTCGACCGGGGTGCCGTCGGACAGGAACGGCATGTCCTCGGCGGGCAGGATCTTGCCGATGACGCCCTTGTTGCCGTGGCGGCCGGCGAGCTTGTCACCGTCGGAGATCTTGCGCTTCTGCGCGACGTAGACCCGGACCAGCTGGTTGACGCCCGGGGGCAGCTCGTCGTCGTCCTCGCGGTTGAACACGCGGACGCCGATGACCTTGCCGGTCTCGCCGTGCGGCACCTTCAGGGAGGTGTCGCGGACCTCGCGGGCCTTCTCGCCGAAGATGGCGCGGAGCAGGCGCTCCTCCGGGGTCAGCTCGGTCTCGCCCTTCGGCGTGACCTTGCCGACCAGGATGTCGCCGCCCTGGACCTCGGCGCCGATGCGGATGATGCCGCGCTCGTCGAGGTCGGCCAGCACGTCGTCGGAGACGTTCGGGATGTCCCGGGTGATCTCCTCGGCGCCGAGCTTGGTGTCGCGGGCGTCGACCTCGTGCTCCTCGATGTGGATCGAGGTGAGCACGTCGTCCTGCACCAGGCGCTGGCTCAGGATGATCGCGTCCTCGTAGTTGTGCCCCTCCCACGGCATGATCGCCACGAGCAGGTTCTTGCCCAGGGCCATCTCGCCGTTCTCGGTGCACGGACCGTCCGCGATGACCTGACCCGCCTCGATCCGGTCGCCCTCGTTGACGATCGGCTTCTGGTTGATGCAGGTGCCGTGGTTGGACCGGGAGAACTTCTGCATCCGGTACGAGCGGCGGCTGCCGTCGTCGGCCATGATCGTGACGAAGTCCGCGGTCAGCTCCTCGACCACGCCCGCCTTCTCGGCGGTGATCACGTCACCGGCGTCGACCGCGGCGCGGAGCTCCATGCCGGTGCCGACCAGCGGGGACTCGCTGCGCAGCAGCGGCACCGCCTGACGCTGCATGTTCGCACCCATCAGGGCGCGGTTGGCGTCGTCGTGCTCCAGGAACGGGATCATCGCGGTCGCGGCGGAGACCATCTGCCGCGGCGAGACGTCCATGTAGTCGATCTCGTTCGGGGCGAGCAGCTCGACCTCGCCGCCCTTCCGCCGACCCAGGACGCGGTCGTCGACGAAGTTGCCCTCGTCGTCGATCTTGGCGTTCGCCTGCGCCTTGACGTAGCGGTCCTCTTCATCGGCCGTGAGGTAGTCGATCTGGTCGGTGACCCGGCCGTCGATGACCTTGCGGTACGGCGTCTCGATGAAGCCGAACGGGTTGACCCGAGCGAACGTGGCCAGCGAGCCGATCAGACCGATGTTCGGGCCTTCCGGCGTCTCGATCGGGCACATGCGGCCGTAGTGCGAGGGGTGCACGTCTCGGACTTCCATGCCGGCGCGCTCACGGGACAGACCGCCCGGGCCGAGCGCGGAGAGGCGACGCTTGTGCGTCAGACCCGCGATCGGGTTGGTCTGGTCCATGAACTGCGACAGCTGCGAGGTGCCGAAGAACTCCCGGATCGCCGCCGTGATCGGGCGGATGTTGATCAGGGTCTGCGGCGTGATCGCCTCGACGTCCTGCGTGGTCATCCGCTCGCGGACGACGCGCTCCATGCGGGACAGGCCCACCCGGACCTGGTTCTGGATCAGCTCGCCGACGGTGCGGAGGCGGCGGTTGCCGAAGTGGTCGATGTCGTCGACCTCGACCGGGATGTTGTCGCCGGCCTCGTCACCGCGAGCCGCCATCTCGGTCTCGCCCGCGTGCAGGCGGACCAGGTACTCGATGGTGGTGACGATGTCCTCTTCGGTCAGCACGCCGGTCTCGTAGGACTGCGAGAGACCGATCTTCTTGTTGACCTTGTAGCGGCCGACGCGAGCCAGGTCGTAGCGCTTCTCCTTGAAGAACAGGTTCTCCAGGAGGGTCTGCGCGCTCTCCTTCGTCGGCGGCTCGCCCGGGCGCAGCTTGCGGTAGATGTCGAGCAGCGCCTCGTCGGTGCCGCCGGTGTGGTCCTTCTCCAGGGTCGCCATCAGCGTCTCGGAGAAGCCGAAGCGCTCGCGGATGGCCTCGGTGGACCAGCCCAGCGCCTTGAGCAGCACGGTGACCGGCTGGCGGCGCTTGCGGTCGATGCGGACACCGACGGTGTCGCGCTTGTCGACGTCGAACTCCAGCCACGCACCGCGGCTGGGGATGATCTTGACGCTGAAGACGTCCTTGTCGGTGGTCTTGTCGACCGACTGGTCGAAGTAGACACCGGGGGAACGCACGAGCTGGGAGACGACGACCCGCTCGGTTCCGTTGATGATGAAGGTGCCCTTGTCGGTCATCATCGGGAAGTCACCCATGAACACCGTCTGGCTCTTGATCTCGCCAGTGGAGTGGTTGGTGAATTCCGCGGTGACGAACAGCGGGGCAGCGTAGGTCATGTCCTTGTCCGTGCACTCCCCGACGGAGGCCTTGACCTCGTCGAAGCGCGGATCGGAGAAAGACAGCGACATCGATCCGGAGAAGTCCTCGATCGGGGAGATCTCGCTCAGGACCTCCTCAAGACCACCAACCGGATTGTCCTCGCCGGCGTCGACCCGGCGCTGGAACCAGGCCTCGTTACCGACAAGCCATTCGAAGGACTGGATCTGCAGGTCTAGCAGGTTCGGCACGTTCAGCGGTTCGCGGATGTTCGCGAACGAGACCCGCTTGGGTGCCCCAGGGATCCCCGACGTGTAGTTGGAAGCTGCAGAGACCTTGGTCGCGCGGGAGACTGCCAAGATGCGTCCTTCCGGGACTCTGAACTGGCTACAGCCGTGCTCGCCGCAACAAGCGCGCGTCAGGCAAGCGCGCAGATCGCTAGCACAGCTGTCAAGGGTGCAATGGCGCCGACCATCCTACGGTCCAGTGCGGGACAGACCAATAAGAGGGCAGCGCAAAGTAGCAGTCTAGCCGGAAGGACGCCAGCTGTCGAGGGGGCCCACCGATGGCGGCCCAGCCCCGCGTTGAGGACCAGAGTGAACCCGCACGCGCTCTCAGTCAAGAGATCACCGATCGATCACTCTCGTGGCGGAAAACACGATCACCTCACGTGACCGCTGAGAACCCTTTTTAACCTGGTCAGGCGCTTTTGATCATCGTATGCGGTACTCCCGTCACGCCGTTGGCGAACCCCCTCCGATCGGCTCTTGACAACGCTCTGAACCCTCCTGCGAGTCCACGGAGGAGGGTGGCGCGAGGCCGCGCGGATCACATCGCGCGGTCGTCGAGACCACCCGAGACCACCCGGCGGGTGGAAGGTCCACACGAAAGTGGGCGGTTCGCTCCTCCCTCCGAGGGGGTCGGCGCAATTCCCACCCGCCCCACGCGACCCAATTCGCACACCCGGCGGATTGGACCGCGCGAAGAAATTCGGGCGTCCCACTTTCGCGATCTTGAAAAGATTGGTCCACGCCAATTCGCGGGACCACCCGAGACCACTCGGGCGGCCCGAGAGCATCTGGAAACGACCGTTCATGATCAACTACGGTGTGTGGCGCCGCGCCTCATGACCTGGACGGCCGTCCCCCGAACGTCGTAGCGAACGAGCCTCGACATCAACGCGGAGCGATGATCATGCTCGCTTGACCGCATCGAGACCACGGGTTGCCTCAAACATTCCCCTACGGGGCTGAACCCGTCGCGCAGAGCTAGTAGTTTCTCCCATCGAAGCTCAGCAATTACATCCAACGGGGGGACGCGCAGCCTCCGGAGGCGATCCCACCGAGTAACACATGGGCTACTCGACAATTACCTCCGCCGGTAACGTGAGATCACCACCGGCCCCCGACCGGTGCCCGGCAGGCCACAGGAGAAACGACCGATGACAGACGATGCAAGCCGCGCGAGCGAGCGGTTCCGCGGGCTGCAGCGTTGGACCGGAGGCCAGGACCAGAGCGGCCAGCAACCCTCGCAATCCAGTTGGTTCGCGCCGGAGGACGACGGCGAGACCACCGGGGAAGCGCCCGACGCGAGATCGGGCGGCCCGCACACCGGCACCAACCCGGGCTACGGGACCAACCCGGGATATGGGACCAACCCGGGCTACGGGACGAATCCGGGAACCGGCGGGCACCGGGCCGTCGGACAGCACCCGGGCCCGCCCAACCCCGGACCAGGGAGTGGTGAGCGTCGCAGCGCCGAGCAGCGCTACGCGGACGCCATCGCGGCGATGAACCAGATCGTCACCAGCCTCGACTTCACCAACCTGCCCTGGGTCACCGAGATCTTCCGCAACACCGCGGGCGTGCTCCGCGCGGACGACCCCGCGCGGGCCGGCGTGCTCAACAACCTCGGCAGCGCCGCGCAGCTGCGCTACGTGCAGAGCCGCGACCTCGCCGACCTCGAGGACGCCATCGGCTACTACCGCTCGGCCACCGACTCGGCGCACTCCGGCGACCGCGACCGCATCCTCTACTTCTGCAACCTCGCGCTCGCCCTCACCGACCTCGCGGCCAAGACCGGTCAGCCCCGGATCGCCGCCGACGGCGCGCAGGTCGCCCGCGACGCCGTCGCCCAGACGCCCAAGCGCGACCAGCGGCGGCCGATGGTGCTGCTGCGGCTGGCCAACGCGCTCAAGCTGCACGCCCAGCTCGCCGACTCGCCGGAGTCCGACGAGGAGTCGATCGCGGTGTTCCGGGAGGCCGCCCGGATCTCCCCGGCCTCCGACGCCACCACCTCCGAGCTGCTGATCAACCTCGGCGCCGCGCTGATGCGCCGCTACCAGCGCGGCAGCGACCCCGACGACCTCGACGAGGCGATCAAGCACCTCGCGGCCGGCTCCGGGGCGCTGCCGGACGGAGACACCCGGCGCGGCGGGCTGTGCCGCTACGCCGAGGCGCTGCGGCTGCGCTTCCAGCGCAACGGCGACCTCACCGACCTCAACTCCGCGATCAACGAGCTGATCGGCGTCCTCGGGGTCCTGGAAGGCGGGAACCCGCAGCTCGGCACGGCCGTGTGGCAGCTGTGCGCGGCGACCATCGAGCACGTCGACGCCACCGGCGAGTCCGGGCAGCTGCGCCGCGTGCTGCGGCCGATCACCCCGGCCGTGCGGGCGATGGCCGCCGAGGACACCTCCCGCTCGCTGGCGCTGGGCGGCTACGCGATCCTGCTGCGCAGGCACTTCCTGCACGGCGGCGAGGCCAAGGCGCTGGACACCGCGGTCACCGCCGGGGAGGCGTCGGTGGAGGCCGCGGCGCCGTCGCAGCGCGCGCGGATGATCACCGCCCTGAACACGAGCCTGCTGGTGCGCTACGAGCACGGCGAGAGCCGCGACGACCTCGACCGCGCCGCCGACCTCGCGCGCGAGGCGGCCAAGGACGCGGTGCCGCAGACCCAGCAGATCGCGTGGGTCCAGCTCGGCGCCGTGCTCACCCACCGGTTCCAGCGGGCCGGGCGCGCGCAGGACGTCGAGACCGCGATCGAGCTGTTCGACCAGGCCCTGATCGCGATGCCGGAGACCACCCCCGGCCGGGCGGCGGTGTCCATCCAGCTCGGGCTCGCGCTGCAGGCGCTGCACCAGCGCACCGGTCGCAGGCGGTACTACCGGTGGGCGCGCAAGGTGCTCACCGAGGCCGCCGGTCAGGGCAACGCCCCGTCCGAGCAGCGGTTGCGGGCCGCTGCGCTGGCGGGCCGGATCAGCGCGCAGGAGCAGCGCTGGTCGGAGGCGCTGGAGTCGTTCACCACCGCCGTCGAGCTGCTGCCGCTGATGACGCGCGGCAAGCGGGTCGTGGCCTCGCCGAGCGCGCAGCAGCGGTGGGCGTCGATCGTGGCGGACGCCGCGGCCAGCGCCATCGAGGCCGGTGAGCCGGACAAGGCCGTGGAGCTCATCGAGCACGGCCGGTCGGCGATCCTGGCCGACTTCCTGCCCAGCGGCGGAGAGCTCGGCGCGCTGCACCGCGACCACCCGGACCTGGCCGACGAGGTCGTGCGGCTGCGGCGGTTGCTGGACCGCCCGGCCGAGGACCCCGACCTCGGCGACGCCGACGACCGGATGCGGCTGGCCGACGCCTGGTCCGCGCTGATCGCCGAGGTGCGCGAGGTTCAGCCCGGCCACCTGCGGGTGCGGCCGTTCTCCGAGCTCAGCGGGGTCGGCGGTGACGGGTCGGTGGCGATCGTCAACCTCAGCCGGTACCGGTCGGACGTGCTGGTGATCTTCGGCGGCCGGGTGCTGACCGTCCCGATCTCGCACGCGACCCCGGACAAGGCCGGTGAGCAGTCGCTGGCGCTGCTGACCGCCGCGCAGCAGGACGACCACGCCACGATGGCCGAGGTGCTGGACTGGACGTGGGTGCGGGTGGTGCGTCCGGTGCTGGACCGGATGGGGTACCTCAACACGCCCGCCGCGGGCGCCCGCTGGCCGCGCGTCTGGTGGAGCTGCTTCGGGGCGGCTGCGTACCTGCCGCTGCACGCCGCGACCGCGCACGCCGGGGCCTCGGCGCTGGACCGGGTCGTGTCCTCGTACACGCCGACGCTCGGCTGCCTGCTGCGCGCCCGCACCCGCCCGGTGCCGGAGGGCGAGGCGCTGGTGGCGGCGGGCTCGGCGGTCCAGGTGTCGCGGGAGCTGCCGCCGCAGAACCAGGTGCTGGCCCGGTTCTGGCCGACCGCGGAGATCGTCTCGACGGAGAGCGCGAGCGCGACCGACGTGCTGCGGATGCTGCCGAACTACCCGTGGGTGCACGTCTGCGAGCCAAGCTCGCAGTTCCCGGCGCAGCCGGCCGCGGGGATGCTGCTGGACCGGGACGGGCAGCGGCCGCTGGGGCTGGTGGAGCTCGGTCAGGTCGCCTTGGACCAGGCGGAGTTCTGCTACCTGGGGCAGGTGGCCACCGCGGCGGATCAGCCGTGCGCGGCGGCGCTGTCGCTGGCCTCGGCGCTCGGGTTCGCCGGGTTCACGCACGTCATCGGCACCCTGTGGGAGGTCGACGCGACGAGCTCGATCGACGCGCACGCGGACTTCTACTCGGAGGTCTTCGGGCAGAACGGCTACGGCACCGACGGCGCGGCCTACGCCCTGCACAACGCCGCCCGGGAGCTCCGCAACGCCCGCCCGAACGACCACGCCACCTGGAGCGCCCACATCCACGTCGGCCCCTGACCCCGCCACCCTGCCGCACCACGGAAGTGCGGAAGGTTGAAGTGCGGAGGGGTGGAAGTGCAGAGGGGCTGGGGAGGTGCGGGGGTTCTCGGCTCACCAGGGGACAGTTTTAGCCATAATCACCCATGATCAATGTCCTTTTTGCCCGGACAGTTATGGCTAAAACTGCCCCCTGCTGACGCACGAGCCCCTCCGGCACCGAGGTTTCGGGCGGGAGGGGCTCGTGGAGGGTCGGTCAGCGGAGGGTGAGGTTGGCGATCTTCCAGGTGTCGCCCTGCTTCTCGGCGGAGACCGAGAGCTGCGCCGGGCCGATGTTGGACTCGCCGGTGTTGGCGCGCATGGCGTGCTGATCGACGAAGACCAGGACCTCGGCGCGGTCGCCCTCCAGGCGGGTCACCGCGCTGTTCTTGACCGTGGTCGTGACGATCAGCTGCTGCTGCGGGGCCTGCTGCTTGACCAGGGCGAACAGCTCGTTGTACTTCTGCACGGCCGAGCCGACCAGGAGGTCCTTGGCGGCGTTCTCCGTCTTGGCCGTGTCGTTGAAGTCGTAGGAGAACAGCTTCTGGACGCCGTCGCTGACCTGACCGTTGACCTCGCTGGTCTCGCCCGCCGAGGTCAGCGCCTCGTTGGCGGCCGGGCCGGTGTTGTAGGTCGTGTAGGTCGCGACGCCGAAGAAGATCGCCAGCGCGAACAGCAGGGCCGTCGCCGCCCACAGCACCCACGGCTTCCCGGACTTCGACTCGGCCTCGGAGGACTCCGACTCGGCCTCAGCGGACTCGGACCCCCCTGAGGTCGCGGATTCCCCGGACGTCGCGGCCGCACCGGACGCGTCGGAGGACTCGTCCTCATCGGACACCCCGGACTCCTCAGTGGACCCGGGGCCCTCGGGAGAACCGACCCCCTCGGAAGACCCGGAATCGCCGGAAGAACCGGGCTCCTCAACGGACTCGGGCGTCTCCGACGGCTCAGCCGCCTCGGACGAACCGGACTCCCCCGACGACGCAGCGGCCTCGGACTCCTCCGACCCGGTCGACCCGGCCGGGGCCTCGGCGGCCTCCGGCTGCTCGGTCACCGCAGTGCCGTTGACCGCCTCGTCCTCCGCCGGGGCGGCGTCGGTCGAGGCGGGCGAGGTGGGGCGCTTGCGCAGGCCGGCGACCTTCGGCCGGCGGGCCGAAGGCTGCCGGTTCGCGCCGGAACGGCGGTTGCTTGGCACTGGCTGTACTCCTCGAATCGCTCTCGGGTGTCGCCGTTCAGCCGACCGGGACGGTGCCCAGTCCGCTGAGCTTCCAGACGTCGCCCTCACGCGTGAGTTCTGCCTGGTAGCGATCCTGCTTGTTGGCCGGGGGCTGGCCCTCGACGGTCACCGTGATCTGCACGACCGCGATCATCCGCGCCTTGCCCGCGTTCTCGTCGAGCTCGGCGATGCCGGCGTCGAGCACGCGCGCCGTGGTGGTGCTCTTCGCCTGCTGGATCCGGGTCGCGTAGTCCTTGCGGCCCTTCTTGACCTCGTCCCGCAGCGGCCCGGTGGAGTAGTCCTCCCACCGCTGCAGGCCGCGGTCGACGTCCTTGTGGTCCAGGGTGTTGAAGTTGATGATCGCTTCCTGGCCCTGCTGCAGCGCCGCGTCGCGCGTCTCGGCGTAGGCGACCGAGGAGTTGTTCAGCGCGAACACCCACAACACCCCGAACACCAGGGCGCACACCAGGCTCACCACGAACAGCACCAGCGACAGCGTGGGCCGCCGGCGAGCGGTCTCGGCTTCTTCGGTCACGTGTTGCCTCTCTTACTGCCCGGGTGCGTTCTGCGCGCCGCGCACGTTGATCGGACTGCCCGGAGGCTCCGCGCAGCGCGCGTCCTTGTTCAGCGGTGCCGGCGACATGTCGGTACCGGTGCGTTCCGGCGTCCCCTCATATCCCTTGGTACACGGCATCGGGTCGAACAGGTTGAGAACCAGTCCGAAGTGAGCGGTGCCATCCCCGGGGACGACGGTGTTGGACACCGCGACCTGCGCCGGGTAGCTGATGAACAGCTGCTCGATGCCGTCCCGGTGCGCCGAGAGCAGTTGCGAGGTCGTGGTGAGGTTCGCCAGCAGCGGGCCGATCCGCGGGTTGTCCTTGATCAGCCCGGACAGCTGCTGGGCCGCGGGCGGCGCCTTCTGGATGACGCCGCGCAGGTCCCCGTCGGACTTCTCCAGGGACTGCGACAGCAGGTTCAGGTCCTTGCTGAACGACTTGATGGCCGAGCCCTGCTCGTTCTGCGTGCCCAGGACCGTCTTGCCGTCCTCCAGCAGCTGCACCGTCTGCGGCAGGTGGTTCTGCGCCTGCGTGGTGAACTCGCGGGAGGTGTCCAGGATGGTCTGCAGGTGTCCGCCGTTGTCGCGGAACGCGGTGCCGAGCTCGCTGACGACGGTGCGCAGCGAGTCCTGCGGCACCGACTTGGCGAACCCGTCCAGGTTCATCATCAGGTCCTGGACCGGCAGCGGCGTGGTCGTCCGGGACTCGGCGATGACCGAGCCCTCCTTGAGGTACGGGCCCTTGTCCTGCTTGGGACGCAGGTCCACGTACTGCTCACCGACCGCCGAGCGGTTGGTGACCACGGCCTCCACATCGGACGGGATGGGCGGCGCGCTGTTCTCGATGTCCAGCGGGACCTGCACGCCGTCATCGGTGAGCTTCAGCTCGCCGACCCGGCCGATCGGCACGCCCCGGTAGGTGACCTCGGCGTTCTGGAAGACACCGCCGGTGCTGGCCAGCTGCAGCGCCACCACGTAACCGCGGTTGCCGAAGAGCCGGTCGACACCGGCGTACTTGAATCCGGCGTAGCTGCAACCGATCAGCGCGATCAGCACGAAGCCGATGATCTGGAATCGGGCTCGACGGGTGAGCATCAGTTGTCACCTCCGAACAGCCAGCCCAGCACACCGCCGCCGGATTCCTGCTGCTCCGGCTTCGGCTGGGTCGGTGCGGGTTGCTGCTGCTCCTGTTGCTGACCGTTCAGCGGCAGCGGGACCGAGTCGGGCAGCGGGATCAGCGGCTGCCGGGAGCGCCCGAGGTTGTCCACGATGGTGCTCAGGTTCAGGTCGACCTTGAGGAACAGGTTGTTGTAGTCGCTGCCCCCGATGCCCTGCACCGCGTTGTCCGGGAACGGGAACGTGACCAGGGTTTCCAGCGACTTCGGCAGCGAGTCGCCCGCGGCGGCCAGCTGGTGCAGCGTCGGGGCCAGCTGGTTGAGGTCGTGCACCAGGTCCTCGTGGGACTTGTCGACGACGTCGGTCGCCACGCCCGAGAGCTTGTCCAGCGACTGCAGCATGGTCACCAGCTGCCCGCGCTGCTCGTTGAGCACCTGCAGCCCGGGGCCGAGGTCGTTGAGCGCGGTGTCGATGCTGCCGCGCTGCTCGTTGAGCTTGGCCGAGAGCCGGTTGATGCTGTCCAGCGCGCGCACGATGTCGTCGCGCTGCGCGTCGAGCCCGGCGACGAGCTCGTCGAGGTTGTTGAGCAGGCCGCGGATGTCGGACTCGCGTCCGCTCATGGCCTTGTTGAGCTCCTTGGTGATGTCCTGCAGCTGCGCGACACCACCGCCGTTGAGCAGCAGCGACAGCGCGCCGAGGACCTCTTCCACCTCGGGGTTGCGGTTGGTGCGATCGATCCCGATGGTGTCGCCGTCGGAGAGCCGCCCGGAGGCGGCCTGCGGCGGCGCGGCCAGTTCGACGTACTTCTCACCGAGCAGGCTGGACTGGCGCAGCCGCGCGATGGAGTTCGCGGGCAGCTTCACGTCGCCGTTGACGGTGACGGTCACCTCGGCGTCCCAGCTGCCGGGCGCCAGGCTGATGTTCGAGACCTTGCCGACGGCGACGTCGTTGACCCGCACACCCGCGTTGGGCACCAGGTCGAGGACGTCGGCGAAGCGGACCTTCACGTCGTACGGGCGGTCGCCGACGTCGGCCCCGCCGGGCAGCGGCATGTCGTAGACGCCGCGCGAGGAGCACCCCGACAGCGCCAGCAGGCCGACGGTCGCCACCGCACCCACCTTGACCGCGGAGGAGCGGTTGAACACGGATCGCACGAACCGCGAGATCACTGGCCACCTCCGGCGGGCTGGAGTCCGTTGGTCAGCGGCAGCGGCAACGGCGGCAGCGTGCCGTTCTGCACCGAGTTGAGCGTCTGGGCCAGCGTCGGCAGCTTCTCGGTGCCGCCGAGCACCGGCTTCAGCGCGTCGCAGGCGCTGCTGACCTCGATCGGGACCTGCTGCGGCGTGGACTGGTCGAGCAGCTTGCACACCGACACCAGCGGCGGCTGGTTGAGCTCGTTGAACATCGCCCGCTGGTCCAGCGTCCCGGAGGCGCCGTTGTAGGTGTTGTTCAGGTTGCTCATCGCCAGCGGCGCGGTGGTCAGCGACTCGTTGAGCGCTTCCTTCTGCTTGACCAGCACCGCGGCGACGTCGTGCAGCTGGCTGACGTTGGACTGCAGCAGCCCGCGGTTGTCGCGCACGAACGACTCGACCTTGCCCAGCGCCACCGACAGCTCGGCCAGCGCGGCGCTCATGTCGTTGCGTTCGCCGGCGAGGTTGCTGCTGACCTCTTCCATCTGCGTGTTGAACCGGCGCATCTGGTCGTCGTTGTCGGCCAGCATCCCGGTGAACTTCTGCAGGTTGTCGACGGTCTTGAACAGCTCCTCGCTGTTCCCGGACATCGTCGTGCCCGCCTCGCCGAGGTTGCGGAGGGTTTCCGACAGCGCCTTGCCGTTCCCTTCGAGGTTGGCGGCACCGGTGTTGAGCAGGTCGGTCAGCGCGCCGTTCTTGTTGGCGCCGTTGGGGCCCAGGGCCTGGGTGAGGTCGTTGAGGCTGCGGTAGATGTTGTCCAGCTCGACCGGGGTCGCGGTCTTGTCGGCCGGGATCACCGCGTTGTCACCGAGTTTTGGGCCTCCCTTGTAGACCGGCGCGAACTGCACGTACCGGTCGGAGACGATGCTGGGCGAGACAGCGACCAGGTTCGCGTCGGCCGGGATCGCGGTGTCGCGATCCACGCTGAGCACGACCTTGACCTGCTTGCCCTGCGGCGTGACCTCGTCGATGGTGCCGACCGGCACGCCGAGGATCCGCACGTCGCCGCCCGGGTAGAGGCCGACGGCCGCGTCGAAGTAGGCGGTGACCTTGCGCTCGGCCGCTCCGTAGAACAGCCACCAGCCGCCGACCGCGCCGAGCAGCACGACCACGATCCCGATGGTGAGGATCTTGGCGAGGTTGGAGCTCTTCGAGGGTGCGTTCGTCATTGCTTGCAACCCTCCTGGTTGATCGGCCCGACGGCGGGAGGCAGCAGACCGCAGATGTAGGTGTCGAACCAGTGCCCGCTGCCGAGCACGTTGGAGAACAGCCGCGTGAACGGGGCGAAGGTGTTGAGGCTCTTGTCCAGGTTGGCCTGGTTGCGCTGCAGCATCTTGGTCACCTTGTCCAGCTGTTCCAGCGTCGGCTTGAGCTGGGCCTGGTTGTCGTCGACCAGACCGGTCAGCTGCTGCGACAGCTCCTGGGTGCCGGTCAGCAGCGAGGAGATCGAGTCGCGGCGCGCCCGCAGCTCCTGCAGCAGCAGGTTGCCGTCGGAGAGCAGCTTCTCGAAGTCCTCGTTGCGGTCGGCGAGCTGCTGCGAGACCTGCGTGGTGTTGTTGAGCAGGTGCTCGATCTGCTCGTCGCGCGACGAGATCGTCTGCGACAGCTGGGAGAGCCCGTTCAGGGCGCCGCTGACCTCACCGGGGGTGTCCTTGAACGTGCTCGACAGCGTCTCGAAGCTCTTGGCGAGCTGCTGGGTGTCGATCTGGTCGACGTTCTTGGACAGGTCGCTGAACGCGTCGATGACGTCGTAGGGCGACATCGTGCGGTTCAGCGGGATCGGCTGGTCCTCGTCCATCGGCTTGGAGCCCTGCGGGTCCAGCGCCAGGTACTTCTGGCCGAGCAGCGTCTTGACCTTGATCGCCGCCGTGGTGTGGTCGCCCAGCTCGGCGTCGGAGACGCGGAAGCTGACCAGCACCCGGTCGCCCTTGAGCTCGACGTCGGAGACCGAGCCGACCTTCACGCCCGCGACGCGGACCTCGTTGTCCGCCCGCAGGCCCGCGGCCTCGGAGAACTCCGCGGTGTAGGTGGTGCCGCTGATGAACGGCAACCGCTCGTAGTTCGCGGCCAGCAGGAACAGCACCACCAGCACCAGGATGCCGGCGACGCCGATCTTGAGCGGATCGCGCTGGGAGAAGGAACTCATCGCTGACACCTCGGCTGGGTCACGGGCGTCAGCGGCAGCGGCAGGTTGATGTCGCCGACGCCGACGTTGCCGGAGGTCTGGCACAGGAAGAAGTTGAACCACGACCCGTGCGAGGCGGTGCGGGACAGGCTTTCGAGCTTGTTCGGCATGTTGTGCAGCACCCGGTCCACCAGCTGCTCGTGGCCGTTGAGGTTCTGCGACAGCTGACCGAGACCGTCGATGTCGGCCTGCAGCCCCGGCCTGGCGTCCCGCAGGAGCCCGGCGGTGGTGTTGGTCAGCCCGTCCATCGCGGTGATCGCGCTGCCGATGGAGTCGCGGTCCTCGGCGAGCCCGGACACCACCTGCCGCAGCTGGCCCACCAGCTCGGAGAGCCGCTGGTCGCGGGCGTTGACGGTGTCGAGCACGCCGTTGAGGTTGTTGATGACCTCGCCGATCACCTGGTCGCGGGAGGCGATGGTGGTGGTCAGCGACGCCGTGTGGGACAGCAGGCTCTCGACCGTGCCGCCCTCGCCCTGCAGGACCTGGATGATCTCGTAGGACAGCTTGTTGACGTCGTCCGGGTTGAGCGCCTGGAACAGCGGCTTGAAACCGCCGAGCAGCACCGTCAGGTCCAGCGCGGGCTTGGTCCGGTCCAGCGGGATCGTCTCGCCCGGCGCCAGGTACCCACCTCGGACGGTGCGACCCGGGGCCGCGGCGGCGCCGCCGTTGCCGGTGGGCGTGGCGCCCTGTTCGAGCGCGATGTAGCGCTGCCCCACCAGGTTCCGGTACTTGATGGTCGCGGTCACCGACGAGGGCAGGCGCCGGTCGGCGACGTTGAACTCGACCTCGGCGACCTTGTTGTCGACCAGCTCGATGTCCTCGATCTCGCCGACCTTCACGCCCGAGATCCGCACCTCGTCGCCCACGTTGAGCGCGGTGACGTCGGTGAACCGGGCCTTGTAGGAGCTCGCCGAGCGCAGGTCCTGGTTCGCGATGGTCATGATCAGCAGGCCGGTGGCCAGCGAGGTGACCACCACGAAGATCAGGAACTTGGTCAGCGGTCCGCGAATGCTGATCCCGTTCATCGGTAGCTCACCTCCGCGCCTCGCAGCACCGGTCCGACGAGCAGGCCACCCCAGTCGGGCACCTCCGAGGAGGGCCTGCCCAGGGCCGGGGCCAGCACCGTGGCCACCATGTCGCGCTCAGCGGGCGAGTTCACCCACTGCGTCGCGGTACCGGCCGGGGTCGACTGCTGGGTGGTGGTCGCCGGCGGGTTCAGGCCGCCGGTCACCGCGCGCGACGGCGCGGGCGGGACCGAGCCGTCCTTGAACGGACCGTCCGGCGGGTACTCCGGCATCGGGTTCAGGTGCTCCATGAAGTTGTAGCAACGCGGCCCCCGGTGGTCGGCGAACTCGGGTTCGTCCTGGTTGGGGCGGTACTTGCCGCGGTGCGGGGCGATCTCCAGCGTCACGTGCAGGCCGGGCTCGTCGGTGCCCTCGCCGAACGCCTGGCGGATGCGCGGCACGAACTCCGCCATCTCGCCCAGGAAGCACGGGTAGGTCGGCGAGTACCGGGCCAGCAGGTCCAGCGTCGGGCGCTGCGCGTCCGCGAGCCGGATGATGTTCTGCCCGTTGTTGTCGAGGAACGTCGTCAGATCACCGGAGGTCGTGGTGACCTGGCCGGTCAGCTTCTGCAGGTTCTGCTTCTGCTGCACCAGGGTCCGGGCCGTGGTGGAGAAGTTGTCCAGCGCGTTGATGACGTCCGGCGCGGCCTCCTCGTAGGTCTGCGCGACCCCGACCAGCTCCTGGAGGTTGTCCCGCAGGTCCGGGATCGCCGGGTTCAACCCGTCCAGGTAGGTGTTGAGCTGCGACAGCGTGTCGCCGACCTGGTCACCGCGACCCGACAGCGCCTGGTCGAGCGCGTTGAGCGTCGCCGCCAGGTCGTCGGGGTTGACGGCCTGCAGCACCGGCATCGTGTCGGCCAGCACCGTCTCCAGCTCCAGCCCGGCGCGCGTGCGGTCCTGCTCGATGACGCCGCCGGCAGCGAGCGTCTTCGACGAGGGCTTGTCGGGCAGCTCCAGCGCCACGTAGCGCTCGCCGAACAGGGTGCGCGGCAGCAGCTGCGCGGAGACGTTCGCCGGGATCGCCTCGGCCTTGTCCGGCTGCAGCGCCAGGTGCAGCTCGGCGCCCTTCCCGACGGACTTCACCTCGACGACCCGGCCCACGACCATGCCGCGGACCTTCACGTCGGAGTCCGGCAGCAGCTGGTTGCCGGTCGAGGCGGCCTTGAGGATGACGTCCGAGGAGGACGTGAAGGACTTGTTGTAGAACGCCAGGCACAGCACGACGAACATGACCATGCTCATCAGCAGCGCCAGACCCATCAGCCTGCGCTTGACCTTGGGGACCGCTCCCTGCGCGCTCATCCGGTGATCCGAACGGTCGTGGTGGTGCCCCAGATGGCGAGGCTCAGGAAGAAGTCCAGCAGCGCGGTGGTGACGATCGCGGTCCGCACCGCACGTCCCACCGCGACGCCGACCCCGGCGGGGCCGCCGCTGGCGCGGTACCCGTAGTAGCAGTGCGTCATGATCACCACCACGCTGAAGATCAGGACCTTCCCGAAGGACCACAGCACGTCCTCGGGAGGCAGGAACAGGTTGAAGTAGTGGTCGTAGGTGCCCGCCGACTGCCCGTAGAGGTAGACGGTGACGGCCCGCGACGCGACGTAGGACGTGAGCAGGCCCAGCACGTACAGCGGCACGACCGCGATGAACCCGGCCATCACGCGGGTGGTCACCAGGTACGGCAGGCTCGGCACGCCCATGACCTCCAGCGCGTCGATCTCATCGGAGATCCGCATCGCGCCGAGCTGGGCGGTGAACCCGGAACCCACCGTCGCCGACAGGGCCAGACCGGCCACCAGCGGCGCGATCTCCCGGGTGTTGAAGTACGCGGAGATGAAGCCGGCGAACGCCGAGGTGCCCAGCTGGTCCAGGGCCGCGAAGCCCTGCAGACCCACGACGGTGCCGGTGAACAGCGTCAGACCGATCATCACGCCGACCGTGCCGCCGATGACCGCCAAGGCGCCGCTGCCGAAGCTGACCTCGGCCAGCAGGCGCAGCGTTTCCCTGGAGTAGCGGGTGATGGCCCGCGGAATCCACGCCAGCGAGCGGATGTAGAACGACATCTGGTCACCCAGGTCGTCCAGCAGCTCCACCGGCCGTCGGGCCGCGCGCTTGGCGCGCTGCGAGATCGTCACCATGTTCCCATTCCCCTGGCGGCCGTCACATTCCCTTTGGCGGGACCAACTGCAGGTACAGCGTCGTGAGGATGAAGTTCACCGCGAACAGCAGCAGGAAGGTGATCACCACCGACTGGTTCACGGCGTCCCCGACGCCCTTCGGACCCGGTGGCGGGTTCAGGCCGCGGAAGGCGGCCACCACTCCCGCCAGGAAGCCGAAGATCAGGGCCTTGAGCTCGCTGATCCACAGGTCCGGCAGCTGGGCCAGCGCGTTGAAGCTGGCCATGTACGCACCCGGCGTACCGCCCTGCATGATCACGTTGAACGTGTAGCCGCCCATCACGCCGACGACGCTGACCATGCCGTTGAGCAGCACGGCCACCAGCATCGCGGCCAGCACCCGGGGCACCACGAGGCGCTGGATCGGCGAGACGCCCAGCACCTCCATCGCGTCGATCTCGTCGCGGATCTTGCGCGAACCCAGGTCCGCGCAGATCGCCGAGCCACCGGCACCGGCGATCAGCAGCGCCGTCACGATCGGGCTGGCCTGCTGGATGATCGCCAGCACGCTCGCGGCACCGGTGAACGACTGCGCGCCGATCTGCCGGGTCAACGACCCCAGCTGCAGCGCGATGACCGCGCCGAACGGGATCGACACCAGCGCGGTCGGCAGGATCGTGACGCTGGCGATGAACCAGCACTGCTGGATGAACTCGCGGACCTGGAACGGACGCGAGGGCATGGCCCGCACGATGTCCATGCCGAGTGCGAACAGGCGGCCCGTCTGGCGCAGCCCGCCGGCACCGGGGAACTGCACCCGGGACGCGCTCACTGCTCACCTCGCTTGCGGCCGAACCAACGCCGGCGGCCACCCGCCGACTCCGTCTCCTGCTCCGCCTGCAGACCGCCCGGCCACACCGGCTCCTCCTGCTGGCGCGGGTGCGGCGAAGGCCGCTGCTGCTGCGGAGGCTGGGGTTGCTGGGCCTGGGGCTGCTGGGCCTGGGGCTGCTGCTGCGGGAAGCTCTGCGGCGGCGGGGCCTGGCGCTGCTGCGGCTGGGCCTGCTGCGGTTGGGTCTGCTGCGGCTGGGCCTGCTGCTGGGGCCACGAACCCGTCGCCGGGGACTGGAAGCCGTAGAGCGCCAGCTCCTCCGGCGTCAGGCTCTTGAGGATCTCCTCCTGCGCCGAGGGGTTCAGCGAGCGCAGCTGCCGCAGCACGCGGTCCTTGCGGCGGTGCACCGCGGAGCGGTCCGGCAGCCCGGGGCTGACCTCCAGCTGCGGCATCATGTGCGGCACCTTCGGCCGACCGTGCTTGGCCAGCTCCGCCTCGACCAGCGCGCTGTCCTTCTCCTCGCTCATGCCGATCGGCCCGTCGGGACGACCGTTGAGGAACTGCACGACCACGGGCTCGTCGGAGGTCAGCAGCACCTCGCGCGGCCCGAACATCACCAGGTTCCGGCGGTAGAGCATGCCGATGTTGTCCGGCACGGTCCGCGCGGTGTTGATGTCGTGGGTGACGATCAGGAACGTCGCGTCGATCTGCGCGTTGAGGTCGACGATCAGCTGGTTCTGCACCGCGGTCCGGACCGGGTCCAGACCCGAGTCCGGCTCGTCGAACAGCAGGATCTCCGGGTCCAGCACGAGAGCGCGGGCAAGACCGGCGCGCTTCTTCATACCGCCCGAGATCTCACCGGGGAGCTTGTCCTCCGCACCGATGAGCCCGACCATCTCCATCTTCTCGAGAACCACGTTGCGGATCTCGGACTCGCTCTTGCGCGTGTGCTCGCGGAGCGGGAAGGCGATGTTGTCGTAGAGGTTCATCGAACCGAACAGCGCGCCGTCCTGGAACAGCACGCCGAAAAGCTTGCGGACCTCGTAGAGATCACTTTCGGAACAGGTGCAGATGTCCGTTCCGTTGATGATCACCTGACCCTCGTCCGGCTTGAGCAGACCCACCAGCGACTTCAGGAACACCGACTTACCGGTGCCGGAAGGCCCGAGCAGCACGCTGATCTCGCCCGGGGGCAGATTCAGCGAGACGTCCCGCCAGATGGTCTGCGGGCCGAAGGACTTCGAGAGCCCGTCGACAACCACCTCGACGCCCATCCGAACCTCCGCGTCCTCGATTACACCGATTCCGGGGACGACATTCCCCGGAGAAGCACCCTTGCACATGTGACGCGCTTAACGAAGGTAGTTGGCGTCACACCTATGCAACGAGCACGACGCAGCAGGGTTACTCATGAGTTCACTACAAATCAAGTGACCCGCAGACATACGTCCGAAAAAAGATGGTTGTTTCCGTCCTCAGGAAAAGAGAACGGGCACCCGCAACAGCGAGTGCCCGTTCTCTTACTGTGAGTCCTCAGACCAGAACCGGTATGAAACCTTGTGCAAGCGGCGGAGCCGCGAGCAGTGAAAGCCACCTAAGCAGCTCGCACCGCCGCGGGTTCTGACACGTCGTCTGGCGAGTACGCCGCGACGCCGTGTATTGGCATACATCAGGAGTGGCGCACGGAGTCCAGCCGGCGTGTCAGGTTCCGCTACCGGCACCGCCAAGCAAGGTGAGTACCGGTCCTAGAGGGTCACTTGATGACGACCTTGGCGCCGGCCTCTTCCAGCTTGCCCTTGGCCTCCTCGGCCTTCTCCTTGTCGACCTTCTCCAGGATGGCCTTGCCGGACTCCTCGACCAGCTCCTTGGCCTCCTTCAGGCCCAGGCCGGAGACGATCTCGCGAACGACCTTGATGACCTGGATCTTCTTGTCGCCAGCGCCCTCGAGGATGACGTCGAACTCGTCCTGCTCCTCAGCGGCGGCGGCCTCGCCACCGGCGGCCGGGGCCACGGCGACCGCGGCCGGGGCGGCGGCGGTGACGTCGAAGGTCTCCTCGAACTGCTTCACGAACTCCGACAGCTCCAGGAGGGTCATCTCCTTGAAGACGTCCAGCAGCTCGTCGTTGCTCAGCTTCGCCATGTCGGCGTTCCTTTCTGCTCAAAGCCCGGGCACCGGCGGCGTCCGGGAAGGGGTTTCGCGCGAAAGACGTTCCTGCGGCCCACTTCGGCGGCGCGCTCTCACGCACCGTCCACTGCGGACTGCGGAGAGCCTTACTCGCCCTTCTTCTCCTGAAGGGCAGCGGCCATGCGAGCCACCTGCGACGCCGGCGCCTGGAACAGCGCGGCGGTCTGGTTCATCTTGGCCTTCATCGCGCCGGCCAGCTTGCTCAGCGTGACCTCGCGCGAGTCGAGATCGGCGATGCTCTCGACCTCGGACACGGACAGCGGGCGGCCGTCCATGTACCCGCCCTTGACCACCAGGTTCTGGTTGCCCTTGGCAAATTCCTTGATGGCCTTGGCAGCGTCGACCGGCTCGCCCTCGACGAAGGCGATCGCGGTCGGACCGACGAACAGGTCGTCGAGGCCCTCGACGCCCGACTGCTCGGCGGCACGCTTGACCAGCGTGTTCTTCGCGACACGGTAGCTCACGTTCGAACCGAGCGCGCGTCGCAGCTCAGACAGCTGAGCCATCGAGAGACCGCGGTACTCGGTCACCACGGCAGCGGTGGAGTTGTTGAACTTCTCCGCGATTTCGCTGACCGCATCGACCTTGTCGGACTTCGCCATGTCGCCTCCTCTCTGTTTCCGACTGCGGCAGACCTAGCCGGTCAGAGTCGGCCCTGAGACGACGAAACGCCCCGGCGCAGGGCAGCACGGGGCGTGAAGAACGATGTCGCGCGCACGAAACGCGCTTCACCAGCCTCGGACCTCCTGCGCGGGTCGCCCGCATCTCACGGGACCTTCGTTCCTCGCGGCCCGTCGCCGAGCGTGGAGGAAGACCAGCGGTCTTGGGTGGAACCTCCTCAAGAGTACTGGACCCGGTGCGGGCGCTTCCACCGACCCCCCGCTGCCCGGCATCATGTGTGCGTGGCTGATCAGCGGGAACCGCGCTCCGACAACCTGCCCGAGATCGTCGACGCCGAGGTCGTCGACGTCGCCGAGACCGACCGGGCTGCCGAGACCGACCGGGCCCCGGAACCGCCCCCGCGCCCCCAGGCGCCGAAGACCGCCGAGGACGCGGAGTACCAGGAGTTCCTGGAGTTCAAGCGGTTCAAGGAGTGGCAGGCCGCCCAGGGCGGCGGCGCAGCGAGCGCCCCGCAGCCGCAGCCCGAGAAGCCGTGGTGGAAGAAGGCTCTCGGGACGCTCCGGTACAAGTGGGTCCGGCGGATCCTCTACGTGCTCATCGCCCTGCTCCTGCTGAACCTGGCCTACGACCACTACTTCGGCGACAGCGGCGGCTCGTCGAGCGGCGGCGGCACCGGCGGCAGCGCCCCGGTGGACGCGGTTCCGATGACCGCGCAGAACCCGCAGCAGGCCATCCGCAGCGTCCACAACTACCTGCGCGCCGAGCCGCCGGAACAGGCCTGCGCGCTGTTCGACGCCCAGGGCAAGGCCGGGTTCGGCAGCGCTCACGGCGCGCCCGGCGACTGCGCCGCGGCCGCCCGGGCGGTGCACGCGCAGATCACCGATCCCAACGCCTACGCGAATCCTGGATTCGGCCACGACGCGATCGTCGAAGCCGGTTCCGAAGCGCAGGTGCTCGGTTGCCGGATGCAAGTCACCGGTGGTCCGCAGCTCGGCACGTTCAAACTCACCAGGACTCCGCAGGGCGGTTGGACCATCTCGGCCTACGCCCGCACCTCGTCCGCCTGCCCGTGAATTCCACCGGCCCGGAAATGGGTGAATCGCGAGTGTCCGGCTCGGCACCCGCCGTCACCATTTCCGGGCCGAGAAGTTTTCCGCGGCAATTGACCGGGCAAAAGGGATATCGATCTTGAGCCCGCCCGGGAAAACGAGAAAAAGAGGGCGAGCGCTCCAGCGAGCGCTCGCCCTCTTTTCTCAGATGCGGTGTTCCGGTCAGGCGGAAGCCGGCGCGCGCGTGGCGGCCGGGTCCACCGGGATGCCCGGGCCCATCGTGGTCGTGAAGGTGACCTTCTTCAGGTACCGGCCCTTCGACGCCGACGGCTTGGCGCGCAGGATCTCGTCCAGCGCGGCCGCGTAGTTCTCCACCAGCTTGTCGGTGTCGAACGACGCCTTGCCGATGATGAAGTGCAGGTTGGCCTGCTTGTCGACGCGGAAGTTGATCTTACCGCCCTTGATGTCCGCGATCGCCTTGGTGACGTTCGGGGTGACGGTGCCGGTCTTCGGGTTCGGCATCAGGCCGCGCGGGCCGAGCACCCGAGCGATCTTGCCGACCTTGGCCATCTGGTCCGGGGTGGCGATCGCCGCGTCGAAATCGAGCCAGCCGCCCTGAATGCGCTCGATCAGGTCCTCGGAACCAACCGCGTCCGCGCCGGCGGCCTCGGCCTCAGCGGCCTTGTCGCCGGTGGCGAACACGATGACGCGGGCAGTCTTACCAGTGCCGTGCGGCAGGTTCACGGTGCCGCGGACCATCTGGTCTGCCTTGCGGGGGTCGACGCCCAGTCGCAGAGCGACCTCAACGGTGGCGTCGTACTTGACCTTGGCGGTCTTCTTCGCCAGCTCGGCGGCCTCGGCCGGGGTGTAGAGGCGCTCCCGGTCGACCAGCTCGGCCGCCTGCTGGTATGCCTTGCTGCGCTGTGCCATGTCTGTCCTTGAAGTCAGTGTGGATCAGTTGTGGTTGGTCGGGCCGCGCGAGCCCTCCCACTGCCCTCTCGCGCCGGTGGGACCGGCAGCGGATCAGGCCTCGACCGTCAGGCCCATCGACCGAGCAGTACCGGCGATGATCTTCGCGGCCTGGTCGATGTCGTTGGCGTTGAGGTCTTCCATCTTGGTCTGGGCGATCTCCTTGACCTGCTCCATGGAGACCTTGCCGACCTTGGTCTTGTGCGGCTCGCCGGAGCCCTTCTGCACGCCGGCGGCCTTGAGCAGCAGCTTCGCGGCCGGCGGGGTCTTCAGCTTGAACTCGAAGGACCGGTCTTCGTACACGGAGATCTCAACCGGCACGACGTTGCCACGCTGAGCCTCGGTGGCCGCGTTGTACGCCTTGCAGAACTCCATGATGTTGACGCCGTGCTGACCCAGCGCCGGGCCGACCGGCGGAGCCGGGTTGGCTTGGCCGGCCTGGATCTGCAGCTTGATGATCCCTGCCAGCTTCTTCTTCTTGGGCGGCATGTTTGCTTCCTGTGTCTTCGCTATCCGGTTGCTCGGCGACGCCGGAAGGCGGCACCGAATCTGGCGAGACCACGAGACGGTGGAATCGCCCCTGCTGCGCGGGTCCTGCCAGGTCCGCGCGCAGCCCGCCGCGCTCCCGCGACCGGGAGAGCGGTCAGAGCTTGGAGACCTGGTCGAACGAGAGCTCGACCGGGGTCTCGCGGCCGAAGATCGACACCAGCACCTTGAGCTTCTGGGCGTCGGCGTTGACCTCGTTGATGGTGGCCGGCAGCGTCGCGAACGGGCCGTCCATCACCGTGACGGACTCGCCGACCTCGAAGTCGACCTCGACCGCGGTCTTGGTCGCCGCGGCGGCCTGGCCGCTCGGGGCCTTCTTGCCCGCCTCCGGCTTCTTCTCCTCGACCTGCGGGGCGAGGAACTTCAGCACGTCGTCAATGGTCAACGGCGACGGCTTGGAGGTCGCACCGACGAATCCGGTCACACCCGGCGTGTTGCGCACGGCGCTCCATGACTGATCGTTGAGATCCATCCGGACCAGGATGTAGCCGGGCAGCACCTTGCGCTGCACCATCTTACGCTGGCCGTTCTTGATCTCGGTGACCTCTTCGGTCGGCACCTCGACCTGGAAGATGTAGTCCTCGACGTCGAGCGTCTGAGCACGGGTCTCGAGGTTGGTCTTGACCTTGTTCTCGTAGCCCGCGTAGGAGTGGATCACGTACCAGTCGCCGGGCGCGCGGCGCAGCGCGGCGCGCAGCTCCTCGACCGGGTCGGCTTCTTCGGCCTCGTCAGCGGCGTCCTCGGAGTCGGCTTCCTCGGAGGTGGCGTCGGCGTCGGTGGTGTCACCGGCCTCATCGGCGGAGTCGGTGTCCGCGGAATCGACTGCGCCGGCCTCTTCAGCCTCGACGGACGCGGCCTCGGCTTCGGCAGCCTCGGGCTGCACCTGCTCGTCGGTGAGGCCGGTGGCTTCCTGGGAGGTCTCCTCGTGCGAGGTCACAGTCGGTCTCGCTTCCTCTCGTGCGTTGCGTGCCGGGTCGTCATTTCGCCGCCGGCACCACTTAGGCGGGCCCGGAGGTTCAGCCAGTGCCGAACAGCCAGCCCACGCCCTTCGCGAAGAGCACGTCCACGCCGGCGACGAACGCCACCATGATGCTGACGAACACCAGCACCACGAGCGTGTAGGTCATCAGCAGCTTGCGCGTCGGCCAGATGACCTTACGCAGCTCGGCGACGACCTCGCGCAGGAAGCGTCCGATCTTCCGGAACAGCGAAACCCGACCCTGCCGGCCATCCCGCGAGGGCGTCGGCCGACCCTTCGACTCAGTTGTGCGCGCCGGACCGGAGTCCGACCCGGAACGGGCGGAGGCACGACGCTCGCGCCGCGCCGCAGCGCTGGACGGACGTGCGCCTTCGCGCTCACCGTCTTGGCCCTGCTCGCGGTCCTCGCTCACGACCATCCTCCGCTCACCGTCGCATCGACGCAGGGGTGACAGGACTTGAACCTGCAACCTGCGGTTTTGGAGACCGCTGCTCTGCCAATTGAGCTACACCCCTCTGCGGCCCGTGGAGCCCGACCGCAAAGTCGGGACGCCCTTGACCATCCCTGGAACTCGGGGTTCCAAGGTGCTCGGGCATCCCAGGTTCGAAAGTGTACGGCACGACCGGAACGCTCCTCCAACGGCACCCCCCGTGTTGGCGGGAAGACGACTTCGCCGCTGGTGAGCGCAGGGTGTCACGCCGCGACACGCACCGTGGCGGACGCCCCGCCGAGCACGCCCTGATCCGCCGACTTCGCGGTGATGCCGACCTTCACCGTGCCGTCGTCGTTGATCTTCGCGACCTTGCCGCTGAGCTCCACCGTCGCGCCCTCGTCGTCGTCCGGGACGACGACCGGCCGGGTGAACCGGACGCCGTAGCGCACGATCGCGCCCGGGTCGCCGGTCCAGTTGCTCACCAGCCGCCCGGCCACGGCCATCGTGAGCATCCCGTGGGCGATCACGTCGGGCAGGCCGACGCCGGTGGCGAACCGCTCGTTCCAGTGGATCGGGTTGAAGTCCCCCGAGGCCCCCGCGTACCGGACGAGGTCCGAGCGCACGAGCGGCACGCTCAGCCCCGGCAACTGGTCGCCCACGGAGATCTCCGACAGCTTCAGGCTCACGCTTCAGGCCCCCTCACGACCAACATCGACGTGGCGGTGCACACCGGCTCGCCGTCGGTGGTGGCGATCTCGGCGCGGACGGTCAGGAAGTCGTTGCCCGCGCGCGTCTTGATGTCGTCCACGTGCGCCACCGTCACCAGCCGGTCACCGGCCCGGATCGGGCGGTGGTGGACGAAGTCCTGCTGGCCGTGCACGACCCGGCTGTAGTCGAGCCCGAGCTGGTCGTCCTCGACGATCTGGTCCTGGGCGGCCATCGAGAGGATCACCGCGAAGGTCGGCGGCGCGATCACGTCGGGGTATCCCGCGGCCTTGGCCGCGTCCACGTCGACGTGCAGCGGGGAGTCGTCCTTGATCGCGCGGGCGAACTCGCGGATCTTCTCCCGGCCCACCTCGTAGGGCTCGGTGGGCGGGTATTCACGTCCGATGAATGACTGGTCGAGCGGCACGCGGGAAGGCTACCCGGTCGCCTTTGAAGCGGCGGAGCCACTTTCTCCTCCACCGCCTGAGGCGCCGGCACCGCCGCGGGTTCTGAGCGGCCGCCACGCAGCAGGACCACTGGCCACTGACCCGTCCTGAGAACGAGAAGAGCCCGTCCCCATGAGGGAACGGGCTCTCGAAGGCGTTCGCGAAGGAACCGCTGGTGTCAGCGGGTCTCCTTGTGGAGCTTGTGCGTGCCGCAGTTCATGCAGAACTTCTTCATCTCCAACCGGTCCGGGTTGTTGCGCCGGTTCTTGTTGGTGATGTAGTTGCGGTTCTTGCACTCCTCGCACGCCAGCGTGATCTTGGGTCGAACGTCGGTGGCGGCCACGGGGGTGCCTTTCTCTCGGTCGTTACTGGGCGGTTCGCTGGACAGATCCTCGCGAACCCGTGACTGGTAGCGGTGGCCGGACTTGAACCGGCGACACAGCGATTATGAGCCGCTTGCTCTACCGACTGAGCTACACCGCCATGCCGAGGACGCGGTGTGAACCGGTTGCCTCAAGCGACGCAGGATATCCCACGCAAAACAGCCACAGCACCCAGTTTACCGAGCACCGCAGCTGTCTTTCGAGCCCCAATACGGAATCGAACCGTAGACCTTCTCCTTACCATGGAGACGCTCTGCCGACTGAGCTATTGGGGCGTTTCCTTGCGGAACGGGTAGAACTTTACACACCGCCCGAACCCCTGCGAACAGGGGGGTACCTTTTCGTGAAACCGCAGGTCACTGCCGCCTTTTCAGCCAGCGCCCCACCGGATCGGGTTACGCGGGTCATCAGTGCAGGAGTGTGAGCACGGTCTCCTCGCGGCTGCCGCGGTCGCGCTTGGTGCGGGCCTGCAACCACGCCTCGAAGCGCTCCTCGGACAGCGGGCGGGAGATCAGGTAGCCCTGGGCCACGTCGCACCCCATGCCGACCAGCTGATCGCGCGCGGCGTCGTCCTCGACGCCCTCGGCCACCACCGCGAGGTCCAGCGAGTGGCCGAGCTCGACGATCGTGCGGACGACCGCCAGGTCGCTGAGATCGGTTCCCATGCCCAGCACGAAGCTCTTGTCGATCTTGACCTCGTCCACCGGCAGCTGCCGCAGGTAGGCCAGGGACGAGTAGCCGGTGCCGAAGTCGTCCACCGCGAGCACCACGCCCATCGCGTGCAGCCGCCGCAGGACCGGCAGGGACCGCTCCTTGTCGGCCATCACGCTGGACTCGGTCAGCTCCAGGGTGAGCAGCTCGGGCGGGATGTCGTGGCGCTCCAGCGCCTCGGCGACCCGGTCCGGGAAGGTCTCGTCGGCGAGGTTGCGCACCGACAGGTTCACCGCCACCGACATCCGCAGCCCCCGGTCGAGCCACTGCCGGATCTTGATCAGCGCGCACTCCATGACGAACGCGGTGAGCGCGTCGACCAGGCCGGTGGCCTCCACCAGCGGCACGAACTCGTCCGGATCCAGCCGCCCGTACTCCGGGTGCGACCAGCGCACCAGCGCCTCGGCGCCGACGACCTGGCGCTCCGGGAGCGCCACCTTGGGCTGGTAGTGCACCTCGACCTGCCCGGTGTCCAGCGCCTGCCGGAACTGGGTGACCAGCTGGAAGCGGCGCAGGAAGACCTGCCCCATCGCCGGGGCGTAGCAGCGGACGCCGTCCTCGCCGTTGCGCGCGGCCCGCACCGCCACGTCGGCGTGCTGCAGCAGCGTGTCCACGTCGGTCTCGGCCTCGCCGTCCTCCGGGTCGGACGAGGCGTAGCCGGCGACCCCGGCGGCCTCGACGACGATCCGGTCCAGCGGGTAGGACATCGCGATCACGTCGCAGAGCTTCACGGCGACCTCGTGCGCCTGCTCCTCGGTGTGGTCGAGCAGCAGCACCGCGAACGAGTTCGCCTCCAGGCGGGCCAGCGGCGCGTCGCCGAGGGCCTCGCGCATCCGCTGCCCTGCGGCGACGACCATCCGGTCGCCCCAGGTGTAGCCCAGCGCCTCGCTGACGGTGGTGAGCAGGTCCAGGTCGACCCGCAGCACCACGGCGGCGCGGCCGCTGCGCAGCTCCTCACCGGAGATCTCGCGGAAGCCGGTGCGGTTGAGCAGCCCGGTCAGCGGATCGTGGTAGGCGTCGTGCCGCAGTCGCGCGAGCAGCCTGCGGTTGTCCATCGCGGTGGCCAGGTGGCTGGCCAGGGTGTGCAGCAGGCGCACGTCGGCGCGGCCGAACCCGCGCCAGCGGCTGACCCGGTCGTGCACCTCGACGGCGCCGAGCAGCTGGCTGGCACCGCGCAGCGGCACCACCAGCGCCTCGTAGGCGCCGCGCTGCCGCAGCACGCGGCGCACCTCCTCGGGCGCTTCGAGGGTCCGGAAGGACCGCACGTGGCTGCCCGGCAGCTGCAGCAGCGGGTCGTCGCGCAGCGCGTCGGGCGCGGCCTGCACCGCGGCGTCCGGCAGGGCTTCACCGGCGACGAGCGTGGTGACCTCACCGCGCGGGTCCAGCCGGAGCCGCAGCACGACCCGGGTGGCGTTGAGCTGCTCGCGGATCCGCTCGGCGACCGGTTCCCACTCGCCCACCGGCACGGCCTGCTCGCCGACGGGGTCGGGAGCGGCGGGCGCGCCCTGCCCGGAGCGGGCCACGCTGAGGCTGACGTCGCTGAGCGCCTCCAGGTCGCGCTGCTCGCGCAGCAGGTCGGAGTAGGCGCGGTAGAGGCCGATCACCGCGACCGCGACGAGGCCGACGAGCAGCCAGCCCCACGGGGTCCCGATGGCGACCTCGTAGCCGATGAGGCCGACGGAGGTGTTGAGGAGACCGACGGCGAGGGTGCGGCCGGCCAGCCGAGCACCGGCGGCGACCTTCATCGCACCGCCGAGCACGGTCAGCGCCGCCAGCGCGAAGCCGCAGCTGATCAGCGGCGAGGTCAGGGTGCCCAGGACCGGGCCGAACCAGTCCGGGGCGACGCCGACGAGGGCCGCGTTGACCAGGTTGGCGACCGCGAACGGCACCGCGATCTCCAGGCACAGCACACCGGCGTTGTAGACGACGTGGGTCGCCGCGCGCCTGCCCACCTGGGCGCCGAGCCCGGCCAGCAGGTTCGCCGCGAGGACGACCTCGAACGGCGCGGTGAGCAGGCCCAGCAGCAGCGGGATCTCGGTGAAGGAGATCGTCCAGCCGACGCGCTTGACGTCGACGTCGATGGTCAGCTGCTCGGCGAGCAGGAACCCGACCGCCAGCAGCGGGCCGATGAACAGCAGCTCAGGGCTGTACCGCCCGGGCGAGCCGCCCGCGGTGAGCAGCGAGACGAGGATGCCCGCCGCCAGCACCACGAACGAGAAGATCGCGAACGTCCGGCGTCGGACCGGATCCACTTCGGCTCTGACCGGAGGCCTGGCTGGTTCCAGACCGGAATGCGGACCAAGGGAGCGGTGACGCTCGATCATCCACGCTCCTCCCGCTGGCGATACGGCCGTACCACATGTGTCCGTCCGCCGATCGTGACGCACGAGAGCACGGATGGCCAGGGTCGAATGGTCGCGCCAGGGCACTCCGGATGCACGCATCAGATGAGTTCAACCGGCGGGTGGCGTGGTTCTTCGTTCCGCCAGAAGCACTCTGACCTGCGAAGATTGAACCGATCAAGTGGAATCGGAAGATACGCTTGCGCTCAGCGGCGCCGGTGAACAACTTTGTGAGGATCACCGCAACAACACCACACGCTGGTAACGGTACGTGTTCGGTCTGACCACAAGAGGTCATCATTGGAGATCGAACTCGTCCAGGAAGTCACGCACAGCACGGTCGAGGTCGGCCAGCCCGGACTCCTCGACGGGCAGGTGACCGGCCCCGCGCAGGGCCGCCGACCGGGTCGGCGCGGCGATCCGGTCGAAGAACGCCTCCGACAGCAGCGGCGGCGTCCACCGGTCCTCGTCGGGGTGGGCGAGCAGCAGCGGCGTGCCGGTGAAGCGCTCCGGCGGCAGCGCCGGGGCGGTCGCCAGGCAGCTGCGGGCGAAGCGCAGCGAGAGCCAGCCACCGCCGGCGAGCTCGTCGGCCCACACGAGGTTGGCGTACTGGGACTGGTTGGACACCGCGGCGATGTTGACCAGCCAGTGCACCGGCACCCGCGCCGCCGACAGCGGCGGCCGCACCAGCGACAGCAGCCCGGACCAGCGAGCCATCTCGGGCCGCGCCGCCAGCACCCGCCGGACCTCGTCGCGGCTGGGATCCACGAGGCAGGTGGTGATGACGCCTTCGACCTGCGTCGTCGCGGCGACGTCGTAGGCGAGCCTGCCGCCGGTGCTCACGCCGAGCAGCACGATCGGTCGCGAGTCGCGTTCCCGCTCGCAGCGCACCAGGTCGCGCACGCAGTCCAGCCAGTCCGCGTAGGTCGCGCCGAGCAGCGGGGCGCCGGTGAGACCGAATCCGGGCAGGTCGGGGGCGATGTACTCCAGGTCGGCCAGCGCGGGCAGCCTGCCGTAGGGCGCGAGCATGCGGCCGTAGGTGCCGACGCCGTGCAGCGCGATGACCTTGGCGGGGGCGTCGGGGCGGTCGACTCGGTCCACGTGCACCTTGAGCCCGCGCCACCGCCACCACTGCTCGTCGGGCGCGTTGTCGGCGCTCAGGCGCAGCGCGCCCGGGAAGAACGCCTGGTAACGCTGCCAGTGCAGGTGGTCGCGGTAGCCGGGGCCGACGTCGGTGGCGGACCCTGGGGTGGATGGAGCGCTCGAAGGCACACCTCGAACATACGGAGTCCGGGTGACCATGCGCATCAGCCGAGAGCAGGCACGTGATCGAATCGCCGCGGCGAGGGTGGCCCGGCTGGCCAGCGCGGACGCCGCGGGCAGGCCGCACGTTGTGCCGATCGTGCTCGCCGCCGCGGGCGATGAGCTGATCACCGCGGTCGACTGGAAGCCGAAGTCGGGGCGCGAGCTGCGCCGGATCCGCAACATCGAGGAGAACCCGCTGGTATCGGTCCTGGTCGACGGCTACGACGAGGACTGGTCGAAGCTGTGGTGGGCCCGCGCCGACGGCACGGCGGAGATCCTCCAGGAGCACCCGCTGCTGGACGCGCTGATCGCGAAGTACCCGCAGTACCAGCGGAAACCCCCGGGAGGCGCGCTGATCGCGGTGCGCGTGGACCGCTGGACCGGCTGGGCTAGTTCTGGGGTTTGAGGCGCACGACGTCGGAGTCCAGATCCAGCGGCCCGGCCCCGGACTCGCGCTCGTCCTCCTTGGCCACCTCGACCCAGGCCAGGTGGTCGAGCTGGTGCTTGACGCCCACGTTGAACAGCCCCTCGACCTCCATCGCCACGGAGCCGACGCGGGAGGGCTCCGGCTTGGGCTCGGGCTGGGCCGCCCGCAGCTCCGCGCGCCGCTTCGCCCGTCCCGCCCGATCGATGGCCATGCGTCCACGCTAACCCGGCGGAGCGCTCATCAGCACCATCCGCGGCGTCCGGCCACCAGTAGGGTCGCCCCGTGCCCGACCCGTACCACGTCCAGGTCCCGACGGAGGACCTCGCGGACCTCACCCGAGCCCTGGAGCTCCTCGACTCCCGCGCGGACCTCAACGACCGCTACCGCGCGATGCTGCAGGAGTCCCTGGCCCTGCTGACCCAACCGCAGATCCGCCTCACCCAGGCCAGGGGCCTGGCGAAACGCCTCATGGTCCTGATCAAGGCAGCAGGCCCGGACTTCCCCGACGCCCTCGACGAAACGTCCCGGAACACCCTCACCGCAGGCCGCTCGAAAGCCGACGACCTGGTCTTCCACCCAGAGGAAACCTGACCCGGGACCCCGCCGGAACATCCCGCGAAGCGGTCTGTATGCTTTTTCCCGCAAGCCAGCACGCTGGCGAGCACGCCGGGTTGCCCGAGCGGCCAAAGGGAGCTGACTGTAAATCAGCCGGCATTGCCTTCGGAGGTTCGAATCCTCCACCCGGCACAAGCAGGAAAAAGACCCCGTGACCAGCATCAAAGCGGTCACGGGGTCTTTGTTTTGCGGTCCGGCTGTGTCCGGTGCGGTCCAGCCGTGTACGACCATCCACGGCAAATACGCGGCAAAGCTCAGGCTTGGGCCAACGCCTGTGAGGTGATGGATCTCCGCGTGCAACTCGACCGCGTCCACAGCGATGCTCCCCAGGTCCGCGACCACTCGGAAGCAATCACGGCCGCCGACCGGGCACACGAGCCACCGGCGGCCGTCGACAAAGACCGCCTTCGGCTCCTCCGCGCGGGAAGCATCCATGCGGAGAAGTGTAGCCTCATACACCCTCGTATGGGCTCTTCTGGGCTCATCTCATCAGGCGTAGCTTCCCCCCGCTGCTTAGCGTCGCTGCATGAGCTGGGAGAGCCGCGCAGACAGGATCAACCGGGACTTGCCGGTCTACGTCTGGTCGCAGATCGCCGACGACCTCCGAGCCGACATCGAGTCCGGCGAGCTCTCCCCAGGACAGCGCCTCCCCGCCGGTACCGAAATCGCCGAGATCTACGGCGTCACCAAGGTCACCGCAGCCAAGGCCATCCACCACCTCCAAGAGGCCGGCCTACTCACCGTCGTCAACGGCATGGGCACCTACGTAACGGCGAACCGCCCCTGAGCGTCGATTTTCGAAGCTGCACGTCAGTAGAGCGCAGTAGCCTCCAGCGCATGCCGCAGTTTCGACGTCGACCACGAACCTACGGATCAACACCAGATCCGGATGCGCACCGTGCGACCACCCTGGCCGCGATCGCAAAAGGCCTGAAGGAAACCAAGGTCCGACCAGGCGAGCCCGCTGAGATCACCGTTGGCGCTGACATGTTCGTACCTCACGAGGACGACGGGTTGGTCAAGCCCCGGCGCCCCCTCCGGAACGCACCTGGATCCGTCGTAACAACTCTGCTCGCTTGCCACGACGCTGGCGACTACGACGCAGCACTTGCTGAGATCGACCGCTTCCTCAGCGAGGCGTACGTGCTTGGATGGACAACCGTCCGCATCGATGAATTCAGCATGCAGCCACTTGATCCGGAGACGCTTACCTGAGTCGGACCAGCTAAGTCCGAGGCGACAGCCTCCGCCCAGACACTGGCAACACCAGCAGGAGCTTTGACCGGTCAGCAGGGCCAGAACTGGCGATATTTCGAACTTACGTTCTACGATGCTCGCAAGTCGGGTCGGGCAGATGGGGAAGATCTCCGGGCCCGATGCGGGCCGGTCGACCTGCACCCCATTTCGACCGGCCCGCCCTTCGGGCACACCAGAGCAGGCACCACATGACGCACAAGGACGGGGACTGGCAGGGCACCCGGCGGCGACCAGACGCCCCAGTCCCCATCTGGATCAAGCTCGCCTCCGTCCTCCCACCCAGCCCACGCCCCGGCGGTCTCCACGGCGTTCCGCTCCGAGTCCGCGCCGCCGGAATCGACATCTCCGCCACCGTCCCCGGCGTCCTGCTCGCCTGGCACCAAACCATCACCGGCGACTGGTAGGCACTCGCCACCTTCAAGCTCACCAACCGCTCGCAGAAGCCCGGCCTGGTGGTGACTCAGCTCGTACCGGCGGATGCAGTGAGCCCGCGCTGAGGATCGAGCCAGCACCCACCATCGAAGCAACTGGACCGCCTCCTCAACGGGCCGGTCCCGCCCACTGCAGCCGCGGCCTATGCGGACGTGCTCGATCACCGCGCGCTCGCAGACGGCGCACAACCATAGGCACAGATCGCCCAGCTGCCCGGCGCCGCACCCGTCGAGCCGGTCCACCCTGCCAGCACTTGGGCACGGCGGACTCGATCGTCACAGCCGGCAGTGACTAGCTGCTGCCCTCTCACGAGGTAATCATCAGCCGGCAGCCCTGATGCACGCGCTGACTTGCCGCGTCACAACGCCAATGAGCAAGTCGGCGCGTACCTGCGGATTTCGTTGCGACGCGGTCCGGACCGGCCAAAAAGCTTTCGCCCGCACTATGACCAATGCCACACTTGATATTTCCGCAGGTAGGAGGCCGAACCCCATTGCCGGCAAGGTTTTCGGCCTCGGATCTGGCCTCATCCGCCCCCGCGAGCGTCGAGCCTTCCCAAACACGCCGGGATTGATGAGTAGACTTCCGCGCAAGATCGGCTGGCATTGCACCAACACACCACCCCTGCGGTCCGCGTCGGGGTGATATGCCAGAGTGATCGAGTTGGCCTCCGTGGCTCTTTCGTGTCAGCGCATCCGCTGGCAGGCGCATCCCGCCGGGATGCTCCGTCACGTTAGATCCGCAAGGAGGTGATGACCTTGTTGAAGCTCACGTTCAACGTCTGCGTGATCAACAACAAGGTGGCTTGTCCGGCCGAGCCGGAGAAGGACGCTGAGACTCCGTCGGCGCAGCCGGAGGAGGACAGCAGCAAGAAGCCCGGACCCTGGGAATGGGCCGGGCTTCTCGTGAAAACCGTGGGACTGGTCTTTTCCGTTTGGCACGTGGTGAGCCAGTTCCCGGTCTTGCTGTGACGTCGAGCCCTAGTCAGGCTGCCACCTGGCTGGGGCTCTTCGTTTGTGCGCCCGCCCCGGACAGTCTGCACTATGCATAGCGCCGCCACAGGCTGTGGCGTTATCCGTATTTACGGGCTACGCGAACCATACACACCACACACGCCCGTGGGGATCACACCGCGGTGTCAAAGTGCCAAAAACTTCGTTGAGCCTGGTCACACCGCCGCCGGTTGCCCCTCGGTTGCCTCGAACGTGCCTCCCCGTGGCCGCACTGCGGTCACCCTTCCCCTCACCACGGTGACCCGTGGTGAGTCACCACCACCCCACGATGATCACCACCTCGCTCACCAGTGATCACCACCCATAACCGATCTTCCGCGTGGTGCTCTCGGGACCAGTGATTCTGGGGAGGACGCTGGCGGCATCGCGGTGGTGTCGCCGTTTCGACTCCAGCAGTCCTGCTAGCGCTCGGTTTCTTTGGGGTGCCCGGTCTTACAGCGTTCCAGCAGAACCCGTCCGGCGACCTTGCCTTCTGGGGTTGGTTGGACGAAGTACCAGATTCGCCCACCGTTGGTGATCTTGTACTGCCAGCGCTCGTAGGTCTCCCCCTGGTAGGTGCCCGTGGCGTAGTCGGCGTGGAGGCGGTACTGGCGTTTGTCCTCGTGCGTGGGCGCGGTCGTGAGACGTTCCCACGCTTCTACGGTGGCGTTGCGGGCCGTCGCCAGGCAGTCCTGCCAGCCTTGTTGGGCTTCACGCGTGATGAACACGAGCTCGTACTCGACGCGCTTGAGCGGACGCTCGACCCGCGTCTTCTTACTCATCCACGCGAGGGTCGTCGACGCCCGCCGCCTCGTCCAGGTACTCGAGATCGGAGCCATCCGGGGTTACTGCCGGATCGGCGTAGGCTTCCGCGGTTGCACGCCACGAGTTAAGGACGATGGTCAACCGCTCGAACCGGCCTACCGAGGCACACGCCCGCGCGACGCGCAGGAACTGCCCCACGAACTCGCGGCGGCGAGAGTCGGGCAGGAAGGCGATCCACGGGAAAGACAGCTCCAGCTTGTCGGCGAGGCGGTCGCAGGCCTCATCATCGAGCGAGGAAGCGATCAACTGCGCCAGAGCCTGCAGGGTGTCAATCTCCTGCTGTGCCTCCTTGGCCTTGGACAGGCGCAAGGTCTCGCCGTCCCGCCGATCGAGCAGCACGTCGCCAGCCTCAAGCTTGCTGACCACCTCACTAGGCGAACGGAGCAACTGAGAGAACGAAACCGTCGTAGTCACACCTCCATACTTCAGAACAACTTCTGAAGTGTCAACACAAGAACCCACCTGGCAACGGCCCAGCCCTCGGCTCGCCGAGCATCGCCGCAGGTCATACACATATCAACCACAGGAGGTGCAGGCCACCACACGGGAGTTGATCAGCCCGGACCTGCATCCCAGCGGCCGCAGGCTCGATATCGCGAGCTGTTCATTATGGATACCTCTGTTCATTTTGAATAACATGGGCCATAATGAACGCATGACGAACCGGATCAACGACATCGCCCGCATCGCCCACCCGCACCCCCGGGAAGGCGAGGTCACACCCACAGAGTTCTTCGACGACGCCGCCATCGAGGCGCAGGAACGCCGCGAAGACTACGCCGAGAACCTGCAGGCCCTGGTCGATGCCACCGACGACGACGAGCTGCTTGCCGCGCTGAGCACTGCGGCCGACCAGCGCCAACAAGCCGAGCGGCTCATCCGCGAGCTGTTGGCCTACGGCCGACACTTCACCGGCGGCACCCAGCCCGGCTACAGCTGGCACACCCTGGCCAAGGCCGCAGACCTGTCCTACGCCACCGCCCGCCGCCAGGTCAGCGACGACGATATCGCCGCGGTGCGCGAAGCCCTCGGCCTTTCCCCCGCGCCTGAGCAGGGCGAGGCGCTGTGATCAGGCGAGCGGAATGGACCGTGGCTGGAGAACTGCCGCCAGCCGCTTGCTCGTTCTCACAGCCGCCGGGTAGCTCGTTCGGGAGGACGTTCCCTACACCACGATGCTCTTATGAACGAGGTCGAACGGTGTCGCCTGCGGGCAGCAGCAGCATCCGATGGATTGAGCGCCCGCCTGTGCTCCGACTCACAGGACGAGTCGGTGGCAAAGACAGCTCGCCATAGCCTGACTGACGCTCTCGCTGGCTACCGCCGAGCCCTTAACGCCCGCCAGGGCCGTCAGGCGACTCCTCAGCCTCAGAGAAGACATGAGGGACCCTGCCGACGCCCCACAGGAGTCATCGGGGGGCCATCTACGCCAAATGCACGTCCAAACAGCCGAAGCCGGGAGTAAAAGCCTGTTCAGGAGCCATCTGGCCGAGAGCCTGTAAATCAGCCGGCATTGCCTTCGGAGGTTCGAATCCTCCACCCGGCACTCCGAGACGGCCCCCTGATCAGCGCACAAGCGATCAGGGGGCCGTTTCGCGTTGTACTGCTGCGTGCGGCGGCTACCGGCTCGGTGCGACTGGCGGTGGTCGATCAGTGGTCATGTCCCGCGCGGGCCCGGACGGGATGGCGTCTGGGCCCGCGCGGGACTGTGCTCGTCAGCGCTTCATGAGGGCGAAGACGCCCCAGCCGAGGTACTCACGCCCGTAACGGGAGTAGTGGGCGGGCTCGGTGTTGAGCTCTTCCCGCACCTCGGGGGCGAGTTCGTCGTCCGGGTTCCGGTCCAGCCAGCGGCGCATGTTGAGCCACTGGGCCGCGGCGTAGCGGTCCCAGCTGTCCTGGTCGGCCAGCATCATTTCCACGACGTCGTACCCGAGTTCCTGGAACTGCTCGATCAGTTCCGGGAGGAGCAGGAAATCGGCGATGGACGTCGCGTGGCATGCCTTGGCGGTCTCCTCGTCCGGAGGGGTCTGCCGCCAGTACGGCTCGCCGATCAGCATCAGCCCTCCGGGACGGAGACTGCGCTCGAGCAGTTCGGCCGTTCCGGCGACGCCGGTTCCGATCCAGGTGGCGCCGACGCAGGCGGCCAGATCGACGGGCTCGTCCGCGACATGCCCTGCGGCGTCACCGTGGATGAACTCGACCCGGTCAGCGACGCCGAGTTCGGCAGCGCGAGCTTGAGCGTGCTCGGTGAAGACCGTGCTGATGTCCACCCCGGTGCCGGTGAAGCCGAGGTCACGCGCCCAAGTGCACAGCATCTCGCCCGAGCCGCTGGCTAGGTCGAGCACCCGTGTCCCGGGGGCGAGGCGAAGCGATTCGCCCAGCGCGGCCAACTTGTCCGCGCTCAGCGGGTTGTGGATGCGATGACCGCTCTCGCGGATGGTGAAGATGCGAGGAAGGTCCACGACCTGATTCCTTTCCGTCATGACTTGAAGTGCGGGGATTTCTTGAGGGCGCGCACTCGGCGTGCGATCTGCTTCTTCGGCCGCTCAAGCTCGGCGCGCAACCGCGCGTCGGTGCGGGCGGCGGCATAGGTGTTCTTCCGCTGCAGCCGGTAGTAGCTGTCCAGGCGCCGCCGGGTGAGATGGCAGTCCCTCGATGACGGACAGCACCGCGCAACCCGGCTCGGCGGAATGGGCGCAGTCCGCGAAGCGGTAGTCCTGCGCCAGCTCGGTGATCTCAGCGAAGGTCTGGTCCAGGCCCTCGTCAGCCTCGTGCAGGCCGACGCCACACAGGCCAGGGGTGTCCAGCTGCACCCCGCCGTGTGGCAGCGGCAGCAGCCCCAGCCGTAGTCGGCCAGAGTCAGGACGCGCTCACGGGAGAGTGCAGGTTGGCGTGAAGTGGGTTGATGAAACAACGTGGAGACCCTTGATCGGGGGCCTCGCCGGACGACAGGCGTGCCGCAAGCGCTCCTACGAAGGAGGAAGGCAGACGAAGGTCAGGACGAGGCCCGGGAAGTGAGGATGATCCGGGCACCGCGCACAGCGGTCGTCTCCACGACAGTCATCAACTCACCTCCTTCAATCTCCACAAGCGAACCAGTTTCGCTGTTGCAACCACAATAGCACCAGCCCATACCGCATTTGTGCGGCAGCACCAAGGGCAGAACCTGAGCTGCGGTTGTGATCGCAGGGGGCCTCCGTCTCGGCGCACGTCACCAGGCCCGGCGCCGTGCACCGCCCGGAACGCGCGACCGAACGCCTCGCTGGAGCCGTAGCCGTGCCGGACGGCGATGCTCAGCAGGTCCTCCTCGCCCCGAACGATGTCGGCGGCGGCAACGGTGGTCGCCGAAGGCGATGCTGGCTGATTTGCCGGCCGTCAAGCGGATGCTGTTCGAGTGCCGGTCCCAGGCACGTCCCCGGGACCGGCAGCGGGGATCAACCCGCGGTGGTGCGGTTGATCCAATCCCGGTGGGCGGTCAGGTCGGTGTAGATCCCCGGGCCGGTCGCGCACTGCGGGTTGGCGTCACCGTCGCGGCTGGTCGCCCCGATCAGCTCCCACTGCCCGGGGCGTCCCTTGATCTGCGGCCCACCGGAGTCGAGCATGCACGCCTGAGCGTTCTCGGTGGGGCTGTCGGTGCACAGCTCGTTGTCCGGGTTGTAGTTCTCGCTGCACCGGTCGTCTGCGACGAGCTCGGTGTCCAATTCCTGCAGCACGATCGGCACGTCCGGGCACTCGCTGCCGTCCTCGCAGGTCATGCCCCAACCGAGAATCCGGGTGGCGGTGCCTTCCGGTCCGGGATCGGCGGCGACCTCGATGGGTTGCGCGTTCACCGGGTGATCCAGCTTCATCACCGCCACGTCGTCGTGGAACGGCTCGTAGGAGAAGTTCGGGTGCGCGATGACCTCGGTGACCTCTGCTTCCTCGCCCTTCGTGCGGTCGCGGTCGCCGACTCGCACCGACAGCTGCTGCGGATCGAGGTTCACCGTGCAGTGCCCGGCGGTCACGATCCAGTCCGGTTTGATCAGAGACGCACCGCAGTAGTGGTGCCCGTCCTTGAGAACGCTCACCATGAACGGGTACTCCGCCGTGGCGTCGTGCCCGCCGATGATCCCCGATGCCGGTGGCGCCAATGCCGTGGTGAGCACGATCGCCAACGCCGCTCCGCCCCATCCGACCTTGCCGGGCTTGACCATGTCCGATCCTCCTGACGTTCCCGCAAATCCGGTCGGACACCAAGCTATGGAGCGGCTGCGGGAACGGGATCGGCTCAACGGCCACGTGATCTAGTACTTCCGGCCAACCTTCCCGAGGCGAAGCCGGGAGTTTCAGCGACTGGCACGACCTCTCCTCCTGCACCGCCGAGCCCCGATCACGCCACGTCCGGGCTCGCGGGTTCGTCGTCGCCGAGCGCTCCTGGCCAGCTGGACAGGAGCGCTCGGCGATGGGTTCAGCTCGATGGGGGTTGGGCGATCGGGGTGTTCTGGGCGGCGGCCAGCCACCAGCGGCCGTCTCGCTCGATCAGCGTGTAGAGCGCCATCTCCGAGAAGCCCGTGCCGTCCAGCGCCTGCCTGCGGATGTGCGCGACCGCGACGCCGGGTGCCGGGGCGAGCACGTTGACGACCTCGAACCGCGACCGCGGTGCGACGGCCGCGGCCATCAGCCGGTGGTGCGCGGCGGACAGCTCCTCGAACCTGTCCAGGGTCGCGCCGTACGGGCTGCCCCACATCACGTCCGCGGCGAACGAGCGGTCGTAGACGTCCGCGTCGCCGCTGTCGAGCCCCTTCTGCAGCTCGGCGGCGAAACTCCCCACCACAGCCTCCGCAACGGCCTGCGCCGCGGGGTCGTTCAGGTTCGGTCGCACGTCGTTCATGGTCACCGGCCTCCTCTTCGATCAGGTACACCACGACGCTAGAACTTCGAGTTAACTGGAGATCAAGCCCGCGCCGCTCAAACAGGAGTGCAGGCGGCCCTCTTGGGAAAACCCCAACAGGGCTGTCGAACGTACATGCGAATAGGTGGTGAGTTCACCCGTTAAGCTCTCGCGGCGGGTTTTCGGTGGGAGGTGCGCGGGTGGGTTTGGGTGTGGTGGTTGAGGCGGTCGGGATGTTCGCCGTGACGAACGTCGATGACCTGCTGGTACTGGCGTTGTTCTACGGGCAGGTCACCGGGCCGGGTGGTGCGCTGCGGATCGCGGTCGGTCAGTACCTCGGGTTCGGGGCGATCCTGGCCGTCGCGGTGGTCGGGGCGTTGGGGGCGGAGCTGCTTCCCGCAGCCTTCATCCCCTACCTCGGCCTGCTGCCGGTCGCGCTGGGGATTCGGGCCGGCTGGAGCGCGTGGCGGGATCGCGACGACGAGGGCGAGGTGCCCGCGTCCGGTGGTGGTCCGAGCGCGTCCGCGGTGGCAGCGGTGACCTTCGCCGGCGGTGGCGACAACATCGGCGTGTACGTGCCCGTGTTCGCCACCGCCGGAACCGGTGGCATGGCCGTGTTCACCAGCGTTTTCCTGAGCCTGGTCGCGGTGTGGTGCGCGACGGGCAGGTACCTCGCCACCCGCCCGATGATCGCTCGCACGCTCTCCCGCTGGGGTCACTTCGCGCTGCCCGCGGTGCTGATCGTCATCGGCTTGACGATCCTCGTCCGGGGCGGCGCGTTCGGGTTGTGAGCGAGGATGACCGGATGCGGATCTCCCTGGTTTCTCTCGTGGTGGACGACTACGACTTGGCGATCGAGTTCTTCGTCGGCGTTCTGGGGTTCGAGTTGGTGGAGGATTCCCCTTCGCTGACCAACGACGGGCGGGCCAAGCGGTGGGTCGTGGTGCGGCCGCCGAACGCCGAGAGCGGGTTGCTGCTGGCGCAGGCCGACGGGGACGCGCAGGTCGCCGCCACGGGGAACCAGACCGGAGGCCGGGTGGGGTTCTTCCTGCAGGTGGACGACTTCGACGGGCAGCACCGGCGGATGGTCGAGGCCGGGGTGGAGTTCCTCGGCGAGCCCCGGAGCGAGCCGTACGGGCGGGTGGTGGTGTTCCGCGACATCGCGGGTAACAAGTGGGACCTGCTCGGCCCCCGGTAGCGTGTTCAGTCAGACCTGAACAGCGCGCACTTGGGAGGTAGTCAAGGTGGCAAACCCGTCCTTCGACGTGGTCAGCAAGGTGGATCACCAGGAGGTGGACAACGCGCTGAACCAGGCGGCCAAGGAGCTCGCCAACCGGTTCGACTTCCGGGGCACCGGGACCAAGATCTCCTGGTCCGGCGAGGACGCCGTCGTCCTGGAGTCGGAGACCGAGGAGCGCTGCAAGGCCGCGATCGACGTCTTCAAGGAAAAGCTGATCAAGCGGAACATCTCGCTGAAGGCCCTGGACATGGGCGAGCCGGCGAGCTCCGGCCAGATCTACAAGGTCACCGGCAAGATCGTGCAGGGCATCTCGCAGGACATCGCGAAGAAGATCTCCAAGAAGGTCCGCGACGAGGGTCCCAAGGGCGTTCAGGCGCAGATCCAGGGCGACGCACTGCGGGTGTCCGGCAAGAAGAAGGACGACCTGCAGGCGGTCATCTCGCTGCTGAAGTCCTCCGACTTCGACGTGGCGCTGCAGTTCGAGAACTACCGGTAACCCCCTGGCACCTCTGGCCCCGTTCCGCCGGACCGACCGGCGGAACGGGCCTCTTCGCGCTCGGACCGGCACGCGCGTGGCGGGTTCGTGCCACGGAACACCTCGCACGGGCTCGGGCCCGACCGCGGGCCTCCGCGCTGGCTACCCTCGTGCGAGGGTTCGTCCGCCGGACGAGCCGGTGCGACTAGAGGTTCAGTGGAGGCTTGTGTGAAGGGGATCGTGCTGGCCGGCGGGAGCGGGACGCGGTTGCACCCGCTCACCCAGGCGGTGTCGAAGCAGCTCCTCCCCGTCTACGACAAGCCGATGATCTACTACCCGATCTCGGTGCTGATGCTGGCCGGGATCCGCGAGGTGCTGCTGATCTCCACGCCCTCGGACCTGCCGCTGTTCCGGCGCTTGCTGGGCGACGGCTCGCAGTTCGGGCTGGACATCTCCTACGCCGAGCAGCCCCAGCCCAACGGGCTGGCCGAGGCTTTCGTGATCGGATCCGACTTCGTCGCCGACGAACCGGTGGCGCTGGTGCTCGGCGACAACATCTTCTACGGCCAAGGCTTCTCCGGGATCCTCCGCAACTGCGCCCGCGACCTGCTCGGATGCACCCTGTTCGGCTATCCCGTGCGGGACCCGCAGCGCTACGGCGTGGGCGAGGTCGACGACAGCGGCAAGCTGCTGTCGATCGTCGAGAAGCCCGCCGAGCCCCGGTCGAACATGGCGATCACCGGGCTCTACTTCTACGACAACGCCGTCGTCGACATCGCCAAGGGACTCACCCCGTCGGCGCGAGGCGAGCTGGAGATCACCGACGTCAACCTCGCCTACCTGCGGGAAGGCCGCGCGCACCTGACCGAGCTGGGCCGGGGTTTCGCCTGGCTGGACACCGGCACCCACGACTCGCTGCTGGAAGCCGGGCAGTTCGTGCAGGTGCTGGAGCACCGCACCGGCGTGCGGATCGCCTGCCTGGAGGAGATCGCGCTCAAGATGGGCTTCATCACCGCCGAGGCCTGCTACGAGCTCGGTGCCAAGCAGGCCAAGTCCGGCTACGGCGAATACGTGATGGAGGTCGCCCGCAAAGCGGGTGCCTGAGTCAGCGGATCGGCGGCAGCTGACGTCCCGCCATGCCCTCCAGCCGGGAGATCCGCTCCGCCATCGGCGGGTGCGTGGAGAACATCTTCGCCAGGCGCTCGCCCGGGCGGAACGGGTTGGCGATCATCAGGTGCGACTGCGAGACCAGCTGCGGTTCCGGGGCCAGCGGGGCCGCCTGCGTGCCCTTCTCCAGCCGTCGCAGCGCTGAGGCCAGGGCCAGCGGGTCACCCGTGAGCTGGGCGCCCGACGCATCGGCCTGGTACTCGCGGGACCGGCTCACCGCCATCTGCACCACGGCCGCCGCGATCGGGCCGACCAGGGCCACCAGCAGCATCGCGAACGGGTTCGGCCGATCCTCGTCGTTGCCGCCGAACATGCCAAAGAACATCCCGAAGTTCGCCAGGAAGGTCACGACGCTGGCCAGCGCGCCGGCCACGCTGGAGATCAGGATGTCGCGGTTGTAGACGTGGGAGAGCTCGTGGCCGAGCACCGCGCGCAGCTCGCGCTCGTCGAGCAGCTCCAGGATTCCCTGCGTGCAGCACACCGCGGCGTTGCGCGGGTTGCGGCCGGTCGCGAACGCGTTCGGAGCCCGGGTGGGGCTGACGTAGAGGGCGGGCATCGGCTGCCGCGCCGACGTCGCGAGCTCGCGCACGATCCGGTACATCGCCGGTTGCTCGGCCTCCGACACCGGCCGTGCTCGCATCGAGCGCAACGCCATCTTCGCCGAGTTGAAGTAGGCGTACCCGTTCATGCCCAGCGCCACGACCAGCGCGATGACCAGACCGGCCCGACCGAAGATCGCGCCGACCAGCAGCACCAGCGCGCTCATACCGCCGAGCAGCACCGCGGTTTTCAGACCGTTGAAATGACTGTGCACCTCTGCCTCCGCCTGTGATTCAACTGGAAAACGCGCGGGCGCGGCGAGTGGTTCCGCTGAACGGATGTGCGGAATGCAACTCCGCCCACCGATCGGATGAAATCGTGCTTCGATCTAGGCTGAAAGTTCTAGCGGATGACACCGAAAATCATCCTCCGCTTCCCCCCAACGGAGGATGTTCAGAAGGGATTCTCAATGGTTTTCGCCAAGCTGCGCCGACTCTGGTCGGCCAGCGAGGGCACCCCGGCGCGCTCCCCACGCGGCGGGGGATTCTCCCTCCACCCGACGCCACTGGACAGCGGTCTGGTGAGCGGTCAGGTGCACGACGAACGCGGTGCGCTCCTCCCCGGCGCGAGCGTCACCGTCGTCGACCGGCTGAATCAGGTTATCGGAGAGTCGCAGACCGACTCCTACGGCGGCTTCGCGCTCGCGGTCTCGCCCGGCACGCACCGGCTGTCCGTCGCCTCCGGCGGCTACCGCCGGTACAGCACCCGCATCCAGGTGCAGGTCAACCAGCACACCCCGCTCGGCAACCTCGGCCTGGAACCCGATGACTCGCTGCAGCTCCCGCAGCCCGGCCGCTACCGGTTCGACCCGTACCACACGGAGATCCGGTTCGTCGCCCAGCACATCGGGATGTCCAAGATCCACGGGGAGTTCCGCGAGTTCGACGGCGTGATCGAGGTCGCGCCCAGGTTCGAGGACTCCCAGATCGAGGTCGTCATGGAGGCGGCCTCCATCGACACCGGCGTGAAGATGCGCGACGACCACCTGCGGTCCGCGGACTTCCTCGACGTCGAGTCGCACCCGAAGGTCCTGTTCCGCAGCGAACGGCTGACCCACCTGCGCGCGGACCGCTGGAACGTCAGCGGCCGGCTCACGCTGCGCGGCACCACCAGCCCCGTCGACCTGGAGACCTCATACCTGGGGCAGCGCAGGTTCCAGGGCCCGGGCTTCGACGGTGACCTGCGGGTCGCGTGCGATGCCAAGGCCGTCCTGCGGCGCGAGGACTACTCGGTGAACTGGCAGGCCACCCTCGCCAAGGGCATCGCGGTCGTCGGCCCCACGATCAACATCGAGCTCGGCGTTCAGGCCGTCATGGAATGACGGCGCGGCGGACGGCCGCGCAACGCTCTTGCGCGGCCGTCTCGGCCGATCACACGGGGCCGCGGTTCAGGAGTGCAGCTCCAGCGTGCAGCACTTCGGGCCGCCACCGGACTTGCGCAGCTCCGACATGTCGAGCCCGATCACCTCGTAGCCCCGGTCCTCCAGCTGCTTGGCCAGTCCCGTCGCCTCGACCGGCAGCACCACGTGACGGCCGTCGGAGACGCCGTTGAGGCCCAGGCAGGCGGCGTCGGCCGCGTCGGCGATCACCGCGTCCGGGAACATCCGGGCCAGCACCCGCCGGGAGCCCTCCGAGAACGCCTCCGGGTAGTAGGCGATCTGCGCGTTCGGCCCCTTGTCCAGCACGAACAGCGCCGTGTCCAGGTGGTAGTAGCGCTCGTCGACGAGGGTGAGCGAGACGACCGGCACCCCCAGCGCCTCCTGCGCCTCGGCGTGCGCCGCGGGATCGGTGCGGAACCCCGTCCCGGCCAGCAGCACCTCGCCGGTCCAGGCGAAATCACCCTCCGCCTCGTTGATCCGCGTCGGCATCACCAGGTCGCGGTGGCCGTGCGCGACGAACCAGCGGCGGAAGTGCTCGGCCTCGGCGGCCCGCTCCGGCGCGCGGAACCTCGATCCCAGCACGCGGCCCTCGATGACGGTCCCCGAATTGGCGGCGAAGACCATGTCGGGCAGGCCCGGCTGCGGCTCGATGGTGTCCACGGTGTGGCCGAGCCGGAGATAGGTGTTCTTGAGCTCCTCCCACTGCGCCATCGCCAGTTCCGCGTCCACCGGCTCGTCCGGGTTCATCCACGGGTTGATCACGTACTCGACGGTGAAGTACGTGGGCGGGCACATCAGGAAGTGGCGTGCGGTGGCCTGTTCGGCCGCGAACGTGTCGGCGGGTCGCGCCGCTGTTGCCGTCATGAATCGAAATCTAAGCGGTGTTGATACCGACCATCAACGCCGCTCCGTTCGCGATATGCGGCAGAATGTTGCGCATGGATGCCCTGGATCAACGAATCATTTCGCGCCTGGTCGCGGACGCGCGCGCGAGCTACGCGGAGATCGGGTCCGACGTGGGGCTCTCCGCGCCCGCGGTGAAACGACGGGTGGACAAGCTGCTCGACCAGGGCGTTCTGCAGGGGTTCACCGCCGTGGTCGACCCGGAGGCGCTGGGCTGGGGGACCGAGGCGTTCGTGGAGGTCCACTGCCACGGCAACGTCCCCGCGCACCGGATCCGCACCGGCCTCGAACCGCTGCCGGAGGTCATCGCCGCCTACACCGTGTCCGGGCAGGCGGACGCGATCGTGCACCTGCGCGCGGCCGACATCCACCACCTGGAGGAGGCGATGGAACGGCTCCGCGAGGTCGACTTCGTCTCCCGCACGGTCTCGACGGTCGTGCTGTCCCGCCTGCTCGAACGCCAGCCCCAGCAGGCCGAGTGAACCCCGGCCCGCCTGAGCCCCTGCGGGGGCTCACCTGTGCCAGGGCTCGAACCCCGCGATCTCGGCGTCGGACGGGGTCCGGAACCAGACGTCGGCGGTGATCTGGTCGTACTCGGGCGACTCCGGGCTGTGGTACTTCCGGGACGCCGAGTGGCCCTTGATCATCGGACCGGAGGAGGACTCCGGCTTGGCGGGCTCGGGCTTCGGCAACTCCTGATTGGGCGACCCCTGCTTGGGCGACTCCGACGGGGTCTCCCACTTCGCGTCGCGGCCGGGGTGCGGACCCGCGCCCGGGGTCCGGCGGGGCAGCGGGGACGACTCGTCCGGGTTGTCGACGAGCTTGATCTCCGCCGGGTCGCCCGTGCTCTCGTCCGCCTTCGGCAGCGGCCTACCGTCCGCGACGTGCCTGCGCAGCGATTCCGGGATCTGCGGAACGTCGGCGCGGCCGGAGTCGTCGCGAGCCGGGTCGTCCTGAGCCGTGTGCGCCATCTCGGGGCGCGGCTGCGGCGTCCGCTTCGGCAGCGGTGCCGCGGCGGGCGCCCCTGCGTCGTCGAGGCTGCCGGTGACCTGCGCGGACGCGTCCTGCTCGCGGGGCACGGCCGGGATGACCTGGGTGGCGTCGGCGCCGACCGGCGGCGTGTACGGCTCCTGCGCCCCACCCGCGGATTCCGGCTCGAACAGCGAGCGCAGCTGACCCGAGAGCTGCCCGGAGTCCTCCTCGTCGGCCCCCGGCGGGAACTGCGACGGCCGCGTCTCGCCCCGGGCCTCCTCGGCCTCGGGATTGCGGAACCAGGTGTTGTCACCCGACGGTTCGAGATCCGCCTCGACCACCGCGTCCGGCTGGGGCTCCGGGTCCGGCTGGGGATCCGATTCCGTCTGGGGCTCCGGGTCGGGCTCGGGCAGGCGCTGGGTCCCGGTGGGGGCGGAGCGCAGCGTCTCCGGCGACACCCACGGGCGGGGCCTGCGGTCCCACTCGTCCTGCTGCTCCTCCGGCGGCTCCCACTGGCGCGGCTGCTCCAGCAGGTCCAGCGGAGCGGGCTGGTGCGCGACCGTCCGATCGTCCGCGTACTCCTCGCCCGCGTAGCCGTCGTCCGGGTGGTGCTCGTCCCGGAAGTGGTCGTCCCGGAAGCGGTCGTCGACGTGGGCGGCGTCCTCGTAGACCCGCTCGTCGTACACGGGCTCGTCGTACACGGGCTCCGCGTACAGCGGCCTGGCCAGCTCCGCCTTCAGGCGGCGGCGCAGCGGCCGGACGAACAGCAGCCAGGTGATGAACGCACCCAGCAGAAATGCGGCGAGGCTCCACAGCCACACCTGGGTGAACAGCCAGGTGATCACGAGTGACGTCCCTCCTCCGGGGTTCCAGCGGCACCGCCGGTCATCCTCGGGTTCCTACCACGCGTCCGACGCGCCCCGGTACCTCTTTGACCCGCTCGTGACGCACGCGGCAAGTTCAAGACAACAGCCGGCTCACGATGCGGCCCACAACACGGGACAACCCAGATCACGGGACGGCGCAGGTCACGGGACGACGCAGATCACGAGACGGCTCACCAGGTGCGCGCGACCACGTAGTCGACCAGCGAGGACAGCGCCTCGCGGGCCGGCACGTCGGGCAGCGAGGCGAGTTCCTTGCGCGCGTCGTCGGCGAACTCCTGCAGCGTGCCGCGGGTCCGCTCCAGACCGCTGCTCCCGCGCAGCAGCTCCAGGGCCTCGGCGACCTCGGCGTCGGAGGACAGCGGGCGGGAGAGCAGGTCCCGCAGTCGCGGCGAGCAGTTCTCGTCGGCCAGGGCGTACAGCATCGGCAGCGTCTTGACGCCCTCGCGCAGGTCGGTGCCCGGGGTCTTGCCGGACTCCTTCGACGGCGAAGCGATGTCGATGATGTCGTCGGAGATCTGGAACCCGGTCCCGATCAGCTTGCCGATGCGCTCCAGCGACTCGACGGTCGCCTCGTCGGCCCCGGAGAACCAGGCGCCGAAGCGACCGGCGGTCGCGATCAGCGAACCGGTCTTCTCGTAGATCACCTTGAGGTAGAAGTCGACGGCGTCCTCGCCGTCGCGGACGCCCTCGGTCTCCCGCATCTGCCCGGTGACCAGCGCCTCGAAGGTGATCGCCATCCGGCGAACGGCCTCGGCGCCGAGGTCGGCGATGAGCTGGGAGCCCTTGGCGAACAGGAAGTCGCCGGTGAGGATCGCGACCGAGTTGTCCCAGCGGGCGTTGGCGCTGGTCGCACCCCGCCGCATGGTGGCCTCGTCCATCACGTCGTCGTGGTAGAGCGTCGCAAGGTGGATCATCTCCACCACGGCGCCGGACTTGATCACCTCGTCCGCCGCGGGGTCGCCGAACTGGGCGGCGAGCAGCACGAACAGCGGCCGGAACCGCTTGCCGCCCGCGTCCACCAGGTGGAGCGACGTGCGCGTGGCGAAGTCGAGGTCGCTGCGCACCTCGTGGTGCAGCAGCTGCTCGACGCGCGCCATGCCCTGCTTGACCGAGTCGGCCAACGCGGCGTCGGTGATCTGGAAACCACCCGACCCACCTGCCGTCAGTTCACTGATCGGGTCATCCGCTGGCCTGCTCACGTCACCGTCGCCTTCGCTCCCCCACGATCGCCCTACGGGCGAGCACTCTACGACACGAAGCCACCGACGTTCGCCCAGTCCAGGGCCAACGTCGGCAACACGCCCAGCAACAGCGTCACGACCACGCCCAGCGTGATCGCCGCCGTCGTGAACGCACCCGGCACGCTGACGGTGGGGCCGTCCGCAGCCGGTTCTTGGAAGTGCATCAGCACGATGACACGAAGGTAGAAGAAGGCCGCAACCGCACTGGCCACCAGGGCCACCACGACCAGCGGGGCCATCCCGTCGGTCAGCGCGGCCTCGAAGACCACGAACTTCCCGACGAAACCGCTGGTCATGGGGATGCCCGCGAGGGCGAGCAGCAGGAACGTGAACACCCAGGCAACGAGGGGTGACCGCTTTGCCAGACCTGCCCAGTCCGAAAGGTGAGTTGCCTCACCGTCGGAGCGCCGCACGAGGCTGATCACACCGAACACGGCGATCGTGGTGAAGCCGTAGGCCAGCAGGTAGAACAGCGTCGCCGCGAGCCCCCGGTCGGACAGCGCGAGGGCTCCGAGCAGCATGAACCCGGCGTGCGCCACCGACGAGTAGGCGATCATCCGCTTGATGTCGCGCTGGGTCAGGCCCAGCACCACGCCGATGACCATGGACACCACGGCGATCGTCCACACCACGCCGCGCCACTCCCAGCTGGAGGCCTCGAAGGCCACCTGCAGCACGCGCAGGATGCCGCCGAACGCCGCGACCTTGGTGCAGGCCGCCATGAAACCGGTCACCGAGGTCGGGGCGCCCTGGTAGACGTCCGGGGTCCAGGTGTGGAACGGGCCGACGGAGGCCTTGAACAGCAGGCCCACCAGCAGCAGGCCGAGACCGGCGAACAGCAGCGTGTCCGACCGCTCCGAGCCGGCGGTGGCGTCGGCGATCGCCTGCAGCTTCACCGAACCCGCGTAGCCGTAGAGCAGCGCGAGGCCGTAGAGGAAGAACGCGGAGGCGAACGCGCCGAGCAGGAAGTACTTCACGGCCGACTCCTGCGACAGCAGCCGGCGGCGCTTGGCCAGCCCGCACATCAGGTACAGCGGCAGGCTCAGCACCTCGAGCGCGATGAACATCGTCAGCAGGTCGTTGGCCGCGCAGAACACCATCATCCCGCCGAGCGAGAACAGGGCCAGCGGGAAGACCTCGGTGCGCATCCCGGCCGCCGACGCGGCGGCGCGGCTCATCGTCCCCGGGCCCTCGGCCGGGGTCGCCTCGGCCACGAACGCACCGCCCGGTTCCACCGAGCGGTCGGCGATCAGCAGCACCGAACCCAGGCCGAGCGCCAGCAGCGTGCCCCACAGGAACAGCGTCGGCGGGTCGACGGCCAGCGAGTCCGACAGCGTGGTCACCCCGGTGCCCGCGGACCGCGCGAAGACGGCCAGGGCGACACCGGCGACGACGATCGCGACCAGGCTCAGCCCGACCTGCACCGACCACCGCTGGTGCCGGGGCAGGAACGCCTCGACCAGGATCGCCAGGCACGCGGCGCCCAGGATCACCAGCACCGGCGCGATCGCCGCGTAGTCGATCGGCGGGACCTCGACGTGCCCCAGCTGGCTCGGGAAGCCGGCGGTCACTCCCATGAACGCTCCCACTGTCAGTTACCTCCCTGCGAGGTCACGGGGTCGGTGACGCCGACCTCGCTCATGGTTGCCGCGACCGACGGGTTGATCACGTCCAGCACCGGCTTCGGGTACACGCCGAGCCCGACGATCAGCACGATCAACGGGGCCAGCACGGCGACCTCCCGGGCGCCGAGGTCGGCGAACCGGAGCCGGTGCGCGCCTTCGCGATTCGGGTCGGTGACCGCTCCCGGGCCGCCCGCGGTGCCCAGCAGCGCGTCGCCGCGCACCGGGCCCTGCATGGTGCGCTGGTACAGCCGCAGCACGTAGACCGCGGCCAGCACCATGCCGATCGTGGCCAGCGTCGCGTACACCGGTCGGGTTGCGAAAGACCCGACGAGCACGAGGAATTCGCTGACGAAGGAGTTCGTCCCCGGCAGCGACAGGGTGCTCAGACCGGCGATGAGCAAGCTGCCCGCCAGCAGCGGGGTCACCTTCGCCATGCCGCCGTAGTCGGCGATGCAGGTCGACCCGCCGCGCGCGATGACCATGCCGATGACCAGGATCAGCATGCCGGTGGCGACGCTGTGGTTGACCATGTACGACGCCGACCCGACCTGGGCCTGGCTGGTGAACGCGAAGATCCCCATCGCGATGAAGCCGAAGTGCGCGATGGACACGTAGGCGACGAAGCGCTTCAGGTCGGTCTGCCCGAACGCCTGCAGCGAGCCGTAGAGCACGCCGATCACCGCCAGCACCAGCACCAGCGGTGCCAGCTGCTGCGAGGCCTGCGGGGTCAGCGGCAGGCTGTAGCGCAGGAACCCGAAGGTGCCGACCTTGTCGAGCACGCCGACCACGATCACCGCGACGCCGATCGGCGCCTGCTGCGCGGCGTCCGGCAGCCAGGTGTGGAACGGGATCAGCGGCGCCTTGATCGCGAACGCGACGAAGAAGCCCAGGAACAGCCAGATCTGCACGTTCACCGGGGCGTCGGACAGGATCGGGACGAGCTTGGCCCAGTCGAAGGTGCCCTCGCCGGTGACCTGCGCGCTGTAGCTGTAGGCGCCGATCGCCGAGGCCAGCATGATCAGGCCGCCGAGGAACGAGTACAGGAAGAACTTCACCGCGGCGTAGGTGCGGTTCTCACCGCCGTAGCCGCCGATGAGGAAGTACATCGGGATCAGCATGATCTCGAAGAGCACGTAGAACAGGAACACGTCGGTGGCGGCGAACACCGCGACGGTCAACGCCTGCTCCAGCAGCAGCAGCGAGAAGAACCCGCCGTGCGTGCGCCCCTCGGGCAGCCGCTCGCCCCAGCTGTAGCCCAGCACCAGCGGGGTGAGCACGGCGATGACCACGATCATCACCAGCGCGATGCCGTCGACGCCGAACGACAGGTTGATGTCGAACGACGGGATCCACGGGATCGAGCTGGTCAGCTGCAACCGGGGCCCGGCCGGGTCGTAGGCGAACCAGGCGGCCACCGCGATCACCAGCTCGGCGAGGGAGAACCCGAGCGCGGCCCACTTCGCCGCGCCGGTGTTGCCGCGCAGCAGGGCCACGACGACCGACCCGACGATGGGCAGCAGCACCAGGGCGAGCAGCAGGGTCATCGGATCTCCTCCCGGAGCTGGATGGACTCGACGGGCAGCTTCATGACGGGCGGCTTCATGACGGGATCCCCACTGCCATCAAGGCGGCGATCACCACGACGCCGCCGAAGAGCATGGACAGGGCGTAGGACCGGACGAACCCGGTCTGCCAGCGGCGCATCCGGCCGGAGGCGAAGGTGAGCAGCCCGGCGATGCCGGACACCGCGCCGTCGACGCCCTTGCGGTCGACCGCGAGCAGCCCCTTGGTCAGGCCGAAAGTGGGGCGCACCGCGACCAGGTCATTGAACTTGTTGCCGCCGAGGTCGGCGCGGGCCGCGCGCACGACCGGCGAGACCTTCGCCGGGCGCTGCACCGGAACCGGCTTGCGGCCCACCACCAGCCACGCGATCAGCACGCCCAGCGCCGAGAACGCCACCGTGAGAACGGGGATGAGCGCGTGCGGGATGGCGGTGTGGTGCGCCTCCTGCAGCTCGCCCAGCGACGGCGACAGGAACGTCACCAGCCGGTCGCCGCCGGCCAGGAACATGCCCGCCGCGACCGAGCCGACCGCCAGCACGATCATCGGCGCGGTCATGATCGCCGGGGACTCGTGCGGGTGGAATTCCTTGCCGTCGCTCGACTTCAGGTCCTTCCAGCGCTTCTCGCCGAAGAACGTCATCAGCACCAGGCGCGTCATGTAGAACGCCGTGATGCCCGCGCCGAGCATGGCCGCGCCGCCGAACACCCAGCCGCGCCAGCCCTCCTGGCCGAACGCCGCCTCGATGATGGCGTCCTTGGAGTAGAAGCCGGACAGGAACGGGAACCCGATCAGCGCCAGGTAGCCGAGTCCGAAGGTGCCGAAGGTGATCGGCATGTACCGGGCGAGGCCGCCGAACTTGCGCATGTCGACCTCGTCGTTCATGCCGTGCATGACGGACCCGGCGCCGAGGAACAGCCCGGCCTTGAAGAAGCCGTGGGTGAGCAGGTGCATGATGCCCAGCGCGTACCCGGCCGGGCCGAGCCCGACCGCCAGCATCATGTAGCCGATCTGGCTGACCGTGGAGTAGGCCAGCACCTTCTTGATGTCGTCGTAGGCGCACCCGATGACGCAGCCGACGAGCAGCGTCACGGCGCCGACGACGGTGACGGCCAGCTGCCCGCCGGGCGAGAGCGAGAACAGCGGGTTGGAGCGGGCCACCAGGTAGACGCCCGCGGTGACCATCGTCGCGGCGTGGATCAGCGCCGACACCGGGGTCGGGCCCTCCATCGCGTCCGGCAACCAGGCCTGCAGCGGGACCTGGCCGGACTTGCCGCAGGCGCCGAGCAGCAGCAGGAGCGTGATCGCCAGCAGCACGCCCGGCGAGAGCTCACCGGCGCGGGCGAAGACCTCCGCGTACTGGGTGGTGCCGAGGTTCGCGAACAGCAGGAAGATCGCCAGCGCCAGGCCGACGTCGCCGACCCGGTTCATCACGAACGCCTTGGTGGCCGCGGCCGCCGCCGACGGGCGGTGCTGCCAGAACCCGATCAGCAGGTAGGACGCCAGGCCGACGCCCTCCCAGCCGAGGTAGAGGGTCACGAAGCTGTTGCCCAGCACCAGGACCAGCATCGCGGCGACGAACAGGTTCAGGTAGCCGAAGAAGCGGCGGCGCTCGGTGTTGTCGGAGCCGGTGCGCCCCTGCTGGTCGTGGCTCATGTAGCCGATCGAGTACAGGTGGATCAGCGACCCGACACCCGTGATCAGCAGCACGAACACCATCGCCAGCGGGTCCAGCCGGAGCCCGAAGTCGACCTGCAGCGCGTTCACCGGGATCCACGAGAACAGGTGCAGCTCGCGGACCTGCTCGCTCTCCGGGCTGCCGGCGACGGAGGTGAACAGCCAGAGCCCGTAGACGAACGAGGCGATCACCGTTGCCGACCCCAGCAGATGGCCCCACCCGTTGGCCCGCCGTCCCGCGATCAGCAGGATCGCAGCGCCCACCAGCGGGAACGCGATCAGCAGCCAGGCGTAGGACTGCGCCGGACCGGTCGCGTCGGCGACCTCCGCTGCGGTTTCAAGCATCATTGCCGTCACCACGCGCCCTCTCAGTCATTCTCAGCAGCTCAGTACTTGAGGAGGTTGGCGTCATCGACCGAGGCCGAGCGACGCGTCCGGAAGATCGACATGATGATGGCCAGGCCGACGACCACTTCGGCGGCCGCGACGACCATCACGAAGAACGCCATGACCTGCCCGTGCACCGTGCCCTCGATGCGGGCGAAGGTGACCAGCGTCAGGTTCACCGCGTTGAGCATCAGCTCGACGCACATGAACACCACGATGGCGTTGCGCCGCACCAGGACTCCGACCGCGCCGATCGAGAACAGCAGCGCCGACAGCAGCAGGTAGTACGTGGGGGTCACTGGTGAACCTCCTCGGTGGCGTGCCCCGAGCGCGCGCGCCCGTTCTCCTGGGAGCCGTTGGGCACCGGGATCTCCGGTCCGTCCGCACCGGACCCACCCGGCTCACCGGACTTGCCGGCCCCGGACTGCTCGGACTGCTCGGGCACCTCGGGCTCGCCACCGGCCAGGGCGTGCGGATCGGGTGCCGGTTCGTCCCCGGCGATCGCGCGGCGCTCCTCGTCGAGCTTCTCGGCGGGCAGGTTCTCCAGCAGCTCGGACAGCGACTCCGGCGCCACCGAACCGTCCGGCAGCAGCGCGGGCACCGCGACCGAGTTGGCCGTGGCGTACACGCCGGGACCGGGCAGCGGCGACGAGCGGTCGCTGCGGAACCGCTGGTTGGCGCGCTCCCGCTGGCTCAGGCGCGGGCCGCGGCCCTTGCCGCCGTAGGCCAGCACCATCGCGCCGACGGCCGCGGTGATCAGCAGCGCGGAGGTCAGCTCGAACGGGAACAGGTAGTCGGTGAAGATCAGCCGGCCGAGTCCGCCCGCACCGCCACCGGCGGGCTGCCAGGCGTCCAGCGGCGGGGCGGCCTGCACCGAGGTCAGCGACCGGGCGAGGCCCGTGACCAGCAGCGCGGCCAGGCCGATCCCGCCGAGACCGGCCCAGAGGCGTTGTCCGCGCAGGACTTCCACCACCGAGTCCGACGAGTCGCGGCCGACCATCATCAGCACGAACAGGAACAGCATCATGATCGCGCCGGTGTAGACGATGATCTGGGTGAAGCCGAGGAACGCGGCGCTCTGGCCCATGTAGAGCACGCCCAGGCTCAGCATCGTCAGCACCAGCCACAGCGCGGAGTGCACCGCGTTGCGGGCGAAGACCATGCCGAGCGCGCCCAGCAGCGACAGCGGTCCGAGGACCCAGAACAGCACCGTCTCCCCGGTGCCGACCACGTCGCCGGCCTGCGCCAGCACGATTCCGGTGCTCATCGCGCATCCACCTCCGGACCGGATTCCACCGTCGCCCCCTCGGGAACACCGCGCTGCTTCGCGAGTTCGGGGCCGTTGACGTAGTAGTCCTGCTCGTCGTCACCGAGGCGCATCGCGTGCGGCGGCTGCTCCATGCCGGGCAGCAGCGGCGCGAGCATGTCGGCCTTGGTGTAGATCAGGTCCTGGCGGTTGTCGTCCGCGGTCTCGTACTCGTTGGTCATCGTCAGCGCCCGGGTCGGGCAGGCCTCGATGCACAACCCGCAGCCGATGCAGCGCAGGTAGTTGATCTGGTAGTCCATGCCGTAGCGCTCGCCGGGCGAGTAGCGGGCCTCGTCGGTGTTGTCCCCGCCCTCCACGAAGATCGCGTCGGCCGGGCACGCCCACGCGCACAGCTCGCAGCCCACGCACTTCTCCAGCCCGTCCGGGTGCCGGTTGAGCTGGTGGCGGCCGTGGAACCGGGGTGCGGCGACCTTCTTGACCTCGGGGTACTCCTCGGTGACGACCTTCTTGAACATCGTCGAGAAGGTGACGCCGAATCCCTTGATCGGATCAAACATTCCCATGGGGCGCCTCCTCGCCTTCCGGACCCGCGAGTTCGCCGGAACCGGTGCCGCTGCGCACCGGGGTGCGTCGCGGCGGGGTCTTGGGGACTTCCAGGTCGAGCGGTGGCACGGGGAACCCGCTGCCCGCCATCGGCACCTCGTCGCGGTCCTCGGCGGGCTTGCGGTCCGGGATGAGGAACGTGGCCGCGACCAGGATCACCACCACGACCGCCCCGCCGATCATGAACTGCTGGGTGCTGACGGTGTCGGTGTTGCGCAGCGCGCGGATCACGGTCACCGCCACGATCCACACCAGGCTGACCGGGACCAGCAGCTTCCAGCCGAGGTCCATGAACTGGTCGTAGCGCAGGCGGGGCAGGGTGCCGCGCAGCCACACGAAGAAGAACAGGAACGCGATCGTCTTGCCGAGGAACCACAGCACCGGCCACCACCCGGTGTTGAGAACCCCGTCGCCGATCAGCGACAGCGGCCACGGCGCGTGCCAGCCGCCTAGGAACAGCGTGGTCGCCAGCGCCGAGACGGTGACCATGTTGATGTACTCGGCGAGGAAGAACAGCGCGAACTTCAGCGACGAGTACTCGGTGTGGAAACCGCCGACCAGCTCGGACTCGGCCTCCGGGAGGTCGAACGGGGCGCGGTTGGTCTCGCCGACCATCGACACCACGTAGACCAGGAAGCTCACCGGAAGCAGCGCGAAGAACCAGCCGTTCTCCTGCGCGGCGACGATGCCGGAGGTCGACAGCGTCCCGGCGTACATGATCACCGCGACGAAGGACAGGCCCATCGCGATCTCGTAGGAGATCACCTGCGCCGCCGACCGCAGCGAACCCAGCAGCGGGTACGGCGATCCGGACGCCCACCCGGCGAGCACGATGCCGTAGACGCCGACCGAGGCGCAGGCCAGCACGACCAGCAGGCCGACCGGCAGATCGACCAGCTGCAGCGCGGTGCGCTCGCCGAAGATGGTGACCTCGGGGCCGATCGGGATCACCGAGAACGACACCAGCGCGGGCGTCGCGGAGATCGCCGGGGCCAGGAAGTACACCCACTTGTCGGCCATGACCGGCCGGATGTCCTCCTTGAACGCCAGCTTCAGGCCGTCGGCCAGCGACTGGAGGATGCCGAAGGGCCCGGCCCGGTTCGGTCCCGGCCGGTGCTGCATGCGGCCGATGACCCGGCGTTCCGCCCAGATCGTCAGCAGCGTCATGAGCACCAGGAACGCGAAGATCGCCACGACCTTGATCAGGATCAACCAGATCGGGTCGTCGGCGAGCAGTTCGGCTGTCTCGGTCATGCGTTCCCCCCGCGGTGGTGGGCGGAGTTGCCGTTCACGCTGGTCCTGCCGTTCGGGGAGTACCCGTTGCTCCCCGCGTCCCCGGTGACCGGAGCGAGGTCGACGAGCGCCCCGTGCCCGGCGCCGAGGGCCTGGTGGACCCGGGCCTGGCCGGAGTCGGTCGGGACCCACACGACGTCGTCGGGCATGTCGGCGATCTCGACCGGCAGCACGATCCTGCCCCGCTCGGTGCGGATCTCCAGGCGCTGTCCGGAACTGATCTCGACGCGCTTGGCGGTCTCGGGCGAGACGATCGCGACCCGGTTGCGGGCGGTGCCGGCCAGGTTCGGCTCGTCGGCCTGCAGCGACCCGTTGTCCAGCAGCTGCCGCCAGGTCCCCAGCACGGCCTGCCCGGGGCCGGGTCGCGGCGCGTGCGCGGCGGCCTCGTCCGGGAAGGGCGTGCGGGCACCGGTGTGCGTGCCGAGCCGGTCGAGCTCGGCCGCTGCGGCTGCCGGGCTCTGGGTGAACAGGTCCGCGTCCATCTCCACGGCGAGGGTGTCGAGCACCCGGCAGTCCGGCAGCGCGCCGGTGCCGTCGATGGTGGTGGCGAACTCGCGGCGGCGGCCCTCCCAGTTGAGGTAGCTGCCGTTCTTCTCGGCGCTGGGCGCGATGGGGAGCACCACGTCGGCCCGCTCGGTCACCGCGCTCGGCCGGAGTTCGAGGCTGACCACGAAATCGGCCGACTCCAGGGCCTTCCGGGCCAGCGCGGGGTCGGGCAGGTCGTCCGGGTCGACGCCGCCGAGCACCAGCCCGGACAGCTCGCCGGACGCCGCGGCGGTGAGGATCTCGGTGAGGTCGCGCCCCGCCGAGGCGGGCAGCGATCCGGGCGCCATGCCCCAGGTCCGCTCGACGTCGGAGCGGGCGTGGTCGTCGACGACGGGCCGGGCACCGGGCAGCAGCGTCGGCAGCGCACCGGCCTCGACGGCGCCGCGCTCCCCGGCCCGGCGCGGGATCCAGGCGACCTGGGCCCCGGTGCGCTGGGCGGTGCGCAGCACCTCGGAGAGCAGGCCGGGCACCTCGGCGGCGCGCTCGCCGACGACGAGCACCGCGCCCTGCTGCCGGATCGCCTCGTCCACCTCGGACGGCAGTTCCCGCAGCGCGGCGGCCTCGCCGCCGGGCACGCACTCGACGAGCGAGCCGGTGCGCACCGGGCCTCCGGCGTGGGTGATGACCGTGGTCTTCTCCACGCCCGGCGAGGTGCGCGGGGCGACGTGGAAGACCTGCGTCGTGCCCTGCCGCGCGGCCTTGCGCAGCCGGAGGAAGACGATCGGCGACTCCTCCTCCGGCTCGAACGCCACGCACAGCACCGCCGGGGCGGATTCCAGGTCGCCGTAGGTGACACCGGTCTCCGGCGTCACGCCGACCACCGCGGACTCCAGGAACCGCAGCTCCTCGGCGGAGTGCGGGCGGGCCCGGTGGTCGATGTCGTTGGTGCGCAGGGCGACCCGCGCGAACTTCGAGTAGGCGTAGGCGTCCTCGACGGTCAACCGGCCGCCGGGCAGCACCCCGACGCCGCGCGCGTCACGCGCCGCGGTCAGGCCCTTCGCGGCCGCCTGCAGCGCCTCGGTCCAGGAGGCTTCGCGGAGCTCGCCGTCGACCCGGATCTGCGGGCGGGTGATGCGGTCGGCGGCGTTGGCGTAGCGGAACGCGAAGCGGCCCTTGTCGCAGATCCACTCCTCGTTGACCTCCGGGTCGTCCCCGGCCAACCGGCGCATGACCTTGCCGCGCCGCCAGTCGGTCCGGGTCGCGCAGCCCGAGGCGCAGTGCTCGCACTGCCCCGGCGTGGAGACCAGGTCGAACGGCCGGGACCGGAACCGGTAGGCGGCGCTGGTGAGCGCGCCGACCGGGCAGATCTGGATGGTGTTGCCGGAGAAGTAGGACTGGAACGGCTGCTGCTCGCCGATGCCGATCTGCTGCAGCGCACCGCGTTCCAGCAGCTCGATGAACGGGTCACCGGCGATCTGCTTGGAGAAGCGGGTGCAGCGCTGGCACAGCACGCAGCGCTCGCGGTCCAGCAGCACCTGCGAGGAGATCGGGACCGGCTTGGCGAAGGCCCGCTTCGTGTCGTGGAACCGCGACTCCGCGCGACCGTGCTTGAGCGCCTGGTTCTGCAGCGGGCACTCGCCGCCCTTGTCGCAGATCGGGCAGTCCAGCGGGTGGTTGATCAGCAGCAGCTCCATCACGCCCTGCTGCGCCTTGTCCGCCACCGGCGAGGAGTTCTGCGTCTTGACGACCATCCCGTCGGCGACGGTCATGGTGCAGGAGGCCTGCGGTTTCGGCATCGGCCGGCCGTTCATCTCGACCTCGACCAGGCACTGCCTGCAGGCGCCCGCCGGGTCCAGCAGCGGGTGGTCGCAGAACCGCGGGATGGTGATGCCCATCCGCTCCGCCGTCCGGATCAGCAGCTCGCCCTTGGGGGCGTCGACCTCGATCCCGTCGATGGTGAGCCGGACGTGCCCTTCGGGGACCGGGCGCGCTTCGGATTCGGGTGCCAGGGTCATCGGGCCGCTCCCACGAGGTCCGGAGCCGTCTTGTTCTTGTTGGAGTCGCACAGCGCGAGGAACTCCTCGCGGAAGTACTTGATGCCGCTGGTGATCGGGCTGACCGCGCCGTCACCGAGCGCGCAGAAGGAGCGGCCGAAGATGTTGTCGCAGACGTCGAGGAGGGTGTCGATGTCCTCCTCGGTCCCGTGCCCGTCGACCATCCGCTCCAGCACCTGCGCCATCCAGTAGGTGCCCTCCCGGCAGGGGGTGCACTTGCCGCAGGACTCGTGCTCGTAGAACTGGGTCCACTTCATCACCGCCCACGGCACCGACACCGTCTCGTTGAACACCTGCACGGCCGTGGTGCCCAGCATCGATCCGGCTTCGGCCGCGCCCTCGAAGTCCAGCGGGACGTCGAGGTGGTCGGCGGTGAACAGCGGCGTGGACGACCCGCCGGGGGTCCAGAACTTCAGCGGGACGCCGTCCTTCATGCCGCCCGCGAGTTCCAGCAGCTGACGCAGCGTGGTGCCCATCGGGGCCTCGTACTGGCCGGGCCGCTCCACGTGACCGGAGATCGAGTAGATCTTCGGTCCGGGCGACTTCTCGCTGCCCATCGTGCGGAACCAGTCCGAGCCGCCGTTGACGATGAACGGCACCGAGGCGATGGTCTCCACGTTGTTCACCGTCGTCGGGCAGGCGTAGAGCCCGGCCGCGGCGGGGAACGGGGGCTTGAGCCGCGGCTGACCGCGCTTGCCCTCCAGGGAGTCCAGCAGCGCCGTCTCCTCGCCGCAGATGTAGGCGCCCGCCCCTGCGTGCACGACGATGTCCAGGTCGAAACCGGAGTCCAGGATGTTCTTGCCCAGGTACCCGGCGGCGTAGGCCTCGCGGACCGCGTGGGTGAGCCGCCGCATCGGGTGCAGGGCCTCACCGCGCACGTAGATCATGCAGTGGTTGGCCCGCATCGCGTAGCTGGCGATGATGCAGCCCTCGATCAGCGAGTGCGGGTCGGCCATCATCAGCGGGATGTCCTTGCAGGTACCCGGCTCGCCCTCGTCGGCGTTGATGACCAGGTAGTGCGGCTTGACCGGGTCCTTCGGCATGAAGCTCCACTTCACGCCCGCCGGGAAGCCCGCACCGCCCCGACCGCGCAGACCGGCGGCCTTGACCAGCTCGATCAGCTGGTCCGGGTGCGCGCCCAGCGCCTTGCGCAGGGCGGTGTAGCCCTCCAGCCGCTCGTAGGTCTCCAGCCGCCAGGCGTCCGGCGACAGCCACCGCTTGGTCAGCACCGGGGTCACCGGGCTGGGACTCGGTTCGGTCATGGCCACCCTCACTTCTTCTCCGGCAGCGGCGGGAGTTCCGCGTCATCGGGCATGCTCGGCGCGATCCAGCCGCGCTCCTGGGCCAGCGCAGCGCCGCGGTTGGTCTCGGTCGCCTGCGAGGAGCCGGTCACCGTCTCGTCGAGGTCGTCGAAGAACCCGGCCAGCTGGCGCTCGGCGCCCCGGAAGTCCGAGAGCGCCGGGCCGCGCGACGGCGCGGGCTTCTCACCGCGCTGCAGGGCCTTGACCAGTTCCAGCGCCTGCTCGGGCGTCTGGTTGTCGTAGTACTCGTAGTTGACCTGGAGCACGGGGGCGAGGTCGCAGGCCGCGAGGCACTCGGCGTGCTCCAGGGTGATCGAGCCCTCGGTGCCGGGTTCGCCGGCGGTGCCCTCGTGCCCGACGCCCAGGTGCTCGCCGAGGGTCCGGTAGATCGCGTCGCCGCCCAGCGCCGCGCACATCGTGTTGGTGCACACGCTGACCAGGTGCTGACCGCACGGCTTGCGCTTGTACATGGTGTAGAAGGTCGCCACGGCGCTGACCTCGGCGACCGACAGCGCCAGCTCCTCGGCGCAGAACTTCATGCCCGCCGGGCTGACGTGCCCCTGCACCGACTGCACCAGGTGCAGCATCGGCAGCAGCGCCGACCGCGATTCCGGGTACCGGGCGATGATCTGCTTCGCCTCGGCCCGGGTGTCCTCTCCGAACACCGAGGTGTCGACCGCGTCGGTCCGCTCCTCGGTGGTGGTGAACTCGAACTGCTCGGTCATCGATCCACCCCGCCCATCACCGGGTCGATGGAGGCGACCGCCGCGATCACGTCGGCCACCAGTCCGCCTTCGCACATCGCGGGCATCGCCTGCAGGTTCACGAAACTGGGTTCGCGGACGTGCACCCGCATCGGCCGGGTGCCGCCGTCGGAGACCAGGTGCGCGCCGAGCTCGCCGCGCGGCGACTCCACCGGCGCGTACGCCTGGCCGGGCGGCACGTCGAAGCCCTCGGTCACCAGCTTGAAGTGGTGGATCAGCGACTCCATGGACTGGCCCATGATCTTGCGGACGTGCTCCAGGGAGTTGCCCATGCCGTCGGCGCCGATGCTCAGCTTCGACGGCCAGGCGATCTTGGCGTCCTCGACCATGTGCGGCCCGGACTCCATCTTGTCCACGCACTGCCGGATGATCTTCAGCGACTCGTGCATCTCCTGCACCCGCAGCGCGTAGCGCGCGTAGCAGTCGCCGGCGTTGCTGGTGGGCACCTCGAAGTCGAATTCCTCGTACCCGCAGTACGGTTCGACCTTGCGCAGGTCCCACGGCAGGCCCGCGGCGCGCAGCAGCGGCCCGGTCACGCCCAGCTGCAGCGCGCCGTCCAGCGGCAGGTAGCCGACGTCCTTGAGGCGCTGCTTCCAGATCGGCTGGCCGGTGAACAGCTTGTCGTAGTCCGGCAGCCGCGTGTCCATGACCTTGATGAACTCGCGCACCTTGTCCTGCCAGCCCTCGGGCAGGTCCTGGGCGACACCGCCGGGCCGGACGAACGCGTGGTTCATCCGCAGACCGGTCAGGAACTCCAGCAGGTGCAGGACCTCCTCGCGCTCCCGGAACCCGTAGGTCATGCCGGTGGTCGCGCCCAGCTCCATCGCGCCGGTGGCCAGGAAGACCAGGTGCGAGGAGATCCGGTTGAGCTCCATCAGCATCACGCGGAACGTCTGGGCCCGCTTCGGCGCCTCGATGCCCAGCAGCTTCTCCACGGCCAGGCAGTAGGAGGTCTCGGTGAACAGGGGCGCCAGGTAGTCCATGCGGGTCACGAAGGTGACGCCCTGGGTCCACGTCCGGTACTCGGTGTTCTTCTCGATGCCGGTGTGCAGGTAGCCGATGACCGAGCGGGCCTTGGTGACCGTCTCGCCCTCCAGCTCCAGCACCAGCCGCAGAACCCCGTGCGTGGACGGGTGTTGCGGGCCCAGGTTGATGACAACCCGCTCCTCGCCACCGGTTTCGTCCAGGAACTCGTCCCAGTCGCCACCGGTGACGGTGAAGATGCGGCCCTCGGTGGTGTCCCTCGACTCCGCCGGGTGAGCACCCGCGAGTGATTCCGTGGTCATCGCCCACACCTCTCCGCGATCACGAGTAAGCCCTGCGCTGGTCCGGCGGCGGGATCTCCGCGCCCTTGTACTCCACCGGGATCCCGCCGAGCGGGTAGTCCTTGCGCTGCGGGTGGCCGTCCCAGTCGTCGGGCATCAGGATCCGGGTGAGCGCCGGGTGCCCGTCGTAGATCAGGCCGAACATGTCCCACGCCTCGCGCTCCTGGAAGTCGGCGGTCGGGTAGACCGGCACCACCGACGGCAGGTGCGGGTCCTCCACGTCCACGGCGACCTCGAGCCGGACGCGACGCCGGTAGGTCATCGATGTCAGGTGGTAGACCGAGTGCAGCCGCTGCGGGGCGTCCGGGCCGTAGTCCACACCGGACACCGAGCTGCACAGCTCGAAGCGCAGCGCCGGGTCGTCGCGGAAGATCCGGCACACCTCGAGCAGGTGCTCGCGGCGCAGGTAGAAGGTGATCTCACCGCGGTCCACGGTCACCTGCTGCACGGTGTCGTCCGGAATCCCCTTGGCGCGCAACGCTTCGAAGAGCGCGTCGACGACCTCGTCGAACCAGCCGCCGTAGGGACGCTCGCTCGCGGGCGGCACGTAGGCCGGCAGGTGCAGCCCGCCGTAGCCCGAGGTGTCGCCGGTTCCGCGCACGCCGAACATGCCCTGGCGCTCGCGTCCCGCGATCGGGGCTCCCGCGCGGGCCGGCTCGGCGCCGGTGGGCGCCAGGTCGGTCGCGCGCTCGGCGCTCGAACCGGGTTCGCCGGGCGCCGGGGTGGTCTCGTCTGCCACTGGATTCACCTACCCGCCTTGGTTTCCTGGCGCTGCTCCGGACCCTGGGAGAGCTCTGGACCCTGGGAGAGCTCTGGGCGCACCGGAGCGCTCTCGAAGGCACCGAGCTCCTCGGATCCGCCCATCTCGCGCCGCTGCGCGGCCTGCTGCCGTTCGGCGCGCTTGCGCTGCGAGGCGTTCTTCGGCGCGTACCGGACGGAGGAGGGGATCATCGGCGTGCGGTCGCCGCGCTCCAGCTTCTCCTGAGCGCGCTTGGCGTTGATCGGCTCGTCCATGATCTTGGCGTGCAGCTTGAGGATCGCGTCGAGCAGCATCTCGGGGCGCGGCGGGCATCCCGGCAGGTACATGTCCACCGGCACCACGTGGTCGACGCCCTGCACGACCGCGTAGTTGTTGAACATGCCGCCGGTGGAGGCGCACACGCCCATCGCCAGCACCCAGCGCGGCTCGGGCATCTGGTCGTAGATCTGGCGCAACACCGGGGCCATCTTGTTGGTCACCCGACCGGCCACGATCATCAGATCGGCCTGCCTCGGGGTGGCGGAGAAGCGCTCCATGCCGAACCGGGAGATGTCGTAGCGGGAACCGCCGACGGTCATCATCTCGATGGCGCAGCAGGCCAGCCCGAACGTCGCCGGCCACATCGACGTCTTCCGGGTCCAGTTGACGAGCTTCTCCACGTTGGCCAACAGGATGCCGTTGGGCAGCTGCTCTTCGAGCCCCATCGCCGGCACTCCTTCCCGCGTCTTTGCGGCTAGTCCCTGCAGTTCGTCCAGGCGCCCGGCGGGTTACCGGGCTCAGCGCTCCGGTTTCAGTTCCAGTCCAGCCCGCCTCTCCGCCAGACGTAGATGTAGGCGAAGCCGACGGTCGCGATGAACAGCACGATCTCGATGACGCCGAACATCCCCAGGGAATCGGCGGAGACCGCGAACGGGTAGAGGAAGACCATCTCGATGTCGAAGAGGATGAACAACATCGCGGTCAGGTAGTAGGCGACGGGCATCCGGCCGCCGCCGATGACGGGCTGCGGCGAGGGCTCGATCCCGCACTCGTAGGCGTCGAGCTTCGCCTTGTTGTAGCGGCGGGGACCGACGAGCGGTGCGATCGCGACCGAGAACACGGCGAACCCCAGCGCCAGCGCGAACAACAGCACCAACGGGATGTACGGGTCGAGCACCTTTGCTGCCCTCCAACCGGTTCCGGCTGTGTGGCCCGGAACACACTTCGTCAGTCCCCGCCGAGACGCAGGTCACGCCTCAGGCATTCGGTGCGCACTCTATGCGGTCGGCCGAATCGGCTCCGTAGTGAGGCGAACCTAACTTTATGACGTGTCTCACGCTTACCGGGACATCTGACCAGACACTCAGGGTCACGCGCTAGGGGTGACGCGAGTAGTGGCGCTGATCACACGATCCATGGCGTCCCCGCCCTTCTCGTCGTAGAGATTTGCCAGCAGCTTCAACACGAAACGCATCAACGTCTGCCTCGGCAGGCCGTGCTTCGTGGCCATCCGCATGACCGTGGGATTGCCAATCAACTTGCTGAAGATATTGCCGAGCCGGAAGTAGCCGCCGAGCTCCTGCTGCACCGCCGTCGGGTACCGGCGCAGCGCCTGCTCCCGGGAGAACGAGGTCGGACGGGCCATCGCGTGCACCGCGCACTCGGCCGCCAGCCGCGCCGACTGCATGGCGTAGGCGATGCCCTCGCCGTTGAACGGGTTGACCATGCCGCCCGCGTCGCCCACCAGCAGCAGGCCGTCGCGGTAGTGCGGGGTGCGGTTGAAGCCCATCGGCAGCGCGGCGCCGCCGATCTTGCCGGTGGCGTTCTCCTCCCGGAACCCCCACTCCTCGGGGGTGCCGTCCAGCCAGGCGCGCATCAACTGGCGGTAGTCGGTCTTGCCGTAGGCCGACGAGGTCGACAGGATGCCCAGCCCGGCGTTGACCGTGCCGTCGCCCATGGCGAACAGCCAGCCGTAGCCCGGCAGCAGGCGCGGTTCGTCCGGGTTGGACCGGTCCCACAGCTCCAGGTGGGACTCCAGGTACTCGTCCTTGTGGCGCGGGCTGGTGTAGTACCGGCGCACGGCCACGCCCATCGGGCGGTCGTCGCGCTTCTGGATGCCCACCGACAGCGCGAGCCGCGCCGACACCCCGTCGCAGGCCAGGACCAGCGGCGCCCGGTAGCTGACCGGCTCGCGCTCGGGACCGGTCTTCGCCTCGACACCGACGACCCGACCGGTGCGGTCGTCGGTGAGGGCGCCGGTGACGCTGGTCTGCTGGAACAGCCGGGCGCCGGCGAGCTGGGCGTTGCGGGCCAGCAGGTCGTCGAAGTCGTTTCGCGGGCGCACCACGCCGTAGGGCGGGAAGTCCGACAGGCTCGGCCAGTCGAGGTCCAGGCTGACCCCGCCCCCGACGACGCGCAGACCCTTGTTGTGCAGCCAGCCGGCTTCTTCCCGGGTGTCGATCCCCAGGTCGATGAGCTGCTTGACGCCCCTCGGCGTGATCCCGTCGCCGCAGACCTTCTCCCGCGGGAAGACGCTCTTCTCCAGCAGCAGGACGTCGAGTCCCGCTCTGGCCAGGTACGTCGCAGCCGTCGAGCCGGCCGGTCCGGCCCCGACGACGATCACGTCGGCGTCGTCGTCCGGTCCGCGGCGGCTGGTGGCGCTGGTCATGACACTCCTCGAACTAGTGCAGTGCTCGGTGCGAACCCGCTTGTGAACGAGTTCACTAATTCCGAGTCTAGGCCGCTGCACCAGCGCGATCGACCCTTTCTCCTACGCCACCCGAGTGAGGAAGCCCGCCCTCCGGGTGCACCGCACGAGCCCGCGAGGGGGTCGCCAGGTGACGGTTCTAGCCATAATTGACCGGACAAAAGGGACGCCGCACCCGGGCGATTCTGGCTAAAACCGTCCCCTGGCGAGCCGGAGCGCTCAGAGCTCCAGGGCGAGGAGGCGGGAGCTGAGGGTCTTGCCGTGGGTGTCCAGGGCGAGGGACGTGGTGACGCCGCCGTCGAGGGCCTGCTGGCAGGTGAACTGCAGGGCCTTCAGCAGCGGCAGCTCGTAGCGGACGACCTCGCCCCTGACCTGGCCGGACAGGTGCTCGCGGACCCGGTCCGCGGTGAGCTCGCGGCGGAGCCGCTCGTAGTCGGCGTCGTCGAGGGGGAACACCGAGAGGATCGAGGTGTCGCCCTTGTCGCCCGCGCGGCAGTGCGCGATCTCATGCAGTCGCATCGTCCACCTCCAGGGTCGTGACCTGCGAGGACACGTCCGTTCGGGGGATCAGGGCGGAGACGATGCCGATCACCTCGCGGACGTCGGCGCGGACGCCGCCGCCCCCGGCCGGGCCGTTGGTGTAGAGCGATTCGACCTCGTGGCAGACGGTCAGCGCCGCCATCCGGTCCTCCGCCATCGCCGCCACCCGCAGTCGGCACTCACCGTCCGGATCGCCCATCGCGCCCAGGACGTCGGCGCGCACCCGGAGCCCCGTTCCGCCCAACCTCGCCGTGACGACGTCGGCGGCCAGCCGCGCCCGGTCGGCGGCACCGGGACCGGCGTAGCTGATGCCGCACTCGGCCCGGTGACCTGCGCGGTAGCCGACGCTGACCTTCAGCTCGTCGGGTCGCCGCCGCCCCCGGGCACCGCTGATGCGGACCCGGTCGCGTCCCGCCCGCTCGGCCCGGACCTCGCGGAAGTCCAGCTCCACGTCGGGCGTGCGGTAGCCGGTCGGGTCGGCGACCTCGTAGAGCAGCTGCTCCCGCACGGTGGCGACGGTGACCATCCCGCCGCTGCCCTCGGGCTTGCCGATGGTCGCGCTGCCGTCGGCGGCGATGTCGGCGAACGGGAAACCGAGCTCGGCCAGCCCGGGCACGTCCTTGACGCCCGGATCGGCGAAGTAGCCGCCGGTGACCTGCCCGGCGCACTCCAGGACGTGCCCGACCAGCGTCGCGGCGGCGGTGCGCGGCACGTCGTCGAGGTCCCAGCCCAGGCGCTGGACGATCGGCGCCACGAACAGCGAGGGGTCGGCGACCCGGCCGGTGATCACCACGTCGGCGTCCAGCGCGGGCAGCAGCTCCTCGGCCCCCAGGTAGGCGTTGGCCGAGACGATCTCGCCGTGCTCGGCCAGCGGCCGCCCGTCCTCCAGCGCGGGCGCGTCCGGGTCGAGCCGGTCCAGCACGTCGTCGCCGGTCAGCACGGCGATCCGGCCGGTGAGCCCGGCCGCGGCCATGACCTCGCGGGTGACCTCCCCGGCGCGCAGCGGATGGGCGGCGCCCATGTTGGTGATCACCCGTGCTCCGTTCGCCAGCGCCACCGGCAGCAGCCGCTCGAAGCGAGCCCGCAGCAGCGGGTCGTGGCCCTGGTCCGGATCGCCCAGCCTGCGCTGCTGCCCGAGGGCGATGGTGCGTTCGGCCAGGCACTCCAGCACCAGGTCGTCCACCCCGGCCCGGGCGAGCTCGACGGCCGGTTCGATCCGGTCCCCGGCGAACCCGGCCCCGCTGCCGATCCGCATCGCGCGCACTACAGCACCCCCGTGACCAGCGCGACCAGCGTCATCACCAGGGTGGTGCCGAAGGCCCAGCCGAAGATGAACCGCTGGTGGTCGCCGATGTCGACCTTGGACATGCCCAGCAGGATGAACGTCGAGGCGGTCAGCGGGCTCAGCGGGAAACCGGTGGTCATCTGCCCGAGGATCGCCGCCCGACCGATCGCGGCCGGATCACCGCCGAGCGCCGCGCTGGTCTCGGCCAGCACCGGCACCACTCCGTAGTAGAAGGCGTCCGGGGTGAACACCAGGCTCAGCGGCATCCCGGCGATCGCGGTGATCACCGGCAGCACCGCGCCCCCGGCGTCGGGGATGACCGCGACCAGGCCCTCGGCCATCGCCTCGATCATGCCGGTGCCGGTGAGGATGCCGGTGAACACGCCGGCCGCGAAGATCACCACGACGACCAGCACCACGTTGTAGGCGTGCTTGCCGAACAGCTCCTGCTGGCCCTGCCAGGTCGGCCGGTTGACCAGCAGCGCGACCAGGAAGGCCACCAGGAACAGCACTTCCAGGTCGGCGAGCTGGAACAGCAGGCAGCCGACGAGGGCCAGCGTGAGCAGGGCGTTGAACCAGAACCGGGCCCGGTCGGCGCCGGTGAGCCGCACCCGCTCGACGTCCTCCACGGCGATCACGCCGAGGCGCTTCCGCTCGGAGCGGCCGATCAGGTACGCGGCGAGCAGCACCCAGCAGATCCCGGCGATCATCGCGGGCAGCACGGGCAGGAACAGCTGCGCGGAGTCGAGCTCGAGCGCGGCCATCGCCCGCGCGGTAGGACCGCCCCACGGCACCATGTTCATCACGCCCGCGCCGAGGCAGACCACACCGGCCAGCACGATCCGCCGCATGCCGAGCCGCTGGTAGATCGGCAGCAGCGCGGAGACGGTGATCAGGAAGGTGGAGGCGCCGTCGCCGTCGAGGGCGACCAGCAGCGTGAGCAGCGCGGTCCCGACGGTGATCTTGAGCGGGTCGCCCTTGGCCCAGGCCAGGATGCGGGTGACGGCGGGGTCGAACAGCCCCGCGTCGATCATCAGGCTGAAGTAGAGCACCGCGAAGGTGATCATGATGGCGACCGGGGCGACCGTGACCAGTCCGTCGGCCACGAGCTCGCCGAGCTTCGCGCCGTGACCGCTCAGCAACGCAGCGGCGATCGGGACGAGGGTGAGCGCGAACAGCACCGACACCCGGCGCGAGAGCACCAGGGCCAGGAACACGCCGATCGTGAGGAATCCGCTCGCGGCGAGCATGGGCGACCTCCGAACACCGCCGTTGGGTCGGACGGGAAGCGAACCGAACGGGAAGACTGTGATCCACACCGCTCATGCCGGTCAAGCAATAAAAACGGATAGATTCATGTGCCATGAGCATGGATCTGACGGTGCAGCAGCTCAGACTGGTCCTGGCCGTGCACGACACCGGCGGGTTCACCCCGGCCGCCGAGCGGCTGCACCTCGCGCAGTCCTCGATCAGCCGCGCGGTGCGCGACGTGGAGCGCAGGGTCGGCACCACGCTGTTCCGGCGCACCACCCGGCAGCTGGTCACCACTCCGGAAGGGGTGGAGTTCTGCCTGGTCGCGCGGCGCGTGGTGGAGTCGTTCGACGCCGGGATCAACCACTTCCAGGGCTTCCTCGCCGGTTCCCGGGGCCGGGTCCGGGTGGCGGCGCTGCCGTCGATGGCGGCGATCCTGCTGCCGCCGGTCGTCTCCGCCTACCGCGCCGAGCACCCGGACGTGGAGCTGTCGATCACCGACGGCATGTCCGACGAGGTGCTGGCCGAGGTCCGCGCGGGCACCGCCGACCTGGGCGTCACGGTCGTCGCCGAGCCGCCGCCGGACCTGGTGGTGCTCCCGATCGCGACCGACCGGATGTGCGCGGTCTTCCCGCCGGAGCACCGCTTCGCCGCTCGCGCGGCGCTGACCTGGGCAGAGCTGGCGGGCGAGCCGCACATCGCGTTCGGCGCGGACTCCAGCATCCGCCAGCACGCCGACCGCGCCTTCGCCGCGGCCGGGACGCGACCTCGCGTGGTGCTGGAATCCGGCAACATCTCGGCGGTCGCGGGGCTCGTAGCCGCTGGTCTGGGCACCGCGGTCATGCCGGGCACGGTGCTGCCGCTGGTGGCCTTCGCCGGTCTCGCGCACGTCCCGCTCACCGAACCGGAGACCCACCGCCGGATCGCGGTGATCCGCGCGCCGCACCACCCGCAACCCCCGGCGACCAGGGCGTTCACCGAAGCCCTGACCCGAGCGCGCACACCCGCGCCGGAGACGTCCTGGCTCTGATCCGCTCCCGTGCGGAAGCGCTCAGATACCGCCGCCCGCGGTGGGCCCGCAGTTCTCAGAGCGGGTTTCGGGCGTGGTGGACCGCGACCACTCCGCTGGTGAGGTTCTTCCAGGTGGTGTCGGTCCAGCCGGCCTCGGCGATGAGCTCGGCGAGCGCGCGCTGGTCCGGCCAGGAGCGGATGGACTCCGCGAGGTAGACGTAGGCGTCCGGGTTGGAGGAGACCGCGCGGGCGATCGGCGGCAGCGCGCGCATCAGGTAGTTCATGTAGACGCCTCGGAACGGCTGCCAGGTCGGGGTGGAGAACTCGCACACGACCAGGCGCCCGCCGGGCCGGACGACCCGGCGCATCTCGCGCAGACCGGCCACCGTGTCGGCGAGGTTGCGCAGGCCGAACGAGATCGTCGCGGCGTCGAAGGCGTCGTCGGCGAACGGCAGGTGCAGCGCGTCGGCGGCCACCAGCGGCACCCCGCGCCCCTTGCCGACCGAGAGCATGCCCAGCGAGAAGTCGGCCGCCACGCAGTAGGCACCGGAGCGCGCGAACTCGACCGTCGACACACCGCTGCCCGCGGCGAGGTCGAGGACCTTCTCGTCCTGCTGGGGCGCGAGCAGCTGCCGGGTCACCTTCCGCCAACGCCGGTCCTGCCCGAAGGACAGCACCGTGTTGGTCAGGTCGTACCGGCGCGCGACACCGTCGAACATCGCCGCGACTTCGCGTGGGTTCTTGTCCAAGCCTGCCCGAGACACACCCGCAGCGTACGTGGCCGACGCTGAGCCGGGTTCAGGCAGCCGCCGACTCCGCCCAGCCGCAGACGGCGGCGTAGTGATCCACCAGCTGGCGGCACAGCGCGGGCCAGGTGCGCCCGGCGACGGCGTTGCGGGCGTGGCCGCCGAAGCGCTCGCGCAGGGCGGGATCGCGCAGGTCGTCCAGGGCTCGGCGGAGCGCCTCGGCGTGCTCGGAGTCGTCGTGCGCGGGCAGCAGGTAACCGGTGCGACCCACGTCGACCAGGTCGCGGGGACCGCCCGCGTCGGGCGCGATGACCGGGACGCCGGAGGCCATCGCCTCCTGCACCGCCTGGCAGAACGTCTCGTGCGGGCCGGTGTGCACGAACACGTCGAGGCTCGCGTAGATGTCGGCGAGCTCGTCGCCGGTGCGCTGGCCGAGGAACGCCGCGTTCGGCAGCTCCCCGCGCAGCCGCTCGCGCTCCGGCCCGTCGCCCACCACGACCAGCCGCACGCCGGGGTCGCCGTCGATCTCGGCGAGCCGCTCGATGCGCTTCTCCGGCGCCAACCGGCCCACGTAGCCGACCAGCAGCTCCCCGTTCGGCGCCAGCTCCGACCGCAGCCGCGGGTCTCGCCTGCGCGGCGTGAAGCGCTCGGTGTCGACCCCGCGCCCCCACCGGTGCACCCGCGGAATCCCGTGCTCGCGCAGGGTTTCCACGGCCCACGTGGACGGTGCCAGGGTGCGGTCGGCGTGGCAGTGCAGGCGGCGGATCCACTTCCACGCGGCCTTCGCGGTCAGCCCGAGCCCGTAGGACTCGGCGAAACCGGCCACGTCGGTCTGGTACACCGCGACCGTCGGGACCCCGAGCCTGCGCGCGGCGTTGAGCCCCCGCGCGCCCACCACGAAGGGCGAGGCCAGGTGCACCACGTCGGGCCGGAACTCCTGCAGCCCGCGCAGCACGCGGCGGCTCGGCAACCCGATCGGCAGCGAGGACACGATCGGCAGGTCCATCGCGGGCAGCCTGATGACGGGGAAGCCCGCGTAGGAGTCGGGGCCCGGACCAGGGGCGATGACCAGGGCCTGGTCCCCTCGGCGACGCAAGTGCTCCAGCACCCGCAACACCGAGTTCGTCACTCCGTTGATCTGCGGCAGGAAGCTCTCGGTCACGATCGCGATGCGCACGCGGAACACGGTCGCGGCCGGTTCGGGCGAACAGCCGACGCCCATGTGACGCGACCACCAACGACAACCGAAGTCCGCCCCAACTCGGACATCGGTCCGCAAACGTGGCCTGCGGCTCCACGGCCGGTCACCTCGGCGTTGCTGGGCGGTCACCCGCCGCGCGGAGGCTGGGGACGCATGACGGCCCTGCCTACTCCTCCCGCACAGATCGAACCGGCCCTGGTGTCACGGGCTTTCGAGGTCGCCGGCCGGCTCGCCAACGACGCCGCGGACGTGATCATCGCGACGGCGGGACGAGGGGCGCGGCCGGAACCGAGCGAATCGCCGTTCGACTGGGTCACCGACACCGGCCGCACGCTGGAGCGGCACACCCGCCGCATCCTCGCCGACGAGTTCCCCGGCACCCCGGTGTTCGGCGAGGAGTTCGGGGAGGAGCCCAGCGGCCCGCCGCAGCAGGGCGGGGCGCGGTTCCGCTGGTCGGTCGACCCGGTCGACGGCACCGCCAACTACGTGGCCGGACTCCCCTGGTGCGCCTACAGCCTCGCGATGCTCGACGCGCACGGGCCGGTGGTGGGCGTGGTCGCCGACCCGTACCGCACCCAGATCTACGCGGCCGCGCGCGGCCGGGGCATGCGCGCCAACGGAACCCCGGTGCGGCTGCCCGATCACGGCGAGATCCGCGGCGGCATCGTGTGCACCGAGCTGACCCGCAACGGGCCCTGGCCCGGCATGGACCGGTTCATCACCAACGCGGCGTCCGCGCAGGTCGGGGTGCGTTTACTGGGCTCACCGGCGCTGGCCATCACCCAGGTCGTGCTCGGGCACGCGGTGGCGGCGGTGCTCGACGACTACCAGGAGTGGGACGTGGCCGGCGCGCTCGCGCTGGCCACCGAGGCCGGTGCCACCGTCCTCGACCGGCGCGGCGAACCGAACCCGCTGCCCCGCGACGGCCTGCTCGTCGCCGCCCCCGGCGCGGCCGCCGAGGTGCACCAGTGGTGGCTGCAGGCCGCCGAGATCACGACCGGCTGACCTGCTCAGCGGTGTCCGGCGCTCAGCACGGCTGGCCGACCGGTTCCGGCAGTACCGCGGAGAGCGGCTTGACCAGCGGGAACCGGCAGCGCAGCTGCTGAACCCGCTGCGGATCGGTGTCCTCGACGAGGTCCAGCACCTCGGCGGTGACCTCCGCGAAGCGCTGCTCGGCGTCGGTGAGCTCGGCCCGCACGCGGCGGGCTATCTCCACGTCGCGCGGCGCGGATCCCAGGCCCCGGCCGAGCTCGGCGAACACGCGCAGGCTGGGGAGCTCGGCGTCCATCCGGCGCACCACGGTCCGCAGCAGGTTGCGGGCCCGCAGCGACGACACGGCCTCCACGGCACGGCAGGCCCGCCGCACCGCCTGCTCGCAGTGCTGCACGAACGGCTCCCAGCCGTCCGGCTCGGACCGCGGCAGCGGCTCCGGGTCCGCGGCGACGACCGCCTCGGCCGGTTCCTCCGGCACGCCGCGACGCCGCACCGCGAGCACGACGCCCGCACCGGCGGCTCCCGCGATCAACGCCACGAGCACTTGCAACCAGATCTCGTCCATCCCAGTTGCGCCCTTCCACTAGACCCCGACAGGGGAACGCGGAAGGCCCCCAGGCCAGTGCTTCCGGCGTTCCGATACCCCCTCGATCACTGTGCTCCTGGCCGGTGCTCATCGGCGTGCGGGGAACTACTCATCTTCGATTGCGTTTCCGACACTTCGCCGCCCTGGCGGTCGTGCTTCCCGGCCGGGCCGGTCCCCGGGCGCGCGCGGGGTCAGGCGGCTGCTCGCCAGCCCCGCCCTGGCCAGGTGCTGCAGGTCGGCCAGCAGGAACTCCAGGGCACCGGTGTGCGCGCCGTCGCGGCCGCCGGGCCGGGTGAACTCGCCGAACCCGGCGGGCACCGGCAGCCGGGCGATGGAGAACACCTCGTCGAGGGACTGGCCGACGCGGGCGCGCACGCGGGAGGGGTCGACGCCGCAGCCCGCCTCGGCCAGCCGCGCCTCGACGGGGTGCGGGACGAACAGCTCGGCTCCGAGCGGCCGCACCAGCTGCCATCCGGCGGTCATCTCACCGTCGGCGTCCCCGAGCTTGATGACCCACTGGGCGGCGTGGTCGCGGTGTCGGCCGAGCTCGTCCAGCGAGCGCGCTGCCAGCGTCGCCAGCACCGCGTCCGTACTGCCCGTGAGCTCCTCGAAGACCGCGAAGCGCCAGGTGGTGAACAGCAGGAGGCGGGCGACGGTGGTCGGGAAGTTCCCGCCCGGGCCGGGCCCGCAGTCGATCTCGGCCAGCCGCACGTTCCGGAACTCGGCGGGTTCTCGCAGGTAGGCGAGGCCGTCCGGGTCGGTCCGACCGGTGACCTCGGTGGCGCGGCCGAGCAGAACCCGTGCGTGTCCCAGCAGTTCGTGGGCGATCTCGCCGAGCGCGGCCGACTCCTCCAGGCCCGCGCGCAGCCCCCACTCGGAGAGCCGGTGGGCGAGCACCAGGGCGTCGTCTCCGAGCATCGTGCAGTACAGGGCCAGGTCAGCCGGGTCCGCCCCGGCGGGAACCGAGCGGTCGACGGTGGCCAGGACCGGGGCTCCGAGCACCCAGCGCTGACCCTGGTCGCGTTCCTCGAAGAGCGCTCTGGGGCTGTTCATGGCAACGACCTCGCAGACGCGGGGCCGGCTCGTCGACTCGTCGGCCACCGACCCCCTTTCGGCGGACACTCAGTCTCGCACCGGCCGCGGGGCGGCGAAAAGGGCCTTCAGTCCTGGTGAGATCTCCTGAGCAGCCAATACGTCGGCAGCACCACGGCCCACAGCACGGCCAGCGAGCTGAGGACCGGGAGCAGCGAGATGAGCGCGGTCCGCCCGGCGACCCGCACCAGGTCGGGGTTGCGGGAGTCGTACTCGACGCGCACCAGCTGCCCGACCTGGAGGTCGGTCGGGTAGAGCACGCCGTTCGGCGGGATGTAGACGCGACCGTCCTCGGTGTTGAACCGCACGACGGTCCGGGTCAGCGAGGTGTCCACGACCTCGGCGACCGCCTGGCCCCGCGATTCCACGATCGTGCGGTCGTTGATGAAGCAGGCCCCGATGATCGACAAGCCCATGACCGTGAGCAGCGCACCGGTGATGAGCACACCCCGGGCCACCCGGCGGCGGACACGGCCGGGCGAGGACTTCGACGCCGCCCGATCACCGTCCGTGTTGGAGCCGGTCACCGAGTCGGCCGCGTCCTGGGTCACCGCGTCGCCTGCCACGGTGACCGATTGTAGGGGTCGAGTGGTGCGGTGCCGGGCTCGTGTCGAGAGCCACGTGGCCGCTCGGCACACCCGAACCGTCACGCCGAATACGCTCCAAGCGTGGCGACTACATCCCGGCGGCTGATGGCGCGCACCCGCAGGCTCGACCCGGCCGACCCCCGGCACGACCGGCCGCTGCTGGACCTGCTGCCCGGTGGCGAGTCGCTGAGCTGGGTCCGCGAGGGCGAAGGCCTGGTCGGATGGGGCTGCGCGGCCCGCCTCGACACCTCCGGCGCCGCCCGCTTCGCCGACGCCGACTCGTGGTGGCGGCGGCTGTGCGGGCACATCGACGTCGACGACGCCGTGGGCCTGCCGGGCTGCGGCCCGGTGGCGTTCGCGAGCCTGGCGTTCGCCGACCAGCCGGGCGACTCGGTAATGGTGCTGCCCGAGGTCGTCATCGGGGAGCGCGACGGCGTCCGCTGGATCACCACTGTCGGCGATCCGGACTCGGCCCCCACCACCGGCAGCGATGCCGCTGAGCTCGCGCGGGAGCCGGTGCGCCAGCCGGGCACGGTCTCCTACAGCGACGGGTGGCTGTCGGCCACCGGCTACCGGCAGGCGGTCGCCGAGGCGGTGCGGCGGATGCGCTCCTCCGGCGACGAGCTGCGCAAGATCGTGCTCGCCCACGACCTGCTCGCCAACACCTCCGAGCCGCTCGACGAGCGGTTCCTGCTGCACAACCTGGCCGCGCGCTACGACAACTGCTGGACCTTCGCGGTGGACGGGCTGGTCGGCGCCACCCCGGAGCTGCTGCTGGAGCGGCGCGGTTACGAGGTCCGCTCGCGGGTGCTGGCCGGCACGGCCTGGCCGCACCCGGGCCGCACCGACGACGAGATCGCCGCCGAGCTGCTGAGCTCGGAGAAGAACCGCAGCGAGCACTCCTACGCCGCCGAGTCGCTGGCCGAGGCCTTGCGCCCGTTCTGCAGCGAGCTGTCGGTGCCCTCGGCCCCGTCGGTGCTGCGGCTGCGCAACGTGCTGCACCTGGCGACGGACGTGGAGGGCAAGCTCGCCGACACCCCGACCCGCTCGGGCAGCCCCGACCTCCCGGGCGTTCCCGACGGGTCCGGCCTGCTCACGATGGTCGAGGCGGTGCACCCGACCGCGGCGGTCGGCGGCACGCCCACGGCCGACGCGGTCCCGGCGATCGCGGAGCTGGAGGGGATGGACCGCGGCCGCTACGCGGGCCCGGTCGGCTGGATCGACGGCGCGGGCAACGGCGAGCTCGGCATCGCCCTGCGCTGCGGGCAGATCGAACAGCAGAGCACCGCCGGAGGCGTCTCCGGCGGTGCTCGCAGTGCCCCCGGGGTTCGTGGCGGCCCCGGGGTCCGTGGCGGTCGGGTCCGGCTGTTCGCCGGAGGCGGAATCGTCCCCGACTCCGACCCGGACCTCGAAGTGGCCGAAGCCGAGGCCAAACTCCTCCCGGTGCGCGAAGCGCTGGAAGGTGTCCTCTAGGGCCTGTTCGTGCATGCGGCGGAGCCGCGTTCTCTTCCACCACCCCGGCAACTGGCACCGGCGCGGGTTCTGAGCGCCTTCGTGGCGAGCACGCCGGGACGCCGCGTATTCGAATGCTCAAGGAGCGGCGCACGGAGTCCACGAAGGCGCTCAGGTTCCGCCACCCGCACCGCCACGCAGGTTGACCACGAACCGGTTCCCAGCTCAGTGCTCGTGCAGGAGTTCGTGCGCGCGGTCGATCTCCGAAACTGCCGGGGGTGCGGGCGCGTTCTCGCGGGCGGCGCTGGCGGCGACGCCGGTGGCCGGGTTCACGGCGGGCTTCCCGGGGGTGAACAGCCAGGCGTTGAACACGTCGTCGAGCTGCTTGCCCGACTTCTGCTCCGCCAGCTCCACGAACTGCTCGATGGTGCCGGTCGAGTGGCGGCGCTCGGCCGCCCAGGTGCGGGTGATGTCGATCATCGCCTCGTCGCCGACGACGGTGCGCAGCGCGTGCAGCGCCATCGCACCCCGGTCGTAGACGGCCTCGTGGAAGACGTTGTCGGGTCCGGGGTCACCGGGCAGGACCTGCCAGAACGGATCGTCGGCCGGGTGCGAGCCGTAGTAGTGGTCGAACAGCTCCTGGGCGGTGCCGGTGCCGTGCGCCTCCGACCACAGCCACTCCGAGTAGGACGCGAATCCCTCGTTGAGCCAGATGTCGCGCCAGGTGTCGGCCGACACCGAGTCGCCGAACCACTGGTGGGCGTTCTCGTGCACGACCACCGACACGTTCGCCGCGCTCTGGAAGAACAGGTGGCTGTAGGTCGGCCGGGTCTGGTTCTCCAGCGCGAAGCTCAGGCCCTCTGACGGGACGACGCCGCCTTGGGCGGACACCGGGTACTCGCCGAACAGCCCGCTCAGGAAGTCCAGGACCTCCGGGGTGCGCTCGATGCTCGCCTTCGCCGGACCGGCCAGCGGGCCGAGCTTGTCGGAGTAGGCGGTGACGAACGGCTGCCCGAAAGCGCCGGTCTTGCTGACGATCTCGTACTGGCCGATGGTCATGAACGCCAGGTAGGTGGCGGTCGGCTCGGTGTTGCGCCAGTTCCAGGTGGTCCAGCCGGCGAGGGTGCTGCGGCGGGTGTTCACGCCGTTGGAGACGACCTCGGTGCCGTCGGGCACCGTGACGGCCACGTCGTAGGTCGCCTTGTCGCGCGGGTGGTCGTTGCCGGGGAACCACCAGGAGGAGATCTCCGGCTGGCCGATCGCCAGCGCCCCGTCGGAGGTGCGCACCCACGGGTTGAAGCCGTTGACGTCGACGGCCGAGGGCGTGCCCTCGTACTCCACGACGAACGTCGCCATCTCACCCTCCGGCAGCGTGTCCGGCGGGGTCACGGTGAGCTCCAGCCCGTTCTGGGAGAACTGCGCCGGTGCGCCGTTGACCAGCACGGACTTGGCGGTCAGCGCGAAGTCCAGGTTGAACGCCGTCAGGTCCTGCGTGGCGGTCGCGACGATCGTCGCGGTGCCCCGCAGGTGGTCGTCGGCCGGTTGGTAGCGCAGCTGCAGGTCGTAGTGCGACACGTCGTAGCCGCCGTTGCCGTAGCCCGGGAAGTAGGGGTCACCCGCTCCCGGCGCACCCGGTCCCGCACTGCCCGCCAACGCCGGCGCGGCGAACATCGCGCTCGCGCAGCAGGCCGCCATCACCGCGCGCAGGCTCCGCCGCTGCACCGCGCTGCCGGGCCGCTTCACCGCCTTGCTGGGCCGCTTCATCACCCTGCTGGGTCGAATCACCCTGCCACCTCCTCGAACTTCAGGTCCGATCAGGAGAGTAGGCAACCGCGTTCACACCCGGCGGGCTTTTCGAGCCGAGTTTTTCCCATCACCACACGGAAAAACGCGAATGCACACCAATGGAGTACGGCGTTGCCACCGGCCACAATGGCCGGTCGAACACCGACGAGCGCTGGAAGCGCACCGCGTTCGCGTTCCGTCGAGCCAGGAATCGTTCGTCCCGCAACGACTTTCACGTCGCTGCGGCAGGCCTTTCAGGCCGGTCGCGCCTCAGCCGAGCAGTGCGGACCGGACCGCCGCGTGCAGCCGCTGGTGCACCGCGCGCAGTTCCTCGCGGTCGGCGCGCACCTCGACCACGCGCAGACCGGGCTTCGGCCGCAACGCCTCGCGCAGCTCGGCGTGTCCCGGGACCTGGACGTGCTCGACGCCGTGCGCCGCGCACAGCCGCCCCAGGTCGGTGCCGTGCGGCGTGCCGAAGACGCGGTCGAAGGAGTCGCCCCTTTCCGGGCCGCGCTGATCGGGGTTGCGCTGATCCGATCCGCGCTGCTCCGGGCTGCCCTGTTCCAGCAGGCTGAAGATGCCGCCGCCGTCGTCGTTGAAGACCACGATGGTCAGGTCGGGTCGCTGCTCGTACGGGCCGAGCACGAGGCCGTTGCTGTCGTGCAGGAACGTCAGGTCGCCCAGCAGCGCGTAGGCCGGGCCGCCGTGCCCGGTGGCCGCGCCGAGCGCGGTCGACACCGTCCCGTCGATTCCGGCCGCACCGCGGTTGCGGTGCACCAGGACGTCGGGGCGCTGCCGCGCGGCGAGCGCGACGTCCCGGCTCGGGTTCGACGACCCGAGCACCAGCAGCGCGTTCTCCGGCAGCGCGTCGACGACCTCGCGCGCCACGGCGGGTCCGTTCGGCCACCGCTCCAGGTCGAGCGCGGCGTGCAGCGCCGCCGAGGCCTTCTGGTCGGCCTGCTGCCAGGCCGTGAGCCACTGCGGGTCCACCACTCCCGGCCCGCTCGGATCGGGCCCGGAACCGAATGCCTCCGCGACCTCGCGCACGTTGTGCGCCGGCGCGGGCCAGTCGACCCCGTTCCCGTCAACGCCGCCGTGCGCCAGCAGCACCTCCACGTCGGTGTCGGCCAGCAGTCGCTGGACCTGGCGGAACACCGTCGGGCGCCCCACGCAGAGCACCTGCTCTGGCCGGTGTTCGCGGACGAACTCGGGCAGGTTGAGCAGCCACATGCCGGTGCTGATCGCGGCCGCGCCGGACACCCCGACGCCGCCGACCTCCGACAGCACGGGCCAGCCGTAGCGCTCGCCCCAGGCGCTGGCGGCCTCGGCGCCCCAGTCGCCGACCAGCACCAGGCCGCGCCCGGGCCGGAGCCGCGACAGCGAGCTCGGCCCCGCGCCGCGGTCGGCGACCTCGGTCCACCGCTCCCCGCCGGGACGTCCCTCCAACGACTCGAACCACTCCGCGTCGTCGTCGGGCACCAGCGGCTCGCGGAAGGGCACGTTGAGGTGCACCGGTCCTCCGCGCATGCCGCAGGAGGCCGCGCTCCACGCTCGGCAGACCTGACTGCGCCAGTAGGCGTTCTGGCCCGCCCGGGACTCGGCCACGCCGAGCTCGTCGAACAACCGCACCTCGCTGCCGTACAGCCGGTGCTGGTCGATGGTCTGGTTGGCGCCCGCCGCGCGCAGCTCCGGTGGCCGGTCGGCCGTGATCACCAGCAGCGGCACGCCCGCGTGGTACGACTCGCTGACCGCCGGGTGCAGGTTGCTCGCGGCCGTGCCGGAGGTGCAGAACACCGGGACCGGCCGGTGCGTGCGCGCCGCCAGACCCAGCGCCAGGAAACCCGCGCTGCGCTCGTCGATCCGGACGTGCAGCCGCAACCGCGCTGCGTGCGCGGCCCGATGCAGAGCGTAGGCGAGAGGTGCGTTGCGGGATCCCGGGGCGAGCACCGCGTGGCGCACCCCGTTCCGGACGAGCTCATCGACGATGACCTCAGCCTGGGCTGTGGACGGGTTCAACCGATCACCTCTGAAATCGCCTGGCGGACAACGGAGAAGGGTCCGCGGCGACCTTCTCCGGCGTCCACGCAAGCACCGGGGGACCGCGGGGAGGACCCCGCGCCGAGCACTTGCTACCCCTATTGTCCCAGGTGTGCAGAATCCCGTTGTGTCTGAGCTGTTTGATCCGAAGTTGTGGGAGCCGGTCGAGGGCTT
>NZ_JASAOF010000005.1 GCF_029952525.1 Saccharopolyspora ipomoeae
GTCGGGGTGGGGGCGGGCGAACAGGCCGATGACGCCCGCCGCCACCGCGGAGATCACGAACGAGGTCAGCGCGGCGCTCATCCAGGTCGGCACGGTGAACCCGACGGCCTCGCGGGCGCTGGTCCACAGCTGGGTCCACCAGCCGAGCTCACCCGGGTTGATCAGCTGGAACGTCGCGAAGCCCAGCAGCCAGGCCACGAGCATTCCCCAGCGCGAGGGCGCTTCGGCGGAGACGTCCCACTCGCGGTTGCGGGCGTTGTGGAAGTAGTCCACGGCCAGCACGCCGAACATCGGCACGAACACCGAACCGATCAGCAGCAGGAAGTTGGAGAACTGCTCGATGTCCATCGTCAGCGCCGCCAGCGTGCTGATCGCGCCGACGATCAGGCTCAGCACGCGGCGATCGGTGCTGGGGCGGAGGTTCTGGATGGACACCGCGGTGGAGTAGGTGTCGGCGAAGGACTGGTCGACCTCGCGCAGCACCAGCACCGCGAAGAACAGCACGCCCAGCGGCGCGGCCAGCAGCGGGTCGAACGCCTTGTCGCCGTCGAAGCCGACCAGCGCCAGGCCGAGCAGGCCCAGCAGGTAGCAGGCGATCTGGGTGATCGAGTAACCGACGGTCGCGGCGGTGAACGCGCCGCCCGCGGAGCGGGAGTGCCGCGAGTAGTCCGAGGCGACCGGCAACCAGGACACCGCCACGGCCAGCGCCGCGTCGGCGCCCGGCCAGAAGCCCTCCCACGAGCCCTCGTGCATCGGCGGCAGCGGTTTCATCAGCAGCTGCACGAAGAAGTAGACCATCGCGATGAGCACGGCGACGCTGACGTAGCGGCGCAGCAGTCGCAGCGCGCCGAGCGGGCGCAGCGTCAACGCGGTGGTGATCACCCCGGCGATGAGCACGTACAGCCACTGCGGGCCGCCGCCGAACAGCGCCTCGGCCCCCTGGGCGATCACCAGCAGTTCGAAGGTGCCCCAGCCGACCAGCTGCAGGATGTTGAGCGCGGTCGGCACGTAGGACAGGCGGGTGCCGAACAGGCCGCGCAGCAGCATCATCGCGGGAGCGCCGGTGCGCGCGCCCGGGATGGCGGCGATGCCGACCATGATGCTGCCGAGCACGGTGCCGACGACGGTCGCGGTGACCGCCGCGGCGAACGACAGCTGCGGCACTCCGGCCGGTGCGAGCACCGCCAGCGCGCCGCTGAAGCCCAGCAGGCTCACGCCGAGGTTGCCCCAGAACGCGCCCTGGTCTAGCACTCCCAGGGTTTTCGGCGCCGGTTCGTCCAGGGTGTTCGGAACTTCGGACAGCTCGACGTCATGCGTCATCGACAGCTCCCTACGCCGGCATTATCCGGACAGGTTCTGCGGTCGGTGGCGCGCGATCTGCCACCCTCTCAGCCCGGTGCGCCCGAGCTCCCGCGTGGATAAGTCGAGCAGACCCTACCTGATCGGGTGACGCGTTGTCCGTCAGTGCCTCCGGTTCCCGAACAACCCCCGGGTGACCTCGCGGCCCACGGCGCTGGCGGCGGAGCGGAAGAACGAGCGCACGGCGGGGTTCTCCATCGCCTTCTGGAACATCCCGGCCTCCTCGCGCTCCCGCTGCTCCGGCACCTCCCCGTCGGGTGCGGAGGCCGGCTCTCCGGTCCGCCCGGCGGTGGGTTCGGCGACCTTCTCGGCGAGCTTCTCGTAGGCCGACTCGCGATCGATCGTCTCGGCGTACTTGGCGTGCAGGTCCGAGGACTGCGCGGCCTCCCGCACGGCGTCCTCGCCGATGCTGCCCATCAGCGAGCGCGGTGGCCGCAGCCGCGTCCAGGCCACCGGCGTCGGCGCACCGGTCTCGGAGAGCACGGTCACGATGGCCTCGCCGATGCCGAGGGTGGTGAGCGCCTGGTCGAGCCGGTAGTGCTCGGTGGTCGGGTAGGTCTTGACGGTGCGGGCGAGCGCCTTCTGGTCCTCGGGGGTGAAGGCGCGGATGGCGTGCTGGATGCGCGCGCCGAGCTGGGACAGCACCGGGTTGGGCAGGTCGGTGGGCAGCTGGGTGCAGAAGAAGACGCCGACGCCCTTGGAGCGGATGAGCTTCACGGTCTGCTCGATGCGGTCCAGGAACGCCTTGGAGGCGTCGTTGAACAGCAGGTGCGCCTCGTCGAAGAAGAACACGAGCTTGGGCCGGTCCAGGTCTCCGGCCTCGGGCAGCTCCTCGAACAGCTCGGCCAGCAGCCACATCAGGAAGGTGGAGAACAGCACCGGGTTGGCCTGCACGTCGTCGAGTTCGAGCAGGTTGACCACGCCCTTGCCCTCGACCTGCCGCAGCAGGTCGGAGACGTCGAGCTCCGGTTCGCCGAAGAACTCGTCACCGCCCTGGGCCTCCAGGTTCGCCAGCGCGCGCAGGATCACCCCGGCGCTGGCCGCCGAGACACCGCCGATGCCCTTGAGGTCCTCCTTGCCCTCGTCGCTGGTGAGGTACTGGATGACCGAGCGCAGGTCCTTGGTGTCCAGCAGCGCCAGGCCGCGCTGGTCGGCCCAGTGGAAGATCAGACCGAGGGTGGATTCCTGGGTGGCGTTGAGCCCGAGCACCTTCGACAGCAGCAGCGGCCCGAAGCTGGTGATCGACGCCCGGATCGGCACGCCGCGCCCGCCGGTGCCCAGCGACAGGAACTGCGCCGGGTAGGACGAGGCCTGCCAGTCGTCTCCGACGTCCTGGGCGCGGGCGGCCAGCTTCTCCCCGCCCTCCCCCGGCCGGGCCAGGCCCGACAGGTCGCCCTTGATGTCGGCGAGCACCACCGGGACCCCGGCTTCGGAGAGCTGCTCGGCCAGCAGCTGCAGCGTCTTGGTCTTGCCCGTGCCGGTGGCCCCGGCGACCAGGCCGTGCCGGTTGAGGGTCGCCAGCGGGATCCGCACGGCGGCCTGGGCATCGGCCTCGTTGTCGATGACGACCGCGCCGAGGTCGACGGCGGCGCCCCCGGTGTCGTATCCGGACGCGATCTGCTGGGCAGCGCTGTTGTCGGTCACCGCAGTCTCCTCCCGTCGGCACGTTCCTCCCGGAAGGTAGGTCGATAACGCCGCCTCCCCCGGGAGAGCCACTCGGTCGGGGGACACGTCGGCGAGTCCGGCACTAGCACTCCGAACGGGGCCCCAACAGGCTCGTTGACCACCGGAAAGATCTCGTTCGCGGGCATGGGACGCGTCGCCCGCACGAGTTAAGGTCTGGTCAGACCACCTGGGTACCGCCGTGCGTGAGGAGTGAGGTCGTGACCGGTTTGGACCGCCTGCGGGCTCGTGTCGGCACCGAGGAAGCCCTGGTCGTGGCGTTCTCCGGTGGCGTGGACTCGGCGCTGCTGGCCGTGGTGGCGCACCAGGTGCTGGGCTCGCGGATGCTCGCGGTCACCGCCGTGTCGCCGAGCCTGGCCGCCGAGGAGCGCAGGCAGGCGAAGCGCTTCGCGCGCGAGCACGGCTTCGCCCACGTCGAGGTCTGCACCGACGAAGCCGACCGCCCGGAGTACGCGGCCAACGACGGAAACCGCTGCTACCACTGCAAGTCCGCGCTCTTCGACGCACTGGAACCGCTGGCGGCGACGATGGGCGCGCGCATCGCGCTGGGCACCAATGTGGACGACCTGGGCGATCACCGGCCGGGCCAGCGGGCGGCGGCGCACCGGGGCGCGGTCGCGCCGATGGTCGACGCGGGGTTGACCAAGGACGAGGTGCGCGAGGCCAGCGCCGCGCTCGGACTGTCCACTGCGGACAAACCAGCGGCGGCGTGCCTGGCCTCCCGCGTCGCCTACGGCGATCCGGTGACACCGGAGGTGCTGGCCCGGATCGAGCGCGCCGAGGCCGCCGTCCACGACCTCGGGTTCCCGGTGTGCCGGGTCCGGGCGCACGGGCAGGGCACGGTGGCGCGCCTGGAGGTGCCGTCCGAGGACATCGACCGCGCTGCCGCGCTGCACGCCGAGCTCGACGCCGCCGGCCGGGACGCGGGTTTCGACTTCTGCGCGCTGGACATGGCGGGCTTCACCAGCGGCCGGATGAACGTGCTGCTGCCGCTGCTTCCCACCCGGACCGCGTCATGACGGGCTTCACCGATCTCGGCTACGCCCGCGTCGACACCGACCGCGAGTCCCGCCAGGGCCTGCCCGAGGTCGTCTACGGCCCGGGCAAGCGCCCGGAGGAGATCACCGGCATCGTCACCGAACTGCTGTCGCGCGGCACCGGCCCGGTCCTGGTCACCCGGGTCGACCCGGAGGTCGCCGAGCAGGTGCGGGTTCCCGGCGGCGACTACGACGAGACGGCCCGGCTGCTGGTCTGGCGGCCCGCCGCGGACCGGGGTTTCCGGGTGTGCGTGGCCACCGCGGGCACCTCGGACTGGCCGGTCGCGGCCGAGGCCGAGGCGGTCGCGTCGGCGATCGGCCTGCGCACGCACGTGATCCGCGACGTGGGCGTGGCCGGCATCCACCGGCTGCTGGCGGCGAGCGAGGACCTGCAGGCGGCCGATGCGGTCATCGTGGTCGCGGGCATGGAGGGCGCGCTGGCCAGCGCCGTGGGCGGGCTGGTGGCCTGCCCGGTGATCGCGGTGCCGACCTCGACCGGCTACGGCGCCTCGCTGGAGGGCGTGACGGCGCTGCTGGCGATGCTGACCTCCTGCGCCGCCGGGCTGACGGTGGTCAACATCGATTCGGGCTTCTCCGCCGCGATGGCCGCGCACCGACTGGCCGCGGTGGCGCGGCGATGATCCTCTGGATCAACCCGGCGACCGGCGTGTCCGGGGACATGCTGCTGGGCGCGCTGCTCGGCCTCGGCGCGCCGCTGCCCCGGGTGCGCACCGCGATCGAGTCGACCGGCCTGACCGGCTGGTCGCTGAACTCCGAGCAGGTCCAGGTCGACGGGATCTCGGCGACCCGCGCCGCGGTGGAGGTCGACGACGACGCCCCGGAGCGCCACGCCGCCGAACTGATCCGGCTCGCCTCCCGCGCTCGACCGGAACCCGTTGCGGAGATGGCGGTTTCAGCGATCGAGGCGATCGCGCGGGTGGAGGGCGCGCTGCACGACCGGGACCCGGCAGAGGTGCACCTGCACGAGGTCGGCGGCCTGGACACCGTCGTCGACACCGTCGGGGTCGCGGCCGCGCTGCACGCCCTGTCGATCACCGCGGTGCACTCGGCCCCGATCGCCCTGGGCTCGGGAACGGTCCGCTGCGCGCACGGCGTGCTGCCCGCCCCGGCCCCGGCGACGCTGCGCCTGCTGGAGGGCGCGTCGGTGGTCGGCGCCGATCTCGCCGGGGAGACGGTGACCCCGACCGGGGCCGCGCTGATCTCGGCGATGGGCGCGCGATTCACCCCTCCCCCGGCGATGACGCTGGGCGCGACGGCCTACGGCGCGGGCAGCAAGCGGTTCCCGCAGCGCCCGAACGTCCTGGCGGCGTCGCTGGGCTCGCCGCCGGCCGAGTCGCGCACGATGGTCGTGGTGGAGTGCACGGTCGACGACGTCACCGGCGAGACCCTGGGCCACCTGGTGGAGCGGCTGCTGGAGGCCGGTGCGGCCGACGCGTGGACGAGCCCGGCGACGATGAAGAAGTCCCGACCGGCCCACGTCCTGCACGTCCTGTGCGCCCCGGGACTGGAGGAGGCGCTGACCGCCCTGGTCCTCGCCGAGACCGGTTCGCTGGGCGCACGTCGCCACGAGGTCCGGCGCACCGCGCTGCCCCGCAGCACCACGACCGTTGTCGTGCAGGGGCATGCCATCCGCGTCAAGCACGGCCCGCACCGCAGCAAGCCCGAGCACGACGACGTCGCCGCGGCCGCCCGAGCCCTCGACCTCCCCCTCCGCGAGGTCGCCGCGATGGCCCTCGAAGCCACCCGCGACTGAACCCCGGCCACTACCGTGGTCCCGTCGGTCGACGACTGGGGGAGCCATGTCCGGGAAGAGTGGACGCGCCCGCCGGATCTGGGCCGCGATCGGGGTCACCGCGGTCGCGGTGCTGGTGGCGGCCGCCGTCCTGCTGCGCGCACCGTCTCCGGTCGGGCACTGGAACTCCCGGGAGGGGCACTCGGCCTTCATGGCCGACTACGGCCTGGCGTGGCAGGCCATGCCACCGCCCGCCCGGGTCCTGGACGTGCGCACGGGTTTCGGCGTCGTGCGGGTCTACCGGTTCGACGGCACCGGGCCCACCCGCGCGCAGCACCCGTTCGTGCTGCTGCCCGGCCGGTCCTCCCCCAGTCCCGCCTGGGCGGACAACATGCCCTCGCTGCTCGGGCTCGGCGACGTCTACGTGGTCGACCTGCTCGGTGAGCCGGGCCTGAGCGTGCAGGAGGTTCCGATCGAGGACGCCGCGGACAACGCCGCCTGGCTCGACCAGACCCTGGCAGCGCTGCCCGAAGAGCGGTTCAGCCTGCTCGGCCTGTCCATCGGCGGGTGGACGGCGACCAACCTGGCCCTGCACTTCCCGCAGCGGGTGGCGAGCCTGGTGCTGATCGACCCCGCCCACACCTTCGGCGGCATTCCGCTCGGCACCGCGATCCGCGCCATCCCCGCCTCGGTGCCGTGGCTGCCCAAGGCGTGGCGGGACTCGTTCGCCTCCTACACCGCGGGTGGAGCTCCAGTCGGGGACGAGCCGATCGCCCGCATGACCGAGACCGCGATGCGCGCCTACACGATCAGGCTCCCGCAGCCGTCGCTGTTCCCGGAGCGAGACCTCGCCGCCCTGGACGCGCCCGTGCTGGCGGTGCTGGCCGGGCGGTCCGTCATGCACGACACCGCTGCCGCCGCCGAGGTCGCGGAACGAACGCTGCGACGCGGGCGCGTCGTGGTCTACCCGGAGGCCTCGCACGCGGTGGGTTCGGAGGAGGCGGAGGCGATCGCCGCCGAGATCGGCCGGTTCCTCGCCGAACAGCGCTGACCGATCAGTGGAGGTCGCGCCACGGGTCGGACTTGCGGGCGAGCCTGCGGGCCAGGTTGGTCAGGCCGTAGGACTGCGGGTGCACCCGGCTGAGCTCGTCGAGGTCGATCGGCGTGGCCGCCGGGGCTCCGGGGCGGGCGCGCAGCGAGTAGGGAGCGATCATGGTCTGGCCGTAGGCGTTCCGGTTGACGTCGAGGAAGATGCGGTCGCCGCGCTTGTTCTTGCGCTGCTCGGTGGTGAGCCGGTCCGGATCGTCACGGGCCGCGCGGTCGGCGATCTCGCGGATCCACCCGCGCACCTCCTCGAAGTCGCGCGAGCCGTCCAGGGGTGCCGCGACGTGAAATCCCTTGCCCCCGGTGGTCTGCACGTGCGGATCGAGCCCGTCGTCGGTGAACAGCGCGCACGCCGAGCGCACGACGCGGCGCAGCGTCGCGATCTCGACGCCGTCCGGCGGCGGGTCGATGTCGAGCACCGCCAGCACCGGATGCTCCAGATCGTCCGCAGTGGACAGTGCGATGTGGATTTCCAGGGCGGCCTGATCGGCGAGGTGGAGCAGCGTCGCCTCGTCGTCGACGAGCACGTGGTGCACGGGAGGTCCACCACCGCGCTGCGGGACCTCCGCCCGCGCGATCCAGTCCGGGAAATGACTCGACGCTTCTTTCTGGAAGAACCCGTCGGCGTCGATGCCGTCCGGGAACCGCCGCAGCGTCGCCGGTTTGCCGCGCGCGTGCGCGACCAGCGGACCGGACACGGAGCGGAAGTGATCGAACACGTCTTGTTTCCGGAAAGAGTCTTGCGGGTAGAGCACCTTGTCCGGGTTGGACGGTGCCTCGTCGTGACGCGGCATGACCTCGTCCTACCCGGCCGCGCCGATCCCCAATCACCTGGTCGTGAGCAGCGTTCGCAGCACATCGTTAAAACATTCGGGTGACAACGGGAACCAACGGCCGCTGCATTTGTTCCTATTGGCTGTAAGCGGATTACGGCGAACGCCGAACAGGGAGAACCTCGATGCAGCAGCACGTGCACGCAGAACTCATCGGCGGCCCGGAGGACGGGCGATCGTTCATCATCCCGGCCGTCGACGCGGACTTACCGCTGGGCGAGTTCGCCTTCCCCTCGCCCCGCGACGGGGAGGACCCGTGCTCGCCCTACGCCTGCTACAACCGCCGCGACCAACGCCCGGACGGCGTGTGGCGCTACCAGTACGCCGGCGAGCAGAGCGTTGCCCCCTGAGAACCGTGAGTGATCACTTCGCCGGTAGCGGAGCCGGCGCCCCAGGTGGCGGAGGGGAATGCGACTCCGCCACATCAACAGCCCCTGGTCGGTCGGATCGTCGGCGGCGTGTGCCAAGCTGCGGCCATGCGGATCGCCACCTGGAACGTGAACTCGGTCGGGGCGCGGCTGCCCAAGCTGCTGGACTGGCTGGGCACGGCCGAGCCGGACGTGCTGTGCCTCCAGGAGCTCAAGTGCGCCGAGGACGCGTTCCCCTACGACGAGGTCGGTGAGCTCGGCTACGAGGCCGCCGCGCACGGCACCGGCCGCTGGAACGGCGTCGCCGTGCTCTCCCGGGTGGGCCTGACCGACGTGCGCGAGGGCCTGCTCGACCAACCCGGCTTCCAGGCCGACGGCTCCATGTTCGAGACCGCCGAGCCCCGCGCGGTCGCCGCGACCTGCGGCGGGGTTCGAGTCTGGTCGGTCTACGTGCCCAACGGCCGCGAGGTCGGCCACCCGCACTACGACTACAAGCTGCGCTGGCTGGACGCGCTGCGCGCCACCGCCGCCGAGGAGCTCACCGCCGGGACCCCGTGGGCCGTGCTGGGCGACTTCAACATCGCCCCCAACGACGAGGACGTGTGGGACATCGCCGCGTTCGAGGGCTGCACCCACATCACCCCCGAGGAGCGCAAGGCGCTGACGTCGCTCACCGAGACGGGCCTGGCCGAGGTCTACCCGCGAGCCCTGAAGTACGACGTGCCGTTCACCTACTGGGACTACCGGGCGCTGCGGTTCCCGAAGAACCAGGGCATGCGCATCGACCTCGTCTACGGCAACGAGCCCTTCACCGGCGCAGTCACCGACTCCTACGTCGATCGGGAGGCCCGCAAGGGCAAGGGCACCTCCGACCACGCCCCGGTGGTCGTCGACCTCGACCTGGGCTGACCCCCGACCATCGCGACCACCTCGCACGGCGCTCAGCTCGGGCGTCCGGGGCGCTATGTTGCGGGTCGAAGCACCCCGGCGGGAGGAGCCACGACGTGTCCGATTCGCTCTGCCAGCGCACGGCGACCGAGCTGGCCGCGCTGCTCCGCGCGCGGGAGGTCTCGGCGCGCGAGGTGATGCGCGCCCACCTGGACCGGATCGAGCGGCTCAACCCGAAGGTCAACGCCGTGGTCTCGCTCGACCCGGAGGGCGCGCTGGCCGGCGCCGCAGCGGCCGACGAGCGGCTGGCCTCGGGCGCGGCGGTCGGTCCGCTGCACGGGCTGCCGATGGCGCACAAGGACACCCACGACACGGCGGGCCTGCGCACCACCTACGGCTCGCCGCTGCTGGCCGACAACGTGCCCGCGCAGGACGAGCTCGTCGTGGAGCGGCTCAAGGCCGCGGGCGCGGTGACGATGGGCAAGACCAACGTCCCGGAGTTCGCGGCCGGGTCGCACACCTTCAACCCGGTGTTCGGCACGACCGCCAACCCCTACGCCCCGGACCGCTCGGCGGGCGGCAGCAGCGGCGGCGCGGCGGCGTCGCTGGCCTGCCGGATGCAGCCGCTGGCCGACGGCAGCGACATGGGCGGTTCGCTGCGCAACCCGGCGTCGTTCAACAACGTCGTGGGCCTGCGGCCCGCGCCGGGCCGGGTGCCGACGTGGCCGGACGCCGCGGCCTGGTCGACGCTGTCCGTGCAGGGGCCGATGGCGCGCACCGTCGCCGACGTCGCCCTGATGCTGTCCGCGATCGCCGGACCCGACGACCGCAGCCCGATCTCGATCGACGAGCCCGGCTCGGTCTTCCGGGAGCCGCTGGAGGCCGATCTCCGCGGCCTGCGGGTGGCGTTCTCGCTGGACCTGGGCGGTGACCTCGTGGTCGACGCGCAGGTCCGGTCGGTGCTGGAACCGGCGGCGCGGGTGCTGACCGAGATCGGCGGCGCGGTCGACGAGGCGTGGCCGGACCTGACCGGCGCCGACGAGGTGTTCCGGACGCTGCGCGCCTGGCAGTTCGAGCTGATGCTGGGCGAGCTCCGCGACGCCCACCCGGACCGGATCAAGCCGAGCCTGCGCGACAACATCGACGCCGGCCGGGCGCTGACCGGCGCCGACGTGGGGCGCGCCGAACGGCAGCACACCGAGCTGTACCACCGGGTACGGGAGTTCTTCACCCGCTACGACGTGCTCGCGCTGCCGGTCAGCCAGGTGCCGCCGTTCGACATCGACCTGGAGTTCCCGAGCGAGATCGGCGGCGTGGCCATGCCGTCGTACCTGGACTGGATGCGCTCGGCGTACTGGATCTCGGCCACCGGTTGCCCGGCGATCTCCGTTCCGGCCGGGTTCACCCCGGAGGGCCTGCCGGTGGGGATCCAGCTGGTGGGCCCGCACCGGTCCGAGCAGCGCCTGCTCCGCATCGCCCACGCCTTCGAGCAGGCCACCCGCCACGCCGAAGTCCTCCCGCCTCTCTAGCCCCGGCGGTCGGCCGTGGCGTGGTCGTAGTAGCCCACAACGCCGGTGGCCAGGTGCAGGGCGAATCCCGCCTCGCCGGTGGCCGGTTCGCCCGCGGCACCGATGAGGCCACGCATCGTGGTGCCGACGAGCTCGTCGAGTGCGCGCCAGCGGCCCGCCGGGTCGCCGGGGGCCTCGGCCTCGTCGGCGAAGTCGCGGGCGCAGCGGTCCAGGCCCTCGCGCAGCAGCCGGAGCCGCTCGTCGAACGCCTCGCCGCCGCTCTTCGGCGCGAGGTCGCCGGCGTGAGCGGCGAGCTGTCCGGCGGCGTGGGTGATCTCCTCGACGTGGTCGCCGAGCCACTTGCGGCGGCGGTGGATCGAGCCGAGCCCGGGCCACCGCTTGCGCGCGGCCTGCCGGGTTCGGCCGGTCACCGCGCTGAGGTCGGCCAGGCTCGCGCCGAGCCACACGGTCTCGACCGCCGCCGATTCGGCCTGCTGCGCCGCGGCGCCGGCCACGAGCTCCTCCACGTCCAGCGCCGCCCGCAGCCGCGCCAGCGAGTCCACCCGGCGACGCCGCTCGTCCCCGAAGTCCGAGAGCTTCGCGCCCGGGTCGGCGACTTCCGGGGTCAGCTCCCCCGCCAGCCGCTCCACGAGCCGAGCGGTTTCCTCCTTCGACACCACTACCTCCTCGCTGTAAACCTGCGGTTCACAGTAACAGTGTGAACCGCAGGTTGACAACAGCGCGGCCACCGCGAACGGCGCACTCATCGTCCACTGTGGACAAAATTGAGGTGAATTCGCGTGACTGCTGGGTGGAATCGGACGGGCGACGTCTTGATTCCGGGGGTGAACACAGGTTTACTCACGTGGTGAACACCGGTTCACCCCATGAGTGAGGAGTCTGATGAGCACCGCCGGGTCCGCTTCGTCCGCAACGCGCAGTTCGAAATGGGTCATCCTCGTGCTCGCCTCGTGCGGCATCGCGGTGTCGCTGATGCAGACCCTCGTCGTCCCGCTGCTGCCCGACTTCCCGCGGCTGCTGCACACCACCGCCGCCAACGCCGGCTGGCTGGTCACCGCCCCGCTGGTGGCGGGTGCGGTGTGCGCGCCGGTCACCGGACGGCTCGGCGACATGTACGGCAAGCGCCGGATGCTGCTGTTATCCCTGGCCACGATGGCGGTGGGCAGCGCGATCGGCGCGGTCAGCACCGACTTCACCGCCGTGCTCGTCGGCCGCGTGCTGCAGGGCGCGGCGGTCGGCGTGGTGCCGCTGGGCATCAGCATCATGCGCGACGAGCTCCCCGAGGAGCAGGTGGGCTCCGGGGTGGCGCTGATGAGCGCGACGCTGGGCATCGGCGGCGCGGTCGGGCTGCCCATCACCGGCGTGGTCGCCCAGGAGCTGGACTGGCACTGGCTGTTCGCCGGGGCGATGGTCTTCGCGCTCGTAGAGATCGCGCTGATCCTCAAGGTGGTGCCGGAGTCCTCGCTGCGCACCGGCGGCAAGTTCGACCTCGTCGGCGCGCTCGGCCTGTCGGTGGCCCTGACCTGCCTGCTGCTGGCGATCTCCAAGGGCAACGAGTGGGGCTGGTCGAGCGCGCTGGTGCTGGGCCTGATCGCCGGGGCCGTGGCGATGCTGCTGCTGTGGGGCGCCTACGAGCTCCGCACCACCGCACCGCTGGTGGATCTGCGCGTGTCGGCACGACCCACGGTGCTGCTGACCAACATCGCCTCGGTGCTGGTGGGCATCGCGATGTTCACCGGTTTCCTGGTCGGCTCGCAACTGCTGCAGGCACCGCCGGAGACCGGCTACGGCTACGGCATGTCGCTGGTGACGGCCGGTTTGGTGCTGCTGCCGATCGGTGCGGCGATGGGGTTGTTCTCGCCGGTCTCGGCCCGGATCTCGCGGCGCTTCGGCCCGCGCACCACCCTCATCCTCGGCGCCTGCGTCCTCATGCTCGGCAACGTCGGCGCCTCGCTGCTGCACGGGCCGCTGTCGCTGGTGGTGCTGAACCTGACCATCAGCTCGATCGGCGGCGCCCTGGCCTACGGCGCGCTGCCCCAGTTGATCATGCGCTCGGTACCGGAGACCGAGACCGCCGCCGCCAACGCGCTCAACAGCCTCGCCCGCTCGATCGGCACCTCCAGCTGCAGCGCGATCGTGGTGGCGCTGACCACCGGATCGCTGGTGCGGGTCGCCGGGGCGACCTACCCGTCGATCAACGCCTACTCCTGGGTCTTCGTGGTGGCCGGCGGTGCCGCTCTGGTGGCCGCGCTGATCGCGGCGGCGACCCCGGGACCGGCTCGGTACGAGTCCGTTACGCCCCGGATGCCCGTAGCGGTGGGAGGCTCGCGCTAGCCTGAAACGCATGCCCACCACGGGGTCGATCGAGGAGCAGCGCCGCGCAGCGTGCGCGACGCGGGAAGCCATCCTGAAGGTGGCCAGGCGCCGGTTCTCGTCCTGCGGCTACGCGGACGTGACGCTGCGCGACATCGCCGCCGATGCCGACGTCAGCGCGGCGCTGGTGGTCAAGTACTTCGGCAGCAAGGAAGACCTCTTCGCCCAAGCCTCGGGCTTCGAGAACGACGCCGAGAAGCTGCTGGACTGCGAGCTGGAGCACCTCGGCGAGCACCTGGTGCGCACGCTGCTGGACTACCACGACCGCACCCAGGGCGACCCGCTGGTGCGCGCGGTGTTCACCTCGTCCCGCCCGGCGGGCGCGAGCTTCCGGGACAACTTCGAGTCCCAGCTGGTCACCCGCCTCGCCGAGCGCCTGACCGGCCCTCGCGCCCGCCTGCGCGCGGAACTGGTCTGCAGCCACCTCATGGGCCTCGGCGCCTCCCGCCTCGTCCTGCGCACCCGGGCCATCACCGCGGAACCCACGGAAGACCTCGTCGCCCTCACGGCCCCCCTCATCCAGAACTGGATCGACAACCCCCTGTAGACCTGCGAAATCGAGAACCGCAGGATTCGACCTTCCGGGGACCGAGTCAGGCGGAGCGGCCGAGGACCGTGGTGTGGGGGATCCCGTCGAGGGCCTTGGTGAACTGCTCCAGGACGTCGGTGAGCGGGTTCGCGCTGTCCTCGTGGATGGTGAGGTGGTCGTCGGCGAGGGTGAGGTGCTTGTCGAGGAGGAAGAAGCTCTGGACCGCGTGGCGGGCGCCGAGGGAGTGCACGACGGGGCGCAGGGCGTAGTCGATGGCGAGCACGTGGGCGACGCTGCCGCCGGTGGCCAGCGGCAGCACGGCCTTGCCCGCGAACCCGAACTGCGGCAGCAGGTCCAGGAACGACTTCAGCAGGCCGGAGTAGGCGGCCTTGTAGGTCGGCGTGGCCAGCACGATGCCGTCGGCCGCGGCGACCTGCTCCACCGCCGCGGCGATGGCCGGGTCGCTGACGTCGGCGCCGAGCAGCGCCTCGGCGGGAAGGGTGCGCACCCGCAGGTGCTCGGCGCTGCGGCCGCTCGCGGTGAGCCGCTGGGCGAGGTGCTCGCCGACCTTCTCCGTCTTCGAGGTGCGCGACGGGCTTCCGGAGATGACCAAAACGGTGGACACGGACTTCTCCCTGCTCCTGGTCCTCTGTGGACCGTTACCGGGTTCCGCCTGGTGACGGCGTTCCCGCTGACGTTGCGGTTCCGTCAGGAGCGACAGGCCTGGGTCGTCACCCGCTGGAAGTCGACGTGCCTCCGCCTGCTGAGGTTCGAAGTGGTCACGAACCTCATCGTCCGGCCGGTCCCGTTGCGGTGTCAACGAGCGGACGTGCCTTCTCACCAAGCGGACGTCGGGATTCGGGCTTCCCGGCCGCGCCGCTGGCCTTCCGGGGTGCGGGCGACGAAGCTGTCGGGGCACCACGAAGGAGGCAGGAAACCATGTCATCAACCGCGCTGTGGCACCCGTTCGCGGACATGTTCGAGGTCAAGAGCAGCAGCTTCTGCGTCACCAAGGCCGAAGGGGTCTGGATCTACGACGATTCCGGGCGTCGCTACCTCGACGGGACCGCGAGCCTCTGGTACGCCAACGCCGGCCACGGTCGCACCGAGATCGTCGAGGCCGCCGCGGCGCAGATGCGCGAGCTGGAGTCCTACTTCGTCTTCAACGACTACACCAACCCGCCCGCCGAGGAGCTGGCCTCGCGGCTGGCCGACCTCGCGCCGATGCCCAACTCCAAGATCTTCCTGACCACCGGTGGCGGCGAGGCGATCGACACGGCGGCGAAGCTGGCGCGGCAGTACTGGGCCCAGCGCGGGCAGCCGCAGCGCACCCACATCCTCAGCCGCGGCAACGCGTACCACGGCACCAACGGCATGGGCACCAGCATCGGCGGCATCGACGCCAACCAGGCCGGGTTCGGCCAGCTGGTCCCCGAGACGGGCCGGGTCGCCCACGACGACGCCGAGAGCCTGCGCGAGGCCATCGAGCGCATCGGCGCGGAGAAGATCGCGGCGTTCTTCGCCGAACCGGTGATCGGCGCCGGCGGGCTGCACCCGCCGGAACCGGGCTACCTGGAAGCCGTCGCGAAGATCTGCTCCGAGAACGGCATCCTGTTCGTGGCCGACTCGGTGATCTGCGGCTTCGGCCGGGTGGGCACCTGGTTCGGCGTCGAGCGCTGGGGCCTGCGACCCGACATGATCACCTTCGCCAAGGGCGTGACCAGCGGCTACCTGCCGCTGGGCGGCGTGGTGGTCGCCGAGCAGGTGGCCGAGCCGTTCTGGGACGAGCCGGGCCGGGTGTTCCGCCACGGCGCCACCTACTCCGGTCACCCCACGGTGGCGGCCGCGGCGCTGGCCAACCTCGACATCCTGGAGCGCGAGAAGCTCATCGCCCGCTCCGACGAGCTGGAGCGGCCGCTGCACGACGCCCTCGCGCAGGTCACCGACCACCCGGCGGTGGCCGAGGTGCGGGGCGGGACCGGTCTGCTCGGGGCGGTCGAGCTCACCGCCGAGCAGCTGCAGGCCGGTGGGCTCGGCGCGCTGCAGAAGAAGATCCGCGAGCTCGGCGTGATCGTGCGCCCGCTGGGCAAGGCGCTGGCGGTCTCGCCGCCGCTGATCATCACCGAGGAGGAGATCGGCCTCATCGGCAAGGCCTTCGCCGAGGGACTCGACACCCTCGTGTGAGCCGTGCGAGCCGCTCGGGGCGGTCGCGACACGCCGTGACCGCCCCGACACTCCCGGAGCCCGATCGTCGTTCACCTCCTCGGTTATCAGAGGGGCCACCGGCCTGGAACTCCCCCGTTGTGGAACCGATACGTCCGGAGGTGGTCGCGACCGGCTTTCGTCACGTACGTTTTTCACCAGATCGTGCGTCGTCGCAGCTGGAGAAGGCTGTTGACGGCGGCGGCGGTGGTCGCGGCGACCTGCGGAGTCCCGGGTCGAGGAGCGAAGTACGAGGCCGAAAGCAAAAGGGGCCCCTGCGCACAAGCCACCCAGTAGAGTTGGCAAAATACGACTTCCGGGTGATCGAAAGCGCAGCGGGGGCGGACGGAGGATCTCAACCAGGTGAACACTCAGACCGCACAAGTCGACGACCTGCGACTGATCGCGCTGCCCAGCGCGGTGAACTGCACCGAGATGTTCGTGCGGTTCTCCCTGGCCGAGTGGAGCCTGCGCGAGATGACCGACATCGCCACGCAGCTCACCGGAGCCCTGGTGACCGCGGCCGTCGACGCCGCCGACCAGAAGAACCCCGGCTTCATCACCGTCCGCCTGCGCCTGAGCGGTGAGAGCCTCGTCGCCGAGGTGCAGGACGAGCAGGCCACCGTTCCCCCGCAGCTCGCCCCCGGCTTCGCCGACGGCCGCTGCGGTGCCACGGCGCTGCGCACCGGCGGAACCCTGGTGTGGTGCGAGATGCCGCTGCCCAGCGGCGTCAAGGCCGACTCGGTTCCGCTGCCCCGCCGCTCCCGCAAGAAGAACGCGATGGCTCCGCAGACGACCGAGGAGACCGCCGAGGTCGACCCCGAGGTCATCAAGCGGCTGCTCTCCGGCCTCAGCAACGGCGGCCTGGACTGATCCGCTCCACCCCGCCGACCCGGGCGGGGTGACCTGCGGCGTGTTTCGCGCGGCCGCGCGCCGGGCACCTTCCGGGGCATGGACCAGGCATTGTTCCGCGCCGAACTGGCACAGCAGCTGCGGGTGGACTCCGTCCGGGCCAGCACCGCCGCCGGGTCCGGCCACCCCACCTCGTCGATGTCGGCGGCCGACCTCCTGGCCGTGCTGCTCGACGGCCACCTGCGGCTGGACTTCTCCCGTCCCGATCACCCAGCCAACGATCACCTGATCTTCTCCAAGGGCCACGCCTCGCCGCTGCAGTACGCCGCGTTCAAGGCCGTCGGCGCCGTCGAGGACGACGAGCTGCTGACCTTCCGCGAGTTCGGCAGCCGACTCGAAGGCCATCCCATCCCGGTGCTGCCCTGGGTGGACGTGGCCACCGGCTCCCTCGGCCAGGGCCTGCCGGTCGGCGTCGGCCTGGCGCTGGCCGGCAAGCGCCTCGACCGGCTCCCCTACCGGGTGTGGGTGCTGTGCGGCGACAGCGAGATGGCCGAGGGCTCGGTGTGGGAGGCCCTGGAGCACGCCGGGCACGAGCGGCTCGACAACCTGATCGCGCTGATCGACGTCAACAGGCTCGGCCAGACCGGGCCCACCATGCACGGCTGGGACCTGTCGTCCTACTCCGCTCGCGCGCAGGCCGCCGGGTGGCGCGTGCTGGAGATCGACGGGCACGACCTCGACGAGATCGAGTCCGCGCTGACCGAGGCCGAGCGGGGCGACGGCAGGCCGGTGATGATCCTGGCGGCCACCCAGAAGGGCAAGGGCGTCGCCGAGGTCGCCGACAAGCCCGGTTTCCACGGCAAACCCCTGGCGCACGCCGAGGAGGCGATCGCCGAGCTCGGCGGGCTGCGCGACCTGCGAGTCAAACCGGCCTCGCCCGAGGGCGACGCCACGCCGCACGTCTTCGACACCGGCACCGCCGGGATGCCCGCTTACGAGGAGGGCACCGAGCTGGCCACCCGCAAGGCCTACGGCCAGGCGCTGGCGGCGCTGGGCGACCGGCGCGGTGACGTGGTGGCGCTGGACGGCGAGGTGTCGAACTCGACGTTCGCCGAGCTGTTCCGCGACGCCCACCCGGACCGCTACTTCGAGATGTACATCGCCGAGCAGCAGCTGATCGCCGCCGCGGTGGGCATGCAGGTGCGCGGCTGGTGCGCGTTCGCCTCGACCTTCGCCGCGTTCCTGTCCCGCGCCTACGACTTCGTCCGGATGGCCGCGGTCAGCCGGGCTGACCTGCGGCTGATGGGGTCGCACGCCGGGGTCGCCATCGGTGAGGACGGACCGTCGCAGATGGCGCTGGAGGATCTCGCGGCGTTCCGCGCGGTGCACGGCAGCACGGTGCTGTACCCGTGCGACGCCAACCAGACCGCGCACCTGGTGGCGGCGATGGCCGACCTGCCGGGCATCAGCTACCTGCGCACCAGCCGGGGCGCGATGCCGGTGATCTACCCGCCCGACGAGGAGTTCCCGATCGGTGGCGCGAAGGTGGTCCGCGACGGCGCGGACGTGACGCTGGTGGGCGCGGGGGTCACGCTGCACGAAGCGCTCAAGGCCGCCGATCTGCTGGCGCACGAGGGAATCGGGGCCCGGGTGATCGACCTGTACTCGGTCAAGCCCGTGGACACCGCGACGCTGCGCCGGGCCGCGAGCGAGACCGCGGGGCTGGTCACCGCCGAGGACCACTGGCCCGAGGGCGGTCTCGGCGAGGCGGTGCTGCACGCGCTGGCCGACGACCCGGTGCCGGTGCGGCTGCTCGCCGTCCACGAGATGCCGGGCTCGGGTCAACCGGCCGAGCTGCTCGGCCAGGCGCGCATCGACGCGACCGCCATCGCCGACATGGCCCGCGAGCTGGTGTCGTGAGGGTTTCCGCCCGCACGAGGCGGGTGGACGGAGGAGGAGTCATGGTGCTGGCCGATCGCGCGGAGATGCTGCAGGTGCTCTGCCACGTGCGGTTCCCGGCGACCAAGCGCGAGATCGTGCAGCAGTGCGAGGAGTTGGGCGCGAGCCCGGAGCAGCTGGACCGGCTCGACGGGTTGCCCGAGGGCACCTACGTCGAGGCCGACACCGCGCTGCAGTCCCTGCCGCACCCGATGCACGACTGAGCGTCCGCGGCGGGACGTCAGGTCTCGCGACGCCGGCGGGAGGTGACACCCGCCGCGATGACGCCTGCCGCGGTGATCGCGCCCAGCGCGGCCGAGGTCCACACCAGGCCGCTGGCCAGGGAGAGCAGCGACAGCATCGCGGTCAGCGCGAGCGCGGTGCAGATCAGCGCGCGGCTCAGCGCGCCCGCGCCCGGCCCGCCCTCGAACCGCTCGAACTTCTCCGCGAGCTCAGGGTCCGCGGAGGCCAGCGCCGATTCGATCTCGGCGAGCCTGTCCCGCTCGTGCTTGCTCAACATGACGAGCTCCTAGTGACGTCGCCTTTGACCCCAACGAGGTTCGCGCTCCCCGGCCGCGCACCGGCCTGAGAGCTCATTCAGGCTCGCACGTGATCACCGGTCGCCTCTGCGCTGCAGTCGGGTGATTTTCGGCCCGCAGGAGACCCTCCGTCCGGTTACGGACCGTTGCCGCCGCGGCCCAGCGCAGCGACCACGAACCGGCTCTCAGGAGTAGTGCACGACTCCTTCGACCCGCTGGGCCCCCAGCTCGTCCTGGAGCACGAGAACGTCCAGGTGGGCGGCGGTTTCGAGGACCGCCATCATCTGGTTGAACACGTCGAGGTCGTCGAAGGCGCGCTCGCGGCGGGTCCAGGTCAGCGCGCGGGCGGCCTCGTAGGCGGTGCTCGCCCCGGCCGCCACGACCGCGGCGGTGGCCGTCAGCCGGGCGTCGTGGTGGGCCAGCAGCTCGTCCACGCGGTCGTGGACGCTGTCGGTCACCGGGCCGTGCGCGGGCAGCAGCCGCATGTCCGGCAGGCCGCGGACCAGCCGCAGCGACGCCAGGTAGTCGCGCAGCGGGCTCGCGGTCGGGGCCTGCTCGAAACCGATGGACGGGGTGATGTGCGGCAGCACGTGGTCACCGGCGAACATCAGCCCGGCCTGCTCCTCCAGGAACACCAGGTGACCGCGGGTGTGGCCGGGGGTGGGCAGCGCGCGCAGCGACCGGTCGGTGAGCCCGAGGTCGCTGGCGGCGTTGATCCACGCGTCGGGCTTCTCCCAGATGTGGTTGCGCGGCCCGTCCTCGCGCAGGCTCAGCAGCGTGTCGCGGACGGGTTTGGCGCCGTGCTCGGCCAGCAGCTCCAGCTGGCTGTCCATCGAGCGGTGCTCGGGCGACATCAGCCGGTCGAGGGTGTGCCGCTCCTCCTCGCCGAGCAGCACCTCGGAGCCGTACTCGCGTCGCAGGGCCAGCGCTTGCGTGTAGTGGTCGCGGTGAGCGTGGGTGACCAGGAAGCGGGTGATGTCGCCCGGTCCGGCGCCGATCTGGGCGAGCGCGGCGACCAGCTGCTCCCGGGATTCCTCCAGCGCCCAGCCTCCGTCGACCAGGGTCAGCGAGTCGCCGTCGGCGATGGCGTAGACGTTGACCGCGCGGAGCCCGTCGTTGGGCAGGGGCAGCGGGATGCGGTGCACGCCCGGCGCCACCTCGAACGCGCCCGGTTCCATCCACTCGTACCGCGAATCACCCATGGTCAGACCTCCAGACACCCGATCCATCAGCTCTACCACACATACCAACCGGTTGGTGTGTGTCCGCGCTCACTCATGCAGTAGACTCGTCCGATCCGGATCTTTGGAGTCCATTGTGGACGCCAATTCCCCCGGTTGCCGAGTCGTCGTGGGATCGAGAACGGGCGGGGTCCGCGTGTCGTTGCCGGAAGAGCTCGCCGAGCAGCTCCTGGGGTCGATCATCGACGGGACCTACCCGCCCGGCGGCGCGCTGCCGTCGGAACCCGAACTCGCCGAGCTGTTCTCGATGAGCAGGCTGACCGTGCGCGAGGCCGTCAAGGCACTGCGGGTGCAGAACGTCGTCCGCGTCGAGCGTGGTCGCGGCACCTACGTCAATCCACCGGCGGAGTGGACCTCGTTGCACCCGATGATCCGCGCCGCCACCTCCCCCGGCGCCGATCCCGACGTCGTCGGCGGCGTCCACGAGGCCCGGCGGATGCTGGAGGCCGGGATCGCCGAGCTCGCCGCGCTCAACCGCACCGAGTCCGACCTGCGGGAGCTGCGCGAGCAGGTGCGCGCGATGCGCGCGAGCGACGACGCCGGCTCGCGCGGCGCCGCCCACCTCGCGTTCCACCAGACGATCGTTCGCGCGACCGGCAACGCGTTCGTGCCGCTGCTGTTCGAGCCGTTCACCCGCGTGCTGTCCGGCCTTCCGGTGGAGACCGACCGCGAGGCGATCACCCGTCACGAGCGACTGCTGGCGGCCATCGAGGCCCGCGACCCGGTCGCCGCACGCCGATTCATGGCCGCACACCTGCACTTCCACGCGTCCTAGGTGCGGTCCCGTAACCTCTGAGAGCGGTCGTCGTTGATCTCCCGGACATCCTGGGAGGTCTGAATGCGCCGCTCCTTACCGGCCTTGCTGCTCGCGTTGCTGACCGCTCTCGCCGGCCTGACCGCCGCCGACGCCACCCCCGCCTCCGGATGGAGCGCCCGGGACGCGGACTACCCCGGTTCGGTCGTCGAGACCGACGTGCCGGTGCCGATGTCCGACGGCACGGTGCTGCGCGGCGACGTCCGGCGCCCCGCCGACGCCGAGGGCAGGCCGGTCGAGGGCCGGTTCCCGGTGCTGCTGACGATCATCGCCTACAACAAGAACATCATCAGCGGTCCCGCCGCCGGTGCGGTCGGCGGCGATCCCGACTACTTCGTCCAGCGCGGCTACGTGCACGTCTCGGTCGACGCGCGCGGCACCGGCTCCTCCGGCGGCGACTGGCAGGCGTTCAGCGCGCGGGAGAACACCGACTCGGGCGAGATCGTGAACTGGGCCTCCTCACCCGAACGTCCCTGGAGCAACGGCGCCGTCGGCATGCACGGCGCCTCCTACATGGGCATCAACCAGCTCTTCGCCGCGGGCAACCGGCCACCGGGTCTCAAGGCGATCTTCCCGCAGGTTCCCGCGATGGACACCTACCGCGACGTGGTCGCCTCCGGCGGCGCGCTCGACGTCGGGTTCATCCCGCTGTGGATGGGGCTGGTGACCGGAACCGGGCTGATCCCACCGGCTTACGGTCCCGCCGAGCCCGACAACGCGCTGCAGATGTACCTCGACCGCGTCCAGGGGGCGACGAGCTTCACCGCGCCGACGCTGCTGGAGGCCACCCTCGGGCTCAACGCCGCCTTCGACGGCCCGTTCTACGCCGAGCGCTCCCCCGCGAGCGTCGTGGACCGCATCGACGTGCCGACCTTCCTCATCGGCGGCGAGTACGACCTGTTCCAGCGCGGCACGCCGATGGTCTTCGACGCGCTGCGGCAGCGCGGCGTCCCGGTGAAGATGATCTTCGGCCCGTGGGACCACCTCCAGGGTTCCGGCGACGAGGTCCCCGCCGCCGGGTACGGCACGCTGCAGGAGCTGCAGCTGCGCTGGTTCGACCACTACGTGCGCGGCCAGGCCGACCCGGCGCTGGACACCGACATCCCGCCGCTGACCTACCACGAGATCGGCTCCGGGCAGTGGTACCGGGCCGACCGGTGGATCGGCGAGCAGCGCGCCCGCAGCTTCGAGCTCTCCGGCACCTCGCTGCCCGGTGCCCCAGGCGGTCTCGTCGACGCCGACCCGGAGCCGGGGCGGACCACGATCGCTCCGCTGCCGGTGTCGGGCCTGTGCACCCGCTCGACCAACCAGTGGACCGCCGGGCTGCCCAACGCCGTCGGGATCTCCCGCCTCTGCGAGGACAACCGCTGGAACGACCTGTCCGGCGCGGTGTTCGAGACCGAACCGATGACCGAGGCGATGCGGATGCGCGGGCCGATCAACGCCCACCTGCAGACCTCCACGCCGACCGGAAACGGGATGCTGTCGGTGTCGGTGTCCTCGGTGGCGCCCGACGGCAGCGTCGAACGGCTCACCGGCGGCTGGCAGGTGCTCTCGCACCGCGCCCTCGACCCGGAGCGCTCCCGCTACCTCGACGGCGAGCTGATCCAGCCGTTCCACCCGTTCACCGAGGACGCGCAGAGCACCATGCGGCCCGGCGAGGTCGAACCGGTCGACGTCGAGGTCTTCCCGACCGGCGCGGTCATCCCGCCCGGCCACAAGCTCCGCATCTCGGTGCAGGCATTCGACGTGCCGCACCTGCTGCCCACCGTGCGCGACCTGCCCGCGGCGCTGTCGCCCGTTGCCATCCACACGTCCGCGGAGCATCCTTCGAAGATCACGTTGCCCGTCGTCCCGGCCTCGGAGGGAACCCGATGACCGCTGCGGTGACCGACATCGTCGACACCGACCGCTACCCGCTCACCGACCCCGGCGGCCCCGGCTGGGTCGCCGCCGTCGAGTCGGTGCGCGCCGAACTGGCCGTCGACGGGTGCAGCGTGCTGCGCGACTTCGTCGCGGCCGAGCACCGGGAGGCGCTGCGCACCGAGTGCGCGGGCCTGGCCGACCGCGCCTACTACGAGGAGCAGACGGTCAACGTCTACAACACCGCGCCCGACGCCGACCTGCCCGACTGGCACCCGGGCAGGCGGACGACGGTGCGCGGCAACGCCTTCGTCGCCCGCGAGGACATCCCCGCCGAGCACCTGATCCACCGGCTCTACACCGACGAGCTGTTCCAGCGGTTCCTGGCCGAATGCCTGGGCCTGGAGCGGATCCACCCGCTGGAGGATCCGCTGGCCGGGCTGGTGGTCAACATCGTCAACCCGGGCAAAGAGCACCCGTGGCACTTCGACACCAACGAGTTCGCCGTCAGCATGCTCACCCAGCAGCCGCGGGGCGGCGGCGTGTTCGAGTACTGCCCGCACATCCGCTCGGCCGAGTCGGAGAACTTCGCCGACGTCGGCGCCGTGATCAGCGGCGACGGCGGCGACCGGGTGCGCGCGCTGCCGCTGCGGCCCGGCGACCTGCAGCTGTTCCACGGCCGCTACGCGCTGCACCGGGTCAGCGCCGTGGAGGGTGACGTGGCCCGGCACTCGGCGATCTTCGCCTACAGTGATCGCCCTGGGGTGGTGGGCACCGCGGAGCGCACCCGGCAGCTGTTCGGCCGGGTCACCGACGCGCACGGCACCACCGCCCGCACCGACGACCTGCTCGACTAGTGAACGACGAGGTTGCTTTGCGCACCAGCACTTTCGGCAACGAGGATTCCCTCCCCCGGATACCGCTGCCCACGCTCGCCGACAGCGGCGAGCGGTTCCTGCAGTGGTGCTCACCGCTGCTGACCGAGGAGGAGCTGGCCACCACCCGGCAGGCGGTGGCCGAGTTCCTCGCCTCCGACGAGGCCGCGGAGCTGCACGACTCGCTGACCGCCTACGCCGGTCAGGACGACGTGCACAGCTGGCTCGACGAGTTCTGGCGGGACCGCTACCTGGGCCGCCGGGACCGCATCGCCCTCAACGCGAACTTCTTCTTCCTGTTCAACGACACCGACGACGACCAGATCTCCCGCGCGGTGCGGCTGATCGCGGCGGCGGTGGACCACAAGCTGGCGTTGGACGCCGAGACGGTGCCGCCCACGACGCGGCGCGGTCAGCCGCTGTCGATGCAGCAGCACCGGTACCTCTTCTCCACCACCCGCATCCCGCGCCCGGAGCGGGACGGCGTGCGGGCGCCCAACACGCCCGAGCACCCCGGCCCGAGCCCGGCGCGGCACATCGTGGTGTTCTTCCGCGGCAACGCCTTCCGGCTCGACGTGATCGGCGCCGACGGCGCGCCGCACTCCCTCGACGAGCTCGCCGAGGCGCTGCGCCGGATCGCCGCCACCACCGACCGCGGCCCCGGCGTCGGGGCGCTGACCAGCCACGACCGAGTTCGCTGGGCGGCGAACCGGGAGGCGCTGCTGGTCGACAACACCGCGTCGGTGGACGTCATCGAGACGGCGCTGTTCTGCCTGGCCCTGGAGCACGAGCTGCCCGGTGACCTGGACGGCAAGTGCAAGCAGCTGCTGGCCGGGGACCCGACCGACCGCTGGTTCGACAAGGGCGTCACGCTCATCGTCTTCCCCGACGGCGCGGCCGGCATCAACGGCGAGCACTGCCTGCTCGACGGCACCACGATCGTCGAGTTCGTCGACTCGCTGATGTCCGGGACCGCCGAGTCGCACGCGCAGGCCGCCGGCGCCACCGCGCAGGGCGTGCCGGAGCCCCAGGCGCTGGAATTCCGCCTGTCGCCGGAGCTCTCGGGCGAGGTGGACGCCGCTGCGAAGGACTACGTGGCCTACGGCGAGGCCACCGCGACCCGCACGGTGCGCTTCGACGACTTCGGCTCGGAGCGCGCCAAGGCGCTCGGCATCTCACCGGACGCGTTCGTGCAGATGGCCTTCCAGCTCGCGCACCGGCGGTCCAAGGGCTTCACCGGCGCGACCTACGAGTCGATCGCCACCCGGCACTTCCACCACGGGCGCACCGAGGCGATGCGCGTGGTGACCCCGGAGGTGCTGGAGTTCGTGGCCGCGATGGAGGACGCCGAGTCCTCGCGGTCGGACCGCGCGGAGGCGTTCCGGCGGGCTGCCGACGCGCACGTCACCCGCGCCAAGGAGTGCCAGGCCGGGGACGCGCCCGAGCAGCACCTGTGGGAGCTGCAGCTCATCGCGGCCCGGCGCGGGCAGGAGTTCTCGCCCGCGCTGTACTCCTCGCCGGGCTGGCTGACGATGCGCGACGACTACCTGAGCACCAGCGCCGCGCCGTCGGTGAACATCCAGTACTTCGGGTTCGGCGCGACCAGCGAGCACTGCATCGGGGTGGCCTACGTGCTGCTGCCGCAGAGCTTCAACGTGCACCTGAGCACGCCGCGCACGGTCGGCGAGCAGATGACGGGCTTCGCCGAGCAGCTGGGCCGAGCCATCGACGAGCTCTCCGACCTGGTGTCATGAGCCGACCCGGAGAACACGGTCGGTCTGGAGAGCCCGGTCGTCCTGGTGACCACGGTCGTCCTGGTGAGCACAAGGCCGACTTCAGCGACATCTACGCCCAGCCGGATCCCCGGGCGTACGTCTCGACGCTGAAGCGGTTCGAGTACCAGATCCCGCAGCGCGCCACCCCGATCTTCCGCGAGGTGATCGGGGCGGCGCGCCCCGCGCGCGTCCTGGACGTGTGCTGCTCCTACGGCATCAACTCGGCCCTGCTGAAGTCCTCCGGCGATCCGCGCGAGGTCCTCGACCGCTACACCGGTCCGTCGGCCGAGCGGTCGTCGACCGCGGAACTGGCGGCGGCGGACCGGCACGACTTCGCCGACGACCTCGACATCGTCGGCCTGGACGTCTCCGAACCCGCGATCGCCTACGGCCGCCGCGCCGGGCTGCTCACCGACGGCTGGGCCGAGAACCTCGAAACCACCGATCCCTCACCGGAACTCGCCAAGGGCATCGCCGACACGGGCTTGATCATCTCCACCGGCGGGGTCGGCTACGTCGGCCTGCCGACCTTCGAGCGCCTCCTCGCGGCGATCAACCGTCCCGACGAGCTCTGGCTCGCGATCTTCGTGCTCCGCGTCTTCGACTACTCCGCCATCACCGAACTCCTCGCGGACCACGGCCTGACCACCGAGCGATTACCCGGCACCTACCCGCAGCGCCGCTTCGCCGACGACACCGAGCAGCAGGCCGCGATCCACGACGTCCAGCGCCGAGGACTCGACCCCGAGGGCCTGGAAGCCGACGGCTGGTACCACGCCCACTGCTACCTCACCCGCCCCCGGAACGCGGGCTGACGCAGCTGGAGGGGTGGAGGTTCCGCCGGAAACCTCCACCCCTCCACCAGGTTCGGGCTACTTGATCTCGCAGATGGTGGTGCCCTGGGTGACGGAGTCGCCGGGCTTGGCGGTGAGGCCGGTGACCGTGCCCGCCTTGTGGGCGTTGACCGGGTTCTCCATCTTCATGGCCTCCAGGACCGCGATCTGGTCGCCCTCGGCGACCTCCTGACCGTCCTCGACCGCGACCTTGACGATGGTGCCCTGCATCGGTGCGGCCACCGCGTCGCCGGAGGCCGCGGCACCGGCCTTGCCGCCGCTGCGCTTGCGCGGCTTGGCCTTGGCTGCCGGGGCGGCCGAGGTCGCCGCGAACGCGGCGGGCAGCGAGACCTCCAGGCGACGGCCGCCGACCTCGACCAGGATCGTCTGCCGCTCCTCGGCCTCCTCGGCGGGCTCGGCGCCACCGGTGTGGGGCTCGATGGTGTTGTCGAACTCGGTCTCGATCCAGCGGGTGTGCACGGTGAACCCGTCGGTTCCGACGAACGCCGGGTCGCGCACGATCGCGCGGTGGAACGGCAGGACCGTGGCCATGCCCTCCACCTGCATCTCGTCGAGGACGCGGCGGGCGCGCTGCAGCGCCTGCTGCCGGTCGGCACCGGTGACGATGACCTTGGCCAGCAGCGAGTCGAACTGCCCGCCGATCACGCTGCCGCTCTCCACGCCCGCGTCCACGCGCACGCCCGGCCCCTGCGGGGCGACGAACTTGGTGACCGTGCCCGGTGCCGGCAGGAAGTTGCGGCCGGCGTCCTCACCGTTGATGCGGAACTCGATGGCGTGCCCGCGCGGCTCCGGGTCGGCGCCCAGGTGCAGCTTCTCCCCCGCCGCGATGCGGAACTGCTCGCGGACCAGGTCGATGCCGGTGGTCTCCTCCGAGACCGGGTGCTCGACCTGCAACCGGGTGTTGACCTCCAGGAACGAGATGGTGCCGTCCTGACCGACCAGGAACTCCACGGTGCCCGCGCCGTAGTAACCGGCCTCGGCGCAGATCGACCGGGCGGCCTCGTGGATCCGGCTGTGCTGCTCGGCGCTGAGGAACGGCGCCGGGGCCTCCTCGACGAGCTTCTGGTGGCGGCGCTGCAGCGAGCAGTCGCGGGTGCCCACGACGACGACGTTGCCGTGCTTGTCGGCCAGCACCTGCGCCTCGACGTGCCGCGGGCGGTCGAGGTAGCGCTCCACGAAGCACTCGCCGCGGCCGAACGCGGTCTCGGCCTCGCGGACCGCGGAGGCGAACAGCTCCGGGATCTCCTCGATGCTGCGCGCGACCTTCAGACCGCGGCCGCCACCGCCGAAGGCGGCCTTGATGGCCACCGGCAGCCCGTGCTCCTGGGCGAAGGCGACGACCTCGTCGGCGCCCGGGACCGGGTCCTTGGTGCCGGGGACCAGCGGCGCACCGGCGCGGGTGGCGATGTGCCGCGCGGTGACCTTGTCACCGAGGTCGCGGATGGCCTGCGGCGACGGGCCGATCCAGATCAGGTCCGCGTCGAGCACGGCCTGGGCGAACTCGGCGTTCTCCGACAGGAACCCGTAGCCGGGGTGCACCGCGTCGGCGCCGGAGCGCTTCGCGACGTCGACGATCTTCTCGATGTTCAGGTAGGACTCGCCGGGCGTGGAACCGCCCAGCGCGAAGGCCTCGTCGGCCAGCCGCACGTGCTGCGCGTCGGCGTCCGGCTCGGCGTAGACCGCGACGGAGGCGATGCCCTCGTCCTGGCAGGCGCGGATGACCCGCACCGCGATCTCACCGCGGTTGGCGATCAGGACCTTGCTGATCGGCGTCACGTCCACAGTGGTCAACTCCTCATTTTCCCGGCGCGACGCCGGAGCAGGCGGAAAAGTTCAAGACTGGCAAGGGCGTTCAGCCCGGCAGACCGGACGCGCGCCACGCGTGCGGGCCCGGCCGCAGCGGGCGGCGGCCCGCCGGGTGGCGCAGCCCCGAGGCCGGATCGGCCCACAGCGACATCGGCTCCTGCCCCTCGTCGGGCACTTGGGCGGCGGCCGCACCGGCCAGCGCCGCGGTCAGCGCGGCGACCTCGACGTCGTCGGGATCGCCGCGCACGATGCGCAGCACCGGCCGCTGCGGCGTCTGCTCGCTCATCGATCGCTCCTTCACCTCGACGCTCTCCGACCGGTCACGGGTGTACCCGGTCACGGGCGATCCGGTCACAGGGGGATGTTGCCGTGCTTCTTGGCGGGCAGGTTGGCCCGCTTGTCCCGCAGCATCCGCAGCGAGCGGGCGACGTAGCCGCGGGTGAACGACGGCGGGATGACCGAGTCCACGTACCCGCGCTCGGCGGCGGTGTAGGGGTTGCAGAGGGTGTCCTCGTACTCCTGCTGCAGGTCCGCGCGCAGCGCCTCGACGTCCTCGCCGTTGGCGGCGGCGTCGGCCAGCTGGCGCCGGTAGAGGATGTTGGCCGCGCCCTGAGCGCCCATCACCGCGATCTGAGCGGTCGGCCAGGCCAGGTTGATGTCGGCGCCGAGGTGCTTGGAGCCCATCACGTCGTAGGCGCCGCCGTAGGCCTTGCGGGTGATCACGGTGATCAGCGGGACGGTGGCCTCGGCGTAGGCGTAGAGCAGCTTCGCGCCGCGCCGGATGATGCCGTTCCACTCCTGGTCGGTTCCCGGCAGGAAACCGGGCACGTCGACGAAGGTCAGCACCGGGATGTTGAAGGCGTCGCAGGTCCGCACGAACCGGGCGGCCTTCTCGCTGGCGCCGATGTCGAGCGTGCCGGCGAACTGGGACGGCTGGTTGGCCACGATGCCGACCGGCTGGCCCTCGACGCGCCCGTAGCCGGTGACGATGTTCGGCGCGAACAGCGAGGAGACCTCCAGGAACTCCTCGTCGTCGACCACGGTCTGGATGACCTTGTGCATGTCGTAGGGCTGGTTCGGCGAGTCCGGGATCAGCGTGTCCAGCTCGCGGTCGGCGTCGGTGATCGCGTCGGCGATCGCCCCGGCGCCGGTGTCGGCGCCCTCGAAGACCGGCGCCTCGGAGAGGTTGTTGCTCGGCAGGAACGACAGCAGTTCCTTGACGTAGCCGATCGCGTCGTCCTCGTCGGAGGCGAGGTAGTGCGCGTTGCCCGAACGCGAGTTGTGGGTGTGCGCGCCGCCGAGCTCCTCGAAGGTGACGTCCTCGCCGGTGACGGTCTTGATGACGTCGGGGCCGGTGATGAACATGTGCGAGGTCTTGTCGACCATCACCGTGAAGTCGGTGATCGCCGGCGAGTAGACCGCGCCGCCCGCGCACGGGCCCATGATCAGCGAGATCTGCGGGATGACGCCGGAGGCGTGGGTGTTGCGCTTGAAGATCTCGGCGTAGAGGCCCAGCGCGGCCACGCCCTCCTGGATGCGGGCGCCGCCGGAGTCGTTGATGCCGATCAGCGGGCAGCCGGTCTTGAGCGCCAGGTCCATGACCTTGACGATCTTCTCGCCGAAGACCTCGCCCAGCGAGCCGCCGAAGACCGTGAAGTCCTGGGAGAACACGCACACCTTGCGGCCGTCGACGGTGCCGTAGCCGGTCACCACGCCGTCGCCGTACGGGCGGTTCTCGTCCATGCCGAAGTTGGTGGAGCGGTGCCGCGCGTGCTCGTCGAGCTCGACGAACGAGCCCTCGTCCAGCAGCATGTCGATCCGCTCGCGGGCGGTCTTCTTGCCCTTCTCGTGCTGCTTGGCCACCGCGCGCGCCGAGCCGGCGTGCACCGCCTCGTCGTTCCGCCGGTACAGATCCGCGAGCTTGCCCGCGGTCGTGTGGATGTCCGGCACGTCAACCGGCGGCTGACCGACCGGCTCCGTCGCGCTGCTCATGCAACCAACCTGTCCTCGTGGCACGTGTTCGGGACTACCTGCGCGGGTCCGCGTCCGCGCGGATCTGCTCTCGCCGGAGATTAATTCGCCGATGATGATCGAGTCAACCGACAAGTGAGCCGCCATTAGGCAGATCGACGTCCTGCGAGCTGGTTCTCCTGCCCTTTCCCTCGCTAAGTGAACGGCCGGTAGCGCGCCGGCTCAGCCGTCGACCGGGGTGTCGAGCATCAGCGCGGTCCCCAGCCGCAGCACCGCCCTGGCGTCCCGGATCGGGCCGGTGCGCGCCATGTCGTTGGCGGCGGTCAGCGCCGCCTGCACCAGGATCCTGGACCGGACCGGATCCAGCTCGGGACGCGCCTCGCAGAGCAGCCCGACCCACTCGGCGACGTAGGAGTGCTGGGTCTGGCGCGCCCGGTGCCGCTCCTCGGCGGGCAGGTGCCCGACCTCGCTGACCAGGATGTCGATGAAGCCGCCGTGGTCGAAGGCGAAGCGGATGTAGGAGCGCAGCAGCGCGCGCAGCGCCTCGGCCGGGTCGGACTTGGTGGCCAGGGTGCGCTCCAGGTCCACCTCCAGCCAGGCGTTGCCGCGGGTGATCACGGCGCTGAGCAGCTCCTGCTTGCTGGCGAAGTAGTTGTAGAGGCTGGGACCGGCGATCCCGGCGGCCGCGCCGACGTCCTCGGTGGTGACCTTGCCGTAGCCGGCTTCGGCGAACAGCCGACTGGCCGCGACCAGCAGCAACCGGCGCCGGGACGCCCGCCCGGCGAAGCGCTCCACCTGCTCGGGCTGGGCGTCGGGCCGGGCCGCGAGCTCCTGCGGCGGGCGGTTGCCGATGATCATCACCATCGCGCGCAGCAGCTGTTCGAAGTCCCGCCGCGAGAGCTGCACCTGGTGGTAGGACGGGCTGGTCAGGACGCTGAACATGCACCAGGCGCGGAACCGCGCGTCGGCGTCGGTCAGCTCGGGCCGGAAGGCCCGGGCCAGCCGGGTGAGCCCGCGTGCGACCTCGCGCAGCTCGCCGCGCAGCACGTCGCGGCGCTCCTCGGGCAGCCGCCGGGACTCCCGCTGCCAGAGCACGCCGAGCTGGCGGTGGTCGAGCGCGGTCGCCGCCAGCTTCCCGACGACCTCGTCGACGTCACCCGCCTCGGCGGTGATCTCGACGAACGGGCGCAGCTCGTCGAGCACGACGTGGGTCAGCAGCTGCTGCTTGCCCGCGAAGTGCCGGTACAGCGCGGAGGACCCGACGCCCACGGCCTCGGCGATGTCGCTCATCCCGACCTGGTCGAAACCGTCGCGGAAGAACAGCTCCGCCGCTGCGGCGGTGATCATCGCCCGCCGGTTCCGGGGCCGCGTGTTGCGCGCAGGAGGACTCCCCACCTCGGCCATCACCACCTCCGCTCGCACCGTGCCACCACCGGCCAGAGGCTATTTCCCCACCCCAACCGGAACAACCTCACCTCACCTCGCGTCAAGAGCCCCGGTTCTCGCGGCGACGAGTGCCGCGGTTCTCGGCGCCAGGCGGAGACGCGTCTCGTTGCGGGGGTGGGACCGCGGGCGGATACTCGTCGGGGCGCGCGGGTCTCCCGGTATCGCACCGGGAGTCCATTTTGTTCTATGTGGACGACTTGGCGCCTTCGAAAGGCGTGTGATTCTCCGATAAACTGCGTCCACCTCGTTGTCACTACTGTTCACAGTGGACGGAAATCATGTCCGAGCTCGCTCGAAGCCTCGACGTCACCGACACCGACGCCCGCCGCGGGGAGATCGCCGACATCCTCGTCGACGCGTTCTCCGAACTCATGGAGCGCAACCCGGCGGCGTTCCGCACCAAGTTCCGCAAGATGGCCGCCGACCCGTTCGCCTTCTACCGGGGCAGCGCGTGCCTGTTCTACGCCGACGTCAACCGGCTGACCGACCCGTGGGCCGACGAGCGCACCAGCCGGGTGTGGATCCAGGGCGACCTGCACGCGCAGAACTTCGGCACCTACATGAACGCCTCGGGCGTGCTGGTCTTCGACGTCAACGACTTCGACGAGGCCTACCTCGGGCACTTCACCTGGGACCTGCAGCGCTTCGCCGCGAGCCTGGCGCTGCTGGCCTGGAGCAAGGCGCTGCCGGACGGCGACATCGTCGCGTTCGTGCGCCACGCGGCCACGTCCTACCTGGACCAGGTGCGCACCTTCGCCTCCAGCGACCGCGACTCCGAGTACTCGCTGCGGCTGTCGACCACCGACGGCACCGTGCACGAGCTGCTGCAGCAGACCCGGCTGCGCAGCCGCACCGAGCTGCTCCACCGGCTCACCGAGGCCGAGGGCTACGACCGGCGGATGCGGCGCGGGCCGAACATCCGCCGGCTCGACGACGCCGAGCGCGGCCGGGTCGAGGAGGCGTTCGGGCGCTACCTGGAGTCCATCCCGCAGGAGAACCGGATGCGGGACGTGGCCTACACGATCAAGGACGTCGTCGGGTCCAGCGGTTTCGGCATCGGCAGCGCGGGCCTCCCGGCCTACAACATCCTCATCGAGGGCGCGACCGAGGCCCTGGAGAACGACATCGTGCTGTCGATGAAGCAGGGCAACGTGGCGGCTCCGTCGCGGGTGGTCACCGACGAGCGCATCCGCGCCCACTTCAAGCACCACGGCCACCGGACGGCGCTGTCGCAGCGGGCGCTGCAGGCCCACGCGGACCCGATGCTGGGCCACACCGAGATCGGCGGGGTCGGCTACCTGGTCGACGAGCTCTCGCCGTACGAGTCGGACCTGGAGTGGGACGACCTGACCGAGCCGAGCGACATCGTGCCGGTGCTGGACTACCTGGGCAGGGCGATCGCGAAGATCCACTGCGTGTCCGACGCGCAGTCGGACACCCAGCTGGTCGACTTCCAGGTGGAGGAGGCGATCCTCGGCGTGGTCGGCGACCGGGAGAAGGAGTTCGTCGACTGGCTCGTCGAATTCGCCCTCGGCTACGCCGAAGTCGTCCGCGACGACCACCGGTTGTTCGTCGACGCGTTCCGCAACGGCGAGATCGGCGGGGTCGCCGCCACTGCGAGCTGAGCACGATGGTGGCCCCGGTTCAGCCCGGGGCCACCGCTCAGGCGGGTGCGCGCACCGCCTGGAACACCGGGCGGCGGTGGATCCGGAAGCCCATCCGCCCGTAGAGCGCGATGGCGCCGGTGTTGGTGTCCACGGCGTGCAGGAACGGCCGCTCACCGCGCGCCCGGATGTCGACGACCAGCGTCCTGATCAGCCGGGACGCCAGCCCCTGCCCCTGGAAGCCCGGGTCGGTGCACACGGCGCTGATCTCGGTCCAACCAGGCGGGTGCATCCGCTCCCCCGCCATCGCGATCAGCTTCCCGCCGCGACGAACCCCCAGGTAGGTGCCGAGTTCGATGGTGCGCTGCTCGAACGGTCCGGGCTTGGTGCGCGCGGCCAGCTCGCGCATCTCCGGCACGTCGGCAGCGGTGAGCCGGACGGCTTCCGGGTCGGTTTCACCGGCCACGCCGTCGTCGATCATCTGGACGCCGGGCGCGACCTCGAAGCGCTCCCAGTCCGGGGGCGCGGTGCGCGGCGGCCCGGTGACGAGCACGATCCCGCCGGGCCCGACGAGCTTGGCCGCGTCCGCCCAGGCCGCCTCGTCGGGTTCGAGCGGCAGCGCCGCGAAGGGCGACACCTCGGACGGGTAGCGCACCGCCTCGCCGACGCGTTCGGCGAACCGGGCGTGAGCACCGTTGAGCGAGTGCCACACCGGGTTGCGCAGTTCTTCGAACACGGTTCTCCCCCGGGACGATCTGTCGTTCCGCTGAGCACCAACCGCTCGGGCGCCCGGGTTGTTCCCTACCAGGTCCAGCGGGTGGCGGCGGCGATCTCGTCGGGGGTGGCCTCGGCGAAGCGCTCGGCCTCTCCCCTGCGCACGGTGAGCAGGGCGTCGTGCAGCTCGGGATCCAGCGCTTCGGCGAGCACCTCCGAGGAGGCCAGCGCGTCGGCGGCTTCGGCGGGACCGGCGGGCAGGCGTTCGATCCCGGCCTCGGTGCGGGCGTCCTCGCCGAGCAGCGCGGGATCGCCGGTGATCTCGTCCGGCAGGCTCAGCTCCTCGCGCACCCCGGCGAGCCCGGCGGCGATCACCGCGCCCACCACCAGGTACGGGTTGGCGGTGGCGTCGAAGCACTTGATCTCGGCGTTGGCGGCCCAGGAGCGCGTGCCCTCGGTCCCGGTGATCAGCCGCAGCGCGGCCTCGCGCGTCTCGTGGCCCCACGCGTGCCAGATGCCGGCCCAGCGGGACGGCCCCAGCCGCAGGAAGCTCGCGGGGTTGCCCGCCCCGACGGCCACCAGCGCGGGCAGTTCGCGCAGCACCCCGGCGAGGAACGCCTCGCCGGCCGGTTGCAGGCCGTGGCGCCCGGCCCCGCTCGCGAACAGGTTCCCGCGGCTGTCGTGCACCGACAGGTGCAGGTGGGCACCGGACCCAGCGCCGTCCGGGACAAGGCAGGGGGCGAAGCTGGCCCGCCAGCCGTGGCGGCGGGTGACCGCGCGGACGGTGTGCCGGGTGAGCACGGCGTCGTCGGCCGCGCCGACGGGGTCCTTGGCGGCCACCGACAGCTCGGCCTGCCCCAGCGCGTACTCGGGGTGGAACTGCAGCACGTCCAGGCCCTGCTCGCGCATCGTGCGCACCAGCGTCAGGCCGTAGTCGGCCAGCGCCTCCAACCGGACCTGGCCATAACCGGACCCGCTGATCGCGGGCACGAACTCGTCGAGCCCGGGTTCGGCCAGGACCCACTCGTGCTCGAAGGCCGCGGAGATCGTCAGTCCCGCCGCGGCCGCCGCGGCGACCTGCCGCGCGGCGAAGGCGCGCTGGCAGGCGACGAAGCGCGGCCCGTCCTGGGTGAACTTGTCGGCGGGCGCCCACGCCCAGCCGGGCATGGCCACCAGCCGGGTCAGCCGCGCGATGTCGGGGACCAGCCGCAGGTCGCCGTCGGGGCCGCCGAGGTGGGTGCCGCGCAACATCACGTCGTCGAAGGTGAAGGTCTCGAAGCACGGCGAGGCGCCGAGCCCGTAGCGGGCGAGTTCGGGCAGCCGGTCCAGCGGGGCGGTCTTGACCCGCACGATGCCCGCGTTGTCCACGAAGGACAGTTCAACCAGTTCCACGCCCTCGGCCCGCAGTCGCGCCGAGGCGGGCACCAGCTCGGCAGGCTCCGCCGCCGGGATCCGATCGCCGCTCATCCACCCACGGTAGTCGGGCGGCCACCCCTCGCGCAGCGAATCGGAGGCGCGGGAAGCCCGGAACTCCCGCCGCGGATCGCGACGGGAGTTCCGGGGTCCTCGTCAGTTGCTCTGCTGGGCCAGCAGCTGTTCGAACGGGACCGGCTCCTCGAACGGGTCCGGTGCCCGCACCGCCGGGCGCTGGTCGATGAGCGCGGCCAGCTCGCCCGCCGCGCGCTCGACGCGGTCGGCCAGCGTGCTGTCGCCCCCGGTCGCCCAGTCCTCCGAGGCCGCGTAGACGGAGGTCGGAGCGACCACGGCGTGGAGGTAGGCGAACATCGGTCGCATCGCGTGCTCCAGCGCCAGCGAGTGCCGGGCCGAGCCGCCGGTGGCGCCGATGACCACCGGCTTGCCCGCCAGCGCGTCCTTGTCGAGCACGTCGAAGAACGACTTGAACAGCCCGCTGTAGGACGCCTGGAAGATCGGGGTGATGGCGATCAGCCCGTCGGCCTCGCGCACCGCCTCCAGCACCTCCTCCAGCTCCGGGCTGGGGAAGCCGGTGACGAAGTTGTTGGCGATGTCCTTGGCGTGATCCCGCAGCTCCACGACCCGGACGTCGACCGGGCTCAGCCGCGCGGTGGCCGCGGCCAGGCGGTCGGCCAGCATCCGCGTCGAGGACGGGTTGCTCAGCCCGGCCGAGATCACGACGATCTCGCGCTCGCTCATCGTGCGACCTCCTGCTTCTGCTCTTCCTGCTGCTGTTGGGCGGCGAGCAGGGACTGGTGGGTGGGGGCGTCCGGGACGTGCGCCGGCTTGAGCTTGGCGAACTCCTCGCGCAGCACCGGCACGACCTCCTCGCCGAGGATGTCGAGCTGCTCCAGGACCGTCTTGAGCGGCAGGCCGGCGTGGTCCATCAGGAACAGCTGGCGCTGGTAGTCGCCGACGGTCTCGCGGAAGCCCAGCGTGCGGTCGATGACCTGCTGCGGGCTGCCGACGGTCAGCGGGGTGGCGGTGCTGAAGTCCTCCAGCGACGGTCCGCCGCCGTAGACCGGGGCGTTGTCGAAGTAGGGCCGGAACTCGCGGACGGCGTCCTGGGAGTTCTTGCGCATGAACACCTGGCCGCCGAGGCCGACGATGGCCTGATCGGCCTTGCCGTGGCCGTAGTGCTCGAAGCGCTGGCGGTACAGCCGCACCATGCGCGCGGTGTGCTCGGCGGGCCAGAAGATGTTGTTGTGGAAGAACCCGTCGCCGTAGTAGGCGGCCTGCTCGGCGATCTCGGGCGAGCGGATCGAGCCGTGCCAGACGAACGGCGCGACGCCGTCGAGCGGGCGCGGGGTCGCGGTGAACGACTGCAGCGGAGTGCGGAACTTGCCCTCCCAGTCGACCACGTCCTCACGCCACAACCGGCGCAGCAGCGCGTAGTTCTCGATCGCCAGCGGGATGCCCTGGCGGATGTCCTGACCGAACCACGGGTAGACCGGGCCGGTGTTGCCGCGGCCCATCATCACGTCGACGCGACCACCCGCCAGGTGCTGCAGCATCGCGAAGTCCTCGGCGATCTTCACCGGGTCGTTCGTGGTGATCAGCGTGGTGGAGGTGGACAGGATGAGGTCCTCGGTCTGCGCCGCGATGTAGCCGAGCATCGTCGTGGGCGAGGAGGCCACGAACGGCGGGTTGTGGTGCTCGCCGGTGGCGAAGACGTCGAGTCCGACCTCTTCGGCCTTGAGCGCGATCCGGACCATCGCCTGAATGCGCTCGGCCTCGGTCGGGGTCCGGCCGTTGGTCGGGTCAGTCGTCACGTCACTGACCGAGAAGATCCCGAACTGCATGTGAACTCCCTAACTGAGCCCGAGCCCGCAGTCATTTTGTACGAGCTTCAACTACTTCCGGGAACGAGTCTTCCTTACGAAGTATTCCTGGGGAACCGCCGCACTCCCCGAAGGTGGCGCAGCTCACAGATCGGTCGCGTTCCGGCCCGACTCACCGGTGGCGTGTGGGCACCCGGGAACGTCCGGCGCCCCGCGTAAGATTCCCGCCGTGGCGTCTCCCGAAACCGCGACCGACCTGTCCACCGAACCCCTGAAGGTCCTGCAGCGGGTCTTCGGCTACGACTCCTTCCGGGGCACGCAGCAGGAGATCATCGACCACGTCGTCGGGGGTGGCGACGCGTTGGTGCTGATGCCCACCGGCGGCGGCAAGTCGCTGTGCTACCAGATCCCGGCGCTGGTCAGACCCGGTGTCGGCATCGTGGTCTCGCCGCTGATCGCCCTGATGCAGGACCAGGTCGACGCGCTCGGCGCGCTCGGCGTGCGCGCGGGATTCCTCAACTCCACGCAGAGCTACCAGCAGCGCCGCGAGACCGAGGACGCGTTCCTCTCCGGTGAGCTCGACCTGCTCTACCTCGCCCCCGAGCGGCTGCGGCTGGACTCCACGCTGGACCTGCTGGCGCGCGGCGAGGTCGGCGTCTTCGCCATCGACGAGGCCCACTGCGTCGCCCAGTGGGGCCACGACTTCCGGCCCGACTACCTCGCGCTGTCGGTGCTGCACGAGCGCTGGCCCGACGTGCCGCGCATCGCGCTGACCGCCACCGCCACCCCGGCCACCCGCGACGAGATCGCGAACCGGCTGCAGCTGACCGAGGCGCGGCACTTCGTCTCCGACTTCGACCGCCCCAACATCCAGTACCGGATCGCGCCCAAGACCGACGCGCGCAGGCAGCTGCTGCAGCTGCTGCAGACCGAGCACCTGGGCGAGTCCGGCATCGTCTACCGGCTCTCCCGCGCCGAGGTCGAGCGCACCGCCGAGTTCCTCACCGCCAACGGCGTCACCGCCCTGCCGTACCACGCCGGGCTGGACAAGGAGATCCGCGCCGCGCACCAGTCCCGGTTCCTGCGCGAGGACGGGCTGGTCATGGTCGCCACCATCGCCTTCGGCATGGGCATCGACAAGCCCGACGTGCGGTTCGTGGCGCACCTGGACCTGCCGAAGTCGATCGAGGGCTACTACCAGGAGACGGGCCGCGCGGGCCGCGACGGACTGCCCTCCACCGCGTGGATGGCCTACGGGCTCCAGGACGTGGTGCAGCAGCGCAAGCTCATCGACAACTCCGAGGGCGACGAGGCGCACCGCCGCACCCAGAGCAGGCACCTGGACTCGATGCTCGCGCTGTGCGAGACCGTGCAGTGCCGGCGCGCCCGGCTGCTCGACTACTTCGGCCAGCCCGACGCCGAGCCGTGCGGCAACTGCGACACGTGCCTGAGCCCGCCGGAGTCCTGGGACGGCACGGTCGCCGCGCAGAAGCTGCTGTCGACCGTGGTGCGCCTGCAGCGCGAGCGCAACCAGAAGTTCGGCGCCGGGCAGATCATCGACATCCTGCGCGGCAAGAAGACCCAGAAGGTCGAGCAGTTCCGGCACGACGAGCTCAGCGTGTTCGGCGTCGGCTCCGACCTCAGCGACAACGAGTGGCGCGGCGTGATCCGGCAGCTGCTGGCCCAGAGCCTGCTGGCGGTGGAGGGCGACTACGGCACGCTGGTGCTCACCGACACCAGCTCCGAGGTGCTGCGCCGGGAGGACCCGCGGCAGGTGTGGCTGCGCACCGAGCCGAAGAAGACCCCGGCCGCCAAGGCCAAGGCGCGCGATTCCAAGCGCGCCCCGGTGGACATGCCGCCCGAGGTCGAGCCGGTGTTCCAGAAGTTGCGGGCGTGGCGCATGGAGGTGGCCCGTGAGGAGGGCAAGGCGCCGTTCATCATCTTCCACGACTCGACGCTCAAGCAGATCGCCACCGTGCAACCGTCCACGTTGGACGATCTCGCGACGATCAGCGGCATCGGCGAGGGCAAGCTCAACCGCTACGGTCAGGGCGTGCTGGAGGCTCTCGCGGCGCCCGTTCCGGAGGAATGAGCCGGGGTGGCCGGGCGTTTACACTCCGCCGAGAGCGAGTGGGCCGGACAGGTGGCGTCGAGGAGAGCGAGTCGATGAGCGAATGGTCGACCCCGCTGCGGGGTGTGAACACCACGGTCGCGCACAACGCGCGGGTGTGGAACTACTGGCTGGGCGGCAAGGACCACTACGAGGTCGACCGCCAGGTCGGTGAGCACATCCACAGCATGTTCCCGCTGATCGCCGACGTCGCCCGCGCCGACCGGGGTTTCCTCAAGCGCGCGGTCGCGCACCTGGCGGGCGAGGTCGGCATCCGCCAGTACCTCGACATCGGCACCGGCCTGCCCAGCGCCGACAACACCCACCAGGTGGCGCAGCAGATCGCCCCGGAATCGCACGTGGTCTACGTCGACAACGACCCGCTGGTGCTCACCCACGCCCGCGCGCTGCTGACCAGCTCGGCGACCGGCCGCACCGACTACGTCGAAGCCGACGCGCGGCACACCGAGGAGATCCTGCAGGCGGCCTCGCGCACGCTGAACTTCCAGCAGCCGATGGCGGTGATGCTGCTCGGCATCCTCAACTTCATCCAGGACACCGGTCAGGCCCGCGACATCGTCCGCCGGTTGGTCGGGGCGATCCCCTCCGGCAGCTACGTGGTGATCAGCCACCCGACGACCGAGCTCGACGGGGAGGCCAACCGGGAGGCGATGGCGTTCTGGAACAAGAACGCCACTCCCCCGATCACCGCCCGCGGCCACGACGACATCGCCGGGTTCGTCGAGGGCCTGGAGCTCGTCGAGCCGGGCATCGTCTCCTGCGCCCGCTGGCACAACCCGGACCCGTCGGAGCCGAGCGTCCCGCAGTACGGGCTCATCGCCCGCAAGCCCTGATCGCCCGCGAGCCCTGACGGTCACCGCTCGCTGTCGAGCTCGGCCATGTGCGCGCTCGGGTAGCGGTCGCCGCGCACCGCGTCGCGCGGGATGAGCTCGCCGAGGCGGGCGAGGTCGTCGGCGTCGAGCCGCACGGCGTTGCTCGCGATCATCGAATCGATCTGGCCCGGGCGGCGCGCGCCGATGACGGGCAGCACGTCCTCGCCCTGCGCGGCGACCCAGGCGATGGCCAGCTGCGCGACGGTCGCGTCCTTCTCGGCCGCGATCTCGCGCACCCGCGCCACCAGCGCCTCGTTGTGCTCGCGGTTGCCGTCCTGGAAGCGCGGCATGGCGCGCAGTCCGCCGTCGACCGCGCCGCTGCCGCCGATGAGCCCGCGGGAGAGCACGCCGTAGGCGGTGATGCCGATGCCGAGCTCGCGGCAGGTCGGCAGGATCTCGTCCTCGATCCCGCGGGTCAGCAGCGAGTACTCGATCTGCAGATCGCTGATCGGGGCGACCGCTGCGGCGCGGCGGATGGTCTCGGCGCCGACCTCGCTGAGCCCGATGTGGCGGACGTGGCCCTTGTCGACCATCTCGGCGATCGCCCCGATGGTGTCCTCGATGGGCACGTCCGGGTCGAGCCTGGCCGGGCGGTAGACGTCGAGGTGGTCGACGCCGAGCCGGTTGAGCGAGTAGGTCAGGAAGTTCTGCACCGCCTCGGGCCGCGCGTCGTAGCCGACCGGGGTGCCGTCGGGTCCCCGCAGGGCGCCGAACTTCACCGAGAGCACGACCTCGTCGCGGTCGCGGTCGGCCAGTGCGCGGCCGATGAGCATCTCGTTGTGCCCGTGACCGTAGAAGTCGCCGGTGTCGAGCAGGGTGCCGCCCGCGTCGAGGTAGGAGTGGATGACCCGGACGCTCTCGGCGTCGTCGGTGCGCCCGTAGGCGCCGGACAGGCCCATGCAGCCGAGACCGGGCGAGGTGACGGTGGGGCCGGTGCTGCCGAGGCGGCGGGTGCGGAGCTGGGTTCGAGCTGTCATGCCACCACTGTCGTCCGGCTCCGGGGGCGCCGCCCAGGCCCGGTTCATCCGGGGACGGGCTCTCCCTGGCTGAAGGGCTCCGGCGGGTCGATGATGGGAGGCGTGATCGACCGACCGGGGCTCGCCGACTTCCTGCGCCGACGCCGCGCGCTGCTGCGCCCGGCCGACGTCGGCCTGCCCGAGGGCGTCCGCCGCCGCACACCGGGTCTGCGCCGCGACGAGGTCGCCCAGCTCGCCGGGATCTCCACCGACTACTACGCGCGACTGGAGCAGCAGCGCGGCTCGCACCCGTCCGAGCCCGTCGTGGCGGGGCTGGCCCGCGCGCTGCGCTCCACCCTCGACGAGCGGGACCACCTGTTCCACCTCGCCGGCCTCACCCCGCCGCCGCGCCGCGCGGGCGGGCACGTCCGGCCGGGCCTGATCAGCCTCGCCGACCGGCTCACCGACGTACCGGTCTGCCTCTGCACCGACGTCAACGAGATCGTCTGGCAGAACGCGCTGGCGGTGGCGCTCATGGGCGATCAGCGGCGGCCGGGCGAGAAGCACCGCAGCGTCGTCTGGCGCTGGTTCACCGATCCCGAGGTCCGACGCGGGATGCCCGAGGAGGACTGGGCGCACCACTCCGCGGCCCACGTCAGCGACCTGCGCGCCACCTACGCGCGCCGCGCGGGCGAACCCGACATCACCGGCCTGGTCGAGGACCTGCTGGCCCGCAGCGCCGAGTTCCGCGACCTCTGGGAGCGCCACGAGGTAGCCGTCCGCCACAAGGACCGCAAGCGCTTCCTGCACCCCGAGGTCGGCGAGGTCGACGTCAGCTGCGAAACCCTCCTCACCCCCGACGCCGACCTCAAGCTCCTCGCCTACTTCCCCACCGAGGGCACGGACGCCAAGGACAAGCTCGACCTCCTCCGGGTCATCGGCACCCAGGACCTCCACCCCAGCCCCTGACCCCGCGTCGAAAACCGCAACATCCGTCGCCGGGACGCGGTGCCGTCGAACACGGCATCGAGCGGAAATCGCGCTCTGACCTGGTGTTTTCGCAATCAGTGGCGGACGTCACGACAGGTCGCGGACCGGGACGTTTTCCCTGGTCGCACATGAACACCATCGGTCACCCTCCGCGACCGATCATGGTTATCAGCCCTGCGCATCCCCTGTTCGCGTGAACGGTCCTTGAAGGCACGACTACCCGTGGTTACCTTCAGTTAGGCGAGTTACGGAACGGTCACGGCAGCCAGTCGCCCCCGACGCAGTCGACACCCCCGGTCGGTTGCGACCGCTCCCGCACTCGCCCCTCCCGGTAGCCGTTGCAACCCCGAAAGGAAGCCGTGTTCCGCCAGCGTCTCCTGAAGCTGCTGCCGGAGTCCACCCGCGAGGACCCCAGCCGCCTGACCCACGGCCTGGCCGCGACCGCGGTCCTGGTCATGGCCGCGATAGCCCCGACCGCCCAGGCGCTCGCAGCCCCCAACCCCGAAGCACCGACGCCCGCCGTCGCCCCCGCGGCAGCGTCACCGCTCCTCCCGTCGGAGCAACCCTGAGCCGAGGTGGACCGGACTGTCCCCCGCCGTCCGGTCCACCTCTTTCCAACTCGGCTTTCCCATTCAGCGCCGCCGCTTGCCGCCGAAGGTGTAGTGCCCCGGCCCGGGCGTGTCGATCGTCGTCTTCCCGTGCGTCATGTTCCGGCTGAAGCGCCCCAGCTTGAACCCCCACGACGTGACGCGCGTGTTGTGGATGTTCAGGTAGATCGGGCCCAACCGAATCCGCCGGTGCAGGTGAAATCCCATATCTCGCCCCTCCGCAGAACGTCGCTTCAGCGCACCCGAGCCGAACCCGCGCCCGCCGGACACGAACCCCACGAAATCACACAACGGACACCCCGGGCCACCACGATGATCTTCATCTCCGGGCACCCCTCCAGCACCACGGTCTGCGACCGGGAAGTCGCGATGGCCAAGCCCTCGGAGATGGACCGGATCTGCCACCCCACCTGCCCCACCTGCCACGACTGCTACGACTGCTACGACTGCTACGACTGCTACGACACCCTCAAAGCCGAGCAGCTGTGAGCTTCGGGAGTCCGAGTGCGGTGGGGAGTTCCAGGGCAGGGGGCAGTTTTAGCCATAATTGTCCCGACATTTCGGACATTGATCATGGGTGATTATGGCTAAAACTGTCCCCTGCCCACCACCCTCGACCCGGTCACCGATCAACGCCGCGGGGAATCTCCCGTCGGGTTCGTTCAGGCCCCCGCAGGATCGAAGTGCGGAGGTGCGTCGGGTTACAGTACTTCTCCCTACTGATGGGTAGGCCGGTTCGTCCGGTTCAGGTGGGAGTTCTGGTGGCGGCGCTTTTCGAGGTCTTCTGATGAGTCGTTGGTTGGGCCGGTTGACGCGGGCGTGGTGGCAGTGGGCGCGCAACGGTGCCGCGATCACCGCGCGGACAGCGGAGGGGCGTCGTTTCGGGGCGCTGGGGGCCCGCACCCACCTGGCGTTCCCGCAGGGGGCGCTGACCGGGATCGAGCGCATCCGCATCGGAGCCGGCTGCATCATCAACGAGCACACCGTGCTCTCCGCCGGACTGCCCGGGGCGGCGCTCGGCGAAGGCGAGCCGATGATCGTCATGGGTGATCGCTGCGTCCTCGGGCGCAACTCCGAGATCCTGGCGATGTCCTCGGTCGTGCTCGGCGACGACGTGTGGACTTCCAGCCGCGTGACGATCGTCGACCACCACCACCGCCACGACCTCACCGACGTGCCCGTCGCCGTGCAGTGGCCGCTGCCGGTCCGGCCGGTGGTGATCGGGTCCGGGACCGTGATCAGCACCGGATCGGTGATCCTCGCCGGGGCTCAGATCGGCGAGAACTCCATCGTCGCCTCCGGGGCGCAGGTGACCGCCGGGGTCTACCCGCCCAACAGCGTGCTCGCGGGCGTGCCCGCGCGCGTCATCCGGACGCACACCTCGGTCGAGGCCGACGCGGTCTAGGTCAGGAACTCCAGAGCGAGTACCTGGACCTCGCCGACCGCGAAACCGAGCAGCGCGCCGGTCGCGATGAGCATCCACTCCTCCTCGCGGAACGCCGGGCGGAGCAGCTCCTCGAACTCCTCGGCGTCGAGCTCCTGCATCTTGCTGACCAGGGTGTTGCGGATGTCCATCGCGTCGGCCGCGTAGTCCTCGATGTAGCTCATCGTCTCGGGCAGCTTGCCCATCACCATCTCGGCGATGCGGCCCTTGAGGTCCTGGTAGCGGCGCCCGCCGACGGCGAAGACCACCAGCGGCTTGGCGATGCTGGTGCGCCGGTTGAGCTCCTCGTCGACCTTGCGGGTCACCAGCGCCAGCACCTTGTCCGACAGCGGACCGCGCAGCACCGCCTCGATGACGTTGCGCGGCGTGACGATCTCCTTGGCGATGAGCTCGCCGTAGGCCTCGGAGACCTCCTTGCGGCGCTTGAGGAACAAGCCCTGCCACTCGAAGAGGCCCAGGTAGGTGGTCGGCTGCTGCGGCCGGAAGATCATCTTCAGCGCGAGCCAGTCGGTGAACCACCCCGTGAACAGACCGAACATCGGCATCAGGATCGGCGCCTTGAACAGCACCCACGCCGACATCTGCACCAGGCCGATGACGAAGCCGAACACCGCACCGGAGCGCCGGATGAACTGGAACTCCTTGTCGCCGGCCTCCAGGAAGATCCGGTTGAGCAGCTCCTTGTCGCGCACCAGCGCGTTGACGACCATGTCCTTGAGATCGAAGACGTTGTCCACATCGGACTTGATCTCGTCCATGATCTCCGCGAGCATCCGCGGCGCGTCGTTCTGGACGCGCTGGATCATGGCCCGCCGCACGGCCTTCGGCATCGCCTCCCACATACCCGGCTGGTAGGTGGAGGCGACCTCGTTGACGATCTCCTCGATCGTCTGCCGCAGCGGTTCCTCGACCTCGGCGACGATGCGGTCGGGATCGAGCCGCGCCACGACGTCCTGCGGGCGCAGCAGCTGCTCGGTGAGCGTGTCGCAGGCGATGCCCGCCATCTTCGCGGCGTGCTTGGGGACGATGCCCTGCCAGCCCAGGAACGGCCGCTTCCCCCGGAATTCAACCGGGTAGAACATCATCTTGATCGCCAGGATCTTGGTGACGTAACCGATCAAGGCGGCCACCAGCGGGATGGAGAGGTAGAGCATCCAGTGCTCGTGGAAATCCTGGAGGATCGCTCCCATCTCACGCCCTTCCCCGAAAAAGCCCCGGCCCCACCTGCGTCCGACGAACCTGTGCTCGACGACACAGCGGGATTGACCTTACCCCGCGCGATTACGCTTTCGACGCCTCGTCGGCGCCGGATATCGGGGTGGGATCGCAGCGGCGCCAGAACCGCGTGCCGAGTTCGGACATCCGGACGCTGCGGCGCACGACCTTGGTGGACTTCCCCGAGCGCAGCGCCTCCCGGATCCGCGACTCGGTCTGCAGGATCTCGTACTGGTCGTCCATGGCGTCCAGCTCGGCGCCGATCTCGACGAGCCCCAGCGCGTGCAGGCGGGTCAGGTAGTGCGGAACCTCGTCGGGCAGCGCCACCCCCACCGCACGGCCGACGGTGGAGCCGTTGCGCAGCACGAACCGGCTCGCCCCGCCGATGCCGGAGCGCTCGGTCACGTGCACCACCGGGTATGCCGCGCCGTCGCCGAGACCGGCGAGGACGCGGGCCTCGTCGGGCGTGATCATCCGCAGGATCCCGGCGTAGAGGTACTCGCGGGCCTCGCCCTTGCTCGACGTGGCCGACCGGAAGAGCAGCTCGGACATGGCCTCGCGCAGCCCGTCCTGAACCGGTTCGACCCCGCCGTCCTCGTCGTCCTCGGGGTCGGCGCCCTCCGCACCGGCCACCGGGTCGTCGACGGACTCGATCCAGACCCGCACGCCGGTCGACACGGCCTTCTCGATGGCCTGCACCTGGCGTTCCACCTCGACGCCGCCGGGCAGCTCCCGCATCAGGCCCATGCCGGTGCGCGCGACGTCGCGACCGACGCGGCCGGCCAACCCCAGCAGACCGCCCAGCACCTTCGAACCCGCCGATCGCTGCTCGCCGCGGTCCTCCTCAGCGCCGAACTCCTCCTCGGCGCCGAACTCCTCGTCGTCTCTGCGGCTGAGCTCGATCTCCCCTGTCACGCGGCCCCCTACGTCTTACCCCGAATCGCGATCCGCTTGCTCCGGATGGATCAGCGATGAGGGCGAGTATGGCCTGCGCGACCCGGCGCGGACCAGACCGGGGGTGTCACAGTTCTATTCGGATACGGCCTTGGCACGCAGCACGTTCTTCTGCAGCTTGCCGGTGGAGGTCTTCGGCAGCTCCCCGAAGACGATCTTCTTCGGGGCTTTGAACGCGGCGATGCGGGAGCGGACGAACTCGATCAGCTCGGCCTCCCCCGCCGCGGCGCTCTCCCGGAGGCTGACGAAGGCGACCGGGACCTCGCCCCACTTGTCGTGCGGCGCGGCGACGACCGCGGCCTCCACGACGTCGGGGTGGGCGGTGAGGGCGTTCTCGACCTCGATGGAGGTGATGTTCTCGCCGCCGGAGATGATCACGTCCTTGATCCGGTCGCGCAGCTCCACGTACCCGTCGGGGTGGCGAACGCCCAGGTCACCGCTGCGGAACCAGCCGTCGAGGGTGGCGTTTCCGGTGGCCTCGGGGTCGCGGTAGTAGCCGAGCATGACGTCGTTGCCGCGCAGCAGGATCTCGCCGGGCGTCTGCCCGTCGGCGGGCACCTCGCGGCCCTCGGGGTCGGTGACGCGCACCGGTTCGGCGATGACGTTGGCGATGCCCTGCCGCGCGATCAGTCGCGCCCGACGCTCCGGATCGGCGTCGTCCCACTCGGGCTGCCACTCGCAGACCACGGCGGGCCCGAAGGTCTCGGTGAGGCCGTAGAGGTGGCGGATGTCGAAGCCGAGCTCCCCCATCCGCGCCAGCAGCGACGGCCACGGCGGCGCCCCACCGGCGAAGACCCGCAGCACGTGGTCGAGGTGGTGGGCCTCGGGGTGCTCGGCGAGCATCGCCAGCACGGTCGGGGCGGCGCAGAAGTGCGTGATGCCCTCCCGCCCGATCGCCGCCCAGATCGCACCCGGGTCGACCTTGCGCAGGCAGTGGTGCACCCCACCGGCCGCGGTCACCGCCCACGGGAAGCACCAACCGTTGGTGTGGAACATGGGGAGCGTCCACAGGTACTGGGACGAGGTGTCGAGCTTGGCGTGGTAGGCCATCGCGAGGGCCTGCAGGTAGGCGCCGCGGTGGTGGTACATGACGCCCTTGGGGCGTCCGGTGGTGCCGCTGGTGTAGTTGATCGACAGCAGCGATCGCTCGTCGGCGACCTCGACGCGGTGCGGTTCGGCTGCATCGACCAGGGCGTCGTAGTCGCCGGAGTCGATCACCGGGATCGACGGTGCGCCCAGCACCTCGCGGTAATCGGCGTCGACCAGGACGAGGCTCGCGCCGCTGTGCTCCAGGATGTAAGCGATCTCCGACGGCGCGAGGCGGGTGTTGAGCGCGACCAGCACACCCCCGGCCAGCGGGACGCCGTAGTGGGCCTCCAGCAGCAGGTGGGTGTTGGGCGAGAGCACCGCGACCCGATCGCCAGGCCCGATCCCGCGCGCCGCGAGCAGCCCGGCAAGCCGCTGCGCCCGGTCCCAGAGCTGCGCGTAGGTGTCGCGGCGGGCGCCGTCGACGACCGCGGGGCGGTCGGCGAACACCGCCGCGGCGCGCTCCAGGAAGGACACCGGACTCAGTTCCCGAAAAGCGATCCCGGACAACGCGAAGCCTCCCTCTCACACCCGACGTCGGGCGCGCGGAGCATAACCACCCGAAACGCTCCGGGCGAGGGGTCGCGACGGCTCACATGTTCTGGGCGGCTTCCTTGATCGCGGAGCGGATGCGGCAGTAGGTGCCGCAGCGGCAGACGTTCTCGATCGCGTCGATGTCGTCGTCGGAGGGGTCGGCCGTCTCGTTGAGCAGCGCGACGGCGGCCATGATCTGGCCGGGTTGGCAGAAGCCGCACTGCGCGACGTCCTGGTCGAGCCAGGCCTGCTGGACCGGGTGCAGGTCGTCGCCGTCGGCGAGGCCTTCGATCGTGGTGATGCTCGTGCCCGCCGCCTGCTCGACCGGGATCGTGCAGAGCTGGACCGCCTCGTCGTTCATCAACGAGGTGCAGGCCCGGCACACCCCGATGCCGCAGCCGTACTTCGGGCCGGTGATCTCCAGCTGCTCGCGCAGCACCCACAGCAGCGGCGCCTCGGACGGGGCGTCGACCGCGACCTGGTCGCCGTTGACGGTGAACTCGAACTTCGGCATCGGACTGCGAACTCCCAGCTGAACGTGCGGGCGGGCAGCGAAAGCTAACCCGGCCGCCGCACGCCCCTCGCAGCGGTCCCGCCAGGCACGAAAAAGCGTCCTGTTGAGCCGATCGGCCCAACCGGACGCTCGCAGTCGTGCGCTGAATGAACCAGCAGGCTTGCTGCAGATGCCTTGTCGGTGCTGGTCTCGTTATGGCAACAACTGCCCGGTGCCGTCAGAAGTGGAAGCCGCCGGGTTTGTCGTTGCGGTCGGCGATGAGGCCCGCCAGCGTGGCGATGGCGATCTCCGGGGGCGTGCGGGAGCCGATGTTGAGGCCGATGGGGCGGTGCACGCGCTTGATCCGGTCCTCGTCGACGCCGAGGTCGCGCAGCGCCTGGACGTGCGGTCCCTCGTGACGGGGGTTGCCCATGATCCCGATCCAGCGGGCGTCGTGCTGCAACGCGTCGCGCAGGACCGGGCCCAGCTCCTCGCGGTGGTGGTCGGTGACGACCACGTCGGTGTCGGGCCCCAGCTCCGGCACCGCGGTCAGGGCTCCTTCGGCGCCCGCGGGATCGACGAGAACAGCGGTGTAGCCGAGGTCCCGGCCGTAGCGCAGCAGGTGTTCGGCGACCGGCGAGGCGAAGACCGCCACCAGCACTCGCTGCCCGGATTCGGTCGGTACTTCACCGTGCGCGACCGCGCACGCGGCATCGTCGGACGTCATGCCGCCAGCATGCCAGGCCGGGACCTCCTCGCTCTACAACCGCGTCGCCGTGGCCAGCCACGCGGGGACGTCGACCCGCCGGCCGTCCGCGACGCCGAAGAGCTGCGCGTGCTCGCCGCGCGCGATGCCCCGGTAGGTGCTCGGGCGGACCCGCTCCAGCCGCCAGCCGCCGGTGAACACGCGCGGGAACACCGACTCGGCCACGACCGGGCCGAGGGCGGGTTCGACGTCGGCCAGCGCCAGCACGTGCACCGTCGCACCCGGCTTGCACACCGCGTGCAGGCTGCGGGCGTACCGGTGCTGGTCCTGCTCGCCGAAGACGTGGAACAGGGCGCTGTCGACGACCGTGTCGTAGGGGCCGCCGGTCAGGGCCAGGGCGTCGGCGACCGCGAAGCGGGCCGGCACGTCGCGGGCGGCGGCGTTGGCCTGAGCGAGCTCGATCGCGTGCGGGGCGGCGTCCACACCCAGCACGTCGTAGCCGAGCCCGGCGAGCAGGATGGTGTGCTCACCGGCTCCGCAGCCCGGGTCGAGCACCGCGCCGGAGATCTCCCCGCCGCGTTCGAGCTCGACGATCGCCTGCTGCGGCTCACCGATCACCCAGGGTGCGGTGCCCGCCACATACGCCTCGTCGAATACTGCGCGATCCACAGACGTTCCCATGACGTGTCCCCTTCGTTCGAGCTGGTCACCCCAGCCTGGAACCTCCACTTAGGTGGAGGTCAACGGATCCGGACCACATTCGCCGGGTGACGCGAACCACACCGCGATCAACTTGGAATTACGGCGCGCTCGCTTACGTTGGTTGATAGCGACAGACTCAACTAGATGGCGGCGATGCTGAGCAAGACCGCCACGAGGAGGTTGGACATGGCGACGTTCTTCGGACCGGTCGGCGGCCCGTTCGACGAGTACTTCGCTCGCTTCTTCGGGGCCGACGACTCCACGGCCGGCTCGCGCCGAGTCGACATCACCGAGCTGATGACCGAGCAGGCGCAGCAGCTGGTCGGCGAGGCCGCGAAGTTCGCCCGCGACCGCGGGCAGGGCAGCCTCGACGCGCTGCACCTGCTGTGGTCGGCCGCCAAGCAGGACCCGACCCGGGCGCAGCTGAGCCGGCTGGGCGTGGACACCGAGGCCTTCGCCAAGGAGGTCGAGGGACACCTGCCCGCCTCGGGAGCTCCGGTCGACGACGAATCCGTCTCGCTGACCCTGGCCGCGCGCACCGCGCTGGCCGACGCCCACCGCGTTGCCCGCGCGCTGGGTTCGACCTACATCGGCCCGCAGCACGTGCTGCTGGCGCTGTCGGCCAACCCCGAGACCGAGGCCGGCCGCCTGCTGAGCGGCGCCGGTGCGGGACCGGAGGCCCTGCGCGACGCGAGCCAGCGCCCCGCACCGCAGCAGGCGCCGAAGTCCGGTCCCAGCGGGGGCGAGACCCCGACGCTGGACGAGTACGGCCGCGACCTCACCGAGACCGCCCGCGAAGGCGGGCTGGACCCGGTGATCGGCCGCGCCGACGAGATCGAGCAGACCATCGAGATCCTGTCCCGCCGCACCAAGAACAACCCCGTGCTGGTCGGCGAGGCCGGTGTCGGCAAGACCGCGATCGTCGAGGGCCTGGCCCAGCGCATCGCTTCCGGTGACGTGCCCGAAGTGCTCACCGGCAAGCGGGTCGTGCAGCTGGACCTGTCGGCGATGCTGTCGGGCACCCGCTACCGCGGTGACTTCGAGGAGCGGATGACCAAGGTCATCGACGAGATCTCGGAGCACAGCGGCGAGCTGATCGTGTTCATCGACGAGCTGCACACCGTCGTCGGCGCCGGTGGCGCCGAGGGCGCGATGGACGCGGGCAACATGCTCAAGCCGCGGCTGGCTCGCGGTGAGCTGCACGTCGTCGGTGCCACCACGCTCGACGAGTACCGCAAGAGCATCGAGAAGGACCCGGCCCTGGAGCGCCGCTTCCAGCCGGTCCAGGTGCCCGAGCCGAGCGTGGCCGACACGATCACGATCCTGCGGGGCCTGCAGGAGCAGTACGAGAAGCACCACAAGGTGAGCTACACCGAGGAGGCCGTCGAGGCCGCCGCGAAGCTGTCCGACCAGTACATCAACGACCGGTTCCTGCCGGACAAGGCGATCGACCTGATCGACCAGTCGGGTGCCCGCAAGCGCCTGAACTCCGGCGTCGCCGACGACGGCGAGCTGCGGGCCAAGGTCGAGCGGCTGGAGCAGCTCAAGAGCGAGGCGGTGGCGTCCGAGGACTACGAGCGGGCCTCGGCGCTGCGCGACGAGATCACCGCCGCGCAGGCCCGGCTCGACGAGGGCGGCACGGGCGTGCTGGAGATCGGCCCGGCCGACATCGCCGAGGTCGTCTCGCGAGCCACCGGGGTGCCGGTGTCGCGGCTGACGGCGGAGGAGAAGGTGCGGCTGCGCGGCCTGGAATCGGAGCTGCACAAGCGGGTCGTCGGCCAGGACGACGCGGTGCGGGCGCTGGCCCGCGCGGTCCGCCGCTCGCGCAGCGGGCTGGGCGACCCGACCCGTCCGGTGGGCAGCTTCCTGTTCCTGGGCCCGACCGGCGTCGGCAAGACCGAGCTGGCCAAGGCCCTGGCGGAGTCGCTGTTCGGCGACGAGCAGCGGATGATCCGGCTGGACATGAGCGAGTTCCAGGAGCGGCACACGGCCAGCCGCCTCGTCGGCGCCCCGCCCGGCTACGTCGGGCACGGCGAGGCCGGTGAGCTGACCGAGGCCGTGCGGCGCAACCCGTACTCGGTGGTGCTGCTCGACGAGGTCGAGAAGGCGCACCCGGACGTGTTCAACACGCTGCTGCAGGTCCTCGACGACGGGCGGCTGACCGACGGTCAGGGCCGCACGGTGGACTTCAGCAACACCGTGCTGATCATGACCAGCAACCTGGCCTCGGAGGTCGTCTCCAGCGCGGGCGGCAAGATCGGCTTCACGGCCGGCAGCCCGACCCAGGACCTGGAGGAGCGGGTCATGCCCAAGCTCAAGGACGCCTTCCGGCCGGAGTTCCTCAACCGCATCAACGAGATCGTGGTGTTCAAGCGCCTCGACGGCGAGCAGCTGCACACCATCACGCGGGCGCTGCTGGCGACCACCACGAAGCGGCTGGCCGACATGGGCGTCGAGGTCGTCTTCGACGACGACGCGGTGTCCTGGGTCGCCGACCGCGGCTACCAGCCCGAGTTCGGTGCTCGGCCGTTGCGCCGGGCCATCGAGCGGGAGGTCGACGACCGGATCAGCGACCTGCTGCTGGACGGTGAGCTGACCGAGGGCACCCGGCTGCGGGTCGGTGCCCGCGACGGCGCGCTGGACTTCCAGGTGGAGGCGCCGGTCGCCGCGTGAGACCGCGAGTGAGACGGGGCGGGCATCCTCCGGGGTGCCCGCCCCGTTTCGTGTGCGCCCCGTTTCGTGTGCGCCCCGTTTCGTGTGCGCTGGTCAGCGGGTTGCGAGTTGCCGAAGGGATCGCCTGGATTGACCCTTCACAGCAGGTTCCAACGTTGCGATACTTGTTCAACCAGGCGGTACTACCCGGTGGAGGTGGGCCATGCTTCCCAGGGACGAGCGGCGCCGCCTGCAAGAGATCGAGCAGCGGCTCGTCGATGAGGACCCGCGACTCGCGCGCAGGCTGAGCCAGACGACCACGCTCGGTTATCTGCGGGCCCGCGTCTCGGTGCGGATGTTCGCGGCCGCCTGCGCGGGTGTGCTCGCCGTCATGTGCCTGTTCCTCAACGAGGGCGCGGCGGCGCTGACGTCGGCGGCTCTGGCGGGCGCCCTGCTGCTGTCGCGCACCTGGCGGTTCGAGTTCCTCTGATCCTCGGCTGATTTCGTCCACTGTGGCCGGTTCCTCCCGTTTCGGCCCGTGGGTCCCGCGTGCCCGAAAGCGGTTCCCGCCCAACACACCGGTGGTGTGCTGGTTTGGTGCGCCGCCTCGCTCGCGGGGAGAATCGGCGGCGGATCTCGACGTATCTGCAAGGGGAGTTCGTGATGACGACCGTCGCATTCCTGGGCACCGGAACGATGGGGGCGCCGATGGCGCGCAACCTCGCCGCCGCCGGAGTGGACCTGCGGGTGTGGAACCGCACGCGCAGCCGGGCCGAGCCGCTGGCCGAGGCCGGGGCGACCGTCGTGGACTCCCCCGCCGAGGCCGCGCGGGGCGCCGACGTGCTGATCACCATGCTGCTCGACGCCGATTCGACCATCACCGCAGGTCGTGAGGCCGCCGCGGCGCTGAACTCAGGCGGGGTGTGGGTGCAGATGGGCACCATCGGCCTGCCGGGGACCGAGTCGGTGTGCGCGGCGGCAGCCGAGGTCGGCGGGGTCACCGTGGTCGACGCGCCGGTGCTGGGCACGAAGCTCCCGGCCGAGAAGGGCGAGCTGGTGGTGCTGGCCGCCGGTGCGCCCGAGGTGCGCGAGCGCGTGCAGCCGCTGTTCGACGCCGTGGGCACCCGCACCCAGTGGGTCGGCGAGGACCCGTCGAAGGCGGCCGGTTCCCGGCTGAAGCTGGTGGCCAACAACTGGGTGCTGACGCTGACCAACGCGGTCGGCGAGTCCATCGCCCTCGCCGAGGACCTGGGCGTGAACCCCGAGGACTTCCTGGCCGCCATCGCGGGAACCGCCACCGACTCGCCTTACGCGCACATGAAGGGCGCGGCGATCATCCGCGGCGAGTTCCCACCCGCGTTCACCCTCAGCGCCGCGGCCAAGGACGCCGGTCTGGTCTCGCAGGCGGCCAGCGACGCGGTCCGGTTGGACCTGGCCGAGGCGGTCAGGGCTCGGTTCGCCCGAGCCCTGACCGCAGGCCACGCCGACGAGGACATGGCAGCCGTCTACTACGCGTCGAAGCGCTGACTCATTCCACGCGGCGTTCCGCGGCGATGGTGAAGGCTCCTTCGGCGCGGATGTCGCGGGAGGACTCGCCGACCTCGACCCGGTAGTCGCCCGCGGCGACGGTCCAGCCGCCGGACAGCTCGTCCCAGTAGGCCAGGCTGCGGTCGGTGAGGGTGAACTGCACCGACGCGGCCTGCCCCGGTTCCAGGGTGAGCTTGGCGAAACCCTTGAGCTGGCGCGGTGGCTGCGGCACGTCCTCGCGCGGCGAGGGCAGGCCCAGGTACAGCTGCGGCACCGCGTGGCCGGTGCGCGCACCGGTGTTGGTGACCACCACGCTCACCTGGTCCGCCGAGATCTGCGGGTCGGAGTAGGCGAAGGTGGTGTAGGACAGGCCGTGCCCGAACGGGAAGGCCGGTTCGATCTCGTGGGCGTCGTAGTGCCGGTAGCCGACGAGCACGCCTTCGGTGAAGTGCACGTCCAGGCCCTTGCCCGGGTAGCGGGCGGTGTCACCGGCGGTGGGCACGTCGTCCTCGCTGTTGGGGAAGGTCAGCGGCAGCCGGCCACCCGGGTCGACGTCGCCGAAGAGCACCCTGGCGATCGCGGTGCCCGCGTTCGCGCCCGGGTACCAGGCCTCCAGCAGCGCGCGCGTGCGGTAGCGCCACGGGGTGTTGACCGGGCCTCCGGTCTCCAGCACGACCACGGTGTCGGCGTTGGCCTCCAGCGCGGCCTCGATGATCGCGTCCTGGTCGGCGAACGGGTTGCCCACCGCGGGCGGCGGGAACTGGCCGATGCCCGAGTCCAGGTCCATGTTCGGCTTGTCCAGGAACTCCGACATCATGTCGGAGACGACGACCACGGCGATGTCGGCGTTGCGGGCGGCCTCGGCCGCGGCGTCGGGGGTCTTGCCCGGTTCGTGGACGACGGTGATGCCGGCCTCGGCGCCGCGCTGCTGGATGCCCTGCAGCGGTGAGACGAAGCTGTACGGGGTGGTCGAGGAGGAACCGCCGCCCTGCACGAACTTCTCGGCGGCCTCGCCGATGACGGCGATCGTCTTGCCGCGCAGCGCGCCCGGGTCCAGCGGCAGCAGGCCGTCGTTGCGCAGCAGCGTCATGCCCGCTTCGGCGACGCGCCCGGCGGTGGCGAGGTTGGCCGGCTTGTCGATCCGGCTGTCGTCGTTCGGGTACTCCGGGCGGTCGAAGATGCCGTGCGAGAACATGGTTCGCAGGATGCGGCGGGCGTGTTCGTCCACGTCGGACGTCGCGGCCTGCCCCATCGCCAGCGCGGTGCGGATCGCCGCGGGCGAGTACACCAGAGCGGGCCACGGCTCGAAGTCCATGCCGTTGGCCAGCGAGTTCCCGGTGGAGTGCATGGCGGCGTAGTCGGCGATGGTGTAGCCGGTGAAGCCCCACTCGTGCTTGAGCAGGTCGTTGAGCAGCCACTGGTGCTCGCAGGCGTACTGGCCGCCGACCCGGTTGTAGGAGCCCATCACCGCGCCGACCCCGGCTTCGCGGACCGCGGCCTCGAACGGCGGCAGGTAGACCTCGCGCAGCGTGCGCTCGTCGACGACGGCGTTGTAGAGCATCCGGGACCCGACCACGCCCAGCTGGCCTTCCTGGGTGTAGGCGGCGAAGTGCTTGACGCACACCATGACGCCCTCGGAGTGCGCCCCGGCGGCCCAGCCGACGCCGATCCGCGAGGACAGGTACGGGTCCTCGCCGAAGCCCTCGAAGGCGCGGCCGGAGGTGGGGATCCGCAGCACGTCGACGGTCGGGCCGAACACCACGTCGTTGCCCTTGCAGCGCACCTCGTTGGCGACGGTGGCGCCGTAGGTCTCGGCCAGCTCCGGGTCGAACGAGGCCGCCAGCGACACGCCGGAGGGCATCGAGGTGCCGTTGCCCTGGCGCGATCCGACTGGGCCGTCGCCGTAGTACACGGGCGGGATCCCGAGCCGCTCGACGCCGTGCCCGGTTCCGGTGTGCCCGAACCCGGCGGCGCCCGCCAGGTCGTCGCCGCCGAGCAGCGAGATCTTCTCGTCCAGGGTCATCTCGCGCAGCACCAGCGCCGCTCGTTCGTCGGGCGAGAGGCCGGGGTCGCACCAGGCGTGGTCGCCGCAGCGTCCCGGTACGGCCGCGGCCGCCGCTCCGGTGGGCAGGACCGCGGCCATCCCGGCCAGTCCCGCGGCGGTCATCAGGGTCCGACGGTTCACGTGCTGCATCTGGCGCAGGGCTCCGATCACTCTGTACGACGTACGATTTTGATCAGTTTCCGCCAGAACAAGACGTGGATCATCGTCCGAATGCAGTCATCCGCTGCCTCCGATGCGCCGCCATGCGCACTGGGGCGTTCACGACTCCGTATCCCGCGTAGTCACCGACCCGCTGCACGAGTTCGAGGAACACCCGCGAGCCGAACAGGTCGGTGAACAGGTGCAGGAACTCCCCGCCCGCGTCGCGGTCGTAGAGCACCGACCCGCGACGCAGCGAGGCCAGCAGCTCCGGGTCTAGGTCGAGGCGGGCGTCGAGGTCGTCGTAGTAGTTGTCCGGGATCGGCAGCACCGGAGCGCCCGACTCGCGCAGCCGCTCGGCGGCGGTGAGCACGTCGGTGCAGGTGAAGGCGATGTGCTGCGGGTCGCGCACCGCCGGGGCCCACTCCCCGCGCCGCACCAGCGCGCCGTTGAGCGCGATGCGCACCGATCGCGTCGCGTCGACCATGCCGCGGTTGCGGACCATGCCGAACGGCGCCGCGTACTCGGTGACCTCCTCGGGTTCCAGGCCGAGCACCGAGCGGCAGAACAGCGCGGCCTCGTCGAAGTGGTCGAAGGGCTGGGTCAGCGACACGTGGTCGATGCCCGTGATCAGACCCGCAGCCGGTGTGGCGGCCGCCGGTGTGCTGGTGTCGCGGAAGTCGCCGCGCCAGCCGTCGGTGGCACCGGTGTCGCAGAAGAACACCCCGGTGCCGTCCGGTGCGGCCACCGAGACCAGGCCCGCCTCCTGCGGTCCGCGTTCGCGGGGCAGGATCGGCGAGCTCATCGCCTCGGCTCGGCGGGCGGAGCGCATCGGATCGGCGCTCTCCACCGCGAGCGCGCCGATCTCGGCGGTGTCGGGACCCGTCGCCGAGGTGTTGATCAGCACTCGCGCGCCGCCCTGCTCCCAGCGCCGCACGGGTTTGCTGCGGTGCTCGCCGGTTTCGGCGAAACCCAGCGCGCGCAGCCCCTCGGACAGCCGGGTGGCGGTGTCCGGATCGGCGACGAGCTCGGCGAAGGCGTAGCCGTCCAGGTCCGGGGCGGGCTCGGCGACGGGCTCGCCGAGCTGCTCCTCCAGCAGTCGCAGCGAGCGCATCGCGTCCACCGCGGCCGGTTTCGGGTCGGCCTGCCGGAAGACGTCGTTGAACACCTCCAGCGACAGCGGCCCGGCGTAACCGGCGTCGAGGACGTTGCCCGCGAAGGTCTTCAGGTCGAACGAGCCCTGGCCCGGGAACAACCGGTGGTGGCGGCTCCACTGCAGCACGTCCATGTCCAGCTGCGGAGCGTCGGCCAGCTGCAGGTAGAAGAGCTTCTCGCCGGGGATGGTGCGGATCAGCGCGGGGTCGCCGCCGCGCGAGAGCACGTGGAAGGAGTCCAGGCACAGGCCCAGAGCGGGGTGGTCGGCGCGGCGCACGATCCGCCACGAGTGCTCGTAGGTGTTGACGAAGCGCCCCCACGCCAGCGCCTCGTAGGCCACCCGCATCCCGCGCTCCTGGGCGCGTTCGGCCAGCGCCCGCAGCTGCTCGGCGGCCAGTTCGTCGTCGTCGACGGCCTCCGGGGACACCGTCGAGCAGACCAGGACCAGGTCGGTGCCCAGCTGCTCCATGACGTCGAACTTGCGCTCGGCGCGCCGCAGGTTCTGCCGGAACCGCGCAGGCGGAACGGCTTCGAAGTCGCGGAACGGCTGGTAGAGGTCGATCGACAGGCCCAGATCGCGGCAGCGGGCACCGATCTCGGCGGGCGAGGCGGCCGAGGCGATCAGGTCGTTCTCGAAGATCTCCACGCCGTCGAACCCGGCCGCCGCGGCGGCGGCGAGCTTGTCCTCCAACGTGCCCGACAGGCAGACCGTGGCGATGGACCGTCGTGGCTCAGACATGCGCTCCCTCCAGTTCGGCGAAGTGCCGCAGCATCCGCTCGGCGTCCGGTTCCAGGCCGGTGAACAGCCGGAACGCGTCCACGGCCTGGAACACCGCCATGCCGCCGCCGTCGAGCACCCGGCAGCCGAGTTCGCGCGCGGTGACGACGAGTTCGGTGGCCAGCGGCCGGTAGACCACCTCGGCCACCCACTGCTCGGGGCGCAGCAGCGCGGCGGGCACCGGGAGTCCGGGGTGGGCGGCCATCCCGGTCGGGGTGGCGTGCACCAGACCATCCGCCGCCGCCAGCTCGTCGGCGAGTTCGCCGCCGAGCACCGCGCGGTCCGGCAGGGACGCGACCAGCGCGGCGGCTCGGTCGGCGTCGAGGTCGACGACCCGGACCTCGCCGGCGCCCAGGCCCAGCAGCGCGTGCGCGACGGCCGCCCCGGCGCCGCCCGCGCCGAGCAGCAGCACCCGGTCCAGGGCGGCACCGGGCAGGCCGCGCCGGAGGCTGCGGGCGAAGCCGGAGTGGTCGGTGTTGTGGCCGATGGCCCGCTCGCCGTCGAAGACGACGGTGTTGACCGCGCCCAGCGCGGCGGCGTCGGGGTGGACCTCGTCGAGGTGCTCCAGGACCAGCTGCTTGCAGGGGTGGGTGATGTTGAGCCCGCGGTAGCCCTCGGCCCGGGCGCGGGCGAGCAGCTCGCCGACGGCGTCCGGCGGCGCGCCCAGCTCGTCGAGGTCCCACCGCCGGTAGCGGTAGTCCAGGCCGAGCTCGGCGGCCTCCCGCTCGTGCAACGCCGGGCTCAGCGACGGGCCGATGCCCGATCCGATGAGCCCCACCAGGTAGCCGTCTTGCACTCCGCACTCCCCGTTAAGTAACGAACTAGCTAGTTAATAGTAGGCACACGAACCGCCCTTCCGGAAGACTCGGTGCACTACAGTGGCCCTGAAGTGCACCAACCCGCAGAGGAGCATCGTGGCCGCACCGTCGTCCGACACCGCAGCGATCAAGCAGCGCGACGCCGATCGGACCCGCGCGGAGATCCTGCGGGTGGCCACCGAGGAGTTCGCCGACAAGGGCTACGCCGGAGCCCGGGTGGACGAGATCGCCGCGCGCACCAGCACCACCAAGCGGATGATCTACTACTACTTCTCCGGCAAGGAGCAGCTGTACCTGGCCGCGCTGGAGAACGCCTACTCGGTCATCCGCGGCCTGGAGAGCCAGGTCGACCTCGAGGCGCTGGAACCCGCCGAGGCGATCCGCAGGCTCGCCGAGCTCACCTTCGACCACCACGAGTCGCACCCGGACTTCCTGCGGCTGGTCAGCATCGAGAACATCCACCGCGCCGAGCACCTCACCAAGTCCGAGCTGCTGCCCGGCCTGGCCGGCCCGGCGGTGGAGGTGCTCGACGGCGTGCTGCAGCGCGGGCGGGAGTCCGGGGTGTTCCGCGACGACGTCGACGCGCTCGACGTGCACATGATGATCAGCTCGTTCTGCGTGTTCCGGACCGCCAACCGCTACACGTTCCAGGCGATCTTCCAGCGCGACCTGCTCGACCCGAAGCGCCGCGACCACTACCGCCGGATGCTCGGCGACATGGTGCTCGACTTCCTGTCCCGGAGCTGACGCGGCCTCCCCCGGCGCCGAGCCGGGCGCAACGAGCCCGAAACACCCCCTTGACACGGGTTCGCGGGAGCTTCACAGTCTTGAGAACTAACTAGATGGTTCATAAGTCACCGCGCAACGGTGCACGGACTTCCTGGAGCTGACAGTGACCGACGGCCCGAGAGCCACCCAGGGCAAACCGCGCAAAGCCGCGATCGCCGCGTGGATCGGAAGCGCGCTTGAGTACTACGACTTCTTCATCTACGGCACCGCCGCGGCCCTGGTGTTCAACAAGATCTTCTTCCCCGACGCCGACCCGTCGACCGGCACGCTGCTGGCGCTGGCCTCCTTCGGGGTCGGCTACCTGGCCCGGCCGATCGGGGCGTTCATCCTCGGCCACATCGGCGACGCCTTCGGCCGCAAGCGGGTGCTGGTGTTCACCGTGCTGCTGATGGGGATCTCCACGGTCCTCGTCGGCTGCCTGCCCACCTACGACCAGATCGGCCTGGCCGCGCCCGCCCTGCTGGTCGCGCTCCGGCTGCTGCAGGGCTTCTCGGCCGCGGGCGAGCAGGCCGGGGCGAACTCGATGTCGCTGGAGCACGCGCCCGCGCACCGGCGGGCGTACTTCACCAGCTTCACCCTCAGCGGCACCCAGGCCGGGCAGATCCTGGCCACCGCGGTGTTCCTGCCGGTGGCCGCGCTGCCGGAGGACCAGCTGGTGGCCTGGGGCTGGCGGGTTCCCTTCTGGCTCAGCGGGATCGTGGTGATCGTCGGCCTGGTGATCCGCAGCAAGCTCGACGAGACGCCCGTGTTCGTCGAGGAGGTCGCCGAGACCAAGCGGGAGAAGACCCCGCTGCTGCCGCTGTTCCGCGACCACTGGGCCGACGTGCTGCGGGTGATCGTCGCGTCCGTGATCGCCGCGGTGAGCACGATCTTCACCGTCTACGCGCTCAGCTACGCGGTGAACACCGTGGGCCTGGCCAAGACCCCGATCCTGTGGGTGGGCGTGCTGGCCAACGTCGTGGCGCTCGCGGCGATCCCGCTGTGGGCGGGGCTGGCCGACCGGATCGGCCGCAAGCCGGTGTTCATCGGCGGTTCGGCCGGCTGCGCGGTGCTGATGTTCGCCTACCTGTGGTCGCTGTCGACCGGGAACTGGGTGCTCATCTTCGCCTCCGGCATCGCCCTGTTCGGCGTGGTCTACAGCGCCACCAACGGGATCTGGCCCGCGTTCTACGGCGAGATGTTCCCGGCGAAGGTGCGGCTGTCGGGCATGGCCGTGGGAACCCAGATCGGGTTCGCGCTGGCCGGGTTCTCCCCCAGCATCTCCGAGGCCATCGGCGGTGGCCGCGACGGGTGGATCTACGTGGCGCTGTTCACGGCGGGCCTGTGCGCGCTGAACATCATCGCGGTCGCTTCGGCCCGCGAAACGCACAAGGTCCCGACCGCCGAGCTCGGCCTGCCGAAGACCCCGGCGACAGTCTGACCTCGGTCGACGGACCGGAACGGCCCTGATCCCACCGGGATCGGGGCCGTTCCGCTTTCAGGACTCCCGCACAGAGTGGCACGGTGTTCCGTGATGTGGGATATCCGTCTCGAGCGTTGACCTCCCGATGGGGCGCTGCGAGCATCCGATGCGTGTTCATCCGGAACGCCTTCTCCTGGCGCCTGCACGTCGATCTGCGACGGCAGGCCAGCTCCATCTGTCCGATCGCTTAGGGCTTTTCGGGGCCGTGGGCGGTTTTTCCTCGAACTGTCCATGATCAATATCCCTTTTGCCCGGTCAATTCGAGGAAAAACCGTCCTCCGCCTCGCGCTCGCCCGGTGACGTCGTCATCCCGGGTTGATGCGTCGCGCCTCGCTGATGGAGTGAAAGACCTTGCGTCGTCGTGATTTCCTGTCGTTGTTCGCGGCCACCTCGGCCACCGGGCTGCTCGCCGCGTGCTCCGGCGGCGGTGCCGGTGGCGGTGACGCCACCTCCGCGCCGCCCCCGGCCCTGATCCCGCCGGACCAGCTGGCGGGGGTGAAGCTGAGAGTGGGCGACCAGAAGGGCGCCTCGCAGTCGCTGATCCGCTCGGCGGGCCTGGACGACTTCCCCTACCAGGTCGAGTGGGCGACCTTCACCTCCGGACCACCGCTGCTGGAGGCGCTGTCGGCCGACGCCATCGACATCGGCGGAACCGGCAACACTCCCCCGCTGTTCGCCGCGGCCGCCAAGGCCGACTTCAAGATCGTCGCCGCCTCGCAGGGCAACGTCGCCAGCGACGCCGTCGTGGTGCTGCCGAACTCACCGCTGCAGTCGCGGGAACAGCTGCGCGGCAAGAAGATCGCGGTCGCGAAGGGCAGTTCCGCGCACGGGCAGATCCTGCAGACCCTCGCCGCCGTCGGCCTCACCCCCGACGACGTCCAGCTCGTCTTCCTGCAGCCCGCCGACGCGCTGGGCGCGTTCAAGCAGGGCGCGGTCGACGCCTGGGCGATCTGGGACCCCTACTTCGCCCAGATCCAGCTCGAATCCGGCGCACGGGTCATCGCCGACGGGCGTTCCGGAGGCGCCAACGGCTACACCTTCCAGGTCGCGAGCACCGCCGCGCTGGCCGACGCCCGGCGAAACTCGGCGATCGCCGACTACCTGACCCGGCTGGCCAGGGCGAACCGCTTCTCCGACGCCAACAGGGAAGTCCGCGCCCAAGCCTGGTCGCAGGACACCGGGCTGCCGATCGAGGTCACCCGCAAGGCCACCGAACTCGGCCCCGACCTGCCGGTCCCGCTGGACGAGACCGTCATCCGGTCCGAGCAGGAACTCGCCGACGCCTTCGTCACCGCCGAGGAGATCCCGCGCAGGTTCACCTTCGCCGACTTCGTCGACACCCGCTTCGCCACCCAGCTCGCCACCGCCTAAGAGGAATCCCGATGCCCATCACCACGCACTGGTTCCTGCCGACCCACGGCGACGGCCGGTCCGTCGTGGACCGCCCGCACACCACGCCGACCGGGGCCGACACACCGCGCCGCCCCGACATCGACTACCTCGCCCAGGTCGCCCAGGCCGTCGAGCACCTCGGCTTCACCGGCATGCTCACCCCCACCGGCAGCTGGTGCCAGGACGCCTGGATCACCACCGCCGCGCTGCTGGCCCGCACCAAGCGGATCAAGTTCCTGGTCGCGTTCCGGCCGGGCTCGCTGTCGCCCACGCTGGCGGCGCAGCTGGCCGCGACCTACCAGAAGGTCTCCGAGGGCCGCTTGCTGCTCAACATCGTCACCGGTGGTGAGTCCACCGAGCAGCAGCGCTACGGCGACTGGCTCGACCACGACGAGCGCTACGCGCGCACCGACGAGTTCCTGGCGGTGCTGCGCGGGATCTTCGCCGGGGAGCCCTTCGACTTCGACGGCGAGCACTACAGCGTGCGGGGCGCGACATCGTTCGAGGCGCCAGAACCCGCCCCGCCGCTGTACTTCGGCGGATCCTCGGACGCGGCGCTGCCGGTGGCCGCGCGCCGCGCCGACGTGCACCTGACCTGGGGCGAGCCGCCTGCAGCGGTGGGCCGCAAGGTGCAGCGGTTGCGCGAGCTGGCCGCCGAGGAAGGTCGCGAGCTGCGGTTCGGGCTGCGCGCGCACGTCATCACCCGCGACACCGGCGCGGACGCGTGGAGCACCGCGCAGCGGTTCCTGGAGCAGATGGACCCGGCCGACGTCGCGGCCTCCCAGGCCAAGATCGCCAAGACCGAGGCCGTCGGCCAGCGCAAGATCGCCGAGCTGCACGGCGGCGTGCTGCCCAGCAGCGCCCGCGACCTGGAGGTGCACCCGGGTCTGTGGGCCGGTGTCGGACTGCTGCGCGGCGGGGCCGGGACGGCGCTGGTGGGCAGTCACGCCGAGGTGGCCGATCTCATCGAGGAGTACCACGCGGTGGGCATCCAGGAGTTCGTGCTCTCCGGCTACCCGCACCTGGAGGAGGCGTACTGGTTCGGCGAGGGCGTGCACCCCGAGCTCGCCCGCCGCGGTCTGCGCGCGGCGACCGGCCCCGCCGCCGCGCGGGATCTGACCCCGGCACCGCACTGACCTGCGAGAACAACTCGGCCCCAGCCTGCGAGGCTGGGGCCGGGTTCTGTCAGTAGCGGTTGCCGCCGGGAGCAGGGCGCTGCGGCGGGCGACCGCCGGGGCCACCGGGAGGGCCGGGACGACCCGGGCCCGGGGGCTGCGGGGGCTGGGCACCCGGGCGCCCCCCGCCGGGCGGCGGTGCGGCCGGCGGGTTGCCCTGCGGACGGCCCTGGTTCGGCGGCGCTCCGGGACGGCCCTGGCCGGGGGGCGCGGGACGGCCGCCCTGGTTCGGCGGCGGTCCCTGCGGGCGTCCCTGGCCGGGGGCTCCCTGCCTGCCCGCGCCGGGCTGCGGCTGACCGGGGCGACCCTGACCCGCTCCCGGTCGTCCCTGCTGCGGGCCGCCGGGACGGCCCTGGGCGGCACCGGGCCGGGCGCCGGGGCGTCCTGCGGGCGGCTGAGCGCCGCGCTCCGGGCGGGAGGTCTCCGCGCGGGAGGGCCTGCGGTCGTCGCGGTCGAAGTCCAGGTCGAAGTCGTCGTCATCGCGACGCCGGCGGCCGGGCATCCGCAGCGGGGCCTTGCCCGCGTTCTTGCGGCTGTTGATCCACAGGTCGAAGCCGAAGATCACCAGAGCGCCGATCAGCAGCATCAGGCCCAGCAACGGCACTTCCAGGACCAGCGCCGTCACCAGCGCGAGCACCAACATCGCGATGATCGGTACCCACGCGAACGGGTCGATCCGGTTCAGGATCGCGGAGATCCCACCGGAATCGTCGTGGTCCGCGTCACGTGCCATCGAGACTCTCCAACTCAACTCTGCGCCCGGCCGCGGAAGTGTACCGGAGAGTCACTTCCGGACCCGCGACCGTCACCCGCCGATGCGGGTCCGATCACGCCTTTTCTACGCCATCACCGACCGGCCAGGCGGACCCGGACACCCCAGAACCCCACCCCGGCCGGACGCGGCGCGGGACGCTCGCCCCCGATGTCGCCGCCGCCCGCCGCTCGGACCGCGTCAAGATCATACTCACGGACCGGTTTCCCTTTGTTCACACCGGTGTCCGGACGCGATGACGCCGAGAACACCGGCGGCTGACCAGGCATTGCGCGTCCGCTTTTGTCGGCAGGGGCGCTTCCGGATGAGTTTCGGACCGGATAATTCATGAGTCCACTGTGGATCTATTACCAAATGGAACCCACTGTGTGAACACCTTGTTGATCACACGTTCCCGAAGTCGCCATCCTGGACACTTCGCTCAGTTACTCGATGTAACAAGGAGTTTCGCGCCCCGAACGCCGCTCACCAAGATCACTCCGGTGGCGCCGAAGCGGCAAGATCGTGGATACTATCGTGATCGCCCGTACCTTTCCGGTGGTCAAAAAGCCGGAGTCCGAAGTCAGATTGATCAGGGGCTGCGATGAGCACAGCCGACGAGACACTCGGCGAACTGACGAAAAGGCAGTTGGAAAACCTCTGCCGAGCAGTCGGAATAGACCAGGACGACCCCGCGCGATTACTCGGTGAAGTGCTGGGAGCGGCCCGCGACCGGCCCCTGGCCAGCCCTCCGCTGTGGCCGTCGGACATCGCCGACGACGCCACCCCCGTAGAGTTCTCCGTCCAGGTCAGCGACGGCGGCGACCGCCACCTGCGGATCCTCGCCGAAACCCTGCCCGCCGCCCCCTCACCCGCCGCGAACCTGCGGGCCGCGAAGGACCTCGTCGCCGCCCTCGCCGAGCGCTACGACCTGCCGCTGGACCGGTTGCGCGCCGTCGAGGACCTGTTCAGCCCGGACGAACCGCAGGGCAAGTTCTCCTGGTGGTTCTCCTTCATCTTCGACGCCGCGGGCCGCCCCAAGTTCAAGATCTACTTCAACCCCGACGTGCGCGGGCGGGACCGGGCCGAGGAGCTGGTCGAGGAGGCCTTCACCCGCCTCGGCCTCGACGGCGCCCACCTGACCGTCTCCGACTACGCACTGCGACGTCCCGCCGACCGGCTCACGTTCTTCGCCCTCGACCTGGACCGCAGCCCGGAGTCGCGCGTCAAGATCTACGTCTCGCAGCACGACGCGGGCATCGCCGAGGTCCAGCACGCCGCCTCCGCCGTCCCCGGCATCGACCACGGCCAGGTCGGCGACTTCTGCCGGCTGCTGGCGCCGGGCACCGAGCGCTTCGCGGGCAGGCCGCTGGTGTCGAGCTACTCGTTCGTGCAGGGCGACCGCGAGAAGCCCAGCAACTACAGCCTCTACCTGCCGCTGCGCGACTACGTCCCGGACGACTCGGTGGCCCGCGAGCGGGTCCGCAGGCACCTGCGCGCCCGCCGCGTCGACCCCGCGATGCTCGACGAGGTCATCGGCGCGCTCACCGACCGCGACCTGGCCGCCCAGGCCGGAATGCTCGCCCACGTCTCCCTCCGCCTGAGCCCGGACCGGACCGGAACCACCGTCTACGCCTCGTCGGAGGCCTACGGCGGCACGAAGAACTGACCCGAGGAGCACATCCCGCATGCCGCACTTACGCCCGTACGTCTCCGCCGTCGTGCGCCCGATCCCGATCACCACGCGGGAGCAGCGCGTCGAGGAGCTGGATCGCGCCGGGCACAACCCGTTCAACCTGCCCGCGGACAAGGTGAGCATCGACCTGCTGTCGGACTCCGGGACCGGTGCGGTCTCGATCGACCAGCAGGCCTGGGCGCAGCGCGGCGACGAGCGCTACGCGGGCGCCGAGTCGTTCTACCGCTACCGCGAGGCGCTGCGGGAGGTCGTGCCCTACGAGCACCTGCTTCCGGTGCACCAGGGGCGCGCCGCCGAGCGCGTGCTGTTCACCGCCCTGCTCGGCGAGGGCCGGATCAGCCTGAGCAACACGCACTTCGACACCACCCGCGCCAACGTGGAGCGGCTCGGCTCGGAGGCGCGCGACCTGCCGAGCCCGGAGCTGTTCGACCTCGACGCCGAGCACCCGTTCAAGGGCGACATCGACGTCTCCGCCGTCCGCCAGGTCCTCGACGGGCCCGACGGCGAGCGGGTCGGGCAGATCCTGATGACCATCACCAACAACGGCGGCGGCGGGCAACCGGTGTCGATGGCCAACCTCAAGGAGGTCAGCGCGCTGGCGCGCGAGCGCGGCGTGCCGCTGATCCTCGACGCCGCGCGGTTCGCCGAGAACGCCTGGCTGGTCATCCGCCGCGAACCCGGCTACCAGGACAAGACCCCGCTGGAGGTCGCGCGGGAGGCCTTCGAACTCGCCGACGGAGCCGTGGCCAGCCTGAAGAAGGACGGTCTGTCGCCGGAGGGCGCGTTCATCGGCGTCAACGACGCCGAGCTCGCCGACCGCTGCGAGGTCGACATCATCGCCACCGAGGGCTTCCGCACCTACGGCGGCCTCACCGGCTCGACGCTGGAGCAGCTGGCGCAGGGACTGCGGGAGGTCGTCACGCCCGCCTACCTCGCCGACCGCGAGCACGAGGCCGCCTACCTGGCCGACCGCGCGCACCAGGCGGGGGTGGGCACCATCCGCCCGTCGGGCCTGCACGGGGTGTACCTCAACGCCGGGCGGCTGCTGCCGCACCTGGGCCCGGCGCAGTTCCCGGGCCACGCGCTGGCCTGCGCGCTGTACCGGGAGGGCGGCATCCGCTGCGCCGAGCTGGGGTCGCTGTACCTCGGCACGCTGGACGAGAACGCCGAGCTGACCTCGCCCGCGCCGTTCGAGCTGGTGCGCCTGGCGCTGCCGCGCCGGGTCTACGACCACAGCCACCTGGAGTACGTGGGCGAGATCCTGGCCGAGATCGCCAAGGACCCCGAATCGGTGCCCGGCTACCGGATCACCGAGAACCCGCCGATCCTGCGGCACTTCCGCTGCCGGACGGCGCCGCTGAGCTGAAACCCGTTCCCGGGTGCCCTCTTCCGGGCACCCGGGCAACGCTCACGCCAGTTCGGACGGCGTCCGGTCGATGGCGTGCCGCACGAGGGTGACCAGCGCGTTCTTGCACAGCGCGCGGTCCCGCGCGTCGCAGATGACGATCGGCACCTCGGGCGGGATCACCAGCGCGTCCCGCACTTCCTCGGGTTCGTACCGGTAGCCGTCGTCGAAGATGTTGACCGCCACCACGAACGGGATGCCGCGACGCTCGAAGAAGTCCACGGAGGCGAACGCCTCCTGCAGCTTGCGCGTGTCCACCAGCACCACGGCGCCGACCGCGCCCAGAGCCAGGTCGTTCCACAGGGGCCAGAACCGGTTCTGGCCCGGTGCGCCGAACAGGTACAGCACCACCTCGTCGGAGATGGTGATGCGCCCGAAGTCCAGCGCGACGGTGGTGGTCTCCTTGCGCTCGACACCGCTGAGATCGTCGATGCCCTCGCTGGCGACCGTCATCTCCTCTTCGGTGGTCAGCGGTGGGATCTCGCTGACCGCGCCGACCATCGTCGTCTTCCCGACGCCGAAACCGCCCGCCACCACCAGTTTCACGGGTATCGGGGCGGGGTTGGCACCCTCGTCCCCCTCGCTCCGGCCGGACCGCGCCGGAACGGCCTGATCGGCCCCGGCCCGCGCGTCGGCCACCCTAGAGTCTGCAAAGCCCACGGTACACCTGCTCCAAGATCTCTCTGCTGACTTCGCTCCGAGGCGTGCGCACGAAGACGGCACCGTGATCGAGCAGGTCGCCGCACAGGACCCGGACCACGCCCATCGGCTGTCCCAGAGCGACGGCGAGCTCCGCGAGCGAGACGGGGCGGTGGCACGCCTCCAGGATCGCGCGGTGCTCGGGCGTGAGCTCCAGCCTCGGTGCTTCCGGCCGCGGCTCGACGGTGACGACCTGGGTCGCGGTGTCGAGCCGGTGGTGCTTGTGCTGCCCAGGTGTCCGGCCGCGCGTGATCGTGTACGGCCGGACCATCGGTCCGGCTTCATCGTCGTACCACGCCTCGTCCACTGTCAGGTCCTCTCCGCCGCCAAACCGTGCAGCTCTCGCGGCGCCGCCGACAGGAACGAACCGACGCGGGTGATCAGGCGGCCCATCTCGTAGGCCACCAGCTCGATGTCGGTGTCCGCCGCCGACAGCACGGCCAGGCACGCGCCGCTGCCCGCCGCCGAGACGAAGAGGAACCCGTGCTCCATCTCGACGTGCGTCTGCGCGACCTGGCCCCGGCCGAAGTCCTTGCTCACGCCCTTGCCGATGCTGCGCATGCTGGACGCCGCCGCGGCGAGCTTGTCACCGGCGTCCCGGTCCAGCCCCGCGGACTTGGCGATGACCAGGCCGTCGTTGGACAGCACCACCGCGTGATCGGCGCCGTGCACGCCCTGCACGAAATCGTCCAGCAGCCAACTCAGTTTCGAAGCCGTCTCGGTCATGCCCACCTCACCTGCACTTGCTTGTCGTCTGGTCTGCTCACGAGCCGCTTCTGCCGGGGTGATCCCCGTCCGGTTCGTCGGACCGGTCGAAGCCTCCCCGGAACGCGCGGCGGAATCCCGCCAGCTTGCTCGGCGAGGCGATCACCTGCTCCTCCTCGGCGTCGGGATCGTCCTTGAGCCCGTCGGCCAGGTGCGTCTGCGGCACCCGCTTGGGCAGGGCCGGGCGCTTCCCGTTGCCGACTTCGGGTTTCGCGCCACCTTCGGGATTCGCGCCGGGCTCGGACGTTTCGGCGTCCGGCCACTCGTAGCCGGGTGAGGTGGCCTGCTCGCTCATCGTCCCGTCCCAGCTGAGTTCGCGCGGCTGCGGCACCAGCGCCGGCTCGGCCTGCTCGCCGTTGGCCGAACGCCGCTGCCGCTCCCGCTCTTCGAGGTTCCCGGCGATCTCCTGGCGCCGCTGCACGGCGCTGACCGGCACCTGCACGGTGTCGTGCTCGCCGCTGCCGGGCCCGGTCTCCAGGATCCGGTTGGGCAGCAGCACCGTGGCCCGGGTGCCGCCGTAGGCCGAGACGCCGAACTCCACGGAGACCTCGCGGCGCGAGGCCAACCGGGCGGCGGTGAACAGGCCCAGCTGCTCGGCCTTGTTGTTCTCCAGCACGAGCCGGTCGAACTCCGGCGGCTCGTGCATCATCTCGTTGGCGCGGCTGCGGATCTCGGGATCCATGCCCAGGCCCTGGTCCGCGATGTCGATGGCGATGCCGCGCGCGACCTCGGTGGCCCCGACGTGCACCTGCGTGTTCGGCGGGGAGAACGCGGTGGCGTTGTCGATGAGCTCGGAGAGCAGGTGGATCGAGTCGCCCACCGCGGCTCCGTGGATCATCACGTCCGGAACGTGGCCGATGACCACCCGCGAGTACTGGTCGATCTCGGAGATCGCCGAGCGCAGCACGTCCATCAGCGCGACCGGGCGGCTCCACCGGCGGCCGGGCTGCTGGTCGCCGAGCACCAGCAGGTTCTCCACCGTGCGGCGGGCGCGGGTGGTGGCGTTGTCCAGGTCGAACAGCTTGGACAGCTGCTGGGAGCTCTCCTCGTTGCGCTCCAGCTGGTCGATCGTGGTGTGCATGCCGCGCAGCAGCCGCTGGATGCGGTGGGCCATGCCGACGAAGACCACGCGGGCGCCCTGGCGGGCGCGGGTCTCGCCGACGGCGGCCTGCACCGCTTCCTGCTGGAAGAGCTGGATGGCGTGGGCGACCTCGCCGACCTCGTCGGTGCCGTACTGGCCCAGGCCGACCATCTCCGCGTCGACGTCGACCGCCTCGCCCTCGCGGAGCCTGCGGACCACGTCGGGCAGCCGCTCGGCCATCGCCAGCGACTCGGTGCGCAGCCCCTGCAGGCGGGTGAGCAGCGCGTCGTCGACGACCGTGCGGTAGACGCGGCGGGCGAAGAAGAACGAGCCGACCGAGACCGCCAGCGCGACGAGGCTGCCGATCAGCACCGTCAGCAGGGTGTTGCTCGCGCGGTTGACCGCGCCGTTGGCGACCTGCTCGCTCTGGGCGCGGACCAGGTTGGACATCTCGGCGCCCACGTCGTTGGTGATCCGGCGCCAGTCCTCGACCCGCAGCTGCGGGCGTTCGCCCGGGCCGAAGGAACCGTGCGCGACGAGCTCGTCCTCGGCGGCGGTGAGCTGCTTCCAGTCCGGGTTGTCGATCATCGCCTGGTAGCGCTGGCGCACGTCGGGCAGCATCGTGGTCAGGTTCGCCTCGACCGCGGTGTGGTGCCCGACGACGTAGCCGGTGAGCTCGCGGTGCTGGGCCGGGGTCAGCTGGCCGCTGGCCAGCACGGTGCCCACCATCGACGACTCGCGGGAGAGCATGTCCGAGGCGCGGAACAACCCGACCGCAGCCAGCGAGCCCTGGCGCGCCTCGGAGTCCGGCGTGATCCGCGACTGGATGTCGAAGAGCCGCGTCGCGGTGTCGAACATGTCGTTGTAGAACGCGTTGAGCTCCTCGACCGTGGCCTGCCCGCCCGCGATGCGCTGGCGCAGGTCGGGCAGCCGCTTGAAGTAGCCGTTGAGCTCGTTCATCGGCTCGATCACGTCGGCCGGCGCCGATTCCAGGACCGGGACGGCCTTCTCGTCGAGCTCCTTGAGCGCGCTGTCGGTGGCGCGCTGCTGGCCGCGCAGCTCGTCGGTGGCCGCGCCGGGCTGGCTGATGACCTCCAGGCTGCGGAGCCGTTCGCGCTGCACCTGGTCGAGCGCGTTGACCGCGGGCAGCGACATCTGCTGCACGCCGGAGGCGATCTGCCGGGAGAAGAAGGCGTCGAAGGCGAACAGCGAGCACCCCACCGACCACAGCACCGCCACGACGACCCACGGGACGAACACCGCCCAGGTCAGCCGCGACCGGATCGAGGATCCGCCTCCGGTGCGTCGTCTCTCGGGGCTCGGCGAGGATGAGGAGTCGTCTTGGGTCGTCACTTCCACGTTCTTTCCATCGGTGGTCTTCGCCCGCGCCGGGGCACATCCGGCGACCCGACAGCGGGTGCCCTCGACACGTTCGAGACCCTATCGGATGATCTTCACTCAATAGTGGATGTTGGCGGGTATTCCCCACCACAGCTGAGCGGCCTGGAGTTCCTCCGGGATTTTTCCCACTGAACCGTCACGACCCGGCGGAACGTGTGAAAGGGCGAGGGCAGGGCTGGGATCGCGAATTCGCCGCGTCGCAGGAATCACTCGAATGGCCGCATTTCCGCACGGCTGCCGGCAATCGACCCCGCATTTCCTCCTCATCACCCCGGAATCGGACCAACTCCGCTCCGACGGGCCTCGGTTCGCTTCGCGGCGCGGTCGAGCTCGTCGAGCATGTCGTCGACCTCCCGGGTGCGCTCGGAGGCCACCAGGCCCAGACCCGCGAACAGCACCAGCGACACCATGATCGGCGTCGCCACGGTCGCGGTCTCGTTGGCGTCGACGCCGTAGTAGAGCACCGCGTAGGTGATCAGGCCGCCCGCCCACGACACCAGCGCCGCCCGCGAACCGCAGCGCCGGAACCACGGCAGCATCCCCAGCAGCAGCGGCACCGAGATCGGGCCCATCAGCGCGGCGACCCACGAGACCACGATCGACAGCACGCCGCCGAGGCTGTCGGCCTGCGTGGCCACCAGCATGCTCAGCGCGATGAACGAGAACGTCGCGATCCGGCCGGCGCGCAGCCGCTGGACCTCGCCGAACTCGCGGGCCCGGCGCCACAGCACCGGCAGCATGTCGCGGGTGATCACCGCCGAGATGGCGTTGGCGTCGGAGGCGACCATGGCCATCGTGTGCGAGAACATGCCCGCCAGCACCAGTCCCACCATGCCCGCGGGCAGCAGCTTCTCGGTCATCGCCGCGTAGGAGGTCGTCGGGTCCTCCAGCCCCGGCACGAACAGCGGGGCGGCGAACATCGGGAACATCAGCACCAGCGGCCAGACCAGGTACAGCGCCGAGGACAGCAGCGCGCCCCGGCGCGCGGCGCGGTTGTCCGGCGCCGCCATGTAGCGCTGCGCCAGGTTCCACATGCCGCCGTTGTACTCCAGCGTCTTGACCAGCACGTAGACCAGCAGGAAGACGGTCGTGTAGTCCTCGGTGACCGGCGAGAGGTGCCCGGCGGGCAACCGGTCCCACATCGTCCACAGGCCGGAGATGCCGCCGAGCGAGGACAGCACCGCCCAGATCATCACGATCCCGGCCAGGCCCTGGATCACGAACTGGCCGAAGTCGGTGAGGGCGTCGGCCCACAGCCCACCCGCCGTGCAGTACAGCAGGGTCACACCCCCGGTGACGAGGATGCCCACCAGGATCGGCACGCCCGCGAAGGACTCCAGCAGGATCGACACCGCGAACCACTTGGAGGCCACGTCGAAGACCTTCAGCGACGCCCCGCTCCAGGCCAGCGCCTGCTGGGTGGGGATGTTGAAGCGGCGGGCCAGGAACTCCAGCGGCGAGGCCACGCCGAACTCGGCGCGCAGCTGGTTCCAGCGCGCGGCGAACAGCCAGGCGCCGATGGCCACGCCGATGCCGATGGAGGCGAAGCCCCAGAAGTAGACGGTGACGCCCTGGCTGTAGGCGACTCCGGCGTAGGCGACGAACAACACTGCGCTGTACCCGGACATGTGGTGCGAGATCCCGGCCAGCCACCAGGGCATCCGACCGCCCGCGATGAAGAAGTCCCTGTCGGTCTTGACCCTGCGGTGCGACCACCACCCGATGGCCACCATCAGCCCGAAGTACCCGATGACCATGACCCAGTCCAGCGCGTGCACGGGCCCACCCCTCCACATCCGATGGCTCTTCCACCGCGGCTGTTGAGCTCGCTGCGGGATCGTCGTCGACCCGGGCGCATGCGCCGGATGTGCTGCCCGGCCACCAAGGGGAAAGCGCTTGCCGAATGGCCGGGTGGGCCGCGCGGGAATTCCGCGCGGCCTTGAACGAATTGTTTCGAAAAGTTCCGGAACCGGACGCTAGTATGACGTCGATCACGTGTCAACCGGCCCGGAACGCCTTGGAGGCGAACGAAAACACCGGGGCGAGGCCTGCTCGAGCCACCCGCCACCGGGCTACCGGGTGCTGCGGGGCGCCTCGGACAACACCCGGCGCAGGCACCTCGGGAGAGCCGAACTAAGCCTGCTTGCGGGCCTTCTTCGCGGCGCGACGCATCTGGATCATGCGGGCCGTGCCCGCGAGCCAGACCAGGACGCCGCCGATGATGGCGGCGAACAGCAGCGCCAGGCCCAGCGGCAGGCTGAACTGCAGGCCCAGGAAGTGCACGGTCACCGAGACGAAGTTCTGCGCGACGAAGATCAGCAGGAAGACCAGCACGACACCGGCCACGGCCAGCGCGGTCCACAGCAGCCCGGTGCGGCTCTGCGACGACGCCAGCTCGTGCTTGCCGGAGGTCGGCCCGGCCTTCTCCACCGACCCGGTGTCGTGCTTCGAGCCGTCGTCGTTCGAGGTGACGCCCGGGGTGCCGGTGCCGTCCTTCGTCGTCGGCTCCAACGCGCCCGACTCGGACTCCGTCCCGGCTCCCACGTCCTTCGACCCGTTCTCAGACATGCCGACCATCATCAACCGCGCGTGGGGCCGCACCCCACCCCACACACCGCCCTGTCACCTGTTCGATATCTCCCAGCGCTTGATCCTTCAGCGCCCGACCCCATCAGCGCTCGCCGGTCACGTCGCTCAGCGCCTCGTCGAGGATCGCCAGACCCCGGTCGATCTCTGCCTCGGTGGCCGTCAGCGGAGGTGCGATGCGGAAGGTACCGCCCAGGCCGGGCAGCTGGACGATGTTCATGTGCAACCCGAGCTCGGTGCAACGACGGGTCACCGCCGCGCCGAGCTTGTCGACGTCTCCCCCATCGGGCCCGGCGGTCAGCTCCAGGCCGACCAGCAGTCCGCGGCCCCGGACGTCGCCGATGACCGGGTGCGTCCCCGCCAGCTCGGTGAGGCCGCCGCTGAGCCGTGCGCCCAGCTCGCGGGCGCGCACGTCGAGGCGGTCACGGGTGAGCACGTCCAGGACCGTGTTGCCGACGGCTGCCGGCAGCGGGTCGTTGACGTGGGTGGTGAAGAACAGGAATCCCCGGTCGTGGGCCTGCTGCTCGATCTCGGCGCTGGTGATCACCGCGGCCAGCGGCAGCCCGGCACCGAGGGTCTTGGACAACGTGAGGATGTCGGGGACGACGCCGTCCCGCTCGAAGGCGTACCAGTCGCCGGTCCGGCACAGGCCGGTCTGGGCCTCGTCGAGGATGAGCAGCATGCCGCGCTCGTGGCACTTGTCGCGCAGCGCCGCCAGGTAGCCGGGCGGCAGGTCGATGACACCGCCGGAGCTCAGGATCGGCTCGACGATGCAGGCGGCGAGGCTGCCCACCGACTGCGCGTCGATCAGGTCGAAGCCCAGGTCCAGCTGGCGACGCCAGTCCAGCTCGCCGTCGGCGTCGGTCAGGTCCGGGTGGAAGGCGTCGGGCACCGGCAGCGCGAAGTTGCCGGGGGCCGCCGGGCCGTAGCCGTGGCGGCCTGCGCTGTAGGTGGCGTTGGCCGCGGCCTGGGTCATGCCGTGCCAGGAGCGGGCGAACGAGACGATCTCGTGCTTGCCGGTGACGAGCTTGGCCATCCGCAGCGCGGCCTCGTTGGACTCCGCGCCGGTGGTCAGGAACATCGCCTTGTCCAGCGGGTCCGGCAGCGTCTCGGTGAGGCGGCGCGCCAGGTCGATGACCGGGCGGCTGAGCATGCCGCTGTAGAGGTGGTCGAGCCGGGCGGTCTGGTCGCGGACCGTGGCGACGATCTCGGGGTGCGAGTGCCCCAGGATCGCGCTCATCTGCCCGGAGGTGAAGTCCAGCAGCTCGCGCCCGTCCTCGGTGAACACCCAGGCGCCCTCGGCGCGCTCGATGACGCCGGGGCTGAAGGAGCCGCGGCCGGAGTAGCGGATCAGGTCACGTGTGGCGAGGTCGTCCATTCCCCGAAGCTACGGGAGGGAACGGGGTGGCGGCAGCCCGCCACCACCCCTTTCTCGACGCCGATCGTCAGGGCTCCACCGGCTGGTCGTAGACCGAGAACCGGAGGTACACGCCGATGTCGGCGGGCCGGTCCGGGGCCTTGGTCCGGTAGGCCAGCAGGTCCTGCAGCCCCGTCATCGCCGACGGCGGACGGGGCGCGAGGGCCTCGATCATGTCCAGGTACGACGCCGGGTCCAGGCCCTCGGTCCGCATGAGGTCCGCCGTGCGCGCGGCGGCGTCCTCATCGGACTCGGCGTTGCCGGGTAATCGCAGGTACAGGTTGGCCTCGTCCGGCTGCGCCGAACCCTCCCGGAAGGCCAGGCACACCATCGGTTCCTCCCCTTCCGCCTTGTCCTGGCCGTGATAGAGGGACCGCCACACCCGGGCGGCCCGCTCGGAATCGTGACCGCTCGCCAAGGAGGCCACCGCGTCGAGGTCCTCCAGCGAGCGGGCGTTGATGCGGAAATAGACCTTCACCCGCGCATTCGGCGAATCCGCCAAATCGAGTGCGGCGAATTCGATCTCATTTCCCCGGTCCATCATCTCCGGCATCCACATTCGCACCGAACTCCAGGAACTCGCCAAGCCGAGTCGCCCCATCGCTTCGGTGGTGCGGTCGAGGACGTCGGCCGGATCGGTGCTTCCGGCCTGCGGGTTGAAGTAGGTCTTGTACCGCGTGGACTCACCGGGCCGCCACGCCAGCGAATGCCAGATCGTGGGACGGTTCAGCCGCGGGTCCTCGCTGACGAAGAGGTCTTCCACCAGGTGGTAGCGGTGCAGATCCACCCCCGGGCGCTCGGCCAGCCGCTCGGTGAGAGACCGTCCCGCACGTTGGCAACCCGCGGGGGTCGGCTCGTCCCCGAGCGATTCGAACAGGACGCGGAGTTCGGGACGGCGCTCTCGCCAGCTGAGCGACATCTCGGCCGGAAAACCGTCCGCTGAAACAAAAGAGGGAACCTTCGGACAAGGGCCGATCGGGTGATCACCCCACGGCCGCAACGCCACACTGAGTTCTGTGATCAGGGTCTCCACATCGGAGGCCGAGAACCCCAGATGTTCGGCGGCGGTTCGGTACTGGCTGGTCAGGAACTGTGTGAATGAGATGTCATGAGCGGGGAACACTCCCCACCGTTGAGGTGATGACGAGACCTCTCGCGAAGTAGGCACTACCCCGACCTTCCGCATCGCGGTTACTCTTGATCGCGGGCATGGCGCCTCTCAGGACCTTCTACACGATCTCATCCAGAACTCGAATTGGGAATAGGCTGCGCGCGGAGGGGACCCAATGAGCACTGTGGACGATCGCGGGGAAAAACCTTCTCACCAGGCGGATCAACGTGATGTGTGCGTGATCGGTTCCGGTATTTCCGGACTCGCCGCGATGCGTTCGCTGGCTCGGCGCGGAATCGATTTCGTCTGCTTGGAACGGGACTCCGCGGTCGGCGGGGTCTGGAACTTCGATTCGACCGATTCCCCCGACTCGCACCCGGCCTACGGGTCGCTGCACCTCAACACCTCCAGCAAGGTCACCGGGTTCACGGGTTTCCCGGTGCCCGAGGACTTCCCGCGCTACCCGCGCCACGACCAGGTCGCGTCCTACCTGCGCCGATTCGCCGACGAGCACGGGCTGACCGAGCGGATCGAGTTCGGCACCGACGTCCGCCGGGTGGAGCCCAACCCGGCCGGCGGCTGGTTCGTCACCAGCCGGGACCCGCGAGGATCGGTGCGCACGAGGCACTTCCGGGAGGTGGTGCTGGCCTCGGGTTATCACTCGGTGCCGCGCATGCCGGACCCGGAGATCACCGGTTCGGCCGAATTCCGGGGCGAGCAGCTGCATTCCGCGCAGTACACCGATTCCGATTCGTTCCGGGGCAAGTCGGTCGCGGTCGTCGGGTTCGGCAACTCGGCCTGCGACATCGCCGTCGAGCTCTCCCGGGTGGCCGCGCGCACGGTGCTGTCGGTGCGCCGGGGCTCGCACGTGGTGCCGAAAACGCTGATGGGGCTGCCGATCGACGAGATCGCCGCGAGCCGCTGGTGGTCGTTCCTGCCGTTCAAGGCCCAGCGCAGGCTCATCGAGGTCCTGCTGCACCTCACCCGCGGTCGCATCGCCGACTACGGCTTGCCGGAGCCCGATCACCGGGTGATGGACGCCCCGATCACCATCTCCGACGAGCTGCTGAGCCGCCTCTCGCACGGCGAGATCACCGTGCGGCCCGGGATCGACCGGCTCACGCCGACGGGCGTGACGTTCGGTGACGGCAGCGTCGAGGAGGTCGACGCCGTCATCTACTGCACCGGCTACGACATGTCACTGCCGCTGCCCGCCGACGTCGCGTTCGACTCCGAGGGGCGGCTGGAGCTGTTCCACCGGGTCGTGCCGCCGGGCCACCGGGGGCTCTACCTCGCCGGGTTCCTGCGCCCGGTGGGCGCGCTGACCAAGCTCGCCGAGCTTCAGGCGGAGTGGATCGGCGACCTCATCGCGGGCGAGGCCGCGCTGCCCGGCGAGCGGGAGATGCTCGCCGAGTCCCGCGCCCACCTGGACCGAATCGCCCGCCGCTACGGCACCGAGCGCCGCGAGGACGCCCTCAACGTGGACGTCCCCACCTACGTGCGAGGTCTCAAGCAGGAGCACCGCCGGGGCCGCGAACGCGCGGAGGTCCCGGCGGCGTCCGGCCGTCACCGGCTCACTGACCTGCGCCGACCTTCTGCTGAACAGCCATCTGCTTCTTGACTACCCCTGCAGTACAGGGTTTCCGCCCGACTCACGACGAGCGGTTCCTGCTTCACAGCCAATGGCCCGCTCAGGAGAACTCCCCTGTTGAGGTCTTACATCAGCTCCACAGGCCGAGACCGCCAGCCCGGCGGCCAGAATATTCCTCGCGGCATTGATGTCGCGATCATGCCGAGCCCCACAACCCCGGCATCTCCACTCACGAACGTGGAGCGGTAGTTTCTCGACGACAATGCCGCAGCGCGAGCACGTCTTGGACGAGGGACTCCAACGATCCACCACAATCAGCTCGCGCCCGTACCAAGCGCACTTGTACTCCAGCATCGACCGCAGATCGGACCACCCCGCATCGAGGATCGCCTGCGCCAACCTTCGGTTCTTGATCATGTTTTGCACCGCAAGATCCTCGATCACGACCGCTTGGTTCTCACGGACGAGTCGCGTGGTGACCTTGTGCAGGTAGTCCCGCCGCCGGTCACCGATCTTGCTATGGATACGAGCGACCTTGAGACGAGCCTTTTCCCGATTGCTGGAACCGTGACACTTTCGGTTCAGTGCACGCTGCGCACGAGCCAACCGCTTGCGCTCACGGTCAGTGTGTTTCGGATTCGTGATCTTCTCGCCGGTTGACAACGTAAGGAGAGTCGTGATCCCCGCGTCCAGCCCGACAGCATCCGCAGTAGGCAAATGATGCTCGACAACGGACTCGACCAGGATCGACACGAACCACCGATCCGCGCTGTCACGCCAGACCGTCACCGTCGAAGGAACAGCCCCATCCGGGAGCGGCCGCGACCACACGACGCTCAGAGGCTCAGTCATTTTCGCCAACTTCAGTACGCCATCGCTATACCTGAACGCCGAACGAGTGTACTCAGCTGACGCTCGGGTCCTCTTTTTCGACTTGAAGCGCGGGTACTTCGAACGCTTGCTGAAGAACGCGTTGAAGGCACTCTGCAGGTGCCTGAGCGCCTGTTGCAAGGGAACGGACGACACTTCAGCGAGGTACGCCAACTCCGCGGACTTCTTCCATGACGTCAGCATTGCCGAAGTCTCGCTGTAGTTCACGTGTCGCCGATCGTCAGCCCACGCCCGTGATCGCGCCTCCAACGCTAGGTTGTACACCTTCCTAACGCAGCCGAAGGTGCGCAGCAGCTCCATCCGCTGCGCCACCGTCGGATAGAAGCGGTACTTGTACGACCGCTTCACCAGCGTCTTCCCCATCATTCGACGATAGCAAGGCTCCGTCCAATGAGGACATCACTCAAAAGTGGCTAATGGGAGCCACTTACACTCCAGACTTACTCCTCCCACGCGCCGAAGCCGCACCGGCAGTAGCAGTACCAATGACGTGCTCCAGCAGTCGGGCGAGGACGTCCTTGACGTCGGCGCGCCGGCGGGCGTCGAAGTTCACCACCGGGACCTTGGCGGTGTCGATCTGCAGCGCGTTGGCGATGTCCTCGGGCCGGTAGCGCTGCGTGCCGTCGAACTCGTTGACCGCGACCACGTAGGGGATCTTCCGGTCCTCGTAGAAGTCCAGGCTGGAGAAGCAGTCGTCGAGCCGGCGGGTGTCGGCCACGACCACGGCTCCGAACGCGCCGTGCGTGTGGTCGTCCCACACCGACCAGAACCGCGACTGGCCGGGCATGCCGAACAGGAACAGCGGGGTCCCGTTGCTCAGGTTGATCCGGCCGAAGTCGATGCTGACCGTGGTGGTCGTCTTCTCCGGGACCCCGGTCAGCGCGTCCACCGAGGCGCTCGCGTCGGTGATGGGCTCGTCGGTGAGCCGCACGTAGCGGTCCGGGTCGGCCACGCTCTTGATCAGGGTCGTCTTGCCGCACCCGTAACCGCCGGCGATGACGAGCTTGACCGGCGGCCGCTCAAAGCTGTTTAACACTGTCCAGAACCCCCTGTAGGTATTCCAGTGTTGCATCGGAAACGGTTTCTTCCGGGGTGCTCTCGCCGTCGAGGGTGAGAATCCCGCGGCGCAGCAGCGCACCCACGAGCGCGCGTGCCGTCAGCACCGGGGTTCCGAGGCTTCCGGCGACCTCGGCGATGGCGACCGGGTTCTTCGCCAGCTCCAGCGCGGCGCTGTCGCTCATCGACAGGTCGCGGTGCCCGTCGCCCCCGACCCTGGCGACCACCTGCGTCGCCAGGTCCAGGTCCAGGTCGGCCTTCTCCGGGGCACCGGCGACGACGAACGGGCGCACGCCCGCTCCCGGGTCCTCTGCGTGGACGTTCTGCTCGGCCATCGGTTACGGCCTCGTCCCCGTCAGCGAGTCGGCTCCGCCGCGTCCCTCGGTGACCAGGTGCTCGCCGACCTGGGCGAGCAGCCGGTCCAGCTCGACGTTGACGATCAGCGGATCGGCTGCGGTGTCGACGCACACGGTGATCCCGGTGCGCTCGGCGGCCAGCGCGAGGATCACGAACCGGTTCGCGCCCTCGATGACCGTCTTGCTCAGGTCACCTCCCCCACCGATCACGCTCACCCGCTTCGAGGAGCTGAAGGCCGACGCCGACATCGCGGCGAGGTCCTCGGCCTGCTCCTTGGACACTCCTTCGGAGGCGGCCCTGGGGAACCCGTCCGACGACCACAACACGACGCAGTCCACGTCCACGACGCGCTGCGCGAAGTCGGTCAGCACCCAGCTCAAGTCGTCCCGGCTATCGCTCACTGTGTTCACCCCTCACCCTGGTCGTTCCCGTGGTTCTGACGTCCGGACACGAAGCCCATCGCTCCGCCGCCGCCCGCGCTGCGCCGCGTTCCGGTGTCCTCGCCGGAGGTTTCGGCCTGTGCCTTCTTCTCCTCGTCCAGCGCGCGGCCGACGGCGGACGCTCCCCGGCGGCGCACCGGCAGGCCCACCGGGGAGGTCTCCAGCGGAGCTTCCTCGGCCGGTTCGGCGCGCGGCTTGGGCGGTTCCGGGCGGGTGCGGGTCTCGACCGGCTCGGCCAGCAGCGCGGTGGCGCTGCCCAGCGTGCCGCGGCTGGTGGAGCTCACCGACGGCGCGGAGCGCTCGAACTCGGGCTCGCGCAGCAGGTCGCCGGGGATGGCGACCTCGGCGCGGATGCCGCCGGACTCCCCTGCGGTCAGCGCGACCTGGATGTGCCACTGCTGCGTGATGCGGGCGACGACCGGCAGGCCGAGCTGCATGTGCCGCTGGACGCTGCCGAGGGCGAAATCGGTGTCGGTGCCCAGGATCGCGTTGGCCTCGCCGAGCTTCTCGCCGGGCATGCCCAGGCCGCGGTCCTCGATGACGACGACGAGGTCGCCGTTGCGCTCCTCGGTCCACACGCGGGCCTTGCCCTGCGGCGAGCTGTAGTTGGCGGCGTTGTCCATCAGCTCGGCGAGCACGCGGATCAGGTACGGAGCGGCCTGGCCGTCGATGGCCACGGCGCCGGGGTGGCGGGTGTGGATGCGGCCGTAGTGCTCGATCTCGGCTCGCGCCGATTCGAGGATGACCTCCATCGGCGTCGGGCCCTTGTGGTAGCGGGCGAGCCGGTTGCCCGACAGCAGCCGCAGGTTCTCGGCCAGGCGGCGGGCGCGCAGCAGGAGGCTGTCGAGCACCAGCAGCGCCCGGTAGCGGGGTGCGGCCTCGCCGGCCTCGCGCTCCTCGGTGTCGACGATCTGCATCGCGCTCTGCACGATCTGCTGGACTCGCGCGGCCATGCCGACCACGACGCGGGTGAACGCGTCCGAGGTCTGCTTCTGCTTGATGCGCTCCTGCACCGCGACCTGGTAGGCGCCGGCGAACGCGTCGGCGACCTCGCCGATCTCGTCCTTGCCGAAGTCCAGCGAGCGCAGCGGAGCGGAGACGTCGACCTCTTCGCCGCGCTCGACCTTGCGGAACAGCTCCGGCACGTCCTCGTCGGCGATCTTGCGGACGGCGTCGCGCAGTTCGACCAGTCGCTGCGGCACCAGGGCCACCAGGTGACGTCCGGCGAACCACCACATCAGCAGCGCGGCACCGGCGGTGGCCAGCAGCACGAGCCCGGCGAACAGGGCGGTGCGCAGCAGCGCGTTGGTGCCGTTGGTCAGGCCGAGGTCGGCGCCGTAGCGGGCCTGCTCGACGGCGAGGTCGGTGATCTCCGCGGTGACCTGGTCGCTGACCCGGTGCCACTGCTCGGTGGTGACGCCTTGCGCCTGGCCGCCGGACATCATCTGCTGCTCGATCGCCCGCAGCTGCTGCCAGCTCCCGGAGCGGGTGAGCTCCTCGTAGCGCTGCTGGACCTGCGGCGAGGCGTGCGGCACCTGCTCGGCGATCTCGTCGTGGTAGGAGCCCACGAGCACCGCGAAGTCGACCTGCTCCTGCGGCGTCATGCGGGATTCCACGCCGCGGGTGCCCAGGATCGTGGTCTGCGCCATCTGGTCGCCCGCGCGGAAGATCTCGGTGGCGGTGATGCCGGCCTGCCCGGCCTGGGCGTCCTCGACGGAGCGGGCCTGGCCGTCGAACAGGTCGGCACCGGCGTCGAGGACCTCGTTGTAGTCGCGCAGGGTTTCGGTCTTGCGCGCCGGGTCGATCGGCGTCGACGGGCGGGAGCGCGGCAGCTGGTCGAGCAGCGTGCCGACCCGGTCGATCTTGGCCTTCATGTCGGCGGGGACGGCCGGGTTGGAGCTCAGGTCGGAGAGCCGGTCGGACAGCTCGGCGACGGCGCGGTCGGTGGCGGCGTAGCGCTGGTCCAGCACGTCGGGGCGGGCCTGACCGTCGAAAGCCCGTGCCACGACCTGGCGTTCGGCCTGCACGGCGGTGAAGGTGCGGACAGCGGGGATCGAGGTGTCCTGCACGGTGACGGCGACGTAGCGGACGATGAGCCCGTCGACGAACGAAGGCGCGAAACCGGCGAGCACCACGACGAAGAACAGCGCGACGATGGTGATCAGAATGTTCCTGATCCTGCGCCGGAGGCTCGTCCTGTCCGGCTCGCGCGTTCTGATCCCGGTTAACCGCACGTCGACCGCACTCCTTCGGTTGTCCTCAGATGAGACAGGCCCCGGCCCCCCGGCAGCCTTCGCGCGAATTCATGCGGAGTGCGCGCTCCGCCGGGCGTCCACGACTTCGGGAACTCCGCACCGAATGCGAGCGGGCGTGCAGCACCGCCGGTCCGATGATCATCCGCGCTTGGTCGGGACAGTACCAGCACGCTTTTCGGCGTTGATCACTGATCTCCCACGCGGTTTGACGCGGAAGCGGACATGAACGGCGGTACTCGATTTCGGTTACGTTCTTCTTGCGATTCCCCGGAAAACACCGACGAAAGTCGGTCCGGATTTCACCCGGGCTTGTCCTGTTGTCATCGTCGCCCGATATTGCCCCGCTCCCGGCTCGTCGCTACGTTGAGGACATCCTGGTCTGGACAACGTTGTCAATCGGGAGGTCTTCCTTTGCGACGCCGGCACGACGTCAAGACCGTTCGACGCACCAACGTTCCCAGCAGACTCGCGGCGGCCGCTCTGGCCGCGGCGACCGCGCTCGCACCGGCCCCGGCGGCCGACGCGGCGATCGACGATCCGGCCCAGTACGTCAACCCGTTCGTCGGAACCAAGCCCGGCGGGCCCGATTTCGGCCACGGCGGCGGTGCGGGAAACACCTTCCCCGGCGCGGTGGCGCCGTTCGGGATGATGCAGTTCAGCCCGGACACCGCGACCTACCAGCACGGCGGCTACTCCTACGACGACGACCGCATCCGCGGCTTCAGCCTCACCCACCTCTCCGGGGCCGGGTGCGGGGACTTCGGCAACGTCCCGTTCATGCCGGTCCTCGGCGACTCCCCGGTGGCCGACCACTCCTTCTCGCACGACGACGAGTCCGCCTCCCCCGGCGCCTACGACGTCACCTTCGACAACGGGCTGCGGACCGAGTTGGCGGCCACGCAGCGCTCCGGCGTCGCGCGGTTCACCTACCCGCGGGGCCAGCAGGCGGGGTTGTCGGTGGACGCGGCGAAGGCGTTCAACGACGCCACCGGATCCCTGGAGATCGGCCGCAACAGCATCAGCGGTCACAGCGACAGCGGCGGTTTCTGCGGTGCCGACAACAGCTACCGGGTGTACTTCCACGCGACCTTCGACCGCGATTTCAGCGCCCGCCAGGTCGACGGCGGGCGGGCGTTCGTGCAGTTCGACACGGCGGAGTCGGCGAGCGTGGTGGGCCGGATCGGGATCTCGTTCGTCAGCGCCGACAACGCCCGCGCCAACGCCGAGGCCGAGCAGTCCGGCCGCGGTTTCGACGAGATCCGCGACGGCACCCGCGCCGCGTGGAACGGGTTGCTGGGGCGCATCGACGTCGGCGGTGGCAGCGACGAGGACCGGCGGCGGCTCTACACCGGCCTCTACCACTCGCTGTTGCACCCCAACGTCTTCAGCGACGTCAACGGCCAGTACGCGGGCTTCGACGGCCAGGTGCGCACGGCGGCCGAGGGGCACGCGCAGTACGCGAACTACTCGGGCTGGGACGTCTACCGCTCGCAGCTGCCGCTGGTGGCGCTGATCGCGCCGGACATCGCCTCCGACATAGCGCAGTCGGCGGTGAACCAGTCCGAGCAGGGCGGTTACTTCGACCGCTGGACCGTCGCCAACGGCGGGACCGGGGTCATGGTCGGCGACCCGCTGCCGATCATGGTGGCCAGCGCTCATGCCTTCGGCGCAACGGATTTCGACACGACCGCCGCGCTGCGCGAGATGCGCGAGGGCGCCACCCACGACGACGAGCGACCGGGTCACGACGAGTACGACTCGCTGGGCCACATCCCGCCGGGCGTGGAGGGCGCCACCGACTCGGTGTCGACGACGCTGGAGTACGCCGGCGCCGACTTCGCGATCTCGCAGTTCGCCGGGCGGCTGGGAGACACCGCCACGCGTGACGAGTTCCTGGGCAGGGCGCAGAACTTCAAGAACCTGTTCAACCCCGGCAACCGCTACCTGCAGCCGCGCAACGCCGACGGGTCGTTCACGTCGTTCGACCCGGTGCAGACCGAGGAGTACACCGAGGGCAACGGCGCCCAGTACACGTGGATGGTGCCGTTCAACCACCGCGGCCTGTTCGACCTGATGGGCGGGAACGCGGAGGTGGTGCCCCGGCTGGACGAGTTCTTCGGCGAGCTCAACGCGGGTCCGGACGCCCCGCACGCCTACCTGGGGAACGAGCCGTCGCTCAACACCCCGTGGGCCTACGCCTACGCGGGCAGGCCGGACCGGACGCAGGACGTGGTGCGGCGGGCGCTGACGTCGCTGTTCAAGTCCACACCGGACGGTGAGGTCGGCAACGACGACCTGGGCCAGATGTCGTCGTGGTCGGTGTGGGCCTCGATCGGGATGTACCCGCAGGCACCGGGCCGCTCGGAGCTGGTGCTGGCCAGCCCGATCTTCTCCTCGGTCCGCATCGACCGGGGCAACGGCACGGCCATCGACATCACCGCCCCCGAGGCCGAACCGGGCGCGCCCTTCGTGCGCGGCCTCGCGGTCAACGGCGCCGAGAGCTCGAAACCGTGGGTCGGCGAGGACTTCGTCGCCTCGGGCGGCACCCTCGACTTCACCCTCGGCACCGAACCCGACCCCACCTGGGGCACCGCCCCGCAGGACGCGCCCCCGTCCTACGACGAGAGCTGAGGACCGGTGTCGGCGTCGCGCCAGCGCAGCACTTCCAGCGCGGCGCCGACACCGACCACGTCCTCCGCCAGGGGGCGCGGCAGCAGGTCGTCGGCGCGGGCGAGGCGGCGCAGCACGGTGTTGCGGTGGGTGTAGAGGCGTTCGGCGGTGCGGGAGGCGTTGCACTGCTCGCGGATGTAGGTGCGCACGACCTGGCGCATCTCCGGATCGGCGTCGCGGAGCTCCCCGAGCACCTCGGCGACGAACTCGTCGGCTTGGGCGGGGTCGGCGGTCATCAGCGCGACCAGCTGGACGTCCTCGTAGCGGGCGACCTGCTTGCAGGAGCCGAGCCGGGCCAGCATCCGCTGCGCGGTGAGGGCGTCGAGGTGGCTGCGGCGGAATCCGTCCACGCCGCGACCGGGGCGTCCGATCGACACGCGCACGTCCGGCCGGGAGCCCAGCCGCTCGGACAGCTCCTCGATGCACGCGGTGGTCGTCACCGGCAACCAGATCCACAGGGTGGCCGCGGTGGCCACCACGGTCAGCCGCCGACCGGCGCCGGTGAGGCGCACCAGTTCTTCGGCGGCGCTCTCCAGCTCCTCCAGCCCCGCCCCGGTGGTGCTCCAGACCACGGCGGCGGTGTGCGGGCCGGTCAGCCCGTAGCCGAGCTTGAGCTCGGCTCGGCGCGCGCTGATCGGGGACCCTTCGAGGATGAGGGTGACGGCGGCCCGGCGATCGGCGTTGGTGCCGCGGGTGAGGGTGTCGAGCTCCTCCTGCATCCGCTCGCTGATGCCGGCGATGGTGTCGTTGACGTAGGTCGAGATCGACAGCGCCGTGATTTCGAGGAGTTCGCGCAGCTCGCCGGGGTCGGTGGTGAGCGAGAAGCAGATCTCCATCCAGAACCGCCAGGCGACGTTCTGCCCGGCCCGGTAGGTGTCCAGGGCGTGCGCGTCGAGGCCGCGGCGCACCAGGTCGCGGGCGGTGTCGAGGGCTTGGGTGCCCAGGTGGGGCGGGACCCGGCAACCGGGGTCCTGGACGTTGGCCGCCGCCCAGTGCACGACGTTGTCGACGTTGGTCTGCCGCAGCTCGTCGGCGAGCACCGGGTCGGCGGCGATGGCCTGGGTGCGGTCGGCGTCGAGGACGGCGGCGTGCAGCTCGTCCGCCCACCTCGCGGGCGGCTTCAACGCCGCCTCCGCCCCAAGCCGGATCAACTCCCGCACCCGAGCGGAAGGGCAGGGCCACGACGGAGTCACGGCAGGCACTATGCCCCACTTGATCCCGTTTGGGGAGAGGTGATCACCGGGGGTGTTCGCGCTGTGCGCCTCGGACGTTGATGGGGCTGCCCGGGGGTTCCGCGCAGTTGGCCCGGAGGTTGGCCGGGACTTCGGCGAGGTCGGTTCCCGCGCGCTGGTGGGTGCTCTCGTAGCCGCGGGTGCAGACGAACGGGTCGAAGTTGTTCAGGACCAGGCCGAATCGGGCTCGGCCGTCGCCGGGAACGGTGGTCTTGGTGCCCTCCGCGAGGCTGGGGTAGGTGACCAGCAGCTGCTCCACCCCGTCGAGCCGGGTGCGGTACACGTTCGCGGTGGTCAGCAGGTTGCCGACCAGGCCGCCGAGCTGCGGTCCGGTGTCCCGCAGCAGCCCGCTGACCTGCTCGGCGGCATCCGGTGCCGCGCGGATGACGCGTCGCAGGTCGGCGTCGGAGGCGCGCAGCTGCCCGGCGAAGGCGTGCAGGTCGCGGCTGAACGAGGCGATCTCGGCGCCCTGCTCCCGCTGGGTCTCCAGCACGGTCCGGCCGCTGGTGATCAGGTCGAGGGTCTGCGGCAGGTGGTCGGTGGCGTGCCGGGTGTAGGCGTGGGAGGTGTCCAGCAGGGCGCCGAGCGGTCCGTTGAGGCCGGTGAAGGCCAGGTCGAGCTCGGTGACCACGGTCTGCAGCGACCCGATCGGGATGCTGCTGACGGTGCGGTCCAGGTTGGCCAGCAGCTCCTCCGGCGGCACCGGGATCGAGGTGCGATCGCTGCCGATCACCGAACCGTCCCGCAGGTGCGGGCCGCCGTCGGAGCGGGGCCGCAGGTCGACGTACTGCTCCCCCACCGCCGAGCGGTTGGTGACGACGGCGTCGGTGTCGGCCGGGACCTCCGGCGCGCTGTCCTCGATCTCCAGCGACACGTCGACGCCCTCGGGCGTCAGCCGCAGCGGCCCGACCCGCCCGATCGGCAGTCCGCGGTAGGTGACCTCGGCGTTGGTGAAGATGCCGCCGGAGTCCCGGAACCGCGCCACGGCGGTGTACCCGCGGGAGGACACCAGCCGGTCCAGCCCGGCGTAGGTGGCGCCGACGTAGGTGATGCCGACCAGGGCGATCAGCGCGAACGCTCCGAGCTGCAGCTTGACCCGTTGGGAGATCACCGGCCACCTCCGAGCACGACGTCGAACGGCCCGCCCGGTCGCGGTGGCGGCGGCAGGGCCGGTCCGGGGGCTGGGGCCGGGCCAGGGGCAGGGGCGGGGATCGGCAGCGGTGGTTCGCCGGGCCCGGCGCCGCCGGTGGGCGGCGGCCGTCCCTGCAGCACGTTGTCCACGAAGGTGCTCAGGTCGAGGTCCAGCTGCAGGTCCAGGTTGGTGTAGTCGCCCTTGATGGCGTTGACGGTGTAGTCGGTGAACGGGAAGGTGACCAGGACTTCCAACGATTTGGGGAGGTCCTCGCCCGCTTCGGCGAGCTTCTGCAGGATCGGGCTCAGCGACCGCAGGTTCGCCACGGCGTCGTCCTGGCTGCGCTCGGTGGTCTCCACGGCGACCTCGGAGAGCCGGTCCATCTGCTGGAGCATCGTGACGAGCTGCCCGCGCTGCTCGTTGATGACCTTCAGCCCCGGTCCGAGGTTGTCCAGCGCGAAGGCGATGTCGTGCTGCTGCCCGACGAGGGAGGCGGCGAGCCGGTTGAGACCGTCGAGGGCGCGGGTGATCTCGTCGCGCTGGCCGTCGAGCTCGCGGGCGAAGATCTCCAGGTTGCGGTGCAGCGACCGGATGTCGTCCTCGTTCCCCGACAGCGCGGCGCCGAGCTCCTGGTTGATGTGCTGCAGCTGCCCGATCCCGCCGCCGTTGAGCAGCATCGACAGCGCGCCCAGCACCTCTTCGACCTGCGGGTGGCGGTTGGTGCGCGACAACGGGATCCGGTCGCCGTCGGTCAGCAGCGCACCACCCGGCGCGGGGGAACCGTCGAGCTGGACGTACTTCTCGCCGAGCAGGCTGGACTGGCGCAGCTGCGCGAGCGCGGCGGCGGGCAGCCGCACGTCCCGGTTGATCTCCATGTCGACCTCGGCGGTCCAGCCGTCGGGGGCGAGCCGGATCCCGGAGACCCGCCCGACGGCGACGTCGTTGACCTTCACGCCGGCCTGCGGCACCAGGTCCAGCACGTCGGCCAGCTGCGCGGTCACCCGGTACGGGTCGTCGCCGAGGTCGGCGCCTCCGGGCAGCGGTGCGTCGTACATCCCGGTGAAGCCGTGCTGCCCGCACCCGGTGACCAGCAGGGCGCTGAGCAGCAGCATCGCGATCCGCATCAGCGGCCACCTCCCGGGTGCGGGGTACCGGTGTCGCGCAGGGCGTCGACGAGCGGCAGCGGGATGTCGGGCGCGTGCCCGCGCTGCAGGGACGCCATCGCGTCGGCCGGGGACGGCAGCGGGAGAGCTCCGGTGACGACCGGTTCGACGCGCGCGCAGGCGTCGGCGAGCACCGGTGGCACGGGGCGTTGCGGTGGTGACTGCCGGAGCAGCTTGCAGACGAGGACGATCGGCGGGTGGGTGAGCTCGTTGATGTTGCCGCGGGTGCGGGTGACCCCGGCGGAGGCGCCGTAGGTGTTGGCGAGGTTGGCCAGGCCCAGCGGCGCCAGGTCGGTGACCTCCTCCAGCGCCGCCCGCTGGTCGACGAGCACCTGCGTGACCGCCCTCAGGTGGTCCACGTTGGACTGGAGCACGGCGCGGTTGTCGCGGATGAACCCGGCGGTGTCGGCCAGCGCGGGGCCGAGTTCCCGCAGCGCGGAACCGAGTTCACCGCGTTCGGCGGCCAGGAACGACGCGGCGTCGGCGAGCTGGGTGTTGAACCGGCGGACCTCCTGGTCGCTGTCGGCCAGCGTGCGGTTGAACAGCTGCAGGTCGTCGACGGTGGCGAACATGTCCTCCTTCGACCCCGACAGCGTCGTGGTGGCCTCGCCGAGGCGGCGCAGCATGTCGTTGAGCTCCGCCCCGCGGCCGTCCAGGTTGGCGGCCTGCACGTCGAGGAAGTCCGACAGCGCGCCCTCCCGGTTCGCCCCGTCGGGCCCGAGCATCCGCACGGTGCGGTCGGTGTTGCGGTTGATCTCGTCGAGCTCCAGCGGGGTCGCGGTGCGCTCGCGCGGGATCACGGCGCCGTCGGCCAGCTGCGGCCCGCCTTCGTAGACCGGGGCGAGTTGCACGTACCGGTCGCTGACCAGGCTCGGCGCCACGGCAACGGCTTTCGCGTCCGCGGGGATCGGAGTGCCGTCGTCGATGCGCATCTCCACCCGCACCCGGGTTCCCTCCGGCACGACCTCGGTCACCGAGCCGACCCGCATGCCCAGCACCCGCACGTCCGAGCCCGGGAAGAGCCCGACGGTGGCGCCGAAGTGCGCGGTCACGGAGGTGCGCGCGGCACTGGCCACCGCCCACCAGGTTGTGCCGGTGACCACCAGCGCCACCGCGATCACGATCGCCATCAGCCGCCTGCTCATCGCGGACCTCCCTCGACCGGCGGGTGGCAGCCCTGCTCGTTGGCCGACACCGGTCCGGCGTGCAGCACGGGCGGGACCTGGCCGCACACGTAGCTGTCGAACCAGCGCCCGTTGGCGACGGTGTTGCTGAAGTAGCGGGCGAACGGGGCGAGGTTCTGCAGGCCCCGGTCGAGGTTGGCCTGGTTGCGGTGCAGGACCGCGGTGACCCGCTCCAGCGTGGTCAGCGCGGGCCGCAGCTGCGCGTGGTTGTCGGCGACGAGCCCGCGCAGCTGCTCGGAGAGCTCCCGGGTGCTGCGCAGCAGCGCGCTGATGGCCTCCCGGCGGAACCGGATCTCCTCCAGCAGCAGGTTGCCGTCGGCGAGCAGCCGGGCGAAGACCTGGTCGCGGTCGCCGAGCACCCGGCTGACCTGGCGGGTGTTGCTCAGCAGCTGCTTGAGCTGCTCGTCGCGCTTCGAGATGACCTGCGAGAACGACGAGAGCCCGCGCAGCGCCTCGCCGACGTGGGCGGGCGTGCCGCGGAACGTGTCGGCCATGGTCCGGAAGCTCTGCGCGAGCGCGGCGGTGTCGACCTCGCCGGAGGTGCGGCCGAGGTCCTGGAACGCCTCGGTGACGTCGTAGGGCGAGCGGGTGCGGTCGGCCGGGATCGTCGCGGCGGAGTCCTGTTCGCGCTCGCCCTGCGGGTCCAGCGCCAGGAACTTCTGCCCGAGCAGGGTTTTGATCTCGATGGAGGCGGTGGTGCGGTCACCGACCCAGGCGTCGTCGACGCGGAAGGCGACCTCGACGTGCTTGCCGCGCAACGACATCGACGTCACGGTGCCCGCCTTGACCCCGGCGATGCGGACCTCGTCGTCGGGTTTGAGCCCGGCTGCCTCGGTGAACTGCGCGCGGTAGGTGGTGCCGCCGACGACGGGCAGGTCCTCGAAGTGGAACGCCAGCAGCGAGACCAGCGTGATCAGCACCAGCCCCACCGCCCCGGCGGCCGCCGGGTCCCGTCTCCTGAGCCTCCCGATCATCGGCACCTCCCCGGCATCTGCTCCGGAGCCGTGGCCGGGAGCGGCACGGCCACACCGAGGTTCGAGATGCGCACCTGCCCGGAGCTGCGGCAGAGGAAGTAGTTGAACCACGACCCGTAGCTGGCGGTGCGGTTGATGGTGTTGAGCTTGTCCGGCAGCCCGGCGGCGAAGCGCTCCACCAGCGGCCGGTGGCCGTCGAGGTGGTGGGCGAGCGCTCCGAGGTGCTGGATGCTCTCGCGCAGCGGCTGCCTGCCCTCGGCGAGCAGCCCGGCGGTCGCCTCGTTGACCTGGCCGATCCCCTCGACCGCCGAGCCGATCTGCTCGCGGTCGGCGGCCAGCCCGGACACGACCTGCTGGGTCTGCACCAGCACCTCGTCGAGCTCGGCGTTGCGGCTGTTGACGGTGCCGAGCACCTCGTTGAGCCGGCTGATGACCTCGCCGATCACCTGGTCGCGGGAGGCCAGCGTCCGGGTCAGCGATCCGATGTGGGCCAGCAGGCTCTGCGCGGTTCCGCCTTCGCCCTGCAGCGTCTGGATGATCGCGTGCGAGAGCTTGTTGACGTCCTCCGGCGAGAGCGCCTGCAGCAGCGGCTTGAACCCGTTGAACAACGCGGTGAGGTTCAGCGCGGGCCGGGTGCGGTCGATCGGGATCGTGGCGCCCTCCGGGAGCATCTCGCGGGTGCCCTCCCCCCTCTCGACGGCGAGGTAGCGCTGGCCGACGAGGTTGCGGTACTTGATCGACGCGGTGGTCGAGCGCGGCAGGGCGCGGTCGCCGTAGAGCGTGAACTCCACGTGCGCCTGGCGGCGCTCGGCGATCTCGATGGAGCGGACCTGGCCGACCTTGACCCCGGCGATGCGCACGTCGTCGCCCTCGTTGAGGCCGGTGACATCGGTGAACCGGGCCGAATACCCGGTGGTGGGGCCGACACTCGTGTTCGCGATGGTGACGCCGAGCAGTCCGGTGGCCAGCAGCGTCACCGCGACGAACGCGATGAGCTTGGTCAGCGACGGCCTCATCGATCTCATCGCACGTCCACCTCCGCTCCTCGGTACAGCGGTCCGACCAGCAGCGTGCTCCAGCCCGGCACTTCGTCCGGGCGCAGCCGCGTCGCCGGTGACAGCAGCGCGGCGATCAGGTTCCGCTCGGCCGGGGAGTGCTGGAGCGACCCGGCGGGTCCGGTGGCCGAGCTCGGGCTCGTCGCGGCAGGTGGTGTGCGCTGCTCGCGCTGCGGCGGGTGCGTCGAGCCGTCTCGCGGCGGTCCGCCGCCGGGCAGGTCGGCGGGCATCGGGACCTGGTCGTAGCAGCGGGGTCCGCGCCGGTCCTGCCAGCGGGGTTCGTCGTGGCCGGGCAGGTACTTGGCGCCGTCGTCGCTGATCTCCACCCGGAGCCGGATCACGCCGGGAGTGTCGGTCCCCTTGCCCGCGACCTGGTCGAGGCGCGGCACGGCGTCGGCGAGATCGTCGAGCAGGCAGGGGTATTCGGGCGCGTAGCGGGCCAGCAGCGCCAGGTGCTCGCGGCTGGCCGCGTTGAGCCCGATGATGTTCTCGGAGTTCGCGCGCAGGAACCCGTCCAGGTCCGCGGAACCGGTGGTGACCGTGCGGTACAGGCGGTCCAGGCCGGCGCGGTTGTCGGCGACGGTGCGGTGGTTGACGGCCAGGTCGCGCAGCGCCTGCGCGAGATCCGGGGCGGCGTCGGCGTAGAGGTGTGCCACGTCGGCCAGCGCCCGGATGTTCCCCTTCAGCTCCGGCAGCACCGGGTTGAACCGCTCCAGGTAGGCGTTGGTGGCCACCAGCGTCTCACCGAGCTGCTCGCCGCGTCCGTCCAGCGCCATCGAGACCGTGTTGAGGGTGGTGGCGAGCTTGTCCGGCCGGACGGCCTGCAGCACCGGCATCAGGTCGCTGAGCACCTTCTCCAGCTCGATCGAGGTCCGGCTGCGGTCCTGCTCGATGACGTCGTCGTCGCGCAGCGACTCGCGGCTGGGGCCCGGTGGCGGGACGAGGCTGACGTAGCGCTCGCCGAACAGGGTCTTGGGCAGCAGCCGGGCGCTGACCCCGGCGGGGATGAGCGGTGCCTTGTCCGGGTGCAGCGCCAGGTCCAGCTCGGCTCCGGTCGCGGTGGCCCGCACCTCCCGCACCTCGCCCACGACCAGCCCGCGCACCTTGACGTCGGAGGGCGGTTGCAGCTGGTTGCCGACCCGGTCGGTGCGCAGCAGCACGTGCACCACCGGCGTGAACGCCTTCTGGTACACCGCGACCGTGGAGGCCAGGAACAGCGCGATCACGCTGAGGAACACCGCGCCCACCACTCGGCGGCGCAGCGTCTCGACCCGCTCCCCCGCCCTCATCCGGCGATCCGCACGGTCGTGGTGGCGCCCCAGATGGCCAGGCTCAGGAAGAAGTCCAGCACGTTGAGCGAGATGATCGCGGTGCGCACCGCGCGGCCCACCGCGCTGCCGACCCCGGCGGGGCCGCCCGCCGCCCGGAAACCGTAGTAGCAGTGCACCAGGATGATCATCAGGCTGAACAGCAGCACCTTGCCGAAGGAGAACAGCACGTCCTCCGGCGGCAGGAACAGGTGGAAGTAGTGGTCGTAGGTGCCCGCCGACTGCCCGTAGAAGTAGACGGTGATCACCCGCGAGGCCAGGTAGGACGACATCAGCCCGATCACGTACAGCGGGATCACCGCGCCGATCCCCGCCAGCACGCGGGTGGTGACCAGGAACGGCACGCTGCGCACCGCCATCACCTCCAGCGCGTCGATCTCCTCGGAGATGCGCATGGCGCCCAGCTGCGCGGTGAACCCGCACCCCACGGTCGCCGAGAGCGCCAGGCCGGCGACCAGCGGGGCGACCTCGCGGGTGTTGAAGTAGGCGGAGACGAACCCGGTGAAGCTGGCGGTGCCGAGCTGGTTGAGCGCGGTGTAGCCCTGCATGCCGACGACGGTTCCGGTGAACAGCGTCATGCCCACCATCACCCCGATCGTGCCGCCGAGCACCGCCAGCGCACCGCTGCCGAAGGTGACCTCGGCCAGCAGCCGCAGCACCTCCTTGGAGTAGCGGCGCAGCGTGCGCGGTGCCCACGCGATCGCGCGCAGGTAGAACAGCGCCTGGTCCCCGGCGGTGTCGAGCACCGCCAGCGGGCGGTGGAGCAGCCGCCGGACGCGGCCGGTCGCCACGACCACGGCTCACATCCCCTTCGGCGGGACGAGCTGCAGGTAGATCGCGGTGAGCACCACGTTCACCAGGAACAGCAGCATGAACGAGATGACCACGGCCTGGTTCACCGCGTCCCCCACGCCTTTCGGCCCGGGAGCGGGGTTCAGGCCGCGGTGCGCGGCGACCACCCCGGCGATGAAGCCGAAGATCACCGCCTTGATCTCGCCGATCCACAGGTCGGGCAGCTGGGCGAGCCCGTTGAAGCTGGCCATGTAGGCGCCGGGGGTGCCGCCCTGCATGATGACGTTGAAGAAGTACCCGCCGAGCACGCCGACGACGCTGACCACCCCGTTGAGCAGGGTGGCGATGAGCATCGCCGCGAGCACGCGCGGCACCACCAGCCGGTGGATCGGCGAGACGCCCAGCGTCTCCATCGCGGCGATCTCGTCGCGGATGGTGCGCGCGCCCAGGTCGGCGCAGATCGCCGACCCGCCGGCCCCGGCGATGAGCAGCGCGGTGATCAGCGGGCTGGCCTGCTGGATGATGGCCAGCACGCTGGAGGCCCCGGTGAACGACTGCGCCCCGATCTGCTTGGTCAGCGACCCGAGCTGGAGCGCGATCACCGCCCCGAACGGGATGGACACCAGCGCGGTCGGCACGATGGTCACGCTGGCCACGAACCAGGACTGCTGGACGAACTCGCGCCACTGGAACGGCCGGGCGAACACCGCCCTGGCCACGTCCACGGCGTGCAGGAACAAGCGTCCGGTTTCGCTGAGCGGACCGGTACCGGCCGGTCGCGCCACCCCAACACCCATCGCGGCTCCCCGTGATCTCGGCAGGGCATCCAGAGTGATCAGCCACACACCGCGCAACCAGGGGCACAGTGCCCCAGGATTCACCCGGCCTGATGCACATCGCCCGTAACCCGAACCGACCCCAGGAGCGATGGACACTCCCAACTTGTTCGAGAGTGCTTCCACCCCAGTCGATTCCGGAGTCCCAAGTGGAGCGGAACCGTCCACTCGTCCGGTCGGAGCGAGTTCTCGCCCGAGCGGAGGTCGACATCGGCGGAACGGTTCCGCGCTCGGAGATGATTGAGATCGCCGCGAACGGGGAAACCACCCTGAGGCCCTCCCCCGACCTGCCGAAGAGGTGAGCGGTGATGACGCATCCGCCCGACCCCGACCGCGTGCAACCGTTCCTCAAGGAGGTGCACTACCCGGTCAGCAAGGCCGAACTCGTGCACATCGCCGAGGAGCAGGGCGTCGACAACGAGGTGCTGCGAGCGGTGCGGCTCGTGCCCGACCGCACCTACGAGACGCAGGAGGAGGTGCGCGACGAGGTCGCGTTCGGCAGCTGAGTCAGCCCCCGGCGGCGGACGCCCTGCTGAGGACCAGCAAGGTGACGTCGTCCCCGGATGACGCGGACGTCACCAGCTGGTTCATCACCGACGCGCACACCTCGCTCGCCGGTGCGCAGGTGACCGCACCGCACAGGCTCTTCAGCCCGATGTCGATCGACTGCTGGCGGCGTTCGATGAGGCCGTCGGTGTAGAAGCACACCACCGATTCCGGCGGGATCTCGATCTCGGTCGTGCGTCGCGGCCGCTTCGACACCGCCACCCCGACCGGCGGGTCGACGGGCGCGTCCACGAGTTCGCCGCGCTCGCCGGGATGTCCCAGCACCGGGGTCAGGTGCCCGGCGAGCGAGAAGCTCAGCCGCGCCGTCTCCGGGTCGTAGAGGGCGTAGCAGACGGTGGCCATGGCGTCGGGCTCGAAGTGCGTCACCTTGCGGTCGAGCTTGTGCAGCACGCGGGCCGGGTTCTCGTCGTCGAGCGCGTAGGCGCGCAGCGCACTGCGCAGCCGTCCCATGACGACGGCCGCCGACAGCCCGTGGCCGACGACGTCGCCGACGACGATCCCGACGCGTCCCGACGGCAGCCGGAACACGTCGTACCAGTCGCCGCCGATCCCGTAGTCCGCGCCGCCGACGTAGCGGCCGTCCATCGACACCCCCGGGATCCGAGGCAGCCTGCCGGGCAGCAGGCTGTGCTGGAGCACGGTCGCGGCGATCCGCTCGGAGCGCGACGCGCCCACCTGCGAGACCGAGGCGATCCGGTCGGCGGCGACCTGCACCAGCTGCGCGTCGTGATCGGTGAACCCGTGCTCGGTGAAAGCGCCGACGCACAGCACTCCGATCGTCTCGCCGTCGGCGACCATCGGGGCGCCCGCCAGCGATCTGATGCCCCTGTCCCGCAGCGCGCGGCTGACCAGGTGCTGATCGGCCACGTGATCGACCACGCAGGCCTTGCGGTGGGTCAGGACGGTTCCGGCGAAGCCGTGGCCCACCGGCATCCGCACGCCCTGCTTGACGTCGTCGTCGATGCCGACCGCCGCGGTGGCGATGAGTTCCTCGCCGTCGGGGTCGAGCAGCAGGACGGTGGCCATGTCCACGTCCAGGACCTCGCGCACCCGGGCGAGGATCTCCCTCAGCAGGTCGTTGACGTCCAGATGGGCGAGCGAGGTGTCCGTGACCAGTTCGATGCGTCGCAAACGCTCCTCGGCGGAAGATTCCGCGGAAGCATGCATGTCAGCCACGATAACGTCCTCGCAGCTCTCCCGTCTGCGCCACGGACGGCGGGTCTTTGCCAGGAACGGTCACCGGCACCATCATGGAGAGCATGGATCCCGACATCAACGAACACCAAGCACCCTTCAGCGCGGTGACCGAGTGGTCGGGCCGCACGCTCTTCGTCACCGCCACCGGCGAGGTCGAGCTCGTCAACGCGCCGCAGCTGGAGACGGTCCTGGACCAGGCGACCGGCGACCGGCCCGACGTGCTGGTGCTCGACATCACCGCCGTCACGTTCCTGTCGTCGGCCGGACTGGCCGTGTTCGTGCGCACGCACCGCAACGCCGAGGCGGCGGACATCCGCTTCCGCGTCGTCGCGAACAACCCGGCCACCCGGCGTCCGATCCAGCTCATGGGTTTGGACGAGGAGTTCGACGTCTTCTCCGACCGGGAAGAAGCGCTCGCGAGGAGTTTGTGATCGGGCGGGCGCGCCTACCCTAGAGCTGCGAGTGAGCCGGAACTGTTAGGACGCATCTATGGCACCCGCTCAGGCCGGTGGGCCGGGGTCCGGGGGCGTTGACGAGCTCCGCCGCCACGGCGTGCCCGCCGCTGCCGGCAACCTGCCGCCGCTGCGCGACGAGGTGGATGAGTGGGCCCGAGCGGCGGGCCTCGGCGAGGAGATCGCCGAGTCGTTGGCCCTGGCCACCTACGAGGCGATGGCGAACGCCGTCGAACACGCCTACGCCGACGGCGACGGCTTCCTCGACCTGGACGTCGTCCGCGACGCCGCCGGGGTCGAGGTGACGGTCACCGACCACGGCAGCTGGCGCCCGCCGCACGAGAGCGATCCGAAGCGCAAGCGCGGCCTGCCCCTCATCGAACGGCTCGCCGACGAGGCCGTGGTGACCTCCGGCGAGCACGGCACCCGCGTCCAGATGCGCTGGACCGCACCGGTGCGGCACAGCGACGACGACATGGCGGCGGCGGACGCCTGAGCGTTCAGCCGGTGAGAAATCCCTCGACGAGGTCGCCGAATTCGCGTGGTGCTGAGTACGGCACCATGTGTGCGGCTCCGGGCCAGGTGACGAGGCGGCCTCGGGGCAGCGAGGAGGCCACCCGCCGCGCCCAGCCGTGCGGGACGAGCGCGTCGTGCTCTCCCCTGACCACCAGGACCGGGACGTCGATCGCGGGCAGCTTGTCCTCGACGCGGTCGCGGATCGACTCGGCGAAACTGCTCATCACGCGGCGGAACCCGGCTTCGCGGTAGTCGCGGAAGGTCAGCGGCGCCAGACCGCGCGGTTCGTGACGCGAATTGCGCAGCCACCGCCGCAGCTGCCCCACCGCGCTGCGGGCCCGGGGATCGGTGGTCGGACCGACCAGGACGAGACCGCGCACCTTCTCCGGAGCACGCAGCGCGGCTTCGACCGCGACCTGACAGCCGAACGAGCAGCCCAGCAGGCTCACCTCGCCCAGTCCGGCCGCGTCCCGCCACGCCTCGACGGCCTGGGCCAGTCCGTCGAGGTCGAGCGGCCGACGAGGCCCGCTGCTCGATCCGAAGCCCGGCAGGTCGACCGCCCACGTCTCGCGGATGCCCGAACGCCCGGCCACGAAGGGCAGCAGTTCGCGGCTGGAGACACCGGCTCCGTGCACGCACACCAGCGGCGGGCGTGATCCGCCCACGTGCCAGGCCACCAGACCGTCGGGCGAGAGTTCCGGGCGTTGCAGGACGTTCCGGGTGCGCTGCATGCGAATCCTCTCCGGCCGGCTGACGCGACGCGTCGTGCGGGTCGAACGATCATCGGCCGATCCGAGCGAAGACGTGTGAGCGGTGGCCCGCACGGGTATTCCGACGGCCGACCGGATGATCAACACACCTCTCGATTGGGGTGACAGATGACCGCCACGACACGGCTTCCCAAGCCCACCAGCGAATCCTGGCAGTGGCAACTGCGCGCGGCTTGCCGCGACCTCAGGACGAGCCGCTTCTTCCACCCCGACAACGAGCGGGGGCAGCCGCGCGCCGAGCGCGAGCGGCAGGCCAAGGCCGTGTGCAGGCGCTGCCCGGTCATCGCGCAGTGCCGGGAGCACGCGCTCAGGACGCACGAGCCCTACGGCGTGTGGGGTGGGCTCGGCGAGCAGGAACGCCGGGCGCTGCTGGGCCACCGGCGCAACGGGGCAGCGGCCTAGGAACTTCTCAGGGACGAGCGCGGAGAAGACGAAATCTCAACGGCGCCGGGGGTGTTCCTCCCGGCGCCGAGCCGTTTTCGCTCAGACGTGGTCGCGCGGGATGCGGCGGTCCCAGTTCTTGGAGAACACCCGCTCGCCACCGAGGTAGCCGTCCAGCTCGGCGTGCAGCCGGAACTCGTGGGGTGTCGAGGTGAGCGAGGTGCGCGTCCTGGTCTGCACCGACCAGTCGCCGCGGGCGAACCGCAGCGTCCACTCCGCCTCGCCGCGCGCGGAGTCGAAGTCCTCGCCGACCCAGCTGTAGCGCTCGACGGCCCGCCGGTCGACGTCGAGGTCGATGTCGCTGAAGCGCACCCGGCCCAGGTCCTTGATGACCTCCAGCGACGACCGGTAGTCGACGAGGTCCCTGCTCACCTGCCACTGCTCCGCACCGGGGATGAGCTGCTTGGCCTGCACCGGCTGCGTGCCCTCGGGCTCGCCGAACAGCGGCGCGGGGAGCTCGGCGGCCTCCTCTGCCGGGCGCAGCGGCAGTTCGAGCTCGCTGTCCTCCGGGTGAACGGTCAACCGCACCGGCTCCGGCGGTGGCCAGGCCAGCGGCCAGTACGAAGTGGACAGCGCCAGCCGGATGCGGTGCCCCGCCGGGAACGCCTGCGCGACACCGTTGAGCCGCAGCTGGACCTGGTAGCGCACACCGGGTTCCAGCGGCTTCGGCTCGTCGTGGCCGTCCCGGTGGGTCAGGTTGAGCAGCCCGTAGGTCACGCGCGTGGCCTGACCCTCCGGGCCGACGTCGGACAGCCGCGCGGCCAGCATCGCCACCGGGCGGTCGACCTCCACGCAGACGTCCAGCAGCGGGCCGCCGAGGATCTCGCAGCGCTCCTGGAGCGGGTCGGTGTCGAACACCAGCGAACCGCCGTCCTCCTCGCGCTGGTCGTAGGGGAGGTCCGGCGGCGCGTTGTAGGAGCACCACTTGCCGGCGTACTGCCCGACCGACAGCGGTGAGCACACCGTCACCGGTGGGCTCCGGCGCTCCTCCCCCGGTCGTCCGATCCTGTTCTGCGCCAACGGGAACCGGGTGCGGTGCACGTGCGGCGATGGCCACGACGGCTCGCCGACCCATCGACCGGGCCGGTCCTCGTAGCTGGTGGAGGGCGGCATGCTCTCCTGCATCCAGGTGCACAGCATCGGCTCGTCCATCACGCCGTTGTCGACGTCCTTGAGCCAGCGGTCCCACCAGCGCACGAGCTCCTGCAGGAACCCGATGGCCGGGCCCGGCCGGCCCAGGTGCGGGTACTTGTGCGACCACGGCCCGATCAGGCCGCGGCGCGGCACGCCGAGGTTCTGCATCAGGCGGAACACCGCGTTGGAGTAGCCGTCGGCCCAGCCGCTGACCGCCAGCACCGGGCAGCCGACGTCGGAGAAGTCCTCGCAGATCGAGCCGTGCCGCCAGTAGTCGTCGCGGCGCTGGTGCCGCAGCCAGGTGTCCAGCCACAGGCCGCTGTCCTCCAAGCGCTCGCGCCACATCTCCTCCCAGCGGTCCCCGACCACGGCCGGGTCGGGCGGGCAGGAGTTGTAGGCGAACATGGTGCTCGCCCACGACAGGTTGTCGCTGAGCAGGCAGCCGCCCATGTAGTGCACGTCGTCGGCGTAGCGGTCGTCGGCGCAGCACAGCGCGGCGATCGCGCCGAGGCTCTCCGGGCGGCGGGCGGCGACCTGCAGGGCGTTGAAGCCGCCCCAGGAGATGCCCATCATGCCGGTGCGGCCGGTGCACCAGGGCTGCTCGGCCAGCCAGGCCAGCACCTGCTCCGCGTCGGAGAGTTCGAGCTCCAGGTATTCGTCGGTGAGCACGCCGTCGGATTCGCCGCTGCCGCGCAGGTCCACGCGCGCGCAGGCGTAGCCGTGCCCGGCCAGGTACGGGTGGTGGATCGAGTCGCGGATCGCGGTGAGGTCGCGCTGCCGGTACGGGATGAACTCCAGCACCGCGGGGACCGGCTCGGTGTCCGATGCCACGGGCCGCCACAACCGGCCGGAGAGCCGGGTCCCGTCGGACATCGGGATCCCGATCTCCTCCTGCTTGATCTCGCTGGGGAGCTCGCTCACCTCGTGCACGCGTCCTCCTCGCGGTAGTTCGGCAGAGCTCGGGCACCACCCGGTGATTTACCCACCGAGCCTCGCGGCCATGCGCGATCGGCGCAGGTTTCACCACCCGGACCAGCGGTTACTCGTGGAACGGAAGTGCTGGCAGCGACGGGTGGGAGCTCCCGCGAGGGCTCCCACCACCTCGGCGGAAGGGCTGGGCACGTGGTTCGGTTCGGGTACACGCTGATGACGGAGCAGTCGGGGCCGCGCGAGCTGGTCAAGCACGCGGCCGCCGCCGAGCGCGCGGGTTTCGACTTCGCGGTGATGAGCGACCACTACTCGCCGTGGCTGGACGAGCAGGGCCATTCCCCGTACGCGTGGAGCGTGCTGGGGGCCGTGGCGCAGGCGACCGAGACCCTGGACCTGATGAGCTTCGTGACGGCGCCCATCATGCGGTACCACCCGGCGGTCGTCGCGCAGAAGGCCGCCACGGTCGGGCTGCTGTCCGACGACCGGTTCACCCTCGGTGTCGGCTCCGGCGAGAACCTCAACGAGCACGTCATCGGGCAGGGCTGGCCGCCGGTGAACGTGCGGCACGAGCAGCTCACCGAGGCGCTGCGGATCATCTCCGCGCTGTTCGGCGGCGGCTACGTGAACTTCGTCGGCGACCACTACCGGGTCGACTCGGCGAAGCTGTGGGACCGGCCCGACCGGCGGGTGCCGATCGCCACCGCCGTTTCCGGTGCGCAGTCCGTCGAGAAGTTCGCCCCGCTGTCGGACGCGATGATCGCCGTCGAGCCCGACGCCTCGCTGTGCGAGGGCTGGGACTCGGCGGTCGGGCCCGGCGCCCGGAAGTTCGGGCAGCAGCCGATCTGCTGGGACCCGTCCGAGGAGGCCGCCGCCAAGCGGGCCTGGGCTCAACTGCGCTGGTTCGCCTCCGGCTGGAAGGTCAACTCGGAGCTGCCCGGCCCGGCCGGTTTCGCCGCCGCCACGCAGCACGTGCGCATCGACGACGTCACCGCTGGCATTCCCTGCGGCCCGGACCTCGACGCGATCGTGGAATCGGTGTCGTCGTACTGGGAGGCCGGTTTCACCGACATCGCGCTGGTGCAGGTCGGGGTGGACGAGGACCCGGCGGGCTTCTTCGGTTTCGCGCGGGAGAAGCTGCTGCCCGCGCTGCGCGAGGCGGCACCGGCCGGGTGAGGTTCCACCGGCGACCGGTGGGAATTTCACCGCCCGCACCGGGTTTGACCACTTCCGCCACTGCCAATCCCCTTGGTGCGAAGGGAATGTCCGCGACGAGGAGGATCCGATGGGAGTCCAGACCGACAGTCCGGTGAAGGACAAGAACTACAACCTGATCACCGTGCTGCAGTTGTCCTTGCACCACGCGTGGATGTTGGACCAGTACGTCAAGGACGCCGAGTCGCAAGGCGATGAGGAGCTGGCCAAGTGGCTCCACCGAATTCAGGACAACAACCTGAAGGCCGGTGAGCAGGGCAAGCAGATGCTGTTGAAGCGGCTGCACGACGAGAACGGCTGAGAGGACGACGACCATGCCCGGTGACCGGATCCGTGAACTCACCAAGCGAGTGCGCGACGGGATCGCGCAGCACAACCCCGTGAAGCCGAAGGACGAGGCTTCCGCCACCGATCAGGTGCAGCAGCGTCGCTCCGGCAGGGCGAACTCGCTGCTGGACACCGGTCCGCGGGTTCCTCCCCAGTCAGGTCCGCGCAGGAAGCGCTGAAATAGCGGTGGCGCCACGACACCCGGGGCGCCACCGCTCTTCTCGGGATCAGCCCCTCCCGGCAGGGATCAGCCCCGCCCCGGCAGGAAGTCCTGGGCCTTGGCCTTGACGCCTTCCTTGACCACCGACCACGCCTCCGGGTCCCCCTTGAGCATCGCCGCGGCCATCGACTCCACCTGGCTCCAGTCCGCCTGCGGCGGGATCGGCGGCACCGACGGATCGGTGACGAACTCGACCAGGCAGGGCTGCCTGCTCGCCAGCGCGTCCCGCCACGCGTCGGCGATGTTGCCCGGGTCTTCGACCCGAATCCCGCGGAATCCGGTGCTGCGCGCGAAACCCGCGTAGTCGAAGTCCGGAAGCCGTTGCGAGGGCGTGAACTGCGGCGCACCGCCCATCGCCCGCAGCTCCCAGGTCACCTGGTTGAGATCGCGGTTGTTGAGCACGCCGACGACCAGGCGCGGATCCGACCACTCCTGCCAGCACTGGCCGATCGTGATCAGCTCGTTGATGCCGTTCATCTGCATGGCGCCGTCCCCGACCAGCGCGATCACCGGGCGATCCGGGTGCGCGAACTTCGCGCCCGTGGCGTACGGAACGCCGGGCCCCATCGTCGCCAGCGTGCCCGACAGCGAGCACCGCACGTCCCCGCGCACGCGCAGGTGGCGGGCGTACCAGTTGGCGGCCGAGCCGGAGTCGGCGGTGATGATGGCGTCCTCGGGCAGCTGCGGGGACAGCTCGTGGAACACCCGTTCCGGGTTGACCGGGTCGGCCTCGACCCCGGCGCGGCGCTCCATCAGCCCCCACCAGTCACGCACCCCGTTCTCGACCTTCTCGCGCCACGCGCGCTCGGTCTTGCGCCGCAGGCGCGGCAGCAGGGCCTGCAAGGTGGCCTTGGCGTCGCCGAGCAGGTTCACCTCGAACGGGTAGCGCATGCCGATCATCATCGGGTCGATGTCGATCTGCACGGCTCGGGCCTGCTCGAACTCGGGGAGGTACTGGCTGTAGGGGAAGCTCGCGCCGATCATCAGCAGCGTGTCGCAGTCGCGCATCAGCTCCCACGAGGGCCGGGTGCCCAACAGCCCGGCGGCACCGGTCACCCACGGCAGGTCGTCGGGCAGGACGTCCTTGCCCAGCAACGCCTTCGCCACGCCGGCGCCAAGCACCTCGGCCGCGGTAGTGACCTCCTGCGCGGCCCGGCGGGCGCCCTGGCCGACCATGATCGCCACGCGTTCGCCGGAGTTGAGCACCTCGGCGGCGCGGTCCAGGTCGGGTTCGGCCGGGATCGTCACCGCCTCGGAGATGCCCACGCTGGAGGGCACCATCTTGAAGTCGTGCGTCGGCGCCGAGTACTCCTGCTCCTGCACGTCGCCCGGGATGATGAGCGCGGCGACGGTCCGCCGCGCGTGCGCGGTGCGCATCGCGCGGTCCAGCGCGTTGGGCAGCTGCTGGGGCGCGGAGACGACCTGCACGTACTCGGCCACGTCCTTGTACAGCGAGGAGAGGTCGACCTCCTGCTGGTAGGAGCCGCCGAGCGAGGTGCTGGCCTGCTGCCCGACGATCGCCACCACGGGAACGTGGTCGAGCTTGGCGTCGTAGAGCCCGTTGAGGAGGTGGATCGCGCCGGGACCACCGGTCGCCGCGCAGACGCCGACCTCGCCGGAGAACTTCGCGTAGCCCACGGCTTCGAACGCGGCCAGCTCCTCGTGCCGCGCCTGGATGAAGCGCGGGTCGTCATCGGCGCGCTCCCACGCCGCGAGGATGCCGTTGATGCCGTCGCCGGGGTAGGCGAAGACGTGCTCCACTCCCCACGTCCGCAGACGTCGCAGCAGGTAGTCGGCCACGGTTTCGGCCATGCCGCACACTCCGATCATCCTGTTGGGTGCCGTTCTCCGGTGATCTACCCGGTTCGGCGCTCGTTCAATCAGCCCGGATGCGTCTCGCCACCGACCGGGGCCAGCACCTCGCCGGTGTAGTAGCTCGACAGGCGGTCGGAGGCGAAGAACACGTAGGACGGAGCGATCTCGTCCGGATGCGCCATGCGCTGCATCGGCGTCTGCTCGCCGAACCCCTCCACCTTGTCCTCGGTGAGCGTCGCCGGGATCAGCGGTGTCCACACCGGACCGGGCGCGACGCAGTTGACCCTGATCCCCCTGTCCGCCAGCGCCTGAGCGAACGACTTGGTGAGCACGTGCACGGCTCCCTTGCTGGCGGAGTAGTCCATCAGCGACTTGTTGCCGCGGAGGCCGTTGACCGAACCGGTGTTGATGATCGCGCCGCCTTCCGGCAGGTGCCGCATCGCGGCCTTGCACAGCCAGAACACAGCGTGGACGTTGACCTCGAAGGTCCGGGTGAACTGCTCGGTGCTGATCGCCTCGATCTCGTCCTGCGGCGCCTGGGTCCCGGCGTGGTTGACCAGCACGTCGAGGCCGCCGAGCCGTTCGGCGGCGTCGTCGACGAGGCTGGTGCAGTAGTGCTCGTCGGCGACGTCGCCGCGGAACAGGTAGCAGTGCCTGCCCAGCGTCCGCACCAGCTCGGCGGTGCGCTCTGCGTCGGCGTCCTCGCTCGGGTCCAGGTAGGCGACGGCGACGTCGGCCCCCTCCTTGGCGAAGGCGATGCTCACCGCGCGACCGATGCCGGAGTCGCCGCCGACCACCAGGGCGCGCTTTCCCGCGAGGTGGCCCGCTCCGGTGTACTCGCGCATCTCGTCGCGCGGCCGGGGCTCCATCGGCTCGGTCGTGCCGGGCGGTCGCTGCTGCTGAGCCGGTGCGCTCCGGGGCCGTTGGTCCATGACGTCCTCCACGTCCGCATGTCGCCGTCATCAGGCCGGATACCCGCTCGGCGGGTCACCTCACACCCTTCTCGGCGCGGCGAGCCCCACCGGGGTGAAACAGGCCGGATTGAGTGCAGACGATCCGGGTATGCGAGGTGGTGTGACTGAGAGGCCGAAGAACGTGTTCCTGCTCGGACCCGACGAGCGCAACCTGGCGCTGATGCGCGAGCTGACCCACCTGGAGCCGTACCGCTTCCACCCGTTGCTGGACAAGGAGGAGTTGATGCACAGCGACACCGGGCTGGACCGGTTGCTGGAGCTCGCCCAGAACCAGCTCGACGACTTCTCCGGTCCGATCGACGCGATCGTCGGGTACTGGGACTTCCCGGTCAGCTCGATGGTGCCGATCCTGGCGACTCAGAACGGGCTGCCCGGACCGAGCCTGGAATCCGTGGTCAAGTGCGAGCACAAGTACTGGAGCAGGCTGGTGCAGCGCGAAGTCACCGACGCGCACCCGGGTTTCGCGATCATCGACCTCGATCAGCCGGAAGCGCCTCCGGGGCTTCGGTTCCCGATGTGGCTCAAGCCGGTCAAGTCCTACTCGTCGACGCTGGCGTTCAAGGTCGACGACGAGGAGCAGCTGCGCGCCGCCGCCACCGAGATCCGCGACGGCATGGGCCGGACCGGTGAGGCCTTCGACTTCCTGCTGTCGATGCTGGAGCTGCCGCCCGCCGTGGCCGAGGCCGGGGGCATGGCCTGCCTGGCCGAGGAGGCGGTGCGGGGCGAGCAGATCACCGCTGAGGGCTACTGCAGCGGCGGTGCGGCGCACGTGCACGGCATCATCGACTCGTTCTGCTACCCGGAGACGTCCAGCTTCCTGCGGTACCAGTACCCCTCGCGGATCCCCGAGGAGGTCCAGGAGCGGATCGTGGCCATCAGCCGCGACGTGATGCAGCACATCGGGTTGGACTCCTCGACGTTCAACATCGAGTTCTTCTGGGACACCGAAACCGACGCGCTCAACGTCCTGGAGATCAATCCCCGGCTGTCCCAATCGCACGCCCCGCTGTTCGAGCTGGTCGACGGCATGCCGAACCACCAAGCCATGGTTCAGCTCGCGGTCGGCGAGGAACCGACCATGCCGAGCCGGGAGGGCGAGCACCGCATGGCCGCGAAGTGGTTCCACCGCACGTTCCGCGACGCCCTCGTCAAGAGCACGCCCTCCCAGGAGGACCTCGACCGGGTGCGCGAGGAGGTGCCCAGCGCCACGATCGACGTCGTCGCCGAAGAGGGCAAGCGGTTCTCGGAGCTCCCGGCCCAGGACAGCTACAGCTACGAGCTCTTCGCCGTCTACCTCGGCGCCGACGACGAGTCCGAGCTGCGAGCCCGGTTCGACCGCTGCGTCGAACTCCTGCCCTTCGACCTCGACGAGCGCTGAGCGGCCGATTCCGGTCAGGAGTGGGGTTCGAGGAGGACCTTGATCGCACCGTCCTCCTTGCGCTGGAAGATGTCGTAGCCGTGCGGGGCGTCCGCCAGCGGCATGCGGTGCGTGGTCAGGTCGCGGACGCCCAGCGGGTCGGACTCGTCGGCGACCAGCGGCATCAGGTCGGGGATCCAGCGCTTGACGTGGGCCTGCCCCATCGCGATCCGCACCCCCTTGTCGAACAGGGTGAGCATCGGAATAGGGTCGGCCATGCCGCCGTAGACGCCGCTGAGCGAGATCGTGCCGCCGCGGCGGACGCAGTCGATGCACTGGTACAGCACCGAGAGCCGGTCGATTCCCGCAGTGGACATCAGCCGCTCGGAGATCGACTCGGGCAGCACGCTCGCGACTTTCTGCCCCAGCTCGGCGACCGGCGAACCGTGCGCCTCCATGCCGACGGCGTCGATCACCGAATCGGCGCCGCGCCCGTCGGTGAGCTCGCGCACCACGTCGGCGACGTCGTCGTGCTCGCTCGCGTCGATGGTGCGGATCCCGTGCCGCTGCGCCATGTTCAACCGCTCGGGCACGATGTCGATGCCGATGGGCTGGAAGCCGCGGTGCCGGGCGATGCGCGCGGCCATCTGCCCGATCGGGCCGAGCCCGAAGATCACGACGCTGCCGCCGCGCGGGACGTCGGCGTACTCCACGGCCTGCCAGGCCGTGGGCAGCACGTCGGAGAGGTACACGAACTGCTCGTCCGGCGGCCCCTCCGGCACCTTGACCGGACCGAAGTGCGCCTGCGGCACCCGCAGGTACTCCGCCTGCCCACCGGGCACGCTGCCGTAGAGCCGGGTGTAGCCGAACAGCGCGGCACCGCTGCCCTGCTCGCTGACCTGCGTGGTCTCGCACTGGGCGAACAGGCCGCGCTCGCACATCCAGCACCGCCCGCAGGAGATGTTGAACGGGACCACGACGCGGTCACCGGGCGCGATGTGCGACACCTCCGGACCGGTCTCCTCCACGACGCCCATCGCCTCGTGGCCGAGCACGTCGCCGGCGTCGAGGAACGGCCCGAGCACCTCGTAGAGGTGCAGGTCGGAGCCGCAGATGCCGCTGCTCGTGACGCGGATGATCGCGTCGGTGCCGGATTCCACCCTCGGGTCGGGGACGTCGTCGACGCGGACGTCTCGCGGTCCGTGCCAGGTCAGTGCCTTCACCAGCGTCCTCCTCGGCGAATCGTCGTTTCCACGGCATTGCCGAGCACCTGACGGGACAAACCTCGGCAGGGGCGCGTTTGCCCGTCGTGCAGCGGGGAAGCCCTGAGGCGATTGGTCTCGCACAGGGGAGGTCTCATGACTGCGTCCGAAGGCAACCGGCGGGTCGCAGTCGTCGGTGGGACCGGGAACCTCGGCACGAGCGTCATCGCCGCGCTGCGCGAGGACCCCGAGTTCTCGGCGATCACCGCGCTGTCGCGGCGGGAACCGCCCGCGCTCGGCAGCGCGATCGGCTGGGAGCGCACCGACATCTGCCAGGACGACCTGGTCGGCCGCTTCGCCGACGCCGACACCGTGATCCACCTGGCCTGGTTGTTCCAGCCCACCCACGACCCGCTGACGACGTGGCGCACCAACGTGCTCGGTTCGATCCGGGTGTTCGAGGCCGCGGCCGCGGCCGGGGTTCGCACCCTGGTGCACGCGTCCTCGATCGCCGCCTACTCCCCCGGGCCGGGACGGCGGCCGGTCGACGAGACCTGGCCGACGCACGGCTGGCCCCGCTCCGCCTACGCCCGCGAGAAGGCGTACCTGGAGCGCTACCTGGACGCTTACGAGCAGCGGCACCCCGACGTCCGGGTGGTGCGGATGCGCACCGCGTTCTGCTTCAAGCCCGAGTCGGCCGAGGAGCAGCGGCGCCTGTTCATCGGGCCGTTCCTGCCGAACCGGCTGGCACGCCCGGAACTGCTGCCCGCGCTGCCCCTGCCGGAGGGCCTGCGGTTCCAGGCGGTGCACAGCGACGACGTCGGCGAGGCCTACCGGCTGGCGGTGCGCTCACGGCTGTCCGGCGCGTTCAACGTCGCGGCCGAACCGCTCATCGACGCCTCCGAGCTCGCCGAACTCCTCGGCGTCCGAACGGTTTCCGCGCCACCCGCGCTCGTGCGCGGGGCGCTCGCCGCGGCCTGGCGGCTGCACCTGGTCCCGGCTTCACCGCACCTGTTCGAGGCGTTCATGCGGTTGCCGGTGATGGACACCGGCCGGGCGCGCACCGAGCTCGGCTGGACCCCGGCGCGCAGCTCGACCGGGGCGGTCGAGGACTTCCTGCGCGGCCTGCGGTCGTCCACGGGCGCGACCACACCCCCGCTGCGCTCGTCCACCCCGAGCGACCGGGTCCACGAACTGCGCACCGGAGTCGGCCAACGACCTTGACACCGACCACACCCCCAAACACCGAAAACCACGACGCTCCAACGATTTCCAGATCCAAAACCTTCATCACCCGAACGATCACCACCCCCACCACCAAGCCCCTACCGAGTGAACCCCGTTCGAAAACCCCGGTTTTCACGCGTCGAAAACCGCAGTTTTCGTGCGTCGAGAACAGCGGTTTTCGAACGGGTGATGGTGTGGGGTCTCGGCCGGTGGGGTCAGGTGTTGCCGCGCCAGTGGAGGGTTTCGAGGGCTGCGGCTACGGCCAGGGCGTTCTCGGCGAGGGGGCGTGGGAGGAGGTCGTCGGCGCGGGCGAGGCGGCGGAGGACCGTGTTGCGGTGGGTGTAGAGGCGCTCGGCCGTGCGGGTGGTGCTGCCCAACTCGCGGACGTACGTCAGGACCGCCGTCCGGGTGTCGGCGTCGGCGTGCTGGAGGTCGCCGAGGGTGTCGGCGAGGAACTCCTCGGTCTCGGTCGGTTCGCTCGTCAGCAGCGAGACCAGCTGCACGTCCTGGTAGCGCGCGACCTGCTGCGGCGAGGTGAGCCGGGCGACCATGCGCTGGGTGGTGGCGGCGTCGAGGTGGCTGCGGCGGAAGCCCTCGACGTCGCTGCCGGGCCTGCCGACGGCGACCCGGACCTCGGGGTGCTCGGCCAGCCGCGCGGTGAGCTCGGCCGCGGACGGGGCGGTGGACACCGGCAGCCACACCCACATCGCGGCGGCGCTGGCGATGACGGTGAGCCGGTGGTCGGCCCCGGCGGCGCGCATCACCGCCTCGGCGGCGGCCTCGACCTGCTCGGACCCGGACGCACCGCTCCAGACGATGGCGGCGGTGTGCGGGCCCGCGAGCCGGTAGCCCAACTGGCTCTCGGCGCGGGCCCGGCCGATCGGCGCCCCCTCCAGCAGCAGCGTCACGGCGGCGCGGCGCTCGGCGTGCGCGCCGCGGGTGAGCTCGTCGCGCTCGTGCTGCATCCGCTCGCTGACGGCGGCCACCGTGTCGTCGATGAACGTCGCGATCGACACGGCGGAGACGTCGAGCAGCTCGCGCAGCTCGTCGGGATCGTCGGTGAGGCCGAAGACGATCTCGATCCAGCGCCGCCAGGCGACGTTCTGCGCCGTCCGGTAGGAGTCCAGCGCGGTCTCGTCCAGGCCGCGTCGCACCAGGTCGCGGGCGGCTTCGAGCAGCTCGGAGCCGGTGTTGGCCGGGACCCGGCGGCCGGGGTTCTGGACGTTGGCGGCGGCCCAGTGCAGGAGGTTGGCGAGGTTGGCGCGGCGGGTGGCCGCCGCCAGCGCCGGGTCCTCGGCGACGAGCCGCACCCGGGCGCCGCCGAGCGAGGCGGCGTGCAGCTCCTCGACCCACTCGGCGTGCGGGTTGAGCGCGATCTCGGCGCCGCGCCGGAACAGCTCCCGCACGCGCGCGGACGGCCTCGGCCACTCGGACGCAGCGTTGTGCACCATCACGGCATGATGGTGGTGCATGTCGCTGTGGCGCAACCCGGCGGGTCGCGGGCATGCTCACGGAGGTATCAGCAGTCCGTCCGCGCGGGGGAGCAACCAGCAGTGACCACCACCGACACCCCGGTCGAGCACCTCGACGTGCTCGTCGTGGGAGCAGGCATCTCCGGCATCGGCGCAGGCCGCTACCTCAAGACCTCGCACCCGGCGAAGACGTTCGCGATCCTGGAGGCGCGCGGCGCCTCGGGCGGCACGTGGGACCTGTTCCGCTACCCCGGCATCCGCTCGGACTCGGATCTGCACACCTTCGGCTACGAGTTCAAGCCGTGGCGCGACGAGGAGTCGATCGCCTCGGCGCCGCGCATCCTGAACTACCTGCGCGAGACGATCACCGAGAACGACCTGACCTCCCACATCCGCTTCCACCACCAGGTGGTCGGCGCGGAGTGGTCGACGGAGCAGGCGCGCTGGGTCGTCGACGTCGACAACCCCGAGACCGGTCAGCGGCACCGGCTCAGCGCGAACTGGATCTTCAGCGCGGGCGGCTACTACCGCTACGACGAGGGCTACACGCCGCACTTCGAGGGCCGCGAGCGCTTCACGGGTCCGATCATCCACCCGCAGCACTGGCCGGAGGACCTGGACTACGCGGGCAAGAAGGTGCTGGTGATCGGCAGCGGCGCGACGGCGGTGACGCTGGTGCCCGCGATGGCCGACACCGCGGCGCACGTGACGATGCTGCAGCGCACGCCGACCTACATCATGCCGGTGCCGAAGAAGGACGCCGTGGCCAACATCGCGGGCCGGTTGTTCGGCCCGCAGCGCGGGTACGCGATCGCGCGCCGCAAGAACATCGTGCAGCAGCGGTTGATCTGGAGCTTCTGCCAGCGCTTCCCGAAGGCGGCGCGCAAGCTGATCCGCTTCATCAACGCCAAGGCGCTGCCCGAGGGCTATCCGGTGGACACGCACTTCAACCCGCCCTACGACCCGTGGGACCAGCGGTTGTGCGCGGTGCCCGACGGCGACCTGTTCCGGTCGATCCGGCGGGGCGATGCCTCGGTGGTGACCGACCGGATCGAGACCTTCACCGAGCGGGGCGTGAAGCTGACCTCCGGCGCGGAGATCGAAGCCGACATCATCGTCACCGCGACGGGCCTGAACGTCCAGCCCTTCGGCGCGATCCCGCTGGCCGTCGACGGCGAGCGGGTGAGCCTGCCGGACACCGTCGCCTACAAGGGCATGATGCTCTCCGGCGTGCCGAACTTCGCCTTCGCGATCGGCTACACCAACTCCTCGTGGACGCTGAAGATCGGCCTGCTGTGCGAGCACTTCTGCCGCCTGCTGACCCACATGGACCACTACGGGCTGGACATCTGCCGTCCCGAGCCCAGCGATCCGGCGATGCCCAAGCGGCCGTTCCTGGACTTCGGGGCCGGCTACATCCAGCGCGCCGTGGACCAGCTGCCCAAGCAGGGCGATCGGATGCCGTGGCTGACGTCGCTGAGCTACCACTCGGACGTCAAGCTGCTGCGCTCGGACAGCGTCACCGATCCGGAGCTGCGGTTCGCCCGCGCCAAGACCGAGGCGGTGACGCGGTGAGCGAGGACCTCTTCGTCGACCTGCCCGCGGGACCGCGGATCTGCTACCGCGTGGACGGCCCGGCCGACGGCACGCCGCTGGTGCTGATCGCGGGCCTGGGGCTCGATCTGACGTCGTGGCCGCAGCGGTTCGTAGACGGTTTCACCGAGCGCGGGTTCCGGGTGGTGCGGCTGGACAACCGGGACGCGGGCCGCTCGTCGCGCATCGACGCTCCCCCGCCGGGGCGGTTGCGGCAGCTGCTGGCCCGGCCCAGGCCGGATTCCTACGACCTGGGCGACATGGCCGCCGACGCGGTCGGACTGCTCGACCACCTGGGCCTGGAGCGGGTGGAGCTGCTGGGGATGTCGATGGGCGGCATGATCGCGCAGACGATCGCCGCCCGGCACCCCGACCGGGTCGGCTCGCTGACCTCGATCTTCTCCACCACGGGCGCGCGCGGGATCGGTCAGCCCGCGCGGTCGACGCTGGTGCGCATGGCCAAGGGCCCGACGCACACCGTCGAGGAGTCGGTGGAGCGGCACCTGTGGATGCTGCGGCACATCGGCTCGGCCTCGTTCCCGCCGGACGACGACCTGGAGCGCGCCTGGGCGGCCGGTCTGTGGGAGCGCGGCGGTGGCGCTCGCGCCAAGGAGGGACGTCCGCGGCAGATCGGCGCGATCCACGCCAGCGGTGACCGCACCGCGGAGCTGCGGCGGATCACCGCGCCTACGCTGGTGATCCACGGCGACACCGACCGGATGGTGCACGTCAGCGGCGGCCGCGCGACGGCGGCGGCGATCCCGGGTGCCCGCTACGTCGAGATCGACGGCATGGGGCACCACATCGCGCCCGGTCTCATCGACCGGCTGGTGGCGATGACCACCGACCACATCGGCACTGCGACGAAGGAGAAGGCCGGATGAGCGAGGTGCGCGGCAAGGTCGCCGTGGTCACGGGCGCGGGTTCGGGCATCGGGCGCGAGGTCGCGTTCGAACTGGCCCGCCGGGGTGCCCGGCTGGCGGTGTCGGACGTGGACGGGAGCGGCCTGGCCGACACCGTTCAGCGGTTGGCGGCGCTGGGCGTCGAGGCCCACTCGGCTCGCCTGGACGTGAGCGACCGGCAGGCGGTGGAGACCTACGCGACCTCGGTGGCGGCGCACTTCGGCGCGGTGCACCAGGTCTACAACAACGCGGGCATCGCGGCGGGCGGCGCGGTCGCCGACAACGACTGGGAGACCTACGACAAGGTGCTGGGGGTCAACCTGTTCGGCGTGATCCACGGCAGCAAGGCGTTCCTGCCGCACCTGATCGACTCCGGCGACGGGCACCTGGTCAACGTCTCCAGCCTCAACGGAATCATGGGCCAGCCGCGCAGCACCGCCTACTGCGCCAGCAAGTTCGGGGTGCGCGGGTTCACCGAGAGCCTGCGCGCCGAGATGCTCATGGCCGGGCACCCGGTGAAGGTGACGGTGGTGCATCCCGGCGGGGTGCGCACCAACATCGCTTCGGCCGGGCTGGAGGAGGCGCGGCGGCGCGGCGAGGTGACGCCCGAGGACGAGGCCCGGGTGCGCACCTACAACGAGAAGCTGCTGAAGATGCCGCCGCAGCAGGCCGCCCGCATCGTCGTCGACGGCGTCGAGGCGGGCAAGGAGCGGGTGCTGGTGGGCAACGACGCGAAGCTGGTGGACCTGCTGGTCAGACTGCTGCCGCGGTTCTACCCGGCTCTGGCGGCGAAGTTCGAGCGCCGGCGCTTCTCGCAGGGGTGAGCTCCCGGCGGAGCTGCTCGCCGGTGAGTTCCGCCCACCCGAGCCGGTGCAGGGTCCTCCCGCTGCGGCGGAAGGACTTCCCGGCGAGCGTGGACATCACGGTGATGATCGAGCCGACCATCGGCGTGGGCACGCCCGCGCGTTCGGCCAGGGCTTCCAGCGGGACCAGCGTGGAGGCGATGTCCTCGTGCAGGAAGCGGTGGTCCAGCGAGCCCGGCGCGAGGATGCTCCGGTAGGGCTCGGCGCTGCGCATGGCCTCCAGCAGGCCCGTGGTGGTGCAGCCGTAGTAGCGGTCGAGGACCTCGGGCATCGGGGTCAGCCGCGCGCCGTACGCCCCTGCGACGGCGCGGAACTCCTGCTCGACCTGGTCCAGCAGCGCGACCGTCCGGTCCGAGACGCCGTCGAGGTAGAACAGCAGCTCCTCGCCCCGGTCGATGGTGCCGAGGTTGGCCAGCGCGATCGGGGCGTGCGCGACCGCCCCGAAGTCGGTGAGTCCTCTGTGGACGAGGTTGTCGGCGATCTCCAGCTGCGGGAACCACTCCCGGATCATCGGCGCGCGCCGGTCGACGGCACCGGGGGTGGCGCCGGAGATCAGGTTCCAGCGCTTCGCGCCGAGCACGCGCACGCCGTCGTCGCCGTCGGGGCGGGCGGCGAACAGCGCGTCGGTCTCCACCACGTCGACCCGAGGAGCTCCGCGGCGGCGGAGCGCGGCGGCGAATTCCGCTGAGCCGCACAGCTTCCCGGAGAACAGCACGACCACATGATCATCGGTGAGGTGCGGCGCCAGCACCTCGGCGATCTCGCGGTAGGCGGTGGTGATCGCGGCGACGACCAGCACCGAGCAGCGCTCCGCGAGCTCGGCCGGGTCGGAGGTGACCTGAGCGATCGGGAAGACGCCCCGCTTCTCCCCGGACGCCCGAATCGCCCCGGATTCCCGAATTCCTCCCACCCGCGCGGGTTCTCGGGTGCACAACCGCACCCGATGCCCGCGTTCCGACAGGGCGGCGGCCACGGCCAGCCCTTCACCGCCCGCCCCGATCACGCCGATCTCGTCCACCGCAGCAACTCCCCTCGCGATCGAACCCACGTCCAGGTGGTCGGATGCACCGCGCGCGCAGTTCCCGGAAATCCGCATGACCCGGTGCACATCACCGCGCGGAGTCCCGCGGGTGGACAGGTCAGAACCGCCTCGGCCGAGCCGGTTTTAGGATACGTTTCAAAAGGAACGCGACCAAGGCGACCCAAGCTTCACTAAACGCGACCCACTACGGGTACGTTTCGCAAGGCAGTGGCAATTTCTTCTGAAATTGGCGGACCGCACAACGCGAGGAGAACCACGAAACGAAGCCAATTTCAGGAGAAATTGTCACTCCGCACGCAAGCAGCTCGACCCCGCGAAGCGATCCTGAAGAACCCCGTGGGAGTGGTGCAGTTTTCATGAAAACTGTCCGACCCCTCGGGGTCTGCCTGTGGGGTGGACTCCACGGTCCACGAGGTGGCTGAACTGGGGTTTTGGGGTACCCGTCTTGTGGGTGGGGTGACAGTTTTCATGAAAACTGTCCCACCCCTCGGGGGTACCTTGGGAGCGCTTCGCGGGGTGCTTCGGGTAGGTGCGGAGGGGCAATTTCGTCCGAAATTGGCTTCGTTTTGCGGTTTTCTCGCGTTGTGTGGTCCGCCAATTTCAAACGAAATTCCCCCTGCCTCTCGAAACGTATCCGTAGTGGGTCGCGTTTACCGAGGAAAAACCGTCCCCTGGTGAGTTCCCCACCGAACGGGAGGAGCGCAAGAGGGGTGTGGAGGGGGTGGAGGTTCACATGTGAACCTCCACCCGCTCCAACGGTCCGGTCACGTGTACCAGGTGGGTTCGGGAACCTCGCCGAGCAACGCGTACCGGCCGACTTCAGCCCGCTTGTAGGCCACCGGGTCGTGCAGGCTGTGGGTGCGCAGGTTGCGCCAGTAGATGTCCAGGCCCACCGAGTTCGACGACGCTCGCGCGCCGGTCAGCTCGAACACGCGGGTCGCGATCTCCAGCCCGACGTCGATGACCCGCTGCTTGGCGGCGGCGATGCGCACGGCGACGTCACCGCGCTGCTGCTCGGTGAGCGCCTCGCGCTCGGCGTGCAGGACCGCCGAGATCTCCTCGCCCGCCTTGTCCACCAGCGCCTCGGCCGCCCACAGCTTGGCCTGCAGGTCGCCGTAGCCGTCCAGCAGGTAGAACTCCTCGCCCGCGGAGTCCTTGTTGTCCCCGCCGTAGGGCCAGGCCCGGGTGTGCTGGGAGGTGTAGGACAGCCCGGCGTCCAGCGCGGCCTGGGCGATCCCGAGGTAGAAGTTGGTGAACACCAGCTGGATGGTGGGCACGTTGAGGGTGTTGTAGGTCAGCGGCTGGAACTCCTTGTCCACGAAGCCGGCCGCCGAGGCCCACGGCACGCGCACGCCGTTGATCTCCACGCTGCCGGACTCGGTGAGCCGCTGGCCGAGGTTGTCCCAGTCGGAGCCGTAGACGATCCCCTCCTGCCGGGAGGGCACGATCGCGAAGACGTGCGTGTCGGTGCCCTCCAGCACGCCTTCCAGCACGGTCAGGTCGGAGACCTTGCTGCCGGTGGAGAACGATTTGCGGCCGCGGTAGACCAGCGTGTCGCCCTCATCGGTGATGACGAGGTCGTCGTCGCGCGGGTTGACGGCGCCGCCGAAGAAGAACTCGTTGCTGGTGTAGAGCTGCTCGACCTCGGCGATCTGCTCCGGCGTGGCCACCAGTCGCGCCGCCCAGGCCCACAGGTAGTGGTAGCCGAGCAGCTGTCCGATCGAGCCGTCCCCTCTGGCGACCTCGCGGATCACGCGGTAGGCGGTCCGCCAGCTCTCGCCCGCGCCGCCGTGCTCGCGCGGTCCGAGCAGGGTGACCAGGCCGGATTCCTTGAGCAGCCGGACCTCCTCGTGCGGGGTCTCGTTGGCGCGGTCGCGGGCCAGCGCGGTCTCGGCGAGCACTCCGGCGACCTCGCGGGCGCGGTCGATCCAGCCCTGGGTGGTGTCGGGGCGCGCGGTGAAGCGGCGCGTTTCGATGGCGGTCATGGTCCTCCCTCTCTCGGTGCTTCCGGTTCTCAGCGGGCGTTGCCGACGCCGACGGGGTCTCCGGTGCGGTCGAGGTCTGCTTCGAGTTCGCGGACGATCGGCAGGACCTCCTTCCCGAAGTGCTCGACGTCTTCGAGGTAGTGCAGGAATCCGAGCAGCAGCAGGTTCGCGCCGCGCTTCTTGTACTCGACGATGCGGTGCGCGATCTGCTCGGGCGTGCCGATCAGGCCGGTGCGGAATCCGTCGTTGTACTGCACGAGGTCGGCGAACTCGGAGTCGGCCCACATGCCCTTGCCGTCCGATGTGGAGTTACCGGCCTGCTGCACGGACTTCCGGAACCCCTCCACCGCACCGACATCGGCCTTGTCGACGATCTCGCGCAGCACGTCGCGGGCCTCGGCCTCGGTGTCGCGAGCGATGACGAAGCCGTTGAGCCCGAAGCGCACCGCGCGGTCGTTCTCGGCGGCGAAGCTCCGCACATCGGCGACCTGCTCGGAGAAGCCGTCGTAGTCCTTGCCGTTGCTGAAGTACCAGTCCGACACGCGCCCGGCGAGTCGGCGGGCGGCGGTGGAGTTGCCGCCCTGGAAGATCTCCGGGTGCGGTCTGCCGGGCACGTCGTAGGGCTGCGGGCGGAGGCTGAAGTCGTGGATCCGGTAGAAGTCGCCGGGGAATTCGAAGTTCGGCCGGGTCCACAGCCCGCGCAGCACGCGGATGAACTCCTCGGTCCGGCGGTAGCGCTCGTCGTGCTCCAGCCACGGTTCGCCGAGCCCGGTGAACTCGTCCTTGAACCAGCCGCTGACGATGTTCACCGCGAACCGGCCCTGCGAGATGATGTCGGCGGTGATGCCGAACTTCGCCAGGATCGCGGGATGCCACAACCCGGGGTGGGCGGCGACGATGAGTTTCAGCCGTTCGGTGGCGGTGAGCAGGCCGAGGCTGAAGGCGGCAGGGTCGTGCTGCTGCGCGGCGCCGTAGCTGGAGGCGTAGCGGACCTGGCTCAGGGCGTACTCGAAGCCGCTGTTCTCGGCGAGCACCGCGAGTTCCTCGTTGTACTCGTAGCTGAACTCGGTGCGCTGCTCGATGCTGCTGGTGACCAGGCCGCCGCTGACGTTGGGGACCCAGTAGGCGAACTTGAGTGGTTCGTTGGCGGACATGGAAGATGCTCCCTCGCAAGTGTTTTCGGGCAGGGTCGACCGACGCACGTGCCGGCACGTGCGTGGTGCGGGTGGTGAGATCAGCGGGTCAGGTGGACCCCGGCCGGATCGGCGGGCACGGCGGTCAGCCCGTGGTCGGCGGCGAAGTCGCGCAGTTCCGGTCCGGTGGCCATGCGGGTCTCGTCGGCCGGGCTGACCAGGTGCGCGAACACCGCCGCGGGCGCGTGCCCGGCCCGGGTGACCAGTCGCAGCGCGGCTCGGGCGAGGCTCGGCCGCGGGTGGTCGAGGTCGACGGCGACGGGCACCAGGTGACCTGGCCGGGTCAGGTCGGCGGCGACCGCGCCGGGGTCGGCGAGCACGCGGGCGGCACGCGCCCGGTCTGCGGCGGAGATACCGGTGGTCACGCCGACGGCGGCGTCGACGGTGACGCACACCGTCGTCCCGGCCTCCCGCCGGGCGCGAGCGGCGACGGGCGGGAGTTCCAGTGCGTCGCAGCGGCTTTCGGGCAGCGCGACGCACAGGAAGCCCGACGAGTGCCGGACGGCGAAGGCGGTGCCCGCGACGTCGGCCCGGGAGGCGGGGAACACGATCCCGCCCTCGTCACCGGCGCCGTGCACGACGACGGTCTCGCCCGCGGCGACGGCGGCCAGCGCCACGTCCTGCTCTTCGATCAGCATGGTGGTCCTCGTTTCGCGATCAGATGTGGCCGTGCCGGGGCGGGAACGTCCCGTTGAGGGTGTAGCGACCGACGTGCTGGATCTTCCAGCGCACCGGGTCGTGCAGGGTGTGGGTGCGCGCGTTGCGCCAGTGCCGGTGGAGGTTGGCCGAGTCGAGGCTGGAGCGGGCGCCCGAGACCTCGAACAGCGCATCGGCCACCTCGATGGCGGCGCCGTCGGCGAAGGCCTTGGCCGCGGCCACCGCGATCGAGGCCGCGGCGGCGGAGTCGTCGGTCAGGTCGGCCCGCGCCTCGTCGATCGCCGAACCCGCCTTCTCCAGCAGCGCTTCGGCGGCGCGCACCCGGATGCCCAGTTCGCCGAACCGCTGGATCGTCAGCGGGTCCTCGGCGGCGGTGTCCACACCGGACTCGCCCCACGGGCGGCTGCGGGTGCGGACGAACTCGGCGGCCTCGGCCAGCGCCCCACCGGCGATGCCGACGTCGATCGCGGCGTGCTGGGCCTGCGACAGCGCGCCGTGCAGCTGCGGGCGCTGGAAGGTCAGGTGGTGCGGCACGATCCGGTCGGCGGGCACCCGCACCTGGTCGAGCTCGACGGTGCCGCTGGCGGTGGTGCGCTGCCCCATGCCCGCCCAGTCGTCGATGACGGTGACGCCGTCGGCGTCGCGCGGCACGTAGGCGACCTGGAGGCGGTCGGCGGTGTCCTTGGCCACCACCGGGATCCAATGCGCGAGCAGCGCTCCGGTGGAGTAGCCCTTCTTGCCGGTGAGGAGGAAATCGCCTTCGCCGGTGGCCCTCAGCCTGGTCCGGATGTCCTGCGCGGTTCGACTGCCGACCTCGGACTGGGCGTTGCCGAGCCGCTTGCCCGCCAGCAGCTCGGCGAAGAAGAACTCCTGCTGCTGCGGTGTGCCGTTCTCGCGCAGGACGTTGACGAAGGCGAAGTGGTTCTGCGGGATCTGCGCGATGCTCGGGTCGGCGGCCGCGAGCCGGAACACCTCCAGCAGGGTGCGGGTGCCGACGTCGGCACCGCCGTGGTCGGCGGGCACGGTGATCGCCAGCAGGCCGCTGGCGGAGAGCTCGTCGAGCTCGGCGCGCGGCAGGCGGCGGTCCCGGTCGCGCTCGGCGGCCTCGACGGCGAAGGACTCGGCGAGCCGGCGGGCCTGGCCGAGCGCCTCGGCGTCGTCGCGCAGCACGGCGGCCACGGGTGCGGTGGAGGTGGGTGCCATCCGGAAGCTCCTCGAAGGCAGCGGGAATCGGCGCGCGGCGGCACGGGAACGCGTGCGGCCGCGGCGCGAGAGGTGAAGAAGAGGAGGTGCTGTCGATCAGCGAGCGCGACACGCCTGCGCGGCCACGCGAACGAGGTCGACGTGGCGGCGCTTGGTCAGCGGCTCCGTGGAAGTCACTCCCACATGGCAGCAGTGCCCCGCCGGGGTGTCAACAGCCGGACCGGGGATCTCATCCAGCGGACGCACGACATCTCGGACATCGCGGAACGGACGGGGCCTCCGGGCCGGGTCGCGCGACCCGGCCCGGAGGCCCCGATCCGAATCAGACCTGCGCGACTCCCCCGTCGACGGCGAGAACCGAGCCGTTGACGTAGCTCGCGGCGTCTGAGGCGAGGAAGACCGCGGCGGCCGCGATCTCCTCGGGCTTGCCGTGACGCCCCAGCGGGATCACCTGCTGGGCCTGCTCCCGGGTTTCGGCGTCGACGAGCTCCAGCAGGCCCGGCGTGGGGACCATGCCGGGTGAGACCACGTTGACCCGGAACTCGCGCTGCCCCGAGCTGTGCGCCCAGCCGCGCGCCAGGTGGTGCACCGCGGCCTTGGTGGCCGCGTAGATCTCCAGGCCGGGCTGCGGGTGCGTGGCGGCGGTCGATCCGGTGAGGATGATCGACGCGCCGGGACGCAGCAGCGGCAGCGCCTTCTGGACGGTGAAGACGGTTCCCTTGACGTTGACGCCGAACAGGGCGTCGAACTGCTCCTCGGTGACCTCGCCGAACGGCGCGTCGATGCCGATGCCGGCGTTGGCGACCACGACGTCGACGTGCCCGGCCCGCTCGCGGACGGTCTCGTAGAGGGCGGCGAGATCGGCGGGCTTCGAGGAGTCGCAGACCACGGCCGCCACCTCCTCGCCCAGCTCGGCGATCGCCTCGTCGAGCGCTTCCTTCCGGCGGCCGGTGATGAACACCGTCGCGCCCTCGTCGCGGAACGCCCGCGCGATCGCCAGCCCGATTCCGCTGCTGCCGCCGGTGACCACGGCGACCTTGCCCTGCAGGACGGCCACGCCGCCCACCTCCCCAAAGTTATGGACCATTCCGTCCACAACTCTGCCCGTTCTGGACCGCTCGGTCAAGAAGACGTATTCTCGTGCCGTGCCACGCCCCCGGGAGTTCGACGAAGCCGGTGTCGTCGCGGCGGTCCGCCGGGAGTTCTGGGACAAGGGCTACGCGGCGACGTCGCTGGACGACCTCATGCGCGCGAGCGGGCTCGGCAAGGGCAGCCTCTACGGCGCGTTCGGCGACAAGCGGGCCCTGTTCCTGCGCGTGCTGCGCGACTACGACGAGGCCAACGACCGGATGCTCCGCGAACGCCTGGCCTCGGCCGAGCGGGGAGTGGACTTCGTCCGCGACTTCGTGCGCGGCCCGAGCTGCGACGCGGCGGCCGCCCGGCGCGGCTGCCTGCTGGCCAACACCACCGCCGAGCTGGCCGTGAGCATGCCCGACGTCGCCGCCGAGGCCCGCCGCAGCTACGCGGCCACCACCCGGCTGCTGACCGAGGCGCTCGAACGCGCCCAGCGCGAAGGCGACGTGAACGCCGACGCGGACGCCGAGGAACTGGCCCGGGCCGTGCTGGCCGCCCAGCTCGGCATCGTCGCGCTCGGTCGCACCGGCATGGGCCTCGACGAGCTCGCCACCGCGGCCGACTGCGCCCTGCGCGCACTGCTGCCCGCTACTGGCTGAGCAGGCCCATCGTCGTGGTCGCCAGCGCGACCACCAGGATCGTCGAGCAGGTCCCCAGCGCGAACGCGCGCGGGCCCGTGCGCAGCAGCGCCTCCACCCGCACCGCCGTGCCCAGCGCGAACAGCGCGGCCGCGAGCAGCAGCGTGGTCACCGGCCGCGAGGCGTCGACGACGAACTCCGGCAGCACCCCGCTGCTGCGCAGCGCCACGGTCACCAGGAACCCGGCGACGAACAGGGGCATGATCGGCGGCCGCGCCCCCGTCGTCCGACGCCGGCCGAGCAGGCTCACCCCGGTCACCAGCGGCGCGAGCAGCACCACGCGGCTGAGCTTGACCACCACCGCCAGCGCGACCGCCGAGGCGCCCAGCGGCGAGGCGGCGGCCACGACCTGCGCGACCTCCTGCACGCCCGCCCCGGCGATCCGACCGCCGAGATCGGCGCCGACGCCCGTGGCGGCGAAGGTGATGGGCAGCGCGACCATCGCCACGGTGCCGAACACCGTCACCATCGCCACGCTGGTCGCGACGTCCTCGTCCTCGCGGTCGACCACGCCCTCCACCGCCGCCACCGCCGAGGCCCCGCAGATCGAGAACCCGGTCGCGACCAGCAGCGACAGCCCTCGCGAGACGCCCAGCAGCCTGCCCAGCCACAGCGTCCCGGCGAAGGTCGCGGCCACGGTGATCAGCACCGCCAGCACCGTGCCCGCCCCCAGGCCGAGCAGCTGGCCGATGCTCAGCTGCAGGCCCAGCAGCACCACGCCCGCCCGCAGCGGCACCCGCGCCACCCACGTCAGGCCGGAGCGCGCTCCCCCGGGCAGTCGTGGGAGGTTGCCGACCACCGCGCCCAGCACGACCGCGACGGTCAGCGCGCTCAGCGCCGGGACCAGCCACGACACCGCCAGCGCCACCGCGACGGCCGCGCCGGTGAGCGCGATCCCCGGGAGCAGGGCGGAATCGGTGCCGGTCAACGTCTTCACGATGATCAGCCTCGCTCAGCGGCCGCTGATCCGGTAGCCATCACCCGCGCAGGTCGTCATAGCCCTGCGGAATGCCCGCTGCCCTGACATCGGGTCCACGACCTATCCTTCGGGCATGACCGCCCCCGATCCGGAATCGCTGCGCCTGCTCGTGCTCGTCGGCGAGCTGGGCAGCATCGGGGCCGCCGCCGCCGAGCTGCGCATCAGCCAGCCCTCGGCCAGCAAGCGGCTCAACCGGCTCGAACGCCAACTCGGCCTGGACCTGCTGCAACGCACCCGGCAGGGCTGCACCACCACTCCGGCCGGGGAGATGGTGTGCGGCTGGGCCCGCGAAGTCCTCGCCCACGTCGACGGGTTGATGAACGGCGTGCGGGCGCTGCGCGCTCAGCAGGAGTCCAAGCTTCGGGTGGCCGCGAGCATGACCGTCGCCGAGTACCTGGTGCCGCGCTGGATCAGCAGGCTGCGCGAGGCGCTGCCGGAGGTGCACCTCGAACTCGACGTCACCAACTCCGCCGCCGTGGCCGAGTCCGTCCGGCACGGGCAGGCGGATCTCGGCTTCATCGAGGCCCCCGACCCGCCCGATGGCGTGTCGGTGCGCTACCTGACCGGCGACCGCATGATCGTCATCGTCCCGCCCGGACACCCCTGGTCGCGGCTGCGGCGGCCGCTGACGCCCAGCGAGCTCGCCGCGACCCCGCTGATCGTGCGCGAGCACGGCTCCGGCACCCGCGAGAAGCTCTACCGCGCGCTCGCCGAGGTCGGCGCGACACCGGTGGCGCCGCTGCTGGAGCTCAGCTCGACCACCGCCGTGCGCAACGCCGTCGTCGCCGGGGCCGGACCCGCGGTGCTCAGCGTCCTGGCCGCCGCCACCGACCTCGCCGAGCACCGGCTGGTGGAGGTCCCGGTCGCCGAGATGGACCTGCGGCGACCGCTGCACGCCGTGTGGCGCTCAGGGCTGCAGCTCACCGGCCCGGCCGCGGCGCTGCTGGCCACCGCCACGCGCGTCCCCGACTGACGGCAGCGCCCGTGCCGGTGCGGCGGCCTTGAGCAGCATCTCGTCGAACTCGGCCTCCGGATCCGAACCCAGCACGATCGCGCCCCCGGCGCCGATCCGCCAGCGGCCGTCGACGAGGACCATCGTGCGGATGACGATGTTGAGATCGGCCGCGCCCGAGCACCCCAGGTAGCCGATCGCGCCGGAGTACACGCCGCGCGCCCGGTCCTCGATCTCGTCGATGAGCTCCAGCGTCCGCCGCTTCGGCGCCCCGGTCATCGAGCCGCCGGGGAAGCAGGCGCGCACGCAGTCGATCACGTCGCGCTCGGCGCGCAGCGTGCCGCGCACGGTGGAGACCAGCTGGTGCACCGTCTCGTAGGTCTCCACCGCCATCAGCTCGGGCACGTGCACCGAGCCGACCTCGCAGACCCGGCCGAGGTCGTTGCGCATCAGGTCGACGATCATCAGGTTCTCGGCCCGCGTCTTCGGATCGGCGGCCAGCTCGCGGCGGATCTCCGCGTCGTGCTCGGCGCTCTCCCCGCGCGGCGCGGTGCCCTTGATCGGCTTGGCCTCCACCACCCGGTCCGGGGTGATCTTGAGGAACCGCTCCGGCGACGAGCAGGCCACCTCCACCGCGTCGGCGCGCAGGAACGCCGAGTACGGCGCGGGGTTGCGGCGCCGCAACCGCCGGTAGGTCTCCCAGGCGGGTTCGACGGCGGGCAGCTCGGCGGCGTTGGTGAGGCAGATCTCGTAGCTCTCCCCCGCCAGCAGGTGGTCCTGACAGGTCAGCACCTCGCGCACGTAGGCCGCGCGATCGCGGGCCAGCGCCCGCTCGATCTCCGCGCCCTCGGCGTCACCGGGTTCGCCCGCGGGTGGCAGAGCCGACAGGACGGCGCTGGTGCCGGCGAGCCAGTCGACCGCTTCCGCGCGATCCCCCTCGCTCAACGCCACCAGGTAGGTGCGCCCGCGCAGGTGGTCCACCGCCACGAACCGGTCGGCGAAGATCCACACCGCGTCCGGGGCCGGGGATCGGTGCCGGTTCGGCGAGCCGCAGTCGGCCTTGAGCTCGTAGCCGAAGTAGCCCACGTAGCCGCCGGTGAAGTCGAACGGCAGCGGCGGTGCCTCGATCTCCCGGTCGCGCAGCTCGCGCTGCAACCGGTCGAGCACGGGTTCACCGGAACCGACCCGGTGGACGAGGGTTTCGCTCAGCGGACCGGAATCGTCACCCAGGAACGAGAACCGCGACAACCCCTCCTCCACCCGGGAGCTGTCCAGCCAGAACGCGCGCTCGGAGTCGGCGAACAGCCGCGCGAACGCGGCCTCGGTGTCGACCGCGCCCTCCAGCTCCACCACGTTGGCGCGAAAACGGCGCCCAGCGGAAGTCCGCCCAGCGGCGGACGTCCGCTGGGCGGAGACGCTCCGCCGGGCCGTTCGGCCGGGAGCGAGGTCGCGGAAGTTGGCCAGCAGCCGCTCGCCGTGCTCGGACTCGACCGACTCCGGGTGGAACTGCACTCCCCAGCGCGGCAGGTCCCGGTGCCGCAACGCCATCACCACGCCGTCCTCGGCCCGCGCGGTCACCAGCAGCTCCTCGGGCACCGGTTCGGCCACGCACAGCGAGTGGTAGCGCACGGCCCCGAAGTCGGCCGGGATACCGGCGAACATCGCGTCCCCGTCGTGCCGGACGCGGGTGAGGTGCCCGTGCCGCGCCGCCGGCGCGGGGACCACGCGCGCGCCCTCGCTGACGGCCAGGCCCTGATGCCCCAGGCACACGCCCAGCACCGGCGCGGTCGCCCGCCGGAGGAGTTCCGCGCAGATGCCGAAATCCCGCGCGCGCTCCGGGCTCCCGGGACCGGGCGAGAGGACGATGTTGTCGTACTCGTCGAGATCCAGGTCCCCGGCGGCGTCGTTGGTGACGACGTGCGGCTCGCACCCGTTGACCCGGGCCAGCAGGTGGAACAGGTTGTAGGTGTAGGAGTCGTGGTTGTCGACCAGCAACGTGCGCACGACTCCCCGCGCAGCGCTCAGTTGTCCGAGCCCTTCTTGCCCGGCTCGTCCTTGTGCTCGTTGCCCTTGCCCGGCCTGTGCTCGCCCGGGTTCGGCGGCTGCGGCTTCTCCACCGGCGCGGGCGGCGGGGGCGGCGAGCTCGTCGACGAATCGACCACCGAGTCGGACTCGATCAGCGGCTGCCGCGCACCGCGCAGACCGAGCTGGTGGTGCTCGGTGATGCGCGTGCCGTCGGGCATGACCAGCACGATCCCGATGCGCACGGCGTTGCGGCCGGTGACCGTCGGCGGCTCGACCACTTGGACCTCCGACACGCTCGACCAGAAGGCCTCGTAGCCGGAGCGGCCCTGCGCCTGCAGGCCGGTGCCCAACCGGGTCCAGGCGTTGGCCGGGTGTTCGGGCAGCAACGCGTAGTAGTCGGACACGACGCGTTCGAGCTCGGCGGGCGAGGCCGTCTGCTGCTGTTGCTGCTGGTCACCGGAGGGCAGCAGGAACGCCAGCGCGACCAGCACCGCGGCGGTGACGGCACCGGCGGTCAGGTAGATCCAGCGGCGCGAACGCCTCGGCGGGGCCACGGGCGCGTTGTCCAGCCGGGTGCCGTTGTCCACCGCGCCGACCAGCGCCGTGTCCTCGACCCGGCTCATCGGCTGGGTGAGATCGGGCTCCGGCAGCGGGTTCGGCGCGCCGGAACCCACGGCCCGCAGCGCCTCGGCGGCCTGGGCCGGCGTCGGCCGCTGCGCGGGATCGACGTGCAGCATCCGGCTCAGCACCGGCGCCAGCACCCCGGCCAGCTGCGGCGGCCGGAACCGGCCGGCGGCGACCTCGTGCAGCAGGGCGATCGAGTTCGTCGCGTCCTCGCCGAACGGGGGCACGCCCTCCACCGCCGCGTACAGCGTCGCGCCCAGCGAGTAGACGTCGGAAGCGGGGGTCGGCGACTGCCCGCGCGCGACCTCCGGCGACAGGTAGGCGGGCGTTCCGGCGATGACGCCGGTGCGGGTGACCGACACGTCGTCGGCGGCGTGCGAGATGCCGAAGTCGGTGATCTTGGCGGTGCCGTCGTCGCCGAGCAGGACGTTGCCGGGCTTGATGTCGCGGTGGGTGATGCCGGCGGCGTGCGCGGCCTCCAGCGCTGCGGCCGCCTGCGCCCCCATGCTCGCGACCTTGCCCGGGGTCATCCGCCCCTTCTCCGCCAGCACCTCGGAGAGGCTGCGGGAGGGCAGGTACTCCATGATCAGCACGGGGAAGCCGTCGTGCTCGGTGACGTCGTGCACCGCCACGGCGTTCGGGTGGTGCAGGCGTGCGGCGAGGCGGCCCTCGCGCATGGCGCGCTGCCGCGCCTCCTCGGCCACCTCCGGGCTGGCGCCCTCGGCGGCGCTGAGCTGCTTGACCGCGACCGGGCGCTGCAGCAGCTCGTCGGTGGCCAGCCACACCACGCCCATGCCGCCGCTGCCCAGCCGCCGCTCCAGCCGGTACCGGCCGGCCAGCAGCGCTCCCACCTCCGTCACGCAGAACCCTTCCACTCGGCGAACCCCGACCAGGCTAACCCGTACGGATGATCCGGCTTCGCCCCCTGGCCATCCGCATCCCTGATGACCAGCGCAAACGATCACGAGTGGAGTCCTTTTCTCCGGTTTCCCGCAACAGGTCGCAGCCGGGTCCGCAGCGGCACCGCTCGTCGGGGTCGTTGCCGATCTCACCGGCGGTGATGCCCTCGAACCGGCCCCAGAAGCCCGTCGCCGGTGATCGTGCCGCTCGGCGACACACCAGACGCGGAGTCCGCCGCGGAGCGAACCGGACTCACCCCGTCCGGACGCGTTCCGCGCAGGCGCTATCGTGCTTGGCGTCGTGGCGTTTTCGCGTCGCCGGCGGTCATGTCGGACGCCGGGCCCCTGGACTCCTCGGAGAGGATGGCCTTGAGCAGCAACGAGATTCCGCGCTGGGCCGATCAGCCCAAGCCGTCGACGCCCGAAGAGTGGATCGCGAGAGCCCGTGCGGTGGCCCGAGTTCTGGCCGCCGACGCGGTGCAGCGCGACCGCGAGGGGGCGCCGCCGACCGCGGAAATCCGCCTGCTCAAGGAATCCGGACTGGTCACCCTGCTCGGACCGGCCGAGCACGGCGGCGGCGCGCAGCACTGGACCACCGCCTGCCGCGTGGTCCGCGAGGTCTCCGCCGGGGACGGCTCGATCGGCCAGCTGCTCGGCCACCACTACGTCTGGGCGTGGGCGATGCGGCTGGTCGGCACGCCCGCGCAGATCACCGAGGTCGACGCGCTCTACACGACCCACGCGCACTTCTTCGGCGGAGTGGTCAACCCGCGCGACCACGACCTGATCGTCGCCGACGAGGGCGAAACGCTGCTCTACCGGGGGAAGAAGTCCTTCTCCACCGGCGCCAAGGTCTCCGACCTGCTGGTCGTGGAGGGCACGCTGGAACCCGGTGGCCAGAGCGTGTTCACGGTCGTGCCCGCCCGGCAGGACGGGATCACCTTCGGCGACGACTGGGACAACCTCGGGCAGCGGCTGACCGTGTCCGGCAGCGTGGAGATCACCGACGTGCGGGTGCCGTGGTCGGCCGCCGCCGGATACGTCGACAAGCGCTTCCATGCCTCGGCTTTCAGCACCCTGCACGTGCCCGCGCTGCACCTGGTCTTCGCCAACCTCTACCTCGGCATCGCCCAGGCCGCGCTGCGCGCCGGGGTCGCCTACACGCGCGGGCACACCCGCGCCTGGCCCTACGGCGGCGAGGGCAAGAACTCCGGCACCGAGGAGTTCTACGTCCTGGAGGGCTACGGCGACCTGCAGTCGAAGCTGTGGGCCGCGGAGACGCTCACCGACACCGCCGGGGCGAGCCTGGCGCAGCTGCTGCACTCCGACCGCGACTCGGTGACGCGCGAGATGCGGGGCCGCGCAGCGGTTCTCGTGTCGGCGGCCAAGCAGCGCACGATCGACGTCGGGCTGGAGGTCGCCAACCGGATCTTCGAGCTCACCGGTGCTCGCGCCACCGCGAACGCGGTCGGTCTGGACCTGCACTGGCGCAACCTGCGCACCCACAGCCTGCACGACCCGGTCGCCTACAAGCGGGTCGAGGTCGGCAGGTACGCGCTGCTCGGCGACCTGCCGACCCCGTCGCCCTACACCTGATCTACTCCGGCGCCTCGCCGTCGGTCCAGGTCTTCGGCGTGACGACGTGCAGGGCGTTGCGGGCGACGCTGAACGTCTGCGGCGTGCTGGAGACGACCTCGCCGTCGATGTTGATCGGCTGCGGCTCGTCGGTGACGACCTCGACCTTCCGGGTGCGGAACTGCTCGATCTGGTCGTTGGGCGCGCCGGTCTTGAGCCCGCGCACGACCCCGGCGAGCTGACGGATGTTGCCCTGCCGGAGCACGGTGATGTCCAGGGCGTCGTCGTCGATGCCCGAGTCGCTGGCGGCCACCTGCCCGCCGCCGAAGTAGCGCCCGTTGGCCACCGAGATCTGCAGCAGCCGGTCGTAGCCGACGTCGGCGTGGTCGCCGTCGGGGAAGCGCAGCGTAGCGGCGAACGGCCGGTGCTTGAGGAACGCCTTGGCGGTGGCCACCGGGTAGGCCAGCGGGCCGACGAAGCGCTTCAGCCGCGGCGACATGGCCTGCGCGACCTCCGCCCCGATGCCCACCGAGGCGCGGTTGACGTAGTAGTTGTCCCCGCACAGCCCCAGGTCGACGTCGACGATGTGGGCGCCGAGGATCGTCCGGCAGGCCCCGTCGAGGTCGTCGGGGATGTGCATGGTGCGCGCGAAGTCGTTCGCGGTGCCCAGCGGCAGCAGCCCGAGCGGCACGTCGCGGTGGGCGAGGCAGTCGACCACCGAGCTGACGCTGCCGTCGCCACCGCCGACGATGATGAGGTCGTGGCCGCTCCGGGCCGCCGAGTCGACGGTCTCCACGAGCCGCGACGGATCGTTCAGCGGGTAGGTGGCACCCAGCGGGACGCCGAGCTCGCGCAGCCGCTCCAGGGCGTAGGCGTAGGCCTTGCCCCCGGTGCGCGAGTGCACGTTGACCACCAGGGCCGCTTTGGTGACAGGCCGCTCGATGCGAATGGTCCGCCTCCTGCGAAGTTCGAGGACACCGATGGCGTCCTTTCTACCTCCGCCGGGTCACGAACCGCACCTACGGGTGATGTCCCCACGAGGCCTCGCGCAAGCGGCGCAGCCGCGAGCAGCGCGAACCACCCCGGCAGCCCGCACCGCCGAGCAGCGGGACCACGGACATCGAGCGTTCAGGCGCGGACCGCGACGTCCGCGGTCACCACGCCGGTGTTGACCATCGGGCGCTTGGCGCGGCGGGTGCCCCACGGGCCGTGCAGGGCGATCATGTCGGACGGGACCGGACAGGTGCGCCCGCCTTCGGCGATCCGGGTCATGCCGGCTTCGGGGCGGGGCTGGGCGTGCTTGGACACAGTTCTCACCAGTGACGAGTAGGCAAAGGGCAGAAAGGTTTCGGGCAGGAGAGCACGCGCTGCCGCGATTCCAGTATGCGCCATCCGATGTCGATCTTCACATCGGGGTCGTTGAACGCAGAACGATCATCGAATCGAATTCGGATTCCTCTGTGGACTGTTAATGCGGTTTTCATGAGAACTTCGCCCACCCCGAACAACGCGAATTCATTTCACTTTTCACTGAACCCACAGACCACGCCATCGCGAGACCGGCGCACCCTCGCCGAGTCGCGTTCATCCGGACATGTCATCGTTGCGCCATGACCGCCGGGCAAGAGGCCGAGCCGATCGCACCGCAGTCCCCGCGCTCCCCCGGGCAGCGCTTCCACACCGCCATGGAGGCGGTGACTCGAAGACTCCCCTTCGGGCTCTCCCGCGTCGTCGCGCCGAGCTTCCTGGGCTTCGCGCTGATCAACGGCTCCACCTTCGCCCTCGACCTGCTGCTGCTCACCCTGTTCCGCAGCGCGCTGCACTGGCCGGTGCCGGTGGCCTTCACCGTCGCCTACCTGATCGCCTTCACCGCCAGCTTCCTGCTCAACCGGGCGCTGAACTTCCGCTCGCACGCGCCCGTCGGGCCGCAGGCCGGGCTCTACGCCGTGGCGGTGGCGCTCAACTACCTGCTGTTCATCCTCGGCCTCGGCTCCGGGCTGGCCGCGCTCGGCACGCAGTACCACCTCTCGCGGCTCATCGCGGGGATGTGCGAGGCGGTCTACATGTACAGCGCGATGCGCTGGGTCATCTTCCGCGACACCGGCGCCCGCGCCGACTAGGGAACGACGTGCTCGGCGTGCGCAGCGCGGTCCGGCGGTTGAAGTCCGCCGACCACGACTTCGTGCTGAGCACCGCAGGTTGGCCGCGCAGCAACGCCGATCCCGCGCTGCGGCGGCTCACCCACCTCGCCGACCACAGCAAGCTCTGGCTCGGTCTGGCCGCGCTGCTGGCGACCCGGCGAGGGCGGACCCGGCGCGCCGCGCTGCGCGGAGCCGGTGCGATCGCGTTCAGCAGCGCCATCACCAACGGGATCGGCAAACCGCTGCTGCCGCGCAGGCGACCGGCCGCGGACCTGCTGCCCGAGCACCGGCGGCTCTCCGCGCCGCCGTCGTCCTCGTCGTTCCCGTCCGGCCACGCGGCCTCGGCCGCCGCCTTCACCGCAGCGGTGTCGATGGAATCGCCCCGGCTGGGCCTCGCGCTGCTCCCGCTGGCCGGGGCCGTGGCGTACTCGCGCGTGCACACCGGCGTGCACTGGCCCACCGACGTGCTCGTCGGCGCCGCGATCGGCACTGGCGTCGCCGTGGCCACCCACCGCTGGTGGCCGGTCCGCCCGGCCACGCCCAGCCTCGCCCGCCCCAGCGCGCGCACCGCCGCGATCGAGCGCGGCGAGGGCCTGGTCCTGCTGGTCAACCCGGCTTCCGGGAGCCGCGATCCCTCGTGCGAGCTCGCCCGGCTGCTCCCGCGCGCAGAACTCGTGCACCCGATCCCCGGCCGGGACCTGGCCGAGCAGCTGCACGCGCACCTCGACGCCACCGGCGGGGCCAAGGCCCTGGGCGTCGCCGGAGGTGACGGCAGCGTCGCGGCGGCCGCGGCGGTGGCGGCCACGCGCGGGCTGCCGCTGCTGGTGGTGCCGAGCGGAACGCTGAACCACTTCGCCCGCGACCTCGGGATCATCGACGTCGCCGACTCGCTCCGCGCGCTGCGCACCGGTTCGGCGGTCAACGTCGACCTGGGAACGGTGCTGGTCGACGACCTGCCGCAGCGGTGGTTCGTCAACACCGCGAGCCTCGGCGGCTACCCGGACGTGGTGCGGCTGCGCGCGAAGTGGGCGCCGCGCTGGGGCAAGTGGCCGGCCGGAGCGGCCGCGCTGGTGCGGGTGCTGGCCAGCGCGAAGCCGATCCCGGTGAGGATCAACGGTTCTCGGCACCGGATCTGGCTGATGTTCGTCGGCAGCAACGGTTATCAGCCCAAGGGGCTGGCTCCGACGTGGCGGCCCAGGCTGGACACCGGCGTGCTGGACCTCCGCTACATCCGCGCGGACCTGCCGTTCTCGCGCGCCCGGTTCGTGGCGGGAGCGCTGACCGGGGCGCTGTTCCAGAACCGCGCCTACGTCCAGCAGGAGTGCGACCGGGTGCGGGTGGAGGTGCTCGGACCGCCGGTGGCGCTGGCCCGCGACGGCGAGGTCTCGGTCACCGGGCGCACTTTCGCCTTCGCCGCCCGGGACGGGGCGCTGCACGTCTACCGGCCCGAATAGCACGAGACCCCGGGTGACGCCGCGTCCCGTGTTCGGCGTCGCCCGGGGCCTTGCCCAGCCGTGCGGCGTCAGGCGCCGATGGTGGCGGTGTCGATGACGAAGCGGTAGCGCACGTCGCTGCCGGTGACGCGCTCGTAGGCCTCGTTGACCTGGTCGGCGGAGATGGTCTCGATCTCCGCGCCGATGCCGTGCTCGGCGCAGAAGTCCAGCATCTCCTGGGTCTCGGCGATGCCGCCGATCATCGAGCCGGCCAGCGACTTGTTGCCGCCGATCAGCGAGAAGGCGCTGTAGGACAGCGGGGTGCCCGGGGCACCGACGTTGACCATCGCACCGCCGACCCGCAGCAGACTCAGGTAGGAGTCGACCGGCAGCTCGGCCGAGACGGTGTTGAGGATCAGGTCGAAGCGGCCGGCGAGGGTCTCGAAGGTCGACTCGTCGCTGGTCGCGTAGTAGTCCTTCGCGCCGAGCTTGAGGCCGTCCTCCTGCTTCTTCAGGCTCTGGCTCAGCACCGTCACCTCGGCGCCCATCGCGGCGGCGAGCTTGACGGCCATGTGGCCGAGGCCGCCCAGGCCGACGACGGCGACCTTCTTGCCGGAGCCCGCGCCCCACTGGCGCAGCGGCGAGTAGGTGGTGATGCCGGCGCACAGCAGCGGGGCGGCGACGTCGAGGCCGATGCCCTCCGGGATGCCGCAGACGAACGAGTCCTTGACCACGACCTGCCGGCTGTAGCCGCCGTAGGTGTTCTCGCCGTCGAAGCCGACGCCGTTGTAGGTCTGGACGTTGCCCTTGACGCAGAACTGCTCGGTGCCGGCCTGGCAGTACTCGCACTCGCCGCAGGAGTCGACCATGCAGCCCACGCCGACGCGGTCGCCGACCTGGTACTTGGTCACCTCGGAGCCGACGGCGGCCACGGTTCCGGCGATCTCGTGCCCCGGGACCATCGGAAAGATCGCGGTGCCCCAGTCCTCGCGGGCCTGGTGGATGTCGCTGTGGCAGATGCCGGCGTAGGCGATGTCGATCAGAACGTCGTTCGGCCGCAGGTCACGTCGCGTGATCGTCGTCTGCTCCAGGGGTGCCCCCGGGGACGGAACGGCGATAGCGTTCGTGATCGTGCTCATGAACCCTCCATGGAACAGCTTGTGCACGGGCCCTCGATGTAAGAGCCTTCTTACATCGAGACGTAAGAGGGGTCTTACATATTCCGAACGAGAGATGTGATCCAGGACATGACCGGGAAGTACCACCACGGTGATCTGCGCGCCGAGCTCGTGCGGGTCGCGCTGGACCTGATCGCCGAGCGCGGCGTCGACGGCTTCTCCGTCGCCGAGATCGCCCGCCGCGCCAAGGTCAGCCCCGGCGCCCCCTACCGGCACTTCCCGGACCGCGACAGCCTGGTCGCCGCCGTGGCCACCGAGGTCGCCCACCAGCTCGCCGACGAGGTCGAGCGGGCCGCCGGTGAGCACGACGACCCCGTCGAGGGCCTCGCGGCCGCCGCGGGCGCCTACACCGGCTACCTCATCCGCCAGCGAGTCGGCATGGACCTCATCAACGCCGAGGTCCTCCAAGGCCCCCGCTACGCGGACCTGCACGACCAGACCCGCCGCCTCACCGACCAGCTCCTCCTCCGCACCATGCGGGTGGCCGCCCCCGCCGACGCCCTGGAGCTCATGGAGCAGCTGTTCACCCAAGCCCACGGCTACGGCACCTTCTGGCTCAACGGGGTCTTCACCAAGCACGGCTACACCCCGGCCCTGGTCGTCAGAAAATCAGCCCGAGCGGCCCGAGTAGCGGTCCAGGGCTACCGCCACACCACCCCCTGACCCCGGACCGCCACCGGGGTGACCGAATTTCAATGGAAGCCGGATCCCCGATCTCCATTGAAATCAGGTCCCCGACTTCCATCGAGATCGGGGACTTCCGCGGTCAGCGGTGGGCGGGTTCGGAGTCGAGGGCGCGGATCTCGCGGACGCTGTCGGCGAGGGTGCGGTCGCCCAGGGAGGCGAGAACGGCGCGTTCGGCTTCGGCGGTGAGGTTGGCGAAGAACTCGCCGGTGCGGGCGGCGACCATGCAGACGTGCTCGCCGTCGGGCGAGCGGGCCCAGAGGGGCTTGTCGCCGACCGCGCAGCGGTAGATGTCGGCGAGGGTGATCTCCTCGGCGGGGCGGCCGAGCCGGGCGCCGCCGCCGCGACCCTTCGTGCAGATCACGAGTCCTGCGTTGTGCAGCGGGACGAGGAGCTTGCGCACGAGGCTCGGGTTGGTGCTCAGCTCCTCGGCGAACTGGGTGGAACTGCGCACCTCGGAGCCCTCCTCGGCCGCGATCGCCAGCCGCATCATCACCTGAAGCGCGCGGCAGAACCGGATGTCGAGCACGTCTTCCACCTCCGTCCGCAGGTCAGGCCGCAGTCTAGCAACGAACCCAGAATAGCGACTGTCATAGTTGCAGTTAGCTGAATCGAATATGTACCTTTGTCTTGCACACTTCATCTCCGGGACGTCACGCCTGGAACGCAGGACAGGAGACCTTCACTGTGAGCAGTCGCGCTTCGCAGGCACTGGCCCGCCCGTTCACGCTCGGCTCGGTCGAGCTGCCCAACCGCATCGTGATGGCGCCGATGACGCGCACCATGTCCCCGGGCGGCATCCCGGGTGAGGACGTGGCCGCCTACTACGCCCGGCGCGCCGCCGCAGGCACCGGCCTGATCATCACCGAGGGCACCTTCGTCGACCACGCCTCGGCGGGCATGAGCTCGCGGGTCCCCCGCTTCCACGGCGAGGAGCAGCTGGCCGGGTGGGCGCGCGTGGTCAAGGACGTGCACGCCGCGGGTGGCAAGATCATGCCGCAGCTGTGGCACGTGGGCATCCAGCGCCCGGCCGGTGCGGGTCCGTTCAAGGACGCGCCGGTCGTCGGCCCGTCGGGGATCGGCATGGACGGCACCCCGGGAGCCGGTTCGCCGCTGACGCTGTCCGACATCGACGACCTGATCAACGCCTTCGCCGAGGCCGCCTGGGCCGCCGAGCGGATCGGCTTCGACGGCATCGAGCTGCACGGCGCGCACGGGTACCTCATCGACCAGTTCCTGTGGGAGCGCACCAACAAGCGCACCGACGCCTACGGCGGCAACCACGTCGAGCGCACCAAGTTCGCCACCGACATCGTCAAGGCGGTCCGCGAGCGCGTGTCGCCGGACTTCCCGGTGGTGCTGCGGTTCTCGCAGTGGAAGGCGCACAACTACGACGCCAAGCTGGCCACCGACCCCGACGAGCTCGCCGAGATCCTCGCGCCGCTGTCGGACGCCGGTGTCGACGCGTTCCACGCCTCCGGCCGCCGCTACTGGGAGCCGGAGTTCCCCGAGTCCGGTTCGGAGCTCAACATCGCCGGCTGGACCAAGAAGCTCACCGGCAAGCCGGTCATCACCGTCGGTTCGGTCGGCCTGGACGCCCAGTTCGAGCCGGAGACGCTGGGCACCAAGGGCGCCTCGGTGGAGAGCATCGAGCGGCTGCTGGAGCGCTTCGAGCGCGACGAGTTCGACTTGGTCGCGGTCGGTCGCGCGCTGCTGGCCGACCCCGAGTGGTCGGACAAGGTCCTCGGCGACCGCCAGCACGAGCTCGTCCCGTTCGCCAAGGACGCCCTGAACACCTTGCACTGACGATCACCATCCGGTGGGGACTCGGGTGAGTGTGGTGGGGGAAGTTTTCATGAAAACTTCCCTCCCCAAGTCCCCAAACCGAGGTTTCAAATGACACCTCACCCACCCCACGACGAGAGAACGTGCTGGTGGTGGGGTGCCCGGGGTTCGTCGGGGGAAGTTTCAACTGAAAATTCCTCTGGGTGAGTGGTGGGGGAAGTCTTCATGAAAACTTCCCCCACCACACTCACCCACCAGGCCGATCACCCGATCCGGAAACGCCGGACGGCGTCCTCGTCGAGCTCAACACCCAGACCGGGCCGCGCCGAGACCTCGATATCGCCGTCGGCGTTGACCCGAACCGGGTCGGCGAGCATGAAGTCGCGTCGTCGCACTCGGCCCGCGCCGCACCCCGACCTGAGTCAGGCCGCTTCCAGCAGCGGCGTCGGCTGGGCCCAGGGCGCGGCGACCTCCAGCTGGCGGGCCAGGCGCAGCAGGAGGCCTTCGCTGCGCGGCGCTCCGACGAACTGCACGCCCAGCGGCAGGTTCGCGTCGGTGCGGTGCAGCGGGAGGCTGATCGCCGGGCGTCCGGTGAGGTTGGCCAGCTGGGTGTAGGGCACCCAGCGCAGGCTGTTGTCGACGATCTGCTCCACCGTCCCCAGCAGCTTGAGCACGCGGGTGGTCCGGGTCTTCAGCAGCGCCTTGACCACCGACTGCAGCGCGGGCGGGGTGTCCAGCGAGCCGACCTCGATCGGCGGCTCGCCCAAGGTGGGGGTCAGCAACAGGTCGTAGCGGGTGTGGAAGTCGGCCAGGGCCGCGACGTGCTCGCGGCGCCGCTCCTGCGCGTCGTGCAGCGCGATGCCGCCGGTCGCCCGGCCCAGCGCGGCCATGACGAGCGTGTCGAGTTCGAAACCATCGTCGCCGCAGCCGGTTTCGCGCTTGATCCGCTCGACGTCGGCGGCCTGCCGGACGAACCACATCAGCAGGAAGTCGCGACCGAGCTGGCGGTCGTCGTGCGGCGGCTCGACCTCCTCGACCTCGTGGCCGAGCTCGGTGAGCAGTTCCGCCGAGCGCTCCACCGCGCGCACGGCCTCGGGGTGCGGTTGCTCGCGCAGCGCGCAGCGGGTCGTGTAGCCGATGCGCAGCTTGCCCGGCGCCTCGTCGAGCTGCTCCAGCAGCGGGCGTTCCGGCGACGCGGTGACGTAGGGGCTCATCGGTTCCGGTCCGACGAGGGCGTCGAACATGGCGGCGGAGTCGCGCACGGTGCGGGAGATGACGCCGTTGGTGGCCATGCCCAGGAACTGCTCGGTCTCCACCGGACCGGTGGGCATCATGCCGCGCCCGGCCTTGAGACCGACGAGCCCGTTGCAGGCGGCCGGGATTCGGATCGATCCGCCGCCGTCGCTGGCGGCGGCGACCGGCAGGATCCCGGCCGCGACGGCCGCGGCCGAGCCGCCGGAGGAGCCGCCCGGGGTGCGCCGGGCGTCCCACGGGTTGCGGGACGGGCCGAACAGGTCGGGTTCGGTGACGCCCTTGGAACCGAACTCGGGCGTGTTGGTCTTGCCGAAGATGACGAGCCCGGCGTCGAGCCAGCGCTGCACGACGGTGTCGGTCTTGCTGGCCGTGCGACCGGCCAGCGCGCGGCACCCGTCGTTGCTGACGGTTCCGGCGAGGTCCTGGTGCAGGTCCTTGAGCAGGAACGGGACCCCGGCGAACGGACCGGACAGCTCACCGGCGACGCGCTGGTCGGCGTGGTCGTCGAGCCAGGCCACGATCGCGTTGATCGCGGGGTTGACCGCCTTCGCCCTGGTCCTGGCGGTCTCCAGCAGTTCGCTGGGCGTCACCTGCCCGGTCGCGACCAGCTCCGCCAGCCCCAGACCGTCGTGCCGCAGGTACTCCTCGACGTCCACCCGTCCTCCTCTGCCACCGTCAGCCGAGCGCGTCGCAGCCGAGCTCCAGGCTCTGCCGGAACAGCGCGTGCTGCACCTCGGGAATCGCGCCCAGCATCTCCTCCTCGATCGCCGAGATCAACGGGTCGCAGCGTTCCAGCAGCTCACGCCCGGCGGGCGTGAGCGCCATCTGCAGCACCCGGCGGTTGTTCGGGTCCCGGCGGCGTTCGAGGTGCCCGTTGCGCTCCAGGGCCCGGACCATCTCGTTCATCGTCTGCGGCGTGACGAAGGAGCGGCGCGCCAGCTGCGCCGACGACAGCCCGCCGCGCAACCGCAGCACGGTGAGCGCGGTGAACTGCGGCGTGGTCAGCCCGAGCGGGCGCAACGCTTCGTCCATCTTGGCCCGGATGGCCAGTTCGAGGCGTTTGACCAGGTACAGCGTCATGGGCTGAGCGTCATCAGCTGTCACCGCCCCATCATCGCTCACGCTTCCGCAATCCTCCCAACCCGCGGCGGCAACCCGCACCGCCGCGGGTTCTCGGCGGTCCTCCGGGGCCGGGCGCCGCGACGCCGTTCCGCTCCCCGGACCGTCCAGAACGGTCCCGGTTTCAATCCTCGTACGCGGAAAGCCCCGGCTTGTACGTCTTGTCGTCCAGGAACTGGGACATGCCCTTCTGGCGGCCGTTGGTGTCGTCGAGGAACTGGGACTGCTCGAACTTGGCGTAGAGGTAGTCCTCGGCCTGCTCCCACGGCATGTCGCGGGCGACCTTGTAGCCGACCTTGGCCGCGCGCAGCACGACCGGGTTGGTGGCGGCGAGCTTGGCCGCGAGCTCGCGGGTGCGCTCGCGCAGCCGCTCGGCCGGGACCGCCTCGTTGACCAGCCGCATCTCGGCGGCGCGGCGTCCGTCGAACAGCTCCCCGGTCATGATGTGGTACAGCGCGTCGCGCTGCGGCACGGTCGCGGCCAGTGCGCGGGTGACCACGCCGCCGGGCGGGATCCCCCAGTTGATCTCGGAGAGCCCGAACTGCGCGTTCTCGTCGGTGATCGCCAGGTCGCAGGCCACGAGCGGGGTGAAGGCGCCGCCGAAGCACCAGCCGTTGACCATCGCGATGGTCGGCTTGGACCAGTTGGCCAGCCGCTTCCACTGCCACTCCGCGCTCGCCCGGCGGACCCGGATCTGCACCGACGGGTCGTCGGACTGGTCGACCTCGCGGAAGTACTCCTTGAGGTCCATGCCCGCCGACCAGGCCTCGCCCGCGCCGGTGAGCACGAGCACGCGGCAGCGCGGGTCGGCCTCCAGCGCGTCGAGGGTGCGCACCATCTCGTCGTTGAGCGTCGGGTTCATCGCGTTGCGCTTGTCGGGCCGGTTGAGCGTCACCCACGCGATCCCGTCCTCGAAGTCGACGAGAACGGTGTTGCCCCAGGCATTCTCGGAAGTGGACATGGTGAACCTCTCCGCCGGGAACTCAATCATCAGGAATCCTGATTGTTTCGAGACCGATCGTGAGCGCCACTCCCCATGAGGAGCAAGTTCTTGTGACTCGGACCACTTCAGGAGTGTCGTGCTTCCTGATGGTTCAGGCGCGGCGTCCGGTCGCCTCGACCGCGACCTCGACGCGGGACCGCACACCCAGCTTGGCCAGCACGTGCGACACGTGGACCTCGATGGTGCGGCGCGAGGCGAACAGCTCGGCGGCGATCTCCGGGTTGGACTTGCCGTCGCCGACCAGCAGCGCCACCTGCCGCTCGGTGCGGGTCAGCGCCTCCCAACCGGTGGTGGCGCGCAGCCGCTTCGCCCGCGGCGTCCGGATGCCGTACGGCAGCATCCGGGCCGCGGCGCGCTTCAGGTCCCAGTGGGCGCCGAGCTGGGTGAAGATCTCGGCCGCCTGCACGTAGGCCTTGCGGGCCGCCGGGATCTCGCCGCGCTCGGCCAGCACCGCGGCCAGGTCCTCCAGCGCGCGGGCGCGCTTGGGCGGCTGCTCGGTCTTGTCGTAGTGCGCGATGGCCGCGCGCAGCGTGATCGGGTCGCCTTCGACCAGACCCCGGCAGTGCTGCGCGGCGGCGAGCAGGTTCGGGGCCGCGCCCACGGTCGCACCCTGCCCGCAGGAGTTGGTGGCGCGGGTGGCGGTCTCGGAGTCGCCGGTCTGCAACGCGTAGCGGACCAGCATCGGCAACCACACGTAGTTGCTGCCGAACCGCTCGCTGGCGTCGAGGGCCTCGACGAGGATGGCCTTGGCGCGCTCCAGGTCGCCGTCGATCTCGGCGCCCAGCACCCCGGCCACCATCAGGAAGCCGGAGTTCTCCTGGGAATCCGGCGTCGCCTCGCCCGCGACCGCCAGCTGCTGGTCGAAGACCTCGCGCTCACCGCGGTACCCGGCGAGCATCGCCCGCAGCCCGTGCAGCCAGCGCAGCTGGTGCGGGGTCATCTCGTCGGTGAGCTCGCTCGCGGCCTGCAGCTCGGCCGCGGCGTCGTCCCAGCGCCCGACGGTGAAGTAGTGGTTGCCCGCCGACAGCCGCACGACGGCCAGCCGGGACGGGGTCGCGCTGGTCTCGGCGATGGCCAGCATCTCGTAGAGCACGGACTCGGCCTCGGCGGCGTGGCCGAAGGCGAACAGCAGCATCATCCGGTTGCTGAGCACCTGCAGCCGCAGGTCGACGTTCTCCAGCGCGTCGCCGAGCGCGACACCGGCTTCCTGGTAGCAGACCAGGGCTTCGGCGAGGTCGCTGTTGCGGGCCCGCGCCGTGCCCCGGACGTGCAGGGCGAGGCCGAGCGCGTGGGCGTCGCCGGACTCGCGGGCCTCGGCCAGCGCCCGGTCCACGGTGCGCTCGGAGTCGGCGAAGCGCCCGGACAGCAACTGCGCCTGGGCGAGGGTGCCGCGCATCCGAGCCAGCCAGCGCAGCTCGGACCCGGTGGTGGCTTCGGCTTCGGCGATGACGGCGGCGGCCTCGTCGGCTCTGCGGCGCACGGCCAGCGACCACACCAGGTACCAGGTCAGCTCGGCGGCGCGGGAGCTGTCGGCGACCTCGGCCAGGGCTCGTTCGCTGAGCTCGTGGGCCTGCTCGGGCCGGTCGAGCTGCACCAGCGACAGGGCTCGGGCGGCGAGCAGCACGTCGCGGCGCTCCTCCTCAGCGGGCATCGGGACGAGCGCGGCCTCGAGCAGTTCCGCCGCGCAGGCCGGTGCGCGGTGGGCGAGGGCGTGGCCGTGCTGCACCAGCCAGTCCAGGCTCCAGCCGTCGATCTCGCTGTCGCCGATGGCGATCGAGGCGAGCAGCTGCTCCCCGACCCGTTCCACGGAGGCCCCGGAGTCGTGCAGGACGTGCGCGGCCTGCTCGTGCAGGGCCAGCCGCAGCGAGGTCGGGTTGGTCTCGTAGAGGGCCTGGCGCACGACCGGGTGCTGGAAGGCCAGGTGCAGACCGGATTCCACGAGCACCCCGGAGTCCATCGCCTCCTCGACGTGGCCGACGAGGGCGGAAACGGGCCGTTCGGAGAGGGTGGACAGCTCGCTCATGGCGAAGGCCGGGCCGAGCAGCGCGGCCATCCGGAGCAGGCCGAGGGTCTGGTGGTCGAAGAAGCCGAGCCGCCCGATGACGGCCTCGGCCAGCGAGCGCGGCATCCCGGTGTCCGCGCCGGCCAGCTCGGCGCGGCCGTCGTCGACGGCGATCGCACCCTCGCGGGTCAGGGCCGCGACGACTTCGCCGGCGTAGCGCGGGTTTCCGGCGGCACCGGCGAGCATCCGGCGCAACCGGGGACCGATCCGGGCTGCGCGGGCGAGCGTCCCGGCCAGGCCGGCCACGGCGGTCTCCGCCAGCGGCTGCAGGGAGATCCGGGGCACCTGCGCGCGCACTTCGTGGTGCCCGCGGGCGGGGCGGGCGGCCGAGATCAGCAGCAGCGGAAGCTCTTCGGTGAGCGCGACGAACCGCTGCCACACGTGCATGCTCGCGTCGTCGGCCCACTGGACGTCGTCGACGACGAGCACCAGGGGCGCGTTCGCGCACCACTTGGCGACGAGGTCGGCGAGCTCGCCGACGGCGGTCCCGTCCGCGCCGGAGATCCGCTCGTGGAGCTCCCGCAGCTCCGGTTCGTCGGACTTGGGCCCGACTCCGAGGCAGTCGAGCACGAACCGCAGCGGGAACTGCCTGCTGAGCCGGTCGGCGGTGGCGTGGCGCACCGCGCAGCCCCGCACCGCCGCGTCGGCGACGAGCTGGTCGAGCAGCGCGGTCTTGCCGATCCCGGGCTCACCCTCGATCCACAGCGCACCACCGGTGCCGTCGACCACCGACGCGACCAGCCGCCGCAGCTCGTCGAGCTCGGTCTTGCGGCCGAAGAGCACCGGTTCCGCCGTCATCACGCCGCGAGCCTAGCCGCTGCGAGCCGCGCCAGACCCCTTGAGAGATCAACTACGCCCCAGATTGGGGGCTAGCCCTACCCCACCCGGCCGGGCCCGGGTGGGCCCGGCCGGGTGGGTGGGTCAGGAGGTGTGGTGGACCTCCTGGAGGCCGTAGACGGGGGTGGGGATCCCCTCGGCTCGGGCCTTGAGCTGCAGGGCCAGGTAGAGGGAGTAGTGGCGGGACTGGTGGAGGTTGCCGCCGTGGAACCACAGCGCCTGCTGCTGGGTGGGCTTCCACATGTTGCGCTCCTCCCCCTCCCACGGGCCGGGGTCCTTGGTGGTGTCCGAGCCCAGGCCCCACACCTTGCCGACCTTGTCGGCGACCTCCTGACCGACGATGTCGGCCGCCAGGCCGTTCATCGACCGGAAACCCGTGGCGTAGACGACGAGATCGGCCTCCAGCCGGGTCCCGTCGGTCAGCACCACCTCGGTCTCGGTGAGCTCGGCGACGTCGCCGCGGGCGAGCTTCACGCTGCCGTCGGCGATGAGCTCGCAGGCGCCCACGTCGATGTAGTAGCCCGAGCCGCGGCGCAGGTACTTCATGAACAGGCCCGAGTCGTCGTCGCCGAAGTCCAGCTGGAAACCGGCCTCCTCCAACCGCGCGTAGAACTCGGCGTCCTGCTCGCGGATCACGTCGAAGGCGGGCTTCTGGAACTCGTTGAGGATCCGGTACGGGATCGAGGCGAACGTCAGGTCCGCGGTGCGGGTGTCGATGCCCGCGGCCACCGCCTCCTCCGAGTACAGCGGGCCGAGGCTGTGCTCCATCAGCGAGTCCGACCGCACCACGTGCGTCGACGAGCGCTGCACCATCGTCACGTCGGCCCCGGCCTCCCACAGCGCGCCGCAGATGTCGTGCGAGGAGTTGTTCGAGCCGATCACCACGGCCTTCTTGCCGCGGTAGGCGTCCGGCCCGGGGTGCTCGGAGGAGTGGTGCTGGTCGCCTCGGAAGCGGTCCTGACCTGGGAAGACGGGCACGTTCGGCTTGCCGGACACGCCCAGGGCCATCACCAGCTGGCGCGGCCGGAGGGTGACCTGCTCGCCGTCGCGGTCCACGACCAGCTCCCACTGGCCGTTGTCCTCGTCGTACTTCGCGCTCAGCGCCGTCGTGGAGCCCCAGTAGTTGAGCTCCATGACCTTGGTGTACATCTCCAGCCAGTCGCCGATCTTGTCCTTCGGCGCGAAAACCGGCCAGTTCTCCGGGAAATCGATGTAGGGCAGGTGGTCGTACCAGACCGGGTCGTGCAGGGCCAGCGACTTGTAGCGCCTGCGCCAGGAGTCGCCGGGCTTCTCGTTGCGCTCGACGATGATCGTCGGCACGCCCAGCTGGCGCAGCCGCGCGCCGAGCGCGATGCCGCCCTGCCCGCCGCCGACGATGACGACCTCCGGCTGCCGGGTGCGGCCGAGCTCGGCGAGCTCGGTCTCCCGCTCCTCGCGCCAGGTCACCCGGTCCGGGTTCGCGCCGTGCTCGGCGCCCCGGGGCCTGCGGTGGTTCTTGGGTTCCTCGTGGCCCTTGAGCTCGTCGAGGGTGGTCAGGAACGTCCAGGCCTTGCCGTTGACGAGACGAAGGTGACCGGTGCCGCGCCCGACGGCCGTCTCGAAGGAGAACCAGGCCTCGGTGACCCCGCCGGACTCGGTCGGTTCGCCGAGGACGGTGAACCCGGTCGGTGCCGCGTGCTCCAGCGTCGCCGAGAGCATCGCGGCGATGTCCGCGCGCCCCTCGGAGGTCTTGATGTTCCAGGTGAGCGCGATCAGGTCGCGCCAGTAGCAGTCCTCGCCGAACAGCGACACCACGCGATCGGTGTCGCGGGCCGCGATGGCCTCGGAGAACTCGGTGATCCACTGCTCGACCCGGGCTCGGGTCGCGTTGTGCTCGACGGTCTGGCTCACGCCGACTACCTCCTGCGCGGGCGTCGTTGCCCTTGAGTGGTCGCGATCACATGACACCAGTCATGGAGCCACACCGGAGACGGGCGCGCACGGGTTGCAGGGGGTTGCAGCGTCAGCCGCGCACCGCCGGGGCGGTGGAGTGCGGCAGCAGCGCGGCCGGGTCGTCGGGCCGCAGCACCTCGACGTCGACGTTCTCGCTGAACCGGTACGGGCGCCTGCCGAGCAGGCCGCCGAGGGTCCGGCGCAGCCGTGACATCTCGGCCCGCACCGTGACCGTGCGCCGCTCGTCGCCGAAGACCTCGGCGGCCAGCTGCGCGGCCGTGCACCCGCCGGGGTGGGCGGCCAGCAGGAACAGCAGTTCCGCGTGCCGGGGGCTCAGCGGGTGGCTCCAACCGCCCGCGGCCGAGTCGACCTCGACGTGGGCCTGGGAACCGCGCAGGTCGAGCCGTGCGCGGGTGCGCTCGTCGAGCGCGGCGGTGGCGTCGTCGTCGAGCAGCCGCACCAACCATCCGCCCGGCACCGGTTCGACCGCGCAGTCGCCGAGCGCGGGCAGCCACGCGCGTCCCGCGCCGCATCCGGCGGGCAGCGCGACGTGGTCGACCGGGCCGAGGCCGGTGGAGGCGGCGACCCACCCGTGCGGGTCGGTGACCGCGGCCCGGCCGGAGACCCGCGACAGCAGCGGGACGGCGCTGCCGCGCAACCCTTCGAGCGCGGTGAGGTGGGTGGTGCGCAGCTGTGCCTCGGCCAGCTGCGCGACCGTCTGCACCAGGGCGAGGGTGGTGGGGCTGACGGTGGAGGCGGGGCCGGACAGGTCGACCGCGCCGAGCAGCCGGCCGGTGCGCGGGTCGTGCAGGGGTGCGCTGGCGCAGGTCCAGGCGTGGTGGGTGCGCACGTAGTGCTCGGCGGAGTACACCTGGATCGGCAGGCCCGTGACCAGGGCGGTGCCGATCGCGTTGGTGCCCACGACGTCCTCGCCCCAGCTCATGCCCTCGACGAAGCCGAGCGAGTCGGCGTTGCGGCGCACCGCGGCGCTGCCGTCCCGCCACAGCACGTGCCCATCGGCGTCGGTGATCACCATGATGTTCGCGGTCTGCTCGGCGACCCCGCCGAGGCGGCTGCGCAGCAGCGGCAGGACCTCGGACAACGGCGACTCCCGCCGCCGCTCGGCCAGCTCGTCGGCCCGCAACTGCCGAGGCGCGCGCCCCCGCTCGGGATCGATCCCCCGCGACCGCATCCGCCCCCACGAAGCCCCGATCACCGCCCGAGGGCGAGCGGGCGGGGTCTCCCCGGCGAGCGCCGCGTCGTGAACCCGAGCCAGCAGCCGCGCGTACCGGTGGGGGTCCTCCCCCACCGGCAACGCCGCCTCCAAGCTCTCCTCGCGCACGACCCAAGTGTGACCCACGCCGCAACCCCCGCCAACCGCGAGAACCGCGGTTCTCGACCCGACGAGGACTGCGGTATCCGTCCTGGTTTCAGCTGGTCTTGGAGGTCCAGTCGATGTGGTGGTCGTAGGCCCAGCCCCGGCCCATCGGGGGTTTGCGCTGCCAGGCGAAGGCCCGCTTGGTCTTGGCGCGGAGGTCCCGGAGGCGGCGGGACAGGGGGTGGTGGGCTCGGCTGGTGCCCGTTCGGCCCATCGCGACGACCGCTTCGACCCGCTCCCGGCGGAGGTGTTCGAAGGCCGCGAAGGCCGCTGCGGGGGTGGTGTGATCGCGGAGGCAGCGGGCGAGCTGGACCCCGTCCTCGACCGCCATCGCCGCGCCCTGCTCGGAGGCGGGTGGGGCCACGTGCAGGGCGTCTCCAATGATGATCGCGCGGTCGCGGTGCCAGCGCGGGACGTGCGGCAGGGCGTGGTCGTCGAAGGACAGGATGCGCTCGGAGTTGCCGACGACGGTCGGGGCGAGGGTGTCGTCGGCGGCGAACAGCTCGGTCATCTCGGCGCGCAGCGCGTCGACGTCCTGAGGTGCGTCGCGGCGGCGCGGGACCGGGGAACGCAGGCTGGTGAACCAGAAGCAGCCGCCGGAGTGCGAGTCGCGGGTGGCGGCGAAGAAGCCCTTCGCGCCCACGTAGGAGCGCAGCACCTCCGGGGGCGGCGGTTCGCAGCCCGGTTCGGCCGCGTAACCGTAGATCGTGCGGGTGCCCAGGCGCTCCGGTTCCGGCCCGTCGGGGTTGATCCGGCCGCGCACCAGCGAGTTCGCGCCGTCCGAACCGACGAGGACGTCGCCCTCGACGCGGCTGCCGTCGGCCAGCGTCACCGCGGCGGCGGCCGGGTCGGCCTCGACGACGCGGGAACCGTGCCGGAACTCGGCGCCGCGTTCGAGTGCCTGCTCGCGCAGCACCGCCGAGAGCACCGGCCAGTGCATGACGCGCGGCAGTCCGCGCTCCGAGCTCGGATCGGCGCCCAGCGAGTACCCGACGCGGGTGCCGTCGGGGCGGATGCGCTCGGTGCGCACCAGCGGGAACGAGCGGGCGATCACCGGCTGGTGGGCGTCCACAGCGCGCAGCGCGTCCATCCCGTTCGGGTTCAACCGGACCACCGCGCCCTCGCCGTGGTCGGCCGGGCGCGATTCCACCACGGTCACCGCGATTCCGGCGCTGCGCAGGGCCAGCGCCAGCGCAGTCCCCGCGATCCCTCCCCCGCTGACAACGACGTGCTCCACAGCATCCCCCAGGACACTCGACCGATCCACGACCTCCCGGCACCCTAGCCCGGCGGACCGGCCGATCTCCCTAGAAAACCCGCGACCGCCCGAAACGCACCGACGACCACCCGATGCCGGATTCCGACCCGAACGGCCCCCGGCTCTCCCGCGGTCCCCCCGATTCCAAATGGAAATCGGGGGGCCGACTTCCATTGAAATCGGGTCAACTCGGTGCGGGGGCGTCGTGGGGACCGTTCGGTGTCGGCGCGTCAGCCCAGCAGGTATTTCGCGATGGCGTTCTTCTGGATCTCGGAGGAACCCGTGAGGACGCGGAACATGCGCAGTCGGCGGAACAGCGACTCGACCTCCGAGCCGCGGACCATCCCGGCCTTGCCGTGGAGCTGCATCGCGTCGTCGGCGATGCGGAAGGCGTTCTCGGCGACGAACAGCTTGCACATGAAGGCCTCCGTCGCCGGGCGCCTGCCTGCGTCGAGGTCGGCGAGCGCGTCGTAGGTCATGGCGCGCGCCGCGTAGTGGGCGGTGGCCATGTCGGCGAGCTTGTGCTGCACGCTCTGCAACCCGGCCATCGGCCCGCCCGCGACCTCACGACCCCGGACGTGCTCCCGCGTCAGCGCGATCAGCCTGCGGGTGCTGCCCAGCACCGTCGGGCAGTGCAGCAACCGGTTGGTGGTGACCCGGCCGAGTCCGATGCGCAGCCCCTCCCCCACGTCGCCGAGCAGCTGCTCCGGCCCGACGTAGCAGTCGTCGAGGACGATGTCCGCCTCGATGTGCTGGCCGGACAGCGGCACCTCGCCGGGCAGCACCGAGCACCCGGGCGAGTCGAGGTCGACCAGGAACGCCGAGTAGCTCTCCTGCTCCCCGGCCATCCGCGCCACCAGCACCGAGAAGTCGGCGAACGGCCCGGCGGAGCTGAACACCTTGTGCCCGCTGATCCGCCAGCCCTCACCGTCCGGCGTGGCGGTGGTGCGCATGGCGCGGACGTGCGAGCCCGCGTCCGGTTCGGTCAGCGAGAAGCAGCACGCGCGGTCGCCCTCGACGACCGGTCGCAGGTAGCGCTCGACCTGCTGCGGCGTGGCGTGACCGAAGATGGCCCCGGCGCGCAGCGGTCCGCCCATGTCACCGAGCACGCTGTGGCCGAGCACCCGGCCGGACGCGGCGACCTCCTCCTTGAGCACGGCGAGCCGGGTGGCGCTGAGCCCGCGCCCGCCGTGCTCGGGCGGCAGGTGGATGCCGTAGAAACCGAGCTGCCGGGCGCGTTTCCACACCGGCTGCAGGATCTCGCGCCCGTACTTCGACTCGTGGTCGAGCTCGTGGCGCCGCTCGTAGTCGGCGAGTTCGCCGTGCAGGTACTCGCGCAGCTCGGCGACCAGCCCGGCGAGTTCGGGATCGTGGTCGTGGGTGGGTTCGAGCTCGAAGCTCACGCCGTCTCCTCCCCTGCCAACTCGCGGGAGGACCGGGCTGTCTCGCCGAAGATCCCGCGCGCCATCAGCGATTCCTCCGCTTCGGCCCGCGCCTGGTAGATCTCGGAGCGAACCCGGTGCAGCGCGGGCGTTCCCGGCTCGGCCCGGGTGGCCATCTCGGCCAGGTGCCCGGCCAGCCGCAGGTCTCCGGTGTCGCGGGCGCGCAGCGCGGCGTCGGCGAGGACCCGCGCGCCACCGGCGAGTTCGGCCACGGCTGCGGCCAGCACCGCGTCGGGCGCGGGCTTGAGGTGAGCCGGGTTGCCGTCGTACCAGCCGCCGTAGCGGCGCCAGAGGTTGCGCACCACGAACTCCGGTTCGTCGTAGCGGGCGCGCAGGTAGACCCGGTCCGCCAGGTGCGGCGGCGGGCTCACCCGCTGCACGATCTCGTCGAGCGGGTGACCGTCGTTCATCATCCCGAGCGTCTGCTCCACCAGGGATTCGAGCCATTCCGCGGTCTCGGTCAGCGCCTGCTCGATGCGATCGGCGCCGAAGACCGGGGCGCCGTGCGAGGGCAGCATGATCTCGGCGCCGAGCCCGGCCATCCGCCGCAGCGCCTGCGCCCACTCGCGGGGGTAGCGCTGCGCCTTCTGCGGGTTGCCGCAGTTCGGGCTCACCCAGACGAACAGGTCGCCGGGCAGCAGCAGCCGGTGCTCGGGGACGTAGGCGACCGCGGCGTCGTCGGTCTCGCCTTCGGCGTGGAACAGCTCGAAGGTCAGCCCGGCGCGGGTGAGGGTGAGCGCGTCGCGGAAGGTGACGTCCGGAAGCCGGTAGCTGCGCGGCCAGCGCAGGTCGGCGATGCCGAACTGGCGCCGGTTGATCAGGGCGTTGTAGCCGGCGGTCAGCGCGTAGCGGTCGAACCGGTCGCGGACCCGTTCCTGGGCGATGACCTGCGGCGGACGGGGTTCGGCGTCGAACGGGTCGAGCCCGCCGACGTGGTCGATGTGGCCGTGGGAGTAGAACGCCAGCGTCAGCGGGTCGGCGCTCCACTCGCGCAGGATCGCGTGGGTGCGCTTCGCCGACAGCGGGTTGCCGGTGTCGAAGAGCAACAGCTCGTCGGCGGAGCGGAAGGCGATGGCGTTGCCGAAGCCGGGCAGCAGGCCCAGCCCGTCGGCGATGTCGACGACGGCCTCACCGCGAGCGCTCCCGGCGATGTGGTCGTCGAGCTCGCCGTTCCAGACCTGGTCGGCGTAGGTTCTGATGTCGCTCATGCGGTCTCCTGGGGCTCAGCCGATGCGGCGGTCGACGCCGGTCCAGTCGCGTTCGCGCAGCGCGCGGCGGTCGACCTTGCCGGTGCGGGTGCGGGGCAGGGCGTCGAGGAACTCGACGACGCGCGGGAGCTTGTGCCGGGCGATGCGGGCCGCGCAGGCCTCGACCAGCGCGTCGGCGTCGACGTCGGATCCGGGGCGGCGCACGACGCACGCCTTGACCGTCTCGCCCCACTCGTCGTCGGGAACGCCGTAGACGCAGGCCTCGTCGACGTCGGCGTGGGTGTAGAGGGCGGCTTCGACCTCGGTGCAGTAGACGTTGTAACCGCCGGAGACGATCATGTCCTTCTTGCGGTCGACGAGGAACAGGTAGCCGTCCTCGCGGAACCGGCCGAGGTCTCCGGTGCGCACCCAGCCGTCGCGGAACGTCTCGGCGCTGGCCTCGGGCGCCCGGTGGTACTGCCGCACGCAGTCCGGGCCGCGCGCGACGACCTCGCCGATCTCGCCGGGCGGCACGGGCTTCCCGTTGTCGTCGACGACGCGCACCTCGGTGTCGAAGACCGGACGTCCGCACGACAGCAGCAGTTCGGGGTCGGCTTCGACGGCGTGCGCGATCTCCTCGGCCGAGAGGTGGGTGATCGCGCTGGTGGTCTCGGCCTGCCCGTAGCCCTGCGCGACGACGGGCCCGAAGGCCGCGACCGCCTCGCGCAGCCGGGTGGGGCTGACCGGGGCGCCGCCGAGGGTCAGCGAGCGCAGGCTCGACAGGTCGCGCTCGGCCAGCGTCGGCGAGGCCAGCACCCGGTTGAGCATCGCGGGCACCAGGAACGTGGTGGTGACGCGTTCGCGTTCGAGCACGTCGAGGTAGCCCTCGACGTCGAAGGCGGGCAGCACGACCACGGTCGACCCGCGGAAGAAGCAGGACAGGATGCCCATGCCGCTGGCGTGGGTGATCGGACCGGGCGCGAGGTAGACCTCGGTCTCGCCGGTGCCGCGCATCGCGAGCTTGCGCAGGCAGGCCAGCCGGTTGCCGACGGTCTGCACGGCGGCCTTGAGGGTGCCGCTGGAGCCGGAGGTGAAGTTCAGGACGGCCGGGTCGTCGGGCGAGACGTCGACGGCGATCTCCGCCTCGTCGCCCTCGGCGACCAGCTCGGAGTACGAGAGACCTTCTCCCGCATCGAGTTCCACCACGAGCACGTCGTCGCCGAGGATCGGGCGGAGGGTGTCGCGGTGGGCCCGGTCGACGAACACCGCTCGCGGCTCGGCGTCGGCGACGACCTGGCCGATCTCGGCCGACGACAGCCGCGGCGAGAGCGGGACCCGCACGAGACCGGCCTTGCACAGGGCCATCTCGACGACGACGAGCTCGCCCCGGTTGCCCGCGAGGGTCGCCACGCGGGTGCCCTCGGTGCATCCGCGGGCCCGCAGCGCGGAGGCGATCCGGTTGCTCTCGGCATCCAGCTCCCGGTAGGTCCAGCGCTGATCCGCGCAGGTCAGCGCGGTCACGTCCGGGCGGTTCCGGGCGGTGCGCGTCAGGTAGTGACCGAGGTTCACGCCACTTGTTCGCAACATGACGACCATTTATAGACAGACCGTCCAGGATTGTCCAGGGCGTCCGCTGGCAGAATCAGCGCATGCCCACCAACGCCCCGACCACGACCGGCGGCTCCCGCCGGGACACCCCGCGCCGCGAGGACCGCAGGACGCGGCGCACCCGCACCGCGCTGCAGACCGCGCTCGTCGACCTCGCCCTGGAGCGCGGCTACGCCCCGCTGACCGTCGAGGAGATCGCCGAGCGGGCCGACGTCGGGCGCGCGACGTTCTACACGCACTACAGCGACAAGGACGAGCTCTTCGACGCGGTCGTGCGCACCCTGCTCGGCGAGCTCGCCGAGCGCACTCAGCCCGCGCTGGACACGGCGGAGGGCTTCAACGGACGCCCGGTGCGCGCCCTGTTCGAGCACGCCGAGGAGCGCAGCGAGGTCTACCGGCTGATCCTGCGCGGCGACGGCGACGGCCGGGCGCTGCACGCGCTCACCGAGGCGCTGTCCCGGTCGGTGCGCGCCGAGTTCTCCGGCCGCGCCGAGACCAACGGCGTGACACCGCGACTGGACATCGACCTGCTGGCGCGCACCTGGGTCGGCGAGGTGACCGCCGTGCTGACCTGGTACTTCGCCAGCCCAGAACCGCCGATGCCGCTGCCCGAGGCGGCGCGGATGCTGGCCTCGCTGTCCCGGCACGGCCGGTGGTGGGGCCTCGGCTTCGACGGCCCGCCACCGGACCTCGAATCCTGAGAGCCGCTTGAGCCGACCCGCACCTCGGGTTAGTTTCTGGACAGCTTGTCCATGACTGGACCTGCTGTCTCGAACAGTGAGGAGCGGTGCCGTGCTGCCACATCGTCGTGAGCTGCAGACCTATCCGACCGGCGCGCGGCGGCGCGGTTTGCTCGCCGCCGCGATCCTGGCCATGTTCCTCACCGCCTACGAGGGGCAGCTCGCGCCGGTGCTGAGCCTGCTGCTCGCCGACCTGGGCATGCCGCTGGGCCGCTACGGCGCGATCACCGCGGTGTCGCTGCTGGTCGGCGCGGTGGCCGGGTTCGTCGGCGGCAAGCTGGTGGACCGGCTGGGCCGGGTGCGGCTGATGGTGCCGTTCCTGTTCCTGTCCGGCCTGGCGTGCCTGTTCATGGCCACCTCCACCTCCGAGGCGCAGTTCACCGCCGCACGCGTCCTGCTCGCGCTCGTCGAGGGCATCGCGGCGGCCGGAAGTGCCCCGCTGGTGCGGGATTTCGCGCCGCGGATGGGCCGGGCGCAGGCGTTCGCGTTCTTCTCCTGGGGCACCGTCGGCGCCAACTTCTTCGCCGCGGCCATCACCGCGCTGACGCTGGACCTGCTCGGCGGGACCTGGCAGGCGCAGCTCTACCTGATGGCCGGGATCTCGCTGGCCGGCGCGGTCGTGGTCGCCGCGACGCTGCGCGAGCTCGCCCCGCCGGTGCGGCGCGAGATCCGGCTGTCCGAGGAGGCCGTCCGGCCGATCACGCCGACCAGGACCGGCTCCCCGCTGCGGAACGCGACGGCGTGGACCTACGTGGCGGCGATGTCGGCGCTGTTCCTGCTGCTGGGCACGCTCAACGCCTACGGCCAGGTCCTGCTCGGCGAGGCGCTCGGGGTTCAGGTGCGGTTCGCGTCGCTGATCATGATGTTCTTCTGGGGCGCGAACCTCGTTGCGAGCCTGGGACTCTCGCGCTGGTCGGACCGGCTCCAGCGGCGCACCCCGTTCCTGCTCACCGGCGGAGCGACCTCGGCGGCGGCGCTGCTGGCGCTCATCGCCCTGCTGGGACTGGGCACCGACGCCCCCGCAGCGGCCGTCGTGGTGGTGTTCATCGGCCTGGGCGTCGCGCTCGGTGCGATCTTCGGGCCGTGGATGGCGGCCTTCGCCGCCTACGTCGAGGAGATCCACGTCGACGCCGAGGGCACGGCCTTCGGCCTGCAGCACCTGGTCAGCAGGCTCGTCGTGCTCGCGGCGGTGCTGCTGGCCCCCCGGCTGGCCGACGCCGCGGGCTGGTCGGCGTGGCTGCTGGTCACGCTCGCGGCGGTGGTCGTCTTCCTCGCCCTGATCCTGCTCCTGCACCGCAGGAACCCGGAGCGGGCACCCGAGACCGTCGCGGAGCGCGCTCCCACCGGATGAGCGTGGCAGACCCCACCTAAGTGCTAGTAGCCTCTCACTTAGACGTGGAATGCGAGGAAGGGCGGGCGGACGATGACGGCGGAACTGGCGCTGCCGATGCGACGCGACGGGTTCGGGCCCGCCGCCGAGCTCGGCGAGGTGCGCGACGGCGACGGCGTGGTGCGGGTCGACTCGCCCTTCGGCCAGACCGGGTACCTGGTGACCCGCTTCGCCGACGTGCGACGCGTGCTCGGCGACCCGGCGCGGTTCAGCAACGCCCGGGCCCGCGCCACCTCACCGCTGGAAGCCCGGCTCAGCGACGAGGAAGCCGCCCGGTTGCGGGCCGGTGGCCTGCTCGGTTACGACCCGCCGGAGCACTCGCGGCTGCGCCGGATGCTCACCCCGGAGTTCACCGTGCGCCGGATGCGCCGGCTCGAACCGCGGATCGTGGAGATCGTCGAGGCCGCCCTCGACGACGTCGAGCGGGCGGGCAAGCCCGCCGACCTGGTGTCCCGCTTCGCGCTGCCGGTGCCCTCGCTGGTGATCTGCGAGCTGCTGGGCGTGCCCTACTCGGATCGCGACGAGTTCCAGAGCATCTCGGCCCGACTGCTCGACACCTCGCTGCCGGCGGATGAGCGGATGGCCGCCCAGCACGCCAACCGCGACTACATGGCCGGGCTCGTCGAGCGCGCCCAGGCCGACCCGGGCGAGGACATGCTCGGGATGCTGGTGCGCGAGCACGGTTCCGACATCACCACCGACGAGCTGGTCGGCATCTGCTCGCTGCTGCTGCTCGCCGGGCACGAGACCACCTCGAACATGCTCGGGCTGGGAACCCTCGCGCTGCTGCAGAACCCGGACCAGCTCGCCCTGGTCCGCGACGACCCGGCGATGATCGAGCCCGCCGTGGAGGAGCTGCTGCGCTGGCTGTCCATCGTGCACTCGGTGGCGATGCGGATGACCACCGAGGAGGTGGAGATCGCCGGGAACACCATTGCGGAGGGCGAGCTGGTGATGCTGTCGATCCCCACCGCCAACCGCGACGCCTCGTTCATCGACGACCCGGAGACCCTCGACATCACCCGGGGAGTCGGCGGGCACCTCGCGTTCGGCCACGGCGTGCACCACTGCCTCGGCGCCCCGCTGGCGCGGATGGAGATGCGCATCGCCTTCCCGGCGCTGCTGCGCCGCTTCCCCGGACTGGCGCTGGCGGATCCGGAAGCGCAGCCGGACTTCCGCGTCTTCAACGCCGTCTACGGGCTGGAACGGCTGGAGCTGACCTGGTGAGCGCCTGAGCTCGCGGCCGTGCGGTGCTGTTACGGTCCCGTGCCATGGCGGAGCGGACATTGCGGGCGGACGCCGCGCGCAACCACCAGCGGATCGTCGACGCCGCGCTGGCGGCGTTCGAGGACGCGGGGCCGGACGTCACGCTCGACGAGATCGCCGACCGCGCGGCCGTGAGCGTCGCGACGCTCTACCGGCGCTTCGGAAACCGGGACGAGGTGGTGCGCGCGGCCTTCGACCACGTGCTCACCACGGAGGTCGAGCCGGTGGCCGACGCGCGCACCGACGACGCCTGGCACCACCTGACCGACCTGCTGCGCACGGCCGTCGACTCCCTCGCCCGGCGCCGGGGACTGCTCGCGGTGGCCCGGGAGGCCCGCGTCGTCGACGTGGAAAGCGTGCAGCGGTGCGCGAATTCGCTGCGGCGGATGCTGGACCGCGCGATCGCCGAGGGCGTGGTCCGGCCGGAGCTGGAGGTCCGCGACCTGGCCGCGGTCATCTTCATGGTGCTGAGCACCGTCCACCCCGACGACCCCGAGGGCCGGGACCGCCGCCGCTACCTCGCGCTGCTCATCGACGGTCTGCGCCCGTCGCCGGACGTGCTGCCTCCCCCGTCCGCGCGCGGCCGGTGAGCGCGAGGGCCTCGCGCTAGCGTGAACGCATGACCATCAGCGACACCGACCGCGATTTCCTGCGCCGCGCCGTGGGACTCGCCGCCCGCGCGCTGGAGTCCGGGGACGAACCGTTCGGTTCCGTGCTCGTCTCCCCCGAGGGCGACGTGCTCTTCGAGGACCACAACCACGTGTCAGGTGGCGACCGCACCCAGCACCCCGAGTTCGCGATCGCGCGCTGGGCGGCGGACAACGTCGTCGCCGGGGTCCGCCCGCGCTGCACCGTCTACACCTCCGGCGAGCACTGCCCGATGTGCTCGGCGGCGCACGCCTGGGTCGGGCTGGGCCGCATCGTCTACGCCTCGTCGTCGGCGCAGCTCGGCCAGTGGGCCGGTGAGCTGGGGCTTCCCGCCTCGCCCGTCGCGTCGCTGCCGATCGAGGCGGTCGCACCGGGTGTCGACGTCGACGGACCGGACCCGGAGCTGGCGCAGGAGGTGCGCGCGCTGCACGCCCGCCGGGCCTGACCCCGCTGTGCCGTGGACGACAGTCGGTCGTGCCTGCGCGGGATCCCGGACGTCGCCGGTTAAGTTGATCGGCGATCACACCGAGTACGACGTCGGGGGACGACACGTGAGCACACGCGAACGGTTGCGCGAGCTGGTCGAGGCACCGCGGTTCCAGCAGTTCATCATCGGGGTCATCCTGCTCAACGCGGTGACCTTGGGCTGCGAGACCTCGCCGTCGCTGGTCGAGGACTACGGCGAGGTGCTGCACGCGGCCGACCGGATCGCACTGCTGATCTTCACCGTCGAGCTCGGCGCCCGCCTCTACGCGCACGGGCCCCGGTTCTTCCGCGACCCGTGGAACTGCTTCGACGCGATCATCGTGGGCGTCGCGCTGCTGCCGACGACGGGTTCGCTCGGGGTGCTGCGGGCGCTGCGGATCCTGCGGGCGCTGCGGCTGATCTCGGCGATCCCCAGCATGCGGCGGGTCGTCGGAGCCCTGCTGGGCGCGCTGCCGGGCATGGCCTCGATCGCGGCGCTGCTGGCACTGATCCTCTACGTGGGCTCGGTGATCGCGACCAAGCTGTTCAGCGCCGTCGCCCCGGAGTACTTCGGCGACCTGGGCGCCTCGCTGTTCACCCTGTTCCAGGTCATGACCGGGGAGGCCTGGTCGGAGGTGGCGCGGTCGGTGATGGAGGCCGAGCCGCTGGCGTGGATCTTCTTCATCGGCTACATCGCGGTCACCACCTTCACGGTGCTCAACCTGTTCATCGCGGTGACGGTCTCGGCGATGGAGTCGCAGGTGGCCCGCGAGCACGAGCGCGCCGAGGAGAACCAGACCGCGATCCTGCTCGCCGAGCTCCAGCAGCTGCGCGAGGAAGTTCGCGGCCTGCACACCGCGGGGCAGAAGCCCTCGACCGACTAGGGTTCATGCGTGCGGCGGAGCCGCATCCGACCGCGGAACAGCCCTGAGGAGCGTTGTGGACGACCGGCTGGTGTTGTGGGACGTCGACCACACGCTGATCGATTCGGTGGGGTTGGGCGGCGCGGCCTACGAGCGGATCTTCCCGCAGGTCACCGGAGAACCCGTGCGGGAGCGGGCGATGATGGACGGGCGCACCGACCTCGGCACCATCGACCGGATGCTGCGCGCCCACGCCCTCGAACCGACCCGCGAGAGGGTGGCGGCGATGACCGCGGCGCTGGCCGAGGTCTTCGACGAGGTGCGCGGGGAGCTGGTCGCCCGCGGCCGGGTGCTGCCCGGGGTGCGGGAGGCGTTGTCGGCGTTCGACGCCGATCCGGCGGTGCACCAGAGCGTGCTGACCGGCAACACCGCGGAGGTCGCGCGGATCAAGCTCGACGCGTTCGACCTGCTCGGCCACTTCGACCTGGCGATCGGCGCTTTCGGCGACGACCACCTGCGCCGGGGCGGTCTGGTGCCGGTCGCCCGGGAGCGGGCGGCGCGGGAGCTCGGCATCGACTTCTCCCCCGAGCGGATCGTGCTCATCGGCGACACGCTCAACGACGTGCGCGCTGCCCACGAGTCGGGTGCGCGGCTGGTCGCGGTCGCCACCGGTTCCCACAGCGCCGACGAACTGCGGTCCGCCGGCGCCGAGGTCGTCTTCGACGCCCTGCCCGCGCCGGAGGAGCTCCGGGCGGCGCTGGGCTGAAACGCGCGTCCTGGACGGCCTGCTCGCGTCTGCGCGGGTGAGCAGGCCGCGTCCAGGTGTTCGGCTAACGGAGCGCTCATCGGTAGAGCTTCCGGTGGAAGCGAGCGCGGTCGACGGTGGCCACCTGGTGGTGCAGCACCCCGGCCTGCCGGCCGGTGTCGACGTTGATCGCGCGGGCGGTCCAGGTCTGGCGGCCGACGTCGGGCGCCGGGCCTCGTTCGACCTCGATGCGCACCACCTGACCGGGCAGCGTCGGCGCGGTGTGCTCGTACACCCCGCCGCAGCCGAGCATCGCGAACTCGTCGGGCACGTCGGGGGCGAGCAGCTCCCAGGTCGCGTCCTCCAGCATCGCGATCATGGTGCCGGTGGCGAGCACCGGTTCGCCGCGCCGCGCCAGCAGGGTTCCGGGCAGGATGCTCGGCACGGTGTGCGCGGGCGTGATGGTCCGCGTGCAGCTGTGCACCTGGACCGGCTGGGTGTTGGTCACGACCGGTCCCCTCCCAGCAGCGCCGGGGCGGTGGTGATCACGGCGCCGCCGGTGCGGATCGGGTCTTCCAGCAGCCCGGGTCCGCAGGGGTCGCGCCAGAACACGGCGCAGTCGGGGCAGAACCAGCGCTGCAGCGGGGGTTCCAGCCACCGCACCTCGCCGGTGCACAGTGGACAGTTCAGGGCCAGCACTTCCGGCGCCGGCCCGTATCGATTCAGTCCGACAGCGGTCATCCCATTCCTCCGATTCGTTCGAGCGGCTCCTCCGTTGTCCGCTTCGTCGGGAAGTATCGACCGGACCAAGATCGAAACTGAAGTGGCGCGATCGCCCGCGTTCACCGATCGGGCGGCATGTCGAACCTCCCCGTGAGGCGATAGTCCACAAAGGATCAACCGAAAGTGGAACAACCAAAATGACACGGTACGAGCCTGTTCCGATAATCCACTGTGGACTTAATCACACGGATCACCGGTAGGCCGTGCGCTCCCCCGAAAACCGAACACCCGTACCGGTGCCGGAACCCGGCCGAGCGCTCCGCGCGCGGCCCGTCCGAGGCGCCGTCGGGGTGACGAATGGGGCTCTCGGAAGTTCCGTTGGAAAATGGGCTTGAGTCTCCAGTCGGTGGAAGGTTGAAGGTGGATCCCGTGAGCGAGGAACCCGAGCTGTTCACCATCGGTGAGCTGGCGCAGCGGACCGGGCTGGCGGTGCGGACCATCCGCTTCTGGTCCGACAGCGAGGTCGTGACGCCCAGCGGGCGTTCGGCCGGCGGCTACCGGCTCTACGACGCCGAAGCCGTCGCGCGCCTGGACCTGGTGCGCACGCTGCGGGAACTGGGGCTGGACCTGGCCTCGGTGCGGCAGGTGCTGTCGCGCCAGGTCACGGTCCAGGACGTGGCCGAGGAGCACCTGCGGGCGCTCGACGGGGAGCTGCGCACCCTCCAGACCCGGCGCGCCGTGCTGCGGTGGATCGCTCGCCGAGGAACCACGACCGAGGAGATGAGGACCATGCACGAGGTGGCCAAGATGTCGGCCGACGAGCGCCAGCGCATCATCGACGACTTCGTCGGCACGACCTTCGAGGGCATCGACGACGACGCCCCGGGCGCGCACATCGCCCAGGGCATGCGCTCGATGCCACCGGCTCTACCGGACGACCCCACCACCGAGCAGGTGGACGCGTGGGTCGAGCTCGCCGAGCTCGTCGCCGACGAGGACTTCCGGCGCCGCTGCCGCGAGATGGCGGTGACCGGGGCCCAGGGCATCGAGCAGCCGGGCGGTTACACGCCGGAGAAGGTGATGGAGCACGGCGCCGAGGCGCTGCGCGAGGGCGTCGCACCGGAATCCGCCCGCGGCGCGGAGTTCCTGGACCGCATCGTCGACCCGGGCTTGGGCGCGGAGGAGCGGCTGGCGCTGGCCGACACGGTCGAGACCTTCACCGATCGGCGCGTCGAGCGCTACTGGCAGCTGCTGGGCGTGCTCAACGGCTGGCCCGCGTTCGAGCCGCACGTGCCGAACTTCGAGTGGCTCATCGCGGCGCTGCGCGCCCACGCGTGAGTCCGCTCAGACGTTGCGGAGCACGGAGACGACCGTGCCGAGGATGACGGCGTCGTCGCCGTCGATGACCTCGTAGTCGGGGTTGCGGGGTTCGAGGTGGACGTGGCCGTTGCGGCGGCGGAAGACCTTGACCGTGGCCTCGTCGTCGAGCATCGCGGCGACGATCTGCCCGGAGTGCGCCTCGGACTGCTGGCGCACCACGACGATGTCGCCGTCGCAGATGGCGGCGTCGACCATCGAGTCACCGCGCACGCGCAGCCCGAACACGTTGCCGCGGCCGGTGAGCTCGCGCGGCAGCGTCAGCACGTCGTCGACGTGCTCCTCGGCGGCGATGGGCGTTCCGGCGGCGATGTCGCCGACGACCGGCACCGGGACGTTGCGCTCGTCGCCGGACCCGGAACGCCCGTCGCGCAGGAAGAGTCGCACGTCGATCGGCCGGGACAGGGTTTCGCTGCGCTTCAGGAAGCCCTTGTCCTCCAGGGCCGCCAGGTGCCGGGACACCGAGGAGGTGGAGCGCAACCCGACCGCCTCACCGATCTGCCGGGTGCTCGGCGCGTAGCCGTGCTCGACCACCCAGTCCCGGATGGTGGCCAGGATGCGCTGCTGGCGCTCCGGCAGGGCCGAGGCGTCCAGGTGGTCGAGGTCGTCGAATGCGGTCATCCGGACCATCCTAATCCTCCCGTCGGACGCATGATCGACCTGGTCAGCGCGCTCGTGATTGAAACATGTTCTACATCTCGGGTAGCGTCGTCCGGCATGGGACGCGTGGAGGGCACAGCAGCCGTCATCACCGGTGGGGCTCGGGGCATGGGCGCCGCGCACGCTCGGGCGCTCGTCGCCGAGGGCGGGCGGGTCGTCATCGGCGACATCCTCGACGAGCAGGGCCAGGCGCTGGCCGACGAGCTCGGCGAGGCCGCCCGCTACGTGCACCTGGACGTGACCGAGCCCGAGGACTGGGCGCGGGCCACCGAGCTCGCGGTGGCCGAGTTCGGGCTGCTCAACGTCCTCGTGAACAACGCGGGCATCGTCAACGGCAGCGCGATCGAGCACTTCGACCTGGCGCGCTGGCAGAAGATCCTCGACGTCAACCTCACCGGCACGTTCCTCGGCATGCAGGCCGCCGTGGAGCCGATGAAGGCGGCGGGTGGCGGCTCGATCATCAACGTCTCGTCGATCGAGGGCCTGCGCGGAAGCCCTTGGGCGCACGGCTACGTCGCCACCAAGTGGGCCGTGCGGGGGCTGGCGAAGTCGGCGGCGCTGGAGCTCGCACCGCACAAGATCCGGGTGAACTCCCTGCACCCCGGGCTGATCCGCACGCCGATGACCGAGAACATCCCCGAGGACATGATCAAGACCCCGCTGGGCCGCGCCGCCGACCCGGAGGAGGTCGCGACGTTCGTGGTGTTCCTGGCCAGCGAGGAGTCGTCGTTCGCGACCGGCTCGGAGTTCGTCGTCGACGGCGGGCTCACCGCCGACGTGCCGCACGACTGAACCGACCCCTGCCGGTCCCCAGCGGCAGGTCGAGGGTCGTGCGGATGCCGGGTTCTGCGGCCACCACCGCCGGGATGGCGTTCACGATGCGGCCCGCGGCGGCGACGATCGCGGCGTGGTTGTGGTCGCCCTCCCGGCTGCTCGGGCAGATGTCGACGGCGTAGGACGGCTCACCGGTGATCTCCACCCGGTAGGAACCGCCGGGCTGGGCCGGTCGTGCCCAGTCCGGCCGCAGGTCGTCGCGCAGCCGGGTCACGTGCTCGACGACGATCGCGGGCTCACCGGCCACCACGCCGGTGATCTCGAAGCGGACCGCGGCGGTGCCGCCCGCGGGGATGTGGCCGGCCGCGACGTCGAACGCCTCCGGCGCGGGTTCGCGCTCGACGTGCTCGGTGATCTCGTCGACCTCGATGCCGAAACCCGCCGCGAGCTGCCGGATCGTCGTCCCCCACGCCATGCCGAGCACGCCCGGCCGGTAGAGCATCGGCGTCTCGTCCCCTGGCTTGCCGAAGCCCATGACGTCGAACATGACCTCGGCGCCGTCGTAGGTGGCGTAGTCGGCGATCTCCAGGCAGCGCACCCGCTCGACGCGACGGCAGGTGCTCGCCAGCGCGAACGGGATGAGGTCGTTGGCGAAACCGGGGTCCACACCGGTGATGAACAGGCTCGCTCCGCCCTCGCGGGCGGCCCGCTCCACGGGTTCGATCATCTCCGGCGGGAACACCTGCCACGGGTACTGGAAGGTCACCGGGGCCGAGCCGACGACGTCGATCCCGGCTTCCAGCAGCCGCCGGACGTCGGCGATCGCCTCCACCGGGCGGGTGTCGCCCATCGCGCAGTACACGGCGCAGTCCGGGCGCGCGGCCAGGACGTCGTCGAGCTCACCGGTCGCGGTGAGGCCGGTGACGACGTCGAGCCCGGCGAGGGCACCGGCGTCGCGCCCGATCTTGTCCGGGTTCGACACCCACACGCCGACCAGCTCGCACTCGTCCGCCTCGATCAGCCCCGCCAGGGCGAGCCGCCCCACGTTCCCGGTTCCCAGGTGAGCCACCCGAATCGCCACAGCGCCTCCTCGCGTCCGCGCCGAGACTACCCGCGACCGCTCCATTTTTGGAACATGTTCCACGTCGGCTGGGGCGCCGCGACCGCGCGCACCGCCACCACCCCCGCCGCGACGAGCGCCAGTACCCCGGCGCCTTCCAGCACCGCCGGGACGGCACCGGCCGGGTCGAGCCCGAACAGCGTCACCACCACGACGACCGCTGCGAAGGCTCCGTACCCGGATGCGGCGAGCCGAACGACGGTGAGGCGGAAGCGTTCCGGGCGCTCGGCGTAGCGCAGGAACCAGGCCAGGGCGGGCAGCACGAGAACCCCGTGCATCGTGGCCGCGTGCGCGGGCTTGAGCCCGGCGGTGAACGCGAACGCCTGCGCCACGTCGCCCTGCACGCGGGTGAGCACCGTTCCCCGGGCCATCATCAGCACTCCGATCGCCAGCGCGACCATCAGCGAGAGGAACCCGACGCGCAGCGCCAGCCGCATGCTCGGCGGGACGTCCGCGTGCCTGCGCAGAACGGTCGCCGTCACCGCGGTGATCACCCCGACGATCGCGACCGCTCCCAGCGCCGCCGAGGCCGCGGCGACGACGTCGGCGGCGGTGGCCGTCTCGGGCGGGATGAAGTGCGACGGGACTCGCCGCCACGCCTGCATCGTGATCCCGGCGACCTCCACCGCGCACGCCGCGGCGAAGATCGCCAGCAGCCGCGAGCGGCTCCGGGGGCGCATCGGCACGAACGACAGCACCCAGGTCAGCGTGGCCAGCGTCAGCCCGAACGACAGGCCGAAGGTCGCCGGTTTGCGCCAGGACAGCGGCCCGCTCCACTGCCCGCCCGTCACCAGCAGCACGCCGAGGTGGACCAGCCCGCTGACCAGCAGCAGCGCCGCCACCCGGTAGCAGGCGCGCTCCCCCCGCGACCCGCTCCGGTAGGCCTCCGCCAGGTCGGTGGCCATCGCCCGGAGCGCCCATCGCCCGCGCGGCGTCGTCGTGGTCATCGCGCACCTCCGCTCGTCACCGACGATGCTGCGCGCTGCCGGGCCCGCGAACATCCGTCGGCGCGCGGCGCGCGGCCTGCGCACCGCGACGTAGCGGCGCCTAGACCAGCTCCAGGAAGGTGTGCAGAACCGGGTTGTCGTTGCTGCCGCGCCAGGCGAGGTGGAGCTCGACGGGGTCCGGGACCGGCAGGCGGACCGGCCGCAGGGCGACGCCCTCGAAGCGCAGCCGCGCCGCCGTCGAGGGCACCAGGGCGATGCCGAGACCGACCTCGACCAGCGCGAGGACGGTGTGCACCTGGTCGGCGTGCTGCACGTAGGACGGGTGCACGCCCGCCTCGCCGAACAAGCCCACCATCAGGTCGTAGAAGTAGCGGGCCGCGAACGGCGAGTACCCCACCACCGTCGCGCCGTGGAAGTCCGCCAGGTCGACCTCGTCCTGCTCGGTCAGCGGGTGCTCCACCGGCAGGGCCGCGACCAGCGGTTCGGAGCGCAGCAGCCGGGACTCCAGCCCGGGCGGGGTCGGCGGCCGGACCAGACCCACGTCGAGCGCGTCGGCGGAGATCCGCTCCAGCTGGTCGCCGCTGACCAGCTCGTGCAGCACCACCTCGACGTGCGGCAGGTGGCTGCGCGCGGTGTTGAGCAGCCCGCCGAGCACGCCGTAGGCCGACGTGGCGGTGAAGCCCAGCCGCAGCACGCCGGTGCGGCCGTCGGTCACCCGGCGCACCGAGCGGGCCGCGTTCTCGGCGTCGTGCAGCAGTCGGCGGGCGTCGCTCAGGAACGAGCGCCCGGCCGGGGTGAGCCGCACGGTGCGGCTGCTGCGGTCGATGAGCCGGACCGCCAGTTCGCGCTCCAGCTGCTGGATCTGGCGGCTCAGCGGCGGTTGGGTCATGTTCAGCCGGGCGGCGGCGCGGCCGAAGTGGCCCTCTTCGGCGACCGCGACGAATCCGGCGAGTTGGGTGATGGTGAACATCGATGCAGTCCCGGTATCAGTGGATGCTTAATCGGAGTTGGACGCGCATTGATGGACGACTCTAACGTCAGCCTCGACCAAGCACCGGACCTGGAGGAAACGATGTCCCGCTTCTCGCCCGCCGAAGTCGCCGAACGGCTCGCCAGCGGGCTTCTCTCGTTCCCGGTGACGCACTTCAACGAGGACCTGAGCTTCGACGAGGCCGCCTACCGGGACAACATCGGCTGGCTGTCGGGCTTCGGCGCGACCGGGCTGTTCGCGGCGGGCGGGACCGGCGAGTTCTTCTCGCTGACCACCGCCGAGGTGGAGCGCGTGGTCGCCGCCGCCGCGCAGGAGGTTCCCGCCGACGTCCCGGTGATCGCCCCCGCCGGCTACGGCACGGCCTCGGCCGTGGAGCTGGCCCGCGCGGGTGAGCGCGCCGGCGCCGACGGGCTCCTGCTGCTCCCGCCGTACCTCACCGAGGCGCCGCAGGAGGGCCTGATCGAGCACGTCCGCGCGGTGTGCGCGGCCACCGACCTGGGCGTGATCATCTACAGCCGCGCCAACGCCGTCTACTCCGACGAGACCGTGGTGCGGTTGGCCGACGAGTGCCCGAACCTCATCGGCTTCAAGGACGGCGTCGGCGACATCGAGAAGATGACCCGGATCTACTCCCGCGTCGGCGACCGCCTGACCTACGTCGGCGGCCTGCCCACCGCCGAGACGTTCGCCCTGCCCTACCTGGAGATGGGCGTGACGACCTACTCCTCGGCGATGTACAACTTCGTGCCCGAGTTCGCGGTGCGCTTCTACGACGCCGTCCGCGAGCGCGACCGGGCCACCGCGTACCGGTACCTCAACGAGTTCGTCCTGCCCTACTGCGACATCCGCAACCGCAGCGCCGGTTACGCGGTGAGCATCGTCAAGGCGGGCATGCGCGCCATCGGCCGCCCGGCGGGCCCCGTCCGGGCGCCGCTGACCGACCTCGACGACACCGAGCTGAAGCTGCTGACCGAACTGATCGAACGCGTCCCGGAGGCGTGAGCATGACCCAAGTGACCGGACAGATGATCATCGCGGGCACACCGGTGTCCGGTGCCGGGAACCAGATCCGCGCGATCGACCCGAGCACGGGCGCCGAGCTGGAGCCGCCGTTCGCCCACGGCGACGCCTCCCACGTCGAGCGCGCCTGCGCCGCGGCGGCCGAGGCCTTCGGCCCGTACCGGCGGCTGCCGATCGCCGAGCGCGCCGCGTTCCTGGAACGCATCGCCGACAACATCGAGAAGGTCGGCGACGAGCTGGTCGAGCGGGCGCACGCCGAGTCGGGGCTGCCGGTGGCGCGCCTGACCGGCGAGCGCGGCCGCACGACCGGGCAGCTGCGGATGTTCGCGACGTTGCTGCGCAACGGCGACCACGACATCCCGCGCATCGACCCGGCCCTGCCGGACCGCACTCCCCCGCGCGTCGACATCCGGCAGCGCCACGTGCCGCTGGGGCCGGTGGCGGTGTTCGGGGCGAGCAACTTCCCGCTGGCCTTCTCGGTGGCCGGCGGCGACACCGCCTCCGCGCTGGCGGCCGGGTGCCCGGTGGTGGTCAAGGGCCACGACGCGCACCCCGGCACCGCCGAGCTGGTGGGTCGCGCGATCGCCGACGCGGTCGCCGACCTGGGACTTCCCGCCGGGACGTTCTCGCTGCTGTTCGGCCGCGGCCCCGACCTGGGAACCCGGCTGGTGACCGACCCGCGCGTCCAGGCGGTCGGGTTCACCGGCTCGCGCGCCGGGGGCCTGGCGCTGGTGGCCGCCGCGCAGTCGCGGCCGCAGCCGATCCCGGTGTACGCGGAGATGAGCAGCAGCAACCCGGTGTTCCTGCTGCCCGGCGCGCTGGCCGAGCGCGGCGGCGAGATCGCCACCGGTTTCGTGGGCTCGCTGACGCTGGGATCGGGGCAGTTCTGCACCAACCCGGGCGTGGTGATCGCGGTCGACGGGCCGGAGCTGCGCTCCTTCCTCGACACCGCCGCCGACGCCGTCGCCAAGCGCGAGGCCGGGGTCATGCTCACCCCGGGCATCGCCCGCGCCTACGCCGAGGGCGTGACGCGGCTGGCCGAGCACGCGAAGGTCGAGGTGCTCGCCCAAGGCCCGGAGACTGACCTGCCGGTGGCGGGACGACCGGCGCTGGTGGTCACCGACGCCGCGGAGTTCCTGGGCGACGAGGCGCTGCAGCAGGAGGTGTTCGGGTCCTGCTCGGTCGTGGTGCGCTGCCGCGACGCCGCGCAGGTCCGCGAAGTCGCCGAGTCGCTGGAGGGCCAGCTGACCGTCACCGTGCACGCCGCCGACTCCGACCACGCCCAGGCCGCCGAGCTGCTGGACGTGCTGGAGCTCAAGGCGGGCCGGATCCTGTTCGACGGCTGGCCGACCGGCGTCGAGGTCGGGCACGCGATGGTCCACGGTGGACCGTTCCCGTCCACTTCGGACTCGCGGACGACCTCGGTGGGCACGCTGGCGATCGAGCGGTTCCAGCGTCCGGTGGCCTACCAGGACGTTCCCGCCGCGCTGCTGCCCGACTCGCTGGCCGACGGCAACCCGGCCGGGTTGCTGCGGCGCGTCGACGGCGAACCCGGCAGGCACTGACCACTCGGAGAGGCACCATGACACCCGTGATCTCGCAGCTGCGCGTCATCCCGGTCGCCGGGCACGACAGCATGCTGCTCAACCTCAGCGGTGCGCACGCGCCGTTCTTCACCCGGAACCTGCTGGTGCTCACCGATTCCGAGGGGCGCACCGGGGTCGGCGAGGTGCCCGGCGGCGAGCCGATCCGCGCGACGTTGGAGGAGTCGGCGGAGCTGGTCGTCGGGCAGCCCGTGGCGCGGCTGCGCTCGGTGCTGCGGGAGGTGCACGCGCGCTTCGCCGACCGGGACTCCGGCGGCCGCGGCGCGCAGACCTTCGACCTGCGGGTCACCGTGCACGCGGTGACCGCGATCGAGTCGGCGATGCTGGACCTGCTCGGCAAGCACCTGGGCGTGCCGGTGGCCGAGCTGCTCGGCGACGGGCAGCAGCGGGCCGAGGTCCCGGTGCTGGGCTACCTGTTCTTCGTCGGCGACCGCACCAAGACCGACCTGCCCTACCTGGCCCCCGGTGACGGCGACGACTGGTCGCGGCTGCGGCACGAGGAGGCGCTGACGCCGGAGGCGGTGGTGCGCCTGGCCGAGGCGGCCCGCGAGCGCTACGGGTTCCGCGACTTCAAGCTCAAGGGCGGTGTGCTGCCCGCCCGCGAGGAGGCCGAGGCGGTCACCGCGCTGGCCGAGCGGTTCTCCGACGCGCGGATCACGTTGGACCCCAACGGCGGCTGGTTGCTGTCAGAGGCGATCGAGGTCGGCCGCTCGCTGCGCGACGTGCTCGCCTACGCCGAGGACCCGTGCGGTGGCGAGGGCGGGTACTCGGGCCGGGAGACCATGGCGGAGTTCCGCCGCGCCACCGGGCTCCCCACCGCCACCAACATGATCGCCACCGATTGGCGGCAGCTGGGTCACGCGGTCCGCGCGGGCGCGGTCGACATCCCGCTGGCCGACCCGCACTTCTGGACGATGAGCGGCTCGGTGCGGGTGGCGCAGTTCTGCCACGACTGGGGCCTGACGTGGGGTTCGCACTCCAACAACCACTTCGACGTCTCGCTGGCGATGTTCACCCACGTCGCCGCCGCGGCCCCGGGCGAGATCACCGCGATCGACACCCACTGGATCTGGCAGGACGGCCAACGCCTGACCCGAAACCCCCTGCAGATCTCCGAAGGTCGACTCCCGGTCCCCACGACCCCGGGTCTGGGCGTCGAACTCGACGAGGACCGGGTCGCCGAAGCCCACGACCTCTACCTCCGGCACGGTCTCGGCTCCCGCGACGACGCCGCGGCCATGCAGTACCTCATCCCGGGCTGGGCCTTCGACCCCAAACGCCCCGCCCTGGACCGCCCCTAACCCCCGCCCAAAATCCACCCGATCAAGCCCCTCAAGACGAATACCGGGGTTTTCGACCGGTCGAAAACCCCGGTTTTCGTCGCACGAATACCGCTGTTTTCGACTTGAGGGGTCCGATCGGGTGGGGATGGGTGGCCGAGGAGGAAGGCAATGATGCCTACCAGATCTTTGGATTTTGCGAGTGCGATCTCGTTAGCCGCCGACGAGGCGCCGGAGACCGCGTGGACCCTGCCGCCTTGGGCCCTGTTGTTGCTGGTGGTGGGTGGGATCGCGCTGCTCCTGCTGCTGGTGATGAAGGCGAAGTTGCACGCGTTCGTCGCTCTGCTGGTGGTCAGCGTCGTGGTGGCGGCCGTCGCCGGCATCAGCCCCACCGAGATCCCGGGCCTTTTGGAAGACGGGATGGGCGAGACCCTCGGCGAGATCGCGATCATCGTGGCGCTGGGCGCCATGCTCGGCCGGTTGATCCAGGAATCCGGGGCCGCCGAGGTGCTGTCCGGGCGGATGCTGGCCGCTTTCGGCGAGCGGCGCGCTCCCCTGGCGGTCGGCTTGACCGCGCTGATCTTCGGGATCCCGGTGTTCTTCGACGTCGGGTTCATCATCCTGCTGCCGCTGATCTACTCGGTGGCGCAGCGCTCCGGCCGCTCGGTGATCAGCATCGCGCTGCCCGCCGTCGGCGGCCTGGCGATCATGCACGCGGTGCTGCCGCCGCACCCCGGACCGGTGGCCGCGGCGGGCCTGCTCGGCGCGAACCTCGGCTGGGTGACGATCATGGGCCTGGTCTGCGGGCTTCCCGCCTGGTTCGTCGGGGCGTACCTGTTCGGCACCCGCATCGGCGACCGGATGGGCACCCCGGTTCCCGCGCAGCTGCTCGGCGAGGCCGAGGAGCAGGCGGGCAGCGGTGGCGGTGGTGGCGTGGCGACCAAGGCCCCGCCGTCGCTGGGCGTGACGGTGGGCGTGATCCTGCTGCCGGTCGTGCTGATCATGCTCAACACCTTCGCCGAGGTCGTCCTCCCGGAGGGCGCGGTCCGCGACGTGCTGACGTTCATCGGCGCACCGGTCATCGCGCTGACGGTCGCGACGCTGCTGTCGTTCTGGGTGCTGGGCCTGCGCGGCGGGTTCTCGATGGAGCGCATCGAGAAGGCCGCGTCGGCCTCGCTGGGCCCGGTGGCCCTGGTGCTGCTGGTGACCGGTGCGGGCGGCGTGTTCGGCGCGGTCCTGGAGGCCACCGGCGCCGGTGAGGCGCTGGCCGACCTGCTCGGGCAGACGTCGCTGCCGGTGGTGGTGCTGGCGTTCCTGATCGCCACCGCGCTGCGCGTGGCGCTGGGGTCGAAGACGGTCGCGATCGTGACGACGGCCCCGATCGTGGCTCCGCTGATCCACGAGCTGGGCCTGTCTCAGCCGGAGATCGCCCTGGTGGTGGTCGCGGTCGCCGCGGGCGGCACGGTCCTGTCGCACGTCAACGACTCGGGTTTCTGGCTGTTCAACCGCTACATGGACCTCGACATCAGGGGCACGCTCAAGAGCTGGACCCTGATGGAGACCTTCATGGGCGGAGCGGCGTTCCTCATCGCCGCCGCCCTCAGCGCGGTCCTCGCCCTCACCTGACCCCGCTCGGAGCGCGGCGCCCTTCCCATCGGGAGGGGCGCCGCCGTCGTGGGTCACCCGTGGACAGTTTTAGCCATAACTGTCCGGACAATTCGGACATTGATCATGGGTGATTATGGCTAAAACTGTCCACTGCCAACCACCGATGACACCGTCACCGGACCTCCCGATCAGGGTTTCCGGGTGAAACCCGCTGGGATGAGGAGGTCTTCCGGGGTGAGGTCGTGGATGGAGGGGCGCGCCAAGGCCAGGAGGGAGGAGTCGATGCCGCTCCGGAGGATGTCGAAGACGTTGCGGACTCCGGCCTGGCCTTCAGCGGCCAGCCCCCAGAGGTACGCGCGGCCGATGAGGACCGCGCGGGCGCCGAGGGCGAGGGCCTTGACGACGTCGCTGCCCCGGCGGATCCCGCCGTCGAGGAGCACCTCGACGTCCCCGCCGACCGCCTCCGCGATCGCCGGGAGCAACCGGATCGTCGCCGGGGTGGAGTCGAGGTTGTTGCCGCCGTGGTTGGACACCGAGATCGCCGTGGCGCCGATGTCGCGGGCGCGGCGGGCGTCGTCGGGATGCGTGATGCCCTTGATCATGAACGGGCCGCCCCAGCGCTCCCGCAGCCAGGCGACGTCCTCCCAGGTGGGAGGCGGGGTGAACATCCACTCGCCGTAGGCGCCGAAGAACGTCGGCGCGGCCTGGCCGCGCGGCACCATGTTCGGCGTGGTCAGGTCCGGCAGCCCGTGGCGGAGGAACCCGCTCAGCCAGCGCGGCCGCAGCAGGCCCTGCGGGGCGAAGCTCAGCTTCGTGCGCAGGTCCAGCTTCTCCGGGATCGGCGGGCTCCCCCAGTCCCTCCCGGTGGCGAAGCACCAGTCGAGGGTGACGATGAGCGCCTTCGCCCCGGCCGCGCGGGCGCGTTCGGCGCGGGCCAGCACCTTCTCCCGGTCGCCCACCCAGTAGACCTGGAAGAACGTCTTCGGGTTGGCCTCGACGACGTCCTCGACCGCGCGGCTGGCGAACGACGACAGCCCGATCGCCGTGCCCACCTCCGCCGCGGCGCGGGCCACCGCGACCTCGCCCTCCGGGTGCACGGCCTGCACCCCGGTCGGGGACACCACCACCGGCAGCGACAGCTCCTGGCCCATCACCGTGGTCGCCACGTCCCGCTCGGCGGGTAGGTCGGCCACGCGCGGGGCGAAGCCGAGCTCGCCGAAGGCCCGGATGTTGTCCTCCAGCGTGGACCCGCGTTCGCTGCCGGCCACCAGCGCCAGATAGACCGACCGGGGCAATCTCCTGCGGGCACGCCGATGCGCCTCCGCCACCGTTTCGAACCACTCCGCCATGCCGCACCACGCTAGGTGCCGCGCGCCCCGTCAGCACCGTGCGACCGGGTCCGCTGCCGCCCGTCCGATCGAACGGGCGGCAGCGTCGCTACCTGACCGATCGGACGGGTGCACCCCTCCCCGATCGTCCTGATCTGGGGCCTCGGACGAGGGGTCTTGGCCCGTCGGCGTTCTCCCCGGGTGAGCTGGGGCACTAACTTCCGGCCCAGTGGCGGGTTCGACGCCCCGCTCCCCCGCCCGGCCGGAGAACAACGTGCAACGACGCGCGTGGAAAGGACAGCCACATGCAGGTCGATGAGCTGCTCAAGCCGTTCCCGATCAAGGAGTTCCACCCGTTCCCCCGCGCCCTGCTGGGCCCCGGTTCGCACGAGATGATCGGGCCGGAGGCGTTGAAGCTGGGCTTCAAGAAGACCCTGGTGATGACCTCCGGCCTGCGCGGCACCGACATCGTGCACAAGATCGTCGAGTCGATGCGCTACCACGGCCTGGAGGTCGTGGTCTACGACCAGGTCGAGTCCAATCCCAAGGACTACAACGTGATGGACTCCGTCGCGATGTACCAGGAGAACGCCTGCGACTCGTTCGTGTCGATCGGCGGCGGCTCCTCCCACGACGCGTGCAAGGGCGCGCGCATCTCGGTGGCCCACGACGGCCGCAACGTCAACGAGTTCGAGGGCTTCAACAAGTCCGAGAACCCCAAGAACCCGCCGCACATCGCCGTGTCCACCACCGCGGGCACGGGTTCGGAGACGTCCTGGGCCTACGTCATCACCGACACCACCACCGACCCCGACAACCCGCACAAGTACGTCGCCTTCGACGACAACTCGGTGACCACGCTGGCCATCGACGACCCGGTCCTCTACTACGACTGCCCGATCGACTACACCGCGCAGTGCGGCTTCGACGTGCTCGCGCACGCCTCCGAGCCCTACGTCTCGCGGCTGAACTTCCCGCCGTCACTGGGGAACGCGCTGCACGCGGTGAAGATGACCGCCGAGAACCTGCGCCAGGCGGTGTGGAACGGCCAGGACCTGCCCGGCCGCGAGGGCATGATGTACGCGCAGTACATCGCCGCGCAGGCGTTCAACTCCGGCGGTCTGGGCATCATCCACTCGATCTCGCACGCCGTGAGCGCGTTCTACGACACCCACCACGGGCTCAACAACGCCATCGCACTGCCGCGGGTGTGGGCGTTCAACATGCCGGTGGCCTACAAGCGCTTCGCCGACATGGCCGACGCGATGGGCGTCGACACCCACGGCATGACCGCCCCGCAGGCCGCCGACGCCGCCCTCAACGCCGCCATCCGGCTGCTGCGCGACGTGGGCATCACGGAGCGGTTCGTCGACGTCACCGCCGACACCTACTCCAAGAACCGGCTCGGCCAGGGCCCGACGAAGTTCTACGAGCGCTCGAAGGAGATCAAGGGTGACGCCGCCGACGTCGACCGCATCACCAACCACGTCCTCGGCGACGCCTGCACCCCGGGCAACGCCAAGGAGTGCACGTTCGACACGGTGCGCCCGGTCGTCGAGCACTGCATGACCGGGGATCTGGACGACCTGCTGACCTGATCCCCCTCGGACCGGCCGTGGTGTCGCGCCCTCCGACCTGTGCGGCACCACGGCCCTCCCACCCAGCACCGCTCGCATCCCGGAGGTATCGCAGTGCTCGACGACATCGCGGATCAACCCGGCGACAAGCCCTTCGAGTCCGTCGAGGAGGTGATCAACCGCTTCGGCGAGCACGGCTACATCTCCGACCGGCGGCTGGCCACCACCGTCTTCCTCCAGTCCAGATTGGACAAACCGCTGCTGCTGGAAGGCCCTGCGGGCGTGGGCAAGACCGAGCTGGCCAAGACCCTCGCCGAGGTCACCGGGCGCAAGCTGCTGCGGTTGCAGTGCTACGAGGGCCAGGACGAGAGCAAGGCGCTCTACGAGTGGGACTACGGCAAGCAGCTGCTCTACACCCAGATGCTGCGCGACAAGATCGGCGAGATCATCGCCGACGCCCCGGACCTGACGACCGCGATCGACCGGATCGGCGCGCAGGACAGCGTGTTCTTCTCCGACCGGTTCCTGGCCGCCCGGCCGCTGCTGGAGGCGATCCGCGGCGAGCAACCTGCGGTGCTGCTGGTCGACGAGGTCGACCGCGCCGACGAGGCCCTCGAGGCGGTGCTGCTGGAGTGCCTGGCCGAGTTCCAGGTCTCGGTCCCCGAGGTCGGCACCTACACCGCGACCACCCCGCCGTACGTGGTGCTCACCTCCAACAACACCCGCGACCTGTCGGCGGCGCTGAAACGCCGCTGCCTGCACCTGTTCCTGGACTACCCGGACCACGACCGGGAGCTGGAGATCGTCCGCTCCAAGCGCACCGGGCTGCCGGAGAACCTGGCCGAGCAGCTGGTGACGGTGGTGCGGCGGCTGCGCGAGCTCAAGCTGCGCAAGGCCCCGTCGATCTCCGAGACCATCGACTGGGCGCGGACTCTCGCCGTGCTCGGCGCCGAGGACCTGGGCTCGGAGGTGCTGGCCGAGACCGTCAACGTGGTCGTGAAGTACGAGCGCGACCTGCAGCAGGCGCTGGACGTGATCGGGCACATGGGCGATCCGAACCGCGACATCCCGCAGCAGCTCCCGGCCCGCGGCCACGGGCACGGACATGGGCACGGCCACGGGCACGACCACGACCGCGGTGACGACCACGACGACGGGCCCGAGGTGCGGGCCGCCAAGGACCGGCCGGGCCGCCACGACGATTCCTACTACGGCGCACCGGGTTCCGCCTCGTCCGGTCAGCGGGCCACGGGCAGCCAGGGGGCGCGGTCGTTCTCCTCGGTGACCCGCCGCAAGTCGTGAGGAGCACGCCGTGGAATCCGCCCTGCACCGGTTCGTCCGGTTGTTGCGCCTGTTCGGCGTGCGCATCTCCGTGTCCGAGGCCACCGACGCGATGCGCTGCGCCGCCCAGCCCGGCATGCTCGACGACCGGGACGCGCTGCGCAACGCCCTGAAGGTCGCGATGATCAAGGACCGGCGCGACGAGGAGATCTTCGACGAGGTCTTCGACGCGTTCTTCGCGCTGCGCCCGGTCGTGCCCGACGACGCCGAGCACGAGCACACCCACGAGCACGACGACCTCTCCGACACCGGTGAGCTGCAGTCGTTCACCGTCTCCGAGGAGCCCGCGGAGACCCCGCAGGAGGGGCACACGCACGCCAAGCCTGCCGACATCCGCGACTACTTCGACCCCGAGGACCTGGCCCAGCAGTACAACCTGCACCAGGAGAGCAACAAGATCGACCTCGCCTCGATGACCGACGAGGTCGTGTTCTCCAGCGACAACAGCAGCACCGGAGGCGGTTCGGTGCCGTCGGTGCAGCTGGAGACCGAGCGGCTGCACAACGCGGGCACTCCCGGGTCGCTGGCCGAGCACACCGGGCAGCGCATCGACACCCGGCTGAGCATCGCCGAGGAGCAGACGCTGCTGGACTGGCTCGGCGAGGACGAGGAGCCCGACGCGGCGCCGCGCGGACAGCTCACCGGCGTCCTGGAGAACCTGCCGGAGCTGCTCAAGCAGCACCTGGCCAAGCTCGCCGAGCTGGAGCGCACCGCCAAGGAGTCCCGCGAGGTCACCGCCGGGCGGCTGGACCGGGTCGACGAGGGCGAGCGCCAGCAGCTGGAGGAGTCGCTGCGGCGGATCGTGCACAGCCTGCGCGGGGCGCCGACCAGCAAGCGCCGCAACACCCCGCGCGGGCGGGTGCACCCGGCGCGGACGATGCGCCGCAACATGCGCTACGACGGCGTCCCGTTCCGGCCGGTCACCGTCACCCGCGCCGAGGACAAGCCGAGGCTGGTGGTGCTGGCCGACGTGTCGCTGTCGGTGCGCTCGACCGCCCGGTTCACGCTCCACCTGGTGCACGGGCTCCAGTCGCTGTTCACGCAGGTCCGCACCTTCGCGTTCGTCGACGATCCGGTGGAGATCACCGAGCTGTTCACCGATCACCCGCTGGAGCGGGCGCTGGGGCTGGTGTTCGACGGGTTGCCGCAGGGCGGAGTGCTCGACGTCGACGGCAACTCCGACTACGGCGCCACCTTCAGCCGGTTCCTGGAGGACTTCGGCACGACGCTCAACCGCCGGACGACGGTGCTGATCCTCGGTGACGGGCGCGGCAACGGCAACGACCCGCACGTCGACGCGCTCGCCGAGATCGCCCGCCGCGCGCGGGAGACCATCTGGCTCACCCCGGAGCCCCGGTACTCGTGGCGGCTGGGGCGCTGCGACCTGCCGGACTACGCCGACCACTGCGACCGGGTGCAGGTGGTGCGCGACCTGTCCGGGCTGGCGAAGGCGGCCGAGTCCATCGCGACGGAGGTGACCGGGCGGTGACTGCCGGGGAACGCGCGGCGCTGCACATCGACCCGCTGGACCACATCGACCCGCTGGCCCCGCACGGCCGCGACCCGCTGGTCACCGTCGGCCGCCACGAGTCGACGTGCGACGCGCGGGTCGCGGTGACCCGCACGCCGCACTTCTGCCTGCACCGACGGGATCACCGGATGGAGGTGGCCCACTGGTTCAGGCCAGAGCAGCTGGACAACAACCTGGCGGGCGTGCTGGCCGACGAGCTGTTCGCACCCGGCTGGCTCAGCGGCGTGGAGGTCTTCGAGCGGGTGTTCACCGAGGTCGTGCAGTCGGTGATCGACGACCCGCTGCGCGCGTGGACGACCTTCTACGACAACACCCTGGCCCGCATCCGGGAGTGCTGGGCGTCGCCGGCCGAGCGCGCGCCGCACTCCTCGATCGCGGACTTCGCCCCGCTGTACCGGCGGGTGCTGGGGATGGCCCCGCCCGGCCGGGTGCTGGACCTGGGCTCGTGCTTCGGGTTCCTGCCGCTGCTGTTCGCCGAGCGGGGCGAGCACACGGTGATCGCCTCGGACCTGGCCCCCGGCAGCATGCGCCTGCTCAAGACCGTCGCCTCCACCCGAGGTCACCACATGCACACGCTGGTCTGCGACGCGACTCAGGTCCCGCTCCCCGACGGCGCGGTCGACACGGTCACGGCGATGCACCTCCTGGAGCACCTCGAACCGGCCCGGGGGGACGCGGTCCTCGCCGAAGCCCTCCGCTTGGCCCGCCGCCGGGTCATCATCGCCGTCCCCTACGAGGACGAGCCCAACGCCGCCTTCGGCCACGTCCGCACCTTCGCCGAAGCCGACCTCCACCACCTCGGCGCCACCACGGGCCACCCCTACGAGGTAACCCACCACCACGGGGGCTGGCTCGACATCCGAAAGACACCCTGACACCGCGCAGTTTTCATGAAAACCGTCCCACCCCACGACGGACGAAACTCCCGTGTTCCCCTCACGGGAGTGGGGTGGGTGGAGGGAAGTTTTCATGAAAACCTCGGTTCCCACCTGACCGAGTGGGCTCCTGCCCGGACACTCGTGTTTCGTTGGTGGTGTGGGGAAGTTTTCATGAGAACTTCGCGTCAGATGAGGTGGAGTTTGCTGGCTTCGTAGACCGCTTCCGCTCGGCTGGTGGCGGTGAGCTTGCGCATGATGTTGCGGACGTGGAACTTGACCGTGGTCTCGGAGATGAAGAGCTTGGTGCCGATGTCCCGGTTGCTGAGGCCGTGGGCGAGCTGGCGGAGGACGTTGAGCTCTCGTTCCGTCAAGCGGGGTTCCGCGGTGGGGGTGTTCATCGACTCGACCATCGCGGCGGCCGAGCGGGAGTCGAAGGAGCTCTCGCGGCGGGCCACGGCGCGGATGGAGCGGACCAGCTCGGTGGTGTCGACGTCCTTGACGACGTAACCGCGGGCGCCGCGGTGGATGGCGTCGACGACCAGCCCGCCGTCGAGGAACGTGGTGAGCACCAGGACGCCGAGGTCCGGGTAGCGCTCGGTGAGCTGCCCGCACAGCTGCAGCCCCTCGGTGTTGTCCCCGGTGGACAGCTTGAGGTCGAGCAGCACGATGTGCGGTGCGGCGTCGGCGACGACGGTCAGCGCCTCGGCCGCGGTGGCCGCCTCCCCGACGACCTGCAGGTCGTCCTCCCGTTCGAGCACCGAGCGCAGCCCGTGCCGGACGATGGCGTGGTCGTCGACGAGCACGATCCGCACCGGTGGGCTTCCGGTGCGCTGGTCGGGCAGCCTCACGGCGTCACCTCCCGCTCCGGCGGCAGCGGCACCCGCAGCTGCAGCGCCACCCCGCCCATCCGCGAGCGCCGGATGCTCAGCGCGCCGCCGAGCTCCTCCGCCCGCGCCGCCATGTTCGCCAGACCCCGGTGCCGGCCCGCCAGATCGGCCGCCTCGGAGAGCTTCAGGGACCGCCGCAGCTGCGCGGGATCGCCGATGCCGTCGTCGGAGACCGTGAGCCGCAGTTGGTCGGCCTGGTAGACCAGCTGCACGACGGCACGGGTGGCTTCGGCGTGCGAGACGATGTTGAACAGCGCTTCCCCGGTGAGCCGCAGGATGGAGCTCTCATCCTCCGGCGGCAGCGGCGCGGGGCTTCCCGCGACCCGCACCTCGACCTCCAGCTCGCTGGAGAGGTGCACTGTGGACAGTTGTTTGAGCAGCACCGGCAGCGATCCCGGTGGTTCCTCGGCTCCGTGGTGCAGCGCGTAGATCGCGGCGCGCAGTCGCTCCACGGCCTGCTGGGTGAGCCCCTTGGCCGGGGCGAGCTTCTCGGCGACCTGCGCGGCTTCCGGCCCCATGTCGGCGAGTTCGGCGCGGCACACCTCGACGGTCATGCCTGCGCTGAGGACGTACTGGGTGACGGTGTCGTGCAGTTCGCGGGCGATGCGGTGCCGCTCGTCGTCGAGGGCCTGGCGCTGCATGGCCTCGACGAGGCGTCGCTGGGTCTCCTGCAGCTCGGCGTTGCGGGCGGCCAGGTCCCGGGCCTGCTGGGCGGCGGCCTCGGAGAGCTGCTCGGTGCGTCCGCGCAGCTGGGCGGCGGCGTGGAACAGGAACGAGTTGTGCACGGCGACGGCGGCCTGGTTGGCCAGGACCCGCAGAATCGCCAGGTCGGTGTCGGCGACCTGCACGTCACCGGGCCAGCCGACGATGCCGCCGACGGGTTCGCCGTCGAGGGTCATCGGCGCCCGCACCCAGCCGGGCCCGCCGGGTTCGAGCTCGATCTCCCACGGCCGGTTGCGGATGACGTCGAGCTGCTCGCGCGCCTCGGGTGGCAGCGCGGCCTCGTCGTCGACGAGTTCGCCGCGGTGCAGCAGCAGGAACCGGGGCCGGGCGGCGCGCAGCGCGCCGTCGGCGATGCCGACGAGCATCCGGTCGGCCTGCAGGTGCTCTGCCGCGGCCCGGACGACGGCTTCGACCAGCGTGCGCGGCCCTTCGACGGTGCGCACCAGGGCGCCGGAGATCCGGTCGAGGGCCTGCACGGCGTGCTCCAGGCGCTCGGCTGAGCGGACGTACTCCGGGTAGAAGGAGCGCTTGCCGGAGCGCAGCCCGGTCAGCACGCCGAGGTCGTCGCCGAAGTCGCCGCCGGACATCGCGGCCTCATCGCTCACAGCGCGGCCCGGAACAGCCGGGCGATGTCGGTGGCGCGCGCCTCGCGCGGATTCGTCGTCAGGCAGGCGTCTTTGAGCGTGTTGCGCGTCAGCACCGGGATGTCCGCGTCGGACACCCCGAGCGAGCGCAGCGTCTTGGGCACGCCGACGACGTCGGCGAGCTCCCGCACCCGCTCGGCCAGGGTCAACGCCACCTCGACGTCGGGCACCCCGTCGGTGTCGATGCCGATCGCGGCGGCCAGCGGGACGTAGCGGGCCGGGTCGGTCTCGGCGTTGAACCGGATGACGTGCGGCAGCAGCACCCCGTTGATCACCCCGTGCGGAGCGTCGAGCAACCCGCCGACCTGGTGGCTCATGGCGTGGGTGGCGCCGAGGATCGCGTTGGTGAAGGCCATCCCGGCCTCCAGCGCGCCCTGGGCCATCGCGATCCGCGGTTCGGCCTCGGCGGGCCGGAACAGGGTGCGCGCGAGGTTGCCGGTGATGAGCGTCGCGGCGTGCAGCGAGTGCTGCTCGGTGAGGGTGTTGTGCGCGCGGGAGACGTAGGACTCGATGGCGTGGGTGAGCGCGTCGAGGCCGGTCGCGGCGTTGAGCCAGTCCGGCATGCTGGTCAGCAGCCGGGGGTCGACCACCGAGATCTCGGGCACCAGCGCCCGGCTCAGGATCGTGATCTTGGTGGCGTTGGCGGTGTCGGTGACGATGGCGAACTGGGAGACGTCGGCTCCGGTTCCCGAGGTCGAGGGCGCCATGACCAGCGGCGGGATCGGGTGCACGACCTGGTCGACGCCTTCGTAGTCGAGGATGCGGCCGCCGTTGCCGGACAGGATCGCCACGCCCTTGGCCGCGTCGATCACCGAACCGCCGCCGACCCCGATGATCACGTCGGCGCCGGACTCGGCGTAGCGGCGGTGCGCGGCCTCGATCTCGTGGTCCTTCGGGTTGGGCGTGACCGCGTCCCACACGACCGCCGAGAGCCCGACGGCTTCGAGGTGGCCGACGGCCTCCGCCGCCCAGCGGGCCTCGGTGAGCCCGCCGTCGGTGACCAGGAACGGGCGGCGGGCGCCGAGGCGCCGCGCGCAGTGCCCGAGCTCGGCCAGCGCGCCGGGACCGAACACGACCTCCGGCACGTGGAACTTCGCCAGCCTCGGCGGTTCACCGCCGGGCCGCGTGATCCGCGGTCCGGGCAGCTCGGCCACGCCGAGCTCGGGCGGGCTGGGCACCCGGCTTCGCACTGTCATCAGGCATCCTCCAGGCACCGGTGCGTCGGATCTGCGAACGCCGGTCGGGTCGACGCGCTGGAACGGGACCCATCCTATCCCGGAACGTGACCCCGACCACAGCAGCGAGACCGGCGGGGTCCGCCCGGTCCGGGCGGACCCCGCAGCCGCCCCCACCGCACGGCGCTCGCCGGGTCAGGCGAGGCCGAACGCCTCGAGCTCGTCGTCGGTGAGAAGTCGCGAGCGGATCAGGAACCGGACGCCCTCGGGGGCCTCCAGCGAGAACCCGCTGCCGCGGCCGCGCACGACGTCGATGGTCAGGTGGGTGTGCTTCCAGTACTCGTGCTGCGACTCCGACATCCACACCGGCACCGCCTCGCCGTCCACGTCGAGGTCGCCGAGGTGGACGTCGGAACCGCCGGTGCGGAACTCCCCGGCCGGGTAGCACATCGGGGCGCTGCCGTCGCAGCAGCCGCCGGACTGGTGGAACATCAGCGGACCGTGGTCGGCCCGGAGGCGGCGGAGCAGGTCCACCGCCTCCGGGGTCACGGCCACCCGGGCGGGCTCCATCAGAAGAAGCCCAACTTGTTCGGCGAGTAGCTGACCAGCATGTTCTTGGTCTGCTGGTAGTGGTCGAGCATCATCCGGTGGTTCTCCCGGCCGATGCCGGACTGCTTGTAGCCGCCGAAGGCCGCGTGCGCCGGGTAGGCGTGGTAGTTGTTCACCCACACCCGGCCCGCCTGGATCTCGCGACCCGCGCGGTAGGCGGTATTGGCGTCGCGCGACCACACCCCGGCGCCGAGGCCGTAGAGGGTGTCGTTGGCGATCTTCATGGCGTCGGCGTAGTCGTCGAAGCGGGCGACCGAGACGACCGGGCCGAAGATCTCCTCCTGGAAGACCCGCATCTTGTTGTGGCCCTCGAACACCGTCGGCTGCACGTAGTAGCCGCCGGAGAGCTCACCGCCGAGGTCGGCCCGCTCGCCACCGGTGAGGACCTTGGCGCCCTCCTGCTTTCCGATGTCGATGTAGGACAGGATCTTCTCGAGCTGGTCGTTGCTGGCCTGCGCGCCGATCATGGTGTCGGTGTCGAGCGGGTTGCCCTGCTTGACGGCCTTGGTGCGGTCCACGGCCTCGCCCAGGAACCGGTCGTAGATCCCGGTCTGGATCAGCGCCCGCGACGGGCAGGTGCAGACCTCGCCCTGGTTGAGCGCGAACATCGTGAAGCCTTCGAGCGCCTTGTCGTAGAAGGCGTCGTGGGCGGAGGCGACGTCGTCGAAGAAGATGTTCGGGCTCTTGCCGCCCAGCTCCAGCGTCACCGGGATGATGTTCTCGCTGGCGTACTGCATGATCAGCCGCCCGGTGGTGGTCTCCCCGGTGAAGGCGATCTTGCTGATCCGCTTGTTGGAGGCCAGCGGCTTGCCCGCCTCGACGCCGAAGCCGTTGACGACGTTGAGCACGCCGGGCGGCAGCAGGTCGCCGATGACGCTGATCAGCACGTGGATCGACGCCGGGGTCTGCTCGGCGGGCTTGAGCACCACCGCGTTCCCGGCGGCCAGCGCGGGCGCCAGCTTCCACACGGCCATCAGGATCGGGAAGTTCCACGGGATGATCTGGCCGACCACGCCCAGCGGCTCGTGGAAGTGGTAGGCGACGGTGCTGTCGTCGACCTCGCTGATCCCGCCCTCCTGAGCGCGGATGGCACCGGCGAAGTAGCGGAAGTGGTCGATGGCCAGCGGGATGTCGGCGGCCAGGGTCTCGCGGACCGGCTTGCCGTTCTCCCAGCTCTCCGCGACGGCCAGCTTCTCGAGGTTCGCCTCCATCCGGTCGGCGATCTTGTTGAGGACGTTGGCCCGCTCGGCGACCGAGGTCCGCCCCCACGCCGGCGCGGCGCCGTGCGCGGCGTCGAGCGCGCGCTCGACGTCGTCGGCGGTGCCCCGGGCGATCTCGGTGAAGTCCGCTCCGGTCACCGGCGTCGGGTTCGCGAAGTAGGCGCCCTTGGCCGGGGCCACGTACTCACCGCCGATGTAGTGGTCGTAGCGGGATTCGTAGGCCACGACGCTGCCCTGCGTACCCGGCGCTGCGTACTTGGTCATGCGTTGCCTCCTGGACGAGAACTCCGTTGTCTCCGCCGATCGTGGCGCGCCGCACGTTGCAACGAGGTTGCACCGGCCGTTGCGCCGATCGGCTGACTGACCGAACGGACGGTGTTGCGCCTGGTGGCGGGTGACGCCCTTGTCCCCGGGATCACGCGTGGTCATGATGTGCTCACGCGTCGACGAGGACGCAGGACTGGAGGCACGGTGCAGGCCGAGGAGGAGACCCCGACCGCGACGATGCTCGCCGACCCGCTGGAGTACGCGTCGCTGCTGGGCCGGGTGTGGGACGCCGTGCTGCGCGGGGACCGCGCTCCCCGCTCGCCGCGGACGCTGGTCTCGGAGTCCTGGCAGCGCTCGCTGGCCGCCGAGGTCGATCCCGACGCCTGCGAGGCACCCGTGGTCTGCGAGCGCGACGAGGTCCGCGACCTGCGCGACGAGCACCCCCTCCGGGCCGCGATCCCGGTGCTGCGCCAGACCGTCCTCGACGTCGCCGACGAGGCGATGCACGTGATGATCGTGACCGATCGCGACGGGCTGATCCTGTGGCGCGAGGGGCATTCCGAGGTGCAGCGCCGCGCCGACAAGGTGCGGCTGAGCGAGGGCACCCGGTGGGCCGAGGAGGCCATCGGCACCAACGCGATGGGAACGACGCTCGCGGTGGGCAAACCGGTGCAGATCTACTCCGCCGAGCACCTGGTGCGCACGTACCACGACTGGACCTGCGCGGCGAGCCCCATCCACGACCCCGACACGGGTGACGTGCTGGGATCTGTGGACATCAGCGGCCCGCTGCGCACCGTGCACCCGGCGATGGTGTCGCTGGTCAGCGCGGCGGCGCAGCTCGCCGAGAGCCACCTGCGGGCGCGGATGGCCGCTCGCGACGAGCAGCTGCGGGCTCGCAACATGCCGCACCTGCGGGCGCTGCGCGGCGAGGCCGGTGCGCTGCTGACCCGCACCGGGCGGGTGCTGGCGGTGGAGCCGGGGGCGGCGCTGCTGCCCGAGCGCGTCGACGTCACCGACGGCCGGATCACCCTGGCCGACGGGCGCGAGGCCGTGCTGGAGCGGCTCGCCGAGGGCTACCTGCTGCGGGTGCCGGGTTCGTCGACGACCCGCGCCCGCCCGCGTCCGGTGCTGTCGCTGTCGTTCCTGGACTCGGGTGGTCCGCGCGCGGTCCTCGACGGGCGCGAGGTCCCGCTGTCGTTGCGGCACGCGGAGATCCTGACGCTGCTGGCGATGCGCCCGGCCGGGCTCACCGCCGACAAGCTGGCGTTCCAGCTCTACGGCGAGCGCGGCAACCCGGTCACCGCCCGCGCCGAGATCCACCGGCTGCGCGCGCACCTGGGCGAGCACGTCATCGCCACCAAGCCCTACCGGCTGCAGGCCGCGGTCGACGCGGACTTCCTGACGGTGCGCCGCGCGCTGCACGACGGTGATCTGCGCACCGCATCGGAGGCCTACCGGGGGCCGCTGCTGGAGGCCAGCGAGGCCCCGGCGATCCGCGACGAGCGGGAGGAGCTGTTCGCCTCGCTGCGCAACGCCGTGCTCGACCGCGGCGACGTCGCGGCCCTGTGGGCGCTGTTCCGCGACCACCCCACCGACGACCTGGAGGTGCTGGGCCAGCTCGCCCACCGCCTGCCCCGCCACGACGCGCGGCGCCCGCTGGTGACCGCCCGCATGCAGCAGGTCCTCGCGGGCGAGGTCTGATCAGGCGCGCAGACCGGCGAGCATGACCTCGACGACGCGCTCGACGGACTCGATGCCGCCGACGGGCAGGTGCGAGGACACCGCGCCCTCGACCATCTCGCAGATCAGCGCCAGGTCGGTCGGCTGGACGTCGGCGCGGACCGCACCGGCCGCCTGGGCGCGGCGCAGGCCCGGGGTCAGGACGGCGAGCAGCTGGCGGACGTAGCGGCGCTGGTCGGCGGCCGGAAGCTCGCGGAACAGGCGCACCAGGGGGCGGCGGGAGATCTGCTCCTCGAACAACTCCGCCAACACCTCGACGAAGTCGGCGTCGGCGGTGTCCGCGACGAGTTCGCGCAGCATGTGCAGCTTGCTCTCGGCCACCGCGAGCCCGAGGGCGTAGCGGTCGGAGAAGTGCCGGTAGACGGTGGCGCGGCCGAGACCGGAGCGACGGGCGATCTCGCTGAGCTGCACGAGCTCGACGTCCTCGGTGAACGCCTCATCGGCCGCCTGCAGGATGACCTCGCGGTTGCGGCGCGCATCGGTTCGCCGAGAACTCAGCACCGCTCCCCTCCACAAGGCCACACGGAGCTCCAACCTACCCGCCAGTAGTGAGATCGTCGAGAAGTTCAATGTCTCGTTTTGGCTGCCTAAGCTCCGCGCCAGTCACCGCTGACCTGCCGTGGAGGTACCCGCATGCCCGAACTCAGCCGCCGCACCCTGCTCGCCGGAACCGCGGCCGCCGCCGGCCTCTCGCTGACCGGCCCGTACGCCAACGCCGCGAGCCGCGTGCCGCTGACCCGCGAGGAGCACCGCGTGGTGGTCATCGGTTCCGGGTTCGGCGGCGGCGTGACGGCGCTGCGGTTCGCCCAGGCCGGGATCCCGGTGCTCGTGCTCGAACGCGGCAAGCGCTGGCCGACCGGCCCGAACGCCGACACCTTCCCCACCCTGGCCTCGCCGGACAAGCGGTTCTTCTGGATGGGATCGGGCCCGTCGCTGTTCGGCATCGAGCCGCCGCCCTTCGAGCGCTACACCGGCCTGCTGGAGCGCGTGGCCGGCAACGGCATGGACATCATGTGCGCGGCCGGTGTCGGCGGGGGCTCGCTGCTCTACCAGGGCATGACGCTCCAGCCGACCGAAGAGGTCTTCAACGCCAACATGCCCGAGAAGCTCGACTACGCGCGGATGGACTCGGTCTACTACCGGCGCGTGTCCGAGATGCTGCGGATCGCGACCGCCCCGGACGAGCTGATCAACAGCGAGCCCTACAAGGCGCCGCGGATCTTCGCCCGCAACGCCCGCGCCGCCGGGTACTCGGTGGAGAAGATCCCGATGCCGATCGACTGGGACTACGCGCTGCGGGAGCTGCGCGGCGAGATGAAACCCTCCTACACCAACGGTGATTGCGCGTTCGGCGTGAACAACGGCGGCAAGCACTCGGTGGACGTCACCTACCTCGCGCAGGCCGAGGCCACCGGCAAGGTCACCGTCGCGCCCCAGCACAACGTCACCGAGGTCGCCCGGACCCGCGACGGGCGCTGGGAGGTGCACGTCGACCGCATCGCCAACGACGGCACCGCGCTGGAGCAGAAGATCATCACCACTCCGGCGCTGGTGATGGCGGCGGGAACCGCGGGCACCACCCGGCTGCTGATGCGCGCCGCCGCCAAGGACCAGATCCGCGACATGCCCGACGGTCTGGGCTCCAACTGGGGTTCCAACGGCGACCGGATCTACACCTGGACCAACTTCGAGGACGACTTCGGCACGCCGCAGGGCGGCCCGGTCGTCTACGGCAGCAAGGAGTGGGACGACCCGACGCTGGCCAACACCGTCATCCAGGCGTCGATCCCGCCGCTGCCGAACCTGCGCACCACGATGCTCGTCGGCTACGGCGTGAGCTCCGGGCGCGGCCGGTTCGTCTACGACTCCGCGGAGGACGACGCGGTGCTGGACTGGCCGTCGCAGGCGGATTCGACGCTGGCCGAGCGCGTCGACCAGCGCGTGGCCGAGGTCGCGGGCAACGGTTCGGTGCGGCTGGACACGACGTCGCTGGTGCCCAACACCTGGCACCCGCTGGGCGGTGCGTCGATGAACGTGGTGTGCGACCTGGCCGGGCGGGTGAAGGGCCAGCGGGGCCTCTACGTGCTCGACGGTGCGCTCATGCCCGGCAACACCGCGGCCTGCAACCCGTCGATGACCATCGCGGCGGTGGCCGAGCGCGCCACCGACGAGCTGCTCGCCCAGGACGCGGGCACCGTGTTCTGATGATTCCCGCCCCGCGCCACTCCTGGTGGCCGCGCCACTCCCGGTGGCGCGGGGCGGTTCTCACCGGTGCGAGGCGTCGAGGAACTCCTCGCGGAAGATCTTGCGCGGAGCCATCCTCCGGCGCTTGAGCGCCTTGACCCCCGCCTCGATCATCCCCGGCGGCCCGCACAGGTAGGCGCTGAGACCGCGGCAGGACTGGAAGTCGGCGAGCACCACGTCGGTCACCAGACCCGTGGCGCCGTCCCAGTCCTCTTCGGACAGGCACGGCCGGTACCCGAAGTGCGGGTGCTCGCGGGCCAGCTCCTCGAAGAACTCCACGTCGTAGAGGTCCTGCCTGCTGCGACCTCCGTGGTAGAGGTGCAGTTCCGGCGCGAGGTCGTGGTCCAGGGCGTGCCGCACGATGGACTTCAGCGGCGCCAGACCCGTTCCCCCGGCGATGAGGATCGCCGGTTCGTCCTGCGCCACCGGCATCCCGAAGTCCCCGAGCGGGCCCTTGAGCTCGATGCGCTCCCCCACCGCCAGTCCGGCGAACACCCAGCCGTCGGTGGCGATCCCGCCCGGCGTGCGCCGGACGTGGAACTCCAGCCGCGAGGTCTCCGACGGCGGGTTCGCCATCGAGTACTGCCGCGCCACACCGGTTCCCGGCACGACGATCTCGGCGTACTGGCCGGGGTTGAACGACATCGGCTCGTCGAGCTCCACGACCAGCCGCCGGATGTCGCGGGCGATGTCGTCGAGCACCACCACGGTCCCGGAGTGATCGCGCAGCGGGTGCCGCGGGATGCCGTCGTCGGGATCGACCTGCTCGACCGGTTCCAGCACCAGCGCCGAGCGCGGCGTGGCCTGGCAGCCCAGGGCGATCCCGGCCTCGCGCTCCTCGGGCGTGAGGGTGTACTCGGAGGAGTCGCGGTGGTCGACCTCGCCGGAGAGCACCTTCATCTTGCAGCTGCCGCAGGTCCCCTGCGTGCAGGAGTGCGGCAACCAGATGTCGTCGCGCAGGCAGGACTCCAGGATCGATTGCCCCGCAGCGCATCTCGTCGAGCGGTCCAGCGGGTCGATGCGGACCTCGTGGGTCGTCTCCGTCGCGGTCATCACACCTCCCAGACGGCGCGCAGCTCGATCGGGCCGCGGAAGCCCCAGCCCCAGAAGTCGACCTCGTGGTCGGCGTCGGGCTCCAGGTTCGGGATGGCCTCGAACAGCTCCTCCAGCGCGATCCGCACGACCTCGGTCGCGAAGTACGTTCCCGCGCAGGCGTGCTTGCCCGCGCCGAAGGCCAGGTTCGGCACCGGCGTGCGGTCCAGGTCGAACGCCGCCGGGGACGAGTAGTCGTTCTCGTCGTGGTTGGCCGAGCCGTAGGACATCATCACCACCGACCCGGCGGGCAGCTCGATGCCGTCGATGACCATGTCCCGGTGGTTGCGCCGCGCCACCGCCGACCAGATCGGCGAGGTCCAGCGCACGCCCTCGGTGATGGCCCGGCGCACCAGCGACGGGTCGTCGACGACCCGTTCCAGCTGGTCCGGCCGCGTGAACAGGCCCGCGATGGTGGAGGCCATCGCGTGCCCGGGCTCCTGCATCGCACCGAGCAGGAACACGAACACGTTGGGGTAGATCACCTCGCGGTCGCGGACCTGGCCGGGCGGCATGCCGTCGTGCAGCCAGTGCGACAGGGCGCTGTCGTCGGGTTCGACGGTCCACTTGTCCAGCAGCGGGTCGATCACCGCGCGGATCTCGGCCTTGGCCTCGTCACCGGGCGTGAAACCCTCGGGGTTGGCCCAGTCGCCGTTCTCGTCGACACCGGCGTTGGTGAACGAGACGCTCAGCTTGCGGAACCACTCGCGCAGCTTGTCCGAGCTCACCGACTGCAGCCCCATCAGGTCACCGAGGCTGCGCACGCTGACCGGCTCGCAGAACTGCGACACCAGGTCGGCCTGGCCGTCGTCCTCGATGGCCTCCAGGTAGCGCCGCGCGATCGGGCGCGCCAGGGCGTCGACGTAGCGGTCGACCTCGCTGGGCTGCAGGCCCGGGTCGACCATCGCGCGCAGGTCGTCGTGCTCGGCACCGTTGGCGTCCAGCACCGCGGGGTCGCCGAAGGTGCGGCGCCCCGCGGGGGCGATGACGCCCTCGAAGTCGCTGTCGTCGGTGCCCGCGATCCGCTTGCACATCTCCTTCGTGGAGGCCACCCAGCAGCCCAGCGCCGGGACGTAGGCCAGCGGGGCCTCGGCGCGCAGCCGCCCGTAGAACGGGTACGGATCGCGCTCCAGCTCCTCCATCGTCACGTCCGCGATCCAGTTCGGGGTCGTCATCGTCATCGCAGGTCCTCCATCGCTCGTCGCTGAGCCGTCGTCTTCCGGGAACTCACGCAGCCGATCCGGGATCGCCGTCCGGGCGGTGTGCAGGAAAAACATCACGGATCACGGGGAGCGGTCGAGCCGCTGGGCGCGATGCCGGGACGGATTGCGCGGCGAAATCGCCGTTCACCCGCCGGAGCGCTTAACCCGCGCGCCTCCGCCCGGTTTAATCCCCCCAGAGCCGGCTCAACGACGAGGAGGCGAGATGGCGACCAGCACGTCGGCGGAGTCCGTCCGCCGGGCGGCGACGCGCGACTGGGGCGAGGCGATCCGCGCCGTCACCGGCGCGTACTTCCCGCACGAGCTGCGCCCGCTCACGCCCACCGACCGGCTCGACCTGGCCATGCACACCGTGGACCTGGGGCCGGTGACGGTCGGGCGGATCGGCTGGGGCGTGGACGTGGCCATCGACTGCGCCTATCCCGACGCCTACGAGGTCAACATGCCGCTGGGCGGGTGCCTGGAGTCGCGGCACGGCCGCGACCAGGTCGTCTCCGGCGAGGGCTGCGGCACGATCTTCCCGCCGAACCGCCTCACGCCGATCACCCGCTGGTCGGCGGAGTGCACCGTGGTCGGGGTGAAGTTCGACCGCGCCGGACTGGAGCGGGAGGCCGACCGGGTGCTGGCGGCTCCGCTGCCCGGCGGCCTGGAGCTGCCCGCGCAGATCGACCGGAGCAGCGCCGCCACCCGGGGCTGGCTGCACTTCGTCCGCACGCTCACCGCGGACCTGGCCGAGACCCAGGCGATGTTGTGCGACGACGTCCTCAAGCGGCAGCTGTCGAGCACGATCATGACGGGATTCCTGCTGGCCGTGCACCCGGATCGGCGCAGCGTTGCGCCCGCGCGCCCGCGCATCGTCAACCGCGTCCTGGACCGGCTGCGCGACGACCCGGCGCACGCCTGGACCGCCGCCGAGATGGCCGAGATCGCCGGGGTCAGCGTCCGCCGGTTGCAGGAGGGCTTCCAGGAGTACGTCGGCGCGACGCCCTCGACGTGCCTCCGCGACATCCGCCTCACCCGCGCTCACGAGGACCTCCTCGCGTCGAACGCGTCCACGGTCGCCGAGGTCGCCGCCCGCTGGAACTTCACCAACACCGGCCGCTTCGCCGCCGCCTACCGCGCCAAGTACGGCTGCTCGCCCTCCGCAACGCTGCAGAGTTAGGCGTCACGCGCGTTGACTGTCGACAGACCACTATCATCGCTTCCGTGACCGAGGAAGCTTTGCGCAGTCTGGATCGGATGACCTTGCGGGAGCGGGCGCTGGTGGCGCTGCGCGAGGCGATCCTGACCGGGCGGTACGGACCGGGCGATCACCTGGGCGAGGTGGAGATCGCCTCGCAGCTGTCGATCAGCCGCGGCACGGTCCGCGAGGCGCTGCGCCACCTCCAGCAGGAAGGCCTGGTCACGCCCGGTGTGCGCGGGATGCTGCGGGTGCGCAGCCTGTCCGCCGCCGAGATCGACGAGCTGTTCCGGGTGCGCTGCGCGCTGGAGGGCCAGGCGGTCGCCGAGATCGTCGAGTCCGACGGGCTGCCGCAGATCGTCACCGAGCTCAACGCCTCGCTGGACAAGCTCGAAGCGGCGACCGGCGACCTCGCCGAGCAGCTGGAGGCCGACCTGGCCTTCCACGCGCAGCTGTGCGCGCTGTCGGGCAACTCGATCCTGCTCGACACCTGGCGCCACCTGGAGGGGCCGATCCGGGTCGTGGTGATGAGCGCGTCCACCGAGAATCGCCGCTTCCCCATGTCGGCGGGCCACCACCGGCCGATAGTCGAGGCCATCGAGCGCGGCGACGCGGAGACGGCCGTGCGGGTGCTGCGCGAGCACATGAAGAGCGCGGTCGAACGGCTCAACAGCAAGGTCTAGAGACAGTTTAAGAATTGCTTTGCTTAGCGGTGCGGGTAGCAGAACCTGATCGGCTCCGTGGACTCCGTGCGCCGCTCCTTGAGTATGCCAATACGAGGCGTCCCGGCGTACTCGCCACGAAGCCGATCAGAACCTGCGGCGGTGCAGGTGTCTTAGGCGGTGGAAGAGAATGCGGCTCCGCCGCATCGCTCAACAGCGCCTAGCCCTCCCGCGGGTCTGAGAACCCGTCCTTGACACCTCCCCGACCGGACTTATGATGACTGTCAACATTGACTGTTGACACTCAACACTCAGCCACCCGGTCAAGGAGGATCGCGATGGCAAGCTCCACCGCTCGGGCGTCGATCGACGGCAGCCCGGACAAGTTCAGGGTCGCCGTCGGCTGCGGCGTCGGCGCGACCATCGAGACCTACGACTTCATCGGCTTCGGCACCGCCGCGGCCCTCTACTTCGGCGACGCGTTCTTCCCCGACTCCGACCCGCTGTCGGCGTCGCTGATGTCGTTCGCGACCCTCGGCGTCGGCTTCGCCGCGCGCCCGCTCGGCGGCATCATCGCCGGTCACCTGGGCGACCGGATCGGCCGCAAGCCGGTGCTGGTGTCCTCGCTCCTGCTGATGGGCATCGCCACGGTGCTCATCGGCTGCCTGCCCACCTACCAGCAGGTCGGCGTGTGGGCACCGGTGCTGCTGGTGGCCGTGCGCATCGTGCAGGGCCTGGCCTTCGGGGCCGAGTGGGGCGGCGCGATCCTTATGACCTTCGAGCACGCGCCCTGGCGCCGACGAGGTCTCTACACCGGGATCACCCAGGCCGGATTCCCCGTCGGACTGCTGCTGGCCAACCTGGCGTTCCTGTCCAGCGCCGGGCTCGACGGGACCCTGACCTGGCGGATCCCGTTCCTGCTCTCGGCGGTGCTGATCGTGGTCGGCATCCTGATCCGGCTCAAGATCGACGAGTCGCCGGAGTTCGAAGAGCTCAAGGACTCCGGCGAGGTCGCCCGCAACCCGATCATGCAGGTGCTGCGCGACGACTGGCGCAACGTGCTGCGCACGTTCTGCCTGCGCGTGGTCGAGACCGCCGGCTACGCGGTGTCGGTGACGTTCATGCTCACCTACCTCAAGCTCGGCAGCGCGCCCACCGAGGGATCGCTGAGCCTGCTCGCGCTGACCACGGCCGCCGGGATCGGCATCGCCGCCACCACGCTGTGGGGCCACTTCTCGGACGTCTTCGGCAGGCGCCCGGTCTACCTGCTGGGCTGCGTCATCGCGGTGGCCTGGGGCGTGCCGATGTTCCTGCTGACCAACACCGGTTCCGCGGTGCTGATCGTGGTGGCCTTCGTGATCAGCTACGCGATCTGCCAGAACTCGCTGGCCGGGGTGCAGGGCGCCTGGTTCTCGGAGCTGTTCGAGACCAAGACCCGCACGGCCGGTGCGTCGCTGGCCTACCAGATCTCCGCCGTCGTCTCGGGTTTCACGCCGATGATCGCCACCGCCCTCTACGGCCAGTTCGGCTGGACCGGACCGGCGCTGCTGTTCAGCGGGTACGGCGTGCTGGGCCTGGTCGCCGCGGTGCTCACCCGCGAGACGTGGGGTCCGAAGCAGAAGGCGGAGGTCGACGCCCTGGAGCGCGCCGCCACGAAGGAGGAAGCAGTTGTCTGATCGAACGCGGCGGATCGCGGAGTCCGCGCGCCGCATCCGCAAGAACGCCCTGGACATGGGCGAGCTGCAGGGGCAGGGCTACATCGCTCAGGCGCTCGGCGTCGCCGACCTGCTGGCCGTGATGTACGCCGACCAGCTGCGGCTCCGCCCGCAGGACCCGGAATGGGAGGAGCGCGACCGGTTCCTGCTGTCCATCGGCCACTACGCGATCGCGCTGTACGCGGCGCTGGCCGAGGCCGGCGTGATCGACGTCGACGAGCTGCAGACCTACGCCACCGACGACTCGCGGCTGCCGATGTCGGGCATGGCCAGCTACACGCCGGGCATGGAGATCTCCGGCGGCTCGCTCGGGCACGGCCTGGGCGTGGCCGTGGGCATGTCGATCGGGTTGCGGCACAAGGGGAATCCGGCGCGGGTCTACAACCTGCTCTCGGACGGCGAGCTGGACGAGGGCTCCACCTGGGAGGCCGCGCTGGCCGCCTCGCACCACGGCCTCGACAACCTCATCGCGCTGGTGGACGTCAACGCGCTGCAGGCCGACGGGCCGACGGTCGACGTGCTGCGCACCGAGCCGATCCAGGCCAAGTGGGAGGCGTTCGGCTGGAACGCGGTGCGTGTCAACGGGAACGACGTCGACGCGCTGGTGACCGCGCTCGACGGGCTGCGGGAGCACCGGGGTTCGCCGTCGGTGCTGATCTGCGACACGCAGGTCGGACGCGGCGTCCCGTTCCTGGAAGCCCGGGAGAAGGCGCACTTCATGCGGGTCGAACCGCACGAGTGGCAACTGGCACGCGACCACCTGCAGGAGGCCGGGGCATGACGACCGCGACCAAGAAGGCCACCACGTCGGCGATGATCGCCTCGTTCGCCGACGAGGGCCAGAAGACCACCAAGGCCCCGTTCGGCCACGCGCTCGCCGAGCTCGGCGAGGAGCGCCAGGACGTCGTCGGGCTCTCGGCCGACCTGGCCAAGTACACCGACATGCACGTCTTCCGGGAAGCCTTCCCGGACCGGTTCTTCCAGATGGGCATGGCCGAGCAGGCGCTGCTGGCCGCTGCGGCGGGGATGGCCGAGGTGGGGCTGACGCCGTTCGCCTCGACCTACTCGGTGTTCGCCACGCGACGGGCCTACGACTTCCTGTGCCTGGACATCGCCGAACCGGGCCTGAACGTCAACGTCATCGGCGGGCTGCCGGGCCTGACCACCGGCTACGGCCCGAGCCACCAGGCCACCGAGGACATCGCGATCCTGCGCGGCATCCCGGGCCTGACGATCGTGGACCCGTGCGACTCGGTGGACATCGAGCAGGCGGTGCCGCAGCTGGCCGACTCCCCCGGGCCGACCTACCTGCGGCTGCTGCGCGGCGCGGTGCCCACGGTCCTCGACGAGTACGACTACCGGTTCCAGCTGGGCAAGGCCGCCGAGCTGCGCACCGGCCGGGACGTGCTGATGATCTCCAGCGGGCTGATGACGATGCGCGCCCTGTCGGCGGCCGCCGAGCTGGCCGAGGACGGCGTGGACGTGGCGGTGCTGCACGCCCCGACCATCAAACCCTTCGACACGCAGGCGGTCCTGTCCGCCGTCGGCAGGGGACGGCTGGTGGTGACGCTGGAGAACCACACGGTCGTCGGCGGCCTGGCCGAGTCGGTGGCGTCCTGCCTGGCCTTCAACGGCGTCGGCGAGCGGATCGTGCCGATCGGGCTGCCGGACGAGTTCCTGGCCGCCGGCGCGCTGCCGACGCTGCACGACCGCTACGGCCTGTCGGTACCGCAGATCAAGAAGCGCGTCCTCGCCGAACTCGGCTGATCTCACCTGGGAGAGAAGATGAATCGCACAGCCATCATCACGGGCGCGGGGTCGCCTCGCGGCATCGGGCAGGGCATCGCGCACGCGCTGGCCGCGCAGGGCTGGAACATCGCCGTCCTCGACATCGACGAGGTCAGCGCCAAGGCGGTCGCCGACGCCGTCGCCGAGGCGCACGGGGTGTCGGCGGTCGGCGCGGTCTGCGACGTCACCGACAAGGCCGCCGTGGACGCGGCGGTGTCCACCGTGGAGTCGTCGCTGCCGGAGATCGGGGCGCTGGTCAACAACGCGGGCATCACCTCACCGGTGCCGTTCGTGGAGGTCTCCGACGAGGAGTGGGACCGGGTCTTCGAGGTCAACGTCCGGGGCAGCTACCTGATGACCAAGCGGGTCGTCGACGGCATGGTCTCGCGCGGTTTCGGCCGCATCGTGAACCTCTCGTCGGTCTCGGCGGAGCGCGGCGGCGGCGTGTTCGGCGGTGTCGCCTACTCGGCGGCCAAGGCCGGTCTGCTCGGGTTCTCCCGCGCCCTGGCCCGCGAGCTGGGCCCGTCCGGCGTCACCGTGAACTCGGTGGCCCCGGGCCTGATCGACACCGACATCACGGCGGGCAAGCTCGACCCGGAGCGCAAGGCCGCCATGATCGCCGACATCCCGACCCGCCGCGCAGGTCAGGTCTCCGACGTCGCCGACGTCATCGCCTTCCTGTGCCGCCCGGAGTCGAGCTACCTCACCGGTGTCACCTACGACATCAACGGCGGCTCGCACATCCACTGACCCGTGCGGTGGGTCCGCGCGAGGGCGCGGACCCACCGCTGGGACACTTCCCCGGTGCGCAAGACACTCCCGATCATCGCCTCGGCGGTGGCTCTGCCGGCCGCGATCCTGATCCTGGGCCCCTCGATCACGGTGCGCACCGAAGTCCTGCACCACGAGTCCTCCGGAGAAGCGGGCGTCACCTACGAGCACTCGGGCGCCCGGTGGTCCAGCGACCTCTACCTGGTGGAGCTCCGCACCATCACGGGCACGAGCTACGAACTCCGGCTCGGCCCGAACGCCGCCGAGCACTACTACCCGGTCGAGCTCTCCTTCGGCGCCGAACCTCCCGCCATCCGCGACGTGACCTGGCTCCCCGACTCCGTCGCGCTCACCTTCACCAGCGGAGAAGCGCTCCGCGTCCCGGCGAGCAACTTCCGAAGCGTCCGGTGACGCCGGACTTCACCCGTTCCCGGCCTGCGGCCAGCCGATGATGCCGAACGGGCGGGCCTCGCGGTAGGCGTGCAGGCCTGCTGCCGGGTAGGCGATGATGTCGGTCGGCAGGTCGTCGACCCGGAACCACGCCAGCTCGTAGCACTTGTCTGGTTCGCGGTTCTCCGGTTCGCCTTGCCAAGCGAGAACTTCGAAGAAGACGCCGAGCCTGGGTTCGACGCCCGGTGCGGTCGCGTGCAGGGTGTGGACGTGTCGCAGACCGGCGACGTCGATGCGGACGCCGACCTCCTCCCACGCCTCGCGGATCGCGGCCTCCACCAACGACTCCCCCGCGTCGAGCTTGCCCGACGGCAGGTGCCACATGCCGTCGCCGCAGCTCCCCCGCCTGCGGCTGAGCAGCACGGACCCGTCGCGCACCAGAATCACGTGCGCATCAACGATCGTCCGATGGACCACGACCCGATCACCCCACACCTCGCACCCACGCAATGCCGATCTCAGGGGAGATCAGAACACGGAACTCGGCTCAGGTCGTGGAACCCGGGCTATGTCATCGGGTGCGATGTTGGTCGCCTCCGCTACGGTGCCGGCGTGGAGTAGGAATCGATCTCGCGCGTGACCCGTCGGCCGAGCACTGCGTCGCGCCGGGACCGCGCGCATGACGACCGAAGCTGAAAGCACTCGGCTCGTGGTGCTGCCGGGGCCGTCCGGGGCCGGGAAGTCCTCGGTCGCGCGGGAACTGCGGCGACGGGTGGGCCGCGGGGTGGGCTCTGGTGGAGCAGGACTACATGCGGCGGATCGTGCTGCGGGAGCACGATCCGCCTCGGGCCGCGAACATCGAGTTGCTCTCGCGCACCGCGAGGTTCGCCCTGGACCGCGGCTTCCACGTCATCCTCAAGGGCATCATGTCCGCTCGCCGGTACGGCGAGATGCTCAGCGGCCTCCACCTCGACCACGCCGGTCGGAGCTTCTTCTACTACCTCGACGTCAGCTGGACCGAGACGGTGCGGCGGCATTCCACGCGACCGCAGTTCAAGGAGTTCGGAGTGGAGGACATGCGCGGCTGGTTCGGTGATGCCGGACCGTTGGACGCGGTCCCCGAAACGCGCATAGCGGAGAGCTCAACGCTGGAGGAGACCGTCGCGCGCATCCGCGCGGAGGCGTTTGCGTGCCAGTCCGGCGCTCGCTGACACCCCTCCTGCTTCAACCCTCAAGACAGTTAGGTAAGCCTACGCTATTCTCTGGTCATGTCTGGTTCACCGTCCACCACACCATCGAGCCCGCGACTGGGTGAGGGCCTTTCGCTCCGGAGGATGCCCGCGCACTGGATGCTCGGGCGACTCGGCAAACGGGTCATGCGCCCGGGCGGGTTCGGCCCTTCCCAGCGGATGATCGACAAACTCGGGATCGGTCCAGAGGACGACGTGGTGGAGATGTGGCCTGGGCTGGGACGCACCACCGCGCTCGCCCTCGCCGGGAACCCGCGCTCCTACGTGGGCATCGAACGCGGAGAAGCGGAAGCAGCCCGCGCCCGGGCGGCCTTGACCACTGCGCAGCAGGAATGCCGAGTCGCGCCCGTGCACAGCACGGGACTCGCCGACCGCAGCGCCTCGGTGCTCTACGGCGAAGCGCTGCTCACCCTGGAACCCGCCAGCCGCAAGGTCCAGATCGTCGCCGAGGCCGCCCGCCTGCTGCGTTCGCACGGCCGCTACGGCATCCACGAACTGCTCCTCACCCCCGACGGGCTCACCGAAGCCGCCAAGTCCGAGATCCAGGCCACCCTGTCCAAGGTCCTGCGCGTCGGCGCGCGCCCGCTCACCCGCACCGAGTGGCACCAACTCCTAGACGAGGGCGGATTCACCCCGCACGCCGAGGAAACCTGCCCACTGCTGCTGCTCGACCCCAGGACCGTGGTCGCCGACGAAGGTGTCAGCGGCACCGCAGGAATCCTGGCCCGCTCATTAGCCCATCCCCACGTGCTCCCCCGGCTCGCCAGGATCTGGCGAACCTTCCACCGCTACCGCGATCACCTCGGCGCGATCACCCTCGTCGCCCAACGATCAACAGCGAACTCGCGTTAGGCGCAGGGCTCCCAGGCAACGCGCGGACCAGCAACGCACCCGACGACACCGACTCCTCACACCCTGTCAAACCCGACGTCTCGACGGCCGCCGCAAGCCTGGTACTGGAATCCCGCCCGCTCATCAGCCGTTGGGGATCGGAGTTCCGGTGAGTTCTTCGGAGACCTGCCACAAGCGGCGGGCTTCGTCGGTGCTGCGAAGGCTCGGGTAGAGCGCCTGCGCTCCGGGCGGGCCGCCCATGCGCCCCGGCCAGCTGGGACCGTAGAACCCACCGCGCTCGGCTGCGGGAGAGGTGGCGGCGTGGAGGGCGGAAAGCTGTGCGGTGCGGACCGTCCCGACCAGGATGCCGCGGGCGGACAGGGCGCGAATCAGGCGCACGCCCAGTGTGTCCCGGGAGCGTCCGACCTCGGGACGTGCGGCGAGCAGACTCGTCGGAGCCACCCCGGGATGGGAGAGGTTGCTCGTGATGCCCCAGCCGTGGGCTCGGCTGCACCGGTCGAGTTCGAGGCCGAAGAGCCCGAACGCGATCTTGGACTGGCGGTAGGCCTTCATGCCGTCGTAGCCGCGCTCCCAGTTCAGGTCGTCCCAGTTGATCGCTCCCCGCCTGGCCGCGACGCTGACCTGCGAGGTCACCTGCGCCCGGCCGGCGCGCAGCAGCGGCAGCAGGTGGGCCACCAGGGCGAAGTGGCCGAGGTGGTTGGTGCCGAACTGCAGCTCGAACCCGTCGGACGTCGTCTGCCGATCGGGCGGGGTCATGACCCCGGCGTTGTTGATGAGCAGGTGGATCGGCCGTCCCTCGGCTCGCAGCGTCTCACCGAGCGCTGCGACGGAGGAGAGCGAGGACAGGTCGAGCTCGCGGAGCGAGACCTCAGCGCGAGGTGCCGACCGACGGATCGTGGTGATCGCCGCCGCGCCCTTGCCCGGGTTGCGAACGGGCAGGAGCACCTCGGCCCCGGCCGCGGCGAGCCTCGTGGCGATGCCGAGGCCGATCCCGTCGCTCGCGCCGGTGACGACGGCGCGCTTGCCGGACAGGTCGGGGACGGTGATGTCGATGGGCGTGCGCGGCATGTTCCCACTCCTGGAAGTCCGTGTTGTCGCCTCCACCGTCGTGGAAGACACCGGCGCCGTGCAGGGATTCTCGATCCGCTGATCAGCAAGTCCACTGATCGGAGCCTCGACCACCGCCGCGGCCCGGGCAACTCGGCAAGGGCGGATCGACGATCCGTGGCTGCCGGGGTGCGCGAGCGGTAGAAACGTGCGCATGACCATCGATCGGGCAGGGCTGGCGGAGTTCCTCCGGCGCCGCCGCGAGTCCCTGCAACCCGAGGACGTCGGTCTGCCTCGCGGACAACGCCGCCGGACTCGCGGGCTGCGGCGGGAGGAGGTGGCCGCGCTGTGCCACATGTCGACCGACTACTACGCGCGCCTCGAACGGGAACGCGGGCCTCGGACGTCCGAGCAGATGATCGCCTCCATCGCGCAAGGACTCCACCTCTCCCTCGACGAGCGCGACCACCTGTTCCGGCTCGCCGGGCACGTCCCGCCCGCTCGGGGCGTGGACAGCGAGCACATCAGCCCCGGTCTGCTGCGCGTCCTCGACCGGCTGGACGACACGCCCGCGGAGATCGTCACCGAGCTCGGCGAGACGCTCCGGCAGACGCGGTTGGGCGTCGCGCTCACCGGTGATCTCACCGGATTCAGCGGCCCGGCGCGCAGCATCGGGTACCGGTGGTTCACCGACCCCGGGACGCGGTGTCGCTACGCCCCGGAGGAGCACGAGTTCCTCACGCGCGTGTTCGTCTCCGGGCTGCGCGCGGTGGCCACGCTGCGGGGGCCGGGTTCCCGCGCCGCGCACTACGCCGAACTGCTGCTGGCCGAGAGCGAGGAGTTCCGGCAGGTGTGGGAGGAGCACGAGATCGGCATCCGCCCCAGGGAGGTCAAGCACTTCATCCACCCCGAGGTCGGCGCGTTGGAGCTGACCTGCCAGACGCTGCTCGACCCGGACCAGTCGCACTCCCTGCTCGTCTACACCGCCGTTCCCGGCAGCGAGAGCCACGAGAAATTGCGGTTGCTGTCCGTCCTGGGCTCGGAAGCCCTGCGCTGAGCGGCGCTGATCAGCTACCGGAAAGTCCGCTCCGGACGGAACCGCGGGATGCCCAAGCCCGTCACGGCACGGCCCTCACCAGCGGAACCGCACGACCCCCGCGGTCAGTCGCTGCACCCGTTCGGCGTCGCGGATGCCGTCGATCTCCACGATGCGACCGCCCACCACGGTGAAGGCCATGATCGACACCGGGCGGCCGGACCGGGCGGTGACCACGCCGGGCAGGCCGTTGACGAGCACCGGGTGGATTTCGGCGCCGCGACTCGCCCCGGACTGCCGGGCGATGTGCTCAGCGCCTCGATACACCGCAGGCCGCCGCCGGCCGCCGTAATCGGCGCGGAAGACGACGTCGGGGTCGAGCAGCCGCACCAGCTCGGCGAAGTCGCCGCCTGCAGCCGCGGCGAAGAACGCGTCCACCACCGCGCGCTGCCTGGCGTCGTCCTCGTCGGGGGCGGGTGGAGCCGCACCTCGGACGCGTCGCCGCGCACGACTCGCGAGCTGCCTGGCCGCCGCAGGGGTGCGGTCCACCAGCGGCGCGACCTCGTCGAAGGGCACCTCGAACATGTCGTGCAGCACGAAGGCCAACCGCTCGGCCGGGCTGAGCGACTCCAGCACCACCAGCAGCGCGAGGCTGACCGAGTCGGCGAGCAGCGCCTTCTGCTCCGGATCATCGCCGTCGGCCGAGACCACGGGGTCGGGCAGCGGGGTGTCGCCGAGCTCTTCACGGCGACGCCGACGTGAGCGCAGCAGGTGCAGCGCTTCGCGCGCGACGACCGTGGTCAACCAGCCACCGAGATTGCCGATGTCGCCGGGCTCCGCGCGGCTCAGCGGCAGCCAGGCGTTCTGCACCGCGTCCTCCGCGTCGCTCACCGACCCGAGCATCCGGTAGGCCACCGCGCGAAGTCGCGGCCGGTGCTGCTCGAACCGCTGAGCGAGCTGGTCGTCTCCCGCCACCTGTCACACCGTCCCTCCGGCCGGGCTCATCAGGGTGAGCCCACCGGTCCACAGGATGTGACGACGAGGGAGGAACGGCCATGTCCGACAACGCCAGTGATTTCGTCAGCGTCAGGTACATGGTCGATGACGTCGACGAGGCCATCGACTTCTACACCGGCCATCTCGGCTTCACCGTCCGGAACGACTTCGCGCCGGCGTTCGCCGACGTCACCCGGGGAAACCTCCGGCTGCTGCTGAGCGGTCCGGCAAGTTCAGCCGGGCGGCCGATGCCGGACGGCGCGGTCCCCGGGCCAGGCGGGTGGAACCGGATCCACCTCATCGTCGATGATCTCGCTGCCGAGGTGGATCGGCTGCGCGCGGAAGGCGTCGATTTCCGCAACGAGATCGTCCGCGGTCCAGGCGGCCGGCAGGTCCTGCTGCGAGATCCGTCGGGCAACGTGCTGGAGCTGTTCCAGACCCGCTGAGGCGCAGGGCAGAAGTCGGCGGTGTTCTCCCCGCCGTGTTCAACATATAGCGCACCCCGGGGCTTGCGGCAAGGCCCCGGGGGTGGTGCAAACTCCCTTGAGCATGACCCGTGACCTGCGGATATGAGTGTTCGCGGCGCGGTTGGCCTGGGGGTTTTCGTGACTGATGCGATCGTGGTGGGGGCTGGGCCCACCGGGTTGATGCTGGCCGCCGAGCTGCGGCTGCGCGGAGTGGGCGTGGTCGTGGTCGAGGAGGCCGCCGAACCCACCGGTTTCGTGCGGGCGCTGGGGTTGCACGTGCGCAGCATCGAGATCCTGGACCAGCGCGGGTTGCTGGAGCGGTTCCTGGACGAGGGGACGAAGTACCCGCTCGGGGGCTTCTTCGCGGCGATCTCCGCGCCCGCGCCCACCGAGTTGGACACCGCGCACGGGTACGTGCTGGGCATCCCGCAGACCACCACCGAGCGGCTGCTGGCCGAGCGGGCCCTGGAGCTCGACGTGGATCTGCGGCGCGGGTGCGGGCTGGTGGGGCTCGCCCAGGACTCCGACGGGGTCACGGCCGAGCTCGCCGACGGCTCCGAGCTGCGGGGACGCTTCCTGGTCGGGTGCGACGGCGGGCGCAGCACCGTGCGCAAGCTGTGCGGGATCGGTTTCCCCGGCGAGCCGTCGCGGGCGGACACGCTGCTGGCCGAGGTGAAGGCGACCGCCTCCCCGGAGGAGATGGCGGCGGTGACGGCCGAGGTGCGGGAGACGCAGAAGCGGTTCGGGATCGGTCCGCTCGACGACGGGTGGTGCCGAGTGGTCGTGCCCGCCGCGGGTGTGGCCACCGCACCACCGGAGCTCGACGAGCTGCGGAGTCGGCTGGTCGCCGTCGCGGGCAGCGACTTCGGCGTCCACTCCCCGCGCCGCCTCGCGCGGTTCGGCGATGCCACCCGCCAGGCCGAGCGGTACCGGTCGGGCCGGGTGCTGCTGGCCGGCGACGCCGCGCACGTCCACCCCCCGGTCGGCGGCCAGGGCCTGAACCTGGGGCTGCAGGACGCCTTCAACCTGGGTTGGAAGCTCGCCGCCGAGCTCGCCGGGTGGGCTCCGGACGACCTGCTCGACACCTACCAGGACGAGCGGCACCCGGTGGCCGCCGACGTCCTGGACAACACGCGGGCGCAGATGCAGCTGATGGCCACCGACCCCGGATCGAGGGCGGTGCGGCGGCTGGTGGCGGAGCTGATGGAGTTCGACGTGGTCGCCCGGCACCTGACGGAGAAGATCATCGCGACCGAGGTGCGCTACGACCTCGGCGACGAGAACCCCTTGGTGGGCAAGCGGATGCGAGACCTGACGCTGCGCGGTGGCCGCCTCTACGAGCGGATGCACGCCGGGCGCGGGCTGCTGCTCGACCAGACCGGCGGATTGTCGGTGGAGGGCTGGGAGGACCGGGTCGATCACGTCGTCGACGTCGCGGAGGAGCTGGACTCCCCCGCCGTCCTGCTGCGTCCGGACGGGCACGTGGCGTGGGCCGGGGACGATCGCGGCGAGCTCGCCGAGCGGTTGGAGCGGTGGTTCGGGAAGTGACTCATTTCTCGCTCCGACACGCCCATGTTGGTGTTGGACGTCGCCTCAGACCCCACATGTAGAGTGTCGCTCGCTGGTGGTTCACCGGGCCCGCGCGGGTCCGGTGTGGCAACAGGGAACCCGGTGCGAATCCGGGACTGCCCCGCAGCGGTGAACGGGAACGACCGCCGTCATCACGCACTGAGCCCCTCGGGTTCGGGAAGCGACGGTTAGTAGGACCGGTCTCGTGGTGGGGAAGTTTTCATGAAAACTTCCCCGCCCCGAACGAGACCGGACGCCCGTGAGTCCGAAGACCTGCCATCGGCGCGCGCACGACCGTGCGCGCCGTCCGGGACCTCGCGGGAGGGTCCACGCGGACATGCGACGAGCGCTGCCGTCGCGTCCTCGCGTGCTGTCGCCGCCGGTTCCGGGCACGACTTCCGAGCTCGCGAGGAGAGAGTCCCGGTGACCGACACCGCACTGTCCGAACCCATTCCGCTCACCCGGGCGTCCACCGTGGTCGAGCAGGCCTGCGCGGGGCTCGTCGACGTGGACCCGTCGGCGGTGCTCACCGAGGTCGAGCGCAACATCTACCCCGGGATCGGCGAGGCCGAGCTGAGCGAAGCGCTCATCATGTCCGCGCGCACGCTCGTGGAGTCCGAGCCGAACTACTCCCGGGTCACCGCGCGGCTGCTGCTGGACAAGCTGCGCGGCGAAGCGCTCAGCCACCTGGCCGGAACGCCGCGGCAGGCCGACCAGGACCAGATGCGCGACGACTACGCCGCCTACTTCGCCGACTACGTGCGGCACGGCATCGACCTGGGCCGGCTGGACCCGGAGCTGGCGCGCTTCGACCTGCCGCGCCTGGGCGCGGCGCTGGAGGCCGAGCGCGACCTGGCCTTCGACTTCCTGGGGCTGCAGACCCTCTACGACCGGTACTTCCTGCACGACGGCGGCACCCGCTTCGAGCTGCCGCAGGCGTTCTTCATGCGGGTCGCGATGGGCCTGGCGCTGCGCGAGGACGACCGCGACGCGCGGGCCGTCGAGTTCTACCGGTTGCTGTCGTCGTTCGACTTCATGGCCTCCACGCCCACGCTGTTCAACTCCGGGACCACCCGGCCGCAGCTGTCCTCGTGCTTCCTGACCACTGTGGACGACGACCTGCAGTCGATCTTCAGCTCGTACCGGAACAACGCGCTGCTGGCCAAGTACTCCGGTGGCCTGGGCAACGACTGGACGCCGGTGCGCGGCATCGGCGCGCACATCCACGGCACCAACGGCGAGTCGCAGGGCGTGGTGCCGTTCCTCAAGATCGCCAACGACACGGCGGTGGCGGTCAACCAGGGCGGCAAGCGCAAGGGCGCGGTGTGCGCCTACCTGGAGACCTGGCACATCGACGTCGAGGAGTTCCTCGACCTGCGCAAGAACACCGGTGACGACCGGCGGCGCACCCACGACATGAACACCGCGAACTGGGTGCCCGACGAGTTCCTGCACCGCGTCGAGGCCGACGAGTCCTGGACCCTGTTCTCCCCGGACGAGACCCCTGACCTGCACGACCTCTACGGCGAGGAGTTCGCCGAGCGCTACCGCGCCTACGAGGCCGCGGCCGATCGCGGCGAGATCCGGGTGTTCCGGCGGGTGCGCGCGGTGGAGCTGTGGCGGCGGATGCTGACCATGCTGTTCGAGACCGGGCACCCGTGGATCACCTTCAAGGACCCGTGCAACCTGCGCTCGCCGCAGCGGCACACCGGCGTGGTGCACTCGTCGAACCTGTGCACCGAGATCACCCTGAACACCGCCGCCGACGAGGTCGCGGTGTGCAACCTGGGGTCGGTGAACCTCGCCCGGCACGTCACCGCCGAGGGGCTCGACCGCGACCGGCTGGCCGCGACCGTGCGCACGGCGGTGCGGATGCTGGACAACGTGATCGACATCAACTTCTACACGATCCCGGAGGCGGAGCGGTCCAACTCCCGGCACCGGCCGGTCGGGCTCGGGCTGATGGGCTTCTCCGACGCGCTGCTCGCCCAGCGGATCCCGATGTCCTCGCCGGAGGCGGTGGAGTTCGCCGACCGCAGCATGGAGGAGATCAGCTACCACGCGATCGCGGCCTCCAGCGCTCTCGCCGAGGAGCGGGGGCGCTACGAGACCTTCGACGGATCGCTGTGGAGCCGGGGCGTGCTGCCGATCGACTCGCAGGAGTTCCTGCGCCCCTCGCGCGAACTGGACGGTTCGTCCGCTCTGGACTGGGACGCGCTGCGGGAACGCGTGCGCGACAACGGGATGCGCAACTCCAACGTGATGGCGATCGCGCCGACCGCGACCATCGCCAACATCTGCGGAGTCGGGCAGTCGATCGAACCGCTGTACCGCAACCTCTACGTCAAGTCGAACATGTCCGGTGACTTCACCGTTGTCAACCCGCACCTGGTGGCCGACCTCAAGCGCGCCGGGCTGTGGGACGAGGCGATGGTGGCGGACCTGAAGTTCTTCGACGGCTCGCTGGGACCGATCGACCGGATCCCCGACGAGCTGAAGTCCCTCTACGCCACGGCCTTCGAGATCGAGCCGCGGTGGCTGGTCGAGGCCGCGGCGCGGCGGCAGAAGTGGATCGACCAGGCCCAGTCGCTGAACCTGTACCTGGCCACGCCCAGCGGCCGCAAGCTCGACGAGCTCTACCGGCTGGCCTGGCGCAAGGGCCTCAAGACCACCTACTACCTGCGCTCCTCCAGCGCCACCCACGTGGAGAAGTCCACGCTGCGCGGAACCGACGGCAAGCTCAACGCCGTCCCGGCCGCCTGCTCGGTGGAGGACCCGGAATGCGAGGCATGCCAGTGACTTCCCAGATGAGCACCACGACCGGCCCGAGCACCACGACCGGATTGGGCGCCATCGACCGCGACGGCGGACGCGTCGACGTCACCGACAAGGCGATGATCAACTCCCGGGCGGACGTCAACCAGCTGCTGCCGCTGAAGTACGGCTGGGCGTGGGACAAGTACCTGTCGGGGTGCAACAACCACTGGATGCCCACCGAGGTGTCGATGCAGGCCGACATCGCGCTGTGGAAGTCCCGCGACGGGCTCACCGACGACGAGCGCACCATGCTCAAGCGCAACCTCGGGTTCTTCGCGACTGCGGAATCGCTGGTGGCCAACAACATCGTGCTCGCGGTGTACCGCCACCTGACCAACCCGGAGTGCCGGCAGTACCTGCTGCGGCAGGCCTTCGAGGAGGCCGTGCACACCCACACGTTCCAGTACATCTGCGAGAGCCTGGGGCTGGACGAGGGCGAGCTGTTCAACGCCTACCGGGAGGTCCCGTCGATCGCCGACAAGGACGCGTGGGCGCTGCGCTACACCCAGAACCTGGAGAACCCGGACTTCGCGACCGGGACGCCGGAAGCCGACCAGGCGTTCCTGCGGGACCTCATCGCGTTCTACGTGATCTTCGAGGGCATGTGGTTCTACACCGGGTTCGCGCAGATCCTGTCGCTGGGCAGGCGGAACAAGATGGTCGGGATCGCCGAGCAGTACCAGTACATCCTGCGCGACGAGTCGATCCACCTGAACTTCGGGATCGACTGCATCAACCAGATCAAGCTGGAGAACCCGCACCTGTGGACCCCGGAGTTCCAGCAGGAGGCCCGCACGATGCTGCGCGAGGCGTGCGAGCTGGAGAACGCCTACGGCCGGGACACCATGCCGCGCGGGATGCTCGGGCTCAACGCCGAGCTGTGCGAGCAGTACATGCACTTCATCACCAACCGCCGCTGCGCCCAGCTCGGCCTGGAACCGGTCTTCCCCGAGACGGACAACCCCTTCCCCTGGATGTCGGAAACGATGGACCTCAAGAAGGAGAAGAACTTCTTCGAAACCCGGGTCACCGAGTACCAGTCGGGCGCGGCGCTGAGCTGGGACTGACCGCCGCGGCGGGACCGTTGGTCACCAGGTGACGGTTTTAGCCATAATTGACCGGGCATAACGGACATTGATCATGGGTGATTACGGCTAAAACCGTCCACTTGCAACGACCGTTGTCACCGTGAGCCGCCGCCGGGGCCCGGGGGCGAGCCTTTGATCAGGCTCGCCCCCGGTTTCCGGGGTGGTCAGGCTCGGAGGCGGTGGGCCGCCTCCGCCATGTTGCGGAGGGCACGTTCGACCTCGGCGTAGTCGCGCGTCTTGAGACCGCAGTCGGGGTTGACCCACAGGCGTTCGGCCGGAACGGCCTGCACAGCGGTCTTGAGCAGCTCGGCCATCTCCTCGACACCGGGAACGCGGGGCGAGTGGATGTCGTAGACGCCCGGGCCCACGCCCCGGTCGAAGCCGACCTCGTTGAGGTCGGCGAGGACCTCCATGCGGGAGCGGGCCGCCTCGATGCTGGTGACGTCGGCGTCGAGGGCCACGATCGCGTCGATGACGTCGCCGAACTCCGAGTAGCACAGGTGGGTGTGGATCTGCGTCGCCTCCGCCACCCCGGACGTCGCGAGCCGGAACGACTCCACCGCCCAGTCCAGGTAGGCCGAGCGCTGGTCGGCGCGCAGCGGGAGGAGTTCGCGCAGCGCGGGTTCGTCGACCTGCACCACGCGGATCCCGGCGGCCTCCAGGTCGCGGACCTCGTCGCGGACGGCCAGCGCGACCTGGCGCGCGGTGTCGGCCTGCGGCTGGTCGTCGCGCACGAACGACCACGCCAGGATCGTCACCGGGCCGGTGAGCATGCCCTTGACGGGCTTGTCGGTGAGCCGCTGCGCGTGCTCGGCCCACTCCACGGTCATCGGTTCCGGCCGCCACACGTCGCCGAACAGGATCGGCGGCCGGACGCAGCGGGAACCGTAGGACTGCACCCAGCCGTGATCGGTGGTGGCGAAGCCTTCGAGCTGCTCCGCGAAGTACTGGACCATGTCGTTGCGCTCGGGTTCGCCGTGCACGAGCACGTCGAGCCCGAGGTCCTCCTGCAGCGCGATGACCCGCTCGACCTCGTCGCGCATCCGCTGCCGGTAGGTGGCCTGGTCGATGCGCCCTGCCCGCAGCGCCGCGCGGGCCTTGCGGACGTCGGTGGTCTGCGGGAAGGAGCCGATCGTGGTGGTCGGCAGCGGCGGCAGCCGCAACGACTTCTCCTGCGCGGCTTGCCGTTCCGGGTAGTCCGCGCGCCGCGAGTCGCCCGGCCGGAGCGAGTCGAGCCTGGCGCGGACGCGATTGTTGCGGACCCGCTCGGCCGCGGCCCGGTCGGCGATGGCGGCGCGCGCGTCGGCGAGCTCGGCGTCGACGACGTCCCGCCCCTCCCGCAGGGCGAGGCCGAGGGTGACGACCTCGCGGACCTTCTGCGCTGCGAACGACAACCACGGTTTGACCTGCGGATCCAGGCTTGGTTCGGCGTCGACGTCGTAGGGCACGTGCAGCAGCGGGCACGAGGTGCCCAGGGCGAGCTCGTCGGCCGAACCGAGCAGCGTGGCCGCGGTGGTCAGGCACCGGTCGAGATCGGCGCGCCAGACGTTGCGGCCGTCGACCACGCCCGCGACCAGGACCTTGTCCCGCAGCCCGGTGGTGGCCACGACGTTGTCCTGAGTGGACGGATCGGTGACGAGGTCGACCGCGATGCCCTCGACGGGCGTCGAGGCGAGCACCCCGAGCGCGTCTCCGGGATCGCCGAAGTAGCAGGCGGACAGGATCGCGGGCCGTTCGGTCAGGTCGCCGAGCCGCCGGTAGGTGTTGCGCAGCGCGTCGAGCTCCCCCGGCGTCCGGTCGGCGGCCAGGGCGGGCTCGTCGAGCTGCACCCACTCCGCCCCCGCGCGGTGCAGCTCACCGAGCAGGCCCTCGTAGGCGTCGGTGAGCTCGGCGAGCTTGTCGAGCGGGTCGAAACCCTCCACCGCGGGCTTGCTGAGCAGCAGGAACGTCAACGGCCCCACCAGGACCGGCCGGGTCTCGACGCCCAGCTTCCGGGCCTCCCGGAACTGCTCGACGACGGTGGTGTCGGTGAGCGCGAAGCGCGTGTCCGGGCCGATCTCGGGCACCAGGTAGTGGTAGTTGGTGTCGAACCACTTCGTCATCTCCAGCGGCGGCACCGCCTCGGTGCCGCGCGCCATCGCGAAGTAGGTGTCCAGCGCACCGAGTCCCAGCTCGACGTAGCGGGGTGGGACGGCGCCGAAGGTGACGGCGGTGTCCAGGACCTGGTCGTAGTAGGAGAACGTGGTGCCCGGCACCGAGTCGAGGCCGGCCTGGGCCAGCTCCCGCCAGGTGTTCTCCCGCAGCGTGCGCGCGACCTCGCGCAGTTCCGCCTCGTCGCTGCGCCCGGCCCAGTAGGACTCCAGGGCGCGCTTGAGCTCCCGGTTCGGGCCGATCCGGGGATATCCGAGGACGGTGGATCCGATCTTGCTGGTCAACGCTCTCTCCTCGCGAGCTCGACTTCGACGGTCGAGGTCCTCGCGACAGGCGCGCCGACCCGCGGGCGCACCTCGCCCACCGGTCGTCCGCCAGGTCCTCCCGCGAGACCTCGGACCAGCGCGCGCCGGCGGCGCGCGCACCGATGGCAGGTATTCGGACTCGCGGGCAACCGTCGGCGTGTCGGGGGGAAGTTTTCATGAAAACTTCCCCCACCCACCGAACGGACCTACTGGCCGTCGCTTCCCAGGCCGCGAGGCCCAGTGCTCATGACGGCGGTCGTTCCCGCTCACCGCTGCGGGGCAGTCCCGGATTCGCACCGGGTTCCCTCTTGCCTCGCCCGAACCGCGCTCAGCGCAACCGCCCGGACGAACCACCAGCGCCCCCAGCCTATCCGGACGCGACCCGCTGACAACCCCGTTCCCGAGCCCCGGGCCCCCGACACGCGAGCTGAGCACCGGTTCGCCGCGCGAGGAGATCCCGATCACGCCCCGGTGGCGGATCAGCCCCCGAACTTCGGCGCTCCCACCGAGAACGGGGTGCCGAACGGGTCCCGGATCTCGGCCATGCGGCCGTAGACCATGTCGTAGGGCGCGGCCGCGGTACCTCCCGCGGCCGAGGCCCGCTGGGCGGTCGCGTCGGCGTCGTCGACCATGAACAGCGTGCCCCAGGCCGAGGACGTGGCCGCGGGGTCGCCGACGATGCCACCGATCTCGTGGCCGTCCGGGCGGCGCAGGAACGTGAAGTCGTCATCACCCAGGTAGCCGTCGGAGTCCAGCCCGAAGTCGAACACGGAGGCGTAGAACGCCCGTGCGGCACCGGGGTCGGGGGTGACGAGATCGTTGCGCAGCAACGCGTTCGGCTCGTTGACCAGGCGCGTTCCGACGTGGTTCTGGCCGTGCCAGAGCCCGAACTGGGCGCCGACCGGGTCCTTGACGAGCGCCATCCGGCCCTTGTCCATCACGTCCATCGGTGGCACCACCACCTGCCCGCCGGCCGCCTCGGCCTTGGACACGGTCGTGGCGACGTCATCGGTGGCGAAGTAGACGTTCCACCAGAACTCCGTCGCCGACTCGTCGTGGGTCGGCATGATCGCGGCGACCTCGCGGCCCTCGACCAGGCACATCGTGTAGCGGCCCATCTCCTCCGGGCCGACGTCGAACTCCCATCCGAACACCGCCCCGTAGAACTCCATCGCGCGATCGAGGTCCGGGATCCCCAGGTCGATCCACGCCGGGGTGCCGTTGGGCTGCGTCGAATCCAGCTTCGTCATGGCTCCTCCAAGCGGGGTGCGGACGCCACGACGGTAACCACGACCTCCGACGAATCGCCCAGCGAAGCTCAGCTCTTGATCGGCGACCAGGACCGGATCCAGGTGTCGGGATTGCTCAGGTCCGGGGTCGCGGTGGCGTTGCGGACCACCGGAACGCGCATGAGCATCCCGAAGTTGTCGCTGTCGCCGAACCGCGAACGCAGGATCTCGTGGTTGCGGGCGCGCAGCTGCGGATCGGTCAGGCAGCGCACCGCGCCGAACCCGCCCCGGGTGAACACGCCGCTGCACAGGGTCAGGGTGCGGCGCACGTCGTAGGGGTTGGGGAAGCGGGCGAGCAGGCCGACGTCCTCGATCAGCCGGCCGTCGTGCAGCGTCGGCCGGTACCGCCGCCCCTCGTCGGCGACCTCGAATACCTCGCCGTGCCCGACGTCGTCGACCTCGACCTGCTTGACCGGCAACCCAAACCGCACCTGGCGCCGCATCGGGTTCATCGTGGGGCTGCCCAGCAGCACCAGGTGCGCCCGCAGGTCCTTCGGGTCGATCCGGCGGGCGATGTCGAACCGCACGTCGGCCTCGGGGTTGAGCGCGCGCAGGTGGCCGTAGAGCTCGATGAGCGCGTCGCCGTCGGCGTAGGAGGACATGCCGATGTAGTTGCGCCGCTCCGGATCGGCCAGCGGTGAGAGGTTCCGGGAGGGCACCCGGCCGGTGAGGATGCGCACCGGTCCGCCGCCGGGGAACCGCCAGAAGTCCGGGACCTCGGGCGCGGGCGCGACCGGGTCCGCGCGCAGCCGGTCGAGCTCCTCCTTGATCTCCGCGCGGACCCGACGCTCCTCGTCGCCGAGGGACGCCGCGGGTGGGACCTTCCCGCTGCGGGAAGGGGTTCCGACCGCGAAGAAGGTCGCGTAGTCGCCCAGCCGGGCCGGGGGCGGCACCTTCACCCCGCTCTCCCACTGCGAGACGCTGGAGACCGCGACGCCCAGGGCGCGCGCGAGCTCGCCCTGCTTGAGACCGTGCTCGCGGCGCAGCGCCCGCAGCCGCGCGCCGAGCCCGGACCGCTCCGCCATCCGCTCCCCCTTCAGGTGTTCGGTCGCCACTCGTAGAGCCGGTTCGCCGGGTTCTGCAGGTCCGGGGTCCCGGTGACGTGGCGCATCACCGGAACCCGCATCAGCAGTCCGAACCGGTTGAGGTCGGCGACGTTGTCGGTGAGGTGGGCCAGGTTCCGGTCGCGCAGCTCCGGATCGGTCAGGCAGCGCACCGCGCCGAACCCGCCCCGGGTGAACACCCCGCTGCAGAACGTCAGGGTGCGGCGGAGGTTGTTCGGGTTCGGGATCCTGGCGAGCAGCCCGACGTCCTCGACGAGCTGGTCACCCCGGAAGCTCGGCCGGAGCCTGCGCTCGCCGTCGATCTCGAACACCGAGCCGTCGACGACGTCGTCGTCGGGGACCTGCCGGACCGGCCAGTCGGCGGTCAGCCACTCCACCCACGGGTTGGTCGCCCCGCTGCCGAGGAACACCAGGTGCGCGCGCAGGTCGTCGTCACCGAGGTGTTCGAGCCGGATCTCGGCCTGGGAGCGCGGATTGGCCGCGCGCACGTGCCCGAACAGCTCGACGGCGGCGTCGAGGTCGGCGCAGCGGGCCAGGGACAGGAAGTTCGGCTCGCTCGGGGTGCCCAGCGGGGACCAGTGCTTCTCGGTGAGACCGCCGGTGACGATGCGGACGGGGCCGCCGTCGGGGAAGTACCAGAAGCCCTGGCGCGCTTCGGCATCATCGGGTTCCTCGTCCGCCGCCCGCATCCGGTCGAGCTCCTGCTTGAGCCGCAGGCGCTCCTCGCGCTGCTCGCCGGTCAGCGCGTTCTCCGGCGGCACGCCGTCGGTCACCGCCCCGGCGGCGAAGTACGTGGCGTAGTCGGCCAATCGGGTCAGCGGCGGCGTTTTCGCCCCGCTCTCCCAGGAGGAGATGCTGGAGACCGCGACGCCGAGGGCTCTCCCGAGCCGGAGTTGCGTCATGCCGCGGGATTCGCGGAGCTCGCGGAGCCGCACGCCGAGCTCTCCGGTTCCGCTCTGGCTCCCGGGACGAGCCATCAGGACGTCTCCTTCACCCTTGTCGGGGAAATTCACCCAATTTCACTGAAGCTGCGAAGACCTGCAGATACTGGCACTCCGCACGACGAGCGGCAAGGCCTGCGAAAGCGGAGGCGTTGACGCTCTGTGGAGGTAATCGCATACTGATCGTGGCGCGTTTCACCCGGCGGCGGGAAACTTCAACGGAGAAGTGAAATTTCACCGCCGGGAGGTGCCAGAAGCACTCGGCCACGGGCCGGAGCGCGCGGCCGGCGGATCGCCGGCCGGACATGCGAACGCCCCCGGAAATCGTTTGGCCACGACCGGGGGCGCTGCGCGGATCCACGATCACCCTCACTACGGGCACGACCCGTGAAGGGAGCTCGCGTATGTTCACCATACTCCCAGCGGTGCTGTCGGCAAACGACCCACCCGTCGTCACTCCCGACTCGATTTCCACCGCGCTGCAAGGAATGTTCCTCGGCGTGCTGGTCGCGTTGTTCGCGGCCGCGGTCGTGCTGGGCCGGGCGCTGTCCGGCGTGGCAGGCATCGCGCGCTCGGTGCTCGGCCCGCCCGCGGCCGTGGTCACCGTCCTGTCGGTCCTCGCTCTCGTGCTCCTCGCCGGGAACGCCGGGGCCAGTCCCTGATCACCATCCGGTCGACACCAGGCGGACCTCGGCAGCTCCGGGTCCGCCCCCGGTGCGGCCGGGCGCGTCAATCCCCCGACCTGCGCATTCACCCGAGCCACAGCACCTGATAACGGATCGGAACTCGTCCGTCCCGATTTGTCCGTTCCTCATTGCGCAGGGCAGGGCGCTCGATTACGTTCCCGCCCATGCCTGCCGCGACTTCCTCCGATTTCCGCTCTGTCCCCGACATGCTGCGCGATCGCGTGCGACGTTCGGGGGACAGCGAGGCCTTCCGCTACCCCGACGGCGAGCAGTGGCGCTCGCTGACCTGGGAGCAGGTGTGGGAGCGGGCCCGGGCGATCGCGCTGGGCCTGCACGCCATCGGGGTCGCGTCGCAGCAGCGGTGCGGCATCCTGGCCGGGACGCGGATGGACTGGATCCTGGCCGACATGGGCGTGATGTGCGCAGGCGGCGCCACGACCACGATCTACCCGACCACCACCGCCGAGGGCTGCGCCTACATCGTCGCCGACTCCGGTTCGGTGGTCGTCTTCGCCGAGGACGACGCCCAGATCGCCAAGCTGCGCGAGCAGCGCGCGAACATGCCCGAGCTGACCCGCGTCATCACCTTCGACGGCACGCCCGACGGCGACTGGGTGCTGGGCCTGGACGACCTGGAGGCCCGTGGCCGCGAGCTGGGCGAGTCCCGGCCGGAGCTGTTCGACCAGCTCGTCGACGGGGTCGGCACCGACGACCTGGCGACGCTGATCTACACCTCCGGCACGACCGGCAACCCCAAGGGCGTGCGGCTGGCGCAGTCGAACTGGGTCTACGTCGCCGAGGCCATGCACGAGACCGGCGAGATGACCTCCGAGGACGTGCAGTACCTGTGGCTGCCGCTGTCGCACGTGTTCGGCAAGGTCCTGCAGGTCGGGCAGATCCGCACCGGCTACCTCACCGCCGTCGACGGCCGGATCGACCGGATCGTGGACAACCTCGCGGTGGTGCGGCCGACGTTCGTCGCCGGCGCTCCCCGGATCTTCGAGAAGATCTACAACAAGGTCGTCATGCAGGCCAAGGAGGGCGGCGAGCTCAAGTACAAGATCTTCCGCTGGGCGTGCGCCGTGGGTCTGGAGATCTCCCGCCTGCAGCAGGAGGGCCGGCAGCCCGGGCTCAGCTTGAAGATCCAGTACGCGATCGCCGACAAGCTGGTGTTCTCCACGCTGCGGGAGAAGTTCGGCGGCAGGCTGCGGTTCTTCATCTCCGGCAGCGCCGCGCTGGCGCCCGACATCGCCCGCTTCTTCCACGCCGCGGGCGTGCTGATCGCCGAGGGCTACGGCCTCACCGAGACCACCGCGGCCAGCTTCGTCAACCGCACCAACGACTTCCGCATCGGCACGGTCGGCCAGCCGCTGCCCGGCACCGAGGTCCGCATCGCCGAGGACGGCGAGGTGATGCTGCGCGGCGGCGGCGTGATGCGCGGGTACCACAACATGCCGGAGGCCACCGCCGAGGTGATCACCGCCGAGGGCTGGTTCCACACCGGTGACATCGGCGAGCTCGACGAGGCTGGCCGGTTGCGGATCACCGACCGCAAGAAGGACCTGATCAAGACCTCGGGCGGCAAGTACGTGGCGCCGCAGTCGGTGGAGGGCAAGCTCAAGGCGCTGTGCCCGTACCTGAGCAACGTGGTGGTCTTCGGCGACAAGCGGCCGTACTGCACGGCGCTGGTGACCCTCGACGAGGAGTCGATCGTCGAGTGGGCGCAGGCCAACGACCTCGCGGGCCTGTCCTACGCGGAGCTGGCCGAGCACCCCAAGGCGCACGAGATGGTCGCCGCGGCCGTCGAGGACCTCAACGCGACGCTCAACCGGCACGAGACGATCAAGAAGTTCAAGATCCTCCCGCGCGAGCTGACCATCGAGCACAACGAGGTCACGCCCAGCCTGAAGATCAAGCGGAAGGCCGTGGCGGACAACCACGTCGACACGATCGCCGAGCTCTACCCGAACACCGTCGAGGCGCTGTAGTCCGCATCGCCGCGAGGGGCCGCACCGGTGGGGCCAGAACTCCCGATGTGGCCCTTTCGCAGGTCGGAAAAAGCTCGCACCATCTACAGGTGTGTCGAGGCTCGAACGCCTGTGGAAGGGAGCCGTGCGCACCTGGCAGGTGTGCCGGGAGGCCGAGGAGCGCAGGCAGCTGCAGTTCCGCCCGTGGGAGGAGGAGATCCTCCACTGGTCGCGGCAGGAGGACGGCTGGGTCCTGCACGGGAAGTACCCGCCACCCGACACCCGCTGGCGCTACGGCTCGACGAAGTGGGGCTGGTGCCCCCGCCGCGACGGATGATTCGGACGAACCGACGCGCTGCGCGGAGTTTCACTACTCCGTGTGAGTGTCGTCGGTTGTGCCTACCCGCGAGTAGCCATAATGTACAGGAATGAACAGGACTGGACAGGTTCCCTTCGGGAAACGTGACCGGTTGATCGCCGAGCTCACCGAGCAGATCCGCTCGGGCAGGCTCGCGCGCGGCGAGCAGTTGCCGGGCGAGAACCAGATCGCGGAGACCTACCAGGTCAGCCGCGGCACCGTGCGCAGCGCTCTGTCCGAGCTGCAGCGGCAGGAGCTCATCGCGACCCGCAGCGGTGTCGGCTCGTTCGTCACCTTCGACGGCGTCACCCTCGACCAGACCGTCGGCTGGGCCACCGCCCTGGCCGACTCCGGCTTCGACATCGAGACCGAACTGCTGTCCATCGAGCGCACCACCGACGCCGAGCTCACCGAGCGCTTCGGGATCGCGGAGTTCGTCGCGATCCGCCGGCTGCGCCGCGACCGCACCGCCGGACCGGTGTCGGTGGAGACCTCGCTGATCCCCGCCACCGGCGAGCTCCGCGACCTGCCCGAGAAGGGCCTGCTCGACGGCTCGATCACCGCCACGCTGCTCTCGGCCGGGCTGCGGGCGGGCGCGGGCGATCAGCTCATCGGCACCAAGGCGCTCACGGCCGAGATGGCGGCGCTGCTCGAACGGACCGCCGGCGAGCTGTTCCTGCAAGCGGTGCGCACCAGCGTCACCGCCGACGGCGAGCTCGTCGAACAGGTCACCAGCCTGCTCGACCCGAACCGGTTCCAGTTCCACCTGACGTTTGGCCGCCCATGAGCACACGCGACCGCGCGCTAGGCGCGTTCTACGGATTGGCGATCGGCGACGCCCTGGGCATGCCGACGCAATCGATGTCCCGCGAGGACATCGTCACCCACTACGGCTTCATCCGGTCGCTGCGCGACGCGGTCGCCGAGCAGCCGATCTCGCCGAACCTGCCCGCGGGCACCATCACCGACGACACCGAGCAGGCGGTGCTGGTCGCCGACCTGCTCGTCGGCGGGGCCGGGACGATCGACCCGATGGTGTTCGCCAAGGCGCTGCTGGACTGGGAGGCCGGGATGGTCGCGCGCGGCCTGGCCGACCTGCTCGGGCCCTCGACCAAGCGCGCCCTGAAGCTGCTGGAATCCGGCGCCGACCCCGAGGAGGCCGGGCGCGGCGGCACCACCAACGGCGCGGCCATGCGCATCACCCCGGTCGCCATCGCCACCGCTCCCGAGCTCGACGGCCTGGTCGAAGCGGTCGTGGCGGCCAGCAAGCTCACGCACAACACCAACATCGGCATCGCGGGGGCCGCCGCGGTGGCCGCCGCGATCTCGGCCGGCATCGACGGCGCGCCCCTGTCCGACGCGCTCGACCAGGCCGAGCACGCCGCCGCGCTCGGCGCGCGCAAGGGGTGGTGGTGCGCGGGCGGCGACATCGCCTGCCGGATCCGCTGGGCCCGTCGCTGGGTTCGGGGCATGGACCGCACCACGCTGTCCTACGCTGTCTCCAAGGTCATCGGAACCTCCGTCGCCGTCCAGGAGTCGATGGTCGCGGCGTTCGCCCTCGCCGAGGCGCTGGGCGACTCGCCGATGGAGGCTCTGACCACGGCCGCCGGCCTCGGCGGCGACACCGACACGATCGCCGCAGTCCTCGGCGCGATCCTCGGTGCGCAGCACGGGGTTTCCGGTTTCCCGGCGGATCTGCCGGCCGCGGTGCGCGAGGTCAACGGACTCGACCTGGAACCCGTCGTGGACGGCCTGCTCGAACTGAGGAAGTCCGGCAGCTAGAAGGAGAGCGCATGGTCCGCGAGGCCGCGGAGGCCACCCAGGCTGAAGGCGCACTGGAAACGCGTGGCATCGAACCGGTTCCGGAGCACGAGCGGACCGGGCACCCGATGCAGCTGTTCTGGGTGTGGTTCGCCGCCAACATCTCGATCCTGGGCTTGCCCCTGGGCGCCACCCTGGTGGCCGAGGGCCTGGCGTTCTGGCAGGCCGCGATCGTCGCGGTGATCGGCTCGGTGGGCTCGTTCGCGATCGTCGGCGTGGTCTCCATCGCCGGACGTCGGGGCGGCGCACCGGGTTTGACGCTCTCCCGCGCCGTGTTCGGGGTGCACGGCAACGCGGGTCCCACCGTGGTGTCGCTGATCTCGCGGCTGGGCTGGGAAACCGTCAACACCACCACGGCCGCGTTCGCCCTGCTGTCGCTGTGCACGATCCTGTTCGGCACGGCCGGGGACGCCAAAACCGTTCCGGTGCTGACGATCCTGTGCATCGCGGTCTTCGAGGTGCTGACGATGGTCGTCTCCGGGCTGGGCCACAAGGTGCTGGTGGCCGTGCAGCGCTGGGCGACCTGGATCTTCGGCGCGCTCAACATCGTCGTGGCGATCAGCCTGGTGGCCACGATCGACTGGCACGCGGTCGGATCAGCCTCCCCCGCCCCGGTCGGCGTGATGATCGCGGGCATCGGCACGATCGCCGCCGGGACCGGCATCGGCTGGGCCAACGCCTCGGCCGACATGTCGCGCTACCAGTCCCCCGCCGTCAAGGCCGGGTCGCTGGTCGCCTCGGCCGCCGTGGGCGCGGGGATCCCGCTGATCCTGCTGATCTCGCTGGGAAGTCTGCTGTCGGCGGGTGATCCGGCGCTGGCCGAGGCCGGGGACCCGGTCGCGGCGATCCGCGCGATGCTGCCGGCCTGGATGGCGGTGCCGTACCTGATCGCCGCGGTCGGCGGGCTGCTGCTGTCCAACCACCTGTCGGTGTACTCGGCGGGTCTGACGACGCTGACGATGGGGATCAACATCAAGCGGGTCTACGCGGTCGGCGTGGACGTGGTGGTGACGTTCCTCGGCTCGATCTACTTCATGCTGGTCGCGGACAGCTTCTACGACCCGTTCGTCACCTTCATCAGCCTGCTCGCGATCCCGATCACCGCGTGGCTGGGCGTGTTCCTCACCGACATGCTGCACCGCCGCAGCTACGACCCGGCCGGGTTGATGGACATGCGCAGCACCAGTTCCTACTGGTACCGGGGCGGTGTCGAGCCGCGCGCCTTCGGCGCCTGGGCGCTGGCGATCGTGGTCGGCTACCTGTTCAGCAGCAACGACTTCTTCACCGGCGTGTTCGCCGAGACCTGGCTGGGCGAGAACGGACTCGGCTGGGTGCTCACCTTCGCCGTCTCGGCCGGGGTGTACGCGCTGCTCGGCGGCAGCCGGAAGGCCGCCGCGTGACCGGTCGTCTGGTGCACACCGGGCAGGTCGTGCTCGACCTGGTGATGCGGGTGCCGTCGCTGCCGCCGACCGGCGGTGACGTGCTCGCCGAGAGCACGGAGCTGCTGCCGGGCGGCGGGTTCAACGTGATGTCGGCGGCCGCGCGCTCGGGCGCCCGCGTGGTGTACGCGGGCGCGCACGGCACCGGCCGCTTCGCCGACCAGGCGCGAGAAGCGTTGCGCGCCGAGGGGATCGAGGCCGCGCAGCCGCAGCAGACCGACTCCGACAACGGCATCTGCGTGGCGCTGGTGGAACCCGGGGGCGAGCGCACGTTCGTCACCGGCGTCGGCGCCGAGGGCAGGCTGCTGCCGGAGCAGCTGGCGCAGGTCCGCACCGAGCCCGACGACGTGGTCTACGTCAGCGGCTACAGCCTGCTGCACGCCTCCAACCGGGAGGCGCTGCTCGACTGGCTGCCCGGCGTGGGGTCCCGCGTGATGCTGGACCCGTGCCCGCTGGTCGCCGACATCCCGGCCGAGGTGCTCGACGCGGTGCTGCCGCGCGTCGACGTCCTCAGCTGCAACGCCGCCGAGGCCCGCGCGCTCACCGGTTCCCCGGACGCGGAGACCGCCGCGCACGACCTGGGGTCTCGGCTCGGGTCGTCGGCGGTCGTGGTGCGGGACGGGGCGAACGGCTGCGTGCTCGCCGTCCAGGGCGAAATCCGCCGTGTTCCGGGCTTTTCCGCTGACCCCGTCGACACCAACGGCGCGGGCGACACCCACTGCGGCGTCCTGGCCGCCGCCCTGCTGGAGGGCGCCGACCTGCCCGAGGCAGCGCTGCGCGCCAACGCCGCCGCCGCCCTGTCGGTCCAGCGGCGCGGCCCGGCGACCGCTCCGCTGCGCGCGGAGCTGGCGGAGTTCCTGGCCCGCCGGACGAGTCCGACGCCCACCCCGCAGACCCGATCTCAGTGGAAATCGGGTTCCTGACTTCCATTGAAATCCGGTCCAACCCGGCCGCGGGTGAGAAGGTGCTGGAGGGAGGTGGGGTCGTGATCCGGTTGGCGCGGGAGGCGGATCTGCCGGTGCTGCGGGAGGTCGAGCGGGCGGCGGGTGAGCCGTTCGCCGAGCTCGGCATGGATCTCGTGGCCACCGACGAGCCGCCGTCGGTGGCGGTGCTGCGGGAGTTCCAGGAGGCGGGGCGGGCGTGGGTGCACGTCGTCGAGGACGTTCCGGTGGCGTACCTGATCGCCGAGGTCGTGGACGGCTGCGCGCACGTCGAGCAGGTCAGCGTGCGTCCCGACCACGGCGGGCGGCGGATCGGGTCCGGGCTCATCGACAACCTCGCCGCGTGGGCGCGCGACCGGCGACTGCCCGCCCTGACGCTGACGACGTTCACCGACGTCCCCTGGAACGGGCCCTACTACCTGCGGTGCGGTTTCCGGTACCTCGCCGACGACGAGCTCACCCCGGGGCTGCGCGACATCCGCGCCGCCGAGGCGGTAGCGGGACTGGACGCGTGGCCCAGGGCGTGCATGCGGCGGGATCTCTGAATCGGCTTGTGGCCGCGCGTCCGGGCCTGAAGACTCCGGCGCTATGTCGAAATCCATGCGTTTTGCCCTGTTCTCGGTGCTGGTCGCCGTGGTGACGGCACTGGGCCTGGTCGCGCCCGCGGGTGCGGCGCGCGAGATCGACCCGCGTCCGAGCACCGAGGAGCTCGCCCGCCGGCTCTTCGACCTGCAGCTGCGCAGCGGCGGTGAGGTGCGGGTGGCGCCGATCGGCGCCAGCAACCAGGGACGGCCGGTGTGGAGCGCCCGGGTCGGGCACGGCCCGCAGCGCCTGCTGTTCGTCACCCAGCAGCACGGCGACGAGCCGCTGGGAACGCCTGCGGCCGTGGAGTTCCTGCGCGAGGTCGGTGTCGGCAACGACCCGCACCAGCGCTGGTGGCGCGATCAGGTGACCGTCGACGTGGTGGTGCGCGCCAACCCCGACGGCCACGAGCACGACTGGCGCTACAACTACGACCCGGACGCCGATCCGGAGTTCGGCGAGGCGGGCAAGGGCTACGACATCAACCGCTACCACGACCCGGCGGTGGCACCGCAGGACAACCCGGCGACCGAGGCGGGCCTGATCCAGCGCCACTACGCCGAGTTCCGGCCGCACATCGCGGTCGACTACCACATGCAGGGCCGCTACGTCGGCGGCGACGGCCGCGAGATCACCGCGTCGCTGATGTGGCCGACGACCCCGGGCGTGGCCGCCGAACCCCTGAACCTGGCCAAGCAGGTCTCGGTCGTCGCGCGGACGGCGATGGACGCGGGCGGCGCCAACGTCTCCCAGTACCCGGGCGGCGACTACCAGGGCATCGCCCGCAACGCCTACGGCCTGCTGGGCAGCGGCAGCGTCCTCATCGAGCTCAGCGACATGGGCCCCGACCACGAGCAGTTCCAGATCGCCTCGGCCCTGGCCTCGATGCACGCCATCAGCAACGCCACCGCGGACGGCTCCCTCCGCAACACCGACCCCGCCGAAGCCGACACGATCCCACCCCGAGGAGAACCCCTCACCTCGTAAGCGGTCGCGAAGTTTTCATGAAAACCGTCCTCACCCCAAAACCCATGAAGTTCTCACGAAAACCGCCATCGTTCGACGTGAGGGAGACACCCACGAACTCCCCCACCTCAGAGGGAGGGAAGTTTTCATGAAAACTGTCACCTCTCAGGGAACGGGAAGTTTTCATGAAAACTTCCCGAACACCAAATCCCCGGGATGTGGGTGGCGTGGGGTGGTGAACTCGCCAGGGGGCAGTTTTTCCTCGAATTGACCGGACAAAACGGACTTTGATCATGGATGATTCGAGGAAAAACCGTCCCCTGGTGACGGACGCATCCGACGTCACCGGGAGAGGAGGCGGCGGAGCCAGTTGGTTCGGGCTTCGGCGGACTCCTGGCTGAGACGGGCACCCGGGAACATCCGGAAGCCGTGGAAGCCGCCGGGCCACACGTGCAGCTCGGCGATGCCGCCCGCCTGCCAGATGCGGGTGGCGTAGGCGACGTCCTCGTCGCGGAAGGTCTCCGCCGAGCCGACGTCGATGAACGTCGGCGGCAGCCCGGACAGGTCCTCGGCGCGCGCGGGCGCGGCGTAGGGCGAGACGTCGTCCCCGCCCCGGGACTCGCCGAGCAGCGCGGTCCAGCCGACCTCGTTGTTCTGCTGATCCCAGATGCCGCGCCCGCGCATCTGACGCGCCGAGGGCGTGTCGTTGCGGTCGTCGAGCATCGGGCACTGCAGCAGCTGCCCGAGCAGCGCCGGTCCGCCGAAGTCGCGGCACATCAGCGCGACCGCCGCCGCGAGCCCGCCACCGGCGCTGCCGCCGGTGATCACGATGCGCTCGGGGTCGAACCCGTCCTGCTCGGCGACCCAGCGCAGACCCGCGTAGCAGTCCTCCACCGGAGCCGGGTGCGGGTTCTCCGGCGCCAGCCGGTAGTCCACCGAGACGATGGCGCAGCCCAGCTCCCGGCCCCACTCGGTGGCCATCACGTCGAGCGCCTGCCGGTGGCTACCGCTGATCATGCCACCGCCGTGGATGGAGTAGATGACCGGCAGCGGGCCGGTGAGCTCGGCAGGCCGCACGATCACCAGCGGCACCTCGGGCGCGCCCTGCGGTCCCGGCGCGGCGCGGTGCTCGACGGTGAACCCGTCGGCCTCCAGGGCCTCGTCCGGGGTGATGTGGCTCGTCAGCTCGCGCATCGCCGGGACGTCTTCGAGCGTGAAGCCCTGCCCGGTGTTGGGCATGGCGTTCAGGAAGACCTCCAGCTCCGGGTCGAAGGGAACCGGCGGCAGAACCTCGCTCATCGCACCTTCCTCGCAGCTCTCGGCGCGGTCACTACCACCGCGCTCCCCCGGACGATCCAACCACCGCCCGCAACCGAATTCAGCGCTCCCGTCCTCAGCGAGCCGCCCGCGCGGTGACCAGAACCGCCTCGACGGGCTGCTCCTCGCGGGGCAGGAACGCGGCGATGCTCAGCGCCGCCACGGCGGCCAGGCTGCCGATGCCCATGATCACCTGGAAGCCGGTCTGCGACGGCACGGTGGCCGGGCCGAAGTCGATGGTCAGCTGCGCCAGCACCGCTCCGGCCACGGCGCTGGACACCGAGGTCCCGATGGAGCGCATCAGCGTGTTGAGGCTGTTGGCGGCGGCGGTCTCCGACACCGGGACCGCCGCCATGATCAGCGCGGGCATCGCGCCGTAGGCCAGGCCGATGCCCGCGCCGATCACGCTGGAGACCAGGATCAGCTGCCACACCTCCGCCATGAGCACCACGCCGAGCCCGTACCCGGCGGCCACGACCACGGCACCGACCATCAGCGTCACCTTCGGGCCGCGCAGCCGGGAGATGCGCGCCGACACCGGCGACATCGCCATCATGACCAGGCCGGACGGCGCCATCACGATGCCGACGGCGAGCATGGTCTGCCCCAGCCCGTACCCGGTCCCGGTGGGCAGCTGCAAGACCTGCGGGAACACCAGCGACTGGGCGAACATGGCGAACCCGAACACCGCCGAGGCGATGTTGGTCAGCAGCACCTGGCGACGGGCGAGGGTGCGCAGGTCCACCAGCGGCTCGGCGATGCGCAGCTCCCACCAGCCCCACGCGCCGAACACCACGACCGCCGCAGCGGCGAGCCCGAGGGTGATCGCGCTGTTCCAACCCCAGTTCGCGCCCTTGGAGACCACCAGCAGCAGGCAGATCAGCCCGGCGGACAGGCCCAGCGCGCCGATCGGGTCGAAGCGCCCACCGGCGCGCACCGGCGACTCGGGCACGAGGCGCAGCACGAGGACGCCGGCCAGCGCGCCGAGCACCGCCGAGGTCCAGAACAGCACGTGCCAGTCGGTGCGCTCGGCGAGGAAGGCGGCGGCGGGAAGTCCGAGCGCACCGCCGACGCCGAGGGAGGCGCTCATCAGCGAGGTCGCCGAGCCGAGCCGGTCGGCGGGCAGCTCGTCGCGCATGATGCTGATGCCGAGCGCGATCACGCCCGAGGACAGGCCCTGCATGATCCGGCCGACGACGATCATCGGCAGCGAGGCGCTGAGCCCGCACACGACCGAGCCGAGGACGAGCATCGCGAGGCTGAGCAGCAGCATCCGCCGCTTGCCGTACATGTCGCCGAGGCGTCCGACGACCGGTGTGGCCACCGCACCGGCCAGCAGCGTGGCGGTGACCGCCCAGGCGGTGTCGGCGGCGGAGGCGTGCAGCAGGCCGGGCAGCATCGGCACCAGCGGGATCACGGTGGTCTGGGTCATGGCGACCGAGATCCCGGCGAAGGCCAGGACGAGGACTACCAGTTGGGGCCGTGGTCCCCCGTGTGTGGCGGGTTCTGGCGCACCGCCGGGAGTCGCTCGCACTCGGGGAACCTCTCATCCATGTCCGGAGATGTCCCGGATACCCTAATTCAGTCAGTTGACTTAATCCAGTCGGCGGAGCTACTTTCGCAGTGGTACGACCAAAGTCACAAGGAAGGTCGGCATGACCAACACGCTGTCCTCGGCCGACGCGGCGGAGATCCCCGACTACCCGATGACGCGCGCCTCGGGCTGTCCGTTCGACCCGCCACCGCGCCTGAAAGCCCTCCAGGAGGAGACGCCGATCCACCGGGTCCGGCTGGCCGACGGCACGACGCCCTGGCTGGTGACCCGCTACGCCGACCAGCGCGCCGTGCTCGCCGACCCGCGCATCAGCTCGGACTCGGACAACCCCGGCTACCCGCGCGGCGTTCCCGCGCAGCCCGGCGGCTCGAAGATCAGCTTCATCCTGATGGACGACCCCGAGCACGCGCGCCAGCGCCGGATGGTGACCGCGCCGTTCACCGTCAAGCGCGTCGAGGCGATGCGCCCGGCCGTGCAGAAGATCGTCGACGACCGGATCGATGAGATGCTGGCCGGCCCGAAGCCGGTCGACCTCGTCCAGGCCTTCGCGCTGCCGGTGCCGTCGCTGGTGATCTGCGAGCTGCTCGGCGTGCCCTACGCCGACCACGACTTCTTCCAGGACAACAGCAAGACCATCATCAACCGGGACTCCACCCCGGAGCAGCGCGCCGGGGCGCTGGCCAACCTCACCCGCTACCTCGACGATCTCGTCGGCCGCAAGCTCGAAACCCCCGCCGACGACCTGCTCTCCGGGCTCTGCGAACGGGTCGAGGCCGGTGAGCTGGAGCGCGCCGACGTCGCGCAGATGGGCGTGCTGCTGCTCATCGCCGGGCACGAGACCACGGCGAACATGATCGCCCTGGGCACGCTGGCGCTGCTGGAGAACCCCGACCAGCTCGCGCTGCTGCGCGAGACCGACGACCCGAAGGTCGTGGCGGGCGCGGTCGAGGAGATGCTGCGCTACCTGCACATCACCCACAACGGGCGGCGCCGGGTCGCGCTGGAGGACATCGAGGTCGGCGGGCAGGTGATCCGCGCCGGTGAAGGGGTGATCCTGCCCAACGGCATCGGCAACCGCGACCCGGAGGTCTTCGACGACCCCGACGCGCTGGACCTCACCCGCGACGCCCGCAAGCACGTCGCCTTCGGCTTCGGCGTGCACCAGTGCCTCGGGCAGCCGCTGGCTCGGATGGAGTTGCAGGTCGTCTACAGCACGCTGTACAAGCGGATCCCGACGCTGCGCGCGGCCGCCGAGCTCGACGAGATCCCGTTCAAGCACAACGGTTCCGTCTACGGCGTCTACGAACTGCCCGTCACCTGGTAATCCCGAACACCACCACCACGAAACGGACGAATTCCCATGAAGGTCACCATCGACCAGGACAAGTGCGTCGCCTCCGGCCAGTGCGTCATGGCCGCCGAGGACGTCTTCGACCAACGAGACGAAGACGGCGTCGCGGTCCTCCTCACGGACTCCCCCGACCCCGCCGTCGCCGACGACATCCACCACGCCGCCGCGGTCTGCCCCGCCCTCGCCATCACCGTCGAAGACTGACCCTGTGTCGAAAACCCCGGTTTTCACGCGACGAATGCTGCGGTTTTCGCGCGACGAAAACCGGGGTTTTCGACACAGGTGTCAAGAACTGCGATTTTCGCGGGGTCGAGAACCGCGGTTCTCGACCCGATGAATGCTTCCTCGACGCGGTGGTTCTCGGAGGGCCGGTCTGCTCCGCTGCCTGTTCTGCGGGGGTTTTCGGTGGGTCGTGCGCGGCGCTAGCTCGTCGAGCCGGGCATGGCCATCGTGTAGCAGACCGCCGTCCCCTCCAGCACCGTCGTGCCGTCGTCGCGGGTGACGGTCGTGGTGAGCTCGGTGATGGGCTTGTCGTCGCGGACCGCGTCGACCCGCACCCACCCGGTCAGCGTGTCGCCGGGCCTCGCCGGGGCGGTGAAGTTCCAGTTGACGTTGAGGAACACGGTGCCCGGACCGGGCAGCTTCTCGGCGACCACGGCGTTGAGCACCGCGCTGGTGATCCCGCCCTGCACGACGATCTCGCCGAACTGCGAGGACTCGGCCGCCTCGGCGTCGTAGTGCAGCGGATTGCGGTCGCCGCTGATCTGGGTGAACAACCGGATGTCGGTCGGGCCGATGGTGCGGGACATCTCGGCGGTGTCGCCGACCTGGGGTTGGCCGTTCGGCCACGCGTCGCTCATCACGTCTCCCTCGTGCTGCCGGGCTCCCCGTCGGTGTTACCAGCACGGGCGGCGCGATTCCACTCACCGCGCCCGAGCCTCCGCATCGCGATCGCCCCGATGAACGGCCCCGGTGCCAGCAGCAGGAACGCGACCCGCCAGCCCGCGGCCGCGGCCAGCAGCGGGACCAGCTGGATGCTCACCACCGTGAGCCCGAAACCGATCGCGGTCTGCGCCGTCAGCGCCGTGCCCACGAACCTCGGGTCGGCGGCCTCGCTCAACGACGTGGAGAACACACCGGAATCGGCGATCACCGCCGCGCCCCACACCACGCAGAACACCACGAGCACCACCGGACCGGCGTCGAAGGCCAGCGGCGAGAAGGCGCAGCAGGCACCGCTGATCACCAGCGCGGTCACCGCCGCCGGGGACCGCCCGTAGCGGTCGGCGCCCCACCCGCCGAGCAGGCAGCCGATCGCGCCCGCGACGCCGATCGTGACGAACACGGTGATCCCGGTCGAGGCCGGCAGGCTCCGGCCCGCCTCGCTGGCCAGCAGGAACGTCGGGATCCACGTCCACAGCGCGTAGAGCTCCCACATGTGCCCGAAGTAGCCGAGATTGGCCAGCCGCGGCCCGCGCTCGGCGAACATCCGCAGCGCGTAGCGCGGGTTGTGCACCGCCGCCGAGGCCGCCAGGTGCGGTCCCGGCCGCACCACCGTCACCGCCACCAGCGCCCCGAGCAGCCCGGTGCCGGCGGCGGCGACGAGCACCGCCCGCCACGGCAGCTGCCCGAGCCCGCCGATGAGGTGCGGCAGCGCGGAACCGAGGGTGAGCGCCGCGATGAGCAGCCCCATCGCCAATCCCCTCCCCCGGCTGGGCGCCCAGGACGCCATGAGCTTCATGCCGACCGGGTACACCCCGGCCAGGCACATGCCGGTGAGGAACCGCAGCGGGATCGCCGCCGCCATGCCGTCGACGAGGCCCGCGAGCAGCAGCGTCCACCCGGCGGCCAGGGCCGCGCTGGCGGCCAGCAGCAGGTTCGGGCGGATCCGGTCGGCGAGGTTGAGCAGCGACGACGCGAGGGCTCCGGCGACGAAGCCGAGCTGCACCGCCCCGGTCAGCCACACCGCCGCCGCGGAGCTGATCCCCCACTCCTCGCGGAGCGTGGGCACCACCGCCGAGACCGAGAACCACACCGCCAACCCGAAGACCTGGACCGCGGCGATGGCGCCGCGCTGCACACCCGAACGCATGACCCGCAGTCTGCCTCACCGTCACCGGTTGACCCGCCGGGTGCGGGGTGCTTGTGTCGGAGCGTGCTGGACAGGGAACGGATCGTCGGAGCGCTCGGCGCCGAGTGGAACGCGCTGGACGCGCTGCTCACCGGGCTCGACGACGCGCAGTGGGAGAAGGACACGGCACTGCCGGGCTGGCGGGTGCGCGACATCGCCGCGCACCTCATCGGCACCGAGCTGCTGCTCAGCGGGGAGCCGACGCCGGATTCCGGCAACGACGTGGCGTCCTACGCGCACGTGCGCAACGACATCGGCGCCCGCAACGAGCAGTACGTGGAGCACTTCCGGCAGCAGCCGCACGAAGCGGTGCTGGGGAAGTTCCGCGAGGTCACCGCTTCCCGGCTGGCGTCGCTGCGGGCGATGTCCGACGAGGAGTTCCACGCCCCGGCGCTGACCCCGGCCGGGCAGGACACCTACGCGCGGTTCATGCGGATCCGGGTGTTCGACTGCTGGATGCACGAGCAGGACCTCCGCGACGCCGTCGGCCTGCCCGGCGGGGAGACCGGCACGCCCGTCGAGCTGTCGATCGACGAGATCACCACGGCGCTGGGTTTCGTGGTCGGCAAGCGAGGTGCCGCGCCGGACGGGTCCAGCGTCACCTTCGACCTCGGTTCCCGCGTCCTGCACGTCGCGGTGGACGGGCGGGCGAAGGTCGTCGACTCGCTGCCGGGCGCGCCGACGGTGCGCATCACCATGCCCCTCGGGGTGTTCACCCGCCTCTGCGGCGGCCGGGTCGATCCCGAGAACGTCTTGGAATCAGTGTCTTTCGACGGTGACGAGGTGCTGGGCGAACGGATCGCCCGGCACCTCGCCTTCACCATCTAGGAGTTCGTTCTCAGTCGAGGTGGAAGACCTCTTCGATCGGCCGCATGGCCTCGTCCGGGGCGACGGTCGAGTCGAAGAGGTCGCCCATCCACTCCTGCCAGCGGGCGTTGACGTCGTGCTCGGCCATCGCGGCGCGGCAGGCGTCGAAGTCCTCGCACTCCAGGTAGCCGATGAGGGTGCCGTCCGGGCGCAGGAACAACGAGTAGTTGCGCCATCCCGTGTCCCGCAGGGCCTGCTGCATCTCCGGCCACACCGCGCGGTGCCGTTCCCGGTACTCGGCGACGCGGTCGGGTTTGACGTGCAGCACGAAGCAGATCCGCTGCGTCACTTCGCCCACCCCTGCTCCTGCTCGATCTCCTCCAGCGTCAGGCCCTCGGTCTTCGGGCCCCAGATGACGCCGATGACACCGCTGATCACGATGAACGCGGTCAGGATGTAGGCCAGGGTCTGGAACCCGGTGGCGGTGATGATCGGGACGAAGAAGCTCCAGAAGCCGAGCCCGATGCGCACCACCGCGAACATCAGGCCCTGCGCGGTGCTGCGGAGCTTGGTCGGGAACAGCTCGCCGGACCAGATCTGGAAGAAGTGCTGGGCGCCGAAACCACCGCCGATGCCGATGGCCACGATGTAGCCGAGCGCGGTGCCGAAGTTCAGCGGCAGCACCGCGAGCAGCAGCATGCCGCCCGCCTGGATCACGGTCGACAGCGCCAGCATCAGCCGCCGGTTGACCCGGTCGTTGAGCGGCATGAACACCAGCACGGTGAACACCGCGACCAGCAGGAAGTACAGGCACTGCAGACCGACGCTGGCCGCGTCGCTCTGGTTGCCCAGCGCGGTGAGCAGGTAGGGCGTGTAGAAGCCGTTGGTGCCGGCGAAGAGGTTCCAGATGCCGTACATGCCGATGAGCATCAGCGAGAGCTTGAGCCCCTTGCCGGTCAGCAGCGGCCGAAGCGCGGCGCTCCACCTCACCGGTTGCGAATCGGTGTTCTCCTGCTCCCAGCGGGCGGATTCGCCGATGCCATGCCGCATCCACCAGGTGATCAGCGCGGCGAGGAACAGGCTCGCGAACAGCAGCCGCATGCCGAGCATGCCCAGCGGCTGCAGCAGCAGTCCCAGCGCCAGGGTGACGATCGGTCCGAGCGACCACAGGACCTGCGAGAGCCCGCCGAGCTTGCCGCGCTTGCGGGCCGGCGAGAACTCGGTGATCAGGCTCCAGGACGCGGGGATGTCGGCGCCGACGGCCAGGCCGACCAGGATGTAGCCGACGAACAGCATCCAGGTGTCGACGGCGAAGATCAGCCACAGCGTGCCGAACATGTACAGCAGCAGGTCGTAGGCGTAGATCTTCTTGCGCCCGTAGCGGTCGCAGATGTAGCCGCCGACCAGGGCGCCGACACCGGCGGAGATGGCGTTGGAGCTCAGGGCGCCGAGCAGGCCGACGGTGCTGTCACCGAGCCCGAAGGCGGTGACCCACACGCTCAGCGCCACGGAGCCGGCGACGATCGATCCGGCGTCGATGTAGCTGGCCATCGCGGCTACGAACGACCATTTCCAGTGCTGTGAGGGGGAGGCGTTCTCGCTCTGCTGAACCCCTGCAGCGGATGAAGTCATCGTTGTCCTTCATGCAGCTCGTCGAGTCGTCGACGTCGGCCGCTCCCGAGCCGCTGACGCCGTTGAAACGTTTTATGTGGCGAGCACACTAGAGAGGCCCTCCACCCCCGTCAAGGGGCTGGTTGGCTCAGCGGAGCGGCAGCGAGGAGCGCCGGACGACGAGTTCCGGCTGGTAGACGACGTGCTCGTGGGAGTGGTCGGTCTCGCCGGATTCGCGCAGCAGCAGGTCGGCGGCGGTGCGGCCGAGGCGGCGGGCAGGGCGGCGCACCGAGGTCAGCGGGACGGCCGCGGCCGAGGCGAACTCGATGTCGTCGTAGCCGACCAGCGCGATGTCGTCGGGCACCCGCAGCCCGGCGGCGAACAGGGCCTGCAGCACGCCCAGCGCCAGCAGGTCGTTGGCGCAGAACACCGCGCTGGGCCGGTCCGGCATCCCGAGCAGCCGCGATCCGGCGTCGCGGCCGCCCGCGACGTCCATCGTCGGCACCTCCAGCACGGCGAGCTCGGCCGCCCGGGCCCCGCCGAGGCGGCGATCCCGGCACTGCGGCAGGTGGAGCGGCCCGGTCACGCAGGCGATGCGGTCGTGCCCGGCTCCGACGAGGTGACCGACCGCGAGCTCGCCGCCGAGGACGTCGTCCACCGACACCGAGCAGGCCGCGCCGTCGGCGCTGCCGTCGACGACGACGTGCGGAATCCCCTGCCGCGCCAGTACTTCCACGCTCCCCGCGGCGGCGGGGGCGATGAGCACGCCGCGCACCCGCTGCTCGGCGAACAGCGACAGGTACAGCGACTCGACCTCGGCGTCCTGGCCGCTGCTGCACTGCATCACGCCGAGCCCGCGCGCGGTGGCGATCTCCTCGGCGCCGTGGGCGACCTCGGCGAAGAACGGGTTGGTCATGTCCAGCGCGAGCATCGCGATCATCCGGCTGCTGCCGGCCCGCAGGTGCCGGGCGGATTCGCTGCGGACGTAGCCGAGCGCGTCGATGGCGGCCTGCACGCGATCGCGGGTGCTCGCGGCGACGCGGTCGGGGCGGTTGACGACGTTGGAGACGGTGCCGATGGAGACCCCGGCGCGCTCGGCGACCTCCTTGATGCTGACGCGGCCGTGCTCCTTGGTGGTCACCCGTTGTCCCCGACTTGTTGACTCGTGCTCCGTCCGCAGCTTACGCTACAGCGGCGTTTAAAACGTTTCAATCACACTCGCCGCCGACGTTGCGGCGACCTCACCGCCCCGCGATGCGCACTGGAGCCGACGATGCCCGACCGGAAGACCATCACTGCGGCGCTGAAGAACCAGCGGATCGAAACCCCCTCCTGGGCCTACGGGAACTCCGGGACGCGGTTCAAGACCTTCCTGCAGGAGGGGATTCCGCGCGACCCGTTCGAGAAGCTCGACGACGCCGCCCAGGTGCACGCCTTCACCGGCGTGGCGCCCAGCGTCGCGCTGCACATCCCCTGGGACCGCGTCGACGACTACTCCGCCCTGGGCGAGCACGCGGCCTCGCTCGGGCTGAAGCTGGGCGCGATCAACCCGAACACGTTCCAGGAGGACGAGTACCGGCTCGGCAGCATCTGCAACCCCGACCCGGCGGTGCGCGAGAAGGCGCAGCGACACCTGCTGGAGTGCGTCGACATCATGGACGTCACCGGGTCCGACGCGCTGAGCCTGTGGTTCGCCGACGGCCTCAACTACCCCGGCCAGGACTCCCTCGCCGAGCGCCAGCAGCGGCTCTCCGAAGCGCTGCGCGTCGCCTACGACCGGCTCGGCCCGGACCAGCGGATGCTGCTGGAGTACAAGTTCTTCGAGCCCGCCTTCTACGCCACCGACGTCCCGGACTGGGGCACCTCCTACGCGCACTGCATGGACCTGGGCGAGCGCGCGCAGGTGCTGGTCGACACCGGGCATCACGCGCCGGGCACCAACATCGAGTTCATCGTGGCGTTCCTGCTCGGGCGCGGACGGCTCGGCGGATTCCACTTCAACAGCCGCTTCTACGCCGACGACGACCTGATGGTCGGCGCCGCCGACCCGTTCCAGCTGTTCCGGATCATGCACGAGATCGTGCGCGCCGGAGCGCTGGAGGACTCGGCGAACGTGGCGTTCATGCTCGACCAGTGCCACAACCTGGAGCCGAAGATCCCGGCCCTGATCCGCTCGGTGCTCAACGTCCAGGAGGCGACCGCCAAGGCCCTGCTGGTCGACGGCGACGCCCTGGCCGAGGCGCAGCGCAACGGCGACGTCCTGGGGGCCAACGCGGTCCTGATGGACGCCTACAACACCGACGTCCGCCCGCTGCTGGCCGAGGTCCGCGAGGACATGGGCATCGACCCCGACCCGATCGCGGCCTACCACCGCTCCGGCTACGCCGAGAAGATCATCGCCTCCCGCAAGGACGGCACCCCCGCGGGCTGGGGCGCCTGACCGACACCCTCCCTCGGAGGGAAACGACAGTTCTCATGAAAACTTCCCGTCCCCGGGGAAATGACAGTTTTCATGAAAACTTCCCTCCCCCTGAGAACGAGAGTGTTCGTGTACACCTCCCTCACCTCGAAAGACGGTGGTCTTCGTGAGATTTTCCCGATTTCTGGGGTGAGGAAGGTTTTCATGAAAACTTCCCGACGCACCGAGAGGTTCACGATGAGCTCGACGCATCCCGAAGTGGCTGCGCTGCTTGCCCGTTCGCACGAGCTGGGCGCCGATCCCCGCAACACCAACTACGCCGGCGGCAACGCGTCCGCCAAGGGCACCGACACCGATCCCGTGACCGGCGGGGACGTTCCGCTGATGTGGGTCAAGGGTTCCGGCGGTGACCTGGGGACGCTGACCGAGGCCGGGCTGGCGGTGCTGCGGCTGGACCGGCTGCGCGCGCTGGTCGACGTCTACCCCGGCGTGGACCGCGAGGACGAGATGGTCGGCGCGTTCGACTACTGCTCGCACGGCAAGGGCGGCGCGGCGCCGTCCATCGACACCGCCATGCACGGGCTGGTCGCCGCCGCCCACATCGACCACCTGCACCCCGACGCCGGGATCGCGCTGGCCACCGCCGCCGACGGCGAAGCGCTGACCGCCGAGTGCTTCGGCGACCAGGTCGCGTGGGTGCCGTGGCGTCGGCCCGGTTTCCAGCTGGGCCTGGACATCGCCGCCATCAAGGAGGCGAACCCGCAGGCCATCGGCGTGATCCTGGGCGGGCACGGCATCACCGCGTGGGGCGCGACCAGCGAGGAATGCCGGCGCAACTCGCTGCACATCATCCGCACCGCGGAGAAGTTCCTCGCCGAGCGCGGCAAGCCCGAGCCGTTCGGGCCGGTCGTCGCCGGGTTCGAGCCGCTGCCGGAGGACCAGCGCAGGCTCCGGGCCGCCGAGCTCGCCCCGGTCATCCGCGGCCTGGCCTCCACCGACCGGCCGCAGATCGGGCACTTCGACGACGCGCCGGAAGTCCTGGAGTTCCTGGCGCGCGAGAAGCACCCCCAGCTGGCCGCCCTGGGCACCTCGTGCCCGGACCACTTCCTGCGCACCAAGGTCCGCCCGCTGGTGCTCGACCTCAAGCCCGACGCCGGGCTCGACGAGGTCGTCGCCCGCCTGAAGGAGCTGCACGAGCGCTACCGCGAGGACTACCGCGCCTACTACGACCGATTCGCCGACGCCGACTCCCCCGCTCTGCGCGGCGCGGACCCGGCGATCGTGCTGGTCCCGGGCATCGGCATGTTCTCCTTCGGCAAGGACAAGCAGACCGCGCGGGTGGCCGCGGAGTTCTACCGCAACGCGATCAACGTGATGCGCGGTGCCGAGGCCGTCTCCGCCTACGAGCCGATCGACGAGTCCGAGAAGTTCCGCATCGAGTACTGGGCGCTGGAGGAGGCCAAGCTCGCGCGGATGCCGAAGCCCAAGCCGCTGGCGACCCGCGTCGCGCTGGTCACCGGAGCCGGTTCGGGCATCGGGAAGGCCACCGCGCAACGGCTTTCGGCCGAGGGCGCGTGCGTGGTGCTGGCCGATCTCGACCTCGACAACGCCCAGGCGGTGGCCGACGAGCTCGGCGGCCCGGACAAGGCCGTGGCGGTGCGCGTCGACGTCACCGACGAGGAGCAGATCGCCGAGGCGTTCCGCGCCGCATCGCTGGCGTTCGGCGGCGTGGACCTGGTCGTCAACAACGCCGGGCTGTCGATCTCGAAGCCGCTGCTGGAGACCACGGTCGCCGACTGGGACCTGCAGCACGACGTGATGGCGCGCGGCTCGTTCCTGGCGTCGCGGGAGGCCGCGCGGGTGATGATCGCCCAGGGCATGGGCGGTGACGTCGTCTACATCGCCAGCAAGAACTCGGTGTTCGCGGGCCCGAACAACGTCGCCTACGGGGCGACGAAGGCCGACCAGGCGCACCAGGTGCGGTTGCTCGCGGCCGAGCTGGGCGAGCACGGCATCCGCGTCAACGGCGTCAACCCCGACGGGGTGGTGCGCGGTTCCGGCATCTTCGCCGGCGGCTGGGGCGCGCAGCGCGCGAAGGTCTACGGCGTGGCGGAGGACGAGCTCGGCGAGTTCTACGCCCAGCGCACGCTCCTCAAGCGCGAGGTGCTGCCCGAGCACGTGGCGGCGGCGGTGTTCGCGCTGGTGGGCGGCGATCTCACGCACACCACGGGTCTGCACGTGCCGGTCGACGCGGGTGTGGCCGCGGCGTTCCTGCGCTGAGGGAGGGCGGATGACGACGGAGTCGCCGACGTTCGCGGCGGTGGACCTGGGTGCCTCCAGCGGGCGGGTCGCCCTCGGACGGCTCGCCGCCGGGCGGCTGGAGACCCGCGAGGTGCACCGGTTCGCCAACGGCCCGGTCCCGCTGCCCGACGGGCTGCACTGGGACGCGGTCGGGCTGTTCCGGGAGGTGCTGGCCGGGCTGCGCCGGGCCGGTGAGCCGGTGTCGGTCGGGGTGGATTCCTGGGCGGTGGACTACGGGTTGATCGACGCCGCGGGGTCCCTGCTGGGCGAACCGTTCCACTACCGGGATTCGCGCACCGACACCGTCGCGGAGTCCTTCTCGGACTCGTTCGGCGCTCCGGAGTTGTTCTCCCGCAACGGTTTGCAGTTCCTGCCGTTCAACACGGTCTTCCAGCTGGCCGCGTCGGAGGGCGCGGCGCTGGAAGCGGCGGAGACGCTGCTGCTGATCCCGGACCTGATCGGGTACTGGCTGACCGGGCAGGTGGGTGCGGAGCTGACCAACGCCTCCACCACCGGCCTGCTCGACGCCCGCAGCCACGAGTGGTCGCCGGAGCTGGCGCGTGCGGCGGGCATCGACCCGTCGCTGCTGCCCGCGCTGCGCAGGCCGGGTGACGTCGTGGGCGAGCTGCTGCCGCGGGTGGCCGCGGAGACCGGTCTGCCCGGCACGTCGGTGGTGGCGGTGGGGTCGCACGACACGGCCTCGGCGGTGGTCGGGGTGCCCGCGCGGACCCCGAACTTCGCCTACGTGTGCACCGGGACGTGGTCGCTGACGGGTCTGGAGCTGCCCGCTCCGGTGCTCACCGAACAGGCGCGTCGGGCGAACTTCACGAACGAGCTCGGCGTCGACGGCACGGTCCGCTTCCTGCGCAACATCATGGGCCTGTGGCTGCTCCAGGAGAGCCTCCGCACCTGGGGCTTGGCCTCGGACGATCTCCCGGGCCTGCTCGCCGAGGCGGCCGCCGCGGAACCGCTGCGGGCGGTCGTCGACGCCGAGGACACCCGGTTCCTGGCCCCCGGCGACATGCCGGCCCGCATCGCCCAGGCGTGTCGCGACACCGATCAGCCGGTGCCCGACACGCGAGGCGCGGTGGTCCGCTGCGTCCTGGAGAGCCTCGCCCTGGCCCACCGCCGAGCCATCCGCGAGGCGGCCGAGCTCTCGTGCCGAGACGTCGACGTCGTCCACCTCGTCGGAGGCGGAGCCCGCAACGAGCTGCTGTGCCAGCTCACCGCCGACGCCCTGGGCACCCCGGTCGTCGCGGGCCCGGTCGAAGCCACCGCCACCGGAAACCTCCTCGTCCAAGCCAGAACCGCCGGCCAGGTCGCCGATCTCGCCGAGCTCCGCGAGATCACCGCCCGCTCCCACGCCCTGACCCGCTACGACCCCCGGAACCCGTCGGTCGCCTGGGACCAGGCCGAACGCCGGCTCAGGTGACGAGCTCCCCAACGAGGGCGATCTTCGAGCTCCCCCGTGGCGGTTCCGGGCAGGGTGGCGCGCAACGCGATCCGGCGAGGAGGTTCTTGCGACCGGGCCGGGGTGCGGCGGACACGCCGACGACGACGCAGCCGGTGACACCTCCGGGTAGGCCGTGCCGTTGTGCAGGTAGCAGTGCCGGAACCCGGATTACGGCCGTTTTCGAGCACCGGAATACGGCCGTAATCCCGTGCCACCGGGGGTCCGGCCGGTCCGGCCGTTCCGGCGCTTCCTCCGGTGGGCGGGTCGGGTGGTGGGGGACTTTCGGCCGGTCCCGGAGGTCCGGGTGGGCGCGAAACTCGTCTTGTCCGAGTGCCGCGCGAACGCCAGGAGGCAGGGACCATGCGCATGCTCATCAGGATCAGGCCCGACCTGCGGACCGCCAACAGCGCGATCGCGGACGGTTCGATGCAGAAGGCGTTGCAACGGGCTCACGAGCAGCTCAAGCCCGAGGCCTCCTACTTCCTGCCGCAGGACGGCAAGCGGACTGCGCTGTTCATCTGCGATCTGCAGGACGAGTCGCAGCTCGTGGGGATGCTCGACCAGTTCTTCACCCACCTCGAGGCGCAGGTGGACGTCTACCCGGTGATGACCTTCGACGACCTCCGCGCGGGGTTCGCCCAGCTCGACGATCGGTGACCGCGACCGTCCCGCGCCCCGCCGCACCGACGGGGCGCGGCGACGTGCGTAGCGGTCCGGAAAAACCCAGGTAAACCGGCCGGTGATGGCCGTCCCGGTGTGGCAGGGTCGGGGTTTCGGAGTCGACCTGGAGGGCGCGAGATGGTGAGCAAGCAGGAGGCGGCTGCGGCGGTGCGGGCGGCCAAGGGGGCGCTCGGCATCAGCTGGGCGCAGCTGGCCGAGGCCGTCGGGCGGCCCGTCGCGTGGACCACGAGCGCGCTGCTCGGCCAGCAGCCCATGAGCGAGGCCGAGGCCGACGCGGCGGCGAACCTGCTGGACCTGGACGCGGAGGTGACCGCGGCGCTGCGCCTCCAACCCACCCGGGGTGCGCTCGACGACGTCGTGCCCACCGATCCGACGATCTACCGGTTCTACGAGATCGTGCAGGTCTACGGCCCGACGCTCAAGGAGCTCGTCCACGAGGAGTTCGGCGACGGCATCATGAGCGCCATCAACTTCCGCTTCGACGTCCAGCGGGTCCCCGACCCGGCAGGCGACCGGGTGGTGGTCACCCTCGACGGGAAGTTCCTGCCCTACCAGTGGTGAGCCCGTCTTCGACGTCGCGGGAGAGCGCGGTGCGCTCCGGTGCCCGAGAGGTCGCGGCCCAACACCGCTGGCGCGCGGCGAAGTTCGCGCAGGTCCACTTCGGTTGGCGCAAGAGTCCGTTCTGAGTCCGCCCGGCGTTCGCCAGTACGTCACCTGCGCTCCATAGCGTCGGATCTTCCCGAAACCGACGCGAAAGAGGTGGACCGTGCACTCCCACCGCCCCAACCGACGCCAGGTCCTGCTGGCCGGATCCGCCGCTCTCGGCGCCGCCGCCCTGGGCACCTCCGGCCTGGCGAACGCCGCCGGTGCCGGCGCGAGCCGGATCCGCGAGCCGTTCCAGCTGGGCATCGCCTCCGGCGATCCGCTGCCGGACGGCGTGGTGCTGTGGACCCGATTAGCCCCCGAGCCGCTGTCCGAGGACGGGTTCGGCGGCATGCCCGACCAGATCGTCCCGGTGCAGTGGCAGGTGGCCGCCGACGAGCGGTTCAGCAAGATCGTCGCCGAGGGCACCGAGCAGGCCGAGCGCGCCTCCGCGCACTCGGTGCACGCCGAGGTCTCGGGCCTGCAGCCGGGCGCCGAGTACTTCTACCGGTTCCGCGCCGGTGACGAGCTCAGCGCGGTCGGCCGCACCAAGACCGCCCCGGCGCCGGGCGCGAGCCTGGAGAAGTTCTCGTTCGCCTTCGCCAGCTGCCAGAACTACCCCGCCGGGCTCTACACCGCCTACCAGCACATGGCCGAGGAGGACCTGGACCTGGTTGCGTTCCTCGGCGACTACATCTACGAGAGCGGCGGCACCAGTGCGATCGGGCGCGCTCACGTGCCCGCGCACGAGATCATGAACCTGGCCGATTACCGCACCCGGCTCGGCCAGTACAAGACCGACGAGCACCTGCAGGCCGCGCACGCCGCGTTCCCGTGGGCCGTGGTCTTCGACGACCACGAGGTGGAGAACAACTGGGCGGGCGACATCTCGCAGCCCGACACCGAACCCGACCAGGACCCGGCGGTGTTCCGGGAGCGCCGCGCCCAGGCGTTCCAGGCCTACTACGAGCACATGCCGCTGCGCCGGGCCCAGCGCCCGGACGGCCCGGACATCCGCATCCACCGCCGCCTGACCTTCGGCGACCTGGTGGACGTGCACCTGCTCGACACCCGCCAGTACCGGGACGACCAGGAGGTCCCGCCGGAGCAGGTCGACGACCCGGAACGCACCATCCTCGGCACCGAGCAGCGGAAGTGGTTGCTGGACAACCTCTCCGGCTCGACCGCTCGCTGGAACGTGCTGGCGCAGCAGGTGTTCTTCAGCCAGCGCGACTTCACCGAGGGCGACGAGGACTCCTTCAGCGACGACGCCTGGGACAACTACCCGGCCGAGCGCAACCGGATCCGGGACCAGCTGGCGAACGTCTCGAACCCCGTGGTCATCACCGGCGACGTGCACGCCAACTACGCGGCCGACATCAAGGCCGACTTCGAGGACCCGGGCTCGGCGACGGTCGGCGTGGAGCTGGTGGGCACCTCGATCTCCTCCGGTGGCAACGGTTCCGACCAGAACGCCGGTGACGCGGTGCAGCTGAAGGAGAACCCGCACATCAAGTTCATCAACCGGCAGCGCGGCTACGTCCGCAACACCCTCACCCGCGACGCCTGGACCGCCGACTTCCGCGTCGTCGACCAGGTCACCACCCCCGGCGCTGACATCTCCGACCGCGCCACCTTCACCATCCGCAACGGCGAGCCCGGTCTGATCGAGGGCTGAGCCCGGCGAAGGCGCCCCGGCACCCGGGGCGCCTTCCGTCCCTCCACAGTGGATCAGGGAGGTGGCCGGTCCGAACGGTCGGCCAACAGGCGGTGAAGACCCGCTACCTGCGGACATCGTCGCGCTTCCGCGGGGCGGGGGCGGCGGGCCGTTGGGTACTGTGGTGCGGATTCAACGACGAGCTCGTAGGACGTGAGATGACGAACGCGCGGCGGAAGCTGATCCTCATCCGGCACGCGAAGTCGGCGCACCCGGAGGGCGTGGAGGACTTCGATCGCCCGCTGGGCGAGCGGGGCCGGCGCGACGCCCCGGCGGTGGGTCGCTGGCTGCGGGAGAACGCCTACGCCATCGAGGCGGTGCGCTGCTCCCCCGCCCTGCGAACCCGGCAGACCTGGGAGCTGGTCGGCGCCCACATCCCGGCCGAACCGCAGGTCAGCTACGACGATCGTCTCTACGGCGGCACCGCGCACCAGCTGCTGAGCATCGTCCGCGAGATGCCGGTGACCGCGATGACGACCGTGATCGTCGGCCACAACCCCGGCCTGGAGGACCTGGTTCACCTGCTGACCGGCGAGTCGGTCGAGCTCAAGACCTCGGCGGTGGCGCTGCTCAGCAGCGAGCGCGGCTGGGCCGACGCCGACGAGTCCTGGACCTGCGCGTCCACGTTCGCCAAGCCCCGCGGCTGAACCCGTGTGAGCACCACCACCGCACCGATCCAGAACCCCGGGTGACCACGCGTTCGACCTCGGCCCGGACCAGCGCGCGAGGCAGGCGTCCGGACCTCCGGGAATCGGCGTTCTAGACTCCGCGCATGGTCGACATGCCTGGTGAACCGTTCTTCCGCCCCGACGGGGACCTGCTGGTCCCGGCCCAGCACGCGAGCAGCCCGTGGTCGGACCAGATGATGCACGGCCGGTTGTTCGGCGGCCTGCTGGCGCGAGCCCTGGAGGTCGAGCACGGCGCGGAGGAGTTCCGGTTCGCGCGCCTGACCATCGACCTGTTCCGCAGCGCCACGCTCGACCCGGTCCGGGTCGAGACGCAGCGCGTCCGCGACGGCCGCCGCATCCGCGTCGCCGACGCCACCGTCTACCAGGGAGAGAAGGCCGTCGCCCGGGCCAGTTCGGTCCAGCTTCGCGCGGGCGAGCAGCCGGAGGGCGAGGTCCCCACCACGCAGCCGTGGTCGATGCCCGAGGTCACCGAGCTCGGCACGCCCCAATCCCCGCCCGGCAAGTGGGAGGCGCCGTTCGACATCTGGATGGTCGACGATTCCGGCGCCCTGACCGACTGGTCGCAGGCGGGCGCTCGCCGCGCGTGGCTGCGCGACACCCACGACCTGGTCAAGGGCGAGTCGATGAGCCCGTTCGTCCGCACGGCCACCGCCGCGGACTTCGCCAGCCCGCTGGCCAACATGCCCGAGGGCGGCGACCTCGGCTTCATCAACGCCGACTACACCCTGACGCTGAGCCGCATGCCCGTCGCCCCGGAGATCGGCATGGAGGCCACCGGCCACCTCAGCGACACGGGCATCGCCACGGCCTCCACGACCTTCCACGACGTCCAGGGCCCCTTCGGCTACTGCAACGTCACCGCAGTCGCCACCGCACCGATGTCCTGATTCGTGGGTGGGGGAAGTTTTCATGAAAACTTCGAAGGTCCGCGAGGCTGTGAGCGAGTTCTGCCTTACCGGGGCGCGTCCTGATTGCGCAGCTTGGCAGCCCGCCCGCTGGTACTGACCGGATCGTGAGTCGTCCTGACGTGATCGTGCCTTCTGGTTCGGTGGAGACCGGCCCAGGATGGGCGGCGTGAACAGAGCGCTTCTCGTTGTTGATGTCCAGGAGTCCTTCCGTCAGCACCCGCTGTGGCGGGCCATCTCGAATCCCGGTATCGCCGAGTCGGTTTCGCGGCTCGTCGAGCACGCTCGGGCCGAGGGCGATCTCGTCGTGTGGTTGCTGCACGGCGAACCGGGCACGGGCGGGGTCTTCGACCCGGTGCACGGGCACGTGCGGCTGATGGGCGGGCTCGTCCCCGACGACGCCGAACCGACCGTCATCAAGACCTCGCACAACGCCTTCACCAGCACGAACCTGGATCAGACCCTCACCCGCCGGGGAGTCCGCGAGCTCACCGTGTGCGGCATCCGGACCGAGCAGTGCTGCGAGACGACGACCCGCGTCGCCTCCGACCTCGGCTACGACGTCTCGTTCGTCACCGACGCGACGGCGACGAACCCGGTGGGCCACCGGGACGCTCCCGCCGACCGGAGCGTCGAAGAGCTGCTGGCCGATCCGCGCACGCTGCACCCCGCGGAGATCATCGCGCGCACGGAGTACGCGCTGGCCGGGCGGTTCGCCTCGATCCGCACGATCACCGAGATGACCGGCGTAGGCTGACCGGATCGTGAGTCGTGTCGTCTTCCTGCTGCTGCCCGGGCTGCACCTGCTGGACCTGGCCGGTCCGGCGCAGGTGTTCTCGACCGCTGCCGAATTCGGGCACGACTACGAGCTCCACTACGTCTGCCAGCACGACGGGGTGGTCAGCGCGCAGGGACTTCCGCTGCGCGCTGACACCACCTGGCCCGAGCTGACGGCCGACGACCTGGTGCTGGTCCCGGGTTCTCGCGTCCCCGAGCCTCCCCGGTGGCCGCGCCTGCACGCCGCCACCGCGCACAAGCTGCGGGAGCACCACGCCGACGGTGGCGCGGTCGCGAGCGTGTGCTCGGGTGCCGACGTCCTCGGGCAGGCGCGACTCCTCGACGGCCGGCGCTGCACCACCCACCACGATCTGCAGGACGAGCTCGCGCGCCGCTACCCGGCCTCGACGGTCGTGCGCGACGTGCTGTTCGTCTCCGACGACCGGGTCGTGACCTCGGCCGGCATCGCGAGCGGCATCGACCTGGCCCTGAACCTGCTGGCCGATGCGCACGGCCCCGGCGAGGCCGCGCGGGTGGCCCGGGCGATGGTCGTCTACGCCCGCCGCAACGGCGACGACCAGCAGGCCAGCGCGATGCTGCGGCACCGGTCGCACCTCGACGACGCCGTGCACCGGGCGCAGGACATCATCGACGCCCGCTTCACCGAGCCGCTGCCGCTGAGCGAGCTCGCCGCCGCCATCGGGGTCAGCGAGCGAACCCTCACCCGCTCGTTCACCCACGCCACGGGTCTGACCCCCCTGCGCTACCAGCAGATCCTCCGCCTGGAGCGGGCCGATCACCTGCTGGGTCGGGGCACCACCGCCGAATCCGCCGCGCGCGCCGTCGGATTCGCCGACGCGCGCATGCTGCGGCGGATCCGCGCGCGCGAGGCGTGATCGGGCTCTTGACTCTGGACATACACAAAACCATTATCTGTATGACTGTCGCCTCGGTGATGGTGATCCGGAGACGTACCCGCGCGTAGGGAGAGGGCTGGTCAGCGTGCACGAGAAGCCCCTCCCGGAGTCCGTGCACGTGGTGCGTGGTGAGCAGGTGCGGATGCCGGTCGAGGTGCGCGCGGCGACCGGCATCACCGCTCAGTTCCTGCTGCCCGCCGGACCCGCGCGCGAGACCCTGGCCGCCGCCGGGCTGGAACCGGTGACGCCGCTGCCGGGACGGATTCCCGCGACGTTGGGCTTCATGCACTACCTCGACGGCGACCTGGGCGTCTACCACGAGTTCCTGGTGGCGCTGATGTGCAGGCAGCCGGGCGTGCGCGGTTCGACCGGGGTCTTCATCCACTGGCTGCCGGTCGACGAGCTGTTCACCTGCGAGGCCGGTCAGACCATCTGGGGCTTCCCCAAGGAGATCGCCGCCATCGACGTCACCACCCGCGACCGGCGCACCCGCTGCGAGGTGCGGCTGAACGACCGCGCGGTCGTCGCGATGGAGTTCGCGCGCGGCGTCCCGGCACCCTCGGCGATGGGCGCGATGACCCTCGACGCCTACACCCACCGCGACGGCGCGCTGCGGCGAACCCCGTGGACGATGCGCGCCGGCGGCACCCGGATGCGCCCCGGCGGGGCGCGGATCGAGCTCGGCGACCACCCGATCAGCGACGATCTGCGGCGACTCGGACTTCCCCGAAAAGCCCTGTTCACCAACCACATCGGCGAGCTGACGATGCGGTTCGACGACGCAACACCCATTTCCAGCCGGTCGTGATCACGCGCACCGGAGCAGTCAACGGCGACCACTGGAGAAGTTGAGCACAATGAGCGATGCCGATTACATCGTCGTGGGCGCGGGAAGCGCCGGATCCGTCGTGGCCAGCAGGCTGGCCGAGCGGGGAGCGAGCGTCCTCCTGCTGGAAGCCGGGCGCAAGGACGACCTCCCCACCGTCACCGTGCCCGGGATGATCTCGGTGCTGCACGTCGTGCCCCAGCTGAAGAAGCAGGTGACCTGGAAGCAGTACTCCACGCCGCAGAAGCACGCCCACGAGCGCGAGATCCCGATGACCCGGGGCAAGGTCCTCGGCGGGTCGAGCTCGGTCAACGGCATGCTGTTCGTGCGCGGCAACAAGGCCAACTACGACTCGTGGGCCGCCGAGGGCTGCGAGGGCTGGAGCTACCAGGACGTCTTACCCGCCTTCAAGCGCCTGGAGAACTGGGAGGAGGGCGCCAGCGACGTCCGCGGCGAGGGCGGGCCGATCGAGGTCACGCGGCAGAAGAACATCACCCCCGCCGCGGAGCAGTTCATGGCCGCCGCGCAGGAAACCCTCGGCGTGCCGCGCATCGACGACTACAACGGCGAGTCGCAGGAAGGCGTCAGCATCTTCCAGCAGAGCGCGAGCAAGGGGCGCCGCTTCAGCTCCTCGCGCGGCTACCTGACCAACCGCGAGCTGCCGTCGCTGCGGGTGCGCACCCACGTGCACGTCGCGCGAGTGATCATCGAGAACGGCAAGGCCACCGGCGTGGAGGTCATCGACACCAAGAGCGGTCGGCGGGAGACGTTGCGCGCGGGCAACGGCGTGGTGGTCTCGGCGGGCGTGGTCGGCTCGCCGCAGATCCTCATGCTCTCCGGCGTCGGCCCGGCCGGTCACCTCAAGGAGATGGGGGTGGAGGTCGAGGCCGACCTGCCGGTGGGCCAGAACCTCCACGACCACCTGTTCGTGCCGATGACGTTCGTGACCAAGAAGGCCGTGCACCGCTCCACCGCGACCTACATGGCGTCCGGCATGCTCAAGGAGGCGCTCGGCAAGCGCGGCGAATCGTGGCTGGGCAGAACGCTGTTCGAGACCGTCGGGTTCGTCAAGACCTCGCGGGCCCAGGGCGACGTGCCGGACATGCAGATCCACACGATCCCGTGGAGCTACCCGACGCCGAACCAGGACGAGGACAAGCTCTACCGGACCGACACGCGCCCGGCGATGACGATCTTCCCGACGCTGATCTACCCGCAGAGCCGCGGCGAGGTCCGGCTTGCCTCGACCGATCCCACGGCCTCGCCGGTCATCGACCCGGGCTACCTCAGCGACCCGGCCGACACCGAGTTCCTCATCGAGGCGATGGGCATGATCCGGGAGATCATGGCGAACAAGACCATCGCCGCCGACGTCACCGAGGAGCTCAGCCCCGGCCCGAAGTACTTCGACGAGACCGCGCTGCGCCGCGAGCTGCCGACCCGCATCCACTCCGTCTACCACCCGGTCGGCACCTGCCGGATGGGCGTGGACGAGCGCGCCGTGGTCGACCCGCAGCTGCGGGTGCGCGGCGTCGACGGTCTCTGGGTCGCCGACGCCTCGATCATGCCCAGCATCACCGGCGGCAACACCAACGCCCCCTCGTACATGATCGGCGAGATGTGCGCGTCGCTGATCTGACGCTTCGCGCTCTCACCTGATTTCCGTGGGGTTGGGGGAAGTTTTCATGAAAACTTCCCCCAACCCGCAGAAGCCGCGACGTGGGTCAACGGATCGGGGACGGGGCCGTGTCACGGGTCGGCGAGCGCCGCCACGGCCCGCGGAAGAGCAGCAGCATCGGCAGGAACGCCAGCAGGCAGCCCAGCGAGACCACCAGCCAGGTGCTCCAGCCCGCCACCGCCACGACCTGCGGCATCAGCAGCACGACCAGGACGGCCACCGCGCGGGTGAGGAACGAGAACACGCCCCACGCGCCGCCCTGCAACCTCGGGTCGACGTCCTCGGTGTTCTCCGAGTAGTTGGCCATCCAGGGCGCGTAGGCCGCGCCCATCCCGGCCCCGACGAGCGCTCCGGTGATCAGCAGCTCGGCCAGCGAGATCGAGCCGCGTCCGACCAGCACCACCAGGTAACCGGTCATCACGGCGGCGACCGCGGTTCCGCCTGCGGTGAAGGGCTTGCGCAGCTGCAACCGGTCGGACCAGCGCCCGGCGAGCACGACGGTGCCGATGTTGAGCACCCAGAACACCGCCATCACCGCCGAGGCATGCGACGGGCTCAGCGCGAAGCTGTCGACGAGCATCTTCTGCCCGAACAGCGACAGCGTCAGGTACAGCACGAGCCACACCGAGATGCCGACGACGTGCGCCCACATCTCCTTGTGCGCGAACAGGGTTCGCATCCCGACGGGTTCGGCTGCTGCGGCCTCGCTCAGCGCGCGGTGCTCGGTCTGCTGCACGCGGGCCCGCAGCTGCGGCGAGAGGTCGGCGATGTTGAACGCGATGACCAGCGAGATCAGCAGCGACGTCGCGCCCATGATGAGGAACTGCGACTGCCAGGCGTTGTCGAACAGCGGCAGGGTGAGCCCGGCGATCGCGGCGGCCATGAAGTTCGCGCCGACCGGCCCCCAGGTCCAGAACCCGAACGCCTGCGCGCGTCCCATGCGCGGCGAGAAGTCGCGCACCAGCGGCGCGGTCGCGGCCACCACCACGCCGTCCAGCGCCGAGAGCACCGCGCGGACCAGCAGGAACTGCCCCGTGGTGCGGACGGCGGCCATCGCGAAGCAGCACAGAGCGGTCAGCATCATCAGCGGGACGAGCACCCGCACCCGCCCGAAGCGGTCGGTGAGCCGGCCGCCGATCATCGAGGCGACCGCACCCGCGCACAGCGCGACGGCCGAGACGGTGCCGTAGGTGACCAGGCTGATGCCGAGGTCTTCCAGCAGCAGCGGGAGCACCGGGGCGATCTGGGCCTCGTAGGAGGCGATGAGGCTGGCCAGCACCGCCATGACCAGGATGCGCCTGCGGCGCGATCCGGTCGGGTATTCCGTCAGTTCACGCACCCACGAGAGCCCCATTGCTCCGCCTTCCGGGTCGAGACCGGTTTTGCGCGACTTGTTCGGTTGATTCCGTGCAGCCTCAGAACCCGGACCCGGAAAGTCAAGGTCCGCATCGTCCATTCCGCCCGATCGGCAGGGGTGCCGGGCCGCGTTCGAGCCCCGACACTGGGGGCGTCCGGGCCGCTCGCCGGGGCGGTGACATCGGGTGTTCGCACGTCTAGCATCCGATTCGCCACGACGAAGTGAATTCACATTTCTGAAGCGAGGGTGATCGGGTTGTCGTCGCCGACCTTGGACCAGCTGGGTTTCCGCCTGCACGCCGAGGACTCCGTCCTCATCGCGCGGCAGGACATCGAGCCCGGAACCTACTCCGGACTCGAGATCACGAACACCGTGCCGCGCGGGCACAAGGTCGCCACCGACGCCATCACCGAGGGCGCTCCGGTGCGCAAGTACGGCCAGATCATCGGCTTCGCCGCCCGCGACATCGCCGCGGGTGAGCACGTGCACACGCACAACGTCGACTACCACGAGTTCCAGCGCGAGCACGCCTTCGGCGCCGACGTCACCCCCACCGAGTTCGTTCCCGAGGACCAGCGGGCGACGTTCCAGGGCTTCGTTCGACCCGACGGCCGGGTCGGCACCCGCAACTACCTCGCCGTGCTGACCTCGGTGAACTGCTCGGCGACGGCGGCGAAGATGATCGCCCGCCGGGTCGAGGCCTCCGGCATCCTCGACGACTACCCCAACGTCGACGGCATCTGCCCGCTCACCCACACCCTCGGCTGCGGGCACAGCGGACGCGGCAACGAGGGCTTCGAGGTGCTGCGTCGCGCGCTGCAGGGCTACGCCGGGCACCCCAACATCGCCGGGCTGCTGGTGCTGGGGCTGGGCTGCGAGGTCAACCAGGTCCGCGCCCTCACCGAGGACCTCAAGCTGCCCGACGGCACTCCGGTGCACGCGATGACGATCCAGGAGTTCGGCGGCACCAAGAAGACCGTCGCCGAGGGCGTCCGCCGCATCGAGGAGATGCTGCCGCTGGCCAACGCCCACGAGCGGCAGACCGTCCGCGCCGACAACCTGATCCTGGCGATGGAGTGCGGCGGGTCGGACGCCTACTCGGGGATCACGGCCAACCCGGCGCTGGGAGCGGCGGCGGACCTGCTCATCCGCCACGGCGGCACGGCGGTGTTCGGGGAGACCACCGAGATCTACGGCGCCGAGCACCTGCTGACCCGGCGCGCGGTCAGCCGCGAGGTCGGCGAGAAGCTGGTGGACCGGATCAGCTGGTGGGAGAAGCACGTCCAGGCCGACGGCAGCTCGATCAACAACAACCCCTCGCCCGGCAACAAGGCGGGCGGGCTCACCACGATCCTGGAGAAGTCGCTGGGCGCGGCGGCCAAGGGCGGCACCACCAACCTGGTCGACGTGCTGCAGTACGCCGAGCCGATCACCGATCGCGGGCTGATGTTCATGGACACCCCGGGCTACGACCCGGTCAACGCCACGGGCCTGATCGCCGGTGGCGCGCAGCTGCTGTGCTTCACCACCGGCCGCGGGTCGGCGTTCGGCTGCAAGCCGGCGCCGAGCATCAAGCTCGCCACGAACACGCCGCTCTACGAGCGGATGACCGACGACATGGACATCAACTGCGGGGTCATCGCCGACGGCGAGATGACGGTGGCGCAGATGGGCGAGCAGATCTTCCAGCACATCCTGCGCGTGGCCTCCGGTGAGGAGACCAAGAGCGAGGAACTCGGCTACGGCGAAGAGGAATTCGTCCCGTGGCACCTGTCCACCGTGCTGTGACGAGCGAAGAGCGGGCCCGCCGACCCCAGGTTCGGCGGACCCGCTCTCCCATTCCCCCTCAATCAGGCCGCGACCGGCTGGCGGACCTCCAGGTCCCAGCGGTGGCGGTGCAGCAGCACCGGCACCTGCTCGCCGCGCTGCTCGGCGGCGAAGACCGCCGCGCGGGCCCGGCGCCACCAGACCCAGGTGCGCGAGGCGCCGAAGAGCACCATCGCCACCAGGGCCAGCATCGCCACCCGGTACTCCGAACCACCCGGCATGGCCTCGAAGACGTCGAGCACCAGGCCCACCGCCAGCACGCCGAGCGCGGTGGCGGAGTGACCGCCCGCGTTGGCCACGCCGGTGGCGGTGCCGACCTGGCTCAACGCGTTGTAGTCGCGCACCAGGGCGAAGGCCACCGACGACACCGGACCGCCGAGCGCGAAGATCAGGAACGCCACCGCGATCACCGCCAGCGGCGGGTGCCCCTGCGGCCAGGCCAGCAGCGCCACCCACGACAGCACGTTGAGGCTCAGGTAGCCCATGACCAGCCACATCCGGCACTCCGGGCGCTTGCCGATCAGCGCACCGACCACCGGGCCGCCCACGACCTGGCCGATGATCAGCAGGCTCAGCAGCACGCTCGCCGACGACGCCGCCACGCCCAGCCCCTCCACCAGGTACGGGAAGCCCCACAGCAGGGTCAGCGCACCGGAGACGAACATCGTGCAGAAGTGCGTCCAGAACGCCAGCCGCGTCCCGGGCACCGACCACGCGGTGCGCACCTGCGCCAGCACCGCTCCCCCGCTCCGGGGCGCCGACGCCTTCGGGGTGGTGTCCCGCACGACCGAGACCGTCACCGCCGCGTAGGCGATCGTCAGCGCGCCGACCAGCAGGAACGTCGGTGTCCAGCCGATCGTGCTCAGCGCCGCGGCCAGCGGGAACGTGGCCGCGACCCCGCCCAGCGCCCCCAGCGCGCTGGAAATGGTGGCCACCAGCGCGTAGCGGCGGGCCGAGAAGTACGCCGCCACCAGCCGCAGGATGCTCACCCACATCAACGCATCGCCCAGGCCCAGCACGCCGCGCGCGACCAGCCCCATCGCGTACGTGTCGGCCAGCGCGAACATCGCCTGGCCCGTCCCCAGCAACAACACCGCCGCGGTGATCACCCGGCGTGCGCCGAAGCGATCCACCAGCAGGCCGGTGGGAATCTGCATGCCGGCGTAGATGCCGACCTGCAGCACCGTGAACGCGCTGAGCGCGGCCGGTCCGACGTCGAACCGATCGAGCGCCTGCGTTCCGGCAACCCCCAGGCTGCCCCTGTGAAATACCGCGGCGAGGTAGGCGACCACCGCCGCGCTCCAGATCCACCATGCCCGACTCTCCGGTCGGTCGGCAGCCACGAATGCCCTCCCGTGTTCTCCATGTCAACAACGCTCTGCGAACGCTTACTCATCCGTTACGTCGCTTCGCGGAGCGTCGGGGTTAGCGATCCCGCGAGTGGACTGCACCACATGCTCCACTGTGGACGTTCGAGGAATCGAGTCTTGGCCGCTGCGCGACGCTCGCTTAGCCTCGACTCCGGCGCCCGCACCGCCGCGGGCGTCGACGCATCGAAAACACCCGCGTGCCAGGGCACCAGGTGGGATGGAGTGCGATGGACGGCAACACGGCACCGGTCCCGGCGATCCACCGCATGCTGCACCCGAGGTCGATCGCGGTGCTGGGCGCGTCGAACAACCCCGTCAAGCTCTCCGGTCGCGCGATCGCGCTGATGAAGCGCTTCGGGTACGCGGGCAGGCTGCTGCCGGTCAACCCGGTGCGCGCGCAGGTGCAGGGGCTGCCCGCCTTCCCGGGGCTGGCCGACATCGACGGCGAGATCGACCTGGCGATGATCATGCTGCCCGCCGATCAGGTCGTCGACGCCGTCCGCGAGTGCGCCGCGCGCGGCGTCCCGGCGGCGATCGTGGGCGCGGCCGGTTTCGCCGAGCTCGACGAGCGGGGCGCGGAGCTGCAACGGCAGCTCACCGAGGTCGTCGCCGAGACCGGCATCCGGTTGCTCGGGCCGAACTGCCTGGGCATGTTCAGCCTCAAGGACCGGGCGATGCCCACCTTCACCTCGGCGATGGACGGCGACTTCCGGCTGCGCGAGGGATCGCTGGCGTTCGTCAGCCAGAGCGGCGCGTTCGGCACCTTCATCTTCTCCGCCGCCCAGCACGCCGGGATCGGCATCTCGCACTTCCTCAACACCGGCAACGAGGCCGACCTGTCGGTGGGCAAGGTGCTGGGCGGGCTGGTCGAGCTCGACGAGGTCGAGGTCCTCATGGCCTACCTGGAGGGCGTGCACGACGGCCGTGAGCTGCTGGCCGTCGCCCGCAGGGCCCACGAGCTGGACAAACCGGTCCTGGCGGTCAAGGTGGGCCGTTCGGAGGCGGGCGCCCGCGCGGCGGCCTCGCACACCGCGTCGCTGGCGGGCGAGGACGCGGTCTTCGACGGCGTGGTCCGGCAGTTCGGCGTGGTGCGGCTCGACGGGATGGATCAGCTGCTCGACGCCGGAATGATCTTCTCCGACGGTCGGCGCACCCGGGGCAGGCGCCTGACGACGCTGTCGCTGTCGGGCGGTGCCGGGGTCCTGATGGCCGACTCGGCCGCCGGTCACGGGCTGGACGTGGCCCCGTGGGAACCGGAGTGGCAGCAGCGGATGGCCGAGGTGCTGCCCGCGTTCGGTTCACCGCGCAACCCGGTGGACCTGACGGCGAACCTGATCAGCGACCCGGCGATGCTGCGGCGTGCCTTGGAGATCGCGGTCGACCACCCGGGTTCGGACATGATCGCGGTGCTGCTGGGCAACGCCGACCACGCCGCCGACGAGCTCATCGGCGCCATCGAGCAGGCCTACCGCTCCACCGACCGGCCGCTGGTCGTGGTGTGGACGGGCGGCAGCGGCCGGCCTCGGGAGTGGTTGCGGGAGCTGGGGATTCCGTGCTTCACCGACCCCGGGCGCGCGGCCGCCGCGCTGGGCGCGCTCGCCGACTACAGCCTGCGCCCCGGCCCGCCGAACCCGCAACGCCCGCACGACGTCGACGAGCGCGCGGTGCGCGCGATCCTGTGCGAGGCCCGCGATCACGGGCGCACGCAGCTCGACGAGCACGAGTCCAGCAGGCTCATCGCCGCCTACGGGGTGCCGTGCGCGGGCGCGTTCCCCGCCAAGGACCCGGAGGGCGCGGTCACCGCCGCCCGCGAGCTGGGCACGCCGGTGGCGGTGAAGCTGCTCTCGCGCAGCGTCGGCCACAAGTCCGACGTCGGCGGAGTCCGCCTGAACCTCACCACCGACGCCGAGGTCCGCGCCGCCGCCGAGGACCTGCTGCACCTCGCCCCGGACGCGCGACTGCTGGTGCAGCGCATGTCCACCGGAACCGAGCTGATCGTCGGCATCAAGCAGGACCCCGCGTTCGGCCCGGTCGTCGTGGCCGGCCTCGGCGGCGTCCTGGTCGAGGTCCTCGCCGACAGCCGGGTCGGCACCGCACCCCTGGACCCCGCCGCGGCGAAACGACTCCTGCTCTCACTCCGCGGCAAAGCCCTCCTCGAAGGAGTCCGAGGCCGACCACCCCGCGACCTCGACGCAGCGGCCGACGCGATCGCCCGCCTCTCCTGGCTGGCCCACGACCTCGCAGAAGACCTCGCGGAACTCGACGTCAACCCCCTCCTCCTCGACGAGAACGGAGCCACAGCGGTCGACTGCCTCGCGGTGCTGAGCTAGTCGCGCGCCCCCTGCCCCTGGACCGACGTCGATTCCACCGCCACCGGAACACCTTTCGAATCCACGGGGCGCAGCTCCGCGAGCGGAAGACCGCGCTCGTCGACGAGCGCGCAGCGCGCCTCCCCTCCTCGAAAGCATGGCGTTCGCCCCACTGCCGCACGGACACGATGACGGTGAAGAGATCGCGAGCGATCTCTGTCAGGGCGTAAACCGGCCGTCGACCCGACGGCGCCGCTTGACGGTCGAGGATGCCGTGCTCGACCAAGCACCTCTGCCGATCGGTGAGGATGTTGCGCGCGATCCCCGTGCGGTTCTGGAAGCCGGTGAACGCCCGCGCACCGTCCATCGCGTCCCGAATGATCAACAAGCTCCACCGGTCCCCGACTGGGCCGACAGCGGAAAGGCCAACGCCATCACCGGTAGCGCTCTCGCACTGCTCAGCGCGCCCTGGGTCGCGACCGGGCAGGAACCTCGGTCGCTCCTGCTCACCCTCGTCGGCGTGATCGCCCTCGACTTCGCCGTTCAGACAGCGCATGTCAGCAACCAACACCTGCTCACGAACGCCGACCCGGACCGGACGAGCAGCGTGATCGGCGCCTACATGCTCTTCCACTCCCTCGGATCAGCACTCGGCGCGATCTCCACGACCACTACCCACGCCGCCGCCGGATGGGCAGGATCTTCCGCGCTCGGAGGCCTCTTCGCCCTGGGCCGCCGGTAAACACGCGGTCAAGGAACCGCAGCAAGACGCGCCCACAAGAGCATGAACCCCACGAGCGACACGAGTCGACTGCCTCGCGGCGCTCAAGCAGGGCGGAGGCCTTCAGTGATGACCGTGATCAGTCGTTGAGCTCGGGGGATCCACTCGGCTTCGGGGATTCGGGCGAGGCCGCCGAGCAGGAGGAGGACGTCGGCCGAGTCGACGTCGTCGCGGAGCTCGCCTGCTCGCGCGCCGCGATCCAGCAGCGACTGGAGCGCTTCGTCGAGCCGCTGGTGCCGACCGGAGTGCAGCTCGCGCCACGCGGCGGCTTCGATCGCCGCCATGACACCCCGCTTCACGCGGGCGTACTCCACCAGGCGCTCCAACCACAGGGTCAGCGCATTCAGCGGCGAGTGCTCGGCCAGCAGCGGTGCTGCGGCGTCGACGAGCTGGGTGAGCTCGTGGCGGTAGACCTCGGCCAGCAGGTCCTCGCGGGTCGGGAAGTGCCGGTACAGCGTGCCCTGCCCGACTCCAGCCGCCTTGGCGACGCGATGCAGCTTCAGCTCCTCCGGTGCACCGTTGGACCTGCTCAGCTCGGCGCGGGCCGCCTCGACGATGCGGTCCCGGTTGGCGACCGCATCCGATCGGAGTTCACGCTCCGCCACGTGATTCACCTCTTCTCCCACAAGCGGACAACTGTCCGGTAAGCTGAACCCTGCAAACGGACAACTGTCAGGTTAGAGGAGACTCCATGGACGGAGTGGCCGGCAAGGTCGTCGCCATCACTGGCGCCAGCAGCGGCATCGGCGAGGCCACGGCTCTCGAACTCGCCACCCGCGGCGCGGCCGTCGTGCTCGGCGCCCGGCGCACCGACCGGCTGGATGCGCTCGCCGAGCGCATCCGCGCCGAAGGCGGACGAGCCGAGACCCTCGACGTCGACGTCACGCGGCGCGCCGATCTCGACCGTCTCGTGAGCCGGGCGGTCGAGGCGTTCGACCACCTCGACGTCCTCGTCGCCAACGCCGGGATAGCGCGCGTCGCCCCCGTGTGCGATCTCGACGTCGACGACTGGGACGCGATGATCGACGTCAACCTGCGCGGCGTACTGCACGGCATCGCCGCCGCGCTACCGGTGTTCCGCGAGCAAGGCCGCGGCCATCTCGTCACCACCGTCTCGACCTCGGGACTGAAGATCGTCCCGACCCAAGCGGTCTACGCCGGCACCAAGAACGCCGTGCGGACGCTGCTCGAGGCGCTGCGCCAGGAGTCCACCGACGGCGTGCTGCGCACGACCTCCATCTCACCCGGCTTCGTACGCACCGAACTCGTCGACCACGTCGCCGATCCCGAGCAGCGCGCGCAGGCCCAGAAGACCATGGCAGAGCTCGGCATCGCGCCGGAAGCCGTGGCGCGCGCCATCGCCTTCGCAGTCGAGCAGCCCGACGACGTCGAGATCGGCGAGCTGACGATCCGCCCCACGACGCAGAACTAGGTGCTGTTGACGCACGGAGCTCACCAAGAACTCAAATTCCGCCACCCGCACCCGCCACGCAAGCAACCGCGCAGCTCTCAGTCGCGCGGGGGTTCGTCGAGCTCTTCGAGGATCTTGTTGGTGTGGCTGCCGATGTCGGGGATCGGGTCCATGCGGGGTTCGCGGCCCGCGACCGTGATCGGCGGCAGCAGGGCGCGCAGCGGGCCCGCCGGGGAGTCGACCTCGCGCCAGCGGTCGCGCGCGGCGAGCTGCGGGTGGTCGGCGAACTCGGCCATGCTGCGCATCCGGGCGTTGGCGATGCCGACCTCCTCCAGGCGCTGCTCGATCTCCTCACCGGACATCGAGGCGAACACCGACTCGATGGCCCCCTGCAGCTCGACGACGTTGTCGACGCGCTTGGGGTTGGCGTCGAAGCGCGGATCCGCCGCCAGCTCCGGGAGTCGCAGGACCTGCTCGCAGAAGCGCACCCACTCCCGCTCGTTCTGCACGCCCAGGAAGACCTGGGTGCCGTCACCCGCCGCGAACGGGCCGTACGGGGCGATCGCGGCGTGGCGAGCTCCGGAACGGCGCGGAGCCTGGCCGCCGTAAGTGGCGTAGTAGTACGGAAAACCCATCCACTCGCCGAGCGCGTCGAACAGCGACACCTCGAAAGCACTCCCCCGCCCCGTGCGCTCGCGTTCGTAGAGCGCGGTGAGGATGCCGCTGAACGCGTACATGCCACCCGCGATGTCGGCGGTGGAGATGCCGGTCTTGGCGGGTTCCTCGCCGCCGGTGATCGACACCAGTCCGGCCTCGCACTGGACCAGCAGGTCGTAGGCCTTCTTCTTCTCGTAGGGCCCGGAGCTGCCGTAGCCCGCCAGGTCGCAGACGATCAATCGCGGATCGCGCTCCCGCAACCGGTCGGCGCCCAGCCCCAGCCGGGCCGCCGCGCCCGGGGCGAGGTTCTGCACGAACACGTCGGCCTTGGCCACGAGCTTGTCCATCACGCGCTGATCGCCGGGGTCCTTGAGGTCCAGCGCGATGCTCTCCTTGCTGCGGTTGATCCACACGAAGTGGCTGGACAACCCGTTGACAGCGGTGTCGTAGCCGCGCGCGAAGTCACCCGAGGGCCGCTCCACCTTGATCACCCGGGCGCCGAGATCGGCGAGCTGCCTGGTCGCGAACGGGGCCGCGACGGCCTGCTCCAGCGACACCACGGTCACGCCTTCCAACGGCAGCATCCGCCCACCTCATCTCGCCCGGCCACCGCCGCAGCGTCGCCGCTCGGCCAGCGCGTGTCAACGCGGCGTTACTTCTTTTGACCGTTCGAATTCTCTATTGACCGGTCAATTGCGCGGAGCTAGATTCCGTCCATGACGACCCCGGCGTACCTGCGCATCCGCACCGAACTGGAGCAGCGGATCCGCTCGGGTGCGCTGCTGCCCGGCAGCAAACTGCCCACCGAGGCGGAGCTGCGCGAGCAGTACTCGGTCAGCCGTGCCACCGCGCAGCGGGTGCTGACCGAGCTGGCCCAGGCCGGGCTGGTGGAACGGCACCGGCGGCGCGGCACGTTCGTCGCCGAGGGCGCGCGGCAGGAGAACCTGCTGCGCATGGTCAACCCCGTGCTGCAGGGCCCGGAGATCCCCGGGCGGCACGCGGTGGACTCCGCTGCGGTCATCCCGGCGCGCGACGCCGACGTCGAGATGCCCGGGGTGGACGACGACGCGCCGGTGACGCAACTGCGCCGGCTCAAGTTCGACGTCGACGACAACCCCATCGCCGTCGAACTCTCCGCGGTCCCGTTCTCGCTGGCACCACGCCTGCTCGACGAGGACCTGGACCACCTGACCGTGCACGACTACTTCTCCCGCAACGGCGTTCCCGCGGCCAAGTCGCGCGTCTACATCGATCCGGTGGTGCTCGACGACGACACCGCGGCCCGGCTGCGGCTCACCGCGGGGCAGGCCGTGATCCGGCTGCGCCGCCTGACCTGGCTCACCGACGGCAACCTCGCCGAGGCCATGTGGCACATCATCCGCCCCGACCTCGTCGAGTTCTTCATCGAGCACACCGTCCCGCCCGCTCAGGACGACTGAATCCCCTTCCCCCACAAACGGTTCCACGGCGGAACCGCGATCTCATCCTGCCCGGAAAACCCCTGGAGGAGTGTTTCATGACTCGCGTCGCGGTGATCGGCACCGGCGTCATCGGTGCCATGACGACGTGGCGGCTCGCACTGCGCGGAGCCGAGGTGCTGGCCTTCGACGCCTACGGCCCCGGGCACGACCGGGGCGCCTCGGCCGGTGAATCCCGCATCTTCCGCACCGCCTACAAGGAAGGCGCCGCCTACGTACCGCTGCTGCAGCGCGCCGAAGCGCTGTGGCGCGACCTGGAGCGCGACGCAGGAGCGGACCTGCTCACGCTGTGCGGCGGTCTGACGATCGGAGCGCCGGACCACCCGGACGTCGCCGCGGTGCGCCGCTGCGCCGAGGACGCCGGACTCGACCACGAGGTCCTCGACTCCGAGCAGGCCCGGAAGCGGTTCCCGCAGCACCGGATCGACGACGGCGAGATCATGGTGCTCGACCCGGCAGCGGGCGTGCTCCGGCCGGAACCCTCGGTGCAGGCAGCGCTGCGCTCGGCCGAGGCCGCGGGCGCCCGGGTCCTGCCCTACCACCCGGTCACGCACGCGGCCGAAACCGCCGATGGATGGCGGATCACCAGCAACGACACCACGTTCGAGGTCGATCACGCGATCTTCGCGCCCGGCCCGTGGGCGCGGCAGCTCGCACCGCTGGGCTCCCTGCCGGTGGAGGCGCGACTGATCACGGCCTACTGGTTCGCCGCGCGCGACGTCACCGCGCACCAGCCGGGGTCGCTGCCGATCGCCATCCGCAGGCACCCCGAGGCCGGGTTCTCCTGCTTCCCCGCCCTCGACGGCGCGGCGATCAAGATCGTGCCGCACCACCTCGGCTGGCCCGATCTGGACGGCCCGGACGACCTCCCGCGCAGTTCCGCGCCCGAGCACGCCCGGGCGGCCTCGGCCGCCGCCGCGCGACTGCTGCCCGGGGTGACGCCGCACCCGATCCGGGTCAGCACCTTCGCCGAGGGCTTCACCCCCGACGAGCACGCGCTGCTCGGACCGCTGCCGGGACACCGCCGGGCCACCGTCATGACCGGCTTCTCCGGGCACGGCTTCAAGCTCGCCCCCGCCTTCGGCGAGATCGGCGCCGACCTCGCCCTCGACGGCGCGACCTCGCACGACATCGCCGCGCTCGACCCCACCCGCTTCCCGCTGTGAACCACCAGTTCGTGAGCCCTCGACTCGTGAGCCCACTGGAGGCCCCATGCTCACCGGTTCCACCGGCCAGATCGCCGGAATCATCATCGCAAGCCTGCTGGTCATCGGCTTCGGCATCGGCATGTCCGTCTACTTCGGACGCAAGGCGAAGAACTCCGCGGACTGGCTGTCCGCCGGGGAATCGCTGCCGCTGATCGTCGTCATCATCACCCAGTTCGCCACCGCCACCGGCGGCGGCGTGCTCATCGCGCACGTCGGCATCGGCTACCGCTCCGGCTGGTCGGTGTTCCTCTACGAGGGATGCGTGCTGGTCGGGTTCCTGGTGCTGATGTGGATCGCGAAGTGGCTGCGCGAGCAGCGCTTCACCACCGTTCCCGACATCATCACCAAGCTCTTCGGCCGCAACCGGCTCGCCATCGCGATCGCCGCGCTGGCCGCGCTGGTCGTGCCCTTCGGGTGGCTGGCCACCCAGTTCGTCGCCTTCGCGCAGCTCTTCGGGCAGCTCACCGGCGTGTCGCCGACCGCGCTGATCCTGGTGATCATGGTGGCGTCGCTGCTGTTCGTGCTGCCCGGCGGACTGACCTCGGTGGCCTGGACCGACTTCGTGTTCGGCATCTTCATGATCGTCATGTCGCTGGGCGTGGCCGCCTACGCCATCCACCTCGCCGGCGGCTGGGGCCACATCACCGCCACCGTCCCGCAACGGCTGTGGGGCTGGGAGGGCCTCACCGCGGCGGGCTGGGACCAGATCTGGCTGTGGGTCGCGGCGATCCTGCCGGGCACGCTGACCAACCAGCTCTACTACCAGCGCGTCTTCGCCACCAAGAAGGTCGGCGACGCCCGGCGCGGACTGGGGCTGTCGGGCCTGACGATGCTCATCGGCGGCCTCTACGCCGGGTGCATCGGACTGGCCGTGCACTCGATGAACCCGGGCCTGGAGAACGAGGAGGACGCGGCCGGGTGGCTGCTCACCCAGCTCCCGACCTGGTTGGTGATCATCTTCGGCGCCTTCCTGGTGTCCACGATCATCTCCACCACCGGGGCCGCGCTGCAGTCGGTGGTGGCCAACCTGACCCGCGACGTCTACCAGAACATCGCGGGCAAGCAGGCCGGTGAGCGGCAGACCGTGACGCTGTCGCGGATGATCACCGTCGGGGTGTCGGTGCTGGCCGCCGTGCTGGCGATCCTGTTCCCCAAGGCCCTGACCTGGCTGGTCGCGACCTACGCCTACTCGGCCGCGGCCCTGGCGGCGCCGATCTTCCTCGGCTACCTGCTGCACCGGCGACGCCGGCTGACCCCGGCCGCCGCCATCGCGGGCATGGTCGCGGGCATCCTCGGCTGCGCGATCGCGCAGCTGGTCGACACCACCGTCCCCTACGCCGTCTACGGCATCGCGGTCTCCGCCGCGGCCTTGCTGGCCACCGCCTTGCTGATCCCCGCTCGTCCCGCCGTCGAGAACGAAAAGGTTGACGCATGAAGATCGCAGTGATCGGACTCGGCGTCCTGGGTGCGGCCACCGCCCGCTCCCTGGCGCTGGCCGGTGCCGAGGTGACCGCGTTCGAGCGCACCGGGCCGCTGGCCGGGACCTCGAGCACCTCGTTCGCCTGGGTGAACTCGCACAACAAGAACCCGCGCCCCTACCACGACCTCAACGTGGCGGGCATGGCCGAGCACTCCGCCCTCGCGGCCGATCCGGGGCGGTGCGCCCCGTGGCTGACGCTGGGCGGGAACCTGGAGTGGGCCGGGGACCCCGACGGCACCGAGCGGCTGGCCGCGTCGGTGTGCGAGCTGGAGGCCCGCGACTACCCGGTGGAGTGGATCGGGCCGTCCCGCGCCCGGGAGCTGGTTCCCGACCTGCGCGTTCCCGACGGCGTGCAGGACATCGCCCACTACCCCACCGAGGGCCACCTGATCCCGGCGCTGCTGGTCGCGCGGCTGTGGGGCGAGGCCCGCGAGCACGGCGCCTCGCTGCGGTGCCCGGCCGAGGTCGTGTCGGTGTCCGAGACCGCTGACGGCGTGCGGATCGTCCTGGCCGACGGCGAGGCCGCCTCCGCCGACGCGGTGGTGTTCGCCGCCGGGCGGTGGACCGAGGGGCTCACGGAGACCACCGGGCATCGGGTGGCGATGGCCGATCCGGACGTCGCGGGCTCGGCCACGGTCGGATTGCTGGGCTACACGACTCCGGTGCCGGCCCGGTTGGACGCGGTGCTGACCACGCCCTCGCTGAACGTGCGCCCCGACGGGGGCGGCCGGTTGGTGGTGCAGGGACTCGACCTCGACGCGGACGCGGATCCGGCGAATCCACCTGCGGTGGACGGGTTCCACGCTCAGGAGCTGTGCCGCCGGCTCGACGGGCTGCTGGCCGGCGCTTCCGGGGCCGCGCTGGAGTCGATCCGGGTCGGGCAGCGGTCGATGCCCGGGGACGGGCTGACCGTCGCCGGTTTCCTGGGCGACAGCGGGCGGGTCTACGTGCTGGCCACGCACAGCGGGGTCACGCTCGGTCCGCTGCTGGGACGTCTGGCCGCCGGGGAGCTGCTCCGTGGTGAAACCGCTTCGGAGCTCGGCTCTTTCCGCCCCGACCGGCTCGTGGGGCGGGAGTCGTTGCCTCCCTTGGAAAAAGCCCGGTTCGCCGGGCAGCAGTGAGCAGCACCCACCGCCGTCATGATGAAACTCATTCACTCCCAATCGATTTCAGAGCGTGACGGATTGGATCACCCCATCCAGCGATCGCCATTCGCTCGCATTTTCGAACGGATGGCCGCACAATGGGCACATGAGTTCGATGACGCCGATTCAGGCCACCGCAGCCGATGCCCCGCGACGCGACGGGACGACACACCATTCCGACCACCGGCAGGAGATCCGGGATCTGCTCGCCAGACCCCGGGAACGCGAACACGGTTTCACCACAACCGGATGACCCGCCGGGCACCGGTCTCCGCGGAGACCGGTCGCCTCGGCATGCCCCTTCAGAGCACGACTGCTGCTTGACAACTGCAGAGCGGGAACAGCTCAGCCGAGGTGGCGGCGCAGGAAGTCCAGCGTGCGCGGCCAGGCGATCCGGGCCGAGTCCTCGTGGTACGAGGCGGGGTTCTGGTCGTTGAAGAACGCGTGCCCGGCCGCGTACACGTGGATCTGGGGGTGGACGTCGGTCTGCTTCTTGATCTGGTCCGCCACCTCGCCGACGGCGTCCACGGTGACGCCGCGGTCGTACTCGCCGAAGTGACCGAGCATCGGCGCCACCATCGCCGAGAAGTCCGTCTCCACCGGCGGGATCCCGTAGAAGGGGACGACGGCGCCGATGCGGTCACCTTGCTGTGCGGCCAGGACGAGGGCGAACTTCCCGCCCATGCAGAAGCCGACGGCACCGACCGACGAGCCGGTCACCATGTCGTGGCCGAGCAGGTGATCGACCGCGCCGGCCAGGTCGCGGGCGGCCTGCTCGACGGGCAGCTCCTGCATCATCCGGGCCGCTTCCCGGGGGTCGTGCGTGGTGCGGCCGCCGTAGAGGTCCGGGGCCAGCGCCACGAAACCCTCGGCGGCGAAGCGGTTCGCGACGTCGGCGACGTGGTCGGTCAGGCCCCACCACTCCTGGATCACCAGCACACCCGGTCCGGGCCGCTCCGGGGTCGCCAGGTACCCGTGGGCGGTCCGGCCGTTGCTGGCGAAGCTGACGTTCTGGTGCGGGTTCGTCACGCTCGTGCTCCTTCGTCCCGGGTGACCGTCCGACGGGGCCGTTCGAGCCCGCACCATGATCCCGCCGCGAACCGCTGATCGCAGCCCTCAGTCGAGGGCCATGTGGAAGATTTCCCAGTGGTGCCCGTCGGGGTCGTCGAAGCTGCGGCCGTACATCGGGCCCTCCTCCATCACCTCGCCGATGCGCGGCGATCCGGCGGCGCGGGCCTTGGCGACCATCTCGTCGACCTGCTCGCGCGAGTCGGCGGACAGGGCGGTGATGACCTCCGTGGTCCTGGTCGCGTCGGCCACGTCCTTACCGGTGAAGGACTTGAAGAACGGTTCGACCAGCAGCATGGCGTAGGCGTCCTCGCTGATCACCATGCTGGTGGCGTTCTCGTCGGTGAAGTTCTGGTCGAAGGTGAACCCGAGCGCGGTGAAGAACTCCACCGACCGGTCGAGGTCCTTCACGGGCAGGTTCACGAAGGTCTTCATGGTCATGACTGGTCACTCCACTTCACAGGTGCGGGAATCTCGCGAGCGGGCGAGTTCAGGACTGGGCGCGGACTCGAACGGTGTCCCGCCGAGCCCAGGCGATGAGCAGGAGGATCACGCAGAGCACCAGTGGCGACAACGCCACCGCAGGGGCGCCGAGCGGGAAGATCTGCGCGAACACCGCTCCGACCATGACCAGCGCCAGGCCGGCGGCGGCGAGCCCGCACAACCGCGGGATCAGCAGGCCGATCGCGCCGAGCAGCTCGACCGCTCCGGTGAAGTAGCGGAACCACTGCCCGAACCCGATCAGGTCGAACATCTGGACCGCCGTCGGGTCGCCGAGCAGCTTGGGCACCGAGGCGAACACGAAGAACGCCGCCAGCAGCACCTGCAGCACCCAGATCCCGATGTTCAACGCCCGGCCGGGCGCGGCGGTTCCGCTCGTACTGGTGGTCATCCGAAACACCTTCCCTGCGTGGTCCTGGTCCGTGCGCAGGTGTGGACTCATCGGGCGGCCGGAATTCATCGGTGCAACCGGAGCCGGTGCGGTGAGCAGGTGCTCGGGAGTCAGTCCACCAGCTGGTCGAGGACCGCGGTGAAGACGTCGCGGTCGACGGTGACCGGGTCCTGTGCGAGCCAGTGCCCGATGTCCTTGACGAACTGCGCCGGGGTCATCGGCACCACCCGGTCGTCGTGCTGCTCGACGGTCGTGACGTCACCGGCCCGGCTGGGGTAGATCAGCACGGCACCGCGCACCTCGACCTCGGGCAGCAGCTCCTCGAAGGTGGCCACGCCCTCGTTCAACCGGGTCACGCCACCGCGGAACGGATGACCGTTGCGCCACAGCTCGCCGTTCTCGTCGGTCGTGTAGTGCCCGGGCAGCCAGCTCTTGGACTCCACCAGCACAAGCCGTCGACCGCACAGCACCGCGTGGTGGACGTCCTCGAACTCCGAGTCCGGCGAGGTCAGGCCGTGGAACACCCGCACACCGGGCAGCCGGATGAGGTACTTGGCGCACAGCTCGGCGGTGAGCAGCTGAGCCCGTTCGTGCTGGATGTCGGGCAGACCGAAGATCCGCTGGTCGCCGAACTCGGCGGTGAACATCCGGTGCTCGCGGTGGGCGCCGATGTGCCTGCGCAGCAGCACGACGATCGCGATCCCCGAGGCGATCAGCAGCCCCAGCCAGGTCGCCATGAGGGCCGCGTTGAGGTCCACGGCCATCCCCGCGAGCAGCAGCAACGACCAGGCCCCGACCAGCGCCGTGGTCGGCCTGGCGTCCGGTCCGAGAACCGGCAGGTACTGCACCCGCGCCTGCGGGTCGACGACGTCCCACCAGGTCAGGTCGTCGAGCCGGACCCGGGGCATCCGGGGCACGTAGTCGGGGTCCTCGCCGAAGCCCCGGCCGGGGCGCCGGGTTCCTCCGGGACGCCGCGGGTGCTGGGCGGCCGCCCTGGCCTCGGCCTTCCGGCGCCGGGAGCTGTCGTAGGAGGCTCGGCGCGCCGGGTCGGTGAGGGTCTCGTAGGCCTCCTGCAGGAGGAGGAACGCCCTGTCGCTCCCGCCCACGTCGGGATGCATGGTGCGGGCGAGCGTCCGGTACGCCGATTTGATCTCGACCGGTGTCGCGTCGCTCCCCACGCCGAGGAGTTCGTAGTAGTCGACCCCGCGCACTACCCTCCCCGCCTCCCGGACCGCGCGGCAACAACGAGCTGCAATGAGAACGCCCGGTCATGATAGGACGCGAGCCGAGATCAAGATCAACCGACTGGCCGGAATCTCACCCGAGCCACCCGTCCGAGCGCGCAGCGGGAACGAAAAAACCCGCTGACCTGCCTGGCCAGCGGGCTCTTCCACGCGGATGACCGAGACGGTGCGACCGTCCCTCCCTTTTGGCCATCCGGGAGCCGGGCGCGGTCCTGGATGGCGCCTGGGACCGGCTCGGCCTGCTGTGCGGTGCACGACCGCGTAAGTCCTGGTGAGATGCCCGGTGGAACGGGGCCCGCCCGGCATCGCCGTCCACCTTAGCCGATCGTGGCGGCGTTGTGGGGCACATTTCGGCCGCGATTCGGCGATCGGTCCCGCGGCACCGGTGTTTCGGCTGTTCGCCACCCCGCGGTCGGTTGCCGGACCGGGTCGGCGCCTTCTTGACGCGATCTGATCCGGCGTGCATAAGATCGCCGGTCGAACCGCTGGGTGGAAGGGCTTCAGATGGTCGCGGATCCGCTCGCCCCGGGCGTGTGGGGTGTGGTCGCCACCCCGTTCACCGAGTCCACACAGGACGTCGACCTGGCCTCGCTGGCCAAGCTGGTCGGGCACTACCGCCGGATCGGCGTCACCGGGCTGACCGTGCTGGGCGTGTTCGGCGAAGCCGCCCGGTTGTCCACCGCCGAGAAGCGCGCCGTGCTCGAGGTCGTCGTGGACTCCGTGGACCTGCCGATCGTGGTGGGCGCCTCCAGCGCCTCGCCGGCACCGGTGATCGAAGAGGTCGAGCTCGCCACCGACGTCGTCGGCGACCGGCTGGCGGGCGCGATGGTGCAGGTCAACACCGCCGACCCCGATCTGCTGGCGAGTCAGCTCGACGCGGTGCACGCCGCGACGGGCGCCGGACTGGTGGTCCAGGACTACCCGCTGGTCACCGGCACGACGATCAGCGCTCTGAACCTGGCCGAGGCCGTCGAGCAGGTCGAGTCCGTGGTGGCGATCAAGGCCGAAGCGCCTCCCACGCCCCCGGCGATCGCGACGTTGACCGCGCGCACCGGCGTCCCGGTGTTCGGCGGGCTCGGCGGCGTCGGGCTGCTGGACGAGCTGGCCGCCGGGTCCGCCGGGGCCATGACCGGCTTCTCGTTCCCGGAGGGGCTGCAGCTGTGCGTGGACGCGTGGTGGCGCGGCGGCTACCAGGCCGCCCTGGAGGCCTACCTGCGGTACCTGCCGCTGGTGAACTTCGAAGCGCAGGCCCGCATCGGCCTGGCCATCCGCAAGGAGGCCCTGCGTCGCCGAGGCCTGATCAGCGACTCCGGGGTCCGGGCACCCGCACCGGGCATGCCGGAAACCCTGGACAAGCAACTCGACCGGCACGTGGCGGCCGTGGAGAACATGAAGAACGGGGAGAGCTGAATGGATCTGGGAATCGCCGGGCGCACCGCGCTGGTGTGCGCCTCGACGGGTGGCCTGGGCGAGGCGACGGCGCGAGCGCTGGCCGCCGAGGGCGCCCGCGTGGTGGTCTCCGGGCGCCGCGGTGAGCGGGCGCGCGCGATCGCGGACGAACTGCCGGGTGCGGTCGGCGTGGAGGTGGACCTGACCGCGCCGGGCGGCGCCGAGCGGCTGCTGGCGGAAGCGCAGGACGCGCTGGGGCCGATCGACGTGCTGGTGCTCAACGGCCCGGGTCCGCGCCCGGCCAGCGCCTCCGAGATCGACCCGGAGGCGACCGCGGAGGCGGTGCAGAACCTGCTGCTGGTTCACCAGAAGCTGGTCGGCGGGGTGCTGCCGGGGATGCGGGAGCGCCGGTGGGGCCGAATCCTGGCGATCGCCTCCAGCGGCGTCGAAGCGCCGATCCCCAACCTCGCGCTGTCGAACATCGGGCGCAGCGCCCTGGCGGCGTACCTCAAGAGCCTGTCGATCGACGTGGCCGACGAGGGCGTCACCGCGAACCTGCTGCTGCCCGGCCGGATCGCCACCGACAGGCTGTCGTCGCTGGACAGCGCCACGGCCGAGCGCGAGCGGCTGCCGGTCGAGGAGGTCCGGGCCCGGGGTGAGGCGGCGATCCCCGCCAAGCGGTACGGGCAACCGGCCGAGTTCGGCGCCACCGCCGCCTTCCTGTGCAGCGCGCACGCCTCCTACATCACCGGCACCGCGATCCGCTGCGACGGTGGGCTCGTCCCGACCCTCTGACCGCACCGGTCGGACCCGAGAACGCAGGTGAGGCGTGCCGCGCGGAACGACGGGATTTCTCCGCGCGACACGCCTCGTCCGTCACCGGGAGTGTCAGCCGGTGACGGAGTCCAGGGTCGGCAGGTACGCGTTGGCGTGCCCGTCGACGTCGGGGTGGAACGACTCCTGGATCGGGGTGCTGGGCCCGTTGATCCACTCGTCGGAGGAGCACACTCCGTGGCCGGCGAAGGCTTCGCGCGGGTCGGCGAAGGAGAACCCGGCGGCCGAGGCTCGGTCGGAGATGACCGAGGCGAGCTCGTCGGCGCCCTCGTTGATCCGCTGCCGCTTGTTCTCGGTGTAGAACGGGACCCCGCAGTCGCCCATCTCGTTCAGGCGCGGGTACCCGACCACCACGACCTTCGCGTTGGGCGCGGCCTCGCGGATGTTGGCGTAGGTGGTGTCGAGCTTGGCGGGCAGCTCGTCGTGGGCCTTGGCGGTGGCGTCGCTGACGGCGCTGTCGCAGGCCTCGTCGGTGCCTGCCACGCACCGGGTGACGACGTCGACGAAACCGATGTCGTTGCCACCGATGGAGATGGTGACCAGGGTGGTGTCCGCGCTGAGCGAGCCGAGCTGATCGGCGTTGACGTCGTCGGTCACCGCACCGGAGCAGGCGGCGAACTCGAAGGCGGCGGCACCGTGCTCGTCCGCCCACAACTGCGGGTATGCCTTGGGGCTTCGCAGGCAGTCCCCGCTGTCCTCGAAGTAGTCCCGGGTTCCGGTTCCCGAGGCGTAGGAATCGCCCAGGGCGACGTAGTTCTCGGCGGCGGAGTTCGTGGAGCCGGAATTCTTGGCGGAGAGCGAATCTGCGGCGAAGGCCGGGGCGGCCATGCTCGAGGCGACCGTGCACGCGGTCACCGCACCGATGAGGTACCTTGCGTGGCGCATGTTTTCCTCCGTTCGGAGCGCGAAAAGCCCCTTCATTCAAGGAACTCCGCACCGAATTCCGGAGGAATTGGCGAATACCCGCCAGTAACCTAAATTTCCGGCACGCCGAACGGCGCCGTGGTATCCGCCATCGGAACAATTCCGGGAATCGATTTCCCCGGATTTCCCACGAACCGGCGCATCGGGGAGTTCCGGGGAGGCTCCGAACGGGTTCGCAAGACGCACGTACGTTTTGTTCGAATTCGTACGATTGCAGCAGGCACAGCGCGTCTCGACGTGGCATAGTTCTATGCCTCCCGGCACCCCATCCCCATGTTCTGAGGAGGGCGTATGACACTCCGGGTTCCCGATCACCGCACCGCTGCGGCGGTGCTGTCGCGAGTCGCCGCCGCGGTTCCGGAGGCCTTCGACGGCGGTGTCCCCCGCAACCTCATCGACGGCGACTGGCAAGCCGTCGGCGAACCCGCGCCGCAGGTGACCCCGGTGGACGGCACCGTCTTCTCCCAGCTGCCCAAGATCGACGCCGACACCGCGCAGGACGCGGTGCACGCCGCGTCCCGCGCGCACCTGTCGTGGGCCCAGACCACCTACGACAAGCGGCGCGAAGCGGTGGTCAGCGCCGTGGAGGCGATGGCGCAGGTCCGCGATGACCTGGCGCTGCTGCTCGCCTGGGAGATCGGCAAGCCGTGGAAGCTCGCCTGCGCCGACGTCGACCGCTGCCTCGACGGCGTGCGCTGGTACGCCGACAACACCGAGCAGATGCTCAACCAGGACGTGGAGGGCGCCCCCTACAAGCGCCAGCCGCTGCCGGGCCCGGTCAGCAACATCGCCAGCTGGAACTACCCGATGAGCGTCCTGGTGCACGCCGAGCTGGTGCAGCTGCTCGCGGGCAACGCCGTCATCGCCAAGACCCCCACCCAGGGCGGGGCGGTGACGCTGACCGTCGCGCACGCGCTGATGGCGCGCGCCGGGCTCCCGGCCACGCTGCTCTCCGGCGACGGCTCGGCGCTGTCGGATCCGCTGGTGCGCTCGCCCGAGGTGGGCGCGCTCGCCTTCGTCGGCGGCCGCTCCAACGGTGGCAAGATCGCCGCGCAGCTGGTCGACACGGGCAAGCGGCACATGCTGGAGCAGGAGGGCCTCAACACCTGGGGGCTGTGGGAGTTCTCCGATTGGGACGGCCTGAGCGCGCACCTGCGCAAGGGTTTCGAGTACGCCAAGCAGCGCTGCACCGCCTATCCGCGCTTCGTCGTGCAGCGCAAGCTGGTGGACAAGTTCCTGGCCACCTACCTGCCCGTGGTCCAGTCGGTGCGCTTCGGCCACCCGCTGGCGAGCGAGAACGACGAGCCGCCCGCGCTGGACTTCGGCCCGCTGATCTCCGCGGCGAAGGCCGCCGAGCTGGAGGGCAGAGTCGCCGAGGCCCTGCGGCACGGCGCGGTCCCGCTGCACCACGGCGACCGCTCCCACGGCCACTTCCTGGAGGGTCAGGACGTCTCGGCGTACGCGGCCCCGGTGACGCTGCTGGCCCCTCCCGGGGCGAGCCGGCTCATGCACGAGGAACCGTTCGGGCCGGTGGACACGATCGTCGTCGTCGACACCGAGGCCGAGCTGCTGGCGCAGATGAACGCCTCCAACGGTGCTCTGGTGGCCACCATCGCCTGCGACGACGAGGCGTTCGCCGCCGAGCTCTCCGAGCACGTCCAGGCGTTCAAGGTGGGCATCAACAAGCCGCGTTCGCGCGGTGACCGGGACGAGCCGTTCGGCGGCAGGGGCGCGTCGTGGAAGGGCGCTTTCGTCGGCGGCCAGCACCTGGTGCACGCGGTGACCCAGGGGCCTCCGGGCGAACAGCTCTACGGCAACTTCCCGGGCCACCACCGCTATCCGCAGACCTGATTGCGGCGCGAGCGAACGGGGAATCCCGCTGCGGCGGGGTTCCCCGTTCGTGTTCCCGGGATCTCCCACCTGCGCAACACCGCGACGGGCTCGGTCAGCCCCTGAGCAGATCCTCGGCGAGCTCGTCGGCGTTGCGGCCGCACATGCGGCCCTGGCAGCGGCCCAGTCCGACCCGGCAGGACATCTTCAGCGAACGCGCGTCCCGCCGGGTGCGGGCGCTGTCCCGGAGGGCCTGGTACGGCACCTCCTCGCAGCGGCACACCAGGGTCTGCGGGGTGAGCCAGGCGTTCCAGTCCTCGCCGATGCGGGTCGCCGAGGCCATCGCACGACCGAACCTCCGTCCACATCGGACCACGAGTGACGCTCGGCGCACGTGCTTCCCGACCTCGTTCCAGGTGGTGGCGCCGACGTGGACGGCAGCCGCGAGTCCGGCGACGGCGCCTTCCGCGGCCGCGGCCCGGGAACCAGCGATCCCGGTGGTCTCGCCGGCCGCGAACACCCACGGCACGGACGTGCGCTGGGTGACGTCGACCCACACGAACCCGTCCCGCAGGTCGCAGCCGACGGTCTGGGCGAGTTCGAGCCTGGGCACCAGCCCGTGGGCGACGCAGATCGCGTCGACAGCGATCCGGCGGTGCGTGCCGGGGACCGGACGCCAGCGGGCGTCGAGCTTGGCGACGACGGCCTCCCGCACCCGGTCGTCGCCGAGCGCCTCCACCACGCCCGCGCGCGTCCGGAACTGGGTGTTGCCGAGGAGCCTGCGAAGGTATCCGGCGAGCCCGGCGAGCTTGTCCCACTGACCGGCCAGGGTCGGCGCGCGCCGCAACCACGCGCCCGCGCTGCCGGCGTCGAGCACCGCCACCACGTCGGCGCCGACCTCCAGCAGCGACTCGGTCACCGGCAGCAGCACCGGACCCGCCCCGGCCACCAGCACCCTGCCGCCCACGGCGATCCGCTGCTCCCGGGCCAGCGCCTGCGCGGCACCGGCGGTGAACACGCCGGGGAGCTCCCAGCCGGGGAAGGGCAGCACCCGGTCGTGCGCGCCGGTGGCGAGCACGAGCGCGTCGGCGCGCGCGGTCTCGCAGGTCTCGCCGTCGTGCACGTGGACGGTGCGACCGTCCAGCGAGCGGACGCTGCCCGTCAGGAGCCGGATGCGCGGATGGCTGCGGATCTGCTGGTCCAGGAACGCGAAACCGCGCTGGTCGCGCCGCTTCCGGGCGGCGCCGAACTCCGGCGCCGGGTGGTGCTGGCCGCGCGGGGAACGCGCGGGGTCGACGAGCAGCACGTCGGCACCGGCTCGGGCGGCGCGCACGGCAGCGGTCATGCCCGCGGGCCCGGCGCCGACGACCACGACGCTCATCGCGTTCCCGGACCTCGGGTGCTGATCACGTCGCCGGGTTCGACCGCGCGCAGGCAGGCCCGCACGTCCGGTGTCCCGTTGACCACCAGCACGCACTCCGAGCACACGCCGATGCCGCAGAACAGCCCGCGCCTGCGGTCCGGTCCGCGAGTCCGGCCGGTCTCCCGCCAGCTGGTCACGCCGAGCGACATCAGCACGGCGGCGACGGTCTGCCCGGCCCGCGCGGTGACCCGGCGCCCGTCGACCTCGACGGCGAACCGGGCCTGGTGCCGGGGTCGTGAGGGGTCCAGGTGGGCGGGCAGCAGGTACGGTCCGGTCAACGGCCGCCACCTCCCGGCTAGAGCAACTCCGACAGATCCGAGTCCGACGCCGGAAATTCAACTGCCCCAGCCGTGATCGCGCATCAATCCATCGGTGTAGGCCCGTCAGACATGGGACTGAGGCGAAGAAGCAGCCGTCCCCGGCAGCCACCGCCTGCGCTGCAGCGGCTGCCGGGGACGGCCTTTCCCTCTCCCGATGGTCCGGCGTTCCCCGTCTACGGCTGGGGGAACTGGGCGGCGTAGGTCTTCACCGCGTTGGTGATGGCTGCGAAGTTGCGTTCCAGGGCCTGGGTGTCGACGTTGTCGACGGTGTCGCAGGACTGGTGGTAGCAGGCGTCGAACGCCTCACCTGCCCGGCCGCCCCACTTCTCGGCCTGCTCGGGGCTCTTGGTCTCCTCGGCGCCGGTGAAGGTGCCGCCCGCCGGGATGCCGACCTCGATGAACGGGCCGTAGTCGGAACGACCGTCGAAGTCGGTCCCCTCCGCCGGTGCACCCGCCTGGGCCAGGGAATCGTTGAGCAGCTTCTCGATCTGCGCCGATCCCTCGGGCCCCGGGCCCGCGCCGACTCCGTCCGAGTCGTCGCCGTCGTAGGTGAAGTACCCGGCGTTGGGCGAGCCGACCATGTCGAAGTTCAGGTAGGCGGCGATCTTCCCGCGCTCGGCTTCCGGCAGCGTCTCCACGTAGTGGGTGGAGCCGACCAGGCCTTCCTCCTCCGCGCCCCAGAAGGCGAAGCGGAGCTTGTTGGTCGGAGTCTCGCCGCCGGCCGCGTAGTCCAGCGCGGCCTGCAGGATCGCGGCCGAGCCGGTGCCGTTGTCGTTGATGCCGGGCCCGTCGCCGACGCTGTCGAGGTGAGCGCCGAACATGACGACGTTGTTGGCGTCGCCGCCGGGGGTGTCGGCGATCAGGTTGTAGGTGGTGCCGCCCATGGACGGGAACTCCTGGACCGAGGTGGTGAACCCGGCCTGGTCGAGCTGTCCCCTGATGTAGTCCAGCGAGGCCTGGTAGCCGGGCGTGCCGGAGGCCCGGTTGCCGTTGTTGGCGCCGGCGATGTTCTGCAGCTCCTGGAGGTGGTCCTGCACCGCCAGCACCCCGGCGCGCGGGGTGGCTCGGTGGGTCGAGCTCTCGGCCACAGCGGCGGTGGGCAGCACCAGCGCCGCGGCCGCGGCCAGGGCCGCAGCGGTGGCGAGCATCGGTCGATCAGACATCCCGCGATCCCCTTCGTCGAGGTCGGTTCTCAATCGATCTCGTAGTCGCACGGCGAAGGTATCGGCGGGCATCCGGGCGAAGTCGGTTTTGACCAGAAGTCGCCGAACGAACGCGTTTTTCCCGTATTCCGCAGGAGTCTCACAACGCGAGCGATCTCCCTGCGATCGTCGGGTGACGTGCTGAGCCGTTCGGGGGAATCGGGTCCGCGCAGCTCGCGTTGTTCTCGCGGCCTCGCTGAGGCAAGCTGGACGCGCACCTGGTCACGGCGTCGTGGCCGACGTCCTGGTGATCGGACCGGCCGACCGGAGCGCGCGGTCCGGCTGTGGCAGGCGCTGCCAGGACTGGATAAGGTCCCGACTTCGGTTGAAGATCATTTTCCCGCGTCCCCAGGGAGGTACCGCACGTGGAACAGGTGGTCCTGCTCGACGAAGCAGGTCAGGCTATTGGCGTCGAGGACAAGGCGACCGTGCACCACCAGGAGACGCCGCTGCACCTGGCGTTCTCCTGCTACGTGTTCAACGATCGCGGCGAATTCCTGCTGACCCAGCGGGCTCACCACAAGAAGACCTTCCCCAGCGTGTGGACCAACAGCTGCTGCGGCCACCCGGCTCCCGATGAGGAGATGAAGGCCGCCATCACCCGCCGTCTCGGCGAGGAGCTCGGCCTGGCCGTGCGCGGTCTCGAACTGGCGCTGCCCGCGTTCCGCTACCGCGCCACGATGGACAACGGCGTCGCGGAGAACGAGATGTGCCCGGTGTTCGTCGCTTTCACCGACAGCGCCGCGCAGCCCAACGCCGACGAGGTCGCCGAGACCCGCTGGGTGCAGTGGAAGGAGTTCAGCACGGGCGTGCTCTCCGGCGACACCGAGGTCTCGCCGTGGTGCGCGCTGCAGGTCCGCGAGCTCACCGAGCTCGGACCGGAACCCGCGCAGTGGCCCGACGGCGACCCGGCGAAGCTCCCGCCCGCCGCGCACGTCGCCTGAGCGGCGTTCGAAGATCTCGGGACAGCCCCGGATTCGCGCGAATCCGGGGCTGTCGTCCGCCTGGGAACGCTACTTCGCCGCCGGGGTGAGCTCTCGCGCCCAGCTCCACTCGCCGGGTTCGGGCGCGCCGACGAGCTTGAGCCCGGCACCGCGCAGGGTCCGCGCGATCGCGGTGTTGTCGACGTGGGTGCTCGCGGTGAGCGTCGTGATACCCAGCTCCGCCGCGTGCTCGACGATCTGCTCGGCGAGCGCCGTGCCCACGCCCCGGCGCTGCCAGTCGTCGCGCACCAACAGCGCCAGCTCGCCGGTGTCGCCGTCGTACATCAGGTTGCCCATGCCGACGACCTCGCCGTCCGGGCTCAGCGCCAGCAGCGACCGGCCCAGGGCCGGGGTCAGCAACCTGCGCAGCCCGCGCTCGCCCGGCGCCGGGCCGGGGCTGAAGTAGCGGCGGAACCGCGCGGCGCTGGAGCAGCGCTCGTGGAACTCGGCGACCAGCTCGATGTCGTCGCGATCGGCCGGGCGCACGCTCAGCTCGACGCCGCCGCGCGTGGTCGCGGTCCGCTCCACCGGCCGAACGCGAGCGCGGCAGCTGATCGCCAGGTCGACCAGGGCGCGAGCGCGGGCGAACTCGGCCGGGGTGAACTCACCGCCCGGGCGGGTCAGCACGAGCACGCCACCACCGGGCTCGGCCAGCCGCATCGCGGTCTCGCTGAAGGCCTCGGCGCCGCTGTCGGAGCGGGCGCCGTTGTCGGAGTGGGCGCCGTCATCGGAGTGGGCGCAGTCGTCCTCGTACCAGCGCACGTCGATGCCGCCCAGCAGCGAGCGGAGTCCGCGCACCAGGTCGGTCCGGCCGTTGACCAGGTCGTTGGCGAGGTGGGCGGTGCGGGTCGGCACGTCGTCGAGCTCGCGGACGTCGGCTCGCGCGGCCGTCACGCCGTAGCCCCCGGCCTCCTCGACCGCCGCGACCAGGTCGGCGTGGCGGACGTGCGCGGGCACGTGCAGCAGCACCTCGTCCACGGCGCCGTCCGGTACCGGGTGCACCTGCATGGTGCGGATGTCGCCGCCCAGCGCGGCCAGCGCCCCGGCGAGCTTCGCGAGCCGTCCGGGCGTGTCGGTGACCCGCGCCCGCAGCCGCCACAGGTGCTGCGGAACGAACACCGCTTCCGGAGACGCGGTCTCGCCGCCCTCGGTCTCGTCGACACCGGCGGGAGGGGCCGCGGGCGCTCGCCGCGACCACCACCGCACCGCGCCCATCAGCATCAGCGCAGCGCCGATGGCCAACAGCAGCAACGTCGCCCCGGAGTGGCTGCGCACCCCGGTGACGACGAGGTTCGCCGCACCCGCCACCAGGAACAGCACGGCCAGCTCGACGATCTCGCGCGTCCAGTCCCCGTGCGCCCGGCGGCCCTCGCTGGAAGTCATGCCCCCATGCTTCCGCCACGACGTTTCCCCCGGACGAACCCACATCACACCCGGGTTAACAGCCCAACATCACACTCCTCCCGAGCCCACGAGGGTCGAAAACCCGGGAGGGAAACTGGGGAGTCAGCGGGGGGTTTGGCCGTAGCCGGCGAAGAGGGTGGCGCAGTGGGCGAGTTCGGCGTCCGGGAGCAGCGCCGGGTCGCCGAGCTTGGCGGCGGTGAGCCAGAGCTCGCAGAGCCACTCCAGCTGGCGGGCGCGGTTGTAGGCCTTGGTGAGGGTGTCGCCGAGGGTGACCGTGCCGTGGTTGCGCAGGATGCAACCGGTGCGACCGCGCAGCGCCTCGGACATCGACCGCGCCAGCTCCGGGGTGCCGAAGGTGGCGTAGTCGGCGACGCGCACCGCGCCGCCGTAGTCCGCCAGCTGGTAGTGCACGGCCGGGACCTCGTCGCGCAGCAGCGACAGGGCGGTGGCGTGCAGCGAGTGGGTGTGCACGACCGCGCCCGCGTCGTGCTCGGTGTAAGCGGTCAGGTGCATCGGCAGCTCGGAGGTCGGCTTGAGCTCGCCGTCGACGACCTCGCCGCTGAGGTCCACCAGCGGGATGTCGGCCGGGCGCAGCCGGTCGTAGTCCACCCCCGATGGCGTGACCGCGACCAGATCACCGCGGCGCACGGACACGTTGCCGGAGGTCCCCACCACCAGCCGGTCGGAGGTCATCCGCCGGGCGATGTCGATGACCTCGTCGCGCTCCTCGGCCAGGCGCACTGCGCTCATTCCCTTCCCCCGCTGTCCGCGGCCCTGCTCAGCAGGCCACTCCGGTGCCCTCGTACCCGTCGATCGCCGCGACCTTGTCGGCCGAGGACGAACTCGTGTCGAAACGGTAGTCGAGCCACTCACCGGCGAGCTTGCGGGCCAGTTCGAGGCCGATCACCCGCTGCCCGAAGCACAGCACCTGGGCGTTGTTGCTGAGCACGGACCGCTCCACCGAGTAGCTGTCGTGCGCGGTGACCGCGCGGATGCCGGGCACCTTGTTGGCGCTGATGGCCACGCCGAGCCCGGTTCCGCACACCAGCAACGCCCGGTCGGCCGACCCCTCGGCGACCAACCGGGCGGCCTGGACGGCCACGTGCGGGTAGGCGGTGTGCTCGTCGGAGCCGACCCCGACGTCGACCACGGAGCCGACCCGGGAGTCGTTCTCCAGGTCGCGCTTGAGCGCGTTCTTGTAGTCCAGCCCGGCGTCGTCGGATCCGACGACGATCCGCAGCGGCTGGTCACCCGTGCTGCTCACTGCTGCTCTCCCCCTTCGGAATCTGCCGCGCATGCCGCGCCGTCGAGTAGCTCTCCCACCCGGGTCAGCACGAGCGCCAACGACGTCGCGCCCGGGTCCGGTGTGCCGACGCTGCGGTCGGCCAGCGGTCTGGCCCGCCCGGTGCGGGGCCGCAGGTCCGCGGTGGCGGCGGCGGCCTTGGTCGCCACCGCCGCCGCGCGCCGCCACGCCACGGCTCCCCCGCCCTCGTCGACCGCGCCGCGGAGGTCGTCCGCGAACGGCACCAAGGCGTCGACCAGGGTCTTGTCACCGAGCTCGGCCCGGCCGAGCCGCTGCACCGCGGCCAGTGCCGCCTCGGCACCGGCGGCCAGGTCGGCCGCGGTGACGGCGCGGTCGTCGGGCAGCAGGTCGCCGAAGGAGCGCAGCGCCGCTCCCCACAGCACCCCGGAGGTCCCCCCGGCCTTCGACGCCCACGCGTCACCGGCCGCGACCAGCACCGCAGCGGGTCCGACACCGTCGGCGGCGGCGTGCTCGGCCGCTTCGACGGCGGCCGCGCTCCCGCGCGTCATGCCGCGTCCGTGGTCGCCGTCCCCCGCGATGGCGTCGAGCCTGCCGAGCTCGTCCTCGTTGTCCCGCAACAGGTCCGCGATCGCGTGCAGCGCGCCGACGACCTCGGCGGAGGTGGCCTGCCCGGCCTCCGGCGCGACCACGACCTCCGGCTCGGGCGCCACTGCTTCGACGACCTCGACGTCCGATGTGGACGGTGCGACGGTCCCCCTGCGGTACGCCGGCGTGTCGGCGGGGGCGAGCCAGAGCCGTTCGAGCTCTTCGTCCAGCCAGGTCAGCGTCAGCGAGCACCCGGCCATGTCCAGGCTGGTCACCAGTTCACCGACCTCGGGGGCGACGACCTCGACACCGGCCTCGGCAAGCAGCCGGGAGACGGTGCCCCACACCACGAACAGCTCCTCGTACTTGGTGGCGCCGAGCCCGTTGAGGATCGCCGTCACCCGGCCGCCCTCGGCCGGGGCCTCCGCCAGCAGGCCGTCCACCAGCGTCGTCGCCAGCTCCGAGGCCGAGGGCATGGCCGTCTCCGACACGCCGGGCTCGCCGTGGATGCCCAGCCCGAGGCCCATCCGGCCCTCGGGGACCTCGAACAGCGGGTGGTCCTGGCCGGGCAGGGTGCAGCCGTCGAAGGCCACGCCCAGGCTGCGGGTGCGCGCGTTGGCGTGCTCGGCCACGCGCACCACCTCGTCGAAGTCGTAGCCCTCCTCGGCCGCTGCCGAGGCGACCTTGAACACCACGAAGTCGCCCACCACGCCGCGCCGCTTGGTGGCCTCCCCGGCGGGTGCGCTGGCCACGTCGTCGGTGACGACGACGTTGTGCGCGCGGATCCCCTCGCGCTGCAGGCGTTCCACCGCCAGGCCGAAGTTCATGTTGTCCCCGGCGTAGTTGCCGAAGGAGAAGATCACCCCGGCACCGCGGTCCGCCGAGCGCGCCACCGAGCAGGCGTCGGCGGCCGACGGCGAGGTGAAGATGTTGCCGATCACCGCCCCGTCGGCGAAACCGGGCCCGACCACGCCGCAGAACGCCGGGTAGTGACCGGAACCGCCGCCGGTGACCACGGCGACCTTGCCCGCGCGGGCCGGGCGGGAGCGCACCACGCCGCCGGGCACGCGTCGCACGTGGTCGGGGTGCGCGGCCACGAAGCCGGTGACCATGTCCTCGGTGAACGTGGCCGGATCGTCGTACAAGCGCGTCACGTCAGGCCTCCTCGACGGGCGCCCAGTGCGGCCGGGCGCGTTCGATGGCGGTCAGGTAGTCGCGGTAGCCGCGGTCGTAGAACTCCACGGCTCGCGGGTCGGGGCACACGACGCGGCGGTCGGCGGCCCACTGCTCGCGGTCGACGGGGTCGCCGAGCGCGTCCCAGGCGGTCATCGCCGCGCCGCGCGCGCCGACCCCCTCCTCGTGCGGGACGTGCAGCGCGCGGCCGAGGACGTCGGCGAAGATCTGGCTCCACGCCTGCGATCGGGCACCGCCGCCGCAGGCCGCGACCTCGCCCGCGAGCCCCGCGCTCTCCAGGTTGTGCCGCGCGGCGTAGGCGACGGCCTCGCACATCGCGCGCACGAGGTCGGCGGGCGTGGTCTCCAGCGACAGGCCGGTGAACTGCCCGCGCGCCCGCGAGTCGACGAACGGCGCCCGCTCCCCCGACGCCGACAGGAACGACAGCGCCGACACCCCGCCCGCACCCGGATCGCTCTGCGCGAGCAGCGTTTCCAGCTGCTCGACGCCGGAACCGGTCATGGCGAGCACCCAGTCGAGGTTGGCGGTGCCGACCATCGCGGGCATCACCCGGAGGTAGTGCTGCGGCAGCGGCGTGGCCAGCCACATCCCCGCGGGCTCGCCGTGCGGATCGATGACGACCTCGTCGCGCAGCACCTGGCAGCCCAGGGTCGTGCCGATCACCAGGCTGCCGTCGCCGACCTCGCTCACCCCGGATCCGAAGGCGCAGGCGGGCAGGTCGAACGGCCCGGCCGACACCGGGAGCCCGGACGGCAGCCCGAGTTCGGCGGCGGCCTCACCGGAGAGCGCGAACAGCTTGCCGACCGGCGTGGTCTCGGCCAGCAACCGGCGGTGCTGGGAGATGCCGCAGATGTCGAGCGCGGCGTCGGAGTACTCGCGCGCGGGCACGTCCAGGAACGGCAGCGAGGCGTCGGAGGCGTCCACGGTGATCTCGCCGGTGAAGCGCTGCACGATCGCGTCCACGCAGTACCCGGCGACGGCCGCGCGTTCCAGGCGTTCGGGTTCGTGCTCGGCGAGGTGCGCCAGCAGCGGCCCGGCCGAACCGGGGAACATCCCGGATCCGGTGAGCGCGTACACCTTTCGCTGCACCCCGGCGGCTTCCCAGGCGCGCAGGGTCTCGGCCGCGCGGGCGTCGAGCCAGGAGATGGCCCGGCCGACGCCGCGCCCGCGCTCGTCGCGCAGCCACAGCCCGTCGCCCTGACCGGTGATGGCCAGCGCCTGCACGGGTTCGGTGGCCGCGGCCGCGACCTGGCGCACGACCTGCACGACCGAGCCCACGACCTCGTCGAGGTCCTGCTCCACCAGTCCGGGCGCGGGCCGGTGCAGGGTGGAGCGCACGCTGCGGGTCAGCTTCGCCGACCCGTCGCGGCCGAGCAGCGATGCCTTGGTCACCGAAGTGCCGACGTCGACTCCGATGATCATGGCTGCAGGTCCTCGAACTTCGCGAGCACGTCGGGGTTGGCCACGAACCGAGGCTGCCGCCCTTCGAGGAACCGGCCGACCTCACCCGCGACGATCTCGGCGGCCCGGTGCGCGGTCTGGCGGGTGGCCCCGGCCAGGTGCGGGGTGGTGATCACGTTCGGCGCGTCGAACAGCGGCCAGTCGCGCGGCGGCGGTTCGATGTCGTAGACGTCGACGGCCAGCGCGCCGAGGCGACCGCTGCGCAGCAGGTCGGGCAGCGGCGCGTAGTCGAGCAGACCGCCGCGCGCGGAGTTGACCAGCACCGCGCCTTCGGGCAGCAGTTTGAGGTTGTCGGCGTTGAGCAGGTTGCGGGTCTCCGGGGTGAGCCGGGCGTGCAGGCTCACCACCGAGCTGCGCCGCAGCAGCTCCTCCAGCTCGACGAGCTCGATGCCCTCGCCGGCGACCTGGGCCGGGTCGGCGAACGGGTCGGCGACCAGCACTGTCGAGCCGAAGGCCCGCAGCACGCGGGCGACGATGCGGCCGATCGCACCGTAGCCGACGAGCCCGACGGTCGAACCTTCGAGCTCGATGCCGGCGTTGTCGTAGGCGTAGTAGTCGCCGCGCCAGTTGCCGTCCTTGAGCTCGGCGTCGGAGCCGGGGATCCGGCGCAGCGCGGCGAGCATCAGCCCGACGGCGAACTCCGCCGCCGCGGCGGCGTTGCGGCCGGGCGCGTAGCTGACGATGACGCCGTTGTCCGTGGCCGCCTGCAGGTCGACGTTGACCGGGCCACCCCGGCACACGCCGACGAACTTGAGGTTGCCCGCGGCGGCGAGGACGTCGCCGGTGAACGGCGCCATCTGGGTGGCGACGATCTCGTGGTCGCCCAGCGCGTCGAGCAGCTGCTGCTCGGTGCCGCTGGCCTCCTGGACGCTGCCGACGGGGCCGAACGGCTCGACCGGCCACGGCAGCTTCAGCGTGTCGAAGCGCAGTTCGCGCGTGCTCGCGCGGCGCAGGGCGTCGACGAACACCTCGGGATGCACGAAGTGGTCACCGGCGGCCAGAACGCTCGTCATCTCCTGGACTCCTTTGTCGCGAGGTGCCTCGGCTCCACGAGCCGGGGGGTTGTCAGCTCCGGGGCTGTTGGGTCAACTCGAGTGCTGGGGCAACGAGCCGACCAGCCGCAGCCGCACGTCGTCGAGGTCGGTGGCGATGTGGGCGGCTCCGGCGAGCGCGTCCTCAGCGGGCGGGTAGTCGCCGTTGGGGATCGCCACGACCGTCATGCCCGCCCGAGCGGCCGCGCGCAACCCGTTGCTGGAGTCCTCGACGGCCAGGCAGTGCGCCGGGTCGTGGCCGAGCTCGCGGGCGGCGGCGAGGTAGACGTCGGGGCTGGGCTTGCCGCGCGGCACCTCGGCGCTGGACACGGTCGCCGAGAAGTGCGGGGTGAGCCCGTGCCGGTCGAGGACGGCGTCGATGAGCCGCCGCGGCGCCGACGAGGCCAGCGCGATGGGCGCGCGGGCGGCGACGTCGGTGACCATCTTCTCGGCGCCGGGGAGCAGCTCGATCTCGCCGTCGTCGAGCGCGGCGATCATGTCGTCGACGACGATCCGCTCGGTGTCGGCGGCGGATTCCGCCGCCCGGCTGAACTCGGCGAGGAACGCGGCCCACTCGGGTGCGCTCATGCCCTGGACCTGCCGGGTCTCCTGCCCGGTCCAGGTGCGGCCCCGGGCCGCGGCGAAGCGGGTCCACATCCGCTCCCACAGGTGCTCGCTCTCGACCAGGACGCCGTCCATGTCGAACACGACCGCGCGATGAGCGCCGTTCGGCCGATCCGGCTGGGTCATCCGTACCTCCCGCCAATCACTGATGGACCCAAATTAACACTCGAATCGTTAACTGTCACTACTCCAGTGATAGTACGGCGGGTCTGCATCACATCCGAGGCCCTACGAGGCAAGATGAGCGCATGGCGTCCGCACCGAAGAAGCAGTCCCCCCGTCTCCAGCGGCAGCAGAGGATCGTCGATCACGTCCTCGCGCAGGGCTTCGCCAGCGCCGCGGAGCTGTCCTCGCTGACCGGGGTCAGCCTCATGACGGTGCACCGCGACCTCGACGACCTGGCCACGCGGGGCCTGCTGCGCAAGTACCACGGCGGGGTGTCGGCCCAGCCGTCGACGGTGTTCGAATCCAGTTCGGACTTCCGGCTGCACACCCACACCGCCGAGAAGGAGGCGCTGGCCGCGGACGCCCTGCGGTTCATCACGCCGGGCATGTCGGTGATGCTCGACGACTCCACCACGGCGTTGGCGCTGGCCAGGCTGCTGCCCGACGTCGGCCCGCTGACGGTGGTCAGCAACTACCGCCAGGTCCAGGAGACGCTGCGCGACGTCCCGGACATCCGGCTGATCGGGCTGGGCGGAGAGTACTCCCGCACCCACGACTCCTACCTGGGCCTGCCGTGCCAGGAGATGATCTCGACGTTCTCGGTGGACATCGTCTTCATCTCCACCTCGGCCATGAACGCCCGCCTGACCTACCACCAGGAGCAGGAGATCGTCCTGGTCAAGCGAGCGATGATGGGCAGCGCCACCACGAAGGTCCTCATGATGGACGCCAGCAAGGTGGCCCGCTCGGCCCTGCACCAGCTCGCCCCGGTCAACGCCTTCGACCACGTCCTGCTGGCAGGTGACCTCGACGAAGCCCTCGTCGAGGAGATGCGAGAAGAAGCAGAAGTCCACGTGGCCGAGCCGAGCTGACGACCGAGCCACCCGACCACCGTCAGGTAGAGCGCCGCAGGCGCTTTCCCAGCACCGCACCTGAGACGTCGGCGCCGCCCAGCACGGGGAGCGCTGAGTGGTGTCAGCGGACGGAACCAAATTCACACCTTGTGCGTTAACTTCAACAGGGTGCATGATGGCCGACATTCGTAGGCGCTGAAACATCCGACCTGTTGGAGACAGTGATGTCCCAAACGTCCGCAGCCGGAACATCCGGCATCCTGGACCGCATCGGCATCCCCAGACAACTCGCATGGGGCTTCGTAGCCGTCCTGATCTTCATGATCGGTGACGGGGTGGAGACCACGTTCCTGTCCGACTACCTGCAGAAACCCGAGGGCGGCGCCCTGCCGGGCGCGGTGGCCTCCTTCGCCACGGTCACCCTCTACGGCGTCGCGGCCATGATCGCGGCGTGGTTCTCCGGGACGCTCTCGGCGATCTGGGGCCCGCGCCGGGTGATGTGGCTGGGTGGCGCCTGGTGGGTCGGGTTCGAGTGCCTGTTCCTCTTCGCGGCGCTGCCCTCGCACAACGCGGTGTTCATCGTCGCCACCTACGGCATCCGCGGCCTGGCCTACCCGCTGTTCGCGTTCTCGTTCCTGGCGTGGGCGCAGGTGGCGAGCCCGACGAAGATGCGCGGTTCGGTGGCCGGCTGGTTCTGGTTCGCCTTCACCGGTGGTCTGCCGACGCTGGGTGCCGCGCTGGCGGCGCTGTCGATCGGCGTGTTCGGCTTGTCCGACTACCAGACGCTGGTGCTGTCGCTGGTCGTGGTGACGGTCGGTGTGCTGCTGGGTTCGTTCGCGGTGCGCGAGGAGCACGGGCTGCAGCCGATCGCGGACGAGACGGTGGAGAACCCGCGCAGCCTCAAGCGCCTGGCGGAGGGCGTGGACATCCTGTGGCGGGATCGCCGGGTGCTGGCCGGTGGCCTGATCCGCATCGTGAACACGGCGCCGCAGTACGGGTTCTTCGCGATGTTCCCGTTCACCTTCGGTCCGGCCGCCCCGGACGGCGGTTTCCTGACGGCGGCGCAGGTGGCGTCGCTGGCGTCGATCGCCTACGGCGCGAACATCGCGGCGAACCTGTTCTTCGGGGTGTTCGGCGACCGCTTCGGCTGGCGTCGCACCGTGACCTGGTTCGGTTGCGTGGGCTGCGCGATCGCGACGCCGCTCTGGTACTTCAGCTCGATGGCGTCGCAGAGCTTCGCCGTGGCGGCGACGTTCGGCGTGGTCTACGGCCTGGTGCTGGCCGGTTTCGTGCCGCTGTCGGCGCTGATGCCGTCGATGGTGGCGACCAAGGACAAGGGCTCGGCGCTGGCGGTGCTGAACTTCGGCGCCGGTGGAGCGGCGTTCGTCGGCCCGGTCGTGGTGACCGCGCTGTACCCGCTGGTCGGCGGCGGTGGTGCGACGATCGTGTTCTGCCTGATGTACCTGGCGGTGGGCGTGCTGTCGTTGCGGATGAAGGACGACAGCGACCCGGGCGAGCACCGCGCGTCCCGCGCCGGTGCTCCCGAGGCCGCCCGCGCTTCGGCCTAGGGTACGTCGAAGGTCGTGATCAGGCCGTCGTCCGTGAGGGCGGCGGCCTGATCGCCGTCCGGGGTCATCACGGGCCGGCCTTCGACGGGGCCGAGCGCGGTTCTGCTGCCGTCGGGCCGGACGATCTCCAGGAGTCCGTCGGCGTTGCGGATCGCGAGCACGGGGCCGGGGGCGATCGCCGGGTCGGAGACCGCCTCGGCGTCGATGGTCCGCGTGCGCTGCCACCCCGCGTGCTCGGCCAGCACGACCAGATCTCCTCGGGAGTCCCGGAAAGCTGCGTACCCGCTGGTCGTCGCGATGCCACCGACCGGGTGCTCGGTCGAGGCGACCGGTTCGCCGCACCCGGACGGGGTGAGCCGCCAGTGCCGCATCCCGGTCCGCGACGCCGCCATCACGTGGACCTCGCCGTCGCCGGCGAGCACCGCGGACACCTCGTCGAGGACGTCGGTACCGCCGAGGCGGCACCACCCGCCGCTGTCGCGGACGCTCACTCCCCCGCCCTGGTCGCGGACCGCGACGACCACCCGGTCGCCGACCGACACCGCCGACGGTGGTCCGAGGTCCGCTCCCGGTCGACGCGGCGGTGGTGTTCCGAGCGGGAGCCACGGCCGATCGCCGTCCTGGAGCCACACCGCGCCGCTGTCGCGCTCCTGCACCACGAGCCTGCTCGGGTCGGCGAAGCTCACCGATCCCTCGCGCGGCACGAACGGTGCGTCCACAGCGGACTCAACGCCGGATTCGGTGAGCACGAGCCGGTTTCCGCGCACGTGCGCGTGCCGGTCGGCGGTGGCCCACCGGGTTCCCCACGGACGGCGGAGCCGCATCGAGGCCAGCCAGGCGTCGTAGGGTGCGCCGAGGCTCACCTGCGGGTCGTGCTCGGCGTAGCGGGCGAACACGGCGCGCTTGGCGGCCACGACCCGGTCCGGGAGGTTCGCCGGGGCGTCGGCGACGTTGTAGTCGCGGTAGTGCAGCAGCGGCAGATCCGCTCCGCGCAGCGCGGTTTCGGTGAACCGGGCGGTGGCGACGTGATCGGGGTGGTCGTGGGCGGCACCCCACTGCCCCTGGTAGCGCGGATCCGGACGCGGGTCCTGGGTGCGCACCAGCGTCGGCGCGAACTCGTCGACGATCCGGCGCAGCGATCCGATCACCGACGCCCGGTCGTGGCCGGTCGCGGACACGACCGAGCCGGTCGCGGGAATCGTGGGCACGCGATGCGCGGGATCGCGCCAGAGCTCGCTCAGTGCGTGCCGGGAATCGGGGTCGTTGTCGTCGGGCAGGCCGAGGAACACCAGCGCGACCTCGGGCCGTTGCCGGAGCCGCTGCAGCTCGGCCTGCCGGCCTCCGGGCAGCGCCAGCGCCGAGCGGGTCCAGTCGTCGGCGGCACCGGCCATCGCGGCGAACGCGGCGCGGGTGCCCGACTGCCTGCTCGCCGCGTAGTCGGCGGGCGGGCGCACGTCGCTCTCCCCCGCCGTGAGGAACACCGTCGTCACCCTGGCTCCCGAGCGCAGCGCCAGGGCCACGTCCGGGCTCATGAACAGCATGTCGTCGTCGGGGTGCGCCACGACCTGCACGTGCGACGCTCTCGGCGCGGCCGCGGCGGCACCGGGGGTGAGCGAGCACAGCAGGATCGTCAGCAGCGCAACGGCCGTTCTCATCGGGCCCACCTCCGCGACAGCACCAGCGCCGCCAACGCCCCGGCCACCACCAGCAGCAATCCCGCGCGCACCCCCGGTGGCGCCCACGTCACCGCCAGCACGCCGCCGTCGAGGTCCTTGGGGATCCGCACGGTCAGCAGACCGGCGTCGGTCGCCGCGACCGGAACCGGACGCCCGTCCACGGCGGCCCGATATCCGGGCCAGTGCAGCCGCGCGAACACCAGCTCCCCGTGTCCGGTGAAGCGCACGGTCTCGCGGCGCGCGCCGCGCTGCACGTCCTCGATCACCCGGATCCCGCGCGCCGCGCCGACCCGCCCGCCCGGCCACGGGAGCGGCGTGGTGCGGGTGAGCACGACGACCTCGGCGCCCCGGTGCGACACGCGCCAACCCGGCGGTGCGTCGGTCACCTCCCGCAGCCGCCGCTGCACCACGACCCGGGTGGCTCTGAGCTGGTCGGCGAGCCGGTCCGACCCCCACAGCCGGTCGTAGGCCTGCGGGCAGGTGGCGCCGAAGTAGTTGAGGCACAAGGTCCGGTGCAGCGCCTCGTGCCCGATCCCGGTGTAGGACACCAGGCTCGCCGTCCCAGCCGCCGCGGGCATGTTGCCCAGCAGCAGTTCCGACCACGCGCTGCCGTCGGCGATCGTCTCCGGCGGAATCGCCTCGCGGGCGGCGATCTGCACGACCGTTCCACCACGCGACGCGGCGTGCTCCGCGCGCAGGGCCGCGACGTCGGTCGGGAAGCGGTAGTCCGCGACGTCCCGGTTGATCGGGAACCACAGCAGCTGCAACCCCAGCACCAGCGCGGTTCCCAGGTGCAGCACCACGAACAGCCGCGTCCGCAGCGCGCACGCCAGCAGGAGCGCGACCAGGGCCAACCCGATGACGTGCTTGGGCGCCTGCGCCGGCCACGCCGCGACCGCGAGGTAGCCGCCCACCAGCACCAGCAGCCCGGACGCCGCCGCCCGCACCCTCGCCCGGTCCCGGAGCAGCCCTCCCGACAGCGCCACCGCCAGCAGCACCGCGAGCGCCAGGTGCAGGACCGCGATGTGCCGCAGCGGCCAGCGGAACATCCACACGTTCGACGGTCCGAGGCACAGCAGCACCGAGCAGCAGGCCACCACCAGCACCGCCCGGCACCGCCGCCACGGCACCGCGCGCCAGTCCACCCAGGGCAGCAGCGGTACCGCGAACCAGGCCAGGAACGTCGCCGGAACCGTCATCCGGTAGTCGCCGAAGGACAGGATCTGCGGCAGGAAACCCGGTGTGCTGGCGTTGAGCAGGTCCCCGACCCCGGGGACCAGCAGCCCCGAGTTGAACAGCTCCGCACCCGACCGCCACCCCACCGACGAGGTCGCCAGCACCGGCCAGAACACCAGCGGCAGGCACGCCGCCACCGCCGCCCCGATCCCGAGCAACCGACGCGGCCCGAACTCGACCGCCAACCCGGCGAAGACCAGGCACAACGCCAGCAGCGCGTACGGGTCGCCCGCCGAGACGCACAGGTAGCACAGCGCGAACGGCAGCAAGGCGGGCGCACCGTCGGCGACGTGGCGGCGCAGCGCCCACCACGCCCACGGCAGCCACGCCAGTCCCATCAGCCCACCGGCCCAGCTCGCGGCCTCGAAGTGCAGCACGAACCCCGACACCGGCAGCGCCACCGACAACGCCGACGCGGCAGCGGGTTTCGCACCGCAACCCCGGCACAGCAGGTACGTGCCGACCGCCAGCAGCACCAGGAACTGGATCTTCACCACCGCCCCGGCCACGGCCAGGTCGCCGATGAGCGCGACGAGGACGTAGTCCAGCAGGTGCACCGGGTTCCAGATGCCGAACAGCGACTCGGCGGCGAGGTTGCCGCCCATCCACGAGTCCGGTTCCAGCCCCAGCGACCACTGCCCGGCCAGCAGCCGTTCGCCGAGCCGGTGCCACATCGGCAGGAACTGCGCGGCGCTGTCGTCGGCGAAGTAGAACGACGGGTTCACCAACAGCGGCAACGTCCCCAGCGCGGCAGTCGCCAGCGCGACCCCGGCCGCACCTCGCCACTCCCCGACCTGTCCCCGGGTCAGGGCGGCGCGGCTGGCCAGGAACGTCACCGGGACCAGCGCGAAACCCACCAGCGGCGCCAACCTCGGATCGATCCCGTACACGCTCACCGCCAGCGCCACCGCCGCCGTGCTCACCACCAGCAGCGCCAGGCTGCACAGCGGGAACAGCAGCAGCGACCGCCCGGTGGGCGGCACCCGGAAGGTGAACCGGCAGTGCAGCGCGTAGGAGCACAGCGTCGCCGCGGCGGTGGCCAGCACGTGCGCCAGCAGGTAAGGCAGCACCAGCCACAACCCCAGGTACACCGCCCAGTGCACGGAGGTGTTCGCCCCGCCCACCAGCGCGAACCGGCCGAACTGCGAGGCTCCGATCCGCCGCCACATCACGACACCAGCCCAGGTCCCGGAACCAGCCCAGATCCTGGAACCAACTCCGCGGCGCGCAGGTCGACCGGCGCCGGGCTGGACTCCTTGACCAGGTAGTGCGGCCGCTGCCGGACCTCGGCGCAGGTGCGCCCGACGTACTCCCCCAGCACGCCGAGCAGGAACACCTCGATCCCGGCGGACCCGAGCAGCGCCGCCGCCCAGCGCTGCGGACCGTCGACGATCGCGGCCGCGACGCCGCCGAACGCGAAGGCGAGCGGGCCGAGGTAGAGGGCCGGGCGCAGCGGGTGATCGTTGAACGAGGTCAGCCCGTCGACTCCGTGATCGACCAGCGCCGAGGGCCGCCACCGCGAGGCACCGATCTCCCGGGGCACGTTGCGGTAGGTGACGCATCCGGTGTCGAAGCCGATCCACGCGAACAGCCCCTTGGAGAAGCGGTGCTGCTCGGGCAGCAACAGCAGCGCGTCGACCGCGCGCCGCGACAGCACCCGGAAGTCCCCGGCCCCGTCCTGCAACCGGACGTCCAGGAACCGCCGCGCGAGCCGGTAGTAGGTGCGGGACAGCGCGGTCCGCCAGGGTCGGTCGCCGGAACGGCTGCGCCGGGCCACGACCTGGTCGTAGCCGGTGTCGAGCAGCACCAGCATCCGCGGCAGCAGCGCCGGTGGGTGCTGCAGGTCGGCGTCGAGCAGCGCGACCCGGTCGCCGCGCGCGTGCCGGAGGCCGCACAGCATCGCCGATTCCTTGCCGAAGTTGCGGCTCAGCGACACGTACCGGAACCGGGGGTCGTGCTCGTTGAGGCGCCGCGCCTCGTCCAGCGTGCGGTCGGTGCTGCCGTCGTCGACCAGGATCACCTCGTAGTCCCGGGTCGCGCCCGACAGCGCGGCCACCAGCGCGTCGTGCAGCCGCTGCACTCCGTGCTCCTCGTTGAAGCACGGCACCACCATCGACAGGTGCATGGGGAGTTCTCATCCGTTTCGGAGCCGACGCCCGCGCTCCGGAGATCCGGAATCCGCTGCGGGCCTTGCGAGATCACCGAAACCGTGCCCGCCGAACCGGCCGGGACCCCCTCCCAACACACCGACGAATCCCCCGTCCCGGTGCGAAATCCGCCGCGAGGTTCCCGATTTCAATGGAAATCGGGAACCGGATTTCAACGGGAATCGGAGACCCGACTTCCATTGAAATCGGGTCGCACCGGGACGAGCGGTGGCACGGGGTCCGGTCTTGGCGAGGAATCGACCTGGTGCGGCATCCGGGTGTGCGTGATGGCAGGCTGGTTCGCATGTCGTCCGCATCGTTTCCTCGCCGGAGCGCACGCACGCAGGGCTTCAGCCTGGGTGCGCCTCGTAACTTCACCGTCGTCGGAGGCGGTGCGCACGTCCTGTTCCTGCGCTCGACCAGCGGAACCGACCGCACCACCGCCCTGTGGGCGCTGGACACCGCCACGGGCACCGAGCGGCTGCTGGTCGACCCGGCGACGCTGCAGGCCGACGAGCAGGTCAGCGCCGAGGAGCAGGCCCGCCGGGAACGCGCCCGGGAGCGGGCCACCGGCATCACCGGCTACAGCACCGACCGCGACGGCGAGCTGGTCGTGTTCACCCTGTCCGGCCGCCTGTTCACCGTCGGCACCACCACCGGCGAGGCCCGCGAGCTGCCGGTCCAGCAGCCGGTCGCCGACCCGCGCCCCAGCCCGGACGGCTCCCGCATCGCCTACCTGTCCGGCAGCTCGCTGCGGCTGATCGCCGCCGACGGCTCCGGCGACCGGGCCCTGGTCGAACCGGACGGCGAGAACGTGACCTGGGGCGCGGCGGAGTTCATCGCGGCCGAGGAGATGGACCGCCACCGCGGCTACTGGTGGTCCCCGGACGGCGGGTCGCTGCTGGTGGCGCGGGTCGACGAGTCCCCGGTCCGGCACTGGTACCTGGGCGATCCCGCGCACCCCGACCGCGTTCCGGTCGCTACGCGCTACCCCGCCGCCGGGACCGCCAACGCGGAGGTGTCGCTGCACGCGATCGCCCTCGACGGCACCCGCGTGGCGGTCGAGTGGGACCGCGACACCTACCCGTACCTGGCCACCGCGCACTGGTCGGGGCACGGCAGCCCGCTGCTGGCGGTGCAGACCCGGGACCAGCGCACCCAGCTGGTCCTCGCGGTCGATACCGAGGCGGGCACGACCGAGGAGATCCACCGGGACACCGACCCGCACTGGATCGACATCAAGCCGGGCTGGCCGTCGTGGACGCCGTCGGGCGAGCTGGTGCGCGTCGACGCCGCCGAGGGCGCCTACCGCCTGGTCGTGGGCGACCGGCCGTGGACCTCGGCCCCGCTGCAGGTGCGCGGCATCGTCGACGTCGGCGCCGACGACGTGCTGATCTCCGGTTCCGAGGACGATCCGGCCGAGGTGCACCTCTACCGCGTCACCGCCGCCGGGCACGAGCGCCTGACCGGCGAGTTCGGCGTGCACACCGGCACCCGCGGCGGCGACGTGCTGGTCGTGGCCACCGGTTCCCCGGATCAGCCACGCACCCGCGTGGTGGTGCGCCGCGGCAGCCGGACCGTCGCCGAGATCGCCAACCACGCCGAGGAGCACGGCCTGGACCTCAACGTCCGGCTGCTGCGGCTCGGCGAGCGCGAGCTGCGCAGCGCCCTGCTGCTGCCCAGCGGTCACTCCCCCGCCGACGGTCCGCTGCCGGTCCTGCTGGACCCCTACGGCGGCCCGCACGCCCAGCGGGTGCTGGCCCGCCAGCAGGGCTACCTGACCTCGCAGTGGTTCGCCGACCAGGGCTTCGCGGTGCTGGTCACCGACGGCCGCGGGATGGCGGGGCGCGGACCGGACTGGGATCGCGCGATCGCCGGTGACCTGGCAGGACCGCCGCTGCAGGACCAGGTCGACGCGCTGCACGCGGCCGCGGCCGAGCACCCGGAGCTGGACCTGAGCCGGGTCGCGATCCGCGGCTGGTCCTTCGGCGGCTACCTGGCGGGCCTGGCGGTGCTGCGCCGCCCGGACGTCTTCCACGCCGCGGTCGTCGGCGCCGGTGTCGTGGACTGGCGGCTCTACGACACCCACTACACCGAGCGCTACCTGGGCGACCCGAACACCTCGCCGGAGGTCTACGAGGCGAACTCGCTGCTGCGCGACGCCGCGAAGCTGGAGCGCCCGATGCTGATCGTGCACGGCACGGTCGACGACAACGTGGTGCTCGCCCACGGCCTGCGGCTCTCGGCGGCCCTGACCGCGGCGGCCCGCCCGCACACGGTGCTGCCGCTGGCGGGCGTGAGCCACATGCCCACCGACGAGACCACCAGCGAGAACCTGCTGGTCATGCAGGTGGACTTCCTGAAGAAGTCCCTGGCCCGCTAGAAGTCGTCGGTTCTCGCGGCCGGCACGCCGAGCACGGCAACCGCTGGGAACAGGTCCTAGGACTTCTGGGGCAGGACGGCGACCAGTTGGAAGCCGCCGTCCTCGGAGGGGCCGGCGTCGAGTTCGCCGCCGGCCATCCGGATCCGCTCGGACAGGCCTTCCAGGCCCGCGCCACCGGTGAGGTCCGTGATCGGTTCGCGCGCGGCATCGGGGGCGCCGTTGGTGACCACGATGCGCAGCGCGTCGGCCCGGTTGCTCAGGTCCACCCTGATCCCGGCGCCGGGCGCGTGCTTGGAAGCGTTGGTCAGCGCCTCCTGAACGACCCGGTAGGCGGCGCGCTCGACCGCGCCCGGAACCTCGTGGTTCGCCAGCTCACCGGTCAGCTCCACGTCCACCCCGGAGGCCCGGGCCTGGCCCACCAGGTCGGAGATCGTCTGCGCCTGGCCGTCGGCCTGCGCGGTCCCCAGTCCGAGGGTCGAGCGCATCTCGCCCAACGCCTGCTTGGCCAGCCCGCGCACCCGGGTCGCGGCCTCGCGCACCGCCGGGTCGTCGCTGGTCGCGCCGAGCGCGGCGGACTCGACGGCGATGAGCGTGACGTGGTGGCCGACGGCGTCGTGGATCTCCCGGGCGATGCGGGCCCGCTCCTCGGCCCGCGCCACCTCGGCCTTGGCCTGCGCCGCGACCTCGCTGGCCGTGGCCAACCGCTGCAGGCTGTCGGCGAGCTGCTCGCGCAGCGCCACCAGCATCCCGATCGCGGCCGGGGCGCCCGCCGACAGCAGCACGAACGCCAGGGTCAGCAGGATCGAACCTGGTGTCAGCGACTGGGTGAGCAGCACCGGGGCGACCGCGACGACGCAGGTCAGCAGCACCCACCCGGCCAGTTCTCGCAGCTGCGGGTGGACCCGGCCGACCCGGAACATCGCCACCAGGATCGCCGCCCAGCCCAGGCCACCGGCCATCGCCGGCATGCACAGCAGCACGGCCAGCCGCGGCCAGCGGTGCCGCAGCGGCAGCAGCAGCGCGGCGGCCAACCCGGAGATGACCTTGTACCCGAACGGGTCGGGCGCGGCCAGGACCGCGGCGACGGGCAGTCCGACGGCCAGGACCTCCAGGCCCCAGAACCGCAGGCGCACGCCGTTCACCGCTCGCCCCCGACACCGGCGACGCGCTGCGCGATGAGAGCGGCCTGCACCCGGTTCTGCGCGCCCAACTTGCTCAGCACCGTCGAGACGTAGCTCTTCACGGTGGCCTCGGTGAGGCCCAGGCGACTGCCGATGTCGGCGTTGGATCGGCCGTCGGCGAGCAGCTGCAGCACCTGGCGCTCGCGCCCGGACAGCGCCTTGACCAGGGTCTGCTCGCGGGCGTTCTCGCTGCTGGTGCGCAGCCGCGGCAGCAGGCGCGCGGTGATCCGCGGGTCGAGGACCGCACCACCGGCGGCGAGGTCCTGCACCGCGCGGACCAGCACCTCCGGCTCCGCGTCCTTGAGCAGGAAGCCCTGGGCGCCGAAGCGCAGCGCCTCGGTGACGTAGTCGTCGAGGTCGAAGGTGGTCAGCATCGCCGCTACGGGCGGTTCGGGCAGCCGCACCAGGTCCTGCAGCGCGGCGAGCCCGTCGGTGCCCGGCATCTGCACGTCGATCAGGGCGACGTGCGGGCGGTGGGCGCGCACCTCGGACAGCAGGCCGCGGCCGTCCTCGGCCTCGGCCACCACTTCGATGGTGCCGCCGCTCTCGAGCAGGACCTTGAGCCCGCGCCGCAGCATCGGCTCGTCGTCGGCCAGCACGACCCTGATCGGCGCACCGCCGTCGGTTCCCGCCACCTCTCGGTTCACCTCCGCTGCTTCCCGAGGGTCGCCAGCAGACTAACCCGCCACCGCCGACCCGCAGCGCACGGACCGCCGGTTCAGCGCTTGCCCTTGCCCTTGGCCTTCCGCTCGCGCACGCGCACCGAGATCCGCACCGGGCTGCCGACGAAGCCGAACGTCTCGCGGAACTTGCGCTCCAGGAACCGCCGGTAGCCGGCCTCCAGGAACCCGGTGGTGAACAGCACGATCGTCGGCGGCCGCGTCTGCGCCTGGGTGGCGAACATGATCTTCGGCTGGCGCCCGCCGCGCGCCGGCGGCGGGTTCGCGGCGACGAGCTCGTTGAGCCAGCCGTTGAGACGGCCGGTGGAGATCCGGGTGTCCCAGGAGTCCAGCGCGGTGCGCAGCTGGGGCGCCAGCTTCGCCACCGAGCGCCCGGTCAGCGCGGAGACGTTGACCCGCTCGGCCCAGCGCACCCGCACCAGCTCGCGGTCGATCTCCTTCTCCAGCTGGTGGCGGCGGTCCTCGTCGACCTTGTCCCACTTGTTGTAGGCCAGCACCAGCGCGCGGCCCGACTCGACCACCATCGTGATCACCCGCAGGTCCTGCTCGCTGATCGGCTCGGAGCCGTCGACGAGCACGATCGCGACCTCGGCGGCCTCGATGGCGGCCTTGGTGCGCAGCGACGCGTAGTACTCGGTGCCGCTGGCGGTCTTGACCCGCTTGCGTAGCCCGGCGGTGTCGACGAACCGCCACACCTGGCCGTCGAGCTCGACCAGCGAGTCGACCGGGTCCACGGTCGTGCCCGCGACGTCGTGCACGACCGAGCGGTCCTCGCCGGTGAGCTTGTTGAGCAGGCTGGACTTGCCGACGTTGGGCTTGCCGACCAGCGCGACCCGGCGCGGGCCGCCGCTGGCGCCGAACACCTCGCGCGGCGTCTCCGGCAGGGCTTCGAGGACCTTGTCCAGCAGGTCGCCCGAACCGCGCCCGTGCAGACCGCTGACCGGCATCGGCTCGCCCAGGCCCAGCGACCACAGCGAGTGGACGTCGGCCACGCCGCGCTCCTCGTCGACCTTGTTGGCGACCACGATCACCGGCCGCTTCGAGCGGCGCAGCACGCGGGCCACGGCTTCCTCGGTGGCGGTCGCGCCGACCTTGGCGTCGACGACCAGCACGATCGCGTCGGCGGTGTGCATCGCCATCTCGGCCTGCGCGGCCACCGAGCTCTGCAGGCCCTTGGCGTCGGGCTCCCAACCACCGGTGTCGACCACCGTGAAGCGGCGGCCGTTCCACAGCGCGTCGTAGGCGACGCGGTCCCGGGTCACGCCCGGGGTGTCCTGCACGACGGCCTCACGCCGCCCCAGGAGCCGGTTGACCAGGGTGGACTTGCCCACGTTGGGGCGTCCGACCACGGCCAGCACCGGCTGCGGCTTCGGCGGGGCCTCGTCGCCCTCGGCGGCGGCCTCGTCGAACTCCGCCCACTCGGACTCGTCGGACCACGTGCCGTCCAGGCCCTCCAGCGACTCGTCGGTCACGCTCGTTTACCTCTCACATCGTCTTCGGTCCGGTCGGCGACCAGCCGATCCAACTCGGCGATCAGCTCGACCAGTTCGGTGCGCACGGTGTCGGTCGCCGCCACCAGCCCGGCGCGGCCCTTGCCGCCCGCCGGGGAAATCGGCTCCCCGAACAACACGTCGATCCTGGGTAACAGCCTACGGCCCGACCCTTCGGGTCGTCGGGTGCCCCGGCAGGCCACCGGCAGGATCTGGGCGCCCGAGGCGCGCGCCAGCCACGCGGCCCCGTGCTGGGCGTTGTCGACGTCGCCGGAACCGCGGGTGCCCTCGGGGAACACCCCGACCAGCCCGCCGCCCTTGAGCACGCGCACGGCCGCGAGCAGCGGGGTGCGGTCGGGTTCGCCGCGGCGGACGCCGATCTGCCCGATGCGGGTCAGGAACCAGCCCAGCGCGCCCTTGAACATCTCCTGCTTGATCAGGAACACCGCCGGGCGCGGCACCATTCCCAGCAGCAGCGGGCCGTCCAGCAGGGAGCTGTGGTTGGCCACCAGCACGACCGGGCCGGTGCGCGGCACCCGGTCGGCGCCGTGGACCTTCACCCGGAACGGCAGGCGCAGCGGGCGCCGCGAGATCCACTGGCCGACCCGGTGCAGCCACGGCCAGGAACCGTCGGGGAGCTGCTCGCTCACACCGCACCTCCGTCGCCGGTCACGAGCCCGCGCGATTCCACGAGCTTGATGAGCTGTTCGAGGACCCCGTGGATGTCGAGGTCGGTGCTGTCGACCTCCACCGCGTCATCGGCCTGGCGCAGCGGCGCGACCTTGCGGCCGGAGTCCAGGGCGTCGCGGCGCTGCACGTCGGCGTGCGTGCTGCGCAGGTCGCTCCGCCTCCCGTCGGAGGCGTCCTGGGCGGTGCGGCGCGCGGCCCGCGCCTCGGCGGAGGCCGTCAGGTACACCTTCAGTCCCGCGTCCGGCACCACGACGGTGCCGATGTCGCGGCCCTCGACGACCATGCCGCCCGGCTCGGTCATCGCCCGGCCGATCAGCTCCCGCTGCAGCGCCACCAGCAGCTCGCGGACCTCGGCGACCGCCGAGACCGCCGACACCGCGCCGGTGACCTCCGGGCCCCGGATCTCGCCCTCGACCTCGGCCCCGTCCAGCCGCACGCCGGGAGCCAGCGGGTCGGTGCCCATGCTCAGCTCGGCGGCCCGGGCCACCCGGGTCACCTCGACGGCGTCGGCCGGGTCGACCCCGGCGCGCAGCACCGCGAGCGTCACCGCCCGGTACATGGCACCGGTGTCGAGGTAGGTCGCGCCGAGCGCCGCCGCCAACTTCCTGGACACCGTGGACTTGCCGGTGCCCGACGGTCCGTCGAGAGCCACCACTCCGCGAAGCCTGGCCTGCGCCACGTCGCCGTTCCTCCCCGCATCACGTGCACGGCCCCGGCGGGTCGCCGGAACCAACGAACCATTCTGCCTGGCCGCCACGCGGTGGTCGGCATCGCACCCGGTTGCGGATCGGAACCGGACCGAGACCGCGAGAACGCCGGGCGGATCTAGGAATACGGGTCCAGACCTTTAGGGTTAAAAGGGTGGACGTAACTGTGACTCCGCTGCCGGGGCTCGGCACGCGCCAGGACTTCACCACCGGATCCGGTCACCGCGTCGGGGTGATCACCTACCGGGACGGTCGCTTCGAGCTGATCGTCTCCGACCACGAGGACCCGGACAAGGTCGCCGCCTCGGTGGAGCTGTCCAGCACCGAGACCAGCACGCTGGCCGGGCTGCTGGGGGCTCCGCAGCTGGTGGCCAAGCTCTCCGAGCAGCAGCGGGAGGTCGCCGGGGTGACCACCTGGCAGCTGCCGGTGCCCGCCGGTTCGCCCTACGCGGGACGGGAGCTCGGCGACACCGAGATGCGCACCCGCACCTCGGTGTCGATCGTCGCGGTGGTCCGCGACGGCGTCGTCCACCCGTCACCGCGGCCGGACTTCGTCTTCGCCTCCGGCGACCTGGTCGTCGTGGTGGGCACGGCCGACGGGCTGCGCGCGGCCGAGGAGATCCTCGCCCGGGGCTGAGGAGGATCGCGACCGTCACAACTCCATACGCAGGGAACACGCGAGAGGAAACACGGTGCACGACACGGCGATCTCCCTTATCGAGCTGGGAGCGGTGTTCTTCGGTCTCGGCATCCTCGGGAGGCTCGCGTGGAAGATCGGGATATCCCCGATCCCGCTGTACCTGCTGGGCGGGGTCGCGTTCGGCACCGGCGGCCTGATCCCGCTGCACGGCATCCAGCCGTTCACCCACATCGCCTCCGAGATCGGCGTGGTGCTCCTGCTGCTCCTGCTCGGGCTGGAGTACTCCGCGGGCGAGCTGGTCACCGGCCTGCGCCGCTCGTGGCTGGCGGGCGTGATCGACATCGTGCTCAACGCCGCCCCGGGCGCCCTGGTGGCCCTGGCGCTGGGCTGGGGACCGATCGGGGCGCTGGCGATGGCCGGTGTCACCTACATCTCCTCGTCGGGCATCGTCGCCAAGGTGCTCGGCGACCTGGGCAGGCTCGGTAACCGCGAAACCCCGGTGATCCTGTCGATCCTGGTCTTCGAAGACCTCGCGATGGCCGTCTACCTGCCGATCCTCACCGCCCTGCTGGCGGGGGTGAGCTTCGTCGGCGGGCTGACCGCCGTCGGCATCTCGCTGCTGGTGATCACCGTCGTGCTGGTGATCGCGCTGCGCTTCGGCAAGTACGTCTCGGCGATCGTCGACAGCCCCGATCCCGAGGTGTTCCTGCTGCGCCTGCTCGGCGCCGCGCTGCTGGTCGCCGGGCTGGCCTCGGAGCTGCAGGTCTCGGCCGCGGTCGGCTCGTTCCTGCTGGGCATCGCGATCTCCGGGTCCACCGCGCAGAACGCGACCCGGATGCTGGAGCCGCTGCGCGACCTGTTCGCCGCGGTGTTCTTCGTCGTCTTCGGCCTCAACACCGACCCGGAGCTGATCCCGCCGGTGCTGCCGGTCGCGCTGGGCCTGGCCGTGCTGACCGTCCTGACGAAGGTGCTCACCGGCTGGATCGCGGCCCGCATGCAGGGCGTGGCGCGGATGGGTCGGCTGCGCGCGGGCGCCGCGCTGGTGGCGCGCGGCGAGTTCTCCATCGTCATCGCGGGTCTGGCGGTGTCCTCCGGCGCGGTGAACGGCGAGATGGCGGCCCTGTCCACCGCCTACGTGCTGCTCATGGCGATCCTCGGACCGGTCGCCGCTCGCGTCGTGGAACCCCTGGCCCGCGCGGTGCTGACCCGCAAGCCCCAGGCGGCCTGAGATGCGCGGAAGCCGCGGTCGGGAGCGTTCCCGGCCGCGGCTTCCGACGTTCTCAGCGCGTCACATGCCGACGATCTTGTACAGCGAGCTGATCTCCTGGCGGTTGAGCGGCCGGATGGCGCCCTGCCGCTCGGTGGTGAGCTGGACGTCGCCGATGCGGGTGCGCACCAGGCGCTGCACCGGGTGGCCGACGTGCTTGAGCAGCCGGCGAACGATGCGCTTGCGGCCCTCGTGCAGCACGATCTCGACCAGCGCTCGGTTCTGGTTCTGGTCGACCAGCTTGAAGCGGTCCACCTTCACCGGACCGTCGTCGAGCTCCACGCCCTCCTTCAACCGCTGCCCGAGGTCCTTCGGGATGGGCCCGAGCACCTCGGCCATGTAGGTCTTGCGGACCTTGTAGGACGGGTGCATCAGCCGGTTGGCGAGCTCGCCGTCGTTGGTGATCAGCAGCAGGCCCTCGGTGTCCTGGTCCAGGCGGCCCACGTGGAACAGCTTGCCCTGGCGTTCCCGCAGGTAGTCACCGATGCACGGACGGCCCTTGTCGTCGGACATGGTGCACAGGATCCCGGCGGGCTTGTTCAGCAGCAGGTGCGTCAGGTTGTTGTTGACCATGATGCGGCTGCCGTCGACGTGGATGACCGCGGTCTCCGGGTCGACGCGGCGGCCCAGCTCCATGACGACCTCGCCGTCGACCTCGATGCGGCCCTCGACGATCATCTCCTCGGCGGCCCGCCGCGACGCGACACCGGCCTGCGACAGCACCTTCTGCAACCGCACCCCCTCTTCGCTGGGGTGCTTCGCGGCACTGGACGGGGAACGGCGTTCAGACGTCATCGATCGAATCCACTTCGGGCAACAGGGGTGCGAGCGGCGGCAGGTCCTTGAGCGACGACAGCCCCAGCCGCTCCAGGAACAGCTCGGTCGTGCAGTACAGGATGCCGCCCGTCTCCGGGTCGGTGCCGGCCTCACCGATCAGGCCGCGCCCCACCAGGGTACGGATGACCCCGTCCACGTTCACACCCCGTACCGCCGCGACCCGCGAGCGCGTCACCGGCTGCCGGTAGGCGATCACCGCGAGAGTCTCCAGCGCAGCCCGGGTCAGCTTGGTCCGCTGCCCGTCGAGCAGGTAGCGCTCGACGTAGCCCGCGTACTTCTCCCGCGAGTAGAACCGCCAGCCGTCGCCGACGTAGCGCAGGTCGATGCCGCGCTCGCTCTCGGCGTAGCCCTCGGACAACCGCCGCAGCGAGCCGCGCACCCGTCCCACGGGCTGCTCCAGCGTGTCGGCCAGCAGCTCCTCTCCCGCGGGCACGTCCACCACCAGCAGCAACGCCTCCAGCGCGGCGTCCAGCTCGGAGTCCTCCGTCAGATCCGGAGCCCCCGACACCTCCACGGCGTCGTCCCCGGCACCCTCGCCCTGATCACCGGGGGTTCCGGCGGAAACCGCATCCGGCTCAGCGGCTCCGGTCGGCTCCGCCACCTCGTCGGCCTCCGGTGGGAAGGACGTTTCAGTCGAAACCTCGCCGTTGCTCTCGGGGACGGAGGTCCCAGCGGGAACCTCGGATTCCTCGGCGGGCATCAGCCGTACTCCTCCTCTTCCTGGTTGGCGCGCTGCTCCTCGGCCTCGGCTCGGGCCTGGTCGAGCGAGCCGCCGACCCAGGTCACCTGCAGCTCGCCGAGCGGGCTGTCCTGCTCGAACTGCAGCACCTTCTCCCGGTACAGCTCCAGCAGCGCCAGGAACCGGGCCACCACCTCGACCGTGTGCCCGCAGTCCGACACCAGCTCGGTGAAGGTCAGCGTGCCCTTCTCGGCCAGCCGCACCCGCAGCAGCGCCGCGTGCTCGCGCACCGAGACGCCGTGCTGGTGGATGTGGTCCAGCGACACCGTCGGCGGCGGTTTCGGCCGGAACACCGAGGCGGCGATCTCGGCGAACCGCTGCGGGTCGACGCCGATCACCACCTCCGGCAGCAGGTTCTCGTAGCGCTCCTCCACCGACACCGAACGCGGGTAGCGGCGCAGCGCACCGGCCTCCAGCTCGCCGAACAGCGCCGCCACCTGCTTGTAGGCGCGGTACTGCAGCAGCCGCGCGAACAGCAGGTCGCGGGCCTCCAGCAGCGCGAGGTCGGCCTCGTCCTCGACCTCGGCGGCGGGCAGCAGCCGCGCGGCCTTGAGGTCCAGCAGCGTCGCGGCGACCACCAGGAACTCGGTGGTCTCGTCGAGGTCCCACTGCTCGCCGAGCGCGCGGGTGTAGGCGATGAACTCGTCGGTGACCTTGTGCAGCGCCACCTCGGTGACGTCGAGCTCGTGCGCCGAGATCAGCTGCAGCAGCAGGTCGAACGGTCCCTCGAAGTTCTCCAGCCGCACGGTGAACTTGCCGTCACCGGACTGCTCCTCGGGTGCGACTAACGGCGAATCCTGCTGCGCTGCGTCGGTCCCGGCGCCGGAGGGCGCGAGTTCGGCCCCTGCGTCGGAGGGCGCGAATTCGGCCCCAGCGCCGGAGGGCGCGGGTTGTGCGGCATCGGTCACTCGCCGGACTCCCGCAGGTGCCGGACCAGGACGGAGTCCGCACCGCGCTCGGTGAAGTCGGAGAGCAGCACCGCGATCGCCTCGCGCACGACGCGGCCGCGGTCCACGGCGATGCCGTGGTCCGCCCGCAACGCGAGCCGAGCCTGCTCCAAACCCAGCAACTCCTCGTCGGACACGTACACGGTGATCTTCGAATCGTGCTTGCGCCGACCGGAACCCGCCGTCCGCGGCCGTCCCCGCTCCTCGACCGGGGCGGCCGGCGTCCGGTCCTCCTGCGGCGCCGAGGCCTGATCCGTTCGGGGAACAGTAGTACGGAACAGTTCGGCGGCTCCGGGCAGGGCGACCCGACGCGTCATCGAGCGATCACCTCGCGGGCCAGCGCCCGGTAGGCCTGAGCTCCGGCGGAGCGCGGCGCCCAGCGGGTGATCGGCTCACCGGCGACCGTGGTCTCCGGGAACCGCACGGTCCGGTTGATCACCGAGTCGTACACGACGTCGCCGAACGCCTCCACGACGCGCTGCATGACCTCGCGCGAGTGCAGCGTGCGCGGGTCGAACATGGTGGCCAGTATCCCGCTGATCTCCAGCTTCGGGTTCAGCCGCTCGCGCACCTTCTCGATGGTGTCGATCAGCAGCGCCACCCCGCGCAGGCTGAAGAACTCGCACTCCAGCGGGATGATCACGCCGTCGGCGGCGGCCAGCGCGTTGACGGTGAGCAGGCCGAGCGAGGGCTGGCAGTCGACCAGGATGTAGTCGTACTCCTCGATCGACTGCCGCAGCACGCGCAGCAGCGTCTGCTCGCGGCCGACCTCGGTGACCAGCTGCACCTCGGCGGCCGACAGATCGATGTTGCTGGGCAGCAGGTCCATGCCCTCGACGGTGGTGCGGCGCACCACGTCGTCGACGGTGACCCCGCGCTCCATGATGACGTTGTAGATGGTCTGCTCTAGCTGGTGCGGCTGCACGCCGAGGCCGACTGAGAGCGCGCCCTGCGGGTCGAAATCCACCAGCAGCACCCGACGCCCGTGTTCGGCCAGCGCGGCACCGAGGTTGATCGTCGAGGTGGTCTTGCCGACGCCGCCCTTCTGGTTGCACATCGCCAGCACCGACGCGGGACCGTGGTGGTCCAGCAGCGGTGGTTCGGGGATGTGGCGGAGCGGCCGACCGGTCGGACCGAGACCGCGGCTGTCCTGGTTGTCGGCGTTGGCCTCAGGACCCGTGGTCTCGGGGGCGATGCTCAGGTCGACCGCGCCCCGAGGCCGCCGGGCGGCGGAAGGATGCGGCAACGACATGGCGATCTGACTCCTTCGGTACCGGTGGCGATCGATCGCAGCCTAAGTCGCTCAAACGAGCTGCGGCAACGTGCCTCGCCGTGGTGTCGGTAATTGACTCGGTGGAATGGCCGTGATTCTGCTGTGATGAAGATCTACCGCCTTGGTTGATCACGCGCATGCGCAAGTGGTGATCTCACCCCGAAAGGTGTGCGCGCGGATGCGCGGTGGCGTAGACCTCCCGGAGCGTGTTGACCGTGACCAGCGTGTACACCTGCGTCGTGGTCACCGAGGCGTGCCCGAGCAGCTCCTGCACCACCCGCACGTCCGCCCCTCCTTCCACCAGGTGCGTGGCGAAGGAATGGCGCAGCACGTGCGGCGAGACGGTTTCAGCGATTCCCGCCCGTTGCGCAGCTGTTTTCAACGCGTTCCAGGCGCTCTGGCGGGAAAGTCCGGTGCCGCGCGAATTCAGGAACACCGCCGAACTGCCGCGCCCGCGCGCCACCAGCCCCGGTCTCGCCCGCACCAGGTAGGCCTCCAACACCTCCAGCGCGGGACGTCCGATCGGCACGAGCCGCTGCCTGCCGCCCTTGCCGTCCAGCAGCACGGTCCGGTCGGTGCGGTCGATGTCGTCGACGTCGAGCCCCACCGCCTCGGAGATCCGCGCACCCGTCGAGTACAGCAGTTCCAGCAGCGCCCGGTCCCGCAGACCGCGCGGATCGTCGCCCCCGGCGTGCTCCAGCAGCCGACCCACGTCGTCCACCGACAGCGCTTTCGGCAGCCGCTTCGGCGGGCTCGGCGGCGCGACCTCGCGGGCCACGTCGACGGCGATGCGGCCCTCTGCGTGGGCGAAGCGGTGCAGCCCGCGCGCGGCCACCAGAGCCCGCGCCGCCGACGACGACGCCAGCGGCGGCCGTCCCTCGACGCCTTCGCGCAGCTGCGCCAGGAATTCGGCCAGGTGCTCGGTGCGCACCTCGTCGAGCGCGGAAACCCCCTGCGTCACCAGGAATTCCGCGTAGCGACGCAGGTCGCGGGCGTAGGAGTCGAGGGTGCTGCGCGCGGTTCCGCGCTCGACCGCGAGGTGGTCGAGGTACTCGCCGACGGCGGAGCGCAGTCCCGCCGGCAGCGATTCGAAACCCTTCACCGCGCGGCGAACCGCTGCGGCCGGTCGGTCCACTCGGCATCGGCCGGGCGGGGCGGCGCGACACCGTCGAGGGCGGCCCGCGCGGCCAGCAGGCCCGCCACCGCGGGCCCGTTCACGATCTCCCCCGCCAGCGCCATCCGCACCGCCTCGGCCAGCGGGAACCGCTCGATGACCAGGTCCGCCTCCTCGTCGCCGACCGCGTCCGGCCGGTCCACCTCCGACAGACCGGTGGCCAGGAACACCCGCACCACCTCGTCGGTGAACCCGGGCGAGGTGGCGACGTCGACCAGCACCGACCAGTTCTCGGCGGCCATCCCGCTCTCCTCGGCGAGCTCGCGCTGCGCGGTGCGCACCGGTTCCTCGCCGGGCTCGTCCATCAGACCCGCGGGCAGCTCCCACAACCGGCGGCCGATCGGGTACCGGTACTGGTGCACCAGCACGACCCGCTCCTGCTCGTCGATCGCGGCGACGGCCACCGCCCCGTAGTGCTCGACGACCTCTCTGCGCGCGTGCCCGCCACCCGGCATGCCGACCTCGTCGGCCCGCAGCGCCAGAATCCGCCCGACGTAAACGTCCTCGCTGGTCAGCGTGGTGAACTCGTGCTCTCCGTTGGTGCGCGCGACACCGCTACCCGTGGTCTCCACAGCCACCACCCTAGAGCCGATCGCCCGAACGTGACGCGGCCCGCACCGACGTGATCGTCGATGCGGGCCGCTCACCTGCGATGGATCAGGCCCCGGCGGGCTCGGACTCCGGTTCGGCCACCGTCGGCTCCAGCTCGACCGGCAGCCGCTCCGCCGCGCGGTAGTCGATCGCCGCCTTCACGAACGCCGCGAACAGCGGGTGCGGGCGGGTCGGCCGGCTCTTGAGCTCCGGGTGCGCCTGGGTGCCCACGAAGAACGGGTGGATCTCCCGGTCGAGCTCGACGAACTCGACCAGCCGGTCGTCCGGCGAGGTGCCGGAGAAGACCACGCCCGCCTTGCTCAGGCGATCCCGGTAGGCGTTGTTGACCTCGTAGCGGTGCCGGTGCCGCTCGTGGACCTCGCTGCTGCCGTAGGCCTCGGCGACCAGCGATCCCTCGGCCAGCTTCGCCGGGTAGGAGCCCAGCCGCATGGTGCCGCCCATGTCCCGGTCGCCCGAGATCACGTCGTGCTGATCGGACATCGTGCTGATCACCGGGTGCTGGCAGGGCTCCTCGAACTCGGTGGAGTTCGCCCGCTCCAGCCCGGCCAGCGACCGCGCCGACTCGATCACCATGCACTGCAGGCCCAGGCACAGGCCGAGGATCGGGATGCTGTTGGTGCGCGCGTAGCGGATGGCGCCGAGCTTGCCCTCGATGCCGCGCACGCCGAAGCCGCCCGGGATCAGCACGCCGTCCACCCCGGCCAGCGCCTGCGCGGCACCGGCGTCGGTCTCGCAGGTGTCCGAACCGACCCAGGAGATCTCGACCTTGGCGTGGTGGGCGAACCCACCGGCGCGCAGGGCCTCGGTGACCGACAGGTAGGCGTCGGGCAGGTCGACGTACTTGCCGACCAGGGCGATGCGCACCCGCTCGGACGGGTTGTGCACCCGGTCCAGCAGGTCGCCCCACACCGACCAGTCGACGTCGCGGAACGGCAGCCCGAGCCTGCGCACCATGTAGGCGTCCAGGCCCTCGCTGTGCAGCACCTTCGGGATGTCGTAGATCGACGGCGCGTCCGGGCAGGCCACCACGCCGTCGGTGTCGACGTCGCACATCAGCGCGATCTTGCGCTTGAGGTCGGCCGGGAGCTCGCGGTCGGCGCGGCACACCAGCGCGTCGGGCTGGATGCCGATGTTGCGCAGGGCCGCCACCGAGTGCTGGGTGGGCTTGGTCTTCAGCTCTCCCGACGGCGCCAGGTAGGGCACCAGCGAGACGTGCAGGAAGAAGCAGTTGTCGCGGCCCACGTCGTGGCGGACCTGGCGGCAGGCCTCCAGGAACGGCAGCGACTCGATGTCGCCGACGGTCCCGCCGACCTCGGTGATCACCACGTCCGGGGTGACGCCGTTCTCGTCGGGCTCGGCCATGGCCCGGATGCGGGCCTTGATCTGGTCGGTGATGTGCGGGATGACCTGCACCGTGTCACCCAGGTACTCGCCGCGGCGCTCCTTGGCGATGACCGCGGAGTACACCTGGCCGGTGGTGACGTTGGCGTTGCGGGTCAGATCGCGGTCCAGGAACCGCTCGTAGTGACCGATGTCCAGGTCGGTCTCAGCACCGTCCTCGGTGACGAACACCTCACCGTGCTGGAAGGGGTTCATCGTCCCCGGATCGACGTTCAGGTAGGGGTCGAGCTTCTGCATGGTCACCCGCAGTCCGCGGGAGGTGAGCAGTTCGCCCAGGCTGGACGCCGTGAGTCCCTTCCCCAACGAAGAGGCGACGCCCCCCGTTACGAAAACGTGCTTGATAGTGCGTGCTTGCGGCACCAAGAAAAGCTCCCCGTGGTCAAGCCGTCGCCTGGCTGGATTTCTGCGCTGGCAGGACGGCTGGATCCGTCGCTCCCACGGAATTCCAGCCTAACGCACGGCGGTCGGAGCCCGCACCGAGACCCGCCTTACGCGAAAACGGCGAACCGGCCGGGTCAACCGCCATCCGGCGGTCTTCCGGCCGGTTCGCCGTGACGTCTCGGTGAACGGAACGGGACCAGGCGTGAATCCGCGGGTCACGAGTCGCCGCGGGTGCCCGGCACGGGCCCCTGCGCGCTGCTGGCCACACCGTAGTGCCCGCTCTGCCGGTCCGCCTGCTCGCGGGCGGCCAGCACGACCGCGACGCGACCGGCGCCGGTCTCGGCGTTGTCCACCGTCGACAGGGCCGTGGCGATCGCCGGGTCGACCCGCGCCACCCCGACCGCGCCGCGGCCGTCGGAGGACCCGCTCTCCCCGGCCAGCACCGCGCCCTGCCCGGAGCGGTCGATCTGGGTGGCGAAGCGCGCCAGCGCCGTGGCCCGGTCCGCGGCGTTGTCGCCGGCGAGGCGACCGCCGGTGAGCACCACCGCCAGCTGCGCGGGCCGCAGCCCCTCGGAGGCGGTCGCGTAGCCACCCCCGGCCAGGCCGGACAGCGCCGCGGCACGCGCGTCGTCAGCCGCCTGCGGCTGCCCGGTCTGCGGGTTGACCAGCGTCAACGGGCCGATCAGGCCGCCCGCGAGAGTGCCCGGGTCGGCGGCCGTGGGCAGCTGGACCCCGGCCGGCAGCAGCTGGGTGACCACGCCGCGCAGCTGGTCCGTGCGGTCCGGGTCGGTCAGCGCCTCACCGAGGCGGACCTCGCCGGTGACGTCGGCACCGGAGTCGCGCAGCAGCTTCGCCATCGCCGCGCGGCGGCCGTCCTCGACCTCGGGGGAGCTGATCAGCACCACGCTGCGGCCGGTGAGCTGGCCCTGCACCGCCAGCGGCGCCACGGTGGTGTCGAACCGGTCGGCGGCGTCGGCCTGGGCCTTGAACTGCGCGCGCTCGGCGCCGAGCTGATCGACCTGGGCCTGCAGCTCCTCCTTCTCCCCGCCGACGGACTTGAGCAGGCCCTCGCTGACCGAGCTGGTGCCGAGCACCACGCCCACCGCCAGCGCGAGGAACACCGCGGCGATCGAGATGATGTGGTAGCGCAAGGTGATCACGAGAACAGCCCCTTGAAGTACGCCGAGACGACACCGGCGGTGTCGGCCAGCTGGTCCACGACCGCGGCTCCGAGCCCGGACACCAGCAGCGCCACCACGACGACCGCCAGCACCGCCAGCACCAGCAGGACCACCGCCGACATCGGGGTGCGGCTGCGCTGCAGGGTGGCGACGGCGGCGCCGTCGATGACCTTGCTGCCCAGCCGCAACCGGGTCAGGAACGTCGACGGGTTGGAGCCGGAACGACCGCGGTCGAGGAACTCGCTGAGCGTGGCCTGGAACCCGACGGTGATGATGAGGTCGGCCTTGTGGGCGTCGGCCAGCAGCAGCGCCAGGTCCTCGGGATTGCCGGAGGCCGGGAACGTCATCGCGCCCACGCCCAGGTCCTGGATGCGCTCCAGGCCGGGCGCGTGCCCGTCCAGGTGCGCGGGGATGACCAGTTCCGCGCCGCAGCGCAGCGTCTCGGTGCTCACGGTGTCCGGGGTGCCGACGATGACGCTCGGCTTGTACCCGGCGCGGTGCAGCGCGTCGGCGCCGCCTTCGACGCCGATGAGCACCGGCTTGTACTCGCGGATGTAGCGCTTGAGGCGCCGCAGGTCGTCGGCGTGGCCGTAGCCGGGCGCCACCACCAGCGCCTGCCTGCCCTCCAGCGAGCCGGTCAGCTCGGGCACGCCGATGCCGTCGAGGATCAGCGTGCGCTCGGTGCGCAGGAACTCGATGGTGTTGGCCGAGAACGCCTCCAGCTGGGTGGCCATCCCGGCCTTGGCCTCGATGAGCTGGTCGGCGATCGAGTTGGCGTCCTGCTCGACGCCGCGCCCCAGCTCGCGCTCCCCGGCGAACACGCCGCCCTCGTGCAGGCGGATCTTCGCGCCGTCCTTGACCTGGTTGAGGATGTCGTTGCCGACCCCGTCGATGAGCGTCACCCCGGCTGCCAGCAGCACCTCGGGGCCGAGGTTGGGGTAGCGCCCGGAGATCGACGGCGCCGCGTTGACGACCCCGATCACCCCGGCCGCGACCAGGGTCTCCGCGGTTCGGCGGTCCAGGTCGGCGTGGTCGATCACCGCGATGTCACCGGTGCGGACCCGGCGCGGCAGATCACCGGAGCGGCGCTCCACCCTGGCGACCCCGGCGAGACCGGGCAGCTCCTCCTGCTGTCGAGTCAGCAGTCCGCTGATTTTCATGCGCCGATGGTGACAAACCCATCACCGATCGTGTCCGCGCCACGCCGAACCCGCTGCGTCATATACCGCAGCGAATGACCCGCCGTTCAGCCCAACAAGCAACAAGCGTCAGGCAAGCGCCGCAGGCGCTTTCTCACCACCCCGAGCAAGCAACCGGCACCGCCGCGGGTTCTGACACGTCTTCTGGGGAGGACAGCCGACGTGTCGTGTATCGGCATACATAAGCGTCGGATCCCGGAGCCAGAAGGCGTGTCAGGTTCCGCTACCCGCGCCGCCAAGCAACAAGACCACAGAGCATTTAAGACTTCCTCTTTCCGCCCTTGGACTTTCGACCGAACTTCTCCTGGGTCAGCTTGTAGGTGTTCGCCGTCTCCAGGAGCTCTTCGGCGTGGGCGCGCCCGGTTTCGGTCGAGTCCATCCCGGCCAACATGCGGGCCAGCTCCACGACCCGGCGCTCATCGGCGACCAGGCGGACGTCGCTCTTGGTGAGACCGCCGTCGACCTGGCCCTTGTCCACCACCAGGTGCCGGTCGGCGAAGGCCGCGACCTGCGGGAGGTGGGTCACCACGATGACCTGGTGGGTGCGGGCCAGCCGAGCCAGCCGTCTGCCGATCTCGACCGCGGCGCGGCCACCGACACCGGCGTCGACCTCGTCGAAGACCAGCGTGGGAACCGTGTCCGCGTCGGCGAGCACGACCTCGAGCGCCAGCATGACGCGGGAGAGCTCACCGCCCGAGGCACCCTTGTGGATCGGCAGCGCGGGCGCACCCGAGTGCGCGATCAGCTGCAGCTCGACCTCGTCGACCCCGTCCGGCCCGGCGTGCAGCGCCCGACCGTCGACCGGCAGCGCGTTCTGATCGCCGTCCTCGGCTTCCTTGGGGCTCACCAGGACCTGCAGCTTGGCCTGCGCCATCGCCAGCCCGGACAGCTCCTCCGAGACCGCCTCGGACAACCCGACGGCGGCCTCGGCGCGGGCGGCGCTGAGCGCCTGGGCGTGCTCGGCGAGTTCCACGGCGAGCTCGTCGCGGCGGGCGGCCAGCGCGGCCAGCGCCTCCTCCGAGGTGTCCATCCCGGACAGCCGGGAACGGGCGTCCTCGGCCCAGGCCAGCACCCCGTCGACGTCGGCCGCGTACTTCTTGGTGAGCTGCTTGAGCTCGGCTTGACGTGCCAGCACCTGCTCCAGGCGAGCCGGGTCGGCGTCGAGCTTGTCGAGGTAGGCGCCCAGTTCCCCGCCCACGTCGGAGAGCACCGCGACGGCCTCGGCCACCCGCGGCTCCAGCTCCCGCAGGGCCGGGTCCTCCGAGGACGCCAACCTGCGCACGGCCTCCCCGATCAGCCCGAGCGCGCCCGGCGCCTCCGGGTCACCGTCGGCGGAACCGGACAGCGCGTGCTGGGCCCCGGCCGCGATCTCCCGCAGCTGATCGACGTCGGCGAGCCGCCGCGCCTCGTCCACCAGCGAGACGTCCTCGCCCGCTTCGGGGTTGACGGCTTCGATCTCGGCGAGACCGTGCCGCAGCATGTCGGCCTCGCGGGACAGCTCGCGGGAGCGCTCGGTGCGCTCGGTGAGCTCGCGGACCGCCTCGGCCCACTCGGCGCGCACCCGTTGGTAGTCGGCCAGGACGCGCAGCACGGGCTCCCCGGCGAACCGGTCCAGCACCGCGCGCTGCTCCCCCGGCCGCAGCAACCGCAGCTGGTCGTTCTGCCCGTGCACCGCCAGCACCTGCTCGGACAGCTCCGAGAGCACGCCGTTGGGCACCGAGCGGCCGCCCAGGTGCGCCCGGGAGCGCCCGTCCGAGGTGACCGTGCGCAGCGCGATCAGGCTTCCGTCGTCGTCGGGTTCGGCACCGGCGTCCCCGGCGACCTTCGCCGCCGGTGAGTCCGGGGTCGTCGCGAAACGTCCCTCCACGACGGCCCGCTGCGCACCGGAGCGGACGCGCGAGGCGTCGGCCCGGCCGCCGCTGAGCAGGTGGAGGCCGGTGACCACCATCGTCTTGCCCGCGCCCGTCTCACCCGTGACCACGGTCAGGCCTGCGTGCAGTGCGAGCGTGGCGTCGTCGATGACGCCCAGTCCCTGGATACGCATCTCCGCCAACACACACAGCACCCTATCGGCACCGAGGCCCGCGACACGCCCCACTGCGGTGATCGCCACCGAAATCGTTAGACAGTGTGTTCGAGCCCTGAGTGCCCGAACCCGGGTGCCCGAGCCGCGACTACGTGGCGGGCCCGCGCCACCCCTGCACGGGCAGCTCGAACTTGCGCACCAGCCGGTCGGTGAACGAGGTGTCGTGCAGCCGCACCAGCCGGATCGGCGTGGACCCGCCTACGACCTCGACACGCGCACCCGGCGGCAGGTCGAACTGCCGCTGCCCGTCGCAGCACAGCACCGCGTGATGACCGTGCTGGTCGACCTCCATCGCCACCAGCGAATCCCGCGACACCACCAGCGGTCCGGCGAACAGCGCGTGCGCGTTGCTCGGCACCACCAGCAGCGCCTGCACGTCCGGCCACACCACGGGGCCACCGGCGGAGAACGCGTAGGCGGTCGACCCGGTCGGGGTCGAGCACAGCACGCCGTCGCAACCGAACGCCGACACCGGATGCCCGTCGACCTCGACGACCACGTCGAGGATCCGCTCCCGGCTGCTCTTCTCCACGCTCGCCTCGTTGAGCGCCCACGTGCTGGCGACCTGCTCGCCGTTGACCGTCGCGGTGACCTCCAAGGTCATCCGCTCGTCGACGTGGTACCGCGACTCCACGACCGCGGCGATCGCCTCGTCCAGCGCGTCGGAGTCCGCGCCGGCCAGGAATCCGACCCGGCCCAGGTTGACGCCGAACAGCGGAACCCCGGCGGGCCTGGCCAGCTCCGCGGCGCGCAGCAGCGTGCCGTCGCCGCCGAGCACCAGCACCAGCTCGGTGCCCACGGCCGGGTTCTCGTCCGGACTCGTGACCTCGCAGGCGCTGTCGCGCAGCTCGTCGGCCTCACCGGCCAGCGCCCGCACCGCGATCCCCGCGTCGAGCAGACGACCGGCGACCTTCTCCGCTGTGCGCAGGTTCTGCTCCCTGCCGGTGTGCACCACCAGCAGCACCCGTCGGGTCAACTCCCACTCCCTTGCCGGGGTGATTTCCTGGTCGAGTTCTGCGGGCCCCGCTCGACGGCGTCGGCCACCAGGCGTTCCGCGCGGTCGTGGTCGGGGTCGGTTCCGGGGCGCAGCCAGACGAAGTACTCGACGTTGCCGGACGGTCCCGGCAACGGGCTGGCCACCACGTCGCGCAGCCCGAGCCCGTGCTCGGCGGCGAAGTCGATCACGTCGAGGACGGCCTCGGCGCGCAGCTGCGGATCCCGGACCACGCCACCCGAGCCTAGCCGCTGCTTGCCCACCTCGAACTGCGGTTTCACCATCAGCGCAAGATCGGCCGAGTCGCTGGAGCAGGCGACCAGAGCGGGCAGCACGAGCTTGAGCGAGATGAACGACAGGTCGGCGACCACCAGGTCCACCTCGCCGCCGATGTCCTCGGGAGCCAGCGCCCGGACGTTGGTGCGGTCGTGGATGCGCACCCGGTCGTCGGTCTGCAACTTCCACACCAGCTGGCCGTAGCCGACGTCGACCGCCACGACCTCGCGGGCCTCGCGGCGCAGCAGCACGTCGGTGAACCCGCCGGTGGACGCGCCGGCGTCCAGGCAGCGCTTGCCCGCCACCGACAGCCCGCCGGGTTCGAAGGCCTCCAGCGCGCCGATCAGCTTGTGGGCGCCGCGCGACGCCCAGCCGGGATCGTCGACGTCCTCGGTGACCAGCACCGGGGCGTCGATCTCCACGGCCGTGGCGGACTTGCGCGCGACCATCCCGCGCACCGTCACCCGGCCCGCGGCGACGAGCTCCCCGGCGTGTTCGCGGGATCGGGCCAGTCCGCGCCGAACCAGTTCGGCGTCCAGGCGCGCCTTGCGAGGCACTTCGTCAACTCCGAGGGGTGTTCTGGGACTGCAGGTGGTCGGCCTTCGACAAGGCCTCGGTCAGCGCGCTGTGCACGTTCTCGAACCGCTGGACGTGCTCGGCGACGGGCTGCTCGCGCACCTCGTCGAGCTCGGTCATCGCCGCCGAGATCGCGTCGATCGCCGACTGCCCGTCGTCGGCCTGGCGGGCCAGCATCGCCGGGTTCGGTGCCTGCTGCCACGGAGAGGTCATGGGCGGGTTCTCCCCTCGATCACCGGACCGGGGTCATCGGGTCCGGGCCACCGGCGCCCGCGCGATCGCCGCGCGGCGCCGCCTTCACGCTAGCCGAACGGTCCGCGCCGTTCCCGTCAGGTCAGTCGATCTCCAGCGCTCGCAGCGCGTCGCGCGCGGCGTCGTCGGTGCCCACGACCTCCACCGGGCCGGAACCGGCCTTCCACCACGCGGCGCACAGCGCGCGCAGGGCACCGAACTCGTCACCGCCGCCCAGCGCGGACAGCTCAAGTCTGCTCCCGACGGTCACCGACCAGGCCGGTTGCTCGGCGATCGCGACCTCCGAGGCAGGGGCGTGCAGACCGCGCAGGTCCACCGACACGTGGTCGGCACGTTCCGCCGGGATCGCTTCCAGCAGGTCGCGGGGCGTGTTGACGCCGGTCAGCACCATCAGCGACGGCATCCCGGCCTTGACCGCGCCCGCGATGTCGGTGTCCAGCCGGTCGCCGACCATCAGCGGTCTGCTGCCACCCGCCGAGGACACCGCGCGGTCCAGCAGCGGCCGCTCCGGCTTGCCCGCCACCACCGGGTCCTGGTCGGTGGCCGCGCGCAGCAGCTCCACCAGCGACCCGTTGCCCGGCAGCAGACCTCGCTCGGTCGGCAGGGTCCGGTCGGCGTTGCACGCCACCCACAGCGCGCCGTCGCGGATCGCCAAGCAGGCCTCCGCGAAATCACCGTAGGTCAGCTCGTTGAACAAGCCCTGCACCACCGCCACCGGCTCGTCGGCGAACGCGTGCACCGGCACCAGGCCAAGCGCGTCCACTTCGGACTCCAGCGCGGGAGAACCCGTGACCAGCACGCGCGATCCGGCCGGCAACTTCTCGGCGAGCACGGCCGCGCCCGCCTGGGCGCTGGTGCTCACCTCGCTGCGCTCGGCGTCGAGCCCGAGCCCGATCAGGTGGTCCACGACCGCCTGATCGGGCTTGGAGGCGTTGTTGGTGACGTAGCGGACCGGGACGTCGGCGCCGTGCACGCGCTGGATCGACTCCAGCGCGTGCGGGACGAGCTCACCGCCCCGGTAGACCGTGCCGTCCAGATCGAGCAGCACAACGTCGTGATGGTCCAGCAGCGTGCTGCTCATCGCGTCTGCGATCCTCCTTCGGCCGCAGACCCGGTGACGTTCTCACCGTCCTCGTCAGCCGCCGCGATCTCATCATCGAGTGCGTCGACCTCGGAGTCCAGGTCGTCAGCGAGAGGATCCTCATCCGCTTCGCCGTCGAACTCGTCCCCTTCGTCGTCGTCCTCGTCGTCATCGATCTCCGCGGCCGCCTCGGCCTCGGTGACCAGCTCCTCGACGACCTCCGGGCCACCGATCTGCACCGCGAGCTCCTCCAGGCGCTCCGGGGCGTCGGTCTCCTCCTCGTCGTCCGCGTGCGCGGCGTGGACGAACCAGGTGAACGCGTCGCGCTCGCGGCCGGCGGCCAGCAGGTTGTCGGCGTAGGCGTAGAACAGCCGGGCGCTCCACGGCTCCTGCCGCTTCGGGTCCAGCTCCGGGATCTGCAGGCTCACCACGGACGCCTCGATCTCGTCGAGGTCGCGGCGCGCACCGGCGGCCACGATCCGCAGCTCGATCTCGTCCTCCTTGTCGAGCTGCAGCGCCTCCTCGCTGCGCACCAGCTCGATGGCCCGCTCCGGGCGCCCCAGCGCCCGCTCGCAGTCCGCCATGATCGCCAGGTGGCCGGGGCCGCCGCCCATCCGGCGCGCTGCGCGCAGCTCGGACAGCGCCTCGCTCCACTCCCCCGTCAGGTACGCGGTGAGACCGTTGGCCTCGCGCACCGACGGGGTCCGGGATGCCTTCTGCCGCGCGAAGCGGGCGTGCTCCAGGGCGCGCTCCGGGTCCTCGTCGATCAGCTGACCGGCCGCGACCAGGTGCTGCGCGACCTTCTCCGCAGCGCCCTTGGGCAGCGACAGCAGTTCGCGGCGGATCTCCGGGTCCAGCTCGGACGGGTCGACGCCCTCCTCAGGCAGCGCCGGCTCGACGGGCTTCGGAGCCTCGTCGTCCTTGCGGCGCTCGGAGCGGCGGTCGTCGTCGCGCTTGAAGCCGCCCTTCTTGAACCCGTCCTTCTTGAAGTCGTCGCGCCGCCCGCCCCGGTCGTCGCGGTTGCGGTTGTCGCGCCGGTCGTCGCGGCCCCGGTCGTCGCGGCGCGGGCGGTCGTCCCGGTTGCGGTTGTCGCGGTCGTCGCGGCGGGGACGGTCGTCGCGGCGGTAGCCGCCTCGGTCGTCGCGGTTGCGGTCGTTGCGGTAACCGCCCCGGTTGTCGCCACCCCGGTTGTCCCGGCGGAAATCGCCGCCCCGGTTGTCGCGCCGGTCATCACGGCCCCGGTCGTCGCGACCGCGGTCATCGCGGCGGGGACGGTCGTCGCGGCGGTAGCCGCCTCGGTCGTCGCGGTTGCGGTCGTTGCGGTAACCGCCCCGGTTGTCGCCACCCCGGTTGTCCCGGCGGAAGTCACCGCCACGGTTGTTGTCCCGCCGGTCGTCACGGCGGAAGTCACCGCCACGGCGATCGTCGCGGCCCCTGTTGTCGCGGCCCCGGTCATCGCGCCGGAAGTCATCACGACGCGGGCGGTCATCGCGGCGGAAGCCGCCGCGATCATCGCGCGGGCCTCGGTTGTCCCGGTCGCCCCGGAATCCGCCGCGATCGTTCCTGTCGTTGCGGTGGCCGCCGCCCCGGTCATCCCGGCGGTCGTTGCGGGGGCCGCCGCGGTTGTCGCGGTCGTTGAAGCGGCGCTGACCGCCGTCGTTGTCACGGCGCGGGCCACCGTAGGAGCCGCGCCCCTGGGAGTTGCCGCCCGGCTTGCGGTCGTAGTTGCCGCGACCGCCCTGGCCGCTGCGGCCGGCACCGGCCCCGCGGCGGGGGCCGCCGCGCCTGTCGTCGGAACCGGACACCGAACCTCCTGAGAAAGAAAAGCCACAAGATCGCACCGGGGAAGCGCTCCCCGGCTGAGCGCGTCCGGCATCGCGGGGTCTTGATCGACCACCTGCGCTCGCACCGTCATCCGAGCCCCCGAGCAGGGGCTGAACAGCCGCGACCGAACCGCCTTCACCAAATCGTACAGCTCGCCGACGCGCTCCGAGCTTCCGGGACCACGCGCCGACGGCCGCACGACGAAAAAACGGGGCCGATTGATCCGCGAATGGGATCAATCGGCCCCGTTGTAAGGAATGTGTCGGCGGTGTCTTACTCTCCCACACCCTAGCGA
>NZ_JASAOF010000006.1 GCF_029952525.1 Saccharopolyspora ipomoeae
GTCACCGCCCTCGTGCGGTGACCACCCCCGGTTCCCGCGAAAGTCGGTGAGCCCGGGGACGTTCCACATCGGACGTTCCCGGGAACGCCGGCCTCGTCGGAAAAACCTTCCTGAAATGAAAACGGTCCCTGCCGCAAGGTGCAGGTTCGCAGGCGTGTCTAGCGAGCGCTGCGGTGACCGAAGTCGACAGAAGGAATACCTGAGGCCGACATGACCACCATCGCACTCGAACTGGTTCCGCCCGACCTCGACGGCGGTGTGCAGAGGGCCGTTGAAGAAGGACAGAAGATCGCCGAGCTCAGCCGCCAATTCGGGCTGACCGGCCGCATCCGGCACGTGATGATCCCCGGGATCATCCAGGAGGACAGCGACCGCCCGGTCGACTTCCGCCCCAAGATGGACACCATCGACTTCTGGCGCACCATCCGCCCGGAACTCGGCGGCGACGTCCGCGGCCTGTGCACGCAGGTCACCGCCTTCCACGACGAGCCCGCCCTGACCGAGCGCCTGCAGGCCCTGCGCGACGCCGACATGGACGGCATCGCCTTCGTCGGCGTCCCGCGCACCATGGCCGATGGCGAGGGCCCCGGCGTGGCGCCCGTCGACGCGCTCACCAAGTTCCAGGACGTCGTCCCGCACCGCGGCTCGATCCTCATCCCCACTCGCGAGGGCGAGCAGGGCCGCTTCGGGTTCAAGTGCGAGCGCGGCGCCACCTACGGCATGACGCAGCTGCTCTACTCCGATGCGATCGTGGACTTCCTCGAGGAGTTCGCGCGCACCACGCCGCACCGCCCCGAGATCCTGCTGTCGTTCGGGTTCATCCCCGGCGTGGAGAGCAAGAAGAAGCTCATCCAGTGGCTGATCCAGGACCCGGGCAACGCGGCCGTGGCCGCCGAGCAGGAGTTCGTCGCCCGCACCGCCGAGCTCGGCTTCGAGCAGCGCAAGCAGGCGGTCGTCGACCTCTACAAGCGGGTCATCGACGGCGTGCACGACCTCGGATTCCCGATCAGCGTCCACCTCGAAGCGCCCTACGGCTACAACGCCCCGGCGTTCGAGACCTTCGCCGCCCTGCTCGACCACTGGGAGCCCGGCGAGTAACGACCACCCGGCTGGGAATCGCGGAGCCCCGCCACCGCAGCGCGACACGCCTGCGGCGGCGGGGCTTCGTGCTGCCCGGACCAGCGTTCGAGTGAGAATCCGAAGACGTAGTCGCCACCGGGCCGGTGCGGGGCGTCATCGCCGTCCGCTACACGAGTCCACCGGAGAGACGTCAGCATCCGTTCGGGTGATCGCGAATGTCGGAACAGGTACCGAACGAAGCGATCAAAACCCTTCCGAGTTTCGGCGTGGCCGATCGCGGTCGTTCTCAACCGATCATTTCTTCGCTAAGGTCGATGCGCTGGTCAGCGGTTACCCTGACCCATTGTGCAACGGTGCACCGGTTTGCGAATAAACCACACGTGCGCCGACCCGAAAACACTCACTGCTGCGGTGATCGGTGCCCGCACGCCGACTGCCGGCAGCACCGGAAGGAACCCGTCGATGTCCTTGTCACCTGCAGGTTCGGGCCCGCTCGCGGGGTCGCCGATTCACCGGAACGTCCGATTGCGAACCGGGTTCGGATTGGATTCCAGTGCGCTGCGAGAGCAAATCGGAAACTGATGCGTAACGCGAACGACCAATTCGTCGTTGACGGGAAATAGGCGATGAACGGAACCGAAACGTCCACCCGGAGTGAACTCACACCGCTCGACTGGGCATTTCTGTGCATGGAGCAGGAGGACACGCCCATGCACGTCGGCGCGGTCGCGGTGTTCCGCGCCGACGGCCCGGTCGACCGCGACCGGCTGCGGCGGCTGCTCGCCGAACGCGCCCAGCGCATCGGCCGGCTGCGGATGCGGCTGGAACGCTCGTGGCTGCAACCCCACTGGCGCGAAGCCCGCGACTTCGACGCCGCCGAGCACGTCCACGACCACGAGGTGCCCAGCCCCGGAGGCCGCGAGGAACTCGCGGTCCTGACCTCCGAGCTGATCGCCGACCCCCTCGACCAGCGGCGCCCGCTGTGGGAGCTGCACCTGATCACCGGCCTGGCCGACAACCGGTTCGCGGTGCTGATGAAGTTCCACCACTCGCTGGTCGACGGGCACGACGCCGTCGAGGTCGGGGTGCGGCTGCTCGACGAGTTCACCGACCTCACCGACACGCCCGCGACACCCCCGGGCCACCCGATCGAGGAAGCGCTCGGACTCCTCGGCAAACCGGACAAGCTGGTCGGGGCGCTGCGCGGCACGCTGGCGAAGTCCGGTGAGTCGCTGGGCATCGCCGCCTCGGTGGTGCGCAACATGCGGATCCCGGCGCAGTCCTCCCCGATGCACGCCCCGACCTCACCGGCCCGCAGGCTCGCGCTGGTGCCCGTCGACCTGGCCGACATCCGCCGCATCCGCTCCCGGCACGGCGGCGGCACCACCAACGACGTCGTGCTCGCGGTGATCACCGGAGCCCTGCGCCGGTGGATGGCCGACCGCGGCACCGACGTCGCCGAGGTGCCGGTGCGCGTGCTGATCCCGGTGTGCCGACGGCGCCGCAACCAGCCGCGCACCGGCAACAACCAGCTCTCCGGCTACCTGTGCGGGCTGCCGATCGACGAGCCCGACCCGGGCGCGCGCCTGAAGTCCCTCCGCGACGAGATGAGCGCCAACAAGAGCGGCGGTCCGCTGCGCGGCCCGGGAGCGTTCCCGGTGCTGGCGGGGAGGCTGCCGCAGCTGCTGCACCACGTCGCCACGCCGCTGGTCTCCCAGGGCGCGCCGCTGCTGTTCGACACGATGGTCACCAACGTGCCGCTGCCGAGGTTCCACGCGGCCCTCGACGGCGCCGAGGTCACCGAGCTGTTCCCGCTCGCACCGCTGGCCGCCGGCCACTCGCTGTCGATCGCCGTCTCGCAGTTCCGCGACACCGTGCACATCGGGGTCCAGGCGAACCGGGCCGCGCTGCCCGACATGGAGAAGCTCGCCGAGGCGCTGCCGCAGGCGGTCGCCGAACTCTGCGACGGGACGTGAGAGATGGTCGAGGAGAACTCGTCCGCGTTATCCGGTTTCCAGTGGCTCTACGGTGGCGTGGACCTCATCGTCCGCACCGAGCACGGCGCCGTCCGGGGCGTCGCCGACGGCGACGTCATGGCGTTCAAGGGAATCCCGTACGCGGCGCCGCTGGACGGCCCGCGCCGGTTCCAGGCGCCGGTGGCGCCGCCGAGGTGGGACGGGCTGCGCGACGCCTCCCGGCACAGCGCGTCGGTGCCGCAGGCGCCGATCCCGCCGCTGCCCGCGATCTGGCGTCCCGGCGACGCGACCGACTGCCTGACGGTCAACGTCTGGACGCCGGATCGCGGCGGGCACCTGCCGGTGATGGTGTGGTTCCACGGCGGCGCGTTCCTCGGCGGAACGGCCTCCACCGACGGTTTCGACGGCGCGGTGCTGGCGCGCGACGGCGTGGTCGTGGTGACCGTCAACTACCGCGTCGGCTACGAGGGGTTCGGCTGGGTCGAGGACGCGCCGTCCAACCGCGGCATCCTCGACCAGCTCGCGGCGCTGCGCTGGGTCCGCGACAACATCATCTCCTTCGGCGGGAACCCGGACAACGTCACGATCTTCGGCGAATCGGCCGGGGGAGTGTCGGTGGCGACGCTGGTCGCCGGTTCCGGGCGACGCGGGCTGTTCCGCCGCGCCATCGCGCAGAGCCCGGCGGCGATGTACGTCGACGAGGACGAGGCCCGCAAGCTCGGCGAGCTCATCACCGGCCCGCTCGGGATCCCGCCGACCGCGAGCGGGCTCGCCGGGATCCCGCCCGAGGCCCTGCACGCCGCGCAGGCCCCGGCGATGGCCGAGATCAGCGCGAACCGCGAGGTGTGGACCAACAACCTGCCCTACAACGTCGTCCTCGACGGCGAGGTGCTCGCCGAACTGCCGTGGGTGGCGATGCGCGGCAGCGCGGCCCACGGCATCGACGTGATCGCCGGGTTCAACCGCGACGAGGCGACGAGCTTCACGGCCGACCTGCCCGCCGAGGCCCGCGACGTCGAGAGCTTGGCGCGCGCCCTGCACCTGCCGGGATCGACGGCCGCCGAGTACCGCTCGGCCTACCCGGGCGCGTCCGACTCCGATTTGCACACGATTCTGCTCAGCGACCAGCTGTTCCGGATGCCCGCCGTCTGGATGGCGGAAGCCGTGGCGACCGCCGGTGGGCGCGGGTTCCTCTACGAGTTCACCTGGGAGACCCCGCAGCGCGACGGGGTGCTCGGCGCGACGCACGGGCTGGACGTGCCGTTCACCTTCGGCCGGTGCGACGACCCGCTGGCGGTGCAGATGCTCGGCGAGGAGCCCGCCGGGTTCGACGCGCTGTCGGCGGAGATCCGCCGGTCCTGGACGGCCTTCGCCGCGACCGGCGACCCCGGGTGGCCGCTGTACCGCCTGGCGGAGCGGCAGACGCGGATCTTCGACGACCCGGTCTCGGTGGCCGCCGACCCGATCCGCGGGTCCCGGCAGATCTGGGCGCACCGGTTCCCCGAACTTGGTTGAGGCCTCAAGCTGTTCGGCTCGTCCGCCGGGTTAGTGTGTGGGCGGTTCGTGCAGCGGGAGGTAGAGCGATGGTGGACAACTCGGACAACGCGGCGCTGCGGGCCCTGCGGGCCGCTCTGCCGGACGAGGTGCTGCTCACCGATCCGGACTCCACCGGGCGCTTCTCCCACGACGAGGCCGAGTGGGCGCCCTACGGCAAGCCGCTCGCCGTCGTGCGCGCCCGCGGCACCGACGACGTCGTCGCCGCGGTCCGGGTCTGCGCCGAGCACCGGGTTCCCGTCGTGCCGCGCGGCGCCGGGACCGGCCTGTCGGGTGGCGCGAACGCCGTGGACGGCTGCGTGCTGATCTCGCTGGAGGGCATGAACGAGATCCTGGAGATCAACCCGCGCGAGCAGCTGGCCGTGGTGCAGCCCGGCGTCGTCAACGACGACCTGCGCGCCGCCTGCCGCGAGCACGGCGCGTGGTACCCGCCCGACCCGGCGAGCTCGCCCTGGTCGACCATCGGCGGCAACGTCTCCACCAACGCCGGTGGAGTGTGCTGCGTGAAGTACGGCGTGACCAGGGACTACGTGCTCGGTCTCGAAGCCGTCGTGGGCTCGGGCGAGGTCGTGCGGCTCGGGAGGCGCACCGCCAAGGGCGTCGCCGGGTACGACCTGTGCGGGCTGTTCGTCGGATCCGAGGGCACGCTCGGCATCGTCACCGAGGTGACGGTGAAGCTGCTGCCGGGCCTGCGCGCGCCCGAGCGCACCGTGGTGGGCTACTTCGACTCGCTGGTCGCCGCCGGGGAGGCGGTGGCCGCCGTCGCGGCCTCCGGCGTGGTGCCCTCGGCGCTGGAACTGCTCGACCAGCACTGCCTGCGCGCGGTCGACGACTGGAAGAACATGGGCCTGTCCGCCGAGGCCAACGTGCTGCTGCTGGGCCGCTCCGACACACCGGGGCAGGCGGGCGAGCAGGAGGTCGACACCCTGGTGCGCTGCTTCGACGAGGCCGGCGCGACCTGGAGCGCCCGCTCCACCGACGAGCAGGAGGCCGACGCGCTGTTCTCGGCCCGCCGCCTCGCCTACCCGGCGCTGGAGCGCCTCGGCCCGCTGCTCACCGAGGACGTCTGCGTCCCGCGCGCCCTGGTTCCCGACATGCTCGCGCGCATCGAAGCCGCGGCGCAGCGGCACGACACCCAGATCGCCAACATCGCCCACGCCGGCGACGGCAACCTGCACCCGCTGATCATCACCCCGCCCGGGGACGACGACGCCCGCCTGCGCGCCCAGCGCGCCTTCGACGACATCGTCACCGACGCCATCGAGCTCGGCGGCACGGTCACCGGTGAGCACGGCGTCGGCCTGCTCAAGCGCAAGGGCCTGCACGCCGAGCTCTCGCCCAAGGTCATCGACATGCACCACGACGTCAAGAACGCCCTCGACCCCACCGGAATCTTCAACCCCGGCAAGGTCTTCGGCGACCCCTCCTGATCCGAGGCCGCCTCACGCGAGGTGGGGCTCCGGGAACGGGACAGTTCTAGCCATAATTGACCGGACAAAAGGGACGCCAACCCCGGGTGATTCTGGCTAAAACTGTCCCCCTCCAGGAACTCCTCGCCCAGGAGCGCACCTCGGGGCTAGTGGGGGAGGCGGGTGCGGACCGAGAGGGCGGCGAAGGCCACGACCGCCAGGCCGCCGAGCAGCGTCGACCAGGTCAGCGGTTCGGCCAGCAGCAGCGCCGCCCAGAGGATGGTCATCACGGGTTGGGTGAGCTGGATCTGGCTGACCTGGGTCATCGGCCCGATCGCCAGCCCCCGGTACCAGGCCAGGAACCCGGTGTACTGGCTGACCACCGCCAGGTAGCCGAAGGACGCCCACTGGATCGGCGTCGCGGCGGGCGGCTGCTCGGCCAGCGCGGCGGCGGTGAGCGCGATCATCACCGGAGCGGCCACCACCAGGGACCACGAGATGGTCTGCCACGCGCCGAGTTCCCGCGCCAGCAGGCCGCCTTCGGCGTAGCCGATCGCCGCCGACACCACCGCTCCGAACAGCAGCAGGTCCGCGAGGTGCAGCCCGCCCAGGCCCTGCAGCGCGGCGAAGGACACCGCGGCGACCGCTCCCAGCGCGGCCAGGACCCAGAAGGCCTTCGGCGGGCGTTCGTGCCCGCGCAGCACCGCCATCACGGCGGTGGCGGCGGGAAGCACGCCGATCACGACCGCGCCGTGGGTGGCCGGCGTGGTGGTCAGGGCGTACGAGGTGAGGAACGGGAACCCGACGACCACCCCGCCCGAGACCACCGCGACCCGCGCCCACTGGGTCCCTCGCGGCAGCCGCTGCCGCAGGGCCAGAAGCGCTGCGGCGGCGAGGATCCCGGCGACGGCGCCGCGACCGGCGGCGATGAGCAGCGGCGAGAGCCCGCCGACGGCGATGCGCGTGAACGGGACGGTGAAGGAGAACGCCAGGACGCCGAGGAACCCCCAGCCCAACCCCGCCCGAGACGGTGATAGCGCCGGTGGTGCGACTGCGATAGCGCTACTATTGTTTCTCATGGTCGACGATAGCAGTGGCCGGATCGTGGCGGAACTCCGCGCGTGGATGGCGACCGCGAAACCCGGGGCGAAGCTGCCCTCCACCCGCGAGCTGGCCGCGCGGCACGGGGCTGGTCCGGTGACGGTCCAGAAGGCGCTGCGCACCCTGAGCTCCCAGGGTTTGGTCGAAAGCAGGCCGGGCGTGGGCACTTTCGTGCGCTCGACGAGAACGGCCCGACCGAACGACTACGGCTGGCAGACCGCAGCGCTGGGGTCGCCGCGGAACACGCGGCCCACGTTGCCCGCCGCGATGCGTCCCGCGCCCAACGACGTCATCGCGCTGCACTCCGGGTACCCGTGCCGCGAACTGCTACCCGAGCGGCTGGTCCGCTCCGCGTTCACCCGCGCCGCGCGCAGCGACGCGGTCGTCGACCGTCCCCCGTCAGCGGGCGTTCCGGAGCTGCAGGCCTGGTTCGCCGCCGAGCTCGGCACGGCTGTTCCCGGTGACGTGGTCGTCTTCCCCGGCAGCCAGAGCGGTTTGAGCGCGCTCTTCCGGGCGCTCGTCGGAGCCGGTCGGCCGCTGCTGGTGGAATCGCCCACCTACTGGGGTGCGATCGTCGCCGCCGCCCAGGTGGGGGTGCGGACGGTGCCCGTGCCGACCGGTCCGGACGGGCCGGACCCGGAGCAGCTGTCGCGGGCCTTCGAGACCACCGGTGCGCGCGCCTTCTACGCCCAGCCGAACTACGCCAATCCCACGGGGGTGCAGTGGTCCTCGCGGCTGGCCGAGGAGGTGCTCGACATCGCGCGCCGGCACGGCGCGTTCCTGATCGAGGACGACTGGGCCCACGACCTGGGCATCACCACCGATCCGACCCCGGTCGCCGCGCGCGACGAGGACGGGCACGTCGTCCACCTGCGGTCGCTGACCAAGACCGTGGCGCCGTCGGTGCGCGTGGCCGGGGTCATCGCGCGCGGACCGGCGCGCGAGCGGATCCTCGCCGACACGCAATCGGAGGCGGTCTACGTCAGCGGCATGCTGCAGGCCGTGGCGCTCGACGTGGTGACCCAGCCCGCCTGGCGCACCTACCTGCGCGATCTCCGCGAGCAGCTCGCGGCCCGGCGCGACCTGCTCGCCGAAGCCGTCCGCGAGCACGTGCCCGGGGCGCACCTGGAGGTCCCGGCGGGTGGGCTCAACCTGTGGGTGCGCCTGCCCGACAGCACCGATCTGCCCCGGCTCGTGCGCGACTGCGAGGACCGCGGGGTCGTGGTCGCCCCGGGTGACGAGTGGTTCCCCGCCGAGCCGACCGGGCGCTTCCTGCGCTTGAACTACGCGGGGCCGAACCCCGGGGCCTACCCCGAAGCGGCGCGGATCATCGGTGCGGCGGTGGTCGGATGACCCCGTCTGATGGTTGTATGGATACATGCAATTCGTGGTGCGGGCCGAGAGCGGGGCGGTGCAGGGCGCCGCTGCGGGTGATGTGCAGGTGTTCAAGGGGATCCCGTTCGCGGCCCCGCTGGACGGGCCTCGGCGGTTCCAGGCTCCGGCCGAGCCGGAGCGCTGGGACGGGGTGCGCGACGCCACGCGCTTCAGCCCGGCGGTCCCGCAACCGCCGATGGCCGACGGGCTGCCGTCGTCGTGGAAGCCGGGTGACGGCACCGACAGCCTCACGCTCAACGTCTGGACACCCGACCCGTCCGCGAACCTGCCCGTCATGGTGTGGTTCCACGGCGGCGCCTACCTGGCGGGCAGCCCGTCGGAGAGCAGCTACGACGGGGCGCGGCTGGCGAGCTCCGGCGTGGTCGTGGTGACCGCCGGGTACCGGGTCGGCTACGAGGGGTTCGGCTGGGTCGACGACGCGCCCGCCAACCGCGGCATCCTCGACCACCTCGCCGCGCTGCGCTGGGTGCGGGAGAACATCGCCGCCTTCGGCGGAAATCCCGACAACGTCACCATCTTCGGCGAGTCCGCCGGGGGCACCTCCATCGCCACCCTGGTCGCCGGGTCCGCGCGCACCGGGCTGTTCCACCGCGCGATCGCGCAGAGCCCGGCGGCGATGTACCGGGGTGAGGACGAAGCGCGCAAGGCCGCCGAGCTGATCACCGGTCCCGTCGGGGTGCGCCCGACCGTCGCCGAGCTCGCGAAGGTCCCGGCCGAGCAGCTGCACGCCGCGCAGCGCGACGCCGCGGCCGAGATGACCCGCAACCGGGCGGCCTGGTCCGACACCACGCCCTACGGCGTGGTCCTCGACGGCGAGACGCTCGGCGAACTCCCGTGGGTCGCGCTGCGCGGCGGCGCCGCCAGGGGAGTGGACCTCATCGCGGGCTTCACCGCGGAGGAGGCCACGCTGTTCACGGCGATGATGCGCCGCGAGCGCCTCGACCCCGATCGGCTGGCCGCCGACCTGCACCTGCGCGACGGCGTGATGGACCAGTACCGCGCCGCGCACCCCGATCTCGACGACGCCGGGCTCTACAACACGCTGCTCAGCGACAAGCTGTTCCGGGTGCCCGCGCAGTGGATCGCCGAGGCGCACGCGGCGGCGGGGGAGCGCAGCTACCTCTACGAGCTCACCCTCCAGGCTCCCAACGGGCTGGGCGCCTGCCACGCGCTGGACATCCCGTTCACCTTCGGCAACACCGACGGCCCGCTGCTGGAGCTGCTGCTCGGCGGCGTGCCGGACGGGTTCGAGGAGCTCTCCGGCGAGTTCCGCCGCTCCTGGACGTCGTTCGCCGCCACCGGCGACCCCGGCTGGGACCGCTACCAGCCCACCGACCGCCGCACCCGCGTCCTGGACATCCCCAGCTCCACCGTCTCCGACCCGATCGCCGCCTCCCGGGAGATCTGGGCGCACCGCTTCCCGGAGCTCACCGCGTGAGCTTGAGCGCGGCGGCTTCGACCGCGTCCTCGTCGAGCAGCACGTGGTAGGCCGCCGCGCCGAGCGGGATGAAGCTGTCCTCGCTGGTCACCCGACTGATCGGACCGGTGAACCCGGCGTCCACCAGTGAGGTGATCACGGGCTCGGACACGCCTCCGCTTCGGCGGGTCTCGTCGACGACGAGCACCCGGCCGGTGGCCTCGGCCGCGGCCAGCAGGTCCTCGGCGGGCAGCGGTGCGAGCCAGCGCAGGTCGAGGACGCGAGCGGCCACGCCGTGCCGCCGGAGCCGTTCGGCGACGCGCAGGCTCATCGGAACGCCGTTGCCGAAGCTCACCAGCGTCAGGTCGGTGCCGTCGCCGTAGGTGCGGGCACGGCCGATCGGGACGCGGTGCTCGCCCGGCACCGGGTAGTCGGCCAGCCAGCCGTCGTCGCCGGGTTCGTGCAGGTCGCGGGTGTGGTAGAGGGCGATGGGTTCGAGGAACGCGCACACCCGGCCGTCGACGCGGGCCGCCGCGACGCAGGTGCGCAGCATCGCCGCCGCGTCGTCGGGGCGCGACGGGGAGGCCAGGACCACGCCGGGCAGGTCGCGCAGGGCGGCGACGCTGTCGTCGTTGTGGAAGTGCCCGCCGAACCCCTTCTGGTAGCCGTAACCGGCGATGCGCACGACCATCGGGTTGGTGTAGCGGCCGTCGGAGAAGAAGCTGAGCGTGCTCGCCTCGCCGCGCAGCTGGTCGGCGGCGTTGTGCAGGTAGGCGAGGTACTGGATCTCCGGGATGGGCAGCAGGCCGGCCAGGCCGGCGCCGAGCGCGGTGCCGAGGATGCTCTGCTCGTCGAGCAGCGTGTCGAAAACCCTGCTGCCGCCGTACTTCTTGCGCAACCCCCGGGTCACGCCGTACACGCCGCCCTTGCGGGCGACGTCCTCGCCGAAGACGACGACGCGGTTGTCGCGGCCGAGCTCGTCGGCCAGCGAGCGGTTGATCGACTGCGCCAGCGTCAGCGGACCGCCGGAATCCGCGCGGCTCGGCGAGTTCTCGGCTGCTGCGGCGGCGATGGCGTCGGGGGAGTGGCGGTGCAGGGACGCCATGACCTCGCCCGCGCTGCCCAGCTTGCGGCGGCCCAGCGCCTCCTCGGCGAGCGCGTCGACCTCGGCCCGCTTGGCCTCGTAGCGGTCCAGGACCTCCTGGGCGGTGAGGGTCCCCCGTGAGATCAGTGCTCTCGCGGTTCCGAGCAGCGGGTCGCGGTCCTGGTCGCCGGTGATCTCGGTGCGCGACCGGTACGCCGACTCGACGTCGGACCCGGCGTGACCCATCAGCCGCACCGTGCGCAGGTGCAGGAACGCGGGCGCCCGGTGTTCCCGGACCCAGTCCGCCGACTCTCGCGAAACGCGAAGGCACTCAACGGGATCGGATCCGTCAGCGGTGAAGTAGCGGAGTCCCGGGCGGTTCCCGTAGGCGGTGGCGATCCAGCCGGACGGCGTGCGCACGCTGATGCCGATCCCGTTGTCCTCGCAGACCAGCAGCAGCGGCATCGGCAGGTCCTGGAAGGCGCAGTGCAGCGCCGAGTTGATCGCGCCGGTGGCCGTCGAGTGGTTCGCCGAGGCGTCGCCGAAGCTGCACACCACCACCGAATCCGCCGGCCACTCGGCCTCGACGCCGAGCCGCGCGCCCCGCTCCAGGGCGAACGCCAACCCGACCGAGCGCGGCAGGTGCGAGGCGATCGTCGAGGTCTGCGGGATCACCGCGAGGTCGCCGTGCCCGAAGACCTTGTGCCGACCGGCCGAGATCGGCTCGTCGGCAGAGGCCACGATCCCCAGCAGCACGTCCAGCAGCGGCGTGCTCCCGGCGACCTGCCGCGCCCGCTCCAGGTAGAACGCCCCGGACCGGTAGTGCAGCAGCGCCGGATCGCTCGACCGCAGCGCCGCCGCCACGGCCGCGTTCGACTCGTGCCCCGACGACCCGATGCTGTAGAAGCCCGCACCCCGCTTCCCCAGCTCACGTGCCTTGAGGTCGAGATGCCGACTCCCGATCTGCGAGTCGAACAACCCCACCAGATCCGCGGCCGAGGCCGGGTCCGACCCGATTTCAATGGAACTCGGAGATCCGACTTCCATTGAAATCGCGGTACCGAGGTCGGGGACGGTGCGGACGAAGTGCTCGTCGACGGGTTCGGTCATGACTGCTCCCACTCGGACGCGGCCGCTGTGCAGGACGAGGCCAGGAATTCCAGGGCGATCGGTAGCAGCGGGTTGGTGTTCTGCTTGCGGTAGAGGACCTTGACCCGGCGTCGCGGCTGGAAGCCGGAGATGCGGACGATGCCGGGCTGGTCCCGGGGGATGGCCAGCGCGGGCAGGACGGCGACGCCGAGCTCCCGGGAGACCAGGTCGCGGATCACGGTGTAGTCGTTGCTGCGGAAGGTGATGCGCGGGACGAACCCGGCCGCGGCGGCGAGCCGGATCAGCGACCGCGCGCCCGCGGTGTCCTCGCGGGTGCAGATCCAGTTGTCGTCGGCCAGGTCCGCCAGCTCCACGCGGTGGCGCCCGGCGAGGCGGTGCGAGGCGGGCAGGACCACGTGCAGCGGTTCGGCGAGCAGCTCCTCGGCGCACAGGTCGAGGGGCCACTGGCGCGGGTCCAGGTCGTACTCGAAGACCAGCGCCGCGTCGAGCACCCCGTCGAGGACGCCGTCGACGACCTCGTCGGGTTCGCCCTCGTCGAGTTGCACCTCGGCGTGCGGGCGCTGCGAGATCACCGCCGCCAGCACGTCCGGCAGCACCCGCGAGTTGGCGGTGGCGAACGAGGCCAGCCGCAGGCTGCCCTCGTCGCCGACGACCATCGCCCGCACCTCGCGCTCCAGCGAGTCCAGGGCGCCGAGCGCGTCGCGGCTGCGCTCGGCCAGCCGCAGCGCGAGCGCGGTGCTGCGGGCCGACCGGGCCGAGCGCTCGAACAGCGGTGCGCCGATCGCCCGCTCCAGCAGCACCATCTGCTGCGACACCGCCGAGGCCGTGTAGCCCAGCGCGCGCCCGGCCTCGGCGAACGAGCCGGTGCGCACGCACTCCTGCAGCGTGCGCAGGTGAATCGGGTTGAGCACGCCGCCTCCTCAGGCGGGGACGGGCAGCCGGCCGCGCAGCCGCATCGCCTCGCGGACCCGCTGCTCGGCCATCGCCAGCGCCGCCGCGTGCGGCAGCACGCCCTCGCGCGCGGCGGCGTCGAGCACCAGCAGGGTGTTGCGCCGGGTGCGGGCCGCGACCTCGTCGAGGATGCGGGCCGGTTCGGGCCGGAACGCGGAGCGCCGGGCGTCCATCGCGAACCCGGCCGCGATCGCCCCACCGGCGTTGGCGATGAAGTCCGGCACGATCTCCACCCCCCGCGCGCCCAGCGCCTCCCGGGCGCGCGGCGTGGTCGGCAGGTTGGCGCCCTCCACGATCAGCCCGGCCCTGATCCGCTCGGCCACCGTCGGGTCGATGACGTCCTGCCGGGCCGCCGGGATCAGCACGTCGCAGTCCACGGTGAGCTCCTCGCCCTGGGCGATCCGCTGCGCGGGTGCGGCTTTGGCGACGCAGGCGTCGCCGAACTCCGCCCGCGCGGCCAGCCACTCGGGCACGTCGAGCCCGTTCGCGTCGTGCACCGAACCGTCCACGGTGGACAGCGCGACGAGCTGGGCGCCGAACTCGTGCAGCCGCGCGGCGGTGGCCGCGCCGACCGCGCCGAAGCCCTGCACCGCGATCCGCGCCCCGGCCACCGGTTTCCCGGCGCGCTCCAGCGCGGCCAGCGCCGCCTCGGCGACACCGTGCCCGGTCACCCCGAGCTGGTCGTAGGGCACCCCGCCGAGGGCTTCCGGGACGCCGACGGCCGCGCCGCGATCGGCGAGCTCGTCCTGGATGATCGCCGCGTCGTGCTCGGTCATCCCCATGTCCAGCCCGGCGACGTAGCTGGCCGGGATCTGGTCGGCCAGCCGCCGCGCGAACGCGCGCACCACGGCTTCCTTGTCGGGCGAGTCCGGGTCGGCGACGATCCCGGCCTTCGCGCCGCCGTGGAAGAGGTCGACCGCCGCCCACTTCCAGGTCATCACGCGCGCCAGCCGCGCGACCTCGCCGACGGTCACCGTCGGCGCCATGCGGGTGCCGCCCTTGCCGGTGCCGCGCGCGGTGTTGTCGATGACCAGCACGCCCCGCATCCCGGTGCGAGCGTCGGAGACGCAGACGACCTTCTCCGGGCCCCACTCGTCGATCTCCTGCAACAGGTCGACCACGGTTGTCCCTTCCTAGACGCAGTTGTGCTCGGGCCGGACCTCGGCGCCGTCGAAGCGGCGCACGTCGAGACCGGAGACGTCGATCGGTGGTGTGCGGCCCAGCACCAGGTCGCGCATCACCTCGCCGACCGCCGGGCTCTGCAGGAAGCCGTGCCCGGAGAAGCCGGTGGCGTAGAAGAACCGGCCGGAGTTGCCGATCAGCGCGTTGTGGTCCGGGGTGATCTCGTAGAGCCCGGCCCAGCCGTGCGCCACGCCCGCCTCGGCGACCCGCGGAGCCCGCCGAGCGACGGCTTCGCTGAGCCGCCCCAACCAGCGGTCGTCGGTGCCGAGCCGGAACCCGAACTCCTCGTCCGGATCCGACATGCCCACCAGCAGGCCGGGTCCTTCCTCGTGGAAGTAGAAGCTGGTGGCGAAGTCGATGGTGAACGGCAGCTTCGGCGGCAGGTCCGGCATCGGCTCGGTGACCAGGATCTGCCTGCGCAGCGGGCGCACCGGCAGCCGCACCCCGGCGAGCTCGCCGACCTCCGCCGACCAGGCCCCGGCCGCGCACACCACCGTCGAGGTGCGCACCTCGCCCTGATCGGTGAGCACACCGCTGATCTCACCGCCGTGCGTCTCGATGCCGGTCACCGAAACCCCGCGCCGCAGCACCGCCCCGTGCTCGCGGGCCGCCCTGGCGTAGCCCTGCACCACGCCCTCGGGCGTGCAGTGCCCGTCGGTGGGGGAGAAGGCCGCGGCCAGCAGGCCCTCCGGCGACACCAGCGGCGACAGCTCGCACGCCTCGGCGACGGTCAGCATCCGGCTCGGCACGCCCAGCGAGTTCTGCAGCGCCACGCTGCCCTCGAACGCGGCGACGTCGGCCGGATCCGACAGCAGGAACAGGTACCCCTGCTGCTTGAGATCGATGTCGCCACCGGGCCGCCGCGCGAAGTCCTCGAAGGCCCGCAGACTGCGCTGCCCGAGCTCGATGTTGACCGGATCGGAGAACTGCGCCCGGACACCGCCGGCCGCCTTGCTGGTGCTGCCCGAACCGAGTTCGTCGCGCTCCAGCAACAGCACGTCCGCGCCGGCTTCGGCGAGGTGGAAGGCGGTGCTCACGCCCACCGCCCCGCCGCCGACGACCACCACTTCCGCAGCGGCCGGGAGCACTAGTTCCCGCCCAATTCCGGGGGCAGCCGGTAGTCGAGCTCGGGCTCGACGGTGTCGACGTCCATCTGGGCCTTCTGCAGCTTGCCGGAGAAGTCCCAGTTCAACGACTGCCAGCGGGTGAACTGGTCGAGCACCCAGATGCCCGACTGGCGACTTCCGTTGCCGGACTTGCCGTTCCCGCCGAACGGCAGGTGCGCCTCGGCACCGGAGGTCGAGTTGTTCACGCTGAGCATGCCCGCCCCGATACCCTGCCGGAACCGGAACGCCTTGGCCGGATCGGTGGTGTAGATCGCCGCCGACAGCCCGTAGCCGGGCGCGTTGCCGAGCTCGATGGCCTCGTCGAGCGTGTCGTAGGCGGTGATGCCGACGATCGGGCCGAAGGTCTCGTTGCGGAAGATGTGGTCGTCGGTGCGCATCCCGTCGACCAGCACCGGGTGGTAGTACAGCCCGGTGGCCGGATCGCCGTGGAAACCCTTGCGCGGCTTGTCGTTCCCGATCCGGCCGACGGCGTCCGAGCCCAGCGTGGTGTGGTGCGGCTGCAGGGTGTCCAAGATGGACTCGAAGTTGTCGGCGAACTTCTGGTCCAGCATCGGCCCGTAGAGCACGTCGCCGCCGGGCTCGCCGACGGTGGCCGCGCGCAGCGCCTCGTCCAGGCGCCGGGTGAACTCGTCCTTGACGTCGCGGTGCACGATCAGGTTGCCCAGCGAGGTGCAGCGCTGACCGGCCGTGCCCCAGCCGGAGAACAGCGCGCCCTCCACGGCCAGGTCCAGGTCGGCGTCCTCGGTGACGATCATCGGGTTCTTCCCGCCCAGCTCCAGGCACGGGTTCTGCAGGTGGCGGCCGCACAGCTCGCCGACCCGAGTGCCGACGGCGCTGGACCCGGTGAAGCCGACCTTGTTGACCGTGCCCGCTTCGAGCGAGGCCTCCAGGCCCTTGAAGGTCGCCTCGCCGTCGGTGTAGACGAGGTTGAGGACGCCCTTGGGGACCCCGGCCTTCCACGCGAGCTCGGCGACCGCGCGGGCCGCACCGGCCGCGTACTCGGCGGGCTTCCACACGACCGCGTTGCCGCACAGCAGCGCCGGCACCAGGTACCAGGACGGGACCGCCACCGGGAAGTTGCCCGCGGTGATCACCACGGCCACGCCGACCGGCACGCGGAAGGTGAACAGCTGCTTGTCGGGCATCTCCGAGGGCACGGTCTGCCCGTAGAGCCTGCGGCCCTCGCCGAGGAAGAAGTCGCAGGTGTCGACGATCTCCTGGACCTCGCCGAGCGCTTCGGCGTACGGCTTGCCGATCTCGCGGGTCACCAGCTTCGCGAGGGATTCCTTGTTCGCCTCGACCAGGCGGCCGAGCCCGGCGATGACGCGACCGCGGACCGGCGCGGGCACCTGGGACCACTCCTTCTGCGCCCGCTGGGCCTGCTCGGTGGCGGCCACCAGCGTGTCGGGGGTGCCCAGGGCGACCTTGGCGACGACGTCGTCGAGGTTCGCGGGGTTCTTCGAGAGGTACTCGCCTCCGCCGTCGACCACCTCCGGGGCGTCCGGGCCGATCACGGAGCTCAACGTCGCCTGCACCGCCATGCACCTCTTCCAGGTCGGGGATCACCCTGCTCGGGAATAACGCTGAGATCACCGTAGAACGACGGAGCGTGTTCTGTTGAGGATCAGAAGAGTGATTTCTCGTCGGGCTGAGCACCAGTGATGCTGGGGCTTCCCGTGAGGCGGGTGGTGTGCCACCGTCGATGCGCATGGAGCTGCTCACCGACGCGGACGTGGCCGCCGTCCTCGACTACGACACCGCGATCGCCTCGCAACGCCTGGCCTTCGAGTCCCTGGGCAGGCGAGAGGCGCAGCAGGCCGCGAAGACGGCGATCCGCACAGGTCAGGACACCGCCCTGTCGTACCTGTGCCGACTCTCGCCTCGGCACGGTCCGGTCGCCAAGCTGGTCTCGGTCAACCCCGGCAACGCCGAGCGCGGACTGGCTTCGATCAACGCCACGGTCCTGGTGCTCGACGCGGAGACCGGGGCGTTGGCCGCGACGATGTCGGGCACCGCGCTCACCGAGATCCGCACCGCCGCGGGCAGCGCCGTCGCGATCGACGCCCTCGCCCGGGCTGAGGCGGACGTGCTGGCGGTGATCGGCTCCGGCGTCCAGGCCCGCGCCCACGTCCGCGCGATCTCCCGGGTCCGCCCGCTGGCCGAGGTCCGCATCCACAGCCGCGACGCGACCCGCCGCGAGACCGCGGCCGCCGAGCTGTCCAGCGAACTCGACCTGAACGTCCGCCCGGCCGCCACGCCCGCCGACGCGGTCCGGGATGCGGCGATGGTCGTCGCCTGCACCCTCAGCCCGGACCCCGTCGTCCCCACCTCGGATCTGGCCCCGGGTGCAACGGTGGTCAGCGTCGGCAGCTTCGAACCGCACCGCCGCGAAGTCGACGCCGACCTCCTGCGCACCGCCACCACGATCGTCGTCGACGACGTCGACACGGCCACCCACCACGCAGGCCCGATCATGACGGCCCTCGACTCCGGCGACCTCACCCCCGACGCCCTGATCCCGCTCGGCGCAGTCCTCACCGGCGATCACCCGGCCCGAGAATCCCCGCAAGACCGCATCTTCTACAACAGCGTCGGCATCGCAGCCCAAGACGCAGCAGCAGCCCTCGCGGTCCTGGGAAGGCTGTAATGCGCCTTCCGAGCGGCTCAAGCGGGTGATCGTTACCCAACATCGTGCATAAGACGCGTACGAGCTTGATCGATAGCGTCACCTCCGCAAATCTGTGGAGCCATGAAGCTATCCAAGGTTGCGGGATGCGAGTTCGACAACTGTCCGGTGGTGTACCTCTCCGATGCGGGAATGGCGGTTGTGCAGGGATTCCCCGTGCGCGCTGCTGACGGACTCGAACTCGGGGTGGGCGAGATCGCCGTCGAAGTGCCGCCAGAGATCGTCCTCGCGTCGGTAGAAGCACTCCAGGGAGCCAAGAAATGATCGTGCCCGACCTGCTGCAGAACTTTGACGAGTGTGAGCGCACCGCGTGGCGGTTCGAGTGCCAGCCGACTTACACGATGCCCAGGGAGAGAGCCGGTTTCGATCGGTGGAAGGCCGGAGAGCCCAAACCCGAGGGCCACAACTCCGCCTGGCATGAGCGAGTCAGGGGTTACCTCGCGGCTGGTAAGGCACTTGGGCGCGTCCGCGTGGTGCGCCGACCGTTCACCATCTACCAGCGATACCAGATGGCCTGGGGCATCCCCGGCAACATCGAGGCCGGAGAAGACATCCGGATGCTCGACTCGACCGATCTTGAGCTGGATCTGCCGAACCAGGACTTCTGGTTGTTCGATGATAAGACCGTCGTCCATCTCAACTTCGAAGAGGATGGAACTCTGATCAACCTGGAGCAGCTGGAGGACCCCGACCTGTCGTTGTACCGGAAGTGGCGGGACACGGCGCTCGCTCATGCGGTGCCGTTCAGCGAGTTTGATGCTCGAAGCTGATGATGAGCGGCGTGACCGCCAGGATCTGGCGTGGGACGCGCTTGAGGTGCACGTGGAGAACCACTTGTCGGCGTGCGCGTGTCCGTGTTGCGGGCGTTGAGGTCGGGGTCCGTGTGCTTTGCTGGTGGGAGAGTCGGTCAGGAGGTCATGAGTGGGGTTCGCGGCGCGGTTCGAGGCCGAGTTGGCGGGAGTGGAACTTCCCGGGCGGGTGGGGATCGCCTGTTGGGATCTGCGGGAGGACGTGCCCGTGCTGCGGGGGGCCGAGGTCGAAGTGCACTCGGCGAGCACCATCAAGGTGCTGGTGATGATCGCGGCGTTGCGAGCCGTGGCTGACGGGCGGCTCGACCTGGATCGGCTCGTGGAGCTGCCGCGCGAGCGGACCCGGGGGACCGGGGTGCTGTTCGAGATGCCCAGCGTCGCTTCGGTTTCCTTGCGGGACCTGATCGCGCTCATGATCGTCGTCAGCGACAACGGGGCCACCAACGCCGTCATCGACGAGGTCGGATTTCCCGCGATCGCCGAGTGCATCGCGGATCTGGGCTGCGCGGGAACGCGCGTCGAACGGCACATCATGGACACCGAGGCACCCGGCGTCCTGCGGACCACCGCGCTCGACCAGGCGCGCGTCATGGCCGCCCTCGCCGCAGGCGATGCCTTGCCCCCGACCGAGACCGAGCACGCGCTGGGCGTGCTCGCGCGCCAGCAGGTCGTGGACCGAATCCCGTTGCGGCTGCCCGGGAACGCGCGCTGCTGGAACAAGACCGGCGAGATCAAGGGACTGCGCCACGACGTCGCGCTGCTCAGCACCGACGACACCCCGCAGGTCGTGCTCGCCGTGCTCATCGACCAGCTCACCGACCCGGTGTCCACGAAGGGCTACCGAGGCGGCGACGGCGTCGAAGCCGCCGCCGCCATCGGAGAAGCCGCCTGGCGGGCCCTCGCTCAGCCCAGCACGGGATCCCACGGCGTCGAAGGCGCGTAGAGCGACCGGATCCCGCTCAGCGGGGCGTTGTGCCGCAACTCCTCGTCGCGGTAGCGGGCCACCTGCTCGTGCCAGTTGAGGATGCCGGCCAGCCAGTCCTGGAGCTCCTCGGCGTGCTCGTTCAACGCCTTCTGCGCCTCCGGCGAGACCTGGCGCTCCTCGTACAGGGCGGGCAGTTCCACGTCGATGACGTGCCGGAACTGCTCCATCCTGGCGTTGAACAGCTCGTGCACGATCTCGAACGCGCGGTCCTGGTCGCAGTCCAGGAAGTTCTGCACCACCAGGACCGCGTTGTGCACCTCGCCCTCGAACTCGATCTCCTTGCGGTAGGAGAACACATCGTTGAGCAGCGTCGCGCAGTCGATCGCCGAGTTCTCCAGGTTCTGCACCGCGCGGGTCTCGTACAGCTCCGGCGGCACCACGTCACCGTGCGAGAAGCGGGCCAGGCTGATCGTCATGTCCGAACCGAACGTCGCCCGCCGCATCTCCACGTAGTCCACCGGATCCGGGATGTGGTTGAGCGCCTGGTTGTCCAGCTCCCACACCCAGCTGTCGATCATCACCTCGACCGCGTCCCGCAACGACGCCCGCTCCCGGGCGTTCATCGGTGCCGTCGTGCGCCGCCACAGGTCCGCCAGACCGCGCTCCATCATGTTCACCGGCACGATCCCGGGCTCGCCCGAGTCGGTCATGATCTGCTTCAACCGCTGGTTCTGCGCCTTCGCGCCGGTGATGTCGCGGGCGTGGCCGTACCGCTGCGGGTAGAGGTCGTCGCCGTAGGTGCCCCACACCAGCCAGTGCGAGGCCAGGTCCAGCTCCTCCAGGCTCGCGTCCGGGTCGAGCCCGGCGGCGCACAGCGGCAGGTCGTTGAACCGCACCGCCGCCTCGTCCCACACCGGCTGGACCTCGGTGAACATGCCCATCTCGCGCGACCAGTCCACCGCGTGCTCGCGGGCGACGTCCAGGTGCGAGCACAACCGCAGCTCGAACGGCACCTCCAGCTGCGGCCGCCGCACCGGGCCCACCGGTTGGTACGGGACGTGGTTGAAGCTCCGAAAGCGTTGCGGCGCGGTCGATGCCAGCGACTTGGCGATGTAGGCCCCCGCCGTCCCCAAGCCCGTCGGCCCGCCCAGCACCGCCGTCGACCCACCGCCCTCGGGGTAGCGGCCGGAGGCCATGTGCCACTCGTGCCCGCCGGACTGCCAGTCCTGCAAGCCCTTGGCGTAGCCCAGCACCGCGAACCGCCCGGCCGGATCCACCCCGTGCTCCTCCAGCAGTCTCGGGATCTCGGTGACCGCGGTGTGCTCGAACTGGTGCATCCGCGAGGTCAGCAGGTCGTTGACGATCTCGGCGGCCTCCTGCGTGTCGATGCCCAGGAACCGCTCGAAGACCAGCACGCCGTTGCTCAGCTCGCCCTCGTCGGTGACCTCGCGCTCGTAGGAGAACAGGTCGTTGCGCAGGTGCACCGCGTCGGAGAACGTGTCCCGCAGGACCTTCAGCGGCCGGGTCCCGGCGAGTTCCGCCGGGACCTCCATCCCCACCGCGTGCTCGACCAGGTTCGCCGACCACGGGGCGCCGCCGACCTTGCGGCGCATCTCGATGTACTCGATGGGGTTGGACAGCCGGCCCTCGCTGATGTTGTGCAGCTCCCACAGGGACTCGTCCAGCAGCGCCTTGGTGCTCTCGGCGAACCGGCGGCGCCAGTCGACGCTCATCGACGGCACCGTGCGCCGCCACAGATCCGCCAGACCCGCCTCCACCGGGTTCGTCGGCTCCTCGGTGATCTCCCCCTCCACCGGCATGAACGCGCGCAACCGGTCGAGGTGCTCGCGCGCCGCGGTGAGGTCCGGATCGCGCTTGTAGAGCTCGACGAAGTGGTCGTCGAAGTAGAACACCCACACGTACCAGTCGGTGACCAGGTCCAGCTCGTCACCGTCGCAATCGGGGTGGGTGTAGGCGCACAGCAGCGCGTAGTCGTCGCGATCCAGGTCGGCCTCGGTCCAGATCTCCTTGCCCTGCTGCGGGACGTCGATCATCTCCATGCGCCGGGCCCACTGCTTGGTGTGCTCGCGCGCGCGTTGCAGGTTCGGGTTCAGGCGGGCCGGGTAGGACAGGTAGAACTCGGGCAGTCGGAACGACATGGGTCAGCGGCCTCCCAAGGGATGTGCACCGTCGCCGCAGACGCAACCAGTCCCGCGCAGCGCGGCCAATGCCTGCCCGCGGTTGGCACACGATCGGGATGTGACATCGCCCGGCCGGCCCAGTCCCAAGATCACCGATGGTGCACGATCACACCGTCCACCATCGTCAGATCCACCCCGCAGGACGCGATCTCCGCCGCAGGCAGCGCGAACGGATCGGCGTCGAGCAGCACCAGGTCGGCGGCCTTGCCGACCTCGATCGTGCCGGTGCTGCCCTCGACGTGGTTCACCCACGCCCCGCCCGCCGTGCAGGCCGCCAGCGCGTCGACGAGCTGCAGCGATTCGCCCGGGCAGAGGGCATCGTCCGAGCCGGGCTCGCAGCGGTTGACCGCCACGTGGACGCCCAGCATCGGATCGGCCTCCGACACCGGCCAGTCGCTGCCCACCGCCAGCACCGCGCCCGCCGCGCGCAGCGAGCGGAACGGGTACTGCCACGAGGTGCGGGTGTGGCCGAGCCGGGGCGCGGTCAGCTCTGTCATCGCCGCGTCCTGGACCGCCCAGCGCGGCTGGATCGTCGCGGCCACCCCGAGTTCCCGGAAGCGGGGGAGATCGCCCGGATGGACCACCTGGACGTGAGCGATCTGGTGACGCAGCGCGGGATCGCTCCCGCGGACCGCGTCCAGCGCGTCGCGCACCGCTCGATCGCCGACCGCGTGGAAGTGCAGCTGGAAGCCCTCGGCGGTCAGCGCGGGCACCACCTCCGCCAGCGCCTCCGGGGACACGAACGACAGACCACGACCATCCCGCCCCAGGTAGGGCAGGCGCAGCGCGGCCGTGGCGTTCTCGCACACCCCGTCCTGCATGATCTTGACCGTCTCGGCCCGGAACCGCTTGCCCCGCGCCCGCTTGCGGCGCTCCACCAGATCCGGCACCTGCTCCGGGCCGCGATCGCGGTCCCACCACAGCGCGCCCCGCACCTTGCCGGTCAGCAGCCCCCGCTCGTCCGCGGTGACGTACGTGCTCAGCAGGTCGTCGTAGCCCAGGTAGCGGCCGATGATCGCGTCGTGCCACGACGTCACCCCGCGCGCGTGCAGGTGCCGCTGCCCCTCGGCCAGGGCGTCGAGGTGCTCCTGGGCGCCGGTGACCGGCAGCACGTGCTCCATCAGGCGGGTCGCGCCCTCGTGCAGGGTGCCGTCGGGACGCCCGGCCGGGTCGCGTTCGATGCGCCCGTCCGGCGGATCCGGCGTGTCCCGGCCGATGCCGGCCAGCCGCAGCGCCACCGAGTTCACCCACGCACCGTGGTGATCGCGGTTGACCAGGTACGCGGGCCGGTCCCCGGTCACCGAGTCCAGCGCCCGCCGCGTCGGCGTCCCGCCCGGGAACTGCGCCACGTCCCAGCCGCCGCCGAGCAGCCACGGCGAGTCCGGGCGGGCGGCGAGGTGCTCGGCGATCAGCCGCAGGCAATCGGCCGCCGACTCGGCCCCCGAGAGGTCGCAGCGCCCGTGCAGCAGGCCGCCGAAGACCGGGTGCACGTGCGCGTCGTGGAACCCCGGCAGCAGCAACCGGCCGCGCAGCGAGATCACGTCGGTGCGCGGGCCGATCCGCTCGCGCACCGCCTCCGCACCGACGGCCGCGATCCGGCCGTCGCGCACCAGCACCGCATCGGTGAACGACCGCGCGGCGTCCATCGTGGCCACCGGGCCACCCAAGAACGCCACCTCACCGACCATGAGCTGATTGTCGCAGCAGGTCGGTGCGGTGGCGCCGGTCAGTTCCGGACAGACGGCCTAGACGCGCTCGCCGGTGATGGCGGCGACGGCGCGTTCGCGCTGCGGTTCGGTGACCTCCGGGAGCTGGAAGCCCCGGGCGCGGATGTGGTTGAGCAGGTCGGGCTCCGGCGCCACGCCGTGCTGACGCAGGTAGTAGGCCACCGCGCCCGGCCAGATCCAGGTCCCGTCGGTGTGGAAGGTCATCGGCACCGCGCCGGTGCGCTGCCGGTCCAGCCGGTCGTCGTCGTAGCTGCGCGCGGCCAGCACGACCGGGGCCGTCTCCAAGTACTCCGCCACTCGATCGGCCTCCGCGCGACCGATCTCGGCACGCTCGGTGATCGGGTTGCCGCGGTCGTCGAAGACCTCCGCGGTGCGCAGCTGCGGGCCACCGGCCTGCGGGGGCCCGGGTTGCGGCGATCCGACCTGCGGGGCGGCCTCGCCGGCGAGCCACTGCGGGGTGGCGGCCGCCGGGCGCGGGTGCAGCCGCAGCTCCTCCGCGCGGGCTGAGGGTGGGGGAGGGGTCTGCCATTCGGGTTCGCGGTCGCCGTTGAAGTCGACCGCGTAGCTGCCGGGCCGCTGCAGCCGGTAGACCGCGCTGACCCAGGTGCCCCGATCGGGCTGGTACATGCCGCGCCGCAGCCGCTCGAACAGCGGACCCGCTTCCGGGGGCGCGGCGAGCGGGATCGCGCTGCCGTTGGGCGCGATCAACCGGCACACCGTCTCGACGTGGCCGCCGAGGGAGCGGTACTCCGTCGTGGACTCGTGCCAGCCGGGTGGAAGCGCGCGCACGATCACCCGGCCGATCTCCTGGATCAACTGCTGCTGCGTGGCTTCATCCAGCGATCCCGGCGGCTCAGGTTGGCTCATGACTCCCATCCTTCCAGTCGTGCAGCGAGGCGGTGCACGCCGTTCCCCGAGTCCGGATTCGACCCTTCCGCTCCGGGATGTCGGATTCGCGGAATCGGGGGCGAAGGCATCACGAGCGCCTTCGGGGGGAAGCTTAGGACCAACGCGGCGCCAGCGGGGGCCGGTTGAGTTGATCTCGTTACGCAGCAACCGGATACGCCCGTTTTACCGGCCGTCATGCACCCGTTCCGACGTCGTAACGGTTGTCCGAACCGACGATTGTTGACAATCTCTCACCCCCGGCCTTAGCTTCGAGCCATTGGGCGGACGCGGGAGGTGGACTCATGCGAACCGAGTTGAAGAGCTTTCCGCGTCCGACCCGGTCTGCGGACCTTCTCCTCACGATCAGACTCCTCGAATTAGCACGTAGCTGATCGGCTTCGACGAACCACACAGGGCGGATATCCGCCCTATCTCGTCGTTGCCCGATCGCGTTACCCCGTCTCGTATGCGCTCTGAAAGGAGGTATCGCCCATGGGACTCGTCGGCGGCGAACCGCTCATGAAGGTGACCTGGACGGATCCGGTGACAGGCAGCAACGGCTTCCTCGTCGTGCACAGCCTGGTGTCGGGTCTCGCCACCGGCGGGACCAGGATGCGTGCCGGTTGCACGATGGAAGAGGTCGAGCACCTGGCGCGCGGCATGGCCCGCAAGACCGCTGTCTTCGAGTTGCCCGTGGGCGGGGCGAAGGGCGGCATCGACTGCGACCCGAAGGACCCGCAGGCCAAGGGAGTGCTCCGGCGCTACCTCCAGGCGATGCGCCCGTGGCTGGACGCGCACTGGGTGACCGCCGAGGACCTCGGCGTGCCGCAGCACCTGATCGACGACGCGTTCGAGGAGCTGGGGATGCACCAGTCCTACCACGCGGCCATCCGCCGGTCCCCGGACGTGGAGCGCACGCTGCGCCGGGTGCGGGCCGGGCTCAACGCACCGGTGCCGGGCGGACTGCTGCTCGGTGACGTCGTCGGCGGTTACGGCGTCGCCCAGTGCTGCCTGGGCGTGGTGCACGCCCGCGACTGGGCCGCGGAGGAGACCACCGTGGCCGTGCAGGGCGTGGGCACGATGGGTGGCGGCGCCGCCTTCTACCTGCACGAGGCGGGGCTGAAGGTGGTGGCGATGGCCGACGCGGCCGGAACCCTCTACCACCCGGACGGGCTGGACGTCCCGACGCTGCTGGAGGCCCGCGACCGGTTCGGCGAGATCGACCGCGACCAGGTCCCGGCCGGTGTGGAGCTGCTGCCGCGCGACGCGGTGCTCTCCCAGGAGGTCGACGTCCTGATCCCGGCGGCGGTGTCCTTCGCGATCGGCACCGACCGGGTGCCGGACGTGGCGGCGCGGGTGATCGTCGAGGCGGCCAACAACCCGGTCACGCCCGAGGCGGAGGAACTGCTGGCCACCCGCGGGATTCCGGTCATCCCGGACTTCGTGGCCAACGCCGGTGCCGCGGCGTGGGCGTGGTGGCTGCTGCTCGGGCGGGTCGACGCCGATCCCGTGCTGTCCTTCCAGGTGCTGCGCGAGGAGATGCTGGCCAAGATCCCGCTGCTGCTGGCGGCCTGGGACACCGAGGGGCACACGCCGCGCGACGCGGCGCTGATGCTGGCCGAGCAGCGCACCGAGCAGAACCGGGTCGCCGAGGAGAGCGGGGAGGCCCTGCTGAGCATTCCGTGACGACCAGCGGTGCGGTCCCCGGGTTCACGCGACCCGGGGACCGCGTCGTTCGAACTCGAAAAGTCTTGTGGCGGACCGGGTACGGTCTCATGCTGACCGCCTGCGATCAACGTGTGACAACCTGCTACCACGGTGCTAGCGTGACTCGTGGTTGCGGTTTTGGTCCTTGCAGTACTGGAAGAGTGCCTGCCAGAACGCAGGCGCTTTTTTTGTGCCGCGGTGCCTGGCTCCGCGCGCTGCCGGTGATCAGCACTGCCAACCAGGGGTCTGCGCGGTGTTGACCCCGGCCAGCAGAAACGGGAGAACAAGGAATGGCTAGCGGTACGGTCAAGTGGTTCAACGCTGAGAAGGGCTACGGGTTCATCACCCCCGACGGCGGTGGCTCTGACGTCTTCGCCCACTACTCCGCCATCGACGCCACCGGTTTCCGCACGCTGGAGGAGAACCAGCGCGTGGAGTTCGAGATCGCGCAGGGCCCCAAGGGTCCTCAGGCGGCGGGCATCCGCACCGTCTGACTCGCTGCAGTCCTCGACGAGCGGCGGGCCGTGACCGCCGGTCCGCCGCTCACCGCAGATGATCTTCCTCTCGCCGATCACCGGCGAGTTTCACCCGATGGGGCAGGGTGTCGCGGGGTAGCCTCGGGGCTCGCTGACGTTTGACCAGATGCGAGGTTCCGGGGAATGCCCCTGCGTGTGGTTGTCGCCGGTGCGTCCGGTGTGGTCGGAAGAGCTCTGCTGCCGCAGCTGCGGGAGCGCGGTCACCACGTGACGGCGCTGGCGCGCAGAGCCGACCGGCTGAACGAGCTGTCCGCCGACGAGGTCGTGGCCGTCGACCTGCTCGAACCCGATGCGCTGCGGATCCAGCTGCGCCGGTGCGCTCCCGACGTGGTGATCGACCAGACCTCGGCGTTCGGCGCCGCCGATCCGCAGGAGGCGTTGCGGCGCACCGCGAAACTCCGCGAGCGCGGCTGCAAGAACCTCCTCGACGCCGCCGTGGCGGCCGGGGCCCGCCGGTTCATCGCCCAGGGCATGACCGCGGCCTACCGCGCGCACGGGCACGACGTGCTCGACGAGGAATCCCCGCTGTGGATCGACGCCCCCGGAGCCTGGGGCGAGCTGGTGCGGGCGCTGGCCTCGATGGAGGAGGAGCTGTTCACCCGCTCCGGCATCGAGGGCGTCTCGCTGCGCTACGGCGCCCTGTACGGCCCGGACACCCAGTACGCGCCCGGTGGTGATGTGCACGCGCGGGTCGTCGGCAGCGAGCTGCCGCTGGTCGGCGACGGGGTCGGGCTCACCTCCTTCACCCACGTGGAGGACGCCGCAGGGGTGATCCTGGAACTGCTCGAAGGCGGCGATCCGGGCGCCTACAACGTCGTCGACAACGAGCCGGCCGAGTCCTGCGAATGGCTGCCGGCCTACGCCCGCATGGCCGGAGCCCCGGCCCCGGTCGCGCTGACCCTGGAGCAGGCCCAGTCCCAGCTGGACTGGCTGACCGTCCACCAGCTCACCGAGCAGCGCGGCGCGACGAACTTCCGCCTCCGCGAAACCCTGGGCTGGAAGCCCACCTGGCCCAGCTGGCGCGAAGGCTTCGCCGCCCTCTTCGGCCTCTGGCCCTCCTGACCCACGACACCACCGCGACGCCGCCGCTCCGACGACGCCGCTGCGGAGCTCTCGCGCGGGGGTGGTGCTCGGCAGAGGGCGGTATTTCCTCGAATCACCCGAGATCCATGTCCGTTTTGTCCGGACGGTTCGAGGAAAAATGGTCCCCTGCCGGGGCGGCTCACCCGAAGACGGCGTCGTGGAGGAGTTCCACGGGGTGCCGTGCCTGGCGCCCGGTTCCGTGGGCGACCTGCTGGCGGCAGGAGACGCCGGTGGCCGCCACGGTCGCTTCGGGAGCGCCCTCGATGGCCGGGAACAGGCGTTGGCCGCCGATGGTCATCGACAGCTCGTAGTGCTCGGTCTCGAAGCCGAACGAACCCGCCATCCCGCAGCACCCGGCGTCGAGCACCTCGACCTCCGACAGCGACCGCAGCAGCCGGGCCGACGACGCCGTGCCCAGCACCGCCTTCTGGTGGCAGTGCCCGTGGAACAGGACCTTCTCCGGTCCGCGCCGGGGCGTGAGCGTGCCGTCGTCGAGGGCTTCGGCCAGCAGGTCCTCGACGAGGCCCGCGCTGCCCGCCACCCGGGAATCGCCCAGCAGCTTCGGGTGCTCGTCGCGCAGCGTCGACACGCACGAGGGCTCGCAGCCCACGATCCGCACGCCCCGCTCGGCCTCCGGCGCGAGCGTCGACACCAGCTTCCCGGCGACCTTCTCCGCCCGGGGGAGAAGGCCTTTCGAGATCTGCGGCCGCGCGCAGCACACCCCCGACTCGACCCGGACCCGCCACCCGGCGTGCTCCAGCAGCCGGATCGCCGCCCGCCCGATGTCCGGCTCGGTGTGGCTGGTGAACGAGTCGGCCAGGAACACCACCTCGCCCCGCTCGCCCGGGGTGACGCCCGCAGCGGTGGGCGTGGCCGGCCGGGAGCGGTTCCAGCGCAGCAGGTCGTCCCGGCGGAAGGAGGGGAGCGGACGGCGGCCGTCGATGCCGACGACCTTCTGCATCAGCGCCCGCACCGGCCCGGGCCGGGCGAGCAGGTTGGTCAGCGGTGCGGCCATCGCGCCCAGCCGGTAGAGCCGCCGGGTGGCGCCGAAGGCCCGGCTCCGCAGGTCGGTGCCGTGCTGGGCGTGGTGGTGGGCCAGCGCCTCGCTCTTGAGCGTCGCCATGTCCACCGACATCGGGCACTCGTGCTGGCAGGCCTTGCACTCCAGGCACAGGTCGAGCACCTCCTTGAGCCGCTCGTCGCCCAGCGCCGCGCGCGGATCGGGTTCCGACAGCGCCAGCACCAGCGCGTTGGCGCGGCCCCGGGTGGAGTGCTCCTCGTCGCGGGTGGCCATGAACGAGGGGCACATCGCCCCGCCCGAGGTCTCGGGCTTGCGGCAGGCGCCGATGCGCTGGCAGCGCTCGGCCTCGCCGCGCATCCCGCCGTAGCGGGTGAAGTCGAAGTGGGTGTCCAGCGACGCGGCCACCGGGATCGTGGGCTCGCGCAGGTTGTCGGTCATCGGCGGCGCGTCGACGATCTTGCCCGGGTTCATGATGCCCTCGGGGTCGAACAGCGCCTTGACCTCCCGCATCGCCTCGTAGACGGTGTCGCCGAAGATCTTGCGGTTGAACTCGCTGCGGGCGTAGCCGTCTCCGTGCTCGCTGGAGTTGACCCCGCCGTAGGACAGCGCCAGGTCGCAGACCTCCTCGGCGACCGCGCGCATGGTGGCGACCTGGTCGGGGCGGGTGAGGTCCATGAACGGCCGCACGTGCAGGCACCCGGCGGAGGCGTGGCCGTAGAACCCGGCGCGCAGCCCGTGGTCGTCCAGGATCTGGGCGAACTTGGTCGTGTACTCGGCGAGGTGCTCCGGCGGCACGGCGGTGTCCTCGACGAAGGCCACCGAGCGCTCGGTGGAGCGGCCCGCGGCCATCAGCAGGCCGAGGCCGGACTTGCGCAGCGCGCGCAGCGGGGCCAGTTCGGCGTCGGTGGCGGCCAGCCGGGTGGCGTAGCCGTGGCCCTCGGTGCGCCAGGTGGCCACGAGCGCCTCGGCTCCCGCGCGGGCCTCCTCGATCGTGTCGCCGTAGAACTCGGCGAACATCAGCGCCCGCGGATCGCCGTCCAGCGCGTCGAAGAGGTGCGCGTGCTGCGGTGATTTCCGGGCCAGGTCGAGGATGAAGTTGTCCACCATCTCGATCCCGGCGGCGCCGGTGCGCATCGCCGCGTCGGTCCCGGCGATGCAGGTGGCGGTGGAGTGGAAGTGCCCGACGACCATCACGGTCGCCTTCGGTTTCGGGGTGAGCCGCACCAGCGCCTCGGTGACGGTGACCAGCGTGCCCTCGGCGCCCACGACGAACTTCGCCAGGTCGAACGGTCCCTCGGCCAGCCGGTCGAGCCGGTAGCCGCCGGCGCGGCGCCAGAACTGCTGGGACTGCTCGGCCAGGCCTGGGCGGGCGGAGTCGACGATCTCCGGGAGCCGCCGGTGGATCCGGCCCTCCAGGGTGTCCGAAGTGGACTTGGCCAGTCGGTCGGACTCCGAGATCTCGCCCAGCCGCACCGGGTTTCCGTCGGAGAGCACGACTTCCAGACCTTCGACGTGGTCGATGGTCATGCCGTAGCGGGCCGAGCGCGAACCGCAGGAGTTGTTGCCGATCATGCCGCCGAGCGTGGCCCGGTTGCTGGTCGAGGTGTCCGGCGCGAAGAACAGGTCGTGCGCGCCGGCCGCGAGGTTCAGCTCGTCCTGCACCAGCCCGGGTTGCACCCGCGCCACCCTGCGTTCCGGGTCCAGCTCCAGGATTCGGTTCATGTGGCGGGAGAAGTCGAGCACCACGGCCTCGCCGACGGTCTGCCCGCAGTGGCTCGTCCCGGCACCGCGCGGGAGCACGGCGACCCCGGCCTGCGCGCACAGCCGCACGGTGGTCGCGACGTCCTCGGCGTGGCGCGGGAACACGACGCCGAGCGGCCGGACCCGGTACATGCTGGCGTCGGTGGAGTAGAGGTGGCGGGAGTAGTCGTCGAACCGGACGTTCCCGTCCAGGTTCCGGGCCAGTTCGGTGGCCAGCCCGGAAGCGGCTGTCCGGGTGGTGGCTTCGTTGCGCACTGCGTGTCCTTCCCGCGTTTTCCTGCCGATTTCGCGGCGGTGGCCAGCTGGAACAGGTGTCAAGGCGGAAGTGAGCCACTTGACATGATCGGCTCGCTGTCTACAGAATTCAACCCACTGGAACGCGGTTTTCACATGCCGGAAGATCGTCCTCACCGTGGAGGATCGAATGTCCGTTGCCAGCAGTCGCCACTTCCTGCAGATCCCGGGGCCGAGCAACGTTCCCGACCGGGTGCTGCACGCGATCGCCAACCCCACCATCGACCACCGGGGGCCGGATTTCGCCGACCTCGCCCTGGAGGTCTTCGACAAGCTCCGCGCCGTGGCGCGCACTTCCGCCGACGTCGTGCTCTACCCCTCCTCGGGCACCGGGGCGTGGGAGGCCGCCCTGGTCAACACGCTCTCGCCAGGCGACGAGGTGCTGATGTACGAGACCGGGCACTTCGCCGATCAGTGGTCCGAGCTGGCGAGCTCGCTGGGCCTGCGCCCCGAGGCGATCCCGGGCGACTGGCGCAGCGGCGTCGACCCGGGCGCCGTCGAGGAACGGCTGCGGGCCGACGCCGAGCACCGGATCAAGGCCGTGGCCGTGGTGCACAACGAGACCTCCACCGGCGTGGTCAGCGACATCGCCGCGGTGCGCGCCGCCCTCGACGCCGCCGACCACCCGGCGCTGCTGCTGGTCGACACGATCTCCTCGCTGGGCTCGGTCGACTACCGGCACGACGAGTGGGGCGTGGACGTCACGATCGGCTGCTCGCAGAAGGGCCTGATGCTGCCGCCCGGCATCGGCCTCAACGTGATCAGCGCCAAGGCGCTGCTGGCCTCGCAGTCGGCGACGCTGACCAAGTCCTACTGGGACTGGCAGCCGCTGCTGGCCGCGGGAAAGCAGGGCTACTTCCGCTACACCCCGCCGACCAACATGCTCTTCGGGATGCGCGAAGCCCTGTCGATGCTGCTCGACGAAGGGCTCGACGAGGTCTACGCGCGCCACGCCCGGCACGCCGCCGCCACCCGCGCCGCCGTGCGCGCCTGGGGGCTCGAAATCCTGTGCCGCGACCCGGGAACCGCGCCCGGCACCGACTACAGCAGCGTGCTGACCGCGGTGCTGATGCCCGGCGAGCACGACGCCGACCACCTGCGGGAGGTCATCCTGGAGCGCTTCGACACCTCGCTCGGCGCCGGACTGTCCAAAGTGGCCAAGAAGGTGTTCCGCATCGGGCACCTCGGCGCGTTCAACGACGCCACGCTGCTGGGCACCCTCGGCGTCGTCGAAGCCGGGCTGGGGCTGGCCGGGGTGCCGCACCGGCCGGGCGGGGTCACCGCCGCGATCGCCGAGCTGACCGGCAGATCGGGGGCGTGACCATGTCCGCCGAACTGATCTCGATCCTGGCGCTGGTGGCCATCTTCGTCGTCACCGGCGTGTTCTCGGTCAACATGGGGGCGCTGGCCTTCGCCGCCGCGTTCCTCGTCGGCACCCTCGCCGGCGGCATGACCTCCGACGACATCCTCGGCGGATTCCCCGGCGACATCTTCATGGTGCTGGTCGGCGTCACCTACCTGTTCGCCATCGCGCGCGCCAACGGCACCATCGACTGGCTGGTCTACCGATCGGTGCTGTTCGCGCTGCTGAGCAGGCGCAGGAGCGTCGAGGCACCGGTTCCCGCCGATGCTCCCGGGGCCGCTCGCGACGACGCGCTGCTGGAGCGGGTGGAGCTCAGCCGCGACAAGGTGCTGACCCTCGTCGGCATCCTGACGATGGTCGTGCTGACGCTGTTCCTGGAGCTCGACATCGGTCTGGTGGCCATCACCGTGGCCGTGGTGCTCGGCGTCATCTCCCCGCAGGCGCACCGCGACGCGGTCAAGAACGTCACCTGGCCGACCGTGCTGCTCATCTGCGGCGTGCTCACCTACGTCGGCGTCCTGCAGGAGCTGGGCACCGTCGACTACGTCAGCCACGCGGTCAGCAGCATCGGCGTCCCTCTGCTGTCGGCGTTCCTGCTGTGCCTGATCGGCGCGGTCGTCTCGGCGTTCGCGTCCTCCACCGGCCTGCTCGGCGCGCTCATCCCGCTGGCGGTCCCGCTCATGGCGGGCGGTCAGGTCGGTGTCGCGGGCATGGTCGCCGCTCTGGCGATCGCCTCCACGGTCGTCGACATCAGCCCGTTCTCCACCAGCGGCGCCATCATGCTCGCGAACTCCCGCGAGTCGGAACGGGACTCCGTCTTCAAGGGCCTGGCCCTCTACGGCGGCACCATGGTCGTCATCGCCCCGGTCGTCGTCTGGCTCACCATGATCGCCCCGGGCATCACCTGACCCGGGTGCGGACGATTTCGATGGAAGTCGGGTACCGGATTTCGATGGAAATCGGGGACCCGACTTCCATCGAAATCCGGTCTCCGAGGGCGGGAGGAGCGGAGAAGGTCACTCCGGGGTGGGATGCGGACGTTCGGCGGTTTAGGTTTGCCGTGGTAAGAGCCCTGTTCGAAGCCTGGGAGAGACGAGGCGATGATCCCCACCGACGCACTGCGGGAGCTGCTGCCCGAGGGGCGGGTGTTCGACGATCCGGACGTGCTGGCGGCGCACAGCCGGGACCGGGCCACGTTCTGCCCGGCCGGGACGCCGGCGGCGCTGGTCCGGGCGCGCGACACCGACGACGTGGCGGCGGTGCTGAAGTGGGCCCACGCCCACCGGGTTCCGGTGGTGCCGCAGGGCGCGCGCTCCGGCCTGTCCGGCGCGGCCAACGCGCTGGACGGCTGCGTGCTGCTGTCGCTGGAGAAGATGGACGCCATCGTCGACATCGACGTCGACGAGCAGCTGGCCGTGGTGCAGCCCGGCGTGGTCAACGGGGTGCTCGCCGCCGCCGTCGCCGAGAAGGGCCTCTTCTACCCGCCGGACCCCGGCTCGCGCAGCATCTCCACCATCGGCGGCAACGTCTCCACCAACGCGGGCGGCATGTGCTGCGTGAAGTACGGCGTGACCGGCGACTTCGTGCGCGGCCTGGAGGTCGTGCTGGCCGACGGCAGGGTGATGCGCACCGGGCGCCGCACCGCCAAGGGCGTCGCGGGCTACGACCTGACCCGCCTGATCGTCGGCGCCGAGGGAACGCTCGGCGTGGTCACCGAGGTGACCGTGGCGCTGCGCCCGGCCTCCGCCCAGCCGCTGACCGCCGTCGCGTTCTTCCCGCGCGTCGCCGACTCGGCGCGCACCGTCTCCGGCTACCTCGCGGAAGGGCACCGGCCCTCGGTGCTGGAGTTCATGGACGCCTCCTCGGTCGCCGCCGTCCAGCAGATCGCCGACCTCGGCTTCCCCGACGGCATGGCCGCCATGCTGCTGGTGCAGTCCGACCGCGGCGACGAGGCCCCGGCCGACCTGGCCGCCTTCGAGAAGGTGGCGCGCGCGATGGGCGCGGCCGAGGTCGTGGTCTCCGACAGCCCCGCCGAGGGCGAGATGCTCATGCAGGCCCGCCGGCTCGTCGGCGACGCCCACGAGAAGCTCGGCAAGGCGCTGCTCATCGACGACGTCTGCGTCCCGCGCCGCCACCTGGTCGACCTGGTCGACGGCATGGAGCGCATCGCCGAGCAGCACCGGGTGCAGGTGCTGTGCTCCGGGCACGCCGGTGACGGCAACATGCACCCCGTCGTCGCGTTCGACGACTCCGACGCCGAGGAGACCGAACGCGCCCAGCAGGCCTTCGACGCGATCATGCAGCTGGGCCTGGACCTGGGCGGCACGATCACCGGCGAGCACGGCGTCGGTCAGCTCAAGCGCGCCTGGCTCGGCCGCGAGCTCGACGAGGCTGGGCTGTGGGCCTCGCGCGCGATCAAGGACGCGCTGGACCCGCACCACGTCCTCAACCCCACCCGCGTCCTGCCGTGAACGCGAACGCGCCGGGCCCCGAAGCGGAGCCCGGCGCGTTTCAGCAGGTCAGCGGTCGTACTCGTCGTCGACCGGGACCGTGCGGTACTGCTCGGAGACGTCGGCCGGATCCGCGTCGAGCGGGATCTCGACCGCCGCGGACTCGTCCTCGTCGGGCAGGTCCTCGGCTCGGCGCGCCTGCTCGACCGCGTCGGCTTCGGGCGTCTCGGGATTCATCGAACCTCCCGTGATGGTGGGTTCCGGTACCAGCGACCGTAGCTCCGATTGTGCCCGCGCGTCGGTCAGCCCTCGACCCGCTGCGCGTCGCGCCGCCCCAGCAGCGCGTGCCCGCGCCCGTAGCCGAAGTAGATCAGCAGGCCGATGAGGAGCCACGCGGCGAACCGCAGCCAGGTCACCACGTCCAGGTTCGCCATCAGGTACAGGCAGGCCAGCGCGGTGATCACCGGCAGCACCGGGGACAGCGGCATCCGGAACGGGCGCTCCAGCTCGGGCTTGGTGCGGCGCAGCACCGGCACCGCCAGCGCCACGATGAGGAACCCGGACAGCGCGCCGATGCTGACCATGTCCGACAGCTCCGAGATCGGGATGAACCCGGCCAGCAGCATGATCACCACCGCACCGCCGATGGTCATCCGGTGCGGGGTGCCCCAGCGCGGGTGCACCTGGGAGAGCTTGGGCGGCAGCAGCCCGTCGCGGCTCATCGCGAAACCGATGCGGCCGATGGTCACCAGCTCCACCATCATCACCGAGGTCAGGCCGGTCACCGCGCCCAGCGAGATCACCGCGGCCACCCACGGCTGGCCGACCGACTGGAACGCCGCCGCCAGCGGTGCGCCCTCGTCGATCTGCCGGTAGTCGACCATCGCGGCCAGCACGAACGCCACCAGCACGTACAGCAGCGTGCAGACGATGAGACTGCCCAGCAGGCCCACGGGCAGGTCCCGGCGGGGCCGCCTGGTCTCCTCGCCGAGGTTGGCCAGCGCCTCGAAACCGGTGTAGGCGAAGAACACGATGGCCGCGGCCGTGAGCACGCCGCCGAAGCCGTACACCGACTGCTCCATGCCCAGCACCGCCGACACCAGCGGCTGCTCCAGGGCGCTCGCGCTGCTCTCGGCGGGCTGCGCCGGCGGGATGAACGGGTGCAGGTTCGCGCCGGTGACGAAGAACAGCCCGGCGACGATCACCAGCACGCACACCGCGACCTTGACCACGACCAGCGCGTTGGTCACCCACGAGGACTCGCGGATGCCGACCACCGCCACCACCGTGAGCACCGCGATGATGAGCACGGCGCCGACGTTGACGGTCGCGTCCTCGCCGAACCAGGCCTGCGGCAGACCCAGCAGGTTGGCGATGTAGCCCGACCAGCTCCGCGAGACCACCGCGGCGCCGAGCGCGAACTCCAGCAGCAGGTCCCAGCCGATGATCCAGGCGAACAGCTCGCCCAGGGTCGCGTAGGCGTAGGTGTAGGCGCTGCCCGCCGTGGGGACCGAGGAGGCCAGCTCGGCGTAGGCCAGCGCCGCTAGGGCGGCCACCACACCGCCGATGACGAAGGACAGCACCACGGCGGGCCCCGCGTGGTCCTTCGCCTCGATGCCGGCGAGGGTGAACACACCGGTGCCGATGATGATGCCGATGCCGAACCCGATGAGGTCCTTGCCGGTGAGCCTGCGGACCAGGCCGCTGCGCTCACCCCGGGAGAGGATGTCCTCGACGGGCATCGTTCGCAGAAAGTTCACGGGTGGGCACGTTAGAAGATCTCATCCGCGACAGCTCACCCACCTCGCGGAGTGTGACCTCACCGGTACTCAAAGTGACTCTGGGTGCACGGCGGACTCGGCCGGGTGATCATCGCAGAACGCCCGAATCGGGTGAGAACCGCAGATCAGGAGCCCAGCCAGGTCACCAGCTCCGGCGCTCCGGCGACGAGCAGGAAGTGCCCGATCCGGCCGACGAGGCTCGCCGCGAGGTAGCCGAGCAGGGGGAGTCCGGCCGCGCCGGACAGCAGCGACATCAGGCTGAACGGCGGGATGCCGGGAACCGCGCTGACCGCCAGCACGGCCATGCCCCACCACGGGTGCTCCTGGGTGCGCTGGTGGAACCGCTCGACCCAGGCGGCCCACCGGCCGGTGCGCTCCTTCTGCACCCGCTTGGTCAACCGCTCGCCGAGCGCGAAACCGCCCTTGCCCGCGAGGAAGAACAGCGTCTTGGCGGCGACCTGGCCGATCGCGGCGGCGAGCGCGAACGCCCACCACGGCACCGAGTGCACGGTGGGGACGACGCCGAGCAGGTAGAGCTCGATGTTCACCAGCGGGAAGACCGCGCCCAGCGCGGCGGTGCCCGCCGTGCCCAACAACCACCCGATCACTGCAGCGCCGACCCCCAGGAGAGAAAACCTGCGGCAGCCTATCGGGGGATGGCCGGATCAGGCCCCCGGGCCCCGTTCAGGCGGTCCTGCTCAGGCGTCGGTCCTGCTCAGGCTTCGGGGTCCCAGTCCAGCAGCCGCACCCGGCTGACGGTGCGCAGGTGCCGCGCCATCGCGGAGGCCGCGGCCTTCGCCTCGCCGTTGCGGATGGCCTCGGCGATGCGTTCGTGCTGGGCCAGCGACTTCGGGGGCCTGCGCGGCTGCCGCAGCGATTCGCTGCGGCTCTCGGCGATCTCGCGGGCGATGGTGCGCATGAACTCCGCCAGCAGCGCGCTGTGCGCGGCGGCGGTCACCGCCGCGTGGAAGCGCCGGTCGCCGTCCTCGCCGACCTCGCCCGCCTCGATCTCGGCGCGCATCGCGTCCAGCGCCGCGTCGATCTCGGCCATGTCGGAGTCGGTGCGCCGCTGCGCGGCCAGCTCGGCGAGCTTGGTCTCCAGGCCCTCGCGGGCGTCGAGCACGTCGGGCAGCCGCCGCTTGCGCTCCACCAGCTCCTCGACCGGCTCGACTTCGAGGGATTCGCGCAGCAGGTAGGTGCCGCCGCCGTGGCGCACCTCGACCAGGCCCTGGACCTCCAGCACCACGATCGCCTGCTTCACCGAGGCGCGGCTGACGCCGAGCTGCTCGGCGAGGGTGCGCTCGGGCGGCAGCCGGTCGCCCGCGCGCAGGCCCGAGTCGGCGACGTGCTCGCGCAGCCGCTGCACGACCTGCTCGTACAGGCGCGGGCGGTTCAGCGGTCGGAGGGAGTCGGACACCGGCGCGCTCCAGGATCGTCAAGAGGCAAACTGGCTGAGCCAATTCTGCCACATTCCCTTGACGCCCCTCGTTCCGGACGGCAAAAGTTGGCTCAGCCAGTTGACCACTGCCGTCCGGCGGTGGCCTGCGGGCGGTGAGAGATTTGCCCGGAGAGAACCCGGAGGTAGCAGGTGCTGTTCCCGAAGTTGCGCGAACCCGACGACACCGAGGCGCTGCGGTTCGGAACCCGCGCCCTGACCTACCGGGAGCTGGCCGGTCTCGCCGGTGCGATCGCCGAGCGCGTCGCGGGCAAGAGCCGCGTCGCGGTGTGGGCGACCAACACCCTGGAGACCGCCGCCGCCGTGATCGGCGGACTGGCCGCCGGCGTCGCGGTGGTGCCGGTGAACCCGAAGGTGGGGGAGCGGGAGCTCGCCCACATCCTCGGTGACAGCGCCCCCGAGCTCCTGCTCGCCGCACCGGGTTTCGCCCCGCCCGCCGGGCTCGACGGCGTGGAGATCGCCGAGGTCGACCTGGCCGCCCGCGGCGGCGCGCTGCCGCCCGAGGCGCCCGCCGACGCGCCCGCGCTGATCGTCTACACCTCCGGCACCACCGGGCCGCCCAAGGGCGTCGTGCTGCCGCGCCGCGCGCTGAGCGCGAACCTCGACGCCCTGGCCGAGGCCTGGGAGTGGACCTCGGCCGACGTGCTCGCCCACGCCCTGCCGCTGTTCCACGTGCACGGCCTCATCCTCGGCACGCTGGGCCCGGTCCGGCTCGGCGGAACGGTGCACCACCTGGGCAAGTTCTCCTCGCAGGCCATCGCAGACGAGCTCTCCGGCCCGGCCACGATGATGTTCGGCGTGCCGACCATGTACCACCGGCTCGCCGAGGACGCCGAGGCCGACCCGAAGATCGGCCAGTCCGTCGGCAAGGCCCGGCTGCTGGTCTCGGGCTCGGCGGCGCTGCCCGCCGTGGAGCACGAGCGCATCGAGCGGCTCACCGGTCAGCGGGTCGTGGAGCGCTACGGCATGAGCGAGACGATCATGAACTGCGGCGTGCGCGCCGACGGCGACCGCAGGCCCGGCTACGTCGGCAAGCCCTTCGCCGGTGTCGAGCTCAAGCTCGTCGACGAGCAGGGCGCCGAGATCACCGTCAGCGACGACGAGACCGTCGGCGAGATCCTGGTGCGCGGCGACAACCTGTTCAGCGGGTACCTCAACCGCCCGGACGCCACCGAGGCCGCCTTCGCCGACGGCTGGTTCCGCACCGGTGACGTGGCCACCCGCGCGCCCGACGGCTACATCCGCATCGTGGGTCGCAAGGCCACCGACATCATCAAGAGCGGCGGCTACAAGATCGGCGCGGGCGAGATCGAGAACTGCCTGCTGGAGCACCCGGCCGTGGCCGAGGTCGCCGTCACCGGCGAGGCCGACGTGGACCTGGGCGAGCGGATCATCGCCTGGGTGGTGCGCGCCCCCGGCGCCGAGGTCGCCGACGCCGAGCTGGTCGACCACGTCGCCCGGTTGCTCACCCCGCACAAGCGCCCGCGCGAGGTCCGCTTCCGCGACGCGCTGCCGCGCAACGAGATGGGCAAGGTCCAGAAGAAGGCACTCCAGGCCGGGCCGGGCAATGGGTGAGCCCAGCCCGGCGAGCGAGTCCAGCGCCGTGCGAGAGCTGGTCGAGGCGATCGGCTCGGACTTCGCCGAGTTCGACCCGCCGCCGCGGCGCACCGCCGCCGACGGCCCGCTCGGCTGGCCCGGCTACGCCGACCAGCGCGCCCGCGCGCACGACCGCACCGACACCGGGGAATCGGTGCTCTGCGGTCGGGCGCGCCTCGGGGGTCGGGAGGCGGTGCTCATCGCCTTCGACTTCGCCTTCCTCGGCGGTTCGGTCGGCGAGGAGGCCGGGGCCCGCGTGGTGGGCGCCTTCGCCCGCGCCCGCGAGCTGCGGCTGCCGGTGATCTCGCTGGTGGCCTCCGGCGGCAGCCGGATGCAGGAGGGCATCCGCGCCCTGCAGCAGCTGCAGGCGATCACCCGCGCCTGCCTGCTGGCGGGGCAGGACGGCATCCCGCACATCACGGTGCTGCGCGACCCCACCACCGGCGGCATGTGGGCCGCGTTGGGCGCCGCCGCCGACGTCGTGCTGGCAGCGCCCGGCGCCCGCGTCTCCTTCGGCGGCGCGCGGGTGCGCTCGGCGGGCGAGGACGGCGACGACTTCCGCGCCGAGGGCAAGTTCGCGGACGGCCAGGTGGACCGCATCGTCGAGGAGTCCGCGCTGCCGGAGGTGCTCGCCGAGCTGGTCGCGCTGCTGCACCCGGACCGGAGCGGGCCGGAAGCCGCTCCGGTCCCGGCCGCGCTCGGCGCTCGGACCCCGCCGGAGACGGGGATGCGGGCAGTCGAGCGCGCCCGCGCGGCCGAGCGGCCTCGTGCCCGGGACTACCTCGACGCCCACTTCAGCACCCGGTTCGAGATCAGCGGCGATCGCGCCGGGGGCCGTGACGAGGGCATGCTCTGCGGTTTCGGCGAGCACGACGGCCGCGTCACGGCGTTCGCCGCCCAGACCGGAACGGCCAACACGCCGGCTGGATTCCGCACCGCCGCGCGGCTGATCCGGCTCGCGGACCGGCTGGGCCTCCCGGTGCTCACCCTGGTCGACACCCCCGGCGCCGCCAACGATGCCGCCGCCGAGCGCGGCGGCGTCGGACCGGCCATCGCGGAGGTCTTCGGCGCGGTCGCGGCCGCCCGGGTCCCGGTGACCACCCTGGTCATCGGCGAAGGGGGCTCCGGCGGCGCGCTGGCGCTGGCGGCCCCGGAGGACACCTGGGTCACCGCCGACGCCTACTTCGCGGTGATCGCCCCCGAATCGGCCGCCGCGATCCTCAAGCGCGCCCCGGCCGAGGTCCCGCGACTGGCCGACCACCTCAAGCTGCGCCCACAGGACCTGGTGGAACTCGGCTTCGCCCGCGGAATCGTCCGCTGATCGCCGGTTCGCCCGGGTCCTGCCGCTACTCCTGTGCGAGCAGCGGATTCGTCCGATGACCGTGCGTCGTCGGTGATCAATGCCACCTCATCAGCGGGAGATTCGCGTCCACTTCATGTTCTAAACTCAGGCTCGCCTGACAAAGGTTAGGCTAGCCTCAGTTGAGTGAAGGGCGAGATGAACCGGACGGGGATCAGCGGCGAGGTCGCCATCGTGACCGGCGCCGGCCAGGGGATCGGCGCAGCCGTGGCGAGAGCGCTCGCCGAGGAAGGCGCCGAGGTCGCGGCCGTGGACCGCAACGGCGACAAGGCCACCGAGACGGCCGAGGGGCTCGCCGCCGAAGGGCACCGGGTGCGCGCCTACCGCGCCGACGTCGCCGACCCGGCCGCGGTCACCGAGGTCGTCACCCGGGTCGAGGCCGAGCAGGGCCCGATCGCGGTGCTCGCCAACGTCGCGGGCGTGCTGCAGGTCGGCACCGTGCAGGAGCTCACCGACGCCGAGTGGCAGCGCACCTTCGCCGTCAACACCACCGGCGTGTTCAACGTCTGCCGCGAGGTCTCGAAGCACATGATCTCGCGGCGCCGCGGTGCCATCGTCACGGTCGGGTCCAACGCCGCGGGAGTGCCGCGCCATTCCATGGCCGCCTACGCCGCCTCCAAGGCCGCCGCCACGATGTTCACCAAATCCCTCGGCCTGGAGCTGGCCGAGCACGGCATCCGCTGCAACATCGTCGCGCCCGGGTCCACCGACACCGACATGCAGCGCGGGATGTGGACCGACGGCAACGGACCCGAGCGGGTCATCGCCGGCACGCCCGAGACCTACAAGACGGGCATCCCGCTGCGCAAGCTCGCCACCCCGGAGGACGTCGCCCACGCCGTCGTCTTCCTGGCCTCCGACGAGGCCGGGCACATCACGATGCACGACCTGTACGTCGACGGCGGCGCGACGCTGCGCGCCTGACCTCCCGCGATTCGCCGAAAGGTTGTCATGACCACGATCGAGACCGACGGGCACGTCGACGCCGTCGACGACGCTCTCGCCGACGACGCCGCGGCACGCCTGCTGGCCGCCTACGAGCAGGGCCGGTCGTTCCTGTTCTCCAGCCCGCGCGGGGTGCTGCTGGCCCGCGGCGTGGCCGCGACCATGTCCAAGACCATGTGCGCGCGCTCGGACTTACCCGCGCGGATGCAGGAATTCCTCGACGGCGCCGTCGAATTCGGTCGTCGCAACCCGATGGTCGTCGGAGCGGTTCCCTTCGGCGGCACCCTGCCCGCGCACCTCGTGCTGCCCGAGGAGGTGGTGCGCGCCGAACCGCTGAACGTCCTGGTCCCGCAGCGCACACCGGTCTCCACCCCGACCTACTCGGTGCGCCCGGTGCCCGCCCCCGAGGAGTACGAGCGCGGCGTGGCGCGAGCGCTGCGCCGGATGGACGACGGCGATCTCACCAAGGCCGTGCTGGCCCGCAGTCTGGAGCTGACCTCGACGGAATCGATCGACGTCCGCGAGGTGCTGCGGAACCTGGCGATGGCGGACCCCGCCAGCTACACCTTCGCCGTCGACCTGCCGCGCCGCGGCGAGGACGGCACCCGCGACAGCTACGGCCCGCAACCGGCGCTGGACCGCACCTTCCTGGGGGCCAGCCCGGAACTGCTGGTGTCCCGGCGCGGCACGCAGGTCCGCTCCAACCCGATGGCCGGATCGCGGCCGCGCAGCAGCGACCCGGCCGAGGACCAGCGCCGCGCCGCCGAACTCGCCGCCTCCGAGAAGGACCACCGCGAGCACGCGATGGTCGTCGAGGCCGTGGCCGACGCGCTGCGCCCGTTCTGCACCGACCTGCACGTGCCGCAGGCGCCGAGCGTGATCAGCACCAACGCCATGTGGCACCTGGCCACCGAGATCACCGGCGAGCTGCGCGACGCCGCCACGACCTCGCTGCACCTGGCCGACGCGCTGCACCCGACCCCGGCGGTGTGCGGCACGCCGATCGACCGGGCGCGCGAGGTCATCGCCGAGACCGAGCCGTTCGAGCGCGGCTACTACGCGGGCATGGTCGGCTGGTGCGACGCCGCCGGTGACGGCGAGTGGGTCGTGGCCATCCGCTGCGCCGAGGTCGAGGACGACGCGATGCGCCTGTTCGCCGGCGCCGGCATCGTGCCCGGCTCCGACCCGGCCGACGAACTCGCCGAGACCTCGGCGAAGTTCCGCACCGCGCTCACCGCGATGGGCCTGGACCAGGCCCTCTGAGGGGACAATCACCATGATCGCGAATCTGCCAGGCGTGACGCTCTGGCCCGACGAGTTCGCCGAGCGGTACCGCGCCGCAGGGTACTGGCAGGGCTACACCTTCGGCCAGATGCTGCGGGTGCGCGCCACCAAGCACCCCGACCGGGTCGCCGTCGTCGAGGGCGAGCGCCGGATCACCTACGGCGAGCTGGACTCCCGCGCCGACCGGCTGGCCGCCGGGCTGCGCGAGCGCGGCATCGGCAAGGGCGACCGGGTCGTCGTGCAGCTGCCCAACGTCGCCGAGTTCTTCGAGGTCTGCTTCGGCCTGTTCCGGCTCGGCGCGGTCCCGGTGTTCGCGCTGCCGTCGCACCGGATGACCGAGATCTCCTACTTCTGCGAGTTCAGCGAGGCCGCCGCCTACATCACCGTCGACGCCGAAGCCGGGTTCGACCACCGCGCGCTGGCCGCCGACGTCGTCGCCAAGCAGGAGGGCCTGCAGGTGTTCGTCGTGGGCGACGCGGGCGAGTTCACCGCGCTGTCCGAAGTGGACGCAGATCCGGCCGAGCTGGACGAACCCGTCCCCGGCGACGTCGCGTTCCTGCAGCTCTCCGGTGGCAGCACCGGCGTGCCCAAGCTGATCCCGCGCACCCACGACGACTACATCTACTCGTTCCGCGCCAGCAACGACCTCTGCGGCGTCACCGAGGACACCGTCTACCTGGTGGCGCTGCCCGCCGCGCACAACTTCCCGATGAGCTCGCCCGGCACCTTCGGCGTGCTGCACGCGGGTGGCCGCGTCGTGCTCGCCCGGCGGCCCAGCCCCGACGAGGTGTTCCCGCTCGTCGAGAGCGAGCGGGTGACGCTGACCGCCGCCGTGCCGCCGCTGGCGCTGCTGTGGCTCGACGCCGCCGCCGAGACCTCGCACGACCTGTCCAGCCTGGAGGTGCTGCAGGTCGGCGGCGCCAAGTGCAGCGAGGAGGTCGCCCGCCGGGTGCGCCCGGTGCTCGGCGCGACGCTGCAGCAGGTGTTCGGGATGGCCGAGGGCCTGGTCAACTACACGCGGCTGGACGATCCCGAGGACGTCATCGTCAGCACGCAGGGACGGCCCATCTCGGCCGACGACGAGGTGCTGGTCGTCGACGACGAGGACAACCCGGTCCCGGCGGGCGAGACCGGGCACCTGCTGACCCGCGGCCCTTACACCATCCGCGGCTACTACCGGGCCGACGAGCACAACGCGCGCGCCTTCACGCCCGAGGGCTTCTACCGCACCGGTGACGTCGTCCGGTTCACCGCCGAGGGCAACATCGTCGTCGAGGGCCGCGCGAAGGACCAGATCAACCGCGGTGGCGAGAAGGTCGCCGCCGAGGAGGTGGAGAACCACCTGCTGGCCCACCCCGCCGTGCACGACGCCGCCGTGGTGTCCATGCCGGACGACTACCTGGGGGAGCGGACCTGCGCGTTCGTCGTGCCGCGCGGCACCGCGCCCAAGGCGCGGGAGCTCATCAAGTTCGTCCGCGAGCGCGGCCTGGCCGGGTACAAGGTGCCCGACCGCGTGGTGTTCGTCGAGCAGTTCCCGCAGACCGGCGTCGGCAAGGTCTCCAAGCGCGACCTGCGCGAGGCCATCAGCCGCGAGCTCGTGCCGAAGCTCGGCCGCTGACAACGACTTTCCACGCAACAGATTGTGAAGGGGGAGCCCGTGGCGCTTCCGAGCATCGCACCCTACCGCGTTCCGCAGGCCGAGGAGCTGCCCGCCAACAAGGTCTCCTGGCGGCCGGACCCGGCACGCGCGGTGCTGCTGATCCACGACATGGAGCGGCACTTCGTCAACGCCTTCGCCCCCGGCACCGACCCGCTGATCCAGGTCGTGCCGAACATCGCGCTGCTGCGCGAACGCGCCCGCGCCGCAGGTGTTCCGGTGGTCTACTGCGCCCAGCCCGGCGGGCAGACCCCCGAGCAGCGCGGGCTGCAGCTGGAGTGGTGGGGGCCCGGAGTCGCCGATCCCGCGATGGAGGCGATCATCGACGAGCTGGCGCCCGGCGCCGGTGACGTCCAGCTGACCAAGTGGCGCTACAGCGCCTTCCAGCGCACCGACCTGCGCGAGCGGATGCGGGAGTGGGGCCGCGACCAGCTGATCATCACCGGCATCTACGCCCACATCGGCTGCCTGATGACGGCCTCGGAGGCCTTCCAGCAGGAGGTCCAGGCGTTCTTCGTCGCCGACGCGGTCGCCGACTTCTCCCGCGCCGACCACGACATGGCCGTCTCCTACGCGGCCCGCAACTGCGGTGTCGTCGACACCACCCGGAACCTGGTCGGCGACCTCGTCGCGCCGGAATCCGAAGTCGCCTGAAACCGACCACCACAGCAGGAGAATCCCGGAAGATGCCCGACAAACTCACCCTCGAAGCGGTCCGCGAGCAGGTCGCCGAACTCCTCTACGAGGACCCCGCCGAACTGGCCGACGACGAAGACCTCATCGACTGGGGCCTGGACTCGGTCCGGATCATGACGCTGGTGGAGCAGTGGCGCAAGCAGGGCGTCCAGATCACCTTCGCCGACCTCGCCGAGCGCCCCACCCTGGCCGACTGGTGGCAGGTCATCGAGCCGAAGATCGGCTGACCGCGCTCGCGGGAGTCGGCGGGGAGGAGGCCGACTCCCGCGGCGGTGCCGCTGGGCCTACTGGGCCCAGGGGATCTGCGGGCTCCGGTAGAAGTCCTGGCCGGCGGCCTGCCAGCGCGGGCCTTGCGCGGCCAGCCTGCCCCGGAACGACTCCCAGTTCAGGGATCGCTTCGGGGACCAGCCGAGCTCTGCGATGGCCGGGAGGCGCGGGAAGGCCATGAACTCGATGTGCTGCGAGGTCTCCAGGGTCTCGCTGAACATCGGCGCCTCCACGCCGAGGACCGACTCCTCCGGCACGCCCAGGTGGTCGGCCGGGTCCCAGCCGTAGGCGTCGGCGACCTCGATGAACCCGGCCCACTCCAGGCCCAGCGGCGTGTTCTCGTCGTACTTCATGTCCATGTAGGACTTGTTCGCCGGCGACGCCAGGACCTTGTTGCCGCGCGCCACCGCCTCGTCGAGCAGCGGATCACCGTTGGTGGTGCCCCAGAACTGCAGCGCCGCGTCGCCCCGCGGGGCGGCCTTGCCGTACTCGTGCCAGCCCAGCGGCTTCTTGCCGTACTTCTCCACCAGCGGCAGCACCTTCGACATGAAGGCCACGTAGTCCTCGTCGGTGGTGGAGTGCGCCTCGTCGCCGCCGATGTGCAGGTACGGGCCGGGGGTCAGCGCCGCGACCTCGCGGATGACGTCCTCGACGAACCGGTAGGTCACGTCCTTGTTCACGCACAGCGAGCTGAACCCGACGTCGATGCCGGTGTAGGGCGGCGGTGCCACCCCGTCGCAGTTGAGCTCCGCGTAGGAGGTCAGCGCGGCGTTGGTGTGCCCCGGCATGTCGATCTCGGGGATGACGGTCATGTGCCGGGACGCGGCGTAGTCGACGATCTCGGAGTAGTCCTGCTGCGTGTAGAACCCGCCGGGCGTGCCGCCGACCTCCGTCCGGCCACCGACCTCGGTCAGCCGCGGCCAGCTGTTGATCTGCAGCCGCCAGCCCTGGTCGTCGGTCAGGTGCAGGTGCAGCCGGTTGATCTTGTACTTGGCGATCTGGTCGATGTAGCGCTTGACCATGTCGACGGTGAAGAAGTGCCGCGCGGGGTCCAGCTGCGCCGAGCGGTGCCCGAAGCGCGGCTTGTCGGTGATCTCGCCACCGGGCACCGTCCACGGACCCGGCTGCGCCGTCGCGCTCTCGACGCTCGCGGGCAGCAGCTGCCGCAGCGTCTGCACCGCGTTGAACAGCCCGTCCGGGCTGGTCGCGCGCACCCGCACGGCGTCGTCGGCGACCTGCAGCCGGTAGCCCTCCGGGCCCAGCGCCGGGTCGCCGTCGAGCGCCAGCGCGATGTCACCGGTGCCGGCCAGGGGGGAGTTGGGCAGTGCGGGGTCGGGCAGGGCGGGGTTGACCGGCACGGGGAATCCGGTCGAGGGCCGCAGCACGCCCGCCAGGTACTCGCCGACCTCGGCGGCCTCGCCCGGCGCCAGGATCGCGGTCCGCTCGGACAGCGCGAACTCGGCCGCCGGGTCCGGCGTCACCGATTCCGGCGCGGGCACGATGTTCTCCATCGCGGAGGGCGCCGGTTCGGCACCGGCCGGAACGACACCTCCCGCGGCCAGCAGAGCTCCGGCGACGACGGCCAGTCCGGCCCTCGCCGCCCTCGATCGGGGTCGTGCGCTCATCGTCGTGGCTCCATCCTCGGGGGAACGGTGACCACAAAGGTATAGACCAAAACAGACCGCGGAAGCGCCCGAACGGACGTATCGGACTGGCCGTACGCGCAGCGCCGGACGCGGCGGGTCACGCGGCGATGGTCTCCGCGAGCCGCTCGGCGACCGTGCGGGGTGCACGTCCGAGGAGTTCGGACAGCAGCGGATCGGCGTCCGCGAAGTGCCCGGCGCGGGCGGCCTCGTACCAGCTGAGCATGAACTCGGCGGCCTCCGGCGGCGTGCCGTTCGCGACCTGGTCGGCGATCCACTGCTGGTCGTCCAACACGACGCGCTCGACGGTGCGACCGGTGAGTTCGGAGGCGATCTCGGCCAGATCGTCCAAGGTGACGGCGGTCGGTGCGCTGAGCGTGACCGGGCCGTCGTGGTGGTGCTCGGCTGCCAGCACGATCGCGGTGGCCTCGGCGATGTCGGCCCGGTCGGTGTAGGGGACGGGGCCGTCGGCCGGCTGGGCGATCCTCCCGGTGCTCGACCACGGGCCGAGCACGTCGCCGAGCGGGCCGTAGGCGGCGTTGCGCAGGGAGGTCCAGGCGAGCCCGGAGTCGGCGAGCATCGCCTCGGTGGCGACGTGGATCTGCGACGCCGGGTAGGGGTTGTCCGGGGTGGCGGCGTGCTGACCGGTGTAGATCACCCGCTGGACGCCTGCGGCGACAGCGGCCTCGATCGCGTTGCCGTGCAGGTCGACGAGATCGGCCGTCGGGTCGTTGCCGGACACCACCAACACCTGTTCCGCGCCCTCGAACGAGTCCCGCAGCGACGCCGGGTCCTCGTAGGAGCCCCGCCGCACGCGGACTCCGCCGTCGGCGAGGTGGCCGGCCCTGCCGGGGTCGCGGACGCTGACGCCGACCCGCTCGGCGCCCAGGCGCTGGAGGAGGTGTTCGACGGTCGCGCCGCCCAACCCGCCGGTGGCACCGGTGACAACGATCATGGGCTTGCCCTTCCGCTCTCTAAGTTGACCACATGGGTCAATTTCGCCTCCGCCGCGACCGTAGGTAGATTGACCCATCGAGTCAACTTAGGGTCGCGACGGCGAGGGGCGGTGCGGGGATGAGCGGTGGAGCGCCTTCGACACCACGGCTGCGCGCCGACGCCCGGCGCAACGCCGACCAGATCCGGCGTGCCGCGATCGACTCCTTCCAGGGCCGTGGCCTCACGGTGCCGCTGGAGGAGGTCGCCAAAGCGGCCGGGGTGAGCAAAGCGACGATCTTCAACCGGTTCGGCGGGCGGATCGGACTCATCGACGCCGTCATCGAAGAGGTCGTCGCGGTCGAGCTGCAGGGCATCGTCGATCGGACGCGCGCCCTCGACGATCCCTGGGAACGGCTCGCGCACTACATCACCGCGATCCGCGACCTGCAGTACCGCCAACCCGCCTTCAACGACGCCATGCTGCAGGTCTACCCCGACGCGCAGAGCCTGGTGGAGATCTGCCGCATCGGAAGCGAGATCAACGACGAACTCATCGCGTCGGGCCGCGCTTCGGGGGCGGTGCGCGCGGAGTTCACCGCGGCCGACCTCCAAGCGCTGGTGCACGACAACGCGCTCGCCCTCAAGCACGGAACCCGCCCCCGCCGGGAGGACTACGACCGCCGCACCACCTTCCTGCTCGACGGGATCCGTGCGCGGTAGGGCCGGCCGGGACTACCCGTCCCCGCGCAGCGCCGGGCGCAGCTGGTCCAGCACCGACGGGTCCTCGATGGTCGAGGGGACGTTGGTGTCACCGCGGTCGGCGATCTCGCGCATCGACTTGCGCAGGATCTTGCCCGAGCGGGTCTTGGGCAGGCCGTCGACGACCGCCACGTCGCGGAACGCCGCCACCGGGCCGATCTGCTCGCGCACCGCCGCCACCAGCTCCTCGCGCAGCGTCTCGGTCGCGATGTCCACACCGGACTTGAGCACCACGAACCCGCGCGGCACTTGACCTTTCAGCTGATCGTGCACGCCGATCACCGCGCACTCGGCCACCGCCGGGTGCGCCGCCAGCACCGCCTCCATCGAACCCGTCGACAACCGGTGCCCGGCCACGTTGATCACGTCATCGGTGCGGCCCATGACGAACACGTAGCCGTCGGCGTCGACGTAGCCGTTGTCGCCGGTGAGGTAGTAGCCGTCGTAGCGCGACAGGTAGGACTCGCGGAACCGTGCGTCGTCGCCCCACAACGTCGGCAGGGTGCCCGGGGGCAGCGGCAGCTTCAAGCAGATCGCGCCGTCGGTCTCCGGCGGCAGCGGGTTGCCCGCCTGGTCCAGCACCTCGACCTCGAAACCCGGCACCGGCACCGTCGGCGACCCCGCCTTGACCGGCATCGGCTCCAGCCCGCGCAGGTTCGCGCAGATCGGCCAGCCCGTCTCGGTCTGCCACCAGTGGTCGATCACCGGTACGCCCAGCTGCTGCGCGGCCCAGTGGTAGGTCTCCGGGTCCAGCCGCTCACCGGCCAGGAACAGCGTCTCCAGGCAGGAGAGGTCGTGCTCGGCCATGAGGCTGCCGTCCGGGTCGACCCGCTTGATCGCCCGCAGCGCCGTCGGTGCCGTGAACAGCGCCTTCACCCGGTGCTGGGCGATGACCCGCCAGAACGCGCCCGCGTCCGGCGTGCCCACCGGCTTGCCCTCGTAGACCACCGTCGTCGCCCCGGTCAGCAGCGGCGCGTAGACGATGTAGGAGTGGCCGACCACCCAGCCCACGTCCGAGGCCGTCCAGAAGACCTCGCCGGGGGAGATGTCGTAGATGTTGGCCATCGACCAGCGCAGCGCCACCGCGTGCCCGCCGTTGTCGCGGACCACGCCCTTGGGCTTGCCGGTGGTGCCCGAGGTGTAGAGCACGTAGAGCGGATCGGTCGCGGCGACCGGAACGCACTCGGCCGGTTCGGCGTCGGCGATCGCGTCCTGCCAGTCGACGTCGCGCGCGCCCATCTCGGCGCGCGCCTGATCGCGCTGCAGCACGATCACCCGGCCCGGCTGGTGCTCGGTGAGCCGCAGCGCCTCGTCGACGATCGGCTTGTACTCCACGACCCGGTTCGGCTCCAGCCCGCAGGAGGCCGCCACGACCACGCTGGGCCGGGCGTCGTCGATGCGCGCCGCCAGCTCCCTGGGGGCGAAACCGCCGAAGACCACCGAGTGCACCGCGCCGATGCGGGCGCACGCCAGCATCGCGATCGCCGCCTCCGGGATCATCGGCAGGTAGAGGACTACCCGGTCACCCCGGTTCACGCCCTGCGCGCGCAGCGCCCCGGCGAAGCGGGCGACCGCGTCCAGCAGCTCGCGGTAGGTCCAGGTCCGCACCACACCGGTCATCGCCGAGTCCCAGATCAGCGCGGGCTGCTCGCCCCGGCCGTCGCGCACGTGCCGGTCAAGCGCGTTGAAGCAGGTGTTGAGCTCGCCGTCCGGGAACCAGCGGTACATCGGCGCGGCGGAGTCGTCCAGCGCTCGCGTCGGCTCGCGGTCCCACTCGATGGCCGTCGCCGCGTCGAGCCAGAAGCCCTCGCGGTCGGTCAGGCTCCGCCGGTAGTTCTCCGCGTACTCACCCATTGCCCGACTACCTCCCGAGCGCGTCCACTGTGACAACGCCTGTGTAGTACCCCAGATCGGATCACTGCGCCAGAGGCCCGGGCGTCCGTTCGGCCGAAACGCGTTCGTCACGAGCGAAACATCGACGTTCGGATGAACGGACGAACGGAGTTCGGTCGCGCTCACCCCCGCTGCGGTTCGGCGACGCCGCGCGGCCGCTGGGCGCGGCGGGTGCGTTCTCGGCGCGACAGCACGACTTCCAGACCCCACAATCGGCGGCGAGCCGATGGCCGGGCTAACACCGAGGTGTCCCGCGCCGACAAATGAATCGGAGGTGCTACGAACTATGGGCACGATGGAACCGGCAGAACCCTCCAAGACCACGCGGTCGGCGACCGCCACGCTCGACGGCGCGCCGACCGCTGAGGAGTCGCACGATCTCCCGACCGCGCCGTGCAGCGTGGTGTGGAGCGGCGGTCACTCCTACGTCCGCGAGGGGAGCGCGGGCGCCCGCTGGGCGGGCGTGGACGATCGCGGCAGAGCCCGGTTCCTCACCGATGCCGAGTTGCGACGGCGCGGCTGGAGCCGCACGCGGGACTGACGTGCACCGGATCTTCCCGCGTCGCGGGACCTCCGGGCACCGGCTGGCCGCCAGGTGGGTTGTGCTGCCGATATGAGACCCTGATCGGGTCAGGATGCACAGGTGTGCACCCGTTGCGGGACAGCGCGCACAACCATTCAGGGGAGGCTCGTGGTGCAGGACGCCGAGCGCACCACGGAAAACACCACGAGCGGCTCGCAGGCCGAGACGGGTGGACCCGGCGATCCGGGCCTGGACCGGATCCGCGAGGTCGCCCGCGGGGTGTGGGCCGATCCCTGGTGGACGCTGCCGAACCTGCTCAGCGTGATCCGCCTGGCCGGCGTGCCGGTCTTCCTCTGGCTGCTGCTCGGGCCGCAGGCCGACCTGCTGGCGCTGCTGGTCCTGGTGGTCAGCGGCGCCACCGACTGGCTGGACGGCAAGCTGGCCCGCTGGCTCAACCAGTACAGCCGCATCGGCGAGCTGCTCGACCCGGCCGCCGACCGGCTCTACATCGTCGCCACCCTGATCGCCTTCGTGCTGCGCGACGTCATCCCGTGGTGGGTCGCGGTCGCCCTGGTCGGCCGCGACGTCGTGCTCACCCTGTGCCTGCCGGTGCTGCGCTGGCACGGCTACGAGCCGCCGGAGGTGCACTACCTCGGCAAGGCCGCCACGTTCTGCCTGATGTACGCGTTCCCGCTGCTCCTGCTGGTGCAGGACGACTTCACCGGGGCCGACGTGGTCCGGCCCATCGCCTACGCCTTCACCGCCTGGGGCGGGGCGCTGTACGTGTGGGCGGGCATCCTCTACCTGGGCCAGGTCATCGCCGCCGTGCGGGGAGCCCGCACGCGGACCTGATCTTGCCTGCGCGTCGTCTTGCGGCCGTCGGCGGCCGGTGAATACGCTCGCCGCGTCGATCACTCGGCACCTTGCACACGGCGGACGAAAGGCGGGACCAGTGGCGGCCCCGGAGATCAAGTACACCGAAGAGCACGAGTGGGTCCAGCGCGTCGGTGAGGACACCGTGCGCATCGGCATCACCGACTACGCCCAGCAGCAGCTCGGCGACGTGGTGTTCGTCCAGCTTCCGGAGACGGGGCAGCAGGTCGCCGCCGGTGACTCGATGGGCGAGGTGGAGTCGACCAAGAGCGTCTCCGACATCTACGCCCCGGTGACCGGTGAGGTCACGGCGGGCAACACCGCGCTGGAGGAGCAGCCGGAGTTGGTCAACTCGGATGCCGCGGGTGACGGCTGGATGGTCGAGATCCGGCTCGCCGACCCGGACCAACTGGCGGGTCTGCTCGACGCCGAGGCCTATCAGAACCTGATCGACCAGGCATGATCGTCCGACGCGGCGGCGTTCGTGCGACGATGTCGGGAGTCGCTCGTCACGGGGCTGTCCAGGCACGGTACGTTGGGCGCATACTTGGCACGATCTATCCGCGTAGAGGAGAGCTCAGGTGAGCCAAAACAGCGGCTTCGGCGATGTTCCGCCGGAGCAGTCACCGGAGACCACCTCGGTCTTCAGGCCCTTCCTCTCGGAGCAGGAGAGCACCGAGAGCGCGGCCCCGGAGCCTGCCGCCGCGTCCGGGGTCGATGCGCTGCCCGCGGGTTCCGCCCTGCTGGTGGTCAAGCGCGGTCCCAACGCGGGTTCGCGGTTCCTCCTGGACCGCGAGACCACCAGCGCCGGACGCCACCCGGACAGCGACATCTTCCTGGATGACGTGACGGTGTCCCGGCGGCACGCCGAGTTCCGCCGCGAGGGCAACGACTTCGTGGTCGTGGACGTGGGCAGCCTCAACGGCACCTACGTGAACCGGGAACCGGTGGACACCTCGGTGCTCGCCAACGGCGACGAGGTGCAGATCGGGAAGTTCCGCCTGGTGTTCCTGACCGGGCCGATCGATGGGGGCCAGGGCGGCCGCTGAGGCCGCCGAACAGGGCTTTGTCAACCCGTCAGCGGGGCGGCGCCGAGCGGCGCCGCCCCGCTGACGCATGAGGCAACTGCGCCGCCCGCGCGCGGACGTCCTCCCCGCACCGGGAATTTCCCGGGACCACAAGCGGTTTCCACAGCACAGCGGGGGATTTCCGATGGAGTCGGTGATCTCCCGCGCGGTGTATCGTGCAGGGTAATGCTCGACGACGAGCTCAGCCGGCGGTCCGGGCCGCGAGCCCCGATTCGCAACGACCGCGACGGTGGGCGGTCCGCTGGGACCGCCGGTGGGAAAGGGCGTGTCCGCCGTATCGCGGGTAGCGTCGGAGGCGTCGGTGCGGGACCCTCGACGGGGAAGTCACGCTTCGGCGCGCTGGAGGAGGCGATGTGACGATGAGCAGCGAGATGCGCGTCGTCGGCGTGCGAGTGGAACTACCGGCGAACCAGCCGATCCTGCTGTTGCGCGAGGCCGAGGGCGAGCGCTACCTGCCGATCTGGATCGGGTCGGTGGAGGCGACGGCCATCGCCCTGGAGCAGCAGGGCGTGCGGCCCCAGCGGCCGCTGACGCACGACCTGCTCAAGGACGTCATCGGCGCCCTGGGTCGCGATCTGGAGCAGGTGCGGATCACGGATCTGCAGGAGGGCACGTTCTTCGCCGAGCTGGTGTTCGACGGCGATGTGCGGGTGTCGGCGCGACCGAGCGATTCGGTGGCGCTGGCGTTGCGGATCGGCGTGCCGATCCACGCCGACGAATCGGTCCTCGACGAGGCGGGGCTGATCATCCCGGACGAGCAGGAGGACGAGGTCGAGAAGTTCCGCGAGTTCCTCGACTCGGTCTCCCCGGAGGACTTCCGCGGCGCCGACACGTAGGCGCCGGCACGCAGCAGGACCAGCCCTGCTGGGCCGAACAGACCACCCCGGCCCCCGAGTTGCGCGAGCGGCTCGGGGGCCGGATCTCGTGCGAGGCGAACGCGGGCTCACGTCCCCCGCGCGTCGCGTTGACCCGCCTGCTGAGCGGGCCTACCTTCGGAAGTACGCGAATTGCCCCGGTGTGATTCAGCCGGTGTACGGCTTCGCGGCCCTGGATCAGAAGCGGTCCGGGAGCTGGTGATCGTCGTCGTCGGCTGCGGGCCGGACGAGGGGAGGCAGGCGTGGTGGAGCAAGCAGCGAACGCGGATGACGCTGCGGAGCAGGGTGAGCTGTTCCCCGACGCCTCGGCCCCCGACGAGCTGGTCGGTTACCGCGGGCCGGCGGCCTGCCAGATCGCGGGCATCACCTACAGGCAGCTGGACTACTGGGCGCGCACCAAGCTCGTCGGCCCGTCCATCCGCGGCGCGGCCGGATCGGGTTCCCAGCGGCTGTACTCGTTCAAGGACATCCTGGTGCTCAAGGTGGTCAAGCGACTGCTCGACACCGGGGTCTCGCTGCACAACATCCGGGTCGCGGTGGAGCACCTGCGCAAGCGCGGCGTGCAGGACCTGGCGAAGCTGACGCTGTTCAGCGACGGCACCACGGTCTACGAGTGCACCTCCGCGGAGGAGGTGGTCGATCTGCTCCAGGGCGGCCAAGGAGTGTTCGGCATCGCCGTCAGCGGCGCGATGCGCGAGATCAGCGGCACGATCCACGAGTTCCCGGCCGAGCGCGCCGACGGCGGCGAGAACATCGAGTCGTCGATGACCGACGAGCTGGCGGCCCGCCGCCGCGATCGCCAGGCCGAAACCGGCTGAACCCGGTCCGGTCGCGACCACCCTCGGCCATCTGTGCGGTAGACGACATTGATGGTCTGATAAGCGCGGTTGATCGGGTACTCTGAGCGCCATCGCCGACCCCGTGCGGGAGAGTCCGGTCCTGGCCTCGGCCAGGGCAGGCGCCGAAGGAGCAACTCTCCCCGACAACCTCTCAGGCCACCTGGACCGCACGGGCGAGATACCTCTGGAAAGCGGGCACACCCACCAGGTGCGCCCCGCCGACGGTGCAAGCCCGGTCCGCCGGGTGAAGCTCTCAGGCGTTCGCTTCGCGAACGGGGACAGAGGGGGAGAGCAGCGCAGAGCTGCCGCCCTTTGTTCGCCGCGATGAGTGAGGTTTTGGCGATGACCGACGCGACGCACGACCGCATCCCGCTGGCCGCGCTGGAGCACGGAAGGCCGTTCGCGGACCGCCACGTCGGGCCGATGCCCGCTGAGCTGGCCCGCATGCTCGACGTCATCGGCGTCGGCTCCCTGGAGGAGCTTGGCCAGAAGGCCGTCCCGGACACCATCCGCGAGTCCGACCTGCAGCTGGCCCTGCCGGACCCGGCCACCGAGACCGAGGCGCTGGCCGAGCTGCGCGACCTCGCCGGCCGCTGCACCCCGCACGCCGAGATGATCGGGCTGGGCTACTACGGCACGATCACCCCGCCGGTGATCCTGCGCAACGTGCTGGAGAGCCCCGCCTGGTACACCGCTTACACGCCCTACCAGCCGGAGATCTCGCAGGGCCGGCTGGAGGCGCTGCTGAACTTCCAGACGATGGTCGCCGACCTGGCCGGGGTGCCGGTGTCCAACGCCTCGATGCTCGACGAGGCCACCGCTGCGGCCGAGGGCATGACCCTGGTGCGCCGCGCGGGCAAGTCCAAGTCGCCGCGCTTCCTGGTCGACGCAGACACGCTGCCGCAGACCATCGCCGTCATCGAGACCCGCGCCGACCCGCTGGGCATCGAGGTCGTGGTGGCCGACCTGTCGGCCGGTGAGCTGCCCGAGGGCGAGTTCTTCGGCGCCCTGCTGTCCTACCCGGGCGCCTCCGGTGCGGTGCGCGACCACGAGGCGCTGATCAGCGCGATCCACGAGACCGGGGCGAAGGTCGTCGTGGCCGCCGACCTGCTGTCGCTGACGCTGCTGCGCGCGCCCGGTGAGATCGGTGCCGACGTGGTCGTGGGCTCCACCCAGCGCTTCGGCGTGCCGATGGGCTTCGGCGGCCCGCACGCCGGGTTCATGGCCGTGGCCAAGGGCCTGGAGCGGCAGCTGCCCGGTCGTCTGGTCGGCGTGAGCACCGACGTCGACGGGAACCAGGCCTACCGGCTCGCGCTGCAGACCCGCGAGCAGCACATCCGCCGCGAGAAGGCCACCAGCAACATCTGCACCGCGCAGGTGCTGCTGGCCGTGGTCGCCTCGATGTACGCGGTCTACCACGGCCCGGACGGGCTCAAGGCGATCGCGACCCGCGCGCACCGGATGGCGAGCGTGCTCGCCGAGGGCCTGCGCCGCGGTGGTGTCGAGGTCGTGCACGCGGAGTTCTTCGACACCGTCCTCGCGCGCGTCCCGGGCAAGGCCGACGAGGTGCTGGCCGCGGCCCGCCGGGCCGGGGTGAACCTGCGCCGCGTCGACGCCGACCACGTCGGCATCAGCTGCGACGAGACCACCACCCGCGCCCACCTGGCCGCGGTGTGGGACGCCTTCGGTCTCGCCGGTGACGTCGACGCCCTCGACGCCGAGACCCCGGACTCGTTGCCGGGCGCGCTGGCGCGCACCTCCGAGTACCTGACGCACCCGGTGTTCCGCACCCACCGCTCGGAGACCTCGCTGCTGCGCTACCTGCGGCAGCTGTCGGACAAGGACATCGCGCTGGACCGCAGCATGATCCCGCTGGGCTCGTGCACGATGAAGCTCAACGCGACCGCGGAGATGGAGCCGATCACCTGGCCCGAGTTCTCCTCGCTGCACCCGTTCGCCCCCGCCGAGGACGCGGAGGGCCTGCTCAAGGTCGTCTCCGACCTGCAGGAGTGGCTCGCCGAGGTCACCGGGTACGACGCGGTCAGCCTGCAGCCCAACGCGGGCAGCCAGGGCGAGTTCGCCGGTCTGCTCGCCATCCGCGCCTACCACCACAACCGCGGTGCGTCCGCGCGCGACGTGTGCCTGATCCCGGCCAGCGCGCACGGCACCAATGCCGCCAGCGCCGTCATGGCCGGCATGCGCGTGGTCGTGGTGCGCTGCGACGAGCAGGGCAACATCGAGATGGAGCACCTGCGCGAGCTGGTCGGCAAGCACGCCGAGGACCTCGCCGCGATCATGATCACCTACCCGTCGACGCACGGCGTCTACGAGGACACCGTGCGCGAGGTGTGCGGGCTGGTGCACGACGCGGGCGGCCAGGTCTACGTCGACGGCGCGAACCTCAACGCGCTGATCGGCCTGGCCCGGATGGGCAAGTTCGGCTCCGACGTCTCGCACCTGAACCTGCACAAGACGTTCTGCATCCCGCACGGCGGAGGCGGTCCGGGCGTCGGCCCGATCGGGGTGCGCGAGCACCTGGCGCCGTTCCTGCCCAACCACCCGCTGCAGCCCGCGGCCGGTCCGGAGACCGGTGTCGGCCCGATCAGCGCCGCCCCGTGGGGCAGCGCCTCGATCCTGCCGATCTCCTGGGCCTACGTGCGGATGATGGGCGCCGAAGGCCTGCGCCGCGCGACGCTGACCGCGGTCGCCTCGGCCAACTACGTGGCCCGCAGGCTCGGTGAGTACTTCCCGGTGCTCTACACGGGTGCGGGCGGCTTCGTCGCCCACGAGTGCATCCTGGACCTGCGGCAGATCAGCAAGACCAGCGGCATCACCGTCGACGACGTGGCCAAGCGGCTCGCCGACTACGGCATCCACGCCCCGACCATGTCGTTCCCGGTCGCGGGCACGCTGATGGTCGAGCCGACCGAGAGCGAGAACCTCGCCGAGCTGGACCGCTTCTGCGAGGCGATGATCGCGATTCGCGCCGAGATCGACAAGGTCGTCGCCGGTCAGTGGCCGGCCGACGACAACCCGCTGGTCGGGGCTCCGCACACGGCGGCCAGCCTCGCCCAGGAGTGGCGCCACTCCTACTCCCGCGAGGAGGCCGCCTACCCGCTGGGCACCGACGCGATCAAGGTGTTCCCGCCGGTCCGCCGGATCGACGGGGCCAAGGGCGACCGGAACCTGGTGTGCTCGTGCCCTCCGTTGGAGGCCTACCAGAGTTGAGTCGGCGGGTCGGTTTGCGCGCGCGGTCGCGGCGGTGACACGGTGGCCACTTCAACCGACCGGCTCCGAGAGGAGTTGAGCACCATGCTCACCATCAGTGAGAGCGCCGTGGAGGTCATCAAGCTCGTCCTCGTCGGCGGCGACTCTCCGGCCAGCTCGGGCTTGCGCATCGCGCCGGCCGGCGAGGGGCTGCAGGCGTCGATCGCCGAGGCACCCCAGGAGGGTGACGAGGTGATCGAGGAGAACGGGGTCCGGGTCTTCCTGGAGAAGGAGGTCGCCGAGCTCCTCGGTGACAAGACGCTCGACGCCGAGAAGGACAGCAGCGGCGAACTCGCGCTTGCCGTGCGCGACTGATCTGCTCGCGGGACGGGCCCGCAGAGGGCCTCAGTCCGGTTCTTGAGCCGTCGACCCGGGTGGTATGCCCGGGTCGACGGCTTTTTCGCACAGGATTGCGACGAGCGCCTCTTGCCAGCACCTGGTGATAGCGGGTGATCGGCAACTACCCTGGACCGGCGGTAGTCCCGGCGGGGGACGTCCGGTTCGGGGAGAGGATGGCCAGTGCCGACCACGACGCTCGCGATGCACATGAGCGACGGGCTGCTCAACGCTCGGACGGCGGTGCTGTTCGCCGTCGTGGCGATAGCCGGCCTCGCGGTGGCGCTGGTGCGCGCGCGGGCCGATCTCGACGACCGCACGGCCCCGATGGCCGGGCTGGTGGCGGCGTTCGTGTTCGCCGCCCAGATGATCAACTTCCCGGTGCTGCCGGGCGTCAGCGGGCACCTGCTGGGCGGGGCGCTCGCCGCGATCCTGGCCGGACCGTGGGTCGGCGCGCTGTGCGTGGCGATCGTGCTGGTCGTGCAATCGCTGCTGTTCGCCGACGGCGGCCTGACGATGCTCGGCGCGAACATCACCAACATGGCGCTGATCGGCACCGCGGTGGGCTACCTGGTCGCGCTGGCGCTGCGCCGCTTCGCCGCGCGCAGCCGGGCCGGGCTGCTGACCACCGCGTTCGTCGCCGCCTGGGTCAACACCGTGCTCGCCTCCTGCGGTTTCCTCGTCGAGTACGCCATCGGCGGTGACGCCGGGTTCAGCCTGCCCGCGGTGTCGGTGGCGATCGTCGGCGTGCACTGCCTGATCGGACTCGGCGAGGGGCTGATCACCGCGGCCACCGTCGGCGCCGTGGCCGCCGCCCGCCCTGATCTCGTGCACCTGCTGCGCGGTGCCCGCACCCAGGAGGTCGTCCGATGAAGCGGTTCCTGCTGATCTTCGCCCTGGTCGTGCTGGTCGTCGCCGGTGGCGTGGCCTACTTCGCCGACTCCGACCCGGACGGCCTCGACTCGGTCACCCAGCAGGGCTGCTCGGTCGTGCGGACCGAGCAGGGCGAGTCGCTGGAGGGCAAGTGCATCGCCCAGCACGCGGGCGACCACGCGCTCGGCGACGGCCCGCTGGCCGACTACACCGTGGGCGGCGACGACCGGTTCACCGGCGTCGCCGGGATCATCGGGGCCGCGGTCACGCTGGCCGCGGCCGGAGGCCTGTTCTGGGGGCTGCGCCGCCGATCCGGGTCGGGGGAGGCCTGAGATGGGTGCCGGGCACACCCACGCCCTGCACCTGCCCGGTGCCACGGCGCTGCACCGGCTCGACCCGCACGTCAAGATCACCGCCGCGTTCCTGCTGGTCCTGTGCGTGGTGGCGACCCCGCGCGAGCACTTCTGGGCCTTCGGCGGTTACGCGGTCGTGCTGGCCGCGCTGGCGGCCGCCGCCCGGATCCCACCGCGCTGGATGCTGACTCGGCTGCTCATCGAGGTCCCGTTCGTGGTGCTGGCGCTGCTGCTGCCGTTCACCGCGGGCGGTCCGACCACCGACTTCGCCGGGTTGGGGCTGTCCACCGAGGGGCTGCTGGCCGGGTTCAACATCCTGGTCAAGGGCACGCTCGGCCTGGGCACCTCGCTGCTGCTGGCGGCCACCACCGCGCCCCGCGAGATCGTGCTGGGCCTGCAGCGGCTGCGCGCGCCGAAGCTGGTGATCACCATCATCACGCTGATGCTGCGCTACGCCGAGGTGATCGTCGCCGAGGCCGGGCGGATGCGCGTCGCCCGGATCTCCCGGGGGCACGACCCGCGCTTCGCCTGGCAGGTCGGGGCGACCGCCCGGGGTGTGGGTAGCCTGTTCATCCGCTCCTACGAGCGCGGCGAGCGCGTGCACCTGGCGATGCTCTCGCGCGGCTGGAGCGGCGAGATGCCCGAGCTCGAACCGGCTCGCCGCACCTCGTGGAAGACGTGGAGCCTCGGTCTGACCGCGCCCGCCGCGGCGGCCGTCGTCCTGGGGGTGTCGTGGTGGACCGCGTGACCGAGCAGCCCGCTGCCGCGGAGCAGCCCGCCGTCGCGGGCGGATCGCCGGCCGCACCGGCCCTGGAGATCAGCGGCCTGGCCCACTCCTACCCGGACGGGCACCGCGCGCTGCGCGGCGTGGACCTGCGGGTGGAGCCGGGGGAGCGGGTCGCCGTGCTGGGGCCCAACGGCGCGGGCAAGACGACCCTGACGCTGCACCTCAACGGGGTGCTGCGACCCACCTCCGGGAGCATCCGCGTCGGCGGTCTGCCGGTGGAGACCCGGCACCTCAAGGAGATCCGGCGCCGGGTGGGCCTGGTGTTCCAGGATCCCGACGACCAGTTGTTCATGCCCACGGTCCGCGAGGACGTCGCGTTCGGGCCCGCCAACTTCGGCGCCCGGGGAGCCGAGCTGGAGCAGCGCGTCCAGCAGGCCCTCGACGCCGTCGGGATGGCCGAGCACGCGCACCGCTCGCCGCTGCACCTCTCCGGCGGCCAGCGCAAGCGGGTCGCGCTGGCGGCGGTGCTGGCCTGCGAGCCGGAGCTGCTGGTGCTCGACGAGCCCTCGGCGAACCTGGAACCGGTGGCGCGCCGCGAGCTCGCGGAGGTCCTGCTCTCGGTCGGCCGGACGATGCTCATGGTGACCCACGACCTGCCCTACGCGCTGCAGCTGTGCCCGCGCAGCGTGATCATCGACGACGGCCGGGTCGTCGCCGACGCACCCACCGCCGAGCTGCTGGCCGACGAGGACCTGCTCGCCGAGCACCGGCTGGAGCTGCCGTTCGGGTTCCGGGTGCCGTGAGCGCTTGACCCGAATCATCCGGCGGGCGACCGTGATCGCGGTCGCACCCGACGGGGAGGTCAGGCGATGTTCGACAAGTCCGGCATCGAACGCGACGAGCGGGGCATCGCCCACTACACCGGGCTGCCGGACTCGCTGGTCGACATGCTGCGCGAGAGCGTCGAGCGGTTCGGCGACCGCGAAGCGCTGGTGGAGGTCGGCGGCGGACGGCTGACCTACCGCGAGCTGTGGCGCCGGTCCGCCCGGGTCGCCGGCGGGTTGCGCGCCGCCGGGATCTCGCGCGGGGACCGGGTCGCCAACCTGCTTCCCGCGGGCGTGGACTGGGTGCTGGCCTTCCTCGGCACCCAGCTCGCCGGGGCGGTCGCGGTGCCGGTCAACACCCGCTTCGCCCCGCCCGAGGTCGACTACGTGCTCACCGATTCCGGTGCGGCGTTCACCTTCCGGCCCGAGGAGCCGCTCCCGGACGGCGAGCCGCACGTCGTCGACGACCTCTCCCGCGACGAGGTCGCGGCGATCTTCTACACCAGCGGCACCACCGGGCTGCCCAAGGGGGCGATGACCACCCACGAGAACTTCCTGTCCAACGTGGAGAACGTCTGCCGGGTCAAGGGAATCGATGCTGAAACCGGTTGGCAGACGCGCAATCTCGTGTCGGTGCCGCTGTTCCACGTCACGGGCTGCAACACGCAGCTGCTGCTGCAGCTGTCCTTCGGCGGGGCGACCGTGGTCATGCCCAGGTTCGACGTGCGGCAGTTCCTGGAGGTGATCGCGGCCGAGCGGATCACCATGTTCACCACCGTGCCCGCGATCTACGCGCTGGCGCTCAAGCAGCCCGACTTCGCCGAGTTCGACCTCAGCCAGGTCCGCCACGTCTCCTACGGCGGCGCGCCGATGGCGCCCGCGCTGGTCGAGCGGATCAAGGCCGCGTTCCCGCAGGCCCGCGTGGGGAACGGGTTCGGGCTCACCGAGACCTCGTCGATCTCCACGTTCCTGCCGCACGAGCACTCGGTGGAGCACGCCGACTCGGTCGGGTTCCCGGCGCCGGTGGTCGACGTGGCGGTGCGCGAACCCGACCCGGACACCGGCGTCGGCGAGCTGCTGATCCGCGGCCCCAACGTGGTGGCCGGCTACTGGAACAAGCCGGAGGCCACCGCGGCGACGTTCGTCGACGGCTGGCTGCACACCGGAGACCTCGCGCGCGTGTCCGACGACGGGCTGGTGCACCTGGTCGACCGCGCCAAGGACGTCATCAACCGCGGCGGCGAGAACGTCTACTCCGTCGAGGTCGAGAACGCGCTGGCCGCGGTGCCGGGCGTGGTGGAGGCCGCCGTGGTCGGCGTCCCGGACGACGTGATGGGGGAGAAGGTAGGTGCGGTGATCGTCGCCGACGAGTCCTTCGACGCCGCGCAGCTGCCCGCACGCCTGGCCGACCGGCTCGCGGACTTCAAGATCCCGCAGTTCGTTCACCTCAGCGACCAGCCGCTGCCGCGCAACCCCGGCGGCAAGCTGCTCAAGCGCGACCTCCGCGGCACCACCGACTGGCAGGGCCCGCTCTGGGGCCGCTGATCGTCTCGTGCGACGAACGACTCATCGCCGTCGTCGTCGGCCCCGGGTTACCGTGACAGTGGTTTGCGGGGCGAACGATCGAGGGTGGGGATGGCTGAGTCGTCGCGGGCGAAGTTCGCGCTGATCCTGGGCGGGATGTCGGCCTTCGGGCCGTTGTCGATGGACATGTACCTGCCCGCGCTCCCGGCGATCGCCGGTGACCTGCACGCCGGGGCCTCCCAGGTGCAGCTCTCGCTGATGGCCTGCACGACCGGTCTCGCGCTGGGGCAGCTGGTCATGGGCCCGCTGTCGGACACCTACGGCCGCCGCCGCCCGCTGCTGATCGGCGTCGTCGTGTTCGCCCTCGCCTCGCTCGCCTGCGCGCTGGCGCCGTCGGCCTACGCGCTGGCCGCGTTGCGGCTCGTGCAGGGGTTCGGCGGGGCGGCGGGCATCGTCATCGCTCGCGCCGTGGTGCGCGACCTGTTCTCCGGGGTCGCCCTCGCCAAGTTCTTCTCGCTGCTGATGCTGGTCAACGGCGTGGTCCCGGTGCTCGCGCCGGTGCTCGGCGGGCAGCTGCTGCGGATCACCTCCTGGCGCGGGGTGTTCGTGACGCTGTGCGCGATCGGCGCCGCGCTGCTGCTGGCCGCCCTGCTCGCGCTGCCCGAGACGCTGCCGCGCGAGCAGCGCAGGCCCGGCAGCCTCCCGCAGACGCTGCGCACCTTCGGGAGCCTGGTGCGCGACCGGGTGTTCATCGGCTTCGCCCTGTCCGCGTCCCTGGCCTTCGCCGCCATGTTCGCCTACATCTCCGGCTCGTCGTTCGTGCTGCAGGAGGTCCACGACCTCTCACCGCAGATGTTCAGCCTGGTCTTCGGCGTCAACTCGATCGGCATCGTGACGATGGGCCAGGTCAACGGCCTGCTGGTGGGCAAGGTCGACTCGCGGCGGCTGCTGGCGATCGGCCTGGCGGCCAACGCCGTCGGCGGGGTCTCGGTGGCGGTCTCGACCGTGCTGGGGCTGGGGCTCCCGGCGCTGCTGCCCGCGCTGTTCGTGACCGTGGCCAGCATCGGCCTGGTGTTCCCCAACGCCACCGCCCTGGCCCTGTCCGGTCATCGCGAGACGGCGGGGAGCGCCTCGGCGCTGCTGGGCGTGCTGCAGTTCATGATCGGCGGTCTCGTCTCGCCGCTGGTCGGCATCGCGGGCTCGGACACCGAGGTCCCGATGGGCCTGGTGATGGGAACGCTGTCGCTGTCGGCGGTCCTGGTCTTCCTCGTGCTGACCCGGCGCCGCAGCCCGGAGGCGCACCCGGTCGCACGCGCCGGCTGACCGTCCTGCCGGGCCGAGGTCACGCGGCCTGTCGCGAGCCCCAGGCGAGCAGGTCGCGGCAGGTGTCGATCAGGCGGGAGCGCAGGACCGACGCCTCGTCGGCGAACTCGCGCTGACGGCGGACGTACTCGGCGCGGCCCTGCGGGGTCTCGATCGCCACCGGCTCGTAGCCCAGCTCGCCGAGGTCGTAGGGGCTCGCGCACATGTCCAGCTCGCGCACCCGCACCGCCAGCTCGAAGCAGTCCGCGAGCAGCTCGCCCGGCACGAACGGGTCGAGCTTGTAGGCCCACTTGAACAGGTCCATGTTCGCGTGCAGGCAGCCCGGCTGCTCCAGCCGGACCTGATCGGCGCGCGAGGGCTGCAGCGCGTTGAGCGGGCGCGCCTGCGGGGTGAAGAACCGGAACGCGTCGTGGTGCGTGCAGCTGATCGGCATCGACTCCACGACCTCGTCGGTGCCCCGGTGCCCGAGCCGCAGCGGCCACCCGGCGTGCCGGACGTCGCCGGGCTCGGTCCGGTAGACCATCGCCCACTCGTGCAGTCCGAAGCAGCCCAACCGGGCCGGTCGGGACGCGGTGGCGCTGAGCAGGCCGAGGATGAACTCCGCCGAGTCGCGGCGCTTGTCGGTCAGCGCCGCCGGATCCAGCGCCACGCCCTCAGGTGTCTCGGCGAAACCCTTGCGGGACAAGAACTCCCGACCGTTCTCCAGCGCCACGCCCACCCCGGGCTGCCAGCGCTCCAGGCGGGCCGGGCGGAACGAGTAGTAGGTGAACAGGAAGTCCAGCACCGGGTGCTTGCGCTGGTGGTGCTGCCGTTGCCGGTGCGGTGCCGTCCACTGCGACACCCGCTCCCGGTGGGCGCTCCGCCGCTCCCGCCACTCCTGCTCGCTCAGCACCAACATCGCTGGTCAGGGTAGCGGTCTGCGCTCAGTAGTCGAACTGGACCCAGTCCAGCTTCAGCACCTCCTGGCCACCGACCTCCGAGCTGACGACGAAGTACACCGTGTGGAGTCCGGTGACCGGGTGGTCGAGGTCGAACGTGCGGATCTGCCAATCCTCCGCCCCCTCCGGGGAGGACGCCTTGAACTGGCCGATCTTCGTGCCGCTGGTGGAGTCCAGCCGGATCGAGACCGTCGTGTTGGCCGACTCGGGCTGCGCGGGGTAGAAGCGCGCGTTGATCTTGCGAGCGGATACCGGACCGAAATCCACCGCGTCGAACCTCAGCGCTTGCCCGGACACCAGCGGTCCGAGGAAGTTGACCCCGCGCTGGCTCGCCGTGCCGATCTCGGTGCCCACCCACCCCGCGGCCTCGGCCTGCATCACCTGGTAAGCACTGCCCATCGGGCGGCTGCGCTTGATCGTCCCGGAACCGCTGCTGTCGCCGAGCGTGTACCCGAACACCGCCGCCCCGAACACCGCCGCCCCGGTGGTCAGCACCACAGCCACCGCGCCCACGATGAGCGCGGTCCGCGCGCGGCGGCGTTGCGGCGCCGGAGATTCCTGCGATGGGCGGGCCGAATCGGGCCCGCTCGCGGGGTCCGGCCCCTGCCAGAGGCCGGACTGCGCGGGCAGGTTCGGTTGCGCGGCCCGCACCTGCTGGGGCGGGATCCACGGCCGGGAGCGCGGTTCTCCCGCCACCGGCCGCGGCTGGGACGGCGGTGCGGGGGTCACGCGCGGGATGGATTGACGCCGCTCGGCGGGCCGCGAGAACTCGCGTGGAATCACCGACGGGGGAGGGGGCGTGGGGTGGAACCGCTCGGTTGCCCCCGCGGTGTTGGGGTCCAGCAGCGGCTCGAACGGTTCCTCACCGGCCGAGCGGACGATCTCGTGCAGCCTGCGGCGCACCTCCACCAGCGGCATCCGCCGCTCCGGCTCCTTGACCAGCAGGCCGCCGAGGACCTCGCCGATCGGGCCGGTCTGGTGGTGGCGGGGGAGCGGGCCGTGCACGATCGCGCTGATGGTGATCAGCGGGTCGTTGCTCTTGTCGTAGGGCGGGCGGCCCTCCGCGGCCGAGTACAGCGTGGCGCCGAGCCCCCACAGGTCGGCCCAGGCGTCGAGGGTGCCCCGGCGGGCGATCTCCGGCGGCAGGTACGCGGGAGTGCCCAGGAGCACCTCGGAGCGGGTCATGGTCGTCTCGGCGACGTTGCGGGACAGCCCGAAGTCGGCCAGCTTGACCTGCCCGCGCGGCCCGAGCAGCACGTTGCCGGGCTTGACGTCGCGGTGCACGATCCCCACCTGGTGCGCGGCGTCCAGCGCGGCGGCGACCCCGTCGATCATCACGGCCAGCTGGTAGTGGTTGAGCGCGCGGTGCCGCTTGAGGATCGCCGACAGGCTCTGGCCCGGGACCAGCTCCATCACCACGTACGGGCTTCCGCCCTCGCGCGCCACGTCGTAGAGCATCACGGTGTTGGGGTGGTTCAGGGTGGCCATCGCGCGGGCCTCGCGCAGGGCGCGTTCGCGCAGGTCGGCGGCTTCTTCTTCGGGCACGTTCGCGGGCAGGTGGAGCTCCTTGACCGCCACCGGTCGTTCCAGGAGCTCGTCAGTCCCGGACCAGACGTAGCCCATCCCGCCCTTGCCGATGGTGCGGTCCAGCCGGTATCTGCCGCCGATCACGCGGCCCGAAGTCGATGTGTCCGCGTGGGACGGCGAGAGCTGATCATCTCGCACGCATGGACACTACCCAGTGAGCTCTCCCGCCCGCGCCGGGGGCATCCCCGGCGCGAACTGGGAAAACGGGATTTCGCGGCCGTTCGGGCGGGCCCGCTGCACCGGGGTTTCCGCCGAAGTTGGGCCATCTGGGCGAGGCGCGGTCCGCCGCGCCTCGCCCAGATGCGCCTCCGGCCGTCAGTGGACGTGCGTGCCGTCGCGGACCGTGCCGACGTACTCCTCGACGAGGTCCTCCAGCGCCACGACGCCGACCGCCGCGCCCCCGGCGTCCACGGCCGCGGCCAGGTGGCTGCCGGCCCGCCGCAGCGAGGTCATCGCCTCGTCCAGCCGCGCGGTGACCGGCACCGTCGGCAGATCGCGCCTGCGCGCGTCGGCGATCGGCGTGCGCGGGTCGTCGCCCGCCTGGTCCAGCACGTCCTTGATGTGCAGGTAGCCCAGCAGCCTGCCGTCGTCGCCGCGCACCGGGAAGCGCGAGAAGCCGGTGTCGGCCACCAGCCGCTCCACGTCGCCCAGCGTCGGCCGCCCCGGCAGCGTCGTGACCTCCCGCAACGGCACCAGCACGTCGGCGACGGTGTGCTCCGCCGACGACAGCGTCTGGGCGAGCCTGCGGTGCTCGGACTGCTCCAGCAGCCCCTCGCGCCGCGACTCCACCAGCAGCTCGGCCAGCTCGGTCGAGGTGTAGGCCGTCTCCAGCTCGTCCTTCGGCTCGATCCGCAGCAGCTTGAGCACCGCGTTGGCCATCATGTTGAACAGCGCGATGAGCGGTCGCGCCAGCTGCACGAAACCGACCAGCGGGGGCACCAGCCACAGCGCCATCCGCTCCGGCTCGGCCAGCGCCAGGTTCTTCGGCACCATCTCGCCGACCAGCACGTGCAGCACCACCACGATCGCCAGCGCGATCGCGAACGCCACCGCGTGCGTGATGGCAGCCGGGATGCCCAGCGCGGTGAACGGGCCCTCCAGGAGGTGGGCGACGGCGGGTTCGCCGATGCGGCCCAGACCCAGCGAGCACAGCGTGATGCCCAGCTGCGCGCTGGTGAGCATCAGCGAGCCCTCCTGGCTCGCCTTGATCACCGTGCGGGCCCGGCCCACGCCCTGGGCCAGCAGCGCCTCGAGCCGGTCGCGTCGGGACGACAGCAGGGAGAACTCCGCGCCCACGAACAGCGCGTTGAGCGCCAGCAGGACGACGCCGAGCAGCAGTGCGAAGGAGTCGCTCATCGGTTCGCCTCCGTCGCGTCGGCGTGCGCGGGCTGCTTGTTCAGGCGCAGCTCGGCGATGCGGTGCTTGTCCATGCGCATGACGGTCAGCCGCCAGCCGCCGGTGTCGAGCTGGTCCCCGACGGTCGGGATGCGGCCCAGCCGCCACAGCAGCAGTCCGGCGACCGTCTCGTAGTCGCCCTCGGGCATCGCGAAACCGGTGGCCTCGGCGAGCTCGTCGGGGCGCAGCAGGCCGGAGATCAGCCAGGAGTCGTCGCCGAGCCTGCGCACGGCGGCGATCTCCAGCCGGTCGTGCTCGTCGCGGACGTCGCCGATGATCTCCTCGACCACGTCCTCCAGGCTCACGATGCCTGCGGTGCCGCCGTACTCGTCGACGACCACCGCCAGCTGCAGGCCGGAACCGCGCAGCCGGTTGAGCAGCGCGTCACCGTCCAGAGTGGCCGGAACCGTCGGCACCGGGCGGGTCAGCGTCTCGACCCGCGCCGTCTCGCGGCGCTCGGCCGGGATGCCGAAGGCCTGCTTGACGTGCACGACGCCCTGGACGTCGTCGAGATCGCCGCCGTGCACCGGGAATCGCGAGAAACCGGTGCGGCGGGCCAGGTCCAGCAGGTCCACGACGGTCTCGCCGACCTGCAGCGAGGCGACCTTGACGCGCGGGGTCATCAGCTCCTCGGCGGTGCGATCGCCGAAGCGCAGCGAGCGGTCCATCAGCCGCGCCGTGGACTCGTCGAGCGTGCCGTGCGCGGCGCTGGAGCGCACGATCGAGCCGAGCTCGTCGGGGGAGCGCGCCGAGCGCAGCTCCTCCTGCGGCTCGATGCCGAGCCTGCGCACCACCCAGTTCGCGCTGTTGTTCATGGCGTCGATGAGCCACTTGAACACCTGCGAGAAGCGCGAGTGGTAGCCGGACACGGCGCGCGCGGTCGGCAGCGGGCGGGCGATGGCGAGGTTCTTCGGCACCATCTCGCCGAAGACCATCGACAGCGCCGTCGCCAGCAGGATCGCCAGCGCCAGCGAGATGCCCTCGGCCACGCCCAGCGGCATGCCCAGCACGGTCATCACCGGCTGGATCAGGTCGCCGATGAGCGGCTCGGCCACGTACCCGGTGATCAGCGTGGTCAGCGTGATCGCGACCTGCGCGCCGGAGAGCTGGAAGGAGAGGGTGCGGTGCGCTCGCTGCACGGCGCGGGCGCGCTTGTCGCCGACCGTGCGGACGTGGGAGTCCACGGTGGAGCGCTCCAGCGAGGTCAGCGAGAACTCCGCCGCCACCGCCAGACCCGTGCCCGTGGTGAGAACCGCGATGAACAAGAGGCCGGCAACGGCCAGCAGGACGTCGATCAACCCTCGGCCCGCCTCGTGCTCGCGACCGTGGGTCGGGGGGAGCCGGGTCTGCTACCCGGCTCGGTACTGCTTCCCTCAGGGGATTGTGCCGCAGGCACTGAAGTGCTCACTCCCGAAAATAGAGAAAGACCGCGTTGGAATTGGTCATAACGAGTATACCGGGAGTTCCGGTGTGCTCCCGGTAGCGCCACGATCACGATTCGCGGCTTTCCCGGAGTTGTCGGCAACGGTCAGGCGTGCGGCGCGACGTGGGTCGCGGCAGGCTCCTCACCAGGCGCGTTGGCGTCGCGGAGGGTCCGTTGTGGCCGGTCGGTGGCTGGTTCTCGCCCCGATGGTCTGATCCATCCTACCTCGAAGTAACCTGCGTCAAACGTCGTCGCGGCCACCGCCGCGCTGAACAATCACGAGAGGACGTGATCGTGAGCACACCCACGGTTGCGGACGCGCCGCAGAAGGGTTTCTTCGGACACCCGCGCGGTTTGTTGACGCTGTTCTTCACCGAGATGTGGGAGCGGTTCTCCTACTACGGCATGCGCGCCATCCTGGCGTACTACCTCTACTACGCGGTGTCCGAAGGTGGCCTGGGCATACCCGAGTCCACCGCGCTGTCGGTGGTCGGCGTCTACGGTGCCTCGGTTTACATGACCGGTGTCCTCGGCGGCTGGCTCGCCGACCGGATCATGGGTGCGCAGAAGGCGGTCCTCTACGGCGGCGTGATCATCATGCTCGGCCACATCGGACTGGCGCTGCCCGGTGGCATGACCACCGTGCTCATCGGTCTGGTGCTGCTGGTGATCGGTACCGGCCTGCTCAAGCCCAACGTCTCGGGCCTGGTCGGCACCCTCTACAGCGCCGACGACAACCGGCGCGACGCCGGTTTCTCGATCTACTACATGGGCATCAACCTCGGTGCCTTCGTCGCCCCGTTCGTCGTGGGCACGCTCGGCGAGAAGGTCAACTGGCACCTCGGCTTCGGCGTCGCCGCGGTCGGCATGGCGCTGGGCCTGATCCAGTACGTCGTCGGGCAGAAGCACCTCGGCAGCGGCGGCAGCGCCCCGGTCAACCCGCTGCCCGCCGAGCACAAGGGCCGCGTCCTGGGTCGCGCCGGCGGCATCGCGCTGGCGTTCGTGGTGGTGCTGATCGGACTGTCGGTCAGCGGCGTGATGGGCCTGGAGGGCCTGGTCAACCTGATCAGCATCATCTCGGCGGTGCTGCCGGTCGTCTACTTCGCGGTGATGCTCTCCAGCAAGGAGATCACCAAGGTCGAGCGGGACCGGCTGATCGCCTACATCCCGCTGTTCCTGGCGACCGCGCTGTTCTTCCTGCTATTCGAGCAGCAGCCGAACACGCTGGCGAACCTGGCCGAGGCCGACACCGATCTCAACGTCCTCGGTTTCGCGATCCCGGCGTCCTGGTTCCAGTCGGTGAACCCGCTGACGATCATCATCCTCGCGCCGGTCATGGCGACGTTGTGGATGAAGCTGGGCTCGCGCCAGCCGTCCACCCCGCAGAAGTTCGTCGGCGGCCTGTTCTTCGTGGCCGTGTCGTTCCTGTGGGTCGTGCTGTCGAAGTTCGTCGGTGCCGACGACGGCAAGCACCTGCCGATCATGCTGGCGCTGGTCTTCGTGATCATGACCGTGGGTGAGCTGATGCTCTCGCCGGTCGGCCTGTCGGCCACCACCAAGCTGGCGCCGAAGGTGTTCGCCTCGCAGATGATGGGCCTGTACTGGCTCGCCCCCGCGATGGGTCAGGGCCTGGGCGCCCAGGTGGTCAAGATGTACTCGGTGGAGAACCAGCAGATGTACTTCGCGATCATCGGTGTCGCCACGATCGCCTGCGCCGGACTGCTGCTGCTGTCGGCGCGCAGCATCAAGCGCTACATGCACGGCGTGCTCTGACGGTGCTCTAGCCACCAGGCGCCCGCGCGCGAAGGAGGCCGGTCCCCGAGCGGGACCGGCCTCCTCGCGTTCCGGCGGGGTCAGCGCAGGTCGTAGGTGCGGGACTCGCGCGTCTCCGGGGCCGACGGGTCGGGCTCCGGGTGGCCGGGGATCGCCACGTCCTCGCCCGGCAGCGTCCCGCGGACCAGGTAGTCGGCGCCGATCCGGTCGGCCTCGTCGTTGCCGGACAGCGCCCACACGCCGTGCTTGCCCGCGTCCCGCTCGGTGACCAGCACCGACGACGGCAGCGACCGGTGCATCTCGACGGCGCCGGCGTAGGGCGTGGCCACGTCGTGCTCCGAGTTGAACATGAGAACCGGGGGCAGTCCCTCGCCGGTGATCTTCGTGGGCTCCTGCCGGGGCGCCCGCCACGTGCGGCACGGGGCGACGGTCCAGCTGTTGAACCACGCGGCGAACGGGTGCTGGGCCGCGACCTGGCGGGAGTCGCGCTCCCACTCCGCGCGCCGGGCGGGCCACGGGGCGTCGGCGCACTCCACCGCGTTGTAGATGGCGTTGCCGTTCTCGGCCAGCGCGTCCTTCGGCACGACCATCGCCGCCAGCGCCCGGTCGTCGCCGCGCAGCTGGAAGTCCGCCAGCCCCTGGGCCAGCGGCTGCCAGTCGGACTCGCCGTAGAGGGCGTTGAAGCTGATCTCGATCAGCTCCGAGGGGCCCAGCGGGCCGCGCGGCGCCCGGCGCAGCTCGGCCTGCGTGCGCTGCCAGGCCGCCTTCACCTCGCGTCGGTCGGTGCCCAGGTGGAAGACCTGGTCGTGGCGGGCGACCCAGCCGAAGAAGTGGTCGAGGCGCTGCTGCGCGGCCACGTCCTGGGCGAGGTTGTTGCCGTACCAGATCTCCGAGGTGTCCGGGTTCACCGAGCTGTCCAGGACCATCCGGTCCACCCGCTGCGGGAACAGCTGCCCGTAGACCGCGCCCAGGTAGGTGCCGTAGGAGTAGCCCAGGAAGCTGATCTTCTGCTCGCCCAGCGCGGCCCGGATGGTGTCCATGTCGCGGGTGTTGGTGGGCGTGTTCAGGTGAGGCAGGTACTTGCCCGCGCGCTGCGCGCAGCCGTCGGCGTAGGTCTCGGCGCGCTGCCAGTTCGCCTCCCGGGCGGCGGGGGAGTCCGGGTCGGGCAACGGGTTGGTCCAGTAGCTCGCCGGGTCGACGCAGTGGATCGGGGCGCTGTGCGCGGTGTTGCGGGTGTCGAAGCCGATCAGGTCGTAGGAGTCGCGGACCTCCGGCGGGACCAGCCCGGCCAGCGTGCCCGCGAAGTCCACGCCCGGCCCGCCCGGGCCGCCGGGGTTGACCAGCAGCGATCCCTTGCGGGCCTGCGGGTTGCGGGCCGGCAGCTTGGAGACCAGCAGCGGGATCCGCTCACCGCCGGGGTTCGCGTGGTCCAGCGGGACCTCGACGGTGGCGCACGTCAGCTGCGGGTAGGGCGTGGCGACGTCCTGCGGGCACGGGCCGAACCGCGGGGCCGGTTGCGCGACGGCGGGGCCGGCCGTCGCGGGTGCGACGGCCAGCGCGGCCACCGCCGCCAGGCCGAGCGCGATCGAACGCTTCACGTGAGCTCCTCAGACGCGTGGAGGCAGTTGATCTCGCAGCCTAGGAGCGGCAGGGGAGGTGATCGGCGGACTCGGTGCCGTGTCGCCGGAAGGGGGTGTCAGCTTCGCCCGGCCAGGTGAGTCCCGGTGAGGTGGGAGTCGGTGCCCAGCTCGCGCGCCAGCTCGTCGAGGATCTGGGTCGTGCGGTCCAGGAACCGGACGCTGCGGTGCAGCGACGTGGGCCCGTCGGTGAGCGACTCGGACAGGTCGTGCAGCTCGTCGGAGCGGCGGTGCGCCGCGGCAAGCGCCTCGTCGAAGGGAACCTGGCCCTCGTCGGTGAGCGCGTCGGCGGCGTCGGCCAGCGCCCACAGGTGCTCGGCCAGCCGGTCCCGGGTGTCGGCGTCGACCATCTCGGCGGCGTCGCCCAGCGCCACCGACAGGTTGCGGACGTAGTACGCGCAGCCGCTGAGCTTGGCGGCCATCCGCTGGACCTGGCTGCGCCGCGACCGGAACCGGTAGACCGTCAGCGGGTTGGCGCTGGTGAGCACCTTCTGCAGCGCGTCGTCCAGGGCGCGGGTGGGTTCCTGCAGGCCGGAGGCGGTGCCGTGCTCGCTGAGCTCGGTGCCGGTGCTGCGCAGGAAGTCCCGCAGCGCTTCGAGGAACTCGGAGGTGTTGTTGCGGACGACCTCGCGGGTGCGGGTGGGCAGCACGAACACCGCCGCCAGCACCCCGGCCAGCGCGCCCACCGCGGTCTCGGCCAGCCGCGTCTCCAGCACCGAGGCGTCGAACGTGCCGAGCATCCCGTACAGCGCGCCGAGCAGCGTGGTGATGAAGAACGTCATCGCCGCGTAGGAGTAGCCGACGAAGTAGAACGCCAGGAACACGCACAGCAGGATCACCGACAGCTCCGCGGTGAGGTCGCCGCCGACCTGCGCGGCGACCAGGATCCCCGCCAGCACCCCGAAGATGGTGCCCGCCGTGCGCTGCCAGGCGCGCACCAGCAGCTCGCCCCGGCTGTTGGTGCTGATGAACACCACGAACGCGGTGATCACCGCCCAGTACCAGCGGTTCGGCGAGACGAGCTGGCCCAGCACGATCGCCAGCCCGGCCGCGACGGTGACCTGGATGGCGGTGCGCAGCTCCGGGCGGGCCAGCCCGGTCTGCTCGTCGGCGGGCTCCTCGGTCTCGTCGGCGACGTCGGCCTCGGTGTCGTCGGTGCGTTCGCCCAGCTCACCGGTCGCCTCGGCCAGCTCGGCCAGCTCGGTGCCGAGGCTGCGGATGGCCATCGCCACGTCGACCGAACCGCGGTCCTCGATCTGCTCGGAGACCCGGCGGGTCGTGTTGCGGATCTCGCGCGGACGGCTCTCCAGCACCGACAGCAGCGCGCCGACCGCGTGCGGCACCACACCACCACCGCTGGGGTGGTCGACCAGCCGCAGCAGCCGGGTCACCAGGTTCTCCGCGGCCAGCTCCACGTCGAGTATCCGCTGCCGCAGCACGGTGCGGCCGGCCTCGGAGAGCTCGTCCATCCGGCCGACGGTGCTCTCCAGCATCAGCGAGGTCTCGTTGAGCCGGGCGGAGCGGTTGTGCAGCTTGCGCCGCCGGGCCGCCGAGTCCGGCTGGTCGGCGACGTCGCGGACCGCGTGCAGCAACCCGTGCACCTGGGCGCGCAGCGTGCGCCGCCCGCGCGCGAGCACCCCTTCCGGGTCGTCGCGCAGCACCAGGAACCGCAGGCCCGCCGCGGCGAGCGTGCCCAGCAGCACGGCGACCACCAGCGCCGGGAACTGGGCGGGCTGCGGGCGCAGGAACATCGCGAAGAAGTAGCCCATGAACGCGACCATGCCCAGCGGGAAGAACCGGGGTCCGAACCGCCGCACGTAGACCGCGACGAAGATGACCGCCAGGAACACCGCGCTGTGCAGCGGTGGCGAGAACTGGGTGGCGATCGACAACCCGAGCGCCGCCAGCACCGGCAGCGGCAGCAGCGCGTAGGTGATCGCCTGGCCTCGCCGGTCCGGGTCGTTGACGCCCAGCGAGCCGTTGATCGCCACCACCGCGCCGATCATGGCGCTGGGCAGCGGCTGCTGCCACCAGGCCAGCAGCGGCACGGCGACCGCCAGCGTCAGGGCGACGGCCAGCGTCACGCGGATCGCGGTGCGCAGCCTTCGCAACGACGGGTCGGACGCGAGGAAGCGGTTCCACCACTCGCTGGCCACGCGCACTCCTTCACCTCGGCCGACCCGTGACGTGAGGCTACGCCGAACGGGACTCGCGCTGTGGGATCAGCGGCCCCGGTGGCGTCGCACGCTCTCCTCGACGACGTCGAGCACCGAGACCAGGTGCCGGTCGGGCAGACCCATCGCCAGGTGCGAGACCAGGCCCTCCAGAACCAGTTCCAGGTAGGCGGTGAGCACGTCGACGTCGACGTCGTCGCGCAGGTTGCCGGACTGGTGCTGCCACTGCAGACGTGCCCGGGTGGCGGCGGTGAGCGCCTCGGATCGCTGCGCCCACCGCTCCCGGAACTCGTGGTCGGTGCGCAGCCGGCGGGAGACCTCCAGCCGGGTTCCCAGCCAGTCCGCGCCTAGCGCGCGGGCTTCCGCACCGGCGGGTTCCTGGAGCAGGTTGCGCATCACCTGCACCAGGCCCTGCTCGGCGACGACGTCGGCCATCCGCGCCGCGTCGTCCTCCGCCAGGGCGAGGAACAGCGATTCCTTGTCCTTGAAGTGGTGGAAGATCGCGCCGCGCGACAGGCCGGTTGCTTCTTCCAGGCGCCGGACGGTGGCACCCTCGTACCCGAAGCGCGCGAAGCAGGACCGCGAACCGTCGAGGATCTGACGGCGTCGCGCGTCCAAGTGGTCCTGGCTGACCCGGGGCATGCCGTGAATCCTCGCAGGACGGTCCCGGCCATCGCAATCCGTACGTACGTTTTGTTGGCGTTTCGGGCGCATCGCACCCGAACAGGTCCGCTGTGGGCGGTTCTCGGCTCATCCGGACCGCCCGACGGCCGGGCGATAACAGCTGCGCGGGGGCAGAACAAGGCTCGCGACTGTCAGAGGTGGACGGTAGCGTCAGTAACCGGCCAATCACGGGCGGTGATCATCTTGCCGATATCTGCCGATCGTTCAGCCGATCCTTCAGCCGACGAGTTCCCGACCTCGCGAGTCCGCACCCGAGCGGAGGCCGAGGCCTACGTCGCCTCGGTGTGCTTCAAGCACGGCCCTCCGCGCCTGCTGGGCGTCGAACTCGAATGGACCGTGCACCACCGATCCGATCCGGGACGTGCCCTCGACGCCGCGACGCTGGTCGCCGCGCTCGGCCCGCACGCACCCCGCTCCCTGGTCCCCGACAGCCCCCAGCAGGCGCTGCCGAACGGCTCCGTGCTCACCGTTGAGCCGGGTGGCCAGGTCGAGATCTCCAGTCTTCCCACCACGTCGCTGCGCTCGCTGCTGAGCGTGGTCGCCGCCGACTCCGACTACCTGCGCCGCCTCGTCGAGCGCGCGGGCCTGGTCCTCGGCGACAGCGGCATCGACCCGCACCGGTACCCGCACCGGATCCTGCAGGTGCCGCGCTACCGGGCCATGGAGAACGCGTTCGACCGGATCGGCCTGGACGGCAGGCTGATGATGTGCAGCACCGCCGGCGTCCAGGTGTGCCTGGACGCCGGTGAACCCGACCGGATCGCCGCGCGCTGGAACGCGCTGCACGCCCTCGGCCCGGTGATGATCGCGGCCTTCGCGAACTCGCCCCGGCTGTTCGGCGAGGACACCGGTTGGGCCTCGACCCGCACCCGGGTGCTGCTCGACACCGACCCGCCGCGCACCAGACCCGGCCCCACCAAGGGCGACCCGGTCACCGGCTGGGCGCGGCGGATGCTGGACATGTCGCTGGTGTGCCGCAGGCGCGACGGCGACGACTGGTCGGCGCCGGCCGGGCTGAGCTTCGCCGAGTGGATCCACGGCGGGCTGCCGGACCCACCCACCCACGACGACCTCGACTACCACCTGACCACGGTGTTCCCGCCGGTCCGCGCCCGCGGCTACCTGGAGGTCCGCTACCTGGACGCGCAGTCCGGGACGAACTGGATGTTGCCGACGGCCGCGCTCGCCGCGCTGTTCGGCGACGAGTCCGTGGTGGACAAGGTGGCGGTGATGGCCGCACCCGCGGCTGGGCGTTGGGTGCACGCCGCCCGCTTCGGGCTCGCCGACCCGGTGCTGGCGCGCTGCGCCCGCGAGATCTTCGACCTGGCCTGCCGACTGCTCGACCGCCTCGGCGACGGTGTCGGCGACGGTTTGTCGGACCGCCTCGCCGAGCACCTGGCTCAACGGCTCGCCCGAGCCTGACCCGATCCCGTCACGACCTGGAGGAGTGCGCGGTGAAAGAACTGCAGGAACTGGGAACCGAAGACCTGCGCGAGCACGTCGCCACCGAGCTCGCCCGCACCCGCCGGCGCAGCGCTCGGCTCACCGACGCCGTCGACGACGAAGACCTCGTCAAGCAGCACTCGCCGCTGATGTCGCCGCTGGTGTGGGACCTCGCGCACGTCGGCAGCCAGGAGGAGCTGTGGCTGGTGCGCGACGTGGGAGGGCGCGAACCGATCCGGCCCGACATCGACGACCTCTACGACGCCTTCCAGCACCGCCGCGCCGACCGCCCCGAGCTGCCGCTGCTCGGCCCTCGCGAAGCGCGGGACTACATCGGCACCGTGCGCGAGAAGGTCTTCGACCTCCTCGACGACGCCCCGCTGGAGGGGCGCAGGCTCGTCGAGCAGGCGTTCGCGTTCGGCATGATCGTGCAGCACGAGCAGCAGCACGACGAGACCATGCTGGCCACCCACCAGCTCCGCGACGGCCCGCCCGCGCTGCACGCCGAACCGCCGACCGCCGCACCTGCCGAAGCGCTGCCCGGCGAGGTGTTCGTGCCCGGCGGACCGTTCACGATGGGAACCTCCACCGAGGCGTGGGCGCTGGACAACGAGCGCCCGGCGCACGAGGTGCACGTCGACGCGTTCTACCTGGACACCACGCCGGTCACCAACGCCGAGTTCGCGCGGTTCATCGACGCGGGCGGCTACCGGGATCCGCAGTGGTGGAGCGAAACCGGGTCGCGCTACCGCGCCAAGGCCTCGCTGGAGGCACCGAGGTTCTGGTTCCGCGACGGCGACCGGTGGTGGCGCCGCCGCTTCGGCCACGTCGAGGAGGTGCCCGGCGACGAACCCGTGGTGCACGTCAGCTTCCACGAGGCCGAGGCCTACGCGGCCTGGGCGGGCAAGCGCCTGCCCACCGAGGCCGAGTGGGAGAAGGCCGCCCGCTACGACCCCGCCACCGGCCGATCACGCCGCTACCCCTGGGGCGACGACGAACCCGACGAGACCCGGGCGAACCTCGGGCAGCGGCACCTGCGGCCGGCACCGGCCGGGGCCTACCCGCTGGGCGAGGCTCCGTGCGGGGCGCGGCAGCTCATCGGCGACGTGTGGGAGTGGACCTCCAGCGACTTCCTGCCGTACCCGGGCTTCGTCGCGTTCCCGTACCGCGAGTACTCGGAGGTGTTCTTCGGCTCCGATCACAAGGTGCTGCGCGGCGGCTCGTTCGGCACCGACCGCGCCGCGTGCCGGGGCACGTTCCGCAACTGGGACTTCCCGATCCGGCGGCAGATCTTCGCGGGCTTCCGCTGCGCCCGCACCCCGCTCCCGGACGAGCGCTGAGCATGTGCAGGCACCTGGGTTACCTCGGGACACCGGTGTCGCTGGCCGAGCTGCTGCTCGCCCCGGCGCACTCGCTGCTGGAGCAGTCGTGGGCGCCGAACGACATGCGCGGCGGCGGGACCGTCAACGCCGACGGCTTCGGCGCGGGCTGGTTCCGCCACGACGGCACCACCGGGACCTACCGCAACGGAGCGGCGATGTGGACCGATACGTCGTTCCCGGCCCTGGCCCGCGAACTGCGGGTCCCGGCGGTGGTGGCGGCGGTGCGCTCGGCGACCGTCGGCATGCCGGTCGGGCCCGAGCTGTGCGCGCCGCTGACCGACGGGCGGTGGCTGTTCAGCCACAACGGGAAGGTCGGCGGTTGGCCGGATACGCTGGCCAAGCTCGCGTCCCGGCTGGACCCCGCGGACCTGCTCACCGCCCAGCCCACCGATTCCGCCGTGCTGTGGGCGCTGCTGCGGCAGCTCCTCGACGACGGCGCCGCGCCCGAAGACGCCGTGCCCCGGCTGGTGCGGGAGGTGCACGCCGCCGCGCCCGAGTCGCGGCTGAACCTGCTGCTGTCCGACGGCACCCGGATCGTGGCCACCACCTGGACGCACTCGCTGTGGGTGCGCCGGGAACCGGGCGCGGTGACCGTCACGTCCGAACCCTTCGGCCCCGCGGACCCGTGGGTCGAGATCCCCGACCGCTGCCTGGTGGTCGCCGACGCCGAGCACACCGAAGTCGTCTCCCTGGGGGAGGATTCGTGCGACATCCCGAACTGACCGTGCGCTTCACCGAAGCCGACGCCGACCGCGAACTGCGGGCCGACGTGCGCGAAGGGCTCACCGATCACCCGAAGTGGCTGTCCCCCAAGTGGTTCTACGACGCCGAGGGCAGCGAGCTGTTCGAGCGCATCACCGAGCTCGACGAGTACTACCAGACCCGCGCCGAGCACCAGATCCTGCGGCGCACGGCGCTGACCATCGCCGAGCTCACCAACGCCGCGACCCTGGTGGAGCTCGGTTCCGGTTCGTCGGAGAAGACCCGGCTGCTGCTCGACGCACTCGGCAAGCACGGCACGCTGCGGCGGTTCGTGCCGCTGGACGTGTCCGAGTCGGCGCTGCGCGGCGCGGTCGCCGCGATCGAGGCGGATTACCCGGAGCTGGAGGTCTCCGGGGTCGTCGACGACTTCACCACCGGGCGCCTCGACGGGGGCGACGGGCGTCTGGTGGCGTTCCTGGGCGGCACCATCGGCAACCTGCTCCCGGAGGAGCGCGCCGGGTTCTTCGGAGCTCTGCACGCGGCGATGCGGCCGGGGGAGTGGCTGCTGCTGGGCACCGACCTGGTCAAGGAGCCTTCGCGGTTGATCCGCGCCTACGACGACGCCGAGGGCGTGACCGCCGAGTTCAACCGCAACGTGCTGCGGGTGCTCAACCGGCGGCTCGGCGCCGACTTCGACGCGGACTCGTTCGAGCACGTGGCGCGCTGGAACACCGATCAGGAGTGGATCGAGATGCGGCTGCGCGCGGTGCGCCCGATGCGGGTGCGGGTGCGCGAGCTGGCGCTGGACGTGGAGTTCGCCGAGGGCGAGGAGATCCGCACCGAGATCTCGGCGAAGTTCCGGCGTAATCGCATCGCCGACGAGCTGGCCGTGGCCGGGTTCGACCTGGGCAGCTGGTGGCTCGACGACGCGGCCGAGTTCGCGCTGTCGCTGTCGGTCGCGCGGTAGCCCGCCGCCCCGGCGCGGCGCAGCACCCGGGTCACCGCTCCAGCTCGGGGTCCGAGGGGCCGGGGAGTCGCGACATGCACCGCACGCACGGCATCCCGGCCGGCTGCTCGGACACCTCGGCCACGTACGAGGGGATCTGCAGGCCGCACAAGGTCCGCCACGCGGCCGGGAACGGCCCCTCCGGCCGGGCCGCCAGGTGCGTCTGACGGCGGGACTCCGCGACCACTCCTGCGGAGAACCGCACCGCGACCACTGTGCTCATCGTGTCGCCCCCGGTGGTTGTGCTGCGCCCGGCCGCAGGCTCGTGTCCACCGGGTCTCCCGGCAGGCCGTGGGCGGACGGGGCGTCGTGGTTCCGGTTGATCATTTTCCCCACCTCCGCGGACGGGACTCGTCCACGAGGCGGTCGTGACGCGAGGCTAGGCGGGTTGACCCGTTCGGCCCAACGGCCATGCGCGAAAACGACCAATTGATCACCCGAAGGGGTTGCCGGAGCGCTGGTGAGCACGCGTGGTGATCGGCATTCGGGGGAGCCGGGCCCGGAGAACGGGGCTGAAGCAGGGCCGGCCACGCGAGCGCCAGCTACTGGGGGGAGGTGCTGGTGCCGCGTGACCGGCGGGGCACAGGTTACACCCGGTGCCCGAGCGGTCATCGGGGGTAGCGGTGCGCGCCTCCTGCGGCGGGCTGATCGCACCCCATCGTGTTGATCACGTGGTCCGGACCGTGGCCGCGCGGCGCCCGACGCGACAGACTGGTCGGACCGCCACGAGGTCGCCTGAGCAGGAGGAAGAATGTCGGATTCGCTGTTGGCGCGGCACAAGGCCGTGATGCCGGACTGGCTGTCGCTGTACTACCAGGAGCCGATCGAGATCGTCAGCGGCTCGGGCCGTCACGTCACCGACGCGGACGGCAACACCTACCTGGACTTCTTCGCCGGCATCCTCACCAACGCCATCGGCTACGACATCGACGAGATCAGCGACGCGATCCGCCGCCAGGTCGACACCGGTGTGCTGCACACCTCGACGCTGTACCTGATCCGCCGGCAGGTCGAGCTGGCCGAGCGCATCGCCGAGCTGTCCGGGCTGCGCGACCCGAAGGTGTTCTTCACCAACTCCGGCACCGAGGCCAACGAGACCGCGCTGATGCTGGCCACCCAGAAGCGCCGCAGCAACCAGGTGCTGGCGCTGCGCAACTCCTACCACGGGCGCGCGTTCGCGACGCTGGCCGTGACCGGCAACCGGAGCTGGTCGGCGACGTCGCTGTCGCCGGTGAAGGTCAGCTACGTCCACGGCGGTTACCGCTACCGCAGCCCGTTCTCCGCGCTGTCCGACGCCGACTACATCGCGGCCTGCGTCGACGACCTGCGCGAGGTCATCGAGACCACCACCGCCGGGGACGTGGCCTGCATGATCGCCGAACCCATCCAGGGCGTCGGCGGGTTCGCCACCCCGCCCGACGGACTGCTGGGCGCGTTCGCCGAGGTGCTCGACGAGTACGGCATCCTGCTCATCTCCGACGAGGTGCAGACCGGCTGGGGCCGCACCGGCGAGCACTTCTGGGGCATCCAGGCCCACGGCGTCACCCCGGACGCCATGACCTTCGCCAAGGGGCTGGGCAACGGCCTGGCGATCGGCGGTGTCGTCGCCGAATCCGCGCTGATGGACGACATCGGCGCGAACTCCATCTCCACCTTCGGCGGCAACCCGGTCTCCACCGGCGGTGCGCACGCCGCGCTGGAGTACCTGCTGGCCCACGACCTGCAGGGCAACGCCGCCAAGCTCGGTTCCCAGCTGCTGCAGGGGTTGCGAACCCACGACAGCGCGCTGATCGGCGACGTGCGCGGCAAGGGCCTCATGATCGGCGTCGAACTCGTCGTGCCCGGCGGCAAGACCCCGGCGCCCGAGGCCGCCGCGCGGGTGATGGAACTGGCCAAGCAGCGGGGCCTGTTGATAGGGAAGGGCGGGTTGCACGGCAACGTCCTGCGCCTGGCGCCGCCGATGACGCTCACCGAGTCCGAAGCGGCGCACGCGCTGCAGGTGCTCACCGAAACCGTCTCGCTGGCCGAGCAGGAGCTGTTCTCATCATGACCGAGCTGATCGATCACTGGATCGCGGGCGCCCCGGCGGGCGCCACCCCGGAACGCACCGGGGCGGTGTTCAACCCGGCGACCGGGGAGCGGACCGGCACGGTCGCCTACGCCGACGGGTCCGATGTGGACGCCGCGGTGTCCGCGGCCGCCACGGCGCAGCGCGAGTGGAAGCGGGCGTCGCTGGCCAAGCGGTCCTCGGTGCTGTTCGCGTTCCGGGAACTGCTCAACGCCCACGCCGACGAGCTCGCCGCGATCGTCACCGCCGAGCACGGCAAGGTGCTCTCCGACGCGGCCGGGGAGGTGCAGCGCGGGCTGGAGAACGTCGAGTACGCCTGCGGCATCCCGAACCTGCTGCAGGGCGGGTTCTCGGAGAACGCCTCGACCAGCGTCGACGTGCACTCCACCCGGCAGCCGGTGGGCGTGGTCGGGGTGATCTCGCCGTTCAACTTCCCGGCCATGGTGCCGCTGTGGTTCGCGCCCAACGCGATCGCCTGCGGCAACTCGGTGGTGCTCAAGCCCAGCGAGAAGGACCCGTCGGCGGCGCTGTTCCTGGCCCGCCTGTGGCAGCGGGCCGGGCTGCCCGACGGGGTGTTCAACGTGGTCCAGGGCGACAAGGTCGCGGTCGACGCGCTGCTGGAGCACCGCGACGTCAAGGCGATCTCGTTCGTCGGTTCCACCCCGATCGCCCGCTACGTCTACGAGACCGGCACCGTGCACGGCAAGCGCGTGCAGGCGCTGGGCGGGGCGAAGAACCACATGGTGGTGCTGCCCGACGCCGACCTGGACCTGGCCGCCGACGCCGCGGTCTCGGCCGGCTTCGGTTCGGCGGGGGAGCGCTGCATGGCGGTCTCGGCGGTGGTGGCGGTCGACCCGGTGGGCGACGAGCTGGTCGCCAAGATCGCCGAGCGCATGGGCAAGCTCCAGGTCGGCGACGGCCACCGCTCCTGCGACATGGGCCCGCTGGTGACCGCCGCGCACCGGGACCGCGTCGCGTCCTACGTGGACGCCGGGCTGTCCGCCGGCGCGGAGCTGGTGGTCGACGGCCGGGGCGTCGATGTCGACGGCGCCGAGGGCGGATTCTGGCTCGGGCCCACGCTGTTCGACCACGTGCAACCCGAGATGTCGATCTACGCCGACGAGATCTTCGGGCCGGTGCTGTCGGTGCTGCGCGCGCCCACCTACGACGACGCTCTGACGCTCGTCAACGCCAACCCGTACGGCAACGGGACCGCGATCTTCACCGAGAACGGCGGCGCCGCCCGCAGGTTCGGCGAAGAGGTCGAGGTCGGGATGGTGGGCGTCAACGTCCCGATCCCGGTGCCGGTCGCCCAGTTCTCCTTCGGCGGCTGGAAGGACTCGCTGTTCGGCGACTCCCACGCCTACGGTCCGGACGGCATCCGGTTCTTCACCCGCACCAAGGTGATCACCACGCGCTGGCCCGATCCCTCGCACGGCGGTGTGAACCTGGGCTTCCCGCAGAACAGCTGACCCGCCCGCCGGTCGGCCCCGGGGACATTCCGGGGCTGGCCGGACGGGACCCCGGCGGATCTCCTACGCTGCCGGGCATGCCCGCACTGAGCCCGAAATCGGTTCTGGAAGGACGCAGCACCAACCGCGCGCCGGTGTCGCTGATCATCGGACTGGTGGTCTCCGGCGTCTGCCTGCTGCTGGCGCTGGCGTCCTACTTCGCGATGGACCCCGGTGCGCCGGGCAACGTCGTGATCGGCATGCTGCTGGCGCTGCCGACCGCGATCGTGCTGGTGGCGCTGATCCTGCTGGTCGACCGGCTGGAACCGGAACCGCGGCTGAACCTCCTGGTGGCCTTCGGCTGGGGAGCCGGGGTGGCGCTGCTGGGGGCGTTGATCGTCAACACGTTCGGCGAGTCGGTGCTGGCAGTCGTTCTGGGGCCGGAGCCCGCGACGGTGCTGACGGTGTCGGTGATCGCGCCGGTCGTCGAGGAGAGCTTCAAGGGTGCTCTGCTGCTGTTCCTGCTGCTGGTGCGGCGCAACGAGATCGACGGGCCGACCGACGGGATCGTCTACGCGGGGCTGTGCGGGCTGGGCTTCGCGCTCGTCGAGAACGTCCTCTACTACATGCAGGGCCTGGCATCGGTGCCCGGCGAGATCTGGGGCACCGTCCTGATCCGCGGCGTGGTGGCTCCGCTGGGACACCCGATGTACACGGCGATGACCGGTCTGGGCATCGCCTACGCCGCCACCCACCGCGGCGTCGGCCGGGTGTTCGCGCCGATCCTGGGCTGGTGCGCGGCGGTGTTCCTGCACGCGCTGTGGAACGGCGGCTCGGTGCTGTTCGGCTTCGGGGGCCTGGTGCTGGCCTACCTGATCGAGGCCGCGGTGCTGGTAGCACTGGTGATCGTGCTGGTCCGGGACCGCAGGCGCCTGGTGCACCTCATCGGCCGATACCTGCCCTCCTACATCCCCAGCGGGCTGGTGGCGCCCAACGACATCCAGATGCTCGGCACGATGCGGGGTCGCAGGCAGGCCCGGAACTGGGCCCGGCACCAGGCCGGTGCCGTGGGGGCGCAGGCGATGGGGGACTACCAGCTGGCGGCCACGGAACTGGCGCTGCTGCACGCCCAGGCCGAGCGCCGCACGATCGACCCGGAGAGGTTCTTCGCCCGCCGCGGGCAGATCGTGACCCTGATGGGCATGGCGCGCGAGGCGTTCTTCCGCCGCATGCCGCAGCCGAAACCCGCGCCGTGGGCGCGCAACCAGCAGTCGGGCTTCTTCACCGTGCCGCAGCAGCTCAACGACATGCCGACGCACAAGCTGCGCATCCCGCCCCAGCCGCCCCAGCCCCCGCAGCCGCCCCAGCCCCCAGGGCGGCCCGGTCCCTGGAGGTGAGGCGGTCGAGCGCTACAGCTCGGCGTTCTCGCGGGTGTCCTCGGACGCGGTGCGGCGCGCTCGCAGGAGATTGCGCACCAGCGGCAGGAGCACGACCACGGCCAGCAGAGCGAGCAGCGTGCCCGAGATGGGCCTGGTGAGGAAGCCGGTCGGGTCTCCTTCGAACAGCAGCAGCGACCGGCGCAGCGAGGTCTCCAGCAGCGAGCCCAGGACGAAGGCCAGCACCAGCGGTCCGGGTTCGAACGCGAACTTCTTCATCAGGTAGCCCAGCAGGCCGAAGGCGATGACCAGGGCGATGTCGAAGACGCTGTTGCGGACGGTGTAGACGCCGATGAGCGTGATCAGCACGGTGATCGGTGCCAGGATCGACTCGCGCACCCGCAGGATCTTCACGAACAGCCCGACCAGCGGGATGCTCATGATCAGCAGCAGGATGTTCCCGATGTACATCGAGTTCACCACGCCCCAGAACAGCTCGGGTTCCTCGTCCACGAGCTGAGGTCCCGGTGTGACGCCTTGGATCAGCAGGGCGCCGAAGATCATCGCCATCGTCGCGTTGGCCGGGATGCCCAGCGTCAGCAGCGGGATGAACGACGAGGTCGCGGCCGCGTTGTTGGCCGTCTCGGGCGCGGCGACGCCTTCGACGGCCCCGTTGCCGAAGCGCTCCGGCGTCTTCGACCGGCGCTTCTCCACCGCGTAGGCGGCCAGGGACGACAGCGTCGCGCCGCCGCCGGGCAGCACGCCCAGCACGAACCCGAGCACCGAGCCCCGCCCGATCGCCCCGGAGGACTGCCGCAGATCCGCTCGCGAGGGCCACACGTTGGCGACCCGGCCGGGCGCGGTCGCGGCCTTGTGGCGCTGTTCGAGGTTGTGCAGGATCTCGCCGAGCCCGAACAGTCCCATCGCGATGGGGACGAAGTCCAACCCGTCGGACAGCGACAGCACGTCGAAGGTGAACCGCTCGGAGCCGGTGAACGCGTCGCGGCCGACGGTGGCGAGCAGCAGCCCGAGGCACGCGGCGATGAGGGCCTTCACCTTGCCGCCGTTGCTGACGGTGGCGACCAGCAGGATGCCCAGCAGCGCCAGCGCGGTGTACTCGGGCGGGCCGAAGTCCAGCGCGAACCCGGCGATCAGCGGTGCCAGGAACGACAGCGCCACGATCGACAGGGTGCCGCCGGCGAACGACCCGATGGCGGCGATGCCCAGCGCGGTACCGGCTTTGCCCTGGCGTGCGAGGGCGTGCCCGTCGAAGACGGTCACCACCGAGGAGGCCTCGCCGGGCAGCCGAAGCAGCACCGAGGTGATGGTGCCGCCGTACTGCGCGCCGTAGAAGATGCCGGCGAGCATGATGATCGCGGTGACCGGCTCGACGTTGAACGTCAGCGGCAGCAGGATCGCTATCGTCGCCGCCGGTCCGAGCCCGGGCAGCACGCCGACGAGCATGCCGATGACGACGCCGAGGAAGCAGTACAGCAGGTTCGTGGGTTCGAGAACGACGCCGAACCCCTCGATGGCAGGGGTCAGGAAGTCCATCGCCGCTCCAAGGGATGCTGGTGGTGGGGAGCTCTAGAACATGTGGGGCACGGGCACGTTCAGCGCCCCGACGAAGATCGCGTAGAAGGCGACGACGATGCCGACGCTGCCCAGCGCCGAGACCCGCCACGACTCGCCGCCGAGGAACCGCAGCCACACGAACGCCAGCAGCGCGGACGGGATCTCGAACCCGATCACGCTGATCACGGCGACGAACCCGATCATGGTGGCGATCGCGGCGGCGACCCGCCAGGCCGCGGAGCTGAACAGCTCGGCATCGGTGGTGCGGCGGGACAGGACGGCGAGCGCGACGCCGAGCGCGGTGATCGCGACGCTGATCAGGAACGGCCAGGTTCCCGCGGCGGGCGCGGCGGCCGTGCCGAGCCCCAGCGCCAGCGAACCGACCAGCCCGCTGACGCCGACGGCCACCACGACCAGTGCCACCACGAGGTTCGACACCGCCCCGGCCGGAGCCGGGTGCTCGGCGGCCCTGGCTTCCGGCACGGCGCTCTCCTGCACGTTCCCGGGCTCGGTTCGGGTGTCGGGCGGGTTGCTCATTTCTCCCCGCCGAGATCGATCCCGTACTTCTGCACCATCGCCCGGTAGTTCTCGAGGGAGTCGGTCCACTCCTTGGCGACCTGCGGCCCGTCGATCTCGTGCGGCGTGAGCAGGTTCTCCTGGTTGAACGACTTGTAGGACTCGGTGGCGAAGGCGCTGCGGAACGCGGCGCGCAACCTGTCCACGGCCTCCGGCGGGGTTTCCTTCGGCGCGACGATCGCCCGGTACTGCGACACCTTGACGTCGAAGCCCAGCTCCACGGCGGTCGGGGTGTCCGGGAGGTACTGGTTGCGCTGCTCGGAGAAGGTGACCAGCGGGACGAGCTCGCCGGACTTGATCTGGCTGATCGCCTCGCCGAGCTGGACCGACGCCACGTCGACCTGCTTGCCCAGCACCGCGGTCATCGCGGGCGATCCGCCGTCGAAGGGCACGGCGGTGCCGGCGATCCCGGCGTGCTTGAACAGCAGTTCCTGCGACAGCTGGCTGCCGGTGCCGACGCCGGTGGTGCCGAACTTGAGGTCGCGGTGGGCGTCGACGAGGCTCTGCACGGAGTTGAGCCCGGAATCGGCGTTGGCGACGAGCACGTAGTCGTCGCGGGAGATGCCGGTGATGACCTCGAAGTCGTTGACGTCGACCGCTTCTTCCTCGCTGACGGCCAGCGGCGTGATGGAGGTCAGCGACGCGTTGAGGACCATGATGTTCTGGCCGTCGGGTTGCTTGCCCGCTAACTCCTTGGCGGCCAGCGCCCCGTTGGCCCCGGGCGTGTTGACCACGGGGATCGCGACGCCGAGGTCCTTGGCGGCCTCGTCGGCGAGGGCACGTCCGATGAGGTCCGTGCTGCCGCCCGGGTCCTGGCCGACCGCCATGGTGACCGGGCCGCTCGGGAACGATCCTTGCTTGCCGCTGGACAGGTTCCCGCCGCAGGCGGCGAGCGACAGCGAGAGCGCTGCCGCGACCACGGGCACCACCGCTCGGCGTACTGACCTCTTTGTCAACGCCTTCTCCTTCGATTCGCAGGGCAGCGACCGCATCGATGTGAGTGCGGTCACGGTGACGAATGCTCGGGGAAGCCTATGGTCGCCATTCCATGCGTGTCCAAGCCTGATTTGGCATCGGTCAATACCTTGGAGGAATCGACTCCGGAAATCCGGTACGTTTTCGCCCGAAGATCGATGCGACGACGGTATTGATCGATGTCCTATCGGTCTTGGACCGGCATCGTCGGGGGCTCTAGTGTCCTGATCACCGTCCCGACCCGTCGCCAGTCCCGGTTCCCCGGGAGCTGCGACCGGCGGAGCCAGCCGATGACGCCTGAACGGAGACGAATCCCATGACCGCGACCGATTCGGCCACGCTGGACCGCATCACCGGAGTCACGATCTCGTCGGTGATCCTGCCGCTGCCGACCGCCATCAGCGACGCGAAGGTCCTCACCGGGCGGCAGAAGCCGATGACCGAGGTCGCGATGCTGTTCGCGGAGATCACCACCGAGAGCGGTTTCGAGGGAGTCGGTTTCAGCTACTCGAAACGCGCCGGCGGTCCCGGCCAGTACGCCCACGCCCGCGAGATCGCCCCGGTGCTGCTGGGCGAGGACCCCAGCGACATCGCCAAGATCTGGGACAAGCTGGTCTGGGCGGGCGCCTCGGTCGGCCGCAGCGGCCTGTCGGTGCAGGCCATCGCCGCGTTCGACGTCGCGCTCTGGGACCTGAAGTCCAAGCGCGCGGGCCTGCCGCTGGCGAAACTCCTCGGTTCGCACCGGGATTCGGTCCGCTGCTACAACACCTCAGGTGGGTTCCTGCACGCCCCGATCGAGGAGGTCGTGGACCGTGCCGCGGAGTCGGTGGCCGGAGGCATCGGCGGCATCAAGATCAAGGTCGGTCACCCGGACAACGCCACGGACCTCTCCCGGGTTTCCGCGGTCCGCGAGAAGATCGGCGACGACGTGGCACTGATGGTCGACGCCAACCAGCAGTGGGACCGCCCCACGGCCCGGCGCATGTGCCGCGCCCTGGAACCGATGAACCTGGTCTGGATCGAAGAACCCCTCGACGCCTACGACTTCGAGGGCCACGCGGTCCTGACGTCGACGTTCGACACCTCGATCGCCACCGGTGAGATGCTCACCAGCGTCGCCGAGCACAGCGAGCTGATCCGCGCCGGCGGCGCCGACATCGTCCAGCCCGATGCCCCGCGGGTCGGCGGCATCACCCAGTTCCTCAAGGTGATGTCCCTGGCCGACAGCCGGAGCCTGCAGCTCGCCCCGCACTTCGCGATGGAGATCCACGTCCACCTGGCCGCCGCCTACGCCCGGGAACCGTGGGTCGAGCACTTCGAGTGGCTCGACCCGCTGTTCAACGAGCACCTCGAGATCGCCGACGGGCGCATGCACATCTCGAGTCGCCCCGGCCTCGGTGTCACGATCAGCGATCAGGCCCGCGCCTGGACGGTGGCCCGAGACCGGTTCCGCGCGTGACCCCGAGGCCGGGGGCTCCGGCCGCGTTGTTTTCCCACTCTGCAGTTGTCAAACAGCAATGCCGCTCACGGGCGTGCCGAGGTGTCCGGCCTGGTGCAGGTCGGTTCAGGCGGCGGGTTCTCGTGGTGCGGTCGTTCGTGGTGTGGGGACGAGTTCCCGGATCAGTTGTCGGTGCGTTCCCGGGCGTGAGGTCGAGCCGGGCCGGGGCTCGCGGTGCGGGTCGACGCGGTGCGGTGGTGTGAACGCGGTTCTCCCTTCGTCGACGGTGATCGTCCAGCGGTCGTTGTGGACGACCCGGTGGTGGAAGGCGCAGAGCATGACCATGTTCGACAGCGTCGTCTCGCCGCCGTGGAACCACTCCACGATGTGGTGCGCCTGCGATGTTCCGGGCGGGTGTTCGCAGCCCGGGAACGCGCAGATCCCGTCGCGCCGGAACAAGGCGGCCCGCAGCTGCGGGGGAGCGGTGCGCTCCTCGCGCCCGTAGTCCAGCGCGACACCGTCACCGCCGAGGACGACGGGCAGGATTCCGGCATCGCAGGCCATCCGCCGCACGGCGTCGGCCGTGATCGGAGTCCCGTCGGCGAACGAACCGGGCGCGACGCCTTCGGCGTGGGGGTCGAGGCTGCGCACCAGGTCGTCGTAGCCGACGGTGACCTGGACCTGCACCCGCTGGCCCCCGACACGCGGCATGTTCTCGGAACCGAGCGCGAGGTCGACCAAGGTCGCCAGGCCGTCGGCGTGACGCTGCGCGGGCGTGCGCGGATCAGGTGTCCCGTCGTGGGACGGAAGCGGTTTCGACAGCGGGCGGATCGCGGCGAGGAACTTCTGGCCGGTCTCCTTGTCGAGGCGCGCCTTGATCACGACCATCCCGTCGCCGGAGGTGACGTAGTGCAGCTCCCGCGACTCGTGCTGGGCCTGCTCGTCCCGCACGGCGAGGGAGCGGTCGTGCGCGGCGTTGATCCCCTCGGCCAGCTGCCGGAGGTCGCGAGGTCGGCACGTTCGCGCCTGCTCGACCAGCACGGCTTCCACCCGAGAAGTCTCGGCGGCATCGGGGAGCTTGTCGACGCACGAGGCGATGACCTGCGCGTGCTCCACGCTGATCGCCCCGTCGGCCAACGCCTTCCGCGCCACCGGGACGGCAGTGCTCGTGGCGACCTGGACCCGGCCGCGAGCCTGCCCGGGATCGGCCTTGAGCACGTCCTGCAACCACACACCGGTGTTCCGCGCCCCCGCGGAGCGCGCGATCTGGTGCTGTTCCGCCTCCTGAATCAACTCGGCCTGCACGGAATGCACGTACCGCGCAAGCGATTCCAACTCCCGAATCGCACCGGCCAACTCACCGGCACGCCTCGGTGACGCCACGGCACCCGCAAGAGCGGCCCGAGCCGCGGCCACGGCACCGGAAAACGACGTCATCGAACTCATGTTCCCCATTGTGCCGGGTGGGGTGCTCGAAAGCGAGGCTCATGGCATCGCTAAACCGGGTGAACACCACGGCAAAAACAGCAGAAACCAAGCGACTTTCACGAAATTGTCGAGATCGACCCGCCGTCGAGTCCCGAAAAGTTAGGCTCTCCCACGACTTCTGAGGACAGACGCGACGACAGGATGAGATACACGGTGAGCGCAGGGGCCGGCATCGCACAGAACGCCGCCGACCGGATGCTGATGTTCAGCTTCCCGAACGGAGTCCGCATCGACGGAAAACTAGCGGGCACGGTCACCACGAGCCTCCGCAAAGCGGTCATGAGCCGGACCCCCAACCCGCTCCCACCCGAGATCTCCGGTCACGAAGCCGAAGACCGCACCCACACCGCCTACCTCCCGGTGATCGAACCCGAGCACTCGACAACCCCGGGGCACATCCGCGGCGTGGCGATCCTCTGCCCGCCGGGCAATCCCGGCCTGGTGGAACTGCTCAAGAAATCGCTGCACACCACAGCGTTTCGACTCGAAATCCCAGGCGCCACCCTCCGGTTGAAACCGCAACCGTCCACAACGGCCACCGAGTGGACCGCCCCGTCGCGCACGTGGACCACGGTCACCCCCGTCGTCCTCGACCGCTTCCCGGGCAAGGGCAACGAATCCGCAGAACTCGCCCGAGCCTGCCGCACAGCAGGCCTGCCCGAACCCACGGAGATCCGCACGGCCCGAGGTCCCTTCACCACCGCAGCAACAGACCTCGCCCCCGCAGACCTACCCCGAAAAACCCGGCTTCCGTACACCCACGCCCACATCACATTCCCAGACGCGATCCCAGGCCCGGTCGTCCTCGGCTCTCAACGCTATTTGGGCATGGGTCTGTTCCGACCTGCTGCGACGACCGTGTAAGCCCAGACGCAATGGGGGTCGGCCGGAACGGCCGGTGATGGCTGCCGGAACCGGCATCCCTGCCGACCGGCTGATCGCTCAGTGGCAATGAGGACCGGCCGGAACGGCCGGTGACGGATCCGCGCGTTCTATGGGGTCTACGTGCTGTCAGTCTTGTGGCAATAAGGACCGGCCGGAGCGGCCGGTGACGGTGACGACGTCGATCTCAATGAGGAAGCGCTGTACTCGTGGCAATGAGGACCGGCCGGGACGGCCGGTAACGGGTGCGGCCAGCACAAGCTGCGCGCTGGTCGAGCGGAAGTCGTGGTGGCAATGAGGACCGGCCGGAACGGCCGGTGACGGAGCAGGACGTTCGGGACGTCGTCGTGCGTGAGATGTGGCAATGAGGACCGGCCAGAACGGCCGGTGACGGGAAGATCGATGACGCGAAACGACTTGCTGAACAGGTGTGGCAATGAGGACCGGCCGGAACGGCCGGTGACGGCCCTGGCCTACTCCGTGCCCTACGTCGCCGGATGGGCCACGTGGCAATGAGGACCGGCCGGAACGGCCGGTGACGGGGCTGTCCGAATGCGGTGGGTCTGAGCTGGGTTTTCAAAGATCAAGGCGAGCGGCCCCTCGTGGAGATCGCCACCAGAGCCAGATTCGATCTTAGCGCACCAAGCAAAACGAGATGACCTGCGGAAACGCCATGCGAGCGGCTCTGCCTGGCACTATCACCGCTGGACCGCTCGCATCGCGTTACCCCTGTCGCCTCCTGCGCACTCCAGCGACAGGAGCGCCCTACTCCCGCCGCCGGAGCCCGACGGCGACCCGGGGCGCGTACGTCACCGGCACGTCCACGGACTCGCAGAACCGAACCCCCTCCCGAACGTCCTCAGCCCCGACTTCGCCGTCCTCCTGGTCGAGCACGTTCACCCCGCTCAACTCGGGCGCTTCAACGCCGAGCAGCTCGAACCGCTCGACGCGGTCACCGACGAGCCCGCCGACGCGCTCATCGTCGTCGGTCTCCTCGGCCAGGGGAGCGGCGTCCCGCACAGCCGCGACGAACGACGCCTCGATCTGCGGATGATCCGGGATGAGGATCTTCGCAGGCAGCGGCGTCCCAGCAGAGTGCTCGGTCTCGGTCCGGCGCATGGCCCGCGCCATCATCTGCGCGATGAACAGCGGAGCGACGATGTTCGTCCCGTAGGCGATCGTCGCGACCTGCGGGCAGTCAAAGCCCTCGGTGACCATCCGTACGGTCACGATGGCGCACGGCCGGGGCTCTGCAGCGGCAAGCCGCAACGTCGAGATCGCCCCGGTCTCGTCCGAGACGACCAGCCGCGCGAAGTCGGTTCCGGTGAGCCTGTTGAGCTTGTCCTGCGCCAGACGTGCAGCCGGGATTGAGGGAGCCACGTACAGCAGCTTCAGCGGCTCGGCGTGACCGAGGGCGTCGAGCTGTTGGTCGTGCAGCGCGAGTGCTTCGCGAGCGAAGTTCTCGATCCACTCCGGGGAGGACAGGATCTTGAGCATGACCCCAGACCGCTCCTGATCATCGAGGTCCGCGATCAGCCGGTGCTGCGGAACAGCGTCACCGGTCAGGTCCACGCATTCCGCCCGCGCGGCGTAGCGGTACAGATCGGGTGCCCGAAGCACCGTCTTGATGAGCTGCTGTGTCGACACGGAGAAGTCCGCCACGGCCTGCAGTTTCGGCACGCGATCGACGAAGACCCGCCGGTACGGAACGGTCGGAATCCGATGCCGAGGATCGGACCGGAACAGGGTTCCGGTCATGTTCAGAACAGCCCGAGCCCGGAGCTGATCGGGACCACCGATCATCCGCTGCGCGGCCAAACCCCACGCCGCGTAGCTCGCGAGGTGATGCACCTCGTCGAACACCACGAACGTAGCTTGCTGCTGCTGCCGGATGAGATGCGTTCCGGCCGAGTTGGGCAGGGAGTGATACGTGGTGATTAACCCGGCTTGGCCGGTGCCCTCGACGGCTCCCACGACCGGGCTCGGGTCCAAGTGAATCCCGTGCTCGGCCAGCTGTGATTGCCACTGTCCGACCAACGCTCGGTTCGGCACGACGACGGTCATGCGTCCCACGTATCCCGCGTCTCGCAACTTCCGGAACATCAACGCGGCGAAGGTCGTTTTGCCCGCACCCGGTGCCCCATGAAGTGTCGCCATGCCCTCCTGGAAGAGCCGGTCGCCGATGACGGGCAGTGCCTCGGCCTGCCAGTCGCGCAACGACACTCCGGGCAGCGGGTGCGCGTCCTTGCCACCGAGCGCGAGGTTGCATCGAGAACACCAAGCCTCCATGTTCGCGAACGTCGTGCCTCCGCCGTTGCGGTGGGCGGCGAGGTGTGCGCACTGGTAATCCGCGTCGAGCTCGACCCCGCAGCGTTGGCACCTCCCGCGCGCGGCCTGGTAAAGCAATGCGCGCTGTTGACGTGTCGCGCCTCTCCGTCGATCACGTCCGATCGGTTCCATGACCCACTACTCCTCCATCGAGTTTTGCGAGGGGATGTCGTCAGCGAGGTCGTCCTGCCCAGTGCGGGACTGGTAGTCGTGGACGGCGTCGATGAGCTTGATGACGAATTCGCGGTCCTCGACGGAGAGCTCCAGGAGGTTGACGTCGACGCTGAGCGTGATGCTCCCTCCGGACTTGAGCCGGATCCGCGTCGCTCCGGAACTTCCCGTCGGCGCGGTCGGTTCCTCGGCCTTCGTCGTGCGGCGAGCGCGCCGGGTTCCCGGACTCCGCTTGCGGGAGGTCGTCGCGATGTGCTTCCACTCGGGACTCACCGGGATTCCCGCGTATTCAGCGGCGTGGAGGAAGAACGTGCTGGCCTTGCGCCGCGTGTCGCCGTGCTGTCCGAAGGTCTCCGTCCACTTGTCGAGGAGCTGCTGCGAGGTGGTGTGCTGACTACCGAACTCCACAATCGGCGCGTAGTGCCGCAGGATCAGTTCCTTGACCTTCTTCGGCCGTGAATCCGGGTCGTAGACCAACTCGCGGAGCAGGTCGGTGGGCGCGCCGTCTTCGTCGATGAGCCCGAACTGGCGGCACATCCCGAGATACCCGGTCTGGGTGGAGCCGGGCATCCAGCGCAGATAGCTGCGATCGATCGCCGCCGGGAGCGTGGGCTGCTGCGCCATCTTGTCCAGGCTGTTCAGGAAATTCCGGAAGGTGGCGTACGGTGGTGTGAAGGTTGTTTCCTTGTTCTGAGCCATGATCTTCTCCTTGTCATCACACGACACGGGCCCCGGTCGGAGGCAGCGGCCTGCGGTGCCCGAGGAATTCGAAGGTGACCTGTGACGGGATGCCCAGGTCGACGAACAGAACGTGATCCGCTGAGGTTTTGATGACCCGGTTCAACCGCCACTGCAGCTCGGCGAGATCCGCGCGCGAAAGATCGCAGAGGAACACCGAGTACTGGATGCGCTCGCCGTAGTCCTCGACGGTCTTGGCGACCCGGCGAAGCCGGACCGGATCGCTGATGTCGTAGGCGACGAGGTAGCGGTGCCGAGCCATGAGGTCACCTGCTGGTGAAGGGCCTGTACCTGGCGAACTCTTCGAGCAGGTAGGCGGCGAACAGCCGCGCCTGCAGTTCCAGAGCGCGCCGGTAGGTGACGGTGTACTTGAAGAGGGGATGGCGGATTTCGGTGGTCATGCGGTGCTCGTAGGCGTCGATGACGCGCCGCTTGCCGGACTGGGTCAAAGTCACCTGGTCCGGGCGCACGTGGAACAGCTCGGAGTCGGCTTGTCGTGTGTTGATGAGCGTCAACGCCGTGGAGTCCGCGATCTGCGGGCGGAACTCCTCCATGAGGTCGAGCGCGAGCGCCGGACGTCCGAACCGGTCCTGGTGATAGACGCCGGCGTAGGGATCGAGCCCCAGGCCGTAGCAGGCGACGGTGACGTCTTTGACCAGCAACGCGTAGAGGAACGACAGGAGGCAACTCACGGCGTCACGAGGCGGACGCCGAGTGCGACCGGAGTCGGCGAAACCTGGTCCCGGAAGCCGGTGATCAGGGCGGAAAAGGTGAGGAAGACCATCGAAGTAGGTGCGCGCGGCCGCCCCCTCGATGCCGCGGAGCATGGTCACGGTCTGGGCTCGGTCGGCACCGCGGATGGCGGTGTCGAGTCGCTTGAGTGCTTCGGTATCGGTGTGGTGGCTGTTGCGGCGGAGAAGAGTCCGGCAGTTGCGGATCTTCCCACCCACGAGTCGGCGGGAGAAGTCGACGGCCCGCTGGGGGCTGATGGTGTGCTGACGACGCCGCAGCTCGACGTTGCTGCCGAGGGACGGAATCGTGACGGCCTTCATCCAGCCCCCGGTGGTCGTCCACACCACAGGGGCGTCTTGCTCGGCCAGCGCGTGGATGGCCTGCGTCGTGACCTGCGAAGGGCCGGCTACCACCACGTGGAGGACGTCGCGCAGCTGGAGGGAGGCGAGTTCGTCCCGGGCACGCGTGACGTGCAGTCGTCCGCCGCGCACTCCGAGGCGGGAACCCGGTTCGACGATGTAGAGCGGCTGACTCTCGGGCGCCGCTGCCAGCAACCGTCGGGGCGGAGCCTCGTCTCGCCCTGACAGCAGGTTGATCTCATCCGGGAGGCACACCGGGAGCAAGGCGCACCGCTCGCACTTCTTGTTGTGCTGGAGAGGTGGCGGGAGGACCGAGCTGGTGGCGACTTCGCGGGCCTTGTGCAGAGATCGCCGGAGCTCGGTTTCGGCCTCGGCCGACCAGTCCACTCTCACGCGGGAGCGCGTCTCCGCGTACCAGAGAAACCCGTGATCGCAGGGGTAACCGCTGTGCCGGAGCACGACGATCTGACAGAGCAGCTGCATCCGGTCGCTGTGCCACGGTTCGCCGTCATTCCGCGGCGAGCCACGGCGGAACTCGACAGGACGAACTTTCCCCTGCTGTGCCACAACCACATCGCACACGGCAACAACACCGAGCTCATCGGAGAACACCTTCGTCGAAGTCGCTCTCCAGTTGCCGGACGCAACACGCTGACCAGCGTCCGGACCTTTCGGAACGTCAACTCGCGCGTGAACAAGACGTCCTAGCCGTGTCTCCTCCGTGTCCTGCCAATAGCCATCCACGTGCTCCAGGTGGAACAGGCGTTCGCAGAAGAAGAAATCACCTACGGCACGGGCACCGAGCGGTAAGTCGATATCCATCTCGGACGCTCCTCGGGAGAGGAAAGTTCTGACGCCCGGAGGATGCACCCAATCCGCCTGAACCGCGCGTCACCCGATTCGGTTCCCTTTTAGGACGACAGATCGGTGAATGAATCACGGTGTGGCGGAGGACGATTGGCGGTTCTCCTGAGTCGTCCGCTCGTTCGAACCGAAGTCTGAGCGTCCAGCCGACGTCGGCACGACCAGGTAGACCGCGCACTCGCGCGGCTACCACCACAACCCTAGAACCGGCACCACCGGAGACTCCCGCACACTGACGAGCCCCGGTTTCAGGCCCCCGCACTCGCGGGCCAGCAGAGAATAAGGACCGGCGGTGGAGGCCGGTGACGGGATCGGAACGGACAGTCCTACGTCCAGCTGAAGGCGTGGCAATGAGGACCGGCCCGCGGGACCGGTGACGACTGGCGATGGCGCTCCTGCACGGCACGGAACCCGTCATGTGGCAATGAGGACCGGCCCTGGGGCCGGTGACGACAGTTCGGACGAGGCGGAGCCAGCATCCGCATCAACAAGTGGCAATGAGGACCGGCCCTGGGGCCGGTGACGACCCGGATTCATGGGCTCCAGCCCCGACGCACGCTCCACCAGGTGGCAATGAGGACCGGCCCTGGGGCCGGTGACGACCTACTCGGGCGCGGCTCCGTACGACGACCAGGGCTTGGCGTGGCAATGAGGACCGGCCCTGGGGCCGGTGACGACATGCATGACACCCAGCTGATCCCGGCGATCAGCTGTGGCAATGAGGACCGACCCTGGGGCCGGTGACGACCAGTTCGACTTCACCACCCCCGGAGTCCTGGACGAGCGGTGGCAATGAGGACCGACCCTGGGGCCGGTGACGACCAGACCCACGAGGGTCAGATCAACAAGAGGGTGACGAAGCGTGGCAATGAGGACCGACCCTGGGGCCGGTGACGACCGTGAAACAGTGTCGCGATCGTAGCGGTGGCAGCAGTGGCAATGAGGACCGACCCTGGGGCCGGTGACGACCTGGGGATGGACACCGAAACCGAGAACACCGAGGTCGAAGTGGCAATGAGGACCGACCCTGGGGCCGGTGACGACAGCTGTCGAAATTACCCCTCTTGGAGATCGCTGCTGAAGGCGTTGCTGATCTTACCTTACTGTGATCAGGGTGGTGACCTGCGGAAACGGCGTGCGAGCGGTCCTGCCTGGCGGGGTCGTCGCTGCGCCGCTCGCATCGTGGGGTGGATGGTGCCCTGCGTGGTTGGTGATGCGACTGCGAGGGCTCATACCTGGGGCCCGGGCTTGGTAACCGGCTGAGAGCGGGTCGTAGCCGAGGGCGGTCCAGCGGCCTTGGTTGGTTGGCGAGGCGGGCGCCGAGTGCGATGGGGATCGCGACGAGGCGGTTGATGAAGAGCCGGTGCCAGCGGGTGTCTGCGGCAGCACTGAGTTCGGCTTCGTCCCGTCCCGGGGACGATGATCGAAGCTGCACTCTACGCCACTTCGGACGCCCCGGGTTACTGAATCCCGCTTCTCCGGTGCGTTGGAGGCCAGTGGGGGAATGGTCGGTAGGTGGCCGAGTCTCGGTCGTAGCCGAAGGCGGTCCAGCGGCCGTGGTCGGTGGCGGCGAGGCGGGCGCCGAGTGCGATGCTGATCGAGACCGGCCCGTTGATGAAGATGACGTGCCGGCCCCTCCGCGCCTCGGACGGTAGTTGTGTCTGTTTCCAGGTTTTGACGATCTGCTCCACCGTGTCGCTGAAGGTGTCCATGTTCTCGGGCAGGGTTGATTCCGTCCGCTTGAGGTGAAGGAGATGTCCGACGCCGAGATCGTGACAGGTTTGCCGAACGGGATGGGTGAATTGGTCGCCTTGCGCTTGGAGGTCCACGGCGAGTGCGGCGATGGCAGGGTCGCCTTCGTCAAATGACTGCAGGTCTTCAACGATGAGGGTGTCGCGGCGACTTCGCCGTTCGCGGAGCGTTGTCGCGGGGAAGTAGGTCGGGGAACCATCCGACCGGCGTATCGAGTGAACGGTGAACTCGCGTGGGTCCGAGTGGTTCATGTGCGCACCGAAGAAGAACCCCAAGGGAAGTGGCATCGTGGGGATCAGGTGGATCTTCGATGTGTCCGAGTTGAGTTCGGTGGCCAGTGAGGCAGCTCGCCGGGTTTCCGCCACGACCTCCTGGAGTATCTGGTAGTCGCGTTCGTTATCCCCTGTGAGCTCAGCGCTGACGCGCAGGGTCAGCGCGAAGTTGTTGCTCGAGTGGAGTTCCGGCTCTTGCCTTACCTCAGCTCGGACACGATTGCGGCTCTTGTCGACGATGGTGGGGACGACACCTACCTGGGTTCGTCGGCGTGTGTGGTGCCGCTGCATGAGTCCGATGCCGACGAGGAGAAGACCGACGAGCAACGCCAGCAGGAAGCCCCACCAACCCTTGGAATCTCGGGTGGCGAGAGACTTGATCAGCTCGTTCAGGAATCCGCCGGCCACCAAGCTTCCGATGGTGATGAGCAGCGTCCCGTCCGCGACCGCCTGGAGCCCTTGACTCTTCGGCGGACCCGCGGAACCGACCACCTCGAACCGGAGCGGCTCGTGCATGGTCTGATCACCCCTTCGCTAGCTCGGGGACGATTCTGAGCGCGACAGTGTGTCCGAGGTACCGATGAACGGTGCGGGAACTGCGACGTCCGGTACGAGCTGGATGCTGTCTCCACCCAGCAGGCCTGACGTGCCCCGGTACTGCTTTGTCCGCTTATCCCGCTTCTTCCAGTGGACAACCGCCTGGATGCTGGGCTCCGGGATGCTTCGAGTCGTCCATTCGGGCAGCACCAGGTTTTCGAGGGTGAGGACGGCGGCCCACCAGTGCGGCGTGTCGAGGCGGACGCGGAGCCAGGTTCCCGCTCGCCATCCCCACAGGTGGCTCGTGGCCGGTGGGTCTTCCGGGAAGGGCTCCTGGTGGAAGCCGTTGTTGTCCGCCCACGCCGCAGTGCAGCCCGAGGTGATCGTGACCAGGTCACGCCATTGGTCGTGCCGTCGTTTCCCGCTGCCGATGAGCTGCCAGTTCGTGCTCATGCTGCCTCCGAAGCGAAGATCGCCGTCAAGTCGGTGAGCGCGGGTGGACTGCCGTGGAGACGAACTGTGCCGTACCCGGCTGTTGTCCTGCCGCCAATGCCGATCAAGCCGTCGTGGAGGTCGCGTATCACCGCTTTGAGAAGTGCCTTGTCGAGCTCGTTGACCCGGTCGGAGCGACCTGAGTCGTGATCGGGTTCGAACTCCTCGATACGGACCTCAAAGCTTCCGTGTGTGACGACCTCGTCGGTGAAGAGCAGCTGATCGCGCGCTCCGCCGGTAAACCGGTCGAGAACGACGTGCTTCCGCTCCTCGGCGGGGTCTTGCTCAGCGGAGATCGGGGCGTCGTAGAAGACGATCTTCGACCGGCGCGCGTCCCGCGTTTTCCCGGCATAGCCGAACAAACGGCAGGGTCTGCAGCGCCCGCACATCTGGTCCAGGCACGCGTCGTGTCCGAGAACGCGGCAGATGTATTCGGCGCGCGACCGGAAAACGCCTTTGAGGGTGGAACCGGGGACCACGTAGGAATCACCGTCGCGGACAACGCTGTTGACCTTCGAGGACTCGCCGTCGTACTGCTCGCCGGTTCCCACGTGCAGAGGCTCGACGATCTTGAACACGACTTCTTCGTCGAGCAGTGGTCGGGGCTCGTACCGGGACGTGCCGAGATCACGCGGTTCCGGGTGCTGCGCTGCGGAGCTGTCCTGGATCCAGGCGAGAAGACCGTCCGGGTCGCCGAGGTCGTAGATCTGCTCGCCCAGACCGACGACGGTGCAGACGCCGGCGCCGACGCTGCTGCCGCGGCCGATCCGTGGCCGCCACCGCATGAGGTGCTCTTTGAAAGGCTCCCAACGTTCGTCGGGAGCGTCCCACCTCAGCACGATCTCGAACGTCGTGCCCCTCGGGAGGCGTTCGATGCCGTGCAGGTGGAGGTTGGCCGGTCCGCCGCGTTCCCTGTCGATCGCGGTGCGCCGGCGGGGCACCGCGTCCGCCGAGGGTGTGCAGGTTGTGCCGAGGATCTGGATGGCCGAAGCGGCCGGCTTCTCTTCGCCGGGTTCCCCGCCGAAGAGCGGGGCCGTGCCGTCCCCGGCGAACTCGGTTCGCGTGCGGCAGTGGGCGCGGAGACTTCCGGCCACGGTCGTCCCCGGGAGGTGCGGGTGCCCGTTGGTCAGTTTGCGCAAGGGGAGAATCTCGTCAGCCGTGGCGAGCGCCTCGGGTGCGGTGACACCACCAGAGGTTTCCAAGCGCAACTTGACGGAGATGATCGCTGTCTTCATCGGGCTCCCATGGTGCGGAAGGACTCCGGGTTGTACTTGTAGAGCGCACCGAACCCTTCTCGGCGGCGGAGGCCGACACCGCGGGCTGCGAGTTCTTCGCGTGCGGGCTTCGGAACCGCGGCCTCGAACCGGAGCCTGTAGGTGGATCCGGCGGCCACGGCCCGCTCGGTGGGTTTGGGAAGACCGCTGGCAGCGTGCCAGCCACCGGCATCGGTCCACCGGGACCAGTAGTCCACCAAGGTGATCTCCTTCATGCCCAGCACCGAACGGATCTCTTCCAAGTCCGGGATCTCGGTGGGCATGCCGAACTCGTCGACGAACAACCCGGGAGAGGCGAGCCGGAGAATCACCTCGTTGCCGCTGGCCTGGACAGCGGTTGCCCGGGTTCCTCTCTCGAACGAGATGGTCGCGGCACCGCGCACGCCGCGACGGGATCCGAGCAGCAGTTCCTTCACTCGAACCGCATCATCGGTAAGCGCACCAACAGCGGGGCCGTACAGCCATCCCTCGAGCTGCAGACCCGCATCGAGCTCCTGCTGACTGAACAGGTAGCCGTCTTCGGCCACGCCGTTGGTGTCGAGTCTGGTCATCGTGCGCGACGTGATCGAGACGGAGCCGTGAGCCTGTCCCTTGCTTGCCTCGTACTCGCTACCGCAGTGGGAACACCTTTCCGGGTGCACTTCTTCTGGATCGGCGGCGTCCCAGCTGAGCGTGCAGTCCTCGAGCGGTACGTGTTTGTGGAGGTGGACCGAGATCGGGATCGGCAAGCTCTGCGAACTGTGCAGCGGTCCGAAGCTGCCCTCGCCTTCGAAAACGTCGAGGAACTTCTCCGAGGTCGGGTCGATGCCTTTTTGCCGCCACACCGCGGCGATCGCCCCGCGCAGAACCGAACCAGGGATGTGGTCGTAAACCTCCTGCCGGTAGTCCGGGCGAGCGTACTTGACCGGAGCGACCGGCTCATCCAGCTTGATGTTGACTTTGACGTAGTCGCTCATTCCGCCTCCTGCGGGGAGAGTTGCGCGCGGAGTCGCAGGAACGTCTCAACAGCGTCGCGGTCCAGCGGGTGATCGCACGACAAGGAGACCCAGCCGAGCCCACGACGCCGGTTCGCGCCGAGGGACCGCGTCGCCTGCGCGGAGATCGCCAATACCCGCAGGTGCGTTTCGAGCTCGTCGGGATCGATGTGTCCGCGCTGGGTGATGCTGAAGGCGGCCGTGGTTGCGCCGGTCTGCTCGCTGATCCCGAGCATGTCCGGACGTGCCGTATGGGTCGCCGGGTCGATCGCGACGCGTGCCGCCGCCGTGGTGGGCTGCCAGTCGGCGGTGGCCGCGGACCAGCGCCACGGGCATTCGTAGGTGTGCGAGCCGAACACCTTCTCGACCCAGAGCGCGTTCTCACCGAGCAGGAGTTTCGCCGTCCCCCGCATCACACCCTTGAGACTCGTGCTGGGAAGCGGGTTCTTGGCGTCGATCGCCGCATCGATACCCGCACGGGCGTGGCCGGTCGAGACCCGGAACGGGCCGTGGAACGTGATGGTGAGATCAAGCCGGTTCATCGGACCTCCACCAGCGAACGATGCTCAAGGCCTGCGCGATGCGGAGCGGGCCGGTGATGAACGGCTCGATCACGTCCCGGTGGTCCAACCGCTGCGCCTGCTGCAATAGCAGGTCCTCGTTGGCCTGCGCGTAGTCCAGCAACGTGAGTCGTTGCGAGGCGCTGAGCCCGAAGAGCTTGTTCAGAGGCCCGAAGCAGTCCTGGAAGTCCTCGAGCGTCAGGAACGGCTGGCCCGGTAGCATTTCTGGTCCTTCATGCGTGATGTCGTGCCACGCCAAGGCTGGTTTGGCACGTCCGTGACGTTTGGAGTGCTTGAGCAGCGCGTCGGCGAGCTCGATGACGTCCGCGAACGGTGTGGTGTGGTGGTGGATGACCACACCGGCTGAAATGGACGGGGTTTCGAGGTGGCCGAGTCCTGCCTCATTGAGAGCGGTACCGAGGTGTTCGCTGAACTTCTCCAGCAAGGTTCGCGTGAACCGCCACGCCTTGTGAGCGGGCACGCTCACCAGCACGTCGTCGCCCCCGACGAGGTGCGCGATGATCGGGAGAACAGGCGTGTCCCCGGTGTCAATGCTGGTGACAGCGTCAATGAGTGAGGACCACGTGGCCGAACTGATCGCTCCCGGAAGTTCGAAGGTCGTCGCGTCAGAATCCGGTTCCTGCAGTTTGCGAAGGGATCTGCCGAGACGGCCGATGGCGTTGCCGTCCGCGTACACGGTGGCGAGGTGGGTGTTGTCCTGGACCTCACCGAGCTCGGCGAGGGACTTGGTCCTGTCCGGAACCTTGCGACCGGGGAGCAGTTCGAGCAGATCCTTCTCCGGGCCGGGTTCCTCGCCGGGTTTGCCAGTCGAATAGCCCCCGTCAGGAAGTCGCTGGATGCACCCGATGCACAGGTCCTTGAACGGGGTCTGACCGCTGTCGTCGGGTACCCTGATCGCCTCGTGCGTGGCGGGCAACCGGTGGCACCAGTCGCAGACCTTCGCCATCGGCCATTCCAACACCACCGCCGGCCATTCGAAACTCTGGGACGATCCCGCACTGTGGTGCGCCGACAACCAGTCCTTGCCCTCGCAGTGCTGAGTTTTCAGCGACGCGCCCGGAAGCTTCGCCTGCAGGTGGCGGACGACATGCCGTTCGACGTCTTTCTTCTTCGAGTCATCGAGGATGCGGAGCGGGATGACGCCGTCGATGTGCCCGGCCTCGTCGCAACGCAATGCTGCGGACTCCAATCCCAGTTCGCGCAGCATTTGCCGAACGGCCTCGGGTTCGGTGGCTTTGCGGATCATGGTGGAGGCGCCCCGGCGGGCGTGGAGGTTGGGAGCGAGAGTCAGCCAGGATTGCACTCGGATGACACCGACGTCGAGGAATGTCTTCATCGCTCCCGCTTCTTCGCCTGTGCAGCCTCGTCATTGGCATCGGTGATGGCCGGAAGGGTCTGGTCGCCCGAGTCGAGCTTCGGCAATGAGGTGAGTGGGAACTCGCGGGCGGGTTGGTATTTGGTGGCTTTCAACGAGATCCCGCTGGTGTAGGTGAAGAATTCGAAAGGGGTCGCTGAATCGGCTGCTTCGGATCTCGGACCCGGTGGGTACGAGACCTTGCGCGGATCGCTGATCGTGTCAGGCGAGAGCACCTTGCTGATCAGGGGATCCCACTGCTCGACGACTGACGGGATGGTGGCCTGCGCCCACGCGCGGAAGGCGGAGACATAGGCGGACTGATCGACAGATTGCGGCTGCGGGGCCGGTCCGTACCTGCTGCTGGAACGCCAGACGACGCTGGACTGCTCGTCAACTTCGACCGTGCACGAGCCATACCCGACCGGACGGCCACCCCCGATGTGTTGCCACGCCTCCGTCCCGCCCAGGCAACCGGGTTGCAGCGCGGCGAGCAGGCTCCCGAGCTGCTGTTCGTCGATGTCGGTGAAGGACAACCTCGCGGTGTACACGGCACCTTGGTCGACCACGTGCGCGGACCGCGACATGTTCTTGTTGCTGGGCACTCTTTCGTCACCGCGAGCCGGTGTCGCTCGTCCGTCGGGAAGTTTCGTGTGCCAGTAGTACTTCCGTCCGCGAAGCATTCTGGGGCTGTCGGCATCAGCCTGAGACCCCCATTCGCGGAGCGGCCGACCTCTCGTTGTCCGGCTCTCGAACGCGTCGTTGACGAGGTAGAACTGTCCGGTACCGGGACGCGGTGCACCCAACGGTGGCAGTACGACCTTCCGGGTGGTGACTTCGCCTTGGGCGGTCGCATCACCGAAGCGGACGTGCCCCCGGTAGGAGTGTTGCTCGGCCCGTTCGCGGGTGTCTCGCTCGGTCTCCGCTGAACCGAACAGGCGGCAGCTGGGGCAGAGGTCATCGCTCTTGGTGCAGGGACGCAGTCCCGGGGGAATCCGCTCGCTCGCGGGCTCTCCTTGGAGGTGACGCCAGATCATCCCCAGCCGAAGGGCGACGATCTCGTTCCCGTTCATCACAGCCCACACCGGCTGACCTGGAGTCAACTTCCGGCTCGCGAGGTACCGGTGACCGACGGTCTTGTTGCCGAGCTGCACCGGCTCGGTCTGCTGACCGGGCGTCCTGTTGACCAGCTGCGCGGTACGCAGGTCGTCAGCGCCGGCCACTGCCAAGAGATAGCGGTTCCAGACCTCGGGCGACACCGTGACCAGGTCCGCTTGACTCGTGGGCTTGAGCGGTGCCCGCCGGATCTGGGCGGAGTAGGGCTTCTTCGAGCTTCCCGGACGCGCTGCGGTGATGAACACGACCCAATCGCCTTGAGGATTGTGGTTCGCCTCGATGACGGCACCAGAACCGGGATCGAACTTGACATCAAGCCGGGCACCGGAGGTGAGCGCCTTCTCGTCGTTCAGCTGCACCAGCTTGTCCTGTTTGACGCGCAGCCGGAGCGAAGCGTTCTTGCCCGACTTCTCGCACAGGCGCAGGACTGGGGGAGAGTTCTCGTCCGCGTGCTCGTCCACGATGGCCATGCGCACGTCGCCGATCTGCTCACCCGACGAAGAATCCCGGTATGCGGGGCAGAAGTCGCTGTTGAAGACTCGGAGGCACCCGCCGACAAGTGTCTCGTGCAACGAGCGGATCGCGCCTTTGAGGGCGGACCCGGGGATGAACGGCGTTCCGTCGGAACGGCGCGGTACGTCGGTCTGCCGGGAGGTGATATCTCGTAGCAGGAGTGGCGTCCGCGTCGTGATGGTCACCTGGAGGAAACCGGAGAGGAGGTCACCGTTGCCAGCGTGACCGTGCGGTGTACCGCGGGGTGCGGGTTCATCCGGGAAAGGAACGAACGTATAGGGATTGATGAAGGACCCCTCGGCCAAGTACTGCCTCCCGCAAGAGTGTCGAGGACACCGGACGCACCGCAACGCCCGCTCTCGAACGCGGAAGGTTACCGAATGAACCCCGAGCGTGATGGCCTTTCCTCAAAACTTGATCAAAGTCCCTGGTTAGGGAAGCGGACCGTGTGCAGTCACCGGGTGCCGCGGCGGTGAACGACCGCCTCAGCTGGGTTCGTGTTCGGCAAGCTGGACGGCAAGGTCGGCGATGTCGCGGGCGATCACGTCCCACGGGCCCGTTGCGTGGAGGTCTTCGCGCTGGTCCGGGCCGTACTCCGTCGGGCGGGGGACGAATGCCGTCCGCAGCCCGGCCTTCTTGGCGGCTTCGAGGTCTGCGTTGTGGGCGGCGCACAGCATCACGCGCTCGGGTGGCAGGTGGAGGAGGTCGGCGGTGCGCAGGTACGCGCCCGGGTCGGGCTTGTAGGTGCGGGTGATGTCGGAGCCGATGATCACGTCCCACGGCAGGCCCGCGTGCTTGGCCATGTTGGTCAGCAGGGCGGTGTGGCCGTTGGACAGCGGTCCGATGATGAAGTCCCGCTTGATCTCGGTGAGGCCTGGAACGCTGTCGGGCCAGGCGGGAACGCGGTGCCACGCCCGGTTCAGCCAGTCCACATCGGACGGTTCGCGGTCCAGGGGGAGGCCGAACTCGGCTGCGGTGGCTTCGAGGTTCTCGCGGTGCAGCACGTCGAGGTCGACGAAGCCTCGCTCGCCGCGGCGGACCGGTGCCATCGACGGCAGGTACCGGCCTCGCCAGGCGAGGGCGAACGCGTTCGCGTCGACGGCGTCCCCGGCGAACTCGGTGACGGCTTGCGCGATGCCGGTTCTCCAGTCGACGACGGTGCCGAAGGTGTCGAACAGCACCGCGTCCACCAGGCGTTTCGGTCGCATCGTCGCCCTCCCGGGTCGTGGTCAACGGTCGCAGGTTACGAGCTCGTCGGCGCTCCCGGAAGGGCGACGCGGCGGTCAGCTGCGGGACTTCGGCGCGTTCTCCGCGGTTTTGCCGGGATCGGTGACCACGACCGGCGCGAGGATCTCGTTCATCTTCGCCACCAGGTCCGCGTCCAGCCGCACTCCCGCGGCCACGGCGTTCTCCGACACCTGCTCGGGCCGGGAGGCGCCGATGATCGCGGCCGAGACGTTGTCGTTCTGCAGCACCCACGCCACCGCCAGCTGGGTCAGCGTCAGGCCGGCTTCCTCGGCGAGGGGTTTGAGCAGTTGGACGCGTTCCAGGACCTCGTCGCGCAGGTAGCGGGCCACGAAGGTGGAGCCGCGCTCGTCGGTGGCGCGCGAACCCTCCGGCGGCGCGGCGCCCGGCAGGTACTTGCCGGTCAGCACGCCCTGGGCGATGGGGGAGAACACGATCTGCCCGATTCCCAGCTCGCGGGACGCGGGCACGACCTCGCCCTCGATGACCCGCCACAACGCGGAGTACTGGGGCTGGTTCGACACCAGCGGGATCCGAAGCTCCCGGGCCAGCTGGTGGCCTTCGCGGATCTGCTCGGCGGTCCACTCGGAAACACCGATGTAATGGGCTTTTCCGCTGCGGACGACGTCGGCGAAGGCTTCCATCGTCTCCTCCAGGGGAGTCTCCGGATCGTAGCGGTGCGCCTGGTAGAGGTCGACGTAGTCGGTCTGCAGCCTGCGCAGCGAGTTGTCGATCGACTCCATGATGTGCTTGCGGGACAGCCCGCGGTCGTTCTTGCCCTCGCCCATCGGGTGGTAGACCTTCGTGAAGATCTCCAGCCCCTCGCGGCGCTCCGAGCGCAACGCCCGCCCGAGGACTTCCTCGGCGCGCCCACCTGCGTAGACGTCAGCGGTGTCGAAGCTGGTGATGCCGTTGTTCAGCGCGGCCCGCACGCACGCCACGGCGGCGTTCTCCTCGACCTGGGAGCCGTGCGTGATCCAGTTGCCGTAGACCAGCTCGCTGATGATCATGCCGCTGCTGCCCAGATGCCGGTACTGCATTCGCGTCCTCCTGGTTGCCTCGAAGCGCAAGCCGCCGTTCGCAGCATAAGCCGTTGCTCCACCCGATCGGCTAACTCGCATTCGATCATCGCAGGTCAGGCGCCTATTTGCGATCAACGGAGGGTGTTCGGCGGGAGAAATCCCTTGCGTAAACGCCAGGTAACCGCCAAGGTATCGATCGCAGCCCGTGCTTCGGCCGGGTGTGCGGCCTGGCGAGACAACGGAGTCCCGCCAGGCGTCGAAAGTTCCAGGGCCGATGTGCGACGACGCCCGGCCCTACGGAGTCGAAGAGGATTTTTCCTGGTGCGCAACATCCGCCGGCAACGGACCGCCGACGAAGACAGGGCGGGCACCACCCGCCTCCTCCTCCGAGCCGCCTGGCTACAACTCTTCACCTCCTTCGTACGCTGACCACCTGGACGAGGGGTGTCCAGTTCTTCGAGGTGCGTGTCTGATCGGCATCGTTGAACCCTCGCGAAGTCCGTCCGCTCGGTGCGCGTTGCGCCTGGTCCTCTGCGGTCCTGCTGATGCGCGGTCGCCGTACGAGCGGACGGCTTCGCGAGCGGTCCAGCGGTGACCGTCCCAGGCGTAGGTGCTCGCATGTCGAATTCCTAGGTCAAGGCGTTGGTGGCTGAGTGTAAGATCGTCTAGGTTGGTCGTGCGCGATCTCCAATGGGGGTCGCTCGCCTTGATCTTTGAAAACCCAGGTCAGACCCGGTGGATTTGGACAGCCCCGTCACCGGCCTCCCCGGCCGGTCCTCATTGCCACTCTTGGGTTCGAGGTTGGTGCGGCGGTAGTGGCTGTTGGCCGTCACCGGCCTCCCCGGCCGGTCCTCATTGCCACCAGATGCAGTGAGTTCGACCAGCTCAGAGCTCGCGGCCGTCACCGGCCGGTCCTCATTGCCACATCACTTCCTCGGGCGACCACGACCCGCCTCCCACTCCTGTCACCGGCCTCCCCGGCCGGTCCCCATTGCCACAAGTCGGGAATTGCCACGGAGTGGCCGAGTATGCGTCTGTCACCGGCCTCCCCGGCCGGTCCCCATTGCCACTCCGGGCGGACAACGGTGGGTAGGAGGTCGGTGTCCCGGACCGTCACCGGCCTCCCTGGCCGGTCCCCATTGCCACTCGACCAGCGGGTGTTCGGGGTAGCCGCATGTCCTGATGCCGTCACCGGCCTCCCCGGCCGGTCCCCATTGCAACGTTGCCAAGCCGGACCCGGGTTCTCTGCTCGGTAGGTTCACTCGGCGTCATCTGTCGGTGTCTTCGCCTACGCTCTATTCATGTCTTCCTCGGTGGGAGCAAGGATTCGGTTGGCGCGGGAGCGCGTCGGGATGAGTCGTCGTGTGCTGGGTGGGCTCGTTGAGCGGTCGGCCGAGTGGGTGAAGGCGGTCGAGACGGGCCGGTTGCAGACGCCGAAGTTATCGATGCTCGCCAAGATCGCGCACGCGCTCGACGTGCGGGACCTGGCCGAGCTCACCGGAAACGGGGACGCGGTCTCGGTCTCCAAGTACGGTCCGGCCGCGGCCCACGCCGCGCTTCACGACGTTCAGGAGGCGTTGACGGAATATCGGCTGAAGCCGGAGTCGCGCGCGGTGGATCTGGCGCATCTGCGGGAGCGGCTGGCAGGTGCGTGGAAGGTTCGGCACGCTTCGCCGGATCACCGCACGCGCCTCGGCGAACTGCTGCCCGCGTTGATCCGCGACGCCCCAACCGCTGTCCGCGCACGTCAAGGCCCGCAACGACGCGAGGCGCGACGCGTCCTGGCGGGTGTTTACCGGCTCGCGGACTTCTACGTGGCGTTCCAGCCCGCGCCGGAACTGGTGTGGCTGGTCGCGGACCGCGCCGTCACCGAGGCGCAGGAAACCGACGACCCGTACGAGATGGCGGCGAGCGCGTGGGCGCTGGTGCAGGCGTTGCGCGAGTCGGGGCGCTGGGAGGAGGCGATCAGCGTGGCCACCGACGGCATCGCCCAGGTCGAACCCCACCTCGACTCGTGCCCGGACGACTGGCGGGGCATCGTCGGCGCGCTGCACGCGGAGAACGCCCTCACCTGCGCCCGTCAAGGCCGGCACGGTGAAGCCTGGCGGCACTGGGAAGCAGCGAACCGGTTCGCCCAACGGCTCGGAACCGAATACCGCCATGTGCAAACGAGTTTCGGTCTGCCCGTGATGAAGGCCAACGCCGTCACCCTCGGCGTGGAACTCCGCCGCGCGGGAGAAGCGCGACGCGCAGCCGACTTCGACCCGGCCGACATCGCCTCCGTTCCACGTCGTGCCCGGCACCTCATCGAGGTCGCCAGGGTGCACGACCTGCAAGGAGATCGGGACACCACGCTCGCGATCCTCGACCGCTCGGTGCGAACCGCTCCCGAGACGGCCCGCTTCAACGGATGGGCGCGCGAACTCACGCACTCCCTGCTCGCCCAACCACCCACGGGCCAGGCCGCGGTCGTCCGTTCCCTCGCCACCCGCATCGGCGTCCACTGATCGGGTGGAGGTACGAAACGTACCCGATTCCCCCTGCGGCGGGCCGATGTTGAGGGCATGACTGGAACAACTCTGGGGGCGGTCGCGCGGCGGTGGCTGCCGTCGCCGTCACTGCGAGACGTCGAAACCCACCTCGTCGTGGAAGGCGAGCCGACCGCCGCGTGCGGACAACCGGTGATGTGGGCGGAACCCGGGCACCCCACGACCCGACGCCCCCGCTGCAAGACCTGCGAGCGCCCACGATGACCACTCGCGAAGCGGCACTGGCTATCGCTCTCCGCCAAACCCAATGGCTCCTCGACGAAGCAGCCTATGACGCCGGGGGCGGACGCCTCACCGGGCAGGACTGCCAACAACTCGGCCAACACCTCCGAGACCTCGCGGAGGTTCTCGACACCTACCCAGCGCCCGCAATCCCGACGAAGAGGCTCACGCAGTGACGCTGGCTCGCGCTCAGCTCAAGCCAGCAGAACAGGCGATCGAGCTGTGCGAGCGGTCCAGCGGTGACCGTCCCAGGCGTAGCCGCTCGCACGCCCTTTTCGCAGGTCAGGAGCCTGGTGGCTGGGTGTAAGATCGTCTAGGTTGGTTGTGCGCGATCTCCATTGGGGGTCGCTCGCCTTGATCTTTGAAAACCCAGGTCAGACCCGGTGGATTTGGACAGCCCCGTCACCGGCCTCCCCGGCCGGTCCTCATTGCCACACTCGCGCGAGAACCCAGGTCTTGAGCTCTGTTTTCGTCCGTCACCGGCCTCCCCGGCCGGTCCTCATTGCCACCCTCTAGGGGGCGCCAACGCTGCGCCGGTAGATCATTCCGTCACCGGCCTCCCCGGCCGGTCCTCATTGCCACTAGAAGAGCGTGCCCTTCTTGTCGTGCATCACGGCGCGCTGTCACCGGCCTCTCCGGCCGGTCCTCATTGCCACATGACTTCGTTCGTCTTGCCAACGCCACCTTTGTTCTGCCACTGGCATATCCGACCGGTGCTCGTTGCCGCGTGACTGCCGCAGCCTTCTTCTGTTCGTGCTTGGCGGGCCGTCTGTCGCCATCCCGACGACTCAGGTGGGTGCATTTTGCCTGGTCGAGGGGCATCAGCTGATCGTGTGATGGCTAGGCTGGGTGGTTCTTGGTGGTGGAATGAGGTGGTTCCTCGTGTCTGACAAGGCTCTTGGTAAGCGGGTTCGGGAGTTGCGGGGGCGGTTGTTCAGCCCGCCGGGCTTGTCGGTGTACGGATCGTTGGTGCTCACCGCAGCGACCGCGGCCGCACGTGCGCGGAAGAACGGGCGTGCGCGGAGCCTGCTTGCCGAGAGTTCCGAGGTCGCGCACCGGATCGACGAGGATCGGCAGGGCTACCAGACCGCGTTCGGTCCGTCGCAAGTTGCGATGCAGAGTGTCGATGTCGGTGTGCAGACCGAGGAATTCGGCGACGTTCTCACCGCCGCTCGCGGCATGCCCAACGCGGGAGCAGCCCTGTCTCTGGCAGCCAGGGCTCGGCACCTCACCGACCGGGCACTGGCGCACACCCGGCTGGGACAGTACGACAAAGCCGCCAACTTCGTCCTCACCGCTGAGCAGATGGCGCCGGACTGGGCCAAGCATCAGACGCTCCTCAAATCCGTCACCCGCGATCTGCTCGGCACCCGCGAGTCCCGGACACCCCGACTCCGCAGCATGGCCGGACGCATCGGCGTCCGATAGTCGAACGTCAGGCCGCTCCATGCGAGCGGCCCAGCGGTGACCGTTCCAGGCGTGGCCGCTCGCTTACCGTTTTCACAGGTCATGGCGTTGGTGGTCGGGTGTAAGATCGTCTAAGTTGGTTCTGCGCGATCTCCAAGAGGGGTCGCTCGCCTTGATCTTTGAAAACGCAGGTCAGACCCGCTGCATTTGGATAGCCCTGTCACCGGCCTCCACGGCCGGACCTCATTGCCACCAGGGTCTCGGCTGCCGGGTCTTGGGTGCCGACACCCTGTCACCGGCCTCCACGGCCGGACCTCATTGCCACACCGCTGGCGCGGTGTCGATGGTCGGTGTGCTCAAACGGCTGTCACCGGCCTCCACGGCCGGTCCTCATTGCCACGCGGGCGTCGGGGCGGTGCTTGTCCAGTGTGCAGAACTGTCACCGGCCTCCACGGCCGGTCCTCATTGCCACCCAAGCGGTTCGTGCTCGTTTTCTGGATTGAGCGCCACGACTGTCACCGGCCTCCACGGCCGGTCCTCATTGCCACCCGGCTGCTGAGGTCTTCGGTCCCGGTGTGGCCGCAGCTGCTGTCACCGGCCTCCACGGCCGGTCCTCATTGCCACGGGATGATCTCGGCGATCAGGTTGACGGCGTGCTCGCTGGCGTCTGTCACCGGCCTCCACAGCCGGTCCTCATTGCCACGAACTTCCTCAGTTGAGCTGCTGATGATGTCGTCGGCTGCTGTCACCGGTCTCCTCGGCCGGTCCTCATTGCCACCTCAGCAACTCGGGCGCGACGGCCTCCAGCGGCTCCCAACTGTCACCGGCCTCCCCGTCCGGTCCCCATTGCGACGACTTGGTCCCGTGCAGGTCGTAGATCCGGATGTGCGGCTGTTACCGGTCTACCGGGCCGGTTCTTGTCGCGAGCGCAGGAAGCCGAGTACTTTGCGCATCGCGTACAGCAACGGCCATTGTCGGTTTTTGCGGTGATGCTTTCGGCACAAAGAAATCCCCTGGCCACCACGTGGTGACCAGGGGATTTCCAGAATCGTCAGGTCAGTACGTCAGGCCGAAGCCGTAGGGGAACAGGGGTTTTTGGCCGTCTCCGTCGTTGATGGGTTGTTGGTCTGCCGAGGTCATCCACGTCATGGGGAGGGTGGCCGTCGGGTTGTGGTCTCCGAAGAGGACGTCGGCGACGCCGGCTCCTTCGGTGCCGGGGAGCCAGGAGGCGAGGAGGGCGTCCCAGCGGGGGAGGTGTTCGGCGATGTCCAGGGGGCGGCCGGAGACCGTGACGGCGATGACCGGGACTCCGCTGTCCTCCAGCTTCTTCAACGTGGCCAGGTCCTCCTGGTCGAGGCCCATGCCGGAGGGGCGGTCGCCCTGGCCTTCGGCGTACGGGGTTTCGCCGACGACCGCGATCGCGGCGCGGTAGGAGGAGTCGATGCCTTCGCCGTTGCGGTCGTAGGTGACTTCCGTGCTCTTCGCGGCGTCCCGGATGCCTTGCAGGATCGTGCTTCCCGGGGTGATGGGGCCGCTCTCGCCCTGCCAGCTGATGGTCCAGCCGCCGGACTGGTTGCCGATGTCGTCGGCGTTCTTGCCCGCCACGAACAGCTTTCCGCCGTCCTTGGCCAGCGGCAGCACGCCGCCGTCGTTCTTGAGCAGGACCTGGGACTTGCGGACCGCGTCGCGGGCCAGGGCGCGGTGCTCGGGGCTGCCGACCGTGCCGGTGAACTGGCGGTCCGTGTAGGGGTTCTCGAACAGGCCGAGCTCGAACTTCTTGGTGAGGATGCGGCGATTCGCGTCGTCGATGCGCGACATCGGGACGTTGCCGTTCTCCACCTCGCCGCGCAGCAGCTCGGTGAACTTCTGCCAGTCGTTCGGCACCATGATCATGTCGAGGCCGGAGTTGATCGCGGTGGCGACCTCCTCGGCGGTGAAGCCCAGCTGGCCGTCGATCTGGTCGATCGCGTCGTAGTCGGAGATCACGAAGCCCTGGAAACCCAGCTCGCCCTTGAGCACGTCGTTGATCAGGTACGAGTGGGCGTGCAGCTTCAGGCCGTTCCAGCTGCTGTAGGAGATCATCACCGAACCGACGCCGCGGTTGATCGCCTCCTGGAACGGGGGCAGGTGGATGCGGCGCAGCTCCTGCTCGTCGATCTCGGTGTTGCCCTGGTCGTCACCGCCCGTGGTGCCACCGTCGCCGATGTAGTGCTTGGCCGTGGCCAGCACCGAACCCGGGGCGTTGAGCGCCTCGCCCTGCAGGCCGTCGACGGCCGTCGCGTTTGCCGTGGGCCGCTCCGGGGTTTCGCCGAAGGACTCGTAGGTGCGTCCCCAGCGGTCGTTGCGGGCCACGCACAGGCACGGGGCGAAGTCCCAGTCGATGCCGGTGCCGGAGATCTCCTCGGCGGTCGCACGGCCGATGTCCTCCGTCAGCTGCGGGTCGTTGGCCGCGCCCAGACCGATGTTGTGCGGGAAGATCGTCGCGCCGTGCACGTTGTTGTGCCCGTGCACCGCGTCCACGCCGTAGATCAGCGGGATGCCCAGCGGGGTCGAGGTCGCCGCGCGCTGGTACTCGTCGTACATGTCCGCCCAGGACTCCGCCGTGTTGGGTTCCGGGGCCGAACCGCCGCCGCTGAGCACCGAACCCAGCGACGCGGACGCCGCCGTCCGCGGATCGGCTGCGACCCGCTCGGCCTGGGTCATCTGACCGATCTTGTCCTGCAACGACATCCGCGACAGCAGGTCCTCGACCCGGTCCGGGATCGGTGCCGACGCGTCCTGGTAGGTCGGGGCAGCGGCGGCCACCGTCGGGGTGATCAGCGCCGTGCACGCGAGCGCGGCACCGATCGCCGCCACGCGCATTCGTCTGCTGAAGGTCATGAACGCATCTCCTCCGCGTTGAGAAAACACAAAAGGCATTCGCCGAGACGGCAATCCGAAATGTTTCGGAATTCACCTGCGCGGCGAATGCGACCGAACCGATCCAGTTCGGGGGTGTCGCCGTGAGGTCGGGTTTGTCGCGATTGCCGAACATAGCACCGCGCCAACGAATCCGGCCTCGTTGGCGAGAGTTCGACACCTTTCGTCGGAAAGGCGCACTCGTGTTCACCGAAATGCACGATCGGACGGGAAATGCCACGTGCGCCGGAGTCGAAATCGGCGAACAATTCCGCCGTGACGAACTCGGCCGAGAGGACATCGCGATGAGGCGAACCCGACCCCGGCGCAGCCGCGCCGCACTGCTCGCCGGCGCGCTGCTGCTGGGAACCGCTGCGGGCGTCGCGCCCGGTGGTGCTGCGCCGGTCGTGCAGGTGTGGGAGACCACCGGCGACAAGAGCAAGCTGCTCGAACGCCAGGAGGACGAGGAGTTCGGCTCCGGCGGCACCGCCGAGACGATCATCGACGTCGACCCGGCCACCACCTACCAGACCGTCGACGGGTTCGGGGCCGCCTTCACCGACTCGGCCGCCTCGCTCGTCGCCAACGACCTCGACCAGGGTGCGCGCGACGAGCTGATGAACAACCTTTTCGGCGCCAACGGGATCGGGCTCAGCATGCTCCGGCAACCGCTGGGCGCCAGCGACTTCGCCACCGCCGACTCCGGTGACTACACCTTCGACGACACCTGCTGCGACCTCGGCGACTTCTCGACCGCGCACGACGACGCCTACATCCTGCCGCTGCTGCGGCAGGCCAAGCAGATCAACCCCGATCTGAAGGTGATGGGCACGCCGTGGAGCGCGCCCGCCTGGATGAAGACCAACGACAACGTCGACGGCGGAGAGCTCAAGTCCGAGAACCACGGCGTCTTCGCCGACTACCTCGTGAAGACCGCCCGGGCCTACTCGGACGCGGGCGTGCCGCTGGACTTCCTGAGCGTCCAGAACGAGCCCTACCACCCCGAATCCGGCGACGGTTCCGCCGGATACCCGTCGATGCACATGAGCCCCGAGCAGCAGGCCGCCGTCATCGGCGACGAGATCGGACCGAAGTTCGCCGAATCAGGGCTGGGCACGCAACTGCTGGCGTGGGACCACAACTGGTCGCACCCCGAGTACCCGGGTGCCGTCGTCGACGACCCCGAAGCCGGGCCGCACGTGGCCGGGGCGGCGTTCCACTGCTACGAGGGCGACGTGTCGGGGCAGAGCGAGTTCCAGCAGGCCCACCCCGACAAGGGCGTGTGGCTCACCGAGTGCTCCGGCGGCGACTGGTCGCCCGACTTCGCGCAGAACCTCAAGTGGCAGACGCAGAACCTCGTCATCGGCGGCACCCGCAACGGCGCCAAGGGCGTCGCGCTGTGGAACGTGGCGCTCGACCAGGACCACGGGCCCACCAACGGCGGCTGCTCGGACTGCCGCGGCGTGGTCACCGTCGACACCGGCAGCGGGCAGGTCACCTACAACGAGGAGTACTACGTCCTCGGCCACGTCGCGAAGTTCGTGAAACCCGGTGCGCAGCGGGTGGAGTCGACCAGCAACCCCGGCGGGATCGAGACCGTCGCCTTCCGCAACACGGACGGCTCGATCGCGCTGCTGGCGCTCAACGCCTCGGACTCGGAGCAGACGTTCCAGATCCGCTCCGGAGGGCAGAGCTTCGAGCACTCGCTCCCCGCGGGAGCCGTGACGACCTTCGCGTGGTCCTGACGGGGGCGGGGGAAGTTTTCATGAAAACTTCCCCGTCACGAGAGATCACCGGTCGACGGCGACGACCATGCCTCGGAGCTCGTAGCCGCCGATGGCGTCGTTGAACGACACCCTCGGCGGGGTCTGGAGGCGCACGCCGGGGAGGGCGAACAGGCGGGTCAGGAAGACGTCGGTCTCCTGGATCGCGATGTTGTTGCCGGGGCAGCGGTGCGCGCCGTCGCCGAACGACAGGCCCGGGGCCGTGGCCTCGGTGAGCTCGCGGTGCGGGCAGACCTGCAGCGGCTTGTCGCCGAACGCCGCGGTGTCGGTGTTGGTGCTGGTCACGTCGATGTCGATGACCTCGCCCGTCGGCACCGCGTGCGTCTCGCCGTCCTCACCGGGCAGCTCGATCGGGGCCGTGGCGCGGCGCCGCAGGTTCGACACCACCGGCTCCAGGCGCAGGAACTCGTGCAGGATCGCCAGGCGCTCCGGTTCCTCGGCGTTGACGTAGCGCTCGCGCAGGGCGTCGTCGTCGAACAGGTGCCAGGCCGCCAGGTTCACGAACTCGCGCGTGGTCACCATGCCCGCGGCGGCGACCGTGATGCACTCGCCGAGGATCTCCGCCGACGAGCAGCCGTCGGCCAGGAGGTGCGAGATGAGGTCGTCCTGCGGCTGCTTGCGTCGGGCGCGCACCGCGGGCAGCACGTCCGCGAAGTAGATGCCTCCCCAGTTCACCGCCTGCCGCCACACCCAGTACAGGCCGTGCAGGCTGGTGAAACCGGGCTCGCCGAACTCCTCCGGGAAGAACCTCTCCAGCCGTCCGGCGAGGCCCGGCTTGCTCTCGGTCAGCCCGATCACCGCGCACGCCACGCCGATCGCCAGCTCGAAGCTCAGCTCCGAGAGCACCGCGTTGCCGTGGGTGGTCAGCTTGGCCAGCTGCTCGTCGCTGACCCGCTCCATGATCCCGCGGTAGGACTCGTCGACCTTGCGGGGAGTGAAGTACTTGGCCGTCTGCCTGCGGTGCTCGCGGTGCTCGGGCCCGTCCCGGTAGAGGACGGGGCGGCGGATCTTGGCGGGCATCTTCTCGACGGTCTCCACGCCGAGGCCGGCCTGGACCGTGTCGGTGCTGCGCAGGGCCGCGCGGGCGGCGGCGTGACCGCGAACCCGCCACACGCCGTCGGAGCCCCGGCTCACCGGGCATCCCCCGGTGTCCTGCTCGCGTTCGATCTTGCGCGCGTCGGTGTCGTCGTCGGTCGTCGACATGGTGGGGACCGGTCCTTTCCCGAAGCCGGTGGAGGAACATGATCTTTCCTCACCTTTGGTAGCAGGACCGTGACCGCCCGCGCACCGGGAATCCTGGCTTCGTAGCGGAAACTTCACCGAGCGCAGCAGCCGTTGGGCGGATCGGGCGGTGGGCCGTGCACTGCGCGCTGAGTAACCCAATAGGATGACCGAAACGTCGGACGAGGAGCAGCAACCGTGCAGTCGCAGTTCGGCCCGTACCGGGTGGAGGGCGTCATCGCCCGCGGGGGGATGGGCGAGATCCTGCGCGCCTACGACACCCGCCACGACCGCATCGTCGCGTTGAAGCTGCTCGCCCCGCACCTGGCGGCCGACCGGGAGTTCCGCGAGCGGTTCAAGCGCGAGGCCCACGCCGCAGGCCGCCTCAACGAACCGCACGTCATCCCGATCCACGGCTACGGCGAGATCGACGGCCGCCTCTACCTGGACATGCGGCTGGTCGAGGGCGAGGACCTCGGTGCCCGGCTCAACGCCCACGGCCCGATGCACCCCAACGACGTGGTCCACGTGATCGAGCAGGTCGCCGCGGCGCTGGACGCCGCGCACGCCGCCCGCGTGGTGCACCGCGACGTCAAGCCGTCGAACGTGCTGCTCGGCGCAGGCGGCTTCGCCTACCTCGTGGACTTCGGCATCGCCGCCTCGATCCAGGACGCCACCAGCCGCACCTCCGGCAGCGTCACGATGGGCACCCTGGCCTACATGGCCCCGGAGCGCTTCGGCGACGCGCCCTCCGACCACCGGGTCGACGTCTACTCGCTGGCCTGCGTGCTCTACCAGTGCCTGACCGGCGCCAAGCCCTACGGCGTGACCAGCACCGAAGCGCTGATCTACGCCCACCTCAACCGCGAGCCCCCGAAGCCGTCGGAGTCGATGCCCGGCGTCCCGCCGGAGTTCGACCGCGTCGTGGCCACCGGCATGGCCAAGAACGCCGCCGACCGCTACAACACCGCCGGTGAGCTCGCCGCCGCCGCGCGCCGCGCGCTGCGCACCACCGCGCCCCTGGGCGCCGGGGGAGCCGCTGGATTCGACGACGGGCGGCGCCGATCCCGCTGGCCGATCGCGCTGGCGACCGTGGGCGCGGTGGCCGCGGTCGCCGGAGTCGCCGCCGCCGTGGTGACGCTGCGACCCGAGGCCACCGGCGGCCAGGCCACGCCGCTGCCGGCTCCGGCGCCCACGACGGCCCCGGTGACCAGCGCGCCGCCGACCACCTCGGCCGCGCCGACCACCACACCGGTGGTGATCTCGTCCTCGGTGCAGCCCGCACCTCCGCCGCCCGAGACGTCCCAACCGACGACCTCGCAGGCGCCGTACGAGGCCAGGGTCTGCAAGTCCATCAGCTACAAGGGCGAGAACCGCGGCACCGGCTGCTTCGACGCCGACGGCGACTACATCGCGGCCAAGGACACCAACAAGGACGGGTACTGGATCAAGACCCGCTCCGAGACCGGTTACCACCACACCGCCGAATGCCGCGACACCAGCAGCGAGGGCGACTACGTCAACTGCCGGCTGCAGCTCAAGCCGGACGGCTCGATGCGGATCATGGTGGAGCTCTGGGACGGCAACAAGAAGCTCGCCGACACGCCCTGGACCCGCTTCACCCCCATCAGCAAGTGATTCAGTCCACCAGGCCCGACTGGTAGGCGAAGACCACCAGCTGCGCGCGGTCCCGCGCCGCGAGCTTGACCATCGCGCGGCTGACGTGCGTGCGCGCCGTGGCCGGGCTGACGACCAGGCGCTGCGCGATCTCGTCGTTGCTCAACCCCTCGGCCACCAGCGCCAGCACCTCCCGCTCCCGGTCGGTGAGGGTGTGCAGCTGCGGGTGCGGCTGGTGGGAGCGCGGCGCGAGGGTGACGAACTCGCGCACCAGCTTGCGGGTGGCCGACGGCGCCAGCAGCGCCTCGCCCCCGGCGACCAGCCGGATCGCGCGCAGCAGCTCGACCGGGGTCGTGTCCTTGAGCAGGAAACCGCTGGCACCGGCGCGCAGCGCGCTGAAGACGTACTCGTCGATCTCGAAGGTCGTCAGCACGATCACCTTGGTCCCGGCCAGATCCGGGTCGGCGGTGATCCTGCGCGTCGCCTCCAGGCCGTCCACACCGGACATCCGGATGTCCATCAGCACCACGTCGGGCCGGGTTTCGCGGGCTCTGGCCACGGCTTCGAGCCCGTCGGCGGCCTCGCCGGCGCAGTGCAGGTCGTCCTCGGAGTCCAGCAGCGTGCGCAGACCGATGCGCACCAGGTCCTGGTCGTCGACGATGAGAACGCTGATCACGGCTGCTCTCCGATCGGCAGGCGGGCTCGCACCCGGAAGCGGCCGCCGGACGCGCCGGCGTCGAACTCGCCGCCCAGCGCCTCCACGCGGCGGCGCATCCCCGGGATGCCGAGGCCGTCGCCGCCGGTGGTGGCGGGGGAGGGGTTGGTGACCTCGATGCGGACCTCCTCGGGCGCGTAGTCGACGGTGACCTCCGCTCGTTGCTCGCGGCTGTGCCGCAGCACGTTGGTCAGCGACTCCTGCAGTATCCGGTACCCGGTGAGGTCGACGGCCTTGGGAAGGTCGGGCCGTTCGCCGCGCACGCGCAGCGCGACGTCCACACCGGCCTCCCGGGTGCGGTGGACGAGGTCGTGCACGCGCTCCAGGCCCGGTTCGGGACCTCGGCCGGTGCCGGTGCGGACCATCGCCAACGTCGCGCGCAGCTCGTCGAGGGCGTCGCTGCTGGTGCGGCTGATCGCGTCGAGCGCGATCTCGGCCTGCTCGGGCTTCTTCGGCAGCACGTGCAGCGCCACGTCGGCCTGCATCTTGATCGCCGCGAGCCCGTGCCCGACGACGTCGTGCACCTCCTGGGCGATGCGGAGCCGCTCGTCGTCGACGCGCTGCCGCAGCGCCTCGGCCCGATGACGCGCCACCGCCTCCGACTGCGTGCGCGCCACCAGTCCCGCGGCGAAGGGCACCAGGACCCACGCGGCCGCCGGGACCAGCCCCGTCCAGCCGGGGCCGGTGATCAGCGTGTGCGCCCACATCAGCGCGAGGACGACGCCCGCGGCGATCCCGGCGGTGCGCGGCGGCCGGTGCCGCGCGGCCGAGTACACCGCCACCAGCAGGGCGAGCAGGATCGGCCCGTAGCGGTAGCCGCTGATCAGGTAGCCGGTGACGGCCGCGGCCGCGATCCCGAGCACCACCAGCGGCAGCCGGCGCCGCCAGGCCAGCGCCAGCCCGGCGACCAGCACGAAGGCGATGCCGAGCCCGTCGAGGCCGCGCATCCCGTGCCCGCTCCACCGGCTCGCGGCGACGGTCCCGATCACGCCGACCGCGGTCACCAGCACGGCCAGCCCCACATCACCGACCCGAGGACGCAACGAACCCATGCCCACCAGTCTCGCCCACGCACCCCGCCTTGACGTCGCCTCGACACCGACATCGCGCCTACGCCCTCCGACGTATATGTCAACACGGTTGGTGGCGCCAGTGTTGATTGAAATCAACTCGCCATCACCGAACGGGGGAGTTGCCGGGAGGTTCGGATCGGCATGATCGCGTGGCGTCTTCGGAGCGGCCTCAACGTGGAGGACTCATGTTCGGAAGAGTTGTGAGCGTCGTCGTCGGACTGGCACTGCTGGCCACCGGGTGTTCCGCCGAGCGCGAGTGGGGCGGGGGAGCCTCCCCGGAGGGCGGCGTCGCCAAGATCGGGCTGGTCACCAAGACCGACACCAATCCCTACTTCGTGGACCTGCGAGCGGACGCCGAAGCGGCGGCCTCGGCCCGGGGAGCCGAGTTCATCGCGCTGGCCGGGCAGTTCGACGGGGACAACGACGGCCAGGTCCGCGCGATCGAGAACTTCATCCAGCAGGGCGTGAGCACCATCCTGATCACGCCGAACTCCTCCACCGGCGTCAACGACGCCCTCGCCCGCGCGCGGCAGACCGGCATCCTGGTGATCGCCCTCGACACCGCCACCGAGCCCCCCGACGCGGTCGACGCCACCATCGCCACCGACAACTTCGAAGCCGGACGACTCCAGGGCGCCTACGCCAAGGCCGCCCTCGGCGACCGGCCGCCGAAGGTCCTCATGATCGACGGCACCGCCGGGTCGTCGGTGAGCACGCTGCGGCACCAGGGATTCCTCGCCGGCATGGGCCTCGCCGAGGGCGCCCCGGAGATCCGCGGCACCACCAACGCCAACGGAGACCAGAGCCTCGCCCAGCAGGGCGCCGAGAACCTGCTGGCCCGCAGCAGCGACATCACCGCCGTCCACACCATGAACGAACCGACCGCGCGCGGCGTGCACGCGGCCCTGCAGTCGCGCGGGCTGGCCGGACAGGTCGTGATGGCCTCGATCGACGGCGGCTGCGAAGGCGTCGCCGCCGTCAAGTCCGGTCAGATCCGGGCCACCGTCATGCAGTTCCCCGACAAGATGGCGCAGCTGGGCGTCGACGCCGCCGTCGAGCACGCCCGCACCGGCGCCAAACCCGGTGGGTTCCAGGACACCGGCTCGGTGGTGATCACCGACCAGCCGATGCCCGGCATCCCCAGCCAACCCGTCGCCTGGGGCGAGCAGCACTGCTGGGGCGAGCGGTGACCGCTGCCGTCGAGGAACGCCTCAGCGCCCGCGAGTTCCTGCTGCGGGCACCTGCCGTCGGCCCCGCGCTGGCGCTGCTGCTGGCCGTCGCGGTGTTCTCGCTGACCACCGACACGTTCCTCGATCCCGACAACCTGTCGCTGGTGGTCCAGCAGTCGCTGGTGATCGGCACCCTCGCGCTGGGCCAGACGCTGATCATCCTCACCGGCGGCATCGATCTGGCCAACGCCTCCTCCGCCGTGGTGGCCACGCTGGTGATGGCGCTGCTCGTGCTCGCCGGGACACCTGGCGTGCTCGCCCTGCCTGCCGGCATCGCCACCACCGCTCTGATCGGGCTGGTGATCGGCGCGCTGGTCACCCGGTTCCGGCTGCCGCCGTTCATCGTCACGCTCGGCATGCTCACGATGCTCACCGCCATCGGGAAGCTGCTCGCCGACGGCGAGGCGGTGCCCACCGGCGACGGACTGCTGACCTGGCTGGGCACCCGCCGCTACCTGTTCGGCGGCATCGAGATCACCTACGGCATGACGCTGTGCCTGGTGCTGTACGCGGTGGTCTGGTACGCGCTGACCCGAACCGCTTGGGGCAGGCACGTCTACGCCGTGGGAAACGCGCCGGAAGCGGCGCGGTTGTCGGGCATCAAGGTCGACCGGACGTTGCTGTCGGTCTACCTCACCGCCGGGGTGATCTTCGGGATCGCCGCCTGGCAGGCGCTCGGCCGGGTCCCCAACGCCGATCCGAACGCCTACCAGCTGGGCAACCTCGACTCGATCACCGCGGTCGTGCTCGGCGGCACCAGCCTGTTCGGCGGACGCGGATCGGTGCTGGGCACGTTGATGGGAGCGCTGATCGTGGCGGTGCTGCGCTCCGGGCTCACCCAGCTCGGCGTCGACGCGCTCTACCAGGACGTGGCCACCGGTGCGCTGGTGATCGCCGCGGTGGTCTTCGACCGGCTGGCCAGGAGGCAACGATGAGCACACCGACGCTGTCGGCCACGGGCCTGAGCAAGCACTACGGGCGGGTCACCGCCATCGACGACGCCGAGTTCGAGGTCTTCCCCGGTGAGGTGCTGGCCGTGGTCGGCGACAACGGCGCGGGCAAGACCAGTCTGATCAAAGCGCTGTCCGGGGCGTTGATCCCGGACGCCGGGGAGATCCGGGTCGACGGGGAAGCGGTGCGCTTCCGGAGCCCCCTGGACGCGCGGCGCTGCGGCATCGAGACCGTCCACCAGGACCTGGCGCTGGCCCCGGCGCAGGACATCGCGACCAACATGTTCCTGGGGCGCGAACGCCGCAGGCCCGGGGTGCTGGGCGGGGTGCTGCGCGCGGTCGACCGGGCGCGGATGCGGGACGAGGCGCAGCGGGTGCTCGACGAGCTGGGGATCAAGGTGAAGTCGATCAGCCAGCCGGTGGAGACGCTCTCCGGCGGTCAGCGCCAGGGCGTCGCGGTGGCCCGCGCGGCGGCGTTCGGCAGCAAGGCCGTGATCATGGACGAGCCGACGGCGGCGCTGGGCGTGGCCGAGGCGGGCAAGGTCCTCGAACTCATCGACCGGATCCGCGAGCGAGGGCTTCCGGTCGTGCTGATCAGCCACAACCTGCCGCACGTGTTCGACATCGCCGACCGGATCCACGTGCACCGGCTCGGCAGGCGCGTCGGGCTCGTCTCACCGCGCACCCACGACATGAACCAGGTCGTCGAGCTGATCACCGGAGCGAGGGAGGCAGCGTAGGACGGACTTGCGAGGAGCGAGGTCCCGGGAGCGCGCCGCGGCCTCGACGGCTGAGCTCGTCAACTGTCGACGATGGAGTGGTACTCCGTGAGCTGCGCGACGTAGCCGTCGATCTGCTCGTCGAGCTCGGCGAGCCGGGCGCGCAGCCGTTGCGCTTGCTGCGTCGAGGCGCCGGGGAGCTGCGCCGCGAGGTGCCCGTACTCGGCCAGCACCGCGGGGAGGTTGCTGGTGTCCTGCTGCCTGGGAATTCGCTCCATATGCCGATGGTGCGGCCGAACGCCCGATTCGTCGATTCGATCTACGGCGTGGCTTCGAACCCTGGTCGGGTGATCTCGACGGGATATGCTCAGCCGGAACGACCGACCGGGTGAATCGAACCGGAACGAGGGAGTCCGATGAGCGAAGCGGACGTGGTGGCCCAGGCGCGGAACCTGCTCGAGGTGACGCCGGTGCTCGACGGCCACAACGACCTGCCCTGGGCGTTGCGCCAGCAGGTCCGCTACGACCTCGACCAGCGCGACATCGCCGCCGACCAGACCGGCAGGCTGCACACCGACCTCGCCCGGCTGGACGCCGGCGGCGTCGGCGGCCAGTTCTGGTCGGTCTACGTGCCGACCTCGCTGCAGGGCGACGACGCGGTGAGCGCGACGCTGGAGCAGATCGACTGCGTCAAGGCGCTCGCCGCCCGCTACCCGCACCGGCTGCGCTTGGCCAACACCGCCGACGAGGTCGAGGCCGCCCGCGCCGACGGCAAGATCGCCTCGCTGATGGGCGCCGAGGGCGGGCACTCCATCAACTGCTCGCTGGCGACCCTGCGGGCGTTCTACGACCTGGGCGTGCGCTACCTGACGCTGACCCACAACGACAACACCCCGTGGGCCGACTCGGCCACCGACGAGCCCGCCGCGAACGGCCTGACCCGCTTCGGCGAGGAGGTCGTGCGCGAGATGAACCGGATGGGCATGCTCGTCGACCTCTCGCACGTCGCCGCCGACACCATGCGCGACGCGCTGCGCGTCAGCCGGGCCCCGGTGCTGTTCTCGCACTCCTCCTCGCGCGCGGTGTGCACGCACCCGCGCAACATCCCCGACGACGTGCTCGCCCAGCTGCCCGGCAACGGTGGCGTGGCGATGGCGACGTTCGTGACCAAGTTCGTGCTGCAGGAGTCGGTGGACTGGACCGCCGCCGCGCAGCGCGAGCTGGTCGCCCAGGGCTTCGACGAGCTGGACAGCTCGGAGGCGGCCAAGGAGGTGCTGCGCAAGTTCGAGGAGGCCAACCCGCAGCCGACGGCCACCGCCAAGACCGTGGCCGATCACCTCGACCACATGCGGGAGGTCGCCGGGATCGACCACATCGGCGTCGGCGGCGACTTCGACGGCACGATGTTCCTGCCGGAGGACCTCGACGACGTCTCCGGTTACCCGAACCTCATCGCCGAGCTGTTGGACCGCGGCTGGTCGGAGACCGATCTGGGCAAGCTGACCTGGCACAACGGCGTGCGCGTGCTGCGCGACGCCGAGCGGGTGGCCGCGGAGCTGCAGCGGACCGAGTCGCCGTCGATCGCCACCATCGACGAGCTCGACGCCTGATCCGAGCGGGCTTCGCGCCCGCGGCACCACACCTCCGCTGCGCCGACCCGGTGATCCGGGTCGGCGCAGCGTCGTCTCCTCCGTCGCAGTCGGTAGTCGACTGGTCCAAAGTGGTCAGGTCGTGCCACTCGATCCGGCCACCTGCTGGCGAGTCGGCGCGAGCCCGTTCCCCGGGATGTCCAATATGGAACCGGGGAGAAGGTGCTTGGTCGAACACCGGCGCGAATCACCGTGATTCACGGGTTTGCCAGTGGTTCGCGGGGGTTCCCGGTTCGCCCTGCGCTGCCGCAGGGGCGCTCATACGATGCCGGTTGCGCCTCCTGGCCGGTGGATAGGAGGAGGACCGATGGTCTTGTCGTTGCCGGACGAGACGCTGTCCGGTGAGGATCCCGAACACCCGGAGGGGTCAGGGCGTTCGGGCGAGTTCCCGCGCAGCGCCGCGGTGCTGGCGCGGATGCGTTCCGAGAACTTCCCGGTGGCCTCCCGCGTCCTGCCCCGGGGCGTGCGCAGGCACCTGCACGCGCTCTACGGCTACTTCCGGCTCGTCGACTACGCCGGTGACGAGGCGCCCGGCAACCGCGAGGCGCTGCTGGACTTCCTCGAACACGACCTCGAACGCGCCTACGCGGGTTCCGCGCGGCTGCCGCTCATGCGGGGGCTGCAGGAGACCGTCGCCGAGTGCGCGATCCCGGTGTCCACACTGGCCAAGCTGATCGAGGCCAACCGCCGCGACCAGCACGTCAAGCGCTACGCGGACTTCGCCGAGCTGCTGGACTACTGCGCGCTGTCGGCCAACCCGGTGGGGGAGTCGGTGCTGCACGTGTTCGGCCGCGCCGAGGAGGGGCTGATCGCGCTGTCCGACCGGGTCTGCACCGCCCTGCAGATCCTGGAGCACCTCCAAGATCTCGCCGAGGACCACCGGGCGGGCCGGATCTACGTGCCCGCCGAGGACCTCGCGCGCTACGGCTGCCAGGAGCTCGACCTGGCGGCTCCGCGCGCCTCCACCGCGCTGCGCGGGCTGGTGCGCTTCGAGGTCGAGCGCGCTCGCCGCATGCTGCGGGACGGCAGCGTGCTCGTCGGTGCCCTGTCGGGAACCGCGCGGGTGGCCGTGGCCGGCTACGTCGGTGGAGGGCTGGCCACGGTCGCCGCGTTCGCCGCGGCCGGACACGACCCGCTGGCCGCACCGGTCAGCCCGAGCAGGTCGCGCACCTTCGCCGAGTGGGCGCGACTGCACGCGATGGGAGGGACCCGGTGACGCAACCGACTCGGATCCGCGACGCCTACCTGGAGTGCGAGCGGATCACCCGCGCGCAGGCGCGCAACTTCTCCTACGGCATCCGGCTGCTGCCGGGCCCGAAGCGCCGCGCGCTGTCGGCGGTCTACGCCTTCGCCCGCCGCATCGACGACATCGGTGACGGGGAGCTGCCGCGCGAGGAGAAGCTGCGCGAGCTCAAGCAGTGCCGCGAAGCCGTGCACCAGGCCTCGATCGGCTCGACCGACCCCGTGCTGGCCGCGCTGGGCGACGCCGCGAGCCGGATGCCGCTGCCGCTGGAGGCGTTCGACGAGCTCATCGACGGCTGCGAGGCCGACGTGCGCGGCACGAGCTACGCGACCTTCGACGAGCTGCTGCACTACTGCCGCTGCGTGGCCGGGACGATCGGCAGGTTGTCGCTGGGCGTGTTCGGCACCGACGACCCCAGCACCGCCAGGGAGCGCGCCGACGCGCTCGGGGTGGCGCTGCAGCTGACCAACATCCTGCGCGACGTCCGGGAGGACCAGCTCAACGGGCGGGTCTACCTGCCCGCGGGCGATCTCGCGCACTTCGGCGTCCGGCTGGAGCCGGGTGGCGGTTTCGTCGAGGACACCACCCGCTGGAACCGGCTGGTGCGCTTCCAGGCCGCTCGCGCCGAACGCTGGTACACCGAGGGGTTCCGGCTGCTGCCGATGCTGGACCGGCGCTCGCGCGCCTGCTGCGCGTCGATGGCCGGGATCTACCACGAGCTGCTGGTGCGCATCGCCTCCAACCCGAACGCCGCGATGCGCGAGCGCACGTCGCTGACGGGGTGGCGCAAGGCCGGAGTGGCGGCCCGATCGCTGGCGGGGATGGCACCGTGAGCCGGGGGAGCGTCGTGGTCGTCGGTGGTGGTCTCGCCGGGATCACCGCCGCGCTGGAGTGCCGCGAGCGCGGCTACGCCGTGCAGCTGCTGGAGGCGCGTCCCAGGCTGGGTGGCGCCACCTACTCGTTCGCGCGCGGTGAGCTGCTCGTCGACACCGGCCAGCACGTGCTGCTGCGCTGCTACAGCGCCTACCTCGACCTGCTGCGCAGGATCGGCGCGGCCGACGGGGTGCGGATGCAGCAGCGCTTCGCGGTCCCGGTGCTCAGCCCCGGCGCCGCACCCGCGACGCTGCGGCGCTGGAACCTGCGCGCCCCGGCCCACCTCACCCCGGCGCTGCTGGGCTACCGGAAGCTGACCGTGCTGCAGCGGGCCCGGGTCGCGCGCACCGCGCTCGCGCTGCGCAAGCTCGACCCCGCTGATCCGGAGCTGGACGAGCAGAGCTTCGGGCAGTGGCTGCGGGACCGGGGCGAGACGCCGCGCGCGGTGGACGCGCTGTGGGGCCTGCTGGCGGTGGCCGCGCTCAACGCCGAACCGGAGAACGCCTCGATGGCCTTGGCCGCCAAGGTGTTCCGCACCGGAGTGCTCGACTCGGCGTCCGCCTGCGACATCGGCATCCCGCAGCGCCCGCTGTCGCAGCTGCACGGCGAGGCCGGGCTGCGGGCGCTGACGGCGGCGGGCGCGCAGGTGCGGCTGCGCTGCAAGGTGCGTGCGATCCGGCGCGGCCCCAACGGTTTTCAGATCCCCGTCGACGACCAGGCCGGGCAGGCGGAGCTGTCGGCGGACTCGGTGGTCGTGGCGACGCCGCACCCGGCCGCGGCCGGGCTGCTGGCCGACCTGCCGGTGCGCGGTGCGTGCGACTGGGAGCGGCTGTCGTCGGCACCGATCGTCAACGTCCACGCCCACTTCGACCGCCAGGTCACCGACCTGGAGATGGCCGCCGCGCTGGACTCGCCGGTGCAGTGGGTCTTCGACCGCACCCGCATCTCCGGGGCGCGCACCGGCCAGTACCTGGCGCTGTCGCAGTCGGCGGCCCAGCAGGAGCTCGGGATGCGCACCGAGGACCTGCGCGAGACCTTCCTGCCCGCGCTGCGGGACCTGTTCCCCGCCGCCCGGCAAGCGCAGCTGCTGGACTTCTTCGTCACCCGAGAACCCCACGCCACCTTCCGGCAGGCACCGGGCACCGCGTCGCTGCGGCCAGGGGCCCGCACCAACGTGCCGGGGCTGGTGCTGGCCGGGGCCTGGACCGCGACCGGCTGGCCGGACACCACCGAAGGCGCCGTGCGCAGCGGGATCAGCGCAGCCGAGGTGGTCGAGGACCGGCAGCGATCACCGCAGAGCGTGGAGGTGACGGCATGACCGCAGTCCTGCCCCTGGCGCTGCGCAGCGCCAAGGAATCGGTGGAACCCGCGCTGCGCTCGGCGGTGGCGCGTCTCGACGTCGACACCCGCCGCGTCGCCGAGTACCACTTCGGCTGGAGCGACGCCCAGGGCGCGCCCACCGACGCCGGGGGCAAGGCGCTGCGCCCGGCTCTGGCGCTGGCCGCCAGCGAAATCGCCTGCGGCGACCCGGAATCCGGCGTCGCCGGTGCCGCGGCGGTGGAGCTGGTGCACAACTTCTCGCTGCTGCACGACGACCTGATGGACGGCGACACCTCGCGCAGGCACCGGCCCACCGCCTGGACCGTGTTCGGCTCCTCGCCGGCGATCCTGGCCGGTGACGCGCTGCTGGCGGTCGCACCCGAGGTGCTGCTGGAATCCGCCGCGCCGCACGCCTCGGTGGCGGTGCGGTCGCTGTCGGCGACCACCCGGGTGCTCATCGCCGGGCAGGCCGCCGACCTCGACTTCGAGAGCCGCACCGACGTCGACCTCACCGAGTGCTTGAGCATGGCGCACGACAAGACCGCCGCGCTGCTGGCCTGCGCCTGCTCCATCGGGCCGCTGAGCGCGGGCGCGCCGCGCGGGAAGGTGCGCGCGCTGCACGGCTACGGCACCGAGCTGGGGATGGCGTTCCAGCTCGTCGACGACCTGCTGGGCCTCTGGGGAGACCCGGAGGTCACCGGCAAGCCGGTCCTGTCGGACCTGCGCACCCGCAAGAAGTCGGTCCCGGTGGTGCACGCCCTGACCTCCGGCACCGCAGCGGGCGAGCGGCTATCGGAGCTCTACGAGCAGTCCGAGCCGCTCACCGAGGAGCAGTTGCACGAAGCCGCCGAGATGGTGCGCCGCGCCGGTTCCGAGGACTGGACGCGACGGGAGTGCCGGCGTCGGCTGGAGCGCGCGGAGGCGGCGCTGGAAGCCGGATCGCTGGGCGACACCGCGGCACTGGGAGAGCTCGCCGAATTCATCGTACGGAGGAAGCTTTGACCGATCAGCTGCAACAGTCCGCGCGATCCGCCGCCACGGCGGTGGAGATCCCCAGCCAGGGCGCGGCGCGCGCCGACGCGCGGATGGCCGCGCTGGCCGCCCGGGACCACCTGCTGTCGTTGCAAAGCCCGGAGGGCTGGTGGAAGGGCGAGCTGCAGACCAACGTGACGATGGACGTCGAGGACCTGCTGCTGCGGCAGTTCCTCGGCATCCGGACCGACGCCGAGACCGAGCAGGCGGCCCGCTGGATCCGGTCGCAGCAGCGCGAGGACGGCACCTGGGCGACGTTCCACGGCGGTCCCGGCGACCTGTCGACCACGGTCGAGGCCTACACCGCGCTCAAGCTAGCCGGCGACGACGTCGAGGCCGCGCACATGCGGCTCGCGCGCGAGTGGGTCCTGGCGCACGGCGGGCTGGAGGAGACCCGGGTGTTCACCCGGATCTGGCTGGCGCTGTTCGGCGAGTGGTCCTGGGACGACCTGCCGGCCATGCCGCCCGAGGTGGTGCTGCTGCCGAAGTGGTGCCCGCTCAACGTCTCCGACTGGGCCTGCTGGGCGCGGCAGACCGTGGTGCCGCTGACCGTGGTGTGCACCCTGCGGCCGCGTCGCGACCTGGGCATCACCGTCCGCGAGCTGCGCTCCGGGCGACCGGCCTCGGCGCCGCGCCGCGAGTGGTCCTGGGCCTACGGCTTCCACAGCCTCGACCGCGTCCTGCACCGCTACCACCGGCGGCCGGTGAAGTCGCTGCGGCGGCACGCGATGCTGCGCGCCGCCGAGTGGATCGTGGCCCGCCAGGAGGCCGACGGCTCGTGGGGCGGTATCCAGCCGCCGTGGGTGTACTCGATCCTCGCGCTGCACCTGCTCGGCTACCCGATGAACCACCCGGTGATCGCGAAGGGGCTAGGCGGGCTGGAGCGGTTCCTCATCCGCGAGCAGACCCCGGAGGGCACGGTGCGCAGGCTGGAGGCCTGCCAGTCGCCGGTGTGGGACACGGTGCTGGGCGTGCAGGCGCTGCACGACGCCGGGGTGCCCGGCGATCACCCGTCGCTGCGGCGCGCGGCGGACTTCCTGCTGGCCGAGGAGATCCGGGTCAAGGGCGACTGGGCCGTGCAGCGGCCCGAGCTGCCCGCGGGCGGGGGCTGGGCCTTCGAGTTCGACAACGACGGCTACCCCGACATCGACGACACCGCGGAGGTGCTGCTGGCGCTCAACCGCGTCGACCACCCCGATCCCGACGCGGTGCGCGGTGCGATCGAGCGCGGCTTGCGGTGGCTGCGCGGCATGCGCTCGAAGGACGGCGGCTGGGCCGCCTTCGACGCCGACAACACGCGGCAGCTGGTCCGCAAGCTGCCGTTCTGCGACTTCGGCGAGGTCATCGACCCGCCATCGGCGGACGTCACCGCGCACGTCGTGGAGGCGCTGGCGGTGCTCGGCGAGGACGACGAGGTGCTGCGCGGCGGCGTGAAGTGGTTGCTGGCCAACCAGGAGCGGGACGGGTCGTGGTTCGGGCGGTGGGGCGCCAACCACGTCTACGGCACCGGCGCCGTCGTGCCCGCCCTGGTCGCGGCCGGGGTCGATCACCACCACCGGGCGCTGCGCGACGCCGCGCGGTGGCTGGAGCAGCACCAGAACACCGACGGCGGCTGGGGCGAGGACCTGCGCTCCTACGACGATCCGCAGTGGATCGGGCGCGGCACCTCCACCGCTTCGCAGACCGGCTGGGCGCTGATGGCGCTGCTGGCGATGAACCGGCACGACAGCGACGCCGTGCGCCGCGGCATCGGCTACCTGGCCCGGAGCCAGCGGGCCGACGGCGGCTGGGACGAACCGCAGTTCACCGGGACCGGGTTCCCCGGCGACTTCTACATCAACTACCACCTGTACCGGGTGATCTTCCCGCTGACCGCGCTCGGGCGCTACCTGCGGGACGGGGAGTGAACATGTCGACGAGGATGCTGATCTGCGCCCCGATGCGGCTGGAGGCCAGCGCGCTGCGCTCGGCCGCCGGGAACTCCGCGTCCGGCCAGGAAACCATGCGCACCACCGGGCTCGGGGCCGACTCGGTGACGGTGCGCCGCACCGGCTACGGCCCGAGCCGCAGCGCGCGCAGCGCGGTCCGGCTGCTGGCCGCCGACTTCGACGTCCTGGTGGTGGCCGGGCTCGCCGGTGGGCTGTCGCCCGACGTGCGCAGCGGCGACGTGATCGTCGCCGACGAGCTGCGCGGTCATCGCGAGGTGCTGCGCTGCCAGGCCTCTGATTCGCTGGCCGCCGAACTCGTGCGCAGCGGGTTCCCGGTGCGCTGCGGGCCGATCGTGACCACCGACGCGCTGGTCCACGGCCAGCGCCGCGCGGACCTGGCGGCCACGGGCGCGCTGGCCGTGGACCTGGAGTCGGCGGTGCTGGCGCAGGCCGCCGGGCACCGCCCGCTGGCGGTGGTGCGCGTCGTGGTCGACACCCCGCAGCACCCGCTGCTGCGGCCGGGCACCGTCCGCCGGGCGATGTCCGGGCTGGCGCGGCTGCACGCCGTGGGCTCGTGCCTGCGGCGGTGGGGCCGCCACATCCCGCCGGAAGTGCGCACCACCTGCGAGGAGGCGTTGTAGTCATGGGCATTCCCGTGCGCCAGGCGGTCCGCGTCGGCGCGTACCTGTTGAAGCAGAAGCTGGCGCGGCGCGAGAAGTTCGCGCTCACCCTGGAGCTGGAGCCGCTGTTCGCCTGCAACCTGGCCTGCGCCGGGTGCGGCAAGATCCAGCACCCGGCCAACGTGCTCAAGCAGCGGATGCCGGTCGAGCAGGCGCTGGCCGCGGTCGAGGAGTGCGGCGCCCCGGTGGTCTCGATCGCCGGGGGCGAACCGCTGATGCATCCCGAGATCGACGTGCTGGTGCGGGAGCTGGTCAAGCGCAAGAAGTTCGTCTACCTGTGCACCAACGCGCTGCTGATGCCGCGCAAGATCGACGAGTTCGAGCCCTCGCCGTACTTCTCCTTCGCGGTGCACATCGACGGGTTGGAGGAGCGCCACGACGCCTCGGTGTGCAAGAAGGGCGTGTTCGCGCAGGCCGTGGACAACGTGAAGGACGCGCAGCGGCGCGGTTTCCGGGTGACCACGAACTCCACGTTCTTCACCACCGACACGCCGCAGTCGGTCATCGAGGTGCTGGACTTCCTCAACAACGAGCTCCAGGTCGACAAGATGATGCTCTCGCCGGCCTACGCCTACGACAAGGCGCCGGACCAGGAGCACTTCCTCGGCGTGACCGAGACCCGCGAGCTGTTCAAGAAGGTCTTCGCCGACGGGCGGCGCAAGCGGTGGCGCTTCAACCACTCGCCGCTGTTCCTGGACTTCCTGGAGGGCAAGGTCGACTTCGACTGCACGGCGTGGGCGATCCCGTCGTACTCGCTCTACGGCTGGCAGCGGCCCTGCTACCTGATGGACGACGGCTACGCCCGCACCTACCGCGAGTTGCTGGAGGACACCGACTGGCAGGCGTACGGCCGGGGCAACGATCCGCGCTGCGCCAACTGCATGGCCCACTGCGGCTACGAGCCCACCTCGGTGCTGGCCACCCTCGGCTCGCTGCGAGAGTCGCTGCGCGCCTTGCGGAGCTGACCCGCACAGCGCAGCGTCCTCACCTCCGCTCGAGCACCGTGTGGCCGTGCCGCTGATCGCGGGCAGCGGACAGTTTTAGTCCAAATCACCCATGATCAATATCCGTTTTGCCCGGACAGTTTGGACTAAAACTGTCCACTGAGCGTGCAGGTAACCACCCGCAGCACCGCGGGTTTCATGACCGTTTCGACGACGATCGCGCAACACACACCATAAGGCCTGGCGGCAGGCCGTTGATCAGTACACTCGGGCCCAATGGTCGTGCACCAGGCCGACGTGTGTGCCCGATGCCGACCTTTCGGCGTTGGCTGCGCGCATCAACCATGTACGTCCGCGCGTTCAGCCCGCTGCTCACCCGCTGCGGGCTGAACGCACGGACTCGGGCTACACCGTCTGCGAGGTGTGGGAGCGTTGAGCGGCGTGGGCGGCGATGTCGCGGCCGACCTGGTATCCGAAGACCATCGCGGGGCCGATGTTGGCGCCGTAGCCGGGGTATCCGCCTCCGAAGACGCTGACCGCTGCGGTGCCCACGGCGTAGAGGCCGGGGACCGCATTGCCGGAAGCGGTCCGGACCTCGTTGCGGTCGTTGACGGAGAGCCCGGCGTAGGTGCCCAAATCGCCCATCTGGATCCGCACCGCGTAGTAGGGCGCGGTGTCGATGGGTGCGAGATTCGGGTTGGGTTCGTGCTCCATGTCGCCCTTGAAGTGGTGGAACCAGTTGGAGCCCCGGTCGAACCGGCTGTCGGTGCCCTTGGTCGCGTCGGCGTTGAACTCGGCCAGCGTGCGTTCGAGGTTGTCACCGGGAACGCCGATGCGGTCCGCCAGCTCCTGCACGGAACGGGCTTCGACGAGGTAGCCGACCTTCTTGTAGTACCAGGTGGGCAGCGGCCACGGCTTGGCGTAGCCGATCCCGTACCGGCGCATGGCCTTGCGGTCGCTGATGATCCAGGCGGTCGTGTCCCGTTCGCCGGCGCTGTCGCGGAGCATCTCGACGCCGAAGTCGTGGTAGGAGTACGACTCGTTGGCGAAGCGGTGACCGCGGCGGTTCACCGCGATCAGGCCCGGCAAGCCGAACGCCCTGAGGTGCGGGAAGACGCGTTGCCGGCCGCGCAGGTTCCGCCAGACGGTGACCGGGCCCCACGCAGCGGGTTGGTGGGGTGAGGAGTCGATGACGCCACCGTGGTCCTTGGCGAGGAAGTAACTGTCCCCTTGGTGCCCGACGGTGGGGGTGACGTGGTTGTCGCCGCGAAGATCGTGCCCGAAGTGCCGGCTGCGGAGGGTCTCGCTGCCCGAGAAGCCGCCTGCGGCGATGACCACGCCGCACCGCGCGTGCACGGCGGCGGCGCGGGCGCCGGACAGCACCGCACCGGTGACGGTGCCGTTGTCGTCCTTGAGCACCTCGGTGACGCGCGTGTTCGTCCACATGGGAATGTTCATCTCGCCTGCGCTGGCGATCAGCCGGGTCATCAGCGCGTTGCCGTTGGTGCGCGTGAGCGCCCGCCGCAGCAGGAGGCGTTCCAGCCAGGTCTTGATCAGCCGCCGCTGGACGTAGCCGAATGCGCGCAGGGAGCGGTTGGCCTTGAGGAACGTGGCGATGTCCGGCCCGATCTCGGGCATGTAGCCGAAGACGGTGTAGGTGTAGAGGTACGGCTGCACCCGAAGCCGGTGCTCCTTGAGCATCCGGGCGTCGGCCTTCTTCACCGTCAGCGCGCGACCGGACTTGCGCGCACCCGGCGTGTCCATCTGGTAGTCGGGCGCCATCTCCGGGTAGTGGAACTCGACGCGGGTGTTGTTCTCGAAGAACTCCAGCGCCTCCGGGACGAGGTCCAGGAAGCGGCTCACCGCCGCGGCGTCGTAGGAATCCCCGGCGAGGGCCTTGATGTAGGTCTCGGCCTCCTCGCGGCTGTCGCCTTCGGACAGTCCTTGGCGGTTCCCGGGAACCCACAGCCAACCGCCCGAGATCGCCGTGGTGCCGCCGAGGTGAGGTTCCTTGTCGACGACGAGGACGTCGAGGCCCTGCCTCTTGGCCGCCAGCGCGGCCGAGATCCCGGCGGCCCCGGAACCCACGACCAGGACGTCGCAGTCGATGGTGCTCATGTTCAGCCTTTCGTCGCGCGGTTTTCAGTGGGCGGTGTAGCCGCCGTCGATGACGAGCTCGGTCCCGGTGGTGAACGAGGACTCGTCGGAAGCCAGGTACAGCACGCCGTACGCGATCTCCTCGGGCTCGCCCTGGCGGGCGATGGGATTGCCTGCGACGAGCCGGCGGTAGTACTCCTCGGGGCCGAGCAGGCTCCGCTCGGCGGATGAACTGCTCATCCGGGTGCGCATCGATCCCGGGTGGATGGAGTTCACCCGGATGCCGTGCGGCCCGTAGGTGACGGCGTCGGCCTTGGACAGCAACCGCACGGCCCCTTTGGACGCGTGGTAGAGCGGGACGTTGGAGCCTCCGGTGAGGCCGTGGATCGACGAGAAGTTGATGATGCTGCCGCGTCCGGACCGGATCATGTGCGGCACGACCTGCTTGGTCATCAACCACGTCCCCTTGACGTTGACGCCGAAGACCGCGTCGAACTCGTCCTCCGTGGATTGGTGTGAGGGCGCGGGCCTGCCGAGAATCCCGGCCGCGTTGACCAGGATGTCGGGGCCGCCGAGTGCGGAGACGATCTCGGCCACGACTCGTTCGACCTCGACGGCGTCGGTGAGGTCGAGCTGCCAGTCGCTGACCGAGCCGGATTCCCACGGCTGTGCCGGCGTCGCCCGGTCGAGGTTGGCGACCGTGGCGCCGTGGGCGGCGAGCAGGCGGACGACGGCCGCACCGAGGTCGCCGCTACCGCCGGTCACGATCGCGACCTTGCCCGCGACGCGGCCCACGAGAGGGTCTTTGGTTGGGTTCATGCGCTGATCTCCTGTTGCGTGCTGCGGTGCCGGCTGGTCAAGGTCGACGTCCGGCGGTCAGCCGCAGCGCTTCGCTGACGACGGACCGCGGGTTGGTGTGCGCGATCGGGTGGCCGGTGTAGCCCTCGGCCAGCAGGGCGCGGCCTGCAGCTGAACCGGTGATCTGGTCGAGCTCGGCGAGCTGGCGGTGGCGGTCGAAGTCACCGGTGTCCGGAGCGAGGTGCAGCATCGAGGTCATCCACCAGGAGAAGTGCTGGGCTCGCCAGACCCGCTGCGCGGCGGTGCGGCCGTATCCCTCCAGCAGGTCCGCGTGCCCGGTGCCGAAGAACCTCTCCAGAGCCTGGGCCAGGACCACGGCGTCCGAGATCGCCAGGTTGAGCCCCTTGGCGCCGGTCGGCGGCACCGTGTGCGCGGCGTCACCGGCGAGGAAGAGCCGTCCGTGCTGCATCGGATCGCAGACGTAGCTGCGCATGGGGATGACGCCGCGCTGAAAGATGGTTCCCTCGTTGAGCGGGGAACCGCTTCCCGCCACCCTGGATTGGAGTTCGTCCCAGATCTGGTTGTCGCTCCAGGAATCGGCGTCCTCCGTGGGATCGCACTGGAAGTACATCCGCTGCACGGCGGGGGTGCGCGAACTGATCAGCGCGAACCCGCGAGCGGAGTGGGCGTAGATCAGTTCTTTCGAACTCGGTGGAGCCTCGGCCAGGATCCCGAACCACCCGTGCGGGTAGGCGCGGAAGTGGTCGGTCCGCCGGCTGTCCGGGATGGACCACTTGGCGGTTCCCTGCGCTCCGTCGCAGCCCGCGATGAGATCGCAGTGCAGTTCGGCGGGACGGCCGTCGGCGTCGGTGAAGTGGATGACGGGCTCGGTGCCGGTCACGCCGTGCAGCGACACCTCCGAGGTGCTGAACCGGATGTCGCCGTCGGCGGCGAGCCGGGCGGCGATCAGATCGCGGAGCACCTCGTGCTGCGGGTACAGGTGGACGGACCTGCCCGCCGATGACGCGAGGTCCACGCGGTGCGACTCGCCGCCGAACCGGATCTCGATGCCGTCGTGGCGGGAACCCGTGTCCAGCAACCGGTTTCCGACGCCGGTGGACACCATCACGTCCACGGTCCCCTGTTCCAGGATGCCCGCCCGGATGGTGGCTTCGATGTCCTCCCGCGTTCGGGTCTCGATCACCACGGATTCGATCCCCGCCAGCGAGAGCAGGTGCGAGAGCATCAGTCCGGCCGGACCGGCACCGACGATGCCGACCTGGGTGCGGGCGTGCGTGCGTTGTGCGGTCATGTTGTCCCGTTCTTCTTCAGGGGAGTTCGCGATTCACCGGAGCCGGTGCGGTGAGGCGGGTGCCGACCGTCCGCTCTGGGCAAGAGCGTGCGGTGCGGGAGCGCCGGTGCGGGAGCACCGATGCCATTCAGCGGGAAGGTTTCGGTCCGCGGGTGCGGATCGTCTCCTCGGAAGGAAGCAGCGCACCGAGAGCGCGGGAGATCCCGCGCGCGGTCGCCAGCAGCACCGGTGCGTGCGCCCGGGGGTTCGGGTCGCCGGCGGGGATGACGATGGACAGCGCCGCGACGACTTCGCCGTGCTCGTTGCGGATCGGGGCGGCGAGTCCCGTGGCACCCAGCGTGATCATCTGGCGGGCCACCACGAACCCCTCCTGCCGCACCTGCGCCAGCACGCGCCGGAGCTCGGCGGGGTCGGTGACGGTCTGGTCGGTGTAGCGCGGCAAGGACTGCGCCAGCACTTCCTCCTGCAGCTCGCGCGGGCTGAACGCGAGCAGCACCAGACCGGCCGAGGTGGCGTGGATGGGCAGCCGCCCGGCGATCCGCGCGACGTTGGCGACCGCGTCGCCCCGGGCGGACAGGCGTTCCAGGTACAGCACGTCGGTGCCTTCCAGGATGCCCACCTGGGTGTGCTGCCGGACCACGGCCTGCAGGTCCTCCATGAACGGCATGGCGACCTGGCGCAGGTCCTGCGCCCGGGAGGACCGGGAGGCGACCTCCCAGAGCTGGTGGCCCATCCGCACCCTCCCGTCCTCGGCCCGGTCGAGGGCACCGAGCTCGACCAGCTCGGTGACCAGGCGGTGCGCTGTGGTGACGGGCAGGTCCGCGCGCCGCGCGATCTCCGACACGGTCAGCGTCGGGGAACTCGCGGTGAACGACCGCAGGATCCGCATCGCTCGGGTGAGGACCGACTCACCAGCCGCTGACCTGGCCATGAGCACCATCATCAGTCGACGGTTGCGAGGGCACCAGTCCGTGCGCCCGGCTCACGCGAGCTCCCCGGCGAGTCGGCCCAGCACGGGTACCCACTCCTGGGCGGTCACCTCGGCGACCAGCCCGTGGCGGCGGAACGGGTCGTCCTCGGTGCACGCGACGGCCTCGTCCCGCGAGCTCGCCCTGATCAGCAGCAACGCGCCCGCCGGGTCCTGCGGCCCGAACGGGCCCGAGCACATGTTGATGCCACGGGTGCCGAGGTCGGACAGGAACTCCTTGTGCGCCGGGCGGTGCCGGTCGCGCCCTGCGGTGTCGTCGGTGTAGCGGTAGGTGACGGCGTAGACGGCCATGTTCCAGCGATTCCTTCCTGCGTGCGGGCAACGGGTTACCGGCGGTGCGGCGACTTCCCGAGGTCGTCGAGCGGCACGTCGTGGGTCTCGCGGGCGCTGAGCACCGCCAGGGCCGAGACGACGGCGCAGGCGCTGGCGAACGAGGCCACCGGGATCCACCCCGTTTCGCCACCGCCCTTGATCGCGAAACCGACCGTCGGCGCGAAGCCGGCGAGCAGGAGCCCCACCTGGCTGGAGATCGCGAAGCCCGAGTAGCGCACCCGCGCGGCGAAGGTCTCGGCGAAGAACGCGGGCCACAGCCCGTTCATGCCGGAGTAAGCCAGACCGGCGAAGGCCAGCGCCGTCACGAAGATCAGCGGCACGCTGCCGGTCGAAACGGCCCAGAAGTAGACCCACACGAGAACACCGCACCCCAGCGAGGACGCGATCCACACCGGGCGGCGACCCACCCGGTCGGACAGCGCGGCCGCGGCCGGGACAGCGACCACGGCCAGCGCGTTCGCGAACACCGACGCCCACAGCATCGTCGGCTTGTCCAGACCGACCTCGCGGGAGGTGGCGTAGGCGAGGCCGAAGACCATGAAGATCGTCTGCAGCATCGCGAACAGCGAGGCCACCGCGATCCGGACCACGTCGCGCCACTGGGTGCGGAACAGGGTGGCGAGGGGGAGAGGCGCCAGCTCGTCCTGGGCGGCCTCCGATTCGAAGACCGGCGTCTCGTCCAGGTTGCGGCGCACCGCGTAGGCGATGAGGATCATCACGATGCTCAGCAGGAACGGCATCCGCCAGCCCCAGCTCAGCAGCTGCTCCTCCGGGAGCGCGGCCACCGGGATGAACACGAGGTTGGCCAGCACGATCCCGCCCATCGTGCCCGACATCGTGAAGCTGGTGAAGAACCCGCGGTGCCCTTCCGGGGAGTGCTCCAGCGTCAGCGTGCTCGCACCGGCGGCTTCTCCGCCGGCGGAGAAGCCCTGTCCGAGTCGGACCAGCACGAGCAGGGCCGGGGCGAGCAGGCCCGCCTGCTGGTAGGTCGGCAGCAGCCCGACCGCCAGGCTGGAGGTCCCCATCAGCAGCAGCGTGAAGATCATGATCTTCTTGCGGCCCACCCGGTCCCCGAAGTGCCCGAGCACGACGCCCCCGAGGGGACGTGCCACGTAGCCGGCGCCGAACGTGGCCAGCGCGGCGATCGTGCCGACCGCCGGGTCGTCCGACGGGAAGAACAGCACCGGGAACACCAAGGCCGCTGCGGAACCGTAGATGAAGAAGTCGTAGTACTCGAGCATGCTGCCGAGAAACGCTGCGAGCGCCGCCTTGCGGCCGTCCCGCATCCCGCTCTTCTTCCCGGCCCGCCACCTCGTCGTGGTCGGGGTCATGAATCCCTCCGGATGTCGCACCGAACAAGTTCGCCACATCGCGCGCTGTGAGGGATGAGTCTGCGATTCAGCTGAGCGGGCCAACACACGCATCCCGCTGAATGGCAAAGCTCTTCGAGCTCCATGCCTGGTGCGCCTCGCGTGATGCGCGCGGGCACGCACCAGGGTTGCCGACCCGGGTTGCCCAGGGCTCGTCTCGGCGCGGCGGGTCCCAGGCCGCAACACTGCTCAAGGGGCACATCGATGCGGGATACCTGCACGCCGGACGCACGATTCGAGAGCTCGCCACCGTTATCGGCGTCGATCGGGGCGCACCAACGCCGATGCGCAGGTGCTGGACGCATCAGGCGAACCGGTCCCCGGTCTCTACGCCTGCGGAAATGACGCCAACTCGATCACAGCGTCGGAATACCCGGGGGCCGGCTGCCAGGTAGGAGCGGGCCTGACGTTCGGTTACCTCGCGGCACGCCACGCTGCCCACCGGTAACGGGCAGTGGCAGCACCGCCAAGCCGCTGAGCCGGTGGCAGCTGGCCGCCGCCGAGCGCCTGCCGAGCCTGAAGGCCATCTTCGTCAGCGGCGGGCATTTCGACGAGACCACCTACCACGGCGGCATCATGCGGTTCCTGCCTCGTGCCGCCCGGGAAGGCCGCGGCCGGGACTCCGGCTGGGCCTTCACCGACCGCGTCAAGTCGAGGATGCTGGAGACCTGCACGTCCGAGGAGCTCGGAACGGCGCGTGGCCGAACGACTCGCCGACCCAGGCCGCACAAGATCTACCGCGACGCCCGGCACCCGTCCCGGCTGCTTCTCCCGCACACCGCGTGAGTATTCTGCACAGCAGAATTCGTTGCTCGGGAAGGGTCGAGATGAAGCAGCCTCCGGCGTACGCGATCGCCAGCGTCGATCACGCGTTGCGGCTGGCGACGATCCTGCAGCTCGAAGGCAGCCTCAGCGTCGCCGACGCCGCCGAGCGGCTGGGCGTGGCGCGCTCGACCGCGCACCGGCTGCTCGCGATGCTCGTCTACCGGGACTTCGCGGTCCAGGACGACACCCGGCTCTACCGCGCGGGACCGGTGCTGGAGCTGGCCTCGCACTCGCAATCGGCGGTGTCCCGGTTGCGGCAGGTGGCGCTGCCGCACCTGCGGGGCCTCGTCGACGCGCTGGGTGAGACGGTCAACCTGACCGTGCGCACCGGCGGCACAGCCCGGTTCATCGCCTGCGTCGAGTGCGACCAGGCGCTCCGGGTCGGTTCGCGCGAGGGCATGGTCTTCCCCGCGCACGAGACCACCGCGGGCCTGCTGCTGCTCGCCGACCTCACCGACGCCGAGCTCGACTCCCTGCACGCCGACGCCGAGGCCCCCGCGATGGACGAGCTGCACCGGGAGCTGGCGAAGGTGCGCCGCAACGGGTTCGCGCTCAACCAGGGCCGATCGGAGCGCGGAGTCGTGGCCGTCGGAGTCCCCGTGCGCTCCGCCGACGGCACGGCGATCGCGGGCGTGTCGGTGTCGATGCCCAGCGTGCGCTACGACCGGCGGCGCCTGCGCCCGATCGTCGCGATCCTGTCCGCGGCCGCGGCCGCGTTGCAGCACGACCTCGACGGCTGATTCTGCACACCAGAACTCCCTTCACCTCGGCGCGCACCGGCCGCAGGCTGGGATGCGCTGTTCGGTGGTCACCCGCTGCGCTCGGCGGACCATCGGCGGCTGGCCCGCACGGGTTCGAGCGAAGAGGAGTCAGACCAGTGCAGTTCTACCTCGACGGCTACAAGCCCGGAGACCCGTTCGTCGACGAGCCGCACCCGTCGGTGGCCGAACGCCCGGAAGGGCTGCCGGAGGAAGCCGACGTCGTGATCATCGGCTGCGGCCCGGCCGGACTGGTACTGGCCGCTCAGCTCGCCCGGTTCCCGCAGCTGCGCACGGTGATCGTGGACCGGCGGGACGGGCCGCTGGAGGTCGGTCAGGCCGACGGCGTCGCCTGCCGGACCGTGGAGATGTTCGAGGCGTTCGGGTTGGCCGACCAGCTCGTCCACGAGGGCTACCAGGTCAACGAGGTGACCTTCTGGCGACCGGACCCCGAGCGCAGCGGCTCGATCGTGCGCACCGGGCGCATCGACGACGTCGAGGAGGGCATCTCCGAGATGCCCCACATGATCGTCAACCAGGCCCGGATGCTGGCCTACCTGCGCGAGAACATGCTGTGCTCGGCGTCGCGCGCGGAACCGCACTACGGCCTGCACGCCACCGACGTCCGGGTCGGGACCGGCGAGCACCCGGTGACGGTAACTCTGCAGCACGTCGAGAACTTCGAGCCGACCGGTGAGACCTCGACGATCCGCGCGAAGTACGTGGTCGGCTGCGACGGGTCGCGCAGCGGCACCCGCGAGGCCATCGGACTGCGCCTGGAAGGCGATGCGACCAACAGCTCGTGGGGCGTGCTGGACGTCCTGGCGGTCACCGACTTCCCGGACATCCGGCTGAAGTCGGCGATCCACTCCGAGCACGGCAGCATCCTGATCATCCCGCGCGAGGGCGGTTATCTGGTGCGGCTCTACATCGAGCTCGACAACGACCGCGACGCCGAGATGCTGCGCGACCGCAGCGCCACCCCGGAGAAGCTGACCGCGGTGGCCAACCGCATCCTGCACCCGTACTCGATCGACGTGAAGCACGTCGGCTGGTGGGCGGTCTACGAGATCGGGCAGCGCCTCTGCTCCCGCTTCGACGACGCCGACGACGAGCGCGGACCCCGGGTGTTCATCGCGGGCGACGCCTGCCACACCCACAGCGCCAAAGCCGGCCAGGGCATGAACGTCTCGATGGCCGACGCCTGGAACCTCGGGTGGAAGCTCGGCACCGTGCTCAACGGCACCGCGCGACCCGAGCTGCTGCGCACCTACTCCGAAGAGCGGCAGACGGTCGCCCAGCAGCTCATCGACTTCGACCGCGAGTTCGCGGCCCTGTTCAGCGCCCGCTCCGACGAGGACGGCGGCCCGGACCCGGAGCGCTTCCAGGACTACTTCCGCCGGCAGGGCCGGTTCACCGCCGGAGTCGCCGTCCAGTACGAACCCTCACTGCTCACCGCGACGCCAGAGCACCAGCACTTGGCGAGGGGCTTCCCGCTGGGAATGCGGTTCCACTCGGCCCCGGTGATCCGGCTGGCCGACGCAAAACCCGTGCATCTCGGGCACGCGGCGAGGGCCGACGGCGCATGGCGCCTCTACGCCTTCGCCGACCGAGCGCACCCCGGCAGCTCCCACTCCAGGCTGCGCGACCTGGCCGCTTTCCTGGAGCCGACCATCGCGCGGTTCACCCCACCCGGTGCCGACCCCGACTCGGTGATCGACGTCCGGGCGGTGCTCCAGCAGGGACATCGCGACATCACCGTCGAAGACCTGCCGCCGATCTTCCTGCCCCACAAGGGAGCATTTGACCTCGTCGACTACGAGAAGGCCTTCTGCGCCGACCCGACCAGCGACATCTTCGATCTGCGGGGCCTGGACCGGGATCGCGGAGCGCTCGTGGTGGTGCGGCCGGATCAGCACGTCGCCCACGTCCTCCCGCTCGGATTCCACGACGAGCTCGCCGATTTCCTCCGCAACGTGTTGGTGGAGTGCGGACCGAGACCAACGCCCTGGACACCTACGACCTCGAGTTCTGGCTAACTCAGCAGGACGCTGCGCGAGGCACGGGCTCCGCTTGATGCCGACCGGAGTCGAATTGCTCCACCTGTCGGAGTCCGCCGCCGGACCGGCTTGGCACCCTGGTCTGCATCGGGCCGCGGATCACCTGGAGCGATCCCGACGACGGCCGGATGTTCCGCAGCGGATTCTTCCTCTACCTGCCCGTCACCGCCCCGCACCGTGCGATCGGGGACGGCTGCGGGGCCGGAGTTTCGGCCCCGCAGCAGGTTGGGGTTGGTTCAGCGCAGGAACGCGCCGACGACACCGGAATCGACGGGCACGTGCAGTCCGGTGGTGCGAGTCAGTTCGCCCCCGGTGAGGGCGAACACCGCGGCGGCGATGTGCTCGGGCAGCACTTCGCGCTTGAGCAGGGTGCGCTGCGCGTAGAACGCACCGAGGTCCTCCTCGGCGACGCCGTACACGGCGGCGCGCTGTGCGCCCCAGCCTCCGGCGAAGATGCCCGAGCCGCGCACCACGCCGTCGGGGTTGACGCCGTTGACCCGGATTCCGTGCTCGCCCAGTTCGGCGGCCAGCAGCCGCACCTGGTGGGCCTGGTCGGCCTTGGTCGCGCCGTAGGCGACGTTGTTCGGGCCCGCGAACACCGAGTTCTTCGAGGAGATGTAGACGATGTCACCGCCCATCGTCTGGTCGATCATGGCGCGCACGGCCGCCTGGGAGACCAGGAACGAGCCCTTGGCCATGACGTCGTGCTGGAGGTCCCAGTCCTGCTCGGTGGTGTCCAGCAGCGGCTTGGAGATCGACAGGCCCGCGTTGTTGACCACCAGGTCGATCCCGCCGAAGGCCAACGCGGTCGCGTCCACAGCGGACTGCACCGCGTCCCGGTCGGTGACGTTGGCGGTGACCGCGATCGCCTTGTCGCTGCCGCCGATTCCGGCCGCGACCTCGGCTGCGGCGTCGGCGTTGAGGTCGGCCACCGCCACGCAGGCACCCTCGGCGGCGAGCCGCTCGGCGATGGCCCTGCCGATGCCCGAGCCCGCGCCGGTCACCAGCGCGATGCGCCCGGCCAGCGGCTTGGGCGCGGGCATGCGCCGCAGCTTCGCTTCTTCCAGCGCCCAGTATTCGATGCGGAACTTCTCGCTTTCGGGGATCGGCGCGTAGGTGGACAGCGCTTCAGCGCCGCGCATGACGTTGATGGCGTTGACGTAGAACTCGCCGGCGACGCGCGCGGTCTGCTTGTCCTTGCCGAAGGAGAACATGCCCACACCCGGAACGAGCACGATCGCGGGGTCCGCTCCGCGCATCGGCGGGCTGTCCGGGGTGGCGTGCCGCTCGTAGTAGGCGGCGTAGTCCTGCCGGTACTCGGTGTGCAGTTCCTTGAGCCTCGCCACGACGTCGGCCAGCGGCGCGGTGGCGGGCAGGTCCACCACCAGTGGCCGGACCTTGGTGCGCAGGAAGTGGTCCGGGCACGAGGTGCCGAGAGCGGCGAGTTCGCCGAGCTTCTCGCGGGAGAGGAACTCCAGCACCGCCTCCTCGTCGTTGTAGTGCCCGATCTGGTGCTGGTCGGTCGAGGCCAAGCCGCGGACGACCGGGGCCAGCGCGGCGGCCCGGGCGTGCCGCTCGGTTTCCGGCAACGGTTCGTGGCCGGCCACGACCGCGCCGAAGGGCTCCGGTTCGCCGTGCTCAGCGATGTGGGCCGCTGCGGTGTCGATGATCCAGCGGGAGTTCTTCTCGGCCTCCTCGGAGGTCTCACCCCACGCGGTGATCCCGTGACCGCCCAGGATGCAGCCCTTGGCCTGCGGGTTCGCCGCCTTGATCGCGGCGATGTCCAGGCCGAGCTGGAAACCGGGACGACGCCAGGGCACCCAGACCACCTGGTCGCCGAAGATCGTCGCGGTGAGCGCTGCACCGTCAGCGGCGGTGGCGATCGCGATGCCGCTGTCGGGGTGCAGGTGGTCGACATGTCGGGCGTCGACGAGACCGTGCATGGCGGTGTCGATCGACGGCGCGGCCCCGCCCTTGCCGTGCAGGCAGTAGTCGAACGCGGCGACCATCTCGTCCTCGCGCTCAACACCGGGGTAGACGTCGCAAAGGGCGCGCATCCGGTCCAGGCGCAGCACCGCGAGCCCGCTCTCGGTCAAGGTGCCGAGATCGCCCCCGGAACCCTTCACCCACAGCAGCTCGACCTCCCGGCCGGTGACCGGGTCGATCGCAGCGCCTTTGGTGGAGGTGTTGCCTCCCGCGTAGTTGGTGGTCGTGGGATCGGCACCCAACCGGTGCGACCGCGCCAGCAGATCTTCGACAGCGGTGTGCTCAGACACTCGAGAACTCCTCGGAGTAATGGGAAATGCGTGTTTTCAAGGCGTTTCGATCGCCCGCGAACGGTTGAGCTCGCGAACCCGGCCGAAGTGCGCCCGGCGGTGCTCGTAGCGCTCGTGCAGCTCGGCGTCGGGGGTGAACTCGTGCTCGATGTCGGCCGCGAACTGCTTGAGCTCGCCGACGTCGTGAACGCCGATGGCCAGACCGGCGAGGTAGGAGGCGCCCTGCGCTGCCCCGTGGCCGCCCCGAGGGCGGAGCACGGGGACGCCGAGGGCATCGGCTTTGATCTGCAGCCACGCCGTCGACGCCGAACCGCCGCCGGTGCTGAGCAACCGGTCCACGGCGAACCCGCGGGCACGCAGCTCCGCGACGTCATCGGCCAGCGCCAGGGCGTTGCCTTCGAGCACGCTGAGCATGAGCTCGACACCGTCGGCGGAGAGATCGATGCCGTCGATGATCCCCCGGGCGCGCGGGTTCCAGGTGGGCGTGCGCTCGCCGGCGAAGCTGGGCACGGTCGTCAGCCGCGAGGGGCGGGAGCGGGCCAGCAACGCGTTGGAGTCCCGCAGGTCCTGCCCGGCGATGCGGTTGACCCAGTCCACCGTCGCTCCGGCGGTCACCTGGGCCGTGATGAGCAGGTCCACGCCGGGAACGCAGTGCCGCTCGTGGATGAAGCCCGGAACGTGCGTGCCCGCGGGAACGGCCAGCATGGTGGCGCTGGAGAACCCGGTCATCTCCACCAGCGGCCCACCGACGTCGACGATCCCGGCTTCCAGGGCCGATCCGACCGAGTCGACCCCGCCGGCGACGACCGGAGCGCCTGCGGGGATCCCGGTCTCCGCTGCGGCCTGGTCGGTCACGGTGCCGATCACGTCGGTCGTGGCCACGATCGGCGGCAGCAGTTCGACGCCCAGCCCGCGCCCGAACAGCCGTTCGTCGAACGCGTTCGCCGACTCGTCGAAGCTCTGCATCAGCGACGCCGAGGAGTCGTCGAGGGCGGCGCGGCCGGTCAGGCGGCCGGTGATGTAGCCGTTGGCCGAGACGACGTGGGCGGCGCGCGCGGCGACCTCCGGCCGGTTGCGCAGCAGCCACGGCAGCTTGGCGGTGCCGAAGAACGGGTCCGGCCCGTTGCGGTGGCCGGGCGCGATCTGCTCGATCTCGGCGGCCTCGGCGACGGCCTGCCGGTCCAGCCAGGTCAGGGCCGCGCCGACCTCCCGGCCGCGGTCGTCCACCGGTACCAGGGTCGGCGACTGGCTGGTCACCGCCACGGCCAGCACCCGGGCGTCCGCCACGACCTCACCGGCGACGGAGGTGATCGCACTCCACCAGCTGCCGGAGTCCTGGTCGGAACCGCGCCCGTCGGAGTCGACCTGGGTGTCGTAGCGCGCCGTCGCCGACCGCACCAGGCGGCCTTCGCGGTCGGTTGCCACGACCTTGACGCCGCTGGTGCCGACGTCGATGCCGAGCAGGATCTCGGCTCGCTCCGATGCCATCACGCCCCCGCCTTCGGTCCGACCGGGTGCAGCGCCGGCTGCGCGTCGAGGTGGCGGCGCAGCTCTTCGGCCACCCCGGCGGCGGCCCGCCGCGCGGTCTCCCGGCTGGCGCCCGCGACGTGCGGGGCCAGCACCACGTTGGCTCCTCGATCGGCCAGGTCCAGCAGGCGCAAGGACATGTCGACAGGTTCGGTCGGGAACACGTCGACCGCCACTCCGCCCAGGTGGCCTGCGGCGAGCGCGTCGGCGAGGGCGGCGTAGTCCACGAGTCCGCCGCGCGCGGCGTTGACGACGATCGCGCCGGGGCGCATCAGCGCGATCCGCTTGGCGTTGACCACTTGCTCGGTCTCCGGGGTCAGCCGGGCGTGCACCGACAGCACGTCGCTGGTCGAGAACAGCTCGTCCAGGTCGGTGCAGCGCCGGGCCTCCGGCGCGGCCCCGTCGGGCAGGTACGGGTCGTAGACGACGACGTCGGCGCCCATCGCGGCCACGCTGCGGGCCAGGTGCTGGCCGACGGCCCCGGCGCCCAGCAGGCCGACGGTGGATCCCGCGATCTCGCGCCCCACCTCGTCGTGGCGGTAGAAGTCCCCGCGCCACTCCCGGCGCAGCAGGCTCCCGTGCAGGATCGGCAACCTCCGCAGCGCGCCCAGCAGCAGCGCCAGCGTCATCTCGGCGGTGGCGATGCTGTTGCGCCCCGGCACGTTGACCACCCGCACGCCCCGCGCCGCGGCGGCGTCCAGGTTGATGTTGACCGGCCCGCCGCGACCCACTCCGACGAACTCCAGCTCCGGCACCGCTTCCAGGACCCGCTCGGTGACCGGCGCCAGCTGGGTGACCAGCCCGCGATGCCCGCGCAATGCCGCGATCAGCTCGTCCTCGCTGCCCGAGGCCTCGTCGACTTCGCCGACGGCGCCGAACGGTTCGTCCGGCCACCGCAGTTCCAGCTCCGCGACGGTGGCCCGGGGGCCGAGGCGGTCGGCGATCTCGTCGCGGAAGACCCCGGGCTGGATGAATCGATCTCCGGCTGCGAGGACGGAGAAGGGTGGACGGGAGGGCATGGGGGTCCTTTCTTCAGGAGCGGCTCCGAGTGGTGGTGCCGGGAAGGGTGGGGAAGGGGTCATACGATGCAGAGCGTGAACAGTCTGGCGATGGAGGAACGCATCGAGTGGCTGCGCGCCGAGCTCCGCTCGACCGGCTCGGTCTCCCTCGGCGACGCCGCCGAGGCGCTCGGGGTGAGCGAGATGACCGTCCGCCGGGACCTCCGGCAGCTGGAGAACGAGGGCGTCGCCCGCCGGGTCCGCGGCGGGGCCCGCCACTCCGAGCCGGCGAGCTTCCAGCGGCGCGACAGCTCGCGCGCGGCCGAGAAGCGGCTCATCGCCGAGAAGTTGCTGCCGCTGGTGCCTGCGCAGGGCCTGATCGTGCTGGATTCTTCGACGACGATGTACCGGCTGGCGGCGCTGATCCCCTCGGCCGAGGCGTTGACCGTGCTGACCAACAGCATCCAGACCTTCCAGGTGCTGCAAGGTCGGCCGGGGGTGACCGCGGAGCTCACCGGCGGCCGGTTCGACGAGCGCAGCGACTCCCTGATCGGACCGCTGGCAGCGGCCACCGTCGAGCGGCTCACACCCGACGTGTTCTTCGCGTCCACCGGCGGCATCGACGGTGATAGTTGCTTCGAGTCGACTGTCGAGGAGGCGGCGCTGAAGAAGGCCTGCGCCCGGGTCTCGCACCGCACGGTGATCGGCGCGGACACCGCCAAGCTGGATGCGCGGGACCGGGCTGCCTCCGTCGAGTTGGAGACCGTGGCCGCGCTGTGCACCGAGGTCGAACCGGACGATCCGCAGCTGGCGGAGTACCGCAAGCGGGTCCGCCAGCTGCTGTGAGCGGTGGTGCTCATGCCGCCGACACGCTCGCGGACTGCCGGACCTCGGTGTCGGCCAAGGCGTTCTGGTCCACCTTCAGGCGGAAGCTGAGGGCGAAGCCCACCAGGTAGGTCGCGGCCAGCGCCAGCACGGTCCCGGTCGTGCCGATGCGCTCCCACAGCACGGTGACCAGCAGCGATCCCACGAACTGCGAAGCACCGGCGGAGAGGTTGAGCAGCGCCACCGCCTGGCCGCGGCGAGCCGGCTCCAGCGCAGGCATCAGCGCGGACAGTGGCACGTAGGCGGCGATGGCGATGCCGAACAGGACCACGGCCCCGGCCGTCAACAGGGCGTTGGGCCCGGCCAGCACCGGCGTGAAGTACAGCAGCAGCGTCGCGGCGAACATGCCGAGGCTGCCGAACCACCGGATCGTCCGCACCCATCCGATCCGGTCGCCGATCACGCCCCACATCAGGTTGGTGAACACGGTGACCAGGTAGACCAGGCTCCACAGCTGCAACCAGCGTTCCTGGCTGAAGCCGATGTCGCGGGTGAACACGATCGGCAGCATGACGATGAAGCCGTAGAGCGCGAGCTGGTTGATGATCCGCTGGATCATGCCGTGGGCGAGCTGGACGTTCTCGAAGGGCATCTTGACGGTCTCGACGATCGTCGCGCCGAGGCCGCGCAGCGTGCGCTCACCGGAGTTCGAGGGGCCGCGGCCCCGCACCAGGAAGGTCGCCATCGCACCGCCGACGGCGATGAACGCGATCGCGCTCCACAGGGTGGTCACCGTGCCGATCCACGGGATCGTCAGGCTCGGCAGGTAGGAACCGAAAACGCCGACGCCCAGCGAGTACGAGCACCAGAACCAGCCCATCGCCGAGGACATCCGGTTCTGCGGGGCCGCGTAGGAGATCCACACGACGAACCCGAAGACGAACATCGGGTAGGCCACTGCGCGGATCGAGTACATCACCAGCATCAGCGGGTAGTTGTGCTGCATCACGCCGAAGGCGAGGAAGCCGGCGTGGAACACGATCCAGCCGATGGTGGCGATGGCCATCACCCGGCGCGGGCCGATGTACTCGGCCAGGATGCCGGAGACGAACGCGGCGATCGCGACGACCAGCCCGTACACCGTGAGCAGGGTGCCGGCTTGCGAGGTGCTGAAACCGGCCTCGGTGACGAGGTAGTCGGAGAGGAAGGCCTGCTCGAGGCCGTCCCCGGTCATGAAGAAGGCGATGGCGACGTAGCCCCACAGCAGTGCTGGGGACATGCCGAGGAACGAGCGGGATGCCGACGGCGGTGTCGGGGTCATGCGGTGGCTCCTTCTGGAGGTACGGGCCGGGCGTTGTCACGCCGTGGAACACTCTGACACATCTTGTTAGAAGTTGTTAAGAGATGTTCGCAATGATTTTTTGGCCCTCGACACAGCGCAGAGCCCTGACATGGCCCGAGGCTTGTTCGACCGCCACCGTCCCCGGGAAGCGGGGGCTTGCGGACGGTCGAGGGGGCGCGTCGGTTGGTTCAGCGGATGTTGCGCTGCAGACCTGGTTGATGGGTAATCACCCACAGGTGTGAGGCATTCGTCCCCTGGTGACCCACTCCGAGCGCTGGTATTCGTCATGGCCTGACAACGTGCGCGTGGAGGGCGGAGGTCGTGATGAGCACACCTGTGGAGCATCCGCTTGAGGGGCTGTACCAGGTCCGTGACGTGCTCGAAGCCGCGGTCGCCGGGGTCCAGCGGCAGGAGCCGGAACGGGTCGGCGACCAGCTGGGGTGCTACGCCGCGGTGAACACCTCGATCCTCTACGAGTTTCGAGCTCTGGCCGACCTGCTTCGCGAGAAGATCTCGGACTCGAAGCGCCCGGCGGTACGCGTGGCCCACGAGGAGCTCGGCGACGTCGTGGACTTGTTCGACGTGATCATTGCTTATGTCGACCGGCACCAGCCAACGATCAACGAGCTCCGGCACCAGGACATGCGGGAGGCCGGTGGATGACGCTGTGGATCGGGAGCGCTGTGGATCGGGAGCGCTGGGGGCGATGGAGCTGAGGTCGGACCACGGCATGCGGGTGAGAAGGGGGCTTCTGCAGGTGACGTGCGTGGCAGTGCGCCTCGGCTCCGAGAGAGCCGAACGGCTCGCCGCGGACAACGTCGACGTCGCGGTGGTGCGCGCACCGACTGTCAAGCCCTTCGACGCCGAGACGGTGCTCCGCGAGATCGACACGGACCGCTTCGCCCTCACCCCGGAGAACCACGCGGTGAGAGGTGGGTTGTTCGAAACCGTTGCCTCGCACATCGTTCGAGCCGGCGTCGGTCGGCACGTCACCCCGATCGGTCTGCCCGACCGGTTCCTCGACGCCGGAGCTCTGCCCGCGCTGCTCGACGGTCTGTCCACGGACTCCGTCGTGCAGACCGCGCTCGATTCCCTCTGAGAAGATCCCCATGGCATCAGTTCGGGCGTGCGGGCAGTTCTCAGGACGCCCGGGGGCCGCGGTCTCCGCGCTTCTCGATGCGGTTGATGATGGCGTGCGCGGGGATCAGCAGTAGCCAGCAGGCCGGAGCCCACCTGGGCGACAGCAGCGCCAACGGCATGGACACGACGAAGCCGACGATCGTCACCGCCGATGGCCCGTAGGCAGGCAGCGCCTGCTTCCCGGCGCGGAAGGTCCCGGTGCGGCGGGCGAGGGCGACGATGACCAGCTGCAGCGCGCAGATCATCGAGACGCTGGCCGCGTAGCCGATCACGGCCACCGGTTCGTCGCCGTAGTCGGCCAGCAGCGACGAGGGGAACGGCAGCAGCGCCACGAACCCCAGCAGCACCACGTTCACCCAGGCGACCGCGGGTTCGACCCGCCGAATGTCGCCGAACAGCTCGCGGTGCCCCAACCACAGCACGCCGATCACGAGGAACGCGATCGCATAACCGGTCAGGCCGGGGGCGAGTCCGCGCAGCGCGTCGTGCAGGCCTCGAGTGTCCAGCCCTTCCGGCACGCGGATGTCGAGCGCGAGCAGAGTGGCCGCGATCGCGAAAACACCATCGGAGAGGGCGAGCACCCGACCGTCCTGCCCCCAGTCGTCGTCCTCCTCAACCGTCACGCACCGAGACTGACGCACACCGCGCCGTCGAGCAGGGCGAGATCCGCACTCGTCCCCGACGCAGATCTCGCCCTGCTCACCGGGTGGCAAGGGACGCCGTCGGGGGAGGGACGGTCGTGCCGCTCCGGCGGCAGCACAGTGATGTTGCCGGTGACTGGAACAGGAACTCCGGTGCAGACCCCGCATTCTCTCTCGGTGACAACGGCGACTCTTCCCAGCAGTGGCATGGCGATGAACAGGCGCTGAGGTCGGTGTCCCGCTGTCCCTTCGGAGGCCAGCCTGGGGCACCGGGCGGGACATGGGCGATCAGCCCTCTGATCTGGGCCAATACGCCTTCGGGACACGTGGTGCTGGTGTCCCGACGTGTCCCCGAACCGGCGCGGGGGTGCTTGGTGGCGCGTCAACTCGTCGAGAACTTCAGCCGCATGTCCCGGCATGGTGATCGTGCACCGCGTTGTTCTTGGGTGATCGACATACGACCAGCCGCGTTACGTCCTATTAAGGCGATTTCTTCAGTGGGGAATGAAATCAAGGAGTCCAACCCGACTTCCAGCTTGGGGGAGTGGAGGTGCACGGCTGCAGGTGGGGCCGTGTTGACGTCCAAACGGGTGATGGCTTCGGATTTGATCTCGAAGGCTCTTGTCATTGCTTACGGTCATCGGGGCACGTGAGGTGTGGAGGTACACGGGTCGTATGGCGGACGGGTTTCGGGTCGATCTGGACGCGCTGACCAGGGCGTCGGATGGCGTGCGGGACACTGTTGAGGCGATGGCCAGGAAGAAGGTCGCGGACATCGATTGTCCTGCGGATGCCTTCGGTCACGACCGGTTGAGCGGTGTGGTTCGTGAGTTCTGCGATCGCTGGGATGTGGGCGTGGCCAACTTGAGCGACGACGGGGCCGAGATCGCGAGCAGGTTGTCCCATTCCGTTGAGGTCTACCGGCGAACGGACGAGGCGGCGCGAGCTCACCTTCACGGGCTCTTGGTGCGTCCAGGTGGCGAAGACCCGGCGGCGGAGTGATGGCGGAGCTGGGAGCGACCACCGACCCCAGGGCGTTGGTACCGGGCTATCCCGATTCCGTGCACGGGACCGCTGCGTCGATGAAGGCCTACGGGGATGCACTGCACGAGGCGGGCTCAGGGCTCAAGCGGATCGAGACCTCTGAGGGCTGGTCGGGTGAAGCGGCTGATCAGTTCAGGGATGCGTTCGACGGCGAGCCAACGCGTTGGTTGGAGGCTGGCGACTGCTTTCACGATGCTGCTGAATCGCTGAGCCGGTACAGCGAAACGCTGAGGTGGGCGCAAGGAGAAGCGAGCCGAGCGATCACGCTGTGGAACGAAGGCGAGGCCGAAACCAGCTACGCCCAGAAGCAGCATGCGCGTGAAGTCGAACGTGCTGAGCGCGACGCGCCACCGGGCTCGGGTCCGGTCGTGGTTCCGTTCCACGATCCTGGTGAGGCGAAACGGCAACAGGCGCGCGAACTCCTCGCCCGGGCACGCTCCCAGCTTGCTTCAGCAGGGGATCAGGCCGCCGACGTGGTCGGGCGAGCCGGGGATCGGGCTCCCGATCGGAGCTGGTTGGAGCAAGCTGCGGACGCGGTGGGCGATGCAGCCGGCGCCGTGGTGAATGCGGTCGCGTCGTTCGGCAACGCAGCGGTCCAGCATCCCGGGATGCTGGCAGGTTTGGTTGGCGGTGCAGCGCTGACCGCGGTGAGCGCTGCGGGAGAGACCGCCGGCGCAGTCCTCGACGTGACCGGTGCTGGCGCGGTTGCCGGCGTGCCCCTTGGTGCTGTCTCGACGGCAGGCATCGCGACCGGTGTTGGGATGATGGGCGTCGCGATGGCCGGGATGAGCTCGGAAGCAGCAGGAGACGACGAAGTCGAGGTCGTCGACATCGACGACGCGGCCGAGGTCGAGGAAACGACCCAGGACAAGGCTGATCTGTCCGCTTCGGACCGACGTTCCGTGGAGTCCTACGAACGTCTGGTCAAAGAGCACGAGGAGAAGCTGGACGCGTACAAGCGCGATCCGGAAGCGTTCGACAACAAGGGTATTCTCGAGAAAGCTCCGAACGACGAGGTGCGCCAGCGAATCATCGATGGTCGCGTCAGGCATCTGGAGAACGAGATTCGGACCTTCCGAGACAACATCGACAAGATCTACAAGGGTGCACGATGAGCGACGACGAATCCGTGGTGTCGGTTGAGGTCCTGCGCCAGGTGATGAACAGGGCCCTGGACAACCTGCAGGCCCAGGTCGGCGAGCGGGTGGAACTCGACAACGACTTCTTCTGGTCCGTGCCGCCGGAGCTCACCTACGACGTCTACACGCAGCCGCAGCCGGACCAGTTGACCGTCGGGCAGCTCTCGGAGTCTTGGAGCAACCTCGCGCGGCTGAACGAAGCCGGCAATGAGGTCCCGCCGTATGCGTTGGTATGGCTGGCCGACGTTCTCAAAGCTCTCGGGCACCAGGCCCGTTAGTGCCGCGATCGTCGTCCTCGGTTTAACGGCACTGCGGTCTCGGCCGGGATCGAATGAAGCAGGTCTGGGGAAATTCGAATACAGCGATTCTAGGGAGTGATGGGACTCCCCAGGGTTTTGGTTGACACTCTGATCTGCCCCAGAGATCGAGATCTTCACCTACATCGAAATTTTCTACAACGGCCAGCGACGAAGCTCCCGCGCGTCGCGCGAGTGAGGGGGTGAAGTCGAGCAGCTGCAGGCAAAACCGGCGTACCTGCGCAACAGGAGGAAGCTGGAGCTCTTTGACGCCCGCCGCCCTCACGAGTCCGTCGCCCACGGCCTGGGCCCGGCTCCACTGCTTCAACTCGATCAGGATGTAAGACGGTTCGCCCGATTCCGGGTGGCAGCCGCACAGAAATGCGTCCACCCTCTTCGGGCTGTAGGGCAACTTGTGCTCGAGCAGGACCTCGACGTGGCCGATTCCGGCGTCGAGGTCGTAGCTCAGGAGCGCGGTCGTGCCGGAGGCAGGCTGCACGTAGGTGATGTCGTCGCGACTGTGGACCCACTCATCGAGGATAGCGAGGTTCAGTCATCTGCTGGTGCCATACCGGTGGTTTTTCAGGTGCGGAAGGCGCGGGTGACCCCGTCGGTGATCTGATCGAGCTGCGCGTCGGTCATGGCGGTTGACAGGGCTAGTAGGCCGTTGGTGCCGGCGAGTACTCCTGCGTGGTACAGCTTCCACCACAATTCGGTTGGGTTCGGCGTGGTTAGTCGCAGCAGCGAGCCAGAGCCGCGCACTGGCACGTCGGCTTTGAGCAGACGTGCCCGGACCGCGTCTCCGCGTTGGTTGAGCTCGGTGATCTCCGTGGCACCGAAGAGCTGGAGGGCGGTGAGTCCGGCTGCCATCGTCACCGGGTTGGCGCTGAAGGTGCCGCCCCACGAGACCGCCCCCGGGGCGGTGGGGGCGAAGGGGGAGAGCACCTCGGCGCTGCCGCCGATGGCGCCGACGGGGAAGCCGCCGCCGATGACCTTGCCGACGGACACGAGATCGGGCTGGATGTCGTAGTCGGTGTGCAGGCCGCCTTCGCGCAGCCGGAAGGTGATGACTTCGTCGACCGCGAGCAGAGTGGCGTGTTGCCGGGTGAGGTTGCGGAGCGCGGTCACGTACTCGGGGTCGGCGGGGATGAGACCGGCGCGGTTGGGCATCAGGTCGATGAGCACGGCCGCGACGCGGGCGCCGTGCTCGTGCAAGGCCTTTTCGACAGCGGCGAGGTCGTTCTGGGGCAGCACGAGCACTGATTCGGACACCGATTTGGCGAGGCCGGGCGCTTCGGGGGGCACGAGGGCGTCGCCGGTGCCGTGGTAGCTGCCGTCGAACCGGATGATGAGGTCGCGTCCGGTGTAGGCGCGCGCGGCGCGCAGCAGCATGAGGACGGCTTCGCTACCGGAGTTGCAGAAGCGCCATTGCTCGATTCCGGTGCGGTCGCGCAGATGTTCGGCGAGCGCGACCTCCGACGCGGTGGGCAGGCCGAACGCGGTGCCCGACCGGGCGGCTTCGATCGCAGTTTCGAGGACTTCGGCGCGGGCGTGCCCGTGGATCAGCGAGGTGTAGTTGTTGTTGCAGTCGATCACGCGGTGGCCGGTGTCGTCGGTGATCAGCGCGCCGTTGCCGCGCACCGCGTATGGCGGGTGGGGTGGGACGAACAGGGTGGTCCGGGTGTTGCCGCCGGGTAGTACCCGCTGGGCTCGGTCGGGGATGCTCATGACGCACTCTCCACCGTCGTCGTGGTGCCGAGGTCGCGCAGTTCGCCGCCGCGCGTTTCGCGGGTGAGCAGCGCCGTGACCAGAACCAAGGCGATTGCGGCGCACACGTAGGCCACGACGAGCGTGGTCGAGTGGGATACCTGCAGCAGTGCGACGGCGATGGTGGGTGCGAGGCTGCCGCCGACGATGCCGGACAGCTGGTATCCGAGGGAAGCGCCGCTGTAGCGGTGCTGGGTGTCGAACAGTTCGCAGATCCACGATGCCTGCACGCCGTACATCGCGGAGTGGAACAGCAGGCCGCCGAGCACCGCGAGCACGATCAGCCCGGTGCTCTTGGTGTCGACGAGCGGGAAGAACACGAACATCCACACGAATGCGCCGGCCGCGCCGAAGACGGTGACCTTCCTGCGGCCGTAGCGGTCGCTCAGCGCGGCGAACGCCGGGTAGGTGAACAGCTGCATCCCGGCGCCGATCAGCGTAGCCAGCAGTCCGACGTTGCGGGGCAGTCCGAGCGTGGTGGTGACGTAGGTGAGCAGGAACGTGACGAGCAGGTAGTAGACGATGTCGGCGCCCGCGCGGATGCCGATCACCCGCAGCACGTCGATGGGCTGGGTCCGGAGCAGGGTGAGGATCGGTGCCCGCGTGCCGCGGTCGCGCTCCTTGGTCTCGGTGAAGGCGGGGGTCTCCGCGACCTGGCGCCGGATGTAGATGCCGATCGCGACGACCACGACCGACAGCAGGAACGGCACCCGCCAGCCCCACTGCACGAACGCTTCGCGGGACAGGACGCTGGACATCAGGTACAGCACGGCGGTGCTGACCAGTGTGCCGATCGGGACGCCGACCTGGACGAAGCTGGTGAGGAAGCCGCGGCGCGCGGCGGGAGCGCGTTCGGCGATCATCAGGGCACCGCCCGCCCATTCGCCGCCGAGGGCGAAACCCTGAGCCAAGCGGATGATGATCAGCAGGATCGGCGCGGCGATCCCGATGGTCGCGTAGGTCGGGATCAGTCCGATCGCGACGGTCGAGGCGCCCATCAGCGATACGGTGAACAGCAGCACTTTCTTGCGGCCGAACCGGTCGCCGTAGTGCCCCGCCAGCACCCCGCCGATGGGCCGGGCGATGAAGCCGATCGCGAACGTCAGGAAAGACAGCAGGGTGCCGGTCAGCGGGTCGAAGGAGGGGAAAAAGACCTCGTTGAAGACGAGCGCTGCGGCGGAGCCGTAGAGGAAGAAGTCGTACCACTCCAGCGAAGTCCCGACGAGGGACCCGAGGATGGCTCTGCGGAGCGGGGTGTCCGCCTTCGCGGTGGTTTCGGACATGGCTGTGCTCCCAAGGGGAAGAAGGGGATCAGGCGGTGTGCGCGTAGACGCGGGCGGCCGTCTCGGGGTCGAGGTAACCGCGCTCGACGTCGTCGGCGACGGCATCGGATGCGCGTTCGGCGGCCAGGCCGTATCCGCCGCCGCCGGGGGTGCGCAGGCAGACGACGTCCCCGGCGCGGAGTGAGACGTTCTCGCCCTTGCTGATCATCGGCAGCGTCACCCGCTCGCCGCCGATGCGGAACCACGGCGACGACGTCTGCCCCGGTGTCCCGCCGGCGCGGCCGACCGGGGCGGTCTTGGCCTGGTCGCCCAGCAAGCTGGCCTGGCCCTCGGCGGCGGTGAACTCGAACTCGAAGTGCACACCGAACCCGCCGCGCTGCCGGCCGTGCCCGGCGGACCCGTCGCGCAGGCCGTACTTGCGGAACCGCAGCGGATAGCGTTGTTCGAGGGTTTCGATCGACTGGACGCGGCCGATGCTCATCAGGGAGCACCCGTTGGACAGCCCGTCGCCGGTGGCGTGGCCGCCGTAGCCGCCGCCGAGGAACACGTACAGCACGAACGGGGTGCCGTCGGACTGGACACCGCCGATGGACAGGTTGTTCACGGTGGCCGAGGACCCGGCGGGCACGCGGTCGGGTGCGGCTTCGGCGAGCGCGCCCATCACGGCGGTGATGATGCGCTGGCTGGTCTCGGCCGCGCAGCCCGCGACCGGCCGGGGTGGTTTGGCGTTGAGGAAGACGGTGTCGGGGATGACGAACGTGATGGGCTCGAAGATGCCCGAGTTGATGGGGATGTCGGGGAACAGGTGCTTGATGGCGACGATGCTGCTCGACACGGTGGCGGCGTAGACGGAGTTCATCGGGCCCTGGCACGGCGCGGAGGAGCCGCTGAAATCGATGGTCAACTCCTCACCGGCGACGGTGATCTCCGCGGCGACCCGCAGGATCTCGTCGGTGATGCCGTCGTTGTCCATCTCCTCGACGAAGTGGTAGGTGCCGTCGGGAATCTCCGCGATGTGCGACCGCATCTGCTGCGCCGACCGCTCGCGCAGCGACTCGACCACACCGCTGACGAGCTCGGGCCCGTACTCGTCGAGCAGTTCGGTGAGCCGGGCCTCGCCGGCGCGCAGCGCTGTGGCCTGTGCGTCGATGTCGCCGAGCACGTCGTCGGGCAGCCGGGAGTTGGTCTGCAGGATCGCGAGGATGTCGGCGTTGAGCTCGTCGTTGCTGAACAGCTTCACCGGTGGCAGGCGCAGGCCCTCTTGGTAGCAGTCGGTCGCAGCGGCACCGAAACCACCGGGCACCCGCCCGCCGAGGTCGGGCCAGTGCCCGGTGTTGGCCAGGTAGGCGAACAGCTCGCCGCGGTAGAAGAACGGCCGCACCATCTTGGTGTCCATGATGTGGGTGCCACCGGCGAACGGGTCGTTGACGATGAACGTGTCGCCCTGGCGCACATCGCCGGTGCCGGAGATGACGCTGGCGACGGTGTACTGCATCGTGCCCACGAAGATCGGCAGCCCGCGGCTGCCCTGGACGATCATGCTGCCGTCGGTCGCGGAGTAGATGCCATCGGCGCGGTCCCACGCATCGGAGATCACCGGCGAGAACGCCATGCGTTCGAATACGGTGTCCATCTCATCCGCGATCTGCTCCAGGCGACCGCGGATGACGGCGATGGACAGCGGGTCGAGCTCGGTCATGAGGTCACCTTCACGATGAGGCTGCCGTTCTCGTGAACGGTCGCGGACGTGGCCGGGGGGAGAACGATCGTGGTGTCGCGCTGCTCCACGATCAACGGGCCGTGCAAGGTCTGGCCGGGTGTCAGGGCTTCGCGTCGCAGCACGGGTGCCGTGTGCGGGCCGTCGGCGAACACGACGGTGCGTTCACCGTTCGGCGGGTGCTCGGCAGTGGCGGTCGCGAGTTGCTCGACCGGTTCGCGCTTGACCGTCACCACCGTGCGGAGGCTGATGAGCCGGATCGTCCCGGAGGGGTTGCGGCCGTGGTAGATGGCCCCGTACTCGCGCTGGAACTCCTCGGCGAGCCGGGCCGGCGTCCAGCCGTCGCGTTCAGCGCCGAGCGGGACGCGGATCGAGTAGAGCTGCTTGCTGAAGCTCATCTCGGCGATGTGTTCCACCGCGATGTCCTGGTCGCCGTACCCATCGGCCTCCAGGGTTTTGCGGCCCAGTTCCGCTTGGTCGCTCAGGACGCGTTCGACGTCGCCGGGGGTCGTTTCGTCCACATCGGACCCCACAGCGGTGACGTAGTCGTACTTGACGTCGGCGATGAGGCACCCGTAAGCCGACAGCGCGCCTGGGTGCGGCGGTACGAGAACGGTCGTGGCACCGACCGCGCTCGCTAACTCGGCGACGTGCATCGGCCCGGCGCCACCAAAACCGACGAGAGCGAATTCACGCGGATCGTGTCCTTTGTCGACGCTGACCATGCGGATCGCGTTGGCCATCTTCTCGTTGGCGAACCGCACGATGGCGAGCGCGGCCGCGGTGACGTCGAGTCCGAGCGGCTCGGCGACGTGGGTGCGGATGGCCTCGATGGCGGCCTCGCGGTCGAGCGAGAAGCCGTCTTGCGTGCCCAGCTGCTGCTCGGCGGCGATCCGGCCGAGGACGATGTTCGCGTCGGTGACCGTGGGCCGGTTACCCCCGCGTCCGTAGCAGGCGGGACCGGGGTCCGATCCCGCGCTTTCCGGCCCCACCTGGAGAATTCCGGCACGGTCGACCGAGGCGATGGAGCCACCGCCGGCTCCGATGGTGGTGATGTCGATCATCGGCGTTTTGATCGGGACGCCGTAGTCGATGGTGGTCTCCGCCGTCACCGCGGGCTGCCCGTCCGGGATCAGTGCGACGTCGAAGCTGGTGCCGCCCATGTCGCAGGAGATCACGTCCTGCAGCCCCGCGGCCTCGCCGAACGCCGCTGCGGCGACGGTGCCCGCTGCCGGTCCGGACAGCAGCGTGCGCACGGCGAGCTCCCCGCCGCGGCGGGCCGGGATCAGACCGCCGTTGGACTGCATCACCTGCACGTCCCGAGCGAAACCCTGCTCCGCCAACTGGTCCTGCACCGCGTCGAGGTAGCGCGACATCGGGGCGCGGACGAACGCGTTGACCGCCGTGGTGGTGGCGCGCTCGAACTCACCCGGTTCCGGGCACACCTGGTAGGAGGCGGTCACCTCGACGCCCGGCAACAGCCTCCGGAGCTCGTGGGCCAGGGTGCGTTCGTGATCGTCGTTGACGTAGCTGTTGAGCAGGCAGACGGCCACGCTCTCCGCACCGGACTCCCGCAATGCGGCGGCCACCTGCGCCACCGAGTCGGAGGAGAGCGGGGTGAGCACGTCGCCTCGCGCGTCGATCCGTTCGTCCACCTCGAACGACAGGCTGCGCGGCACGAGCGGCCGGTAGGTTCCCGTCAGTCCGTAGGTGGTGGGCCGGTCGCGCCGGCGCAGCTCCAGCACGTCGCGGAATCCGCGGGTGGTGACCAGCGCGGTCCGCGATCCCTTGCGCTCCAGCACCGCGTTGGTCGCCACGGTCGTCCCGTGCACGACCGCATCGAGGTCGGCGAACGGCACGTCGAACTGCGCCAGGCCCGTCAGCAGGCCGTCAGCCTGTCGCCCCGGGGTGGAGAACACCTTCGCCAGGCGCAGTTCTCCGGTACCAGTGTGATGCAGCAGCACGTCGGTGAACGTGCCACCGACGTCGATTCCGGCAACGATCTCCATGAAACGTGCTTCCTCGTCTCTCGTCGGCCGGGTCAGCGCCGGCTGGCCAGAAGTTCGGTCATCTTGCGCGCCGCCTCGGCCAGCGGCTCGATCCAGTCGTCCGCGCGGAACCGACTGCTGGGCCCGGCCACGCTCAGCGCGGCCACGTAGTGCCCGCTCGCGTCGGCGACCCCGGTGGCGACGCCTGCAATCCCTTCGGCGTACTCCTCGTCGTTGAGGGCGTAGCCCTTGTCGCGTACCTCCGGGAACATCGCGCGCAGCGCGGTCTTGGTGCGAACGCTGTGCACGGTCACGTAGGGCAGCGCTTCGGTGGGGTAGAGGCTGTCGAGCTGCTCGTCGGTCATGTGAGCGAGCAGGAATTTCCCGGACGCGCACGAGATCAGCGGCATCCGCGTGCCGACTCCGATCTCGGCGCGCAGCACGTGCTTGGTCTCGAACCGCTGGACCATGATCGCGTCGCGATTGCGCGGTACCGCGAGGGAAACCGCCTCACCGGACAAGTCGGCGAGCGCCCGCATCGGCGTCAGCAGGTCGCCACCGAATCGTGCCGCGTCCGGCACCGCCGAGCCCACCTCGAACGCCGTCAGCCCGACGCGGTACCGGCTGTCGGCCGCACGGTCGGCGAATCCCTGCTCCAGCAATGTGGCCAGCAGCAGGTGCGCCTTGCTCTTGCTCATCTCCAGTGACCGCGCGACGTCCGTGATGCCCAGGCCGTCCGGGTTGTCGGCCAGGAGGCGAAGCACCTGCAGTGCCGCTGCCACGGTGCTGGAAGTTCGAGATGTGTTTGACATATACAAACACCTTTCGTAAGATCCAAACGGATATTAGGAAGCGCGCGGGGCCTGGTCAAGGCCCCGCGCATTTCGGTCGTGTAAGCAGATGCGGCCGAACAAGGCACAGCCAGACGTATCGACGCGTTGGCAGATGCGGACGGGCACGCCGTCCCTCGCCGAGCGGCGCGGTCGTGTCGGAGCAGTCAAGTCCTCTTGGGCGACCTTGCCGGGACCACGCGGGATACCGTCAGATTCATGTGGGTTGGAGGCGCGGTGCCACGAAACGCACTAGTGCGAGGTATGGGGCGGTGGATCCTTTTACTGCGCCGGTTAGGCTAGGGGCGACCTGGGAAAATGGGCTTGAGCATGCCGGCGACTTCCGACTTGACTGGGGCCAAGCGATCTAAAATCGAGATCCAGGCAAGCGGGAATGAGTAGAGGGTTTCCGCAGGTCATTGCCTGCGGAAACCCTCTTTTGGATTACTTCCGGAGGTCAAGCGCGCCGCTCGTGGGCTCCTTGACTTCGGGTGACTGGTCGCTTGGTGTCTTCCGGATGGAATCGCTTTGGGCGGGTTTTTGTCGGTTTGGTTGCTCGAATGTGTCCAGCTTGGCGGCCTCTTGGTGTCGAGAATTTCCAGAGTGAATTCGGGTGTCGGTTAGTGGCTGGTGTTGGTGGCGAGTGGGTGGGGTTCGCCGGTGAGGGTGGCGAGTGCGGTGGCGATTTCAGTCATGCCGACGCGGGTGTAGGTGGTGGTGGTTCCGGTGTTGCTGTTGGTAGTGGTGTGGCCTGCGTAGGCGCGGGCGATGGCGTAGCCGTGGTTGCGTTCGATCCAGGTGAGGGTGGTGTGGCGGAGCCAGTGGGTGCTGACGCCTTGGGTGTGGACCCAGGGCAGGTGTGTGCCGATGCGGGTCCAGAGGTGGTCGTAGCGGCGTCTGGTGATGGGTGTGCCGTTGCGGTAGCGCAGGATCTGGTCGGTGGGTTGGGTGGCGCCGCGGTGTTGTGCGTGGTCGCGGAGGTGGGTCATGAGGGTGGGGGAGACGGGCTGCCAGCGGATGGTCTCGCCTTTTTCGTGGAGGCGGATGAGGCATTGGTCGAGGTCGAGGTCGCGGAGGGTGAGGGCGAGTGCTCCGCCGCGGCGGCAGGCGGTTTCGATGTGCAGGCGCAGGATGAGAGTCCGGCCTCCCGATCAAGGCACCGGTCATCGACATGATCGAGATCGGTGCCGGTGGTGGTTCGATCGCGTCGATCGACGAGGTCGGCCTGCTCCGGGTCGGGCCTCGCTCCGCAGGCTCGGATCCGGGCCCCGCGTGCTACGGCAAGGGCGGCACCGAACCGACCGTCACCGACGCCAACCTCCTGCTCGGCTATTACGACCCGGAGTTCTTCCTCGGCGGGCAGATGGCGCTGGACAAGGCCGCGGCCGAAGAGGCAGTGTCCACGGTGGCCGGACCGCTCGGTCTTGCGCCGGAGGAAGCCGCGTGGGGCGTCCACAAGGTCGTGGTGGAGAGCATGGCCGGCGCGGCCCGAGTGCATCTCGTGGAGAAGGGGAAGGATCCGCGTCGGCACGCGATGGTCGGTTTCGGTGGGGCGGGCCCAGCGCATGCCGTCGGAGTTGCCAGGGCGCTCGGCGTCCGCGAGGTGATCGTGCCGCCCGCGTCCGGCGCGGCGTCGGCTGTCGGATTCCTCGCCGCACCGCTCTCGTTCGAGCAAGTGCGCTCGATGCCGGTCCGGATGGTGGACGGCTTCGACGCCGCTGCGGTCAACGCAGTGCTGGGTGACCTGGAAGAGCAGGGTCGCGCCAAGCTCGCCGAAGCCGGTGTTCCGGACGGCGTCGTGCGGGTCGAACGCACCGCCGACATGCGCTTGATCGGACAGCTGCACGAAATTTCGGTACCGCTGCCCGATGGCGTCATCGACGCCGGCAGCCTCGGCCGGATCCGCGATGCCTTCGCCGATACCTACAAGGCGCGCTACACCTCGCTCTACGAAGGCGCTGAGATCGAGGCGATCAGCTTCCGCGTCACCAGCTTCGGGCCCACTCCGTCGGTGTCGCTGACCAGCAGCGCGGCGGCAGCGGAATCCGTTCCCAGCAAGAAGGGCACGAGGAATGCCTACTTCAATTCCGGCTGGGTGGAGGTCGACGTCCACGATCGGTACGCGCTCGTCGCCGGTGACCGCATCGACGGCCCGGCGATCATCGAGGAGCGTGAGTCGACCACCGTGATTCCCCCTGGCGACAGCGTGCTCGTCGACCCCGCGCTGAACCTGCGCATCGAGGTCGCCGCCCCGGAGGAGGCTTCGGCAGTCGTCACCGCCGACACCCGCACGAGGAAGCGGTCAAGGTGATCGAGGACGATCCGATCGCCCTGGAGATCATGTGGAGTCGACTGGTCAACGTGGTCGAGGAGATGTGGGAGACGGTGTGCCGCACCGCGTTCTCCCTCGTGGTGTCCGAGGCGCAGGACTTCGCTTGCGAGCTTCTCGATCCGACCGGTGAGACGCTCGCGCACTCGCCACGCGCGATGCCGGTGTTCAACCTGACCTTGCCCAGGGCCGTCAAGGCGCTGCTGGCCAAGTACCCGCCCGAGACGCTGCAGCCCGGCGATGTCCTGATCACCAACGATCCCTGGCTGTGCGCCGGTCACCTGTTCGACATCGCGCTGGTCACCCCGGTCTTCCACGAGGGAAAGCTGATCGGGCTGATGGGAACGGTCGGGCACGTGGCCGACATCGGTGGCACCAAGGATTACCTGCACCCGCGCGAGATCTTCGAGGAAGGGCTGCAGATCCCGCCGATGAAGCTGTACTCGGCGGGTGAGCCGGACGAGTCGCTGTTCACGTTGCTGGGTGAGAACGTCCGCAACCCGAGCCAGGTGATCGGTGACATCCACTCCTTCGTAGCGGCCAACGCACTGGGCTCTACCCGGTTGCTTTCCTTCGTGCGGGAATACGGCATGCACGACCTGCGGGCGCTGGCGTCTGTGGTCACGAAGCGTTCCGAGGACGCGATGCGTGCGGCCATCCGCGAGTTGCCGGACGGCGTCTACACCTCCGAGATCGAGAACAATCCGCTCGGCGAGGTGATGCGATACCCGGTCAAGGTCACGGTGGACGGCGATGCGATCGCCATCGACTTCGACGGTGCCCCCGCACAGCTCCCGCAGGGCGGCATCAACTGCACGATGAACTACACGGCCGCGCACGCAACCTACCCGCTCAAGTGCATGCTCACCCCGAACGTCCGCGGGAACGCGGGATGCTACCGACCTTTCGAAGTGTCCGCTCCCGAGGGATCGATCCTGAACGCCAATCGGCCCGCGTCGGTGAACCTGCGCACCCGCACCGGCTGGTACATCGCTCCGAACCTGTTCAAGGCGCTGGCGAAAGCCGCACCTGAGGAGGTGCAGTCCTTCACCGGGCTCCCGTTGGCCGCGACCGTCTACGGCGCCGACGCGAACGGTGGCACCTACTCCGACATGTTCTTCGTCGGGGGCGGACAGGGCGCGTCGAGCAAGGCAGATGGGAAATCCGGATTGCTGTACCCCACCTCGGCCGCGAACACGTCCATCGAGCTGTTCGAGACGCGCGTTCCGGTTCTCATACTGGAGAAGACCTTCGTCGAGGACTCCGGCGGAGCCGGAGAGCACCGCGGCGGACTCGGTACCCGCTTCGCACTGCGCAAGCGCCACGACGACGGGCTGCCCATGCACGTCTCCGTCTACCCGGAAGGGGTCAAGTCCACTACCCCGGGCCTCTTCGGGGGACTGGCGGGAAGCGGCGCGCGCGGAGTGGTGCGTGATCCGAGCGGATCGATCCTGCACGACTGCGGAAGCGGCGAGCTGGTGCAGATCTCGAGCACCGAGGAGATCATCGAGATGCAGGTCAGCGGCGGCGCCGGGTACGGCGACCCGTCCGCTCGGAGCCGGAACGATGTCGAGCGGGACTTGAGCGAGGGCATCATCTCCGAGCAGTCGCGCCTCAGCGATTACCGCCTGGCCGAGGAGGACTGATGCCCGAAGAGCAGACCATCTCCGCCAGAACCAGGCAGCAGCATCCACGGGCGCTCGCTCCCGCCAACCTCGCGTTGACGGTGGTCGTCAGTGTTTTCGGGGCCATCATCGGATTGCAGCTCCTGGTCAACCTCGGGATCTCGGCGAACACTTCGCTGATCGGCGCGCTCGTCGCAATGGTGCTGGCCAGGGTGCCGATGTCGCTGTTCGCGAGCTACCGCTCCATCCATTCGCAGAACCTCGTGCAGAGCGCGATCTCGTCGGCCACCTTCGGCGCGGCCAACGGCCTACTGTTGCCGATCGGCATTCCGTGGGCGATGGGACGGCCGGACCTCGTAGTGCCGATGTTCTGCGGTGTCGCGGCAGCCATGATCGTCGATGCCCTCATGCTCTACCGGCTTTTCGACACCAAGATCTTCCCAGCTGCGGGGGCGTGGCCGCCGGGAATCGCAGCGGGCGAGGCGATCCGGGCAGGCGACAAGGGCGGACGCCGTGCCGGCCTGCTCGGAATCGGTGTCGTGGTCGGTGCGGCCGGCAGTGCGCTTGGCATCCCGATGTCGGCCTTCGGTGTGGCGTTCATCGGCAACATCGTCGCCATGATCATGTTCGGCATCGGGTTGCTCTTGCGGCAGTACCAGACGCAGCTGTTCAGCGGGGATTTCTTCGCCACCACAATTCCGGAGGACAATCTCGCCGAGGCGTACGTGCCGCACGGTTTCATGATCGGCGCGGGGTTGGTCGCCCTCGTGCAGGTCGGCGTTCAGTTAGCGCGCAAGAACAGCGAGGAAGGCGGAACGACCCGGTCCGACGCGGACATGCGGAGAACCCTCGGCCTCGGCCCGGCCGCGTACGTGCTGATCGCGGTGTTCCTCGCACTGATCTGCGGCGTGTGGACGGACATGTCGGCCGGGATGCTGGTCGCCTTCGTGATCTACGCCGGTCTCGCGGCTCTGGTGCATGAGCTGATCGTCGGGCTCGCCGCCATGCACGCCGGTTGGTTCCCGGCGTTCGCCGTCGCACTCATCACGCTCATCATCGGCATGATCATCGGGTTTCCGCTGGAAGCCCTCGTCGTGCTGGTCGCGTTCTCGGCCGCGACCGGACCGGCCTTCGCGGACATGGGGTACGACCTCAAGGCTGGCTTCATCCTGCGCGGACATGGCGCGGACCCGGATTTCGAGCTGGCCGGACGTCGACAGCAACTGATCTCGGCCATGATCGCGTTCGGTATCGCTATCGCCGTTGTGCTCGTGATGTGGGAGTCGTACTTCTCCCGCGACCTGCTACCGCCCGTTGACCGGGTGTTCGCCGCCACCATGCACGGCGGGATCTCACCCCACGTCGCGATGTCACTGGCCATGTGGGCGGTACCCGGTGCGATCGTCCAGCTCGTCGGTGGTTCCAAACGGCAGGCAGGAATCCTGCTGGCCACCGGTCTTCTGGTCAGCCAGCCTTCAGCCGGCTGGGCGGTACTGGCCGGGATCGTGATCCGCTTCGTCTGGCTGCGGCTGCGCAGTGAGAAGGCCCGTTCGGAGATGGAGGTCGTCGCCGGCGGGGTGATCGCAGGTGACGCCCTGTTCAGCTTCGGCGAATCGACCCTCAAGAGCCTCACAGCGAAGAGCTGACAGCACACTCGCGACCGCCGCGATCGGGTGGTTGTTCAGCGGGAGTGAGCGTCGGGCAGCTCTCGGAATCCTGGAGCAACCTCGCCCCGCTGAACGAAGCCGACCGTGACATACCGACGTATGTGTTGGTATGTCACGGCGACGTCCTCAAAGCGCATTCCGGCGGGCGACCCCCGACTGCCGCCCGCCCAGCACCGACCCGGCAGGACCTCGTTGTCCCGCCAGTCGCACGTGCCCGTTATTGCAGGTCAGCAGGCATGTGCGACGTGAATGGTCTGTGTCGCGGGGTGGCTAAGTCAAGCTTGCGGCGGGAAGTAGCAGTCACTGTGTCCGTTTGCTCGCGACTGTTCGGGGCCCAGGTCGGTCAGGGGAGCAGACGCCGCAGTCCTCCTCCGTGGCTTGGTGCCGGCTTGAGATCCCCACACCCCGGGCGCCGAAAGGGCTGCCCGGCCCGTTCGCCCGGTGTCCCGCTACGACTGACCGCTAGGAGTCGTGATCTCTTGGCGTCACGTCGATCCAGGCGTCGTCGTATACCGGGCACCGCATCTTCAACCACACCACGTTCTGGCGTGCCTCTTCTTCGGTGTCGAACCCGATGAGGGCCTGCCGCTCCCCGAAAACCAGGTAGGTGAGGAGCCACTTCGGCGGAATCAGTTCGAGGATGATCTCGTACGGTGGGATGGGAAGCCAGTCCGAATGCCCGGCCTGCCACCGTCCGACGATGTCGGCCATCGACTCCCCTTAGCTGCGGTCAGGCCATCACCAGTATCCGACACGCGGTTCGTGTTCGGTCGGGCCTTTCGACCCTGATTTGCGGCGGAAGTGCTTCTGCTCTTGGGGGCATGGCTTCCTGCCCGACCTTGAGGGCGCCCTTCTTCTGGAGAGCTGGGGCGGGTAGAGAGCTCCGGCAGCGGGGCGGGGGTGTCGATGGCGTCTGGGCGGCTCGTGGGTTCGCCGCTACCGCACTCGTACGAACCTCGTGCACGGCGCCGACAGCGAGAGCGTCTACGGGCGTCGCACGTGGTGGTGCTTTCGGCCGGTTCGCGCGTCGGATCAGCGGTTCACGACTACCGCGCCGTACCCGGTCGCAGCGAACTCGTCCACGAACACCCGGTGCACCTCACGTGCCCGTTGTGCGGTGTGGCAGCGCCGGACGCGTTTCGCGATCGTGGCGCCCGGCTCGGTGACCGTCGTTTCGTATTCGTCGCCACAGATCCGTTCGGTGATGAACACCCACGTCTGCGCGTCGAACGTCACTTCGGTGCGCCACATGCGTGGATGCTAACGCGTTGCCGAGATCGCCTTCGACAGATCGACGTGGTCCTGCCATCGCTGATTGACGCCGAGTTCGCCACCCGCCAGGTCGCTGTTCGGTAATCGCGCACGCAGGAAGCTGCAGACCTCGAAGAAGCACTGCGGAGCAGTTTCGATCAAGTCCGCCAGGCGAGCACCGCGGGTGCGTCACGGCTGCATCGATGCGCAGGCCGGCATTCGAACAGATGTAGGCGAGCGGACGGCTGTTAGCTTCGAGGTACGTCTCGTTTGAGATCGGCTTTCGCTGACCGAACCGAGACGGACGGCGTTCGGAAAGGTCCCGGAGCCTGGCCGGGCCCTTCTCGTGAGGGGGACGGCCAAGGCCAGGGCTCGGGGTCGTCCCGGTGCCCCGGCCTTCGTTTCGGCCGTGAAGGCACCAAGAAGGTTGTTGGTCCGCGAGGCGCTGGTGCCAGCCCCGCGGCGCGCAACCGAGAGTTCCTCAACGCCGAGCCATTTTCGCGTCAGGGCCATGCCGTTCGACTTGGCGGAAGCGGCGGGCCTTGAATCCGCGGTGTCTCGATGCATGCTTTTGGCGCTGAAGATCGCCAGATCGTTAGTGCTCGGCTTCTCGGTGACCACTGATTCGGCGGGACTTTCTGCCCTTCGATGACTGGGCGCTCGTGTTCTGGTCAGCTGAGGGAGTTGAGACCGACAACTCCGGGGTAGTGGAGCGAGGTCATCCGTTTGGGTTGATGACGCGTTCGGCGGCGCGTCGTCAACTGCTGGGGTGAGCCGCGAACACCAGACTCGCGCGGGCCCGTCCCGTTGGCTCTGTTGGAGATGTTCTCTGCCATGCCCCTGCAAATTGCCCCTCCTATCGAACAAAGCAGCAGTTCACGTGGGTGGAAGAGCGTCCTGGTCATGGCAGCGGTGGCCCTGCCGTGGTTCATCTGGAGCTGGGTCGCTCTGGGGTCGGCGATCCCGGATACGCTGGTGATCAAGCTCTTCGCCGGGTGGGGGATGTGGAACTTCACCAATGGTTGGCAGCTCTACCTCGGCCTGTATCCGTTCTTCACAATCGTTTCCGCCGTCATGCCGGTTTTGGGTTTGATGGGGTTGCTGGCCTGGGTTCCCGCACGAGTGCGCGCTGGTCGCACAGCATCAGCGGTGGCTCGGTTGGACGCCTTCGCCGGGCTCGCGGCCGGCGGCGTGGCGTACTACATCGCCTACACGCAACTCGGGGTATCGCCCTACCACTGGTACTACGCCCCGACGATCACGGCCCTCTCGATCGCTGCTGCTGCGCTCATCGGATGGGCTGCTTGCCGGTTCCGCCACGGTGTCCTGCGATGGATCGCGCTGTCCACGGCAACTTCCTCGGCGGCATTCGCCGCACTGCTACTGGCCCTGGTCCGTGTTCACGGCATGCCGTGGGCGCAGTCGCCGATCATGAGCAACGGGACCACCCCTGGCGAATACGCCCGCATGGGACAAGAACTGCACAAGCGCGTTGGTAGCGCGACCGTCGGTAGTGCCGACGAAATCGGAACGCTCGCCTACTTCTGCCACTGCACGATCACGGACGGATTTGTCGACCGCGGTTACATCCCCGACCAGATCCGCCAACGAGAGGAACAGCTCAGCCCGGTTTCCCGGTGGCTGCTGCGGTTGAACTACCGCTACTTCGATCGGAGTGCAACCCCGCGCCCACTCGACTACCAGCTCCACCGAGTTCCCGGTCCGGGACCCGATCCCATCCTCACTGGATCGTCACGGTGGGCTTCAACCAACCACTTCGAACTCGGAGATCTACGCGCACCTGCACCGTGAGCATTCGCCCGTGTTCAAGACCCGGCTTGCCTGGTGCATCAACAAGTGCGTTCGCTGTGGACAGGAGAGCGTCGAAGGAGCGATGTTCCGTGGGCGCGCGTGAATAGAGCCAGGTCCGTGTCGTGCCTCAGGTTGAGTGGGCTGACGCCTCGTCCCGTCAATTCTGGGCCGCTGTAGGCGCATCGGCTGCCTGGAGGCCTGCCGTGTTCCCTCGATGCGGCTCCCGGGCCACGGTCGGTGTTGATCTCCTGTCCTGGACCCCTCCGTCGCGGTGGTCCGGTCGGCTCGTGGTGAGTCAGCGCGTCGTCAGCAGGTGCTCGTACTGGTGGCGGCGCTCTGGTTCGAGGAGCGCGCTCAGCATCAGGGCTGTTTGTTTCGCGACGTAATCCTCGAACTGCAGTGTTCGTTCGAGGTGCCAGTGCTTGAGGGCCCAGCCGTGGGCCATCAGCAGGAAGTTGTGGGTGGCCAGCTGGACATCGACGTCGACGAGGTGGCCGGATTCCACACCGCTTCGGATCGCGGTGCGCAGCGGCTCGCTGGTATCGACTTCCATCTGCTTGATCTTGTTGCGGCCTTCGGGGCTGAGAGTTCCGCTCTCGCGGTAGGTCAGCACCGCGGCGTGGCGGTGTTCGTCGATCACTTCGCAGTGCGCTCGGAACGCGGCCGCGATGCGTTCCACCGGATCGTCGCCGGCGGCTTCGATCGCCGTGGGCACTTGGCTGGCGAAGGCGTTGAGGACGTTGATGATGACGGCGAGGAGCAGTTCGTCCTTGTTGCCGAAGTACCGGTAGATCAGGCCGACGCTGACCGCGGCCTCGTCGGCGAGCGCTTGCATCGAGACCCCGTGGAAGCCGTCCCGCTCCATGAGCCGGGCGGCGGCTGTGAGCAGCTGCCGGGTGCGCCACTCCGCCCGGACGGCGCGTGCGGCCTCGTTGGGGTCCTGCGGTTCCGACCTGGCTGTCGTGGGCACGTCGGTCTCCCTGCGCGTCGGTGAACGTCCGTTCATTTTCGGTGGCTCCATGTTCACAGATACCGCCTGGCCGCTCGTTGAGGGCTGCCGCCTGCGCTCCGGCTCCTCACCTGTCGGTGCTTCTGCCGGGGCGGAAGGCGGCTGCCCCCGTTCGGTTCGTGAACCCTCTCTTGACACCTTGCCACAAACTGAACCACTATTCACCCACGATGAACGACGGTTCATTTTCGGTGAATGAACGTTCGATTTTGGCTCGCTGAGTGCTGAGCCGCAGGTCAGCGAGCGGTATCGGTGAGGAGAGCAGGTCATGGGTAGCTACGAGGACATCCAGTACGCGGTCGAAGGTCCGGCCGCCGTGGTGACGATCAACCGGCCGGAGCGGTACAACTCCTTCCGGGGCAAGACCGTCGAGGAGCTGATCGCCGCGTTCCGCGCGGCCTGGGCCGACCCGCAGGTGCGCGTCGTGATCCTCACGGCCGCGGGGGAGAAGGCGTTCTGCACGGGTGGGGACGTCAAGCAGCGTGCCGAGACCGGGGACTACGGGCCCACGGAGAGCGGCATGTTCGAAATCGGCTACCTGCACAAGCTGATCCGGGACATCCCGAAGCCGGTCATCGCGGCGGTCAACGGCCTGGCCATCGGCGGCGGGCACGTGCTGCACGTGCTGTGCGATCTCTCGATCGCCGCGGAGACCGCCAAGTTCGGGCAGGCCGGTCCGCGGGTGGGCTCGTTCGACGCGGGTTTCGGCTCGGCGTTCCTGGCGCGGATCGTGGGGGAGAAGCGGGCTCGGGAGATCTGGTTCCTCTGCCGCCAGTACGACGCGGCAACCGCGGAGCGCTGGGGGCTCGTGAACGCGGTGGTTCCTGGTGACCAGCTGCTGGCCGAGGCGAAGCGGTGGGCCGAGGAGATCGCGGTGCTGAGCCCGACGGCGATCAAGTTCCTCAAGCAGTCGTTCAACGCCGACACCGACCACCAGGCCGGTCTGAGCAACATGGCGATGTCCGCGCTCAGCGTCTTCGGCGAGACCGAAGAGGCGCACGAGGGAGCTGCGGCGTTCGCCGAGAAGCGCAAGCCCGACTTCTCCCAGTACGCGGCGCTCTGAGATCAGTGATCACTTCGACCACCACCAGGAGCGCGGGAATGGACTTCGGGCTGTCATCGGATCAGCAGCGTTACCGCGACCAGGCGCGCCGCTACGCGGAACAACGGCTGGCCCCGTCGTATCGCGCGCGTGAGGAGAAGGGCTTCGTCGAGCCGGAAGTGCGGCGGGAGATGGGCGAGCTGGGGTTGATCGCCCCCGAGCTCCCGGCGTCGCTCGGCGGCCGGGACCTCGCCCGGGTCACGACCGGCATCCTCGCCGAGGAGATCGCGCGCGGCGACTTCTCCGTGTCCTACCTGCAGATCGTCGGATCACTGGTGGGTCAGATCCTGGCCGGCAACGCCGAGCCGGAGATCGCGAGCGAGTGGGTGCCCAAGATCTGCAGCGGTGAGGAGATCGTCGGCATCGGGCTGACCGAGCCGCACGCCGGATCCGATGCCGGGATGCCGCGTTTGCGGGCGCGCCGAGAGGGAGACGAGTACGTCCTCAGCGGCATCAAATCGCTGTCGTTCTGCAACGAGGCCGCAGCCGTGGTGGTCTTCGCCCGCACCGGCGAGGAGACCGCGCGCGGCAAGGGCATCAGCGCGTTCCTGGTTCCGCTGCACCTCGACGGTGTCACGCGCGAACCGTATCCGGACATGGGTACGAAGGCCGTCGGGCGCGGTGCTGTGCACCTGGACGAGGTCCGGGTCCCGGCGAACCACCTGCTCGGAGCCGAAGGCAAGGGCTTCACGCAGGTGATGCAGGGATTCGATTTCAGCCGTGCCCTGATCGGCCTGCAGTGCGTGGGAATCGCCCAGATCACGGTGGACGAGACCTGGCACTACGTCAGCGAGCGAGAGGCCTTCGACCAGCCTTTGAGCAAGTTCCAGGGGGTCTCCTTCCCGCTCGCGGAATCCGAGACGCTGTTGTCGGCCGCCAGACTGCTGTGCTACCAGACGCTTTCGCTGAAGGACCACGGGCAGCCGCACACCGCCCAGGCCGCGATGTGCAAGTGGTGGGCGCCGAAGACGGCGTTCGACGTCATCCAGAACTGCCTGCTGCTGCACGGCCAGTACGGCTACCGCACCGACCTGCCCGTCGAGCAACGTCTTCGGGACGTCCTCGGCTTGCAGATCGGTGATGGGACCGCCCAGATCATGAAACTCATCATCGCCAGGGAGAAGCTCGGGCGCGCCAAGGCGCCCTGAGCCACGAGTCGCTGGAATCGCATCGACGACCCGCACCGGCCACGCGCCGGTGAGTTTGGGAAGGAACGCAAGAAATGGGACGACTGGACAGCCAGATCGCAGTGGTGACCGGCGCGGGCCGGGGAATCGGTCGCGCGATCGCCGAGAAGCTCGCCGAGGAAGGTGCGACCGTCGTCGTCTCCGACATCGACGAGTCCACTGCGACATCCACCGCTGCGGCGATCGGCGGCAAGGCGATCGGGCTGCGCGCCGATGTGACCTCCAAGGAATCGGTCGAGGCCGTGGTCGGCGAGGTGCGCAACCTGTTCGGCCGAATCGACGTTCTGGTCAACAACGCAGGCTGGGACAAGGCCGGACCGTTCATCGACAGCGACGAGGCCGACTGGGAGCGAGTCGTCGCGATCAACCTGTTCGGGATGCTCCACGCGACCAAGGCCGTGCTGCCGCTGATGGTCGAGCAGGGCAGGGGTGCCATCGTCAACCTCGGTTCGGATGCCGGCCGTGTGGGCTCCTCCGGAGAGGCGGTCTACTCGGCCGCCAAGGGCGGCGTGATCGCCTTCACCAAGACGATCGCCCGTGAGGTGGCCCGCAACCAGATCAACGTCAACTGCGTGTGCCCCGGCCCGACCGACACCGAGCTGTTCGCCTCCATCGGCGGGGACAGCCCGAAGCTGCGCGAAGCGCTGACCAAGGCCATCCCGCTGCGCCGTCTCGGCGATCCGCAGGACCTCGCCAACGCGGTGGCGTTCCTCGCCTCCGACGAGGCCCAGTACATCACCGGTCAGACCGTCAGCGTCAGCGGCGGCCTGACGATGAGCTGAGGCCGCGTTGGCGCACGACATCGGAACGACATGTCCACTGCCTGCGTCGTCGCGGGTGTCAGGACTCCCTTCGGTCGGTACGGCGGAGCGCTGGCGCCGGTTCGGCCGGATGACCTCGCCGCCCCCACGGTGGCGCGATCGCACTGGGCCACCCGCTCGGCGCCAGCGGCGCCGGGCTCGCGCTGACCGCCGCACTGGAGCTGCACGACCGGGCCGCCCGGCGTGCCCTGGCGACCATGTGCGTGGGCGTGGGCCAGGGAGTATCCGTGCTGTTCGAGGCACCTTGATCTAGGAGAGACAAACATGACAACTGCGACCCCAGCGGCAACGGGCGCGCGCAGCGCTACGAGCGGCCTGGCCGAGGACTACCTCGAGCTGGACGCCTTGCTCTCCGCCGACGAGATCGCACTGCGCAACCGAGTGCGGGCGTTCGTCGGTTCCGAGATCGCACCGCACATCGCCGAGTGGTACGAGTCGGCGGCCTTCCCCCGGGAGATCACCGCGAAGTTGGGGAATCTCGGTGTGCTCGGCATGCATCTGCGAGGCCACGGCTGCGCAGGCCGCAGCGCGGTGGAGTACGGGCTCGCGTGCATGGAGCTCGAGGCCGGCGATTCCGGACTGCGGACCTTCGTCAGCGTGCAGGGGTCGCTGGCGATGAGCGCGATCCACAAGTTCGGCTCCGAGGAGCAGAAGGAGCGGTGGCTGCCGGGCATGGCCGCCGGCGAGCTCATCGGCTGCTTCGGCCTGACCGAGCCCACCGCGGGCAGCGACCCGTCGAGCATGCGAACCACGGCGCGCCGAGACGGCTCGGACTGGGTGATGTCGGGGAAGAAGCGCTGGATCGGACTCGCCTCGATCGCTGATGTCGCCGTCATCTGGGCCCAAACCGAGGACGGCGTTCGCGGGTTCCTGGTGTCGACGGAGGCACCGGGCTTCACCGCGACGCCGATCGAACCGAAGCTGTCGATGCGGGCCTCGATCCAGTGCGACATCGAGCTCAACGACGTGCGCCTGCCCGCAGAAGCGGTGCTACCCGGTGTCACGGGGCTCAAAGGACCGTTCTCGTGCCTGAACGAGGCGCGCTACGGCATCATCTGGGGAGCGATGGGCGCCGCCCGCGACAGCTACGAGGCCGCCCTGACCTATGCGGGGAACCGGACGCAATTCGGCCAGCCGATCGCCGGCTTCCAGACCACCCAGCACAAGCTCGTCGACATGGTCCTGGAAATCCAGAAGGGCACGTTGGTGGCCTTGCGGATCGGGCGGATGAAGGACGCCGGAACGCTGAAGCCGTCGCAGATCTCCTTCGGCAAGCTCAACAACGTCCGCGAGGCCATCGCGATCGCGCGAGAAGCCCGGACCATCCTCGGTGGCAACGGGATCACCCTCGAGCACTCACCGCTGCGCCACGCGAACAACCTGGAGAGCGTGATGACCTACGAGGGCACCAGCGAGATCCACTCCCTGATCATGGGCCAGGCCATCACCGGCCTGCCGGCGTTTCGGTAGGAGAGACCGATGAATCACCGGACACTGCGCACCGAGATCGCCGAGGGCATCGCGGTCGTCACGATCAACCGCCCGGAGGTCCGCAACGCGGTCAGCCGCCAGGTCCAGGACGACCTGCGGGCAGCGCTGGCGGAGTTCAAGCAGGACGACGCGGTGGGCGTCGTCGTCATCACCGGAGCCGGCGACAGGGCGTTCGTCGCCGGCGCCGACATCGCGGAGTTGAAGCGGTACACCAAGCACACCGGGCTCGCCTCCGAGATGCAGCGGCTTTACGACGAGGTCGAGGCGTTCGACAAGCCCACGATCGCCGCGGTGAACGGCTACGCGCTCGGTGGCGGATGTGAACTGGCGATGGCTTGCGACATCCGCATCGCCGCTTCCAACGCGCAATTCGGCCTGCCGGAGACGAATCTGTCGGTCCTGCCCGGTGCGGGCGGTACGCAGCGACTGGCACGGCTGGTCGGCACCGGCCGCGCGATCGAGATGATCCTCACCGGCCGTCGGATCGATGCCGAGCAGGCACGCGAGATCGGTCTCGTCACCTCTGTCGTCCCGCCGGCGGAGCTGATCGCGACTGCGCGTGAGACCGCCGCGCAGATCCTGAACAAGGGACCGCTGGCCGTGCGGTTGGCGAAGCTGGTGATCCGTTCCGGCATGGACGCCGACCAGCGCACCGGCATGGTCATCGAGCGCTTGGCGCAAGCCCTGCTCTACACCAGCGCGGACAAGCTCGAAGGTGCCAGCGCCTTCCTGGACAAGCGCGAACCCGCGTTCGAGGGGGACTAGCCATGTCCGGCGACGACATCGACGAGATCACCACCATCGGAACGGGCGCGATGGGCGCGCAGATCGCCATGGTCTGCGCCCCGGCCGGCTACGACGTCACGGCCTGCGACCCCGATGCGAACGCGCTGACCCGCGAGACGGCCTCGGAGGCAACGGAGTTCTGCTCGACCACCACGTCGCCCGGCGCCTGACCGACATGGAAGTCGTGCACACCTGCGAAGGAACCGACCACATCCAGCCACTGATCACCGGGCGGGACGTCACCGGAATCTCCGCCTTCGCGTGACCAGACGGACGTCATAGCACCGAGTTTCAACCTCAACGAGGAGGACTGAAGCATGAGCACCTACGATCCCACGGCGTACAAGCGGTTCTTCGAGCACGAGTTCACCTACCTCGCCGGTTTCCGGCGCAACACGCATCGCTTCGCCGATCGTGTGGCGATCCACTGTCCCCGAACCGGCACTCCCTGGACCTACGAGGAGTTGGGGACCCGGGTGGACCGCCTGGCCGCCGGGCTGTCCGCAGCGGGTGTGCAACCCGGGGACGTCGTCGTCTACCAGCTCTACAACGGCCCGGAGTTCGCGCAGCTCTACCTGGCCACGCAGGCCTGCGGCGCGGTGGGATCTCCGATCAACTTCCGCCTCTCGTCGGGCGAAACCGCGTACATCTTGGACGACAGTCGCCCGCGTGCCTACGTGTACGACGCGGCGCTGGCAGAGGTCGCGCAGGGGGCCTTGGAGCGCGCGCAGCACCGTCCGGAGCTAGTGGTCGAAGTGGGTGGTGATGGAACCCCGGCCGCACACGACGGTGCCCCGGCACTGCGCTTCGAATGCCTCCTCGCCGAACCGGGGACGCCGCCTCCGGTCGTCTCGCGCACGGTCTACGAGGAGACGACGCGGTTGTACACCTCGGGCACGACCGGCATGCCCAAGGGCGTGCCGCTCAACAGCATGGTCGAGGTGTTCAGCGCGCACGACGTGATCATGCACTTCCTCCTGACACCGGAGGACCGCGTGTTGAACATGACGCCGTGGTTCCACCGCGGTGGCTTGTACGCGGGCGGGCCGAACCCGGCCTTCTACCTGGGAGCGCAGGTCGTGCCGATGCGAACGTTCGACCCGGCGCTGTGCCTGGACCACGTCGAGCAATTCGGTCTGACCTTCCTCGTCGGCGCACCCACGAACCTGGCGATGCTCACGCAGGTCCAGTCGGAGCAGCCGAGAGACCTCTCCACGCTGCGCGGCATCGTCACGATGGGAGCACCGCTGGAGCGCGAGGCAGCTCTGCACTACCAGGAGGTCCTCTGCCCTCGGATCTTCAACGGGTACGGCACCACCGAGGCCTTCTGGAACAGCTTCCTGCGCCCGATCGACCTGCCACAACACGCAGGCAGCGCTGGTCGCGCCTGCACCGACGACGAGGTCGCCGTCGTCAAGGTGCACGACGACCGGCTGGCGACCCCCGACGAGACGGTGGCCAAGGACGGCTCGGAGGTCGGTGAGGTGATCGTTCGCTCCCCGAAGTGCAGCTACGCCTACGCGAACGCCCCAGAACAGGAAGCCGCGAAGTTCCACGACGGCTGGCTCTACATCGGCGACCTCGCCACCTGGGACTCCCAGGAGTACGTGACGATCGTCGGACGCAAGGACGACATGATCGTTTCTGGTGGGGAGAACGTGCACCCAGTGCAGGTGGAGGAGGTCCTCAACGAACACCCCGGCATCGAGGACTCGGTGGTCGTCGGCATCCCGCACGAGCGATGGGGACAGCTCGTGGTCGCCTACGTCGTCCCCTCCCGGAGCGGCCTGAGCGCTGCCGAGTGCGAGCAGCACTGCCGCGAGCACCCCATGCTCGCCGGTTACAAACGCCCACGCGGTTACCGGTTCGTCGAGGCGCTCCCGATGACCGCCACCGGCAAGAAGGTCCACTACAAGGCCCGGAAGCAGGCCGCCGATGAGTACGAACAGGGCCTGTTCGAAAGCACCGAACCAACGTACGCGGCCGGTACCAGCTGATGGCCCACGCTGCCGTCGCTGCCGACCGCAAGGCAACCCCGGCACCGTGAGATGGAGCTGAAGGTGAACGAACCCCGCCGTCTCCGGACGCCCTCCGGTTCAGCGGGCGCCCGCATCGTGGGCATCGCCTCCGCCGCAACAACTTCCAGCGGCTGACGCACTGGAACTCGGTGAACACGCGCTGCGCGTCCCGGCGTACCCGGGTTGCGGCTCGGTGCGGCGCCCACCGACGCACGGGGAGTGGGTCAGCCGAAACGCCTTGCGAGGTGGTGGAAGGCCGTGGGTAGGGCGCCGTGGAGGCGGTCGGCCGCGGTGAGCCAGCGAGGGACGAAGATCTCGGGGCGGCCGCGCAGGACCGCGTCGACGAGGGCGTCGGCGACGCGGTCGGGTTCGACCATGCGCGGGAAGCGGCGGTCGTAGGCGCGGCCGTGGAAGAACGGGGTGCGCACGGCCCCCGGGAACACCGCGGTCGTGGTGACGCCCCGGTAGCGCAGGCTCGCCGCGAAGGCGCGCAGCCCCGCCTTGGTCGCCGCGTAGACGTCCTCGTCGCGGACGCCCACCACCGCCACCGACGCCACGAACGCCACCCGGGGCGGCAGCAGCGCGCGGGTCAGCCGCATCGGGACGGCCAGGTTCAGCTCGACGAGCCGGTCGATGCGGTGCGGTTCCATCTCCGCGAACGGTCCGGCCCAGCCGATCCCGGCGCTGTGCACCAGCAGGTCCACGCCGCGACCGGCCTCGATCACCTGCTGCAGACCGTCTTCCTCGGTGAGGTCGGCGGCCACGGCGCTGCCCCCCGCCCGGTCGGCGAGCGCGTCCAGGCGCGGTCGGTCGCGGCCGGTGAGCACGAGGTTCCAGCCGTCGGCGGCCAGCCGCAGCGCGGTAGCGGCGCCGATGCCGGACGAGGCACCGGTGACCAGAGCCCGGTTCATCCCCACGATCCCGGTTCCTCCTGCCTGGCGAGTTCGCGGGCGAGCTGCTCGCTGCGCCGCGCCAGCACCGCGATACCGCCGATCATGAGCGCGGCCGCGACCGCCTCCCCGGCGAGGATCGCGGGGGAGTGGGCGATGCGCTCGCCCAGCCAGCTCACGCCGATCGCCGCCGAGACCAGCGGGTCGACGGTGGTGATCACCGCCAGCGACGGCGACATCAACCGGCCCCGCTGGAACGTCTGCTGGCTGAGCAGGAACCCCATCGGCCCGATCACGCACACCACGTACAAGGTCCAGTGGCCGAACGGCTCGACCAGGCCTCCCGTGCGGAACTGCCCGGCCACCACCCGCATCAGGCCAGCCGTGACGCCGTAGAGCACGCCGGTGGCCACCGCGAGGCCCACCACGCCGAACTCGCCCGGCAGCCACCGCTCGGCCAGCAGCGACAGCACCACCACCAGTCCCAGGACGACCGCCAGCGGCAGCACCGGCGCACCCGTGAACTCGCTGCCCTGCCCGGAAGGCCGCGCCAGCACCAGGAACGCCGCCAGACCGCCCGCGCACGACAGCGCCCCCAGCGCCAGGACCCCGTCCATGCGCCGCCGGGCCAGCCACGCCGCGAACGCCGCGCCGAAGAGCACCGAGGTCACCAGCAGCGGCTGCACCAGCACCAGCGGCCCGAAAGCCAACGCCACCACCTGCAGCGACAGGCCGACGATCACGGTGCCGATGCTGAGCACCCAGATCGGTTCGCGCACCAGGTCCCAGAACATCCGGGGGCTGAACGTCGCGACGCGCGGGACCTGCTTGGTCACCCGGTGCTGGATGGCGCTGGCCAGCCCGAAGCTCGCGGCGCCCACCACCGCGGCGGGCACGGCCACCACCAGCACCGTGCCCGAGCTCACCGGCGCTCCCGCAGCTCGTCGAACGCCTCCCGCAGGTGCCCGGCCAGCACGTGGGCCTCCGGGGCGAGCCCGGGGTCGGTGGTGACGCCGAAGCCGAACTCCTCGCCCCAGCCGATCGCGCCGATCGCCACGCCGACACCGTCGGCCAGCGACAGCACCGGCAGCACCCGGCTCAGCCGGGAACCGTTGATGTGCGCGGCACGCCGCCTGCCGGGCATCACCGAGACCACCGCGTTGAAGAACCGGTGCCCGTAGATGCGGCGCACGACCCACGCGTGCAGCGGCGCGGGCAGCAGCCCGAGCCCGGCCAGCACGGCGCCCGCCGCTTCCGGCTGTCCGGAGTGGTCGGGCTCGGCCAGGGCGTCGGCGACGGCGCGGATCCGCCACACCAGCGGCATCGGTCCGACCGGCAGGTCCACCGACAGGGTGCGGGTGTGGTTGCCGGGAGCGTCGAGTCCCGCGCCGCTGCGGCCGGTGCGGGCCGTGCGCGGCACCATCACCCGGAACAGCGCACCGGTGCGCTTCTCGCCCAGCGACCTGTGCAGCGCCTCGGCGACCAGCCCGATCAGCAGGGCGCTGCTGGTCACGCCGTGATCGCGGGCGTGCGCGCGGACCCGCACCGCGGGCAGCGCCAGGTGCCCGAAGCTGCGCGCCGGAGTGCTGCGCCCGGTCCAGGCGCGGCTGGGCGAGCCGGCGGAGGTGGCCAGGCCGATGAGGCCGCGCAGCACCTCGCGCACCTGTCCGGTGCGCCCGGCGGCGGCCGAGTGCGGGGTGGGGTGGGGCCCGTCGCAGAGCAGGCGCAGCAGCGTGCCGGTCACCGCCAGACCGTCGCCGAGGGCGTGGTGCATCTTCGCCAGCAGCGTCGCCCGGCCGGTGGCCGGGTCGTGCAGCAGGCGCAGCTCCCAGGGCGGTCGGTCGGTGCGCACCGGGGTCGAGAAGAACTCGCTGATGAACGCCTCGGGGTCGTGCTCGGGGCGCAGCTCGCGGGAGCTGAGGTGCTCGACGGGGTCTACCGAGGCGTCGGCGATCCACTGCGGACGACGTCCGGTGCGTCGGGTCAGCCTGCGGGTGAGCATCGGCAGCCGCGGCGCGTGCTCGCGGATCCGGGCGGCGAGGTGCTCGGACCACTGGTGCGTGGAGGCCAGCGACGGTTCCAGCTGCAGGATCGCGCCGGTCTGCTGCGAGACCTCGGGAGTCGTGGCGTAGACGAAGAACGCGTCCTGCGCGCGCAGCGGACGCCTCCCGCGGTGCCGGGGGAGATCGGCGAGCGCGGCCACCTGCTCGTCGAACTCGGCTGCGCGGCAGTGCTTGAGCGCGCGTTCCTCCCGCTCGCCCACCTCCTGCGGGTCGGCGACCCAGCGGCGCAGCGTCGCGGTCAGCTGCGCTTCCTCCGGGCACAGCTCGGCCAGACCCGCGTCGGCCATCAGCTCGGCGTTGGCGCGGCCGTGCCCGGCGATCGGTTCGAACATGACCACCGCGCGCCCGCACGCCAGCGCCTCCAGAGCCGTCGCGCCACCCGCGTTGGTGATCACCGCGTCCGAGCAGGCCATCAGGCCGGGCATGTCGTCGACCCAGCCCAGCGGCACCACCCGGGGATCTCCGCGCGCCAGCAGTCGTTCGCGCACCGCCTCGTTGCGGCCGCACACCACCAGCACGCGCGCCAGGCCCGGCGCTCGCAGCGCGGCGTCCACCGCCCGCTCCACCGCGCCGAAGCTCAACGCCCCGCACGCGACCAGGGCGGTGAAACCGGTTGCGGGGAAACCGAACTCGGCCCTCGCGGTGGCGCGATCGCGCGGCTGGAACCGGCTGCGCACCGGCGGCACCGACACGGCACCGACCGCGTCCGGTTCGGCGCGGCGCATCGCGCGCAGGCTCGCCTCGCTCATCACGTAGTGCAGATCGGCTTCGGGGTAGACCCAGAACGGGTGCGGTGAGAAGTCCGACACCACCGCCGAGACCGGCACGTCGAGGCCGCCGCGCCTGCGCATCCAGTCCAGCCCGGCCGTGCCCAGCGGGTAGGTCGAGACGATCAGATCCGGTGCGAGACGGCGGATCTCGCGGCGCAGCAGCGGACCGCACCAGGCGCCGACGAAGCGCCGCGAGGCGGTGGCGAACCAGCGGTAGCGCCACAGCGCGTCGTAGAAGAAGTCGTAGAGCCACGGCGTCGACTCGACGTTGGTGACGTAGATCCAGTTGAACGCGCGCGGGACCCATCGGCCCATGATGCGCAGCGCGTCCAGCCACACCACCTCGCAGCCGGGCCAGACCCGGCGCGCGGCCTCCTCGACGGCGCGAGCGGTCGCGTTGTGGCCCTCACCGATGGTGGCGCTGATCAGCAGCACACGACGCGGCTGGAAGCTCACGCGACCGATTCCTTTCACCAAGCGTGCCTTCGCAGGCTAACGCGAGGTGCGGAGGTCGGCCCTCCGAGAAGCTCCTCAGGCGGCTTGCTGCTGGAGCCGGCCGTGGCTGGCCACGAGGCGGACCGTGCCGTCGGCCAGGCGGTAGGACAGGCCCGCGATCGCGCAGCGGCCCGCGGCGACCTCGTCGGCCAGCAGCGAGGAGCGTTCGAGGAGCAGCTCGCTGGTGCGCTGGATGTGGACGTCGACGATGTCGTCGACCTCCTCGTGCCCGCCCGCCTTGGCGGCCAGCACGCTGGGCGTGACCCGCTCGACGATGTCGCGCAGGTAGCCGGGCGGGTTGGTGCCCTCCAGGACTGCCTGGCGCGCGGCGACCACCGCGCCGCAGGAGTCGTGGCCGAGCACGACCACCAGCGGCGTGCCCAGCACGCCCACGCCGTACTCGATGCTGCCCAGCACCTCCGAGCCGGTGACCTGGCCGGCGGTGCGCACCACGAACAGGTCGCCCAGGCCGCGGTCGAAGATGATCTCCGCCGCGAGTCGCGAGTCCGAGCAGCCGAACAGGACGGCGAACGGGGTCTGCCCGGGAGCGAGCGACGCGCGGTGGTCCGCGTCCTGGTGGGGGTGCAGCCGGGCGCTGTCGACGAAGCGCTGGTTGCCTTCCATGAGGGTCGCGAAGGCTTCGGCCGGCGTGGAGGGCGTGCGGTTCATGGTGCTGAGATTAACCCAACCGGGTGGCGGCGGCAGGCCGCGAGTGGGGGAGGCCACGCCGGTGATCGGAGGTGTTTGATCTCGCAACGATCAGCGGTCCGTCGTAGGCTCGCACCTGCGGTGGTGAGGCGGGCGAGGGGGCCGCCTCACCACCGATCCGCTCGGAGACCGAAAGTGGTCCACACCGGTGTTCCGCGGCGCGTCCGGCATCCGGACGTGAATCGAAATTCCCGCAATTCCGCGTTGTTTCGCCAGGTCAGAATCGGAATGCCGGACAATGGTGAAAATTGTTCGGCGCAAGAGCTTGTGCGCTGTTCGGGTGAGCGTTCATCATCAAGACGGATTCCGGTGGTGTCGACCACCGAGGTCTGGGGGATCAGCAGGCGACGCCAACACCTGGGGGGTGTAGCGATGGCTCATCGTTTCTTCTGGCAGCGCGTGTAGTTCGCGAGGTGAACTCCGCGGCGTGAACTCGCTTCGCGCGGCGGGAGTTCCGGTCATCAGCCCGCAGATGTCGTGAGCGGGATTCGGTTTCGGGAATCCACCTCGTCGCGGGCGTCTCGGTCGACCAGCGGCACGTCGTCTCCGGATCCGGACGATCCGACGTCCATTCGGCGGGTGAACGCGCATTCCGGGGTGACGCATGCCCGGAATTGGTTCGATCCCGGTCTGGCGCTGTCGCGAGCACCGGGTGCAGCGCGCGGTCGCGCGGTCGACATGCCCCTTTCCGAGTCCGGATCCGGTATCGACCAGGTGCTCGGTATCACTCGTTGGGGTGCCGCTCGTTGAGCCGCCCGGCGTTTTGCGGCCAATGTGCGCGGCGTGGCTTTCTCGTCGCTTTCTGGAGGCAGCGGCAGGGGGTCCCGATGCGGCAATATTGTTCGTTTGTCATTTTCTGGGGGAAGCACGATGCGGTTCGAAGTTCTTGGACCGATTCGGATGATCGACGGGGGTTCGACAGCACCGCTGACCGGCGCGTTGCGACGCCACCTGCTGGCCGTGCTGCTGGCCCGCGCCAACGAACCGGTCCCGGTCACCGTTCTGCTGGAAGCGCTGTGGGGTGAGCCGGGCGAGCAGGGGGCGCGCCGACTCCAGGTCCACGTCCACCGGCTGCGCCGAGAGCTGGACGAACCCGACCGGCTCACCCACGGGCACGCCGGCTACTGCCTGCGCGTCGAGCCCGGCGAGCTCGACGCCGCGGTGTTCCGGGCGCTGCTCGACGAGGCCGCCGGGGAAGCGGACCCGGCCCGCGCGTCCGCCACCCTGCGGCGCGCGCTGGGGCTGTGGCGCGGCAGGCCCTACCAGGAGATCGACCTGCCCGAGGTCGCGGCCGAGGTGGAACGGCTCGGCGAGCAGCGGCTGCTGGCCGTCGAGGAGCTCTACGCCGCCGAGCTGCGCGCGGGCAGGCACGAGGCCGTCGCCGGTGAGCTGCTGGAGACCGTGCACCACCACCCGCTGCGGGAACGGCTGCACGGGCTGCTCATGCTCGCCCTCTACCGCAGCGGACGGCAGGCCGAGGCGCTGTCGGCCTACCAGCACGCGCGCGAGGTCCTCAACGACGAGCTCGGACTCGACCCCGGCCCGGACCTGCGCGCGCTGCACGGCCAGATCCGCGCCGGGGAGGTCGTCGAGGTCTCCGCCCCAGCCGAGGTCCCGGCCCAACTCCCGCACTGCGCCACCGATTTCGTCGGTCGCGAGGTCGCGCTGTCCGAACTGGACCAGATCCTGGACGAGGGAACCCGCACCATCCCCATCGCGGTCATCGCAGGCACCGCCGGAGTCGGCAAGACCTCGCTGGCGCTGCGCTGGGCGCACCGGGTGAAGAGCCGCTTCCCGGACGGCCAGCTGCACGCCGACCTGCGCGGCTTCGGCACCGACACCCCGGCCGAGCCAGGCGACGTGCTCGCCGGTTGGCTGCGGGCGCTGGGCGTCGACGGCAAGGACGTGCCGCTGAACGTGGCCGAACGCGGTGCCCGGCTGCGCAGCCTGCTCGACGGGAAGCGGGTGCTGCTGGTGCTCGACAACGCCGTCAGCGCCGACCAGGTGCGCCCGCTGCTGCCCGGGAACGCCCACTGCGCGGTGCTGATCACCAGCCGCGACCAGCTCAACGGCCTGGTCGTCGGTCAGGGCGCGCAGCGGGTCGAGCTGGACCGGATGACCGTCCACGAGGCGCGGTTGCTGCTCAAGGAACTGCTCGGGGACCTCGTCACCGACTCCGACGCCGTCGACGAGCTCATCGAGTGCTGCGCCCGGCTGCCGCTGGCGCTGCGCATCGCCGCCGAACGGGTCCGGCGGAACCGCAAGCGCGGCATCGACCAGACCGTCGCCGAGTTCGGCTGCGCCCAGGCGCGGCTGGACCTGCTCGACAGCGGTGACCCGCAGGCGTGCGTGCGGACCATATTCGCGGCCTCCTACCGGAACCTGTCGGAGACCGAGGCCCGGCTGTTCCGGCTGATCGGGCTGCACCCGGGCCACGAGGTCGACGCCCACTCGCTGACCGCGCTGGCCGGGGACGGCGACGTCCGCGCCACCCGGCGCGGGCTGGCGGAACTGGCCCGCGCGCACCTGGTGGAGGAGGTCGGGGACAAGCGGGTCCGGCTGCACGACCTGCTGGCCACCTACGCCGAGGAGCTGTGCGAGCTCACCGAGACCGCCGCCGAGCGGCGGGACGCGCTGCGGCGGCTCTACGACTACTTCCTGCAGGCGGCCACCGCCGCGACCGGCTTACTCGCGCCCGGAGCGCTGCCCGAACGCGACACCGGCTACGAGATCCCGGCGATGCGCGACCACGAGGACGCGGCCGGCTGGCTGGACGCCAAGCTTGAGACCATGACGCGCATCGCCGAGACGGTCGACGGCGAATTCGCCCACTACGCCGTCGATTTCGCCGTCGTGCTCGACGCCGCGCTCGACTTCGGCTGGCACGTCGACGAAGCCGAGCGGCTCCACGGCCGGGCCTGCGAGATCGCCCACCGCACCGGCGACCGGGCCGCCGAGGGCATCGTGCTGCGCGGGCTCGGCATCGCGCACTTCCGGCGCAACCGGTTCGAGTCGGCGCGACGCCTGCTGGAGGAGGCGCTGGAACTGGCCGACGGGCCGGGGGCGACGGCGACGGTGCTGCTGAGCCTGGGAGAGGTGTGCGTGTTCACCGGCCACACCGAGAGCGCGCTGGAACACCTGCGGCGCTCAGCCCGGCTGTACCAGCAGGCGGGGCTGCGGCTGCTGGGACTGCGGCCGATGATCTGCATGGGGCGGTTGCACCGCAGGTGGGGGCGCCACGAGGCGTCGCTGATCTGCCTGCAGGAGGCCTCGCGGGTGGCCGCCGCGCACGGCTACCGGCCCGCCGAGGCCGACGCGTCCTACGCGCTGGCCGGTCTGCACCGCGACGCCGGCCGCTACGCCGAGGCCGCCGAGCACGCCGAGCGGGCTCTGGTGCTGGCCCGCCGCACCCGGTTCCGGTTCCTGGAGGGCATGGCCCTGCACCGGTTGGGCACCATCCGCCGCTGCCTCGGCGACTACCCGCAGGCGCTGGAGAGCCACCGCGCGACGCTGGTGTTCGCCCGCCAGATGCGGTCGGCGACGATGGAGGCGATGGCGCTGACCGCCACGGCCGAGACGCACGCGGCGATGGGCGACGACGTCGAGGCCACCCGCTGCCTGCTGCACGCGCTCGGCGTCGCCAACAGCGGCCCCAGCCACTACGTGCGGGCCCGCGCCCACACCGGTCTCGGTGATCTGCACCGCGCGGCGGGACGGCACGACTCGGCCCGGCGCCACTGGGAGACCGCCGTCCGGATCTACGAGGCCCTGGACGCGCCCGAGGCCGGTGAACTGCGGCGGAGGCTGAGCGAGGTGATCACGCCGCGCGTGCCCTGCTGACCAGGCGGCCGACCAGGCCGATCGCGAACACCCCGAGCCCGACGGCCACCGAGGTCCACGGCAGGGTCGCGGCCAGCAGCAGGCACCCGGTCAGGCCCGCGACGTTGAGCGCCTTCGGCCAGCGGCGCTCCGAGGCCGGTTGGGTGAACGCCGAGGCGTTGGCGATGGCGTAGTACACCAGCACGCCGAAGCTGGAGAAGCCGATCACCCCGCGCAGGTCGGTGGTCAGCACCAGCGCGATCACCACCGCGGCGAGGGTGAGCTCGGCGTGGTGCGGCACCTGGAACCTCGGGTGCACGGCCGCCAGGAACCGCGGCAGGTCGCCCTCCCGCGCCATCGCCAGACCCGTGCGGCCGACACCGGCGATCAGCGCCAGCAGCGCGCCGAGGCTGGCGGTCGCCGCGCCGAACCGCACCACCGGAGCCAGCCCCGGGTGCCCGGCTGCGGTGAGCGCGTCGGCCAGCGGAGCGGTGCTGGTCGCCAGCTCGTGCGGACCGAGCACCCCGAGCACGGCCAGTCCCACGCCCACGTAGACCACTGCGGCGATCGGCAGCGCCAGCAGGATCGCGCGCGGGATCGTGCGCGCCGGATCGCGCACCTCTTCGCCGAGCGTCGCGATGCGCGCGTACCCGGCGAAGGCGAAGAACAGCAGCCCGGCGGCCTGCAGCACGCCGAGCGGACCGTGCGGCAGCCAGTCGGGCGGCCCGCCGGTTCCGGCGGCCGGTGCGCTCAGCGCGGCGAAGCCGACGAGCACCAGCAGCACCACGACCAGCAGGGCGCGGGTCAGCTGAGCGGTGCGGGTGATGCCCACGCAGTTCACCGCCGCCAGCGCCGCCACGGCCAGCGCGGCGGCCGGGCGCTCGAAACCCGGGGCCGCGTAGGCGGCGAACGTCAGCGCCATCGCCGCGCAGCTGGCCGTCTTGCCGATCACGAAGCCCCAGCCCGCGGTGAACCCCCACCAGTGACCCAGCCGCGCCCGCCCGTAGACGTAGGTTCCGCCGGACGCCGGGTGCACCGCGGCCAGCTGCGCCGAGCTCGTCGCGTTGCAGTAGGCGATGAACCCGGCGATGACCAGTGAGAGCAGCAGACCGCTCCCGGCGGCGGCAGCGGCCGGGGCGAACACCGCGAACACCCCGGCACCCAGCATCGAGCCGAGACCGATCGCGGTCGCGTCCATCGTGCCCAGGCGCCGGGCCAGCGGAGCCCCCGGCTGGTTCGTCGTCACGCCGGGGACAGTAGATCAGCGGTGCGCGGTGAGGAAGTGCGCGGGAACGCGCGCGTCGGCCACCGGTGACCCGCCCCGGTGCTCGGCGGAGGAGTCCTGTCCGGACCGGCGACGTCATGAGGTCGTGAACCGCAGCGGCAGCGAGCTCCACGCGCGCAGCGTGTTGTTCAGGTGGCGCACCGGTCGGCCCGCGAGCCGGATGCCGGTGACGCGACGCGCCAACGCCGTCAGCAGCGCCTCGGACTCCAGCCGGGCGATGTGCTGACCGACGCACTGGTGCAGGCCCATCCCGAACCCGACGTGCCCGGACGGGTCGCGGCCCGGGTCGAAGACGTCGGGGTCCTGCCAGCGGCGCGGGTCGCGGTTGGCGGAGGCCAGCGACAGCAGCACCTTCGTCCCCGCGGGTAGTCGTTCGCCTCCGAGTTCGACCGGTTCGGCGGTGGTGCGGAAGAACGTCTGCACCGGCGATTCCCAGCGCACGGCCTCGTCGAAGGCCGCGCGGGCCCGCTCCGGGCGTTCGCGCAGCAGCGCCCACTGCTCGGGGTGGGTGGCGAAGGCGTGCAGCACGGCCCCGATGCCGTGCACGGTGGTGTCCACCCCGGCGGTGAGCAGCGAGCGGACCACCAGCGGTGCCTGCTCGGGGGTGATCTCGCCTCGATCGGCCTCCGCCCAGATCTGCGCGCCGAAACCGCCCGGGGCCAGCGATTCCCGCCGGCACTGGTCGCCGACCCAGGCCGCGTGCTCGGCGACGCCGTCGGCTCCGCGCTGGACGAGCTCGTTGTGCGGGCCGAAGGCGTTGAAGGCGAAATCGCCGTAGGGCAGCAGGTGTTCGCGGCCGTGCGGGGAGAGCCCGACGGCGTCGGGGAACACCCGCAGCGGGAACACCTCGGCCAGGTCGGTCACCCCGTCCAGCTCTCCGTCGCGGACGACCTCGTCGACGAGCGCTTCGGCGTCGTCGTACCACGACTGGCGCAACCGTCGCAGCGCGCGCGGCCCGAGCAGGCGGCTGAGCACAGCCCGGGGCGCGTCGTGGTGCGGCGGGTCGGCTTCCAGCAGCAGGCTCGGCGGCCGCCAGGGCGGCTCGGTGCGGAAGTTCGCCACGCCCACCCCGGCACCGGACTGGAAGCGCTGCCAGTCGGTGAGCGTCGCGCGGACCTCGTCGTAGCGGCCCAGTGCGCAGGCGTCGTAGCGCTCCAGGAACACGATCGGACCCGCCTCGCGCAACCACGCGTGCCACGGCAGCGGGTCGGCGAGCACCTCGGGGCTGAACGGATCGACGTCCGACACCGGAGTTCTCCCTGTCATGGCAGTCCCTTTCAGAGGTCGAGGACCAGGCGGTCGGAGCGGGCGCGGGAGACGCACGGGAACAGGCGGTCGCCGCGCTCGCGCTCGACGTCGTCCAGCAGCGAGTCGCGGTGATCGGGTTCGCCGTCGAGGACGTCGGTCTCGCAGGTCCCGCAGATTCCCTGACCGCAGGAGGACAGCAGGCTCGCCCCGGCCGCCCGCACCGCGTCGAGCAGCGAGGTGCCGGGCTCGACGGTCACGGACCCACCCGAGCGGGCCAGCTGGACGGTGAACGGCCGGTCCTCGCTCGCTGCAACGGGTTTCGCGGCGAAGCGCTCCGTGCGCAACCGGTCGCCGTACGCGCGCCCGGCGGCGTCGATCAGTGGAGCCGGGCCGCAGCAGTAGACCGCGCAGCCCTCCTCGGCGGCGGGCAGGTCGAGCAGACCGACCTCGTCCTGCGGAGCCACCCGCACGCGCTCGTCGTCGAGCTCGTCGAGGAAGGCCATCGACGCGCGCCGCCTGCCGCCGTAGAGCAGCCGCCACCGAGCGCCGAGCCGTTCGGCCGCCGCCAGCATCGGCAGGATCGGCGTGATCCCGATCCCTCCCGCGATGAACAGGTGCTCGGCTGCCGGGACGAGCCGGAAGTGGTTGCGCGGACCCCCGATCGCGATCTCAGCGCCCTCGGCGAGCTCGTCGTGCACGAAGGCCGAACCGCCGCGCCCGCGGGGTTCGCGCAGCACGGCGACGCGATAGGCGTGGGCGTCCCACCGGTCGCCGCACAACGAGTACTGCCGGGTCATGCCGTTGGGCAGCACGAGGTCGACGTGCGATCCCGGCGTCCAGTCCGGGAGCCGCAGGCCCCGCGGATGTTCCAACCGCAACGCCACGACGTCCTCGGCCACCTGCTCCTTGGCGGTCACGCGCACCCGATCCATTCCCGGCGCTCCCTTCGTCGTGCCGACGAGAGTGCGGACCCGGTCACCGCGGGCGCGAGCGCGTTCTCATTGAACGAGCGTTCCTCGCCGCATCGCCCGGTCGACGGCGCGAGCGGTGGACTGCAGCAGCGCCACCCGCGACCACGCGTGCTCATCGTTGGGGATGACCAGGCTCAACGCGGCCACGACCCGCCCGTCCGCACCGCGCAGCGGTACCGCCGCACCGGTGGCGTCCGGGTGCACGTGCCCCGCGCAGAAGGCGAAGCCCCGGGTGCGCACCCGCGCGAGAACCGTGCGCAGCGCGTCGGCGTCGGTGATGGTCTCGGCCGTCATCGCGGGAAGCGGGCCCGACAGAACGCGTTCCTGCAGGTCGGGCGAGGAGTGGGCGAGCAGCACCTGACCGGCCGAGGACACGTGCAGCGGCAGCCGCCCGGCGATGCGGGTCAGGTTGACGACCGCGCGCGGTGCGCTGAGCCGCTCCACGAACAGCACCTCGTCGCCGTCGAGCACGCCCAGCTGGGCGCTGTGCCCGACCACCGCGTGCACGTCCTCCAGGAACGGCATCACCACGTCGCGCAGCCGCAGGGTGGGCGAGGCGCGCTGGGCGAGCTCCCACAGGCGCACCCCGATGCGGACCCGCCGCTGCTCGTCGCGGTGCAGCAGGCCGTGCCGGACCAGCTCGCCGACCAGCCGGCCCGCCGTCGGCAGCGGGAGGTCCGCGCGACGGCTGATGTCGGTGACCGTGAGCACGTGATCGTCGGGACCGAAGGCGTCGAGGATGCGCACCGCCCTGGTCAACACTGATTCCCCGCTCGGCGACCTTGCCATGCCGGACAGCATGCGCACACCGGACACCGATGTCGAGCCGGTCGAAGCGCTCGACCATCGCCGTCGCGAATACCAGGCATAGCCACGCCGCGCTTCCCCGATCACCGGCGGTCGGCAACCCTGGAAGGGCAACACCCCCTTCACCTCGGAGAAACCCATGACGACGCGGAACGTGCTGGTGGTCGGCGCGGGATCGGCCGGCACCGCGACCGCGATCCTGCTCGCCGAAGGGGGATGGGAGGTCGAGATCGCCGAGGCGCGCCCGTCGGTGTCCGCCGTCGGATCCGGGATCACGTTGCAGGGCAACGCGCTTCGCGTCCTCGACCAGGTCGGGGCGTGGGAGCGGCTCAGCGGTTACCGGTTCGACGGGCTGGGCCTGCGCGCTCCCGACGGCACGCTGCTCACCGAGGTCGACGACGTGCGCACCGGCGGGCCCGACCTGCCCGCGACTCTCGGCGCTCACCGGCCCGAGCTGGCGCGGGTGCTCGTCGAACGCGCCGCCGAAGCGGGCGCGGCGGTGCGCTTCGGCAGGCCGGTGACCGGGCTGGATCAGGACGACGACGTCGTGCGGGTGACCTTCGGCGACGGCGGAACCGGTCGCTACGACCTGGTCGTCGGCGCGGACGGTGTCCGCTCCACCACGCGCGAGCTGCTGGGCATCGACGCCGCGACCCGCGCCACCGGCATGGGCATCTGGCGGGCCTTCACCCGGCGCCCCGAGTCGATCACCCGCACGGAGCTCTACTACGGCGGGCACTGCTACATCGCCGGGTATTGCCCGACCGGCGAGTCCGACATGTACGCCTACCTGGTCGAGGACGCCCGCGACCGCTCCGATCTCACGCCCGAGCAGTCGCTGGAGGTCGTGCGGGACCTCGCCTCGCACTACGGCGGACCGTGGTGGGAGATCCGCGACGGGCTCACCGACGCGAACGCCGTCCACCACACGTGGTTCGAGACCCACCTGCTCGACGCGCCCTGGCACCGGGGCCGCGTGGTGCTCGCCGGCGACGCCGCGCACACCTGCCCGCCCACCATCGCCCAGGGCGCCGCCCAGGCGCTGGAGGACGCCTCGGTGCTCGCCGAGCTCCTGCTGGCCGCGGGCACCGTCGACGACGAAGTGCTCACCGCCTACGCCGAGCGGCGCCACCCGCGCGCCAAGACCGTCGTCGACGCCTCCAACCAGCTCGGGCAGTGGCTCCTCGACGGCGAGCGCGGCGACGTCCCGGGACTGCTCGACGAGGTCACGACCCTGCTCACCCAACCCGCCTAGAGGTCGCCGCATCCTGCGCCGGAGGAATCACATGCGATTCGCCACAGCCCGCCACGACGGAACCCGGCTCAGCGGGGTCGTCGACGGCGAGACGTTCCACCCGCTGCCCGCCCCGCTGCTGGAACTGCTGCGCTCCCAACGCCTTCCCGAGGCCGGGGTGCGGGCGCTGGCCGAGCCGGGCGTGCCGCTGGCCGAGGTGGAGCTGCGGGCGCCGCTGGAACCCGCGACGGTGCGCGACTTCGTCGCCTTCGAGGAGCACGTCGAGGGCATGACCGGAGGTGCCATCGCACCGGAGTGGTACGCGGCGCCGACGTTCTACTTCACCAACCCGCACGCGATCACCGGTCCGTTCGACGACGTCGCGATCCCGCCCGGCTGCCGCCGGATGGACTTCGAGCTGGAGGTCGCCGCCGTCATCGGGCGCCCCGGTCGCGACCTCGCACCGGAGCAGGCGCGCGAGCACATCATCGGCTACACGATCTTCAACGACTGGTCGGCCCGCGACCTGCAGTCCGCCGAGATGAAGGTGGGCCTCGGCCCGGCCAAGGGCAAGGACTTCGCCACCACCCTCGGCCCGGTCCTGGTCACCGCCGACGAGCTCGACGCCCACCGGGACGCCGACGGCTTCCTGCGGCTGCCGATGAGCGTGTCGGTCAACGGCGAGCGGATCGGCCACGACCTGCTGTCCAACATGGGCTGGCCCTTCGAGGAACTCGTCTCCTACGCCTCGCGCGGTACCGAGGTCCGGCCCGGCGACGTGCTGGGCTCCGGGACCTGCGGCAACGGCGGCTGCCTCGGCGAGCTGTGGGGCAGGCCCGACCGGGAGGACCCGCCGCCGCTGCAGCCCGGCGACGTCGTCGAGATGACCGTCGAGGGCATCGGGACGATCCGCAACCGCGTCACCGCGGGCCACGACCTCCCGCCGGTGCGTCCCGCGCGGAAGCGCCCGCGCGACCGCTAGGCGCCCAGGTAGCGGCCCGGTCGGTGGTTGAGGGCCAAGACGCCGTTGAGGAACACCGCGCCGAAGGCCGAGATCAGGACGGCGGCGGGGGAGACGACGGTGAGGGCCGTGACGATGACCAGCACGTCCAGGCCCATCTGCACGTACCCGGCCCGCCACCCCAGGCGTTCCTGGGCGATCAGCGCGACCACGTTGAACCCGCCCAGGCTGGAGTTGTGCCGGAACACGATCAGCAGCCCGATCCCGGTCAGCACGTTGCCGCACACCGCCGCGTAGATCGCGGGCAGGTGCAGCGCGCCGAACAGCTGCGCGTGCAGCGGCGTGAACGCCGAGACCAGCGCGATCGAGATCAGCGAGCGGACCGCGAACGACCAGCCCTTCTTGGCCACCGCCAGCACCATGAACGGCAGGTTCACCAGGAAGAACAGCACCCCGAACGGCACCGGCAGCCCGTAGCTGAGCAGGAGCGACAGGCCCGCCGTGCCGCCGGTGACGATCTCGCTGGACTTGAGCAGGTGCAGGCCGAGCGAGACCACGAACGTGCCGGTGAGCAGACCGAGCACGTCCTCGGTGCGCGAGTGCGGCACCACCGGCCGCCGGGTCTCGGCGGGCTGCGGCGGCGCGGTGGCCGGGGTAGGGGACAGGGTCGGTGCGGACATGCTCGAAATCTTCGGGCAGGCGCATCAGATCGGGCAACACAGCCGTCATCGGCTGCGCGGAAGTTCGCGGATCCGCGCATCCGTGTGGCAGAGTGCTCATCAGCCCGGTGCTCGTCACACGGTTTCGCCCCCGATGTGCCCGGCACCACAGTTGAGCTGGGGTTTCGCCCGAGGGGAGGGGAGCGTGCCGGCGAGTCGGATCGATGCCCTCGACGCCCGCATCCTGCTGGCGCTCGACGACGACCCGGAGCTGACCGTCCTCGGACTGTCCCGGGAGCTCGGCGTCGCCCGCAACACCGTGCACGCGCGGCTGCGCAAGCTCGGCCACAACGGGGTGCTCGGCGACTTCAGCCGGCGCGTCGACCCGGTGGCGCTGGGCTACGACCTGGTGGCGTTCGTGTCGATGCAGATCAGCCAGACCCAGCAACCGGTGACCACCACGGCGCTGCGCGAGCTGCCCGAGGTGATCGAGATCCACGCGACCTCGGGCGACGCCGATCTCATGGTCAAGGTCGTCGCCCGCGACACCCAGGACCTGCACCGGATCACCAACGCGATCCTCGACATCGACGGCGTCGAGCGCACCAGCACCGCCATCTCGCTGCACGAGGCGATGACCACCCGGATGCGGGCCCTGCTGGAGGACGCCGCGCGGAATTCCTGACATCCGCGCGGGAAGTGGTCGATCCGGTGCGGTCTTGTGCTGGTCCGGTCACCGCCTCGAAACCGAACCGTGTTCCGCGAAGGGGATGTGATCATGGTGCGCGAGCGGGCATGATCACGACGTGTCGCTCGATGTCTCCCGCCTGAACGTGCTGCTCTTCGATGTCCTGGGAACCGTGGTCGACGAGCGGGGCTCGCTCCTCGCCGCGACCCGGGAGGCGGTGGGGGAAGGCGGTGACGCGCTCGCGACCGCCTGGCTGGACCGGCTCAACGCCCTGGTCGCCGAGACCGACGACTACCGGCCGATGGACGAGCTCAACCTGGAGGCCCTGCGCCACGCGGCCGAGACCAGCGGCGCCTCCCTGGACGAAGCCGCGCTGACCGCCCTGGCCGAGGAGGGGCTGCGCCCGAAGCCGTGGCCGGACGCCGCACCGGGTGTGGGCGCCCTCGCCGACCGGTTCACCGTCGTCGCCCTGTCGAACTCCACCGTGCGCTCGCTGGCCGAGATCACCCGCCGCGGCGGCCTGCGCTGGGCGCTGGCCCTGTCCTCGGAGCAGGTCGGCGCCTACAAGCCGGACCCGGCCGTCTACCAGCGCGCTCTGGAACTCCTGCGGGTCGAACCCGACCAGGCGCTCATGGTCGCCTCGCACTCCTGGGACCTGCGCGCCGCCGCCAAGCTCGGCATCGCCACCGCCTACATCACCCGCGACGGCGAGGACGACGATCCTGCGGAACCCGACGAGTTCGACCTCCACGCCGAGACCATCGCCGAACTCGCCGGCCAACTCCTCTAACCGGCTCCCGTCGCCGGTCAGGATGCGCCCATCGGCGGATTGCCGCAGGTATGGGAACTACGTGTTACCGAAATGTACACCCAAACGATTGCCAGGCGGCTGCGGAGCATGGACGATCTGCCTGGGATCGGCGATCCCATCTGCTCCGACCACCTCAACGACGACGGGAACGGAACATGACGAACCTGGCAGCGAACTTGGTCGCCTCCGCGCAGCGGCACGGCGACCGGCCCGCGGTCCGTCTCGACGAGCACGTGCTCAGCTACGCCCAGCTCCACGCCTCGGCCGCGGCCGTGGCCGGTGACCTGCGGGAACGCGGCATCTCACCGGGCGACCGCGTCGGTTTGGTGCTGCCGAACGTGCCCGCGTTCCCGATCCTGTTCTACGGCGCGCTGCTGGCCGGGGCGACGGTCGTTCCGATGAACCCGCTGCTCAAGGCCCGCGAGGTCGAGTTCTACCTGCGCGACTCGCAGATGTCGCTGGTCTACGGCTGGGACGGCGGCGGCGACGCGGTGCCCGACGCCGCGGCCGAGGTCGGCATCCCCGGTGTCGTCGTCGGCGCGCTGGGCCCGAACGAGCTCGGCGGCACGCCGATCACCGAGCCCGTCGAGCGCACCGACTCCGACACCGCCGTGCTGCTCTACACCTCGGGCACCACCGGCAAGCCCAAGGGCGCCGAGCTGACCCACCACAACCTCGCCTCCAACGCGAAGATGGCGGTGGAGACGCTGTTCGAGCTCACCCCCGACGACGTGGTGATGGGGTGCCTGCCGCTGTTCCACGTGTTCGGCCTGACCTGCGCGCTGAACACCTCGGTGCTGGTCGGCGCGTGCCTGACGCTGCTGCCGCGGTTCGACCCGGCCAAGGCGCTGCAGATCGTGCCGCGCGACGAGGTCACCATCTTCGAGGGCGTGCCCACGATGTACGCCGCGATGCTCAACCACCCCGACGCGGGCACCGCCGACATGAGCTCGCTGCGCACCTGCGCCACCGGTGGTTCGGCGATGCCGGTGGAGGTGCTGCGCGGCTTCGAGTCCAAGTTCGACTGCCACGTGCTGGAGGGCTACGGCCTGTCCGAGACGTCGCCGGTGGCCTCCTTCAACCAGCCCGGCTACGAGCGCAAGCCCGGCTCGATCGGACTGCCGGTGCGGGGCTGCGAGATGAAGGTCGTCGACCTCGACGGCAACGAGGTCGGGCTCGACGAGCCGGGCGAGATCGTCATCCGCGGCGAGAACGTGATGAAGGGCTACTGGGGTCGTCCGGACGCCACGGCAGAGGCGATCAAGGACGGCTGGTTCCACACCGGCGACATCGCCACCAAGGACTCCGACGGCTACTACTTCATCGTCGACCGCAAGAAGGACCTCATCATCCGCGGCGGCTACAACGTCTACCCGCGCGAGGTCGAGGAGGTGCTCTACGAGCACCCGGCGGTGGCCGAGGCCGCGGTGATCGGCGTCAAGCACGCCGACCTCGGCGAGGAGATCGGCGCCGCCGTCTCGCTCAAGCCCGGCCAGGACGCCACCGAGGACGAGCTGCGCGAGTTCGTCAAGGCCCGCATCGCCGCCTACAAGTACCCGCGCGAGATCTGGCTGGTCCCCGAGCTGCCCAAGGGGCCCACCGGCAAGATCCTCCGCCGCGAGGTCAAGGAGATGCCCCGCGAGGCGTGAGCGAGCGAGTGGGCCCGGCCGCGCGGCCGGGCCCACGACCTCGGACTAGGCTCGCGTCAGTTCGGTGAGTGAGGTTCGAGGATGGTCGGAATCAAGGACGTCGCGCGGGCGGCGGGGGTCTCCATCGGCACGGTGTCCAATGTGGTCAACCGGCCGCAGCTGGTGTCGGAGGAGACCCGGCGGCGGGTGCAGGCCGCGATCGACGAGCTCGGCTACGTGCGCGACGAGTCCGCGCGGCAGCTGCGGGCCGGCAGCAGCCGCATCATGGCGCTGCTGGTGCTCGACCTCGCCAACCCGTTCTTCGTCGACATCGCCCGCGGCGCCGAGCAGGCCGCGCACGAGGCCGGGCTCAACGTGATCACCTGCAACAGCGGGCAGCGCGTCGACCTGGAGTCCTCGTACCTGTCGATGCTGGCCGAGCAGCGGGTGCGCGGGGTGCTGCTGTCCCCGGTGGACACCACCGGCGAGCGGTTGCGGGCCTTCGCGCGCAACGGCATCCCGTACGTCTTCGTCGACCGCACGGTGCCGGAGGTGCAGGGCAGCTCGGTGGCCGTCGACGACGTCACCGGGGGCGCGTTGGCGGCCAACCACCTCGCCGAGACCGGGCACCGCGAGATCGCGATGGTCAACGGGCCGTCGCTGCTGGCCCAGTGCCGCGACCGCGAAGCCGGTGCGCGCTCGGCCCTGCAGGACCACGACGTGCACCTGTCCGTCCTGGACGCACCCGCGCTCGACGTGGCGTCGGGCCGCGATGCGGGTGCCCGGCTGCTGGGCCGGAGTCCTCGTCCCACGGCGGTGTTCTGCGCCAACGACCTGCTCGCGCTCGGAGTGCTGCAGGCGATGGTCGCCGCGGGCGTGCGGGTGCCGGAGGAGATGGCGATCGTCGGGTACGACGACATCGAGTTCGCCGGGGCCGCGGCCGTGCCGCTGACCTCGGTGCGCCAGCCCGCGCGTCAGATCGGGCGCACGGCTGCGGAGCTGCTCATCGACGAGACCTCCGGGGAGGCGCCGGTGAAGCACCGGCGCCTCGTGTTCCAGCCGGAACTCGTCGTCCGCGACTCAACGCGAGCGCACCGTCAGAAGTAGCCGATCCACATCGCGCCGATGGTCAGGAACGTGGTGATCGAGAGGGTCGCCGTGATCACTTCGGCGTGACGTGCTGTCATGGTGGATCCTCGGGCGTTCTCGGGTTCTGGGGGCGGCGCGGCCGGGGTGACCGGCAGCGGCCTGCGGATCGGGGAGGTGCCGGGACGGGCCGGGAGCGGGCGTCCCACCCACGGGCGGGTGGCCGTCGGGCGCGCGTTGTGCCTGCCGCGGGAGTGCTGCCTCCGCGCGGTGCTGCGCCGGGTCTTCCGTTGGACCTGTGCCGTGCTCAAAACCAGCGTCCCCCTCGCGGTCGGTGCCTCCTGCGCCGTGCGCGCGGGTGGACGCCCCCACCCGCCTGCGACGGCAGCAGCGGGTGAGGTCCGGACGGTCGACATCGGACTGCTGCGCCTCTCCCCGCGCGTCCCGCTGCTGCCACCAAGATGTCATCGGCGGATGGAGAAGTTAAGCGCCGATGTCCGGCGCGTCCGGAATTCGCGGGATTGCACCCGATCGGCCGCCGGGCGGTCACAGGGGGTGATCATCTTGGTGAGCTGCGAGAACGGTTCGAGGCGGGTGCCGCACCGGCACCCGCCTCGGAGCTCGGGCGACGTCTCAGCTGGTCAGCAGTCGGGTGGCCGCCTCGCAGGCCTCGTCGGTGATGATGTGCTCGGTGCCCGGATCGATCCGCAGGTCGACCTGGGCACCGGCCGCGCGCAGTGACGCTGCGGTCTCCTCGACCCGGTGCCGCGGCACCCACGGGTCCTCGCTGATGCTGCGCAGCACCACCGGGACGCCCGCCAGCGGCTCGTCCACCGGATCGGCGATGAGGTCGGGCCCGATGAAGCCGCCGGTGAACACGATCAGCCCCGCGTAGCGGCGCGGCGCGACCGCGAGCGCGTAGTGCGAGATCAGGCAGGCGCCCTGCGAGAAGCCCCACAGAACCACGCGTTCCGGCCCGAACCCGGCACCGGCGAGCTCGTCGAGGCACTGCCCGACGGTGCGCAGCGAGTTCTCCAGCGCGGGCTGGTTGTCCTCCAGCGGCTGCAGGAAACCGCCCGGGTACCAGGCGTTGCCCGGGGCCTCCGGGGCGAAGAACCGCACCGGCGCGTCACCGAAACGGCTCGCGACGTCGCGCATCGAGCCCGGATCGCCGCCGCGTCCGTGCACCGCCAGCACCGCGACCCTCGCGCCCTCGGGCCGGGCGCCCCATTCCAGCATCGGCGACATGCCCTCGATCACTCCTGTTCGACGAGGTCCCAGAACCAACAGCGGCCGTTCGACGGGCCGCCGAGCATTGTGCCGCAGCTCCGCGGCACGCCCGTCGCCGACGTGACCTCAGCTTCCCGATGCCGACAGCACCGGCTGGGTCGAGAGGACCGACCCGTAGCGCGTGATGGTCAGCGCCGAGCCGTCGACGCGGTAGACGTGGCCGTCGTTGCTCTCGGTCGTGTACCCGTCGCCGTCGGCGTAGGCCCGCAGCACGAGGGAACCGGAGTCGCTGGAGCCGTAGTAGTAGAGCGAACCCGCCGTCCCGCAGATGTCCACATGGGACTGCGACGTCTCGTAGGAGGCCACGCAACCGGTGGTGCTCGCGGTCTGCGACTGCGGAACCGGGTACGGCGCGGCGGGTTGCGGCACGGGAACCACGACCGGCGCCGGAACGGTGACGGGCGCGGGAACGGTGACCGGCGCGGGTGCGGGTGCGTAGGCCGTCGCGCAGGAGGCCAGCACCGGGAGGCTCAGCAGGCCGATCGCTGCGGCGGTGCGGGCGTGTCGAGTCGGCATGGCGGCGTCCTCCGCGGTGCGAGTGGACGAGGGGGATGCGGGGTGAGGTGCCTGGAGATCCACATCCCCCTCGAAGCGCGGGAACACCGGTCTTCGGCCGGAGTTCCCGCTGCTCATTGGGCGCCGCGACACCGTCGGTGAGCCAGGGACTTTGGTCCCCGGCGCCCGGTCGTGGCGCTCAGCGGTCCACGATCGGGTTGCCGAGGAGGTCGAGGGCTCCGGTGATCGGATCGATGCCCAGCAGGCGGCCGGAGGGCTGCAGGCGCAGATCCGCGCCCGCGTCGACGCCGTCGCGTTCGATGACCAGGTGCGGGTCGGCGTCCACGGCGACGCCGAGCAGGTCGACCCCGGCGTGCGTGGTGCCGTCGGCGACCGGCGCCGCGGCCGGGGGCAGCGGCAGCGGGATCGGCAGCAGCGGCGTGCCGCCCTCCTCGGCCGGGGGCGTGGGCGGAGCGGCACCGCCCGGGATCGCCGGAGCCGGTGCGGGCGCCGCCGGCGGGGCCGGGGGAGCGGGTGGTGACTGCGGGGACTGCGGCGACTGCGGGGAGGACGGCTGCTGCGGCTTGGCCGAGGCCACCGGTGGCAGTTCGCCGTCATTGGAGGTCAGGGCGAGCGCGAGCCCGGCCAGCACCGCGGCGAGCGCGGCACCGGACAGCGCCGCGCGACGCGGACCGCCGACGGCGTTGATCGCGGCGCCGATGGCGCCACCGCCGACCGCACCACCGGCACCGACCGCGGCGAGATATCCCGTGGCGGTGGCACTTCCGCCCAGCACCAGCGGTGCGATGAACACGCGCAGCGCGCCGTTGATCTCGGCGAGCTCGGCGGCCAGCGCCCGGCACCGGTCGCAGTCGTCGAGATGCGCTTCGACCTGGGCGGTTTCCCGCTTGGCCAGCCCGCCCCGGGTCCAGGCGCCGAGGCGCTCGACGTTGGCCCGGCAGCGCTCCTGCTCGGCGTCGAGCTTGCTCAGGTGCACCTGCAGGAACGCCTGCTTGAGCCCTTCGCGGGCGCGGTAGGCCAGCGCGGACACGCCGTTGGGAGTCATGCCCAGCAGCGGAGCGACCTTCGCCGGGGACTCGCCCTCGATCTCGACGTGCCAGAGCACCATCTGCCAGCGCTCGGGGAGCTTGGCGAACGCCGCCGCGACCAGGGACCGGTCCTCGCCCTCGACGGCGGTGTCGCGGAACGGCTGCGAGACGTCGATGTTGGGCACCGTCTCCAGGTCGTCGGCGTACTGGAGCCGCTGCTGCTTGCGGGTGCGGTCGTAGGCTGCGTGCCGGACGGCGGTGAGCACGTAGGCGCGGAACGCCGAGGTCGGTCCCCGCTGGTCGCGCAGCAGGTCGAGGACCTTCGCGAACGCCTCGGAGACCACGTCGTCGGCCTCGGCGGAGGACTTGGTGACCTGCCGGGCCATCGAGTACGCGGCGGCCACGTGCCGCTCGTAGAGGACCCCGTAGGCGCTGGTGTCGCCCTCGCGCACCGCTTCGATGAGCTCGGTGTCCCCGCGTTCCCGGGAACCCGCCTCCGTGGGCAACGCCGCCATACCCGCCCCCTGCTCGCGATCGGTGTTCCGCCGGAGTTCGGCACTGGACTTGCTACCGCGACAGTGACAACGATGGTTGTCAGGATCGGGTATCGTTGTGCCTTCGTGACCGCGCACTGCTCCGTTCGCATGGTGCGCGACACCTTCCGACGGGTGATGACGATAGGCGGATCACCTCACGGCAAGAGCACTCGGTGATCACGATCGAGGCCGAGGTCACCACATCCGGTTTCAGGTCGTGGTAGGCAGCACGTGCACCCAGTTGCCGGCGTCGGTGAACACCAGGCCGCACTCGCGCAGGTCCGAGAGCCGGGCGTGCACCTGCGGCCCGAAGCGTGCGGAGAGCACCGCGAGCGGGCACGGAGCCTCCAGGTAGCGCAGGAGATCCGCGGCCGGACCGGCGAAGACGTACTCGTGCCTGCCGAAGCGCGGGCGGTCGTCGAGCACCACCAGCGCGTCGCCGTCGGCGAACACCTGCAGCGCGCCCGCCGGGTGCTCCCGGCGCCACTCCGCGACACCGGCCAGCAGGGCCGTCTCGGTCGCGGCGGAGATGCCGTCGCCGCTGCGCTCGGCGCCGGTCATCGGCGGAAGGTGGTGCAGCGCCGGGAACTGCCGCAGCACCCGGGAGTAGGCGTGGTCGGTCTCGCCGGGGAACCCGTATCGGTAGCGCCACTCGACCGAGAGCCCGAGAGTGCGCGCGTCGCGCAGCATCCGGACGTTCCCGCAGCCCTCGGCGGCGCTGCCCGCCAGCCGCAGCACCCGCGTGCTCAGGTTGTCGATCCCCGGGCGCAGCCGGTGAAAACCGGTGTCGCGCAACCGCGACAGGCGCTCGAAGGACACCTCGGCTCTGGTCTCGGTCTGCGACCGCATCGGACCCGCAACACCTTTCACGCTCGGGCGGGGGCGGCCGGACGCCGTCGAACCCCCGGTGCGCTTCACCGTGCCAGGTCCGGCCGGGGGAAACCAGGTGCGGTTCACCCGGACGTCGTCACCGTTTAGTTCTCGCCTTTCCCGCTTTTCGGCCTGCGAAGTGCCGCAGTGCTCAGCGGGAGGTGATCTCCTTGCGCAGCGCGGTGATCTCCTCCCGGAGCGCGACGATCTCCGCGCGCAGCTGGTCGCTCTCGGCGTCGAGCCTGCGGGTGGCGTCGGCGCTGGCGCTCATCGACTGCTCCAGACCGCCGAAGCGGTCGACGAACCAGGACGCGATGCTGCCGGTGACCACACCGAGCAGCGCGATCCCGGCGACCATCAACCCGGCCGCGATGAGCTTGCCCTGCCCGGTGACCGGGTAGTAGTCGCCGTAGCCGACGGTCGTCACGGTCGTCATCGTCCACCACAGCGCGTCCCCGAAGGTGGTGATCTCGGCGTCCGGCGCGGTGCGCTCGACCTCCAGCACGGCCAGCGCCGCCGACGTGCCGAGCAGGACCACGGCGCCGGTCACGTAGAGCACGACCTGCCCGCGCACGCGCGCCTGCACGCGCCGGTTGAGCGTCAGCAGCACCACGACCAGCCGCAGCACTCGCAGCTGCCGCAGCAGGGGGAGCACCAGCACCAGCAGGTCGAAGATGTTGCGCAGCACGAACCGCAGCCGGCGGCGGGCCAGTGCCAGCCGCACCGCGTAGTCCACGGCGAAGGCGGCCCAGACCGCCCACATGACGCCGTCGATGCGCGCGTGGGCCCTCGGGCTCAGGCCGGTGTCGAGCACCATCCAGGCGTAGAGGCCCAGGAACAGCACCGACAGGGCCACCATCGGCCACTCGGTGCGGCGCTCCCACCAGCGCAGACGTGACTCGTCGACCTCGGCCTCGGCGGGTGCCGCGGTCTCGTGCGTGGTGTCCATGGCGGGACATCATGCCTCGATCGGCCTCATTCTGACGGGTGAAGGACATACCCCCACATCCGTTTCGTCCGGGATGACTGCGCGGGGTGACCGGTGGTGACGCTCGGCGAACGCCGAATATCGACCTCGCAGCGGGTTTCGCTGAGCGGAAACCGAAGCTGGTCGGGCCGGGGGAGCCGGGTCACATGATTCCGGGCACAACACGGACTGCGAAGAGGTGACCTGGAATGACAACGGCGTCAGGACGGTCCGGCGGCGAGCCGGAACCGACGACCGACCAGCGGGTGTCGGCCCGCGGCGTCGCCGCGCTGTGCTGGTCGGCGGTGGCGCTGGAGGGCTACGACCTGGTGGTGCTCGGTGTCGTGCTCCCCAAGCTGCTGCGCGACCCGAGCTGGGGGCTCACCCCGGCGACCGCGTCGGTGATCTCCTCGGTCGGGCTGGTCGGGGTGATGATCGGTGCGCTGTGCGTCGGGCCGCTGACCGACCGCTTCGGCCGCCGCAAGCTCATGATCGCCACCGTGACGCTGTTCTCGGTGCTGACCCTGGCGTGCGCGTTCGCGACGGGGCCGCTCGCGTTCGGGCTCCTGCGCTTCCTGGCCGGGCTGGGGCTGGGCGGCGTGCTGCCGGTGGCGATCGCGCTGGTCAACGAGGCGTCGCAGGCCAAGGGCGGCAGCGCGACGACCACGCTGATGACCGGCTACCACGTGGGCGCGGTGCTGACCTCGCTGCTGGGGATCCTGGTGATCCCGGTGCTGACCTGGCGCGCCATGTTCGTCATCGGCGCGATCCCGGCGGTCGCGCTGGTACCGCTGCTGGCCCGATACCTGCCGGAGTCGCTGCCGGCCACCGCCGAGGAGAAGGCCGCGCGCAGTCCCGTGGCGACCCTGTTCCGCGGCGGCTACCTGCGGTCCTCGCTGGCGTTCTGGGTGACCTCGTTCATGGGGCTGCTGCTGGTCTACGGGCTCAACACCTGGCTGCCGGAGATCATGCGCGAGGCGGGCTACGAGCTCGGCGCCGCGCTGGCGCTGCTGCTGACCCTCAACGTGGGTGCCGTGCTGGGCCTGCTGCTCGCGGGCCGGGTCTCCGACCGGATCGGGGTGCGCACCTGCACGCTGATCTGGTTCACGGCCGCGGCGGTGTTCCTGGCGCTGCTGAGCGTGCCGCTGCCCGGTTTCGGCGTGTACGTCAGCGTGCTGCTGGCGGGCGTGTTCGTGTTCAGCACCCAGGTGCTGGTCTACGCCTACGTCAGCCACCACTACCCGGCCGTGGGCCGGGCGACCGCGCTCGGCGCCTCCAGCGGCGTGGGCCGGCTCGGCGCGATCTGCGGACCGCTGGTCGGCGGTGCGCTGCTCAGCGCCGGTCTGGCCTACCCGTGGGGCTTCTACGCCTTCGCGGCGGTCGCGGTGATCGGCCTGGTCTCGGTGACGTTCGTGTCGAAGCACCGGCCCGCCTGAGCCCGTCCGGGCCGGGGCGCCGACGCGCACCGGCCCGGTATGTGGGATGCGCGCGGCGCGGTTTTACAAGCGCGCCCGGAAGGCATGAGGATGACCGGTATGACAGCCCTGGCCGGTCTCGTGGTGCGGTGCCACATCGACCTGTTGCGCGTGTGCAGCGCGATCTGTTGATCCACGGCTCGTCCTGACCGGTGGCCCCGGCGGCTACCGGAATCTCTTCTTCCAGCACCGCTTTTCGCGTCGATCGGTGACGCGCCGGTGTCGCATCCCGCTGCTCAGGAGTTCAGCATGGTGTCGTGTCCTCGCCTGTTCCCGTTTTCGTCCACAGTGGTCCGAGGAGGGTGACATGACCCAGTTCGCCGTGCTCACCGGACACCTGACCCGACGTTCCCGCGTCGGCGCGATCGCCGGGGTTCTCGCCGACGAGCTGCGCGCCACCGGCGCCGACGTCGTCGAGATAGCCGTCGGCGAACTCCCGCACTCCGCCTTGATGGCCGGGAACCACGATCACCCGGACGTCCGCCGAACCCAGCGTGCGCTGGCCGAAGCCGACGCGGTCGCGGTGGTGCTCCCGCGCTACGACCCGCACGGCAGCACGCCGCTGCGCACGTGGCTCGCCATGCTCCCGCCCCGCGCCCTCGACGGAAAACCGGTCCTCCCGATCGGCCTCGGCACGCTCAGGAGCCACTCCATCGGCCTCGCCAACGCCCTGCCGACCCCGGACCCGCTACCCCCGACCTACCTCTACGACACCTGGTTCACCGCCCCCGACTGGACCCCAACACCCCGAGCCGAGTCCCTCCTGCACCGAGCGGCGACCACCCTCAGGACCGCCACCCACCCGGCCCTCGCCGCAGCCTGACCCGACCCGGCGTCGAAAACCGCAGGTTTTGACCAGAACCTGCGGTGTTCGACCCCGGGGGAACGTCAGATGCCGTGGACCTGGTGGCGGGCTCGGGCGTAGGTGGTGCGGATCGCCGGGCCCGAGGTGTTGTCGCCGACCGGGTGGGACGTGCCCGCTACCTGCCAGTTCGGGGGAGCGGAGGTGCCCGCGTGGGCCCAGGCGGCTTGCTTGGCGGCGCCGAGCGCGACGTACTCGGCCGGGTCGGGGATGTGGACGTCGACGCCGAACAGGCCCGGGGCGATGGCCTGGACCGCTTCGGACCGGGCGGCGCCGCCGATGAGCAGCACGCGGCGGACCTCGGCGCCGGTGTCGCGCAGCGCGTCGATGGCATCCGCCATGCCGCACAGCATCCCCTCGACGGCGGCGCGGGCCAGGTTCTGCGGTGTCATGTTCGCGCCCGTCAGGCCGGTCAGCGTGCCGGTGGCGTCCGGGAGGTTGGGCGTGCGCTCGCCCTCCAGGTACGGCAGCAGGCTCAGCCCGCCCGAGCCCGGCTCGGCCTGCAGCGCCAGCCGTGACAGGCCCTCCAGGTCGGTGTCGAGCATCTGCGCGGTCGAGCTCAGCACCCGCGCGGCGTTGAGCGTGCACACCAGCGGCAGGTAGCGGCCGGTGGCGTCGCAGAAGCCCGCCACGATGCCGGTCTCGTCGGCGCTGGGCCGCTCGGCCGGGACGAACACCGCGCCCGAGGTTCCCAGCGAGACCACCACGTCACCGGGCTGCAGGCCCAGCCCGAGCGCGGCGGCCATGTTGTCGCCGGTGCCGACGCCGATCGTCGCGCCCTCGATGCCCGGCAGCGTCGCGACCGCGGCCTTGGCGTTCGGCGCCAGCAGCTCCGGCAGCCTCGGGGTGCGCCCGCCCATGGCCTCGGCCAGGGCCTCGGGCAGCCACTCGCCGGTGGTGGGGGAGTAGTAGCCGGTGCCGGAGGCGTCGCCGTGGTCGGTCCAGGTCCGCTCCGGACGTCCGGCCAACTGCCAGCCGACCCAGTCGTGCGGCAGCAGCACCTGCGCGACCCGGTCGGCGTTGGCCGGTTCGTTCTGGGCCAGCCAGGCGAGCTTGGTGATGGTGAAGCTGGCGACCGGCACCAGGCCCGTCCGCGCGGCCAGCTCCTTCGCGCCGTGGCGCTCGGTGAGCTCGGCGGCCTGCGGCGCCGAGCGGGTGTCGTTCCACAGCAGGGCGTCGCGGACGACCTCGCCGCGCTCGTCGAGCGCGACCATGCCGTGCTGCTGGCCGCCGACCGACACCGCCTCGATCCGACCGGGAGCCTGCGCGACGGCCTCGCCGATCGCGGACTGCGCCGCCTCCCACCACGCCGCCGGGTTCACCTCGGTGCCGTCGGGGTGCGACGCCTTGGCCTCGGCGACGACCTCGCCGCTGTCGGCGTCGACGACGAGCGCCTTGGTGGACTGGGTCGACGAGTCGATGCCTAGCACCAGCATTGCGTCATCCTTCACGCTCGCGCGGCCCGGGAGGCGGTGAAGCCTCCCGGGCCGGAGTGGTTCCTCACGGGTGATTGTGCGCGATCAACCGGCGATCACGCGATCATGCTCACTGCACGCCGAGCAGGTGGTCCATGGCCAGCTGGTCCAGCTTCTCGAAGGCCATGCCGCGCTCCGCGGCGGCGTCGACGTCGAAGTCCTCGGCCAGCAGGTCCGAGACCTTCTCGCCCGCGCCCAGCGTCGGGGTCGACAGCTCGCCGACGCGGGAGGCCTCCAGCGCCTCCTTCACCCGCGGGTCCGCGCGGAAGGCCGCCGCGCGCTCCTTGAGGATCAGGTAGTTGCGCATGCAGCCTGCCGCCGAGGCCCAGACGCCGTCGTAGTCCTCGGTGCGCGGCGGCTTGAAGTCGAAGTGCCGCGGACCCTCGTAGCCGCCGTTCTCCAGCAGGTCGACCAGGAAGAACGCGTTGCGCACGTCGCCGGCGCCGAAGCGCAGGTCCTGGTCGTACTTGATGCCGCTCTGGCCGTTGAGATCGATGTGGAACAGCTTGCCCGACCACAGCGCCTGCGCGATGCCGTGCGCGAAGTTCAGCCCGGCCATCTGCTCGTGCCCGACCTCGGGGTTCACGCCGACGATGTCGCCGTGCTCGAGCTCGTTGATGAACGCCAGCGCGTGACCCACGGTCGGCAGCAGGATGTCGCCCCGCGGCTCGTTCGGCTTGGGCTCCAGCGCCAGCTTCAGGTCGTAGCCGCGCTCCTTGATGAAGGCCGCCACGGTGTCCACGGACTCGCGGTAGCGGTCCAGCGCCGCGCGAACGTCCTTGGCAGCACCCGATTCCGCGCCTTCGCGGCCGCCCCAGGCCACGAACGTCTTGGCGCCCAGCTCCGCGGCCAGCTCGACGTTGCGCAGCACCTTGCGCAGCGCGAAGCGGCGCACGTCCCGATCGTTGGCGGTGAACCCGCCGTCCTTGAACACCGGGTGGCTGAACAGGTTGGTCGTCACCATCGGCACGGCCAGCCCGGTCTCGTCCAGCGCACCCCGGAACCGGGACACGATGGCCGAGCGCTCCGAGGCGTCGGAACCGAACGGGACCAGGTCGTCGTCGTGGAAGGTGATGCCGTAGGCCCCGAGGTCGGAGAGCCGGTGCACGGCCTCGACCGGGTCCAGCGGGCTGCGGGTGGCCTCGCCGAACGGGTCGCGGCCGAGCCAGCCCACCGTCCAGAGTCCGAACGAGAACTTGTCCTCGCGCTTCGGGGTGAAGTCGGTCATGACCTGGTGCTCCTCACTTCGTCGTGCACTGCTCACCGGCACCCGGGGGTGCCGAATCCTGCTCAGTCGGCGGCCTTCTCGGCTGCGGGGATGCGCAGCGGGTCGCCGAAGATCTCCTCGATGACGATGCTGCTCGCGCCGCGCACGGCGGCGGAGAAGCCGAAGGTGGACGCGGTGATCCGGCAGGCGGCCTCGTCCCCGGCCACCGCGCGGGCGCGCAGCTCGCGCATCGCGGCGGGAACCAGGTAGGGCGCCACGGTCCCGAGGTAGCCGCCGAGCACGACGACCTCCGGGTTGAGCAGGTTCACCAGCATCGACACGCCGATGCCCAGCCACCTGCCGATCTCGTCGAACCCGGCCATCGCCTCGGGTCCGCCGTCCTCGGCGCGCTGCCGCAGCGCGTGCGCCTGGTCCTGCGGATCGGCCTCGCGGTCTACCAGGTCGGGCGCCGCCGCGCGCAGCACCGCGGGCAGGCCGATCTTGGTCTCCAGGCAGCCGCGCCGCCCGCACCCGCAGACCTGCCCGTCGAGGTCGACCGGGATGTGCCCGATCTCCCCTGAGAACCCGCCGGACCCGCGCAGCAGCCGGCCGCCGGTGATCAGGCCGGCGCCGACGCCGACCTCGCCGGTCAGGTAGACCAGGTCGGCGGCCGGGTGCGGCATGGCGTGCAGCTCGGCGAGAGCGGACAGGTTGGCCTCGTTGTCCACCACGATCGGCACGTCGCTGCCGAGCCGGTCGCGCAGCGCCTCGGCGATCGGGGTGGACCGCCATTCGAGGTTGGGCGCGTAGCGGACCCGGCCGTTCTCGGCGTCGACCAGGCCGGGAACCGCGACCGCGATCCCGGCCAGGAACGACGACGCGCTGCCCGCGAGCTCGGCCACCGCGTCGCGGGCCAGCCCGGCGAGCCGGTCGAGGGTGGTCCCGGGGTCGGCGTGGATGGCGTCGAAGCCCAGGCGGCGCTCGACGATGACGCGTCCGGCGAGGTCGGTGCCGCGCGCGGCCAGGTACTGGGAGTTGATCTCCAGGCCGAGCGCGGTGATGCCGCCGCCGTCGAGTTCCAGGGCCCGGCCGGGGCGGCCGACGGCGCCGTCGCGGCGCAGCCCGGTCTCGCGGATCAGGCCGCGGTCGATGAGCTCGGTGGCGAGGCTGGAGACGGTGGCCTTGGTGAGCCCGCTGCGAGTGGCGATGTCGGCGCGCGAGACGACCTCGCCGCGCCGCACCTCGTCGAGCACGCGGGCCAGGTTGGCCCGGCGCACGGCGGTCTGGTCGACGCCGGACGTCCCGCCCAGCCGCACGACTTCGCCGGTTCCTCGCTCGGTCACGAACACCTCCAATAAGTATGGGCGTCAAACTAATGGCGCGGGCCTCGTGAGGCAAGAGGCTGCCGAAAATCGCAGTCGTCGCTGGTCACGTGTGGTGCCGGTCACGGATGAGGACGCCGGTTAGTTGAGCTGGTGAACTAAATCGTGAGTGATCGCTGGATCTGGTGAGATCGCCGGGCGGAGCTCGTTCGCAGGGCCCGAGATGGGCCGAACGGCGTAGCCTCGCGGCTGCCCGTCTCGCCCCCGCCCCCTCGGCGAGGCGGGCACCACCTCTTCTCGGGAGTACGCGAACCGGACAGCCCCGGTTCGTGTCCCCGACATCCCGTTGCCCTCCTCGTCAGGCCGGTGGCAGCATCATGCGGACGCATGATCACCGGAACGCCGCCCGCCCGCGGCCTCCGGACGAACCGCCGGAGGGGCGATGACCGCGAACCATTCGGCCGATCCGAGCGCGGCCACCGCTGCGATCCGGCACGTCGAGATCGGATGCCGGAACCTGGCCCGATCCCGGGAGTTCTACTCCGAACTGCTGGGATTCCCCGAGGTCGCAGCGGAATCCGGAATCAGCTGGCTGGACGCCGGGCCCGCAAGGATCAAGCTGGTCGAGGTCGGCGAGGGCGACCTCGGCGGCTGGGAGCCCGACGACCTGCAGTGCGGGATGCGGCACGTCGGCATGAAGGTCGGCGACGTCGACGCCCAAGCCGCCCGGCTCCGCGAGGCCGGTGTCGAGTTCACCGCGCACCCCAAGGACGCCCACGGCGGCGTTCGCATCACGTTCTTCACCGACCCCGACGGAACCCTGCTGGAGTTCGTCGAAGGTGCGGTCCAGCACGACGAGATCGCCTCGCACGAACTCGCCGCCGAAGACCTCGCCGCGCACCAGAACCGGCCGCGCGCGGCCGGACCGGTCTTCGACCACGTCGCCGTCACCGCGCCGGACCTGCAAGAAGCCCTCGACTTCTACGTCCGCACCCTCGGCGCCCGCGTCATCGGCAAGCTCGTCCGCGGCGACGACCCGCGCGGCTTCGTCATCACCAACGTGCGCGTCGGCGACGTCGTCCTGGAGCTGTTCACCTTCCGCAGCGAGACCAGGCCCAGCACCTGGTCGGCCGGGCAGTCGCGGCACGGGTTGCGCTCGCTCGGGCTCGGCGTGGCCGAAGCCCGCGGCGCCGTCGGAGCGATGACCGCCGCCGGTGCGGGCGCCGTGCTCAGGCCCGGCACCGAACCGCTGCTCATCGACCCGCACGGGGTGCCGCTGACCATCACCACCCGCGCGGTCGGCGGCTGAGGCGCCGGGTCAGGACTTCTCGGTGAGCGGGAAGCCGATGCCGGTGAGGTGCTCGGACAGCGTCCAGAGCCGCTGCGCGGCAGCAGGATCGCTGGCCGCCTTGCTGCGGCCGACCAGGGTGGGGGAACCGCGCAGCTCCATCGGACCGTCCGGGCCGACGAAGCTGGCGCCCGGCAGGTCCTGGGTGGCGGCGTAGAGCGTCGGCAGGGCACCGGCTTTCGCGGGTTGCGCGACGACGAGGTTGCCGAGCGCCATGAACCGGCGCAGCACCGCGCTGCCCGCGTGGCTCTGCAGGTTCGTCGCCGAGTAGCCCGGGTGCGCGGCCGTGGAGCGGACCCGCGACCCGGCGTCGGTGAGCCGGCGCTGGAGCTCCAGCGCGAACAGCAGGTTCGCCAGCTTGGACTGGCCGTAGGCCTTCTGCGGGTCGTAGGCGCCGGTGAAGTTCGGGTCCTCCCAGTGGATTCCCCGCACCGCCCGGTGCATCCCGGAGGACACGGTGACCACGCGGTCGGTGACCTGCGGCAGCAGCAGGTTCGTCAGGGCGAAGTGCCCGAGGTGGTTGATGCCGAACTGGAGCTCGAAACCGTCCTTCGTGACCCCTTCCGGCGGGAACATCAGCCCGGCGTTGTTGATGAGCAACGAAATCTCGCCGTCGAACCGCTCGGCGAACTCCCGCACCGAGGCGAGGTCACCGAGGTCGAGCCTGCGCACCTCGGCCGATCCCGGAACGCTCCCGGCCGCCCGCTCGCCCTTGGCCATGTCGCGCACCGCGAGCACCACGTGCGCGCCGGCGCGCCCGAGCGCCTGAGCCGTCTCCAGGCCGAGCCCGCTGTTCGCGCCGGTGACCACGGCCGTCTTGCCCGCCAGGTCCGGAAGCTGGTCGCTGCTCCATCGCGTCATGGGCCCATCGTGCCATCGATCGCCGAACATGCCGATGACCACGCCCGCGAGCGGCGGCCGTGGTCATCGGCGTTCCCCCTCTCAGCAGGGATCGACCCCCACCAGGTTCAGCGGACCACCGTCGGCGATGGCCTCGTTCTCGGGCGACCTGTAGCCCTCGGTCCACGTGGCCGGGTCGTCCGGGTTTCCGGTGGCGAAGGATGCGACGCCGGGCGCGTACTGCGTGTTCAGCCACGAGCCCGCACGCCCGTCCTCGAAGCCCTCGAACTTGGCCCAAGCGTCGAGGCAGTCGTGGAAGGTGTTCTGGTGACCCGAGAAGTTCGGGCCGTCCCAGACGCACAGCTGGCCTTCGCCGCACACGGCCTTGGCGCGCTGCACGGCCTCCTCCTGCGTCTCACCGGAGGCGACGCCCCCTCCGACAGCCATGAGCAGCAGTGCACCGGCCCCGCTCGCAGCGATCTTGCGAGTCCTCGTCGACATGTTTCCTCCCAGTTCTCAGCTACGCAGGCGTGCGAACGCACAGGTGTCCCGCGTGTGGTGTTCGGTGCTGGCCCCCAGCGGCCCGGTTCGGGCCTTGGCATCGCGACACCCTTTCCACGTCGCACGTTCGACTAGGGTTGCCTCGAACCGGACGGAAAATGCGCGGTTTTCGGCCACGCCACTCGGCCGAGACCGAGCGAGACCCGAACTCACACCCGGTAACCGGCCCGAACATCAACCAGGCAGCCGGTTTTCAGCGCGAACCCGCGTGCGCAACGCCCGCGCGCCGCACGCGTGCGCGCAGCGTGAGGAAGTTGAACCCTCAGCGAACGCCGTGCGGGGAGGACTGCGGACTCCCGCTGCGGCCCCGACGCAGCAAGCCTTGCGCCGTCCGGATCAGGCGCGTGCCGGTGCCGGTCCGCCTCGCGAGGTCGTAGGCGCCGCGCAGCGCCGCCGGCCTGATGGACTCGATCGCGGGGGAGCAGCGGTAGGGACTGCCGCCGAAGTCGCACTTGTACCGGTCGTAGCTGTTCAGCGACGAGCGATCGCCGGCGTCGTCCAGCAACGCCCGCAACGCCGACTCCGGCAGGCCACCGAGGTCGAACCACCGACACCCCCGGCCCCTGGCCCACATCATGGCTTCCCAGTGCAGGATGCCGGGCGTCCCCTTGGGACTCGGCACCGCGCGGTCGAACCCGGTCAGGCGCGACTTCATCGTCTCCCCGCACAGGGTGTAGAGGTGGGCGACCACGGGGGTTCCGCGGTGACGGGCGATCCACAGCGCGGCGTGCTCGCCGAGCCCGCGCAGCAGGGCTGCCACGTACTCCTCGGAGAACGGCTGGAACCCGTGGTGGGCACCGGTCCGGGCGAGCAGCTCGGCCACCACCGGGGCGTCCCGCTCATCACCGCGTTCGAGCCGAACCCCCTTGTCCTCCCAGGACCTCCTCCTGATGTCCCGGCGCAGCCGCACGTTGCCGAACTCGGACCGCAAGTCCTCCTCGGAGCGGGTGAGATCGATGCGCAACGACCCGGGCGGGGCCACGCGCGCGTCGGACGCGCGGAACCCGCGCTCGATCAGCTCACCGCTGAGGTCGTCGACGCCTTCCGGTGGTTGCACGAACAGCATCCGCACGTGATGCCGAGCGAGGTCGTCGAGGGCTCCTGCGAGCGCCTCGCGCACGTGCTCGCGATCGGGCACGCCCGTCGCGATCACGGGCCCGTAGGGCACGTAACCGACCGTCCCCAGCGGCCGCACGTTCCGGATCAGGACCTGCGCCCCGCCGATGACTTCGCCCCGGCGCGCGGCCAAGACGTAGTGGGGGGCGTAGCCCGCGGCCGCGCGCACGCGCCCCCACGCGCTGAGCTGGCTGACGTCGCAACCAGGTGTGGCGTCGACGAGGTCGTCCCACGCCCGGATCCAGGACTGCTCTGGTCGAGCCGAATCCACGATGGTGATCGAGTTCCCCGCAGGCACGTCCTCCCCCTCTCGCGATGCGGAGCCGGTCGTCGGCATCCGTCACAGCCTTTCCGCGTTCCCGGCCCGCAGCCGGTTGCGCGTGTCCAACACGCAGTCGCTGCGCTGAGCGACCAGGTCCCAGTTGATGACGTCGTGATCGGTCAGCACGATCACCAGGTCCGCACCGTCGAGGTGTTCCTGCTCGCAGCCCACCATCTCCACGTAGGTGGGCACCGCGGCCGGGTCGACGAGCGGGTCGATCGCGGAGAGCCGGGCGCCGAGCTTGTCGAGGAGCCGGGCCACGGCGACCGCCGGGGAGTTGCGCGCGTCCCCGGAGTTCGACTTGTAGGCCAAGCCGATGAGCAGCACCCGGCTGCCGTTGACCGCCTTGCGGTGAGCGTTGAGGCATTCGACCGCCCGGGTGACGACGTGCTCGGGCATGTGGTCGTTCACGGCGTTGGCGAGGTCGACGAACCGGAACGCCTGCCCGAGCGACCGCTTCACCTGCCACGACAGGTACGACGGATCGATGGGCAGGCAGTGGCCGCCGACCCCGGGACCGGGTTCGAAGCGCATGAACCCGAACGGCTTCGTCGCGGCGGCGTCGATCACCGACCACACATCGACCCCCAGCCCGTGCGTGTAGACCGCGAGCTCGTTGATCAGCCCGATGTTGACGTGCCGGAACGTGTTCTCCAGCAGCTTGGCGAGCTCGGCCTCCCGCGTCCCGGGGACCGCGAACGTGCGGTCGACCAGCGAGTCGTAGAACTCCCGCACGACCCGGAGCGACTCGGCATCGATGCCCGAGACGATCTTCGGCGTGTTCTCGAAGTGCCACGTCCGGTTGCTCGGGTCGATGCGTTCCGGGCTGTAACCGACGTGGAAGTCGCTGCCCGCGCGGAGTCCGGAACCGGCTTCGAGGATCGGGACCAGCACGTCCTCGGTGGTTCCCGGGTAGGTGGTGGACTCCAGCACGACGCAGCAGCCGGGCGAGATGTGCCGCGCGATCATCCGCCCGGCCTCCTCGATGCAGCCGACGTCGGGGGCCCCGTCCCGCAGCGGGGTCGGCACGCAGACGACCGCGACGTCGAACCCGGCCAGCTCCTCCGGGTCGCCGGTGGCGACGTACCGGCCGGACGAGAGCGCGAGTTCGATCTGGGCGTCGCTCACGTCGTCGACGAACGTGCTGGCTCGCCGCAGCAGCTCCACCCTGTCCTTGTCGAGATCGAAACCGACGACCTCGAAACCGATCTCCACCGCCCGCATGGCGACCGGCAGTCCCACGTAGCCCTGGCCCACCACCGCGAGCCGTCCGATCGATTGGTCTGGCATCTCACCCATCTCCTCTGCGATGCGACTCGGTGCCGGGCTCCGAGCGCGGCGGGCGGTTCCGCCGTCGCTGCATGAATCGGGGCCGGGCTCTAACCTCGGAGAACGACCGCTCGGGTTTCGGGCGGGGAGGGAAACCATGAGCGTCAAGATGTTGATCGCGGTCGTGGGGACGACGACGGCGCTGCTCGCAGGCGCGTGCACCGGTGGTGGGGGCGAGCCCGAGGCACCGTCCCGGCCGGAGCGAGGTCCGGCCGCGGCGGCCGAGCCTCCGCGAGACCCACCCCCCGTCACCTGCACGCGCACCGCGACCGACCAGGAGCAGGCCCGCGCTCTGCTCGATCAGGCCGCACCCGGTCAGACGCTGTGCTTCTCGGGCGACGGCCTCCGCGGCGCCGACTTGGAGGCGTCGGCCTCGGGGACTCCGGAGCAACCGATCGTGCTGGTCGGTCGGGACACCGCCGTGGGTTCGGTGTCGGTGGACGCCGACCACGTGGTCGTCGACGGCTTCACCACCGCCGACGGCGACGGACTGGCGCTCACCGGGACGGGCATCACCGCGCGGGGGAACGAAGTGCTGCGCGCGCACGACGACGGCATCGGCTGCGAGTGCACCGACGCGGAGATCGAGGACAACGTCGTGCGCGAGGCGGACGGCACCGGGATCAGGATCGAGGGCGAGCGTATCTCGTTGCTGCGCAACGACGTGAGCGGTTCGGTGATGCGGGAGTCGAACGACGCCGACGGGATCCGGTTCTTCGGCACCGGACATCGGATCAGCGCCAACAAGGTTCACGACATCTCCGACGACGGTTACCCCGAACCGCCGCACACCGACTGCTTCCAGACCTACGACAACAGCAGCCCGCCGACGGTCGACGTGGAGATCTCCGGGAACAGCTGCCTCAACGTCGATCACCAGTGCCTGATCGCCACGGCGGAGGAGGCCGGGCAGACCGGCGCCATCGGCCGCTCCCGCTCGGTGCGGTTCGTCGGCAACACCTGCGCCGTCAACGGGTCGCAGGCCGTGCTCGTCCGGTGGTTCCCCGAGATCACGGTGCAGGACAACGAGATCTCGGGCCCGGACCTGGTCAACGGCGTGTACATCGCGGACGGTTCGACGTCCGCGACGGTCGTCGGCAACCGCTTCCGCGGTGACTACCCGATGGTCGAGGTGGACGAGAGCTCGCGGCCGGGCCTGCGCCTCGAGGGGAACCAGCGCTTCTGACGCGGACGACCCCGCGGGCGGCAGCGCCCGGGTGAGGCAGCGTCGGTGATCGCACGACATGTCGCCGCTCCTAGCAGAAGTAGTGGTACAGCTCGGCGCCGGCGCGCGCCGTGACCTCGTCCGGGACGGAGTCCTCGGTGAGCAGCAGCGTGATCGCGTTCAAGGTCGACCCGACCTCGATCTCCGCGGGGGAGGGCTCCCCTCGGGAGCGCAGCGTCACGACCCGTGACTCGTGCGTGGAGTACTTGCGCTTGAACCGCTGCAGGCCGGGCTGGTCGAGTCCGCTGATGCCCCAGTCGACCGTCCGCAGCCCCTGCTGCGCCGCCCAGCGGATTCCCGCCCAGTACAGCGCGTCGTTCGGCCTGTCATCGAGGGAACCGGGCAACGACGCCATGAACTTGGCGTACAGCGCGCCGTTCCACCGCAGGAACACCACACCCGCCACCGGTTCCGCGTCCCCGGGCGGGTACGCCAGCATCGTCGTCACGCCCTGCTCCGGGGCGAACGCCTCCCAGATCCGCTCGAAGAACTCGACGGGCTGCGCCAGCATCCGGAACTTGACCTTGCGCAGCGCCACCTGCAGCCGGTGGAACCGCCGCACCCCGTCCAGACCGGTGTCGATCTCGATCCGCACGCCCCGCCGCTCGGACCTGGTGATGCTGCGCCGGGCAGCGGACCCGATGCGCTCGTACAGCTCCGGCACGGGCACGTCGAGGCGACAGCCTTGCCGGACCGACTCGTCGACCACCTCGAGGCGTGCGTCCTGGAGGGGAACCGAGTCCTTCGAACACCGCACGCTGAAGCGCTCACCCGGCGCGAGCACGTCGGCGGTCAGCGCGTTCCAGGTCGCCGCGTCCGGCATGATCGGATCCGCCCAGTCGGAGAACGGGAGGCTGCACACCCGCCGTCCTCGGGCGTCCGACACCGGGATCCAGGCCAGCCCGGCGGCCGGTTCGCCCCCGGCGTCGAGCGCGATCCTGGCCGTCGGGGTGAATCCGTAGGTCGCGCACAGCGCGCGGATCCACGGTGGGGACACGAACGGTCCACCGGACGCGCTCAGCGCCAACTCCCGCCATCGGTCGTCCCGGCGCGGGTCGACCCGCACGACCTCGCCCGCAGTGAGCGTCATCGCCGACCACTCCTCTCGTTCCGCGGGAGGAGGCTGAACGGGCTCGGTTCGTCGACGCGCCGAACCGACCAGGACATGCTCGCGGTCAGCTCGGCGACGCCGACCGCCCCGTCCCGTCGGTACGACGCCAAACCACGCCGCCGCAGCTCCTCGGCCAGCTGACCCTGGTGGTCGTCGCTGGCTTCGCCGTACTCGTGCAGGCGGGTGACGAGGACGGGCTTCAGCCCCGCCTCGAACGCCGCCATCGCCGACCCGGTGCCGGCATGGCTGATCACGATGTCCGCCACCGACAGGGCGCGCTCCAGATCAGGACCCGACAGGTACCGGACCCCGTCGATCGGCAACCCGTCGACCGGTGTGGAACCCGTTTGCCACAGCACTTCCACGGTCGATCCCGTGGTGGTGCTCAGCTCGCCCTGCGGCCCGAGCAGCCGCACGAGCGGGTCGAGCATCCGCCTGAACGGGAAGTTCGACGTCCCCACGGTGACCAGGACACGGATCGGACCGCGGCGATCGCGGTGCGCCGGTACCGGTGCGTAGCAGTCGAACTGGCTGCCCCCGTAGTGCCAGTGGCGCGAGGCCCATCCGGGGTGCTGGGTGTAGCAGCGCACACCGGGCACCCACCGCATGATCCGCCCGGTGAGCGAGGGGCTGGTGACCCTGGCCGCGCTCTCGACGTAGTGGCACTCGACGCCGCGCGCCGCCAGGTACGGGAGGAACCCCAGCGCGATTCCGGAACCCGTTGAGATGGCCCGCGTCACCTCCCGGTTCCGCCAGATCCGGTGGGCGATCGGCAGGCACCGCAGCACACCCGACACGCTGCGGCCCGGGACGACGTGGGTGAACTCGGCATCCCGGTCGGTCAGCAAGGACCGGCCCTGCGTGGAGTCGGGGGTCACCCACAGCGCGGTGCCGTCGGGAGGAACGCGTTGCGCCAGCTTGTCCAGCTGGGCGAGGTGGCCTCCGGTCGTCGCCACGAACAGCGTGGTCATCGCGAACCACCTCCGCGCAGCACCGAAGGCACCGTTCGGGCGAGGATCACGACGTCGCTCCAGAAACCGCGCTGCCGGACGTAGGTGAGGTCCAGCTGCAACATCTGGAGAGTCCCCATCGTGCTCCTCCCGCTGACCTGCCAGAGCCCGGTCAAACCGGGCCGGACGGTGAACCGCGCCGCGTAGGTCGCGGGGAACATCTCCGCTTCCCACTCCAGGCAGGGCCGCGGGCCGACCAGCGCCATCTCCCCGCGGATCACGTTGATCAGCTGGGGGAGCTCGTCCAGGCTGGTCCTGCGCAGCCACGATCCGAAGCGGGTGATCCTCGGATCGGCGTCGAGCTTGCAGCTCCCGTCGATCGAGGTGTCCTCACCGCGCAGCTCGCGAGCGATGAGCTCCCGGTGCGCGGTGTCGCTGCCGCCGAGGCGCATGGTGCGGAACTTGTAGAGGGTGAACGCTTCACCCGCGAGGCCGACGCGGCGCTGCCGCAGCAGGGCGGGGCCGGGGCTCGTCAGCCTCACGAGCGCGCCGATGACGAACATCGGTAGTGCGAGCACCGCCAGCGCCAGGCTCGCGAGGACCACGTCGGTCCACTGAGGTGGGTCGAATCGCCGTCGGGCGGGCAGGTCATGAGCGTTCACGGGTGCACCTGCCCGAAACCACCGCGAGGAGCACGAAGAGGAGATCGCCGGACCCCCGCAGCACCAGGTGGATGTCGATGATCGAGAGCACCAGGACGACCCACCACGCGATCTCCAGAGTCGCTGCGAAGGCGCCGGTGGTGTCCAGGCGCGTCCGCAACCGCGACGTCGTGGTCAGAACCGCCACCGAGAGCCAGATGAACGCCGCGAGGAGCGGCAGACCGCCCACCCACAGCAGCTGCAGGTACCCGCTCTCGAGGTAGATCAGATCGCGCCAGGTCTCCGGAGCGGGGAGCACCGAGTCCGGGGAGACGCCGAGCACGAAGCCGAAGTCGTCGAGCCGGGGCAGGTAGAAGTGGGTGATGTTGTCCCAGCGCCCCAACCAGCTGCGGGGCACGGTGAAGCCCTCCGAGAAGTCCGACATCCGGCCGAGGAACGCGGGCGCGCCGACCAGCACGGCGACCCCCACCACCGGCAGGAACTTCACGGCGCGCCGCCGCAGCTGCGGGTACCTCCGCAGGATCACCACCACCGCGACCGCGGCCGCGATCCACGTGGAGAACTGCCCGGCCGCCAGCACTCCCGCTCCGAGGACGAAGCCGGCGACGAGCGCTTCCCGCTTGGCGAGCAGACCGCGCAGCGAGCAGCAGATCACCAGGCTCAGGCAGATGATGATGTAGTCACCGGTGGCGATCGACGAACCGAGCGTCGTCGTGCCCCGCGAGGAGAGCCCGCCGTTGTCCGTGGCCCACCACCCGGCGAGCAGGTCCAGCACGGGACCGACGTTGAGCGTCTGCAGGATCGCCACCACGGCGATGACGACACCCGGCCAGATGATCAGACGGGTGCATCGCAGCAGCTGCGCGTCGGTTCGCACGGTCATGCGCACCAGCAGGAACAGCGCCGCGAGCTTGCACATCGGCAGGACGGCCGACAGGTCCGAGCCCAGCGGGCTCTGCCCGCGCAGCATCATGGAGGCGAGCGGCCACACCGTGGCCAGCAGCACCAGGCAGCCCAGCGGCACGTCCAGCGGACGCAGTCGCAGCCGCACGGAATCACCGCGCAGGTACCTCACGAGTCCGCCGGTGCAAGCGCCCGCCAGCAGCACGGCCAGCAGGGCTTCGTTCGGGCGCGCGATCGGCACCAGCGCGCCGCGTTCGATCCCGGCCAGGAACGGCAACGTGACGAGGTAGAGGTAGGGGGCGAACACCGGGCGGTAGGCGCAGGCGGCGAACAGCCCGACGATCACGAGCGTCGCGAACACGAGCAACCCGCCCACGATCGACAACGCCCCGAGCGCGACCGCCGCGACGACGGCCAACGCGACCAGCCGACGGTCTCCGCGAACGCCCGCTCGCGGTGTTCCGTCGCGGACCAACGAGATCATGTCGCACCTCCCGACATGCGGAGCAGCCTGAAGCGGGCAGCTCCGGTGAAAGCGGCCAAGGACAGCAGTCCGCACGCGACGAGCACGCCGAACTCGGCGACGGTGCCGAGGTCGCTGGTGTCCAGCAGCCACCAGCCGGCCCCGACGACGGGCAGCATCGCCGCCGCGGCGATCACCGAGACCCCGATGTGCGCCGGATCGGCGAACTTCTCGGGCCGGATGGCGCGCCAGAGCCGGACGAGCGTGATCACCGCTCCCGCGAGCTCCCCGAGCAGCAACGCGACGCACAGGATGACCAGGCGCCCCGTTCCGGGCGGGACCACCAGCGCCGACGCGGCGACCGTCACCGTCACGAGCAACAGAGCCAGGCTCGCGTTCCTCGGTCCGGCGACATCGATGCGCGCGAACAACCCCTGGCGTCCGATCTGGTGCAGCCCGGCCGCGAGCTGCGCCACCGCGACGACGGTGATGCACGCGGCGAACCGGACGATCACGTCGGGCGACCGCATCTCGCCGTTGGCGAGCACGCGGGCCACCGGATCACTCAGCACCAGCAGCAGCACCGCCGCGGGCACGCCGGTCACGGTGGCGTAGGTCAGCGCTTGACGCCACGAGGCGGCGAAGGCGGCGCGGTCGTCGCGTTCGTAGCTGCCCGACATCTCGGGCAGCACGGCGATCGAGACGGCACGCGCCCCCAGCGCGAGCGGGAACTGGAAGAGGGCGTACGCGAGCTGGACGACGACCACGCCGCCGGGAACGGTCGCCGCGATGATGAGCAGCGCGTACATCCCGATCATCGGGGAGGCGGGTACCGCGAGGGAACCGCGGAGCCGCCGCGCGACCCGCATCGTGGCGGGGTCGCGCCACCACTTCCGGAACGGCCGGACCGCCAGACCGCACCGCGCGGCGCCGTACAGCTGCAGTCCGGTGTGGACGGCGACCGCGGCGGTGCTGCCCACCCCGAGCGTCAGGAGGAAACCGAGCGGGATTCCACCGGCCTCCTGACCGGTACCCCACGTGGCGCCGGCGATGACGACGATCGCGATCAGGACGACGTTCTCCACCGCCGGCGCGGCCGCCGCGAGGACGAACCGCTCTCGGGACTGCTGGGCGGCGGCGCCCAGAGCGGCCATCGTGTACAGCACGACCTGCGGACTGACCAGGAGGATCAGCAGCACCGCGATGCCCTGGGCCTGCCCCGCGACGACGGGGTCGGCGATGCCGAAGGTCAGCGACCACGCCAGCAGGGGGGAGGCCAGGAGCAGGAGCGCGGTCACCGCTCCGGCCGCCGTGAGAAGGCACGCTCCCACACCGCCGAGCAGTTCCGCGGCATGCCCGCGCCGCCCGCGCGACGACGCGCTGACGACGGCCGGAACGACCACGAGCCCGAGCGCCTGTCCCGCCACCGCCGAGAAGACGATGTTGGGAACGACGTTGGTGGCGACGAACGTGTTCGCGAAGAAGGTCGGCCCGAGCACGGCCCCGATCACGACCACGCGGCCCAGCCCCGTCGCCCGGCTGATCAGCGTCCATCCCGCGACGACGGCGGAACGACGTGCAGCCGTGGTGACGAAGGGCCCGAGCGGGCGGGAGCGCAACATCACTCGGCCCCGCTCGTCCGCGTGCGCCGGTGAACGATGACCGCGACCGTCAGCAGCGCGACGACGAAGGCCGCGAGCGCACCGGAGACGGCGGCGAAGACCGGTCGTGGGCTCACCGGGTCGGGCACGCCGTACGGCGGGACGACGACCTCGGTCCGGGGCGCGTCCATCTGCGCGACCGTGATCTCGTCGAGCTGCCGCCGCAAGTTCTGCTCCCGATCGCTCAGGTCCTGCACCTGGGCCTCGGCCGCGGCCAGCTTCGCGGTCCCGATCCCGCTGTAAGCCTGTTGGGCCCGCTGGGATTCCAGGTCCGTGCGGGCCTTGGCGAGCCCGCCCTGCACCTGGCTCAGCTGCGTGTTCAGGTAACCCGCGGCCTGGTTGCCGTCCTGGGTGCGCACGACCTGCTGATAGCGGTCGACGATGTCGCGGGTGAGGTTCTGCGCGGTGTCGCGGTCTCCCGCTCGGGCTTCCACCTGGATGATCTCGCTGCTGTCCAGCAGTGAGATGGTGACCTGCTTCTCGATGTTCTCGACGGGGACACCGTTGGCGACGGCGACCGGACCGAGCACCTGCCTGCTTCGGAGGGTGACCAGTTGGGTGGTCAGGCTGCGGTCCTCGCGCAGGAAGCCCGTCGGCTTCTCCGTGCTGATCTCGTACAGGATGTCGGCCCGGGCCGCGTACTCCTTCGGCCACAGCAGGGCGCCGCCGAATCCGGCGGCCGCCCCGAACATCACTATCGCCAGGATCAACGCGAACAGGCGACGTGGGGAGATCGCGCGAAAGAGAGTGTGCGCGGCGGTGTCCCGGTCCCGGGTGGGTACCCGTGCCCGATCCGCCTCCCAGGGCTCGTAACGATGCCAGCGTTCGACGGACGAGTTGTTCGCGTTCCCGTCCGGTTCGGTCCGCGGCTGTCCTCGATCGGATCCGGTGCTGGTCATGAGGTGACACCTCGCAATGCTTCACAGATTCGTGCGACGTCGGCTTGGCCCAACGTCGGCGAGATCGGCAGGGACAGGATCTGCTCGGCGGCCTTCTCGACCGTCGGCAACTGCTCGCGAAACGCGGAGAAAGCGGGCTGCAGGTGGCAGGGAACGGGGTAGTGCACGCCCCAACCGATCCCCGCGGAGTCCAGTGCGGACACCGCCCGCTCCCGCTGCGCGGTCCGCACCACGGCCAGGTGGTGCGCGGACTGCGCCTCGGGTGATACGGCGACCGGGGCGCAGGAGGCGGGCAGCAGCGCCGCGTAGGCCTCCATCAACGCCGACCGTCGCCGGTTGTCGTCGTCCAGCATCGGGAGCTTGGCCGACAGGGCTGCCGCCTGGATGCTGTCGAGGCGGCTGTTGCGGCCGCGTTCGCGGTGCACGTGACGGTTCCCCGGTGCGGAGCCGTGGTTCGCGAGCCTGCGCACTCGGTCGGCGACCGAACGGTCGTGCGTGACAACGGCTCCCGCGTCCCCGAGGGCTCCGAGATTCTTGCCCGGGTAGAAGCTGAAGGCCGCTGCTGTGCCGACGCTTCCGGCCCGCCGGCCGGCGAACCGGGCGCCGTGCGCTTGTGCGGCATCTTCGAGCAGCGCGAGCGAGTGCCGTCGGGCCACGGCCGCGACCCGGGGCACGTCGATCATCTGGCCGAAGAGGTGCACCCCGACGATCGCCGCCGTCCGCGAGTTCACCGCCGCGTCCGCCGCATCGGGATCGATGAGCAGCGTGCCGGGCTCGACGTCCACGAACCTCGGTCGAGCGCCTGCCGAGCAGACCGCCTCGGCCGTGGCGGCGAACGTGTTGGCCGGGACGATCACCTCGTCACCGGCGCCGATCGACAGCGCGGTCAGGATCAGTTCCAGCGCGTCGGTCCCGTTGCCGACCCCGACGCACTCGGAGGCCTCGCAGTAGCTCGCGAACTGCTCCTCGAACATCCCGACCTCCGGTCCGCCCACGAAACGCCCGTGCTGCAGAACGGCTTTCCACGCGATGTCGAGCTCCTCGCGCACGTCGGAGTTGACGCCGACGACGTCCAGGAAGGGAATCGGCTCGTTCATGACGGTGTCCCACCGAGTTGGGCGCGCGCGAGCAGGACCTGTCGGCCGTCGAGGAGGCCGTGCTCCTCGCGAACCGCGACCTCGTGGCCGCTCTTGCGGGCCGCGTCGGAGGCGCTGAGCACCCGGACCACGTCGAGCCCGCTCTCTCCTGGCGTGGACGGCCGCTCACCGGTGCGGACGCAGTCGATGAAGTGGGTGTCCTGAACCAGGAGCGGCTCCCGGAACACGACGTGCGGCGACACGATGTCGCCCGTGCGGTAGGTGACCGGCATCGCCGGCGTGTCCACCGGCTCGCCCGGGTCGGTGGAATCCACGCCGATGTCGTAGATCCGGATCCGGTCCTCGTCGAGCAGGTCGTTGTAGACGGCCATCTTCCGGTCTCCGACCACGGTCACGCGCCGAACCTTCTGCGGGTCCAGCCAGCTCACGTGGACGAAGGCCGGGATGAGTGACTGCTCGAGCTGCAGGCGCAGGTACGCGACGTCGGCATGACGCGCGCCGACGCTGCGGTGCGCCCAGGCCGCGACCGAACCGGGCCGTTCCCCCATGAGGAACGAGATGATCGACAGATCGTGCGGGGCCAGGTCCCAGATCACGTCGACGTCGTTCTGGTAGATCCCGAGGTTGAGCCGGGCCGTGTCGATGTAGAGGACGCGTCCGAGCTCGCCCGAGTGGATCATCTCCCGCAGCTTCCACACCGCCGCGTTGTACTCGAAGGTGTGGCCGACCATCAGCGGGACACCGTGCTCGGCCGCCGTGTCGACGAGCGACCTCGCCACCGATGTGGACGTCGCCAGCGGTTTCTCGACCAGCACGGGTTTGCCCGCGCGCAGTGCGCGATGCGCGATCTCACCGTGCGTCCTAGGTGGAGTGGCGACCACGACACCTTCGACGAAGTCGAGCGCTGCGGCGAGATCTCCTGTGAGGTCGGCGTTGGGACAACCCCACCGGGCCTCCTCCCGCCGGCCCGGATCGTTGTCGACCACGACGAGGTCGACCCCCGGAACGCTGCTCAACACGCGTGCGTGCTTGGCGCCCCAGTACCCGTACCCGACCACGGCCAACCGCGTGTGTTGATGACTCATCCCCGCCCCCGTTCGAGTAGGCGCTGCAACGCATTTCAGTTCTCGGCTGAAAGGTTGTGATAGCGATATCGAAGGTGGAACAGGTTGGTGCGTCGTCCTAGTGTCAAAAGTCCCCGCCACACCACGTGACCGAAAGAATGCGGTGAGTGAATGCCGAATCGGCGCGCGACACGGGGGAGCGCGCGAGGGAAAGGTGCTGCGGCAGAGGATGATCCCCGGCCATCGCGAGGTTCATCGGCCCCGCGGCCGACGAATTTCAGGGCACGGGCAGCGTCGAACCCACCGCCCGCTGCGGAGGAATCCGCTCCGTTTCTGGAATCCCGGAAGTGGAACGAAATGCTTCTCTTCTTTCCGGGGGCGGGCGATTCCTCGTGCGCGGCTCGGGCCGTTCAGGGCGAAGTCGACGCCGTACGTCCGTTTGCAGCCACGACCGGGCCGGAGGTGATCAGGTGCGGCTCACTGCCGCTGCTCGCGACCGGCTTTCCGAACGCGTTTGATCTCCTCGGCGTCGTAGAGGTTCGCCAGCGCGCCGCGACCGGCGGGTCGCCGCGCGATCGGACTGATCCTGTGCCGGGAGAGCCAAGCGTTCACCGATCCGACCCGAATTCCCAAGTAGTCGGCGATGTCGTGACGGTCCCACTTTTGCTGATCCATGGGGCCTCCTCGTGCGGGTCCGATCACGGACTCGTTTTCCCGATTGTGCCCTCCCCGCTTCTCGCGGCAGCGGGGAGGAAGTCCCTTATCAGGCCTTTGTTCCCTGGTTTGTGGCACCACGTTGGTGCACTCTTCTCTGCAGGTCGGATCGGCCCAGCCCCGCACATCGGCGGTCATCGGGGTTGCGCGAAGCGCCGGGGGAACCGCCCGGTTCCGGCCCCGGTTACTCAGCGAAACGTTCTGATAGCAGTGCGTTCTCAGCGACCGATGCACAGGACAAGAAGGTTCCGCGATCATGGGTGAAGCGAATATGACTGCGACGCGGTCGAGTTCAGCGATCGGAATCATGCAGGAGCCGGGGTCGGTCCACGCGGTGGTCGTGGGTTCGGGTGAAGTCGGTCTGCGGACCGCGCTGTCCCTCGTGGAATCCGGAGTCGCGGTGACCGGTGTGAACGTCGATGAGAGCAGGCTGCTGGTGCGCGACGCCGAGCCGTCGACCCCCGATCACGCGCGAGTCGAGCGCGCGCTCGCTGACGGCCGGATGGAGTTGACCTCCGACCTCGCGGCGATCAGCGACGCGGAGTCCGTGGTGATCGCGGTGCCCATGCCGGTGGACAGCCGCTTGGTGCCGGACATGCGCGAACTGACCGCGGCGTGCGCCTCGGTGGTGGCCAACGCCGTCCAAGGGCAGTCGATCGTGCTCACCTCCACCACGTACGTCGGTTGCACCCGCGACCTGGTCGCCGAGCCGCTGCGCCATCGCAACGGCTGGACCGTCGGCGAGCAGGTGCACGTCGCGTTCAGCCCGGAGCACGTCGATCCCGGCGTGAACGGGCCCGAGCGGTACGCGACCCCGCGCGTGATCGGCGGGGTGACCGAGGAATGCGGTCGCCGGGCCGAGGCGGTGATCGCCCGCGGCGCACCGGCCGTGCACGCCGTCACCTCACCGGAAGCCGCGGAGATGACCGAGCTGCTGCAGAACAGCTTCCGGGCGGTCAACATGGCGATGATCAACGAGTTCGCCGACGGCTGCCGCGCCTTCGGGGTCGATCCGATCGAGGTCATCGAGGCGGCGGCGACCAAGCCCCACGGGTTCGTGCCGTTCCAGCCGGGGCCCGGCCGCGGCATCCCCTGCGACGCGCACTCCCTGCTGTGGCAGCTGCGCGCGCAGCGGTTCCCGGCGCCGCTGATGAACGCCGCGATGGGGTCGATCGCGGCCCGCCCGCACCGGGTCGTCGAACGCGCCCGGCACCTGCTGGCCGACCGCGGCAAGCCCTTCGCCGGCTCCGACGTGCTCGTCCTGGGCGTCGCCTACGAGCCCGGGGTCGCCGACGTGCGGGAGTCCCCGGCGCTGGAGGTGCTGGCGGACCTGGCCGCGGAGGGGGTTCGGGTGGCCTACGCGGACCCGTTCGTGCCGTCCGTCCGGTTGGGTGACACCACGTTGCGAGCCGATGACGCCGCCGAGTCGCGGCGGTGGGACCTGGTCATCGTGCACACCGCGCACCCGGGAGCGGAGATGTCCTGGTTGAGCGGCCAGAACGCAGTCCTGGACATCACCTACCGGCTCGACCCGTCGCTGCGCTGCGCGCACCTCCAGTAGGTGTTCGAGGATCACCTTGCTCATCGGTGCGGGTAGCAGAACCTGACCGGCTCCGTGGACTCCGTGCGCCGCTCCTTGAGTATGCCAATACGCGGCGTCCCGGCGTACTCGCCACGAAGCCGATCAGAACCTGCGGCGGTGCCGGCTGCCAGGGCGGTGAACGAGAATGCGGCTCCGCCGCATGGCTGGACAGATCCTCGCGGTGGTCCCACGATGCGGACACCGCTCGCCGAGGGGTGAGGTGCGGGACGATTCGGGGTGGACCGAACGCCATCTCCGGATGGAGGACGAGATGAGCACACCCACGGTGGATCCGACGTTCTACCGCAGTCCGGCCGAGGCGATCGCCGCACCGCCCGAGTCGCTGGCCTACGTCGTCACCTTCGACCGCGCCGCCGAGCAGCCCGACGCGCTGGCCGTCATCGGCACCGACCCCGACGCCGACGGGTACGGGCAGGTCGTGGGCTGGGCGGACCTGCCCACCCGCGGCGACGAGCTGCACCACTTCGGCTGGAACGCCTGCAGCAGCGCGTTCGCGCACGCCGGGCACCACACCGACGGCCTGCAACGCCGCTACCTGCTGCTGCCGGGCCTGCGGTCGTCGAACATCCACGTCTACGACACCCACCCGGACCCGACGCAACCGCACCTGGTGCGCACCGTGGACGCCGACGAGCTCGCCGCCCGCGCCGGGTACTCGCGGCCGCACACCCTGCACTGCGGGCCCGACGGCATCTACCTGTCGTGCCTCGGTACCGCCGACGGCGACGGGGGACCGGGAGGGATCGCGGTCCTCGACCACGACACGTTCGAGGTCGTGCGGGCGTGGGAGACCGATCGCGGCCCGCAGCACCTGGCCTACGACGCCTGGTGGCACCTCAACCAGAACACGCTGATCACCAGCGAGTGGGGCACCCCGTCGATGATCGAGGACGGTCTGGTGCCCGAACTGCTGCTGGGCCAGCAGTACGGGCACGCGCTGCACTTCTGGGACCTGGCCGAGGGCAGGCACGTGCAGCGCGTCGACCTCGGCTCGGAGCACCAGATGGTGCTGGAGCTGCGGCCGTCCCACGACCCGGGCGCGACCTGGGGGTTCGCCGGGGTCGTGGTCAGCACCGCGGACCTGTCGGCCTCGGTGTGGCGCTGGTTCCGCGACGGCGAGCGGTGGAACGTGGAGAAGGTCATCACGATCCCGGCCGAACCCGCCGGGACCGAGCAGCTGCCGCCCGCGCTGCAGCCCTTCGGCGCGGTGCCGCCGCTGGTCACCGACATCAACCTCTCGGTCGACGACCGGTTCCTCTACGTCTCGTGCTGGGGGACGGGCGAGCTCAAGCAGTACGACGTCAGCGATCCCGCGCACCCGCGCGAGGTCGGTTCGGTCCGGCTCGGCGGCATCGTCGACCGAGCACCGCACCCCTCGGCGCCGGACCGGCCGCTGGCGGGCGGCCCGCAGATGGTGGAGGTCAGCCGCGACGGGCAGCGGATCTACCTGACCAACTCGCTCTACGGTGCCTGGGACGACCAGTTCTACCCGGACGGCGTGGGCGCGTGGCTGGCCAAGCTCACCACCGACCCGCAGCGCGGCGGGCTGACCGTCGACCGGGACTTCTTCGTGCACGGCGAGGAATTCCGGGGTCGCCGAGCGCACCAGGTGCGCCTCCAGGGCGGCGACGCGTCCTCGGACTCGTACTGCTACGCGGGGACCTGAGACGCGACGAGGGGCCGTGAGCGGTGCTCACGGCCCCTCGGTCGGGTGGCGGCGTCAGCGTCCGCGGGTCGACGGGCGGGCCGACGGGGTCGCGGAGACGTCGCGGATGTCGTGGCTGCCGTCGCCGCGGCCGATCACGACCTCGGCGGCGATGCCGGTGAACAGGCCGTTCTCCACCACGCCCGGGATCCAGTTGAGCTGGGAGTCCAGCGCGATCGGGTCCTTGATCGCCTCGAGGTGGGCGTCGACGATGAAGTTGCCGCTGTCGGTGACCAGCGGGCCGCCGTCCTTCTCGCGGCGGGTCAGCTTCACGCCGGGGTGGCCGAGGGAGTCCAGCAGCTCGGCGATGGCGCGCTCGGTGGCCTGCCACTCGAACTGCACGACCTCGATCGGCAGCGGGAACTTGCCGAGCTGGTCGACGGCCTTGCCCTCGTCGACCACGCACACCATCTTCGCCGAGTTGTCGGCGATGATGCGCTCCCAGAGCAGGCAGGCGCCGCCACCCTTGATCATGTGACCGGCGGGGTCGATCTCGTCGGCGCCGTCGACGGTGAGGTCCAGCTTGCCGACCTCGGCCAGCGTGGTCAGCGGCACGCCGACCTCGAGCGCCAGGTCACGGGTGCTGGTCGAGGTGGGCACACCGACCACGTCGAGGCCGTTGGCCACGGCCTCGCCCAGCGCGCGGACGAACCAGTGCGAAGTGGTGCCCGAGCCCAGGCCGAGCTTCATGCCGTCGCGGATGTAGGCGTCGATGACGGCCGTACCCGCGGCCCACTTCGCCCGGTCCTGCTCGTTACTCGGTTGCATCGCTGCTCAAGTCTCCTGTGGACGCTCCTGCGGATCACCGCCGGTCGGGCCGGGCGGTGGGTTCGACGTCACGGTACATGTGCTGGTCGCAGGCGGTCGCCGGGTCGTGCCCCGTGGTCCCGCGCACCGCCGCACCGGGTTCCGACGGACCCCGTCGGGGGCTTCGGAATCGATTTGGAAGGACGCACCACCGGGTGACGTCGCGGCGTGCGGGAGATGATGTTGCTCGCGCAACGAAGGTCCGGGTCAGCGACGGTTCAGCGACTTGATCCGAAGCGCTCTCGTGGTCTTGCCGCCGTCGCCGAATCCGGTAGGCTCCGCCGTCCCCGGATCGGAGCCGGGTGTCCGCATCGGAGGGACGCGGGCGAAACTCCCTGCGCTTCAACCGCTTCCGATCTGGCCCAGCGCTGTGCCGCGCGTCACGCCCGAGTCCCGGATCGCTGCCCGTGGCGCGATCACCGGGTGCCGATCGAGTTGCTGATTCCCTTTCGGGCCGAACAATGGACCCGGTGGGGGTAATCCGGTCGCGGGGCGTCCGGGGGGAATTGAGTGGAAGGACGCTTGAGCCATGCCCTTCTATTCGACGGTGGCCGAGACGGAAATCGCGTGCCCGGCCATGGACGTCTACAGCTACATCACCGATCCGGCCAACTGGGAGGGCGGCCGGCCGGTGGCCGATCCGGGGTGGACGCTCGTGCCACCGGGCAGGAGGCCCGTCGACGACGGCTGGCAGGAGAGTCGGGGGAACCGCTGGGCGATCCTCGACGCCGAACCGGGCCGCCGCTGGATCGTGCGGTCGCGGGGGCTCGACGGCGCCTCGTCGGTGACCATCACCTACAGCTTCTCCGAGGTCGACGGCATGACGCACGTCCTCCGTCACATGGAGATCGAGGTGTCCGAGCACGCCGCGGTCAGCGAGCACGCGCGGGCCGCGTTCGCCTGCTCGCCGCCGAACCGGGAGCTGGTGGTCATCATCAAGCACGCGCTGGAGAAGGCGCGGCGGGTCCCGCTCCCGGACATCCCGCTCCCGGACGTTCCGGTGCCCGCTTCGACCTCGCGCACGGCCTGACGAGCACTTCCTCGTCGAGGAGTTGACATTGCGGGTTGCATCACGCAACCCTACTGGTCAACGCCGCAAGACGAGGAGGTCGCGAGCATGGAGTGGACGGGCGCGCGCTACGCGGACGGACCGGCGGTCGAGGTCGAGACCTGGATCGACGCCCTGCCGCAGCGGGTGTGGGAGCTGGTCATCGACGTGCACCTGCTCGCGCGCTTCAGCGAGGAGCTGCAGGAGGTCGCCTGGCTCGACGGCGCGGTCGAGCCGGCGCTCGGCGCCCGCTTCACCGGCCGCAACCGCAACGACGCGCTGGGGGAGTGGACCACGACCTCCCACGTCGTCGAGTTCGAGCCGCACCGCGCCTTCGGCTGGGCCGTCGGCGACGCCGAGCACCCGACCGCGTCCTGGCGCTTCACGCTGGAGGCCGATGGCGGCGGCACGCGGCTGAGCCAGTGGGGTCGGATGGGACCGGCGCGCTCCGGGCTGAGCCTGGCCATCGACCGCATGCCGGACAAGGAGCAGAAGATCGTCTTCGTCCGCCTGCGCGATTTCGAACGCGGCATGACCGCCAACCTCACCGGCATCAAGCGGCTCGCCGAGACGACCGGCTGATGCGCACCGCCACCACCATCGAGGGCTCCGGCGGCGACTGGCGCGAGACCGTCGAGTTCGTCCGCGAAGCCGAGAAGCTCGGCCTGGACATGTGCTGGGTCGCCGAAGCCTGGGGCTCGGACGCCCCGTCCACCCTCGGCTACCTCGCCGCCCGCACCGAGACCATTCGCCTCGGCTCCGGGATCATGCAGCTCGGCACCCGCACGCCGGTCGCCATCGCCCAGGCCGCGATGACGCTGGCCCACCTGTCCGAAGGCCGGTTCCACCTGGGCCTCGGCGCGTCCGGACCGCAGGTCATCGAGGGGCTGCACGGCGTGGACTTCGCCCGCCCGCTGGGCCGCATGCGGGAGACGGTGCAGGTCGTGCGGCAGGTCTTCGCCGGGGAGAAGGTCCGCCACAGCGGCGAGCACTTCACGATCCCGCGCCCCGGCGAATCCCGGCCGATGCGCGTGTCGATCCCACCGGTGCAGGTGCCGATCCACCTGGCGACGCTGTCGCCGAAGATGCTGGAGCTGACCGGGGAGATCGCCGACGGCTGGTTGGGGACCAGCTTCGTGCCGGAAGGTGCCGACGCCTACTTCGAACACCTCGACGCGGGTCTGGCCCGCGCCGGGCGCACCCGCGCCGACCTGGACATCTGCCAGGGCGCCGAGGTCGCCTTCGCCACCGACCCCGCCGAACTGCGCGACATGCTCGCCGGGCGCAAGGAGCAGCTGGCGTTCTCCCTCGGCGGCATGGGTTCGGCCACCACCAACTTCTACAACCGCGCCTACGCCCGCCAGGGCTGGCGGGAAGCGGCCGAAGCAGTGCGCGAGCGCTGGCAGGCGGGCGACCGCGACGGGGCAGCGGCCCTCGTCACCGACGAGATGGTGCTGGCCACCACCTTGATCGGCACCGAGGAGATGGTCCGCGAGCGGTTGCGCGTCTGGCGCGACACCGGCGTGCGCACCGTCCGCTTCTACCCGGCGGGGGAGGACCTTGAGGAGCGGCTGACGACCCTCGGCCGCGCACTGGACCTCGTCCGGGACCTCTGAGGCTCAGCCGAAGCGGCGCTTGACGTCCGGGCGCTCGGCCAGGCGGGGCGGGTAACCCGGGCCGAGCCGGGCCGCGGTGTCCTCCGCGCGCAGCGGTTCGCGGCAGGCCGCGCAGACCACCTCGGCGTGGGTGTCGTGGCCGCAGCGCTCGTGGTGCAGCACCACCGGGACGCCCTCGGCGCCCGACAGCCACCGGTCGCCCCAGCGGGCCATGGCCGCCAGCACGCTGTAGAAGTCGCGGCCCTTCTCGGTCAGCACGTAGTCGTAGCGCGGCGGTTCGTCCTGGTAGGCGCGCTTGTCGAGCAGGCCCTCGTCCACCAGGCGGCGCAGCCGCTCGGCGAGGGTGTTGCGGGCGATGCCCAGCGAGGTCTGGAAGTCGTCGAAGCGCCGGACGCCGTAGAACGCCTCCCGCAGCACCAGCGGGGTCCACTGATCGCCGAGCAGGTCCAGGGCCCGCGCGATCGAGCAGGGCCAGTGAGCCAGGGACGTGCGCCGCATGCCGCCGAGGATAGCGGGTTGCGCGACGCAACCCGCCTCACTCGATGATGGCCCGCCGGTTGGCGACCTCGATGGTGCCCGCCAGCTCCTGGACCGGCGACGGGCGGCCCAGGTAGTAGCCCTGGGCCTGGTCGCAGCCGAGCCTGCGCAGCACCGCCAGCTGCGCGGGGTTCTCCACGCCCTCGGCGATGACGCCCAGATCGACCGCGTGGGCCATCGCCATGATGCTGGTGACCAGCGCCTCCGAGTCGTGCGAGTGCGCGATGTCGTTGATGAACGACCGGTCGATCTTCAGCGAGTCCAGCGGCAACCGCAGCAACTGCGCCAGCGAGGAGTAGCCGGTGCCGAAGTCGTCGATGGCCAGTCGCACCCCGTACCGCCGCAGCTCCTGGAGCATGTGCGCGGCCGTGGTCGGGTCGTGCATCAGCGCGCTCTCGGTGATCTCCAGCGACAGCGACCGGGCCGGCAACCCGGAACTGCGCAGCGCCTGGTCCACCGCCTCCGGCAGCGCCGGGTCCTCCAGCTGGCGCACCGACAGGTTCGCCTTCACCCGCAGGTCGAGGTCGAAGCGCGAGCGGAACTCCGAGATCTGCTTCACCGCCGTGGACAGCACCCAGCTGCCGATGTGGTGGATCAGGTCGCTCTCCTCGGCCATCGGGATGAACTCCTCCGGCGAGACCGTCCCGTGCTCCGGGTGGGTCCAGCGCAGCAGCCCCTCGACCGCGGCGACCCGGTTGGAGTGCAGGTTCACGATCGGCTGGTAGGCCAGCCACAGCTCGCCCCGGTCGACCGCCGAGCGCAGGTCCTGCTCCAGCTCCAGGTAGCGCTGCAGCCGCTCGCGCAGCTGCACGTCGAAGAACGCCACCCGGCCGCGCCCGCGCGTCTTGGCCTCGTACATCGCCACGTCGGCGTCGCGCAGCACGTCCTCGGCGGTGCGCGTGTCGCCGGGCGGGACCAGGACGATGCCGATGCTGGCGTCGACGTGCAGGTGCCTGCCGTCGACCAGGATCGGCTCGGTGAGCCGCCGCCGGATCCGCTCGGCCAGCGCGTGCAGGCGTCCCGAGTCCTGCTCGTCGTGCACCAGCACGACGAACTCGTCGCCGCCGTGCCTGCCGACGTGCTCGTCGGACCGCATCACCGACCGGAGCCGCTCTCCGGCGACGCGCAGCACCTCGTCGCCGACGACGTGCCCCAGCGAATCGTTGATGATCTTGAACTTGTCCAGGTCGATGAACATCACGCCGGTCGGTTTCGTGCCGGTCGGCTCGCGCATCGCCGCCTGCAACCGGCGCAGCACCATCGTCCGGTTCGCCAGCCCCGTCAGCGGGTCGTGCGTCGCCTCCCGCTCCAGCTGCTTGCGGAAGGCGCGCGGCTCGGTGATGTCCGTGAACGACACCATCGTGCGGTGCGGCGGCGAGTCCTCCGGCGTCAGGGAGCGCGCCGAGATCGCCAGCCACGCGCTGCTGCCGTCCCGGCGCTCGAAGCGCGCGACGCGGCGGTTCTCCGGCTCACCGCTGTAGCGCGTGCGCACCGACGGCGGCTCCGGCAGCTGCTCGCCGTCGTCGTCGTAGGTCACCCACGACTCCGGCGAGCTGCCCAGCAGCTCCTCCTCCCGGAAGCCCAGGATCGCGGCCGCGGCCGGGTTGGTCGTGACGATCCGGCCGCCCTCATCGATGATCAGCACCCCCTCGTCGAGCAGGCTGACCACCGTCGCGTAGCGCTGCTCGGCCGTGCGCCGCGCCGTCTCGTCGGCGCACACCAGCACGTAGCCGTTGCTCATCTCCGCCGCCGAGATCCGCACCAGCACCGGCGAGCCGTCGGCGTGCCGGTGCTTGGCCTCGGTCGTCCCGCCCACCGTCAGCAGCGCCGCCGGGTCGATCCGGGCGCCCACCACCTCGCCGACCGGGCGGCCGCGCGCCTGCTCCGCGGAGTACCCGTAGATCATCTCGGCGGCGGGGTTCCAGCTGGTCACCACGCCGTCCCAGGACGTGGCGATGATGGCGTTGCTGACGTGCTCCACCAGCGCCGCCTGGTACCGCAGCGCCGCCTCCGCGGCCCGCTGCGCGGTCACGTCGTGCAGGATCACCTGGAACGCCGGCCGCCCGTGCCAGCTGGTGCGCACCGCGACCGACTCGACCAGCATCCGCGAGCCGTCGACCCGGATCATCTCGGCCTCGGCCGGCTCGGTCGTCGTCCCCGGCTCGTTGGCCACCGACAACCGCGAGAACAACCCCGCCCGGGAGTGCTCGGCGACGAACTTGGTGATGGGATGCCCGACGACCTCGTCGGGGGAGGAGGCGCGCATCATCCGCACGCCCGCCGGGTTGACGTAGACGGTGACCCCGTCCTGGTGCACGCACACGGCGTCCGGGTTGAGCTCGATGAGCCGCCGGTAGCGGTCGGCGATGTCGGTGTCCAGCCGCTGGTCGCGCAACGGCGGCGCCGCGTCCACGGCGATCCCGACCAGGCACCTCTCCCCCCGGTAGTGGGTGGTGCTGCAGCGCAGGAACGCCGAGCGCGCCTCGCCCGAGGCCGTCAGGAACGGCTCCTCCAGGGCTTGCGAGTCCGGGGCCTGGCGGGTCTCGGCGGAGTGCACCAGCGGCGAGACCAGCTCCAGCAGGCGGGTCCGGATCTGCTCCCGGTCGTCCTCGCCGACCTGCAGCAGCCCCGCCATGCCCGCCGACCAGTGCAGCTCGCCGTCGGAGAACCGGTACGACCAGGCGGCGGCGCGGTTGACCCGGCAGGCCAGGTCGCGGAGCCCCTCGTCCAGACCGGCCGCGTCGTCCAACCGGTAGCTCTCAACCATGGCCCTCCGCTTCCCAGGCGAACGCCGCCGACACCCTAGTCGGCCTTCCGTGCGCGCGCTGCTCGGGCTGCCCGCCCGCCCGGTACCCGGGCGGGCGGGACGAGCGGATCAGCTGTGCTGCACCGCGGCCTGCGGGGCGCGGGCGAACCTGTCGATGTCCACGCCAGGGCCGACGTCGGTCAGCCGGACGGCCACCTGCTCGTTGTCGATGGTGAACGCTTCGTACGAGAACTTCCAACCGGTCGCGTCGACGTGCTCGCCCCACGCGCGGTACTCGCCGAACTGCCAACCCGGGTAGTTGAAGAACTCGTCGAACACCACGACGCTGCCCTTGCGCAGCCGCGGGCCCACCAGCTCCAGCACCGTCTTGGTGGACGAGTAGATGTCGCAGTCGACGTGCAGGAACGCCACCGGGCCCGGGTGGGCGTCCAGGAAGCGCGGCAGCGTCTGGTCGAACCAGCCGACGACCAGCTCGGCGCCCTCGACCTGCGGCGGCCCGTCCGGCAGCATCTCGCCGCCGAACGTGCCCTCCGGGAACCCGGCGCGCCAGTGCTCCGGCAGGCCCTCGAAGGAGTCGAAGCCGTAGACGTCGACGCCCTTGCGGGAGCGGGCGATCTCGGTGAGCGTCTTGCCGGAGTACACGCCGAACTCCAGGGCCATGCCCTCGGCCGGGGCCAGCGACAGCGCGTGGTTGAGGGTGGCGATGGGGTCCGGCAGCATCCGCGCCGAGGCCATCTCCTGGTGCACCAGCCGCGCGGTGGACACCGCGGCGTCGCGCTCACCCGCGGCGAACAGGTCGCGGCGCGAGCGCATCTCGAAGTCGCGGGTGGCGTTGACCGCGCGGTCGACCTCGGGGCGGACCACGCCCGCGACGGCCTCGGACACCGCACGCTGCAACTTCTCCCGTGCGGCGACCCGCACGGGGTTGAGGACGCGGGACAGCATGTTCACGATCTACTCCTTGGCAGCGTTGGTTTCGTCGAGCTGGAACAGGCGGGTCCAGTTCGTCCTGTCGGTGAGCGCGCGGTGGCCGTCGCGCCACGCACCCCGCGCCCGGTCTCCTTCGCGGCGCAGCCGCAGCGCCGTGCGCAGGGCCTTCGCGCCGATGCGACGGAGCTCGTCGCGGTCGACCCGGCGGACCGACACCGATTCCTGGGAGGCGTCGGTGACCACCGCGGTCTCGAACAACCCGACGTGCCACCAGTGGGCGTCGCCGGACGGGATGGAGGCGGCACCGCCGACCTTGCCGCGCAGGTGCCAGACCAGGCGCTTTGCCAGCACCAGCCGACGGCGCGCCGGGTGCGGTCCGGCCTTGGCGATGGGCCGCGAGGCCCCGCGCAGCCCCGGCACCTGCGAGGGCGCGTACCGCGCGGTCTCGGGGTGGGCGGCGCGGATCCGCGCGATCCGGCCGAGCGTGTCCGCGTCACCGTCGCGCAGGACCTCGGGACCGGCCAGGAAGTCCTCGACCGCGGCGATCAGCACCTCGGCCTGGGCGTAGCGCATCGACACCAGGCACTCGGCGGTCCAGCGCAGGAAGACCTTCGCGCTCGCCGCGCCGCTGAAGTCGCCGTGCAGCGCGTCGATGATCAGCGCGTTGCGCAGGGTGAAGTACCGGACCCAGCTCTCCTCGTCCTTCCAGTCGAAGTCGGCGTGCCACACCGCCGCGCCGGGCAGCGTCACGGTCGCGTGGCCCCGGCCCCGGATGCGGTAGCCGAACTCCACGTCGTCCCACTGGAAGAACATCGGGATGGGGTAGCCCGCGTCGCGCACGATCTCCGAGGGCAGCAGGCAGCACCACCACGCGTTGTAGTCGGCGTCGACGCGCCGGTCCTGCAGCTGCTCGGTCAGGTCGGCGCGGTCGAGACCGCCGTCCACGGCCAGGCCGGGCTCGATGGTGGTGAACCGGGCGTGCTCGGCGGAGACGTGGATCTGGTACGGGTGCAGCAGCTGCAGCATCTGCGACCCGACGACGGTCGGTTCCACGGCCGAGTCGGCGAACGTCGTCATCCGCACCACCGTGTCCGGCTCCAGCAGGATGTCGTCGTCCATGAACAGGGTGTTGAGCACGGCGTCGTCGTCGGCGAGCGACTCGTGCAGGCCGCGGGTGAAACCGCCCGCGCCGCCGAGGTTGCGCTGGCGCACGTAGTGCATCCGGCCGCCGAACATGTCGCGAACCGACTCGAACGGCTCGCGCGATTCGAGGGTGTCGTCGCCCTGGTCGACCACGTAGACGTCCGACAGCGCGCTCATCGCGGCCGGGTCGGCGGCCAGCGCGCGCAGCGTGTTCAGGCAGTCGTCGGGCCTGTTGTGCGTGCACAGCACGGCGGTGGTGGGGCGGCTGCGGTGCGGGTGGGGGACCAGCCACTCGACGTCGGCGACCTGCAGCGGGTCGGCCTCGGTGATCAGCTCCAGCCAGATCGCGCCGCCGTCGACGAACTTGCCGATGCCCACGGTCCACTGCGCGCGCGTCTCGGTGGTGCCCGCGACGCGCGCGGTGTGCAGCGTGCGGGTGCCGCCCCGGGAGTCGGAGGCCATGACGCGCACGATCCCGGCGCCGCTGACGCTGGCCCGCACGGTCACCTCGGTGACGGCGGTCCAGCGCTGCCAGTAGCTGGCGGGGAAGCGCCCGAAGTAGGTCGAGGTGGAGACGGTGCTGTGCGGGTGAACCGTGACCGCGCCGCGGTGCCGGGTGGCCGCGCCGTCCTCGATCTTCGCGTAGAGATCGACGGGCAGGCTGGCGAACGGAGGCGTGAAGAACGTCCGCATGGCTATCGCCGGGCCGTGGTCCTCAGGTGTGGGTGCCGCCTGTCGGCCGGTCGGGAGCACCTCGGTCTCGTTCACTTCACGGAAGCCGCCAACAAGTGTCATGAGCGCCGCATTCTTCAACTGTGATCTCAATGGATGGTCAAGAATGTTTATCGCGTTCATGGCGGCCGACCTTGACGACGCGACGGCGCCTCACGCGGAAATCACCTCTTCCGGTGAAAATCGGGAAGGCCGAGGTCCGGCGCGGTTTCGCGCCCCGCGCGGCCGGTTGGGCGGTTGACAAAGCGGTCGGCGGTCACCAGAATTTTCAGCACGCCGGGTTCGACCGACTCGATGCGCTCCGATCCGGGGCGCGACCGCTGGCTGAGAGGCGCTGCAACGGACGTCACGTCCGCCACGCTCGGCCGGCGGGGTAAAGGGACAGCACGGTAAGGGCGCCTCCTGACGGAGGTGCCTTTTTTGATGTCGCGAGGGGGATCGCGGCCACCGGCCGACGTGCGAACGCCGTGGAGTCTCCGGCGTCGTGCCGCCTGCGCGCGACCGCGGTCGGCGTCTTCCACCTGATGGGTCCGCTGTGGACTGAGTTGTCGATGAATCGTGCTATGCGAGAAGAGGAATCATGAGCGTGAAGCTTCAGCAGGTGGGCGGACTGGAGTTCGCCGTGCGCGACCTGAAGCTGGCGGAGGCGGGTCGTCACCAGATCCGCCTGGCGGAGCACGAGATGCCGGGTCTGATGGCCACCCGCGCCGAGTACGCGGCGTCGCAGCCGTTGAAGGGTGCGCGGATCGCGGGTTCGTTGCACATGACGGTGCAGACGGCTGTGCTGATCGAGACTCTGGTCGCTCTGGGTGC
>NZ_JASAOF010000007.1 GCF_029952525.1 Saccharopolyspora ipomoeae
GAGTTCTCAAAGAACACACCCACACCATCGCCACAAGCCATCAGGCCCGCGAACTCCGGGGAGTCATTTCTTTTAGTTCGCGCTTTCGCTGTAGTGAAGACTAGCAGGTCGATTTTTCGGTCTCACCGGGGGGTATCCCTTATCCGATGGCCGCCGAAATATCGGCTCACTATTCTGCCCGGCAGCGTACCAAGCGCTATTTTCAATCAAATTCTGGGTGGAAAACCGCGTCCACGTCCGCGAGCAGCGAAGCTCGCCTCTGCTTTTCTTGGTTTCCCGTTCGGGGCGCCCACTCTACCATCCGGAGACAGGAGCTTGGTTCGCAACCCCGTGTCAGGCCCGGCCCGGTGTTCCCAGTCCGTGTCGCGCTGACTTGGAATAAGTTACACGACCCCTTCTCGGGGCCGTGAACCGGGGGTCCCTTAACCCGAAACGGGGCGCGAACCCGCAGGTCAGCGCCCCGTTGCCCGGTGCACGTCAGCTCAGGACCCGAGCACCCGCCGTGTTGCGCTTGCCCCGGCGGACGACGAGCCAGCGACCGTGCAGCAGGTCCTCGCGGCTCGGTGCCCACTCCTCGTCGGAGATCTTGACGTTGTTGACGTAGGCGCCGCCCTCCTTGATGGTGCGGCGCGCGGCTCCCTTGCCGTTGACCAAGCCGGTCTCGACGAGCAGGTCGACGATCGTCGGCTGGTCCGCCAGGCGCAGTTCCGCGTTCGGCACGGCCGCCATCACCGAATCCAGCGTCGCCTCGTCGAGGTCGGCGAGCTCACCCCGGCCGAACAAGGCCTGGCTGGCCGCGGTCACCTTGCGGGTTTGGTCCTCGCCGTGCACGAGCGTCGTCAGCTCCTCGGCGAGGCGCTTCTGCCCGGCGCGCAGCTGCGGGCGCTCGGCCGTGGTCTTCTCCAGCTCCTCGATCTCCTCCCGGTCGAGGAAGGTGAACAGGCGCAGGTAGTGCGGCACGTCGGCGTCGGCGGCGTTGACGAAGTACTGGTACCAGGCGTACGGCGAGGTCAGCGTCGGGTCGAGCCAGACGTTGCCGCCACCCGTGGACTTGCCGAACTTGCGGCCCTCGGCGTCGGTGACCAGCGGCGTGGTCAGGGCGTGCACGGTCGAACCGTCGACCTTGCGGACGTAGTCGACGCCCCCGATGATGTTGCCCCACTGATCGGACCCGCCGATCTGCAGCTTCGTCCCGTACTTGCGGTGCAGCTGCAGGTAGTCGTACGACTGCAGCAGCATGTAGCTGAACTCGGTGTAGGAGATCCCGTCACCGGCGAGCCGGCGCTTCACGGTCTCCCGGCCGACCATCGTGTTGATCGAGAAGTGCTTGCCGACGTCGCGCAGGAAGTCCAGCGCCGTGACACCGTCGAACCAGTTCAGGTTGTTCTCCGCGATCGCGCCCGTCGGCGATTCGTCGAAGTCCACGAACTTCTCGAGCTGGGCGCCCAGCGACCGCAGCCGCTCCTCGATGACCTCCCGGGTCGCCAGCGTCCGCTCACCCACATCGCGGGGGTCGCCGATCTGACCGGTGGCGCCGCCCGCGAGCACGATCGGCCGGTGTCCCGCGCGCTGGAAGCGCGCGAGCGTGAGCAGCTGCACGAGGTGGCCCGCGTGCAGGCTCGACGCCGTCGGGTCGAAGCCGGCGTAGAGAGTGAGCGGGCCGGTGTCGAGGTCTCGGCGCAGCGCGTCGAGGTCGGTGGATTGCGCGATCAGTCCGCGCCAGGCCAGCTCGTCAAGGATGTGCTCACTCACGGGGTTCAGTTTCGCTCATCCCCGCAACCGGGTTTACGCCCGGGCTCGGATGCGGCGCCGCCCGCCCCGCCGGTAGGCGCTGACGGCCTCCGAACCGTCGACCCAGGACCGCCACGGCATGTCCATCGCAGCCGCCACCCCCACGCGCGGACCGGTGCGGATGTCGTCCTCGGCGACCTGGGCGCCGTCGTAGAGGCGCACCGGAGAATCCGGGTCGGTCAGGTCGATGCCGTTGTGCTCGCGGGTGATGCCCAGGGCTCCCGCGAGCCGCGCCGGACCGCTGGCCAGCTGGACGTCCTTGCGGGCGGCCGGTCTGCGGCTGCGGGCCAGATCGCGGCCGGTGGTGATCTCCCCGGCGCGCAGCAGCACCGCCCCGGGGACGCCATCGGTCAAGCTCACCACGTTGATGCAGAAGTGCATCCCGTAGACGAAGTAGACGTAGAGGTGTCCCGCCGGGCCGAACATGACCGAGTTGCGCTCGGTCCGGCCGCGGTAGCAGTGCGACGCCGGATCGTCGGTTCCCCGGTATGCCTCCACCTCGACCAGGCGGACGCCGACCTCGCCCTCCGGGCTGCTGGACCGCAGTTCGCAGCCCAGCAGCCGGCGCGCGACCCACAGCGGGTCGCGGGCCAGCTCCTCGCGCGTCATCAGGTCCACGCTCAGCACCCTACCGGGAGAACCGAGATCTCGATCAATCCGCGAGCCACCCGCGGTGCTCGTCGGCGGCGGCGACGACCTGCTTGCGCTGCTCGTCGACGCGGGCGGGAGCGGTCCCGCCGTGCGAGTCGCGGGACTCGATGGACCCGGCGACCGTCAGCACCTCGCGGACCTGCGGCGTCAGCGACGGGTGGGCGGCGGCCAGCTCCTCGTCGGTGAGATCGTCCAGCCCCACGCCGCGCGCCTCGGCGGTGCGCACGCACTCGCCCGACGCCTCGTGCGCCACCCGGAACGGCACGCCCTGGCGCACCAGCCACTCGGCGATGTCGGTGGCGAGGGTGAACCCGGCGGGGGCGAGCTCGGCCATCCGCTCGGTGTGGAAGGTGAGGGTCCCGAGCATGCCGCTCATCGCCGGGAGCAGGAGGTCGAGCTGCTCGACGGAGTCGATGACCGGTTCCTTGTCCTCCTGCAGGTCCCGGTTGTAGGCGAGCGGGAGCGCCTTGAGGGTGCTCAGCAGGCCGGAGAGGTTGCCGATGAGCCGGCCGGACTTGCCCCGGGCGAGTTCGGCGACGTCGGGGTTCTTCTTCTGCGGCATGATCGAGCTGCCGGTGGCCCAGGCGTCGTCGAGGGTGATGTAGCCGAACTCGGCGGTGTTCCAGATGATCACCTCTTCGGCGATCCGGGAGAGGTTGACGCCGAGCATGGCCAGGCAGAACGCGGCCTCGGCGGCGAAGTCGCGAGCGGCGGTGCCGTCGATGGAGTTGTCGGTGGCGCCCCGGAATCCCAGTTCGGCGGCGATGGCCTGCGGGTCCAGGCTCAGCGACGAGCCCGCCAGCGCGCCGGAGCCGTAGGGCGAGTAGGCGGTGCGGGCGTCCCAGTCGCGGATCCGGGAGACGTCGCGCAGCAGTGCCTGGCAGTGCGCCAGCAGGTGGTGGCCGAGCAGCACCGGCTGGGCGTGCTGCAGGTGGGTGCGGCCGGGCAGCACCGCGTCCGGGTGCGCGGCGGCCTGGGCGACCAGCGCGTCGACGACGTCGAGGACACCGGCGGCCACGCGGCGACTGGCGTCGCGCAGCCACATCCGGAACAGGGTGGCGACCTGGTCGTTGCGGGAACGACCGGCGCGCAGCTTGCCGCCGAGGTCGGCGCCGACGCGTTCGAGGAGTCCGCGTTCGAGAGCGGTGTGCACGTCCTCGTCGTCGATGACCGGCGTGAAGGCACCGGATTCGACGTCGGCGGCGAGGGTGTCGAGCCCGGCGAGCATCGCGTCGAGCTCGTCGGCGGTCAGCAGCCCGGCCTGGTGCAGGACGCGGGCGTGGGCGCGCGATCCGGCGATGTCGTAGGGCGCCAGTCGCCAGTCGAAGTGCGTCGACAGGCTCAGCGCGGCCATCGCCTCGGCGGGGCCGGAGGCGAAGCGGCCGCCCCAGAGCTTGGTGGACTCACTGCCTTGCTGCGTCACGTTCGGTTCCTCGGTGCTCTCTCGGTCTGGGGCCCGGACGCTCGTCGCCCGGTTCACCTGTGATCACTGTCCTGACGGTCCCGTCTCGTGGTGGGTGGCGAAGTTTTCATGAAAACTTCCCCACCCACGTCACGGTCCGAGGGAGGAGGTTTTCATGAGAACCTCCGTCCCCTGGTCACCGGACCACGACGAGAACCTTCTCATGAGAACGTCGTTCTTCCTGGTCACGGGACCGAATGTCGGGAGGTTCCCATGAGAGGTTCGTTCCTGTCGTCGTGAGACGGAGTGGGGAGGTTTTCATGAAAACTTCCCCACTCCACGAGACGGGTCCTAGTCCTCATCCTCGTGGTCCGCCTCGCCGGCTGCCATCGCGGTGAAGCGGTCGGCGAGCTCGTGGCCCGTGAGCGGCTCGCGGGCCACGATCATGACCGTGTCGTCGCCCGCTATGGAACCCACGACCTCGTGCAGGGCGGCGCGGTCGATGGCGCTGGCCAGGAACTGCGCCGCGCCGGGCGGGGTGCGCAGGACCGTGAGGTTGCCCGCCCCGTCGGCACCGGCGAGCAGTTCGCCGAGCAGCCGGCTCAGGCGGGAGGTTCCGCCCTGGACGCCCCGGACCGGGCTGCCGTCCTCGGGGATGACGTAGACGGCCGCCCCGCCGTCCGGGCCGCGCAGCTTCACCGCACCGAGCTCGTCGAGGTCCCTGGACAGCGTGGCCTGGGTGACCTCGATGCCGGCGTCGCCGAGCAGCTTGGCCAGTTCGGTCTGGCTGCGGATGTCCATCGAGGACACGAGTTCGACGATGCGCGCCTGCCGCGCGACCCGGGTCGTGCTCATGATCGTCGCACCAGCCAGGCCAGCAGGGCCTTCTGCGCGTGCAGCCGGTTCTCGGCCTCGTCGAACACCGCGCTGGCGGGGCCGTCGATCACCTCGTCGGTGATCTCCAGGCCGCGGTGCGCGGGCAGGCAGTGCAGGACGCTGGTGTCGGCCTTGCCGGTGGCGGCCAGCAGCTCGGCGTTGACCTGGTACGGCCGGAACGGGCTGACCCGGTCCTTGCCGTCGTTCTCCTGCCCCATCGACGTCCACGCGTCGGTGACCAGCACGTCGGCGCCCTCGACGGAGCCCTGCGGGGTGTTGTGCAGCTCGACGGAACCGCCGGTCTCGGCCGCGCGCTCGCGGGCGGCTTCCAGCACCCACTCGGCGGGCCGGAAGCCCTCGGGTGCGCCGATGCGCACGTGCATGCCCGCGGTGGCACCGCCGACCAGCAGCGAGTGGGCCATGTTGTTGGCGCCGTCGCCGAGGTAGGTCAGGGTCAGCCCGGCGAGCTTGCCGTGCCGCTCGCGGATGGTCTGCAGGTCGGCGAGGACCTGGCAGGGGTGGAACTCGTCGGTGAGCGCGTTGATCACCGGTCCGCGCGAGACCGAGGCCATCGCGTCGATGCGCGCCTGGGCGAAGGTCCGCCACACCACGGCGTCGACGTAGCGGGACAGCACCCGCGAGGTGTCCTCGATGGTCTCCTCGCGGCCGAGCTGCATCATCCGCCCGTCGACCACGATCGGCTGTCCGCCGAGCTGGTGAATGCCGACCTCGAAGGACAGCCGGGTGCGGGTGGAGTTCTTCTCGAAGAGCACCGCGATGGACTTGCCCTGGAGCACGTCGGACCCGAGCGGATCCGCCTTGAGCTCGTCGGCGAGGTCGAGGACCTCGGCCTGCTCGTCGGGCGTGAGGTCGTCGTCGCGGAGGAAGTGCCGGGACATCAGTTCTCCTTGCCAGCGGAAAGCAGTTCGGGGAGGTCGGTGAGCAGCCGCTGCACCTGCTCACCGCTGACCACGAGCGGCGGGCACAGCCGGATGGCGTCCGGCTGAATCGGGTTGACCAGGTATCCGCGCTCCTGCGCGGCGGCGGCGACCTTGGCGGCGACGGGCTCGGTGAGGCCGATCGCGATCAGCAGCCCGGCGCCGCGGACCTCGCGGACCAGCGGGTGGCCGAGTCCCTGCACACCGGTGACGAGCTCCTTGCCGACCCGCTCGACGTGGTCGAGCAACCCATCGGCCGCGATGGTGTCGAGCACCGCCAGCGCCGCCGCGCACACGATCGGGTTACCGCCGAAGGTCGTGCCGTGCTGACCGGGGTGCAGCAGGTCGGCCGCGGCCCCGATGCCGATGCAGGCGCCGATCGGCAGACCGCCGCCGAGGCCCTTGGCCAGGGTGATCACGTCCGGCGTGACGCCCTCGCGCTGGAAGGCGAACCACGAGCCGGTGCGGCCGATGCCGGTCTGCACCTCGTCGACGACCAGCAGCGCGCCGTTGCGCGAGGCGATCTCGCGCGCGGCCCGCAGGTACCCCTCGGGCGGGACGACGACGCCGTTCTCGCCCTGGATCGGTTCCAGGAACACCGCGGCGGTGTTGTCGTCCACTTCGGACTCCAGCGCGGCCACGTCGCCGTAGGGCACGTGCACGACGCCGGCCGGCATCGGCGCGAACGGCTCCTGCTTGGCGGGCTGGCCGGTGAGCGCGAGCGCGCCCATGGTCCGGCCGTGGAACCCGCCCCGGGTGGAGACGATCTTCGGGCGGCCGGTGAGCCGGGCGATCTTGAACGCGGCCTCGTTGGCCTCGGCGCCGGAGTTGCAGAACAGCACGCGCCCCTGGCCGGTCACCCCGGCCAGCTCCAGCAACCGCTCGGCCAGCGTCAGGCCGAGCTCGTGCACGTAGAGGTTCGAGACGTGCCCGAGCTTCGCGACCTGGTCGGACACCGCCCGCACGATGGCCGGGTGGGCGTGCCCGAGGGCGTTGACGGCGATGCCGCTGACGAAGTCCAGGTAGGTCTTGCCGTCGGCGTCGGTCAGCTCGGCACCGGAGCCGCTGACGAAGGTCAGCTTCGGGGTGCCGTAGTTGTCCATCATGGACGCCTGCCAGCGCTGCATCCCGGTTGCGTTGGTGGTCATGCGTCCTCCGTGTTCATGCGGGACACCCGCACCCGGTCGGCCGACATGAGCGTGCGGCGCGGAATTGTCACTCATGCGTCCTCCGATTCGACGGGGAACACCATCGTTCCCACTCCTGCACTGGTGAAGACTTCGAGCAGCACGGAGTGCGCCAGCCGCCCGTCGATGACGTGGGCGCGCGGCACTCCCCCGCGCACGGCCCGCAGGCAGGCCTCCATCTTGGGCACCATCCCGGAGGCGAGCTTCGGCAACATCTCGGCGAGCTGGTCCACGTCGAGCCGGTCGACCAGCGACGACTTGTCCGGCCAGTCGGTGTAGAGGCCCTCGACGTCGGTGAGCACGACGAGCTTCTCCGCGCCGAGCGCGACCGCCAGCGCCCCGGCCGCGGTGTCGGCGTTGACGTTGTGCACGACGCCGTCGACGTCGGGCGCGACGGTGGAGACCACCGGGATGCGACCGGCGTTGATCAGGTCGAGCACGGCGTCGGCGTTGACGTCGACGACGTCACCGACCAGGCCGACGTCGACCGCTTCGCCGTCCACGGTGGCGGTGCGGCGGGCGGCGGTGAACAACCGGGCGTCCTCGCCGGACATGCCGACGGCGTAGGGACCGTTCTGGTTGATCAGACCGACGAGCTCGCGCCCGACCTGCCCGACCAGCACCATCCGGACCACGTCCATGGTCTCCGGCGAGGTCACCCGCAGTCCGCCGCGGAACTCGCCCTCCATGCCGAGCCGGTCGAGCATCGAGGTGATCTGGGGTCCGCCGCCGTGCACGACGACGGGCCGCAGGCCCGCGAGCCGCAGGAACACCATGTCCTGGGCGAACGCGGCCTTGAGCTCGTCGTCGATCATGGCGTTGCCGCCGTACTTGATGACGACGGTGGCGCCGTTGAAGCGCTGCAGCCACGGGAGGGCTTCGACGAGGACGCTGGCCTTCTCGGCCGCGGTGGCCAGCCGATCGCTGGTGTCACTGGTCATGAGGAGTACGCGCTGTTCTCTTCGACGTAGTCGTGGGAGAGGTCGGTGGACAGGATCGTGGCGGTGTGCTCGCCGAGGTGCAGGTCGATGACGATCTCGATCTGGCGGCCGGACAGGTCCGCCTCGCTGCGGTCGCGAGCGGTGGCTCCGTCGGCGTAGAGCGAGACGCCGTTGGTGGCGATCTCGACCTTGTCCACGTCGATCTCCGCCTGCGCGCGGCCCAGCGCCATCGCGATCCGGCCCCAGTTCGGGTCGGAGCCGAACATGGCGGTCTTGACCAGGTTGTCCTCGGCGACGATGCGGCCGATGGTGACCGCGTCGGCCTCGCTGACGGCGCCGCGCACGGTGATGTCGATGGTCTTGGTCGCACCCTCGGCGTCGTCCTGCAGCTGGCGCACCAGGTCGTGGCAGACCTCGGTGAGCAGCACCGTGAACTCCTCCTTGGCGACCTCGGTCCCGGAGGCGCCGGAGGCCATGACCAGCACGGTGTCGTTGGTGGAGGTGCCGCCGTCGACGTCGAGCCGGTCGAAGGTGACCCGGGTGGCCGCGCGCAGCGCCTCGTCGAGGTCGGCGCCGCTGATCGCCACGTCGGTGGTGATCACGCTGAGCATGGTCGCCATGTTCGGCGCGAGCATGCCCGCGCCCTTGGCGAACCCGCCGATCGACCAGCCGGCGTCGTGCGCCCGGTGGGCCTGCTTGGCCTTGCTGTCGGTGGTGAGCACCGCGGTGGCGGCGTCCAGGCCGGACTGCTCACCGGTGTCGAGGGCCTGGGCGGCGGTGTCGACGCCGGGCAGCAGCGCGTCCATCGGCAGGCGCTCGCCGATCAGGCCGGTCGAGCAGACCGCGACCTCGATGGCGCCGACGCCCAGGACGTCGGCGACCTTCTCCGCGGTGGCGTGGGTGTCCTGGAACCCGCCGGGGCCGGTGCAGGCGTTGGCGCAGCCGGAGTTGAGCACGATCGCCCGGAGCTTGCGCTCCTGCAGCACCTGCTGGGACCACAGCACCGGCGCGGCTTTGACCTTGTTGGTGGTGAACACGCCGGCCGCGGACTGCTGCGGGCCGTCGTTGACCACGAGTGCGAGATCGCGGGCGCCCGCTGCCTTGATGCCTGCGGCGACCCCCGCCGCCCGGAAACCGGCGGGACCGGTCACGCTCATGTCTTCTCCTCGGTTCTGGTGGCGGGCTTCACGGCGCGAGGCCGGCGGTGGGCAGTCCGGTGGTCTCGGGCAGGCCGAGCGCGAGGTTCATGCACTGCACGGCTCCGCCGGCGGTGCCCTTGGTGAGGTTGTCCTCGGCGCCGACCACGACCAGCCGACCGGCGTCGGGGTCGACGGTGACCTGCAAGTGGACGGTGTTGGCGCCCAGCGTCGCGGAGGTCTGCGGCCAGGTGCCCTCGGGCAGCACGTGCACGAACGGCTCGTCGCCGTAGGCGTCGAGGTAGGCCTCGCGGGCTGCGGCGGTGTCGACGTCGCCGCGCAGCGGGGCCGAGCAGCTGGCGAGGATGCCGCGCGCCATCGGCGCGAGGACCGGGGTGAAGGAGACCTTGACCTCCTCCCCCGCCGCGGCGCTGAGGTTCTGGATCATCTCCGGGGTGTGCCGGTGCGCGCCGCCGACGCCGTAGACGCTGGCCGAGCCCATGACCTCGGCCGAGAGCAGGTGGGGCTTGAGCGCGCGGCCCGCGCCGGAGGTGCCGGTGATCGCGGTGATCACGGCGTCGGGTTCGACGAGCCCCGCGGCCAGCGCGGGCACGATGGCCAGCGAGGACACGGTCGGGAAGCAACCCGCCACGGCGACGCGCTTGGCGCCGCGCAGCCGGTCGCGGGCGCCGGGCAGCTCGGGCACGCCGTAGGGCCAGGTGCCGGGGTGGTCGCCGCCGTACCAGCGGGTCCAGTCCTCGGCGTCGTTGAGCCGGTGGTCGGCGCCGCAGTCGACGACCACGACGTCGTCGCCGAGCTCGGCGGCGAGGGCCGCGGAGTGGCCGTGCGGCAGCGCGAGGAAGACGACGTCGTGGCCGCGCAGCTGCTCGGCGGTGGTCTCGGTCAGCTCGCGGTCGGCCAGCGGCAGCAGGTTGGGGTGGTGCCGGCCGAGCCTGCTGCCCGCGTTGCCCCCCGCCGTCAGCGCACCGATCTCGACCTCGGGGTGCGTCAGCAGCAGGCGGAGCAGTTCTCCGCCCGCGTAACCGCTGGCACCCGCTACAGCAACCCTCACCGTCATACGGATGATTATGCACGGCTATGCAAAATCAATCAAACGAGTTCGCGCCGGGTCACCATCCTCCCACGTCACACCCTCACCGAACCTGTGATCCGACCCGCCCCGCCGGTGCGCGACCACCCCGGTTGACCGGATTTCAATGGAAATCAGGTCCCCGACTTCCATTGAAATCGCGATGTCGGGGGCCGGTGGGACGATCCGCGGTGTGAGCGAGAGGTTCCGGGAGGCGGCGCTGCGGTTGCTGCGGGAGCGGGCAGTGGCGGCCGACGCGCCCGGGATGCGGGCCTACATGAAGTCGGAGATGGCGTTCCTGGGCGTCCGGAAACCGGCGCGGGTCGGGATCGTCGACGAGCTGTGCGCGCGGTTCCCGTTCGCGACCCAGGAGGACCTGATCGGCTCCGCGCGGGCGCTGTGGCGGGAGGCGAGCTTCCGGGAGGAGCGCTACGTCGCGCTGTCCGTGACCGGGCACAGGGCTCAGCGGCGCTTCCAAGATCCCGGGATGCTCGGGCTCTACGAGGAGTTCGTGGTCACCGGGGCCTGGTGGGACTTCGTAGACGAGACCGCGAGCCGGCGCATCGGCCCGCTGCTGCTGAGCCATCCCGACGTCGTGCGCCCGCTGCTGCTGCGCTGGGCGACCGACGACGACCGCTGGCGCCGCCGCACGGCGATCATCGCGCAGCTGCGCGCCAAGGACCGCACCGACGTCGCGCTGCTGCGCCGGGCGATCGACGCCAACCTCGCCGATCCGGACTTCTTCCTCCGCAAGGCGATCGGCTGGGCGCTGCGCGAGCACGCCAAGACCGACCCCGGATGGGTCCTCGACTTCGCCGAGCACCACGCGCTCTCGCCGCTGTCGCGACGCGAAGCGCTCCGGAACATCGGGCATTAGGCTCCGGAACATCGGGCATTAGCGGGATTCTCACCGCTCGCGATCATCCGGCACCGCTGCCGTCGCGGATTCACCCGCAATAGCGGCATTTCGGGCGTCGTCGTTGACAGGCGGTAACGCCGCGGCCATACAGGTTTCACACCGCTTGCACGAGGTCACAGCACGTGGACCCCGCTGTGGATTCGGTCCGTCCCGGAAGGCATCATCGAGATCGATGACGATGATCCCGCCGCACCCGAACCTGGGGGCCCGCCACCGCGCGGCGCCGATCACGACGTCGTCCTGGGTCGGTCGGCAGGTGCTGTTACGCCGGGTGGCCGCCGCCGATCGGCGCACCCTCGCCGGTTTCGACCAAGACCCCACCCGCGCCCCGTACGCGCAGACCGACGGCTACCGGCACTGGGCCGCGCACCGCGCGAACCACGTCGACTCTCCCGACGACTTCCAGCTGGCCATCGAGACCCGCCGGGACCAGGTGCTCGTCGGCTCGATGTGCATCAGCAAGGCCGACGATCCCGACGTGTTCAGCTACGGCGTCGGCATCGGCCCGATGCACCGCCGCCACGGCTACGCCGACGACGCGATCATCACGCTGCTGGCCGTCATGTTCGGCCGCCGCCGCTTCCGGCACTGCCAGGTCGGCATCTACCGGGAGAACGTCGCCTCGATCGCGCTGCACACCAAGCTCGGTTTCCGCGAGGAAGGCCGCGCCAGCGAACCCGACTCCCTCTCCGACGGCATGCTCCACCTGGTGATCATGGGCATCTCCGCCGAGGGCTTCACCACCCGCCACCTCCCCCGCAACCACTGAGGCCGACAGAGCCCCACCGCGGCCCGCGATCACCGAGGCGAACGAGAACGGCCCCGCCCGGTAAGTCCTGGGGCGGGGCCGTTCTCGTCGTGCGGTCAGGCGCGGAGGGTGGCTCCGAGGCGGTCGGTCGCGGACTGGACCGCGGCGTCGCGGGCCTCGGTGGCCTCCTCCTGCTTGAGGGTGCGGTCCGGGGCGCGGAAGCGCAGGGCCAGGGCCAGCGACTTCTTGCCCTTCTCCAGCTGCTCGCCCGCGTAGACGTCGAACAGGCGCACGTCCTCCAGCAGCTCGCCGCCACCGGCGCGGACCGCGTCGACGACGTCCGAGGCCGCGACCGAGGAGTCGACGACCAGCGCCACGTCCATCAGCACCGGCGGGTAGGCCGAGATGTCCGGGGCGGTGCGGCGCTCCACCAGCGGCAGGGCGTCGAGGTCGAGCTCCATCGCGCTGGTGCGCTTGGGCAGGCCCAGCGCCTCGACGACCTTCGGGTGCAGCTCACCGGCGTGGCCCACGGCCGTCTCGCCCACCAGCAGCTCGGCGCAGCGGCCCGGGTGCCACGGGGCGAACTCCGCCTTGCGGACGGTCAGCTCGACACCGGCGGCCGAGGCCACCACGCGAGCCGCCTGGATCGCGTCCGCCCAGTCGGCGGCGCGGCCCTTGCCCCACCAGCCGGCCTGCTCGCGCTGACCGGCCAGCACCGTCGCCACCCGCGTGGGCTGGGCGGGCAGAGCCGCCAGCAGCCCGGCGAGCTGCTCGTCGCTGGGACGCCCGTCGACACCGACCTCCGGCACCGCGGGCTGGTCCTGCGACGGCTGGCTGATCTGGCCGATGTGGAACAGCGCGACGTCGCGGTGACCGCGGGAGACGTTGCGCTGCAAGGTGTCCAGCAGTCCCGTCAGCAGCGTCGTGGTCAGCTGCGACTTGTCGCTCTCCAGCGCGTTGAGCACCTTCACCGTGCGGCGGCGCTCGTCGTCGGCGTCCAGGCCGAAGGCGTCCAGCGCCTCCTCACCGGTGAACGGGAAGGGCAGCACCTCGACGTAACCGGCACCGGCCAGGGCGCGCGAGACCGCGCGCTTGCGGCGCTGGGCGGCGGACAGGCCGTGGCCGGGCGGCGCGGCGGGCAGCACCGACGGGATCGTGTGGTAGCCCTCCAGCCGCAGCACCTCCTCGACCAGGTCGAACGGCTGCGTCAGGTCCGGACGCCAGGACGGCGGGGTCGCGGTGATCAGGCCGACGCCGTCGTCGGAGGTGCTCAGATCGATCTTGCAGCCGATCTGGGACAGCCGGCGCGCGGTCACACCGCGCTCGTAGGAGACACCGGCGACCTTGTCCGGCAGCGCCAGCGGCATCGTCACCGCCGGCGGGGTCCGGACCTCGCCCACATCGGTGCGGCCCGCGGTGAGCTTGCCGTCGCCGTAGCGGATCAGCAGCTGCGCGGCCAGCTCCACGGCCACCGACGCCACCGCCGGGTCCACCGTGCGCTCGAAGCGCTTGCCCGCCTCGCTGGGCAGCTTGTGGCGGCGGATGGTGCGCGCGACGTTGGCCGGGTCCCAGTTCGCGGCCTCGATGAGCACGTCGTGCGTGCCGTCGCCGATCTCGGTGCTCTCGCCGCCCATGACACCGGCCAGCGACACCACACCGGAGTCGTCGGCGATCACGATGTCGTCCGGGTCGAGCTCGCGGACCTGACCGTCCAGCGTGGTCAGCTTCTCGCCGCCCTCGGCGTGCCGGACCACCAGGTCGCCGGAGACCTTCGAGGCGTCGAAGGCGTGCAGCGGCTGGCCCAGTTCGAGCATCACGTAGTTGGTGACGTCCACCGACAGCGAGATCGAGCGGATGCCCGCCAGCGCGAGCCGGCGCCGCATCCACCACGGGCTCGGCGCGGTCGGGTCCACGTTGGTCACCCGGCGCAGCACGAACCGCGAGCAGGCCTGCGCGTCCTTGATCTGCACGCCGCGCGACGGCTTGTCCTCCTCCGGGACCGGGCGCGAACCCGGGTCGCCGAAGGGCACGTCGAGCGCGTTGGACAGCTCGCGGGCCAGACCGCGCACCGAGAAGCAGTAGCCGCGGTCGGGGGTGATCGCCAGCTCGATGATCGAGTCGTCGAGCCCGACCAGCTCCACCGCGTCGTCACCGGGGTCGGCCGAACCCGACGGCAGCACCAGGATGCCGTCGTGGTCGTCACCGAGGCCCAGCTCCTTGGCGGAGCAGATCATGCCCTCGCTGAGCTTGCCGTAGGTCTTGCGCGAGCTGATCTCGAACTCGCCGGGCAGCACCGTGCCGGGCAGCGCGACGACGACCAGGTCGCCCTCGGCGAAGTTGCGGGCGCCGCAGATGATGTTCTGCAGCTTCTGCTCGCCGTCCTCGGAGGCGCCGATCTCGACCTTGCAGTACCGGATCGGCTTCTTGAACTCGGTGAGTTCTTCGATCTCGGCGACGCGACCGGCCACGAGCGGGCCGCGCACCTGCGTCAGGTGCTCGACCTCCTCGACCTCCAACCCGATCCGGATGAACGCCTCTGCCAGCGTCTCCGCGGTCGTCCCCTCGGGCAGCTCGAGGTGCTCGGCCAGCCAGGAAACCGGAATCCGCACTTGGTCAGGCCCTTCTCTCGTTCAGGTAAGTGATGTCGGGGACGGTCGTCGTGGGTGTCCTTGAAGCGGCGAAGCCGCTCAGCTCACCCTCGCAGCTTGCACCGCCGCGGGTTCTCAGAGGCTTCCTGGCGAGGACGGCCCCTCCGCCGTGTGTTGGACGAGGGGCACCCGCAGCCCAGGGAGCCTCTGAGGTTCCGCTGCTCGCACCGCTACGCAGATCGACCATCGGCAGACCTTCTCAAATGCCGTAGGGCAGGGTGAAGCGCACGTCGCCCTCGACCATGTCCCGCATGTCCGGGATGCCGTTGCGGAACATCAGGGTGCGCTCCAGGCCCATGCCGAAGGCGAAACCGGTGTAGACGTCCGGGTCGACGCCGCAGGCGCGCAGCACGTTGGGGTTGACCATGCCGCAGCCGCCCCACTCGACCCAGCCCGCGCCGCCCTTCTTCTCCGGGAACCAGATGTCCATCTCGGCGGACGGCTCGGTGAACGGGAAGTACGACGGGCGCAGCCGGGTCTTGGACTCCGGTCCGAACATCGAGCGGGCGAAGGCGTCCAGGGTGCCCTTGAGGTGCGCCATGGTCAGGCCCTTGTCGACCGCCAGACCCTCGACCTGGTGGAACACCGGGGTGTGGGTGGCGTCGAGCTCGTCGGTGCGGAAGGTGCGGCCCGGGCAGACCACGTATACCGGCAGGTCGCGGTTGAGCAGCGCGCGGACCTGCGACGGCGAGGTGTGCGTGCGCAGCACCAGCCCGGAGTCCTCCGGCGCCACGTAGAAGGTGTCCTGCATGGTGCGCGCCGGGTGGTCCTTGCCGAAGTTCAACGCGTCGAAGTTGAACCACTCGGCTTCCAGCTCGGGGCCCTCGGCGACCTCCCAGCCCATGGCCACGAAGGTGTCCTCGATCTGCTCGGCGAGCTGGGTGATCGGGTGCCGGGCACCGGTGGGCACGCGGTCCCACGGCAGCGTGACGTCGACCGACTCCTCGCGCAGCACGCGCTCGTCGCGCTCGGCCTGCAGCGCCGCGCGACGCTCGTCGAAGGCGCCCTGGATGGCTTCGCGGGCCTGGTTGACGCGCTTGCCCGCCTCGGAGCGCGCCTTGGGCGGCAGGGCTCCGATCTCGCGGCGCGCGGTCAGCAGCGGCGAGCGGTCGCCGAGGTGGCCGGGCTTGACGGCGGCCAGCTCGTCCAGGTCCGCTGCGGCTGCGAAGGCCTTCTTGGCCTCCTCGACCGCGGCGTCCAGCGTCTCCGGCGACAGCGCGGCGACCTCTTTCGGGTCGTACGAGTCGTTGGCTCCAGACATCGTTAGTGCGTGACTCCCGTTGATCCCGCAGGCATCATCGGCCAGGTCCCTGTTCTGCCAGGTAGCCGGGCCTGCGAACCTGCTGAGGTTGCATACGACTCTTCGGTGCGAAGCCGCAAGCTGACATGGGCGATTCTAAGCGACGGCGTCCACGGCGTTTCGCGGTGATCCGCTCCGCCCGAGCTCAGCGGTGCTGGGCACGCGCCGAGGCGTAGAGGCAGACGGCCGCGGCGGTGGCCAGGTTGAGGCTCTCCGCCTGACCGTACAGCGGCACCCGCAGCGTGGTGTCCAGCTGGGCCTTGACCTCGTCGGACAGCCCGTGCGCCTCGCTGCCGAACACCCACGCGGTGGGTTCGGCGAGCTCGCCCGCCCGGTCGGCGGTGTCCAGGTCGCCGGTGGCGTAGCCGTCGGCGCCGACGAGCCGCAGCCCGGCCTCCCGGCACGCCGTCAGCACGGCGGTGACGTCGCGGTCCCGGGCCACCGGCAGGTGGAACAGGCTTCCGGTGGAGGCCCGCACCGCCTTGCCGTTGTAGGCGTCGACGGTGTCCCCGGCGAACAGCACCGCACCGGCCCCGGCGGCGTCGGACACGCGCACCACGGTTCCGGCGTTGCCCGGGTCGGCGATGCCGACCAGCACCGCGACCAGCGCGGGACGCCGCGCCAGGGCGGTCGCCGGGTCGGTGCGGGGCAGGTCGCAGACGGCGACCACGCCCTGCGGGGTGACCGTCTCCGACAGCGACGCGGCGGCCTTGTCGGTGACCTCGTGCACCGGCACCCCCGCCAGCACCGCGCGCTCGGCGAGCTCGGCGTGCCGCGGCTGCTCGGTGACGAACAGCTCGCGCACCCGCAACCGGTCGTCGGCGTGCGCGGTCAGCGCCTCGCCCACGGCCTGGGCGCCCTCGGCGAGGAAGGCGCCGGCCTTCTCGCGGCCCGCGCGGCGGGTGAGCTTACGAGCGACCGCGACCCGGGACGACCGCTCGGTGAGCGGGGTCCCGGGTCGCGGATCGGAAGTGCTTTCGGCGATCAGGCCGCACTCTCCGGCAGGTTCTTGCGCGCCACGTCGACCAGCGCCTCGAAGGCCTGCGGGTCGTTGACGGCGAGTTCCGCCAGGATCTTGCGGTCGACCTCGACCTCGGCGGCCTTCAGGCCCTGCACGAACTTGTTGTAGCTGAGGCCGTGCTGCCGGGTCGCGGCGTTGATGCGGGTGATCCACAGCTTCCGGAACTCGCCCTTGCGGGCGCGGCGGTCCCGGTAGGAGTAGGTCATCGAGTGGAGCATCTGCTCCTTGGCCTTGCGGTACAGGCGCGAGCGCTGACCGCGGTAACCGCGGGCCGACTCGAGAACTGTGCGGCGCTTCTTCTGGGCGTTGACCGCTCGCTTGACGCGTGCCACGGGGTCCGTCCTGTTATCTCATCGGGGGCGGTGGGGTGCCGCCCGGTTCGGGTGGCTGGATGGTGCGATGCCGAGCTGCTCCCTCGCGGGCGCAGCGGGGAAGTCGGCGTCAGCGACCCAGCAGCTTGTTGATGCGCTTGACGTCGGCCTTGGCGACGGCCTCGGTGCCCTCGAGGCGACGGGTGACGCGGCTGGACTTCTTCTCCAGGATGTGCCGGCGACCGGCCTGCTCGCGCCGCAGCTTGCCCGAACCGGTCACCTTGAAGCGCTTCGAGGTGCCCTTGTGGGTCTTGTTCTTCGGCATCTTCCGTCCTCGTTTCGTACTGGAGCCGGGAGGGGGCGCGGCCAGCGTCCCGACCCGGCCTCACATCACGAGCCCTGGCTCAGCGCTTACGCGTTGGCCTTGGGCTTGGTCTTGTTGGTCTTGTGCGGCGCCAGAACCATGATCATGTTCCGACCGTCCTGCTTCGGGTTCGCCTCGATGAACCCGAGTTCGGACACGTCATCGGCCAGTCGCTGCAACAGGCGGAAGCCCAACTCGGGCCGCGACTGCTCGCGACCGCGGAACATGATCGTCACCTTGACCTTGTGACCCTGACCGAGGAAGCGGGACACGTGGCCCTTCTTCGTCTCGTAGTCGTGCGGGTCGATCTTCGGCCGGAGCTTCTGCTCCTTGATGACGGTCTGCTGCTGGTTGCGACGCGATTCGCGAGCCTTCTGCGCGCTCTCGTACTTGAACTTGCCGTAGTCCATGAGCTTGCAGACCGGCGGGCGCGCCTGCGGGGCGACCTCGACAAGGTCCAGATCCGCTTCCTGGGCCAGGCGCAGGGCGTCCTCGATGCGGACGATCCCGACCTGCTCACCGTTGGGTCCGACCAGGCGGACTTCCGGAACCCGGATGCGGTCGTTGATGCGCGTCTCGGAGCTGATGGGGCCTCCTCGGTTCGATGGCTGTGTACTGCACACCACGGCGTGTAGAGCTCACCCCGGAATGCAAAGGTCCCGTCGGCGTTCCGCATTGCGCGGACACCGCGGGACCCTGACTCCAAACCGATCGAACCGGTATCAGCGATACCGTTCGCACCACCGACACCCCACGGGCGTCGACAGGACCGGAACCCGGCGGCCTCGGCGGCTGCTCGGGTGGGAGCGGGGCTCCACTTTGCCGCCCCCGCCGCAGCGGGGGCTGGTCGTGCGTGTCAGGGTAGCAGGCGTGAGCGAACCGCAGCCAACCACTCCCCCGAACGCCACGACCGGTGCCGGTGAGCCGGCACACGACGCGGATGTCGAGCTCAACGTACGCGACCTCTCGGATGTTCCCAGCGTCGAGGTGCTCAGCCGCGCTGCGGTGATGCTGATGTCCGCGGCGGCGGAGAAGCTCGGGCTCGCCGACGACGACCCCGACGCCGCCCCGCAGCTCGACCTCGACGAGGCGCGCCGTCTGATCACCGGGCTGGCCGGGCTGATCACGGCTTCGGTGGAGTACCTCGGGCCGCACGCGGGCCCGCTGCGCGACGGTCTGCAGTCCCTGCAGCGCGCCTTCCGCGAGGCCTCGACCCACCCCGACGCGCCGGGCCAGGGCCCGGGCGAGAAGTACACGGGCCCCGTCCACTGATCTACTGGCGGCTGCCCAGCTCCCGGGAGATCTCCGCCGCGGTCCGGCGGAGATCCGGGAGCCAGCCGAGCAGGTCCTCCCACGAGAGCAGGACCTTCGGCACCGAGATCGACATCGCCGCCACCACGTCGCCCCGGTGGTTGCGGACCGGCGCGGCGATGCAGTGGGTGAACTCCTCGTGCTCGCTGCGGTCGGTCGCGTAACCCCGGGTGCGGACCCGTTCGAGCTCCTCCAGGTAGCGATCCGGTGAGTCGATCGTGCCCCGCGTGAGCTTCGGGTAGCCGATGCGCCGCACCAGCCTCTCCCGCTCCTGCTGCCCCAGCTCCGCGACCAGCGCCTTGCCGACCGCCGTGCAGTGCAGCGGGGCCCGGCGACCGATCCGCGAGTACATCCGGACCGGGTGGATGCTGTCGACCTTGTCGATGTAGACGACCTGGTCCTCGTCGAGCATCGCCAGGTGGATCGTGTGCCCGGTGCGCTCCCCCAGCCCGGCCAGGAACGGGCGGGCCACCTCGCGCACGTCGAGGTCGTCGAGCGCCTGGTGGGCCAGGGCGAACACGGCGCTGCCGAGCCGGTACCGGTGCGCGTCCTCGCGGCGGACGAAGCGGCCGGATTCCAGCGTGCGCAGCAGGCGCATCGCGGTGGTCTTGTGCACGCCGAGCCGCTGCGCCAGTCCGTCGAGCGTCTGCGGACCCTCGGCCAGCGCGGTGAGCGCGGCCAGTCCGCGTTCCAGGCTCTGACTCACCGGCGTCTCCGATCATCGTTGACTCGACGAAGCGGGCAATGCTACACACCGATGTCGTTCGTCGCGCAACAGTCGTTGCACAACACGCAATAGGAGGCCGGGCGTGCCCGAGGGGATCAACACCGGAGCGGTCCGCGCGCTGCGCGACGAGACCATCGACTGGCGGTTCAAGGGCATGCCCGCCCAGGCGTTCGGCACGACTGCGGGCGAGTTCCTGGCTCAGCGACCGCGGTTGTTCGAGGCCGGTTTCGTCGGACCGCTGCTGACCTTCGACGACGCCGCGATGGAGCACAACCTCCGCACGATGGCCGCGTGGTGCGACGAGCACGGCCTGCGGATCGCGCCGCACGGCAAGACCACGATGGCTCCCCGCCTGTTCGAGCGGCAGCTGGAGCACGGGGCGTGGGGCATCACCGCCGCCAACGTCAGCCAGCTGCGGGTGTACCGGGCGTTCGGGGTGCAGCGGGTGCTGTTCGCCAACGAGCTGGTCGATCCGCACGGCCTGGCCTGGCTGTCCGACGAGCTCGACGCCGATCCGGACTTCTCGTTCTGCTGCTACGTCGACTCGCCGCGCGGGGTCGAGCTGATGGGGGCGGCGCTCGCCGAGCACGACGGGCGGCGGCCGGTGGACGTGCTGGTCGAGTTCGGCGTGCCGGGCGGGCGGACCGGTGCGCGCACCGCCGAGCAGGCGCGCGAGGTGGCCGCGGCGGTGGCGGCCGAGCCGCGGCTGCGGCTGGTCGGGCTGTCGGGTTACGAGGGCGAGGTGGCGCACGACATCGCGGAGTCCTCGCTGTCGGCCATCGACGACTACCTGGGCGAATTCCGCGCGCTGGTGGCCGAGTTCGCCGAGGCGGGCCACTTCGACGGGGTGGACGAGGTGATCGTCAGCGCGGGCGGCAGCGCCTACTTCGACCAGGTCGCCGAGGCGCTGACCCGGCCGTGGCCGGTGGGGCTGCCGGTGGTGCCGGTGCTGCGCAGCGGCGGGTACCTGCTGCACGACGACGGCTTCTACCGGGTCCGCTCACCGTTCGGCCGCGAGCACCGGCTGGCGGGCTCGGAGGCGCCGTTCCGCCCGGCGATGCGCATCTGGGCCCAGGTCGTGTCGCGGCCGGAGCCGGACCTGGCGCTGCTGACGATGGGCCGCCGCGACGTCTCGTTCGACCAGGGCCTGCCGGAACCCCAGGCGATCCGCGGCGAGGACGGCGAGATCCGGGACCTGGCGGCCGATTCGTGCCACGTCACCGGTCTGGCCGACCAGCACGCGTTCCTCAAGCTCACCGGGGCCGAGGTCGAGGTAGGCGACTGGATCGCCTTCGGCCTCTCGCACCCCTGCACGGTCCTGGACAAGTGGACCCTGATCCCGGTGGTCGACGGCGACGAGGTCACCGACCTGATCCGGACGTACTTCTGAGGGGTGGGGGAAGTTTTCATGAAAACTTCCCCCACCGAGGTCAGTCGAGGACGGCGAGGGCGTCGATCTCGCAGAGGAGGCCGGCCGGGAGGCCGACGTAGACGGTGGTGCGGGCCGGGAAGGGCTCGCCGACGACGCGGGCGTAGACCTCGTTCATCTCGGCGAACTGCGCGGTGTCGGTGAGGTAGACGCGCAGCATCAGCACGTCCTCCAGCGAGCCGCCCTCGGCCTCGATGATGGCGATGACGTTGCGCAGGCACTGCTCGGTCTGCTCGGCGACACCGCCCTCGACGACCTTCCCGGTCGCCGGGTCGACCGCGGTCTGGCCGGAGACCTGCAGGATGTTGCCCTTGCGCACGCCCTGCGACAGCGGGATGTTCGCCGGGGGCTTCGGTGCGGCGTCGGTGCTCACCACGGTCCTGCTCATGTCGGTGTCCTTCCGGGATTTTCGGCGTCGTGGAGCGGGAATTCGGTCGAAACCGATCTCCATTGCTTTCCCCGGGAATGGTACTTACCATTCGACCACCCGGTGCAGACCAATTGCCCGGCGTGTGACCGGAGGAACAGATCCACTGTGGACATCGTCTATCGCGGCGCGCAGGTGGTCGACGGCGACGGCGGTCCCGGATTCCTCGCCGACGTCGGCGTCGCCGACGGGCGCATCGCCGAGATCGCCGACGCGGGAACGCTGAGCGGACGTCGCCGCGTCGATGCCGACGGGCTCGTGCTGGCCCCCGGTTTCGTGGACATGCACGCGCATTCGGACCTGCAGCTGCTGGCGGAACCGGACCACACCGCGAAGGTCTCCCAGGGCGTGACGCTGGAGGTCATCGGCCAGGACGGGCTGTCCTACGCCCCCGTCGACGACGCCACCCTGGAGACGCTGCGCGCCCAGCTGGCCGGGTGGAACGACGATCCGCCGGGTTTCGACTGGAACTGGCGCAGCGTCGCCGAGTACCTCGACCGGCTCGACACCGGCATCGCCACCAACGCCGCCTACCTCGTGCCGCAGGGCACGCTGCGGTTGCTGTGCGCGGGCTACGAGGACCGTCCGGTGACCGACGACGAGCTGAACCGGATGCGCGAGGTCCTGGACGACTCGCTCGCCCAGGGCGCGTTCGGGATGTCCTCGGGCCTGACCTACACGCCCGGGATGTACGCCGACACCGCGGAGCTGACGGCGTTGTGCGAGGTCGTGGCCGCGCGCGGCGGCTACTACAGCCCGCACCACCGCAGCTACGGCGCCGGGGCGCTGGCGGCCTACGAGGAGATGATCGAGGTCAGCCGAGCATCCGGGTGCGCGCTGCACCTGGCGCACGCGACGATGAACTTCGGCGTCAACGCCGGGCGGGCCGGTGAGCTGCTGGCGATGCTGGACGCGGCGCTCGACGACGGGTGCGACATCACCCTCGACACCTACCCGTACCTGCCGGGCAGCACCTCGCTGCACGCGCTGCTGCCGAGCTGGGCGATGGCCGGTGGCGTGACCGCGACGGTGGACCGGTTGCGGGATCCCGCGCAGCGGCGGCGGATTCGCGAGGTGCTGGAGGTCGAGGGCTCCGACGGTTGCCACGGCGTCCCGGTCGACTGGAGCACCATCGAGATCAACGGCGTCCGCGAACCGGGCAACGCGCACCTGGTCGGCCGCAGCGTGGCCGATTCAGCGCTGGCCGCGGGCGCGCAGCCGACCGAGTTCTACTTCGACGTGCTGGTCGACGAGCGGCTGGGCGCGTCGTGCCTGATGCACGTGGGGCACGAGGACAACGTGCGGGCGATCATGCGCCACCGCACCCACACGGCGGGCAGCGACGGGCTGCTGGTCGGCGCGCGCCCGCACCCGCGCGCGTGGGGCACGTTCCCCCGCTACCTGGGCCACTACGTGCGGGAACTCGGCGTGCTCGGGCTGGAGGAGTGCGTGCGGAACATGACCTCGCGGCCGGCCGATCGGCTCGGGCTCACCGATCGCGGCAGGGTCCGGACGGGCCACGTGGCCGACCTGGTGCTGTTCGACCCCGAGACCGTGCGCGACACCGCCACCTTCGACGAACCCCGGCAGCAGGCCGTCGGCATCCCGCACGTGCTGGTCAACGGCGTGCCGGTGATCGATGACGGGCATCGGACCGACGCTCTCCCCGGACGCGCGCTGCGCGAGAACCGCTAGGAGTCCCCGTGTTCCTCGACTGGCTGCAGCACTCGACGTCCGGACTGCTCACGTTGTGCGCGGCCGGGATCGCGGTGCTGCTGGTGATGATCATCCGGTTCCGCATCGAGCCGTTCATCGCGCTGCTGGTCAGCGGCCTGCTGATCGCGCTGGCCACCGGGTTGCCGGTGGAGGACATCGTGGGCACCGCGCAGAAGAGCAGCGATTCGCTGCTCGAAGGCGGTTTCGCGAGCATCCTCGGGCACATTACCGCGATCATCGGGCTCGGCACCATCCTCGGCTCGATGCTGGAGGCCTCGGGCGGCGCGCAGCTGCTGACCCGCAAGCTGCTCGCGGCGTTCGGCGAGAACCGGGCGCCGCTGGCGATGGGGCTGTCGGGGTTGATCTTCGGGATCCCGGTGTTCTTCGACATCGGCATCTTCGTGCTGGCACCGCTGGTGTACGTGGTGGCGCGGCAGGGCAAGCGCTCGATCCTGCTGTACTGCCTGCCGCTGGTGGCCGGGTTGTCGATGACGCACGCGTTCCTGCCGCCGCACCCCGGTCCGGTGGTGGCCGCGGGCCTGCTCGGCGTGGACCTCGGCTGGATCATCCTGATGGGACTGGTCTGCGGGCTGCCCGCGTTCGCGGTGGCGGGCCTGCTGTACCCGGTGTGGATCGGCAAGCGGATCGACCTGCCGGTGCCCGCCGACATGCTGGCGACCGCCGACGAGCTCGCCGCCAAGCGCGAGGGCCGGCGCGATCCGTCGCTGGGCGTGGTCGCGCTGATCATCGGGTTGCCGATGGTGCTGATCCTCGGGGCGACGTTCGGCAGCATCACGCTGCCGGAGGGCAGCGGCCCGCTGTCGGTGCTGACGTTCCTGGGCAACCCGACGGTGGCGCTGACGCTCGCGGTGCTGCTGTCGTTCTGGCTGCTGGGAACCCGGCGCGGGATGACCGGCCGGGACCTGTCCGAGCTGACCGCCGGGGCGCTGCGCCCGCTGGGGATGCTGCTGCTGGTCGTCGGCGCGGGCGGCTTCTTCGGCAAGGTGCTGGCCGAGACCGGCGTCGGCGACGCCCTGGCCGGGTCGCTGCGGGGCATCGGGCTGCCGATGATCGTCTCGGCGTACGTGATCAGCAGCGGTCTGCGGATCGCGCAGGGCTCGGCGACGGTGGCGATCGTGACCACGGGCGGCATCGTCGCCCCGCTGGTCGCCTCGGCCGGTCTGTCGCAGCCGCAGCTGGCGCTGATCGCCGTGGCCATCGCCGCCGGGTCGATCATCGCGTCGCACGTCAACGACGGCGGCTTCTGGATCATCTCCCGCTACTTCGGCATCCCGGTCTCCGACATGCTCAAGACCTGGACGGTCCTGGAAACCCTCCTCTCCCTCATCGCCTTCGCAACGGCCGCCGCGCTCTCCCCCCTGCTCCCCTGACCGTCGAGAACCGCAACATTCGTGCGACGAATGTTGCGGTTCTCGACCGGGGTGGTCGGAGCGTCAGGTCTGCGACCGTGCGGTCGGGTGGCGATTTCGCGCAAATCTCCTGCGGGGTGAACTTTTTCGGGGTTAGGGCCTTCGGGGGTGGGCGGGTTAGGCCGTTTTGGTCTAGTCCACATGGTGGGGCTGCGACAGACTTCGCTTCTGCTCTGTCGTCTAGCTGGGAGAACGTCGTGGCTGGTTCGTTTTCGCGTCGTGGGTTCTTGAGCGCGGTCGGGGCCCTGGGGGTCGCCGGGGCGACCGTCGGGTGCGCGTCGGCCGCCGGTCGGTCGGGCTCGGGAGCGGGGGCAGGACTGCCGAGCAGCGCCGCGGCGCACGCGCACGAAGGTCTGATGACCTTCATCGGCAGCTACACCAGCTCGCAGCCCGCGGGGCGGGGCGTGGAGATCGCGATGCGGGACATGAACGGCGTCCTCGCGCCGTCCGGGACCCTCGACGGCGTCGCCGACGCGTCGTTCTTCGCCTGGTCACCGGACCACGCGTTCCTCTACGTCACCAACGAGCAACCGCAGGGCTCGATCACCGCGATCGACGTCAGCACGCACGAACCGCGGATCATCAACACCGCGCCCAGCGGCGGCAACGCGCCCACCCACCTGTCGGTGCACCCCTCCGGCGAGTACGTGCTCACCGCGCACTACGGCGACGGGACGGTGGCGGTCCACCGCCGCAACCCGGACGGCGGCATCGGCGAGAACACCGCCCTGGTCCAGCACCCCGGCGCCGAACCGCACGCCCACCAGGTCCTGGTCGACCCCAGCGGCAAGTGGGTCGTGACCGTCGACCTCGGGGCGGACTCGGTCTTCGTCCACGCCTTCGACGCGGGCGAGCTCACCCAGCACCAGCAGCTCGCGCTGCCCGCCGGAACCGGCCCGCGACACCTGGTGTTCAAGGGCACCACCGCCTACCTGCTGGCCGAGCTGAACTCGACGATCACCGTCCTCGGCTGGGACCCGGAGGCCGGCAACCTCACCGCCGGTCAGGTCATCAGCAGCCGCGCGCCCGAGGCCGCCGGGGAGAACTTCCCCGCCGAGATCGCGATCACCCGCGACGGACGGTTCGTCTACGCCACCAACCGGGGCGACGACACCGTCGCAGTCTTCTCCGTCGACAACGGGGCCCTGACGTTCCAGTCGGCCACGCCCACCGGCGGGAACTGGCCGCGGCACTGCGCGCTGGACCCCGAGGAGACCTCGCTGTTCGTGGCCAACCAGCGCGCGGGCACCATCACCCGCCTCGCCCGCGACGCCGAGACCGGCGCGCTCACTCCCACTCCGGACAGCTACGCCTGCCCGTCGGTCGCGGCCATCACCTTCCACGGCTGACCCCCAGCACCCGCTCCAGCAGACACGGAGACCAGTCATGCGCGCAGGAAGAGCCGTCATCGCCGTCGCCGTCGCCGCGCTGCTCACGGCCTGCGGACCACCGCAGGTCCAGCAGTCGGGGCCGGACGTCGACGAGCGGACGGGACCGCTGCGCGTGTGGCTGTTCGACGAGGCCAACCGCGGCCCCAAGCAGGCCGCCGTGGACGACGCGGTGACCCGCTTCGAGCGCGAGCACCCGGGCGTGGACGTCGACGTGCAGTACATCGCGGTGGAGACCCGCTCCGAGCGCTTCACCGGCGCCTTCAACGATCCCGCCAGCGCGCCCGATGTCGCCGAGGTCGGCAACACCGACCTCGCGGGCTACGTCGCGGCCGGCGGGCTGGCCGACCTGACCGAGAAGCTGCCCCAGTGGCCCGAATCCGCCGACCTCTCCCCCTCCGCGCTGGACACGGCGCGCGTGGAGGGCAAGGTCTTCGGCGTGCCCTGGTACACCGGCGTGCGGGCGCTGTACTACCGCACCGACGTGTTCGCCGAGCTCGGCCTGCAGCCGCCGCGCACCACCGGCGAGCTGCTGGCGACCGCGCAGCGGATCCGCGAGCAGCGCCCCGACCTCTACGGCATCGCCACCGGCGGCAAGTACCACTACGCGCTGATGCCGTTCATCTGGGCCGCGGGCGGCGACCTCGCTCGCCAGGAGGGGCAGCGCTGGGTGTCGACCATCGACAGCCCCGAGGCGCAGCGCGGCATCGCCGACTACGCCAGGCTGATCACCAGCGGGGCGTGCCCGCCCGAGCAGTGCGCCGACATGACCGGCAGCCAGAGCGTGCAGGCCTTCGCCTCCGGCAAAGCCGCGATGACCATCGGCGGCGACTTCAACCGCAAGGCCGTCGACGCCGGAGTCGCCGGGAAGTACGGCGTGGTCCCGCTGCCCGGCGCCCGACCCGGTTCCACCGCACCGGCTTTCGCGGGCGGCAACCTGCTGTCGGTGCTGAAGTCCTCGCAGCGCGCGACGCTGGCGCGCGAGTTCGTCCAGCTGCTGGCGGGCAAGGAGCACCAGCGCAAGATGTACGCGGCGATGGGCAACCTGCCCACGTTCCTCGACGTGCAGAGCGAGGTCGCCGACCGCGATCCGGCCGCCGCCCCGTTCGTGATGACGCTGCGCGGCGGGACGCACTTCGTGCCCGCCACCGAGGCCTGGTCGACGATCGACGCGCAGGGCGTGCTGCCGACGATGGTGCAGCGGATCATCGGCGGCGCACCGGTTCCCGAGGCGGCCGGGCAGGCAGCGGCGAGCATGAACGCCGCCTTCGAAGGCCGATGATGGCGCTGCTCTACCTCGCACCGGCGGCGCTGCTGCTCATCGCCATGATGGGCTACCCGCTGTACCAGCTGGTGCAGATCTCGCTCTACGAGTACGGCCAGGCGCAGGCCTCCGGCGGCGCGCCGCTGGAGTTCCTCGGCGCGGGCAACTACCTGGAGCTGCTGGGAGACGAGCGGTTCTGGGTGGTGCTGCTGCAGACCTGCGCGTTCGCCGCGGTCTGCGTGCTGGGCAGCCTGGCCGCGGGGATCGGCCTCGCCGTGCTGGCGACGCGGATCGCGCCGCTGCCGCGAATCCTGCTGTTCCTCGCGGCGATCGGCGCCTGGGCGACCCCGGCGGTGGCCGGGTCGACGGTGTGGCTGTTCCTGTTCGACCAGGACTTCGGCCTGGTCAACGAGGTGCTGACCGGCATCGGCATCAGCGCCGCCGAGGGGATGTCCTGGACCTACGACAAGTACCTCGCCTTCGGCCTGGTGGCCGCCGAGGTGATCTGGTGCTCGTTCCCGTTCGTGCTGGTCACCACCTACGCGGGCCTGACCGGCATCCCCGGCGAGATCGTCGAGGCCGCCGCGCTGGACGGGGCCTCGACCTGGCGGACCGCGCGCAGCGTGCTGCTGCCGATGCTGCGACCGGTGCTGCTCATCGCCACCGTGCAATCGATCATCTGGGACTTCAAGGTGTTCACGCAGATCTACGTGATGACCAACGGCGGCGGGGTCGCCGGGCAGAACATGGTGCTCAACGTCTACGCCTACCAGGAGGCCTTCGCCGCCTCGAACTACGGCACGGGATCGGCGATCGGCGTGGTGATGACCGCGCTGCTGCTGGTGATCACGCTGGGGTACCTGCGCGCGCAGCGGCGGAACGGGACCGAGGTCCTGGCATGACGCGCGCCCGGTTCGCCGCCAACGCCACCGCGGTCGTGCTCGCCGCGATCATCGCGTTCCCGCTGTACTGGATGGTGCTCTCGGCGTTCAAGCCCGAAGCCGAGCTGCTCTCCAGCGATCCCCGGCCGTGGACGACCGCGCCGACGCTGGAGAGCTTCCGCCGGGTGTTCACAGTGGACGGTCTGGGCGGCTACTTCCTCAACAGCGCGCTCGTCGCCGGTGCGGTGGTGCTGCTGTCGCTGCTGATGTCGTTCCTGGCGGCGGTGGCGCTGACCCGGTTCCGGATCAGGGGCCGGGCGGTGCTGCTGGTGATGCTGCTGGTGGCGCAGATGGTCCCGGTCGAGGCGCTGACGATCCCGCTGTTCTTCCTGATGCGCCAAGTGGGTTCGGCCGCACCGGCTTTCGGCCTCAACCACCTGGGGTCGCTGGTGCTGGTGCACCTCGCGTTCAGCCTGCCGCTGGCGATCTGGATGCTGCGCGGGTTCGTCGCCGCCGTCCCGGTCGAGCTGGAGGAGGCCGCCACGCTCGACGGCGCGAGCCGCACCCGGTTCGTGTGGCAGGTCCTCTTCCCGCTGGTCGCACCGGGACTCGTTGCTACCAGCGTGCTTTCGTTCATCCACGCGTGGAACGACTTCCTGTTCGCGAAAACCTTCATCATCTCCGCGACCGAGAACCAGACCCTGCCGATGGCGATCCTGGTATTCTTCAGCCCGCAGGGCAACGACTGGGGCGCGATCATGGCAGGCTCCGCACTGATGACCATTCCGGTTCTGATCTTCTTCGTGCTCGTCCAGAGGAAGCTGGTGTCGGGGCTGTCCGGCGCGGTGAAGGGATGAGCTTCCACTCGCTGCTGCCGCGACCGCGGCGGGTCGAGTACGCGGCGGGCCGGCTGCTGCTCGACATCCGCACCAGCGTGGGCGGCGAGCCGAGCGTGGCTCGCTGGTTCCGCAGGCACGTCGGTGCTGCGACGGGACTTCCGCTGCCGCTGGCGGCCAAGCCGACCATCGCGTTCCGCATCGACCCCGACCTCAGCGGGCACCGCATCGAGATCGGGCCCGAGCAGGCGTTGGTGACCGCGCAGCACACCGCCGCCGCGCACCACGCGGCCCAAACGCTGCGGCAGCTGCTGCCGCCGGACGTGTTCCGCCGCGCCCCCGTCCGCGACGAGCCGCTGTCCCTGCCGTGCGGGGTGATCGAGGACCACCCGCGGTTCGGCTGGCGCGGCTGCCACCTCGACGTGGCGCGGCACTTCGTCCCCAAGCGGGACGTGCTGCGGTTCATCGACCTGCTGGCCATGCACAAGCTCAACGTGCTGCACCTGCACCTCACCGACGACCAGGGCTGGCGCGTCGAGGTCCCGCAGCACCCCGAGCTGACCCGGATCGGATCGTGGCGCGAGCGTTCCATGATCGGCCGCGGGGAGGTCCCCGAGCACGACCGGCAGCCGCACGGCGGCTACTACACCACCGAGGACCTGCTGGAGATCGTCTCCTACGCCGGCGAGCACCACGTCACCGTCGTGCCGGAGATCGACGTGCCGGGCCACAGCCAGGCCGCCATCGCCTCCTACCCCGAGCTGGGCAGCGGCGACCCCGTCGCGGTGTGGGACTCGTGGGGCGTCAGCGACCGGATCCTGGTGCCGCGCAGGACGACCGTGGACTTCTTCCGCGACGTCCTCGACCACGTGATGGCGATCTTCCCGTCCCCGGTGATCTGCCTCGGCGGCGACGAGGTCCCCGGCGCCACCCCCGCGCACGGCGCGCTGCTGCGGCGGCTCATCGAGCACGTGCACGCCCGCGGCAGGCGCACGTCGGCCTGGAACGACGCGATGCAGATGGTGGCGCTGCCGCAGGACACCATCGTGATGGCCTGGGACGACGCGGAAGCGGTCACCCGCGCCGCCGAGGCGGGCAACGACGTGCTGCTGTGCCCGGAGACGCACTTCTACCTCGACCACCGGCAATCCGAGCACCCCGACGAACCGGTCCCGGTCGGCTTCCTCAACACGCTGGAGAACGTCTACGACTACACCCCGCCGACCGAGCGGGTTCTGGGCCTGCAGGCGCAGTTGTGGACCGAGCACCTCAACTCCACCGCCCGCATCGACTACGCGGCGTTCCCCCGGCTGTGCGCCTTCGCCGAGCTCGCCTGGAGCCGCGAGCGCGACCCGGCGGAGTTCCACCACCGCCTCGCCCACCACCACCTGCCCCGCCTCGACGCCTTCGGCGTCGACTACCGGCCCCTCGACGGCCCGTACCCGTGGCAGCTCCGCCCCGGAATCCCCGGCAGACCCCGCTGACCCACTTCGCGCATTTCCTCCCGCTCCCAGGGTGATCCCGGTACCGTCTTCCGGACAAGATCGGCCCAGGGGGTGGCGGAGATGTCGGAAGTGTCGGCGGAACACGGGATTTCACCCGAACGGCTGCAGGCCGACCTCCAGCAGCGCTGGCTGCGCCACCGCAGGCTCGAACCCGTTCCCGACCAGCCCGTCGTCCACCTGCTGCGCGACGGCGACTCCGACCAGCTGCTCAGCTCGCTGGAGAACCACCTCGGCAGCAACGTCCCGCACGCGCGGCTCGACGTCGGCGAGGAACCGCCCAGCGTTGAACGGCGGCGCTCGGTGCAGATCCGCGATCTGCTGGACTCCGCCGCCGGATCGCTGCGCGAGCACGACTCGTGGCCGCGCGTGGGACGACTGCGGTTCCCGCGCTACACGATGCTCAGCTGGCTCCTGCAGCAGAACGACCAGCGACCCGAGCTGACCCACCGCCCGGGCAGCAACATCCGGGACCGGCTGCACGACTACCTGATCGAACGGGGACGCCGAAGGCGCAAGAACGAGGCCGACGGCGAATCGCGTTCCGCTGCCTGGAACTCCGCGGCCGAGCAGCTCCCGTGGTACCTGTTCGTGCTGTCGCTCCTGCTGTTCCCGCTGTACTACGGCCTGTGGGTGCGGTTCGGGCGGGTGCCGCGCTGGTTCATGCGCCAGCACTACCTCGCGCCCCGCGAGTCCGCGGACTTCCCCGCGTTCGCGCAGCGGCTGATCTCCACGCCCTCGCAGTGGGAGAACGCCCAGGAGGTCCGCAAGCTCCTGGTGCACGCGTTCCTCGCCGACCTCTCCGACACCTACACGCGCCGCGTGTGGCGGTGGCGGTGGGTGCCGCGCGACAGCTACCCGGTGCTGCTGCTCGCGGACCTGGAGCCGGGCACGATCGGCGAGGCTCTCGTGGGACTGCTCAACGACGTGCGCAACGAGACCGGTGCCACCGATCCGCTGCTGGTCATCGGCTCGGGTGCCGAGCCGTTGCGGGGCGAGGAGACCTCGCAGGGCTCGGCCGGGCTGGACGGGTGGCAGAAGTCGCTGCAGGACGCACGCCGACGCCGCTCCCCCACCGCCTGGTACGTGCCGCTGCGGGTGGGCAGCGCACCGGACGAGCCCGGCTTCGGCCGCGCCCTGCCGCTGCTCAAGCGCTCCCGCCTGCTGCGCCGGTTACCGGCGTTGGGGCTGATCGTGCTGCTGCTGGGCACGACCGGCGGGTACTTCGTGCACCGCGAGCAGCACTGCGGGCTGTGGACGCCGTGGGCGAACCCGGATCTGTCGACCACGGCGCTGTGGGAGTCCACCGGCGAGTGCATCGGGATCTCCGACGGCGGCTACCAGTTCTCCCGCGACATGGCCGACGCCGCCGAGCTCGTGCAGCTGCAGAAGATCATCGCCGAGCAGAACCGGCTCGCCGAGCAGAACCACGTGCAGTACCCCGACCGCCCGTACGCCACGATCGTCTACTTCGGCACGCTGACCACGGCCGACGCCGACTCCACCACGCTGGCCGGCACCGTCGAGGAGCTCAAGGGGCTGATCAACGCCCAGCGCGACGCCCGGATCGCGCAGCTCCCGCTGCGCATCCTGCTGGCCAACGGCGGCGCGGCGATGCGGCGCGGCGCGGAGGTGGCGGAGCGGATCGCCGCGCTGGCCGAGCGCGAGACCGAAGCGCCGGTCGTGGGCGTGGTCGGGATGGGCGGCAGCTGGCGCGGGACCGACGCGGCGATCAAGCGGCTGGAGCGGGCGACGCTGCCGATGGTGGGCATCACGACCTCCGCCGACCACCTGCCCGGGCTGAGCAAGCTCTACCACCAGATCGCGCCCTCGAACGCCCAGGAGGCCCGCGTCGTGGGTTCCTACGTGCGGGCGATGCGACCGGCCCCGCCCACCGGGGTCACGGTCTACTACGACCAGAACGATCCCTACAGCAACAACCTGGCCGAGGACGTGCACCGCGAGCTTGCTCCGAGCACGCCCCGGCTCCGGATGGACCCGCGCGGCAACCCCACCGCGTTCTGGCAGGAGATCCCGTGCGGGCAGGACGAACTGGCGTTCTTCAGCGGGCGCGCCGACCAGCTGGGCGCGTTCCTGAGCGCGGTGCAGCGCCGCTGCGGTGATCTGCCGAACTACCCGCGGTTGCTGGCCAGCGACGACACCACCAAGTTCGTGCTGGACCACGAGATGCGCGAGCGCCGCAACGTGGTGCTCGACTACGTCTCGTTCAACGGCGTGCCCGCCTGGGACAGCGGGCTCGACGGTCGTTCGCTGCTCGCCCGCGACTCGATCGCCGTGCTGCAGCAGGCGATCCTCAACGTCAAGGCCACCCCCAACGGCGTGCCGCTGAACGGGGCGACGGTGTGGAGCGGCATCAACCAGATCTACGGCCTGACGCCGGTCCACGGCACCAGCGGCGACATCGACTACGGATCGGCGTCCGGGCAGATCCCGGTGGACAAGGCGATCTTCATCCTGCGCGTCCACGGCGGGACCCAGCAGACCGAGCGAATCCTGACCTGCGGCAAGCCGTTCGTCGAAGCAGGACCGTGCCCGGGCTGAGGAACGACCGCGGGGCCGGGATTCGGTCGAATCCCGGCCCCGCGCGCTCGTTCGCCCGTCAGGCGTCGGCGGTGACCTTCTCCTTCGGGTCCCAGCACTCGATCCCGGTGAGCTCCGGGAGGCGGTCGCGGGTGAAGACCGGGTCGAGGCCCTGGCGCCGCTGGTCGTTGTAGTCGCGCAGCAGCTTGAGGGCGACCGCGCTCAGCGGGGCGATGGCCGCGAGGTTGACCAGCGCCATCACGCCCATCGTGGTGTCCGCGAGGTTCCAGATCAGGTCCGAGGAACCGATCGCGCCCAGGAACACCACGACCAGCACGATCCACTTGTAGCCGGTCCGCATCGCCGGGTTGCGGGTCAGGAAGCCCACGTTGGACTCGCCGTAGTAATAGTTGCCCAGCACCGAGGTGAAGGCGACCAGCAGGATGATCAGCGTCATCAGGTGCAGCGACCAGTTGCCCAGGTTGGCCTGCAGCGCTTCCTGGGTCATCGAGGCGCCGCGGTCTTCGTCACCGTAGGTGGGGTTGGACAGCAGCACGATGAACGCGGTCGTCGAGCACACCAGCAGGGTGTCGACGTAGACGCCGAGGGTCTGCACCAGGCCCTGCTTGACCGGGTGGCTGACCGAGGCCGTGGCACCGGCGTTCGGCGCCGAACCCAGACCGGCCTCGTTGGAGAACATGCCGCGCCGGACGCCCTGCACGATCGCCGCACCGAGGCCGCCGCCCGCGATCGCCTCGAAACCGAAGGCGTGCGAGAAGATCTGGCCGATGATGCCGGGCAGCTCGCCGATGTTGAGCACCACGATGACCAGGCCGAGCAGCATGTACAGGCCCGCCATGAACGGCACCAGCAGCTCGGCGACGTGCGCGATCCGGCGCACCCCGCCGAAGATGATCAGCGCGGTCAGCGCGACCAGCGCCACGCCCAGCACCGGCGCCAGCCAGCCGTCGCCGTTGACCCCGGTGGCCTCGGCGGAGGTGACGATCGCGTCGACGATCGTGTTGGCCTGCACGGCGGTGAACACGAATCCGAACGTCACGGTGATGACCACGGCGAACAGCACGCCCATCCAGCGCGCCCGCAGACCGTGCAGCATGTAGTAGGCCGGGCCGCCGCGGAAACCGGACTTGTCCCGCACCTTGTACAGCTGCGCCAGGGTGGACTCGACGAAGCTCGCCGCACCCACGACCAGGCCCATCGTCCACATCCAGAACACCGCGCCCGGGCCGCCGAGGGCGATGGCGGTGGCCACACCGGCGATGTTGCCGGTGCCGATGCGGGCGGCGGCGGAGATCGCGAACGCCTGGAACGACGAGATCGCCTTCCCGCCGTCCTCGGCGACCTCGGCCTTGCCGACCATCGCGCGGACCATCTCCGGGATCATCCGGACCTGCACGGCTTTCGACCGCACCGTGAAGTACAGGCTCAGCACCGCGAGCACGGGAATGATCAGGTACAGCCAGAACGTGTCGTTCAACGCGACGATCGCGTCGTTGAGCGCTTCCACCGGCACTCCCTTTCCGCATGTGGCGCGGGGTCTCTCGCGTCGGCGGGCACCGTTGGGTGCGACGCCCGGCGACTTTCACCGCGTACGTACTCAGCGCGGGCCGCCAGAGGTGGTGGCGGCCCGCGCATCGGCGGAAAGGCTACAAACGGGTTGAGAACGACCGGCCAGGGGGTGCCGGAATGGCATTCAGACCATCGTCCCGGTTCGGGCCGTTGCTCCGTTTCGACCCAGAATTTCCCATCTGCCCGGGGTTTCCGATCAACCCGGCGGGTCTGGTCAGCCCAGCGCGTCCGGTCAGCCCGGCACGTCCGGTCAGCCCAGCGCTTCGGCGAGGAAGCGGCCGGTGTGGCTCTCCTCGACCTCGGCGATGTCCTCCGGCATCCCCTCCGCGAGCAGCAGTCCCCCGCCGTTGCCGCCTTCCGGTCCCATGTCCAGGATCCAGTCGGCGGTCTTGATGACGTCGAGGTTGTGCTCGATGACGATCACCGTGTTGCCCTTGTCGACCAGGCCGTTGATCACGCCGAGCAACTTGCGGATGTCCTCGAAGTGCAGGCCGGTGGTCGGCTCGTCGAGGATGTAGACGGTCTTGCCGGTGGAGCGCTTCTGCAGCTCGCTGGCGAGCTTCACGCGCTGCGCCTCACCGCCGGACAGCGTCGGGGCGGGCTGGCCGAGCCGCACGTAGCCGAGGCCGACGTCCACCAGGGTCCGGAGGTGCCGGTGGATCGCGTTGATCGGCTCGAAGAACTCCGCGGCCTCCTCGATCGGCATGTCGAGGACCTCGGCGATCGTCTTGCCCTTGTAGTGCACCTCCAGGGTCTCCCGGTTGTACCGGGCGCCCTTGCACACCTCGCAGGGGACGTAGACGTCGGGCAGGAAGTTCATCTCGATCTTCAGCGTGCCGTCACCTGCGCACGCCTCGCACCGGCCGCCCTTGATGTTGAACGAGAACCGGCCCGGCTGGTAGCCGCGCACCTTGGCCTCGGTGGTGGCCGCGAACAGCTTGCGGATGTGGTCGAACACGCCGGTGTAGGTGGCCGGGTTGGACCGCGGCGTGCGGCCGATCGGCGACTGGTCGACCTGCACCAGCTTGTCGACGTGCTCCAGGCCCTTGACCCGCGTGTGACGTCCGGGCACCTGCCGCGCGCCGTTGAGCTTGTTCGCCAGCACCGACGCGAGGATGTCGTTGACCAGCGTCGACTTGCCCGAACCGGACACGCCGGTGACCGCGGTGAGCAGGCCCAGCGGGAACGACACGTCGATCTTGCGGAGGTTGTGCTCGCGGGCGCCGACCACGGTCAGCTGCCGCTTGCGGTCCGGGACCCGGCGCTCGGTGGGCACCGGGATCTCCTTGCGCCGCGCCAGGTAGGCGCCGGTCAGCGACTCCTTGTTCTTCAGCAGCGCCTTGTACGGACCGCTGTGCACCACCTGACCGCCGTGCTCACCGGCGCCGGGACCGATGTCGACGACCCAGTCGGCGGCGCGCACGGTGTCCTCGTCGTGCTCGACGACGATCAGCGTGTTGCCCAGGTCCCGCAGCCGGCTCAGCGTCTCCAGCAGCCGGTGGTTGTCGCGCTGGTGCAGCCCGATCGAGGGCTCGTCGAGCACGTAGAGCACGCCGACCAGGCCGGATCCGATCTGCGTGGCCAACCGGATGCGCTGCGCCTCACCGCCGGAGAGCGTGCCGGCAGCGCGGTCCAGCGACAGGTAGTCGAGGCCGACGTCGAGCAGGAAGCCCAGCCGGGCCTGGATCTCCTTGAGCACCGCACCGGCGATCATCTGCTCGCGCGGGCCCAGGACCAGGGCGTTGAGGAAGTCGGCGCACTCCTGCACGCTCAGCGCGCTGACCTCGGCGATGGACAGCTCGTCGTGCTCGTTCTCCATCGTCACGGCGAGGATCTCGGGCTTGAGCCGGGTGCCGTCGCAGGCCGGGCACGGCACGTCGCGCATGTAGCCCTCGTACTTCTCGCGCGCGTAGTCCGACTCGGTCTGCTCCAGGCGCCGCTCCAGGAACGGGATGACGCCCTCGTAGCTGGCGTAGTAGGAGCGGGTGCGGCCGTAGCGGTTGCGGTAGCGCACGTGCACCTGGTCGTCGGTGCCGTGCAGCACCGCCTTCTTGACCTTGGTGGGCAGCTGCCGCCACGGCGTGTCCATCCGGAAGCCGATGGCCTCCGACAGCGAGGTCAGCAGCCGGGTGAAGTACTCGGCGGTGTGGCCACCGGCCCAGGGCGCGATGGCGCCGTCGCCCAGCGACAGGTCCTCGTCGGGCACGACCAGCTCGGGGTCGACCTCCTTGCGGATGCCCAGTCCCGCGCACTCCGGGCAGGCGCCGTAGGGCGAGTTGAACGAGAACGACCGGGGTTCGAGCTCGTCGACGCCCAGCGGGTGCCCGTTCGGGCAGGCCAGGTTCTCGGAGAACTTGCGCTCGCGGCCCGGGTCGGACTCCTCCAGCTCGATGAACTCGACAAGCACCAGCCCGTCGGCCAGCCGCAGGGCGGTCTCCACCGAGTCGGTGAGCCGCTGCTTGGCGCCGGACTTGACGGTGAGCCGGTCCACGACCACCGCGATGTCGTGCTTCTCCTGCTTCTTGAGCTTGGGCGGGTCGTCGAGCGAGTGCACGACGCCGTCGACGCGGGCGCGCGCGTAGCCCGAGGAGCGCAGCTGCTCGAAGAGGTCGACGTACTCGCCCTTGCGGCCGCGCACCACCGGCGCCAGGACCTGGAACTTGGCCCGCTCGGGCATCTCCAGCACCTGGTCGACGATCTGCTGCGGGGTCTGCTTGCTGATCGCCTCGCCGCAGGTCGGGCAGTGCGGCTTGCCCGCGCGGGCGTAGAGCAGGCGCAGGTAGTCGTAGACCTCGGTGATGGTGCCGACCGTGGACCGCGGGTTGCGGCTGGTGGACTTCTGGTCGATCGACACCGCCGGGGACAGGCCCTCGATGAAGTCCACGTCGGGCTTGTCCATCTGCCCGAGGAACTGCCGGGCGTAGGCGGACAGCGACTCGACGTAGCGGCGCTGCCCCTCCGCGAAGATGGTGTCGAAGGCCAGGCTCGACTTGCCCGAGCCGGAGAGCCCGGTGAACACGATCAGGCTGTCGCGGGGCAGGTCGATGTCGATCCCGCGCAGGTTGTGCTCACGGGCGCCGCGAACGACGAGGCGGTCAGCCACGGTGATCCCTTCGAAAAAGTTCTGGTGTTGCGCGAACGCGCCGGCTGCGAGCGGTCGCCCGCTGGAGGCAGCGGGACCGCCGGCGCGGCATCGGGTCGCGACGTTGCGACGTCCATGCTATTCCGGGGTACCGACAGTCTCGGACCGGTGGCTTCGGTGACCGGGCCTCGACCCAGCGTGTCACCCCAACGTGTGAGATGTGGCGCGATCCAGAGGTGGCTGCCCCCTCACGACGATACGCAATGTCCCCCGGATTGAGCACTGTCCCCGGCATGGCCTGCGCGTTTACGCTCGGAGCTTCACATTCAGCGAATTCGCTCCCCTTCTCCCACGCGAGGTAGAGCCATGGCTGACAGCGTTCTCGGCACCGGCCGGTGGTCCGCGCCCGCCCTGACCGACGAGGTCGCCGACCACCTGGCCGCCATCGATCACGCGACCGAGGTCCTGGTGCGCTCGGCCGCGGGCCTCGACGAGCTCTCCGTCCGGCAGCCCAGCCTGCTGCCCGGCTGGAGCCGCGCGCACGTGCTCACCCACCTGGCCCGCAACGCCGACGCCTGCTCCAACCTGCTGCTGTGGGCTCGCACGGGCATCGAGCACCCGATGTACGCCAGCCGCGACGACCGGGACCAGGCCATCCACAAGGGCGCTTCGCGCAGCCACCAGCTGCTGCTGGAGGACCTGACCGCCTCCGACGACCGGTTCCGCGTCGCCGCCCGCGCGATGCCCGACTCGGACTGGACCGCCGAGGTCGCGCTCTCCGGCGGCGACGTGGTCCCTGCCGCGCACGTGCTGCGGATGCGGCTGCTGGAGCTCTGGGTGCACCTGGTCGACCTGGACCACGAGGTCGACTTCGACGACATCCCGCACGACGACCTCGAACGGCTGCTGGAGGACGTGGTCCAGTTCTTCGGGGGCCGGCACGACGTCCCGGCGCTGTCGCTGGAGGTCGACTTCGGCACCCACCGCCGCACCTGGGACCTGCGCGGGACCACCTCGGAACCGGCCAGGGTCGAGGGCGAGGCCGCGGCGGTTCTGGGCTGGCTGCTCGGCCGCACCGGTCCCGAGGAGCTGCGCGGCGACGCACCGGAGCTCCCGCCCTGGATGTAGTGGGGTGCTCCTCGTAGGCTCGGCCGCGTGGAGCTTCAAGCTGAGTACACCGGACACGTGGAGCCCGGCGGCGCGGCCGCCCGCCGGGAACTGGACGCGCTGACGATCACCAAGATCTCCGTCGGCCCGATGGACAACAACGCCTACCTGCTGGTGTGCAAGAGCACCGGCGACGCGCTGCTGATCGACGCGGCCAACGACCCCGAGCGGCTGAGCGACCTGCTCGGTCACGACGAGCGCAGGCCGCGGCTGCGCACCATCGTCACCACCCACCAGCACGGCGACCACTGGCAGGCGCTGGGCGCGGTGGCCGGCGCGACCGGCTGCTTCACCGTCGCGCACCCGGCCGACGCCGAGGAGCTGCCGGTGCCGCCCGACCGCCTGGTCGAGCACGGCGACACCGTCGCCGTCGGCGACTCGGAGCTGTCGGTGATCCACCTGCGCGGGCACACCCCGGGCTCGATCGCCCTGGTCTACCGGGACCCGGCGGGTCACCCGCACCTGTTCACCGGCGACTCGCTGTTCCCGGGCGGGGTCGGCCGCACGACCTCACCGGAGGACTTCAAGTCCTTGGTCGACGACGTCGAGAACCGGATCTTCGCCGAGCTGCCCGACGACACCTGGTTCTACCCGGGCCACGGCGACGACTCCACGCTCGGCACCGAACGCCCCAACCTCCCCGAGTGGCGCGAACGCGGCTGGTGACCCCGAGTCGGGGGCGGACCACACCGATCACCCAGGCCGCCCCCGACGCCCCGCCTTCCCCGCGAACGAGTCCAACGCCAGCAACACCTCATCGCTGCGCCAGCACCGGTTGCGCTTCATCCCGCTGAACTCGGTGACGATCCCCGCCTCCTCCAGTTCGGCGAATGCCCTCCGCGCAGCCGACGAGCTGATCGCCATCTCGCGCTGGGCGAAAGCGGTGTCCATGACCGGCTGCCTGGCGAGCGCGTCCAGGATTCGGTGAGCGGCCGAGTCGCGACGAGCCCGCACCTTCTCCCGCCACTCGGACCGGATCGCCCGGATCTCCTCGACAAGCTCGCGTCCGTTGGCAATCGCCCGGAACGACGATTCGGCGAACGAACGCGCGATCGGCTCGATGTCCCCCGCGCGGTAAGCGGTGAGCGCGTCGAAGTAGCGATCCGGGTTCGTCAGCAGCCCTGCCGAGACCGGAACGGTGATGTTCCGCGTCAGCCCCTTCCCCCGCAGCATCGCGTGGACCAGCGCCCGGCCGGTACGCCCGTTGCCGTCACCGAACGGGTGGATGGTCTCGAACTGCGCGTGCGCGACGGCCGCGTGGCACAACACCGGAACGTCGTCCCGGTCCATGAACCTGACCAGGTCTTCGATCGCGGGAACGACGTGCTCGTGGCCAGGTGGGACGAATTCGGCGGAGTGCGGCGTGTTCCCGCCGATCCACACGGCATCGGTTCGCCACCGCCCTCCCGGGATCCGGGGATTGGCATCGCCGAACAGCGCCTTGTGCATCTCCAGGATCGTGGTGGCGTCGAGCCGATCGGAGAGTCTGATCGCGGCGTTCATGGCCCGCGTGTTCGCGGCGATCTCAGTTGCGTTCCGCTTGCTGGTGTCACCGAGCTCCGCCAGCGCGATGGCTTTCGCCGACGCGCTGAGGTGCTCGATCTCCGAGGAGGACGCGGATTCGGTGCGCAACAGCACGGCCGCGAACGGAGCGATCTCCCCACCCATCTCCCCGTCGAACCGGGCGATCTCGAACGATGCTTCGTCGACCAGCGCCGATGTGGAGGTGGACAGCCGGGGATCGAGGTCCGCGATCTCCGGGACGATCGCTGACTGGTACTCCCCGTACCTCCGTTCGCGGCGACTCAGCCCTGCGAACGGTTCCCAGGCGGTGTGCTCATATCCGATGGCGGGCCAGTTGGTATCGGTCCCCACGAGCTCACCTCCCCTGCGATCCGACCGTACCCCCTCAGCTTACGCCCACTTCTGAGATAAGTGGGCGTAAACAGCCGCGAGTCGCACGGCTGCAGGTGTCGGGGAGCGGGCCTAGTCTGGTTTTTCGGAGGGCGAGCACCGGAGGTCGTCGTGGGCGAGGCCGTGACGCTGGACATCGGGGGCACCGAGGTGTCGGTGTCGCACCCGGACAAGGTGTTCTTCAAAGCGCGCGGTGAGACCAAGATGGATCTCGTGCGCTACTACCAGGCGGTGGCCGAGCCGCTGCTGAGCACGCTCGGCGGGCATCCGTTGCTGATGGAGCGCTACCCGGACGGGGCGAGCGGCAAGTCCTTCTTCCAGAAGCGGGTGCCCGCCTCGGCGCCGGAGTGGCTGCGCACGACCGTGGTGGAGACGCCGAACGGGACCACCAGCGACGCCCTGGTCGCCGCCGATCTCGCGCACGTCATCTGGGCGGTCAACTTCGGGTGCCTCGGCTTCCACGTGTGGCCCTACCAGGCCGGGCACCCGGACGTCGTCGACGAGCTGCGCATCGACCTCGACCCCTCGCCCGGTGTCGGGTTCGCCGAGATCCGCGAAGCAGCCTCCCGGACCCGCGAGTTCCTGGCCGAGGACGGCATCGACGTGCGGGTGAAGACCTCGGGTTCGCGCGGCCTGCACCTCTACGTCGCGCTGCGCCCGGAGTGGGACAGCTACCGGGTGCGGGCCGCGGCCGTGGCGCTGGCCCGCGAGCTCGAACGCCGCCACCCCGACCTGATCACCGCGAAGTGGTGGAAGGAGGAGCGGGGCAGGCGCGTGTTCGTCGACTTCAACCAGAACGCCCCGCACAAGACGGTTTTCGGCGCGTGGTGCGCGCGGCCCAGGGTGGGCGGCCAGGTGTCGACGCCGATCGGCTGGGACGAGCTCGACGACGTGGACCCCGATCAGCTGACCATCGCGACCGTGCCCGGCAGGCTCGCCGAGCGCGGTGATCCGTGGGCCGACGCCCGGCCGCAGTCGATCGAGCCGCTGCTGGAACGCTACGACCGGGACATCGCGGCGGGGATGCAGGACGCGCCGTGGCCGCCGGTGTACCCGAAGCAGCCCAACGAGCCACCCCGGGTGGCACCCAGCAGAGCGAAGCGCGACTGACCGAGAAGCGTTGCCTTGTACTTGTTTTCGCTAGACCGACATGCGCGGCACCTCGAGGACCGCTTGGGCGACCCTGCGGGCCTCGGAGTGGCAGTCGTCGCAGGTCCGCCACAACCAGGCCTCCTTGGTCGCGTCGGCGACGACCTCCTGGCTGCACAGGGTGTTGACGAGCATGCCGCTCGGGTAGGCGTTGCCCCACGGGCGCTTGTCGAGACTCGCGTGCCGTCGTCCATCCGCCGGCACCCAGTGAAACGGATACATCGCGATCCACAGCCCCCTCTTCTCGTGCCCGATGCGCGTGGTCGCGCTCGGGACGAGGGCCGCGGCGGAGTCCCTCCCGACCTCGCTGCGGCCCCGATCAAACCGGGACCAATGCTCTGGTCTCGGGACCACTGCGGCAATTCCCCGAACGGATGACGCCATTCGGCGGGCACATCAGTGCGTGATCGCCCGGTTTCCCACTCCTTGACCCACTGTGACGGACAATTGCGCACCTGAAATAAGCTGTGGTGCATGAGCGAGACCACTCCGGCGCCGCGGGCATACGTTCTCGGTGCGGAAATCCGGGACGCGAGGTCGCGTACCGGTCTCGGGCTGCGCCAGCTGGCGGGACGTCTCGACGTGTCGCACTCCGTCGTGGTCCGCTGGGAGCGCGGCGAACGGGTGCCGTCCACCGAGTCCGTGTCCGCGGTCTGCGCGGTGCTGGGCTTATCCAGCCCGGCTCGCGACCGGCTGCTGCGGCTCACCCGCGAGGCCCAGGCCGAGCCTCCCAACTCGGTGTCGGTGGGATCGGTCGGCGAAGCCGATCAGCTCACCGCGCTGCTGGAGTTCGAACGGATCGCCACCGCGATCACCGACGTCTCCCCCATCCTCATCCCCGGTCTGCTGCAGACCACCGACTACGCGCGCGCGATCATGGGCACCGGCATCCCGGAGCACGAGGTCGCCACGCGGGTGGCGGTCCGGCTCGGCCGGCGCGAGGTCATCACCCGCCGCCAGGAACCCGTGCGCTACACGGCGTTCCTGCTCGAATCCGTGTTGCACCAGCCCATCGGCGGGCGTGCCGTGCTGCTCGACCAGCTGCGCCACGTCCGCGAGATGAGCAACCGGGACAACATCGACATCCGAATCATCCCGCTGTCGGCGGGGTGGACGCCCGCCCACGCCGGGCCCTTCGTACTCCTGGAGTTCGCCAAGGCCTCGCCCGTCGTGCACCTCGAACACCACAGGTCCAGCGCATTCTTGCGAGATCCCGGCGATGTGACGGCCTTCGTCAAGGCCGGGAAAGACCTGGGGCAATTCGCGATGAGCAGCGACGACTCGGTTCGCCTCGTCGACGAGATCATCCACCGAGAGGAGACAACACCGTGACGTTGCTGCAGTCGCCGGTCGGTTGGCGCAAGTCCAGCCGGAGCAGCCAGGAGACCAACTGCGTCGAGGTCGCCCGCGTCATCGGAGGTGCCGCCGTGCGCGACACCAAGGACCGCGCCGGGGGCCTCTTAACCGCCAACTCGGCGCAGTGGCGCTACTTCGTCAGAGCGATCAAAACAGGTCGCTTCGACCGATAGCACCAACCTGACCAGGCACGAACCGGGAGCGTTCCGCGCGGGGCGGAGCGCTCCCGGTTCGTGCTGTGCGGATCAGGCCAGCCGCTCGACCACGAGGCGGGTCGCGTCGACGATCAGCGCGCTGTCCGGCTCGTCGTTCTCGCGGGGACGGCCGGTGAGCAGTGCGATCACGATCGGCGTCCCGGTCTCGGTCCAGGTCACGGCGATGTGGTTGGAGACGCCGTAGGCGCTGCCGCCGCCGGTCTTGTCCGCCGTGCGCCAGCCGCGCGGCACCCCGGCGCGGATCTTCGCGTCGCCGGTGGTGTTGGCGAGCATCCAGCCGGTGAGCCGGTCGCGCTCGGCGGCCCCGAGCGCGTTTCCGAGCAGCAGCTCCTGCAGCCCGTCGGCCAGCGCCTTCGGGCTGGAGGTGTCGCGCTCGTCGCCGGGGATGGCGGTGTTGAGCTCGGTCTCCCAGCGGTCGAGCCGGGTCACCGGGTCGCCGATGGACCGGGCGAAGTCGGTGATGGCCTGCGGTCCGCCGAGCTCGCGCAGCATCAGGTTGGCCGCGGTGTTGTCGGAGTGCTGCAGCGCTGCGGCGCACAGCTCTCCGACGGTCATGCCGGTGTCCACCCTGGTCTCGGTGATCGGCGAGTTCTCGACGAGCTGACCGGCGTCGTAGCGGATGACGCGGTCGAAGTAGCCACCGGCCAGCCCGTGGGCGCGCAGCAGCGCGGCCGAGGCGTAGACCTTGAACGTCGAGCACATCGCGACGCGCTCGTCGGCCCGGTGGCCGAGGGTGCGTCCGGTGACGGCGTTGCGCGCGAACAGCCCGAGGCGCGCGTCGTAGCGCCGCTCCAGCTCCGCCAGCGCCGGGTCCGGTCCTCGGTCGGGCGCGGGAGCGGCGGGCGTCCGCGGCGCGCACGCGGCGATCGGCGCGGCCAGCAGCGCCCCCAGGACCGCACGACGCCCCAAGCGAAATTCAGTGTGCTGCAACTGCTTTCCCTCCAGTAGTACGAACACCCCCAACCAACCACCCCTTCACCGATAGCACCAATAAGAACGCGCCCCACTCCCGATATCCCTTCCCTATCGCCCCAGCTCCGCACCCCACCCCCACCACAACTCCCCGCGAAAAAACTCCTCCGGAGGTTCCGCCCCGGGACGTCGGCTTCCGGGAGGAGGACAGTTTTAGCCATTATTGTCCCGACATTTCGGACATCGATCATGGGTGATTATGGCTAAAACTGTCCCCTGGTGAGGTCACAGCCGTCCGGAGCGCAGATCCGTGACGGCGAGGCGGGCGCACTCGGCGATGGCCGCGTCGACTCGGGGCAGCGCGGGGTCGGCGCGGGCGGCGAGGGTGAACACCGCCACCGCGACCGGGGATTCGCCGTCGAACTCCACCACCGAGACCTCGTTGCGGACCGCGCCGATCGTGCCGGTCTTGCCCGAGACCTGCACCCCGCGGAACGGGAAACCCGCGCGGACCCGGTGCATCCAGGCCTGCTGGCCGAGCAGGCGCCGGACGAACGCGCACTGCTGCGGCGAGGCGACCGCGTCGGCCCAGATCAGCTCCATCAGCCGGGTCATCTCCCGGGGCGTGGTGGCGCTGGCGTAGGACGGGTCGTAGGCGCGCACCGTGCGGGCCGCGTCGTTGTCGGCGAGCAGCGCGAACGCCTCGGACGCGCTGCTCGCACCCATCTCCCGGACCAGCGCGGCGGTCGCCTCGGCGGTGCCGCCGACCACCCGGGTCCGCTCCAGTCCCAGATCGGCCAGCGTCGCGGTGACCGCGTCCAGCCCGACCGCGCCCAGGATGACGTCGGCGGCGGCGTTGTCGGACACCGACACCATCGAGGCCGCCAGGTCCCGCCACGACATCCGCACCGGATCTTGGAACAGCGACACCCCGGTCGGGCCCGGCGTGCAGGCGGTGGGGTCCAGGCGGATCGTCTCGCGCGGGTCGAGGGTTCCGGCGTCGAAGGCGCGGGCGAGCGCGACCAGCAGCGGCAGCTTGTAGACCGAGGCGGTGACCACGAGATCGTCGGCGCCGGAACCGAGCTCGTGCCCGCCGCCGCCGAGCCGGACCGCGTGCACCCAACCCTGGGCACCGGCGTCGGCGAGCACCTCGCGGATCCGCTGCTCGGTGCTCACGACGACTCCTCCAGCACCGACTCCTCCAGCGCCGACTTCTCCAGCGCCGACTTCTCCAGGGCGGTTTCGAGCGCTCGGCACACCTCGGGCTGCGGTGACGGTTCCGGCCACACGACCCGCACCCGCAGCGCGAACTCGTCCCCGGCGGGCACGGCGGTCACCCCGGGAGCGCGCAGGTCGGGGTCGGTGGTGAGCGCGAAGGCCCGTCCGGCGGCGACGGCACCGAGCGCGTCGCGGTCGCCGGGCGCGGGCAGGAACTCGGGGTCGAGCCCCCGTTCCCGCAACGTGTCCACGAGCAGGTCGAAGGCGGCGGTGCCGTGGGCACGCGGCGCGGTGGCGCAGGCCAGACCGCGCAGCGCGCGGATCCCGGGCCTGGCCGCCGCGGGGTGATCGGCGGGCACCAGCACCCGGCGCGGGATCTTGACCACCGGCGAGGCGCCGAGATCGCCGAGCAGCGCCGGGTGGTGCACGACCGCGCAGTCCAGACGTCCGCCGGCCACGGCGTCGACGAGGTCCACGGTGGCGGCGGTGCTCACTATGACGGTGCGGGACTGCGGATCGGGTGCGCGCAGCGCCGCGACCAGGCCCGCGACCTGGCGGTCGCCGAGCGCGGCGACGACGCCGATGCGCACCGCTCCCCTGCTCTCCCGCTGCCGCCGGGCGGCCTCGGCGAACTCGTCGGCCCCGTCCAGCAGCACCCGCGCCCGGGGCAGCAGGTCCGCACCGGCGGTGGTGAGCCGGACGCCGCGGGACCCCCTGGTCAGCAGCGTGACGCCGAGCCGGGCCTCGAGCCGCTGAACGCCCTGGGACAGCGGCGGCTGGGTCATGCCGAGGCGGTCGGCGGCGTGTCCGAAGTGGCCTTCCTCGGCGACCGCGACGAAGAACCGGAGATGGCGCAGCAGGTCCACACCACCGATCCAAGCACAGGGGCCCGGAACGCGATGCGCGTTCCGGGCCCGAGTGGACTTCTGCGCGTCAGGGAGCGTGGTAGAGCGCGCTGCCCTTGACGTACTCCTCCCACGGGACGGTCCAGTCCCAGATGTCGCCGTCGGCCTTGGTCAGCGGTTTCTCGGTCCCGATGATCTCGACCGGGTCTCCGATCTGGGTGAACTCCAGGAACCACCTGCCGTCGGTGCTGGAGAGGTTGACGCAGCCGTGGGTGACGTTGCTGTTGCCCTGCGCGCCGGTGCTGGCGGTGTTGGTGTGCACGTACTCGCCGTTGTTGGAGATCCGCACGGCGTTGGGCAGCACCTCGTCGTAGGCGCCCGCGCTGCCCCGCGCCGGGCCGCCCCAGCTCCAGGAGTTCATCCGCACCGAGTCGTGGCGTTCGGTGGCGACGTGGATGCCGTACTGCGTCGGGTAGGCGGACTGCCCGTAGGAGGCGTCCATCTTCCGGATCTCCTGGCCGTCCTGGTAGACGGTGAAGGTGTGGTTGTCGATGTCGCCGACGGAGCGCTGATCGCGACCGATGGTGAAGTTCGACTCGAAGTTCTTGTCGCCCATGACGCCGCCGCCGGTGTCGATGCCGTAGAGGTTGGCCTTGACCTTCACCTGGGTACCGGCCTTCCAGTACTCCTTGGGCCGCCAGTTGACCTGGTCGTCGGAGTACCAGTTGAAGGAGCCCTCGGTGGGCACGGAGGTCTCGATCTGCAGTCGGCGTTCGACGGCGGCCTTGTCCTGGACCGGCTTGTCGAAGTAGATGGAGACGGGCATCGCGATGCCGACGGTGTCGCCGTCGCTGGGACGGGTCCGGTCGACGTTGACGATGTCGGTCGGGGTGGCCGTGGTGAACGTCGAGTTGAGCGGGATCGACGGGCGGCCCTCCTCGTCGTGGGCGACGGCCTGCACGTGGTAGGTCGTGCCGAAGGCCAGCGGCGCGTTGATCTGCCACTTGTGCCCGCTGCGGTCGATCTCGCCGGGCACCGGGGCGCCGTTGGCGGTCACGTTGACCGAGGTCAGAACGCCGCGGTGCGCGGTGAGCACCAGCGGGTCACTGGGCGCCAGCTGCGCCGTCTTGTCCGGGATCGAAGTCGTCACCGACGCCTCTGATGGACCCGGTCCGCACGCCGTCAACGCGCACGCGACCAAGCTCGCGATCGCTAGCGCAACTACCCCCCGCATACCGGCCTCCCCGCAAACCCTGCACCGTCTCGTTGGTAGTCAGTAACTGTCCGGGCGCCGAGCGGGGTTCTCAACACGATCAAGCGGTGCGATGTGGGGATGTGTCGAGCCGCTGTTGACCAGCGCGGGCCTGCGGGACGGCGAGGAACGCCCCTTCGTGTGGATTGACCCAGCACTCACCCCGTTAGCAACTACCCGCAGTCGACTGCAAGCACGACACACCTTGATCGGGTCATACGATCGGTGGACATCAAAGTCCGGTCGCCAGAACCGGTGGCACAAAAACCTGAACATCCATCACGGTGCGGGTGGGGCGACTGGGGCGGGAACCGGGTAGCGGATCGCGTTCTGCGAACCGCGGACGCCGGTCGGGCTGCCCTCGGGTTCGTCGCAGCGGAGGTCGTTGTTGGTCGGTCCCTCGGAGGTGTCCGAACCGTGCTTGCGGGGCGTGCCCTCGTAACCGCTCGTGCAGGCCGGCGGGTTGAACAGGTTGAGCACCAGCCCGAGCCGACCCGTGCCGTCCGGCGACAGGGTGTGGGTGAACGCCGAGATCATCGGCAGCGCCACCAGCGTCTGCTCCAGCGCGGGCTGGCGCACGCTGGTCAGCTGCATCGTGGTGAGCAGGTTGGCGGCGACGATGCCGAAGTCGGTGCCCATCGACTTCGTCAGCTCCTGCACCTCGGTGGCCGCCCCCGGCGCCTCCTGGATGGTCTTGCGCAGGTCGGGGTCGGACTGCTTGAGCTGCCCGGAGATCTCGCGCAGCCCGGAGCTGAACTCGGTGAGGTTCTGCGCCTGCTCCTGCTGGGTGCGCAGCACCACGTCGCTGTTGTTCAGCAAACCGGTGGTCTGCGGCAGGTTCTGCTGCGCGGCGGCGGTGAACGAGCTCGTGGTGTCGAGCAGCTTCTGCAGGTGCGGTCCGGTGCCGTCGAACGCGGTGCCGACCTCGGTGACGACGGTGCGCAGCTGCTCGGTGGGCACTCCCGCGACCAGCCGGTCGACGTTGACCAGCAGCGATTCGGGCGCGGGCGGGATCGCGGTGCGCTCGACCGGGATGACCGAGCCCGCCTCCAGGTAGGGCTCGCCGCGGCGCTGCGGCTGCAGGTCGATGTACTGCTCGCCGACCGCCGAGCGGTTGGCGACCACGGCGCGCGTGTCCGCGGGGATCTCCGGCGCGTCGTCGTTGATGTGCAGCTCGGCGGCGATGCCGTCGTGGGTCAGCCGCAGCGCGGTGACCCGGCCGACCGCCACGCCGCGGTAGCTGACCTCGGAATTGGCGAACAGACCGCCGGACTCGGGCAGCTGCACGGTCACCGGGTAGCCGTTGGAACCGAAGAACCGGTCCAGCCCGGCGTAGCGCCCGCCGACGAAACCGACTCCGACCACGGCGATGACCAGGAACAGCGCCAGTTGCACCTTCACCTTGCGGGCGACCATCTACGAGCCTCCTCCGGACAGTCCCGGCAGCAGCCCGCCGTCCGGCTGGGTCCCGGGGATCGGCAGCGGCGGCAGCGGTGGCGTGCCGGGCGGCTGCGGGATGTTGGCACCGGACTGGCCCGAGTCCGACAGGCCCGGGATCGGGATCGGCGGGCCCGAGGAGCGGGCGAAGTTCTCGTAGAGCCCGGACAGGTCCAGGTCGATCATCACGTTGGTGTTCACGAAGTCGCCCTTGAGCGGGACCATCGCGTACTCCGGGAACGGGTAGGTCGACAGGAACGCCATCGCCTTCGGCAGGTCGGTGCCGGTCTTGGCCAGCTGCTGCAGCGTCGGCGCCAGCGCCTCCAGGTCGGCGACCAGGTCCTCGCGGCTGGCCTCGACGGTGTGGGTGGCGGTGCCGGAGAGCTTGTCCAGCGACTGCAGCATGCCGACGAGCTGGCCGCGCTGGGCCTCGATCTCGCGCAACCCGGGCGAGAGCCCGTCGAGGGCGGTGTTGATGTTGCCGGTCTGCTCGCGCAGGTTCGCCGACAACCGGTTGAGGCCGTCGAGGGCCTTGGTGATCTCGCCGCGCTGGCGGTCCAGCCGGGTGACGACGTCGTCGACGTTGCCCAGCAGCGAGCGGATCTCCTCCTCGTTGCCGGTGAACGCCTTGTTGAGCTCCTGGACGATGGTCTGCAGCTGCTCGATGCCACCGCCGTTGAGCAGCAGCGACACCGCGCCGAGGACCTCCTCGATCTGCGGGTTGCGGTTGGTCCGCTCGATCGGGATCACCGCCCCCTCGGCCAGCCTGCCGGTGGCGTTCTCCGGAGGTGGGGTGAGCTCGACGAACTTCTCCCCCAGCAGGCTCGACTGGCGCAGCCGGGCGTAGGCGTTGGCGGGCAGCCGCACGTCGCCGTTGACCCGCAGCACCACCAGCGCGGTGCTGTTGTCGGGGCTGAGCTCGATGCGGTCGATGCGCCCGACGGCGACGTCGTTGACCTTGACGCTGGCCTGCGGCACCAGGTCGAGGACGTCGCGGAAGTGCGCGGTCACCGAGTACGGGTGCTCGCCGAGCTCGGCGCCGCCGGGCAGCGGCGTGTTGTAGAGGCCGGTGAAACCCGCTGTGCCGCAACCGGACACGAGCAGCACCGACAGCGATCCGGCCAGCAGCGCGCACCGTTTGGCGGTCATGGCGTCCCCGCCCCTCGTCTCATCGCGTCCACCAGCGGCAGCGGCACCGGGTTCGGCCCCTTTCCGATCTGATCGGTGACATCGCCGGCCCCGGTCTGGACCTTGCCGAGCAGGTCGGCGACCGACGGCAGCGGCGCGACGCCCTCCACGACCGGGTTGAGCTGCTCGCAGGTGTCGCGCAGCGACTGCGGGACGGGTTCGGGCAGCGGTGCGACGTTGGCGATCAGCCTGCACACCATGAGGATCGGGGGCTGGGCGAGCTCCTGCGGGTTCCACCGCGAGGCCACCGTTCCCGACGCCGAGTCGTAGGCGTTGATGAAGTTCGTGGTCGCCAGCGGCATCAGGTCCAGCACCTCCCCCAGCGCCTGGCGCTGGTCGACCAGCGCCTGGGTGACACCGGTGAGGTTGCGGACGTTGGAGGACATGTGGTCGCGGTTGTCGTGGACGAACCGCTGCACGTCGTCCAGGGCGAGGGCCAGCGAGTGCAGCGAGGTGCCCAGCTGCTCGCGCTCGGAGGCGAGATAACCGGTGGTGTCGGCCATCCGGCCGTAGAGCTCGCGGATCTGCTGGTCGCTCCGGGCGAGCGTGCCGGTGAACTGGTTGAGGTTGTCCACGGTGGCGAACAGGTCGTCCTGGTTCTCCGACAGGGTCGCCGAGAGCTCCCCGAGGCGCTTGATCGTGGTGTTGAGGTCCTGGCCGTTGCCGTCGAGGGTGGCCGCGGTCGTGTTGAGGACGTCGTTGAGCGCGCCGTCGCGGTTCGCGCCGTCCGGGCCGAGCGCGGTCGACAGCGCGTTGACGCTCTTGTACAGCTCGTCGAGCTCGGCCGGGGTCGCGGTGCGCTTGCGGTCCAGGACGGCACCGGAGGCCATCACCTCGCCGCGCGTGTAGGCGGGTGTGAGCTGCACGTACCGGTCGCTGACCAGGCTGGGCGCGACGACGACGGCGTTGGCGTCGGCGGGGATGCGCACCCCGTCGTCGACGTGCATGTCGACGCGCACCACGGGTCCTTCAGGTGTGACGGTGTCGATCTGGCCGACCTTCACGCCCAGCACCCGCACGCTGGACCCGGCGTAGAGCCCGACGGCCTTGTCGAAGTAGGCGGTGATGGTGGTGCCGCTCGCGGACAGCGTCCACCACAGCGCACCGGCGGTGACCAGGGCCAGCGCGCACAGCGCGGCGATCACGCGGGCGATCCTGCTCATCGGCCACCTCCCTCGGGAACCGGGATCTCGCACTCGGGGGTGTTGGTCTGGATCGGCCCGGCGTGGATCGGCGGGGGCAGCAGACCGCAGAAGTAACCCTCGAACCAGCGCCCGTTGCCGATGGTGTTGTTGAACCCGCGCACGTAGGGCGCCAGCGCGCCGACGGCGTGGTCGAGGTTGTCCTGGTTGCGCTTGAGCATCGCGGTGAGCTGGTCGAGCTGGTCGAGGGCCGGTTTCATCTGCTCCTGGTTGTCGGCGACCAGGCCGCGCAGCTCGCGGGAGAGCTTCTCGGTGCCCTCCAGCAGCCCGCTGATGGCCTGCTTGCGGGCCTGCACCTCGGACAGCAGCTGGTTGCCGTCGGTGACGAGCTTGCTGACCTGCTGGTCGCGGTCGGCGACGATGCCGGAGACGTCGCCGGCGTTGTGCAGCAGGTCGGCGAGCTGCTGGTCGCGGGAGGCGATGGTCTGCGACAGCTGCGAGAGTCCCGTGACGGCCTGGTCCATGTGCTGCGGCGCACCGCGCATCGTGTCGGACATGACCCGGAAGCTCTCGGCGAGCTTGGCGCTGTCGAGCTGCCCGGTGGTGCGGGTCAGCTGGTCGATGGCGTCGGGGATGTCGAACGGAGAGGTGGTGCTGCGCAACGGGATCGGCTCGGACAGCTCCTCGTCGCCCGCCGGTTGCAGGCCGAGGAACTTCTCGCCGAGCAGCGTCTTGATCTGGATGTCGGCGCGGGTGCGGTCGCCGATCTCGCGTCCGTCCACCGTGAACTCCACCAGCACCCGGTTGCCGTCCAGGACGACGTCGTCGACCTCGCCGACCTTGACCCCGGCGATCTGCACCTCGTTCCCCGGTTCCAGGCCCGCGGATTCGGCGAAGTGGGCCGAGTAGGTGTTGCCGGAGCCGATCAGCGGCAGGTCCTTGGCCGAGAACGCCGTGAGCGTTCCCAGCACCAGCAGCGCGATCGTGACCAGGCCGACGGCGACCTGGTTGCGCGCCCGCAGCGGTTTCATCGGCACCTCTCCGGCAACTGGGTCGTCGGGACGGGCAGGATCGGGACGTTGATCTTGAGCTGGTCGATGCGGATGTTGCCGGTGACCTGGCACGAGTAGTAGTTGAACCAGCCGCCGTAGCTGACGGTGCGGGTCAGCCGCTGCAACCGGTTCGGCATCGTCTGCAGCGTGTGGTCCAGCAGCGGCAGGTCCTGGTTCAGCAGCCCGGTCACGTCGCGCAGCGCGGCGATGTCCTGCTGCAGCGGCGGTCTGGCCTGCTCGACGAGTCCCGCGGTGGTGTTGCTGAGCTCGTCGAGCGCGCCGATCGCCTCGCCCACGGGTTTGCGCTGCTCGGCGAGCCCGCTGGTGAGCCGTTGCAGGGCGTCGATGAGCTCGGCCAGCTGCGGGCCGCGCTGGTTGACGTTGCCCAGCACGGCGTTGAGGTTGTCGATGACCTGGCCGATGACCTCGTCCTTCTGCGCGAGCGTGCCGGTGAGCGACGCGGTGTGGGCGAGCAGGCTGTCGACGGTGCCGCCCTCGCCCTGCAGTACCTGCACGAGCTCCCCGGAGAGCTGGTTGACGTCCTCGGGGTTGAGCGCCTGGAACAGCGGCTGGAAGCCGTTGAACAGCGCGGTGAGGTTCAGCGCCGGGTGGGTGCGCTCCAGCGGGATCTCGCCGCCCGCCGGCAGCACGTCCTTCGGGTCGCGCAGCGCCGCGTCCAGCGACAGGTAGCGCTGACCGGCGATGTTGCGGAACTTCACGGTGGCCTGCGCGTCGCGGGGCAGCGAGCGGGAGGACTCGACGTCGAAGCGCACCAGCGCGTGCTGCTCGTCGTCCACCTCCAGCTCGGTGACCCGGCCGACCTTGACCCCGGCGATGCGCACGTCGTCGCCCTCGCCGAGCCCGGAGGCGTCGGCGAAGCGCGCGGTGTACTCCCGGGCGTCGCCGGAGGAGTTCGCGGCGATGGTGGACACCAGGATCCCGGTCAGGGTCAGCGTGACCGCCACGAACGCGATCAGCTTGATCAGCGGTGCGGTGATCGACCTCATCGCACGGTCACCTCCGCGTTCCGGAACAGCGGTCCGACGAGCACGCTCGTCCAGTCGGGCACGGCTCCCGGCTGGACCTCCAGCTCCGGCGCCAGCAGTGCCGCCAGGAGATCGCGCTCGGGCCGGGAGTTGGCGACCGACGAGCTCGCCGACTGCGGCGAGGTGCTCGCCGGGGCGCTGCCGGTGGTCTTCTTCCAGGGGAACAGCGCGTCGCGGTCCAGCGGCGGTTCGGGCTTGGTGGAGCCGTCGTCGAGCGGGCCGCCCGGCGGGTACTGCGGGAAGGTGTCGGGCGCCTCGACGAACGGGTAGCACCGCGGGCCGCGCTGCTCCAGGTTCTTCGGGGTGTCCACGCCCGGCAGGTACTTGCCGCGGCTGGCGGTGATCTCCAGCGTCATCCGCGCCATGTTCGGGGTGTCGGTGCCCTTGCCGAAGGTGAGATCGGCGTTCTTCGTGCCAGCCTGGAACTGCTGCAGCATGCAGGGGTACTGCGGCGAGTACTCGGCCAGCAGCTCCAAGGTGGACCGCGAGGTGCTCGCGAGCCGGATGAAGTTGTCGCCGTTGGCCGACAGGAACCGGTCCATCTCACCGCTGGCGCTGGTGACCGTGCTGGTCATCTGCTGCAGCTGGGTGCGCTGCTCGACGACGGTGCGGCTGGTGGTGGTCAGGTCGTTGACCGCCTGCATCAGGTCGGGTGCGGCGTCTGCGTAGTTCTCGGCGACGTCGTCGACGCGGCTGATCACCGACTCCATCTTTGGCAGCGACGGGTCGAAGTCCTCCAGGTAGCGGTCCAGCTGCACCAGCGTCTCGCCGAGCTGGTCGCCGCGGCCCTGCAGCGCCTGGGAGACGGCGTTGAGGGTGGTGGAGACCTGCTGCGGCTGCACCGCCTGCAGCACCGGCATCAGGTCGGAGAGGACCTTCTCGACCTCCATCGCCGAGGCGCTGCGGTCCTGCGGGATGACGTCGCCCGCGCTCAGGGTGTCCGATGTGGACCCCTTCGGGATGTCGAGGGCGACGTAGCGCTCGCCGAAGAGCGTCTTGGGCAGCAGCCTGGCCGAGGCGTCGGCCGGGATCATCCCGGCCTTGTCGGGCTGCAGCGCCAGCCTCAGGTCGGCGTGCCCGTTGCCCGCGTCGATCGAGCGGACCTCGCCGACCACCACGCCGCGCACCTTGACGTCGGCGCCCGGCATCATCTGGTTGCCCGCGGTGTCGGCGCGCACCGTCACCGCGACGAAGCGGGTGAAGGCCTTGTTGTACATCCCGATCGTTCCCGCCAGGAACAGCCCGGCGACGACCAGGAACGCGATCCCCATCGCCTGGTGGCGGCGTCTGCTGCGCGATTCGATCATCCTGCGATCCGCACTGTCGTGGTCGATCCCCAGATCGCCAGGCTGCAGAAGAAGTCGAGCACGGTGACCAGCACGATCGAGGTCCGCACGGCGCGCCCGACGGCCACGCCCACCCCGGCCGGGCCACCGCTGGCGGTGTAGCCGTAGTAGCAGTGGGTGAGGATCACCGCGACGCTGAACACCATCACCTTCCCGAAGGACCACAGCACGTCCTCCGGTGGCAGGAACAGGTGGAAGTAGTGGTCGTAGGTGCCCGCCGACTGCCCGTAGACCCACACCGTGATCTGCCGGGAGGCCAGGTAGGACCCGAGCAGGCCGACGACGTAGAGCGGGATGACGGCCGCGACCCCGGCCAGCACCCGGCTGGTCACCAGGTACGGCACGCTGCGCACCCCCATCACCTCCAGCGCGTCGATCTCGTCGGAGATGCGCATGGCGCCCAGCTGCGCGGTGAACCCGCAGCCGACGGTGGCCGACAGCGCCAGGCCCGCGGACAGCGGCGCGACCTCGCGGGTGTCGAAGTAGGCGGCGATGAAGCCGGTCAGCGCGGCGGTGCCGAGCTGGTTCAGCGAGGAGTAGCCCTGCAGGCCGACGACGGCGCCGGTGGCCATCGTCATGCCGACCATCACGCCGAGCGTGCCGCCGATGATGGCCAGCGCGCCGCTGCCGAAGACGACCTCGGTGAGCAGCCGCAGGGTTTCCTTGCGGTACTTGGTGAGCGTGACCGGCACCAGGGCCAGGGCCCGAACGTAGAACGACAGCTGCCAGCCGAGGTTGGCCAGCACGTCGCCGGGCCGGGACGCGGCCTTGGCGATGCGGCGCTGCATCGGGGTCGGCGTCGGTGGGGGCGCCGTGTCCAGGACTGCCATCTCACAACCCCTTCGGCGGCACGAGTTGCAGGTAGATGCCGGTGACCAGGAGGTTGATCATGAACAGCAGCAGGAACGTGATCACCACCGCCTGGTTGACCGCGTCGCCCACGCCCTTCGGACCTCCGGAGGGGTTCAGGCCGCGGTAGGCGGCGACCACTCCGGCGACGAAGCCGTAGATGGCCGCCTTGATCTCGCTGACCCAGATGTCGGGCAGCGAGGCGAGCGCGTTGAAGCTGGCCAGGTAGGCGCCGGGAGTACCGCCCTGCAGCACCACGTTGAAGAAGTAGCCGCCGAGCACGCCCACGACGCTGACCAGGCCGTTGAGCAGCAGCGAGATCAGCACCGCGCCGAGCACCCGGGGCACGATCAGCCGGTGGATCGGCGAGATGCCCAGCACCTCCATCGCGTCGATCTCCTCGCGGATGGTGCGCGCCCCGATGTCGGCGCACACGGCCGATCCCCCGGCTCCGGCGACCAGCAGCGCGGTGATCAGCGGGCTGGCCTGCTGCAGGATCGCCAGGGCGCTGGCCGCGCCGGTGAACGACTGGGCGCCGATCTGCTGGGTCAGCGAGCCGAGCTGCATGGCGATCACGGCGCCGAACGGGATGGCCACCATCGCGGTCGGCAGGATCGTGACGCTGGCGAAGAACCACGCCTGCTGGATCCACTCGCGCACGGCGAAGGGCCTGCGCGGCGTGTAGCGCACGACTTCCCAGGCCAGCGTGGCGATCTTGCCCACGTGACCGAGGGCCGTCGAGACCCCGGCGACCGGCGCGCTCATGCCCGCCGCTCCTCGATACCCATGCTTCCTCCCGGCCTCGTTGACGTGAGAAGTGGTGCGTGCCCGCGCTTCCGGCTACGGGATGTCGAGAACTCCGTTGGCGGCGAAGGACTTCTCCGGGTCTCGGTCGGCGAAGTAGGCGCCGAGAGCGGATTCCAGCTCCGCCTGCGTCCAGAGCTCGCCGGAGGCGGCGAACTTCCGCTCGATGGTGGGCGGGGCGAGCAGCGCGACGGTTCCGCTGTGGACCACGAACACCTGGCCGCTGATGGCCTGGGCGGAGGGGCCGGCGAGGTAGGCCACCAGCGGGGCGACGTGCTCGACCGACATCGGGTCCACGCCGTCGCCCGGGGCGTCGCCGAAGGTCTCGGCGGTCATCGCGGTGCGGGCGCGCGGGCAGATCGCGTTGGCGCGCACGCCCATTCGCGCCATCGCGCGGGCGGTGGAGACGGTCAGCGAGGCGATGCCGCCCTTGGCCGCCGCGTAGTTGGGCTGGCCGGCCGAGCCGAGCAGGAACGCCTCGGAGGCGGTGTTGATGATGCTGCCGTAGGTGGCGCCGGAGTCCTTGTACTCCTGGCGCCAGTGCGCGGTGGCGTTGCGCGAGAGCAGGAAGTGGCCGCGCAGGTGCACCCGCAGGACGTCGTCCCACTCCTGGTCGGTCATCTTGAACAGCATCCGGTCGCGCAGCAGCCCGGCGTTGTTGACCACCACGTGCAGCCCGCCGAGCTGCTCGGTGGCGGCGGCCATCATCCGGCCGGAGACCTCGGAGTCGGAGACGTCGCCGACGACCGCGACCGCCTTGGTGCCGATCTCCTCGATCTCGGCGACCACGGCGTGCGCCGCGTCGGTCACGTCGTTGACCACCACGTTCGCCCCGGCCCGCGCCAGCGCGAGCGCCTCGGCCCGCCCCAGTCCCGCACCGGCTCCGGTGACGATCGCGACCTTTCCGTCCACACTCGACACGTGCGCCTCACCTCGGGTCGTGGTCAGCCCCGCCACGTCGCGGGGAGGTGTTAGCCACCACACAGTAGAATGTGTTCTCGATAAGTATCAAGTGCCACGTCCGGAAGTGGCGAGTGCGCAGCGCATCCAGCAAGAACAGGTCACGGATGCATATAAAAACGCGTTCTACTCAGGCGGACGTTTCGGCCACCTTTCGGTCACGCCGTCGCCCGCCCGGTGGCTCCGGTCACTCAACGATCCGCGGACCGCGGGGGTGACTGCTCCATTCGGACGCAGTGCCGGTCGACCTTAGAACACGTTACACATTCGAAGGCAGCGCGGTGACCGCTCGGTCTCGACCTCATCGCGACCTGAGGTCTATGATTTTAGAAACGTGTTTCACACGGCGTCCGACCCCGGGAGGATGCATGCGCATCGCCTACACCCCCGAGCACGAGAAGCTGCGGGAGGAGCTGCGCGCCTACTTCGCCGACCTGATGACACCCGAGCTGCGCGAGGAGCTGTCGCAGGGAGACTACGGCGACGGCCGCGCCTACAAGCAGCTGGTCCGGCAGATGGGGGCCGACGGCTGGCTGGCCCTGGGCTGGCCCGAGGAGTACGGCGGGCAGAACCGCAGCATGCTGGAGCAGCTGATCTTCACCGACGAGGCGGCCATCGCGGGCGCCCCGGTGCCGTTCCTGACGCTCAACAGCATCGCGCCGACCATCATGCGGTTCGGCACCGACGAGCAGAAGGCCCACTTCCTGCCCAAGATCGCGGCAGGTGAGATCCACTTCGCCATCGGCTACTCCGAACCCGAGGCCGGCACCGACCTCGCCTCCCTGCGCACCACCGCGGTCCGCGACGGCGACGACTACGTGATCAACGGCCAGAAGATGTGGACCAGCCTGATCCAGTACGCCGACTACGTCTGGCTGGCCTGCCGCACCGATCAGGAGGCGCGCAAGCACCGCGGGCTCAGCGTGCTCGTCGTGCCGACCTCCTCCCCCGGCTTCTCCTGGACCCCGGTGCACACCGTGTCCGGGCCGACCACCAGCGCCACCTACTACTCCGACGTGCGGGTGCCGACGTCGTCTCTGGTGGGCACCGAGAACGAGGGCTGGCCGCTGGTGACCAACCAGCTCAACCACGAGCGCGTCGCGCTCACCTCCGCCGCCCCGCTGCAGCTGGCCCTGTCGGAGGTGCGGGAGTGGGCCGCGCAGACGCGGCTGTCCGACGGCCGGCGGGTGATCGACCAGGAGTGGGTGCAGCAGCACCTCGCGCGGGTGCACACCGGCGCGGAGTTCCTCAAGCTGATGAACTGGAAGATCGCCACCACCGCCGAGAAGCACCCGGCCCCGGCCGCGGCCTCGGCGACGAAGGTCTTCGGCACCGAGTTCGCCACCGAGGCCTACCGGCTGCTCATGGAGGTGCTCGGCACCTCGGGCTACGTCCGGTCCGGTTCGAAGGGCGCGGCCCTGGCGGGACGGATCGAGCGGATGCACCGCTCCGCCCTGATCCTCACCTTCGGCGGCGGCACGAACGAGGTCCAACGAGACATCATCGCCGCCGTCGGACTCGGCCTGCCGCCCTCGAAGCGCTGACCCGGGGACGGTTCTAGCCACAACCGCCCATGATCGATGTCCTTCTCGTCCGGACGATCGTGGCTGGAACCGTCCTACTCCCCACCCCTCCAGGAGGAGACATGGACTTCACCCTCACCGAGGCCCAGGAGGACCTGGCCGGGCTCGTCGGACGGATCCTCGGTGACAAGGTCACCAACGAACGGCTGCGCGAGATCGACCGTCAGGACGACCGCTTCGACCTCGATCTGTGGGCGGAGCTGGCCAAGGCCGACGTGCTCACCGCCGCGCTGCCCGGGCGCGGTTTCGGGCTGCTGGAGCAGTGCAGCATCCTGATCGAGATCGGCCGCGCGGTGGCCCCGGTCCCCTACCTGCCCTCGATCACGATGGGCGCGACGACGCTGGCCGAGTCCGGCACCGACGAGCACCGCCGCCGCTGGGTCGAACCCGCCGCTCGCGGCGAGGTCGTCCTCACCGCGGCACTGGTCGAGGACGGCAACCCCGACCCCGCCTCGCCCGCCACCCGCGCCGAGCGCGACGGCGAGGACTGGCTGCTCACCGGCACCAAGGTCAACGTCCCCGCCGGACCGATCGCCGACCTCGTCCTGGTCCCGGCCACCACCGACGACGGCCCCCGGCTCTTCCTAGTCCGCCCCGGCCGACCGGGCGCGACGATGCAGCGCCAGGAGATCGTCGACGGCGACGCCGAGGGCTGGCTGGAACTCGCGAGCGCCCGGGTGGCCGACGCCGACGTGCTCGGCGCCGACGCCCTGCAGCGGCTGGTCGTGCGCGCCACCATCGGCGTCTGCGCGGTGCAGGTCGGCGTGCTCACCGGAGCGCTGGAGCGGACCAGCTCCTACGCCGGGGAGCGGGTGCAGTTCGGCCGCCCGATCGGCAGCTTCCAGGCCGTGGCGCAGCGGCTCGCCGACGGGTTCATCGACGTCGAGGCGGCGAAGCTGACGCTCTGGCAGGCCGCCTGGCGGGCCGCCGAGGGCCTGCCCTGCGACGAGGAGACCGCCACCGCGAAGTTCTGGGCCGCCGAGGCCGGGCACCGCCTGGCGCACACCGCGGTCCACGTGCACGGCGGCGTGGGCATCGATCTCGACCACGAGCTGCACCGCTACTTCGTGGCGGCCAAGCGCGGCGAGTTCTCGCTGGGCGGCGCGACGGCGCAGCTGCGCCGGATCGGCGCGGGCCTGGCGGCGCGATGAGCTCCCCGCTGCAGCGGCCGGAGGTGATGCCGACGGTCACCGAGCTGCTGCTGGCCCGGGCGGACGACACGTCTCCGGGTCTGCGCACCGAGGACCGCGAGTGGACCTGGGCCGAGCACGTCCGGCACAGCGCCGAGCGCGCCGCGCTGCTGCGCGAGCTGCTGGCCGGGGACGCACCGCCGCACGTGGGCGTGCTGCTCGACAACGTCCCGGAGTTCTCGTTCCTGCTCGGCGGCGCCGCGCTGTCGGGATCGGTGGTGGTCGGGCTCAACCCGACCCGCCGGGGCGCCGCCCTGGAGCGTGACATCCGGCTGGCCGACTGCCGGATCGTGCTCGCCGACGCCCGCTACGCACCCCTGCTGGACGGCCTGGACCTGGACGGCATCCGGGTTTTCGCGGTGGATTCCTGGCAGCAGGAGGTCACCCGCCACGCCGGTGCCGCGCTCGACCCGGTGCCCGCGACCGGCGAGGACCTGCTGGCGCTGGTGTTCACCTCGGGCACCGGCGGCGACCCGAAGGCGGTGCGCTGCACCCACGCCAAGATCGCCTTCCCGGGCCGGATGCTGGCCGAGCGCTTCGGGCTCGGCGGCGACGACGTCACCTACATCTCGATGCCGATGTTCCACTCCAACGCGCTGATGGCGGGCTGGTCGGTGGGCCTGGCCGCGGGAGCCGCCCTGGCGCTGCGGCCGAGGTTCTCCGCGTCCGGGTTCCTGCCGGACGTGCGTCGCTTCGGCGCGACCTTCGCCAACTACGTCGGCACCCCGCTGTCCTACGTGCTGGCCACGCCCGAGGAACCGGACGACGCCGACAACCCGCTGCGGGTGGTCTACGGCAACGAGGGCAACCAGCGCGACATCGCGCGCTTCGCCGAGCGGTTCGGCTGCCACGTGGTGGACGGCTTCGGCTCGTCGGAAGGCGGGATCGCGGTCACGCGCACGCCGGACACCCCGCCGGGCGCGCTCGGCAGGGCCAGCGACGGCGTCGCCGTCCTCGACCCGGACACCGGGAAGCCCTGTCCCGCGGCCGAGTTCGACGGATCCGGCCGGTTGCTCAACGGTGCCGCGGCGATCGGCGAGCTGGTCAACACCACGGGCCCGGGCTGGTTCGCCGGCTACTACGGAGCTCCGGACGCCGACGCGCAGCGGATGCGCGACGGGATGTACTGGAGCGGCGATCTGGGCTACCTGGACGCCGACGGGTTCTGCTACTTCGCGGGCCGCTCGGGCGACTGGCTGCGGGTCGACGGCGAGAACCTGGGCACGGCACCGATCGAGCGAATCCTGCTGCGCCACCCGCACATCCGCGAGGCGGCGGTCTACGCGGTCCGGGCGGAGGTGGGTGATGCGGTGATGGCCGCGATCACCACCACCGACGGGTTCGACCCGGCGGGCCTGGCCGATTTCCTGGGCTCCCAGCCGGATCTGGGCCCCAAGCAGTGGCCGAGCCACGTGCGGCTGGTGACCGAGCTGCCGCGCACCTCCACGCACAAGGTGCTCAAGCGGGAGCTGGCCGCCGAGGGCGTCCGGACCTCCGATCCGGTGCTGTCCCGGGCCGACGGCACCTACCACCACCAAAATCTATAACTTGTTCTAATTTTCATTCGATTGAGCAGCAGCGCAAGATGGCGCTTCTGCCCCATATTCCTATAACCTGTTTCACATACAACACGTGACTGATGGAGGGACGCGATGAGCGGGACGGAGCGTGAGCACGGGGTGCGCACGATCGATGCCGGTGCCCCGCCACAACGGTTCGCCCGGGGGTGGCACTGCCTGGGACCCGTCGCGGAGTTCCAGGACGGCAAGCCGCACGCGGTGACCGCGTTCGGCACCAAGCTGGTCGTCTTCGCCGACAGCCGGGGCGCGCTGCACGTGCTCGACGGCTACTGCAGGCACATGGGCGGCGACCTGACCCAGGGGGAGATCAAGGGCGACTCGGTCGCCTGCCCGTTCCACGACTGGCGCTGGGGCGGCAACGGCCGCTGCACCTCCATCCCCTACGCCAAGCGGGTTCCCGGCCGCGCCCGGACCCGGTCCTGGCAGACGCTGGAGGAGAACAAGCAGCTTTTCGTCTACCACGACCCGCAGGGCAACCCTCCCCCGCCGGAGGTCACCATCCCGCGGATCGACGAGGTCTTCACCGACGAGTGGTCCAACTGGACCTGGGACCGGGTGCAGATCGACAACTCCAACTGCCGCGAGATCATCGACAACGTCGTGGACATGGCGCACTTCTTCTACGTGCACTTCGCCTTCCCGACGTACTTCAAGAACATCTTCGAGGGCCACGTCGCCACCCAGTACCTGCACTCGCGCGGCCGCCCCGACGTGGGCGCCTCGCAGGGCAACTACGCGGGCGACGACACCCAGCTGCGCTCCGAGGCCAGCTATTACGGGCCGTCGTACATGATCAACCGGCTGTGGACCGAGTTCAAGGGCACGCCGATCGACGCGTACCTGATCAACTGCCACTACCCGGTCTCGCCGACGAGCTTCGTGCTGCAGTGGGGCGTGTCGGTCAAGAAGCTGCCCGGCCTCGACGACGAGCAGGCCGACATGGTGGCCGGCAAGTTCGCCAAGTCCTTCGGCGTCGGATTCCTGCAGGACGTCGAGATCTGGCGGAACAAGTCGCGCATCGACAACCCGCTGCTGGTCGAGGAGGACGGGCCGGTCTACCAGCTCCGCCGCTGGTACGACCAGTTCTACGTCGACGTCGAGGACGTCACCGAGGAGCAGACCGCCCGCTTCGAGTTCGAGGTCGACACCACCCGCGCCGTGCAGGCGTGGGAAGCCGAGGTCGCCGAGAACCTGGCCCGTCGCGAAGCCGAGGAGGTCGGCAACTCATGACGGCCGCGCGCACCGACGTCCCGGCCAGCACCACCGCGGACCAGCGGCTGTACCTGGAGGGAGGCCTGCGCCCGCTGCCCTGCACCACGTGCGGGGTGCGGGTGCTGGTCAAGAAGCTCAGCCCGGAGCAGACCAGCATCCAGTGGACCACCTCCACCGAGGCGTGCCCGGAGATCTCCGCGCGCATCGCCGAGGGCGAGCACCCCGCGCTGGTCGACACCTGCCCCCGGCTGCGCGCGACCATCGAGCACGCGATCAGCGAAGGCATCCTCGACGTTCCCGAAACCGGCAACTGAATCCGAAACACCGGTGAAACGAGTTACCGATTCCATCGTGTTAGCGTGATCTCGCGGGTGGCGCGATCCGCCTTTCCGCCGACGGGCTAGGGGGCTTTTGCGTCGATGACTTCTGCTGCCAATCGGAACGGCCCCACCAATCGGAACGGCAGGGGCGGCAACGCGCTCAACCCGATGGCCGAGGACGAGATCACCGCCACCGCGCAGCGCGACCGCCGCAAGCGGATCATCGACGCGACCATGACCTTCGCCGACAAGGGCGGCTTCGACGCGGTGCAGATGCGGGCCGTGGCAGAGCGCGCGGACGTCGCCCTGGGCACGCTCTACCGCTACTTCCCGTCCAAGATCCACCTGCTGGTGGCCGGCCTCGTCCGCGAGCTGGAGCGCATCCAGGAGCGCCTGGACCGCGCTCCGGTGCGCGGTGACACGCCCTACGAGCGGCTGCTCTTCGTGCTGGGCAGGCTCACCCGCGCGTTCCAGCGCAACCCGAACCTCTCCGAGGCGGTGACCCGCGCGCTGATGTCGGCCGACGCCTCCGCGGCGACCGAGGTCGACGCGGCGAACCGGATGATGGAGGGCATGTTCATCGCGGTGATGAGCGACGGCGAGCCCAGCGAGGAGCAGGTGGCCGTGGCCCGGGTGATCGGCGACGTGTGGCTGTCGAACCTGGTGGCGTGGGTGACCCGCAGGGCCTCGGCCACCGACGTCTCCAACCGCCTGGAACTGACGGTCCGGCTCCTCCTCCGATGAATTACCACCACGTAGAACTCGTTATCCATTTGAATTCTGCGGTACGCGGCGAACAACCACGAATCCGCCCGGGGCCGCCGAGCGTTAGGCTCGTCCCATGACCGAACCCGTTCGCCAGGTCGTCGAAGGTCGCCGCGCCGACACCGTGCGCAGGTTGCTGGACGCGACCGTCGAAGAGCTCGCCGAGCGCGGGTTCGGGTCGATGACCGTGCGCTCGGTCGCCGAGCGTGCCGAGGTCTCCCGGGCCACCGCCTACTCCTACTTCTCCTCCAAGGAGCACCTGGTCACCGCGGTGTTCTGGAAGCGGATCCAGGCCCTGCCGCCGAGCGGCGCCGACCGCACCGGCAAGCCCGGTGACGACGTGGCGCAGGTGGTGGACACGATCGCGCGGATGCTGGCCGCCGAGCCGGCCCTGGTGCGGGCGTGCACCACGGCGCTGCTGGCCGACCAGCAGGAGGTCAAGCGGCTGCGCGACGAGATCGGCAACGAGGTGTACCGGCGCCTGACCGACGCGGTCGGCGAGGCCGATCCGACCGCGCTGGACGCCGTGATGACGGCGTTCGTGGGCTCGCTGGTGCTGGCGGGCAGCGGTTACCTGCCGATGGAGCGGATGGCCTCGCACCTGGCCGGCATCACCGACCGGGTGCTGCCGCGGGCCTGATGCTGCTCCGCACGCTCTCCCGCGCGGCGGGCGGCAGCTGGTCGAGCATCCCCAGCACGCGGTCCTGACGCCGCCGCACGGCCTGACGTTCCGGCATCCCGGCGCTGACCGGCAGCTGCTCCGGCACGCCCACCACCCGCTCGGCGGCGGCGATCCGGCCGCTGGCCAGCCACTGCTGCTCGCGGTCGATGCTGGCCTGGTCCTTCTCCTCGCTCATCCCGATCGGGCCGGTCCGGTCGCCGCTGAGGAACTGCGCGACCACCGGATCTTCGCTGGTGAGCAGGACTTCGCGCGGCCCGAACAGGACGAGTTCGCGGCGGAAGAGCATGCCGAGGTTGTCCGGCACGGTGCGGGCGAGGTTGATGTTGTGGGTGACGATGAGGATCGTCGCGTCGAGCTGCGCGTTGATGTCGATGAGCAGCTGCGAGAGGTAGGCGGTGCGCACCGGGTCGAGGCCGGAGTCCGGTTCGTCGCAGAGGATGATCTCGGGGTCGAGCACGAGCGCGCGGGCCAGTCCGGCGCGCTTGCGCATGCCGCCGGAGATCTCACCGGGCAGCTTGTCCTCGGCGCCGGTGAGGCCGACCATCTCCATGCGTTCCAGCACGATCCGGCGGATCTCGGCCTCGGTCTTGCGGGTGTGCTCGCGCAGCGGGAACGCGACGTTGTCGAACAGGTCCATCGACCCGAACAGCGCGCCGTCCTGGAACAGCACGCCGAAGAGCTTGCGGATCTCGTAGAGCTCGTGGTCGCTGCACGAGCAGATGTCGACGCCGTTGACCAGGCAGCGCCCGTTCTCCGGCTTGAGCAGGCCGATCATGGACTTCAGGAACACCGACTTGCCGGTTCCCGAGGGGCCCAGCAGCGCCGAGACCTCGCCCTGCGGGAGGGTGAAGCCCACGTCCCGCCAGATCGTCTGCGGGCCGAAGGACTTGCTCAACCCCTCGATCACGACTTCAGCACCCATACCGCACTCCTCGCGACGTCGTCGTCGTTCGCGCTTCGGGAAGTCCTGTCACCGCTGGAACTTCTCAGCGGCGGTAGTAGGCGTGGGTCGCCGTGGCTCCGCCGTCGGCGACGAACTCGGCGCCGGTGCAGTAGGTGCTCTCCTCGGAGGCGAGGAAGACGATGAGCCCCACGATGTCCTCGGGCTGGCCGATGCGGCCGAGCGGGACCATGTCGCCGATCGGGCTCAGATCCGTGTCCTCGCCGGTGAACTCGCGGGTCATGCCGGTGTCGAACATGCCGGGGTGCACCGAGTTGACGCGGATGTTGCGCGGTCCGAGCTCGGTGGCCGCGGCCTTGGTCATGCCGCGGATGGCGAACTTGCTCGCGGTGTAGGCCACCAGCTGCGGCATGCCGCCGAGGCCCTCCACCGAGGAGAAGTTCACGATCGACCCGCCGCCGGCCGCGGTGAGCGCGGGCGTGGCGGCGCGCATGCCGAGGAAGGTGCCGAACTGGTTGACCCGCACGATGCGCTCGTAGTCGGCCAGCGAGGTCTCCTCCAGGGCGGAGAACATGAGCACGCCGGCGTTGTTGACCAGGACGTCGAGGCGCCCGAAGCGCTCGGTGGCGTGGTCGACCGCGGCGCTCCAGTCGTGCTCGTCGGAGACGTCGAGGTGCGCGTAGCTCGCGGATTCGCCGAGCTCGTCGGCGAGTTCCTTGCCGGGTGCGTCGAGGATGTCGCCGATGACCACCGAGGCGCCTTCGGCGACGAAGCCGCGCGCGATGGCAGCGCCCTGCCCTCGTGCCGCGCCGGTGACCAGTGCGACCTTTCCCGCGAGCCGTCCCATGCGCCGCCCTCCCTGCCGATGACAACCGGTACCCGCACGAGACTAGAACACGTTCTCGACATAAGGGAAGGTGCGTTGGAGCGCGGCGTGACAACAACCGGAACTTGTTCTCGATTCAGTCGCGAGCAGGCTTGCCGGAACTCGCCGAGCCGTACTAGCGTCTGGACACATGTCCAGTGGTGTGGTGTTCAGCCCCTACGACTACGCCGTGCACGACGACCCGTACCCGACCTACGCGCGGTTGCGCGACGAGGCACCGGTCTACCGCAACGACGAGCTCGACTTCTGGGCGCTGTCCCGGCACGCGGACGTCGCCGCGCTGTTCCGGGACAACACCCGGCTGTCCAACGCCAACGGCGTCTCCCTCGACCCGGCCGCCTGGGGACCCGACGCGCACCGGACCATGTCGTTCCTCGCGCTCGACGACCCCCGGCACAACCGGCTGCGCTCGCTGGTCTCCCGCGGTTTCACCCCGCGCCGGGTCCGCGACCTGCAACCGCGCATCCTCGAACTCGCCCGCCACCACCTGGAACCCGCGCTGGAGTCCGGGGAGTTCGACTTCGTCGCCGACTTCGCCGGCAAGTTCCCGATGGACGTCATCTCCGAGCTGATGGGCGTGCCGGAGGCCGACCGCGACCGGCTGCGGGAGCTCGCCGACACCGTGATGCACCGCGAGGAAGGCGTTTTCGACGTGCCGCAGGCCGCGATGGAGGCCTCGCTGCACCTGGTCGGCTACTACGCCGACATGCTCGCCGAGCGCCGCCGCTCCCCCACCGACGACCTCACCTCCGCGCTGCTGGCCGCCGAGATCGACGGCGACCGGCTCAGCGACGAGGAGATCATCGCGTTCCTGTTCCTGATGGTCGTCGCGGGCAACGAGACCACCACGAAACTGCTGGCCAACGCCGTGCACTGGGCGCACCTCAACCCCGACGAGCGGGCCAAGCCCTTCGCCGACCCGGAGCGGGTCAGCGACTGGATCGAGGAGACGCTGCGCTACGACACCTCCAGCCAGATGGTCGCGCGCACCGCCACCGAGGACGTCCCGCTGGACGGCGGCACGATCCCCGCCGGAGCCCGGGTGCTGCTGCTGATCGGTGCCGCCAACCGGGATCCGCGCGCCTTCGCCGATCCCGACCGCTACGACCTCGACCGCCGGGGCGAGAACCCGCTGGTCAGCTTCGGCGGCGGCACGCACTTCTGCCTCGGCGCGCACCTGGCGCGGCTGGAAGCGCGGATCGCGCTGACCGAGTTCGTCGGGCGGGTCGAGAACTACGACGTCGACCTCGACCGCGCGCGGCGGGTGCACTCCAGCAACGTGCGCGGCTTCGCCACCCTGCCCGTTCGCGTGGAAAGCAGGTAGCCATGCCCAGATTCGAACCGAACCCGGAACGCAGGCCGACCGCGATCGCCGGTGCCTCGGCCGGGATCGGCGCGGCCACCGCCCAGGCCCTGGCCGCCGCAGGTCACCCGGTGGCGCTCGGCGCGCGCCGAGTGGACAAGTGCGAGGAGCTCGCCGCGAAGATCCGCGCCGACGGCGGTCAGGCCGTCGCCGTGCCGCTCGACGTCACCGACGACGAGTCGGTGAGCGCGTTCGTCGCCCGCACCCGCGAGGAGCTGGGCGAGGTCGAGATCCTGGTCTACGGCGCGGGTGATCTCGACGCCGACCTGGTGCACGAGATGGACGGCCCGCGCTTCGCGGGCCAGCTGGACGTGCACCTCGGCGGCGCGCACCGCCTGGTGTCGCGGATCGTGCCCGGGATGGTGGAGCGGCGGCGCGGCGACGTGGTGTTCATCGGCTCCGACGTCGTCCCCAAACCGCGCCCCCGGATGGGCGCCTACGTGCCGGCCAAGGCCGGGCTGGAGGCGATGGCCCGGACGATGCGCATGGAGCTGGAGGGCACCGGCGTGCGCGCCAGCGTCGTCCGGCCCGGCCCCACCTCCACCTCGATGGGCATGCAGTGGGACCACGACACCACCCAGGCCGTGCTCGACGACTGGGTGAAGTGGGGTCTGGCGCGGCACCCGTACTTCCTGCGCGCCTCCGACATCGCCGACGCCGTGCACCACGTGGTCTCCGCGCCGCGCGGCGTGCACCTGAGCCTGATCGAGGTCGAGCCCGAAGCACCCCTGGAGGAGACATGACGCTGCTCGCCCCGAAACCGGTCTCCGGCGGCCGTCACGAGCACGGCCACCTCGACGAGCTGCGCACCGACCCGATCGCGCTGATGCGGCGGGTCCGCGAGGAGTGCGGCGACGTGGGCGCGTTCGACCTCGCCGGGCGCAGGGTCGTGCTGCTGTCGGGGGCGGAGGCCAACGAGTTCTTCTTCCGCTCCTCCGACGACGACCTGGACCAGGCCGCCGCGTACCCCTTCATGACGCCGATCTTCGGTCAGGGCGTGGTGTTCGACGCCCCGCCGGAGCGGCGCAAGGAGATGCTGCACAACCAGGCGCTGCGCGGTGAGCAGATGCGCGGGCACGCGCAGACCATCGACGCCGAGATCGCCCGCATGGTGGCCGACTGGGGCGACGAGGGCGAGATCGACCTGCTGGACTTCTTCGCCGAGCTGACGATCTACACGTCCTCGGCGTGCCTGATCGGCAAGCGGTTCCGCGACCAGCTCGATCACCGCTTCGCCGAGCTCTACCACGACCTGGAGCGCGGGACGGACGCGCTGGCCTACGTCGACCCGCACGCGCCGATCGAGAGCTTCCGGCGGCGCGACGAGGCGCGGGCGGGTCTGGTGCGGCTGGTGCAGGAGATCATGGACGGCCGGGCCGCCGCCGGGAAACCGCCGCGCGACGAGCGGGACATGCTCGACGTGCTCATGTCGGTCCGCGACGACGATGGTGCGCTGCGGTTCAGCGCCGACGAGATCACCGGCATGTTCATCTCGATGATGTTCGCCGGGCACCACACCAGCTCCGGCACGGCCGCGTGGACGCTCATCGAGCTGCTGCGCAACCCGGGCGTGCTCGACGGGGTCGTCGGCGAGCTCGACGAGCTCTACGCCGACGGCTCGGAGGTGAGCTTCCGCTCGCTGCGGGCGATCCCGCGCCTGGAGGGGGCGATCAAGGAGGCGTTGCGGCTGCACCCGCCGCTGATCCTGCTGCTGCGGGTCGCCCAGGACGACTTCGAGGTGCGCGGGCACCGCATCGAGCGGGGCGACTTCGTGGCGGCCACGCCCGCGATCTCGAACCGGATCGCCGAGGACTTCCCCGAGCCCGACGCCTTCCTCCCGGAGCGCTACGCCGAGCCGCGGCAGGAGGACCTGGTCAACCGCTGGACGTGGATCCCGTTCGGCGCCGGTCGGCACCGGTGCGTCGGGGCGGCGTTCGCGATGATGCAGCTCAAGGCGATCTTCTCGGTCCTGCTGCGCGATTTCGAGTTCGCGCTCGCGCAGCCGCCCGAGTCCTACCGCAACGATCACTCGAAGATGGTCGTCCAGCTCGCCCAGCCGTGCCGGGTGACCTACCGCCGCCGGAGGGAGTCCTGATGCGAGTCGTCTGCGACCTCGACCTGTGCCAGGGGCACGCGATGTGCGAGCTGGAATCGCCGGAGGTGTTCTCCGTGCCCAGGCGCGGCAAGGTCGAGGTGCTGGTCAGCGAGCCGCCCGCGGATCTGCGCGGCGAGGTCGAACGTGCCGTGCGGGAGTGCCCCACGCAGGCTTTGAGCATCGAGGAGGCTTGACATGCCCGCTTACCCTCGGGAAGAACTGGAACGCATGGTCCAGCACTGGCTGGACGAGAACGCGCGCTGCGAACGGCTCGGCGACTGGAAACCGTTGGCGCAGCTCTACACCCACGACGCCACCTACGGGTGGAACACCGGGCCCGGCGAGGACTTCATGACGGTGGGCCGCGACGAGATCCGCGACATCGCACTGGGCGTGGAGATGGAGGGCCTGCAGGGCTGGAGCTACCCGTACCAGCGGGTGCTCATCGACGAGAAGCAGGGTGAGGTGATCGGGTTGTGGAAGCAGGTCGCCGACGCGAAGCGACCCGACGGGACTCCGTACCAGGTGGCCGGTATCGGCGGGAGCTGGTTCCGCTACGGCGGCGACATGATGTGGTCGTGGCAGCGGGACTTCTTCGACTTCGGAAACGCCGCGCACCTGTTCCTGGAGATGATCAAGGCGGACGTCCTCTCGCCCGGGATGAAGAAGCGCATGGAGGTCGCCGCGTCCGGCGTGCCGCAGCCCGGTCACTACCGCAAGGGCACGGCACCGCTGGAGCTGTGGTGACCGGCGAGGGAACGGGAGCGACGATGGAGATCGTGGTCGACTTCGACCTGTGCGAGGCCAACGGCATGTGCGAGGCCGTGGCGCCGGACGTCTTCGAGATCGATGACGACGACAACCTGCTCGTCAAGGCGGATCCGACCCCGGAGCTGCGGGATTCGATCGAGCAGGCGGTGCAGTCCTGCCCGAAGGCCGCGCTGTCGCTGGAGGAGGACTGAGGCGATGCCGAAAGCACGTCCTCCGCAGCTGGATTCACCGGTGGTCGGGAAGGTCATCAAGGCGGCCTCGCGGGCGAACACGCGGCTCTACCGGCTCACCGGCGGGGTGCTGGGCAGCAGGTGGCGGGTCGGCAGCGCGTTCCCCCGGGGCATCCCGATCTGCCTGGTGACCACCACCGGCAAGCGCAGCGGCCGGCCGCGCACGGCTCCGCTGCTGCACCTGCGCGACGGCGACCGGGTCGTCCTGGTCGCCTCCCAGGGCGGTCTGCCGCGCCACCCGGACTGGTACCACAACGTCCGCGCCAACCCCGAGGTCACGGTCCAGATCAAGCGCGACATCCGCAGCATGAAGGCCCGCACGGCAACTCCGCGGGAACGAGCCGACCTCTGGCCCCGCCTGGTCGACATGTACGCCGACTTCGACGACTACCAGTCCTGGACGGACCGGGAGATCCCGGTCGTCATCTGCGAACCCGTCCCCTGACCCGAACCCCACTCGGCCCCTCCCGCTCCGGCGGGGTCCGGTGGTGCGGAGCCGCGGGCTGTTGGACAGTTTTAGCCATAATCACCCATGATCGATGTCCGAAATGTCGGGACAATTATGGCTAAAACTGTCCAACAGCCTCACTCTTCGAGGCCGAGCTTGCCCGCCAGGCGGTGGAAGTAGGCGGCGACGGTGTCGGCGCCCTCGTCGGGGAAGCCGAAGAGGACTTCGGTGACGCCGAGCTGCTCCCACCGGGCGAGCCGGTCGAAGTCGGGTTTGCCCGAGAGGGCGACGATCTGGGGATCGCCTTCGCGGCCGGCGTCCTTCCAGGTGCGCTTGAGCAGCGCGACCTTGTCGTCGATCTCGCCCTCGGTGGGCGTGGTGATCCAGCCGTCGGCGGAGCGGGCGATCCAGGCGAACGTCTTCTCCGTGCCGCCCGCACCGATCAGCACCGGGGGCCGCGGCTGCTGGACCGGCTTGGGCCACGCCCAGCTCGGCCCGAATTCGACGAAATCGCCGTGGTACTCCCCCTGCTCCTGCGACCACAGCTGCTGCATCGCCTCCAGGTACTCGCGCAACACCGTGCGCCGCTTGCCCTTCGGGACGCCGTGGTGGGTGAGCTCGTCGACGTTCCACCCGAACCCGGCGCCCAGGCTCACCCGGCCGCCCGAGAGGTGGTCCAGCGTCGCGATGGTCTTGGCCAGGGTGATCGGGTCGTGCTCGACCGGCAGCGCCACCGCCGTGGCCAGCCGGATCCGCGACGTCACCGCGGCGACCATCGACAGCGCCACCCACGGGTCCAGCGTCCGCAGGTACCGGTCGTCCGGCAGCTCCTCGGTGCCGGTGCCCGGGTGCGCCGCCTCGCGCTTGACCGGGATGTGCGTGTGCTCGGGAACCCAGAAGGAGTGGAAACCCGCCTGTTCGGCCGCTTTCGCGGCGACGGCGGGGGCGATCCCCCGGTCGCTGGTGAACTGCACGATGCCGTACTTCATGAGCGGCCCTTCTCTCCCAGGATCTTCTCGATGCGCATGGTGAACTTGGTGCCCAGCGGCCAGCCGACGTAGTGCGTCAGGAACAGGCCGATCTCGCGCAGCTGCGCGTCGTCGAGCTCGTCGTTGCCCAGCGCCGCCCGCACCTGGATGTCGGCGACGTCGTCGAGACCCTGGGCGGCCAGCGCGCCCAGCAGCAGCAACCGCCGGTCGCGCAAGCTCAGACCGGGACGGGACCAGATCTCGGCGAAGAGGTGGTCGACGGTGACGCCGAAGAAGTCCCCCGGCCCGTCGGAGACCTCCCAGCCGTAGACCTCACCCATCTTGGCCAGGCCACGTGCTCGCTGCTCATCGGTCATGCTTCCTCCGTGTTCTGCGGGACACCCGCACCCGGTCGGAAGCACAACCACCGCTCCGCGCCATTTTCGGTCATGCTTCCTCCTTCCCCACACCGAGTCCCGCCGCCAGGTCGCGCAGCGCCCGCTCCCCCAGCGGCAGCTCGACGCCGAGCCGCTCGCCGAGCCGCAGGGCCAGCGCGAGGTCCTTCTCCCCGAGGTCGCGGACGTTGCTGAAGATCGGGTACCAGTCGTCGGACGGGGACAGCTGCGCGGTGTCGCCGCGCAGCATGATCGCGCCGGGCCCACCGGTGATGGCGTCGGTGTGCCGCACGATCTCGCCGAGCGCGCGCAGGTCGAGCCCGGAGGCCTCGGCGAGCCGCTGGGCCTCGGCGGTGGCGGTGAAGGCGATGAAGTGCAGCAGGTTGCGCGCGAGCTTGAGGCGCGTGCCCGCCCCGATCTCGCCGGCGTGCACGACGAGCCCGGCCCAGCACCTGAACACCGCCTCGCAGCGGGAGAACGCCTCCTCGTCGCCACCGACCATGACCGCGAGATCACCGCGATCCGCGCCGACCGCACCTCCGCTGACCGGCGCGTCGACCACCGAAACCCCGTGCGATGCGGCGATGTTGGCGAGCCGGGGTGCGGTGGTCTCGTCGATGGTGGAGTGCACGGCCACCACGGTTCCGGCCGCTGCCCCGGCCAGCAGCCCGTCCGGCCCGCACATCACCTCCTCGACCTGCGCGTCGTCGCGCACCATCACCGACACGACCCCGGCCTGCCGCGCGACCTCGGCCGGGGTGGCCGCCGCGCGAGCACCCCGGTCGACGAACTTCGCGACGACCTCGGGCCGGACGTCGTGCACGACGAGCCCGTCCGGCCAGGTCAGCAGCTTGCGCGCCATCGGAGCACCGATCTGGCCGAGCCCGATGAACCCGGCGCCGCTCACGAGCGGATCACCTGCCCGCCGTCGACGTTGAAGATCTGCCCGGTCACCCAGGACGCCTCGTCGGACAGCAGGAACAGGCACATGCCCACCAGGTCCTCGGGCTGGCCCATGCGCTTGAGCGCCATGCCCTTGACCAGCTTCTTCACCATCTCCGGCGGTGTGGTCTCGCGGGTGGCCTCGGTGTCGGTCGGCCCGGGGGCGATGGCGTTGATCCGCACGCCCATGCCGCCGATCTCGTGCGCGAGCTGCTGGGTGAGCCCGTTGACCGCGACCTTGGCCAGCCCGTAGAAGCCGGAGTAGACCCACGCGGCGGTCGAGGACTGGTTGACGATCGCGCCGCCACCGCGCTGCTGCATGTGCGGCACGCACGCGCGGGTGCACAGCAGCGCGCCGTCCATGTTCACGCTGAGGAACCGCTTGTAGTAGTCCCAGTCCACGGTGCAGAGCAGGTCGAGCTTCATGCCGCCGTAGATGGCGGCGTTGTTCACCAGGTGGTCGATGCCGCCGAAGCGGCTCACCGCGAAATCGGCCATCGCGGCGGTGGATTCCGGCGAGGACACGTCGACCTCGACGAACGCCGCGCTCCCGCCGTCGGCGGTGATCGCCTCGGCGACCTTCTCGCCGGACTCGGTGTTGAGGTCGGCGACCACGACGTGCGCGCCCTCTGCGGCCAGCGCCCGCGCGTAGGTCTCGCCGATGCCCTGCGCCGCGCCGGTGACGACGGCGACCTTGTCTTGGAAACGCCCCATTGCGCCCTCCTACGCCGGTTCGGCGATCAGCTTGGTCTCCAGGTACTCCTCGAAGCCGGCCACGCCCATCTCGCGGCCGATGCCGGACTGCTTGTAGCCGCCGAACGGCGCGTCGCCGCCGTACCAGACACCGCCGTTGACGCCGACCGTGCCGGTGCGCAGCCGCGCGGCCACGGCCCGCGCCCGCTCCAGGTCTCCGCCGTGCACGGCGCCGGAGAGGCCGTAGGGCGAGTCGTTGGCGATGCGCACCGCGTCGTCGTCGCCGTCGTGCGGCAGGATCACCAGCACCGGCCCGAAGATCTCCTCGCGGGCGACCCGCGCGTCGTTGGTGAGCCCGGCGATGAGCGTCGGCTCGACGAAGAACCCGCGGTCCCGCTCGGCGCGCGCGCCACCGGTGACGAACTCGCCGCCCTCGTCCCGCGCCAGCGCCAGGTAGCCCTCGACCCGGTCGCGCTGCCGCGCCGAGATCAGCGGCCCGCACACGGTTCCGGGCTCGTCCGGATCGCCGACTCCGATGCCGCGCAGGGCCTTCGCGGTCGCCTCGACGGCTTCGTCGTAGCGCTCCCGGGGCACCAGCAGCCGGGTCGTCAGGGCGCAGCCCTGCCCGGCGTGGGTGCAGACGGTGAACGCCGCGAGCCCGCAGGCCGCGCCCAGGTCGGCGTCGTCGAGGACGACGAACGCCGATTTCCCGCCCAGTTCCAGGAAGGTCCGCTTGATGCCGGGGGCCGCGGCCGCCATCACCGCGCGGCCGGTGGCGGTGGAGCCGGTGAACGACACCAGGTCGACCCGCTCGTCGGACGGCAGCTGCGCGCCCAGCGCGTGATCGTCCGAGGTCACCACGTTGACCACGCCCGGCGGGATGTCGGTTTCGCGGAGCAGGATCTCGGCGACGGCCGCCGCGCACCACGGCGTGTCCGGCGCGGGTTTGAGCACGACGGTGTTGCCCGCCGCCAGCGCGGGGCCGAGCTTGGCGAGGTTGATCTGGTGCGGGAAGTTCCACGGCGTGATCGCGCCGACCACGCCGACGGCCTCCCGCCGGGTCCAGCGCCTGCTGGGCATCCCCATCGGCTCGGCCACTCCCAGGTCGCGGGTCCACTCGTACCCGGCGGCCAGGTCGGCGAAGTAGGCGAGGTCGGCGACCGGCGCGTCCAGCTGCGCACCGTGGGTCAGGAAGCGCGGCGCCCCGACCTCGGCGATGGTGAGCTCGCGCAGCTCCTCGGCGTGCTCCTGCAGCGCGGTCCCGAGCTGCTTCAGGCAGCGCACCCGCAGGTCCACGTCGCGCGACCACCCGGTCTCGTCGAAAGCCCGCCGCGCCGCGGCGATCGCGCGGTCCAGGTCGGCGGCGGTGGCGTTGGCCGCCGTGCCGAGGACTTCCTCGGTGGCGGGGTTCGCGGTCTCGAACCGGCCGCCCGACCCGGGGTGCCACTCCCCGTCGACCAGCAGGTTCGACGTCTTGTCGGTCCAGACGCTCATCGGCACCACATCCGGTTTCTAGACACGTGTCAAGACTATGGTCCATTCATCCCGGTAGCAATAGAACCGGTTGCCCCTTCTTCGGCGAGCTCCCGTTGACACAGCATAATCGAGCCGTAGAACATGTTCTAGATATTCGGCTCAGGAGGGGACCCACCGGATGACCGACGAGAGACCAGGCACGACCTCGCTGCCGGCGGCCGGCCCGGTGCCGGTCATCCCGGAGATCCCGGCCGAGACCACGCTGCTGGCCGGCCGGATCCGCGAACTCGTGGAGGCCAGCGTGCACACCGACGTCGACGGCCCGGACCTGCGCGAAGCCGCCGAGCACGTCGCCGCGGCCGCGGCGCTGCTGCGCGAACGCACCCGCGACCGGCCGCTGCTGCTCTCGCACGTCGACGGCCACCAGGTCAGCGTGCACAACCCGGTCGAGGGGCCCGGGAACCCGCTCGCGCCACCGATGGTCGGCGTGAAGATCGACGACTCCGGCGCGACGTCGTCGACCGCGCTGCTCGGCGCCGCCTACGAGGGCCCGCCGGGACGGGTGCACGGCGGCTGGGTGGCCTCGCTGCTCGATCACGCCGTGGGCCGCGCGGTCGCGGTGGCCGGGCACCCGGCGATGACGGTGTCGCTGGCGGTGGACTACCGCCGAGGCACCCCGCACGGCGCGCCGCTGACCATCAACGCGCGGTTCACCGGCAAGGAGGGCCGCAAGGTCTTCGCCACCGGCGAGATCGTCGCCGACGGCGAGGTCACGGCCGAGGCCAGCGCGATCCTGGTGACCTACTGACCTGCGAGGAGACTTGCGATGCCTGAGTTCCACCGGCTGCGGGTGGCCGAAGTCGTCGAGGAGACGGCCGACGCCCGCTCTGTGGTCTTCGACGTCGACACCGCCCGCCTGCCCTACCGGCCCGGCCAGTTCCTGACGCTGCGCATCCCGAGCGAGCGCTGCGGTTCGGTCGCCCGCGCCTACTCGCTGTCGAGCTCGCCGGTCACCGACGGGCGGCTGGCGGTCACCGTCAAGCGGACCGCCGAGGGCTACGCCTCGAACTGGATCTGCGACAACGTCGCCGCGGGCAGCGAGATCGACGTGCTGGAACCCGCCGGGGTGTTCACGCCGAAGTCGCTGGAGGCCGACCTGCTGCTGTTCGCGGCGGGCAGCGGCATCACGCCGATCATGTCGATCCTGAAGTCCGCGCTGGCCACCGGTTCCGGACGCGTGGTGCTCGTCTACGCCAACCGCGACGAGCGCTCGGTCATCTTCGCCCGCGAGCTCACCGAGCTGGCCGCCGCGCACCCCGGGCGGCTGCTGGTGCTGCACTGGCTGGAGTCGGTCCAGGGGCTGCCGACGCAGGAGGCGCTGCAGTCGCTCGCCGGGGCGTTCCCGGAACACGACGCGTTCCTGTGCGGGCCGAAGCCGTTCATGGACACGACGCGGAAAGCGCTGCGCGAGGCGGGGTTCCCGAAGTCGTCGATCCACCTGGAGCGCTTCGCCTCGCTGGCGGGCAACCCGTTCGACACCGCCACGCCCGCTGCGGCCGAGGCCGAGGACTCGCAGCCGGAGGACTCCGTGGTCGAGGTGACCATCGACGGCGAGGCGCACACCTTCACCTGGCCCGCCGACAAGCGGCTGCTCGACCTGCTCAAGGAGAACGGGATCCAGGCGCCGTCGTCGTGCGCCGAGGGGATCTGCGCGGCCTGCGAGTGCCGGGTCACCGAGGGCGAGGTGACGATGGTCAACAACCAGGTGCTGGAGCAGGAGGACCTCGACGACGGCTACCGCCTGGCCTGCCAGTCGCTGCCCAAGACGCCCAAGGTCAAGGTGGACTACGACTGATCACGTGGAACGCGTTCTCGCTATGAATCACACTGGGGCGTAGCGCGGAACTCAACAGAACTATAACCTGTTTCAGTATCGTGAGGGCCACCTGGAGGTGCCATGACAGAAGCGACCTTCGATGTCGTCGTGGTCGGCTCCGGCGCCGCCGGCATGACCGCCGCGCTCGCCGCGGCGGACCGGGGGTTGTCGGCGCTGGTCGTGGAGAAGGACCGCTACTTCGGCGGCTCCACCGCCCGCTCCGGCGGCGCCGTCTGGGCCCCGCACAACGAGGTTCTGCAACGCGCGAAGGCGGGCGACACCCCGGAGAAGGCCGCGACGTACCTGCGGCACCTCATCGGCGACGAGATCGCCGCCGACCGCCGCGAGGCGCTGCTGTCCCGCGGCCCCGAGATGGTCTCGCTGGTGCTGCGCCGCACCCCGATGAAGCTCAAGTGGATCCCCGGCTACTCCGACTACTACCCGGAGACCCCCGGCGGCACCCCGATGGGCCGCTCGCTGGAGCCGAAGCCGTTCAACGGCAAGCTGCTCGGCGACGAGCTGGCCAACCTGCAACCCCCCTACCTGCCCGCACCGGCCGGGATCACGGTCACCGCCGCCGAGTACAAGTGGATGAACCTCATCGCCCGCCACCCGCGCGGCGTGTTCACCTCGGCGAAGGTCGGCCTGCGCCGGGTGATCTCGCTGGCCACCAAGCGGCCGCTGCTGGCGCTGGGCCAGGCCCTGGCCGCCGGGCTGCGCGCGGGCCTGCTGCGCGCGGACGTGCCGGTGTGGCTCAACAGCCCGCTGACCGAGCTGCACGTCGAGGACGGCGCGGTCACCGGCGTGCGGGTGCGGCGCGGCGACGACGACGTGCTGGTCCGCGCACGGCACGGGGTGATCATGGCCGCCGGCGGGTTCGAGAAGAACGAGCGGATGCGCAAGCAGTTCCAGCGCGAGCCGATCGGCAGCGAGTGGACCGTGGGCGCCGAGTCCAACACCGGCGACGGCATCGAGGCCGGTCAGCGCATCGGCGCGGACGTGGACCTGATGGACGACGCGTGGTGGGGACCGTCGATCCCGCTGCCCCGGGGTCCGTACTTCTGCCTGTCCGAGCGCAACCTGCCGGGCTCGATCATCGTCAACGCCGCGGGTGAGCGCTACGTCAACGAGGCGACGCCCTACGTCGACGCGGTGCACGCGATGTACCGGGGGCACGAGACCGGTGTCTCGCACATCCCGTCGTGGTTGATCGCCGATCAGCGCTACCGCAACAACTACACCTTCGCCGGATTACCGCCCCGGCAGCGCTTCCCCGGCAGCTGGTACAAGGCCGGGGTCGTGCACTCGGCCGGGACGATCGAGGAGCTGGCGGCCAAGATCGAGGTCCCGGCCGAGGCGCTGCGGGCGACGGTGCGGCGGTTCAACGGCTTCGCCGCCACGGGCTCCGACGCGGACTTCGGCCGCGGCGACAGCGCCTACGACCGCTACTACGGCGACCCGAAGCTGCCGAACCCGAGCCTGGCGGCGCTGGAGGTCGCACCGTTCCACGCGGTGAAGATCGTGCCCGGTGATCTGGGCACCAAGGGCGGCTTGCGCACCGACGCGCGGGCGCGGGTGCTGCGCGAGGACGGCTCGCCGGTGCCCGGCCTGTACGCGGCGGGCAACGCGAGCGCGGCGGTGATGGGTTCGACCTACGCAGGGGCCGGGGCGACGATCGGACCGGCGATGACCTTCGGGTACGTGGCCGCGCTGGACATCGCCGCGCGAGCAGAGGGCAGTTCTTCCTCGAATTGACCGGGCATTTCAGACGTTGATCACGGGCGGTTCCGGGACGAACTGCCCTCAGTCAGGGAGGCGCAATGACCGCGACCGCGGCGACCGAGCAACCGCACTGCCTCGTGGAGCAGCGCGGAGGCGTGCTCGTGGTGACCATGAACCGCCCGGAGGCCAAGAACGCGCTGTCCGGCGAGATGATCAAGATCATGATCGAGGCGTGGGACCGCGTCGACGACGACCCCGACATCCGGGCCTGCGTGCTCACCGGCGCGGGCGGCGCGTTCTGCGCGGGCGCCGACCTCAAGAGCATGAGCAACAACCACCCCGGAGACCAGCACGCCCAGGGCTCGTTCAACCCCGCCAAGATCGAGGGCCTGCTCAAGGGCCGTCGGCTCACCAAGCCGCTGATCGCCGCCGTCGAGGGCCCCGCGATCGCGGGCGGCACCGAGATCCTGCAGGCCACCGACATCCGCGTGGCCGGGGAGAGCGCGCGCTTCGGCGTCTCCGAGCCGCGCTGGGGCCTGTTCCCGCTGGGTGGCTCGGCCGTGCGGCTCACCCGCCAGATCCCATACACCGTGGCCGCCGATCTGCTGCTCACCGGACGCCACATCAAGGCGCCGGAGGCCAAGGAGCTCGGGCTGATCGGCCACGTCGTGCCTGACGGAACAGCGCTGGACAAGGCCCTCGAACTCGGCGAGATGATCGCCGCGAACGGGCCGCTGGCCGTGCAGGCGATCCTGCGCACCATCCGCGAGACCGAGGCGATCCCCGAGGAGGAGGCCTTCGCCATCGAGGCCCGGCACGGCATCGGGGTCTTCATGAGCGAGGACGCCAAGGAGGGCCCGAAGGCCTTCGCGGAGAAGCGCAAGCCGAACTTCCAGGGCAAGTGAGCCTCGGGGGCGTCCCCGCGCGGGGGCGCCCCTGATCGGTCCAGCAGCACCGGCACCGGCCGGCCGTCGTTGCAGAGTCGAACGTCCCCGCAATGTCGCGAGGTGCACGGATGCAGAGCAGCTACGCAACCGAGAGCCGCTACGCGGCGCTGTCCCGGCCCCGGCTGGCCGCGCTGCTGCCGGAGCTGCTGCTGGCGGGCCAGCTGATCGACCGGTCGGCGATGGCCTGGTGCATCTCGTCGTTCGGCCGCGAGGAGATGACGCGGATCGCCGTCGAGGAGTGGATGGCGGCCAGCCCGATCTACACCCGGCGGATGCAGGAAGCGCTGGACTACCGCGGCGACGACGTGGTGACGATCTTCAAGGGACTGCAGCTCGACATCGGAGCTCCGCCCCAGTTCATGGACTTCCGCTACACCGTGCACGACCCGTGGTCCGGGGAGTTCCACCTCGACCACTGCGGTGCGCTGATGGACGTCGAGCCGATGGGCGAGCGCTACGTGCGGGCGATGTGCCACGACATCGAGGACCCGACCTTCGACGCCACCGCGGTCGCCACGAACCCGAAGGCGCAGGTCCGACCGGTGCACCGGCCGCCGCGGGTGCCGAGCGACCGGCAGCCGCACTGCGCGTGGACGGTGCGCATCGACGACTCGCACCCGCCGGTCTCCCCCAGCCCCGACTGCCTGGCGCTGCGCGAGTCCCGGGCGGCGACCCTGCCGCTGTCGCCCGTCGACCCGTCCGAGGACGGGCGCGGCGACTACACCGGTCCGCTGCTGAGCGACCTGGACTTCGGCGAGTTCAGCACCTCCGCGCTGGTGCGGATGGCCGACGAGGTGTGCCTGCAGATGCACCTGCTCAACCTGGGTTTCGTCCGCGCGGTGTCGCGGCGGACCGACGACCCGCGGGAGATCTGCACCAAGCAGCTGGTGGGCATCGCCGGGATCGCCGCCGAACGCCTCCACGCCGCGCTCGGACTTCCCGGCGGTGTCGCGGGGGCGCTGCGGACCCTGGAGCTGCACCCGCTGCTCAACCCCGCCGCCTACGTGCGCGCGTCCCGGGAGGACGACGCGATCACCGTGCGGCCCGGACCGGCGCACGACGACGGGGCGTGGATCTCGTTGTGCGGGCCCGATTCCACCGCCGCGCTGCAGGCCGTGGTGCGCGCGGTCGACCCCCGGCTCGACGTCGCCGTCGCGGGCACCGCGGACGCCTGGACCGCGCGGGTCGTCACCCGCGACGACCCGGCGCCGGAGTTCGACGAGGTGGCCGTGACCCGCATCAGCACCGGGGCGAGCTTCGAGTTCCGGCCCCGGAAGTCCCTGCCCATCACGCCAGTTCGGTGAGGAGAGCCACGATGACCGGCACGAGCTTCGCCCTGTCCGAGGTCTTCCGTACGGTCGCCGAGGCGGTTCCCGACCAGGAGGTGCTGGTCTGGGGCGAGCGGCGGTTCAGCTACGCGCAGCTCAACGCGCGCATCGACGGCGTCGCGCACTACCTGGCCGAGCGGGGATTCGGCTGCCACGCACCGCGCGAGCGGCTGGCCGGGCACGAGTCCGGGCAGCACCACGTCGGGATCTACCTGCACAACGGCAACGAGTACCTGGAAGCGCTGGTCGGGGCGCTGCGGGCGCGCGCGGTGCCGTTCAACGTCAACTACCGCTACGTGGCCGAGGAGCTGCTCTACCTGTTCCGCGACGCCGGCGCCGAAGCGCTGGTGTTCCACTCCGCGTTCGCGCCGCAGGTCGCCGAGATCCGGGACCGATTACCCGGTCTGCGGCTGCTGATCCAGGTCGACGACGACAGCGGGAACCCGCTGCTGCCGGGCGCGGTCGCGTACGAGTCCATCGTGGACACCCCCGGGGAGGCTCCCGAGCCGAGCGGGGACGATCTCTACCTGCTCTACACCGGTGGGACGACCGGGATGCCCAAGGGCGTGATGTGGCGGCAGCACGACGCCTACGTCAGCGCGATGGGCGGAACCCCGTTCGGCAGCGCCGAGCCCTACCGCTCCTACGACCAGATCGCCGAGGCCGCGCGGGCCGGTGGCGGCGGCATGCGGCTGATCATGACGGCGCCGTTCATGCACGGCGCCGCGCAGTGGTCGACCTTCCACATGATCACCCAGGGCGGTGCGATCGTGCTGCCGACCGATCCGACGCGCCTGGACTGGCCGGACGTGCTGCGCACCGTCGAGCGGGAGCGGGTGGTCAGCGTCCCGGTGGTCGGCGACGCGATGGCCCGGCCGATGGTGGCCGAGCTGGAGCGCGGGGACTACGACCTCTCCGGGGTGTTCGCCGTGCAGAACGGCGGCGCGCCGCTGACCCCGACCGTGCGCGCCCGGCTGCGGGCGCAGCTGCCGAACGTGCTGTTCGTCGACACCGTCGGATCGTCGGAGACGGGGATCCAGATGAGCCAGGTCGCCGACGGGAACGGTGCCGACACCGGCGTTTTCACCCCCGCCGAGGACACCACGGTCCTCGACGACGACCTCACCCGCGAGCTCTCCCCCGGTGAGGGCCAGGGCTGGCTCGCCCGGCACGGCCTGGTACCGCTGGGCTACCTCGGCGACGCCGAGAAGACGGCCCGGACGTTCCCGGTCGTCGGCGGGACCCGCTACAGCGTCCCGGGCGACCGCGCGGTCCGCCTGGAGGACGGCCGGATCCAGCTGCTCGGCCGCCAGAGCGTCACCATCAACTCCGGCGGCGAGAAGATCTTCGTCGAGGAGGTCGAGCGCGCCCTGGCCGCCCACCCGGCCATCGCCGACGTCATCGTCACCGGCCGCCCCTCCGACCGCTGGGGCCAGGAAGTGGTCGCCATCGTAGAAGTCCTCGATGGCGAAGAGGTCTCGGACGAAGCACTCCTCGCCGAAGCGGCCCACCACGTAGCCCGCTACAAGCTTCCCAAGGCCATCCTCCGGGTCCCCCAGATCCAGCGCTCACCCAGCGGAAAGGCCGACTACCGATGGGCCAAGACCCAAGCCGAGAAGTCCGCGATCGAAGGCTGACTCCACCCCGAGGAGGCGGCGTCGCGTTGCCGACGTCCGTTGCCAGGGGACAGTTTTAGCCATAATCACCCATGATCAATGTCCCTTTTGTCCGGTCAATTATGGCTAAAACTGTCCCCTGGTGAGGAACACCGCCACCACGACGCCACCTCCGGGAGGTACGGACGTGAGAAACCCTCCCGGCCGGGGTGTGGGCCGGGAGGGCGTCGGAGGTGGATCTCAGCGGAGCTTGTCGAGGCGGGTGAAGGTGTCCTCGACTTCGCGGAGGAGGTCGTCGAAGACCTCGGCCACCGGGCGGATCTCGTTCATGCGGCCGACGATCTGGCCGACCGGCATGGAGACCGCCTGGGGGTCGCTGGCGCGCATCATGCGCTGGTGGGCGTCGGCGACCAGGATGTTCTGCAGCGGCATCGGCAGCGGCTGCGGGGCGTCCGGAGCGGCCCACGCCTCGGTCCACTTGGTCTTGAGCAGTCGTGCAGGTTTGCCGGTGTAGATGCGGGAGCGGACGGTGTCGCTGGAGTTCGCCGCGAGCAGCGCCTCCTGGGTGACCGAATCGCCCATCGTCATGCCGTACTCGGCCGTGGTCAGCCAGTACGAGCCCATCCACGCGCCCGAGGCGCCGAGCGCCAGCGCCGCGGCGATCTGCCGCCCGGTCCCGATGCCGCCCGCGGCGAGCACCGGGGCGCGACCGGCGAGGGCGTCGACGATCTCCGGGACCAGCACCATCGTGGCGATCTCGCCGGTGTGCCCACCGGCCTCGTGGCCCTGGGCGACGACGATGTCCACCCCGTTGTCGACGTGCCGCTTGGCGTGCTCGGCCTTGCCGGCCAGGGCCGCCACCAGCACGTCGTGCGAGTGGGCCTGCTCGATGATGTCCACCGGCGGGGAGCCGAGCGCGTTGGCGATCAGCGCGATCGGGTGCCGCAGCGCCACGTCGACGTGCGAGCGGGCCACCGAGTGCAGCCAGCCCAGCACTCCCCCGCGCTCCTTCTCATCTTCGGGCAGCTCCGGGACGCCGAGCTCGGCGAGGGTCCGCTCGACGAACGCGCGGTGCTCGGCCGGGATCAGCGAGTCCAGGTCTACCTGCGTGCCTTCGGTGGGGATCTTGGCCGGCATCACGACGTCGACGCCGTAGGGCTTGCCGTCGGTGTTGGCGTCCATCCAGTCCAGCACCCGGTCGAGCTCGTCGGGGTCGTTGAACCGCACGCACCCCAGCACCCCCAGCCCACCGGCCTTGCTGACCGCGGCGGCGACGTGCTCGGACGGCGTGAACGCGACGATCGGGTGCTCGATCCCGAGCGTGTCGCACAGCGAAGTTCGCATTGACTTCCTCTCAAAACCCTGTTTCGTGCTCGTTCTGCGTAGCGGTGCGGGTAGCGGAACCTGAGACGCCGCCTGGGTCCGGGCGCCACTCCTGATGTATGCCAATACACGGCGTCGCGGCGTCCTCCCCAGACGGCGTCTCAGAACCCGCGGCGGTGCCAGGTGCTGACGTGGTGGAAGAGAAAGCGGCTCCACCGCTTGCGCACAGCGCCTTGAAGACGAATCAGCGCGCGGCGGATTTCCGCGTGGGTTCGTTGACTTCCGTCGGGGCGTGGTCCTCGGTGTGCTTGCGCGCCCACGGGTAGTCGGGCTTGCCGCTGGGCGAGCGGGTGATCTGCTCGACTATCCACAGGCTGCGCGGCACCTTGTAACCGGCGATGACCTGGCGCGCGTGGGCGTCGAGCTCGGAGAGGCTCGGCGACGCGCCTTCGCGGGGCTGCACAAGCGCGGCCACCCGCTGGCCCATCCGCTCGTCGGGCACGCCGACGACGAGCACGTCGAAGACGTCGGGGTGCGACTTCAGCGCGCTCTCGACCTCCTCGGGGAAGACCTTCTCGCCACCGGTGTTGATCGACATGTTCCCGCGGCCGAGCAGCGTGACCGTCCCGTCGGCTTCCAGCCGCGCGTAGTCGCCGGGCACGACGTAGCGGGTGCCGTCGACCTCGACGAACACCGAGGCGGACTTCTCCGGGTCCTTGTAGTAGCCCAGCGGCACGTGCCCGGACTTGGCCAGCCAGCCGATCTGCCCGGTTCCCGGTTCCAGCGGCTTGTTGTCGTCGTCGATGACGATGAGCTTGCGGTCCGCGGTGACGCGCGGACCTTCGGACTGCACGCCGTCCTTGGTGACGATGCCGATGCCGCCGAAACCGGTCTCCGAGGAGCCGATCGCGTCGGTGATCACGACGTTGGGCAGCGCGTCGAGGTACTGGTGCTTGACCGAGGTGGAGAACAGCGCCGCGGTCGAGGAGATCGCGACCACCGAGGACGCGTCGTAGCCTCCCTCGTTGAGCGCCTCGATCATCGGCCGCGCCATCGCGTCCCCGACGATGGCCAGCACGTTGACCCCGTTGCGCTCCACGGCCTTCCACACCTCGTGCGGATCGAACTCGGGCACGAAAACGGTGGTGGCGCAGGCGAAGAGGTTGCCGAAGGTGGCCCACTGCGCGGCGCCGTGGATGAACGGTGCGGCCGGAAGTCGCACCAGGCCGCCGGTTTCCGCGCCGGTGCGCGCGAGTTCCCACTCGTCCTTGACGTATTCACCGGTCATGAAGTCGATGCCGCCGCCGAGGACGCGCCACACGTCCTCCTGGCGCCACATGACGCCCTTGGGCATGCCGGTGGTGCCGCCGGTGTAGAGCAGGTAGAGGTCGTCGGCGCTGCGCTCGGCGAAGTCGCGGTCGGCGCGGGAGGCCGCGAGCGCGGACTCGTACTCGACGCCGTCGTACCGGGCGTAGTCGTCGTCCGAACCGTCCTCGATCACTAGAACGTGATTCAGACCCGGAACCTGCGGCAGCACCTCGGCGACGTGGTCGCTGTAGCGCCGCTCGTGGACCAGCGCGACCATGTCCGCGTTGGAGAAGATGTACTGCAACTCGGCGGGCACGTACCGGTAGTTCACGTTGATCGCGACAGCGCGCAGCTTGTACGCCGCGAGCATCGCCTCCAGCGCCTCGATTGAGTTCCTGGAGTACACACCGATGTGCGCGCCGGGCCCGACGCCGCGGGCGGCGAGGTGGTGCGCCAGCCGGTTGGAGCGCTCCTCCAGTTCCGAGAACGTCACCTGGCGCTCGCCGCAGACCACTGCGACGCGCTCAGGGACCAGGTCGACTGCGTGCTCGAAGAGATCTGCGATGTTGAGTGCCACTCGAAAAAAGTAGAACGTGTTATCGCGGAAGACAAGGGGTCGGTGGAGGTACCGCGAAATGGGCGATCCGCCATCACCGGCCTCGATGGGCAGCACGGAACCGCGCGCGGCGGCCGGGTTCGCCGCCGCACGCGGTCGCGCGCGGATCACCGCAGCTCAGATCGCCTTCTCGCGGCCTTCCCAGTACGGGTCGCGCAGCTTGCGCTTGTAGAGCTTGCCGTTGGGGTCGCGCGGCAGTTCATCGACGTAGTCGATGCTGCGCGGGACCTTGAACTTGGCGAGCCGCTCGCGGGCGTAGGCCAGCAGCTCCCCGGAGAGCTCGTCACCGGGCGCCACGCCGTCGGCGGGCTGGACGACGGCCTTGACCTCCTCGCCCCAGTCGTCGTGCGGCACGCCGAACACGGCCACGTCGGCGACCTTGGCGTGCACCGACAGCGCGCTCTCGATCTCGGCCGGGTAGATGTTCACCCCGCCGGAGATGATCATGTCGTTGCGCCGGTCGCACAGGTACAGGTAGCCGTCCTCGTCGAGGTACCCGACGTCGCCGAGGGTGAACAGGTCCCCGACGCGTGCTTCCTGGGTCTTCTTCCTGTCGTTGTGGTACTCGAAGGTCGACCCGCCCATCTGCATGTAGACGGTGCCGATCTCCCCGGCGGGCAGCTCGGCGCCATCGTCGCCGAGCACCCGCACCACAGAGCCCGGCCACGGCTTGCCCACCGAACCGGGTTTGCGCAGCCACTCGTCGGCCATGATCGTCGTACCGCCACCCTCGGTGGCCGCGTAGTACTCGACGACCACCGGGCCCCACCAGTCCAGCATCGCGCGCTTGACCTCCTGCGGGCACGGCGCGGCGCCGTGGATCATGGTGCGCAGCGAGGAGACGTCGTAGCGCTCGCGGGTCTCGGCCGGCAGCGCCAGCAGCCGGTGGAACTGGGTGGGCACCATGTGGCTGTGGGTGACGCGGTGCTCCTCGATGAGCCGCAGCATCTCCTCGGCCCCCCAGCGGTCCATCAGCACCGCGGTGTGCCCGAACTGGATCGAGATGCTCACGAAGTTGAGCACCGCCGTGTGGTACAGCGGCGATCCGCACAGGTGCACGTGGTCGTCGAAGGGCTTGAGCCCGAACACCCCGAAGAACCACGCGTTCGCGGCGGGCACGTCGTCGGGATCGGCCCCGCTCAGCGGTCTGCGCACGCCCTTGGGGCGACCGGTGGTGCCCGAGGTGTAGAGCATCGGCGAGCCCGTGGTGCGCACGTCGGGCCGCTTGGCGGGTTCGTCGGCGCCGAGGTTGGCCAGCGGCTGGAAGCCCGGCACCTCGCCGACGGCGAAGCGGGCCTCGCTGGACAGGCCGCTGCGCGCGGCGGCGTCGGAGGCGGCCTCGGCGAAGCGCTCGTGCGCGATGAACGCCTTGGCGCCGCTGTCCTCGACGATGTAGGCGACCTCGGGCCCGACGAGGTGCCAGTTGACGGTCACCACGTACAACCCGGTCTGGATGGCCGCGAAGTAGGCGGCGAGCAGGTCGGCACCGTTGGGCAGCATCAGCACGATGCTGTCGCCCGGTTCCAGCCCCATGCTCTGCAGCCCGCGGCCGTACCGGTCGGCGGCGGAGGCGAGCTCGGCGTAACTCACCGAGCCACCGTCCGGCGAGACCACGGCCGTGCGGTTCGGCTGCTGGTCGGCGATGTTCCACAGTCCTATGTCGGCCACGGCGGACTCCTGTCGACGGCGAGAGCGTTCCCCAGCCGAACAAACCTAGAACGTGTTGCAGTTCTAGGGCAAGACCACCTGGCGAACCACCACCGACACCCCACCTCACCCGACACCGAGCCGCAAGAACAAATTCCACCCCACTCCCCCAGGATCACCACCCCACCCGGATTACCGCCGCAATCGGGTGCCCGATTACCGGAGTAATCGGGGGTGGGAATACGGCGGTAATCTGGCGCCCGATTGCGGCGGTAATCCGGGTTTTGGGGCAGTTTTAGTCAGAACCGTCGCGTCATGGCGCCCGAAATGTCCGGTCAGTTGTGACCAAAACCGCCTTCTCCGCCGCACCCGCGTCCGGGATCCGGCGGTGATCCGACCCCGGCCCAGCCGCGGCCGGGGCACCCTAGGTGAGGACGTCGGCCACCGCTCTGACGTGGTCGGTGTCGCGGCAGCCCACGAGGAGCGTGTCCACCCCCGACTTCTCCCAGACCGCGATGCGGTCCCGGACGTGGTCGCGGTCCCCGATGATGGCCACGTCGTCGACGGCTTCGTCCGGGACGGCCGCGACGGCCTCCTCGCGGCGCCCGGCGGCGAAGAGCCGCTCGATGTCGGCCACCGCCTCCTCGTAGCCCATGCGGCGGAACAGCTCGGCGTGGAAGTTCATCCCCGGCGCGCCCATCCCGCCCAGGTAGAGCGCCACCGACGGCTTGAGCTTGGCGCGCTCGGCCGCCGGGTCGTCGGTGACCACGACCTGGCAGGTCGCCGCGACCTCGAACTCCTCGCGGGTGCGGCGCGCGCCCTCGCGGGCGAAGCCCTCGGCCAGCCACTCCTCGTACATCCCGCCGACCCGCGGCGAGTAGTACACCGCGATCCAGCCGTCGGCGATCTCGGCGGTCTGCGCGACGTTCTTCGGCCCCTCCGCGCCCAGCCAGATCGGCAGGTCCGCGCGCAGCGGGTGGGTGATCGGCTTGAGCGGCTTGCCCAGCCCCAGCGAACCGGGACCGTCGTAGGGCAAGCGGTGGTGCGGGCCGTCGTTGCGGATCGGCGCCTCGCGCGCGAGCACCTGCCGCACGACCGAGACGTACTCCCTGGTCCGGGCCAGCGGCTTGGCGAACGGCTGGCCGTACCAGCCCTCCACCACCTGCGGCCCGGACACGCCCAGGCCCAGCACCGCGCGGCCGCCGGAGAGGTGGTCGAGGGTCAGCGCGTGCATCGCGCACGAGGCCGGCGAGCGCGCCGACATCTGCGCCACCGAGGTCCCCAGGCGCACGCGGGAGGTGTCCGAACCCCACCAGGCCAGCGGGGTGAAGGCGTCCGAGCCCCACGACTCGGCGGCGAAGACGGCGTCGAACCCGACCCGGTCGGCTTCGAGAACGAGTTCCTGCGCGTTCTGCGGCGGGGCCGCGCCCCAGTACCCCAGTTGCAGTCCTACTTTCACTTGTGAACCTCCCTTTCCCGACCGCACGCGGACTCCGCCCATACTGCACCGGATATTGCCGGGATGGCGAGAACATGTTTCACTTCGGGTTGTGACTGGGATCTCCGAACCGCTCAGCGCCCCGCTCAACATCGGCTTCGACTACACCCGCTCGCTCGGGACCGCGCGCAGCCGATTCGCCACCGCGCTGCGCGACGGCGGCATCGTCGGCGTCCGCGGCAGCGACGGCCGGGTGCACGTGCCGCCCCTCGAATACGACCCGGACACCGCCGCGCCGCTGGACGACTTCGTCGAGGTCGGCACCCAGGGCACGGTGGTGAGCTGGACCTGGATGCCCGACCCGCTGCCCGGCCAGCCGTTCGACCGGCCCTTCGCCTGGGCGCTGGTGCGCCTCGACGGCGCCGACACCCCGCTGCTGCACGCCGTGGACGTGCCCGGACCGGAGGCCATCTCCACCGGGATGCGCGTGCAGGTCCGCTGGGCGGCCGAGCGCGGCAACGGGATTCGCGACATCGCCTGCTTCGAACCCGCTGGGGAGGTGACCGCCGCGCCCGAGGCCGTCGGCGGTGATCCGGTGACGATGGTGACCACGCCGGTGCACCTGGAGTACACCCACTCGGCTTCCCCCGAGGAGAGCCGCTACCTGGAAGGGCTCAAGCAGGGCCGGATGCTCGGCCAGCGCTGCCCCGCCTGCGAGAAGGTCTACATCCCGCCGCGCGGCGCCTGCCCCACCGACGGCGTGCCGACCGTGGAGGAGGTGGAGCTGCCCGACACCGGGATCGTGACCACCTTCTGCATCGTCAACGTGCCGTTCCTGGGCCAGCGCATCAAGCCGCCCTACGTGGGCGCCTACATCCTGCTCGACGGCGCCGACATCGCGTTCCTGCACCTGGTCCTGGGCTGCGAGGCCGACCAGGTGCGGATGGGCATGCGGGTCAAGGCGTCGTGGAAACCGCGCGAGCAGTGGGGCCACACGCTGGAGAACATCGACCACTTCGAACCGACCGGGGAACCGGACGCGCCGTTCGAAACCTACGCCCACCACCTGTGAAGGAGCTGGAATGACTGACGTCGCCGTCGTCGGCTTCGCACAGGCACCGAACGTGCGCGCCACCACCGGCACCACGAACGGTGTCGAGATGCTCGTCCCGATCTTCCAGGACGTCTTCGCCCAAACCGGCCTGTCCAAGACCGACATCGGCTTCTGGTGCTCGGGATCGTCGGACTACCTGGCGGGACGGGCGTTCTCGTTCATCGCCGCGATCGACGCGATCGGGGCCTTCCCGCCGATCAACGAGTCCCACGTCGAGATGGACGCCGCCTGGGCGCTGTTCGAGGCCTGGGTGAAGATCCGGACCGGCGAGGTGGACACCGCGCTGGTCTACGGGTTCGGCAAGTCCTCGGCCGGGAACCTGCGGCGCACGCTGGCCATGCAGCTCGACCCGTACTCGGTCGCGCCGCTGTGGCCGGACTCGGTGAGCATCGCCGGTCTGCAGGCGCGGATGGGCCTGGACTCCGGGGACTACACCGAGGCCGACATGGCCGAGGTCGCGGTCCGCAGCCGCGCCGCCGCCAAGGGCAACCCCAGCGCCCAGCTCTCCGGCGCGTTCGACGCCGAGGAGCTGCTGGCCGAGCCCTACCTGGCCGATCCGCTGCGCGCGCACGACTGCGCGCCGATCAGCGACGGCGCGTCGGTGATCGTGCTCGCCTCGGCCGATCGGGCGCGCGAGATCCGCGAGCGGCCCGCCTACATCGGCGGCATCCAGCACCGCATCGAATCGGGCAGTATCGGCGCCCGCGACCTGCGACGTTCGGTCTCCACCGAGGCCGCGGGCGAAGCCCTGGGCACCGACGGCGTGGAGATCGCCGAGCTGCACGCACCGTTCACCCACCAGGAGATCGTGCTGCGCCGCGCGCTCGGGCTCGACGACGCGGTCGCGGTCAACCCCTCGGGCGGCGCGCTGTGCGGGAACCCGATGTTCGCCGCGGGCCTGTCGCGCATCGGCGAGGCGGCCGGGCAGATCTTCGAGGGCCGCGCGGGCAAGGTGCTGGCGCACGCGACCAGCGGCCCGGCGCTGCAGCAGAACCTGGTGTGCGTGATGGAGGGAAGGGCCTGATGGGCAAGCAGTTGGCGGCCGTGCTGGGCACCGGCCAGACCCACCACACCAGCAAGCGGCTGGACGTCTCGATGGCCGGGATGTGCCGCGAGGCGGTCGACCGAGCGATGGCCGACGCCGGGGTCGACTGGCCGGACATCGACGCGGTCGTGGTCGGCAAGGCGCCCGACCTGTTCGAGGGCGTGATGATGCCCGAGCTGCACCTGGCCGACGCGCTGGGCGCGACCGGAAAACCGCTGCTGCGGGTGCACACCGCGGGCTCGGTGGGCGGTTCCACCGGCAACGTCGCGGCGAGCCTGGTGCAGGGCGGCGTGCACAAGCGGGTGCTGGCGGTGGCGTTCGAGAAGCAGTCCGAGTCCAACGCTATGTGGGCGCTGTCGATCGTGCCGCCGTTCACCATGCCGGTGGGCGCGGGGGCGGGCGGGTACTTCGCGCCGCACGTGCGCTCCTACATCCGCCGTTCCGGGGCACCGACGCACACCGGGGCGATGGTGGCGGCGAAGGACCGCCGCAACGGCTCCCGCAACCCCTACGCGCACCTGAAGCAGACTGATATCACGGTGGATTCGGTGATGGCCTCGCAGATGCTGTGGGACCCGATCCGCTACGACGAGACCTGCCCGTCCTCCGACGGGGCGTGCGCGGTCGTCATCGGCGACGAGGCCAGCGCGACCGGCCGCAAGGCGGCCTGGATCCACGCCACGGCGATGCGCACCGAGCCGACCACCTTCGCCGGGCGCGACCAGGTCAACCCGCAGGCAGGCAGGGACGCCGCGGCGGCGCTGTGGAAGCAGGCCGGGATCACCGATCCGCTGTCCGAAGTGGACTGCGCCGAGATCTACGTGCCGTTCTCCTGGTTCGAGCCGATGTGGCTGGAGAACCTCGGTTTCGCCGCCGAGGGCGAGGGCTGGAAGCTCACCGAGGCCGGGGAGACCGCAATAGGGGGCCGGCTGCCGGTCAACCCGTCGGGCGGGGTGCTCTCGTCCAACCCGATCGGCGCGTCCGGTCTGCTGCGCTTCGCCGAGGCGGCGCGTCAGGTCACCGGCGACTCCGGCGACAACCAGGTCGACGGCGCCCGGGTGGCGCTCGGGCACGCCTACGGCGGTGGCTCGCAGTACTTCTCGATGTGGGTCGTCGGATCGAACAAACCGGGAGCCTGACATGAAGTTCACGATGTCGGTGGCGATGACGCCGCTGGATCAGCTGACCGAGCTCGCGCGCACCGCCGAGGAGTGCGGCTTCACATCGATCGCGCTGCCGGACTCGCTGTTCTACTCCGAGAAGGTCTCCGCCGAGTACCCCTACACGCCCGACGGGTCGCGGATGTGGGACGCCGACACGCCGTGGGTGGACCCGCTGATCGCCACCGCGGCGATGGGCGCGGTGACCTCGCGGCTGCGGTTCTACACCTCGGTGCTCAAGCTCGGCCCGCGCAACCCGGTACTGCTGGCCCGCCAGCTGTCGTCGGTCGCGGCGATGACCGGTGACCGCTTCGGGCTGGGGCTGGGCCTGGGCTGGGCACCGGAGGAGTTCGAGTGGTGCGGCGCGTCGTACGCCAAGCGCGGCGCCCGGGTCGACGAGATGATCGAGATCATCCGGCTGATCCTGGGCGGCGGCATGGTCGAGTACCACGGGAAGTTCTTCGACTTCGACAAGCTGCAGATCTCCCCCGCCCCGGCGAAGCCGGTGCCGCTCTACGTCGGCGGGCACACCGAGCCGGCGCTCAAGCGCGCGGCCCGGGTCGGCGACGGCTGGGCGTCGGCGATGATGAAGCTCTCGGAGCTGCGCGAGACCATCGACCGGCTCGGCGAGCTGCGCGCCTCCTGCGACCGCGCCGACGTGCCGTTCGAGATCCAGGCGGTGTGCATCGACCGCTTCGGCGTCGACGGCTACCGCGAGCAGGCCGAGGTGGGCGTCACCGACGCGATCGTGGTGCCGTGGATCTTCGACGGCCACGGCTTCGACGCCCCGCTGGAGGCCAAGCTGGACTCGGTCCGCAAGTTCGCCGCCGAGGTCATCGAGAAGGTCTGAGGAGGCCGCATGAGCGGAGTGCACTGGAAGGCCACCCGCACGTCGCACCCGGCCCGCGACGCCGCACTGGCGTCGATGGACGCCGTCTCGCGAGGTGCGAAGGACGAGTGGCTGTCGCTGTTCGCCGACGACGCCGTCGTCGAGGACCCGGTGGGTCCCTCGGCGTTCGACCCCGACGGCAAGGGCCACCACGGCCGGGAGGCCATCGCTGCGTTCTGGGAGACGGCGATCGCCCAGGCCGAGCGCATCGAGTTCACCATCGAGGACTCGTTCGCCTGCGGCAACGAGGTCGCCAACACCGGCACCATCACCACCCACCTCCCCGACGGCTCCGCGATGGACGCCGAAGGCGTCTTCACCTACCGGGTCGACGACCAGGGCCGGGTCACGGCCCTCAGGGCCTTCTGGGAGTTCGACAGAGCAGTCGCCACCCTCCGCTGACCCACCACCGAGAAGGCGCCGTCCCCCTCCCAGGGGAACGGCGCCTTCCTCATCTCCACCACTCACCCACCCGAACCGCCCTGCCCCAGGGGTTCCCGATTTCAATGGAAATCGGGGACCTGACTTCCATTGAGATCGGGAACCTCTGGGGGCGGAGGGAACCGGGGGTGCCCCGGGGGTCGGGCCGGGGCACCGCGTCGGTCAGCGGTACTGGACCCGGTATTCCTTGATGCCGTTGAGCCAGCCGGAGCGGAGGCGGCGGGGTTCGGCGAGCTGGCGGATGTCGGGCATGTGGTCGGCGATGGCGTTGAAGATCAGGTCGATCTCCAGCCGCGCCAGGCTCGCGCCCAGGCAGTAGTGGGCGCCCGTGCCGCCGAAGCCGACGTGCGGGTTCGGGTCGCGGGTGATGTCGAAGCGCTCCGGCTGGGCGAAGACCTCGGGGTCGAAGTTGGCCGAGCTGTAGAACATCCCGACCCGCTCGCCCTTCTTGATCTGCACGCCGGAGAGCTCGACGTCGGCCAGCGCCGTGCGCTGGAACGACACCACCGGGGTGGCCCAGCGGACGATCTCGTCGGCGGTGGTCTGCGGGCGTTCCCGCTTGTAGAGCTCCCACTGGTCGGGGTTCTGCAGGAACGCGTGCATGCCGTGGCTGATGGCGTTGCGGGTGGTCTCGTTGCCGGCCACCGCCAGCAGGATCGTGAAGAACCCGAACTCGTCGTCGCTGAGCGCGCTGCCGTCGACGTCGGCCTCGACGAGCTTGGTGACGATGTCGTCCATCGGGCACTTGCGCTTCTGGTCGGCCACGCCCATGAAGTAGCCGAGCATCTCCGCCGCGGCCGTCTCCGGGTCGATGTCGTACTCGGGGTCGTCGTAGGCGACCATCTGGTTGGACCAGTCGAAGATGTCCTTGCGGTGGTCCTGCGGCACGCCCAGCAGCTCCGCGATGGCCTGCAGCGGCAGCTCGCAGGCGATGTCGGTGACGAAGTCGCCGGTGCCGGATTCCAGGGCACCGGTCGCGATCGCCTCGGCCCGCTGGTGCAGCACCTCCTCCAGGCTGTTGACCGCGCGCGGCGTGAACCCGCGCGCCACCAGGCGCCGGACCTTGGTGTGCTCGGGCGGGTCGATGTTGAGCATGACGAACCGCTGCATCTCGATCTGGTCGCGGCTCATCTCCTCGTTGAACCGGATGATCGCGGTGTTCTCGTAGGTGGAGAACACGTCGGTGCGGCGCGAGATCTCCTTGACGTCCTCGTGCCGGGTGACGACCCAGTACCCCTCGTCCTCGAACCCGGACTTGCGGAACGGCTGCTTGTTCCACCAGATGGGCGCGGTGCGCCGGAGCTCCGCGAATTCCTCCAGCGGCACCCGCTCGGAGTAGAGATCGGGGTCGGTGAAGTCGAAGCCCTCCGGAAGGCTCGGTGCTGCCACGGCTACCTCCTGCGCTGCACGAACTGAAACGAGTTCTATGTGAAGCGAACCACAAGAAACGAGCCCGGTAAACCCCTTTCACTGCACATGAATCGTGCAAGCAAAGGGAAAGATCGTCCGACCTCGAACCGGACCGTGGCGCACAGAGATAACATGTTCTAGATTCATCTCGGTAGTGATCGCGGTGAGAGGAGATTCAGGTGGGCACTCCGGTGATCGTGGAGGCGGTGCGCACGCCGATCGGCAAGCGCAAGGGCTGGCTGTCCGGGCTGCACGCCTCGGAGATCCTCGGCGCCGCCCAGCGCGGCCTGCTGGAACGCGCGGGCGTCGACCCGGCCGCGGTGGAACAGGTCATCGGCGGCTGCGTCACCCAGGCGGGTGAGCAGGCGGGCAACGTCACCCGGACCGCCTGGCTGCACGCCGGGCTGCCCGAGCAAACCGGCTGCACCTCGATCGACGCCCAGTGCGGGTCGGCTCAGCAGGCCACCCACCTCGTCGCCGGGCTCATCGCCACCGGCGCCATCGACGTGGGCGTGTCGTGCGGCGTCGAGGCGATGACGCGGGTGCCGCTGGGCAGCAACATCGGCGTCGACGTCGGCAAGCCCAAACCCGACGCCTGGGACATCGACATGCCGAACCAGTTCCTGGCCGCCGACCGCATCGCCGGCCGGCGCGGCATCACCCGCGAGGACCTGGACCGCTTCGGCGTCCGCTCGCAGGAGCGCGCGCAGCGGGCGTGGCAGGAGGGCCGCTTCGACCGGGAGATCGTCCCGGTCCGCGTCGGCGACGAGGACGTCACCCGCGACCAGGGCCTGCGCGAGACCAGCCTGGAAGCCCTCGTCGGGCTCAAGCCGGTCCTCGACGACGGCCTGCACACCGCGGGCAGCTCCTCGCAGATCTCCGACGGTGCCGCGGCGCTGCTGCTGATGGACTCCGACCGCGCCCAGGCCCTGGGCCTGCGCCCGCGCGCCCGGATCGTGTCGCAGTGCCTGGTGGGCGCCGAGCCCTACTACCACCTCGACGGGCCGGTGCAGGCCACCGAGCGGGTGCTGGCGCGCAGCGGCATGAAGATCGGCGACATCGACGTCTTCGAGGTCAACGAGGCCTTCGCCTCGGTCGTGCTGTCCTGGGCGGGCGTCCACGGACCTGACATGGACCGGGTCAACGTCAACGGCGGCGCCATCGCGCTCGGTCACCCGGTCGGCAGCACCGGCGCCCGGCTGCTCACCTCGGCCCTGCACGAGCTGGAGCGCCGCGACGGCACCACGGCCCTGGTCACCATGTGCGCGGGCGGCGCCCTCTCGACGGGCACGATCATCGAACGCCTCTGACCCACCCGACGCGCAGTTCTCATGAGAACCTCCCCCACCCAACGGGAGGTTTTCATGAAAACCTCGGTTCCCTTCGAGTCGCGCAGTTTTCATGAAAACTTCCCCACCCCCGGAACCCGAAAGTCCACCGCACTCTCCGTACGGTGGACTTTCGTCGTGTGGTCCCGGTGGGTCCCCGGGTTCTGAGTTGTGATTGGGGGAGGGAAGTTTTCATGAAAACTTCCCTCCCCACCGAGTCCGGTGGGCGCTTGGGGTGGGAGGCCCCTCAGAGCCAGTCCTCCGGGGTTCCGGTGAGGAAGTCCTCGGGCCAGTACCGGGCCGGGGTGGTGGGGTGGGTGATGCCCGTGTAGGCACCCTTGTAGAACAGCAGGGGGTCTTCGTCCGCGGGTTCTCCGAGGGTGTGGACCCTGCCCACGACGATGTGGTGGTCCCCTCCGTCGAGGACGTTGTCCACCTCGCAGTCGAGCCAGGTGAGGGTGCCGTCGAGGATCGGGGCGCCGGACGGGGCCGGGGTCCAGGTCAGGTTCGCGAACTTGTCCTCACCGCGGCGGCCGAAGACCGCGGAGACCTCGCGCTGCTCGGCGGAGAGGACGTTGACGCAGAAGTGGCCGGCTCGCTCGATCAGCGGCCACGTGCGGGACGTCCTGCCGGGGCAGAACAGGACCAGCGGCGGGTCCAGGGACAGCGCCGAGAACGACTGGCAGGCGAAGCCCACCGGCCCGCCGTCCCCGGCGGCCGTCACCACCGTCACGCCCGTGCAGAAGTGCCCGAGCGCGCGCCGGAAGGCGCCCCCGTCGACAGCGGGGCCGCCCACCTGCGGAACCACGGCTTCCATCGCCACTCCCCTCACTGCCCCGGGGGCCGGTTGCCGACCGAGAAGTCGTGGCCCCACAGCGAGACGGCGGTGCTCTCCCGCGCGATCCAGTCCTCGTCGTCGACCTGCCGCCCCTCGCAACCGAACTCGACGTCGAAGCCGCCCGGGGTCTTCATGTAGAACGACAGCATCAGGTCGTTGACGTGGCGGCCCAGCGTCGCCGACATCGGCACCTGGCGCCGGTAGGCGCGGTCGAGGGTGAGGCCGACGTCGTCGACGTCCTCGACCTCCACCATCAGGTGCACGATGCCGCTGGGCGTGGGCATCGGCAGGAACGCCAGGCTGTGGTGCCGCGGGTTGCAGCCGAAGAACCGCAGCCACGCCGGTTCGCCGTCGGAGGGCCGCCCCACCAGCTCGGGCGGCATCCGCATCGAATCCCGCAGCCGGAACCCGAGCACGTCGCGGTAGAACCGCAGCGCCGCCTCGTCGTCGTGGGTGGACAGCACCACGTGCCCCAGGCCCTGCTCGCCGGTGACGAACGTGTGCCCGTAGGGGCTGACGACGCGACGGTGCTGCAGGGCCGCGCCGTGGAAGACCTCCAGCTCGTTGCCGGACGGGTCCTGGAAGCGGATCAGCTCGCCCACCCGCCGGTCGGCCAGCTCCTCCTTGGTCCCCTCCTTGAACGCGATCCCGTTGGCGCTCAACGAGTCCCGAACCTCCTGCAGACCCGCGGCGTGCTCGGCCTCCCAGCCGGCGCAGGACAGCCGGTCCTGCTCGCCGGGCACGATGACCAACCGTGCCGGGAAGTCGTCCATCCGCAGGTACAGCGCGTTCGGGTCGCTGCCGCTGCCCTCGACCATGCCGAGGACCTTGAGCGCGTAGGTCCGCCACGCGTCGACGTCGGTGGCCTCGATGCGCAGGTACCCGAGCGAGCGAATCCCCATCGGACTACCTCCCTGTTAGTTGAGCAGGAAATCGCGGGTCAGCTTGTTGAACTCCTCGAACTTCTCCAGCTGCGCCCAGTGCCCGCAGCGGCCGAAGACGTGCAGCTGCGCGCGCGGGATGAGCTTGAGCGCCAGCAGCGCCCCGTCGAGCGGGTTGACCCGGTCCTCGCGGCCCCAGATCAGCAGCACCCGCTGCCGCAGCTTGTAGGCCTCCCGCCACAGCAGACCTTCCTCGTAGGTCTCGGGCTGGGCGAAGGAACGGCCCATCGCCTTCATGGCGGCCAGCGATTCGGGCGCGCTGGCGGCGGCGAAGCGCTCCTCCAGCAGTTCCTCGGTGATGAGCGACTGGTCGTGGACCATCGTCCGCAGGAACGCTTCCAGCTTCTCCTTGCTGGGCCCGGGCGGTGCCCCGAACAGGCCGAGCTTCTGCACGCCCTCGGTCGGGTCCGGCGCGAACACGTTGACGCTGAGACCTCCCGGCCCCATCAGCACCAACCGACCCGCCCGGTCCGGGTGGTCCAGCGCGAAGCGCACGGCGGTGCCTCCGCCGAGCGAGTTGCCGAGCAGGTGGGCTTTGGCCACGCCCAGCACGTCGAAGAGCTCCTTGAGAGCGCCCGCGCTGTGGGTGAAGTACTGGCCGTGCTCGGTCGGTTTCGAGGACTTGCCGAACCCGGGCTGGTCCACGGCGATGACGTGGAACTCCTCGGCGAACGCCTCGACGTTGCGGCTGAAGTTGCTCCACGCCGAGGCCCCGGGCCCGCCGCCGTGCAGCATGACCACTGTGGACTCGTTGCCGACGCCCGCTTCGTGGTAGTGCAGCGTCAGCCCGGAGGGCAGGGTCGCGTCCTGGCTCTTGATCTCCACCATCAGACCATCGAATCCTTCACCGGTAGACCGAATTCCCCGCTGCCGAACATCGTGTAGGCGCGCTCGGCGTCGTTGGCCGCGTGCACCCGGCCGGCGTGCGCGTCCCGCCAGAACCGCTGGATCGGCGTGCCCGCCTGCAGCGCCCGGCCGCCGGAGTTCTCGAAGAGCCGGTCCACCGCGGAGATCGCCCGCGCGGTGCCCCGCACCTGGTCGCGACGGGCCTTGAGCCGCAACGACATCGGGACCTCCTCACCCGCCTTCAGCAGCGCCAGCTCGTCGGCGATGTTGGTGGACAGCTGCAGCCAGGCGGCGTCGATCTCGCTGGCGGCCTCGGCGATGCGGACCTTGGCGAACGGGTCGTCCTTGGCCTGCTCACCGGCGTAGGCGGCGCGGACCCGCTTGGCCTGGTGCTCGACGTGCGCGTCGTAGGCGCCCTGAGCCATGCCGATGATCGGCGCGGTGATCGTCGACGGGTGCACGGTCCCCCACGGCAGCCGGTACAGCGGCGCGGTGTTGACCTGGTGACCCGGGCAGTCCGTCTTCGACATCGACATGAAGCTCAGCGCCCGGTGCGACGGGACGAACACGTCGTCGACGACGATGTCGTTGCTGCCGGTGCCGCGCAGGCCGACGGTGTCCCACACGTCGTTGATGGCGTAGTCGCCCAGCGGCAGCAGGTACGTGCAGAAGTCGACCATCTTGCCGTCACCGTCGAGCGCGGGCCCGCCGACGAACACCCAGCTCGCGTGGTCGCAGCCGGAGGAGAAGCTCCACTTGCCCGACAGCCGGTAGCCGCCGTCGACGACGGTGGCCTTGCCCATCGGCGCGTACGACGAGGAGATCCGGGTGTTGTCGTCGGAACCCCAGACGTCCTCCTGCGCCTGCTGCGGGAACAGCGCCAGGTGCCAGGGGTGCACGCCCAGGATGGAGGCGACCCAGCCGGTGGAACCGCAGGCGCTCGCGATGAGCTTGACCGCGGTGTAGAACTCCACCGGGTCGGCCTCGTAGCCGCCGTGGCGCTGCGGTTGCAGCAGCTTGAAGAAGCCCGCGTCCTGCAGCTCGGCGATCGATTCCGCCGGGATCTTGCGTCCGTCCTCGGCCTGCTGCGCCCGATCCCGCAGCGCGGGAAGGAGTTTGCGCACTGCCTCGACGACTTCGGTGCTGTCGCTCATGCGGTGCTCCCGTCTCACTTGGTCTGCTCGCGCTGCAGCTCCAGCGCGATGTCGATCAGCTGGTCCTCCTGGCCGCCCACGAGCTTGCGCTCGCCGGCCCGCACCAGCAGTTGCGCCTGGCTGACGCCGTAGCGCTCGGCCTGGTTGGCGGCGTGCTTGAGGAAGCTGGAGTACACCCCGGCGTAGCCCATCATCAGCGCGGAGCGGTCGAGCAGGCATTCCTCCGGCATCGCCGGGCGCACCACGTCCTCGGCGGCGTCGGCGATGGCGAAGAAGTCCACGCCGGTGGTGAACCCGAGCTTGTCGCACACGCCGACGAACGCCTCCACCGGCGTGTTGCCCGCTCCGGCACCGAAACGCCTTGCGCTGCCGTCGATCTGGACGGCACCGGCGCGCGCGGCCGCGACCGAGTTGGCCACGCCGACGCCGAGGTTCTCGTGCCCGTGGAAACCGATCTGCGCGTCGCCGCCGATCTCGGCGTCGAGGGCCTGGACCCGCTCGGCGACCTGCTCCAGCACCAGCGCCCCGGCGGAGTCGACGACGTAGACGCACTGGCAGCCCGCGTCGACCATGATGCGGGCCTGCTTGGCCAGCACCTCCGGCGGCTGGGAGTGGGCCATCATGAGGAACCCGACGGTCTCCATGCCCTGCTCGCGCGCCAGCCCGAAGTGCTGCACGGACACGTCGGCCTCGGTGCAGTGGGTGGCGATCCGGCACACCGAGGCGCCGTTGTCGCGGGAGATGACGATGTCGTCGGTGACGCCGACGCCGGGCAGCATCAGCACGGCGATCTTGGCGTTGCGCGCGGTCTCGGCCGCCAGCGTGATCAGTTCCTGCTCCGGCGTTCGGGAGAAGCCGTAGTTGAACGACGACCCGCCGAGCCCGTCGCCGTGGGTCACCTCGATGACCGGCACCCCGGCCCCGTCGAGCGCGGTGACGATGCCGCGCACCTCGTCGGCGGTGAACTGGTGGCGCTTGTGGTGCGAGCCGTCGCGCAACGACGTGTCGGTGATGCGCAGGTCCAGCTCGGTGCTGTACGTCTTGGGCAGTCCGGTCACCGCGCGGCCTCCTTCTGCAGCGCCCCGGTGCGGGCGAGCTCGTCGCCGACCCGCACGGCGGCGGCGGTCATGATGTCGAGATTCCCGGAGTACTTCGGCAGGAAGTCGCCGGCGCCCTCGACCTCGACGAACACCGCGACGCGCGCCCGGCCGCCGGTGACGGCCGAGGGCGGGTCGAACTGCGGCTCGGACAGCAGCCGGTAGCCGGGGACGTACTCGGCGATGTCGCGCGCCATCCGGGTGATCGACTCGCCGACGGCGTCGGTGTCCGCGTCGGCCGGGATGGCGCAGAAGATGGTGTCGCGCATGATCATCGGCGGGTCGGCGGGGTTGAGCACGATGATCGCCTTGCCGCGCTCGGCTCCCCCGATGACCTCGATGCCCTTGGCGGTCGTGCGGGTGAACTCGTCGATGTTGGAGCGGGTTCCGGGCCCCGCCGACACCGAGGACACCGACGCGACGATCTCCGCGTAGGCCACCGGCACGACCCGCGACACGGCGTGCACGATCGGGATCGTGGCCTGCCCGCCGCAGGTGATCAGGTTGATGTTCGGCGCGTCGAGGTGCTCGCCGATGTTGACCGGCGGCACCACGTAGGGCCCGACTGCCGCGGGCGTGAGGTCGATGGCCCGGATGCCGCGCTCGGCGTAGCGCGGCGCGTTGGCCTTGTGCACGTAGGCCGAGGTGGCTTCGAAGACGATGTCCGGGCTCTCGTTCTCCAGCAACCAGTCCACGCCTTCGGCGCTGGTCGCCACACCCATGTCGGCGGCCCGGCGCAGCCCGTCGCTGTCCGGGTCGATGCCGATCATCCAGGCCGGTTCGACGTCCTGGGAACGGCTGAGCTTGTAGAGCAGGTCGGTACCGATGTTGCCCGACCCCACGATCGCCGCCTTGGCGGTCATAACGCCTCCCTAAGAACTGTGTGTAGTCCTTGTGCGTAGCGGTGCCGGTAGGAGAACCTGAGGGGCTTCGTGGACTCCGCGCGCCACTCCTGATGTGTGCCAGTACACGGCGTCGCGGCGTGCTCGCCACGAAGCCCCTCAGAACCTCCGGCGGTGCAGTCTGCTTGCCCGCCCACCGAAAGAGAAAGTGGCTCCGCCACTTCGAAGCACCTCCCTAGGGTTTCGCGGTGAGACCGACGGTGCCGAGGCCCGAGAACTCGGCCCGGAACGCGTCGCCGGGTCGCACGTCGATGGCGCGGGTGCAGGAACCGGGCAGCACGACGTTGCCCGCTCGCAGCCGCACCCCGAACCCGGCGACCTTGTCGGCCAGCCAGGCCACGGCGGTTGCGGGGTTGCCGAGCACCGCGTCGGAGCGGCCCTCGGCGACGACCTCGCCGTTGCGGTGCAGCACGGCGTCGATGCCGCGCGGGTCGAGCTCGCCGGGGGCCACGCGCGCGGCACCGAGCACGTAGCCGGCGGAGGAGGCGTTGTCGGCGATGGTGTCGGCGATGCCGATGCGCCAGTCGCGGATGCGGCTGTCGATCAGCTCGATGGACGGGATCAGCGCCTCGGTCCGGTCCAGCACGCCCTGCTCGTCGCAGCCCGGTGGGACGTCCTCGGCCAGCAGGAACCCGACCTCGACCTCCACCCGCGGGAAGCAGTAGGCGCGGGCGTCGATGGGGACGTCCTCGGCCACGGCCATGTCGGTGAGCAGGTGTCCGTAGTCGGGCTCGTCGACGCCCATCATCTGCTGCATCGCCGGTGAGGACAGCCCGACCTTGTGCCCGGCGATCGGCGCGTCCCGGCGGCGGATGTTGATCAGCTGGATCTCGTAGGCGTCGACCACGTCGATGTCCGGGTACGACTCGACCAGCGGCGGGATGGGGTCCCGCTCGCGTTCGGCCCGCCACAACCGCTCGGCGAGCCCTCGCCGGGTCTCGGCACTGAGCATGCGACCTCCACGCCACGGACTGGAACAGGTTCCCCTTGGTACGAGCAACCGGTTCACGTGCTGTTATCGCTCCATCATACCGATGAGCGCGGCAAAATCTATAACATGTTTCAGTTCGATGTGAGCACGAGTCCGCTGGTGGGGACGCCCGTTCCCGCGGTCACCAGCACGTTGTTCACCTCGTCGACCTGGTTGACCGCCGCACCGCGGATCTGCCGGACGCCCTCGGCGATGCCGTTCATCCCGTGGATGTAGGCCTCCCCCAGCTGCCCGCCGTGGGTGTTCAGCGGCAGCCGACCGCCGTGCTCGATGGCGCCCTCGGCGATGAAGTCCTTGGCCTCCCCGCGCCCGCAGAAGCCCAACTCCTCCAGCTGGACCAGCACGAACGGCGTGAAGTGGTCGTAGAGGATGCCGACCTGGACGTCGTCGGGTCCGATCCCGGACTGCTCCCAGAGCTGCCGCGCCACCAGGCCCATCTCGGGCAGACCGGTCAGCGAGTCGCGGTAGTAGCTGGTCATGGTGAACTGGTCCGGCCCGCTGCCCTGCGCGGCTCCGGCCACCACCGCGGGCGGCTGGGGCAGGTCCCGGGCGCGGTCGAGGCTGGTGACCACCAGCGCCACCCCGCCGTCGCTCTCCTGGCAGCAGTCCAGCAGCCGCAGCGGCTCGGTGATCCACCGCGAGTTCTGGTGGTCCTCCAGGGTGATCGGGCGCCCGTGGAACCAGGCGTTCGGGTTGGTGGCGGCGTGCTTGCGGTCGGCGACCGCGATGCGGCCGAAGTCCTCGCTGGTCGCCCCGTACTCGTGCATGTAGCGACGCGCGAACATGGCCACCTGCGCGCCCGGCGTGCCCAGGCCCATCGGGTACGACCAGCTGTTGTCCACGCCGGTGGAGGTCGCCTGCCCGGACAGCCCGGCGTTGAACTGGCCGAACCGCTGCCCGGAGCGCTCGTTGAACGCCCGGTAGCAGACCACGACCTCGGCCATCCCGGTCGCCACCGCCATCGCCGCCTGCTGCACGGTGGCGCAGGCCGCGCCGCCGCCGTAGTGGATGCGGCTGAAGTAGCTCAGGTTCGGGATGCCGACCTCGCGGGCCACCGCGACCTCGGTGTTGGTGTCCATCGTGAAGGTGACCAGACCATCCACATCGGAGGGTTCCAGTCCCGCGTCGGCGAGCGCCGAGCGCACGCACTCGGCGGCCAGCTGCAGCTCGCTGCGACCGGAGTCCTTCGAGAACTCGGTCGCGCCGATGCCGGCGATGGCGGTCTTGCCTGAGATCATCGGTCCTCCTCCGGCAGCTCCAGCCGCACCCGGCCGGTGACGTGGGTGCCGAGCTGGTTGCGGCCCAGCACCTCGACGACGAACACGCCGTCACCGCGTTCCAGGACCTGGCCGTGCATCGTCAGCGCGTCGTAGGCGTAGCAGGGCACGCCGAGCTTGATCGACACCCCGCGCACCAGCGCCTCCGGGCCGGCCCAGTCGGTGACGTAGCGCTGCACCAGGCCGGTGGTGGTGAGGATGTTGAGGAAGATGTCCTTCGACCCCTTGGCGTGAGCCAGGTCCCGGTCGTGGTGCACGTCCTGGAAGTCGCGGGTGGCGATGGCCGTGCTGACGATGAAGGTCGGGGTCGCCTCGATGCGCTCCTCCGGCAGGGAATCGCCGATCGCGACCTCCCCGGCAGTGCGCGTTCGCGCCAAAGTCATGCGTTCTCCAGTGTTCTGCGGGACACCCGCACCCGGTCGGACGAATGAGCGCGCGATGCGGCGTTTTCACTCATACGTCCCCCGAAGGTTTCCAGTACGGCAGGGTGAGTTCGTCATCAACGCGCTGGTAAGCGACCTGGACGCGCTGCCCGATGGCCACGGCCTCCGGGTCGATGTCGTGCAGCTCGCCGAGGATCCGCACGCCCTCGTCGAGCTCGACCAGCGCGATCACCAGCGGCAGCTTCTTGCCGGGGATCGCGGGCCGGTGGTGCACGACGTAGCTGTAGACCTCGCCGAGCCCCTCGGAGACCAGGTGGGTGCGCTTGGTGGCACCGCACTCCGGGCACATCGGGCCCGGTGGGTGGCGCAGCAGCCCGCAGCCGCCGCAGCGCTGGATGCGCAGCTCACCGGCGGCGGTGCCCTCCCAGAAGTAGGCGGTGTCGCGGTTGATCGCGGGCCGGATCACCTCGGCCGGCGGCTCCGGCTCCGGCGCGGCCTCCTCCGGTTTCGCGTCGGCGGCCTTGAACTTCAGGACCCGGAACATCATGTCGGCGATCGGCTCGTCGCCCACGTACCAGGTGTTGCGGGTGGTGACGAACCAGCCCTCGCCGAGGCCGGTGGTCTTGGGCCCGACCACCGAGTCGAGCTTGGTGGTGACCGTGACCTGCTCGCCGTGCCGCAGGTAGCGGTGGTAGGTCTGCTCGCAGTTGGTGGCGACCACCGAGACGTAACCGGCCTCGTCGAGCGCACCCATCATCGCGTAGAGCGGGTCGTCGGGGTCGCGCTGCGGGTGCAGCCCGCCCATCGTCCACACCTGCGCCATCGCCGGCGGCGCGACGAGTCCACCGTGGACGGACGCGGCCGCGGCCTCGGGATCGGTGTAGACCGGGTTGGCGTCGCGCATCGCCTCGACCCAGTTGTTGATCATCGGCAGGTTCACCGGGTCGCGCGCGGAGCGCGGCGCGGAGGACCCGCGCTCGGCGATCCGCTTGGCCGCCGCCCTGATCTCGTCGGCTTCGGTGGCGGTACTGGTCATGTCACTCCGTTCCTCAGCGCGGCACCCGCGGCAGTCCCAGTCCGGCGGTGGCGATCAGTTCCCGCTGCACCTCGCTGACGCCGCCGCCGAAGGTCAGCACGAGGTTGCGCTTGGCCTGGACGTCCAGCCAGTGCAGCAGTTCCGCGGTGTCCTCATCGGACGGATCGCCGTGCCTGCCGACGACCTCCTCCAGCTCGCGACCCAGCACCTGCACGGTCTCGGAGGAGAACACCTTGGTCGCCGAGGCGTCGGCGACCTCCACCGGCCCCAGCGAGGCCGAGGCCGCGACCTGCCAGTTGAGCAGCTCGTTGACCCGCTCGAACGCCCGCACGCGCGCCAGAACCCGCCGCACGTCGTCGCGTTCGAGCAGGCCGCGCGCGCTCGCCCAGGCGCGCACCCGCTCGCGCAGACCCCCGGTGCGCCCGGACGGGCCGAGCATGACGCGCTCGTGGTTGAGCTGGGTGGTGATCAGCTTCCAGCCCCGGTCCTGCTCCCCCACCAGCATCGACGCCGGAACTCGGACGTCGTTGTAGTAGGTGGCGTTGATGTGGTGCGAGCCGTCGGCGGTGATGATCGGCGTCCACGAGTAGCCCGGGTCGCTGGTGTCGAGGATGAGGATCGAGATGCCCTTGTGCTTGGGCGCGTCCGGGTTCGTGCGGCAGGCCAGCCAGATGTAGTCGGCGTCGTGCCCGCCGGTGGTGAAGATCTTCTGCCCGTTGACCACGTAGTGCTCGCCGTCGCGCACCGCCGTGGTGCGCAACGAGGCGAGGTCGGTGCCCGCCTCGGGCTCGCTGTAGCCGATGGCGAAGTGCACGTCACCGGACAGGATCTTGGGCAGGAAGAACGCCTTCTGCTCCTCGGTGCCGTAGGTCTGCAGGGTCGGCCCGACGGTCTGCAGCGTCACCGACGGCAGCTGGACGTCGGCGCGGGAGGCCTCGTTCGCGAAGATGTAGTTCTCGACGTCGCCGAAACCCCGTCCGCCGTACTCGGTCGGCCAGCCCACGCCCAGCCAACCGTCGCGACCCATCCGGCGCACGATGTCGCGGTGCGCCTGGTCGTGCCGGTCCGCGGCAAGGGCTTCGCGCTCCTCCGGGGTGACCAGGGTGCTGAAGTACTCGCGCAGCTCGGCCTGCAGCGCCCGCTGCTCCTCGGTGAGTTCGATGAACACGGCTTCTCCTCAGGCGTGTCGGGCGAGGACGTCGACGCGGTGCGCGGCACCGCCCGCCAGCCGCGCCAGGTCCTTGACCTGCGAGTAGTAGCGGTGCATCGGGTAGGTGATGTCCACGCCGAGCCCGCCGTGCAGGTGGTGGCAGGTGTGCATCGCGGCGGGCGCCTGGTCGGTGAGCCAGAACGCGGCGACGTCGAGGTCCTCCCCCGCGTCGCGCCCGGTGCCCAGCCGCCAGTTCGCCGATAGCGCGGCCAGGTGCAGGGTGCGGTTGACGACGTAGACGTCGGCGATCTGCTGCGCCACGGCCTGGAACGCCGCCAGGGGTTTGCCGAACTGCTCGCGGGTCCGGAGGTGCTCGGAGGTGAGCTGCAGCGCCCCGGCCACGGCGCCGTCGCCGAGCGCGCACATCCCCGCCAGGGCGCACGCGTGCACGTCGGCGAGCACAATTTCCCCTGCCGCGCCGAGGGTTTCGGCCGCAGCGCCGTCGAGGTCGACGACCCACTCGGTCCCGGCCGAGGACTTCACCGAGCGCAGGGTGACGCCGTCGGCGTGCGGGTCGACCAGCGCGATCGCCGGGCCGTCCTCGGTGCTGACCGAGACCAGCAGCCGGTGCGCGGCGTCGGCGTCGAGCACTCCCACCTTGCGCCCGGTCACGCGGGAATCACGCAGCACGGCAGCGGGTTTCGCGGGAAGCGGGTTCGAGACCTCGTTGAGGGCGGCGCTGAGCACCCGGCCGGGTTCGGCCAGCAGCTCCTGCTGCTGCGCGGGGCTGCCGTGCCGGGCGATCGGCAGGACGCCGAAGGCGAGGGTGGCCAGCGCCGGGACGGCGACGCCGGCCCTGCCGATCTCGGCGAGCACCAGACCGACCTCCAGCGGGCCGAGCCCGGCACCGCCCAGCTCCTCCGGGACCGGCAGCGACAGCAGGCCCGCTTCGCCCAGCGCCTTCCACACGGACTCGTCGAAACCGATTCCAGTTGAGGCGGCGGCGCGCTCGGTCTCCCGAGCCAGCACTTCGGCCGCGAGATCCCGCACTGCCTGCTGCGTCTCCCCGAGCGTGAACTCCATCCCGCCCCCTCGACCAACCCTGGCCACGTTGTGAAACTTGTTCTACTTCTACCGCCTCGACGACCTCGCGCGCAAGCCTCAGCGAGGCAGCCCGAGGATTCGTTCGGCGATCACGTTGAGCAGGATCTGCGTGGTGCCACCGGCGATCGACAGGGCACGGGTGAGCAGCACCTCGTGCACCGGTTCGGCCTCCATCACCAGCGCCTCGGCGCCGAGCATCTCCACGCCGAGCTCGGCGACGTCCTGGCGGTGCCAGACGCCCAGCAGCTTCTCGACGCTGGACTCCGGCCCCGGGCCCCGGCCGTGCAGGCTGCGCAGGGTGGCGCGCAGCCGCAGCAGCGAGCCCGCCAGGCCCTCGACGACGGCCGAACCGAGGCGTTCCCGCATCGACGGGTCGGTGTCGCCGGAGGCCGCGAGCAGCCGCTCGACCTCCTGGCCGAGGCTGGAACCGCCGCCGAGCGCCACGCGTTCGTTGGCCAGCGTGGTGCGGGCCAGCTTCCAGCCCTGGCCCGGTTCGGCCACCAGGCACTCGTCGGGCACGAAGACCTCGTCGAGGAACACCTCGTTGAACCGCTCCACGCCGGTGATCTCGCGCAGCGGCCGGATCGTGATGCCCTCCGCACGCATGTCGACCAGGAAGTAGCTGATCCCCTTGTGCTTCGGCGCCTCGGGATCGGTGCGGGCCAGGCAGATCCCCCAGTCGGCCTCCTGCGCGAGCGAGGTCCACACCTTCTGACCGGTGAGCTTCCAGCCGCCGTCGACGCGCTCGGCCTTGGTGCGCAGCCCGGCTAGGTCCGAGCCCGCACCGGGTTCGGAGAACAGCTGGCACCAGGTGATCTCGCCGCGCAGCGTGGGCCACGCGAACCGCTCGCGCTGGGCGTCGGTGCCGTGCTCGACGATGGTGGGCACCGCCCAGTTCCCGACGACCATGTCCGGTCGCCGCACGCCCGCGCGCTCCAGCTCCTCGTCGATGAGCAGCTGCTCGTGCGGGCTCGCCCCGCAGCCGTAGGGCCGGGGCCAGTGCGGGGCGAGGTAGCCGGTCTCGGCGAACCGAATCCGCTGCTGCCGAGGGGAGAGCGCGGCGATCTCCTCGACGGTGCCGCGGATCTCGCCGCGCCGGTCCTCGGGGAGTTCGGCGGACAGGCTCAGCGTGCGTCGCGCGCCACCGGCGGAGAGCTCGGCGACGCGTCGGCGCCACCCGGCGGCGCCGCCGACGGCCGACCGCAGCGCCAGCGCGCGCCGCAGGTACAGGTGGGCGTCGTGCTCCCAGGTGAAGCCGATGCCGCCGAGCACCTGGACGCAGTCCTTGGCGACCTCCACGGCGGCGTCGAACACCGCCGCCCCGGCCACGGCGGCGGCCAGCGGGTGCTCGTCCGGCGCATCCTCGGCGGCGCGGGCGGCGTCCCAGGCCAGCGCGGTGGTCTTCTCGACCGCGCAGAGCATCCGGGCGCAGAGGTGCTTGACGGCCTGGAAGGAGCCGATGACCTGGCCGAACTGCTCGCGGGTCCCGGCGTGGTCGACGGCGGTGCGCAGGCACCAGCCGGCGATGCCCGCGGCCTCGGCGGCGGCGAGGGTGACCGCGAGGTCCCGCACGTCCCTGCCCTGGACGTCGTGGTCGAGGACGTGCCGCGCCGGGATGGCGACGTCGCGCAGCACGACCTCGGCGACCGGGCGGGAGAGGTCCAGCGACGGGCGCGGGTTCCGCTCGGCCCGCTCGGCGGGCACCAGGAACCAGACCTCGCGCTCGCCCGCCCGCGCGGGCAGCAGCAGGTGGGTCACGCCCATCGCAGCCGGGACGGCGGCGATGCGGCCGGAAACGACCAGCCCGTCGGCGCTTTCGGTCGCGACGAGCTCGCCGGGGTCCAGCGAGAGCGCGGCGGTGGCCCGGCCTTCGGCGAAGTCGGCCTCCCCCAGGAGCGCCACGGCCACGGCCGTGGACCACACCGGGCCCGGCACCAGCGCGTCGGCTGCCTGCTCCAGCCCGGCGGCGAGGTCGACCGTCGTGCCGATCCCCTCGGCGAGCAGGGAGAAGACGCCGATCTCGGTGAGGCCGGTCCAGGTCTCCTGCTCGTGCCAGATCGGGGTGTCGGAGCTCTCCAGCTTGCGCACCGGGTCGGTGCCGAGCCCGTCGGCCCAGGACCGGATGGACTCCTGCAGGGCCCGCTGCTCGTCGGTGATCGCGATCGGCACAACGCCTCCTCGTCCGCGCCCGCACTGCGAGAATTAGAACATGTTCTAACAAGCTAGCGCCTGGACCGGGTACGCTGCAACGCGCACCGGAACCGATGTGAAAGAGGCACCACGTGACGCAGGGATCGACCACCGACCGCGAGCACCACCCGTCGATGCCTGCGGACCTGCTCGACCTCGCCGAGCGCGCGACCGGGTTCATGCCCACCGACGAGGGCCTGGCGCTGCACGAGACCGCCGTCGCCCACCTCGGCGACGGCGTGGGCGTCGAGATCGGCACCTACTGCGGCAAGTCCACGATCTTCCTCGGCGCCGCGGCCCGGATCACCGGCGGCCGCGTCGTCACCGTCGACCACCACCGGGGTTCCGAGGAGCACCAGCCGGGCTGGGAATACCACGACCCGACGCTGGTGGACGCCGAGGTCGGCAAGCTCGACACCCTCGGCGAGTTCCGCCGCACCCTGGCCCGCGCGGGACTGGAGGACGAGGTCACGGCCGTGGTCGGCCGCTCCCGCGACATCGCCGGGTTCTGGCGCACCCCGCTGACGTTCCTGTTCATCGACGGCGGGCACACCGAGGAAGCGGCCGTCAACGACTACGAGGGCTGGGCCCACTGGGTCGCCCCGGGCGGCGCCCTGGTCATCCACGACGTCTTCCCCGACCCGGAGGACGGTGGCCAAGCCCCGTACAACATCTACCGCCGAGCCCTGGCCACCGGCGCGTTCACCGAAACCCGGGTCGCGGGCTCCCTCCGCGTCCTCGAACGCACCGCGGGCGAGCCCGGCTCGCTGCCCTGATCGGACGCCGGACGCGAAGAACCCCACCTCGCCGAGCTGTTCGGCGAGGTGGGGTTCTTCATCGCGTCAGCGGGTGCGCTCGTACTCGCAGCACGAGGCGTTCTCCACCGGCAGCCCCTGCGGCAGGTCCTCGCCCCGGAAGATGCCGTTGCCCGGCGAGGTCCGGGTCAGCGCGTCGGCGGCGAGGACGACCGCGGCCGCGGTCCAGGAGGACTGCTCCTCCGGCCAGCGCTTGCCGTCCGCGAAGACGAAGCCCGTCCAGTAGGAGCCGTCCGGGTCGCGCAGGTGCTGCATCGCGGCGAGCTGCTGCACCGCGCGCTCGCGCTCGCCCAGGGCGTCCAGCGCCAGCACCAGCTCGCAGGTCTCGGCGCCGGTGACCCACGGGTGGTCGTCGACGCAGCGAATCCCCAAGTCCTGCACCACGAAGTCGTCCCAGCGCTCGTCGATGCGCCGCAGACCGTCCTCGCCGCGCACCGCACCGCCCAGGATCGGGTAGTACCAGTCCATCGAGTACCGGGTCTTCGGCGTGAACGCCTCCGGGTGCCTGCGCAGCGCGTGCCCGAGACGACCGACGGCCACCTCCCAGCTCGGCTGCGGCACCCCCACCCGGTCGGCCAGGGCCAGCGCGCACCGCAGGCTCTGGTGGATGCTGGAGCTGCCTGACAGCAGCGCCTCGCCGGTGGGCCCGGCTTCGCCGATGCCCCAGTCGATCTCGCCGCGCCGGTGCTGCGCGGTGAGCACGAAGTCGATGGCGTCGCGCACCATCGGCCACATCCGCTCGGCGAACGCGTCGTCACCGGTGATGAGCACGTGGTGCCAGACGCCCACCGCCGGGTAGGCGCAGTAGTTGGTGTCGGCACCGGCGTCCTCGACCGCGCCGTCGCGCACCTGAAGCGGCCACGACCCGTCGGCGCGCTGCGTGCCGCGCAGCCACTCGTAGGCCTTCTCGGCCTCGGCGAGCTGACCGACCACCGACAGCGCCATCGCGCACTCGACGTGGTCCCACGGGTCGGTGTGCCCGCCCGGGAACCACGGGATCTCCCCGGAGGGGAGCTGCACGGAGGCGATGGCCTTGCCGGTCTGGACGAGGGCCTCGGCGGAGACGACGCCCGGCAGCTCAGGCGCCGGCACGAGGTTTGCCCAGGTAGACCGCGATGCTCTTGCCCGCCACCGGGTTCAGCAGCTTCTCGGCGGTGCGCGAGATCCACGGGGCCTTCATCATGTCCCACACCAGGAACGCGTGGTAGGCCTTGGCCAGCGGGTGATCGTTGTTGTCGGTGCCCACCGCGCACTTGATCCACCAGTACGGCGCGTGCAGCGCGTGCGCGTAGTCGCGGAAGACGTAGCGCAGCCCGGCGTCGGTGAGCTTGCCGATGAGCTCATCGGCGGAGTAGATCCGCACGTGCCCGCCCTCGACCTGGTGGTACTCGTCCGACAGCGCCCAGCAGATCCGCTCCGGCCAGGCGCGCGGCACGGTGACCACGACGCGACCGCCGGGCTTGACCACGCGGACGAGCTCGCGCATCGCCTTCTCGTCCTCGGGGATGTGCTCCATGATCTCCGAGGCGATGACGACGTCGAACTCGCCGTCGGCGAACGGCAGGGCCAGCGCGTCACCGGAGACGGTCTGGGCCTTGGCGCCCTCGGGCACCTCGCCCTCGTCCTTCATGGCGGCGAACATCGCGGCCACGTTCTCCAGCTCCTCGACGTCCTGGTCGAAGGCGGTGACGTCGCTGCCGCGCCGGTACAGCTCGAAGGCGTGCCGCCCTCCGCCGCAGCCCAGGTCCAGCACCCGCTGTCCCGGCCGCACGCCGAGCCTGTCGAAGTCCACCGTCAGCAACGCGTTGCTCCCTTCCCACCGCGCGGGCTGCGCGCGATCGCTTCGGCGTAGCAGTCGACGGTCGCCGCTGCCACGGATTTCCAGCTGTAGCGGGCCAGCACCCGCTCGCGGCCGTTGGCGCCGAGACGGGCGCGGCGCTCCGGCGAGTCGAGCAGCCGGGCCAGGGCCTCCGCCAGCGCTTCGGCGTCACCCGGCGGCACCAGGTCGGCGCACTCGCCGTCGGGCCCGGCGACCTCGGGGATCGCGCCGGCGCGGCTGGCCACCAGCGGGGTGCCGCAGGCCATCGCCTCCACCGTCGGCAGCGAGAAGCCCTCGTAGAGCGAGGGAACGCTGGCGACCTCGGCGGAGCCGAACAGCTCGGCCAGCTCCTCGTCGCTGATGCCCTTGACGGTGCGCACGACGTCGCCGATGGCCAGCTCCTCGATGCGCTGCTCGGTCGGGCCGCCGGGGGTCAGCTTGCTGACCAGGACGAGCTCCACCTCGCGCTCGGTGCGCAGCTTCGCCACCGCCTCCAGCAGCGTGCCCACGCCCTTCATCGGGGTGTCGGCGCTGGCCATCGCCACGATCCGGCCGGGAACGCGCGGCTTCTCCGGCGGCCGGAACACCTCGGCGTCCACGCCCAGCGGCACCACGCGCAGCTGCTCGGGCCCGACGCCGAAGTCGTCGCGGATGTCGTCGGCGGAGTTCTGCGAGACGGTCAGCAGCTGCGGGATCTGCCGGGCCACGCGCGCCTGCATGCGGGTGAAGCCGTACCAGCGGCGCACGGTGAGCTTGCGCCAACCCTTCGCAGCGGCCAGGTCCACCCGGCGGTCGTGGGTGATCGGGTGGTGCACCGTGGCCACCAGCGGAACCCCGGCGCGCTGCAGCGACAGCAGGCCGCTGCCGAGGCACTGGTTGTCGTGGACGACGTCGAACTCGTGCGCGCGGGCCTTGAGCAGCCGGGCGGCGCGCATGCTGAACGTCATCGGCTCCGGGAACCCGGCGGTCCACATGGTGCCGACCTCCAGCAGGTCGACGTGGTCGCGCAGCTCGCGCCAGTGCGGGGTGCGGAACGGGTCGTCGTCGTTGTAGAGGTCGAGGCTGTCGACCGGCGTCAGGTCGACGCCCGGATCCAGGTCCGGGTAGGGCTGCCCGGAGAAGACCTCGACGTGATGTCCCAGCTCGGCGAGACCGCGGCTGAGGTAGCGGACGTAGACACCCTGCCCACCGCAATGCGGCTTGCTCCGATAGGAAAGCAAAGCGATCCGCACGATTCACCTCACACTGCCCGGGTGCCGCGGGCTGGGTAGACTGGAACATGTTTCGGTCGAGGTAACCCGCTCACCTTAACCCGTGAGTAGCCCCGGGCGATGAGTCGCGTGGCGACGAACACGCTTCGCCGTCACCTGATGTCCGTCGAAAGTTCAAGGAGAGCCCGGTCCATGGAAAGCTCGCAGAACGTGCTGGAGGCGCTCCGCGGCAGTGCCACCGGCACCACGGCCCAGGCCGAGCGCCGCAAGCGCATCATCGACGCCACGCTCGCGCTGGCCGCCAAGGGCGGCTACGACGCGGTGCAGATGCGCGCGGTCGCCGAGAAGGCCGACGTCGCGCTGGGCACCCTGTACCGGTACTTCCCGTCGAAGATCCACCTGCTGGTGGTCGGCCTGGCCCGGGAGTTCGCCCGCGAGCAGGAGAAGCTCGACCGGACGAAGATCCCCGGCGACACCGCCTACGACCGGGTGCTGCACGTGCTCAACCGCACCACCCGCCAGCTCCAGCGCAACCCCGAGCTGACCGAGGCGATGACCAGGGCGTTCATGTTCGCCGACACCTCGGTCGCCAACGAGGTCGACACCGTCGCGCTGCTGATGGAGCAGCTGTTCACCCGGGCGATGACCAGCGAGGAACCCACCGACGAGCAGAAGGCGATCGCGCGGGTCATCGGCGACGTGTGGCTGTCGAACCTGGTCGCCTGGGTGACCCGGCGGGCCTCGGCCAGCGACGTGTCCAACCGGCTGGAGCTGACCGTCCGGCTACTGCTGGCCTGAGTACTCCACGGCGTCACCGTTCTGGGTGGCGGTGAGCTCGCCGCGCCGCACCAGCAGGTCCAGGTGCGCGCTGGTCTCCCCGACCGCCAGAACCTGGTTGAACAGGTCGAGGTCGGTGAAGTTCCGGTTGCGCCGGGTCCAGCCGAGCTTGAGCGCCGCCTCGTAGGCGGTTCCGGCGCCGTCGGCGATGACCTCGGCGGTCTGCCGCAGCCGCTCGTCGTGGTGGCTCAGCAGTTCCTCGACGCGCTGGTGGCTGCTGCCGCCGACGGGCCCGTGCGCGGGCAGCAGCCGCAGGTCCGGGTAGGTCTGCATGAGCCGCAGCGAGTCCAGGAAGTCGCCGAGCGGCAGCTCCGGGCGCGCGGACTCGACGCCGATCGACGGCGTGATGTGCGGCAGGACGTGGTCGCCGGAGAACAGCACCTGCGAGTCGGCGTCGACGAACACGACGTGACCGCGGGTGTGCCCGGGAGTGGGCACGGCCAGCAGGGTTCGCGATCCCAGCGGGATCTCGACCTTGCCGTGCAGCCACTCGTCCGGCGGCTCGTAGGGGTTCTCGCCCTTGCGCTCCGGCGGTTTCCCGCCGTAGGCGTCGGCGAGCTTGGTGATCAGCTCGTCGGCTCCCCAGCGCTGCAACCGCTGCAGCTCGGCGAGTTCGGTGCCCCCGGCCAGGATCGCGTCCATCGTGGGCTGCTCACCGGCACCGAGGCTGATCTTGGAGCCGAAGGTGCGGCGCAGCTGCACCGCGAGCGTGTAGTGGTCCCGGTGCACGTGGGTGACCAGGAACCGCTGCACGTCGGCGAAGTCGTAGCCGATCTCGCCGAGGCCCTTCTCCAGCTGGGTGCGGGCCTCCTCCAGCGCCCAGCCCGAGTCGATGAGCACCAGCCCGTCGGAGTCCTCGATGGCGTAGACGTTGACGGCGCGCAGCCCGTCGTTGGGCAGCGGCAGCGGGATGCGGTGCACGCCGGGCCCGACCTGCTCGACGCCGGGCTCGATCCACGCGTGCCGATCGCTCACCGCTGTCCTCCGGGTTTTCGTGCCGAAATTCCTGGAAGAGATGTACCACTCCCCGCCCTCAGGTGCCGTAGACGGGGTCGGCAACGGGGGCCTTGGCGAGCAGTTCCGAGACCACGGGGCCGAGCTCGTCGGCGTTCCAGCGGCGGCCGGCGTCGCGGGAGGGACCTCGGGTCCAGCCGGTGCCGACGGTGATGTCGCCGCCCGCGACCTCGAAGACCCGGCCGGTGACCTCGGCGGAGTCGACGCTGCCGAGCCAGGCGACCAGCGGGGAGACGTTCTCCGGCGCCATCTCGTCGAATCCCTGGTCGGGCTGGGCCATCATGTCGGCGAAGACGGTCTCGGTCATGCGGGTGCGCGCCGAGGGCGCGATGGCGTTGACGGTGACGCCGTAGCGGGCGAGCTCGGCGGCGGTGTTGAGGGTGAGGGCAATGATCCCGGCCTTGGCCGCGGCGTAGTTGGTCTGCCCGACGCTGCCGAGCAGCCCGGCTCCCGACGTCGTGTTGATGACGCGGGCCTGCACGGTCTCCCCGGCCTTGGTCCGGTCCCGCCAGTGCTGCGCGGCGTGCCGCATCGTCGCCGCGTGGCCTTTCAGGTGGACTCGGATGACCTGGTCCCACTCGTCCTCGGCGAGGTTGACGAACATCCGGTCCCGCACGACCCCGGCGTTGTTCACCAGCACGTCGAGGCGTCCGAACCGCTCCACGGCGAACTCCACGAGCTCCTGCGCCTGCCCCCAGTCCGCGACGTCGGCCCCGTGCACGGCGGCTTCGCCCCCGAGCGCCCGGATCTCCTCGGCCACCTCGGCGGCAGCGGACCCGTCACCGCCGCTCCCGTCCAGCTGCACCCCGATGTCGTTGACGACGACCTTCGCGCCCTGCCGGGCGAACTCCAACGAGTGCGCCCGGCCGATCCCCCGAGCACCCCCGGTCACGATCACAACCCGATCTTCACAAATCACGTGAATCCTCCTAGAAGTTCGTAACGTTCAACGGACCGCCCCCGCAATCCGCCCCCGACCGCGAAGACCGTCCCCCTGGCACCGGAGTTGACGGATTACTCCGGTAATCCGTCCCCGAATACGTGGAGTAATCCGTCAACCGAATACCGGAGTAATCCGTCAACCCCGAGGGGACGGGCGGATTACCGCCGTAATCGGGTTCCCGAATACGGCCGTAATCGGGGTTGGTGGGTCAGGTTCGGATGGTGTTGAGGTAGGTGGAGGTTTCTCCTCCACCGTGGACCGTGAGGTCTGAGCCGGTGATGTAGGCCGCGAGGGGTGAGGCGAGGAAGAGGCAGGCGTGGGCGACGTCCGAGGGTTCGGCGAGGCGTCTCATGGGGACGATCGACGAGAGGTCGGATTGGCCGTAGTGGTCCGCTTGGTCGTCTGAGCTCACCAGGCCCACCACGACTCCGTTGACCCGGATGTCGGGGGCGAGTTCCTGGGCGAGCGTGGTGGTGAGGTTGTCCAGGCCCGCCTTCGCCGCGCCGTAGGCGGCGGTTCCCGGGGAGGGGCGGCGGCCGGAGACGCTGCTGATGTTGATGATCGAGCCCTGCGACTCCGCCAGGGCCTCCCGGGCGTGCTGGGCGAGCAGCAGCGGGGCGACCAGGTTGAGCTCGATCACCTTGCGGTGCAAGCGGATCGAGGCCGTCGCCGTGTCGGCGACCGGGGTCCCGCCCGCGTTGTTGACCAGCACGTCCAGCCGCCCGGAGCGCTGCCGGATGCCGTCGATCAGCTCGGCGACCTGCTCGCCCTCGCGGACGTCGACCTGCGTGAAGTGCGCCGCGGCCGAACCGTGCGAGGGCAGGTCGTCGACCGGTTTCCGGGCGCAGACGTGCACCTCGGCACCTGCGCGCAGGAACGCCTCGGCGATGCCCGCGCCGATGCCGCGCGTTCCGCCGGTCACCAGCACCACCCGGCCGGTCAGGTCGATCTCGATGCCCATCCGCCGCTCCCTGCGTTCTCGCCCCTGGCGGGGTGTCCTGCGGTGTTGCTACGGTAACAACCCAACCAAACAAGTGCTAGGTTTGGCAGGTGGCATGGGCACGCACATCGAACGGCGGGACGGCGGCATCGTCGTCCTCACCGTCGACCACCCACCGGTGAACGCACTGCCGGTCAAGGGCTGGTTCGAGCTCGCAGAGGCGCTGCGCGACAGCGGTGCCGATCCGCAGACCCGAGTCGTGGTGCTGCGAGCCGAGGGACGCGGCTTCAACGCGGGTGTGGACATCAAGGAACTGGCCGCCGACCCCGGCCACGACAAGCTCGTCGCCGTCAACAACGGCTGCTACGAGGCGTTCAAGGCCGTCTACGAGTGCCCGGTGCCGGTGATCAGCGCCGTGCAGGGCTTCTGCGTCGGCGGCGGCATCGGCCTGGTCGGCAACTCCGACGTCATCGTCGCGAGCGACGACGCGACCTTCGGACTGCCGGAGGTGGACCGGGGCGCGCTCGGCGCGGCCACCCACCTGTCCCGGCTGGTGCCGCAGCACATGATGCGCGCGATGTTCTACACCGGGCAGACCGTCACCGCGGCCCAGCTCGCCGAGCTCGGCTCGGTGCACCGAGTCGTCGCGCGCGAAGCACTGCTGGACGCCGCGCTGGAGGTCGCCGCCGACATCGCGGCGAAGAACCCGCTGGTGATCCGCAAGGCCAAGGCCGCGCTCAACGGCATCGACCCGGTCGACGTCAACCGCAGCTACCGGTTCGAGCAGGGGTTCACCTTCGAGCTCAACCTCACCGGGGTGTCGGATGCGATCCGCGCCGAGTTCGGCCGCGACGAGGAGGCGTAGGTGCAGGACAAGCAGCTGACCGTCGACGAGGTGGTCTCCCACCTGCGCGACGGCATGACGATCGGCATCGGCGGCTGGGGTTCCCGGCGCAAGCCGATGGCCCTGGTGCGCGCGATCCTGCGCTCCGACCTCAAGGACCTGATGCTGGTGTCCTACGGCGGTCCGGACGTCGGACTGCTCGCCGCTGCCGGCAAGCTCCGCAAGGTCGTCTACGGGTTCGTGTCGCTGGACTCGATCCCGCTAGACCCGCACTTCCGGGCCGCTCGCCAGCGCGGTGAGCTGGAGGTCGCCGAGTACGACGAGGGCATGGTGCTGGCCGGGCTGCGCGCCGCCGCCGCGCGGTTGCCGTTCCTGCCCACCCGCGCCGGTCTCGGCTCCGACGTGATGGCGCTCAACCCCGACCTGCGCACCGTCCGCTCCCCCTACGCCGACGGCGAGGAGCTGGTGGCGATGCCTGCGCTGAACCTCGACGTGGCGCTGGTGCACATGAACCGCGCCGACCGCCACGGCAACGGCCAGTACCTCGGTCCGGACCCGTACTTCGACGACCTGATGTGCGCCGCGGCCGAGACCAGCTTCCTGAGCTGCGAGAAGATCGTGGCCACCGAGGAGCTGACCGAGACCGCCGCGCCGCAGACGCTGCTGATCAACCGGCTGCACCCGCGGGGCGTGGTGGAAACGCCGAACGGCGCGCACTTCACCAGCTGCGCGCCCGACTACGGCCGCGACGAAGCGTTCCAGCGGCACTACGCCGCCAGCGCGAAACCCGGTCAGTGGGAGGCGTTCCGCGCCGAGTTCCTCGACGGGGACGAGGCGCAGTACCAGGCGGCGGTCGAGAAGTTCCACGCACGCGCGGAGGTGCCGGCATGACGATCACCCGAGCCGAGGTCTGCGCGGTGGCCTGCGCCGACAGCTTCGCCGACGCCGGGACGGCCATCGCCTCCCCGTTCGGCACGATCCCCTCGATCGGCGCTCGCCTGGCGCGGCTGACCAGCGCGCCGGAACTGCTGCTCTCCGACGGCGAGGCGATGCTCATCGCCGAGACGACGCCGCTGGGCGAGGAGTCCACCGCCACCGTCGAGGGCTGGCTGCCCTACGGCAAGGTCCTGGACCTGCTGGCCGGCGGCAAGCGCCGGGTGATGATGGGCGCCTCGCAGGTGGACCGCTTCGGCAACCAGAACATCTCCCGCATCGGCGACTGGGGTCGGCCCAAGGTGCAGCTGATCGGCGTGCGCGGAGCTCCGGGCAACTCCGTCAACCACACCACGAACTACTGGATCCCCAACCACAGCACCAAGATCTTCGTCGAGTCGGTCGACCTGGTCGCCGGTGTCGGGCACGACCGGGCGCGTCGGGTCGGCGCGCGCTACCACGACGTGCAGGTGGTGGTGACCGATCTGGCGGTGCTGGACTTCCGGGGCCCGGACGGCGCGATGCGGCTGCGCTCGGTGCACCCCGGGGTGAGCGTGGACGAGGTGCGCGAGAGGACCGGTTTCGAGCTCGCCGTCGACGAGGTCGCGGAGACGCGGCTGCCCACCGACGAGGAGCTGTCCCTGATCCGGGATCGGATCGACCCGAAGGGGTTGCGGGACAAGGAGGTTCCGTCGTGATCGAGCAACGGCTGCGCACGCCGCTGTGCGAGCTGACCGGCGTGCGCCACCCGATCGTGCAGACCGGCATGGGCTGGGTCGCCGGACCCGGGCTGGTCTCGGCGACGGCGAACGCGGGCGGGCTCGGTGTGCTGGCCTCGGCGACGATGACGTTGCCGCAGCTCACTGACGCGGTCCGCGAGGTCAAGGAGCGCACCGGCGAACCGTTCGGGGTGAACCTGCGGGCGGACGCCGGTGACGCCGAGGAGCGCTGCGACCTGCTCATCCGCGAGGGCGTGAAGGTGGCCTCGTTCGCGCTGGCTCCCTCGCAGCGGCTCATCGGCAAGCTCAAGGACGCCGGGGTCGTGGTGATCCCGTCGATCGGCGCCCGGCGGCACGCCGAGAAGGTCGCGGGCTGGGGTGCCGACGCGGTGCTGGTGCAGGGCGGCGAGGGCGGCGGGCACACCGGTTCGGTGGCCACGACGCTGCTGATCCCGCAGGTCGTGGACGCGGTGGACATCCCGGTGATCGCCGCGGGCGGGTTCTTCGACGGCCGCGGTCTGGCCGCCGCGCTGTGCTACGGCGCGGCGGGCGTGGCGATGGGAACGCGCTTCCTGCTCACCACCGACAGCCGGGTCCCCGACGAGGTCAAGCGCTCCTACCTGCAGGCGCAGGTGGGCGACACGGTCGTGACGTCCAAGGTGGACGGACTGCCGCACCGGATGCTGCGCACGGACCTCACCGCCTCCGCCGAGTCCCAGGCCCTGCTGCGACGTCTCCCCCAGGCCCTGCGCCAGGCGGTCGCGTTCAAGGCCCTCACCGGCATGTCGTGGCGGCAGCTCATCACCGACGGGCTGGCGATGCGCAAGGCGCAGAAGCTCCCCCTCAACCGGGTCCTGCTCGCGGCCAACACCCCGATGCTGATCAAGTCGGCGCTGGTGGACGGCCATCCCGAGGCGGGCGTGCTCCCGGCGGGCCAGGTCGTCGGCATGATCGACGAGCTCCCCAGCTGCGAGAAGCTCATCGACTCGCTCGTCACCGACGCGGCCGAGGCCCTGCGCCGGACCGGCTCGCTGAGCGGCTGACCGGTTCGAGCCCGGCGGGACCGGGCTCGAACCCCCTGCTCAGCGGGCGACCGTCAGCGGGTGACGATGCCGTCGCAGAGGATGGTGATGTACTGGTCCGCGATGGACTTGATGCTGAGCTTCCCGCCCGGGTTGAACCAGTGGACCGTGGTCCAGACGGTGTCGCGGATGAAGCGGTAGGTCAGCTTCGGGTTGAGGTCCTCGCGGAACACGCCCTGCTTCTGCCCGTCCTGCAGGACCCGCAGCCAGGTCTTCTCGAACTCGTCGGCCACGCCCGGCAGGTAGTCGAAGCGCTCGAACTGGGCCAGGTAGTTGGCCTCGTTCTGGAAGATCGCGATCGCGGCCGGGTGCTTGCGCAGCGCCGAGTAGGACCGCTTGATCAGCTCGGTCAGCGCGGTGCGAGGGTCCGGCGCCTCGGCGATGATCTTGGCGTTGGCCTGCCGCTGGTCGTCGAGGAACTCGCGCAGGATCTCGTCCACCATCGCCTCCTTGGAGTCGAAGTGGTGGTAGAGGCTCCCCGAGAGGATGCCGGCGGCGTCGGCGATGTCGCGGACCGTGGTGGCCAGGAAGCCACGGGTCGCGAACAGCTCACCGGCGATGGCGAGCAGTTCGGCGCGACGTTCGGAGCCGTTCTCCCGCGCCGGGCGATTGCGTGCGGACAAGCGCTTGGTCGAGACCACGGGGCCATCCTCTCAAAGCCCCTCCGGCGGTGCTCACCGGAGGTTCACGGGTGCTGGTTGGAGACCGAGATGACCTCGCCGGTGAGGTACGTCGAGTAGTCCGAGGCCAGGAAGACGATCACGTTGGCGATCTCCCACGGCTCGGCGGAGCGACCGAACGCCTCGCGCTCGGTGAGGGTGGCCAGCAGGTCGTCGGAGGTGACCTTGGCCAGGTTCTCGTGCATCACCAGGCTCGGTGCCACGGCGTTGATCCGGACCCCCAGCTCGGCGGCGTCCATCGCCGCGCACCTGGTCAGCGCCATGACCCCGGCCTTGGCGGCCGCGTAGTGCGACTGCCCGGCCTGGGCCCGCCAGCCGACCACGGAGGCGTTGTTGACCACGACTCCAGGGGTGCCCTGCTCGCGGAAGAGCCGGGTCGCGGCCCGGGTGCAGCGGAAGGTGCCGCCCAGGGTGACGTCGACGACCTTGTCCCACTGCTCGTCGGTCATCTCCAGGATCGAGGCGGTGCCGCCGAGCCCCGCGTTGTTGACCACCACGTCGACCTGGCCGAACGTGCTGGTCGCGGTGTCGAACATGCGCTGCACCTGGGCCTCGTCGGTGACGTCGCAGGCCACCGAGGCGACCTTGGCACCGGGGATCTCGGCGAGCTCGGCCTCGGTCTCGGCGAGCCGGCGCTCGTGCCGGTCGCTGATGAGCACCTGGGCGCCCTCCTCCAGCATCCGCCGCGCGACCGCGGAACCGATGCCGGTTCCGGCGGCGGCGGTGACGAGGGCGGTCTTGCCGTTGAGCAGCCCGTGCGCGGGCGGGGCCTGGGTCATCGGGTGACCTCCTGGGGTCGGGGTTCGCGCGGCAGGCCGAGCACCCGCTCGGCGATGATGTTGCGCTGGATCTCGTTGGAGCCGCCGTAGATCGTGTCGGCGCGGGTGAACAGGAACAGCCGCTGCCCCCCGTCGAGGTCGTAGGGCGGGCCCTGGGCGACGAGCCCGCCGGGCCCGGACACCGCCATCGCCAGCTCCCCGAGCTCGCGGTGCAGGTTCGACCACAGCAGTTTGACCACCGAGGACTCCGGACCGGGCGGGCCGTCGGCGCCGAGCAGCCGGAAGACGGTGCAGCGCAACGCCTCCAGGTCGGTCCAGGCTCGGGTGATGCGGTCGCGCAGCAGCGGGTCGTCGAGGGCCCCGGTGGCGCGGGCCCGCTCGGTGATCTCGGCGAGCTCGCGGCGGAAGACGACCTGCTGGTCGACGGTGCCGATGCCGCGCTCGAAGCCGAGCGTGCCCATCGCGACCTTCCAGCCCTGGCCGACCTCGCCGACGACGTTCCCGGCGGCGGTGCGGGCGTCGTCGAAGAACACCTCGTTGAACTCCGAGGTGCCGGTGAGCTGCATGATCGGCCGCACCCGGATGCCGGGCTGGTCCATCGGCACCAGGAAGTAGGACAGCCCCTGGTGGCGGCTCCGCTCGGGGTCGGTGCGGGCCAGCACGAAGCACCAGTCCGCGACGTGGGCCATCGAGGTCCACACCTTCTGCCCGTTGAGCACCCACTCGTCGCCCTCCAGGCGCGCGGTGGTGGCCACGTTGGCCAGGTCCGACCCGGCTCCGGGTTCGGAGTAGCCCTGGCACCACAGCTCGCGGGCGCCGACGATCTCGGGCAGGAACCGCTTCTGCTGCTCGGGGCTGCCGAAGGCCATCAGGGTGGGGCCGAGCAGTTCCTCGCCGATGTGACCGACGCGCACGGGCGCTTCGGCCCGGGCGTACTCCTCGTGGAAGATGACCTGCCGGCCGACGCTGGCTCCGCGCCCGCCGAACTCCTCCGGCCACCCCAAGCAGGTCCAGCCGTGCTCGGCCAGCAGCCGGTCCCAGGCCAGCCGCACGTCGAATCCCTCGTGCTCGCGACCGGGCCCGCCGAGCCCCCTGGCTTCGGCGAACTCGCCGGTCAGGTGCTCGGACAGCCACTGCCGGACTTCGCAGCGGAAGGCCGCTTCCTCGGCGCTGTCGGTGAGGTCCACAACCGCCTCCTCGGCGTCGTTCCCGCCTCGGCACTCTACCAAGCACTTGCTTGTTCGGCTAACCTCGACCGTGCCGCAATCGCAAGGCCGAGCTAGGAGCGCCCGATGGCAGCAGACAAAGCGGTCGTCCACTACGAGGTCCGCGACCAGGTCGCCGTGGTGACGATGAACCGGCCCGACTACCGCAACGCGCAGAACTCGGTGATGACCTACGCGCTCGACGACGCGTTCTACCGCGCGTGCGAGGACGACCGGGTCAAGGTCATCGTGCTCGCGGGCGAGGGCAAGCACTTCTCCGCCGGGCACGACATCGGCTCCCCCGAGCGCGACATCGACGTCAGCTACCCGCGCCGCGCCGGCCTGTGGTGGGACCACACGACGCACTCCGGCGGCGAGTCCCGCTTCGCCCGCGAGCAGGAGGTCTACCTGGGCATGTGCCGCCGCTGGCGGGAGATGCCCAAGCCCGCGATCGCCTCGGTGCAGGGCGCCTGCGTCGCAGGCGGGCTGATGCTGGCGTGGGTGTGCGACCTGATCGTGGCCAGCGAGGACGCGTTCTTCGCCGACCCCGTGGTGAAGATGGGCATCCCCGGCGTGGAGTACTTCGCGCACCCGTGGGTGCTCGGCCCCCGCATCGCCAAGGAGTTCCTGTTCACCGGCAAGCGGATGAGCGCGCAGCGGGCCTACGAGATCGGCATGGTCAACGACGTGGTGCCGCGCGAGGACCTCACCGACGCCACCATGCGGCTGGCGAGCTCCGTCGCCGAGATGCCCACCTTCGGGCTGTCGCTGACCAAGAAGGCCATCAACCAGGCAGAGGACCTGATGGGCATGCAGAGCGGCATGGACTCGGTGTTCGGACTGCACCACTTCGCCCACGCGCACAACGCCGAGGTCGGCAAGGACTCCCTGGCCGGCATGGACGCGCGCAGCATGAAGAAGTCCAACGAGGAGCGTGGCTGAGCCGTGGACCTGGAGCTCTCCGAGGACGACCTGGCCTTCCGCGACGAGGTGCGGGCGTGGCTGCGCGAGCACGTCCCCGCCGAGCCGCTGCCCTCGCTGGAGACCGCCGAGGGGTTCGCCGCCCACCGCGAGTGGGAGAAGCTGCTGCACTCGGCGGGGTTGTCGGTGGTGTCGTGGCCGCGCGAGTTCGGCGGCCGCGGGGCGTCGCTGCTGCAGTGGGTGCTCTTCGAGGAGGAGTACTACGCGGCCGGGGCGCCCGGCCGGGTCAGCCAGAACGGCATCTTCCTGCTGGCGCCCACGCTGTTCGAGCACGGCACCGACGAGCAGAAGCTGCGCTACCTGCCGAGGATGGCCGCCGCCGAGGACATCTGGGCGCAGGCCTGGTCCGAACCCGAGGCCGGCAGCGACCTGGCAGGCATCCGCTCGACCGCGCGGCGCGTCGACGGCGGCTGGCTGCTCAGCGGCAACAAGACCTGGAGCTCGCGCGCGGCGTTCGCCGACATCGCCTTCGGCCTGTTCCGCAGCGACCCCGACGCACCCCGCCACAAGGGGCTGACGTACTTCCTGTTCCCGCTGGACGCGCCCGGGGTGACGGTGCGGCCGATCCAGCGCATCGACGGCAAACCGGCCTTCGCCGAGCTGTTCCTCGACGAGGTCTTCGTGCCCGACGCCGACGTGCTGGGCGGGGTCGGCGACGGCTGGCGGGTGGCGATGAGCACCGCGAGCAACGAGCGCGGGCTGACGCTGCGCAGCCCCGGGCGGTTCCTGGCCACCGCGCAGCGGCTCACCGAGGTTCCCGGCGCGCTCGACGACGACCGGGTGGTGGACGCGTGGGTCTCCGCGCAGGCCTACCGGCTGGCGACGTTCGAAACCGTGACCAAGGTCCTCGACGGCGCCGGGCTGGGCGCGGAGGCGAGCCTGAACAAGGTCTTCTGGTCCGAACTGGACACCGCGATGCACGAAACCGCTTGGGATCTGCTGGGTCCGGAGGCGGAGTCGAGCTCGTGGGTGGAGGGCTACCTGTTCTCGCTGGCCGGGCCGATCTACGCAGGGACCAACGAGATCCAGCGCAACATCGCCGCCGAGCGGGTGCTCGGCTTGCCGAGGGGGTCGCGATGAGGTTCGTGCTCGAACCCGAGCAGCAGGACATGGCCGACACCCTGCGCTCGGTGTTCGCCACCGCCGACGTGCCGGACGTCGCCCGCGCGTGGGCCGGTGGCGACGCCGAGGGCTGGCGGAAGCTGTGGCAGAGCCTCGGCGACCTCGGGGTCACCGGCGTGACGCTGCCCGAGGAGCGCGGCGGGCTCGGGCTCGGCCCGGTGGAGCTGACCGTCTGCCTGCAGGAATGCGGGTACGCGGGACTCCCGGGACCGGTGATCGAGTCGCTGGCGCTGCTGCCCGCGCTGGTGCCGGACCTGACCGCCGACGCGGCGGTGCGCACGGCGGTGGTCGCGCCGCACCTGCCGTGCGCGCTGGACGCCGACCTGGCCGACGAGGTCTACGCGTGCGACCCCGGTTCGACGCGGTTGCTGACCGGGATCTCGTTGCGGCGCAGGGAATCCTTCGATCCGGCCCGGCGGCTTTTCGAGGTCGACGCCACCGGCGGGCGGGACGTGCCCGGCGCGGACTTCGAGCGCGCCTTCGACCTGGCGGTCCTGGGCTGCGCGGCCTACCTGCTCGGGCTCGGGCACCGGATGCTCGACCTGGCCACCGAGCACGTCAAGCAGCGGCAGCAGTTCGGCAGGCCGGTCGGCGAGTTCCAGGCGGTCAAGCACCACCTCGCCAACGCCCTGCTCAAGCTGGAGTTCGCCCGCCCCCTCATCCGGGGCGCGGCCCTCTCAGCGGGAGGCCCGCACGGCGGCAGGGACGCCTCCGCGGCCAAGCTCACCGCCGCCGACGCGGCCCACCTCACGGCCCGCGCCGCCCTGCAGGTCCACGGCGCCATCGGCTACACGGCCGAACACGACCTGCACCGCTACCTCACCAAGACCACGGCGCTCCGCCAGTCCTGGGGCACCCCCGCCTGGCACCGCCGCCGCGTGGCGACGGCCCTGGCCACCGACCCGAAGACTCCCATCGGCACCTCCTGACCGGTGGCGGGGTTCCCGATTTCAATGGAAATCGGGAACCTGATTTCCATTGAAATCGGGGGTCGGGTTTCCATTGAAATCCGAAACACCCCTCGGAAGTGGCGCGGAGAGGTGACTCCGGGCTTGGAGGTTGTTGTGCGGTTTGCTTTCAGCGAGGAGCAGGAGGAGCTGCGGGAGGTCGTGCGGCTGCTGCTGGATCGACGGGGTGGACCTGCGGTGGGCGAGCCCGAGGAGGTCGCCGAGGGGTTCGATCGGGAGGTGTGGTCTCAGCTGGCCGAGCAGGTGGGGGCGCATTCCCTGGGGATTCCCGAGGAGTTCGGGGGCGCTGGGTTCAGCCAGCTGGAGACGTTGATCGTGGTGGAGGAGCTGGGGCGCCGGCTGTCCGACATCCCGTTCTTGAGCAGTGCCGTGCTCGCCGCCGAGGCCCTGCTGGCCACCGGTGACGCGGACGCGTGCGGGCGGCTGCTGCCGGGCATCGCGAGCGGGGAGACGATCGCGGCGCTGGCCTGGGCCGAGCCCGACAACGGTTGGCGCACGAGCGGTTTCAGCACCACGGCGACCGACGATCGGCGGCTCACCGGGCGCAAGGTGCACGTGCTCGACGGGGCGCAGGCCGACGTGCTGCTCGTGCTGGCGACCCGCGACGGCGAGCCGGCGCTGTTCGAGACCGACGCGGCCGCCGCGGTCGCCACCACTCCCCTGGACCCGACCCGCCGGATGGCCGAGGTCCACCTCGACGACGCGCCCGCGCGACCGGTCGGAACGCTGCCGGTGCAGCGGCTGGTCGACGTCGCGGCGGCGGCCGTGGCGGCGGAGTCGGTGGGCGCGGCGCAGCGCTGGCTGCACGAGACGGTCGAGTACACCAAGATGCGCACCCAGTTCGGCCGCCCGATCGGCTCGTTCCAAGCGCTCAAGCACCGGCTGGCCGACTGCTACGTCGCCGTGGAATCGGCCCGCTCCCTGTCCTACGCCGCTTCCTGGGCGGTCTCTACCCGCGACGAGCGGGCGGGCGAGCTGGCGGCGATGGCGAAATCGGCCTGCACCGAGGCCTACTACGCGATCGCCGCCGAAGGCGTGCAGCTGCACGGCGGCATCGGGATCACCTGGGAGCACGAGGCGCACCTGCACCTCAAGCGCGCCCACTCCGCGACCCAGCTGTTCGGGACCCCGAGCGCCCACCGCGCGACCTTGCTCAGCGCGTGAGAAGCGGCTGCTCCGCCGGGGTGGCGGAGCAGCCGCTCATCAGGTCCCTAGGCCAGCCGGACCACGGCCCTGGCCTTGGCCAGGACCTCCACCCCGCCGGAGGTGGCCGAGAGCTCCACCACGGCGCGGTTGTCGTCGAGCTTCTCGGTCACCGTTCCCGAGACCTCGACCTCGACTCCGGTGTCGTCGTCGGGCACGACGACGGGCTTGGCGAACCGCACGCCGTACTCCTCGACCGCACCCGGGTCACCGACCCAGTCGGTGACCAGCCGGGCCGCCTCGGCCATCGTGAGCATGCCGTGCGCGATCACGTCCGGCAGCCCCGCGGACTTGGCGATCCGCTCGTTCCAGTGGATGGTGTTGAAATCGCCCGAGGCACCGCAGTAGCGCACCAGCGTCAGCCGCTGGACGGGATAGCGCTGCGCCGGGATCTCGGTACCGACCTCGACCTGGTCGAACGCCACGTTCGCGGCCATCACTGCCCTCCCTCTGCGGTTCCGCGCGAGATGATCGTGTTGACCGCGGTCCCGACCAGGTCGCCGTCGACGTCGACGATCTCGGTCTCGATGCGCACCAGCTCGTTGCTGCCGGCGTCGCGGATCTCCACGATCCGCCCCCGCGTGCTGAGCACGTCCCCGGCGCGGATCGGCCTGCGGTAGCTGAACTTCTGCTCGCCGTGCACGACCATCCGGTAGTTCAACCCGAAGTCCGGCCGCAGGATCGGGTTCTTCTCCGACGCCGCGCCGGTGGCCACGATCCCGAAGGTCGGCGGCGCGATCACGTCCGGATGCCCGAGCGCACGAGCCGCCGCCGGGTCGCGGTAGGCCGGGTTGGGATCACCGATCGCGTCGGCGAACTCGCGGATCTTGCCCCGGCTGACCTCGTAGGCCTCGTCCGAGGTGAACTCGAAACCGATGTAGTCCCTGTTGATCGCCAACCTTCCTCCTTCCACCACCTGCGCAGCTCGCACCGCCGGGGGTTCTGAGCGGCTTCGTGGCGAGCACGCCGCGACGCCGCGTATTGACATGCTCGAGGAGTGGCGCGCGGAGTCCGCGGAGCCGCTCAGGTTCCCCCACCCGCACCGCCGAGCAGAAGGACCGCTCGGAGAGATCTCACAGCCGCTCGATGATGGTGACGTTGGCGGTTCCGCCGCCCTCGCACATGGTTTGGAGGCCGTAGCGGCCGCCCGTGCGTTCGAGCTCGTGGAGCATCGTGGTCATCAGCTTCGCGCCGGTGGCGCCCAGCGGGTGGCCCAGGGCGATCGCGCCGCCGTTGGGGTTGACCCGGGCCGGATCGATGTCGATCTCCTTCTGCCACGCCAGCACGACGCTGGCGAAGGCCTCGTTGATCTCCACCACGTCGATGTCCGAGCCCTTCAGGCCGGTCTTGTCCAGCGCGTGCTCGGTGGCCGGGATCGGCGCGGTCAGCATCTTCACCGGGTCGTCGCCGCGCACGCTCATGTGGTGCACGCGGGCGCGCGGACGCAGCCCGTGCGCCCGGACCGCCTGCTCGGAGGCCACCAGCAGCGCCGCCGACCCGTCGGAGATCTGGCTGGCCACGCCCGCGGTGAGGCGTCCGCCCTCGCTCAGCGTCTTGAGCCCGGCGAGCTTGTCCTTGTCGGTGTCGCGGCGCGGCCCCTCGTCGTGCTCGACTCCGGCCAGCGGCGCGGTCTCGCGGTCGAAGTGCCCGCCGTCGATGGCGGCGATCGCGCGCAGGTGGCTGGTCAGCGCGAACTCCTCCATCTGCTCGCGGGAGAGCTCCCACTGCTCGGCGATGAGCTCGGCGCCGCGGAACTGTGTGACGACCTCGTCGCCGTAGCGCTTGGCCCAGCCCTCCGATCCGCAGTCCGGACCGTAGGCGCGGGGGAATCCGAGCTGATCGGAACCGCGCAGGGAGCTGCCGATCGGGATCGCCGACATGTTCTGCACGCCACCGGCGATCACCAGGTCGTTGACACCGGACATCACCGCCTGCGAGGCGAAGTGCACCGCCTGCTGCGAGGACCCGCACTGGCGGTCCACGGTGACGCCGGGAACGTGCTCGGGGTAGCCGGCCGCGAGCCAGCCGGTGCGGCCGATGTTGCCGGCCTGCGCGCCGACGGTGTCGACGCAGCCCCAGACCACGTCGTCGACCGCCGCCGGGTCGATCCCGGTGCGGTCCACCAGGTTCTGCAGCACGTGCGCGGACAGGTCCGCCGGGTGGATCCCGCTGAGTCCGCCGCCGCGCTTGCCGACCGGCGTGCGCACCGCGTCGATGATGTAAGCCTCCGCCATGAGGAGTCCCTTCCGTCGCCACCAGTGGCCGGGTCGAGAGTAGTCCCGGAGCACTGCGGAAAACAAGCAAGCGTTTGGTTGCACCGAGCCGAAACGCGTTCGCAGGGCGAACGCTTCATGTACTCACTTTCCGTGATCGACTGGTTGCTCTCCGCTGTGTTAGGGTCTGCGGATTGCACGTGCACGTGCGGATGAGCTGCGACGAAAGAATCTGGGGGAGACAGATGCTCTCGTCAGAAGAGGCGAGCGAACCCGATCCGAGCATGTGGCTGCGGCAGCTGGTGCTGCGCGGTTTCCAGCTCATGCCACCGGTGCGGGACGGCTCCGGCGAGCTCGAGGCGCTGATCTACGTGCGCCCGCACGGCGACGTCATCGACATCGTCGAGGTCCTGGCCGAGGACCACGTCCGCGCCGCCCGCGTTCCCCGCCGAGGCGAGATCCGCACCGACGACAGCGCAGCGTACTGGCGCATCACCGGTGATGTCATCGACGTCGTCGACCAGGTCCTGGCCCTCCCGGAACCCCTCATCCGCGTCTGAACCGCTTCCGGGTCTGAACCGCTTCCGGGATCAGCGCGCTTCCCTGCTGCCCACGGGCGTTTCATCCGCGCGGAGCTCGTTGAGCCGGTAGTTCGCCTGCGCGGCCAGGTGCTCGTCGGCGCCCAGGACGCGCTCGTAGGCCTGCCGGGCCCCGGCCAGATCACCGCGCCGGTGCAGCGCTTCGCCCAGGGCCAGCACCGCTTCCGGCGTCGGGTCCGGCGCACCGATCTCCACCGCGCAGCGCAGGTAGACCAGCGCCGCCTCCGCGTCGTCGGCGGCCAGCAGGGCCGAACCCGTCTCCTGCGCCCACTCGGCGACGTGCTCCTCCGGCACCACCTCGGTCATCCGGCGCAGCGTGTCGGCGGCCTCCAGGTGGTCGCCGTGGGCGCGCTGCTCGTCGAGGACGACGCGCACGTTGTTCATCGCGTCCTCCCCCAACTCGGCCTCGGGCACGTGCCCGGCGGCCTTGACGAACGCGTGCACCGCGCCCGGCAGGTCCGCGGCCTCGTAGCGGATCAGGCCGATGCCGAACTCGCCGCGCGCCGCGATCTCCGGGTCCTCGCAGGCGCTGACCCGCTCGAAGTGCCGCATCGCGGTCTCGGCGTCGCCGTCCTCCAGCAGCAGCTCGCCCAGCCTGCTGCGGGCGGAGTCGGAGTGCCCCGGCACGCCCAGCTCGATCGCGCGCTCCAGCCAGCGGGCCTTCTCGCCGCGCTCGTCGGCCCGCTCGGCCAGCAGCAGGTGCGCCGGCACCGCGGTACCCGGGTCCTCGGACTCGGCTGCGCGCAGCAGCATCTCGGCCGACTCCGGGGCGGTCTCGCCGACCGCGCGGATCCGGCGCTGCAGGGCCATGCCGAAGATCTCGGGCGACTCGGCGGCCTCCTCGGTCTCGTCCCAGGCCTGCTTGGCGGCGGCGGCCTCGCCGACCCGGTGCTGCAGGTGCCCCAGCAGCACACCGGCTTCCACCGCCGCGGTCCCGGCGCCCTCGGCCTTGGCGTGGCGGGCGACCGCGATCGCGCCGTTGAGGTCGTGCACCCGGATCAGCAGCTGGGCCATGAGCACCCCGGCCCGCGCTATGGCGGCGGGTTCGCCGGTGCGGATCGCGCGCCGGTACCAGCTCAGCGCGATGGCGTTCTCGCCGCGCTTCTCGGCGAGCTTGCCCAGCGCTATGTGCGCCTTCGGCAGCGCGGCGGGATGGCCGTGGTCGGCGACCAGGCGGAAGAACGCGGGGGCGTCGGCACCACCGGACGCCTGCGCGCTGCGGCCGAAGTCCAGGGCCAGCTCGGAGCAGGCGCGCGCGTCCTCGCCGTCGGACTCGGCCAGCAGGCGCGCGGCCGCGGCCAGGTCGGTCCGAGCGGCGCACCAGAAGTCAGCGAGCAGCTCGGAACCGCGGTGCTCGGCGATCGCGGCCCGGGCCGCCTCGACGTCGCCCTCGCGCAGCATCCGGTCCGCGCGCTCGTCGGCGTCCTCGTCCTGCCGCACGGTCGCTTCCGGCTCCTGATCGGGGGTTTCCGGTTGCTGCGCAGGGGTTTCCGGGGTGGTGGCGCGCAGCTCGGCGAGGATCGCCGCGGCCCGCTCGGAACTGCCGACTCCGGCGGCGGCGACCTCGGCCAGCAGCTCGGCCGCGCGCTCGGGACTCCCCCGGCGCCGCAGCAGCTCGGCCGCGCTCACCTTCGCCACGGCGGCCTCCTCCGCATCGGCGCCGTCGGCGGCCTGCCGCCAGGCCCGCAGCGCGCCGTCGGCGTCGCCGTTCTCCTCGCGCAGCGCTCCGAGGAGCAGCAGGCCCTGCTGGCGCAGCTCGGCGTGCCCGGACTCGGAGATCAGCCGCAGCGCCCAGTCGGCGAAGTCCGGGACCCCGCGCCGCAGGTAGCGGTGGGCGAGGGTGAGGCACAGCTGGGTCGCGGTGAAGTGCGGTTCGTCCTCGTCGGCCAGCAGCAGGAAGCTGGACCGCGCCGGTTCGAGCTCCTGGCGCAGCGCGCGCATCGCGAACACCGCGACCGGTGCGGCCGTCGACGACGACCCGGCCGCGCGGGTGAACAGCTCCAGCGCCTGGTCCAGGCGATCGTGGTCCACGTGCTGCTCGCCGAGCAGGAACGCCGCGCGCGGCCCGAACTCGGGGTGTCCGCTGGCGGCGGTGCGCTGGTAGAGGTCGGTCAGCGCCTCGGTGCGCTCCAGCGTGCGGTAGATCAGCGAGAGCTTGCCGAACACCTCGCCGAGGATCGCGGGATGCCGCGTGGCCAAAGCGGTTTCGAACGCGGCGATGGTGCCGTCGGGCTCGCCGTGCTCCATGAGCAGCTCGCCGAGCCGGCACGCGGTCCACGGGCGCAGCGCCGGGTGCCCCGCGTCGACGACGCGCTGCAGCAGCCCGCGCGCCCGCTCGTGCTCACCGCGCCCCAGCAGCTCCTCGGCGAGCGCGGTGCGCGCGGCGGTCGCGGCCAGCGCGTTCGGCGACTCGGCGAGCCGCGCGAGACCGTCGGCGGGAGACCGACCGCTGCGCACGACGCGCGCGGCCTCGGCGAGTTCCCGCACGGAGGGCTCGGCCCCGGCCAGCATCGAGTCCACTTCGGACTCGTCGTCGCGCTCCACGCGCAGCAGCACCGGCAGCACGCCGCGGGAATCGGGTTCGTCCAGCAGCGCCTCGATGAAAGCGGCGCCGCGGGCCTCGGTTCCGCCCTCGGCGGCGACTCCGCGCAGCAGCTGGCGGGCGCGGGCGGGGTCGCCCAGCGCGGCCTCGGCCAGGCCCAGCGAGATCCGGGCGCGCGGGGCGTTGTCGGGGTCGTGCTCGACGAGGCCCTGGTAGGCCTCGCGCGCGGCCGCGATGTCGCCGGAGGCGGCGGCCTGCTGCGCGCGGCGCTCCAGCTCGGCGGCGTCGACCGGCTCGGGTTCGCTCGGCTCGATCGGCAGAACCGCCAGCCGCGCGGTGTCCTCCACACCGGGCTCGACCGGTCCGTCGAAGTCCATCGTGGACAGTGCCAGTTCCGCCTCGTGCGCGACGTTGGTGTCCTCGGAGCGCGCGGCCACCCGGAACGACTCCACCGCCGCGTCGGGCTCGCCGCGCTCGTAGCGCAGCACGCCGACGTGGTAAGCGGCGCGCGGGGCCTTTTCCGGGTGGCCGGAGTCCACGACCAGGCCGAAGGTCTCGATGGCGGCATCGGTGTCGCCGGAGTCGCGCTGGATCTCGGCGAGCACGCCCAGCGCCTCCAGGCTCAACCTCGGGTGGCGGCTGTCGATGACGCGCTGCAGCGCCTGGCGGGCCTGCGGGATCCGGTCCATCCGGCGCAGCTGCAGGCTGAGCTGGATCAGCGCGTGCAGCCGCACGCTGGGGCGCGGGTCCTGCGCGGCGCGCTCGTAGGCGCGCGCGGCCCCGGCCGGGTCGTCGAGGGCCACCAGCACGCCGCCGAGCAGCACGTGCCCCCACGCGAGGTGCTCGGGGTGGCCGAGCTCGATGATCTGCTCGGCGAGGCGGCGGGTGACGTCGGTGTCGTCGACGTGCAGCGCGTAGAGCTTGCCCGCGCCCAGCGAGCCGTAGTGCGGGTGCCCGCTGTCGAGCAGCTTGCGCAGCAGCGGCTCGGCGTCGTGGTCACGTCCCTGCTCCAGCATCGCCAGCGCGCGCTGGTAGGCGATCTGCAGGAACTCGGTGCCCTCGGAGCGCTCGGGCGGCAGGGTCAGCTGCTGAGCGGCCTCGACGACGGCCGGGTCGCCGCAGGCCAGCGCGCGGGTGCGGGCCTCGCGGGCGCCGCCGGTGTCGCCGAGCTGCTGGAGCACCTGGGCCAGCAGCACGTCGGCGCGGCCGGCTTCGTCGGGTTCGGCGCCTTCGGTGGCGAAGCGCAGCAGGACCTGGGCGGTGGGCAGTTCCCCGGTGTTGAGCAGCAGGTGCCCGAGGGCGAGGGCGGCGGCTTGGGCGTGCTCGGGATGTCCGGAATCGATCACCCGCTGGTAGACGTCGCGGGCGGCGGAGAGGTCGTCGTTCTCGGTGAGGATCGCGCCGAGCATGAGCCCGGCCTGGGCGGCGGCTTCGTAGTCGCCTTCGTCCAGCACGGTGCGTAACGCCTGCGCCGCGGCGTCGTGATCACTGTCGAGCAGCAACTGCCTCGCTCGAGTGACCTCTTGCTCCCACCGTGACATTCCGCTGCGCCCTCCGATCGGGTGATCGCCGATCACGAGAATATCGCCCTCGGCGCGTCCGGGAACCGCCCGCAGCCACCTTTCGCCCGCACGCGCGAAGGAGCGGGCCGCCCATGCGATGGACGACCCGCTCCCCGGGGGATTCAGCACTCGGTCAGCTGGCGAGCTGCTTGAGCCGCTCGAAGCCTTCCTTGTACTGGTTGATGTCGGTGTTGCCGCTGATGCCGGCGACCTTGCCCTTGTCGGTGTACTGCCAGAAGTCCCAGTCCTGGAACCCGGTGGGCACCGTCGGGCTGTCGACCTCGTAGGCGGCCAGCCACAGGTTGTGGTTGCTGAAGGTGTCGGTGCCGCCCATGCACTGCTTCCAGAAGGACGGGTTGGCGTAGATGATCGGGTCCTTGCCGGTGCGCTGCTTGACCGTGTCGTTGAACGACTTGGTCCACTGGTGCATCTGGTCGACGCTCATGCCGTAGCAGCTGCCGCCGTTGGGGTCGACCTCCAGGTCGAGCACCGGAGGCAGGGTCTTGCCGTCGTTCTTGTAGTCGATGATGTCCAGGAACCGGTTGGCCTGGGTCGCGCCGTCGGAGTCGTCCGGCCGCGCGAAGTGGTAGGCACCGGAGATCAGGCCCGCGTCCTTGGCACCGTGGTACTGCTCGGAGTACTTCGGGTTCGTGAAGTCGGTGCCGTCGCTGGCCAGGACGAAGGTGAACTTCTTGTTGTCGGCCGCGACCTTCTGCCAGTCGATGTTGCCGTTGTGGTTGGACACGTCGATGCCCTCGACGGGCGGGCCCAGCGGAGCGGGCTCCTCGGCCTGCTCCTCGGACCGGGCCTCGGCGGGCGCCTCGGTCTTGGTCTCCGCGCGGGTCTGCGGCGGGTCGGCCTTCTTCTGCTCGACCATCGGGGCGGCGTTCTTCTGCTCGGCCATCGGGGCGGCCACGGCGGCCTCCTCGACGTCCCGCTCGTCACCGCCGGTGACACCGCCGATGATCAGGCCGACGACGCCGACGGCGGCGACGCCCGCAGCCACCTGCACGGGGCGCAGGCGGGAGGCGTTCTTGACGGACTCGGGGACGTGCGGCGCAACCCTCTCCCGGAGGCGCCGCACGGCGGGGGCGTTGGTGATGCGCTGCAGCAGCGGGGACAGCCACTGCGCGAGGCGCTGGAGCAGCGGCGCGAGCCACTGGCCCACTCGATCCGCGGCGGCCCGCAGACCGGTGTCGGCACCCTGCGCCTTCGCGTGCCGCGCACTCTCGGTCGCCTCGTCGGGGGTCGAGGCATGATCGTTGTGTACGGGGGATCTGCTGTGGTCGGGGGTCTCGGGTTTCACGAGCCCCACACTCCGCGACGGAGAGTGGTCTGCCATCGAGGTATATACCTAGACGGGTACCTAGTTTCACCCCATCGGGTATCGATCCCCACATGCCCGGTTACGCATCGTGAGACAACCCCAGCGGTCGACGAATCCTAACCACATCACTCCCCCGCTTCGGCACCGCCCCACCGCCTCCGCAGCGCTCGGCAGCGGTGCGCACCACCGAGCGTCCCCGCCCGAGCACCCACCGCCACCCCCGGGGACGTGACCCCGGGGGTCCCGACACGCCGGGTCTAGTGGCACGGTTGCCCTGGTGTCGGGTCGGGCACAATGCTCGATCGGATCTGGCGAAGATCGCAGAGAAGGCGGAACCAGGAAACGTGACGACGACTGTTCATCAGAAGATCGCCGAGGAGCTCGGGGTCCGCGAAGGCCAGGTGGCCTCTGCCGTCGAGCTGCTCGACGGCGGGTCGACCGTGCCCTTCATCGCGCGCTACCGGAAGGAAGTGACCGGGGCCCTCGACGACGCCCAGCTGCGCACCCTGGAGGAACGGCTGCGCTACCTGCGCGAGCTCGAGGAGCGGCGCGCCACGGTGCTGGAGTCGATCCGCTCGCAGGGCAAGCTCAGCGACGAGCTGGAGACCCAGATCAACGCCGCCGACTCCAAGGCGCGGCTGGAGGACATCTACCTCCCCTACAAGCCCAAGCGGCGCACCAAGGCCCAGATCGCCATCGAGGCGGGCCTGGAACCGCTGGCCGACCGGCTGCTGTCGGACCCGAGCAACGACCCGCAGGCCACCGCCGAGGGCTTCGTCGACGCCGACAAGGGCGTCGCCGACGTCCAGGCGGCCCTCGACGGCGCCCGCTCGATCCTCGTGGAGCGCTTCTCCGAGGACGCCGACCTCATCGGCGAGCTGCGCGAGCAGGTGTGGACCCGCGGCCGGATCGTCTCCAAGGTCCGCGAGGGCAAGGAGGAGGACGGCGCCAAGTTCGCCGACTACTTCGAGTTCGACGAGCCCTTCACCGCGCTGCCCTCGCACCGCATCCTTGCGCTGTTCCGAGGCGAGAACGAGGACGCCCTGGAGCTCTCCCTCGAACCCGACGACGGCACCCCGGTCGAGGGCCCGACCTCCTACGAGCTGCGGATCGCCCAGCAGTTCGGCATCGCCGCCGAGGGTCGCCCGGCGGACAAGTGGCTCTCCGACGTGGTCCGCTGGGCCTGGCGCACCCGCATCCTGACCCGGCTGAGCGTGGACCTGCGGCTGCGGCTGCGCCAGCACGCCGAGGACGAGGCCGTCCGGGTGTTCGCGGCGAACCTGCGCGACCTGCTGCTGGCCGCGCCGGCCGGCTCCCGCGCCACGATGGGCCTGGACCCGGGCTACCGCACCGGTGTGAAGGTCGCGATCGTTGACGGCACCGGCAAGGTCGTGGCCACCGACACCATCTACCCGCACCAGCCGCAGCGGCAGTGGGACCAGGCGCTGGCCAAGCTGGCCGCCCTGGCCCAGCAGCACCAGGTGGACCTGGTCGCGATCGGCAACGGCACGGCCTCGCGCGAGACCGACAAGCTGGCCGGTGAGCTGATCAGCAAGCACCCGGAGCTCAAGCTGAGCAAGGTCTCGGTCTCCGAGGCGGGCGCGTCGGTGTACTCGGCCTCGGCCTACGCCTCGCGGGAGCTGCCGGAGCTGGACGTGTCGCTGCGCGGTGCGGTGTCCATCGCCCGCCGGTTGCAGGACCCGCTGGCCGAGCTGGTCAAGATCGACCCGAAGTCGATCGGCGTGGGCCAGTACCAGCACGACGTCTCCGAGTCGAAGCTGTCGCGCTCGCTGGACGCGGTGGTCGAGGACTGCGTGAACGCCGTCGGCGTGGACGTCAACACCGCCTCGGCGCCGCTGCTGACCCGCGTGTCGGGCATCAGCGAGACGCTGGCGGAGAACATCGTGGGCCACCGCGACAGCAACGGGCCGTTCCGCAACCGCAAGGCGCTCAAGGACGTGGCCCGGCTGGGCCCGAAGGCGTTCGAGCAGTGCGCGGGCTTCCTGCGCATCCCCGACGGCGACGACCCGCTGGACTCCTCGGCCGTGCACCCCGAGGCATACCCGGTGGTGCACCGGATCCTGCAGTCCACGCAGAACGAGATCGACGCGCTGATCGGCAACGCGAAGGTCCTCAAGCAGCTGCGGCCGCAGGACTACGTCGACGAGCAGTTCGGTCTGCCGACGGTCACCGACATCCTCGCCGAGCTCGACAAGCCGGGCCGCGACCCGCGACCGGAGTTCAAGACGGCGACGTTCGCCGAGGGCGTGGAGAAGATCGCCGACCTGCAGCAGGGCATGACGCTGGAGGGCGTGGTCACCAACGTGGCGGCGTTCGGCGCGTTCGTCGACGTGGGCGTGCACCAGGACGGCCTGGTCCACGTGTCGGCGATGTCGAAGAACTTCGTCAACGACCCGCACGACGTGGTCAAGTCCGGCGACATCGTCCGCGTGAAGGTCCTCGACGTGGACATCCCGCGCAAGCGGATCTCGCTGACGCTGCGGCTGGACGACGAGCCGGGCAAGGGCGGCAAGCCCGAGCGCGCCGAGCAGGGCGTTCGCGCCGGTAGCGGCCGCGGTAACGGCGGTGGCGGCAACGGCGGCGGCAACCGCGGTGGCGGCGGCAACCGGGGCGGCGGGAAGCAGAACCGCGGCGGCGGCGGTGGTCGTCAGCGCAACGACGCTCCCAGCGGCGCGATGGCCGAGGCGCTGCGCAGGGCCGGTTTCGGCAAGAACTGATCGAGAACCGAGCGAGGGGCTCCCGGCGATGCGCGTCGCCGGGAGCCCCTTTCACGTCACCGGTCGAAACGTCCGGCCTTGACGGCGTTCACGAAGGAACGCCACTGCTCGGCCGAGGCGGTGAGGTTCTCCCGCCGCGATGAGTTCCGCACCGCGACACCAGGTCTCAGGGGGCCGACTTCCAGGCGGGAACTCAGGTTCTGAGACCGCGACGAAGCTCGCCACCGGGCCGGGTTCGCTGTCATGTTCTCGCGCCTTCCAGCTCATCGAGGATCACGGCGTCGGGCTCGTTGTCTCACACGGTCCCGACGCCAGTCCCAGAAGGGTAATCACCGCCGAAGAGCGGACGATCACTTCCTCACCCGCGGCCCGCGCGACCTTCTGAACCGATCTCGCCACCAACAACGTCCACAGTGGACGCGGGAAAGCGCGGGGAAAGGTCGGCGGCCGAAGTCGCAGCGGAGGAAAGTGGTGGGAAAGGACGACGCGGCGGCACCGGCGAATTACGCGCCCGATCAGGACCTCGAAAACCCGAAAGAGGTCAGTGACCGGCGGTTTCCCGGTTGGACCCGGCGACCTCGCGCTGGGACATGACCTCGGCCATGCGCTCCCCGACGACGGCCGGGATGAGGCGCTCGGCGGAGCGGATCGCGGCGGCTTGCAGGGCGTTGAACACCAGCGGGCGCAACCGGTCGATGACCTCGCCGTAGAACGGGGTGGCCTCCTCCGCGCTCGACACGCGGGTCACCACGTGCTCTCGCACCAGGTCGGCGAGGTCTTCACCGAGCGAATCGACCTTGCGCAGCAGCTCTTCGGCGATCGTCAGCGTGTCCGACAGCGGGATGCCGAGGTCGACCATCTCCGACGCCGCGTCGTAGAGCAGCGGGCTGGTGGTGACGAAACCGCGCCCCCGGCGCTCCAGGATGCCCAGGTCGATGATCCGCTTGATCGCGCTCGGGGTGATCTGGGTGCCGAAACGCCTGCGCAACTCGCCGAGGGTCACCGTCCGCGGCTGCTCCTTGGCCCAGGTCCGGTCGGCGACCGCCTCCTCCAGACCGAGCACCTCGCCGAGGCTGCGGCCGGATTCCCAGGCGCCCAGCATCTCCTTGATCTGCGCGAACGCGTATCCGCGCTCCAGCATGCTGATGATCAGCTTGAGCCGGGTCAGGTGCGCGTCGGTGTAGATCGCCGTGCGGCCTTCCTTGCGGGGCGGCGGCAGCAAGTCGCGATCCTGGTAGACGCGCACGTTGCGCACCGTCGTTCCGGCTGCCCGGGCGAGGTCGTCGATCCGATAGTCCACCACCCCGAGAAGTGTAGTTACTCGTCGCAAGGCGTGCCGCTACCCGTTCAGGCACGACATCCGGGGTTCAGGACAGGAAACCGCGCGGCAACGCGGCCGTTCCCTCCAGGTGCTCGGCCATCGCGACGTGAACCCCGTCCGCGTCTCCGGTGCTCGATGTTGCGCTCCAGCAGCGGAATCGCGTCGAGCAGCGCGTTGATCCGCACCCGCACGTCGGCGATCGCCGATCCGGTCAGCCGCCGGCCTCGCCCGGACGTGAAATGAGATGCGCGCGCTCCGCTTCGCCCAGCTCGCGGGACGCCGCCTGCTCGGCGGGACCTCCCGGAAACCGCACTGCGCCAACTGAATACCAGCAGGAGGAGAAGCCCCTCGGGAGGAAAGAAGATGGCCCGGTCGGACGGGGGTCTCGACCGGGCCATCTCTTGAGAGGTGGAGATCCGGGGGATCTAGACCTCCACCTTCTCCCCCTCCTGGGGCTCGTCCTGCGCGGGGTTGCGCTTGGGCAGGAAGCGGGCCAGCAGCGGCCACACCAGGATCAGCGCCACGATGCAGTAGACGGTGATCGAGAACGGCGTGTTGACCAGGCCGCTGAGGTCGCCGTCGCTGATCTGCAGGGCTCGGCGCATCTGCTGCTCCGACGTCGGCCCGAGGATCACCGCGATGATCGCGGGCAGCACCGGCAGGCCGTAGCGGCGCATGGTGAAGCCGATCAGGCCGATCACGAACAGCACCAGCAGGTCCAGCGGGTCACCGCCGACCGCGTAGGCGCCGACGCTGGCGAAGAACAGGATGCCCGCGTACAGGTACGGCCGCGGGATCTGCAGCAGCTTCGCCCACACCGGGGCGAGCGGCAGGTTCAGCACCAGCAGCAGCACCGAGCCGATGAACATGCTGGCGATCAGCGCCCACACCAGTTCCGACTCGCGCTCGAACAGCAGCGGACCCGGCTGGATGCCGTACTGCTGGAACGCCGCGAGCATCACCGCCGCGACCGCCGTGGTCGGCAGGCCCAGCGTCAGCATCGACACCATCGTGCCCGCCGCCGAGGCGCTCGCCGCGGCCTCCGGACCGGCCACGCCCTCGATCGCGCCCTTGCCGAACTCCTCGCGGTGCTTGGACAGCCGCCGCTCGGTCACGTACGACAGGAACGTCGGGATCTCCGCGCCACCGGCCGGGACCGCGCCGAACGGGAACCCGATGAACGGGCCGCGCAGCCACGGCTTCCAGGTGCGGCGCACGTCCGAACCGGACAGCAGCGCGCGGCCGACCGGGATCGGTTCGGCGTTGCTGCGCCGCAGGTGCGCGGCGACCCACAGCGACTCGCCGATCGCGAACAGCCCGACCGCGACGAGGACCACGTCGATGCCGTCGGCCAGGTGCAGCATCCCGAAGGTGAGCCGCTGCTGGCCGGTCATCTCGTCCAGGCCGATGATGCCGAGCGTGAGACCGATGAGCAGCGAGGCGAATCCGCGGATCCGGGACTTGCCGAGCACCGAGGTGATCGCGATGAACGCCAGCACCGTGATCGCCAGGTAGTCCGGTGCGCCGATGTCGACGGCCAGCTCGGCCACGATCGGCGCCAGCAGCACCAGCAGGGTCAGGCCGACGATCGCGCCGATGAAGTGGCCGACGGCCGCGGTCGCGAGCGCTTGCGCGCCACGACCCTTGCGCGCCATCGGGTTCCCCTCCAGCGCGGCGATCACCGAGAAGCTCTCGCCCGGGGTGTTGAGCAGGATCGAGGTGGTCGATCCGCCGAACATGCCGCCGAAGTAGATGCCGGCGAACATGATGAACGCGCTGGTCGGTTCCAGGGCGTAGGTGACGGGCAGCAGCAGCGCCACCGCCATCGCCGGTCCGATGCCGGGCAGCACGCCGATGGCGGTGCCCAGCAGCACGCCCAGGGCGGCCCACACCAGGTTCATCGGGGTCAGCGCGGTGGCGAACCCGTCGAGCAGCAGGTTGAGGGATTCCATCAGTTACAGCACCCCCATCAGCGGGCCGCCGGGCAGGGGGACACCGAGCAGGTTGTTGAACACGAAGTACGTCGCCACCGACAGCACCGCCGCCAGCAGCGGGTCCCGCACCGCGTTGCGGCTGCCCAGGGCGTAGGCGCAGCCCCAGAACAGGATCATGCCGGACAGCGGGAAGCCGATGATGTTGATCAGCACCGCGTTGGCCAGGAACGACGCCGACAGCAGCAGCACCGTCCGCCAGTCGCTGGGTGCGGTGAGGTCGACGTCCTCGCCGGTCTCGGACTCGCCGCGACCGCCGCGCAGCACGTCGCGGGCCAGCAGCGCCGCGACGACGAGCAGCAGGCCGCCGATGAGGAACGGCACGGTCTTGGGCCCGACGGGGCCGCGCTGGGTGAAGTCGGTCGAGATCGACGCGGCGTCGACGAGCACCAGCACGCCCAGCAGCGCCAGCAGCACGCAGATGCCCAGCTCGGAGTGCTCGCGCAGCCAGGTGCGCTTGGAGCTCGTGGTGGTCGTGGATTCGGTCATGCCAGCCCCAACTCCTCGAGCACCGTGGCCACCCGCTCGTTCTCCTGCCGCAGGAACTCGCCGAACTGCGGTCCCGGCTCGTACGCCTCGGTCCAGCCGTTGCGCTGCAACGCCTCCTTCCACTCGGGGGTGGCGTTGAGGCGCTCGAACAACGACACGAGCTTGGCGCGGTCGCGCTCGCTCATCTCCGGCGGGGCGACGACGCCGCGCCAGTTGGTGAAGTTGACGTCCACACCGGACTCGATCAGCGTCGGCGCGTTCACGCCGGGCAGCCGCTCCGGTCCGGTGACGGCCAGCACGCGCAGCTCACCGGCCTCGATCTGGTCGCGGTACTCGCCGATGCCGGAGACGCCGAAGGAGACCTTGCCGCCGAGCACGGAGGCCAGCAGCTCGCCGCCGCCGTCGAAGGGCACGTAGTTGACCTGCTTCGGCGAGAGGCCGATGGCCTTGGCCATGAGCATCGGGGCCAGGTGGTCGGGTCCGCCGGGCGACGAGCCGCCGCCGACAGGAACCCCGCCGGGGTTGGCCTTCCAGTCCCGGAGGAGCTGGTCGAGGTTCTGGTACGGCGAGTCCTTGCCGACCACGACGACGTTGGACTCCTCGACGAGCTTGGCGATCGGCGTGGTGTCCTGCAGCGACACCGGCGAGTGGTTGGTGTAGACGCTGCCGACCACGCCCAGGCCCATCGACATGGCGAGCTTGCCGTTGCCGCGCTCGTTGACCACGCGCCCGAGGCCGACGGTGCCGCCGGCGCCGGGGAGGTTGAACACCTCGGTGTTGCTCTGCAGACCGGCGTCGTCCATCGCCTTGACCGCGGTGCGAGCGGTGATGTCGTACCCGCCTCCGGGTGAGTTGGGCACCAGGACTCGCAGTCCCCGGATCTGCGCTTCTGCGCTGCTGTCTGCACTGGTGCTGATCAGTGGTGGCACCAGGAGCACGAGCAGCACGGCCGCGATCGCAGCCAGCGCGCTGCGTAGCCGCACGGGCAATCCCGCCTCTCCATTGTGGTCGGAACGTGAGCCGGCTCATGCTGCACCGCCGGTCGGTGATCTGTCTCCCTTAACGTCGTAACGACACTTCCGGAACTTCTGTAACCGGGCCGGGTCCGGCAACGTCCGATACCCGCGAAACGCGCGCACCGGCCGCCCGAATCGTCCTTCGGCGGCGTGTGACCAGGGTCTTTGCCCGTTCTCGGCGGGCGCGGGTTAACGTTCCCGCGAGGAGGTGCGCGGTGCTGCGTGTGCAGGGGAGCTTGTCGCGGCAGCTGCTGAGCTGGCAGCTGCTGATCATCCTCGTGCTGCTGGGCACCGTCGCGGTGTACTCGGTGTCGCAGAGCGACGCGGCGTTCCGGGCCAGCGAGGGGCGCAAGATGCTCTCGGTCGCCGAGGACCTCGCCGCCACCGAGATGGTCCGGGCCAGCCTGCAGGACCCCTACCGGCGGGACGCGCTGCCGATCCTCGCCGAGAGCGCGCGGAGCCTCTCCGGCGCCGACCAGGTGATCATCGCCGACGCGGGCGGGCGCGTGCTCACCTCGCCCGATCCCGGGCAGCGCGGCCAGCCGCTCCCGCTGGGCGAGTCGACCGTGCTGCGCGGTGCGGCGTGGGTCGGCGAGGTCGAGGCCGACGGCACCGGCACGCTCGTGGCGCACGTGCCGGTGATCTCCAACGACGCGCGGATCGTCGGCGTCGTCTCCGCCGGTCGCAACACCCCCGACCTGCTGCAGGGCCTGCGCAACGCGCCGGAGAACCCGCTGGCGCTGCTGGCCTTCGCCGCGTTCCTCGGCATCGCCGGGTCGGTGCTGCTGGCGCGCCGGGTCAAGCGCCAGACGCTCGGGCTGGAACCGCAGGAGATCACCCGGCTCGTCGAGCACCGCGAGGCGCTGCTGCACGGGGTGCGCGAGGGGGTCGTCGGCGTCGACGAGCAGAACCGGATCACGCTGGTCAACGACCAGGCGCTGCAGCTGCTCGCGCTGCCCGCCGACAGCCTCGGCCGCCACATCGACTCGCTCGACCTCGGCGACCGGGCGCGCGACGTGCTCACCGGGCGCTCCGACGGGGTGGACCAGATCGTGCTGCGCCGGGGCCGGGTCGTGGTGCTCAACCGGATGCCGATCTCGGCGGTCGGCGCGGTGGTGACCATGCGCGACCGCACCGAGCTGGTCGACCTGCAGCGCGAGCTGGCGGTGCACCGCGACACCACCGACACGCTGCGGGCGCAGGCCCACGAGTTCTCCAACCGGCTGCACACCATCTCCGGGCTGGTGGAGCTCGGCGAGTACGAGGAGCTGCAGCGCTACGTGCAGCGCATCAGCCACCACAGCGAGCGCTGGCACGCCGAGGTCACCGCCCGCGTGCACGACCCGGCCACGGCGGCGCTGCTCATCGCCAAGTCGAGCCTGGCCGCCGAGCGCGGCGTGGGGCTGCGGCTCGGCGAGGACGGGTCCCTCGGCGAGATCGACGAGGGGCTCTCCGCCGACGTCGTCACCGTGCTCGGCAACCTCGTCGACAACGCGCTCGACGCGCTGGAGTCCACTCGGGACGCGTGGATCGAGGTCGAGCTGCACCACACCGACGAGATCACCGTCGTGGTGCGGGATTCCGGTCCCGGTGTGGCGCCGGAGATCGTCGAGGAGGTGTTCCGGCACGGGTTCACCACCAAGGCGGCGCGCGGCGGCGAGCGCGGGCTGGGCCTGGCGCTGACGCGCCAGATCTGCCGCCGCCGCGGCGGATCCGTGGAGGTGCACAACGCCGACGGCGCGGTGTTCACCGCCCGACTCCCCCTGGAGGCGGCATGATCAGAGTGCTGGTGGTCGACGACGACTTCATGGTCGCCAAGGTCCACAGCGGCTACGTCTCGCGGGTCGAGGGCTTCGAGGTCGTCGGCACCGCGCACACCGGGGCCGACGCGGTGGTGGCCGTCGACGAGCTGCGGCCGGACCTGGTGCTGCTCGACATCTACCTGCCCGACCTCGACGGCCTGTCGGTGCTGCGGCAGCTGCGCGGCCGGCCGTCGGCGGACCCGGACGTCATCGTGATCACCGCCGCCCGCGACCTGGAGACCGTGCGGGGCGCGATCCACGGCGGCGCGCTGCACTACCTGATCAAGCCGTTCAGCTACGAGGCGCTGCGGGAACGCCTGGAGAGCTTCCGCTCGGTGCACCGCGCGCTGGCGGACATGCCCGGCGACGCCGCCACCGCGCAGCAGGACGTCGACCGCCTCTTCGGCACCCGCACCCGCGCCGTCACGCCCCCGAAGGGCCTGTCGCCGGAGACCTCCCGCATCGTCGAGGACATCCTCCGCGCCCGCTCCACCGACGGCGGCGACCTCTCGGCCGCCGAATGCGCCGAGGCGACGGAACTCTCGCGGGTCAGCGCCCGGAAGTACCTGGAGCACTTCGTCGAATCGGGCCGCGCGGAAGTCCACTTGCGCTACGGAGGAACCGGCCGCCCGGAACGCCGCTACCGCTGGCTCTGACTCGGGGTGACGCGATTTCAATGGAACTCAGGGACCTGATTTCCATTGAAATCGCGTCACCGCGCGGGCGCCTAGTGCGGGGAGAACGTCACCGGCAACGACGTCAGACCTCGCATGAGGACCGAGGGGCGCCAGGTGAGGTCGCCGGGGTGGGCTCCCAGGGCGGTGTCGGGGAGGCGGTCGAGGAGGACCTCGATGCCGGTGGTGGTGATGGTGCGGGCGATCTCCTGAGCGGCGTGCGGGCAGCCGTGCTCGCCGTGGCTGAACGAGAGGTGGGCGTGGTTGCCGAGCGCGCCCTCGTGGCCGTGCGGGCGGATCTGCGGGTCGGCGTTGGCCGCAGCCAGGCCCAGGACCAGCAGATCGCCCCGACGGATGGACTTGCCGCCGAGCTGGACGTCCCGGGTGGCCCAGCGGCCCACGTGGTTCTGGGTGGGCGTGTCCTCCCAGAGCACCTCGTTGAGCGCGTGGCCGACGCTGCTGCGCCCGCCCGCGAGGTCGATGGCGAAGCGCGCCTCCGTGAGCATCAGCCGCAGCGCGTTGCCCATCCAGTCCGATGTGGTCAGATGCGCCTTGCCGAGCGCGATGAACAGGTCCGCGGCGATCTCGTCCTCGGAGAGCCCGACCGGGTGCAGCACCAGGTGCGAGACCAGGTCGTCGGACGGGTCGGCGCGGCGCTCGCGGACCAGCCGCAGCATCCGGGCCACGGTGCGCTCGTGCGCGCGCACCGCCTCCTCCCCCTCCTGCCCGGACAGGGCCACGTCGTGGGTGAGCATCGGGGCGTCGTCGTCGGGCAGGCCGTAGATCTCGGCCATCGCCAGCAGCGGGATCTGGTGGGTGTACTCCACGACGAGATCGGCGAAACCGCGTCCGGCGAACCGGTCGATGAGCCGGTCGCAGATCCGCTCCACCGAGGAGGCCAGCTCGAACCGGTCCACGGCCGCCAGCGCTTCGTGCACCGCCACACCCCTCGTCCGGTGCTCGGCGACGTCGGCCAGCAGCGCCGAGGGGCGGGGTTCGACGTAGGCGCGCAGCGACCAGTCCTCCGGGACGCGGTGCCACTGGTTCCAGCGGCGCGGGTCGCGGCTGAACAGCTCGGGATTGCCCACCACGTAGTGCACTTCGCGGTAGCCGAGGACCGACCACGCCGGGACGCCGCCCTCCAGCTGAACCGGGGCGACCGGGCCGTGCTCGCGCCGCAGCCGCCGGTACACCGCGGCCGGGTCGCGGTGGAACCGCTCGCCGAAGAACGGGGTCGCGCTCACTCCCGGGTCCATCACGGCCTCCGGGCCAGCGACATCTCGCGCAGGTGCTCCACCAGTCGCACCAGCACCCGCTTGCTGGACTCGCGGTCGCGGGCGTCGCAGTCGAGCATCGGCACGTCCCCGGGCAGGTCCAGCGAGTCGCGCACCTGCTCCAGGCTGTGCTTGGGGACGCCGAAGTTGTTGCGCGCCACCACGAACGGCGTCCCGCGCTCCTCCAGGCGGTCGATGGCGTACCAGCAGTCGGCGATGCGCCGGGAGTCCACCAGCACGACCGCGCCGAGGCAGCCGCTGAACAGCTGGTCCCAGATGAACCAGAACCGCTCCTGTCCGGGCGCGCCGAACAGGTACAGCACCATCCGCTCGTTGAGCGTGATACGCCCGAAGTCGAAGGCCACGGTGGTCGTGCTCTTGGCGCCGACGCCCGCGGTGGAGTCCACGCCGACGCTGGCGACGGTCATGGTCTCCTCGGTCTCCAGCGGCCGGATCTCGCTGACCGAGCGCACGAGGGTGGTCTTGCCGACCGCGAAACCGCCGATGACGACGATCTTGAGCCCGTCCGCGGCGGTGGCGCGCAGCGGGACGCGGTCAGATGTTGCGAAGTCCAACTAGCACCTGCTCCAGGAAATCCGGGGTCGGGATGTCCGACGGGTCGCGCCGGGCGGAGGGGTGCCGCGCGGTGATCTTGCCCAGCGCTTGGAGATCACCGAGCAGGATGCGCACGACGCTCACCGGCAGCCGGAGCTCGGCGGCGAGTTCGACCACCGAGATCGGCGAGCGCGCCAGTCGCAGGATGGCGGCGTGCTCGGACTGCATGCCCGGGGTCGGCTCCCCCTCGGTGACCACGAGGGTCACCGGGTCGAACGCGTCGTCGGCGGGACGGGTGCGGCCGCCCGTGACGATGTAGAGCCGGTCCGGGTTCTCGTCGTCGAGCAGCCGCCGCGTCATGAGACCTCGACCCGGTTCGGACTCCGCAGGTGCTCGCCGATCTGCTCGACGAGCTCGTTCATGTTGTGGCCGATGATGCCCACGTCGGCCTCGTCGGAGGCCAGCACCGCGAGGTGGGCGCCGAACCCGGCCTCGACGATGCACAGCACGCCGCCGTAGAACTCGGTCATCGACTGCCGCACTCCCCCGCTGCCGTCGCCGAACTCGACCGACGCACCGTAGGACAGGCTCTGGATCCCGGACGCGATCGCCGAGAGCTGGTCCGCCTGATCAGGCCCGAGACCCGCTGTGTGGCAGAGCTTGAGACCGTCCTTGGACAGCACCAGCGCGTGTCTGCTGCCGGGGGTGTTCTGCAGCAGGTTCTCCAGCATCCAGTCGAGCTCGTGGGTGTCGATGGTCATCGCGGCTGCGGGACGGCGGGCGGGGTGACCCGCGGTCCCACACCTCCAATCGGGGCTGTCGGGGGGGTTCATCGGGTGTCCTCGTCCGATGTGGACGATTCGTCGCGGCGGGCCCGGGAGAACGCGCCGAAGCGCGCTCCCGCGTCCGGCCGCTCGCCCTCGGCCCGCTTGGGGGCCGGGGCCTTGCGCACTGCGGTCAGGGTGCTCCCCCGGCGTCGCTTGGGGAGCTCGCCGGGATCGGTGGTCTCCGAGGGGGTTTCGGCGTGGGGGTCGAGGGTGTGCTCGACGGGTTCCTCGGCGGGGAGTTCGGGTTCGGCGCGCGGCTGGGTGATCAGCTTCTGCGGGATCATCACGACCACGCCGGTCCCGCCGCGCGCCGAGCCGCGGAAGGACACCGACAGCTCGTGCTTGCGCGCCAGGCAGCCGACCACGGCCAGGCCCAGCCTGCTGCCGGCGAGCTCGGCGAGGTCCAGCGGGGTGTCCGAGACCGCCTGCTGCGCGCGGGTGAGCGCGGCCTCGCTCATCGCCAGACCGCTGTCCTCGACGGTGACGACCACGCCGCTGTGCACCTCTTCGACGTAGACGTGCACCTCTTCGGTGGGCGGGGAGAACTTGGTGGCGTTGTCCATGATCTCGGCGAGCGCGTGCATCACGCCCTCGGCCGCGTAGCCGACGACGGCGACGGTGCTGGTGGAGTGCAACCGGATCCGCTGGTAGGCGCTGATCCGGCCCATCGCGCCGCGCAGCACGCTCTCCATCACGATCGGCTTGCTCCAGCGGCGTCCGCTGCGCGCGCCGGTGAGCACCGCGATGCTGTCGGCCAGCCGCCCGGCCTGGGCGGTGCTGTGGTCGAGCTTGAGCAGGTCGGCGAGCACGTCCTCGGACTCGTGCCTGCCTTCCATCTCGCGCAGGTCGGCGAGCATGCCGGTGGCCAGCGCTTGCACCCGGCCGGCGGCGTTGGAGCAGGTGGACAGGGCTGCGGCGCGCAGCTTCTCGCCGGCGGCCAGTTCCTTCGACAGCGCCTTGATGACGCGGCGGTGGGGGATGCCGAAGCTCTGGTTGAGCTCCTTGGCCGCTTCCTCGGCCCCGGCTCCGGCGCGCAGGTCGCGGGCGAGGGTGGGCAGCGCCTCGTCGGCCAGCCGCACGAGGTCGCTGTTCATCCTGGTGGCGGCGAGCCGGTAGTGGCGGGTCATCTGGACGCCGCGCACGACTCCGCCGACGGCCGCCGACAGGGCGAGCACGAGCAGCGCGCCCACGGCGGCGATGGGGGTTTCGAGCGGGCCCTGGAACAGCGCCCAGCCGAGCAGCGCGCCGGACAGCCCCAGGGTCAGCAGGAACGCGACGACCACCGGATACCGGTAAGGGAACTCTCCTCGGGGCACGGGGTTGTCGGTCGACATCAACGGTTCCTCATCGCCGGATGCGGGGTGGGGGCTCGCTTGGGCGCGCGGGTACGCGAAGCAGATAGTAACGGAGAGCATACAGCCGATGACTCTCTTTTGGGTGATGCTCGCCTCAATGTGCCAACCAACGCCTTATTCGATCTTCAATCCGGACACCACTCGGCCAGTTCCGGCAGTAGTTCTTTCGGTTTTTCACAGAACTGGAAACGCATTTTTCGCCCACTCGCGGAACGGAGCGAGGGCCGTTCGCAGATCTTGCGCACTACTCCAGAGAGGTGACGCTGCGTCACTGCGCTGCGGATTTTTCACCTGATCAGTACGAGGTGCGATCACTACGCTACGCAGCAGTGAAGTTACCCGCGGACACCTTGGCGGCTGACCGATGATCACCAGGACGCTCGACCTGGACCGCCCGAGCGACGCGCGCGTCCACGACTACCTGCTCGGCGGCGGCAGCAACTTCGCCGCCGATCGGGCGCTGGCCCGCCGCATCCTCGCCGCCGCCCCCTCGGCCCGGCTCGACGCGCTGGCCAACCGCGACTGCCTGCGGCGGATGATCCGCACCTGCCTCGAGCACGGCGTCGACCAGTTCCTCGACCTCGGCTCCGGCATCCCCACCGCGGGCGGCCCGCACGAGATCGCCCCCGACTCCCCCGTGGTCTGCGTCGACAACGAGCACCTCGCCGCCACCCAGGGAGAACTCCTGCTGAGCGGCAGCGGCAACGCCGCGATGGTGCACGCCGACGTGCGCGATCCGAACGCGGTGCTGGCCGCCGAACCGACCCGGCGGCTGCTGGACCTCGATCGCCCGGTGGCGGTGCTGCTGTTCGGCGTGGCCCACCTGTTCGGGGAGCACCACCACCCCGCCGAGGTCATCCGCGGCTACACCGGCGCGCTGGCGCCCGGGTCGTTCCTGGCGTTGTCGCACCTCACCGACGAGTTCGCGCCGCAGCAGGCGCGCGACCTGCTCGCCGCGCTGCCCGGCTGCCCGCCCCCGGCGCTCCGGGACCGGGCGAGCCTGATGTCGTCCCTCGAAGGCCTCGAAGCGGTCGACCCGGGCGCGGTGCCCGCCTCCGACTGGAGACCCGACGCCACCTCCGAGGACCTGCGCGTCACCGAACCGCTGAGCTTCGCGCTGCTGGCTCGCACCCCGGGTCGCCCGAACAGCCCAGGAAGCTAGACTGTCCGCTCGAAACCCACCTCTACCAGGGGTTTCTTTCGGACGAAACCGACCTTCGAGGTAGCGAGCGTGCAGGAACTCACCACCGCGGCGCCAACGCGGCGCAGCACCCGGAAGGTCAGCTGGGACGTGGTGCGCACGGCGTGCGTGGTGCTGGTGATGCTCTACCACGCGACCCACATGAGCACGGTGACTCACCCCGAGCTCTCCCCGCGCGTGCTGACCTTCCCGTACCAGGTGGGCGCGAGCCTGCTGCTGGTGATCTCGGCGTACTTCGCGGCGGCCACCATCGGGCGCGGCAGCCTGCGCCGGTACTGGTGGAAGCGGATGGCGCGGCTGGTACCGCCGTTCGTCGGCGCGGTGGTGCTGATCTGGCTGGTCCTGCGGTTCCTGCGACCACCCGCGTGGATCGAGCCCAGCGGCGCCGACCTGGTGCACCACCTGCTCATGCTGTGGAACTGGAAGCCGCTGGAGTACGCCTTCCTGGACGGTTCACATTGGACGGTCCCGCTGCAGCTGATGGGGTTCACCTTCGCCGCGCTGCTGTTCGCCACCAAGTGGGGCCACGGCAACAAGATCGTCTGGGTGATGTGGACAGCTGTACTGCTCCCGCTCGCCCAGTGGCACCTGCGCATCTCCGGGGTGCCCGAGACCTACCGGATGCTGGTGGACGGCTTCGGCGCGCACCGCTGGCACCTGTTCGTCGCCGGGGTCGCGATCTGGATGGTCTCCACCGGCCGCCTCGGGCGCGGCCACTTCGCGCTGCTGCTCGCGGCCTGCATGGGCGCCCAGGCCGTGCACAACTACATCCGGCTCCCCGACGGCGCGCTGGACTGCGACTGGGGTTCGACCATCGCCGTCTGGATCGGGCTGCTGGTGCTGACGCTGGTGGCCTGCGGCCCGGACTGGCCGCTGCCGCCCGCGGCGGCGCGCGCGGCGACCTGGTTCGCCGGGATCTCCTACGGCGTGTTCCTGTCCCACCAGACCATCGGCTACGTCCTGCTGCACTACCTCGACGTCAGCGGCGTGCCGCCGCTGCTGCAGACCCTGGCGGTGCTGGTCACCGGCACCGCGGTGGGCTGGGCGCTGACCGAGGTGGTCGAGCGGCCCGCCCACGACTTCCTGATCGGCCTCTACGACCGGACGTTCGCCGAGAGCGGGTCGCGTCAGAGCGGATGACGCTCCACCCGCCGCTGGTCCAGCGACGTGCTGCGCAGCTCCGGAGCCTCCACCCCGGCCCAGCGGCGCACCGTCGCCTCGGCCTCCGCCCGCCGGTCGGCGGGCAGTCCCGCGATGTCGGCCCCGTGGTTGGCGCCCGGCACCAGGTACGAGTGCGAGTCCAGCGGGCTCGGCTCGAACGGTTCGGCGCTCCACGGGTCGTTCTGGCCGTTGACGAACATCAGCTCCGAGCCGCGGCTGCGGACCCAGTCGTCGACCTCGCCCATGACTCCCGGCTCGAACTCCATCGGGATCTCGCGCGGCACCAGGTTGCGCGGTTGGCTCAGCTCCCGGTGGTGCAGCAGGTCGGCCAGCGGCTCGTCGGAGACGTCGGGCCAGCCCAGCTGCGTTCCGGCCTGGTAGTAGTACGGCGCGTAGGGCTCCATGCCCTGGTCGGTGTAGAACGCGAACTCGACCGTCTCGTCCAGGAAGCGGTAGATCTCGTCGGTGCTCGCGGTCGGCGCCGGGACCTGCCCGCAGTCCTGCTGGCCGCGGTACTGCCAGAAGCTCCACGGCGCGTCGAGCACGACCAGCTCCAGGCCGCGGTCGATGTCGCCGATGATCCGGTCGAAGGTCATCCGCTGCTCGTCGGCGAAGGCCTGGAACTTCGCGATCATCTCCGGCCGGCGGATCAGCGCCTCCCGCTGCACGGCCGTCAGCGCCTCGCGACACGCTGGATCGGTACCGACCGATGAGAGGAACCCGTCGTACGCGTCGTGAGCGTTGTCCACATCGTTCGGTGCGACGTACGCAACGGTTCCGTCCACGTCGTCCGGGTAGAAGTGGCGGTGGTAGACCGCCGTCATGCCGCCCTTGCTCGCACCGGTGGTGATCCACTGCCGATCGAAGATCCCGCGCAGCGCCGAGATCACCTCGTGCTCGTCGGTGGCGGCCTGCCAGATGTCGAGATCGTTCCAGTCGGCGGGTTCCGGCCGCGACGGGGTGAAGAAGCGGTGCTCCAGCGCGATCTGGTTGCCGTCGACCAGCTGCGTCGGTTCGGTGCGGTAGGTGCTGGTGGGCAGCCCGTAGCCGGTCGTGTGGAGCACGGTCGGGCGGGAGGTGTCGCGGTGCAGCAGCGTGAGCCGCTGCTGGAACGTCCCGGCCTCGGGGTGCCGGTGATCGGCCGGCTGGGCGAAGGTGAGGTCGAACAACCGGAATCCCGGTTCGGTGGGCCGTTCGCCCACCACCGTCAGGCCCGGCACCCGCTCCAGCCGCTGCGCGAGCCCATCCGGAGGGGCCGCCTCCGCGGGCATCCCGACCAGCGTCAACGCGCAGGCCGCGGCGATGGTCCCCCATCCGCGCCAGTTCATCCGACCTCCCGTGAGCACGACGATCGGAGCAACATAGCCAGCCGGGCGGAGCACCGGGAAGCGCGCGGCGTGTTCTCGACACGTCCCCCGCGCGCAGCAAGGGGCCGCCCACCGGGTGCCGGGCGGGCGGCCCGTCGCTCACCCGGGGTGCGCGCGGTTGCGCACCCCGGGTGACGCGGTCACCTCAGACGGTGGCGTCGGCCTCCTGCGGCAGCGGCTCCTCGTCGCGCTGCTTCGGGACGTCCACGTCGGTTTCTCCACTGTGGACGGTTCCGGTCACGTAGGCGTCCGAAGCCTCGGTGTCCGAACCGGTCTCGGTGGCCACCAGGAACGGTTCGGCGTTGCCCAGGATCTGCTGCGCGGTGCGCACCTGCTCGGCCAGCTGCTGCCGGGTCTTGAGCATCGTCGCCGAGTACTCGTCGGCCCGCACGATCCGGCGCTCGCCCTCGGCCGTGGCCTCGCGGACGCGGCGCTGGGCCTCCTCCCGGCTGGCCTGCTCGCGCTCGGCCAGGATGCGCATGGCCTCCTCGCGGCGGGCTGCCATGGACGTCTCGAAGTCGTGCTCCACCTGGACACGGCGGTCTTCGGCCTCGGCGTCGAGCTGCCTGCGCTGCTGCTCGGCCTGCTTGGCCATCTCCTGCACCTCGGAGCGGGTGCGCGCGATCATGTCGTTGCGCTGCTCCTCGGACTGGCGACGCCACTCATCGGCCTCGGCGACGAGCTTCTCGTAGCGGTTGCGCAGCTCGGCGGCGGCCTGCTCGGACCGCGCCCACTCGTGCTCCGAGGCCGCCTGGGCGCTGGCCACGATCTCCTGCGCCTCGTCCTGCGCGAGCCGGACCATGCGGCGCATGCGGTCGGACAGCGCGTCCATCGAGATGGGTTCCTGCGCCTGCGCGTCGAGCTCGCGCTTGAGCTCCTCGACCTGCGCCCGCGCTTGGTCGAGCTGCGCGGACAGCTCGTTGACCTGGCTTAACGCCGAGTCCCGGTCCTCGGTGACCAGCCGCAGCTCGGCCTCGGTCTGCTGGATGTAGAACTTCACCTGCGAACGCCGGTATCCGTACCAGACGGTGTCGAAATCGGCCTTCAGCGGTACCAGTTCGCGGTCTTCGATGTGCCCCACGGTCTCACCCCACCTGAGTTGATCAATTGTGCTGGGAGCGAGCCACGCCCCGACGCGGCAAGTCCGTGCGCCACCGGTGATTCCTCCGCTGATGCGCCCGCCGGGCCGAAACCGACAACTTCGACGACATCACCGAACACCGATGCCACGGATCGCTATGGGTCCATCTTCCTCGCCGAGGCCATTGAGATCAACTGCCCCGATTCCGGTGCAATGCAACGGACATCCGATGTTGACCATCCGGACACCCGCCCTGAAATGCCTGTTGGAATCAGGTTTTCGCGCCCGGTTGCAGCATCCGCCGAAAAGTAGTCTCGATTTCATCTCGGCTCGGCACCGATTCCCGGACGATCCCCTGCAGCTGCCAACCGCAGAACAGCACCGACAGGGCCCGGCCGGTGGTCTCGTCGGTGTAGGAGGCGAACAGCTCGGCCAGCCAGGTGTCCCACTCCTGGCTCACCTGGCGCAAGGCCGGCTTGTGCAGCGCGGCGATGTAGAGCTGGTGCTCGACGGCGGTCTGCGCGCGGGCTTCCCCGAGGTAGTGCAGCACCAGGTCGGTGAGCGCTTCGGCCAGGTCGCAGCCGGGTTCGAGCCCGTCGGCCCACCTGCGCATGTTCTCGACGTCGTCCTCGGCGGCCTGCCGCAGGGCGCTGGCGAGCAGGTCGTCGAGGGTCGCGAAGTAGTAGGTGGTGGAACCGAGCGGGACCCCCGCGGCAGCCGCGACGCTGCGGTGCGTGAGCTTCTCGACGCCGCGTTCGGCGACGACCTCGATCGCGGCGCGCGCGATGCGCTCGCGGCGGTCGGGGTCCTTGCGGCGAGCGGGCGGCGCGGGCTGCGTGGTCGACATGCGCTCGGTGTTCCTCCCCTGTCACGGCGCGTGAACGTCATCGGCATCCGGGTGGCGGGGCCGGAGGAAGGGCCTGGGGCGTTCGGCCCATCCGGAGATCCAGCTTGCCACGTCGCGGTCGATACCGATGCGGTCCACGTCACCGACCAGACGTTTGACCAGTTCAGAACGCATTTTTCCACGAGGTCGAACGTCATCGACCAGCAGATGATGTACAGATGTACATCAATGGTGTTAGTGTCCTCTCCCGGCAGCGCAGCCAAAGGCTCCGCGAGGCGGGAAAGAATTGCGTCGCGCGGAATGGGAGAAAACGCGCCCGAAAGCCACCGAATGGAACACCAGGAGGTGAATTCGAGACCGATGCGTGCCGAGGACGGCACCATTCGGCGAATTGCTCCGCATCATCACCCGGTGCGGATTCGCGTGGCGACGAATCGACGTCCGCCGCATTGTGAACTCGCCGCCCGGGGCGGTGCGTGTTCCACGCGCGGACGAGGACGCGGACACACAAGCGACTTTACGGGGAAGAGCCATGCCGCAAGCAGACAATTCGGCAGCCACGTGCTACATCGACGGCAAGTGGGTCCCGGCCGCCGACGGCCGCACCCGGCAGATCCACTGCCCCGCTGACGGGCAGCTGGTCGCCACCGTCTCCGAGGGCGGTCGCGCGGACGCCGAGCAGGCCGTCGCCGCCGCGCGCCGCGCCTTCGACGAGGGCACCTGGTCCACCGGCTCCGCCTGGGACCGCGGCGACCTGCTGCTGCGCGTCGCCGACATCCTGGTCCGCGACAAGGACGAGTTCGCCCGCGCCGAATCGCTCGACACCGGCAAGCGCCTGGTGGAGAGCGAGTACGACATGGACGACATCGCCGCCTGCTTCCGGTACTTCGGCAAGATCGCCGGCACCGACGCGGGCAGCCTCGTCGACACCGGCACGCCGGACGCGATCAGCCGCGTGCAGTACGAGCCGGTCGGCGTCTGCGGGATGATCACCCCCTGGAACTTCCCGCTGCTGCAGGTGGCCTGGAAGGTCGCGCCCGCCATCGCCGCCGGCGACACCTTCATCCTCAAGCCCAGCGAGCTCACCCCCGCCACCGCGATCCTGCTGATGCGCGCGCTGGAGGAGGCCGGTCTGCCCGCCGGTGTCGGAAACCTGGTGCTGGGCAGCGGTTCCGAGGTCGGCTCGGTGCTGGCCGAGCACCCCGACGTGGACCTGATCTCGTTCACCGGCGGCCTGCACACCGGCCGCAAGATCTCGGCGATGGCCGCGCCCACCGTCAAGAAGGTCGCCCTCGAACTCGGCGGCAAGAACCCCAACGTGGTCTTCGCCGACGCCGACTTCGACACCGCAGTGGACTTCGCGCTGACCGCGATCTTCCTGCACTCCGGCCAGGTCTGCTCCGCGGGCGCCCGGCTGATCGTGCAGGACGAGCTGCACGACGCGCTGGTCGACGAGATCGTCCGCCGCGCCGAGCAGATCCGCATCGGCGGCCCGTTCGACGACGACGCCGAGACCGGCCCGCTGATCTCGGCCGCGCACCTGCAGAAGGTCGACGACTACGTCCAGAAGGCCGTCTCCGAGGGCGCTGTCCTGCGCACCGGCGGCGAGCGGCCCGAGGGCGAGCGCTACGCCAACGGGCACTACTACCTGCCCACGGTTCTCGACGAGGTGAAGCAGGGAAGTTACGCGGTGACCGAGGAATCCTTCGGCCCGGTGCTGACCGTCGAGCGCTTCACCGACGAGGACGACGCGATCCGCATCGCCAACGACACGCACTACGGCCTGGCCGGTGCGGTGTTCACCGGCGACCCGGCCAAGGCGCAGCGGGTGGCCAACCGGCTGCGGCACGGCACCGTCTGGATCAACGACTTCCACCCGTACCTCCCGCAGGCCGAGTGGGGCGGCTTCAAGCAGTCCGGCATCGGACGCGAACTGGGCCGCGCCGGTCTCGGCGAGTACCAGGAGGCCAAGCACGTGTACCAGAACCTGCGGCCCGGTCCGCAGAACTGGTTCTCCGCGAAGTAAGGAAAGGAATCCTGTGTTCGGTGCGGCGGACAGCGTTCCGCCGCACCGCCCGCAAAAGCATTGTGGGACGAGGGATTTCGCGCTAGCAAACAACCAACCCGCGTCGTCGCTCCTGCCTCCCGGCGGGAGGGGTCGGCCGGGGAAGGAGTTCGGGGCATGAGCGCGCCCACCACCAATCACGACGCCGGGCTCAACGAGTTCGGCTACACCAACAAGTTGAAGAGAAGCCTCGGCAGCTTCCACACCTTCGCCGCGGGCATCAGCTACATCTCGGTGCTCACCGGCGCCTTCCAACTCTCGTACTTCGGCATCGGCTTCGGCGGACCCGCCTACGTGTGGTCCTGGCCGATCGTGTTCCTCGGGCAGTTGCTGGTGGCGTTGAGTTTCGCCGAGCTGGCATCGCGGTACCCGATCGCCGGTTCCATCTACAACTGGGCCAAGAAGCTGGGCGGCCCGCACGTCGGCTGGTTGGCGGGCTGGATGATGCTGCTGGCCTCGATCGTGTCGATCTCGGCCACGGCGCTGGCCTACCAGAACACGCTGCCGCAGATCTGGTCCGGTTTCCAGCTCGTCGGTGACGGCTCCGACGCCACCGACTCCGCGGTCAACGCGGTGCTGCTGGCCCTGGTGCTGATCCTGTTCACCACGCTGGTCAACGCCTACGGCGTCAAGCTGATGGCGCAGATCAACTCCACCGGCGTGTTCATCGAGCTCGCGGCCGCGGTGCTGCTGATCATCGCGCTGGCGCTGGTCGTGGTGAACCCGCCGACGGTCATCCTCGACACCAACGGCACCGAAGCGGCCTACGGCGGCAGCTACCTGAGCGCCTTCCTCGTCGCCGGGATCGCCTCGTCCTACGTCATGTACGGCTTCGACACCGCCGCGTCCCTCGGCGAGGAGTCGATCGACCCGCACAAGAACGCCCCGCGCGCCATCCTGCGCGCGCTGATCGCCTCGTTCGTGCTGGGCGGCCTGATCCTGCTGTTCGGCATGATGGCCACCCGCGACTTCAGCGCCCCGGAGCTCGCCGAGTCCGGTCTGCAGTTCGTGCTCAGCGACGCGCTCGGCCCGTTCGTCGGCCGGCTGTTCCTGCTGGCGATCTTCGTGGCGATCACCGTCTGCGTGCTGGCCGTGCACACCGCCGCGATCCGCATCATGTTCGCCATGGCCCGCGACAACGCGCTGCCCGCGGGCAAGCTGCTGGCCCGGGTGAGCCCGCGCTTCCAGACCCCGGTCGCCCCCGCGGTGTTCATCGGCGTGGTGGCCGTCGTGCTGCTGCTGGTCAACATCGGTCAGCCGCAGATCTTCACCGCCATCACCTCGCTGGCGATCATCCTCATCTACATCTCCTACCTGCTGGTGACCGTCCCGATGCTGGTCGCGCGCCTGCGCGGGAAGTGGAAGCCGGTCAAGGAGGAGGGCCGGTTCAGCCTCGGCAAGTTCGGCCTGCCCGTCAACGTCCTGGCCGTGCTGTGGGGTCTGGGCATGTCGATCAACCTCGCGTGGCCCCGCAAGGACGTCTACAACGCAGAACCGCCGTACCACTGGTACCTGCAGTACAGCTCGGTGCTGTTCGTCGGCATCGCGGCCGTGGGCGGTTTCGCCTACTACTGGTTCGTCCAGCGGCACAAGGTGGGTGTGCTCGCCGACCACGCGGCGTCCGAACAGGACACCGCGGGCGACGAGAACACGTCCCTCGTCTGAGTTCTGAAAGGAATGACCATGACCGATCAGTTCGACTACGTCGTGGTGGGCGGCGGCAGCGCCGGTGCGGCGGTCGCGGCCCGGCTGTCGGAGGACCCCGACACCACCGTGTGCCTGCTCGAAGCCGGCCCGTCCGACGTCGGCGACAGCAACGTCCTCGAGCTCAAGAAGTGGATGGCGCTGCTGGAGTCCGGCTACGACTGGGACTACCTCATCGAGCCGCAGGAGAACGGCAACTCCTTCATGCGCCACGCCCGCGCCCGGGTGCTCGGCGGCTGCTCCTCGCACAACTCCTGCATCGCGTTCTGGGCTCCGGCCGAGGACCTCGACGAGTGGGAGTCGATGGGCCTGCCCGGCTGGGGCTCGAAAGACGTGTTCCCGCTGTACAAGCGGCTGGAGACCAACGACGGACCGGGTGAGCACCACGGCCGCTCCGGCCCGGTGACCATCCGCTCGGTCCCGCCGAAGGACCCGACCGGCGCGGCGCTGCTGGAGGCCTGCGAGCAGCAGGGCATCCCGACCACCGAGTTCAACTCGGGCAGGACGGTCACCCACGGCGCCAACTGGTTCCAGATCAACGCCAAGCAGGACGGCACCCGCTCCTCGTCGTCGGTGTCCTACCTGCACCCGATCATGGACCGGCCGAACCTCGAGATCCGCACCAACGCCTGGGCCAAGAAGGTCACCTTCGACGGCACCCGCGCCACCGGTGTGGAGTACCTCAGCGACGACCTGATCCACTCCAAGACGATCACCGCGCGCAAGGAGGTCGTGCTCTCCACCGGTGCGATCGACACGCCGAAGCTGCTGATGCTCTCCGGCATCGGCCCGGCCGAGCACCTGCGCGAGTTCGGCATCGACGTGCTGGTCGACTCCCCCGGCGTCGGCTCCACCCTGGAGGACCACCCCGAGGGCGTGATCAGCTGGGAGGCCAAGAAGCCGATGGTGGAGGACTCCACCCAGTGGTGGGAGATCGGCATCTTCACCCGGACCGAGGAGGGGCTGGACCGGCCCGACCTGATGTTCCACTACGGTTCGGTGCCCTTCGACATGCACACCGTGCGGCAGGGCTACCCGACCTCGGAGAACTCCTTCTGCCTGACCCCGAACGTCACCCGCGCCCGCTCGACCGGCACGGTCCGGTTGCGCAGCAAGGACTTCCGGGACAAGGCCAAGGTGGACCCGAAGTACTTCACCGACCCGGACGGCCACGACATGCGCGTCATGACCGAGGGCATCAAGCTGGCCCGCAAGATCGTCGCGCAGTCGGCGATGCAGGAGTGGGCCGGCGAGGAGCTCTTCCCGGGCAAGGACGTGCAGACCGACGACGAGATCGCCGACTACATCAAGCGCACCCACAACACCGTCTACCACCCGGCGGGTTCGGTGAAGATGGGCGCCGTCGACGACGACTCGAAGCCGCTGGACCCGCGGCTGCGGGTCAAGGGCGTGCAGGGCCTGCGCGTCGCCGACGCCTCGGTGATGCCGTTCCTGGTGGCGGTCAACCCCAACATCACCACCATGGCCATCGGCGAGAAGTGCTCGGACATGCTCAAGCAGGACAACGCCTGAGCCGACCCCGTGACGGGCGGGTGCCCTCCCCGTCGAGGACACCCGCCCGCGAACCCCGAACCCCGAACGCGTCCGGGGTTCGGTGATGAGACCCCCTCCGGTCCCCCGTCCCGGAGGGGTTTTCGTCTTCCTGGCCACACTCCGTCCCGCAGCGGGCGATCGCGATGCGATCGTGGTCGTTCGCCGAGAGAACGGACGGGGTCGTGCAGTCAGATCAGCGGGTGCGAGCCGTGCCTGCCTCCACTCTGGTCTCCGGGTTCATCACGACGCTCGTGGGCGTGGTGAGCTCGGCGGCCATCGTCTTCGAAGCCGCGCGGACGCTGGGAGCCTCGCCCGCCGAGATCTCGTCGTGGATCTTCGCGCTGGGCATCGGGATCGGCGTCGTCTCGATCGCGCTGTCGCTGCGCACCCGCGCGCCGATCGTGCTGGCCTGGTCGACGCCGGGCGCGGCGCTGCTGGCCGCCAGCGGCCACGGGCTGTCGATGCCGGAGGCCGTCGGCGCGTTCCTGCTGGCCGCGGTGCTGGCGCTGCTGGTGGGCGCGACCGGGCTGTTCGAGCGGGCGGTGAACCTCATCCCGCCCGCGATCGCCGCCGCGCTGCTCGGCGGGGTGCTGCTGCGCTTCGGCCTCGACCTGTTCACCACGATGCGCGAGCAGTTCGCGCTGGTCGCGGCGATGCTGGCCGGGTACCTGCTGGCCAAGCGGTTCGTGCCGCGCTACGCGGTGCTGGTCGCGCTGGTGCTCGGCGTGGCCGGCACGGCGCTGGCCGGGACCCTGCGGGCCGGGGACGTCGACCTGGCCCTGGCGACACCGGTGTGGACGTGGCCGGAGTTCTCGGTGCACTCGGTGGTCGGCATCGCGATCCCGCTGTTCGTGATCACCATGACCTCGCAGAACCTGCCCGGCGTCGTCACGCTGCGGGCCCACGGCTACACCACGCCGATCTCCCCGGTGCTGTCCTGGACCGGGTTGGCGAACGCGCTGCTGGCCCCGCTGGGCTGCTTCGGGATCAACCTCGCGGCGATCACCGCCGCCCTGGCGATGGGCGAGGAGGCCCACGAGGACCCGGCGCAGCGCTACAAGGCCGCGATCACCTCGGGTGCGCTGTACCTGCTCATCGCGGTGTTCGGGGCGACGCTGGCGAGCCTGATCGCCGCGTTCCCGGCCGCGCTGATCGCCGCGCTGGCCGGGATCGGCCTGCTCGACACCATCGGCGGCTCGCTGGCCAAGGCCACCTCCGAGGCCGAGGGCCGGACCGCCGCGCTGATCGCGTTCCTGGTCACCGCCTCCGGCATCACGGCCTTCGGCATCGCCTCGGTCTTCTGGGGCCTGGTGGCGGGCGTCGTCGCGCACCTGATCACCCGCAGGTGAGCGGCGGGGACGTCGCCCCCGCCGCTCCCCGGGTCAGCCGATGGTGGTCGTGGTCAGGGTCGGGTTCGGGTTGGGGAAGCACGCCGACGGGACGTCGACGTCGCCGACCACCGAGGACACCACGGCGGTGAAGGTCAGGCCCGGGTCCTCGTAGCTGCTGCCCGCCAGCTTGGTCTCGATCGTGCCGGACTCACCGGCGGTGAGGTGCACGGTGATGGTGGGGAGCTCGAACTCGCTGCCCCCGGCGATCGGGCCGTCGAGGTGCAGCGTGGCCACGCCGTTCTCGACGTTGATGGTCGGCGGGGTGTTGCCCAGGCCGGAGCCGCCCGCCAGGTCGGCCGAGACGTAGGTGGAGTTGGCCGGGATCGGGATCTTCAGGTCGAAGCCGCCGACCTCCTTGACGGTGTTGCCGTTGACCTCGCCCGGGATGGTGTTGACGGCCGGGTCGACGACGACGTCGAAGGCGGCTCCGGGGGCGACGGTCTCGGGCGCGGTGACGTCGGTGCTCTGCTGCAGGCTGAACTGCTGCGCGCCGAGCGGCGAGTCACCGGAGCAGTCGAAGTTGACGTCGAAGGGCGCGGCCGCGGCCTGCGGGACCACGGCGAGCGCCGCACCGGCGGCGAAGGCGGCCGCGATGGCGGCCCGCTTTCCACTGAGGACGGACTTCATTGGCCTCTCCTGCACGATCGGGGGACTTCGAAAAGTGCTGGCCGCGCGGCGGATTCGAAACCTACCGACGGGTTAAAAGCCCGGTCAACGACGACGTTTTTGCCGGAGTTACCACCTTTGACCCACCGTCACCGCGCTCGGCCGAACGGGGCCGCGCAACCGCCGTCCCGACGAGCACCACCGCACCTCGTCCACGCGACCGATCCGGGCGAACCGGACGCGGGGGCACGCGGTGTGAGCACCCGGCGGCCGATCGGGCGACCCCGACATCACCCGGGCATCTTGACACCGGCCGGAGGCCCGAACTGGGGCTAGCGCGACATACCGTCTAGTCGGTACGGTCCAGTTCATGGGTTCCAGTGCCGTCAACCCGACCGTGCGCGCGGTCGTCTTCGACTACGGAGGTGTGCTCACCACACCCACCCGCGACTCGATCAACGCCTGGCTGACCGAGGAGCGCATCCGACCGGAGCTGTTCTCCGCGACGCTCAAGGAGTGGCTGTCGCGCAACGCGCCCGCGGGCACGCCCGTGCACCTGCTCGAAACCGGTGAGCTCGACGCCGACGGCTTCAACGAGGCGATGGCCGCCCGCCTGCGCACCCTCGACGACCAGCCCGTGGCCCCCGGCGACCTGCTCGGACGGCTCTTCGGGCGGATGCGGCCGGAACCGGCCATGCTGACGCTGGTGCGGGACCTGCGGGAACGCGGGATCCGCACCGCACTGCTGTCCAACAGCTGGGGGAACATCGACGCCTACCCGTGGGAGCAGCTGGCCGGGCTGTTCGACTCCACCGTCCTCTCCGGCGAGGTCGGCCTGCGCAAACCCGACCCGCGCATCTACCGGATGAGCCTGGACGCGCTCGGCCTCGACGCCGAGCAGACCGCCTTCGTCGACGACGGCGCGCCCAACGTCGACGCCGCCCGCGAACTGGGCATGCACGCCGTGCTGCACACCGGCCCGGCCGACACCCGAACCCGGCTGGCGGAGCTGCTGCCCGCCGGATCCGTACCGCAAGAGGAGATCAGGTGAACGCACCAGAGCCCGACGAGCTGCCCGGACTCGACCTGCACCGGCTGCGGGCCTACCTCGACGTCGAGATGCCCGGTCTGGTCACCGGCGAGCTCACCGGTGAGCTGGTGCAGGGCGGCCGCTCGAACCTGACCTACATCGTCGGCGACGGCACCCGGCAGTGGGTCGTGCGCCGCCCGCCGCTCGGGCACGTGCTGGCCACCGCCCACGACATGGGCCGCGAGCACCGGATGCTCTCCGCCCTGGCAGGCACCGCCGTGCCCGTGCCGAAGGTCGAGCTGCTGTGCCAGGACGACGAAGTCCTCGGCGCCCCGTTCTACGTCATGGAGTACGTGCCCGGCGCCGTCTACCGCTCGCCCGAGCAGAGCGAGGCGCTCACCGAGCACCAGCGCCAGGAGCTGTCCTACCAGCTCATGGACGTGCTGGCCGACCTGCACGCCATCGACCCGGCCTCGGTCGGGCTGGCCGAGTTCGGCCGCCCGGAGGGCTTCCTGGAGCGCCAGGTGCGGCGCTGGACCAAGCAGCTCAAGGCCTCGCACAGCCGCGAGGTCGAGGGCATCGACGCCCTCTCGCAGCAGCTGGCAGCCTCGGTCCCGTCCGGCGGACCCGTGGGCATCGTGCACGGCGACTACCGGCTGGACAACGTCATCGTCGGCGACGACCAGCAGATCAAGGCCGTCCTCGACTGGGAGATGGCCACCATCGGCGACCCGCTCACCGACCTCGGCCTGCTGGCCGTGTACTGGGAGGGCTTCAGCGGCCTGGACAACAACCCGATCGCCAAGGGAGTCGGCCCGGAGTACGGGTTCCCCAGCGCCGAGCAGCTCTTCGCGCGCTACGCCGAGCGCAGCCCGCTCGACCTGTCCGATCTGAACTGGTACCTGGCCTTCGGCTACTTCAAGATCGCGGTGATCCTCGAAGGCATCCACTTCCGCTTCATCCAGAACCAGACCGTCGGCGAGGGCTTCGAGCACGTCGGCGGCCTGGTGGCTCCGCTCGTCGCGCAGGGTCTGGCGACCCTCAAGGAGGCATGACAGATGGATTTCGCGTTCGACGCCAAGACCCAGCAGCTGCAGGGCGAGCTGCTGGACTTCATGGACTCCCACATCTACCCCGCCGAGCCGGTGTTCCACCAGCAGCTCGACGAGGCCCCCGACCGCTGGTCCGCGCAGCCGCCGATCATGGAGGAGCTCAAGGCCGAGGCCAAGAGGCGCGGCCTGTGGAACCTCTTCCTGCCCGGTGAGCACGGCGCGGGGCTGACGAACCTCCAGTACGCGCCGCTGTGCGAGATCATGGGCCGCTCCGGGGCTCTCGCGCCGGAGGCCACCAACTGCGCGGCGCCGGACACCGGGAACATGGAGGTGCTGGCCCAGTTCGGCACCGAGGCGCAGCGCAAGCAGTGGCTGCAGCCGCTGCTCGACGGCGAGATCCGCTCGGCGTTCTGCATGACCGAGCCCGACGTGGCCTCCTCCGACGCCACCAACATCGGCACCCGGATCACCCGCGACGGCGACCACTACGTCATCAACGGCCGGAAGTGGTTCTCCTCCGGGGCGATGAGCCCGCGCGCCAAGATCCTCATCGTGATGGGCAAGACCGACCCGGACGCCGAGCGGCACCGCCAGCAGAGCCAGGTGCTGGTGCCCAAGGACACCCCCGGTGTCGAGATCAAGCGCAGCATGCACGTCTTCGGCTACGACGACGCCGACCACGGCGGCCACGCCGAGGTCGTGTTCAACGACGTGCGCGTGCCGGTCGAGAACGTCATCTCCGGTGAGGGCGAGGGCTTCGCCATCGCCCAGGCGCGGCTCGGTCCGGGCCGCATCCACCACTGCATGCGCGCGATCGGCATGGCCGAGCGGGCGCTGGAGCTGATGTGCCGGCGCACCACCGAGCGCGTCGCGTTCGGCAAGCCGCTGGCCGAGCAGGGCGTGGTGCAGCACTGGATCGCCGAGTCCCGCGTCAAGATCGAGCAGGCCCGGCTGCTGGTGCTCAAGACCGCGTGGCTGATGGACACCGTCGGCAACCAGGGCGCGCACACCGAGATCCAGGCGATCAAGGTCGCCGTCCCGGAGATGACCACCTGGGTCATCGACCGCGCCATCCAGGCCCACGGCGGCGGAGGCGTCTCGCAGGAGTTCCCGCTGGCCGCGCTCTACGCCCACGCCCGGACCCTGCACATCGTCGACGGCCCGGACGAGGTCCACCGCCGCTCCCTGGCCCGCCGCGAACTCCGCAAGTACCAGCAGAAGTAACCCACCACCCCTCTCCCCCGTTTACCCCTACGAACCCCCCGACCCCGGGCGGTGACCCGATTACTGCGGTATTCCGGACGCGGATTACGGCGGTATTCCGCGTCCGACACGGATTACCGCCGTAATCGGTGACCGGATTACTCCGGTATTCCGGTCACCGCGGTCGGGACCGTGACTGAGGAACAGAGCAGCGAGGAGTTGTCCATGGCTGAGAGTCGTGTCGCGATCGTCACCGGTGCCGCTCGCGGGATCGGCGCCGCCACCGCGAAGAGGCTGGCCGAAGACGGGTTCGCCGTCGGCGTCATCGACCTTGACGAGAAGCAGTGCGCCGAGACGGTCTCGGCGATCGAGGCCGGTGGGGGCAAGGCGCTGGCCGTGGGGGCCAACGTCGCCGACGCCGAGCAGGTGCAGGCCGCCGTCGACCGGATCGCCTCCGAGCTGGGCGCCCCGACCGTGCTGGTCAACAACGCGGGCGTGCTGCGCGACAACATGCTGTTCAAGATGTCCGAGGACGACTGGGACACCGTCATGAGCGTGCACCTGCGCGGCTCGTTCCTGATGGCCCGCGCGGTCCAGAAGCACATGGTCGAGGCCAAGTGGGGCCGCATCGTCAACCTGTCGTCGACCTCGGCGCTGGGCAACCGCGGCCAGGCCAACTACTCCACCGCCAAGGCCGGTCTGCAGGGCCTGACCAAGACCCTGGCGATCGAGCTGGGCAAGTTCGGCATCACCGCCAACGCCATCGCCCCGGGCTTCATCGCCACCGACATGACCAAGGCGACCGCCGAGCGCGTCGGCATGTCCTTCGAGGACTTCACCACCGCCGCGATCTCGCAGATTCCGGTGGGGCGCGCGGGCGCGCCCGAGGACATCGCCAACACCGTCTCGTTCTTCGCCGACGAGCGCTCCGGTTTCGTCTCCGGCCAGGTCATCTACGTGGCCGGCGGACCGAAGGCGTGAGCGGCGTGGACGCCACCGAGCTGCGCGGCCGGGTCGAGGAGTTCCTGGCCGCGCACGACCCGAAGAGCACCGACCGGCTGGAGTTCCTGCGCGCCCGGTTCGACGCCGGGCTGGCGTGGGTGCACTTCCCGGAGGGGCTGGGCGGACTGGGCGCGGCCCGCGAGCTGCAGGCCGACGTCGACGCCGCGTTCGCCGAGGCGGGCGCACCCGACAACCAGCCGCACCTGAACGTCATCGGCCTGGGCATGGCCGCGCCGACGATCCTGAAGTTCGGCAACGACGAGCAGCGCCGCCGCTACCTCCGTCCGCTGTGGACCGGCGAGGAGATCTGGTGCCAGCTCTTCAGCGAACCGGGCGCGGGTTCGGACCTCGCGGCGCTGTCCACGCGCGCCGTCGAGGACGGCGAAGAGTGGGTCGTGGACGGGCAGAAGGTCTGGACGTCACTGGCGCACCAGGCTCGCTGGGCGATCCTGGTGACCCGGTCCGACCCGGACCGGCCCAAGCACAAGGGACTGACCTACTTCATCTGCGACATGACCGCGCCGGGCGTGGAAGTCCGCCCGCTGCGGCAGATCACCGGTGAGGCCGAGTTCAACGAGGTCTTCCTGACCGGGGTGCGCATCCCCGACTCGCAGCGGCTCGGCGAGGTCGGCCAGGGCTGGTCGGTGGCGCTGGGCACGCTGATGAACGAGCGCGTCGCCATCGGCGGCCGCACGCCCCCGCGCGAGAGCGGCCTGATCGGCGCCGCCGCCGAGCAGTGGCGCGAGCACCCGGACAAGCGCACTCCCGGCCTGCACGACCGGCTTCTGGAGCTGTGGGTGGAGGCCGAGGCGGTGCGCCTGACCAGCATCCGGCTGCGCCAGCAGATGGCCGTCGGCGAGCCGGGGCCGGAGGGGTCGGCGATCAAGTCGGCCTTCGCCGAGCTCAACCAGCGGCTCACCGGCTACCAGCTGGAGCTCCTCGGCGAGGAAGGGCTGGCCTACGACGACTGGACGTTCCGCCAGCCGGAGTTCACCGACTTCACCAAGCGGGGCGCCGGTTTCCGCTACCTGCGGGCCAAGGGCAACACGATCGAGGGCGGCACGACGGAAGTCCTCCGCAACATCATCGCCGAGCGGGTCCTCGGCCTGCCGCCGGAGATCCGCACCGACAAGGACAAGCCGTGGAAGGAGCTGCCGCGATGACGGACCTGCTCTACACCGAGGTCGAGGAGGACCTGCGCTCCGGCGTGCGCCGGGTGCTGCGGGACCGCTGCGACTGGACGGCCGTCCTGGCCCGCGTGGAGACCGACGAACCCTACGACCTGGACCTGTGGCGCTCGCTGGCCGGGGAGATGGGCCTGGCGGGCCTGCTCGTGCCCGAGGAGCTGGGCGGTGCCGGTGCCACGGCGCGGGAGCTGTCGGTGGTGGCCGAGGAGATCGGCCGCGCCGTCGCCCCGGTCCCGTTCCTGAGCACGGTGCTGGCCACCGCCGCGCTGGTGGGCTGCCGCGAGCGGACCGTGCTGCCGCAGCTGGTCGACGGCTCGCAGGTGGGCACGCTCGCGGTCGGTCTCACCACCGCTCCGCACGCGCCGTTCCCGCAGGCGGTCAAGGCCGAGAGCTCGGCGCTGACCGGCCGGGTGTCGGCCGTGGTGGACCTGGAGGTCGCCGACCACGTGGTGGTCCCGGCCGTCGACGCCGACGGGTCGGCGCTGTACCTGGTGGAGGCCGCGGCGGCCACGCGCACGCCGACCACTCCGCTGGACCTGACCCGCCGCTTCGGCACGCTGGAGCTCGACGGCACGCCCGGTCAGCGCATCGCCTCCGGCGCGGAGGCCGAGGCCGCCGTGCGCCGGGCGCTGGTCACGGCGGCCGGGACGCTGGCCGCCGAGCAGGTCGGACTCGCCCAGCACTGCCTGGACACCACCGTCGAGTACGGCAAGACCCGCTACCAGTTCGGCAGGCAGATCGGGTCGTTCCAGGCGATCAAGCACCGGCTGGCCGACCTGTGGACCAAGATCAGCATGGCGCGGGCGGTGTCCCGCAACGCCTCCGACGCGCTGGCCTCGGGCAGCGAGGAGGAGCTGGCGGTGGCGCTGGCCCAGGCCTACGTCTCCGACCTCGTGGTCCGCGCCGCCGAGGAGCACCTGCAGCTGCACGGCGGCATCGGCATGACCTGGGAGCACCCGGCGCACCTGTACCTGGGGCGCGCGAAGAGCTCGCAGCTCACCTTCGGCATCGCCGAGGTCCACCGGGCCCGGATCGCCGAACTCGTCGACCTTCCCGGAGGAAGCGCATGAAGGTTTTCGCCAGCAAGGAAGAGATCCTGGCCGCCAAGGGCCAGGAGCTGGGCACCAGCGAGTGGCTGACCATCACCCAGGAGCAGGTCAACACCTTCGCCGACGCCACCCACGACCACCAGTGGATCCACGTCGACGTCGAGAAGGCCGAGTCGGGCCCGTTCGGCGGTCCGATCGCCCACGGCTTCCTGACGCTGAGCCTGCTGCCCAAGCTGAACTCGGAGACCTTCCGGGTCGACAACGTCAAGATGGGCATCAACTACGGGCTCAACAAGGTCCGCTTCCCGTCGCCGGTCCCGGTCGGCGCCCGAGTCCGCTCGACGACGCAGCTCATCGACGTCACCGAGATCGAAGGCGGCCTGCAGCTCGCGGTCAAGGCCGTGGTCGAGATCGAGGGCGCCGAAAAGCCCGCCTGCGTGGCGGAGTTCCTCTCCCGCGTCCTCCTCTGAGCCGCACCAGGCGGTGCTGAGGTTTCAGCTGAAACCTCACCCCCACCTCCACAACCAGACACCACTCCACATTCCGGGGTGGGGAAGTTTTCATGAAAACTTCCCCACCCCGGAATTCGTTCCCAACGGGAGGTTTTCATGAAAACCTCACCACCCCACAACCTCCCCACCAGGAGTTTCACCGAAAACTCCAGTACTCCGGTCGTCGTCCCCGAGGGGCAGTTCTCATGAAAACTGCCCCTCCTCTGGGAACCTCACTCAGGGGAGGTTTTCATGAAAACTGCGTCCCCCTATCGCCTCCGGTGCGGACTGTTGTGGTGTCGTTCGTCATGGGTGGATGTGGATGCCCATGCCCGGTCCCAATGGCAGGTCGAAGAAGTAGAAGATCGTCATGACCAGGGCCCAGAGGAGCCAGAACGGGACGACGAAGGGAACCATCCGGGCGACCAGGGTGCCGATGCCCGCGTCGGGCTCGTAGCGGCGGAGGTAGCCCAGGATGATGATCATGTAGGGGTTCAGGGGTGTCATGATCTGCGTGGCGGAGTCGCCGACGCGGAACGCCGCCTGCGCGAAACCGGGCTCGAACCCCAGCAGCGCGAACATCGGCACGAACACCGCCGCCATCAGCGTCCACAGGCTCGACCCGGAGATGATGAACAGGTTCAGCAGCGACGCCAGCAGCATGAACCCGAGGAACGCCGGATAGCCGTCCAGGTTCAGCGACTGCAGCAGGTCGGCACCCGAAACCGCCACCAGCGAACCGAGATTCGTCCAGTTGAACAGCGCGATGAACTGCCCCAGCATGAACGCCAGCACCAGGAACCCGGTCAGGTCGCGCAGCGCCAGCGCCATCAGCCGCGGCACGTCGGCGGCCCGCGTGATCGACCCGGCCTGCGCGCCGTAGGCGATGGCCGGGATCGCGAAGCCGAGGAAGATCAGCGTGGTCACCGAGTCCATCAGCGGCGAGTCCGGCAGGAACCCGCCGTCGGAGTTGGCCAGCGGCGAGCCCGGCCAGAACACCAGCAGCAGCACCAGCGCCGTCGCGAGCAGGAACGCCACCCCGGCCCGCACGAGCCCCCGCCGCTCGGACGGTTCGAGCGCGACCTGGAGATCGGTGTCCTGCTCCCCGTCGGCGGCCTCGCGGGGCACACCGCCGCGGACCAGGCGGGGCTCGATGAGCCGGTCGATGAGGAACCCGGCCAGCAACCCCAGCAGGACCGCCGAGACCGCGTTGAAGTAGTAGTTCGACACCGGCGTGACCAGCGTTCCCGGCTCCGGCAGCGTCTCGGCCACCTTGTTGCTGATCCCGGAGAACAGCGCGTCCAGGCTGGTCACGACGATCGACGTCGAGTACCCGGCGCCGGTCGCGGCGAACCCGCCCAGCAGGCCCGCGACGGGGTGCCGGCCGGCGGCCTTGAACACCAGCGCCGCCAGCGGCGGGATGATGATCATCGCCGAGTCGGCCATCACGCTCGCGCTGACCCCGACCAGGCCCACCGCGTAGGGCAGCACCGAGCCGCGCGCGCTGCCGAAGAAGGCCCTGATCAGCGCCGTCAGCAGACCGGTGCGCTCGGCGAGGCCGACCGCGAGCATGATCGTGACGACGGTCTCCAGCGGCGGGAACCCGATGAAGTTCTCCGCCATCTTCGTGAACAGGAACTCCAGTCCCTCACCGGTGAACGCGCCGCGGATCGGCGTCGCCTTCTCGGCACCGGGGATGGTCACGCTGACGCCGAACGCCGCGATCGCCGTGGACACCACGGCCACGACCAGGAACAGCAGTCCGAACAGGATGAACGGTTCGGGGAGCCTGTTGCCGATCCGCTCGATCAGGTTGAGCGCTCGGTCCAGGCGCGACGTGCGCGCCGATTGGGTCTCGCTCACGGGTCACTCCCGCCGGCCGGTGACATGCCAGCGGTAGCCAACCGCTCCGGCTCCGACGCCACAAGCCCCGGCGCCGGAACGAAACAGGACGGAAACTAGGGCCGCAGCGAGTCGATGAGGAGATCGGCGAAGTGCTCGCCGACCTCCTCACCGGTGAGCTTGCCGTCCTCGCGGAACCAGGTGCCGAGGTGGTGCACCGCGCCGAAGAAGAAGTCCACCACCAGGTCCGCCTGCTTGTCGGTGCGGAACACCCCGCTGGTCTGCCCCTCCTCGATCAGCCCGCGCACCCGCTCGTGGTAGCGGCGCCGCTCGGCGCGCACCTCGGCTTGCTTGTCGGGGTGCAGCAGGTGCATCGACCGGAAGAAGATGATCGTGTCCTCCAGGTTGGCCGCCGTGGTGGCCACGACGTCCGACGCGGCCGCGTGCAGCCGCTCCTGGACGGGGGAATCGCTCTCGGCCGCGCTGTCCAGCCGCGCCTGCTGATCGCGCAGCACCCGGGCGTAGATCTCGTAGAGCAGGTCGTCCTTGGAGCCGAAGTAGTGGTACATCGCGCCCTTGGTGACGCCCGCCGCATCGACGATCTGCTGCACCGAGGTGGCTTCGAAGCCCTGCTCGGCGAACAGCCGGGTGGCTACGGCCAGCAATCGCTGCGGCACCGGTTCGGTGCCCGCCTCCGCAGCGGTGGACGTGCGTGCGTTGGCCGACCGCGCCATCGTTCCTCCCTCGTCGATGCGTTCCCACAAGCCTAGACGGGTCGTTCTTCGACCTTGCGCTGCAGCTTGCGCATGCCGCTCTGCCAGCGCTCGGGCTGGGCTGCGCGCAACGCGTAGTAGTCGGCGACCTCGGGGTGCGGCAGGATCAGGAACTCGTCGCCGCCCAGCTTCTCGGCGACCACCTCGGCCACGTCGGTGGCCTCGATGGCGGTGGCGCCCATGAGGATCTGGCCGGTCTCGCCGGTGGCCTCCAGCAGCTGGGTCCGCACGCCCTGCGGGCACAGCGCCTGCGCGGTGATGCCCTTGTCCGCGTAGGTGATGGAGAGGTACTCGGCGAAGGCGACCGCGGCGTGCTTGGTCACCGAGTACGGCGCGGAGCCGAGCATGGTGAGCAGGCCCGCCGCCGAGGCCGTGCCGAGGAAGTGCCCCTTCCCGCGCTCCAGCCAGTGCGGCAGCACCGCCCGGGCCGCGCGCACGTGGGACATCACGTTGACCTCCCACGAGGCGGCCCAGGCGTCCTCGTCGGCCTCCGGGCCGCCGTTGCGGCCGATGCCGGCGTTGGCGCAGAACACGTCGATCCGGCCGTGCTCGGCCATCGCGGCCTCGACGAGCGCGGTCACGCCCTGCTCGCTCGCGACGTCACCGGGCACCGCGAGGCCGCCGACCTCGTCGGCGACCGAGCTCACCGCGGCCGAATCGAGGTCCGCCAGAACGGTTCTCGCGCCGAGCGCGGCGAACTTGCGGGCCATCGCGGCCCCGATGCCGTTGCCGGCACCGGTGATGATCACGACCGAATCGGCGAACTCCACGTCACATACCGCCCTTCAGGGTCGAACCGCCGTCGAGGACCAGGATCTGACCGGTGATCCAGGAGGCTTCCTCGGAGAGCAGGAACGCCGCCGCACCGGAGATGTCGGAGGGAATCCCCAAGCGCCCCAACGGGTATCCGGAGGCCACCTCGGCCTCGTTGTCGGCGTAGAGGGCGGTGGCGAACTTCGTCTTGACCACGGCCGGGGCGATCGCGTTGACCCGCACCTTCGGCGCGAGCTCGACCGCGAGCTCCTGGGTCATGTGCGCGAGCATCGCCTTGGTCGCGCCGTAGAAGCCGATGCCGGGCGCGGGGTTGAGGCCGGCCACCGAGCACACGTTGAGCACCGAACCGCCGTGCTCGGCCATCCCGGCCCGGAACACCTGCTGGGTCCACGACAGCGCGGCCAGCACGTTGACCTGGAAGGTCTTGGACGCGACCCCGTGGTCGAGGTCGATCATCGGGCCGAAGGCGGGGTTGATGCCGGTGTTGTTGACCAGCACGTCGACCCGGCCGAAGGCCTCCTGGGTCTTGGCGACGACCTCGGCCTGGTGGTCGAGGTCGTCGGCCTTGCCCGCGATGCCCAGCGCGTTCTCCTCGCCCAGGCCCTCCACTGCCTCGGCCAGCGGTTCCGGCTTGCGGGCGGTGATGGTGACCTTGGCGCCCTCGGCGACCAGGCGCTCGGCGATGGCCAGCCCGATTCCCCGGCTGGCACCGGTCACGATCGCCACTCGTCCGTCGAAACGCTTGCTCAATGCTTCTTCCTTCCGTGTCACTCGCCGGCTCGCGCCGCGTCGCGCAGCTGTCGGCGCAGGATCTTGCCGGTCGCGGTCTTCGGGAGCTCGTCGAGGATCTCGACGCTCCGCGGGTACTTGTAGGCGGCGAGCTGCCGCTTGCAGTGCTCGACGAGCTCCTCGCCGGTGGCGGAGCTGTCGCGGGTCAGGCTGATGAATGCCTTCACGGTCTCGCCGCGGTAGGCGTCGGGCACGCCGACGACGGCGGCTTCGCGCACCGCGGGGTGCCCGTACAGGACGTCCTCGACCTCGCGCGGCCAGACCTTGAACCCCGAGGCGTTGATCATGTCCTTCTTCCGGTCCACCACGTAGAACCAGCCCTGCTCGTCCATGAACCCCACGTCGCCGGTGTGCAACCGGCCGTCGCGGATGCTCGCGGCGGTCTCGTCGGGCTTGTTCCAGTAGGCGGGGACCACCATCGGCCCCTCGATGACGATCTCACCGACCTCGCCGACGGGCAGGTCGGCGCCGTCCTCGTCGACGACGCGCAGCACGGTGTTGTAGGTGGGCACGCCGACGGCGAGGGTGCCGGAGGCGGCGTCGACCGGGGCCTCCTTGCCCAGCGGCACGGAGGTGGCGGTCGCGGTGGTCTCGGTGAGGCCGTAGCCGTTGCGGATGTAGAGGCCGAAGCGCTCGCGGAAGGACTCCACGACCGCCGAGGGCAGCGGCGCACCGCCGGAGTGCACCATCTTCAGCGAGGCGAAGTGCTCGGGCGTGACCTCGGCGTGGTTCATCAGCGCCATGTAGGCGGTGGACGGGCCGACCATGAACGCGGGGCGGTGCTCGGCGAGGGCGTCGAGCACGACACCGGGCTCGAAGCGGTAGGCGAGGTCGAGCTGGCGCCCGGCGGCCAGCGCGGCGGCGAACTGCACGACCAGGCCGGTGATGTGGAACAGCGGCGCGAGCGCGAAGATCCCGCCCGGGGTGTCCTCGTCCAGCCGCAGCGCGGTGCCCTCGGCGTTGAACACGACGTTGCCGTGGGTGTTGGTGGCGCCCTTGGGGACTCCGCTGGTGCCGGAGGTGTAGACGAGCAGCGCGATGTCGGAGGCCTGCGGCGAGATCTCCGGCGGGCGTTCGCCGGAGCGCGCGCGGGCCACGGCGAGCAGGTCGACGGTCCCGGCCGCGGGGCGGCGCTCGGACCGGGAGAACAGCCGCGGGTCGTACCGGGTCTGCAGGTCGAGCTCGCTGGTGGTGATGGCGATGTCGATCTCCAGCGCGGTGGCGACGCCGCCGACGACGTCGTGCCAGCCCTGCTCGGAGGAGATCACGGCCTCGGGCCGGGAGTCGCCGAGGATCTTGGTGAGCTCGTGCGTCCGGTACATCGGGTTGAGCGGGACGACGATGGCCCCGGCCTTCCAGCCGGCGAGCACGGCGATGGCGAACTGCGGGACGTTCTGCAGGTAGACCGCGACCCGGTCGCCGGGGGCCACGCCGCTGTCGGCGAGGTGGCGGGCGAGTCCGTTGCTGAGGTCGTCGAGCTCGGCGAAGGTCAGCCGCCCGTCGAAGTAGGTCAGGGCGAGTCCGTCGGGATTCGCGCGGACCGCGTCGGCGAAGAGCTCGACCATGGTGGCGTGCCGCGGCCGGATCTCGGACGGGAGATCGCCTTCGTAGAGATCCAGCCACGGTCGTTCGTCGTACGGGCTGCCCAACACGCCACCTCCACAGTGAGACCGACCAGTCGGTACGTCCAGTCAACGATCCATCGGCGCCCCCGTCAAGAGGCGATTCGCCGACACTTCGCAGTCGGCCGATCCCGCCTGCCGGGCGATCGAGGACACGGACGCCGCACCGGGGTGAATCCGGTCAGAGCAACCTCGTCGTCACCATCTGCAACGGCAGTACTGCACGCGGTGAGTACGCGGTGCACCGGCGCACGTTCGCGCACGCATTTCGTGCGCTCTGCGGTATCCTGGAGTCATGTCAGCCGCGCTGGAGACCGTGTTGGCCCGGGCCGGTTTGAAGGTCACCGCCAACGAGTTCCTCACCCTCGTCGAGGACGCAGCCAAGAAGCTCACCTCGCCGCAGGTCGACCCAGCCGCGCACTTCACCGGAGCGGAGCGCGACGCCCTCACCGGCGCCGGCCTCGACCTGCGCCCGCTGGACGCGGACGAGGCCGACCCCCGCGCGCGCACCGTCGCCGAGCAGACCGTCCTGCGCGACACCGCGCTGTCGGTCGGGCAGGCCGCCGCCCGCATCGGCGTCGACACCAGCCGCATCCGCCACCGCATCGGCGAACGACGCCTGATCGGCTGGAAGGACCGCGGCGGCTGGCGGCTGCCCGCGTGGCAGTTCGGCGACTCCGACGTGCTGCCCGGTCTGGACGTCGTCCTGGCCTGGATGCCCGCCGACCAGCCCGCGCTCGTGCTGGCCAACTTCATGACCACGCCGCAGGAAGACCTGGAGATCCACGACAGACCGGTGAGCCCGCGGGAGTGGCTGCTGGCAGGGGGCGACCCGCAGCGGGTCGCCGAGCTCGCGGCCGCCATCGGCACCCCAGCCTGACCAGCCCCACCGCGACCACCACCGGGACGGACACACCTTGGCACGGCTCCCCCAGCCGCCTGCTCCTGCAGCGCTGCAGGCGATCCTCCGCCGCGCGGAGGACGTGATCGCAGTACCCGCGGGCACCAGGCTCGCGCGCGTGTTCACCTCCGGCGGCACGCACCCGCAGCAGTGGAACAGCTTCCGCTACGCGGGGCCGCTGCCGCACGCCCGCTTCGACCCGCACCTGCCCAACTCGCAGGGCGGGCCGACGATCACCCGCGAGCACGGGGTCCTCTACTTCTCGCTCTCGGTCCAGACCTGCATCGCCGAGGTCTACCAAGCGACGTCCACAGTGGACCGCCGAACCCGCAGCCCGCACCTGGTCCTGTTCCGTCCACGCCGGACGCTCCGCCTGCTCGACCTCACGGGTCTCTGGCCCACCCGAGCCGGCGCTTCACAAGCCATCAGCAGCGGCCCCAAATCCCGCACCCAGGCCTGGGCCCGAGCCATCAGGGCGTCCTACCCGGAACTCGACGGCCTCTGGTACCGCTCCGCGATGGACTCGGGCCAACCCTCGGTCTGCCTCTGGGACCCACCAGCGGACACGGCCCTCCCGGACACCCCGGACGTCCTCCTCCCCCTCAGCCACCCGGGTCTCGACGTCCCCCTCGGCAGGGTCTGCCAGGAGCTCAGCTACACCCTCCTCGACTGACCGCCCCGCTCGTCGACCCGCGGACGTGAGAAGTCCCCTCCGGACGGATCCGGAGGGGACTTCTCGTGCCAGGTGTCAGCTCTTGTTGGCTTCGGCTTCCGCTGCCGCTTCGTCCCGCTTGGACTTGGCGAGGCTGGCCCAGGTGGTGATCGCCAGGGTCAGCACGATGAAGGTCAGCGACATCCAGTTGTTGATCTCCGCCCACTCCGGCACCAGGTGGTACTCGTGGAACGCGTGCAGGATCAGCTTCAGGCCGATGAAGCCGAGGATGACCGCCAGGCCGACCGACAGGTACACCAGCTTGTCCACCAGGCCGCCGAGCAGGAAGTACAGCTGCCGCAGGCCCATCAGCGCGAACGCGTTGGCGGTGAACACCAGGAACGGGTCCTGGGTGATGCCGAAGATCGCCGGGATCGAGTCCACGGCGAACAGCAGGTCGGCGCTGCCGATGGCCACGATGACCACGAACATCGGCGTCAGGTACCGCTTGCCGTCGATCTTCACCGAGGACTTGGCCTCGTGGTAGTCGTCGGTCACCGGGAACACCTTGCGAACCCAGCGGACGACCGCGTTCTCCTTGTACTCCTCTTCCTCGTCCTTCTTGCGGACCATGCTGACCGCGGTCCAGATCAGGAAGCCGCCGAAGATGAAGAAGATCCACACGAACTGGGCGATCAGAGCGGCGCCGACGGCGATGAAGATGCCGCGCATCAGCAGCGCAAGCAGGATGCCGATCAGCAGCACCCTGTGCTGGTGGATCGACGGCACCGCGAAGCTGGACATGATCACCATGAAGATGAACAGGTTGTCCACGCTCAACGAGTACTCGGTGATGTAACCGGTGAAGAACTCGATGGCGAAGTGCTGGTCGCCGAAGATCCAGACACCGATGCCGAACAGGACCGCGCAGGCGATGTAGAAGGTGACCCACTTGGCCGCCTCAGCGGTGGTCACCTCGTGCGGTTTGCGGTCGACGATCACCAGGTCGAGCAGCAGGAGCAGGGCGAGTCCGCCCAGGGTCGCTGCCCACACCCACCAATGCACGTGCATCGTGTCGACTGCTTGCTGCTGGGCTTGAGCCGCGCGCAGCATCAGGTCGGCACCCATCAATCACCTCCGGTTCAGGGCGAACACGTCCGAGACCGGAGGTCTCTTCCACCGATCATCCACCTCATCGGCCAGCGGCACCGGGCTTGACCAGGCAAGTTCCGTGATGACGGCACCGCTGCGAAGGAATACTCCCCTCCACCAGTCGTCAAGATTGTCACGTATGCCGGGGTCTCCGCACCAGGCGGGGTGACCACTCGCACTGAAAATCACGATCTGAACCTAGGCGGCACCGCCGAACGGGGCAATGCGGACGCCCCGGACTGGGCGAGACGGACCCGTTGCACCCCGGCCGTTGATCGTTACGATCACGTCGGCTCGCTCACACGAGCACCGCACGCGGGGATGCGGCGGAGACCACACTCCGACGGGCACGACGAGGTGTCCGATTGCGCTTTGGTCTCTGGTTCATAGCGTCTTGCCTTCCCCCCGCGTCTGGATGAAACCGGTGCCGCTCCGTTCCCCTACTGTCGATGGCGTGTCCGCCTCCCCCCGTCGTCGCACCGGCCTGGCCCTGCTCGCCCTGCCCTGCATCCTCTTAGTGGTGCTGGGGGCGTTCCTGTGGTCGGGCCAGGTGCAGCCGCCGCAACCCGCGGCGCAGCCACCGGCGCCGAGAGAGGCCATGGTCGACGTGCTCGACGGGCCCAGCGGCACCGAGCGCGTGCAGATCGACGTCACGCTGCACTCCCCCGTCGACACCCCCGCTCCGGCGATCCTGCTCGCGCACGGCTTCGGCGGCAGCAAGGACGAAACCGACCAGCAGGCGCGGGAACTCGTCGCGCGAGGATTCACCGTGCTGACCTACTCGGCGCGCGGGTTCGGCCGCAGCACCGGGCAGATCGGGCTGAACTCGCCGGACTACGAGGTCGCCGACGCCCGGCAGCTGCTGGACTGGATGGCCCGCCAGCCGGAGGTGCTGCGCGACCGCGACGGCGATCCCCGCGTCGGCGTCACCGGCGCCTCCTACGGCGGCGCGCTCGCGCTGATGCTGGCCGGGACCGATCCGCGGGTGGACGCGATCGCGCCGGCGATGACCTACAACGACCTGGGCCAGGCCCTGCTGCCCAACAACGCCGGTCAGGTGCGCATCGGCGGCGCCACCCCGGCGGGCGGCTCGTTCAACCCCGACGGCGTGTTCAAGCAGGCCTGGACCGGACTGCTGTTCTCGGCGGGCGGCGTGCCCAAGCCCGGCGCGCTCCCGACCTGCGGGAACTTCACCCGCGAGGTGTGCGCGGCCTACTCGGAGGTCGCCCAGTACGGCCGGGCGAGCCGGCCGACGCTGGACCTGCTCGCGAAGTCCTCCCCCAAGACCTACAACTCGCGGATCACCCAGCCGACGCTGCTGGTGCAGGGCGAGCGGGACACGCTGTTCGGTCTGGACCAGGCCGACGCCAACGCGCGGCAGATCTCCGCGGCGGGCGCGCCGGTCAAGACCATCTGGTTCGCCGGCGGCCACGACAGCACCCCGCCCGGCCCGGAGGTGCGCGGCCGCATCGCCGACTGGTTCGCCTTCCACCTCGGCGGCGTGCCACCGGTGCCGGACCCGGGCACCGGGTTCCAGTTCGACATCGCCGGTCGGCCGCAGCGCGACGGCGACATCCCGGTGCGCACCATGACCGCGCCGAGCTATCCCGGTCTGCGCGACTCGCGGACGCCGCGCTTCGCGCTGCCCCTGGAGGGGCAGCCGACGCCGGTGCTCAACCCGCCGGGCGGGTCGCCGGCCGCGACGAGCTCGCTGCCCGGTGCGGGTCAGGTCCTCGACGCGGCGGGCAGCCTCGGCCAGTCGCTGGCCCGCGACCTGCCCGGCCAGGTGGCGGTGTTCGGCACGAAGCCGCTGGAGGAGCAGACGCTGATCTCCGGCACGCCGCGCACGCGGCTGGCCATCGCCTCGGTGCCCGGTCAGCCGCAGCCCACCGACGCGGTGCTGTTCGCCAAGCTCTACGACGTCGGCCCGGACGGGCAGCGCCAGCTGCTCGGCAACGCCGTCTCGCCGATGCACATCACCGACATCCCCCCGGACGGCACGCCGAAGGAGTTCGACGTGGCGCTGCCGGGCATCGTGCACCCGGTGGAGTCCGGTCACCGGGTCGAGCTCGCGGTGGCCACCACCGACCAGGCCTACGCGCTGCCGAGGGAGCCCTCGATGCACGTGGTGGCGCTGGCCGGCGACCGAGCGGTGTCGATCCCGTCGGTGCGCGCGACGTCGTCGAGCGCCGGAACGGTGCCCGTCGGGCCGCTGGTGGGCATCGGGCTGGTGTTCCTGCTGGCGCTGCTGCTGTGGGTGATCTCGGCGATCCGCCGCAAGTTCCACGACGACCCGGACACCCGCTTGTCCGACACGCCGCTGGTGATCTCGGGGCTGACGAAGTCCTACCCGGGCAAGAAGGCCGCGGTGGACGACCTGTCGTTCCAGGTCGAGCGCGGTCAGATCGTGGGTCTGCTCGGCCCCAACGGCGCGGGCAAGACCACGACCCTGCGGATGCTGCTGGGGCTGCTGCGGCCGACCCGCGGCGAGGTCCGGATCTTCGGGCACCGGCTGCAGGCGGGCGCCCCGGTGCTGTCCCGGGTCGGGGCGCTGGTGGAGTCGCCGGGCTTCCTGCCGCACCTGTCGGGCCTGGACAACCTGCGGCACTACTGGGCGGCGACCGGCCGCCCGATGCTGCGGGCGCACATGGACGAGGTGCTGCAGATCGCCGGGCTGGAGTCCTCGGCCAAGCGCAAGGTGCGCACCTACAGCCAGGGCATGAAGCAGCGGCTGGCGATCGCGCAGGCGATGCTCGGGCTGCCGGAGCTGCTGGTGCTCGACGAGCCGACCAACGGGCTCGACCCGCCGCAGATCCACCAGATGCGCGAGATCCTGCGCCGCTACGCCGCCACCGGCCGCGCGGTGCTGGTCTCCAGCCACCTGCTGGCCGAGGTCGAGCAGACCTGCACGCACGTGGTCGTGATGCAGCACGGCAAGCTGGTCGCCGAGGGAACGGTCGCCGAGATCATGGCCGTCAACGGGGAGGCGACCTTCAGGGTCGACGACCCGGAGCTGGCCGCCGAGACGCTGCGCACCGTCGAGGGCATGGGCCACATCGAGATCGACGGCGACCTGGTGCACGCCGACCTCGCGGGCCACCAGGCGGCGGTGGCGGTGAACGTGCTGGTCGCGGCCGGTGTCGCGGTGCACCAGGTGGGCCCGCGGCGCCGCCTGGAGGACGCCTTCCTGCAGCTCGTCGGAGAGGATCAGCGGTGAGCGACGACGACACCACCACGTCCACCGAGGTGGTCGTGGCGAAGCCCGAGACCGCACTGGTGCGCACGCCGAAGCTCGGCGTGCCGCAGGCCGACGGCGCCGTCGAGGGCTACTCGGCCAAGCGCACGCTGCCGCTGCGGGTCGAGCTGGCCCGGCAGCTGCGCCGGGCTCGCACCAGGCTGACGCTGGCGTTCCTGGTGCTGCTGCCGCTGCTGCTGCTCGCGGCGTTCGAGCTCGGCGAGGACGACTCGCGGGGCGGGCGCACGTTCGCCGACGTCGCGACCGCGAGCGGGCTGAACTTCGCGGTGTTCACGCTGTTCGCCTCGACCGGGTTCCTGCTGGTCGTGGTGGTGGCGCTGTTCTTCGGGGACACGGTGGCCAGCGAGGCGTCGTGGTCGAGCCTGAAGTACCTGCTGGCCGCGCCGGTGCCGCGGATGCGGCTGCTGCGGCAGAAGGCGAAGGTCGCGGCGCTGCTGTCGGCGCTCGGCATCGTCCTGCTGGTCGGCGTGGCGCTGGCGGTGGGCGTGTTCTGGTTCGGCACCGGCGACCTGATCAGCACCACCGGCGAGGCGCTGACGTTCCCGCGCGGGGTGCTGAGCCTGGCCCTGGCGACGCTCTACGTCGGGATCCACCTCAGCTGGATCGCCGGGCTGGCGCTGTTCCTCAGCGTCAACACCGACGCCCCGCTGGGCGCGGTGGGCGGTGCGGTACTGATCTCCATCCTCTCGGAGATCATCGACCAGATCTCCGCCCTGGGAGACCTCCGCAACTACCTGCCCACCCACTTCTCGACGGCCTACTCGGACCTGCTCAGCGAGGACGTCGACCCCTCGTCGATGATCACCGGCTCCTTCTCCGCCGTCTCCTACGCCGCGGTCTTCACGGTCCTCGCCCTCTGGCGCTTCAACCACAAGGACATCACAAGCTGACACCTGGGCCGCCCCACCCGTCCGAGCGACCCCCGTTCGAAAACCCCGGTTTTCATCGCGCGAAAACCGGGGTTTTCGACGCGCGAAAACCGGTTTTCGAACGGGGTGGGGTGGAGGTCGGGTTTTAGGTTGCCGGGTGAGGTGGGGTCGGGTGGTGTGGACCGGCGCGTTGGGCCGGACGGCGTAATGTTGGTGCGCGATGGAGATCTTTCATCTGCGGTACTTCGTGGCAGTGGCGGAGAAGCTGAGCTTCTCGGGGGCCGCGCGGTCGTTGCACATGGCGACCTCACCGCTGAGCCAGCGGATCCGGGACCTCGAACGGGAGCTCGGGGTGGTGCTGTTCGAGCGCGACTCGCACCACGTGCAGCTGACCGACGCCGGCAGCTCCCTGCTCCCGATCGCGCGGGAGGCGTTGAGCCGCTTCGACGACGTGCCGTGGCGGCTGCGGGAGGCGATCGGGCGCACCCGCCCGGTCGTGTACCTCGGGGTGCCGCCCGGGTTGCACTCGACGCTGCGGGAGCGGCTGACCGGCTTCACCCGCCGCTGCGCCGAGGTGTGCGACCTCAAGCGCTGGCCCGGCGGCAGCCGCGAGCTCCTGCTCGGCGTGCAGCGCGGTGAGCTGGCGATGGCGCTGGTGCACCTGCCGGTGCACGCCGAGGGCATCGAGGTCGCCGAGCTGATGCGCGAGCCGCTGGGCGCGGTGCTGCCCGCGCCCGACTTCGCCGGCCGCGAATCGGTGTCGCTGCACGAGCTGGTGGGCCTGACCTACGTGCGCCCGGCCGCGCGGATGCTGCCGGACTACTGGGACGAGCTGGAGGCGCGGCTGAGCGCCGCCGGAATACACCGCAGGATGACGCTGGACACCGGTGATTACGGCAGCACGGCGGAGGTCATCGCCAACGGCGGAGCATTCGCGATTTCGATGCTGGACCCGAGAAGCGGAATGCAGAAACTGCGTGACGACAGCATCACCGTGCTGCCCATCCAGGACTTCTCCCCCAGTCTCGCAACCGGCCTGATTTGGCGTCAGGACCGCACAGAAGTGCAGCTCGACCTGCATGAACTCATCGACGAAGCGAAGCAATTCCTGGCCGATCCGGTGGCGTGACCGCTGCGGTCACGCCATTGTTCGCGATACGGTTCCACTGATCAATTGAACCCCGCTCCACTGCGGACCTAACGTTGTTAGCGAAGCAAACAAGTCGATTCGGGATGCATTCCCGACGCACTAGGAGTGGTGATGACAACCCCCGCCGACAACGCCTCCGGCCCGCTGGCCGGCGTGCGCGTCATCGACATGGCGACAGTGGTCATGGGCCCGTACGCGGCCCAGATCCTCGGCGATCTCGGCGCCGACGTGATCAAGATCGAGTCGCCGAAGGACACCGCGCGGATCGGCCCCATTCACCGCACCCCCGGCATGACGCCGCTGGCGATGAACGTCAACCGCAACAAGCGCAGCGTCGCGCTCAACCTCAAGGACGCCGACGACGCCCAGCGCGCCCGCGACCTCATCGGCAGCGCCGACATCCTCATCACCAACATGCGGATCAACGCGCTGCGCAGGCTCGGCATGGACTACGAGAGCCTCGCCGCCGACAACCCGCACCTGATCTACACCCACGCCCAGGGGTTCCGCCCGGACTCCGACCGCGCCGAGCTCGCCGCCTACGACGAGACCGTGCAGGCCGCCTCCGGACTGCTCGACGTCGCCCAGCGCGCCGGGGACATCGGCAAGCCCGTGGTGCTGCCGAGCATCTTCGGCGACAAGGTCGCCGCGCTGACCATCGTCTACTCCGCGCTGGCCGCCCTGGTGCACCAGCGCGCGACCGGGCAGGGCCAGCTGGTCGAGGTCCCGATGGCCGACACGATGCTGGCGTTCAACCTGGTCGAGCACCTGCAAGGCAGGATCTACGAGCCGCCGATGACCGACACCGGGTTCCCGCTGTCGATGAACGTCGGCCACCGCGCCCGTCCCACCAAGGACGGCTACGCGATGATCATGCCCTACTCGCCGAAGAACTTCCGCGACCTGTTCGCCGCCGCCGGGCGCCCCGACCTGGCCGAGGACCCGCGCATCGCCGGCGACTACATCGACACCCGGCGGGACGGCACCGCGCTGGTCGAGCTCATGGAGTCGGTGACGCCGAACCTGACCACCGACGAGTGGCTCCGCGTCTGCACCGAGTGCAGCATCCCGGTCGGCCCGGTCCTGCGCCTCGACGAAGCCGCCGACGACCCCTACGTGCGGGAAGGCCACCTGCTCGACGTCGCCGAGCACCCCACCGAGGGCACCTACCGCCAGGTGGGCGTGCCGATGCAGTTCTCGGCCACCCCGGCCTCGATCCGGCTGCACCCCCCGATCCCCGGCCAGGACACCGACGACGTCTTCGCCGAGCTCGACGAGCACAACGAGGGAGAAGCGGCATGAGCACCCCGAACACCGCCGTGCGGACCGAGACGCGCGGCACCGTCCTGATCATCACACTCAACCGGCCCGAGGCGCGCAACGCGGTCAACGCCGACGTCGCGCACGGCATCGCCGCCGCCGTCGACGAGCTCGACGCGAACCCGGAGCTGCGCGTCGGCGTGCTCACCGGCGCGGCCGGCACCTTCAGCGCGGGCATGGACCTCAAGGCCGCCGCCCGCGGCGAATCGCCCAGCGTCGGCGACCGCGGCTTCGCCGGGATCACCGAGTTCGACAGCGCCAAGCCGCTGATCGCCGCCGTGGAGGGCTTCGCGATGGGCGGCGGTTTCGAGCTCGCCCTGGCCTGCGACCTGGTGGTGGCGGCCTCCGGCGCGTCCTTCGCGCTGCCCGAGGTCAAGCGCGGGCTCATCGCCGGGGGCGGCGGCGCGATCCGGCTGCCCAAGCGCATCCCGCACCACCTGGCGATGGAACTGCTGCTGACCGGCCGCACCATCGCCGCCGCCCGCGCCGCCGAGCTGGGCCTGGTCAACCGGGTCGCCGATGACGGCGCCGCGCTGCAGGCGGCGCTGGAGCTGGCCGAGGAGCTGACCGCCAACGCGCCGCTGGCGCTGGCCGCGGTCAAGCAGGTCGTCCGGCACTCCGACCGGCTGCCCGAGCCGGAGGCGTTCACCGCCCAGCGCCGCGAGATCCGCGGGCTCTACGAGTCGGCCGACTTCGCCGAAGGCGTCCGGGCCTTCACCGAGAAGCGAGCACCGGAGTGGACGGGACGATGAACAGCGAAGAGATCCTGCGCCGGGTGGCGACACCGCTGACCTCCCCGGCCTACGCACCGGCGGTCGCGCGGTTCACCGACCGCGAGTACCTCAACGTCGTCTACCGCACCGACCCCGAGGCGCTGCGGGCCGCGGTTCCCGAGCCCCTGGAGTTCGACGAGCCGCTGGTGCGCTTCGAGATCATGAACATGGGCGAGGTCACCGCGTACGGGCCCTACGTCGAGGCCGGTCAGGCCATCCCGGTGCGCTTCGGCGAGGAGCGCGGCGAGTACCTGCACGCGATGTACCTGAACAACTTCCCCGCCACCGCCGCAGGCCGCGAGGCCAGCGCCTACCCGAAGGTGATGGGCGAACCGGCGCTCAAGGTGGACCACGCCGCGCTGGTCGGGACGCTGGACTACGGCTCGGAGCGGATCGCCACGGCGACCATGGGCTACAAGTGGTTCCCGATGGATCTCGCGGCCGCCGAGGCCGAGATCACCGTGCCCACGTTCATGCTCAAGCTCGTCCCGGGCTACGACCACCGGCCGCGGATCGCCGAGCTGGTGCGCACCCGCATCACCGACATCACCGTCAAGCAGGCCTTCACCGGTCCCGCGCGGTTGCAGCTGTTCGAGCACGCGCTGGCGCCGCTCGCCGACTTGCCGGTGCGCGAGGTCGTCTCGGCCAGCCACATCCTCACCGATCTCACGCTGTCGGGAGTCGAGCCCGTGCACGACTACCTGGCGGAGAGGAAGCAGTCATGAATCCGAAGTGGACGGACGTCGCGGTGGTCGGCGCCGGGACCATCGGCCTGGCCTGGGCGGCGCTGTTCGCGCACGCCGGGCTGCGGGTCCGGGTGACCGATCCGCGCGACGACCTCGACGCCGCCATCGACGAGGCGCTGCCGATGCTCGCCGAGAGCATCCCGGGCGCCGAGGTCGCGGTGCTGCGCGGCCGCATCGAGGCGACCGACGACCTGGCCAAGGCCGTCGAGAACGCTCAGCTGGTGCAGGAGAACGGCCCGGAGCGGGTGGAGTTCAAGCAGGAGCTGTTCGCGGAGATCGCCCGGCACGCCCCGGCCGAGGCGATCCTGGCCTCCTCCAGTTCCGGGATCGTGGCCTCGGCCATCGCCGCCGAGCTGCCCGAGGAGGTGGCCGCGCGGCTGCTGATCGCCCACCCGTTCAACCCGCCGCAGGTGGTGCCGCTGGTGGAGATCGTGCCCGGAACGACCGCCGAGGACGTCGTGCAGGAGGCCATCGCCTTCTACCGCGACCTGGGCAAGACCCCGGTGCGCATCCACAAGGAGGTCTCCGGGTTCGTCGCGAACCGGCTGCAGAGCGCCCTGATGCGGGAGTCGATCTCGCTGGTGCAGCAGGGCGTGGTGTCGGCCGCGGAGCTCGACACCGTGATGAAGGCGTCGCTGGGCGGTCGCTACGCGACCATCGGCCCGTTCGAGAGCTTCCACCTCGGCGGCGGGCCCGGCGGCATCCGGCACATGATGGCCCACCTCGGCGTGGGCATGGCGGACCGCTGGGCCGAGCTGGGCCGTCCGACGCTCGACGAGAGCACCATCGGCTCGATCGTCGAGCAGACCGAGTCCGCCTACGGCGCGGGCCCCGAGGCCTACCAGGAACGCGCACGACTGCGCGACCGCAAGCACAACGCGCTCAACGACGCCCTCTCCGGCGTCGAAGCCGGCGCGACCGAATCGATCTGACGAGGAACGACGATGCCCAAGCCCGTGATCACCAACCCCGACTTCTTCGGCTTCTACGACCTGCTCGGCGAATCCGAGCGCGCCGAGCTCGCCGAGATCCGCGAGTACCTGGAACGCGAGGTCAAGCCGCTGGCCAACCGCGCGTGGGACACCTCGGAGTTCCCCTTCGAGGTCGTCGAGAAGTTCGCCAAGCTGCGCCTGGCCTCCTACCAGTTCCCCGAGCACGGCGACGGCGTGCGGCGCAGCCCGCTGTTCACCGGATTCCTGAGCCTGGAGCTCAACCGGATCGACCCGTCCCTGGCGGTGTTCTCCGGCGTCCACACCGGACTCGCGATGGGCAGCATCTACCACGGCGGTGACCAGGAACAACGCGACCGCTGGATCCCGGACATGGTGGAGATGAACCGGATCGGCGCGTTCGCGCTGACCGAGCCCGAGGGCGGCTCCGACGTCGCCGGCGGGATGCGCACCACCGCCCGCAAGGAGGGCGACGCGTGGGTGCTCAACGGTTCCAAGCGCTGGATCGGCAACGGCACCTTCGCCGACCTGGTCGTGGTGTGGGCCCGCGACGAGGCCGACGGCAACGTCAAGGGCTTCGTGGTGGAGAAGGGCACTCCCGGCTTCACCGCCACCAAGATCGAGGGCAAGATCGCGCTGCGCACGGTGCAGAACGCCGACATCACCCTCACCGACGTCCGGGTGCCGGAGGCCAACCGGCTGCAGCAGGTCAACAGCTTCCGCGACACCGCGAAGGTGCTGGCCATGACCCGAGGCGGCGTCGCCTGGCAGGCGCTGGGAGTGGCGGTGCGCGCCTACGAGCTGGCCCGCGAGTACGCGGTGGAGCGCGTGCAGTTCGGCAAGCCGATCGGCGGCTTCCAGATGATCCAGGACCTGCTGGTCAAGATGCTGGGCAACATCACCGCCATGTTCGGCGTCGTGGTGCGGCTCAACGAACTGGTGGCGCAGGGCTCCGGAAGCGCCGAGCAGGCCGCGCTGGCCAAGGCCTTCACCACCACCAAGATGCGCGAGGTCGTGGCCTGGGCCCGGGAGCTGTTCGGCGGCAACGGGATCGTGCTGGACTACGAGGTCGCCAAGTTCTTCGCCGACGCCGAAGCGGTCTACTCCTTCGAGGGCTCCCGCGAGATGAACACCCTGATCGTCGGCAAGGCCATCACGGGCCTCAGCGCCTTCGCGTGAGGAACCTGATTCCGCACTCGTTCTGCGCAGCGGTGCAGGTAGCGGAACCTGAGCGGCCCTCCGGGTCCGGACGCCACTCCTGATGTACGCCAATACACGGCGTCCCGGCGTCCTCCCCGGAGAACCGCTCAGAACCCGCGGCGGTGCCGGCTGCGAGGGTGGGCTTCACGCCTCGCGGCTGCGCCGCTCGCCCGCGTCCCCGACGCACGATCCGACAAGGGCGCGAACGTGACCCGTTCGGGTACTTGCGCTCAAATCCTTCCGATCTCAACAAAAATTTCACACGACCCGCGAGAACGGGCCGCTCGCCTCGATTTCCGAGGTGAGCGGCCCGTCTGCCGCTCGGCGGCCGCGCAGTCCATCCGCTCAATGGCCGCATCATTGGGCGGAAAGGCCCAATTCACCGGCCGGACGCACTATCATCACGCCGAGTGATACTTTTGATCATTAGTGGAGCACCAGTAGTCCCCGGTGACGCCCCCGACGTTTCGGCCCCGGACGTTTCGGCACCGCGGTGCCCGTCACCGACACCCCCGTACCAAGGACGCTGATGTCTGAAAGCCCCTTACCCGCGAGCCCATCCGACCGAGCACCCGAAGCCCCTCCCCACAACGATCTTCGGGCGAAGCTGTTGCGGCTGGTCGTGGCGTCCCTGGCCGTGACAGCGCTGCTCGGAAGCGCTGCGGCGGTCACGCTCGTCCTCGTCCCGCCGCCCGAAGTGCGCTACACCGTGCTCGCCGTGGCGATCGTCGCCTGCATCGCCGTCGTGATCGTCGGGTTCCTGCGCGCGAACACCCTCGCCGACGAGATCGACCGCCGGATCCACGAATCCGGTCACGACGCCCAGGTCAGGCTGCAGGAATCGCTGCGCCACTCCCACCAGTGGATCGAGTCGCTGCGCGGCACCGTCGCCCAGGGCTCCCGCGAGCTCCCGCAGCTGGTCGAGCAGATCCAGGCCGGCCAGCAGCCCGCGCCCAAGTGGCCCACCAGCGAGCCCGTCACCGGCAACCCCTACGAGCTGCTCGCCCACGAGCTCCGGCAGGCCCAGATGGCCGTCGAGTTCGCGCTGGTGCGCATGCGGAGCGAGCCCTCGCAGGCCAACATCGACCCCAGCGTCGCGGTCTTCGCCAACCTCGCCCGGCGCGTGCAGTCCCTGGCCCACCGCGCCATCCAGCGGCTCGACGAGCTGGAGCAGCAGGTCGAGGACCCGGACCTGCTCAAGGGCCTGTTCGCGGTGGACCACCTGGTCACCGGCGTGCGCAGGCAGGCCGAATCGCTGGCCGTGCTCGGCGGTTCGATGCCGCGGCGGCAGTGGAGCAAGCCGGTCGCGATGTACACCGTGCTGCGCTCGGCGGTCGCCGAGGTCGAGCACTACGCCCGCGTCAAGGTGATCCCGCCGGTCGACGGCACGCTGCACGGCCACGCCGTCGCCGACGTCATCCACCTCATCGCCGAGCTGGTGGAGAACGCCACCGCCTTCTCCGAGCCCGACACGCAGGTGAGCATCAACAGCCAGATCGTCACCGCGGGCCTGGCCATCGACATCCGCGACCGCGGCCTGGGCATCGACCAGCGCAACCGGGTCACGCTCAACGGGCTGCTCAGCAACCCCGACGAGGTCGACCGCGACGCCCAGCTCCGCGACGGCCGCATCGGCCTGTACGTGGTCGCCCAGCTCGCGCACCGGCACCACATCGGCGTGGAGCTGGAGAACAACATGTACGGCGGCACCGACGCGCACGTGGTCATCCCCAACAACCTGCTGGGCGAGACCGACGTCGAGCCCGACGACTCGGCCGCGCAGAGCTCCGCCAGCGTGCTGTCGACGAGCGAGCCCGGCAGCAACGGCCACGACTCGCGCACCTCGGTGATGCCGACGCCGCAGACGTTCAACAACAACGGTCGGCACACCGGCCAGCAGCCCGCCTACGCCACCGGCCCGCAGCCGGCGGTCCGCGAGGAGCTGCCGACCCGGCAGCCGTCCCAGCGCGGCCGCCACGCCGGTGTCGTGCCCGAGGCCGCCCCGGCGGCTTCCGCTCCCCCCGTCGCGTCCGGTCCCACGGGCGCCGACAACGCCGAGCGGCCCGCGCTCCCGAGGCGCGACCGCACCCGCAGCTACCTGGTCCCGCAGCTCGCCGAAGGCACCGCCGCACCCGAGGAGACCAAGCCGCAGGGCGGGCCCAGCCCGAGCCTGTACGCCTCGTTCCGCTCCGGTGTCCAGGGCGGCGTCTCGGACGACAGACCGGACCAGGGCTGACCTCCGCTTCACACATCCCCCTCCCCCGCCCAAGATCTGCCCCGGCAGTGAGAAGAGAGTCAGGAGACGTTTTCCACCATGGCCAATGACGCAGCGGGCTCGTCGTCCGACCTGAGTTGGCTACTCGCCGACCTGCTCCGACGAGTCCCGCACACCCGCTGTGCCCTGCTCGCCTCCACCGACGGAATCAAGCGGTACTACCGAGGCCTGGACAACGACGAGGCCGACGCGCTCGCCGCATGGGCCGCCGCGCAGTGCTCGCTGGCCCGCAACGGCGGCCGCCGCTTCGGCATGAACGGCGGTGGTGTGCGCCAGGTCGTCGTGGAGTTCAACGACCTCGTCGTGTTCGTCTCCGCCGCCGGTAGCGGCGCCGTGCTGGTCGTGCTGGCCACGCCGGAAGCGGACGCCGCCGTGCTCGGCTACGAGATCGCTCAGCTCGTCAAGCGGGTCCCCTCCCACCTGGCTACCCCCATGCGGCAGCCCACCGCCGCGCGGAGCGCCGGTGAGATGGGCAGGTGAGCATGCCCGGCCCATCGGACAAGCCGTGGCTGGACAACGAGGCCGGCCCGCTGCTGCGCCCGTACTCGCTGACCAACGGGCGGACCGAACCGAGCGAACCGCTGTCGCTGCAGTCGCTGGTCCGGTCCACCGGTCGGTTCTCACCGGATCGCATCGAGCCGGTTCACGCCAAGATGCTGAACCTGTGCCGGCACGCCACCTCGGTCGCCGAGGTCGCTGCTCACCTGCGGCAGCCCGCCGTAGTCACCAAAGTTCTGCTCTCCGATCTCATCGACTGGGGAGCTCTGACCACCCACGCACCCGCCGACGTGCCGAAGCGCGATCAACTGGAGGCTTTGCTGAATGGGCTCCAACAGCTCTGAGCCATTCCCGACCTCGTTCAAGTTCCTCATAGCGGGTGGGTTCGGAGTCGGGAAGACCACGTTCATCCATTCGGTCAGCGAGATCGAGCCGCTGACCACGGAGGAGACGCTCACCGTCGCCAGCGTCGGGCACGACGACCTGACCGGCGTGGGCGACAAGACCACGACCACCGTGGCGATGGACTTCGGTCGAATCACGTTCAACCCGCAGAACATCGTGCTGTTCCTGTTCGGCACCCCGGGTCAGGACCGGTTCTGGTTCATGTGGGACGACCTGGTGGACGGCGCCCTGGGCGCGGTCGTGCTGGCCGACACGCGTCGGTTGGAGGACTGCTTCGCGGCCGTGGAGTTCTTCGAACGCCGCGGCATCGATTTCCTGGTCGCGGTCAACCAGTTCGAGAACAGCTTCCGCTACCAACCCGAGGAGGTACGGCAAGCACTGGACATCAAACCGCACATCCCCGTCGTGCTCTGCGACGCGCGCGATCGCCGCTCCTCGGCATCGGTGCTGGTGCAGCTGATCGAGCACGTGCTGGAGACCCGCGCCTTATGACCCCCGTCCCGAATCCGCCCCACTCCCCCGGATTCCTCTGAAATCGGAGCCTCTCGTGACGACTTTCGATGCTGCCGGACACCGGCACCTCAGCCCCGTCGACTCGCACGCGTCCGAGCGCGCCGCGCGGCTGCGCCAGCTCGGCCTGGGCGAAGCCGCCGATCCCGAGTTCGACGCGTTCGCCCAGCGCGTGGCCCAGACCCTCGGCGTGCCGAACGCGATGGTCAACTTCATCACCGACACCCACCAGTACCTGGGCGGTCTGTTCACCAAGGCCGCCGGGATGGAAGATCCGAACTCCGATTCCGACCCGCGGTCGGCGCCGATGGAGACGGGCTACTGCCCGCACGTCATCGCCCGCCGGATGGCGCTGGTCCTCGAAGACGTCTGCGACTACCCGCGCTTCGCGGGCAACGACGTCGTGGACAAGATGAACGTCCGCTCCTACCTGGGCGCTCCGCTGATCGACCGCACCGGCATGGCGCTGGGCACGGTCTGCGTCATCGACAGCGAGGTGCGCCCGTGGGGGCGCGACGGCCTCAACGCCATCAAGGCGCTGGCCGGTGAGGGCGTGGAGCTCATCCACCGCCGCGAACGCGACCTCCAGGCGGGCTGAGGCCCCACCTGCGCCGAGGGGGCGGGACCGCGCACGGCGGTCCCGCCCCCTCGGTGCTTCTGATGGCCTCAGCCGCGGCGCAGCAGCAGGTCCAGGTCGTGCTGGATGCCGGGGCGGCGCTGTTCGACGTTGCCGATGCTGGACTCGAAATCGCCGATGTGCCGGGCGAGTTCGTCCGCGGTGGGCAGCTCGACGAACGGCCTGCTCTCCTCGGCGGAGCGCAGCTTGTCGGCCAGCTGCTGCTCGCTCCAGGACGCCGTGTGCGCGTGCATCGACGAGCGGGTGCGGCCCTCGGCGGTGAGCGCCGACAGGATCGCCCAGCAGGCGAGCTCACCGATCTGACCTGCCAGGATGTGCCGCTGCTGGCCACCGGTGGTCGTGGTGGTGGTCAGCTTGTCGACGCGGTCGACGTACTCGGCCAGCGCCGGGTCCAGGTCGAACTCGTCGAAGATCGACAGGAACTGCTGCGGCTGCTTGAGCACCATCGAGCCCAGGTAGACCGTGATGGCCTCGGTGGTTCCCTCGAAGATCCGGAACAGCCGGTAGTCGCGGTAGAACTGGCCGACGACGTTGGTGTCGACGAACCCGCGGGCGCCCAGCAGCTGCACGCAGCGGTCCACGACCTGCCACATCAGCTCGCAGCCCAGGATCTTGGCCGCGAAGTAGAACGGCTCGGGCACCTCGCGACCGGAGTCGAGCCGGTCGGCGATGTGCTCGACCAGCATCTCCACCGCCTGCGTGGCCGCCACCGATTCGGCGATGATCTGCTGGATCCGGCCGTTCTCGGCGAGGTTGCCGGTGGCGACCTCGCGGCGACGGGCGAAGCGCTGGGTCATCTCCAGCGCCCGCATCGCCGCGCCGAGCGCGCCGGTGGCCAGCATCAACCGGCCCTGGGTGAACGCGGTCTTGGCCGCGACCAGGCCCTTGCCCTCCTCACCGAGCAGGCTCTCGGCCGGGACGTGCAGGTTCTCCAGGCTCAGGCTGTTCTGCGGCACGGCCTTGAGCCCGAGGGTGACGACCTCGGGACCGCGGACGAAACCCGGGGTCGAGGTGTCGACGAGGAACCCGGTGATCCCGGTGTCCTGGCCGTTCTCGTCGGTCAGCCGCGCGAAGAGGTTCACGTGGTGGGCGTCGTTGCCCAGCGAGATCCACTGCTTGCCGCCGTTGATGACGTAGGACCCGTCGGGCCGCTTGGTGGCCGTGCTGGTGATCGCCCGGACGTTCGAGCCCATGCTCGGCTCGCTGACCGCGCTGGTCACCAGCCGCCGTCCCTGCGCCAGTTCGGGCAGCACGGCCGCGCGCACCTCCTCGCGCGCGAAGTGCTGGACCGGCGGCACGCCGAGGGTGTTGTGCACGGCGAGCAGGATGAGCAGGTTGCAGTCGATCGCGCCCGCCTGGCGCCACACCTTGATGGTGTCGGAATGCGGGAGTTCCTGACCTCGGTAGCGCTTCGGGACCTGCAGGCCGAACAGCCCGGCCTGGGCGAGATCGGGGATCAGCGACAAATGGAAACCGCGCCGTTCGTCCATTCGTCGAGAGTCGAGCTGCTCCCTGCTGTATCTGCGCAGGAAATCGAGCATCTCCGACACCGCTCCGGGGCGTGCGGAACCGGTAGTGGGCGACTCCATTCCGATTGATCCTTCCTGGAAAGGCTCTCGCGAGGGGGTTCGCGAACGGGTCGTTCTGGGCGCGAGTGAAACGACGAACCGGCCGCGCGCTGAGAATTCAGCGCGGGTGGATTACCGCGTTCGCCATCTCATTCGTGCCGCTGAGCGGAAAAGGCGACCCCCGCCTTCGGGCATGCGCGGTCACCGGCGTGAGCAGTGGGGATGCCACGTCGTGCGTGCGGCGTCGCTCGACCGGGGAGAGGGGAATGGCGTGCCGTCAGCATTGCGGATGTCGGGGTTGCCTGGTCCTGCCGGGTCCACGCCGTGCGGGCTCGCCCTCGGGTCGGATCCCGCAGGTCCTCGTGGGGAACGAGGTCGTGACCTTCAGGCCGGGATCCATCTCGAGAACTCCGTTTCTTGCACAAGCCCGCAGCGTCCACGTGAGCACAGCAGGAGAGGGAAATTACCCTAACTCACCATACCGGGGTACCACCTTTTCGGTGAGCCAACTGACGGACTGTAATCGTGGCTGGTCGGCTCGAAGCGGAACCCTGTGAGCAATTCGACGAAACGGTTGAGCGGATTCTCAGCAAACGCGGTCCTCTGTGGACCAGAACGGGAATTGTCCGAGGTCAGAGCGAGAACTCGGCAGTAAGGACGAATCCTGTTCAGGTACTCACGAGCGGAGCGGCGCGAAAGGCGAGACCTTGATCACCTTCCGCGCCCGCGCGCTCACTCGATGCCCGCGGCGTCCATCCCGCGGATCTCCTTCTTCAGGTCCGCGATCTCGTCGCGCAGCCGCGCCGCGAGCTCGAACTGCAGCTCCCGCGCGGCGTTCATCATCTGATCGTTGAGCTGCTGCACCAGATCCGCCATCTCGGCTCGCGGCATCGACGAGATGTCGCGCTCCTCCAGCAGCCCCGCGCTGGCCACGGCCTCGCCGGAGGGCTTCTTGCCGCGCGAGGTGTTGCGGCCCGAACCACCCACCGACACCGTCTCGTCGGTGTCATCGGCCTCGCTGTAGACCCGGTCGAGGATGTCGGCGATCTTCTTGCGCAGCGGCTGCGGATCGATGCCGCGCTCTTCGTTGTAGGCGATCTGCTTGGCACGACGCCGGTTGGTCTCGTCGATGGCGTGCTGCATCGAGTCGGTGACCCGGTCGGCGTACATGTGCACCTGACCCGAGACGTTGCGCGCCGCACGACCGATGGTCTGCACCAAAGACGTTCCGGAGCGCAGGAAGCCCTCCTTGTCGGCGTCCAGGATGGACACCAGCGAGACCTCCGGCAGGTCCAGGCCTTCGCGCAGCAGGTTGATGCCGATCAGCACGTCGTACTCGCCGAGCCGCAGCTGCCGCAGCAGCTCCACCCGGCGCAGCGTGTCGACCTCGGAGTGCAGGTACCGCACCCGCACGCCCAGTTCCAGCAGGTAGTCCGTGAGGTCCTCGGCCATCTTCTTGGTCAGCGTCGTCACCAGCACCCGCTCGTCGCGCTCGGCGCGCTCGCGGATCTCGTGCACCAGGTCGTCGATCTGCCCCTCGGTGGGCTTGACGATGACCTCGGGGTCGACCAGGCCGGTCGGGCGGATGACCTGCTCGACGAACTCGCCGCCGGCCTGCGCCATCTCGTACGGACCGGGCGTGGCCGACAGGTAGACGGTCTGGCCGATGCGGTCGGAGAACTCCTCGAAGGTCAGCGGCCGGTTGTCCAGCGCGCTGGGCAGCCGGAAGCCGTGCTCGACCAGCGTGCGCTTGCGGGAGGCGTCGCCCTCGTACATGCCGCCGATCTGCGGGATCGTCACGTGCGACTCGTCGACGATGAGCAGGAAGTCGTCCGGGAAGTAGTCGATCAGCGTCGCCGGGGCCGACCCGGCCTCGCGGCCGTCGATGTGCCGCGAGTAGTTCTCGATCCCGGAGCAGAAGCCGACCTGGCGCATCATCTCGATGTCGTACTGGGTGCGCATCCGCAGCCGCTGGGCCTCCAGCAGCTTGTTCTGCTTCTCCATCCGGTCGAGCTGCTCCTCCAGCTCGCCCTCGATGGCGCGGATCGCCTTGTCCATCCGCTCGGGGCCCGCCACGTAGTGGGTGGCCGGGAAGATCCGCAGGTCCTGAACCTCGCGGACGATCTCGCCGGTCATCGGGTGCAGGTAGTAGAGCCTGTCGATCTCGTCGCCGAAGAACTCCACCCGCACCGCCAGCTCCTCGTAGGCGGGGATGATCTCGACGGTGTCGCCGCGCACCCGGAAGGTGCCGCGGGCGAAGGCGATGTCGTTGCGCGTGTACTGCACGTCGACCAGCGCGCGCAGGAAGACGTCGCGGTCGATCTCGCCGCCGACCTCCAGCGGGATCGCGCGGTCGAGGTAGGACTGCGGCGTGCCCAGGCCGTAGATGCAGGAGACGGACGAGACCACGATGCAGTCGCGGCGCGAGAGCAGGTTCGAGGTGGCGGAGTGGCGCAGCCGCTCGACGTCCTCGTTGATCGAGGAGTCCTTCTCGATGTAGGTGTCCGTCTGCGGGACGTAGGCCTCGGGCTGGTAGTAGTCGTAGTAGCTGACGAAGTACTCCACGGCGTTGTCCGGGAAGAACCCGCGCAGCTCGTTGGCCATCTGCGCGGCCAGCGTCTTGTTCGGCTGCAGCACCAGCGTGGGCCGCTGGACCCGCTCGATCAGCCAGGCCGTCGTCGCCGACTTGCCGGTACCGGTGGCGCCGAGCAGGACCACGTCCTTCTCGCCGCTGTTGATCCGCCGCTCCAGGTCCTGGATCGCCTCGGGCTGGTCGCCGGCCGGCTCGTAGTCGCTGACCACGCGGAAGCGCCCGTCGGCGCGCGGGATGTCGCTGACGGGTCGGAACTCGGAGTGCGCCAGCACGGAGTCGTCGAGTGCGGGGCGCTCAGTCGCGAAAGCCACGGGACCAGCGTACGAGCCCCCACCGACATCATGTCGCCTCACGGGGGGCTTCATGTCGCCTCCCGGGGTCTCATCGGACTTGCGGGGGTGCTTTCCGGCCGCTGAAGGCGGACAATGGTCTGCGTCACCGGCCCCGACCGATGGGAGGTGACCTGCGAACAGTGGTAGAGAGATCAGCGGGCGCGGCGGGCTTCGAACGTCGCGCCCGCCTCATGCGCGAGCTTAGAGTGTCGGTGTGACCACTCAGCGGGAGATCGCCGAGCGCCTGGGACTGCCCGTGCACCCGCCGAAGACCGAGGTCTTCGACCTGGCGGAGGGCACCAACACCGACCCCAAGGGCCACGTCCGCACCGTGAGCCGCTTCCGCCGCGAGCCCTTCGGGCTCTACCTCGCCCGGCCGATGCCCGGGCACCCCGAGCTCGCCGCGCTGGAGTCGTGGCTGCTGCCCGCTCTCGGACTGCGCGTCTCCCGCTTCCACCGGCATCCGGGCCACGAGCGCGACCTCGATTACTACCTGGATCTGGTCGACGTCCGAACGGGTGAAAAGCAATGGCGGACCGTCGACCACTACCTGGATCTGGAAGTGCGCCAGAACCGCGACGCGGAACTGCTCGACATCGATGAATTCGTCCTCGCGGTGCGCGCGGAACTGCTCGATCCGGAAACGGCGGAACGCGCGATGCGACGCGCGTGCGCGGCGCTGGAAGGACTCGCGCGCTGCGGCTACGACCTGCCGAAGTGGTTGCGCGACAACGACATCGAGCTGTCGTGGGACGGACAACCGACCCAAGATCCCGTACTCGAGCCACGTCCGCTACCGCCATCGGAGTGACGGTCGGAGACATTTCGTCCATTCTCGCCCGCCGTGGTCGTCCGGTGCGGAAAAGTTATGTTAAAAACCGGTACTGATGATCACGTTTCCACTTTTCGCCGCTACTCTCTGACGCTGTGAGCGCTGCGGTTTCCCCCACATTGATGGAAGTCATCGATCTCTTCAGCTCGCAGCGCAGACGCCCGACCGGCCAGGTGCACCGGCTGGAGGTCTGCCACGTGGAGCGGTGGGGTCTGGCCGTGGAGTGCCCGACCCCGGACCACGACGTGGAGATCACCTGGCTGCTGGCCGACCTGGGTCTGCGCCTGACGCGGCTGCGCCCCCGCAACCGGCACTCCCGCCCCGGCCCGAGCACGCTCACCGCGGTCACCATCCACCGCGACACCCGATCCTGGGCCACCGCTGACCTGCTGCTGAGCCTGGAAGTCCCCGATGCCGGGCGGCCGCGCATCGCCCGCGCCGCCGAGTTCGCCTCCGCCGTGGCCGCCGGCGCCATCCGCCAGAGCGAGGCCGACTACGCCTTCCGCACGGTCCACCGCACGCTCGACGAGATCAGCATGCACCGCTCGATCAACCAGTGGCTCGCCTACAGGGGCATCTTCGACCCCTGGTGACTCCACCCTCCCCTCCCCACCCGCCCCGGGGGGTTCCGATTTCGATGGAAGTCGGGTCCCCGATTTCCATTGAAATCGGGAACACCGAGGTGCGCAGGGGCTCGACCGGGGGTGTTGTTCCAGGTCAGGAGTGGGTCAGGGTTGTTGGGGGCGGCCGTCGAGGCGGATGAGCCGGCGTTCGACGGCGACGTTGACCGCGGCCATGCGGCTGTCGACGCCGAGCTTGGCGTAGATGTGCACCAGGTGCGTCTTGACCGTCGCCTCGCTGATGAACAGCTGCTTGGCCAGATCCCGGTTCCCCAAGCCCTGCGCGAGCAGCTCCAGGATCTCGACCTCGCGGTCGCTCAGCGCCTGCTCGGGAGACCGGCTGCGCTGCAGCAGGCGCGAGGCGATCTCCGGCGACAGGGCCGTCTGCCCGCGCGCGGCAGCGCGGATCGCTTGGAACAGCTCCTCCGGCGGCCCGGCCTTGAGGAGGTAGCCGGTGGCGCCCGCGTCGATCGCGCGGTTGATGTCGGTGTCGGCGTCGTAGGTGGTCAGCACCAGCACCTGCGGCGGGTTCTCCAGCGCCCGCAGCCTGCGGGTCGCCTCGACCCCGTCCACACCGTCGCCCAGCTGCAGGTCCATCAGCACCACGTCGGGGCGGTAGGCACCGGCCAGCTGCACCGCCTCGACCGCGGTGCGCGCCTCGCCGACGAACTCGACCCCCTCGTCACCGGCGAGCAGCGCCTGCAGCCCGGCGCGCACCACGACGTGGTCGTCGACCACCATCACGCGCACGTGCTCCGTCATGAGACACCTCCCACCGGCAGGGTCGCCGCCACCGCCGTGCCCTCGCCAGATCCGCTCTCCACCGCCAGCGTGCCGCCCCGCTGCTCGACCCGCGCGCGCATGCCGCCGAGCCCGAACCCGCGTCCCGCACCGTGCGGCGGGTTCGCCGGGTCGAAGCCGGTCCCGTCGTCGCGGACGTCGAGGCTGACCTCGTCGTCGAGGTAGGACAGCGTCACGCCGACCGTGCGGGCTCCGCTGTGCTCGCGCACGTTGGCCAGCGCGCCCTGCGCGACCCGCAGCAGCACCGCGTCGTCGTCCTCGCGGGTGGGCAGCGGGTCGCCGACGACGTCGAAGCGCACCTCGATGCCGGATTCCGCGACGGTGCGGTCGGCCAGCGCCCGCAGCGCCTCGGGCAGCGATCTCCGCTCCAGCGCCGCCGGGGTCAACCCGCGCACGAACCGGCGGGCCTCCTCCAGGTTGTGCTCGGAGATCTCGCCCGCGCGCCGCACGTTGGCGTCGGCGTTGCCGGACCGCTCGGCGGCCTGCAGCAGCATCCGGATGCTCGACAGGCCCTGGGCGATGGTGTCGTGGATCTCGCGGGCCAGCCGCTCGCGCTCGGAGCTGATGCCCGCCCGGTGCTCGGCCTCGGCCAGCTCACCGCGGGTGCGCACCAGCTGGTCGATGAGTTCGCGGCGGCGTTCGCTCTCCCGCCGCAGCTCCAGGAACACCGCGGTGGCCATCGTCGCGACCGCGATCGGCACCAGGACCGAGATGAGCTGGACGTACTCCGCGAGCCGCAGCTGCGCGAAGATGACCGTCGCGGTCAGCAGCACCACCGCGATGACCAGCGGTTTCGGCTTCAGCACCCGCAGGCAGACGAAGAACAGCGGCACCGCGCACCAGCCGAAGCTGGGCGCCACCAGCACCAGCGCGCACCACACGACCACGACCGCACCGACCCACACCTGCCGCAGGTGCGCGCTGCGCTCCCAGAACGCGATCCCGACGCCGTAGACGACGATCAGCGCCACCGACAGGCCCAGCACCCAGGGCGTGATGCCGACCAGCCCGTGCACGTCGACGAAGCGCGACGCCGACGCCGCCAGCAGCACGAAGAACCCCACGTGCATCGCGCGGTACAACCACCCGCCGGGCGGCGTCGTCTCGTCGGTCACCGAATCCCTCTCCCTCACCCCGAAGGCTGACACGTCCTCCACGAATACGTCGCCCGCCCCACCGAGCCATCAACTGATCGGTTGATCCCGTCCCCACATCACGTCGAGAACCCCGGTTTTCGCGCGAGGAAAACCGGGGTTCTTGACGCGGAGGTGGTCAGGGGGCGTGGTTGGTGGAGTCCGCCCAGGCGAGGGCTTTGGGGAGGTTGTCGGCGAACCAGGGTTCCTTGGCGAGGGCGTAGGACTCGTGGTTCGGGGCGTCGGCGTGGGTTTCGGCGAGTCGGCGTTTGAGGGCGAGGTAGTTCTCGCGGGCCGCCGGGTCGGCGCGGAGCCAGGCCGGGAAGATCAGCGCGACCCGCCACGACGCCGTGCCCTCGACTCGGACGTGCAGGTTGGCCGGGCGGCCTGGGTCGGCGGCGATGTGCAGGCGCTTGGCCCACTGCTCGGGTTCCGGGGCGAAGTCGTGCGGTGCGTCGACGTCGCCGCCGGGCAGGTACGGGAACCCGGCCTCGGTGAGCGCGTCCGCGAGCGCGTCGGCGTCGGCGAGGGTGCGGACGGTGAGCTGCAGGTCGATGACGTCCTTGGCGGGCATCGGCACGGAGGTCGAGCCGACGTGGTCGACGCGGACCGCGCGCTCCCCCGCCGCCCGCTCGACGCGGGCGATCAACCGCCGGGCCTGGGCGGCCCACTCAGGGTCCGGGTCGACGATCGACGGGCCGAACCGCGCGGCCCGCTGCCGAAGCCGCAGGTTCTCCTCGAAGGGCACCAACCGGTCCCGCCACAGCTCGTCGACGCGGGCCAGCAGGTCCTCGACGTCACCGCCGTTGTCCAGCCACACGTCGGCGACCTCGCGGCGCTGCTCGTCGGTGGCCTGCGCGGCGATCCGGGCGCGGGCGTCCTGCTCGGCCAGGCCGCGGCCGACGAGCCGCTGCACCCGGACGTCCTCGGCGGCGTCCACGATGATCACCAGGTGGTAGTTCGGCGCGTAGCCCGCTTCCACGAGCAGCGGGATGTCGTGCACCAGCACCGAATCCGCCGGCGCCTCGGCCATCCGGCGCGCGGTCAGCTCCGCGACCTTGGGGTGCACGATCGCGTTGAGGTCGAGCCGCGACTGCTCGTCGGCGAACGCCTTCGCCGCCAGGGCGGGCCGGTCCAGCGCCCCGGTGTCGTCGAGGATCCCGTCCCCGAACCGCTCGACGAGCTCGGCCAGCCCGGCGCTGCCGGGTTCGACGACCTCCCGCGACAGGGCGTCGGCGTCGATCACCACCGCGCCGAGCTCGGCCAGCCGCCGCGCCACCGTCGACTTGCCCGATCCGATGCCTCCGGTCAAACCCACCCGCAACATGCGCTACATCCTGCCAGGCGCGGGGGCTCCTGCGAGAGGCCGTTTCTCGGCCGGACGCGAAACGGCCCCGCATCCGCTGGGGATGCGGGGCCGTTCGGACTTCAGCCTTCAGGCGTCAGTGCTCACGCACCACCGGAGAGCTTCTCGCGGAGGGCGGCCAGCTGCGCGTCGCTCGCGAGCGAGCCGCTGTCCTGCTGCTCGTCGTTCGAAGCCGACGAGTAGTTGCCGCCGCCGGTCGGAGCCGCCTGCTCCTCGCCGCCACCGGCGGCCGCGGCCGCTGCGGCCTCGGCGTCGGCCTGGCGGGCCTTGGCGATCTGCGCGATGTGCTTCTCGTAGCGGGTGTGCGCCTCGGCGTACTGGCGCTCCCACTCCTCGCGAGCCGACTCGAAGCCTTCCTGCCACTCCTGGGTCTCCGGGTCGAAGCCCTCGGGGTAGATGTAGTTGCCCTCGTTGTCGTACTCGGCAGCCATGCCGTACTGGGTCGGGTCGAACTCCGAGTCGGGGCTGAAGCCCTCGTTGGCCTGCTTCAGCGACAGGGAGATCCGACGACGCTCGAGGTCGATGTCGATGACCTTGATCATGACCTCGTCGCCGACCTGGACGACCTGCTCCGGGATCTCCACGTGGCGCTCGGCCAGCTCGGAGATGTGGACCAGGCCCTCGATGCCCTCGTCGACGCGGACGAACGCACCGAACGGCACCAGCTTGGTGACCTTGCCCGGCACGATCTGGCCGATCGCGTGGGTGCGGGCGAACTGACGCCACGGGTCTTCCTGGGTCGCCTTCAGCGACAGGGAGACGCGCTCGCGGTCCATGTCGACGTCCAGGACCTCGACCGTGACCTCCTGGCCGACCTCGACGACCTCGGACGGGTGGTCGATGTGCTTCCAGGACAGCTCGGAGACGTGCACCAGACCGTCGACTCCACCGAGGTCGACGAACGCACCGAAGTTGACGATGGAGGACACGACGCCCTTGCGGACCTGGCCCTTCTGCAGCTGGTTGAGGAACTCGCTGCGGACCTCGGACTGGGTCTGCTCCAGCCAGGCGCGACGGGACAGGACCACGTTGTTGCGGTTCTTGTCCAGCTCGATGATCTTGGCTTCGAGCTCGCGGCCGACGTAGGGCTGCAGGTCGCGGACGCGGCGCATCTCGACCAGGGACGCCGGCAGGAAGCCGCGCAGCCCGATGTCGAGGATGAGGCCGCCCTTGACGACCTCGATGACGGTGCCGCGCACGGGCTCGTCCTTCTCCTTGAGCTCCTCGATGGTGCCCCAGGCGCGCTCGTACTGGGCGCGCTTCTTGGAGAGGATCAGCCGGCCTTCCTTGTCCTCCTTCTGGAGAACAAGCGCCTCGACGAAGTCACCAACGGTGACGACCTCGGCGGGGTCGACGTCGTGCTTGATCGACAGTTCCCGGGACGGGATGACGCCCTCGGTCTTGTAGCCGATGTCAAGCAGCACCTCGTCACGGTCGACCTTGACGATGGTGCCCTCAACAATGTCCCCATCGTTGAAGTACTTGATGGTCTGGTCGACGGCGGCGAGGAAGTCCTCCTCCGTCCCGACGTCGTTCACTGCGACCTGCGGCTTGGTGGCGGCTGCAGTCGGGACGGTGGTGGTGTCGGTGGACATCAGGTGGGTTGCTCCGGTACGGATAGGTTGGTCGCTGGTTCTACGTTTGTGCCGCGTCGTCGCCGGTTTCTTCCAGCCCGATCACAGACCGGACCTGCGGATTCCGTTCGCCGATCGACCTTCGCCACCTCGGTGTGACCCGGGGCGCTGAAGCCGATGAGAAAAAGACCCACGGCGCGGGCGGTATCGTACGCGCTTTCTCGATCGTCGGGCAAACCGCGGTACCCCTGGGCGGCAGACGCGTGTCGGACGCACGACACAATCTCTTCACGTCCGCACCGCCACGCACAGTCCCGGGGGCCTCCTTGACACATCCCGACGAGCCGGAAAACGCCAGCTCCCAGAATAGCTCGGCGGAGCAGCGCCTGGGGACCGTCGGTGTGCGCAAGCGCAGCGTGGACGCCGCCGAGTCGCGCTCGGCGAACCGGCTGTGGTGGGACGCCGACGCCGACGACTACCAGGCCGAGCACGGCGAGTTCCTCGGCGACGACGACTTCGTCTGGTGCCCGGAGGGCCTGCGCGAGGAGCACGCGGGGCTGCTGGGCGACGTGCGCGGCAAGCGGGTGCTGGAGGTCGGCTGCGGCGCGGCGTCGTGCGCGCGCTGGCTGGCCCGGCAGGGAGCCGAGGCCGTCGGCCTGGACATCTCCGGCGGGATGCTGCGGCACGCGGCCGAGGCCGCCGAGCGCACCGGCACCTCGATCCCGCTGGTCCAGGCCAGCGCGGATCAGCTGCCCTTCGCCGCCGACAGCTTCGACCTGGCCTGCTCGGCGTTCGGCGGGGTGCCGTTCGTGGCCGACGTGGGCGCGGTGTTCCGCGAGGTGGCCCGGGTGGTGCGCCCCGGCGGCCGGTGGGTGTTCGCGGTCACCCATCCGATGCGGTGGATCTTCCCGGACGACCCGGGCCCGACCGGGCTCACGGTCACGCACTCCTACTTCGACCGCACCCCCTACCTGGAGATCGACGGCGACGGTCGTGCGACCTACGTCGAGCACCACCGCACGCTCGGCGACTTCGTGCGCGCGCTCGCGGGCGCGGGCCTGCGCCTGACCGATCTGATCGAACCCGAGTGGCCCGAGGGGCACACTCAGCAGTGGGGGCAGTGGAGCCCGCTCCGGGGCAAGCTGTTCCCCGGAACGGCGATCTTCGTCTGCACGCTGAATTAACGTTCCGCGGGCACCTTGCTTGGCGGTGCGGGTAGCGGAACCTCAGCGGCCCGCTGGCTCCGGGCGCCGCTCCTGATGTATGCCAATACACGGCGTCCCGGCGTCCTCACCAGCGAACCGCTGAGAACCCGCGGCGGCGCCGGTTGACCAGGTGGCGCCAAAAGAGAAAGCGACTTCGTCGCTTGACCGAGAGAGACGTGAGGAGTCCCCGGTGGCGACCGCGCAGGAATTGATGGAGGCCCAGTTCGCGCGGTTCGCCGCCCTGGACCCGCAGCTGCCGCACGACCAGTTCGTGCCCTCGGACGCCGAGCCGGTGGCGGCGCGCACCCCCGAGGGCTACGGGGTGGCGGGGCTGGTCACGCACACCTCGAACCCGGCCGGCTCGGCGCGCGGGCTGTGGCAGGCCGGTGAGGCCTTCGAGCTCTTCCCGATCGTCGGCGAGCACCCCCGCTCGGGCTTGGACGCGCTGCTGGGCGCGTGGCGGGAGTGGCTGGCCGCGCGCGACGACCCCGGGTCGAACTCCTCGGCGATGGTGGTGTGGCCCAGCCGGGACGTGCAGGGCACGAGGGCGTTGCTGGACCACGGTTTCTTACCGCTGTCGGTGCTCGCGGTTCGATCACCCGCCCCGGTCGCAGATACGGAACTGTCTGGTACCGTAAAGGTGCGCCGCGCGGGACCGGCCGATCTGGACGCCGTCGTCGAGCTCACCCTCGCCGAGCTCGAATACGCCGCCCTCGTCGGAACCGCGACGTACCGCTCCGACGCCGCCCAGCTGAAGCGGGCCGCCGCCCGAGTGCGCCTGCACTCCGACGACCCGGTCTGGCTGGCGGAGCAGGACGGCACGCCCGTCGCGGTCGCGGAATGCGGCTGGATCGACACCGGCAAGTCCCCCCGGGCTTACCGGCTGCGCCCCGGCTCGTGGGCCTACGTCAACTGCGTGTCGGTGCACGAGAAGGCGCGCGGCACCGGCGTCGGGCAGCAGCTGATGGCGGTGGCGCACAACGAGTTCGTGCGCCGCGGCGTCGTCGGCAGCTTCCTGTACTACAACCCGCCCAACCCGTTGTCCTCGGTGTTCTGGCCCCGCCAGGGGTACCGGCCGCTCTGGACGATGTGGGAGGTGCGCCCGGCCACCGCGCTGCGCTGACCCCGATCCCGGGGCCGCGGTGCAGGCTCCGAGAGGATCGAGGAGAAGGCGTGGAGATCGTCGCCACCGGCGTCGAGGTCATCGGCGCGCACGGGCCGCTGCTGGCGCCCACTTCGCTGCGGGTCGCCGACGGGCAGACGCTGCTGGTCACCGGCGAGGCGGGAACCGGCAAGACCGCGCTCGCGCTGGCCCTGTCCGGTCGCCTCAAGCCCAGCGCCGGCAGCGTCCGGCTGGACGGCTCTGCCGACGCCGACGTGCTGCGCCGCGCCGTGACCGTCGTCGACGCACCGCAGATCACCGAGCCCGACGAGGCGCTGCAGGTCCGCGACGTCGTCGCCGAGGGCCTGTCGCTGGCCGGGCGCCGCTCGACCCGCCGCAAGGTCCGCGACTGGCTCGCCGAGCGCGAGCTGCGCGGCGACGTCCGCTTCGAGAACCTCCCCGCGCACCAGCGCACCCGGCTGCTGATCGACCTGGCCTGCGAGTCCCGCACCACGCGCGCGCTGGTGCTCGACTGCCCCGACCGCCACGGTCACGACCCGCAGAACTGGTACTCCCCCGCCACCGCACGCGCCGCCGACGGCATGGCGGTCATCGTGCTCTGCTCCACCCACTCCGCCGACGAGCTCGGAGCGCCCGCCGTCCGCATCGGCGCGAACGACACCGAGTCCGAGAGCACCGAGAAGTCCGACGACACCCAAAACCCGGGCAAGACCCGGAAGTCCACTTCGGTCCGTTGACACCTGAAGGTCCGCGATGACTAGTTTCCGGCTCGCCGCAACGGAATTGCGGCGGCTCACCTCGGGCAAGCTGCCCAAGCTCGCGCTGCTGGCGGTCACGCTGGTGCCGCTGCTCTACGGCGCGATGTACATCTACGCCAACTGGGACCCCTACGGGAAGCTCGGTTCCGTGCCCGCCGCGGTCGTCATCGACGACACCGGCGCGCAGCAGGACGACGGCGAGCAGCTCAACGCCGGTCGGGACGTCTACGACGAGCTCGTCGACTCCGGCACGTTCTCCTGGACCCGCACCGACCTGCAGCGCGCCCAGGCCGGCGTGGCCAACGGCGACTACACCTTCGCGCTGGTCGTGCCGAAGGACTTCTCCCGCGCGCTGGTCTCGCCCGCCGACTTCACGCCGCAGCAGGCCAAGCTGCAGCTGATCACCAACGACGCGAACAACTACCTGGTCGGCACCATCGCCGACAAGCTCGCCGGTGAGGTCCGCGCCGGGGTGGCCTCCAACGCCGGGTCGACCGCGGCCGAGAAGTTCCTGCTCGGCTTCTCGACCGTGCACGACAAGACCGTCGAGGCCGCCGACGGCGCGGGCAAGCTCGCCGACGGCGCCGGTCAGCTGCGCGACGGCCTCGGCCAGGCCCAGCAGGGCGGCACGCAGCTCTCCGACGGCGCTCACCAGCTGCTCAGCGGGCAGCAGCAGCTCGCCTCCGGCGCCAACCGGCTCGCCGACGGCACGGGCCAGCTGCACACCGGGCTGCAACAGCTGCAGGAGTCCACCGCGCAGCTGCCGGACCAGACCGCCAAGCTCGCCGACGGCGCCGAGAAGGTCGCCGAGGGCAACGAGCAGCTCGCGGACAGGGCCAACGTCGTCGGCAACCTCTCGCAGGGCATCATCGACGACCTGGACGAGACCAAGGCCCGGACCGCGCAGCAGCTGCGGCAGGCCGGCGTCGACGAGGCCACCGTGCAGAAGGTCGTCGACGGGCTGGACCAGCTCGGCAGCCCCGCCACCGACGCGAACGACAAGCTGCAGACCCAGGTCGGGCAGCTGAACATGCTCGCCGACGGCTCCCGCCAGGTCGCCGACGGCAACCGCGCGCTGGCCAACGCCACTCCGCAGCTCACCAGCGGCATCCAGCAGCTCACCAGCGGCGCTGGGCAGGTCGACGACGGCGCGGTGCAGCTGCGCGACGGCCAGCAGCAGGCGTTGTCGGGCACCGGCAGGCTCGCCGACGGCGCCGACCAGCTCGTCGGCGGCACCCGGCAGCTCTACGACGGGTCCGGTCAGCTCGCCGACGGCTCGACGACGCTGGCAGGCGAGCTCGGCAAGGGCGCGGGTGACATCCCGAACCCGGACGAGAAGACCCGGCAGGCCACCGCCGACACCATCGGCGACCCGGTCGCCGTCGACACCCAGGCGCAGGTCAAGGCCGACACCTACGGCGCCGGACTCGCCCCGTACTTCATGGGCCTGGCGCTGTGGGTCGGCGGGTTCGTGCTGTTCCTGATCATGCGGCCGATGTCCAACCGCGCCCTGGCCGCGGGCGTGGCCCCGTGGCGGGTCGCGCTCGGCGGCTGGTTGCCCGCGGCGCTGATCGGCCTGGTGCAGGCGGTGCTGCTGTTCTCGGTGGTGGTGTTCGCGATCGGCGTGCACCCCGCGCACCAGTGGCGCACGCTCGGGTTCCTGATCCTGACCTCGTTCGCCTTCACCGCCGTGGTGCACTCGCTCAACGCGGCGTTCGGCCCGAAGGGCAAGTTCATCGCCCTGGTGATCCTGGTGCTGCAGCTGGTCACGGCCGGTGGCACGTTCCCCTGGCAGACCATCCCCGAGCCGCTGCACCCGCTGCACCAGGTGCTCCCGCTGGGCTACGTGGTCACGGGCTTGCGCCACCTCATCTACGGCGGCACCGAGGGCTCGGTGACCCAGGCGGTCGCGGTCCTGCTCTGCTACCTGATCGCGGCCCTGCTGCTCACCACGATCGCGGCCTGGCGCCAGCGGGTCTGGACCCCCAGCCGCCTCAAGCCCGAGCTGTCGCTGTAGCCCACCCGGCGTCAACAACCCCGGTTCTCGCCCACGCGAGAGCCGGGGTTTCTTGACGCGATCAGGCGAGCGACGTCAGCCGCCGTTCCAGGTGCGGGACTCAGCCCGCACCGCCGAGCGAAGCGACCGCGGAACGGTCGTCAGTCGTCGTAGCGGGCGATCTCGATGAGGTTGCCGTCCGGGTCGCGCAGGTAGAGCGAGGTGATGGGGCCCTTGGAGCCGGTGCGGCCGACCGGGCCCTCCTCGATGCGGACCTCGCTGGTGCGCAGGTGCTCCTGCACGTCGGACAGCGGCTGGCCGGTGACGAAGCACAGGTTCGCCGAGCCGGGCACCGGGTGCGTCGCGGTCGGCTCGACGAGCTCGGCGGACGCGTGCAGCTTGATCGTCTGGTCGCCGAAGCGGACCGCACGCCGCTCACCTGGGAACTCCACCGGCTCCATGCCGAGGACGTCCCGGTAGAACTCGACCGCCCGATCCACATCGGCGACGGTGAGGACCAGGTGGTCGACTCGATCGATGCTGATCATGCTCCTCCTCGGGGTCGGCGCGGTACGCGTTCGGGGTGCCCGCGCCCTGCTGGCGCCCCGCCCGGCCACGACGCCGCGGCGGCCGAGGTCGGCCGGAGCGCGTAGCAGGTTATCCGCACCGGTGTTCGGTACCGGGCCCAGGGCCCCACCAGCGGTGACGTTCGCCATTGCACAACACACCCCGACCGCGCATCCCCGAAACGGGGGAACCGTGATCGACTCGAGATCCGGTGCGGTCAGTGCGCCGCCGAGTCCCAGGACCGGCCCACGCCCACCGAGACCTCCAACGGCACGTCCAGCTCGAAGGCCGAGCCCATCTGCTCGCGGACCAGCTTCTCCACCACGTCGCGCTCGCCGTCGGCCACCTCGATGATGAGCTCGTCGTGGACCTGCAGCAGCGTTCGCGACCGCAGGCCCTCGGCCTTGATGGCCCCGTGCACGCCGAGCATCGCGACCTTGATGATGTCGGCGGCGCTGCCCTGGATGGGCGCGTTGAGCGCCATCCGCTCGGCCATCTCGCGGCGCTGCCGGTTGTCGCTGAGCAGGTCCGGCAGGTATCGGCGGCGCCCCAGGATGGTGGAGGTGTAGCCGTCCTTGCGGGCCTGGTCGACGACCTCGCGCAGGTAGTCGCGCACCCGGCCGAAGCGGGCGAAGTAGGCGTCCATCTGCGCCTTGGCCTCCTCGGCGGAGATCCGCAGCTGCTGGGCCAGCCCGTAGGCCGACAGCCCGTAGGCCAGGCCGTAGGACATGGCCTTGACCCTGCGGCGCAGCTCCTGGTCGACCTCGCCGATCGGCACGTCGAACGCCTGCGAGGCGACGTAGTTGTGCAGGTCCTCGCCGGTGTTGAACGCCTCGATGAGCCCCTCGTCGCCGGACAGGTGCGCCATGATGCGCATCTCGATCTGGCTGTAGTCGGCGGTCATCAGCTCGTCGTAGTCACCGCCGACGACGAACACCTCGCGGATCCGGCGGCCCTCCTCGGTGCGGATCGGGATGTTCTGCAGGTTCGGCTCGGTGGACGACAACCGCCCGGTCGCGGCGATCGTCTGGTTGAACGTGGTGTGAATCCGGCCGTCGTCCGAAATGGACTTCGTCAGACCCTCCACAGTGGTCTTGAGCCGGGTGGCGTCGCGGTGCTCCAGCAGGTGCTGCAGGAACGGGTGCTCGGTCTTCTCGAACAGCGTCTGCAGCGCTTCGGCGTCGGTGGTGTAGCCGGTCTTGGTGCGCTTGGTCTTCGGCATGTTCAGCTCGTCGAACAGCACCACCTGCAGCTGCTTCGGCGAACCGAGGTTGATCTCCTTGCCGATGACCGAGTACGCCTCCTGAGCGGCCTGCTTGACCCGGGCCGCGAAGTGCTCGCCCAGCTCGGCCAGCTGGTCGGCGTCGACGGCGATGCCGGCGCCTTCGAGCTCGGCGAGCACCAGCAGCAGCGGCAGTTCGAGGTCGGTGAGCAGCTTGCCGCTGTCGATGCGGGCCAGCTCGGTGTCGAGGGCGTCGGCGAGCTCGGCGACGGCGCGGGCCCGCAGCAGCTCGCCCGCGGCGGCCTTCTCCTTGCTCTCCGACTCGTCCTCCAGCAGCGACAGCTGGCCGTCGTCGGCACCGCTGTCGGCGCGCAGCTCGCGCTGCAGGTAGCGCACGACGAGGTCGGGCAGCTCGAAGGAGCGCTGGCCCGGGCGCACCAGGTAGGCGGCGAGGGCGGTGTCGCTGGTGAGCCCGGCGACGGTCCAGCCGCGGTCGCGGATGGCGTGCAGCGGGCCCTTGACGTCGTGGGCGGCCTTGGGCACCTCGGCGTCGGCCAGCCACGCGGCCAGGGCCTGCTCGTCGTCGCCGGTGAGCGCGGTGACGTCGACGAACGCCCCGGTGCCGTCGGAGGTGGCCAGCGCGATCCCGGCCAGGTCGCCGCGGCCGCGAGCCCAGGTGCCGGTGCAGGACAGGCCGACGCGGTGGCCGCCGCGCGCGTGCTCGTCGAGCCAGGCCGCGAGCTTGCCGGGTTCGACGACCCCGCCGGTGATCTCGAAGCCCTCCTCGACCTCGGGTTCGGCGCTGGAGAGCGTGGCGAACAGCCGGTCGCGCAGCACCCGGAACTCCAGGTCGTCGAACAGCCGGTGCACGGCGTCGCGATCCCAGGCCCGGACCTCCAGGTCGTCGGGCCCGGCCTCCAGCTCCACGTCGCGCACCAGCTCGGTGAGCTGCCGGTTGAGCAGCACCGACGAGAGGTGTTCGCGCAGGTTGTCGCCCGCCTTGCCCTTGACCTCGTCGACGCGGTCCACGAGCCCCGCCAGCGAGCCGTACTGCTGGATCCACTTGGTGACGGTCTTCTCCCCCACCCCCGGGATCTTGGGCAGGTTGTCCGACGGGTCGCCGCGCAGCGCCGCGAAGTCGGGGTACTGCAGCGGGGTCAGGCCGTACTTGGCCTCCACGGCCTCCGGCGTGAAGCGGGTCAGCTCGGAGACGCCCTTGGTCGGGTAGAGCACGGTCACGTCGTCGGTGACCAGCTGCAGCGCGTCCCGGTCACCGGTGCAGATGGAGACCTGGAAGCCACCGGCGGTGGCCTGGGTGGTCAGCGTCGCGATGACGTCGTCGGCCTCGTAGTTGTCCTTGCTCAGCACCGGGATGTTCAGCGCGCCCAGGATCTCCTGGATGAGGCTGACCTGGCCCTTGAACTCGTCGGGGCTGGCGCTGCGGTTGGCCTTGTACTCGGTGAAGGTCTCGCTGCGGAAGGTCTTGCGGGACACGTCGAACGCGACGGCGAGGTGGCTGGGCTGCTCGTCGCGCAACAGGTTGATCAGCATCGAGGTGAACCCGTAGACCGCGTTGGTGTGCTGCCCGGTGCCGGTCTGGAAGTTCTCCTTCGGCAGGGCGTAGAAGGCGCGGTAGGCCATCGAGTGGCCATCGATCAACAGCAGGCGTCGGTCCTCGGAGTGCGTCACGGCCGCGAGTTTAGGCTCCTGGGCTGACAGCCAGTACCGCAGGCGACGGGAAGGAACCACGGTGCCCGAATCCACCAGCAGCGAGGCCGCGACCAGCGTCGACGAGAACCTGATCGCGGTCGTTCAGTCCGGCGAGGAACAGCTCAGCGCGCGGATGGGCATCGAGATCATCGAATACACACCCGAACGTGTGGTCGCCACGATGCCGGTGGCCGGCAACCGCCAGCCCTACGGGCTGCTGCACGGCGGCGCGAACGCGGTGCTCGCCGAACAGGCGGGCTCGATCGCCGCCGCGATCAACGCCGGGGAGGGCCGCATCGCGCTAGGCCTGGAGCTCAGCTGCACGCACCACCGCGCCGCCACCGAGGGCAAGGTCACCGCCGTGGCCACCCCGCTGCACACGGGTCGCTCCACGGCGACCTACGACGTGGTGATCACCGACGAGCAGGGTCGCCGGACCTGCTCGGCCCGGCTGACCTGCGTGCTGCGCGACCAGTGACCCCGCGGCCGATGACCCGGGCATGAGAAAGGCGGGGCACCCGATCGGGTGCCCCGCCTTCCGCCTTCCGTCGATCAGGACAGGTTCTCGAGAACCGCCTGCGCGACCGCCTTCATCGTGGTGCGGCGATCCATCGCGGTTCGCTGCAGCCAGCGGAAGGACTCGGGCTCGGAGAGGTTGTGCTTGCTCATCAGCAGGCCCTTGGCCCGCTCGATGGTCTTGCGCGCCTCAAGCCGCTCGGTGAGGTCGTTGACCTCGGCTTCCAGGGCCTGAACCTCGGTGAACCGGGACACGGCCAGTTCGATGGCCGGCACGAGGTCGCGCTTGGCGAAGGGCTTGACCAGGTAGGCCATCGCCCCGGCGTCGCGCGCCCGCTCCACCAGATCGCGCTGGCTGAAGGCGGTCAGGATGACCACCGGCGCGATCCGGTCCCCCGCGATGTTGGATGCGGCCTCGATGCCGTCCATCTTCGGCATCTTGATGTCCAGGATCACCAGATCGGGTCGAAGTTCCTCGGCGAGCCGGACGGCTTCCTGTCCGTCACCAGCCTCACCGACGACCTGGTAGCCCTCCTCGCGGAGCATCTCCACCAGGTCAAGCCTGATCAACGCCTCGTCCTCGGCCACGAGTACGCGACGTTCGACGGGCTTGGCCTCGCGTGTGTCCTCGGCAGCCGGCGTCGTCACCGGGATCCTCCAGTAGAACTCGGGGTCCGCCGATGCGGTTTGCATCGGAAACCGCAGCTTACCGGTACTGACTTCACGCCGAGGTTAAGAGGCGGCGTGACCATTGCGACATCCTCCCGCTCACCCGTTCGACGCCCTCCGCCGCACGAACAGGACGTAGATCAACATGATGGCGGCGACGCTGATGAGGCTCAGCAGGAGCTGCGAGCGGACGTCGGCGACGAAGGCCATGGTGATGATCACGGTGGCGATCAGGGCCAGGGTGACCCAGGTCAGGTGCGGGAACAGCCACATCTTCAGCTTCAGCGCCTCCGGTGCCTCGCGTTCCAGTCGGCGGCGCATCCGCAGCTGCGAGAGGGCGATCATGCCGTAGATGAACAGCGCCACGGCGCCCGCGCTGTTGATGATGAAGTAGAAGATCGTGTCCGGGGCGACGTAACTGGCCGCAACAGCGATGTAACCGACCAGTGTGGACAGCACGATCGCCTTCCACGGCACACCGCGGCCGTTGAGGTCGCGCACCCAGCCCGGCGCGAACGACCGCTTCTGCAACGCGAACAGCATCCGGGAAGCCGTGTACAGCCCGGAGTTCAGCACCGAGATCACCGCGGTGAAGACCACGACGTCGACCACGACCTCCGCCGCCGGCATCCCGAACCGGGTGAACGCCGCGGCGTACGGGCTGCCCTCGGTCGGGATCTGGTCCCACGGCGTGATCATCACCAGCAGCGTCACCGAGCCGACGTAGAACAGCAGCACCCGCCACACCACGGCCTTGGTCGCCTTCGCCACCGAGCGCTCCGGCTCGTCTGATTCGGCGGAGACGATGGTGACGATCTCGGTGCCGAAGTAGGAGAAGATCACGATCACCACGCCGTGCAGCACGGAGAAGCCGCCGTGCGCGAAGAAACCGTCCTGGCCGATGTTGCTCACCGAGATCTCCGCCCCGGGCCACAGCCCGAAGACGAACAACGTCCCGCACACCAGGAAGATCACGATGGTGATGACCTTGATGGAGGCCAGCCAGAACTCGGTCTCGCCGAACGAGCGCACCGACACCAGGTTCGTCCCGGTCAGCACCAGCATCAGCCCCAGCGAGATCACCCACTGCGGCACCATCGGGATCAGCGGGTTGATCAGCTCCGCCCCGGCGACGGCCTCGAAGGCCACCACGCCGACCCAGTAGTACCAGTACAGCCAGCCGAGGGTGAATCCCGCCCACTCCCCCAGCGACGTCCGCGCGTACTCCATGAACGAGCCGAGCGCGGGCTGCGCGGTCGCCATCTCGCCGAGCATCCGCATCACGAGCACGACGATCAGCCCGCCGATCGCGTAGGACACGATCGCCGCCGGCCCGACGGTCGAGATCACCGCCCCGCTGCCGATGAACAGGCTCGCCCCGATGATGCCGCCGAGCGCGATCATCTGGAGGTGCCGGTTCTTCAGACTCCGCCGCAGCCCCGGCTCACCCCGGGTCACCTCATCGACCAACACGTCCTCCGCACGTTCGACCAGCCACACGCTGCACGATCAAGCGAACCTGGAACGCCGTGATCACCACCACCGGACCCGCGCGGCGAACGATCTCCAGCACCCGTTCACATGAACCTGACCAGGAGTAACGCCCCGGACACCCTCCCGGAAGACCCTGATCGGCCGTCCCGTATGCTGACGACAAGACCAGCCCCCGTAGCCCAACGGCAGAGGCAGCGGACTCAAAATCCGTCCAGTGTGCGTTCGAATCGCACCGGGGGCACCACATCTGAGTACCAGTTTCACTCGCTGACCTGCGCTTTTGCTGCGAGGGCCTCAGAGACTCCTATGCGGTTGCACCCGGTGCGACCCGGTTCTGTGCGGTGTTCCACGGACAATCCACGGACACGGTCTGCAGCGCGCTATTCGGGAGCTTCGTCGAGCACGGTCTGGATGCGTCGCCTGTAGTTCTGCTCCAGGCCCGCGAGTACCTTCGCGTAGATCTCATGGAGCACGGTCACCGAGTGACCGGCCCACTCGGCAACCTGGGTTGACGGCACGCCCGCTGCGAGCCACGTGGACACGCACGCGTGACGCAGGTCGTAGGGCCGCCGGACGAGCGGCGATGCCGCCTCCTCCGGGGTCAACGCCTGCACCCGCGCCTTCCGCCAGACTCGCGCCACCGTGGTTTCGTCCACGTCGCCGCCGTCCATGTTCCGGAAGAGCCGCCCATCGCGGGCCGTGCCGTGCCTGCTCAGGTGCTCGTGCAGGATCTTCGTCAGCTGCGGTGGGCACGGGACGTGCCGGACCTCGCCCTCCGCTCGCTGCTTCAGCTGGCGCCGATCTCGCCGGCTGCCCGAGTCGGTCCACGCTGCCCCGGCCACAGGCGCGGCCTTGGAGGGCAGGAGTTCGCCCCAGCCATCCCCAGGCAGCAGTAGATCGGGTTTGCTGAGCATTGCTACCTCTTCAGGGCGTAGCCCGGAGTAGTAGATGACCGCAAAGAACGCCCGAAGCATCGGTCCCGACGAGCGCCTCGGCTGGCCCTCAACCTGCTGTGCCTCGACTGCGGCCAGCAAGCGTTCGGCCTGACGCGGGTTGATCGCCACCGTCCGCTTATCGATCGCGCGGGCCTTCTTCGGTGGCGTCCATTTGACCTTCGGCAGCTGGTTCAGATCGACCTCTTTCAGTTCGACCGCGTACTCAAGCGCGTTGTGGAAGACCGCCCGCTTACGTCCGAAGGTCTTGGCACTGGCCATCTCGCCATTGAGCTTGGACGCCAGCTGCTCCAGGACAGTTCGGAGCAGAGCAAGGTCCTGCAGGTCGGAGACCGGCCGCGTGTTCTCCGCGAGCCAGCGAAGTGCCTTCTCGATCTCGTGCGGGCGCGGGTCGTCCCGGTGCGTCGCGTTGAAGGCCCAACCGGTCATCGCCCTCCGCAGTACTTCAGGATCCGGCCGGCCGCGTTCCGTCGTCAGCAGAGCAGGGGTAACCGTCGCCAAGGTGTCGGCGATACCGGACCTTGATTTCGCCGCGGCCCGTTTCCACTTCATGTCGACGTACTTCTGCGCGAACTCGAACCAGGGCGTCCCGGACTTATTCCGCAGCATCGAAACCGGCAGCCCGGGTTCCGCAACGAGGAAAGCCTCACCGCGGCTCGCGGCCACGACCAGTTTCGATCGGAAGCTCTCGGCTTGCGTCTTGTTCCTGATCGTCTTGTGGTGCTCATGGGAGTCCACAAGCCAGCGCACCCGATAGCTGGTTACCTTGCCCTTAGCGTTCTTCCGAGCCTTGATCTGCCAGATCGTGACGTCGTAGCTCGTCTCCAGGCTGTTCATGCCGCGTTGTCCTCCAGCTCCTGCACCCACTTCTCGAAGTCAACGCGCTTGATGCGCAAGGACCCATTCGGAAGGCGGATGCACCGTGGCGCCCGCTCCTTTGCCCTCCAGTCGTCCCAGGTGGACCGCGAGATACCGATCTCCTGGCAGAACTCAGCGACGGTTAGCCAGTTCCCGCTACGCCTCGACGTCATGTGCAGCTCTCCCTTCGACGGCTTGTTGATGTCCTCATGCGGCTGCTCTTTCAGTGCCGGTCGTCGGGGTGTGTCCGAGGGCTTGGGCGATGGCCGCGAGGAGGTGTTCGGCGGCGGGTGGGGTAACGGCGTTGCCGAGCTGGCGGACCCGTTCACGGCGGGTGCCCAGGACCGCGTAGTCGTCGCGGAAGGCCATCGCCCGCTGGATCTCGGAGGGCTGGAGCATCCGGAACTGGCAGTCCTCGACCTGCACGCGCGGCTGCGGTGTGGGGTGCTGGACCAGGCCGTGGTGGTTGCCGTTGGCGGTAACCGTCGCCAGCGGCTGGGAGACGTGCCGCGCACTCGACCCACCACCCCGGAGCTCGGCGACGAAGGCCAGGCCGTGGCGGTCGTGAGTGGTGACCGTGGGCAGTGGCTCGTCGGCCGGGCGGGCGGTGCCGTTGCTGTAGTACGGCACGACCAGCGCGGTTTCGTTGCGAGCGGTCTGGGTCCGCAGCGGCTCCCACGACGGGCGCGCGGACTTGCCCTCGCGGCCCTCGACCGGAACCAGCAGGCCCTCGGTCTCCCTGGTGGTGCGGGTGCGCATCGGGTCGGTGACCGGGGTTCCGGCCTGGTTCCACGTGCCACCGGAGGGCACCAGCTGCGGCACATCGGCGTAGCGGCGCAGGCCCTCCTCGATCCGGCGCAGCGTGGCGGCCTTCAGCGGACGGTCGCGGTCACCGATGAGCTGACCGGGCAGCGACCAGTCGATCGCCGAAGAGGCCGGGAGCGCGTAGGGCTCGACGTCGAGGTGGCAGCGCGGCGTCGGGCAGCGGTAGACGTACTGCGAGCGGTAGCGGCCCCACGGCTTGCCGTTCTTGAACACCTGCACCGCCGCCACGTCCCGCTCGCAGCCCGGGCACCACGCCAGCGGACGCGGCTGCACCTCCGGCTCCGGATCGCCCTCCTTCGTGAACACCACGTAGAGGCGGTCGCGGGACTGCGGAGCACGCGGGGCGTTGATGGTCGGGGCGTGCATGGAGTTGAGGAACACCAACTGATGCCGATACCCGAGGCAGGACATGGCGTGCAGCCACGCCGGCCACATCGACCACTTGCCCGCGTCGACCACGTTCTCGACCACGATCGCCCGATAGCCGTGGTACTCGGCGAACCGCGGAACGTCCCACATCGTCGCCCGCGACCGCTCCGCCGCCTCCGAAGGCAGGGTCTCGCCGAACAGGTCCGGCTGGGCGGCGCGCTTGCGGCCCTGAGCGATCGAGTGGTTGGTGCACTCCGGCGACGCCCACAGCAGATCGGTCGAGGGGTAGCGGCGGACGTCGACCTGGGAGATGTCGGCGCAGTCGTGCGCCGCATCCGGGAAGTTCGCCGCGTGGGAGTCCACGGCCAGCTGCCAGTGGTTCGCCGCGATCCTCAAGTCGATCCCGGGCACGGCGGCGGCTCCGAGCGCGGAGCCACCGGCACCGCAGAACAGGTCGGTGAGGGTGAGGGTCATGGGGTCCTCCTGGTTTCGAGCAGGGGGTGCCGCGGGGCGCTTGCTGCTGGGACGCCGTTGACAGAAATGACAGAAATGACAGAAATACGGGCGGAGACTGTTTCTGCAGGTCACCGGCAGGTTTGCGGCGCGGTGGGGGCGTTGACAGAAATCGCCAAAAAAGTTGACAGAAATACGGGGCGGGCTTGGCGGGGGCCGGTCGGCGTCACGGTCGCTCGGGTCCGGCGATTTGTGTCAGCTTTTTCGTCGATTTCTGTCAACGCCTCGCTGACGAGCTGGGCGCGGGCTTGAACTGGGATTTCGTTGTGGGGCGGGGTTTCTGTCATTTCTGTCATTTCTGTCAGGCGCGGTAGCGGGGGTGGGTCCAGTAGATGGGGCTGCGCGGCCTGCCCCGGCCGCTGTGCGGGGGCTCGATGCAGGCGATGTGGCCGTGCTCTTCGAGTACCGCCAGGCACGGGTTGAGGTCGGCTGCCGAGTTGAAGCGGCGGGCCAGGGCTCGGTGGACGTCGCGTTTGGTGAAGCTGGTGATCTGGTGGTCGCGGATCCAGTTCAGGATCGTGTTCGCGCCGCCGATCGCCGGGTCGGCTCCGAGGCGTTCGAAGACCATCAGGGCGTGCTCGGTGAAGTACTCGCTGAGCACGCGGGCGGCCTTGGCGGTGGTGCCGTCGACGGGCTGGGCCCAGGGTTCGTCGTGGTGGCGCACGGCGTGCAGGAGCGCGGCCAGGCGCGCGGTCTGGCCGACCTGCTTACCGGCCCAGTCGCCGATGTGGGCCCACTCCCCGCGCCGGGGGTGCAGTTTCGGCTCGATGGCGTTGTGCAGGTCGATCAGCTCGTCGTTGGCTTCGGGCGAGAACGCAAACACCGCGGGATCGGTCCACTCGTGCATGCCCATGACCAGGCCACGGACCCGTTCGTGGTAGGCGCCGGCGACTTCCTCCGGGACCGGTGGCGGGTCGGCGATGCGGTCGCCCACAGTGTTTTCGGGCATCGAGTACAGGAACCGCGCGAGAAGCCCGGTGCCGCGGAACTTCCGGGTCTCGGCGAGCTCGTCGATGATGGCGGGCTGCACCGTGACCCCGAGAGTCAGCGCGGGGTTGTCCACCCGCTCGGCGGGCCTCCCCTTGCGGTCGACCAGCAGCATGTCGCCACCGTGGCCCTTGAGGAAGACGTTGAGGTTTGGTGATCCGCTGTAGCGGCCGGCGAGGATGTCGAAGATGTTGCCCTCGGCGGACAGCACCGCGAGCCGCCCGCCGTGCTGGGCCAGCATCGACGCGGTTTCCTCCGGGGTGATGTCGTCGGCGATCAGCCGCGGCTCGGGCGGGATCTCCTTGCCGTGGACGGTGAGTGCGGCATCCAGGGCATCGGCCAGCGCCGACTCGCGCTCGTCGGCCTCGGCGGAGGTGGCGGTCCGCTCGGCCCGTTCCTGAAGGGCCTCGGCGGCCTTGCGTTCCAGGCGGGCTTGCTCGATGACCGGGCGCATCTTCTCGGCCAGGTCACGCTCGGCGAGGGTCAGCGGTGTGGTCATCGCCCGAAACACCGGGGTTTTGCGGCTCGCTGGCGGCAGAGCGACCACGGTGTAGATGTTCACCGGCTCGTCCCAGCCGGTACGGATACGGGCGATCGCCCGCCCACCAACAGCCGTGGACACCACCGACAGCGCGACGCACCCGGCGAGGTCGGGTGGCGTCTGGGTGGCCACTGCGACCGCGTCGACCTGCGCGGCCAGCCAGTCGGGCAGCACGTCCACGGGAAACGGCGGGAGAACCCGCTGGCTGCCCAGTGGAACGGGCTGGTCCCACACCAGGCCCGGCTCGTCGTCGGGGGTGTCCGGGACGGCGGTGAGGTGTGCGGGCATCGGGGCCTCCTCTCCTGCTTCGGTGGGGTGGCTGGGGCGCTGAATGCGCCCCAGCCCGGGCGTTTGGGGAAGCGGGGCGCTCACGCGGCCTGCCTTTCCTGGTGTGGGTGCTCGACGAGTCGGCGCGGACGTGCGGCGGCCAGGCGCAGGCCGGAGCGGATCGTGGCCTCGATCGCCTCGGGCGTCCACGGGTCGTGCGCCTTGGTGTTGGGAAGCCGGGACATGGCGTGGTGCAGGACGTCCCGCACCCGCTGCTCGTCGACCGCTCCCCCGGCCACGAGCCGACCGAGAGCGAGGGCGGCAGTGAACAGGGTGTTGTTCTGCTGCCCTGGTTCGGCCGCTGCGACCCGCTCCGCCTCGTTGCGCAGTGCCGCTGCCACGTAGGCCGACGGCTGGGCAGAGGCGATCTCACGCGGCCCTGAGATCGCCACAGACGGCCTTCTGGTGAGTTCCTGGACCAACCAGCCCGGCAGCTCGGCGGGTTCGGAGTCGTCGTAGAGCTCGTAGGCCCCTTCCGGAGTGACCGATCCGGGCGCGACCACGTAGCCGCCGTGCGCGCGGGTGTCGATCAGCGGCCCGAGCACGCCCGCGGTGTTGCGCAGCTCGGGTCCGGCCGGCGCCCGGAAGTACAGGTGCGTGCCGCCCGAGGGCGTCGTCACGGTGTAGGTGTCCGGGACGCTCACCCCCGCACCACGGACCAGCTCGTCGAAGGCCTCCGCGCCCGATCGCGCCGAGCCACTGCCCCGGCCGTCGCAGGTGGGAACCGTTTTGGGCTGGTCGAGGTCGACCACGACGAGCTGGGACGGCCCGGTGGCCAGGCCGATGTTGTACGGGCGGGCCGACCAGCACCGCTGGATCCGCTCCGGGTCGCTGGTCGCGCGCTGCTCCCAGCCGAGGTGCCCCTCAACGCAGGCACCGGAACCGGGGCAGGACTCGCGGCCGTGCAGCGCCGGCCGCTTGGTTCCCGGCAGCAGCGGGAACACCCGCCAGCCGAGTTCGGCCAGGCACAACGCCCAGTCAAGGAGTTGATTGGTGCTCACCGGTCGGCCTCCTCAACGTCGTCGGCGAATTTGTCGGCGATCCAGAGTTCGGACATGCGCCTGCCCTTCTTGCAGGTGCAGTGCGCGTCAACCGTGATTCGGCCGTGCTGCTCCTGGTAGCGACCGGTGTCGTTGCACCGGCCGCAGTCCGGCGCGGTGCGCCAACCGAGGACGGGGTGGCCGAACGGGATTTCTCCTGGAGGATTTGGCAGGTCAACCTGTCGCTTCTCCATCAGTGCCCGCATTCCGGGCAGGTGCCCTCGTGGCTGAGCCGAGCGGCGGCGTTCCGCAGCGCCGTTGCCGGGATCTCGGTCGTAACGGGACCCGTGGGACAGCCCTCGCGGTCGAGCAAAGCCCGTGTGGTCGGATTGAGGTGGTCCCAGAGCGAAATCCCGTATCCACGGTGGGTTTGGCTCACTACCTGCGCCTTCGAGTGGCCGGTGTAGTCAGCGACCGTGACATGGACGTCGATATGCTCCGCCCCCTGCGCAAGCGCGAGCAGTTTCTCGGCGACGTCCTTCCCGCTTGACGCGATCTGCGCCTCGACGGTCTTGTTCCCGCTGAGCCATGCGCCATCGGTGATCTGCAAACCCCAGATCGGCGGCAGCGAATGCAGGGGCTGAACGGTCAGCCATTCGGCGACGTCGGTGGTGATCGCGGCGAAGTCGGACATCAGGCTGCCTCCTTGGGCAGGTCGCGGCGGCGTGTGGTCGGGCAGGTCGCCGAGGTGGTGGGCAGGCTGGTCAGGTGGGTGTGGCGCTTGAGCTCGTACATGCGGGCGTCGGCGTGCCCGGCCAGGGCCGACAGCGTGGTCGTGGTGGCGGTGTCGACGGCCGCGCCGACCGAGACGGTCAGCTGCATGCGCTGTCCGTCGATCACGCGGTTGCAGGCGAGGGCGTCGCGGTAGTGCCGGGCTCGTCCTTCGGCGTCGCGCACGTCGGCGAGATCGGGCAGCAGGACGACGAACTCGTCGCCGGAGAGCCGGACCGCCAGCTCGTCGGTGCCGGTCGTGAGCCGGGACAGGTCGGTGGCGATCGAGCGCAGAACGTGGTCGCCGGTGCGGTGGCCGTGGGTGTCGTTGATCTGCTTGAACCGGTCGACGTCGCACATCAGCAGGCCGACGAGTTCGCCAGCAGCGGCGCGGCGCTGGGTCCGCGCGAAGGCACGGTTAAGGGCGGCGCGGTTGGCCAGGCCGGTCAGCTCGTCGGTGTGCAGCCGGGCGTGCAGGCGGTGGGCCCGCCATCCCAGTGCCACCGTGCCGGCGGCTCCCGCCAGCGCCAGGGACTTTGCGAACATGGGTCGTACCTCCTTCGAGGTGGGGATGGCCCGCTCGACTCCGCCAGAGCACCGGCGGGCCATCCCGTTACTCGGGTGGGATCAGAACGGGGGCTCGTCGTTGACCGGGGCAGCCGGCGTGAACCCGTTGGCCTGGCCGCCGGTGCTGCTGCGCTTGGCCTTGGCGACCTTGGCGGTGGCCCACTTCAGCGACGGGCCGATCTCGGTAACCGCGAGCTCGTAGACGGTGCGCTTCTCGCCCTGATCGGTCTCGTAGGAGCGCTGTTCGAGCGCGCCGGTGGCAATCACGCGGTCGCCCTTGGACAGCGACTCGGAGACGTTCTCGGCGGCCTGGCGCCACAGCGAGCACCGCAGGAACGTGGCCTTGTTGTCGACCCACTCCCCGCGATCGCGGTCGAAGCGGCGGGAGTTGGCGGCGATGGTGAAGTTCACGACCGCATCACCGCTGCTGACGAACTTCAGCTCGGGGTCGGCGACGACGGTTCCGACGATGGTGACTTCCGGGAGTCCGTTCACGGCGGGTCCTTTCCGTTCAGGCGGCGAGGTGGGTGGTTCCGGCGTCGGTGAGCACGGCGGTCACGCGGGCGCCGCGCTCGGCGGGTTCGGATGGGGCGATCAGGTGCTGAGCGGCGAGTTCGTGGGCGGTGTGCTGGTCGCAGCACGCCAGCCCGTCGATGAACAGATCGGGCACTTGGTTGGTGGTCATCTCGGCGCGTCCGTGGGCCACGGCCCGCAGGTAGGCGCGGTGGCGGTGCGGCAGGCCCATCGCCTACACCCCCGCGGTAGTCAGGCGGCGTGCGCAGGCCAGGCGGTCGGTGAGGCGTTCCACGCGGGGCCAGTGCTGGATGAGCAGGGAGTGCGCGCGGCCGCGTGCGGCGGTCTCGGTCAGGGCGTTGTCGTCGCGGCGGCGGTACTTGCGCACCAGCGCCATGTCGGTGTGGCAGCCGTCTTTGGTCGAGCGGAAGGCTTTCGAGCGGCTGTAGCCGAGGTGGCGCATGGACCACAACGTCTCGGCCTCGTGTCCGGCGCACAGGCCGATCAGCAGCTCGTTGAGCAGTTCGTCGGCGAACTTGATGCGGGTGACGCCCGCGTAGCCTTCCGAGGCCGGGTAGATCTTGATCTCGTGGACCTCGCCGCCGTTGAGGACGCCGACGATGGCGTGGCCGGCTTCGTGGGCGGCGATGCGCAGCAGGTCGGGATCCAGGTCGGTGTTGCTCGGGTCGTAGTGGGACATGTGCGCTCTCCCTTTGCGTCAGGCGAGGAACAGGGCGGGCAGGGCCAGGGCGAGGCCCAGCAGGAGCAGGTAGATGGCGTAGGTGATGCACTCGTACTTGGTCACCGCCAGGCGGGACAGGAACGCCAGCTCGGCGGCGGCGTGACCGGCGGTGTGCTTCTCGTGGCCTTCCAGGTCGGCCAGCAGGGCCTCGGCTTCGCCGACGAAGTGGGCCCAGCGCAGGAATCCGGCGTAGGCACCGCCGAGGTTGGGGCGGATCACGTGCAGCAGGAACACCACGGCCGCGGCGGTGGGGATGGCCGCCAGGCACAGCAGCACCAGGGCGGGTGCGGCCACGCCGGTGCGGGTCATGCCGACCACGCCGGCCAGGACTCCGACCACCAGTGCCAGCAGCCCTTGGGCCTTGGTGTCGGCCCGCTGCAGCTGTGTGGTCACCTCGCTGCGTCCTTGGTCGATGCGCTCCATCACGCCGGGCACCGCGACGTACTCCATCATCGGGAACCTCCTCTCATTTTGACTACGTTCCGTAATCAAATTTGGGCATACTTCGGGCCGGGAAAGTGGGTGTGCAGGGCGTGCGTAGCGCGGCTACATGAGGCGTTTCACGCGCGCACGCGCGCCCGCGCGCGTTGGACGGGGGTGAGCGGGCGTGTGCACCGTGCGCATCGTGTGCACGCGTTGCACACCCCCGCGTGTCACGCTGCGTATCCGGCTGCGGGGTGCGCGCGGTAGGTGCCCGGGTCGTCGGCGCGGGCGATCGCGCCTTCGTCGGCCAGGCGGGAGAGCTCGCGGGAGACCCAGGAGCGGTCCCGGCCGTGCAGCTCGCTGGGCACGTCCTTGGGGCCGAACACGTGGGTCTGGCGTCCGATCCAGGCGGCGATGTTGGCGCGGGCTTCGGCCAGGCTCGGCTTGGGCTGGGGCAGGGCGATGGTGGCCGCGCCCTCGGGCAGGTCGGGCAGCTCCTCGTCGGGGTCGAGGTCTTCCAGGTCGGGCTCGGTGGGCTCGGGCAGCGGCATCAGGCCGGACTCGGGGTCGTGCGGGTCGTCCTCGAAGTCCTGCTGCTGCAGGGAGTCCTCGAAGTTGTCCAGCAGGTCGGATGCGCTCGGCTGGGCCTCCTTCGGTCCGCGCATGGGCACGACGTCCGCCTCCTTCGGCTCGGATCGGTCGGTGGCGTCCTGGGTGCTGCGCGCCAGACCGAGAGTCGCGGCCGTGGGGCCCCACAGCTCGGGCGACTGGTCGGCGTGGGCAGCAATGTCGGCGGTGAGCGCCTGGTCGGTGCTGCGCAGCGTCCGACCCGGCGTGGCGAAGCGGGTTTCCTCGATGCCGGGAGCCTCCAGGTAGAGGCATCCGGGCATGCGGTTCTTCCAGCGCCACGGCGAGGCGCCGGCGTCGAGGGTCTGGTCCGACAGCGAGAACCCGGCGTCCTCGGGGTCTTTGACGCCGAAGCACATCGAGGCACCCAGCTGCGCGCGGACGTCGGTGCTCATCTGCCGGAAGGTGGAGCGCTGCTGGGACAGCACCAGCGAGATCCCGGCCGAGCGGGCTTCCTGGGCGATGACGTCGAACTTCTCGACGCTCTGCAGGAGCTTGGTAGCCTCCTCGACCCAGACCACCAGGTAGGCCATGCCGTGCTCGGTGTAGGCCTCGGGAACCCACTGGTCGTAGCCCCACTGCCCCAGCTGCGAGGCACGCTCGGTGATGGCCTCGGGCAGTTTGCGCAGGAGCTTCTTGCACTTGCCGTGGTCGGTGACCAGGTAGGCCTTGCTGCCTTCGAGGAACGAGACGGTCTGATCGCCCTTGGACGGGTCCAGCACCAGCAGGTTCGCGTCCCGGCGGGTCAGGATCTCGGCGGCGGTCAGCTTGAAGCCCTGCGACTTACCCGAGCCGCTCATGCCGTTGATCTGCACGTGGGTGGCGTTGCGGGCCGTGGCGGGATCACCCGGCAGCCACAGCTTGATGACCTCGGTGTCCTCGTAGACGCCGATGACCAGCGGATCCGCGATCGAGCCGCCCGGGTGCGACGGGCCGGTCCAGTCGGCGGGGTGGCGCAGCACGTCGTTGGGCACCACGGTCATTTCCGCCTGGGAGGCGTCATCGGGGTTCTCGGCGATGCGCACCGCGCCCTTGCGCAGCCCCAGGTAGCTGGCGATGAGGTCGGCCTTTTTCTGCACGTCAGCGGTTTCGATCTCGCCCGCAGGCAGCTGCAGCGGCCCCTGCACCTTGTTCGGTGCCACCGACAGCTCCCCGGTCTTGACCCCGGCGAGCTTGACCTTCTCCCACAGGTTGTCTCCCCCCTCGGAGTCCCCGCCGCGCTTGAGCGCCTTGAAGATCGACCACGACAGGGCCACCGTCGCCCCGCCGAAGGCCCACAGCTGCAGCAGCGGGGTCTCCCACGGGCCCTGGATGGTTCCGGCGGTCACCCACGCCGCGGTGATCCCCGAGGTGGCGGTGGCGAACCGGCGCACGATCGCCGCCCGAGCCCGAGAGCAGTACCAGGTCAGCGCCGTGACCCCCGTACCGAGCAGGGTCAGCCCGGCACTGGCCCAGGGCAGCGCACCCGGGGTGCTGGTCATCCACACGTGGGCCCCGGCCGCCACCGGCCACGACGCCGCGTATCCAGCCCACTCGCTGGCGTACGGGGCGAGCCGGGAAGCCCAGTGCTTCTTCGGGGTGTAGTACTCGGCACCGGCGACCGCGAGGTCACCGTCTCCGTTCCGCTTGCTGGCCATGTCTTTCGCTCCTTTCCTGGTGGCCTCGCGGTCACTCACAGCGCGATGGGGGTTACTGGTCCTCGACGTTGAACTTGCGGCGCGGACGTCCCTGGTCCTGCTCCAGCGGCTCCAGGAAGTGCTTGCGGTAGGAGGTGAAGGTGCGCGGCATCTCCACCGAGCACACCGCCAGGCCCTCAGCCGCACGCCGCATGTGGCCGGCTACCAGCCGCGCCCGGACTCGGGCGTCCATGCCCATCCGGTTGGGGCCGATCACCGGGTGGTCCCGCAGGACCGCCTCCAGCTCGTCGGCGGACAGCGCCAGGTGCAGGTACGCCGGGCGCATCACCTTGCGGACGTGCTCGCAGAACTCCCGGATCTGGCGCGGGGACTCGAACACCGGGGCGGCTAGCATGTTCTGGTCGGACATGTTGTGATCCCTTCTCGATCAACGGGTGGTGCGGGAACTTCAGGCGGCCGTCTGGGCCGGGACAGAGGTTTCGGTGGCCATCCGGGCACGGGCGGCGTCCAGCGCCGCGCGGGCGGTGTCGTAGCGGACGCCGAGCTTGCGGGGCGCTTCCCGGTAGGGCAGACCGCGCTTCCCGCCGGACTGCTGCAGCGCCTTGCGTTCGGCCTTCTCGGCGCGGGCGATCAGGTCCTCGGGCAGTGCCTCGGAAGCGTCCTCAGCCGCTTCCGGAAGCGCTTCCGGCTCCCCCGCCGAACCCTCGATGCCGGCATCGGGCGCAGCGGTCGGAAGTTCGCGCTGAGCTGCATCGGAAGCAGCGATCGGCGCTGTCTCGGGCGCTTCCGCGACCCCGAGCGAGGTCTCCGGAACCTCGGCCGACTCAGGCCGCTCGGCGGGCGTCTCCGGGCTCGTCTCGGAAGCAGTGTCGGCAGCGGTCGCATCCGCTTCCCGCCGGTGCCTGCTCAGCACCAGAGCGACCACGTGGGACAGCACCCACGCCAGCACGACCGGCTCGGCGCCGACCAGAATCGCGGCCGGACCGGGCAGCACCGCGGCCTTGATGGCGTGCCAGGTATTGAGCACCAGCGCCGTGCCGCCGCCGAGAAACAGCGCCACCCAAGCCCAGCCCCGCACGTGGCGGTCGGCTCCGGGGTTAAGCACCTCGTTGAGCGCCAGCAGCGCCGCGACGTCGTTGGTGGCCGCGAACACGATTGCCAACTCGTGGCCCAGCAGCGGCTCTACAGCGTCGACCTGGCCGGCGAAGGACAGCGACAGCCCACCGAGCATCACCAGGAACAACCCGGACTTGCGGATCATCGACGACCACCTCGCCTCGACCGGTGGCGCCGCGGGTGGTCCACGTGCACGGTGCCGCGGCCCAGCGAGCGCAGCTCGCCGTGCATCTGCACCTTCCACAGCCGCACCATGACCAGCGCCCACAGCGCGCACACCACAACCGGCACCAGCAACCACGTCCAGGCCCAGCCCGACAGGGCAAAGACCCACCAGCACAGCGCCCCCAGGCCGACCGGAAGCACCAGGAAGCGGAACAGCCGCCACAGCGCCCGGAACGGGAACGTCGCAACCTTCACCGCCGCCGCCATCACCGCTCACCCCCAGGGCGGTTGCGGTGACGCTCCACCCAGGCCATCGCCCACGAGTCGAGCTCTTCCTCGGGGCTCGACCAGCCGATCCCCGGGTCAGCCTCGAAGGCCATAGCGACCTCGACGGCCAGTCGCATGTTGCCCAGCTGCAGAGGGAGGGACCGCTGGAGCTCGTCGTTGGCGACCTGCCACTGGTCGAACCGGAGCCGGATCGAGTTCGACTCCTCGTCGACCTCCGGGGCCGGACGGACGACCACACTGCCGCCGTTCACCTGGTGGGCAGGCGTAGCCAGCGTGTACAACACCCCGCCAAGTTCGAAAGACGTGGACGGCAACCGCAGACCACCAGGCACGTGGTGCACGTTGACCAAGTTGACGTGAGCGCTCATGCCGCCTCACCCCCAGCCAGCACAACCAGCCCCGGACGCAGCGGAACCACCTGCGCCACACGCGAAACCGCGCGGTACGTGTGCCCGACCGTCCGGCGAAGCTGCAACCGCACCAGGACCTCACGCTCGGCAGCCCGAGCCCGATCCAGCCGGCGCATGGCCAACTCGTCGGTGACCCCGGCATCCTCAGCGGCAAGAACCGCCGCCTCCGCCTCGACCACACGAGCCCCGGCCTCAATGACATCGGGATGGCTGGCCAGCGGGGTGAACTCCTCCGCCGTAAGGAAGTCCTCGCTCGGCTCCCCCACTCCACTCAGCGGGTCGTCCGCGAACTCCTCCGGCTCAACAGCACCGCGCAGCGCCTGCCGGACCCGCAGGGAGAAGAACTCCGGATCGACAACGTGGCGATTACCAGGGGAAATATCCATCGCAGTGTTCCTAACTGTGTTGCGACAGCTTGACTGTTTGGAACAGTAGGGTGCCGCTGTGCGTTCTGTCAAGAGGTGTGTTGATACAGCGGTTAGGCTGGTGACGTGGATCAGAACTTGGAGCGGCTAGGCAGCCGTGAACTGGCAGCGCAGCTTCGCGACCAGATCCTCGGCGGGAAACTCGCGCCGGGCTCGAAGCTGAGGTCGTACCGCGAGCTGGCAGCGGAGCATGACCTGGCCATCAACACCGTCCGGGAAGCTGTCCGCATCCTTGAACAGGAGGGACGCGTCATAATCCGGCACGGAAGCGGCGCGTACGTCGCCGAGACGGGGACGAGGACCCCCGAGGACCAACTTCGCGACCTCCGCAGCGAGCTGGAGGACGTTCGTCGGCAGCTCCGGAAGGCGACGTCCGCGCTCAGCGCCACCGAGGAACGCCTCACCGAGGCGATGGAGCGTCTGTCGCGGTAGCTCGTTTCGTTCCTGCATGCCAACAAGTTCACGCCACCTCAGAGGACGTTCACAGGGGCATTCCGTGGCCACTTGTAGACGTCCTGCAGCTCCGATAGCGTCCTAAAGCGTCCCGATCCGTCCCACAAACGTCCCTGAGGTGGCGAATGCCGAACGACCGCCTACGGGCCGCTATACGAGCGGCTGGACTCGCTATTGAGGATGTAGCGAAGGAAATACGCGTCAATCCGAAGACGGTCAAGCGCTGGGTCAAAGAGGACGGCCGCATACCGCACCCGACGAACCGGCAGGACATCTCGAAACTGGTTGGGGTCGACGAGGTCCACCTGTGGCCCGCACTCGCCGATGACCTCAACACCAGGCCGACGACGGACACGGAGTTGGTCCACCTCTACCCGACGCGCTCGGCCGTGCCCTTCTCGGTCTGGACAGAGCTGATCGCGGGGGTCAAGGAACAGCTCGATGTGCTCGTCTTCTCAGGCCAGTTCCTGGTGGAGCAGCACAACATCTTGCCGGTGATCCGCGAAAAGGCTTCCCAGGGTGTGAAGTTCCGGTTCGCTGTCGGCGATGAAACGGCGACCGCAGTTACTCAACGCGCGATGGAGGAAGGCACGACAGGCGGCCTTCAAGGCCGGATCCAGATGATGCGCCGGTACCTTGCAGAGGTCGCCTCACTGCCCAATGTCGAGGTGCGCACACACGGGACGATCCTGTACAACTCGCTCTACCGATTCGACGGCGACCTGCTGGTCAATGGCCACGCCTTCGGTGCCCTGGCCGGCCAGAACCCAGTCCTTCACATCCGTAAAATCCCGGGCGGCTTGATGTGGGATCACTACATGAAATCGTTCGATCGCGTGTGGGAACAAGCCCTACCTGAGGCAGCTTGAGGAGACGCCGTTTTGGCTCGTATCGACTACTTCAACGACCCCTCGGCCCCGGCGCCCAACTCGGTCGTGCCCTCCGTGACTGCAGCCGTCCGCAACGACGCGGGCGAGCTCCTCCTGATCCACAAGATTGACAACGACTTGTGGGCGCTGCCAGGCGGCGGGCACGACGCCGGCGAGTACCTGACGGAAACCGTAGTCCGGGAGGTTCGGGAGGAGACGGGGCTGCAGGTGGAGCCGATTCGACTGGTCGGCATGTACACCAACCCGAACCACGTGATGGCGTACGACGACGGGGAAGTACGTCAGCAGTTCTCGTTGTGCTTCGAGTGCAAGTGGACCGGCGGAGAGCCGCGCGAGGATGGCAGCGAAACGAAAGAGGTCCGCTGGGTCTCCCCAGCGGACCTCGACAAACTCACGATCCACCCGTCGATGCGCTTGCGTATCGATCACGCACTGGAGTCGGGGCGTACGGAGCCGTACCTCGGCTAGACCTCGCCGAGACGCACCTGGGTACGCGCAACAGCTTCTCCGATGACTGGACGCGCCTTGGTCCACGTCTTGTGTACCGGGTCATCGGGCGAGTACCGGCTGAGGATCTCGTCCATGCGTTCGTCATAGGTGAATCGCTGACCTGCAGGACCAGTCGTCAAGTCAGCCGCTACGAGGGCGTCCAGCAGGGGCGAGTCCTCGAACGGGAACTCGGCCAGCTCGGAGGCCAGCCCTCGCTCTGCAGCTTCGAAGCGAGCTCCTGAGTGATGCGCGACGAGATTCACGATCACCTCAGGCCAACCGTTGTCCCGCAGGTAGCGCGCCCCATCGAGGGGGTGGAACTGCGTGTGACCGATCTCCGGCGCGTATCCGATGTCGTGCAGCCAAGCGGCGGCTACGAGGGTGTCCTGGTCTTCTTCGCGAACAGCGGCTTTCAGCTCATGCGCACGCTCTGCCACGGCCTGCACGTGAAGCCAACGACGTCCAAGCGGTTTGACGAGGCGTTCTGCGAGCTCAAAGGCTGCAGCTGGAGTCGCTCCCATGTACACCGACCCTACAGAGCCAGGCGCATGCTGGTACCCAAATCACCGTCGAGGAGCGCGGGGTTCGCTATCCAGGGCGACACGTGCCCCAATGAGCTATCGCCGGTGGCGGGGCCGGGAGAAGATCGCTGCATGAGCTCGACGAATCTGATCGACACCGAGCGCGCCGCACTCGACCGGGCCGCGCAGCGCCAAACCACCAGCGCGCTTGCGGAAATGCTGGTCGAAGCCGACCGGCTGGGACTGCCACCCCTGACCTGGACCATCTCGTCGGGCTTGTCCCGCACCCTGGCGGGTCACGTGCCGGACGTCGACCCCGACCCGCACGCGACCCTGCGGGCATGGGCGGCCTTCTGCGACCTGGGGATGCCCAAACCGCACCGCGCGGTCGGGCACTGCCCGCACGACGAAGAGGTCGTCATCTCGGTCGAATACGACCCCGATATCCAGGACCCACCGCAGCGCTGACCCCGGCCGATCCGCCGAGTGCGCTCACCTTCACACCGGTCGGTGCAGAGGTGAGCGCTCGCCGGTCAGGAGGTCACGGGGACCAGGGCTTGGCGGTGGTGTTGTGGCGATGCCGGAAAGCCCCGGCGAGGCGGATGGATACGGCCCGGACCTGTTCTGCCCAGGCGTCGAACACCTGCAGTGGCGAGGTGCTGGTGTGCTCGTTCCACAGCCCCACCACGGACTCGCGCGCGATGATCTCGCCCAGCACCGACCGGACCGGCTCGCTGCAGCCGGCGGCGACGTTGAAGGCGATCAGCGGCAGATCCATCGCGTCGGCGAAGGCGTCCCCGTTAACGTGGGGCTCCTCCAGCCATTCGCCAGCGCCGGCGATGTGCTGTCCCAGCCCGTGTAGCGCGAGGCGCTCTTCGGCAGCGTCCAAGGCCTTCTTCTGGTCCTCGGTGTGGTGCCGCACGCCGCACTTGTTGTCGTCGTCGGACCAGACCAACAAGCTGGCCAGGTCAATCAGCTGCGTCAGGTCGGTGCGCACGTCGTTCCTGATTCCAAGATCCATATGCAGAGCGTAACCGCGATAGGTGACACTCCGTGGCGATTTCTGGCTGAGTGCTGGTCACGAGACCTGGTCGTCGGCGCCCCGCATGTGCTGGCACCACTGGGGCTGTGGCGTTCCTGGCCAGACGCCGGCCTGCGCGAAACCCTGTGCCTCGGTGGTGGCGTCGATGACCGTGGTCGACCACGTGTAGCCGGGTGCTCGGCGGTGGCGGCCTCAACCAAGCAGCGGGCCAGCCACAGACGCCGGTACGGGGGATCGACCCTCACGTGCTCGATCAGCCCCTCCTGGCACTGCTCACATATCCGCACATGCAGGTCGCCAACCGGGAGCCCGTCGAGCAACACGTCGAGGCGCGCCACGCCTGCCGGCACCGCGGCCGGCACGCGCACGATCTCCACGACGGCGGACTCCCACCGCTGCACACCCCCACGGCGTCCATCATCAGCTGGTAACCACTCGTGCACACCTCGACTCGCCCTCGTGGCCGCGAGACCGGTAGGAAGTGATGATCGCCGAGCCCGTCGTGGCACGGTGTCCCGCGGTGCTACCTGGGCCGCCGGTCTTCGTCAGGAATGTGCTGGCTGTTGAAGATCAGGTTCTCGTCTCCGTGGCCAGCGGCGTCGCACACACGGCACCGCCAGGTCCGGTGTCCCCCGTTACGGGCACCACTGCACTGGCACGGATACCAGCCCACGAGCATCCGGCCGGGCCCCAGTGTGTGGCCTTCGGGACAGGACAGCGGCGCACTCACGCCCTCAGTTTGCCCCGGTTCGGACAACTGCGGGACAGCTGGGACGGACAGGTCGCCGGGACACCGGGGCTATTTGCGCCGCTCATCGATCTTGGACTCAACGCACAGACGCTGCATCCACTCGGCGGCCTCTTCCCGGGTGTCGAAGGGCTCACTGATCGTTTGCCAGCCGTCAGTGGTGGCAACCGTGCGGATTTGGACGAGGTACTTCATGGCTCCCCCCTCGGGGGTGGTGGGAACAACGTGGTTGGGCAGTCCCCTGTATCTCTTGCCGCAGGGCTACCCCCCGCCAGACAGTGAGGTCGCGCAGTGTGGCGTCGATCTTGTCCAGCAGCTGCGGTCCTGCACGCAGTGCCGTTCCTGTCCTCAACTTCCGGTGCTCGGTAACTTATGTGTATGACACGCAGGGTGCTTGATCGCCAGCCGGAACTACGGAAGGGCGCCTTCTGCTGCCCGCACTGTGATGTCTACGCCAGCCAGGATTGGGGCACGCTCACGACGCTGATCAGGAATGCGCCCCACCGCGTGGAGGAAAAGCAGCTCCCAGACGGCCAGAGCCGCGAGATGTGGTCTGCGGCGACCTGCCGCCAATGCGGGAAGGTGTCAATCTGGCGCGAGAGCCAGATGATATTTCCCCTGAGCAGGGTGGGTGGACCACCACACGAAGCCATGCCGGAATCGGTGCGGGAGATATACGAGGAAGCACGTGCCGTGGCGGCGGTGTCACGGCGTGCCGGGGCCGGGTTGGCTCGGGCTGCGCTCGAGCGGGTGATGAAGGAACTCGATCCCCAGGCTCCGAAGAAGACATCTCTAGAGCAGCGCGTTGACCGCCTGGCTTCAAAGGTGCCGTCGCACCTCACACAGCTGCTGGATGTAGTCCGGTATACGGGTAACGGAGCTTTGCACCCAGACGACGAGCCCGGTGAACTCGTGGTGCTTGCACTAGATGATGAGGAGGGCCCGGCGCTCCTGGAGCTGTTCCTGGAGGCCGTTAACCAGCTTGTCGATGAGCTGATCACAAAACCGGACCGCGCCAACAGCTTGTTCAACAAGCTCCCCGAAGGCGTCCTCAGACGAATTGACCAACGCGGGCAAGCTGAGACGTAGCTCGATGACCTGCTGTTTTGCGAGCCGCGACAATGCTTACTAGACGGAGTTCGGTGTCACCACCACCGGAACGAAGACCTAGCGAGTGGATCAGGCGAGATCGATGTCGGTGACCTCGTCCAGCCAAGAGGTCCACGCGCATGGCGTTGGCGGATGTCGCTCCCGATCGTCACCCGAAGTGTGGGGCGGATGAGCCTGGATGCGTTCGAACATGAGGTCTATATTGTCCTTGTGTGCCCCGATAGCACACCCGTTCATCGAGGTAGGGGAAGTGCCGACGGTGAACACGACAGCGCCCCGCACCACCTGATCAAGGCAGCGCGGGGCGCTTCGTCGTCCGATCGCCCCTGCCGCCTTCACCCGGTCTCACGTTGCCCAGCGCTGCGCGCTCGGCGGGCTTGGTCGAGGCTGTCCCGCAGCGCCTCTTCCAGATCCGCGGCTTCCTGTGTGCGGGGCTCTGGGACGGCGACCTGCCGGTTGGCGAGCTTGGCATCGATCAGCGCCTGCAGCGCCTCGCGTGAGTGATCGCGGTAGCCGGTGGGGTTGAACGCCGCGCTCGACAGTGACAGCACCAGCTGTTCCGCCATCCGTTGTTCCTGCTCGCGGGGCTTCGGAGCCTGGTCGGTGAGCCATCCGAACTCCGGTTCCCGCACCTCGTCCGGCCACAACAGCGTGACCAGGCTGATCCCCGGCCCGTAGGGCCGCAGCAGCGCCAACCGCTCCCGAGTGCGGATCGCCACCCGCCCCAGCCCGACGTGACTGGTGTCGGTCATGGCGTCGCGCAGCAGGCTGTAGGCGCCGAGTGCGACCTGGTGCGGATGCAGGAAGTACGAGCGGTCGAACAGGATCGGATCGACCGCGCCGGCCGGGACGAACTCGGCTACCTCGATGGTGTGGGTACTGGGCAGCGGCAACTCCGCCAGCTCGTCCTCGGTCAGCACGACCGTGCGGCCGTCGGGCAGCTCGTAGCCCTTGGCGATCTCCTCCCACGGCACCCGGCGGTCCTCAGCGGTGCAGACCCGCTCGTGGCGCACCCGGGCCCCGTCGGCTCGGTGCACCTGCCGGAAGCTGATCGAGCGCGACTCCGTCGCCGCCGCCAACCCGACCGGGATCGCCACCAGCCCGAAACTGATGACACCGTTCCACAGCGTTCTCACAGCGCCAGCCTGCGCCCGGCCGGCAGGCCCGCCCAAGGCCTTTCGACCCTTCACACCCAATCCCATCCGCCGACACTGAACCCCACCTGCCTGCGCGGGCGGAAGGCCGGTCAGGCCGCTGGCCGTCCGTCAGTCCACTCACATCGACGATGACCCACCCCCAGGCAGGCCCAAAACAAGCAGCCGACGTGCGCACGCTGGAATGCTAGCCGTTGACCTGGCAGAATTCCCGCACGCCACTTCAAACTGTGCGCACTCGAGACAACGCTGCCAGACTCCCTATATGCAGATTGCTATATTTACTTTCCTGATCATAGGGAGCTTTTTCCAGATCATCGGACTCCTCGTTACCGCCCGGGGACTCGTCAATACGCATCGCTCATTGGGTAGCCCCAGCTATACACTCTTTCGGTTCATGTGGGACACACCCTGGGAAGCTTTTCGAAAGAGTCAAAGAAAATCCGGAACAGGGACGGCAACTCTTCAATTGGGCACGAGATCGGCTTCCTATATCGAAACTGAACCAATCCCTCGTGAAGCACCTACGGGGAGTCAGATCGCCAATCTCAAGGAGAGACTCAGCCGGATTGAAATGCGCATGCAAATAACTGAGAAGCTGGCCACTACAACATGGGCAGACGTATCTGACGTCGCCGCAAAGAGCGAGCAGCATGAAACTAATATTCAGCACCAAGCGGAAACTCAGCGACAGCAGGCAATTGACGGACTTCGCTTCGAATCCTGGGGAGTTTCCTGCATTGCGGTCGGACTGATTTTTTCCCTGATCAGGTCATTCTTGATGTACCTCTTTCCTCACTGAGGTCGCCACGCACCTCGACATCAAAGTGGCGCGACCGCCGAGCACCTCGGCCACACCTGGTCGATTCGGTCATCGACACCACCAACGAGGCACAGGGATTCGCCGAAGTCGGCATCTGGCCAGGCCTACCCACGCCCCATGGTGCGAGCGCATGCGGGACGCCGACGACCCGGTCTCGTCGTCAGCGCCTTATCATCGCTCAGGTCTGCGTCGGTCGACATTCCGAGGGCGGACACGTCTAAGATAGTCAGAGTGAACCCGTCTTGGATTTCTGCCATCGCGTCATGCGTCACGGCGATTGGCTCTCTGGCCGCGTTCGGTACCGCCGTTTGGGCGGCTAGAGCCGCCTGGAAGCAACTCAAGTACTCAGCAGACCAACAGCGGCACAGGGATGAGCGAGACGAGCAAGAACAAGCCTCTAAATTCGCAGCCTGGGTTTCGATCCAGGGACGCGAGAACGGGAAGATGCAAGGCACCCTTCGATATATCAACACCAGCAAATTGCCTATACACGATTTTACTGCCATACCGGTACCCTTCCCCAATGCGCGTTTGAACATCGACATGATCGAACCCACAGACGGGGTTTGCAGTCAAATGGCGGAACTCGGGCCGGTTGAAGACGTAGACGGCAGCTGGCACGGCCGTATTGACATCTTGGTTCGCTTTCGGGATAACCAGAACATTTTATGGCGAAGGGAGCCCAACGGTGTTCTTCGTAAAGCGAAGGTAGACGAGCTCGGGAACGATCTAGAGTCCCGCATACTTGATGAGGAATACCAACGTATTCTGTACGAAAAAGGGATGCCAGGGGGCCGGGTTGGCTACCATTTCTTGATCTGATCTCGCTAATAATATTCCGGGGAGAAATAGGTCGCCCTACAGGCCCACGATCGGCTCGGCGAGCGCCCACTGCTTGGCCCAGTTGGGCTCGACTTCTACATCTATACCGCGGTCCTGCCTGGCGCACCTGACCCTTCGGGGGGTGATTCGTGAGGCGTGTCAGTACCAGCGACCGGACAGCAGGCGCCGGCACGTGTTACCGAGTTCATGAGCCGAGTAGGTCGAACTGGAAGCCGACCACGATCAGCACGAAGGAAACCCACTTCCAGGCGTTCCCGTGTTGGCCCAATGCGACGATCTTGGAAAATCCTGACACCACGCGGTGGGCTTGATTTGCGGCGATCAAAATCGGCACGAATGCGAGGGAGAGCCAGAGGGAGGCCGCCGCATCGTAGGAGGCCGCAACCTCGTACGAGAGCGCTCGACGGACGAAGTCCGCAACGATGGCGAACATAATGAGCCCTGCGATTACGCACATCACGGCAAAGTGGAGAAGTAAGCGGACTCTGAGGTCCAAGCGATGCTTGGACCTACCCATGCGGTTGGAGAGTTGCTTGAACCGTTCCGGTCCGACCAGGTCAATGATCACAACCGCGCCACCGGCGAACTGTAGAAGCTTCCCGATACGTGCCCACCACAGCACGGGAAGGCTCCACATCGCGAAGCCCTTGACTTCCGCCCCAGACCACCACAGCGACCAGGCTTCCAAGTAGCCGACAGCCTGCAACCCCAGCACACCTCCATCGAACAGGTGTCACTGTAGCGAGGCGATCACTCGCGGTGGTGCACCCGGCCCGGCATGGCCCCGATGATGGGCGTACCGCGCTCATCCGGCCGTTGATGCTCGTTTCTCGACGACGAGCGCAGTGTGGGAGGTGCACCAGGTGTACTCCTGGTGGTTCCTAATCCGGAGCCCGAGATGGAGCAAAACAGGCCGCGACAGGTGAGACGGTCCGGGCTTTCGGCATGACAGAACCGCAGTCCAGCCAGGACCTCGCTGGACGCCTGAGACCTGCCCGGTTCCGTTCACACCGAAGAGGCCACTGGGTCCGATCCCGGCTACGCAATCGGCTCAGCTGCCGCGGGTCTCGACGACGAAGGCCCCTCTCCGTGTCCATGCAATGTGGACGAAATCGAGGTGAGCGCACGCAAGCCTCGCTCCGCCCGGACCATGCACGGACAAGAACGGCTGAATAGTTGCCCCAGTACTGGTCAGAGCACCTAAGGTGTCTCCGCTCAAAATCCGTACAGTGTGAGTTCGAATCTCACCGGGGGCACGTACAGCATCCTCACAGCCTTGTTCTGGCCGTGAGCTGCGGATATCAGCCTTCCATCGGCTCGAAACGAGCTCGCTCCCTATCACCGAGAGCGACGTTCATCCGTTCCTGCTCGCGTGGACCGATCATCGGATTCGCCGTGCCGGCGGTTGTCGGGCCTTCTGGCTCTGCCGGAGACCGCTGGGCGAATGTCACCCTCACTGAGCCTGGAGGGGGACACACCATGCACCTTGATCTCGTATACGCGCACAAGAAGCAGTTCGGAATCGGAGCCGTCGCCGTAGCCGCGCTCGCCGTCCTCTGGCTCACCATCGGTATCGAGGCAGCAGCAACACTGGCCGTGCTCGGCGGCCTCGTGGTGGCCCTGGGTTACGCCAGCCTCCGCCAGGAGGCGGCTCAAGAGCAAGCCGAAGAAGCGCGCATCAACGTCACCACGCCCGGAGGGGCCCCACTAGCCCCGATTCAGCCCGAGATCACGCACGTCAACCACCTGCTCCACCTGGTCTTGAGCATCCTCACTGGCGGGCTCTGGCTCATCGTGTGGATTCTGTTGACCATCAACGTCAAGTCGGAGAACGACCGGCTGCAACTCCGCTACCGGGCCGCCATGCGCCGATACTCGGCGGAACTCGCCGCGTACGACGAGAAAAAGCGCTCAGGCCAATGAACTTCGCGGGCAGGCGCTGAGCGGGTCAGTCCTCCGCGGGCAGAGCCAGGTCCCCGATCCTGAAGTCCAGCTCGGACTCGCAGTCGTCCAGCAGGATCGCGAACACCGGAGGGTCCTGGTCGGGGCCCGGATGCACGATCAGGTCGATGTCCTCGCGGGCGATCACGAGCCCTCGCACCCCGATCCGCGCGAACGCCGGGTGCGGTTCCCACCGCAAGCAGTCCTCCGAACGGAGGATCGTGCCCGCGACCTCCTCGTCCCCGAGCCCTCCGACGGAAGCGGCCAGCGCGTCCAGGGCCTCGCGGTCGAGATCGTCGGCGAAGGTCTCCATTCCGGGAACGCGGAGGACGTCACCGACCAGGATCATCGCGTACCCGGTGGGAAGCGGTCCGGCGAGCACGGCCTCGTCCGGCTCCGCCGGCGCCGGCCCGGAGCGGCGGTTCAGCTGGGCGCGGAAACCCGTGAACAGGTAGGTCACCGAGGCGACGAACCCGATGAAGCAGCACCCCACCCCGGTCGCGGCGAGCAGGTACGTCGAGTCGTCGAACGGATCGAACTCCTCGCTCCAGCCGCCGTGATCCACGGTGACCGAGTGGTCCTCGTTGAGCCATAGGTACCCGACAACGACCCAGGAGCCGAAGAACAGGGCCAGGAAGGGCAGCACCCAGCGCCAGACGTGCCACCGGTGGATCTCGCCGTCCCACGCGATCGCGCGCGGGCAGTGCGCGCGCAGAACTTCAGCGATCGACGGAGCATCAGCGGTCAGACCGTTGAACTGGATCGACGCCCCGTCGGTGAGATCAGCGCAGCAGGTGAAGTCCCAGCCGAAGCGCCGCATCCACTCGAACGCCGCGGGGCCGGGCTTCACGCGCAGCCGGCGCACCTGGTCCCAGCGCCAACTCCGGTGACCCCGCCGGGAGACGTGGGCGATGCCTCGCTCGTGCACGTCGTAGCGTTCCGCGGGCCCGCCGCGCAGGGCCTTGGTCAGCTGCGCCGCGGCAACGCCGAAACCGACCACGATCCCGATGAGCATCATGGCGGCGAACTTCCCCGCCGCTCGGCTGAACACGGGGTGCAGGACGAGCACGAGCATCAGTGCCGCGGCCACCGCGCCGATCACCGCGGCCGCGCCGCCCACGACCCAGCGCTGCCGGTTGTCCACTCCGTGCGAGCTCACCAGCGGTCCCAGCGCCTCCACACGCGTGATCGTAGACGACGCCGAGCCCCCGGCCGAGCCCTTCGGCTGAACCGCCGATTCCGTTCGCCGACGGCTGGGAGCGCCGCTCCCCCAGAGGTGTGGACGACTCCGATCACTGGCTCACCAGGTAACGTTGGGATCGTTCAATCTAGACCTTCTGACCTGCGATGACTGATATGATCACGAGCGAGGCCCGAGGCCCGAGGCCCGAGGCCCGAGGCCCGAGGCCCGAGGCCCGAGGCCCGAGGC
>NZ_JASAOF010000008.1 GCF_029952525.1 Saccharopolyspora ipomoeae
CATTCCAGGGCCGCAAAGTCCGGGGAGTCATTTCCTCGGTGATTCCCGCTCTCGCGGTGTTTCCCACTTTAGACCATCCTGATTTCCTCGGTCAAACCGGGGGGTCTCATTCTCGGCCGTTGCTTTTCCGTGACCTGCAAGCAAGTCCCGCACTCCGCAACATCAAGCGAAACAACCGCTCAATCGGTATTCACATTATCAAAAGGTCTTACCCGTTCTCACCGGGCTCCGAACACGCTACCACCCGAAGGTTTAAGCGAGGTTCTCGGGGCCCCCTCAGGCCCGGCCCGGTTTTCCCGGTCCGTGTCACGCTGACATGGAATACTTTACGCACACCCGAAAACCCCCTGAACACCACCCCCCCTTTAAGGGTGAAACCCCAGGTCAGGGCCTGCGAACCGGTCCTTTTCCCCGTTCACCGGCACTCCCCGACCGGCCCAGCGGGATCTCCACCTTCGGGTGGTTGTCGGTCGCGGGAGCCGGTGTACTTGGATTTCGCGGGTAGCCTGCCGACGACTTGTCAGAACGGGGGTAGCAGTGGACTCGACTCCGATATACACCGAGCTGCGCAACACTCTGGCCGATCCGGAGGACCGCGATTGGGGCCCGAGCGCCCCGCCGGAGTTCGCATCCCGGCTCGCCGAGGGAGCGGAATCGGCACCGGCGAAGGAATCCCGCGCGAGCGGCGCGCGCTCCCGCGCGCGGAGACACCGCGCGGCGGACTGACGCCCCGAGATCTCCCGACCGCACCGGACCACAGCGCCGGTGCGGTTTTTTGCGCCCGGAATCGGGCGCGTCCGCCATCGGGCGCGGATCAACCGCACTCATCGCCGATATCGGACTTCCGCCGGATGAGCTGAAGCGCTCTCAGTCGACGGCGGAGGAGAACAGCGGCAGCGAGACGGCGGGGCCGTCGGCGGAAGCCTGCTTGTCGGCGGCCGGCTCGCCGGCGGGAATCGGCTCCGGCTCGGATTCCTCGATCCGCGCCTCGACCGCTTCCTCGGCGCTCTCGTTCTTCTTCAGCGCCTCACGAGTGCGCTGCGCGGCGCCGCGAATCTGCTCGGTCAACTGCTTGTTGGCCTGGCGCGCCTGCTCCTCTTCGCGCTCCTGCTGCTTGGTGGTGCGCGGGGCGGCGGGTTTGGGCGCGCGGGATGCCTTGATGTAGCGGTCGAGCAGTGAGCGGAGCGCTTGCGCGTTGCTCTCGCTCAGATCGATTTCATAGGTCACGCCGTCCAGCGCGAAGGTGACGGTGTGCTTGGCTGGCGACCCGTCGATGTCATCGACGAGATCGACCTGAATCCGCTCGGCCATGATCACCTGTCTCGGGAACGCGCCCCGTCTCGATCCGCGACTTCCAGGTAAGACTACTGCTAGTCCTGACCACGTTGTAGCACGACGGTGGGCAGATGTCTCGCACTCGACCATAGTGCACCCGGTTCGATCGGCCGAAAACCGCTCGGTGTTCCGGACACCTGGGAGCAGCTCTCGCCCCGTCGGCCTAACTGACGGTAACCGAACGCGGTCGTTTTGAACCCAAGGTAATCCAGGCGGCGGCCGAATTGGGATACCGGGTGGAACATTCTTCCGAGCATCGTTTATTGTTCGCTCGCTCTTCGTCGCGCGGGCACGTGCGCGCAGAGACTGGATTCGAGCCGGAATCGAGGTTTAACCGTGGCGCAGAAAGTCACCGTGCAGCTGGTCGACGATGTCGACGGCACCACAGCCGACAGCACCGTCGAGTTCGCCCTGGACGGGGTGAACTACCAAATCGACCTGTCCGCCGACAACGCCGCGAAACTGCGGGACTCGCTGGCCTCTTTCGTGGCCAACGCCCGTAAGACCGGTGGCCGCAAGCGGTCTGGCGGCAAGCCGGGCAAGCCCGCCGGGGCTCCGACCCAGGCGGACCGCGAACGCAACCAGGCCATTCGGGAATGGGCGCGGGAACAGGGCATGCAGGTTTCCGACCGAGGCCGCATTCCGGCTGAGATCGTCGAGGCTTACGACAACGCTGGGTGAACACCCGGGGACGGGCGGCCGGATTGGGCAACGGACATATCCGGCCGCCTCGTTAATGTCCCGCCAATTGCAGCGCAATGGCGGGAGCGGACTACGGCAATCGGATGCATCGACTACCGGTTCGCCAAGAAGCGGTTGATTTCCTCCCGACCGGGCATAGCGCTGGTCGCACCGGTGCGCTGCACGGACAGTGCCGACCCTGCCGCCGCGCGGCGCAACGCCCCCGGGACGTCCGCACCCTCGCCCAGCGCCGTGCTGAGCACGCCTACGAACGTGTCGCCCGCCGCCGTGGTGTCCACGGCCTGGACCGGGAACGCCGGCACCTCGTGGCGGACGCCGTCGCGGTGGCCGTAGACGCATCCGCGGGAACCGAGGGTGATCACGACCTCGGGCACCAGCTCCAGCAGCGCCGACAGGGCGCGCTCGGGGTCCTCCTGGCCGGTCAGCACGGCCGCCTCGTGCTCGTTGGGCACCAGCAGGTCCACGTCGCGCAGCAGGTCCTCGGGCAGCGGGACGGCGGGGGCGGGCGTGAGCACGACCCGCACGCCGTGGCGCTTGCCCGCGGCGGCCGCGGCGGCCACGCCGGACTGCGGGATCTCCAGCTGCAGCAGCAGGCTGCCGGAGGCCGCGATGATCTCCTCGTCGCCGTCGGCGAGCCCGTCGACGGTGCCGTTGGCCGCGGGGATCGCGATGATCGAGTTGTTCCCCTCGTCGTCGACCACGATGTGCGCGGTCCCGCTGCGACCCGGTGCCGTGCGCAGACCTTGGATGTCCACAGTGGATTCCCGGAAGGTGCGCCGGATCTCGGCGCCGAAGTCGTCCTCCCCGACCGCGCCGATCATGCGCACGTCCGCACCCGCCTTGGCGGCGGCGATCGCCTGGTTGGCGCCCTTGCCACCGGGGACCGTGCGGAACTCGCGGCCGGTGACCGTCTCGCCCTGCCCGGGCGCGACCGGCACGTAGGCCACCAGATCCATGTTGCAGCTGCCGAAGACCACCACGCTCGTCGTCACCGGGCCATCATGCCCGGCTCCGACACCCCGCCCGCTGGACGGGTCACGCGCAGGGCGACGTCGTACCATGCCGACCAGCAGTCGAGGAGAGGGCGATACGCGGTGGACTACGCGGTGACGGCAGAGCTGGCACCACCTGCGGAGGTGGTGGAGCTGGACCCGCTGCAGCAGGAGGGCGTCGCGGCCGTGCTGGACCGCCACCTCGCGATGGTCGAAGGGGTCAGCGGGCCGGAGGAGTCCGACATCGACGTCCTCGACTACCGGATCACCGTGCACCAGACCGGGGTGAGCGTGCTGCTGGCGCTGGACGCGCCATCGCTGCAGGCCGCAGAGGAGGGCGCGGCGTCGGTGCTCGACGAGCTCATCTCGGAGACCGAGCTGCTGCTGGGCTGGTCGGTCGCGTCCTCGGCCGTGCGCATCACCGAGGACGAGTTCAACGAGCGGCTGGCCGCCGCCGACGAGGTCGACACCGACGAGGCGCTGCAGGCGGCGATCGAGGAGGCCCTGGAGACCTCCGAAGAACCCGCGATGGACGCCGAGCACTGGAAGCGCAGGCTCACCGAGCTCACGCCCCGGCTGGGCGCGTTCTCCGCCGAGGCGTTCGGCGTCGAGGGCGAACGGGCCGCGCTGGCGGCCGGTGCCCTGGTGCACGCCGTGCGGGTGGTGACGGACGAGGTCTTCTACGACGAGCTCGCGCTGGCGGTCAACAACGCGACGGTCGCCGACGCGGCCGGGCTGCTGGTGCTGGAGGAGCTGCCGCCCTGCTACGACCACCGCTACGACGCGTTCTTCGCGCGCTCGTTCGTGCTGGCCTCGGCCGCGGTGGCGGTGCGGCTCACCGAGGCGCCGTGGATGCCGCCGCGCAGCGTGGCCGAGGCGCTGGCGCTGCGGCTGGTGATCAACGAGGCGCGGGTGGTCCTGGAGGCCGCCGAGCTCATGTCCTGGGACGACAGCGAGCCGGTGTTCGAGGCGTTCGCGACGGCGGCCTTCGCCGGGGCCCGGTACGACGAGCTCTACGAGATCGACGTCCCGCTGGCCGCCGATGCGGAGCCGGAGGTCGTCGAGCAGGCGGCCAAGGTCGAGGCGGAGCTGCACGACCGCGGTCTCGCCTTCGACCAGTGGTTCCTGCCCCGCGACGGGGGCCCGTACCACCCGTACCTCGACTCGCCCTGATCCCGGGCCGGGTGGGCGACAGTTTTAGCCATAACTGTCCATGATCAATGTCCGAAATGTCCGGTCAATTATGGCTAAAACTGTCTCCGCTGCCGCCACGCCGCCCTCGGGAGGCGGGTGGTCGACCCGTCAGCTCTGGTTGCGGACCGCGTGCGGGGGGACCGTGGCGCCGATGAGGGAGGCGTCGTCGATGGTCCGCGGCTCGTAGGCGCTGTTCGGGAGCGCCTCGAGCATCAGGTTGATCGGGTCGTCGATCGGCTCCACGCGGCCGAACAGGAACGCCCACTCGTGCTCGTCCGAACCGAAGTAGGCGACCGTCTCGAACGCCGACTGGAACCGGTTGTAGGCGCGGATCAGCGTCTCGTTGCGCCACACCGTCGGGCAGCCGCCCTGGAACGCCACCACTCCCCCGGCCGAGAGCACCGACTGGCAGCGCTGGATGAACTCCAGGCCGTAGAGCCGGTTGTGCTGGCCGTCGGCGTCGTCGGCGCGCTCGTCCGGCAGGTCCACCACGACGATGTCGTAGCCCTCCGGCGGCGCGGTGTCCAGGAAGCTCCAGCCGTCGGCGAAGTGGATCGTGACCGGTCCCTCGCCCTTCTCGGCCGCGGCCAGCTCCTCCGGCGTGTAGCCGTAGGGCAGCAGCTCGGCGCACTTGCGCACGCACAGCTCGTCGATGTCGACGTGGTCGACGCGGGTCGCGCCGGCGGCCACCGCCATCTGGCTGGCCACGCCCTCGCTCGACCCGATGATCAGCACCCGCTCCACCTGCGCGGCCATCAGGAACGCCGGCACCATCATGGCCTCGTGGTAGACCAGCTGGGAGAACTCGGTGCTCTGCCGGTCGTCGTCGCAGAACAGCGAGACGCCCTGACCGGTCCGCCCGATCACCACGTGCTGGTAGGGGGTGTCGCCCTCCCAGAGCACGTCATCCACCCGCCACAGGCGCTGCAGGTCGGCGCCCATCGGCTCCTTGATCCACCGGTGCCCGTCGAGTTCGATCAACGGTCTTCCTCCTGAATTCCCCAAATGATGTGTGCCCAGCATCCCGCCGGCTCCCGTGGCGGGCTCGCCGACACGCGAAAGTAAACCGTCCACGACTCCGGTCCCACCGCCCAACGCTCGTCGAGCGGCGAAGCCGCTCTCTCCTTGTCCCACCTGAGCGACTGGCACCGCCGCAGGTTCTGAGCGGCTTCGCGGCGAGGACGCCGCGCTGCGCAGAACGAGTCGAACCGCAGAGCTTCAGCAGACCAGTTCGGCGTAGTCGTGGCCGCGTTGGATGGTCTGCACGTTCTGGCTCGTCGGTTTGAGCGCCTCGGCGAGCAGCTGCACGGCGAGTTCGGGCTTCGCGGTGTGCCCGCAGGTGAAGACGTCGATGAAGATCGAGCCGTCCTCCGGGTAGGTGTGCAGCGAGGCGTGGGACTCCGACAGCAGCGCCAACACCGTGACGCCCTGCGGGTCGAACCGCTTGGCGATCATCTGGCACACCGTGGCGTCCGACGCGCTCAAGGCGTCGTTGAGCGCGTCCCGCAGGTACTGCTCGTCGTCCAGCAGTTCCGGCGCGACGCCCTCGAGCTCGGCCAGGACGTGCCTGCCGGTGAACAGACCGACCTGTGCTCCGGTGTCAACGGACATCTATCGACCTCCCATCATTTCGCAGATTTGCCGCGTCTTCCTTCTCGTCCCCCTGCGAGCGGACCTCGCCGCCCGCAGCAGATCACGGCCGCTGATCGCCGTCGACGCAGTAGGTGGGCAGCGGGGTGAACCCGTTGAAACCCACCGATGAATAGCTCGCGGTGTACGCGCCCGCCGACAGCAGATCGACCCAGTCACCGCCGCGCAGCGTGCGCGGCAGGTCGTAGCGGGTCCGCTGGTAGAGAACGTCGTCACCGTCGCAGGTGGGCCCGGCCAGCACGACCGGGCCTTCCGGGTCGCCGTCGCGCGAGGTGCGCAGCCGGTAGGTGATGGCCTCGCCCTCGGTCTCGGCGAGCCCGTTGTAGCGCCCGATGTCGAGGTAGACCCAGCGCCGCTGCCCGTCGCAGGAGTCGGTGACCAGCACGACCTCGCTGCGCAGCACTCCGGCGTCGCCGACCAGGAAGCGCCCGGGTTCGACGAGCAGCTCCGGCCGGTCCGGGCCGAAGGCGCGCTCCAGCGCCTGCTCGACGGCCGTGACGTAGTCGGCCAGCGGCGGCGCGGTCTCGGTGTACCCGGCGGGCAGTCCGCCGCCGAGGTTGACCATGCGCGGTCGCACGCCGCGCTCGGCGCAGTCGGCGAAGACCTGCGCGGCGGCGTCGATGCCGTGCCGGTAGGCGGCCGGGTCGAGCTGCTGCGATCCGATGTGGAACGACACGCCGAAGGCGTCCAGCCCCAGCTCGGCGGCGCGCACCAGCAGGTGCGCGGCCTGCTGCGGGGTGCAGCCGAACTTGCGGCCGAACGGGGTCTTCGAGCCGGTGTTGTCGACCAGGACGCGGCAGAACACCTGCGCGCCCGGCGCGACCTCGGCGATGTTGGTGAGGTCGGCGTCGCTGTCGGTGGCGAACAGCCGCACGCCCTGCTCGAAGGCGCGGGCGATGTCGCGGCGCTTCTTGATGGTGTTGCCGTAGGAGATCGACTCGGGTGCGGCGCCCTTGGCGAGGCACAGCTCGATCTCACCGGGGCTGGCCACGTCGAACGAGGCGCCCTCGGCGATGAGCTCGCCGACGATCTCGGGTGTGGGGTTGGCCTTGACCGCGTAGCAGATCCGCGCGTCCGGCAGGGCCGAGCGCAGTTGCCGGTAGCGGTCCCGCACCTGCGCCAGATCCATGACCAGGCAAGGGGTTTCGGGGTCGTGCTGATCGAGGAACCGCCGGATCGGATCCGGATTCCCGTTGCCCCGCCCGGGCTCCTGCGCGGTGCCGCTAGGGCGGTCCGTCACGCCGGTGGTGGCGGACAGATCGGTCAATCCCGTTACCTCCGTCTGGGTCCTCGCTGCGCTGTTCTGGGCGCTCAGCGACCGCAACTGCGACCAAGCACGGTACCGCCCCCACCGCCAGATTTCGAACCGCCGGCGAAGTTGTGAGCACGCGCACCGATCAGGCGTCCGGATCGAGGCGCAGCGCGAGGTAGAAGTCCACGCGCACGGCGAAGTCGGAGAGATCGCGTCCGGTGAGCTCCTCCACCCGCTGGACGCGGTAGCGCAGCGTGTTGACGTGCACGTGCAGCAGTTGCGCGCAGCGCGACCAGGAACCGTTGTTGTCCAGGAACACCCGCAGCGTGCGGACGAGTTCGGAGCCGTGCGCGGCGTCGTAGGCGAACACGTCGGCGAGCAGCCGCTGCCGGTAGGAGCGCCGCAGCTCGTCGGGTGCGGAGGCCAGCAGCACCTCGTGCGAGGCGAGTTCGGCCGCGGCGGCGACCTCGGCCCGGCCCCGCCGCTGCTCGGCGAGCCTGCGGGCGTAGGCGGCCTCGTCGAGGGCGCCGCGCAGGGCGGTGGCGGCGGTGGTGTCGCTGATGCCCATCGCGAGGCGCCGCTCGCCGAGCCCGGCTTCGGTCTCGGCGACGATGCGCCGGAGCTGCCGGTCCAGGTCTGCGAGGTGGTCGGGGTCGTCGACGAACAGCGCGGCGGCGCCGTCGCCGAGCGGGGCGGTGACCGAGGCCATGCCGGTGGCGGCGGCGATCTCGCGGAGCAGCGTCGTGGACTCGCCGGGATCGCCGACGCCGAGCGTCACCGCGCGCAGCGGCTCGTCGGCGGGCAGCCCGGCGGTCTCCAGGCGGGCGGCGACCTCGGCGGGTGAGGAGGTGCCCTCCAGCAGTCTGCGCAGGGCGGCTTCGACGGAGCGGCCGGCGATGCGGCGGGCCTCGTCGACCCGGGCGCGCACCAGGGAGATCACGGTGCCCAGGTCGGTGGCGACGGCTTCGCGGTGCTCGTCCCACTCGACGAGGTCGCCGCTGACCAGTGCGAACCACTGGGCGGCTGCGGGTTCGGCGCCGGATTCGACCGGCCACAGCACGTGCGGGTCGCCGGCGCGCCAGGTGCGCGGCAGGCGGCCCCGGGCGAACTCGGCGAGCGCGCCCGCGCGGGTCTCCTCGGGCAGGTCGGCGGTGCCGCCGACGACCCATCCCGCGCCGGACAGGACCCAGCAGTCGGCGCCGAGGTCGTCGGCGGCCATCCGCAGCACCCGGTCGAGGTCTGCGCCCGCGGCGACGGCGGAGATGAGCTCGCGGCGGGGCGCGGAGCGCCACTGGATCCGCTCGGCCAGCGCGTTGAAGCTCACCGAGATCGGCACCTCGAACGCGGGCAACCCGTGCTCGCGGCAGGCCGCGACCAGGTCCGGCGGCGCGTGCCCGAGGCGCGCCGTCCCGGCCGCGAGCCCGGCGACGCCTGCGTCGACCAGCGCCCGCACGAACCGATCGGAGTCCTCCGGCCCGGAGTGCCACACGAGCCCGCTCAGCACCAGCTCGCCGCCGGTCAGGTACCGCCGGGGATCGATCAGATCGGTGATGTACACGCCCCGGACGACCCGCTCCAACCCCCCGGCGTCGCTGAGCAGCACCAACCCGAGCTCGTCGTCCTCCAACAGGTCCCTGAGCCGCACGCGCCCTCCGTCCCTCACCCGCCCGGCACGCCCCACCGGTCGAAAACCCCGATCTTCGTCGCGCGAGTGCGGCGGTTCTCGACACGTGGCGCGGGTGCGCGTGCTCGGGGTGGGCGGTGAGCACGACGGGCGGGTTTCGTGGTTTGTAGGAACATACAACCGGGGGCGGTCGTGGGCGAACCTTTTTCGGGGTTTCGCCCGCTAGCCAGGGGCTGCTCGACGAATGTGTACTGGGCCACATCACCAACGAGGGCCGCATGGGAGCGACGGGCTCACCCCGAGCAGGCCAGATCAGAACCAGGCGCCGGTCGAGAAGGAGTACGTCGTGGAATTCCTCCGCCCCGCCACGTGGCGGGAAGCGCTCGAGGCCAAGGCCGCGCATCCGGGCGCGGTCCCGATCGCGGGCGGCACCGACGTGATGGTCGAGCTGAACTTCGACCGGCACCGGCCCGAGGTCCTCATCGACCTCACCACCGTGCCCGAGCTCGCCGAGTGGGCGCCGGACGGAGACGTGCTGCGCATCGGCGCGGGCGTCCCCTACGCACGCCTCATCGAGGAGCTGGGCACCCGAGTACCCGGTCTGGCGATGGCCGGCCGGACCGTGGGGTCCCCGCAGATCCGCAACCGCGGCACCGTCGGGGGCAACCTCGGCTCGGCCTCACCTGCCGGAGACGCCCACCCACCGCTGCTGGCGGCCGGGGCGGGCGTCGAGGTCGAGTCCGTGCGCGGATCGCGGGTGATCCCCGCTCACGAGTTCTTCACGGGCCCCAAGCGCAACGCCCTCGCCGACGACGAGCTGATAGCGGCGACCCGCATCGCGCCGGCGCCGGGCCCGCAGCAGTTCTCCAAGGTCGGCACCCGCAACGCGATGGTCATCGCGGTGTGCACCTTCGCCGTCTCGCTGAACCCCGCCGCCGGGACCGTCGGCACCGGCATCGGCTCGGCCGGCCCCACCCCGCTGCGGGCGCGGGAGGCCGAGGACTTCCTGGCCGCCGAGCTCGACTGGGACGGGCCGCTGGACGACGCGGTGGCCCGCCGCTTCGGCGACCTCGTCGCGCAGGCCGCGTCCCCGATCGACGACGTGCGCGGCACCGCCGACTACCGCAGGCACGCCTTGGGCGTGCTGGCCCGCCGGACCCTGAACTGGGCCTGGCACGAGCACCGTTCCGGGAGGCAGGAATGCGCCTGAAGTTCACCGTCAACGGGCGCCGGCAGGAGGCCGACGACGTCTGGGAGGGCGAGTCCCTGCTGTACGTGCTGCGCGAGCGGCTCGGCCTGCCGGGCTCGAAGAACGCCTGCGAGCAGGGCGAATGCGGGTCGTGCACGGTCTACCTGGACGGCGTCCCCGCCTGCTCCTGCCTGGTCGCGGCCGGTCAGGCCGAGGGCCGCGAGGTGCGGACCGTGGAGGGCCTCGCCGACGACGAGCAGCTGGACCCGGTCCAGCAGGCGTTCGTCGAGACCGGCGCCGTGCAGTGCGGTTTCTGCACCCCGGGACTGCTGGTGCAGACCCACGACCTGCTGGAGCGCACCCCGCAGCCCTCGGACGCCGAGATCCGCGAGTCCCTGGCCGGGAACCTGTGCCGCTGCACGGGTTACGAGAAGATCATGGACGCGGTCCGGCTCGCCGCCGCGCGGAGGAGCGATGGCTGAGCGGATCGTCGTCGAGGGCGGATCGGTCGTGGCGGTCGACGACGCCGGGACCGAGCACGCCGAGGGCCACGTGGTCGTCGAGGGCGACCGGATCGTCTCGGTGGGGCCGGGATCGGCTCCGCCGCAGGACGTCCCGGTGCGCCGGATCGACGCCACCGGCTGCCTGGTCACCCCGGGTCTGATCAACACCCACCACCACCTCTACCAGTGGGCCACGCGCGGCTACGCCGCCGACTCGACGCTGTTCGAGTGGCTCACCGAGCTCTACCCGGTGTGGGCGCGGATGGACGCCGAGAGCGTCCACGCCGCCGCCTCCGCCGGACTCGCGCAGCTGGCCCGCTCGGGCTGCACCACCGCCGCCGACCACCACTACGTGTTCCCGCGCGAGGGCGGTGACGTGTTCGGGGCGGTGGTCACCGCCGCCGAGCGGATCGGGCTGCGGCTGCACGCCGTGCGCGGCTCGATGGACCGCGGCTGCTCCCAGGGCGGTCTGCCACCGGACTCGGTGGTCGAGGACCGGGACGCGGCGCTGGCCGCGACGCAGCGGGCCATCGACGACTTCCACGACCCCGCGCCGGGCGCCCGCGTCCGGGTCGCGGTGGGGCCGTGCTCGCCGTTCTCGGTGAGCACCGAGCTGATGCGCGAAGCCGCGGAACTGGCCCGCCGCAACGGGGTTCGACTGCACACCCACCTCGCCGAGACCACCGACGAGGAGGAGCAGTGCCGCGCCGAGTTCGGCCGCACGCCGGTGGAGTACGCCGAGGACGTGGGCTGGCTGGGGCCGGACGTGTGGCTCGCGCACGCCGTTCACCTGTCCTCCGCGGCGATCCGCAGGTTGTCCGCGACGGGCACCGGTGCCGCGCACTGCCCGAGCTCCAACGGCAGGCTCGGCGCCGGGATCGCGCCGGTGCGGGGGCTGCTGGACGCCGGTGCCCCCGTCGGACTGGGGGTCGACGGGGTCGCCTCCAACGAGTCCGGCGGGCTGGGCGAGGAGATGCGCCAGGCGCTGCTGCTGGCCCGCGCGAACGGCGGACCCCGCGCGCTGTCGGTGCGCGAGGCGCTGTGGCTGGCCACCCGGGGTGGTGCGCGCTGCCTCGGCCGCGAGGACGAGATCGGGTCGCTGGAGCCGGGCAAGCTCGCCGACCTCGCCGTGTGGCGGCTCGGCGGGCTCGACCACACCGGCATCGCCGACCCGGTCGCCGCGCTGGTGCTGGGCCGGTTGCCGCAGGTGGAAACGCTGCTGTGCGGCGGGATCGAAGTCATCGAGCAGAACAACGTCGTCGAAGAGCTGGACCGGGCGAGCGCCCGGCTGCGCCTGGTGGAGGTGTCGTGACCATGACCGATCGACTTGGGACCGATCGACTTGGGACCGATCGACTCGGGACCGATCGACCGAGCGCTCAGGCACCCACGAGGACCCCGCAGCGGCTCGACGACGCCATCGACGGCGGCATCGGCGAGTCCCCGCTGCGCCCCGACGCGGGCCTGAAGGTGACCGGCGAGTTCGCCTACGCCTCGGACCTGTGGGCCGAGGACATGCTGTGGGGCGCGACGCTGCGCAGCCCGCACCCGCACGCCCGGATCCGCTCGATCGACATCGGTCCGGCGATGGCGATGGCGGGCGTGCACACCGTGCTCACCGCCGAGGACGTGCCGGGCGACAACATCTACGGCCTCAAGACCGTCGACCAGCCGGTGCTGGCCTCCGACGTGGTGCGCTACGTCGGCGAGGCGGTGGCGCTGGTGGCCGCCGACCACCCGGAGACGGCGCGTCGGGCGCTGGAGCGCATCGTCGTCGACTACGAGGTGCTGGAACCGGTGCTCGACGCCGAGCGGGCCGCGCACGACCAGGACCTGCCGAAGCTCCACCCGGACGGCAACGTGGTGCGCCACCAGCGGATCGTCAAGGGCGATCCGGACGCGACCGCCGAGGTCGTGGTCTCCGGCGTCTACACCGTGGGCATGCAGGACCAGGCGTTCCTCGGCCCGGAGTCGGGGCTGGCGATCCCCGCCGAGGACGGCGGCGTCGACCTCTACCTGGCCACCCAGGACCTGCACTCCGACCTCAAGCAGACCGCCCGCGCGCTGGGGCTGCCGCCGGAGAAGGTGCGGATGACGATGTCCGGTGTCGGCGGCGCGTTCGGCGGCCGCGAGGACCTGTCGATCCAGGTGCACGTGTGCATGCTCGCGATGCACGTCGGCAAGCCGGTGAAGATGTACTACAGCCGCGAGGAGTCGTTCTACGGCCACGTGCACCGGCACCCGGCGAAGATGTACTACGAGCACGGCGCGACCCGCGACGGGAAGCTCGTCTACGTCAAGGCCGCCCAGTACTTCGACGGCGGCGCCTACGCGTCGAAAACGCCGGTGGTGGTGGGCAACGCGACCACGCTGGGCGTCGGCCCGTACGTGGTGCCGAACGTCCGCATCGACGGCTGGGGCCTCTACACCAACAACCCGCCGTGCGGTGCGATGCGCGGGTTGGGCGCGGTGCAGCCGACCTTCGCCTACGAGTCGCAGATGGACAAGCTCGCCGCCGAGCTCGGCATCGACCCGGTGGAGCTGCGCGTGCGCAACGCGATCTCCCAGGGCGAGACCATCCCGACCGGGCAGGTGGTGGACTCCCCCGCTCCGGTCGCCGAGCTGCTGGAACGCGTCCGCGCGCTGCCGATGCCCGCCGAGCGCGACACCACCGACATCCGCGAGCTGCCCGGCGGCGCGTCCAACACGACGCACGGCGAAGGCGTGGTGCGCGGCATCGGCTACGGGGTGACGATCAAGAACATCTGCTACTCCGAGGGCGCCGACGACTTCTCCACGGCGCGGGTGCGGTTGCAGCTCATCGGCGGCGAACCGGCCGCGATGGTGCACACCGCCGCCGCCGAGGTCGGCCAGGGCCTGGTGACCGTGCAGCAGCAGATCGCGCGCACCGAGCTGGGCGTGGAGCGGGTGACCATCCACCCCAACGACACCTCCGTCGGCCCGGCCGGTTCCAGTTCCGCCTCGCGCCAGACCTACGTCACCGGTGGTGCCGTGCGGGAGGCGTGCCAGGCGGTGCGGGAGGCGCTGTTCGCGCGGGTCACCGAGCGGTTCGGGACCACGGTGGGCCTGGCGCTGCAGGGCGGCAAGGTCGTTTCCGCCGAGGGCGTGGTCGCCGACCTCGCCGAGGTGCTGGGCGACGACGTCATCGAGGAGACCCGCGAGTACCACCACCGGCAGACCTTCCCGATGGACGCCGACGGGCGCAGCGACGTGGTGCAGGTGCAGCACGCCTTCTCCGCGCACCGCGCCGTCGTCGACGTCGACACCGAGCTGGGGCTGGTCAAGGTCGTGCAGCTGGCCTGCGCGCAGGACGTCGGCAAGGCCGTCAACCCGGAGGCCGTGCTCGGCCAGATCCAGGGCGGTTCGGCGCAGGGGCTCGGGCTGGCGGTGATGGAGGAGATCCAGGTCCGCGACGGGAAGATCCGCAACCCCTCCTTCACCGACTACCTGATCCCGACGATCCTCGACATGCCCCCGATGGAGATCGACGTCGTCGAGCGCGCCGACGACAACGCGCCCTACGGGGTTCGCGGTGTCGGCGAACCGCCGACGATCTCCACCACGCCGGCGGTCGTCGCGGCCATCCGCGCCGCCACCGGCAAGTTCCTCACCCACACCCCGGTCGCTCCCGGGCACATCATCTGAGCGGCACCGAAAACCATTGGAGTGAAACGATGTCCGTCGACGTGGCAACCCAGCAGGAGCAGTCCTGGATGGCCCGCGCGATCGAGCTGGCCACCGCCAACGTGCACACCGGCGGCGGCCCGTTCGGCGCGGTGATCGTCCGCGACGGCGAGGTCGTGGCCACCGGCGCCAACCGCGTCACCCCCGACCTGGATCCGACCGCGCACGCCGAGGTCGTCGCGATCCGCAACGCCTGCCGGGAGCTGGGCACGTTCTCGCTCGCGGGCTGCGTGCTGGTGACCTCGTGCGAGCCGTGCCCGATGTGCCTGGCCTCGGCGATGTGGGCCCGGGTCGACCGGGTCCTGTTCGCCGCCGACCGCGACGACGCGGCGGCCGCGGGCTTCGACGACCGCGCCTTCTACGACGCGATGGTCGACCCCGCCCAGAACCCGACCGCGGTCGTGCGGATCGACATCCACAACCGAAACGACGCCTTCGACGCCTGGAAGAACAAGACCGACCGCGTCGATTACTGAAGAACGAGCGCACAACCCGCGCAATCCACGGCGATGACCGGGTCGCCACCTGAAACGAGCCGCTGACCAGCGGTTCCGTCACCAAACGCCCCGCACCTGGCTTTCGGCGAATTCTCGCCGGGCTCAACCCTGCCCGGAAAACCGACGTCCCGGGGGCGCCCACCGGCATGGGAGGACGCAATGACCCAGCAAGTGACCACCAGACCCGACAGCGGTCTGGACCGCGTGTTCCGGATAACCGAGCGCGGTTCCACCTTCAGCCGCGAGCTGCGCGGCGGCCTGACCACCTTCGTCGCGATGGCCTACATCGTGATGCTCAACCCGCTGATCCTCGGTTCCGGGACCGACGCGACCGGGGCGAAGCTCTCCCCCGAGCAGCTCACCACCGCCACCGCCGCCACGGCGGGCGTGATGACCATCGTGATGGGCCTGGTCGGCAACGCCCCGCTGGCGCTGGCGACCGGTCTGGGCGTGAACGCGGTCGTGGCGTTCACCATCGCCCCCACCATGACCTGGGCCGAGGCGTTCGGGCTCGTGGTCCTCGAAGGCGTGGTGATCGTGGCGCTGGCGGTCAGCGGCGTCCGCGAGAAGATCATGAACGCCATCCCGGAGCCGCTCAAGATCGCGCTCACCGTCGGCATCGGCCTCTACATCGCGCTGATCGGCCTGGTCAGCGCCGGGTTCGTGACGCGGGTGCCGGACTCGCAGGAGACGACGGTGCCGGTGCAGATGGGCACCGACGGGCACCTGGCCGGAATCCCCATCGTGGTGTTCTGCGTGACGCTGCTGGTGATGATCGGGCTGATGGCCCGCCGCACGCCCGGGGCCATCCTGCTGGGCATCGTGACCGGGACCGTGCTGGCGCTCATCGCCAACGCCGCGCTGGACGTGGCGCCGGACGAGTGGGGAACCGTGGTTCCCGAGCTGCCCGCGAACCTGGTCGGCACCCCCGACTTCGGGCTGTTCGGCCAGGTGGACCTGTTCGGCGGGTTCGCCGCGGCCGGTGGTGTGGCGGCGACGGTGTTCCTGTTCACGCTGGTGCTGTCCGGGTTCTTCGACGCGATGGGCACGATCACCAGCGTCTCCTCGCAGGCCGGGCTCGCCCAGGACGGCAAGGTGCAGGGCATGGGCCGCATCCTGGCCGTCGACGGCGTGGCCGCCGCGGCGGGCGGGTTCACCGGCGCCGCCCCGAACACGGTGTTCCTGGAGTCGGCCGCGGGCGTCGCCGAAGGCGCCCGCACCGGCCTGGCCAGCGTGGTCACCGGTCTGCTGTTCTGCGTGACGCTGCTGATCACGCCGCTGGCCTCGATCGTCCCGGCCCAGGCCGCCGCCCCGGCCCTGGTGATCGTCGGCGGCCTGATGATGTCGCAGGTCAGGCTCATCCCCTGGAACGACCCGGACTACATCATCCCGGCGTTCCTCACCCTGGCGGTCATCCCCTACACCTACATGATCACCAACGGCATCGGCGCAGGTCTCATCGCCTTCGCGGTCATCAAGCTCGCCCGGGGCAAGGTCCGCGAGATCGGCTGGCTCGTCGGCTCCCTCGCCGTCGTCTTCGCCGTCTACTTCCTCGTCTCCGGCCTCACCGGGGTCTGATCCCTCCCCGCGTCGGAAACCCCGGTCCTCGTGCCGCGAGAACCGGGGTTTTCGACGCGGGTACTACCGTCGGGGGCGTGATGTCGCCAGCTGGGATCGTGCTCGCCGCAGGGGCGGGACGGCGGTTCGGGATGCCGAAGGCCCTGGTCGAGCACCAGGGATCGTTGTTGGTCGACCGGGCCGCGCGGGTGCTCGCCGAGGGCGGGTGCGATCCGGTGGTCGTGGTGCTGGGGGCCGCTGCCGAGGAGGTCCGGGAGCGGGCCGAGCTCGCCGGGGTCACCACCGCCTACAACCCGGAGTGGTCGACGGGCATGGGGTCGTCGCTGCGGACCGGGCTGGAGGCGTTGCGGGATTCCGACGCGCCTGCCGCGCTGATCCTGCCGGTCGACATGCCCGGCATCGGCCCGGAGGCCGTCCGCCGGGTCGCGGCGCTGACCGCTCCCGACGTCCTCGCGGCCGCCTCGCACGACGGGCGGCGCAGTCACCCCGTGTTGCTGGGACGCGAGCACTGGACCGGTGCAGCCGCCTCTGCGACGGGTGATGCGGGCGCTCGCGACTACCTCCGGAAACGCACGGTGACGATGGTGTCGTGCGACGACATATCGGAGGGCTTTGATGTCGACCGGCCTGAAGATCTGGGCCGCCCTGCCACGTAGAGTGCCAGGGCGACCGAGAGGCGCTGTTGAGAGCCGGTGCGCCTAGCATTGTCTTCCGGTCAAGAGCTCCAACGCCCGAGCAAAGTGGAGAGCGGAGGCATTCATGGCTGGCGGTCATATCACCGCGAACTACGTACCCCAGGGCGATGACTGGCAGATCATCGTCACGGATGGTGACGACAAGAAGACCGCGCGTGCGCCCGGCCTGATCGCCGCCCGGGACCAGGCCGACCAGCTCATCGAGCAGCTCTCGCCCGGCAAGGCCGGTCGCGTGGTGATCCACCTGCTCGACGGCGACGGGTTCGCCTTCACCACCGCCTACCTGCAGGCCCGGCACGGCCTGTCCGACGAGGCCACCGACAGCGCGGCCCGCGCCGCCGTCGCCAACGCCCCCGCGCAGTAGTCCTCGGCAGCGGGCGCGGAGCCACCGCTCGGTGACTCTTCGCGACCCACCGATCACGTGCACAGGGGATGAACGCGCCGGGACCTTAGGATGGCTTCCGTGAACGCGCCGACCAGTAGTGCACTCCAGGAGGAAGCAGCGGTGGCCAGCCTCGAACCGAGCAGGCCGCCCGCCGGCCGGGGACGCCCGCGGGACGCCTCCCGCGACGCCGCGCTGCGCCAGGCCGCGATGGAGGTGCTGGCCCAGGTCGGCTACCGGGCCCTGACGATGGACGCCGTCGCCGCGCACGCGCGCGCGGGCAAGGCCACGATCTACCGCCGCTGGGACTCCAAGCTCGACCTGGTCATCGACACCTGCAACGAGCTGGTCCAGCGCCGCATCCCCGAACCCGACCTGGGGTCGGTGGCCGCCGACCTCGGCGAGTTCCTGCGCTCGTTCGCCACGCTGCTGACCGGCCCGGTCGGCAAGGCCGCCCAAGCCCTGGTCGGCGAGCTGCCGCACGAACCGGAGCTCGCGGTGAAGTTCCGCGAGTCGTTCCTGCTGCCGCAGCGCGACGTGCTGCGGCGGATCATGGAGCGCGGCGTGCAGCGCGGCGAGATCAGCCCGAACGCCCCGATCGACACCGTCGGCGAGCTGGCCGGTGCGGGCCTGATCTACCGGCTGATGCTGGCCGACGAACCGCTGGACACCGGTTTCGTGGACCGCCTGCTCAACGAGGCCCTGCTGCCGCTGCTCAAGCGCTGAGCCTCCGTTCGGCCGGTTAGGGTCGCAGGACGTCCCGGAGGGAGGTCGTTCGTGTCCGAGGTTGTTTCGCTCAGCCGCTGGCCGGTGAAGTCGCTGCGCGGCGAGCAGGTGACCGCCGCCCGCTTCGACGAGCGCGGCATGGCCGGTGACCGCGCCTACGCGCTGCTCGACGAGCGGCCGAACCGCGTCGGCAACATCGTCACGGTCCGGCAGAACCAGTCGCTGCTGTCCTGGTCGGCCCACTACGGCGACCAACCGGACCCGGTCGACTCACCGACCCTGGTCGGACCGGAATCCCAGCAGCTCTCCTGGGACGACCCGGCGCTGACCGGCGAGCTCTCGAAGTCGCTGGACATCCCGGTGCGGCTGAACCCGGCCGACGGCCAGCAGGACCGGGGCCCGACGGTGCTGGTCACCTTCGAGCCCTCGCGACGAGGTCTGGGCGAGGAGCTGGGCGCCGACGTCGACCTGCGGCGGTTCCGGACGAACCTGCACGTCGAGGGAGACCTGCCGCCGTTCGCCGAGCAGGACTGGGAACCGGGCACGACGATCACCGTCGGCGACGTGGAGCTGGCCGTGACCGGCGAGCACTCCGGCCCGTGCATCCGCTGCGCGGTGCCGAGCTGGGACGCCGAGGGGCGGGAGCGCTGGCGGGAGCTGCAGGCTCACCTGATCCAGCGGCACGAGAACAAGTTCGGCGTGATCATGAGGGTGACCCGGCCGGGCACGGTCGCGGTGGGCGACGCCGTCGCGGCGGGGTGAGCGGGTTCCGTTGTCCTGGGGCCAGGTCCGAGACCCCAGAACAACGGCACCTCACTTGAACAGCTTGCGCACGACCACGACGGTGACCAGTGCGCCGACCCCGATCAGCGCGTAGCGCACCTTGGGGTCGTTCAGCTTCTCCTTGACGCTGGCCTTGCCTGCGTCGACGAACTTCTGCGGGTTCGCCTGCACGCTCAGCCGGTCCAGCGTGTCGGCCAGCGCGTCACGCGCCTGCTCGATGTCACGCTCGATGGCATCTTGATCACGGGCCACGTGTCCTCCTCACGTTCACCTGGCTGCCCACACCGTAGTTCACGGCGGATCACTCGACGCACGAGCCGCGCCCATGTCCCCTGCTCGGGTCTGGCGCACCGCCGAAAACATGATCGACACACGCGATACGCTGTGTCCACCGAGGCCCGCAGGGCCGCAGGGGCCGTAGCCCAATTGGCAGAGGCACTAGGTTTAGGTCCTAGACAGTGAGGGTTCGAGTCCCTCCGGCCCCACTCGGCTCGGGGTGAGGTGTGTTCACGGAACGCGCGAACCATCTCGCCTCGTTGTGTTGGTTGCGGGGGCCGAGCCCCCGCAGGCCCCCACGGTGCGGTGCTCGCTCTCCGTCGGCGCCTCGGTTTGCGCGGCGTTCCCGGCCTGCTCGCTGACCAGCACTTCGTCGGTGTTCGGACCGGCTCGAAGTCGATCCAGCGGAGGTCATCGTCGAGTCCGTCGGTTCCGGCCCGGTCCGTCCAGGGTCGACGTCCGTTTTGCCTGGTCGATTCGGACTGAAACCGCCTGTCGACGACTCCCTGCGGGACGGTCGTGACCACGCTGGCGCGCCACCGCGATCACGTCGGGTGGGGCGACTAGAGTCGGGAGAGCTCCGCCCGGGTCGATGTCTTCGGAGAGGTCTGCGTGTCTGATCAGTTCGTTCACCTGCATGTGCACACCGAGTTCTCGATGCTCGACGGTGCTGCGAAACATGATGCGCTGTTCACCGAGGTCTCTCGGCTCGAACAGCCCGCGGTGGCGATGACGGACCACGGCAACATGTACGGGGCGCACTCCTTCTACACCAAGGCCACCAAGGCCGGGGTGAAGCCGATCATCGGCATCGAGGCCTACATCGCGCCGGAGAGCCGCTACCACAAGAAGCCGGTCTTCTGGGGTGAGCGGGCGCGCACCGGCAAGAAGGAAGTGGACGAGTACGGCGAGAGCGGCGACGTCTCCGGCGCCGGTGCCTACACGCACATGACGATGCTCGCGCAGAACTCGACCGGGCTGCGCAACCTGTTCAAGCTGTCCTCGCTGGCCAGCCTCCAGGGCTTCTTCCGCAAGCCACGGATGGACAAGGAGCTCATCGCCGAGCACTCCGAGGGCATCATCGCCACCTCCGGCTGCCTCGCGGGCGAGATCCTGACCCGGCTGCGCCTGGGGCAGAAGCAGGAAGCGCTGCAGGCCGCCTCGGACTACAAGGACATCTTCGGGCCGGACCGCTTCTTCATCGAGGTCATGGACCACGGGATCCAGATGGAGCGCAACATCCGGACCGAGCTGCTGGACCTCGCCAAGCAGCTGGACCTGCGGACGGTGGCGACCAACGACAGCCACTACGTCACCAACGACCAGGCCGGTCACCACGACGCGCTGCTGTGCCTGCAGACCCGCTCGATGATCGCCGACACCGACCGGTTCAAGTTCAACGGCGACGGCTACCACATCAAGAGCTCCGAGGAGATGCGCGCGTACTGGGACGAGGAGGTCCCGGGCGCGGCCGACAGCACGCTGCTCATCACCGACATGGTCGAGGGCTACGAGGAGGCGTTCGCGCCGCACAACCGGATGCCGCAGGCCAAGGTCGAGGCCGGCCGCACCGACGTGGAGATGCTGCGCGACGAGGTCGAGTCGTTCATCCCGACCCGCTTCAAGGACGGCCAGTTCACCCAGGAGTACCGCGACCAGCTGGAGTGGGAGCTCAAGGTCATCACGGAGAAGGGCTACAGCTCCTACTTCCTGGTGGTCGGCGACATGATCCGCTGGGCCAAGAACAACGGCATCCGGGTGGGCCCGGGTCGTGGTTCGGCGGCGGGTGCGCTGCTGTCGTACGTGCTGCACATCATCGACATCGACCCGCTGCAGCACGGGTTGCTGTTCGAGCGGTTCCTCAACCCGGAGCGCGACTCCCCGCCCGACATCGACATCGACTTCGACGAGCGCCAGCGCGAGCGGGTCATCCAGTACGCCAAGGAGAAGTACGGCGAGGAGTACTTCGCCAAGGTCATCACCTACGGCACGATTAAGACGAAGGCCGCGTTCAAGGACGCCGCCCGCGTGCACATGGGGCAGGCGGGCTTCCAGCTCGCCGACCAGTTCTCCAAGGCGCTGCCCGCGCCGATCGCGGCGAAGGACATCCCGCTGTCGGGCATCGTCGATCCCGAGCACGAGCGCTACCCGGAAGCCGCCGAGGTCCGCTCGCTGATCGAGACCGATCCGCAGATCGGCAAGATCTTCGACACCGCCCGCGGCCTGGAGGGCCTGATCCGCAACGCGGGCGTGCACGCGTGCGCGCACATCATCTCGCGCGAACCGCTGCTGGACGTGCTGCCGCTGTGGAAGCGCGACGACGGCGAGATCATCACCGGCTGGGACGGCCCGCAGTGCGAGGCCGTGGGCCTGCTCAAGATCGATATCCTGGGCCTGGTCAACATGACCACGATCGACGACACCGTGCGGATGGTGAAGGCCAACCACGGCACCGAGGTCGAACCGCTGGACATCCCGCTGGACGACACCAAGACCTACGAGATGCTCGGCCGCGGCGAGTCCCTGGGAGTGTTCCAGCTTGAAGGTGGCGGCATGCAGTCGCTGCTCAAGCGCATGCAACCGACCCGGTTCGGCGACATCGTCGCCTGCGTGGCGCTGTACCGGCCGGGCCCGATGGACGTCAACGCGCACCTGGACTACGCGGACCGCAAGAACGGCAAGAAGCCGGTCGAGCCGATCCACCCGGAGCTGGACGAGCCGCTCAAGGACATCCTGGGCGAGACCTACGGTCTGATCGTCTACCAGGAGCAGATCATGGCGATCGCCCAGAAGGTCGCCGGGTACACGCTCGGACAAGCGGACCTGCTGCGGCGGGCGATGGGCAAGAAGAAGAAGGAGGTGATGGACGAGCAGTTCGCCAACTTCTCGGCGGGCATGCAGGAGCGCGGCTACTCGAAGGATGCGATCGAGCAGCTGTGGGCCACCGTCCTCCCCTTCGCCGGCTACGCGTTCAACAAGTCCCACGCCGCGGCGTACGGCCTGGTGACCTACTGGACCGCCTACTTCAAGGCCCACTACCCGGCCGAATACATGGCCGCGCTGCTGACCGCGAACAGCAACAACAAGGACAAGACCGCGGTCTACCTGTCCGAGTGCCGCCGGATGAGCATCCAGGTGCTGCCGCCGGACGTGAACGAGTCGATGACCCAGCACACGGCCGTCGAGGGCCGCATCCGCTTCGGCATGGGCGCGATCCGCAACGTCGGCGCCAACGTCGTCGAGTCGGTCATCTCCTCGCGGGAGGAGAAGGGGAAGTTCTCGTCGTTCACCGACTTCCTCGACAAGATCGAGATCACCGCCTGCAACAAGCGGGTCATCGAATCGCTGATCAAGGCGGGTGCGTTCGACTCGCTCGGCCACACCCGGATGGCGCTCAACGCCCACCACGAGGCCGCGGTGGACGCGGTGATCGGCCTCAAGCGGCAGCAGGCGATGGGTCAGTTCGACCTCTTCGGCGGCGACGACGCGGGGCCGTCCGAGGACACCTCGCCGCTGGCGCACCTGCAGTTCACCGACGAGGAGTGGCCGCGCAAGCAGCTGCTGGCCTACGAGCGCGAGATGCTGGGCCTGTACGTCTCGGCGCACCCGCTCGACGGCGCCGAGCGGCTCCTCGCGCCGTACCAGGACACCAGCATCGCCGAGCTCGTCGGCGGTGAGCGCGAGCCCAGCGGTTACGGCAGCAAGGAGCAGCAGCCCAAGATCGCCGGGATGATCTCCGGCATCCAGCGGCGGCTGAACAAGAACGGTCAGCCGTGGGCGATCGTGACCCTGGAGGACTTCGAGGCCAGCATCGAGGTGCTGTTCTTCCCGAAGTCCTACGAGATGTTCGCCGACTGCCTGGTCGAGGACAACGCGCTGGCGGTCAAGGGCCGGGTCAACGAGCGCGAGGGCGAGATCAGCGTGTTCGCCTCCGACGCCGTGCCGATCGACATCACCGCCGCCGAGACCGATCCGGGCAGCGAACCGCCGCTGGTGCTGCGCGCGGACTCCCGGAAGCTCACCGAGGACGTGATCAGCGAGCTCAAGCAGACCTTCGCCGCGCACAAGGGCACCACCCCGGTGCACGTGCACCTCGGCAAGACCCGCCTGGAACTCCCGAAGTGGCCGGTCAACGTCTGCACCGAACTCGTCTCCGAGCTCAAGTCGGTCCGAGGAATCGCGGTCGAAAGAGCAGGCCGCTGACACCCGTGGTCCGGAGCCTCCAGCTCCGGACCGCTCCGGACCACGGACTTCTCCGGCCCCTTCGCGCGGCTCCAAGACCGCCAACGCCAACCCGCTGACCAGCGCGTTATCACTTCTGCAGACGCTTGACCATCAATTCTGCAGACGGTCGACCATCGCGTTTACGCGCTTGATCAACTATCGCGTTCGCATTCGGTCGGGTTTCGCGTTCGCGCTCAGCGGGGACAGTTTTTCCTCGAATCACCCATGATCAATGTCCGTTATGCCGGGACAGTTCTCACTAAAACTGTCCCCTGGTGACCACGAACCTCACGTACCGAGCGGCGAGAAGAACCCCTGCACGTAGAGATCCGGGAGAGTGCGGAGGCTCCCGGGAGAGCCGGCGGCGACGAGGTCGCCGTCGCGGAGGAAGAGCATGTGGTCGACGATGGCGAGGTCGAGCAGTTTCGGGACGTCGTGGGTGATCGCGAGGACCGCCGTTCCGGCATCGGCGCAGGTACGCAGGCTCTCCCAGACCGCGTAGGCGGTGGCCGTGTCGAGTGAGGCGGTCGGTTCGTCCACGACCAGCAGTTTCGGGATCGGGAGGATCGCGGCCGCCAACGCGGCGCGCTGGATCTGCCCGCTCGAATGCTGCTCCGGAAGCAGACTCAGCGCTTCAGCCGGGTACTGCGCTGCCGCGCAAGCCTTCTCGACGCTCCAACCCCCGTGCCGTTCGCGCAGCGCCCGCAGCTGCGAACCGACATCGGTGCCCGGATCGAAGGCGGTGACGCCTTCCTGCGGCAGGAATCCGATGGTCTTCCCGCGCAACCGCCGCCACTCACGCTGATCGACCACGGGCTCACCGTCGAGCAGCACGACCCCGGTGCGCTGCGCAGACGCAGGCAGCGACCCGGTCAAAGCAGCCGCGAGCATCGACTTCCCACAACCCGACTCGCCGAGCAGCGCCGTCACCCGCCCTTCCGGCACGGCGAAGCTCACGGACCGGAGAACGGTCTCGCTCCACCGCCCGGTATCGACGTGAACCGTCACCCCGCGCAGCTCAGCGACCGCTCTCTCCCGATGCACGCACTCGACCATGACAGGCCCGATCGCGGAAATCACCCCGGGCTCGAACATCAGCCGCGGATGGCACCGCGGGGCCAGAGGATCGTGACACGGGGATCTGTGGGTCGACGTGGCCGCCAAGTGCGGGCCAGGTGATGCCGAGGACGGCTGCTGCGCGGCGAGCGGCGTCGACGGGAACGAGAGCTGCTTCCCGGACCGGCCCGCGGAGACCGAGTCGCGCACACCGACTTGCACCGGGAGCAGTTGCGCATCGGCCCCGACAGGACAGCGCACGTGGCTCGCGCGTACGCGTGGGGGCGGTTGTCGGGTTGCGGTTCGGTCGTAGGGTCTTTGTAGGCGGTTGCTTACTTCTGATCGGGGTTGGGCATGGGTAGTGACGGACGGGTTTGTGTTGTGACCGGGGCGAATTCCGGGACCGGGTACGTGACGGCGTTGGAGCTCGCCCGGGGCGGGGCGACCGTCGTGATGATGTGCCGGAACGCCGAGAAGGGCGAGGCCGCGCGGGCTGCGATCGTGGCCGAGACCGGGAACGATCGGGTCGAGCTGATCGTGGTGGACCTGGCCGAGATGGCCGACGTGCGCCGGGCCGTGCGGGAGTTCACCGAGCGGCACTCGACGCTGGACGTGCTGGTCAACAACGCCGGGGGCATCACCCAGACCCGCCGCGAGTCCTCCGAGGGGCTGGAGGCGATGTTCGCGGGCAACTACCTCGGGCACTTCCTGCTGACGACCTCGCTGCTCGACCAGCTCAAGGCCGCCGAGCACGCGCGGATCGTCAACGTCAGCTCGATGGCGCACAAGGGTGCGCGGATCGACTTCGACGACCTCCAGAACCGCAGCGGCAAGAACGCGATGCGCGGGTACGGGCAGTCGAAGCTCGCGCAGATCCTGTTCACCTACGAGCTCGCCGAACGGCTCCGCGGAACCGACGTCACCGTCAACGCGATGCACCCCGGGGCCGTCGCGTCCGGGTTCAAGAACGGCACCGACGGCGTCGTCAAGGCCGTGATCGGGGCTTTCTACGCGGGTTTCGGCATCTCGCCGGAGAAGGGCGCCGACACGATCCTGCACCTGGCTAACTCGCCGGAGGTCGCCGACGTCACCGGCGAGTACTTCATCAAGCGCCGCCCGGTGGCCACCAGCAAGACCTCCTACGACGTCGAGGTGCGGCGGCGGCTGTGGGCCGTTTCCGAGAAGCTGATCGCCGACATCGCGGGCTGATATACCGTTGAGGTGGTGGATCTTCTCTAGCTGCGGACGTGGTGATCGGTGAGCGTCAAGGTTGTTCTGCTCGATGACGAGGACCTGGTGCGGTCCGGGATCCGGATGATCCTGGAGTCCGACCCCGAGATCCAGGTGGTCGCCGAGGCCGCCAACGGCAGCGGGATCGTCGACCTGGTCGCCAAGCACGCGCCGGACGTGGTGCTCACCGACATCCAGATGCCCGAGGTCGGCGGCCTGGAGGTGACCCGGCGCATCGCCGGGCTGCCCGACCCGCCCGCGGTGGGCGTGCTGACCACCTTCGACATCGACGAGTACGTGCACGCGGCCCTGCAGAACGGGGCGGCCGGATTCCTGCTCAAGGACACCCGGCCGCACGACCTCGTCGCCGCCGTGCACACCCTCGCCGGGGGCGAGGCGATGCTCTCGCCCCGCATCACCCGGAAGCTCCTGGCCGCCTTCTCCACCGGCGGCGGCGCCGCGCAGTCGGCGAAGACCAAGATGGAGCAGCTGACCGCGCGGGAGCGCGAGGTGGCCGTGGCCGTCGCGCAGGGTTCGAGCAACGCCGAGATCGCCGCCGACCTCTACATGAGCCAGTCCACCGTGAAAGTCCACATCGGACGGATCATGCACAAGCTGGACGCCGTCAACCGAACCCAGGTCGCGATCATCGCCCACGACGCCGGTCTGGCCTAGCAGGCGGCTCGGCGGTAGGCGTCTCCGCGGCCGATGAGGAACCACGCGAGCACGCCCAGGAACGGGGCGCAGAAGGCGATCACCAGCCACACCAGCGTCATGCCGAACGACAGCGGCGAACCGATGATGCTCACCACCGCGCAGATGAACAGCGCCAGCCAGCCGATCAGCAGCAGGCCGACCAGACCGAAGCCGCCGAACGCGAGCAGTTGCTCCGGGCTGTTGAAGAGCTGTTCCCAATCCATTGCGTGTCCCTTCCACGAGTTCGTCGTTCGATCACCAACGCTATGGATCCGCGGCCGCCGGGACGTCCCCCTACCCGCTCGACCGAACTTGGCCGAAAGTCGTACCCAGCCCGGCCGGTCGGCGAAGGTGAGCGGCGATCGGCGCAGCTAGAGTCGATCCGGTGCGCCACCTCCTCGACCGTGAGCGCCTGCTGTCCTGGTGGGACGGCAAGGTGCACCACCTGCTGATCGACGTCGCCGTCGCGCTGTGCTTCTGCGGCCTGTTCCGGGAATTCGACTCGCCGTGGGTCTTCCTGCTGCACCTCGCCGCCCTGGTCGCCCTGCTGGTGCGCAGGCGGTTCCCGCTGGCTCTCGCAGCCGTGTCGATCGCGCTGATCGCCTTCGCCCAGTACCTGCCGGTGGCCTGGGTGGCGCTCTACACCTGCGCGCGGCGCTACGGCGCGTCCCGCACGACGTGGATCACCGGTGTGGTGATCATCGCCGTCGGGGTCGGCTCGAACTTCGTCCGCTACCCCGGCTGGGACGGGTTCGCGTCCGTGCTGAGCATCGGGGTGAACGCGGCGCTGTTCACGGTCCCGGGCATGCTCGGGTTGTGGCTGCAGCAGCGGCAGGTGCTCGTGGCCGCCACCCGCGAGCGCATCGAGCGGGCCGAGCGGGAACGCGCGCTGCGGGCCGAGCGGGCCGTCGGCGAGGAGCGGCGCCGCATCGCCCGCGAGCTGCACGACGTCATCGCCCACCGGGCCAGCGTGCTGTCGCTGCAGGCCGGGGCGCTGACGATGCACGCGAAGGACGAGCGCACCGCCGAGACCGCCGAGACCATCCGGGACAACAGCGCCAAGGCCCTCACCGAGCTGCGGGGCATGCTGCGCGTCCTGCGCGAAGGCCCCTCGGAGATCGCCGAGGCGCCGACCGCGGGCGACATCGCCGAGCTGGTGCGCGAGAACGGGCCCGGGGTGCGGCTGAGCATCCCCGACGAGTTGCCGGAGACCTCCGGGACCACCGGCCGCGCCGCCTACCGGGTGGTGCAGGAAGCGCTGACCAACGCCGCGCGGCACGCGCCGGACGCCGACGTGTCCGTCGTCGTCGAGGCCGGTGACGCGCTGTCGGTGACCGTCACCAACGGCCCGAGCGCGCAGCCGCCCGCCTCCGGCGCCGGGTACGGGCTGCTCGGGATGCGGGAGCGGGTCGCCCTCGCGGGCGGGACGCTGGAGACCGGGCCGACCGGCGACGGCGGGTTCCGGGTGGCGGCGGTGCTGCCGAAGGTGCCCGAAAGTCGTACCGACTCGTAGCTGGAAGTAAGACGCCCCGCACCCTGCGGATTCGCGATTCTCGATGCCATGCGGGACATCCGATCCGACATCGAGGAGCAGGGTTGATCACCATCAGGGAACTGACCAAGCGCTACGGCGACCAGCTCGCCGTGGACCAGCTCACCTGCACCATCCGGCCGGGGGTCGTGACCGGCTTCCTCGGCCCGAACGGGGCCGGCAAGTCCACGACGATGCGGCTCATGCTCGGCCTCGACCGCGGCGAGGGCGAGGTGCGCTTCGGCGGCCGCACCTACCGAGAACTGCCGAACCCGGTGCGCAGCGTGGGCGCGCTGCTCGACGCTCGGGCCGTGCACCCGGGCCGCACGGCGCTCCAGCACCTGCGGATGATCGCGGCGGGCGCCGGGATCCCCGAGCAGCGGGTGCGCGAAGTGCTGGCCGCCGTCGGGCTCGACGACGTGCGGTTCCGCCGCGCGGGCGGGTTCAGCCTCGGCATGCAGCAGCGGCTGGGCATCGCGGCGGCGCTCATCGGCGACCCGGAGCACGTGATCCTCGACGAGCCCACCAACGGGCTCGACCCCGAAGGGGTGCGCTGGATCAGGGCGCTGCTGCGCAACCTCGCCGACGAGGGCAAGACCGTGTTCGTCTCCTCGCACCTGCTCTCCGAGGTCGCGCAGCTCGCCGACGACCTCGTGGTCATCGGCGAGGGCAAGCTGATCGCCGCCGAGCCGGTGCGCGACTTCATCGCCGCGCACACCCGCACCCACGTCGTCGTCCGGACCCCTGACGCCGATCGGTTCCAGGAGTGGTTGCGCGCCAACGGGTTCCCGGTCGCGCAGGAGGACGACGGCGCGCTGCGGGTCGACAGCGGCGACGTCGACGCGGTCAGCGCCGCCGCCCGCCGGGCCGGTGTCGCGATCCGCGAGCTGCACACCCGCCGCAGCAGCCTGGAGGACGCGTTCTTCAACGCCACCGCCGACGCCACGAGCTACCGAGGAGAAGCAGCATGAGGACGCTGGAAGCCCAGCCGCTCGCCGACCGATCCCCCGGCTTCGGGCGCTCGCTGGGGTACGAGTGGGCCGCGTTCCGGAGCCTGCGGTCCAACTGGGTGCTGATGGGGTCCGCGGTGGTCGTCCAGCTGCTGCTGACGATCGTCGCGCACGACGGCCGCGACACCGGCGACATCACCTTCGACAAGGTGCTCTCGGTCGCGTGGCTGTTCACGGTCCTGGTGGCGGCGTTGGGGGTCAACGCCTTCGGGACCGAGTACCGGCACCGGACGATCGTGACGACGGTGCTCACCGCCCGGTCCCGGACGCACGTGCTGCTCGCCAAGGCGGTCGTGGTCACCTCGGCCGCGATCGTCACCGAGTGCGCGGTGCTCGCCTCGTCCTGGCTGGTGCTCGCGGGGATGTTCGGGGCGGCGCCGACGGTGTCGACCTCGCTGGCGCTGGGCTCGGGGGCGATCGTCTACACCGCGCTGGCCACGCTGGTGGGGCTGGGGCTCGCGGTGCTGCTGCACGGGTCGATCACGCCGATCGCGATGCTGGTGGTGTGGCCGCAGATCGAGATGTTCCTGATCAACCGGCTGGACCTGCCGGAGTGGCTGCTGACCGTGCTGCACCCGTTCTACTCGGCGCGGCAGCTGATCAACGACTCCCCCGAGTGGCCGGGGGCGCTGCCGCTGCTGGGGCTGGCGGCGGTGCTGCTGGGGGCCTCCGCCATCGTGCTGACCCGTCGCGACGTGTGAGTACCGTGACGGGCGTGCTGGTCGAACGGAAGCGCTCGTGGTTGGCGTGGTGGGACGGTTCGCCGCGGTCGCTGCTGTTCGACCTCGCGGTGGCGGCGGCCCCGATCGCCGGGGAGTTCTACTCGCACGGCGGCCGTCTCAGCGACACCGCTCCGCTGACGATCGCGGCGCTGATCACCGGATTCCTCGCGCTGGTGGTGCGCAGGCGCTTCCCGTTCGCGGTGGCGCTGGTGGTCGCCGCGACAGGCCTGCCGATGGATCCCGTGATCGGCCTGTCCGAGGTCGCGCTCTACACCGCGGCGAGCAGGCTCGGCCCGCGAGGGCTGACGTGGATCGCCGTCGCCGCCCACCTGGGGGCCGAGGTGCCGCTCATCTGGGGCTGGGAGCGGTTCGTGCTGGTCCCGATGGCGAGCGTCGTCGTCGGAACGGTGGTCGTGCCGCTGCTTCTCGGGCTGTGGGTGTTCGGACGCCGGCGCGCGCTGGCCGACTTCCGGGAGCGGGCCGCGCAGATCGAGCGCGAGCGGGAGCTGCTGGCCGAGCGGGCCGTGGAGGCGCAGCGGCGCGAGATCGCCCGCGAGATGCACGACGTCGTCGCGCACCGCATCGGCGTGGTCTCCCGGCACGCCGACGCGCTCGCCCGCCAGGCCACCGACGAGCGCAGCGCGGAGCTCGCCGAGGTCCTCCGCTCGACCAGCGCGACCGCGATTTCGGAGCTGCACGACATGTTGCGCGCCTTGCGCGACGACGCCGAACCGGAGCCCGCGTCGGCGAGCACCACCGGCATCGCCGACCTCGTCGACGGCGCCGTGCGGTCGGGGGCGAACGTGCGGCTGGAGATGCCCGAACCCGCCCCTGAGGTCCCGCCCGAGGTGGGGCGCGCGGCCTACCGCGTGGTGCAGGAAGCGCTGACCAACGCCGCCAAGCACTCCCCGCACGCGGCGGTTCGGGTGGAGGTGCGCTGCGAGGACGAGGAGCTGTCGGTGGAGGTGACCAACCGCCGGAGCACTCGCGGGCACGACGTCGCACTCCCCACCTCCGGGTTCGGGCTGGTCGGCATGCGCGAACGGGTGGCCCTCACCGGAGGCACCCTCCACACCGGCCGCACCCCCGAGGGCGGCTACCGAGTCCACGCCTCCTTCCCCCTCACCTCGGGCGCCGACGGCTGAGGGCTCCTGGGGCTCGGCCCCGACGACCGATGAGTTTCCGCCCTCGCATCGGTCATTCCTCGCAGGAGCTGCGCTGGAAGGAGATCGAGATGTCGGAACTGATGGTGGACTTCATCATCTCGCTCGACGGGTACGCGTCCGCCGAGGGATGGCCCGGGTTCTGGGGAATGGAGGGGCCGGAATACCTCGACTGGATCGCCGGGGAGGCCGAGGCGCAGCACGTCGCGCTCATGGGCGCGACGACCTACCGGCTGATGTCCGGCTTCGCCGCCGAAGCACCGTCAGAAGCCGGACTCGCCGAGCTGACCGCGCTGCCCAAGGTCGTCTTCTCCTCCACCCTGACCGCGCCGCTGGCCTGGGAGAACAGCGAGCTGATCACGGGCGATGCCGTCACCGCGGTCCGGGAGATGAAGCGACGCGAGACCCGGGAGCTGCGCACCATCGGCAGCCTCAGCCTGAGCCGTTCGCTGCTGGAAGCCGGCGTCGTGGATCGGTTCCGCGTGGTCGTCTTCCCGGTCATCACCGGCAAGACCGGCCGGGAGCGGATCTTCGACGGCTACCCCGACATCAAGCTCGACCTGATCACCAGCCGCACCTTCGACAACCGCCTCCAACTCCTCGAATACACCCCGACGATCCTCGACGCCTGAACGCTCGGGGCAGGGCCACCCGGGGCCACGAGAGCAGTGGCCGGGGCAGTTCCAGTGAAGACTGTCCGGACGGGCCCCCGGGCCCCCGGGCCCCAGGGCTCCCGGCCTCGGCCGAGGGTTGGGACAGTTTTAGCCATAATCACCCATGATCAATGTCCGTTTTGCCCGGACAATTATGGCTAAAACTGTCCCCCACCCACTTCGAACGCCCCGCCGCACCCGGACGAAGACCGGCGCCGGGCACCGCGAGGGTGCCCGGCGCCGATGTCGATCTCTCCCGGTGTCAGGACTTGGTTTTGCGGGTGCGGTGCACCGCGGTGGCGCCGCCGAGCATCAGCAGCACGCCGAGCAGTCCCAGCAGTCCGACGTCGACCGGCGAACCGGTCTGCGCCAGCGGCGCGGTCGAGCCGCCACCCGATCCCGAGGTCTGCTGAACACCACCACCGTCACCGGTGCCGCCCGACGGGCAGGCGACCGTGATCGTCACGGGAGCACTCGCTTCCGAAGCCGCGCGGGCGTCGGTGGTCTGCGTCGCCGTGATGGTGTGCTCGCCGCAGGACAACGGCTCGCTCGGGGTGAACGTCCAGGTGCCGTCGGAGTTGACCACGGCCGTGCCCATCAGCCGACCGTTGTCGTAGACGGTCACGGTCGCGCCCGGCTCACCGGTCCCGGTGATCGGCGGCGTGGTGTCGTCCACAGTGGTCCCCGTCGCCGGTGACGTGATCACCGGCGGTTCCGGCGCGGGCGGGCCGGGAACCGTGACCGTGACGGAGTTCGACGGGTCCGACGTCGCGCCGTCGGGGCCCGACTGCGTCGCGGTGATCTGGTGATCACCGGGGCTCCACGGCTCCGTCGGCGTGAACGTCCACGTCCCGTCCGGATTGACCGTCGTGGTGCCGATCGGCTGACCGTTGTCGTAGACGGTCACCTCCGCGCCGGGAACACCCGTGCCGGTGATCGTCGGCGGGTTGTCGGTGACCGTGGAGCCGTCCAGCGGCGAGGTGATCGTCGGCGCGTCGACGCGGTCGCACTCCACGCCGCCCTCGGGGGCCGTCGCCGTGGCGCTCAGCGGCAGCAGTCCGAGGTCCAGGTTCGCGATCTGCCCCAGCAGCGGTGCCGAGATGGAACCGCTGAGGTTGAGGAAGTCCATCGAGCCCGACGCGGTCGCCCCGACCGAGTTGTCCTGCAGCTCACCGACGCTCAGCGTCAGGTTCGTCTGCGCGAACCCGAGGTCGAGGTTGATCGGGATCGACATGCCCGCGGTGAGCACGGTGGTCTGCCCGGCGATCGTCACCGCGACCGAGTAGTCGTCGGCGGTGACCGTGCCGGTCGTCCCGTCGGAGGTCGCGGTGATCGTGGGCGAGTCGAGCACCTGGACCTGGACGAGGTTGTTGATCAGCGACAGGCTCGCGACGTTGCCCGTCGCGGTCGAGACGACCGAACCCGCGTTGAGCGTCGTGTTGCCCGACGTCGACACCGCGCCCACGTTCAGGACGTTCAGCCCGGTGCCTGCGACGTCGATCCCGAGGTTGGCGTTGGCCAGCTCGGTGGTCGATTCGGCGATGGGCGTGCCGTCGGGAACGCAGGAGAGGTCCCCCCCGGCCAGTTCGTGCTGCCCGAGCCCTGCAGCGCGCCGACGTTGAGCACGCCCGGAACGGTGATGTCACCGAGGCCCATCGCGTAGGAATCGGTCGGTGTTCCCGGCCCGGAATTGGCCTCACCGCTGATCAAGTCGACCGGCAGGCCCAGCGCGTTCGCCCCGACGTTGGAGGATTCCGCGTGCGCCCGAGGGTCTTCGGTGCTGTTGATGTCCGTGGCCGAATTACCGATGTCGGCGTCGATGGTGGGCACGCCGAGACCGCTGAGACCGAGGGAGAGAACGTCACCGGAGGTGGATCCTGAGTATTGCGCGGGAAGCGGTTCCGCGTACGCGGGTGCGTGGGCCAGGACCCCCATGGACAGTGCCATGAGCACTGAGATGAAGGCCGATTTCGATCGGCGCTTGGACATGGAGAACGACTTTCCGAACCGAGGGAGCAATATCAACGATCATGCGAAGATCGTTGTGGAGCTTAATCTTCCATTTCGAATTCGGCCTGGCGGTAACCACCATTGGGCGACCTGAACATCCTATTTGGTCGGACGGTCGAAACATGAAAAGAATTGCGGGATGAGCTTTCTCGGAATGCGATCAAGAAAAGGCCGGACTCAGGATGATCCGAGTCCGGCCGCTCACCGCAAAATCATCGAAGATCGAGAATGGCGTATCCGAAAGCCGGAACCGTCACGGTGCGCCCGCTGATGCGGACACCGCTGTCCTCCACCGGCTTCGCGCGCGCCAGCCGTTCGTCGGGCACCTCCGCGGCCACCTCCTCGCGACTCGGGTTGACCGTCACCAGGAACCGGTCACCGCGCAAGTAAGTCAGCGGGTACCCGTCGTGGAACACCTCCACCGCACCCCTGCTGCCGAGCTCGGGGTGGCGCTTGCGCAGCGCGATGACCCGCTGCACGAAGTTCAGCAGCGAACCCGGATCGGCGAGCTGGCCGGCGACCGTCGGCCGGTTCGGGTCGGGATCCTGCGGGATGTAGAGCTCGTCGGCCGGAGCCGTGGAGAACCCGGAGTTGGGCCCGTCGTCCCACTGCATCGGCGTTCGGTTGTTCTGCCTGCCCGCGCTGCCCTCGACGTCGGGGAGCCCTTCGATCAGGCGCATCCCGATCTCCTCGCCGTAGTACAGGGTCGGAACGGTCGGCCAGGTCAGCCAGAACGCGAACGCCGCCGGGATCTCCTCCGGCTTGCGGACCCCGTTGTTGAGCCGCAGCGCGCCGTCGTGGTTGGCCGAGGGCAGCAGGACGTGCCCGGGACGCCCGATGGTCCGCTCGGTCTCCTTCCACGCGTCGACGAAGACCTTGGCGGTGCCGGTCCCGTCAGCGCCGAAGTAGGGGTTGTCCTGCCACAACGTCTTCCACGGCGCGCCGTCGCCGGGACCGTTGACGGGCAGGAAGAAGTCGCCGTCGAAGCCCGCCGGGACCGAGGTGGCCGGGTCGCCCCACTCGGCGATCATCACCGCGTCGGGGTGCTTCTCGCCGAGCCACGCCCGCATCTCGCCCCACAGCTTGCCGGTCTCGACCCAGCCCGGGTCGTCCTTGACCAGCGTCGCCGCCAGGTCGCAGCGGAAGCCGGAAATCCCCAGCTTCAGCCAGTGATCCATCACCTCGCGCATCGCTTCCCGATTGCGCTTGGGGCCTTCGGCGTCGACCGGCTGGCGCCACGGCTCGTCCGGGTTCATCCGGCCGTAGCCGTAGTTGATCGCGGGCTGGGTGTCGTAGTAGTTCTTCAGGAACGCGCCCTCGCGCGGTCCGGGCGAGGCCACGAAGTCCTCCGGCAGGCTGCCGTCCGGCGGCAGCTGGTCCGGCGTCGCCCACACGTAGCGGTTGTCGGCGGGGTCGTTCAGCGAGTTGAGGAACCACGGGTGCTGGTCCGAGGTGTGCCCGGCGACCAGGTCGAACAGCACCCGGATGCCGCGCGACCGCGCCGCTTCCACCATCGCGGCCACGTCGTCCTGCGTGCCGTAGCGCGGGTGCACGCCGACGTAGTCGGTGATGTCGTAGCCGGCGTCGGTGAACGGCGACGGGTAGACCGGGTTCACCCAGATCGCGGTCACGCCGAGCCAGGCCAGGTGGTCGAGGTGCTCGGTGATGCCGCGCAGGTCGCCGATCCCGCTGCCGTCGGTGTCGGCGAAGCTCTGCGGATACACCTGGTAGAGCACGGCGTCGGCCAGCCACGAGGGCTGACCGGACGCCGCGGCGGGCCTCATCCGCGCGATCGGCATCGCAGCCGCTCCCGCGAGCACCGCCCCCGTACCGACCATGAACGACCGCCTCGACACCACAGCACCCAGCTCCCGTCTGAATACGTATTCAAAGCCGGGTGGAATGTACGTCATCCGGATCGATCACGGAAGGCACGTCGTATTCACATTCCCCTCCCGTTCCCAGAATTCGACCGCGGCTGCGCCCGGCGCCCACCGAGCGCGGCCGCGAGGTCACTTCAGGTCGAGGACGGCGTAGCCGAAGGCCGGGACCGCGAGGTCGTGACCGTCGACGGTGACCCCGCTGTCCTCGACGGGGGTGGCGCCGGCCAGGCGATCGTCGGGGACCGTGACGGTGACCGGGTTCCGGCTGGGGTTGACCGCGACCAGGAACCGGTCGCCGCGCAAGTAGGTCAGCGGGTAGCCGTCGTGGAAGACCTGCACGTCGGCGCCGATGCCGAGCTCGGCGTGGGACCGACGCAGGGCGATGAGGCGTTGCACCAGGTTCAGCAGCGATCCCGGATCGTTGCGCTGGGTCTCGACGTCCGGCCGGTTCGGGTCGGGATCCTGCGGGAGGTAGAGGTTTTCGGCGGGAGCGGTCGAGAAACCGGCGTTGGGACCGGTGTTCCACTGCATCGGCGTGCGGTTGTTCTGCCGCCCGTCGCTGCCCTCCACGTCCGGCAGGCCCTCGACCAGGCGCATGCCGATCTCCTCGCCGTAGTAGATCAGCGGGACGATCGGCCAGGTCAGCCAGAACGCGTAGACCGCGGGGATCTCCTCCGGCGTGCGGACGCCGTTGTTCAGCCGCAGCGCGGTGTCGTGGTTGGCCGACGGCAGGATCACTCCCCCGGGCCTGCCGATGGCGTCCTCGGCCTCGCGCCAGGCGTCGACGAAGATCTTCGCCGTGCCGGTGCCGTCGGCACCGAAGTAGGGGTTGTCCTGCCACAACGACCGCCATGCCTCGCCGGTCTGGAAGAAGAAGTCGCCGTCGAAACCGGCCGGAACCGCGACCTTCGGGTCACCCCACTCCGAGACCAGCACCGCGTCGGGGTGGTTGTCGTCGAGCCAGGCCGCCATCTCGCCCCAGAGCTCGCCGGTCTCGACGAGGCCCGGATCGTCCTTGATCAGGCTGCCCGCCATGTCGCAACGGAAACCCGAGATGCCCAGCTGCAGCCAGTGATCCATCACCTCGCGCATCGCTTCCCGGTTGCGCTTGGGCCCTTCGGCGTCGATCGGTTGCCGCCACGGTTCGTCCGGGTTCATCCGCGCGTAGCCGTAGTTGATGGCGGGCTGGGTGTCGTAGAAGTTCTTCAGGAACGCGCCCTCGCGGGGACCCGGCGAGGTGACGAAGTTCTCCGGCAGCTCGCCGTTCGGGAACTGATCGGGGGTCGCCCAGACGAACCGGTCGTCCGCGGGGTCGTTGAGCGAGTCGAGGAACCACGGGTGCTGGTCCGAGGTGTGCCCGGCGACCAGGTCGAACAGGATGCGGATGCCGCGCCTGCGCGCTTCGTCGACGAGCAGGGCCACGTCGTCCTGCGTGCCGTAGCGCTCGTGCACGCCGACGTAGTCGGAGACGTCGTAACCGGCGTCGGTCAGCGGGGAGGGGAAGATCGGGTTCATCCACACCGCGGTGATGCCGAGCCACTGCAGGTGGTCGAGGTGGTCGATGATGCCCTGCAGGTCGCCGACGCCGCTGCCGTCGGAGTCGGCGAAGGTCTGCGGGTAGATCTGGTACATCACGGAATCGGCCAGCCACGAGCCGTCCGCGCTTGCCATCGAGGTGAGAGGCCGGGAGATCGGCAGCGCGGTCGCTCCCGCGACCAGCGCACCGGAGATCAGGAACGTTCGCCTGGACACCGTCATACTCTGTTCCCCAATCGGAATGCGTATGAAAATGCCCGGCCGAAGCTACGCCGGTCGATCACCGCGCGGAACGTGCAAGAACCCATCAAGACCCGACTGGCCCAGACCATTCCCGGTTGCCGGTTTTCACCCGAGCCTCAGGCCGATCGAGTGATCATGACGCCCATCGGGGTGAGAGCTCCTGGACTACGGACAGTTTTAGCCATAATTGCCCATGATCAATGTTCGTTTTGCCCGGTCAATTATGGCTAAAACTGTCCACTGGTGACGGACGCATCCCACGACCACGAAGCGGCCCCCGGAGGGGTTCCCCCGGGGGCCGCTTCGTGACAGGTTCTCCTCGCGGGGAGGGTTCAGTCCACCAGCAGGTCTTCGATGGTGATCGGGATGTGGCGGACTCGGATGCCGGTCGCGTTGTGGACCGCGTTGGCGACCGCGGCGGCGACGCCGACCGTGCCGATCTCGCCGAGGCCCTTGGCGCCCACCGAGTTGTGCAGCGTGTCCGGGTACTTCACGAACTCCACGTCGACCTCGGGGATGTCGGCGTTGACCGGCAGCAGGTAGCTCGCGAAATCGCCGTTGGCGAGCCGGCCGTTGCCCTCGACCTCCACGGCCTCGTGCAGCGCCGCCGAGATGCCCCAGATCATGCCGCCCTGCAGCTGGCTCGTGGCCAGCTTCTCGTTGATGATCCGGCCGCAGTCGAACACGCCGAGCATCCGCGACACCCGGGTCTCGCGCGTCCACCTGTGCACCTTGACCTCGACGAACTGCGCGCCGAACGAGCTGAAGGAGTGCTTGGTCAGCTCCTCCCCCGGCTGCGAAGTACCGGTCACCGACACCGAATCGCGGCCCAGCGCCCGCAGCAGCTCGCCGAAGGTGATCGACTCGCCGTCGGCGAACAGCTCGCCGTGGGCGTAGGTGACGTCCTTGCCCGCGAACGGCGCACCCGGCCCGGAGGCCAGCGCGGTGAGCTCGTCGACCGCGGCCGTGCCCGCGAGCTGGATCGCGGTGCCGACGCTGGCCGTCGCCGTCGAGCCGCCCGACAGGCCGCCGGGCGGCAGCGCGGAATCGCCCAGCTGCGGCGTGATCCGGTCCTCCGGCAGGTCCAGCGACTCCGCGCCGATGTGGCGCATCACCGTCAGCAGGCCCGTTCCCGGGTCGGCACCGCTGGTGGAGACCACGGCCGTCTCGTCGGCCCGCAGCTGGATGCCGACCGTGGCCGGGAACCGCAGCGCCGGGAACATGGCCACCGCCACGCCCATGCCGACCTGCCAGTCGCCTTCGGTGCGGCCCTGCGGAGTGCGGTTGGCCCAGCCGAACCGCTGCGCGCCGAGGTCGAAGCACTCGTCGAGGTGCTTGCTGGACCACTGCAGGTCCTTGCCGGGCGGGGCGGTCGAGTTGTTGCGCTTGCGCAGCTCGATCGGGTCCATGCCCAGCTCGACGGCCAGCTCGTCGATCGCGCTCTCCAGCGCGAACGAGCCCGGCGCCTCACCGGGGGCGCGCATGAACGTCGTCGGCGGGACGTTCAGCGGCACGATCCGCTGCGACACCGCGAGGTTCGGCGTCGCGTACCACTCCAGCGAGGTGCCGTGCGAGGTCGGCTCGACGAACGAGCGCGCCGCGTCGGTGGTGCACCACGAGTCGTGCCGGACCGCGATCAGGTTGCCGTCGCGGTCGGCTCCCAGCGCCACCCTCTGCTGCGTGGCGGCGCGGCCCGCGGTCGCGGTGAACACCTGCTCGCGGGTCAGGGTCGCCTTGACCGGCCGGCCCAGAGCCCGACTGGCCGCCGAGGCGAGGAACGCCGGCGTGGAGGTCTTGCCCTTGCCGCCGAAAGCGCCGCCCACGTACGGGTTCACGACGTGGACCTTCGAGGCGTCCACGCCCAGCGCGGCGGCCATGTCGGCGGCCAGCAGGTGCGAACCCTGGTTCGGGGTGTAGAGCGTGAGCTCGTCGCCCTCCCAGACCGCGACCGCGGAGTGCGGTTCCATCGCGGCGTGGTTCTGGGTCGCGGTCGAGTAGGTCTGCTCCACCACGACCGGGCTGGCCTCGAAAGCCTCGGCGATCGAGGCCACGCCGGACTCCTCGTCGAGGATCTCCAGGTCTTCGCGGCCCGGTGCCGGCTCGGCCTCGGCCAGGCCCGCCTCGAACGAGGTCTTGCCGGGCCTGGCCTGGTAGCCGGTGCGCACCAGGGCCGCCGCGTCGCGGGCCTGCTCGAAGGTCTCGGCGACGACGAACCCGATCGGCTGGCCGTAGTAGGTGACCTCGCGGTCCTGCAGCGGAACCCACGTCTCGCCCAGCATCGAGGTCGGTGTGTTCAACTCCAGCTTGTCGAACGGCGTGTACACGCCGAGCACACCGGGCGCGCTCTTGGCGGCGGTGACGTCCATGCTCTCGATCTCGCCGTGCGCGATCGTGCTGAGCACGAGGTAGCCGTAGACCGTGCCGGGGACGTTGTTGTCGGCCCCGTACTTGGCCTGGCCGGTGACTTTCAGCGGGCCGTCCAGCCGAGCGGTCACAGCTGCATCCCTTCGGTGGTTTCGAGCAGGGCGCGGACGATCGTCCGCTTCAGCAGGGACACCTTGAAAGCGTTGCCGGACAACGGCTTCGCGCCTTCGGCGGCGAGCGCGGCGGCGGCTTCGAAGGTCTCCTGGGTGGCGGGCTTGCCGCGCAGCACGTCCTCGACGACGCCGAGCTTCCACGGCACCGTCGCCACGCCGCCCGCTGCGACGCGGGCGTCGGCGATCACGCCGTCGCGCACGTCCAGCGCCACCGCGGCCGAGGTCAGCGCGAACTCGTAGGACTGCCGGTCGCGGACCTTGACGTAGGTCGAGTTCACGGCCCAGTCGAGCTTCGGCACGACGACCTCGCCGATGAGCTCGCCCTCGCGCAGGTCGTGCTCGGCCTCCGGCGTCTGGCCCGGCTGCATGTAGAAGTCGGCCAGCTTCACGGTGCGCTCGCTTCCGGCGCTGACCAGCCGGACCTCGGCGTCGAGGGCGACCAGCGCGACCGCGAGGTCGCTGGCGTGGGTGGCCGCGCAGGAGTCGCTGGTGCCCAGGATCGCGTGCATCCGGTTGGCGCCCTCGATCGCCGGGCAGCCGCTGCCCGGATCGCGCCGGTTGCAGGGCATGTCGACGTCGCGGAAGTACCCGCAACGCGTGCGCTGCATGAGGTTGCCGCCGATGCTGGCCATGTTCCGCAGCTGCTGCGAGGCGCTCTGCAGCAGCGCCCGCGAGATCGCCGGGTACACGCCGGGATTCGCCGCGACGTCGCTCATCCGCTCCAGCGCGCCGATGCGGAGGCCGTCGGAGGTGTCGATCCCGCGCAGCGGCAGACCGTTGATGTTCTGCACCCGCTGCGGGGTGAGCACGTCGAGCTTCATGAGGTCGACGAGGGTGGTGCCGCCGGCCAGGAAGGTTCCGGTGTCGCCGAGCGCCTCTTCGATCGTGGTGGGTGCGGTGAGTTCGAAGGTGCGCATCAGCCCTGCCTCGTCTTCTCGGGGCCCTGCGTGGCCTTCTCGGGACCCTGCCTGGCCTGCTCCACTGCCGCGACGATGTTCGGGTAGGCCGAGCAGCGGCAGATGTTGCCGGACATGAACTCGCGGACGTCCTCGACGTCCTGCTCGACCGCCGCGACGGCCGACATGATCTGGCCTGACGTGCAGAAACCGCACTGCAGCGCGTCCTGGTCGAGGAACGCGCGCTGCACCGGGTGCAGCGACTCGTCGTCGGCGAGCCCTTCGACGGTCGTCACCGGCTTCTGCACGGTGGCCGCCAGCGTGAGGCAGGACAGGACGGGACGGCCGTCGACGTGCACGGTGCACGCACCGCACTGGCCCCGGTCGCAGCCCTTCTTGGGGCCGGTCACGTCGAGCTTCTCGCGCAGCGCGTCGAGCAGGGTCACGCCGGGATCGACGCTGAGCTCTTCCGTCCTGCCGTTGATTTCCAGTGAGAGGTCCACAGAATCTCTTCCCCGCCCAGCACGCAGAACGCGGAGGGCGGAATGCTCGTGGTGGTGGGAGCTAGACTCGACCCTGAACGGATAGTCATCCGCTTCAGGTGGATCCGAAGCTACCGGATTCTTATCCGCTTCGCAACGAGTGTTCTCACCCTCAAGGTTGCCCAGGTTCGGCGAGCGGTGCACTACATTCCGGGTTAAGACCAGGTAGCCGACCGGGGAGGGACGATGACGACGGGCTCGGTGAACCCGCGCCGCGCGGACACCCGGCGCAACCACGAGGCCATCCTCAACGCCGCCGCCCAGTCGCTGGCCTGCACCGAACGGGTCTCGTTCAACCACATCGCCAAGCAGGCGGGGGTCGGCGTCGGCACCGTCTACCGGCACTTCCCCACCCCGGAGTCGCTGATCATCGCCGTCTACCGGCGCGAGCTGGAGCACCTCGGCGAGGTCGCCCCGGAGCTGCTGGACAGGCACGATCCCGAACGGGCGTTCCGCACCTGGGTCACCGATCACCTGGCGCACTACATGATGACCAAGCGCGGTCTCGCCAAGGCGCTCAGCGCCGCGTCGTCCTCCCCCGCCGAGCTGCCGGTCAACGCCCACGAGACGCTGGTCGAGGCGCTGAGCGCGCTGCTGCGCGCCAACGCCGAAGCGGGCAACCTCCGCCCGGACCTGAACCCGGAGACGGTGATGCGCGGCCTCGGCGGCCTGCTCTACCTCGACCCCAAGAGCGACTGGCGCACCGAGACCAGCGACCTCCTCGACCTCCTCTGGCGCGGCATGCGCGTCTGAACCAGGCGCGTCCGAATCAGGCTGCCAGGACGTCCAATTCGGACTTGGCCTGCGGCGTGAGCTCGACGTCGGCGGCGGCGATGTTCTCGGCGAGGTGGTCCGGGTCGGCCGTTCCTGGGATGAGCAGCGCGTTCTCGTAGTGGGCGAGTTCCCACGCGAGGCCGATCTGGGCCGGGGTGGCGCCGGACTCGTCGGCGATCCGCTTGACCGCGGGGTTGTCGGTGACCTTGGGCGCCCCTGGGAAGGCCGAGCCCAACGGGAAGAACGGGACCCACGGGATGTCGTGCTCGCGGCAGAGGTCCAGGACCGGTTCGGACCCGCGATCGAGGACGCTGTGGGCGTTCTGGACGCAGGCGATCCCGACCGGCAGCGCCTGCTTCAGCTTCTCCGCGGACACGGCGCTGAGGCCGATGGCGCCGATCTTGCCCTCGTCGCGCAGCGCGGCGAGTTCGGCCAGCTGGTCGTCGAGGCCGACGACCTGGTCGCCCTCGGCGACGACGCCCGGTTGGATGTCGGTGCGGCGCAGGTTGATCACCGGGATCCGCTCGACGCCGAGCTGGGCGAGGTTGGCCTCGACCCCGGCGCGCAACTGCTCCGGGCGCTGGGCCAGGACCAGGCCGATCTCGGTCTGCGGCGCGTGCTCGGCGCCGACCTTGCTGACCAGCACGAGATCGTCCGGGTAAGGGCTCAGCGCCTCGCGGATCAGCGCGTTCGCCTCGCCCGGACCGTAGAAGTGCGCGGTGTCGATGTGGTTGACGCCGGACTCGACGGCGCGGCGCAGCACGGCGATCGCGGTGTCCCGGTCGCGGCCGGGGAGCTGCATCGCGCCGAATCCGACGCGCGCGACGCGCCGTCCGGCGAGGTCGGAGTAGGTGTTCATGGCGCACTCCTGGGATAGTGGAGGACGAGGCGGAGGACCCTCCGCTTCAACCAGACTAGCACGGAAGCGGAGGACCCTCCGATTAACCAGCAGGAGATGCGCTCCGACGCGCGCCGGAACCGGGAGCGCCTGGTCGCGGCGGCCCGGGAGGCGTTCGCCTCGGGCGAGCCGAAGGTGTCGCTGGATTCGGTCGCCCGCGCGGCCCGCGTCGGCATCGGCACGCTGTACCGGCACTTCCCCACCCGGGAGGCGCTGGCCGAGGCCGTCTACCAGACCGAGTTCGCCGCGCTGCGCGACAGCGCCGCCGAACTCCTCGCCGAACTCCCGCCGGACGCCGCGCTGCGCGCCTGGATGGCCCGCTTCGGCGAGTACGTCGCCACCAAGCGCGAGATGGCCGAGGCGCTGCGGGCGGTCATCGCCACCATCCCGCTGTCGGCCAAGCGAGCCGAACTCGCCGAAGCCGCCCGCACCGTCCTGGAGGCGGGCGCCGCCGACGGCTCGCTGCGCCCCGACGTCCTGCCCGAGGACGTCGTCGCCGCCGTCGTCGGCATCCACCTCGCCACCCCCGACGATCCCGAGCAGGCCGCCAGAATCCTCGACCTCTTCATGGACGCCCTCCGCCCCTGACCACCCGCCCGAAGGGAACTTCTTCGAGCCTCGGGACCGAGGCCGTCGCCCTGATCAGGGGACGCCTGGGCGGGTTCCGAGTTGTGGTGGGGTTCGAGCGGACGGCGCGGGCCTCCGGCGAGCTGAAAATCGGTTGCCGGGGACGGGTTCGGAGAGCAGGCTGCCCGGGTGGAGTTCACCGAGGTGCAGGTCGGCGAGGCCGGGTGCGGGCCTTACGGGGTGGCCGTCGATCTCGACGGGGACGTGTGGTGCACGGAGGTGCATCGCGGGCGCGTGGGGCGGTTGGGGGCCGACGGCGACTACCGGGGTTTTCAGGTGGGTCCCGTGGACTGCCGGCCCACCGTGATCGTGGCCGGTCCGGACGAGGCGATGTGGTTCAGCCTGTACCAGGGCAACGGGATCGGGCGGGTGGGGCTCGACGGGTCGGTGCGGTGCTTCGGCGTTCCGGGCGCCAACCCGTACGGGCTCGCGGTCGGCCCGGACTCGGCCCTGTGGTTCACGGCGATGAACACCGACCGGATCGGGCGGATCACCGTCGACGGCGCGATCACCGAGTTCGACCTGCCGACTCCGGGCGGATTCCCGTCGATGATCACCACCGGTCCGGACGGCGCGCTGTGGTTCACGCTCAACCAGGCGAACGCGATCGGCCGGATCGACCTCGAAGGCGCGGTGCGCACGTTCCCGCTGCCGACCGCGAACGCGGCCCCGGTCGGCATCACCAGCACCGGCGACGCCCTCTGCTTCGTCGAGATCGGCGCAGGTCAAATAGGCCGCATCACTCCGGAGGGTGAGATCGTCGAGCACCCGCTCCCGGACCGCGAGGCGCGCCCGCACGCGATCACTGCGGTTCCCGGCGGCTCCTGCTGCTTCACCGAGTGGGGCACCGGCCGCATCGGCCGCATCACCCCGTCCGGCGGCATCGAGACCCACCCCCTCCCCCGCCCGGACTCCGAACCCCACGGGCTCACCACCGCGCCCGACGGAACGCTCTGGGTCGCCCTGGAATCCGGGGCTCTGGCCTGGACCTCCCTCACCAGGTGACGGTTTTAGCCACAACTGTCCGGACATAACGGACATCGATCATGGGTGATCATGGCTAAAACTGTCCCCTGCTGACCGACGTCGGGAACGGGACGCGGAGCACGGGACGTCAGGAGAGCCATTCGAGGGTGGTGGTGACGAGGGCTTTGACTCCGGTGGTGAGGGTGGGTTCGATCTCCGGGGCGAAGTGCGGGGAGTGATTGGCGGGGATCATCTCGGCCACCGCGTCCTCGGCGAGGGCCTTCTGGAAGCGGCCGGGTTCCGTACCGCCGAAGAACCAGTAGCAGGTCGGAACCCCCGCTTCGGTGCCGAAGAGGCCCACGTCTTCGCTGGCCATCGCCGGTGGGAGGTCGAGGACCGCGTGCTCGCCCAGCGCGGTGCGCAGGGCCTCGGCGGTGCGGTCGGTGGCATCGGGGTCGTTGACCAGCAGCGGGAAGCGGTTGAGCTGCTCGAACTCGGGCTCACGGTCGGCGCCGGAAGCCACCGCTTCGGCGCGGACGATGCGGCGGATGGCGGCCAGCACCCGCTCGCGGACGCGCTCGTCGAACGAGCGGACGTTGACCAGCAGTTCCGCCTGATCGGGGATGATGTTGCCCTGGGTGCCCGCGCGGATCGACCCGACCGTGACCACCGCCGTGTCGTCGCCGGCGACCTCGCGGGAGACCACGGTCTGCAGCCGCAGCACCGTCGCCGAGGCCATCACCACCGGGTCCACCGCGTTCTGCGGCTGCGAACCGTGCCCCCCGCGCCCGAACATGGTGATCTTCAGGGTGTCCGCGGCCGACATGCTCGGCCCGCGCATCATCCCCACGAACCCGCTCTGGAACGGGAACACGTGCTGCCCCAGGCACACGTCCGGGCGCGGGAACCGCTCCAGCAGCCCGTCGTCGAGCATCGCCCGCGCCCCGGCCCCGATCTCCTCGGCGGGCTGGAAGACCGCCAGCACCGTCCCCGACCAGCGCGAACGAGCCGAGACCAGCAGGTCCAGCGCACCGAGCAGGCAGGTCACGTGCATGTCGTGACCGCACGCGTGCATCACCGGCACGTCCGAGCCGTCGGCGGCCGTCGCCCGCTGGGTGCTCGCGTAGTCCAGGCCGGTCCGCTCCAGCACCGGCAGCGCGTCGAAGTCCGCGCGCAGCAGCACCGTCGGCCCGTCCCCGTTGCGCAGCACGCCCACCACGCCGGTCCCGCCGACCCCGCTGGTGACCTCCAGACCCAGCTCACCGAGCCGCCGCGCGACCTCGGCCGCCGTCCGGTGCTCCTGGAACGACAGCTCCGGGTGGGCGTGCAGGTCCTCGTACAGGACGTGCAGGTCGTCGCGGATGTCGTCCAGCCGCCGGAAATCCATCTCAGCCTCCGATGTCGCCGCCTACTCGCACGATTGCGGACCGAACGGCTGCCCGGAAGGCCAGACCAGGGACTCCTGGACCGGGTGCCCGTTCACGTCCAGGCGCATGATCGGCATCGCCTTGCCCACCGGATTCCCCTGCCCGGCATGACCGTTCTTGTACGCGATTTTGCCGGTGGCACCGCCGAACGGCTCGACGCAGTCGAGGGCCTTGATCTTGTCGGCCACCATGCCGTACGCCCCGCCCACCTCACGGGCGGCCTTCGTGGCCACCAGGAACGCGTCGTGGACCGACATCGCGTAACCGTCGATCAGGGCGTCGGCGTTGTCCATCCCCATCCCGACGAACGCCGACTCGAAGGATTCGTAGCTGGCCCGGCTCTCCTCCTGCCCGGGCACGCCGTCCCACTGCCCCTTGGTCGCGACGCTGGTGTAGAGCACCCGCACCTGGCGGTTGTCGAACCTGGGCAGCGGTCGCCCCACGAGGTTGGTGGCGTCATCGCTGGTGATCACGTCCACGTCGGACATCCCGGTGCAGTTCGTGTTCTGCGACATGACGTCGAGCAACGATCTCAAGTCGTTGCCGCGGCCGGCGAAGTACAGGTGAGTGGGCTTCTCCAAGCAGATCCTCGAGTAGACGCGGGCGAACTCGCCGGCCATGAAGTCCGGCCGCGCTGTTCCCGAGGGATCGCTCAACGAGGTGAACTCGGCCGAACTGATCTCCTGGTCTCGGTAGGCGTCCTTGAACGCCTCGGCCAGCGTGAGCGAGTAGCTGTCGGCGTCGTTGGTGTCCTCGACCAGCATCACCTTCTCCGGCCGCTGTTGCCGCAGGTAGGCGGCGCCGGCCTTGGCAGCGTCGATGTTGGTCGGGGTGATCCGGAAGAACTCGTGGAGCTTCTCACCGGTGCCGACGTGCTGGTTCATGTCGTCAGCGCTGGCCATCCCGCTGACCACGGCGATCCCGTGGTCGGCGAGCCCGCTCGCCGCCGTCCGGGAGTGCTCCAGGCTCTGCCCCAGCCCGACGACCGCGACGATGCGCTCCTGCTCGCGGGCGAGCTCGATCTGCCGCACCGCCTCCGCCGCCTGGACCTCGTCGGTGCCGTAGTTGGCGAGCAGCAGCTTCACCTTCGGCGTCTTGGCCCCCACCGCGGTCGTGTCGTTGGCGCGCCGCGCTGCGGTGAGCGCGCCCTCCACGCCGTGGCGAACGGTGTCACCGCCGATGCTGTCGATCGAGGGATCCGGCGTCATGTTGTCCAGCACCACGATGGTGACGAAGTCCTGGTCGGTCACCCCCGCGTTGTGCTCGAGGACGCGTTCCCGCAGTTCGGCGACCGCGTCGTTGGTGCCGAACGAGCCGCTCTCGACGTTCAGACCGACGCAGCTGCCCGATGAGCCCGCTGCGGACATCCCCGCACCGCACGGTCTCCACGGTTGCCACACCGCCAATCCGGCGGCCACGACCGCGAGAACCACTGCGGCGGTCACGAACTTGTGGCGGCGCACCCACGATCGGGGTTGCAGCGGGCCGGGCGAGGTGGAGCGGCGGAGCAGCGGCATGACCGGTCCAATCCGGGGTTAGAAGAGCTGGTCGGCGCGACGCGCGGCCTCGTAGAGGGCCGCGACGTCCGGGCGGTGTGACAGCGGCGCGAGTTCGTAGAAGCTCTGCACGACGACGCTCTTGCACTCCCGGTCCGGACCGGCCAGCGGGTTCGCGAGCAGCCAGTACGCGGCGATCAGCCGGGCGAGCACGTTGCGGACCTGACCGCGGTCGGCGGGGCCGTCGCACAGGTCCTGCTCGACGAGGTCGGCGTAGACCTCGGCGTTGTCGCGGTGCAGCGGTTTGCCGTCCGGGGCGCTGGTGATCAGGATCAGCAGGTCGACCCACTTCTGGTGCGGGATCTGGTCGAAGCGTTCGTGCAGGGTGCCCACGACCTCGGCGAACCGTCCCAGTGCGAGCCGGCAGTACGAGGAGCGGGCGAGGTCGCGCCGGGTGTGCGGGTCGTCGAGCAAGGCCTGGAACTGCGTCTCGTACGAGCCCCCGTCCTGCTCACCACGCGCGTTGAGGGCGAACAGCAGCGTCCGAGCGATCCACGGGTGCAGCAGGGACTGGTCCTCGGTCCCGCCGTCGCGGTCCGGGGCGATCACCCACAGCGCGCTGCGCAGCTCGGTGAGGATGCGCCCGGTCTGGGGTAACGAGACGAGGCTGGTCGACTCGGCCGGGACCAGCCACGGGGCGGTCGCGAACGGGGCGGCGTTGACGAACTCGGCGAGGTCGACGTCCTGGAGCTGTTCGGAGACGCGCAGGTCGGCCAGGCGCTGCTGCCACGCTTCGGGGGTCGACTCGGCGGGTTCGAGGATGTCGCGCCTGCCCTCCCGCAGCCGGGCGTTGGGCAGCATCTCGGCGACCGCCTCGACGGCCTTCGGCAGCCCGGCGGTGGCGCGCTGCGCCAGCTTCGCCTCGCTGAAGTAGGGACTGCGGTCGATCAGGCTCGCGGTCTCCTCGATCTCCAGCGGCTCCAGCAGGACCGGGTGCACGTGCGCCTGCGGCCTGTCCACTTCGGGGTTGCTGCGCCAGTGGCCCGCGTCGCGGCAGCGCGGCACCACCAGGACCTCGTCGGATCTGGTGGCAGCGGACTTCCACGGTGCGTGCCAGTGCGATTCCCATTCGGGGTTCCACCGGCCGCTGGTGCCGATGAGCAGCAGCGGGTCGTGCTCGTTGTGCTGGCGCAGATGTCGTTCCCGGGCGGCGATGATGTCGTCGAGGAACCGGTACCCACCGGGGTTGTCGAGGTTGTCCAGCAGCACGACCCAGTTGTGCGCGTGGGTCTTTCCCGCCTCGTTCTCGCAGGCGCACGGGCTGCCCAGCTCCGGGCGCGCCATGACCGGGTGGCTCTCCCGCACATCGGCCAGGAACGCCGAGGTCAGCCAGGCCGTCATCGCCTCGGGTTCGTTGCGGGCGCGTCGGCTGAGCTGGATCAGCGCGTCCAGCGGCTCGGCGCCCTCGGCCTCCGGGATGTCGGCGTGCCAGCGCTTGGCGCTGCCCAGGGATCGGCGGCCGATCGTCCGGATCAGCCTGGGCAGAACCAGTTTCGCGGCCGTGACCAGCATCGGGTTGTCCAGCACGGGTTCTGCGGCGTCGGCCACCGAATCCACTTGGCCCGCCAGGTCGTTGGCGCGGGGGCTGTCGGCGAACTCGCGCAGGGCGCTGTTCATCGCGGCCCTGGCCTTGACCCGGTCGTAGGAGTCGAGGTTGGTGTGCACGGCGACCAGCCCGAGCGCGAAGCGGGTGAACTTCGCGCTGCGCCGGGCGGGCCAGCGCCGGGAGAGGTCGTCGGAGATCGTGGCCAGCGCTTCGACCGTGGTGGCGGGTTGCTCGCGGGCGAAGTCGAAGGGCTGCGCGTGCACCACGCCGTTCCCGCAGTCCTGCGAGATGGACTGCAGAGCACGGGTCTTGCCCGATCCGGTCGGCCCGAGCAGCACCACGACGGGCTGTGCGCTGGACGGCTCGTCGACGGCCCGGTTCCACAGGAGCCGTCGAGCGAGCATGGCGCTGTCGGTCAACCGCACGGGCTCCGTCATCCGCCTCCCCCTCGCCTCGGACACCGATGCCCGATTTGGCCGTCAATTCTACGGCTCGCGGAGATCGCGCGGGGTCGGTTCGACCGGAAAACGCTGGGCCGAACGGGTCAACGGCGCTCGGGGAACTCGACGACCTGCTGGTAGGTGGGGCGGTTCTGCCAGGTGGTCGGGTCCTGCTGGATGCCGCCGACCTCGTTGTGCACGATCGCGTCGGCGCACCACTGGTCGCCGGGGTCGCAGTCGTCGTCGCCAGGGTAGGTCTCCTCGGACGGCACCTCGGCGGCCTGGGCGAGGGTGTCCAGCAGCATCTGGCGGCACGCGGCCGGATCGCCACCGCCGCACAGCGGGGCGCCGAAGCCGCCGGGGACGTTCTCGCCGAGCACGGCGCGGAGGTCCTTGGACACCGGGCCGTACCAGCCGAACTGGAACGACGAGCCCTGATGCCCCTGGCCGACGTGCAGGCCGGGTTCACCGTTCTGCCAGCCGGACGGCGACTCGTTGATCTGCATCATCGAGGTCATCGCCCGGTACGCCGGGGCGCCGACGGCGGGTTCGAACTGGCCGCGGACCAGCAGCGGCCACCACGCGTCGAGCAGCTCGATGGCCTCGGCGTGAGCGTAGCGCTTGCTGCCCGGCTCGGTCTCGACGCGCTTGCCGCCGTCGTCCAGCCACGCGCGCAGCTCGTCGACCAGCGGTTTCGTGCGCTCGTCGGGTTCGCCGACGACGCGCAGCAGGTCGGGCAGGACGCGTTCGGCGCGCAGGTCGGTGACCCCGGCGTCGGCCATCGCCCGCACCAGCTCGGCGCGGCTGAAGTCGTCGCCGGACTCGATCTGCTCGCGGACCCGGCGGTCGAGCAGGTCACCGCGCTGCACCGCGTTCTTCTCCGCGCGGTCGCCCGCGGTTCCCGGAGCCTGCTTGTTGTTCCAGCTGATGTAGTAGTCCTGGTTGAGGGAGTTCGGGTGCTGGTCGAAGGTCTGGTAGGTCGCGGTGTTGGTCTCCGGGTCCCAGCCGGGCCAGTCGTGGGCGGGATCGGAGACGATCGGCATGCTCGGGTCGACGTCGGGTCGGCGCACCACGTTCGCGCCGGAGTTGAAGTACGCGGTGTCGCGGGAATCGGCGTAGAACCAGTTGAACGTGTAGTTGATGTCGTGCGCGGCGTGCTGGAAGTCCCGCGCCGAACGCACCGCCGACGGGTCGTTGAACTGCTGGAACCCGATGATCGAGTCGACCTCGTGCAGGAACGTGGAGCGCGCCGTGGTGTAGGCGACGGGTTTTCCATCCACTGTGGCCCGATGGGTCACCGGCCCGTAGCGGGTCCGGAACGACACCAGCCGGTAGGAGCCCTCCGGGGTGTCGTCGCCGAGGTTGGGCTCCCAGGCGTTGCGGCGCTCGATGGTCTGCATCGGCAGGCACTCGCCGCGGAAGAGGTAGGAGTTCGACTCCGTCGTGACCGGGCCGCCGTCGGGCGAGCACAGCTCGACCGCGTAGGTGTCGATCATGTCCTGGGAGGCCGTCGTGGCGCTCCACGAGTAGTCCTGGCCGCGGCCGAGCAGCGTGTAGAAGCTCAGGCCCGCGAACGAGGCGCCCTTCGAGGAGATCCCGGGCCCCTGCAGCTCCTGCAGGGTCAGCAGCTGCGGTGAGAAGTAGCCGGTCTGCGGGCCGAACACGGCCACCGGGTTGCCGCTCTCGGTGTGCTCGCCGGAGACGACCAGCGCGTTGGACATGCCGCGCCGCTCGGCCATGTCGGCGGGCAGGACGCCGTCGTCGAACATGCCGCGCAGCGGGTCCTGCGGGTCGACGACCCGGCGCGACGGCGGTTCGTCGGGCTCGGCCGCCGAGCCGGTCGGGTCGAAGACGAGCTGCTGCTCGCGCACCGATCCCGGGTCCGGCATGGCGACGCCGGTCGGGTTGGCCGGGGTGTTGCCGTAGGGGAACGACCGTCCGTCGTGGATGGTGCTGATGGCTTCCGGGTCGTTCTCGGCGCGGAAGGCGGCCCAGATCTGCTCGCCGCGCTCGGGCCCGAAGCGCTCGTGCAGCGACATGCGGGCGACGGCGTTCTGCACCTCTCCCCCGCCGCCACCGCCGAACTGGGCGCCGACCAGCGAGGCGAGCACGACCAGGTCGGTGAGCTCGAACGGCGCGATGGTGCCCTGGTTGGTGACGGGGTCGACGTGGCCGGTGGCGACGTACTCGCCGGGGAAGTAGCGGCCGCGGTGGGCCTGCTGGATGTAGGCGTTGATGCCGTCGACGTAGGACTGCGCGTCCTGCAACGCGATTCGGCCGCGTTCGCCCTGAGCGGCGACCCGGTCGATCTGGTCCTGCAGCTCCTGCTCGGTGTAGGGCGCGACGGAGAAGAAGCTCTGCTCCAGCTCCCGGTTGGCGGGCGCACCACCCGCGAACGGGGTGACCTCGCCGCGTCCGGCGTGGCGCAGCGCGTCCATCAGGAACAGCTTGTCCTCGGCGGTGGTGTACCCGGCGCCGAAGGTGGTGCCGGAGCGGGTCTCGCCGTAGACGTGCGGGACGCCGGCGGTCTTGTCGCGGACGACGGTGACGTCGGCGCGCGGCTGGTAGGTGCGCTCGACGTCCTCGGGCTTCACGCCGAAGGAGTGGTCGTTGAAGAACTCCCGGATGGTGCCGGTGGTGAGCTCCTCGTAGCCACCGGCCAGGGAGCCGTACTTGCCGAGCTGGTCGTCGGAGTGCTTCGGGCGGGTGCCCAGCAGCATGTGCGAGACCAGCTCGGCGAAGGTGGCGTTGCCGTTCTGACCCGGCGGGAGGATGTCGTGGCACTGGTCGCGGCAGTGGTCCTCCGGCGGCGCGACGTCCTGGGCACCGGCCCCGGGAGCGATGAGCAGGGACCCCGCGATGGCCGCCACGAGGACGGTGACCAGTGAACGTCGCGCCATGCCAAGCCCTTTCCGATGCGGATCACTCCGGCATCGGCACGCTAGCTACCCCGACGTTAAATAGAAAGATTTTCACGTTGTGTTTGATCCGAACGGCGCAACCTCAGGCGGACCGCACGTCGTTGCGCTGCCGGCCCAGGCCGTCGATCTCCATCTCCACCACGTCGCCCGGCGCCAGGAACGGGAACCTGCCCGAGATCGCCACTCCTTCCGGGGTTCCGGTGATGACCAGATCGCCCGGCTCCAGCGTCAGGTACTGCGAGAGGTGGCGGACGATCTCGCCGACGCCGAAGATCATGTCGGCCGTGCTGGAGTCCTGCCTCGGCTCGCCGTTGACCCAGCTGCGCAGCCGCAACGCCTGCGGGTCGCCGACCTCGTCGGCGGGCACGAACCACGGGCCGACCGGGTTGAACGTCGGCGCGCACTTGCCCTTCGACCACTGGCCGCCGGACTGCTCCTTCTGGAACGCGCGCTCCGAGACGTCGTCGGCCAGCACGTAGCCGGCCACGTGCGACAGGGCCTGCTCGGCGCTGTCGAGGTAGCTCGCGCGGCGCCCGATGACCACGCCGAGCTCGACCTCCCAGTCGACCCGCTCGGCTCCGCGCGGGATCGCGACCTCGTCGTAGGGCCCGACCACGGTGTTCGGGTGCTTGAAGAACAGGATCGGGACTTCCGGTGGCGCGGAACCGGATTCGGCCGCGTGGGCGGCGTAGTTCTGGCCGATGCACAGCACCGCCATCGGCCGCGCGATCGGCGCGCCCACCCGCAACCCGGTTCCGTCGGCCGGGTCGTCGACGGCGGGCAGCTCGCCCGCCGCCAGCGCCGCGCGGGCGCGCGCGACGCCGTCACCGGACAGGAACGCGCCGTCGATGTCGCCGGTCACCGGGCTCAGGTCGAACAGCCGCCCCCGGTCGTCGAGCACGTGCGGGCGCTCCTCGGACAACGACCCCAGCCTCAGAAACCTCATCACACCGACTCCGCTTCACCTGTTCGAAGACCGTTCAAGCAAGCGAAATCCGATCAGCGCGGACAACCGGCGTCAAGAGCTCCGCAGCTTGCGGGAGACCACGTCGAGCGCGGCGGTGAGCGCGCGCAGCTGGTCGCGGTCGAGGACGTCGATGAGGTACTCGCGGACGATCTCGACGTGCCCGGGCGCGGTGGCCTCCAGCTTGCGGCGGCCGTCCTCGGTCAGGCAGGCGATCACGCCCCGGTCGTCGGTGTCGCAGGTGCGGCGGCTCACCAGGCCCGCCTTCTCCAGCTGCGTGACCTGGTAGGTCAGGCCGCTCTTGGAGGTCACGACGAGCTCGGCCAGCTCGGACATGCGGACTTCGCCGCCCGGCGCGGCGGAGAGCCGGACGAGGATCTCGTACTGCGGGTGCGAGAGTCCGGCCTGTTCGCGGAGCTGGTGCTCCACGCGGCGGTTCACGAGGTTGCCCGCCTCGACGAAGGCGTTCCAGGCGGCCATCTCATCGGCGTCGAGCCAACGCGGTTCGGTCACCCCGCCATCTTATCTTGTTCAAATTTGAACGACGAGCTAGAGTTGGTTCGAATTCGAACTAGGAGGTGTCGGATGTCCTCCCGCATGCCCGCCCTGTACCTCAGCCACGGCGCCCCGCCGCTGGCCGACGACGAGCTCTGGCCCGGCGAACTCGCCGCCTGGTCGGCCGACCTGCCCCGGCCGTCCGCGATCCTGATCATCTCCGCGCACTGGGAGGAAGCACCGCTGGCCATCGGCGCGACCAGCACCGTTCCGCTGGTCTACGACTTCTGGGGCTTCCCGGACCGCTACTACGAGGTCCGCTACGCCGCGCCGGGCGCTCCGGCCCTGGCCGAGCGGGTTCGGGCGCTGCTCGGCGGCGCGGAGACCCCGGTGGTCGACGTGCCGGACCGCGGCCTCGACCACGGCGCCTACGTGCCGCTGAAGGAGATGTACCCCGACGCCGACATCCCGGTGCTGCAGATCTCGATGCCGACGCTGGAACCCACCGCCCTGATGCACCTCGGCCGGTCGTTGCAACCGCTGCGCGACGAGGGCGTGCTGATCGTCGGCAGCGGCTTCTTCACCCACAACCTGGCCGCGCTGCGCTCGCCGTCGACGCCGAACTGGTCGGTGGAGTTCGACGACTGGGGCGGCCGCGCGCTGTCGTCCGGTGACGTCGACGCCCTGCTGGACTTCGAGCGCAAGGCCCCCGCCGGGCGCTTGGCGCACCCGCGCACCGAGCACTTCGCCCCGCTGTTCGTCACCCTCGGCGCCGCGGGCGACGACCTCGACACCCAGTCCGTCCCCATCGAGGGCTTCTGGTGGGGCCTAGCCAAGCGCTCCATCCAATTCGGCTGATTCCCTCGTCCCGCTGCTCCCGTGCCTCACCAGGGGACAGTTTTAGTGAGAACTGTCCGGACAAAACGGACATTGATCATGGGTGATTCGAGGAAAAACTGTCCCCTGCCGAGCACCATCACCCCCGGAAGCCACAGCTCGGCGCTCGCGGTCAACGACTCGCGGTCAGCGATTCGCCGCGAGCGATTCGCGGTTGGCGCTGCGTGGTTGGGGTTTCGGTGTTTCGTGGTCAGTGGCGGAGTTGGTGGTGGATCGAGGTTGCGGCTTCGGCGAGGGGGGCTCGGGTTTCCTCGGTCCAGTTGGGGCCGCAGCGGGGGGTGGGGGCTGAGACCGACATGCCGGCGACGACCTCGCCCGCGTGGTCGCGGATCGGGACGGCGAGGCAGCGGCAACCGATGATGTACTCCTCGTCGTCGGTGGCGTAGCCGTCGCGGCGGACCTGGTCGAGCTGGGCGAGGAGTTCGCCGAGGTCGGTGATGGTGTTGTCGGTGAAGCGTTCGAGCTCGACGTCGGCGTAGCGGGCGGTGACCTCGTCGTCGTCCAGGCCCGCCAGCAGGGCTTTGCCGAGCGCGACCGAGTGGGCCGGCAACCGCATGCCGACGGCGGAGACGAGCTTCATCGGCTGCGGGGATTCGGCGATGGCGATGTAGACGTTCTCGATGCCGTCGAGCCGGGACAGCTGCACGGTCTCACCGGTCTGCTGCGCGAGTCGTTCCATCAGCGGCAGCGCGAGCCCGACGATGTCGCGGTGCCCGGTGTAGCCCTGCCCGACGGTCCACGCCTTGAGCCCGAGCCCGTAGGTGCGGGTGGTGGGGTCGAACTCGGCGAAGCCGCGGTGCACGAGGGTGCCGAGCAGGCCGTGCACGCTGGAGAGCGGGAGCCGCAGCGTCTCGGCGATGTCGCTGAGCCGGTGCCTGCCCCGGGAGAGCAGTTCCAGAATGATCAGCGCCCGATCCGCCGATTTCACCAGGTTGTGCCCGTTAGAGCCGGCCGCGCTCTCCGCCGTCACCCCTCGAATCCTCCTGCTCCTCGTCGTCCCGCCGCATCCGGAGCGGAACCTACCGAACAGTACAGCGGGCGCGCGGTGACCGCGCGGCTCCACCTGCGAGGGGGTTCGGGCGCGCGAAAGGCCGTGGACGACGAGCGTCCACGGCCTTCGCCTTCCCTGACGAGCGGGCCCGGCCGGGGCCAGCGGGATGACGACCCCGGCCGGGCCGCTCGTCAGGAGTTGATCTGCTCGGTGATCACGTCGTTGTAGGCGCCGACGCGGGCGTAGATGCCCGGGAAGCCGGGCTGCGCGCAACCCTGACCCCAGGACACGACGCCGATGAGGCGGCCGTCGGCGACCATCGGGCCGCCCGAGTCGCCCTGGCAGCTGTCGATGCCGCCTTCCGGCACGCTGGCGCAGACCATCGACTCGTTGCTGTACTCCGGGTACGCCTTGGAGCAGGTCTCGTCGGCGTTGACCGGCAGCTGAGCCATCTGCAGGTGGTCGGACTGCTGACCGCCCTCGGAGGTGTTTCCCCAGCCCAGGATGGTGGCCTGGGTGTCGGGGGCGTAGGCCGGGTCGTCGGCGGTGGCGAGCTCGATGGGCGCTTCCTGCACCGGGGCGGCGAGGGTCAGCACCGAGACGTCGAAGCCCTTGGTGGCGTCGGTGTACTCGGGGTGCACCCAGATGTTGGTCACGTCCGAGACCGTGCCCTCGGTGGAGCTCATGGTGGTGCGACCGCTGACGACCTTCATGTCGGCGGCCTGCTGCCCGTCGGTGCAGTGGGCGGCGGTGAGGATCTTGGTCGGCGCGACGATCGAACCGCCGCAGAACTGCTGGCCGTCCGGCGTGGTCAGCGCGACGGTGAACGGGTGGTCGGCGATCTCGGCGTCCTGGCCGCCGACGATGTACGGGTTGACGTCGGCCGGGGCCGCCTGCGCGACGGAGGCCGAGGTCAGCGCGGCAACGGCGATCGCAGCGACTCCGGCGAACCGGGCGAGGCGACGTGGGGCATCGACCATCGTGAATCTCCTTGTCCGAAGGTCATGCCACGAGAACTCCAGCCGAAGGCCTGCCTTCCCCCAACCGGCTCCCCGCAGCAATCTTGATCGAACACTAACCAACCGAAGAACAACCGCGAAAGAGAAGCTTTTTACCGCTTTTCCCCATTAACCCGCAGGTCACAGCCTCAAGGAGAACGAAGAAATCAACAACACGGCGACAATTGCTCACCAAGAAATAGCAACAAGACAACGTCAGGCAAGCACCGGAGGTGCTTTCTCACCACCCCACCCAAGGCACTGGCACCGCCGGGGGTTCTGAGCGGCTTCGTGGCGAGCACGCCTCGACGCCGTGTATTGGACATACATAAGTCGGGGCGCGCGGAGTCCACGGAGCCGCTCAGGTTCCCCTACCCGCACCGCTAAGCAACAAGACCATCGTCAGCAGACCCGAAGGACCACGGCAAAAAGGAACCCTCGGCGCACCCCGATTGCGCCGAGGGCACCTTCGTTTCGGCCGGACCCCTCCGACCGGTTGCGCCGTCGATCCCCGAACCGATGGCGCTGACGCGTTCCCGGCCCCGACAACCGCGTGGAACGCGTCTCCTATGGTGTACCGATCTTGGGTGGAATATTCCAGAGCCAATCGGCGGACCTCACTCGATTGATCGTTAAACCTGTTGGCCCAATCCACCCGGATGGCCTAGTGACAAACCGCTGTGTCGTGCGTCACCGGGGCACGAGTCCGGCGTCGTAGGCGAGCAGCCCGGCCTGCAACCGGTTTTCGCAGTCGAGCTTGACGAGCATCCGCGAGACGTAGGACTTCACGGTCGCTTCCGACAGGTGCAGCCGGGAGGCGATCTGCGCGTTGGACATGCCGCGGCCGAGGCAGGTGAGCACGTCGATCTCGCGCTCGGTGAGGTCGCGGGTGATCCGCAGGGCGCGGTCGCGCGCGGTCTGCTCGCCTCCGGTGGCGGCGAGCAGCCGGCGCTTGGCCTCCTCGGAGAGCACGGTGTGCCCGTCGGCGGCGACGCGCACGAGACCGATGAGGTCGTGCGGGGGCGTGGATTTCACGAGGAACCCGACGGCTCCGGCGCGCAGGGCGCGCAGCACGTACTTGTCGGCGTCGAAGGTCGTCAGGGCGACGACGGACGGGTGCTCGGGCATCCCGCAGATCCGCTCGGTGGCGGTGAGCCCGTCGACGCCGGGCATCCGCAGGTCCATGAGCACGACGTCGGGCCGGTGCCGCACAACGGCTTCGACGGCGGCGGCGCCGTCCTGGGCGTCGTCGACGACTTCGATGTCGGGCGCGGAGCCGAGGATGGTGCGCAGGTGCGCGCAGACCATCGGCTCGTCGTCGACGACGAGCACGCGGATCGTCTCACGCATCGGCGCTCTCCTCGGTGGGCACGTATCCGGGCAGTACCGCCTCGACCTCGAAGCCGCCCGCGCCCTCGGGCCCGCCGTCGACGGGCCCGGAGCGGAACGTGCCGCCGACGAGCTCGACCCGCTGCTGGAGCCCGAGCAGCCCGACTCCCCCGCCGCTGTCGGCGTGTTCGCGGGGTCCGTCGGTGGCGGTGTTGCGGACGAGCACCCGCACCCGGTCGTCGCCGTAGCGGACGCGGACGTCGACGTGGGCGCCGGGAGCGTGCTTGTGCGCGTTGGTCAGCCCTTCCTGCACCACGCGGTAGGCGGTGCGGGCGACCGCGGCGGTCACCGGGCCCGCTGCTCCGTCCACGGTGTACTCGACGGACATCCCGACGGCCTGGGACTCGGCGACGAGCTCGTCGAGATCGGGCGGGGATTCGGGCGTTTCGGCGCGGTCCTCCTGCGGGTCGGTCTCGCTGCGGCGGAGCACGCCGACCAGGTCGCGCAGCTCGGCCAGGGCCTGGCTGCCGCTGGCGCGCAGCTCGTCGGCGGCCCGGCGCACGGCCGGGTCCTCACCGGCGACGGCCAGCGCGCCGGCTTGGAGCACCATCAGGTTGATCCGGTGGGTGACGACGTCGTGCATCTCGACCGCCAGCCGCGCCCGCTCGTCGGCGCGGGCCTGCGCGGCGCGCAGCTCCTGCTCTCGCTCGGCGCGTTCGGCGCGGTCGCGCAGCCCGAGCGCGGAGAGGCCGAGCAGGATCGGCACGATCGACCACAGCGCGCCGCCCAGCACCGTGTCGGCGTCGGGGAAGGTCCACGGGCGAAGGCACACCGCCGTCACGACCCCGATCAGCACCCACATCTGGCCCCGGGAGCGGCGCTGGTAGACGACGGCGGCGTAGAGGATGAGCGGCGTCAGTCCCGGCGCCCACGGGTCCGAGGGCAGGTTCACCTGCATGAACGGGCCCGGACCGAACTGGATGAGCAGCGCTTGGGCCACCGAGACCGCGGCGGCGGGCCACAGCAGCCACATCGGGTAGCGGCGGCGCACCAGCAGTCCGATGCCGAAGGCCGTGTTGAGGATGTCGGCGAGCCAGAGCCCGCCGATCCAGTCGTAGCTCTCGGGAGAGGACACCTCCGGGTAGAGCCTGCCGAGCGTCCAGACGAACACGTGCAGCCCGACGACGAGCGCGATGTCGAAGACCGCTTCGCGCCGGTCGTTCCACAGCAGCCGCCACCACGGGTGTTCCACAGCTCCCACGGTAGGCGCCGGTGCGCGGCGCACCCGGCGAGAACCGCCGAGCAGCCCGCAGGAGTAGACGAAGGTTGCACCGGCCCGCAACTTCCGGCGCGCGAGCGCTCGACGAAAAGCGGTGGTGAGCCGCTCGGCGACCGCGCTTCACTGGTGGCGCACCGCGATTTCCTGGGGGAACCGATGATCATCGATCAGACCGAGCGGTCGAGCGCGAGCGCGGGACGACCTCCGCACCCGTGGGCGATGTGGCCGACGCTGGCCATCGCCGGGGTCCTGACCGTCGCGCACGCTGTCATGGGGGCGTTCGGCGACTACTGGATCGACGAGGTCTACATGCTCGCGGCCGGGCGCTTCCACCCGGACTGGGGTTACGCCGACCAGCCGCCGCTGGTGCCGATGATCGGCGCCGCGATGGACTTCCTGGCACCGGATTCGATGTTCGTGCTGCGGCTCCCGGTCGCGCTGACCACCGGGGCGACGGTCGTGCTGATCGCCCTGCTGGCCCGCGAGTTCGGCGCCGACCGGAGGGCGCAGACGATCGCCGCGTTCGCCGGTGCCACGGGTCTGTGGGCGAACCTGGTGGGGCACTGGCTGGCGCCCTACAGCTTCGAGCCGCTGCTGTGGACGGCGTTGTTCCTGCCGCTGGTGCGCTGGCTGCGGCAGCACTCGCAGGGCGTGGCCGACGACCGGCTGCTGCTGGCGTTCGGGCTGCTGCTGGGCATCAACCTGCAGGCCAAGTTCCAGGTCGCGATCCTGTGCGCGGCGCTGCTGCTGAGCACCCTGGTGGTCGGTCCTCGGGCGCTGCTGGCTCGGCCGAAGCTGTGGGCGGGCGCCGGGATCGCGCTACTCATCGCCTCGCCCGCGCTGATCTGGCAGGCGCTGCACGGCTGGCCGCAGCTGGAGATGTCGCGGGTGGTGGCCGCCGAGTCGCCGGTGCTGTCGGGTGGTCGCGGCGGCACGGCGGTGATGCTGCTGCTCTACGCCGGTGTCCTCGGCACCGCGCTGGTGCTGATGGGGCTGTGGCTGCTGCTGGCGGAGGAGCGGCTGCGGCCGTACCGGATGTTCGCGCTGGCCATGATCGTGCTGTGGATCTTCTTCGTCGTCACCGCCGCGCGGCCCTACTACCTGATCGGGATGTACGGGCTGCCGATCGCGGCGGCGGTCGTCGGGTTGCAGCGCAGGCGCGAGGCCAAGCCGTCCCGCTGGGGGTGGGCGGCTTGGCCGGTCTACGCGGTCACCGCGCTGGCGGCCGGAGCCATGATCTTCACCGCCGACGCGATCAACCGCGGGTTCTCCTCGGCGATCACCCACGTGCAGGCCGAGCGGATCAGCGACGGCATCGCGCGGCAGGTCTCCGACGTCTACCGGGCGCTGCCACCCGAGCAGCGCTCGCGCACCGCAGTCGTCGGCGACAGCTACATCTCCGCCTCGATGCTCGACATCGGCGGCAGGCACCACCCGCTGCCCGAGGTGTTCAGCCCGCACCGCGGCTACGGGTTCTTCGGCCACCCCGACGACGGGATCGACACGATCGTGCTGTTCGCGCGCAGCGCGGACGAGATCCGGCCGTTCTTCACCGACGCCCGGCTCGCCGTCCCCGGCGACGACCTGAAGGTGTGGGTGCTCAGCGGCCGCACCGAGCCGTGGGCGCAGATCTGGCCCGCCGTCAGATCGATGCGATGAGCCGAAACCCGAGCGGCGGACCCGCGATGTCGACACAATCGGCTGCACGTCCACGAAAGGGGCCCGAAATGGCCGAGGAACTGCGGTTGCGCCCACCGCACCACCGCGTGGAGAAGCGGGCGATCGGCTGGTGGACGGCGCAGGCCCTGGCCACCGTGCTGCCGCCGGTGATCGTGCTGGTGGTGCTGGGCGCCCTGATCGCACCGGCCCGCTTCTGGCTGCTGCTGCCCGCGGTGCTCATCGCGGTGCTGGGCGCGGTCTACGTCGTGGTGATGCCGCAGTGGCGGTACCGGGTGCACCGCTGGGAGATCACCGACGACGCCGTCTACACCGCGGCGGGCTGGCTGCGGCAGGAGTGGCGGATCGCGCCGATGTCGCGGATCCAGACCGTCGACACGGTGCGCGGACCGCTGCAGCAGCTGTTCGACCTCTCCAGCGTCACCGTCACCACCGCCTCGGCGGCCGGGCCGCTGACCATCGACGGCGTGGACCGGGAGCGGGCGACGGAGGTCGTCGAGCAGCTCACCGCCACCACCCAGGCCACCCCGGGAGATGCGACGTGAACGTCGTCGACGGGCAGTGGCACCGGCTGGACGTGAGGGCCATCCCCGCCTCGGCCGCGATCGTCGTCGCGCCGATGCTGCCGACGCTGCTGGTCATGACCCTGGCCGGTGCCGGGACGACCGCGCTGCTCATCACGGTCCTGGTCGGCCTGGGCGCCGCGCTGCTCATCGTCGGCGGCGCGATCTACGAGCGGGTGTTCTTCCGGTACCGGATCACCGAGGAGCGCTTCGAGCAGCGGCAGGGCGGGGTGTTCCGCAACCACCGGTCGATCCCGCGCGAGCGGATCCGCACCGTCGACATCACCGCCGCGCCGCACGAGCGGCTGTTCGGCATCGCGACGGTGAAGGTGAGCACCGGGGCGCAGGCGGACGAGGCGACCATCAAGCTCCAGTCGATCTCCCGCGAAGACGCCGAATCGCTGCGCCGCGGCATGACCCTCGGCGACGGATCCACTGTGGACGACGCACCGGACGAGGGAGTGCTGTCGCGGCTCGAACCGCGGTGGCTCGGCTACTCGGCGCTGACCACGTCGCTGATGCTGGTGGTGTGGGGCGCCATCGGGTCCGCCGTCGGCTCCTTCGACCAGCTGCTGCGCGCGTGGGGCGTGTTCGAGGCCCTCGGCGGCGTCGTGGTGGCCCTGGGCATCGTGGCGTTCGTGCTGGTCGTGGCCGGGATCGCGCTGGTCGTCGGGGTCGTCGGGGCGTTCCTGCTGTCGCTGGAGATGTGGTGGGGCTACCAGCTCACCCGCGAACCCGGCACGCTGCGCGTCAAGCGCGGCCTGCTCACCACCCGCTCGCTGTCGCTGGAGGAGCGCCGGCTGCGCGGCGTCGAGCTCGGCGAGCCGCTGCCGCTGCGGCTGGCCGGCGGCGCCCGGCTGGGCGCGGTCGCGACCGGGCTCCAGGACAGGTCGCAGGACAAGAAGCAGCCGGAGAGCAAGACCCTGCTGCCGCCCGCGCCCCGCGCCGAGGCCCGCCGCGTGGCGGCGGCCGTGCTGCGCGACCGGCCGTTCGACCTGGCCCTCACCCCGCACCCGCGCGCCGCCCTGCGGCGGCGGATCGGCTGGGCGCTGTGGAGCGCGCTGGGCGTGGCGGTCGTGGTGGCGATCCCGGCGGTGCCCGGCTGGATCCCGACGTCCTTCGCCGTCGTCCTCGTGGTGCTCGCCCTGGCGGTCGGGCTCGGCTTCGCCGTCGACGCCCACCGCGGCCTCGGGCACGCGCTGGACGAGCGATACCTGGTGGCGCGCAACGGAAGTGCGGCCCGGAGCACGGTCGCGCTGCAGCGCGAGAACATCATCGGTTGGCGGATCTCCCGCACGGTGTTCCAGCGCCGCGCCGACCTGATGACCGTGGGCGCGACGACCGCCGCCGGATCGAGCCTCTACCGCGTCTACGACGTCCGCACCGGCGACGGCCTGGCGCTGGCCGATGAAGCCGTTCCCGGTCTCCTCACGCCTTTCCTGGAAGGCGCTGCGGCAGAGCCTGTTTCGATGTCTGACGGGGAGCGCCCCCCGAACTAGCGCGCTCCCCCGTCGGATTCAGCCCTGGTCGAACCGGCCGTTCTTCACGCCGCCGACGAAGTCCTTCCACAGCTGCGAGGCGACCTCGATGCGCCCCGCCCCCCGGTTCTTGGTGTCCCGCACACCAACGTGGTCGGCCCCGAAGCCGACCTCGACGCACTGCCCCTGCCCCTGAGATCGGGAACTCGTGCGCCAGCCGGATATGTGCGCCATCTACAGCTCTCCTATGCGTTGTTGGATGAAATCGACCGAGCCCTCGGGATCTACCGCGTGCGCCCTCAGATGATCCATCATCGTGGCGTAGTTCGTCAGCTCGATCTCGCGCTCCAGGTACAGGCCACCCACATGGGTTTCCAGGTACACCACGTCGGGGTCGATGTGGTTGGAGTAGCGCAGGATCACGAACGGACCGGCCTGCGCCGGGTGGGCACCGGCGTCCAGCGGCATCACCTGCAGCGTCACGTTCGGCAGCTGCCCCAGCTTGAGCATGTGCTCCAGCTGCCTGCGCAGCACGCCGTCACCGCCGACGCGACGCCGCAGCGCGGCCTCGCCGACCACCGCCCACAGCTCCAGCGGGTTGTCCCCGGTGACCCGCTCCTGCCGCTGGATGCGCAGGTCCACGCGTCGCCCGATCTCCGCGTCGTGCGCGCGGATGAGCGTGGACTTGGTGATGGCGTAGGCGTATTCACGCGTCTGCAGCAGCCCGGGGATCGCCTCGGACTCGTAGGTGTGAATGCTGGACGCCTCGGCTTCGAGACCCACGTAGGTCTCGTACCACTCGGGCAGCACGTCGCTGTAGGAGTGCCACCAGCCGCGCTTGCGGGCGTCGCGGGCGAGGTTGATCAGCTGGTCCCGCTCGGCGCTGTCCACCCCGTAGAAGTCCAGCAGCGCCGACACGTCACCGACCGAGGGTGATCTCTTCGCGGTCTCGAATCGACCGATCTTCGCCTGCGTGCAACCGAGATGACTGGCCGCCTGCTGCTGCGTGACCTCCGAACGGGCGCGCAACCTGCGCAATTCGGCGGCCAGTCTGCGGCGACGCACCGTGGGACTGACTGTCATGCCCCCATCCTGCCCGGCCCACCACGACGAGTCACAACCCGATCACCCGTACGACATCTTCACGCGCCCGCTCCTTCCGGGGATCCTGGTGTGCGGCGGCCCGAGCAGGAGGGCCGGACCGCCGCGCGGTGGGGGTGACAGGTGTACTTGCTCATGATGGTGTCCGTGCTGGTGTGGGCCGCGTTCTTCGGTTTCGGCCTGCTGCTGTGGTGGCGAGCCGGCCACCTCGCACCCCGACGCCCCCGGGACTGACTCAGGGACTGCTTGTGCATGCGGCGGAGCCGCATTCTCTTCCACCACCCTGGCCACCCGCACCGCCACGCAGCGCGACCAGAGCAACAGCTCTAGGGTCGCGGGACGTTGCGGAGGTTGCTTCGGGCCAGCTGGAGCATCTTGCCCACGCCGCCGGAGAGCACCGTGCGGCTCACCGCCAGGGCGAAGCCCTTGACCTGCTCGGCCGTGATGTTCGGCGGCAGCGACAGCGCGTTGGGATCGGTCACCACGTCCACCAGCGCCGGGCCCGGCCGCGACAGCGCGTCGGCGAGCGCGTCCCGGACCTCGCCCGGCTTCTCCACCCGCACCGAGTGGATGCCCGCCGCGCGAGCGATGGCGGCGAAGTCGACGCCGTCGTGATCGGTGCCGAAGTCCGGCAGGCCGTCGACCAGCATCTCCAGCTTCACCATGCCCAGCGAGGAGTTGTTGAACACCACGGTCTTCACCGGCAGCCGGTGGGTGCGCAGGCTCAGCAGGTCGCCCAGCAGCATCGCCAGCCCGCCGTCGCCGGACATCGACACCACCTGCCGGTTCGGCTCGGCCAGCTGCGCGCCGATGGCCTGCGGCAGCGCGTTGGCCATCGAGCCGTGCACGAACGAGCCCAGCACCCGGCGGCGCCCGTTCGGCGTGACGTAGCGGGCGGCCCAGACGTTGCACATCCCGGTGTCCACGGTGAACACCGCGTCCTCGGCCGCCAGGTCGTCGAGCACGTCGGCCACGTACTCGGGGTGGATGGGCACCTGCGACTCGACGTTGCGGGTGTAGGCGTCGACGACCTTCTCCAGCTGTCCGGCGTGCTCGCGCAGCATCCGGTCCAGGTACGAGCGGTCGGTCTTGGTCCGCAGCTGCGGCAGCACCGCGCGGATCGTCTCGGCGACGTCGCCGTGCACGGCCAGGTCCAGCACCGTGCGCCGGCCCAGGTGCGTGGGCTCGATGTCGACCTGCACCGTGTTGGCCTGCGGCAGGAAGTTGTCGTACGGGAAGTCGGTGCCCAGCAGCAGCACCAGGTCGGCCTTGTGCATCGCCTCGTAGCAGGCCCCGTAGCCCAGCAGGCCGCTCATGCCGACGTCGAAGGGGTTGTCGTACTGGATCCACTCCTTGCCGCGCAGCGCGTGCCCGACCGGGGCCTTGATCTTCTCCGCGAGCTCCATCACGTCGGCGTGCGCGCCGCGAGAACCCGCGCCGCAGAACAGCATCGGGCGTTCCGCCCGGTTGATCCGCTCCGCGAGCGCCGAGACCTGGTCGGCCGAGGGCAGCAGCGTCGGCGGCTCCCAGTCGACCACGCCCCGACCGGTCGGCTTGGCCGCCGACTCCTCGGCCACGTCACCCGGCATCACCAGCACCGACACCCCGCGCCTGCCCACGGCGGTCTGGATCGCGCTGCGCAGCAGCCGCGGCATCTGGGTGGGCTGGGACAGCAGCTCGCAGAAGTGGCTGCACTCGTTGAACAGCTCCTCCGGGTGGGTCTCCTGGAAGAAGCCGGTGCCGATCTGCTCCGACGGGATGTGCGAGGCCAGCGCCAGCACCGGCGCTCCGCTGCGGTGCGCGTCGTAGAGCCCGTTGATCAGGTGCAGGTTGCCGGGCCCGCAGCTGCCCGCGCACACCGCGAGCCTGCCGGTGACCTGCGCTTCGGCACCGGCGGCGAACGCGGCGGCCTCCTCGTGCCGCGTGTGCACCCACTCGATCCCCTCGGTGCGGCGGACGGCGTCGACGACCGGGTTGAGGCTGTCCCCGACGATGCCGTAGATCCGCTTCACCCCGGCCTGCACGAGTACTTCGATGAACTGCTCGGCGACGGTCGGCATGCTCGCTCCTCCGTGAACGGTTGATCGATCGGGCCACCCACTCGTCTACGCGCGGCACCAGGCACCCGCAACCCGGTAGCCCGTTCGAGGGATACCGGTAACGAACCGCCCGATTCCGGCGATCTCCACCACGTCCGCCTCGGAAGCGGTTTTCTCGCGCTACGAAAGGAATTTCGACGGTGTCCGTCCGCGTCTACATCAGGTGCGCTGTTGCCGTGACCACTTCGGCGTTGGCCGGGCTCATCGTCGGCGGATTCCTCGTCACGCATCAGCAGGCGGACCAACCCGCCATCGAGCAGGTGTCCCAGCTCACTCCCGCCGCGGGCGGTGCGGCGCTGCCCGAGTGAGCCGTCCGGCCCATCGGCTAGCGTCGCGGGCATGACCGAACAGAACCGACTTGCGGACGGCGACGCGGCGCCCGAGTTCTCGCTGCCGGACGCCGACGGCAACACCGTCTCGCTCAGCGACTACCGCGGCCGATCGGTCGTCGTCTACTTCTACCCCGCCGCGAGCACCCCGGGCTGCACCAAGGAGGCCTGCGACTTCCGCGACAGCCTCGCGGAGCTCAACGACGCCGGGTTCGACGTGGTGGGCATCTCCCCGGACAAGCCCGCCAAGCTCGCGAAGTTCCGCGACGCGGAGGGGCTGACGTTCCCGCTGCTGTCCGACGAGGACCGCTCGGTGATGACGGCCTGGGGCGCCTTCGGCGAGAAGAAGAACTACGGCAAGATCGTCCAGGGCGTCATCCGCTCGACGTTCGTCGTCGACCCCGACGGCAAGATCGCCAAGGCCCTCTACAACATCAAGGCCACCGGCCACGTAGACCGGCTGCGCAAGGACATCGGGGTCTAGGAACTGTTCCGTGGTTGCGTTGCTTGGCGGTGCCGGTAGCGGAACCTGAGCGGCTTCGTGGACTCCGTGCGCCGCTCCTTGAGTACGCCAATACGAGGCGTCCCGGCGTACTCGCCACGAAGCCGCTCAGAACCCGCGGCGGTGCGGGCTGAGTCCCACACCTGAAGCAGCGGCTCCGCCGCACTTCTCAAACGCGCATCAGTCGAAGGCCATGTAGAGGGCTACGCCCGCGGCGATGACGACCACCAGGTAGCGCAGCAGCGTCGAGGGCAGGCGCTGGGCGAGCTTGCCGCCCGCGAAGCCGCCGATGACCGTGGTCGGCACCAGCATCGCCACCGCGACCCAGTCGACCGGCGCGATCAGGGCGTAGACGACGAGCGTGGCCGCGCTGCCGATCATGCCCAGCCAGCTCTTGAGCGCGTTGAGCCTGCGCATGCTGTCGGTGGCCGCCAGCACCAGGATCGCGATCAGGATCACGCTGCGCGCGCCGCCGAAGTAGCCGCCGTAGATCGAGGCCAGGAAGATACCGACGGTGAGCAGCACCGTCCGGTCCGGCGCGCCCTCGGCGGGCGAGCCGAGCCACGTGCGGATGGTGTTCTGGAAGGCCATCAGCACCGCCGACAGCCCGACCAGCGCCGGGACCACGGCGTCGAAGACCTCGCCGGGCAGCACCATCAGCAGCGCGCAGCCGATCGCCGAGCCCGCGCAGGCCGCGATCGACGTCGTCCACAGCCTGCGCGAATTCCCCTTCAGGTCGTCGCGCTGGCTGATCGCCGCGCCCACGAAACCCGGTCCCTGCGCCACGGAGTTGGTCACGTTGGCCACCAGCGGCGGCATCCCGGTCGCCAGCAGCGCCGGGAACACCAGCAGGGAACCGCCACCGGCCACCGCGTTCACCGCGCCGGACAGGAATCCGACGACGACGAGCAGGCCCAGCTCCAACCAATCCGTGAACACGAACCGAAGTTAGCCGTCCAACCGCACCACGCCCCCACCGGGGCGAGCGGAGTCACATCACCCGGCGAGCGGTTTCAGGGAGGGGAGCAGCAGGCGGAGGGCTCGGCCTCGGTGGGAACCGGCGTCCTTCTCGGCCGGGGTGAGCTCCGCGCTGGTGCGGGTCTCGCCCTCCGGAACGAAGATCGGGTCGTAGCCGAAGCCGTTGGTGCCCCGGGGCTCCCGGATGATCGCGCCGCGCCACTCGCCGCGCACCACGGTCTCGGTGCCGTCGGGCAGCACCAGCGCGGCGGCGGAGACGAACGCGCCGCCCCGCCGCTCGTCGGGCACGTCGCCCAGCTGGCCCAGCACGAGCTCCAGGTTCGCCTGGTCATCGCCGTGCTTGCCGGACCAGCGCGCGGAGAGCACCCCGGGCATGCCGTTGAGCGCGTCGATCTCCAGGCCGGAGTCGTCGGCGACGGCGGGCAGGCCGGTGGCGCGGGCCGCGTCGGCGGCCTTGGCCACGGCGTTCTCCTCGAACGTCGCCCCGGTCTCCGGGGCCTCGGGGAACTCCGGCACGTCGGCCAGGCCCACGACCTCCAGACCGGTGACGCCCTCGGCCTCCAGGATCCGGCGCAGCTCCACCAGCTTCTTCTGGTTGCGGGTGGCCAGCAGCAACCGGGTCATGCGGCGTCTCCGGGCAGCTCGCCCGGGTACGGCTCGGCCAGCGCGGCCTCCTGCAGGCGGGCGAGCTCACCGCAGCCGGCCAGCGCGAAGTCGAGCATCTTGTCCATCGTGGACCGCGTGTAGGTGGCGCCCTCGCCGGTGCCCTGCACCTCGACCAGCGTGCCGTGGTCGGTGGCGACCACGTTCATGTCGACCTCGGCGCGGGAGTCCTCCTCGTAGGGCAGGTCCAGCCGCACCCGGCCGTCGACGACGCCGACGCTGACCGCCTGGATCGAGCAGGACAGCGGCTTCGGGTCGGACAGCCGACCGGCAGAGCCCAGCCACGTCACCGCGTCGGCCAGCGCCACGTAGGCGCCGGTGATCGCGGCGGTGCGGGTGCCGCCGTCGGCCTGGATGACGTCGCAGTCCAAGGTGATGGTGTTCTCGCCGAGCGCCGCCATGTCGATGCAGGCGCGCAGGGACCGGCCGATCAGCCGGGAGATCTCGTGGGTGCGGCCGCCGATGCGGCCCTTCACCGACTCGCGGGCGCCGCGCGTGTTGGTCGCCGACGGCAGCATCGCGTACTCGGCGGTCACCCAGCCCAGGCCGGAGCCGGTCCGCCAGCGCGGAACGCCGTCCTGCACGCTGGCCGCGCACAGCACCCGCGTGCGCCCGAACTCCACCAGCACCGAGCCCGCCGGCCAGTCCTGGTACCCGCGCGTGATCTTCACATCGCGCAGCTGATCGTCACTGCGTCCATCCGCTCTAGCCACGCCACAACCCTAAGCCCAGGCACCCGCACCTTCGCGGAAGCCCCCGCGCGTCAGACCTCGTAGGTGGCGCCCGCTTCGACGAGGTGGGCCGGGCCGCCGAAGGCCGCCTTGGCCTCGGCCTCGATGGCGGCGTGGTCGGTCCAGGGCACGAGGTGGGTGACCAGCAGGCGCTCGGCGCCGGAGGTCTCGGCGACCTCGCCCGCCTGGCGGCCGGAGAGGTGGACGTTCTCCGGGGCGTCCTCGTGGTGCTCCCAGGACGCCTCGGCGAGCAGCGCGTGCGCGCCCGCGGCGAGGTCGGTGAGCTGCTCGCACGGGCCGGTGTCACCGGTGTAGGCCAGCACCCGACCCTCGGCCTCGACGCGGAAACCCCAGGTCTGGCACAGGTGCGCCACCTCGACCGCGCGGATCGTGAACGGCCCGACCGTCACCGGCTCGGTGCTCACCGGTCGGAACTCGAACACGTCCGACAGGTCGGTCTCCGCGAGCTCCTCGGCGTTCGGCGCGTACAGCGCGGCGAGCCGCTCGGGGGAGTTGGCCGGGCCGACCACCGGCAGCCGCCGGGCGCGCGGGTCGTAGGGCGGGTTCGGCCGGTAGCGCCGGTAGACCGCGAGCGCGCCGAAGTCGGCGCAGTGGTCCGGGTGCAGGTGGCTGAACAGCAGCGCGTCCAGGTCGAACGGGTCGAGGAAGCGCTGCATCGCACCGAGGGTGCCGTTGCCCAGGTCCAGCGCGATCCGGGTGCCCCCGGACTCCAGCAGGTATCCGGAGGCGGGCGAGTCGGGTCCGGGAATGCTCCCGGCGCAACCGAGGACCGTCAGCTTCATGCGGGAGAGCCTGACATGCGCAGCGGCAGAACGGCATCGGCCGAGGGAGCCGGACCGAGAAAGCGGCGGGCCAACCGGGCGAAGCGCTCGGGCGCGCCGGTGACGCGGAACTCGTGGGAGGGCACGTGGCCGGGCTCGGCGAGCTCGTCCCGCTCGGTGAGGACCCGCACGACGTCCTTGGCCGTCTCCTCCGCGCTGGACACCAGCGTCACGTCCTCGCCCATCGCCAGCTGCAGGACCCCGGTGAGCAGCGGGTAGTGCGTGCAGCCCAGCACCAGCGTGTCGACGCCCGCCTGCTGCAGCGGGTCCAGGTAGTTCTGCGCCAGGCCGAGGACCTGGCGGCCGCTGGTGATGCCGCGCTCGACGAAGTCCGCGAACCGCGGGCAGGCCGCGGTGGTCAGCGCGATGTCCGGGGCCGCGGTGAACGCGTCGTCGTAGGCGCGGGAGCGGATGGTGGCGTCGGTGCCGATGACGCCGACCTTGCGGTTGCGGGTGGTGGCCACGGCCCGGCGCACGGCGGGCAGCACGACCTCCACCACCGGGACGGAGTAGCGCTCGCGCGCGTCGCGCAGGCAGGCCGACGAGGCCGTGTTGCAGGCGATGACCAGCATCTTCACTCCGCCGTCGACCATCGAGTCGGTGATCGCGAGGGTGCGGGAGCGGATCTCGGCCAGCGGCATCGGCCCGTAGGGGGCGTTGGCGGTGTCACCGACGTAGTGGACGGTCTCGCCGGGCAGCTGGTCCATGATCGCGCGGCTCACGGTCAGCCCGCCGACACCGGAGTCGAAGATCCCGATCGGAGCGTTGGTCACCCGGCCAGTGTGCCAGGCTCGGCCCGCGAAACCCGCCGCCGAGTGCTGCGCGCCACCAGCCACGTGGCGAGCACCCCACCGATCGCGCCGAAGAGGTGCCCCTCCCAGGAGATGCCTGGCTGACCGGGCAGAACGCCCCAGAGCATGCCGCCCCAGTAGAAGAACAGCACCACCGACACCAGGATCTGGGCGATGCTGCGCTGGGCGAACCCGCGCAGCAGCAGGAACACCATCCAGCCGAAGATCACGCCGGAGGCGCCGACGTGGTAGCCGGGCGCGCCGATCAGCCAGGTCCCGGCCCCGGCGACGATCCACACCACGGCGGTGACGCCGATGAACTGCCGGAGCCCGCCTGCCAGCAGCAGCCAGCCGAGCACGAACAGCGGCAGCGAGTTGCTGATCAGGTGCTGCCAGCCGAAGTGCAGCAGCGGCGCCCAGAGGATGCCGTCGAGCCCGTCGAGGGTGCGCGGCTGGATCCCGTTGGCGTCGAGGTCCATCGCGGGGTTCGGCACCGGTGTCGCCACGTCGTAGAGCTCGATGCCGAACAGCACGGCGACCGTGACGAGCATGCCGATCGCGGCCTTGAGCGGGTTCGTCGGCAGGACTCGCGGGCGCGGACGTTCCATCGGGCGTGTCACCCCACCGAGCCTAGCCGCAGAAATCGGGCGGGGGATCGGGAATGCCCCCGATTCCGGGTGCGCATCGGGGTGGTGACGGGAGCGTTGCGGATCTCGGGGAGGTTTCCTCCATCCGGCCCCGTCGGGTGATCCGCGCGGTAAGGTTCGGCCCCGTTGCGTCGTGTGGTTGAAAGGTGAAGTGTGCACGCCCAGGTCGACATCGCAGTGCAGGCGGCGGCGCGTTCCGGACAGGCGCCCACCTGGGACATCGGCACCGAGACCCTGCTGTGGACGGACCCGCTGGCGGGCGATGTGCACCGCTACCGGCCGGGCCACACCAACGCCACGATGACGCTGCAGCAGCGGACCGGCGGCGCGAAGCCCCGCAGCCGGGGCGGTCTGGTGTTGCACCTGCACGAGGGCATCGCGCTGTTCGACGCCCACGGCGAGCAGCGCACCTGGCTGGTCTACTGGGCCCGCGAGGGGATGACCGCGGGCGCCACGATGATCGACCGCAAGGGCCGGATGTGGGCCACCACGATGCGCACCGACGAGTCCGGTGACGGCTGGCTGGCGCGGGTGAACCCGGACGGTTCGGCAGGCGTGATCATCAAGGACCTGAAGGCCGGGTTCGGCCTGGCCACGAGCCCGGACGACTCGCGGTTCTACATCGCGGACGCGGGCACCGGCCGGATCGAGGTCCTGGACTTCGACGTCAACGCGGGTCTGATGGGCAACCGCCGCACCCTCTGCGAGGTCGGCGGCCAGCCGTCGGGGCTGGCGGTCGCCACCGACGGCACCGTCTGGACCGCGGTCCGCGACAAGGCCGAGCTCCACCGCTACTCCCCCACCGGTGAGCTCGCGGAGACGATCCCGCTCCCGGCCCAACGCCCCACGAACCTCTGCTTCGGCGGCCAGGACCTCCGAGACCTCTACATCACCACGTCCCGCGAGGACGTCCCGTCCCCCACCAGCACTGACGGCACCGTCCTCACCCTCCGCGCCCCCGCCGAAGGCCTCCGAGCCTTCGCCTTCACCGGCTGACCTCCCGCCCCCTCGGAGTGACCGGATTACGGCGGTAATCCATCAACGGATTACGGCAGTAATCCGGGTTCAACGCGGATTACCGCCGTCTTCCGTCAACGGATTACGGCGGTAATCGGGGTCCAACACGGAATACCGCCGTAATCCGCACACCGAATACCGCCGTATTCGGTCAGCCCCGAGGACCGGGTGACGGATGCGAAGAACCCCGCCTCCTGGGGAGGCGGGGTTCTTCGGGTTTCTGGTGCGGGCTCCGGGGGTCAGGCCCAGAGCTGGCCTTCGAGGCGTTGGGCCGCTTCGTCGATGGTGCCGCTGTAGGCACCGGTGGAGAGGTACTTCCAACCGGCGTCGGCCACGACGAAGGCGATGTCCGCGGACTCCCCGGCCGCGGCGGCCTTCTCCGCGATCGTCAGGGCGGCGTGCAGGACGCCGCCCGTCGAGATTCCGGCGAAGATGCCCTCGCTCTCCAGCAGCTGCCGGGTCCGGCGCAGCGCGTCGTAGGAGCCGACGGAGAACCGCCGCGAGAGCACGTCCGGGTCGTAGAGCTCCGGCACGAAGCCCTCGTCCAGGTTGCGCAGGCCGTACACGAGCTCGCCGTAGCGGGGCTCGGCCGCGACGACCTGCACCCCCGGCTTGTTCTCGTGCAGGTACCGGCCCACGCCCACCAGCGTCCCGGTCGTGCCGAGACCGGCCACGAAGTGGGTGATGGTCGGCAGGTCCCGCAGGATCTCCGGCCCGGTGCCCCGGTAGTGCGCGTCGGCGTTGGCGGGGTTGCCGTACTGGTAGAGCATCACCCAGTCCGGGTTCTGCTCGGCCAGCTCCTTGGCCATCGCGACGGCCTGGTTCGACCCGCCCGCCGCGGGCGAGGAGATGATCCGCGCGCCGTAGGCCTGCAGCAGCTGGCGCCGCTCCTCGGAGGTGTTCTCCGGCATGACGCAGACCAGCCCGTAGCCCTTGAGCTTGGCGGCCATGGCCAGCGAGATGCCGGTGTTGCCCGAGGTGGGTTCGAGGATGGTGCAGCCGGCGGTGAGCCGGCCTTCCTTCTCGGCGGCCTCGATCATGTTCAACGCCGCCCGGTCCTTGATGGAACCGGTCGGGTTGCGATCCTCCAGCTTCGCCCACAGCCGCACGTCCGGTGCGGGTGAGAGGTGCGGCAGCCCGACGAGCGGGGTCTCACCCAGCGCGTCGAGCAGCGAGCCGAATCGAGCCACGGGAGCCTCCGTCAGCGCATGCCGCCGGCGACGGCCGGCAGGATGGTGACGTTGTCGCCGTCGGAGACCTTGGCCTCCAGGCCACCGGCGAAGCGGACGTCCTCGTCGTTGACGTAGACGTTGACGAACCGGTGCAGGTTGCCCTCCTTGACCAGGCGGTCCTTGAGGCCGTTGAAGTTGGTGTCGAGGTCGTCGATCACCGCGGCGAGGTTGTCGCCCTTGGCCTCCACGGACTTCTGCCCGTCGGTGTGGGTCCGCAGGATGGTCGGGATGGAAACGTTGACTGCCATGAGGAATCCTCCTGTCCACAAAGGACTACGTAGGGAACGCGAACATGCGGTTGGGGATCGAGCCGCGGATCAGTCGCGGTCGGGAACCTCGTCGCCACCGGTGTGGGCGAACATGTACGACTCGACGACCTCCACCGGCTCCTCGGTGACCTCGCCATCGAGGATGCGGTAGGAGCGCAGTTCGTGGGTCTCGGGATCCCGCGTGGACACGAGCACGTAGTGCGCGTTGGGCTCCGAGGCGTAGGACACGTCGGTGCGCGACGGGTAGGCCTCGGTCGCGGTGTGCGAGTGGTAGATGACCACCGGCTCCTCGTCGGCGGCGTCCATGCCTCGCCACACCTGCAACTGCTCGGCGGAGTCGAACCGGTAGAACGTGGGCGAACGCTCGGCGTTGATCATCTCGATCAAGCGTTCCGGACGGTCGGACCCTTCCGGTCCGGCAATCACGCCGCACGCCTCGTCCGGGTGGTCCCGTCGGGCATGCGCGACCATCGCGTCGACGAGGTCGCGTCGGATCACCAGCACAGCAACCATCCTAGTAGGTGGGGCACCGGGCTCCCAGGATGTGAAATCGCGGGGTCGCCGGTGCGGCTTCGTCGTTTCGGCAAACGACGCTCAACGATGATTCATTCCCGCGCGGAGGGGTAGAGGCGCGTGTAGCACGTCACCTCCCCGACCGGCTCCGCAGCGAGCATCCCGCGCACGATCGCCCGCTCGACCACCTCGGCCGCCACCGCGCTGACCTGGTCCAACCGCAGCGCCCAGCCCGGCTCGCCGGGCTCCGGCAGGGCCCCGCCGGTGCCCGTGGCCAGGGCGAACATCGTGTCGCCGTCGACGAGCAGGTGGGCGGGCCGCACGGCGCGGGCCAGCGCGTCGTGACCGGCCACCGCCAGCCTCCGGCACTCCGACTTGCTCAGCTCCAGATCCGTGGCCACGACGCCGAGGGTGGTGTTGAGCGGCCGGTCGACCGGCCCGTTACGACCAGGTCTCCCCTCGTAACGGGGGCGGGCCGCTTCCACTTCCTGAGAACCGGGCGCCCGGAGTCCCGGCACGGGCGTCCACGGCAGGCCGGTGTCGGGGTCGATGGCGGAGCCGGCGGCGTTGACCACCACCAGCGCGCCGATCGTGGTGCCGTCGGGCAGCACGGCGCTGGCGGTGCCGACACCGCCCTTGACCGGCCCGACCACGGCGCCCGCCCCGGCCCCCACGTTGCCCTGCCGGGTCTCGGTGGCGGTGGCGTTCTCGCACGCCCGGTAGCCGAACTCGGCGTCGGGACGGTTGCCCCAGTCGTTCATCGGCACGTCGAAGATCACCGCGGCGGGCACCACCGGCACGACCTGGCCGGGTCCGGCCACCGGAACGCCGTGGCCGCGCTCGCCGAGCCAGCGCATCGCGCCGTCGGCCGCGGCCAGCCCGTAGGCGCTGCCGCCCGCCAGCACCAGCCCGTTGACCCGCTGCACGAGGTGGCTGGGTTCGAGCACGTCGGTCTCGCGGGTGCCCGGCCCTCCCCCGCGCACGTCGACCGCCCCGGTGGCGCCCTCCGGGGCGAGCACGGCGGTCGCCCCGGTCGCCCAGTGCTCGTCGAGCCGCTGGTCATGGCCCACGAGCAGACCCCCCACGTCGACCAGCGCGTCCAGTTCACCCGGCTGCCACGACATCGCGCACCTCCCGGCGATCACGTTATCCCGATGTAAAGGAAGCCCGCCGGGCGTTGTCCGGGCGCCCTCGGCTGTTCATCGTCACTTCTCAGCTCGCAAGACCTGGAGGCTGAGATGACGACTGCAAACCGCGATGTGGCGGTTCGCTCCGAACGCCGAGTGATCGGCAACGTCGTGCGAGGATCCATCGGGAACCTCATCGAGTGGTACGACTGGTACGCCTACACGGCGTTCAGCGTGTACTTCGCCGCGACGTTCTTCCCCAAGGGCGACTCGACCGCGCAGCTGCTCAACACCGCAGCGGTGTTCGCCGTGGGATTCCTGATGCGCCCGCTGGGCGGCTGGATGCTGGGCCGCTACGCCGACCGCTTCGGCAGGCGGGCCGCGCTGACCCTGTCGGTGGCGCTGATGGCGTTCGGCTCGCTGGTCATCGCGCTGACCCCGGGCTACGACTCGATCGGCCTGGCCGCGCCCCTGCTTCTGGTGGCCGCACGATTGCTGCAGGGCATCTCCGTCGGCGGCGAGTACGCGACCTCGGCCACCTACCTCTCCGAGGTCGCCACCGAGGGCAAGCGCGGCTACTACTCCAGCTTCCAGTACGTGACGCTGGTGTCCGGGCAGCTGGTCGCGCTCGGCGTGCAGATCGTCCTGCAGCAGTTCCTCGCCGAGGAGCAGATGGACGCCTGGGGCTGGCGCATCCCGTTCGTCATCGGCGCCGTCGGCGCGCTGGTCGTGCTGTGGCTGCGGCGCGGCATGGACGAGACCGAGAGCTACAAGGCCGCCTCGGAATCCGGTGCCGAGCAGGGCACCATCAAGGCGCTGCTGCAGTACCCGAAGGAGTGCCTGCTGGTGGTCGGTCTGACCCTCGGCGGCACGGTGGCGTTCTACACCTACACCACCTACCTGCAGAAGTACATGGTCAACACCGGGGGCATCGACAAGCGCACGGCCGCCTGGATCAACTTCCTCGCGCTGCTGGTCTTCGGCGTCCTGCAGCCGCTGGCGGGCTCGCTGTCCGACCGGATCGGGCGCCGCAAGCTGCTGATGTTCTTCGGCGTCGCCGGCACGCTGCTGACCGTGCCGCTGATGACCGCGCTGGGCGGCACGCAGAACCCGATCGCGGCGTTCCTGCTGATGATGGGCGGTCTGATCATCGTCACCGGCTACACCTCGATCAACGCGATCGTGAAGGCCGAGCTGTTCCCGTCCAACATCCGCGCCCTGGGCGTCGGGCTGCCCTACGCGCTGACCGTGGCGATCTTCGGCGGCACCTCCGAGTACGTGGCGCTGTGGCTGAAGAAGGCGGGCATGGAGAGCGTGTTCTTCTACTACGTCTCCGGCTGCGTGCTGATCTCGCTGCTGGTCTACCTGAAGATGCGGGAGACCTCGAAGGATTCCCGGATGCGGAAATGATTCCCGGCACCGGCCATACTCTCGGTTCGGAGGTGTGGCCGGTGCGGGTTCTGCTCGTCGAGGACGACGACGGCGTGGCGGACGCGCTCGTCGACGTCCTCGACTCCCACGGACACCGCACGACGCGCGTCAGCCGCGGCGCCGACGCGCTGCTCCGGCACCGCGAGCACGACCTGGTGCTGCTCGACCTCGGCCTGCCCGACACCGACGGCCTGGAGGTGCTGCGCAAGCTGCGGCGCATCGGCCCGATCCCGGTGGTGGTGCTCACCGCGCGCGGCGAGGAGCGGACCGTGGTGCGCGGGCTGCGCTCCGGTGCCGACGACTACCTGGTCAAACCCGTGCGGATGGCCGAGCTGATCGCCCGCATCGAAGCCGTCGCCCGGCGCGGCAGGCACCTCTCCCCCGGCTCCGACGCCGTCGACGTCGCCGACGTGCGGATCGACCTGCGCACCCGGCGGGTGCAGGTCGCCGGGCAGGAGGTCGAGCTCACGCCCAAGGAGTTCGACGTGCTGGCGATCCTGGCGTCCGAGGTAGGCACGGCGGTGAGCAGGCAGCGGCTGATGGACGAGGTGTGGGGCGACGCCTACCTGACCGTGTCGCGGTCGCTGGACGTGCACATCGCGCAGCTGCGCGCGAAGCTCGGCCGCCCGGAACTGCTGGTCACCATCCGCGGCTTCGGCTACCGGCTGGGCGACGATGGGTAAGCGTCTGCTGCTGGTGCTGCTCACGTTCTCGGTGCTGGCCGTGGCCGGGTTCGCCGCCCCGCTGCTGCGCGCCACCGCCGCCGAGCGCACCCAGCAGCTGGTGCTGGCCCGCAACGCCGACCTCGACCGCTTCGCCGGGCTCGCCGACCGCGCCTTCGGCACCGGCGACGCCACCGTGCTGCGCGCCGAGGCCCGCCGCTACACCGACCTCTACGGCGAACCGCTGGTCGTCGTGGACGCCTCGCGCGCGCCCGTGGTGGAGACCGGCGGGGTTCGGGCGTCCGACGTGGCCGGATCGATCGACAAGGCGCTGCGCAACGAGCCCGCCGGGTCGGTGCCGTGGCTGCGGCCGTGGTCCCGGGACGACCTGGTGCGCTACCGGCCGGTCGGCGACGGCACGCGGGTGACCGGCGCGGTCGTGCTGGAGGCCTCGGTGCGGCAGGCCACCGCCGACATCGCCGCGCACTGGGCGCTGATCGGCGCGGGCGCGCTGACCGCGCTGGTGGTGTGCGGGCTGCTGGCGCTGGTGCTGGCCCGCTGGGTGCTGCGGCCGCTGGCCGACCTGGGCGCCGGGGTGCGGGCGATCAGCGCGGGCTCGCGGCGCTCGCGGGTGCCGGTCGACGCGGGGCCGCCCGAGCTGCGGGAGGTCGCGGCGTCGTTCAACCGGATGTCGGAGGCGGTGGCCGAGGCCGACGAGCGGCAGCGGCAGCTGGTCGCCGACGCCTCGCACCAGCTGCGCAACCCGATGGCGGCGCTGCGGCTGCGGGTCGACGCGCTGGAGCGGCGCATCACCCCCGACGGCGAGCGCACCTACCGGTCGGCGGTCGGCGAGGTCGACCGGCTGGAAGCCCTGCTGGACCGGCTGCTGGCGCTGGCCAACGCCGACCGGGCCGCGGTCTCCGGCGAGCCCGGCGACGTGGCCGCGGCGGTCGCCGACCGGGTGCGGGCGTGGCGGCCCGCCGCCGAAGCCGCCGGGCTGTCGTTGCCAGATCCCGAGATCCCGCCCGCCCGGGTCGCGCTGTCCGCGGAGGAGCTGGCGCAGGTGCTCGACGTGCTGCTGGACAACGCGGTGAAGTACGCGCCCGGCGCGTCGGTCGAGATCGGTTGGGACGGGCGGACTCTCAGCGTCGCCGACACCGGTCCGGGGCTACCGGAGGAGGAGATCTCGCTGGCCGCGCAACGGTTCTGGCGGGCCGATCAGCACCGGGGAAGCCGCGGCAGCGGGCTCGGCCTGGCCATCGCCGGGCAGCTGCTCGCCGCGCACGGCGGCGCGCTGCGCCTGGCCCGGACGGCGCCGCACGGCCTCACCGCGCACCTCGACCTGCCGGAGGTGCGCTGATGCGGCGACGCGCGTTCCTCGGGCTGGGACTGCTGGCCGCGTGCGGGCGCGGTGAACCGGTGCGCGAGCTGCGCATCGCCTCCGGCGAGCCCGGCGGGTTCTACACCGCGTTCGGCACGCTGCTCGCCGCCGAGATCGCCGCCGCCGATCCGGGGGTGCACGCGGTGGTGCTGCCCAGCCAGGGCAGCGTGGAGAACCTGGAGATGCTGCGCGACGGCCGCGCCGACCTGGGCATGGTGCTGGCGGATGCCGCGCACGCGGCCCTGGCCGGGGAACTCGGACCGGCTGCGGACCTGCGGGCGGTGGGGCGGGTGTACGAGAACTACACGCAGCTGGTCGTGCGGGCCGACTCACCGGTCCGCGAGCTCGGCGAGCTGCGCTCGGTGTCGATCGGCGCGCCGAAGTCGGGCACGGCGCTGATGGGAGCGCGGCTGTTCGCCGACCGGCCGCAGGTGCGCACCGAGGCGCTCGGCCTGGTGGAGGCGGTGGCCGCGCTGGAGCAGCGGCGGATCGAGGCTTTCCTGTGGTCGGGCGGACTTCCGACGCCGCTGCTGAAGACGCTCGACGACCGGATCGGCATCCGGCTGCTGCCGCTGGACGCGGTCGCCGCCCGCTGCACCCCGGTCTGCGACCAGGTCCTGGTCCCGGCGGGCGCCTACCGCCACGCGGCGGGAGTCTCGACGATCGGCGTCCCCAACGTGCTCGCCTGCACCCCGGACCTGCCCGACGACCTCGCCGCGGCGGTGGTCCGCGTCCTGGTCCGCAGGGCCCCGTTCCTGGTCCCCCGGGAAACGGTCGGGACGCAGTTCTTGGACGTCCGCAACCTCATCGGCACCGGGGACGTCCCCCTCCACCCGGGAGCCACCACCGCCTACCGCGACCTCCACGGGTGAGGCCGGGCGCGACGAGCTCGTACGTCACCAGTGGACAGTTTTAGCCATAATCACCCATGATCAATGTCCTTTTTGCCCGGACAGTTATGACTAAAACTGTCCACTGCCGCACGACGCTCAACCGAGGGCGATCAGCCGAGGAGGGCGGAGACGAGGGAGTCCTGGACCCAGGTGAGCCACTGGTAGACGCCGAGGTGCTCGCGGCGGAGGTCGTCCTCCGGCAGCTCGTCGGGCATGTCCTCCTCGACGTCCAGGGCCGTGCCCAGGGCGAGGCGGACGTCGTTGAGGGCCGTCAGCCAGTTGTCGGCCTGCTCGCTGGTGAGCTTGACCTTGCCGCCCATCGGCGGGCAGGTCTCCAGGATCAGCTGCGCCGCACCGGTCTTGGCCTCCAGCAGCTCCGGCTCGTGCAGCGACCGCATGGCCCCCGCGGCGTCGGTCTCCTCCTCGTCGGTGTCCCCGGTGACCGGGTCGCGCCGGTAGAAGTCCGGCAGCAGCCGCGCCACCACCCGGTCCTCCGGCGGTGTCGACGGGCCGGTGCGGATGCCGGTCAGCTCCGCCAGCTCATCCTTGGGGGCCTCGTCGGCGCGGGCGGTGAGCATGTCCTTGATCTGCCCGACCAGGCCGCGGATGACGGCCGCCTCCTGCTGGGAGAGCTCGGCCTGCACGTGGCCGTTCTTGCGGGTCCAGCCGTCCACTCACGAATCCTTCTGCATCGTCGCCCACAAGCCGGCGGAGTGGAGCTTGGCCACGTCGCCCTCGACCTTCTCCTTGGAACCCGAGGACACCACCGCCCTGCCCTTGTGGTGCACGTCCAGCATCAACTTCGTAGCGTGATCCCGGGAGTACCCGAAGATCTTCTGGAGCACGTAGGTCACGTAGGACATGAGGTTGACCGGGTCGTTCCAGACCACGGTCACCCACGGCTTGTCCGCAGCGCCTTCGGCGTCCTGCTCGAGTTGCGCGCGCTCGATTTCAGCGGGCGAGGTCATGCCCCCATCGTCGCACGGCCCCCTCGGAGCCGTGCCCACCGCACGAACAAATCGGGCCGTCGGTGACCGACTCGCCAGGTCGGTCCCCCACACGCAGCACGTAATCTCTGGACCATGAGCTCTAGCACCGCGCTGCTGACCGACCACTACGAGCTGACGATGTTGGCCAGCGCCCTGCGCGACGGCACCGCGCACCGCGAGTGCACGTTCGAGGTCTTCACCCGGCGGCTGCCCAACGGGCGCCGCTACGGCGTCGCCGGTGGCATCGGCCGGCTGCTCGACGCGGTGGAGAACTTCCGCTTCGGCGACGCCGAGATCGCCCAGCTCGCCGAGCACGGCGTGGTCGACGAGCGGACCCTGGAGTGGCTGCGCGACTACCGGTTCAGCGGCCAGATCGACGGCTACCCGGAGGGCGAGCTCTTCTTCCCCGGCTCCCCGCTGCTGACGGTGCGCGGCACCTTCGCCGAGGCCGTCGTGCTGGAGACCGTGGTGCTGTCGATCCTCAACCACGACAGCGCGATCGCCGCCGCGGCGGCCCGCATGGTCTCGGCCGCCAACGGCCGCCGGATCATCGAGATGGGCTCGCGCCGCACCCACGAGGAGTCGGCGGTCTCGGCCGCCCGCATCGCCTACCTGGCCGGGTTCACCGCCACCTCCAACCTGGAGGCCGGGCGCCGCTACGGCATCCCCACCGCAGGCACCGCCGCGCACGCGTTCACGCTGCTGCACGACGACGAGCGCTCGGCGTTCGAATCGCAGATCGCCGCGCTGGGCACCGGCACCACGCTGCTGGTCGACACCTACGACATCAGCCGCGGCATCGACCTGGCCGTGGAGGTGGCCGGGACGGGGCTGGGCGCGGTCCGCATCGACTCCGGCGACGTGGGCGTGCTGGCCCGCCAGGCCCGCGAGCAGCTCGACTCGCTGGGCGCCTCCAACACCCGCGTGGTGGTCTCCGGCGACCTCGACGAGTACGCCATCGCGTCGCTGCGCGCGGAGCCCGTCGACGGCTACGGCGTGGGAACGTCGCTGGTCACCGGCTCGGGCGCGCCGACCGCGGAGATGGTCTACAAGCTGGTGGAGGTCGAGGGCCGCCCGGTGGCCAAGCGCAGCTCGCACAAGGAGTCGCGCGGGGGCCGCAAGGCCGCGATCCGCCGCTACAAGGACACCGGCACGGCCGTCGAGGAGGTCGTGCACCGCGTCGGAGCCGAACCCGAGCTGGGGCCGCACGACCGCCGCCTGCAGATCCCGCTGATCCGCGACGGCAAGCGGGTCGAGGGCCTGCCGACGCTGGAGCAGGACCGGGAGCGGCTGCGCCGGGCGCTGGTGACCCTGCCGTGGGAGGGCCTGAAGCTGTCCAACGGCGAACCGGCCATCCCGACGGTCTTCCACGGAGCCTGACAGTGCGGAAGAATCGGGCGATCCCGTGGAGGTGAGACCCGATGAGCACGGCGCTGATCATCGTCGACGTGCAGAACGACTTCTGCGAGGGCGGGGCGCTCGCCGTCGCCGGAGGTGCCGGGGTCGCCGCGGCGATCTCGGAGTTCCTGGCTGATTCCGACCACCAGCACGTGGTGGCCACCCGCGATTACCACATCGACCCGGGCGCGCACTTCAGCGACGATCCGGACTTCGTGCGCTCCTGGCCGAGGCACTGCGTGGCGGGGACGGCGGGCGCGGCGTTCCACCCGGAGCTCGACGTCGCCCCGGTCACGGCGGTGTTCTCCAAGGGCCAGTACAGCGACGGCTACTCGGGTTTCGAGGGCGTGGACCGCGCGCACCAGGACCTGGCGACGTGGCTGCGGGACCGGGGCGTGCGCGCCGTCGACGTCGTCGGCATCGCCACCGACCACTGCGTGCGCGCCACCGCGCTGGACGCGGTCGCGGCCGGGCTGGACACCACCGTGCACCTCCACCTCACCGCGGGCGTGTCGCGCGCGACCGTCGATGAGGCGCTCAAGGACCTCGACGCGGCCGGTACCACCCTGCTGGGAGACCCGGTCGTGGTCTCCTGACCGATCCCGTCGGGGGCGGGCGGTAGATTCGCCGGGTGCCCACCTCTGTCCCGCGCTGGTCCGACCCGGTCGCGTTCGAGTCCGATGACGCCGACGAGCTCCCGCCGGAGATCGCCGCCGACCTGGAGCGGGCGAGCAGGGGCGGCGACGAGGAGCCGAAGCTCCCGCTGGCCAAGGCGCGCAAGGACATCCCGGACCTCGCGACCCTGATGAAGGTGGCCGTGGAGGCCGTCGGCGGCGTCCCGCGCGAGGGCCAGGCGCAGATGGCCGAGGCCGTGGAGCACACCATCACCACCGGCCAGCACCTCGCGGTGCAGGCGGGCACCGGCACCGGCAAGTCGCTGGCCTACCTGGTCCCGGCGATCCGGCACGCCGTCGCCGACGGCACCACGGTGGTCGTGTCCACCGCGACGATCGCTCTGCAGCGCCAGCTCGTCGACCGCGACCTGCCGCGGCTCTCCGACGCGCTGGCCGAGACCTTGGGCCGCAGGCCGACTTTCGCGATCCTCAAGGGACGCCGCAACTACCTGTGCCTGAACCGGATCCACGGCAACGCCCCGTCGGAGCCCGACGAGGACGCGCTGTTCGACGCCTTCGCCGCCTCCGCCCTGGAACGCCAGGTGCAGCGGGTGCAGGAGTGGGCCACCGAGACCGAGACGGGCGACCGCGACGAGCTGGTGCCGGGCGTGACCGACCAGGCCTGGCGGCAGCTGTCGGTCACCGCCAAGGAGTGCCTGGGCGTGCACCGCTGCCCGGTGGGCACCGACTGCTTCGCCGAGCGCGCCCGCGCCGAGGCCGGGCGGGCGGACATCGTGGTCACCAACCACGCGCTGCTGGCCATCGACGCCCTCGACGACCGCCCGGTGCTGCCCGAGCACGACGTGGTGCTGGTGGACGAGGCCCACGACCTGGTCGACCGGGTCACCTCGGCGGCCACCGGCGAGCTCACCGCCGGGGCGGTGAAGCTGGCGGCCCGCCGCTGCGGCCGCGCCGTCGACGAGGAGACCGCCGACCGCCTCGACGAGGCCGCCGAGGGCCTGGAGCTGGTGCTGGAGGACGCCGCCCCCGGCAGGCTCGAAGAGCTGCCGGAAGCCCTGGGCGGCGCGCTGGCGGTGGTCCGCGACGCGGCGTGGGCGTGCATCTCGGCGCTGGGGCCCGAGCGCAAGGAGGACGTCGAGGGCAGCACCGCCCGCAAGCTCGCGCACGCGCTCACCGAGGACGTGCACGACACCGCGGTCCGGCTGCTGGAGGGCTTCGGGGGCGACCAGCAGCACGACGTCGTGTGGGTCTCCGGCGAGCCGAACCGCCCGAAGGCGGTGCGGGTGGCGCCGATCGGCGTCGGCGGCCTGCTGCGCGAGCGGCTGTTCGGCCAGCGCACGACGGTCCTGACCTCGGCGACGCTGTCGCTGGGCGGGTCCTTCGACACCCTGGCCCGCCAGTGGGGCCTGCCGCCGGAGCAGCAGGTGGAGCAGGCCGCCGGGATGGCCACCGCGAAGGAGGCGCCGTCGGACGGCGGCACGCTGAAGTGGACCGGTCTGGACGTCGGATCACCGTTCGAGCACCAGCGCAGCGGCATCCTCTACATCGCCCGCCACCTGCCGCCGCCGGGCCGCGACGGCCTGCAGCCGCAGGTGCTCGACGAGATCACCGAGCTGGTGCAGGCCGCCGGCGGCCGGACGCTGGGGCTGTTCTCGTCCCGCCGCGCCGCCGAGCAGGCCGGTGAGGAGCTGCGCAAGCGGCTGTCCACGCCGGTGCTGTGCCAGGGCGACGACACGACGGCGCTGCTGGTCAAGCGCTTCGCCGAGGACCCGGAGACCTCGCTGTTCGGCACCCTGTCGCTGTGGCAGGGCGTGGACGTGCCCGGCGAGTCTCTGCAGCTGGTGATCATGGACCGGATCCCGTTCCCGCGTCCCGACGACCCGCTGGCCTCGGCCCGCCAGCAGCGGATCTCCGAGCACGGCGGCAACGGCTTCCTCACGGTGGCGGGCACGCACGCCGCGCTGCTGCTCGCCCAGGGCGCGGGGCGGCTGCTGCGCTCGCCGAACGACCGGGGCGTGATCGCGGTGCTGGACCCGAGGTTGTCGACCGCGCGCTACGGCGGGTTCCTGCGCGCGTCGCTGCCGCCGTTCTGGACCACGCACGATCCCGAGGTGGTCCGGGGTGCGCTGAAGCGCCTCACCTCCGGTTGAGGCCGACCGGGGTAAAACTGCCCACACTCGCTCCCGCCGCCCGCTCGGCTGCGGGTAGGTTCATCCGGTCGCCGACCTCGACTGCTGGGAGTCCGCCGTGTCCGAACGCCCGTCCTCGCCGGCCGCGAACCTGGCGCGCACCGTGGTGTTCGCCGCCTTCATCGCCGTGCTCGGGATCTTCCCGGGCTTCTACCTCGCGGGTGCGGCCGTGCCGGTCGTGCTGCAGAACGCGGGCCCGCTGCTGGCGGGAAGCATCCTCGGCGCCCGGCGCGGGACCGCGTCGGTGCTGCTGTTCGTGGCGCTGACCGCGATCGGCCTGCCGCTGCTGTCCGGCGGGCGCGGCGGCGTCGCCCCGTTCCTCGGCCCCAGCGGGGGTTTCCTGCTCGGCTGGATCCTGTCGGCGCTGGTCGTGGGCCTGATCGTGCAGCGCTCGGCCAAGCCGGGAATCGGCGTGCTGCTGCTGGCGAACCTCGCCGGTGTCGCCGCCGACTACCTGATCGGCATCCCGTTCTGGGGCGCGATGATCGGCGACCTGCCGTCGGCGGCGGTGCAATCGCTGGTGTTCCTGCCGGGTGACGCGGTGAAGCTGGTGGCGGTGTCGCTGATCGCGGTGGCCGTGCACCGGGCGGTGCCGCATGCGCTGCCGGGCGCGGCGCGGCGGCCCGCCGAGGGCTGACGTGCTGCCGATCCTGGGACGCGCCCCCACCTCCGGTGTCGGTGACCTGTCGGGTCCGGAGCTGGCGGAGGCCGCGCACCGGGTCGCCCGCCGGTTGCCGCCGGGGGCTCGGGTGGCGATCTCGGGATCGGACGAGACGGCCCGGCTGATCGCGTTCCTGGGAGCCGACCTGGCCGGATGCGCCTCGCTGCTGGTCGACCCGGAGTGGCCGGACCCGGCGGCGGTGCTCGACGACGCCCGCCCGGACGTGCACCTCGACGCCGACGCCGCGCTGGGCGAGGACCTGGGCACCGAGGTCCCGGTGGGCGACGAGTCGACCCGCTTCTACCTGCCCACGACCTCGGGCAGCACGGGGCGTCCGAAGGTGCTGGTGCGCTCGCGCGGTTCGTGGCTGCGCAGCTTCACCGCGCTCGGCGTGCCCCTCGACGCCCGCGACCGGGTGCTGATCCCCGGTCCGCTGAGCTCCTCGCTGTTCCTGTTCGGCGCCCTGCACGCCCTGCACTGCGGCGCTGACCTGCGACTTCTGGGTCGCTGGTCGGCGCGGGCCGCGGCCGAGGCGGCGCGCGAGGCGACCGCGGTGCACCTGGTCCCCGCTCAGCTGTCGGCGCTGCTGGCGGTGCTGGAGCACGACGGCGGCGAGTCGGCGTTGCGGCTGGTGATCTGCGGCGGCGCGAAGGTCGACCCCGCGCTGGAGGCTCGCCTCGCCGAGGCGATCCCGGGATGCCGCCTGGTCGAGTACTACGGCTCGGCGGAGCAGTCGCTGATCGCGGTCCGCCACGACGAGCGGCTGATGCCGGTGGTCGACGTGGAGGTCGCCGGCGGGCGGCTGCGGGTGCGCTCCGACCTGGCCTTCGACGGCTACCTGGAGCGCGGCGAACTCGTCCCAGCCGAGTCCGACGGGACCGGTGACCGGGCTGTCCAGCGTCCCGACGGCTCGCTGGAGATCCTCGGCCGCGCGGGAGCCGTGATCGACACCGGTGCCCGGCTGGTCGCGGCGGAGGCCGTGGAGGCCGTGCTGCGCGAGGTCGACGGCGTGCGGGACGTGGTGGTGGCCGCGACCCCGCACCCGCGCTTCGGCGCGCTGGTCACGGCCGTGGTCGAGGGCGAGGTCCCGGTGCGCGCGCTGCGCGCCCACGCCCGCGAGAGGCTGCACCCGGCCGAGCGCCCGCGCCGCTGGTTGCCGGTCGACGCGCTCCCCCGCACCTCCTCCGGCAAGCCCGCCCGCGCGGTGATCGACGAGCGGCTGACCAGCGGAGGCACCCTGTGACCCCGGTGATCATCGCAGCGCGCCGCTCCCCGATCGGCGAGGCGGGCGGCGTCCTGCGCGACGTGGCGGCCGACCGGCTCGCGGCACCGGTGCTGCGCGCGGTGCTCGACGACGCCGGTGTCGAGCGCGTCGACGACGTGCTGCTGGGCAACGTCCTCGGCCCGGGCGGCAACCCGGCCCGGGTCGCCGCGCTGCGCGCCGGGCTCGGCGAGTCGGTCCCGGGCATGACGCTCGACCGGCAGTGCGCCAGCGGCCTGTCGGCGATCACCACGGCCGCCGCGATGGTCACCGACGACGAGTTCTTCCTGGCCGGAGGCGTGGAGAGCGCCTCCACCGCCCCGTGGCGGGCCTGGCGGCCGCGCACCGCGACCGAGCCGCCGCGCTTCTACGGGCGCGCCCCGTTCGCCCCGGCCGAGATCGGCGACCCGGACATGGGCCCGGCCGCCGACCTGGTGGCCGCCGAGGCCGGTGTCGGCCGGGAGCGCCAGGACGCGTTCGCCGCCCGCAGCCACGCCCGCGCGGTCGCCGCCCAGGACGCGGGCCGCTTCGACGACGAGCTGGTCAGGATCGGCTCGGCGGCCGGGGACCAGCGGCCCCGGCGCGGTTTCACCCCGGAACGGCTCGCCCGCTTCCGTCCCGCGTTCACCGCGGAGGGCACGGCGACGGCGGCGAACTCGTGCGGCATCAGCGACGGCGCCGCGGCGGTGCTGATCACCAGCGAGCGGCAGCGCGCGAGACTGGGCGTGCCGGGCCTGCGGCTGGTCGGCGCGCGGACCTCGGCGGTGGATCCGAACCGGCTCGGGCTGGGCGCGGTCCCGGCGATGCGCGAGCTGTGCGAGCGGCACGCGCCCGAGGTCGTGGAGTTCAACGAGGCCTTCGCCGGGCAAGCCCTGGCCTGCTTGGACGCGGCCGGGATCGACGAGGAGCTGGCAGGACCGGACGGCGGCGCGATCGCGCTCGGGCACCCGTGGGGCGCGTCGGGCGCGGTGCTGGTGGTCCGGTTGTTCAGCCGGATGGTGCGGCAGGACGGGCCGCGCTTCGGCCTGGCGGCGCTGTCCTCCGGCGGCGGGCTGGGCGTGGCGACGATGTGGGAGCGAGTGGGTTGATCGAGTTCGAGGGCGTCGGGCACCGCTACGACGAGCGCACCGTGCTGGACGGCGTGGACCTGCGGATCCCGGAGCGGCGGGTGGCGTTCGTCGGGGCCAACGGCTCCGGCAAGTCCACGCTCGCCCGCACCATCAACGGCCTGGTGCGCCCCAGTCGCGGCCGGGTTCGCGTCGACGGGCGGGACGTGGCCCGCGAGGGCCGCGAGGTCCGGCGCCGCGTCGGGTTCGTGTTCACCCACCCCGACAGCCAGATCGTCATGCCCACCGCGGGCGAGGACGTCGCGTTCTCGCTGCGCAAGCAGGGCCTGTCGAAGTCCGAGCGGCAGCGGCGCGCGGTCGAGGTGCTGGCCCGCCACGGCCTCGACGGCTACGCCGAGCATCCCGCGCACCAGCTCTCCGGCGGCCAGAAGCAGCTGTTGGCGCTGTGCTCGATGCTGGTGCTGGAACCGGACGTGCTGGTGTGCGACGAGCCGACGACGCTGCTGGACCTGCGCAACAAGCGGCACTTCGCCGAGGTCCTGTCCGGGCTGGAGCAGCAGGTCGTGCTGGTCACCCACGACCTCGATCTGCTCGACGGCTTCGACCGCGTCATCGTCCTCGACCGGGGCTGCGTCGTCGCCGACGACGTCCCGGACCGGGCCGTCGGCTTCTACCGGGAGCTGATCGGGTGAACCCGCTGGGCCTGCACGAACCCGGCACCAGCCCGCTGCACCGGCTCGGCGCGGGCTGGAAGCTGCTGGCGCTGCTGGTGTTCGCGGTCGTCACGTTCGTGCTGAGCGGCCCGGTGGCGTTGTCGGCGTGCGCGCTGGCGGCGGCCCTGGGCTACGCGCTGGCCGGGATCCGGCTCCGCCGCGTCTGGCAGCTCGCCCGGGTGCTGCTCCCGCTGGTGGCGATCGTCTTCGCGCTGCAGTGGTGGATGCTCGACCTCGCCCGGGCCGAGACGATCAGCCTCCGGCTGCTCGCCACCCTCGCCGCGGCGAACCTGTTCACCCTGGTCACCAAGGTCGACGACCTCGTGTCATCGGTGGAGCGGGCCCTGACCCCGTTCGCCCGCTTCGGCATCCGCCCCGACCGGGTCGGCCTCCTCGTCGGTCTCACGGTCCAAGCCATCGCCACCCTCTCGACCATCGCCACCCAGGTCAGAGAAGCACAACGAGCGAGAGGAGCCGACCGCTCGCTCCAGGCGTTCGCCATCCCCTTCCTCGTCAGGACCCTCCGCCACGCCGACGACCTCGGAGAAGCCCTCACAGCCAGAGGTCTCGACGACGACTGACTCCCAATGGGAAGTTTTCATGAAAACTGCACTCTCCCACCACCCCCGACACCGAAGAACTCAAGTGCCCGAGTGAGCACAGTTTTCATGAAAACTGCACCCACCCACAAACCCCACCCCAGGCACACCGAGACCCCGAGGTGGGGGAAGTTTTCATGAAAACTGTGCTCTCCCCGAGACCGAAGACGTCGAGGGTTTTCGGTGTGGAGTGGGGGAAGTTTTCATGAAAACTTCCCCCACTCATGAACCGGGAGGTTTTCATGAGAACTGCGCTCATGAAGGCCACTGGGCGAGGACCGTGACCGGGTCGACTTCGACGGCGACCGAGAGATCAGGCAGGTGAGGCCACGGGAATGCCGCTGGCCAGAGCTGCAGCTGCCAAACGGTCGTCGTACGTGATCAGCAGATCGGCATCGAGGGCGATGGCGGCCGCGAGGTGGATCGCGTCCAGCGAGCGGAGCCGATGCGGATCGACCCGCCTGGAGAGGTTCATGATCTCGAAGTCGAGCGGGTGCTCAGCCACACCGAGCATCGCGTTGCGGAGGTCGTCGGCAATCTCCTGATACGAAGCTTCCCGCGCGACTCGCAGCACGCGAGCGACTTCTGTCCACGCCAACGTGGCCGAGACGAGCAAAGCTCCCTGCCGATGAAGATCATCGATCTCATCGACCAGAGCCAACGACTCCGCTTCGCGGACTACGCGCTTGATCAGCGCACTGCTGTCGAGGTAGACGCGCACTTAGAAGCGGTCCTCCCGGTCCAGCAGGTCGATCGACTTCTGCCCGGGGGCGAGTTCAACCGTAGGAACGACCCTGCGGTAGCTCCCGCGCGGAGGGAGGACCTTTCCGGAGGTCAACAGGTGATCCCACTCGTGCTTGGGCTCGGACGTCGCCAAACCGAGGTAGCGATCGACCGCCTCGCGCAAGAGCTCCTGTTGTGATCGACCGGACCGCTCCGCCTCAGCGCGCAGAGCTTCCTCCGCCTCCGGGCGAAGTCGCAGGTTGAGTGCCATACCAAGATGGTACCAATTGTGGAGTCACCTTTGGTACCACGATCAGGTGAGGGCGGTTCTCATGAACCGGGAGGTTTTCATGAGAACTGCGCTCACGAAGGCCACTGGGCGAGGACTGTGACCGTGCCCGGGTCGACCTCGGTGAAGCCCGCGTCCCGGACCATCGCGACTCGGGACTTGCGCCAGGCCGTTTCGGGGTCGTCGCCGGGGTGGAGGTCGGCCCAGGTGTCCGGGGTGGCCTGGCGGACCGCGCAGGGGTAGCCGGCCGTGGCCCAGCGGCGGAGGTCCTCGTCGAGGCCCTCGCCGCGGAGCTGGGCGGCGAGGATCATCGTGGCGTGGCCGACCTGAGCGGCGGACTTGCCCGCGCTCATCGGGACGTCGGGGTTGAGCCACAGGACCGGGACGCCGTCCGGGACCGGGCCGGGCTCGTCGGCTTCGAGCTCGCTGCCGGAGATCTGCAGGCGGCTGAGCTCCTTGGGCATGTCGGCGACCCGCATCGGCAGCAGCGCGCGGACCTCGGCTCCGCCGACGTCGACGGTGATGCCGGGCAGCGCCTGCACCGCTTCCCAGTGCGCGCCGCGGGCGCGGCGGGTGACCTTGCGGATGCGGCCGGAGATCCAGCCGTGCATCGCCTCGTGCCACTCCCCGCCGGGAGCGCACCGCTCGTCGAGGCAGACCGCGAGCGCCGCCGCGGCGGCGGCCTCCAGCAGCGCCGTGCGGGCCGGGGGTTCGCGGCGCTCGATGCGCAGCACCATCGGCATCAGCACGACGTTGTCGGGGTCCTCGTCGGAGGTGTCCGCGGTGGCCTCGCCGGGCAGGGCGAGCCACCGGGCGTAGCGGGAGACGAGCGGGTCGAGCACGGAAAGCGGCAACACGTCTCGCTCAACTCCCACCACGCCGCAGGTGTTCCGGCATCACTGTTCGAGTGGCACCCGTCGCAGCACGCCGTCCTCTGCGTCGGCCGCTTCGATCTCGGCGCGCGTCACGCCGAGCACGAACAGCACCGTGTCCAGGAACGGGTAGGACAGCGCGGTGTCGGCGACCTCGCGCAGCGCGGGCTTGGCGTTGAACGCCACGCCCAGACCGGCCGCGCTGAGCATGTCGATGTCGTTGGCGCCGTCGCCGACGGCCACGCACTGGGCCGCGGGAACCCCGTAGTCCTCGGCGAAGCGGCGCAGCGCCTTGGCCTTGCCGGGCCGGTCCACGATCTCGCCGATGACCCGGCCGGTGAGCTTGCCGTCGACGACCTCCAGCTCGTTGGCCGCGCTGAAGTCCAGCCCCAGCTCGTCCACCAGCTGATCGATGATCTGCGTGAACCCGCCGGAGACGACACCGGTGTGGAAGCCCAGCCGGCGCAGCGTGCGGATGGTGGTGCGCGCGCCCGGGGTGAGCTCCAGCTCGGCGGCGACCTCGTCGAGCACCGCGGCGGGCAGGCCCTCCAGGACCGCAACCCGCTGGCGCAGCGACTCGGCGAAGTCCAGCTCGCCGCGCATCGCGCGCTCGGTGACCTCGCGGACCTGGTCCTCGCAGCCCGCGCGGCGGGCCAGCATCTCGATGACCTCGCCCTGGATGAGCGTGGAGTCGACGTCGAAGACCACGAGGCGCTTCGCGCGGCGAGCGAGCCCGGTGCGCTCGACCGCGAGGTCGACGCCGGTGCGGGCGGCCAGGGCCGCCATCGCCTCGGTGAGCTCGTCGTCGTCCTCCGCGTCGGGTGCTGTGACCTTCAGCTCCAGCCCGGTGACCGGGTAGTCGGCGACGCGGTGGATCGAGTCGATGTTGACGTCGATCTCGGCCAGCGCGCGCGAGACGTCGCTGAAGTTGCGGGCCGTCACCGGTTGTCCCAGCACGACCACGACGTGCGTGGATCCGAGCTTGGCGGCGTCGATGTCCTCGGCGCCGATCTCGACGTCGACGGTCATGCCGACCGTCGCCATCGCCTGTTCGACGGCTTCCTGCAGCCTCTCCGGATCGGCCTCGGTGGACACCAGCACGCCCAGCACCAGGCGACTGCGGATCACCACCTGCTCCACGTCGACGATGTCCACGCCGTGGCGCGTCAGCGCCGCGAAGAGCACGGAGGTGACGCCGGGCTTGTCCTTGCCGGTGACGGTGATCAGCACGGTGGTCGCATGCGAGCTCACGACTGCGATGTTTCCTCTCTACCCGAGAAAGTGGACTCAGAAGGCGTGGGGACGGCCGCGGCCAAGCGGCGAAGCCGCTTTCTCCTCCACCCGGGCAGCTCGCACCGCCGCGGGTTCTGAGGCGGTTCTCCTGCGAGGACGCCGCGACGCCGTGCATCGGCCACACATCAGGAGTGGCGCCCGGAGCAGGAGGACCGCCTCAGGTTCCGCTACCCGCACCGCTGCGTTCGCCATTCCCTCACCTTCTGTAAACGCAACGAGCCCCGGCGGGAAACCCGCCGGGGCTCGCCGTCGAGCTAGCCCTAGCCTGGCACAGCCGTGCCGTTCGGGGCTATCGACGAAATCACTTCTCGGTGGTGTCGTCCCGATCCGAGTCGTCCTTGGTCTTGGGCGGCTGAGTCAGGGTGGCGGTACCGCCGGCACCTTCCTCGTGCTTGTGGGCCAAGGTCTTGCCGGTGAGCGACAGGTGCGCTTCCAGCCGCATCCGCTCGGAGATGTGCGGGTAGTGCAGCTCGAACGCCGGGCGCTCGGAGCGGATCCGCGGCAGCTCCTTGAAGTTGTGCCGCGGCGGCGGGCAGGAGGTCGCCCACTCCAGCGAGTTCCCGTAGCCCCACGGGTCGTCGACCTCGGCGACCTCGCCGTACCGGTAGCTCTTGAAGATGTTGTACAGGAACGGGAGCATCGAGGCGCCCAGGATGAACGCGCCGATCGTGGAGATCGTGTTCAGCGTGGTGAAGCCGTCGGACTCCAGGTAGTCGGCGTACCGGCGCGGCATGCCCTCGTTGCCCAGCCAGTGCTGGACCAGGAAGGTGCCGTGGAAGCCGATGAAGGTCAGCCAGAAGTGCAGCTTGCCCAGCCGCTCGTCCATCATCCGGCCCGTCATCTTCGGGAACCAGAAGTAGATGCCGGCGAAGGTGGCGAACACGATCGTGCCGTAGAGCACGTAGTGGAAGTGCGCGACCACGAAGTAGGTGTCCGAGACGTGGAAGTCGACCGGCGGCATGGCCAGCAGGACACCGGTGAGACCACCGAAGAGGAAGGTGACCAGGAAGCCGACCGAGAAGATCATCGGCGTCTCGAAGGTCAGCTGCCCCTTCCACATGGTGCCGATCCAGTTGAAGAACTTCACACCGGTCGGGACCGCGATCAGGAACGTGGTGAACGCGAAGAACGGCAGCAGCACGGCGCCGGTGGCGTACATGTGGTGCGCCCAGACGACGACCGACAGCGCGGCGATGCCCAGGGTCGCGTAGACCAGACCCGAGTAGCCGAACAGCGGCTTGCGGCTGAACACCGGGAAGATCTCCGAGACGATGCCGAAGAACGGCAGCGCGACGATGTAGACCTCGGGGTGGCCGAAGAACCAGAACAGGTGCTGCCAGAGGATCACGCCGCCGTTGGCCGGGTCGAAGACGTGGGCACCGAGGTGCCGGTCGGCCATCAGGCCCATCAGGGCGGCGGTCAGGATCGGGAACGCCATCAGGATCAGCACGCTGGTGACCATGATGTTCCAGGTGAAGATCGGCATCCGGAACATCGTCATGCCCGGCGCGCGCAGGCAGATCACGGTGGTCAGCATGTTGACCGCACCGAGGATCGTGCCCAGACCGGAGACGGCGAGACCGGCGATCCACATGTCCGCGCCGTGGCCCGGCGAGTGCAGGGCGTCCGACAGCGGGGTGTAGGCGAACCAGCCGAAGTCGGCCGCGCCACCCGGCAGCAGGAAGCCGCTGACGACCATGAGGCCGCCGAACAGGTAGAGCCAGTACCCGAACGCGTTCAGCCGCGGGAACGCGACGTCCGGCGAGCCGATCTGCAGCGGAAGGATGTAGTTCGCGAAGCCGAACAGGATCGGGGTCGCGTACAGCAGCAGCATGATCGTGCCGTGCATGGTGAACAGCTGGTTGTACTGCTCCTGCGACAGGAACTGAAGTCCCGGAACGGCCAACTCACCGCGGATCAGCATCGCCATCAGGCCGCCGACCAGGAAGAACGCGATCGAGGTGACCAGGTAGAGGATGCCGATCTGCTTGTGGTCCGTGGTGCGGAACATCCGCGCCAGGAACGACCCCTTGACCGTTTTGCGCACCGGATAGGGGCGCGTGGCGATCGGCTGTGGCGCGACGGCCGTCACGGTGCCTCCTGCACTCCCTTGAAGCCTTCTCGGACCCGAACGAGGTCCGCCCCGACCCGGGTGGGCCGGTGTGACAGCATGCGATGCCCGGCAGGAACCCTGCACGACGAGCCGGTCGCGATGCCGCCGACTGCGGATACTAGTCCCGGGGTCCGGCCGGAGTTCGGCCGGGCCGTAGCCACCCTATTCATCGGGGCCCCGATCGTCACCCGCGGTGAGATCCATCAGACACAGCGCGACGTGGACGACGTCGCGCGCACCGGGCGCGAGGCGGACAGATAACCTACGTGGCAACAGGTCCGGCAGCCCACCTGCGTTCGCACCGGGCAGCCCTGGGACGACGTCCACCAGATCCTGGAGGGGAAGCACGTGCGGAAGAGCACGATCATCGGCGCTGTGCTGGTCGGCGGTATCGCACTCGCGGGCTGCACACCGGCCGAGTACGACAGCGACCAGCCGCCGGCCCCGGGCACGCCGCCCGCCGACGCGCCGAAGATGGCCGGCCAGGCCTCGACCGGCCACGGCTCGACCGGCGAGAGCGGGGCGGCCGCGCAGCTGCTGAGCAACCGCCAGCAGGTGCTGGCGCTGGCCGAGCTCGCCGCCACGAAGGCCACCAGCCCGCAGGCCAAGGAGGTCGCCGCGGAGCTCCAGCAGTCGGCGACCGAGCAGGTCACCGAGCTGAAGCAGCTCGCCGGTGGCGCCACCGGCCAGGCCCCGGAGGCCGACGCCGCGCTGTCCGCGCTGAGCGGCGCGGCGTTCGACGCCCAGTGGAAGCAGAAGGTGCTCTCGCTGGTCGGCCAGGCCCCGGCGCTGGCCCAGGGCGACGCCGAGCTCTCCGAGCTCGCGACCGAGCTGACCACCGAGCAGCAGGAGATCACGGCGAAGCTCAACGCCATCGCCTGATCCACGAGCTCTGCAGAAGAGGCACCCGCGAGTCGTCGCGGGTGCCTCTTCTTTTCGCTCTTCACGAGCCAACCTACTGCGAGTAGGCTACTGCGGAGTAGATAGCGGGTTGACTCAAGGGAGAGCAGATGCCGAACGTTGCCGGCAAGGTCGTCCTGATCACCGGGGCCGCGAGGGGGATCGGCGCCGAGACCGCGCGCGAGCTGGCCAAGCGCGGCGCCAAGCTCGCCCTGGTCGGCCTGGAGCCCGAGCAGCTGGCGGAGGTCGCCGCCGAGCTCGGCGAAGGTCACTTCTGGGCCGAGGCCGACGTCACGGACCCCGAGTCGCTGCAGACCGCGGTGGACGCGGCGCGCGAGAAGTTCGGCCGGATCGACGCGGCCATCGCCAACGCCGGCATCGCCCCGCTGGGCAGCATCCGCGAGAGCGATCCGCGCGGCTTCCTCAAGACCATGGACGTCAACGTCAACGGCGTGTTCCACACCGCCCGCGCGGTGATGCCCGCCTTGGCCGAGTCGAAGGGGTACCTGCTGGTGGTGTCCTCGCTGTCGGCGTTCGCGCCGATCGGCGGCATGGCCGCCTACACGGCGAGCAAGGCCGCCTCCGAGGCGTTCGCCTCCGCGCTGCGCATGGAGGTGCTGCACCTGGGCGTCTCGGTGGGTTCGGCGCACCCCTCGTGGATCGACACCGACCTGGTCCGCGAGGTCGCGGGCGATCTCAAGACCTTCACCGAGATGCGCAAGCGCCTGCCGTGGCCGATGCGCGCCATCACCACCCCGGAGGCGTGCGCGCGGGCCTTCGCCCACGCCGTCGAGCGCCGCAAGCGCCGCGTCTACGTCCCGCGCGGCGTCATGCTCATGCACTGGCTGCGCAACGTGCCGGGATCGGCGCTGGTGGAGCTGTTCATGCGCCCGCAGCTGATCAAGCTCATCCCGCAGCTGGAGCAGGAGGTCCGCGAGCTCGGCCGCTACATGAGCGAGCGGAACCAGAAGCTGAACTCCTGATCCCCGCACTCGTCGGTCGGGGAAGTTTTCATGAAAACTTCCCCGACCACCCACCCAGAGGAAGTTTCGACTGAAACTTCCCCCGACGAACCCCGGACACCCCACCACCAGCACGTTCTCTCGGTTCTATGTGGTTGAGGTTTCAGTTGAACCTCGGTTCGGGGACGTGGTGGGGGAAGTTCTCATGAAAACTGCGCGGGAGCCGGAACCCGGCCCCGAGGGCCGGTGGTCGGGATCGCGACGGGAGAGCTCCCGACCACCGGGGTCAGCGTGCGTTCTGCTGGCCGACCAGGGGGCGCTGCTGCGGGACGGTCCGCTGGTGCCCGAGCGGCCCCCGCTGCGGCAGCGCGGCGCGCGCCGGGTGGAACACGTCGTGACCGGCCAGGACCGGGCGCTTGGCGAGCACCGGCTGCTGCGGGCCGACGGGACGGCGGCGCGGGAGGCTGCGGCGGCTCTGCGCGGCGGCCTGGTAGCACTGCCGCTCGTGCTCGATGCGGGCGATGAGCAGCCAGACCGTCGGATCCCCTTCGCCGGTGGGCCGGTGCTGCGGGCGGTTGGCGGGGCTGATCCAGTACGGCAGCCGCACGATCATGCCGCCGAGGACGGCGCCGATGGTGTTGCACACGACGTCGTCGGCGGAGCAGACGCGGCCGCTGATGGCCACGAACTGGATGGCCTCGATCGAGGTCGAGCACAGCATGCCGCCGACGGCGATCTTGGCGACGCTGTCGAACCACGGGAGCCGTTGCGGCACGAGCACGCTCAGCGGCAGCAGCAGCACGAGGTTGCCCGCCAGCTGCAGCCACGGCTGCGAATCACCGGGGGCCGCGCTGAGCGCTTCGGTGACGTCGTTGCCGATCTCGGGCCGGAACGGCTCCAGCGTCGGCACCTGGGGCGTGAAGACCAGGTAGCCCACGACGAGGATCGAGTAGGCCAGGGCTCCGTCGATCAGCGGTTCCCGCATCACGAACGGCTCGGTCGAATAGCCGCGGAACACTCCGGATCCGCACCCCACGGCGAGCGCGACCAGGAGCAGCGTCGTCACCACGGGAACGAATCCGTCGAATGCCACGAGAATCTGCTGCACGTCCGCCGCACTTCCTCTGGCAGCCAGCGCCAGGACTCAAGGCACGCGGTGAATCCTCAGCGGATCTACCGAATACCTGGAAACCGTTGGGAATTGTCATTTCCAGCGGTCGGCGTTGACCGAGATCTTCTGGGGTCTGCATCGGCCGGTGGCGGCCGGACGCCGCCTCGGGGTTTCGCGACGTCCGGCCGCCGGACCCCTGCCACCGCTGGGGCGGCAGGGCGGGGTTTCGCGACGTAGCAGGCCATTCGGCGGATTTGCGGGCCCTCGTCGGGGTACGGGTCCCGGCTTCCGTCCGGCCGACCACGACGCGGTCCCCGCGACTGGTCTGGTGGTGTCCATCTGAATCGACTCCGTTCGCAGTGAAAGGTAACCGGAATCGCAGGTCGAAAGACAGGCATGGCAAGAAGACGCCATAGCCCGAATAGCTCTCCACAATGGACGAGAACGGCCGCGAAAAGCGCCGTGAACTGCGAATCTGCAACGATCAAGTACCGGAGTCGTCGAACGAGTCCGAATATTCCCACAATTCCCAGCGCGCGCTCATTCGTGAATCCCGCGTAACCGCACGTGAACACGACGACAAGTCCGTGAATAACGGGGAATCCCGCGGTGAACCCACCCGAAACGCAACCCGTGCCCCAACCGGACCGTGCCCCAACCGGACCGGGGCCCAACCTACCCCTACCGCCCCCGATTGACGAGAACGGCCCACCGGCTCGTCAGAACCGGTGGGCCGCGGCGGTGCTCGTCGTCAGTCCTTCTTCTTGAAGAGGCGGCGGAGGGGGTCGTAGCGGCGGTCCGCGACTCGTTCCTTGAGGGGGATGAGGGCGTTGTCGGTGATGTGGATGTGCTCGGGGCAGACGTCGGTGCAGCACTTGGTGATGTTGCACATGCCCAGGCCGTGATCTCCCCTGGCCTCCTCCGGGCGGTCGCGGGCCTCGTCGAGCGGGTGCATCTCCAGCTCGGCGACGCGCATGAGGAAGCGAGGACCGGAGAACGCCTCCTTGTTGTCCTCGTGGTCGCGGATGACGTGGCAGGTGTCCTGGCACAGGAAGCACTCGATGCACTTGCGGAACTCCTGCGAGCGCTGCACGTCGACCTGCTGCATCCGGTACTCGCCGGGTTCGAGGCCCGCCGGCGGGGTGAACGCCGGGACCTCGCGGGCCTTGACGTAGTTGTACGACACGTCGGTGACGAGGTCCTTGATCAGCGGGAACGTGCGCATCGGGGTGACGGTGATCGTCTCGTCCTCGGTGAACGTCGACATCCGCGTCATGCACATCAGGCGGGGGCGGCCGTTGATCTCCGCCGAGCACGAACCGCACTTGCCCGCCTTGCAGTTCCAGCGGACCGCCATGTCCGGGGCCTGGGTGGCCTGCAGCCGGTGGATGATGTCGAGGACGACCTCGCCCTCGTTGACCTCGACGGTGTAGTCCTGCAGCTCGCCGTCGTCGGTGCCGCGCCACACGCGGAAGTGCGCTTGGTATCCCATCACCGCTCCTCAGCCTGGACGTCCGCGAGTTCTTCCTCGGTGTAGTACTTGCGCAGCTCGTCGAGCTTGAACAGCTCCAGCAGGTCGTGCCGCATCGGCGGCTGCTGCTGCTCGGCGACCTCGACGCCGTCGCCGGACTTGGTGCACACCAGCAGCTTCCGGCGCCACTGGGCCTCCATCCCCGGGTGGTCGTCGCGGGTGTGGCCGCCGCGGCTCTCGGTGCGCAGCAGCGCTGCCCGGGCGACGCACTCGCTGACCAGCAGCATGTTCCGCAGGTCCAGCGCCAGGTGCCAGCCGGGGTTGAACTGCCGGTTGCCCTCCACCTCCAGGTGCTCGGCGCGGGCGACGAGCTCGCGCAGCCGGTCCAGCGCCTCGCGCATCTCGGTGCCGCGCCGGATGATGCCGACCAGGTCGTTCATCGACTGCTGGAGCTCGGAGTGCAGCGCGTAGGGGTTCTCGCTGCGGCCCTCCTCGGGGTTGAACGGGTCGGCCGCGCGCCGCGCCGCGGCGTCCACATCGGACTCGGCGATCGCGGGCCTGCCCGACAGGCCCCGCACGTACTCGGCGGCGCCGGTTCCGGCGCGGCGGCCGAAGACCAGGAGGTCCGACAGCGAGTTGCCGCCCAGGCGGTTCGACCCGTGCATGCCGCCCGCGACCTCACCGGCCGCGAACAGCCCCGGCACCCGCGAGGCCGCGGTGTCCGGGTCGACCTCGACGCCGCCCATCACGTAGTGGCAGGTCGGGCCGACCTCCATCGCCTCGGCGGTGATGTCCACGTCGGCCAGTTCCTTGAACTGGTGGTGCATCGACGGCAGCCGCTTGGTGATCGTCTCGGCCGGGAGCCGCGTGGCCACGTCGAGGAACACACCGCCGTGCTGGGAGCCCCGGCCCTCCTTGACCTCGTTGTTGATGGCGCGGGCGACCTCGTCGCGCGGCAGCAGCTCAGGCGGCCTGCGGTTGTTGTCCGGGTCGTCGTACCAGCGGTCGGCCTCGGCCTCGCTGTCGGCGTAGTTGTCCTTGAACACCTCGGGGATGTAGTCGAACATGAACCGGCTGCCCTCGGAGTTGCGCAGCACTCCCCCGTCGCCGCGCACCGACTCGGTGACCAGGATTCCCTTCACGCTCGGCGGCCACACCATGCCGGTGGGGTGGAACTGCACGAACTCCATGTTGATCAGCGACGCCCCGGCGCGCAGCGCCAGCGCGTGCCCGTCGCCGGTGTACTCCCAGGAGTTCGAGGTGACCTTGAAGGACTTGCCGATGCCACCGGTGGCGAGGACGACGGCGGGCGCGTCGAACAGCACGAACCGCCCGGACTCCCGCCAGTACCCGAACGCCCCGGAGATCCGGTCGCCCTCCTTGGTCAGCTCGGTGACCGTGCACTCCTGGAAGACCTTGATGCGCGCCTCGTGGTCGCCGAACTCGGCGTGGTCCTCCTGCTGCAGCGAGACGATCTTCTGCTGCAGCGTGCGGATGAGCTCCAGCCCGGTCCGGTCGCCGACGTGCGCGAGCCGCGGGTACTCGTGCCCGCCGAAGTTGCGCTGGCTGATCCGGCCGTCGGGGGTGCGGTCGAACAGCGCCCCGTAGGTCTCCAGCTCCCACACCCGTTGCGGTGCCTCGCGGGCGTGCAGCTCGGCCATCCGCCAGTTGTTGAGGAACTTCCCGCCGCGCATGGTGTCGCGGAAGTGCACCTGCCAGTCGTCGTGGGAGTTGACGTTGCCCATCGAGGCGGCGATGCCGCCCTCGGCCATGACCGTGTGCGCCTTGCCGAACAGGGATTTGCACACCACGGCGGTGCGCAGTCCCGCCGAGCGGGTCTCGATCGCCGCGCGCAGACCCGCGCCACCGGCGCCGATCACGACCACGTCGTACTCGTGCCGTTCGATCTCCACATCCAGTCCTTCTAGTTGAACAGTCTGGGATCAGTGATGGCTCCGCTGGCCACCAGCATCACGTACAGGTCGACCAGCGCGACCGAGGCCAGGGAGCACCAGGCGAGCAGCATGTGCTTGCCGTTGAGCCAGGTGACCTTGGTCCAGAGCCAGTAGCGCACCGGGTGCTTCGAGAAGTGGTTGAGCCTGCCGCCGATGAGGTGGCGGCAGGAGTGGCAGGACAGCGTGTAGGCCCACAGCAGCACCACGTTGACCACCATCAGCACCGTGCCGAGACCGACGCCGACACCGCCGTCGGTGCCCTTGAACGCGATGACCGTGTCGTAGGTCAGCACCGCCGCGACCAGCATCGCCGCGTAGAAGAAGTAGCGGTGCGCGTTCTGCAGGATCAGCGGGAACCGGGTCTCGCCGGTGTAGCGGCGGTGCGGTTCGCCCACGGCGCAGGCCGGCGGCGACGCCCAGAACGCCCGGTAGTAGGCCTTGCGGTAGTAGTAGCAGGTCAGCCGGAACCCGAGCACGAACGGCAGCACGAAGATCGGCGGTGGCACGAGCCACCCCAGGTCCGGGAAGGGCTGTCCGAAGTGGCTGGACCCGGGCACGCAGGCCGCCGACAGGCACGGCGAGAAGAACGGCGCCAGGTAGTTGTGCTCCGGGACCCAGTACCACTGGTTCATGAACGTGCGGATCAGGCCGTAGACCACGAAGGCCGTCAGGCCGAGGAAGGTCACCAGCGGCGGGAGCCACCAGCGGTCGGTGCGCAGGGTGCGCGCGCCGATGCGGGCCCGGCCGGTGGCGCTAGCGGGTGCGGACATTCGTTGACCTCGTTGTCATGAGTCGTCCGACGTGCTCACCTTGAGGCCGCTCATTGTGGATCAGGCCACAGTCCGCTGCTAGTCCCCCGTAAGGTTCAATCACCGCCGCCTCAGCGCCGGGGGTGGCCTCCGAGGCCCTCGTCGTCGGCGTCCTGCCAGAGCGACGGGTCGTAGGGGGTGTCCGGCACGATCACCACGTCGTCGCGGGTCTCGTCGCTGCGCCGCGGTGCGGGCAGCTCGGTGACGAGCTCGGCGGCGTCGATGTCGAGTCGTTCGATGTCGTTGTGGATCCGGCGGAGCGCGGCGGCGTCGCCGTAGCGCTGCCGCAAAGCCCCGGCGCTGCTCTTGAGCTGCGCCAGAACGCGCTGGAACTCGGCCAGTTCGGTCGTAGTCGAGGCCATCGGCGAACACCTCTCGCGCCTAGGTGGTGGAACCTCCTCCTAGGACTCTGCCCGCCTCCGCCAAATGTGACAAGTACCACATCGAACGATCATCCGATGCGTCCCTCGAACGGGCGCCGGGACGCGGCCCGCTCGGCCGCGTCGCGCTCGGCGCAGGGCGGGCCGGAGATCGCGCGGCCGATGCGCTGAGCGCCCCAGCCCAGCGCCAGCACGTAGCCCAGCGAGCAGGCGATCACCACCGCCGACGCCGACGGCCACAGCCACTCCGGGACGCCGGGGGCCGCCTCGCGGCGCAGCAGCTGGTACTCGGGCATGGCCGGGCGGGTGAACTGCGCGGGCGCGGACACGCCCGGCTTGTCGCGGGACGCGTCGGCCGGGAAGTACACCGGCGTCGCGAGGATCGCGCGGCCCGAGTGCAGCCTGATGATCGTCTTCCAGGGCCCGCTGATCGGCATCGGCTGGTTGGTCCGGTACACGCCGGGGCCGATCTCGGTCATCCGGTCGACGTGCAGCGCTCCGCCCTGCCAGCCGGTGATCGTCAGCCACGTCGGGTGCTCGGCGATCGGCGCGGGCTCGATGCGCACCTCGGCCTGCCGAGTCCGCTCGTCGACGGTCACCTCCGCGCGCACGTCTTCCGGCGCGGCGCCCACCAGCCCGTTGACCACGGCGATCGCGATGCCGCTCAGCGCCGCCGCGAACACGCCGACGCGGACCCGGGCGGGCGGCAGCTCACCGCGCAGCGCCCGCACCAGCAGCGCGCCCAGCAGGCCGCCGCAGACGCCGCCGAGCAGCGACATCAGCACGCCCTCCGGCAGCATGTCCGGCGACCACGGCAGCCGGTAGGCGGCGGAGGTCCACACGTACTCGCTGGTGTAGCCGATGGTGCCGATGAGCAGCCCGGAGAACACGCCCAGCACCAGCGGCCTGCGCACCAGGGCCACCGCGGCGATCTCCACGCACAGCGCCTCGACGACGTAGAGCGGCATCGCCGAGGTCGGCCCGCCCAGGGCCGTGCCGACCAGCAGCGCGATGCCGCCGCGGGTGAGCAGGAACAGCGCGACGGCCAGCACCGCTCCCCCGCGCCCGATCCAGAGCCGCGCGGCCACCAGCGCGCACCCGGCGGACACGGCGATGAGCAGCGGCTGGAAGACCATCCGGAACTGCGGGACGCCGAAGTCCCACTCGGCCTGGAACAGCGACAGCCCGACCAGCAGCGCCCCGCACAGCAGGCCGCGTCGCACGTAGAGCGCGCGCATCGTCTCGGCGCGGCCGGTGCGCACGAACCGGCCCTCGCGCTCCAGCAGGGCCATGGCGACCAGCGACAGCGAGACGCCGCCGATGATGATCAGCCGCGCGGGACCCCACAGCGTCACGTCCTGGCCGAAGAGCCGCTGCCACACGGCGTCGAGCGGGAACCCCAGCAGCGAGAAGAACCCGGCCAGGCCCAGCAGCAGTCCGCTGGTCGGGGCCTCCCAGCAGCGGGTGATGCGCAGCGCCGCTCGGCCGGGGCTCTCGCCCACCGGCAGCACCGTCGCCAGGGTTCCGGCGACGCAGAGGCCGAAGAGCCCGAACAGGATCGGGTAGTGCGCGATGTTGGCCAGCGGGCCGTGGCCGCGTCCCTGCGTGATCCGCAGGGCGATGTCCCAGTACAGCCCGAGCAACGTCACCAGCAGCGACATCAGCGCGATCCGCAGCGGTAGCGCGGACCAGCCGGGGAGCCCCCGCAGCAGCCAGGAGTGCTCGGCGCGTTCGGCGTGGCGGGCCAGCGCGGTGATCTTGCCGGTGCGGTGCCCGTAGCCGAACGCGATCAGCAGCGCGGCCAGCAGTGCGGCGCTACCGGAAGCGATGAGGATCTGATCGAGGTCCGCGCCTCCCGCCGGGCCGGAGCCCGGCGACTGCTGGATGAGCGAGGTCATGCGGTGATCGAACACCAAACCCTCTAACGCTGTCAGGCTTTACTGTGACATTCAACGTTGTCACGAAGAGGGTTCACTCTTTCGGCCCAACCGCGCGACGATTCTCCCCTCACGCGGAATCCGCGACACGCCGACTTCTTTGGCCGCTAAGTCTTGTGGCTCACAGTCCGGAGCACAAGACTCCCGTACGGTTCCCGAACTATCTGATCCTGTTGACTGCGAGGCAGCTTTGAGCATTCTCGGCACCCGGGTCCAACGTGTCGAAGACCCACGCCTTCTCACAGTCGGCGGCACCTACGTGGACGACCTGCGTGAACCCGCCCTGCAAGGCGCACTGCACGTCCTGTTCGTCCGCAGTCCGCTGGCCCACGCCACCATCACCGAAGTGGACGTCGACGAAGCCAGGTCGGCGCCCGGCGTGCACGGCGTCTTCACCGCCGACGACGTCGACCTCCCGCCCTACGCCTCGGGCGGCAGCCTCTCCGGCCCCACCCCGCCCGGCCTCGACCGGCCGCACCTGGCCAAGGGCGTCGTGCACTACGTCGGCGAACCGGTCGTGGCGGTGGCCGCCGAAACCCTCGCCCAGGCCCAGGACGCGGCGGAGATGGTCTCCATCGACTACGACCCGCTCGACCCGGTGATCGACCTGGACGAGGCCCTGGCCGGCGAGAAGCTGGTGTTCCCGGAAGCGGGCACCAACGTCATCGGCGCCGCGGGCGAGCTCGACGACTCGCTGTTCGACGGCTGCGAGGTCGTGGTCACCAGGCAGATCGTCAACCAGCGCGTGGCCGCGGCCTCGCTGGAGGGCCGCTCGGCCGCCTGCGCCTGGGAGGGCGACAAGGTCACCCTGTGGCTGTCCAACCAGAACGCGCAGTCCTGCCGCGACGAGCTGATGGGCAACCTCGGCCTGCCGCAGGACAAGCTGCGCGTCATCACGCCCGACGTGGGCGGAGGCTTCGGCGCCAAGATCGGCTCCGAGCAGGAGGCCGCGCTGCTGTCGCTGGTGTCCCGCAAGATCGGCAAGCCGGTCAAGTGGGTCGAGACCCGCAGCGAGAACCTGGTCGCGATGACGCACGGCCGCGCGCAGCGGCACCAGATCACCATCGGCGGCAGCCGCGACGGCCGGGTGCAGGCCTACCGGCTGGAGATCGTGCAGGACGTCGGCGCCTACCCGCGGATGGGCGCGTTCCTGCCGGTGTTCACGCAGATGATGGCCAGCGGCGTCTACGACATCGCCAAGGTCGAGTCGCGGGCGCAGACCGTGGTCACCAACACCACGCCGATCGGCGCCTACCGCGGTGCCGGGCGCCCGGAGGCCACCGCCGCCGTGGAGCGCGCGATCGACCTGTTCGCCGCCGAGATCGGCGCCGACCCGGCCGACGTGCGACGCAAGAACCTCGTCAAGCCGGAGCAGTTCCCGTACCAGACGCCGGGCGGGATGCTCTACGACACCGGCGAGTACATCAAGGGGCTCGACTCGGTCCTGGAGGCCGCCGACTACGCCTCGCTGCGCGAGGAGCAGGCGAAGCGGCGCGCGGACGGCAGCGCCAAGCAGCTGGGCATCGGCCTGGCCAGCTACGTGGAGATCACCGCGCCGAACAACACCGAGGGCGAGACCGGGCACGTCGAGATCCGGCCCGACGGCAGCGTTCTGGTGCTCACCGGCAGCTCCCCGCACGGCCAGGGCCACTGGACGAGCTACGCGATGCTGGTGTCCGAGCAGCTGGGCATCGACCTGGACAAGATCGAGGTCGTGCACGGCGACACGGACCTGATCCCCAAGGGCGTGGGCACGATGGGCTCGCGCTCGCTGCAGCTGGGCGGCACGGCGGTGCACCGGGCCGCGATCGACGTCAAGGACAAGGCCCGCAAGCTGGCCGCCGAGATGATCGAGAGCGACGAGGCCGACATCGAGCTCACCGACGGCAAGTGGCAGGTGCGCGGCGCCCCGAACGTCACGGTGTCGTGGGCCGACCTGGCGCAGAAGTCCGCCGACGGCCTGGCCGCCGACGTGCACTTCGTGGAGGACCGGCCGACGTTCCCGTTCGGCAGCCACCTCGCCGTCGTCGAGGTCGACGTGGAGACCGGCAAGGTCGACTACCTGCGGCACGTCACGGTCGACGACGCGGGCGTGATCATCAACCCGGTGCTCACCGAGGGCCAGCGGCACGGCGGCATCGCCCAGGGCGCGGCGCAGGCGCTGCTGGAGGAGGTCTCCTACGACTCCGACGGCAACCCGCAGAACGCCAGCTTCGCCGACTACGCGATCGTCACCGCCGCCGAGCTGCCGAGCTTCGAGCTGCTGACCATGGAAACGGCCACCACCCTGAACCCGTTGGGCGTGAAGGGGATCGGCGAGGCCGGGACCATCGGGTCCACTCCCGCGGTGCAGAACGCGGTGGTGGACGCGCTGTCCCACCTCGGCGTCCGGCACATCGACATGCCCACCACGCCCCAGCGGGTGTGGGAAGCGATCAACCAGGCATAGAAACACCGCTGATCTCGTTCAGGTAGTGCACCTGAGAAGCCTAGGAGTTCCTTCGTGCAAGTTTCGATCAACGTCAACGGCGAGCAGCGGACCCACGACGTGGAGGACCGCACCCTGCTCGTCCAGTACCTGCGCGACGACTGCGAGCTGACCGGCACCAACATCGGCTGCGACACCACGTCGTGCGGTGCGTGCACGGTGCTGCTCGACGGCGAGTCGGTCAAGTCCTGCACGGTGCTGGCCGCGCAGGCCGAGGGCCGCGAGGTCACCACCATCGAGGGCCTGGCGGACGGCGAGGAGCTGCACCCGATGCAGCGCTCGTTCCAGAAGAACCACGGCCTGCAGTGCGGTTACTGCACGCCGGGCATGGTGATGGCCTCGGTGTCGCTGGTGGAGGAGAACCCGAACCTGACCGAGGCCGACGTGCGGTCCGGGCTGGAGGGCAACCTCTGCCGCTGCACCGGCTACCACAACATCGTTCAGGCCGTGCTCGACGCGGCCCGGGAGAAGCAGGGGGCCGCGGAATGATTCCTGCCGCCTTCACCTACAAGCGCGCCACCACGGTCGACGAGGCGCTGAACCTGCTCGCCGAGCACGGCGACGACGCGAAGCTGCTGGCGGGCGGGCACTCCCTGCTGCCGCTGATGAAGCTGCGGTTCGCGGTGCCGGAGGTCGTCATCGACGTCGGCGGCCTGCGCGACCTGTCCTACATCCGCGAGGAGGGTTCGCAGATCCGCATCGGTGCCCTGACCCGGCACCACGACCTGGAGCACTCGGAGCTGCTGCGGCGCGAGATCCCGCTGCTCGCGCACGCGGCGGGCACCATCGGCGACCCGCAGGTCCGCCACCGCGGCACGATCGGCGGTTCGCTGGTCCACGGCGATCCCGCCTCGGACCTGCCGGCCGTGGCGCTGGCGCTGGACTCGGTGCTGGTGGCCCAGGGCCCGTCGGGGACGCGGGAGATCGCGATCACGGACTTCTTCACCGACTTCTTCGAGACCTCGCTCGGCGAGGACGAGCTGCTGGTGGAGATCCGCGTCGAGAAGAACCCGAACCAGGGCTGGGACTTCCAGAAGTTCACCAAGCGCGCCATCGACTGGGCGGTCGTGGGCGTGGCGGTCGCGGGCAACCGCGTCGCCCTGGTCAACATGGGCCCGACCCCGATGCGCGCGGCAGGCGTCGAGGAGGCCCTGGCCTCCGGCGCCACCCCGGCCGAAGCGGCCGAGCGCGCCGCGGAGAACACCTCTCCCCCGGACCAGCCCTCGGCCACGGCGGAGTACCGCCACCACCTCGCCAAGGTCCTGGTCCGCAGAGCCCTCGAAGCAGCAACCACCCGCAATTCCTGACGAACACCCGAAGGGCGCCCCCAGCACGAGCCGGGGGCGCCCTTCGTCGTCAACGCGCGGTCCAGGCCGTGCTCGTCCTTCTTGACCTCGTCCCTGGAAGCTTGCTCAGGTGAGCGGCGGCATCGCCCTGGCCCTCGCGTTAGCGTGGGGTGGTGGGTCGGGTTCTGGTGGGGACTTCCGGCTGGGTTTACGGGCCTTGGCGGGGGCCGTTCTACCCGGAGGGGTTGCGGCGCGCCGACGAGTTGGGGTTCCTGGCCGAGCGGATGGGCAGCGTGGAGCTCAACGGGTCGTTCTACTCGTTGCAGCGGCCGGAGCGCTACCGGAGGTGGGCCGAGCAGACGCCGGAGGACTTCGTGTTCTCGGTCAAGGGCAGTCGCTACATCACGCACATGAAGCGCCTCCGGGACGTCGAGACGGCGTTGGCGAACTTCCTGGCCTCAGGGGTGCTGGGGTTGGGGGCCAAGCTGGGCCCTCTGCTGTGGCAGCTTCCCCCGTCGACGCGGTTCGAGCCCGAGCGGCTCGTCGAGTTCTTCTCGCTGCTGCCGCGCAGCACCGGGCGGGCTGCCGAACTCGCCGCGCGGCACGACGAGCGGTTGGAGGGCCGGGCGCTGACCGAGGCCGACGCGGACCGGCCGATGCGCCACGCCCTGGAGGTCCGGCACTCCAGCTTCGCCGACCCCGAGGCCGTCGAACTGCTGCGGGAGCACGACATCGCGCTCGTGGTGGCCGACGCGGCCGGGAACTGGCCGCATCTGGAGGACGTCACCAGCGACTTCGTCTACCTGCGCTTCCACGGAGCCGAGGAGCTCTACGCGAGCGGGTACGGCGAGGACGACCTGACCCGCTGGGCGCGGTTGATCGACGCCTGGCGCCGCGGCGACTCGCCCGCCACCGACCACACGGTCGCCGACCCGGCCCCGAAGGCCGAAACCCGCGACGTCTACGCGTATTTCGACAACGACATCAAGGCGCACGCCCCGCACGACGCCATCACCCTCGCCGGTCTCCTCTGATCTTCTCCGCCGACACGGATCGGCCCCGATCTCACTCGAAACCAGGCCCTGGATCAACGGATCCAGAGGACGGCTGTGGCGTCGTCGTGGGGTTTGGCTCTGGGCGGGGGTGGGCCGGTTGTCTCGGCGTGGCGGACCTGGGTGAGGAGGGTGTTCGGGCCTTGTTCGGCGAGGAGGTCGAGGAGTCCCGGCCAGTCCGTGAGCGCGAAGTGGTCGACGTGGCGGGAGGCGCCGTCGGTGAGGAGGGCCGCGCGGCTGAACGGGGCGGTGGTGCCGGTGACGGCGTGGTGGGCGGCTTCCGGATCCGTCGAGGCGACCCAGAAACCGCGCTCGGTGTTGCGGAGTTCGGCGACGGCTTCGCGGGTGTAGCTGGGCAGGTGATCGATGCGGTCGTCGGTGATCGCGCGGACCTCCCCGTCGACGTCGAGGACCAGCGGGCTGTCGGCGAGCACCAGGTGCTCGGCCCGATCGCGCAGCCGCAGCAGCGTCGCCGTCGAGGACGGGCTGTTGGGGTTGTTCAGGTCGCAGGTGTCGGCGTGAGCGGCGCGGAGCCGGTCGATCGCCTCGGCCAGCAGCTCGGGCAGCGGATCGTCGCTGGTCGTGAGCAGTTCCGCGAGCGCTCCCCCGAGACGTCGCACCAGCCAGACGACGTCGTGCACGCACCCGCTGTCCACGCCGTCCGGCGCCGTGGCGCCGTCGAGCACGAACGCCCAGCCCGGGCCGATCGCGAAGTGGTCCTCGTTGCGACGCCCCGGAGTCGCGACCGTCGCCCCCGTCACGGACACCCGCGCACCTCCTCCGCACCACCGATTCCGCCGGAACTATAGGCGTTCCGGACCCGCTCGGCCGATCCGCGTGGCATCCTCGACGCGTGGTCGACCTGCAGAGACTGATCGCGTTCTGCGCGATGTCGTTGCTGCTGTCCGCGATCCCGGGGCCCAGCGTGCTGTTCGTCGTCGGCCGCGCCCTCGCGCACGGCCGACGGGCCGCGCTGTCCTCGGCGCTGGGCAACGCGCTCGGCGGGTACGCGCTGGTCGTCGCGGTGGCGTTCGGGCTGGGAACGGTGGTGGCGCAGTCGGCGCTGGTGTTCACCGCCGTCAAGCTGTGCGGTGCCGCCTACCTGATCCACCTGGGCGTTCAGGCCCTGCGCTCGTCCGCTCCCGAGATCGGTGCCGCGCCACCGGTTCCGGGACGTCGCCGGATCTGGGAGGGCGCGCTGGTCGGCGTCAGCAACCCCAAGAGCATCGTGTTCCTGATGGCGGTGCTGCCGCAGTTCGTCGACCGCGACGCCGGCGGCGTCATCGTCCAGATGCTCGTCCTCGGCCTCGCCGGCGCCCTGCTGCAGCTGCTCTCCGACAGCACCTGGGGCCTGACGGCCTCCGCCGCCCGCACCTGGTTCGGCCGCTCACCCCGCCGCCTCACCCGCCTCACCCGCACCGGCGGCGCCACCATGATCGGCCTCGGCGCCACCGTCGCCCTCACCGGCCGCCCCGACTGACCGTTCCCCGGGGTCGAACATCGCCCCGACGAGTCCTGCGGATCGGTCGAGCACCGCAGGACTCGTCGCGGGAGCAGCGGGTCAGTGGTCGTCTTCCCGGAAGAACATCTCTTCGAGGTGGTCCGCTGTTTCGGCCACGAAGTTGAGGGGGTCCGTGAACTCGTTGATGTCGAGGTTGAGCAGCGGGACCGCGTGGCGGAGGACGAGGTAGTCGCCGATGATGACGGCGCCGCACACGACCGAGGTCTGGCCGAGCTCGTCGAGGACCTTGTGCAGGTCGACCTGCTCGGCGCGGCCGATCACGGAGACGACCTGCACCCAGTCCTCGCTGTCGTCGAGCCGCTCGCGGGCCACGATGACGATCTGGCTGCGGTCGTCCTCGTACTCGACGAGGATCCGGATCTCCTCCTCGCTGGACTCGATGATCCGGTACTCCGGCTCCTCCTCCAGGTCGTCGTCCTCTTCCTCCGGCGGCGGCAGGTATTCGGAACGGATGAACGTGCTCAGGTCTTCCCAGGTCGCCACGTGTACCTCCCGGCAACGGCGCGCATGTCGCGGCGAAGTGTAGGTGATCAGGACTCCGCTGCGGGCCGTTTCGACGCGGTCACCGGAAAGTGCTGCACCGGCGGTCGATCGACCGAACGGACCGCCGCTGACCTGCTGCTACAGGAGTCCTTTGTGGCGTCACCAGTCGTTCGTGTTTCCGCCTCCCCCGTTCAGGACCTAGCGTCGAAGCGGGAGCCGATCAGAAGGGGATGACGATGAGCGAGAACGGACTGCGCGACCGGGTGGTGGTTGTCGGCGGGGGCGCGAAGAACCTCGGCGGACTGCTGTCGCGGACGCTGGCCGCCGACGGCGCGAAGGTCGTCGTGCACTACCACGGCGACGCCTCCGCGGACGACGCCGACAAGGCGGTGCGGGCCGTGCAGGAGGCGGGCGGCCAGGCCGCCGCGGTGCAGGGCGACCTGACGAAGGTGGCCGACGTGCGGCGGCTCTTCGACACGGCGGTGGACACCTTCGGCGGCGTCGACGTCGCGGTGAACACGACCGGGATGGTGCTGCGCAAGCCGATCCTGGAGACCACCGAGGAGGAGTTCGACCGGATGTTCGCGATCAACGCGAAGGCCGGCTACTTCTTCATCCAGGAAGCCGGGCGCCGCCTCAACGACAACGGGAAGATCATCAGCCTGGGCACCTCGCTGCTGGCGGCCTTCACCGACGGCTACTCCACCTACGCCGGCGGCAAGGCCCCGCTGGAGCACTTCACGCGGGCCGCCGCCAAGGAGTTCGCCGACCGGGGGATCTCGGTGAACGTCGTCGCGCCCGGGCCGATGGACACCCCGTTCTTCTACCCGCAGGAGACGCCGGAGCGGGTCGAGTTCCACAAGTCCCAGGCCTTGGGCGGGCAGCTGACGCAGATCGAGGACATCGTGCCGATCATCCGCCACCTGGCCACCGAGGGCTGGTGGTTCACCGGTCAGACCCTGTTCCCCAACGGGGGCTACACCACTCGCTGATCCGACGGCGGCCCGTGCGGGCCCGCCCCTTCCCGGAGGAACCCTGCACATGCCCCTGACGTGGGGATACGGTCGGGTCGTGGTGTTCGACTCCGATGTTCGCGCGGACCGGTCGTAGATGGTGCTCGACCTGAACAAGCTCGCCCACCTGATCGCGGTCGCCGAGGAGGGCGGGTTCACCCGCGCCGCCCGGCGGCTGCACCTGTCGCAGCAGGCGCTGTCCACGTCGGTCCGCGCGCTGGAGCGCGAGGTCGGCGTGGACCTGCTGGACCGCAGCGGCGCGAAGCTGACCGTGCTGCCCGCCGGTGAGGCGCTGATCGCCGACGCGCGCCTGCTGCACGGGGCCGCCCGGTCGGCGCTGCTGCGCGCTCGCCGGATCGGCCGGGGCGAGCCCGAGATGCTGCGCATCGGCCACACCCCGGCGGTCGCCGGTGACGAGGTGACCGCGCTGCTGCACCGCGTTCACGACGCGAAACCGGACCTGTCCACGCAGGTCAACCAGCGATACCCGGGCGAGCTCACCGAGCAGCTGATCGCCGGGGAGCTCGACCTCGGCCTGTGCCGGGGCATGGAACCCGAGCCCGGGCTGTCCCGGGCCACGCTGGCGCACCACCGGCTGCGGGTGGCGGTTCCCGCCGGGCACCGGTTCGCCCGGCGGGAGTCGGTGGAGTTCGGCGAGCTCACCGACGAGACGATCGTGATGTGGGGCAGGCCCGGGCGTTCCGGCTACACCGATCTGCTCATCGCGCACTGCCGCCGGGCCGGGTTCGAACCCGTCGTCCGCCGCAACCCCATCCAGGGAACGCCGCCGGTGACCGCGGTGCAGGGCGGCGACGACGTCGCGCTCGTGACCGCCCCGGCGGGGCCGTCGCTCGGCGGCGCGGTCCAGGTCGTCGACCTGCTGCCGCCGACGTTCGCTCCGCTGCACGCGCTGTGGCCCGCGAACACCCTCTCCCCCGCCCGCGAGGACTTCCTGAGCGCCGCCACCGAGCACTGATCCTCCACTGTGGAGGGTTTGAAAGTTTCGGCGCCACAAGGGTTCACAGCCGATCGGCGCATCATCGCGCACTGCGAACGGATGATTGACCCGGCCATCGCCCCTGACGTAGCGTGCCGAACGATGTCCGGCTGGTCGAACATCGTCAGCGACGACGACGGGGATGGAAACCATGGCACTGGCAGCAGCGGGCGACCTCAGGTTGTCGATGAACTGGATGGACACGCTCATCCTGGTCATCTACTTCGCCGTGGTCCTCGGCATCGCAGTGGCCGCGCGGCGCAGCGTCAGCAACAGCCTTGACTTCTTCCTGGCGGGCCGAGCGCTGCCCGCCTGGGTCACGGGTCTGGCGTTCGTGTCGGCGAACCTCGGCGCCACCGAGATCCTGGGCATGGCCGCCAACGGCGCCCAGTACGGGGCCTACACCGTGCACTGGTACTGGATCGGCGCGATCCCGGCCATGGTGTTCCTCGGCCTGGTGATGATGCCCTTCTACTACAACTCCAAGGTGCGCAGCGTTCCCGAGTTCCTGCTGCTGCGGTTCAGCCGCTCCTCGCACCTGCTCAGCGCGGTGATCTTCGCGGTCGCCTCGGTGCTCATCGCCGGGGTGAACCTCTACGCGCTCGCGATCGTGCTGCGGGCGCTGCTGGGCTGGCCGCTGCCGGTCTCGATCTTCACCGCGGGGATCTTCGTGCTCGCCTACATCGTCATCGGCGGGCTGTCCTCGGCGATCTACAACGAGGTCCTGCAGTTCTTCGTCATCGTCGCCGCGCTCATCCCGCTGACCGTGCTCGGCCTGGTCCGGGTCGGCGGCGTCGACGGGCTCATCGACAAGGTGACCTCGCAGCAGGGCGAGATGTTCCTGTCCACCTGGGCCGGAACGGGATTCGGCGAGACCAACCCGCTCGGCACCAACTGGCTGACCATCACCCTCGGCCTCGGCTTCGCGATCTCCTTCGGCTACTGGACGACGAACTTCGCCGAGGTGCAGCGATCGCTGTCGGCCAAGAACCTCTCCGCCGCGCGGCGCACCCCGCTGATCGCGGCGTTCCCGAAGATCTTCATCCCGCTGATCGTGGTGCTGCCGGGCATCATCGCGCTGGTCATCGAGCCGACGATCGGCAAGACCGGCGGCTACGACTACAACGACGCGATCCCGATCCTGATGCGCGACCTGCTGCCCAACGGCGTGCTCGGGCTCGCGGTCACCGGTCTGATGGCCTCGTTCATGGCGGGCATGGCGGCCAACGTCTCCAGCTTCAACACGGTGTTCACCACCGACATCTGGCGGGCCTACATCAAGCCGCACATGCCCGACGCGCACTACCTGCGGGTGGGCCGGGCGATCACCGCGATCGGCGTGGTCATCGGTATGGGCACGGCGTTCCTGGCCGCCTCGTTCAGCAACATCATGAACTACATGCAGACGTTGTTCGCGTTCTTCAACGTCCCGCTGTTCGCCACGTTCATCCTGGCGCTGTTCTGGAAGCGGATGACCGCCAAGGCCGGGTTCTGGGGCCTGCTGCTGGGCACCGCGGCACCGATCGCGTTCTACTTCGCCTACCAGGCCGGGATCGTCGAGATGGGCTCCGACCAGGGCGCGAACATGACCGCCTCGATGATCGCCTTCGCGGTGGACCTGCTGGTCAGCGTCCCGATCGCGCTGGCGACCAAGCCGAAGCCGGACGCCGAGCTCGAAGGTCTCGTCTACACCCGGGCGTCCGCCCGCGACAAGGGCGTGGTGGCCGCGGGCGACGACGCCTGGTACCGCAAGCCCGCCGTCCTCGGCTGGGGCGCGCTGGTCCTCTCCGCCCTCTGCTACATCCCGTTCACCCTCTGACGAAGAGTCCGCTCCTGCTGCTCGGCGGTGCCGGCTGCGAGACCACTCAGCGAAAAGAGAATGTGATGGCCGAAAACCAGCCCGAAGAAACAGAGATCGCCCACCACGCGGCGGAGATCGCCGACCTGGAGCGGCAGTCCGGCACGGCGTCGCGGTTGTTCGACGTGCGCACCGTGATCGGCGGGTTGTTCCTCATCTACGGCGTGCTCATCGGTGCCGCCGGGATCGCCCCCGACGCCGCCGAGCTGGAGAAGGCGCAGGGCATCAACATCAACCTGTGGACGGGCGTGTCGATGCTGGTCGTCGGCGGTCTGTTCCTGCTGTGGCTGCGGCTGCGGCCGCTGCAGACGCCGCCGAAGGAGTAGACGCGACTGGTGCTTTCGGTTGATCTCCGGTTTCGCGCCAGTGGATCTCCGGGTACCGCGTCGGGCGAGGGAAGGAGTCGTCCGATGGCATCGTTGTTGACGTTCCTGGTCGCCGGAACCCTGCTGGTCGCGGTCGACGGACACCTGCTGCGGCGCAGCGGCACCGCCTACCTCCGAGAGCTCGGGAGCACTGCGGCGCCGCTGAACCAGCTGGTCACCGTCGTGTTCCACCTCGCGACGCTCGGACTGGTCGCGCTCATCGCGATCCTGCCGATGGACCTGGGCGGTGAGCCCAGGACCGTGGTCGGCCGGATCGGCGCGCTGCTGCTGGTCCTGGCCGCGGCGCACGCGGTGACGATCTGGTCCTTCGGGCGCATCCGAGCCCGGCACGAGTCGGAGATCCTCACCGCCGAGGTCGCGCGACGGAGCTGAGGATCAGGCGGGCTCGCCGAACTCGCCGAACCAGTGGGCGAGGCGGCCCCGCCTGCTCACCGCGCGCAGCCGGTTCTCGGTGGCCTGGCGCTGGGCGAGCGTGGTGACGATGAACAGCTCGTCCCCGTTGTCGACGGCGGTGTCCGGCGCCGGGACGAAGGTGTGGCCGTCGCGGATGATCAGGGTGACCACGCCGGGTTCGGGCAGTCGGAGCTCGCGGACCTCCACGCCGTGCATCGCCGAACCCGGTGGCACCTCCATCGACAGCAGCTCCGCGTCGAGGACGTCCAGCGGGGCCGCCTCGACCTGGATCTCCCGGGTGGCCTCGCGCGGGATCAGCCCCATCCACCGCGCCAGCGACCGCAGACTCGGCCCCTGCACGACGGTGAACACCATGACCAGCACGAACACGACGTCGAGCAGTCGCTGACTGTCCGGCACCCCCTGCACGACCGGGAACGTGGCCAGCACGATCGGCACCGCGCCCCGCAGCCCCGCCCACGACAGGAACACCTGCTCGCGCAGCGGGACCCGGAACCACACCAGCGACAGCACCACCGACAGCGGCCGGGCGAGGAGCAGCAGCACCAGGCCGACGACCAGCGCCGGGATCAGCTCCAACGGCAGCCTGCTCGGCGAGACCAGCAGCCCGAGCAGCACGAACAGCCCGATCTGGGCCAGCCAGCCCAGCCCCTCGGCGAACGACCGCGTCGCCGAGCGGTGCGGCAGGCCGCTGTTGGCCAGCACCACCCCCGACACGTAGGCGGCGAGGAACCCGCTGGCGTGGGCGGCGCCGGCGGCGGCGAAGGCGACGAACCCGAGCCCGAACGCCGCCAGCGGGTAGAGCCCGGAGGCGGGCAGCGCCACGCGCGGCAGCACCAGGGCGCCCAGGCAGCCCACGCCCACGCCGAGCAGCCCGCCCAGACCGAGCTGGTAGACCAGGCTCAGCAGCAGGTGGCCGGGCTCGAACAGCAACGGGGTGGCGCTGAACAGCAGCACCAGGATGACCGTGGGCGCGTCGTTGAAACCGGACTCGGCCTCCAGCAGTCCGGCGACCCGGCGCGGCAGCGGCAGCACCCGCAGCACCGAGAACACCGCGGCGGAGTCCGTCGAGGACACGATCGCGCCGAGCAGCAGGGCCAGCTGCCAGTCGAAGCCCATCAGGTAGTGCGCCCCGGCGGCGGTGACGGCGAGGCTGACGACGATGCCGAGCGTGGCCAGCACCCCGGCGGGGGCGACCACCCTGCGCACGTCGGACCACTTCGTGGTCAGACCACCTTCGACGAGGATCACCGCGAGCGCGGCCGTGCCGAGGTTGCGCGCCAGCTCGGCGTTGTCGAAGTCGAACCCGATCCCGCTCTCCCCGAGCAGCACGCCGAGCGCGAGGAACAGCAGCAGGCTCGGCAGCCCCGCCCCGTGCGCGACGCGGGTGCCCACCACACCCGCCAGCAGCACCAGCCCACCGGCGAGCAGCACCAGGTAGAGCTGCTCCAACGACATGAGTCCCCCGAACGGAATCGGCCAGTGATACTAGCCAATCGCTTCACCCGCGCGACCTCACGACATCCCCACCCCCTCCCCGCGTCGAACGTTGCGGTTCTCGTCGCGTCGAAAACCGCAACATTCGACGCGACGAAAACCGGGGTTTTCGTTCGGGGGACCCACGGGTGGGTTGCGGAGCAGGGGTGGGCGAGAACGCAAGCAAGTCGTGATCGGGGTCTCTGGCGCGGCGGTGCTCGAACGCGTTATTTTACTCGTCAGTAGGTAATGCCCGGCCGTGCAGCCGGCCGATTGGAGACGCACCGTGTCAAACGCCCAACCCGGACAGGCTGGCGGCGCGAAGAAGCGCGACGCCATGGGCCTCGGCCTCGCGGCCCTGACCAAGATCGCCAGCGCGCCGATCATCGACAAGTTCGGCCTGCGCAAGCAGTTCGAGAACCTGGTGCAGTCCGGCACGAGAACCGGCTTCAAGGCCGCCGGCGCCGCCACCCGGTCCTTCAAGAAGGCCCAGGGCCACGACAAGCCCGCGCGGCTCACCCCGGCCCCGTCCAAGGACCTCTTCGACATCGAGCCCGACGAGGAGCAGGCGCTCATCGCCGAGACGGTGCGCGAGTTCGCCGCCGAGCAGCTGCGCCCGGCCGCCCCGGACGCCGACGCCAAGCTCGCCCCGCCGGACGGCCTGCTGGAGCGCTCCGCCGAGCTCGGCCTGAGCGTCGTGGGCATCCCCGAGTCCCTCGGCGGCATCGGCACCGAGCGCTCCGCCGTGACGAACGTGCTGGTCAGCGAGGCCCTCGCACACGGCGACATGGGCCTGGCCGTCGCGGTGCTCGCGCCGTCGGCCGTCTCGACCGCGCTGACCCTGTGGGGCGACGAGGACCAGCAGGCCACCTACCTGCCCGCCTTCACCGGCGAGAACGTGCCCGCCGCCGCGCTGGCGCTGCAGGAGCGGGTGGCACTCGGCGACCCGCTCAACCCGACCACCACCGCCCAGCGCACCCCGCAGGGCTACCGGCTCACCGGCGCGAAGTCGATGGTGCCGCGCGCCGCCCAGGCCGAGCTGTTCATCATCTCGGCGAACCTCGACGGCAAGCCCGCCCTGTTCCTCGTCGAGTCCTCCACCTCGGGCCTGTCCGTCGAGGCCGAGCCCGCGATGGGCCTGCGCTCGGCGGCGACCGGCAAGGTGCACCTGGAGCAGGTGGAGGTGCCGCGGACCGCGCTGCTCGGCGAGGGAGACCTCGACGTGTTCACCGACCTGGTGCGGCTGTCCCGGCTGGCCTGGTCCGCGCTCGCAGCGGGCACCGCCCGGGCCGTGCTCGACTACGTCATCCCCTACGTCAACGAGCGCACCGCGTTCGGCGAGCCGCTCAGCCACCGGCAGGCCGTGGCCTTCAACGTCGCCGACATCGGCATCGAGCTGGAGAGCATCCGGCTGACCACGCTGCGCGCCGCCGGTCGCGCCGAGCAGGGCAAACCGTTCGCCCGCGAGGTCGCGCTGGCGCGAAAGCTGGCCACCGACAAGGGGATGCAGATCGGCAGCGCGGGCGTGCAGCTGCTCGGCGGCCACGGCTACACCAAGGAACACCCCGTCGAGCGCTGGTACCGAGACCTGCGCGCCATCGGCGTGATGGAAGGCGCGGTCCTCGTCTGAGGGCTTTCGAGACGCGAAGGACTTAATCCCATGATCAATCTTGAGGTCCCGAAGAAGGCGACCGCGCTGGTCAACCAGGCCTACCAGGCCGCTTCCGAGGTCTTCCGCCCGATCTCGCGCAAGTACGACCGCGCCGAGCACGACTACCCCAAGGAGCTCGACACCCTCGCCGCCCTGCTCGACGGGCTCAACTCGTCCGGTGAGGGCGGCGCGGGCGCGGCCGGCGTGCGCAAGAGCGGCGACGACGCCCAGAAGGGCAACCGCAACGGCGCGAACCTGAACCTGGTGCTGGGCACCATGGAGATGTGCTGGGGCGACGTCGCGATGCTGCTGGCCATGCCGCGCCAGGGCCTGGGCAACGCGGCCATCGCCTCGGTCGCCAACGAGGAGCAGGCCAAGCGCTTCGCGAACGTGTGGGCGGCGATGGCCATCACCGAGCCGCACACCGGCTCGGACTCGGCCAACATCACCACCACCGCCGAGCTCGACGGCGACGAGTACGTGCTCAACGGCGAGAAGATCTTCGTCACCGCGGGTCAGCGGGCCGACACCGTCGTGGTGTGGGCGACGCTGGACAAGACGAAGGGCCGCGCGGCCATCAAGTCGTTCGTGGTGGAGAAGACCCGCCCTGGCATCAAGGTGGAGCGGCTGGAGCACAAGCTCGGCATCAAGGCCTCCGACACCGCAGTCATCCGGCTGGACAACTGCCGGGTGCCGAAGGAGAACCTGCTGGGCTCGCCGGAGATCGACACCAAGTCCGGCTTCGCGGGCGTCATGCAGACCTTCGACAACACCCGTCCGCTGGTGGCCGCGATGGCCATCGGCGTCGCGCGGGCCGCGCTGGAGGAGACCCAGAAGGTCCTCGCCGAGGCAGGCGTGACGGTCGACTACGACCGCCCGGCCAACTCGCAGCACGCCGCCGCCGCTGCGTTCCTGCAGCTGGAGGCGGACTACGAGGCCGCGTACCTGCTGACGCTGCAGGCGGCGTGGATGGCCGACAACCGCAAGCCGAACTCGCTGCAGGCGTCGATGGCCAAGGCCAAGGCCGGTCGCTCGGTCGTCGACATCACCCTGCGCTGCGTGGAGCTGTGCGGCACCGTCGGCTACACGGAGGAGTCGCTGCTGGAGAAGTGGTCCCGCGACTCGAAGATCCTCGACATCTTCGAGGGGACCCAGCAGATCCAGCAGCTCATCGTCGCCCGCCGCCTGCTCGGCAAGTCCAGCGCCGAGCTCAAGTGATCCCTCCCCCGCTCAACGCGAACCCGGCCCGGGACCGTCCTCAGCGGACGCCCCCGGGCCGGTCCCGTGTCAAGGGGAGGGAAGTTTTCATGAAAACTTCCCTCCCCCACCAGAACCGAGGTTTTCATGAAAACTTCCCCACTCGAGGAGGGATCCGCACGTCAGGAGACCCCTCACGGGGGTCTTCCGACAACTCGGGTGGATGGTTGTGGGGACAGTTTTCATGAAAACTTCGGTTTTGGGGTGGAGGGGAGGTTTTCATGAGAACTTCCCCGTGGCCGGAACCGAACGTTCGTGGAGACCGCGGGCTTCAGCCTTCCGCGACCTCTCCGAGGGTGTTGCCGACGAGGCTGTAGAGGGTTTCGGCGAGTTGGGTGAGGCCGGGTTCTTCGGCCGGGTAGTGGCCGCAGCCTTCGAGCATGACGACCGCGGTCGGGGCCTTGATGCGGTCGAGGAAGCGGAGGCTGAGCTCCGGGGGCGTCCAGTCGTCGGCCGCCGGGTGGGTGAGGATCACCGGTGTCTCGGCGAAGTCCTCCGGTGGCGTGTGGCGGTAGCGGGCGAAGCTGGTCAGCAGGCCGATCGGGGCGTGCAACCCGCCGCCCCGGGGATCGGCGGCGCACAGCGCCGAGAGCTCCGGGTTCCGGCTGATCCTGCCGACCTCGGCCATCCACCGCATCGGCACCCGCACCCCGCCGACCAGCCGCTCCGCCACGGCCAGGAGGGGCGCCGGGATCGAGCCGAGGAAGCCGCGGGCCGCGCGCCGACGGGCGTCCGGGTCGGCCGGGTCGAGCAGGCAGGTGGCGACCACGGCGGAGACCTGGCCGGTGCGGGCGGCGACCTCGTAGGCCAGCATCCCGCCCATGCTCGCGCCGACCAGCACCAGCGGCCGGTCGTCCCGCAGCCGTTCGGCGAGGACCAGTTCGCACAGCAGCTCCACCCAGTGGCCGTAGCGGATCCGGCCGGGCCGGTCGACGCCGCTGGCGCCGTAGGGCGGCAGGTCCGGGAGCAGCAGGTCGGCCATGCCCGCGACCGGCGAGCACACCGGCCACAGCGCCCCGGAGTGACCGGCTGCGCCGTGGATCGCCATCACCCGGGCGGGAGCGTCCGGGGCCGCCGCTCGGGCGATGTGCACGTGACCGCCCCGCCAGCGCCACCAGGTCGACGTCGGCTCCACCGCGGTGGCGCGCCGCCGGTAGGAATCCGGCAGGAAGCGGGCATAACTCGCGCTGTCCACCCCACCAGGGTGAGCGCCGATCACCCGGCCGACAACTCTCCCGCTTCGCGTCGCCTTCCGCAGATGCGTTGGTAAGAACGTGAACTATCCGCAGATGCGTGCGAACCACTGCTGTGAGTGATCGTCTGCGGCTCGAACCCACCCCTGATCGGCGGATGTGACCCCCTCCGCAGCGCTCTACCGTGCTTGATCATGAACCCGTCGAGCAGTGCGGTGGACAGGCTCGTGCCGACCCAGCGGAAACCCCTCGAACCGGGCCAGGTGCTCGTCACCGGCGACGTGGCCGACGACAAGCTCATCGACACCCGCGACCTCGACGCCCGCGCGGGCGAACCGCTGGACGTCGACTACGCGACCAGGCGAATCCGCGAGGCGCACCGGGTGCGCGGGGTCCCGCTGCACGAGGTCCTGTCCGAGCTGGAGCCGCGCTGGGACCGGCGGCACAAGATGGGCCGGCTCAACGTCGTGGTCGTCGCGATCTCCGAGGACGGCTTCCAGGTGGTGCTGTCGCTGGCCGAGATCGACCCGGAGTTCGGCGCCAACGGGGCGCTGCTGGCCACCCGCTACAACGATGAGACCCTGCAACGCCCGACGCTGGTGCTCCCCGGCGACGGACGAGCCAGCCGCTACGTCCGCCAACTCTGCCGCCTCCGCCTCGTCACCGTGCCCCCGCAGGACGAACCTCAGTCCAAGTCGGACATGTCCAGCACGAACCGGTAGCGCACGTCACCCCGCCCCAGACGCTCCAGGGCCTCGTTGACCTGCGCGGACGGCAGCACTTCGACGTCGGCGACCAGGTCGTGCTCGGCGCAGAACTCCAGCATCGCCCGCGTCGCGGGACGCCCGCCGCTCCCGGCGGCGGTGAGCTTCTTGCGGCCGACCAGCAGGTCCATCGCCTCCAGCGAGATCGGGCCGAGGTGACCGACCACGGCGAGCGTGCCGTCCACGGCCACCAGCCGCAGGTAGGAGCCGAGATCGTGGGCGGCGGAGATGGTGTCGATGACGACGTCGAAGCTCTCGCGCGAGGCCGCCATCCGGTCGTCCTCAGTGGACACGATCAGGTCGCGGGCGCCGAGTTCCAGGGCGTCGTCGAGCTTGTCGGGCGTTCGGCTGATCACCGCGACCTCCGCGCCGAGCGCGACCGCGAACTTGACCGCCAGGTGCCCCAGCCCGCCCAGACCCGCCACGGCGACGCGACTGCCGGGACCGACGCCGAGCGCGCGCAGCGGTTCCCACACGGTGACGCCCGCGCAGAGCAGCGGTGCGGCGGCCGCCGGATCGAGCCCGTCGGGCAGCGCGTAGGCGAAGGACTCCCGCACGACGTACTCGCGGGCGTAGCCACCGAGGGTGGTCGTCCCGTCGTGCCGATCGGTGCCGCCGTAGGTCGTCGTCGGGAACTCGTGGCAGAAGTTCTCCTGCCCCGCCAGGCACATCGCGCACTGCCCGCAGGAGTCGACGATGTTGCCGACGGCCACGGCGTCGCCGACCGCGAAACCGGTGACCGCCGAGCCGATCTCGGTCACGGTCCCGGTGAACTCGTGGCCGGGCACGACGGCCCCGTCGGCGTTGTTGATGCTGTGCAGGTCGGTGTGGCAGACGCCGCAGCGCTCGACTCGCACCGCGATGTCGTCGGCACGCAGGTCGCGCCGTTCGAGGGGGACCTGGCGCAGCGTCGCCGCAGGTCCGTCCGCCCGCCATCCCGTGGTGGTCCTCATCAGAAGTCCTCCAAACAGACCATTCTGTCTATTTCAAGCTAGCCCCGGATCGCACCAAAAGCAAACCAACTGTTCTGTTTGCTACCCTGCGAGGATGGTCGACAAGCCGCTGACCTCGCGCGGAGCCGCCACGCGCGACCGCATCATCGAGATCGCCACCCGCGAGTTCGCCCAGCACGGGATCGCCGGAGCGCGCATCGAGCGGATCGTCGCCGACGCGCGCACCAACAAGGCCCAGCTCTACGGCTACTTCGGCAACAAGGAAGCGCTGTTCGACGCGATCTTCAACGCCTCCCTGGACCGGATCGTCGACGCCGTCCCGATCGGCGACGACCTCGCCGACTGGGCCGTCCGCCTCTACGACGACTACCTGCGACGCCCCGACCTGGTCCGGCTGGCCACCTGGTCGCGCCTGGAGCGCCGCCCCACCGGCGACCTGCTGCCCGACGCCGACCACCGCCACGACCACAAGCTGCGCGCCATCGCCGAGGGCCAGGACGCGGGCCGGATCCGCCCCGGAGACCCGTTCGACGTGATGACCCTGGTCATCTCGATGTCGATGGCCTGGTCCCCGGTCAGCAACGTCTTCGCCGCCCACGCCGACGAACCCGAAGAAGCCCACGAGCGCCGCCGCCGGCTGCTCCGCGACTCGGTCCACCGCGCCGTCATGGTGGCTTCTTGACAGGGTTCGCGGGCGGTGGCTAGCGTTCCGCTTCACGGCCCAGGGGCCGGACAACCGCATACTCGCCCGCTTCCGGCGGGCGGTCGCTAGAGACTCAGAGAACAGTGACCCGTGCTCATCCCGGGGACCACTGTTCTCTTTTTTCATGCCCGAGAGGTCCGGCCGCGCGCCGGAGGAAGGCGTTCCATGGACATTCGCGACTTCTCGCTGGAGGCGTTCTCGCTGGCCGGCAAGAACGCCGTCGTCACCGGCGGCAACACCGGGCTCGGGCAGGCGTTCACGCTGGCGCTGGCCAAGGCCGGTGCCGACGTGTTCGTGCCCAGCGTGCTCGACGACGACGGCGCCACCCGCGAGCTCGTCGAGGCCGAGGGGCGCCGGATGGAGTTCCTGCACGTCGACATCACCGCCGACGGAGCGCCGCGCCGGGTCGTCGACGAGTGCGCGACGCGGCTCGGATCGGTGGACGTGCTGATCAACTCGGCCGGGATCTGCCACACCGCCGAGGTCGCCGACTTCGGCCGCGAGCAGTGGGACCCGATGGTGGGGGTGAACCTGACCGCGCCGTTCGAGCTGGGGCGCGAGGCCTCCCGGCTCATGGTCGAGCAGCGCTCCGGGAAGATCATCAACATCGCGTCGCTGTTCTCCTTCCTCGGCGGCCAGTGGTCCCCCGCCTACGCGGCGACCAAGCACGGCATCGTCGGCTTCACCAGGGCCTACTGCGACGAGCTCGCGCAGCACAACATCCAGGTCAACGCCATCGCGCCCGGCTACTTCGCCACCGCCATCACCGAGCGGACCCGGGCGAACCCCGAGACCAACCAGCGCGTCCTCGACCACATCCCGGCCGGCCGCTGGGGCGAGGTCGCCGATCTGATGGGCGCGGCGATCTTCCTCGCCAGCCGCGCCTCCGACTACGTCAACGGCCAGGTGCTCACCGTCGACGGCGGCTACCTCACCCGCTGAAAACCCTTCCACGATACGGAGAACGACAACCGTGACAGACCCCATCATCGCCGAGCTGCGGGACCTCGTCGGAGCGGACCGGGTGGTGACCGACGAGCAGGTGCTGCGCGAGTCCAGCGTGGACCGGTTCAAGAAGTACACCGCCGTGCACGGCATCTTCGACGGCCCGCTCCCCCGCGCCGTCGTGCGCGCCTCCTCCGCCGAGCAGGTCGCCGCGGTGCTGGCCTTCGCCGACGAGCACCGGATCAACGTCGTGCCGCGCACCGGCCGCACCGGAACCGAGGGCGGCCTGGAGACCAGCGTCGGGGGAACGATCGTGCTCGACGGCTCCGACATGAACGCCATCATCCGCATCGACGCCGAGAACATGCAGGTCACCGCCCAGTGCGGGGTGCCGCTGCAGGTGCTGGAGGACACCCTGCGCGAGCAGGGGCTGACCACCGGGCACTCGCCGCAGTCCAAGCCGCTGGCGCAGCTGGGCGGGCTGGTCGCCACCCGCTCCATCGGCCAGTTCTCGACGCTCTACGGCGGCATCGAGGACATGGTCGTCGGCCTGGAGGCGGTGTTCCCGGACGGCACGATCAGCCGGATCAAGAACGTGCCGCGCCGCGCCGCCGGACCCGACATCCGGCACGTGGTGATCGGCAACGAGGGCGCGCTGTGCTTCGTCACCGAGGTCACGGTGAAGCTGTTCAAGCACGCGCCCGAGAACAACCGGTTCCACGGCTTCCTCGTCGACGACGTGCACACCGGCATCTCCGTCCTCCGCGAGGTGATCACCGAGGGGTTCCGGCCGTCGGTGGCGCGGGTGTACTCCGAGGAGGACGCCGCGCAGCACTTCGCGCACTTCGCCGACGGCCGCTGCGTGGTGATCTTCGTGGCCGAGGGTCCGAAGGGCATCGTCGAGGCCACCAGCGCCGAGATCGACCGCGTCGTCGCCCAGCACTCCCACTCCCCCGTCGACCCGGCGCTGATCGAGACCTGGTTCGAGAACCTCAACTGGGGGCAGGACAAGATCGAGGCCGAGAAGGAGACGATGCTCGCCGAGCGACGCCTGGGCTACACCACAGAGGTCTCGGCGGACTGGTCGAGCGTCGGCGCGATCTACGACGCGGTGATGCACCGGGTCCGCACCGAGTACCCGCACGCCGCGGACCTGACGATGCTGGGCGGGCACTCCTCGCACAGCTACCAGACCGGGACGAACATGTACTTCGTCTACGACTACGTCATCAACTGCGAGCCGCGCGAGGAGATCGAGAAGTACCACAAGCCGATCAACGCGATCATCGTGGAAGAGGCGCTGCGGCACGGCGGTTCGATGGTGCACCACCACGGGATCGGCAAGTACCGCGCGGAGTGGACCGAGCAGGAGCACGGCAGCGCCTACCCCGTGCTGCAGCGGCTCAAGCAGGCCTTCGACCCGAACGGGATCATGAACCGGGGCACCATCTTCCCGGCCTGACCAGCGCGAAGCGGCCGCAACGGCGCGGCCGCCTCCCCCTCCTCCCCCGATTGGTTTCCACGTTGACGCTTTACCTGGTCGGCATCGACAACGGGTCGCAGAGCACCAAGGTCAGCATCTTCGACGAGCGCGGCACCGTCGTCAGCCGGGGCCGACGACCGTTGCGGCCCAACCACACCCCGCGCCCGGGCGTCGTCGAGCACCCCGACGACGACCTGTGGACCTCGATCGGCGCGGCCTGCCGGGAGGCGATGGCGTCCTTCGACGGCGATCCGGGCGACATCGCCGCGGTCGGGTTGTGCACGATCCGGTTCTGCCGGGCGCTGCTGCGCGCCGACGGGACCCTGGCGGCACCGGTGCTGAGCTGGATGGACGATCGGGTGTCGCGGCCCTACGAGCACACCGATCCCGCCGTCGCCCGCGTCACCACGTCCTCGGGGTACATCACGCACCGGCTGACCGGCGAGTTCCGCGACACGGCGGCGAACTACCAGGGCGCGTGGCCGATCGACACCGACACCTGGCAGTGGCGCGACGACACCGGGGGCGTTCCCCGCGAGATGCTGTTCGACCTGGTCATGCCGGGTGAGGTGCTGGGGACGGTGACCGCGTCGGCAGCCGAGCGCACCGGGTTGCCCGCTGGTCTGCCGGTGGTCGCCACCGCCAACGACAAGGCGGTCGAGGCGTTGGGCAGCGGGCTGCGCGAGCCGGGTTCCCTGCTGCTGTCGCTGGGCACCTACATCGCGGGCATGACAACCGGGTCGCGCAACGTCCGCAACGCCACCGGGTTCTGGACGAACTTCGGGTGCGTTCCGGGCGAGTACCTCTACGAGAGCGGCGGGATCCGGCGCGGCATGTGGACCGTCAGCTGGCTGCGGGAGCTGTTCGGCGAGGAGGTCGCGCGCGCCGCGCGGGAGGCCGGGCTGAGCCCCGAGCAGTACCTCGACGACGGCGCATCACGGGTTCCGGCGGGCAGCGACGGGCTGATGACCGTGCTCGACTGGCTCGCTCCGACCGAGAAACCGCACCGCAAGGGGGCCTTCCTCGGCTTCGACGGCAGGCAGGGCCGCTTCCACCTGCACCGATCCGTGCTGGAGGCGATCGCGCTGACGATGGTCGAGCACGCCGGGGCGATGGCCGCCGAGCTGGGCACCGAGTTCTCGCGGGTGATCGTCTCCGGCGGCGGCGCGGAGGCCGACGTGATGATGCGCATCATCGCCGACGTCTTCGGCCTCCCCGCCTCGCGCAGGGCGAACAACGGCGCAGCCCTGGGCGCAGCGATCACCGCAGGCGTAGGCCTCGGCCTGTTCCCCGACGCCGACGAAGCGGCAGCAACGATGCTCGCCACCCCCGAGGTGTTCACCCCGAACCCCGACAACCACCACCTCTACACCCGACTGCGCGAGATCCACCGCGACATCACCTACCACACCGACCAGATCTTCCACCGCTCAACAACCCTCTTCGGCTGACCCCGCATCGAAGACTCCGGTTTTCACGCGACGAACGCCGGGGTTTTCGACGCCGGGAACGGGTCACATGGACCAGACGTCGGTGTTGGACGAGGCGATGGCCGTGGCGCCGGCCCCGAGTGCGGCGACGACGTCGTCCTTGTCGCACACCAGGCCGCCGGCGATGATCGGCACGTCGACGTCCTCGCGCAGCCAGCCGATCACGCGCGGCACGCAGCCGGGCAGGATCTCGACGTAGTCGGGCCGGGAGTGGGCGATCTGCTTGCCCAGGTTGCGGTACGAGAAGGAGTCGACCAGGAAGAAGCGGTGCACGCCCAGCAGTCCCTGCGCCCGCGCGGCCTTGACGATCGCGGCCTTGGAGCTGAGCACCCCGGCGGCCCCGGTCTTGGCGCGCACGAACTCCGCGGCGACGTCCTTGGCCGCCAGCCCGTCGACCATGTCCACGTTGACCAGCACGGTCTTGCCGCCCGCGGTCAGCCGATCCACCAGCGAGGGCAGCGTCAGCACGGACCCGAACAGCAAGAACACCACCGGGCACTCGGCCCGGAGCACGGCGTCCACCCCGGCCTCGTCCTTGACGCTGGCGATGACGGGGTCGTCGAGCAGCAGTTCTTCCACGGGCAGCCATGGTCGCACCCGCATGATCTGAGGTCACCAGGTGACGGTTTTAGCCATAACTGTCCGGACATTTCGGACATCAATCCGGGACGGTTATGGCTAAAACTGCCCACAGCCAAGCATCGAAGTGCCCCCGATCACGGTCCCGATAACGGTTCGACCGGGTACCACGCGCGCCTGTACCGGGCGGACGCGAACAACCGTCACAATGCGGGACCATGACCAGCGCGATCGCAGCTCCGCGGCGCAGCACCACCGCCGTGGACATCTCGATGCTCGTGCTCGCCGTGTTCTCGCTCGGCCTGCTCTGCTACGCGATGTTCTTCGACACCTCGCCCGAGACCGCGCACGCGGTGTTCGTCATCGACACCGCGATCTGCGGGGTGTTCTTCGTCGAGTTCCTCTGGCGGTGGCGCGGAACCGGCTGGCAGCGGCGGTTCCCGCTGGCCAGCTGGTACGAGATCCTCGGCATGATCCCGGTCGCCCACCCCGCGCTGCGCGGGTTCCGGCTGCTGCGGGTCGTCGTGGTGCTGATGCGGCTGGCCCGCACGGCCGACCGAGCGTTCGGCGAGCGCGTGACGCAGCGGGTGATCGAGCGCTTCTCCCGGCCGATCGTGCTGGCCATCAAGAAGCCGATCACGGTGGCGGTGCTCGACGAGGTCGTCAAGGTCGTCGAGACCGGGCACTACCCGGAGAACGTCGCGCGCTCGCTCGGCGAGCACCGCGAGGTGCTGCGCGAGATCGTCACCGAGAAGCTCAAGAACGACCAGCAGGTGGGCCGGATCAAGCACCTGCCGTTCCACGACGAGATCGTCAAGTCCATCGTGGACACCACGATCCGGGTCATCCTCGACGTGCTCAACGACGAGCGCACGGACCAGTTCTTCACCGAGGTCGTCCGCGAGAACCGCGACCAGATCCGCCGCTCCGTCCAGCTCGGCCTCCACGAAACCGACCCCGACCCGGAACCCCCGGCAGACCCCACCGCCTACCGCGCCGAGTACCGCTGAGACGGCACGCCACCGCCGGGGCCGAGAACGTCATCACCATGAACGACACCCTGGCAGCGAATCGTGCCACCCCACCAGAGCCGCACAACCCGAGCCGGCAGCCCCGCCCGGACGCCCCCTACGACGTCCCAAAACAACAACCGGCCAGGCGCTCTCGGCCCTCACCCCGATCAGACGATTCCGCAGCGATCGAATGAGCGGTACGATCAACGTGGCAGCCTCGCGACGAAAGGACCGTCAGCGATTGAACCCGTTTGATCTGAGCATTATGCATCCTTTCTGCTAATGCCCTTGCGGGGAGTGCTGCCCAAAACACGATCCGGATCCTCCTTTACGGAGGTGCGATAGCGCTGGTCATAGCCTTGACCACGTTCCTGGTTCGGATAGCGATCAGCTTCGCCGACCGATGCTCCGCGAAGCTCTTCCCGAATCGCACTCCTGAGCCGATGGCCTTCGACCAAGACACGTCGGATCTGGTCCGCAACGAACTCGTCGTAGACCGTGCCGACACCGTCGTGCAGGCCAATTCGATCCGTGACATCCACTTCCACTGCCGTGAATGCCGGTACCGCTCGGAGAACACCTCAGACGACCCGTAGCCGCTCTGCTGAACCCGCGGTGCTTGGAAGTCTTCGAGGTCGAGAGCTCGCCCGCGGCTCTCCGGGCGTCGGCGAAACCGAATCCGTTCGCCTCGCCCATTCACCGGGAACGTGTGATCAGACCAGGTCCTCCAGGAACGTCGGGGGTGCGTGGCGGTCCTGGGCTCGGAAGAGGACCGCGTGGTCGACCCCGGCGTGCTTGCCGTTGGCGGCGAGGATCTTCGGGATGAAGTCGTCCGGCGCCGGGTGGTCCGGGATGGCGGCGAGGTAGGCGGCGTGGGCCTCCAGCGACGCGACGCCGAGTTCGAGGGGGCGGCCGCTGACGTCGACGGCGTGGGTGGCGGCGAGCTCCCCTGCGATGCCGGGGATGAGGATCCACCGGGTGTTCCAGGTGTCGAGCCCTTCGTCGTCGATCTGCTCGGGGAAGATCCACCGGTTGTCGGCGTCGTTGACGGCGTCGGCGGTCGCCACGCCCGCCACGCGGTGATCGGCCTGGTTGAAGCCCATCGGCGTCTCGATCTCGAACGGCGTGCCGATGACCACGACGTCGGGAGTGAACCGGCGGATCTCCCGGCAGATGTCGCGGCGCAGCCCCACACCGTGCTCGAGCACCCCGTCAGGGTGTTCGAGCGCGGTCAGGTGCTCGACGCCGACGGTCGCGCACGCGGCGCGCTGCTCGGCCAGTCGCAGCCGAGCGGTCTCCTCCGGCGGGTTCGGCATCCCCGCCTCACCCCGCGTGAGCAGCAGGTATCCGACGTCGATACCGCGCGACGTCCAGCGGGCGACGGCAGCCGACGTGCCGTACTCCATGTCGTCCGGGTGCGCCACGACGCACAGCACGCGCCGGAACGTCTCGTCGGGCAGAGCGGGCAACACCATCGCGACGGCCCTCCCTCGGTCGCAGGTGCCCCGATTCTGCCCCCGCCGCCCCCGCTCCGCCGCACCTTCGCACCGCTGTTCGGGCTACTGCACCGCGGTGAAGACGGCGACGCTGACCGCCGCGGTCGAGGCGGCCAGGGCCGCCGCGGTCCGGGTGACGGCGGCGCTCACCGCCGTCGCGCCCCAGTTGCCCCGCTCGATCTCCTTGGCCCGCGTGGCGACCCGGCTCGACCACTTCGGGTTCGGGTGGAGCCCGGGCAGCGCGCCGCTCGACGACACCAGCGCGATCACCGCGGCCGTGCGCGGATCGGGTTCCTCGCCGTCTTCGAGGACGGCGCGCACCCGGGCCAGCAGCTCCGCCTCGTGCCGGGTGTCCTCGGCCGGCCACGTGGTCGTGCGGAAGACCCCGAGCACCCGCTTCTGCTCACGGCGGATCAGGCCGCGCTCGACGAGCCGGTCGATCACCGTTTCCCGCAGCCCGCCGCCGACTCCGTTCAGGAGTGGTTGCGCGCGTTGGGTTTTCCGCGCAACCTCGGCGTGAGCCGACCGCAGCAGCGGGTCGTCGAGCACCGCGCCCTCCACCGCCCGGACCCGGGGGCCGTTGAGGCTCGCCCCGCCTTCCTCGGTCTCGATCGCACCGCGCAGCGCGAGTTCGACGAGCATCGCCCCGCCGAGGGTGTGGTGCAGGGTCCCGGCCCCGGCGATGGTGCCGTGCTCGTCGTGGAGCAGCAGCAACATCAGGTCTTCGACGATCAGCAGGTCGTGGTGCATGGTCTTCCTCCCGGACGTGTTCCCGAGAGCAGGTGTAACCCATGCCGCTGCGGCACCCTCAAGTCACGATCCACGAGCGCACGCGGCTCCGCACGAACCCTTCGAAGGAGCGCGGTGTTCGCCGCCTGGCGAGGGCACGAGGGTCGCCAGGTGACAGTTTTAGTGAGAACTGTCCGGGCAAAACGGACATCGATCATGGGTGATTCGAGGAAAAACTGTCCTCGCAGCACATCCGAGATCAACTCCAGCGTCGGCCGGACCCTGCGAACGGGGCCGCGAGGGGCGCGGCCCCGTTGCGCGTCAGGGTTGTTCCGGGAGGGTGCTGCAGTTGTTGGTGGCGGGCGTGCCGTTGAGGCGGTCGGTGAGCCACGAGATGGCCGCGCCCTGGTCGGTGAGCAGCGGGACCAGGTGGTTGGTCAGCAGCCCCTTGCCCAGGTCGGGGATCTGGACGGGCGCGTAGGTGACGTCGCCGCCCGCGTCGCACCAGTCGACGGCGAGCTGGCGGGCCTGCTCGTGCGGCACGATGTCGTCCTGCACGCCGGTCGCCACGCGGACCGCGGTGGCGGGCTGGTGGGTGCCGATCAGCTGCTCGTCGAGTACATCGCGCACCGCGGGTTCGGCGTCGACGACCTCGCCGAGGGTCTGCCCGGTGGTGGTCCACTGCGAGCTGCGGCCGAAGGCGTAGCGGAAGATGCCGTCGCCGATGCAGGAGGTCGACAGGTCCTCCAGCGCGGCTTTGCCGTCCTCGTTGAGGTACTCGTCGGCGATGGGCTGCAGCTCGGGGTTGGCCTGGATGAAGCCGTTGAGCGACCAGCCGAGCGCCCCGACCAGGGCGCTGCCGTCGATGCCGCCGATGACCTCGGTGAGGTTCGCGGGCGGTGCACCGACGTAGGCGCCGGCGAGCGGGACGTCGGGGGCGTAGGTCGGCTGCAGCTCGGCCGCCGATCCGGTGGCGCCGCCGCCCTGGCTGTAGCCGTAGAGGGCGACCCGCGAGTCCGGGGTGATCGAGGTGCCGGGCAGCGACCGGGCCGCGCGGACCGCGTCGAGCACCGCGTGCCCGCCGTCGATCCGGTTGACGTAGGTGTGCAGCCGGTCGGTGGTGCCCAGCCCGACGTAGTCGGTGACGACCACGGCGGCGCCTTCGGCGAGCAGCCGGTAGATCGCGATGTCCTCGTAGCCGACCGACACCGAGTCGCCGTTGAGCGAGATCGGCCGCTCCAGGCCCATCGACGCCGAGCAGGAGTCGCCCTGCCCCATCGTCCCGGGCGCCACGGCCACCACCGGCCGCGGACCTTCGCCGCGCCACTGAGCTGCGGGTTCGATGTAAGCCCCGGTCACCGCGGCGGGTTTGCCGGTGGAGTCGGTGGTCTTGTACATCAGCCGCGTCGCCGTTCCGGGCAGCCGCTGGCCGCCGATGCTGGGCAGGCTCAGCGCCAGCGGCAGCGGCTCGGTGCGCACCAGGGCGCCGTCGGCGTCGGGGAGCTCGGCGGGCGGGTCGTAGAAGTCGGCGCTGACCATCGGCGGCGTGGTCGGCGCCTCGTCGGCCAGCGCGGGTGCTGCCTGCACACCGGCGATGACCAGCGACAACGCGGCCGCGGTGATGATTCCGCGCGCCGGCAGGACGGATCGGGGCATTTGCGGGTCGCTCCCTGCGTCTTTGGATGGTGCGAACTGCGCAAGTCGATCGGGCCGCGAGGCGACCCGTGCGTGTCATGTCGGGATGGTCAACGACGCACCACCGCGAAAGTTGCGTCGCGCAACGACGAACTTGGTCCGAACCGCCCGATCAGCGGAAAGCCGCGCTGTTGACGGGGAAGTCGAAGTACTCGCCGGGGAACGGCTCGTCGGGCAGGTTGAAGTGCCACCACTCACCCGAGTAGCCCTGCAGCCCGACGGAGGTCATCGCGTCGCGCAGCACGTCCCGGTTGGCCCGCGCTTCCCCCGTGATGCGCGGGTCGTCGGTGTGCGCGCGGTCGTCGAAGCAGTCGAACCCGGTGCCCATGTCGACGCCGTTGTCCGGGAACCGCTCACCGACGGGGTCGGTGCAGGGGTGCAGCGGTTCACCGGGCACGTAGGGCCGCTGCGGCGCGGCGGGCAACCGCACCAGCGTCAGGTCGACGGAACTCCCCCTGCTGTGCCCGGAGTTCTCGGCGATGTAGCCCGCCGAGTACAGCTCCGACTTGGCCAGGCCCGGGTAGAACTCGTCCTTCATCCGGTGGTCGTCGTTCTGCGCCCACTCGACGAACCGGTCATCGGCCTGCTGCGGCCGGTAGCAGTCGTACACCTTCAGCGAATACCCCTCGGGCACGAGCTGCTGCTGAGCCCGGTGCAACGCCTCCGCCAACGGCCGGGTCAGCACGCACATCGGCTCGTCGTACCCGGGCACGGGATCCCCGGTGAAGTTGTGCGGAGTCGCGTACCGCACGTCCTCCAAGATCGAGGAATCCACATCCCGCAACCGCACGAACCCGTCGGGAGCCTGCTTCACCGGAAGCGCGGGGGGCGACGGCGCAGGGGGCGGCGGCTGGGCGGGACTCGGCGCAGGCGTGCTGGGAGGGGGCGCGCTGGGAGCGGGTGGTGGCGGCGGGGTGGTCCCGCACGCCGCCGCCACCAGTGCGAACACGAGAAGAGCCAGCCCCCGGACCATGCCGGTCACGATAGCTCCGGGGGCGCTCGACGGCCTGCGAACGCGAAGTCAGCCGCGTGCGGTACCACCCGGGGCATCGCCCTCGGGTTCCTGGGGAACCGCGTGCACGACCTCGTCCTTGCTGGCGTACCGCGCGGAGGGGATGGACCGGAGCGCGCTGAGGGTTTCCGCGTCGGCCTCGCGGTCGGTGGCGAAATCGAGGATCTGATCGCGGTCGGCGGGGAACTCGAGCCCCTGCAGCGCCTTGGCGACCCGCATGTCATCTCTCCTGGTCATGACCACTCCGTCCCTCGTCGCTGATGCACGGTCCACGCGAGGGCTACCCGCTTTCCCCGATCCCCACGCGCCCAGGACGGCGAGGCCGTCCGCGCCGGCCGTGCAGACGTTGAGGAGAAGGCCGGGTTCGGCGAGCTCGCCGACGAGGGCGGTCAGCTGCTCGTCGTGCGGGGCGCGGCCGACTTCCACGCGCAGTTTTGCGGCCACCTCCCAGGTGATGCGGTCGTGGTCGACGAAGAACGCGCGCGCCCGCCTCGGGTTCCAGGTACAGGAATCGCGCGGTGCTCGCCGGCCGTCGCGCCAGCACCGGCGAAAACAGGGCGCGGGCGAGGTGATTCGTGGCCAGCACGTCGTGCCGTCCGAACAACCAGCGCGACGAAGAACGTCGATCACGGTGCCGGTCGCGGAGATCTGGACATGCTGCCACGATGAGGCGGTCTGAGGACAAGAACGATATGAATTGATTTCGGGCGCGAGGATGAGCGCCAGCCCCGGCCGAGGCCGCTCTCCACATCGCACTGGGTACCGAGAGGAGAATGGCATGCTGGAAAGGGCCCAAGACGCGCCTGCCGGAGTCGATGCCGTGAAGGCGATCGGCACGGTGTCGAAAGAAGACTACGAAACGGTGATCGAGCCGCTGGTCGATGATGCGCGCAGGGAAGGTCGCCGTATCCGGTTCCTGTACGAGTTCGGCCCGGAATTCCAATCGTTCACCCCGGCAGCGGGGTGGGAAGACCTCAAGGTCGGGATCGGCGCCATGCGGCTGTTCGAGGGGTGCGCGATCGTCAGCGACACCGGCTGGATTCGCGAGTCGACCCGCCTCATGGGGTTTCTGATGCCCTGCCCTGTACGTGTCTTCGGCAGCCACGACCGCGAGGAGGCCCTGCGCTGGCTGGCTTCGCTGCCCGAAGGACCCGGCGTGTCCCACCATCTCCTGTCGGAGTCCCAGGTTCTGGTGGTTGAGGTCACGCAGCCGCTGCGTGCACCGGACTTCGACGCGTTGGCGCAGACCGCGGACAGCTGGCTCGAAACCCACGATGAGCTGGCCGGTGTTGTGGTGCACGCTCGCGAGTTTCCGGGCTGGGAGAACGTCGGAAGCCTGCTCGGGCACGTGCGGTTCGTCCGGGACCATCATCGGAAGATCAGGAAGGTCGCGCTGGCGGCTGACAGCAAGCTGGCCGGCCTCGTGCCTCATCTTGCGAATCACTTCGTCCGGGCCGAAGTGCGGCGGTTCGGGTACGACGAACTCGACGACGCCGTCGCCTGGGCTACGACCCCGCCCGCCCGTCACCCGGCCGATGCGGGTTGATGTAGCGGCCCTGTCCGTAGCACGTCCTGGGCGGGGTGCCTGCTCCCGCTCCACTCGCGTCGCACGGACCACGCTCCGCAGGCCGAAGCCAGCTGATCTAGAGCGATTTGGTCCACAGGTCGTCCACGAACGCGCTAGGCATGATCACGACGGACCGGCCGCACTGGAACAACAAGCAAGCCGGTTACCTTGGACTTCTCCAGGATAACCGGCCTACTTTGAGGGTGGAGCTGACGGGATTCGAACCCGTGACCCCTTGACTGCCAGTCAAGTGCGCTACCAGCTGCGCCACAGCCCCTTGTTCTGTTTTCCGAGGTGTTCGGTTCGTTTCCGTCCCGCTCATCTCGTGTGCCAATACAGTACAACAGTCGTTCGGGGGCGTTTTCAGGGGGGTCTCATTAGTGCGTCGAGCTCCCTTGAATCCCTCCTGACCTGGGGAAACATTACCCGGATCGATCCCGGAGGGGTGCCGTCCTCACGGAGTCCTCGGAGCTCCGTGAGGACGGTCACTTCGATCATCCTGCGGCTGTGGTCCCTCGGGGTTGCGGGAGGCCTCTGGTGTTGGCGGCCTTCACGAACTCCGCTCTCGGGTCGTGGAGTTCGCCCAGGGCCACGACCTGGCGGTGGAACGGGAGTTCCAGGAGCCAGTCGCCGAGGATGCGGGCCTTGCGGGAGGCCGTCGGCATCTTCATCAGGTGGTAGGCGCGGTGCAGCAGCCACGCCGGGAGGCCCTTGAGCTTGATGCCGTAGACCTCGGCCGCGCCGCGGAACAGGCCCAGGCCCGCGACCGAGCCCGCGTGCTTGTGCCGGTACTCGTGCAGCGGTTCGCCGCGCAGCTGGGCGATGATGTTGTCCGCCAGCAGCTTCGCCTGCCGGACCGCGTGCTGCGCCGACGGGCTCGTCAACGCCTCCGGGTCGCTGCTGGTGAGGTCCTGCACCGCCGCGCAGTCGCCCGCCGAGAAGACATCGTCGGTGCCCTTGACCTGCAGTCTCGTCGTGCACTCCAAGCGGCCCTTGGCATCTCGCGGCAGGTCGCTGTCCTCCAGCATCGGGTGCGGCTTCACGCCCGCCGTCCAGACGATCGTGTCCGAGTCGAAGACGTCGCCGTCGGAGAGCTCCACGCGTCCGTCCACAAGGGAGTTCGCGGTGGTGTTGAGCTTGACCTCGATGCCCAGGCTCTCCAGCTGCCGCCGGGTGTACTCGCCCATCGGCGGGCTGACCTCCGGCATGATCCGGCCCATCGCCTCCACCAGCACCCAGCGCATGTCGTGCTCGGACAGCTGCGGGTAGCTGCGGATCGCGTAGCGGGCCATGCTCTGCAGCTCCGCCAGCGCCTCGATGCCCGCGTAACCGCCGCCGATGAACAGGAACGTCAGCAGCCTCCGGCGCAGCCGCTCGTCCTCCGTGCTCGCGGCGATGTCCAACCTGGACAGAACGTGGTTGCGCAGGTAGATCGCCTCGCCGATGGTCTTGAACCCGACGCCCTGCTCCGCCAGGCCCGGGATCGGCAGCGCGCGGGAGATCGAACCCGGCACCGGAACCAGGATGTCGTAGCCGAGCTGCTCGACCTTGCCGTCGCCCAACGTCGCCGTCAGGCACCGGTTCGCGTGGTCGATCGTGCTGACCTGAGCCGTCAGCACCTCGCAGCGCTTGAGCGCCTCCCGCAGCGGCACCACCACGTGGCGGGGTTCCAGCGAACCGGCCGCGGCCTCCGGGAGGAACGGCTGGTAGGTCATGTGCGGCTGGGTGTCGATGACGGTCACCCTCGCCTCACCCGCGTCGAGCTTCTTCTGCAGCCGCAGCGCCAGGGTGAGGCCCACGTGCCCGCCACCGATGATCACCACGCGTGGACTAGGCATGCTGCGGCTCCCCTCGGGCACCGTCGCGCGTGCGACGCGGATCGACCTCGCGCTCCGGGTGACGGCGCAGGTACTCCTGCTCCAGCTCGAACGTGCGGGCCGTGTGCTCGCGCAGCGCGTCCGGAGAGCCGTGCAGGAACGTCTCGTTGCGCGTCCGGTGCAGGTGCCCGAGCTCCCGCAGCAGCAGGTCCTCGGTCAGCTCATGTCCGGGAATCCCGGTGGTGTTCATGTCGTCCTCCCGCATCGGGCAGGGGTCACCACGACGCCCGCGGCGTCACCCCATGAGTACCCGACCCGGGCGGGATCGACACCTCAGGCGGTGGCGCGCTGCGGCTCCGGGTCGGACTCCGGGCGCGGCCGGGTCTCCGGGGCGCCGACCCAGGCCAGCAGGCCCAGGGCCGCCGTGGCGCCCGTGACCAGGAACGCCGCCTGGTAGGACACCGTGTCGGCCAGGGCTCCGGCGATCAGCGGTCCGAGGATGGCGCCCAGGTCCGCCGACTGCTGGAAGGTCGCCAGCACCGTGCCGCCGCGCCGGTTGCCGCCGATGATGTCGGCGACCGCCGCGTTCTGCGCCGGGTTGAGCACGCCCGCACCCATGCCCGCGATCAGCGACGCCGCCAGGAACAGCGGCACCGAGTCGGTGAAGCCCAGCGACGCCGTCGCCACGCCCTGCACGACCAGGCCGATCAGCACCAGCGGCTTGCGGCCGTGCCGGTCAGCCATCCGCCCGGACACCAGCAGCGCGCCCGCGTTGCCCGCGGCGAACACCGACAGGGCGATGCCCGACATCGACTGCGGCGCCTTCAGCGCCTCCACCACGAACAGCGGGACCAGCGCGATCCGGACGCCGAACACCGCCCAGCCGGTGCCGAAGTTCGACAGCAGCGCGGCGATGTAGGAGCGCATCCTCAGGGCTTCGCCGAGCGGCATCGCCGGGGTGGCGTCGTCGCCGAGCGGAGCCGCCAGGGTCGACTTGCGCAGCATGAACCAGCCGAGGAAGGCCGCGCCGAACAGGGCGATGCCGTAGGTGACGAACGGCAGCCGCAGCGAGTACCCGACCATCAGACCACCGACGATCGGACCGGAGATGTTGCCCAGCAGGAAGCTCGTCGCCCACAAGCCGGAGGCGCGTCCGCGCAGGTGCGGCGGCGACAACCGGATCAGCAGGCCGACGCCGGAGACGGTGAACATCGTCGACCCGATGCCGCCGAGCGCCCGGAACACCAGCAGCTGCCAGTAGGAGTCGGCGAAGGCGCACGCGGTGCTGCTGATGCCCACGATCGTGATGCCGATGACGTAGATCGTGCGCTCGCCCGCCGCCGAGACCAGGCGCCCGCTCAGCGGCGCGAAGATCAGCCGCATCATCGCGAAGGCGCTGACGATGAACCCGGCCGCGGTCACCCCGACGTCGAAACTCGTGGCGAACGCCGGTAACGCGGGAGCGACGATCCCCATGCCGACGGCGACGATGAAACTGCCCGCGACGAGGATCCAGATCTCCCGGGGAAGGTCGCTGATCCCTGGGCCCCTGCTGGTCTTCTCCGACGCTGCGCCGCTGGCCACAGGGTTCCTCCCCGAATTCTCGACAGTCCGAGCCAAGAACCCCAACGCCGCCCGGTACCCCCGAAATTCCGCCGGGGCGATTTCGTGGCGCGCACCTCACCCGGCTGGTCCAGTCCACATGCCGGGACGGGTGGTCAGAGGAGGTCGTCGATGCGGCGCGCGTAGGCGGTGACGCCGTAGGCGACCTCGAAACCGGTGGCCTCGGCGAAGCGCTGCGCCGTGCCGCCCTCCTCGGCGTGGCCCGCGACGAGCAGCGCGCCCATCCGGCGCAGCTCCTCGGCCGCCTCGGTGACCAGGTCGTGCCCGTAGCCGCGCCTGCGGCGGCCCGGGCGCACCACGACCTGCTCGATCAGACCCACGCCGCGTTCGACGAAGCCCTGGACGAACCCGGCGATGCGGTCCACGCCCGGGTCGTCGACGACGAGCAGGACGGCCCGGTTCTCGTCCGCGCGGTGGCCGAGGTGGCGGGCCAGGCGCTGCTCGCCCTCCTCCGACAGGCCGGTCTCGTCGGCGTAGAGCTCGACGACGCCCTCCAGGTCCCGGTCCTCGACGGGCCTGGCGACGCCGCGGCTGAAGCCCCGGTCGCGGTGCAGCAGCACCACCTGCTCCTCGACCGCGCGCCACAGCGCGTCGTCGGCGATGCCCTCGATCTCCCCGACGGTCGTCGGCGAGGCGTAGACGACGGCCTCCGAGCGCCCGGCCTCGGCGAACACCTGCTCCAGCTCCATCAGCGTGCCGGCGACCTGCGCGCCGGTGCCCCACAGCGCGCACGCGTGGTTGGCGACCGGCAGCGGGTTGTCCTGGTTGAGCACCACCGTCCCCACACCCACCCGGGTGCGCACGCCGTAGCGGACCACGGCCGAGGCCAGACGGGCGGTTTCGACCAGCCCGGCCAGGTCTCGGGCCTGCCTGGGGTCGAGGAGGGTTTCGTCGTCCGGATCGTGCAGCGGGTCCACACGGCCATTGTCCCTCGCTCGAACGCAGGACCGGATGCCCTGCCGGATGTCGGCCCGAAGGGGCACGATTGGTCCGTGACGACCCCGGATCAGCTCGCCGACGAACTCCTGGACCTGGACCTGGACGCCGATCCGATCGGTGCCTCGCTCTACGGCCTGCCCGGCCGCGACCACCTGCTGCCGGACATCTCCGCTGCCGCCGAGCTCTCCCACCGCGAGCGGGCCGAGGACATCCGGGTGCGCGCGATGGCCGTCGACACCACCCACTGCGGGCTGGAGGACCGGCTGACCATCGCGGTCGTCGTGCAGCACGCGCAGTCCACCGTCGACCGGCTCGACTCCCGCTCTCCCGAGTACACGCTGAGCGGGAACATGTTCGCGCCGGTGGCGGGCCTGCTGTTCCTCCTCGGGCAGGTACCGGTGAGCGGGCGGCAGCAGGGCGAGGACTACCTGCGGCGCATCGCCCGCATCCCCGACTTCACCGCCGCGGCCGCCCAGCGCCACCGCGAGGGCGTGCGTGCCGGACGGGTCCCGGTGCGCTCGTTGCTCGACGACGCGGTCGCGCACCTCGACTCCCACCTGGCTCATCCCGACCAGGACCCGCTGCTCACCCAGCAGCTCCCCGACGACCTCGCCGACCAGCGGAAACGCTTGATCGACGAGGTCGTGAACCCGGCGCTGGCCGAGTACCGGGAGGTGCTGGCGGGCGAGATCGCGCCGCACGCGCGCGGCGACGACCGGCCGGGCCTGCGCTGGTTGCCCGAGGGGCACGAGATCTACCAGCGGCTGATCCACGCCCACACCACCACCGAGCGCACCCCGGCCGAGCTGCACGAGATCGGCCGGGCGCAGCTGGCGTCGCTGCGCGCGGAGATCTCCACGCTCGGCGCCCGGATCTGGAACGAGCCCGACCCGGAGGCGGTGCTGCACCGGATGCAGACCGATCCGTCGCTGTGCTGGAACGACGGCGAGGAGATGCTGGCCGCCGCCCGCGCGGCCATCACCAAGGCGGAGCAGGCCGCGCCGGGCTGGTTCGGGAAGCTGCCGCAGCAACCGTGCGAGGTGCGGCCGGTGCCGGGCACGCCGTCGGAGAGCACCCCGATCGGCTTCTACATGGGGCCGGCGCTGGACGGGTCCCGGCCGGGCGTGTACTTCGCCAACACGCTGCGGGCCGAGCAGCGGCCCCGGTTCGCGTCCGAGGTGATCGCCTTCCACGAGGTCGTGCCGGGCCACCACCTCCAGGTCAGCCTCGCTCAGGAGCTCACCGAGCTGCCGCTGCTGCGCAGGATCGCCGAGTTCAACGCCTACGCCGAGGGCTGGGGGCTCTACACCGAGCGGCTGGCCGACGAGATGGGGCTGTACTCCGACGACCTGATGCGGCTGGGCATGGTCGTGCAGGACCTGCTGCGCGCGGCCCGGCTGGTGGTCGACACCGGGCTGCACGAGTTCGGTTGGAGCAGGCAGCGCGCGCTGGAGACGATGATCTCCAGCACCACGTTGTCCGACCTGGAGGCGGCTTCCGAGGTCGACCGCTACATCGTCTACCCCGCTCAGGCGCTGTCGTACCTGGTGGGGCGGTTGGAGCTGGAGCGGATCCGGGAGACCTCGCGGCAGCGGCTGGGCGCGGAGTTCGACATCCGCCGGTTCCACGACGCGGTCCTCGGGCACGGGGCGCTGCCGATCTCGACGCTCGAATTCCTCGTCAACGATCAGCCTCCTGCGACATCCAGGTGATGACGTCCCGACACGCTCGAATTCGCCACGCAACGCATTAATGTCGATACCGACCGTGTCCATCGCTGCGCGCGACCAGGCCTTGTGGGAACAGGAGGCGCCGTGACCGGGACCTTCCACCACCGCCAGGAACTGCTTCGGCGCGAAGCGGAGGTGCAGCTGCGGGACCGGCCGCTGCCGTCGTGGCAGAAGCGGGTGCTGCACCGCTTCGCCGCCGAACGGGACAACGGCTGGTACCCGCTGCTCAACCAGTTCGCACCGCACACCCCCCGGCAGCGCCCGGACCTGGTGCTGGTCGGCCGGATGGGGGTGCTGGTGGTGCTGCTGCGGGAGGCGGAGCCGGACTGGGAGGACTCGCGCGCCGCGTTCGTGTGGACCGCGGAGTTGCTGGCGGGCGCCTCGATCGGGTCCGGGATGCTCAGCGAGTCGGTGCTGCGCGCGGTCGTGGTGCACCCGATCGAGCACACCGGCCGCAAGGGCCGCAGCACCGACCACCTGGCGATCACCGAGGACGAGCTGGACCGGTTGCTCAAGCGCGGCGAGCGGATCCTGACCTCCGACGAGGCGCTGGCGCTGGCCAGGCACCTGGACAGCCGCACGTTCGACCTGACGCCGATCATGTGGAACTCGCAGCGCATCCCGCGTCAGCGCGGCAGCGTTCCCGAGGTGCTGCAGGAACCGGTGGCGCCGTCGACGCGGCGGCCGTTCCGGGACTGGCGGTACTTCCTGGACGACGCGCAGCTGGGCGCGGTGCGGCGCAGCTACTCGGGTCCTGCGCAGATCAGCGGCCCCGCCGGCACCGGCAAGACGACGCTGGCGCTGCACCGGCTCGCGTACCTGGCGCGGCGCGGCGACGGCAAGCTGCTGTGCACCTCACCGCTTCCGTGGGTCGCGGCGCGCGCTGCGGTGCGGTTCGACCAGATGGCACCGGAGCTCGCCGGGCAGATCGAGTTCAGCTCGCTGCACGCGTGGGCGCGGGACCTGCTGGCCGGGCGCGGGCGCGCGGCCGAGGTCGACGAGCGGGAGGTGCGGCGCGCGTTCGACGCGGTGTGGTCGCGGGACGTGGTGCTGCACGGGATGCGGAACTCGCGGGAGTACTGGCGGGACGAGATCGACCGGGTGATCAAGGGCCGCGGGATCTCGTCGTTCGACGCCTACCGGACGGTGTCGCGGAAGGGCCGGGGCGGGCAGCTGCCGTCGGACTTCCGGTCGCACGCCTGGCGCTTCTACTGCGAGTACGAGCGGGAGCTGTCCGAGCGGGGCGTGTTCGACCACAACGACGTGCTCAAGCGCGCGCTGGCCGAGCTGGAGCGGCGCCCGCTTCCCCGGCAGTACACCGGCGTGGTCGTCGACGAGGCGCAGGAGCTCACGCTGACCGGGCTGCGGCTGGCGCACGCGATCAGCGGGGCCGGGCCGGACCAGCTGCTGCTGGTCGGCGACGGTCAGCAGCAGGTCCTGGCGGGCGGCTGGCGGCCGTCCGAGGCCGGGATCTCGCTGCACGGGCGCGGCGAGGCGCTGCGCAACGACTACCGCAACCGGGCGATGGTGCTGGAGCGCGCGGGTCAGGTGGAGGCGATCAACCGGTTCGACGAGGGCCCGTCGCTGCCGCTGAGCGCGGCGCTGCCGGTCCGCGGCGGCGGCAAGGTCGTCGAGTGGCACGGCCACGACCAGGAGCGCGCCCTGCTCGGCGCCCTGCTCGCCCTCGACGACGACTCGTCGGCGGCCGTCATCACCGAGACCGACGCCGCGGCCGACCACTGGCTGCGCGTCCTCCGCGATGCCGGCGTCGCCGCCCGACCGCTGGCCGAGTGGGACGGCCGCGACACCACCGACACGCTCGTCGGAACCTACTTGCACGCCAAGGGGTCCGAGTTCCGCTCCGTCTTCCTCCCGCTCGAACCCGCTCCTCCACCGGACTCCCTCGAAGACCGCGAAACCCACCAACGCCGCCGCCTCACGGCCATGACCAGAGCCCAGGACCACCTCTGGCTCGCCCACCCGAGCACCCCCTGACAACGAAAACCGCAGCATTCGTCGCGCGAAAACCGCAGCATTCGCGCGTCGAAAACAGCGGTTTTCGTCGCGTGAAAACCGCGGTTTTCGACGTGGTGGGCGTGGAGGTTCACTCGGGTGGGCGGAATTCGGGTTGGTCGAGGAGGCGGAGCCAGGTGCCGTCGGGTTGGCGGCGGGCGACCTGGGCGCGAGCACCCGTGCCGTCCTGGGGCGGAGTGGCGGTGAGGGCGATGTCGCCGCTGATGAGGGTCGGCAGCGGCGGCTCCGGTTCGAAGTGGGGGTTGTGGGCGAGGACCTCCTGCCAGAGAGCTCGAATGGCCGCGCGCCCGACCGTGGTTTCGCCGGGCGGGTAGGCCATGACGGCGTCGGGTTCGTAGAGCTCGGCGACGCCTTCGGCGTCTCCGGCGTTGCTGCGCTCGACGAACAGGCGGGTGAGGTCTTCGGGTTCGCGGGCCTTCTCGCGCATGGCGTTGTCTCCTCTCGGGTTCTGGGTCCAGGCTGCTCCGAGCTCAGGTAGAAGTCCAACAGATGGTTGTGATGGGTACTAGAATCAACGGTTATGGACTTGCGGCAGCTGGAGTACTTCGTGGCCGTGGCCGAGGAGCGGAACTTCACCCGGGCGGCGCAGCGCGTGCACATCAGCCAGTCCGGGGTGAGCGCGCAGATCCGCCGGTTGGAGAAGGAGCTGGGGACCGAGCTGTTCGACCGGTCCGGGCGGTCGGCGGAGCTGACCGCGGCGGGCGAGGCCGCGCTGGAGCACGCGCGGGCGGCGCTCGCCGCGGCGGGAGCCGTGGGGCAGGCCGTCGGGGAGATCACCGGGCTGCTGCGCGGGAATCTCGGCATCGGGATGGTCATCGGGTGCGCGGTGACGCCGCTGTTCGACGCCCTGGCGGCCTTCCACGAGGCGCATCCGGGGGTGGAGCTGTCGCTGCGGGAGGACAACTCGGACCGGCTCGTCCACGACGTCCGCACCGGGTCGCTCGACCTCGCGCTCATCGGCACCGAGACCCGGCCCGAGGGGCTGGACTGCCTCACGGTCGTCGCGGAACCGCTGGTCGCGGCCGTCCCACCGGGTCACGAGCTGGTCGGACCAGAGGTGTCGCTCGCTGAGCTCGCCGCGCACCCCGTGGTGTGCATGCCGCCGGGCACCGGGCTGCGGGCGGTGTTCGACCGGGCCTGCGCGACGCGCGGCGTCGAGCCGGTGATCGCGTTGCAGGCGAGTGCGGCGGGGGCGATCGCGGATCTGGCGGCGCGCGGGCTCGGCGTGGCGGTCCTCAGCGAGTCGATGGCGGCCGAGTTCGACGCGCTCACGCCGCTGCCGATCACCGATGCCCGCGAGCCCGCACTGCTGGCGCTCGCCTCGCGACCTGGCGCGAGCGCTGCTGCGCGGGAGCTGATCCGCTACTGCCGCACGGCTTTTCGGATTTCGGACGACCAGGTCTCCAGCAGTGAGGTGACCCCGCGGTGAGCTCCGGGGGTGTTCGGGTAGCGGGTGCGGACGTGAACGCCGTCGTCGGTGCGGGAGAGCCAGAGCTGGACGTCGTCTGCGGGTGCTGTTCCTGAGACGTGCTGCGCTGCTGGGGTTTTCGGGATCCTTCGGTAGTCGATGTAGGAGACCATGAACACGTCGCGGCGGTCGGCGCGCAACGGTCGCGGGAGCGAGGCGAGGACCTGGTCCAGCGGCGGTTCGGCTCGCTCGCGGGCTCGGCGCAGGTGCTCACCCATGCGGGCCAGGTCGGGATCGGCCCAGACCGGGACCGTGGTGGTGAACCAGCCGACCGCGTCGGCGTCCTCCGGCTCCCGCGTCTGCACCGGCACCAGCACCGGCAGCACCTCCCCCACGGCGGAGGCCATCGTCGACAGCAATGCCCCGAAGGTCGTGGTGCCCGATCCGCGGGCGACCTCGCTCAGCGCGGCGACGGTCCCGGAATCGGCCAGCAGCCGCCGATCCGTGACCTGCTCCGCCGTTCCCCCTTCCGGCACACCGGTCCTCACCGGCGACACCGGCAACCGGTGATCAACGGCGTCCAGGAACTCGCGCCAACTCGCCATCGCGGGCCCGGACGCCTCGGACGGCCGCGACCACCCCGCGACCCGCGCGGCGAAGCTCCCCGCCACCGGTAGCTCGGCCCCGGTGTAGAGCGCGTGAAGATCCCTCGCGATCAACGCGATCGAGTGAGCGTCCACGTGCGCGTGGTCGAATCCGCACACCACCGTCGAACGCCCCGGTCGCGACACCGCTACCAGCGCGAACGCCGGGAACGTCGACGGCGCGCACTCCCGGTCCAGCAACGCCCGCACCCGCGGCGCCTCGACGCCTGCGCTGTTCGACGCGGGTGGGAGGGGGATCGGGCGGACGGTCAGGTGGCCGGGGTCGTGGCGGAGGGCGGTGGCGGTGTCGGGGTTGAACTCGTACTGCAGGGAATCGTGCCTGGTGAGGAGGGCTTTGAAGGCTTCGGTGAGGGATCGCTCGTCGATCGGGCCTTCCACCTCGAAGGTGGCTGCCAGCCAGATCGCGGGGTGGCCCGCTGCCGCGGAGGCGAGGTGGTTGCGCTGGTTGATGGAGAGGGGCGCCGGCTCCGGGGTCGAGCCGGTCGGGACGGCTGTCCAGGCGCGGACGTCGCCCGGGGCGATTCGCCAGAGGTCGGCCGCGGTGACGTGCACGGTCAGGTGGCTGCGCTGCGGAAGGTCTCCCGCAGGCGGTGGTGGTAGGTCTCGACCGCGTCGTGGGCCTGGTCCGTGTCGGGGACCTGGGCCAGCAGGTAGAGGCTGTCCGCGTCCCGGTTGATCCACATGGAGGCGTTGGAGGTGCGCCCGGTGCCGGTGAAGTGCACTCCGCGCTCGTCCGCCGGGCGGCCCGCGCCGGGGAACCAGCGCAGGTCCAGGTACGAGAGCAGCTGCGGGCTGCCGATGTCGGCCGGGGTGCAGGTGCCGCTGCGCAGCAGGGTGTCGACGACCAGGTGAACGGGCGCCTGCGCGAGCCGCTTGGCGTGGCGCAGCGCCTCCTGCGCGCGGTGCGCGAGCTCGCCGAAACCGGCGTCGCCGACCTCGAACTCGACCGGGGCGAACGTGCAGAACCAGCCCTGCGACCGCGAGTACGGGCCGCGATCGCGGGTGCTGAGCACCGTCATGCCGAAGTAGCGGTCCCGCCCGGCCAGCTCCCGCTCGGTGGCGGCGACCGCCGCGAACACCCCGCCGCTGATCCGCGCACCCGCCTCCTTGCAAGCCCGGTCGAACGCGGCGACCTCGTCGCCTTCGAGGAAGGTGAGGGTGCGGATGCGCACCGGCGCCTTCTCGCCTTCGCCGAGCCCCAGCGGCAGCGGGAACCGGGGCAGCCGGTTGCCGTGGGACGACACCATCCGCACCCACTCGCGAACCTCCGGCGAATCGGCGGTGAAACCCGTTGCGGCCTCGCGCTGTTCCTCCACGTAGTCGCGGAAGTCCCCGCGCTCCTCGGGTTTCGGCAGCGCGCCCTCGACGATCTCCGGTCCACCGGGCTCGGCGAGCTCGGCGGCGTAGAGGTCGGCGAGCTCGGAGCCGAGCAGGATCTGCGAGGCACCGTCGGTGAAGGCGTGGTCGCAGCCCCAGAACAGGCCGAACCCGCCGGGCCGCTCGACGACCCCGAGGGCGAACCCGGGCCAGGAGTCGGGCGTGCACTCCTCGTCGAAGCGCGCGGCCAGGTGCTCCTGCAGCGCCGAATCCCAGTCCCCCTCCCCGGCAGAGACCTCCTCGACAGGGACCTCCTCGACCTCGAAGTCGACGGCGTCGGCGGGCACCAGGTGACGCACCGGTTCCTGACCGGACAGGTCGAACCAGGTGCGGAAACCGCCGTGGGAGCGCACGAGCCGCCGCAGGGCGCGGGTCATCGCGGCCCGGTCCAGGTCGCCGTCGACGTCGGTGGCCACCCCGGTCCACGCCCGGTTGCGCCCCAAGGCGCGGAACGCGCCCAGGTGATCCGACTGCAGGTCCGACGGCGGGCCCGGATCGACCGGGGCGTCGGCGGCGGCCGCGCGGGCCGCGGCGGTCGGCGTCCAGCGCAGGACGCGGCCGGGCGCGGTGCGCCAGTCGGCCATCGCGGCGAGCTTCACGCACCCACCTCCAGCGCCTCGGGCGCGCCCAGGACCTCGGTGAACGTCTTCTCGAACCCGGTGATCAGGCTCTCGACCGCGAGCAGCGAGCGCTCGGAGCGGCCGCAGCGGGCCGAGACGCTGATGCCCTCGTCGGAGTGCACCAGCCACAGGTAGACCTCGTCGCGGCTGGGTTCGGGGCTGCGCAGGGCGCGGGCGTTCCACTCGGGCCAGCGCTCGGAGCCGGGCACCTTGCGAACGTCCACGTAGGACATGACGAAGCGCGGCTCGGCGTCCAGCTCCAGGATGTCGGCGACGCGGGCGAAGGAGGTCTTCACGCAACCGCGTCCACCGGAGATGCCGGCGCGGGTGCGGGCGACGACCTCGCCGAAGTCGGTGACGCCACCCAGGTCGACGTCCACCGGGCACAGCCCCACGTACCAGCCGACGGCACCGGCGTGCCGCCGGTCGCTGCGGGTGTGCATCGGCAGCACGAACCGCAGCCGCTCGGAGCCGGTCCGCTCCCGCATCGCCAGGGCGATCGCGGCGAACACGCCCGACTGCGGCCCGGTGCCCAGGTTCGAGCACAGCCGTTCCATGCGGTCGGCGTCGGCGGGCCGGACCGCCCACCGCGACAGCGAGTGCTGCGGCAGCTCCGACGCCGCGGGGACCTGCGGCGATGCGCCTTCCATCGCCGGGAACTCGCCGTCGTGCAGGAACTCGCGCCAATGCGCCACCACCGGGTGCTCGGCGTCGACGACCTCGGACAGGGAGCGGGCGGCGGCGCTGTGGTCGACGTGGCTGCCGACGTCGAGCGCGGCCATCTCACCGTCGCGGTCCCCGGCCAGCGCGCGCTCGTAGAGCTCGACGATCTCGCCGAAGAACAGCAGCTGCGAGTAGGCGTCCATGACGCTGTGGTCGGCGCCGAAGGCCAGCACGAACCCGTCGTCGCCGACGACGGTGGCGAAACGGCAGTGCGGCCAGCGATCCGGGGTGACCCCGGCGAAGAAGTCCGCGATGAGGTCGTGGGCGGCCGAACCGGTCAGCTCACCGCGCGGTTGCGGGTCGACGTCCACGGCGTCCTCGGCGACGAGGTGGCGCCGCCAGGACTCGCCGTCGCGGCTGACCGTGGTGCGCAGGGCCTCGTGCCGGGCGATCCAGGCGCGCAGGGCGCGGCGCAGGGCTCCGGCGTCGTGGCGCAGCGGGATGCGCAGCACCGAGCCGATCCAGGAGCCGTCGGCGGCCGAGGCGAGGTGCGCCTCGTGGTCGTGGGTGAGCCTGCGGTCGTCGTCGGTCCACGACTCCGGGGCGCACACCGGGGACCACGTGGTGACCGCGCCGTCGGGCAGCGGGTAGTCGGCTAATTCGGTGTATTCCACGTCGCGATCTCCCCCGGTATTTCAGCAAGTGCCCCACGCGCAATCACCGTTGACCGCAGGGCCGCAGAGTATCCCCACAACACACGCCCAATCGAGTGTGTTGATGGTCACCGCATTGTCGGTTTCATGCTCGGACGAGCATTGGCCACAATCGGTACCACCTCGACGCGCGTTGTTTCAAGCTGGTGAAACGCGCCTTCGCTCGGGGTTTTCCACCGCAGGAGGCGTCATTTCCCGCTCAGCACGACTCGAATTCGCCGACGATCTGTTCATGCGGCGCCATCGGGGACTCGGAACACCCGCGATAAACCAGTTCGGCTGGCGATTCGACACCCCGCCCGATATGTCCAGCGTGAAAAATTTCCATGAAGGAATCGCGAAGGGCGCGCTTTCCCGGAAAGTGGAACGCGCGTGGTTCCCGGCCGCCCGGGACAGGTGGGTGCGCGCGTCCGGCCGCACCCCGCTGCACGTCGAACCGGAGCCGGTGACCGACGTGCTCGGCTGGCTCGACGGGCGGGTGTCCGCGGACTTCGACCCGGCTGCGGGACGCGGCTGGGAGCTGTCGTTCGCCCGCACCACCGACGGCGGCGCGGTGCTGTCGCTGGTGGCGGCGCACGCGATCGCCGACGGCGCCGCGCTGCTCGACGCCGTGGTCCGCGCCGACGGCGGAACCCCGGTCCCGGTGGCCGAGCGGGACGGGCTGATCCCGACGGTGCTCGACGATCTCGCCGACGGCGGGAGGCAGCTGCGGACCGCCGTGCGCTGGGCGGTCAACCGGCAGCGCGGTGAGAAGTCGTCCCCGCCGACCAGGCCCGTCCCGCCGCAGGCCCCGGAGGGGTGGCGGGTGCCGCACGTCGTCGTCGAGTGCGGCAGCGATGAGCTCGCGAGAACCGCTGCCGCGCACGGAGGTTCGGTCAACTCGCTGTTCGTCGCAGCCCTCTCGCGGATCGCCGCCGCGGCCGGGTGCGCCGGCGACGTCGTCCCGGCGGCGCTGCCGGTCAGCGGGCGGGAACCCGGTGACGCGCGGGCGAACTCGACCCGCATCGCCGTCGCGGGCCTGGACCGGTCGGTGCTGGAGGAGCAGGACCTCGCCGAGGTCAAGGCCGAGTGCAAGCGCGCCTACCAGCGGCTCGCGGCGAGTTCCTCGGCCGCGCAGCCGCTGGCGCTGCTGCAGATGCTGCCGGACGCCGTGGTGCGCCGACTGCCGCCACCACCTGCGGCGACGGTGCTGGCCTCGAACGTCGGCCGCCTGCCCGGCGAGCTGTGCGGGGCTCCGGTGCGCAGCGCGTCGGCCACCGCCCACTACCCCGGCGCCGGGCCCGAGGAGGTCGCCACCATCGGCGACGGCGTCACCGGGTGGCTCAGCGACAGCGGTGAGCGCAGCACGATCTCGGTGTGCGGGCTGGCTCCCGGGCGGATCAGCGGGGTCGAGGAGCTGCGCGAGCTCGTGGTCGCGGAGCTCGCGTCGTGGGGAGTCGTGGTGCGCGCGTGGTGAACCGCCTGACCTTCGACGACGACCTGTTCCTGCGCTCCGAGCGGGTGCTGGGCATCCCGGTCACCAACCAGAGCGTGTGGCGCTTCGACCACGCGCTGGACACCGCCGAGCTCGACGAGCTCGCCCACCGGCTGGGCACCGGGCGGCTGGGCAGGCGCGTGGTGCGCGGCGCCGTCCCGGGAGCGCGGGCGCGCTGGGTGCCGTCGGAGGCGGTGCCGCCGGTGGCGGTACGCCCTGAACCCGTCGAGGACGTGCTGACCTGGGCCGATGCCGAGGCGGAGAAGCGCCTGGATCCCGTGCGCGGTCCCGGCTGGCGGCTGGCCTGCGCGCCCACCGAGGCGGGCGGATCGGTGCTGTCGCTGGTCGTCTCGCACGTCGTCGGCGACGGCGGCGTGCACGTGAACGCGGTCGTCGAGGCGGTGCGCGGTGTCGGCGCCGGACGTCCGGCGCCGACACCGGTGCGGTGGTGGGACGACGTCCGCGACGCGGGCGGGCAGCTCCTCCGCGCCGGGCGCGGCGTGCTGCGGGCCGCGCGCGCCCCGAAGGGCGCACCGCTGCCGCCGGGCACGCAGACGTCCCGGACCCGCGAGCGCGCAGGCGACGAGACCCCGGCGCGCCCGCCGTGCGCGGTCTTCGACTGCGACGCCGAGGCGTGGGACGTCGCCGCCGCCGCGCGCGGAGGCTCGGCGAACACGCTGTTCATCGCGGTCCTCACCGAGATCCTGCTGGCTTCCGGGCGGGTCTCGCCGGACGCGCCGATCAAGGTGTCGCTGCCGGTCAGCACCCGCCGCGAGGACGACGACCGCTCCAACGCCACCACCGGTGTCTCCCTCGCCGTCACCCCGGCAGGCGGCCGCGTCACCGACCTCGCCGCCATCCGCGCCGACAGCAAGCGGGCTTTCGCCTCAGCGGCGGAGGAGAGCCCGACGCGCCTGCTGGAACCGCTGGTCCAGCTCCTGCCCGACGCGGTCGTCGCCAGAACCGCCGGGAACTCCCCGGTTCCGCTGTGCCTGTGCTCGAACCTCGGCGAACTACCCCGAGAATTCGCCGCTCCCACGGGTTCTCCGGCCACCTCGGTCATGATGCGGTCGCTCACGGGCGGCACCAGCCCCGCCCTCCTCCGAGCCCGCGGCGGCGGTCTCACGGCCTGGCTCACCCGCACCGGCGGCACGCTCACCCTCGCGGTCCTGGCCCTCGACCCCGATCACTTCCCGGACGCCCGAACCCTGCGCGACCACGCGGCGAACACCCTCGCCACCTGGTCGATCCCCGCCACCCCCTGGTGACCGCCCGCTCAGCAGTCGTCCGGGATCGCTCCTCCGGCCAGGGCTTCGAGGCGCCGCGCGTCGTCGTAGTAGCGGTCGCCGTCGGCGAAGTAGCCGTGCAGCATCCGGAACAGCACGGTGACCAGGTCCTGCATGCCCGCCTTCGCGGCGCTCTCCGCGGCGCACATGAGGTTGGGGCGCTCGGTGTCCAGCCACTTCACCGCCGACTCCTGGTTCGACAGGGTCGGCATCGCCACCGGGCGCGGCAGGCCGCCCGCGTCGGGGTCGCGGCCGGGGTGCAGGATGCGCATCGCCTGGTCGGCGGTGTGCAGGTAGAAGCCGAGCAGCCGGGCCACGATCGCCGGCCGGTCCTGCTCCAGCTCGGCGAGCTCCGCGGCGTAGTCGCCGAGCAGCGCGTGCATCTCGTAGCGGCCGTAGCTGACCTCGGTGAGCAGGTGCGCCCGCACCAGCACGTCCAGCAGCCGCCGGGTGGTCTGCACGTCGTCGCAGCCCAGCAGGGCCGTGAGCGCGAAGACGCCGATGCGGTGCCCGGCGTGGCGGCAGGTGAAGCCGTAGAGCCGGAACAGGCGGGCCGCGTCGTCGGGCAGGTTGCGGTAGGACCAGGAGAACACCGCGCGCACCGAGGTGTGCTCGTCGCCGGTGTCGAGCGCGTCGAGTCCGCGCTGCTCGTCGGTGAGCTCCTCCAGCAGTTCGGAGACGTCGCGGCTGCTGCTCTGGTGGATGCGCTCGGCGGCGACCCGCAGCGCCAGCGGCAGCCGCGCGCAGCGCTCGATCAGCGGCCGCGAGGTGTCGGCGCCCATCACCTGCTCGCCGAGCCGGTCGGTGAGCAGCGCGTGCGCCTCGTCGGAATCCATGCGGTCGAGGACCAACCGGTAGGCGCCGTCGCGGGCGGTGAGCCCGGACAGCGAATCGCGGCTGGTGACGACCACGAAGCTGGTGGGGGTGCCGGGCAGCAGCGGCCGGATCTGACCCGGTGCGGCGGCGTTGTCCAGCACGATGAGCATCCGCCGCTGGTCGACGACGGTGCGGAAGCGGGCGGCGCGCTCGGTGGCGTCGGCGGGGATCGCCTCGCCCGGGATGCCCAGCGCGCGCAGGAATCCGGCGAGCACCTCGGTGGTCGTCAGCGGCTGGTCCGGGCCGTAGCCGCGGAGGTCGACGTAGAGCTGGCCGTCGGGGAAGCGCTCCCGGGCGGCGTGCGCCCAGTGCGTCACCAGCGCGGACTTGCCGACACCGGCGGTGCCCGCGACGACCGCGATCGGCACCTCGGCCTTCTCGCTGAGCCGGTCGAGCTCGGCGAGCTCGGCGTCGCGACCGACGAAACCCGGTACGTCGTGCGGGAGTTGGGCCGGTCGCGTCGGTGGCCGCGCGGTCGGCGGCTCGAACTCGATGTGCTCGCCGGCGAGGATGCGCTGCTCCAGATCGCGCAGCGCGGGACCGGGTTCCAGTCCGAGCTCGTCAACCATCGTGCGGCGGGCGCGGCGGTAGACCGCCAGCGCGTCGGCCTGCCGTCCGGCGCGGTACAGCGCGGTCATCAGCAGGGCGTGCAGGCGTTCCCGCAGCGGGTTCTCGCGCACCAGCTCGGAGAGCTCGGCGATGATGAAGGAGTGCCTGCCGCAGTCGAGTTCGGCCGCGTGCAGCTGTTCGAGCCCGACCAGCCGGCGTTCCTCGATGCGCTGCGCCTCACCGGCGAGCTCGGCCAGGTCGAGGTCCTGGTACGGCGCTCCGCGCCACAACCGCAGGGCCTGGCGCAACAGGTCGGCGCGGCGCTGCGGGTCGAAGTTGCGCTCGGCGAGGTCCAGCAGCGTCTCGAACCGCTCCGAGTCGAGTTCGTCGGGCTCGACCTGCAGCAGGTACCCGCCCGCGTCGGAGACCAGGCGCTCGGGTTCGCCGAGGGTCTTGCGCAGCCGGTGCACCAGCAGGTGCAGCTTGCTGCCGCCGCGGCGCTCGGGTTCGCCGCCCCACAGCGCCGTCGACAACCACTCGGCGGAAACCGGGGTGTTGGCGTGCGCGAGGAGCAGCCCGAGCAGACGTTGCCGCAGCAGACCGGGAACCGGTACCTCCACGGTGCCGTGCCGCACCCGAACCGGTCCCAGCACGTCGAACCGCAACGGAATTCCACCCCCACGCAGAGAACGAGGTCACGCCGATCTCCCGAGTTTCCTCGGGTTCGGGGTGCGCACGCAAGAAATGCGGCGGTGTTTCTTCCGAATCTCCCCGATGTTTCCAGTGGAGTATTCCAAGAACGAGAAATCCGCTCTAATCCACCGCGTGCACGCGCAATCCGGCCAGCCGCGACAGCGCCGCGAAACCCTCGTCGGAACCCGGCCAGTGCCGCTGCACGGCCTCCGGACCGGCCTTGCGGACCACCGAGCGCAGCACCGCCACGACGACGATGGCGTCGTCGGCGTAGCCCAGCACCGGGACGAAGTCGGGCACCAGGTCGAACGGCAGCGCGAGGTAGGCCAGCAGCGCGCCGAGCCGGAACCGCACGCCGCGCGGCATGCCGGGGTCGGCCGCGAGCCTGCGCAGCAGCCGCAGCGTGTCCGGCAGCAGCCGCAGCGCCTCGGTCAGCATGCCCTTGCGCGGGCACATCACGAGCAGGACCACCACGAGCGCCAGCCACGCCAGCAGCAGCCCCGCAGCCAGAGACATGAGGATGGTCACGAGCGTCATTCCTGAAGTGTAACGGCGGTTAGACTTCGCTGGTAGTGCCAGTGAGAGATGGCACCAGATCACTCCGCCTCGGCCGCGTAGACGCGCTCGGCGAAGGCGTCCAGCGCCTGCGCGCAGCGCTCGACGGCCTCCACGGCCTGCTCGCCGCGAGGTGCGCCGAGGGTGTCGCGGGAGCGGATCTTGTCCATCCAGCGGCGGAGCTTGGCTAGGTCCTCCTCGTTCTCCTCCAGCTCCGCGTAGGTGAACTTGCTCGCCGCGGACTCCTTGTCGAGCTCGGCCTGGAAGTCCTCGCAGCGCGAGAGGACCTCGTCGTACTCGGCGTCGCGGGCGGCGTTGAACGCGGCGACGACCTCGTCCTGCCCGGCCAGGGCCTCGGCCCGCAGCAGCTGCCCGGTGCCGCCCATGCCCTCGATCTCGGCGCGGAGCTTGCGCAGCGTCCGCTCCGCCTCGACCGAGGACGGCAGCACCGCCACCGAGTTCGCCAGGTACACCGCCCCGGCCGCCTTGAGCCGTCGCCACACGGTCGCCCGCAGCCGCGAGGGCTCGCCCGGCACCCGGTACACCAGCATCAACCACGCCCCACCAGTCACTCCCCCAGTCTCGCGCACCGGACGGCGCGCGGATCTCGCAACCCCGTGGCCTGCGCAGACGGGTTGAGCCGGAGAGCTGAGATCGCTAGCCTGTGATGGGGGTCACGGTGATGCTGCGTTGGCGATGGGCAGGTGGCTACCGGTGACGATCAGCGCGGAACCCGTGGCGCGGGCCCGGGAGGACTTCGCCGCCGGCCGCGACGTCGCAGCGGGTGTGCGCCCGGAGATCCTCGCCTCCTGGTCGCGCTGCCGCGACCGCTACGACGTCGATCCGGCGCTGCGCATCGCGCCCGCCGCGCCCGAGCACGCCGACCACTGCCTGGAGCAGGAGGTCGTCCTCGCCGAGCTCGGCGGGCTCGCCGCCATCGCCGGGCAGGAGATGGAGAGCTCCGGCGGTCTCATCGCGGTCGCCGACGGCTCCGGCCGCGTCCTGGCCAGCTACGGCGACCCGGAGGCGCAGCGCCGCGCCGAGGCCAGCAACCTCGCCCCGCGCGCCACCTGGGCCGAGGACACCACCGGCACCAACGGCCTGGGCACCGCCCTGGAGACCACCGGGGCGGTGACCGTCACCGGCGCCGAGCACTGGTGCGAGGGCTTCCACGACTGGGCCTGCGCGGGCATCGCCGTGCGCGACGTCGTCACCGGCGCACCGATCGGGATGCTCGACATCTCCCGCTGGGGCGAACCGCTGTCCGACCGGACGACCGGGTGGCTGGAGCGCGCGGCGCGCGGCGTCGAGGCCGAGCTGCACCAGCGCGCCGTGGCCGACGGGCGGCGGCTGGTCGCCGCGTTCGCCGAGCAGCAGCCCCGGACCCGGAACCCGCTGCTGGGCGTGGACGTCGGCGGGCGCGCCGTCATCGGCAACGACGCCGCCGCCGACCTGCTCGGACTCCCCGGATCGACCCCGATGATCGCCCCCGGTGACCGCCGGGAACCCGATGCCGCCGAACTGTCCACAGTGGTCGCGTGGGCGGCCGGACGCGCCTCCGGCGCCCCCGACTGGACCGGGTCCGCGCTGCTCACCACGCCCTCCGGAGAACGACCGATCACCCTGCGGCCGCTGCACGTCGAGGACCGGCTGGTCGGGTTCACCTGCGAGTTCGGCGTCGCCGACGGTGAACCGCACACCCCGCGCGGCGACCACGTCCCCTCCCCCGCGCCGGACCGGATCATCGGCCTGCGCAACGAACGGCTGGTCGTGCTGATGCCCGCCGAGGTCCGCTACGCCGAGGCCGACCGCAACACCGTGTGGCTGAGCACCGACCGGGGCCGGATCCAGGCCGCCATGCGCGGTCTCGACCACGTCGACGAGGTCCTGACGCCGCACGGTTTCTGCCGCGTGCACCGGCGTTTCCTGGTCAACATGCGCCGCGTCGCCGAACTCGAACGCGGTGGCCGGGGCGAGCTGCTGCTCATCACCGACCCGCGCGCGCCGGAGTTCATCCCGGTCGCCCGCAGGCACGTGGCGCAGGTGCGGCGCATCCTGGGCGTCTAGACCGCCCGTTCCGGGATCGCGGCCGCTCGTTGCGGATGATCTCCCGCCCGTGGTGCGGAAGCTTGCCCGCCGGTTCCGGCCGCTCCATGGTGTTGTGAGCTCCCGTCGGCACGAGGATTCGAGGTGTCATGGAATCGATGCTCGTCTTCGCCGCCGGTGCGGCGCTGCTGATCTACAGCGCGGAGAAGCTGGTCGGCTACCTCGTGGGAATGGCGGCGGGACTGCGGATTTCGCTGTTCCTGCTGGCGATCATCTTCACCGGCATCGAGTTCGACGACATCTTCCTCGGCGTGGCGCTCAACCTGGAGGACCTCGACGGGGTCGCGCTCGGCATCGTGTTCGGCACCGCCCTGTCGCTGCCGGGCGTCGTGCTTGCCGTCGCCGCGCTGCTCACCCCGACGAAGGTGAACATCCCGCGCGACTACCTGGCGCTGTTCGCCTGCGCACCCCTGGTGCTGGTGGGATTCGTGGCGTTCGTGCCGATGACCGCCCTGACCGGTGTGGTGCTGCTGGCGCTGTTCATCGCGTTCCTCGGCTACGTCGTGGTCCGCGAGTCCCGCAGCTCGCAGCCGGTGTTCCGCGACGCGGAGCTCTACGAGGCGTTCGCCTCGACCCGCGACCGCGGCGGCACGGCCGTGGCCGAGCTGCCGCCCGACGTGCCCAAGCAGCCCGGGTTCGCCGACCAGATGCCCTTCGCCTCGGCCCGCAGGCTCTCCGGCTGGGCCGGTGCCGGACTGGCCCTGCTCGCCCTGGTCGGCCTCATCGTGGGCGCCTCGGCGACCGGGATGGGCACCGAGGGCGTCCTGGAGGAGTTCGGCCTGGAGGGCACCCTGTTCGGCGCGACCATCGCGACGCTGGTGCTGACCGTCGAGGACATCTTCCTCACCGTCGAACCCGCCCGGCGCGGTGCTCCGGAGATCGGCGTCGGCAACGTCATCGGCAGCGTGCTGTTCTCGGTGACCGGCAAGCTCGGCATCATCCTGCTCGCCGGGGGCCTGGTGGTCGACTCGAGCGTGCTGCGATGGCACCTCCCCGCGCTGGTGGTGCTCACGGCGCTGGCCGCCTACTTCCTGTCCACCGGCCACCTGCGCCGCTGGCACGGAGTCGTGCTGCTCCTCGGTTACGTCCTGTACTGGGCGGTCAGCTACGGGATGCTCGGCATCGTCCCGGTCGAACTCGACTGACGCGGAAGCCGTTGTCCACCAAGCGAAAACGATCTGGTCGAACGGAGGAGCACCCCGCTTCCGCGGCAACCTCGGGCGGGTCCGGGACGTCTGCTGTGTGTTGGACGTTCCGACTCACCGGGGAGTGACCATGCGACGTGCACTGGGGATCGCGGGCGCGCTGGCAGCGGCGCTGACCGTCGGCGGCACCGGACTCGCGAGCGCCGAACGGGAACCCGTCCCGATCGGGCCGGACTGCTACAAGACGCTGTGCCTGGGCCAGTCCGAGCAGGACGCCCTGGCCACCGGCCTGGTCGTCGACGAGACGCCGGGCGAGCCCGCGGCGGGCTGCAACATCCTGGACTTCCGGCCCGAGGAGGGCCAGGGCCACCCGGGCAACGGCGTGTTCGTCCACCCCACCCTCGGCGTGGTGGAGATCCAGGGCACCGACGCCATGCGGACGCCCGAGGGCGCGGGCTTCGGCCAGACCCTCGACGAGATCAAGACCGTCTACCCGGACCTGTACCAGTACCCGCCGATGGACTTCACCTACGCGCACGACATCCCCGACCGCCCGGGCCAGCGCTACATCTTCGCGTTCAAGGACGACGGCCACCTCGCCGACTTCGGCCTGGAGGACGTCGCGGGCATGGACGCCTGCAGACCCTGATATTCGCACTGTCTTCGCAGGTCGAGGCCGTCGGGGTCGGATTTCAGGGTTCGGTCTCCTCCGGGGCGCCGGTAGCGTTCGAGCGACGTCCGAACACCCTGGGGGAGATCCGCACGATGACCCGCAAGTCCTACGAAGAGCAGGCCCGCGAGCTCGCCGCCACCACCGGCCGCAGCTACGACGACGCGCTGCGCGTGGTCGAGATCACGCGCAAGACCAGGCCCACCGTCGATGAAGCCGCGTTCGCGCTCGGCCACCCGCTGGCGGTGCTGGCCGACGGCCCGACCGCCCCGGTCGTCGTCGGCACCTCCGGGCTCGGCCCCCAACTGCGGGACGTGCGCATCGCCTACGTCGGAACCGACCGCTACCCGGACTTCGTGGTGATCACCAGCATCCCGATGCCCGGCGAGGACGTCGAGGACCTCCTGCTGACCGAGGTGCTGTCCAACTTCCTGCGCTTCCGGAACAAGTCGCACGAGGAGCTGAAGCGCACCAGCCCGCGGGAGAGCTGGGATCGAGCCAACGCCGCCGTCCCCGATTCCACCGAGATCGCCTTCGCCGGCGTCACCACCCGGGGAACCCGGATCAGCGCGGACGGGATCAGCGCCGTGCGCGTGCCCTACCTGCACGGCCAGATCGTCGTCGGCACCAGCGGCACCGACGTCCCGGCACTAGCTCTGACCGGCTGAGTCAGGGACGGCGCGCGACCGCGAACACCGACTGGCCGAACGGCATCCGCAGGCGGGACTCGATGCGGCGTTCGACGGGCACGTAGAGCTTGTCGTAGGCGGTGAGCATCGGCCCCTCCTTCGGGCGCCCGCCCAGCAGCCTGCAGGTCACGTACCAGGCCAGCAGGCCGGGACCGTTGATGTAGTGGCAGTGCTCGACGGTCAGGCCCGCCTCGGTGAGCGCCCGGGCGAGCCCGGCCGCGCGGTAGCGGCGGTGGTGCCCGATCGCTCGGTCGAACCGGCTCATCGCGAACTCGAACGCGGGCACGACCAGCACGATCGCGCCGCCGTGCCGAAGCAGGCCGGAGAACGAGCGCAGCGCGCCCACGTCGTCCTCGATGTGCTCCAGGACGTTGTAGGCCACGACCGAGGAGTAGTCGGCGGTCTCGGAGATCGGCACCGTCAGCTCGCGGACCGTCACCCGGGCGTCGTGGGCGAAGCGCTTCCGCAGCGTGCGCAGGCGGCTCTCGTCGGCTTCGCTGGCGGTGATCCGGGCGCCCATGTCGGCCCACTCCGACGCGTAGTGCCCCAGGCCCGAACCGATCTCCAGCACGTCGTCGCCGAAGTGCGGGAAACCCAGCGAGCACAACCACTTCCGGTAGTTGACCGCCGAGGTCAGGTCCTCCAGCGCGTCGGACTGCAGGTGGGTGTCGCCGCTGATCTGCGTCATCGATCTCCCTTTCCTAGAGGAGGAATTCGTACTTGAAGGCGCTGGAGAGCAGCGCGTAGAACACCAGGACCACGATGGCCACCTCGGCCCCCCGCAGCAGCCGGGCGCGCGGGATCTCCAGGCGCAGCGGGATCACCCGCGCCAGGACCGCGACGGCGATGACCACCAGCGGCAGGAAGTAGCGGCCCTGCACGCCCTCGATCTGGTACTGGCCGACCGGGCTGAACTCCAGGTAGAGCGTGCCGAACAGCGCCGCCGCGCTGACCAGCACGACCCCGGCGGAGGTGATCCACTGCGCGCGGGTAGCGCGCATCCGATCGGTGATGCCGAACGCCAGCGCGCCCGCTGCCAGCGTCGCCAGCCCGGCCGTGGCCGGGGCCAGCACGAAGCTGCTGCCGAACACGCCGAAGAACCCGGTGACGATCCCCTGCTCCTGCGCCGCGAAGGTCCTGGCCAGCAGCCCGGGCACGTCGGTGAGGTGGGTGAGCAGGTACTGCACCTGCAGACCTGGGTCGATGACCTCGTTCGGGCGCATGGTGTGCATGCCCTCGCTGGTCCGCGCCGACAGCGCCGTCCAGATCCCGAACCCGGTGACCCCGGCGGCGGTCGCGGCGATGCCCGCCCAGCGACGCGCGGCCATCCGCGAGCCCGGGACGAGCGGCAGCAGCAGCACCAGCAGCACGTAGGTCGGTTTCGCCAGCGGCAGCAGGATCGCGGCCGCGAACAGCAGCGCGGTCTCCCACCGCGACAGCCTCTTCGCGAGGAGGACCGCCTTGACGAACAGCGCGCCGAACAGCAGGGACAGCGCGTTGGTCAGCGCGTCCGCGGTGATCATCCCGGCGACGAACACCGTCATCGGCATCAGCGCCACCACGAACACCACCCACCGGAACCGCAGACCGCGCAGCGCCCGCAGCGCCAGCCAGACGACGCCGGTGAAGGCCAGGACGTCGGCCAGCCGCATCAGCGTCAGCGCCAGCCCCACCGAACCGTCGACGACCTCGACGGCGCGCAGCGCCAGGGCGCTGGGGACGTAGGCGACCGGCGAGTACGAGGAGGTGTTGACGAACCCCACGTCCACCAGCGGCGCGTTGAGCGGCTGGGCGAGCAACTCGGCGTAGGCCTCCGGGTGCGCGACGCCGTGCTCCGGGAAGGCGGGGACGTTGTTGAAGCCGTTGGCGGCGAAGTGCGACAGCTCGGCGACGGTCTCCGGGATGGGCCCGCCGTAGACGACCTCGGAGCCCGGGACCAGCTGCGGCAGGATGCGGCCGTGGTCGACGGCGTAGGCGCGGGAGAAGTGCGTGGTCTCGTCGAAACCCCACAGCGGCGGCGTGATCAGCGCGAACGCGCAGCCGAACAGCAGGCTCAGCGCCACGAACACCAGGCCGCACGGGTCCTTCGGTCGCCGCCGGGGTTCGGGCACCGGCGGCGCGGCGGGTTCCGCGACGTCGTCAACGTGCTCGAACGCGGTGGTGTCGGTGTTCGTCACTCTCATCTCCGTCGTCGTCGAGGGCGGGCAGGGCGAGGTAGGCCAGTCGCGTCGCCTCCCGCCGGGAGCGGCGCAGGCCGTCCAGCACGAGGCCGCTGACCAGCATCAGCAGGGCCAGGATCATCAGCGAGGAGGCCAGGATCGCCGTGGGGAGCCGGGGCACGACGCCGGTCTCGGCGAACTCGGCGATCACCGGGAACCCGAGCAGCAGGCCGACCGCGGCCAGCACCAGCGAGATCAGTCCGAAGTAGAGCATCGGGCGCTCGTGCCGGGTGAGCTCGCCGATGAGCCACAGGATGCGGCTGCCGTCGTGGACCGTGCGGAGCTTGCTCTCGCTGCCCTCGGGGCGTTCCTTGAACCCGACCGGGACCTCCACCTGCGGGACGCGGAGGTTCATGGCGTGCACGGTCAGCTCGGTCTCGATCTCGAACTCCCGCGACGCGGCCGGGAAGGACTTCACGAAGCGCCGCGACAGCACCCGGTAGCCGCTGAGCATGTCGCGTACCGGCATGCCGAACAGCGAGCCGACCAGCAGGTTGAACATGCGGTTGCCCGCCGCGTGGCCGCGCCGGTAGGCCGTCCCGGTGCGGGTGCCGATGACCTGGTCGTACGGGCCTTCCAGCAGCGCGTCGACGAGCTCTCCGGCGCGGGAGGCGTCGTAGGTGTCGTCGCCGTCGATGAGCAGGTAGACGTCGGCGTCGACGTCGGCGAAGGCCCGCCGGACCACGTTGCCCTTGCCCTTGAGGCGTTCTCGGCGCACGATCGCCCCGGCCCGCTCGGCCATCTCGGCTGTGCCGTCGGTGCAGTTGTTGTCGTAGACGTAGACGGTCATGCCGGGGACGGCCTTGCGCAGGTCGCGGACGACCGAGGTCACCGACAGGGCCTCGTTGTGGCAGGGCACGATCGCGGCGATCCGCGGGCCGCCGGGTTCGGGCAGCGGGCGCAGCTCGGTCGTGGAGGAGAACACGGAATCTCCCGAAACTGTGAAAGCTATTTGCGAATTCACGGTCCATTCGTGCAGGCTGACCGTGGATCGGATGCCCGGCACGTTAGCGCAGCACCAGCGGATTCCTCGAATTCGCGCGGAATCGCGGGCCAACATCGACCCATCGAGCGAATTGCGCTCATCATCCCGAATGATGAATCGTGCACTCCGGGGATTCCGCGGGGAAGGTCGCAACAGTGACATCACTGCTGGGCAAGATCGCGCGCTACGGCGTCGTGGGCCTGATCAACACGCTCGTCTACTACGCGGCGTACCTGCTGCTGCGCGGCGCCTTCCCGTACTTGATCGCACATCTGATGGCGATGGTGCCCGCAGTGATCGTGTCCTACTTCCTCAATTGCCGATTCACGTTCCGCACCCGCCCATCAATGCGAAAATTCCTCCTCTTCCCGCTGACCAACATCACCAATTTCGCGGGCGTGACGGTGTTCCTCTACCTGCTGGTCGAATTCTTCGGAATGGATCAGCGGACGGCTCCCCTCCTGGCCACGGTCCTCGCGGTCCCCGCGACCTTCGCCGTCACGCAGCTCGTGCTCACCCGAACCCCGTCCCGACCCGAGCGGGTGCTGGAGGGGGACAGTTTTAGCCATAATTGACCGGGCAAAACGGACATTGATCATGGGTGATTATGGCTAAAACTGTCCATTGCCGGGGACACACCCCACGTGAGACGCGAAACAGCCCCGGAACCGCGCGGTTCCGGGGCTGCTCGGTGGTGCGGACCCCTCAGAGAGCTCGCCAGTCCAGGACCTCGTCCGCGAGGTCGGTGATGGTGGCGAGCAGACCCAGGCGGGCCTGGCGGAGGCCGGCGTCCTCGGCCATGACCATGACCTCGTCGAAGAACCGGTTGACCGGCGCGACCAGACGGCCCGCGATCGCCGTGAACTCCGCCAGCGTCGTGGTGCCCGACAGCTGCTGGGCGACCTCGGCGACCTCGGCGTGCAGGTCCCGCTCGGCCTGGTCGGTGAGCCGGTCCGCGTCGTAGGCCGCCGCGGTGCCCTCCGGGACGATGCGGCGGGCCCGCTGGATCACCGCGACCAGCGCGGCGAAGTCCTCGTCGTTGATCCGCTTCTCCAGCTCCGCCAGCGCCGTGTCCGCCAGCGCCGGGGCGTCGGCGAGCGGCAGGACGGCCTGCACGAGCCGGTGCTCGTGCCCGGCGTCGAGGAGCTGCTGCTCGTAGCGGCGGACGATGAAGTCGTGCGCCTCGGCCAGCGCCTCGTCGCTGAGCGTCGAGCCCTGCTCGGCGACCTGCGCGCGAGCGGCCTCCAGACCGACCCGCAGCGTCACCGCCGCGGCGGCCGGGGTGGCGCGCAGGATCGTCACCGCACCACCGGCGGCGCGGCGGAGCCCGAACGGGTCGGAGCTGCCGGTCGGGTTCGCACCGATCGCGAACAGGCTCGCCAGCAGGTCGAATCGGTCGGCCAGCGCGAGCACGGCGCCCGGGTTGGTCTCCGGGAGCGCGTCCCCGGCACCGCGCGGCTGCTCCATCTCCGCGAGAGCCGTGGCCACAGCGGGGGTTTCGCCCGCGCGCGCCGCGTACTCGCGGGCCATCGTGCCCGCCAGGCCGGACAGCTCGACGACCATCTGCGAAGCCAGGTCGAACTTCGCCAGCTCACCGGCACGCGCCACGGTCGCCCGGTCGGCCTCCGACAGGCCGGTGGTGTCGCCGAGGGAGACCGCGACGCGCGCGATCCGGTCGGCGCGATCGGCCATCGAACCCAGCCGCTCCTCGAAGGTCAGCTTGTGCAGGCCCTCGCGCAGCTCCTCCGGCTTGCGCTTGAGGTCGGCGCGCCAGAAGAACGCGGCGTCCTCGTAGCGGGCCCGCAGCACCGACTCGTTGCCCTCCCGGACCAGGTCGGTGTCGCAGTCGCCGTTGGCGACGGTGATGAAGTGCGGCAGCAGGCCGTTCTCGCCGCGCACCGGCAGGTAGCGCTGGTGCTTGCGCATCACGGTGGTGAGGATCTGCTCGGGCAGCTCCAGGTACCGCTCGGCGAAGCCGCCGAGGATCGGCGTGGGGCTCTCGACGAGGTTGGTGACCTCGTCGACCAGCCCGGCCTCGCCGGCGAAGTCGACGGTGCCGCCGACGCTCGACGCCAGCTCGGTGGCCGCCGCGACGATGCTGCGGCGGCGCTCGGCGGCGTCGGCGACGATGCCGTGCCCGGCCAGGAACTCCAGGTAGCCGTCGGCGGAGGCTACCTCCACGACCGGTTCCGCCGCGGTGCGGTGCACGCGCGTGGTGGTGCCGCTGACCAGCGAGGACACCGCCACCGGGAGCGGGGTGTCGCCGAGCAGCGCCAGCAGCCAGCGGACCGGGCGGCTGAACGACAGCTTCGGGTCGCGCCAGCGCATGTTCTTGTCGGCACGCAGCTCGCCGACCAGCTGCGCGAGCAGCTCGGCCAGCACGACCGGGGCGGTGCGGCCCTCCTCGGTACGCACCACGGCGACGTGCTCGGCGCCGTCGACCTCGACTCGGCTGAGGTCCTCGGGCGCCACGCCGTGCTTGCCGGCGAAGCCCTGGGCGGCCTTGGTGGGCGCGCCGTCGGGGCCGAACGCGGCGGCGGTCTTCGGGCCGCGCACGGTGCGCTCGGCGTCCGGCTCGGCCGGGGCGACGTCGGCGACCTGCACGATGATCCGCCGCGGCGTGGCGAAAGCGCTGATCTCGCCGTGCTCCAGGCGGGTTCCGGCGAGCTTGGACTCCAGCGAGTCCCGCACCGAACCGGCCATCGTGGACACGTCGGCGTGCGGCAGCTCCTCCAGGCCGATCTCGAACAGCAGCGTCGCCGACTCGCTCGCGCTCGGCAGGTCCCCGGCGGTGGCCGCCGGGGACGCCTCGACCACGCCGAGCGGGTGGCCGAGCTCCTCGCGGCGCTCGGCCCACAGCTGGGCGACGCGGCGGGTCAGGCTGCGCATCCGCCCGAACGCCTTGGCGCGCTCGGTGGTGCTGATGGCGCCGCGCGCGTCGAGCACGTTGAACATGTGGCTGCACTTGAGCACGTGCACGTACGCGGGCGAGGGCAGCCGCAGGTCCAGCAGCCGGTCCGCCTCGGCGGCGCTGGTGTCGAACATGCGGTGGGTGGCCTCGATGTCGGCGTCGTCGAGGTAGTAGCGGCTCATCTCGTACTCGGACTGGCCGAAGATCTCGCCGTAGGAGACGCCGTCGGAGTAGCGGATGTCCTTGAAGTGGTCGACGCCCTGCAGCGCCATGATGATGCGCTCGATCCCGTAGGTGATCTCCACCGACACCGGGTCGAGCACCAGGCCACCGGCCTGCTGGAAGTAGGTGAACTGCGAGATCTCCAGCCCGTCGAGCCAGACCTCCCAGCCCAGGCCCCAGGCGCCCAGCGCCGGGGAGGCCCAGTTGTCCTCGACGAAGCGGATGTCGTGCGCCTTGGTGTCGACGCCGAGCGCTTCGAGGCTCCCCAGGTAGAGCTCCTGCGGGTTGCCCGGGTCGGGCTTGAGGATCACCTGGAACTGGGTGTGGGTCTGCAGCCGGTTCGGGTTCTCGCCGTAGCGGGCGTCGTCGGGACGGACGCTGGGCTCGACGTAGCCGACGTGCCAGGGCTCCGGCCCGAGCACCCGCAGCATCGTGGCGGGGTTCGCGGTACCGGCACCGACCTCGGTGTTGAACGGCTGCATGATCATGCAACCTCGTTCGGTCCAGTAGCGTTGCAGCGCCAGCAGCGCGTCCTGCATCGTCGGTGTGCTGCTCTCGGTCACCGGTTCCGAACCCTTCAATCGCCCGTGGTCATGTGGATACTCTGGGTTTTTCGACCAGGCGCATTCTGCCACGCTCGGTTCCGGCCCCCGCCCGGCCGCTTCAGGGCATCCCGTCGAGGACCGCCAGCACGGCGTCGGAGCGAGTCCCGTCCCGGTTCTCCAGGTGACCGAGCAGCGTTCGCTCCGGCGCGAACCCGATCCGCGCAGCCAGTCGCAGCGAGGCCCCGTTGCCGACGTCGGCGATCCACTCCAGCCTCCGGAACCCCGCCTCGCCGAGCGCCCACCGCGCGAGCGCCCGCCCAGCCGCCTCGCCGACTCCGATTCCGCGAGCCCAGGGCGCGACCCAGCAACCGACCTCGGCGCGCTCACCCTCGACGGCGACCAGCCCGAACGACCCCAGCACGTCGTCACCGCATTCGGTGACCGCGAACAGCGGTTCGTCCCCGGCCCCGGCGACGAACCCCTCGGCAACCGCCTCGGTGTAGGGCACCGGAACGGTCGTCCACCGCTGGATCTCGGGGTCCTGGCAAGCCCGGAACACCTGCCCGGCATCAACCGACCGCCAACGGCGAAGCCGGTAGGCCCCCGCAGGAATCTCGACAGCAACGTCCACCACATCACCCCCAACCCACAACGACAGCAACACCCGACGCCCGCACTACCGCACCGATCCTCCCGCACGCACCCCTGCCTCGGCACCGAGGCGGGGCGAGGGGCCGGTTTCGCGCGGCCGCGCGGCCGTGGACAGTTTTAGCCATAATTGACCAGACAAAAGGGACATTGATCATGGCCAATTATGGCTAAAACTGTCCACGATCCCCCCAACGAGCAACGAGAGTTCTCCACAACTCCCGGGTTTATCCACAGATTCGGAAATGTCCTTGGGGTGAACCTCTTCCACTGGCCACTCTGGACTGATGGTCGCTTCCAACAAGGTGGCTCTCGGTGGAACTCGGGGGCTGTTCACGCGCAAGGAGGCCCTCCAGCAGGGATTCTCCGACAAGGATCTGCGCAACGGCCCCTACCGTCGAATCTTCCACGGCGTCTACCTCCTCGAATCAGTACCGCTGACCCACGAACTGCTCTGCCGAGGAGCAGCGATGGTGCTGCCGCCGGATGCGGTCATCACCGGCAGATCGGCGGCATCGCTGCACGGCATCGACCTGGCCAGACCGACAGATCCGGTGGAGGTCCTGACCCGCAACCACAAGCGGGTACAGGGCCTGCGGGTGTGGGACACGCGCAGGCACCACTGGGAACACTTCCCCTGGGGAGGCGTGCGGCTGGCAACGCTGGTGCGCGCGGCCTTCGACCTACTCACCAAGAACCCGCTGACGCAGGGAGTGGCCTGCGTCGACGCGCTCCTGCACTCCGGAATGCTGTCCAAGGACGCCCTCGGTCGCTTCATGAACGGGCGCCACGACAACGGCATCCGCCGCGCTCGGCATGGATTCGAGCTGCTGGACGAACGCGCCGAGTCGGTGCCGGAATCCGTCCTCCGGGTGAAGTTCGCACTGCGAGGGTTGCGTCCGGTGCCACAGCTGGAGATCCCGGGCGAGTTCGGCCAGCAGCTCCGCGGCGACCTCGGATTTCCGGAGGCCAAGGTCGTCGTGGAGTACGAAGGCCGCTGGCACGCCGACCCCGAGCAGTTCCGACGTGACGAGCGCCGCCGCGCCTGGCTCAGGGCCAACGGCTGGCTCGTCATCGTGGTCACAGCCGAGGACCTCGCTACCTCTGCCGATCAGCTCGTCGAGACCGTCGCCCGGGCCGTGCGCGAGCGGACTCCTCGCTGAGGGCGGGGACGCGCCGGCCGTGGACAGTTTTAGCCATAATTGACCGGACAAAAGGGACATTGATCATGGGCAATTATGGCTAAAACTGTCGTGATGACCGACCCGGGTTGAGGTTTAGGTAAGGCTCACTTTAGTGTGATGGTGTGTCGCGCTACTCATCGTTGGGGTCTGTTTCCGCTGAGGGGGTCGATGTCGCGTACGGGCGGGACGTCGTCGTCCGGGCTGCGTCGGTGACGTTGCGGGCGGGAGCGGTGACGGCCCTGATCGGCCCGAACGGCAGCGGGAAGTCGACCCTGCTGCGAACGTTGGCGCGGCTGCACCCGCCGGCGTCCGGCGACATCCGCTTCGGCGACGGCGCCGAGCTGCGCGCCCTGTCGGCCAAGGACCTGGCCCGCCGGATCACCCTGCTCTCCCAGCAGCGCACCGCGCCCGGTGGGCTCAACGTCCGCGAGCTCGTGGAGTTCGGCCGCCACCCGCACCGCTCCCGCTGGAGCGGCCACGACCCGGACGGGCCCGCCGCGGTCGAGCGAGCCATCGAGCTCACCGGGCTCGGCGACATCGCCGACCGCCCGGTGCAGGCGCTCTCCGGCGGGCAGGCCCAGCGGGCGTGGCTGGCCGCCTGCCTCGCGCAGGACACCGCGCTGCTGCTGCTCGACGAGCCGACGACCTTCCTCGACCTGCGCTACCAGGTCGAAATCCTCGACGTGGTGCGCGATCTCGCCGACGAGCACGACGTCGGCGTCGGCGTGGTGCTGCACGACCTCGACCAGGCCGCCGCCCTGGCCGACCACCTGCTGCTGCTCGAACACGGCCGCATCAGCGCCGAAGGAACCCCCGACGACGTCCTGACCGGTGAGAACCTCACCCGCGCCTACGGCATCGAGGTCGAGGTCCACCGGGCCGACGGACGCATCCACACCCGCGCGGTCGGCCGCTTCAACGCCGCCTCGCTCTAGCCCTCAAGGGAGACACCATGCGCACCAGACGTGCGTTCCTCGCCACCGCTCTCGCCCTGGGCGCACTGTCGACGGCCTGCGGAACCACCGAAGCACCGACCGTCCCGGCACCGGAAGCGAGCGGCCCGCCGGTGACGGTCGTCGACTCGCGCGGCAAGGAGGTCCACCTCGACCACCCGGCCCGCCGCGTCGCCGCCACCGAGTGGAACGCCGCGGAATACCTGGTCTCGCTCGGAGTCATGCCCGCCGCGGTCTCCGACGTGCGGGGCTACGGCGAGTACTCCGGCGCCGCCCCGCTCGACGCCTCCGTCGCCGACATCGGCACCCGCGGCGAGCCGAGCATCGACACCCTCGGCTCGCTGGACCTGGACCTGGTGGTCGTCACCAGCGGACTCCCCGAAGGCGCGCTCGCCCAGATCGAGTCGAAGGTCCCCGTCATCGTCGTCCCCGGCGGCAACGCGCAGGACCCGATCGGCGCCATGTTCGGCAACGTCGACCTGATCGCCCGGGCCACCGGCACCGAAACCGCCGCCGCACGCCTGAAGTCCGAGTTCGACGCCAAGATCGAGGAGGGCCGCGCGGCCGTCCAGCAGGCGGGGATGGCGGGCAGGCCGGTGGCCTTCGCCGACGGCTACGTCAACGCGGGATCGGTCACCATCCGCCCCTACACCAGCGGTTCCCTGGTCGGCTCGGTCTTCGACCGGATCGGCCTGCCCAGCGCCTGGCGGATGCAGGGCGACCCGGCCTACGGCATGGCGCAGACCGACGTCGAGGGCCTGACGCAGCTCGGCGACGTCCCGTTCTGGTACTCCGGCAGCTCCGGCGACCCGTTCGCCGAGAACCTCGCCGCCAACCCGATCTGGACGAACCTGCCGTTCGTGCAGCGCGGTGAGGTCCACCGCCTGCCGGAGGCGCTGTGGACGTTCGGCGGCCCGAAGTCCATGGAGCGGTTCGTCGACGCGGCCATCGCCGCGGTCCGGGAGTGAGGCTGCCGCTGGTCATCATCGGGCTCGGCGCGCTCATCGCCGCCGGCTCGCTGGTGCACCTGACGCAGGGCACCGCCGACGTCGACGTCCTGAACCCGGACGCCCAGGCGGCGGTGATCCTCCAGTCCCGGCTGCCGCGCCTGCTCGCCGCCGTGCTGGTCGGTGCCGCGCTGGCGGTGGCGGGCGCGGTCCTGCAGTCGGTGTCGCGCAACATCATGGCCGCGCCGGACACGCTGGCGGTGTCGGCGGGGGCGCACCTGGCGATCGTGGCCGTCGCCGCGTTCGGCGTGTCGGTGCCGCTGCTGGGCATGGCGGGCATCGCCTTCGTCGGCGGGCTGGCCGCGGCGCTGGTGGTGCTGGGCCTGTCCGGCGGCACTGGGATGGTGCGGCTGGTCCTGGCCGGCACGGCGCTGGCGCTGGCGATGAGCTCGGTGACGCAGATGTTGCTGCTGCTGTTCTCCGAGGAGACCCAGGGCCTGTTCGCGTGGGGTGCGGGGTCGCTGAGCCAGAACGGGCTCGACGGCGTCGCCGCGCTCGCCCCTGTCGTGCTGTGCGCGCTGGTCGGGCTGCTGGTGCTGGCCCGCGAGCTCGACCTCATCCACCTCGGCGACGACCACGCCCGCACGCTCGGTGTCCACGTAGGACGTATCCGGCTGGGCGCGGTGGCGCTGGCGGTGCTCATGGCCGCTTCGGCGGTCACCCTGGCCGGGCCGATCGGTTTCGTCGGCCTGGCCGCACCGGCGCTGGTGCGGCTCGCGGCGAACGTCGTGCCGGGTCTGCACCGGCACGTGGTGCTGATCCCGGTGTCGGCGGCGACGGGCGTGGTGCTGCTGCTCGGCGCGGACGTGCTGCTGCGCGCGGTCGTCGGCGCCCAGGGCGCCCTGGAGGTTCCGGCGGGCGTGGTGACGACGCTGCTGGGCGTGCTGTTCCTGATCGCGCTGGCCAGGAGAATCCGCGTCTCGCGCGCGGTGTCCGAGCCGCCGTCGGCGGGTGCGCGGGGCTCGGTGAGCGCGCGGCGCTTCCGGCTCGTGCTGGTGTCGTTGGTGGTCGCCGCCGTCCTGGTCGTGGTGGTGTCGGTGCTGCTCGGCGACCGGTTGCTGCTGCTCGGCGACGTCGCCAACTGGGCGAGCGGGCAGGCCGGGCCGATCGTGTCGAACGTGATGGGCAACCGGGTGCCGCGCGTGCTCGCGGCGCTGCTGGCGGGCGCGGCGCTCGCCCTGGCCGGTGCCGCGATCCAGGCCGTGACCCGGAATCCCCTGGCGGAACCGGGAATCCTCGGCACCTCGGGCGGCGCGGGCGTCGCCGCGGTCGCGGTGATCACGTTCGCGCCGGGCGCGGGCTTCTGGGCCCAGGCGACGGCGGCGGGCATCGGCGCGGCGATCGCGGCCGGGGTCGTGTTCGCGGTGGCCGCGCGCGGCGGATTCGCCGGAGAACGCCTGGTGCTCATCGGTTTCGGCGTGCAGGCGGGAACGCAAGCCCTGATCACGCTGCTGATCACGCTCACCGACCCGTGGAACGAGACCAAGGCCCTGACCTGGCTCGGCGGCTCGACCTACGGCCGTCTGCCGGAGCACCTGCTGCCGATCGCGCTGGCGCTGCTGGTGGCGATCCCGCTGCTGGCGGGTGCCCGTTCCGAGCTCGACCTGCTGTCCCTGGACGACAAGACCCCGCGCGTGCTGGGCGTTCCCGTGTCGAGGGCACGGCTGCTCCTGCTGCTGTGCGCGGTGCTGCTGACCGGGGCGGCGGTGGCGGCCGTCGGCGTGATCGCGTTCGTCGGGCTGGTCGCGCCGCACGCGGCACGCGCCCTCGTGGGCCGCAGGCACTCCCGGTCGCTGCCGGTCGCGGCGCTGCTCGGCGGTGTCCTGGTGTGCGCCGCGGACGCGATCGGCCGCAGCGCGATCGCACCGGAGCAGCTCCCGGCGGGGTTGATCACGGCTCTCATCGGCACCCCGTACTTCCTGCACCTGCTGCGCCGCACGCGCGCCTGATCACTCCAGGCCGACGCGGCCACCGGGAATGGTCAGGACACCACCGGCGAGGTCGGTGTTGCGGACGACGACGTCGGTGAAGGTGAGCTCGGGCAGCTGCAGGAAGCCCAGGTCCACGTCGGGCATCAGCACCGAGTCGGCGGTGAGCGTGGTCCGCGCGACGCCGAGGTTCCCGGTGAGCTCGCGGGTGTAGAGCTCGATGGGTCCGTCGGTCACGGTCGACACGCTGCCCGCTCGCGCCGAGGTGCGCACGACGCGGCCGTTGCCGAGGTCGCCGCGCTGGACGAGGTCGGTGATCTCCAGCCGGTCGACGGTGAAGTGCAGCGTCCGCACCCCGTCCCGCTCTTCCACGCCGCGGTAGCGGGAGCCGACGAGCTTGAGCGCGCTGCCGGTCAGCGTCCACTCCCGCCCGGGCCCGGGCTCGGCGTCGGAGTTCGACGCGGGCGGCAGCGGTTTCGGGGCGGGCGGAGCAACGGGGACCGGCGTCGGTGCTGGCACCGGAAGCGGTGCCGGCGTCGGAACTGGCGCGGGAACCGGAAGCGGCGCGGGAGCGGGGGCGGACGATGTCGGAGCGGGGACGGATGGTGGCGGGGCAGGAACCGACGACGTCTCCGGCGCCTGGGGAAGCGGCAGCAACTCCCCCACGTCCGGTAGCAGTCCGCCGTCCTGCGCCGCGGCGGCCGGGGCGAACGCCCCGAGCACCACGACCGTCCCGAGCACCCCCGCGAACAGGCGGGGTGCGATCACGCATGGCCTCCCGCGTACCCCACCGGGCGCGCGGAGCTCTCCTCCGGGACGGTTTCCCGGACGGCGCGCCGCTCCCGCGCCTTCGGCGTCCACGCGATGCCGAGCGCCGCTCCGACCAGGCCGAGCAGCGTGCCGATCAGGAACGACCCGAGGTTGGCGGTGACGATGGCGGCCAACGACAGCAGCAGCGTCACGATCCCGGCCGGGAGCCGGAACTCCTGCCGCGTCCAGAACGACAGCCCGCAGGACACCAGCAGCACCCCGATGACCATCGCGGACAGCCCGGTGAGCGTGTTCAGCGAGACGACGATGTCGCCGAACTTCAGCGATGCGTACGGCGGGAACAGGATCAGCAGTCCCGAGGCCAGCGTGCAGATCCCGGCCCAGAACGGGCGGGAGCGCCGCCACTGGCGGAACTTCGAGTCGGTCTTCTTCATGAGTTCACCCACCGATCAGAAGCACTCGTGGCGGCCTGCGCCGGCCGTGATGTGCACCTGGTTGAGCTTGAGCGTGGACGCCGTGGTCGACCAGGCCGTTTGGCGCAGCCCGGAGATCTGCGTGCTGTCGGCCTGGATGCCGAACGTGCCCGCGCCGCCGGTCACGCCGTTGGGGCCCTTGTCCATCGTCCCGGCGTCGCGGCCGATCTCGACGTTGTTGAGGGTGAGGTCGCCGGTGACCTCCTCGATGCCGAGGACGAGGTTGTCGGCGGTCATGCCGCCGGGCGCGGCGATCTTCACGGTGATGTCGCCGACCCCGGGCAGGTCCGGGACGACGATGGACTGGCAGAAGTTGTCCAGCTTGGCCTTCCGGAAACCGTTGACCAGCACCGGGTGCGCCTGGTCGGCGCTGCGGTCCACCGAGCCGTACTGCACGACGCCTTGGGCGTCGAGCCGGTCGGCGGATGCCTTGTAGCTGGTCCCCGCGACGGCGAACGAGGCCACGATCGCGCCCTGGGACAGGCCGGTGAACATCAGCACGACGCCGACCATCCCGGCCACCAGGACCAGCCCGAACACACGCCAGCGGGTCCGCCCGCTCGTTGTCTCACCCACAGCGACTCCCCTCACTCGGAGTGTTCAAAGAGCGATGAGCACTACTCCGAACGGGCGCAAACGTAAGCCAAACGTCACACAGATCGCTGTGACCAAAGTCACTAAACGCGCACAAATGCAAGTAGCCCCGTCCGATTCCACCCCAAGAACCCCACCCACCACAGAAGTCCAGCGTCGTTGCGGCCGCCGATGGGGCTGGTCCGGGAGCAGGCCCGGGAGAAACGAAAACGCGGGGACACGCAGAACGTGCTCCCCGCACCGTGGAACTGCCGCGGCATCCTCGAACACCGCACTGCTGGTCGGTGAGCAGGCCGGGAACCGCTCGCAGGGCGAGGAGCCAACGAAGACCGGCCACCGCACCGTGGGGGCCTGCGGGGGCTCGGCCCCCGCAACCAACACAACGGGGCGAGATGGTTCGCGCGTTCCGCGAACACACCTCGCCCCGAGCCGAGTGGAGGTGCCGGGAATCGAACCCGGGTCCTCCGTCGCCTCACCAAGGCTTCTCCGTGCGCAGTCCGCTATGCCTCTACTCGGCTCCACCGGTCACGCGAACCAGCCGGTGTGACGAGCCCAGTCGCTGTTCGATGTCCCACGAGGTCCCGCGACCGAACCTCGCAGTGGAGCCTCCTAGCTGATGCCGGATTCCGGGACGGAGGCTTTCCCGGTCCGACAGAGTCGCTCCTCGCTCAGGCGGCGAGGGCGAACTCGCGCTGACTCTTGTCGGCGCTTATTTGTTTGCGGCGACGCTCTCGGTGGTCTCCCGCCTGCACCGGCACGCTTCCCAAGGATCAACGTACGGAGTCGAAACCGTTCACCCCCATGTCTGTACTTCCACTCGCACCGGTTGTCGAACCGGTGTCCAACAGGATAACGCGTCGGGTCCCGACGATCATTCCCATATCCCTCAACCGCCCAGACCCAGCAGCTTCGCCGGTGTGTCGTGCAGCACCGCGCGCAGGAACTGCTTGCCCAGCCGCTGGTCGGAGCCCGCCCAGCCGGCGATGGCGGCGAGCTGGTCGGCGTAGGAGTACGGGATGTTCGGGTAGTCGGTGCCGAGCACGACCCGGTCCTGGTGCGCGGCGATGCGGGCCGCCCAGTCCTTGGGCAGCGGCGCGAACTTCTCGCTGAACGCGACGCCGACCATCGTGGTGTCCAGGTGGACCCGCGGGTACCGCTCCACGAGGCCCAACGCCGCGAGGTAGTCCGGCATTCCGGCGTGCGCGAGCACCGCGGTCAGGTCGGGATGCCTGCGCAGCACGCCTTCGAACACGTCCAGCCCGGTGTAGGAACCGGGGATGGGCCCGTGCCCGCAGTGGATGACGACCGGCACGCCGGTCTCGGCGAGCAGGCCCCACGCGCGGTCCAGCAGCGGGTCGCGCGGGTCGAAACCGCCCACCTGGACGTGCATCTTCACGCACCGGGCGCCCTCGTCGAGGGCGCGCGCGAGGTAGTCGCCGACGCCGGGTTCCGGGTAGATCGTCGCGGTCGGCACCGCGTCCGGGGTGCGCTCGGCGAAGTCGCGCACCCAGTCGTTGAGCCACTCGGCCATCGCCGGTTTGTGGGCGTAGACCAGCGGCGCGTAGGCGCGCAGGCCGAACTCGCGCAGCAACCGGACCCGGGTGGGCTCGTCGTGGCGGTAGTAGATGTCCCACCGCATCCCGTAGTGCTCGGAGGCGTTGTCGAAGTACGCCCACACCTTGTCCAGCACGTTCGGCGGCAGGAAGTGGGTGTGGATGTCGACCAGCCCCGGCAGGCCGAGCTCGTCGAGCCAGGTGGGGATTCGGTTGTCGTCACGCGGTGCCGTCAAGTCAGCGCCGGCCCTTTCGCGCGCGCCCGATGGCGCGCTGGATCTCGCGTTCCACGTCGCGCTTGGCGATGTCCTGGCGCTTGTCGTGCGCCTTCTTTCCTCGCGCCAGAGCGAGCTCGACCTTGGCCTTGCCGTCGCTGAAGTACAGCGACATCGGGACGAGGCTCAGCCCGCTCTCCTTGATCTTGCCGACCAGCCGCTCGATCTCGTGCCGGTGCAGCAGCAGCTTGCGGGAGCGTCGCGGCTCGTGGTTGGTCCAGGTCCCCTCGGTGTACTCGGGGATGTGGACGTTGCGCAGCCAGACCTCGCCGTCGTCGACCGTGGCGAAGCCGTCGACGAGCTGCGCCTTGCCCTGGCGCAGGCTCTTGACCTCGGTACCGGTCAGCGCGATGCCCGCCTCGTAGGTGTCGAGCACCGACCAGTCATGCCGCGCCTTGCGGTTCTGCGAGATGACCTTGCGGCCGCGTTCCTTCACCATGCGAACAACTCTAGTCCTCGTGTCACCCGTTTAAACGGAACTCGGCGGCCCCCAACCAGGAGGCCGCCGAGCACCAGGTTACAGCCGCACGTACAACCGCAGCGTGACGTAGCCGGTCACCGCGGAGATCGCCGCCGCGACCAGCAGCAGGATCGGCGAGATGAGCGCGATGTCGCCCCACTCGACGGCGGGGATGATGCCGGTGCCCAGCACCGGGCCCATGACCCTGTCGATGAACGCCGCCTTCGCGATCAGCAGGCCCGCGATCGCCAGGACCGCACCGATGAGACCGGAGACCATCGCCTCCAGGAGGAACGGCAGCTGGGTGTACCAGCGGGTCGCGCCCACCAGGCGCATGATGCCGGTCTCGGTGCGGCGGGTGAACGCCGAGAGCTGAATGGTGTTGGAGATCAGCAGCAGTGCCGCCAGCGCCTGCACCAGCGCGATCGAGAAGGTCGCGTTGCGGACGCCGTTGAGGATGTCGAACAGCCTGTCCAGGTATTCCGCCTGGTCGACGACGCTGTCCACGCCCGGCTTGCTGGCGAACTCGGCCTGGATCTGCGGGAACCGCTCCTGGTCGGAGAGCTTCACGCGCAGCGACGCCGGCATCGCTTCGGCGCGGGCGACGTCCTTGAGCTCGGGCTGCGACTCGAACACCTTGTTGAAGCTGGCGAACGCCTGCTCGCGGTTCTCGTACTTGACCGACTCGACGCCCTCGGCGCTGCTCAGCGCCGACTTGATCGAGGAGCAGGGCTCCTGGCTGCAATCGGTGTCATTGGCGCTGACGTCGTCGGTCATGAACACCACGACCTCGACGCGGTCCTGGTAGGTGTCCTGCATCTTGTCGATGAGCCGGACGACCAGCAGACCGCCACCGAGCAGACCCACCGAGATGGCGGTCGTCAGGATCATCGCGATGGTCATCGTCACGTTGCGCCGAAGGCCGTTGACGACCTCGCTGAATACGAAGCTCGCACGCATCTTGGGTCAGCTTTCCTGCCGTTCGGGGGTGTGTGTCCTCAGGTGCACGGGCCGGGCGATCTCGTCGCGGATCAGCGGCCGACGCCGTACACGCCGCGGGCGTCGTCGCGGATGACCCGGCCGTAGCTGAGCTCCACGACGCGACGGCGCATCGAGTCGACGATGCCGTGGTCGTGCGTGGCCATCACGACGGTGGTGCCGGTGCGGTTGATCCGCTCCAGCAGCAGCATGATGTCCTGACTGGTGTCGGGGTCCAGGTTTCCCGTCGGCTCGTCGCACAGCAGCACCAGCGGCCGGTTGACGAACGCGCGCGCGATGGCGACGCGCTGCTGCTCACCACCGGAGAGCTCGTGCGGCATCCGGTCGGCCTTGCCGTCGAGGCCCACCAGCTGCAGCACCTGCGGGACCACGCGCTGGATGTCGCCGCGGGGCTTGCCGATGACCTCCAGCGCGAACGCGACGTTCTCCGCCACGGTCTTGTTGTTCAGCAGCCGGAAGTCCTGGAAGACGCAGCCGATGCGCTGGCGCAGCCGGGGCACCCGGCGGCGCGGCAGCTTCGCCACGTTCCAGTCGGCGACGAAGACCCGACCGCGGCTGGGCACGTCTTCGCGCAGGAGGAGGCGCATGAACGTCGACTTGCCGGAGCCCGATGGCCCGATGAGGAACACGAACTCGCCCTTGTCGATGCCCACCGAGACATCGTCGAGAGCGGGCCGGGTCGACGTCTTGTAAGACTTGGACACGTGCTCAAGGCGGATCACGGGCGGGAGTTTACCCCCGCCCGATGAGGCGACCGGCACTCACCCACAGAGGCGGTTGCACCACCGATGACCAGGGGTTTTGATCGCCCCGCTGGGCGTCGATCAGGCCACGCTCTGCTGCTGGCGGCGCCAGCGGATGCCGGATTCCAGGAATCCGTCGAGGTCGCCGTCGAGCACCGCGTCGGGGTTGCCCACCTCGTGCTCGGTGCGCAGGTCCTTGACCATCTGGTACGGGTGCAGCACGTAGGAGCGCATCTGGTTGCCCCAGCTGGAGCCGCCGTCCTTGAGGGCGTCCAGCTCGGCGCGCTCCTCCTCCTTCTTGCGGGCCAGCAGCTTGGACTGGAGCACGCGCATCGCGGCGGCCTTGTTCTGCAGCTGCGACTTCTCGTTCTGGCAGGACACGACCACACCGGTCGGGATGTGCGTGATGCGCACGGCCGAGTCGGTGGTGTTCACGCTCTGCCCACCGGGACCGGAGGAGCGGAAGACGTCGACGCGGATGTCCTTCTCCGGGATCTCGACGTGGTCGGTCTCCTCGACCACCGGCAGCACCTCGACACCGGCGAAGGAGGTCTGGCGGCGGCCCTGGTTGTCGAACGGCGAGATGCGCACCAGGCGGTGCGTGCCCTGCTCGACCGAGAGGGTGCCGTAGGCGTAGGGGGCGTTGACCCGGAAGGTCGCCGACTTCAGACCCGCCTCTTCGGCGTAGGAGGTGTCGTAGACCTCGGTCGAGTAGTCGTGGCGCTCGGCCCAGCGCAGGTACATGCGCATGAGCATCTCGGCGAAGTCGGCGGCGTCGACGCCACCGGCCTCGGCGCGGATGGTGACCACGGCCTCGCGGGAGTCGTACTCACCGGAGAGCAGGGTGCGGACTTCGAGGGTCTCCAGGTCCTTGGCGAGGCGCTCGCGCTCCTCGTCGGCCTCGGCCAGGCCGGAGCTGTCGCCCTCGTCCTCGCTGAGCTCGTAGAGGACCTCCAGGTCCTCGACGCGCTGGCGGAGCTCGGTGATGCGTCGCAGGTCGGACTGCCGGTGCACGAGCCGGCTGCTGACGCGCTGCGCGTTCTCGACGTCGTCCCAGAGGTCGGGCTTGGCCGCCTCCTCCTCCAGTTCGGAGATCTCCGCGCGAAGTGCGTCGAGATCCATCACGCTCTCGATGCCTTCGAGCGTGTTGGACAGTTCCTTGAGGGAGGCCGCGACGTCGGGATTCACAGTGCTCAGGGTACTTCACGGGTGAGCGGCCGCCCACGAGGACGGCACCTTGCGGCGAGATCGGCTTCCGCCCTCGGCTGAACGCGAACGACGGCTGCGCCGGTGATCGGCGCAGCCGTCGTTCGCGAGCGGGGACCCTGCCGTCAGTCGGGGATCGAGTCCAGGAGCTTGATGATCGCCCGGTTGTAGGCGACGGTGAAGTCGGCGGCGGCCTTCTCGTAGGGGTCGCCCGCCGTCTTGGCGGCGTTGCGAGCCTCGTCCATCTTCACCGCGGTCTGCGCGCGGGCCGACTCCACGAGCGAGGCGCGCTGACGCGGGGTGAGGGTGCCGGAGTAGACCAGCCGCAGGATCAGCGGGCTGCGGACGTTGTCCGGCCCGGGAGCGGTGTTCAACCAGGCCTTGAAGGCCTTCTTGCCCGCGGCGGTGATCGCGTACTGCTGGCTGGAGCGCGGCCCCTGCTTGCCGAGGCGCAGCAGGCCGTCCTCGGTCAGCGCGGGCAGCTCCCGGTAGACCTGGCTGCGGGTGACGCTGAAGAACCCGGCGAAGCGCTCGGTGGCCGCGGCGACCAGCTGGCCACCGGTTTTCGGCCCTTCGTGCAGTAGTCCCAACAGGGCAGCGGATGTCGCATTCAGCTCGCTCACGACACCAACGGTGCCACGTCCCGCCTGAGCTGTCCACAGTGGTCGGCGCTTCTGTCCACAGTGGTTGCACCCCACTGGTCCAAGTGGACGAACGATTCCGCCATTGGTTCCAGACCGGGATTACGGGTTCTTCGACGCCGGAAGGCCCGCGAATCCCGGATCCCACCCGAATGCAGCCGCCTCTCCTGCACGCATTGCAACCACCCGGCCTCTCGTTCGCCTGGATGGGGGTTCTTGGGCGCGCAATGAGGTGCTATCACGTTCTGAAACTGCACAACTACAGGTGGTTACCCTCACGCTGCTGTTGGCCGCCGGGCTACCGGTGGGCGCACGGCATGGATAGCAGGAGGTTCGGGCGTGCATCGCAGTTGGTTGCGTACCAAGGTCAGTGAGAACAAGACGAAGGTGGCTCAGCGGGTCACCGAACGAGCCAAGTCCATGGTCCCGACGCAGCGCGGCGCCGAGACGGACGCCTGCATGGTCTGCGGCCGCACCATGCGCCAGACGGCCGTGGTCCGAGGCGAGGGCAGGGTCTGCTCCCCCACCTGCGCTCGCAAATGGGCCGAGGGTTTGAAGGACTGAGCGAAAAGAAAAGTGCCTCCGGATCACCGGAGGCACTCTTTCTCTAGTAGCGGGGACAGGATTTGAACCTGCGACCTCTGGGTTATGAGCCCAGCGAGCTACCGAACTGCTCCACCCCGCGCCGTCAGCCGCGATTTCCGGCTGCTTCGTTCTGTTGTGATTAGAACTCTACACCCCGCGAAATCGATCGGAACGCGGGGGTGCGCTTTTCTCCCGGATCCCCGGAACGGCAGGTCACAGGCACCACAAGTAGCGACTGGTCGGGACCACGTCGAGCCCGTCACCGCCGCCGAATCGCGCGACGCTGCTCATGAGCTCGGTGAACCGGCGGTGGAGTTCGTCGTCGTCGCCGCCGCTGCCGTGGAAGGCGTGCGGATCGGTCATCGCCGCCATCGGGAAGTGCTCCTCGACGATCGCCGCGACGTCCGGGGATTCCGGCGTCAGCGCCTCCTCCACGACGTTCTGCACGTACCCCGAGGTGTTCTGGGTGCGGATCGCGATGGGCGTGTGGTGCACCAGCCAGTGCTCCAGGTACTCCTCCCGCGTCATCGACTCGGGCCTGCGCAGCAGGGCGACCTGCGCGTACACGTCGGCCCGCTCCCCGTCGGCCACCGGCAGCGGGTCCAGCCGCACCTTCTCGCTCACCCGGTAGGCGTGCGGGCGCACCTCCCCGCTCGCCTCGACCACGACCCCGACGGCGGCGGCCGGGTCCCCGGCGGTCCACACCGACACGAGCCCAGTCACCCGCTCCCCCGGCCCGAACCGCATCGCCGGAGCCACATCCGCATCATCGACGTTGAGCTGGACACCCCTCACCCCAACAGCCGCGAGCTCCGCCCGGAACCCGTCGTCGTCGAGCGCCCCCTCCAGGTCATCAGCGTGCAGGCACAGCACCAGCTTCATCATCCGGCGAGCAGACCACACCGCACCGGATCGCGGTAGATCCACGCACGAGCACCAACACGCCACCTGTGCAGAATGTGGGCCGATTTGCGTGCGTTCTGCATGCTGAGTAACGTGCAAAATGTTGATTGATCTATGTGAATTTTGATGGATGAGGGTAGATGAACAGCAGAATCGCAGGTCGGCCGTACCTGCCACGCCACTCGGACGCCACCTTGAGCGCGCAACTCAAGGCCATGGGAGCGGTGTTGATCGAAGGCGTGAAGGGATGCGGCAAGACGGCGACGGCCCGCCAGCTGGCATCCAGCGAAACACTCCTCGACACAGATCCCAACGCGGCCAGACGCGCAGAACTCGATCCGCGGTTGCTCCTCGATGGCGCGGTGCCCCGACTCCTCGACGAATGGCAGCGCGCACCCCAACTCTGGGATGCGGTACGCCGTGAAGTCGACGATCGCGGTGCACCCGGCCAATTCATCCTCACCGGGTCGGCAACGCCGGATGACACGGTGACTCGACACTCCGGAGCCGGCCGCTTCGGGTTGGTCCGCATGCGCACGATGACGCTGGCCGAAAAGCAAGCGATCACGCCGAAGGTCTCAGTCACCGACCTCATCGCCGGATCCTCCCCCGCACCGGCCAACTCGCCGGTCTCATTCAGGGACTACCTCCACCACATCGCCGTCGGTGGATGGCCCTTGCTCGTCGGAGCCGATGAGGATGCCGCGCGCACGTTCCTGGACGGCTATCTCTCCATCATCGTGGAACACGACGTGGACGAAGTTTCCGGAACGACCCGGAATCCCCGACTGGTGCGACGCTTCCTCCAGGCTTACGCCCAGGTCGTGTCCCAGCCTGCGACGTTGGCTTCGATCGTCAAGCGAGCCCGCGACGATCACGACTCGGAAGGGCCCTCGCGCTACACGGCGGAACCCTACCTGGATGCCCTGAGCCGCATGATGATCGTCGACGAGATCCCCGCCTGGGATCCCTCGGTTCGGTCATCGAAACGGCTCGTCACGAAGCCCAAGCGTCATCTAGGCGATCCGTCCCTCGCTGCTGCCCTCCTGCAGATGTCGCCTGCGCGGATGCTCGACGACCTGGAGACCGCTGGTTTCCTGTTCGAAAGCCTCGTCGCACACGATTTGCGCGTTTACGCCGAAGCCGCAGGTGCATCGTGCTTGCACTACCGGGAGACCGACGGACGCCTGGAAGTCGACTACATCCTGGAAACCCGCGACGGGGACTGGGTGGGAGTCGAGGTCAAGCTCGGTGAGTCCGAAACCGACAAGGCTGCGGCATCCTTGCACCGCTTGACGGAACGGGTCACGCGCAAGCCCAAAGCTCTGGTGATTGTCACCGGTACCTCACTCGCGTACACGCGCGATGACGGTGTCCACGTGGTGCCGCTAGGAGTCCTCGGACCGTGAATGGCGAAGTCACAGCCCCCGCTTCCAGCAGATCTGCTCGTGGAGGTGGTGGCTGCGCCAGCCTTCCGGGGTGCGGGTGAAGCGGTGGTGGTAGATGCCGCCGAACTCGACGAGCAGGTCCGGTCGGCCGTCCCCCTGCGGGAGCGTCATCGGGTTGTGGAAGTAGGCCGCGACCCGGGCCTCGTCCGGGCCGTCGTGGTCGATGGCGATCTGGTGCAGCGAGTGCATCCGGCTCGGGAAGATCGGCAGGTTCTCGGCAAGCCACGGCTTCACGGTGGCCAGGTCGCCCTCGATACCGCCGGAGGCCGTGTAGTCGATGCGGGCGTCGGGGGTGAACACCTCGTCGAGGCGGTCCCACTCGCCGGTGTCGATGGCGCGGGTGTAGCGGATGAGGACGTCCTCGATGGCGAAGCGGTCCTGGATCTGCTGGATCATCCCCGCATCCTCACAGAAGAAGGAGAGGCGCTTCCCGGAAAATCCGGGAAGCGCCTCTCGATCAGTAGCGGGGACAGGATTTGAACCTGCGACCTCTGGGTTATGAGCCCAGCGAGCTACCGAACTGCTCCACCCCGCGCCGTCAGCCGGAAGAACCGGCTGCTGAAGTTGTGCCCTCAAGTTTACGCACCGCTCACCAGCGCCTCAAACCGGGGTCCCCGAACACCTCCGCACCCCGCTGACCTGGCCCGCAGAAGCGTCGGCGGGGTGACGACCGCGCCGGTCACCACCCCGCCGACTTCCACACGGTCGGCTCAGCCGCCGGTGCCCTGGGTCTGCTCGAAGCGCTTGATGGCCTCGTCGAGCTGCTGGTACGCCTGGCCCAGCTCCGCGAAGTTGCCGGACTGCTGGGCCTTCCGGACCCGTTCGAGCGCGTCCCGGATCTGACCCACGGCCTGCCCGGCATCGGGAGTCCCCGGCGTCGGCGGTTGCTGCCCGGGCTGCTGGCCCTGCGGCGGCTGCTGCTCCCCGGGCTGGGTGCCTTGCCCGGCGCCCGACCCGAAGACCTGGTCGAGCGCGCCCTGCAGCGTCTCGGAGAACCCGACCTTGCCGCCGAAGGACACCAGCACCCGCGCCAGCTGCGGGTACGACTCCTGCTCGTTGCGCTGGATGTAGATCGGCTCGACGTAGAGCAGACCCCCGGCGACCGGCAGCGTGAGCAGGTTGCCGAACATCGCGGTGACGTTCGGGTTGTTGAACAGCGTCCGGTTCTCGGTGACCTCGGGCGTCGACTCCATCTGGTTCTGGACCTGGTTCGGACCCGGGGTCAGCGTGTTCGTCGGCAGCCGCAGCACGGTCATCTGCCCGTAGTTCTTCGGGTCCGAGGACACCGACACCCACGCCGACAGGTTCTGCCGCCGCAGCGCGGTCAACGCGCTGGTCAGCTGGAAGTTCGGCTGCTGCTGGCCTTCCACCTGGGCGAGCACGTAGTAGGGCGGCTGCTGCCCTTCGCTGCTGCCGACGGCGCCGCGGGCCGTGGGGTCGTTCGGCACCTCCCAGAACGTCTGGGTGGAGAAGAAGTCGCCCGGGTTGTCCACGTGGTACTCGGTGAGCAGCTTGCGCTGCACCTTGAACATGTCCTCCGGGTACCGGAAGTGCTCGCGCAGCTCCGGCGAGATCGCGCTGGCGGGCTTGATCACGCCCGGGAACACGCCCTCCCAGGTCTTGAGGACCGGGTCGTTGTCGTCGGTGGAGTACAGGTCGACCGTGCCGTCGTAGGCGTCGACGGTGGCCTTGACCGAGTTGCGGATGTAGTTGATCTGCTGGTTGGGCTGGCGCTCGACACCGGTGAGGGTGTCGTTGGTGGCCTCGCCCAGCTCGGTCATCTTCGAGTACGGGTAGTTGTTCAGCGTGGTGTAGCCGTCGACGATCCACTTGATGCGGCCGTCGACCACGGCCGGGTACGGGTCGCCGTCGAGCTTCAGCCACGGCGCGACCTTCTGGACCCGGTCACGCGGGTTGCGCTCGTAGATGAGCTTCGAGTTCTCGCCGATCACACCGCTGAACAGGAAGTTCCGCTCGCCGTAGTAGGCGGCGAAGGCCAGCCGCTGCAGCGGGTTGGAGATCGGGACGCCACCCTTGCCGTCGTAGGTGAACTGCTGGGTGTCGGTGTCGTACTCGCGCGGGGCCTCGCCCGGGTTGCCGCCGACGATGGCGTAGTCGTCGGGCCCGACGAGCTCCCCGTAGTAGACGCGCGGCTGCTTGACCGGGATCGCGCCCTTGCCGTCGTTGGCGACGTCGCTGATCTGGAACACCGGGTAGCCGCCCTGCGTGGCGCCCTCGTTGAAGGTCGAGTCGACGCGGTCGGCCGGTGCGGCGACGAAGCCGTTGCCGTGCGTGTAGACGGTGTGCCGGTTGATCCAGTTCTGCTGGTTGACGGCCAGGCCGTCGGTGTTGATCTCGCGCAGCGCGACCAGGTAGTCCTGCAGCTCGCCGTTGGCGTCGCGGTAGCGGTCGACGTCCAGCTTGTCCGGGAAGCCGTAGAAGTTGTACTGCTGCGTGAGCTGGGTGAACGTCGGCGCCAGGATGTTCGGGTCGAGCAGCCGGATGTTGGGGATCGTCCCCGCGTCGTCGGCGACCTCGCTGGGCTGCAGCTGGGTCCGGCCCGGGTAGTCGACGAACTTGACCTTGTCGTCGCCGATGCCGAACGCGGCCTTGGTGGCCTCCAGGTTGCGCTCGATGGACATGGCCTCGCGCTGGTTGGCGTTCGGCCGCACCGAGAACTGCTCCAGCAGCGCAGGCCACACCGCGCCGACCACGACGCTGGACAGCAGCAGCAGAACCGTCGCCAGCGCGGGGATCTGCAGGTTCTTCAGGAAGATCACCGAGAAGAACGCCAGTGCGCAGAACACCGCGATGCACATAAGGATCAGCTTCGCCGGCATCACCGCGTTGAGGTCGGTGTAGCTGGCACCGGTGAACAGGCTGTTGCGCTGGGACAGCAGCAGGTCGTACCGGTCGAAGAAGTAGTCGACGGCCTTGAGCAGCACGAACAGCCCGGCCAGCACGCCCAGCTGGACGCGGGCCGGCATCGACAGCTGGCCGGCCCGGCCGGTGAGCCGGATGCCGCCGAAGATGTAGTGGGTGACCAGCGAGCCGAGGAACGACACGGTCACGGCGATGAACGCCCAGGACAGCACCAGCCGCCAGAACGGCAGCTGGAAGACGTAGAAGCTGATGTCCTTGCCGAACTCGGGGTCGGTCCGCCCGAACGGGGTGCTGTGCAGGAACAGCTGCAGCGTCTGCCAGTCGGCCTGGGCCGCGAGCCCGCCGATCGCGGCGATCGCGATCGGGACGCCCAGGCCGAACAGCCGGGAGTGCTCGCTGATGACCGTCCGGTACCGCGTCAGCGGGTCGTCCGGGCCGCTGACCGGCACGAACACCGGGCGGTTGCGGTAGGCGATCCACAGGTTCAGCAGCAGCACGCCGCCGAGGAACACCGCGGCCACGACGCCGAGGCCGAGTCGCGAGAGGATCTGGGTGGTGAAGACACCGCGGTAGCCGACCTCGCCGAACCACAACCAGTCGACGTAGGCGCCCAGCAGTCGTGATCCGAGGATCAGGGCGAGCAGGACCACTCCGCCCAGAATCAGCAGGATCCTGCTTCGCCGGGATAGTTTCGGCATTCCTACCGGGGGCCGCATGGCCACAGCGCACGCTCCTGGGGACGGTCAGCTGAACTTGGCAATCGTGCTGGTGAACACGATCCCTCGTGATGTTCAACTCTACGACCCAGGTGTGAAGTTCCTGGAAGGCCCCGCGCGAACGGTATTTTTCGGACACAGATCGGTATCGATCGACCCGACCCGGCGCGCCCTACCGACCCGACGCCGTGCGATCGACCGACCCGACGCGGCGCACCCGACCGACCCGACGCAGTGCACCCGACCGAGCCGACGCAGTGCACCCGACCGACCCGACGCGGCGCGCTGCCGGACGTCGGCGCCGGTGATGCGACGATGACCGGCATGCCGTCCGTTGAGGAATTGGGGTTCGCCCTGCCCGTCGCGACCCGCGAGGTCGAGGAGTTCGTCGCCGCTGCGGGCTGGGACCAGCCGACGCAGATCTTCGCCCTGGTGGCGACCGAGACGATGCTGGCCGCGGCCCCCGACATGGCCGATCAGCTCGACCCGGAGGCCTCTCCCCTGACTCCGCTGGCGCAGGAGTCGCTGCCCTCCGACGACCTCGGTGAGGCGCTGGCCCGCATCGAGTGGCCGGAGCAGGTGATCGGCTGCGCCCTGGTCCAGGAGATCGTGGTGCTGCCTCCGGAGGCCGAGGCCGCGCTGCCCGAGGACGCCGAGGGCGCCCGCAAGCTCGCCGCCGAGCACCCCGACCGGCGCGAGGCGCGCCTGGTGGGTGCGGTGCTCCGCGGCGGCGAGGCCCAGTCCTGCGTCATGCGCCTGCGCGGTCGGGAGGGCGAGGACGACGAGGTCTTCAACGACCCGTCGCTGGCCCCGAACCTGGTCAAGGCCCTGCAGGCCACCTTCGCCTGATCAGCAGGGCGCTGGAGCCTGGTTGTTGCGCAGGGCGTCCAGGGCCTTGGTGGCGTCGACGAGGTTGCCGACTCGGGCGAGCTGCAGGCCCTCCGGGGCCTGCGACTTGGCCTCGGCGCAGTTGTCGGCCGGGACCAGGAACGTCGTGGCGCCGGCCTCCCGAGCCTTGATCATCTTGAACGGGATGCCGCCGATCGGGCCGACGTTGCCCGCCGGGTCGATCTCGCCGGTGCCCGCGACGAACTTGCCGCCGTTGAGCTCGCCCGGCGTCAGCTTGTCGATGATCGCGAGGGTGAACATGAGACCGGCCGAGGGACCGCCGACGTCGGCCAGGCTGATCTTGATGTCGAACGGCACGTCCGGGCGCTCGGTCGCGGCCACGCCCAGGAAGCCCTGCGCCGGGTCGCCGCCCTGCTCGGTGTTGGTCCCCAGCTGCACGTTGGCGACCTGCTCGGGCTGGTCGCCCCGCTGGTAGCGGATCTCCGCGCGATCGCCGGGCTTGACGCCGGTCAGCGCCGCCTTCAGCGAGGCCGCGTCGGTGATCGGCTTGCCGTTGGCGGAGATCAGGCGGTCTCCCGGCTCCAGCGTGCCGTCGGCCGGGCTGCCCTTGACGATCTGCCCGATCAGCACCTTGTTCGGGTACCCGAGGAAGCGCAGCGCCGCGGTCTCGGCCGTGGTCTGCGAGTCGTTGAACGCCTCGGTGTTCTCCTGCTCGATCTGCTGCTCGCTCTTGTCGGGCGGGAAGTAGACGTCGCGGGGCGCCAGCGCGTAGCGACCGGAGACCCACAGGCCCAGCGCACCGAACAGCGACAGCTGGTCGGTGACCGATACCGTGGTCATGTTGAGGTGACCGGCAGTCGGGTAGGTCTCCTGACCCTCGATGCTGATCACCGGGTGGTCGCCTTCCAGGCCGAGCGTGTCGTACGTGGGCCCGGGGCCCAGCGCCACGAACGGCACTCGCGCGAACGCGCCGAGCAGACCGAAGGCGACAACCAGCACGACACTCGTCAACAGCGTCCAGGTACGGCGGTTCACGAGGCGACAGCGTACGTGTTCGCTCTTGGCGATGTGCCCGGTGCTCGCGCCCGACCAGTCCAGTGGATCCTTCAAAGGGGCGGCCTAGGCCGCGTACGGTGGAACTATGACCAATATGCCGTTCGGGTTCAGCTCGCAGGACCCCGACGACCCTGACAAGGGCGACTCGTCGCAAGGCCGCTCTGAGGGCGGGTCCGGTGGCAACCCTGGGGACAACCCCTTCGGTTTCGCCGGCATGCCCGGACCGGGCGGCAACTTCGACATCGGGCAGCTCGGCCAGATGTTGACCCAGCTCGGTCAGGCGCTGAGCCACTCCGGTGGCGGCCAGTCCGGGCCGGTCAACTACGACCTGGCCAAGCAGCTCGCGGTGCAGCAGCTGCACAACAACCAGAAGACCGAACGTCCCAGCCAGGAGCAGGTCAAGGCGATCGAGGACGCGGTCCGGCTCGCCGAGCTGTGGCTCGACGGCAGCACCTCGCTGCCCGCCGGAGTGCGTTCGGTGCAGACCTGGTCCTCGGTGGACTGGGTGGAGAAGACACTGCCGGTGTGGCAGCGGCTGTGCGACCCGATCGCGCAGCGCATGTCTTCGGCGTGGCTGGAGGCCCTGCCGGAGGAGGCCAAGCAGGCGGCCGGTCCGCTGCTGAACATGCTCGGCCAGATGGGCGGCATGACCTTCGGTTCGCAGCTGGGCAGCGGACTCGCCCAGCTCGGCGGCGACGTGCTCACCTCCACCGAGGTCGGCCTGCCGCTGGGCCCGGAGGGCACGGCGGCGCTGCTGCCGGCCAACATCGCGCGGTTCATCGAGGGGCTGGACCGACCGATCAGCGAGGCCACCCTGTTCCTGGCCGCCCGCGAGGCGGCGCACCACCGGCTGTTCGGGCACGTCCCGTGGCTGGCGCAGCGCCTGCTGGCGGGTGTCGAGGAGTTCGCGCGCGGCATCCACATCGACACCTCCGCGCTGGAGGACCTGGCGGGCAAGATCGATCCGTCGAACCCGGCGTCGATGCAGGAGATGATGAGCTCCGGCATGCTCGAACCGAAGACCACGCCCGAGCAGGAGGCCGCGCTGACGCGGCTCGAAACGCTGCTGGCGCTGGTCGAGGGCTGGGTGGACGTCGTCGTCGCCGACGCGCTGGGCGACCGGCTGCCGGGCGCCGAGGCGCTGGGCGAGCTGATGCGTCGCCGTCGCGGCAGCGGCGGACCGGCGGAGCAGACCTTCGCGACGCTGATCGGGCTGGAGCTGCGCCCGCGCCGGATGCGCGATGCGGCCAACCTCTGGCGGCTGATGGCCGAGCGCCACGGCACCGACGCCCGCGACCAGGTGTGGGACCACCCGGACCTGCTGCCGGACAGCTCCGACCTGGACGAACCGCTGGACTTCGCCGACCGCTGGGGCTCGTCCTCCGACCTCGACGACCCCATCGCGGCGATCCGCCGCGCCGAGGAAGCCGAGAAGAGCAGCAACCCCCCGAACCACCAGGACGACGAAAACCCCAGCACGGACCAGGACGAAGACCAGGGCCCGGACAACCCCAAGCCCTGATTCGCGCGCACCACCCGCTCGCCGCACCCCGCGGAGGGCGGGTGGTCTTGCGTTGGGACAGTTTTAGCCATAATTGCCCGGACAAAACGGACTTTGATCATGGGTGATTATGGCTAAAACTGTCCCAACGCCAACGGCCGTTGACACCGTCAGGCCGCTGCGGGTCAGTCGCCGTCAGGGTCCTCGGTCTCGTCCTCGGTCTCGTCGTCGGTGAGGCCGATCTGGAGCTGGGTTGCGGCCACCAGACCTTCGAGGTAGCCGATGGCGCGCTCGGTCTTGGGGTAGCGCTCGACCCACTTCCAGAAGTCGCGGCCGTGGCCGGGCACGAGAAGGTGCGCGAGCTCGTGGACGAGCACGTAATCGAGCACCCATCCGGGTACATCTCGCAGCCGCTGACTCACCCGAATGGTGCCCTCGCTGGGCGTGCACGAGGCCCACCGCGTGCGCATCGGTGGCACCCACCGGACGCTGCTCGGATTCGCCCGGCCGTCCAGGTGCTTGACGGACAGCTCACGGCAGCGCTGCACCAGTGCCTCGTCCGAGTTGCGCGCGGGGGATCGGCGTCGCGTCTCACTGCGCTGGAGACGGCTCAGCATGTCCGCCACCCAGCGTTTTTCCTCCGCACGGCTCATCCGAGCCGGGAGCAGCACCACGATCTTGTCGCCGTCGCGATAGGCGCTCACCGTCTGGCGGCGGCGCTTGCTGCGGCGGACCTCGACCTGCGGTTCAGCCACGGAAGTGGACCCTAGCGACTGGCTCCGACAAACGGTTCCCCCTGTGAGCTGCACCTCAACTCGCCGCTGAGGTCAATGGGCGAATCATTACTCCATCGAGTCGAACATGCCCTGTGCGTAATGCATGCATCTCAATTACTCCGCCTGTACGGTTCCCCCAGCCGTCCGCAGGAGGGCGCAGGAGATCCAGCTATGGCGCTGGGTCAATTACCAGAAGGAGGGGAGCCGTGGCCGAGACGTACAACGGCTACTGCGTGAAGTGCCGGGAGAAGCGCGACTTTTCCGGTGAGGTCTCGGAGACCAACGGTCGCCGGATGGCCAAGGGCACATGCCCGGTGTGCGGGACCAAGATGACCCGCATCCTCGGCAAGGCGTGACCGGGCACGGGTGGGCCGCCAGCGGCCCACCCCGCGCTGGTTTCACGGGGTTTCCCGACGCAGTTAATCCGTTTTGAGCCGTTCAATCGTTCCCGTCGGCCCATCACATTCGGCCGCGGGAACGAACCCCGCTCACCCGGAATGCCGATCACGACCCACCATGCCCGCTTGAACGACTAGCATGTTGATGGGTTTCTCGTTTTCCGAATGGTGACCGCACGCCTTTCGGGCTTCGAGAGGGTTTTCCTGCGCGCACCTAGGGAGAATTCGTGGCCGACATTCCCCGCCAAGCAGCACACCGCACCGCCAAGCTCGCCAGCCTGCCACTGGGCGTCGCCGGACGGGTCGCCGCAGGCTGGGGACGTCGCCTGACCGGCCAGAACGCCGCCGAGATCAACGCCGACGTGGCCGCCAAGACCGCTGAGCAGCTGTTCGCGGTGCTCGGGCAGCTCAAGGGCGGGGCGATGAAGTTCGGGCAGGCGCTGAGCGTGTTCGAGGCCGCCGTGCCCGACGCGATGGCCGGCCCCTACCGCGAGGCGCTGACCAAGTTGCAGTCGGCGGCGCCGCCGATGCCGACCTCCAGCGTGCACCGGGTGCTGACCGAGCAGCTGGGCTCGTCGTGGCGCAAGCGCTTCTCCTCGTTCGACGACGAGCCCGCGGCCTCGGCCAGCATCGGCCAGGTGCACCGCGGGGTGTGGCACGACGGCCGCGAGGTGGCGGTCAAGGTCCAGTACCCGGGTGCCGACGAGGCGTTGCGCTCGGACCTGCGGCAGCTGATGCGGTTCTCCCGCGTGTTCCAGTCGCTGGCGCCGGGCGCCGAGGTCAAGCCGCTGCTGGAGGAGTTGCAGGAGCGGATGGTCGAGGAGCTCGACTACCGCATCGAGGCCGACAACCAGCGCACGTTCGCGAAGGTCTTCGCCGACGATCCCCGGGTGGTGGTGCCCGCGGTGATCGCCAGCGCGCCGAAGGTCGTGGTGACCGAGTGGGTCACCGGAACGCCGTTCGCGAAGATCATCGCCGAGGGCGAGCAGGCCGAGCGGGACCTGGCCGGGCGGCTGCTGGCGGAGTTCCACTTCTCCACCCCGGCGAAGGTCGGGTTGCTGCACGCGGACCCGCACCCGGGCAACTTCATGCTGCTGCCGGACGAGCGGCTGTGCGTGATCGACTTCGGCGCGGTGTCGCGGCTACCCGGCGGTCTGCCGCCGACGTTCGGCAAGATGATCCGGCTGGCGCTGCAGGACAAGTCGATCGAGCTGCTGGAGCTGCTGCGGGAGGAGCGGTTCGTCCAGCCCGATCAGGAGTTGCACGCCGAGGACGTGCTGGCCTACCTGGCCCCGTTCGTCGACCCGGCCCGCACCGAGACGTTCCACTTCACCCGCAGCTGGCTGCAGCGCCAGGCCGAGCGCGTCTCCGACCTGCGCGGCCAGGACTTCCGCACCGGCCGCCTCCTGAACCTGCCCCCGGACTACCTCCTGATCCACCGGGTCACCCTGGGCGCGACGGGCATCCTCTGCCAGCTCGACGCCGAGGTCGCCACCCGGGACATCATCGCCGAGTGGCAACCCGGCTTCGCCGAAGCGGAGGCCTGAACCGCAGGTCAGCTGGGCTTGGTGCCGACGTGGACGGTGTTGGCGCTGAGGTAGTGGAGGTCGTCCCGGTTTCCGGCGTAGTGCTCGCCGTCGGGGTCGAGGAGCTGGTCCAGGACCTCGACGTCGGCGGCGGGCAGGCGTTCGTCGGCGTCCCGGCGGAGCATCGCCAGCTGGCGGATCGCGGCGGCGCGACCGGTGTCGTCCAGCGGGGCGGGGCGGTCGATCAGGTAGCTGAACGACGTCGCCTCGACGAGACCGGCTTCGGTCATGGCCTTCGACCAGCCCATCGGGAGCCGGACCGCGCCGTCCATCTCGGAGCGCATCTTCTGGAACCACTGCTCGCTCGCGTTGAGCAGCCGCGCTTCCAGGCCGGGTTCGCCGAGGCCGATGTCGGCGGGCAGCACCCGGGTCTGCAGGCCGAACTCGACGACGGCGAGCCGCCCGCCGGGCTTGACCAGCCGGGCGAGCCTGCGCAGCCCGGCGAGCTGGTCGGGCAGGTGGTGCACCACGAACGCCGCGTAGACCAGGTCGGCCTGCGGGGTGGCGCCGGTCTTCTCGATCTCCTCGGCGAGGGTGTCGGCGGCCGCGTCGGCGCGGACCGTGCGGACCTCGACGCCGTCGGCGGCGGCCCGCTCCCCCGCCGCGTTGAGCAGCTGCTCGGCGGTGTCGACGACCGTCAGCTGCCCGTCGTCGCCGTGCGCCGCCAGGGTTTTCGCGATGATCGCCGCCGTGCCACCGGCTCCGGCACCGATCTCGATCACCGAGCGGTCGTCGGGTCGCAGGAGTCTGCCGATCACCTGCGTGATGTCGGGTGCGATGAAGTCGTCGGCCGCGCGAAGCCGTTGCAGGTGCGCGTCCCAGTCGATGTTGTCGTGCGAATGTGCTCCCACGAGCCGGAACACTAGACCCGACGCGGCGAATCACGCACGTTCGTTTGCGGTTCCAGCAAAGAGCGACGAGAGTGCGTCGGCCGTCGGGGAGGGAAGTTTTCATGAAAACCTCCCCACCGACACGACGGCCGACGCGGCATCCGCGAGCGCGCGATCACGTGAGTTCAGCGCTGCTCAGCGGCTTCGGCTCTCCTCGTCGCGTAGCGGGCCAGGGCCCGCCATCTCCGTCCGGCCGTGAGCGAGCGGGCTTCGCGTTGTCGCTCGGCTTCGGCCAATCTCTCCCTGCGGTGTAATCGCAGGAGTTCCTCGGTCGGGTGCATGCGCGTCTCCAGGGCGTTCGGCTGGATCAGGCTGATGGTGTTCTCGCTGGTCATGCTGCTTGCTCCTGCTTGCGGGGTCCGGTCTCCTCCGGACGCGGGTGCTTGCGCGGGCGACCGCGCCTGCGCTTGCGGGCCACGACCTCGCCGCGCTCGAAGATCTCGCCACCCCAGACCCCCCAGGGTTCGCAGCGGTCCAGCGCGCCGGCCAGGCACTCGGTCTTGATCGGGCAGTCGCTGCACAGGACCTTGGCCTGCTCCAGGTCGGACGGGTTCTCGGCGAACCACAGGTCCGGGTCCCGGCGGCAGGGCAGGCGGCGCTGCAGCGATGAGGCCGAGGGTTGCTCGGGCTCGAACTGCGAGTCCACGGCCGACTCGGGTATCGGCACACTCGCGGTGAACATACGACTTCCTCCAGTAGTCGATGGCAGGCGAATCGTGGTTGTGGATGGATGTGGTTGTGGATGTGGATCAACCCGAAGCACAAAAAGGCCGCAGACCTGTGTGCAGGTCCGCGGCCTTGTGAAAAGCCTGGGGCTCTCCTAGATCAGCGGATCCAGGAAGTGCCAACGGACCGAAGTGCACGGGTGCTGCGTGGTCGCCGGGTTGGTGCGGTAGCCACGCGGCTTCTCGACGCGCAGCTCATCGGCGAAGGGCACAAAGGTGCCCGGGAGCAGCGAAACAACCCCGGCCATGAAGGAACGCGGGGCGTCGTTGATGATCTCGAAGATCTTCACTGTCCCCACCTCCTTCTCGGTCTCGGTCGGCCAAAGCGGACCTCTCGGCCCGCGCGTGTCTACGAGGTTATGTGCCGGGCCCCAGAAGCCGCAACACATTTTTGACCTGCGATTTCGCTAATTCACCCGGTTGATCAAGGCGAGCACGTCCCCGCCGAACTTCTGGATCTTGCTCGCGCCGATGCCGGAGATGCCGACCAGCGCCGACTCGTCGGTGGGCCGCTGCTCGGCGATCGCGGTCAGCGTCGCGTCGGTGAACACCACGTAGGCGGGCACCTTGAGCTGCCGGGCGCGTTCGCTGCGCCAGGCCTTGAGCTGCTCCAGCAGCGTCTCGTCCACGTCGGACGGGCAGTCCGAGCAGCGTCCGAGCTTGATGTCCATCGTCCTGACCAGCGTCGTCGAGCACACCCGGCACTCGGGTTTGATCGTGGCCGCCTGCCGCGCGGGCGGCTGCGGCGGCTTGGCCTTGCTCGGCAGCGCGGCCGGGTGCCCGTCGGGGACGAGGTTGTAGATGAAGCGGCTGCGGCGCCGGAAACGCTTGCCGCCCGCACGGGCCAGCGCCCACGACAGGTGCAGGTGCTCGCGGGCGCGGGTCACGCCGACGTAGAGCAGCCGCCGCTCCTCCTCCACGGCCGCGTCGGTGTCGGCGTGCTGGATCGGCAGCGTGCCCTCGACGAGTCCGGCGAGGAACACCGCGTCCCACTCCAGGCCCTTGGCGGCGTGCAGCGAGGCGAGGGTGACGCCCTCGACGGTCGGCGGGTGCTGGGCCTCGGCGCGGGCGTCGAGCTCGGCGACGTAGCGCTGCAGGTCGGCGTCCGGAACCGTGCTGACCAGCCCTTCGGCGAGTTCGACGAGCGCGATCAGCGATTCCCAGCGCTCGCGGGCGGAGCCGCCGGCGGGCGGCTCGTCGGTCAGGCCGACCTCGACGAGCAGTTCCCGCACGGTCCCGGGGAGGTCGGTGGCGTCGGTGTCGCGGGCGATCGCGGTGCGCAGGGTGGCCATCGCCTGGCGGATCTCGGCGCGGGCGAAGAACCGCTCGCCGCCGCGCACCTGGTAGGGGATCTCGGCGTCGGACAGCGCCTTCTCGTAGACCTCGGACTGTGCGTTGACGCGGAACAGGATCGCGATCTCCGACAGCGGCACGCCGCGCTTGGCCAGCTGCGCGACCTTGCGGGCGATGGCGTCGGCCTCGTCGGTCTCGTCGTCGTACTCGGCGAAGTCGGGGCGCGGGCCGTCGGGCCGCTGGCCGACGAGCTTGAGCCGGGTCCCGGCGGGCCGTTCGCGGGCGGCGCCGATGACCTGGTTGGCCAGGCCCACGACCTGCGGGGTGGAGCGGTAGTCGCGTTCGAGGCGGACCACGGTCGCCTCGGGGTACTTCCGCGGGAAGTTGATCAGCCACTTCGGGGAGGCGCCCGCGAAGGAGTAGATGGTCTGGTTGGCGTCGCCGACGACGGTGAGGTCGTCGCGGTTGCCGACCCAGGCGTCGAGCACGCGCGCCTGCAGCGGGTTGACGTCCTGGTACTCGTCGACGACGAACGAGCGGTACTGGCTGCGGAACTCCTCGGCGACGTCCTCGCGGTCCTCCAGGATCGCGGCGATGTGCAGCAGCAGGTCGTCGAAGTCGAGCATCTGCGCGCCGCTCTTGATCCGCTCGTACCCGGCGAAGGCCTTGGCGATCAGCTCGGGCAGGATCGGCGTCTCGCGACCGGCCTGCTGCGCGGCGGCCGGGTACTGCTCGGGGCTGATCAGCGAGGACTTGGCCCACTCGATCTCGCCAGCGAGGTCGCGCACGTCCTCGCGCTCGGTGGACAGCCCCAACCGGTTCGCGGCCTGCATGACCAGGCGGAACTTGTTGTCGGTGAGCTGCCACATCGCCATGTCGTGCACGCGCGGCCAGAAGTAGCGGAGCTGCCGGAAGGCCGCGGCGTGGAAGGTCTGGGCCTGCACCCCCGCGGCGCCGAGCTCGCGCAGCCGGGTGCGCATCTCACCGGCGGCGCGCGCCGTGAACGTCACGGCCAGCACCTGCCGGGGCGTCACCAGCCCGCGCTGGACGAGGTGGGCGATGCGGTGGGTGATGGTCCGGGTCTTCCCCGTTCCCGCACCGGCCAGGACGCACACGGGTCCGCGCGGTGCGGTGACGGCCTGCCGCTGCTCCGGGTCCAAACCTTCCAGGAGTCGCGGTTGATCGGCCATGCAGGCATCCTCGCAGACCCCCGACCCCGCCCAGCCGATACCCACCACCGTGTGTCGCCCAGATCGCGTCCCCACGACCTTGACCAGCGCGGACGGAGACGAATGTCCGCGGATTTCCGCTCGGGATCCGCGCGACACCCGAATCGCCCTGCCAGCGGCGGCTCGTCAGGGCTTGGTGGTGGCCCAGCCCTTGATCATGCGGTAGGCGATGGAGACGCTCGGGGGGAGGCGAACTCCGTCGACCGGTTCTCCTCCGGCCTCCAGGGCGGCGAGGATCGTGTCGCGGTGGACCCAGCGGGCCTCCTCGATCTCGCCGTCGGCGGGGACCAGCGGGGCCTCCGGGTCGGCGATGGCGGCGAAGCCGAGCATCAGCGACCGGGGGAACGGCCACGGCTGGCTGCCGAGGTAGCGGATGCCGGTGCACCGGACCCCGACCTCCTCGGCGATCTCGCGGGAGACGCAGGCCTCCAGCGACTCGCCGACCTCGACGAACCCGGCCAGCACCGAGAACCGGTACTTCGGCCAGATCGGCTGGCGGGCCAGCAGGACCTGGTCCGCGCCGTCGCTGACCAGGCAGATCACCGCCGGGTCGGTGCGCGGGTACTCCTCGCGGTCGCAGCCCGAGCAGCGCCGGGCCCAGCCGACCTTGACGCGGGTGGTCGCCGCGCCGCAGACCGCGCAGTAGCGGGCGTTGTCGTGCCAGCCGAGCAGTCCGACGGCGGTGGTGAGCAGGCCGGCGTCGGTGTCGTTGAGCAGCGCGCCGCCGGTGCGCAGGTCCCGCCACTCGTCGGCCGCGCCGTCGTGGTCGGTGCGCAGCGCCCAGTAGCTGACGTCGTCCTCGACGCCGAGCAGCACGGCGTTCGGGGACGGCCGTTCACCGAAGTCGACGGCCGGCTGCACGACGAGCCGGGAGTCCTCGTCGATCTGGGTGCGCCCCTTGGCGTCGACGAGGACGACCTTGCCGCCGTGCCACAGCTTCGCGCCGCCGTCGAGGGATTCCCGCAACTCCTCCCGGCGGTCCACTGTGGACCGCGAGAGGAGGGGCGGGGAGTCGAGCTGGAAGCCCGCACCGGCGAACACTTCGCTGGTCATTCTTGCGCTCCATCCGGTAACCGGGTCATGGCAGCTCCACGCCGCCGAGCAGTCGCAGCTGGTCGGCGAGCTTGTCGGCGTCACCGACGACGACGCCGGTGAACGCGGTGGGAGCGAACAGCTTCGCCGCCTCGGCGACCTGCTCGACGGTGACCTCGCGCAGCCGCTCGGGGTGCGCGGTCAGCCAGTTCTGGTCCAGGCCCGCCGAGGCCAGCGCGGACAGCGTCGAGGCCAGGCCCGCCTGCGAGGCGGTCGAGGTCAGCAGTCCGCCGATGGCGTACTGGCGCGCCGACTCGACCTCGGACTCCGACGGCGGCACCAGCGACAGCCGGGCGAGCTCGTAGCGGGTCTCCAGCAGCGCGGCCGCGGTGACCTCGCTGGCGGTGTCGGCGTCGACGAGCAGCGTGCCGTTGCCGCGGGTGAACTCGAACGACGAGTGCGCACCGTAGGTGTAGCCCTTGTCCTCGCGGATGTTCTCCACCAGCCGGGAGGAGAAGAAGCCGCCGAAGACGAGGTTGGCGATCTGCAGCGCCGGGTAGCGCTCGTCGGTGCGCGCGAGCGCCTGCGCGGAGAAGCGCAGCTGCGACTGCACGGCCCCGGGCCGGTGCACGAGCCGCACGTTCCCGCCGGTCACCGGCGGCAGCGCGGGCAGTTCGTGCGCGGATTCCGAGGAGCTCCAGCCGGACAGGGCCCGCTCGACCTCGCCGGTGACGGCGTCGGGGTCGATGTCGCCGACGAGCACCAGCACCGAGCCGCGCGGCAGCACGTGGGAGCGGTGCAGGGCGCGGACCTGCTCGGACGTCACCTGGGCGACGTCCTCGGCCTCGGGCACCTCGCGGACGTAGGGGTGGTCGCCGTAGCGGTGGCGCTGCAGCTCCTCGCGCGCGATGACGCGCGGCTGCGAGCGGGCGACGCCGATGCGCTCGACGAGGCGGGCGCGCTCGGCGTTGATCTCGTCGTCGGCGTAGGTGGCGCCGGTGAGCGCGTCGGCGAGGACGTCGAGCAGCGTGTCCAGGCCGCTGGCGAGGGAGTCGCCGGCGATGCTGAGCCGCTCGGGGTCGACGACGGCGTGCAGGTCGCCGCCGACGGCCGCCAGGTCGGTGTCCATCTTGACGCGGTCGCGGCGTTCGGTGCCGGTGAGCAGCGTTTCGGCCAGCACCTCGGCGGTCGCCGGGTGCATCGCGTCGTCTCCGGCGAACGGGATGCGCAGGCGCATCTCGACCATCGGCACCTGGCCGTGGCGGGCGGCGATGACGCGGAGCCCGTTGGCCAGGACGGTGTCGACGACGGCGGGGGCGACGCCGGTGCGGGGCTCGCCCAGCGGCGGCAGCGGCCGCGGGCCGAGCTCGGTGCGGCCGATCTCCTCGGCGCTGCGGTGCGTTGCGCGGGTCATGCCGCACCTCCGTTCTCGTCACCAGCGGGTTCGATCTCCAGGACGGCGCGGGCGTCGGAGCGCAGCTCCTTGGCCGCGTTGGCGACGTCCTGGGCGCGGACGTTGCCGATCCGGTCGGGCAGCTCGGAGATGAGCTCGGCCCGGCCGTGCAGCAGTTCGGCGCTGCCGAGGTCGAGGGTGCGCGAGACGACGCGGTCGTTCTCGCGGTGCAGCGAGGCGGCCCAGCGGGCGGTGACCCGGTGCAGCTCCTCCTCGGTGGGGCCTTCGGTGGCGAGCTTGTCGAGCTCCTCGTCGATGGCCCCGATCACGCGCTCCACCCCGACGTCGGGGGTGTGGATGGCGGTGAAGGTGAAGGTGTCGGGGTCGCGCGCGTCGAGCGGCGCCCCCATCAGGCCGGTTCCGGCGCTGACGTCGACGACGAGAGCTTCGCCGTGCACGAGGCGCTGCTGGAGCCGGGAGGCGTCGCCGTCGGAGAGGATGCCGGAGAGCACGACGTTGGCGAGGTAGGCGTCGAGCTCGCCGACCGGGTCGGGCAGCCGGTAGCCGAGCGCGACGGCCGGCAGCGGCGCGTGCGGGTCGGCGTGCTTGCCGCGGACTTCGCTGGTGGGGAACGGCTCGCCGAAGGACGGCCGCTGAGGGACGCCGCGGGCGGGGACGTCGCCGAAGTGCTTCTCGATCAGCTTGATCGTCCGGTCGACGTCGAGGTCACCGGCGACGGTGAGCACGGCGTTGCCGGGCGAGTAGAAGGTGTCGAAGAAGGCGGCGCAGTCGTCGACGGTGGCCTGTTCGAGGTCGGTGAAGTCGCCGTAACCGTTGTGCGCGTTGGCGAAGGTCGAGTACAGCACCGGGGGGAGCAGGATCCAGGGGAAGCCGCCGTAGGGGCGGTTGAGGACGTTGAGCCGGATCTCCTCCTTGACCACGTCCACCTGGTTGGCGAGGTTCTCCTCGGTGAGCTTGGGGGCGCGCATCCGGTCGGCTTCCAGGAACAGCGCGCGCTCCAGGGCCGCCGAGGGCAGGACCTGGAAGTAGTCGGTGTAGTCCTGGTGCGTCGAACCGTTGAACGTGCCGCCGGAGCCCTGCACGTGCCGGAAGTGGGCGAGCTTTTCGAGGCTCTCGCTGCCCTGGAACATCAGGTGCTCGAACAGGTGCGCGAAGCCGGTGCGCCCTTCGGGTTCGGAGCGGAAGCCCACGTCGTAGTGCACGCTGACACCGACCACAGGGGCCTGCCCTGATGACGCTTGGCCCGCTGCCGAGTCCGGTGCCAACACCACGCGCAGCCCATTGGGCAGAGTAACGCGATGCAGCTGGGGTTCGACCATGTCGTGCAGCCTACGTGCGGGCTGTCAAGCCGCGCGTGCCCCCTTCGAAGGCGTTCGGCGTGTCGGGCGGCTCGTCCGGGGCGTCCAGACGACAACCGGAGTAACGCCGGGTGGGCCGTTGACCTGCCCGGATGCGACATACCGACCAGCCGGAACGGACTCAGCCCGCGCGGACCTGGTTGATCAACGAGTTGATCTCGTTTCCGATCATGCGAGCGTCGGCGGGCAGCAGCGCGTAGAGCGGTTCACCGGTGCTGCCGCGTTCCACACGATCGAGGTACCGACCGTCCGGTTCGACGTTGTCGAACCAGGACACGGGCTGCGTGCGGCGACGCCGACCGTGCTGGTCGCGCAGGTTCGCCGCGATCTGGCCGAGCCGCACGTGCTCCGCCTTGCCGATCCGCTCGTAGAGCTCGACCTGCTGGTCACCGCTGCTGCCGCGCTGCCGGGTGGCGGTCTGCATCATGCTCGACGGGTCGTAGTCCTCGATCTGCTCGCCCTGCAGCGAGGAGTGCGGCACCCGGATCGGGCCGTAGCTGCCGGGTTTCGCGGGCGGGAGCGTGCCGAGCACGACGCCGGGCAGCGGCGCGTTCTGGTGCACCTCGACGGTGAGCAGCCCGCCGCGCTTGGGGTCCTCGCTGGGCGCCTGCACGCCGAGCACCACGCGATCGCCTTCGGTGAACACCGCGACGGCCCGCCAGCAGTGATCGCTGCCCGGCTGCGGGAACCACATCGAGTCGACCCAGAGGTACGGCGTCGCAAGCGTTTTCAGGGCATCCACCAGCGGGGGAACGACCTCGTCATCGGCGACGAGACCAGCCGCCTCCATGTTCGGCAGCTCGGCCTTGCCGATGGCGCCGAACTGGTCGGCGGTGCGGCCGAAGGAACGGGTGCTGATCGGCAGCGTCAGGCCGTCGATCCGCAGGTACTTGAGCACGATGTCCAGGTGCACCGGCGACAGCTGCCACCGACCCAACACACTCACTTGAGCTTTCTCCCACTCGTGGAAGCAGAAAGAGATTCGTGCACGGGGTGGGGGAAGTTTTCATGAAAACTTCCCCCACCACCGACACCACGGGAAAAGTCCGTTCTCGCGCGGAGAACGGTCGTGTCGTTCAGCGAACGACGGTCAGATCACTCGCCGAGGACGGGCGGTGCGGTCTTGGGCATGTCGTTCATCCACACGTCGTCCTGCTCTTCGAGCCAGGAGGGACGCTCGTGCTCGTCGTCCTCGGAACCCTCACCGCGACGACCCGCACCGGCACCCATGCCGCCCATGCCCCCGCGACCGGCGGCACCACGACCACCGGCACCAGCGGCTCCGGCGCCCGCACCGGCTCCTCCGCCGAGGCCACCGGCCCCGGCCCGACCACCGGCGCCCATCCCGGCACCGCGGCCCCCGGCACCGGCTCCGAGGCCACCGGCCCCGGCCTTGCCACCGGCACCCATGCCGGCTCCGGCGCCGAGTCCGGCTGCGAGCCCCATGCCGCCACCACCGGGCACTCCGCCGCCAGGCGCTCCCCCGCCGGGCAGACCCCCGCCCGGGAGGCCGCCGCCGGGCGGGTTCGCCCAGGCGGTTCCGGTTCCGGCGGGACTCGTGCCGCCCGGGTAGGCGCCACCGCTGTAGCCGCCGCCGGGGATGCCGCTGCCCGCTCCGCCGGGCACGCCACCGGAGTAGCCGCCACCGGAGCCCGCCCCGGAACCACCGGGAACGTTGCCGCCGTTGCCCATGCCGCCACCCCAGTCGGTGCCGCCGGGAGGCGGAACCGGCGGAGGGTTCGCCGTCGAGCCGTCAGGCGCGGTGTACTGCGGCATCTTCGCGTCGACCTGCGTCAACGTCGGGCTGTACACCCGGCCCATCGTCTCCTGAGCGGCCTTCTCGGCCTGCTCCTGCTCCTCCATCTGGGAGAGCGCGTTGACGCCACCGCCTGAAAGACCGAAGGGAATCGCACTGGCCGCGGCTTCTCCCCAGCTGAAACCCTCGGGCTGCGGGACGAGCTGCTTCGACTGACCAGCAGCATCCCCAGCAGCCTGGAGGTTGTTGCCGGTCATCTCGAAGGCGTCAGCGCTGGCCTTCATCCAGTCGGAAGCGGGCTTGCCGACCTCCGAAGCCTTATCAGCCGCTTCGCCCTGCCAACCGCCCTGCACGATGTTGGCGAGGTCCCGGTGGTAGCTCTCGCCACGCTCCCGAAGCGCCTTCGCAAGATTGATCCACGTCTCAGCGGCCTCACCGACGTTGTCCGGCTTGATCGACTCCTGGTTGGTCTTGTAGATGTCGGCATGACTGAAACCGCCCCAGTTCACGCACTGGCTGATGCCGGGCGAGTCGTAAGAACCGACTTCGAGCCCCGAGTTCTGGCTAGCGAGCCTGTTCTGCTGCTGCTGAGCGATCCGCTGCGCTTCAGCGGCCTGCTCATTGCGCTTCTCCTCAGCCGCGCCCTCCCACCCGAAGACGTGGGCACCAGCGTTATCGAGCGTGTCGAGTAGCCCCATCACTCCCCCTGAATCACTGCGGCAGTCTCGGCGAGATCTGCTCGGCGACCCTGCGCGATTCGCCGCAGGGCTCAACGGGCTCGGTAGTACCTGCGGTCACGGTGACGATGACGGTGCCACCGGCGGCGTCCAGGAACGACGAGCAAACGCCCTGGCCTTCGGAGCCCGCAGTGACACCGATCGCAGCCTTGCGGCCGCCGGCGTCGAACGGCTCAACGCGTCCGAGATTGGCCTCGGACATGTACTTGTCGAACGGCGTGCCGGGGCTCTTGTACAGAGCCAGGTCCATCTTGTCGCCGGTGAAGTTGCACCCCGGCTCCGACGAGAGGTCAGTGTCCGGCTCACCGGGCCCAGCAACTCCCGCTGCAGCGAGTTCTTCAGGCGTGTAGAAGTTGCACGGGTCGAAGCTCTCCAGCGCAGAAGGAGCTGGGGCAGTCGACTCCCCGCCTCCGTCAGTCGTGCCTCCGGCCCCGCCCGTGCAAGCGGACAAGCCGAGAAGGGCAGAGCCCGCCGCAGCAGCGATCACGACTCGGGAGAAAGAGCTCACTGAATACCTCGCCTCAGGTCGTCGGCGTTCTGTTCGTCGGTGGCACGGTAATCCTTGGCCGCATCCCGGAAAGCGTCAGCTTGTTTCTGCAGTTCTTCCATCAGCTGACGAATCAGAGCCACAGCACCCGCGCTGTTATCCCCCGCCTTGTCCGAGAAACGCTGAGCGAGCTGCTGGCCGTCCGGGTAGTCGCCAAGCCCTTGAACACGAACCATCCGGTCCGTCTTGCGTTGCAGGGCCCGAAGCTCACGGATCTCTTCCTCGCAGCGCTTGGCCGCGTTCTCGGCAGCCTCCGGGTTCAGCGCGAGCTTGCCCGCACCGACCTGCGAGTTGATCCACTGCGTCTGACCGCCGATGGCCTTGAGGCCCTCCTTGGCGGCGGCGAACCCACCCTCTGCGCTAGTCATCCCAGATCCTCCGGACCCTGTGATCCCCCATGAACCGTGATTACTTTAGCTGGACGCGCCCGCGCGCGTAACGGTTCCGGGGAATCTGGACAAACTTGACCCGGGACACACCCCACCCCAGGTCACAGCGCGAAGATCACCTAGTCGGCGGAGTGGAAACGGCCCCGCTTGAGCCCGGCCAGGAACGCCCCCCACTGCGATGCCTGGACACGCAGCTGACCACCCTCCGGGTCCTTGGAGTCACGGACCGCGATCTCATGAGCGGCGCGTGCGATCTCGACGCAGTTGGTCGAGGACCCACTCCTACTGCTCTTCCGCCAGTCCAGGTCAGTCATCGATCAGCCCCTCTACCAGCGCGTCGATCAGCTCGACCGACTCGTTCTCTCCGAGCGCCGCTTCCCACAGCGCATCGCGCGATTCAACATACTGTTGCGTCGCGTTGCCGTCAGTAACGAAGATCCCGCCCTTCCTGTTCTCCAGGTAGACGTACGTTTCCAGGGCAGCGAACTCGTAGATGGCGAAGGTCCCATCCAACCCTGGATGCGCACCCGCCGAAGCCGGGATCACCCGTACACGAACGTTAGGGCATTCCGAGTCAGCCATGATCTTCTGGAGCTGACCGCGCATGGTCCTGACTCCGCCGATGCGGCGACGCAGCACGAACTCATCGATCAAGAACCTTAGTTCTGGTCCGTTCGGACGAGAAAGCACCGCCTGACGCCCTATTCGCGTGGCAACCCGTCGCTCGATCTCGCTCTGCGGTCGGTTGACGGTCGAAATCATCTGACGCGCGTACTCAGCTGTCTGCAACAAGCCTGGCACCAGGGCGATTTCGCACGTCGTCACCCGCCGGGCCTCGGTTTCCAAAAGCATGATGTTCGCGAGTTGGTCCGCGAACTGGTCGTGGGAGGGCAGGTTGATGGTCGTGCCGTCGTTGGACTCGGCCTTGGCCGTGAGCAGGTCGTGCATCTCGCCGGTGGCGCCGTAGAGGTCGCAGAGGGCGGCGACCTCCTCGGGAGTCGGGTAGCGGGCTCCGGTTTCTGTCCTGCTCACCCATGCCGGGCTGGTGCCCAATCGCGTGGCCACCGTTCGGGTGGACATTTCCGCGCGCTCGCGCAGGGTTCGGAGCTCCGCGCCGAGGTTGACGCGAAACAGTCGGGATCTCGCCGACACCCTGACCTCCGGGGAGATGCGTGAACGGGTCCCCGTTTCGAATTCCGTTGCACCGCTTCGATTCCCGGGGAAACGTTTCACTGGTGGATGAACTGCCGAAACGAACCTAACTTCCCATCCCATTCCGGTTCCACGTGTTTGGAAGCAAAGGACTCAAAGGGATGGTTTTCGACGTGTTTCGGCGAGAGCGAACGGATGTGTTCTGGATCGTCGGCTCGGGATTCAAGATTCGTCATGCCATGACGACACTTCCGGGTTCGGTATATACCGGCGCCTGGGTTTCGGCTCTCTGCGAAACGTGGCTGCTCATCCCGACCGCCACCCCGTGGCCGCGAGAACCCCTCACCAAGCACATCACCGAACGCTGCTCGGAATGCGCGGCCATCGCCGACCGCGAGGAGCACGACGAACACACCTGGGACTACTGACCCCGCAACCGCCGAGAGGAATTCGAGAAGTGCACAACCCGCAGCACCACCCGCAACTCCCGCCGCGCGCCCACGAACTCACCTGGCCCCCAGCGGATCCGCCCGCGCAGAGCTCCACCGCGGTGCTGATCGTCGCCGCCCTGACCACGTCCGGCGTCTCCCTCGGCGGCTTCGCGCTGCTCGGGGCCATGTGCATCAAGCGCGGCTTCGAAACGGGCGACCACCTCGCAGGCGCCCTCCTCCTCACCGCGGCCACCCTCACCATCACCCTCGGCATCGGAGGCAGCCTCCTGGCCCTCCTCCGAGGCAGCCGAACGGGCAGGATCGTCGTCACCCTCTGCTGCGCCCTCTACGCGATCAGCGGCACAACAACCCTCCTCAACGGCAACCTCGGCAGCCTCATCCAACTCCTCATCGCCCTCCCCCTCGCCACCCTCTGGTGGCTCCCCACCACAACCCGAGCCCTCCACTCCCGCAGGACCCCACCCCCTCCCGCCACGCACTACTGGGCAGAGGGCAGTTTTAGTTAAAACTGTCCAGACAAAACGGACATGATCATGGGGCAGCTATGACTAAAACTGCCCCCTGGCAACACACCCCACCCCCAACCTCACCACCAACCTCACGGCCTGTCTCACGACCCGCCTGACGACCGACCTCACGGCCTGCCCCACGGCCGGCCTCACGACCGGCCTGACGGCCGGGGGGCTGCCTCGACCTCGTCGGCAGTGGGGCAGTTTTAGCCATAATTGCGCCATGATCATGTCCGTTATGACCGGATAGTTATGGCTAAAACTGTCCCGTCGGCAACGTCCCTCCCGGCCGGGACGCTCTCGGGGGACGTTCTCCCCCAGGGCTCGGGGAGGCATCGGTTTGGGAAAAGCGGGGTTGTGGGGGTGTTCTCGGGGTTAAGGTTCCGGGCGATCTTGTTGTTGTGGGAAGTCGGTGACATGGGTGCGTTAGGGCTGGTCAACGTGGTTGGGGCCTGCCGTTTCCGGCGGTCGGGGCTCGGCGGATGACTCAACCTCCGTTACCTCCTCGCCCGTTCTGGGAGCAGCCCGGGGAACAGCCGCAGTGGCCGGCCGGGCCTGGACAAACACCTCAGCCGAGTCAGCCCGCGGGGCAGCCGCACGTCGGACCCCAGCCAGGACAGCCTCCGCAGGCGTGGCAACCGAACCCGAATCCGCATCCGTGGCAAGCCGGTCCGCAGCATCCGTGGCAGGCACCGCCCCAGCAACCGCCACCTCAGCAACCGCCACCCCAGCAAGCCGAGTGGCAGCGGGCTCAGCCCGCGTGGGCGCCTCCGGGCCAGCCGTTCGCTCACGAGCCTCCGCAGCGGAACAACCGCGGGCTCGTCGTGGGGATCGTGCTGGCCGCGGTGACCGTCTTCGGGATCGGGACCGTCGGGGCCGTGGCGGCGTCGATATCGGCGAACCGCGCCGAGGAGCGCTCCTACCAGCAGACCGCGCCCAGCTCCAGCGCCGAACCCACCACCAGCGAAACCACCTCGGAGACCACGACTTCCGAGGAGACGACCACCTCAGAAGAACCGTCGTCGACCGCGCAGCCGGTGCTCAAGCTCGGGGACAACCCGATCAACGTCGACGGCAGCGGGGCCGTCACCACCCCGTGCCCCCTCCCCGCCTTCGACACCGACGTGGCCGCGCAGGACGCCTTCTACCAGGCCGCGCTCCCCTGCCTCATGCGAGCCTGGGAACCAGCCCTGGAGCAGGCGAACCTGCCCACCGACATGCCCCGCGTCGTCACCACCGGCAGCGACATCACCACCCCCTGCGGGCTGCGGACCTGGGACCAGACCGCGCTGTACTGCCCGCAGGACAACACCATCTACATGACCGCGCGCTACTACTCCGAAGTCGAGGGCCGGACCGAAGCCGGGGTGTTCCTCGGGCAGTTCGCGCACGAGTTCGGCCATGCGCTGCAACGACTCTCCGGGATCAACGCCGCCTACGGCCAAGCCTCCGCGACCGCCCAGGGCGACGCCGGGCTGGAGCTCACCCGCCGCTCCGAGCTCCAAGCCACCTGCTTCGAAGGCATGACCCTCGCCGCGCTGCAGAACGGCGGCGTCAGCGACGAGATCATCTTCCCGGCGCTGCGCGACTCCGCCGGACGCGGCGACGAGAACAGCGACGTCGACGACCACGGCAGCATCCAGACCAACTCCACCTGGGTCCAGCAGGGATTCACCAAGAACCGCGTCACCCAGTGCAACACCTGGCTCTCGCCGTCCAGCGACGTGGACTAGCGCCTGCCCAGCAGCATCCCGAAACCGCCGCCCGCCACGGCGGCCAGGGTCGCCAGCACGATGTTGGTGCGCCACGCCAGCGCTTCCAGCTCCGTCGCCTGGTCCTTCACCGGACCAACCCGCAACTCGCCCGACGGGCGGGTCGGCACCATCACCTGGAGGCGCTGACCCCGAGTGTGCCCGCAGCCGTCGAAGGTGGCGCGGCGGATCTGGCCGTCGATCCGCACCTCCACGACGTCGCCCGCCGCGCGCGCACCGCACGGGCGCGGTTCGACGACCACCGCCGTCGCCTCGCGCTCGACGACCTCCCGCTGCTGCCCGGACGCCGCGACCAGCGGCCACACCGTCACACCCGCGACCACCACACCGAGAAATCCCAGGACGAGCAGGATCGACGCCACCGAGGCCTCACCTCGCGTGCTTCCCACATCACCGATAGTCCCAGAAAGCCGTTGCGGCATCCCGGGATACCCGGTCAGGAGAAGATCACGTTTGCGGCGGCGACACCTTCCGCACGTAGAGCAGCCGGTCGCCCTCCTCGATCGCGTCCGCCTGCGGGGCGTCGACCCGGTAGAGCTCGCCGTCGCGGACCACGCCCAGCACTATGTCGGCCAGGTGCCGCGGCGAACCGCCGACCTCCTGACGCTCCACCTCGCGCTCGGCGATCGCCAGACCCACCTCGGGGCTGAGGAGGTCCTCGAACATCTCCACCACCGACGGCGTCGACGTCGCCATGCCCAGCAGCCGACCCGCCGTCTCGCTGGAGACCACCACCGAGTCCGCGCCCGACTGCCGCAGCAGGTGCACGTTCTCCGCCTCCCGGACGGCGGCGACGATCTGGGCCTTCGGCGCCAGCTCTCGGGCCGTCAGGGTCACCAGCACCGCCGTGTCGTCGCGGGCCGGGGCGATCACGATCGCGCGGGCGCGCGGCAGACCCGCCACGCGCAGCACGTCCGAGCGGGTACCGGAACCGTTGACCGTCACCAGGCCCTGCGCCGACGCCGACTCCAGCGACGCGCGGTCGGTGTCGACCACGACGATGCGACCCGGGTCCGCGCCCTCGCCGAGCAGCGCGGTGACCGCGGAACGGCCCTTGGTTCCGTATCCGATGACGACCACGTGGTCGCGCACCTTGGACCTCCAGCGTTGGATCTTGAAAGCCTGCCGCGAGCGCTCGGTGAGCACTTCCAGCGTCGTGCCGACCAGCACGATCAGGAACAGCACCCGCAGCGGCGTGATGACGAGCACGTTCACCAGGCGCGCCTGGTCGCTGACCGGGGTGATGTCGCCGTAACCGGTCGTGGACAGCGACACCGTCGCGTAGTAGATGACGTCGAGGATGCTGATCTCGCCGCCCGCCGAGTCCTTGTACCCGTCGCGGCCGACGTAGACGATGGCGACCGTGGCCGCCAGCGCCACCAGCGCGCCCAGGATGCGGCGGACGATGGAGCGCACCGGGCTGATCACCGTGCCCGGCATCCGGATGACGCCGACGAGCGCGTGATCGGGTCTGGTGCTCAGCTCTTCCTCGGCGTTGTGCTTGCCGAACAGCTGGCTCGGACCTCGATTCATGAGTCGTGCTCCCCGACGTTGTGACCACTCACGGCGTTGAACAGTAACCGCTCCGCACACGTCGAACACGACCGCCCGGAATTGTGTCGAATTACTGGCAGAACACCATCCCGAAAATGCGGTGCGGACGTTTACCATGCGACGGTGCAGCAGCTTCAGCACGCGGCCCGCGCACTCGGGTGGGACGGCCGACTGGTACCGGATGTGGAGGTGCTCGGGGCCCGTTTCACCGCGGTGGCCCGCATCCGCCAGGACGTCCACCAGTGGCGTCGACACCACGGGTGGGAACCCGAGCTCGACCCCGCGTGGTTCAAGGCGTGGTCCGAGCCCGAGCGCCACGACCAGCTGCCGGTGGCGGCGGTCGACCTGATCGGGATCCTGGTCCCGGTGTCCAAGCCCTCGCGCGCGCTGCGGGCGTGCGGGATGCTGCTGAGCCTCGCCCCCTGCGCGGTCGTCCTGCCCGGTCGGCACCGGGAGGACCCGCTGTCGATGCTGGAGCTGGACTACTACGGCGCCGGGATCGTCACCACCGGTCCCGACGACGCGGGCGAGCTCGTCCTCGCCCCGGAGAACCGCGCCGCCGAATTCGGCTCGTCGATGTTCGGCCGGTGGCTGCTGGAAGTCCTGTACTCGCGACTGCTGGAGAACCCGCACATCGCGGAGAACGCCTGAGGCGCGGTTCCCCTGAGAACCACCCACCGCAGACCCCCGACGTGGGCGCAGTTTTCATGAAAACTGTCCCCACCCACAGACCCCGAGGTCGGGAAGTTTTCATGAGAACTGTCCCGACCCGCAGGGGGAGGTCGCCGGTGAATCCCCACGTCGGGGACGGTTTCTCCGGGTTTCGTCGTGGTCTTGTGGGTGGGGAAGTTTTCATGAAAACTTCCCCAACCCACGTCAGGCGAGGACGTACTCGTGCCAGTTGAGGCCGTCGGCGTTCCAGCGCATTCCGCGGCCCTCCTGGAGGACCCGCATCGCCTGGACGGTGTGCGGCCAGCGGCGGATGACGTTGGCCAGCGCGACCGGGGTCATCTGGTCGACGGTGCGCCGGTGATCGCCGGGGCCGAGCATCGCGATGCCGCCCGGGGTGGACAGGATGTCGGTGAGCGGCCGCTGCCCGGACAGGGCGACCTGCTCGACGCTGATGATGGTGTGCGGCTGCAGCTCCGACGGCCAGGACTGGCGGTCGATGTCGCCGGCGACCGGCGTCTCGCAGTTGCCGCACTCGCACTCGAACTCGCTGGCCCAGCCGTGCTGCTGCCACGACCAGATCACGGCGGTCCCGGCATCGAGGTCGGACAGCGCCGCCACGTGCGGCCACGCGCCGACGACGGCCTGCAGCTTGGTCTGCTTGGACTCCCGACCCTTGGCGCCCGGCCCCTCGAAGGACCAGGTGCCCTCATCGTCGCGGTGGACCCGCACCAAGGGGGCGCGCAGGGCGAGCACTTCGGTGTCCACGCGCACCGCGGATTCCGGCGGAGTGGTGAGCTTCCAGTCGGTGTTCATCGCGGGCATAGTCGTCCGCCGCGCACGCCGAACTCAAGCTCCACCACCCGAACGTGTACACCTTCAGCTGTTCTTCGGAACCGCCGTGATGAGCTCGCGCAGACCCGCTGAATCGCGCAGATCCGCAGGTCGCAGCGTGTAGTCGTGGCGCACGTAGTGGAACGCGGCGCGCACCTTCTCCAGCGGCGTCCTGGACAGCTCCGCCCACGCCAGCCGGTAGGCCGCCAGCTGCACCGACAGCGACGGGACCTGGTCGCCGCCCGGCACTCCCCCGGTCTTCCAGTCCACGACCGTCCAGCCGCCGTCGGGGTCGGCGAACACGGCGTCCATCCGGCCGCGCAGCACGATCCCCTCCACCTGCGTCTCGAACGGCACCTCCACCCGGTGCGGCGTGCGGTCGGCCCACGAGCCGCGCAGGAACGCCTCCTGCAGCTCGGCGAGGTCCTCGTGCAGCGGGGCGGAATCGTCGGCGGCGCCGGGCAGTTCGTCCACGTCGAGCAGCGCCGAGGAGGTGAACCGGTGCTCCAGCCAGGCGTGGAAGGCCGTGCCGCGGCGGGTCATCGGATTCGGCGGGTACGGCAGCGGCCGCCGCAGCCTGCGGGCCAGCGCGTCGGTGTCGCCGGCGAGCTCGACGAGCTGGCTCACCGACAGGTGGTCCGGCAGCCGCACCTGCTCGCGGCGCTGCGCCGCGGCGGCCCGCTCGGCCAGCAGCACGTCGACGTCCCGGGCCCAGCCGTCCGGGTCCTCGTCGTCCTCCGCCGAGTCCGAAGTGGAGTCCGAAGTGGACATCGCGGCGCGGACGAGTTCCGCTCCCTCGGCGACGGATTCGCGGCGCGGCCCCAGCGGGTCCACCGGCCACTCGGCGGACCGGACCTCGTCGGCCAGCGGGTTCTCGGCGTCCTCGTCGGGCGCCGGGCACCACTCGTCGATGACGCCGACCTTGTCGTCGTGCACCACCTGCGCGGTCTCGGTGAGGAAGTCCGACGGGCCCTTGGGCCGGTCGCCGCTCTCGCCCCACCAGTGCCCGGACAGCAGCAGCGTGCGCTCCGAGCGGGTCACCGCGACGTAGAACAGGCGGCGCTCCTCGGCGAGGCGGCGGGCCTCGAAGTCCTCGTCGTGGATGCTCAGCGCCTCGCTGAGCTCCTTGCGGTCCAGGCCGTCGAGCCGGTCCACGTCGAGGGTGGGCAGGTCGGGTGCGTCGCCGCGCAGCTCGGCGGGCAGCGCGGTCACCGACCGCAGCCACGACGACGCCTTGCGCTTGCCCGGGAAGACGTCGTTGACCAGGTGCGGAACGGCCACGACCTGCCACTCCAGGCCCTTGGCGGCGTGCACGGTGAGGATCTGCACGCGGTCGTCGGCGACCTCCACCTCGCCCGGTTCCAGACCGTCCTCGGCGCGCTCGGCGGCGGCGAAGTAGTCCAGCAGCGACGGCAGCGTCGCCGACGGGCTGGCGGTGGTGAACGAGGTGACGACGTCGGCGAACGCGTCGAGGTGGATGCGCCCGGCACCGCTCGGGCGGGCCAGGCTCTCGATGTCGAGCAGCAGCGTGCGCTCGACGTCGGCGACGAGCTCGGGCAGCGGCTGGTCCAGGCGCCGCCGCAGCGCGGCGAGCTCGCCGCCGAGCCTGCGGATGCGCTCGAAGCCCTGCTCGGAGTAGCGCTCGGGCTTGCCCGGGTCGTCCAAGGCGTCGGCCAGGCCCGCCTGCTCGGCGTTCTCGCCGGGCATCGCCGCGTGCACCACGGCCGCCGGGTCATCGGAGTCGGGCTCGCCGTAGAACTGGGTGCCGAGCTCCCGCGCCCGCTCCCACAAGGCGGCCAGGTCGGCGGCGCCGATGCGCCAGCGGGACCCGGTGAGCAGCCGGGCCGCGGCGGTTCCGGCCAGCGGGTCCACCAGCAGTCGCAGGGCGCTGACCAGGTCGCGGACCTCGGGTTCGTCGAGGAGCCCGCCGAGTCCGACGACCTCCACCGGCAGGCCGCGTTCGCGCAGCGCCACGGCGATGTCGGCCATGTCGGCGCGCCGCCGCACCAGCACGGCCGCCGTCGGCGGGCGGCCGGTCTCGTCGATCGACGACTGCCACTGGGCGTGGATGCGGTCGGCGACCCACTCGCGCTCGGCGCGCACGTGCTCGGCCAGCAGCACCCGGATGTCGCCGTCGTCGGCGCCGTCGCGGGCGCGCAGCTCGTCGACCTCCAGGCCGATGCGGCGCAGCGGCTCGGAGACCGCGTTGGCGACCCGCAGCACCTCGTCGGGGTTGCGGAAGCTGGTCAGCAGCCCGTAGCGGTGCGCGGGCACGCGCCGATCGACCTCGGTGCGCGGGAAGTCGGTGCGGAAGCGCGGCAGGTTCGCCGCGCTCGCGCCGCGCCAGCCGTAGATGGCCTGCGCGGGATCGCCCACAGACGTGACCGGCAGCGGGTCGGCGTCACCGCCGAACAGCGACCGCAGCAGCACGCGCTGGGCGTGGCCGGTGTCCTGGTACTCGTCGAGCAGCACGGCGCCGTAGCGGGCGCGCTCGCCCTCGACGACCTCCGGGTGACCGGCGGCGAGGTGGGCGGCCAGCGACATCTGGTCGGCGAAGTCCATCGCGCCCTCGCGGCGCTTGCGCTGCCCGTACTCCTCGACCAGCGGCAGCATCGCGGCCCGGAGCCGTTGCGCGGCAACGACCTTCACCAGGTCTTGCGGCAGGTTGGCGCGCTGCCCCTTGGCGCGCGGCGCGTTCTCCACCGCCTCGCAGAGCTTGTCGGCGTGGGCGCGCAGCTCGTCGGGGCTGACCAGGTGCTCGGCGAGCTCACCGGCCAGCGCCAGCAGGTAGCCGGTGACGGTGGTCGGCACCTTGTCGGTGTCGAGGTCCTCGGTCCAGGTCGAGACGACGCGGTGCGCGAGCTGCCAGGACGCGGTCGCGGTGAGCAGCCGCGCCCCGGGCTCGACCGGCACGCGCAGGCCGTGCTCGCCGACGATCCGGCCCGCGTAGGCGTGGTAGGTGAGGACCGTGGGTTCCTCGGTGAGCACCGCCGAGCGCAGCTGCCCGCTGGGGTCGACCTCGTCGAGCAGCCCGGAACCGGCGAGCCTGCGCAGCCGGGCCCGCACGCGGTCGGCGAGCTGGCGGGCGGCCTTGCGGGTGAACGTCAGGCCGAGCACGCGTTCCGGCGTGACCAGCTGGTTGGCGACCAGCCAGACGACGCGGGCGGCCATCGTCTCGGTCTTGCCCGCGCCCGCGCCCGCGACCACCAGAGCCGGTTCGGGCGGGGCGGCGATGACCTCGGCCTGCTCGGGCGTGGGCTCGTGCAGGCCCAGCGCCTGGGCGATCCGCTGCGGAGTGATCACTGCGAGACCTGCCTCCCCGCCGGGTGGACCGGGCAGCTGGTGCGCGCCGGGCAGCGCGGGCAGTCGGTGTTCTCGCTGGCCACGTAGGCCGGTCCGAGGCTGGACTCGGCGGCGCTGTGCACCACGTCGAGCCACACCTTGATCTTGTCCTCGTCGAGGGGTTCCTGCGCGCGCTCGGTGGCCGCGCCCTTGCGGTCGGACTTGGCGACGTAGAGCAGCCGGGCCCCGCCGGGCTCGTCGTCCTCGCCGCCGAACGCACCGAGCGCGGCGGCCAGCTGGTAGACGGCCAGCTGCGGGTGCTCCTCGGCATCACCCTTGCTGACCGGGGCTTTCGCGGTCTTGACGTCGACGACGACCGGACGGCCCTCGGCGTCCTTCTCCAGCCGGTCCACCCGGCCGCGCAGCCGCAGCCACGGCCCGCCCTCGCGGCCCTGCACGGTGACGTCGAGGTCGCGCTCCACGCCGATCTGGGTGAGCTCGGCGCGGGACTGCACGAGCCACACGACGAACGCGTTGAGCATCCCCTCGACGCGCTTGCGCTCCTTGCGGGAGAACCACGGCGCCCCGGCGTCGACGGTCTGCCACGCCTCGTCGAGGGCCTGGTGCAGCTGCGCGGTGTCGGCTCCGTCGGCGGCGGCCTGCACCAGCGCGTGCACGAGAGTGCCCGTCACGGCGGCGAGTTCGGCGGTGTCCTGACCGCCGTTGCGCTCGACCAGCCAGCGCAGCGGGCACTTCGCGAGGATGTCCACCGTGGAGGGCGAGACCTTGACCGGATCGTCGCCGGTGACCAGCGGCGCATCGGTCGACGGAACGGGCAGGCCGTACCAGGTGTCCGGGTCGGCACCGGGCACGCCGTCGGCGGCCAGCCGGGCCAGCTGCGCGGCGGCGCGTTTCCTGCGCTCCTCGGGTTCCTCCGAGTCGCAGACCACCCGGCGCAGCTCGCCGACCAGATCGGCCAGCGTCAGACCCCGCTCCGGGCGGGCGATCGGGCGCTCCGCGGAATCCGGGTCGCTGTCGACGCCGTCGAGCTCGTCGAGGAACCGCGACGGCTGCTCGTCCTCCCCGCGCACCGCGCTGACCAGCAGGCTCCGCCGCGCCCTGCTGGCGGCGACCAGCAGCAGGCGACGTTCCTCGGCCAGCAGCGGCGCGGTCGCCGAGACGCGCTCGCCGGTCATCCCCGACAGCACGTCCACCAGCTGCTCCACGCCGAGCAGCGACCCGCGCAGCCGCAGGTCGGGCCAGCTGCCCTCCTGCACGCCGGGCACCGCCACCACGTCCCACTCCTGGCCGCTCGCGGCGTGCGCGGTGAGGATCTGCACCGCGTTGTCGCGCGGCGCGGTCGGCGCCAGCGAGGAACCCGCGATGTGCTGCTCGGTGAGGTAGTCGGCGAACCCGGCCGCGTCGTTGCCGGGCGAGCGGTCGACGAACTGGGCGGCGGCGTCGAACAGCGCCACGATCGCGTCCAGGTCCCGGTCGGCCTGCGCGCCGGTGACGCCGTGCCGCTCGGACTGGGCGACCCAGCGCTTCTCCAGACCCGAGGCCTTCCAGACCTTCCACAGGGTTTCCTCGACGGTCTGGCCCTTGTCGACCGAGTCGCGCGCTGTGCGCAGCAGCGAACCGACCTTGCGGGCCGGTTCGGCGGCCGAGTCCTCCAGCGCGGCGAGCCGGTCACCGTCCTGCAGCACCTCCACCAGCAGCTCACCGCTGGGACGCGCTGCGCCCGAAGCCGATTCGAGCCGCAGCAGACCGCGCCGCAACCGGCGCAGCGCCAGCGGGTCGGCGCCGCCGAGCTGCGAGGACAGCAGCAGCGCCGCCGCGTCCGCGTCGAGCTCGTGCGGGCGGACCGCGCAGCGCAGCAGCGTCAGCAGCGGGCGGACCGCGGCGCGCTGCGACAGCGGTACGTCGTCGACCGGCAGCGCGATCGGCACCCCGGCGGCCAGCAGGGCGCGACGCAGCACCGGCAGCGACCGGCCCGTCGAGCGCACCACGACACCCATCCGCGACCAGGGGATCTCGTCGAGCAGGTGCGCGCGGCGCAGCTGGTCGGCGACCCACGCCGCCTCCTGCGCCTCCGTGGCCAGCAACCGCACCTGCACCGCGCCCGCGACCTCGTCCTGGTCGGACTCCGGCTCGACCAGGCGGCGCTGCGGCCCGTGCCCCGGGAGCCGGGAGGCCAAGCGCTGCACGGCTTCTCGCACCGACTTCGACATCCGGTGGTCCACGGTGAGCACGGCGGTGTCGTCGCCGCCCGGATCGGAGTCGAGCAGGCAGCGCGGGTCGGCGCCGCGGAAGGTGTAGACGGCCTGATCCGGGTCGCCGGCGAGGATGAACTCGGTGGCGGTGTCGCCGAGCGTGCGGATCAGCTGGAACTGCTGCGGGTCCAGGTGCTGCGCGTCGTCGACCAGCACGTACCGGACCCGGTCCTGCTCGGCCCGCAGCAGCCCGGAGTCGGTGGCGAACGCCAGCCGCGCGGACCCGACGAGCTCGGCCGCGTCCAGCGCCGCGGCCTGCGAACCGCCTGCGCCGCGCAGCAGCGTGACCTGCTCGTACTGCCGCCCGAAGCGACCGGCGGCGACCCACTCGGGGCGTCCGTGCTCGCGGCCCAGGGCGACCAGCCGGTCCGGGTCGACGCCGCGTTCGGCCGCGCGCAGCAGCAGGTCCCGCAGCTCCTCGGCGAAACCCGGGACGGTCAGCGCGGGTTGCAGCGTCTCCGGCCAGTCGCGGGCGCCCTCGTCGACGTCGCCCTGGAGCAGTTCGCGGACCAGTGCGTCCTGGTCGGGGCCGTTGAGCAGCTGCGGCGGCGGGAGCTCGTCGCGCACCGCCTGCAGCCGCAGCACCGCGAAGGCGTAGGAGTGCACGGTGCGCACCAGCGGCTCGGGGGCGGTGCGGACGTCCTCGCCGGAGCCGGTGAGCAACCGGGTGATCTCGGTGCGCATCCACGACGCCGCGCGGCGGCTGGAGGTGAGCACGAGGACGTTCTCCGGGGACACGTCCCGGTTCCGGATGCGGTCGGCGGCGATCTCGGCGAGCAGCGTGGACTTGCCGGTGCCGGGACCGCCGAGCACGCGCAGGAATCCGAAGGAGTGCTCCAGCGCGCGGCGGCCCGCTTCGTCCCAGGTCGTGGCGCGGCGCGCGGTCTCGGCGCGGCGCACGAGAACGGGCGAGGTCGCTGCAGGCACGCACCGAATGGAACCACGCCAGCGCGACAAGATCGCTGCTGGGCGCGCCGGGATGTGGCCCGGTTATCTGGGATTTCCAACTGTGAATGCTGGGATCGGACTCCGGCGTTTGGTGGTGCATACCAATTTTGGGTTCTGGCAGATTTCCTTGCATCGCAGGCTTCCCCCGCCTGTGACCTGCGAATTCGCGCACCCCGACAGCGCGACGCACCCCGAAGAAGGAGGAAGCGTGAGCAAGATCCGCACGAGCCTGCTCGCCGGCGCCGCCGTCCTCGGCACGTTGGCCGCGGGAGCGGCTCCGGCGTTGAGCGCCGGAGCGCCCGCCGACGCCCCGAGCCCGGCCGCCACCAGCCCGGTCGCCGCCTCGCCGTACCTGTACAACGGCTGGGGCAGCCCGCCCGCGCCCGCCGACGTCATGAACGCGACCGGGATCAAGGACTTCACCCTCGCCTTCATCAATTCAGACGGCGGCTGCAACCCCGCCTGGGACGGCCAGCGCCCGCTCGACGGCCAGGACAAGGCCACCATCGACGCGATCCGCGGCGCAGGCGGCGACGTGATCCCGTCCATCGGCGGCTACTCCGGCACCAAGCTCAGCTCGGTGTGCGGCGACGCGCAGCAGCTGGCCGGCGCCTACCAGAAAGTGATCGACGCCTACGGGCTCAAGGCCATCGACATCGACATCGAGGCCACCGAGTTCGAGAACCAGGCGTCCCGCGACATGGTCGTCGAGGCGCTGAAGATCATCAAGGACACCAACCCCGAGGTCCAGACCGTGGTCACCTTCCCGACCACGACCACCGGCCCGAACGAGAACGGCAAGGCGATGTTCGCCAAGGCCGCCGAGGTCGGCGCGAACGTCGACGTCTGGACGCAGATGCCGTTCGACTTCAACGGTTCCGACATGGCCGCGGACACCATCTCCGCGACCGAGGGCCTCAAGGAGGCGCTGAAGGCCGCGTTCGGCTACGACGACGCCGACGCCTACGCGCACTCCGGCATCTCGTCGATGAACGGCAAGACCGACGTCGAGGGCGAGATCGTCGACCAGGCCGCGTTCCAGAAGATGGCCGACTACGCCAAGCAGAACGGCCTCGGCCGCTTCACCTTCTGGTCGGTCAACCGCGACCGCCCCTGCAGCGGCGGCGCCGTCGACTCCTGCAGCGGCATCGAGCAGAGCGACTGGGACTTCTCCAAGATCGTCGCGGGCTTCCAGGGCTGATCCCCGCACCACGTCACGGCCCACCCCACCTCCCGGGGGTGGGCCGTCGCGCGTGTCAGGGCACAGTTTTCATGAAAACCGCCCCCACCCCAACACCACGAAGTTTTCATGAAAACTTCCCCCACCCACGGGACCCGAGGTCGAGACAGTTTTCATGAAAACTGTCCCCTCCCGAGAACCACGAGGTTTTCATGAAAACTGTCTCTCCCCAAGGGGATGACCCCCTCAGAGGACCGTTTTGACCTGGGGCAACGCAGTTTTCATGAAAACTGTCCCACCCCTGGGGTCGAGACAGTTTTCATGAAAACTTCCCTCACCCATGAGGCCCGAGGTCGGGACAGTTTTCATGAAAACTTCGCGATGGGGAGGGGCGTCGGCCTGGGAAGGGGCGTCTGTCTGGGGAGGTGTTGAGGTGGGGGTCTGGTGGGGGGTTGGTGGGGTAGGTTCGGGTGGTGGACGAGGAGACTTTCGAGCGGGTCAGGGCCGTGGTGGCGTCGATCCCGCCCGGGAAGGTGCTGTCCTACGGGGACGTGGCGGCGCGGGCCGGGTTGAACTCGCCCCGGTTGGTCGGGCGGATCATGGCTGAGGACACCGCGGACCTCCCCTGGTACCGGGTGTTGCGGTCGAACGGGACCGTCGCCGAGCACCTGCGCCACCGCCAGCTCGAACTGCTCCGCGCCGAGGGCGTCCTCGCCGACGGCGGCAAGATCCCCATGAGCCGGTACCGCTGGCGCGACTAGCGCTGCGGAAGCCGCTCCTCCACCAGCTTGACGAGGGCTGCCGTGCGGGCGCGGTCCGGGATCTCGTGCGGGAGACCGGCTCCGGCGATCGGCGCGGCCGTGACCGGGCCGACGCAGGCGATGAGGACGTTGTCGCGCAACGCCTTCCGCAGCGCCTCACCGCGGTCGGTGCGGTCGGCGCGGGCGAGGAAGTTCGTGGCGGCCGGGGCGCTGGTGAACGGCAGCGCGTCCACCTCCCCCGCGATGACGGCGTCGATGAGCCGGTCCAGCGCGTCCAGGTCCACCGGGTCGGTCCAGCGGTAGACCGTCACCGGCACGACCTCCCCGCCCGCCTCGCTCAGGCGGCGGCGGAACTCCAGCATCGGATCGCCGTGCACCTGCAGCACGACCCGCTTGCCCGCCACACCCCGCTCCAGCAGGTAGGACAGGATCTCGGCGGACTCCTCGGTCGGCGAGGTCCACTCCTCGCGCAGTCCCGCGCCGCGCACCGCGCCCTTGGCCTTCGCACCGCGCGCGACGATCCGGGCACCGGACAGGTGCCGCACCAGCTCCTCGCCCGAGGACTCGACCCAGCCCTTGAAGCCCATCCCGGTGATCGCCACGACGAAGTCGACCGGCGCCGACAGCACCGCCTCGGTGGCGGCGGCGAGCTCACCGTCGTCGGGCAGCGGGACCGTGTGCATCGCGGCGCCGAACAGCACGCGAGCACCCCGGCGGGCCAGCAGGTTGCCGAGCTCCTCGGCCTTGCGCTCCGCCGTGATCCCGATCGTGAAACCGCTCAACACGTCCTGCACCCGGACATCGTCACACACCCCGGCGCCGGAACCGAGGCGCGACGGATCACAGCACTTCGAGCACCATCTGGGAGGAGCGCTCCAGACCGGTCAGGGTCTTGGCGTTCGAGCGGGGGTGCAGCGCGTGCACCGCGAGCCGGAACAGCAGGGCGCGCAGCAGCGCCTGCGGCCAGTCGGTCAGGTGCGACCAGCGCTCCACGATCGCCGGGTCCGCACCGCCCCACGCCAGCGAGTCCACGACCACCACGGCCGCGGCCCACTCGGCGGGTCTCCAGTAGGCGTTGAAGTCGATCACGCCGGGCGAGGCGTCCCCGGCGAAGAGCACGTTGCCGAACAGGTCGCCGTGCACCACCTGCGGCTGCAGCTGCACCGGGCGCCGCGAACCGGCGAGCACGTCGTAGAGCCTGCCACCCTTGTCCTGCGGCAGCACGTAGTCCTCTTCACCCCACGCCATCCGGTCGGCGAGGGCGTAGATGTCCTGCCGGAGCTGCAGGAAGCGCGGCCGGGACAGGTACCGGCTGGAGGCGTGCAACCGCAGCGACATGGCCACGACCTCGTCGTGGCGCGGTTCGGGACGGCCCATGACGTCGCGGCTGGCGGACCAGCCCGACACCACCCAGCGCCCGTCGGTCGAGCGCACCGGGCGCGAGATCCGGATGTCGTCGGGTTCGAGCACGTCGAGGGTCTGGGCGACCCACGCGGCCTCGGCGGTGTTGGCGGCCGGCTTGAGCACGATCTCGCCGCATCGCCACGCGACCGCGCCCTCCAGCGCCTCCGGCTCCTCGACTCGCGCGCCGAACGCCGCGCACACGTGCGGCGGTGGCGGCTCCGGCGTAGCACTCACGCGCCAGACGCTACCTCGAAGATCGGTGTTTCGGCAGCAGGCGCTCCGCGAAGAAGCGAAAGCGGTGCGCCGGTCGGCAGAACCGGCGCACCGCTCTCGACAGCTCCGATCAGTAGGTCGGCAGGCTGGTGTCGACCTGGTTGGCCCAGCCCAGGACACCGCCGCCGACGTGCACGGCGTCGGCGAAGCCGGCCTTGTGCAGCGCCGCGAGGGCCTCGGCGGAGCGGCCACCGGACTTGCAGTGCAGGACGATCTTGCGGTCCTGCGGAAGCTCGGCCAGCGCCTCACCGGAGAGGATGCGGTCCTTGGGGATCAGCTTCGAGCCGTCGATCTTGACGATCTCGTACTCGTGCGGCTCCCGGACGTCGATCAGCTCGAACTTCTCGCCCCGATCGAACATGTCCTTGAGCTCCTGCGGCGTGATGGTGCTGTTCGCCGCCGCCTGCTGCGCGTCGTCGGAGACCACGCCGCAGAACGCCTCGTAGTCGATCAGCTCGTTGATCGGCTCGGCGTTCGGGTCCTTGCGGATCTTGACGGTGCGGTAGCTCATCTCCAGCGCGTCGTAGATCATCAGCCGGCCGAGCAGCGTCTCACCGATGCCGGTGATCAGCTTGATGGCCTCGTTGACCATGATCGAGCCGATGGAGGCGCACAGCACGCCCAGCACGCCGCCCTCGGCGCAGGACGGCACCATGCCGGGCGGCGGCGGCTCGGGGTACAGGTCGCGGTACTGCGGACCGTGCTCGGCCCAGAACACGCTGGCCTGGCCCTCGAACCGGAAGATCGAGCCCCACACGTACGGCTTGCCCAGCAGCACGGCCGCGTCGTTGACCAGGTACCGGGTGGCGAAGTTGTCCGTGCCGTCCAGGATCAGGTCGTAGTCCCGGAAGATTTCCAGGGCGTTGTCCGAGGTCAGGTGCGTCTTGTGCAGGTTGACCTGGACGTAGGGGTTGACCTCGGCGATCGAGTCCTTGGCGGACTCGGCCTTGGGGCGGCCCAGGTCGGACTGCCCGTGGATGACCTGGCGGTGCAGGTTCGACTCGTCGACCTCGTCGAACTCGACGATGCCGAGCGTGCCGACGCCCGCTGCGGCCAGGTACAGAAGCGCCGGGCTGCCGAGCCCGCCGGCGCCGACCACCAGGACCTTGGCGTTCTTCAGCCGCTTCTGCCCGTCCATCCCGACGTCCGGGATGATCAGGTGGCGGCTGTAGCGCGCGACCTCTTCCTTGGTCAGCTCCGACGCCGGCTCGACCAGCGGCGGTAGCGACGTTGCGCCGGACATTCCCAGCTCCTCCTCCGGTGGCGGCACCGATCGCGGAGCGCGGCCGATGCCTTAAGAAAGCGTCCTCGTGTACCTCAAGAGGTAACACGGAATCTGCAACGTCAGCCTGAACGATCCGATTCCCCAACCCAAACGGCTCCCACCATCCGGGACGACCCGGACGAGACGACCCGGCCGGGCCCGCTAGAAGCCCGGGGCGACCGGGAAGGGCCAGGCGTTGGGGCGGCAGACGAAGCCGTTCGCGTCGATCGGAGTCCCCTGGTCGGCGACCTGGTTGAGGTCGTGCAGCTCGTTGTTGGAGACGCTGAACGTCTGCTGCATCATCACCGGCGCCAGCGCGCCCTGCCCGGGGCAGCCGACGTGCTTGTTGCCGAAGACGTGGCCGACCTCATGGTTGATCTGGTACCGGCGGTAGTTGCCGATGTCACCTTCGAAGGACACCGCCCCGCGCACCCACCGGGCCGCGTTGAGGTAGACCATGTCGCCCTTGCGGCACGAGCTGTCGTAGGGCACGCCGTCGGTGTAGTCGCAGGCCTCGCGGGCCGTCTGCTGGCTGACCAGGATCACCCGGAAGTCCGGGCGCGGACCGCTGTCGTCGACGCGCTGCAGCGAGATGCCGCCGGCCTGCGGGTTGGTCCAGCTGCGCGGGTCCGACAGCGTCGTCTGCACCAGGTTGCCGAACTCGGCGTTCGGGTCGGGGATCTGCACGCCGACCTCGACCTCGACGCTGTAGCGGTAGAGCTGACCGCCGCCCACGACCGGCGAGGTGCCCGGCAGCACCTGGAAGGTGCGGGCCCCGGTCTCGGGGATCGGGCCGCCCGGCGGCAGGTCGGCGGAGAACATGTTCACCGGGAAGGTCTGGCTCGGCGGCGCCTCGCGCACGATCGGCTCGCCCGGCCCCTGCTCGGCGATCGGCGGCGGGCCGGTGAGGGCCGCGTTGACGTCGCCGGGGCGCACGGTCTGCAGCACGGCCAGCGCGGTGATGACCACCAGCAGCGGCAGCGCGTAGACCCGCCAGCCGTAGCGGCCGAGCACGCTCTTGCGGTGCCGGGCGCGGTAGCGGCGCCCCGGGTTCCAGGACGCGGCCAGCGGCTCGCCCCGGGGCGGTTCGCCGCGCCGGCGCGGCCGGTCCGACAGACCACGGGACTCGCTCGCGGAACGTTCCGCCGGATGGCGGTCTTCCTCGGAGTCGCGGGGAGGTTGCGGCGGACGCGTCACCCCACTAGCGTGCCACAGCCCGACCAGCCCACTTCGTCACACCGACCACTACGGGTGAGCGAACCGGAGAAGATCACTCGGGTTGCCCAATCCGGCGTTTCACCAGGTGTCGGACAGCGCCAGGCCCAGCACCGCGCGTGCCACCACGGCCGGGCGCTCCATCTGGGCGACGTGGCCGGTCCGCGGGATCACCAGCAGGCGTCCGCGCGGCAGCAGAGTCGCCGTGCGTGGCGCCTTGCGAACCGAAACCACCCGATCGTTGTCCCCCCAGATGACGAGCGCGGGCGTGTCGATCCGGGCCAGCAACCGCCACAGCGAGCGGCCGGGCGCCACCACCCACGACCGCATCAGCTGCACCGTGGTCTGCGCCAGGGCCGCGGCGGCCCACGGCAGGCCCGCCCGCTCGGCGAACTCCGCGGCGGCCTCGTCGAGGCGGTGCGGCGGGATGCGGTCGGGCTCGGCGAAGCACACCTGCAGCAGCTGCTCGGCCCTTTCCCTCGGGGTCACCGCGGCGAGCCTGCGGCGGGTCGGCGGGCCGATGACCGGCAGCAGCGCGAAGAACAACCGCGGATCGGAGATCCGGCTCGGGCTCGGCCGCAGGTCGGGCATCGCCGGGGAGATCAGCGTCAGCGTGCTGACCAGGTCCGGGCGCCGCGCGGCGACCTCGGCGGCCACCGCCCCGCCGAAGGAGTTGCCGGTCAGGTGCACCGCTCCCGAACCCAGCTCGGTCAGCAACCGGATGACCAGGTCGGCGTTCTCCTGCCGGGTGAAGCCGAAGCCCTCGGGCGGCTCCGAGCGGCCGAAGCCGGGCAGGTCGACCGCGACGCTGCGCAGGTGACCGGAGAGCTGGGCGGACAGGTCGGTCCAGTTCGTCGACGATCCGGCGAGCCCGTGCAGGTGGACGGCGGTCTCCGCGCCCACCGGGCCTTCGGTCTCGCGGACGTGCAGCGACGCGGCCGCGGAGTCGGCGGTGGCGGGCAGATCGATCCGGCGGCTCTCCGGCGGACGCCGGTGCGGGTCCAGCTCGGGCAGGCCGTCGACCATCGGCACCCTGGTCAGGACGTCCCGGTCGAGCCGGGTGCGCCGGGTGGAGCGCTGCGAGTGGGTCTCCGTGGCACGCGTCGTCATCGCACCAGGATGCCGTCCGAACCAGGCGGATTGCGGTAGGTGGCTTTACTGGCGAGTAGAGTCGGGGAAGTTTGGGGGCTGCATGGCCACCGATCGCGGCGGAAGGAAGAGGCGAGGATGACCGGGACCGCGCAGCCGAGTAAGGGAATCCGGTTGCCCCGCGACGCGCGCCGGGCGCAGCTGCTGGAGGCGGCCCAGCACGTGTTCGTGCACAACGGCTACCACGCGGCGGCGATGGACGACATCGCCGAGCGCGCGGGTGTCAGCAAGCCGGTCCTCTACCAGCACTTCCCCGGCAAGCTGGAGCTCTACCTGGCGCTGCTGGAGACCCACGGCAACGAGCTGGTCCGGCGCGTCCGCACGGCGATAGAGTCGACCTCCGACAACAAGCAGCGGGTCCGCGCGGCCATCGGCGCGTTCTACGAGTTCGTGGCCAGCGAGGACCAGGCGTTCCGGCTGGTGTTCGAGTCCGACCTGCGCGGCGAGCCGGCCGTGGAGAAGGCCGTCGAGAACTCGCTGTCCGGCTGCATCGACGCGATCACCGAAGCCGTCACCGCCGACGCCGGGCTGGACGCCGCCCGAGCCCGCCTGCTCGCGGTCGGCCTCGTCGGCCTGGCCCAGGTCACCGCTCGCGACTGGCTCGACGAGCAGCAGAAGATCCCCCGCGACGAGGCCGTCAGCCTCATCGCCACCCTCGCCTGGAAGGGCCTCGCGGGCTTCCCGCTGCAGAGCTCCTGATCGTCCGAGGAGCCCGGTTCAGAGGAGCCCTGCCAGGCGGGTGGTGATCTCGTCGGTGCGCTCCAGGGGGAGCATGTGGCCCGCGCCCGGGTACAGGTAGTACCGGGCGTCGGGGAGGGCTTCGGCGATGCGCTCGGCGTGGTCCTGCGGGGTGAGCCGGTCGGACCCGCCCGCGAAGATCAGCGTCGGGATGCCGCGCAGCCGTTCCAAGGCGTCCAGCCGCTCGTGGACCGCGAGGGATTCCCGGTAGCCGGCCATGTTGACCGGGTGGCACCCGGCGAGCCAGGAGGCCGTGGCGGCGACGTCGTCGGACTTCGGGTCCTTGCCGAACAGCAGCCAGCGCACGCCCGGCCGCAGCCAGCCCGACGCCGGGCTGACCTTCCCGCCCTTGGCGCCCGCGAGGTAGCGGCGCAGCAGCCGCTCGCCCGCGTTGAACACGTCCGCGCCGGGCTTGGGCAGGCCGAAGCTCGGCGCCGCCAGGTTCCCCGACGAGGTCGCCACCAGCGCCACGCCGCGCACCCGGTCGAAGATCTCCGGGTGCTGCTCGGCCAGCGCCATGATCGTCATGCCGCCCATCGAGTGCCCGGCCAGCACGATCGGCCCCTCCGGGACCCGCTCGGCGAGGAGTTCGGCGAGGTCGTCGGCGCAGCGGCGGATGGTGGCCTCGCCCGCCACCGCGGGTGCGCTGCCGCCGTGACCGCGCAGGTCGAACCGGAGCGTGCGCACGTTGCGCCCGGCCGCGGCGGGCAGACCGGCGGCGACGCGGTCCCAGGTGTGCTTGCTCAGCGTCCAGCCGTGCACGAAGACCGCGGTGACCGGCGCGTCGGCCGGACCCTCGTCGATCAGCCGCAGGCGGGCTCCGTCGCTGGTGGTGAACTCGGCGGCAGCAACCGTCTGCACTTCCACTCCCCGAAAGTTTGCGTGTTACCGTCGGTAACAGTAATCTCGGGTAGCGTGAGTCAGAACGCCCGGCATGTCAAGGCTGCCCGCAACGACGAGCACAAGGGCGACGCCCGCAAGGAGCGGTGGCGCGAGCACCGGCTGGCCCGCCGCGCCGAGCTCGTCCAGGCCGCCGTCCGCGCCATCGGCGAGCACGGCGCCGACGTCGGCATGGACGACATCGCCACCGAGGCCGGCGTCAGCAAGCCCGTGCTCTACCGGCACTTCAGCGACAAGAGCGACCTCTACGTCGCCGTCGGCGAGTGGGGCACCGACCTGCTGATGCAGCGGCTCAAACCGCTGTTCCGGATCAACGGCTCCGCCAACGAGCTCATCCACCGGCTGCTCGACGCCTACCTCGGCCTGATCGAGGAGTACCCCGACCTCTACCGGTTCGTCGTGCAGCGCAACTTCACCGACCGCCCCGTCGCCAGCGACCCGGTGTCCGACGAGAAGACCGTCATCGCCAACTCGCTGGCCCGCCTGCTCGGCCGCTACATGCGCGCGCTGGGACTGGACTCCGGCGGCGTCGAGGTGTGGAGCCACGGCCTGGTCGGGCTCGTGCAGGCCAGCGGCGACTGGTGGCTGGACCGGCAGACCATGAGCCGCGAGGACCTCACCAACTACCTGGCGCAGGTCATCTGGTCCGGCATCGACGGCGTGCTGCGCTCGGCCGGCCTGGTGCTGGACCCGGACGAGAACCTCGACCTGCTGGACGAGACCTACCTGGAGATCGTCCCCGACGAGGACCGGGAACTGGGCTGACACGCGTCGAGGGGCACCCCGGGATCTCCCGGAATGCCCCTCGACCAGCACGAATCAGGTGTCAGCCGACCCCGAAGCCCACGCGCGGCACGTCCGCCGGTCCGATCTCGATGTAGGCGATCTTGGTGGACGGGATGATGATGCGCCGCCCCTTGCTGTCGTCCAGCGCCAGCACGCTCGCGTCGTTCTTCAGCGCGTCCGAGACCAGCGACTCGATCTCCTGCGGGGACTGTCCGCTGTCAACCGTCAGCTCGCGCGGACTGTCCACGACGCCGATCTTGACCTCCACGCCGAACCTCCGTAGGGCACTAGAAACGATGTGACGGGCCAAGGCTATCCCAGCCCCACCGCAGCCCACCGGATCTGCCCATTCGCTCAGAGCGAATCGTCAGCCCAGGCCGAGGTTGCCCATGCGCTTGGTGTGGTTGTTCTGCAGCCGCCGGAACATCGCCCCGACGCCCGTGAGGTCGCCCGAGCCCTTGATGATCAGCTCCGCGAGCGCGTCCCGCTCCACCACGACGTGCTGGGCCTGGGTGATCGCCTCGCCGAGCAGGCGACGTCCCCACAGCGTCAGCTTGTCGCGCAGCGAGCGGTCGTCTGCGCAGGCCGCCTGCACCTCGCGCTCGGCGAAGGCCGAGTGGCCGGTGTCGGCCAGCACCGTCAGCACCAGCTCGCGCGTGTCGGCGTCGAGCCACTCGGCGACCTCGCGGTAGAAGTCGGCCGCCAGACCGTCACCCACGTAGGCCTTGACCAGCGACTCCAGCCACGAGTGCGGGGCGGTCGAGGAGTTGAACGCGTCGAAGGGCTGGGCGAAGGGCTGCATGGCCTCCTCGACCGCGACCCCGCGGTCGGCCAGCGCCTGCTGCAGCATCCGGTAGTGGCCGATCTCCGCGGCCGCCATGCTCGACAGCGCGGCCCGGCCGGTCAGCGTCGGCGCGGTGCGCGCGTCCTCGGCCAACCGGTCGAAGGCGGACAGTTCGCCGTAGGCCAGCGCCGCGAGCAGATCCACGACGCCTTCTTGGTAACGCTCGTCACTCTCACCCGGTGTGGTGGCCCGCTGGTCAGCCTCGTTCATGGCTGCGAGCGTAACCGTCGGCACGCCCGAGTTATACGCGCCACGTCAGTTTCGCGTTCAGAACAGGTATCCTCGGCCCCGGAGGAGCAATCGGCGTCCTGACGACGCGGTGCAACCACCGCGGGGTCGGCTCCCCGAAACGTCACGGTCCGGGCGACGGGCGCCCGAGCGGGACGGCCCCGGGACATGTCGGCGCGACGCGGCTCGAGCGAACGGCTCGACGGCCCTGGCGCGCATGCGACGCCGATGAGACAACGAACCAGCCAGCGGGGTACTCGCCGCTGTAGCGAAACGAAGGCGCGCACCATTACGTCGGTGACCACGAGCACTCCGAGCGGCCGCGACCACGCGGCCACCGTGTGCCGGGAGGACGTCGCCACGGGATCGGCCCGAACCGGGACGCATGCGCGCAGGCACCGAGAGAGGCGATCATTCTGACGTTCACCAACAGCCAGGCCCCCGGCGGCCTCGAAGATCAGACCGGGGGCGGCACCCCCGACCTCGACAACACCCCAGCACCCGAGACCCCAGCACCCGAGACGGCCGACGCCGAGGAGCGCCTGCTCCCGACGTTCGCCGAGCTCGACGTCCACCCGGACATCGTCAAGGCCCTCGACGAGAGCGGTATCGAGCGGACCTTCGCCATCCAGGAGCTGACGCTCCCGCTGGCCATGCGCGGCGAGGACCTCATCGGTCAGGCCCGCACCGGCACCGGCAAGACCCTCGGCTTCGGCGTCCCGCTGCTGCACCGCATCGGCGGTGCCGGCGACGGCACCCCGCAGGCCCTGGTCGTCGTCCCGACCCGCGAGCTGTGCCTGCAGGTCACCCGCGACCTCACCGAAGCGGGCAAGCACCTCGGCGTGCGCACCCTGGCCGTCTACGGCGGGCGCCCCTACGAGGAGCAGATCTCCGCGCTGCGCAACGGCGTCGACGTGGTCATCGGCACCCCGGGCCGCCTGCTGGACCTGGCCGAGCAGCGCCACCTGGTGCTGGGCAAGGTCTCCGCGCTGGTGCTCGACGAGGCCGACGAGATGCTCGACCTGGGCTTCCTGCCCGACATCGAGCGCATCCTGCGGATGGTTCCCGAGCAGCGGCAGACCATGCTGTTCTCGGCCACCATGCCCGGCCCGATCCTGACGCTGGCCCGCACCTTCATGACCCAGCCGACGCACATCCGCGCCGAGCAGGCCGACGAGGGCGCGGTGCACGAGCGCACCCGGCAGTTCATCTACCGGGCGCACTCGATGGACAAGCCCGAGCTGATCGCCAAGGCCCTGCAGGCCGACGGCCGCGGCCTGGCGATGATCTTCAGCCGCACCAAGCGGCAGGCGCAGAAGCTGGCCGACGAGCTCACCGAGCGCGGCTTCGCCGCCGGGGCCGTGCACGGCGACCTGGGCCAGGGCGCCCGGGAGAAGGCGCTGCGCGCGTTCCGCTCCGGCAAGGTCGACATCCTCGTCGCCACCGACGTCGCCGCGCGCGGCATCGACGTCGCCGGCGTGACGCACGTGATCAACCTGCAGTGCCCGGACGACGAGAAGACCTACGTGCACCGCATCGGCCGCACCGGCCGCGCGGGTCGCGAAGGCGTGGCGATCACGCTGGTCGACTGGGACGAGGAACCGCGCTGGAAGATGATCAGCGACACCCTCGGCCTGGGCAAGCCGGAGCCGGTGGAGACCTACTCCACCTCCGCGCACCTGTTCACCGACCTGGACATCCCGACCGACGTCACCGGGCGGCTGCCGCTGGCCAAGCGCACCCGCGCCGGGCTGGACGCCGAGCCGGAGGGCGACTCGGGCGAGGCCAAGCGCCCGCGCCGCAGCCGCCGCCGCACCCGCGGCGGCAAGTCCGAGGGCGGTGCCGAGAGCAGCACCGGTCCGCGGCAGGACTCCGACGCCGAGACCCGTCCCGCGCGTCGCCGCAGCCGCCGCCGCACCCGCGGTGGGGGCGAGGCCAACGTCGAGGTCGGCGCCCAGCAGTCGGAGGCCCCGGCCGCCGACTCCTCCTCGGCCGACGCGGGTGACCGCCCGCGCCGCCGTCGTCGCCGCCGTCGCGGCGGTGGCGAAGGATCGTCGGAGTCCTCGGACAACGCCTGATCAGCGCACACCTGGAGATCTCGACCTCCCCGGCGGGGGTCGAGATTTCTGCGTGTAGGGCCTGTTCAGCGCGCGGGTAAGCTTCCGCCAAGACGCCTGAGCGATGGGGAGTTGGTTGTGGTCCGGCCTGAGCGGCGCACTCGGGGTGACATCGCCGCGGTCGTGGTGATCGTGGTGGCCGCGCTCGTCGGCGCCGGCGTGCTGTGGCTGCACAGCGACGCGCGCGCGACGATCTCGGAGACCTCCCCCGAACCGCTGCCCGCGCCCCCGAAGCCGGCGACCGTCCCGTCCGCCCTGCACGAGGTCTGGCGCGCGCCGAGCACCGCCACCCCGGTCCCGGTGATCGCACCGCCCGCGGTCGTCACCGGCACCGGCAACGAGGTTCTGGGGCACGACCCGCTGACCGGCCGGGTCGCCTGGCGCTACGCGCGCGACATCCCGCTGTGCACCATCGGCACCGAGTGGGACCGGGCCGTCGCCGTCTTCCGCAAGTCGCACAACTGCAGCGAGGTCACCTCGCTGCGCGGGCCGACCGGGGAGCGCGGGCCGCAGCGCAACACCGACGCCGAGTTCGGCACCCGGCTGCTCGGCGACGGCACCTACCTGACCGCCACCGGCACCCGTTCCTTCGAGTCCTGGCGCTCGGACCTGGTGCGCACCCAGCAGTTCGGCATCCCGCCGCAGCTGAAGAACCCGGACAACAACATCGAGCGCCCGAACTGCACCTACACCTCGATCGCCGTCGGCCACGACCGGGCGAGCGCGGTCGAGAACTGCCCCGGCGAGACCGGGCGGATCACCACGATCAAGACCCACCCCGAGGACGACGAGAAGCCCGAGGAGATCTTCAGCGTCGCCCTCGGCAGCCGCGACGCCTCGGTGGTGGCGGTGACCGATCAGCGCACCGCCGTGGTCATGCGCGACACCTCGCAGCTGCTGCTGTTCGACGACGCGGGCCGCACGGTCTCCAGCTACCCGGTGCGCCTCGGCCCGCTCACCGGTCGCGACAACGTGCGGGTGGAGAGCACCGCGATCGGCAGCCGCGTCTACTGGCACACCGGCGCGGACACGATCGCGCTGGACCCGGTGACCCTCGCGCCGCTGTGGACCAGCCCGGACACGCTCGGCGCGGGCACGTCGCTGGCCGACCGGCTGGTGATCCCGGTGAGCGGCGGGATGGCGGTGCTCGACCCGGCGACCGGTGTCCGCGAGCGCGTCATCCCCGTCGACCGCGGCGGCTACAGCGGTCCGGTGCGGCTCAACTCCGTCGGCCCCGTCGTCCTGGAGCAGCGCGGCGACACCCTGGTCGCCCTGCGCTGATCTTGCGGTGCCCTGCGCTGAGCGCGGCGGTGTCCCGCGGAGCTCAGGAGCTGCGGAGGGGACGGTTTTTCCTCGAATCACCCATGCTCGATGTCCGAAATGTCGGGACAGTTCTCACTAACACTGTCACCACCACCAGAACCAGAGGGAGCCGAGGACCACGATCAGCACCCCGGCCACGGCGAGACCGCCGTTGCGATCGCGGTGGCGGTCGGCGTAGGTCTGCAGCGCGACGGCCACCAGAGCCGCGACCACCTGCGAGACCACCGCGCCGACGCCCGGCCCCTGCTGCCCGTGCCCGGTGGCCCAGAACTGGACCCCGATCAGGATCAGCGACAGCACCAGCGAACCCATCGCCAGCGCGCCGGTGAAGCTGCGCAGCGTCGTCCCGGCGGAGCTCACCCGGTGCGGCCGGGCCAGCTCGTGACGCGCGTGAGGCGGCCGCGGGCGCTGGGCCTGCGGGGCCGTGCGGCGCGGCCGGGGCGGCTGCATGCGGCGCGCACCGTCGTCCGGCGGCATGTGCCGCGTGCGCGGCGGCGGGGTGCGGCGTTGCGGGGCTGGTGCGTGCATCGGCCCGTCCTCCGGTCGAAAGCTCATCCGTCCCCCAGCAGCGCCCAGGGTCGCAGATCCGGCGCGGCCCGCTGTCCCTCGGTGCAGTGTGCCCGGAAATCGCACCAGGAGCAGTGCGATCCGGTGCTGACCGGAAACGCGGTCTCGGCAACGTCGTTCGAGTTCGCCGAGTCCAGCGCGTCGGTCGCGTCCTGGATCTCACCCGCCAGCCGTTCGGCCCGCTCCCGGAGCCCGTCGAGGGACTCGGCGGTGTGATCCCAGGCCGAGACCGTACCGGTGGGCAGGTGGTGCAGCTCCACCCGGTTGCACCGCCGCCGCAGGGTTTTCCGCACCGCCATCGCGTACAGGCCCAGGGCCAGCGAGTTCTTGGCGTCGTCGACCCGCAGCCCGTGCCTGCCGGTCTTGTAGTCGACCACCACCAGCTCGCCGTCGCGCTCGTCGACGCGGTCCACCCGGCCCTCGGCGATGATCTCGCCGACCGGCGCGGACACCCAGCGCTCGACGGCGACCGGGGTGAAGTCGGCGGGCAGCGCGGCCACGTAGTCGTGGACCCAGCGCTGCGCGCGGCGGCGGTGCTCGGCCGCCTGCTCGGAATCGGCGAACCCGTCGGACTTCCAGCACCGGTGCACCAGCAGCTCGGCGCGCTGCGGTGTCCGCTTCTGCGGCGGCAGCTCGAAGTAGGCCTTCAGCGCGTTGTGCACGACCGCGCCGAGCGTGGCGTTCGCCCAGGCCCCACCGCGCTTCGGCGCAGGTCTGTCGAGGTAGGCCATCCGGTAGCGGCGCGGGCATCCCGCCCACGTCGACAAGCGGGCCGGGGTGACCCGCACGAGCTTGTCGGGGATGCCTTCCAGACCGAGCTGCTGCTGCACGCCGACCACACTACGCAGAACGGCCGAGGCGCGGTTCAGCTGATCACCTTGCTCCCGGTGCAGCGCGCGATGATCCGCTCCAGCGAGTCCGGGTCGGTGGTCTCCTGGCCGATCCTGATGGTCTTGTTGGTGCCGTGGTAGTCGCTGCTGCCGGTCGGGATCAGGTCCAGCTCGGCGGCGAGCTCGCGCAGCTTCGCCCGGGTCGGCTCGTCGTGATCGGGGTGGTCGATCTCGACCCCGGCCAGCCCGTGATCGGCCAGCTCGGCGATCACCTCGGCGTTGACGACCGGTCCCCGCTTGTAGGCGAACGGATGCGCCAGCACGGTCGCCCCACCGGCCTCGGCGATCATCGTGATCGCCCGGTGCACGGGGGTGTCGGTGCGCGGCAGGTAGTAGCTGCCGCCGCTGCTGAGGTACTTCGCGAATGCCTCGTCGACGCTGGCGACCGTGCCGGCCGCGACCAGCGCGCGTGCCAGGTGCGGGCGTCCGCCCGGCGAGTCCGGCGGCAGTCCCGCCATGATCGCGTCGGGGTCGATCGGGAAGCCGTCGTCGGCCATCCGCCGGGCCATCTGGTGCAGCCGCTCGCGGCGTTCGGCGCGCAGCCGCGACTGCTCGCGGACCAGGGCGGGCGAGGCGGGGTTGAACAGGTACGCCAGCAGGTGGACGGTGACCCTGCCGCCGTTGCCGTCGGGGCTGGAGCAGGACAGCTCCGCACCCGGGACCAGCCGGAACGTTCCGGGACGACCGAGTTCGCGCACCGCGCGCTCGGCCTCCGCCCAACCGGCGGTCGTGTCGTGGTCGGTGATCGCGATCGCGTCCAGCCCGGCCGCGACCGCGGTCGCCACCAGCTCGGACGGCGTGTCGGTCCCGTCGGACTCGGTGGAATGCGCGTGCAGGTCGATGAGCACACCTCAGTGTGACCCATGACCGGCGTCGAGGAACCCTCGAGCCGGTGATCCCGGACACGCCGGGACCACCGGTCCCCGAGGACTACAGCTTGGCCGTCTTCCGCTTGCCCACCGCGGCTCGGCGAGCCTTGAGCATCGAGAAGCGGTCTTGCTGCTGGCCCTTCTTGTCGCCGAAGACCAGGCCGGAGATCGCGTCCTCCACCTCGGTGGGGTTCGGGACGTACTCGATCCGGTTGAGCGCCTGGATCTGACCCGCCGATTCGACGATCAGCGTGCCGTAACCCATCATGCGCCCCATCAGCGAGCGGTGGAAGGTCAGGTCCGTGACCTTGGTGACCGGCATCATCGCCACGTTGGTGGTGAAGATCCCGGTCGTGATCAGGAACCGCTTGTCGGTCACGACGATGCGCTCCACGTACCAGTCGAGGACCTGGTAGGTGAAGCGGATCAGCACGACCAACCCGGCGTACCAGAGGATGTTCTGGAACAACCAGGAGCTGCCGGCGGGCAGCAGGTACGACACCAGGACGAGCCCGACGAGGAGTCCCGCCGCCTCGAACAGGTCCCACACCAGGGCTGCCCAGTGACGCCGAACCCGGATCACCCGGCGTTCGGAGTCCAGCAGGTACTCGTCGGGATCCCTAGGAGCGAACATGGCACCCGCCTCCCGATTCTCGCTTTAAGCCTGGAAGAGGTTCTGCATGAAGGTGATGACGGCTTCTGCAGCACCACGAAGACTGGCCAGGATGCCGTTCACGACATTGCTGGCTTGGTCCGGCGCGGAAAACAAGAAGAACAGGAGGAAAGCAACCACTGCCCAGGTGAGGATTTTCTTCATGTTCACTGTGACGCACCCCGTCCGAAAAAGCCCTTGAGTAGCACAGGCGCCTGCTGATCCGTTGTACCGCACTCCGCCCCTTAACGGCAGCTTTGTACCGCACTTGGGTCAGTCGTTTCCGGGCAGGCCCGGACCAACTACCCTCCGTGTTGATGATCGTATCTGAGAATCCCGTGATCCGCTGCGTCGGAGCTCTCATTTTTGACCCCCGAGGTCGGTTGTGCCTGGTCAAACGGGCTAATGAGCCGGGCAGGGGCAAGTGGTCGATCCCCGGAGGCCGGGTGGAGCAGGGAGAAACCGATCATTCGGCGGTACGGCGCGAGGTTTTCGAGGAAATCGGCCTCGTCGTCACGGTCGGTGATCTTGTGGGGCGGGTCGAGCGCCCCGCACCCCGGGGAACCTTCGAGATCCTCGACTACTCCTGCCGGAGCAATGAATGGGAACTTTCCCCTGGTGACGACGCCGCGGACGCAATGTGGGCGGACGGTGCGACTTTCGCCACACTCGATCGAAATGGAGCGCTGACGGCCGGATTGGCCGACGCTCTGCGCGCTTGGGATTGTTTACCCCGCAACGAGTGAGCGCGAATGCCGGCGGGTTACGCGTAGCCGACCGTGATCGTGACGATCGGTGGAACAACCCCCGAGCAGAGCCTTTTCGCGGATGCCCGAATTAGTCGACTGGTCCGCTTTCGCGGGTTGAGATCGCTGCCACCTGTGACGTGGGCACGACGCGGTTGTCACCGGCCCACCCGGACGGAGTATCGTTGCCGGTTGGCTGATGCAGCTCCCACCCCGTGCGGTGGATGACCTCCGGGAGGTGAGGGATCGTGAGCAGTAGTACCGACAGCGCGCTTCCGTGCAGTACCAACCGCATCCCCGCCGTGAAGGCCTGCCGCTGATCCGGCGCGGTTCTTCTCCCCGGGCCGGGATGCGACCCCGCAAGCGAGAGTGATCTCCGCCCGAGGAGCACCGCTGCGGCGCGCGAGTCCGGACCGCCGTCCGGATGACCGTCGTCCGGACCACCGGTCCCCCGCCGCGCACGTCCCCGGGCCCCGGAACCCCTGGAGGCCGTCGTGCCGAACCTGCCTTCGCTCGGCCTGCGCAACCGCAACGGTCGCGCCGCCCAGCCCGCATCCCGCAAGCCCGCGCCGGTGTCCGCCTACGTGGTGGACTGCGCCGTCTACGTCGACGGCCACCGGCTGGAGGGCACCTGGAACCACGCCGACGCGATCGAGGAGGTCCGCAGGCGCGGGACCGGTTTCGTCTGGATCGGGCTGCACGAACCGACCGAGGAGCAGATCAACGGCATCGCCGAGACCTTCGGCCTGCACGAGCTCGCGGTCGAGGACGCGGTGCACGCGCACCAGCGGCCCAAGCTGGAGCGCTACGACAACACCCTGTTCATGGTGCTCAAGACGGTCCGCTACACCGACACCGAGACCCGCACGGCGACCAGCGAGATCGTCGACACCGGTGAGCTGATGGTCTTCCTCGGCCGGGACTTCGTGATCACCGTCCGGCACGGCAAGCACGCCGAGCTGGGCGACCTGCGCTGCCGGCTGGAGGAGGACCCGGAGCAGCTGGCGCTGGGCCCGTCCGCGGTGCTGCACGGGGTCGCCGACACCGTCGTCGACAACTACCTCGACGTCACCGAGGCCATCCAGGACGACATCGACGAGATCGAGGCCGAGGTCTTTGAACCCCGCACCAAGATCGACGCCGAGCAGATCTACCTGATGAAGCGCGAGGTGATGGAGCTGCGGCGGGCGGTGCAGCCGCTGTCCAAGCCGATGCAGCGGCTCGCCGAGGGCTACACGCCGATGATCGCCGAGGACGTCCGCTCCTACTTCCGCAACGTCGAGGACCACCTGGCGCGGGTCTCGGAGATGGTCGGCTCCTTCGACGAGTTGCTGACCACGCTGGTCGACGCCACCCTCGCCAAGATCACGCTCCAGCAGAACACCGACATGCGCAAGATATCGGCCTGGGTCGCGATCATCTCGACGCCGACGATGATCGCCGGGATCTACGGCATGAACTTCGACTTCATGCCCGAAACCGGTTGGAAGTTCGGCTATCCGATGGTGATGGTCGTGATGCTCATCGCCTGCATCGTGCTGTTCAAGATCTTCCGGAAGAACAAGTGGCTGTAACGATTCCGGCCGCTCGGACGATGTTCCAGTTGACAGTGAGGAGGACCGAATTGCAAGCGCTCACCATCGGCGCACCGATGCGGCAGCGGCTCCTCAACTCGCGGCGTTCCCCGGTCTCGCGCCGGCAGACCGCCGAGAAGTTGTTCCGGCACTCCGCTTGGGTGCAGCGAAAACCCGGCGCGATGTGGGACGTGGTCCCCGCGCCGAGCGCCTTCGCGCGCTGACGGCACCTGCCCGGGTAGACCGCGGGCCCGCATCGTGAAAACGGATCTGCAGCAACCAGAATCTCGTTTTCCCGTTGGGAGGCACCGCCATGACTCGCCTGCTCTCCAGCAAGCTCACCTTCCTCGTCGCCCTGCTCGCGGGCTGGATCGCGATGGAGTTCGTGCTCATCGCCAACCAGCTGTAGAGGGCCGCGTGGGCGAAGTGCAGCAGTTTCAACTGAAATCTGGTGTTCGTCGTGGGGGGGGGGGGGTG
>NZ_JASAOF010000009.1 GCF_029952525.1 Saccharopolyspora ipomoeae
GGGAGGACGCCGCGACGCCGTGTATTGGCATACATCAGGAGTGGCGCCCGGACCCGGAGGGCCGCTGAGGTTCCGCTACTTGCACCGCCAAGCAAGATGAGTGTGGAAATAGTGGTCAGTGCGCCACGCCGGCGGCGCCGTGCTCGTCGACGAGGGCGCCGGTGGTGAACCGGTCGAGGCCGAACGGGGCGTTGAGCGGGTGGGGTTCGTCGTGGGCGATGGTGTGGGCGTAGCACCAGCCGACGCCCGGAGTGGCCTTGAAACCGCCTGTGCCCCAACCGCAGTTGATGTAGAGGCCCTCGAACGGGGTGAGACCCATGATCGCCGAGGCGTCCGGGGTCACGTCCACGACACCGGCCCAGGTGCGCAGCACGTGGGCGCGGGCGAACATCGGGAACAGCTCCACGGCGGCGGTCAGCTCGCGCTCGATGGTGTGGAACGAGCCGCGCTGGCCGTAGGAGTTGTAGGAGTCGATGCCGGCGCCGAGGACGAGTTCTCCCTTGTGCGCCTGGGAGACGTAGACGTGCACGGCGTTGGACATGACCACCGTGGGGTGCACGGGTTCGAGCAGTTCGGACACCAGCGCCTGCAGCGGGTGGCTCTGCAGCGGCAGCCGCAACCCGAGCTCGTCGGCCAGCACCGAGGTGTGCCCGGCGGCGGCGAGGGCGACCTTGCCGGTGGCGATGTCGCCGCGCGTGGTCTTCACCCCGACGATCCGGTCGCCGACCCGGTCGAAGCCGGTGACCTGGCAGTTCTGCACCAGGTCGACGCCCATCCGGTCCAGCGCGCGGGCGAACCCCCAGGCGACGTGGTCGTGCTTGGCGATGCCGGCCCGGGGCTGCCAGGTGGCGCCCATGACCGGGTAGCGCAGGTCGGGGGAGGTGTTGAGGATCGGGCAGATCTCGGCGACCTGCTGCGGGTCGAGCCACTCGGCGTCGACGCCGTTGAGCCGGTTGGCGCCGACGCGGCGGACGCTGTCGCGGACCTCCTGCAGGGAGTGGGCGAGGTTGAGCACGCCGCGCTGGGAGAACAGCAGCGGGTAGTCGAGCTCCTCCTCCAGGCCCTCCCAGAGCTTGAGCGCGTGCTCGTAGAGCCCGGCGCTCTCGTCCCAGAGGTAGTTGGAGCGGATGATCGTGGTGTTGCGGGCCATGTTCCCGCCCGCGAGCCACCCGCTCTCCAGCACCGCCATGTTGGTGATGCCGTGGTTGACCGCCAGGTAGTACGCGGTGGCCAGGCCGTGACCCCCACCCCCGACGATCACCACGTCGTAGGACGGTTTCGGATCGGCCGAACCCCAGAGCCAGTCCGGGTGCTCGGGCAGATCGGCACCGGGCGTTCGAGGCATGGGAGCCCTCCGTTCGAGATGCGGTGGAGCGAGTGCTCAACAGGGGGAGAGGCGCTGAAAGCCAACTGACATATCAGATGGACACCAAGGTAACAGCCAGCGCCGCCCGGTCAAGCCCTCGCGTCCATCCGGTCGAAAACCCCGGTTTTCGTGCCGATGAATGTTGCGGTTTTCGGCGGGTCGGGGCGTTCGGTAGCGGGCGCGGGGGAATTTTCGGGTCACGTGTTGACCGCGGGGATGTGGGCGCTTACCTTGATGCGCAGTTGATATATCAGTCCTCTGTCAGGGGTCGCTGATCGCCTTCGCCTCGTTCCGCCGTCCGGCGGAACTCCTTCTCCTGCAACGCTTCTCCGCCTCACCGGAGGCGGAACCTCCAGCTTCAGACTCCGCCGCTCCGTTAGGAGATCAGCATGAGCACGAGTCCTCGCGTCGTCATCATCGGAGCCGGGATCGTCGGTGCGAACCTGGCCGATGAGCTCACCAGCCGCGGGTGGAACCAGGTGACCGTCGTCGACCAGGGCCCGCTGCCGCTCACCGGCGGCTCGACCTCGCACGCGCCCGGGCTCGTCTACCAGACGGGTCCGTCCAAGACGATGACCCAGTTCGCCACCTACACCGTCGAGAAGTTCCTGGAGCTCGACGACGACGGCGACCGCTGCTTCAACCAGGTCGGCGGCCTGGAGATCGCCACCACTCCCGAACGGCTCGCCGACCTGCACCGCAAGCAGGGCTGGGCCACCTCCTGGGGGGTTCCCGGCGAGGTCATCGGGCCCGACGAGTGCGCCAAGCTGCACCCGCTGCTCGACGCCGACAAGGTCCTCGGCGGGTTCCACACGCCCACCGACGGTCTGGCCAAGGCCGCGCGGGCCGTGGTCACGCTGGCCCGTCGGGCGGTCTCGCGCGGGGCGCGGTTCCGGGGCGCGGTGACCGTCACCGGCATCAACCACAGCAACGGCCGGGTGACCGGGGTCGAGACCGACCACGGCGAGATCCCCGCCGACATCGTCGTGTCCTGCGCCGGTTTCTGGGGTCAGGCCATCGGCGAGATGGTCGGCATGACCGTGCCGCTGCTGCCGATGGCCCACCAGTACGCGAAGACCGCGCCGCTGCCCGAGCTCGCCGGCCGCAACGACGAGCGCACCGAGGCCAACCTGCCGATCCTGCGCCACCAGGACCGCGACCTCTACTACCGCGAGCACGTCGACCGCCTCGGCATCGGCACCTACGCCCACCGGCCGATCCCGGTGCGCCTGAGCGACCTGCCGCAGGACGGCGAGACCTCCGAGCGGGCCATGCCGTCGATGCTGGAGTTCACCGAGGAGGACTTCGCACCGTCCTGGGAGCACAGCAAGCGCCTGCTGCCCGCGCTGGAGACCGCCGAGATCGAGACCGGGTTCAACGGCGTCTTCTCCTTCACCCCCGACGGCGGCCCGCTGGTCGGCGAATCGCCCGACGTGCAGGGGTTCTGGATCGCCGAAGCCGTGTGGGTGACGCACTCGGCCGGTGTCGCGCGCTCGGTGGCGCAGCTGCTCGTCGACGGCCGCAGCGAGATCGAGCTGCACGGCTGCGACGTGCACCGGTTCGACGAGATCGAGACGACGCCCGACTACGTCGAGGAGACCTCCTCCCGCAACTTCGTCGAGATCTACGACGTCAAGCACCCGCTGCAGCCGAAGTTCTCGCCGCGCGACCTGCGCGTGAGCCCCTTCCACGCCCGGCAGAAGGAGCTCGGCGCGGTGTTCCTGGAGGCCCACGGCTGGGAGCGCCCGCACTGGTTCGAGGCCAACGCACCGCTGGTCAAGGACCTGCCGATGGAGTGGCAGCCGCCGTCGCGGGACTCCTGGTCGGCGATGTACCACAGCCCCGTCGCCGCGGTGGAGGCGTGGAGGACCCGCACCGCCGTCGCGCTCTACGACATGACCTCGCTCAAGCGCCTGGAGGTCAGCGGCCCCGGGGCGCTGGCGTTCCTGGACCGGATGACCACCAACAAGGTCGACAAGTCGGTCGGGTCGGTGACCTACACGCTCATGCTCGACGAGGCCGGCGGCGTGCGCAGCGACCTCACCGTCGCGCGGCTGGGCGAGCAGCTGTTCCAGATCGGCGCCAACGGCAACATCGACCACGAGTACCTGCGGCGCAACCTGCCCGACGACGGCAGCGTGACGGTCCGCGACATCACCGGCGGCACCTGCTGCATCGGCGCGTGGGGCCCGCTGGCCCGCGACCTGGTGCAGCCGCTGACCGACGCCGACCTGTCGCACGAAGGGCTGAAGTTCTTCCGCTGCAAGCAGATCCGCATCGCCGGGATCCCGGTGACGGCCATGCGCGTGTCCTACGTGGGCGAGCTCGGCTGGGAGCTCTACACCAGCGCCGAGTACGGGCAGCGGCTGTGGGACGTGCTGTTCGAGGCCGGTCGCGACCTCGGGGTCGTGGCGGCCGGGCGCGCGGCCTTCAACAGCCTCCGGCTGGAGAAGGGCTACCGCGCCTGGGGTGCGGACATGACCACCGAGCACGACCCGTACGAGGCCGGGGTCGGCTTCGCCGTGCGGATGAACAAGGGCGACTTCGTCGGCCGCGACGCGCTGGCCGAGATCGACCCGGACGCGGTCGAGCGGCGGTTGACGTGCCTGACCGTCGACGACGGGCGCAGCGTGGTGCTCGGCGCCGAGCCGGTGTTCGTCGACGAGGAACCCGCCGGCTACATCACCTCGGCGGCCTTCTCGCACACCCTGGGCACGCCGATCGCCTACGCGTGGCTGCCCGCCTCGGCGGAGCCCGGAACCCGGGTCGAGATCAAGTACTTCGACCGCATGATCGCCGCGACCGTCGCGGCCGAGCCCCTGGTGGACCCCGAGATGCACCGCATCCGCCGCTGAGTTCCGGGAGCGGGGCGGTTCTTCCTCGAATCACCCATGATCGTGATCCGTTTTGTCCGGTCAATTCGAGGAAGAACCGTCCCCTGCCCCCACCTACCCCCGGGAGCACCCATGACTCTGTCCGTCTTCGACTTGTTCAAGGTCGGCATCGGGCCGTCCAGCTCGCACACCGTCGGGCCCATGCGAGCGGCGTACCTCTTCGTCGAGCACCTGCGCGCCACCGGGACGATGCCCCGGGTCCGGCGGGTGCGGTGCGAGCTGTTCGGCTCGCTCGGCGCCACCGGGCACGGGCACGGCAGCGTCAAGGCCGTGGTGCTCGGGCTGACCGGCGAGCAACCGCACCTGGTCGATCCCGTCGCCGTCGAACCGCACGTCGACGCGGTGCGGGAGGAGCGCCGGATCAGCCTCGGCGGCGAGCACAAGATCGCCTTCGACCTCGACCACGACGTCGTGCTGCACCGCCGCAAGCGGCTCGACTTCCACAGCAACGGCATGACCTTCGAAGCCCTCGACGACGACGGCGCCCGTCTGGTCCACCGCGAGTACTACTCCGTCGGGGGTGGTTTCGTGCTCGACGAGGACGACACCGGACGCCCGGTGCTCGTCGAGGACGCCACCCCCGTCGCCCACCCGTTCGGCACCGGGGCCGAGCTGCTCACCCAGGCGGCCGGCCTCGGCGGACGGATCAGCGACGTCGTGCTGGCCAACGAGGCGTCCTGGCGGCCCGAGGCCGAGACCCGCGCGCACCTGCTGCACATCTGGCAGGTGATGCGCGAGTGCGTCGAGCAGGGCGTGCGCACCGGGGGAGTGCTGCCCGGTGGGCTCAAGGTCCGCCGCCGGGCCCGCGACCTGCGCGCGAGCCTCGACGAGCACGCCGATCCGATGGAGTGGGTGACCCTCTACGCCCTGGCCGTCAACGAGGAGAACGCCGCGGGAGGCCGGGTCGTCACCGCCCCGACCAACGGCGCGGCCGGGATCGTGCCCGCGGTCCTGCACTACGCCCACCGGTTCCTGCCCGGCTTCGACGACGACCACGCGGTCCGCTTCCTGCTCACCGCCGGTGCGGTGGGCGTGCTGTTCAAGGAGAACGCCTCCATCTCCGGCGCCGAGGTCGGCTGCCAGGGAGAGGTCGGCTCGGCCTGCTCGATGGCCGCCGCCGGGCTCGCCGAACTCCTCGGCGGCACCCCCGAGCAGGTGGAGAACGCCGCCGAGATCGGCATCGAGCACAACCTGGGGCTGACCTGCGATCCCGTCGGCGGGCTGGTGCAGATCCCGTGCATCGAGCGCAACGCGGTCGCCGCGATCAAGGCCATCACCGCCGCCCGCATGGCGCTGCGCGGCGACGGCGAGCACCACGTGTCGCTGGACAAGGCCATCAAGACGATGCGCGAGACCGGCGCCGACATGAAGGACAAGTACAAGGAGACCGCGCGCGGCGGACTCGCGCTCAACATCGTGGAATGCTGAGGAGAATCCCGTGACGTTCACCCTCACCCTGAGCTGCCCCAACCGCACCGGCATCGTCCAGGCCGTCAGCTCGTTCCTGTTCACCCACGGCTGCGACATCGGCGAGTACCGGCAGTTCGACGACCCGGTGCGCGGCCGCCTGTTCCTGCGCGTGCAGGCCACCGGCGAGGACACCGACCACCTGTCTCGCGAGTTCGCCTCGGTGGCAACCGATTTCGAGATGGACTACGCCTTCCACCCGGACCGCCCCGCGCGCGTGCTGGTGATGGTCTCCAAGCTCGGCCACTGCCTCAACGACCTGATCTACCGCTGGCGGGCGGGCGCGCTGGGCGCCGAGATCGTCGCCGTGGTCTCCAACCACGAGGACCTGCGGCCGATGGCCGAGGCCGCGGGCCTGCCGTTCCACCACGTGCCGGTCACCGCGGAGACCAAGCCGGAGGCCGAGGCGCAGCTGCTGCGGCTGGTCGACGACCACGCCGCGGACCTGGTCGTGCTCGCCCGCTACATGCAGGTGCTCTCCGACCAGACCTGCAAGGCGCTGCACGGCCGGGCGATCAACATCCACCACTCGTTCCTGCCCGGTTTCAAGGGCGCCAAGCCCTACCACCAGGCCTACGACCGGGGCGTCAAGCTCGTCGGCGCCACCGCCCACTACGTCACCCCCGACCTGGACGAGGGGCCGATCATCGAGCAGGAGGTCATCCGGATCGACCACACCCACGACCCCAAGGCCCTGCAGACCGTCGGTCGCGACGCCGAAGCGCTCGCCCTGTCGCGGGCGGTGCGCTGGTACTGCGAGCACCGCGTGCTGCTCAACGGCACCAGCACCGTCGTCTTCCCCTGAAACCGCTTCCTGCGCCCCTGAACCCCTGCGCCGAGGAGAAACGATGACCACCGGTGAGCTCCCGACCACCGACCTGTCCGAGCCCGAGCTGACCCAGAACGCCCTGCCCGAGAGCCTGCGCGAGACGCTGCCCGGGCACTACTACACCGACGAGGGGATCTTCCGCCTGGAGCAGGCGACGATCTTCGAGACCGGCTGGTTCTGCGCGGTTCTCAGCGCCGACCTCGACAAGCCCGGCAAGTTCGAGACCGTCCAGATCGGCCGCGAGAGCGTGCTGGTCACCCGCAACCGCTCCGGCGAGATCCGCGCGCACCTCAACGTGTGCCGGCATCGCGGCGCGCGGCTGTGCACCGAGGAGTCCGGCGAGGCGCGCCGCTCCTTCCAGTGCCCGTACCACGCCTGGACCTACTCCTTCGACGGCGACCTGATCGCCGCGCCGAACCTCAACGCGATGGACGACGTGGACCGCACCCAGTACGGCCTGCACCGCGTCCACGTGCGCGAATGGCTCGGCTACGTGTGGCTGTGCCTGGCCGAGGAGCCGCCGTCGTTCGAGGACACCGTCATCGGCGACGTCACCGAGCGGCTCGGCACCCCGGACGCGATCGTGGGCTACCAGGTCGCGGACCTGAAGCTGGGCAGGCGCATCGAGTACGACGTGAAGGCGAACTGGAAGCAGATCGTCGAGAACTTCATGGAGTGCTACCACTGCGCGACGATCCACCCGGAGCTCACCGAGGTGCTGCCGGAGTTCGCCGACGGGCTGGCCGCGCAGTACTTCGTCGGGCACGGCGCCGAGTTCGGCGAGGACGTCGAGGGCTTCACCGTCGACGGCTCGGCCGGTCTGGCCAAGCTGCCGGGCGTGAGCGAGGAGCAGGACCGCCGGTACTACGCGATCACGGTCCGCCCGCAGGTGTTCATCAACCTGGTTCCCGACCACGTGGTGTTCCACCGCATGTTCCCGCTCGCCCCCGACCGGACGCTGGTGCGCTGCGACTGGCTGTACCTGCCGGAGGTGGTCGATTCGGGCGCCGACATCGACCGCTCGGTGGAGCTGTTCCACCGCGTCAACCAGCAGGACTTCGACGCCTGCGAGCGCTGCCAGCTGGCGATGGACTCCCGCTCCTACGCCTCCGGCGGCGTGCTGGTGCCCAGCGAGCACCACATCGCCGAGTTCCACGACTGGGTCCGCGAGCGCACCGGCTGACCGCACCCACGACGAGGGCCCCGCACCTGATCCAGGTGCGGGGCCCTCGTTCTCGTGCTCAGCGGGGGAGTTCCAGCGGCACGCCGTCGTCGGACAGCGGGGGAGGCGGCAGCTCGGCGCTGGAGGTCAGCGGGGCGGCCCCGTCCAGGGGCTTGCCGGCGTGCTCGCGCAGGAAGTGCGTGGCGGCGATGCCGATGACCCCGGCGCCGATGAGGTAGTAGCCGGGCCAGTCCAGGTTGCCGGTCGCCGTCACCGCGGCCTCGATGATGGTCGGCGCGGTACCGGCGAACAGCGACACCGAGAGGTTGAAGATCACCGCGAGGCTGCTGTATCGGATCATCGTCGGGAACAGCGCGGGCAGCGTGGACGGCGAGACGGCCGCGAAGCACATCAGGCACAGACCGATGATGAGCAGCCCCAGCAGCTGGCCCGCCGCGCCCTCGCGCAGCAGCCACACCGCGGGCAGTCCCAGCAGCACCAGTCCGACGCTGCCGGTCATGAGCACGGGTTTGCGGCCGATGCGGTCGCTGAGCCTGCCCACGCCGACGATGGCGCACAGCATCACCAGCATGACCGCGACCTGCATCCCGGTGGCCACGGCGCCGGACGTGGCGACCTCGCCGTGCCGCTGCAGGGTGCTGGTCAGGTAGGTCGGCGCGTAGTTGGTGAGCACGTAGTTGGTGACGTTCCAGGCCACGACGATCCCGGCCGCGACCAGCGCGGGCGTGCGGTAGTGGCGGCGCACGATCTGCACGGCGCGTCGCGTCGACATCGTGGCCAGCACGGGGGAGCGCTCCATGAGCTGCCGGAACGCCGGGGTGTCCTCCAACCGGATCCGCAGGTAGAGCCCCACGATCCCCAGCGGCAGGGCCAGCATGAACGGGATCCGCCAGCCCCAGGCGAGGAGGTCGGAGGTGGGCAGCAGCGCGATGACGGCCCCGCAGGTGCCCGCGCCGAGGGCGTAGCCGGTGAGCGTGCTGAACTCCAGCCAGCTGCCGAAGAACCCGCGCCGCCGGTCCGGCGCGTACTCGGCGATGAGCGTCAGCGCGCCGGTGTACTCGCCGCCGGCGGAGAAGCCCTGCAGCATCCGCACGAGCAGCACCAGCAGCGGGGCCAGCAGCCCGATGGCGCCGTGGCCGGGGACGAGGCCGAGCAGCACGGTGGCACCGGCCATCATGAGCACGGTCGCCGAGAGCACCTTGGTGCGCCCGTAGCGGTCGCCGAGACGTCCGAAGACGAACCCGCCGAGCGGGCGCATCACGAACGCGGCGGCGAAGGCGCCGAGCGTGTAGACCGCGGACCACGGGCCGAAGGCGGGGAAGAACACCTGGTCGAGCACTCCGGCCGCCAGGTAGGAGTAGATGCCGAAGTCGTACCACTCGGCGACGTTGCCCACGGAGGCCGCTGCGACCGCCCGGTGGACCGTGCGTTCCTCTTGCACGACAGGCGGTCTCAGGCCTCGCCGAGGCCGTCTGGGGCGATCGGTCATGGGGCTCTCCCGGGTGCGACGCAGCGCTGGGGGCCGCGAGTCCTCGTGGCGGCGTCGCGGTTGTGACCGCGATCGACTACTGATATATCTGTTGGCGAGAAGGTAAACCCTCGGCATCGCCGAATCAAGGCCTCAACCCCTCCGCTGGTCCGTACCCGGGGTCGCGACGCTGTTGTCCGCGGTCCCGCGATGAGGTGTGCCCATCGGCTTCCACCTGGGAAAACCGCATGTTTCCGTCCGGATTTCCCCATTGACGAGCGGGCCGCGGACCCCCATCCTGTTGTTGCGCATAGCACGCGGTGTTCCGCTATCTGCAACAGGAGGCGTCATGATCTTGGTTGGTGAGCTGGTCGACCTGCCGCCGGGGGAGTCGGTTCGCGTGCACGGCGACGTGGCGATCGCGGTGTTCAACGTCGACGGCGAGCTCTACGCCATCGACGACACCTGCTCGCACCAGGACGCGTCGTTGTCCGACGGCTGGCTCGAAGGCTGCGCCGTCGAATGTCCGCTGCACGCGGCCTGTTTCGACCTCAAGACCGGTATGCCCAGCGGTCCGCCCGCCAAGAAGCCCGTCCGCACGCACGCGGTGACCGTCGAGGACGGCGTCATCTACGTCCACGAGACCACGCGCGTCGAGGCTCCCGCCCAGGGGGCGCCCGCGGAGGAGGTCGTCTGATGCGGCACATCACCGTGGTCGGCGCCTCGCTGGCCGGTCTGTCGGCGATCCGCGCGCTGCGCGAGCAGGGCTTCGACGGCCGGATCACGGCCGTCGGCGACGAGGTGCACGCACCCTACGACCGCCCGCCGCTGTCCAAGGAGTTCCTCGCCGGGACCGCGAGCGAGGACGACATCCGGCTCACCGACTCCGACGACGACGCGCTGGAGGTGGACTGGCGGCTCGGGCACCTCGCAAGCGAGCTGGACACCACCGATCGCGCCGTCGTGCTGTCCGACGGCACCCGCATCGGCACCGACGGCGTCGTGCTGGCCACCGGCGCGCGGGCGCGCTCCCTGCCCGGCGGCGACCTGGCCGGGGTGCACGTGCTGCGCAGCCTCGACGACGCGCTCGCGCTGCGCGCCGAGCTGGTTCCCGGGGCGCGCGTGGTGATCGTCGGCGCCGGCTTCATCGGGGCCGAGGTCGCCTCGACCGCCGTCGGTCTCGGCTGCGAGGTCGACGTCGTCGACAACGGGCCGGTGCCGCTGCGGCGCGCGCTCGGTCCCGAGATGGGCGAGATCTGCGGACGCCTGCACGCCCGCAACGGCGTCCGGGTGCACCCGCTGGCGGGCATCGCCGAGCTGATCGGCGAGTCGCGGGTGAGCGGCGTGAAGCTCACCGACGGGCGCGAGCTGCCCGCCGACGTCGTCGTGGTCGGCATCGGCGCGGAACCCAACACCGAGTGGCTGGCCGGGTCGGGGCTCGACGTCGACCACGGCGTGCGCACCGACGCCGACGGCCGGACCGCGCTGCCGGAGGTCGTGGCGGCGGGCGACTGCGCCCACTCCTACCGCGACTACACCGCGCGCCCGATGCGGCTGGAGCACTGGACCAACGCCTTGCAGCAACCCGCTGCGGCGGCCGCGGCGCTGCTCGGCCGGGAGCACTCCGCGCCCGCGCACCACGCGGTGCCCTACTTCTGGTCCGATCAGTACGGGCACAAGATCCAGTTCGCCGGTCACCGCACCGACGACTGCACGGTCCAGATCGAGGAGGGCGACCCGGAGTCCGGCGACTTCCTGGCCCTCTACCTCGACGCCGCCGAAGAACCCGTCGGCGTCCTCGCGGTGGATCGGGCCCGCCCCTTCGGACAATGGCGCCGCAAGCTGGCGAAGCGCTTGTAGGAGGTCGCCGGGGGTGCGGCGGTAGCCGCTGCTTCAGGTGTGGGACTCAGCCCGCACCCCCGAGGCGCTGTGGTGCTCCGACAGCTCTCAGACCAGGGAGCGCATCGCCTTGTCGAAGTTGAGGACGTGCTCCCTGGCCAGCTGCTCCGCCTTGTCGGGCTTCTCCGAGGCGATGGCGCGCAGCAGGGCCGAGTGCTCCATGACGTGGCTGTCGAAGTCCTGCATGCGGTCGAGGAAGACGCAGAAGATCCGGGTGGCGAGGTTGTCGTAGCGGATCAGGGTGTCCTCGAGGTGCGGGTTGCCGGCCGCGTGGTAGATCGTGCGGTGCACGTGCAGGTCCCAGCGCATGATCTCGTCGCGCTCCATCGACCGGAAGTCCAGGCCGTCGAGGTGGTCGACGAGCTCGCCGATCTCCTCCAGCTCCGCTTCACCGGCGACCTCGGCGGCCCGTCGCGCGGCCAGCGGCTCCAGGTTCATCCGGATGTCGGAGATGTAGGCGAGGTCGGTGATGTCCACGGCCGTGGCGAACGTGCCGCGACGCGGGTAGGACACGACCAGCCGGTCGATCTCCAGCCGCTTGAGCGCCTCGCGCACGGGCGTGCGGCCGATGTCGAGCGAGCGGGCCAGCGCCGCGTCGTCGATGGCGGTCATCGGTGGGATGTCCAGCATGATCAGCCGGTCCCGGATCGCCAGGTAGGCCTTCTCGGCCATGGACAGGGCCGGGTGCTCCTCGCTCGCAGTCATCATCGCCTCGACCTCAACAGAACGCAGTTCTGGCGCATCGAAATTCTGGTACATCAGTAGTATAGCAGAAAGCGGGATCGGTTCATTCAAATGATTTGGATCGTGCGGTGAAATCATTTTGAATTGTGATTTTACGGTGCTCGACACCGCGATTCGGCGATTCCCGCGAGGTCGTCAGGCACCCCGGATGGACAGCCAGCCGAGGGCCTCCTCGGCCGCCGTGGCGGCGCGGTCGTGGGAGGCGGTCTCGCTCCAGGCGACGAGGGCCGCGAAGGTCGCGGCCTGGTAGCCGCTGGCCAGGGCCGTGGCCGCGGCAGGGGTGATGCCCGGGACGCGGCGGGCGATGAAATCGGCGAGTTCGTCGATCCACGGCCGGTAGGCGGTGGGGGCGGTGCCGGCGAGCTCGGGTTCGGTGCACACCAGGCGGATCCAGTCCGGGCCGGCCGGGGACATCGGATCGTCCGACATGGACGCGACGACCCCGCGGCGGACGGCCTCGTCGACCGGGACGTCCTCGGGCATCTCCGCCAGCGCCTCGCGCAGTCGTCGGGTGGCGGCCGGCACGCCGACCCAGGCGATGTCGGACTTGCGCGCGAAGTGGCGGACCAGCGTGCGGACGCTGACGCCGGTGGCCTCGGAGATCTCCTTCCACCCGACGGCGGCGTAGCCGCGTCGGCTCCAGAGGCGGAACGTGGCGGTGGCGATGGCGGCGCGGTCGAGCACGGTCGGGCGCCCGCGCTGCGGCGCGGAGGCGTCGCTGTGGGTCACGCGCCCGAGCCTAGTCGATCCCGGTGCTGGTCAACCGCTCTGGCCGACAAATTTTGGCCAAGTGCGCCAAAACTCTGGTAGCGTCAGCCCGCGCAACGCCGCGGGAGGAGAATGCGATGCGCGACAAGGCCGTTCCCGACGTCCTCGCCCCTGCGAAGCTCGGCCCGGTGCGGCTGCGCAACCGGATCCTCAAGGCCGCGACCTACGAGAAGCGCGCGCGGCGGGGCCTGGTCACCGACGAGCTCATCGACTTCCACGTCCGGCACGCCGCCGGGGGAGTCGGCATGACCACCGTCGCCTACTGCGCCGTGGCGCCCGAGGGACGCACCGACGGCCACCAGATCGTGTGGCGCGACGAGGCGGTCCCGGGGCTGCGGCGGCTGACCGAGGCCGTGCACGCCGAGGGCGCGGCGATCTCCGCGCAGGTCGGCCACGCCGGTCCGGTCGCGGACCCGACCAAGACCAAGCTGCCCGCGCTCGGCCCGAGCCGGTCGCTGAGCCTGCAATCGCTGCGGCAGGTCAAACCGGCCACCCTCGCCGACATCGACCGGGTCGTGCGCGCGCACGGCGAGGCCGCGAAGATGGCGGTGGCAACGGGTTTCGACGCGGTGGAAGTCCACTTGGGACACAACTACCTCACCAGCTCGTTCCTGAGCCCGAAGCTCAACAAGCGCACCGACGACTACGGCGGTGACCTCGCCAACCGCGCCCGGCTCGCGCTGCGGGTCATGCGCGCGGTGCGGGAGGCCGTGGGGGACCGGATCGCGATCCTGGCCAAGCTCAACATGGATGACGGTGTGCCGGGCGGGTTCTGGCTCGACGAGGCGATCACCGTCGCGCAGTGGCTGGAGGCCGAGGGCACGGTCGACGCACTGGAGATGACCGCCGGCAGTTCCCTGCTCAACCCGATGTACCTGTTCAAGGGCGACGCCCCGGTCCGCGAGTTCGCCGAGGTGATGCGCGAACCGATCCGCACCGGCGTCAAGCTCGTCGGCAGCAGGTTCCTCCGCGAATACCCCTACCAGGACGGCTATCTCCTCGACGACGCCCGCCAGATCCGCGCCGCCGTCGACCTCCCGATGGTCCTCCTCGGCGGGGTCACGAACCGGCAGGTCATGGACACGGCCATGCACGAGGGCTTCGAGTTCGTGGCGATGGCCCGGGCGCTCCTCCGAGAGCCCGACCTCGTCAACCGCATCGCCGCCGACTCCTCGACCCGCTCCCTCTGCAACCACAACAACCGCTGCATGGTCACCATCTTCACCGGCTCCCGCTGCGTCCTGGCCCCGGAAACCCCGTCCTGAAACCGGGGTTTCAGCGGCCTCGGTAGGTCGCGGAGCGCTTGTTCAGGACGGCGTCCATGGCTTCGGCGTGGTCCTCGGTGTGGTGGGAGAGGGCCTGCATGGTGGCGGAGAGTTCGAGGACGTGGCGGAGGTCGTTGGTGCGGGACTCCTTCAGGAGGCGCTTGGCCATGCGGGTGGCGTGAGGCGGGTTCTTGGCGACTCGGGCCGCGAGGGCGCGGGCTTCGTCGAGGAGGTCCTCGGGTTCGGTGACGTGGGCGACCATGCCCCAGTCCAGGGCCTTCCGGGCGTCGACCCGGTCTCCGGTGAGGGCCATCTCGGCCGCCTTCTGCGGGCCGATGGCCTGGGTGAGGAACCAGGCGCCGCCGTCGCCGGGGATGATGCCGAGCTGGACGAAGGACTCGGCGAACCAGGCGTTGGCGGAGGCCACGCGCAGGTCGCACATCATGGCCAGGTCGCATCCGGCGCCGACGGCGGGGCCGTTGACCGCGGCGACCATCGGGACCTCGCACTCGGACAGGGCCAGCGGGATGCGCTGGATGCCGTCGCGGTAGCCGTTGCGCATCTCCCACGGGCTGCCGCTGAACATCCCGGCCTTCTCCCGCATGTCGTTGACGTTGCCGCCCGCGGAGAACGCCTTGCCCGCGCCGGTGAGCACCACGCACCGCACGTCGAGGTCCTGCTGGACGCGGCGGGCGTGGGTCTCGAACGCCTCGATCACGTCCGCGCCGGAGATCGGGTTGCGCTGGTCGGGCAGGTTGATCGTCCAGGTCTCCACGTGATCGGCGCGCTCGACCAGCAGCACATCGGACATGAGTGGCATTCCTCCCAGCGTGCGGGCACGGTTCGGCGACACCCTACGTGCGCGGACGCGTCCCGGTCATCAGGAAGGTCCGTTGACCGGGAACGTGCGTACCGGTTACGTGGGAGGCACCCGTCGGAAGCACAGGAGTGATCGATGCCGTCGCTGATGCCGCCACCGGTCCAGGAGGACGCCGCACTGCTGTCGTTGCGCAGGCAGGTGCGGGAGTTCCTCGCCGAGCAGGTCACCTCGGGCGGCTTCACGCCGACCGTCGACAGCTGGCTCAGCGGCTGGGACCTGGAGTTCACCCGCGCGCTGGCCCGGCGCGGCTGGCTCGGGATGACGGTGCCGGTCGAGTACGGCGGGCACGGCCGCACGTTCCTGGAGCGGTTCGTGGTCACCGAGGAGCTGCTCGCCGCAGGGGCGCCGGTCGCCGCGCACTGGATCGCGGATCGGCAGGTCGCGCCGAACCTGCTGCGCTTCGGCAGCGAGGACCTCAAGCGCACCTACCTGCCGCGCATCGTGGCTGGTGAGGCGTTCTTCGCGATCGGGATGAGCGAACCGGATTCGGGCTCGGACCTGGCCAGCGTCCGCACCCGCGCCGAGCGGGACGACGGCGGGTGGCGGGTGCGCGGCACGAAGCTGTGGACCTCCGGCGCGCACGTCGCCGACGCCTTCATCGTCCTGGTCCGCACCTCGCCGCCGGGCGAGGACCGGCACGGCGGCCTGAGCCAGCTGCTGGTGCGGCTGGACTCGCCGGGGCTGACGGTCCGGCCGGTGATCTCGGCCAACGGCACGCACCACTTCAACGAGGTGCACCTCGACGGCGTGTTCGTCGCCGACGATCACGTGGTCGGCGAGATCGGGGCCGGGTGGCAGCAGGTCACCTCGGAGCTGTCGTTCGAGCGGTCCGGTCCGGAGCGGTTCCTGTCCACCTACCAGCTCGCGAAATCCCTGGTGAACAGCCTGGATCCGGCCGAGGCCGGGCGGATCACCGGCAGGCTCGCCGGGTTGCACCAGATGTCGCTGTCGGTCGCGGCGGCCCTGCAGCGCGGCGAGCGCGCCGACGTGCCCGCCGCGCTGGTGAAGGTGCTCGGCACGACGCTGGAAGGCGACATCGCCGACATCGCCGACCTGGACACGCCGACCGGCGCCGCCGACGACGTCGCCGGACTGACCCGGCGGGCCGTGCAGCAGCGGCCGGGATTCACCTTGCGCGGCGGGACGAACGAGATCCTGCGCGGCGTCATCGCACGCGGATTGGGGATGCGCTGATGAGCACGGACCACGACCTGCGCGAGGTGCTGCGCGACGTCCTCGCGGGCGAGATCACCGAGCGCCTCGACCAGGCCGAGACCGGTGTCGGGTTCGACGCCGAGCTGTGGGCGAAGCTGAGCGACCTCGGCTTCACCGCTCTGACCGCCCCCGAGGACCGCGGAGGTTCCGGCGCCGGGTGGCCGGAGGCCGCCGCGCTGCTGACCGAGAGCGCGGCGGCGGCCCGCCACCTCCCGTTCGCCGAGAGCGACCTGCTCGCCCACTGGCTCCTCCGCACAGCCGGAGTCCCGGCCGCGGACCCGACGACCCCGCTCACCATCGCCCTCGTCGACCCCGACGGAACCGCCCGATCCGTGCCCTGGCTCGGCCACGTCCCCGCAGTCCTCGTCATCCCCCGCCCCGACGGCACGTGGTCCGTCCGACCCCCGGATTACGCCCGCGATCAGCCCCCGGAAAACGCCCGTAATCAGCTCCCGGAAAACTGGAGTAATCGGGTCCCGGAAAACTGGAGTAATCGGGTCCCGGAAAACTGGAGTAATCGGGTGCCGGAAAACTGGAGTAATCGGGTTACCCACTCGGGAGTGCCGCGTGGGGATCTGTTCGGGGTGGAAGCTGTCGACGGGGATGCCGTCGTCGGGGATGCCGTCGTCGGGGGTGAGGTGGTGGATCGGCTGGTGCTGCGGGCGGCTCTGGCCCGGGCCGTGCAGGTGGTGGGGGCGTTGGACCGGGCCGTGGAGCTGTGCGTGGAGCACGCGAGGACCCGGGTGCAGTTCGGGCGGCCGCTGGCGAAGTTCCAGGCGGTGCAGCACCTGGTGGCCGACGCCGCTGCGGAGGCCGCGCTGGCGCGGGCGGCGGTGGACGCCGCCGTGCTCGACGCCGCCGAGACCGACCTGGCCGGTCCGGCGTCGGCGACGAAGGTCGCCGCGGCGCGGTCCTGCGCCGGGCACGCCGCCTCGGTCGTCGTGCGCAACGCCCACCAGGTCCACGGCGCCATCGGCACCACCCGGGAACACCCGTTGCAGCTGGTCACGCTGCCCGCGCTGGACTGGCGCGGCGAGTTCGGCACCACCCGCGACTGGGACCGCTTCCTCGGCAGGAGCGGACCGCTGTGGGACGTGGTTCTCGGCGCCCCCGCAGAGCACCCGCCGATCCCGGGAGGCCACCGATGAGCGGCGACCTGCTCACCGGGGTGCGGGTGCTCGACCTGTCCACGGTGTTCATGGGCCCCTACGCCGCGCAGGTGCTCGCCGAGTGGGGCGCGGACGTGATCAAGGTCGAGTCGCTGCGCGGCGACCAGGTGCGCGGCATCGGCGACGTCACCGGCAACGGCGTCGGTCCGATCTTCGTCAACGCCAACCGGGGCAAGCGCTCGGTGGCGATCGACCTGAAGAGCCCAGAGACCCGCGAGGTGCTGCGCGCCCTGGTGCGCGGCGCCGACGTGCTGCTGCACAACATCCGCCCGCCCGCGGCGGCGCGCCTGGGCCTGACCTGGGATGAGCTGCGCGAGATCAACCCGGGTCTGGTGCTGTGCGCGTTCCGGGGCTACGGGAAGGACGGGCCGCACGCCGACCGGCCCGCCTACGACGACGTGATCCAGGCGGCCTCCGGCATCGCCGCGGCCCAGGGCGCGGCCGGCGGTGAACCCGAGTACTGGCGCTCGGCGGCCTCGGACAAGATCCTCGGCCTCTACGGCGCCGCCGCCACCTGCGCGGCTCTGCGCGCGAAGGAGGCCGACGGCCGGGGGCGCTCGGTGGAGGTGCCGATGTTCGAGGGGATGGCCTCGTTCATGCTCCTGGACCGCCAGGGCGGGTGGCTCATCGACCCGCCGTCGGGCCCCACCGGCTACCCGAGGACCGATTCACCCCACCGCAGGCCGTACGCCACCAAGGACGGGCACCTGGCGGTGATGATGTACGCCGACAAGCACTGGACGGTGTTCTTCGACCTCATCGGCCGCCCGGAGCTGGCCGAGGACCCGCGGTTCCGCGACATCGGCGCGCGCACCAGCCACATCGACGAGCTCTACGCGCTGCTGGCCGAGGAGATGGTCACCCGCACCTCGGCGGAGTGGAGCGAGGCGTTCGAGCGCGCCGACATCCCGCACGGCCCCGTCCACGACGTCGAGGACCTGTTCACCGACCCGCACCTGAGCGCCACCGGCTTCTTCCAGACCGTCGAGCAGCCGGGCGTGGGCCCGGTGCGGCTCGCGCGCAGGCCGGTCGACTTCGGCGAGCCCGCGCCGCCGCCCCGCCCGGCCCCGCTGCTGGGCCAGCACTCCCGGGAAGTGCTGGCGGAGGCCGGGATTCCGGAGGACGACGTGCAGCGGCTGCTCGACTCCGGTGCGCTCAGCCAGCGCTGAGCACGGCGACGAGGAAGTCGGAGTCCTCGCGGAACGGGCGCAGGTCCCAGGTGCTCAGCGCCAGGTCGGTCCGCAGCCCGGCCTTCTCGACGTCGGCGAAGAACTCGTCGGGCTCGTAGCCCCGGCCGGTGCCGAAGCCAACCGCCACCCGGCCCTCGGGGGACAGGTGCTCGCGGAACCGCTTGAGCACCGCGCCGCGGGTGCTGGGCGCGAGGAACGTCATCACGTTCCCGGCGCACACGATCAGGTCGAACGGCTCGGTGATGCCGTGCGCGGCCAGGTCGAGTTCGGCGAGGTCGCCGACGACCCAGCGCGGCCCCGGGTGGTCCTCCTTCGCCGCCTCGATCAGCGCCGGGTCGACGTCGACGCCGACGACGTCGTGTCCCACCGAGGCCAGCCAGCCGCCGACCCGGCCCGGGCCGCACCCGGCGTCGAGGACGCGGGACCCGCGCTCGGCCATCGCGTCGATCATCCGGGCCTCCCCGGCGAGGTCGGTGCCCGCCTCGGCCAGGCCGCGCATCCTGTTGATGTACCAGGAGGAGTGTCCCGGATCCGCGGCCACCTTCTGCATCCAGATGCTCTGCTCGACCATGCCCCCATTGTGCGCTGCGCACGATAAGGCCTGTTGAGCGGTCCTCTTGCTCAGCGGTGCGGGTGGCGGAACCTGAGCGCCTCCGTGGACTCCGTGCGCCGCTCCTTGAGCATGCCAATACGCGGCGTCCCGGCGCACTCGCCACGAAGGCGCTCAGGTTCCCCCAGAGGAGACAACACAGCGGTGCCAGTGTCTCGGGTGGTGGAAGAGGATGCGGCTCCGCCGCATGCCGCAACAGCGCCTCGACGGGCTCAGAGCTCGATCTGGTCGATGGTCCGTTCCGCCAGGTCGGCTGTGGTGGCGTGGTAGTGGTGGGCGAGGTGCCGGAACAGGGTCTCGGCGCGGATGGCGGGCCAGTCGGCGTCGAGCAGGTCGGCGGGCAGGTGCGGGTCCTGGCGGACCAGCTGCAGCCAGTCGGTGTGCAGCACGAGCTGGCGGGCGAGGTCGTCGGGCGCCGAGGGCAGCGGGTCGGGGCTGTCCCACCGGGTGAGGAACGCGCGGTAGCGGGCGGCGATGGCGTCGAGGTCGAAGGCCTTGCGGACGAGGTCGGCCGACTCGGTGGGCTTGCTCTGCTGCGCGGTGAAGGCGGTGACGTTGTCGTTGAGCCCGAGCTCGTCGACGATCGCGGTGACGTCCTGAGCTCCGGGCGCGATCCACAGCCCGTTCTGCAGCAGGCCGAACCCGGCCCAGATCAGCTGGGAGCGCAGGTCGTGCCGGTCGCTGCGCCGGGTGTCGGGCAGCGAGAAGGCCACCAGCGTCCAGGTCCCGTCCCAGTCGCGGTTGACCGCGCCGGTGTCCCAGATCCGCCGCTCGCCGTCTTCGAGGACCTGCTCGGCGTGCTCGGTGAGTCCGAAGTAGACGCGACGGCCCCGCCGGTGGCGGGTGAGCAGGCCGCGGTGGACCATCCGGCTCAGCGTCGAGCGCACCGCCTCCTCGGAGATCTCGATCCGGCCGAAGACGTCGATGATGCTGCCCGAGTACGCGGCCGAGTCGCGCCCGAGCACGTGCAGCCCCAGGAAGCTCAGCATGAGCGACTGCGGTCGGGCCGAGTAGGTCAGCGCGTCGTCGGCGGAGGTCACGATGACCAGCGTAGTCGCTCCAATGTTGGGCACAACGTTGACGGCCGTCACTGCGGCGCCGTACGTTTTGCCGGGTCGGCACGCTCATCCACCGAGGGGCTCTCGATGCAGCCGCACGACCCAGCCGAGTGATCCGGACCGTCTGATGTGGATGGTCATCCTGTTCCGCACCCGCCAACGACGAGGGCGATCGGCATGACAGATTCGGTCACACCCGAGAGGCAGCTCAGACGCGCGGTCGCGTCCAGCTTCCTGGGCAGCGTCATCGAGTACTACGACTTCCTGCTCTACGCCACGGCCTCGGCGGTGGTCTTCAGCCAGGTCTTCTTCAGCAACCTCGACCCGCTGGTGGCCACCGTCGCCAGCTTCGGCACCTTCGCCACCGGCTACCTCGCGCGCCCGCTCGGCGGGCTGGTGTTCGGCCACTTCGGCGACCGGCTCGGCCGCAAGCGGATGCTGGTGCTCACGATGCTGCTCATGGGCATCGCCAGCTCGCTGATCGGCCTGCTGCCCACCTACGAGCAGATCGGCGCGTGGGCGCCGCTGGGACTGGTGCTGCTGCGCGTCGTCCAAGGCGTGGCCGTCGGCGGCGAGTGGGGCGGGGCGGTGCTCATCTCCGCCGAGCACGCGCGTTCGCGGCGCGGGCTGTGGGCGAGCTTCACCAACGCCGGAGCGCCCTGCGGCATGGTGCTGTCCACCGCCGTGCTCACCGGCACCGCCGCCGTCCTCGGCGAGGAGGCGTTCCTCGGGTGGGGTTGGCGCATCCCGTTCCTGCTCAGCGTCGCGCTGCTGGTCCTCGGGCTGTTCGTGCGGCTCAAGGTCGCCGAACCCCGCCTGTTCCGGGAATCCCGGCGCAGCGCGCGGGCACCGCTGGTGGAGGTGCTGCGGAACCGGCCGCGGCAGCTCGCGCTCGGCGTCGGCGTCGGGCTCGCCGCGTTCGTCGCCCAGTCGACGCTGACCACGTTCGTGCTGGCCTACGGCGTGCAGGCGGGGTTCAGCAGGCAGACCGTGCTCAACGCCATCACGCTGTCCTCGGTGACCGCCGTGGTGGGCATCATCGCCTGGTCGGGGCTGTCCGACCGGCTCGGCCGGCGCCCGATCGTGCTGGTAGGGGCGCTGGCGATGGCCACCTACAGCTTCGCGCTGTTCCCGATGGTCGACAGCGGCAGCGCCGCGCTGCTCGTCGTCGCGCTGGTGCTCGGCCAGGGCGTCATCCACCCGATGATGTACGGGCCGCTGGCCGCGCTCTACACGGAGCTGTTCAGCACCGAGAGCCGCTACACCGGCGCGTCGCTGGGCTACCAGCTGGCCGGGCTCGGCGGGGGACTCGCACCGGTGCTGTTCGCGCAGCTGCAGAGCAGCGGAGCCGGGACCACCGCGATCTCGGGCACCATCACCGCGTTCTGCGCGCTGACCGTCGCCTGCGTGCTCGCGCTGCGCGAGACCAGCGGGCAGGTACTCGGCACCCCCGAGGGCGCACGGGAAGGAGCCCGCTGATGCACGACCTCGGCCTGGGCGGCTGGCCCGCCCGGCGAGCCCTGATGACCCCGGACCGCACCGCGTTCGTCTTCGGCGAGGACGCGGTGACCTACGCCGAGTTCGCCGAGCGCACCGCCACCGCCGCCCAGCGGTTGCGCGCCGACGGCGTGGGCCGCGGCGACCGGGTCGCCTACCTGGGGCCCAACCACCTCGCGTTCGTCGAGACGATGTTCGCCGCGCACCGGATCGGCGCGGTGTTCGTCCCGCTGAACTTCCGGCTCGCCGCACCCGAGATCGACTACGTGCTCGCCGATTCCGAGCCCGAGGTGCTGGTCTACGCGCCCGAGTGCGCGGGAACCGTCGGGGCCCTGGAGAACCGCCCGCGCCGGATCGTGGCGCTCACCGACCCGCAGCCGGGCGAGCAGGAGTACGAAACCTGGCTCGCCGCAGCTGGTCCCGATCCGATCGAGGAGCGGGTGGGCTTCGACGAGACCGCGCTGATCCTCTACACCTCCGGCACCACCGGCCGGCCCAAGGGGGCGATGCTCACCCACGGAAACCTGGTGTGGAACACCGTCAACCTGCTGGTCGGCGTCGACGTCGTCAGCGACGACGTCGCGCTGATCACCGCGCCGCTGTTCCACGTGGCCGCCCTCGACCAGACGCTGCTGCCGACGTTCATCAAGGGCGCCTGCTCGGTGATCGCCCCGGGCTGGGACGTCGACGCCTGCTACGACCGCATCGAGCGCAACGGGATCACCTGGATGTTCGGCGTCACCACCATGTTCGCCGAGCTGGCCGCCTCGCCGCGCTGGGCCGAGGCCGACCTGTCGTCGCTGCGGATCGTGATGAGCGGCGGCGCGGCCGTCCCCGAAGCGCTGATCCGCACCTACCAGGAGCGCGGTCTGGTGTTCTGCCAGGGCTACGGCATGACCGAGACCGCGCCGGGCGCCACGTTCCTGGAAGCGGGGGAGAGCGTGCGCAAGGTCGGCTCGGCCGGGGTGCCGGTGTTCTTCACCGGCGTCCGGGTGGTCCGGCCCGACGGCACCGACGCCGATCCGGGGGAGCCGGGGGAGGTGCTCGTCAAGGGCCCCAACGTCAGCCCCGGCTACTGGCGCAACCCCCAGGCCACCGACGCGGCGTTCGAGGACGGCTGGTTCCGCTCCGGCGACCTGGCGTCGTTCGACGACGAGGGCCACCTGCACGTGGTGGACCGGGTCAAGGACATGTTCATCTCCGGCGGGGAGAACGTGTACCCGGCCGAGGTGGAGAACGCCCTGTTCGAACACCCGGCCGTGGCCGAAGCCGCGGTCGTCGGCGTCCCGGACGAGCGATGGGGCGAGGTCGGCCGCGCCTTCGTCGTCTGCCACCCCGGCAGCGCACCGACCGGCGACGAGCTGCGGGAATTCCTGCGCACCCGGCTCGCCCGCTACAAGGTCCCGGTGCACGTCGACCTCGTCGACAGCCTGCCGCGCACCGGCTCCGGCAAGATCCAGAAATCCGAGCTGCGGAAGCGCTAGCCCTGCGGGCGGACGACGAGGACCGTGCACCGCGCGTGGTTCAGCAGCGCTTGGCTGGTGGAGCCCAGGAGCATGCCGAGGAACCCGCCCCGGCCGCGGCTGCCGACCACCAGGAGCTGGGCGCGGGTGCTCCAGTCCAGCAGCGCGTCCCGGGGGCGCTCGTTGGCGGTCACGCGTTCGACCTGCACGTCCGGGTGCTTCTCCTGCAGACCGGCCAGCGCCTCGGCCAGCAGGCGCTCGCTGGTGGCCATCTCCGGTTCGAGGTGGCCCAGCCCGACCTCGCGGATCGAGGGCTCGCGGGAGGCGTGCACCGCCACCAGCCCGACCCCGCGCCACGCCGCCTCGGCGAAGGCCGCGGCCAGCGCCTCCGCGCTGTTGTCGCTGCCGTCGACACCGGCGACCACCGGCCCGTCCGGCGCGGCCGGTTCGCGCACCACCGCCACCGGGCAGGCCGCGTGCGCGGCGGCTGAGGCGGCCGTCGACCCCAGCAGCATGCCGCCGAAACCGCCACGCCCGGACGCGCCGAGAGCGAGCATCCGGGCGTCCTCGGCCATCCGCAGCAGCAGCGCGACCGGCTGCTCCTGCACGTACTCGGTGGTGAACTCCAGCCCGGAGGCGACCGAGTTGACCCGATCTGCGGCGTCGCCCAGCTGGGTGCGCGCCAGCTGGTCGATCTCGGCGAACGCGTCGGGCGGCACCGGCATCCCGGACCCGTAGAAGCCGCGGAAGTAGGGCTCGGTCGAGGTCACCAGGTACAGCGACAGCTTGCGGGCCGAGGCCACCGACGCGGCCCACGCCGCCGCGCTCAGCGCCTGCTCCGATCCGTCGATCCCGACCACGATCGTGTTGCTGAGGTCAGTCATCGTCGCTCCCCTCGATCCGCCCCGAACCGACCATGCCGGACGTGAGCGTTCCGCGCCCGATGACCTCGCTCAACGCGAGCCGCGTTCGCTAGTCGTGGTGCCCTAAGAGCTTGACCACCGCCGAGGTCCGGTCGCTCACGTGCAGCTTCGTGAAGATGTTGCGGAGGTGGTTCTTGACCGTGCGCTCGGAGATGCCGAGCGCACGGCCGATCTGGCGGTTGGACCAGCCGCGAGCCAGGTGGTCGAGGACCTCCTTCTCGCGCTTGGTCAGCGATGAGAGCACTTCGGCGATCGCGTCGTCGGAAGGGTTTTCGTGTTCTTCGTCCGAGATCGCGTTGATGCGCGCCGACGCGAGCTGGCCGACCTGGTTGAGGACCTGGCGCATCGCGCGCGAGTGCTCGACGGCCTCGTGCAGCAACGCGGTGATCGCCCGATCGAGCGCCCGGTCTGAGGAACGGGCCATGAAGCGCCTCCACTCGGGCGGTTCGTTCCGGGCCGCCCGACACCCGTGGATTCCTACTCTTCATTTCGCCACTGCATTTCGCTCTTATTACGACCCAGCCGCCGAATCCCCCGGTAGGGACGGGATATACCCCATGTGGACCAGTGCGAGGAACGTGCTGTGGTCCTCGTGCGCGGCGGTGCGGGTGGCGGAACCCGAGCGCGTTCGCGATCGCCGTGCGCCGCCCACGACCTAGTGCGGAAGGTATAGGGCGAATTGTTCATGGTGCTCGGGTCCACAGCGGACCTAGCGTTGATCGTGTTCAGCACATCAACAGAACAGGAGCTCTCGACGATGGCTGCTTTACCGGAGGCGTGCGAGGCAAGGTCGGTTCCCTCGACGCAACTTCGGGGCGGGATACCACTTTTCGGAATGGACGCGGACACGGCGCTCGACGTGGTCACGGGCAGGCTGGGGCTTGGCTGCCCGCCGGAGCGCAACCTCGCGACATTCCTCACCACGTCGATCGAGCCGGAGGCGCAGCGGCTCTACCGCACCTACCTCAACCACAACCTCGTCGATCGGGAGCAGTACCCGGCCATCGACGCGATGCTGCGGGAGTGCGTCGGCATCATCGGTTCGCTGTGGCACGGCGAACCGCACCGGGTCGCGGGCAGCGCGACCACGGGGTCCAGCGAGGCGGCGCTGCTGGCCGGGGCCTCGCTGCTGCGCAACTGGCAGGAGCGAGGCGCAACGCGCCGGCCGAACCTGGTGATGGGGGCCGGTGCGCACGCCTGCTGGGCCAAGTTCTGCCGCCACTGGGACGTCGAAGCGCGCGTGGCTCCCGCGCGCGGCGACTCCCCGTCGCTGGACCCGGACGAGGTCGAGGAGCTCTGCGACGGGGGAACCATCGGCGTCGTCGGCATCCTGGGGTCCACTCTGGACGGACGGTACGAGCCGATCGCCGCGATCGCCGACGCCTTGGACCGGCTCCAGGAACGCACCGGGCTCGACATCCCGATGCACGTCGACGCCGCCTCCGGGGGCTTCCTCGCGCCGTTCCTCGATCCCGACCTGGCCTGGGACTTCCGCATCCCGCGGGTGGTGTCGATCAACGCCTCGGGGCACAAGTCGGGCATGGTGCCGCCCGGCCTGGGCTGGGTGCTCTGGCGCGGCGAGGGCGACCGGAACCAGGGCCTGGGGGTCCGGGTCAACTACCTCGGCGGGGACGACGCGCACCACGAGCTCACCTTCTCCCGCTCGGCGGCCCCGGTGGTGCTCCAGTACTACAACTTCGTGCGCTACGGCTTCGCCGGGTTCCACGCCGTGCACGCGAGATCCCGCGGTCTCGCGCGGCGGCTCGCCGAGCGGATGCGCGCGACCGGGCGGCTCCGGCTGCTCGGCGACGGCGGGGAGCTGCCCGTCGTCGCCGTCACCGCCAGGCCCCCGGTGGCGCTGCGGGAGCTGGCCGCGCACCTGGCCGAACGCGGCTGGGCGGTGCCGGTCTACACCCTGCCGCCGCACCTCGAACACGTCGAGGTGATGCGCGTGGTCGTGCGGAGCGACCTCACCCCCGCGTCGGTCGAGGAGCTGGCGACGACCGTCGAGGAGTTCGTCGCCGGCGCCCGATGAGATCGACCCGATGAAATCCGTGCAGTGAACCGAGAGGAGCAACATCCATGCGTCCCATCCGCATCGTCAGCCGGTTGACCGACCGAGAGCCCCCGGAGCGGGGGAGCGGGGTCCGCCTCGCCCTCTTCCAAGGTGAGAACCCCTCGGGAACTCCGGCTGCGGTCGCCGAGAACCTCGCCAGGATGGAGCAGGTGCTGGCGCTGGCCGCGAGCTACGGCAGCCAGCTGTGCGCGTTCCCGGAGTGCTTCAACACCGGGTACGCGCTCGACCGCCAGCAGTGCGAGCAGCTCGCCGAACCCAGCGACGGCACCACCGTCGAACTCGCCCGCAAGCTCTCCAGCCGCCACGACATCGGCGTGGTGCTGCCCTACGTGGAACGCGCCGCCGACGGGGCGCTGCACGACTCGGTGGCGCTGGTCGCCGAGGGGGAGCTGGTCGCCAACTACCGCAAGACCCACCTCTACGGCGCCGCCGAGCGCGCGAACTTCACGCCCGGGCACGACCTCCCGCCGGTCGTGGAGATCAACGGGTTCCCGGTCGGGCTGCTCAACTGCTACGAGTGCGAGTTCCCACCGCTGTACCAGAACCTGGTCGGCAGGGGAGCGCGGCTCATCGTCGGGCCGACGGCCGCCGACCGGCACTTCACGCTGCAGAGCGGGGAGCCGACGCTGGTGGCCTACCCCGACGCGACCGAGCACATCATCCCCGCGATGGCCGCCGTGTGGCGGGTCTTCGTCGCCTACGCCAACCGGCGGGGCTGGGAGACGTCCGAGCGCGGCCAGTGGGAGTACCGGGGCAACTCGGGCATCTGGGCGCCCGACGGCACCGCCGTGGTCAGCGCCGGACCCGAGGAGCGGGCGGTGGACTCGCTGCTGCTCGGCGACTGCCTGCCCGGCGCGGTTCCCCCGTTCAGCCCCGAGGGGGACCACCGCAGCGATTCCCGCATCGCCGCTGCCGACGGGCTGCTGCCGGCCGGGTGACTCACCTCCGGGAGTCAGCGACCTCGGCCATCGGCGCGAGGCGCACACCGGCGGAGGCGAACCGGGAGCGGATCGCCTCCGCGATCTCGACGGCGTTCGGCCGATCCCCGTGCAGGCAGATCGTGTCCGCGTCGACCTGCACGGGCGCGCCGTTCACCGAGCGCACCTCGCCGCGCAGCACCGCCTCGGCCTGATCCGCGCAGGTCTCCGGGGGCTTGGGGAGCGGTTGCGGCTCGATGATGATGTGCCCGTTGTCGTCGTAGTCGAGATCGGCGAAAGCCTCGCGGACCACGGGAAAACCGCGCTCGGCGAGGCGTTCCGAGACCGGACCCGCCAGCAGCACCACCCGCACGCCCGGCGAGGCCGTCGCGAAGGCCGACACGATGGCCTCGGCGACGGCCTCGTCGCGGATCGTCAGCCCGTAGAACGCGCCGTGCGGTTTGACGTGGGCGATCGTCGCGCCCTGGTGCGCGGCGATCGCCTGCAGCGCCCCGAACTGGTACAGACATGCCTGGGCCGCCTCGGCGGGGCTCAACGACATGGCGCGCCTGCCGAATCCGGTCAGATCGGGGAAACCCGGGTGCGCGCCGACGGCGGTCTGCCCGTCGCGCGCGAGTTCGACCGAACGGCTCATCGTGGCCGGGTCGCCCGCGTGCCAGCCGCACGCGATGTTCACCGAGGTCACGAGCGGGATGAGACGGGCGTCGTCACCCAGTTGCCAACGTCCGAAGCTCTCCCCGGCATCGGCGTTGAGATCGACGAGAGTGCGCACGGATCACCTCCAGATCGGGCGTCCACCATAGTTTTCGGTGTTTGCGCACGCAGATCACGCAGCCTACCCTCTCACTCGAAGGTGGTCGATTGGTGACCGACGCGCTGCGTCGAACCGTCCCGCAGCGCATTCTCGACGAACACTCGTCGGTGGGCTGCGGAGGTGCGCCGTGACCGTGATGGAGGTTCAGCTACCGCCCGCGCGGTACGAATTCGGCGGCGACGAGTTCGTCTTCGTCGAGATCGACCGGGAGATGAGCCTGCAGGCCAATCTCAAGGCGATGGCGATCACCGGCGCGCTGCGCCGCGAGAACATCGAGGGCGTCGTCGACATCTGCCCGTCGAACGCCTCCTACCTGGTGCGCCTGGACCCGGAGCGGCTGCACCCGGTCGAGCTCGTCGACGAGCTGCGGCGACTGGAGCGCACGGCCGGTGAGCTCAGCGCCGACGACGTCGTGCCGACCCGGATCGTCGACGTGCCGGTGCTCTTCGACGACCCGTGGACGCGCGAGACGCTGCTGAGGTTCCGCGACCGGCACCAGGACCCGGAGGTCACCGACCTCGAATACGCCGCGCGGATCAACGGTTTCGCCGACGTCCCCTCGCTGATCGAGGCGATCACCTCGGCTCCGTTCCTGGTCACCATGCTCGGTTTCGTGCCCGGGCTGCCGTTCTGCTACCAGATGGTGACGCGCGAGAAGCAGATCGAGGTGCCCAAGTACGTGCGCCCGCGCACCGACACCCCGGAGCGCGCCTTCGGCTACGGCGGCGCGTTCTCGGTGGTCTACCCGGTGCGCGGAGCCGGCGGCTACCAGCTGTTCGGGATCGCGCCCGCGCCGGTGTTCGATCTCGCCCAGCGGCTGCCGGACTTCGCCGACGACATCGCGTTCCCGCGCCCCAGCGACGTGCTGCGCTACCGGGCGATCGATCGCGACGAGTACGACCGGACCCGCGCCGAGGTGGAGGCCGGAACGTTCCGCTACCGGATCCGGGAAGCGGAACTCGTTCCCGCCGAACTGCTCGCCGACCCCGACGCGGTCAACGCGCGGCTGCTGGAGGTGCTGTACCGGTGAACACCCTGATCGTGCGCAAGGGCGGGCTGTCGACGACCGTCCAGGACTCGGGCCGCGACGGCCGCTACGCCATCGGCATGCCGCCCTCCGGGGCCATGGACCAGTACTCGGCCCTGGTGGCGAACATGCTCGTCGGCAATCCCGACGGCGCGGCGGTGCTGGAGGCGACCTACGTCGGTCCCGAACTGGAGTTCACCGACTCCCGCACCGTGGCCGTCACCGGCGCCGACACCGCCGTGGCGCTCAACGGCGAACCCGTGCCGACCTGGCAGGCCGTGCCGGTGGCGGCCGGGGACGTGCTCGCCGTGCAGGCGGTGCGCACCGGCGCCCGGCCCTACGTCGCCGTCGGCGGCGGGATCGACGTGCCGCTCTACCTCGGTTCCCGCTCGACGTACATGCTCACCGGCATCGGCGGTTTCGAGGGCCGCGCTCTCGCGGACGGCGACCGGCTCCCGCTGGGCGAGGCGCCGCCCGCGCCCGCCTCGGGAACCGAGGTGCCGGAGGAACTGCGCCCGGAGCTGCCCGCGACGACGACGCTGCGGCTGGTCGTCGGGCTCTGCGCCTACCGGCTCACCGACCGGGGGCTGGCGTCGTTCCTGGGCACCGAGTGGAAGGTGACCAAGGACGCCGACCGCATCGGGTACCGGCTGCGCGGCGGCGACCTGGAGTTCATCGAGCGCGAGCAGCCGTTCGGCGCGGGCAGCGACCAGGCCAACGTCGTCGACCTCGGCTACCCGATCGGATCGGTGCAGATCCCCGGCGGCGACGAGCCGATCGTGCTGCTCAACGACGCGGTCACCGGTGGCGGGTACGCCACGATCGGGACCGTGATCTCGGTGGATCGCGACCGGATGGCCCAGGCCAGGACCGGCGGCAAGGTGGGTTTCGAGCAGGTCGACGTCGAGACCGCCGTGGCGGCCAGGCAAGAGCGGCGCGCACGGCTGGAGAAGGTGCGGGCGGCGGTCGCGACCGCCTAGGAGGGGAGATCCGATGTCCACTGTGGATGCTCAGATGCCCGGGGTGTTCTACCGGCGCCCGTCGCCGGAATCCGATCCCTACATCGAACCGGGCAGCGTCGTCCAGCCCGGCCAGACGATCGGGCTCATCGAGGTCATGAAGACCTTCAACGAGATCAAGGCCGACAAGCCGTGCCGCGTCGCGAAGATCCTGCTCGACGACGGCGACGAGGTCGACATCGGCCAGTCGATGTTCGAGGTCGACGAGCCATGAGCGGGCTGCGCAGGGTCCTGGTCGCCAACCGGGGCGAGATCGCCGTCCGGATCATCCGCGCGTGCCACGCGGCGGGCCTCGAAGCGGTGGCGGTGTACTCCGACGCCGACGAGCACTCGCGCTGGGTGGCCCTGGCCGACGACGCCGCGCACATCGGGCGGTCGGCGGCGCAGAAGTCCTACCTCGACCCGGACGCGCTGCTCAAGGCCGCGCGCACGACCGACGCCGACGCCGTGCACCCGGGCTACGGGTTCCTGTCCGAGAACGGCGGTTTCGCGCGGTCGATCGAGGAGGCGGGGCTGGTGTTCATCGGCCCGCGCCCGTCGGTGCTGGAGCGGATGGGAGACAAGGCCGCCGCGCGCAGCGCCGCCGTCGCCGCCGGGGTGCCGGTGGTGCCCGGCACCGACCCCATCGCCGAGCCCGAGGACGTGGCGCGGCTCGCCGACGAGATCGGATTCCCGCTGCTGCTCAAGGCCGCCGCGGGCGGGGGCGGTCGGGGCATCCGGCCGGTCGGCTCGATCGAGGAGCTGCGGGACGCGCTGCCCGCGGCTCAGGCGGAGGCGCGTTCGGCGTTCGGCGACCCCGCGATCTACCTGGAGAAGGCCGTCCCGCGGGCCCGGCACGTGGAGGTGCAGGTCCTCGCCGACGACCACGGCGGCGTGGTGCACCTCTTCGAGCGGGACTGCTCGGTGCAGCGGCGCAGGCAGAAGCTCATCGAGGAGGCCCCGGCGCCCGGGCTGCGGGAGGAGACCCGGCAGGCGATCACGGCGGCGGCCGTGCGGCTGGCCGAGCACGTCGGCTACCGGGGTGCCGGGACGGTGGAGTTCCTGGTGGACGGCTCGGGGGAGTTCTACTTCATCGAGATGAACGCGCGGGTCCAGGTCGAGCACCCGATCACCGAGATGATCACCGGTGTCGACGTCGTCGCCGAGCAGCTGCGCATCGCCGGCGGTGCGCCGCTCTCGGTGGATCAGGGCTCGATCGAGCGCCGGGGTGCGGCGGTCGAGTTCCGGATCAACGCCGAGGACCCGGAGCGCGACTTCGCCCCGACTCCAGGCGGGATCGAGGCGCTGCGGCTGCCGGGCGGTCCCGGCGTGCGGGTCGACACCGGCATCACGCAGGGGGACCGGATCAGCCCGTTCTACGACTCGCTGATCGCCAAGCTCGTCTGCTGGGGCGAGGACCGCGAGCAGGCCTACGCCCGCGCGCGGCAGGCTCTCGCGGAGTTCCACGTCGAAGGCGTGGCGAGCACGGCGGGCCTCCACCGCCGCCTCACGGCGGACCCGGAGCTCATGGCGGGGCCCGTGCACACCACCTGGCTGGAGGAGCGCCTCACCTGAGGACAGTTTTAGCCATAATCACCCATGATCAACATCCGTCTTGTCCGGTCAATTACGGCTAAAACTGTCCCCTGCCAACGACCGTTGACACCGTTACCCGCCGACGGCTCCGGTGTTGAAGAAGTCGAGCGCGGCGGTTTTGAAGGTGCGGCTGGAGACTGCGTTGAGGTGGTTCCGGCGGCCCAGGGAGATGTGCGGGGCGTCCAGGGATTCGGCGAAAGATCGGGCTTCCGGGGCTATTTCGTCCTGGTCTCCGGAAGCGAAGAGGACCGGGGCCGGGGGTGGTGGGGTGAGGTGGTGGCCTGCCACGGCGTCGATGCAGGGGGTGAGGTCTTCGGCGGTGAGGGCTCGTTGGACTTCCAGCATCGTGGTGCGGTCGACGGGCCGGCCGTCGAGGCCGCCGAGGGCCATCGCGCGGACTCGGTCGGGTGCCAGGGCGGCCAGGGTCCAGGCCACGAGACCGCCCATCGAGTAGGCGACCACGTCGGCCTGCCGCACCTCGGCCGCGTCGAGGACCGCCAGGACGTCCCGGGCGAGGTCCTCCGGGGTGTAGCCGGTGTCGGGGCGGTCGCTGCGGCCGTGCCCCCGGAGGTCGGTGACGACGTGACCCCGGTCGGCGACGGCGCGGAGCCAGCCGGTGCGCTCCCACGTGAGTTCCGCGTCGGAGGCGAAACCGTGCAGGAGCAGCACCGGGCTCGTGCCGGGGACGCCTTCCACCGGGAGGACGGCGTCGTACCAGAGCTTGACGCCGTCGCGTTCGGTGAACGCCATCGGTCAGTCCTCCGGCGGGGTCAGGCGGACGCGGCGCTGCGGTGCGCGCTCCTCGGGGACCGTGCCGACGATGCCGGCCTGGTCGGCGACGGTGAACGTCACCAGCGGGGCGCCGACTTCGAGCTCCTCGTCCTCGCCGACGTGCAGCCGCGACACGCGGCCGGTCTGCGGCGACGGGATCTCCACCGCCGACTTGGTGGTCTCCAGCTCCACCAGCGGCGCGTTGCGCTCCACCCAGTCGCCCTCGGCGACGAGCCATTCCAGGATCCGGGCGCTGATCAGGCCCTCGCCGAGATCCGGCAGCGGGAAGGTCACCTCAGCCACGGCGGTACTCCAATGCGGTCTGCACGGCGGTCAGGATCCGGTCGACGCTGGGCAGGTACTCGTCCTCCAGCGCCCCCGACGGGTAGGGCACGTCGAAGCCGGCCACCCGCTGCACGGGCGCGCGCAGGTCGCCGAAGCAGCGCTCGGTGATCAGCGACGACACCTCCCCGCCGAGCCCGGCGGTCAGCGGCGCTTCGTGGACGACGACGGCGCGGCGGGTGCGCGACACCGACTCGGCGAGCCCGTCGGCGTCGATCGGCTTGAGCCAGCGCAGGTCCAGCACCTCCAGCTCGACGCCGTCCTCGGCGGCCAGTTCGGCGACCTGCCGGCAGCGCGCCACCATCGCGCCCCAGGCCACCAGCGTCGCGTGCCTGCCCCGCCGCACGACGCGGCTGCTGCCGATCGGCGGCGGTTCGACGGGCTCGGCCGGGTCGAAGTCCTCCCGCTGCCAGTAGCGGGACTTGGGTTCCATGAACACCACCGGGTCCGGATCGGCGATCGCCTGCCGCAGCAGGTGGTAGCCCTCCGACGGCCCCGACGGGGCGACGACCTTGAGGCCCGGCACGTGCGCGAACAGCGACTCCAGGCTCTCGCCGTGGTGCTCCGGCGCCCGGATGCCGCCGAAGCTGGGCAGCCGCAACGTGATCGGCATTCCCAGCGACCCGCGACTGCGGTAGTGCATCCGGGCGACCTGGTTGACGATCTGGTCGATCGCGGGATAGCTGAACCCGTCGAACTGGATCTCCGGCACCGGCCGCCACCCGGCCATCGCCAGGCCCACCGACAGGCCCATGATCGCCGACTCGGCCAGCGGCGTGTCGAAGACCCGCTGCGCGCCGAACTTGTCCTGCAGGCCGTCGGTCACCCGGAACACGCCGCCGAGCTCTCCCACGTCCTCACCGAAGATCAGCACCCGGTCGTCGTCCTCGCACGCGTGGCGCAGCGCGGTGTTGAGCGCTTGCTGCAGCGACAGCTCAGGCATCCTGCGACTCCTTCCAGGCGCGGTGCTGGGCGAGCAGAGCGGCGGTCGGTTCCCGGTGGACGAAGCGGAACATGTCGTCCCCCGGAGGGGTTTTCAGCGCGCGCAGCCCCTCGGTGGTGCGGGTGACGACGCTCGCCGCGTGCTCCTCGGCGTCGGCGACGTCCTCGGCGGTCAGCGCCGCCATCCCGGTGGTGATCGGGTCGTGCTCGGCGCGGGCGCGCTCCTCGTCGGCGCTGCGGTAGCGGGAGGGATCGTCCGATGTGGAGTGCGGGCCGAGGCGGTAGGTCATCGCCTCGACGATCGTCGGTCCGCCGCCGGAGCGGGCGTGGTCGAGCGCCTTCCGGGTCGCCTCGAACACCGCGGTCGCGTCGTTGCCGTCGACCCGCACGCCCTCGAAGCCGTACCCGGCGGCGCGGGCCGCCACCGAGCCGCCCGCGACCTGCCGGGCGGTGGGCAGCGAGATCGCCCAGCCGTTGTTCTGGCAGAAGAACACCACCGGGAGCCGGTACACCCCGGCGAAGTTCATCGCCTCGTGGATGTCGCCCTGCGAACTGGCGCCGTCGCCGAAGTAGGTCAGCGCGGCCCCGCCGGTGCCGTCCAGCTGCGCGCCCATCGCCCAGCCGACGGCGTGCAGCACGGGACCGCCGACCACGGCGTTCGGCGGTGACAGGCGGGAGGTGCTCGCGTCGTAGAGGCCGCCGTGCCAGATGTTGAGGTGCATCGCCAGGTAGGCGACGGGGTCGACGCCCATCGCCACCGCCGCGCCCAGCTCGCGGTAGGTGGGGAAGGCGAAGTCGCGGGAGAGGTCCAGGGCCGCCGCGCTGCCGACCTGCGCGGCCTCCTGACCTCGAACGGGGGCGTAGGCGGGCAGCACGCCCTGGCGTTGCAACGCGATGGCCTCCTCGTCGAGGCGCCGCGTCACCAGCATGAGGCGGAAGAGCTCGCGGAACTCTGCGTCGTCCATGAGCGGAAGCGTGCGCATCAGGAGTTGCCTCGTGCAACAGTGCAGTTCTCGACTGCTCAGGTTGTTCGCTCTGCCTGCCGCATCCGAGTCCGAGCTGTGCAAGTTGTCCAGCCGGGATCAACCGGTACTCCGTTCGCGTGGCCCCTGCTGCGCGGCCCTCGGGAGGTCTGGTCGACGATGTCGGCATGGTCAAGCTGGACCGACTGATCAACGTCCTCGGCGGCTACGGGGCGCGGCTGGTGTGCGCGCCGCGCAGCCGGTCGACCGAGCTGCGCGCGGTCGCGCTGCACGACCCCGGCGAGCAGGTGCCGAGCGGCGACGAGGTGCTGCTCGCGGTCGGCCTCGACCGGCGCGACGCCGCCGAGCTGCTGGCCCGCACCCGCGCGGTCGTCGTCGTGTTCCGGCTCGACGAGCTCGACGCCGAGGCCCTGGAGCTCGCCCGGGAGCGGGAGGTCGCGGTGCTGCTGGTCGACCCCGCCGTGTCGTGGGGCCAGCTCGCCGGGGTGATCTACGGGCTCGTGCTGGAGGGGCGCGAGACCGAGGCCGGGCGCGGGCCCACGGACCTGTTCGCGCTGGCCGACGCCCTGGCCGAGTCGGTGGGCGGCCCGGTCACCATCGAGGACCACCGCTCCGGCGTGCTCGCCTACTCGCAGCGCCAGGAGAGCGCCGACCAGGCCCGGCTGGAGACCATCCTGGGCAGGCGCGTGCCGGAGGGCATCCGCCGGGAACTCGTCGAGCGCGGCGTGTTCCGGCACCTCGCGGCCTCCGACGAGCCGCTGTTCGTCGAGCCCTCCGGCGCCCGCCAGGGCCGGGCCGTGGTGGCGGTGCGGGCGGGCAAGGCGCTGCTCGGGTCGATCTGGGTGGGCACCTCCGCGCCGCTGGACGCCGAGCGGCAGGCCGCGCTGGTGCAGGCGTCCCGCACGGCGGCGGCGCACCTGCTGCGCACCCGCGCGAGCGCCGACCTGGAGCGGCAGGTCGAATCGGACCTGGTGATCGGCCTGGTCGAGGGCCACCCCGACGTCGCGACCGCGGTGAGCCGCCTCGGTTTCCGCGGCGAGACGTTCCGCGTGGTGGCCGTGCAGGCGCACAACCGGGGCGAGCACGACTCGGCGGCGCTGCTGGTCTTCGAACTGGCCACGGTGGGTTTCGGCTGGTCGCGGCCGGGACGCAGCGCCCTGTTCGCCAACACCGTCTACACGATCCTGCCGCACGACGACGGTGCTGCGGCGCGCGAGTGGGTGCGCTCGCTGGCGCGCGAGATGCCCGGTGGGGTCGAGGTCTTCGCCGGGATCGGCGGCCCGGCCGGGCCCGACGGGCTCGTCGACAGCCGCCGCGAGGCCGACGAGAGCCTGGCGGTGCACGCCGCGAAACCGGCCGGCTCGGCGGCGGTCGTCTACGACGAGTCCTGGCACGAGATCCTGCTGCGCCGCCTCCAGCACGTCGCCGCGAGCGGCCGCGCACCCGAGCGCGGTCCGGTGGCGCGGCTGCGGGAGCACGACCGGGAGCAGGGCAGCAGGCTGGTCGCGACGCTGCGGGCCTGGCTGGAGGTGCAGGGAGACCTCGGCGCCGCCGCCGCGCGCCTGGAGATCCACCCCAACACCGTCCGCAACCGGATGCGCAAGGTCGCCGAGGTCGGTGCGCTGGACCTCGACGAACCGGACACCCGGCTCGCGCTGATCATCGCCCTGGCCGCCGAGCCGTAGTGGGTTCGGCACAACCGCGGTCGACTCGGTTGTGCCGAATCCACAGCGCTCCGGGCGCCGTCGTCGCGCATGCTTCGAGGCGACGAACAGGAGTGAGCATGGGTTCTGCAGCGGGCGCGCCGCGCACGGCCGTGGTGGTGGGTGCGGGCGCGGTCGGGCTGTCGACGGCCTGGTTCCTGCAGGAACGCGGCGTCGAGGTGACGGTGGTGGACCGGCGCGGGGTCGCGGCCGGGGCGTCGTGGGGCAACGCGGGCTACCTGGCCCCGGCGTTCTGCGTCCCGCTGCCCGAACCGGAGGTGCTGCGCTACGGCCTGCGCTCGCTGTTCGACCCCGCCGCGCCGCTGTTCGTGCCCAAGACCGTCGACACCGGGCTGTGGCGGTTCCTGGCGGGTTTCGCGCGCCGGTGCACGCGCGGTCGGTGGCAGCGGTCGATGCGGGCGCTGGTCGGGCTCAACGCCGACTGCCTGGACGCCTTCGACGAGCTGGCCCGGGGCGGCGTGGACGTCCGGACGCGGGAAGGCCCGGTCGTGGCGGCGTTCGAGGACCCCGCCCAGTCCGGCGTGCTGCGCGACGAGTTCGAACGCACCGGCCAGGGGACCCGGTACCTGGAATCCGACCGCAGCGAGGTGCCGCAGCTGTCGTCCCGGGTGCGCACGGTGCTGCGCATCGAGGACCAGCGCCACGTCGACCCCGGCGAGTTCACCCGCGCGCTGGCGGCGGCCGTGGAGGAGCGCGGCGGGAAGATCCACACCGGGTTCACCGCCCGGGACGTGGTCCGCGACGGCGGTCGGGTGCTGGTGCGCTCCGACCGGGGCGACCAGGTCTCGGGGTCGGTCGTCGTGCTGGCCACCGGGGCGTGGCTGCCGGAGCTGGCGGCCTCGGTCGGCGTGCGGCGGGACGTCCGCGCGGGGCGCGGGTACTCGTTCACGGTCCCGACCGAGGAGGCCGTGCCGTGCCCGATCTACCTGCCCGCCGCGCGCGTGGCCTGCACTCCCTACCAGGGGGCGCTGCGGGTGGCGGGCACGATGGAGTTCCGCTCCCCGGACGCCGCGCTGGACCGCGCGCGGATCGAGGCGATCGTGCGCTCGGCGAGCCCGCTGCTGCGCGGCGTCGACTGGGAGAACCGGCGCGACGAGTGGGTCGGGCCCCGGCCGGTCACGGTCGACGGGCTGCCGCTGATCGGTGCCTCGGCGATGCCGGGCGTGCACGTCGCCGGAGGTCACGGCATGTGGGGGCTCACGCTCGGGCCGATCACCGGGCGGTTGCTGTCCGAGCAGATCGTCACCGGCGAGCGCCCCTCGGCGCTGCTGCCTTTCAACCCCCTGCGATGACGGGCGGGCTGTCGGAGTCCGAGCGCGGTGAACTCGACCGGTTGCGCAAGGAGAACCGGTTGCTGCGCGTGGAGAAGGAGATGCTGCTGCGGATCGCCCGGGAGTACGCCCTGGAGCGAATCCCGCTGCCCGATCAGGAGAACGGGAGGTTCCCATGATGGAGTGGTGCCAGTTCGGTCTGGCCGTGTGCGCTTTCGGCCTGCTGGGGCTGAACCACTGGCTGACCCGGCGCGCCCACGGCCTGCGCGAACGCCGCTGACGCGCGCCCGGTTCGTCGGGTCTGGAGCCGGGGCCGCTGCGCGACGTGCTAACTTGGACTAAGTCGCATGACTTAAATCCAAGGCGACGCGCTGCCCCGGGGTGGGCGCGCAGCGAGAAAGGCCGCGATGTCGACTCCTCCGATCCCCGAGTTCTCCGACGCCGAGGTCGCCGAGCTGCGCGAGCGCTACCGCGCGGAGCGCGAGCGCCGCGTCCGGCCCGACGGCGCCGCGCAGTACCGGCGGGCGGAGGGCGGCTTCGGCTACTACGCCGAGGACCCGTACGCGGAGGAGATCACCCGGGAACCGCTCGACGACCGGGTCGACGCGATCGTGCTCGGCGGCGGGTTCGGCGGCCTGTGCGCGGCGGCGCGGCTGCGCCAGCGCGGAGTCGAGCGGATCCGGATCGTCGAGAAGGGCGGCGATTTCGGCGGCACCTGGTACTGGAACCGCTACCCGGGCATCCACTGCGACATCGAGTCCTACGTGTACCTCCCGCTGCTGGAGGAGGTCGGGTACGTGCCGCGGTGGAAGTACTCGCCGGGCGAGGAGATCCGGCAGCACGCGAGGGCGATCGGGCGCACCTTCGACCTCTACTGCGACGCCTGCTTCCAGACCGGCGTCACCGAGCTCCGCTGGGACGACGGCGAGTGGGTCGTGCGCACCGACCGCGGCGACGCGATGCGGGCGACCTACGTGGTGGTCTCCAACGGCACCCTGGACCACCCGAAACTGCCCGGGATTCCCGGGATCGAGACCTTCCGGGGGCACACGTTCCACACCAGCCGGTGGGACTACGGCTACACCGGGGGAGGACCGGACGGCGGTCTGACCGGGCTGGCCGACAAGCGGGTCGCGATCATCGGCACCGGGGCCACGGCGATCCAGGTCGTGCCGCACGTCGCGCGAGATGCCCGGGAACTCCTGGTGTTCCAGCGCACGCCGTCCTCCGTGGACGTCCGCGACAACCGCCCGACCGATCCGGAGTGGGCCGCCTCGCTGCAGCCCGGCTGGCACGCGCGGCGGCGGGAGAACTTCCAGGCCGCGGTGACCGGGCAGCCGGTGGAGGACGACCTGGTCGACGACGCGTGGACGGCCAGTGCCCCCGTGCTCGGCAAGATCATCTCGACCGACGCCCGCGCCGACCGGGACGCCGACGAGTGGGAGCGGGCCGAGGAGCTGCTGGACTTCGCCAAGATGAACCGGCTGCGCGCTCGCGTCGAGCAGGTCGTGGACGATCCGGCCACCGCCGAGCTGCTCAAGCCCTGGTACCGCTACGGCTGCAAGCGGCCCACCTTCAGCGACGAGTACCTGACGGCGTTCAACCGGGACACCGTCACCCTCGTCGACACCGCCGATTCCGGTGGCGTGGAGCGGTTCACCGAGACCGGCCTGGTCGTCGGCGGCCGGGAGTACGAAGTGGACTGCGTGATCTTCGCGACCGGATTCGAGGTCGGCAAGTCCGACGTCATGACCGGACGGCTGCCGGTTCACGGCCGCGACGGCACGCGGTTGCTCGACGTCTGGCGCGACCGCGGCGTCCGCACGCTGCACGGGTTCACCAGCAACGGGTTCCCGAACCTGTTCCACCTGGGGCCGCTGCAGAACGCGCCGTCGGTGAACTACGCGCACGTCCTCGACGAGCAGGCGATCCACGTCGCCGAGGTCGTCGCCGAAGCCCGCAGGCGCGGTGTGAAGACGGTGGAACCCACCGCTGACGCCGAGATCGAATGGGTGGAGACGATCACGGCGTCCTCCCCGGACCGAGCCTGGTTCGACGCCGAGTGCACCCCCGGCTACTACAACAACGAGGGATCGGCTCGCCCCCGGATCACCTTCGCCGCGGGACCGGCCGCGTTCCAGCGGCTCCTGCGCGAGTGGCGATCCGGGGACGGCATCAACGACGTCCTCGGCGACGCGGGCTGATTCAGCGCACCTCGCCGTCGCGCGCCACGACGCGGCCGGCGTGCACGACCACGTCCGGCCGAGGCGTGTCCACCACGATCTGCGGGAGGCATTCGCCGCGCACCAGCAGGAAATCGGCCGGCGAACCCGGTGTGAAGTCGACGCGGGGCAGGTTCATGACGTCCGCGCTGTCGTCGGCCGCCACGCGGTAGCAGTCGGCCAGCTCCTCGTCGGTGCGGGCGCCGGTGATCCAGCCCAGCTGGTGGACCCGGTGGAGCATGTCGGCGTCGCCGAACGGGCTCCACGCGTCGCGGACCCCGTCGGTGCCCAGGCCCACCCGCACGCCGTGCTCGCGCAGCCGGGCGACCGGCAGCACCCGCGTCTCGGAGGGCGCCACCGTCGTCAGCGAGATGTCGAGATCGACCATCGCGGAGGCGATCTCGTCGAACTCGCGGTCCGGGAGCCCGGGCAGGCCGAAGACGTGGCTGACGGTGACCTTGCCCCGCAACGCCAGTGCGCGGGTGCGGTCGATGACGGCGCGCAGCGTCGTCGTCCCGGCCTCCCCGCGATCGTGCAGGTGCAGGTCGACGCCCACCGCGTGCCGATCGGCGAGGTCGAAGACGAGGTCCAGCTGCTCGTCGAGGGCGTGGTCGAAGCCGACCGGGTCGATGCCGCCGACCACGTCGATCGCACCCGTGCGCGCGGCTTCCTCCAGCAGTTCCCGGGTGCCGGGAGCGCGCAGGACGCCGTGCTGGGGGAACGCCACGATCTCGACGTCGAGCGCGTGCCGCAGCCGGTCGCGGGCCTGCGCGACGCCGTCGAGGCAGGCCAGGTCGTAGGCCGGTGCCACGTCGGCGTGCGCCCGCATCGCGCGGGTGCCGCGTGTGACGGCGTGGGTCATCAGGCCGAGGGACCGCTCGGCGACCGCGCGGGGCTGGCTGCGGAAGAGCTCGGCGTCCTGCTCGCAGTGGTCGGCGATGCCCTTGGCGGGCCTGCGCGACACCCACGGCCCGCCCCAGGTGGTCTTGTCGGGGTGGATGTGGGCGTTGACCAGCGCCGGGAGCGCGATCCGGCCGTCGGCGTCGACGACCTCGGCATCGGCGGGGACGGGGCCGTCGGTGAACCGGCCGTCGACGACGGCGAGGTCCGTGGGCGAGTCCGCCCCGGAGGGGCGGACGTTGCGGACGACGAGGGAGTGCATCGGGTACCTCCGTTCCGGCGTCAGATCGCGACGCCCGTGCGCACGACGAGCGACGGCGTCTTCAGCGCGGACACGTCGGCGAGCGGGTCGGCGTCGAGGACGATCGCGTCACCGGCGTAGCCGGGGCGCAGGCGGCCGACCTGCTTCTCCAGGCCGAGCAGGCGGGCTGCGGAGGTGGTGGCGGTGCGGATCGCGTCGAGCGCGGGCAGCCCGGCTTCGCGCATCAGCTCGACCTCGCGGCCGACGGGGTCGACGGTCCCGCCCGAGGAGTCCGTGCCGGCGGCGAGCGGCACCCCGGTCGCGTGGGCCGCGAGCACCGCCTGCTTGAGGATCGGCAGGTAGGTGCGGCCGCGCTCGGCGAGCACGGGGTCGGGGGAGTCGATCATCCCGGCGATCGCGGTCAGCGTCGGCGTGAAGTACGTGTCGCGCCTGCGCATCTCGTGCAGGGTGCGCTCGCCGACGAACACGCCGTGCTCCAGCGAGCGGATCCCGGCCGTGACGGCGTCGTGGCAGCCCTGCTCGCTGTAGCTGTGGCAGAGCACGCCCCTGCCGCCGCGCCGGGCTGCGGCGACGATCTCGGCCAGCTGCTCGTGGGAGTAGACCTGGGTGCGCGGGTCCTGGTCGGGCTTGCCCGCGCGCTCGTTGACCCGGGTCTTGATCACGTCGGCGCCCCGCCGGAGGTTGACCTCGACGACCTTGCGCAGCGCCTCGGGCGAGCGCACCCCGTCGTGCAGGCGGGCCAGCGGCGCGAGGTCCGGATCGGCCAGGACGGTCTCGGCGAGATCCGGGGTGACGAACACGCCCGCCGCCTTCAGGCGCGGGGTGAGCTCGGGCGCCTGCTCGGCGAGCTCCCGGAGGGCGATGTCCTGGTAGAAGCTGGTCGAGCCGCTGCGGACCGTCGTGACTCCGGCGCGCAGCGCGGCACCGGCCTCGTCGAGGGTGGTCAGGTGCATGTGCGCGTCGACCAGGCCCGGCATCACCCACTTGCCGGGCACGTCGAGCACCTGCGCGCCCTCGGGAACCCGGACGTCGGCCCCGGCCGCGCGGACCGCGCCGCCGGTGATGACGACGGTCGCGTTCTCGGTGACCTCCCCGGTCTGCGGGTCGAGCAGGGTGCCGCCTCGGAGGACCAGGTCACCGCCGCGCGAGGGGGCCGGGCGCTGCGCTGCCGCGGCCGGGGTCGTGAGAGCCGCGCCGCCCACGCCGGCGAGCATCGCCGCACCCGCGAGCACGCCTCGGCGGCTCAGGCGGTTCGACGGCGGTGGCACGTGGTCGAGGCACATGCGGGCTCCTTCGGAAGCAGGGAGGTAGGACGACGTGTTTGTATACCAAAGCACGTCGACGCTGCAATCCTGCTCCGGAAATTGCCGTTGTCATCCCAAAACGGTCGTGGCCGGTGCAGCTGGATCTGTCGATTGGTATACCGATCGTCAGCCGTCCCCGAAGAGGGAGCGCAGGGCCAGCGACCTGCTGTCGCGCACGTGCAGGAGCGTCGCGGCGGCCGCGGCCTCCTCGTCGCCCGCCGCGATCCGCCGGAACATCTCCGAGTGCTGAGCCCGCATGTGCGCGGGTTCCTCCCGCATCCCGAACAGCAGCCGCAGCAGCCCGTTGAGCTGCTCCATCGTGCGGGTGAGCAGCGGGTTGCCCGCCAGATCCACGACGCGTTCGTGGAACGCGGCGTGCGCGGTCACCTCGCGGGCGCCCGCACCGGCCGCGGCCGCGCGCTCGGCGTCGTCCAGGGCCTGCTCCAGGTCCGCCGCCCGCTCGGGGTCGTCTGCGGTGGCGCGCGCTGCTAGCCGGGACGCCTGCACGGCCAGCGGTTCCCACACCTCGTAGAGGTGGTGCACGTCGTCGCGGGTGATCGTGCGGACCCGCACGCCGCTGTTCGGCAGCAGCTCCAGCAGCCCGTCGGCGACCAGCGACCGCAGCGCCTCGCGGACGGGCACCCGCGACATGCCCAGCTCCTCGGCCACCTCGCGCTCGACGAGCCGAACTCCCTGCGGGTAGCGGCGGTCGATGATGCGCTCGCGCACGGCTTCCCTCGCCCGCGCGCTCATCGAGGTGGAGTCGTCGTTCCCGGCCATCCGCTCAGGATAGGCGCGCCGCCCCGGGCGGACCGGGGCGGCGCGGCCGCGATCAGCAGTTCGGTTCGGCAGGTTTGCCCTCGAAGCGGTCGGCGAGGAACCGGCCCGCGTCGGCGTTGCCCGCGAAGATGCCGGCGAGGTGGTCGACCGGGTAGGTCATCCAGGTCACCGGGACGCCCTGGTCGCAGTAGCGGCGGTGCAGCGCCTCGGCCTGCGGCGTGTTGACGATCTCGTCAACGGCGCCGTGGTACTGGAACACCGGGACCCGGATCGGCCTGGTTCCCAGCTCGTTCTCCTCGATGCGGGCCTGCCACTGCGGGGTGGGCAGCGGGTCGCGGTCGGTGTAGTCGCTGATCTTCTTGCCCGGGTACTTCGCCAGCAGCTCGACGACGCAGTCCTGCTGCTTGGCCTCGGCGATGGCCTGCCTGCCGGTGTCGTTGAGGTAGGAGTCCAGGTCCAGCTCCGGGTAGGCCGCGTCCAGACCGACCGCGGCGAAGGCCAGGAAGCCGAAGCCGACGTAGCCGTTGAGCCCCTCGGCGACCTCGTTGAGGTCGGCGGGAACGCCGCCGCCCGCGACAGCGACCAGGTCGAGCTCGGGCGCGTAGGCCGGTTGCTGCTCACCGGCCCACATCGCCGCGCCGCCGCCCTGCGAGTAGCCCTGGAACGCGACCTTCGCCTCCGGCGAGAGCTTCGCCTGCGGGAAGCGCTGCGCCGCGCGGACCGCGTCGATCAGCGCCGGTCCCTCCGAGCGCCCGGTGATGTAGGTCGGGGTGGTCTCGGGCGAGTAGCCCTCGTAGTCGGTGACCGCGACCGCGTAGCCCCGGCTGATCAGGTCGTTGACGGCGGGCTGGTCGTAGAGCGTGCCGCGCTCGATCGCCTTCGACGCCGTGCACTTGAACGCCGGTCCCTGCGTGCCGGGCGCGTAGCCGACGATCGGGGCCTTCGCCGGATCGGCGCCCCTGGGCACGAGAACCGTTGCGGTGACGGCGTTGCGCTCGCCGAGCGCGTTCGTCGACAGGTACATGACCTGCCACGCGTCGGCGTTGGCCGCGTTGAGCGCGGGTAACGCCGGGCGCCACCGGATGACGTCGCCCGGCTCGCCCTCGGGCAGCGTTCGCGGTGGCACGTAGAAGGAATCGTCGAACGGACCCGGCTGCTGCTGCGCGGTGGCCACGCCGGCAGGGCGCTCGCCGACGGCGACGGGCGCCGTGGCTGCGGTGACGCCGAGCGCCGCCACCACCAGCGCCACGAGCCTGGTGCGATGTGCGAATTCGGGCACGAGCCCACCTCCGTTGTGAGACCTGGTGCGATGGGCGGAGATTAGCCGAACTCGCCGCTTCGTCGAGTCCTTGACCGATTAGTTGTAGGGCGCATGACAAAAACGAGAAGACGCGTTGTCACCGTGCCTGGAAAGGAAATTCGAGTCCTTGCCCGGTGCCGAATTCCGTGCTTATGGTTCCGCCCCGTCGCCGGGAGTCGCGAATGGCGAACAACGAAAGGCGGACGCAATGCACAGCCGCAGGACGTTTGTCTCGATGTCGGCGCTGGCCTGCTTGGCGGCGGCCGCACCCGCCGCGCACGCGGAAACCGGCTTCACCACGCGCTTCGTCGACATCACCGCCGCCGACGGCGTGAAGCTCAAGGCGATGGTGATGGAGCCGAGGACCCCGGACCCGCACCCGGCCGCCGTGCTGATCAGCGCGTGGGGCGGCGGGTGCACCCAGAACGTGATGCCGGCGCGCGACCTCGCCGCCCGCGGCTACGTCGTGGTCGCCTACGGCGCACGGGGTTTCGGCGAATCCGCGGGTGAGGTCGACACCGCCGGGCCGAAGGACGTCGCCGACGTGACGACGGTGCTCGACTGGACCACCGCCAACACCGCCACCGATCCCGAGCGGATCGGCGTCGCCGGGGTGTCCTACGGGGCCGGGATCGGCGTGATCGCAGCCGCTTTCGACAACCGGATCCGCTCGGTGGTGTCGCTGAGCGGCTGGTTCGACCTGGTGCACTCGCTGTACGGCAACCAGACCCGGCGCGGGCTCGTCGCCCTGGTGCTCTACACCTCCGGGTGGGGCCACGGCAGGCTCAGCCCGGAGACCGACTGGATGCTGCGCACCTACTTCGACCCCACACCGGACCCGGTGGACCGGGAGGTCATCAACGAGTGGGCACGAGTCCGCTCGCCCAGCCGGTACCTCGACCGGCTCAACGAGAACCGGCCCGCGCTGCTCATCGGGCACACCTGGAGCGAGACGGTGTTCCCGCCGGACCAGATGGTCGAGCTCTACGAGGACTACACCGGCCCCAAGCGCATCGACCTCGTCCCCGGCGAGCACGCCTCGGCCGAATCCGGTGGCCTGCTGGGACTTCCCAGCGAGACGTGGGACACCGCGTTGCGCTGGTTCGACGCCACCGTCGCGGGCACCGACACCTCGATCCTCGGCGAGGAGCCGGTCGTGCTGCGGGCCCGGCCGGGCACCCACGACCCCGAGACCTACCCGGACTGGCGAGCCGCCGAAGGCGAGCCGCAGCACCTGTTCCCGGGTCCCGGGCCGGACGACGGGGTGATCGGCGACGCGCCCCGGCCCGGCTGGCGGGTCGAGATCGACGCGAGCCGCGACACGATCGCCACCGGTGGTGTTCCGCTGGCGACCTACAGCTTCGAAGCTCTCACGGGTGAACCGCCGAGGGCGTGGCTGTCCGGGATCGACCGGGAGCACGGCGCGGTGTGGACCAGCCCGGAGTTCCCGGACGGGCTCCAGGTGCGCGGCTCCGTCGACCTCCACCTGACGGTGATCCCGCCCGGGGAGACGGGCACGATCGTCGCCTACCTCTACGACGTGGACTCCACCGGCACCGGGCGGCTGATCAACTACGTGCCGCTGAGCTGGACCGACGCGATCCCCGGCGCGGAGATGCCGGTGGACCTGCGGTTCTCGCCGACGGCCTACGACATCCCCGCCGACGGCAGGCTGGCGCTGGTGATCGACACCGCGGACCCGCTGTTCATCGACTGGAACTCCGGCGGGGGACAGGTGGTGCTCACCTCGCCGGAGACCGATCCGTCCCGCGTGGACGTACCGGTACGACGTGGAGAGGAGTCAGCACGATGACCGGACACGTGATCGACGCTCGTCCGCGCGAGGGCTTCCACTCGCTGCGCGAGGGCGGCCTGAACTGGGACTCGCTGCCGCTGCGGCTGTTCGACAAGGGCAACGCGCGGTTCTGGAACCCCGCCGAGCTCGACTTCAGCCAGGACGCCGAGGACTGGGCGTCGCTCGACGAGCAGCAGCGCTTCGCCGGGACCATGCTCTGCGCCCAGTTCCTCGGCGGCGAGGAGGCCGTGGCCCAGGAGATCCAGCCGTTCCTGGCCGCGATGCGCGCCGAGGGGCGCATCGCCGACGAGATGTACCTGACCCAGTTCTGCTTCGAGGAGGCCAAGCACGCCCAGGTGTTCCGGCTGTGGCTGGACGCCGTCGGTCTCACCGACGACCTGCACCACCACGTCGCCGACAACCCCGGCTACCGCGCCATCTTCTACGACGCGCTGCCCACCGCCCTGTGCCGGCTGCACGACGACCCGAGCCCGGAGAACCAGATCCGCGCGTCGGTGACCTACAACCACATCGTCGAAGGGGTGCTGGCGCTGACCGGCTACTTCGTGTGGAACAAGGCATGCAAGCACGCCGGGATCCTGCCCGGGATGCAGCAGCTCATCCGCCGCATCGGCGACGACGAGCGCAGGCACATGGCCTGGGGCACCTTCACCTGCCGGCGCCACGTGGCCGCCGACGACGCGAACTGGGCGGTCGTGCAGGACCAGATGGACGCGCTGCTGCCGCACGTCATGACCCAGATCCAGCACTCGCTGGACCAGCTCGACGACGACCCGTTCGGCTTCGACCTGGGCGATGTGTTCGGCTACGCCACCGACCGGGCCGCGCGCAGGCTCAGCTCGATCGAGGCCGCGCGCGGCGCGGAACTCGCCGCCATCGACGTCGACTACAGCCCGGAGCGCCTGGAGGACCAGTTCGGCGCCGAGGACGAGGCGGCGCTGGCCGAGCACGAGAACGAGGAGGGATGAGCGTGCTGCCCGGAAGGATCACCGGCCCGGTCGGCGTCGCGCAGCCCCGAGGCGCGTCCCTGCCGACCCTGGTGATCATCGCCCTGGTCGCGTTCGTCACGACGCTGGACAACAACATCGTCGCCGCGGCCGTTCCCTCCATCGGCCGCGAGCTGGCGCTGGGGCTCACCGAGCTGCAGTGGATCAGCCTCGGCTACATCCTGCCCTTCGCCGGACTGCTGCTGGTCGCGGGCAACCTGGTGGACCGGTGGGGACAGCGCCGCGCGCTGCTGCTGGGCCTGCTCGTGTTCGGGACCGCCGCGCTGGCCGGGGGTTTCGCCCGCGACGCGGTCACGCTCATCGCGGCCCGGGTGGTGCAGGGCTGCGCCGCCGCCGTCCTGGTCCCGGCGACGCTGAGCCTGCTGCGCACCAACCTCGACGTCCGGGGACGGGCGATCGGGGCGGGCATCTGGACCGCGGCGCTGGCCGTGGCGATCGCGGTCGGCCCCGCCACCGGCGGCCTGCTCAGCGAGCACCTGCACTGGAGCTGGATCTTCTTCAGCAACGTGCCCTTCGCGGTCGCAGCGGCCGCCCTGGCGCCCGCTGCCGCCGTCACCACCGAGCGCTCCGCCCCGGGCCGGGTGGACGTGCGGGGGATGCTGCTGGTGACCGCCTCGATGCTGCTGTTCCTGATGGCGCTGGTCGGCACCGGCGAGCACGCCCCGGACCTCGCGGGCCGGGTCGTCCCGGCCGGGCTCGGCGTGCTCGCGCTGGTCGGATTCGTGCTGGTGGAACGCCGTTCGGCGCACCCGCTGCTGCCCCGGGCGCTGGTGGCCGAGCGGGCGTTCCTCGGTGGGGTGTCGGTGCAGCTGCTCTGGGGACTGGGGGTCAGCGGCGTCTTCTTCTTCACGCCGCTGCTGCACCAGGAGTCGCTGGCGCTGACCCCCACCGAGGCCGGGCTGCCGCTGGTGCTGGTCGCCGTCGCCATCGTCGGCGCGACCCCGCTGGTCGCCCCCGCCGTCGAGCGGTGGGGACCCCGCTACACCGTGCTGGTCGGGCTGGTCCTGGTCAGCGCGGGGCTGGTGGCCATCGCGGTCGTCAACCACGTCCCGGAGGTGCCGCCCCGCATCCCGGGCCTGCTGCTCATCGGCGCGGGCTCGGCGTTCACCACGCCGCTCACGTCGTTCTCGCTGGAGGTCGTCGCCACCCGCGACGCCGGCATCGCCTCGGGCGTGCTCACCGCCTCCCGCGAGCTGTCCAGCGCGCTCGGCGTCGCGCTGATCGGGCTCGTGCTCACCGTCCGCCAGAACGCCGAACTGGCCGGGGGCGCGCCCGCTCCGGAAGCGCTGGCGTCCGGGTTCACCGCCGGTCTGATCACCGCCGCGGTGGTGGAACTGCTGGCGGCGGCGGTGACCTACCGCTGCTTCCGATCGCGCACCCCGGAATCCGCCGTCGACTGAGAATCGCGGGAATTCCCGCCACTGGAATCGCATTTCGCTGCCGCCGAATGGGAACCGGGACCGAACGCGCCCGGAATCGCATTCCGCACGATTGTTGGGAGAACCATGCGAGCGACTGCCGCCGACATGTCCAACGCCGCGGGTTCGTGGCTGCCCGATGTCGAAGGGGAATCGCTGTCCGCGCTGCTGACGCGGTGCGCGCAGCGCAGCGGGGACCGACTGGCGGTCACCCACCTCGACTTCACCGAGAGCCCGGAGGGATTGGCCGCGTCGCTGACGTGGTCCGAGCTGGACCGCAGGGCGGGCTCGGTGGCGAGCGCGCTGCGCCGGTCCGCCCTGCGCGGGGACCGGGCGGCGATCCTGGTGCCGCAGCGGGCGGACTACCTCGTGGCGTTCCACGGAGCCTGCCGCGCCGGGCTGGTCGCGGTGCCGCTGTTCGCCCCGGACCTGCCCGGCCACGCCGACCGGCTCGCCGGCGTGCTCGCCGACTGCGCGCCGAGCGTCGTGCTCACCGTCGCCGACAAGCTCGGCGTCGTCCGGGACTTCCTGCGCGAGCGCGGGGTCGTCGGCGTGGAGGTGCTCGCCGTGGACGAGGTGCCCGACGCCGAGTGCGATCCGGTGGCGCACGACCCCGACGAGGTCGCGTACCTGCAGTACACCTCGGGTTCGACGAAGGCCCCCGCCGGCGTGATGATCACCCACCGCAACGTGGTCGCCAACGCGGCGCAGGCGATGTCGGCCTACGAGGCGGTCGGCGGCCGCACCCCGACGGTGAGCTGGCTGCCGCTGTTCCACGACATGGGGCTGATGCTGGCGCTGGCCGCGCCCCTGGTCGCCGGGACCCGGTCGGTGCTCATCGACCCCGTCGCCTTCCTCGAACGACCCGTGCGCTGGCTGGAAGCCCTGTCGGCGAACCCGGGCGCGATCACCGCCGCGCCGAACTTCGCCTACGCGTTCTGCGCCGCGCGCGTCGCCGAGGAGGACAAGGCGCGGTTGCGGCTGGACCACGTGCGCGCCCTCATCGACGGCAGCGAACCCGTGCAGCCGGCCGCGATCGACCGCTTCCACGACGCCTTCGCCGGGTGCGGCCTGCGCCGCAAGGCGCACCGCAGCTCCTACGGCCTGGCCGAGGCGACGGTGCTGGTCTCGGCGAGCCCGGCCGGGTCGCCGCCGCGCCGCGTCGAGCTCGACCGCGAAGCCCTGGCCGCCGGACGGGCGGAACCCGCCGGCGGTGACGTGAGCACGCTGGTCTCGGCCGGGCACCCGGTGGACCAGCTGGTGCGCATCGTCGACCAGCACACCGAGCAGGACCTCCCTCCGGACCGGGTCGGCGAGATCTGGGTGCGCGGCGAGAACGTGGCGCACGGCTACTGGCGCAAGCCCCAGGAGTCGGCGTGCACGTTCGTCCCGGACGCTGCCGGGCACTGGCTGCGCACCGGCGACCTCGGCGTGATCCACGGCGGCGAGCTGTACGTGACCGGCCGGATCAAGGACCTGATCATCGTCGACGGCCGCAACCACTACCCGCAGGACGTGGAGGAGACCGTCGAGCAGGCGCACCCGGCCGTGCGCAAGCACTCGGCGGCCGCGTTCGCCGTCCCCACCGACGACGGCGAGGCCGCGGTGGTGGCCGTGGAGCGGGCCAGCCGCCTCGCCGAACACGAGGTGGACCTCGACGCGCTCGGCCAGGCGGTGCGCGCCGCCGTCGCCGGGCGGCACGGGCTCGCCGTGCACGAGCTGGTGGTGCTCGGCCCCGGCGAGGTGCCCCGCACCTCCAGCGGCAAGATCTCGCGCTCCGCGGCGCGACAGCACTACCTGACCGGAACTCTGCGAGGGAGCGCGTGATGGGCGACCCGAACACCTTGGGCGAGAACGAGATCCGGCGGTGGCTGACCGAGCGGTTCGCCGAGACCACCGGACTCGACCGGGTCGACGTCGAGCGGCCGCTGCACGAGTTCGGCCTGTCCTCCCGGGACGCGGTGGCGCTGGCCGCCGAGCTGGGGGAGCGGCTGGGCAGGCGGCTCTCGCCGACGCTGGTCTGGCAGAACCCGACGATCGCCGCGCTGGCGGCCCGGCTCTCCGGCGGCGAGGAGATCGACATCCCGCGACCCCGCGCCCGCGGGGACGAGCCGATCGCCGTCGTCGGCCTGGGCTGCCGCCTGCCGGGCGGGGTGAACTCGCCGGAGCGGTTCTGGGAGCTGCTCGACCGCGGCGACGAGGCGATCCGGGACCTGCCCGAGGGCAGGTGGGCCGACTTCGCCCCGGCCGAGGACTGGCGCAATCTGCCCGCGCGCGGCGGATTCCTCGACGACGTCGCGGGTTTCGACGCCGCGTTCTTCGGCATCGCCCCGGTGGAGGCCGCCGCGATGGACCCGCAGCAGCGGCTGCTGCTGGAGGTGACCTGGCAGGCGCTGGAGCACGCCGGCATCCCGCCGAGGGAGCTGCGCGGCAGCCGCACCGGCGTGTTCGTCGGGATGTCGTCCACCGAGTACGGGTCACTGACGATGGGCGAGCTCGACACCGTCGACGCCTGGACCGGCACCGGGGCGGCCGCCGCGATCGCCGCGAACCGGCTGTCCTACCTGCTGGACCTGCGCGGCCCCAGCCTCACCACCGATTCGGCGTGCTCGTCGTCGCTGGTCGCGGTGCACCAGGCGGCCGCGAGCCTGCGCGGCGGCGAGTCGGACCTGGCCGTGGTCGGCGGGGTGAACCTGATGCTCTCGCCGGGCATCACCGCGAACTTCCACCGGGCGGGCGTGCTCTCGGCCGAGGGCCGCTGCAAGCCCTTCGCCGCCTCCGCCGACGGCATCGTGCGCGGCGAGGGCTGCGGCGTGGTGCTGCTCAAACGGCTCTCCGACGCCCGGCGCGACGGCGACCGGGTGCTGTCGCTGGTGCGCGGTACCGCCATCAACTCCGACGGGCGCTCCAACGGCATCGTGGCCCCGAACCCCGACGCGCAGCGCGCTCTGCTGCGCGACGCCTACGCCGCCGCCGACCTCGACCCGGCGGTGGTGGACTACATCGAGGCGCACGGCACCGGCACGCCGCTGGGCGATCCGATCGAGGCGGAGGCGCTCGGCGAGGTGCTGGGGGCGTCGCGCGCGTCGCGGCGACCGCTGCTGCTGGGCTCGGTGAAGAGCAACCTCGGGCACCTGGAGGGCGCGGCCGGGCTGGTCGGGTTGATCAAGGTGGTCCTGGCGATGACGCGCGGGCGCATCCCGCCGAGCCTGCACGCGACCGAACCCAGCCCGCACATCGACTTCGACGCCACCCGCCTGCGGGTCGCCGACACCGGCGCGGCGTGGCCGCGCTACTCCGGGATCGCCCGCGCGGGCGTGTCCGCGTTCGGCTTCGGCGGCACCAACGCCCACGTCGTCCTGGAGGAGTGGCCGGAGCCCGACCCCGAACCCGAGCCGGACGGCGCGGTCCCGCACGCGTTCGCGCTGTCGGCCCGCACCGAGTCGGCGCTGCGGCGCCGCGCCGCCGACCTCGCCGAGGGCCTGGAGGGCGCCCCGCTGGGGGACGTGGCCGCCGCGCTGGTCACCCGCCGCGACCACCTCGCGCATCGCGCCGCCGTGGTGGCCGCCGACCGCGACGAGCTGGCCGAGAAGCTGCGCAGCTTGGCCGGAGACGGCGTTCACGTCGGTGAAACGGTGGGCACCGGGCTGGTTTTCGTGTTCTCCGGCTACGGGTCGCAGTGGGCGGGGATGGGTCGGAGGCTGCTGGAGACCGAGCCATCGTTCCGGTCCGCTGTGGACGATCTGGACCCGCTGTTCGCGCAGGGTACCGGTTTTTCGCTCCGCGAGGTGCTGGGCGGGGACCTGACCGAGTCGGATCTGGCGGCGCGGCAGCAGGTCCTGTTCGGCGTCCAGGTCGCGCTCGCGGCGGTGTGGCGGGCGCACGGCGTCGAACCCGACGCGATCGTCGGGCACTCGATGGGGGAGGTCGCGGCCGCCGTGGTGGCCGGTGCTCTGCCGTTCGCCGACGGGCTGCGGGTGATGGTCACCCGCTCCCGCCTGCTGGCGAACCTCGACTCCGGAGGCGCCGGGCGGATGGCCGCGGTCGAGCTCTCCGCCGCCGAGTTCGCCGAGCTCGCCGCCGACCACCCCGACGTGTCGATCGCCGTGCACACCTCGCCGACCCAGTGCACCGTCACCGGCGACGCCGCGCAGGTCGAGGCCCTGGTGGCCCGGGTCGAGGCGCGCGGCCGGATGGCCCGCTCGCTGGACGTGGGCGGGGCCGGGCACTCCCCGGCGGTGGACCCGGTCCTCGACGAGTTCCGCTCCCGCCTGGGCGAGCTGAACCCGACCGAGCCCGAGATCCGCTGCTACAGCAGCGTTCTCGACGACCCGACGGGGGTGCCGGAGTTCGACGAGCACTACTGGGCCGCGAACCTGCGCCGACCCGTCCGCTTCACCCAAGCCCTGGCGGCGGCGATGGCCGACGGCCACCGCACCTTCCTGGAGATCTCCCCGCACCCGATCGCCCGCTTCGCCGTCGAGGGCACCGCCGGAGCAGCGCGGGTCGCCGCGCTGCCGACGCTGGTCCGCGACGCCGACGACCAGCGGAGCCTGCTCGGGGCGATGGCCGCGCTGCACGTCGCCGGCCACGAGACCGCGCTGCGCACCCGCTACCCGCGCGGCCCGGTCGTCGACCTGCCCGGCCCGGTCTGGGAGCACCAGCGGCACTGGACGCGACCCCGCCGCCGCAGGGCCTCCGGCGAGCACCCGCTGCTGGGCACGCACGTCGAGGTCCCGGACGCCGACCTGCACGTCTGGCGCGGGGAGGTGGGCACCGACGGGCAGCCGTGGCTGGCCGACCACGTCGTGCACGACGTGCCGGTGCTGCCCGCCACCGGCTACCTCGACGCGGCGCTGTCGGCCGCTGCGGTCGCGTTCGGGCCGGACCGGCCGGTGCGGGTGCGGGATCTCGAACTGCGCCAACCCCTTCCGCTGACCACCGGCACCACGGTGCACACCTCGCTGCGCACGACCGGCACCGACACCGCCCAGGTCGCCGTGCACGCCCGCTCCGCCACCGGACGCTGGGTGCGGCACGCGGTGGCGACGGTCCGGGTCGAGTCCCCCGACCGACCCGGACCCGAGCCGCTGGGCGAGCTCCCGGACGGACGCCCCGTCGACGTCTACCGGGAGCTCGCCGAGCTCGGGCAGCACTACGGCCCGGCGTTCCGCGGTCTGCGCACCGCGCGGGCCGGGCGAGGCCGGGCTTCGGCGGGCATCTCGCTGCCCGCGGCCGCCCCGCAGAGCCGGCACCACGTGCTGCACCCGGCGCTCGCCGACTCCTGCCTGCACGCCCTGGCCGCCGCGGCGGCCGACCGGGTCGCCGAGGATCCGGGCCTGTACCTGCCGATGTCGTTGGGCTCGGTGCGGGTGCTCGGCGACCCGGGCGACGGGGTCCGCTGCGACGCGGCGCTCGACCCCGCCGACGAGCACGGCGACGGCCTGGTCGGCACGGTGCAGCTCGTCGACGGCTCGGGCCGCGTCCTCGTCGAGATGGCCGAGGTCTACCTGCGCCGCCTGCGCACGCCGATGCCGGTTCCGCTGGCGGACAAGACGTTCGAACTCCGCTGGGCCCGCGCGGACCGCGAACCGGTCGAGCGCCCGCGGCGGCGGTGGCTGCTGCTCGCCGACGACCCGTCCGGCCCTGAGATCGCCCGGGCCTCCGCTGACCTCGCCGGATCCGGCGACGAGACCGCGTCCCTGTCCACATCGGACATCGACGGGCTGGGGAGTCGGAAAGCGGGCTGCGACGGCGTTCTCCTCGTCGCGGGCGCACCCGAGCGCTACGACGAACCCGACGAGGCCCGGCGGCTGCTGCTGACCGCCGCCGCAGCCGCCAACGAGCTCACCGACGGCCGGTTGTGGCTGGTCACCCGCGACTCGGTCGCGATCGGTGACGAACCCGGTGCTCCCGGTCTCGCGTTCCTGCGCGGCCTGGTGCGGGTGCTGGCCTTCGAGCACCCCGAGCTGCGGGTCACCCACCTCGACCTCGACGAGCGCAGCCCGGGTGCGCTGGTCTCCGAGCTGGCGGGGGCGGCGGCCGACGACGAGGTCGCCTGGCGCGACGGCACCCGGTTCGCCGCGCGCCTGGAGCGCGTCGAGATCCCCGAACGCCCTGTGCTCCCCGCGGTGCGCGACGGAGCCTACGTCCTCACCGGCGGTCTCGGCGGGCTCGGTCTGCTGGTCGCGCGGTGGCTCGCCGAGCGCGGCGCGACCCGGATCGTGCTGTGCGGGCGCAGCGCCCCGTCCGGCCCGGCGTCGCAGGTGCTCGACGAGCTGCGCGGGCACGGCGCCGACGTGCGGGTCGTGCTGGGCGACATCGCCGAGGACGGCACCGCCGAGCAGCTGATCCGCGAGGCGGGCGCCGACGACGTCCCGGTGCGGGGTGTGCTGCACGCGGCCGGTGTCCTCGCCGACGCCACGGTCAGCACCCTGACCGAAGCCGACGTCGCGCGGGTGTGGCGGCCGAAGGTCGTCGGCGCTCGCAGGCTGCACGAGGCCACCGCCGGGCTCGACCTGGACTGGTGGCTGGTGTTCTCCTCGACCGCCGCGCTGTTCGGCTCACCCGGCCAGACCGCCTACGCCACCGCCAACGCCTGGCTGGACGCGTTCGTGCGGTGGCGCCGCAGCGGCGGTCTGCCTGCGGCGACGATCGAGTGGGGACCGTGGGACGAGCTCGGCGGAGCCGTCGGCCGCGACAACGCGGTGCTGCGGCCGCTCACCCCGGGCGAAGGGCTGGAAGCCCTCGAAGCCGTGCTGGCCTCCGGGCGCACCGCCACCGGCGTCACCCGCCTGGACGTGACGGGAACCCTGGAGCTGTTCCCGGAGCTGGCGCGCCGCCCGATGTTCGCGGCCCTGGCCGCCGAAACCGAGCCGACCGAACCGGAGGGCGGCGGGCCCGACGTCGAGGCGCTGCGCTCGGCGGAACCCGCGCAGGCCCACCAGGCGATCCTGGACGCGCTGGTGTCCCGCATCAGCGGCCTCGCCGGCCTGGACCCCGGCGCCCTCGACGTGACGGCTCCGCTGACCCGGCTCGGGCTGGACTCGCTGATGGCGATGCGGGCCCGCACGGCCTTCGAGCGCGACTTCGGCATGACCGTGCCGATCCCGATGCTGCTCCGGGGCGCCAGCCTGGAGGAGGTCGCCGCCCACGTCGCCGCCGAGCTCGGCCTGCACCCCGTCGAGCCCGGCGCCGCACGACCGGTGCTGGAACCGCGCGAGCAGGTCGAGCGCTGGATCGCCGCGCTGTGGCGGGAGGTCCTCGACGTCGAAGTCCTCGACGTGCACGACGACTTCTTCGCCCTCGGCGGCGACGACGTCCTGGCCGAGCGGGTGCGGGCCCGGGTCGCCGACCGCTTCCCGGACGCGCCCGAGCGGGCGAGGCTGTTCGCCCGGCCCACCATCGCCGAGATGGCCGACCTGGTCCGGCCCTGGTTCGACGCCGCGGCCGAACCGGTCCTCGCGCTGCGCGAGACCGGCGAGCGGGCACCGCTGTTCCTGTTCCACCCGGCGGGCGGCTCGACGGGCGTCTACCGGCCGCTGGTGGAGCTGCTCTCCGACGACCAGCCCTGCCACGGCTTCGAGCGGCTCGACGACGCGCGGTCGGTCGAGGACAGCGCGGCCCGCTACATCGCCACGCTGCGCGAGATCCAGGGCAGCGGGCCGTACCGGCTGGCCGGCTGGTCGTTCGGCGGTTGCCTGGCCTACGAGGTCGCCCGGCAGCTCACCGAGCTCGGCCAGCAGGTCGACCTCGTGGCCATGATCGACTCGATCCTGCCGCTGCCCGCACCGGAATCCGCCCAGCAGGACCTGCTGCTGAACCGCTACGGCCGGTTCCTCGACTACGTCGAGCAGACCTACGGCACCAGCCTGGGCATCGGCGTCGAGGACCTGGCCGGGTTGCCGGAGGACGAGCAGATCCGCTTCGTCATGGACCGCATCGCCGACCGGGTTCCGGACATGGGCGAGGCGGTGCTGCACCACCAGTACACCTCGTACGTCGACGCCCGCATCGCCGAGCGGTACCGGCCGCGCCCCTACCCGGGCCGCGTGCTGCTGTTCCGCTCCAGCGAACCGCACCCGCTGACGACCTCGCTGGACCCGCGCTACCTGCGCACCGACGACTCGCTGGGCTGGGACGAGTTCTGCTCCGACCTGCGGATCGTGCGGGTGCCCGGCGACCACGTCTCGATGATCGACCCGCCGCACGTCTCGGTGATCGCCGACCACCTGGAAGGAGAACTGGCATGCTCGATCGCACGAGCACCGCGGATCGGCTAGGCGACCTCAACGCCCGCCACGAGGAGGTCACCAGGGTCGCCGAGAAGCGCGCGCGGGACCGCCAGCACGCCAAGGGCAAGCTCACCGCGCGCGAGCGCATCGAGGAGCTGCTCGACGCCGACTCGTTCGTCGAGCTCGACGAGTTCGCCCGGCATCGCTGCACCGACTTCGGGATGGACCGCCACCGGCCCTACGGCGACGGCGTGGTCACCGGGCACGGCACCGTCGACGGCCGGCCGGTGTGCGTGTTCTCGCAGGACTTCACCGTGTTCGGCGGCAGCATGGGGGAGACCTTCGGGCGCAAGGTGCTCAAGGTGATGGAGCTGGCGATGGACATCGGCTGCCCGGTCGTGGGCATCAACGACTCCGGAGGTGCCCGCATCCAGGAGGGCGTGGAGTCGCTGGCCTACTACGCCGAGCTCGGCAGGCTCAACACCCACGCCTCGGGCGTGATCCCGCAGCTGTCCATGATCACCGGCCCGTGCGCGGGAGGAGCGGTGTACTCCCCGGCCATCACCGACTTCACCGTCATGGTGGAGGGCACCTCGCACATGTTCGTCACCGGGCCCGACGTCGTCCAGGCCGTCTCCGGCGAGCGGCCGGACGTCGCCGAGCTGGGCGGGCCCGCCACCAACGGTTCCGTGTCGGGCAACGCCCACTACGTGGCGCCTGACGAGCAGGACGCGTTCTCCTGGGTGCGCGCCCTGCTCGGCTACCTGCCCGCCAACAACCTGGAGCAACCACCGATCTACGAGCCGGAGGAACCCCTCGCGCGGCAGGAGGAGCTCGACGAGATCGTCCCCGACTCGGAGAACCAGGGCTACGACATGTACGACGTGATCGAGCGCCTGGTGGACGGGGGCGAGTTCCTGGAGGTCCACGACCGGTTCGCGCCCAACATGATCTGCGCGTTCGCCCGGATCGAGGGGCGCACCGTCGGCGTGGTGGCCAACCAGCCGCAGCACCTCGCCGGGGTGATCGACATCGACGCCTCGGAGAAGGCCGCGCGGTTCGTGCGGTTCTGCGACGCCTTCAACGTCCCGCTGCTGACCCTGGCCGACGTGCCGGGGTACCTGCCCAGCGTGGCGCAGGAGCGCGGCGGCATCATCCGGCGCGGCGCGAAGCTCATCTACGCCTACGCGGAGGCCACGGTGCCGAAGGTGACCGTGGTGGTGCGCAAGGCCTACGGCGGTGGCTACGCGGTGATGGGCTCCAAGCACCTGGGCGCGGACGTGAACATCGCCTGGCCGACCGCGGAGATCGCGGTGATGGGAGCGCCTGGTGCCGCGGCGATCCTGCACCGCAAGCGCCTGGCCGAGACCGACGAGCCGCAGCGCGCCGCCTTGCACGCGCGGCTCACCGCCGAGTACGCCGAGGCATTCGCCACCCCCTACCGGGCGGCCGAGCGCGGCCACGTGGACATGGTCGTGCAGCCGTCCCGCACCCGCCACCAGATCGCGCGGGCGCTGCGGGTGCTGCGCACCAAGCGCAGGACCCTGCCAGCCAAGAAGCACGGGAACATCCCGCTGTGAGCGGGGGAGCCCGCGTCCTCGCGGCGATGATCGCGCTGCTGCTGGCAGTGGCGGCCGCTCCGGCCTCGGCGGTGCCGGGACCGGCTGCCGACGACGGCGCCCGGGTGATCCGGGAGTCCAGAGTGGACGAACGCGAGGTGGACCTGGAGATCGCCTCCCCGGCGCTGGGCGGGGCCGCGGTGGTCCGGCTGCTGCTGCCCACCCGCTGGGCGGAGCGGCCGGACCGGACCTGGCCGGTGCTGTACCTGCTGCACGGCTGCTGCGAGACGGCCGACTACCAGGGCTGGACCTGGTTCACCGACGTCGAGGAGTTCACCGCCGACCAGGACGTGCTGGTGGTGATGCCCAGCGGGGGACCGGCCGGGATGTACTCGCCGTGGTGGAACTTCGGCGCGCGCGGGGCGCCGGACTGGGAGCGGTTCCACGTCACCGAGCTGCGCCAGATCCTGGAGCGCGGCTACCGGGCCGGGAGCTCCCGGGCGGTGGCGGGAGTGTCGATGGGCGGCTACGGCGCCCTGGCCTACGCCTACCGGAACCCGGGGACGTTCGGTGCGGCCGCGTCGTTCAGCGGCATCCCGAACACGCTGTTCCCGGGTGCTCCGGCGGTGATCAAGGGTCTGCTGGTGCGGGAGGGGTACAACCCGTACGCGCTGTGGGGGGACGAGGTGCTCGACCACCGGATCTGGGCGGCGCACAACCCGTTCGACCACGTGGACCGGCTGCGCGGCGTCGGGCTGTACGTCTCGGCGGGGAACGGGCTCACCGGGCCGCTGGACCGGCCGGGTGCGGTGGATCCGTTGGAACCGGCGTCGCTGGCGAGCTCGAAGAGCTTCACCGACCGGCTCGCGGAGCGGGGAATTGCGGTGACCGCGCACTTCTACGCCAGCGGAACGCACGATTGGCCCTACTGGCAACGGGAACTGCGCGCGGCGTGGCCGGTCCTTTCGGCAGCGCTCGGGTTGGAACCCGGCAAATCCGGCGCCTAGCGGGAATCGGGTCGACCTCGTGGAAAAACCGACGATGTGGCCGGGTTCGTCGCATCGAATGGTTTTTCTCGCGCCGAGAGGGGAAATATGGGAAAGATGGTGATGTGAAGCTTCTTCGCAATTCCCAGGTCATGATGGTTCACTGGGTGCGCGGAGGGGCGAGCGGCGCGTGCGGAACGGGTTTTTGTCATCGCGGCACAACCGCGAATCGCAAAATTAGCACCCGCCGGAAGAACCACCACTCGAATAGCCGAAAGCGCCGGTTGCTTCCGCAAAGTCGGAGTGGGGTGCGTTTGACAGTTCCCGCTGCCGTCCATATGTTTTCGTGATTGCACGCGTGTTGCCGAATGATTCACCGCCCCGAAATTGCTGCGACTGGGGGAGAGATGGCGATCGACGTCGGATCCGGATCCGTCCGCGAAGGAGGGCCGCGCGAAGGAACCCAGTTCGGAGTCGGCCGGCGGACCGATCCCCGACGCCGGATCTCCGCCCCGCACAACGAGAGGAGCGCTCCCCAGGTCGAGAAGGGCTGCGCCAGGCAGTTGTTCACCGCGCTGCCCAAGGAGATCGCCGACGGGTTCCGCCCCTACGTCACCCCGCTGGCCAAGGCGATCGTGCGCGAGATCCAGGGCGTGGTCCCGGAGTACGCGCAACCGCTGGACACCGCGTTCGGCGTGTACTTCACCCGGGGCATCGAGCAGGCGATCCTCCAGCCGCTCAACAACATCCGGGAAGAGGAGGACGGTGCCGACGACTGGTCGGAGTACTTCCGCCTGATGGGCAAGCTGGAGTTCGCCGCCGGTCGCGGTCTGCAGAGCCTGCAGACGGCCTACCGGGTGGGCGGGCGCGTCGCCTGGCGGCACTTCGCCGAGTTCGGCAAGAAGCTCGACGTGCAGGTGGACCTGATGTGCCTGTGCGCCGAGGCGATCTTCGCCTACGTCGACGACCTCTCGAAGCTGTCGTTCGAGGGCTACTCCACCGCCCAGGAACGCGCCGTGGGCACCCTGGCCCGGCGCAGGCGACGGCTGCTCGAACTGCTGCTGGCCGAACCGCCCGCCTCACCGCAGTCCGTCGGCGACCTCGCCGACAGCGCCCGGTGGGACGTGCCGGAGTGGGTCACCCTGGTCGCGCTGGAACCGGTCTCCGACGACCCGGACGACCCGCGTCTGGACGACGACGTGCTGGTCAACCTCGAAGGCGCGACGCCCTGCCTGCTGATCCCCGACGAGCCGCGCGACCCGGCGGGCCTGGTCGCCGAGCTCGGCGGCCGGCGCGCGGCGATGGCCCCCAAGGTCCGGATCGGCGACGCCGCCCGGTCGCTGCGCTGGGCGCGGCACGCGATCGACCTGGTGCAGCGCGGCGTGCTCCCGAACCGCGCGCTGACCCGCTGCGCCGACCACCTCACCACGCTCTGGCTGCTCAGCGACGAGTTCCTGGTCACCCAGATCGGCGCCCGCTGCCTCACCCCGCTCGACGAGCTCACCGTCAAGCAGCGCGCCCGCCTCAGCGAAACCCTGCTGGTCTGGCTGCAATCCCGAGGCAGCGCCCGGGAACTCGCCGAACGCCTCGGCATCCACCCGCAAACCGTCCGCTACCGCATGAACAAGCTGGAACAGCTCTTCGGCGACCGCCTCACCGACCCCGACGACCGCCTCGACATGGAGCTCGCCCTCCGCGCCGAAACCCTCCTGATGCGCGGTTGAGAACGGTTTCCGCTCACTTTGCATGGCGGTGCGGGTAGCGGAACCTGAGCGCCTTCGTGGACTCCGTGCGCCGCTCCTTGAGTATTCGAATACGCGGCGTCCCGGCGTACTCGCCACGAAGGCGCTCAGGTTCCCCCGGAGGAGACAACGCGGCGGTGCCAGTGCCTCAGGTGGTGGAAGAGAATGCGGCTCCGCCGCATGGGCAAGAATTAGCCCTCACCGGGGAGTTCGCGGCCTTCGAGGATGTCGATGGGCTTGCGGGCCCGGACGGGTCCGAACAGCAGGGCCTGGGCCGCGCCGACCATGTGGTCCTGGATGATCGTCTGCGTCTTGACCGGGTCGCCGGACTCGATCGCGGTGACGATCTCCAGGTGCCGTTCGGCGCTCATGTTCGACACCGCCCGCTCCTGGCCCCGGTACATGATGCACATCCGCATCGGGCCCTCCAGGAGCTTCCACGAGCGCAGCAGCGCGTCGTTGCCGGTGAGCTCGCACAGCATCTCGTGGAAGCCCAGGTCGGCCACGATCTGGGCCTCCAGCGAGACCCGCGCGGCCGCCGCCATCTCGTCGACGGCGGCCCGCAGGCTCGCGCAGTGCTGGTCGCGGTAGTGGCTCGCGGCCAGCGTCTCGCCCGCGACGCCTTCGAGCGCGGCGCGGACGGTGAAGGTGTTGATGATGTCCTTCTCGTCGATGTCGCGGACCGCGACGCGCCCCCGCTCGCCGTACTCGACGAGGCCCTCCTGCTGGAGCTCGCGCAGCGCCTCGCGCAGCGTGCCGCGGCTGATGCCGAGCTGCTCGGACACCTGGACCTCGCCGAGGTGGGTGCCGGGAGGGAACGTGCCGGTGGTGATGGCCTTGCGCAGCGAGTCCACGGCCTGCTGCCGCAGATTGCGACCGTCCTTGCTACCACGGCTCGCCACTCGCGTCCTCCTCGGTCGCCCGCCCTCGGCGGGTGTCAGCACCGCTCGTACTCGGCAATCAACTCTACCTTCGCCGCGCTGGCGGACTGGTGGTCGAACTCGAAACCGAGCCATTCGGCCACCAGGCGGCGTGCGAGTTCGAGACCGACGACGCGCTGGCCGAACGTCACGACCTGGCAGTTGTTGGACAGCACCGAGCGCTCCACGGAGTAGGAGTCGTGGGCGGTGGTGGCCCGCACCCCGGCGACCTTGTTGGCCGACAGCGCCATGCCGATGCCGGTGCCGCAGATCAGCACCGCCCGGTCGGCGCGCCCGTCGCGGATCGCCTCGCCCGCCGCGAGCCCGATCTCCGGGTAGGGGCGGTGCACGTCCTCGGCGCCCCGGTGCACGCCGAGGTCGATGACCTCGCCGACCCGGGGGTCGGCGCGCAGGTCCTCGGCGATGCGCTCCTTGTAGTCGAGTCCGGCGTCGTCGCAGCCGACCACGATCCGGTAGGTCATGTGCTCGCTCCCGTCAGGTAGTCGCCGATCACCTTCGTGATCAGCGCGAAGGACACCGCCCCCGGGTCGGGGGTTCCGACGCTGCGCTCGGCCAGCGGCCGCGCCCGGCCCTTGCGGGGCACCAGCCGTGCGCTGTCCCGAGCGGCCCGGTCGGCGGCGGTCGCCGCCTCGCCCCAGGCCTCGACCAGCGAGGACGTGGTCGCCGAGAGCAGCGCCGCGCGGAACGGTTCGAGCGCGTCGACGAGGGTCTTGTCGCCGACCTCGGCACCGCCCAGCTCGCGGATCCGGGTGGCCAGCGCGTCGACGGCCTTGGCGGCGATCTCGGCGTCCCCGGCGTGCTCGCCGAGCACCTCGCCCGCCGCGCGCAGCCCGGCTCCCCACAGCACGCCGGAGGTGCCGCCCGCGCGGTCGGCCCAGCCGTCCCCGGCCGCGGCCAGGCAGTCGCCCGCCCCGGCCCCGGCGAGCTGCGCGCGCTCGGCCGCCTCGACGGCGGCGGAGACCCCGCGCACCATGCCCCGGCCGTGGTCGCCGTCGCCCGCGACGGTGTCGATCGCGCCCAGCTCGTCCTCGGCGTCGCGCACCGCGGTCTCGACCCGGCGCAGCGCGGCCACGACGTGCTCGGCCAGCCGCCGCGAGGAATCCGCGGCCGGTGCGTAGCCGACGGTCTCGGCCTCCGGTTCGTCGACGGTCTCCTCACCGCGGACCTCGGTGATGTGCCCGCGCCGGAACGCCGGGGTCCAGGCCGGTGCGGTCCAGAGGCGTTCGAGCTCGTCGTCCAGCCAGGTCAGGGTGAGCGACACCCCGGCCATGTCGAGGCTGGTCACGAGCTCGCCGACCTCCGGCAGCACCGGCACGTGCCCGGAGTCGCGCAGCCGCGCGGCCACGTGCCGCCAGAGCACCAGCAGCTCCTCGTGCTTGACCGCGCCGAGACCGTTGAGCAGCACCGCCACCCGGCCCCCGGCGCCGTCGGGTTTCTCGGCCAGCACCCGGGCCACGAAGTCCTCGGCCAGCTCGGCCGCCGAAGGCAGCGGCACGTCGCGCAAACCCGGCTCGCCGTGGATGCCCAGCCCCAGGCCCATGTGCCCGTCCGGCACCTGGAAGAGCGGCTCGGCCGCGCCGGGGAACGAGCAGCCCGCGAAGGCGGTGCCGATGGTGCGGGTGCGGCCGTTGGTCTTCCGCCCGATCCGCACCACCTCGGCCAGCTCCGCGCCCTCCTCGGCGGCCGCGCCCATCAGCTTGAACACGGTGAAGTCGCCCGCGATGCCGCGCCGCCGCTCGGACTCCTCGGCGGGGGCGCTGGCGATGTCGTCGGTGACCACGACGTGCTCGACCTCGACGCCCTCGGAGCGCAGCCGGTCGGCGGCCAGGCCGAAGTTCATCACGTCACCGGCGTAGTTGCCGTAGCTGAACACCACCCCGGCACCGGAGTGCGCGGCCCGGGCCACCGAGCACGCGTCCTGGGCGGACGGGGAGGTGAACAGGTTGCCGCTGACCGCGCCGTCGGCCAGGCCGGGCCCGATCACGCCGTAGAAGGCGGGGTAGTGGCCGGATCCGCCGCCGGGCAGCACCGCGACCTTCGGCCGCTCGGGCCTGCCGCGCCGGACCGCTCCGCCGGGAACCTGGCGCACGAGGTCGGCGTGCAGCTCGCAGAAGCCGGTCAGCGCGTCGTCGGCGAAGTTCGCCGGGTCGTCCCACAGGTAGGTCATGTCATCCCATCCGTCCTCAGTGGAGGAACGCGCCGCCGTTGATGTCAATCGTGGTGCCCTGCAGGTAACCGGCGTCCTCAGTGGACAGCCAGGTGATCACGGCCGCCACGTCCTCGGTCGTGGCCTGCCTGCCGATCGGGATCCCGCTGGTGATGGCCTCTTCGAGCTCGGGGCTGGTGGCCTCGGCGCGGATGTCGGTCTCGACCGCGCCCGGTGCCACGGCGTTGACCGTGATCCCGGCGGCGCCGAGCTCCTTGGCCAGCGACTTGGTGAAGCCGAGGATCGCGGCCTTCGCCGCGCAGTAGGGCGTCTTGCCGAACACGCCGCCGCCCTGCTGGGCCGACACCGAGGACATGTTCACGATGCGGCCCCAGCCGGACTCGATGAGCTCAGGCAGGAACGCCTTGGTCACCAGGTAGGTGCCGGTGGCGTTGACGGCCATCACCTTGTTCCACAGCTCCAGCGTGGTCTCCAGGAACGGCACCGGGGAGGTGATGCCGGCGATGTTGGCCAGCGCCCCGACCACCGGCAACCGGCCCGCGGCGACCTCGGCCGCCACGGCCTCGTGGGCCAGGCGGACCGACTCCTCGTCGGCGACGTCCACGCGGTGGGCGAACACCGGGGCGCCGGTCTGGGACGCGATGTCCTCGGCGGCCTGCTTGGCGGCCTGCTCGTCGAGGTCGAGCACCGCCACCGCCCAGCCCTGCCGGGCGTAGCGGAGCGCGGTGGCCTTGCCGATGCCGCGCGGAGCTCCCGCCCCGGTCACGACGGCGGTGCGCTGAATGCTGCTCATGGGGTTCTCCAGGTCCTTCGGTGTCAGCGGAGGGAGGCGATGTAGTCCGCGGCCTTGACGGCGGCGGCGGGCCGCTCGGCGTCGGTGACGTCGCGGGTTTCGAGTTCGAGGGCGCACCCGCCGCGGTAGCCGATCTCGCGCAGCGCCGCGAAGGTCGCGGGGAAGTCGACGATCCCGTTGCCGATGCTGTGGTTGATGCCGCCGGGCGTGGCGTCGCGGAGGTGGACGTGGGTGATCCGGTCGGCGAACCGCCGGGCGAACGCGGCGGGGGAGGAGCCGGACGCGGCGATGTGGCTGGTGTCGAGCACGAGCCCGATCGCCGGGTCGAGCCGCTCGACGAGCCGCGCGGCCCGGTCCACGTCACCGCACAGCCGGAAGAAGTGCGGTGCTTCCACCCAGATCTCCAGGTCGTGCTCGCGTGCTCGCTCGGCGGCGCGGGCGAGTTCGGCGGCGACCCGGTCCAGGTCGGCCTCCAGGCCGGTGACGGGGTCGGGTGACTGCGCGCCGCAGGGCAGCACCAGCGCCCGGGCGTCGCAGCCCGCGGTGAGGTCCAGCAGCCGGTCCAGGTGCGCGGCCCGCTGCTCGGTCTCGCGCTCGTCGAGGACCCGGTTGAGGTCACCGACGTCGCCGTTGACCGAGCGCACCGCCAGGCCGCTCGCGCGCACGGTCGCGACCACCTCGGTCACGGCGGTCTCGGTCAGCTCGTATTGCACGTGGTCGCACACGCCCGGCAACGCCCCGAGGTCGATCTCGGTGAAGCCGCACTCGGCGATGACGGCCAGGGCCTCGGCCAGGCCGAGGTGGCGAAAGCTGATGGACGAACATCCCGGCCACCGGTCGGTCACGACTTCCTCCTCGAAGCGACGGTCGCCGGAGATGTTAACAGCGAGATGTCGACAGGCAAGCCCCAAGTGGCAAGTGGGCGGATAAGCCCCGGTTATAGGCGCAAGTTCGCTGTCAGGTGGGTGTTGACAATGAAGGCGATCAAGCCGAATATCTCCGGTTGTGTTGACACCGGGAGGCCGGTGTCCCCATCGTTCGACTACCCCAACGAAGAGGTGAGTGATGAGCGCGGAACCCCAGCGCGCGGGCGACCCGGTGCACGGCACCCCGGACAGACATCGGGTGGCGTGGGGATCGACGGCCGGCGCCGTCATCGAGAGCTACGACTTCATCGGGTTCGGCACCGCCGCGGCCCTGTACTTCGGCGACGCGTTCTTCCCCAACGCCTCACCGATCGTCGGGACCCTGTCGGCGTTCGCCACGCTCGGCGTCGGGTTCATCGCCCGGCCGCTCGGCGGCGTCGTGGGCGGTCACCTCGGTGACCGGATCGGCCGCAAGCCGGTGCTGGTGGCCTCGCTCATCGTGATGGGGCTGGCGACCTTCGCCATCGGCCTGCTGCCCACCTACGCCCAGGCCGGGTTGCTCGCGCCCGCGCTGCTGGTGACGGTGCGGATCATCCAGGGCATCGCCTACGGCGCGGAGTGGGGCGGGGCGATCCTCATGACCTACGAGCACGCCCCGCTGCTGCGCAAGGGCGCGTTCACCGGAGTCGTGCAGTCCGGGTTCCCGATCGGTCTGCTGCTGGCGAACCTGGTGTTCCTGGGGTCGGTGGCGCTGCCGGGCGACTGGGCGTGGCGGGTGCCGTTCCTGGCGAGCCTGCTGCTGGTGATCATCGGCCTGATCGTGCGCTCGAAGGTGCCGGAGTCACCGGTGTTCGAGGACGTCAAGGAGCGCGGTGAGATCGCCGAGGCGCCGATCGTCGAGGTCATCCGGAACGACTGGCGGAACCTGCTGCGCGGCATCGGTCTTCGCGTCGCCGAGACCGCGGGCTACGCCGTGGCCATCACCTACATGATCTCCTACCTCAAGGAGGAGGAGCTGGCGACCAGCGGTGAGACGATCCTCGCCCTGTGCATCGCGTCCGGCATCGGCATCGCGGCCACCATCGCGTGGGGGTGGCTCACCGACCACGTCGGTCGCCGCTCGGTCTACGTCTGGGTCACGCTGTTCAGCGCGCTGTGGGCGATCCCGATGTTCCTGCTGGTCAACACCGGCACCCTGATCGCGGTGATCATCACGATCGTGATCTCGTACGTCATCTGCCAGAACGCCCTGGCGGGTTCCCAGGGCGCCTGGTTCCCGGAGCTCTTCCAGGCCAAGACCCGCTCGTCGGGCGCCTCCCTGGCCTACCAGATCTCGGCCATGATCTCCGGCCTCACCCCGTTCACCACGACGCTGCTGTTCCTCTGGCTCGGCTGGATGGGCCCGGCGCTCCTCTTCGGCGCCTACGCCCTCCTCGGCCTCGCGGCAGCCCTCCTCACCCGCGAGACCTGGGGCAAGCCCGAACGCGCAGAAGCCCACCGCCGCACTGCCGAAACCCCCAGCCCCGTCGCAACAACAACCCCCTGACCGAACCCAGCCAATCCCGGAACAACCACCCCGCCGACCCGATGGGCGCCGCCTCCGCGGCGCCCATCGCCATCTCCAGCACCTGGTTCCTCCGTTGCGAGGAGCGCGGGCGTCACCAGGGGACGGTTTTTCCTCGAATTGACCGGACAAAACGGACGTTGATCATGGGTGATTCGAGGGAAAACCGTCCCCTCCGCAGCGCTGACACCCTCCGCACCCCCTGGAGGGGGCGGTCAGTGGCGAGTGGTGGTGGGGAGCGCTGGGCGGCGGGTGGTTTCGTAGGTGGCGATGTCGTCGGTGTGTTGGAGGGTGAGGCCGATGTCGTCGAGGCCTTCGAGGAGGCGGTGGCGGACGTCGGGGTCGACGGGGAAGGGTTCGTCCACTCCCTCGGCGCGGACGCGTTGCTCGACGAGGTCGACCGTGATCGGGGCCGCGGGGTCGGATTCCAGGAGGTGCCACAGGCGCTCGACGACCTGGATCGGGACGACCACCGGCAGCAGGCCGTTCTGGTGGGCGTTGCCGGCGAAGATGTCGCCGAAGCGGGGAGCGATGACGGCGCGGAAGCCGTAGTCGGTGAGCGCGTAGACCGCGCCCTCGCGGGACGATCCGGTGCCGAAGTTCGGGCCCGCGACCAGGATCGTGGCCGACGAGTACGGCTCGACGTTGAGGACGAACTCCGGGTCCTCGCGCCAGTCGGCGAACAGGTCCCGGCCGTAACCGGACTTGGTCAACCGGGTCAGGAACCGCACCGGGATGATCTGGTCGGTGTCGACGTCGCCCGCGCGCAGCGGCGCGGCCTGTCCGGTGTGGACGGTGAACTTCTCCATCAGTGCTCCAGATCCGTCGGTGCGGTGAGGCGGCCGGTGACGGCGCTGGCGGCGGCCACGGCGGGGGAGACGACGTGGGTGCGCGCGCCCTTGCCCTGGCGGCCCTCGAAGTTGCGGTTGTTGGTGGAGGCGGCCCGCTGCCCGGGCCGCAGCCGGTCCTCGTTGACCGCCGCGCACAGCGAGCACCCGGAGGTCCGCAGCTGCACCCCGGCGGCGGTGAACACCTCGTCGAGCCCCTCGGCCACGGCCTGCTGCCGCACCTTGTCCGAGCCCGGCACGAGGTAGACCTCGACGCCGGGCGCGACGGTGCGCCCGCGCAGCACCTGGGCGGCGGCGCGCAGGTCCTCGATGCGGCCGTTGGTGCACGAGCCGATGAACGCCGCGTCGATGGCGACCTCGCGCAGCGGCGTGCCCGGGCTCAGATCCATGTAGGCCAGCGCCTTCTCGGCCGCCGCCCGCTCCTGCGGGTCGGCGAACGATGACGGGTCGGGCACGGTCGCGTCGATCGGCACGCCCTGCGCGGGGTTGGTGCCCCAGGTGACGAACGGGCGGATCGCGTCCCCGTCGAGCACCACCTCGGAGTCGAAGACGGCGTCGTCGTCGGAGCGCAGCGACCGCCAGTGGGCCACCTCGGCGTCCCAGTCCGCGCCGGTGGGGGCGTGCGGGCGGTCGCGCAGGTAGGCGATCGTGGTGTCGTCGGGCGCGATCATGCCCGCTCGGGACCCGGCCTCGACGGTCATGTTGCACACCGTCATCCGCGCCTCCATCGACAGCGCCTCGATCGCCGTGCCCTGGTACTCCACGACGTGCCCCTGGGCTCCCAGGGTCCCGATCTTCGCGATGAGCGCGAGGATCAGGTCCTTGCCGGTGACGCCCTCGCCCAGACGTCCGGTGACGGTGACGCGCATCGTCTTCGGCCGGGTCAGCGGCAACGTCTGGGTCGCCAGCACGTGCTCGACCTGCGAGGTCCCGATGCCCATCGCCAGCGCGCCGAACGCGCCCATCGTGGTCGTGTGCGAGTCGCAGCACACGACGGTCATGCCCGGGTGCACCAGCCCGAGCTCGGGGCCGATGACGTGGGCGATGCCGCGCTCGGGATCGCCGCGCCGGTAGACCTCGATGCCGAACTCCGCGCAGTTCTCGGCCAGCAGCGCCGCCTGCCGCCGCATCGCGGGTTCCTCGATGCGCTTGAACAGGTCCTGCGTGGGCACCAGGTGGTCCTCGGTGCCCAGCGTCAGGTCCGGGCGGCGGACGGTGCGCCCGGCGGCGCGCAGCCCGTCGAAGGCGATCGGCGTGTTGATCTCGTGCAGCAGGTGCAGGTCCGCGTACAGCAGGTCCTGCGCCCCGTCGGAGCGCACCACGTGCGCGTCCCAGACCTTCTCGGCCAGCGTGCGGGCCACGGCCCCCTCCTCGTGCTGTTGGTTCATCGGGCGACCTCGCGGGTGGACATCTGGTACAACGATGGCGATCGCGACCCCGAGGAGTGCGCATGGCATCCCTGTTCGAGCCGCTGGACATGGCGGTGCTCCGGCTCATCGCCGAGGAACCCCGCGCCGGTGTGCGCGAGTACGCCCGCCGCCTCGGCGTGGCGCGGGCGACCGCGCAGTCCCGGGTGGACAAGCTGCAGCGGCTCGGCGTGCTGATCAGCTGGCGCCCGCAGTTCGACCCGGCCGCGATGGGCTACTCGGGCCTGGCCTACGTGCGGGTCAACCTCAAGCAGGGCAAGCTCGACGACGCCCTCGACGGGCTGCGCGGCATCCCCGAGCTCATCGAGGCCAACGCCGTCGCCGGTGATTCCGACCTGCTGTGCCGGGTGGTCGCCAAGGACAACGCGGGCCTGGAGGAAGTCCTGCAGCAGATCATCGCCGTGGACGGCGTCGAGCGGATCTCCACCGAGGTCGTGCTCAGCAGGCGGATCATGCCGCGGATCTCGCCGCTGATCCGCAAGATGCACGACGAGCTCGGGCGCTGAACGGCTCATCCCAGCGCCATCGACAGCGGGATGATCACCGCGATCGCCACGACCGAGGCCACCGACACCGACCCGGAGAAGGTCTTGAGCGTGCCGCGCGTGGTCAGCCCGGTCAGCGACTGCAGCAGCCAGAACGTGTTGCTGGTGACGTGGATGGCGAACAGCGAGCCCGCCCCGGCCGCCAGCGCGATCCACACCGTGTCCAGCCCGATCACCGGCGCCAGCGGCGCGAGGATGCCGGCCGCGGTGATCGCCGAGATCGACACCGAGCCGACCGCGACGTGCAGGATCGCCGCCACCACCCAGACCATCAGCAGCGGGAAGGCGGTGCTGGCCGAGAAGTGCTGGCCGAGGATCTCGCCGAGGCCGATGTTCTTGATGGTCAGCGCCAGCGAACCGCCGACGCCGTTGAGGATGAGGATCTGCCCGCTCTCCCGGAAACCGGTGCGCAGCGCCTCGTCCATCGCGGTCTTGCCCACGGCCCGCCGGGTCACCAGAATCGTGCCGATCAGGCCCACCAGCAGCGCGATGACGGGTTCGCAGACGAACGACAGCGGCGCGATCTCCACCTCGGCGATGTCCAGGATCGCGCCGGTCGCGATGAGCGCGAGAGCCACCAGGACCGGCGCGAACAGCAGGATCAGCGCGGGCCGGCCGGTGCGGACCTTCGTCGCGGTCCCGGCGCCGCCACCGGTCTCCGACGGTTCGGTGTCGACGGGTGCGGGCTGCTCGTCCTTGGTCTCGTCCCACCAGCCGCGGCGGAACACGAACTGCATGATCGCCACCGAGATGACGGTGGTGGGCACGGCGACGAGCAGACCGAGCAGCAGCATCGTGCCCAGCGGCACGCCGAGCACCCCGGCCAGGGCCAGGGTGGCGATGCCCGGCACGACCATGACGACGCCGACCTCCATGCCGATGGCCATGGCCGAGATCATCCGGGGCGTGCCGGCCTTGCCGATCCGCGCGCCGAGTCCGCGCGCCAGCGGCGCGACGATGACCACCAGCACGTCCAGGAAGATCGACTGCAGGATGGTGGCGAGGCTGACCGACAGCGCGTAGGGCATGCGCTTCGGGCCGATTCGGTGCAGCAGCACCTCGATGAGCCGCTCGATGGCCCCGGAGCGCTGCAGGAGCGAACCCGCGAGCACGCCGAAGGCGATGAGCAGGCCGATCTCCGCCATCAGGTCGCCGAAGCCCTTGGTGATGGCCTCGATCGTGCCGTCGACCCCGAGGCCGGAGGTCATGCCCAGGTAGGAGGCGCTGAGCAGCAGGGCGATCACGGGATTGACCCGGAATCGGATGATCATCAGGACCGCGGCGAGGATCGCGAACGCGGTGTTGAGCAGGATCAGCGTGTCTGTCATGTGCGGTACATCCCGTGGTGGCGCTCGGCGTTGAGCGAGTGGACGTCGTTGTCGGGACGGCTTCGGGTGGGCCGCTGCGGTGCGGAAACGTAACCGGCGGTGTCCAGTGCGTAAATACCGGCGGCAGATTATGGGCCATGTGTTCAGTCGATCACCGTCCGAGGTGGCCAGCGGGTGCCAGGTGACCAGACGATCAGCGCTCGACTGCCGGTTGTGCACCAGAAGTACATACGATGTGGCCGATGGCCCATGTGCTGGCGGTGTTTTCGGCGAAACTCCGCACCACTGGACGAGTTTTTCGGCGAACTGTTGAGCAATCGGGAAACCCTGCCTAACGTGACCGGCGTCTCGTCCACGACGCGCACGAAGGAGTGCCGGCCATGAGCACGCCCACCCGCGAACCGGTCTCGCTCGACTCCCGCTACCTGGCCGAGGACGGCGCGGTGTACCTGACCGGGGTGCAGGCGCTGGTGCGCGTGCTGCTCGACCGCAGCCGCCACGACCGGAGCCGCGGCCACGACGGCGCGCTGTACGTCAGCGGCTACGAAGGTTCGCCGCTGGCGGGCTACGACCTGGAGATCCAGCGCCGCTCCCGGCTCATGGACGAGCACGGAATCGTGCACGCGCCCGCCCTCAACGAGGAGCTCGCCGCCACCGCGCTCGCCGGGACGCAGCTGGCCGGGCAGGTCGCCGAGCTGAGCACCGACGGCGTCACCGGCTTCTGGTACGGCAAGGCGCCCGGGCTGGACCGGGCCACGGACGCGATCCGGCACGCGGCGATGACCGGCACCGCACCGACCGGCGGCGTGGTCGCGCTCGTCGGCGACGACCCGAGCGCGAAGTCCTCCAGCGTCCCCTGCTCGTCGGAGCCGGCGCTGGCGGACCTGCAGCTGCCGACCTTCTACCCGGCCGACTCGCAGGAGGTCCTGGAGCACGGCCTGCACGCCGTCGAGCTCTCCCGCGCCTCCGGGTTGTGGACGGCCATGAAGATCGCCACCAACGTCGCCGACGGCGCCTCCACCGCCCTTCTCGACCCGCACTGGGCGCCGCCCGGGATGGACGGCTTGCCCGGCGGGCTGCGCGCCTACTCCCACGTCCCGCACGCGCGGCTGCTCGGTGCCGACCTGGCCGGGCTGGAGCGCAGCTTCCAGCAGGTCAGGCTGCCGATCGCGCTGGAGTACCTGCGGCGCAGCGGCGTCAACCGCCTGCTGGGCGCGCGCGGCGCGGCGCGGGTCGGCATCGTCGCCGCGGGCAAGACCTACCTCGACGTCCGCCAAGCCCTGGACTCGCTGGGGTTGACCGAATCCGACTGGGAGAGCGCGGGAATCCGGCTGCTCAAGCTCGGCGCGATCGTGCCGGTGGAACCGGGGGTCGTGCGCGAGTTCGCGCGCGGCCTCGACGAGATCGTGGTGGTCGAGGACAAGCGCGCGTTCCTGGAGGTCGCGGTCAAGGACGTGCTCTACGGGGCGCCCGACACCCCGCGCGTCACCGGCAAGCGCGATCCCGAGGGCGCGCGGCTGTTCAGCGACGTCGGCGAGCTAGACCCGATCGCGGTGGCCACCGGCCTCCGGAAGCGGTTGCAGGACAACGGGTTCGACCACCTCAAGCAGGTCGGCAAGCGGCCGGAGCGGATCGCGCTGCCGCTCGCCGCCCGCACCCCGTACTTCTGCTCCGGCTGCCCGCACAACTCCTCGACCGCGCCCCCGGAGGGCGCGCTGGTCGGCGGCGGCATCGGCTGCCACGCTATGGTGCTGCTCATGCCGGAGGAGCAGGTCGGCTCGGTCACCGGGCTCAGCCAGATGGGCGGGGAGGGCGCGCACTGGATCGGCATGGCGCCGTTCGTCCGCCACACCCACTACCTGCAGAACCTCGGCGACGGCACCTTCGCCCACTCCGGCAGCCTCGCCATCCGCGCCGCCGTGGCGGCCGGGGTGTCGATGACGTTCAAGGTCCTGTTCAACTCGACCGTCGCGATGACCGGCGGCCAGGACGCGGTCGGCGGCGGCGGGCTCGCGCAGCTGGTGCGCACGGTGCTCGCCGAGGGCGTCACCCGCGTGGTCGTGACCGGCGACCAGCCCGACCGCATCCGGAAGGCGTTGCGCCGCGAGGGGATCCGGGTCGACGTGCGCGACCGGGGCGACCTCGTCGCCGTCCAGACCGAGCTCGCCGGTGAGCGGGGCGTGACCGTGCTGGTGCACGACCAGGAGTGCGCGGCGGAGAAGCGCCGCAAGCGCAAGCGCGGCACCCTGCCCACGCCGGAGACCAAGGTCGTGATCAACGAGCGGGTCTGCGAGGGCTGCGGCGACTGCGGGCAGAAGTCCAACTGCCTGTCGGTGCGCCCGGTCGACACCGAGTTCGGCCGCAAGACCCGGATCCACCAGTCCTCCTGCAACCTCGACTACTCCTGCCTCGACGGCGACTGCCCGTCGTTCCTCACCGTCGTCCCCGGGAAGAACTCCAGGGGACGGGACAGTTTTCATGAGAACTGCGCGGTCTCAGGGGGTCAATTCCCCGGGGACCGACGTCCCGTCGGTGATGACAGTTTTCATGAAAACTGTCCCCTTCCAGGTCCACGAGACACCTCCACGAGGTCGCGCGTCCCCACGAGTGGGGAAGTTTTCATGAAAACTTCCCGGTCTCCGGGGGAGGACGGTTTTCATGAAAACTGTCACCTACCCACAACACCGAGCCCCGTGCCGGAGGTTTCGGAGAAGGACTTCACGGTGCGGATTACCGGGGTTGGTGGTACCGGGGTGGTGACGGTGGCGCAGGTGCTGGCCACGGCCGCCTCCCTCGACGGCAGGCACGTGCGCGCCCTGGACCAGACCGGGCTGGCGCAGAAGGGCGGTGCGGTGGTCTCCGACGTCAAGATCAGCGACGGCCCGATCGCCCGCGCCGCCAAGCTCGCCGACGGCGAGTGCGACCTCTACCTGGGCTGCGACTCGCTGGTGGCCACCGACCCCACCCAGCTCAAGGCCACCGACCCCGACCGCACGATCGCCGTGGTGTCCACCGCGGAGGTCCCCACCGGGCACATGGTCGTCGACCCGTCGGTCACGTTCCCCGAGCAGGACCGGATCCGCTCGGCCGTCGCCGAGCACGTCCGCCGCGCTCACCACGTCGACGCCGACCGCCTGGCGCTGGAGCTCTTCGACGACGAGCAGTTCGCCAACATGCTGCTGGTCGGCGCCGCGTTCCAAGCCGGGGCGCTGCCGCTGTCGGCGGAGGCGGTGGAGCGGGCGATCCGCCTCAACGGCGTTCGCGTCGAGGAGAACCTCGCTGCCTTCGCCCACGGCCGCAACGCCGTGGCGGGACCGGTGGAGACCGAGAGCGCCCCGCGCGGCCTCGACGAGCTCATCGCGGACCGCACCGCCGAGCTCACCGCCTACCAGAACGCCCGCTACGCCGAGGACTACCGCCGCTTCGTGCACCACGTCCGCGACCGCGAGCACGCGGCCACCGGGACCGAGGAGCTGACCGAGGCGGTGGCCCGGAACCTGTTCAAGCTCATGGCCTACAAGGACGAGTACGAGGTGGCGCGCCTGTCGCTGGACCCGGAGGTGCTGGCCGGGGTGCGCGAGCAGTGGGGCGCGGGCGCGCGGGTCAGCTACCGGCTGCACCCGCCGCTGCTGCGGGCGCTGGGCATGCGACGCAAGATCGCGCTCGGCCCGTGGTTCCGGCCGGTGTTCCGCGTGCTGCGGGGCATGCGCGGGTTGCGGGGAACCCCGTTCGACCCGTTCGGCCGCGCCCACGTCCGCAAGGTCGAGCGCGAGCTCATCGGCGAATACCGCCGGGCCGTCGAGGAGGGCCTGCCGAGCCTCACCGACACGACGCTGCCCGGAGCGGTGGAGCTCGCCGAGCTGCCCGACCTGATCCGCGGCTACGAGCAGATCAAGCTCGACTCCGTGCAGCGCTACCGGCAGCGCCTCGGCGAACTCCGCGACACCCGAACCCACACCGACCTCACGGCTCAGGCACTACCGTGAGGAACAGGAGAATTGGGACGGGGGAGCGGCGATGCGATCACGGCTCGCGGCAGCGGTTCTCGCGCTGCTGATCACGACGACCGCCTGCGCGGGTGAACCGGCCCCGGCGGACGCCGTCGAGCCCGCGGCGGTCGAAGGTCTGACCACGCCGTGGTCGGTGGTGTTCGCGGGCGACACGCCGATCATCAGCGAGCGCGACACCGGCCGGATCGTCGAGATCGACCCGGCCGGGCGCGCCCGCGAGGTCGGCGTGATCCCCGGCGTGGTGGCGTCAGGGGAGAGCGGCCTGCTCGGGCTGGCGCTGCGCGACGGGAACCTCTACGCCTACTCCACCGGCCAGGACGGCAACCGCATCCAGCGCTACCCGCTGCTCGGCCAACCCGGCTCGTTCCGGCTCGGCCCCGAGCGCACGATCCTGGACCGGCTGCCCTCGGCGAGCTACCACGACGGCGGACGGATCGCGTTCGGCCCGGACGGGATGCTGCACGCCGCCGTCGGCGACGCGGGCAACAGCGCCTCGGCCCAGGACTTGGGCAGCCTCGGCGGCAAGATCCTGCGCATGACGCCCGACGGCGGCGTCCCGCCGGACAACCCGTTCCCCGGGTCGCTGGTGCTGACCTACGGCCACCGCAACGTCCAAGGTCTCGCCTGGGGACCCGACGGCACGCTCTACGCCTCGGAGTTCGGGCAGAACACCTGGGACGAGCTCAACATCATCCGACCCGGCTCCAACTACGGCTGGCCCACCGTCGAAGGGATCGGCGGGCGACCGGGCCTCACCGACCCGGTGCAGCAGTGGGCCACCGACGTGGCCAGCCCCAGCGGGATCGCGGTGCACGGGGATGCGCTCTACCTGGCGAACCTGCGCGGCGAACGGCTCCGCGAGGTCCCGCTGCGCGAGCCGGGCACCTCCACCGAGCACTTCGTCGGCGGGTTCGGGCGGCTGCGCGACGTCGCCGTCGCGCCCGACGGCACGCTGCGCGTGCTCACCAGCAACACCGACGGTCGCGGCGATCCCGCACCGGGAGACGACCGGATGCTCGCCTTCCCCGCGCCCTGACCCGGAAGATGTGAAACCCCTCGCCCGCCGAACCGCGCCGCGCGTGGCTTCGCCGGTTGTGAGACCCGAGACGATCAGCTGCCCCGCGTCGTCCGAAGTGGTTGCATGAGCCTGCGACGGCCGGACGCATCCGGCCGAAACCGGCAGAGCGGAGGAAAGGGAACCGATGGGCCACGGGGCGTTCGAGAAGACCTACGCGGCGGCCGACGACCGCTACGAGCACATGCAGTACCGCCGCGCGGGCGCGTCCGGGCTGGACCTGCCCGCGTTCTCCTTCGGCCTGTGGCAGAAGTTCGGCACCGACTACGCCTTCGAGACGCAGCGCGAGATCGTGCTGCACGCCTTCGACCTGGGCATCACGCACTTCGACAACGCCGACCGCTACGGCCCGCCGCACCGCGCCGCGCAGAAGTTCTTCGGCCGGGTGCTCGCCAAGGACCTGGCACCGCACCGCGACGAGCTGATCCTGTCGACCAAGGCCGGCAACCCCATCGGACCCGGCCCGTACCAGAAGGGCGGCTCCCGCAAGTCGCTGCTGTCCTCGCTGGACCACAGCCTGCGGGACCTCGGCACCGACTACGTCGACGTGTTCTACAGCCACAGCCCCGACGAGTCCACGCCGCTGGAGGAGACGGTGGGAGCGCTGGTCAGCGCCGTGCAGCAGGGCAAGGCGCTCTACGTCGGCATCTCCAACTACCAGCCCGACCGCGCCCACCGCACCGCCGAGCTGCTGCGCGAGGCCGGGGTGCCGCTGCTGGTCCACCAGCCCCGCTACTCGATGTTCGACCGCACGCCGGAGAACAACGGGCTGCTCGACCTCGCCGCCGACGACGGCTTCGGCCTCGTCGTGTACTCGCCGCTGGCCCAGGGGCTGCTCACCGGCAAGTACCTCCAGGGCGTCCCGTCCGGTGCGCGCGCCGAGAACAGCGCGTTCCTGTCGCCCGACGTCATCGACGACACCTACCGCACCCGCGCGGCCGCCCTCAACGACCTCGCCCGGCAGCGCGGCCAGTCGCTGGCCCAGCTGGCGCTGCAGTGGGTGCTGCGCCGCCCGGAGGTCACCTCGGCGCTCATCGGCGCGAGCTCGGTGTGGCAGCTCGACCACAACGTCGAGGCCCTGCGCTTCCCGGAGCTCACCGACGACGAGCTGGCCGTGATCGAGCAGCACGCCGTCCACGGCACCGGGCTCAAGCAGTAGCAGCGCAGCCGCAGGAATCCCGGTGCACGAACCGGGATTCCAGCCGCACCTCGACCGGGTCGCGGCCGGGATCGTCCAGCCTGTCCAGCAGCAGCCGCAGGGCCTCGGCGCCGACCTCGCGGCTGGGCTGGGCGATCGCGGTCAGCCGCGGTGCGAACAGGTCGGCCCACGGGAAGTCGTCGAAGGCCACCAGCGCCACGTCGTCCGGCACGCTCAGCGACAGGTCCCGCACGGCCCGCATGGCGCCGATCGTCATCGCGTTGTTCGCCGCGATGATCGCGGTGGCCGGGCGTGAGCCGGTGAGCAGTTCGGAGGCGGCGCGCCGCGCGGCCTCGGACTCCGACGAACCCTCCCGGCACAGCTCCGGGTCGTCGTCGATGTCGTTGCGGCGCAATCCTTCCCGGTAACCGGCCAGCCGCTCGTCGGTGGTGCTCAACCCGGCGAGCCCGGCCACGAACCCGATCCGCCGGTGGCCCAGCGCGGCGAGGTGGTCGACCAGCGAGGCCGTCGACTCGGTGTTGTCGGTGCTGACCTGGTCGTAGCCGCCCGCGATGACGCGGTCGGCCAGCACGGTGGGAACGTCGTGGTCGGCGAGGTAGCGCATCGTCCTCGACGGGTCGGGGGAGGGCGCCAGCACGATCCCGTCGATGCGTCGCTGGTGCAGGTGGGAGACGACGCGCAGCTCGTGATCGGGGTCGTCGCGCGGGTCGGCCACCAGCAGGCTGTAGCCGCGGTCGACGGCCTCGGCCTCGATTCCCTGCAGGATCTCGGTGAAGTACGGGTTGCTCGCCGAGGAGATCGCCACCCCGATCGACAGGGTCCGCGCGGTGGCCAGCGAGCGGGCCAGGGTGTTCTGGATGTAGCCGACCTCCTCGACGGCCGCGCGCACGGCGCGTTCCGTCTCCGGCCGCACCTTCCGGGTTCCGTTGAGCACGTAGGACACCGTCGCCGACGACACCCCGGCGACTCGTGCGACATCTGCGAGCGTGGCCACGCGCAACTCCCTCGTTCCCGTTTCCGGCTGGGAATTTACCATCAGGTTAAGCGCTTGCCTAAGCGCTTAACCGAAAACTAGTTTGTGCGGCACACCGCGCCGGGGCGGCCTGTTCGGCGATCCCCCGCAGCGGTGCGAGCCAGCGTGACGGGATGAGTGATCGTGCAAGCCGTAGTGATCGAAGGACCAGGTCAGGTCGTCGTGAAGGACGTCGCAGACCCCGAACCGGCCGCCGGGCAGGTGCTCGTGCGGGTGCACGCCAGCGGGCTGTGCGGGACGGATCTGCACCTGGTCGACGGGGTGCTGCCCACCGACCACCCGTTGACCCCCGGGCACGAGTTCGCCGGCGAGGTCGTCGAACTCGGCGAGGGCGTCAGCGGGATCGCGGTCGGCGACCGCGTCGCGGTGGACCCCAACCTGCCGTGCGGCACCTGCCGCTGGTGCCGGGCCGGGCGCGGGAACCTGTGCACGGTCTGGGACGCCATCGGCGTGAGCAAGGCGGGGTCGGCGGCCGAGCTGGTGGCCGTGCCGGCGGGGATCTGCTTCGCCCTGCCCTCGACGGTGTCCTACACCGCCGGGGCGATGGTGGAGCCGCTGTCCTGCGCGGTGCACGGCCTGAGCCGGCTGCCGCGGCTGCCCGGCTCGCACTACCTCATCTACGGCGCGGGCACGATGGGCCTGCTCATGGCGTCGCTGGTGCGCCGGGCCGGGGCGGCGTCGGTGTCCACCGTGGACCTCAACGCGTCCCGGTTGGACTTCGCGCTGTCCTACGCCTCCGACCGCGCCACCACCGACGCCGACGCGCTGGAGCAGCCCGACGGCTACGACGTGGTCATCGACGCCACCGGCGCGGTCCCGGCCATCGAGGACGGTCTCGGCCGGGTCCGCAAGGGCGGCACGTTCCTGCAGTTCGGCGTCGCCGACCCGAATGCGCGGGCCAGCTTCTCGCCGTTCCGGGTCTACCACGAGGAGATCGACATCCTCGGATCGATGGCCGTGCACCGGGGTTTCCAGCCCGCGATCGAGCTGGTGGCCTCCGGCACGGTCGACGTCGAGTCACTGGTGTCGGCGACCCTGCCGCTGGCCGACTACGACGAGGCGATCGCCCGCTTCCGGTCCGGTGACGGCCACAAGATCCACGTGGCCCCGGCCCGGTAACGAGCAACCGGGGTTCCGCCGCGATGGGGTGGGGAAGTTTTCATGAAAACCTCCCCACCCCCATCACCGGGACTCCCCAACTTCTGAGTCCGACGAAGGGTTTCGAGCAATGACGCCAACCACCCCCGCGACGGAGCGTTCGCGCACGCGCAACGCCCTGATCTGGATATTCGGGGCGCTGGGCGGAATTCTGTGGGGTTATGACACCGGTGTGATCTCCGGTGCCATGCTGTTCATCAAGCAGGACATCCCGTTGTCCCCGTTCCAGCAGGGGCTCGTGGTCAGCGGCCTGCTGGTGGGCGCGATGGCGGGTGCCGGCGCGTCCGGCCGCCTCGCCGACGCGTGGGGGCGGCGGAAGCTGATCCTGTGGGCCGCCGTGGTGTTCACCCTGGGCACGGTCGGCGCGATGCTGGCGACCACCGCGTGGACGCTGGTGGCCTTCCGGTTCGTCATCGGCATCGGTGTCGGCATCGCCTCGGTGGTCGTGCCGCTGTACCTGACCGAGCTGGCGCCGAAGCAGTCGCGCGGCGGCCTGACCTCGCTGATGCAGCTGCTGGTGACCGTGGGCATCCTGGTCGCCTACATCACCGACTACGCGCTGGCCGACAGCGGGGCCTGGCGCTGGATGCTGGGCCTGGGAGCGGTTCCGGCGGTGCTGCTGGGCATCGGCATCTACTTCCAACCGGAGAGCCCCCGCTGGCTGGTCAAGCACGGCCGGGCCGATCAGGCCCGCGAGGTGCTGACGAAGCTGCGCGGCGTCCGCGCCGAGGAGATCGAGGAAGAGCTCGACGAGATCCGCGCCGCCGACAAGGAGAAGGAAGCCGAGAACGCCGTCGGCATCCGCGAGCTGCTGACCCCGAGGCTGCGCCGCGTCGTGCTGCTGGGCCTGGGACTGGTGTTCTTCCAGAACTTCATCGGCATCAACACGATCATCTACTACGCCCCGACGCTGCTGACCACGCTCGGTTTCGGCACTTCCGGCGCGATCCTGGCCAACGTCGGCATCGGCCTGGTCAACGTGCTCATGACGCTGCCCGCGTTGCGGCTGATCGACCGCGCGGGCCGCAAGTCGCTGCTGGCGGTGGGCAGCATCGGCATGCTGGTGTCGATGCTGGCGCTGGGCATCGCCAACGTCGCCGGTCTGTCCTACGGTCCGCTGCTGGTGGCGGTCACGCTGGGCAGCATCGTGGTCTACATCGCCTCGTTCGCGGTGTCCTGGGGTCCGGTGCAGTGGGTGATGCTGCCCGAGCTGTTCCCGCTGCGGATGCGCGGTTCGGCGGTGGGCATCTGCCTGGTGTTCAACTGGCTGTTCAACATGGCCGTGGCCCTGGTGTTCCCGGTGCTGCTCGACATCACCGGCCCGGGCGCGATGTTCCTGTTCTTCGCCCTGATGGCGGTCCTGTCGTTCTGGTTCGTCCAGCGCGGCCTCATCGAGACCAAGGGCAAGAGCCTGGAAGCCATCGAGCAGGAGGTCCTGGGCACCGACCCGGAGCCCGCTGCCGAGCAGCCGGTCAACGCCTGATCCGACCGCGACCAGTGGCCCCGTCCGCCCCTCGGACGGGGCCACTCGCGCGTTCCAGGGCCACGAGCGCTTCGGCGACGGCGTCCGGAGTCTCGTAGGTGGGGCTGTGACCGGCGTCGACGATCCGCAGGGAGGCGTTCGGGATCGCCGCGGCCATGCCCTCGGCGACGTCGACGGTCCGGACCGGGTCGAACCGCCCGTGCACGATCGAGACCGGCATCGGCAGGTCCGGCAGAACCGGTTCGAGATCGGTGGCGTGCTGACTGCGCAACGCCTGCAACGCCGCGATCAGCGGAACCGAATCGCCGTAGTCGAGCAGGCGCCTGCGGTCCTCGTCGGAGGGGGAGTGGTGGAAGGAGCGCTCGATGACGGCCCGCACGACCTGCTCGGTCCCGTCGCGTTCCATCCCGTCGATCAGGGACGTGACGTCCCCGTGCCGGTGCATGTTCGGACCGGTGTTGACCAGCATCAACCCCTCGACGAGCTCCGGCCGCTCCGCCGCCAGCCGCAACGCGACAGCACCTCCGGTCGAATGTCCGACGACGATCGCCGATCCGCTCGCGCTGCTGGAGATCATCCCGGCGACCCACTCGGCGACCTCGTCGATCCCGCACTCCGGCGCTTCGGTCATCCACGGCAGAGCCCGCACGTCGAACCGGGGCTCCACCAGCTCCCGGAGCGGGTCGAAGACCATCGGCGCGCAGAACGTCCCGGGCAGAGCCACCACGCTCCGCACCCGGTCGCTCAGGCGGCCAATGCCCTCCGGTTCGTCCGACCGGCCCACGACCTCGCTCAACGCTCCACCCCTCGCACCACGGACGCCAACAGCTGGACTCTACGAACAGACCGGAACAACGACCAACCCGATCCAGGCCGCACGCCGCACCGCCGGGTGGAAACCCTGACGACGCAACGGGTTTCCGCTGTCAGCAGCCCGCCGCGTAGACGTAGCAGCGCAGCTGCGGTTCCCGGTCGGTCGACGGCGTGCCCACCAGGTTCACCCCGGGCAGCGCCGTGCTGAGCAGGCCGGGAACCGCCGACAGCGGCTGCAGGAAGGTGTTCACCGACATCGGGTCGACGTGCGGCATCAACGGCTGCCCGCACACCGAGGCGTCGACCCGAGCCGGATCGGCCGGGCCCGGGTGGTCGAGCGCGTCGACGACCAGCGCGTAGGTGACCGGGTCGACGGTGCCGACCAGCAGGTGCGTCGACACGTCGGTGGGGCACACGTCCTGCACGGCGACGTTGCCGATCATCCCGTCACCGGTGTGCAGCTCGGAGGACTCCGGCGGCGTCACGACCTCGTCGAGCCGGGTGTAGATCACGCTGTAGCTGATGCCCGGGAACGTCTCGGCCCGGCTGTTGAGCGCCCGCGTGAAGTCCGAACCCGCCTGCTGCTGCCACACCGCCGGTTCGCACTCGGCCGGAGCGGGCCCGCACCCGGGCATCGACTCGGTGCCGTGGTTGGAGGGAGCCATGCCGATCACGTCGTCGACCAGGCCGCGCACGTCGGGCCAGAAGCGCAGCGCCCACCGCGGGTTCATGCCGCCCTGGGAGTGCCCGAGCACGGCGATGCGCTTGCCGGTGAGCCGGTGCATCTCGCGGATCCCGTGCACCAGGTACTCGCCCGCGACCTGGATATCGCCGAGGGTGTGATCGGGCATCGTCACCGCGCACGAGAACCGGTCCTGAGCGGCGAAGGCCCGCTCGTAGGTCCAGGAGTAGTTCTCCTGCGGCGTGACGCTGGTGGCGGGGCTCAGCAGCACCGGCTGCGGATCGCTCCCGGGATCGCCGTGGCAGGTCAGCGACGCCCGCAATTGCTCCGGCGGCACGCTCAACGCGGGACCGGGCCGGTCCACCGGCGCGAACCCCGACTCCGCCTGCGCTGGCACCGGTACCAGTACCAGCAGCAGGACCATCCCCAACGAGAACACGACGCTGTGCACCCAACGGCTGATCATGCCGCGTACAACGACGCGCCCCGCCGGAGGTTGCGGCCCCGTGTTCCTCAACAGCCCCTAGGCGGACTTCTCGCCGATGGCGAACCAGGCGTACGGGCGCATCTTCTCCGACTCGGCGACGTCCTCCGGGCAGGTGATCATGTCCGGGCGGTACTCGGGCAGCTGCGCCACACCAGGCCCGAGCAGCCGCCAGTCCTCGCCGAGCCCGTCGAACCAGGAGGTGAGCGTGGGGCGGTCCCGCAGCCACAGCGGGTTCGGCGTCACGTCGCACTCGGTCCGGAACCGCTCCATCGCCGCCCGCGCCTCCGGGTCGGGCACGTCGGAGGCGAAGTGGGTGACGACGATCCGCGACCCCGCGGAGAGCTTGCCGGCGTAGCGGCGCAGCACCCCGGGGATGTCGCCGTTGGGGCCGATGAACTGCAGCACCGAGATGGCCAGCAGGCACACCGGTTCGCTCAGGTTCAGCAACCGCTGGGTGGAGCAGTCGTCGAGCACCTCGCGCCAGTTCAGCAGGTCCTCCTGCACGACCCCGGCCCACTCGACGTCCTGCAGCTTCACCCGCGTGTGCGCGGCCGCGACCGGCTCGCAGTCGACGTAGACCACGCGCACCGGCTCGTCGGCGTGGTCCTGGAGGATCTCGTGCACGTTGCCCATGGTCGGGATGCCCGAGCCCAGGTCGAGGAACTGCCGGACCCCGGCGTCGTAGGCGTCGAGCACGGCCCGCCGCAGGAACGCCCGGTTCTGCCGAGCCACGCCCGCGATCTGCGGCCACATGCCCAGCAGCCGCTCCCCGAAGACCCGGTCGATCGCCCAGTGCGCGGTCCCGCCCAGGAACCAGTCGTAGATCCGCCCGGGGTTCGGACGGTTCACGTCCAACCCGGCCGCATCACGTGACTGCTCGACCACCGGCAACCCCCTGCCCTCGAATCCGTACCCCACAGATGATCGCATCCCCAGGCCTTCAACAGGAGAAGGGACAGGCCGGAAAAGGACGACGACCCAAAATCAGGACCAAGCGGAGCGCGATCATCCACACGCCCCGGCGCGGAAGCTCCAGGTTGACTCCCGATGGCCGATGAACTGCGCAAACCAACTTAGGTAGACCCCCATGATCAGCCCCAAATCCGTGGGGTAAGCTATTGGCACACCCCACGGGGTGGCCGGGACGTAGCGCAGCTTGGTAGCGCACTTGACTGGGGGTCAAGGGGTCGTGGGTTCGAATCCCGCCGTCCCGACTGGCAAGAGGGTTTCCGCAGGTCAGAGCCTGTGGGAACCCTCTTTTTGTGTTCTTGCACAGCCTCCCGGAGTCAAGCACGCCGCTCATGGACACCTTGACTGCGGAGCTTTGGAATGCCCTCGGTGATCTTGGAAAGATCACCGAGGGTCTCTCGGCGGTGTGGTCCGGATGCCTCCGGGACTGGGGCCGCAGCCTGCGTTCGACGGCGGTGAACAAGCACAAGGCGTTGCGGGTGTTCTTCGGCTCGCTGCTCAACGACGAGCGCATTTCATTGCGCCGAGTGAAGCCCGTTCGAGCGGGGCTCACGACGTAGTGGAACCTCGCTCGTAAGCGAACAGGTGCTCGTTCGGATGCGTTTTGAACTGGTGTGGACCGAAAAAATGATGCTAGACGAGCGGTCGCACGTTCGTTAGGCTTCGGGCGTTCGAGTTGATGAGGAGGAGCTGAGATGGCCAAGGACGACGTTCCCGTTGTGACCCGGAGCGGGCAGGAGGACACCGGGACCGGACAGTCGGGTGGGGCCGTGCGCATCTCGGGTGTCGGTCCGCAGCACACGCCCGCCACCAGGATCTGGTACGGCAAGGTCAGCAACGAGCCGGGGTACCGGTCGCTCCCGCACCACCACGGCGAGGCCGAGACCGGCGGTTACGTCCTCAAGGGCAAGGGGCGGATCTGGTTCGGCTCGAACTACGCCCAGTACGTGGACCTGGCCGAGGGTGACTTCGTGTTCGTGCCGCCGTTCATGCCGCACGTCGAGGGCAACATGAGCACCACTGAGGAGCTGGTCTGGCTGACCTGCCGGACGCCGGACAACATCGTGGTCAACCTCGACGAGGTCGACGACAGCGCCCTCGAGGGCTATCGGCGCGCCTGATCAGGCCCCTTCGAACACCGACGTTGAACGCCGCGCGGCGGGAGGCGGCAGAAAGGCTCGAACATGCAGAGCGGCACGGCAGGCGGGCGGGATCGTCCCGCGGGATGGAAGGTCGAGGCGGTCGGGACGGATTCGTCGGATCAGGCCGAGCTCCGCGAGCTGGTGCGGTCGATCCTCGCCGATCACGCTCCGGACGAGCGCGTCGCCCGGCTCGACGAGTCGGAGACCTTCGACGAGGAGTTCTACGGTCATCTCGGCGCCGCCGGGCTCATCGGCTTGGGCGCCGACCCGGCGACCGGTGAGGACGCGGATCCCCGGCACGAGATCGTCGTGCTGGAGGAACTCGGTGCTGGCCACACGTCGATGGCCGTCTGCTTGGTCGTGCAGTACATGGCGCTGCGCCTGCTTAGCCATTACGGCGATGACGAGCAGCGCAAGCGGGTTCTCGTGCCGCTCGCGGAGGGGAGCGGGCGGTGCGCGTTCGCGCTCTCCGAGGAGGACGGCGGGACCGACATCGCCCGCGCCATGCGCACGAAGGCTGTCCAGGACGGTTCGGGGTGGGTTCTGTCCGGCCGGAAGACGTGGATCTCGGGTGCGGCGACGTCCGGGTACGCCATCGTGCTGGCCCGCACGTCGGAGGACGCGGGCTCGGCGATCGATGGCATCACGATGTTCTTGGTGCCGCTGGACGCCGCCGGGGTCTCCGTGCGGGTGCTCGACACGGCCGGCATCCACGGCCTCGACACCTGCGAGGTCACCTTCGACGACGTCCGGCTCGACGGTTCAACGGTGCTGGGCCGGGTGGGGGCGGGCTTCCGGCAGGTCATCGGCACGCTCAACGGCGAGCGGCTCAACGCCGCTGCTGTGGCGCTGGGAATCGCGCGCGGTGCTCTGCGGAGCGCGGTCGAGTACGCCTCGCAGCGGCAGGCGTTCGGCCGGAGCATCGGTGGTTTCCAGGCCCTGCAGCACGCTCTGGTCGACGGGGCGGTGCGGGTCGAATCGGCTCGGGGGCTGCTGATCAGGGCCGCTGACGCCGCGGGAGCGGGTGAGGCGCAGTCGGACACCTTCTCCGCTATGGCCAAGATCGCGGCCGCTGATGCGGCCACCGACATCACCGACGCGGGGATGCGGGTCATGGGCGGCGCGGGCTACAGCCGCGAATACCCCATGCAGCGCTACTTCCGCGATGCGCGCCTCTACACGTTCGCGCCGCTGACCAACGAGATGCTGCGCAACTTCGTCGGCGAGCGTTGGCTCGGCCTGCCTCGCTCTTACTGAACCGGAGTCGTTGAGACCATGAAGCTGCTGTCCTACCGAAGTGCCGACCGGTGTTCCTGGGGTGCGCTCGTCGACGACCAGATCGTCGACCTGGCCGCCGTGAACCCGGGTTGGTCGACCTTGGCCCGTGCGCTCGGCGAGGCGGGAACCGACGGCATCCGGCACGCGGTCGCTGCATCGGGCACCGCGCACCGGGTCGCGCCGGGCGCCGCGGAGCTCCTGCCGGTGGTCCCGGACCCGGGTAAGATCTTGTGCGTCGGGCTGAACTTCGAGAAGCACCGCATCGAAACCGGGCGCGAGCGCACCCAACACCCGGTGATCTTCACCCGGTTCCCGGACACCTTCGTCGGTCACGGCGCACCGCTCGTCCGCCCGGCTGAGAGCGAGAGCTTCGACTTCGAAGGTGAGCTGGCGCTGGTCATCGGGCGGGGCGGTCGCCGCATCGCGCCGGAGAACGCGCTGGACCACATCGCGGGGGTCACCTGCCTCAACGACGGTTCGATCCGGGACTTCCAGTCGCACACCCACCAGTTCACGCCGGGCAAGAACTTCCCGGCGACCGGCGCGATGGGGCCCTGGATGGTCACCCTCGACGAGATCGCGGACCTGTCCGACCTGGAGCTGACGACCCGGCTCAACGGTGTCGAGGTCCAGCGGGCGCCGCTGTCGGACCTGACCTACTCGATCCCGGAGATCGTCGCCTACTGCTCGTCGTGGACGGAGCTGCGACCGGGCGACGTCATCGCCACCGGAACGCCGGGTGGCATCGGCGCCCGGCGGGAACCTCCGCTGTGGATGAAGCCCGGGGACGTCTGCGAGGTCGAGGTGTCCGGGATCGGCGTGCTGCGCAACGCGATCACCGCCGACGCCTGAGCCGTAGACCTCAGCAGGACCGGGGTGCGGCCTGTGAAAAACGTACGCACGTTCGTGGAGGTGAACATGAACAGCCCGCTCGTCAGCGTTGCCGAGACGGGAGCGGCTCGACCTCTCCTGGAGATCGAGTTCTTCCTCGGAGGGCGCCACCTCCGGTGGCGCTGAGCTTCCCCGCTGCGCGACCTGTTGCGAATCGGGTGGCACGCCCTTCCGCAAGAAGCGGACGGATCTTCGTCCGCTCCCACGTGACACCGGCAATCGCCGTGGTCGGCCCTTCGAGTCCGAACAGAAGAGATCTCCCATGTCTGAATCCATCGAATCAACACCGAAGACGGCTCCTCCCATGACGACATCACCCGAGAACGAGCGAGCCGCGCGACGGGCCGTGGCCAGCGGTACCTTCGGCACCGCCATGGAGTGGTTCGACTTCGCCGTCTACGGCACGTTGTCCGCCACCCTGTTCCCGACCTTGTTCTTCCCGAGCTTCGACGACAACACCGCCGTGCTGGCCTCGTTCGCCACCTTCGGCGCGGGCATGCTGGCCCGGCCGCTGGGCGGGATCGTCTTCGGCGTCCTCGGAGACCGGATCGGCCGGCGCAACGTGCTCATGTTCACGCTCGTGCTCATGGGCATGGCCTCGGTCCTGATCGGACTGCTGCCGACCTACGCCGTCGCCGGGCTCCTGGCACCGACCCTGCTGGTGATCCTGCGTTTCCTGCAGGGCTTCGCGCTCGGCGGTGAGGCCAGCGGCGCGCAGATCCTCGTCGTCGAACACGCACCCGATGACCGCCGGGGAATGATGGGGGGAATCCTGGCCATCGGCTCACCTCTCGCGCAGACGATGGCGTCGGTCGTCCTCGCGGGACTTGCGGCTCTGCTTTCCGAGGAGGCCTTCGCCTCGTGGGGCTGGCGAGTGCCGTTCCTGCTGGGTGTGCTGCTCCTCGGCGTAGGCATGTTCATCCGCCGTCGCATCGAGGAGTCGAGCGCCTTCCGGGAGAGCCAGCAGCAGGCCGAGGTCTCTGAGGCCCCTCAGGAACGCGCGCTGGCCGTGCTGCGGCGTCGCCCGGGTACGGTCGTCAAGCTGGTCCTGTCTTGGGCCGCATCGGCGGGGCTGTTCTGGATCTGCGTCACCTACGCGGTGAACTACATGACCAAGGAACTGGGCTACGCCAACTCCGTGACCTTCTCGCTGCTGGTGATGGCCAACCTCATCTCGGTGCCCGCCGCGATCTACGGTGGCAGGCTCAGCGACCGGGTGGGCCGCAAGAAGATGTTCATCGTCGGGCTAACGATGCAGGGGATCGCCGCGGGGACCATGTTCCCGATCTTGCACAGCATGAATTTCCCGGCCAGCGTCGCCGTGGTCGCGTTGGCGCTGTGCGGGATCCAGATCACCGCTGGCACTCAGGCGGCGTTCTTCTCGGAGTCGCTGCCGACGACGATGCGCTACACCGGGTCGGCGCTGGGCATGACCTTCGCCGGGCTCATCTTCGGTGCGCCCATGCCGTTCGTGGCCGCGTGGATCTTCCAGAACACGGAGAACGGGGTCGCTGCGCTGACCGGGATCGGTGTCGGGCTGGTGCTGGTGTCGGTCGTGGCGACGCTGCTGCTGCCGGAGCGCTACAAGCGGGGTCTGGACGACGCGGAGCTCTGATCGCGGGCCTGGTCGGGAGCGGTCGTCGTTCCCGACCAGGCTTCAGATGCGAACGAGCGTTCGTCTCTGAGGGTGATGTGACCTGCAGTTCTTGACCAGAAGTCGTCCACGAGTCTAGTTTGGCAAACGAGCGCACGTTCGTTAATGAGGGAGAGATCGATGGCCCAGGTGCCGCGAGAGCAGGCAGAACGAGGAGTCTCCGGGGCTCTGTCGAAGGTGCTGGTCGCCAATCGCGGAGAGATCGCGGTGCGGATCGTCCGGACGTTGGCCGAGCAGGGCATCGGCAGCGTGGTCGTGCACTCCGATGCCGATGAGAAGGCGTTGCACGTGCGCCTCGCCGACGAGTCGGTCGCGCTCCCCGGAATCGCGGCGAACGAGAACTACCTCGACATCGCCCGGATCGTCCAGGCAGCGAAGGACACCGGGGCGGACGCCGTGCACCCGGGCTACGGGTTCCTCGCGGAGAACGCGGAGTTCGCCCGCGCGGTCACCGACGCTGGCCTGGTGTTCATCGGCCCGAGCGGCGACGCGATCGAGGTGATGGGGGAGAAGGTGGCTGCCCGCCGGGTCGCCTCGCAAGCGGGCGTCCCGCAGGTTCCGGGCACCGCGGAGCCCGTCACCAGTGCGGACGCGATCCGGGACTTCGGTGCCGAGCACGGCTACCCGGTGGCGGTCAAGGCCTCCTTCGGTGGCGGCGGACGAGGCATGCGGACGGTCGCAGGCCCGGACGAGGCGGATGACGCCTTGGCGGCGGCCCAGCGCGAGGCCGGGGCCGCCTTCGGCAACTCCGAGGTCTACCTGGAGCGCTACCTCTCGGCGGCGCGGCACGTCGAAGTCCAGATCTTCGCCGACTCTCACGGCAACGCGGTGTGGCTGGGCGACCGCGACTGCTCCGTGCAGCGCCGCCACCAGAAGCTCGTCGAGGAATCGCCCGCCCCGGGCCTGCCCGACGACCTGCGGGCTGAGATGGGTGAGGCCGCGGTGCGGCTGGCGAAGGCGGTCGGCTACGTCGGCGCGGGCACGGTCGAATACCTCGTGGAGGGCGACCGCTTCTACTTCCTGGAGATGAACACCCGCATCCAGGTCGAGCACCCGGTGACCGAGTCGGTGCTGGGCATGGACCTGATCGCCGAGCAGCTGCGGGTCGCGGCGGGCGAGCCGCTGAGCGTGCTCACCTCGGGGCCCGCTCCTCGCGGCCACGCGATCGAGTGCCGCATCAACGCCGAGGACCCGGCGGGCGGGCTGTTCGTGCCGAGTCCCGGGCCGATCCATGCCCTGCAGGTCCCGGTGCGTCCCGGAGTGCGGTTCGACTCCGGTTACGAGAGCGGCGACGAGGTCGCGCCCCATTACGACAGCATGATCGGCAAGCTCGTCGTGTGGGGGCCGGACCGGGGCACGGCGATCCGGCGCACGCTGGCCGCGCTGGACGAGCTCATCGTCGACGGGGTCCCGACGACGATCCCGGCTGCGAAAGCCGTTCTGGAGCACTCGGACTTCGCCGGCGTCTCGTTCACCACGCGCTGGCTGGAGAGCGCCGTCGAGTTCCCCGGCCCGGTGGGCGGCGTGTCTGAGGACGCGGCCGAGGCCGACGGTGACGACGACGCCCGGGACGAGGTGTGGGTCGGCGGACGTCGTTACGTCATCCCGTTCTTCGGCGGAGCGGGAGCGACCGCAGCGGCTGCGGAACCGCCGGCACGCCGGTCGCGGGGGAGCGGCACCAAGCGCAAGGGCGCCGGTGCGCCGGGTGCGGCCGGTTCGGGCGCGGTGAGCAGTCCGATGCAGGGCACGGTCATCGCGGTCAAGGTCGCCGACGGTGATGTCGTGACCGCCGGGCAGGTCCTGTTCGTGGTGGAGGCGATGAAGATGGAGAACCCGGTGCGGTCCACCGTGGACGGAACGGTCGGCGAGGTCGGCGTGGCGGTCGGCGACGTCGTCACCGCCGGTGCGCCGCTGGCCGTGGTGGTGCCCGCATGAGCACCGGAACCTCTCTGATCACCGGAGCCGCAGGCGGTTTGGGATCGGCCATCGCGCGTCGGCTGGCATCGCAGGGACGTTACGTGGTGTGCCTCGACCTCGAGCAGGACGCGGCGCGCACGAACGCGGAGGAGATCGCGGAGAACGGCGGCAGCGCCGTCGGGTTCGGCGTGGACATCACCGACGAGGCCTCGGTGCACGAGCTGCGCGAGACCCTGCTCGCGCGGGACATGCTGCCGCAGCACGTGATCAACGCGGCGGGCATCATGTTCCGCGGGCAGCTCGACACCACTGACACCGCGACCTTCCGCAAGGTGCTCGACGTCAACGTGACCGGTGCCTACACGGTGACCCGCGAGTTCGCCGGTGACCTGGCCGCCAGCGGTGCGGGACGGGTGGTCAACATCGGGTCGATCGCAGGGATGAACGGCTACGAGTTCACCGCCTACGCCACGTCCAAGGGCGCGGTGGTCAACTTGACCAGGGCGCTGGTGCTCGACTTCTGGGGCAAGGGCGTGACCGTGAACGCGGTCTGCCCGGGGCCGATGCGCACGCCGATGCTCAACACGGCCGCCATGGAGGCATTTCTCCGCAAGACGCCGACCCGGCACATCTCAAGCGCCGACGAGGTCGCCGGCGTGTGCGCGTTCCTGCTGTCCGAGGATGCCGCGAACATCAACGGCCAGACCCTCGTCGTCGACGGCGGTGCGACGGCGGTCTTCCGCTTCACCGACGAGGAGGCGTGATGAAGCCCTACCGATCCCTGCTGTTCGTGCCTGGCCACAAACCCGACTGGGCCGACAAGGGAATCCGCGCCGGAGCGCACGCGCTCATCCTGGACCTCGAGGACGCGGTTCCCGCCGAGGCGAAGGACGAGGCCCGCACGGCAACCGCCGCCACGATCGACCGCCTCGCCGGTGGCCGGACCGGTCTGGTGGTCCGGGTCAACCCGCTGGAGACCGACCTGTTCGGCAAGGACGTCGCGGCCGTCGTTCGCCCCGGTCTGACCGCATTGCTGCTGCCCAAGGTCTACGGGCGCGACGACGTCCTGGCCTACGACGCGCTGGTCACCGCGGCCGAGATCGAACGCGGGCTGCCGCGCGGGTCCGTGGGCCTGATCCCGTCGCTGGAGACGGCGCGGTCTTTGACCAATGTGGACGAGATCGCCTCGGCTCCTCGCGTGGTCAGCTTGATGGCCGCCGCGGCGAAGGACGCCGACATCTCCCGCGAGGTCGGCTTCACCTGGAGCCCCGGCGGCCTGGAAACCCTGTACCTGCGCAGCAAGGTCGTGCTTGCGGCGCGATCGGCCGGGCTGGCGCACGTCGTGCTCGGGTTGTGGCAAGACCTGCGCGATCTCGACGGGCTGCGTGCCTTCGCCCGCGCCAACCACGACCTCGGCTTCGGCGGTCAGGTCGTCATCCACCCGTCGCACGTCGGGCCGGTCAACGAGACTTACACGCCCGGCGCGGCGGAGCTCGATCGGCTGCGACGGCTGGTCGAGGCATACGAGGCGGGTGCCCGCGAAGGTCAGGGGGCGGTGATGTTCGAGGGCGAGCACATCGACCTCGCCCACGCCCAGAACGCCCGATCCGCCCTGGCTCTGGCCGGGCACAACGAGGAGGAATGACCATGGCAGGCCTGTACTTCGAGGAGTTCGTGGTCGGCGAGGTCCACCGGCACGCCGTGACCCGCACGGTCACCGAGACCGACAACCTGCTGTTCACGACGCTGACGATGAACCCGCAGCCGCTGCACCTCGACGAGGAGTTCGCCAAGGGATCGATGTTCGGCACGCGGATCGTGAATTCGGTGTTCACCCTCGGTCTGGTCGCGGGCATCCACGTCAACGACCTGACGCTGGGCACCACCGCGGGCAATCTGGGCTTCGAGGACGTGCAGTTCCCGAAACCGGTGCTGATCGGTGACACCCTCCGCGTCGAGAGCGAGGTGCTGGAGGTCCGCGAATCGAAGAGCCGTCCGGACACCGGCATCGTGAAGCTGGAGCACCGCGCGCTCAACCAGCGCGACGAGCTGGTCTGCCGCCTGCGTCGCTCCGCCCTGATGCACCGCCGTCCCACCGAGGTGAGCGCATGAGCGCGGTGACCGGTCAGGGGCGCGTGTTCTGGGAGGATCTGACGGTCGGCGACGAGCTGCGCGGCCCGGGTGTGACGGTCACGGACTCGCACCTGGTTCAGTGGGCGGGTCTGACCGGGGACTGGGTTTCCCTGCACCTGGACGAGGACCATGCCAGGGAAGCGGGTTTCGCGGGCCGGATCGCCCACGGGCCGCTGTCGTTGTCGCTGTCGCTCGGTCTGCTCACGCAGACGGGCATCTTCGGCAACGTGCAGGCGTGGCTCGGCCTCGACGAGGTCCGCGCGTCGGCTCCCGTGCTCATCGGGGACACGGTCCACCCGGAGGCCGAGATCGTCGGCGCGCGCGCGACGAGCAAACCCGACCGCGGGATCTGGACGCTGGGCTATCGGACCGTCAACCAGCGCGGCGAGACCGTGATGACCTTCTCGAGCAGCTTCATGGTCCGCCGACGTCCGGAGGCGGCCGGCGATGAGGCCTGATCTGGTCGGTGTCGTGACGGGAGCAGGCTCGGGTCTGGGCCGCGCGACCGCGGAGCTGTTGCTGGAGCGCGGCGCGCGCGTGGCGGGCTGGGACGTCAGCGAGGACGGGGTGAAGTGGCTCTCCGATACCGGGTCCGGGCTCGCCGCGGTCGTCGACGTCACCGATCCCGACCAGGTCGCCGCGGCCGCGCAGGAGGTGCGGGAGGCCTGGGGCCCGGTGGACTTCCTGGTCAACTCGGCGGGCGTGTTCGTGCTCGGTTCGCTGGCCGAGATCGAGCCTGCAGAGGTGCGCAGGCTGTTCGACATCAACGTCATCGGCACGACTCTGGTGACCCAGGCGCTGCTGCCGGACCTGATCGCGACCGGGGGAGCGGTGATCAACCTCTCCAGCACGGTGGCGCTCAAACCGTCGGTCTCCAACGCCCACTACGCGGCCTCGAAGGCGGCGATCGCCCAGCTCACCCGCTGCTGGGCCCTCGAACTCGCGCCGCGCGGAGTCCGGGTCAACGCCGTCGCTCCGGGCCCGACCAACACGCCCCTGTTCGCTGCGGCCGGCATGGACCCCGCGGCGGCCGAGGAGTTCTTGGCCCAGCGCGCCTCCACCATTCCGCTGGGGCGCACCGGGGAACCGGCCGAAGTGGCGAGGTGGATCACCCGCTTCATCGACGACGAGTGGGTCACCGGGCACGTGCTGCCCGTTGATGGCGGCACGTCGATCTCCTGAGCGCGACACGACCCGGATGGCGAACGGCTGCTTGTTCGCCATCCGCTAGACTGGCGGTCGAGGTACACAACCGGTGAGGCCCTGGCCTCCCACGACGGATCGGAGAATCGCATGCCGCGCCCCACGAACGGCGTTCGCACGCCTGACGCCATCCGTGAGGCGGCGATCGCCCTCTTCTACGAGCACGGCTACGAAGCGACCTCCTTGCGCGAGGTGGCGGCCAAGGTCGGGATCCGTGTCGGCAGCCTGTACAACCACATCAGCGGCAAGGACGAGCTGCTCAGCTCGATCATGATCGGAATCATGGATGATCTGCTGGCGGCGCTGCGCGGCGTGCTGCGCGAGCACGAGGACGATCCGGTCGCGGCCCTGCGCGCCTGCGTGGACACCCACATCCGGTTCCACGCCCAGCGGGCCCGCGAGGTCTTCATCGGCAACTCCGAGCTGCGCGCCCTGCCCGCCAAGGAGCACCGACGGGTGGTCGGCAAGCGCGACCAGTACGAGAAGCTCATCCGCGGTGTCATCGAGGAGATCTCCGCGCAGGGCAAGGCCGAGGTCGTCGACGCGCGGCTGCAGACGTACGCGATCGTCGCGATGGGAACCCACGTGGCGTCCTGGTACAAGCCGCGCGGCGGGATGTCCCTCGAAGCGATCGTCCAGACCTACACCGAGCTGATCCTCCGCCAGGTCGGGGTGTCCTCCGCGGCCGTTGCCTCGACCGGCAGCTGACAGCGTCCAACGCCGAGCGGGGGTGACCAGGTATCCGGGTCACCCCCGCTCGGCGTTCGCGTTCTAGGAGCTGACGGCTCCGTCGAGCGTCGGGTAATCGATGTAGCCCGCGTCGCCGCCGCCGTAGTAGGTGGCGCGGTCGGATTCGACCAGCGGAGCACCGGCCGCGACGCGGTCGGGCAGGTCGGGGTTGGCGATGTAGGGCCGCCCGAACGCCACGGCGTCCACGTGCCCATTGCGCACCGCCCGTTCCGCCGAGGAGGCCTCGTAGCCGCCCGCGGCCACGATCTTGCCGGCGTAGCGCTCGCGCGCCCAGGCCGAACCGAGCGCGCGACGCGCCTCCGCCTGGCGGGTCGCGACAGTCTGGGAACCGTCGATGCCGGGTTCGACGAGGTGCAGGTAGGCGATCCCGGCCTCGCCGAGCACGTCGAGGACGTGGCCGAACAGGGCGGCGGGGTCGGAGTCGGCCATGTCCTGGAAGGCGCTGGCTGGGGAGATGCGCACTCCGACCCGGTCAGCACCGATCTCGGCGCTGACCTCGGCCACGACCTCGGAGAGGAACCGGGTGCGGTTCTCGACGGACCCGCCGTAGCGGTCGGTGCGGGCGTTGGCGTTGTCCTGCAGGAACTGGTCGATGAGGTAGCCGTTGGCCGCGTGGATCTCCACGCCGTCCAGTCCGGCCGCGATCGCGTTGCGCGCAGCGCGCCGGTACTGGGCGACGATGACCGGGATCTCGAGGCTTTCCAGGGCGCGCGGCGTCACGTGCGGTGTGCGCCCGCCCTTGGCGAAGGTGGAGCCGTCGATCGCGATCGCCGACGGGCCCACCTGCGGCTGGTTGCCGGGCTGCAGCGAGGGGTGCGAAGCGCGGCCGGTGTGCCAGAGCTGGGCGACGATCGCCCCACCGGCCGCGTGCACCGCCGAGGCGACCTCGGCCCAGGAGGCCGTCTGGTCGTCGGTCCAGAGGCCCGGCACCTTCGGGTTGCCGACGGCGATGGGGGAGATGCAGACCCCTTCGGACACGATCAGCCCGGCCGTGGCGCGCTGGGCGTAGTAGGTGGGCGCCGACTCCGGCAGGGTTCCGTCCGGGTGGGCTCTGCTGCGGGTCATGGGAGCCATCACGAAGCGGTTGCGCAGCCGCAGCGCTCCCAGATCGACGGGTTCGAACAACGAGCTGAACGCCATGTGCGTGTTCCTCCTGGGCTCGGGGTTCAGACGGGTGTGACGGCCTGGCGGCGCGCGGCGGGCGGGGTGGCGCGGCGCCGGTAGACCGACAAGCGGCGGTGCAGCTCGCCGCGCAGGTCGTTGGCCGGGACGACGGCTTCGACGGCGTTCTCGTTGGCGATCTTGAACACGTCGATGCCCTCGGCGTATTCGGCCTGCTTCTCGGCCACGAAGCGCTTGCGCTCCTCGGGGTCGGCGATGGCCTGGATGCGGTTGTAGTGGATGCCGTTGACGGCGGCGTCCGGGCCCATCAGCGCCGGCTTGGCGGTGGGCAGCGCGATCACGGCGTCGGGCTTCATCGGCGCGCCGGACATGGCGAGGTACCCGCCGCCGTAGGCCTTGCGCACGAGTACGGCGATGCGCGGAACCCGGCTCTCGGCGACGGCGAAGAGCATCTTGGCTCCGTGCCGGATGATGCCCTGCTTCTCGACCTCCGAGCCGATCATGTACCCGGCGATGTCGACCAGGAAGATGATCGGGATGTTGTAGGCGTTGCAGGTCCAGATGAACCGGGCGGCCTTGTCGGAGGAGTCCGGGAACAGCACGCCGCCGCGCTGGATCGGCTGGTTGGCGATCAGGCCGACGCTGTGGCCCTCGATCCGGGCGTAGCCGGTAACCAGTTCGGGGGCGAAGAGGTCCTTGTAGGGGAGGAACGAGTCCTCGTCGACCAGGGCGTCGATGAGCTCGTGCACGTCGTAGACCTCGGACTCGCGCTCCGGCACGACCTCCTGGACGGTTCGAGCCGACGCCGGTTCCGCGGCTGGGGCCACCGGTGGCTTCTCCTCCCAGTTCGACGGGAGGAACGACAGCCACACGCGGATCGCGGCGATGGCCTCGGCGTCGTCCTCCACGAGGCAGTCACCGAGGCCGGAGGTGCGGCAGTGCATCTCGGCGCCGCCCATCTCCTCCAGCGTCACCTGCTCGCCGGTGACCATCTCGGCCAGTCGGGGCGAGCCGAGGTAGGCCGTGGCGTGACCGCGCACCATGATCGTGAAGTCGCACAGGGCCGGGACGTAGGCCGATCCGGCGGGGGAGGGGCCGAACAGCGCGCACACCTGCGGGACGCGTCCGGAGATCTGCACCTGGTTGTAGAAGATGTTGCCCCAGGCGCGCCGACCGGCGTAGCTTTCGAACTGCTCGTCGATCCGGGCGCCGGCGGAGTCGAACAGGTACACCAGCGGGATGCCGGTCTCGTCGGCGATCTCCTGGGTCCGGGTGATCTTCTCGAACGTCCGCTTGCCCCAGGTGCCGGCCTTGACGGTGAAGTCGTTGGCGATCACGGCCACCTCGCGCCCGTCGACCTTGCCGATGCAGGTCACCACGGCGTCGCCGGGCAGGCCCTCCTCGTAGCGGGCGAGCAGGCCGTCCTCGAATGACCAGCCGTCGTCGAACAGCAGCTCCAGGCGTTGCCGGACGAGCATCTTGCCGGAGTCGAGGACCTTCGCGCGGTTCTTCTCCGATCCGCCGAGCCGGGCCTGCTCCAGCTTGCGCGCGAGCTCGTCGTGCACGTCCTCGGCGCTGGTCGCGGGGGCGTCCTGGGTGTCGGTCATCAGTACTCCTGGTTCCGCATCTCAAAACGAACGAACGACCGTATGTTAGCGCGCCTGTCTGGGAATACAAGAAGTCGAGATAGACAAACGTGCATTCGTTTCCTAGGCTCTCGGGCAAGCTCGGAGTGTGTGGAGGAGACAACGATGTGGACCCTTGCCGACTGTGTGCGCCTCAACGCCCGCAGGCACCCCGACCGGGACGCGCTGGTCGACGACACCGGCCGGCTGACCCACCGCGAGCTCAGCGCTCGGGCCGAAGGGATCGCCCGCGGCTTGCGGGCCTCCGGGGTCGAGCGCGGTGATCACGTCGGGATCCTGGCCGGGAACTCGATCTTCTGCGTCGAGGCGTTCCTCGGCGTCATCGCCGCCGGTGCGGTGGCCGTGATGTACAACTGGCGCTGGGCCACCACCGAGCTCGTGCAGGGAATCGCCTCGACCGACGCCCGCGTCGTGCTGGTCGAGTCGCAGTTCGAGGACGCGCTGGACGCCGCAGTGGCCACCGGCGACCTCGACCCGGCGCTCGCGATCGTCCGGCAGGGTGCGGAGTTCGAGTCTCTCGCCGCAACGCCCGGGCGTGCCCTCGAACCCGGTGTCGGCCCTGAAGATCCGATGTGCGTGCTGTTCACCGGTGGGACCACGGGGTTCTCGAAGGGCGTTGTGCTGGCCCACCGCTCCGGGATCACGAACTCGGTCAACGAGCGGCTCGACGTGGGGATGGCCAGCGCCGCGGAGAACGTCGCGCTGAACGTGACGCCGATGTTCCACTCGGCGGCGCTGCTGTGCGTGTTCGCTCCGCACTACATGAGCGGCGGCACCAACGTGATGCTGCACCGCTTCGACGAGCAGCAGATCGGCGAGCTCGTCGAGCGCGAGCGGATCACCACGTCGTTCATGATCCCCAACATGGTGCGGAGGCTGCTGCAGGCCGGGATCTTCGAGACCTCCGGATTCCAGAACCACCTCCGGCAGCTGCACAGCGGCGGCGGCCTGTTGCGGATGCCGGACAAGCGAGCCGTGCGCGAGCTGACGCCGCAGGTGCACATGTACTTCCGGTACGGGCTCACCGAGGCGGGGCCGATGGTGACCCGGCTGCTCGATCGCGACATCATGCGGCCCGAGCTCGACGGTTCGATCGGCCAGGAGTACTCGATGGTCGAGGCGCGCGTCGTCGACCCGGTGACGGGCGAGCCGCTCGGGCCGGGTGAGCTGGGCGAGATCGCGGTGCGCGGTCCGGCGGTGATGCTCGGCTACTACGGCAACCCCGAGGCCACGGCCGCCGCGCTGCGTGAGGGGTGGCTGCACACCGGCGATCTTGTGACCCGGGACGAGCAGGGCTACTTCTACTTCCGCGACCGGGCGAAAGACCTGATCAAGTCGGGCGGCGAGAACGTCTACGCCTCGGAGATCGAGCAAGTCCTCTACACCCACCCCGCCGTCATGGAGTGCGGGGTGCTGGGCGTGTCCAGCACCGAGTGGGACGAGGAGGTCCGGGCGGTGGTGGCGCTGCGGCCCGGTCAACGCGTCTCCGAGGGCGAGCTGCGCGAACACCTGCGCTCGTCCTTGGCCGGCTACAAGATCCCGAAGAAGTTCGTGTTCCTCGAACCGGGGGCAATGCCGGTCAATCCCAGCGGAAAGATCGTCAAGAGCAACCTGCGCCAGCTCGTCGGCTGGTAGCGGAAAGGAATCCAGCGATGTCGGTCAAGATCGTCGCGATGCTCAAGGCGCTGCCCGGACTGTCGCGGGACGAGTTCCTCCACTACTGGCAGCGAGAACACCCTGCTCTCGTCTGGCAGCTACCGGGGCTGCGCGGCTACCGGCAGAACCCGGCCATCGAGCACCGCAAGTCGTGGCCCTACGACGGAATGGCCGAGCTGTACTTCGACACCGTCGACGACGTGCGCACCGCCTTCGCCTCCCCGCAGGCCGAACCGCTGCACGAGCACGAGACGCACTTCCTCGACACCATCGACTGGTTCATCGCCACCGAAACCACCGTCGAGCCGGTGGGTGAAACCCACACGTCATGACCCTGAGACCGGGCGGCACCGGTCGCGGTCTCTTTGACCCCGAGCGCCGCGGGAGGCGTCAGTTCCCCGCGGCGCCCGGTCCCACAGAACTGCAACGCGGTGGTGGATCGCCTCGTGCAGGGGCACATATGCCGGTTGTTGGTCCGAGGAACTCGATAAGGGGCGGGTGGGGCGTACTGACCCTCTCGTTCCCGTGGAAAGGAACAGTCATGGCATCTGCAGATGATCAGCAGAGGGACGTCAGCTCCGAGCTGGTGGTGGAGGAGCTCATCGAGGAGGTCTCCATCGACGGCATGTGCGGCGTCTACTGAGATGACCGAGATGCTCGACGAGCCCTGGACGTTGTCGCCGGCGGTGGCTCTGCGCCCCGAGCCTTTCGGTGCCCTGGCCTACCACTTCGGCAACCGCAAGCTGACGTTCCTCAAGCGGCCTGAGCTGGTGGAGGTCGTTCGTGGGCTCGCCGAGCACCCGGATGTCCGATGTGCCCTGGCAGCCGCCGGTATCCCGGAGCGACATCACCCGGCGTACGCCGCGGCGCTGCGCGGCCTCGCCACGGCCGACATGATTCGCCGCCGGACCATGGAGAACGGAGAGGAGCAGCATGACCCTCGCCCCTGAGAGCGCCGTTGAGGCTTCGGACCGCCCGGTCGGCGGCCCCCTGATCAACCAGTTCGAGCTCGGCCTCGATGCCCCGATCTGCTTGACGTGGGAGCTGACCTACGCCTGCAACCTGGAGTGCGCGCACTGCCTGTCGTCCAGCGGTCGCCGGGATCCGCGTGAGCTCACCACTGAGCAGTGCAAGGCGGTCATCGACGAGTTGGCGCGGATGCAGGTGTTCTACGTCAACATCGGTGGTGGCGAGCCGACGATCCGCCCGGACTTCTGGGAGCTGCTGCAGTACGCGGTCGACCACTACGTCGGAGTGAAGTTCTCCACCAACGGCGTCCGGATCACACCCGAGCGTGCGCGCTTCCTGGCGTCGACCGATTACGTCGACGTCCAGGTCTCCCTCGATGGCGCCACCGCGGAGGTCAATGACTACGTCCGTGGTCCCGGCTCGTTCGACACCGCGATCGGCGCGCTGGAGAACTTGCAGGCTGCCGGTTTCCGGGACGCGAAGATCTCGGTGGTCTGCACGCGCGAGAACATCGGCCAGCTAGACGAGTTCAAGGCGATCGCTGACCGGTACGGCGCGACGCTGCGGCTCACCCGGCTTCGCCCGTCTGGCCGTGGAGCCGACGTGTGGGACGAGCTGCACCCCTTGCCGGAGCAGCAGCGGGTTCTCTACGACTGGCTGATGGCGCACGGCGAAAACGTTCTGACCGGTGACTCGTTCTTCCACCTCGCTGCCTTCGGTGAGTCGCTGCCGGGATTGAACCTGTGTGGTGCAGGCCGGGTGGTGTGCTTGATCGACCCGATCGGCGATGTCTACGCGTGTCCGTTCGCCATCCACGACGAGTTCCACGCCGGAAACCTGCTGGCCGACGGCGGGTTCCAGCGGGTGTGGCAGACGTCCCCGCTCTTCACCGAACTGCGGTCGCCGCAGACCGGGGGTGCGTGCAGCAGCTGCGAGTTCTTCGATTCCTGCCGTGGCGGTTGCATGGCGGCGAAGTTCTTCACCGGGCTGCCGCTGGACGGCCCGGACCCGGAGTGCGTGCGGGGCCACGGCGAAGCCGCGCTCGCGCAGGACCGAGCCGTCCCGGCCGCCAGCCAGGATCACTCGAAGAAAGCCCCGACCCGCAACCAGCCGGTGATGCTGCAGCTGGGGCGGCGGCCTGACGACCTTGAGGCCGCGATCGTCCCGCCATCGCCACCGATGTCCGCCTGCGCGGAGAACCCGCTGGCCGGCTTCAACCCGAACAACTGATTCGCAGTTCGCAGACGTAGGGAAGAGAACCGTGTCCATGAAACCAGCGTGGCTGTCGAAGTTGGAAAACCCCTGGAAGCAGAACCCCTGGTTCGAGTCTGTGGCGGTGGCGCAGGAGCGTGCCCGCAGGCGGTTGCCCGCTCCGGTGTACGGCGCGTTGGTGGCGGGCAGCGAGCGCGGTCAGACGATCGAGGACAACCAGGCTGCGTTCGCTGAAATCGGGATGGCGCCGCACGTGGTCGGCCAGGTTTCGGAACGGGACATGGCCACGCGTGTGTTCGGCCAGGACGTCTCGTTTCCGGTGCTGATCAGTCCGACGGGCGTGCAGGCGGTGCACCCTGACGGTGAGGTGGCGGTAGCCCGGGCGGCGGCTGCCCGTGGCACGGTCATGGGTCTGTCGAACTTCGCGTCGAAGTCGGTGGAGGAAGTGACTGCGACGGGTGCGAACACCTTCTTCCAGATGTACTGGACCGGCGACCGCGCCACCATGATTCAGCGCATGACCCGGGCCCACGATGCCGGTGTCAAGGGATTGATCGCCACGTTGGACTGGTCGTTCTCGATGGGGCGTGACTGGGGCAGCCCGGAGATCCCGGAGAAGGTGGACCTCAAGACCATGGTGCGCTTGGCTCCCAAGGTGGCGCCAAAGCTGCGCTGGTTGTGGCAGTTCGGCCGTACGGGCGAGCTCCCCGACCTCACCGCTCCCAACCTCGCTCCTCCAGGCGGTCAGGCCCCGACGTTCTTCGGTGCCTACTACGAGTGGATGACCACTCCGCCGCCCACCTGGGACGACGTGGCGTGGATGTGCGAGCAGTGGCGACAGATCTCCGGCACCCCGTTCGTGCTCAAAGGAGTCTGCCGGGTCGATGACGCGCTGCGGGCGGTCGACTCCGGTGTGGACGGCATCTCGGTGTCCAACCACGGCGGCAACAATCTCGATGGCACACCGGCAGCAATCCGGATGGTCAAGCCGATCGCCGACCACGTGGGTCACCAGATCGACGTCGTCATGGACGGCGGAGTCCGTCGCGGCTCCGACGTGGTCAAAGCACTCGCTCTCGGTGCCAAGGCCATCCTCATCGGCCGGGCCTACCTGTGGGGGCTGGCGGCCAACGGACAGGCCGGAGTTGAGAACGTCCTCGACGCACTCCGCGGCGGTGTCGACTCCGCGTTGCGAGGCTTGGCGGTCGGGTCCGTCCATGAGCTTTCCCCGGAGCACCTGCTGGTGCCGGACGGTTTCCACCACGAGCTCGGCCTCCCCGCGAAAGCCCACCTGGCCGCCCAACAGTGACCGGCACGACGTTGGCCGACGCGACCTGGCAGCAAGCCGGGGGCGACCTGTTGCTGGTTCCGGTCGGCTCGCTCGAACAGCACGGTCCGCACCTGCCGCTGGACACCGACACCGCGATCGCGGTCGCAGTCGCCAACGGCACGGCGGCCCGGCTCGCCGAGCACGGTGTCACCACCTGGGTCGCACCCGCTCTCACGCTGGGATCCAGCGGCGAGCACCAGCACTTTGCGGGCACGCTCTCGATCGGTACCGAGGTGCTGCAGCACATGGTGGTCGAGCTGGTCCGCTCCGCCCGCACCTGGGTGCCGCGTGTGGTGCTGGTGAACGCCCACGGCGGCAACGCCCGCGCGCTCACCCTCGCGGTCACGCAACTCGTCCGCGAGGGGCATGAGGTGGCGTGGTTGCCGTGCCGGACCGAGGAGGTCGATCTGCACGCCGGCTGCACGGAAACCTCGTTGATGCTTCATCTGCACCCCAACTCGGTGCGCGTCGAACTCGCCGAAGCGGGAAACACCGGCCCGCTCGCCGAGATCCTCCCCGCGATGATCGACGGCGGCGTGATCGCGGTTTCGCCCAACGGTGTGCTCGGCGACCCCGCGGGCGCCACCGCCGAGCAGGGGAGGGACCTGCTGGAAATGATGATCGCCGATACCGTGCAGGCTGTGCTCGCGTCCGAGGACGGCCCGCCGCGCAAAGACGCACCCGGATGAGCAGGGGACCGGCGGATCACGTCTCACGGATGACGGACCGATTCCCACACGGCTTTGACATCCGCGTCCGCCACGATGTGCGGCGCCTCGACGGAGACGACTGCTCCTCGGTGGGGCACCTCCGCGCGTGGTGCGACTGACTCCGCCGGTCAACTACGGCCTGTCAGGCTGCGGTGGGGTGCCTCAGCACGTGGATCCGCTGTACCTTGCACCGACCCGCATTCTCCGGTTTTGCATCGGTGATGCCGTCCGCCGTCCGCGCGACTCCGTTTCATGTGCGGGGATCTCCGCATGGCCTTTTTTGATTGCGACCGCAGCGAGTAACCAATTCATGTGCTGGCGGGTCTATTGTGGAGCCGCGAAGGCTTGGCGGTAGCGGCGGCACCGTGAGATGGCCATGAAACCGACGGCGAAGAAGACAGCGGGCTTTCGTCTCACGAGCGTTCACGGCTGTGGGCACTGACGGTGCTTGGTCGAGGGTCTCGGGCGAGGTGATCGGTAAAGAACTCGGTCGCCTTCATGGTTCCGCGTGCCTGTGGGATCGACGCCTCGCCGAGCATTGACAGACGTACGCTCGTTCGCTTTTACTTCTCCTGCCGCGGCGCCAGTGAGATGGCAGTCACAAAACAAACGCTCGTACTCTCCCGAAAGAGGCAGCAATGGTGCTGACACGTCACGTGCTCGGAGGACTCGCTCTACTGGCCGCTTCAGGGCTAGCGGTCTCCTCGTGCGCGTCAACTACCACGAACTCGCCGGGTGCCGGTCAACCGGCGCAGTCCGACGCGCGTGCCGTGTCGGGCACCGACGGCGACATCATGCCGTTCTGCCCGAAGCAGCCGATGAAGGTCGGCTATGCGAAGGGGACCTCCAACACCTGGACCAAGATCACTCTGGCGGAGATCAAGGCGGAGGCATCTAAGTGCCCCACGATCACCGACGTGGTGTTCACCGACGCGCAGGGCAACCAGCAGAAGGCGATCTCCGACCTCAACGGCTTGGTCGCCCAAGGGGTCAAAGCCATCGTCGTCCAGCCGGAATTCGGTGCGGCACAGCTACCGTCGATGCGCGCCGCGATGCGTGCGGGTGTCGCGATCGTCCCGCTGATCTCCAACCCCGGTGGAACGCAGGGCACGGATTATCAGGACTTTGCCTTCGAGGACACCAAGCACGTCGGGGCCGTCCAGGCCGAATGGCTGGCGAAGACGGTGGGCAAGGGGAAGGTCGTCTTCCTCGGGGGCTCTCCTGGTGCGGCCTCGAGCCAGCAGTTCTTCTCCGGGCTGAAGGAGGCCCTGCGGAAGTACCCGGATCTCCAACTGGTCTCCGACCAAGTGGTCGACACCAACTGGGACACCGGGCAGAAGAAGCGTGTGATGGCGGGGCTGCTGGCGCAGCACGGCCGGATCGAAGCGGTGGTGTCCGACTACGGACTGACCGATACCGGCGTGCTGGACGCCTACGCGGAGGCGAATCTTCCGATGCCGGCGCTGGCGACCAACGCGAGTGGAAACATCAACGGATGTCAGTGGGAGAAGGGCAATTTCCCGTTCCTGTCATTGGACGGCACGACGTCCATCGGGCGGATCGCGCTGCGCAAGGCTGTTGCTGTGGCCGGAGGTTCGGCTGATCCGGAACCGGGATGGGTGAACATCCCCGTTGTCGTCGACACGGTGAACGGGAAACCGCCCAAGTGCGATCCGTCGTTGCCTCCGGATGTCGATCTCTCGTCGTCGCTTCCTCTCGAGCAGCTGCGCGCGGCAGCGCAGTAGAGGGGAGACGAGATCATGGCAGATCGTGGCAAATGGGTTCTCGAAGCGGACAGCGTCACCAAGACCTACCCCGGTGTGACCGCATTGGACGCGGTTGACCTGACCGTCGCGCCGGGCGAGGTTCACGGAATCGTCGGGGAGAACGGTGCGGGCAAATCCACGCTGATGGGGATCGTCTCCGGTGCGCGCGCCGCGGACAGCGGCACCGTTCGCATCTGTGGTGAGGCGCTCTCGTCGGCATCACCGCAGCTCGCTCGGCGTCTCGGACTGGCGATCGTGCACCAGGAGCCGGCGTTGCTCCCTGACCTCACCGTGGCCGAGAACATGTACTTCGGCGTCTCCGAAGCGCAGCGTCCCAAGATCGCGAATCTCACGAGTTGGGCTGCCAGGCATTTGGCTGTCTGGCATGGCGAACCGACGATCGACCCGACGGTTCGCGTCGAGCAGCTCCTTCCGGAGCAGCGGTTCGTGGTCGAGATCTGTCGGGCCCTTGCGGCCGAGCCACGAGTGCTGGTCCTTGATGAGCCGACCGAGCACCTGGGTGGTGCGGACGTCGAGCGGTTGTTCGCGACCATCGCTGAACGGGTCGCGGCGGGTTGTTCCGTCGTCTACATCTCGCACCGGATCAGGGAGATCAGGCGGATAGCGGATCGGATCACCGTTCTGCGGGACGGTCGCTGTCAGGGAACTCACGAGGCTGCGGAGCTGTCCGAAGCAGACATCGTGAACCTCATTGTCGGACGTGATCTGAAGACGACGTTTCCGGAGAAGGGCTCGGTTCTCGATGCGGGCTCGAAGAGGCTGTCCGTGCAGGGCCTTTCGGGAGCGAACTTCGTCGCGACGGATCTGCGCGTCGCGGCGGGTGAGGTCGTTGGCCTCGCCGGCATCGAGGGAAACGGTCAGCGCGAGTTCCTGCGAGCGATCGCGGGCTTCGGCCGAACCGCCGGCGTGATCGAGGTGGACGGAGAGCCCGTCAGCGCTGGGTCGACCTCGAGGACGGCGCGATCAGGGATCTGCTTGGTGCCCGGAGACCGCCACCGTGAAGGGGTTATCACCGGTCTCGGTGTGCGGGAGAACCTCGCACTGCGGAGCCTGCGCCGGTTCAGCCGGGCAGGGTTCGTCTCGGGCCGGCGGGAACGGCAGTTCGTCGGCCGGACGATCGATGAGTTCGCCGTCAAGACCGCGGACCAGGATACGCCCATCGACGCCCTGTCGGGTGGAAACCAGCAGAAGACGGTCCTGGCGAGCGCGTTGAGCAGCGAGCCGGCGGTCTTGCTCGTCGACGAACCCACGCAGGGAGTCGATGTCGGTGCTCGAGCCGAGATCTACCAGTTGCTCCGGGACAGGGCGCGGGACACCGGCATGGCCACCGTGGTGCTCTCCTCGGATGCCACCGAGCTCGCGGGCCTGTGCGATCGCGTGGTGGTCTTCTCCCGTGGCCAGCTCGTCGAAGAGCTGTCCGGTGCCGAGGTCACGGAGGAGAACATCACGCAAGGGCTCCTCACCGCGACGAGCGAGCGCGAAAGCCGCAAGCGGTCGTCGGCGCCCGTGTGGAACTGGTTGGCCGCCGACACCGCACCTGTCGTGCTGGTCGCGCTCGCGCTCGTCGGGCTGGCGACCTACGCCCAGATGCTGAACGACCTGTTCCTGGCGCCGTTGAACGTCTCGAGTTCACTGGCGCTGGTGGCGACGTTGTGCCTGGTCGCGCTCGCACAGGCGACAGTGATGCTCACGGGTGGTATCGATCTGTCCGTCGGTCCGCTCATGGGATTCCTGGTCGTGGTCGAATCGTTCTTCCTCGTCGATGGAACACCGGTCGTCGGTCAGCTGACGGGTTGGCTGCTGCTCATCGCGATACCCGTCGCGGTGGGCGTGGTGAACTGGGCGCTGGTGGACATGGTCCGACTGCATCCCATGGTCGCGACCCTGGTGACGTACATGGCGTTGCAGGCGCTGTCGCTGTTGTTGCGCCCGGTACCGGGCGGGCTGATCAGCGCACAGATCACCGATCCCCTGAGCGCTCTGGTTGGGCCGGTGCCGGTGACCTTCCTGGTCGCGGTCGTGCTCAGCGGCACACTGGCCTGGCTGCTGGTGCGCAGCAAGCCCGGCATCGCGTTGCGGGCCGCCGGCTCGGACGCGGAGCGGGCACGGATCAACGGCATCCGGCCCACGCACGTCCGTTTGGCGGCCTACGTCGGATCCTCCCTGCTGGTTGGTGTTGCGTCGGTGACGTTGCTGGCCCAGGTCGGGTCGGGAGATCCGTCGGCCGGAACCAGCTACACGCTGGCCAGTATCAGTGCGGTGGTCATCGGTGGCGTCAGCCTCTACGGCGGTCGTGGCTCGTTCGCAGGTGTGCTGCTGGGGGCATTGCTGGTGCAGGAAGCGGCGTCGGTGACGACGTTCTTGAACCTGTCCACGGCGTGGCAGTACTACCTGCAGGGCCTGCTCACGATCGTTGCGGTCGCCGCCTACTCGAAGAGCCGACAGCGGGTCGTGGTGAAGGGATGACGATGCAGAGAAATTCCGATGCCGTCCGCGCGCCCGACTCCACCGACCTGGCGGACGCGTCTGCACCAACGCAGAAAGGGACCCTCGCACGGGCGAGGTGGGGCGGTCCGGTTCGCTCCATCCTGATCGTCACCGGACTTCTGTTCGCGGTGAGCGGTCTGGTCGCTCCGCAGACGCTGTCACCGACCTCGCTGCTGTCCATGGTGCCGTTCGCCGCGGTGCTCGCCATCGCCGCCGCAGGTCAGACACTCGTGATCCAACAACGAGGCCTGGATCTCTCCGTTCCGGGTAACATCAGCCTGGCGGCCGTCACGCTCGGCGTCTTCCACGCCCGAAACGGGACTTCGCTGGCCGTCACGCTGGGCGTGGTGGCAGCCGTCGCGGTGGTGGTCGGATTGGCCAACGGCTTGCTCGTGGCCAAGCTCGCCATCACGCCGCTGATCAGCACGTTGGCTGTCAACGCGTTGTTGCTCGGTGCGTTGCAGGCCTATTCTGGCGGGTCACCGGCCACAGCACCGCCCGCGTTGAGCGAGTTCGTCTCTACCAAGTTCCTCGGGCAGCAGGTCGTGGTGTGGGTGGCGCTCCTGGTCGTGGTGGTGCTGGCGGTCTTGGCGCGCAAGACCGTCGCCGGGCGGCGGTTCGTCGCAGTGGGCGCCAATCCCTCCGCCGCGCGGGCCGCCGGTGTCGCGGTGAACCGCTACGTCGTCGGCGCCTACGTCGTCGGCTCGCTGTGCATGGCCTTGGCCGGTGTGCTGCTCGCGGGCTACCTGAAGACCACCGCCACCACGGTCGGTGATCCCTACCTGCTTCCGGTCATCGCCGCCGTGATCATCGGCGGCACACCGCTGACCGGGGGGCGCGGCAGTGTGGTCGCCAGTGCCGTCGCCGCCCTGTTCCTCTCGCAGCTGGGCCAGCTCGTTCTCACGCTCGGGGCACCATCCTCGATCCAGATCCTCATCCAGGCGGTGGCGATCGCGGTCGCCGCGGTCCTCCGCGGGATTGGAGATGGTGGTGCGAGGGTGCCATGGCTGCGGCGTGTGCGAGGAACTTGACGACGTGATCCTGCCACCAGCGGCGATGTGCCCGGTTGTTGGCTGTGGGCGTTCGGCGACGTCGGACGCCCACAGTCCTGTTCGTTCAGTCCAATGGTCCAGTTGAGCCGGATCTCGCGGGATTGACGAGAAGAGCAGCCTGACCTTAGGGTCAAGCGAACGGTCGTTTGTTTTTCTGTTTTCAGAAAGCTCGTCTGAGCGGCCCTTTTCATTGTCACAGCCGGACTTTGGCATCCGTGAGGGGACATCATCATGAGTACGAGGCAGGACGTGGGGTTGAGGAGCTTCTCCAAGCTGTTCATCGGAGGGCGGTGGGTCGACCCCGTGAGCGAGGAGACGCTGTCGGTCGTCTCGCCGAGCTCCGAGGAAGTGATCGCGACCGTGCCGTCGGCGTCTCCTGCGGACGTCGACGCCGCCGTGGCGGCCGCGCGGCGGGCCTTCGACGACGGTCCGTGGCCGAGGATGAGCGCGGCGGAACGGGCGGGATACCTCTCGCGCATCCGGGACGAGGTCGCCGCTCGCGTCGAGGACATGGAGCACGCGTTCAGCGCCGAGGTCGGCGCTCCTGCTGGGGTGAGCAAGGCGTTCCACCAGAACGCGCTGGCCGCGTGGGACGACGCGATCACCGTGCACCAGCGAGCCGCGTTCGAGGAGAAGCGGAGCTGGGGAGACGGTGAGGGGGTCCTGGTCAGGGAGCCTGTGGGCGTCGTGGCCGCGATCATCCCGTGGAACGGCCCGGTGGCGCAGGCGTCGATGAAGTACGCCCCCGCGCTCGCCGCCGGCTGCACTGTCGTGCTCAAGCCCTCTCCCGAGGCTCCGCTGAGCACGCTGATCCTCGCGGAAGCCATCGAAGCCGCCGGGCTTCCCGAGGGTGTGGTCAGCATGGTGCCCGCCGGGCGGGAGGTGGGCGAACACCTCGTCCGGCACCCCGACGTGGACAAGGTCTCCTTCACCGGCAGCACCGCCGCGGGCAAGCGGATCATGAGCATCTGCGGTGAGCGCATCGCCCGGGTTTCCCTGGAACTCGGTGGAAAATCGGCCGCCATCGTCGCTGATGACGTTCCCGTCGGCGACGTGGTGCCCTCGCTCGTGCAGGCCGGGGTCATCAACTCCGGTCAGGTGTGCGCTGCTCTGACGCGAGTCCTGGTGCCGCGGCACCGCCAGCAGGAGTTCGCCGAGGCGATCGCCGGGGAGATGGAGTCCTACTCCGTCGGCAGTCCGTTCGAGGAGGGGACCGACCTCGGGCCGCTGGTGAGCGAGCAGCAGCGGGAGCGGGTGGAGAGCTATGTCCGCCTCGGCGTCGAGGAAGGCGCCAGGTTGATCACCGGCGGTGCGCGGCCGGAAGGCCTGGAGCGCGGCTGGTACGTGGCGCCGACGCTGTTCGCCGACGTGCGCAACGACATGCGCATCGCCCGGGAGGAGATCTTCGGGCCGGTCATGTGCCTCATCCCCTTCGACGGGATCGACGAGGCCGTGGCCATCGCCAACGACTCCGACTACGGGCTCTCCGGCGCGGTCTACGCCGAGGACACCGCGCTCGCCGAGCGCGTCGCGCGCCAGGTGCGCACTGGCCAGATCTGCATCAACGGCTGGGCCATGCGGATCGACCAGCCCTTCGGCGGCTACAAACAGTCCGGCCTCGGCAGGGAGGGAAACCTCGAGGGGCTGGGGGCGTTCCTGGAGTACAAGCTCATCCAGCACTCCTGAGGCCGAGGAACGTCAAGACCGGTCGTTGCGCTGCCCGGCTGCCCTTCGAGGTGGCCGGGCAGCGCAGCGATGAACGAACGATTCGGAAGGATGTCGATGAAGGGCTACGCATTTCCCGGTGGCAGGGAGGTCGCGGTCGTGGAACGGCCCACGCCGTCGCCCGGGCCGGGAGAGGTGCTCATCAAGTCGGGCACGTCGTCGGTGTGCGGATCGGACCTGCACGGCTACCGGGCCCCGAAGCAGGACCGCGCGCCGTTCGCCGCGGTCGTCAGCGGGCACGAGCCCGTCGGTGAGGTGGTCGCCGTCGGCGACGGCGTCGCGTGGCCGACGGTCGGCGAGCGCGTCGTCGTCTACCACGTGGGCGGGTGCGGCGAGTGCGGCTCGTGCCACGAGCGCGACTACAAGGCGTGCCCCGGGGCGACCGAACCCGACAACAGCATGACCTTCGGCCGAGACGGTTCGAACGCCGATCACGTCCTCGTCCCCGCAGGCCAGGTGCTGCCGCTGCCCGAGGACTTCTCCTACCCGGAGGGATCGGTCCTGAGCTGCAACTTCGGGACGGCGTGGGGCGCGGTTCGCAACGCCTTCAGCTTCCCCGGGGGCACGCTCGCGGTGTGGGGGCTCGGTCCCGTCGGACTCAACTGCGTGCTCATCGCCCGCGCGCTCGGCATGAAGGTCATCGGGGTGGACATCTCCGAGGGCCGGCGCGAGGTCGCCGAGGGGGTCGGAGCGACGGTCGTCGACGGCGCGCGCTCCGACGTGGTCGAGGCGGTCCGGAGCGTGACCGGCGGCGACGGGCCCGACGCGATCATCGACACCACCGGGGTCGGTGCCGTGCACGCGATCCTGGTCTCGGCCGTCAAGCCCAGGGGAACGGTCGTCCTCGTGGGACTGGGGCACGAGACGTCGGTGGGGCCGGTGCCCGAGGTCGTGCTCAAGCAGGTGACCATCAAGGGATCCTGGCTCTACGACGTCGCCGACTGGCCCGAGATGCTCGACTTCGTGCGGCAGCACGAGATCGACCTCATGACCACTGTGGACAAGGTGGTCCCGATCGCCGAGTTCGAGACGATGCTCAAGGAGGCGGACGCGGCTTCCGCGGGGAAGATCGTGTTCACCTGGTGAACCCCGGTGCCGGGGTCGTGAAGGCCACGACCCCGGCACGCGGTCTTCAGTCTCCGACGACGACGTGGTCTTCGAGCACGACGACGTGGTGATCTCCGATGAAGTTCTCGATGTCGGCGAGCGCGCGCTGACCGGCCTCGGACGCCCACCCGGCTTCCATCGCCTCGGGGCTCTCGTAGTCGAGGACGGCGATCCCGTCGACGCCGAAGGAGTTGTCGGGCTCGGAGAGGTCGCCCTGCGGAACGATGTGGCGTTGGACGTACCGGGTCACGCCCGGCACTTCGGCGGCGAGCGGAGCGTGCTGCTCCCGCCAGTAGTCGCAGAACTCGGCGAAGGACATGCCGGGCTTGCGGCTGAACAAGGCGATGGTGCGCACGGGTCTGGTGTCTGACATGGTGGTTCCTCGCATTCGCCGGAGAGCGGCTGGGATGTGCGGTGGCCGGATGCTCAACCGGCGTACTTGCTGAGCATCCCGGCGTCGACCGGGAGCGCGGTGCCGGTGATGTAGCGCGACTCGTCGGAGGCGAGCCACAGCACGGCCTGCGAGACGTCGTTCATCTCCACCCACGGCTGCGGCAGCATGTTGATGCGGCGCAGCACGTCGGCACCGTCGTCGAGGGTGGGTTGGTCGAGATCGGGCCGGAAGATCTTGGCCGAAACCGGGTTGTCGATCATCGGTGTTCGCACGTTGGTGGGGTGGATGGTGTTGACGCGGATGCCGTGCTCGGCGACCTCGTTGGCCAGCGCGGTCGCAAGGCCGACGACGCCGTGCTTGGCGGCGCAGTACTGGGCGACGTTGGGGATGCCGCGCAGTCCCGCGATCGAGCTGATCGCGATGACCGATCCGCCGCGGCCACCGGCGATCAGGTGCGGGACGGTGGCCTTGGTCGTCTGCCACACCCCGCTGAGGTTGATGTCGATGACGGTGGACCACTCGTCGCGGGTCAGCTCCCAGGACGGCTTAGGGGAGCCGAGCACGCCGGCGTTGGCCACGACCACGTCGAGACCGCCGAGCCGTTCCACCGCGTCGTCGACCGCGGGGGCGAGCTCCTCGTCGCGGACATCGGCCTCCACGACCACCGCGCGGCGGCCCAGAGCCTCGACGGCCTGGGCCGCCGCCTTCAGCTCGGAGGACGAGGGCAGCGGGTAGCCGACCCCGTCGATCGGTCGGACGGCGTCGACGAGGACGACATCGGCGCCGTGCTCGGCGAGGGTGACCGCGTGCGAGCGTCCTTGGCCGCGGGCCGCTCCGGTGATGAGCGCGACCTTGCCCGCGAGCCGGCCGTGTTCGGGTGTGGTCATGGAACTCCTTCCGCTGGACTGGTTCGACCGTGCTGGGGACCTCGTGGTGCGGACCGCTCCGGATCACCCGCGCAGCGGCTGCTTGACCCAGCCCTGGTCCCAGTTGGAGACCTGGTGGGTCTTGCCGAGGAGTTCCTGGAAGTACCAGCGACCGTCGCGCTTCACGAACTGGTCGGTGTAGTGGATCGTGATGAGGACGGGGTCCTTCTCCGTCGGGTCGTCGAGGCTCTCGATCGTGCACAGGCACAGCAGGTAGAAGTGCCCGGTGGCGGTGCGGCCGTCCTCGTCGAGCTCGACCTGTGGGTTGAGCACGTGGTGCAGCGCCCAGCTGATCTTCTTCGACAGGGCGCGGAAGTGGGCCTTGATCTCCTCGTGGCCCACCATCGATCCGCCCTCGCCGTCGACGACCCAACGTCCGTCGTCGGCGAAGCAGCTCGCGATGCCGTCGGGGTCGTAACCGTCGTCGCAGAAGGCGGCGTAGCGGAACTTCAGTTGTTCGATCGCCCGGACGTCTTCGAGCCGGGTAATCCGGCGCGTCAGGTCGGCGAGATCGGTGTCGGTCATGCTGTCCACCTCAGTGTTCGATGTCGAGGACTCCGCGGATGTTCTTGTCGGCGAGAAGATCGTCGTAGCCCTGGTTGACGCCTTCGAGCGGGTAGCGGCTGGTGATCAGCTCGTCGAGCTTGAGCTGGCCCTTCTGGTAGAGCTGGACGATCTTCTTGATGTCGACGTGCGGTGCGCCGGAGCCGAAGAGGCTGCCCACGAGCCGCTTCTCGTAGAGGGTGAGCTCCAGGCTCGGGATCTCCAGCTTGGTCTCGGGATTGGCCAGCGCGGTCACCACGACCGTGCCCGCTTTGCGGACCAGCGCGAAGGCGTCCGAGACGACCTGCGGTTCGACGAGCCCGACGGTGACGATGCAGGAATCGGCGCCCTGTCCGCGCGTCTCGCTCCACACGAACTCGTGAGCCTCAGCGGCGTCGGCGAAGGCGTGGGTGGCTCCCAGCTTGAGCGCCATCTCCCGCTTGAACGGTGCCGGGTCGACCGCCACGACCATCTCCGCACCTGCGTGGGCGGCTCCCTGCACGGCGTTGATGCCGATCCCGCCGACCCCGTAGACGACGGTGGTGTCGCCGGGACGGGTGTCGGCCGCGTAGACCGCCGAGCCCCAGCCGGTCGGGACGCCGCAGGCCGCGATCGCCAGCACGTCGAGCGGCACGTCGGGCTCGACGACGACCAGCGACGAGTCTGGGATGACGTTCCACTGCGAGAACGTGCCCAGCACGTCGACCCCGCCCATGCCCTTGCCGCGGCCGTGCAGGCGCTGGGTGCCGTCGAGCATCGTGCCCTGCATGAGGAACGCACCGTTGTCGCACAAATTCGACTTGCCCATCAGGCAGAACCGGCATCGCCCGCACTGCGGCATCCACGAGCTGATGAAGTGGTCGCCCGGCTTGACGTGGGTGACGCCCGGGCCCACCTCCTCGACGACACCGGCACCTTCGTGGCCGCCCACCATGGGAGGTTCGATCACCAGGTCTCCGTGCCGGAGGTGCTCGTCCGAGTGGCACAACCCCGCGTGGTCGTAGCGGACGAGGACCTCGCCGGCCTTGGGCGGGTCCAGCTCCAGTTCGGTGATCTCGAAGTTCCCGGTGCTCTGCCACATCACGGCGGCTTTGGTCTTCACAGGTCCCACTCCTTCCGGTTCTCCACGCTGAGTCCCGGGCCCCCGGGGCCCGGCGTAGCGGGCGCGTACGGGCGGGCCGAGTAGCTCGAAGCTAGACGAACGGGCGCTCGTTTTTCAAGGGAATCGTCGGATGGTGTCTCGGTGCAACCGAATCGGGTCGCGTGCGAACGATTGTTCGCCTAAGTGGCGTCGGGCGGAAATCTTGACGGGGCCGGGCAGCGACCTTAAGTTCCGAACGAGCGACCGTTCTCTGGTTCCCCTCATCCACCCGGTAGCGGGTCCTCGCGTCCTGGTACGCGGACCGAGCCGGGGTTCACGCGTGCACGTATTCCGCAATCGACATCGAACGCTCGGAAGGTGACGATCATGAAGCTCGGCGGTGTCTACTTCTTCACCGACGACGGGCCCGATCCCGTCGAATTCGCGCAAGCGGCTGAGGACCGGGGATTCGACTCGCTGTTCCTGCCGGAGCACACCCACTTCCCGGTATCCCGCGAGTCGGCCTACCCGGTCGCCTACGGCGGTGGCGAGCTGCCGTCGTTCTACCTGCACACGCTCGACCAGATCGTGACGCTGTCGATGATCGCCGGGGCGACCCGGAACCTGACCCTGGGCACCGGGATCTGCCTGCTCGCTCAGCACGACCCGATCGCCAAGGCCAAGGAGCTGGCCACTCTCGATCTCCTCTCGAAGGGCAGGCTGGTCTGCGGTGTGGGGTTCGGCTGGAACCGCGAGGAGGCGGAGGCCCACGGCGTGGTGTGGAAGAAGCGGTTCAGCATCATCCGGGACAAGGTCAAGGTGATGCAGGCGCTCTGGACCCAGGAGGTGGCCAGTTACGACGGGGCCGAAGCCTCGCTCGCCCCGAGCTGGTCGTGGCCGAAGCCCGCGCAGCCGCGCGGCCCCAAGATCTACCTGGGAGGAGCGGGGCCGACCACGATGCGGCACGCCGCCCAGTGGGCCGACACCTGGTACGTGGTGCCGCCGCCGCACGACCCGACCCTGGAGGAGTCGATTCCGCAGTTCTGGAAGATCGTCGACGAGGTCGGCCGCGATCGCGATTCGATCAGCATCGCCGTGGCCTCCGCGCCGCCGGACCCGGTCGTGCTCGAGAAGTACGCGGCCCAGGGCGTCGAGCGCGCCGCGCTCTGGATCGACCCGGCCACCAGCCCGTCGCAGGGCATGGCCAACCTCGCCGCCGTCGGCGACGTGGTCGCGGCCTACAAGGGCTGAACCACTCACAGCTGGAGTGGAAGGAAACGCGCGGGTTCACCGTTCGTCACGCGAAGGGAATGCGGCAATGGGTGGCAAGCTCGAAGGCAAGGTCGCCTTCATCACCGGAGCGGCACGAGGGCAGGGGCGCAGTCACGCGATCCGGCTCGCCGAGGAGGGCGCCGACATCATCGCACTCGACCTGGTCGAGCAGATGCCGCGCGTACCCTACGACATGGCCACACCCGAGGACTTCGAGAAGACCGTTGCGGCGGTCGAAGGCCTCGGCAGGCGGATCGTCACGGGCGTCGCGGACGTGCGGGACCGCGCGGCCGTGCGTGCCGTCGTTGACGACGGGGTCGCCGAGTTCGGGCGGATCGACGTGGTGCTCGCGAACGCGGGCATCGCGCCGCACTCGGCGGAGGAGCGCGATGCCGCCGCGGTCTTCGACGACGTCATTGCCGTGAACCTCGCCGGTGTGTACAACACGGTTCACGCCGCGGTGCCGACGATGATCGAGCGGGGAGAGGGCGGCTCGGTCGTGCTCACGAGCTCGATCCAGGGACTCTCGGGGCGAGCGGGCACGGGCACGGGTTCCTGGGACGGCTACGCGGCCGCGAAGCACGGCGTCGTCGGGCTCATGCGGTCATGGGCGAACTGGCTGGCGCAGTACTCGATCCGCGTGAACTCGGTGCACCCGACCGGCGTCAATACGCCGATGATCGTCAACGAGTCGCTGCCCGCGTTCTTCGAGAAGTTCCCGGACAGCGCCGTGTCGCTGACCAATCTCCTGCCGGTGGAGATGGTCGAACCGGTCGACGTCAGCAACGCGATCGCGTGGCTGGTATCGGACGAGGCCCGCTACGTCACCGGCGTGACGCTGCCCGTCGACGCCGGCTTCACCGTTAAGTAGCGGACTCGGCCGCGTTCATCACCTCTGCCCATTCAGCGAAGAATGAAACGAATGCGTGGGTGGCGCCGCCGGAGCGTCTCACTTTGAGACAGTCGGGTTCGCCACATCTGTGCTGGTCGGGTCGCGACGCGTATCTTGCGGTCAACGACAGCGCAGTCGCCGGGCCGGGCGGATGACGGTGACCGGACGGATCTCGGCGGCGCGTTCGACGTGACGAGGAGCTGCCAGTGCCGGACAACGCTGAGTACGACCGCATCGAGAAGGCGAAGGAACTGGTGCTCTCGGCGCAGGCGGCGTCGGTGGCCGGGCAGAGCGCGCAGCTGGTGGAGTCGTGGCGGCGTTCGGGGAGCGCGCTGGGCAGGCCGGAGAACGTCGCGGACGTGCCGCGCGTCAGCGAGGAAGTGCTGGACGCGCACCTGCTGGACCTCTTCCGCGACCCGCTGACCAGGTTCGCCGAAGGGGTCTCCGGCACCGGGCTGGCCGTCCTGCTGGCCGACTCTCGCGGACGGATCCTGCACCGCTGGTGCGGGGACCGCGCCGCGTCGGCCCACCTCGACCGGATCGGTACGGTGCGGGGTGCGGTGCTTGCCGAGGACGCCGTCGGCACCAACGGGGTGGGCACCGTGGCGGCCTCCGGGCGCGAAGTGCAGATCCAGGGCGTCGAGCACTTCGCCGACATCTACCGCAACGCGATCTGCACCGGGGCTCCGGTCCGGCACCCGATGACCGGGAACCTGCTGGCGGTGGTCACGTTGTCCTGCGACGTCACGCCCAGGGCCGATTTGCTGCGACCGCTGCTGAGCACCGTGACCCAGCAGCTCGAGCAGCACGTCTTGGAGATGCAGGAACCGGCCGCCCGGCGGGCGTTCAACACGTTCCTGGAGATCACGCGGGCCCGGCCCGAGCCGGTGGTGGCGTTCGGACCTGCCGGCCTGCTGATCCAGAACCCGCAGGCGGGGCGTCTGGCGGGGGAGGACCTGCGCCAGCTGCACCGGCTGTGCGCGGACGGCATCGGTACCGGCAAGTACTCGGTGGAGCTGTCGACCGGGCTCGCGCACGTGCACGTCACCGCGGTCGACTCGGGTAACCGCGTCGCGGTCGTTCAGGAGCCGCAGGCAGGACGGCTGTTGACCGGGTCGGCGCGGAGCAGTGGCGGCGTGCTGCGCCAGCTGGTCGGCCGGGCACCGGAGTGGCTGGACGCCCGGCGCGCCGTCGAGCGGTACCGGTCGTCGGGCGAACCGCTGATCATCGCAGGCGAACCGGGGGCGGGGAAGCTCTCGCTGGCACTGGGACACCCGTCGGAACCTGACGCTCCGGTTCGGCGCGAGGTCGTCGACGCCGCGCAGCGCCACGTCGTGGGCGGTCGGCAGTGGCTGCAGGACCTCGCCGCGCGCCTGGAGAACGGGCGGGACCTGGTGGTCCGAGGGGTGCAGACCCTGGAACCGCGGATCCTCGACGGCATGCGGACCGTGCTGCGGGACTCGCCCCACCGACGCTCGGTCCTGGTGACGCTGACGACCGAAGCGCGCGAGGACGCGGACGCATTCGGGCTGAAGTACGACGTCCCGGTCGTGTGGGTGCCTCCGCTGCGGGACCGGGTCTCGGATCTGCCTGCGTTGTGGAAGCACTTCGCGCCGTTTCCGGCGGTGACGCCGGACGGGGAGGCCCTGGGGCTGCTGGGCGCCTACCAGTGGCCCGGCAACGTCAAGGAGCTGCGCACGGTCGTCGGTCAGGTCGCCGACGCGGGAAAGTCGGGCACGGTGGTTCCGGGTGATCTTCCCGCTGCGGTGCGCAACGCGCCGTCGTTGACGATGATCGAGCGGGTGGAGCTCGAGGCGATCCGCAAGGCGCTGCGGGAGACCGAGGGCAATCGCGCGAAAGCGGCGCAGATCCTCGGTCTCTCCCGCGCCACCGTCTACCGCAAGATGAAGGCATACAGGCTGATCAGCTAGCCGCTCACCAGGTCGGGAAGTCCTGTCGACGGCGGTCCGTTCGGGCCGTCGCGCTTCTGTGCGTCGTGACGGTCCTTCGCGCGCGAAACTCCTCCGCATCGCCCTCCCGGTTCGGGTGACCAGGCGTCGCCGAGCGGTGAATCACCTTGAGAATGCGGTGTTTCATTCTGCGACGGTTCGCCCAACTCCCTTCCGATTCGCGTGAGAGTGCTCCGTGGAAAGCGGAACTGCGGAGGAGGAGACGATGACGTCGATTCGCCCGACCGATGTGCTCGGGGAGCTCTACGCCAAGTGGGCGGTGGAGATGACCCGCGACCCGGAGATGTCCGTCGAGCTGCTGCGGATGGTCTTCGACGACTGGCACAACGCCACCGCAGAACCCCCGGACGTGACCTACCGCGAGACCGAGGTCGGCGGCGTGCCGGGCATCGAGGTCCTTCCCGAGGGTTGCGACGTCGAGCAGGTGCTGGTGTTCATGCACGGCGGCGGGTTCGCGCTGGGGTCGCCGTCGAGCCACCGGAAACTTGCAGGCCACCTCGCCCGCGAGTGCGGGACGAGAGCGTTCGTGGCCGACTTCCGGCTGGCGCCCGAGCACCCGTTCCCCACGGGATTGCAGGACGGCGTGGCCGTCGTCGACGGGCTGCTCGGGAAGGGGCACCGCATCGAGGACATTACGCCGGTGGGTGACAGCGCGGGCGGCAACCTCGCGATCGCGATCGTCCTATCCCTGCGGGAGGAGGGCCGAGATCTGCCGACTCAGGTGATCACCATGTCGCCCTGGCTGAACATGGAGAACACCGGTCGCACGCTGGAGTCGAACGACGCCACCGACTTCCTCATCACGCGCGAGGGGTTGCAGGCCAACATCGACCGCTATCTGGGCGGTTCCACCGCGGCGACGAACCCGTTGGCCAACCCGCTTCACGCCGATCTCACCGGATTCCCCCGCCTCTACATCGACGCGGGCTCGGCGGAGTCGCTGTTCGACGACGCCGTGCAGCTGCACGCGCTCGCCGAGAAGCACGGCGTGGACGTGACCTTCACCGTCGGCGACGGGATGCAGCACGTCTACCCGTTCATGGCCGGACGCGACCCGAGAGCCGACGTCGAGATCCGCAGGATCGCGGACTGGTACCGCGCAGGCCGCTGAACTCGACTCGAAAGGAACCACGATGAAGAACAACGCGGACTACGACGCGATCGTGATCGGGGCCGGTTTCTCCGGCCTGGCCATGCTGCACCACTGCCGCGAGATCGGGCTGCGGGCCGTCGTGCTCGACTCCGCCGACGGGGTCGGCGGGACCTGGCACTGGAACACCTACCCGGGTGCGCGCACCGACAGCGAGTTCTACTACTACTCGTTCTCCTTCTCCGAGGAGGTCCGCAACGAGTGGACGTGGTCGGAGCGCTACCCGGCCCAGCCCGAGGTGAAGGCCTACCTGGAATTCCTCGCGGAACGCCTCGACCTCCACCGGGACATTCGGCTACGCACCCGGGTCGAACGCGCCGAGCACGACGAGGCGCGCAACGTCTGGGACGTCACCACCGACGCTGGCCAGACGCTCACCGCGACCTACCTGATCAGCGGCATGGGCGTGCTGGCCGAGCCGAACCTGCCGGACATCCCCGGCGCTGCCTCGTTCGCGGGGGAGAGCTACCACACGGCCCGCTGGCCGCAGGACCGCGAGGTCGACCTGTCCGGCAAGCGCGTGGGCGTCATCGGCCTGGGCGCGTCCGGTGTGCAGATCGTCCCGGTGGTCGCCGAGATGGCCGGCGAGCTGCTGGTCTTCCAGCGCACCCCCAACTACGTCGTCGCCAGCTCGAACTACGAGGTCGACGACGAGTGGATGGCCCAGGTCCGCGAGAACTACCCGGAGAACTTCAAGCGCGCGCGGGAGCACATCTTCGCGGTGCCGTTCGAGAACCCGGCCCACGGCGCCAAGGACGTCAGCGCCGCTGAGCGCGAGCGGATCTTCGAGGAGAAGTGGCGCGAGGGCGGCTTCCACTTCATGTTGGAGACCTTCAACGACCTCGCGCTCGACGAAGAGTCGAACCACTACGCCTCGGAGTTCATCCGCAAGAAGATCCGGGAGACCGTGCACGACCCGGCGACCGCGGAACTGCTGTGCCCGAAGGACTACCCCTTCAACGGCAAGCGCCCGCCGGGCGGCCACGGCTACTACGAGACCTACAACCGCGACAACGTTCACCTGATCGACATCCGCGAGAACGGCATCGAGGAGATCACCGCCCAGGGCGTGCGGGTCGACGGCCGGCTCCACGAGCTTGACGTGCTGATCTTCGCCACCGGTTTCGACGCGATGACCGGTACGCTCACCGCCGTCGACATCGTCGGCCGGGACGGTGTGGTGCTGAGGGAGAAGTGGGCCGACGGGCTGAAGACGAACCTGGGGCTCGGGGTCCACGGGTTCCCGAACTTCTTCATGATCCTCGGACCTCAGACCCCGTACGCGAACCTGCCGGTGGCGATCGAAGCAGGCGTCGAGTGGATCACCGCTGCCCTGAAGTTCGCCGCGGACAACGGTATCGAGCGCCTGGAGTCCACCAAGGACGCCGAGGAGGAGTGGGCCGAGGAGGTCTCGCGCGCGGGCTCGTCCACGATCATGGCCCAGGGCGTGAACGCCAACGCCTGGTTCATCGGGGCCAACATCCCCGGCAAACCTGTCGAGTTCAACGTCTACATGGGCGGCGCGGACGCCTACTTCAAGCGCTGCGACGAGGTCGCCGCCGGCGGCTACCGCGAGTTCCAGGGAGGTGAGCGCTGATGAGCCGCCTGGACGACCACGTGACGTTGCGCGGGCACCGGGTGCCGGTCGGCGCCTACCTCGACGGCCGGTGGACCACCACCGATGCCGCCTTCGCCGTGATCAACCCCAGCGATGCCGACCCTCTGGCCGAGGTGGCCGAGTGCGGACCCGCCGAGGCGCTGCGCGGGCTCGACGCGGCGGCCGCGAGTCAGGAAGCCTGGCGGTCGGTACCGCCACGGCAACGCGCCGAGCTGTTCCACCACGCGCACTCCCTGATGCTGGAGCGCGTTGACGCCTTCACCGATGTCATGGTGCTGGAGTCCGGGAAACCGCGAGCCGAAGCCGAGGGGGAGTTCGGGCTGTCGGCCGGGTTCTTCCGCTGGTACGCAGAGCAGATCGCCCACCTGCACGGTACCTACTCCGACGCCACCACCGGCGGCTATCGGGTGGTGACGACCCACCAGCCGGTGGGGCCCAGCTTCCTGGTGACGCCTTGGAACTTCCCGCTGCTGATGGCCGCGCGCAAGGCCGGCGCCGCCCTGGCCGCCGGCTGCACCGTGCTGATGAAATCGGCGAAGGAAACGCCGCTGACCGCAGCGCTGTTCACCCAGGTCCTGCACGACGCCGGATTTCCGGCCGGGGTGGTCAACCTCGTGCACACCACCGATTCGGCTGCCGTGTCCGAGGCGGTCCTGCCGGACCCGCGGCTCCGCAAGATCAGCTTCACCGGATCGACGGGAGTTGGGAGCACGCTGCTGAGCGCAGCCGCACGCAACATCGTCAACTCGTCGATGGAACTGGGTGGCGACGGGCCGTTCGTCGTGCTCGACGACGCCGACATCGAGCACGCCGTGGAGCAGGCGGTGGCCTGCAAGTTCCGCAACGCCGGACAGGCGTGCGTCGCGGCGAACCGAATCATCCTGCATCGCGACATCGCTGAGGAGTTCACCGAGCGTTTCGTCGAGCGGGCCGAGGCGTTGCGCGTCGGGGACGGATTCGACGGGGTCGACGTTGGCCCGATCATCACGCAATCCCAGCTGGAGCGGGTGGGAGCGCTGGTGACCCGGTTCGTGGAGGCGGGTGCCGAAGTCCTCACCGGCGGTCGGGAATTGGATGCGAAGGGGTTCTTCTACGAACCCACTGTGCTGCGAGTGTCCGGGCGCGGCGGGGAGTTCTGCAACGAGGAGCTGTTCGCGCCGGTCGCCGCGCTGTACACGGTGGACAGTGCGGAGGAAGCCGTGGATTTCGCCAACGACACCCGCTACGGACTGGCCTCGTACGTGTTCACCCGGGACCTCAACGCGGCCTTCGCGATCTCCGAACGCCTGGATTTCGGCATGGTCGGCATCAACCGCGGCATCATGGCTGATCCCGCCGCCGCGTTCGGCGGGATCAAGGAATCCGGTCTCGGACGGGAAGGCGGGCACGAGGGCATCTACGAGTTCCTCGAACCCAAGTACCTAGCGATCACGGTCGACGAGAAGCGGGTGATGAACCGATGAGCACGCGCACCACCAACGACATCGGGCTCGGACTGTTGCGGCAGCCCAAGCACCTCGCCTTCGGCCCGGGACAACGGGCACAGCTGCCGCACCTCGTGCGGGGCATCGGCGGCCGGGCGCTGATCTGCACCGACGAGCGCATGGCGAGCAGCGAGGTGTTCGCCGAGATCGTCGCTGCCCTTCGCGACAGCGGTGTCGCCGTCGAGGTGTTCGACGGGGTCGAAGCCGAACTGCCCAGGGACAACCTGCTCGGCGTCGTCGACAGGTTCTCCGGCAGCCCGGTCGACGTCGTCATCGGAGTCGGCGGGGGCAGCTGCCTGGACTTCGCCAAGGTGGCCGCGATCCTGCTCGCCCGCGGTGGTGACGTGCGCGACCTCTACGGCGAGAACCGCGTCGCCGGCCCCGGGCTGCCGATGATCGCGGTGCCGACCACCGGCGGGACGGGCGCGGAGATCACCTGCATCTCGGTGGTTTACGACGCCGATCTCGGCATGAAGGTCGGTATCGCCAGCCCGTACCTCGAGGCGCACGCGGCCGTGGTTGACCCCGAACTCACGATCAGCTGTCCTCGGGGGCTCACCGCCGCCACCGGTGCGGACGCGCTGTCGCACCTCATCGAGTCGTTTACCGCGCGCGCCAAGAACCCCGGTACCGACCACATCGAGCAGCACCTCTACGTGGGCAAGAACCTGCTCGCCGATGTCTACGCCCGGCAGGGGCTCGGTCTGCTCAACACCTCGCTGGAACGGCTGGCCGCCGACCTGACCGACCTCGGTGCCCGCTCGGACACGATGCTGGCGGCGATGAGCGCCGGCATGGCCATCAACACCGCGGGAACCGCCGCGGCCCACGCCATCCAATCGCCAATCGGAGCCCTCACCCACACCGCGCACGGCTTCGGCGTGGGCGCGCTCCTGCCCTACGTGATGCGCTACAACCTGCCCGCACGGGAACCGGAGTTCGCCGAGATCGCCGACGTGCTCGGCGTCGGCACCGGCGCAGACCAGGTGGCTCGCGCCCGAGCCGCGATCGTCCGGGTCGAGGAGATCCTCGCCGCACTGGACGTGCCGCTGAACCTCCGCGACCTCGGGCTGCGACCCGAGCACTTCGAGGTCGTAGCCGAACAGGCGATGAAGGCGACCCGGCTGACGGCGAACAACCCCCGCGAACTCACCCACGACTCCGTCGTGGAGATCCTCAAGCGCGGCTACGCCGACGATCGAAGCTGGTGGGACCTGTGACAGCGCACGAGCACCAGGAGACGAGCAGCATGAACCCGCTCAACGGCAAGACCGCAGTAGTGACCGGCGCAGCCCAGGGCATCGGCGCGGCCGTGGCCCGCAAGCTCGCCGCGCAGGGCGCGCGTGTGATCATCGCCGACGTCCAGGCCGACGCGGCCCGGGAACGCGCATCGGAACTCGCGTCGGTGACGGGCATGGAGGTCACCGCCGAGCCGCTCGACGTCACCGACTCCCGGGCGGTCAGCGGCCTGGCTGAGAAGTCCGGTCCGGTCGACATCGTGATCAACAATGCCGGGATCGCGACCAACGCCCCGACACTCGACATGACTGACGAAGCGTGGCAGCGCACTCTGGACATCAACCTCACCGGCACTTTCCTGATGTGCCGCGAGTTCGGCCGGACGATGCGAGGACGTGGTGGCGCCATCGTCAACATCTCGTCCATCGCCGGGTTCAAGGCCACCAGGCCGGAGGTGCACGTCGGCTACGACGCGACCAAGGCCGCCATCATCGGCCTGACCAGAACCCTGGCCGCCGAATGGGCGGGCGAGGGGATCCGGGTCAACGCGGTGGCCCCGGGTTACGCCAACACCGACATCCTCAAGGCGGTGGGCGCCGAGAACCCGGAGACCCTCGCGCAGTGGAAGTCCCAGGTGCCGCAGGGCAGGCTCATGGAACCCACCGAGATCGCCGAGGTCGTCGCCTTCCTGGCCGCACCGTCGTCCAGCGCGGTGACCGGCCACGTCCTGGTCGCCGACGGAGGCTACACGGCCTGGTGACGCCTGGACCCCGGAACAGCCGGGTCACGTCACCTGTCCGGTAACGTGACCCGGCACGATGCGGTCCGAGTGGTACGGACATCAGTTCGTTGTGGCTGCGCCGGGGCGTTCACACCGACTCGTTGGAGCCGTCGCCCTCGGCGAGGAGTTCCCTCGCTGCAGCCTGTTCCATGTCGCGCAGCTTCCTGACGCGGCGTCGGGTGTCCGCGTCGTCGTCGAAGCGGGCGTTGAGGAAAGCGATGAGGGCTTCGCGGGCGGTGGCCGGCCCGATCAACCACGCTCCCATCGCGATCGTGTTGGTGTCGTCGTGTTCTACCCCCTGGTGCGCCGAGAACACGTCATGCCCCAGCCCGGGGCTGATCCCGGGGATCTTGTTGGCGGCGATGACGGCACCGACCCCGGTGCCGCAGAGCAGAACCGCTCGATCGGCCTCTCCGGTGCGAACGAGCTCGCACGTGGCCCTGGTGATGTCGGGGAAGTCGACGGGCGAGTCGTCGGGCGTGCCGCGGTCGGCGATCGTGTGGCCGAGTTCGCGGAGCACGTCGATGACGTGGCCCCTGAGCGCGACACCGGCGTGGTCATTTCCGAGGGCGATCTTCACGGTGGACTTCCTCCAGAACGGGGGCGGGCACTTCCGTTGAGGTGAGATGGCGGAGACGCTGCGCAACGGGGGAGCGGCCCGGCGGGGGAGGAACCCGCCGGGCCGGTCGCCGTTCAGGTTGTCTTGCGGTCGAGCATCGCCGCCATCTTCTCCGCGTTCATCGCGTAGGGGTGGGGGTCGACGTCGAACGCGGACTCGCAGCTCTCATCCCGCTCGATGCCCAACCGGTCGAACAACAGGCCACGAGCGATCTTGTCGTTCTCCGACTCCTGGATGGCGTAGGTGAGGCCGCCCGCGGAGGTGCTGTTCGGGAACGGTTCCCGCGCGGCGCTGCCGCGAGTGCTGGCCGATCGGGGAACACGGGTCTTCGTGTGCTCGGATCCGGTGATCGCCGAGACCGATCATTTCGCGCGATTCCTCGATGCCGCGCGCGAGCGCGGTCTCCACGTCACCGCGTACTCGGACGTGCAACCGGAGCTGCCCTTGGCGGGCGTGGCCCGCGCTACCGACGCCGCCCGCAGGTGCGAACCCGACGTCGTGGTCGGATACGGCGGTGGCAGCACCGTGGACCTTGCCAAGTTGCTGGCGATCACGCTGGTGACCGACGATCCGCTGTCGAGCTTCTACGGCGAGAACCTGGTACCGGCGGGAGTGCTGCCGGTGGTGGCGGTCCCGACCACCGCCGGGACGGGTTCCGAGGCCACCCCGGTGGCGGTGGTGTCGGATCCGTCGCGCGCGCTGAAGGTCGGGATCTCGAGTCCGCGCCTGGTCCCGGTCGCCGCGGTCGTCGACCCCGAGCTGACCCATACCTGCCCGGCGACGGTCACGGCTTTCTCCGGCATCGATGCGCTGACCCATGCGATCGAATCCGCATCAGCCCGTCGGCAGGACGTGGACCTCACCGGCGAGCTCCCGGTGTTTGTCGGCGCCAACGCGCTGAGCAGCGTTCTTGCTCGCCAGGCCGCCGCGGCGATCGCCCCGAACCTGGCCGTCGCCGTTCGCGAACCGAGCAACGGAGCGGCGCGAGCGAACCTGGCGTACGGGAGCCTGCTCGCCGGGATGGCCTTCGGCTCCGGCGGCACCCACCTCTCGCACGCGTTGCAGTACCCGATCGGCGACGTGACCCGCACTCCTCACGGACTGGGGGTGGGACTTCTGCTGCCCTACGTCATGGAGTCCTGCCTCCCGTCGTCGACACCCGTGCTGGCCGACCTCGCCAAGGTGATGGGCGCGTGCGACGCCGGTGCGGACGACGACGTAGCGGCGGTCTCGGGGATCCGGGCCGTGGTCGAGTTGCGCGCGGCGATCGGGGTCCCGCACACCCTCGCCGACATCGGGGTCGCACGAAGCGACCTCGGGCGCATCGGGGAGCTGGCGGCCGGGGTCGGCCGACTCCTGAACAACGCACCGGCAGCGGATCCGCGAGCGCTGATCGAACCGGTTCCGAGCTGCGCCTGGAGCGGCCGCAGCGACACCTTTGCCCACGCCCGAACCTGAGGAGCTCGACGTGACGATCCAGACCCACCACGGCGAAGCGCTCGCCCCACTACCCGATGTCCTGCACACCGAGCTGTTCATCGCCGGAAAGTGGCGCGGCGGGACAGCGGCCCACCGCATCCGAGTGCACGATCCCGCGACCGGGGAGGCGATCACCGAGATCGCCGGTGCCGAGACGTCCGACTGCCTCGATGCGGTGGAGGCCGCCGCAGCAGCCGGCGCGTCGTGGGCCGGGAAGGCGCCTCGCGCCCGGGCGGAGGTCCTGCGACGGGCCTGGGAGATCATGCGGGCCGAACGCGCCCAGCTCGCGGCTCTGATCAGCGCCGAGAACGGCAAGGCGACCTCGGACGCGCTGGCTGAAATCGACTACGCCGCTGAGTTCTTCCGCTGGTACGCCGAAGAGGCAGTTCGCATCACCGGCGACTTCCGGCTCGCGCCCGGGGGCGACAAGCGCATCGTGGTCAGCCCCGAGCCGGTGGGGGTGTGCGTGCTGATCACCCCGTGGAATTTCCCCGCCGCGATGGCCACCCGGAAGATCGGACCGGCCCTGGCCGCCGGGTGCACGGTCGTGCTGAAACCGGCGACCGAAACTCCGCTGACGGCGGCCGCGATCGTCGACGTGCTGGATCGTGCGGGTGTGCCTGCGGGCGTGGTCAACTTCGTGACCCCGCACCGGACGGGCGAATCGGTCAGCGCGATGCTGCACCACCCCGCGGTCCGCAAGCTCTCGTTCACGGGATCGACCGAGGTCGGGCGACTCCTGCTGCGCCAGACCGCCGACGCGGTGGTCAGCACGTCGATGGAGCTCGGCGGCAACGCTCCACTGGTGGTCCTCGAAGGAGCGGACCTCGCGCTCGCGGTGCAGGGCGTGGTGCTGGCGAAGTTGCGCAACGGGGGAGCGGCGTGCACAGCGGCGAACCGCCTCTACGTGCACCGATCCGTCGCGGAGGAGTTCTGCCGACGGCTCGCCGATGAGATGGCGAAGCTGACGACCGGGCCGGGACGGATCGAGTCCAGCTCGCTCGGCGCCCTCGTGTCCGAGGTGGAGCGCGACAAGGTCGCGGCCCTCGTGGATGGTGCGGTTGCCGAAGGCGCTCGGGTGGTCACCGGAGGCACCACACCGGACGGGCCCGGGGCGTTCTACCCACCGACGGTGCTCGCTGATGTGCGCCCGGATTCGTCGATCATCCGGCACGAGATCTTCGGCCCGGTGGCGCCGATCGTGGTGTTCGACACCGAGGACGAGGCGGTTGAGTGCAGCAACGACACCGAGATGGGGATCGCCGCCTACGTTTTCGGTGATCTCGCGGCGGCGATGCGCGTGGCGCACCGGTTGCAGACCGGGATGGTCGCGATCAACCGCGGGGTGCTGAGCGATCCCGCGGCCCCGTTCGGCGGCGTCAAGCAGAGCGGTCTGGGGCGCGAAGGAAGTTTCGAGGGGATTTCGGAGTACCTGGAGACGAAGTACATCGCTGTCGACATGTGATTCCGCTGGAAAGAACGGGTTTTCGAGAACTCAAATCCCAGCGGATCACCGCAAGAAACGCACTTCCGAACTCGCCCGACGCGTGAAACCGGGTCGTCGGCCGAGTGGCGACGTGCGCTGATCAAACAACCCGATTCGCAGGAGAGAAGAGGCGCAACGTGGCGTTCAATCCTTCCTCGTCGCCGGAGAAGGCGGACGAAGACATGCGAAAGACAGTCCGGCGCAAGATCGCGTGGCGGCTGATCCCGCTTCTCGCGCCCGCGTACTTCCTGGCCAGTCTCGAACGGGCCAACCTGGGCATCGCCTCCTTGAGCATGAACGAGTCGCTCGGCCTGAGCTCGGCGACCTTCGGCCTGGCCGCAGGCATGTTCTTCATCGGGTACTTCCTGTTCGAAGTGCCCAGCAACCTCGCGATGGCCCGCTTCGGTGCGCGCAAGTGGCTCGCTCGCATCGCGGTGACCTGGGGTGTGGCGGCGACGCTGACCGCGGCGGTGCAGGGCGAGGTCAGCCTGTACGTGATGCGCATCCTGCTCGGAATCGCCGAGGCCGGGTTGTTCCCCGGGGTGGTGTTCTACTTCATGCTGTGGTTCCCCGCCCGGGACCGCGCGAAGATGCTCTCCCTGTTCGTCCTGGGAGCCACGCTCGCGAACATGGTCGGTCCACCGCTGTCGGGGGCGATCCTGGAGCTGTGGCCGAGCGGACTCCTGGGGCTTGAAGATTGGCGTGCGCTGTTCATCATCGAGGGCCTTCCTTCGATCGTCGTCGGACTGCTGATCTTCACCGTGCTCGTCGACACCCCCGACAAGACCCGCTGGCTCACGGCGGAGGAGAAGAACTGGCTCGCCGGCGAGGTCGATGATCGGCGGCGACGCGTTCGACCTCGCCGTGGTCGTGCCGAGTGCCCAAGGTGCTCGCGTACTGAACTGGTGGAAGCGGGTTTCGCGGGGCAGAAGTGGTTCTTCGCGGACGGACCTGGCCAGGGGGAGGAGGAGCTTGCTCGCAACGTCGAGCTGGCCGCACGAGCGCGCGAGGGAGCGGGCCCGCGCGCCCAGCTGATGTTCGACGCGTTCATGGGCTGGGACCTGGCCCATGCGACGGCGTGGTGCCGGGAAGCCGAGCAGTTCCGCCCCACGTGGTTGGAGGAGCCCTTCGCACCCGCCGCGGTCGCCGCGTACGCCCAGCTACGCGGCCTAACGACCGTTCCGCTGGCGGCGGGCGAACATCTCTACGACCGCTTCGACCTGCTGCCCTTCCTGCAAGGGGCCTGCTCACGGCGCTGCAAGTGGACCCCGAGTGGTGCGGCGGGGTGACGGATCTCGTCCGGATGTGCGCCCTCGCGGAGCCGTACGGCGTGGCGGTCGTCCCGCACGGGCACGGATTGCACGCGGCCCTGCACGTGGTTGCCGCGCAGTCGCCCGCGGTGTGTCCGCGACTGGAGTACCTGTACCACCACATGCCGGAACGCCACCACTTCGAGATCGATCCCCCGCGCCCAAGGGAGGCGAGTTCAGGCTTCCCGCAGCCCCCGGGTTCGGCATCGAATTCAACACCGATCGGATCCAGTCGAGCACCGACGTGGTGAACATCGGATGAGGAGGCGCGGAACCGGCCTCGCACCCGGAAGGCTCGGGGCCGGTTCCGCGCCGTCCGAACTCGCGCGGGACGTCAGCACGGTGCAGGGAGTGGGGACCGCACATCTGGACGGTCCCCCACGTGAGGTGTGCGCGACACAGCCCTCGTACTACCACTGATCTCGTGACGTGCAAAAACTTCGGCGCGGGAGTGTGCTGGAGCTCAAAGAGCGTGTGCATCGACGTCCGTGCGCGGGGTTGGTGTGGCGAGTGCTTCGAGGCTTGGGGTGGATTGTGGAGCGCAGGACGTTCGCGTGATCGTGTTGAGGGATGTTTGCCATCGTTGTTGGAGTGCGTTGAGGAGTTGGGTTTCGACTTCTTGGGCGGCGTGGGAGTAGATGTGTTCGATTTTGTCGGGGAGGACGTGGCCCATGCGGCGGGCTTGGGCGATTTGGGGGATGGCGTCGGCGATGAGCCAGGTTTTGTGGCTGTGGCGGAGTCCGTGGAAGGTGAGTCCGGGGACGACGGGTTGGAGGTGCATGCGGGGGATGGGGTGGTGGAGGGTGCCGTCGGTGGCGGGGCGCATGGCGCGGTGGGCGTAGTTGCTGCGGCGGAGGGGCTGGGGTGGGTGGTGGGCATCGTTGGCGGGCTGACTGCTTTGTTTTTGTGATTGTTTCAGTGGTTACTGAATTTGATGTCGGATTGCTGTCTTCCTGGTCGGCTACTGGGGGAGGGGGAGAGGTCGGATCGCTCGGTTTGCTTGCGGGTCTGGAGCAGGAGTGAAACTGGAGCGCGCTTCTGTCTGTCTCTTGTGGACGGCGCTGGGGGTCAAGGGGTCGTGGGTTCGAATCCCGCCGTCCCGACGGCTGTGACCAGCGGGTTTACTGATAGGTGAACCCGCGGGTTCCGTTTTGTGGGGTGTTGTGGTCGCATCTGGATGCCGCCGCCGTGGCACGGTAACCGCTTCAGCAGTGCAACCACACCGCACCCGCCGAAACCTCACTGATCCGCTCGGGTAGCTCGTAGAGGTGGCCTGGCAGCGCTCAGTTGTATTCAGAGGGACGCGCTTTCACCACAGCAGGCTGGCGGCACACGGCTCGTTCTCCCTTGCGGCGCTAGCCTGGTAATGGGCGGAACGGTCACGCGGTCGATGTGCAGCCGGCTCTTGGCTCGGCGGCCTTGTTCGGCGTGACGTGGGCGGGGTGCGCTCGCGGCACGCGGCTTCGGGGGTGACGGTGGACATGCACGCGTTCCCGCTCATCGCGGTGGTGCTGGCCATCGGCGCAGCCGCGGGAGTGCTCGCCATCCGCCTCCATCAACCGTTGATCGTCGCCTTCATCGGCGTCGGCATCCTCGTCGGTCCAACCGGCACCGGCTGGGTGACCGGGGAGGGCACGATCGAACTGCTGGCCAGCCTGGGCATCGCGATCCTGTTGTTCCTCGTCGGCCTTCGGCTCGATCCGCACCTGATCCGCACGACAGGGTCCGTCGCGCTCGTCACCGGCCTCGGCCAAATCGTCTTCACGGCACTGCTTGGTTACCTGATCGCGAGTGCCCTGGGCATGGACCTCGTGCCAGCGCTCTACGTCGCCATCGCGCTAACCTTCTCCTCCACGATCATCGTCGTGAAGCTTCTCTCCGACAGGGGAGACCTGGAACACCTGCACGGGCGCATCGCAGTCGGCTTCCTCATCGTCCAGGACATCGTCGTGATCCTGGTGATGATCGCGCTGTCCGCATTCGGTCAGAGGACAGGCGCCGGCATGGCGCTCGACGTCGCACTTGTGCTCGGCAAGGGAATCGCGCTTCTCGCAGGTATCGCGGTGCTGATGTACTACGTCCTGCCGGTGTTGCTGCACCAGATTGCCCGTTCCCAGGAACTGCTCGTGCTCTTCGGTGTGGCCTACGCCGTCTCGATCGCCGCTGCCAGCGAACAACTCGGCTTCAACTCCGAGGTGGGGGCCTTCCTCGCCGGTATTTCCCTGGCGGGCACCCCCTACCGCGACGCGTTGGGTGCCCGCCTGGTGAGCCTGCGCGATTTCCTGCTGCTGTTCTTCTTCCTGAACCTGGGAGCCAACCTGGAGTTCGACGACGTGGGGTGGCAACTCGGCGAAGCCGCCGCGTTGTCCGCGTTCGTCCTGCTCGCGCACTCGCTCATCGTCATGGCCATCATGACGATGATGCGCTACCCGGTGCGGGTCGCTTTCCTCACCGGACTCGCGGTCTCCCAGATCTCGGAGTTCTCGCTGATCGTCGCCGCGCTCGGCCTGGAGCTCGGGCACATAGACAACACCACGGTCAGCCTCATCACCGTCGTCGGGCTCGTTACGATCGGCGGGTCGACTTATCTGATCCAGTACTCGCACCGGATCTACGACCGCCTCGAACGGGTGCTCCGCGTCTTCGAACGGGGTAGTACCCGGGCTGATCCCACCAATTCCGAGACCGAGTTCGACGGCGTGGTCTACGGTCTCGGTCGATTCGGCGGGCACGTCGCTGGCCTGCTCGGCCGTGCCGGGCACCGCGTGCTGGCCGTGGACTTCGACCCGCACCGTGTTGCGACCACCTCTGCCGAGGGGGTCACGGCGGTGCACGGCAGCGCCGAGGACGCGTACTTGCTCGAGTCGCGCTCGTTGTCACGAGCGCGATTCGTGATCAGCACCATCCCGTTGTTGGAGACGAACGCGGCGCTGCTGCACGGGCTGCGTCAGCACGACTACCCCGGCAAGATCGCGCTGACCGCGCACACCCGGCACGACTCCGAACAACTGCGCGCTGCCGGAGTCGACATCGTCCTCGAGCCGTTCACGGACGCGGCCAGGGCTGCGGCCGAGGTGCTCCACGAACTCGTTCGCGATGATGGCGAGGACGGCGCCAGCGACCGCGGAGAACAACCCTGAAGTCACCCTGCGAGCATTCACCGATCAGCAGGGCCGACTAAACACATCAGCAGGTGGGGGTCCAGCCAGAGTTCCTCGCCTCGGACGCCAGTGAACTGACGATCGACGGGGGAACGAGCATCTGAGCGATGGAGGTGGTGAGCGGGCCCGACCGCGCCCGCTCACCACCGCGGCCGGGATGGAACCGTCCACGGTCAGCGCTCGGGGCGTGCGACGTTTCGGCTTGCAAGAACCGGAAGTCGCAGCCTTACCTGCTCGACGTAGAGGTGTCGGTAACCGCGCTCGGGCCGCGGACGCGTTGGGGAGGAGAGGCGCTTGTTGCTGCGGGGTAGGTGGCCGGCGCAGGCGCGGGCGACGGCGTAGCCGAGATGGCGTTCGACCCAGGGGAAGGTGGTGCGTCGGATCCAGTGGATGCCGACCTGCTTGAAGTTCCAGTGTGGACCTCGTCCACCTCGACCGTACGTGCTGGATCCGCTCGGGTGATCAGTTCGAACACGGACAGCTGCTCGATCGGCCTAAAGCATCCCCGACGGCGTTAACGCAAGAGTGTGTTATTTGCCCGCAAGATCTACGGTGCGCCTTGCGAGGGTTCCACGTGACGTTCCATCCTCGCGATGCGCCTTGGACGTCGTTCAGGGCGTGAACAGGGCCCGACGGGGAACGGAGCCCTGCCGTTGTTCCAAGCCGTCCCCGCGCATGGGTCGAGGGCGGCGGAGCAGCAGCGAGGGGCTCCGTCTCCCGTGCCTGGCGGGGACGGGGTGCCTCGCCGCGGGCGGGGGAGTTCGGGCGCGGGCCGCCGACGGCCACCGCACCTCCGCATTCAACTCACAGGCAAGTCCCTGTGCGTAGTGGTGGGGCGGGCGACCCCCCGACTGCCGCCCGCCCCCACTAAGTGGGACCCCGACGTCCCACCCGCCACACACGCCCGGTCATCGCTGGTCAGAGGGCGTGTGTGCGAGGTGAATGCTCTGCGTCGCTGGTGTCTGCGTCAAGCTTTCACCGGGAAGTGGCTGTGATCGTGTCCGCTTGGGCCGGTGAGCCGGAACTTGTCGACCAGTGGGTGCAGGTCGTCACCTGCCGTCCTGGCGGCCTGGATGGGCGGGCGGCCGAGCGCCGGTTGCGCGCTCCCGTCCGGACAGGTGCCGGAGAGGTGCGCGGGGTGCGCAACAGGCAGAGGTCGGCTGGCGCGCCCACTGAGATCCGGCGCGGCGACCCACCGGGGTTGTCGAGGGGGAGAGCAGGCCGTCGAGAGCTTCACGCGGGGAGACCCGCTCGGCCGGGGTGAGATCGGCTGAACAGCAGGATCAGGCTGACGTGTCGAGTTGGGGTGGTTTGAGGACGACGGCGGAGTTGTGTCCGCCCATGCCGATCGAGGATTTGATCGTCAGGCCGGCAGCCGGTGGTGTGGGGCCGGAGAGCAGGCGCGGGTGCCCGTCGGCGACCAGTGGCGGTGCGGGAAGGAGCTCGTGGTCGTATCCCAGCGCGGTGGCGGCGATTTCGACGGCCGAGGCTGCGCCCTGGCAATGTCCGGCGAGTGGTTTGATCGAGTACAACTCGGCTGTGGCAGGGAACAGGGCGTCGAACACGGCTGCTTCGGCCCTGTCGCATTGTCGTGTGCCGGGGCCGTGGGCGTTGAGGTAGCGCACCTGCTCCGGGGCGATACCGGCGTTGTCCAGAGCTTGGGTGAAGCAGTGGGTGATGTCGGTCAGCTCGGGGTCGATCGAGGTGACGTGGTGGGCGTCGTGCGACATGGCTCCGCCCAGCACGTGCAGGTAGGGATGGGGCGTGCTCCGGGAGAGGACCATGGCGACCGAGCCTTCGCCCATGATGAAGCCCTGGCTGCCTTCCTGGAACGGGCGGCAGGCCTGCAATGGTTCGGTGTCGGTGATGGCGACGCCCAACTCGGCGAAGTGCCTGAGGTTCTCCGGGGTGACGGAGAGATCGGTGGCCACGAAGATCACGTCGTCGACGATGCCGCTGTCCACCCACGCCTTGGCGGTGAGCAGGCCGGCGTTGCCGGAGGCGCACATGGCGCCGACGTTCATGGCCGGCCCGTGGAAGCCGTATTCCTGCATGAGGGTCGAGATCGGTGTCGACGGCATCAGAGCGAGGTAGTTGCGCACGGACACGCGTCCGTCGTGCGCGAGGTAGAAGTCTTTCCACAGGTCGACTTCGCCGAGCACGACCGCGTGGAGCAACCCGACTCGTCGCCCGGGTTGCCACCCGCGTTGCGTGGCGTCCGCGATGGCTTCGCGGGCGGCGAATCGCATCGCCCGCTGGAATCGGCTCGGGCCGTCCGAGGGCTCGCCTCCGTCGGGAACAAGTGCCGCCCAGGCGGCCGCCTGCCCGTTCTCGCCGTAGCCCTCCTGCGGGCAAGCGGCGGGTTTCGCCGCGGCGAGTCCTTCCCACAACTGCTCCCGGCCCCAGCCGTAACCGGTGACAGCGCCCAACCCGGCGATGTCCAACTCCCGTAAGCCCATGGCGATCTCCTCGAGCTGTTTGCTAGATCACAAGTCGAAGCAGAGCGACTCTGACCTGCCTCACTCGGGAGTGTCGTTCCTCGGTCATGCAGTGCTACACACGGTGACCTCAAATACTGAAAACAATTCGAATGGGCTAATTTAGTGCTCTGGATGACCCTTTCATGATCACAAATAGTAGTATCGCCACGATGGTTCATGTCTGTGTGCACGGCGCTATGAGGGGATAGTTGCCGTGGGTCATCAGCGGTCGGAGAGGGAGCGGATGTCACGGGAGCAGGAAGCGGGCGACCGAGGCGTCGTCATGTCCGGTTCGCGGATGGATCGCGCCGTGCTGGACCTGACGCTCGCCATTCACGGGGCCGTGGCGTGGCGCTATCGCTTCGCTGACGACACGCTCACATGCTCCGGCGACGGGCTCGACCGGCTCTTGGGCATGCCCGGCGCCGGCGTGGAGTCATTGCAGGCCCGGCTGCGGGAGCTGCTGGAGCCGGTGATCGTTTCCGCTGCGACGACATCGGTGTGGCGCGATCTCGAACTCGAGCAGCCGTTGGAGGACCAGCACGGAGTGGCCCGCAGGCTCCACGTCCGAGCGCGCCCGGTCGGCCAGGGGCGTTCAACGGAGCTCGTCGGAATCGCCACGGACGCGCGGGCATGCGGGGAAGAGGCCAGGCAACTGGCCATCTTGGCTGATCGGTACCGGCTGCTGGCCGAGCTGAGCCCCGATGCGATCTGCGTGCATCAGGACGGCCTGCTCACCTACGTCAACCCCGCCACGGTGCGATTGGTGCGAGCTGAGTCCGATGAGCAACTGCTCGGGCACCCCATCAGCGAGTTCGTCGCCGAACCGTCGCTGCGCGACTTGCGCCAACGGGTGGCCAGATTGACCGAACCGGGCATGGCCTCCGAGTCGACCGAGGTGCGGCTGCGCTGCATGGACGGCGACACCGTGCTCATCGAGTCCGTCTCAGTGCGCACCGAATGGAACGGTCACCCGGCCTTCCAGGTCCTCATGCACGACATCACCGCCCAGCGCAGGGCGGAACACGCGCTTCGCGAGCAGGCCACCCACGACGATTTGACGGGGCTGCTCAACCGCCGCGGGATGAACGAGATCCTCACCTGGCTGACCTCAGGTGAATCGAAGCAGCTCGGACTCGTGTTCTGCGACATCGACAACTTCAAGCGCATCAACGACTCGCTCGGTCACGAAGCCGGTGACGAACTCCTGATCGCCCTGGCCCGGCAGCTTTCCGCATCCGTACCGCAGGAGTGCACGGTCGGGCGGCTCTCCGGAGACGAGTTCCTCGTCATCACAGCAGACCTCGACGCGGTCGGCGGACTCCAGGCGCTGACCCGGCGCATCTCCGAAGCACTGCGCATCATGGTTCCCATTCGAGATCAAATGGTCAGCGTCTCCGCCTCCACCGGCGGGGCGCTGCTGACCGGGTCCATGACCGGACAGGATCTCCTGCGCTACGCCGATGTGGCCATGTTCCACGCGAAGAGCCGCGGTCCCGGACGCATTTCCTTGGCCGACAGTCGGATCATCTCCGCTGCGGAAGGGCAGCTGCAACTCGAAGGTGAACTCCGCCACGCCATTCGCAGCGACGCGCTGACCTTGCACTACCAGCCGATCGTCGATGGTGATGGCACCACCGTGGTCGGTGAAGCCCTACTCCGGTGGTCGCACCCCGAGCGGGGCCTGCTGGATCCCGGGACCATTCTCGCGGCTGCCGAGCAAGGCGATCTGATGCGTGAACTCGACCAGTGGGTGCTGCGCACCGCGTTGGCCGACGCGGCACGTTGGCCATCGTGCAATGACACGCCTCCGGCTGTCGCAGTAAACCTCGGCGGACTCCTTCCGGGCGATCCCGATTTCCTCGATGCCGTCACCGAGATCATCGCGAATTCCGGGGTGCCGTTCGACCGGGTCGTGCTCGAAGTCGTCGAAACAGCCCTGGTGGACTTGAGTCCGCAAACGCATCAGGCCATGAGCGACCTCGCCGATCTCGGGGTGCGCTTCGCCCTCGATGACTTCGGCACTGGTTATTCCACGCTGTCCCGTCTCAAAGAGCTTCCGGTCCACATCCTCAAACTCGACCGCACCTTCGTCACAAAGATCGACACGGACCAGGTCGATCACGCGATCGCCCGCGCGGTCGTCACCATGACCCACGCCATGGACCGCATCTGCGTCGCCGAAGGAGTCGAAACCCACGAACAGCTCCAGGTGTTGCGGAGCCTGGAAGTCGACCAGTACCAGGGCTACCTGGTGGCCCATCCGCAACCGGCCGCAGCCTTCCGCGCCCGTCTCGCCACGCGTCCGTGAATGGAAGTGGCCGTGGATCGAGGTCGACCGGCCGACGCGTTGGTCGGCATCGTCGAGGAAACGTCCGACCGCGCCGCATTGCCGGAACGGTTGTGCGACGTGTTTGGCTGCGCTTCCGGTGAATGGAGTTGGGCCGCCGTTGATGGGTGGGAACCACGTCGCGCGGCGCGCTTTGCCGGGAGCGAGCGACCCGACTGGGACTCGGCTTGAAGAGCTGCAGTTCAAGGTTTGAGGAAGGCGGTGTCGATCTACGAGCATGAGAAGGTCCCCCGCCCCCTCCACCTCCGGAGTTGAAGGCCCAGCCGCGTCCTGGGGGAGACGTCGATCTAGGGTCCAAGGGATGTGGTTCGGCCCGGGGCATCCATGCGGACGCCCCGGACCGCTGTGCCGTGAGCCGAGGCTCCTGGTTTGGCGAGAACTCGTTGCTCAGGGAAGTGCGGGGAGCCCCAACGCTTCGGTCATGATCCGGCAGTAGGCGGCGTAGGTCCGCGCGATCGAGTCCGCGGCGTTGTCCCGGCTGATGCGGTGGGCGCGGAAGTCCTGCACCGCGCTCCACCAGATGCTGCGCCCGATGGCGAATCCGATGAAGCCGGCTTCGGCGGCGTTGCGCAACCACCGCTCCACCACGTCCTGGCCGGCGTTCTTGCCCAGGACCACCGCGTCGACCGGGTGTTGTGCGCCGGCCCTGCAGCGCTGGAGCAGTTCGGCGAAGCGCTCGGTGTCGGGCATGCCCTCCAGCTTCCAGATGTCGACCCTCGCCCCGGTCTCCTTGATGTGGTCGATCGCGGTGAGCGTCAGTTCGGGTAGCAGCTCGGCGTCGAATCGTGCGGTCGACCCCAGGTCGCTGAGCTGCTCCCGGGTCGGCGGAACGATGATCTCGACCAGCAGCGGTGCCCCGGTCTGCCGGACGCGATCCGATGTGGACTTGAGGTCGAGCAGCTGCTTGCGTGCGAGGTCGTCGGCGGCCTCCGGGTTGTACCGGACCAGCACCTTGGGGATCTGCGGCCGGTGCGCCAGGAGGAGTTGTCCGCTTACCGAGCGGGGTTCCTCCTCGTAGACCGACGGTTGGGACTTCTCCAGCGCCATCGACAGCCGGATCCCGGCGTTCTTGATCCGGGCCGGGCTCTCGCCCCCGAGCTCCTCATCGACGAGCACCGCAGCCGCCTCCGGGGCCACGCCGTGGTCGCGGACCGCGCGGATCGCGCCGTCGGCGATCAACTCCTTGATCGCCACCAGCTCCTCGGTCTGCGCCGTCGTGAGCTCGGTGGTGCCGAACACGGCCTCCTTGAGCCACAGCCGCTGGTCCATGGCCAGCATGAACAAGGGAGTCATCGGGGATCTCCGTTCTCCGAGGTGGGGATTCGCACCAGCGGTTTGAGCTGTTCACCGGACCCGAACGTCCGGTAGGTCTGTTCCAGGTCCGCGAAATCCGTTCGCACGCAGAGGGTGCGGGACAGGTTCGCGCCGATCGAGCGCAGGAGCGCCCAGTTGGCATCGACCTCGTGCAGCGGGAAGTAGAACGAGCGCACCATCGTCATGTCCGTGCGCCGCCAGCGAGGCCCCATCGGGAACGACAGGTCCGTCGCGCCTTCACCGAGCAGCAGCAGGACGCCGCCGGGCTCGACCAGTTCCCAGGCGAGCCGGCGCCCGGCTTCCGAACCGGATGCCTCGACGACGAGCGGGTGATCGTTGCGAGGCAGGTCGTCGGGCATCGGTTCGGCGCCGACTTCGGTCGCGGCGGCCAGCCGGGTCGCGGACAGGTCTCCGGCCAGCACCCGGCAGCCGAACAGGTGGGCGCTGACGGCCGCGGCACCCACGCCCAACGGCCCGCACCCGACGACGACCACGTGGTCGGGATCAGCGGTGAGGCCGCGCCGGGCCATGCGCAGCCCGTGGCCTGCGGTGCCCACGGTGTCGAGCGCGAGGACGGCGACGTCGGAGGGCACGTCGTCGGGCACGGGGATGAGGTTGCGTGGAGGCAGGTCCAGGAACTCGCGGAATCCGCCGTCGGCGTGCCACCCGACGAGGCTGTCCAGGTGCAGGCATCGGTTGGTGTCCTGCCGCAGGCACGCGCGGCACCGCCCGCAGAACAGCGGGATGTAGACCAGGACCCGGTCGCCGGGCGCGACATCGGCGGTGGCGGAACCGGTGTCGGTGACCCTGGCGACGATCTCGTGGCCCGGCACGAATCGCGCGCCGTCCTTGAGCAGCCGCTTGTCCGAGCCGCACAGCCCGACGAGCTCCGCGCGCACTCGGACCAGTCCGCGTTCCAACGCCGGGACCGGCCGCCGTTCGAAGCGAACGGCTCCCTCTCCCGGGAACCGTGCGACGGTCATCGTGGTCAAAACTGTCTCCTTCGCTCTCAACGGTCTGCGCCGGTCGTGGCCTTCAACCGACCGGGCTGAGCCGGTTCCACCAGCTGCGGAAGTCCGCGGGGATGTCCGGGCAACCGGGGATCAGGGGGTACGGCACCGAGCGAGTGCGCCCGGCGACCTCGTCGAGCGGCACCGCCGAGCACGCGCTCGGGGAACGGTCGTCCTCGAGCGGGTCGAGGCTCACCATGAGCCCCGACGCACCCTGGTGCAGCAGGCGCGCGGCATGGGCGCCGACCTGCCAGGCATCGGTCCGGTCCCGCTCGGGCGCCATCCACGACGCGGCGCGCTGGACCATGCCCAGCACTTCCGGCCGGGTCCGCAGGCCGAGGGCATCCGAGGTGCGGTCGGCGAGATCGCGGACGGCTCCGTTGCGCAGCAACCGGCCGTGGTGGGAGGCGTCGAACTCGGTGCCGGTGAGTTCCGGAGCGGCTCCCTCGGCGACGACGACGAGGACGTGGCCGTGCCGGGTGAGGGCGCGGTCGACCGCCGGGAGGAAGCCGGCCAGCGTCAGCGGGGCCTCCGGCGCGTACACGAGGTGCGGTGCGTCGTGCTCACCGTTGCGCGCCAGCGCTGCTGCCAAGGCGAGCCAGCCCACGCCGCGGCCGAGCACCTCGACCAGCCGGACCTGCTCCAGCGGCGCCATGGCGCGCAGATCGGCGCCGAGCGCGTGCACAGCTCGCATCGCGTAGGTGCCCGCGGTGAGGAAGCCGGGGGAGCGGTCGGTGCCGAGCAGATCGTTGTCGACGGTCTTGGGAACACCGACGACTTGCAGGCGCAGCTCCATCCGCGCGGCGGCCTCGGCGAGCCCCGCGGCCAGGGCCATCGACCCGTTGCCGCCGGTGACCGCGATGCCCCGCACACCGGCGCCGGTCAGGTGCTCGACGCTGCGTTGAAGCTCGTCGGCATCGGGAGGCCGCCGCCCGGCACCGAGCACCGCACCGGGCTCGGCCGCCAAGGTCAGCAGGTCGGGGCGATCGGTGCGCAGGGTGGAGAAGTCCTTGTCCACCAGGCCGTTGGCGCCGCCCTGCACTCCCACCACTTCCGCTTCGCCCTGCTCGGCGGCTTGCCGCAGGAATCCCGCGACGCTGGCGTTGATGACGGGGCTGGGGGCGCCGGCCTGCACGATCGCGTAGCGGGTGGTCACGTCGCGCTCCTCGCAGGTGCGGGGAAGTTCTCCGCGGCGGTGCCGCCCGATGCGGCGCCCAACTCGCGCTTCGCCGTCTCTCCCACGTAGGCGATGCACACCAGCGTGATCACGCACAGCACCAGCAGGTAGGTGCTCACCGGCCAGGACGCGCCCCCGGCCCATGCCGCGAGTCCGGTCGCGATGGCCGGGGTGGGCGCTCCGGCGATCAGCCCGGATGCCTGGTAGCCGATGGAGATCCCGGAATAGCGCACCGAGGTGCCGAACAGTTCGGAGAAGAACGCCGACTGGATGCTGAACATCAGTCCGGTGCCGACGGCGTGCATGAGGATGATGGCGGCCCACACGATCGGCACGGATCCTTGCTCCAGCGCCCAGAAGTAGCCGAAGACGCCGACGCCGCAGATGACGGCTCCCGCGGCGTAGACCGGCCGCCGGCCGATCTGATCGGAGAGCTTGCCGAACAGCGGGATCAGCACGATCTGCACGGCGGAGGAGACCATGAAACCGGTGAGCACGACGTTGCCGCCGAGTCCGAGGGTGTGCGCGGCGTACGAGATGGCGAAGACGTTGATGACGTTGAACGTCGCGGCGTCCGCGAGCCGGGCTCCCAGCGCGAGCAGCGTCTGGCGCCAGTGGGTGCGCAGCAGTTCGACGACGGGGATGGAGGTGTGCGGGACGGCGGTGGCTCGCGCGGCTTTGAACGCCTCGGTCTCCCCGACGCTCATCCGGACCCACATGCCCGCGAGCAGCAACAAACCGCTGAACAGGAACGGAACGCGCCAGCCCCAGGACATCATGTCCTGCTGCGGCAGCTGCGAGACCAGCGCGAAGGCACCCGCCGACAGCAGCAGACCGATGGGCGCGCCCAGTTGCGGCACGGAGCCGAAGAAGCCGCGCCGGCCGTTCGGCGCGTTCTCGACCGTCAGCAGCGTGGCGCCACCCCACTCGCCGCCGATCGCCACGCCCTGCAGCAGCCGCAGCACCACCAGGAGCGCCGGAGCCCAGACGCCCCAGGACTCGTAGGCGGGGAGCAGGCCGATCGCGAACGTCGACAGGCCCATGATCATCATGGTGGTCACGAGCATCGACTTCCGGCCGACGCGGTCGCCGAAGTGGCCGAACACGACGGCGCCCAGCGGGCGCGTGATGAAGCCACCGGCGAAGGACAACAGCGCCAGCAGCGTCTCGGTCGACGGGTCCGACGCGGGGAAGTAGAGCTTGCCCAGGACGAGCGCGGCGGCGGTGCCGTAGAGGTAGAAGTCGTACCACTCGAGCACTGAGCCCACCAGGCTTGCCGCGCTCACTCGGCGCATGTGTCTTGTCGCGCTCATCTGATCTCCATTGATCGGGAAGCCTCGGAGTTCGAATTGCATGTAGATTGAACCAACTGCATGTAACGTGTCAAGATGTCATCGAACCGAACACCACACGGGGCCGTGCAGGCCGGGGCCGGGAGGAATGACGATGAAGGTTTCATCCGCGGAGCGGATCGCGGACGCCGTCTACCAGCACCTGCGGGAGCAGATCTTCTCCGGCGAACTGCCGCCCGGCACGCGGTTGAGCGTCCCTGCGCTCGCCGATGAGCTGGAGGTCAGCCGCAGCCCGGTCCGGGACGCGGTGCTGCGGCTGACGCAGGAACGGCTGGCGCGCGAGGAACCTCGGCGAGGTGCGGTGGTGTCCCGGGTGGGGCCTGAAGAGCTCGCCACCCTCTACCAGGTTCGCGAAGTGCTCGAAGGCCTCGCCGCTCGGCTGGCGGTGGAGAACGCCGGACGCCGACTCGTCGACCGGCTCAGGGAGGTGATCGAGGAGCACGAATCCGCCGTCGAGTCGGCCGATCTGGACCGGCACCTGGAGACCGACATGCGCTTCCACGCCCTGATCCGCGAGGCCGGGGGGAACGAGGAGGTGGTGCGGCTGCTCGACGACATTCAGACGCAGATCCGGCTCGCGATGCGCACGACCACCGTCACCGGCGGTCCAAGGCACGCCCTGCACGACCACCACAAGATCCTGAGCGCCATCGAATCCGGAGACCCGGCAGCGGCGGAGCAGGCCGCGCGGGCCCACATCGCCCGGCTTCGGCTCGCATTGCTGGAGTCGGCGGAGGAGGTGGACCACCGGTGAGCGCCACGGCCCCGAACACCATCGTCGAGGCTCGGTTGCGCGTGCTGCGCGCCGCCACCCGGGACGGCGTCGCGATGTCGTTCGCGCCGCTGACGCACCGCTCGATGGTGCTGGTGGAGTTGGAGACCGGGGACGGCCGGATCGGTTACGGGGAGAGCTGGACCAATTACCCGTCCTGGGCGACGGTCGAGCGGGTCGCGACCCTGCGGGAGGGGGTGTTCCCGCTCGTGATCGGCCAGGATTCGCGTCACATCACCGAGCTGCAGCGACGACTGGTCGCCGAGCTCACGCCCATCGGCCGCCAGTGGGGCGCCCAAGGCCCCATCATGCAGGCGATCAGCGCGGTCGACATCGCCCTGTGGGACTTGCACGGCAGGGCCAGCGGCCGGTCGATCGCATCGCTGGTCGGCGGCCGGGTCCGAGAATCGAGCGCGCTCTACGCCAGCAGCCTCGGTCCGGAAGACGTTGTGCGGCAGGCCCGGCACTGCGCCGCCGAGGGCTACACGGCGGTCAAGGTGAAGCTGGGATTCGGCCGGGAGCACGACGAGCGCATCCTCGTCGAGGCGCGCGGAGCGCTCGGGGCCGACGTCGCGCTGTACGCCGACGCGAACCAGGCGTGGGGCGTCGACGAAGCGGTGGCGATGGCGGCGCTGTTGAGCGAGTACGACGTGGCGTGGCTGGAAGAGCCGCTCCGCGGCAACCGGCTGGACGAGCTCGAAGAGCTGCACCGGCGCACCGGGCTGGTGATCGCGACCGGCGAGAACGTCTACGGACGCGAGGAGTTCCACCGCTACGCCGCATCCCCGGCGGTCGCGATCCTGCAGCCCGACATCGCCAAGACGGGCGGGTTCACCGAAGCGCTCGCCATCTGCCAGCTCGCAGAAGCTCATCGGAAACCCGTGCTGCCGCACCTCTACGGCGGTGCGATCGCCTTCGCCGCCACCCTCCAGCTGGCCGCTTGCGCCCCAGCGGTGCACGGCATCGAGTACGACATCCGCGACAACCCGCTGCGGGACCCGCTGCTGATCGACGGACCGAGCCCGCGGCAGGGGCGGATCGCCCTCCCCGATGGTTGCGGGCTGGGTGTCGACCTGGACCTGCACGCCGCGCAGCGGCACCTCCACCCCGCACAGCAGTCCGAAGAGGAGCTCACCGCATGACCACGACCGGCACCGAAGTCGAGGCGCTCGTCGGCGCCCGCATCAACGGTCAGCCCGTGCGACCGGCGCGACCGTGGCGCACCACCGTGATCGAGCCCGCGACGGGGGACCCCCTGTTCGAGCTGGTCGGTGGCGGTGCGACCGAGGCGCGGGTCGTCCTGGACGAGGCCGAGCGCGCGGAGCGCGGCTGGGCCGAGACCGCGCCGGCGGCGAGGGCCGAAGCGCTGCGGGGAATTGCCTCCGCGCTGCGCAGCGATCCCGAGGCCGAAGGGCTCGCAGTGCTGATCAGCCGGGAGACCGGCAAGCGGATCGCCGAGTCCCGCGCTGAAGTCGGCCTGTCGGCGGCGTTCTTCGAGTGGTTCGCCGATGCGATTCGCAGCCGAAGCGGCGCGTCCCATTCGGTGGTGCCCGGCTTGCGGCACGAGGTGATCCAGCGCCCGCTCGGAATCGTCGCCGTGCTCACCCCGTGGAACTTCCCGGTGTCCATCCCGGCTCGCAAGATCGCTCCCGCCCTCGCCGCAGGTTGCCCGGTGCTGTTCAAGCCGTCCGAGGTGGCACCCGCATCCGCGCTGCGCCTGGCCGAGATCATCGAAGCCCACGTCCCCGCAGGGGTGGTGGGCACCGTGCTGGGCGACCCCGCCGAGGTGTCCGGTACCTGGCTCGACGACCCGCGGGTGCGGGGGTTGACCTTCACCGGTTCGACACGCGTCGGAAAGCTGCTGGCGGCGCAGACCGCGGCGAACTTCACCCGCAACGTGTTCGAGCTCGGTGGGAACGCGCCGTTCGTCGTGCTCGACGACGCCGACCCGGTGCGGGCAGCCGACGTGCTGGCCGTCGCCAAGTACCGCAACAACGGACAGTCCTGCATCGCCGCCCAGCAGGTGTGGGTGCCGCAGCACCTCGTCGACGACTTCACCGCGGCCTTCCTCCGCGTGACCGGCGAACTCGTCCTGGGCGATCCGCTCGACCCGGACACCACGCTCGGACCGCTCGCGCTCCCCGGTGACCCCGCCCGCATCGCCGAGATCGCCCAGGACGCGGCCCGGTCCGGTGCCGATGTCGTCACCAGCGATGTCACGTTGCCGGACCGAGGGCACTACGCGCGGCCCGTGCTGTGCGTCAATCCGGCCGGCGGCCGCGCGGTCGAAGAGGAGGTCTTCGGGCCGTTGGCAACCGTCCGGAGCTACACCGACCTCGGCGAGGTGCTCGCCGCGACCAGCGCGGACCGATGCGGGCTCGGTGGTTACGTCATCGGGGAGCCCGTCCGCGCCACAGCCGTCGCGCAGGCGCTCGACGTGGGAATCGTCGGGGTCAACAACGCCACCCCGAACGCACCGGTTGTGCCCTTCGGCGGGCTCAAGCAGAGCGGGCTCGGGTGGGAAGGCGGTCAGATCGGCCTCGACGCCTTTCTGACCTGGCACACCACCGCGGTCGGAGCGTGAACCGCGGGCGGACGGTCAGGTAGAGCGCTGAACAGGACTGGCTCGAGGCGATGAGCGCGTTGGCGAGTCAGCAACCTCGCCGCAAAGCTCGCGGCGAAGGGCCTCATCATCGAAGAATTGAGCCGCCGGTCGCAGGAAACCGGGAATTCCCTGCAACCGGACGTGCGTTTGCTATCGGCGGTCGGTCTGCTTGTGGGTGTACATGTCCAGATCTGCGTTGTGCAGCAAGTCCGAGGCTGAGGTGGAGGGGCTCTGCGTGGTGGCGAGCCCGATGCTGGCGGAGAGCCTCGTTCTGCGACCGCCGATGACGATGTCGGTGTCCAAGCTCTTCGCCACGCGAGCGCGGAAAGCTGTTGCCGCGTGCTGGTTCGGCATGCGGGTGAGGACGACGAATTCGTCGCCGCCCAGACGGGCCACCGTGTCACCGGGCCGGACCGTTCGCAGCAGCTCGTCCGCTGCGGCGATCAGGAGTTGGTCGCCGCAGCGGTGCCCGCAGGTGTCGTTGATGAGTTTGAGGCCGTTGAGGTCGGCCAGCAGCACGGTGACGACTCCACCCCGTTGGGACAGCGCGGCGAGTTCTTGGTCGAGCCGGTCCAGGAGCAGGGCGCGGTTGGCCAGACCGGTCAAGGGATCGTGCAGGGCCAGGTGCGCGATGTGGTTGTCGCGCGTCTCCCGGTCACCGATGGCCTCGTACTGCCCGATGAGGTAGGCGGGCCGGCCGTCGGGTCCGGCAACGGAGCTGGCTCGCAGGAGGATCCAGATCGGGTGCCCGTCCTTGTGGCGGTAGCGCTTCTCCAAGCTACCGGTGTCCCGTCGGCCGGCGACAAGGTCGGCCAGCAGCTCCAGCCCTGTGTTGTCGGGGTAGGTCAGGTCGGTGAAGCGCATGGTCAGCATTTCGTCGCGGGTGTATCCGACGATGTCGCAGAGCTTGTCGTTCACCTCCAGCCAGCGGCCGTTGAGGTCGAGCCGGGCTATCCCGATGGGGGCGTGGGTGAAGGTTTGGCGCCAACGCAGCTCGGCTTCTCGTCGCTCTGTGATGTCGTGGTGCTGGGCCAGGATGCACCGCGGTCGGCCGTCGGAATCTCTGATGAGCGCGTAGCTGATGAGCACCCAGACGATCTGGCCGTCGGATCGCACGGCGCGCTTTTCCACCTGGAGCTTGTCGGTGCCGTTGGCGACCATGTCGTTGATCGACTCGTCCAGCATGGGGTCATCGGGATGGTTGAAGTCACGGGCTGAGCGCCCCACCAGTTCCGTGAGGTCGTAACCGAGGAGATCAGCTAGGGCCGAGTTGGCGTAGACGATGCGTCCCTGCAGGTCGGTCACCGTTATCGAGGCGGCGGCCTGCTCCACGATCGTCTGCCATGCCAAGCCCTGCGGCATGGCGGGCCCGAGCGCCGACATGAGGCCAAGGGTAGACGTGTCGGGCGGTGCTCCGTGAACGTCGCTCAATCGGGGCAGCGGGACGTGCACCATCGCTGCAGACGGCAGCACGAGTCACGTGCAACATGACCGCCGCCGGTCGACAAGTTGTTCGGGTGACGACAGGGTCCGTCTCCCTGCTATCGGTGAACGTCCGTTCATCCTCGGCGTCTCGATCCGACCGGAGCCGCGTGAACCGCGCAGCACCGCGATAGACGTGTCGCGTGGTCAGCGCGTCCGTGCTGATCGCGACTACTTCCTCCATGACCCGGCATCGCACGCCCATCGAATCGAGTCGACCGAGTGCTGAGCCCGTGATGTAGAGGCCCAGCAACGGTGCGGGTGCACATCGGAGGTGGATCAGATGGCCGTTGGTGCAGCGGATTCCGACTCCGTTGGAGCCGGCGGCGACGGCCTTCCGTGCGTGGAATCCCGTCGTGCTGAGCGAGATTGGGTCGAACCCGGCCCGTGATCACCCAATGGTCCTCTGTGGAGCGGGTGTTGAGTGTCCGCTCCCCGCTCGGGGAGGTCGATCGGGCAGCTCCTCGTGCGCATGAAGTGGATCTGTCGTGCTCTGTCGACCCTGGGGTGGCCGCGGGGAGCCCTTCTCTTGACGCTCGCTGAAACTGGGCTTATGGTACCGAAACCATAGTGCGATATGACAATATCGCATAGTGATAGTAATCGAGTGTGACACCGTGGCGAGGGAGGTCTCCGGCGCAGCGAGAGCTGACGCTCTGCCGGCCGTCTTCAAGGCAAGAGCGAAGGCCCACCTGGATTTTCCGTCCTCGGTTCGGCGCTCCGGGTTCTCGGCTGTGAATCGGGTGGTTCGGTGGCGGCGTCGACTCACCACTGCCATCTCCTGCTCCACGATCACAACGAGTGGCTCAGCCGCGTGAACCGCGCGCGGAGAGCTGAAACTTGCCGGATTCCGGTGCTGTTGGTGAGAAGTTCACGGCACCGCCCTGCTGACGGGCCCTGCGGCTGGCGCGCCACATCGTTGCCGAAGGCTGCCCGCTCGAACGCCTCGTCCTCAATCGCAGAGCCCGGCATCTGAGCCGGGTTCTTCCTCGCGAGCAGTGCGTCCCACCGTGGAGGTTCAACGATGAACACCAAACCAGCCGGAACGAAGACCAGAGCGGGGAATCCGTACAGATGGGTCGTCCTCTTCGCCTGCTGGGCTTCCTTCACCCTCACTTCGATCGATCGCTCGACGTGGGGTCCGGCTTCGGTCTTCGTGGGCGATAGCCTCGCCGTCCCGATCGCGAGCCTCGGGGTCTTCGCCACTGCCTACTACATCGGTTACGTGGTCTCGAACGCGCTGGGCGGGATCGGAACGGATCGGTTCGGTGGTCGATCGATGCTGTCGATCTCATTGCTGGGAGCCGGTGGGTTCATGGCCCTCTTCGGCTCCACCACCTCGGCCACGGTGGGCATCGCTGTGCAGGCGCTGGTCGGCTTGTTCGCCGGTGCTGACTACTCGGCCGGCGTGCGTTTGATCGCGAGTTGGTTCAAGCCGTCGGAACTCGGTCTCCCCATGGGGATCTTCACCACGGCCACTTCGTTGGGAACCGCCATCGCCAACGCCGTGGTGCCTGCCCTCATCGCTCAACACGGTTGGGAGGCCTCCTACCACCTGTTCGGCATCATCTCGATGGTGTTGGCAGTGGTGTTGTTCTTCCTCCTGCGTCCCGGTCCGATGTTGGACGACGCATCGGAGTCGCAGCCCGCAACGGGGAAGCGGGGTTTCGCGGCGATGGCCCGCAACCGGAACCTGATCCTCGCCAGTCTTGCCGGGTTCGGTGCGTTCTGGGGGCTGTACGGCTTCGTGGTCTGGGCGAACGCACTGATGATCAAGGGTTACAAGATCTCCCCGTCCACCGCGGGTTTCGTGGTCGCGATCTTCGCGATCTCCGCGGTCGTGGTGAAACCCATCGTCGGTTTCGCGGCCGACCGCTTCTTCGGTGGCGCGCGCAAGGTGCCCGCCGTGGTCATCATGGGGATCTTCTCCCTGACCTTGGTCGCATTCGGCAACCTCAGCTCGCCCACCGCGTTCATGTGGCTGGCCCCGTTGCTCGGGGCTGCCGCGTACGGCTGGAGCCCGCTGATCGTCGCTCTGGTGCCGCGACTCGTTCCGGCCTCGGTCACCGGTGCCGCCTCTGGATTCGCCAACGCCACCTGGCAGCTCGGTAGCGTCGTGGTTCCCGTCGTGGTCGGTGCGGTCTTCTCCGCTACGAACTCGTTCAGCGCCGCCTTCGTGACGCTCGCCGCCGGTCCACTGGTCGGGCTGCTGATCATGCTCGCCGTCCGGGAGGAGAAGCCGACCTCCGAGCCCGTCGTGAACGAGCGCAGCGCTGCTCAGGGATGACGCAGGAGTAGTGCGGAGCCGCTCGATCGCAGCGGGTCGGCTCAGCGACTGGCGTGGTCGTGGTGCGGGCGTCCTCCTCCGCGAAGAGCGGCACGATCGGGAAGTCCAGGTCGAAGGTCGCCTCGTGGAGGAGGCTCTGCCCGAATGCGCGTCTGTTCCTGTGCTTTGGTCGAACCTGCTGAGCACTTCGCTCGGGTTTGGCCTGACTGGTTGCTCATTGCACGGGGGTAGAAGCCTGCTCCGGAGATCAGGATGGCCGCAGGCCGGGTGTTCGGCGGGGCTTCCGGTGCTGATGAGGGTGCCGACGCTGCGCCCCCGCGATGAAGCCCCACGCAGCCAGAGCGTTGAGGCTTGACGGCCTGCTGGCAGCCGCTTAATCTCAGTATCACTAGTTGATTCAATGCTATCGCAGAGTGATTTAAATGATCGAAATGCGCCGGTCCGAGAACCCGGTACCGGTGCGCACGGGTGAGCGTGGTGATCACGCGGGTCTTGCCGCAGATCGCGTTCCGCTCAACCCGGAGTGCGGAAGGAGCCAGCCTCTGATGCCCAGGGTTTCGTTCGTTCATCCGAAGGGTGAGTCGCAGGAGGTCGAGGCTGCTGAGGGATCGACCGCCATGCGGGCGGCGCTGCTCGGTGGCATCAGCGGGATCACCGCCGATTGCGGTGGCGAGGCCTCGTGCGCGACCTGCCACGTGTACGTCGCGGAGCCGTGGATCGAGCGGGTCGGCGCTCCGGGCCCGGACGAGGACGACATGCTCGACTTCGCCGAGTGCGAGCGCCGGCCCAGCAGTCGGCTGTCGTGCCAGATCAAGATCACCGACGAGCTCGACGGCCTCGTTCTCACCCTCCCGGAGTCGCAGTGAGCGCGGGTGTCGTCATCGTCGGGGCGGGGCAGGCCGGCGCGCAGCTGGCCATGTCGCTGCGCGAGATGGGACATGCGGGCAGCGTCACGGTGATCGGGGACGAGCACCATCCGCCGTACCACCGGCCTCCGCTGTCGAAGGACTTCCTGGACGGCGGTCTCGCGGAGTCCGAACTCGCGCTGCGGACCGAGGAGTACTACCGCGACCGCGGGATCGAGCTCGTCGCCGGAACGGCGGTGACGTCGATCGACCGCGGGCGCAACGAGGTTCTGCTGTCCTCGGGTCGCGTCGTGGCCTATGCCCACCTGGTGCTTGCCACGGGAGCGCGAAACCGGCAGTTGCCGATCGCAGACGGCGGAGCGGACAACGTCCATTACTTGCGGACGATGGAGGACGCTCGTCGGGTTCGGCACGCACTCGAGCGCGCGCAGAACGTGCTGATCGTCGGTGCCGGATTCATCGGGCTGGAGTTCGCGTCGGCGGCCGCACGGCGCGGTGCGCGAGTCACCGTCGTGGAAGCGGCCCCGCGGGTGCTGGGGCGTGCGGTCGCGGAGGAGACCTCCGCGTACTTCGCCCACCGGCACGCGGTGGAGGGCTCCACGGTGCTCTGCGGTTGTGCTGTCGACGAATTCCGGACGGATTCCCGCGGACGGGTCACCGAGGTCCGCATCGGGGACCGGGTTCAGCCCGTGGACCTGGTCCTGGTGGGGATCGGGGTCGCGCCCAACTCCGAACTCGCCGAGGAAGCGGGACTCGTGGTCAACGACGGCATCGTCGTCGACGCGCAGCTGGTGACGTCGGATCCCGCCATCTCCGCGATCGGGGACTGCGCTCGTTTTCCGCGCGCCGGCGCCGCGTCGATTCGTCTCGAATCCGTGCAGAACGCGTCGGATCAAGCCAGGTACGCGGCTCGGCGAATCTGCCGGGCCGACGAGCCGATCGCCGACTACGGCGAAGTGCCGTGGTTCTGGAGCCATCAGGCGGGAGACAAGCTCCAGATCGCGGGGCTGGCGCTGCCCACCGATTCCGCGGTCTTCCTCGGTGATCCGTCGAGCGGGCGGTTCTCGGTCTGCCGATTCCGGGACGGGTTTCTCTCCGCCGTCGAATCGGTGAACAGCCCAGGAGACCACCTGTCGGCCCGCAAGCTCTTCGCGCGCGGTGCGCGCGTCACCGAGGAGCAGCTGCGAGCGCCTGAATTCTCCCTGCGGTCGGCCGCGGCCGGCGGAACAACCCAGGCACAGCAAGAAAGGACGTCAGCATGAGCAAGTTGACCGGTGAGGCGCTCGACGGGCTCGTCGACACGGACAAGGGCTTCATCAGCCGCGAACTGTTCGTCGACGAGGACCTGTACCGCCGCGAGCTCGAATCCGTGTTCACCCGGGCCTGGCTGTTCGTGGGTCACGAGAGCCAGATCCCCAATCCCGGGGACTTCTTCACCTCCCGCATGGGGGAGGAGTCGGTGATCCTCTGCCGCGACAAGCGCGGCGAGATCCACGTGTTCCTGAACTCGTGCCGGCACCGGGGGATGAAGGTCTGCCGCTACGAGTCGGGCAACACGTCGCTGTTCACGTGCCCGTACCACTCCTGGACCTACACCACGGACGGCAAGCTGCAGGGCGTTCCGCAGTACCGGAGCCTGTACGACGGCGTGCTCGACCGCGAGGCCAACTCGCTCGCGCAGGTCGGCAAGATCGCCAACTACAAGGGCACGATCTGGGCGACCTGGGATCCGGAAGCCCCGGACTTCCTGACCTACCTCGGTGACGCGAAGGTCCACCTCGATCAAGCTCTCGACTGCCGCGATGGGCGGGAGGGCGGTTCCGAGGTGATCGGCATCCACAAGTGGGTCTTCCCTGCGAACTGGAAGTTCGCCGCCGAGAACTTCCTCGGCGACACCTACCACAACCCCAGTCACCGCTCGGTCGACCTGATCGGAATCGGACCCAGCGCGGAAGCGGGCAAGAAGGGCCGTCGCGACGACGAGCTGGAGAAGGCCCAGCACATCTGGGTCAGCTTCCCCGAAGGGCACGGCGTGCACTCCGCGGTGCAGCCCACGGCCAACGAGTACGTGGAGTCGTTCCTGGACAACCCGGTTCTGGAGGAGTACTTCCGGCACTGCTACGAGGAGCGCAAGCGGCGCCTCGGTGACCAGGCGCGGTTGCTGCCGTTCGTCGGTTCGATCTTCCCGAACACCTCGTACCACGGGCGGCAGCCGCGAGGGCTGTGCGCGTGGCACCCGCATTCGCCGACCAGCACCGAGGCGTGGCGCTTCTTCCTCGTCGACAAGGACGCGCCCGACGAGGTCAAGGACTACCTGCGCCGGTACTACATGCGGTACTCGGGCCCGGCCGGGATGACCGAGCAGGACGACATGGAGAACTGGCTCTACGCGACCAGGGCGAGCGTGGGCACGGTCGCCCGCCGGTACCCGTTCAACTACCAGCAGTCGCTCGGCAAGGCCACGGACTCCTACGACTACCCGGGTTCGGTGACGCTGCAGCCGACGGAGCAGATGGCGCGCGGCTACTACCGCACCTGGATGAAGTACATGCGGGGCGAATCGTGGGACGCGCTGCTGGGCGAGGGGGAGCGGTGACCGGATCCAAGGTCGTGATCGTCACCGGCGGCACGTTCGGGATCGGGCACGACATCACCCTCGGCCTGGCCGAGCGCGGTCACCACGTGGTGGCCTTCGGGCTCGACGCCCGCCAGATCTCGAGCACCGCGGACGGCTCGGTCACGCGTCTTCGCGACGAGGTGGCGCAGCGCGAACTCCCGGTGGACGTGCTGGAGGCCGACGTCGCCGACGCCGAGGCCGTGGCGTCGGTCGTCGACTTCACCGCCACGCGCCACGGCCGGATCGACGCGTTGGTCAACAACGCGGCGATCGGACCGCTGGGCACGATCCTCGACACCGATGAGGAGACCTTCGACCGGATCCTCGCGGTCAACCTGAAAGGACCGTACCTGTGCTCGCGCGCCGTCGTGCCCCACCTGCGGCAGGTGGGTGGCGGCTCGATCGTGAACATCGGATCCGGGTCGGGTTGGGGAAAGCCGAACATGGCGGCCTACTCGGCCAGCAAGGGCGGGATGTTCGCGCTCAGCGCCGCGACCGCCTACGACTTCTTCCACGACCGCATTCGGGTCAACACCGTCGTGCCGGGCGGCGGAGGTATCGCGTCGGGCATCACGGCAGGGCGGCTCGGCGGCAACAACCCCATGGCCGGAGCCGGCGCGCACGGGTCGGCCGCGGGGCGCCCCGTGACGGGAACCGACGTCGCGAACGTGGTCGGCTTCCTCATCAGCGACGCGGCCGAAACGGTCTCCGGCACGGTCGTCGACGTCGGCTGCTTCTCCCATCAAGGCGGACCGGTGCAAAGGAGAGAAAGCGCATGAGCAGCGGAACCATCAGCGGAACCAACCGGAAGCTCGTCCGGGACGAGGCCTACTACCGGCTCAAGTCCGACGTCGAGGACTTCCTCCACGCCGAAGCGGACCTGCTCGACGACAGGCGGTTCAAGGACTGGCTGGAGCTGTTCACCGAGGACGTCACCTATTTCATGCCGATCCGGCACAACGTCAAGTTCGGCCAGCACGCCGAGCGGGAGAACACCAGGTCGGGAGAGGGGATCAGCTGGTTCGACGAGGACAAGTGGACGCTGGGCAAGCGGGTCGACCAGATCCTGACCGGCGTGCACTACGCGGAAGAACCCCTGTCCCGGGTCTGCCACCTCGTGTCCAACGTTCAGCTCCTCGCGGTCCGCGAGCACGACGGACAGCGCGAGGTCGACGTCCGATCCCGGTTCCTGGTCTACCAGAACCGCGTCGAGTACGAGACCTACCTCTTCGTGGGAAAGCGGACCGACACGCTGCGGCAGTCCGAACAGGACTGGATGATCGCCCGCCGGGAGATCATCCTCGACCAGAACGTCCTGCTGGCAAAGAACCTGACAACGTTCTTCTGAGGAGGAATCCTGTGATCAACGTGTTTCAGCTGGCCGCGGGGGCGCGCATCGAACTCGTCGACGGGCGCCGGATGACGGTCGAGGAGAACATGGGCGACGGCCAGTGGGTCCAGGCCCGAGAAGAGGGAGCTTCGGACGGCGAGCTGGTCCACGCAGAAGACATCCGGCAGCTCGCCCAGGACTGACGGGAGGCCCGAACCGTGCTCCGCTTCGACCACATGCCCAGCGACTTCCACCCGCTGTTCCTCTTCCTCGGCAACAGCGCTGATCTGGCAGCCCTTGCGGACCTCCTTCATCGGTTCGCCGACGAGCCGCGCCGCGTCGAGGTCCGCCGGTCACTGCCCGAGGCCGGCGGGCGTTCGCAGTTGACGATCGTTCCCGGCGAAGGCCCCGACGCCCCTTACGGTGTGCGGGAAACACCTGACGGGGAGAGCTTCACCTGGATGCTCAACGCGTGGCAGGCCGATCAGATCGCCACGCGCATCGAATCGCTGACCGCGAGCGGTCTCAAGTCCGGCAACGACATCATCGAGCTCGGGCTGGAAGGGGAGATCCCGGTCAAGGTGTCCAAAGGAGAATTCACCGACAACTTCCTCACGCCCAGCCATCACCTGGATCCCGATTACGAAGGCCCCGTCATCTGATCGTGCACCTGCTGGGCGCCGCTGGGTTGGACCAGCATGGCGATAGGTTGCTATCGTTGTGTGATACTGGAGCGCCCAGGGTGTTCGTGCAAACGGGTTGACGGAGGGAACGGCGATGGCCGCAGCCAAGACCGGAGCCGACAGCGGTCGGCGGGCGCTGGAAATCCTGCTCTCCTTCACGGAGCAGCGCCCGCTGCTCACCGTTCGTCAACTCGCCGAAGACCTCGACATCCCGGTGCCGTCGGTGCACCGCTACGTCGCTCTGCTGCGCGACATGGGCCTGATCGAGGAGCGAGGCCGCGGCCAGTACCACTTGACCATGCGAGTCACGCAGCTCAGCCGGGCGGCCAGGCAGGCCACGCCGCTGGTCGACCTGGCGGAGCCGTACATGCGGGAACTCGTGGACCAGACCGGAGAATCGGCGCTGCTCGTGCGCCTGGTGCACGACCGCCCGGTCTGCATGCACCGCGTCGAGAGCGCACAGCGGTTCCGGCTCTCCTTCGAGATCGGCCAGCAGATGCCGCCACTTCGGGGCGCCAGCGCGCGGCTCCTGCTCTCAGGCCTCGATCCGGCGGACCGGGAGCGCTACGTCGACCAGGCTCTGGAGCAGGGCGCCCGGCCGCCGTTGAAGGGACGCGATCGGTTCCTGCACGACGCCGAGCGCGACGGGGCGCGCGGCTGGGCCGTGTCGAACGAAGAGATCGACGACGGCATCTGGGCGGCCGCAGCCCCGGTCACCGACGGCAGCAAGGTGGTGGCGAGCCTGTCCGCGCCCTGCCCGGCCTTCCGCCTCGACAAGACCAAGCGCGAAACCATCATCGATCTGGTTCGCAAAACCGCCGCAGACATCTCCCACGCACTGGGAACGTGATACACGTTCGACCGGCCGGCCGCGCTGTGGCGGTCGTCGGCCGGGTTGTCGACGACGGCTGCACACGAACGCGCTGGGACACCGAGATTTCCACCCGACTCCGCCGGTTCGCGTCGACCAACAGACGCTGGTCGACGCGAACCGACTCGTGGAGGAACCTCAGGCCTTGACCGCGTCCTGGGCCTTGTCGCTGGTGTCGGAGTCGTAGCTTCCGGAGTCGCTGCTCGTGGCGTCGTTGCCTTCGGTAGGTGGCTCTGCCGGAGCGGTGACGAGTTGGAAATCGCCGTCGTGCTCGTCTTTACCGGTGATGACGGCTTGTTCCAGGATTTCGGAGCTCTTGGCTTCCAGCAGGGTGATGTCGTCGTTGCGCAGGTCCTTCAGCAGCGCGAAGCACATGAGCACCACGATCACCCCGAACGGCAGTGCTCCGACGAAGGTGAAGTTCTGGATGCCGGTGAGTGCGCTGTCCCCTCCGCCGCCGACGATCAGCATGAGAGCTGCGACGGCACCGGTGGCGGCAGGCCATCTCGCCGAACTCACTGATGTAGGCACCGATCGAGGTCGGTACCAGCCTCAAGATCAGCAAGTGGAACAGGTGGGCCCGGCACCAGAGCTCGGCGACGCGGTTGGCCAACCGGAGCACCTTGTAGTGCCCCCCCGAGATCATCAGCCGTGGAACGTCGCTCACGGGAACGGGGCAGTGATGCGGTGTGCCCGCCTGCGGTCAGGCGAGCACGAAGGTTTGCAGGTCCGCACCTACGACGACCTCGCCGTCGTAGCCTTGCTGGGCCCAGTTCTTCCAGGCATTCTCGTCGATCGGGTTCTGCGCGAGGTCTGAGATGTGCGAGAGGACGAGCTTGCGCGCGTTGGCGGCCTGAGCGACGTGGCCGGTCTCCTGGACCAGGACGTGTGACTGGAGCATGTGATCGAGAACGGCGGGAGGAGTGTCGGCGCCCTGCACGCTGATCGCTTCGTGCACCAGGATGTCGGTGTCCTGGGCCAGCTCGATCAGGTTCGGTGTTCTCGCGGTGTCCCCGGAGAAGGTGACCGAGCCGTAGGCGGTGTCGAAGCGGAACGCGAATGCGGGGAAGACCGGTCCGTGCGGGACGAGGGTGGCGGAAACGCGCACCCGGTCGTCCTGCATCACCTGGAACGGCCGCATCGGCGGCGCGGTGTTGTGGGAGTTCGCGCCCACGTCCGGCACGTCGATCTCGTGGACCTGCGCCAACGTCCGGATATCGCGGATATTCATGTCGCGCAGGAAGATGTTGTGGCTGTAGGAATAGGACGCGTGCAGTCTTTCGGTCATCTCGCTGGTACCGGGCGATGGTCCTTCGGGGTGGACGGTGGGAGCTTCACCTCCGCCGAACTTCGGCGGTAGTCCTCCTGCCGAGCCGGGACCGTGGACGTTGAGCGGGCCGTGGAGGTTGTCCCCGTGTGGGTTGGGGATGTGCCCGGCGAGCAGGAGAAGTTGTAGTAATCGGCGAGGTGATCAGCGTGCAGGTGGGTGAGGAAGATCGAGTTCAGGTTTCGGAAATGCAAGCCGGCACGCAGGTATTGCGTCGTCGCCGAGCGTCCGCAGTCGATGATGTAGACGCGTCCGTCGACGACCAGAGCGGATGCGATTCCGGTGCGGTCTGCCACCACCGGAGGCCCGGCTTGCGTTCCTAACAGGACCAACGCGAACTTCGAGTCGCCGATCGCCTGACCGGTTCCCGTCGCTGCCGCGTCACGGCGTTGGTCCCCCGGTGCGCAGGCGGACAACCCGGCGAGTGCGGCTGCGCCGCCGATACCGCCGAGGACGGCGCGTCGGTTCACGGCGGGCTCGGTTCCGTCCGATGAGGACGGTCCGGCTGATGAGTTGCACGGGGAGCACATCGCAGCTCTCCTTCATTGAGTTGTCCGCGTGGATCTCGCTGCAGATCGGGCAGTGATCGTTGCACGAACGGACCCGACTTCAGAAATACACGCTGCTTATCAATGATTCGTCGCGACGTCTCAATGCTCTCTGCGACAACGTTTTTGGAGTTGAGGGTTAATCAGGCCCCGAGCTCTTCGCTGATCTCGTCGGCGATGCGGACCAGCACGGGGACGAGGTCGCGTTCGACCCGGTCGGGGCTCATGCGTCCGGTGGAGGTGGACGTCGACAGCGCGGCGATCACCTGTCCCGTGTGGTTGCGGATCGGAGCGGAGGCGGCGATCAGGCCGATCTCGCGTTCCTCGGAGACCAGCGCCCACCCCTGCTCGCGGACCCGGTCCAGGGTGTTGCGGAACTGATCCGGGTTGGTGATGGTGTGGCGGGTGAGAGGCCGAAGTCCGTGGTCGGACAGGTACTGCTCGACGAACTCGGTCGGCTGCGCGGCCAGCAGCACGCGGCCCATCGAGGTCGCGTGGGCCGATACGCGGGTGCCCGCGGTGGCGTTGATGTTGAGCACGTGCTTGGCGGGTACGCGGGCGATGTAGACGACGTCGCTGCCGTCCATCGCGGAGAGCGAAGCGGATTCCTGGGTCTCCTCGACCAAGCGGCTCATGTGCGGCTCGGCGATCGCCACGACCGCGCTCGACGCGGTGAAGTGCTGGCCGATGGTCAGCACCCGCGGCGTGAGCTCCCAGCGACTCCCACCCGTGGGGCGGACGTAACCGAGGTGCTGCAGCGTCAGCAGGATTCGACGTACGGCGGGCCGGGACAGGTCAGTCGCCTTCGCTATCTCGATCAGGCTCGGGTTCCGCCGCTCGGCGTCGAAAACCATGAGCACTGCGAAGCCGCGCTCGATGCTTTGGATTCGGTCCTGGGCTCCGATCTGCACGTCGTTCACCTGCACATCTTCCCACAAGGCCGACCCCGCACAGCGGCCCGTCCGCGCGGAGAGGTCGGTCCGAACTGTTGACGGCCGGGCCACACCATGCCAGTCTGCGTGCACGCTTTACGTACAAGTTGCACGCACAGCGTGCACAAAGCGTGGAGGTGAGGTCAATGGCGATCGATCCGGGGAAGCTCCGCCGGTGTCTCGGCCACTTCACGACCGGGGTCACCGTCATCACCTGCAACGGTGACGACGGGACGCCGCACGGAGCCACGGTGAACGCCTTCACGGCGGTGTCCTTGGACCCGCCGCTGGTGCTCGTGTCCCTGGATCGACGCTCCCGCCTGTGCGGGTTGCTCGACTCGCGGCCGTTCACCGTCAACGTGCTCGAGTCGAACCAGAAGGAACTCGCGCTGCACTTCGCGGGCAAGCCCAGTCAGGAGGTGCAGTGGGCTCCGGACAGCGCTTGCGGCACCCCGCGGCTAGAGGGAACCCTCGCGCACGTCGCCTGCACGCCCTGGCGGTCCTACGACGGTGGCGACCACGTCCTCTACCTGGGAGAAGTGCAGGAATTCCTCTTCCACGACGGGCGACCCCTGTTGTTCCACACCGGGAAGTTCCACCACCTCGGCAGCGGCCACGCGCCCCTGCTGTGGGACGACTCCGTCGACGGGCCGGCCGGCGTCACCTTCGTCGCCGGATCCATCACCGGCTCCGGCTGAGTCGGTTCACCCGTTCACTTCGAAGTCCTTTTCACATCCAGTTCACGACAGGTGAGGAGGCAGCAATGACGCTGCAGCAGGATGCCGAGAACGCGTCGCCCACGACGAACGGTCGCGTCAACAAGCCCATGACCGGGGACGAGTACATCGAGAGTCTCAAGGACGGCCGCGAGGTCCACCTCTACGGGGAGAAGGTCAAGGACGTCACCACGCACCCGGCGTTCCGGAACGCGGTGCGGATGACCGCTCGCCTCTACGACGCCTTGCACGACCCCGCCAAGCAGGACGTGCTGACCGTGCCCACCGACACCGGCAACGGCGGCTTCACCCACCCGTTCTTCCGGGCCCCGCACTCGGCCGAGGACATGAAGAAGGACCAGGCGGCCATCGCCGAGTGGGCTCGGATGACCTACGGCTTCATGGGCCGGTCGCCTGACTACAAGGCGAGCTTCCTCGGCACCCTCGGTGCGAACCCGGACTTCTGGGACCCCTACGCCGACAACGCGCGGCGCTGGTACACCGAGTCCCAGGAGAAGGTCCTCTACTGGAACCACGCCATCGTGAACCCCCCGGTGGACCGCCACCGGGGTCCGGACGAGGTGGCGGACGTGTTCATGCACGTCGAGGAGGAGAACGACAAGGGACTCGTGGTGTCCGGGGCGAAGGTCGTGGCCACCGGCTCGGCGATCACCCACTTCAACTTCCTGGCCCACTACGGTCTGCCGATCAAGAAGCGCGAGTACTCACTGGTCTGCACCGTGCCGATGGGCGCGCCGGGCATGAAGTTGATCTGCCGACCGTCCTACTCGCAGCAGTCCGGTGCCATGGGCAGCCCGTTCGATTACCCGCTCTCCAGTCGCCTCGACGAGAACGACACCATCTTCGTGCTCGACAAGACGCTGATCCCCTGGGAGAACGTCTTCGTCTACGGCGACCCGGAGAAGGCGTCGAGCTTCGTTCCCGCATCGGGCTTCCTGCACCGCTTCACCTTCCAGGGCGTGACCCGGCTTGCGGTGAAGCTGGACTTCCTCGCCGGCCTGCTGATGAAGGGCCTCGAAGCCACCGGCACCAAGGACTTCCGCGGTGTGCAGACGCGCGTCGGCGAGGTGCTCGCGTGGCGCAACCTGTTCTGGGGCCTGTCGGACGCAATGGCGGCCAACCCCGAGGAATGGCTCGGCGGGACCGTCCTGCCCAAGCACGAGTACGGCATGGCCTACCGCTGGTTCATGACCGTCGGCTACCCCCGGGTGCGCGAGATCATCATGCAGGACCTCGGTTCCTCGCTGATCTACCTCCCGAGCCACGCCACGGACTTCCTGGACCCGAGCGTGCGTCCGTACCTGGACAAGTACGTGCGCGGTTCGAACGACTACTCCGCGGTGGACCGCGTCAAGCTGATGAAGCTGATCTGGGACTCGATCGGCTCCGAGTTCGGTTCCCGCCACGAGCTCTACGAGCGCAACTACGCCGGCAACCACGAAGGGGTGCGGGCCGAGATGGTCGCCGACGCCGACATGTCGGGCACCAGCGACTACTTGAAGGACTTCGCCCAGCAGTGCATGAACGAGTACGACCTCGAGGGCTGGCAGGTCCCCGACCTGATCAACCCGAACGACGTGTCCATCATCGGCAAGCGCTGACGCGCCGCTCGTCCGAGGAGCACATCATGACCGCCACGCACGGCTCACCGACCGCCGCAGGTTCGGGCGACTCGGCCACCAAGGCCTTCCGCGCCAGCCGGTCCACCGCGTCCACCGGTCCCGCCGTCTCCCAGGAGAGGGTCTCGGAGGTCGTGACCGAACTGCTGGCCGGGATCCACGCCACGATCCGGTTGAAGAAGGTCAGCTACGACGAGTTCCAGGCCGCCAAGCAGTACCTGATCGACGTGGGGGAGGGCGGCGAGTGGCCGCTGATCCTCGACGTTTTCGTCGAGCACGTCGTCGAGGACGTCGCCGCGGAGAGTCAGGAGGGCACCAAGGGATCGATCCTCGGCCCGTACTACCTGCCCGACCAGGTGCGGCTCAACACCCCGGCGAGGTTGCAGCGCCGGTCCGATGAGAAGGGCACCGAGCTGCTGTTCGCCGGGCAGGTCCGGGACACCGAGGGCAACCCGGTGCCCGGCGCGGAGCTCGACATCTGGCACGCCGACGACGAGGGCTACTACTCGGGGTTCGCCCCGCACGTTCCGGACGGCAACCTGCGCGGTGTCGTCGCCGCCGACGACCAGGGCAAGTTCGAGATCCACACGATCGAACCCTCTCCTTACCAGATCCCGACCGACGGGCCGACCGGTGCGCTGATCGAGGCCGCGGGCTGGCACCCGTGGCGTCCGGCGCACCTGCACCTGATGGTTCGCGCGCCGGGGTACCGGACGATCACCACGCAGCTCTACTTCCGCGGCGGTGAGTGGCTCGACAGCGATGTCGCGTCCGCGACCAAACCGGACCTGATCCTCGACCCGACCGATACCGGGGACGGGAAGCGCGCGGTGACCTACGACTTCACGCTCGAGCCCGGGTGAGACCGACTCCGAGCCGGGCCGATCTCACCCGGCTCGGAGTTCCCGTTGGAAAGGAGTGGACTAGATGACCGACATGCGGATCGACGGCGTCGAGACGGTGATCGTCGACATCCCCATGCGCCGGGCGCACCGCTTCGCCAGGGCGGGTATGAGCGCCCAGCCCGTGCTCTACGTCTTCGTCCGCACCTCTGGTGGGGTCACGGGCGTTGGCGAAGGCGTGGTCCCCGGAGGCCCGTGGTGGGGTGGGGAGTCCGTCGAGACGATGCAGGTCATCGTCGAGAAGTACCTCGCGCCGGTGATGCTCGGCCGTCGGGTCGACGAGGTTCCCGCGATCCTGCGCGACTGCGCGGACGTCGTCGCGGCCAACCTGTTCGCCAAGAACGCCGTCGACACCGCCCTGCACGACGCCTGGGCGCGCCATCTCGACGCCCCGGTGCACACCCTGCTCGGCGGGGCGCTCCGGAGCAGCGTTCCGGTGACCTGGGCGCTGGGTGCGGAGACGGCCGATGTCGTCGCCGACGAAGCGCTGGAGAAGCTGGATTCCGGGCTGCACGCGTCGTTCAAGCTGAAGATGGGGGCGCTGGATCCCGCCGCCGACGTCGCCCGGGTCGTCAGCGTCACCGAGAAGCTCGCCAGCGTCGCGGGGGTCCGGGTCGACATCAACGCCCGCTGGGACCGGCTGACGTCGTTGACCCATCTCCCAGCCCTGGCCGAGGCCGGCGTGGAGATGGTCGAGCAGCCGGTGCCGGGGGACGACGTCGACGCGATGGCCGCGATCTCCGCTGCGCTGCCGATCCCGGTGATGGCCGACGAGAGCCTGCGCACCCCCGCCGACGCGTTGCGACTCGCCCGCACCGGTGCCGCCGGGATCTTCGCGGTCAAGACGACCAAGTCCGGCGGGTTGCGCGCGTGCCGGGCGATCGGTGAGGTCGCCGCCGCGGCCGGGATTCCCTGCTACGCGGCGACGTCGATCGAGAGCCCGATCGGTACGGCCGCTTCGCTGCAGACCGCGTGCACCAACCCGGCGACGGCGTGGGGGAGCGAGTTGTTCGGTCCGCTGCTGCTGGCCGAGGAGATGCTCGTGGAACCGCTCGTCTACGACACCGACGGGCTGCACCTGCCCACCGGCCCCGGGCTGGGCGTCGAACTGGATCCGGCCAAGGTCCGGGCCTTCCGAAGGAGCTGATCACGATGCTTTTCCACGTCCACATGGATGTCGCGATCCCCCACGACCTCGCTCCCGACCGTCGCGCGGCCCTCGTCGCCGAGGAGAAAGCGCGCGCGCTCGAACTGCAGCGCTCCGGAGTCTGGCCGCATCTCTGGAGGATCGTCGGGGAGTACGCGAACATCAGCGTCTTCGACGTCGATTCCGGTGATGACCTGCATGCGTTGTTGTCGTCGTTGCCGCTGTTCCCGTACATGAAGATCAAGGTCACGCCGCTCGCGATCCACCCCTCGGACCTGAAGGCGCAGTCATGAGCGCCGCGGTGCGCACCCTCCCGGCGCGGGCGGAGGTGTGGCGCGGACTCGACGACGTCCCCACGGATCTGGGCCCGACGGTGCTGACGGTCGGGGTGTTCGACGGGTTGCACCGCGGCCACCGCAGCCTGATCGAGAGGGCCCGCAGGAGGGCCGACGACCGAGCGCTGCCCCTGGTCATGGTGACGTTCGACCCGCACCCGGCGAGGGTGCTGGGGCTGTCCAAGGACACAGCGGTGCTGTCCACGATCTCGCACCGCGCCGAACTCGCCGCGGACGCAGGGGTGGACGCGGTGTGCGTGCTGCGTTTCACCCGCGATCTGGCTCAGCAGAGCCCGGAGGACTTCGTCGCGCACCACCTCGCCGGTCGGCTCAGGGGGAGTGAAATCGTCGTCGGTGCCAACTTCACCTTCGGCGCCGGGGCAGCGGGCGACGTGGGCACCCTGCACGAGCTCGGTGCGCAGCACGGGTTCTCCGTCGAGAGCGTGCCGCTGCTGCCCGCCAAAGGCGGCACCTGCTCGTCCACCTACACCCGGGGCTGTCTGCGCTCGGGCGATCTGCAGGAGGTGGCCCGGGTGCTGGGCCGCCCGCACCGGGTCGACGGGCTCCGCGCGGTAGACCGGATCACCGTCGCCGCGGATACCGCCCTGCCACCGGCCGGTCGCTACCGAGCGATGCTGAGCACCGTAGCCGTGCTCGTCGACGTCCTCGACGACGGTTCGCTGCGCGTGGTGGACGCCCCGCCGGGAGACGGCGTCGTCACCGTCACCTTCCTCGAACGAGCGGAGGCCGTGTCGTGACCGACGATCTGCTGCGCAGGCTCAGCCGACTGGAAGCCCTCGAAGCCATCCGCGATCTGGACGCCCGCTACTGCCGCGCGCTCGACGACGGTGACTGGGACGCCTTGGTCTCGTTGTTCACCGAGGACGGCCAGTTCGTCGGCCTGTCCCGCGCGACTGGCCCCGCCGAGCTCCGGGCGTTCTTCACGGGCCTCGCCGACTCGGGGCTGACCGCGTTCTGGCATCACGTGACCAACCTCGAAATCACCCTCGACGGCGAGGAGACCGCGCGGGCGCGGTCGTTCCTGTGGCAGCCCTGCGTGCAGGACGGCGTCGCGCACATCGCCGCGGGTCGGTACGTCGACTCGCTTCGGCGGGTGGACGGGAGCTGGCGCTACGCCAGGAAGCAGGTGTCCTTCGACTACTTCGTCCCGCTCACCGAGGGCTGGGACCACGGCCGGTTCACCGTCGCGTCCGCCGCGGCGACCTACCCAGGGAGGCCTTTCGCGTGACCACCGAAACCACGCTGCACCACCGGATCGACGGCCCGGAGTCGGCACCCGTCCTGGTCCTCGGACCATCGCTGGGCACCGACCTGCACCTGTTCGACGCGCAGGTGCAGGCGCTGGCCGACCGGTACCGCGTGCTGCGCTTCGACCTGCCGGGGCACGGTGGGAGCCCGGCGCCCGGCAGCCCTCAGACGATGTCGGGCATGGCCGCGGCGGTCATCGCGCTGCTGGATCGGCTGGGCGTGGAGCGCTTCCACTACGCCGGGGTTTCCATCGGGGGCGCGATCGGCCAGCAACTCGCGCTCGACCACTCGCGCCGGGTGCTGAGCCTCGCGGTGCTGGCGTCCGCCGCCCGGTTCGCCGATCCCGGCAGCTGGCCGGAGCGCGCCGCCATCGTCCGGGCGAACGGGACGGAGGCGATGGTCGCCAGCCGCCCCGGCACCTGGTTCGTCCGTTCCTTCGCCAGGACCGACGAGGCGCGGCGGTTGCTGGAGATGCTGCGCGCCACCACGGCCGAGGGATACGCCGGCTGCTGCGAGGCGATCTCGACCTTCGACGTCCGCGAGCGGCTGGGCGAGGTCGAGGTGCCGGTCCTGGCCATCGCGGGTGCGGAAGATCCGGCGACCCCGCCTGAGATGGTCCGGCTCATCGCCGACACCGTCGCCAACGGCCGGTTCGAGGTCGTCGAGGACTCCGCGCACCTGCTCAACGCCGAGAAGCCCGAGCGGGTCACGGAGTTGCTCGCAGCCCACCTCGCCGCCACCGAGTAGGAGCCGACGTGGACAAGACAGTGCGAACCGCGGCCGAGGCCGTCGCGGACATCGGTGACGGGTCGTCGATCGCGGTCGGTGGTTTCGGGATGTGCGGGGTACCGACCGCTCTCATCGCCGCCCTGCTGGAGCAGGGCGCGACGGACCTGGAGACGATCTCGAACAACCTGGGCGTGGACGGTTTCGGCCTGGGCACCTTGCTCCCCGCCGGGCGGATCCGGCGGACGATCGGTTCCTACATCGGCAACAACAAGGAGATGGCTAGGCAGTACCTCGCCGGAGAGCTCGAGGTCGAGCTGACACCGCAGGGCACCCTGGCCGAGCGGCTGCGCGCCGGGGGAGCGGGCATCCCGGCCTTCTACACGCCCGCCGGTGTCGGGACGCTCGTGGCCGAGGGCGGATTGCCGTGGAGGTACGCGCCGGACGGATCGGTCGCGGTGATGTCGCCGACCAAGGAGGTCCGGGAGTTCGACGGCGTCGACCACGTCCTCGAACACGCGTTGGTTCCCGATTTCGCGCTGGTGCACGCCTGGAAGGGGGACCGGCACGGCAATCTCGTCTACCGGCGCTCCGCTCGCAACTTCAACCCCGATGCCGCCTCAGCGGGGCGGATCACGATCGCTCAGGTCGAGCAGCTCGTCGAACCGGGTGAGATGGACCCCGATTCGGTGCACACACCCGGCATTCACGTCGATCGGGTCCTGCACGTGCCCGACGCCGACAAACCGATCGAGTTCAGGACGGTGCGCTGATGGCACTCACGCGGAACGAGATGGCTGCCAAGGTCGCCCGGGACCTCCCGGACGGTGCTTACGTCAACCTCGGCATCGGCATGCCGACGCTGGTGCCCGGGCACATCCCGGAAGGGCGGACGGTGATCCTGCACGCGGAGAACGGCATCCTCGGCGTCGGCCCGTACCCGGGGGAGGACGAGGTCGACGCCGACCTCATCAACGCGGGCAAGGAGACCGTCACCGTCAAATCGGGAGCGGCCTTCTTCGAGTCCTCGTCGTCGTTCGGCCAGATCCGCGCGGGCAAGCTCGACGTCGCCGTGCTCGGCGCGTTGCAGGTCGCGGCGAACGGCGACCTGGCCAACTGGGCCGTGCCCGGAAAGATGATCAAGGGCATGGGCGGGGCGATGGACCTCGTCCACGGAGCGAAGAAGGTCGTCGTGATGATGGATCACGTCGCCAAGGACGGTTCGCCGAAGATCGTCGAGAAGTGCGATCTGCCGATCACCGGGCTCGGCTGCGTCACCCGCATCGTCACCGATCTCGCCGTCATCGAGGTCACCGCGCGAGGGCTCGAACTGGTCGAGATCGCGCCCGGTGTCACCGCGGCCGAGATCCGCGCCAAGACCGCTGCCCCGTTGCACGGGTGTGAGGAAGAGGAGACCGATCGTGCGTGACGCTGTCATCTGCGAACCACTGCGCACACCGGTCGGGGGCTTCGGGGGTGGAATGCGCGACGTTCCCGCGCACGCCCTCGCCACCGCGGTGATCCGCGCTGTCATCGAACGGACCGGGTTGGACCCCGCCTCCGTCGACGACGTGCTGCTGGGCAACTGCTACCCGACCATGGACGCCCCCGCCATCGGCCGGGTAGCCGCGCTCGACGCGGGGTTGCCGGTCAGTGCGACGGGCATGCAGATCGATCGACGCTGCGGATCGGGTCTGCAAGCGGTGCTCTACGCCGCGCTGCAGGTCCAGTCCGGCGCGGCGGAGGTCTTGCTGGCCGGCGGGGCGGAATCCATGTCCAACGCGCCGTTCTACTCCACCGGGATGCGCTGGGGTGTGAAGGGCGGTCCCGGCGTGATGCTGCAGGACGCCCTGGCCCGCGGCCGGGTGACGGCCGGCGGGGAGAACCACCCCGTCCCCGGCGGCATGATCGAGACTGCTGAGAACCTGCGCCGGGAGTACGCGATCCCGCGGGCCGAGCAGGACGAGTTCTCGGCGCGCTCGCACCAGCGGGCCGCCGCCGCGCAGGCCGAGGGCCGGTTCGACGACGAGCTCGTGCCCGTCGTCGTCCCCGGGCGCAAGGGCGACACCGTCGTTGACGCTGACGAGCACATCCGCCCCGAGTCGACCGCGGACAAGCTGTCCGGGTTGCGGCCGATTCTGGGGCGCAGCGACAGCGAGGCGACGGTGACCGCGGGCAACGCCTCCGGGCAGAACGACGGCGCCGCGATCTGCGTCGTCACCAGCCCGGAGAAGGCCGTCGAACTGGGCTTGCGTCCTTTGGTGCGACTCGTCTCCTGGGGACTGGGCGGGGTGGCGCCCGCGACGATGGGGATCGGACCGGTTCCCGCGACGGCCAAGGCCCTCGCGGCTGCGGGCCTGACGTTGTCCGACATCGACCTCATCGAGCTCAACGAGGCGTTCGCCGCGCAGGTGCTGGCGTGCACTCGCGAGTGGAAGTTCACCGAAGCCGACTTCGACCGACTCAACGTCAGCGGCTCCGGGATCTCCCTGGGACACCCGGTCGGTGCCACGGGCGGACGCATCCTGGCCACCCTCTCCAGGGAGATGCACCGGCGAGACGCGAGGTACGGCCTGGAGACCATGTGCATCGGCGGCGGACAGGGGCTCGCCGCGATCGTGGAGCGGATCTGATGGGCGGGCCGCTGAAGGACCTGCGCGTCGTGGAATGCGCCAGCTTCGTCGCGGGCCCCACCGCGGGGATGACGTTGGCGCAGCTCGGAGCCTCGGTGATCAGGATCGACCCGATCGGCGGTGGACCGGACCACGCCCGCTGGCCCGCGGCCGGCGGCGGTGCCGGCGACTCGTACTACTGGGCCTCGTTGAACAAGGGGAAGCGGTCGATCACCGTGGACATGCGCAGCGAGCGGGGGCGGGAACTGGTCCTGGCGCTCGTGACCGCGCCGGGCGAGGATCGCGGGGTGCTGGTCGACAACGTGGTGGGCAGGCGGTGGATGGCCAACGACGTCCTCATCGCCCGCCGGCCCGATCTGATCCACGTCAAGGTGCAGGGTTACCCCGACGGGAGACCGGCCGTGGACTACACGGTGAACGCGGAGGTGGGGATCCCGGCCATCACCGGTGGTGAGGACAGCGGTGCTCCGGTCAACCACGTGCTGCCGGCCTGGGACCTGCTCACCGGGTTGAGCGTGTCGACCGCCGTGCTCGCGGCCCTGCACCAGCGCCAACGCACCGGCGAGGGCGTCTACAGCGAGATCGCGCTCTCCGACGTAGCGCTGGCCGGTGTGGCGAACCTGGGTTGGCTTTCCGAAGCGGCGGAGAACGGGAGGGACCGGCCGCGGCACGGCAACCACGTCTACGGCAGCTTCGGCGTGGACTTCGCCTGTTCGGACGGGAAGCGGGTGATGGTCGTCGCGCTTACCCCCGCGCAGTGGAAGGCGCTTGTCACCGTCACCGGAACCGAATCAGTCTTCGCAGCGCTCGAGAAGTCCTACGGCACGGACCTGAACGACGAGACCGAGCGCTACCGGTTGCGCGACGTCCTCGCCGCGGTGCTCAAACCATGGTTCCTGGAGCGTGATTCGGAAGCCGTTGCCGAGGAACTCAACCAGGCCAGGGCGCTGTGGGGTCGTTACCGGGGAATGGCCGAGCTGGTCACCGCGCACCGGGGTGGTGAACACCCGTTGCTCGCCGACCTGCCGATGCCCGGCGGTGCTGCGGGGATCACCGCGCGTTCCCCGCTGCGCTGGAACGGCGAACGCGGTGAACCCGGCTCGGCACCGGTGCTCGGTGCCGACACCGACCAGGTCCTCGCCGAGGTTCTCGGGCTCAGCGATTCCGAGATCGGGGAGCTGCACGACCAACGCGTCGTCGGCGAACCGCGCGACTCGCAGCGGTGAGCCCGTTCCGCAACGACCAATCCGTCAGCACAGTCCTGCGGGAGATCCGTCCGGGTCCCGCTGAACGAGGAGAAGTTCGATGTCCGACGAACTGGAACCACCATCCGCTAGCTCCGCCTCCGGTGGGCCGGACCGGGCGGTGCTCCGCCGGGTCGCCGGTGCCGCGCTGCTCGGTTCCGCGCTGGAGTGGTACGACTACTTCCTCTTCGGCGCGGCCGCCGCGCTGGTGTTCGGTGAGGTGTTCTTCCCCTCGCAGGACCCGACCGTTGCGGTGCTTCTGTCCTTGGCCACGTTCGGCGCCGGGTTCGTCGCACGACCCGTCGGCGCGGTCGTCTTCGGGCGCATCGGTGACAAGTACGGTCGCCGCCCGGCCCTCGTGGCCACCGTGTTGGTGATGGGGTTGGCGACCACGGCCATGGCGCTCATCCCGTCCCACGCCGCCATCGGCCTCGGCGCCCCGATCTTGCTCGTCGTCACGAGGTTGTTGCAGGGCATGGGGTCGGGAGCGGAGTACAGCGGGGCGTCGGTCTTCGCTGTCGAGTACGCGCCCCAGAACCGGCGTGGTCTCTACGGCTCCCTCTCGGCGGCCGGTGTGTACCTCGGCATGGTCCTGTCCTCGGCCGCGGTGCTGCTCGTGACCGCGCTGACCACGGATGAGCAGTTCGTGTCGTGGGGCTGGCGCCTCCCGTTCCTGGCGAGCCTGGTGCTGGTCGCGCTCGGCCTGTGGATCCGCGCGAGGCTGGACGAGACCCCGGAGTTCGAGCGTGAGGTCGCCGGAGATCACAACCCCGGCCCGGTGCGCACGGTGCTGCGCACGCAGTGGCGCAGCATGGTCCTCGTCGCCGCGCTGGTCGCGGCACCGCTCGCGCTGAGCCACTTGTACCAGGTGTTCGCGCTGTCCTACATGGCCAAGAAGGGCTACTCGTCGGATCTCGGCACGCTGGGTCTGGTGATCGCCGGAGTCGTGGTCATGGCCACGGCACCGCTGGCCGGCCTGGCGTCGGACCGCTTCGGCCGTCGACCGGTCCTGATGACCGGAGCCGGGTTCGCCATCGCCTTCGCGTTCCCCTTCTTCTGGCTCGTCGACACGGGACAGCCCGTGCTCGCCGTTCTCGCGATGGCGATCGCGCAGGGAGGCAGCGTCGGCATCGCGTTCGGCGTCCAGGGCGTGCTGCTCTCCGAGCTGTTCAGCACCGAGGCCCGCTACAGCGGCGCCGCCATCAGCCGCGAGGCCGCAGCCGTGGTCTTCGGCGGATTCGCGCCGTTCCTCGCCGTCGCGCTGTCCACGACCGCCGGCGGCGAACCGTGGCCCGTGGCGCTGTACGTCATCGGTCTCGGCCTCGTGACGCTGATCGGCGGCTGGTTCTCGCCGGAGACGGCTCGTCGCGGCTTGGCGCGTTCGCTTCCCCCGACGAGCGGGTCCATCGAAGACGAGGCCGCGTCGCCCGCGCGGTAGCAGACCGGTGCGACGAGCAGAACAGAGGAATCTCGCCAGGAGGAAGCATGGCCAAGCTCGCCCAGACGTCCGGGCTCACCGATGTGCAGTCGGAGATCCTGTCCACGGTCCGGTCCTTCGTGGACAAGGAGATCATCCCGCACGCGCAGGAGCTGGAGAGCTCTGACGCGTACCCCGCGGAAATCGTCGAAGGCATGAAGGAAATGGGGCTCTTCGGGATCACCGTTCCCGAGGAGTTCGGGGGTCTGGGCGAATCGCTGCTGACCTACGCGCTGGTCGTGGAGGAGATCGCCCGCGGGTGGATGAGCGTCTCGGGCGTGATCAACACGCATTTCATCGTGGCGCACATGATCTCCAGGCACGGGACACCGGCGCAGAAGCAGCACTACCTGCCCAGGATGGCCACCGGGGAGGTCCGAGGCTCGTTCTCTATGTCGGAGCCCGACACGGGGTCCGATGTGGCGGCGATCAAGACCCGGGCGAAGCGCTCCGCCGACTCCTACGCGATCGACGGGTCGAAGATGTGGCTGACGAACGGTGGTTCGTCGAACTTGATCGCGCTGCTGGCGAAGACCGACGAGGGCGCGGAGAAGCCGCACGAGAACCTGACGACGTTCCTGGTGGACAAGCCCGCCGGTTTCGGCGAGGTGGCGCCGGGCCTGACGATCCCGGGGAAGATCGACAAGATGGGCTACAAGGGCGTCGACACGACCGAGGCCGTGTTCGACGGCTTCGAGATCTCCGCCGATCAGGTGCTCGGCGGAGAGTCCGGCAAGGGCTTCGCGCACATGATGGACGGCATCGAGGTCGGTCGGGTGAACGTGTCGGCGCGAGCCTGCGGCATCGCGATCCGGGCGTTCGAGCTGGCCGTCGACTACGCGCAGCAGCGCCGGACGTTCGGCAAGCCGATCGCTCAGCACCAGGCGATCTCGTTCAAGCTCGCCGAGATGGGGACGAAGGTCGAGGCGGCGCACCTGATGATGGTCAACGCCGCGCGGTTGAAGGACTCCGGTGCGCGCAACGACGTCGAGGCCGGGATGGCGAAGCTGCTCTCCAGCGAGTACTGCGCGGAGGTGACGCAGGAGGCGTTCCGCATCCACGGGGGCTACGGCTACTCCAAGGAGTACGAGATCGAACGGTTGATGCGGGAGGCACCTTTCCTGCTCATCGGCGAGGGGACCAGCGAGATCCAGAAGACGATCATCAGCCGAGGGTTGTTGCGCGAGTACGAGAACCGCGGTTGACCAGCTGTTCGCGGATCGACGCGAGACCGCCGGTTCGGCGGAAGCGGCAGCGGTGACGACCTGGAGGAGTGAGGACTTGGACGAAACAACTGGTGACAGGCCGCGGCGCTGCTGCTTGTCGGTTCCGGGCACGGATCCCGGCATGATCGACAAGGCTGTTCGCGCCGGTGCCGACGAGGTGGTGGTCGACCTGGAGGACTCCGTCCCGCCGCAAGGCAAGGAGGCCGCCAGGAAGCGGGTGATGGAGTGGCTGGCCGCGGCCGACGCCCCGGGCGTGTCCCTCGCTGTTCGGGTCAACCCGCCCGGTTCACCTTGGTGCCACGCCGATCTCGAATCCTGCGCGCACGTCCGCGGTGTGTCGTTCTCGGTGGTCCTGCCCAAGGTCGAGACAGTCGGAGACCTCGCCTTTGCGGACCGGTTGCTGAGCGGTGCCGAAGCGGCGGCGGGCAGAGCGGAACCGCTCGCGCTGCAGGCGCTGGTCGAGACGGCGGCGGGGCTGAGCCGCGCCACCGAGATCGCGGCGGGTTCGGTCCGCCTGCGCGCGATGATCCTCGGCTACGCTGACCTCGCCGCATCCCTGGGGCGCGGTGCCGAATCTGTCCCGGGCGCGTGGTTGCCCTCGCAGCACGCCGTGCTGACCGCGGCCCGCGCCGCCGGGATCGCGGCGCTCGACGGGCCGCACCTCGGCGTCGGAACCGGCGATGACTTCTCGTCGGAGGTGAAGTGCGTGGCCGGGCTCGGTTTCGACGGCAAGTGGGTCATCCACCCCCGGCAGGTCTCACCGGTCATCGCGGCGTTCACCCCGGACGCCGACGAGGTCCGGAACGCGCGGCAGGTGCTCGACGCGCTCGCGACCGCGCACCGCGACGCGAGCGGAGCGGTCGAACTCGACGGGCGGATGATCGACGAGGCCGTCGCCGTCGCCGCTCGACGCACTCTGGCGAAAGCGGGTGTGGCGTGATCGCCGAGGGACCGTACTTCGATGAGCTGAGCGTCGGACAGGTCTTCGACTCAGCGCCCGGATTGACCCTCACCTCCGGGCTGGCCCAAGCGCACCGGTCCATCCTCGGCGAACGCCTGGCCCTGCCGCTGGACGACGGACTGTCGGCCTCGGTGACCGGCGCGCCCGGTCTTGCCTCGCCGGCGCTGGTGTGGGACGTGGCGATCGGCCAGTCCACCGCAGCCACGCACCACGTGAAGGCCAACCTGTTCTACCGCGGATTGGTGTTCCACCGCGCGCCGCACCTCGGTGACACGCTCCGCAGCCGAACGGAAGTCGTCGGCCTGCGCCAGAACCGCGCGCGCGAAGGGCGCTGGCCCACGGGGCTCGCCGCCCTGCGGATCACCACCGCCGACCAGCGCGGCGAACCGGTGCTGGACTTCTGGCGCTGCGCCATGCTCCCGCTGCGCGACCCGGAAGCGGTGACCGGCCACGCCGACGACCTCGACGCAGTCGGTGCGGCGGTGTCCGACGCATCGCTGGCGAAGGTGGCGGAGAGGTGGGACCTCGAACCGTTGCGCGGTCCCGGCGCGGCGCTGACCGAGGGCGAGGTGATCGAGATCGGCGGGGGAGACGTCGTCTCCAGCGCGCCCGAACTGGCCCGGCTCACGCTCAACATCGCGAAGGTGCACCACGATGCCGTGGCTGGCGGCGGTACGCGGCTGGTCTACGGAGGCCACACAATCGGCCTGGCGCTGGCCCAGGCGACGCGCGCCCTGCCCGGAATCGCGACCGTGACCGGCTGGCACAGCTGCGACCACCTCGGCCCGGTCGTCGAAGGGGACACGCTGCGCAGCGCGCTCACCGTCGAGCGGTGCGAACCGACGCGCGGGGGAAGGCTGGTGCACCTGCGCTCGCGCGTCACCGCGGACGCCCCGGTGCCACGTGACGTCCTCGACTGGCGGTTCGCGGCCCTCGTTCCCTGATGCCCCGGGTTGTGTTGGGAGGGGAGGTGTCGCGCGAAGGTGAGGTCTTAGAGCGCACTCGGCGGCACCTCAACATCCCTCCACTGAGCTCAAATCCGCGGAACATGGCCCCCGGATCGTCCATCAGTTGTGAGGCCGAAAGCGCGAGGAGTGTCGAGTGGAGGAGGACCGACCGACGATCTACGACGTGGCGCGGCAGTGCGGTGTGGCGGCGTCGACGGTGTCGCGGACGTTCAGCAACCCAACCCGAGTCAGCGCCGTCACGAGGGAACGAGTCCGGGAAGCCGCCCGCGAGGTCGGGTACGAGCCGCGTCCGCTGGCCCGAGCGGAAGCCCCGGGACGTATTCGGGTGCTGACGCTCGTGGTCACCGACATCTCGAATCCGTACTACTCGACGGTGATCAAGGCGGCTCAGGACAGGGCGATCGAGCGCGGCTACACCTTGGCACTCACCGACAGCGACGAGTCGGCTCGAGTGGAGGCGAGCAACCTGCGGCAGCTGCTGGCCACCACCAGCGGCGGGATTCTGGCGACTTCTCGTCTCTCGGACGAGACCGTCCAGCAGATCGCCGCGCACCGGCCCCTGGTGATGGTCAACCGTCGAATCGAGGGGGTGCCGAGCCTGGTCATCGACACCGCAGCCGGGATGCGCAAGGCCGTGCGGCACTTGGCCGTCCTCGGGCACCACCGCATCGCCTACTTGTCGGGGCCGCGGAACTCGTGGATCAACGGCCAGCGCTGGCAAGCGGTGCGCGAGGAATCCTGCGCGCTCGGCCTGGAGGTGTCGTTCCTGGGACCGTTCGCGCCGAACCGGCGCGGCGGTCAGGAAGCGGCGGACGCCCTGGTCCTGGAGAAGGTGACAGCTGCGATCGGGTACAACGACCTGATCGCGATCGGTGTGCTGCAACGACTGCAGGTCATCGGGGTTCGGGTTCCCGACGATCTCAGCCTGATCGGATGTGACGACGTCTTCGGCGCCGACCTCACCGTTCCCGGGCTGACGACGATCGCGGGCCCGGCCGACAAGCTCGGCTCCTACGCCGTTGACGTCCTGCACGCGCGGCTCACCGGGAACGGCGAGGGGCCGGGGTCGCTCACCTTGGACGCGCACATGGTGCTCAGGGCTTCCACCGGGGCAGCCCCGCGCGTCGCGAGCTGACCTGGCGAGGCCGCCGGTCACGGGCCGGGAACGCCACCTCCACGAGAGCGTGCGCGATCTTCCGGTGATCAGTCCGCACGGGACGCCGCCCTACTCGCCGAGGATCTGCCGTTCGCCGGACCCTGCGTCGTTGCTGGTCACCCCGGACCAACGTGCTGGGTCAGGTTCCATCGCCTGCCACAGTCGTACCGCGACCTGAAGACCGGCTGCGGTCCGCTCGTCGGTGATCTCCCGGCCCAGAGCGCGGGAGATCTGGTCCAGCCGGTGGTAGAGGGTCTGCCGCTGGAGGTGCAGGCGGTTCGCGGTGGCGGTGCGGTTGGCATCGCAGTCCAAGTAGGCGACGAGGGTTTCGAGGAGCCGCCGCGCCGTGTCTCCTCGCTGCTCCAGGAGCCCGCCGAGCTGCTCGGCCACGAAGTCGTGGAGCACGTCCTGGGCGTCCAGCCGGTGCACGAGCCGACGAACGGCGAACTCGGTCGCGTCGATGACGTGAGTTCGGGGCCGGGGCCGCAGCAGGAGGCAGCGTCGGGCTTCCGCGACGCTGTGGCGGATGCGGTGCGGGTTCCGTACGAGCGGCCCGATCACGACGGAACCTTCGAGTGACGACGTGTGGGCGCCAACGTCCTCGATGAGCAGGTCTCGCGCTCGCTCGGGCGAGTCTCCTGGTACGGCGACGACGGAAAGGTGCTCGTGGGCTCGGACGCGGCTGACCGCCAACCGCCCGCGATGGCGCAGAGCGTGCTCCACCCAGCCGAGTTGCTCGTCGGTGGACACAACTGCGAGGTAACCGCACGCCTCGCTGAGCGACGTCGACCCGATCAGATCGGTGAGAGTCGCCGGAGTGGTGTCGGGCCGCTCGAGGGCTTCGAAGAAGGCGTGGGCGGCCGCTTCATCGGGGCCGACCAGGTGGGACCGCTGCAGCGTTAGAGCCAGCGATGACGGAGCACGGTCGAGCGCGGCGTCCAGGAGATCTGGGTCGGTCGAGGGGAGGGGCTGGATCCGCAGCGTGGCCGCGACGACGCCGTGCACGGCGATCGGCGTCTCGCGGCTTCGGACGGCCACCTCGGATGCCGGAGAGGCGTCTGCCTCGGTTGCCGCGAGGATGCTCCCCGCCGGGTCCTGGACCGACACTCGTGCGTTGAGCCGGCGAGCCAGGCTGTCCACCAGCGCGTGCACGTCTCCGCCTGAAAGCAGCTGCTCCGAGAGCTGATCGGACAGCGAGTCGGCCAGGCGCAGCCGGGCGACCGATGCGTGGATCAACACGCCGTTGATCGCCTCGGTGACTTCGACGAACGGGACGGTCCGGCGAAGTTGCACGAGCGCGAAGTCCCGCTTCCTGGCTTCGTCCACCAGCGCGGCAGGGAGTTGTCCCGGGTGTTCCACGGCGACGGCCGTGACGTCGTGCTCGACGAGCTCCGCGACGTAGCGGCGCTGCTGATCGTCGGAGGCGGCGGTCAACACCATCGCAGCGGTGAGGACGAGCTCACCTCCGCGGAGCAGGTGCGCCAGCTCGACGACCTCGCTGGAGTGAACCCACCTGACCGGCCGCGATGCGTCACCGGCGATCAGGACGGGGCGTGCAGGCCCGAGCGCGGGATGACGCAGAACCTCCGCCAGCGGGATGGACATGCGACGTTCCGTCCAATCAAACCTGGTGGATGTTTGACAGAACGTACCTTGTTCCTCAGGGCCTCCGCCACAAGTATGGCTGGATGGCAATGCGGAGACGCACATGAGGACAGTTCCGACGAGCAACAGCGCGCATCAACAGGACCTCGAGAGGGAATTGCAGCCGATCCCGGAGGAGGCCCGCACTCGTGCCGTGTCCGGGCAGTTCTGGATCTGGGCAGGCGCCAACATTGCTCCGATCAACTGGGTCTTGGGAGCGCTGGGGATCAAACTCGGGCTGGGGCTCACCGACGCGGTGTTCGTGCTCGTGGCCGGGAATCTGGTCGGCATGGCCCTGTTCGGGCTGTTCGTGCTGCTTGGTCAGCGCACCGGCGCCACCGGAATGGTGTTGTCCAGGGCGGCGTTCGGTCGGCGTGGCAACTACCTTCCGGCAGCTATCCAGGCGGCGTTGGCGGTCGGGTGGTGCGCGGTGAACACCTGGATCATCCTCGATCTCGTCATGGCACTGCTGGGCGAGCTCGGCCTCGTCGATCCGGCGATGCACAACTATCCCGCCAAGATCGCGGTGTCCGGGATGATCATGGTCGTGCAGGTGGTGATCTCCTGGATCGGGTACCGGGCCATCGCCGGCTTCGAGAAGTGGACGGTGCCGCCGACGGTCGTGGTCCTGGTGGCGATGTCGGTCGTCGCGTGGACGAAGCTCGACATCGACTGGAGTTACGCGGGGCCACCGGGTGCGCTGTTGTCCGGGTGGGATCGCTTCGCGGCGATGTCCGGCGTCATGACCGCCATCGGGATCGGTTGGGGCATCACGTGGTTCACCTACGCGGCCGACTACTCCCGATTCGTGAGCCGGGAGGTTCCTCGCCGCAAGCTCTACCTGGCCAGTGCGCTCGGCCAGTTCCTCCCGGTGGTGTGGCTCGGCGTCCTAGGCGCTTCGCTGGCCACGAAGAACGGCGAGGCCGATCCCGGGCAGCTGATCGTGAGCTCCTACGGTTCCCTCGCCGTGCCGGTCCTGCTCCTGGTGGTTCACGGGCCGATCGCGACGAACATCCTCAACATCTACACGTGCGGCGTCGCGGTGCAGGCGCTGGACCTGCGGATCTCGCGGCGCGGGCTGAGCGTGGTGGTCGGCGCGTTCGCGATGGCGTGCGTGATCTTCTTCGTCTACCAGGGCGACTTCGCGACGGTGCTGGACTCCTGGCTGGTCTCGCTGGTGGCGTGGGTGGCCGCTTGGGGTGCGATCATGCTGGTGCACTTCTACTGGTTCGAGCGCGGCACCGCCGGTGTGCAGCGGTTGTTCGATCCCGTCGGGAGCTCCCGGCTGCCCGACGTCAACTCCGCGGCGTTGCTCGCTTTCGGCGCGGGGATCGTCGGGACCTGGTTGTTCATGCACGGCACCGTGGACGTCTTCCGAGGTCCATTGGCCGAGGCGCTCGGGGGTGTCGACCTGTCCTGGTTGGTCGGTGGCCTCGTGGCCGGTGCCCTGTACGCCCTGTTGGGATCGCGCGGTCGTCGCGGGCAGGACGGCCTGTCCGCGGAATCGGATGAGCGGAGGAGCAGCGAGTGACCGAAGAACGCGGTGTTGAATTCCCGTGGCCCGACGGCTATCGCGCGGCGAGCGCGTTCACCTTCGACGTGGACGCCGAGTCGTGCGTTCTGGCGAACGATCCGGCTGCTGCGGATCGGATGTCCTTGATGGGGCACCAGTCCTACGGCCCTCGCTTGGGAGTGCCCCGCTTGCTGAGGATGCTGGCGCGGCAGGACGTTCGGGCGACGTTCTTCGTCCCCGGGTTCACCGCCGACTGCTACCCCGACGTGGTGAGGTCCATCGTGGATCACGGGCACGAGATCGCTCATCACGGTTATCTGCACGAACCGATGCGCGGGATCAGCGCGGAGGTCGAAGCCGAGTACCTGGATCGCGGGTTGGAGGCGCTGGACCGGGTCGCGGGCGTGCGGCCGGTCGGCTACCGGGCACCGTGGTGGGAGACGAACTGGCACACCCCTCGTCTGCTCGCCGAGAGGGGCTTCGCGTACGACTCCAGCCTGCTCGACGAGGACGTGCCGTACCGCATCGCTACGAGCGCACCGGGATCGCCGTCGTTGATCGAGATCCCGGTGGACTGGGCGCTCGACGACTGGGAGCAGTACGCGTTCTACCCGGGCTGGACCGGCAGCGGGGTGATCGAGAGTCCGCTGAAGGTGTTGGAGATGTGGTGGTTGGAGGCACGCGCGCGGCACGCCGAGGCCGGCTGCTTCGTGCTCACCAACCACCCGTTCCTGTCCGGACGTCCGGCCAAGGCCCACGCGTTGGAAGAGCTCGTGGAGCGGGTGAAGGGACTGGACGGGATGTGGGTGACAACGTTGCAGGAGATCGCCGAACGCGCCGATGAGGTGTGCGGGGCCGGGAAGGTGCACCAACGGCCCGAGGTGCAGCAGCTCTGACGCCAGCGGTGCCCCGCGCAACACGCGGGGCACCGGCACTACTACTCCGGGGCGCCTAGCCGTTGGGAGATGTCGTCGGCTGTCGCCCGGACGACCTCGGCGAGCTGCTCGCGCAGGGATTCCGACACCCGGAAGCTCGGTGCGGACAGCAGCACCGCGGCGGTCGTCCGACCGCGGTGGTCGCGGACCGGGGCGCTGATCCCGATCTCTTCGACGGAGGTCTCCCCGGCGTTGATGGCGAAGCCGTCGGCTCGCACCTGGGCGAGGCGGTCGAGGTAGCGCTGCTTGGTGTGCTCGTCGTCGTGTCCTCCACCGAGCAGCCGCCGATCCAGCAGGTCCCGCACGTGCGCGGTGGGCAGCTCGGCGAGGAAGACCTGCACGGATGCGCTCGCCGAGGTCGTGTAGCGGGTGCCGATCGGGGTGGTGTGCTTGACCTGCATCGGGCTGGGCACCTGTTCGACCGAGACGGACTCGTTGTCGCTCCACACCACCAGGGCTGAGGTCTCCTTGGTGCGCGCCGTGAGCTCTTCCAGCGCCGGGTAGGCGATGCGGCGCACGTCCAGGTCGGCCAGCAGCGGACCGGCGAGCCCGATCAGGCCCAAGCCCAGCCGGAACCGTCCGCTCTCCGGATCGCGGGCCACCAGGTTGAGCTGCTCCAGCTGCCCGAGGATGCGGGACGCGGTGCTCTTGTGGAGCTGGACCCGCCGGGAGATCTCGGTGACACCCAGCGCGGGCTCCCCGATCGAGAAGGCGCGCAGGACGCTGATGCCGTTCTGCAGCGCGGAAGGCGCGCTGGTGGTGTTCTCGTCGTCGGCGCGGCCGGTCATGCGGATGCTCCTTCACACCGCCGGTGCCCGGTGCGGGACGGAGACCCGCACCGGGCACCGAATGCTGCTCAGTTCTTGATGATGTTGTGCTCGGCGCCGTAGGGGAAGCCGGTGATGTTCTCGGCGCCATCCTCGGTGATCACGAGGATGTCATGCTCGCGGTACCCACCGGCTCCGGCCCGGCCCTCCGGAATGGTGATCATCGGCTCCATGGAGACGACCATGCCGGGTTCGAGCACTGTGGTGATGTCCTCCCGCAGTTCGAGCCCGGCCTCACGGCCGTAGTAGTGCGAGAGCACGCCGAAGGAGTGCCCGTAGCCGAAGGTGCGGTTCGGCAGCAGGCCTTCGGCTTCGTAGATCGTGTTGAGCTCGGTGGCGATCTCACCGCACACCGCGCCGGGGCGGATGAGTTCGAGGCCGCGCTCGTGCACCGCGGTGTTGACTTGCCAGTACCGCAGGTGCTCGACGGAAGGCTCGCCGTAGAACAGCGTCCGTTCTAGAGCGGTGTAGTAGCCGGCGATCATGGGGAAGCAGTTCAGGCTCAGGATGTCGCCGTCGCGGACCTGACGACTGGTCGCCCAGTTGTGCGCGCCGTCGGTGTTGATCCCGGACTGGAACCACACCCAGGTGTCGCGCAGTTCGGCGTGCGGGAAGGTGCGGGCGATTTCCCGCACCATGGCCTGGGTCCCGGCGAGCGCCACCTCGTACTCCGGTACGCCTTCGGCGATCGCTTCGACCACGGCGGCACCGCCGAGATCAGCGATCCGGGCGCCGTGCTTGATCAGCTCGATCTCCTCGGCGGACTTGATCATCCGCTGGCGCATGGTCGCTGCGGAGACATCGACGAGGTCGAGCGAGGGGAGGGCATCGGCCAGCTGCGCGCGCAGCATCGGCGGGATGTGGTCGTCCTCGACTCCGAGCGTGCCCGATGTGACGCCCGAGCGCGCCAGCACGGTGCTGACGGCGTGCAGGAAATTGTCGCGCCGCCAATCGGTGTAGACGATGTTGTCGCCGAAGCTGCGGCGCCAGGGTTGCCCGGCGTCGATGTTGGCCGAGACGGTGACGTGCTCGTTCGCGGTCACCACGAGGGCGTAGTTGCGGCCGAACGCGGTGTAGAGGAAGTCGCTGTAGTAGTTGATGTTGTGGTAGCTGGTGAACACGACCGCGTTGATGCCGGCGTCGGCCATGTGCTCGCGCAGCGCGGCCACCCTGCGGTTCATCTCGGTGTCGGAGAACGTCGGCTGGACCCGCTCGCCGTTGTGGATCTCCTTGAGCCGTTCGAGGTTCATCGGACACGTCCTTTCTCGTTGGCGTCCCGCAGTGGCTGCCAGTACCGGGTGATGCACTCCTGGACCGATGCGCTGGCCATAAAGGTGCAACAGAGTTGCGCTCAGAGAAACGTATGAGGTCGACCGAGGGGTGTCAACCCAGGTGGAAACGCGATAAATAGCCGCGTGATCCTGACTCTGCTGCCTTTGCGAGGCGCCAAGGTGATGTCAAGTGCGCAACGTATGTGCGTTCACTGCAACAATCAGTGATGCTCGAACGAGAGCCGGCGCATCCCCGGGGGACGGAGATCGCCGGCTCTCGTTCGTGGCTCAGCTTCAGGAGGTGTGCGGATCCACCACGCGTGAACGTCGATCGGCGACCTCGGCCGTGATCTCCCGGAAGCGGCTCTCGGTGAGCGGGTAGGAAAGCATGATCACGATCGCGATGATCACGCAGCCCGCCGGGACGACACCGGCCGCGGCGCGAATGCCCCACACCGCCACCTCGGTCTGCGCGGAGGTGCCGCTGACGTAACCGGCCAGCCCGATCGTGTAAGCCGCCGTCGCCCCGCCGACGGCTTGGCCGAGCTTGCGGACGAACGAGAAGACCGCGTAGGTCGCGCCTTCCATGCGGACCCCGGTCTGCCACTCGCCGTACTCGACGGTGTCGGCCTCCAGCGACCACATGAGCGTGTTCACCAGTCCGAGCCCCATCCCTACGAGCACGAAGAACCCGAGCGAGACCCAGGGCAGGGACGAGGGTGCGAACATGACGCCCGCCGAGCCGGTGATCATGACCATCCCTGCCCCGATGTAGCCGGACTTCTTGCCGAACCTGCGCACGACGAACGGGGCCAGGGGTGCCAGCAGGAACATCAGTCCCACCTGAGCCACGGTGATGAAGATGTAGAAGTTGGCGTTTCCCAGCACGTCGCGGGCGTAGTACACGCCGATCGTCTGCAGCGAGAACATCGCGGTGAGGAAGAACAGGGAACTGGCGCACAGCAGGATCAACGGCCGGTTGCGCCTGAGGGTGGCCAGGCTCTCCTTCAGGCTGACCTTCTGGACTTCGCGTTCGACCGTCTCGCGGGCGGTGAAGAAGGTGAACAGGTACAGCGCGCCCCCGATGACCACCACCGCGAGGGTGGTCAGCAGCATCGAGTGCTGCAGGTTCGCTGCGCTCTTGATCTGCGGCGACACCACCAGGCTCAGCAGCAGGATGGTCGCGGCGGCACCCATCGACCGGGCGCTGGCCAGCTTCGAGCGCTCGACCGGGTCTTGGGTCATGGCCGCCGCCAGCGAACCGTAGGGGATGTTGACCAGGCTGTAGGCCGTGCCGACCGCCGCGTAGGTCACCACGGCGTAGACCAGCTTGCCGGTCAGGCTCCAGTCTGGGACGGAGAACGTCGCCACGTTGAGCAGCAGCAGCGGGAGGGAGGCGAACAGCAGCCACGGGCGGAACTTGCCCCAGCGGGTGGAGGTCTTGTCGACCAGGCCGCCGGCGACGAGATCGGCGAGCGCGTCCCAGACGCGCACGACCAGCAAGATCGTTCCCGCGGCCGCGGCCGGGATTCCGGCGACGTCGGTGTAGTAGAGCAGCAGGAACATCGACGCCATGGAGAAGGCCAGGTTGTTGGCCATGTCCCCGGCGCCGTAGCCGAGGAGCTGGGTGATCCGGAGTTTCATGGAATTCCTCCTCGATGAGGAATCAGCGGGCAACGCGGTCTCAGATGTCCTTGCGCCAGCGCTTGCGCAGGCTGAACGCGGCGGCCTTCGGGTGGCGCTCCCGGGTGAACACGCCCTTCTTGTTGCCCTGCACGCGGGCGAAGCCGGCGGCGGTGGCGAAGTCGGCGAAGTTCCACACCTGCTCGCCGACGACGGCCGGGATCCGGTCGAACACGCGGTGGTACATCTCCAGGAACTCGACCTGGTACTCCTCGGTCCACGGCTGCGCCACCACCGAATGCAGTCCTGCGACCGTGTCGGCCCCGTACTCGGTAATGATGATCGGCTTCCCGTGGCGGTCGGCCCACCCCGTGAGCTCGTCCTCCAGAGCGCGCTCGGCGTTCGCGAGATCCCCCGGGTTGACGTACCAGCCGTAGTAGCGGTTCACCATGATCACGTCGGCGAGGTCGGAGACCAGGCACTTGTCGACCGGCGCGAGCATGACGTTGACGAACCCCACCGGCCGGGACGGGTCCAGCTCGCGCGTCGCGGTGAACAGCGGCTCGAAGTACTCGCGCGAGGCTTCGGTGTCCGACTCCGGCTCGTTGGCGACGCTCCAGAGCACGACGCTCGGGTGGTTCTTGTCCCGAGCCACCAGTTCCCGGATCGCCTGCAGATGAGTGCGCTGCGTCGCCTCGCCGATCGTCTCCTCGGAGAAGGTCTTCTTCGTCTCGGCGTTCATGATGCCCCCGGCCAAACCGAGGTTCATGCCCACCGCTGCGGTCTCGTCGATGACCACGATCCCGTGGCGGTCGGCGTAGTCGAGCACCTCCTCGGCGTAGGGGTAGTGGGAGGTTCGCAGCGAGTTGGCGCCGATCCAGTCCAGCAGCGCGAAGTCGTGGACCATCGACGCGTCGTCATGGCCCTTGCCGCGCACCGAGTGGTCCTCGTGCATCCCGAACCCGGTGAAGTAGAACGGCTCCCCGTTGATCAGGAACTCGTTGCCGCGCACCTCCACCGTGCGGATCCCGACGTCGAGCGAGTACGCGTCGACGGGGGTGCCGGTGCTGTCCTGCAGCTGAGCCTCGAGCCGGTAGAGGTAGCCCTCGCCAGGCTGCCACGGGTGCACTTGGTCCACGACCAGGGTTCCTGACGTCCCCGCGCTGCGGGCGACCTCGCGCCCCTCGGCGTCGCGCAGCATGACGTGCGAGGTGAGGCCCTCGGCTTCCGAGGAGGCGGCGATCTCGTAACCGACCGTCCCCGTGGTGCCCTCGATCCCGGGAACGACCGTGATGTCGCTGATGTGAGCCGGCGGCGTGGTGTGCAGCCACACCGGTCGGTGCAGCCCGGAGTAGTTGAAGAAGTCGTGGTAGTAGCGCTGCCGCGGGCCGTCCGGGGTCTGCTCCACGTAGCCGGGCGGCACCGATTCCCAGGACAGCCGGTTGTCGACGACCACGGTGATGCGGTTTTCCTCCCCGACCGCCACGACCTCGGTGACATCGGCTTCGAAGGGCGTGTACCCGCCCTCGTGCTCGGCCACCTGCGCGTCACCGACCCACACCACCGCTCGGTGCGTGGCCGCGTCGAACCGCAGCACGATCCGCTGCCCGCCCCACGCGGCCGGGACGTGCACCGACGTCTGGTACCAGACGTCGCCGACGTGATCCCGCACGGAGGAATCGGCGAATAGATCGTTGTAACTCGCCGGAACCGCGACCTCCGTCCGGCCGGGCAACGGGGCCTTCCACCACTGCTCTTCGCGGCCGACGCCGTCGTGATCGACGGCGAAGCGCCAGAGTCCGTCGAGGCGTCGGCGATCGCGCGAGGTGTTGGCACTGGGTCGAAGCATCGTCGCTTCCCTTCCTGAGCAGGTCGTCCGGACGCCGTGGCGATCCGTTGACGGCTGAAGCTACGACCGCTTCGACCGGCAGAACAACTTGTTGCCGATAGTTGTCGTGCTGGACCGTGCGCCGGCGGCCGCCCGAAAAGCGAGGACGAGCCGCATGGCTTTTGCAGGCTCGAGCAGAAAGGACATGCGGCCAAACTGACGCATTCGTCGCGAGACCCAGAGTCCGGTGGGCGAGCAGGATTTGAGCGGGCTCACGGTCCCGTGCATCCCGGCGCAGTTCGGAACGTGGGGATCAGGTGGCACCGCACGTGTGCAAGTGCGTCGAAATTGCTGCACGTCGCAGGTGGCCGAAAGAGCGTCGAGGTCAGGAGTGGCTTGTTGGGCGCAGCTACTTTCACTGATGGCGTGTAGGGACGTCCACGTCGCCCAAGAAGTCGAAACCCAACTCCGCCACGCACTCCAACACGAGGGCAAGCGATTCTTGGCCAGCATCTTCGTGGGTCGGGAAGGCAGGTGGGGCCTTGACTCTTGTGTGTGCGGGATCAGCGTGCAATGGTCGTCCGCCAGGAACTTGACGCGCCCCCGGACCTCGGGGGCGGACGGCTCGTCGTGGTCCCGCAGGTGTCGGACGATCGAGATCGATTGGGAGGGAGCAATAGTCAGATTATCCCGCGATCAGCCACTCCTCACGGCTCACGCGGTCCCCAGGCGAAGCCGCCGCAGCAGGGGTGGTGATCAGCGCCATGCGGGCCAGCATCGTGGACAGGCGGGGTGACAGGACGCCGAGGGACAGTCCGATCTGGAGTACGACGAGCTCGGTGACGCCCCGGCAGTTCATCATTAGACCCGAACCGGCCGACGGCCGCCACCCGTGCCCCAGGACCCGGGCGAAAACCGCCGCGCTCACGATCTTTCCCGCCACCGCCAGCAGGGTGATCAACCCTCGACCTTACCGAGGACCTCGCGGACCGTCGGGGAACCGCGCGGAACTGCGAGAACGGCCAGGTGGCGCCGAATATGCCGTGGGCGCCGATGGTCTCGGTGATCCACGCAGAGGTGAGCAGAGGAGATGAAAGGATCGTGTGGGGTGGCGGGTGCCCCTCGCGGGCGGTTCTTCAGACGTGGTCGGCATTCGGGCCCTTCCCCATGGGGGATGTGAGGCGTGTGAGCAAGGCGGTCAGTGAGCTCGGGTCGTCCACGGCGTAGTGGGCCCAGGTCAGGCGGTCGCCGTGCTCGGTGCTGCGCACGACGATGCCGATACCGTCGTCGTGGATTTCGCGCAGGGCGTCTTCGTCGGTGTAGTCATCCCCGGCGAAGACAGGCACCACGTCCGTGCCGGACAGACCCATGCGGTCCAGCAGCCATCGCAGAGCCCTGCCCTTGTTCCATTGGACGTTGGGCAGGAGCTCGATCACCCTCCGCCCGTGCGCCGGGCGGAGGGTGGTGAACCCGCGACCGATGCGGGCCACGGTGGACATCACGTCTTCGGTGCGATCCGTCCGGACGTTGCGGTAGTGCACCGCGAGGGCGAATCGCTTCCGGTCGACGAGCGCGCCCGGGACGCCTGCCAGCTCGTCGCGGAGGAGCCGCTCGGCGTTGTCGAGGTCGGACGATGCCGTTTCGCCGGCATGTTGCGTGATCAGTTCGCCCTCGGGGTCCGCCAGTTCGAAACCGTGGCTGCCCGCGTACCAGAGGTTTTCGATGCGGATCCTGCACCGCAAGTCTTGCAGGTCTCGGCCGCTGAGTATCGCCACCGGGCTGTGCCTGGCGAGCCGCTGCAGGACGTTCCTCGTGCGCCAGGGCATGGTGACCTTGGTGGGATCATCGCGAATCTGCGCGAGCGTCCCGTCGAAGTCCAGGAGCAGTACCGGGTTGTGGTCTCGGATCCGGTCGGCGATCTCGTTCCAGCAGTGGTGGGCGTCGGGAACTTCGGACAGGCGGCGCTCCGGCGAGGGCCCTACGGAGATGTCGTTGAGCGTCGACACGACCGCATCTGCGCCGGATTCCAGCAAGCGGTTCGGCGGGCCGGTGCGCGCGATTCCGATGGTGAGTCCGAGGAATCCTGCTCTGGAGGCTTGGACTCCGGCCTTGGCGTCTTCGATGACCACGCATGCCGAGGCCGGGGTGCTGAGGCGGTGCGCAGCTTCGAGGAAGATCGCGGGTGCGGGTTTGCCGGGCAGACCGAGTCGGTCCGCGAGCACCCCGTCGACGCGGACGTCGAACAGCTGCGCCGCACCCGCTCGTTCCAGGACCTGGGCGCAGTTGCGGCTGGCCGAGATGACTGCGGTCCGGATGCCTCGGCTGCGCAGAGATTCGATCAGCGGTACCACGTCGTGGAACAGCAACGTTCTCGTCGCAGCCAGCGCATCCAGGAAGTACCGATCCTTGAGCTCGCCCAGTCCGTGGGCGGTTTCGAAGCCGGCTTCGTCGACCGCAGCTCCTCCCGGAACCGAGATGCCCCGTGACCGCAGGAAGTCCACCACCCCGTCGATACGTCGTTTCCCGTCGACGTAGTCGGCGTAGTCCGCTTCCCGGAACGGTTGGTGATCTTCGCTTGAGCTGCGCTGGCGCGAGGCCAGGTACTGGTCGAAGAGGCGCTTCCACGCTGCGAAGTGCACCGCGGCGGTATCGGTGATCACGCCATCCATGTCGAACAAGACCGCGCGATAGCGGCGAGGGTCGATGTTCGTGGTGACCATGTCAACTCCGACCGTCCACCGAGTAGCGCTGCTCCATCAAGTACCCGGATCTGCGCGTGGTATTCATCGCCGTTCGGGACCGGGCCGAGGCGGTGCCGGTCGGGAGCCTGCCGTCGCGGTTCGGCCGCACCCACACCTGCGGCACCGGGGCACGACTAGAAGTCGTGGTCGGATTCGGGTGGACCGGCCGCCTGGATTCGGCGGAGGTGGAAGTGTCGGATGAGGCGGATGCTCGGACGAATCGCCAGTTCGATGCTGCCGAAGAGGAACATCCAAGTGCCGAGCGTGGATGTGGACGGCTGGAAGAACATGATGCTGCCGGCGATGAACCAGGCAGCGATGAGGATGTCGTTGACGATGCTCGCGGTCTCGTAGCGGTGGCGGAGGAGGAGTTCTCCATGACCGATGCGCCACCTTCGAGGAGGTGAGGTGGTTGAGTCATCCATGTTCCCATCCTCGATGCTGTTGCCCGCGCTGTGGAGAGGACTTCGTCATGCAGTTCTGCGCGACACCCCGTCCAACGATTCAGGATCACGGGCGTGACCGCCGGATTCGCCGCAGCCCGCCCGGCTCGGTCTGCCACGCCGTGGTCAACCGCGTCCGATCACAGCGGTTCACCGGTGGGATCCGTCGTGGGGAGCGCGCCCAGCGAGAACCGCGCGGTTTCACCTGGGCCCAGGCGCTCGTGGTGCGGTCCGCAAACGCAGGTGATGCCCGCTGCCGGTGCCCCGGGGGCTGTGCGCACGGCGACCGTTCGTCCGGAGACGCGGATGGTCAGGGGCAGGCCGTGGTACTGCAGCGTCAGCTCCAGGGGCCCGAGTCCGGTCGGCCATTGGGGGTTGAGGTGCAGGCCGTCGGGGCGGACCTCGATCCCGGTGAAGCAGCGTTGCACCAGGTCGAGCGTTCCGGTCATGGCCGCCAGGTGGATGCCTTCGGCCGTCGTGCCGTGCTGGGTGTCGTGCAGGTCGCTGACCAGGGCTTCGTCGAAGAACTCGAGTGCGCGGCGACGGTTGCCGCGTGCCAGCACCCATGCGTGGACGACGGCGCTGAGCGTCGAGCCGTGGCTGGTACGTGCCAGGTAGTGCTCGACGTTGGCGGGGATGTCGACCATGGGATAGCCGAGGCGGCCGAGGACTTCGGCGAGTTCTTCGGCGGAGAGCAGGTAGAACAGCATGAGCACGTCGGCCTGCTTGCTGATCTGGTAGCGGTTGGGGTCGTCTCCTTCGGTTTCGAGGATGCGATCGAGGCGTTGGATGTCGCCGTAGCGGCGTCGGTAGGCCTCCCAGTCGAGTTCGGCGAGCTTGTGGTAGCCCTCGAACTGGCTGAGCAGACCGCGGTCGTGGAAGGGGACGAACAGGCGGTGCGCGAGTCGGTCCCACCGGTCGATCTCGTGGTGGCGCAGGTCCAGCTGGTCGACGAGCTCGCGTCGTCGCCGGTCCGGCAGTTCGCGCAGGACGCGGGTCGCCGTCGCGCAGAGCCAGGCGGTCATGACGTTGGTGTAGGCGTTGTTGTCGATGCCCGGTGCCTCGCTTCCCGGGTAGGCGGTGTGGTACTCGTCCGGGCCGACGACGCTGCGGATGGTGTAGCGGTCGATGCTGCGGTCGTAGGTGGCCAGGGACGAGAAGAACCGGGCGATCTCGCAGATCAGTTCGGCGCCCTCGGTGTTGAGGTAGTCGTCGTCGCCGGTGGCGAGGTGGTGGTGGCGTGCGCTGTGGGCGACGGCGAGGCCGACGTGGCGCTGCAGGTAGGTGTGATCGGGCAGCCAGCGCCCCGAGCGCGGGTTGAGGTGCCAGGACTGGCTCTCTTCGCGCCCGTTGCTGCCGCTCTGCCACGGGAACATCGCTCCGGCCAGCCCGGCCTGCCGGGCAGCGCTGCGCGCGCGGGGGAGCCTCCGGTAGCGGTAGTGCAGCAGCGCACGCGATAGCCGCGGCATCCGCAGGTCGAGCACGGGAAGCACGAACAGCTCGTCCCAGAAGACGTGCCCCCGGTAGGCCTCGCCGTGCAAGCCGCGCGCGGGCAGTCCGACGTCGAGATCGGTGATGTTCGGTGAAACGGTCTGCAGCAGGTGGAACCGGTGCAGCAGCATGGTTCGTCGAGCCGGCTCGCTCAGCGAGGTGGTGGTGGAGAAGTGCCGGTGCAGCCGAGACCACGCCACGGCCTGGGTCCGGCAGAGCTCGTCGAATCCGGGTGCGTCGCGGGCGCTGTCCACGGCTTCGGACGCGGCTTCGGTGCTCGCCGGGTCGCGCGAGGTGTGCAGGGAGATGATCTTTTCCACCTGGACCGGAGAGTCAGGAGCGACTTCGGTGGTGGACTCGTGGTCCACGCGCGTGTCACCGATGACGGTGGTCGGCACCTGGTGGGGTTCCCCATCGGCGAAGAACCGGTTGCGTTGCGCCACGGCGATGCGCACGTGCGACTGCGAGGTGAGCGCGTCCAGCACCGAGAGTCCCGGGCCTGCTTCGGTGATGTGGTGGTCGACGAGGTGGTGCGCGGCGAGGTCGCGGTAACGGGCGACACCGGTGTTTGCCACGGCGCCATCCAGGCCGCTGCGGATCGTGACGGTTCCCGACCAGTCCTCGGGCTGCAGGGTGGTGTCCAGCCCGGCGAGGTGCGGGTGAGCGAGGTGCACGAGGCGCTGCTGCACAAGGCGAGTGGTGCGCCGCTGCTGATCGCGGAAGCGCAGCCGACGCACCAGGATCCCGCGCTCGAGGTCCAGTTCCTGCTCGGCTTCGAGGAGTTCCACCTGCTCCATGTCGAACCACGCACCGTCGATGCGGAAGGCCAGCGGCAACCAGTTCGGCGCGTTGACGATCGATTCGTCCTCCAGCCTGTGGCCGGCGACCTCGGTGGTGAGCCGGTTGAAGCAGCCGGCGACGTAGGTCCCGGGGTAGTGCGTGCCGTCGGCGACCGACTCGGGCGCCGCACCCCGGGTGGCGAAGTAGCCGTTGCCGAGCGTGCACAGCGCTTCCCGGCGTCCTTCGTCCTCGGCGTCGAAGCCGCGGAACACGAGCCGCCGCGCCGTCATCGTGCGTAGTCGCGGATGACGACGACCGGGCAGCGCGCGTGGTGCACGACGTGCTGGCTGACCGAGCCGAGCAGGGCTTCGGTGATCCCGCCGCGTCCGCGGTTGCCGACCGCGATCAGGTCCGTCAGCGGGACCTCCCAGGCCATGAGGGTGGCGAGCGTGCCGCCGAGCTGTTCGGCGTGCCAGGCCGCCCAGCGCAGCGCCGACTTCGAGGCCGGTGAGCCGTCCACGCCGACCACGATCGTGTACTGGTGCCGTTGGTTCATCGCAGCCTCCCAGACGTATCCGATGCCCTGGCCCGCGTTGTCGGCAAGAACCAGTTCAGCCCGAGCAGGTGGTCACGTGGTGCGGCGGTGCCCGTGGATGACGAGCACAGGGCATCTGGCGTGGTGCAGGAGCGCTTGGCTGGTCGATCCGAGCAGCATGCCGCGGAACCCGCCCCTGCCCCGGGTTCCGACCACCACGAGTTGCGCGCGGTCGCTCCAGTCGAGCAGCACGCTCGGTGGCTGACCGTCAACCGCGACCCGCTCGACATCGACCTCGGGGTAGCGCTCCCTCCAGCCCGCGAGGCTTTCGGCCAAGATTCGCTCCATATCACCGGGTTGCTGATGAGCTCGGCCGACGCCGAGCTCTCTGATCGAAGGGGTCTCGCCGACGTGCACCGCGACCAAGCGCACCTTTCGCCGCGAGGCCTCGTCGAACGCCGAGCCGAGCGCGGCCGTGCTGGTCTCGCTGCCGTCGACGCCGACGACCACTGGCCCGTTCGGCACGTTGGGGTCCCGCACGATGGCCACCGGGCAGGACGCGTGCGCCGCGACGGCGGTGGCCGTGGACCCCAGCAGCATTCCGCTGAATCCACCACGCCCGGAGGCGCCGAGCGCGATCAGGCGTGCTGTCTTCGACATCCGCAGCAACAGCGAGATCGGCGGTTCCCGCAGGTATTCGGTGTGCACCGGCATGTCGGGGTCAACGGCCCTTGCGCGGTTGAGGCCGTCGCGAAGCTGCACGCGGGCCAACTGATCGATTTGTTCGAACACATCCGGCAGGTACGGGAATTGTTGTCCGTAGAAGCCGCGCACGTAAGGTTCGGTCGACGTCACGACGCGCAGCGCGAGGTTGCGCGAGGACACTTCGGCCGCTGCCCAGTCGACCGCGTTGAGCGCCTGTTCGGAGCCGTCGATGCCGACCACGATCGTGTCAGTCAGGTCAGTCATCCGCGCTCCCCTCGGTTGGGCTCAGAGTGCGAACCGTGACGACCAGGAGATGTGGAGCCGTGGTCAGCAACTAGCGCAGCACCCTCGTCGCTCCCCGGCCCCCAAGCCGTGCCCGGGTGCTCTCGAACACCGGATCGGTGTCTGGAACGAAGTCCTTCGTTTCCTGTCGATTTCCCCGTTCGCGGAACGGGCCAAACTCAAATCCGCTCGATGAACACCCGTCTCGGCGGTCGATGACCGAAGCGGGCGGCCGGGAATTCGCGGAGCTAAGGCCGCTCGGCCCTACAACCGACGTGGGTCAAGCGGGTCGACTGGTGTCATGACGAGGAACGAGGAGATGCGTGCGTGGGTCGTTGGTGAACCTGGCACGTTGGAGAGCGGGCCGCTGTCGCTGGGTTTTCGATCGCGCCCAAGACCAGAGGCGGATGAGCTCGTCGTCCGTGTGCTGGTGTGCGGGGTGTGCCGCACGGACCTGCACGTCGTTGGAGGCGACCTCTCCGTGCACGCGGCCGGGGTGGTGCCCGGCCACGAGGTCGTCGGAGAAGTGGTCGGCAAGGGCCCCGATGCGTCGGGGTTCGAGGAGGGCGACCGCGTCGGGATCGCGTGGTTGCGGCGAACATGCGGGTACTGCCGGTACTGCCGAGGTGGTCGGGAGAACCTCTGCCCGGATTCGCGCTACACGGGCTGGGACGCGGACGGAGGTTACGCCGAGTACGCCACCGTGCCCTCGGAGTACGCCTATCACCTGCCGGCCGGGTACTCCGACGACGAGCTCGCGCCGCTGCTGTGCGCCGGCCTCATCGGTTACCGGGCGTTCAAGCGCGCCCAGGTTCCCGAAGGCGGTCGGCTCGGCATCTACGGCTTCGGCGCCAGCGCTCACCTGACCGCTCAGGTCGCCATGGCGCGCGGAGCGACGGTGCACGTCCTGACGCGCTCGGTGCTGGCGCGGAAGCTCGCCCTGGAGCTGGGGGCCGCCTCGGCCGGAGGTGCTGCGGACCGTCCCCCCGAGCCGCTCGACTCGGCGGTGCTGTTCGCCCCGGTCGGAGAGCTCGTTCCGGTCGCGCTGGAGGCGCTGGACCGCGGTGGCACGTTGGCGATCGCCGGGATCCACCTCACCGATGTGCCTGCGCTGAACTACCAGCGGCACCTGTTCTACGAACGCACCCTGTGCAGCGTCACGGCGAACACGCGCCTGGACGGTCAGGAGTTCTTCCGCTTCGCCGCCGGCAACCCCCTCCGCGTCGCGACGACCCCGTACCGCTTCGAGGAAGCTGATCGCGCCCTGGCGGACCTGGCGGCCGATCGCGTGCACGGCGCGGCCGTCCTCCGCGTGGGCTCCCGCACCTCGTGAAGCGGCCTGACCGAAGTGGACCTGTCCACACCACCTCGCGCGTCATGATCGACCGCTGTCGCTCGTGGTGCGGTAGAGGAAGCTGTGATCGTGCCTGTCCGTTGAGAGGCTTGCGCGGGCCGCGATTTTACTGGCCGCCCTTTTGCACGTACGAGCGGACGAATTCCGCTGCGTTCTCCTCCAGGACGTCGTCGATCTCGTCCAGCAGGGATTCTGTGCCGTCATCGAGCTGTTCCCGCCGTTCTCGCCCGGCAGCGGTGATGTCGGCCGGTTCGTCGTCAGTGCGCTGCTGGGTGCGTTGTGCCCTTTCCTGCCGCATGTCCTGCCCCCTTCGCCTGTCGGTCGTGGCCCGCTCGGATTGAAGACTGCGAGGAGCAAGTGTCACGAGATGTCGTTGGGCACCGACAGAGGACTACGGCCTGTTCGGTCTCGCGGCGCCGGAGAGCCCCGATTGGCACCCAGGTTCCTCCGTTCTCCACAAACTCGGGCGAGCTCACCCGAACGCGACGCTGTTCCCGAGCGGGGGACGAACGGCGCGCAGGAGCGGGGACATGTGCGGTCCCGATGGTCGTGTCACAGTGCGACTGTGGGCAGCTCGCCGTGCGCGGAGCGAGACGGGCGGAGAGGGGGTGGCGGGATGACGGCGAAGCAGGATCTGCCGGTGTTGGTGGGGTTGGATGGGTCCGAGCCGTCGTTGGCGGCTGCGGTGTGGGCGGCGACGGAAGCCGATCTCCGGCACGCTCGCATGCGCCTCATGGCTGTCGGCAACGATTCGGCACAGGACGAGGAGCTCCGGGCCTCGCTGTCGAACGCAGCTGAGCACTGCCGCGAGAAGTGCCCCCAGGTCGAGGTCGTCGAAGCCGTCGAGCACGGGCGTCCCTCCGAGGCGCTGGTCCGGTCCTCCGCGGAGGCATGCCTGCTCGTGGTCGGATCACGTGGCCGCGGAAACCTGGCAGAGGCCGTGCTCGGCTCGGTGAGCACGGCGGTAGCGATGCTCGCCCGTTGCCCGGTCGCGGTCATTCGTGAACGCCGCACGAGCTTCTCGGTCGGTCCGGTCGTGGTGGGCGTGGACGGTTCGCCGGCGAGCCGCTCGGCCCTGCGATTCGCGTTCGACGCGGCCACCGCACGGCAGACGGATCTCGTGGCGATCTTGGTCTGGCAGCCGGCACATTCAGGGCGTTCCGGACGTGAGACGCTTCCAGGGGCCGTCTGGTTCGGCCTGGATGACGCGCAGCGGGAGTTGGCTGCGCAGCTCGAAGAGTGGCGCGCAAGCCACCCGGAGGTCCTGGTCCGCGAGTCGGTGCGGTTCGGACACCCGGTCGAAGAGCTGGTGTCATCAGCCTCGCACGCCCAGTTGTTGGTGGTCGGGCATAAGGGGGCGGGCGGGTTCGAGCGGTTGCTCCCGGGATCGGTGGCCCACGGGGTGCTGCACCACGCCGAGTGTCCTGTGGTTGTCGTGCGTCCCGGTCAGACGACCTGAAGTTCCGGAACCTCAGGTCCTCGTTCAGCTAGCGCGTTCCGCGGTCCTTCCCCAGCAGGCCCCGCACGTTCAGCACTGCGGGGGCTGGATTCCTCGGGTTGATTCGAGTGCGGGCAGCACAGCCACGCTTCGTGTGAAGGTCGGGGGAGGCTTTCGGCCCTGCCAGCACCGCCCTTTGCCGCGCATTCTCGAGTCGCCAGTTGCTCGGGCTGGCGCAACGCGTCATGTGAGAAGAAGGGGCTCGTGCGCTCGAGGCGCACTGATGCGCACGCGGAGGAAGCCGTGAACGAGAGGATCTGGGAACGACTGGGCGCGGGCAGCGGTCTGCTCGCCGCCGTGGCGCTCCTCGTGGGGATGTTGCTGGTGCCCATGCCGGTCGGTCTCGCCGAAGACCCGCTGGCCATCGCGACCTACTTCGCCGAGCACCGAGTGGCGATCCAGATCGCGGTGCTGCTGGTGTCGCTGGGCGCGGTGGTGGCCTTGTGGTTCGTCGCCCACCTGCGCCACGTGCTGCAGCGGGCCGAAGGCGGTGAGGAAGCGTTCGCACCCGTGGTGCTGCTCGCCGGGGCGAGCCTGGCGGTGGCCGCGTTGTTCGCCATGGTCCCCGCTGCCGTGCTGGCCGTTCTCACCACGCGGACCGCATCGCTGAACGGACCGGCGGTTCTCACCCTCTACACGCTGCACCAGCAGGCCGGGGGAGCGATCGGCCTGCTGATCGCCTTGTTCGCGGCCACTGCCGGTGCTGCGATGGTGCGCCGCGAGATCACCGGACCGTGGCTGGGATGGGTGGGTGTCCTCGTGGCCGTACTCGGCCTGGCGGCAGCGATCTCGGTCTTCTTCGACGCGGGCATGCTGATGACGGTGCTGATGTTCGCTGCGGGTCTCGCGTTCGTCCTGTGGATCGGCGCGGTCTCGGTCGTCATGGTCACCCGGCCGGAAGTCGATCGAGCACGAGCAGCGCGCACCGTCTTCGCGCACTGACGCTCCTGTTCGCGTCCCGCATCGCGGGAAGGGAGGCGCGCCGTGCGAACCGCACTGGGTTTCGTCGTGGGAGTGGACGGCTCGGAGGCGAGTCAACGTGCGCTTCAGTGGGCGTTGTGCGAGGCGCGTGCACGTGGGGCTTCGGTCGCCGCCATCATGGTCTGGCGGTCGCACGCGGTGCTGTCCGGTCCGGCTCCGCTGATGATGAATCCTGGGCTGGCACCGCACGAAGTGCGCGATCTGCGTTGGCAGGAGCTGAACCGGGTCGTCGCCGAGTGCCTCGCGGGCGCGTCCACGCCCCAGCTGCATGAGGAACTCGTAGAAGGGCGCCCGGAGGAGGTTCTGGCCGCGAAGTCGGCCCACGCCGGGATGCTCGTCCTGGGCGACCGGGGACGTGGTCGCGTCGCCGATGCGGTGCTGGGCAGCACGGCGCTGCGCTGCATCCGCCACGCGCGGTGCCCGGTCGTGATCATTCCCAGCGGCTTCGAGGCCGGAGATGTCGGCCCGGGAACGGCGCAGTCTTCGCAGGCCGCGGATCCCGTCCTCGGCTGATCCGCGTCACCCACCGGGCGGGTTCGTGCGGATCACTTGGCTCGGTCATCCCCGTTGCGGACGACCACGACCGGGCAAGGCGCGTGGTGCAGGACGCCGGCGGCGACCGACCCCAGGAACAACCCGCCGAATCCGCCACGTCCGCGGTGCCCGACGACGAGCAGCTGCGCGTTCCGGCCCGCGTCGGTCAGCGTCGCCACAGGGTGGCCGCGCTGTGCCAGCTGCCGACTGCGGACGTTCGGGAACTCCTCCTGCAAGGAGGAAACTTGGTCGGCGAGCGACTGCTCGACCTCCCGCTGCACGCGGTCACGTTCGTCGGACGGCAGTGGTCCAGCGAGCAGATCCCCTTCGTGCCACACCTCCATCACGAGCAACTCGGCAGCGGCGCCGCGGGCCTCTTCGAACGCGAACCGCAGCGCGTTGGTGCTGGATTCGGAGCCGTCCACTCCGACCAGCACCGGCCCGACCGTCGTCGGAACGCCCCGGCGGACCACGACGACCGGACATGAGCCGTGGGTGGCCACGGCTGCGCTGACCCCGCCGATCAGGGCGTCCGCGAATCCGCCGTGCCCGCGTCCGCCGAGCACCACCAGCTGGGCCTTCCGGCTCTGCCGCAGGAGTTCCTCGACCGGTCGTCCGCTCGCGGTCTCCACGTCCACCGCGAGGTGGGGGGCCATGGCCCGGCACTTCTCGGCGGTCTTGCGCACCGCGTCCTCGGCGTAGGACGCGCGGGCCGGGTCGTCGTTGACGATCACCAGCAGCAGAGCTGCCCCGCGGTGGTCTGCTTCGGCCACGGCCCAGTTGGCCGCGCGCACGGCGTCTTCGGAGCCGTCGATGCCTACGACGATGGGTTTGTCCGGTGTCACCATGTCGGCCTCCCAACCCGCTTGCACGGCGAACTCGGCGATTCCCGCTCCGTGTCGCCGATAACGGCGCACCGGCTGCGTTCGCTCGTGCGTCCGAAGCTCTGCCGGCCCAGCTCACCACCGGCAACACGACTCATCTAGGCATACCCGCGGCGAGTACCGCCACGCGAGGCCGGAAGACCTGTCCGGGTGACCCTCTTCGCGGTGCTGCTGGCGGCCGGGTGGCGGCCGGGGCGGACGTATCGGAGAACGCGGTGCTCCACCACGCCTACCTGGAGGCGACAACCGTGACCCTCCTGGGCATCGGCTGCCGTTCCCGGTGCTCGTGTGGGGCGCCGATGAGCTCTACCGACACTTGTCGCGTGGTCGGATCTGAGAATGCTCGATCGGGAGTCGTCGAGCAGGAAGCCGCCGAACGTCCTGCCCTGCAGCCGTTGCGATTTCGCGATCTGTCCGAGGCCGGACACCGGTGCTTCGTGCGTCCGGGCGTGGCTCCGGTTCCTCGATGCGCCATGCTCCCGTCGCCGGAACTCGTGCGAGAGGGCGTATAGCCCACTGCTGGTCGTGGTACCCGAGGACTGGTGCGCGGTGACGTCATCGGCCAGCAGAACTCGTGCGCGAGGAGGAGGTTCGATGAACAAGAAGACCGGGGAGACCGACGCGATATCGGAATCGGAGCGGAAGAACACGGCCTCGGCGTCGTGGGAGGTTACAGGCAGGTCCGTGACGATCGATGATTTCGCCGCCGAGTGCGATTTCAGCGCCGTCGAACACCTCGTGGTCAACAGGCCACCGGAGGCGGTGTATTCCGCAGTCCGGAACCTGGATCTGCTCACGATCCAGTCACGCACGGCGGACATGGCGATGTGGGTGCGAGGCTTGCCCGAGCGCCTGAGGAGGCGGGTCCCACCGAGGCGGCCGACGAGGCTGACCTTCGACGATCTCGTCGCGAGTGGTGACTGGGTGCTGCTCGGCGAGCAGCCCGGGAGAGAGGTCATCTTCGGGGCGGCAGGCCGGTTCTGGACTCCGATCGTGCGTTGGGAGCAGGTCGAGCCCGAGCAGTTCGTCCAGTATGGCAAGCCGGGGCGCGGCAAGATCGTTTCTTCGTTGTCGGTGCGACCGTACGGGCGGAACAGCAGCCTGGTGACCTACGACATCCGCACCGTTCTCAACGACCCGATCACGCACCGGATCTTCAAGCTGTACTGGTTGGTGGTCAAGCCGTTCGTGCGGGCCCTCATGCGGGCCACCGTCCGCGCTGTCGCCAAGCAGGGGGCGTAGTTCGTGCGAACACGACGGCGGACGTGCTCGGTGATTCGAGGAGGGCGGGGCCATGAGTGAGAACGGGCCGCGAATCGTCGTCGGAGTCGACGGCTCACCGGGCTCGCGAGCGGCATTGCGGTGGGCGGTGCGCTACGCCGAGCAGTTCCGCGGGGAGGTCACCGCGGTACTGGCGTGGGCGCCGCCGAGCTTCACCGAGGTAGCACCCGTGCCGCCGCCGATATCCGATGACGAGTCGAAAACCCGTGCGGAGAAAGGGCTCCGGGAGATCGTCGACGAGGTCACGGGGATGCCGGTGACATCGGTGCGCGTCCGCCGAGAGGTCGTCCGCGGTCATGCCGCGCGCGCCCTGCTGGACCGGGCCGAGAATGCGGAGCTCCTGGTGGTCGGCAGTCGCGGGCACGGCGGATTCGTGGGCGCCCTGCTGGGGTCGGTGAGTCAGCACTGCGTCACCCACGCGTCGTGCCCGGTCGTCGTCGTTCGGTCACCGGCTGAAGAACAGCGCGGGTGCCGGGGTGATGTTGTCGGCGACGCGCGAGGATTCTGAGGGTGAATGCGATGGCTAGATGGGGTCCGTCGCAGGCGACGGTGCGCGCGGCGTTGGCGCTGGCGTGCCGGGCGCCGTCGGTGCACAACAGCCAGCCCTGGCTGTGGAGGGTGGCCGAGCATTCGGCGCACCTCTACCTGGATCGTTCTCGCGCGTTGCCCGTTGCTGATCCGACCGGCCGCGAGATGGTGATGAGTTGTGGTGCTGCGTTGAACCACCTGCGCATCGCCTTGGCTGCCGAGGGATGGCAGGCCCGGGTGCACCGGCTGCCGAACCCGGATCAGCCGGACCACCTGGCCTCGATCGAGTTCAGCAGGCTCGACGACGTCGACGAGCACGTGCTGACCTTGGCCGCCGCGGCTGCTGACCGGCGCACCGATCGGCGGCCTTTCGTGACTGACCCGGTGCCGGAGGAGGTGCTCGCCCCGTTGCGCGAGGTCGCGGGGGCCGAGGGTTGCCGACTCGTCCTCGCATCGGACGAGCGGTTGCGTGGAGAGCTGGAAGTGGCCATCGAGCGGGCGAATTCGGAGCTGCGCCAGCGGCCCGCGTACCGGCAAGAACTCGCCGCGTGGGCAGGGCGTCACGCTGCCGCTGAAGGGGTACCGGCTCGCAGCCTCCCGGCGGAGCACCTGCGCGGTGTGCCGGAGCGCAACTTCGCGCTCGTTGCCGAGGGGGAGATGGAGGTGCCGGTCCTGGCGGACGGGGCGGTCTTGGCGGTGCTGGCGACGCCGGGCGACGACCAGGCGAGTTGGCTGGCGGCGGGCGAGGCGCTGAGCGCTGTCCTGCTCTGCGCGACGGAACAGGGGCTGGCGACGTGTCCGCTCAGTCAGATCGGTGAGTCGGCCGTGTCCCGCGACCAGGTCCGGGAGCAGGTTCTCGGGGGAGAAGGACTTCCTCAGCTGGCGCTGCGGATCGGGTGGCCGGTGACGCACGAGTTCCCCGGACCGTTGACACCACGTCGAGCCGTGTCGGACGTCGTCCAAGGGTTGTTCCCCGAAGGGTGAAGGTGTGCCGGCGCATCGTTCCGATCGACCCCTCGCCCGCTGCGCTCGTTGCTCCTCTCGGGTTGCTCACGGGGTGGATGGCGGGCGTGGCGAGCTCGCGGTTCAGCGGACGACCGCTACGGGGCAGGCTGCGTAGTGCACGACGGCGTGGCTGACCGAACCGAGCAAGGCCGAGCGGATGACGCCGCGCCCGCGGGTGCCGACGACGAGGAGATCGGCATCGACGGCAGCGGTGAGCAGCGCATCGGTCGGGCCTTCGGTGGGGATCACATCGTGGTGCGCGACGACGTCCGGGTACTGCTCGGCGCATCCGGCTACGGACTCGGCCAAGAGGCGGCGGTGAGCGTCGACGACATCGGAGTCGAGGGTCCATCCGCGGTTCGGTGGCAGCGGGTCCGGTGCGTGCTCGGCGATGGCCAGCAGCGCGGTGAGCTCCGCGCCGTGGCGGAACGCGACGTCGTAGGCGAAGTCCGCCGCCCGCGCGCTGCACGCGGAGCCATCGACGCCCACGATGACACGCTCGATCCCCGCGGCCGGTTCGGTGGAGCCGGACCAGCGCCGGCCGCGCACGATGACGACCGGAGCGGGCGCTGAGCGCACCAGCTCGCCTGCGGTCGAGCCGAGCAGGAGCTGATGCACCCGGCCAGTCCTGGGCGGGCCGAGCACGAGAACGCACGCGCGGGCGGCGGCATCGCGCAGGATGCTCGCCGGGTCGCCCATGCGCGCCCGCGTCCGCACGTCCAGTCCGGGGTGTTCACGGCGGCATTCGGCGGCGATGTCCGCCAGCGCTCGTTGCGCGGAACTGCGCAGCGGTTCGAACGAAACGGTCTCGCTGGGCAGGTGTATCCGCGTCAGCTCCTCCAGCGGGATGGGTATGGCGTGAACGACCTCCAGGGGCCGCCCGCGGGTCGTGGCTTCGAGCGCCGCCCACCGCACCGCCGTCCGGGATTCCGCAGAAGCGTCGAATCCGACGACGACCCCGTCGTTGTGGACCGTCGACATCGCGCTCAACCTCCGTGCTCGGACTCCCGCAAGCGTCGCTCAATCGGTGCTGCTCCGCAGCCCGCCGACCGCATGGGGTGATGGCCTCACCTGGCTTCGTGCGAGGTCGCGTTCATGGGCACCCGGTCGTAGCGTTTGGCCATGGATGCAGTCGTGAAGACGATCTCGCCGCGCACTTCCCGAGCCCAGAACTTGATGGAAGCGCAGGTGGGGAACGGGCTCAACGCATCGCAGCAGAACCTGGCGTTCGCGGTGTGGTTCGACCAGCGGGATCTACCGCGTCTGGCCTCGTACTTCTACCGGCAGTCGTTGCGCAAGCGGGATCACGCGATGCGGATCGTGCAGTACATGATCGACAACAATGTCGCCGTGGAAGTGCCCGGTCTGCAGACCGTCCGCAATGACTTCTCGGATCCTCGCGAGCTGATCGCGCTCGCCGTCGAGCAGGAACGCGTGGTCACCGATGAGGTCACGACGCTGTCCCGGGTGCTGCGCGAGGAGGAGGACTACCTCGGTGAGCAGTTCATGCGCTGGTTCTTGTCGGAGCAAGTCGACGAAGTCGCGCAGATGACGACGATGCTCAACGTCACCGATCGCTCCCAGGGCAACATGTTCGACCTGGAGGACTACCTCAAGCGGGATCCGGTGGAGAACGAGAGGTATGAATCGACAGCCCCGCGGGCCGCAGGCGGAAAGCTGCGATGACGGTTCCCGCAGCACCCGGCGGTGGCGCCGGGGGCGGCAGGCGCAGCCGACAGCCCGAGGGCGCGGCCGTGGCGGAAAGCCACACGGCCGTCGTGGTGTTCATCGGTGACAGGGCGTACAAGGTCAAGAAGCCGGTGGACTTCGGTTTCTTGAACTTCACCTCCGCTGAGGCCCGCAGGGTGGCCTGCGTCCGTGAGGTGGAGCTCAACCGGCGGCTGACGCCGGACGTGTATCTCGACCTCTCCGAGGTGCTCGACGGCGAGGGCCGGAGCTGCGACTGGATCGTGGTCATGCGGCGAATGCCCCCGGAGAGCCGGTTGGCGACGTTGGTGGAACGAGGCGTGGACGTGCGCGCGGACCTCGAGCAGCTCGCCCGGAAGCTGGCGTCGTTCCACAGCACCGCGAAGCGGGGCCCTGATGTCGAATCGGCAGGCCGGTCCGCCGCGTTGCGCAGGCGATGGGTCGACAACTTCGCCGGGGCTGAGCCGTTCGCGGGCATCGTTCTCGACCGCGACACGTTCGACGACATCGCCCGGCTGGCGTTGGACTACGTCGACGGCCGTGGACGGCTGCTGGAGGATCGGGTGCGCCGCGGGTACGTGGTGGACGGCCATGGCGACCTTCAGGCGGAGGACATCTTCTGCCTGTCCGACGGGCCGCGAGTGCTGGACTGCTTGGAGTTCGACGACGAGCTGCGCTACGTGGACGGCCTCGACGATGCGGCTTTCCTGGCGATGGACCTCGAACGCCTCGGCGCGCCGGTGCTAGGGCGGGAATTCCTCGACTGGTATGCGGTTTTGTCAGGCGCTCAAGTGGCCCGATCGCTCGCCGATCACTACATCGCATACCGTGCGTTCGTGCGGTCCAAGGTCGCGTGCCTGCGCCACGAGCAGGGCGTGGCAGCAGCGGCAGACGACGCGCGGATCCTCGCGGCGATGGCGCTGGAACACCTGCGCTCGGCCCAGGTCCGGCTGGTCCTGGTGGGCGGACTGCCAGGTGTGGGCAAGTCCACGGTGGCGGGCGCCCTCGCTGACCGGATGGGCGGGGTGTTGCTTCGGACGGATCAGATTCGCAGGGAACTGCCGCACGCAGCCGGCCTCGACCCGGGAGCGGGCTACGGGCGGGGCTTGTACGAAGGCGCGCAGGTCCACGACACCTACGGAGAGATGTTCGCGCGGTGTCGCCGGTTGCTGGAGCACGGCGAGAGCGTCGTGCTGGACGCGAGCTGGAGCAACGCCGACGAGCGGGATGCGGCCCGAGTTCTCGCGCGGGAGACGCGGGCTGCGATCACCGAGCTCCGGTGCGAGGCGCCGAAGGAGGTCGCGGTGGCTCGCCTCGCCGCCCGCGCGGATGATCCTTCGGACGCCACCGCCGAGATCGCCGAGGAGATGGCGGGCCGGTTCGCCGCATGGCCCGAAGGTGACACGGTGGACACTGCCGGGACACCGGAATCGGCTGGGGCTGCAGCCTGGAAGGTGCTGCAAGCACGCCGGTGAGCTGTCCGTTCGTCCCCGGTCACCGGTGTGGTGCAACTAGTGGGGTGCGTTGCAGGCATCGGCAGACGCTGTCCGGATCCGATTGCGGCCTGCTCCCGACGCATGCGGGGAGCGGAGGGCGCCGACGGCCGAAGTGGGCCGGTAGCGGGTCTCACGTTCGGCGATTGTGCTCGTGCCACCAAGCGTAGGTCAGAAGCGCGGCGGAGGTGAGGGATGCGACGAAGAACTCCGTCCCCTGGCCGAGGACCAAGCTCAGGACGGCGAACAGCGCCGCCAGCACCCCCAGCGCTCGCCACAAGGTCATCCATCTCATGACCTTCGTGATCGGTCGAGGTGTCGTCATCCTGTGGGCGAATTCGGGATCATCGGAACTGAGCTGGCGTTCGATCTTCTTGAGGCGGCGGCGTTCGCGTCCGCGGGACATGACTTCTCCCCTGTTCGGGCGGAACGTAGGGGCATTCGATCAGTTTTTCCGGTTGGTGAATGGAACGTTCCGCTGTGCAGTACGGGTCTTCCGCTGGCCGGGGTGGGCGCTCGGATCGAGCGGCGGAAAGCTTGATGCGCGGGTTGGTCACCGGGGGACGCTTCAAGTCTAGGGCGACGTGGGCCCCCGGGCGCCGGGACGACGGGCGCTCAGGAGGACTCTGGAGGCGATCGTGCTGTGGTACCGGTGTTTTCGGTTGCCGTGGGCACGGCGAACGACGCACGTGAGCGCCTTCGGTCACGGCGCGCTTTCGTGGGTGCGGCACAGCGGCGGCCACGTCGACCCCCGCCAGTGCGCGCAGATTGCGCCCGGGCCACACCGAGCGAAGGCGGAACTCGCTACCAGCAGCGTGGCGATCGCAGAGGTGCGAGAGCCAACTTCCCCCGGCTGTTCGACAAGCCGCTCTTGCTGGCGCCGCATCACATCACGAGCACGATCCCGCCGGCGACGGCGGTCGCGGGCAGGATGAGCAGCACGGCGAGTCGCGTCGCGAAGGCTAGACCACCTGCGACGCCGGCCAGCACGATCTTGATCAGGGTGTTGCTCAGCAGAGCCATGCCGACGCCGAGCAACGCCACGCTGATCGGAACGACCGTGCCGCCCAGCGAGGCCGTGGCCACCGCTGCGGAGTGCGCGTCGGCGAGTCCTCCCACGAATGCGGCCGCGAGGACACCCCGTGTGCCGAGCAGCGCTGCCGCGGCTCGGGTGGCGGTAAGCAGCAGCATCAGCAACAACGTCAGCGAGAGCGTGACGCGCAGGGACAGCGGGCGCTGGAACGCCGAAGGCGTATCGGTGGCGTTCGTTCCCTCCGCTTCGGAACCACCCACAGTGCTCCGAGTGCGCCAGGCGAGCCATCCGGCCTCGCCCAGCAGAACGGCCGCACCGGCAACCGAAGCCGGTAGTAGCCGGAGTGCGATGGTCGGATTGGCGACTGCGGTCAGCGCGATGAGCTGAACCAAGGTCGCGACACTTGCCGTGAGAACTGCAGGCAGGACCACGTCTCGCACGCCCGCGCCGGACCGTCGTGCCAGCACGACCGTGGTTGCTGAGGCAGAGACGAAACCACCCAGGAATCCGACGAGCACCAGTCCTTGTCGTTCGCCGAGCGCGCGCACGGCCACGTAGCCGGCCCAGCCGATGATGGTGATCGCGATGACCAGCAACCAGATCCGGGACGGGTTGAGCACTCCGTAGGGGCCCAGCGGTCGATCCGGCAGTAGTGGGAAGATCACGAACGCAACGACGAACAACCTGATGGCATCGGCGATGTCGTCGTCGGTGACCAGGTGGGTGGCGAATCGGTGAAGCGGTCGTTTAGCAGCCAGCAGGGCCACCACGGCTACGGCGATGGGCACCGCCCACGTCGGTTGTGACCAGGCCAGCGCTCCCAGCAGCACGGCTGCGACCGCAGCGACCTCGGTGGTGGCGCCCAGGTCGGCCTCCGGAGAGGCCCGCGCGCCCAGCACGTACCAGGCGACCACGAGAACACCGGCTGTGCCGACCGTGACGATCAGCATCGCCGGGGACAGTGCAGCAGCGATCGCCCCCACCAGGCTCAGCAAGGAGAACGTCCGTGAGCCGGCTGGGCGTACGGGCTGTCCGGCCGTGCTGTGCTCCCGCTCCAAGCCCAGCAGCAGCCCGATCGCCAGCGCGGTGGCGAAGTGAACGAGGGCCGTCGTGGTCTCCACCCGGAATCCTCAGCCTAGAACCTCGCTCGAAGCGAACCGCATGGATCGCGCGTGTGCGTGGTGCGAGTTTTGGCGATCACTCGTGTCACGAGCGGTCACCTCACGACTCACCCTTCCGGGTCTGCGTCGTGCTGGGGCGCAACACCGAGCTTCAGGTGGTGCGGGAGGCTGTGCTCGCAGTGGGCGTCCGGTCCCGGGTACACCAGGCTCAGGTGGTCGTCCTCGAGCCACCGCACGAGGTAGGGCGGCTCTCCGTCCGAGCCGCGCACCTCGATGATCTGTCCCTTGTATCGGTGGTCGCCCAGGTGGGCACCCTCGACGATAAGCCACTCGCCGACTTCCGCGTGCATGATCGAACTCCGTGCCGGTGGTCCGCTACCTCCGAGTTTCGGCGCGGAGCTGGGGGAGCAGCAGGGGCCAAGGACTCCGATCAGCTAGCGACCTGCGAACGGCGGAACCTACTTGCCCTTGCGCGCGACGGGGATTTCCTTGGCTTCTGGCGCCTCCTTCTGAGGCATGTGGATGGTCAAGATGCCGTTGTCGTAGTCGGCCTTGATGTTGTCGACGTCGCAGCCCGAGGGCAGCAGCATCGTGCGGCTGTAGGAGCCGTAGTAGAACTCGCTGTGCGCTTCAGCTCGATCTTCCTGCCTGCGCTCGGCGTCGATCCTGAGCTGGTCGCCCTCGACGTTGATGTGGATGTCGTCGGGGTCGACGCCGGGAAGCTCGCAGCGAACCACGAAGCTGCCTTCTTCGGTGAACGCTTCGATCCGCATCGAGTGCCGCTCGCCGAACGGCCATTCGCTCTCCAACATGCGCAACAGATCCGGCAGTCCCCTGTTCGGCCGAGGCAGCAAGCTGCTCATGGTGTCCCTCCTAGCGATGACGGCTTCCCCGTCCAGCATGGGACAAACACCGAGCTCCGGCAGGGTCGAGAAGTCCTCGGTGACACCAGACGAGGGGTCGTGGGTTCGAGGCTCCCTCTTTGACCGAACGCGCAAAGGGGGTCGCGTTCGCCGGTCACCCTCTGTGGTGACGCCCGGCCTGTTCCTGAAGGGGACGTTGTTCAGCGGGACTGCCCGGCTTCTTCTGAAGCCGGGCAGCCCCGGTATGCGGTGTTGGCGGCGGACCTGCCAGTCGCGGTCAGGTGAAGCTGGTGACCGCCAGCTGGTAGCAGACCGCGGCGATGGCGACCAGCCCGATGGCGGCCAGCGCGTTCTGCCACCACTTGTTGCGCAGGTCGCCCATCAGGCCGGGCCGGTTGGCCAGGACGACGAGCAGCACGGCCAGGACGGGAGCGACGACGACCGTCAACGCCTGCGCCGCGATGATCAGCTGGACCGGTGATTGCCCGCGCGCCAGGACGGTGACGAGGGCGCCGAAGCCGAGCACGCCCAGGATCCCGGCGCGGACCCGCCACGAGGCGAGCCTGTTGCCGAAACCGAGGCCGTCGGAGAGCAGGGTGCCGCCCGCGGTGGCGTTGGCGATCATCGCCGAGATCGCGGCTCCGGTGAAGCCCAGCGAGAAGATGGTCCGCCCGGCTTCTCCGGCGATCGGGGTGAGCACGGCCGAGAACTGCTTGAGCGTGGCGCCCTCCTCGCCGCCGACCCCGGGCAGGACCGCGGCGGCGGCCATGATGACCAGCGCTGTCATGATCCCGGGCGCGACGATGCCGGGGATGGTGTCGGCGATGGTCGTCTCGCGGTACTGCTCGCGGCGGAGCCCGCGCTCGCGCGAGGCGTAACCGGCGTAGAAGGCGGCGTTGACCGAGAAGTTGGTGCCCACCAGGGCGACGATCAGCAGCCCGACTCCGGAGGGAACGACCGGGACCACGGACCCGACGGCGGCGGCTCCCCAGTCGGGCCGGGTCACGATCGCGGTGGCGACGAACGACGCGGCCATGATCGCGACGATGACCAGTACGAGCTTCTCGATGAGCGTGTAGAGGCGTCGCGCGAAGAGGATCCCGACCACCACGGCCGTGCAGGCCAGCGTCCACCACATGGGCGAGCCGCCGAACACCAGCGACAGGCCCAGCCCCGAGCCGACGGCGTTGCCGACGGAGAACATCAGGGTGATGGCGAAGACGCCGAACCCGGCCAGGCCACCGACCCGGCGGCCCAGGTGCTCCTTGATCGTCTGGACGACAGAGCCCTTCGAGACGAGCGCGATGCGGATGCTCATGTCGGCGTAGATGAGCATCAGCGCGGTCGAGACGGCGATGACCCAGATCAGGGAGTACCCGAATCGGCTCCCGGCCTGCACCGCCGAGGTGAGGTTGCCGGGCCCGAACTGCCAGGCGCCGACGATGAAGGCCGGCCCCATCAGGGCCAGCATCCGCAGGATTCGGCGTCCACGGCCGACCGGGGCGGAACCGGAGGTGTCGCTGGGCCCGTTGTTCATCCGGGCGGGTGCTGCATCGGACATCGTGCTTCCTCACCCCCACGCGGCATTGTCGCGGGGTCGTTCGGGGACGGCATTGTCACCGGACCGGCCGGGTGGCCGGCAAGGGCCGGATGCGATCGCGCACCCGGCCCGCGGGTCGGCTCAGACGAGCCGCGCGCTGCGCAGCGCCTGGACGATCTCCTGCTCGGCCTCGGCGGAGAGGTCGAGCAGGGGAGAGCGCACGGTCGCGTTCTCCAGCACGCCGAGCGCCTTGAGCGCCAGCTTGAGGGCCACCGTGCCCTCCATGTGCGAGCCGCGGTGGTAGACGGCCTTGGTGACCGGCAGCAGGCGGTCGTGCACCGCGCGGGCCGCCGCGTAGTCCCGGGCCTTGCCTGCGGCGATCAGTTCGAGCAGCGGTGCGGGGGCGATGTTGCCGTACCCGACCAGCAGGCCGTCCACGTCGAACATGGTGTGCAGCAGGTACTCGTCGTGGCACGACAGGATCTGCAGATCGGGGTTCTCCCGCCGCAGGACGGGGATCTCGGTGTCCCAGCGGCGCATGTTGCGCACGCCGTTCTTGGTGGCGAACACACCCGGCTGGGCGGCGATCTCGAGCTGGGTGTCGAGGTCGTAGTTCGCCTTGGTGACGTCCGGGTACTGGAAGAGGATGCAGGGCAGGCCCGCCTCCTCGTAGATCGCTCGGTAGCGCTCCTGCGGGGCGCCCTGCTGGTAGCCGAACCGCAGCCAGCCGTGCGAGGGGTACACCAGCGCCGCCTGGGCGCCTGCGGCGACCGCGCGCTTGGCCTCCTCGACGGCCACGTGCGTGCCTTCGCCGGTGATCCCGGCGATGACCGGGACGTCGACGGCTTCGACCAGCTGGGAGACGGTGGCGACCTGCTCGTCCTGGGTCAGGAAGGTCCCCTCGCCGGCGTGGCCGAGCACCACGAGGCTCTTGACGCCGTCGTGGCCGGCCAGCCACTGGCCGAGCTTGGCCATCGCCTGGTGGTCGACCTCGCCGTCCGGCGTGAACGGGGTGACCGGGGCGGGGTTGAGGCCGCGGAGATCGAGAGACATGCCTGGGACTCCATTTCTGGGAACGGTCGCGGGAACGTTCCCAGAACGATGCGCCACGACTCGCCGGGTGTCAAGACCGATCCCGGGAACGTTCCCAACTTCCGGTAGGCTCCGGGGTGTGGTGACGATTCTCGATGTGGCCCGAGCGGCCGGGGTCAGCAAGTCCACGGTCTCCCGCGTGCTCGACGAACGCCTTCCGCGCTCCACCAACGCGACCGCGGAGCGCGTGCGCGAGGTCGCGGCCGAACTCGGCTACGTCCGCGACCCGCTCGCTTCCGGGCTGCGCCGCTCCGGGACCAGCACGGTGGGGGTGATCGTCCCCAGGCTCACCGACACGGTCATGGCGATGCTCTACGAGGCGATCACCGAGGTCGCGGCCGGACGCGACCTGTTCACGGTCGTGGCCACCACCGAGGACCTGCCGGAGGCGCAGGACAAGGCCGTGGAGTCGCTGCGGAGGCGCCGGGTCGACGGGCTCATCCTCACCACGGCGCGCGTCGGCGAGCCCGTCGACGTCGGCGGGACCCCCTACGCGCTCGCCCTGCGCACCGACGGAGCCGGCCCGGCCGCCATCGGGGACGACCGCCTCGGAGCGCAACTGGCCACCCGGCACCTCATCGACCTGGGGCACCGCAGGATCGGCCTGGTCGGCGGACCCGAGTACGCGTCGAGCGCACGTGGGCGCGCGGAGGGCTACCGGGAAGCGCTGGATAGCGGCGGGATCGGGTTCGACCCGGCGTTGGTCGCCGGTGATGCGTTCTCGATCGAGGCCGGTGAGATCGCGGGGCGTGCGCTGCTGGATCGCCCGGACCGGCCGAGCGCGGTGTTCGCGGTCAACGACAACACGGCGATCGGTGTGCTCGCCGCCGCGCACGCGCTGGGCCTGGAGGTGCCGAGGGACGTGTCGATCGTCGGCTACAACGACATCCCGGTGGTCAGCAGGCTGCCGGTGCCGCTGACCACCGTGCGGGTGCCGTTCCGGCAGATCGCCGCCGACGCGTTGCGCCTCGTCCTCGACGACGGGACGGCGAGGGGTGAAACCGCGGTGAGCGCCCCGACTCTCATCCCGCGAGCCTCCACGGCACCGCCGCGTTGATGGTGCGGTACTCCGGGCTTCGTTCGGGGTCTGGACCGGCGTGCTCGGCACCGCGCCCAGGCCGCCGTGCGATGCGGATGCCTATCGCGTAGCGGTGAGAGCGGCGACGTAAATCGCTGCGGGGTTTCCCGGTTGCCAGCCCGGCAAGGGGTCGATCATGTCGATCTGAACGAAACCGCGGCGTTCCCAGAAGGCACGCGTGGCCAGGTACGGCTCGTACCCGGCACCAGCGTCGAGCGTCTTCACTTCGACCACCGCACGGCCGCTCTCGGTCAGATCGCGCACCACGCGATCCAGCAGCAGCGTGCCCACGCCCCTGCCGCGCAGCTGCGGCGCGACAGCCATCCACAGAATCTCGGCAGCACGCGCCGACCGGTGGTCCACGATCACGAACCCGACAAGGACACCGCTTTTCGTGGCGACCCACGCCGGATGGGCCGACAGATCGGTCACGACCTTCTCGGGGACGTCATCGGTGAAGTAATCGGGCAGTTCCCGCACGATCGCAGCACAATCCACGGCATCGCCGGGTTCTCCCGGCCGGACGGCGAACACGTCCTGACGATCGCGCGGTCAGCACCGAACGTCAAACGCTTTTCGGCTGCCCGCAGCTGCGACCGTCCTTCAGCCGATCAGGTCGGGTCGGACCCGGGCGATCTCCTGGGCGAGTTGCCGGACGGTGGTGCTGTTCGGCAGTCGCAACCGGACTTCCGGATCGGCCGTGGGCAGCTGGTTCAGCAGCGCTTGGTGGCGGGTGACGAAGCGGCGGTCGACCGGCGTGAACACCAGGGCCGGCGGCAGGGCTTTGGAGTTCGGGTCGTCCTCGACCGGCGGGCGCGCTTCCTGGCCGCGGACGGCGCGCACCTCCTCCCACGCGATCAGGTCGGACTTGCGGCCGGCCTGCCACCGGAGTCCGCGCTCGTCGACCGCGAAGCGGTGGGTGCGGGGGAACGTGTTGAGCATCAGCAGCAGGCCGCCCAGCGCGAGCGCGCCGAAGAGGAACATGGCGAAGCTGTCGGGAATGTCGCCGCGCGCCGTGTGGGACGGGTTCCCGACGTCCGGGAAGAGGGCGGCGAGGCCGAAGAACACGAACATGGCCAACCCGAGGATGCACAACGTCCGGCCGGAGCGGTATTCGATGACCGGAGTCCCGGGGGCGGGGGACCACGCTTGTTCGGACATGACGGGCAGCGTAGTCGATCCCCGCCGCAAATCCGGGCTTTCAGCCAGAACGTGATCTCAGCCGGTGCGATGGCCGCGGCTTTCCAGAGCGAGGGAGGTGAGGACTCCTGCCAGCAGACCCCAGAAGGCCGAGTTGATGTTGAGCGGGTGAACGCCGGAGACGGTGACGAGGAAGGCCACGAGGGCCCCGAGGGTGAAGGTCGTCTGGAAGGCGGTGACGAACGCGCCCTGCAGCGCTCTGAGCATGGCGAGGCCGCCGAGGACGGCGATGAACGCCGGGGGAGTGGCCAGCATGAACCGGACGAACGCGGGGGCCAACAGGCCCACGACGACCGCGCCCGCGCCGCAGACGATGCCCGCCGTGTACTGGCGCGAGCGCTCGGTGGAGGCGACCAGCAGGGCGTTGGTCGGCCCCGTCAGGCACGTCGACACCGCGCCCACCGCGGCCGCCGGCAACGACCACAGCCCGCACAGCACGGCCGCCACGTTCGTCGGCGGCCGGTGACCGGCCTGCTTGAGAACCGCTGTGCCCTGGCCGTTCTGGACCACCAGCACCGTGATCGCCAGCGGCACGACCAGCTCGGTGATCGCTCGCCACGAGAACTCCGGCACCTGCAGCATCGGCTCGGCCAGCCATCCGGACCCGGCCACCGCGAACCGGCCCGAGGCGGCGACCGCGATCGCTCCGGCGACCAGCGCGCCGAGGATCGGCGGCACCGCACGACCTGCTCCGGGGAAGGCGCTGAGCAGCACGAACACCGCGATCATGGGTACGGCGACCAGGGCGTCCGAGCCGGTGGCGGTGACGAGGTCGAGGCCGAAGCGCAGGAACACCCCCGCCACCATCGCCATCACGATCGGCATCGGCAGCGCCGCCATGATCGTCCGCACCCAGCCGGTGAGGCCGATCGCGAGGATCAGCAGCGCGGTCACCACGAACGCGCCCAGCACCTCCGGCCAGCTCAGGTGGTCGAGCGACGCCCCGACCACGACCGTGCCGGGGATCGTCCAGAAGAACGCCAGCGGCTGCCGGTACACCCACGAGGCGATCGCGGTGAGGATGCCGTTGAGGAAGAACACCCCGAACACCCACGACGCCAGCTGGCCGGAGCTCAACCCGCCCTGGGTCCCGGCGCTCAGGATCACGGCGATCGGTCCGGTCGCGGAGAACACGAGCCCGACCACGCCACCGGCGACCGAGGATCCGCTCAGATCCCGCAGCACCTGGCGCGGACGCGCAGGTGACGGGCGTTCGAAGCGGTCGCGGTGAGACGGACTTTCGGTTTCGGTGGTGAGAGTACTGGTCACGATCTCCCCTCGGTGGTGGGGGAAGTTTTCATGAAAACTTCCCCCACGCCACGAACAGAAGGTTTTCATGAAAACTTCCCCACCACCAACCCCCTCAGAATCCAAAAGTCCTGGTGAAACCACCAATTCGTGAACCCCTGCCGGGATCTCCCAGGGTCCCGTTCGGTGGTGGGGGAGGGAAGTTTTCATGAAAACTTTGTCTACGTAGTGGGAGGGAGGTTTTCATGAAAACTTTCCTCCCACCGCTGAAGACAGGAGAACGCCGGGTGTCCGGTGTGGACACCCGGCGTTCGCGGAGTCCTACTGGTCGATCTTGTTGGGATGCACCGCCAGCGGCGTGACCTCGATGTCCATGTAGGCGAACAGCGGAAGCCCGGACAGCAGCGCGTGCAGCTCGTCGTGGTCGGCGACGTCGACGACCGAGACGTTCGCGAACTCACCGGCGACCCGCCACAGGTGCGGCCACCGGCCCTCGCGCTGCGCCTTCTGGCTGTAGGCCCGCTCTCGCGCCAGCAGGTCGGCGCGCACCTCCGGATCCATGTCCGCAGGCAGGTTCACGTCCATCCGGATGTGGTAGAGCACGAGACCTCCTGATCAGGCGGGGTCGAGGACGAAGCCGTACTCGATGGCCTCGCCACCGGCCACCGGCTTCGGGGCCAGCATCAGCTCCGGCTTGACCGCCGAGGCGATGTCGTCGTCGTTGTGCTCGTCGCCGGGGAAGTACAGCTGCGCGGTCAGCAGCTCGTGGCCCGGGGCCGAGACCTTGACGTGCAGGTGCGCCGGTCGCCACGCGTGCCACCCGGCCGCGGCGATGAGCTTGCCGCACGCCCCGTCGGTGGGGATCTGGTACGGAGCCGGGCGAACCGTGCGGATCTCGAAGTTGCCCTCGGCGTCGGTGGTGAACGACGCGCGCAGGTTCCACTCCGGCAGGTTCGGCGCGAACTGCGAGTAGAAGCCGTCGGCGTCGGCGTGCCACAGCTCCACCTTCGCGCCCGCCAGCGCGGACCCGTTGGTGGAGGTGACCTTCCCGGTCCAGGTCAGCGGCGTGCCCGGCTCGTCGTCGCGCATCGGGACCGAGCCGCTGGAGCCCTGCTCGGGGGCGTCGGGCACGTAGTAGGGGCCCTCGATGGTGCCCTTGTTGCCCTTGCGGTGTTCGGTGGCGACCTCTTCGACGACGTGCTCGACCCAGACGTCGAGGAACAGCGGCCACTCGCCGTCCTCGCCGACGCTGATCAGCCACGCCTTGAGCGCGTTGTACTCGTCGTAGGTGACCTTGTGCTTGCGGATCGTGCTGTGCACGGCCTCGATCACCTCGCGGGCCAGGGTGCTGACCCGCTCGGGCGGCGTGCCCTCGACGCCGAGGAACTTGTCGCTCTTGAACCGCTCGGTGGCGCTCGCGCCGGAGGCGGCGGCGGTGGCCTCGTCGTGTGCCGTGGTCATGGGAATCCTCCTTGATTCGTGGTGGGTGGTGTCAGCGGTCCTGGCGGTAGTGCCGGAGCTTGTCGGGATCGATCTCGGCGCCGAGCCCGGCGCCGGGGCGGACGGCGAGCTCGCCGTCGCTGATCGTCAGCGGTTCGGTCAGCAGGTCGTCGCTCATGTCCAGGAAGTTCGACAGCTCGCCTGCCCGGTGGGAGGTCAGCGCGTGCGCGGCGCCGAAGGCCACGGTGCCCAGCGTCCCGATCTGGCCGTCGATCTGGTTGCCCATCACGACCTCCAGGCCGAGTCCTTCGGCGAGGTGGTGGGTGCGCTGGGACCGGGTGAAGCCGGTGCGGGCGGTCTTGATGCTCACCGCCGTGGCCGAGCCGCCGAGGATCTCGCGGGTGACGTCGGCCGGGGTGACGGCGGATTCGTCGGCGATGAACGGCACGTCGAGCTGCTGCACCAGCCAGCGCCGCCCCAGCACGTCGTCGGCCGGGCACAGCTCCTCGGCGAAGAGCAGGTCGAGGTCGGCCATCTCCTTCATGGCCCGCGCCGACTCGGCGGCCGTCCAGCCGCGGTTGCCGTCGACGTAGAGCTCCACGGCGTCGCCGAGCCCCTCGCGCAGCGCGCGGACCACGGCGGTGTCCAGCGAGACCGGGCGGCGCCCGACCTTGACCTTGAAGGTGGTGATCCCGCAGGTGTCGCGCATCTTCTCGGCCTCGGCGACCATCGCGGCCGGCTCGTCGAAGCCGAGCATGTGCGAGACGCGCATCCGGTCGGTGTAGCCGCCGAGCAGCTCGGTCACCGACACGTCGAGGCTGCGCCCCAGGGCGTCCCACATCGCCATGTCCACAGCGGACTTCGCGGTCGGGTTGCCGACCGTGCGCGCCATCCGGGCGTGGGCGACCTCGCGCTCCAGCAGGCTCAGACCCGTGACCTGCGGTGCGAAGAGCGAGTCGATGACGGCGACGATCCCGGCCTGGGTCTCGCCGTAGGTGAACGGCCGCGGCGGTGCTTCGGCGACGCCGACGACCCCGTCGTCGGTGTGCACCCGCACCAGCACGTGCTCGGCCGCGTGGACCTCGCCGGAGGCGAAGCGCAGCGGCTTGCGGTAGGGGATGGCGAACGGGATCGCGTCCACCTGGGTGATCTTCATCAGCCGGCCTCCGCGGCGGGTCGTGCGGACGGGAAGACGTCCTCCAGCTCGGTGAGGACGGTGTTGACCAGGGGAGAGCTCGTGTCGCGGTGCCAGGCCACGGCCAGCTCCACCGACGCCGCCCCGGACAGGTCGCGGAACACGACCCCGGCCAGCGGCAGCGCCCGCGCCGACGCGGGAACCACCCCGACGCCCAACCCACCGGCGACCAGCGCCAGCAGCGCGGCGGTGCCCGGGGCCTGGTGCTGCTGGACGGGGGTGAACCCGGCGTCGCGGCAGCTGCGCAGCACCGCGTCGTGCACCACGGAGTGGCGGCCGTCGTAGGTCACCAGCGGTTCGGTGCGCAGGTCGGCGGTGGAGACCACGGGCTCCACCGCCAGCCGGTGATCGGCCGGAACCGCCAGGATCAGCGGTTCGACCTCGATGACCCGGTAGTCGATGTCGTCGGCGGTCACCGGTGGCCGCAGCACGCCGACGCCCAGCGAGCCGTCGCGCAGCTGCGCGCACTGGTCGGCGGTGAGCAGCTCGGCCCGCACCTCCAGCTCGACCTGCGGTACCCGCTGGGCCAGCGCCCGCGCCAGGTGCGGCAGGTGGGAGAAGGCGGCGGTGCCGGTGAACCCGACGCGCACCAGTCCCGACCGGCCCTCGCCGATGCGCTGCACCCCGCGCACCCCGGCGTCCACGGCGGCCAGCACCCGCTGGGCCTCGCCCAGGAAGAACTCGCCCGCCGGGGTCACCCGCACCTGCCTGGTCGTGCGCTCCAGCAGCGCCACCCCGAGCTCGTCCTCCAGCTGCCGGACGGTGTGCGACAGGGCGGGCTGGGCGATGTGCAGCTGCTCGGCGGCCCGGCCGAAGTGGCACGTCTCGGCGACGGTGGCGAAGTAGCGCAGGTGTCGAAGTTCCACGACGGTCCTCCTCCCACGTCCTCGTCGCCGATTTCTCTCACGGTAGGCACCGCGCTGATCGAAGACAAAGACCTGGTTTCGCGTGATTGATAAGCGGCATCGATGAATAGCACCCTAGGTCAGGTCTAGGTCTTTGTCCGGTGTGACCGGAACCACGGGCTGTCATCGTCCTGGGTCAACGCCACGGCGGCCCCGAGTCGCCGCGATCAGAGTCGATCCGGCTGGAGGATCCATGACCGAGATGCTGAACCACGCCGCCGCCGTCGTCGCGGACGCCGTCGTCGAGGACCGCGAGGCCGGGGTCTACCGGGCCAACCGGCAGATCTTCACCGACGAGGAGATCTTCGAACTCGAGATGAAGCACATCTTCGAGGGCAACTGGATCTACCTCGCCCACGAGAGCCAGCTGCCGAATCCCGGGGACTACTTCACCACCTACATCGGTCGCCAGCCGGTCGTGATCACCCGCGCCAAGGACGGCGAGCTGCACTGCCTGATCAACGCCTGCGCCCACCGCGGCGCGATGATCTGCCGCCGCAAGGCCGACAACCGCACCACGCTGACCTGCCCGTTCCACGGCTGGACGTTCCGCAACGACGGCAAGCTGCTCAAGGTCAAGGACCCCGACGGCGCCGGCTACCCGGAGACCTTCGACCGCGACGGCTCGCACGACATGACCAAGGTCGCCCGCTTCGACTCCTACCGCGGGTTCCTGTTCGGCAGCCTCAACCCCGACGTGGCGCCGCTGGCCGAGCACCTGGGCGACACCACCAAGGTCATCGACATGCTCGTCGACCAGTCGCCGGAGGGGCTGGAGGTGCTGCGCGGCGCTTCCACCTACACCTTCGACGGGAACTGGAAGGTGCAGGCCGAGAACGGTGCCGACGGCTACCACGTCACCGCCACGCACTGGAACTACGCGGCCACCACCGCGCGCCGCAACACCGGCGAGTCCAAGAACAGCACCAAGACCCTCGACGCGGGCAGCTGGGGCAAGTCCGGCGGCGGCTACTGGTCCTACCCCAACGGGCACCTGTGCCTGTGGACGTGGGCGGGCAACCCGCAGGACCGCCCGCTGTGGCCGCAGTTGGACGAGCTGAAGGAGAAGTTCGGCGAGGCCAAGGGCGAGTTCATGGTGCGCGGCTCCCGGAACCTGTGCCTGTACCCGAACGTCTACCTGATGGACCAGTTCTCCACGCAGATCCGGCACTTCCGGCCGATCGCGCCGGACAAGACCGAGGTCACCATCTACTGCATCGCCCCCAAGGGCGAGAGCGCCGAGGCGCGGGCGTGGCGGATCCGCCAGTACGAGGACTTCTTCAACGCCTCCGGCATGGCCACCCCCGACGACCTGGAGGAGTTCCGCTCCTGCCAGCTGACCTTCCGCGCCACCGCCGCGCCCTGGAACGACATGAGCCGCGGCGCCGAGCACTGGCTCACCGGGCCCGACGAGGTCGCCGAGGCGCTGGACATGCACGGCGTCATCTCGGCCGGTCAGAAGAACGAGGACGAGGGCCTGTACCCGGTGCAGCACGGCTACTGGCAGGAGACCATGCGCGCCGCCATCGCCGCCGAACGCGCCGGCCAGTGACCGCCTCGACCACCAGGAGAGTCCCGATGACCACCGCCACCCAGCAGATCACCCAGCAGGACATCGAGCAGTTCCTCTACCGCGAGGCCCGCTACCTCGACGACCGCGAGTTCGAGAAGTGGCTGGAGTGCTACGCCGACGACGTCGTCTACTGGATGCCCTCGTGGGGCGACGACGACCTGCTCACCGAGGACCCGCAGACCGACATCTCGCTCATCTACTACCCGAACAAGGGCGGGCTGGAGGACCGGGTGTTCCGGATCCGCACCGAGCGCTCCAGCGCCACCTCCATCCCCGAGCCGCGCACCAGCCACAACATCAGCAACGTGGAGCTCATCGAGCGGCGCGGCGACATCGTGGACGTGCGGTTCAACTGGCACACCATGTACTTCCGGTACAAGACCGTGGACCCCTACTACGGGACGTCGTTCTACACCATCGACTTCTCCGGGCCGTCGCCGCTGATCCGCCGGAAGACCGTGGTGCTCAAGAACGACTACATCCACCACGTCGTCGACGTGTACCACATCTGAGCGGGGCCGCTATGAATCACCAAGTAGCGCTCTCCTTCGAGGACGGTGTCACGCGCTTCATCGAGTGCTCGCCGGATCAGACCGTGGCCGACGCGTCCTACCGGCAGCGGATCAACATCCCGCTGGACTGCCGCGACGGCGCGTGCGGGACGTGCAAGGCGTTCTGCGAGTCCGGCGACTACGACGGCGGCACCTACATCGACGACGCGCTCACCGCGGACGAGGCCGACCGCGGCTACGTGCTGCCGTGCAGCATGACGCCCAAGTCCGACCTGGTGCTGCGGATCGCCAGCACCTCGGCGGTGGCCAAGACGCAGGCGGCGACGTTCCCGGCGACGTTGACCGCGCTGGAACGGCTCTCGCCGACGACGGTGTCGGTGACGCTGAAGACCCCGGAGCGGGACAAGCTGGCGTTCCTGCCCGGCCAGTACGTCAACATCGCCGTGCCCGGCACCGACGAGACGCGGTCGTACTCCTTCAGCAGCGCGCCCGACGACGAGCACCTGAGCTTCCTGGTCAAGCTCACCCCGGGCGGGGTGATGTCGGACTACCTCACCGACCGCGCGAAGCCCGGCGACGAGCTGACGTTCACCGGACCGCACGGCAGCTTCTTCCTGCGCGAGACCGACCGGCCGGTGCTGCTGCTGGCCGGCGGCACCGGCCTCGCCCCGATCCTGTCGATCCTGCGCACCATGCGGGCGAGCGGGACCAAGCGTCCCGCGCACCTGATCTACGGCGTGACCACCGACGACGACCTCGTCGAGCTCGACACCGTGGCCGAGCTGGCCTCCGGCATCGCGAACCTGACCTGGGACTACTGCGTCGCCGATCCCGCCAGCTCGGCACCGAACAAGGGCTACGTCACCAGGTTCCTCCGCGACGAGCACCTGCACGGCGGGGACGTGGCGGTGTACCTGTGCGGTCCACCGCCGATGGTGGAGGCGGTGCGCGGGCACTTCGCCGACGGCGGAGTCGAGCCGACCGGTTTCTACTACGAGAAGTTCGCCCTCGCCGCGACCCCGGAACCGGCCCCGGAACCGGTGGCTGTCGAACCGGCGGCTGGTCTCGAGGAGGAGGGAAGTTTTCATGAAAACTTCCCCACCCCCACCCCCACCACCCAACCCGACCCGGTCACGGAGAGTGGTGCGGAGTTGGAAACCCCGTCTGAACTGGAGGAAAACCCCGACGGGGGGCGGAAGTTGGCCGGTCAGAGCATCTTCCCGGAGTGTTCCGTTACCGCATCGGGTGGTGGGGTTGTGCGTTCGGTAGCTGAGGAGATCGCTACGGCGAGTTCCATTGCCGGACAACGCATTTGGGACGGCTCTGGGAGCGGTGTCCGGGAACTCGACGGTGGCGGGGTCTTGCGGGAGAACGTCGAGGCTCGGTGCGTCGCCGGCCAGGAGGTGCTGGCCGCGCGGTCCTTCGAACCGGTGGTGCCGCCCGCTCCGGGCGGGTACGAGATCGGCGAGGAGCACCCGTCGGTGCACGAGTCGGACGCCGTGTTCGAGGCGCGGCAGGCACTGGAGCTGGGCGCGCTCGAACTCACCATCGGCCGGCTCAGCTCGCAGCAGCTCGCCGGGTACCGGCTGCTCGCCGAGTCCGCCGTGCCCTACGTCGAGGGGGACCGGTTCGTCGACGCCGCCGCCTACACCGAGGCCAACGCGGCGTTCCACGACTACCTGTTCACCCTCACCGGCAACGAGCACCTCCTGCAGGCCTACCGCGCGCTCGGCGTGAAGGGCCACATGGAGACCACGCTGCGCAACGCCACCTGGTGCGATCCGCGCTGCACCCAGGACCACCTCGACATCGTCGAGGCCTTCGAGTCCGGTGACCGCACCGCGGCCCGGCGGCTCGTCGCCGAGCACGCCGAGCGCTCGAAGGTCACCACCCGGCGCGCGATGGCCGACGCCGAGGCCGCCAAGCGACCGCGGTTCGTCACCCCGGGCCGCTTCGACGGCAAGGTCGTCGTGGTCACCGGAGCAGCCCAGGGCATCGGCGAGCAGACCGCCCGCCGGATCGCCGCCGAAGGCGGCGACCTCGTGCTGGCCGACCGATCATCGCTGGTCGAAGGTCTGGCCGAGGAGCTCGCGGGCGAGCCCGTGGTGGCCGACCTGGAGACCTGGGAGGGCGCGCAGGCCGTGGTCGACGCGGCGCTGTCCCGGCACGGCCGCATCGACGTGCTGATCAACAACGTCGGCGGGGCGATCTGGTTCAAGCCGTTCACGGAGTTCACCCCGCAGCAGATCGAGACCGAACTGCGCCGGTCGCTGATGACCACGCTGTTCACCTGCCGGGCCGCGCTGCCGTCGATGAGCGAGCGCGGCAGCGGGGTGATCGTCAACGTCTCGTCCGCCGCCACCCGGGGCGTCCACCGCATCCCGTACTCGGCCGCGAAGGGCGGGATCAACGCGGTCACCGCCTCGCTCGCCCTGGAGTGCGCCGACTCCGGCATCCGCGTGGTCGCCACGGCTCCCGGCGGAACCGAAGCACCGCCGCGCCGGATCTCCCGCGGGGGCTCGGCGCTCGAGACCGAGCAGGAGAAGGCCTGGTTCCAGGCCCACATCGACCAGACCGTGAGCACGTCGCTGATGAAGCGCTACGGCACGCTGGACGAACAGGCCGCCGCGATCACCTTCCTGGCCTCCGACGAGGCGTCCTACATCACCGGCACCGTCCTGCCGGTCGCAGGCGGCGACCTCGGTTGACGCCGGCCGGGACGGGGGTCGAAGCACCCCCGTCCCGCATCCCAGTCGTGCGGCCGCGCGCCGCCGGTCCGGCCTGATCAGGCCAAACACCCTCCCCACACCCACTTCCGGGAGCCCCTCATGTCCGAAACCGACTCAACGACGCGTCGGCGCCAGCGCACCGTGTCCTGGGTGGTCGCGCTGTCGACCATCGTGCTCATCTTCGACGGCTACGACCTCGTCGTCTACGGAACCGTCCTGCCCACCCTGCTCAAGGACCCGTCCCAGCTCGGAGCGATCACGCCGGGCCAGGCGGGCACGCTCGGCAGCTACGCGCTGATCGGCGTCCTCGTGGGAGCCCTGGCCGCCGGCACCTTCGGCGACCTGATCGGCAGGCGCCGGATCATGCTGATCAACCTCGCCTGGTTCTCGATCGGGATGGGTGCGACAGCGCTCACCCAGAGCGTCACCGCCTTCGGCATCGGACGGTTCTTCACCGGCATCGGGGTCGGCGCGCTGGTGGCGACCGTCGGGCCGCTGGTGGCGGAGTTCGCCGACCCCGGTCGGCGGAACCGGCTCAACGCCATCGTGTACAGCGGTGTGCCCGCCGGTGGAGTCCTGGCGGCGCTGCTCGCGCTCGTGCTCGACGATCTGGTCGGGTGGCGCGGGCTGTTCTGGATCGGTGCCCTGCCGCTGGTGCTCGTGCTGCCGCTCGCGGCGGTCAAGCTGCCGGAATCGCCGAAGTGGCTCGCTTCGCGCGGTGAGGTCGAGCGAGCGACCGAGCTCGCCGAGCGCACCGGGATCGAGCTGCGCGCCGAACCGGTGCGGGCATCGGGCACCGCCCGCGCCGGATTCCCGGCGCTGGCGTCGAAGGAGCTCGCGTGGCCGACCGCGCTGCTGGGCCTGATGAGCTTCGCGGGACTGCTGCTGACCTACGGGCTCAACACCTGGTTGCCGCAGATCATGGCCAACAACGGCTTCGGCAAGAGCGACTCGCTGGCGTTCCTGCTGGTGCTCAACGTCGGTGCCATCGTGGGCGGTGTGCTCGCGTCGCTGTGGGCGGACCGGGTCGGGGCCAAGCGCGTGGTCGCCACGACCTTCGTCCTCGCAGCGGCCACTCTCGTGCTGCTGCCGCTGAAGCTCCCGCTGCTCGTGCTGCTGTCAGCGGTCGCGGTCGCGGGGACCGGCACGATCGGCACGCAGGTGCTCATCTACGGTCTCGTGTCGAACTACTACCCCACGAGGGCTCGGGCGGCCGGTGTCGCCTGGTGCGCGGGATTCGGCCGGATCGGCGGCATCGTGGGCCCCGTGGTGGGCGGCGTGCTCGTCGGTGCGGGGCTGGGCGGCACCACCGCGTTCTACCTGTTCGCCGGCATCGCGGCGAGTGCGGCGTTGGTGACGTTGCTGGTGCCGCGTTCGCACGAGGAAGCAGCGGACGAAACGCCGACGGCCGTGCCGACGGCCGGCAGCACGCACGCCGTTTAAGCTGGTCGGCGCCCGTCGACGACGCGTCGGA